>CBDBPR010000004.1:1052500-4839644 GCA_965208935.1 Longimicrobiales bacterium | reverse complement strand
CGGGAACATCGGAGTCCGCGGCTTGTTTGCCCGAGCAGCCGGAGGTCGGGCATCTTTGAACACGAGGATGGTGATTGACGCCCGACATGGAAGGACGACACGAACGAGAATGCCCGCAGCCGACGCGACCCGAGATCTGACGGACAATCCTCTGCCTCCGCGCGCCGTAGGTAGCGCGAGACCGGTGGGTTTGATGGCGGTGGCGGCCGCCGCACTGTTCCTGGCGGTGCTGGGGTCGTGCGATTCCGATCCCGTGGTCGAACCGGTGCCGTCGCTTCAGATCGTGCCGGACTCCTTGACCCTTACTCACATCGGACACCAGTTCGCGTTCTCGATTCGGGGCGGCGGCGGGCCGGAATCAGGCGCGGTGCGCTGGAGCAGCCGGGACACGACGGTGTTCGTGGTGGACGCGGACGGGACGGTGACGGCGCGCGGCAACGGCACGGCGGGGCTGCTGGCGGAGCGGGGCAGGCAGTGGAGCCAAGCGCTTGTGCGCGTGCAGCAGGCCGCAGCGGCCTTGGAGACGGTCGGGGACGGGCAGGAGGCGGTCGTCGGGACACCGCTCTGGCGGCCGGTGGGGGTGCGGCTTCTGGATGCTGGCGGCACGCCGGTTTCGGCGGCGAAAACGGTGCGGTTCGACGCATCGGTCCACGGCGGCAAGGCGAGCCCGGCGGAGGTGCTTAGCGACAGCGCGGGAATGGCGTGGACGGAGTGGACGCTGGGCGGGACGCTGGGCGCCCAGACGCTTGTCGCGTCGGTAGCCGGAGGCGCGCGGGCGGAGATCAAGGCGCTGGCGCTGCCGGACGAGGGCGTCTGCGCGCGGACGCCCGAAGTGGCCGATGAGTTGGTGAGGCGGGCGGGGGCGGCGGACTGTGCGGGGGTGACGGAGGAGCACCTTGCGGTGATCGGCAATCTGGATCTGGGCAGCCGGGGCATTGCGACCCTGCGGAGCGGCGACTTCGCGGGCTTGTCGAATCTGGAGGTGCTCAGTTTGTCACGGAATCAACTGACGGCGCTACCGCCCGACATTTTCACGGGGCTCGGCAGCCTGAGGTCAGTGTGGCTGATCTTCAATCACCTGGCGGCGTTGCCGCCCGACATCTTCGCGGGCTTGGCGAACCTTGAGAGGTTGCGGCTGCACTACAATCAGTTGGCTTCATTGCCGCCGAGCATCTTTGCGGATCTGCCTCGACTGGACAATGTGGATTTGAGCAACAACGAACTCAGGGCGTTGCCGCCGGGCATCTTCGCGGGCATGACGCAGTTGCGCGAGGTACGGCTGGGCAACAACGAACTGACGACGCTGCCCCTGGGGATCTTCGAGGATCTGGCTGCGCTGGAGGTTCTTGCCCTGGACTACAACCGGCTGTCGGATCTCCAGCCGGAAACCTTCGCGGGTCTGGTGAACCTGCAACACCTGAGGCTGTACGGTTCGGTCGCTCACAACAAGCTGGGCGAGCTGCCGCCGGGCATCTTCGATAGCCTGTCGCAACTGCGGAGCCTAGATCTGCGCGACACCCACCTGTCGTCCCTGCGACTGGGCGTCTTCGACCATCTTGAGCGGCTGGAGGTCTTGGATATTTCCAGCAACCCGCTGTTCGACCTGCCGCCCGCTGTGTTCGACCGGCTGGGGGCTCTGAGGGAGCTGCACATCCGCGGCATCCGCGTGTCCCGGCTCAGGCCTGGGGTGCTTGCCGCGCTACGGAGGCTTGAGTACCTGGATGTGGCGGGCAACCGCCTCGAAGCTCTGCCTTCCGGCACCTTCGCGGGCATGGATCGATTCGAGCGGTTCCAAGGCGTTAACAACCCCGGCGCGCCGTTCCCGGTCGCGGTGGAGTTCGCGCGAACGGATGCGGCCGACACGCTGGCGCCCGGCCCGGCGCGGGTGGTGATGAGGGTGCCGGACGGGGCTCCGTTCGGCTTCCGCATCCCGGTCTCGGTTCAGGGCGGCAGGGCATCCCGAACGTGGTTCGAGGTGGCGGTCGGCGACACGGCGAGCACGCCGCTGGTGGTCGGGCCACCGTCCGGTGGCGCGGGAGCGGTGCACGTCAGCTTCGGCCAGCCGCCGGGGCTGCCCCCGCGCTACGACGGCCTTGAGGTGGTGCCGGGCGCGCAGATGGTCCTGTTCGCCGAGTCGGACAACCGCTCGCCGGTATACCGCGAGTCGGCTCCGGCGTATTGGCTTCAGGCTGGCGGTGCGTCCGAGCCGTTGCCGCTCGGTCCCTACTTCTCCGATCCCGACGGCGACTCGCTGTCCTACGCGGTCGAGACGAGCGACGGAACGGTAATCGAGGGACGGATCGAAGGCGAAGTGCTGTGGATGGAGCCCCGGGGCGAGGGCGAAGCGGCACTCGTGGTTACGGCGACCGATCCGGCCGGTTTGGCGGCACGCCAGTCTTTGGCGGTGCAGGTGGCGCCAGCCGTCGACCCGGACCGGTTCAACATCGACCTGATCTTCGAGCCTGGGTTCACCGACGAGCAGAAGGCGGCGATGCGTCGGGCGGCGGACCGCTGGGAGGAGGTGGTGGTCGGCGACCTCCCGGATGTGCCTATCGACGGGTACATGGACACGCATGGCGAACACGGTCCCCGCATGGTCGGCGTCGTCGACGATCTTCTGGTGCATACGGTGTGGGCACCCGGTAATTCGATTACCCACGCTTGGGCGGCGGGCGAGCGCGAAGAATCCGGGCTGCCTTTCTATGGCGGAGCCAGCTACAGAACTCTCGCCGCACAGTGGAGTCTGGACCTGTTTCGCGAGGTCGGCCAGCATGAGATGGGGCACGTCCTGGGGCTGCTCGGACCCGGATGGGGATTCAGAAGGGAGATCGGATCCCCGCCCGAGTGGTACTTCACCGGCCCACTGGCGGTCGAGGCGTTCGACGCGGCCGGGGGTTCGGCCTACAACGGTCCGAAGATCCCGATGGACGAATACGGCGTCCATTGGCGGCGCAACGTGTTCGGCGAGGAGATCATGTCGTCGAACGCTGACGTGATCAGCGCGATCACGCTTCAGGCGCTCGCGGACATCGGGTACGAGGTGGACCTGACGAAGGCGGACGAGTACAGGTTGCCCGGAACGGGGGGCGCGGCGGGCGACGCGGCTTCGGACGGGCCGGAGAGGAACGCGTTCGAACTGACCGACGCCATCCTCCGGCTGCCGGTGGTCGTCGTGGACGAGAACGGCAAGGTGGTGCGGGTGATCCGCGACTGAATAGACAGCGCCAGTCGGTTCGCCGGATCCGTCCCGGCCGATTGCTGTCGCGATCCTGCGCGCGTCCCGATTCGGATGATCCGGGCTGGGCTTGTGCTTTCGCGCCTTCCCCTTACCTTCCGTCGTTCTCGCGCCGCCGGAGCGTCCGGCGGCCCACGCCAGCCTCCGACCCTCCCCCCACAGGACGCACCGACCGATGCGCCTTTCCCCCACTCTTTCCGCCCTGCCACCCGTGCGCCCTGGCGGTGCCGCCAACCCCCTCTTCCCGCGCGCTGTGGTCCGGTCGCTTGCGGTTGTCCCGCTCGCCGCCCTCGCGCTCGCGGGGGCCACCAGTCCGGCCGCCGCCTCTCCTCCCGCCACCGGAGCATCCGCTGTTGCCGACACGCTGCGCGTGACGCTTGCCGCGCCGGAGGGCGGCTCGGTGGCCGAGGGCTCGGAGGGCAGCTTCGACGTCTCCGTTGCTGGCAGCACCGCGGACGGAGCGGTGACGGTCCGATACTCGGTGTCAGGCACGGCCACGGCGGGCACGGACTACCGGGCGCTGTCGGGCGAGGTCACGGTGGCCAAGGGACAGAACGGCGCGCGGATCGTGCTCTCCGCGCTCGACGACGACATCCTGGACCACGGCGAGACGGTGGTGCTGGCGCTCACGGGTGCGAGCGGCGCGGCCACGGCGGTGGTGGACCCCGCCCCGGCCACGGCGACGATCGCCGACCACGGCACGGTGACGGTCGAGATCACCCCGATGAACGACACGCTGCCGGAGGGCGCGGCGTGGAACTCGATGGTGACGCTGTCCTCGGCGGTGGCCGAGCGGGTGTCGGTGGGCTGGCGCACCAGCGACGGCACTGCGTTGGCGGGCTCCGACTACGAAGGGATGAAAGGCAGCGTCGTCTTCGAGCCGGGCGAGCGCTCGAAGACGATCAGCGTGAGGACGCTGGAGGACGACGAGTCCGAGCCGGTCGAGATGTTCTACGTCGCGCTCGACCCGGCGGTCGCGGCGACCGCAGCGGCGGGCGGAGCGGGAGCCTGGGCGGGCAACGGCCTGCGGATCGACCTGCAACAGCGGTTCGGGTTCATCGAGTGCACCGTCGAGTTTCTGGACGGTCGGATCGATCGCGCCGTCGACGAGAACGAGCGGGCGGGCACGGACGTGGGCGCTCCGGTGACGGCCCCCACGGAGAGCATCGCCTTCTACAAGCTGAGCGGGGGATCGGGGCTCTTCGCCATCGACGATGTGACGGGGCAGATCAAGACCACTGCCCGCCTCGACCACGAGAAGAGGAGTTCCTACGTCGTCAGCGTCAGCGTGCACGATGCCTGCGGCGCCAGCGACACCACGGACGTCGCCATCAATGTCAACAACTTGAACGAAGCGCCGACGGTCAATGCCGGGAAAGATCAGACCGTCAAGTCAAATGAAATGGTGACGCTGAGCGGCACGAGCACCGATCTCGACGGCGACGACGCTACGTGGGGCACCCCGTCGCACAAGTTCGCGTGGGTGCAGACCAAGGGCCCGACTCCGACCGACGGGCTGAAGGATGCGAACAAGAGGACGGCGACCTTCAAGGCACCTCTTGTGGCCCAGATTACTGATTTGGTCTTCAAACTGACGGTCACCGATGGTGGCCCTCTCAGCCACACCGATGACGTGACGATCACAGTGAGACCGCCGGATAACAAGCCTCCAGAGTTCGAGAAGGAGAGCTACTCCTTCACGACGGACGAAGCGGTCTCGGTGGACGCCAGGGTGGGCCGGGTACACGCGACGGATCCCGAGGGCGGATCGGTGGAATACTCGCTGTCGAATTCGTCCTACTTCAAGATCGGCCTGTCCTCGGGGTGGGTCACGGTGAAGGCGCAACCGCCAGCAGGCACCTACAGGCTCACCGCCACGGCGAGGGATTCCGTCGATGCGGAAGGTACGGCGAAGGTGACGATCCAGGTCAACAAGGTGGTCCCGCCGAACAAGCCTCCGGAGTTCGACCAGGAGAGCTACTCCTTCACGACGGACGAAGCGGTCTCGGTGAACACCGAGTTGGGCCGGGTACACGCGGAGGACCCGGAGGGCGGACGGGTACGGTACTTCTTGTCGAGTTCGTCCTACTTCAAGATCGGCACCGGCACCGGCGCGATCACGGTAAAGGCGCAGCCGCCAGCGGGCACCTACAGGCTCACCGCCACGGCGAGGGATTCCGTCGATGCGGAAGGTACGGCGAAGGTGACGATCCAGGTCAACAAGGTGGTCCCGCCGAACAAGCCTCCGGAGTTCGACCAGGAGAGCTACTCCTTCACGACGGACGAAGCGGTCTCGGTGAACACCGAGTTGGGCCGGGTACACGCGGAGGACCCGGAGGGCGGACGGGTACGGTACTTCTTGTCGAGTTCGTCCTACTTCAAGATCGGCACCGGCACCGGCGCGATCACGGTAAAGGCGCAGCCGCCAGCGGGCACCTACAGGCTCACCGCCACGGCGAGGGATTCCGTCGATGCGGAAGGTACGGCGAAGGTGACGATCCAGGTCAACAAGGTGGTCCCGCCGAACAAGCCTCCGGAGTTCGACCAGGAGAGCTACTCCTTCACGACGGACGAAGCGGTCTCGGTGAACACCGAGTTGGGCCGGGTACACGCGGAGGACCCGGAGGGCGGACGGGTACGGTACTTCTTGTCGAGTTCGTCCTACTTCAAGATCGGCACCGGCACCGGCGCGATCACGGTAAAGGCGCAGCCGCCAGCGGGCACCTACAGGCTCACCGCCACGGCGAGGGATTCCGTCGATGCGGAGGGTACGGCGAAGGTGACAATCAAGGTGAACAGGGTTGTTACTCCACCCGACTGCACGGTCGGCGTAGAGAACCACAGCTTTGGGGTGTACAGCGACGAGACGGTGGTGGGGACGGTGCAGGGTTGGACGCAGGGTTCGGACTGCGGGTCGCTGCGATATGAACTGAGCGGGGCGGACGCGGCGCCGTTCTCGATCGGACAGTCGAGCGGCCGAGTGACGGTGACGGGCTCGCTGAGTGTGAGGACGTACGTTATGACCGTGAAGGTGCGGGACGGCAACGGACACGCTTCGGCCTCGGCGACGCTTACGGTCGGGGTGACTGATCGTCCACCGACGGCCGTGGCTCCGGTGTTCGGTCGGACGAGCTATTCCTGGGCGGTTCACGACACGGCGTCGACTGGCCATGTCGTCGGCACGGTGACGGCGACGGACGGCAACCGGGACCGCCTCACCTATGCCCTGTCGGACACCAGCCGGTTCAAGGTTGGAAGAGCGAGCGGGGTGGTCACAGTGGCCGTCGCCCCGCCGGCCGACACCTACAAGCTCAAGGCGTTCGCGACCGATCCGGGAGGGCTTGCCGATACCGCCGCCGTGACGATCACGGTCACGACCCCGCCTCCGACGAACCGCGCTCCGGTGATCGAGAGCGTTATCCCGGCGCGCGCGGTGGTGGCCGGAGACTCGGTGGCGGTGAGGGTGTCGCCGCACTTCAGCGATCCCGACAAGGACGCGCTGACGTACACGGCATCCTCGTCCGCCCGGACCGTGGCGACGGTGAGGGCAAGCAATGACACGGTGTGGGTCCGGGGTGTGTCGAAGGGGACCGCCGACATTACGGTCACCGCCGCGGATCCGCGCGGTCTGTCCGTTTCGCAGGCCTTCAGCGTGACCGTGAGTCAGGGGAACGGCGCGCCCGAGATTGTGCGGCCGATTCCGCCGATGAAGTTCGCGGCGGGCGACTCGATGGTGGTGGACGTGTCCCGATACTTCCGGGACCCGAACAACGACGCGCTCACCTATGAAGCCCAGTCGTCGAACGAGTCGGCGGCGACAGCGAGGGTGAGCGGGAGCAAGGTGACAGTGAGGGGCGTGTCTCCCGGCGAGTCGCGGGTGACGGTGACGGCCCGCGACACGCACGGCGCTTCGGTGTCTCAGGGCTTCGAGGTGACGGTCGAGGAGGCGAACGAAGCGCCGGAGGTGGTGAAGCCGATTCCGACGATGACGCTCGCGCCGGCGGAGTATGGAGTGGTGGACCTGTCGGGGCACTTCTCCGACCCGGACGATGACGACCTTGAATACGGCGCGGTCTCGTCGAACGAGGCGGTGGCGACGGTTCGGGTGCGGGAGGACCGGCTGACGGTGACGGGCGTGCTCCGGGGGCACTCGCCGGTGACGGTCACGGCGAAGGACGGGCGCGGCGGGTCGGTGTCGCTGGAGTTCGTGGTGACGGTTCCCAACCGCGCGCCGGAGCGGCTGGGCACGATTCCGGACCGGACGATCGAGCGGGGCGACACGGCGAGCGTGGCGGTTCCGGGATACTTCGGGGACCTTGAGGGCGACACGCTGACGTACACGGCGGTCTCCTCGGACGGAGACGTGGTGGCGGTGGGCATGGCCGGGGACCGTGCGAGGTTCGAGGGCCTCAAGAAGGGCACCGCGAAGATCACGGTGACGGCGGACGACGGGCACGGCGGGCGCACGAACCAGGAGTTCGCCGTGACGGTCGAGGGCGCGAACGGGCCGCCCGAGGCGGTGGGCGCGATCCCGGCGCTGACGGTCGCTCGAGGCGAGACGGCGGTGGTGGACGCGTCGCCGCACTTCCGGGATCCGGACGGGGACACGCTGCGGTACGAGGCGTCGTCGTCGAACGAGGCGGCGGCGACGGTGAAGGTGAGCGGGAGCGAGGTGTCGGTGACGGGCGTGTCTCGGGGCGAGAGCCTGGTGACGGTGACGGCGCGGGACCCGGAGGGAGCGTCGGTCTCGCAGACGTTCCTCGCGACGGTGCCGAACACTCCGCCGGTGGCGGCGGGCTCGCTCGATCCGTTGACGCTGGACCACGGCACGTCGGCGCTGGTCGAGGTGTCGAGCGCGTTCAGCGATCCCGACGGGGACAGCCTCGCCTACCGGGCGTCCTCGTCGGACGGGGACGTGGTCCAGGTGGCGGTGAGAGGGCGTCGAGTGGGGGTGAACGGCCTGAAGCGGGGCGAAGCGACCGTAACCGTGACGGCGGAAGACGGCCACGGCGGCACGGTCGAGCAGGCGTTCGAGGTGACGGTCCGGAACGCGGCGCCGAGGTTCGGCCTGCCGGCCTACGAGCGCGAGGTGGCGGAGAACTCGGCGGCGGGCACGGCGGTCGGCGATCCGGTGACGGCCTTCGACACGGGCGGCGACGCACTGAACTACAGCTTCGCGGGGACGAAGCCGTCGGCGTTCGAGATCGCGGCTTCGAGCGGCCAGATCGCGGTGGCCGCGGGCGCGGCGCTGGACTACGAGCGCGGCGACACGTTGCACGCGGTCCGGGTGGTGGCGAGCGACGGGACGCTGGCGGACACGGTGGGGGTCACGATCCGGGTGACGGACGTACCCGCTCCGGGCAGGCCGGATGCGCCGGTGGTGACGGGCGGAACCGGAGAGGTGCAGGTGTCGTGGAGCGCGCCCGCGAACGAGGGGCCGGAGATCACGGACTACGATCTCCGGTACCGGGCGAAGGCGGACGGCGATTGGACGGAACCGGCGGCGGCGGGCGCGGTGCTGGCGGACAAGATCACGGGACTCGAAGCCGGAACGGCGTATCAGGTGCAGGTGCGCGCGGAGAGTTCGGAGGGGGTGGGCGAGTGGTCGGAGCCGGGCGAGGGGACGACGGATCCGGACAACCGGTCGCCGTCGTTCGACGCGGAGACCTACGAGCGCGAAGTGCCGGAGAACTCGGCTCCCGGCACGGAGGTCGGAGCGCCGGTGACGGCCACCGACGACGACCAGGACGACTTGACGTACAGCCTCGTCACCGGCGGGGACGAAGCGCCGTTCGTGATCGACGGGGCGACCGGCCAGATCGCGGTCGCCGAGGGCGCGGCGCTGGACTACGAGAGCGGCAAGACGGCCTACGAGGTGAGCGTCCGGGCGAGCGACGGGACGCTTGCGGCCACGGCGGCGGTGACGATCCGGGTGACGGACGTGCCCGCCCCGGGCAAGCCGGACGCGCCGACCGTGACGGGCGGAACCGAAGAGGTGGAGGTGTCGTGGACCGCGCCCGTGAACGAGGGGCCGGAGATCACGGACTACGATCTGCGCTACCGGGCGAAGCCGGGCGGCGAATGGAAGGACGCGCCCGTGGTGGGCGCGATGTTGACCCACACGATCACCGGACTGGAGGCGGGCACCACGTACGAGGCGCAGGTCCGAGCGATCAGTTCGGAGGGCGCGGGCGAGTGGTCGGAGCCGGGCGCGGGGACGACGGATCCGGACAACCGGGCTCCGTCGTTCGATGCGGAGGCCTACGAGCGCGAGGTGCCGGAGAACTCGGCTCCCGGCACCGTGGTGGGCGAGCCCGTGACGGCCACCGACGACGACCAGGACGACTTGACGTACCGCTTCGCCGCCGGAGGCGAGGCACCGTTCGAGATCGACGGGACGACGGGCCGGATCACGGTGGCGGAAGGCGCGGCGCTGAACTACGAGAGCGCGGACACGCTGTTCACGGTGCGTGTCGAGGCGAGCGACGGCGAGCTTGCGGACACGGCCTCGGTGACGATCCGCGTGACGAACGCGGACGATCCGGGCACGGTCACGCTTGACCCGGAGGTGGCGCGCGTGGGCGTCGAGATGACCGCGACCCTGACGGACGAGGACGGCGTGCGCGGCGGGGGAACGAGCCGAAAGTGGCAGCGCTCGGCCAACGGCAGCGCCTGGAACGATGTCGGCAGGGGCCGGATGTACAACCCGGTGACGAGCGACGCGGGCAGGTGGCTGCGCGTGGTGTTCACCTACTCCGACCGCCATGGGCCGGGCAAGTGGGCCGTGAGCGCGGCGTTGAAGGTGCAGCCCGGAAACGCGGCGCCGTCGTTCGCCGAGGACGCCTACGAGCGCGAGGTGCCGGAGAACTCGCCGGGCGGCACGGCGGTGGGCGAGCCCGTGACGGCCACCGACGGCGACAACGACGACCTGACGTATGCGTTCGTCCCCGGCGGAGCCGAGGTCCCGTTCGAGATCGACGGGGAGACTGGCCGGATCGCGGTGGCCGAGGACGTGGCGCTGAACTACGAGAGCGGCGACACGCTCCACGCGGTGCGCGTCGAGGCGAGAGATGGGACACTGGCGGACACCGCCACGGTGACGATCCGCGTGACGAACGCGGACGACCCCGGCACGGTCACGCTTGACCCGGAGGTGGCGCGGGTGGGCGTCGAGATGACCGCGACGCTGACGGACGAGGACGGCGTGCGCAACGCGGGCAGGCAGCGCCGATGGCAGCGCTCGGCCAACGGCAACTCGTGGAACGAGGTCGGCAGGGGCCGGATGTACAACCCGGTGACGGCCGACGAGGGCAAGTGGCTGCGGCTGGTGATCACCTATTCGGACGGCCACGGATCGGGCAAGCGGGCGGTGAGCGCGGCGGTGAAGGTGCTGCCCGCGAACGCGAGGCCCTCGTTCGGCGCGGCGTACGAGCGCGAGGTGCCGGAGAACTCGCCGGGCGGCACGAACGTCGGCGCGCCGGTCGCGGCGACCGACCCGGACAGTCCTTCCCTGTCCTACAGCTTCGCCGAAGGCGGCGACGAGGCGCTGTTCGGGATCGTGGAGGCGACCGGCCAGATCACGGTGGCCGACGGCGCGGCGCTCGACTACGAGAGCGGCGACACGCTGCTCGCGGTGCGCGTCGAGGCGAGCGACGGCGAGCTTGCCGACACGGCTTCGGTCAAGATCCGGGTGACGAACGCGGACGATCCGGGCAAGATCGCGCTGAGCGCGGACGTGGCGCGGGTGGGCGTCCGGCTGACCGCGACGCTGATGGACCAGGACCGCTCGATCGAGCGGAGCAAGATGCGGACCTGGCAGCGTTCGCCCGACGGCAACGCGTGGACGATGGTCGTGCAGGGCGCGGCGAGACGCTTCTACACCCCGACCGAAGCCGACGAGGGCAAGTACCTGCGCGCCGTGTTCACCTACACCGACGGCCACGGGTCGGGCAAGCGGGCCGAGAGCCCGGCCGTGATGGTCGTCGGCGCGACCACGCCGGTCGTCTCGTTCGGAGCGGAGAGCTACACGGCCGCACCGGGCGGGTCCGCCGATGTCGCCGTGCTCCTGTCGCCCGCGGCCTCCTCGGCGCTCGCCATCGAGGTCGTTGCCGGAGACGGCAGGCGCACCGTCTCGTTCCAGACCGGAGCGGGTACGGCCACCTTGGCCGTCAGCACCGCCGGCCTCTCGGCCTCCGACACCGTCGCGATCCGGTTCGGCGAGTTGCCCGAGGGGGTGGCGGTCGGCGTACCGGCCACCACGCGGGTCGTCGTCGCGGCGGCCGCCGGAAACCGTGTCTCCCGATCCGTGGTCGAGGACGGTTCACGGACCGAGCTTGAGGTCGAGTACGCTCAAGCTGAATACTCGGCGGTCGCGGGCGGGCCGGGGACCGAGATCGTGCTGCGGGTGAGTCCCGCCGCCGACCGGCGGGTGGCCGTGCCCCTGACAGCGTCACATGCCGTCTCCTCGGAACCGGCGTTGCCGGACTCCGTCGTGTTCGAACCCGGCGACTCGCTCGCGGCGTTCACGCTCGAAGTCCCGGCCAGAACCGGGGCCGGCCTCCTCGCGCTCCGGTTCGGCGCGCTGCCCGAAGCCGTCAGCGCCGGTGCGGTCGCCTCCGCCACCATCGATATCGCGGACCACGACGCCGGTCTGCTCCGGGACGCGGCGTTCGAGGTCGGACTCGCCGTCCTCGGCCGCGCCGTGGCCGAGGGCGCGCGGCAAGCCGTGGGCGCGCGCATCGACGCCGTCATGCGGCCCGCGGGAGGCGGTTCCGGCACCGGCTTGCCCGGATCGTCGGCGGAGTGGGCCGGACGCGCCGCCGGCACCCTGGCCTCGCTCACCGGCGCGCCGCTCAATGCTTCCTCGGCGGCTGACATGACCCGCCGATCCGGGTCGGTCGATCTGCCGACCGGTCGGGAGGCCGCCCGGCGCCTGTTGCCGAGCCTCTCGTTCGCGACCGCGCTCGGGCCGCAGTCCGCCCAAGGGCGGCCCAAGATCGGGCTCTGGGCCGAAGGGTCCGCACAGTCGTTCCGCGGCGAACCCGGCATCGACTATGACGGCGGGCTGCGCGCGCTCACCGTCGGCGCCGACGCCCGCATCGGATCCTCCGCGCTCCTCGGGGTGTCGCTCATGCGCAGCGACGGCGATCTCGACTACGGCCACCGATCCGCCGAAGGCTCGCTCGGACACGCCATGAACAGCGTCCATCCCTACCTGTTCGTCCAGCCCTCACCCAGGATCGGACTGTGGGCCATGGCCGGGTACGGCAGCGGGGATGTCCGCGACGACGACCGCCACGGCGACACCGGCGCGTCGCTCCGGATGCTCTCGGGCGGCGTCAAGGTGCCGCTCGCCCGCAGCGGCGCGTTCGGACTCGCGCTCAACGGCGACGCGTTCACGGTCGGCATGAGCGCCGAAGACGGCCAGCGCGAAGGCTCGGCCTCGCGCGCACGCGCGCTGCTCGAAGCGTCATGGACGGCCGGAGGACTGAAGCTCGCCACGCAGGCCGGGGCGCGCTACGACGGCGGGGACGCCGACACGGGCGGCGGTGCCGAGACAGGGGCCTCGATCGGATACGCAGGCCACGGGCTCGATCTCGACCTCCGGGGGAGGCTCGCCCTCGGGTCCGGCCGGCACCGCGAATGGGGCGCCGCGCTTCGGCTCGCGTTCGATCCCGGAACACGGGGCGAAGGGTTCCGGCTCGCGGTCAGCCCCCGGCACGGACACGACCGAAACGGCATCCACGGGCTCATGGACGGCGGAACGCTACACGCAATGACGCCCGGCACGGGACGGGACTGGCGGCTCGACGCCGAAGCCGGCTACGGGCTCAAGAACCCCGGC
Organism: Longimicrobiales bacterium; assembly: GCA_965208935.1. Lineage (GTDB taxonomy): Bacteria > Gemmatimonadota > Gemmatimonadetes > Longimicrobiales > Gaopeijiaceae > Bin94. The sequence continues at coordinate 4,826,565 of CBDBPR010000004.1, read as the reverse complement.
GGCGGAGGCGCACTCGAAAGCTATACCCGCCTCTCGGCGGATGGCCGGAACCGCTCCCTGTCGTTCGGCACCCGGTACAGCGTCAGCCAGACACTCCGGCTCGGAATCGAGGGATCGCGAAGCCAACTGCCCAGGCAAGACCCCAACCTGGGACTCAGACTTGCGCTCGACTTCACGTTCTGAGCGGCCCGAATGCGCTATGTGGCACGTCCGCTCGCGGCAAAAGGCTGGATGTCGCTGGCGAGGTTCTGGTAGCTTGCGTTCGGCAACGGGTGTTGTGGCTCGGTTGTTCCCGTCAATTGACGCCGGTAATCCAGTGATTCGGCAACGCGCCAACCCGATCGGCTCCCACAGCAGGAATGGCAGATCGTGCAGCCCTGATTAGACTTACGTGATTCCCTGCCGTGATTCAGGCCTCATGTGCTCCGCCCGTCCGGCGAAACCGCCCCGGCCGGATCACGGTACGCGACCGGTCCCATCTGGTGGGCCGTGGCGAGGTGCACGGGTTTCGGCACGCCAGACTCGCAGCTGGCGGTCGCCAGGCACGCGGCGCCCAGGACGAATGCGGTTGCGAACGGCGGCAGCGGGCGCGCGGGGGCCATGCCCGGCCTCCCGCGGCGATTCCACGGTGGTGTCTGCATACTTGTACGATAGGCGATGACCGGGTTATTTGGCTAACGTGCCCGGGAGGGAGCGTTATCGGATGCGCTTCTCCCCGGCCCCTACAGGAAAAACAGGATCCGTCCCCGAGGAACCACAGCCATGGCAACACAAGAACACCGACCCCACACGACCGAACCGCAACGCCGGCGTGATGGCCTCGAAGCAACTGGGCTGCCCGTCCTCGCGGCGCTGGCCGCCCTGGCGTCTCTCGGTCCCATGGGCGCCCATGCGCAGACCGCCGCCGATTCGGACCGGTCCGTCCCCATTGCCGCCGCCGTCACCGCCTTCTCCGCTGCTGTCACGGTGGAGGACGGCAACATTTACGTCGGCCGGCCCGGCGTTCTCACGCTCTTCCCCATGCCGGGCAACCGGCAGGGGGGTGTGCACGTGTTCAGCCGCGCGGGAGGCTCGTGGGCAGAGACCGCGTCGGTTGGCCCGGACGAGACGCAGTCGGCGATCGGGTACGGGGAGGGGTTGGACGCCGCCGGCGACGTGATGGTGGTCGGCGCCCCCAGCGACGGTACCGGCGCCGTCTACGTGTATCGGCGCACTTCGGGCGAGTGGCAGTTGCAGCAGCGCCTGACATGGTCCGCGGCCGGCGCGGACGACCGCTTCGGTGCGACGGTCGCCACCAACGGCAGCGACATCGTCGTCGGGGCTCCCGGGGCGGAGTCCGGAATGGGCGTCGCCATTGTCTTCGCGGGGGATGAGACGGGGTACGCGGAAGCCGGGACCTTGCGTCCCGGCGACGCGCCTCCCGGGGCCGGATTCGGCACCGCGATGGACCTTGAGGGCGACCTGCTCGCCATTGGCGCGCCCGGCGGCGGAATCTCCATGATCCCGGGTACCGGCGCGCCCAATCTCCAGCCGGGCTCGGTCCACGTGTTTGGTGGTGGGGACGGGACGTGGTCACCGGCCGGCCACCTCGCTCCCCCGGATCCCGGACCGGCGTCACTGGGTGCCGCCGTCGCCGTGTCGGGGGGTGAGGTCTTCGCTGGAGCGCCACTGAGCGCCCAGTTCACCGGCACCGTGTTCCAGTTCACGCGTTCGGCCGAGGGCAGCGCCACCGAGTGGACCATCGTCAACACCATTCGTCCCGAGTCCCCCGCGCCCATGTCCGGCTTCGGGATGGCGGTTGCGGCGTCGGGCGACGACATCGTGGTCGGGACGCCGCTGGCCGGCGGCAGTATGGGGGGCGGATTCGCCTTTCGCCGGAACGGGGCCGGTGCCTGGCGACAGGTTGCCACCTTCGGGCCGGGCCGCTCGTTCGCTTTCTATGGCAGCGCGGTCGCGATGGAGGACGACGTGGCGGTGGTGGGCGCCCCGGGCGCCGATTTCTTCGAGGGCACCGGCTTCGTGTTCCGGCGCACCGGGGATGGCTGGGAGGCCGAGGGAACGATCATCGACGACGACGCCGGTCTCGATGCCGTGCTGGGCGGCGAGCGCGAGTGCGAGGATGGATCCGCTGCGGGATTCGCGTGCAGCGAGGTCGATCTCGTCTCCTTCGTTCCGACAGGAGACCTGGGAGGCGAGCGCGGGATGATCGCCAACGACCTGTGGGGCTGGACCGACCCCGAGTCCGGGCGCGAGTATGCGATCATGGGCCGCGCCGACGGCACGACCTTCGTGGACCTGAGCGATCCGGGCAATCCGGTCTACCTCGGCGAAATGCTCCTGACCGACGGCGCGACCGCCAACATGTGGCGAGACATCAAGGTGTACGAGAATCACGCGTACGTGGTCGCGGACAACGCGGGGGCCCACGGCGTGCAGGTGTTCGACCTGACGCAGCTGCGGGACGTGACGGATCCGCCGGTGACCTTCGAGGCCACCGCGCACTACGACGGCATCAACTCCGCCCACAACATCGTGATCAACGAAGAGACGGGGTTCGCCTACGTGGTGGGGGCCTCCGGCGGAGGAGAGACCTGCGGCGGCGGCCTGCACATGCTCGACCTGAGCGACCCGCAGGACCCCGCCTTTGCCGGATGCTTCGCCGACGCCAGCACGGGCGGGGCGGGGACGGGCTACAGTCACGACGCACAGTGCGTTCGCTACAACGGTCCCGACGAGGAGTACGTCGGCCGCGAGATCTGCCTGGGCGCGAACGAGACCGCGCTCTCGATCGCGGACGTCACGGACAAGGACGCCACCGTGGCGCTATCGGCATCCTCCTACCCCAACACCGGCTACCTGCATCAGGGCTGGATCTCGGACGACCACCGCTACTTCTACATGAATGACGAGACCGATGAAGTGGGCGGCAACGCGTCGCGGACGCGCACGCTGGTGTGGGATATCCAGGACCTGAACGACCCGATCCTGGTCAGGGAGCATTTCGGCACCACCGGGGCGTCGGATCACAACCTGTACGTGATCGGCGACCTGATGTACCAGGCCAACTATCTCAGCGGACTGCGCATTCTCGACATATCCGATCCGGAGTCCCCCGAAGAGATCGGCTTCTTCGACACGGTACCTTTCGGCGAGGACAACCCCGGGTTCGCGGGAGCGTGGAGCGTGTACCCGTACTTCGAGAGCGGCGTGATCATCGTGTCAAGCATCACGGAAGGACTGTTCGTCCTCAGGAAGCGTCCGCCGCGGGTGTCTTAGCGGGCGTGCGGGTTCCGGCGGGGCTGCTGGCGGCAGGTGCCGCCGCTACAGAACGGCGTTGGCGACCCACGCCCCCGCGTAGGCAAGGACGAGCATGTAGCAGAACTGCAGTGTGGGCCAGCGCCAGCCTCCCGTCTCGCGCCGCATGATGGCCACGGTGGACATGCACTGAAGCGCGAACACGAAAAACACGAGCAGTGCCACAGCCGAGCCCAGATCGAGATCCTGCTGTAGCGCCGCCTGGAGTTCGAACGCGTCTTCGTCCTCGCTCTCGACGCCGTAGATCGTGCCCAGCGTCCCGACGATCACCTCGCGGGCCGCGAGCGAGGTCACCAGGCCGATGCCGATGCGCCAGTCGAATCCCAGAGGTTCGATCGCGGGTTCGATGACCTGGCCGGCCTGTCCGAGGGCGCTGTCGCCGATCGGCGGAGCCTCGCCACCGGGCGTCCTGGGGAATTGCGTCAGGACCCAGAGCACCACGGTGACGGTCAGGATGATCTTGCCGGCGCGGCGCAGAAAGACCTTGGTACGATCCAGCAGCCGGGTCAGAATCGACCTCACCGTAGGCAGTCGGTAGGGCGGAAGCTCCATCACGAACGGCGCGGAGCGACCCCGGAGCAGGGTGCGCTTCAGCAGCGCCGCCGTCGCGATGGCCGCCACCACTCCCATCAGATACAACCCTGTCAGGACCGCCGCCCGGGTTCCGAAGAACGGTCCCAGCAGGGGTTGGGCCGGGATGAACGCGGCGATCAGCAGCGCATACACGGGCAGGCGTGCCGAGCAGGTCATGAAGGGCGCGACGAAGATCGTGGCGATCCTGTCGCGTTCGTCCTCGACCGTGCGGGCGGACATGATGGCCGGAACCGCACACGCGTAGGCCGACAGCAACGGCAGAAAGGACTTGCCCTGGAGGCCGACGCGGTGCATGAGCCGATCGGCGATCACCGCCGCGCGGGCCATGTATCCCGAGTCCTCCAGGATCGCGATGAAGAAGAACAGGATCAGGATCTGGGGCAGAAACACCATCACGGACCCGACCCCGGCCCACACTCCGTCGAGGAGGAGGGAACGGAACCAGCTCTCGGGAAGTACCGAGCCGAGGTAGTTCCCCGACGCGGCGATCGCGGCCTCGGTGCCGTCCATCAACGGCACCGCCCAGGCGAAGATGGACTGGAATACGAGCACGACGACGCCGAGGAAGATCAGCGGTCCCCAAAATCGGTGCAGCACCAGGGCATCGAGCCGCTGGGTCGAGCGTGACGGGCGGGGAGCCTGGAATCCTGCCGAGCGACCGAGTTCGCGGGCGCGCTGCCGACGCTCCGCGAACAGGTCGATCATCGGCAGGGCACGACCGGCGCCCCTCGCCGCGGGATGCTCGGCCACGGCGACGATCGGGCAGGCGCGAACCTCCTCCCCACCGGTGTGGAGCGCCTCGAGGAAGGCGCGCACGGGCTGCAGCGTCGCGGCATCGCGCGCGTTGACCAGCGCCACCTCCACGCCGAGTTCCTCCGACAGGCTCGAGCGACGGAGGACCCCGTCGCGTCGGTCCAGCTCGTCGGCCATGGTGAGTACGACCAGCGTCGGGATGCCAAGGGCCAGAACCGGCTCGGCAACCATCAGGTGTGACTTGAGGCGGGTCGCGTCCAGAACCAGGACGATTGCGTCCGGCTGCCGATCGCCCTCGAATTCGCCCAGGAGCACGTCGCGGGTGACCATCTGGTCGAGACTGCGAGGTGAAAGGCCGTGCACCCCCGGCAGGTCGATCAGTTCCACCGGCCCTACCGGCAGACTGACCGTGCCACACCTGCGTTCCACGGTCACACCCGGATAGTTCGCCACTTTCTGGCGAAGACCGGTGAGTTGGTTGAAGAGGGTAGACTTGCCCGAGTTGGGAGGACCTACCACCGCAACCAGCGGGGTCCCATTATCGACGCCGGCTCCCGGTGCCGAACCCCGGTCCAGCACGGCCGACCCGGTCCCTCCGTTCAATTCGAGTCGAGAACCCCCGCGGCTTCCAGCGAGCTGCGCACGCACAGACAGGACGCGGTTTCCCTGCGCAGCGCGACGAGCACGCCGTCCACGCGATAGACCGTGGGGCCGCCCACCGGGGCATGCCGCACCGGACAAAGCGTGCAACCGGGCACAATCCCCCGCTCGAGCAACGGCTCAACGTCGTCGCCGGCCACGTCGATCCGGACCAGGACGACCTCCTCTTCCAGGGGAACGTCCGCCAGCATGCGATCGGCAGGTTTCTGCGCCGTTTCTGATTTGCGCTTCACAGTTCCTCCGGATGGGATACCTGTTTCAGGACCCGAACATGCTTCAGTGGGAGCCGTTGAGATTGAAACTGATTCTCAATCGGCTCGCGCCGTATTAGAGTAAGGTGGTGTTCCGGAAATGGAAAGCCCACCGCCGCGTCCCCGGAACAACACGTCCTCTCCCGGGAGCCCACGCTTGGACGATCCCTATCCGGTGCCCGGCGCCACGGGCCGCTTCGAGGAGGTCATACGCCGGAGCCGATTCGTCAGCTGCGCAGGGCGTGCGGATTCGCGCGAGTCCGCTCTGCGGTTCGTCCAGTCCGTGCGGAACCGCGTGCCGGGGGCGACCCACTACTGCTGGGCCTTCAACGCGGGACCCCCCGGATCGACCGCCCGGATCGGCGCCAGCGACGCCGGCGAGCCGCGTGGCACGGCTGGCGCGCCCATCCTCACGGCCGTGCTGCACTCCGGGGTGGGCGAAGTGGTGGTGGTCTGCGCCCGCTACTACGGCGGAGTGAAGCTTGGCACGGGCGGTCTCGCCCGCGCCTACGCGCGCGGCGCGAAGGGTGCCCTCGCGGCCTGCCCGACCGAGCGGAAGGTGAACCGTGTTGCGGTGCTGGTCACGGTTCCCTACGAGGCGTCCGGCAGGATCGACCCCGTCCTCCGCAAGCTGGATGCGCAGATCCTCGCGCGGGATTTCGGGACCGACGTTCGCTACCGGATCCGCGTGCCCGTCGTCAACAGATCACGCCTGTTCGCCGCGGTCGCGGGCGCAACGGGGGGCCGTGGACGCGTAGAAGACTCCCGCGAATAGCAGAACCCGGCAGCCGGGATCGCCCGACCGCGCGCGGGATACGGTCTGCTTTAGGCCAGCCCGACGGGGCTGGTCAGGTGGCGCTTGCGGACGCGGCGCCGGTCCGCGAACTCACGGGCCGGCGCCGCGGATCCCCCAGTGGTTCAGTCCACTCGGACGACGTTTTCGGCCGCCGGCCCCTTCGCGCCGTCGACCACATCGAATTCGACTTTCTCGCCCTCGGCAAGGCTTCTGAAGCCTTCGGACTGGATGGCGGAGAAATGGACGAAGCAATCCTGTCCATTGTCGGCTCTGGAAATGAAACCAAAGCCCTTTTGGTCGTTGAACCACTTGACGGTTCCCTGCATACGCACGTTGCTGCTCTCCCTCGTGTCGCGGTGCAGTCTGCTGATCCCGGAGACCGCCCACACCAACATCGTGCGGGCGCGGTGGGATACTGCGGAAAGAAGAATGACGGGCATCCCCCGTTCGAGGTTTGGGCCCGTCGTGGATGTGGATGAGTACTGACCGTGCAGACTTGCTCCTGATTGGTAAGGGCGAAAACTGACAGCAAAAGCCGCCCGGGTCAACATCCCGGCAAACGGGAAGCTCCCGGGCGCGACACTCGAGCCCGCAGTCCGGAGGGGGATTCTGTCCACGGGCTGCTAGACCGGGATCCCCGTCAGCCACAGAACCAGCGCCGTGCTGAGTGGGACGACCAGGTTGTCGTCGAGGCCGATCGGCAGCACCTCCATGGCCGCGACCACAGCCGCTGCGAGCAGCGCGGCGCCAACCCCTGTCACGGGAGTCAGTACGGCCGCCGCCACCAGGAAGAAGGCCGCCGTTCCCTCCCACGTGCCGTTGCCCAGTCCGTGCCGTCCCCAAACCCGGCCGACAACGCTGGCAGCGGGGTCGGCGAACGCCAGGACCAGCATTGAGGGCATGAACAGCCGGGGCGGCGCGATCACCAGTACCGCAAGTGCGCCGACCATGTACCAGGTGGAAGACGCTATCCCGGTGGCTTCGCGGGGAGAAGCGAGCCGTGAGAACACCCTGAAGAAGGTCGTGTTGACACCCTCGAACCGAAGGCGGGCCCAATCGAGCACCAGTGCCGCCGCCATGCCGGCGCCGATCCCGCCCAGCGCCAACGCGGACTCGGGCCCGGTCAACTGCACGAAGGCGATGAGCACCAGGCCACCCACCGCGTGAAACAGACGGCGCCATGGCTGGACGCCCTCTGTCCGCTGGACGGCCTCTTTGAATTCGGAAGCCTGTCCCGTCTCCATATCCGGCCCGCCTTGCTAGCGACCGCGCCTGCCCGGATCCCTCGCGGCCGCGCCGCCGATCGGATCCCCGGGCGGGAGCTGGAGTGCCGGGCCCGGCGTCGTGTTTTCGATCCGCTCCTGCCAGCGGCGAATGTCCGCCGCGACCAGTCGCTCGTGCGGTGACGGATCCACCACGGCTTCGAGGCGCCCCGCCAGCTCCGCCAGGCGGTCCGAAAGCACGGCGCGTGCCGCGGTCATGGTGGCTGCGCTGCCCGCCTCCTGCATCATCCGGTCGACCACGGCTCGCTGAATGGCGTGCTGCACCTGGCGGCGGTACGCGTCGGCCTCGGGAGAGGTCGCCCAGGTCGCCGTGAGCAGCCGGTCGGCTACCTCTTCCAGATCCGGGTAGTCGCCCATGCTGCCATACACGACCAGGCGCGCCATCCGCGCCGGATGCAGGATCTCGCCGACGGTGAAGTCGGCAGCCGCCTCGGCCGCGCCCAGCGGGTCGAAGAGCAGCTCCGTGTGGCCCGCGAAGACTTCGCCCTCTTCGTGGCGGAATGCCGGCGGGGGAATCATCGCGACCACCTCCTCCGGCAGCGCCAGGAAGTCGACGGTCAGCGCCGAGAGGATCGTTTCCAGCGCATCCCGCTGCTCTTCACCTGGCACAATCGCGACCGGCGTCTGGCCGTCGCCCTTCATCGCGTACGCGTAGTCGGCGCCGCCCAGCGTCTGCGCCGCGGCGCGAAGCTGGAAGCGGTGGTGCATGTACAGGGGCAGCAGCACGAATTCGAGGTCGGAGAGGGGCCGGCCCGTTCGGATCATCGACGCACCGAAGTCGCCCATGCCGATATTGCGCACCTGGATTTCGTGCTTGAGGTGGTCGACCAGATTCGCGCCGTTGTCCCACACGCTCGCATAGGGGTGCCCGGCCCCGATGAAGTTGTTGTTGGAATGGGCCATGAAGATCAGTCCGTCGCGGATGCCCTGCATGACGATCTCTTCGAGCGCGGCGGCTTCGTCCGTCCCCTCCGGAAACTCGCGGTAGAGCCAGTTGACGGAGAGCTTGTCGTACTCCCCGATTCGCTGCACATAGGCGTTCGACAGATCCAGGTTGCCGTCGTCGTCGATCTCGACATACGGCGCGGGATAGTCCATCACGCTCTCGCGCCCATAGGTGCTGGCGAGATAGTTGTGCGGGAATCCGATGGTATGGCCGACTTCGTGCGCGGACAGCTGGCGAACACGCGCCAGCGCCATCTCCACCGCGTCCGAGTTGGCGGACACCTGCGCCAGGTACTCGAAGTCGGGAGCCGCCGCGAGCAGACACGCCATGCCATGGCCTGAATGGTCTTCGGTACCCCAGGCCCATCCGCCATACGCGGACGCATCGGCCTGCCCCCCACCACCCACCGTTCCGGCAAACGGGGCGACCATCCCCTGACCGTGCAGGTAGTCCTGCCGCAATCTGAGGCTGCCGAGGTTGACCACGCCGCGGATGATCTCACCGGTCCGCGGATCGGCGACGGTGTTGCCGTACGAGTATCCCCGCGTTCGCCTGTGGGTCCAGTGGATCATGTTGTAGCGGATATCCTGCGGATCGACCCCCTCCGGCAGGACCTCGACCCGGTAGGCGTCGATGAACCCGGCGGCTTCGAAGGCTTCCTCCCACCAGGCGGCCCCGTCGATCAGCGCGCTGCGAATGGGCTCGGGGGTGCCGGGGTCCACGTAGTAGACGATGGGCTCCACCGCCTCGGAGGGCGCCGGTCCGGGATTGCGCTTCTGCAGGCGGTGGCGAATGGTCAGGTGAAGACGCAGATCGCTGTCGATCGGCGTCGCGTAGTCGAAGATCGTGGGGCCGTTCACGCCGATCCGCGGGTCGGCGACCCGGGGGCGGTATCCGTCGTCGGGGAGACGGATGAACGAGTGGTGCTGCCGCAGGGTGACCGCCTCGGGGTTCACGGCCACGCCGCGCACCAGCCCGCCCGGGTTGTCGCTGGTGAAGGTGAGCAAGGACTCGACTTCGGTGTTCTCCGGGAACGACTTCGTGGCGGGCATGTGAATAGCCGAACGGGACGCGTCCAGGCGGAACGTGCCCTGGCCGCGCTGCGCGATCTGGCCGATCGCGTTGCGCGCGTCCCGGATGAAGAACGGGGTGGCGTCAACCAGCACCCGGTCCCCGGTTCGGGCCGCAATGTCGAAGCCCCAGTACACGGAAGGTGCAAAGGCGTCACGCACTGCCTGCACCTCGGTTGGGTTGTCGCTCCGGGCCTGGAACTGGTAGTTGGGCTCCATGAGGAGTACGCGGGGACCGACCCGCTTCGCTTCGAGGATGTGGGTGCCGCGCAGTTGCCCCCGATCGATGCCCACCGGGTTGGAGCCGAGACCCGAGCCCATCGAAATCTGATACAGGAACTCGCCGCCCGCGAGATCGAGCTCCCAGTAGAGGACGCCCGCGCCGTCGTCCCAGTAGAGGTTGAAGAACCCCTCCATCGCGGTCGTGCCCTCTGTCTTCTCGGCGATCGTGGGGTGGGGCTCCTGCGCCGTCAGCGCGGCCGTGCCGGGGCGCGCGAAGGCCGCCGCCGCGACGAGCAGCGGAAGGACCATCGCAGGCGCGTTTCGGAGGGATGGTGTTCTTGTCGATGAAGCGAACATGTGGCTGCCTTACCCGGAGCGTTGCCGGTGAGCGAGTTGCTGGGCCCGTCGTCGACCTCGAATGGACGAGCGGCCGTGGGTCAGGAGACTGGAAAGCGCGACCGCCGGACGCAAGGATGCGCCCCCCGGTGCTCCCCGCGCATCGACCCGTCTCGCAAATCAGGCTAGCGCGCCTCTGCCTCCAACTCCGGGGGGACGCGCGCCTGGGTCGCCTGTTCCAGGTCGTACGCATACGCCAGCAGATCCGCGTCCGTCCACAGGTCTCCGATGAAGGCCATCACGAACGGCGTGCCGTCATCGTAGTACGCGAACGGCACGGTGACGGTCGGGAGCCCGATGTCGTTGACGATGTTGCTGGGCAGCTCCGCGTGGTTGTTGGGCCGATAGTCCGGGCGTTCCGGGTCCTCCACCAGCGGCCGAATCGGCTCGCCAGCCTGGGGGAAGAAGAGACCGTCCAGTTCGTTCTCCCGCAGCACCGCCCTGAACAGGGCTCGGATCTCCATCCGCCACGCCTGGAACGCGTCGCCTTCCTCGGTGGCCGTGGGTGCAGCGGGTGGACGGCCCGGGAGGCCACGACGGAAGTCGCGTCCGGTGAGCGTCTCCCACTCCTCGATGCTGTGGAAGGCAGCGTCCGGCCCCAGACCCTGGAGGTACACGAGCAGGTCGTGGCTGCCGACCGAGGGAACCGACGGACGATCTCCGTACAGTTCGACCCAGCCCCGGTCCGCAAAGGGGTCCTCCACGACGCCGGCGCCCCGGGCTTCGAGCACGGCGATGGCCTCGCGGTACAGGGCCTCGGTCTCGGGAGCGAGCGGCAGGTACGACTCCCGCCACCCCGGGCCGACGAGACCGAACCGCTTCCCGGCGAGCGCCGTGTCGCTCAGGGCCGCCGCGTACCCGTCCTCGGGGATGTGCCCCACCGCCGCGTACGTCGCTCGGTCTTCGGGTGTGGGACCCGCGATCACGTCGAGCACAAGGGCGGCGTCCCGGACCGTCCGCGCAATCGGGCCGACGACGTCCCGGTAGGTCGCATCCATGGGGAGCGCGCCTTCCAGGGGGACCAGGCCGAAGGTGGGTTTGACCCCGACCAGGGCCTGCGCGGCGGCAGGGTTCTGGATCGAGCCGCCCGTTTCGGTCCCCAGGCCCAGCACCGCAAAGCTGGCGTTGACCGCGGTAGCCGTGCCGCCGCTCGAGCCGCCGGGCACCCGGTCGACCGCGTACGGATTCAGCGTTTCGCCAGCGACGGAGCTGCGGGTCCTGGTGCCGTGTCTCGCGAAGTCGGGCATGTTGGTTTTGCCGAGAATGACCGCGCCCGCTTTCCTGAGCCGCTCCACCGCAGCCGCGTCGTCACCGGGAATCAGGTCCACCCCGCCCGTGGCCGAGCTGAAACCGTCAAAGCCCGCCGTGGTGACCAGTCCGGCGTGGTCCAGATTGTCCTTGATGACGATCGGGACGCCGTGCAGGGGTCCCCGCGGACCTGTCGCGCGGAGTTCTTCGTCGAGCGCGGCGGCTGTGGCCAGCGCATCGGGGTTCATCGAGATGAACGCGTTGTAGCGGTCCTCATAGCGGCCGATCCGGGCCAGGAAGGCCTCCACCAACTGCACGACCGTGTACCGCCCGGCGCTCAGGTCTTCCTGGACCTGGACGGCCGTGAGTTCCACGACATCGATGGCGGGCCCGCGGCTCGCGTCGTGGGACGCCCCCGGCGCCTGGGCAGACGAGGCCCCGCCGGTCAGATGGGCCGCGATCGCGACGGCCAGAGTCAGACGGGTCGGTGGGGAACAGGCCATTGGGCGTCCTCTGTAGTCCGGGTGGGAAGCGGCAGCGGGCCTGCCAAGGTACTCGGTCGTCCCCCGGGACGCCCACAACAGGCCGGGTTGGCCCGTTTCGCCATCGAAGCCATTGCACTACCATCAGGAGCCATGCCCCGTTCGACCCAAGCCCTGATCGAGCTGCTCGACCTCGAGCGGATTGAAGACAATATCTACCGGGGCCGAAACCGGGACATCGGCTCCGGCCGGATCTTCGGTGGACAGGTCCTGGCCCAGGCGCTGGTCGCCGCGCGCCGCACGATCGAGCAGGCGGACCGCGCGGCGCATTCCCTCCACGGCTATTTCATTCTCGAGGGCGATCTGGACATCCCCGTCGTGTACTTCGTGGACTGTCTTCGGGACGGGCGGAGCTTCACCACGCGCAACGTGACCGCCATCCAGCACGGCCGCGCAATCTTCACCCTGTCGGCGTCCTTTCACCGCACGGAGGAGAGTCTTTCCCACCAGGCCAAGATGCCCGATGTCCCGCCACCGGACGAACTTCGCTCCGAACTGGAGATCGTGCGGAAGGCGCCCGAGAAGATCCCCGCACGCCTGCGGGACATGCTCACCCAGGATCGGCCACTGGATTTCAGACCGGTCGAGCCGTACCACCCTTTCGACCGCGAAGCCCGGGCTCCGGTTCGCCGCACGTGGGTCAAGTCTTCGGGCTCCCTGGGCGACGACCCGGCCCACCACCAGGCCGCGCTTGCCTACGCTTCCGACTATGGTATTCTTTCGACCGCCCTCCAGCCTCACGGCAGAAACGTGCGGGACAGGGATCTCATGGCTGCCTCCCTGGACCACTCGTTGTGGTTCCACCGCCCCTTTCGGGCCGATGAATGGCTTCTCTACGTCGTGGAGAGCCCCGTCGCCCACGGAGCCAGGGGATTCGCGACGGGGAGTTTCTTCACCCGCGACGGCCAGCTGGTCGCTTCGGCGGCCCAGGAGGGACTGCTTCGCGTCATCACACCAGGAGAGGACCGCCGCTAGGACATTGCCGACCGGAGCCCGCCGCATGCGCAACCGATTCGAATCCGCCCTGCCCTTCCCCGCCTACCTCGAGACCGTCCGCCGGAACGAGGAACTGTGGCGCGCCATCAATGACCGCGTGCGCCTGCCCGACGGTGTCGTCGACGAGGCCCGCGACCTGCCCGGCACCTGGCACCTGCTGGCCCTCAGCGAGGACTGGTGCGGCGACGCGATCAACATCCTGCCAGTGCTGGCCCGGCTGACCGAGGCCCTCGACCGCATGGACCTGCGCGTCCTGACCCGCGACGACAACCTCGACATCATGGACGCGCACCTGACCAACGGGACGAGCCGGTCCATCCCCGTGGTGATCCTCCTGGACGAGGACTACAGAGAGCGCGGCTGGTGGGGTCCGCGGCCCAGGGAGCTCCAGAAGTGGGTGATGGAGGAGGGAATGAAGATGGAACCCGGACCGCGCTATGCGCAGGTCCGCCGCTTCTACGCGCGTGACAAGGGAAAGGCGATCCTGGCCGAGATACTGGGTCTGATACGGTCCGCCGCGAGCAAACCTGCAACGACATGAGCATGGCGACGACGACGCTTTTGCGCCCAGCCAACCCGTATCTTAAAGTCAGTATCGCAAATCCATTTTCCCGGTTTCCGATGCTACGTTTGCCCTCCACTCCACTCACGGCAATCGCCGCGGCGTGCGCGGTCCTGGCCATGCCGGGGTCCGGCGCGTCGCAGGTCCCCCTCGGGATCCGCACCGCCTCGGGCCTGACCGTCACACCCGTGTACGAGGGCTGGTACGAAAACCGTGACGGGACGTTCAGCCTCTCGTTCGGCTACTACAACCGCAACTTCGAAGAGGTCGTCGAACTGCCGCACGGTGCGGCCAACCACCTGGAGCCCGCGGTCTTCGACGGCGCGCAGCCCACGCGCTTCCACGCGCGAAGGCACTGGGGGGTCTTCACGGTGACGGTCCCTGCGGACTTCGGCGACCAGGCGGTCGTGTGGACCATCGACTTCCGCGGCGAGCGCAACTCGATACCGGGCCGCCTTCATCTCGAATGGAGGATCGATGCGCTGGACGGCGAGGCCGAGACCGGCAATACGCCGCCAACGCTGGCCTTTGCGGAGGACGGGCCGAGAGGCGCCGGACCGGGAGGCCCGTGGGGCGAACCGGTCGAGGGCGTGGTGGGCACGCCGGTGCCGCTGACCGTGTGGGCCTGGGACGACGGCCGTTCCCGTGGCAGCGTGGTCAGGGCGGGACGCACCGGGGTTCCGGTCACGCTGACCTGGTTCAAGCACCTGGGCCCGGGTGACGTGACGTTCGACGAGAATACGGCGAGGGTGCCGATCGAGGGAGGCATGGCGACGACCATGGCCACCTTCACGGCACCGGGCGACTATGTGATTCGCGTGAGAGCAAACGACGCATCCGGTGTGTCCACCGCAGGCCACTCCCAGTGCTGCTGGACCAACGGATTTGTACGGGTGAGAGTGACCCGCTGACCGAAAGAGAGAAGATGCACCGACAACGCCGCCAGTTCCGGAACGCCGCCGCGAGCGGAATGCTGGTGACCACTGCCCTGGTGATCGCACCCGCGCACGCCACGGCCCAGGATCATCCCACCTTCGCCCGCGACGTGGCCCCGATCATTCAGCAGAACTGCCAGATCTGCCACCAGCCCGGCTCGATCGCCCCCATGTCGCTCACCAGCTACGAGGCGGTCAAGCGGTACGCACCCCGGATCCGCGAGAAGGTGGCGGCCCGCATCATGCCGCCGTGGCACATCGACCGTTCCGTGGGAATCCAGGAGTTCAAGAACGACCGGGGCCTGACCGACGCGGAACTCGAGACGCTGGTCACCTGGCTCGATGGCGACATGCCCTTCGGCGACGAGGCCGACATGCCGCCTCCGCCCGTGTTCCCGGACGGGAGCGAGTGGCAGTTCGCGGACCAGTTCGGAGAACCCGACCTTGTCACCCGGTCCGAGCCGTACACCCTGCCCGCGCAGACTCAGGACAAGTGGTTCCGGCCCGAGACGCCGACCGGCCTCACCGAGGAGCGCTGGGTCAAGGCGATAGAGATTCGGCCTTCCTGGCCCGACGGACGGCGGATCGTCCATCACACGCTGGCGTACCTGATCCAGGACGAGGACCCTGACGCCATGACCCCGGAGACGGCGGCGCTCAGCACCAGCAGCCGCGCGATGGGCGGGCCCGGGCTCTTCATGGAGTGGGCCGTCGGAAAGGTCGGCGAGATCTTCCCCGACGGGGCCGGTAAGCTCATGCTGCCGGGTTCGAAGATCCGGTGGGAAGTCCACATGCACGCGATCGGCCAGGAGGTGAAGGACAGCTACGTGGAACTCGGCATCTGGTTCTACCCCAGGGACCGGATCCCTCAGAACAGGACCCGTCTGGCGTTCTTCAACGCGACCGGCGACGATCTCGATATCCCGCCGGGCCGTATCGCGGTCACGCAGGACTTCCACGTGCTCAAGTGGCCTTCCCGGCTGGAGAACTACCAGCCCCACATGCACATGCGGGGCAAGGCCATGGCCATGGAGGCCATCTACCCGGACGGCCGCCGGGAGATCCTGAGCCAGGTCAACAACTTCCAGTGGCAGTGGCACATCAACTACATCTACGCCGATCACGCCGCCCCGCTCCTGCCCGCGGGCACGACGCTGGTCTTCACGGCCTGGCACGACAACACCCCCGAGAACCCCAACAACCCGGACCACACCCAATGGGTCGGCTGGGGCGACCGGACCGTCGACGAGATGGCCCACGCCTGGGTGGACGTGACCTACCTCACCGAAGAGCAGTACGAGGCGGAAGTGGCGAAACGCGAGGCCAGGGCCACCGACAGCGAGACCAGGGAGGGGATCAACCGGTAGGGTCTTCCCCTCCGCGCACAAACCCTTCATGGCCGTCGAACGACAATCAACCTCGAGGGGGCGTGCCCTGGGCCTCTGGCTCGGCCTGGGCGCCTTCGTCCTCCTGCTCGTGTTCCCCGTGGACGCCACGAACGTCCCGGCAAGCCGCTTGGCCGCGGTGGCCCTTCTCATGGCGATCTGGTGGGTAACCGACGCCATTCCGCTCTTCGCCACCGCGCTCCTGCCCCTCGTCCTCTATCCCCTGCTCGGCATCATGTCCGGCGGCGACACCGCCCCGATCTACTTCAACAGCACGATCGTGCTCTTCCTGGGCGGCTTCATGATCGCCCTGACGATGGAGAAGTGGAACCTGCACCGCCGCATCGCGCTCAACATCATCCACGCGGTCGGGGGCGGTCCGGCGCGCATCGTTCTCGGCTTCATGGTCGCCGCCGCTTTCCTGTCGATGTGGATCTCGAACACGGCCACCGCGGTCATGATGGTGCCGATCGGGCTTGCCATCTGCCTGCAGATCGAGAGCGAGGCGGGCCGCGACGGCGCGCGTCACCTGTCGGTGGGCCTGATGCTGGGGATCGCGTACGGGTGCACGGTGGGCGGGCTCACGACCCTGGTGGGCACGCCGCCCAACCTCTCCTTCGTGCGCATCTTCGAGATCCTCTTCCCCGACGCCCCGGCGATCGCCTTTGGCCAGTGGCTCATCATGGCGTTCCCGGTGGGCCTGATCATGCTGGTCGTGTCATGGTTTCTCATCACGCACGTGCTTCACCGCGTCCCGAAGGGCGTGACCATCGATCACGGGGTGGTGGAGAAGGAGCGGCAGGGCCTGGGCGCCATTTCGTTCGAGGAGCGCGCGGTGCTCGGGGTTTTCGCGGCGACGGCGTTGCTCTGGGTGTTCCGCGTCGACCTGCAGCTGGGCTTTCTGACGGTGTCCGGCTGGTCGCGCCTGCTTCCCGACCCGGGCATGATCGACGATGGAACCGTTGCGATCACACTCGCCTGCCTGCTCTTCTTCATCCCCGCGCGCAACCGGAAGAAGGGATCGACGCGCGTCATGGGCCCCGACGTGATCCCGCGCCTGCCCTGGAACATCGTGCTCCTCTTCGGCGGCGGGTTCGCGCTGGCCGCGGGCTTTCAGGAGACGGGGCTCGCGCAGCTGATCGGCAACCAGTTCGAGGTGCTGGGCAGTCTGCCCGTGTTTGTGATGATCCTGCTGGTCTGCGCGGCGCTGACCTTCCTCACCGAATTCACCAGCAACACGGCCACGACCGAGATGGTTCTGCCGATCCTCGCGTCCGTGGCGGTGGTGACCGGCACTCACCCCCTCGTGCTGATGGTCCCCGCCACCCTGTCCGCGTCCTGCGCCTTCATGATGCCGGTGGCGACCCCGCCCAACGCGATCGTCTTCGGCAGCGACCGGATCACGGTGGGCGAGATGGCGCGCGCGGGCATCTTCCTCAACCTCATCGGCGTGCTCGTGATCGCGACCGTCGTCTTTACGGTGGGCCTTCACGTCTTCGACATCGATCCGGCCATGGTGCCGGAGTGGGCGAGGTCGATGGCGGAGGGCGCGCACCAGTAACAACCCCGACACGCGGGAGCAGCCACAGCGGGCGGCGCGGCGCTGCCCGACACTCGGCACGGCACGACACCGTTGCGCTCCAACTTGACAGCGCGCGATACGCCCCCGCACTTTGTTCGGCAACCGAACAAAGTTGCAGACGTGGGCGTTCCGGTGCTCCGCGCGCCGCTGGGCCCCGGAGGTATCCGCTCAACCCGGGATGGAAAGATGACAGCGAGCACCTCACATCGGCTGACCACAGCCCCGGCAACCCACGGCGGCAGGCGCGGCGGGCGCCTCGACCTCTCATGCGTCGGCCGGGGCTCCAGTCTTGCGCTGCTCGCGATCCTCCTGGGTGCCGCGGCCTGCGAGCGGGACCTCACCGTCCTCGACTCTGCTCCCTTTCCGCCGGAAGCGGTGGTGTTCGAAGACGGGTTCGGTCCCGGAGTCCAGTTCTCGGCCTTCGGGGGATCGAAGGTGGACGCGCTGGCCATCGAGCATGACGAGGTCTACCGCGGGACCGCCGCCCTCAAGTTCACCATTCCCGCGCCCACCGATCCCTCCGGCGGCTACGCCGGGGGCGTGTTCTATTCCGTGGTACCCCGCGACCTGACCGGCTTCGACGCGCTCACCTTCTGGGCCAAGGCGAGCACCGCGGCTACGGTGAACACCATCGGGATCGGCAACGACAACAGCGGCAATTCACGCTATCCCGCCACGGTCGAGGGGCTTCCCTTCTCCACCCGCTGGACCAAGTACGCCGTCCCCTTTCCGCTGCCGTCCAGGCTGGGCGAGGAAACCGGCCTCTTCCTGATCGCGGAGGGCTCCGAGTACCCGGTCGGCTACGACATCTTCTTCGACGACGTGCAGTTCGAGCGGCTTGGGACGATCATCAACCCGAGGCCCGCCATCGCGACGCAGACGGTAAACGGTGAAGTCGGAGGCACGCTCTCGGTCGGCGGAACGCAGGTGACCTTCGACGTCGGCGGCAGGGACCAGACGGTTCTTGCGGCTCCCGCCTACTTCACCTTCACCTCTTCCAATTCGGGAGTGGCCTCCGTAACCCCGGACGGCTCGATCTCGCTGGTTTCGGCGGGCACCGCCACGATCACCGCCACGCTCGGCTCCACCGCCGCCGAGGGTGCGGTGACGGTCAACGTCACGGCGCCCCCCACAGGCGCACCTCCCGTTCCCCCGCATTCGGCCGGAGACGTGATCTCGCTCTTCAGCGACGCCTACGACGATGTCGTGGTCGACACCTGGTCGGCTTCGTGGGACCAGGCCGATGTCGAGGACATCCAGGTCGCCGGCAACCCGGTCAAGAAGTACACCAACCTGGCCTACGCCGGCATCGAGTTCACCTCGCAACCGATCGACGCGTCGTCGATGACCGACCTGCACGTCGATCTCTGGACCAACGATCCTTCCGCCTTCCGCATCAAGCTGGTCGACTTCGGAGGCAACGGGGTCTTCGGGGGCGGCGACGACACCGAGCATGAGATCACTCTCGATCAGGGCTCGATGCCACCCATCGTCGCCGGAGCCTGGAACACCCTCGACATCCCGCTCTCGGCCTTCACGGGTCTCGTGAACCGGGGGAACCTGACGCAGATGATCATCTCGGGAGCCAGCCCGACCGTCTATCTCGACAACATCTACTTCTTCTCGACCACGCCTCCGCCGCCGAGCGCGCCCACCGAGGCCGCACCGACGCCGACGCACGCGGAGGCCAACGTGGTGTCTCTCTTCAGCGACGCCTACACGGACGTGGCCCTCGATACCTGGTCGGCTTCGTGGGACCAGGCCGACGTCGAGGACGTGCAGGTCGCAGGCGACAACGTGAAGAAGTACACCAACCTGGTCTTCGCCGGGATCGAATTCACGTCGTTGACGGTCGACGCGAGTGCCGCGACCCACTTCCACATCGACGTATGGACCCCGGATCCGACCGCCGCACCCGCCGCGTTCCGCGTGAAGCTGGTGGACTTCGGCGCCGACGGAGGGTTCCAGGGGGGTGACGACAGCGAACACGAGCTGACCTTCGACGACGGCTCCGATCCGCCCCTGACAACCGGCAAGTGGGTGAGCTATGACATCCCGTTTGCCGACATGGGCGGCCTCGCCGCCCGTGCGCATCTCGCGCAGATGATCATCTCAGGCGACCCCAACACGGTCTTCATCGACAACGTCTACTTCTACTCCGCCGCTCCAACCGAGCCGGTCGAAGCCGCCCCGACCCCCTCTCATGCCGGCGAGGACGTCATCTCGCTCTTCAGCGATGCATATACAAATGCGACAGTCGACACCTGGTCGGCTTCGTGGGATCAGGCCGATGTAGAGGACGTGCAGGTCGCAGGCGACAACGTGAAGAAGTATACCAACCTTGTCTTCGCCGGGATCGAGTTCACGTCGGCGACGGTCGACGCCAGCGCCGCAACCCACTTCCACATCGACCTCTGGACGCCGGACCCGACCGCGGACCCGGCGGCCTTCCGGGTCAAGCTCGTCGATTTCGGTGCCGATGGCGGCTTCGGCGGCGGGGACGACGCAGAGCACGAACTGACACTGAACGCCATGTCGGATCCGCCGCTTGCGACGGGCGTGTGGGTGAGCTACGACATTCCGCTCACGGCGTTCACGGGACTGACCACCCGGGGCCATCTGGCCCAGATGATCATCTCGGGAGATCCGAACACCGTGTTCATCGACAACGTGTACCTGCACAGGTAGTCCGCAAGGCCGGCCCGTCTTGCCGCGGCAACGGGGGACCGGCGGGAAGCCCAGGCTCATGGCATACAAGAAACCCTCCCGTTCGGCCGTCGTTCGCGAGCAGGGTTTGACGACGGAGGTCTTGAACCTTCTGTGGCGCCGGCGCGAGGTATCCCGCGCGGAGATCGCCCGGCACACGGGACGCTCGCGCTCCACGATTTCGGATCTGGTCGCGCGGCTCATCGCCACCGGTCTCGTCAAGGAGGTGGGAAGCGGCGAAAGCCGGGGCGGACGGCGCCCAATCCTGATCGGTTTTCGGGATGATGCGGGAGTGATTCTGGGTGTCGACCTGGGCGCGACCCACATTTCCGTCATTTTGACCGATCTTCGCGGTTCGGTCCTGGCATGGCGCGATCGATCCTACCCGGTACGAAGCAACCCCGGTGGCGCAGGCGATCTTGCGCTGGAACTGTGCCACGACTGCCTGGCCGAATGGGGTGGAGACACGAACTGTCTCATCGGGATCGGCGTGGCGGTTCCCAGTCCCGTCGACCCCGAGTCTCCCGACCGCGTTCTTGAGCGAATCCACCCGGCCTGGCGCGGCCGCGCGATCCTGGACAGGCTCGACGGTGCGTTCGGGGTGCCCGTCTTCATCGAAAACGACGCCAACCTCGGGGCGGTGGCAGAGCACTCGCTGGGCAAGGCGGTCGGAGTCGACGACTTCCTGTACCTGAAGGTGGCGACCGGCGTCGGAGCCGGCCTGATGATCGGCGGAGAGATCTACCGGGGCTCGACTGGTGTGGCCGGAGAGATCGGACACATCGTGGTCGATCCGGCCGGCCCCGAATGCGTATGCGGCGGTCACGGCTGCCTGGCGACTTTTGTCGGAACACAGGCTCTGGTCCGGAGGACGCGCGAATTGCTGAAGGGCCCGGTATCCAGCACGCTCTCGGGGACGGATTTCGATATCAAGACCATCGAGGATGCGGCGCTAGCCGACGATCCGGTGGCCCTGCGCGTCGTCGACGAGGCGGCGCGCTACCTGGGCATCGCCGTCGCGGGTGTCGTCAACCTGTTGAACCCGGGCTCGGTAATCGTCGGCGGCAGCCTGGCGCGCGCGGGCGACCGACTTCTGCTGCCCCTTCGAGAGGCCGTCCTGCGCCGAACCCTGGTGGCTTCGGCGGCGGCGTCCGAGATACGGATCAGCGAGCTGGGACCTCGGGCCACGGCCCTGGGTGCGGCAACCCATGTACTGGCCGCCTCCCTGGCGAACCCCAGCCTCTTTCGAGGAGTGAACACGGCATGACCTCGGGGATTTCCAACCGCTTCGCGGCCGGCGGCGATCGTCCCGCGTGGTACCGGTTCGCCGCCGGTGCCCTTTTCTGTGTCGCCTCGCTTTCGTGCGACGATGGCACCGACCCCGGCGAGGCCTCGTGGACCCTGGCCTGGAGCGACGAGTTCGACGGCCTCGCCGGCGAGCTCCCCAATCCGGCCAACTGGGCCTTCGACATCGGTACCGACTGGGGCAACGCCCAGCTGGAGTATGACACCGACCGCCCCGAGAACGTCTCTCTCGACGGCAACGGCAACCTGGCGATCACCGCCCGGCGGGAGCCCTACCAGGGAAGCGCCTACACATCCGGACGCATCAAGACGCAGGGGCTTTTCGAGCAGACGTACGGCCGTTTCGAGGCCCGCATCCAGCTCCCCACCGGCCAGGGCATCTGGCCCGCCTTCTGGATGCTCGGCAACGACATCGACGCGGTGGGCTGGCCAGAGTGCGGAGAGATCGACATCATGGAATACCGCGGCCAGGAGCCGAGCATCGTACTCGGCACCATCCACGGACCGGGGTACTCGGCGAGCGCCGGGGTGAGCGGTCGCTACGCCCTTCAGGGCGCCCGTTTCGACACGGACTTCCACGTCTTCGCCATCGAGTGGACCGACGGCGGCATCGCATGGTTCGTCGACGACTATCGCTATCACTCCGTCGACCGTAACGACCCCGGCGGCCGTTGGGTCTTCGATCACCCCTTCTTCATCCTTCTCAACGTCGCCGTAGGCGGCGGATTCGTCGGCCCGCCCAACGAATCCACGACCTTTCCGCAGACCATGCTCGTCGACTGGGTGCGCGTCTACCGGAGCGACTGAGAATGAGCCACCGAACGGCCCCTGAAGATCGCATATCGTTTCCGCACAAGATCGCCTACGGGGTCGGCGGGTTCGTAAACAACCTGCTGGCGCAGGGCATCGGCAACATGATGATCGTGTTGACGCTCGCGCTCGGCATGGACTTCCGGGCCGTCGGCCTGCTGGGAAGTCTTCCGCGGGCCTTCGACGCGATCACCGATCCTCTGGTGGGCTTCATATCTGACAAGACGAAGTCCCGCTGGGGGCGGCGGCGGCCCTTCCTGTTCATCGGGGCGATCGCCTCGGGCGTGGTCTTCGCCCTGCTCTGGCAGATGCCGGCACCGACCCAGTTCCGGCTCAAGCTGGTGGACTACGGTGCCGACGGCGTCTACAGCGGCGAGGTGACCGGCGACCCGGTCGGAATGCTGGAGTCGGTAGTCAACTCGCTGAAGGGCATTGTCACGGTGGAGATGATGGACGACGTCGAGGACGAAGTCACGATCCTCCCGCCGACGCTGGTGACCGGGCAGTGGGTGAGCGTGGACGTGCCCCTCGCCGACTTCGATGAACTCGCCACCCGGGAGCACCTTTCGCAGATCCTCATCTCGGGGGACCTGACCGAGGTCTACGTCGACAACGTGTACCTGTACCGAAGCGACGGCGCCGCGCGCGCGGAACCGTCCGGGCAGGACGTGGACGGACCGGCTGCGCCCGAGACGGGTGCGCCCACACCGACGGTGCCCGCCCAGGACGTGATCTCGTTCTTCAGCGACGCGTACGACGACGCACCGGTCCAGTTCTGGTCCACCGACTGGGACGAGTCCGATGTTGCGGACTCGCAGGTCGCCGGGGACGCGGTCAAGCACTACACCAACCTGCGCTTCGCCGGGATCGACTTCGGGGAAACCCCGGTCGACGCGCGCGAGATGACGCACGTCCACCTGGACATCTGGACCCCGGAAACCACGGGCGAAGGCCGGAGCCAGACCTATTACTTCTACTACTTCCTGATCGGCTCGCTGATCTTTTTCCTCGCCTACACCATCTTCGCCACGCCCTGGGTGGCACTCGGGTACGAACTCACCCCCGACTACAACGAGCGCACCCGCCTGATGGGCGTGCAGAATTTCGTTTCGAACATCGCGTTCGTCATCGGGCCCTGGTTCCTCGTGATCATGACCAACGCTGCGTGGTTCAGGAACCAGATGGCCGGGGCACGCTTCCTGGCGCTCGCGATCTGCGTGACGACCATCGCGCTGGGTGTGATCCCCGCGATCTTCCTCCGCGAGCGGGTGCCTACGGGCGGCGGGGACGCGAACGAGGACAGCGCGAGCCTCGCCGAGAACGTCATGGAGTTCCTGCGGGGCCTGTGGCAAACAGTGAAGACCGGTCCCTTCCTGATGCTCTGCATCGCGACCTTCCTGATCTTCAACAGCTTCATCATGATCTCGCAGTTCCAGTTCTGGGTGTTCGCCTATTACGTCTCCGGCGGGAACATCGGAGAAGGGGCGGGTCTCGCGGGACTGGTCGGCACACTCGGCATCGTGGCCGGCTTCCTGGTGATCGTGATCGTCACCTGGCTGGGCACGAAGATCGGGAAGAAGAACGCCTTCTTCGCAGCGACGGGCATCTCGATGTTCGGGTATGCCCTGAAGTGGTTCTGCTACACACCCGACTACCCCATGCTGGCCCTGCTTCCGGCCCCGTTCCTCGCCTTCGGCCTTGGGGGTCTGTTCACGCTTATGGGATCCATGATTGCCGACGTGGTGGACCTTGACGAGATCAGCACCGGGGAGCGGCGCGAGGGCATGTTCGGATCGGTCTTCTGGTGGGTCGTTAAGGTAGGCCAGAGCGTTGCGATCCTGGCCGGCGGCTTCCTGCTCTACTCTACCGGGCTCGACCCCGCGCTCGGGGCGAACCAGCCCGAAGGCACCCTCTTCTGGCTGCGCTTCTACGACGCCTTCGTGCCGCTCGTCGCTTCCGTGATCGCGATCGTGGCAATATACAAGTACCCGATCACGGAAAAGAGCGCGCTGGACGTGCGGGCGGAGCTGGAGAAGAGGCGGGGGACCGGGAGCGTCGCGGCGTAGACTGGCAGCCGGGCTAGCGGCGCCGCAGACTGCCCATCCGCAACCCGTACCCGAGGGGGAACGGCGCCCCCGCGCGCGCCCCGTGCATGCCGTTGCTCCGTGAGTCCTCGTCGCCCGGCATGTCCGCCGGCCAGGACACCGGGAGCCGCCCCGTGAAGTCGTAGTCGCCGAAGAGCACATCGGCCACGCCGGCGCCCTCCGAGCCGGGCAGCCATGCCGCCACGAAGGCAGCCGATTCGGCCAGTTCGGCGTCGACGACAAGAGGCCGACCGGAAATGAGGACCGTCACCACCGGAATGTCCCGCGCGGCAAGCGCCCGTATGGTGCCCAGGTCCTCCGGATGCAGGGTCGCAAGCTCCAGCGTATCGCCGTACGGCACCAACACACCGGGACCGGCCGCCAGTTGGGTGGTTCCGGGACGCACGGGGGTGGGCTCGCGGATGTCTCCAAGTCCCTCGGCGTACGGTCTCTCCCCGATGACCACTATCGCCGCGTCGAAGTGCTCACTGGTCGTATCCATCCCGCCGTTTTCGCAGAGCACCGCCCGCGGCGCCGTCGCACGGATCCCTTCCCAGATCGATGTCCCGCCCTCGATCGCGTCGTTGCCCGACACGCCCTGCCACTCGACGGTGAAGCCCCCGCACTGCCTGCCGCGGTCGTGCGCGTTCCTGCCGGTCACCAGGATGCGGGCGTCCCTCTGCAACGGGAGGACTCCGCGCCTGTTCTTGAGCAGCACCAGCGACTTCCGCACCGCCTCGCGGGCGACTTCCCGGTGCTCCGCCGATCCGAACTCCATATCGTTGGAACCCCGCCGAGCCCAGGGGCGGGGCCGGTCGAAGAGTCCGATCGCGGACTTGACGCGCAGGATCCGTCCGACCGCGTCGTCAACCCGCTCAATCGGCACCGCGCCGCGCTCCACCTGCGCCTTCAGCCCGGAGATGAAGGGTTTCCACCTCTCGGGCACCATGAACATGTCGATTCCGGCATTTGCCGCCATCGCGGCAGCCTCGGAATGGTCGTCGGCCAGCGGATCGATCCCGTTCCAGTCGGAGACTGCGAACCCGCGGAACCCCATCTCCCCCTTGAGCACGTCCTGGATCAGGTAGCGATGCGCATGGCACTTCGCGCCGTTCCAGCTGCTCAGCGACACCATCACGGTCAGCGCCCCTGCCTCCAGGGCGGGCCTGTAAGGCGCGATATGGAGACGCCGCAACTCCTCCTCGCCGACCACCGTATCGCCCTGGTCCACCCCGGCCTCCGTTCCGCCGTCGCCGACCCAGTGCTTGGCGCAGGCCACGACGCCTTTCGGGCCGATCGCCGTGCGCCCGTCCTGCAGCCCCCTTACGATCCTCGACGCGTATCCGGCCACGATTCGGGGATCCTCCGAGTAGCTCTCGTAGGTGCGGCCCCAGCGCACGTCGCGAGATACCGCCAGGGTCGGCGCGAAGGTCCACTCCACACCCGTGGCCAGCACCTCCCGGGCCGTTACGCGCCCGATCCGTTCGATCAGATCGGGGTCGTGCATCGCGCCCAGTCCGATGTTGTGCGGGAAGATCGTCGCCCCCCGCACGTTGCCGTTTCCGTGGATCGCATCCACGCCGTACAGGAGCGGGATCGCCAGGTGGTCCTCGTCCTCCTCCATCGAGGCCGCCCAATAGGCGTCGTTCATCGCCACCCAGTCCGCCGGGCGATTGCGGCCCGGACACGAGCCGCCGCCGCTGAGCACCGAGCCGATGTGAAACGCCTTGACCTCGGCCGGACTGACGTGCAGCCGCTCCGGCTGCGTCATCTGCCCGATCTTCTGGTCGAGGGTCATACGCGCGAGCAACGCCTGGACGCGCACCTCGGTCTCGGACACGCCCACCGCCCTCGCTCCTGGGCGCACGGTTGCGGTCATCGATCAGCGAACATCGGTCGCGGATTCATTCAAACGCACCCGGACGCCCTCACATCCCGATGTGCAGATAGGTCCGGATCTCCCACTCGCGTCCGTTCTCGCCACCGAGGTCCGGGTTGCACTCCATCCTGCCGAATTCGTCGGGCGATAGCGCGGGGCAGTAGCGCGGCGAAAACTCGTTCAGGGTGCGCATGGCCGCACGCACGCCGAAGCGCGTCTGCGGCATGTCGAACCACTGGGGAGGCCCGAGGGTGTACGAGATGTCGCCCGTCAGCTGCAGCGGGAAGGTGTGGTTGAAGTCGCGGTGGTAGTCGTACGGGCCCCAGTCGTTGATCCGCGCCATCGACTGGAACTTGATCGGACCGCCGATCAGGCGCAGGTCCAGCCCGGCCCGGTTGATCACGCGCTCGTCGCTGCCGTTGGGTTCTCCCTTGCCCGCGAAGACGTTGGCGACAACCCCGGCCGCAGCCGAGCGCTTCGAGACGATCCGCGCCTTGACCTCCCACAGGTCGCGCGCCGGGGGCGCACCCGGGAACGCGAAGGTGGAGCGGCCGTCGGCCAGGATTCCGATTCCGGCGTCCTGGGTGGTCGGGAAGCTGTAGTAGACGAAGCCGAACGAAGTCGCGAAGCGCGCGTCCTCGCGAATGTCGCTGTCCCAGGTGTACATCCAGGTGGCGGGGGTCGGGTCGTAGGTGAAGAGGACTTCGGCCGCGCGGGTCTCGCGGTTGCCCCGGACGGCAAAGGGGTCGTCCAGGATGTTACGCGGACGTCCCGGGGCCGGGACGTCGGCCGGCACCGGACCCACCAGGGGTTTCCGCCACAGGAAGTTCGGCGCGACCTGCCAGTTGCCCGAGGTGATCGCTAACCCGGTAATCACGTTGCGCTGATTGCCGTGGCCCGTGTCCTTCAGCGTCCAGCCGGTGAAGGTCTGAGTCTGGGTGAAGCCGCCATCGGCCACGAGGCCCATCGCCGCACCCTGCAGATACCAGCTCAGCCGCCCCCGGGTGAGGGTGATTCTGGCCTTCGCCCCCAGAGCGTCCGACGGCTTGATCTCGTCGTGGAGCACCCGGTAGCTGCCGGGCGAACCGTCGACGACCTGGAAGGGCTGTCCCTCCTTCGTGCTCCCCGACCAGATGCCTCCGACATCGACGATCATGTTGCCGCGCGTTGCGGTCATGTGCAGCGTCGCCTTGCGGGTCGGCGGGAGCGGAACGGCGAACGAACTGGCGGCCTTCCCCGCCTCTGCCAGGTCTTCCTGGTAGATGGCTGTGGTCTCGAAGGGCCCGATGTTGGTCTGGTACCTGGCCAGCACCGCCGGGTTGGCTCCCCACCACAGTTCGGGCCCGATCGCGATCTTCCAGCCGCTCAGCGAACGCTTCCCGGTGATCTCCATCCCGACCGGTGCGACTCCGTTGTAGATGTCCATATTGGGCCCGTAGTTGGCCTCCGGGTACAGCCCGAAGAAGTCGCCTTCGTAGCCCCAGTGGTAGTGGCCGATGCGGTAGAAGCCCTCGAGGTTGAACCAGCGGTCGTCCCACGAGAAGCTGGCGTTGTAGACCTTGAGCCGCTCGATGTCCTGGAGCTGGAAGGTCTCGCCGTTGTCAGCCTCGATAACGCGCGAGCGGCCGCGGTTCTCGTAGAAGAGTTCGTCGATCGGATTCTGGGGAACGTCGCCGAGGATGTTCAGAGAGACGTTCGCGACCATGCTCTGGACGGGCCTCGCCGCCAGGTCCGCGTAGAACGACTGCATCTTGTCGAAGCCCCGGTGACTGGGGAAGGAGCGGTTCCGTTCCGGAGCCTCCTCGGGCGTGCTCACCAGGTGCCCGCCGGTGCTGAAGGTCTCGAGTTCCGCCCGGATCCCGCTCAGGTGCACGCGGTCGCGCGCCGTGGCCAGCAATGCGGCGCGGTCCCCCAGGGCCTGCAGGCCGACGTTGGCGGGCTGGATCGAGGCGAAGTGCTCGCGGATGGCCGCAATGTCCGTCCCCGGCCCGTACGGATCGAGCCTGTACGCTTCCTGGAGCGCGTAGTAGGCGGCGCGCGGGTAGAGTTCGTAGAGGTTGTTGTGGTCGGTGGGTCCCTTCGCGACGATCCCCCACCACTCCTCGTTCATGTTGTTGTCGCCCTCGACGAAGTCCTCCGGATAGGCGTCGTTCGCCCACGAAGCGTTGGTGTCCTGGATGTCCAGCCGGTCCTCCTGGCCGAATTTCCACCACCCGTCGGTCCACTGGAAGGTGAGGCCTCCGATCGAGTTGCCCACGCCCCCCTTCCCGGCCGACTCCTCGTAGATCTCGCGCCACTGCTCGATCAGGTATTTCGCCTGGGTGACCTGATCCTCGCGCATGTTCTTCGCGTCCCAGACGTCGGCGCCGAACTCGGTGAACATGACGGGGCGGTCGAGCTTGTCGTGCACCTCCTGGAAGAGGTCCCTGAAGGAGATGCCCCGGTACACGTTGGTGCCGAAGACATCGAGGTCGGGGATCTCCTCGGCGATGATGTCGATGTACTGGAGGTCGCCGTTGGCCATCGCGATCGGCCGCGTGCCGTCCATCTCCTTGATGCGCGCGGCCACGTCGCCGAAGAGCGAGTACATGTAGCGCGCCCGCACGGCGTCGGCTTCGCCAGCCGGCAAGTCCTCCGTCTCGGCCGAACTCCACACCAGCCCGTAGTTGTTCTCGTTGCCCAGCAGCCACATCAGGACGCCGGGCGTGTCCTTGAATGCGTTGACCATCTCCTCGATCTCGTCCATCACCACCGCGCGGGCCCGGGGATCCGAGTAGTCCGTGTTGGGGTTGAAGACACCGCCCACGGTCACGCCGTAGCGTGCGACCGCGTGGTTCAGGACCGTGTAGATGCCGTACTCCTCGTAGATGTGCTGCACCCACCTCGGCGTGATCCCCACGTATGCGCGGATCGCATTCCCGCCCATCGCCTTCAGCAGGGACATCTCGCGTTCGAGCGCGGCCTCGATGATATGGTCGGGCTCGGTCCAGAAGTTGTAGTTGTAGGTGGTGCCGCGCGGGAAGTAGTCCCAGTTGACGCCGAGCACCATGATGTCCTCGCCGTCCACCCGGAGACGAGTGCCCGAGTCGTCCTTGAGTAGCTCGATGGCCGGCATGTGGGGCGCGGCGTCCTGGGCGGCGGCGGGCGCGGGGAGTGCGAGTTGGAAAACGAGCGCCAGGGCGGACGCGGCGGACACATGCGCCAGCAATCCGTCCAGCACGGCAGCGGGCCTGGTTGCGGCTCGGATGTTCTGATTGCGGATCGAACTCATGGCTGCACTCCTCGCGGCGGGCCCGGCTACTTTGTTCGGTTGCCGAACAAAGTGCGGGAGGGTTCGGGTCCCTGTCAAGAAGGTGGGCGCAGGATCTCGGCCCAGGTCGGGATGGTCAGCTCTGCACCGCGAAGATCGAGCGCGGTCGTCTCGAACGGTGCCCCTCAGAACGCCTTCATGTACGTCAGCTTCACCACGCCGGTCCGCCGCTGCCAGCGCTCCGTCCTGGGATCCAGCAGGTCCCCGGTCAGGTACCCCGTGTCGAAGACCACGAAGAGGTCGCTGCCGGGCGTGTGGATCCAGTTGATGCGGATGTTGGCCTGGACCTGGTTCGAGACGTCGTCGTACTGGACCAGGGCGTTGGCGAAGAGCGACCGGCTGACCGCGGCCAGGACGGTCAGGCTGTAGAGGCTGGTGGTGAAGTCGCCGTCCTCCACGGGGAGGCTTATGTCGTTGCGCGTATAGTCACCGCTGAGCGTGAGGTAGGGCCCCGTCTTCCACATGCCGCCGATCGCCACCTCGGTGCCCGTGCCTCCCCAGAATCCGCCTCTGGAAAACCCGCCGCGGGCGGAGAACTCGCGGCTGTCGTTGGTGTTGAACCGGACCTGGGCCCCGCTGAACACGTAGTCACCGGGCGCCAGCTCGCGTCCCTGAATCCGCACCGGCTGATGGAGGACCTCTCCCCGGCGCGTGATGTTGAGCATCATGCGGTCGCCGCTGTCGAAGGTCAGCATGTTGTGCGACAGGAGGAAGGTGCTCTGTTTCTCTCCGTCCATCCCGGCGATGTAGTCACCGCTCACGGCAGCGATCAACTGGCGGGCCCAGTCGCTCTGCTCGAAACGGGGGAACACGGCGAGCGAACCCGAACGGGTGCGGATGTCGCGGCGACGCACGAAGCCGAGCGTCGGGTTGAATCCGTCGGGCACCTGCACGAAGCTGCCTCCCGCCGAGAGCAGATCGTTGCGCAGATCGACTTCGACCGTCCCGGCCGTGGCGCCGCCGGATGACGCTCCGCCGCTCCCGGATGACGCGCCGCCGCTCCCACCGGACACGCTGCCGCTCTCGGACGACCGGGCGACCCATCCCCTCACCGTGGATCCGCCGAAACGGAACTGCATGTCGCCTCCCACGACCCTGCTCGCTCCGTCGTCCGTGTCCAGCGACGTGAAGATTCCGCCAACGGTCGTCCGCGGAAACGGGTCGGCGCGCAGCCGCAGCACCGAATTGAGCCCGCCGGCAATCACGCGGCCTTCCGCGTCCTGGGCGTCGTCGGTAAAGAGGCTCAGCGCGCCTACGGAAATCGGGCCGGCCTGACCCGTCAGCCGTGTGCCTCCCGCGATGTCGTTGGTGATCCCGATCCGGCGACTGAAGAACACCTGCGTCTCCCGCGGATCGCCGAAGTCGAAGAGCCCGGCCCGCTCCAGGAAGAACTCCCGTTTCTCGGGGAAGAAGAGGCCGAAGCGCGTCAGGTTGATCTGGACGTTGTCGGCCTCCACCTGGGCGAAGTCGGGGTTGAGGGTCGCGTCGAGCGTCAGGTTCGAGGTGATCGAGTACTTGAAATCGAGTCCGAGGTCGTTGAGCGTCTGGGTCTCGCCACCCACCTCACCCTGCCGCCCGGTCGCCGAGCGGCCCGTGATCGCAAAAGGCTTCACCTCCATGTAGCGGCCGCGCCGCAGCCCTTCCAGCCCGGTCAGGGTCGCGTACTGCGACACCTGACTGAGCGCGCGGCTGAACTCCTGGCCTATGTGCGGGAAGTACACCATCTCGTTCTTGCGGCGGATGGTGCGCTCCATGAGGATCCCCATCTCGAGCGCGTCCGCGTCGTCGAAGCGGATCGTCGTGAACGGGATGGCCGCCTCGACCACCCACCCCTCGTCCGTAATCCGCGCCTCGCTCTCGTAGACGCCCTCCCACCACCAGTTCGAGAGCGTCATGGACTCGTCGCTGATCAGCGCGTCGCCCTGGGTGCCGAAGGGGTTGATCTCGAAGATGTAGGCGTTGCGCCGGTCATGGTACGTGTCCAGACCGATGCGGATGTTGTCGTCCTGGTCGATCCGTCCCTCGCGGTGCAGGATGCTGCGCCGGATCCCCGACGGGTCCGAGTCGTGAAGGACGACCGCGAAATAGAGGTTGTTGTCGTCGAACGCGACCCTCAGTTCGGTGAGTTCGGACGACGGGGCGCCGTCGACGGGCACACGCTGGAGGAAGTCGGTGACGGGCTCGATCTCGTGCCAGAACGGCTCGTCGAGAACCCCGTCGATGGTCGGCGGCTGACCGGTGCGGACTGCCCGGACTGTCGGCTCGTCGGGCGCCCGGGTTCCGGCCGGTTGCCGGGATGTTGCGTCCTGGCCGTGGACGGAGCCGTGGTGCAGGCCGGCGGCGAGGGCCGCCAGGCACACCGGACGGACTAGGCGCACACGCCCGGAACGGGAGCGGCGCCGTCCCGCAACGGCCTATTCCTCATCCGCGTCCGCTTCAGTGGTGTCTTCCTTGCGCGGCTGGCACCAACAGCAACCGCGCCCCTCATCCTCGGGACAACACCAGGAACCCCCACCGGTGCCGCACGACCAGACCCAGCAGCAGGATGTCGAGCAGCGCTTGCTGGTCCAGCAACAGGACCTGGAACCGGACTTACCGCAGCCCCTCCGACGCAGCCAGCAGATGAGCAGGATCACCAGCAGGATCTGCGGGAGGCCGATTCTGATGGCCGAACTCCAGAACTCTCCAAGAGAGGTCAGGTAAGAGCTGAAGAAGTCTCCCAACATGCTGGTGTCCTCCGTGTGATGTCCGCCGTCGTCTCTGAATGTACTATTCCGCGGCGCTCATTGTTTCGCGCACACCGGATTGGGCGAATTCAACCCTCGCTGTCCGGCCGGCTTCTCACCAGGGCAATTCTCGATCCGTCGGGGCTCACCGCAATGCGCGAAATGTCGCCCGAACCCGTGCCAAGGTCCGCGACTTCGCGCCATCCGGTTTCCTCGGACCACGCAAACAGCACGGCCCCGTCGCCCATCAGGATTTCGCCGCGGGGCGTCCACGCATGGTCTTCGCGACCCGGCAGCGTCCGCACGATCCGCTCGCTGTCGCCGGACGCGGGATCCAGACGCTCGATCCACCACTCGTTGTCGTCCACCTTGCGCACGAAGGAGATCTCGCTCGATCCGGGGATTCGGTGGATCGAGCGGCCGGGGTTCTCTGCCACGACACGGATCTCTCCGGAAAGCGCGTCACCCACCTGCAACGTGGGCGGACTGCCGAGAATGAACATCGCCACGGTCCGCTCGTCCGCCCATGCGTGGTATCCGACCGGCTCGGCGGTGGCGAAGATCGGCCCCAGTTCGGACCCGTCGACGCCGTACCGCCACAGGTACTGCAAGCCGTTCTTCTCGTGGATGGCCGAAAACGACTCCTGCCCGGGAATGGGCGTGGGCGAAAACTCACTGGCGTCGGGCGTGTGCGTGACCTGTTCCGTCGCCCCGTCCTCCACCCGGTGGCGGAAGGTGTCCGTCTGCGTGGAATCCATCGCGGCGGTGTAGTACAGGGCGCTCCCCGCGGGGTCGAAGGCGGGCTGATTGTCGTAGCCGTCGCGGTCGGTGGCGTTCGAGAGACCGCTGATGACGAGCCTGCCCTGTTCGTCCCGCTCGAGTCGGCCGAGCCAGATGTCAGTGGACGGAGCCCCGGCGGCGGTGGGGACGTAGTCGGGAGGGGCGGGACCGATTTGCGGGAACGTGCCGTCGGCGGGGGCCGCCGCGAAGGGATCTCCGGTGTGCTGTGCGGCATCCGGGGCCGTGTCCCCCGTGCACGCGAGTGCGATGGAGAGCACGAGCAGCAGCACCGGACCCGCCGCGGGGGTGGCCGTCACAGTGTCGGCGCCGTCGTCCGGCTGTGGGGCGAGGGCGGCCGCGAGGGCGTCCTCCACCAACCCCCACTCCTCCAGGGTCTGCCGTGACGGTGCGTCGCCGGCACGCGCCACGCCAAGCAGAAGATGGCCGCTGGTGGTCGCGCCGCCACCCGATTCGGACGCCGCGGTCACGGCGGCTGCAAGCACTTCGTGGGCATCCGATGTGAACGGAAGGTGGCCGTGATAGGTCTCGGGAAGGTCCCGCATTTCCTCCGGGAGAGTTTCGAGCTCCAGTCCCAGCGGACCGAGAAGCTCCAACAGGCCCGGAGCGCGCTGCGACACGACCCCCGCCAGAATGTTGCGCGGCGAAATCGCTTCCGCCCCCTCCCGGGCGGCCGCTGCAGAAGCGCGGTTCAGCGCGTGGACGGCGTCATCGGCTAGGTTAATGCTCATGGTGAAGCAATCTGTACGAGGTTCGGACCATCGTTCAAGGCCCCGGCGCGCGATGCCGTGGCGGTTGACAGGCTACACGGCGCTGTTGGCATGCCTGCTCGCCCCCGCGCTTCTGGCGTGCGTGCCGACCCCCACGCGCAACCTCGACGAACTGATCGTTCAGGACAGCACCTATCTCGATCCGGCCTCAATGTTGCCCTATTCGGGCCGGGTCGTCCGCCACTTCCCGGGCCAGGACAGTCTGTTGCAGCTCGAGGCTGGTCTTCGTGACGGGACCTGGGAAGGTGAATTGACGGTGTACCACGAAAGCGGGCGCGTGCGATACCAGGGCGAGATGTCCGGCGGCGCACAGTGCGGCGGCTGGATCGAGAACGAGAATCCGGCGGAGCCTGAGACGGTGTACCAGGCGATCACGGAGGACCTGGAGTCGCTGGTGATCTATCCGGAGTGTCCGGGCGAATAAATGGCAGGCAAAGCCTTCAGCGGACCGCGAAGAGCCAGTCGATGAGGCGTGCTCCGATCCTGTCGGGGTTGAACGCCGGCACGTGCGCGCCCTGCTCGATGGTCCACAACTCGACGGTGACTCCTTGCGTGCACCCCGCACGGTATCGGAGAGGCTGCGTTTCCGCGCCCGACAGCGTGAAATCGAGATCGAGGGGTTCCAGGGTTTCCGCGGCGGAGAGATCGCAGCCCGCACGGGCGGCCCACCGGCGCACGGTCTCCTCGGCGCCGGGATAGTGGGTGTCGCCCGTGTTGCTGCTGCCGCCGCCGTACCGGATCACGACGTCCGCCGTGCCGTGAATGTGAAGCACGGAGACGGGCGCGGCTCCCGCACACCGCTCCGGATCGTCGAACGTGGTGCCACCGACGGCCACGATGCCGCGCAGTCCCGGCATCGACTCGCAGGCCATCCGGTAGGACATGAAGGCGCCGTTCGAGAGCCCGACGAGATGGACGCCGTCGGACACGATGTGCTCGTCCGCCTCGACCACCAGGCCGTTCAGGTACGCGACATCATCCACGCCGGTGCCCCAGAAGTCGCAGCAGTAGTCCGTGGCGTTCCAGAAGTTGGCGCCCTCGGGATTGCGGGTGCCGTTGGGCAGGATCAGCGCAAACCGGTCGCGCGTGACGCGTTGTGACAGGCCGAAATAGCGATTGGTGTTGGCGGAGTTGCTGGTATAACCGTGGAGTGCGATCACCAGGGGAAGGCGTGTTCCGGCCGTGTAGTCCAGGGGACGGACCAGGGTGGCCGGACGATCGCCGCCGATGATGAAGACGGACGGGACGGCCGACGGGTCGCCTGGGGCGTCGGTGGGCGTAGCATCGCATCCAGCCGCGCCCAGCGCGAGGAACGCCAGCAGCCGGGCTGGCCGAGTCAGGAGTCCCCTCCGCCGCCGTTGTAGGACGCGCGCGCCTGCTCGGCGGTCACGAATCCGTCGACCACGTCTTCCTCGACCGTCTTCGGGTCGCGCCGGCGCGGATCTCCCAGCCCCCCGCCTCCCGGCGTCTCCAGAACGATCCTGTGGCCGGGCGGCACCACCTCGCGGCCCTTGACCCGCATCTCGCCAGCCCCGGGAACGTAGACCCTGCCGGGGGCGCCGTTGCCACCCCCCTCCCGTCCCCGCGCCGCGTTGCGGACGCGCTCGAACATCTTGGACACGGCAAAGGGTGCGCCCTCGGCGTGCGAGATTTCCATGACCTGACCCAGACCTCCGCGATACTCGCCCGGACCACCCGAGTCGGGAATGTACTCCTTCCGCCAGAAGATGAGGGGCGCGACCGTCTCGGTGATCTCGATCGGCGTACTGCGCACCCCCGACGGAAACGAAGTCGCGGACAGCCCGTCCTTCCCGGGCCGCGCGCCCGTGCCGCCCGTGTGGAACGGGTTGACGACGAACGGCTCCGCATCGCCGTACGGATACGAGGCCGTGAGCCCCGGCCCGCCCATGAGCACCGGATTCCACAGACACGACGCCCCCTCGGCCGGCACGGACCCCGGGGGCATCGCCTGGGCCAGGCAGCCGAGCACGACATCGGGGAGCATCTGGCCGATGGAATGGCGCGCGGAAACGGCGGCGGGCGGCGGCGCGTTGAGGAGGGAGCCGAGCGGAGCCGTAACCTCGATCGTGTCCAGCGAGCCCGCGTTGTTGGGGACTTCGGAGCCCACCACGCAGCGCACCCCGAACGACGCGTACGCGCGGGTGTACGTCTCGGGAACGTTGATCCCGTAGGGCGACATGGGCGAGGTGCCGTCGAAGTCGATACGGATGCCGTCCGGAGTCACCGTAAGGGCACACACCAGTTCCAGGTCCTCGTCGTAGCCGTCGATGGTCATGCGGTGCCTGTAGGTGCCGGCCCGCAGGGCGCGAATCCGCTCCAGCATGGCACGGCGGGACGCGGTCACGATCATCTCGGCCAGTTCGTCCAGTGAGTCCAGGCCGAACTCGGTCATCATCGCGATGAGGCGGTCGCAACCGGTTCGATTGCAGGCCGCCAACGAGTACAGGTCACCCTGCGCCACGTCCGGCTCGCGCACGTTGGCGCGGACCATTCGCATGAGCGTCTCGTCCACCGTGCCGGCGCGAATGAGGTAGCCGATCGGGATCCGGAGCCCCTCCTCGTACACCTGGTTGGCGTCGGCGCCGAAACCGCGGCCACCGACGTCGGCGATGTGGCTGGTTGCCGCGAAGAGGGCCACCGGACGGCCCTCCAGGAAGGCCGGGGTGACGACGGTGAAGTCGTTCAGGTGGCCGGTCCCCTCCCACGGATCGTTGGTAACGAGCACGTCACCCTCTTCCAGGGTCTCCACGGGGTGATCGCGCAGGAAGAAGCCGACCGAGGCCGCCATGGCGTTGACGTGTCCCGGCGTGCCGGTCACCGCCTGCGCCAACATGCGGCCAGCGAGATCGAAGACGCCCGCCGAGAGGTCGCCCGCCTCCCGCACCGGCGTCGAGAAGGCCGTGCGCACGAGCGTCCGGGCCTGTTCCTCGACCACCGAAAGCAGGCGGCTCCACATGATCTGGTCCTGCAGTGACGAGATCCCGGCGGACGTGGCTCCCCGGGCGCGCCGCTTTGCCAGCAAGTGGCCGCCGGGCAGCACGCGCGCCTCCCATCCGTCCGGGATGACCGTGGTGGTCTGGGTCTCGGCGATGAGCGCGGGGCCTCGGACACGGGCGCCAGGATCAAGGGCGCGGCGGTGGTGGACCGCGGCGTCCACGATCCCGTCGCCGGTGCCATCGAAGAGCTCGGCGCGTGCAACGGGCGGGAGCGCCAGTGGCTCACGCGTCGGGTCCGCGGCCGGCGAGCCTCGTGTCGGGGCGGGCGCCAGCGAGGCCTGCGTCGCGTCCGACGCCGATGTCGGGGCCGCCACCGGGGAGTGCGCCGGAGCCGACACCACCAGCGTCCAACTGAGCACCTCCACATCCAGCCCCGGAATCGTCCGGCCATACACGGCGTGGTATGCGCGATCGAAAGCCACGCGCAATGCAGCCGCCGGACTCCGGCCGCCCCGGCCATTCGCCCCGTGCGGCGTAGCGCCACCGGCCGTTCCCGCCATCACCTCGGCCGGCAGCTCGACTCCGATCTCGTGTCCCTGCCCTACGTAACGCATGTAGGCGTGCGCCCGCTCCGTGGTGGCGACACCCGGGGCGCCCTCCGCGACCACGGCCGCCGCTTCCTCCCTCATCCCGCCGAGCACGTGGCGCACGAGGTGCGCATCGAACCCGGACAGACGCATGTACCGGCTGCGCACGACCTCGTACGAGATCGGCGCCAGCAGAAACCCGACCGCTGAACCCACCCCGGCGTCGCCCGGCACGAGAAAGCGGTCCAGCTCCAGCTTGTCGGCCAGCCGCGCGGCGTGAATCGGCGCCGATCCCCCGAACGCCACGATGGTGCGGCCCGCAAGTCCCTTGCCCCACTCGATCGCGTGGGTCCGGGCGGCGTTGGACATGTTCTCGTCCACCATCTCGCTCACCCCCAGCGCGGCCAGCCGGGCGTCGAGCCCCAGTTCCGCACCCACGCGGCCACCGATCGCCGCCTCGGCCCTGTCCCGGTCCAGCGCAATCGCCCCATCCGCGAACAGCTCTGGCTCGATCCGCCCCAGCACCACGTCCGCATCGGTCACGGTGGGCTGCTCCCCTCCCCGCCCATACGCCGCCGGCCCCGGCTCCGACCCCGCGCTCTCGGGACCCACGTGAATGCGATCCAGGTCGTCCACCCCCGCAATCGACCCGCCGCCAGCCCCGATCTCGACCATCTCGATCACCGGAATCCGCACCGGCAGCCCGCTGCCCTGTTTGAAGCGGTAGCTGCGCGCAACCTCGAAGGTCCGGGAGTGCAGCGGTTCGCCCCCGTCGATCACGCAGAGCTTGGCGGTCGTGCCCCCCATGTCGAACGAAAGGACATCGCCCAGCTCCAGTTCGCGCGCCAGATGGCTCGCCAGGATCGCACCCCCGGCGGGACCCGATTCCACCAGGCGCACCGGGGCCGCGACTGCCGTTTCCAGTGTTGTCAGCCCGCCACCCGAGGTCATGAGCAGGAAGGGGCAGTCAATCCCCGATTCGCGCAGCGATTCCGCCAGGCCCTGGAGATAGCGCGACATCAGAGGCTGGACGTACGCGTTCGTGCAGGCCGTCGAGAGACGCTCGTACTCCCTGACCTCCGGACAGACGTCGGAGGCCAGCGTGATGAAGAGGCCCGGACGCTCCTCGGCGATGATCGCACGAATCCGCTGTTCGTGCGCGGGGTCGGCGTACCCGTGAATCAGGCCGACCGCGAGAGACTCGATCCCGTGCTCGTCAAGGACCGGGACGAGAGCCCGGACAGTGTCTTCATCCAGTGGAATCAGCACGCGTCCGTGCCGGTCGACACGCTCGCGTACGGGCAGCCGCAATCGCCGCGGCACCAGCGGGGGCGGCCGGTCGACGCCGATGTCGTATTGCTCGAAGCGATTCTCCTGGGCCATCTCCAGGGCGTCGCGATGCCCCTCGCTGACAATGAGGGCAGTGCGCGCACCCTTGCGCTCGATGACGGCGTTGGTCGCCAGGGTCGTGCCATGAATGACCAGCCGCACGGCCGAGGGAGGGACCGCGGCGATGCCGAGCACCTTGTGAATGCCTTCCAGCACGCCGTCCTGAGGCGCGGCGTGGGTCGTGAGGACCTTGGTGGTCACGAGGCGGTCCCGCGTCTCCAGGGCGACGTCGGTGAAGGTGCCCCCGATGTCGATCGCGAGTCTCGCGGCAGGCCCGCCCGCGCCGCCGCTCACGCCTCCTCCCCGTCCTCGCGAACCGGCACGGTGTAGTTCAGGGACAGCCGGCCGCCGTCCGGGTAGATCGTCTCGCCGGTCAGGTAGGACGCGTACTCGGACGCCAGGAAGACCGCGACGCTGGCGACCTCGGCGGGATCGCCGATCCTGCCCATGGGCGTGCGCGACAGAATCGTGCGCCGGGCCTCGTCGTTCGCGATCACGACCTTGAGCATGTCGGTGAGGATCGTGCCCGGCCCGATCGCGTTGACCCGGATGTCGTGCGGGGCGAGCGCCATCGCCATCGCCTTCGTCATCTGCGCGACGCCGCCCTTCGAGGCCGCGTACGCCATCTGGTCCGGGATGGTGACCACCGCGTTGGTCGAGGACATGTTGATGATGACGCCCTTCGTGCCCCGCTCCACCATGTGACGCGCGATCTCCCGGCTGACCAGAAAGGTGCCGCGGAGGTTCACCGCGAGGACGCGGTCGAAGTTCTCCACCGTGGCGTCCAGGATCGAGCCCGGGACGATGATCCCGGCGTTGTTGAGCAGGATGTCACAGCCGCCGAAGCGGTCCACGCACGCCTCAAGCAGCGCCACACAGTCCCCCTCGTCGCTGACGTCGGTGCGCACGGCGAGGGTGGCCGCCCCGGTGTCGGCGGCAATCCGCCGGGCGGCCTCGGCGCACTGTTCGGCGAGAACGTCGGCCAGCACCACGGCGGCGCCGTGTTCGGCGAAGGCCCGGGCGCACGCGGCACCGATCCCCCTGGCCGCGCCAGTAACGACGGCGGTCTTTCCCTCGAGCGAAATCACGGGCTGAGCGAACTCACGGGCTGCGGGCTCCGGGGCGCCGGGATCAACCGTACGGCATCGGCGACACCTTGCCGAGGAGCCGCGCGTAGACCGTCAGCGCTCCCCGGTGGTGGGCCGTGTGATCCACGATGGCACCCACGATGGCGGCGCGCGGCGCACCCCCCATGATGCGCTCGTCGGCGATGGGCGCATGGAGAGCCTCGTCGGGCGCGGCCTCGATGGCTGCGATGGCCGCGGCGTAGGCGCGGTCCAGCCACGCGTTCGCATCGTCCAGCGACGTGACGGCCCTGGCGGCCGCGATGAGGCCCTCGAAGTCCATGTTCCAGCCCTCGCCGAACGCCCCCTCCACGAACCAGTCGACCGAGTCGGCGGCGTGCGCGATATGTCCCGCCACCGTATAGAGTTCGGGTTGGGGCGCGAACCCCGAGTCACCCTCGTCGAAGACCGATATCGTGGTCTTCATGTACTTGAGTGACGTCTGAAGTTGGGTGACGAGGGGAGCGGCAGCCGACATGTTCGCTTGTCCTGTGCGATCGCAATGGTTGCAGGAACGGGCGGCGTTGGTTGTCGCCCCGGGGTTGCCAAGTCTAGCTTGCCGACTTGCCGACGCCAATCCCTTCAGCCCGGCCGGTTCCATGAAGCGCATGCCCTTGCCCTCCAGGGCACTCTCCGCGGTCTCGTACCTGTTCCTCGCTACGCTCGCCACGCTCGCCCCGATCACGGGCCTCGCCCAGGAGTTGCCGAGGATCGCCCCGGAAGATGCGGGCTTCGTAGCGGACCGTCTCGCGCTGATCGAGGAAGTGCTGAAGGACTATGTGATGGAGGGCGAACTCCCCGGCGCGGTCGTGGCTGTCCTCCGCAACGGGGCGGTCGTCTACGAGAAGGCGGTCGGATACAGCGACATCGAAACGGGCGCGCCGCTCACGCCCGACGCCGTCTTCCGCATAGCGTCCCAGACGAAGGCCGTCGTCAGCGTCGCCGTGATGATGCTCCAGGACGAGGGCGCGCTCCTCATCTCGGACCCGGTGGGCAGGCACCTCCCCGCATACGCAGAGACCACGGTGGCCGTGCCCGGAGAGGACGGTGCGTACGAAGTGGTGCCGGCGGACCGGCCGATCACCATCCGCGACCTCCTGACCCATACGGCCGGCATATCCTACGGCTACGGACCGGGCGGCGACCGCTGGCAGGAGGCGGACATCACCGGGTGGTACTTCGCCCACCGCGACGAACCCGTGCGCGAGACCGTGGACCGCATGGCGGCCCTGCCGTTTCAGGCCCAGCCGGGGGAACGTTACGTGTACGGATACGCCACCGACATTCTCGGCGCCCTGGTGGAAGAGGTCTCCGGCCTGGCGCTGGACAGGTTCCTCGCGACGCGCCTCTTCGAGCCCCTCGACATGCGCGACACCCACTTCTACCTGCCGCCCGGCAAGGTTGGCCGGCTGGCCGCCGTGCACGGCCACGACGGCGCCGGCAAGCTGATCCGCTCGCCCGAGGGGCCCGGGATGAACACCCAGGGGCAGTACGTGGACGGGCCCCGCGTGAGCTACTCGGGCGGCGCGGGCCTGCTGTCGACCGCACGCGACTACGCCCGCTTCCTCCAGATGATGCTGAACGGCGGCTCGCTAGGGGACGCGCGCATTCTGTCGCCCGCGAGCGTGGCGCTGATGACGGCCAACCACGTCGGCGACCTGCTCGGCCCCGGCAGCGGCTTCGGCCTCGGCTTCCAGGTGCGCCTCGACCTGGGTGCCGCCGGCCAGCCCGGTTCCGTCGGCGACTACGGATGGGGCGGCGCCTATCACACGACGTATTGGGTCGATCCCGCCGAGCAGCTCGTCGTCGTGTACTTCACGCAACTCCGCAGTGTCCGGCAACCGGACGACCACGCCAAGCTGCGTGCGCTCGTGTACGGCGCGCTGTCGCGATAAGTTGTCTGCATAAGGCTCTACCTCGACTTCGGGCAGGGAGAACAGGTCAGGATGATTCTCATTGACCGGCATACACGCACCGGCAAGGGTCCGTTCCAGGCCACGTTGCGGATCAAGCCGGCGTCACGGGTGCAGCTGATCGACGTCCGCGGCAGGTTGCGCGAGGAGTTCGGAGACGAATTCACGCGCTTCACCAAGTCCTTCTACATCTCGAACCACACGACGGCCGGGTACCTGGACCAGCGTCTCGCGGAACTCCTGGAACACGACGGCCAGGGGATCGAGGGCTATCTGCAGCTCTTTCAGCACCTCTTCCCGCCCGGCGCGGACTATGTGCACGACACGATGCACTTGCGGACCGAGCTGACGGAGGAGCAGCGGGCCAACGAGCCGCTCAACGCCGACTCGCATCTGACCTTTATCGGCGCGGGTCTCCGGAACTCGGCTTCGTACGAGCTCGACGGACCCGAGCCCGTCTGGTTCGTGGAGCTTGACGGCGTTCACGTCGGGGGCACGCGCCACCGGCGCACAACGGTGGTGGCCTACGACGGGGAGGACGAGGTCGTCCGCCTCACGGTGCCCGTCAAGTCATCGCCACACCCCATCGACGCGCAAAACCTCCGCGACCCCGAGTT
The DNA here is from genome assembly GCA_965208935.1 of Longimicrobiales bacterium. Taxonomy (GTDB): domain Bacteria; phylum Gemmatimonadota; class Gemmatimonadetes; order Longimicrobiales; family Gaopeijiaceae; genus Bin94. The sequence continues at coordinate 4,784,054 of CBDBPR010000004.1, read as the reverse complement.
GGGCTTCATCGGCGAACTGGAAGCGCTCGTCGAGAAGCACGGGGTGTCGTTCGGAAGGTTCGACGTGCTCCTGCCCGACGAGGAGCAGGACGCGGGACTGACCGTCAACGAATACGAGACCCTGCTCATGAACCACGACCTGCGCGAAGCCCTGAAGAACCCCTTCCGCTTCATGGCCCGGACCGGCAGGGACGTGACCGGCGCGCTCCGCGACCCGCGCACCCTGCCCGCCAAGGCCCTGAACTTCGCGCAGTTCGATGCCCTGCAGGTCCTCAACAAGCTCATGGACACCACCCGCCTGCGGGAGTCGATGGTGGAACGCGTGGTCAACCGGGCGCTGGCGCTGCCGGTTTCACACTTCCTGCGCATGAAGCGCGGGTTCAGCCTGCCCGTGCTGGACCGGACGGGCGACGGGACCGGCGAGATCGGCTGGGGGACCTATCAGAGCCCGATCCTCGTCCAGTGGAAGGCGCCGCCGCGCCCCATCCGGGAGTTGGAGGTCAGGCTGGTCAGGTTCGTGTAGCGGCGTTCAACCCTCGTCGGGAAGACGCAAAGCATGCATGACGACCGTCTCGATCCCGAGATCGCTGGCCGACACTCCGAGCGCGTAGTCGGCCCCGAACTCCCAGACCGAGAAGCCTGCCGCCTCACCGGGGCGTTCGAGGTGGCAGAGGAACTCGCCATCGCGGGAGAAGGCCATGGCGCGTGTCGGGCCGGCGCCCGGCCTCCGGTACGGCCAGACCCAGAGACGTCCGTCGCGGCCGACCTGCAAACTTGAGATCGCCGGCATCACGTCGGCTACGGGTCGCGCGGGATTGATCATCGGACCGTCGTAGTCGTCGTCCCAGGTGTTGGCGCCCGTGCTGCGCCGCCTGACGTACTCCTCGCGCCAGGTACGGACATCGCCGGGGGTGACTTCCTGATCGGGGACGCGCCAGCGAACGATGGAGCGCAGGTTGAACGCCTCGTCCAGCAGCCGCACCTCGGGGGTCGCGGTGTGGGCGAGCGCGATGGTCCGCTCCCTGGCGTCCACACGGGCAAGGGGATCGAACAGTACACTGATGTAGTAGTTGTACGCCTCGGTGTCCGGAGCCGGTCCAAGCCTCCGCGTCGGGAGCCGCGAGAGAACCCCGACCCGGTTGCCGTCCCGGTCGTGAACCTCAACGACCGAAGTGTCGGGCTTCGTGAAATCCCGGCCGCGCGGCCGCCGTTCGATCGAATTCACCGACACGCCGTTGTCGAGGACTCCGCCGCCGCGCGACGGGTTCGGGTAGATCGGGTCGAGCGCCACGTTGCGGACCCACCCACCCTCGGCGGTGAAGACAACGAAGCGGTAGGGCCGGTAGTCTCCCACCCAGATCGTGTCTCCCGGCAACACCCAGAGTACGAAGGGATCCTGGAATTCGCCGGGCCCCTCGCCGTGGCGGCCCATCGAACGGAGGTGCCGCCCGTCAGGACCGAAGATCCGCACCTCGGCGCTCGTCCGGTCAGCGACCGCCACCGAGCCGTCCGAAAGCCGGCCCACGCCCCGAACGCTCGAAAACCACTGCGCGTCGTCGCTCTCGTCGTCCCCGACACTGAAGATCGGCGCCTCGCTCAGTGTGCACGCAGCGGTGAACGTGGCCGGGTCGCTCGTCACGATCCGCACCCCCGCGCTGTCGATCGCGATCATGGGGACCGGCGGGTCGCCCGCCTCGCAGGCAACGGCGATCAGGGCCGCGAAGAGGAGGATCGGCACGCGGCACGCAAGGCACGGGTCCCGGGGAACACGCGCCGTCCGAAGTTGTCCGGCCGCTGTGCCCATGGTGCGCCTCCTTCGGATTCCGGGCATGATCGTGGTTTGCGCCGACACCGCCCAACCGCAAATTACATCGGGCGTGACCAAGCCGCATCCGAATCCGGAGTCGTGATGCCCCAGTCCCAGAACTACGCGAACCACGCCAAGCGCCCTCCACTGCTGTTCCTCGCGGGGTGCTACCTCTCAACGGCCGCTACGCTGGGCGTCGGATACCTGCTCGTCGTGGATTTCAGCGCAAGGACCTTGGCGCTGTTCGTGGTCGCCGCCTGTACGGCGATCGCCCTTCTCCATGCGCGCCGCTTCTCAACCCGCGTTCAGGACCGGGTGATCCGCCTGGAGGAGCGCCTCCGTCTGGAGAGGATTCTGCCGGACGAACTGAAGGGCGAAATCGGGCAGCTGACGACGGACCAGTTGATCGCTCTGCGCTTCGCTTCTGACGCGGAAGTGACCGGCCTGGTCCGCCGGATCGTCGCCGGCGAACTGACGGATCGGAAGTCCATAAAGCAGGCCGTCGAACACTGGCGCGCCGACCACCAGCGCGTCTGAGCAGCGCTCATCTCCGCTTCTTGTTTGCGAGCCGCTCGATCTCGCCGACGACCCGTTCCAATTCGTCCACAAGCTCCGTCGGGCCTGACTGGAAGAGTGCGTTCGCCAGTTCCCGGTAGTACCAAAGCGTCCCTTCCCTGCCGCCACCCTTAAAGCGCCGCCAGACCTTCTCGCCCACATTCCGGTAGTCGCTGAGGATGCAGCGGGCGTTGTGGAGCTTGTCCGCAGCGCATACGAGCTGGACCGACCGCGACTTGCCGCTGATCCCTGCGATGAACGCTTCCTTTCTTGCTCTCCACGGGGGTTTCGGATCGGCCTGGGAATCGGTGCAGCCTTCGACGATTCGGGTCACGCGCTCCCCGAAACGGCGCAGGATTTTGGCCCGCGCTCTTGGGCCGCCCTGATCCTCAATGGCATCGTGCAGCAGCGCCGCTATGGCCTGGTCCTCGTCTCCGCCGTGTTCAATGACGAGCGACGAGACGGCGAGCAAATGTGAGACATAGGGCACGTTCGAACCCTTCCTGCACTGCTCTCGGTGAAGCTGCGCGGCGAACCCGAGGGCTTCCTCAAAGCGGCTGGTCAATCGTGTACCCATTCACCAATGCCGGTAGAGTCTCCGGGGAAGATCCTGGCACCAGCCTCACACCAGCGACCGCCCCTGCGCCCCGTCCACCGCCACACACGCCCCCGTGATCAGGCTCGCGCGCTCCGATGCCAGGAACGCAACCACGTCCCCCACCTCCTCACCCTTCCCAAAGCGCCCCAGCGGCAGGTTCGCCCGCACGAACGCCCGCATCCCGTCCGGGTCGGCCTTCACGCGCTTGTCCCAGCTGCCGCCCGGGAACTGGATCGAGCCGGGCGCCACGCAGTTCACGCGGATCCCGTCCTTTGCCAGCTCCAGGGCCATGATCCCGGCCGCCGAAATCAGCGCCGTCTTGGTCGTGTTGTAGATCGACAGCCCCGGGCCGCCCTTCTCCCTCCCGAACACCGACGAGATGAACACGATCGACCCGCCGCCCCCATCTCGCATCAGCGGAATCGCGAGCCGCGCGGTCCGGAAGCCCGACAGCACATTGAGCTGGATGATGTCCAGCCAGTCCTGGTCACTTGTCTCCTCGAAGCGGCCGCGCCGGTTGCCGCCGACGTTGTTGACGAGGACGTCGAGCGCGCCGTAGCGCTCCCGCACGGCGTCGACCAGCTCGGCCGCACCATCCTCCTCGGCCACGTCGCACCGCACCGTCAGCACCTCGGCGCCACCCTCCCGCAATGTCTCCGCCGCCGCCGCCAGCCCCTCCTCCCCACGCGCACAGATCGCGAGCCGCGCGCCCTCCGCCGCCAGCGCCCGGGCGCTGTAGAAGCCGAGGCCGCGGCTGCCGCCGGTGACAGCCGCGACCTTACCCGCCAGTCCGAGGTCCATGTGGTCAGCGCCCAGGGGCGTCGTCCGAAATGTTCGCGCGCAGCAGCCGCTCCAGCCGCCGCACGTGCTCCTCGAGCGCCGTGTTCAACTGGTCGTACCGCACGATCGCGTCCTGGCCGGGCTCCTGGTCGGCGCGGGTGAGGTTGCCGTACAGATACTGCAGCTGGTCGACGAGCATGGGACGCGAGTAGCGAATCGGCGCCGTAACCAACTCCCGCTCGATCGCCTCGACTTCGGCCGCGAGGTTGCCGCCGCCGCGCTCGCGCGCCTCGTTGATGCGATGCACCGCCAGGCGGCCCTCGCTTAGCGCATCCCGCGCCTGCAGCGCCAGTTCCACCTGGCGCATTACCACGTCCTCGCCGATCCCCTCGGCCACTACGCGCGGGTCGAGCATGACCTCGAAGGTGCGGCTCGCGCTCCAGTCACCCGCCGACAGCCGTGCGGTATACGTCCCCGGCGGCACCATCGGGCCTCCGCGCCCCGACCGCATCGGGTTCGCGTCCCACGGGCCCGGGTAGGTCAGGTCCCACGTGAAGCGATGGGTGCCGGCGCCGGAAGGCAGCCGCGGCGTCCCGAAGCGCTCCAGACGCCACTCGCGCATCCCCGGCTCGGCCGGCACCGTGTATTCGCCGGGGCCCTCGCTGGAGAACGACCGCACGACCTCGCCGCTCGAGGCCACGATGTCGAGCGTGACCGGGCCCCGCGGCGACTCGGCCAGCATGTAGTCGATCTGTGCACCCGCCTGCGGGTACTCGGGCTCATGGGGGCTGCGCGGCCGGAAGCCGCCGAAGCCACCGCCGTAACGCAACCGGTACGCGTCCCGGATACCGAAAAGGTGCGCGTCAGCGCCGGCTACACGGTCGCTGAGTTCGTGCAGCGGCGTGAGGTTGTCCACGATCCAGAAACCCCGGCCCATCGTCGACAACACCAGGTCCCCGTACACCAACTTCATGTCCGTGATGGGCGTCGCCGGAAGGTTCAGCTGGAAGGGCTGCCACGAGCCGCCGTCGTCGAACGAGACGAACATCCCGAACTCGGTGCCCAGGTAGAGCAGGCCCTCGCGGTCGGGGTCCTCGCGCACGACGCGCACGGGGTGGTTGTTGGGCACGCCGTTGTCGCCCGTCGTGATCCGCGTCCACGTCGCGCCGTAGTCGTCGGTGCGGTAGGTGTGCGGGGTGAAGTCGCCCATCATGTAGCGGAGGATCGCGACGTAGGCCTTGGCGGGATCGTGGTGGGAGACCTCGATCGTCTGCACGCGGCCGTAGGGGCCGATGCCGGGAGGCGTCACGTCGGTCCAGTTGCGGCCATTGTCGCGCGTGACGTGCACGGGCCCGTCGTTGGCGCCCGCCCAGATCACGCCCGGCTCCAGCACCGACTCCTGGATGTCGTAGAGGACGGAGAAGTGCTCCTCGCCGGTGACGTCGATGGTGATCGGCGTGCCCGAGACGACCTGGGTCTCGGGGGTGAAGGCGGTGAGATCGGGCGAGATGGTCTCCCAGAGCTGCCCGCCGTTGGTGGTCACGTGCACGTACTGCGACCCGTGGTAGACCTTGTTCGGGTCGTGCGGCGAGACGTGGATGGGCACCACGCGCTGGAAGCGGAACTCCAGATCGCGCGGGTTATGTCCGTAGAGGTTGCCGAAGCCGACGTAGTACTGCGCCTCCTGCCCCGTGCGCCGGTTGTAGAGCCCGAAGCGGCCCTTGCAGTTGGCGTAGACGATGTCCGGATCGCCGGGCTTCGGCACCACCGGCCCGGTTTCGCAGCCCCCGTGGGCCTCCCATGCCGACTGGGAACCCCCGGGCTCCGAGCGCTCGGGCAGCCCGGGCACCGAGATGGTCGAGTTGTCCTGCTGGCCCGCGTAGAGGCGGTAGGGGAAGTCGTCCGAGACGTCCACCTGGTAGAGTTCGGCAGTCGGCTGGTTGTACTGGGTGGACCACGTCATGCCGCCGTCGAGGGACACGTTGGCCCCCCCGTCGTTCGACTGGATCAGGATGTCCGGGTTCTCGGGATTGATCCACATGTCGTGGTTGTCGCCGTGGGGCGTGCGTTCGGATTGCCAGCTCACACCCCCGTCGACGGACTTCCAGTGCCCCTCGGCCATGCCCCAGAGGATGTCGGGATCGGTGGGGTGCCCCTCCAGGTTGTTGTAGTAGAACGGCCGGTTGCGGATCGGCTGGAAGTCGGTGACCTGACGCCAGGTGGCGCCCCGGTCGTCGGAGCGGTAGACGCCGCCCGCGTCGGCGGGAGCCTCGATGAGTACGTACACGCGGTCGGGATCGGCCGCGCTGACCGCGAGATCGGACTTGCCGCGGAGGCCGGTGGGCAGGCCGTCGATGGCCCGATCCCAGCTGTCGCCTCCGTCGCGCGAGATGAAGACGCCGCCCTGCATCCCGCCGGAGATGATCGTCCACGGCTTGCGCTCGGCCTGCCACATGCTGGCGTAGATGGTGTTCGGGTCGTCGGGCGCGAACTCCAGGTCGACCGCGCCGGTGCTGTCCGACACGAAGAGGACGTTCTCCCAACTGGCGCCCCCGTCGCTGCTGCGGTAGACCCCCCGCTCGTCGTTCGGCGCGAAGGGGTTGCCGATGGCGGCCACGTAGACCAGGTCGGGGTTGTAGGGGTGGATGAGGATGGCGCCGGAATTCCCGGTGGCCTCCAGTCCCACATGCCGCCATGTGGCTCCGGCGTCGGTGGATTTGTAGACCCCATCGCCGATGATCACGTTGCTGCGCAGCCCGTCGGATCCCGTCGACACGTAGACGATGTCCGGGTCGGAGTCGGCCACGCGAATCGCGCCGATCGAGCCCGTGCCGAAGTACCCGTCCGAGATGTTGTGCCAGCTGTGCCCGTTGTCGGTGGTCTTCCACACGCCGCCCCCGGTGGCACCCATGTAGAAGGTGGTCGGGTGGGCGACGTGCCCGGCCACGGCGGTGACGCGCCCTCCGCGCGAGGGGCCGACATAGCGGTAGTGCAGGCTGCCGAAGAGGTCCTCGCTGAAGGCGGAGGCACCGTTTTGCGCGGCGGCGGGGGCGGGTGGGAAGAGTGCGGCGCTGGCGGCCGCGGCGGCGGCGAGGGTCGTGATGCCCAGAAGCCTTCTCATGCGGTTTCTCTTTCGGGTTGGGGCGTGGGGATCTTGATTCCTGGCTCTCGCATTCGAGGGCTCGTGCCCGGAGCCAGCCGGTTGAAGGTATCGCGCCGGGTGGGCCGGGTACAGGCGATGAAGCGCGGCAGACCGGACCCGGCGGCGGCGGATCCCGCCCGCCCAGGCCCGCCGGATCTCGCGCGCTCAGGGTCGACGGATCCCGCGCGCTCAACGCCGCCCGATCGGAATCCCGCGCAACGCCACCCGCAAAACCGCGAGTTCCGCGTTCTCGCGGACCCGCCAGACACCATCCTCCATCACCAGGGTGGTCGTGGGCGCGGCCTCGATGATCGTGCCCATGTGATCGGTGGTCTCCCGATACACCACGTGGCGGATCGTGTCGCCCTCCGGTACCGTCCCCAGAACGCGGAAGTCGGTCATGACCTGCGACTCCATCAGGCCGCGCGCGTACCGCGTGAGCCCCGCCATCGAGCGCTCGAAGACCTCCCGGCTCGACCAGCCCGCCCACTCCTCGTGCGAAGCGTCGTAGAGCTGGATCAGGATGCTGTCTCCCCGCAGGCTCTCGACGAGCTGCCGCGAGATGAGGTGGAACTCGTCGAGGGCGGCGGTGTGCAGCTCTGCGGAGACTCGCTCCCAGCGCAGCCGGCTGAGCGCTTCGAAGAAGCGTTGGGCGGCCTCTTCGGGGGTGTTCTGGGCGGCGGAAGGGTGCGGGATGGCGGCAGCGAGCGCGGTGGCCGCGAGGATCGGGAGCAGGAGCCGGGGCTTCGGGCACATCGTGACATGTTGGCTCCGAAGTGACACCAATTCCAGTGGTTGGATGGATGGAGGAGGGCGCCGCGCACCTCGCGGCCCAGCCTACGCGACATGAGCATTAGGATTCCCATGTCGTTGTGAACGTTCAGGTTACGGGGTCCGGCGGGCGGGTTCCCGCTGATTGACTCCCGCCGATTCGTTTGGGGTCAGGCGCGGACCCTCGGGCGGCTGTCCAGAGCCTTCCTGAGTTGTACCGAGTCGGCCTGCTGGTAGCAGCGCAGAACCGTCTGGGCCTCCTTCCAGCCGCCCAGCTCGCACAGCACCTTGAGCGGCAGGTCCATCAGGTCGCTGGCAAACTTGCGCCTGAGCGAGTGCCAGCCCCGTCGCGCCTTCGGCTCCAGTCCCGCAAGCCGCTCGGCCTTGCGCCACCAAGCGCCCGTCCGCCCCCTGCCGATGCTCGCCGAGGGATCCTTCGAGGCGGGCAGGATCAGCGTCTCCCCGCTACCGGGGTTCGCCTCCCGCGCCTCCTCCAACACCGCCACCGCCTCATCGGTCATCGGCGTGACGTGCTCGTAGCCCGTCTTCTCGTGCTCCGCCCGCCACCGCACCTCGCGGCCCTCGAAGTCGATATCAGACCACCGCAGGTTGCGGATGGCCCCGATCCGGTGCCCGGTCTCATGGGCGAGCACGAACGCGACGTGGAACCGCCAGTCCACCTGCCGGGACACCCCGAGCATCGCCCGGTACTCCTCCTCGGAGAGAACGACCCTGGCGGGGTTCTTCTCCTTGGGCGTCCGCAGGCCCCTCAGCGGGTTCGAGTCAAGAAGGAGTCTCCCCTCCGCGTCTCTGGACTTCGTCGCCCAGTTGAGCACCGCGAGCAGGAACTTCAGGTCCAACTCGATGGTCCGATTGGAAACCGGCTTCCCGCTCGGTCCGATCCTTCCCGCCCGGCGCTCCCGGATGAAGCGGTCCCAGTCCCTCTGAGACAGGGTCTCGGGTCGCCGGTCCCGACCTAGAAGGTCGAGGAACATTGCCGTTGCGATCCTGTCCCGGTGCTGGACCCGCCTCGTCTTGGTGGGCGTCACCTCCTCACCGTAGATGTCAAAGAGCATCTTCAGCGTGAGCGGCTCGGGCTCGGCTTCCGCCTTGCCGTTGAGGTCAGGTCCGGCGAACCCGGCCGCGAACTCGTCCGCCTGCCGTTTCGCCCTCGCCCAGTCGCGGTGACCCAGCGACCGGGTGAGCCTGCGCCCGTTCTCGCGCCACTCAATCTGGAAGTTGCCGGTCTTCGGGTCCGGGAAGATCCGGACCCGGTTGCGGCCCCATTCGCCGGCGCCGTACGAGCGCCGACTTCGTTTCGTGCGTACCATCGTTCGATTCCTCTCGATTCGATGGACTGCACGATCTGCGCGAACGAAAGCTCGCGGAGAGAAGCCGCCTTCGCCAGACGTGAGGCCCGCTGCGCCGAATCCACCCCCTTCGCCGTCCCTCTAATTGACGATGATTGCCAGCGCCTCCTCGAACTTGGCCAAGGGTCCGTCGAAGATCGAGAAAGCGTCGTCCTCATTGAGCTGGATGTCGGCTGTCTCGACGAACTGAGCACAGATACCCTGCCCGTAGTGCCCTGATGCCTGCACCTGCACCTGTCGCGTTCCGTCGTCTGGATTGATCAGGACCACGTTGTGCCTGTACAGATCTCCGTTCTGACATGTGTTCGCGTATCCGGGAGACGGCTGGTCGTTTGAGCTCGGCACCCCCACCGTGACGCGTATGCCAACTGGGTGGAACGGAGGGTCCTGCTCTCTTGACAGTCGGCGTAGGCGTGCTGGGACCGCACGTTCGGCGCAGGCTGTGGACGCCGACAGAAAGGCCTCCAGCGGTTCATTCGGAATGGGATCGCACAGCTCTCTGATCGCGTCCACGATTCGCGGGTTGTCCGCAGCGTAGAAGCCCTCTTCGGCTAGCAGTGACACATACACGGTCCACCGATCCGGGTCTGCGCGCACGCTCCGAAACTGCTCGACATCGTTGGGCGTTCGTGTCTGGAAGGTCAACCACGTGCCCAAGGAGAGCTGTTCTACGTCGGTCACGCGGGAAACAAGGATGCCCACGGCGACACCGACCGCGAAAACGGCCAGCAACCAACTCTTCTTGGCTCTCGCCGAAGGGGGCGTGTCTTCCACCTTCGATGTCATCGTTCTACCTCCCAAGTTGTCGAGCGTTTGAGCATGCCTTCGGCGTCAGGGGCGAGGCACTGGGTCTTCCCACAGTGTTTCCGGGCAGCGTGGAGGGCATCGTAATCTGTCTGGCGAAGCCGCTCCATGTCCACCCCGAGTCTTGTCCAACGGCAAGTGAGCCCGAACGCGGGGCCGGTTTCCAGCGGGAAGTGAGCCCGAGGGCCGGGGCGAAGAGATCATTGGAGGATGATCGTGACACTTCGCACCGAACGACTTCGCACCCTCGAACAGGTCCGGGCCTTCCTGGACGGCAATGAACCGGCGGACTTCGAGCTCGCCGACCGCACCTCGGCCTACGCCTTCGTGCGCCGCACGCTGGTCCGCTTCGAGTACCACGGCCTCGGGAGGCCCGACAAGGGACTGGTGAAGCGGTTCATCGAGAAGGTGACGGGCTTCTCCCGCGCCCAGGTGACCCGCCTCGTCCGACAGCACCGCCGGACCGGGAGCATCCGCGATCACCGCCGCAAGCCCCCGGCCAACGCCTTCCAGCGCCGCTACACGCCCCACGACGCCGCCCTGCTCGCCGAGGTCGACGAAGCCTTCGGCCAGCCCTCCGGACCCGCCACCAAGGTGGTCCTGCAACGCATGCACGAGGTCTACGGCGACGAACGCTTCGCGCGCCTCGCCTCGATCTCCAACGGCCACATCTACAACCTCCGCAAGACCCGCGCGTACCGGACCGGCCGCCTCACCTTCCGCAAGACCCGGCCCACCCCGGTCCCCATCGGGGTCCGCCGCAAGCCGCGGCCGGACGGCAGGCCCGGCCATCTCCGCGTCGACACCGTCCACCTCGGCGACCGCGAGAGGCGCAAGGGCATCTACCTCATCAACGTGGTCGACGAAGTCACGCAGTTCCAACACCTTGGAGCCGTGCCGCGCATCACCCACCACTTCCTCGTCCCGCGCCTCGAAGCCCTGCTGTCCGCCTTCCCCTTCGCCATCCACGCCTTCCACGCCGACAACGGCAGCGAATACGTCAACGGCCGCGTGGCCGCGCTGCTCAACCAGCTCCACGTCGGCGTCTTCACCAAGTCCCGGCCCCGCCACCCCAACGACAACGCGCTGGTCGAGACGAAGAACGGCAGCGTCGTCCGCAAGTGGCTCGGCCACGTCCACGTCCCCCACGCCCTCGTCCCCCGGGTCAACGCCTTCCTCCACGACCACCTCTGCCCGTTCCTCAACTTCCACCGGCCCTGCCTCTTCCCCACCGAAGTCGTCAGCCCCACCGGACGAGTCAGGCGGCGCTACCGGCAACAGGACGTGACCACGCCCCACGAGCGCTTCAAGGCCCTGCCCGGCGCCGAAGCCTTCCTCCGGCCCGGCGTCACCCTCGGCGCCCTCGACCAACTCGCCGCCGCAACCACCGACCTCGCCGCCGCCCAAGCCGTCCGCCGCGCCCGCGACGAACTCTTCCGCACCATCGGCCAAGCCGGCATCCCCCGGCTCGCCGGTTGCCTCTCTCCCTCGTTCAGGGAGATAATGAAACTCCATCAACTGCCACCTGCTCCGGGCTCCGGCCTCACCTCTCGCGCCTCCCCCGGTTCAGGCTCATCTCCGTATTGGAAAAGACTCCCGAATCCGCCGTGAACTTCTCGCGATCCGGCTTGGGATGGTGGCCCCTATGGATGCCCATATAGGAACTGACGGCGGCGACCGATCCGGCTCTGGGTCGCCGCCCGCGGACGCGGGGGCTTGACGCCACAGAAGGCGCTCTCCCGATTCCTACTGGCAGTGACACCTTCCCCAGCAGTGATACCCACCACGGAATCCGTCCTATTGCGGGAGCGGGAACCCTCATGTGCCGCCAAGCCCTGGACCAACGGCGATCGCGTTGATCCACCATCTGAAGGGCCGCGCGAAGGCTCTGGAGGCCTTCGGCTGGACTGGACGCCGGGCCGCGTGGATCGCCCTTGCCTGCCTGAACGGCGGCGTCTTCACCCGCTTGCAGTGGACGAGTTTCCTGGGTTGCCACCCCGAGAAGGTGCGCCGCGCCGTCCGCGCCCTCGTCGCGCAGGGCTTGGCCGTCGAGGAGGCCCCGGCCGATGTCCGCAAGATCGGCCGCGTGTGCCGGATCCAAGCCCGCGGGGTGTTCCGGGTGCTCGGAGCCGAGGAGTTCTTTCGGCGTCGCCGGATCACCTCCCGTGACGTACTGATGCGGCGGCTGCTGGCACTCGACTACGTTCTTGAGTATCCCCACCTTCCGTGGCTTCCGACCGAGGCCGAGAAGGTCGCCGCGTTCGAGGCGCTCGGGATCGAGCGCCGGGTTCTGCCCCAGCGGACCTACCGGGGCGCGACCGGGAACCTCCAGCGCTACTTTCACCTCGGACTTCCGGTCGCGCTGGACGCGAAGCGCGCCGTCTTCGTCCATGTCGATCCCGGCCACGAGACCGCGAAGGGGCTGCGCGCTTGGGGCGCGGCTCACCGAGAGTTGTGGGCGATGCTCCGGGACTTGGGACGCAAGATCGAGATCGTGGCCGTCGGGCGGGGCTCGAAGGAGACGACCCGCGCGGACACCGTGCTCGGCAACTGGGCGAGGGGCCTGCGCTCGTCCGACTACGACGCGGAGATCGACCAAGAGATCGAGTGGATCAAGGATGTTCTCCGAAGCGGGGACGAGCGGCTGATCCGAGAGGTGTGCGGCGACATCCGGGGCGGGCTCGTGCGGCTGGCGGAACTCCAGAATCGAGCTCTTCGGGAGTCCGGCCGGGGGCTGTTGCAACGGGTAAGCACTTGGCGGTCGGACCGGCTCCGTCGGAAGCTGTTCTGATGGGTGAACCCGACTGCCCCGGTGCCGAACGGGACATGTGTATTTGATGTGGGGGGGTGCCGGACACGAAATCCGCTCTCGGACGTGACGCGCGGCATACGCTGCAAGTTGCTGGCGTCGTGTCGGTTAGGCCACGGCCGCCCGATTCATCGATGCCGAACCGGGCCTTCAGGCCGTGGCTGGGAGCGACCCCCCTTTTTCGATGCCCAGTGCGGGCATCGGGGAGGGTTGGGACGGACAAGCCCGTCCCACCCTCCCTCGGGGGTCGCTCCCGGTCCAACAATCCCTGCGGGAAGGCCATCATCGAGCGCCGTTGCGAGCGCGGCGGATCAACCGTCGAAGGTGTCTCGGCTACCGAGGCGGATGTTGAAGTCGGCGCGCGGCAGGCCGACATTCAGTGGTTGCCCTCCACCGTCTCCGACAACGGTACAGTGAAATGGCCGCCGTCAAGCGAAGACCCCTGGAAATCGAGTCGCGCCGCATCGTGCAGGATGCCCGGCTGGCCATCCGGGACGTGTACGACGCGATCGTCGAGCTGGTCACGAACGCCGACGACCGTTATCAGATTCTGGGGATCGAGGGCAGGGTGGAGATCGAACTCGGCAGGCAGGGCAAGGGCCGGCCCTCGATCCTGCGGGTCCGCGACTTCGCCGACGGAATGACCACCGATCAGATGAACCGGAAGCTCGGACGCATCGGCGGTCGCGTCAGCGGCCTCGAAGCGGGGCACGCTGTGCGGGGCACCAACTCGCGAGGAGCGAAGGACATCGCGGCGCTCGGCACGGTCACCTTCGAGTCGATCGCCGACGACGGGCGGATGCACACCTGCCGGATCTATCCGAATTTCGAGTACGAGGCGGACGATGCGCGGGCGGTGACGCCGCGGCTTCGGAAGCGGCTGGCCATCGCGAAGGGGACCGGGACGCTCGTCACGATCGAGATCGAGCCGGCCCACCGGATCCCGAAGGTCGACACGCTCGTTCCCAAGGTCGCCGCGCTTGTGCGCTTGCGCGACATCGTCCGGCAGGAAAAGACGACGCTTCTGGTGAAGGGGCTCCGAAACTCGAAGCGCCGGCCAGTCGGTCTTGCCCGGCCCGCTGGCCGCAAGCGCGTTTCCAGAACCTTCGCCGTTCCGGGCTATCCGGGCGCGAAGGCCAAATTGGTCGTCTTCCGGGCGAGAAAGCAGTTCAAGTCGGGCCGGGACCGGTTCAGGCTGGGCGGCATCCTCGTCAAGTCCCGGCATGCCATTCACGAGGCCACGCTCTTCGACCGGAGCCTCGAATGGGACTCGAACGCGCTCTGGTTCTACGGACGTCTGACCTGCGAGGCGATCGACGACCTTTGGAACGAATACGACGATCGGCAGGCGGGGGGCGAGCAGCATCCGGCCGAGAATCCGGTACCCATCCTGGACCCCTCGCGCAAGTCGGGACTCACGCCGGGCCACCCGTTTGTGGATGCGCTGTACGGCAGGGCGCTCGCGCTGCTTCGGCCCTTGGTCGAGGAGGAGCGCAAGCGGGCGCAGCGGGAGCGCGCCCGCAGCGTCGAAAGCCAGCAGACCCGGAAGCGGCTCAACGCGCTCGAAAAGGCCGCGAACCAGTTCATGGAGGACTTCTCGGACGAGGACGTTTCGCGGGACGCGAAGGGCAGGCAGACCGGCAGCCGCTTCCAGATCCAAGGCTATGTGCTCAGTCCCCAGTACGCGCAGATCGTGCGCGGCCACTCCCTCGGCTGCCGGCTGACCATTCGAGCCGAGGCCTTTCCCGAAATCGGGGAAGGGATGCCCGTGAGGGTCGAGTGTCTGACGGATGAGATTCGCGCCGACCGCGCCGAAGTCCCGCTCGAACCGCTCGCGGCGCAGGACGGCGTTCTGCGCGCCGCTTGGTCAGTCAAGGCGCTGAAGGCCACTGCGGCGACGGGACTGGAGGTCCGCGTGGGTCCGATCAGGGCCGAGTCGACGATCGCCGTGCTGGCCTCGGAGGCCGAAAGGTATTCGGACCTCACGGGGCTCAGGTTCGAGCGCCCGCGCTACCGTATCCGGGGCGGTTCGCGGAGGCATATCCGGCTGCTGGCGCCGACCGCGCTCGTCCGCTCGGCGGGACGCGACTTCGAGCTTGCTCTGGCATCGGACGAGTACCGGGTCACCGGGTCCAGAAGGATGCTCCTCAAGGCAGCCTTGGGGATCGCCGTGGCCAAGCTCACGGTGACGGTTCTGGACGACGAAGCCGCGCCCGCGAAGCTCGTCGCCCGACTCGGAGACGAGGAGGCCGAAACCGAGGTCCGTGCCCTGCCTCCAACTGGAGCCGGAATCGTGATCAAGCTGGAGGACGTGGACCACGGTGCGCTCCGCTACCACTGGAACAAGAACGTACTGGAGATCGGGGCACGGCATCCTTCGTTGAATCGGTATCTCGGCCCAAAGGCGGAGCGCTATCCGGGTCAGGACGACCTCCATTTCCGCGTGCTTCTGGCCGAGGTCGTGGCCGAGGCGCTGTGCGCTCGGAGGTTGGAAGGGAACATCCGGGCAAACCCGGGCGACTTCGAAGCGATGTCCTGGGACGACCACTACCGACACTTCTCGGAGTTGATGACCCGGTTTCTGCCCAAGGCGCATGCCTTGATGGCACCGCAGATCTGACGATGCGCCACGAAACCCGCCGCGATCCTCGGACGTAGGGGGAGCAGTGCCGATCCGCTCGGTTGGGTTTCCAACCGCTCTAGCGGCGAGTTGGTGGCCTTCCCGCAAGGGATCTCTGGTTCGGGAGCTACTATCTAATCATGTCTATTGCGATTCCATGAGATTCCAATAACACTTGTAACACAACGAGTTAGCAGCCGTACACGTTCCGGCACGATCCCTTGCCACCTCTTGACAGCCGGGTAATTATTGGGGCATCTTTCCGGGGCATATCTCCGTAACGCTTATTGGATGCCCCCACATGCCGCTGACAGCCACTGCCATCCGCAAGGCCAAACCCCGCGAGAAACCGCGCAAGCTCTACGACAGCCGTGGCCTCTACCTCGAAATCGCGCCGCGCGGCACCAAGGCATGGCGCTTCAAGTACCGCTTCGCGGGCAAGGAGAAGCGCATTTCGATGGGGATCTTCCCCGAGGTCTCGCTGAAGCTCGCCCGGGAGCGCCGGGACGAAGCCCGCAAGCTGCTCGCACGGGACATCGACCCGAGCGCCTACCGGAAGGCCCAGAAGCAGTCGCGTCGGCAATGGGCCAGGAACAGTTTCGAGGCCGTGGCCACCGAATGGCACGCCAAGCATTCGCCCAACTGGTCCACGGGGCACTCGAAGCGCCTTGAGCGCGAGTTTCGGCACGATGTCTTCCCCTACATCGGCTCGAAGCCGGTTGCGGAACTCACGGCGCGCGAGCTGTTGGCCGTGGTGCGCCGCGTCGAGGAACGCGGCCACCTGCCGATGGCGCACTCCATCCTTCAGACCTGCGGCCGGGTGTTGCGGTACGCGGTGGCGACGGGACGGGCCGAGCGGGACGTGTCGTCGGACCTGCGCGGGGCGCTGCCGCCCATGAGGACCAAACACTACGCCGCGATCACCGACCCGAAGGAGGTCGGCCCCCTGCTCCGGCTGCTGGACGGCTACTCGGGAACGCTTCCGGTCCGCTGCGCGCTCCGTCTCCTGCCGCTGCTCTTCGTCCGGCACGGCGAGTTGCGCAACGCCGAGTGGGCCGACATCGATATGGAGGCGGCCGAGTGGCGCTACACGGTCGGCAAGACCGGCACGCCGCACATCGTTCCGCTGGCGCGTCAGGCGCTCGCGATTCTGCGCGAGGTTCACACGCTGACCGGGCGTCACCGCTTCGTCTTTCCGAACGCCCGCTATCCGAAGCGCGAGCGGTCAATGAGCGACGCCACGCTATGGGGCGCGTTCCGGGCGTTGGACATCCCGAGCGACCGGATGACCCTTCACGGATTCCGGGCGATGGCGCGCACGATTCTGGACGAGGTGCTGGGCTTCCGGCCGGACTTCATCGAGCACCAACTGGCTCACCGCGTCAGAGACCCGCTCGGCCGCGCCTACAACCGTACCAAGTTCCTGCCCGAGCGGAAACACATGATGCAGGTTTGGGCCGACTATCTGGACCGGCTTCGGGCGGGAGAGGTCGAGCCGGGGACCCTCAGAGCGCCGGGGCACGCTCACCAGCCAGCGCCCTAACAACAAGGCACGCGCCCTCAGCCGAGCGGGAAGACGAAGCGCAGCTGGATCGCCGCCAACCTCGTCGTCTCGTCATACCGCGAATGGCTCCTCAGGCCCCGGTAGTAGATCCCTTCCATTCCGACACTCGCATTGGAACCGCCGGGCAACGCAATCTGCACGCCCGCGCCCAAGGCGATTCCGGCGTCGCCTCCTTTACAGATCGCTGCCAGGTCGCTCTTCTCGCACGACAACAGGTTGGCAACCCAAGGACCGACGAAGATGATCGGGGACATCGAACCGGATGTCCGGGCGCGCAGGAGTATCGAGAACTGAAGGTAGCTCGTCGAGAGGGTTCCCCCCCGCTGTCGGGTCTCTCCGTTGGCGTCGTATCGGAATCCTGCACCCCCCTTTTCAGTGTAGGCGGCGCCAATCCGGAGACCGAAGACACCGCCGGAGTCGGAGACCGGGATGTCGAAATCGGCGCCGAAGATGAGCCCGCGAACAGCCTCCGGTGCGGCGGGAGGACAATGCGTGTCCGGTGGACATGGAGCAGAACGGAATCGGGGAACAGCCAACCACGCACTCCCCACTCCAGCCCGGATGCCGACGGTCGTCTGCGCGGCTGCGGGCAGCGCAGTCGGGAGTAGCATCAAGAAAAGCACGATTCCGCGCATCCGGCGTTCCTCCGGCAGGTGGTGGTCCCCTGAAACCTGCCCGATCGACCGCAACTCGGCCAGTTCGGGATCAAGGCCCCGCAGGGGGCGTGGAGGTGCCGCTGGCGCTGGCCGGTCCGCGTCCCGGACGGCGCTGGAACCCGTTGGACGTCGCCGTTTCGGCGGCTGTTGACACCGCTCGAAACAGTCGCCTGACTTCACGTCATGGCGACTCCGACGACCCCGGATTCCGCGCTCCGAAGGACGGTTTGGCCCGCTAATGCGGGAGAGCCAGCCCACCCTTTGGGGCCACGCTCCGCGAGTCCCCGGCAGGGGCTGGCGGGGGGCCTTGCCCCCTGTGACCCCCACAACGGAAACGGCGCGCCGTGAGCGCCGGGCGCGCCGTCTGGGTGAAGGTCCGCGCCACCGAGGCGGAGCGTGCCGAGTGGCACGCCAAGGCGCGCTCGGCGGGCTTGACCCTGTCGGATCTGGTGCGCCGGTCGATTGGCCGGGTCCGCACCTGGACCGTGGCGCACGCCGAGGTCGAGCGCGAGCGCACCCGCGAACTGGCGCACGTCGGGAACAACCTCAACCAGATCGCTCGCTGGTCAAATACGCACAAGGAGGCCATCGAGGCCGTCGAGGTGATCGCCCACTTGATCGCCATCGACCGCGCGCTCAGCGCCTTGGACCCCGCCGAGACTCCGGATGCACATTAAGTTTCTGGCGCGAGGAACCGGATCGGCGCGGGCGGCGGCCAAGTACCTCCTCGGGGAGCGGGACGCGGTCGGGAAGCTCCGCGAAGGCGTCGAGGTCCTTCGGGGCGATCCTCACCGGGTGGCGTCGGTGGCGGACACTCTGGGGTTCGAGCACAGGTACACCTCCGGCGTGATCGCTTGGGCGCCCGAGGACGAGCCGACCGACAAACAGATCGGCGCGGTTCTGGACGCCTTCGAGAAGACGGCCTGGGCGGGGCTCGAACCCGACCGCTACGCTTGGGCCGCGGTGCTCCACCGCGAGCAGGGCGGTGGCGCCCACGTCCATGTTCTCGCCGCGCGATGCGACCTTGAGACCGGACGGAGCCTGAACATTGCCCCTCCGGGATGGCGGAAGACGTTCGATCCGCTCCGGGACGCCTTCAATCATGAGCACGGCTGGGGCCGTCCGGACGATCCGGCGCGGGCCAGGGTGGAGCAGCCCGGACACCGCGCCTACATCGAGGCCGCCCAGCTGCGGGCCGGGCTCCGGCTCGAATCCTCGCCGCGAGACCTGATCCGGGACTACCTGATCCAGCGCGTCGAGCACGGCGCGGTGAAAGACCGCTTCGATGTCGTCGCCGCGCTCCGGGAGGCGGGCCTGGAAGTGCCGCGCCAAGGCAAGGACTACCGTGCGCCGTGGAAAGGCGCGTTTTCCTAGTGGGTGCGAATCCCACCCGGCAACTGTCGCTCCGGCTGGTAGCGGCCAGGGCGGTTCATGGAGGCAACGACATGGGCTGAAGCACTCTGGAGAGAAGGGCCGCCATGGGCGGCTCAGCGACCATGCAGGCCGGAACGCGAGTGAACGCCGAGCAGGCCCCGAAACGCCTAATGCGGAAGCCGACCCTTCGGTAGTCAGGGGAAGGCCGACGGCTGGCCGGGAAGAGAGCGACAAGCGCACTGGCCGGTTTCCGCCGGGGTAATGGCGCTGGCATGCATGGAAGATGGAAAGCGCAGCAACACGGGAAGCCCTGCCGGTGCCGAGCACGCGGCAACCGGAACCCCGCGAGGGGCAGGCCGGGCCGGCAGGGTGGCGGATGGGTCCGCAGTACCGGAGACGCGGGGTAATGCCCGCCGAGGGAAGGGACCCTGAGTCGGGAGCGGTACGGAACGGAGGCAGGGACATGACCACTGGCGGGAGCCTAACAGGGTCGGCGAGCGTTCGGAAACTCCAGACCGTGCTACATGCGAAAGCGAAGGAAGAACCTGGACGGCGCTTCCACGCCCTTGCCGACAAGGTATGGCGGGAGGACTTCCTGCTGACGGCATGGGAGATGGTCCGGCGCAACGGCGGAGCGGCTGGAGTCGATGGTGTGACGGTCGCGGATGTCGAAGCGTACGGAGTGGAGCGCTGGATCGGGGAACTGTCGCGGGAACTGAGGGAGGGCGCCTACAAGCCGAGTGCGGTGAGACAGGTGCTGATCCCGAAGAAACAACCGGGGAAGTTCCGTCCGTTGGGCATCCCATGCCTGAGGGACCGGGTTGCGCAGACGTCGGCCATGTTGGTGCTTGGGCCGATCTTCGAGGCGGACCTGGAGCCGGAACAGTACGGATACCGGCCGGGACGGAGCGCCAAGGACGCGGTCGAGCGGATACACCGCTTGGTGAACCATGGCCGCAACGAAGTGGTCGATGCGGACCTCTCCAACTACTTCGGTGAGATACCGCACGCCGAGTTGATGAAGAGCATCGCGCGGCGCGTGAGCGACGGGCGGATGCTTGGACTCGTCAAGGCGTGGCTGGAAATGCCGGTGGTGGAGCAGGACGGGGAGGGAGGCACTCGCCGCACGAACCGGGCGCGAAGAGAACGGAAGGGAACCCCGCAAGGGGCTCCGATCTCGCCGCTGCTGAGCAACATCTACATGCGGCGGTTCATCCTTGGCTGGAAGGTGCTGGGCTACGCCCGGCGATTCGGCGCGGAGATCGTGAACTATGCGGACGACTTCTGTGTGCTCGGCAAGGCCCCGGCGGCGGAGATGCTGGCGGCGGTCAACCGGCTCATGGACAGGCTGAAGCTGCCGGTCAACGCGCGGAAGACCCGATGCCTCCGATGCCCCGAGGAGCCCATCGAGTTCCTCGGGTACCGCATCGGCTGGAACTATCGCCCAATGGACGGAAGCCGGTACATCGGGACCCGGCCCAGCAAGGCGAGCGTTCAAAGCATCTGCCGCAGGATCAGCGAGCAAACGGACCGGGTGTACGTGGGACGGTCCGCCGAGGAAGTCGTAGAGCGTCTCAACCGGCTGATGTCCGGATGGGCGAACTACTTCGACCTCGGGCAGGTCAGCCCGGCCTACAAGGCTGTGGACAGGCACGCGACCCGGCGGCTGCGACAGTGGTTCCGGCGGAAACACAAGGGACGGTCGAGAAGCTACGTGCGCTTCCCCGACGAATGGCTGCGGGACCACTGCGGCCTGACGTGTCTTGGGCCAACGACCGGAGACCTTCCGTGGGCGAACGCATGATCCCGGCTGAGAGCCGGATGCGGGAAATCCGCACGTCCGGTTCGACGAGCGGGGGAGTGGAAACGGACCGCATGGGAGCCGGACTGAGCACCAAGCGAAAGCGCGGACAAGAAGCACCGGACCCTACCCGGCACCGCGCCACCCCCCGACTCCACTGACGGCGATGAACCCCGAGACCGGGGACCGCTGGCGGCTGAAGGGACGGCTGTACGCCTTTGACTTCCATCCTGAACGATTCCACCGGGCGGAGGAGGCGGCGGCTGGAGAGCGCACGAAGGGAGATCCGGGAGTTGACCGCGAGCGAGCTCGCGCGGCCCGCCGAAAACTCGCGGCGCGCCGTGAGGAACGCGCTGCGTACCATCGAGCGCGATACGGAGGAAGCGACCGGGCGGATGGGCGCGTTGCCGCCGAGGACTTGGCCAAAGCCGCTGATCGTCGGCCTGAGCCTCTCGCTCGGCATCTCCGCCGGAAGCTGGGCGACGATGCGGTGGTTGTCGAGCAGCATACGAGCCCGGACCGAGTCGGTAGCCGAATCGGACTTCGACATCGAGGAGACCCGACAGACGCTCGCGCGGATGGAGGTGAGCATTTGGCGGATCGCATTTCTGAAGATGAAGGGAGAACAGGCCGTGGTGCTGTCGGCGGCGACGCTGGACAAACCGCGCTGGACCTGGCGCGAGCGGCTTGCCGCAAAGCTGTCAAGAGAGTGAGGAAGCTGTATGACCGAACTAGAGGGCCAGTTGACCGAGGCCTTGAAGACGTAGGCCGCGCAGTCCGAGACGGAACGGCGGCGGCAATCCGAACGGGTCGAAGCCTTGCGGCGGCAAGTCGAGCGGCAGACCGAGGAGAACGCCACCTTGAGGCGGCAAATCGAGCGGCTCGACGAGCAAGTGACAGGCTTGACCGAGTATTACGGGACATCTGGCGGCGCGAGACCGCGCGGCAGCGGCTGGTGATAAGGCCGCCGACGCCCGGGCCGGACCGCGATGCCGGTCCGAGCCGCTGATGGTCCACGGCTCGAAGTCCCCACCAAGCCGAAATCGACCCTACCCATACCCCTCGGAGACCCGAGATCGTCGATCCTGCGCGATCCTAGAGCCCGTAGATACCCCGAAACACCTCCGTAGCCTCTCCTGGGAGTCCTCTTCGCCTCCTGTGGCCTCTGGATTACCCGCACTCGGTCCCCGAGAGCGACCCGCACAACCGGACCGCACGACCGCCTGAACGGCCCCGGATGGAGCCATGTCTCGATCGGGGGCATTCTTGGGGGCAACTTGAACTGCCCACCCGCAGTTTAGCTAATTCTAACAATGACTTAGGGCTACTATAGATAGGCCGGGAGCGACCCCGAGGCGAGGGGTGGGATGGCCTTGCACATCCCAACCGCCGCCGTGGCGTGTGAGGCATGCCGAACACGTGGGTCGCTCCCGTCAACGGGCGCAAGCGCCCGCGCGTCACCACCGCCTCTGTGGCGGCGGCACAAACGCAACTACGCCAGCCACTTGTGGCATCGGTGGCGTGTCACGTCCGAGCGCGTTTCCCGTGCACAACGACCCCGATGTCAATGTGCACTTCCGGATCGGCAACGGGCCATGTCCACGGGCGGTCAAATCCCGCCTCCGGCGAGGCGGCTCGAACGCCATACCGAATGGCCGTCGATCGTTCCTCCGGGGAGGCCCGATCGGAGCAGTTCCTTCATCTCGGCGATTCGCTGGAGGCAGGCCTGGAAGCCGCCCATTTCCTCGACCGCCACGTCGTCCATGCCGAGGATGGCGTTCTCGATCCGCGTGATCTCGCGCCGGGCCGCAACGGCGGTTCCGGGCGGTTGGACGGGACGCGCGTCCGTGTCCGCATGGGTCCAGTTCCCGAGGATCGTCCGCGCCCGCTCAAGCGGCCTCCGGGCGCACGCGACCCCGGCGACCTCGACCGACAGGCCCAGTTCCCTCAGCGCCTCCCAGAGCTTCAGGTGCCGGTCCCGCCACGAGCGGAGCGCGGTCGAGGTGTCCCAGCCGGGATCGGCGTGGACGAACACGGCGCGGCGAGTGTCCAGCGCCACGGGCATCCCGCGCGGGAAGTAGCGCCGCGCACCCCCGGCCGCACCCCGGTAGACCCGGACGGGCATGGCTGGGCGCCCGATGTCGACCGCCTCGAACGCGGCGACCTTCTCGGCCTCGGTGGGGAGCCAGGGCAGGTCCGGGTGCTCGATCACGTAGTCGAACGAGAGCAGGCGGCGCATGGCCACCTCCGTCGCGGTGATCCTCCGTAGACGGATACCCTCGGCCCCGAGCGCCCGGTAGATGCCGCGCGCGCAGATCCGGCAGACCTTCAGGTCCCCGACCGTCTCTTCGGCGGCGAGCCTTCTCCGTACGAGGAACTGCACGAACCGGAGCGTCTTGAAGCGGTCCATGCCGAACCAGTCCGACAGTTGCGAGCGGGTGAACACGCCGCCGTGCAGGCTCGCCAGCGCGACCCACTCGGCGCGGCGGCCCGTCAGGCCGAACGGCTCCAGCGCCTTCTCGCGCCCTTTCAGATGGTGGATCAACGCGACGATCGTTGGCCAGAGGCTTCGCGGTACATGAGAGTTTCCTCTCCCGCAGTAGGACGGATTCCGTGGTGGGTATTCGGTGCTGGTGAAGGCGTCACCGCCAGTAGGAATCGGAAGAGCGCCTTCGGCGGCGTCAAGCCGTGTACGCGGGCAATCGTCCCGAGCCATCCGGTGCTGTCCGGGATGCGGAACGGTCTCCGGCAACCCACTCCTCCATCGCTTCCCGTAGAGCTCAAGGGGCTCGGGTGTGGTTCTGGAAGCCAACGGTGCCGCACTGGTCAAGCGGCCTTCGTCCAGCGAGATTGCGTTGCGCAGATCGTGCAGTCCATCGAGAGAGGAATCGAACGATGGCACGCACGAAACGAGGCCGGCGCTCTTACGGCGCCGGCGAGTGGGGCCGCAACCGGGTCAGGATCTTCCCTGACCCGAAGACCGGCAACTTCCAGATTGAGTGGCGCGAGAACGGGCGACGGCGGAGCCGGTCGCTCGGACACCGCGACTGGGCGAGAGCGAAGAAGCAGGCGGACGAGTTCGCTGCCGGGTTCCTTGGCCCGAGCCTGAACGGCACGGCGGAAGCCGAGCCGGAGCCGCTCACCCTGGAAACGCTTTTTGAAATCTACGGTGAGGAGGTCACGCCCACCAAAGGGAGGTATTCGCGAGGGCACGACCGGGCGGCGACGAGGATGTTCCTCCGGTTCTTCGGACGGAACCGCGATCCGGCCACCCTGTCCCAGCGGGACTGGGATCGCTTCATTCGCGAACGGAGGGCGGGCAGGATCGGACCGAGCGGTAGGCCCGTATCCGACCGCATGGTCCAGTGCGATCTCAAGTTCCTGATCGCGGTCCTGAATTGGGCCGCGAGGTCGAGGGACGAACGGGGCCGCCTGCTCCTCGAATCGAACCCGCTGAAGGGACTGAGGACACCCACGGAGAAGAATCCGAAGCGGGTGGTTCTCGCCCAAGAGGAGTACCAAGCCCTTCTGACGGTGTCCCACCAAGTGGACTGGCGCTTCCGCGTCGCGCTCGTGCTCGCGCACGAGACCGGACACAGGATCGGCGCGATACGTCATCTTCGGTGGGTGGATATCGACTTCGAGGGCCGGGCCATTCTCTGGCGCGCCGAGCACGACAAGTCGGGACACGAACACGTCACGCCCGTTACCCCCGAGGCGCTCGAAGCCTTGGAAGAGGCGCGCAGGAACAACCCCGGAGCCGGGGAAGCCCCGGTGCTGCCCGCACCCAAGAACCCCTCGAAGTGCATGGGACCCACGTTGGCGCAAGGGTGGTGGGGCAGGGCCGAGAGGCTCGCGGGGCTGGAGCCCCAGCCGGGAAGGGGCTGGCACTCGCTGAGGCGCAAGTTTGCCAGCGACATGATGGACCAGCCGCTGAAGGTGCTCTGCGAGTTGGGCGGCTGGAAGACCGCCAAGACGGTGCTTGAGTGTTATCAGCACGCGGACGAAGGACAGCTTCGGAAGGCACTGGAAGCCCGCAGAAGAGCTTGCGGCTAAATCCGCAATCGGCGGGAGTCAAACAGCTGGAGTCCGTCCGGCCAACTTCGTAAACTCAACGGACATAGTAAGATGGGAATCCACCAACGTCCGTCGGACGGGCGCCTGCTGGCGTATACCCAGGGCAGGGAGGTAGTCGTCCGTGAGCTGCGCGGCGACGAGGTGCGGAGTCTGGGCCTCGCGCCGAGTCAGGTGCGCTACGTGACCTGGCACCCGGACAACCGGCGCCTGCTCGTGCACGAACGCTCGTTCGACCGGCGCAGACAGGGCTGGTTTCTGTATGACGTGGTCTCGGGCGCCAAGGAGGCGCTCTGGGCGAACGGGTACGGTGCCGCTCTCCCGCCGCGGGACGCGTTGCTCGAACTCGTGTGGACCCCCGATGGCGCGTCGGTGGTGGGCGTCGTGCGGGGATCGGAGGGGTCGCGGGTGTGGAGAATCGGCGCAGCGGGCGACTCCGGGGAGATCAATCGCGGAGGGTGGCAGGCTCTTCCTCCCGGTCGTCTCTCCGGTCGGCGAGGCAGCCTGCATCGAGCGCGAACTGGGCGTGCAGTACCTCAGGTATCCCTGCGGGGAGGATCCCGTCCCATGGCTCGACGGGCATGAGCCGTACGGCCACGTGGCGTTCTCCCCGGATGGGTCCGAGATCTACTACGCGGCCCCCGATGCGGACGGCGTCCTCGAACTGTGGGCAAGGCCCGTTGGCGGAGGTCCCGCCGAGCGTCTCGCGACCGCCGAGCGGGACGTGTACGGCCCCGGGGTCACGACCAATGGCGACATCGTGTATCGGAGCCAGTACTACATGGTGACGCTGTCGGCCGTCCCGGCTGACGGGGGCGAAGTCACCCCGATCACCACGTTCCAGTCCGAGACGCCTACCTGGAGCCCCACCGGGGACGAAGTGTCGTTCACCTTCGGACGCTGGCGCGTCGCCACCGACGACGTGAACTACCCCGACATCGACCAGCACATCGGCATCGTCGACGTGTCTTCGGATTTGCCGAAGGCGGAACCGGACCGGGTGGTGCGGAGCTCCTACTCCGAGGACCAGGGCATGCACTGGTCGCCCAACGGCCGCTGGATCGCGTACCACAGCCACATCGACGGCACGGACGACATCTATCTCGTTCCGGCGGACGACCCGTCGTCGCCGCGCCTGATATCCGCGCACGGCCACGAAACCGGCTGGTCCCGCTGGTCCCCGGACGGCAGGTGGATTTCCTTCCCGAGCTACACGCGCGACGCCGCGGGAGCGCGGAAGAGCTTCCTGTACGTCATCCCGGTGAACCAGGAAACGGGTGAGACGCGGCCGCAGCAGATCGTGGACATGGGAGACTTCCCGCACGATGCGCTACAGGCCGAGTGGACTCCCGACTCCCGGGCGCTGGTGTTCGAAGCGGCGGAAGGCGCGGGAAACAAGGCGCTGTACGTGGTCGAGCGCGCGGGCGGCACGCCTGAGCGCTTCCACGAATGGAATTCCGATCAGGTTCATTCGGGCATCGCGGTGTCCCCGGACGGTGCATGGGTGGGGTACATCGGTCCGGGCACGGACGGCTTCTTCCAAGTCCACAGGGTGCCCTTCGGCGGTGGGTCTGCGGAGCAGTTGACGACGGACCCGACACGGAAGACGCAGCCGGCGTACGATCCAACCGGGAGGATGCTGGCGTATACCGTCTTCAGCTACGAGTCCAGGTTCTGGCGTCTGCGGCGGTAGCCCGCCGGTTCAGGCGCGAGCGGACTGCGCGGCCGCGGGCCGAATGCACCCCGCGCTTACAGCCTGCGCATCCCGCCGGTTACCTCGACATCCACAGGGACACCGGCGGCGGTGCGGGGCAGCCGTCGACGCAACCCCTCGTCTTCCTTCTCCAGATAGACCTTGATACAGGGCTTGCCGCGCCGCAGTCCGATGGCCGTGCCCACCACGCCCTTCATCCCCATCACCGTGCGGGTGACCTGCCTGCGCGCGCGCTCCACGGAATCGTCCACGGCCTCAGTTGCCGTCGATGGTGACTTCGAAGCGCTTCAGCACCAGGTCGATGGGGTTGGCCAGCGTACTGGTCTGACTGCCCGCGAAGAGCAGGGCGACGGGATGGCGCGCCTCCTCGTCGCTACCGGCCGATACGATCAGTGAGCCGGAGTCGCCGGGGCCCGAGAAGTTGCCGCCGGAGATCACGATCTGTCCCGTGAAGCGGGCGGTGTTGTCGCGGAAGCCCACGTTCATCGTCGCATTGATGCCGCTGATTCGGCTATTGGTGTGCCCGGTGGTGCGTCCGTACTTCTGCACCTCCATGCCCAGCCGCGCCTTGACGGTCTCGGTGCGCGGGGTTCCGTACCCGTTCCCCGGCGTGCTGTTGCCCAGCTGGTCGACGGTGGTGGTGGCGATGGCCGCGTCGATGGTGTTGGCCGGACACGTCGGGAATGGCGAACAGAACCTGATCGGTTCGAAGTCGTGCAGCGTGCCGATCGCGTCGGTGGGGTTGACGCCTCCGTCAACCGTGCCCGGTTGCAGGACATGGTCGCCGAGCTTGGCCGCGTTGCGGTTGGCGTAGACGTGGTTGTTGCTGAGCGCGTACACGTTCGAGCCCGACACGACTCTTGCGGCGATGGTGCCCGCGGTCACGTCGATCTGTCCGGTCGAGACGCCAATGGGGACAGGTCGGGGGAAGGACTGCCTGGGGTCGGTCGCCTCGCTCTCGTCGGTGCCGTCCACTGGATCGCTTCCGGACGCCGGGATGTCGCCCAGGGCGCGGAAGGCGCCGGTCACCTCGGTCACGTAGCCATGCCCGTCCAGACTCGCGGGGAGTCCCACGATGCCGGCGCTTGCCAGGTACACCTTGACGACCGGGCGGCCGTCGAGCCCGATCGAGACGGCGGTGCCGGCCACGCCGGGTATGTCCAGAAGGTCCGGGTTGTGCTGTTCCTGGAGCGCCATGGCCGCGGTCAAATCGCCGTGCGCGAAGGCCAGGGGGTCTCCGGCATCTGCGGGTCCCCCCGTGGGGCGAAAGAAGACGAGATCCAGCCCGATGGCCGCGACCAGCGTCGCGCAGCGGGCGAATCGCTTTCCGGACATGCGCACAACCTCCTTGCCGTCGCAAGTTGCCATATATCCGATACCGTGCGAACCCCCGGAAGGTTTCCCGGAAGGCGCGCCCGCGCCACCCCCCGGCCGCCCCGCACGCGGCAACCCCTCACTCATCCGGGAACAGCTCACCCTGATGTTCCCCCGCATCGGGAGGGAAGTGGCGCAGCCCGGCGCGCTTGCCGTCCCAGCGCACGGGCATCGGAATGTCAACGTAGTTTTCGATGGCCGGGTGTGCACACGCCCGCAGCATTCCGGTCGCGGCGGTCTGGGGGTCCGCCAGCGCCGACGCCACCGTGTGGATGGGCGCGGCCGGGACGCGGTGGCTGCTCAGCAGGTCGAGCAGGCCGTTCACGGAGTGACGCCGCGTCCTCGCGGCAACGATCTCGGCGAGACGCCGGCTGTTGGCCACCCGGTTCGCATTCCGCGCAAAGTCGGGATCCTCCGTCATGTCCAGTTCCAGTGCGCGGCAAAGGCGCCCGAAGATGTCGTCGTTGCCCGCGGCGATCATGACCGACCCGTCGGTACACGGGAACGCTTCGTACGGGGCGATCATGGCGATCGACGTGCCCATGGGGCCGGGCGGCTTTCCCGTCGAGAGGTAGCTGGTCAGGTGGTAGGACATCCACGCGAGCGACGTGTCCAGCAGCGAGGCCGTGACGTGGCAGCCGCGCCCCGTCCGCTCCCGTTCCATGAGGGCCCCCAGCACCGCGATCGCCGTCCAGGTGCCCGTGCCGAGATCGACGATGGACGTGCCGACCCGGACCGGTTTTCCGTCCCGCTCCCCCGTCACGGACATCAGACCCGACCGCGCCTGCATCAACGGGTCGTAACCGGGGTCGTCCCGGAGCGGCCCCTCGAGCCCATGCGAGGTCACCGATACGTATACGACTTTCGGGTTGCGGTCCCGGATCCGGTCGTACCCGATCCCGAGCCGGTCCGCGACACCGAATCGCAGGGCCTGGATCACCACGTCGGCCTCCTTCGCGAGCTCGCGGGCGCGCTCCCTGCCGTCCGGGGTCTTGAGATCGAGGATCACGCTTCGCTTGTTGCGGTTGACCGCTTGAAAGAGGTGACTGTTGCCGCCGATGAAAGGGGGCCCCCACCGTCGCGCCGGATCTCCGCCAGGGGGCTCCACCTTGACGACGTCCGCGCCGAGGTCGCCCAGGATCTGGGCCGCGTAGGGACCGGCGAGGTTCTGTGAGAAATCCACGACGCGCACCCCCGACAGGGGTGATATTTCGGGCCTGGATGCGTCGATGTCGGTCACTGTGGAGTCTGCTCCCCTTGCTGGCGTGTGGTCGGCGAAGCTTTTTTGCAGTAACGCCCGTCATGAAGGATACAGGAAGAATATGGAGACGATTCGAATCCCCAACAGCGCGACGTACTCGCCGGTCTCGCTGACCGACCTGATGTTCGCGGCGCCGCTTGCCTCGAGGCTCCTGATGGGGGCGACCCTGCCGGGCCGTCTCGTCCAGGCTGCCGCGGCCGGCGCGTACGCGGGCAGCGTGCTCAGTGACTGGGCGTCGCGCCGTGGCGTCCGCAAGATCGACTTCCTCGAGACGTTCGGGTCCGATATCAAGCACATGGACGAGATGCCGGAGGCCCAGCGCTTCGAGGATGTCGAGCGCTTCTCGGCCGAACTCATGACGATTCACGAGCCCGTCCGGCGCGAACGGGACGTCCTGGCCGGCGATGTGAACGAACGCCTCACCTCGTATGTCGCGTCGATCACCGGACAGCGCGTCGAGACCAGCAGTTCGGTGCGCGAGTTGACCCTGGCGCGCCTCATCATGCCCTTCGCGATCGGGAGTTGCGATATCCTCTCGGGGGACATCGCGGTGTTCCGCAGCACCGGTGTCTTCGAGCCCCATATCCTGGCCCACGAGTTCTGTCATCGAAAGGGCTATCTCAAGGAACTCGAGGCACAGGCGCTGGCGTACCTGGCGCTCGAGGGTTCGCGGGACCCACAGCTTCGCCAGGCCGCGCTGGCGGAACGGGTCTACCGCAACCTCCGCGTGCTGGACCGCGACGATCCCGGGCGCTATGGCGAGCTTCTGGAGGCCACGCCTCTCTCGGGCGCCGTGCTTGAGGACTTCCGCCGCCTTCGCCCCCCCGATCAGCGCCCCAACGCCTTCACGACCGCGATGCGGGAGCTGTATGATTCCCGCATGAAGCTCACGGGTCAGAACGGACTCTCCGACTACGACCGGGGCTTCACCAACTTCCTCTACACCTACGAAAGCGCCGACCGCTAGGGGCGACCTCCAACCGCCCAACGAATCGTCAGGCCGTGGGCACCGGTCCGGAAGTTGCCCGGCATGGTCTGGAACCGAATCCGGTCCAGGGTCAGCGGCACCCAGTCCTGGCGCTTGACGAAGCGGCCCAGCACCACGCCGGCCACCACGCCGACTCCGGCGCCCAGGGCCAGTCCACGCATCACGGCCTCTCCCTCGGAGCTGTCATCCGGACAGGTCGTGAGTTGCAGCCCCACCTGCAAGGCCTCCTGATTGACCCGGCACTGATCGTGCCATCCCCAGGAGAACGTGGCTCCGGCCGCGGCCGAGACCAGGGACATAACGAGCACCGAGCGTTTCGTGTCGCGCACGGCTGCGCGGCGCTCGACGAGCGGCTCTTCGCCGAGGGGAATCCAGTACACCGGTTCGTTGCCGGTCTCGAAGAGCAGGGTGTCGCCCCGCATCCCGACGACGTTGCCTTCGATTACCACGGGGAGCAGCCGGGGCGGCGAGGCGGGTCCCCCTCGGAGCACCGTCGCGCCGGTGATCCTGACGACGGACCCCATGTTGAGGTCGTGCACGTCCCGTTCCTGGGCCGCCAGGACATCTCCGGGGAGCATGATCGAGCCCGCGAGCATCACCGCCAGCCGCAAGGGGCTGAATGCTCTCGTGTCGGTCGGTGGACGCATTACCGTTCCGGTTTCGCCGGGCTTTGCCTCCCGGGCCGTCAAAGATAGGGCCGGAGCCTGGGGTCGATCGATAGGATGACTTCGAAGCTACCGCCCGGCAGTCCCCACGCGCCATCGATTCGCAGAATGTCGTAGAACGTGCTCAGGCCGACACCGGCATATGCGCGGAGCCCACCCGTGGACGTGACCCCCCAGTCCTCGCGGAGTGCGTCGGAGGTCGCTCCAACCACTCCGGCACCCGCCAGCAGCCTTGCGGTCAGCCATCCCGGGGCCAGGGCGAACGCAGCTTCTCCGGATGCCAGGACGAAGCGGTGTCCACCGAATGCCCGGAAGCCGTGGCCCGGCAAGGTGCCGCGGCCACCGACGAAGAACAGCATTTGTTGCGGCAAGGTCCCCCACGCCGTGCCGGCGTCCACCTTCAGGTTCACTCGCCGCGAGAGGTCCCGGGCGGCGAATCTGGTGTCCAGCCGCGCCAGCAACGTCAGATTGGCACCGCCGTCCCAGCGGCCCAGGGTGGCGACGGCGGCTGCTTCGGCTCCCCAGGTCGGCACCCCGGCCCATCTGTACCGCAGCTCGCTGTCGGCTCCGACGAAAACGCCCTCGCCGACGGGACGCAGCGGACGCTGGTCCGCGCTCGACCCCGGCCCCCGGGTCCAGAGCGCGGAGGCTCCGCTCAGTTCCTCCATTCGGCCGCCGATGGTGATCGAGGCGCCGTCGCCGACCTCGCGTTCCACACCCAGTCGGAGTCCGGAGGCGAAGTAGGGGTCGGTGTAGTCGACGCCGCGCAGCAATGTCGAGAGCGTGTTGACGGCTCCCGAGGCGGCTGCGCGGGGACCCGCGTCCCGCAGCTGCCTTCCGTAGAGATCGAAGGTGGTCGTAGTCAAGCCGTTTTCGGTGGTCAGGCGGCCGCGCAGCGTGCCGGAAAACGTCCCGGTGGCCGACTGGTATCCGGCGAGCGCCACCAGCCCGAACCTGTCACGCGGCGCGAACGAGGTCCCCAGCCCGAAGTGCACGCCCTCCGCGCGGTTGGCCCGGAGGACCGAGGAGACGGCGTCCGCATGAACCCGCAGGCGAGGCAGTCCACTGACCAGGCGTGTCCGTGCCTGGCGCCGCACCTCGGCCTCGATCCGGGCCATGCTCACGGGCGAAAGTCCTTCCTCCGCCATGCGGTCCATGAGCCCCGCGCTGAACTCGGTCGAGTCCGCCGCCCCATAGGGAACCATCGTCACGCGGGGTCCCCGGAAGAAACCCGGCTCCATCACGGGATCGAACTCGTAGTCCGTCACCTCCAGCGTCGCCCGGATCACCGAACCTACCGGGAGGTCGAGTTGCGGGATCTCGCGGCGGACCTCGACGACCTGCCGGTAGGGGAGCCACAGCATCTCCTCCCAGAGCGCGTGCTCCAGCCGGACTGTGATCCGGTCGCTGCGGGGGTCGACATAGGAGGCCGGCGTGAAGGTAAACAGCATCCGTACGAGCGCCCCGGAGTCCGCCTCGACGAACACGCTCCCGATAAGCGCCGGAACCGTCTCGTCGCGCGGATGCACGTCGAGCTCGTACACCTTGATCGGCCTCGGCAGGGTGGGGGCGCTGACCGTCAGCGAGTCGATGATGCGATAGTGATACGTGTCCTCGCCCTCGCTGCCGAGAGGGTGGGGCACGTCGCGCACATCGCGGCCCTCGCCGATCGCGATCCGGTCGCCAAACCCGTTCTGAACCGCGGTCAGCCGGTCGATGTAGTACCGGAAGTCCTGTATCGGCAGAAGTTCCTGGCGCCGGAGCCCGCGGATGACCTGGCGTGTCCGTCCGTCGCCGCTGCGGAAGAGGTCCACCGCCACCTGATCGACCCGCATGGGGACGGGTTCGCCGCCGTCGTCACGGTCCAGGTAGAAATAGACGTGTCCCTCGGCCCGCGCCTTGTAGGACACCGATGCCGATGGCAAGGGCGGAGATTCCCGCAGTTCGCGCGCCTGACGCACGAGCGAGAGGGCTGCCGGGGTGTCGAATGCGGGCTCCTGTGCAAATGCGGAATCCGCGGCGAATGCGAAGGGGGCAACCGCGAAGACGCAGAGGAGGGCGGCGATGTGGCGAGACCGTGCTGACTGACCGCGCGCACGGCGGTGGCAGCGCGGATCGCTGCCGCGGGCTGTCAGGTGACGTCGCTGAGCGAGAGCCCGTTCTTCCGTAGGAATGCCGCCAACCCCATCTTGTCGATCGACCGAAGGGCGGAAGTAGAGACCTTGATCCGGACCGACCTGTTCAACTCGGGGACGAAGATTCGCTTCGTCTGCAGGTTCGGCAGCTGCCGCTTCTTGGTCTTGTTGTGAGCGTGGGAGACGTTGTACCCGGTCAGGGGCCGCTTCCCGGTGATGTCGCACTTGCGGGACATCGTGATCCTCCGTTTGTACCCCGAACGCCTATTTTTCTTCCCGGAACAGGACGTGACGCCGCAGCACCGGGTCGTAGCGCCTGAGTTCCAGGCGCTGGGGGTTGTTTCGCTTGTTCTTCGTGGTGGTGAAGCGATAGGGACTTTCCGTGCTGGACATCTTGACCATCACTCGCGGTCCCTTGCCCGACTTCTTCGCCATGATCCCTCCTTAGTCGCATCGACCGACCAATAAGATAGCCCGTTGACCGAAATCGTCCAGACTGGGTACTGTTAAGGTCTGTACACCAAGTGGCGGTCACTCGACACCCGGACCGGCGCACCAGCCCGGACGACCGACGCACCAGCCCCGGAAACGCAAGTCGTGAAGAAAGACATCCATCCCAACTATCGGCCCGTCGTCTTCCAGGACGTCTCGACGGGCTACTCCTTCCTCACCCGCTCCACCGTTGCCACCAAGCGGACCATCGAGTGGGAGGACGGGAAGGAATACCCGCTCGTCACCCTCGAAGTCTCGTCGTCGTCGCACCCGTTCTACACGGGCACGCAAAGGCTCCTCGACAGCGCGGGGCGCGTGGAGCGCTTCCAGCGCCGGTACCAGAAAAGGGGACGCTAGCCCGGCCTGGCGCCGGTGCTGCCGTCCGCCGAGGGCAAACAGCGGTTGACGGATCATCGGCAGGCGCCCCCGGGGACCGACCACCTCGTCTACGCGGTTCCGGATCTCGCATCCGGCGTGCGTGACATCGAGGCGCGCCTCGGCGTACGCCTGACGCCCGGCGGCAGCCACCCGGGACTCGGAACGCGCAACTCGCTGTTGCGCATCGCCGACCGCGCGTACCTGGAGGTCGTGGGCCCGGACCCGGAGCAACCCGCGCCGCCCGGCGGCCTGTGGCTTGCCCGCGGCCCGGCCCCGCTGCCGGCGCTGGTCACCTGGGCGGCCCGCTGCGACGACCTTTCCGCGCTGGCCGCCGGATCGGGCGGCCACCTTCTTGGCGCGGTGCGGTCCATGTCCCGAGCCAGGCCCGACGGCGAACGCATCGCCTGGACGCTCACCATGCCTTGCGACCCGCCTCCACGGCACGGCATCGTCCCCTTTTTCATCGACTGGGGCGACACCCACCATCCCTGTGCCGACCTTCCCGACCGCGGCGTCCGTCTCGTCGGGCTGCACGGACGCCACCCCGAAGCGACCGCGGTGCGGCGCGACCTGGACCAGCTCGGCGTCGAACTCCCGGTGACCGCGGGGCAGGCGGGACTGGTCGCCGTGCTGGAGATGCCGGGAGGCGACCGGGTCACGCTCTGACGCGCGGGTGGGTCACGCTCTGACGCGCGGTCGAATCATGGCCCGCCTCGCGGGTGGGTCACGCGCTGACCCGCTCTCGCCTCAGCGTCCCTCCTCGACCTGGGCGTACGCGTCGTGCTCGTGGATCGACTCGAGGTTGACCACGTGCACCTTGAACCAGGTGACCCTTCCCATGTCGCGCAGGCGCAGCGTGATCTCCCGCACCAGGTCCTCCACGAAGCGCGGATTGTCGTAGGCCCGCTCGGTCACCCACTTCTCGTCCGACCGCTTGAGCACGGGGTAGAGGTCGCAAGAGGCCGACTGGTCGATCAGCTCCACCAGGTCCTCGATCCACAATTCGTCGTCGAACCGCGTCTGCACCGTGACGATGCCGCGCTGATTGTGGGCTCCGCGGGCGCTGATCTCGCGGGAGCAGGGGCAGAGCGTCGTCACGGGAACCTTGACGGTCAGCACGAAGTCCTCTTGCGGACCGCTCGAAGCGTCGAAGGCACAGTCGTAGGACAGGAGTCCCGCGGCGCCCGTCACCGGCGCCTGTTTCTCCATGAAGTAAGGGAAGCATATCCGCAGGTGCGCAGTCTGCGCGTTCAGGCGCTCGCGCATGGTCCGCAGGATGGCCGGGAGCGCCTCGACCGAGATCTCGCCGTCGTACGAGTTGAGGATCTCCATGAACCGGCTCATGTGGGTCCCCTTGAAGTGGGACGGGAGGTCCACGGACATGTCGATGCTCGCGACCGTGTGCTGCGCGGTCTTGCGCCGATCCTTCACCGCGATGGGAAAACGGATGTTCTGGACGCCCACCTTGGCGATGGGAACCTCTCGTCCGTCCCGTGAGGCTTGCACGTCGGCAAGCGCGGCCGTCTGAAGAGTCCTGGTCATATGCAATCCGATACGCCGCCGGTCTCCGGCTCGGCCACTCGTTTTCCGTCGATGATTCGCATCTTGCGCTCGACGACGGCCGCCAGGTCGATCGCCCGGCTGTTGGCGAAATTCAACAGCGCGATACACACATCCGCGGCCTCGTCGTCAAAGGCGGCTTCGGCGACCTCGCGTCCCTTCCACACCTTCTTTTCGAGATTGGCCAGCTCGCCGGTTTCGCCGGCCAGCTCCAGGGCGAAGAAACGCGGGGGGCGCGCGGGGAAGGCGTCCTCCTGGTAGCGCCTGAACTCGGCCTGAAGCGTGCGGAGTCCGCCGTAACTTGCTGGCAGCTTCTCGCTGGCGGCGTCCCGCAAGGGGTTCTCGGTCATGGCAAATTACATCCGGTCCTGCCGGGCGGCGTTTCCGCCCGCGCCGTGAAAAAATGTCACAAATCCCGCATATTGTCGAACATGGCCAGCCACGACGGAGGACGGGACACCGCAGCGGGGCGTGTTGGGGATGCTTCCACGACGACACCGGTTCGAATCGGGATCGTCGTGGTCTCGGACCGCGCGTCCCGTGGCGAATACGAGGACCGGGGCGGGCCCGCCGTGCAGGAGTACCTGGCGGAGGTGCTGGTGACTCCGTGGCGGGCCGAGGTCCGGGTCATACCTGACGAGCGTGAGCTGATCGGTGCCACGCTGGTGGAACTCGTGGACGACGTGGGGTGCTGCCTCGTGATCACGACGGGGGGTACCGGACCCGCTCCCCGGGACGTCACACCCGAGGCGACCGCAGCGGTGCTGGAAAAGGAGCTCGCCGGGTTCGGCGAGGCCATGCGCGCGGTTTCGCGGCCTCACGTCCCGACCGCGATCCTGTCGCGCCAGACCGCGGGGGTGCGGGGGTCGGCCCTGATCATCAACCTGCCGGGCTCTCCGAAGGCCGTCCGCGAGTGCCTGGATGCCGTCTTCGCCGCGGTGCCCGACTGCGTGGACCTCATCGGCGGCCCGTATCTGGAGACGGATCGCTCGCGGGTGGTGGCCCATCGGCCGCACGGAACTCATGGGCCACTGGGAGCTTGATTTCCTCTTTATGTTCCGCGAGCTTTAAGGGCTGGGCGGTGTTTCGTCGCCGCCACGCTTAGAACGTCAACTTTCGAGAAGACAGTCGATGGCCAAGAAGGGCAAGCTGCAAAAGAACGACCGCCGCGCGAAGCTGGTCGCCAAGTACGCCGAGAAGCGGCGTGAACTGACCGCGGTCATGAAGGACGCCGACGCATTGCCCGAGGAAAAGCGACAGGCCATGGCGGCGTTGCAGGCGCTGCCGCGGGACTCCGCCGCCGTGCGCTACCGCAACCGCTGTCAGATGACGGGGAGGCCGCGCGGCTTCATCGGCAAGTTCGGGATCTCCCGCATCGCGTTTCGCGACATGTCGCTGCACGGCCTGATACCGGGGGTCCGGAAGTCATCCTGGTAGTTCGGCGGCGCCCGGAGGCAGGGCGCCTTGCCCGGATGCATCCTGGGGGCTGGCGCTGATGCGCGCGTAGCCCGCGATCCTGTCGGCGGTTCGCTCCAGTTCCCGCCGGCGCCTCGCCGCCGTCCTCTTCAACACCGCACGCATTCCCGCGTACAGCCCGCCGATGATTCCGACCGGGAACAGTGCGGCGAACAGGGGGGACGCGAGGACGGACAGACCCACCGGCAGCCCGACGCCAAACCCGACCCCGGTGCCGACACCCCCGACCACGCCGATGTACAGCCCGGCCGCCAGTACCTTGAGCTGTTCCGCGGCGCGGATGTGCGTCTCGCCGCTCCGCGAGGACACGGTTACCTGAAGGGCCCGCTGCGTGTCGGTGGCCTCCGTCTTCCACATCAGCGTGCGCCCGACCATCGAGGCCGTCCCTGGCTCCTTGAATGCGTGCTGAATGTCCACGATCGCCCGTTCGAATTCCTCTTCGCCCAACTCGCCGGGCACGTTCCGTTCCACGCTGATGTTCAATGCCGACCCCGCGAGCATCGGCCCGAGGCCCGTCGCTTTCGGACTGTCGATGCTGGCGGCCGCCTGCTGCAGGAACCTGGGGTGGATGCCGGCTTCCGCGGCGATCTCCTGGAGATCCGCCAGCGTCAGCCCACCGCCGTCGTCGCCGTAGTCGTGTCCCGTTTCCTTCTTCTGGATTTCCGCGGCCTGCTGGAGAAGCCGCCTGACTTCCCGGTCGCTGTATCGGCGGGCCGGCGTGGGCAGATCGGTTGACATGTCGCTTCGCAAATCGCTTGGTTGCTGATGGTTTGGCGCCGTTGCGCCACCGATTAAGGTACCACGAGGCACGACGGACGGTCGAATGGACAAGCCGCAGGCTGGGGACAGGCGAGTCGGCAGATCGTACTACGACGAGACCGCCTATTTCGACGCGGCGGAGCACCTGCGGGACTTCGAGAGCCGGTTCCAGCGCTATCGGGTCGCCAAGGTGACGGAGCTGTACCCTGGACGGCCAACGGACCGGGTCCTGGACATGGGGTGCGGCTGGGGTACCATCAGTTACGCGCTCGCGCCCAGGGTGCGGGAGGTCCTCGGCGTCGATTTCTCCGAGCGTGCGGTCATGGGGTGTAACGCGCGCGTGCCCGTGCATGGAGTCGACAACGTGGTGTTTCAGGTGGCGGACGCCCGGGCCACGGGGCTCGAGGCGGCCTCGTTCGAGGCGGTGGTCGCGGCCGACCTGTTCGAGCACCTCTACCCGGACGATTCGGAAGCCGTTGCGGCGGAGGCGTTTCGCGTGCTGGCGCCCGGAGGCGTGTTGGCGGTTTGGACGCCGTGCCGGAGTCACGTCCTTGAGGTGATGAAGAACAACGACATCATCCTGAAGCGGGATGTGAGCCACGTGGACTACAAGTCGATGGCGCGCATGAGGGGGTTGCTGGGGGACGCCGGGTTCCACATCGAGCGCGCCTACTTCGCCGAGTCGCACCTCCCGGTGTTCAGCCTCCTGGAACGGACCCTGCAGCGCTGGGTGCCGCTGCTGCGGCGCAGGATTGCCGTGCTGGGGCGGAAGCCATGAAGACGGCGCTGACCGAGCACGCCGGGATAGAGGTCCCGCTGATCTGCGGCGCCATGTACCCGTGCAGCAATCCCGAACTGGTGGCGGCCGCGTCGGAGGCGGGCGGCATCGGGATCCTGCAGCCCGTGAGCCTCACCTATGTGCACGGCTACGACTTCCGCGAGGGACTGCGCTACATGCGGCGCCTGACGTCCAGGCCGATCGGCATGAACGCGCTGATCGAGAAGGCGTCCAGGAGGTACCACGAGCGCATGGTGGAGTGGATCGACATCGCGCTCGACGAGGGGGTGCGGTTTTTCGTGACTTCGCTCGGCAAGCCCAGGTGGGTGGTGGACAGGGTCGCGCCGTACGGTGGCATCGTCTATCACGACGTCACGGAGCGGAAGTGGGCGCTCAAGGGACTTGAGTCGGGCGTGCACGGTCTCATTGCCGTGAACCGGCGTGCGGGAGGACATGCCGGGCCGCGTGGGGTGGAGGCGCTCTTCGACGAGGTGGGAGACCTGGGTGTTCCGGTGGTGTGCGCCGGCGGCGTCGGTACGCCGGGCGAATTCGCGCGTGCGCTGTCGCTCGGGTACGCCGGCGTCCAGTTGGGAACGCGCTTCATCGCCACGCGCGAGTGCACGGCATCGGACGCGTACAAGCAGGCGATCCTGGACGCTGCGGAGGACGACGTGGTTCTGTCGGAGAAGCTGACGGGGATCCCGGTGTCCGTCCTGAATACCCCGTACATCCAACGCATGGGTCTGAAGGCCAGCCCGCTCGCCAGGCGCCTTCTGCGGAACAGCCGCACGAAGCACTGGATGCGGCTCTTCTACGCGGTCAAGTCATTCTGGCAGCTGAAGCGTTCACTGACCGACGAGGAGCGGGAGCTGTGGCAGGCGGGGAAGAGCGTAGCCGGGATTTCGGGTATCGAAGAGGCGGGCGAGGTGGTGCGGCGCTATGCGGCGGCCGTCCCGCTAGCCTGACCGGCCGATGCCGGTGCCGACCGTATCCGGCCGGGCCGCGGCGCCCGTTTTCGGGAGCGTATCCATGGCGGGGGTGTTGCCGCCGTCCGGGCCGGGTGCGCCGTCGGGGGACTCGCCCTCCTCGTCCGGCTGTGCCGCGACGGTAGTCGTGTCGAAGAATTCGAAGCGCATGGAAACCGGGACAACCTGGTTGCCGACGCGTACCCGGGGCTCG
Source organism: Longimicrobiales bacterium (assembly GCA_965208935.1). GTDB lineage: Bacteria > Gemmatimonadota > Gemmatimonadetes > Longimicrobiales > Gaopeijiaceae > Bin94. The sequence goes on along the minus strand of CBDBPR010000004.1, from coordinate 4,744,570 downwards.
GCCGCGAACCCTTTCGCGGGCTCCAGTGCGTCCTCCGTGTAGCGGCTGCCCGGGTTCCAGAGCACCCACTCCATGATGCCGAGGTCGTGCGCGGCCTGGATCTGCGCGCGCACTTCCGGGGCCTCGTAGCGCGGCGGTCCCAGGGTGAAGTCCTGGAGCCACGGACGGGTCGCCCCGGCGCCCTCCAGCGCGGCGGAGCGCTCCAACGCGTCCCGGAGCGCCTTGCGCACGATCTCATACGGATACGCGTTGGGTTCGTCGAACCCGTAGCTGCCTTCCCAGTAGTGGCTCGGGTAGACCATCGGCAGCGCGACATCGACGACGTCGATGAAGGACTCCCAGACCTGTCCTATTCCAACGTCCCGGGTTGCGGAGGTAGTGACCCCGAACACGTCCGCGGTCACATCGACCTCGAGGTCCGCGAGCGCGTCGCGGCTGTACGCCAGGAATTCGCGGATGGCGGTGGTGCGCGGCTGTCCGTTCCGGCCTGGGAAGTGGGCGCGACCGAGTGCCGACGCGGGCGCATCGGGGAAGCGGACGTAGTCCCACTGAATCTCCGGAAAGCCCATTTCGGCGACCTCTCGCGCGAGATCAACGTGATACTCCCAGACGGCCTTGTTGAACGGATTGAGCCAGACCACCCCGTTGTTGTCCGTCCATACGCCGCCGGCCGTGTCCTGCACGGCCAACTCGGGACGGGCTGCCGCGAGGACGGGGTCCTTGACGATGACGATCCGGGCCACGGGGTAGATGCCGGCCTCCTCGAGCTGCCTCAGGAGCCACGACATGCTGGGAATACGGATGTCGCTGGTCGCTCCCGTCTCCTGGGCGAGCGGCACCTCGCTGGGGTGGCTCACGTAGCCGCTGGCGTCCTTGATGTCGATCACGAAGGTGTTGATCTCGGTGCGTTCGGCGAGATCGATAAGGGCCGCCATGCGCCGCCTGGAGCCCGCGGACCACGAGTTCACGTAGAGGCCGCGAATGTGGTCGGGCCGCGTGAAAAAGAAGAACGCGCGCTCGGCGGGGGTGGCATCGGGCTCGTTGTCGAGAGATGCCGCGGACGCGGAATCGGGGTCGCTGGTAGCCGCCGGAGCGTCGCCGGTACCGACCGAAGAAGCGTCGGTTTCCGGGCTTGCCTCCGAATCGGCGGCGACATTGACCGCCTCCTCGGCTGCCGGCGCGTCAACAACTGCATTGCCCTCCGGCATTCCGTCAGCGCTGCCGCAAGCCGCGGAAAGGACCGCGATCAGGAGCGAAGGAACCGCTACCCGGAGCCCGACCGCCATTTGTTTCATGAACCAATATAGCCCGAATTCCCGCGGAAGTGGTTGCCTGACGTTCCCGGTTTTGGTTGCCCGGCGTTCTGGAGACTGGCTCCTTGGGGACTGGCCATCTGCCGGCTATCTTTTCCCGGCTGGGCGTCGCCAGCGACTCTGGGGCCATGGCTCAGCCGGGAGAGCGGTGGCTTTGCAAGCCGGAGGTCACCGGTTCGATCCCGGTTGGCTCCATTACCGCACCAGGCGGGCAGGACACAAGGGGGGCAGGCATGGGCGGATCTCGTCGCGTATTCTCGGTTTTCCTTGCGGTTGCGCTGTCAGCATCGGCGTGCGACCCGGCACCTTCCGGCCGGGACGCACGGTCGTCCGCGGATGCCTACCATATTCTGGTCACCAACGATGACGGCATCGAGTCGCCCGGGATCCAGCAACTGGCTGAGGCGCTCCGGGCGGTGGGCGAGGTGACCGTGGTGGCGCCGTGCGGCCAGCGCAGCGGCAGCAGCATGTCGGTGCGGCTGGACCTGCCGATAAGGCTGCGGCCGTATGAGATCGAGGGAGAGGCATGGGGCCACTGCGTGGACACCACCCCGGCGGGCTCGGTCATCCTGGCGACCCAGGCCCTTGCTCCGGAGGGAAGCTTCGACCTCGTCGTCAGCGGGATCAATGCGGGCGCCAATACCGGCGATTTCGCGCGCATGTCGGGTACCGTCGGCGCGGCGATGGCGGGCGCCTACTACGGCATTCCGGCCGTCGCAGCCTCGCTCGGGGGCCGCTCCATGAACTTCGGCTACCCGGCGGAGGTGGTCGCACGGTTTGTGCAGGAGCTTCGTGCGCGTCCGTCACGCCCCGGAACGGTGTTCTCGATCAACTTTCCGGCTGCATCCGAGGACCAGGTCGCCGGGATTGCGGCGGCGGGAACGGGCGGCAGCTACCTCCGTCTCGGGTACCAGGAGGTCGCGCCGGAAAACGGTGTGCGCGTGTTTCAGCCGCGCATCTCGCCGGAGGACACGTTTCCGCCCGGCAGCGATACCGAGGCGTTCATGCAGGGCATGATCACGATCGCGGCGCTGCGCTACGACGCGACGGATCTGGATGCGCTCGAGGATCTGGCGTCCTGGGACCTCGACGGGCTGCTGACCGGACGCTGATCCTGCTGACGGAGTGGCTGCCCGGCCCTCCGGAGCGTGGCTCCTTGGGGACCGGCTGTTCGCCGGCTATCTTTTCCCGGCTGGCCGCGGCCAGCGATTCTGGGGCCATAGCTCAGCTGGGAGAGCGCTGGCTTTGCAAGCCAGAGGTCACCGGTTCGATCCCGGTTGGCTCCATTCTCGCCTCCCAGCGCTTGTCATCTGCCGGAGACCTCACCCATGACCCGTACCCCGCGTAGCATCGGTTTCCTCCTGGCCGGCGCCTTGGTCGCCGGATGCACCGACCCCGCCGATGCTCCCGACGACGGTCGCGTCTCCGAATTTGGCCGTTACGAGGGCTACTCCGAGCCGGCGTACGACAGCTGGGTCAACACTTCGCGGTACGTCGAGATGCGGGACGGCGTCAGGCTGGCCGTCGACGTCACCTTCCCGGCGATCGCCGGCGAGGCCGCGCAAGGTCCGTTCCCCGTTGTGTGGACGCACTCCCGCTACCACCGGAATCCGGGTGAGCTGGTGCGGTTTTTCACGCCGGAAGGGGTCGAGGTGCCCGAGGTCAACTCGATGGTCGACGCGAGCGTGGATCTCCAGCTCCTGGCCCGGCACGGCTACGTCGTGGCGGCCGTGCAGGTGCGTGGCGGCGGCGCGTCCTTCGGGACCTATCAGGGCCTGTTCTCCGAGGCCGAGACCGACGATGCGCGCGAGATGATCGAGTGGTTCGCCACCCAGCCGTGGAGCGACGGCAACGTGGGGATGTACGGTGGCTCCTACCTGGGAATGACCCAGTACATGGCGGCTTCCGAGATGCACCCCGCGCTCAAGGCCATCTTCCCGAACGTGGCCGGGCTCGACATGTACGACCAGCTGCACCCCGGTGGCATCTACCGCAAGGACATGATCGACCACTGGGGTAGCCTGACCCGCAACCTGGACATCAACTGGGCCGCGCCACCGGTCGACGAAGACACCGACGGGTCGCTGCTGAGTGCCGCCATCGCCGAGCACGAAGACAACTGGGATGTTGCGGTCGAGTACGCTGCCGGGCGATTCCGCGATCACGACATCCCGACGCTGACCTGGGCCGAGCACGGGGTCTCGGGCGTCCTCGACGAGGTGAAGGAGGCCGGGGTACCGGCGTATCACTGGAATGGCTGGTACGACATCTTCGTCCTCGACGCCGCGCTCTTCTGGGCGAACTACGAAGGACCGCAGAAGCTGGGCATCGGCGCCTAGTCGCACGCGGGCATGCCCGACAGCCTCCTCATGGCCGAGAGCGCGCAACTCACGGCGGTGGAGCAGCTTCGCTGGTTCGACCATTGGCTGAAGGGCATCGACAACGGAATCATGGAAGAACCGCCGATCCACTACGCCGTCATGAACGATCCCGGCGCGTGGAGTTGGACGTCGGCGGACGACTGGCCCGTCCCCGAGGCGGAGGGAGCCGTCTGGTACATGGCCGGCGGACCGTCGGGGAGCGTCGAGTCGGTCAACGACGGGGTGCTGTCTCCCGACGCACCTGCCGGTGACGACGGAGCGGACAGCTACACGGTGGACCTGACAACCACCACCGGGATTGCCACTCGGTGGGACAGCGTGACCGGGGCGGTTCGGAACTTGTTGTGATCGTTGACCTTACGAGAACCGCAGGTCGGATTCCCGCCAATCGGTTCCCGCCGATTGGGAATCAGGTCCGAACGCGCTGACGGCTTTCGATCGCCGCCCTGAGTTGTACCTCGTCGGGCTGCTGGTAGCACCGCAGCACCGTCTTTGCTTCCTTCCAGCCGCCGAGTTCGCAGAGTACTTTGAGCGGCAGGGCCATAAGATCGGACGCGAACTTGCGCCTCAGCGAGTGCCAGCCTCTGCCACGCTTCGGTTCGAGACCGGCGAGCCTCTCGGCCTTCCGCCACCTGTCGCCGAGCATCCAGCGCGTGATGCACACGGAGGGATCCTGCGTGGAGGGCAGCACCGGAGCGTTGCCTCTTGAGGGGTTCCTGCCCAGGGCCTCTTCAAGGACGGTGATCGCCTCGTCGGTCACCGGCGTGCGGTGCTCATACCCGGTCTTCTCATGCTCCGCACGCCACCGGATAGTCCGGCCCTCGATGTCGATATCGGACCACCGGAGTTGGCGGATCGCACCGATGCGGTGGCCCGTTTCGTGCGCGAGCACGAGCGCGACGTGGAACCGCCAATCGACCCGATGCGACACCTTCAGAAGCGCCCGGTATTCCTCGTCAGAAAGCACGACGCGGGTCGGGTTCTTCTGCCTGGGCATTCTAAGGCCCCTCAGCGGGTTCGAATCGATAAGCAGGCGGCCCCGCTCGTCCCGCGATCTGGCAGCCCAGTTGAGGACCGCGATCAGAAGCCTCAGGTCGCATTCGATCATCCGGTTCGACACGGGCTTCCCGCTCGGGCCAACCCTGCCCGCCCTGCGCTCCCGGATGAACCGGTCCCAGTCGCGCTGGGAGAGTGTTTCCGGCCTTCGGTTCCGGCCGAAGAACCCGAGAAACATCCGCATCGCGACCCTGTCGTGCCGCTGGGTGTGCTCGCCCTTGGTGGGGGTCACCTCTCCACCGTAGATGTCAAACAGCTTCTCCAGCGTGAGCGGCTCGGGCTCGGCTTCGGCGTTGCCGTTGGGCTTATGGACCGCGAGGCCTGCGGCGGCCTCGTCGGCCTGTCGCTTCGCGCGAGCCCAATCGCGGTGCTGCAGCGACCTCGTGAGCCTGCGCCCATTCTCGCGCCACTCGATCTGGTATCGGCCGGTCTTCGGATCCGGAAACACCCGGACCCGGTTCCGGCCCCATTCGCCGGCGCCGTAGCTCCGGCGGCTTCGTTTCGTGCGTGCCATCATTCGATTCCTCTCGTGATGGACTGCACGATCTGCGCGGTTGGAACTTCGCGCCGGGAAGGCGTCTCCGCCAGACCGGCGGTTGACGGCGCTGCGGGCGCTACGGTGTTCCGGTGGCAAGCGACTGGGCGCCATCGTCAGCGGCTCGGTCCGGCATCGCGGTTCGGCCCTCGCTTAGGCGGCCTTATCACCAGGCGCGGCCGCGCGGTCTCGCGGCGGCGGATGTCCCGTAGTACTCGGCCAAGCGTGTCACTTGCCCGTCGAGCCGCTCGATTCGCCGCTGCAAGGCTTCGTTCTCCTCTCTCTGCCGCTCGGCGTGCTGCCTCAAGGCTTCGACGTATTCTCGCAAGACTTCGGCGTACTCGTGCAAGGCTTCGATCTGCCCGGAGTGCCGCCGCTGTTCCCGCTCGTACTGCGCGGACAACCTCCGCAAGGCCCTCGTCAACTGCTCCTCCAACGCGGTCATAGACCTCCTTCACTCGTTCGACAGCTTCACGGCAGGCCGATCGCGCCAGGTCCAGCCCGTGTTGTCCACCGTCCCCGCTGGCAGTACCACGACCCGCTCTCCCTCGATCTCCAGCAGCGCGACCCCCCAGGTGTCCACCTCCAGTTGCGCGATCGTCTGCCGCGCGTCGTAGATGTCGTAGTCCAGTTCGGCGAGCGTCTCGATCCGGTCCTGAATGCTCGCCGCCAACCAGCGCATCGTCGCCCAGCTGCCGCCGAAGAAACCGATCCAAAGGCTCAGGCCGACGATCAGGGGCCGGAGCCACGCCTTGGCCAGCAACTCGCGCACGTTCCCGACCGCTACCTCCGTATCGCGCTCGATGGTACTGAGCGCGTTCCTCGCGACGCGCCGCGAGTTCTCGGCGAGCCGCTTCAGCTCGCTCGCGGTCAACTCCTCGATCTCCCTGCGTTCGTTCTCCAGCCGTCTCCGCAGCCGGTCGCTCAAATCGTTCGCGGTCGAAGTTCTCTCCATACAGTTCTCCTTTCAGCCGCCAGCGTTTTCCGCTCTCGGGGTCCAGCGCGGTGAGTGGAGTCGGGGGGTGGCGCGGTGCCGGGTAGGGTCCGGTGCTTCTTGTCCGCGCTTTCGCTTGGTGCTCAGTCCGGCTCCCATGCGGTCCGTTTCCACTCCCCCGCTCGTCGAACCGGACGTGCGGATTTCCCGCATCCGGCTCTCAGCCGGGATCATGCGTTCGCCCACGGAAGGTCTCCGGTCGTTGGCCCAAGACACGTCAGGCCGCAGTGGTCCCGCAGCCATTCGTCGGGGAAGCGCACGTAGCTTCTCGACCGTCCCTTGTGTTTCCGCCGGAACCACTGTCGCAGCCGCCGGGTCGCGTGCCTGTCCACAGCCTTGTAGGCCGGGCTGACCTGCCCGAGGTCGAAGTAGTTCGCCCATCCGGACATCAGCCGGTTGAGACGCTCTACGACTTCCTCGGCGGACCGTCCCACGTACACCCGGTCCGTTTGCTCGCTGATCCTGCGGCAGATGCTTTGAACGCTCGCCTTGCTGGGCCGGGTCCCGATGTACCGGCTTCCGTCCATTGGGCGATAGTTCCAGCCGATGCGGTACCCGAGGAACTCGATGGGCTCCTCGGGGCATCGGAGGCATCGGGTCTTCCGCGCGTTGACCGGCAGCTTCAGCCTGTCCATGAGCCGGTTGACCGCCGCCAGCATCTCCGCCGCCGGGGCCTTGCCGAGCACACAGAAGTCGTCCGCATAGTTCACGATCTCCGCGCCGAATCGCCGGGCGTAGCCCAGCACCTTCCAGCCAAGGATGAACCGCCGCATGTAGATGTTGCTCAGCAGCGGCGAGATCGGAGCCCCTTGCGGGGTTCCCTTCCGTTCTCTTCGCGCCCGGTTCGTGCGGCGAGTGCCTCCCTCCCCGTCCTGCTCCACCACCGGCATTTCCAGCCACGCCTTGACGAGTCCAAGCATCCGCCCGTCGCTCACGCGCCGCGCGATGCTCTTCATCAACTCGGCGTGCGGTATCTCACCGAAGTAGTTGGAGAGGTCCGCATCGACCACTTCGTTGCGGCCATGGTTCACCAAGCGGTGTATCCGCTCGACCGCGTCCTTGGCGCTCCGTCCCGGCCGGTATCCGTACTGTTCCGGCTCCAGGTCCGCCTCGAAGATCGGCCCAAGCACCAACATGGCCGACGTCTGCGCAACCCGGTCCCTCAGGCATGGGATGCCCAACGGACGGAACTTCCCCGGTTGTTTCTTCGGGATCAGCACCTGTCTCACCGCACTCGGCTTGTAGGCGCCCTCCCTCAGTTCCCGCGACAGTTCCCCGATCCAGCGCTCCACTCCGTACGCTTCGACATCCGCGACCGTCACACCATCGACTCCAGCCGCTCCGCCGTTGCGCCGGACCATCTCCCATGCCGTCAGCAGGAAGTCCTCCCGCCATACCTTGTCGGCAAGGGCGTGGAAGCGCCGTCCAGGTTCTTCCTTCGCTTTCGCATGTAGCACGGTCTGGAGTTTCCGAACGCTCGCCGACCCTGTTAGGCTCCCGCCAGTGGTCATGTCCCTGCCTCCGTTCCGTACCGCTCCCGACTCAGGGTCCCTTCCCTCGGCGGGCATTACCCCGCGTCTCCGGTACTGCGGACCCATCCGCCACCCTGCCGGCCCGGCCTGCCCCTCGCGGGGTTCCGGTTGCCGCGTGCTCGGCACCGGCAGGGCTTCCCGTGTTGCTGCGCTTTCCATCTTCCATGCATGCCAGCGCCATTACCCCGGCGGAAACCGGCCAGTGCGCTTGTCGCTCTCTTCCCGGCCAGCCGTCGGCCTTCCCCTGACTACCGAAGGGTCGGCTTCCGCATTAGGCGTTTCGGGGCCTGCTCGGCGTTCACTCGCGTTCCGGCCTGCATGGTCGCTGAGCCGCCCATGGCGGCCCTTCTCTCCAGAGTGCTTCAGCCCATGTCGTTGCCTCCATGAACCGCCCTGGCCGCTACCAGCCGGAGCGACAGTTGCCGGGTGGGATTCGCACCCACTAGGAAAACGCGCCTTTCCACGGCGCACGGTAGTCCTTGCCTTGCCGGGGCACTTCGAGGCCCGCCTCCCGCAGCGCGGCGACGACATCGCCTCGGTTGCTCACCATGCCGTGCTCGACGCGCTGGATCAGGTAGTCCCGGATCAGGTCGCGTGGAGAGGGTTCGAGCCGGAGCCCGGTTCGCAGCTGCGCCGCCTCGATGTAGGCGCGGTGTCCGGGCTGCTGCACTCTGGCCCTGGCCGGATCGTCCGGGCGGCCCCAGCCGTGCTCGTGGTTGAAGGCGTCGCGGAGCGGATCGAAGGTCCTCTGCCATCCCGGAGGCGCGATGTTCAGGCTGCGGCCGGTCTCAAGGTCGCACCGGGCCGCGAGGACGTGGACATGGGCGCCTCCGCCCTCTTCACGGTGCAGCACCGCCGCCCAGGCGTAGCGGTCGGGCTCCAGACCCGCCCAGGCCGTCTTCTCGAAGGCGTCGAGGACGGCTTCGATCTGCTCGTCGGTGGGGCGGTCGTCCGGCGCCCAGGCGATCACGCCGGACGTGTACCTGTGCTCGAAGTCGAGCGAGTCGGACACCGCAGCCACCATCTCCGGGTTCCCCCGCAGCACCTCGACGCCTTCGCGCGGCTTCCCGGCCGCGTCCTGCTCCCCGAGGAGGTACTTGGCCGCAGCCCGCGCCGATCCGGTCCCGTGCGCGAGAAACTTAATGTGCATCGTCGTCCGGGCTCTCGAAGCGGGCCAGCGCCGTAAGCGCCCGCTCGATGGAGACGAGGCGGGCGAGGACCTCGACGGCCTCGGCCGCCCCCTTGTGGCGATTGGCCCAGCGCGCGATCTGGTTGAGGTTGTTTCCGATCCGCGAGACCTGCCGCGTGCGCTCGCGCTCGACCTCGGCCGCTCGGGCGGTCCACGTCCGCGTGCGGGCCATCGCCCGCCGGATCAGCGCCGACAGGGGCACACCAGCGGCCTTCGCCTTGGCCCGCCAGTCGGCGGACTCGGTCGCCGTTACGCGGGCGGTGACAACGGCGGTGAGGCGCTCAGGCATCACGCCGCACCGGCACGGGGGATGGGGGGCGGAGCCCCCGTCCGCGACCTCCACGGGAGCGCGAAGAGCGGGGGGATCGAAGGGGGGGCGGTCGCCACCCCTCGCCAGCCCCATTGTATGACAAGGGGTAGGCGGATCGCCGCAGGGCTGAATCACGGCAGAGAATCATCTAAAGTCATACAGGACTGCATGATCCGCCATTCTCTGCCGTTGTACTAGACCGCGCTGGACCGTACCGCGAAAGCAGGAAACCCGACCTGAATGGCGGGACTCCCGCTTCTGCCCCTTTGCGAGCGGACGGGACAAGTGCGCGACCGCCCGCGGGGGTGAAGCCCTGCCCGTACGCCGCGCTCTCGAGGAAAGCTGGACGCCGCCGTGTACAACCACGGTGTCACACGATCACTGTATTTGTATACTTCCGATCAGGTCAACTCATCGAGGAACGCACGCAATGGCTGCAGACTACTCGCACTGAGATCCCAATGTTTGTCATTCGTGTAGTCTCGTTGCTCTTCACCTTTCTCCGCGCCAACCGCTTCGCAATACGCGTAAATTCGCCCCTTTCGCGTCGGTCCTTCGTATCCACGATCGAACGCATCGAGGCACTCCACGTATTGATCCAAGCAATTAAACACTCTATGGTGCTCTTCAACGGCCACCTCTTCCAGCAGCGTCTCCAAGCATCCGGAATCCACATCGTTCGGCAACCAGAATGATCGCTCGATCGCCAGATCATATTCGTCGTTAATCCTATCAAGCTCCGCTTGTCTTGCGTCAACGTCCTCATCCGCATCTAGCACCGTCGCTATCTTACAACCGTCTCGTCGGCTCCGCTGAAGCAGGTTTCGAACCGTACCGGCTCTTAGATGCGACACGCCTCCACCGATCGACTCCACTTCGACGGTCGCGACTCCAAGCGCCGTCAACAACGTCGACACGAACCTTCGATCCGCCTTCCCTTCCACAAACACCTTCCACTTCGTGGCTGTCATCGGATCTCGATTTCGTGTTTCAATGCGTATTCGAGATCCGAGTACCCGTAGCGGTACGTTCCGATCATGCCGCTCTGCGCACGTTGAAGCGCGTAGCTGGAGCTTCCCGCTCTATACAAACGGCACTCCTCCCGTGCCAGCACAGAATACAGTTCCTCGAGAACTGTGCGACTATGAGTTGTGACAAACACTTGTATGCTTCGCTCGTAAGAGACACGTAAGAGAGTCCCTAGCAACTGTGGGATTGCACGATGGTGAAGCCCGTTTTCGAGTTCGTCGACTAGGAGAATGCGGCTGTTGTCTAGTATGCAAGGTGCGATCATTGCCGCTGCGCGGCTCATACCGGTACCGAGCATATTTAGCGGCAGCATTTGTGAGAGTCCAATATCAGCGTACGCAAGGTTTCCGTCGGATGTAATGTTTGTGATAGCTGGATTGATCATTTGGAGGCACTCAACCAAATCTACAATGCGCTTATGGACAGCTACATCGGAAATAAGCTTCGCGTCGTAACTAGCGTTAGGGGCGAGATATCTCGCGGGTAGGATGTACTCCGACGCGTGTGCAGGATCTATATGACGCTCAAACCCATCGTTGTTTACTTTCAGGGTCCCTGAAAACTCGATGGGGTCGTCGAGGTCCGACGGCCTGACAGAACCACTGTACCGCACGATACGACGATCGCTAGGGGTGGAGAAGGCAGATTGGCTCGGTCGATGATCGGGGGTAGGGGGTGGATCCCGTTCGACGATTGAAGCGTCCCTGGGCGTCGAGAGCTCGAGGGTCCGTTTGGATCCGTCCGCGGCGTGGGCCTCCAGAGTTGCGTGCGAATTGGGATCGAGACCATGGACGAGTAACCCGAGACCTTCGATGTCGGGAACGATGAAGTTACGAAAATTCTGGATTCGGATCGGCAGTTCCAGATTGCCGAGCCCGGACAGCAGAAAGATTCCCTCTAGGACGGACGTTTTTCCGACGTCGTTCGCCCCGAACAGAACGTTAAAGATCCCCAAACCCTCAAGTCGCAAGTCCGAGAGCCCTCGGAAGTTCTGAACGCTGAGCTTTGTCCAGCGTGGTGCCGATGTCATTTCGAGTGATCCCGGCCCTCGCATGAGGGCTCTTGAGGGTGTCGTCTTCCGAGCCCGCGGACCTACCGCGTCGCGGGCTGGATGACGAACAAGATACAGGGTACCGGGGTACGACGAAAGTTCGGAGTCGAGGGATAACGCCCGTGGGAACAGCGGGTGTTTCGGCGGCCCGATCGAGGGCGATGGGGTCGAGAGGGCGGGGGCTCGATGTCGGCGAGTGGGTTCGCGTCAAGGACGACGGATGTCTGCCGCCTTCCCCTCTTTGAGCGTGCCGTATTCGTCGAGCGCCTTGCTTCGCGACGGCGCCATTTCTTCGTGGCTGCGGGGATCGCCTCGGAGCGGGTCATGCCGAGTTCTACCAGACCCTTGATGGCGAGGAACGTGTTTATGCCGGGGAGTTGATGCTCCATGTTCTCGGGTTCGTAGCGCTGGAAGTCCCCCCATGCCGCCGCGTTCCGATGGGCGGAGTTGTCGGTGCCTACGGTGACTTGGCAGCAGCCTCGATGAGCTTCTTCGCGTTCGTTTCTTCTCGTCGTGTGGCCCCCCTCCATCACGGATCCCGGTAGCGGGAGGCCTGAAGTGACCCCGAAATGTTGGGCGGACCTCCGGGGTTGGTTGCACTTGATCAGCCCTCTCGGTACAAGTCCTCGATGATCTTCCGGGGCGGCTGGTCTCCGAGGGAGGGGGGAGTGACGACGCACCCGACTGCAGTAGGATCCCGGACGACGGCCGCGAGTTCTTCGAAGGCGAGCCGGCGTCCAGAACGAGCGCCCTGTCCTCCACCTTGAACCGGCCGAAGAAGCTCTCGATCTCCGGGTTGTTCCCGGGGGCCGCCGAGCGCGTAGGAGCGCCGCACGCCCGCCGTCAGCAGCGCCGGTCCACGCCTAACCCAATGAAACGCAGGGTCCGGATCCCTAAATAGACGTTGCCGGCCCTCGAGCGAGCGCCGGAAGCGGCCGACGGCCCGTTCGGTGGCGCCATCGGACGCCCTTGGACGAGCAACTCCGGGTGGAGGGGCCGACAACCTCGTACGAGGCGGCCGAGGAGATGCAGGTCGATCTCGACACCTATTGCGAGACCTACAACCGCAACCTGCCCACCCCGGGCCCGGCATTGAAGGGCGGACGCTTTGTCAGGTCTTCAAGAAGGGAGTCCGGAGCCCCGGACCCCGAACAAGTCAACCGGGAAGGAACGGCGGCCTGAAAGCGCTGACCTCGGCGAGACCGCGTGCCAGGTAAATTCCGTACTTGTACACGCCGGAGCAACGCGAGATCCGCCGCGTATGCGTTGGTTGGGAACATTACCAGGAATACTTGACAGTGGATTCATTCCGCGCGAACCCTTCCGTGAGCATTCCTGTGCGATCTCAACGGCATTCCGCATTTGCTTCCTTGATATTTAGAAGGAAACCGTCAAGTGCATTTGACAGATAACGGAGCGCAGTTGTGTCCTCATCGAAAAGGTCATTGCGCATCGCCCACGTCGTGACCCACCCTCTTGCGCCATGAAGCTCCACCAACTGACGAAGTTGCATCCTGACCCTATGTTGACCGTCGGCATATATCCTGATATACAAGACGAGTTTGGGTAGATCAGATCCCGCCTGGCGGCCGAGGAATCCGCTCAGGTCTTCTTCGCCTACATCCGGGTGCCGATCCCTCCAATTGGGGAATGTTTCGTCAATCGTGTCAAGATGAAGAAAGTCGTTTCCGGTCAACCTCGCCATAGCTAGGAATTGAGCATGTCGTCCTATCCGCTCACGTTCCAACAGCCTCTCATCCACCACACCCGCAAGCTCTAGCCGATGGCTGACAAGCTGGATCACAGCGTACTCGAAACCTGCCTCTTGCGCATCGACGGGACTTCCCGCCATGCCGAAATCAACCTGCAAGGCCTGGCAGTCGGTAAAGTGAATCGCCCGCCTTGCATACTCCATCTCGGCGTCAATGTCATTAAGACCGTCAGGAGTCACCGGGTTCATTCCAACATCACCGAACGCTGCGCTTTGTTGTCCCACCAACGGCTCCGGCGAAATCCACATACCACTCAACACAACTCCCACGACGACGATGGAAATGTACAACCTAGTCTTCGACATTTCTGTTCTCCCCGATTGTTAGCCTGTCAAGTACTCTTGGTAATCCCGAAACAGAAGAACCCTAGCCGAGGACTGGAGTCGTTCCGCCTTGTGCCGGCGCGGAGCGGCTCGGAGACTCACCGCATAGGGGGGCTGGTTTATGTCCCGCAAGCGCTCGATGCTGCTCAACTCTTGAGCCCGTGCGACTCGCTCGCGGGTCATCCGACGTGACAGCTGATCCTTGGCTTCTTGGGCTTCCTCCAAGCCCTGCGGATCGGCCAGATTGATCCATGCGTAGGCAAGCACGTCGTTCTCCGGAACCCCCTCCCCGTTCGCGTACGTGAACCCGAGGTGGGACTGAGCGTCAGCGTGGCCGTGTTCGGCGGCCGCGTGATACCAGCGGACGGCTACGTCGTCGTTCTCTGGAACCCCGTCCCCGCTCGCGTACAGGCGCGCGAGGTGGAGATGAGCGGGAGCGTAGCCCTGTTCGGCGGCGGCGCGGATCCAGCGGACAGCTTCGACGTAGTCCCGTGGAACGCCCAGCCCCGAGAGGTACATATCCCCGAGCCTGACCTGAGCGGGAGCGTAGCCCTGTTCAGCGGCCGCGAGGTACCAGAGGACAGCTTCTGCGGGGTCCCATGGATTCCCGGCCAGGTCACGGTAGATGTCACCGAGGCTGACCTGATCGGCGGCGTCGCCCTGATCGGCGGCGGAGATCAGCGCTGCTAAACTGTCCGGGGGGAATTTGTCGATTGCTTGCTGTGCATCTGCCGGCCCGAGTGCCAGAGTGGTTAAGAATAGCGCGACCGCCGGGATGGCCGTAGCTGCTCCCGGAGGCAGGATTATCTTGAATCCGTTGACCATGCCGAGCCTCCAATACCAATCACCATCCTTGCCTCCCCGTCCAACCACGCCGTCGTGGTGCCACAGTCCCGCCCGCCGGCCATCCTCGGGGAGCGGAAGACCTCGACTCCTGCCGAAACGTAGGTCAGAGCATGTGATCGTGCATCCGAGAATGGCAAGGGACGGACTCCGTGTCGGATTGAGATCCGCCGTTGGTGCAATGGCGTCCCGCCCGCCCCCGCGACCGAATCGACGCCGCGCTGGCGACGACGGCCGATGGCTGTTTGACGTTATCAAACCTCTTCGAACGCTATCGGACAAGGGGCGGTTTCCCGCGAGTTGACTTGCTCTGCAGGGGGCTCTTCCGTTCTCGGCATGAGGCACGGTAGAGCATCGCGATGATCGCCCATCTGAAGGGACGCGAGCGGGCGCTGGGGGCCTTCGGCTTGACGGGCCGCCGGGCCGAGTGGATCGCCCTGGCGAGCCTGCACGGCGGCGTGTTCACCCGGGCGCAGCTCTCGGACTGGCTCGGTGCCAGCCGCTTCAAGGTTCTCCGGATCGTGCAGGCTCTGACGGAGCGGAGGCTTGTGGCCGAGGAGACGGTCGGGGGCCTGAAGGTCTGCCGGGTCTGCGCGCGCGGGGTCTACCGGGCGCTCGGTGCCGAAGATGTCCGCCACCGGAGGATCACCTCGACCGAGGTGGTCGTTCGCCGTCTGCTCTCGTTCGACTACGTCATCGAGTACCCGGACCTGCCCTGGCTGCCGACCGAGCCGGAGAAGGTCAGCGCGTTCGAAGCTGTCGGCATCGACCGCGCCCTGCTGCCCGTCCGGGTCTACCGGGGCGCGGCCGGGGGCGCGCGGCGCTACTTCCCGCGCGGGATGCCCGTGGCGCTGGAATCCCGCCGCGCCGTGTTCGTCCACGCCGATCCCGGCTACGACACCTCGACGGCGCTCCACTCGTGGCGGGACCGGCACCGGAGGCTCTGGGAGGCGCTGAGGGAGGACGGCTTGTCGGTCGAGGCCGTCGGGGTCGCGTGTGCCCGGAGACCGCTTGACCGGGCGCGGACGATCCTCGGCAACTGGACCAATGCGGACACGGCCCCACGTCCCGCGCATCCGCCCGGCACCGTCGCCGCAGCCAGGCGCGAGGCCGCGCGGATCGAGAACGCCATCCGGGGCATGGACGACGCGACGGTCGAGGAATTGGGCGGTCTCAACGGCTGCCTTCGCCGCCTCGTCAAGATGCGGGAACTGCTCCGTTCGGCACGTCCCGAGGGCATGATCGACGCCCATTCGGTGTGGCGTTCGAGCCGCCTTTCGGGAGTACGGATTTGAGCGCCGTTCGGGGGAGCCCGTTGCCGATCCAGAGGTGTGAAAACGACATCGGGGTGCTTGTGCGGGGAAATCGCGCCCGAGTGTGCGGAACGCGGGTTCCGCAAGTCGCCGGACGGCTTGGGGTTGGGCCACGGCCCGCGGATCGCCGGTGTCGATCCGGGTCTCCGGGCCGTGGACGGGAGCGACCCGGCCCTTCGGTATGCCCGGTGCGGCATAGGGGCGGTTCGGCATGTGCAGGCCCATGCCGCCCGCCCCGCCGGGTCGCTCCCGTACCAACGATCCCTCCGGGAAGGGTGTTTCGCCGATGAAGAACTCGACCGTCGCCGTCATCGGAGCCGCCATCGGAACGGCGGGCGCCCACGCGCTCGAACTGCCGTTCCCAGGCCCCGGCGACAACCTCTATCTCGACCTGATCGCCCAGAACGATCCGGCCATCCACACCGCGATCCGCCTCTGGTACTACGCCGCGCCCGGCGTCGCGGTCATCCTTGCGGGCTCGGTCGTTCTCTCCGCCTGGCGGGTCTGGTTCCAGCCCCTCTTCAGGTTCCGGCGGCGCGGCAGGCTGCCCGAGTGGCCCACGTCGCCGAAGGACGACGCGCCCTCGGTGGTGATCGGCGAGACGCACCATCCGACCGTGGCGAGAGAGAGCGACCGGCCCTCCTGGCTCGTCGTCCCCGAGAAGGGGCTCTACACCGGCACGCTCATCGTGGGTGCGGTCGGCACCGGCAAGACCAGCGGCTGCATGTATCCCTTCGCCCGGCAGCTTCTCTCGTGGCGGGCGGACGATCCGCGCAAGCGCGCGGGCGCGCTCGTGCTCGAAGTCAAAGGGGACTTCTGCCATCAGGTTCGGAGGATCCTCGACGATGCCGGACGGGGCGACGACTACATGGAGATCGGGCTCGGCGGATCGCTCCAATGGAACCCGCTCGACGACCCGCTCCTCGACTCCTACTCGCTGGCCTACGGCGTCGCGTCCCTCATCAACCAGCTCTTCGGCAAGAGCCGTGAACCGTTTTGGCAACAGGCGTACACGAACCTCGTCCGGTGGATCATCGAGCTTCACCGGCTCCTGCCGGGCGGCTGGGTCACGCTCCGGGACATCTACCGCTGCACCGTGGACGCGGAGCTCCTTGGGCGGAGGATCGGCGAGGCCCGGAAGCTGGCCGACCGGCTACGTCCGCTCCGCGCCGTCATCTCGCAAGAGGACATGATCGCCCACCCGCAGGCGTTGGAGAAGTGGGCGTGGGAACGCGTGCCCGGCACCGGCAACGTGGGGTGCCGCCTCGTCCCGGAACTCGGATCCCGCCTCGACGAACTCGGCGTCGGCTACGAGACGGAAGAGGCCGGAGGAGGTGCGGGCGAGGAAGTCGTCGAACAGGTCGAGGCCATCGAGCGGTGGTACGACAAGGACTGGATGGCGCTGGACCCCAAGCTCCGCACGTCGATCGTCGAGGGCATCTCCGTCTTCCTGTCGCTCTTCGACCAGCCGGAGGTCGCGGGCGTGTTCTGCCCCCCGCCACCCACCGAATCCGCGCCCACCGAGAACCGCGATGCCAGCAGCAACGGCCAACCCGTGCCGGGCTTGCGCCGGAGGCTGCCGCCGCTCGCACAGCTGATCGACCAAGGCAGGGTTCTCGCCCTGAACATGCCGGCCGGAGCGAATCCGGCGCTTGCCCGCGCCATCGGCGTCCTGCTCAAGAACGCTTGGATGCAGGCGCTGCTCCGCCGTCCGGCCGAGGCCGCGCGCCGTCCCGACCGCTACATGCGGCCCGCCGTGTTCATCTGTGACGAGTACCAAGCGTTTGCGACCGTCGGACAGGACGACCCGTCGGGCGACGAGAAGGCGTTCGCTCTGACCCGGCAGTGCCGGTGCATCCCCATCGTCGCGACTCAGTCGCTCTCCTCGCTCCGCTCGGTGCTCCCCTCCGGAGAGGCATGGCGCACGCTTGTACAGACCCTCCGAACCCGGATCTTCCTGTCGCTTTCCGACGAGGCGTCGGCCCGGATCGCGTCGGAGATGTGCGGCAGCGTTATGAAGACGCGGGCATCCTACACGTTCACCGAGACCACGGGCAGGCCCGAGTTCTCGCTCCTGTCGGGCCGCGCCGGGGGCGGACGCGGATCCATCGGCGCGAGCAAGTCGTTCCGCCAACAGAGGGAGCCGGTGTTCACGCCGCGCGAGTTCTCGCTCTTGGCCAACTACCAAGCCATCTGCCTCCCCTACGACGGCGTGAAGTCGCTTCCGGCCACCCGCGTCTACCTGAAGCCCAACTACCTGCCCAGGGAGACGGGCTACTGGCGGCTCCGCGAGAAGGGCCGGATATGAGGCCCGCGACGAACCCGCCCGCTGGGGCGCGAGCCGGTCGGGCGATAGCGACTGGCGGACGAGCCGCTTCCCCGCGAGCTTTCGGGCAGGCGGATCGTGCAGTCCATCGAATCGAGAGGAATCGAACGATGGCACGCACGAAACGAGACCGGCGCTCTTACAGCGCCGGAGAATGGGGCCGGAACCGGGTCCGGGTCTTTCCGGATCCGAAGACCGGCCTGCTTCAGATCGAGTGGCGGGAGAACGGGCGCAGACTGAGCCGGTCCCTGAAGCACCGGGATTGGGCTCGCGCGAAGCGGCAGGCCGACGAGGCCGCCGCGGGCTTCGCGGTCCGCGAGCCCAACGGCAAGGCCGAAGCCGAGCCCGAGCCGCTCACCTTGGAGCGGCTTTTTGAAATGTACGGTGACGAGGTGACGCCCACGAAGGGCGAGAGGACCCGGCGGCGCGACAGGGTCGCGTCCGCGATGTTCCTCGACTTCTTCGGCGGGGACCGGAGACCCGCAACGCTTTCGCAGCGCGATTGGGACCGGTTCATCCGAGCGCGGAGAGCGGGCAGGGCCGGCCGCTCGGGCCAGCCCGTCGGCAACCGGACCGTCGCATGGGACCTCACGTTCCTGACGGCGGTGCTCAACTGGGCCGCGAGGTCCCGGGACGAGGAAGGGAGGCTCCTCCTCGACTCCAACCCGCTGAAGGGTCTCCGGAAGCCCGTCGAGAAGAACCCCAACCGGGTCGTCCTCACCGAGGGCGAGTACCGGGCGCTGCTCGGGGTCTCCCGGAAAGTCGGGTGGCGCTTCCGCGTCGCACTCGTGCTGGCGCACGAGACCGGGCACAGGATCGGAGCCATCCGCAAGCTCAGGTGGCCCGACATCGACTTCGAGGACATGACCATCCGGTGGCGGGCGGAGCACGAGAAGACGGGGTACGAACACACCACGCCCTTGACCGCCGAGGCGCTCGCCGTCTTGGAGGAAGCGCGGGGGATCGGCCGTGGAACGAAGAACGGCCCGGTGCTCCCTTCGTCGAGCGATGCCACGAAGAGCACGAACCGCGTTTCCGCCTTTCTGTGGTGGAAGAAGGCCCAGAACCTCGCGGGACTGGAGCCGAAGCCGGGCCGGGGCTGGCACTCGCTGCGGCGCAAGTTCGCCACGGACCTGATGGAGCTGCCGCTCAAGGTGCTCTGCGAGCTTGGCGGATGGAAGAATCCCCAGACGGTTCTGCGCTGCTATCAGCAGGCCGACGCGGGACAGCTTAGGAAGGCTCTGGAGAGTCGCCCGAGGGCTCGCACCTGAAATCCCAATCGGAGGGAGTCATTCGGAGGGAACCGGGCCGGAGAATCCTGTAACTGCAACGCGCACAGTGAAATGTAAATCTGCGTTAGTGTGCGGGGTAGGCTGGCTGAACGACGAAACGGGCGTCAGAGAAGCCCGTGGGGACCGCGTCCGCGATCCGGCGGCGGCCCCCCGCAATGCGGTGGCGGAGCACCGCGATCACTCTGGGGAACGCGTTCGCCGAGCCTTGCGAAGCGCGGCCGGCGGCGGAATCGAGGCCCGCGATCGCGGGCCGTCCATAGACCCGCGATAGCGGCGCGGCCACTGATCTCCGCCAGCGCCCCTCTCGGGGGGCACGGGCCATCAGTTCCGCCGTGGGTAGATTAAACTGAACTACGCGTCTCCTCCGGTGTTTCGGCTCGTCCAGTCGTGCTGCCCTTCCGGTGACCCGAAGGGGGCGAGATACTACGGATTCCATCCGCAGCTGGTTTCATCTTGGCTCTCCCGCCTTGGCGGGCAAATCCACGCGCCGATGCGTGGAGCCCTGCCGTCAGAATCGCCGTGCCCTACAGTCAGGGGACTGATTCCGGCCGTGTCAACCACACAAGAATCGGCGATGTCCTAGGGGTTCCAGTGTGGTCCCGGAGCCAGATCGGCCTCCGTCATCGGCACCTCCTTCGCCACTCCGAAGCCTCACACGAGGTTCAGATGTGTCCGCCGCCTTTGCCCGCGAGGGCGGCGAATAAGAATGCAGGGCCGGTGAATGCCGGGCGGCCCAATTCGTAGAGGCATTTCCGGGCTGTGTGCGCCCGGTCGGCGGCCCGAAACAGTCGAAAACGGCCGGATGGCCGAAAAGCGAGGCCGCAGGATCGCCTCTAACGCACGATCGGAGGTTCCCGAGGGGTAGGGGTCGGGTGAAAAAAGGGCTCTTGGCGGGGCCTGGCATTAGGTTGGAGCGGAGAAGTTTGGTCGGCTTGGGTGGGGTTCCAGGTCGGGGTTTACGAGCCGCCGCCGCTGTTGAAGGGGCCCGGAGTGTCCTGGATCTGATCGATCCACCGCCAGACGCCCAGGCGCCCAGTCATGAACCCGGTTGTCGTAGCCGGCGCGCCGGAAGCGCATGTTAGTGGGCCTGGCAGCGCCCTCGGGCGTAATGGTCGCGTCCGCAGCCCGGGATGGTGCATTTCCGGTCCTGGCTTCCGGAAATCCGGGTGTCTGAACGGCTGAGGCATGGAAGCCCAGGTGGGCGAACGAATAGAGGTGCTGGAAACCAAGGCGGACCACGTTTTGGAGGGATGAGTGCTGTCGAGGGGAAACTGGAGGTCGCCAATCTGGGGGCCATTCAGCGCGACGTGGCGTTCATCAAGGCGCGGTTCATGGTGGATCCGGACGCGGAATGAGGGAGGCCCCGGAATGGGGGCGGAGTGCTGTCCGGCGGAAGGCGGGGGTCGCCGGACAGCCCAGGCGGCTTAGCAGTTTAGCAGCTTAGAGAGAGCTAGCGGTGGCGGTCGGGTGTTTGTACTAGCCAGCGTCGCTCGCTCGCCGGCTGAGACAGGCGATGCACATGCAGCGGGGGTTGCCCAGCTCCTTGTGGGCAAGCCCGTGGACGATGCCGTCCGCGGCATCGAACTTGTGGGCGAAGCGGTCGAAGTACTGCGTATCGCCAGATTGATACCTCCGGAAGACGGCATGGGCGACATGGTCGGCCAGCTGGATGACGCGAGACGCGCGGGAGTCTACGAAAAAGGGCGTGTCGGCGAGGTGGCGGATGACCCCCCACTGGGTCCCGAGGGTGCGAAACTGGACGGACATCCGCTGAAGGGTGGTTTCGTGGGAACTCTCGTCGAGGATCACGAGCCCCCGCTGTGTGTCACCTCCAACGCGCAGGCGGTGGAGATATTGGTCGAAGCGGCTGCAGAGGTCCTCGAACGCGATCTCCATGGGGTCGCGGTTCGGAAACGACGGTTTGTGAACGACGCACGCGAAGGCCCGGGCGGTGTCGTAGGCGTTCGCCAGGACGTCGAGAACGGACTTGATGGTGCCCCGGGCTTCGTCCTGGGTCAGGCGCTTCCAGGGCTGGGCTCGGTGGCCGAAGATCTCGGAGGCGTGAAACTCCACGCTGTGCGGGTCGCCGGGGTTGATGTCTTCCGCCAGCCGGTCGAGCTGCTGGGTGATCCAGTGCGCCTGGGCCTCGAAGACCGATACCCCCCCGAGGACGAGATACTGCTCAGTGGGGTTGCCGGCAGAGCCGGCGTCGTCGAGATAGAGAAGGTGCATTCAGAGGAAGTCGATGCGTCGGGAAGGCCAAGGTAGAAAAAAAGGCGGCCGGGCGAGCCGTAATGGCTCGACGAACCGCCGTGGCAGCCCTCCCAACCGCACAAGAATGCTCGCGGTGAAGGCCGGTGGTTGTCAATAGGGCGGAGGCCAATCAGCCGGCCTGGTCGAGCCAGGCCTTCTCGGCCATTTCGCAGATCAATCGGTGCACCTGGTCGCGTCCGTGCTTGCGAACCATTCGCGCGCCCAGCCGGACGAGCTCCCTACAGGAGTGGCAGACCTGGCGGTCCGGCCGGAGCGGAACGAGGCCTCTCAACGGGCCGCCGGCCGCACAGTTCGCAGTCAAGGCGTCTCGTCGGCGGGATCATGGCCAGGGCCGGGTCGGCTGCTGTGGCACGGGTGCCGGGTGGTCGAGCCCGTAGGCGACCAGGCGGCGGAGGTCGTGGATCCGCTCCGCGCGCACCCTGGGCACCCTCGCCGTGTCAGACGAGGGCATCGTGGCGGCCGACAACAGGCGGTGCGTGGACCTGTTCACGCTTGAAGGCACCCCGCTCGGCTCCCAGCCCGTTGGCGAGTCCTTCTAGGACCTCGCCATTGACTCCGCAGGCGGCGTCGTGGTGCTGGCGTGGCCGAGCGGCCCGGCAACGGTCGACCAGGCGCTGCCGGCACGGGTCATCCAGGCTGTCCGGTGCCGGGAGCTTTGGGTATCCGGGCCTCTCCCCCCTTTGAGCGCCTATCAGGTGTACGGTCCGCATGGGGTGCTGTCGGATTTGGAGGGAGGAAGAATCGCGATCGGCGTAAGCGATCAGTACGACATGGCCGTGCTCGACGCCTCGACCGGCAGGGAGTTGGGACAGATCTCGCGCGACATCCCGCTTCGTGCAACGCCAGAGGAATACGTTGCCCGCATCCGTGAGTCGATGGCGCGCAAGGCGCATATGTTGACGTTTGGCGAGACGCTGCCCGTCGTCGGCAAGGCGTTCACAGGGACCGCCCGGGCACACGGTGTGGGTTCGCCGGCGTGGGGGAGTGGGCGACACGGTGGCCGCTCCGGTCGGCGAGGAACATCGGCTCTACGACCTGTTCGATGGCGAGAACTATGGGTACATCGGGACCGTCGAGGGTCCGGAGGGCCTGACGCTCATGGCCGGCAACGAAACGCGCGTCGCCGGCGTCCACACGGACGAACTAGACGTTTCCTCCGTGCGCGTGCTGCGCGTGGAAGTAGCGGCGCGGCGGTAAGGTGGCTGGCAATCGCTTGGAAGCGGGGAGCACGTCAGCGGCACTTGAAGCAGTTTAGCAGCCTAGCAGCTTAGCGGCAAAGGAGCGGTTTAGGAGTGCGGCTCCTCCCCGGCCGCGGAACGGGCGAGCAATTCGCCGTCGCCCGACCACACCTCGCAGACCCAGTCTGACGACAAGGGCAAGTGGGCTTCGTCGTCCGGAAGATCCAGCGTCACGTCACCGCGTACCTTGGGGCATCCGGCGCGAGCGAGGGCGGCAGGGGTATCGGTCGGCTGGAGCACGTGCCAGCGTTCCCACAGAGGAGGGGCGGCGCTCTGCAAGCGGCGTGCGCAGATGCGGACACGCTGCGGATCACTGCGGGAGAAAACGGAATCGAGGCCCTCGAAGTCCCTCACAGCGGCCGCGGCCTCCTGGAATCGTTCCAGGGACCACTTGCGCCAGTCCGCGAGCGAGCGAAGCGTGACACCTGACCATTCGCGGCCAGCCCGAAAGACGGACAGGCTTACGAGGTCTTTCCGGTAGGCAGCCTGCCGAATGGCGGCGGCGGTAGTGTCGGCGAGTCGGGCAGCTTGCCGGTAGGTGAGCACTTGCTGGGCGTTGTCGATGCCGGCGTTGAGAACGAGGTGCCGGTATGCGTGGCGCAGTTCGGCTTCTGAGGGCAGGTGGTCCACGGGGACCCGCCGACGTAGACGGTCGATGATTTCCGCCCGTGTAATGTCCTGGTCGGGTCGCAGCGACCCGACCAGGACCACGAGGTTGTAGAGGGTGCGCTTTGTTTGAGTATCCATGCGAAATGGCTCCTTCGGATTGGAATGTGACAACGTGACAGACAACAATAACACATCACAGATTCGATTCAAGTCCCACCCCTGGAACTCGGTGTATGCTCCGGTAGAAGCCGGTCGCGCTAGGACTTCGAGAAAGGCAGTAAGAGCGGGACTCGCGGGCCGAGGGACGCGATGTAGGTCAAGAAGGTGCCGGAATGCCCACGGCGGCCCGGATGTCGTGGGCGATCCGGGCGGCGCGGCCAG
Organism: Longimicrobiales bacterium; assembly: GCA_965208935.1. Lineage (GTDB taxonomy): Bacteria > Gemmatimonadota > Gemmatimonadetes > Longimicrobiales > Gaopeijiaceae > Bin94. The sequence continues at coordinate 4,720,809 of CBDBPR010000004.1, read as the reverse complement.
AGCCGATGGCGTCGCAGCGCTCGGCCTGTGCGAGCGCGATGGTCCGGACGGCGAGGAGGAGGTGGGGGTCCTCGGAAGCGCAGGCGTCGGAGTATGCTTCGTGGAAGAAGTGGGGATGGGTGACGCGGGGGGGTCGGCGCTTGGCGACCTGGTTCCAGGCGGTGGCGACAACGCAGGGCTCGCCGCCGTACAGCCAGGCCCGGGCGAGGGCGGCTCGGTGGGCCTCGGCCAAGGACATCGGTTCCGGATCCGCCGGGGGGTTCCAGAGGCTGCGCAGGTCGGAGGCCTCGATGCGGCTGGCGGCGGTCATCGGCCGTCCTCGCCGTCGTGGTGCTGGGGGGCGTTGCAGTAGCCGTCCCGGGCCCGGACGGCGATCGCGGCGCGGATGAAGTTGGCGACCTCGAGGTTCTCTCACTCGGCGACCGCCCGGACGGCCTCCCGTTCCTGGGGCGTGACGCGGAGCGTCAGCAAGACGGTGCGGTTCTGCCGGCCGCTCCAGTAGTCGAAGCCGGTGCGGGTCGCGGGGGACATGTTGAGAAGGGTCTCCGGGTGATCCATGGGTTCGATTACCTCCGGCGCGGGTGCGCTGACCAGTGACAATCCAAAGCTCAGCTGGGCGTGGGACGAGACGCCCGTGCGGCGGGAGATGAACCGGACCGCGGACGGGAGCCTGGGCGCGCACGTTGGAGAAGGGCCGGCCCCACTACGAGGACATCTCGGAGGCCAAGCCAATTAGCAGGGCTCCCGGTGATACGGATACTACCAAGAGGCGGTCGTTGGCCGCCTCTTCGTACTCCTCGAAACCGGCAAAGTAGTCACCAACTGCTGGTGGAGCCTCAAGCGCCATGGGCTGAAATCTGGTGTAGCGTGGCAGTATCGCCGCCGCTCGGGGGGTCAAGTTGATTTCGTACACGGTCTTCGGCATTCGGAGTTCCCCTGTTCGGAAAGTAGGGTGAGCGGGTGAATTGTTCGGATTCGGGTGACGGCCGCAAAGGCGATCTCGCTAGCCTACGGGGCATCGAAATCTGGCCAGTTCACCGACTAGGTCTCGCGCCTTTTGAGTTGCCACACCGGCTTCGATCGCTGCCCGGAAAGCCGATCCACGCAAATCAACCCCTGCTCCCCATGCACCCAACAAAGCGGTATCCTGCGCATCCAACAGTAGGGAATCCGCCAGGACCGACAACCAGTGGGCTCGCCATAGAGCCTCGACCGCGACCGCACCTTCGGCCTCGGCCGCCACCGCCCAAGCCCGTACCGCGCAGCCATCCGGCGCCGAGTCCGCGACGGTATCGAGGCGGAGTGGGGCTGCGCGTGGGGGACCTCGGGGACATTGAGCACCGACTGCCTCAAACGCTGCGGCGGCAGCTGTGGCCGCCTCGTGAACTGCCTCCAGCGCAGTCGTCGACAATCCATCCGGGTATCGGCTTGCTAGGGCTTCGGCGGCTGTGAGCGTTCCCGGGGCCGCGGAGTCGACAGCCTCAAGCGCCGCAAGCGCCTCGTTCCAGGCCGATGCGGCGGCGCTGTCGGCTTCGGGTACCAGGTCCCATGCGGCCTCCGACCACGCTGCTGCCGTGCTGTCCGCCGATATCCAATCGTCCAGTTGCTCGGCTTCGTACTCCAGCACTGCCATCGCTTGCTCCGCCGCTTCGCGGGCTTCCAATGCGAGTTCCCAAGCATCGCAATCGGTTGGCTCTTGCTTGGAGCAACCCGCGGTAACACCCAGGATCGCAACCGACCCGACCATCCCTCGGCTCAAGCCACTGATCGACATTCCCGAAACCTCCTGCCAAGTGCGGATGTCCTTCTGAGTTCGACCACCGCCGATACTCCCATCAATCCGGCTTGGAAGAGCGCCACCCGTGGCGCTCGGCTTGCGCCGCTTCCCCTACCGTCTTCAAGACTCCGAGGCGTTCTGCTCCTTCTACCGCTTCCCGGTCCCTGTCGTAGTGGAGGAACCACGGCAACCCGGCTCTCGCGTATTCCCGTACCGTAGGCGGCTGGGTGGGCGGACGCTTGCCCGTGATGGCCATCCACTGCTGGGAATTGGCCATTGTCACGAAGCACCGGCCGCCGTGGTCCTGATCCCACGCGTCGAGTCCGAACTCGTCCTCGTAGATCTCCTGGCTCATGCGACCGCCCAGCGCCAGACCCATCCCCCGCCAGCGGGATCCCACCTCGCGAACACCGAAGAAAGGCTCCGGCAGTTTCAGTTCCTCGTAGACCTCACTCTTCATCGGGTACACGGCGGTTTGCAGGCCACCGTGGACGCCCTGTCCCGTCAACTGCTCCTCAACCGTGTGGCCGTCGCCGAGGGACATCGCCACGAACTGGCGGATCGTTCGTTTCGCCACGCAGTAGCCGTCCAGCCACGGCTGACCGGGAACGACCACGTAGTTCTGCGGACCTTGGGTCAGGCCCTCGTGCCATGGCTCTCCGCTGATCGCGCAGACCTTCCCGGTAGCGACCTTGATTGCGCACGGGTAAGGTGAGCCCCATCGGCCCTCGAACTTGATCCACAGCGCCTCCGACTGGTGGATGGGCATGATCACACCACCGCGCCGGACGGTCTCTCGCGGCAGACGATCCGCGAAGTCATCCAGGTGCCGAAGCGGAAACCGTCCGAGTCCGGGCGGCAAAGGGTAGGTGCGCTCGTCGTCCGGGATGCGCAGGGTTCGCTGGAATTCGATCCCGCATTCCGCAAACCGATGGACCTTGGGGAAGCGGAAGGACAACTGCCCGCCACCAACGATTGTGATCATCGTGCTTCGCTTCCTCGTTTGTGAGGCGACTCTACCAGTCTCCGTCCCGTACCAACCGCACCACCGTGAAGAGGGCCTCGTCCGGCGCGTCGCGAAGCTGCCGGATGAGGTCCGCGAACAGCTTCGGTCTCTTGCGGATGATCTCCTGCAATTCACCCGACACCTTGCCGGCCATGGCGAGGAAGACATCCGGATCCTCGCCCAACTCCCTAGCCAGCCGAATGGTTGTCGCTTCCGAAGGAGGAGCGGCGGCCCCACGCTCGATCTTGCTGAGGTACGCCGGCTCCACGCCGATCCGCCGAGCGACTTGGCGCAAGGAGTAGCGGCGGTCACTCGCGCGAAGGCGTTCCCTGATCTGGCGCGTTCTGGCTCCGAAACGACTCATTGATTCTCTCAGTTTGGTTGTGTGTCATACACAGTACACATACCTTCAGAGTATGTCAACGTGATCACTGCCTTACCTTGGGACCGCAAACCTCGCCATGATGAACCATCGAAATGTCTGGCACCGACGCCTCCGCATAGCCCGCACCCTCTTCGTCCACCGCTGGCACGCGGCGCAGACCGTGGGCGAGTGGTTCGGGAACGAGTCGGTGGGGGAGCGCTTCGAGCAGATCAACCACGTCCGGTCGCTGGCGCAGTACGTCTGGCGGTGCGGACCGTTCTGCGAGGAAGTCGAAGGGACCGGCCGGGTCGCCTTGCCGGACGCCGCCCGCAGCCTCCGGGCCATCGTGAAGCCGGTCGCGGCCAGGGGGCGCGGCCACTTCGAGCAGGCCGTCCGGTACGCGGCGCGGTTCGGAGCCGACGCACCCTCTGCGTTCGCGGTCCACGGCGATCCGGATCTTTCGGCCCTGCTGGGCTACGTCGCCGAGCACGCGGACATTCGGACGTTCGCCAGCGAGTTGGCCGGTCTGCACCGGGCCATGCTGCGCTACTACGTGCAGATGCGCTACCTGACGCCGGAGGAGGCCGAGACCTTCAGGCGCGGGCGGTTTCCGCTGCTGACCCCACTGAGAGCGCCCCAGCGTCACCCGGCCGACGAGGGCGACGGCCCTCTCTACACGGGTCCGCTGCCCGGCGACCTGTCCGGCGCGCTGCTGAACACCTTCGCCCGCAACATCCATCATGCCCTCGCCTGCCGGGCTCGCGCTGAACTGATTCAGACTCTGTCGGCCCACGCGCAAGGGAATACGATCGCCACCGAAGCGCGCGGAGGCCGAGCGGGACAGGGCCGCACCTTCGAAGCCCTTCTGGAGCGGCGGCGCACGCGTTTCGTGGTCCATGACCAGGCGCTCGCCTCCATGCTGGCAAGCATTCACGAGCCGCCGATGCATCCGGTGATCCGGTGGCTGGCCGTGTTCAAGACGGCGGTATCGACGATGATCACCGCGATGCCGGTGTTCATCGTCAAGAACTTCTTCCGCGACACGCTCGCGGGGTTCGTGGCGGGCCGGTATCCGCAAGTGCCCTTCGGCGGAACGCTTGCCGGGGGAGTCCAGGCCGTTCGCGACCTTACGACTGGGCGCTCCGAACCGATGCGGGAGTACCTGTTGCAGGGAGGCTTCTATTCAGGGCTGGTCGAGTCCGAGACGCACCTGGCCGACATCCGGGGAGAGGACGGGAGGGTGCGGAAGGGACCGGCGGCGAGGCAGAGCTGGTCGCGGCTGGTCTACGCGCTCACGCGACCGGCGTGGATCGCGGAGGCCGGAACCCGGGTCAACCAGTTCCAGCGCGCGCGGCGGGCCGGCGCCACCAAGTATGCCGCGGCGCGGGCGGCGCGAATGGTGTCCTCCGATTTCGCCAACATCGGCTCGTCGCGGGGCTGGCGGATGTATGTGCACACCGTCCCGTTCCTGAACGCCGCGATCCAAGGGCTCGACCAACTATACCAGATCTTCCGCAAGCCCCGGCGAGGCGATCCGGCGGCACCGCCGCGCACTGCCGAGCAGCGTGCCCACATCCGTAAGGTGATCTGGTCGGGCGCGTGTCTGGCCGCCCTGTCGTGCGTCGCCTGGACGTTCAACGGATCGACCCGAGCGCGGGAACTGGCCTATCAAGGAGAAACCGACTACGACAAGGCGTCCTGGGTGACGCTCTACGATGTCGCTGGAGACACAGACATTCGGATACCCGTCCCGTTCCAGATCGGGGCGGCGTTCATCAAACTCCCCGAAGTCGCCTTGGACCTCGTCGCCGGAAGGGAAACGTTGGCGGGGCCGAAGTTCGTCTGGTCGCTGGTTCACGGAAACCTCGCCGTCGGCTGGATCCCGGCCGTCGCCCAGCCTATCGTCGAGATTCGGACGAACCGGAACTTCTTCGGCAACGAGATCATCCCCCCCTACATGGCGAACTGGCCTGCTGAGCGCCAGTACTTCGACCGGTCCACTCCCCTGCCGTATCGCGGCGTGGGTGCGGCGCTCAACGTCTCGCCGCTGCATGTCCAGACCATCGTACGGGGTTGGACCGGGCACCTCGGCAACGCGGCGGTCGTCGCGCTGGACGAGGCGATGTGGAACGAGCGGACGAACGGGCCGAAGCCCTTTCCCAAGACCGTCCGGCTGCTAACGGGGGTATACAGCTTGCAGCCGCCCCGCCCGCGCACCTACACCCGGTTCGGAAACGAGTTCTACGCCATCTCCGACTGGGCGGAGGGGTATGCCCGCTCCGGCGCGTGTTCCGGATTGGGGAATGCGAGGCAGGTCCCCGCGGTGTGCCGCGCACGCACTCTGGCCGGGCGCACCGCACGGGATGCTTCCGAGCTTCGCCGTCAGGGTGACGACGTTCGAACCAACCGCAGCAAGAGCCGCCGCACCAAGGAGCGTGAACTGGAGGCCCTGTACGCCCAGATCGACGGGATGTTCCGGCTGGCCTTGCCGGAACTGCACGAACTACGGGGGCGGGGGTTCGACATGGTGGGGGCACCGGCTCCCGCAACGCGATCTACGGGCGTGAGGAGGACGCAGCGGACGCAGCGGGAGCCGCGGCAGCGCACGCGTCCGACGCGGAGGCAGCGGTGAGGGGAGCGCGCGATACCCGTGCCGAGAGTGGCGGTTGTCGGAAGCGGAGCGCACATTTGCGCCCCATGTCGACCAGACGATCTGTGTTGCCGGGGATTCGGTTGCGCCGACGCGGCGCCGTGAGGGTGCTTCACCATGTGTTCGTGGTCGGGTTTGCGACCGTACCGGCGTCGGCGTGGTCTTCGGCACCGATTGTCCACGGTGTCCCTGCAGAGCCGGGGAACACCGCGTCCCCGGGATGGGACCGCGCGGCAATGTTCGGGCAGGATCAGCAACCGGACACCCTCGATCTGCTCCTTGCGCGCATTCGCGATCTGGAGTCGGCGCTGGGTGAATCGGAGGCCCGGGTCGCGCGTCTGGCCGACTCGCTCGCTGAGTTGCGCGGTAGGACTGAACACGATAGGGCGGAGCGGAATCTGGAGATTGCCGAGTTGCGCGCGACACTGGTGTCGCTGTCGGACTCGCTCGGCACCCTAACTGACCGGGACTTGCGGATCGCGAGTAGCATCCGATCGCTGCGGACGGAAGGGGAGGTCCGGAGCGGTGCGTTGGCGACCCGCCTGGATGGTCTGGTCGGCGATCTCGCTGGCGTAGAAACCGACATGGCCACTTGGCGGGCACAGGTCCTCGACAGCCTGCAAACCGCGCGAGACGCGATCGCGGCCGAGCAAGAACGACGCCGGACCGGCGATTCTCGGAGTGTCCTTTGGGCGATCTTCGCAGCCGGAGCAGTGCTGAGTGTGGTTGGATTGGCGTGGTGGCGCTCCCGGGCGGGTACGGCCGCCGTGGACAACCGAGTCGAGGCGATGAAGTCTGAACTGGACCGGAAGATCGCGAAGGCGGAGGAGGTGGCCGGTTCGTCAACCGAAGAGGCGCGCGAACTCCTGCGCGAGCAGTTGGCCACGCTGGAGCGCACGAGTGCCACCCTAGTGGCCCTGGAGGAGGCTCGCGCCGCCGATGGCCCGCAATCTCCCGAACCCGACCACGACCTGGCGCTGGGCGTCTGCAACGAACTGAATCGCATCGAGAACAACCTTCTCGCGATGGACTCCAAGGTGAGGGGCCACAAGCAGCTGCGGGGCTGCGTCCGCCGAATCAAGGAGAACCTGCACGTCGAGGGCTACGAGATTACCGAGCTGCGGGGGTGGCGGTATGACGGGGGCATGCACGTCAACGCCGATCTCGTAGAGGACGAGAGCCTGGATCCCGGCCAGAAGATCATTGCCCGGGTGAACCGCCCTGAGGTTCGCTTTCGGAACAGCATCATCCAGAACGCCGACGTCAAGGTCTCGGTGGGGTTCTGACCATATGACCTCCCAGTCCATTCCTTTCTGACCGGAACATCGAAATGGCATCGAACCGACTCAAGTACGGCATCGACCTCGGGACCACGAACTCGGCGTTGGTGCGAATGGAGCGTGGGGAAGGAAAGGTCGTCAAGAACGACATGCAGGGCGACACGACACCCAGCGCGGTCGCGTTCGGACACCGGGGATCGACACGCGTGGGAGCCCGCGCGTATAATCAGCTTGGCCTCGATCGGGTACGAGCCCTAAAGCAGGATCAAGACATCCGGAACGCGTTCGTCGAGTTCAAGCGAACGATGGGGTCCGAGGACATCTACGTACCCTCCGTCGACCCGTCTGCCAGCTATACATCGGAGGTGCTCTCGGCCGAAGTCCTGAAGGAGCTCCGGCGCTACGTGACGGACGACGATGTCAGCGCGGCGGTCGTGACCATTCCCGCGGCCTTCAAGGTGCCGCAACAACAGGCCACGCTACGGGCCGCCGAGATGGCCGGCATTCGACAGTGTCACCTCCTGCAGGAGCCGGTGGCCGCCGCCATGGCCTACGGGTTGACCGCGGAGAATCGCGACGGAAAGTGGCTGGTCTTCGACTTCGGGGGCGGCACGTTCGACGCGGCGCTGGTGGTGATCGAGGAAGGCCAGATCACCGTGAAGGACACCGAGGGCGACAACCACCTCGGGGGGAAGGAGCTAGACGATGCGGTCGTGGAGGAGATCATCTTCAAGGAGGCGGCGGCAGACTTCGATGCCGAGACGTTCCTGGCCAGAGATCCGCGACGCGAAAGGCGCCTCACGGACGCACTCAAGCGGTGGGCCGAAGAGGCTCGGATCGCTCTCAGCTTTCGCGACTCCTACTTCGTCGAATCGGACCTTGACGGGATCGAACTGCCCGACGGAGACGCGATCACCTTGGATTTTCGCCTCACGCGGGAGCGTCTGCGACCTGTGGTCGAACCGTACTATCAGCGGTCGATCGACAAGTGCCACACGCTTCTCGCCCGTCACGGCCTAAGTGGTTCGGATCTCGACGAGCTGATCCTCGTGGGCGGCCCGACCCATTCGCCGATCCTGCGGGATATGCTGTCCGCGCAGATCCGCCAGCCGAACACCTCGGTCGATCCGATGACCGTCGTGGCGCAGGGGGCGGCACTATACGCCGCTACGATCCCACTCGAAGCCGAGAGTGAAGGCGGGAAACGGACCACCGAGTCCCGCGACCTCCAGCTCCGTGTCGAATACGAAGCCACCTCGCTGTCCGCCACGGAATGGGTGAATGTGCAGTGCCAGGACGCGGACGCACGCGGGCGGCTGGAGGTCGAATTGCAGCGAGTCGGTTGGAGCAGCGGGAGGCACCAAATGGACGAGCGGGGCGCGCTGCTGGAGGTCACGCTGGAGAAGGGAAGGGCCAACGTCTTTGCCATCCAAGTCACCGATGCGTCTGGTAAAGCGATTGTCACCAACCCCTCCGAAATCACGATCATCCAGGGCACCAGGGTGGGTGGCTCACCGCTCACAAACCACCTTGGCTTGGAGGTGGAGTTACAGAGTGGCGATCACGTCTTCAAGCCGCTCAAGGGTGCCGAGCAAAGCAGGCCCTCTCCAGAGGCCTTCGGACCCCGAAACAGCTTCGCCCTGGGGTCCCCACGGATGAATTGCTGATTCGAATCTTCGAAGGTGAGAGTAATGCGCCCGCCACCAACATCCTCTATTCCCAGCATTTTATGACCCTGAAGTTGTCGGGAGCCCAGGTGAACCAGGTGATTCCGGCGGGTTCGAGATTCGATCTGACGCTGAAGACAGACGTGACGAGCGCGATGCCAGTGCGCGTAGCGTTGGCGTTTGAGGCGTTGGACGAAGAGTTCGAACTCCCCATCCCCGACGGGAGCTTGCCGACTCACACCGACTGGATCGAGGACGAACTCCGGGAGGGGCGCGCCCGCATCGTCGAGCTGCACCAGGCGGGTCATGCGGACGAAGGCAAGCTCGCCGGAATCGAAGAAAAGATCACCCAGGCCGAGGGACCAGTATTCGAGGACGCCGCCGACCCCGACGAGACGCGGAAGGCGGTCAACCTCCTGCAGGAAGCCTTGCGGGAGCTGGATCACCTTTGGTCCAAGAGCCAGTGGCCGAGGGTAAGGGACGAGCTGGACGAGGTCTGGGCCGACCTCAGGAAGGCCAATCGGGAGGAGGGCTACGCCGACACGCGGCGGGAGATGAGAGAGTGGAAGGGGAAGCATGATCAGGTGGTCCAGGAGGAAGACGCGGCGCTCGCCCGGATGCTGATCGCCGATCTGCGCGGAGCCACCTTCTTCCTCAAGCGTTGCGAGTGGTCCAACGAGATCGTGCAGTGGGCACGGGCATACTTCAGTCGGATCGCGTGGAAAGACCCGACCGACGCGCGCGAGGCCGTCAACGAGGGCGTGCAGGCCCTCTTGGCCAATCGACCGTGTTCGGAGATGCTCGATCATGCGCGGCGGATTCTGGGTCTGGTCTCGGAGGATCACGCCCCTGTAGACCGGGCACCGCGGCCGCCGGTTCCCATCAGCGAATTCTGATCAAGATGCTATTACGGAACGGCAGCCGCCCCCTCCCCGGTTGGGAGATCCGCTTTCCGGTCAAGCAGGCCGAAAACGCGGACACCTACCGGGTTGCCGACGAGAAGGGCGCGCTCGCCTTCCTCAAGGTGTTCCACCCGGACAGGATCGGGGCGGACCGCTTCACCCCGGACGGGAAGCTGCTTGAGATCGCGATCATGGAATCGCTGGACCACCCCGGCATCCCGCCGATTCGCCGATCGGGCGTGCTGGACGACGGCCGACCCTATTTCCTGGCCGACCTCGTGCCCGGCGAGACACTCGATCACCGGCTCGCGCGGGTCGTCGCGATTTCGGCGAATGCGGTCGGATCGTTGATGCGAGAACTGTGCGCGGCCGTCTCCCACCTTCATTCGCTGCCCGATCCGGTCACGCACAACGAACTTACGCCGTCCAACGTGGTGCTGGACCCCGGTGAGCACGATGACGACCGGCCCGTCGTCATCGACTTCGGACACGCCCGCAGGGCAAGCGACGGAGCAGCTTCGCACCTTTCCCGAGTCGACCCTCACTACCTGCCGAACGAGTGCTACGAGGCGCCGGTCTCGGCCCCCGCCGCCGACGTGTTCGCGCTCGGGGCCATCTACTACCGAGCGCTCTTTGGTATTCCTCCCTGGTATGCCGCCAACGCGCCGGGTGGGCAAGCCGATCTGCGCGAGACGCTGTTGCGGGCGCGCCTGGAGCCGTTGCGGCTTCCGGAGCGGGCCATCGGCGGCAACCCCGATGCAACCGCCCTGTCCGTGATCAGGAAGGCGCTGAGCCTGCGTCCGAAGGACCGATTCCAGGATGCCGGCGCATTGCTGGAGGCACTCGGCGAGGGCATCCGCGCGAAGTCATCGACCGATCAGGACCCGCACCCAAAGCCGGTTCTCGGTCCGGTCGGGGGAAAGCGGGGATTCGACGCGATCGCTGGGCTCGACGACCTTAAGGCAACCCTTCAACGAGATGTCATCGATGTCCTCCGGGATCCAGAGAGGCATCGTCACTTCGGTGTGCGGATCCTGAATGGCCTGCTGCTGTACGGCCCCCCAGGGTGCGGCAAGACCTTCATCGCCGAGCGGTTCGGGGAGGAACTCGGATTCGTATTTCGGAAGGTGCGTCCCGCCGACGTGGCGAGCATCTATGTGCATGGCACCCAGGAGCGCATCAAGCAGTTGTTCGACGAGGCGAGGCGGCGCGCGCCGTGCGTTCTGTTCCTCGATGAGGTGGACGCGCTGATGCCTTCCCGCGACGGGAATCTCCATGCCGCCTACGCCAGCGAAGTCAACGAGTGGCTGGCCCAGATGAGCGACTGTGGCAACGACGGCATCTTCCTATTGGCTGCAACCAACGCACCGCATCGGCTGGACGTGGCCGGAGGCCGCACCGGCCGCTTCGACAAGACAGTCTATGTCGGTCCACCCGACTACGGTGCTCGCAAGGCGATGTTCGAAATCCATCTGGCCGACCGACCCGTGGAGCCCGACATGGATTGCGGCGAACTGGCACGCATGACGCGCGGACGGATCGCCAGCGACATCAGCTTTCTGGTCAACGAGGCCGCCAGTCGCGCGCTCGCAGGCGGGGCCGGTGCAATCGGCATGGAACACGTCGTGACCGCGATTCGCCGGAACCGCCCGTCCGTCAGTGCCGATCAGCTTGAGCGATACGAGAAGTTGCGGGAAACGTTCGAGGCCGGTCCGCGGCAGCGGCGGATCGGATTCTGAACTGAACGGGAGACCCCTATGACCGCGATGAGAAAGGAAGCCGGAATGACACCCCACCCGCTGTTGCCGCACTTCCTCCGAATCGCCTACGAGTGCATGGGATGCGACGGCGAGATCGCCGATTCCGAAATCTCCTGCCTCCGTTCGGTCGCCGTGCAACTGGGGCAGCCGGTCGAACAGGTCGACGGTTCCCTGGAGACCATCCGTGCCGAGTTCTCCGCCGACGCCAGGAGCCCAGGGACGCGTGCCCGGACCCTGTTTCGCGACGCGGGCATGGCCATCGAGGACGCGATGCTCCTCTTGGATCTTCTCGTCCAGATGGTGGAGGCGGACGGCAAGGTGCACCTCGCCGAGAGCCGTTACATCCGCGATCTCATCGACGGACTCGGGCTCGACCGCGCCGCGTTGCGCCGAGAGCGTCCGGAATGGCGATCCTATCTGGTTGAGGGGTTCGGAGTCGTCAGGGAAGTCGGTCCCTCATACGCGGGCCGACTCGCCGACACCACTGGCGATCTCCCGGAATTGGCCCCGAAGCCGCCACGGGAATGATCCTCGACAACCCGTTCCACGTCCTCGGCCTTCTTGCCGACGCGAGTGTTCCCCAGAGGGCTGGCCGCGAGGGACAGATAAAGGCATTTCTTCGAGCCGGCAGACCGTTGGAGTTCGACGACGACCTCTTCTTTCCGGGGTGTCGCCGCAACCAAGGTACCGTGGACCGCACGCTGCGCGACCTTCACGATGCGAAGGATCGCATCCGATTCGGGCTGTTCTGGTTCACGGGGAGCGGCGGTGTGCTCGACGACCACGCGCTACGTGTTCTTCGCGGTGGCGATCTGCAAGGAGCAATCTCGGTCTGGGCACGAGTAGAAAACCGACCTTTGGATGCCCGGATTGCATCGTGTCTGAACAATCTGGGCACCGCCTGCCTGCTCGCCGGGATGACCGGTCTTCCGCCTGGTCAGCGATGGCCTGACGGATCCCGCGAGCGGGCCGAGTATGTGCGACGCGGCCTGACGGTGAAGGCTCGATTCGTCGGGAGTCTCGGCGGGACCGATCTATCCGCGTACTGCAAGACCTTCGGCGACGACATTGCGGCCCGCGATCCGGAGGGAATCGGCGAGTTGTTCGGCGAGGGGCTGGAGCAGTTTGCGGAAGAGGCACGGAAGTTCGGCCTGAACGTCCCCGCCGCGGTGCTCGCGCAAGCCGTAAGGGACGGTGGTCCACGCACTGCGCCGCTGGCCGCCCGCTTTGTCGGAATGTCACGCCGCGAGCTTGAACGGGCGTTGGTCGCGTGTGAGAACGCTGAACCCCGGGATGCCGGGTCGTCCGGGACACGGCTCATGATGGTGGCAAAGGAGCGTCTGCCGGAAGTTGCAGCCGTGCTCGGAGAGACGAGTATCCAGTACACGTCGGTGACAGACCGGGTCTGCGATGCCCTGCTCAATTCAGCCGTGACCCACTGGAATCACTACAACAACGCGTCTGCGGAGTCGTCTCTTGAGGCAGGATTGAAGGTCGCGCGTAGCTGCCAGTCTCTGGTCCGGTATGCCAAAAAGGTGGCGTGCGGGATTGCCGCGCGCGAGCGGGCCGGTGAAAACCTGACCACGGTGGACGGAATCATCAGCGACCGGGAGATGGCGCTGGTGCGTTTTCCGATCAAGGAATGGCTGGACCAGGCTTACGCGCTCTTGAACTCGCGCGCCCGGCCCCAAGCGAGAATCGACTTTGTCCAAGAATCGCTTCAAGAGTGTCCCGACAGTGCTACGTCAATCGTGAATCTCCTGCAGGAACTGAGCAGCAAGGGCGCGGCAGGCTTTGGCCCGACTTTCCCTCTTGGCGAAGAGGTGGTCGAATGCGCTTCCGTAGTGTGCGTTGCACTTACTGGCAATGTCGTCTCGGCTCACAATGACTCCCCCGCCGGATCCTCCCTTGAGCGCACGGCAACCCGACTCCTACACGGAGTGTTCCGGCACTTCTACCCACGGTCGCGACCGTCATCGATGTTCCACCTTCCTCCGGGACCGTCAACGTTCCCCGTCAAGGACGAAGTGTTTGGCAACCTCTCCAGGAACTTGGCGATTGCTGTTGAGCAGGGGGAGGGTTCGACCGTCGAACAGCGCCGCGATGTACGCGAGGACGCGGCGCGGTTAGTCGTCGAAGCGCTCACCAAAACCGGCAAATCGCTTCCCCCGACAGTCGCTAGACCGCACGTCCCAACACCTCCTCGCCCCGGCCATGCCAACCGACACCCCGCACCAGTATTCGCGAGGCAGGGCTGTCTCATAGTCGGCCTGCTACTGGCCGGAATGGCGTTCGCGCTCGCGCTCGCGTCGGGTGATGGTTCCGGTCCCAAGCCAGCAACGGATCAGGAGTGGCTACCCGGCTTTCTGGACGACTACGACCGGGAACGAAGCGGTTCCGGCACTCCCTCGCAACTCGAATACACATTACCTCCGGTTGGGGCGACTCGTCTGCTTTCGCTGCCGGAGTTGCGGTGGTGCGTTCGTCAAGAGGGAACCGTCGAAGGAGTTGCACGGGAACTCGACGATGCGAATCAGCAACTAGATCATGATCGACGGAACCTCGAATTAGTCGAGCCTGGGGCATTTGCGCCCGAGTTCCAAGTGGAGAACTACAACTCGGAAGTCGATCGCTACAACAGAAGCGTTCAGGCTTACGAAGCGGATCGGCTGCGCTACAACGTGCAGGTTGAGGACTACAATGGCCGTTGTGGGAGGATTCGGTATCGTTCCGGTGATCTCGAACGCGCGCGCCGGGAAGTTGGCCTGGGTGGACGATAAGGGAGGTACGGTCTTTGAGCAACCGATGAGACTCCCGCCGTTTGCGGTCGTCTTTCCCGCTGTCGCGGTACGATCCAGAGGGGTCCAGTGCTACGGCAGGAAACGCAGATCGTGCAGTCCTAGTTGACTTTACGTGACTTCCTGCCAGGATTCAGGCCTGTGGCGACCCGCTGGGACAACGCCGTTGGCGGCGCCCCGCTGATGATCTACCCCGATCTGGCACCCAACGACGCCAGGTCGCTCACCTACACCACCCCACCTCTGGACGCCGACGTGAACGTCACCGGTCACCCCGTGGTGACGCTTTGGTTGTCTTCATCCACAAACGACGCCGACGTGATCGTCCTGCTCGAAGAGGTCGACGCCGCCGGGGTCTCCCACTACATCTCCGAGGGCGTCCTTCGGGCTTCGCACCGCGCGCTCGCCGAGGCACCCTGGGACAACCTCGGGCTGCCGTTCCAGCGCAGCTTCGCCGAGGATGTGCAGCCCCTGCCCGATGGCGCGCCTGGCGAACTGGTCATGGACCTTCTCCCCACGGCCAACATCTTCAACGCGGGCCACCGCATCCGCGTGACGATCATGGGCGCTGACGCCGACAACATCGAACTGCCCGCGACCGCACCGACCATCCAGGTGCACCGGACGCGGGCGCATCCGTCAAGGATCGTCCTGCCCGTGGTGCGCTGAGGCGCCGTAGCGCGACTAGAAGCGGTACGTGTAGTTCGCCTTGATCGCGCTGCCCCGCGACAGGGTGATCAGGTCGCGGTCGCTGAGGATGTCCAGGCCGAGGTTCCGCCAGTTGTGCGTGTAGACCAGGAAGACGTCGTTGCCGGGGCGCACGATCCAGCGCAACCGCGCGAACAGCCCCACGATATCGCTGTCGTTGTCGTAGCGGATCTGGTTGGTGACGCTGACCCACTGGTTGGGATTCCACTCGCCCTCGATTTCGTAGACATCGGCCGTGAAGTCGCCCCGCGGCAGCGAAACCGCGTTGTGTTCGAAGTTGGTGGAGATGCTGACGCCGGGATTCGGCCTGAACGACGCTCGGACGTTCATGCGCGTTCTGTCGCCGTCCCAGAAACCGCCGCGGTTCACTCCGCCGAACATCGACACGCGGCGATGGCCCGCCGTGCGCGCCCGCAAGCCCCATTCCCACGTCGTGTAGTCGCCCGGGAGAATGTCGATCCCGTCGCTCACCTCGTATCCGTAGTCCAGGAATTCGCGGACGCGGGTCGCCTCGATCTCGATGTTGTCCCCGCTCTCGAAATCGATCCCGAAGACATCGAACTGCCATTCGCGCTCTTCGAGCACGCCGGTGTCGATGTTGGTGAGATTGCGGAACTGGACCGCGAAGTCGAGCTGCCGTATCCAGGCGATGCTCTGTGGCCTGGGCGCCCAGCCGATCCGGGGCTCGACCCGGCGAAATCCGTTGCGGGGCACGAAGCCGAGAGATGGCCTGTAGTCGTCGCCGAACTCGCGGTAGGAGATGTGGGCCGTCCAGATATCGTTCGGGAAGTTGAGTCGCAGGCCGCGAGCGGTCAGATCGTTGAGCGACCGGTCGACCGTCGGATCCGGGTTGGAGTTCCAGACGAAGAAGGCTTCCATCTCCAGGCGCTTGTCGCCGAAGAAGTGCCGCGTGTTCAACTGGGCGTCGATGCCGACCGTGTGGCCGTCGGCGACCACAAGCCCCTCGGCGCCGGGTGCCGCGGCCCTCCGCGTGTAGATCGCGCCGACCGTCGACTGCTCGAAGATCGAGCGCTTCATGCGCGCGACGGTGAACGTCTCCCTCGGGATGCTCACGTCCGCCAGACTGCCCTCGTCGAAAAAGGAGTGGGCCGCGGTGCCGATCTGGTAGAAGCCAAGTTCGTACCTGCCCGCCTGGCCGGTTAGCCGCGTGCCGTACTGGATCGGCACCTGCTGGCCCGATCTGAGTCCGATCCGGCGCGAGAAGAACGGTGTGGGGCCGCTGCGCGGAGCAAAGCTGAAGACCCCCGATCCCTCGAGAAAGAAATCCCGGCGTTCGCGAAAACGCTGCGGAAACCGGGTGAGGTTCACGCGCCGCTCGTCACTCTCGACCTCCGCGAAGTCGGTATTGATGCTGGCCGACGCGCGCAGGCTGGATGTGACGCTGTAGTTGACGTCGAGGCTGACGTCGCTGGGGAAGGTCGTCGGGTCGGTGTTGCCGGGGACGTTCTTCCAGGTCGTGACGGCAGAAGGCCTGGCCTCCAGTCCCAGTCCTTGTGAAAGATTTCTCAAGCCCGTCAGACGCCCGGCATGCACCGGCCGGAAGAGTCCTTCGTTGCGCCTGTAGCCGCGCCAGAGGATCTCCTCGTTGCGGTGCCGGATCGTGCGCTGGAAGTTGATCCCCCAGCTGTCCAGGTCGGGATTGAAGTTGAGGGTCCTGAACGGGATGCGGATCTCGGCCGACCAGCCGTCGTCGCGCTGCGCCGTCCGAGCCTCCCAGATACCGTCCCAGGCCTTGCCGCCCCCGCCGCCGCCGCCACCGCCGCCGCCCCAGCCGCCGCCGCTCCCGGTCAGGATCCCGTCGCCCATCAGCCCGGCCGGATTGATCTCGAAGAAGTAGCCGGTGCGTCCGTCCAGGAAGGTGTCGAGGATCCACATGAACCGGTCGTCGGTTCGCAGGCTCGCGTCCCGCTGCCGCTGGTAGGCCAGGATGTTCGCTGGATCGCCGTAGAGGACCGCACCTATATAGAGGGCGTCCTCATCGAAGACGACGCGGATTTCGGTCCGCTCCGAGGGTACGCCCCCCTCGACCGGCTCCTGCTGGCTGAAGTCGGTGATCGGATTGGCGGTTTGCCAGATGGCTTCGTCCATGCGGCCGTCGAGGTCGATCCGGACCTCTACGGGCAGTGCCGCCGCTTCCAGCACCGGCGGGGCCCCGTTGTCACCGTTGGTCGTCTCGTTGGTCGTCTGTGCGGCCGCCTCGCCCGTGGACACCGCCACGGCCGTGGCGAGCAACGCTGGCACCGCGAAACCCGGCAGTCTGGCTGACATTGAATTCATCGTGTTCCGGTTCCTTGGACCGCGGTCGGGCAAACCGCCGGTCCAGGTACTATGGGATGGCCGGCGCTATCGGAAAAGACACCGTGGTGCGCGTCTTCGTTGGAGGGGCCGGCGGTCGCGCTCGTGGATTCCCGGTGCCTGGTGCCCCCGGCCGTGGTGGATCGCTTCGTTGACTTGATTGAGAATGAGTCTCATTTTTGTCCTAACCTTTCGGGGCCCGTGGAGGGTCACTATCGTAAAGGTGGATTCGCAATGGGAAAGGAAGAGGGAATCATGTTCCGCAATCACACCGTGCCGCTCACCCTTGTCATGACCACGGCGCTGTTGGCCGGCTGTGGCGGGGGTGGCGATTCGGCCGAGTCTGAACCCGCCGCCGCGGAGCCCGTGGAGGCCATGGACGACATGGGTGCCGCCGATGCCATGGCCGCCCTGCTCAACCCCAACCTCGCCGCCGAAGACGAACTGACATCGATTCCGGGGATCACTGCGGAGGCTGCCGCGGCAATTGCCGGCGGGCGGCCCTACCTGCGCGCGGCGGATGTGCACGCGGCGCTGGCGGGGGCGATCGGCGACGACGCGGCGATGGCGGCGTATGAGTCGCTGTGGCTGCCGATCGATCTCAACAACGTGACGAATGACGAGATCCTGATGATTCCCGGCGTCGGGGATCGGATGGCGCACGAGTTCGAGGAGTACCGTCCCTACGAGGGCATGGACGAATTCCGCAGGGAGATCGGCAAATACGTGGACGAGGAAGAGGTCGAGCGGCTCGCGCGGTACGTGTACGTCCCGATCGACCTCAACAGCGCCACCCGCGAGGAGATCATGGCGGTGCCGGGGATGACCGAGCGCATGGCGCACGAGTTCGAGGAGTACCGCCCGTACACCGATCTCGACCAGTTCCGGCGCGAGATCGGGAAGTACGTGGACGAGGACGAGGTCGCGCGGTTCGAGCGCTACGTGACGCTGAACTGACGGCGGTCGGCGGGGAGGCGCGGGGCGGGCGGCGCGCGGGCGGGGGCTCGCGCCGTGTGGAGCCGGTGGTGACGCGATGATTCGCGCGGTCATCTTCCGGCTGCACCTGGTGGTGGCCGTGGGCGCCGGGGCGGTCGTCCTCATGCTGGCCGCGACCGGGGTCGTGCTGTCGCTGGAGGAAGCGGTGACGGGGCTGGCGGAGCGCCGGCTTTTTGTTGCTGCGGCGGAGGGGGCCGGGCGGCTGGCGCCGGAGGAGATCGTCGAGGCGGCGGGCCTGGCCGCGACATCGCTGCGTTACGCCGCGGATGTGCGTGCGCCCGTGCGCGTATACGAGGGACGGGACCGCTACGTCCACGTCGATCCGTACACGGGCCGGGTGCTCGGGCAGGGGCCGGGGTGGCTGGAGCGCTTCTTCGAGGGCGTTCACAACTGGCACCGGTGGTTCAACGTCTCGAGCGGCTCGGTGCGCCGGGCGCGGGCGATTACGGGGGCCGTGAACGTCGCGTTCCTGTTCCTGCTGCTTACCGGACCGATCCTGTGGATCCCGCGGCCCGTCACCAGGCGGTCGCTCGCCAATGTGATGGTGCCGCGCCTCCGGGCGAAGGGCGCCTGGCGCGACCTCAACTGGCACCAGGTGGTCGGGATCTGGTCGGTGCTGCCGCTGGCCGTGATCGCGGCGACGGGGGTGACCACGTCGTACCCGGCGGTGGGGGATCGGGTGTATCCGGTTGTGGGGGGGATGGTGCCGGTAGGGCTGTGGCCGGGTGGGGTGGGGGTGGCGGGCGCGGAAGGTGCCGAAGAAGGTTCGCGCGACTCGGACCGGGGTAGTGCGCCCGCTGCCGATCTGGGGGCCGTGCTCGCGGCCGCGGAGGCGTGGGCGCCCGGGTGGCGGACGTTGATCCTGAACGTGCCGCGCCCTGGGGATCGCGAGGTCCGAGCGGAGGTGCAGGGCGGACGCGAGGGTCAACCCCAGAAGGCCGGCGTGTTCACCGTCGACGCGGCCACCGGTGCCGTGTACGACTGGGAGTCCTTCGCCGACGACACGCCGGAACGGCGCGCGCAGGAGTTCCTGCGTCACGCGCACACGGGGGAGTACTGGGGGCTGGGCGGCCAGCTCCTCGCCGGGCTCTTCTCGCTCGCGGCCGTGCTGATGGTATGGACCGGGCTCTCCCTTGCCGTCCGGCGGGCGCGGCGCTTCGTGCGGCTCCGGCGGGCGCTGCGCAGGTAGGGCGCCGAGCCCCCGCCGCGTTCAGAACGACGTGGGATTGCGCGAGGGCAATACCACGGTGGGTCGCGTCGACTCGTAGTGGATGAGCACATCGTACCACTCCGGCAACGGCGACTGTGACCAGTAGCGATACGAGGCGCCCGGATCATAGCAGCAGCCGATCGCCCTGAAGCTGCGTGGCCCTCCCAGCCACGATGCCCCCTCCGCGTTCGTGTCGCGGTTGCGCAGATCGACGACGTACCGAGGAGCAGCCGGCGTGGACAGGTAGTGCTCGTAGGAGAGCGGGAGCGGCGCCTCCAGGGTGTGTTCGGCCAGACCCAGGTAGCTGGAGCCGCGCTGAAGGACGGCGGTGAAGGTGCCCGCCTCGTGGCTGAAGCCGACGATCACCATCGCGTCCCCGTATGCCCACCGCAGAAACGATCCCTGAGCCCCCGGCTGCGCAGAAACGTGAAAATTGTGCGCCCAGAGGACCATGCGCGCGTCGGGACCGAGTTGCCGGTGGATCCACACGGTGTTCTCCGCCATCGACTCGTCGCGGCCCTGCGCTCCCGTGATCATCAGGTGGTACTGAATGGCCACGCGCATGCTCTGCAGCGCCACCGCGAAGCCTTCTTCGCCGGATGCCGCCTCGTAGGTCTCCCGCCCGTCCAGGAGCATTTGGCGCACGCCGTCGAGCGAGGTGCCGCAGTCCGTGCGGTAGGCATCCGTCTGGTCGGCGTAGCGCGGACTGGGGAATCGGCCGGAGGGGTCGTTGGCGTAACGGCCGAGACAGTCGAGCCGGGTGGCGACCGCGCGGGTCTGGGCGGAGTCTACCGCCGCGACATACTCACGGACGTTATGCAGCGCCATGCCGGGGTACTGCATGTCGAAGCCGTGGAAGCCCACGTCGCCGCCGGCCTCGTTGTGGGCGCGCATCCATTCGATCATTTCGAGCACGGATTCGGTGTTCCAGGTCCAGAAGTAGAGCCCGGACAGCAGCTCCGCCGCATCGCCCTCACCGGTCCGGACGTAATGATCGAGCCGACGCGCCTCGGGCCAGGTCGCTTCGATCGCGAAGGCCGTGAACCCCATCTCCTCGACCAGAAACCGGAGGATGCGCGCCTTCATCTCGAAGAAGTCGCGGGTGCCGTGGGTGTTCTCGCCCAGCGACACGATCCGCGCGTCGCCGACGATGTCCTGCAGGAAGCCGAGGTCGGAGTGGGGAAGGGAGAGGTGCGAGCCCTCGAACGCATGAGCGTTGGCCTCGATCCACGCGGTGGCTTCCGAAGGGATGGGGGGAAGCTCGGGGTCGGGTGGCGCTTCCATGGGGGCGGTTGCGTCCCCGCCGCACGACACGAGCGACAGGAGCACGGCGGCGACCAGGAACCTCACACGCGGTCTCCCGTCCGTTCGGTCAGGTGCCGAAGAAGATCTCGCTGAATTCCAGCGCGCCACTCTCGGACAGGTTTGCCCCCTGTGAGTACCCGACCTCACCATCGAAGGCGACCGTGAGTCGTATGGACGCCACCTCGACGGCGTGGTTGGTGAGGCGCACGTAGAATCGCCGTGCGAGCTCGATGTCGTATTCCTTGACGAAATCGAGTTCCACCTGAGACGTGTCGGCGCGGACCAGCACGGTGTACCGCGCACCCTGATCGAAGTCTGCCACCCTTTGGAAGTCGTCGGAGACCACCAGTTCGAGCGGTCCGGGTGCGGTGCCGGTGATTTCCACGCGGGCGACGCCCGGGTACTCCTGATCGTCGTCCAGCAGATTGCAAGCGGCCGAGATCGACATGACCGCCAAAGCGGCGGCCGTGGCGCGCAACGCCCGAGGGGGCACGGCGGCCCTGTGGACCGCCGCACCCCCCGTCTTCAAGCGCTCATGCACGCTTTCGCTCCGACGAAGGCCGTCAACCCGGCTTCGTCAGGTTGGGGTTGCCTTCGTACTCCTCGAGCGGGAGCGGGAAGCACGTCGCGTCCCCATAGCTGCCCCACTCTGTCACCGGGTGGACCCCGCTCGGGAAGAAGTTGCCAACGCCCTGGTTGTTCCAGCGCCGCAGGTCGCCCAGGCGGAAGCCGCCCAGGTACATGTCGCGCCCGCGCTGATCGCGAAGTTCGGCCATGAGGTCGGAGCCTGACAGGTCGACCGGCGCCTGCTTGCCGGCCGCGCGCCGAGCGTTCACGAAATCGAGCGTCGACCCGGCCGGACCCGTTCCACCCGGCCCTGCCGCTTCGTAGTAGTGGTGCATCGCCTCGAGCCCCGAGGCCATCTTGATGTCGGTGCCCCTCTGGTAGAATGGCGGCTGACCGCCATCGGCGATGGCTTCGCCGTTGTATCCGCTGAACGGCAGAGACTGATAAGGCTTGTACAGCCGTGTCAGGCGGTTGTGACCCAGCGACCAGCTGGTGGTGTGCTGCACCCGCGGGTCCGTCTGGCCGGAAACGAGGTCCTGGCTCCCGAATTCACCGTTCAGGAAGTTCGGGTGCACGCCGAGCGAGTGGTTGCCGCCGTTGATCCTCCCCCAGAGCACGAGGTCGGTTCCGCCGTCGGATGTCTGCTCGTATTCGACCCAATGAACGAAATCCGCTGGAACCTCCCCGGCGTACTGCATCACCTGGCTGTGGTTGCCCAGGTTGAGGTGTGCGCGAGCAAGGCCCGTTCGGGCGAGGTTCACGAGGTCCTGGCGCCCGGCGGCTCCTGCCACCTGCATGCCCTCTTCAAATCGGGACAGGCCGCGCTCATAGATCTGCGCCTGCGACGCGATGGTCTCCCCCACATTGAAGACGGCTTCGCACATGACGTCGCCAAGAACGATGTGAGAATAGCCGGCGTAGATCAGCGCAATGGCCATGCGCTCGTCCGCGGCCGAGTTGTCGATCAGGGTGCGGAACCGTCCCGCGGCGCTGTCCGCCATCACGCGGGCGGCACTGAGCGCCGAGAACATGCCATCGGTCGGACCCTCGTCGAAACGAACCAGGCGCTGGTTGATCCGCGCGGTCTGTTCCCAGTTGATCCCCGTGAGCTGTTCGTCGGTCATCATGCTGCCCGTCCAAATGAACGGATTGTCGTACATGGCCGAGAACTCGCCGATGACGCTGTTGGTGAGCACATCTACGAGCAGCGCGTCATTCAGCGCGTCCTCGGAGATGCGTTCGGGGTTGTTTGCCACCAGGAGCTCGTCGAGGGTGTCGCATCCCGCGACCGGACCCAGGACGGCCAATGCGGCAGCGAGCCGCAGCGTCTTGCTGAATCGAGTCATTTGCTTCCTCCTCTCAGAACTGCAGGGCGATCGATGCCGCCACCCTGCGGGTCATCGGTGTGGACGCGTAGTCGAGCTCGCTGAACTCACGCGTACTGTAGAAGGTGACTTCCGGATCGGAAGTACCTCCGTATTTGGTCCACATCCATATGTTTCGGCCCGATAGCGTCACCGTGGCCCGATCCGCGCGGAAGGCGTTGCTCAGATCGGCCGGCAGGGTGTAGCTCAGGGCGATCTCCCGGAACTTCAGGAAATCCGCCGGGAACAGGTGCGTCTTGGTCTGACGGCTGCGCCACACCAGGACCTCGACCGGATCGGCAGCGGGGTTGTTCACCTCCCAGGAGTTGCGGTCGATCCGGTTCCGGATGGAACAGATCGCACACCACTGGTAGTGGCCGCCCTTGTAGTCGAACTGGGCAAAGACCCGGAGGTTGCCGAGGAGCGTGAAGGTGTTGGAGAACGCAATCTCCCGCGTGGGCAACTGAGGTCCCACATACTCCTCGTTGTCGTAGTCGACCGTCACGCCTCCGCCCGAGTTGAGAACGGGGTTGCCGCTCGCATCCCGCACCACGTCGACGGACCAGTACCCGCCCAGAGGGTAGCCCTCAATGTGCTTGTGCACCTGGGCGAACGCGCCGAAAGAGATATCCTCCAGGGCGCCACCGAACGAGACGAGTTCGTTCGAGTTGGTGTAGAGCGACACGCTCGCGTCCCACTGGAGATTTCGCGTGTAGATCGGGGACCCGGTCAGCAACAGCTCGAAACCGCTGTTCGCGATCTCGCCGATGTTCACGAAATGGCTGCCGCTGAATCCGCTCGAGGGCGGATCGGGAACCGAGATCAGCGCATCGGTGGTACGCTGATTGTAGTACGTGACCTCGAGACCCGCGCGACCTTCCAGCAACGACGCGTCGAAGCCGATCTCAAGTTCCGAACCGGTCTCGGCCTTGAGGTCGGGATTCCCGTACGAGGCGGTCGAAAGCTGGTTCACCGCCACATCGCCCACCACCGTGACATCCGGCGCGTAGGCTCGGTCCGCCGTGAAGGGAGCCGGCGCTTTCCCAGCTTGGCCCCAGGCGGTTCGAAGCTTCAGTTCGTCCACGTAGGGCAACTCGAAGAATTCCTCGTCCGAGATGATGTACGACACCGAGGCCTTCGGGTAGACCACAAGCGAAAAGTCGTTGCCGAATGCCGAGTTGTCGTCCACCCGGACGGCCACTGTACCGTACAGACGATCTCGCCAGGCCGCCTGTTCCTGCACATAAACGCCCAGCGAGGTCTGCTCCACGAACCCCTCCGACGCCGAAGTAATCGCGGCGGTTCCGATGAGGTTCAGGTTGTTGGCCACGAAGCCCTGTCCATCGACGAAGTGGGACGAGAACTGTTCCCTCACCAGCTGTGCCCCGAAGGACAGCGACGAGGCGAGGTCATCGGTCAAGTCGGTCCCGATGGTGCCGGCGTAGTCGGCCGTCCACGAGTGATCGACGGGCAGGAAGCGCTGAACGCGGCCGCCGGAGGAGGTGGCCCCCCATGGTTGCAGACCGGTGGTGTCGATCATGTTGATCTCGGAGTTGTTTCGATCCTGCTTGTCCATCCCCACGGTCAGCCGGTTTGTGAACCAGTCCCATGGCTGGTAGTTGATGGTCATGCCGATCGTGGTGCGCTCGGCCTCGGTCTGATTGTCATACTCGTTGGAGAGGTTGGGTCCGAAGCCCCGGAAGCCTTCCTCCCACGGGGCGGACGACCCGGGTCTTCCCCTGAATCCGTTCCGCAGGATCGAGTTCGACGAGTTGTTGGCGAACGGCATTTGCACGTGAGTGCGGGCATACCCGACGCTGACCGTCGTCGAGAACCTCTCGGTGGGGGTGAAGCCGAAGTTCGCGCGCCCCGAGGTCCGGTTGGAGAAGTTGTTGTAGTAGACGCCCTCTTCGCCGCCCTTCTCGAACGAGAGGTAGTAGTTGAAGGCTTCGCCGCCCCCGCGCGCCGAAAGATTGAAGGTGCTGAGATCGGCGTAGTTGTCGGGCCCGCCCTCATTCTGACGAAGCGCCATCGGATGACGCTTCACGGGGTCATCCATCAACACCGTGTTCTCTGCGACCCCCGAGCACCCCGGGTAGACGTTCGGGTTGGAGATATTGGTGATTGTGTACTTGACTCACACAAGATAACTGGTTTTCGAGTCATTTTCTAGCCTTCCGGTAGGCCACGAGCCACCGGACGAACAGGTTCCGGTCGAGCCTCGGCGGGTGTTTCTGGTACGCCTCGGGGTGTTGCCTGATGAACTCCTCGACGAGCATGTACCCGGCGTGTTCGTGGGTGGCGATCCTCCAAGCGTCTTCGGGAGAGACCTCCGTTTCGCCGGGGGCGATTAGGTTCCGTGTCTCGCGGTTCAGGCGGCGAGCCGCCGCGTCGGCCCGTTCAGTCTCGGAAGCCTTGCGGCGTTCGCGGCCCATGTATCGGGCGCACGATATGAGGCAGGCCACAATCACCGTCCAGACGATAATGGCGTGCCACCAGCCGGGTGGGATGTTACCCATGATCCACCCCCTTGCCTCGGGAATCGTCGTGGCCCCCGCTGCCCCTCCAGGCACCAAGCGCTTGACGAGTTCCTTCCAGTCGCCGAACGCGCCGGGCGCACCCACGGCCCGGTCGGCCCACGGTAGCCACCGCCGCAATCGTCGAAGCGTCTTTCCCATGCTGCATGATACTGCCTCCCTTCTGTGAGTCAAAGAGACTCGGTTGGTGTGCGCCAAGTAGCTCGGGACACGGCGCGCGGTCCTCTTTCTCTTGCGATGTTCGCCGCGGGTGCGTACCGTCTCCGGGTCATCAATCAGTGCGAGGCCCTTATGTCGGGTCGCTCGCTGAACACAACAGCTCCGTTACGGGGCCGGAACACGCGGGTAGCTCCCGCGCCGCGCTCCAGGGGTGAATAGGCGGGGCCGTCGGAGCATTTCCTCCACTGATTGGTGACAACGGCCCGGCTCCACGTCCGGGCGTCACCCGTCCATCATAGGAGGCCCGCCCCATGAAGAAGTCCGCCCTTGTTTTCGCCGCCGCAGCCATGGCCCTAGCAGGATGCGGCATCACGGCACCGTTTCCCGAGGGGCTGGTCCGGCTCGACGTGACCGTGACCATGGACGACAACACAGCCCTGCCCGGTGCGCTGGTCGTAGTCCAAGCCGCCGGCGGCAATCGCGTACTGACCACGAACGACCGAGGCCGGGCGTGGACCGACGCGCCGCCCGGAACCGTTCAGGTGACGATCACCTACGCGGATCGGCTGTGCCTCCACGAAGGCGCCCGCGTGCTGGTGCCGGGTGTAACCTCCAAGGTCGAAGCCGAATGCGCGTTCGGTGCGGAGCAGGAGCAATGACGCGCAAGCGTCCCGCCCTGCTGCTTTTGGCCATTGCCGCCTGTGCTGAGCCCCCGACACTGCCGATGACGGCAACCGCGAGGGCAGTTCGGGCCGATTCGGGCTCGACCATTACCGAGTACGTTCCCCCGCACCCGATAAGGGCCGTTTGGGAGCGCCCCCCAACCTCCGCGATGCTTGAGTCGTGGGACCGTGCGGCACGGCGCTGGAGCCGAATCCTCATCCCTTCTTTCGTCGGGCCGGTCGTCGTGTCCGAAGACTCGCCCTGCGCGGAGATATTCGGCGTCGGCACCAAACTGGAACCGCTCACGATCGCCATTCTCGATGGTGGCCCTGACCGGCGGGTCGTCGCCGCTTCCCCGTGTGTGCAGGGAGTCTCGGGACAAATCGTCGTTCGGTCTGACTGGTGGGAGCGGGGGCTGGACCCCGACGAACCGTACAACATGGAAAACACGCTGGTTCACGAAATCGGCCATATTCTCGGAATCGGCATGGGGTGGAAGTTCTTGGACGACGACGGCCGCGTAATCCAGCGCGGGGGATGGTGGGGCGGTCGGGTCAAGACGGTCAGGAGCACGGTGTCCAAGGGCTCCGGCAGCCCGCCCGACACTGTCGAGTGGCCCTACTTGGACGACCCGGACATTGCCGAAACCCTGGCCTCCCTGACCAAGGGAGAATGGGACGGCAAGATGGTTCCGCTCAACATCGGGGAAATCCATTGGCACGGGTGCCTTGCCCCGCCCGTCGGGTGCCGCAACCCGCACCCCAATGGGTGCGAAGGCGTCAAGTACGGCGGTGACGTGATGGGAAGCGCGGGCGGCATCACCATGCTGACGCTCCGAGCACTTGACCCATCGCTATGGCACTGGATACCAAGTGCCGCCGAACCATACGGCGAGCCGTCGGACGACTACTGGCTTTGGTTCTGGCGCACCTTCGGTCTATCAAGGTGCCCCCGGCCCCTGTAACATGGGACCCAAAGGGACCGTGAGCCTCTGACAGCCCACGATCCCACCTACAAGCGGCGGGCGCCCGGCTGCCACCGGGACACCCGCCTACGCACGACACCGAAAAGGAGACCCACGATGTCGAACGATCCTGTCCTTCCCGATCCTCGGGAAGTCGCGTCCAGCCTCTTGAACCAACACAAGAATGCTGGACGCACCGATGCGGACAAGCGGCGCTTGGCCATCAACAGCACCCTCATCACGTTTCTCTCCCACACGTTCGAGCCGCATGACCTTCAGCACCAAGAGGGGCTACGCGGCCTTGTGGAAGACACCGCCACGCTTCTTTCCGAAATGGTCTCTGCCAAAAATGGCGGAGAGTTCGACCGGGCCTATGTGCGGGGACTCTCGCACGGATTGAAGGTCGTGTCAGAACACTTTGCGGCGCTCATCCGCAACAGAGACTAGCCAAGTGGCGCGGCGCGTTGCGCCTTGAGCGCTTGGTCAATCGCCTCGCGCGCCCTTTCCAGCCGGTCCCAGACCATCAGGGACCACGCGGCGCGGCGCGACGAGCAACCCGGTGGCCGACGTGGAGGTGTGGATCGACGGCGTGGGGACGCGGGTCACCGACGCCGGCGGGTCGTTTTCGTTTGCCGATGTGCCACGGGGCAGCTGGGTGCTCACGGTCCGCCATGTCGCCTACGGAGCGCACTGGCAGGAGGTGGAGGTGGGCGAGGCCTCTCAGAGGTTGACGATCCGGATAGCTCAGGAGGGCATCAGGCTGACGCCCCTGGTCGTCGAGGCCACGAGTCGCGAGGCCCGGGAGCGGAGGGGGGCGGGCCGCCAGCTCAACCGGATCTCCCGCGAGGAGATCCAGAGGTACGAAGACACGGCGATGAGCCTGGTGGAACTCCTCACCGCTCAGGTGCCGGGGATACGGATCAGTCGGAGCGGGGTCGTGGGACAGCCGACCTGCGTCGAGTTCCGCGGCGCGCGCGCCGGCAACTTCATACGCGGCCTCGGGAGCAGCGATCCGGGCTGCAACTCCCCGGAGGTCTACCTGGACGGTGTGCTGGTGCGCAACCCGGCGACTCTGTACGCAACGCTCCCGATCGAGACCATCGAGAACATTGAAGTGGTGCAGCCGTCCGAGGCGGGTGCCCGATTCGGATCCGGGTCGTTGTGGGGGGCTCTCGTCATCGAGACGCGGCGGCCCGGTCGCGATCCCGACCGGCAGAGAGACGTGTACGTCCTGGGACCGCAACGGTACGACTGGTCGCTTGAGCCGGCGCCGCACCGCACCGGCACGGTCTTCCTGGGCTCCGCCCTGGGCAACGCGGCGGGGCTGACCGCGGGGGTCGGGTTGGCGAGCCGATGCATCGGTTTCCGGGGCCGGGACGAGGACGCGCTCTTCACCGATTGCTCGGCGACGACCACGATCGCGGTGACTGCCGCGGCCGTGGCGCTGCCGGCGCTGGGGTCGGCGCTTGGTGCTCGTCTCGGTGGCGAGACCGAGCGGTCCCGTGGGACGTTCGGCGCAGCGTTGATCGGTGCTGCGGTCACGCTCATTCCCGGCTATGCGCTGGGGATTTCGGGACAGCGCGACGAAACGGGCTTCCTGGAGGGCCTGGGGGTGGTGACGCTGACGGTGGCGGTGCCGCTGGTGGCGATTGTCACGGACCGGTTGTTCCGGTCGGAGCGGGAAGAACCGTAGGTCGGGCCCGTTGCCCGGCCGCTTTGGGCAGCCAGCAAGGCTAGGGGACGAACCACGAAAACGGGGCCAGGTGGGTGTTGGAAGTGTTCAGGCGCTCGATGAACCCCTTGGAGTAAACCCGAAGCTCGGGGTTGTCGGCCCGCCAGATCCCGGGCACCCAGTCCATGGAATGGACCTCCCGGTAGTCGAGTTGCGACAGTTCGACCATGCCTCCCATGAGCGGGGCCTCGTCCAGGTAGACGTGGATGCGCTTGAGGTCGCCGCGCTTGTACATGCAGCCTCCCATCGCCCGCCACGGGTCCACCTCCTCCGCGCACGTGGCGAGCGGCGCGTTCGCGTGTCTCCTGAAGATGGCAGCCAGGTCGCGGTCCGCGGCCGCCGTAATCGTGGAGGCCGAGATCGTGGTCACGCGGAAGGGGTAGCGCCGGCGCCGGTCGTGAAGCAGACGCTCGCCCCGAGTGACGACGCGCAGGCCTTCCAGTTCGATCGGATCCGGGTTGAGGCGGAGGAAGAGACCGTTGCCGTCCGCCACCGTAACCGAGCCCTCGAGCGTGTGGTATCCGAGCTGTTCGACCAGGATGTCCCATGTGCCTTCCGGGAAGTCCGTGAACGCGAAGCGTCCGCGCACGTTCGTGAAGACAAAACGCCGCAGTTCGGGAACCTTGATCACGGCGGCAACCACGGGGGCTCCGTTGACCGCGTCGACGATCTCTCCGGCTAGGGTAAAGGTGGCCGGATCCTGTGCGGTCAGCGTGTCCGCACCCGCCCACGCCGCGAGGCACGCAACAAAAAATGATGCGCGCCGTGCGCGTCCGGCCCGCGTCGTCACCATACCAGCGGCACCAGGCTGATGCGCGTGTTGTCGAGGCGCTCGATGAACCTCCGGGTGTAGACTCTGAGCATCGCCATCCTCGGTATCCATTCCATCGAGTGGATTTCCAGGTTGCTCAGGGCGGCGAATTCCACCATTCCGCCGAGCAGGGGACCTTCGTCCAGGAAGATGCTGATCGGCGTCGGCGAGCCCTTCACCACGACGCATCCGGGCGTCATCCACTCGTCGGCCTCGCCCGAGCAGCCGGTAATGGGTGCTGCCGCATTGAACCTGAATATCGCTGTCGGATCCGGATTGATCGCGTTCGCGATGGTCTCGGTGGGAATCCTGACGACACGGAACGGCGTGCGGCGCCGCCGCCGTTCCAGCAGCTGCTCCGACCGCGTCCGCACGCGCAGGCCCTCCAACTCGACGGGGTCGGGGTTCAGGCGCAGAAAGAGCCCGTTGCCCTCGGCCACCGTCACCGAGCCGTCGAGCGTGTGGTACCCCAGCTGCTCGACCACGATGTTCCAGGTGCCCTCGGGGAAGTCGGTCAACGCGAAGCGACCGTTGACGTCGGTGAAGGCGAAGCGGCGCAGGTCGGGGACCTTGACTACCGCGGCGATGACGGGTGTTTCGTTGACCGCGTCGACGATCTGGCCGGTCAGCGTGAAGGTGGCGGGCTCCTGCGCCGACAGGCGCGGCGGGGCGGGGACGGTCAGGCCGAGGACGATTGCGGCGAGGGCAAACGCTCCCCGTCGCCGCTGTCGTCTACCCGGCACACTCATCGAAAGCGTCCTGAAACGGATCTCTCACGCGCACTGGGCCGTCCTCTCGCTGGCAGCTGGGCCGTACTCTCGTCGGCAACTGGGCCGTCGGGTCATCCTCGCCTCGGGCAACCGGACCACCCTGCCTCCTACCCCGCACCTCCCGGCCCCGTTCCTGGGGGCACCTGCACGTACCGGCCCCGGCGGTAGATGGTCCGGGACTCGGGGGGGCACAGCGACGGTGTCGACGACACGGCCACCCGTCTCTCCCGCGTCATCCGATCGAGGTACGCCTGAGTATACGCCTTGATCGCGGCTCCGAACTCATAGACCTCCACCATGGCGAAATCGGCCGGCCTGTACTGGTCGAAGATTCCCATCCGCACGGCGCGGTCGTCCACGTACAGCCCCACGATCACCGGTGCCCCATATATTGTGGCCAACGGACAGCCGTAGTTGGAATAGCCCTGGAAATGAAAGCCCTCGCGTCGTGCCACGAGGTCCCACACGTTCTCGTGGCGGCTGTTCCAGAGCGCCTCTCCCGCGAGCTCGTAGGACCGTGCCGCCATGGCGTTTCGCCTGCGCCGCAACCGCGTGCTGTAGGTCAGTCCGCCCGCCCTGATCTCTTCGAGGGCGACCGGATCCGGGTTCAGGCGCAGATTGAGCCCGTTGCCCTCCGCGACCGTGACCGATCCGGTCAGGGTATGGTACCCGAGCTGCTCGACGACGATGTCCCACGTCCCCTCGGGGAAGTCGGCGAGCCGGAACCGGCCGTTGACGTCGGAGGTGGCCACCTGGCGGAGCGCCGGGACCTTCACGAGCGCGGCGATGACGGGTGTCCCGTTCACCGCGTCGGCGATCTGCCCGGTAAGGGTGAAGGTCACGGTGTCGGCACCGCCGCCGACCTCCTGGGCTACGGCGTGGCCGCACGGCGCAACCGCACACAGGGCGCCCGCCACCGCGGCAACCGCCAGGCCCGCTACCGGACCGGAGGCAGGCCAACCCCGTCCCACCGTCACGGAAGCCCCCACCGCCACACCCACTACATGGACCCGATCGCAGCCCGGATCTGCCGGACCGCCGCGTCCACGCGCATCTCCATGCCGACCCGGCCGTACTCCGCCGAGGCCCGCGTGGGGTCGCCCGACACGCCGCTGTTCTCGAAGCCGCCGCCGGGCGCCAGCTGGTCCTGGCGGATGTGCTGCGGCTCCACGTAGAGCAGGATCGACGTGTCGGAAATGCCGGCGTGGCGCCCGATCGTCTCCTCCGTTTCGCCCTGCTCCATGAGCCAGTCACGGAAGCCGTTGTTCGCGTAGTAGTCGCCGATGAAGTGCACCGTCGCGCCGTCGCCGCCCCACTCGTCGTTCAGCTGGGCCGCGACGGCCTCCATCCCCCTCTGGTTCCCGCCGCTGTCGCCGATGAACACGATGTCGGTGAAGCCGTGGACGCGGAGACTGCGAGCGGCGTACTCGACCAGCTTCATGAAGAACTCGTTCGGGAGCGTAATCGTGCCGGCGTATCGCATGTGTCCCGAGGGCGGGTCCGCATCTCCCTCCGGCACGTAGGTCACCGCAGGCGCGACGAGGGCGTTGCCGAGTTCGCGCGCGATCCGGTCGCTGGCCTCGTCGATGATGTAGCGATGCTTGCCCATCACCATGTGCGGGCCGTTCTGCTCGGTGCCTGCGGTGGGCAGGATCACCGTCGTCTTGCCTGCGGCGATCGCGTCCCGGATCTCGGTCCAGGTCATCTCCTCGATGAAGACGGTGTTGACCGGCTCCGCCTGGGTGGCTGTCGCCTCCGCCCCGGCGTCGGCGGCCCCAGTCCCCCCGGCGGCCGCCGTGCCCTCCGCTCCTTCCTCCCCCTGGCACGCCGCCAGTGCGAGCGCCGAAAGCAGCGCCAGCACCCCGCGCATCAGGTTCCCGCCGCGAAGCAGTAGAAGAAGCCGTTGCCGCCGGTACCCTGCAGGTTCTCTTGGCTGCAGCCGCGCGAAGCGTGGGCGGAGTTCCACGACGTGGGGTTCTGCCCGCCGCCGATCCGGTCGTGGTGACCCACCGCCGCACTGCCGTCCTCGGCGTTGCTCATCCAGTTGGCGCAGTTGTCGTATTCCTCGGCCGTGTAGGCGGTCCCGTCCATGTTGGATCCGGTCAGGATGTCGTGCATGTTGGGGTCGTCGCCGCGGCCGTTGACCATGTCGCCCATCTCCGTGAGGATCGACTCCTTGGTGAGGTTGGCGGCCTCCGAATGGAGTTCGTCGACGTCGTTGGCGATCAGCGCGCCGGCCTGGTTGTGCCAGGGCCCCATCCCGATCCGGTCGCGCGCGTTCACCGCCGCGCCGCCGTCTTCGTCGATCGTGCTGAGATAGGCCATCCAGCCCATCCCTCCGGCACCTACGGCCGAAGCCAGCGTCTCGCAGTGGGCGTCGGCGCCCTCGAGTCCGCCAAGGTTGGCGCCGTCCCCGGGACCCGCGCTCGTGATGAAGAAGGTCATGGGCCCCATTTCGGCCTCGGCGGCCGGCTCGGCGTCGGCTGCGGCGTCCGGCGCGTCGCCGGGTGCGCACCCGCCCAAGATGAGCGCGCCCGCGAACACGGTGCAGGTTGCGAGTGGGAAGGTCTTCATGATGTCACCGCTCCTTCTATTGGTGTGTCGGTTCCCCGCCGGCGTGTCAGTTCCCCGTCGGCCAGGGAGCTCCCTGATGCATTGCGGTCACGGGTCCCATTCCCTTGTAGACGAATTTCTGGACGCGCTTCCCTTCGTAGGTCTCGGTCGTGTAGATGTTGCCCTGCGAGTCGGTGGCGATGCTGTGGACCGCGAAGAACAGCCCCGGCTGCCGGCCGCCATCGCCGAAGCTGGTCAGCACCTCGAGGCTCAGCCGGTCCATCACGTAGACCCTCATGTTCTTGCCGTCCGCCACGTACATGTACTTCTGCTCGGGATCTCGCGAGAACGCGACGTCCCACGTCGATCCGTCACCCAGCGTCCGCGGCGCCAGCTGCACTTCGTCCACGAACGTCCCGTCCCTCGTGAAGACCTGGATCCGGTTGTTGGGACGGTCGCAGACGTACACGTGCCCGTCGAGCGACGGATCGGCGCAGTGCACCGGGGTGCGGAACTGCTGGATCAGCGGTGCGTCGGGATCGTAGGGCGGCGTCCGCGTGTCGTCCGGCTCGTTGCCGTAGGCGCCCCAGTAACGCTTGAAGGCGCCCGTGGAGGCGTCCAGGACCGCCACGCGGCGTCCTCCGTAGCCGTCGGCGAGGTAGGCCTCGTTGGCTTCCGCGTCGAACGCCAGCTTGGCGACGCGGTTGAAGCGCGTCTCGCTGTTGCTGTCGGCAGGCCCGGCCTCCGGCTCGCCGTACGAAGCCAGGAATTCGCCGGTGCGCGAGAACTTGAGGACGTGCGTGTCATTCGGCCCGTTCCCCCCGATCCAGACGTTGTCCATGTGGTCGACGGTGATCCCGTGGTTGGACGCCGGCCACACGTAGTCGTCGGACGGACCTCCCCAGGAGTCGACAAGGTTGCCCTCCGGATCGAACACGAGCACCGGCGGGGCGGCCCGGCAGCACTCCCCGATCGGCGGATCCGCGTCGGCCCCGCCCTCGGTGCGTTCGGTGAGGTTGCCCCGGTGGACGATGAACACGTGGTCGCGCGAATCCACCCCCACGCCTATGGCCGATCCCAGCACCATGTGGTCCGGCAACGGTTGGGGCCAGAACGGATCCACCTCGAACATCGGGGCATCGACCGCGCTGGCCGACGCATTCTCCATGCGGGTCATGCCGAAGTACACGGCGACGATGGCCAGCGCGAGAACGGCAACGAGAAGCTTGTTCCGCTTCATGGGGAGCTCCCTTGGTGGGACGTGCATTGTGACGAGTTGGGGGCAAAGTACGGGCTGGACGGCTTGTCAGCCAAGGGCGGGGGGCCAACCGTTGTTGTGGCCCCGGCTCCGCCGGGGAGAGCGACCCTCCGGGAGACATTGGAATGAAGCGTTGCGGAATGCCGGGTTTCGGCGCACTCCTGGTCGGGATGGCCGGGCTGATGGTCCCGGTCACGGGTGCCGCGGAGTTGGCATCGCCGGCCGCGCCGGGCGAAGCACCGGCGGCGGCATCGGCCGTGTCGGCCCCCGTCCCCCACGAAATCCCCGCCGACGTGATCGT
The DNA here is from genome assembly GCA_965208935.1 of Longimicrobiales bacterium. GTDB lineage: Bacteria > Gemmatimonadota > Gemmatimonadetes > Longimicrobiales > Gaopeijiaceae > Bin94. The sequence goes on along the minus strand of CBDBPR010000004.1, from coordinate 4,686,391 downwards.
CCGGGCCTTCGTCAAGGCCGAAGGGGAGGCGCTTCGGCTCGTCCTGCGCGTCCCCCTCACCTCGATGCGCGACGTGGACTTCCCCGTACGGGGTCCCGGCTACGTCGAGATCGACGAGGCGACTCTCATGCTGGACGATCTGGCCACGCTCTGGATCGCGGGGTACGTGACGCTCTACGAGGAAGCGGTGCGGCTTGCGACGCCGGTCGTCACGGCCACCCGGATTTCGCTCCCCTCGGACCCCTCCTTCGCCGACTACGATCGTGCGGTCGCGCACATGTCGGCCCCTCCGATCCCGCCCGGCGTCGACCTGGTCCTGGAACAGGCCATGCTGGACGTGGTCCTCGAGACCCCCATTCAGTCCGCCGATTCACGCTTCTCGATCGATCCCGCGTGGGCCCACCTGGGGATTCGCACGACCACCGTGCTGCGCTTCGTCACGCCCGAGGGCGCGGAGCGGGTCTTTCAGTACACGGGCAGTCCCGGGCAGGTACGCCTCGATCCCAGGTGGCATCAGGCGCTGCTGCGCTTCGTCGCGCTCGGCTTCGCCCACATCCTGGACGGAATCGACCACCTCCTCTTCCTGCTCTGCCTCGTCGTTCCGCTGCGGCGCTTCTGGCCGCTCGTGTCGGTGGTCACGGCGTTCACGGTCGCGCACTCGATCACGCTGGGCGCCTCGGTTCTGGGTCTCGCGCCCAACGCGCTGTGGTTCCCCCCGCTGATCGAGATGCTGATTGCGGCCTCGATCGTGTTCATGGCGCTGGAGAACATCGTCGGCAGGACGCTTGAGCGGCGGTGGCTGTGGGCGTTCGGCTTCGGTCTCGTGCACGGGTTCGGCTTCTCGTTTCAGCTGCGCGAGTCGCTCCAGTTTGCGGGCTCGCACCTCTACACGTCGCTGCTCGGCTTCAACGTGGGTGTGGAGCTCGGCCAGCTGTTCGCGCTGCTGTTCATGGTACCGGCGCTCGCGCTGCTATTCGCGAAGGTGGTGGCGCCGCGGATCGGGGGGATCGTGGTGTCGGCGCTGGTCGCGCACACCAGCTGGCACTGGATGACCGAGCGCTGGGGAGTGTTTTCCGCCTACGACTTCCAGCGGCCTGCCTGGGATGCGGGGTTCTGGACGATGGTCATGCGGTGGATGCTGCTGCTGCTGATCGTGGTGGGCGCGGCGTGGGGGATGGCCGAGGGGTATCGGCGGCTGGCGAAGCGGTTCGGGGGCGCGGGTGGGGATGGTGGCGGTGGCGAGGGGGAGGGAGCCGGGGACGGGTAGGGGCCTTTCGTCGCGCCTCGCGTCCTCCATCTCGCGGGCGATCCCGCGCCGCTGGTCGCGGCCGATGTCGCGAGTCCCGCCTTGTGATCGACCAGGACACGTGGCGCAGCGGGAATCAGACCCGCAGGCCGCGCAGGCGCAGCGAATTCACGACAACCGAGATCGACGATGCGGTCATCGCGAAGGCGGCGAACATGGGGCTGATGAGGATGCCGAAGAAGGGATAGAGCAATCCGGCCGCAACCGGCACACCGGAGGCGTTGTAGGCCAGGGCGAAGAACAGGTTCTGGCGAATGTTGCGCATGGTGGCGCGTGCCAGCCGGCGGGCGCGTACGATCCCGTCGAGGTTGCCCTTGACCAGGGTGATGCCGGCGCTCTGGATGGCCACGTCCGCGCCCGTTCCCATGGCGATCCCCACATCGGCCTGGGCGAGCGCGGGCGCGTCGTTGACCCCGTCGCCCGCCATGGCGACCTTTCGGCCCGCGGTCTGAAGATTCCTGATGATGCGGGCCTTGTCCTCGGGCAGCAGGTCGGCGCGAACATCGTCGATGCCGACGCGGCCCGCCACCGCTCGTGCGGTGCGCTCGTTGTCGCCCGTCGCCATGATGACGCGAAAACCGAGCCGTTGCAGTGCCTTGATGGCGCCCGGCGTGGAGTCCTTCATAGGATCGGCGACGCTGACCAGTCCGGCGAGCTCTCCATCGAGGACGACGAACATCACGGTCTCGCCCTCTTCGCGCCGACGGTCGGCATCTTCCATCAGCGCTTCGGCCTCGAGCCCGAGGTCCTGTACCAGCTTCAGGTTGCCGACCGAGACCGTCCTGCTCTCGACCGTTCCGCTGACCCCCTTGCCCGTGACCGATTCGAAGTCCGCCGCCTCAGCCACCGGGACGCCGCGTTCCTCGGCCCCCCGGACGATTGCCTCGGCCAACGGGTGCTCGGAGCCCATCTCCAGACTAGCGGCCAGCTTCAGTACGGTGGCCTCCTCGTGACCGGTTGCGGGAAAGACGGCCACCAGCTGGGGCTCCCCCTTCGTCAGCGTGCCGGTCTTGTCGACGATGAGCGTGTCGACCTTTTCGAAACGCTCCAGAGCCTCCGCGTTCTCGATCAGCACCCCGGCCTGAGCACCACGCCCCGTCGCCGTCATGATCGACATGGGGGTCGCGAGGCCCAGGGCGCAGGGGCACGCGATGATGAGGACCGCGACCGCCGCCAACAGCGCATAGGCCAGTGCGGGCGGTGGGCCCAATAGTGACCAGACACCGAACGAGCCGACCGCGACCAGAATCACAAGGGGCACGAAAAAGCCCGCGACCTTGTCGGCGTATTGCTGGATAGGTGCCCGGCTCCGTTGGGCGTTCTCCACCATCTCGATGATCTGGCTCAGCACCGTGTCGGCACCGACGCGCGCGGCCTCCATGATCAGGCTGCCGGTGCCGTTGATGGTGGCGCCCGTGAGCGGATCGCCCGGCGTCTTCTCCGCGGGTATCGGCTCGCCCGTGATCATGCTCTCGTCAACGAACGAACGGCCGTCGACTACCCGGCCATCGACCGGCACCTTGTCGCCCGGCCGCACCCGCAGGCGGTCACCGGGTTGCACGTGGTCGAGCGGAATCTCCTCCTCCCGGCCGTCTTCGCGGATCACACGCGCAGTCTTGGCCGCCATGTCGAGCAGTGCGCGGATGGCCTTGCCGGTGCCCTGGCGGGCACGGAGTTCCATGATCTGACCCAGGAGCACCAGCGTCACGATCACCGCCGCCGCTTCGAAATAGACCCCGACATCGCCCTCCGCATCGCGAAAACCGGCCGGAAAGATGCCCGGCGCCAGCACGGCGACCACGCTGTACAGCCAGGCGGCCATTACTCCCATCGCGATCAGGGAGAACATGTTGAGGTTCATCGTTCGGAACGAGGTCCAGCCGCGCGCGAGGAACGGCAGACCGCTCCACAGCACCACCGGCGTGCCCAGAATCAGTTCGGTCCAGAGTGCCCCCCGTTCGCCGAGCGCCTCGCGCAGCGCTCCGAACCCCAGAAACGGGCCCATCGCGAGAATCAGGAGCGGAATTGTCAAGACCGCGCCGACCCAAAACCTCCGCGTGAAATCCGCCAGCTCGGGGTCCGGACCCTCCTCGGCCATCGCAGCGGATGCAAGCTCCAGACCCATTCCGCAAATCGGGCAGGAGCCTGGACGCGTCTGGCGAACCTGGGGATGCATCGGGCATGTGTACACAGCGCCCGTATAGTCGTCCGGAACGGTATCGTGCTGTCCACCAGCGTCCTTACCGCGGTGTCCTTCATGGGCGTGGGGATGGTGGCTACCGACGCCGGCCGCACGGTCCTTCTCGTCAGAGGCCGGATGCATCGTTCGATTGCTCTCCCATGATGGATTGGACGATCTGCGTGGTCGGAAGTTTGCGCCGGGAAGGAATGTCCACAACGGGTAGTTGACGATGCGCCGGAGATGTGGCCCCTCGCGGATCCTTGCTGGCAGTGCCGGGTACTACGAAATTTGACGTAGGTTGCTGAGGACCGTTTTGAGGAGGGGACACGTGCAAAGGGCTTCGCTCGTGGTTTTGGCGTGCCTGGTCGGCGCCATCGATCTGGCTGCCCAGGAGATCATCCGGCTCCCTGCCGAGGACCGCTGGCTGGACGCCGACTTCGAGCAGGTCTACAGGATCGGGTCGCTGACGGGCGAGGACTGGGAGCAGTTCGGCAGCGTCCGGAAGGTGGCGTTCAATGATGCGGGGCAGCTGTACGTGTTCGACGGCCAGTCGGATCGAATCATCGTGGCGGGGCCCGCTGGCGAGTACCTTCGCGGATTTGGGCGCCGAGGCGACGGGCCGGGTGAGTTTCGCAACGCGGTGGCGGTCGCGGTGTTTCGTGACGGCCGCGTGGTGGTCGCAGACAGCGGCCATCGGGCCTATCAGATCTTCGGTGCGGACGGAGTGTTCGAGCGGATGGTCCGCATGGGATCGGGCGGCGGCGCCAGGATTGTGACCGACCTGTTGCCGGACCCCATGGGCGAATCCGTCTTTTCTGCGATCGGGGGCCGAACGTTATCCTTTTTTTGGTCCCGCGACAGTGGGCCGGACGACGCGCCTCCGCACGCGTCCCGTGCCATCGAGCGCCTGCTTATTGCCGGAGATGTGGTCGAAAAGGACACGGTCGCGGAGGGCTGGCTGCCCCCGACCGGAGAGCCTCCGAGCATCGATGTCGGGGGAGCGCAGATGAGGTTCCCGATCGCACCGCAAACGGTGTTCGGCCCCCGCATGCTGCCGGGAGTGCTTCCAGACGGGGACGTGGTCTTCTCGGATTCCACTGCGTACGCGATCAAGGTGGCGCGTCCGGGTGAGGGGGTGTGGCGAATACTCGAGCGGCCGCTTTGGCCGATGCCCGCGACGGATGCGGTGACCGAAGCCGAACAGCGCCGCCGTCTCCGAGTGCTGGCGGCCACGCCGGACGACGAACTCCCCCGATCCAACTTCATTCCCAGGTCCCCGGAGGAGATCCGCCGACGTCAGCGCGAGCGGATCGCGAACCTGGAGTTCTTCGACGAGGTCTCGGTCGTTCGCGACCTGAAGACCACCTGGAACGGACTGATCTGGGTGCAGCGGCACGGCGAGGAGCCGGGGGACGACGACGGCCCCACAGCGCAAATACATAAAATACATATTTTACACAATGGAAACTAAAGTTCACAGAATAGTGCCTTTGTTGTTACCTGTAGTTTCTCTGCCGCTCAGCTTTTTGGCTGCGGCTTCCGTCGGCGCCCAGGAAGTCATCAATCTTCCCGCCGCCGACCGCCGGCTGGACGCGGACTTCGAAGAGGTCTACCACGTCGGGGCGCTGGATGGCCCGCTATGGCAGCAGTTCGGGACAATCCACGAAGCGGCGTTCGACGGAGACGGGAACCTCTACCTGGTCGACTCCTATGCGATGAAGGTGGTGGTCGTCGATCGGCAGGGTGGCCTTGCGAGGACGATCGGCCGGGCGGGCCAGGGTCCCGGCGAGTTCAGTTCCCCGCGAAGCCTGGCGGTCATGCCGGACGGGCGCGTGGTCGTGAGCGACCTGATGCATCGTGCGTTCCAGCTGTACGCCAGCGACGGCGGGTTCATCCGGAGCGTGCGATTCAGCAACGACCTGCTCACGATACGCGGACGTGTGTTCGCGGACCTGGGACGGGACGCCGCGCTGATTCTGTCCGGCGACCTGATGCTCATCGAGTCCGCACGCTTCTTCGAGACGCTGGGCGAGTCTTCCATCGCCGAGCGCAGGACCGGTCGGTTCGAGGCTCGCGAGCCGGGCAAGCGTCCGGTGCGCCGACTGGCGCTCGAAGGTGACAGTGTCGTCCGCGAGACGATTGTCGAAGCTTGGGCCCCAACGTCCGCGGGTGCGGTCGAGGTCCGGATGGGCGGCCGGACGCTCAGCATGGCTGGCCAGACGCCCCCTCCGCGCACCTTCGATCCGGGCCTCTTCGTAGCTCCGCTCTCGGGCGGTGCCGTGACGTTCTCGGATTCGTCCGCCTACGCGATCAAGCTTGTCGACCCCGGCGGTGAGGTGTTCCGGGTGCTTACCCGGCCATTCCACCCCGAGCCGGTCACCGACCGAATCCTCGAAGCCGAAGTCGAGCGCCAGGTCGAGGCGTCGCCGGACAGGGCGATCGCCAGACTGGGCGGGGGCAGGCCAGCGATGAACGCGCGAACGGGCGAACTCGTCCAGGGCTTACCGGAAGACATGCTACGGGAAGCGGCCCGGAGCTCCACGCGTGCGTTTCTCGAAGCATTGCCGGCGGCCTCGGAGGTCCCGGTCGTTCGCGATCTTCGCACGACCTGGGACGGACTGATCTGGGTGCAACGGCGGGGCGACGAGCCCGTGAGCGATGGCCCGATCGATGTGCTGACCGTTGAAGGCCGCTACCTGGGGAGCTATCCGGCGGGCACGAGGATGCCCGACGCGTTCGGTCCCGGCGGCCTTGTCGCGTTCATCGAGACCGGCGAGCTGGGCGAGTCGACGGTGTTGGTGAAGCGTGTTGCCCCGATCCCGAACTGACCCGCGACAGCCGCGGCTCCAGCAAACGGATGTAGGAGCCCCCCGAGTCGGGCTCGTGGTATGAGACGACATACCGCGAGCCGTTCGCGAATCCGAGCAGGGCATCGTCGCCGTGGTAGCGCGCCAGCGTGCGTCCCGTGGCCGGATCGATCAGGTCGAGCCACCCGTCCAGGACCGTCTGCCACGGCGCTCCGGGGATTTGGCCGCCGGGGCTGATCCGCTCCGTCCATTCGGGGTCAGGAGTCTGCCACGCGACCCACAGCCCGTTTTCGTCGAGCATGCTGCCGACGTTGAGGGACCTCGGCCACGTCTCCGTGGGCGGGTTGTGGCGCTCGAAGGCCTCGACGGTGCGGTCGAAGATGCGGGCGACCGCCGGCGTGGGCTCCAGGTCCCAGCGCACCAGCCGGTTGGCCTGCTGGCTGACGACCCAGACGTTCCTGTCGTCACCGGTAACGAGGAAGCGTTGCGGCTGCGGTCCCTGATCCGGTGGTGGATCACTGCCGAAGTGCGCGGTGCGGCCACCGAGGTCGAGGATATGGAGCTGGTGGCCGACCGTGGTCGGTCCGGCGGCGGGTACCGCGAACGCGACCTGGTCCGCACCCAGGACAACCGACGACAACACCTGCCCCAGCGAGGGGTCGGTGCGGACCAGGTCGAAATCCTGGTCCAGGACCATTCGCCCTCTGCGGAAGTCGAAGACGTGGATGAAGCGGCGACCCACGTTGACGTGGGCGATCGCGTCGAATTCGACCCCGCGTTCCCCGCCGCGCCCCACGATCCCGAGAAACTCACCGTCCGCCGCGAAGACCGAGATCGCGGGGTACGTCAGGTGCGTGATCAGGAAGCGGCCGCGGTGGTCCACCGCGACCCGGGAGAAGGGGGTGATGACCGGGATGCCGGAGTCGTCCCAGGTCCCCAGGGTGGCGACGGTGTCCAGCGTAATCACGCACTCGGCGCAGGACACTTCGCCGGGGACGGGGGTGGGCTGCTGGGCCGACAGGGTGGTTGCTGCCCATGGGCCAAGGGCTACACAGAGCCCCGAGACTACACAGAGCCCCGAGACTACACAGAGCCCGAGGACAACACGGAGCCCCGCGACAACCGGGACGGCGTTCCGCCAAATCATGTGGTTCAATTCGCTGTTGCGGGTTCGGGCCGGAAGAGTCCGATGGGGTAGCAGAACGTAGCGCGGCAATGCCCCACCGGCGAAACGTGGACGCCATCCGGCTTGCACCTGTCTGTTCGCCCAGACACTATGGACGGGCTTCCCCTGCGCTCCGGGAAGCGCTCGCGATCCGTCCCAAGGAGAGGTCCCCATGAATCGCATGACCCGCGCGTCCCGCACGTACCGTCCGCGGTGCCGACCCGTCGCCCTGCTTGCCCTGGTCGTCTTCGCTTTTGCCCCGTCCACCGGCTGTGCGCAGTCCGATCCGACCGGGGACCCCCGCTTCGAACAGGCCGTTGATCTCTTCGAAGCGTGGCTCGACGCCAAGATGGACTATGAGAAGATCCCCGGAGTCTCTGTCGCGTTGGTGCACGATCAGGATCTCGTCTGGGCCAAGGGATACGGGTACGCGCATCCTGACGAGGAGGTGCCGGCGACGCCTTCCACCATGTACTCGGTCTGCTCGATCTCCAAGCTGTTCACGTCGATCGGCGTCATGCAGCAGCGCGACGCTGGGAAGTTGCGGCTGGACGACCCCGTGTCCGGCATTCTGCCCTGGTACGACCTCGAGCAGGCGCATCCCGATGGTCCCGCCGTGACGGTCGGGGGAATCCTCACGCACTCGTCGGGGCTCCCGCGCGAGTCCGCCCAACCCTACTGGACCGGCCCCGATTTCCCGTTCCCGACGCGCGAGGAGATCATCGAGGGGTTGTCGGATCAGGAGACGCTCTACCCCGGCCGACACTATTTCCAGTACTCGAACCTGGGCATGGCGCTTGCGGGACAGATCGTCGAACAGGCTTCGGGGATGACGTACGACGACTACATCCGGGCGAGCATCCTGGATCCGCTCGGCATGGCGGACACCTACACGGACATCCCCGAGCAGCACAGGGGAAGCCGCTTCGCCACCGGGTACAACCGGCTGACACGGGACGGCCAGCGGGCCCAGGCGCCCTTCTTCCAGACCCACGGCATCGCTCCGGCGGCCGGGTTTGCGTCGACGGTGGAGGACCTGGCCAGGCTGGCTTCCTGGCAGTTCCGGCTGCTGGAGAACGGTGGGAGCGAAATCCTGGGCGTCAACACGCTGCGGGAGATGCACCGCGTGCACTGGGTGGACCCCGACTTCGACACCATGTGGGGGCTCGGGTTTTCGGTGGGGGAGCGTGGTGGTGACCGAACGGTTGGCCACGGAGGCAGCTGCCCCGGCTTCCGATCGACGTTTCAGCTGAAACCGGCGAAGAAGCTGGCCGGAATCGTCATGATGAACGCCCAGGCCAGTCCGGACGACGTGTGGGCCCGGATGATGTCGACGGTGGGCGCGGCCCTGGAGTCGATTCAGAGCGATCCCGGCGGCGGCACCGAGCGGCCGGCCTCACTTGCCGAGTACGAGGGGCTGTACGAGTCCAACTGGGGTGAGGCGATGATCCTGCGCTGGGACGACACCCTGGTGAGCCTGGGACTCCCGAGCAACGACCCGGTGGAGTCGATGAACAAGCTGCGCCATGTCGAGGGCGACACGTTCCGGCGGGTGCGCGACGACGGTGAACTCGGCGAGGCCTTCATCTTCCACAGGGACGAATCCGGCGCGATCGAGAGCTACAGCGTCCACGGGAACTTCTCGCGGAAGGTGCGTTAGGGGGCGGATGACGAGCGGGGGCAGGTCTCGAGCCCGATGGATCGGGCTATGGGCCGGGTGCGTATCGGGCCTGTGTATCATGCCAGCCCACGCGCAGGAAGTCATCGAACTCACCGGCGTGGATCGCTGGCTGGAGGCTGACTTCCAGGAACTCTACCGCATCGGTACGCTGAGCGGGGAGGATTGGGAGCAGTTCGGGGATGTCTACGATGTGGCGTTCGATCGTGCCGGCAACCTCCATGTCATGGACACGCAGTCGGACCGTGTCTTCGTCGTGGGAACCGATGGACGCCTAGTCCGTGAATTGGGAGGCAAGGGCGAGGGTCCGGGTGAGTTCGGGAACGCGATAGCCATGGCCGTGATGGCCGATGGGCGGGTGGTGGTGGTCGACATGGCGCGTCACGGCTACCACGTGTTCGGTCCGAACGGTGATTTCAAACACACAGTCGGGATGGACGGCAATCCCTCCATAACCACGGTGGGGTTCTTCAGGGCGCTGCCCGGAGCGGACGCAATCATCAGAGTCCCGACGCTGGCGCGACGGGTGAGCTTTACGGGCGACGCGTTCAGTGGGCCCATCGTGCTGCCTTCGTCGCACGCGATAGTACGATCGAGCCTTGCCGGGGCTGAGGCCCTGGCCGATACGATTGCCGAGGCCTGGTTGCCACCCACTGGTCTCGAGGAGATGTCCGAGATTGAGCAGCGGAACATTGCGCCGATTCCCACTATCCGGCTCCCGGTATTCAGCCCCGCACTACACTTGGGCATGCTCCCGGATGGCTTGGTGGCGTTCTCGGATTCGTCGGGGTACACGGTGAAGATCGTCGAGCCGGACCGTGGCATCGTGCGCATCCTGACGCGGCCGTTCCAACCCGAGCCGATGTCGAACCGCGTGATTCGCGCCGAGAAGGATCGGCGCTTGAAGCGGGTCGAAGCGTCGAGCTTGATGGGGGTCCCACCGGATGTGGTTCGAAGGTCCATAGAAGACCAGGAGTACGCCGACGAAATCCCCGTGGTCCGCGGCCTCGGCACAACCTGGGACGGCGAGATCTGGGTGCAACGATACGGCGATGCCCCCTTGCAAGACGGCCCGATCGATGTGCTCACCGCCGACGGCCGCTACCTGGGCAGTCTTTCCGCTGGGACGACCGGACTACCCACCGCCTTCGGTCCCGACGGCCTGGTTGCCCATGTCGAGACGAGCGATCTGGGCGTCCAGACGGTGACGGTGAAGCGCGTCGTGGCTCGCTGAATCCTCAGTCCGCGGCGCCACCTGACCCTGCCGCCGCGCGCCGCTCCTGCACCGCCGACCTCAGCATCAGGATCGCGGCGTAGAGGACGACCACGACCACCAGCCAACGCATGAGCGTCACGTCCATCGACCCGACGATGAACGCCGCGATCAGCACGGCCGGAATGCCGCCGATCGCCAGCCCGAGGGCCGCCTTCAGTCCGTAGCGTCCGGCCTTCAGGAATCGCAGGCCGGCCACGGGCATGAGGAAGGCGGACGCGCCCATCATGATCGGGAAGGCGGCGACGGGGCCCATGCCCATCAGGCTGACCACGATCATGGTCGGGGCGTACATGCCGATGCCGATGGTCATGAGCGCGCCCAGGACGAACATGACCGCGGCCGCAATCGCCAGGTTGGCGCCGGAGAGCCCTGTCGCCTCGCCGCCCACCGCGGTGATCTCGAAGATGGCCAGTACGAAGGTCACGGCCGCGATCAGCAGCGCGATCCCCATCCCCACCTGGATCTTGTAGCGGGGAAGCTTCGCGACCACACCCGCGCCCAGCCACGCGCCCAGCACCGCGGCGACCAGCATCGTGACGAGCGTGACCGGATCCACCGAGATGATCGCAATGAAGATGAAGGCCTGGATCACGACCGGCGGGGTGTGGCCGACCATCATCGTCCCCGGGATGTTCTCGTCCGGCACCACCCGCTTGAGCTTGAAGAGCGAGGTGGTGGGCGCGAACGACCCGATCCCCAGGGTGTCGAAGAAGTTGGTGACGAACCCCACCACATTCTCGTAGAGGCTGGGCGGTCCGCTCCATCCGTCGCCGGTGCGGCCGGCTCGCGTCGCAGCGGTGGCCGACCGGTACCAGGCGAAGAGCAGGTAGGCGGTCAGGAGCGCCAGGGCCGTGAAGAGGAACACGCGGGGGTCGAGTGAGTCGGACACGGTAGGCTCGATCTGCTGGTCTGGGGGCAAGACTCGCTTCGGTGCGAGAAGTCAGGCCGTAGGGTATGTTGGCAGACTCCGGTGCGCCAGCCAGCCGATGGCGGTCCGTTCACCCCATGCCAGGAGCGATTCCCATGAAACGCCGGGACTTCCTCGCCGCCTCCGCCGCAGCCGCCGGTTCCGGCCTGCTGGCCTGCAATCCATCGTCCACCACCGGCGGCTCGGAGGGGTCGGAAGCCTACAGGCCTCCGGATGCCGGCCACCTCGGCATCGCCCACGGTAGTGTATGGGGTCGGCGCGGCGTCACTGCCGCGGCCGACTACTACGCGTCGCTCGCCGGCACCACGATCATGATGCAGGGCGGCAACGCCGTCGACGCGCTCGTGGCCGCCGCCGCGACGCTCAACGTCTCCGAGCCCTACATGTCGGGGATTGGCGGCTTCGGCGGATTCATGGTGATCTACCTGGCCGAGGAGAACCGGGTCGTCGGCCTCGACGCGATGGGCAGGTCGCCCGCGGCCTCTTCCCCCGGCACCATGACCCTCGACGACTTCGACGCCGGCTACAAGGCGCCGATCGTCCCTGGCGCACTCAAGGGTTGGGCGGCCGTACTGGAGCGCTACGGCACGATGAGTCTGGGCGATGTCTTCGAGCCCGCGATACAGCTCGCCGAAGACGGCTTCGTGATCTCGAAGTTCGACCAGCTCCATACGAACGGCGCTGCGGACAAGCTGGGCCGCTTTCCGTCGACCACCCGCGTCTTCTTCCCGCATGGCCGCCCGCCACGTATGGGCGAGGTCATCAGGCAGCCCGACCTGGCGGCGAGCATGCGGCATCTGGCCCGCGCCGGTGCGGACGATTTCTACAAGGGCGATCTCGCGGAGCGGGTCGTCGGCTTCCTCGCCGAGAACGGCGGCCACATGACCAGGGCCGACCTCGAGTCATACGAAGTCGAATGGCGGGATCCCATTACGACCACCTTCCAGGGCCACGACCTCTACGCGATGCCCCCGGGGTCGTGCGGGATGTCGATGTTCCAGGCGCTCAACATCATGGACGGGTTCGACCTGGCGGACACGGACCTGTACGGCAGCGAGTTCGCACACCTGTGGCTGGAGGCCTGCAAGCTGGCCCTGGCGGACGACGACCGGTACAACACCGGCAGGGACAACGTCGACATTCCGGTCGACCGCATCATCTCGAAGGCGTACGCGGACGAGCAGCGCGCGAAGATCGACCCGGCGCGCGTGGCGTCGTTCTCGGGCGAGCCGCTGCCCTTCTTCGGAACGACGAGCCTGTCGACCGCCGACCGCTGGGGCAACGCCGTCGCGTTCACGCAGTCGCTCGTGAGCATCTACGGCAGCGGCGTGATCGCGGGCGACACCGGGATCTTCCTCAACAACGGCCACACGTTCGGCTTCGTGCTGGAGGAGGGTCACGTGAACCACCTGGAGGGCGGCCAGCGGGCCAAGGGCGTGATGACGCCCTGCGTGGTGATGAAGGACGGCCGGCTCGTCGCGGCGGTGGGGGCGGCCGGCGGCTACACGATTCCGCAGACGGTCGGACAGACGATCACGAAGCTTGTGGTCGGCGGAATGGACATGCAGCTCGCGATCGCTTCTCCCCGCATGGCGATCAACCGCGGCGGGGGCCGGACACCGATCCCGGAGGACTCCGTCACCTACCTCGAGCCGGGATTTCCGCCCGGCGTGTACCAGGAACTGGCGGATCGGGGCCATCATCTGGTGGAGCCGGGCAATATGGGAGGGGTTCAGGGGGTGTACAGAGACGCGGAGACCGGGGCGCTGGCGGGCGGGTCGGACCCTCGCCGCGACGGTCACGCGATTGCGTGGTGATGGTCGGGTTGGGGGGCGCGGCGGGGGCGCGGCGCATGGCAGCCGGGCGGCACCCGGAGGCGAGCCTTCCGGCCACCGCCCTGGTGCTGGCCGCGGCCGTCGGTTTCCTGGCCGCGTGCACCGACGGCGACGCTGCGTCCCGAGCGGGGGCCGCATCGCCCGGCCGGGCGGGCGCGGAGGGTCCGGTCAGTACGCTCGCCCGCAACCAGGCGCTGCACATTCCCATGCGCGACGGCGTGAGGATCGCGGTCGACGTGTGGCTGCCCGACGGGACCGAGGAGGGCGCACTGCTGCCCACCATGATCAGGGCGACGCGCTACTGGAGGGCCCGTGGCCTGGTCGACGCGCCGCTCGAGAACGATTCGAACTTTGACGAGGCCGAGCGCTGGAACGCGGCCGGGTACGCGCTGGTGCTCGTCGACGGGCGCGGCAGCGGGGCCTCGTTCGGGATCCGGCGCTTCGAGCTTGCCGAGGACGAGGTGCGGGACTACGGCGAGGTCGCGGACTGGATCGTGGCGCAGCCGTGGTCGAATGGGCGGGTTGGGGCATACGGCGTGTCGTATGCGGGCAATACCGCCGAGATGCTGGCGGTCAACCGGCACCCGGCGGTGAAGGCGGTGGCGCCCCTTTTCAACGACTTCGACAACTTCGGGCACCTGGTGTTTCCGGGCGGCGTGCTGACCGTGGGCTTTCTGGAGAGCTGGTCGAACCGGACGCGGATGCAGGACCTGAACGACATCTGCGGCCTGTCGGGCGTGAGCGGTGCCGATTGTGGCGAACTGCGCGGACGGGTCACCGGCGTCAAGCCCGTCGACGCGGACGTGGACGGCGCGCTGCTCGCGGCGGCGGTGGCGGAACACGACGCCAACACGGTGCCCTTCGGGGCGGCGCTGGAGTACGAGTACCGCGACGACCCATTCGGGCGCTACGGCGAGACCAACGTGGGCCACCGGCGGAGTCCCTCGGGCCACCTGCCGCAGATCGAGGAGTCGGGCGTGGCGATGTTCATCCGCGCGGGGTGGCAGGACGCCGGGACGGTGAACGGCACGCTGGGCCGCTACCACACCATCTCGAATGCGCAGCACGTCTTCATCGGGCCCTGGGACCACGGGGCGCGCAACGACGCCGATCCCTTCCGGCCGGATGACACGCCCGTGGCGCCGGACGCGGACGAGCGGTTTGCCGAGCTCGTCGCGTTCTTCGACGAGCACCTCACGGAGGACGGGTCGGGCGAGACGCCGAGCGAGATCAACTACTACACGCTCGGCGCGGACCGGTGGACGAGGACCGAGACCTGGCCGCCCGATGGTTTCGACGACGTGACCTGGTACTTCGGTGCGGAGGGCGCGTTGAGCCGTGAGTCGCCCGCCGACGCGGAGGGCGTGGACGACTACACGGTCGACTTTTCGGCGACCACGGGCACGCGGAACCGCTGGTACACCAACGGGGGCGGTGGCGATGTCGTGTACGGGGACCGGCGGGACGAGGACGCGAAGCTGCTGACCTATACGAGCGCGCCGATGGAGGTCGACACGGAGGTCACGGGCCACCCGGTGGTCACGCTGTGGCTGTCCTCGACCGAGAGCGACGGCGCCTTCATCGTCTACCTGGAGGATGTCGCGCCGGACGGCACGGTGACCTACATCACCGAGGGGCAGCTGCGGGCCGTGATGCGCGCCGTCACCGACGACCCGCCGCTCTACCGCAAGTACGGCCCGCACCGGTCGGAACTGCGGGCCGACGCGATGCCGCTGGTGCCGGGCGAGGTGGCCGAGATCAGCTTCGACCTGTGGGCGACCTCGGTGCTGATCCGGGAAGGGCACCGGATCCGGGTGGCCGTGGTGGGGGCCGACGCGGACACCTTCCTGCGGTATCCGCGTGACGGTGGCGTCCCGGTGCTGTCGGTGCGGCGGAACGCGACGTACCCGTCGGCGATCGTGCTGCCGATGAAGGAGTTGCGGTAGGCGCCGGCGCGGTGCCTAGCGACGCCACGCTGTGGAGTCGGGCACTCCACGGCTGACGACGGCCTGCAGACCTGATTCCGGCAAGCGGAGAGACGTGGCGGGTAAGGTGAGGGGCTGACCGGGGGAGACGCGGAGGAAACCACGCGCGCGGCCGCTCTGTTCGTCGATCAGCAGCACGGACGCGCGGCCCGGGGACTGCGGTCCGGTGCCCCCGCTCTCGCCGCCCGCGGCGTCTGGTCGGCCCGCGGGGTCCCCCCGGCCAACGGCGTCCGAACCACCGGGGCCGATCAGGACGATGCGGTCCAGCGAGTCCGCCCATGCGTCCTGTGTCGGGAGCACAAACGCGAACGCCGATTGGCCGTCGCCCAGCCCCGTCTCCGGCATCGCGAAAGAGAACGAGAAGAGCGTGTCCTCCTGGATGGTCAATCCGGCCAGCCGGAACGGTCCCTCCTCGGTGGGCAGCGACGGCGGCGCGCGCACGACAAACGCCGGCTCCAGGATCGGGACGCGGTCGGCACCCTGGCCGCCCCACAGGAGCAGCCCCTGGGTGGCTGCGACCGCCGAGGAACGCGAGCCCGCCCTCTGCGGTTCCAGCGTCTCGCGGAAGTGGAGGGCCTTGTTGAAGCTGTAGTCGCTCACCCACTCGGGCCCGCAGTAGGACATGAAGTCGGGTCTCGTCGGACTGATCAGGAGTCCCCGCTGAAAGTCGTAGCCCCACGATCCGATGGAACCGTTCACGTAGGGGTAGATCAGCTCGATGTTGGACGGATCTCCGCACGGCGCATGGCGCAGGGACATGTTGTGACCCAGTTCGTGCGCGATCGTGGGGCCGCGGAGGCCCGACACGCTGCCCGGCCAGCCGATGTATCCGCGCCCGCCACCCCCGCTCATCACCCCCATGTAGTAGCCCGTCGCGCCGTCCATCGTGCGCGTGGCCCACGTTTCGCGCAGCAGTGCCGAGCTGTTGGCGAACACCGGTTCGATCGAGGTCCACACGGGCTCGCGGGCAGTGACCGTGAACTCTTCCACGGGCAGCAGGTCGCGGGTCAGTTCGAAAAGGTCATCCTGCGCCCGCAGTATCTTGACCCGGTCGGCCAGCGCCTGCTCGGGGTTCGAGTTGTAGAGGAACGGCACCAGCGTGAGATCGAGCGGCCTCATCTGCCGGACATCCAGCGCGGCGCGCCCCTCCTCCGGCCAGCGCCGCGGGACCCCGGTACCGGCCGGAAGCGCACCCTCCGGGTCGATTTCCACCACCATCTCCAGCCCTGGCACCAGCACGGAACCCGGGATGAGCGCATTGGCCGAGGCGTCGAGCGAACTCTCGTCGACGGCCGTCGGAAGGGGCCGCGACGATGCCGGCAGCGACACCGAGTGGACCTCGCGGCCGTCGGCGAAGAACCTTGCCCGGACGGCCGGAAAGCTCGCGCTGACCCCGCTGTTGGCCACGACGAATACCCTGAGCAACGCCTGCTCACCCGCCACCAGCTTCACGGGAACCGACGCCGACTGCGACGCCTGCATCAGGTAGGCATGTGTGCGCTCCTCGGCGCACAGCGGTGCCCATCCCGTCCCGATCGAAGCCACCCATGCGCGGAATTCGTCGTCCGGGGGGGCGCACAGACCCGTCGCTCCCAGCTGGAGCTCGTCCAGCGCGAGAGCGGTGAATTCGCGCGGCAACTCGCCCTCCAGGCGGCGGTTACGAGAGAGGATCAGGTGCTCCAGGGCTCCCAGTCGCCCCAGTTCGGGCGGAAGTCGGCCCTCGACCTGGTTGCTCAGCAGGTCGAGCAACTCCAGGCTGGTCAGGTTGCCCAACTCCGGAGGAATCGACCCGGTTAGCTGGTTTCGGCCCAGGTAGAGGTGGGTCAGGTTGGTCAGCTTGCCCAGTTCCGGCGGGATTTCGCCCGTGAACCGGTTTGCCAGCAGCCCGAGTACGGCCAGGTTGCTCAGGTCGCCCAACTCGCGCGGGATCTCGCCTGTGAAACCGTTGTAGTACAGCTCCAATCTCTCGAGGCTGGTCAAGCGGCCCAGTTCCGGCGGGATGGGGCCGGTGAGCTGGTTTGATCGCAGGATCAAACGTCTGAGGTTGGTCAGGTTGGCGAGTTCGGGTGGTATGCCGCCCTCGAGGTCGTTGTTGCCGAGATAGAGAAAAGACAGCGTCGAGAGGCTGCCGAGTTCCGGTGGGATCTCGCCGACCAACCCATTTCCGGTCAGGTAGACACGTTCGATCACCGGCAGGCGGCCCAGTTCCTTCGGAACCGGACCGGTGAGTTCGTTGAAGGACAGTGCGAGCAACCGCAACGACGGCATTTCCGCGAGCCAAGTCGGGATTGTACCGGTGAGATCGTTCGAGGACAGGAGCAGGGAATCCAGGCGTTCGAGATTGGAAAGCTCCTCCGGCAACTCACCGGTGAGCGCGTTGTTGAGGAAGTTGAGGGACCGCAGGGATCGAAGGTCGCCGAGCTGCGGGGGTATCGTGCCCGCAAGGCGATTCGCGGAAAGGTCGACCCGCGCAACCCGCCCGTTGTCGTCGACGCCGACCCCGTACCAGTCCTCCGACGGAGCCTCGGTCAACCAGTTGTCGGCACGTGCCCAGGTCAGCCCGGAGGTGGCCTCGAAGAACGCTGTGAGGACGCGCTTGTCGAATGCGGCGGCCGCCTCCACGGTCAGGGAGGTCGTGGCCTCGAGGTCGCCCGCGCTGGCGATGACCGAGGCGATGCCGGGGGCAAGCGCGGCGGCCAGGCCTGTGGCGTCCACCGCGACCACGTCGGGGGTTGCCGAGGTCCAGGTGAAGGCGGGCGCCGCGGCTGTCGCGATGACGTAGCCGTTTGCGTCGGCGGCCAGCGCGATCAGTGCGATCGAGTCGCCCACGGCCACCGTGTCGACGGCTGGCAGGACCTCGAGCGACTGGGCAACCTGGGCGATGCGAGCGGTGACGACGGCGGAAGCCGACGCGCGCGCGGCCGTGACATCGACCGTGCCATTGTCCACGGACACGACCCGGCCCAGCGCATCCACCGCCGCCACCGTGGTGTCTGTGCTCGACCACGCGAAGGCGAGACCCTCGATCTCGTTGCCCTCGGCGTCGAAGGCCGTCGCCCCCAGCGCGATTGTGTCGCCCAGCGAGGCGAATTCGATATTTTGCGGCGTGATGGCCATGCGTACCGGCGTCGGCAACACGGCGACGGCCACCTCGGCCACCACGTCATCCGACACGGCGGTGATCTGAGTTCGGCCCACGCCCGCCGCCGTCACCCTGCCCGATTCGTCCACCGTGGCCACGGTCGTGTCGCTGGACTCCCACGCGACTTGAGCGCCCTGGACCGCGTGACCGTTGGCGTCCACGATCGCCGCCTCCAGGGGCAGCGTCTCGCCGACGACGAGCACCGACGAGTCAGGCGAGACCGCGACGGCCGCGACCTGCTGCTCGACGGTCAGCGTTGCCGTACCCGACACCCCGCTGACCCTCGCGGTAATCGTGGCGCTGCCATTCCCGGTCGCCCTGGCGACGCCGACAGCATTCACGATCGCGACGAACCGGTCGCTCGAGAGCCAGCTTATCGCCACGCCTGTCATCGGCTGGCCTTCCTGGTCGCGAACGTCTGCCGAGAAGCGGAGCGTGTCGTCGATGGCCGCAATCGTGGCTGACGCGGGAGTGATAAGAACGGTCGTGGCGACGGGGATCGGACGTCGGGGCGGCGGTTCGGTCGTGTCGCCTCCGCATGCGACGGCCAGCGACGCGGCGAATGCAAGCGGCAAACGGCCAGGGCGGGATTGTCGGAGCGGCGTCCTCATGTGCGAAAGGTGGAACCCCGAACTGGGTGTTGGCAAACGCGGCCTGCGGCCAGCGCGGTCGTCTCGCCCGGCTTGGCTTGGGCGCGACATGCCTGGGTCAGGACGCTAGTGCCAAACCCGCATTCACGACCGGTCCAGGACGTCATGGAGGACCTTGCGGTCGGCGATGTCCACGTTGGGCGGCGCGTGCCCGCGAACTGCCTTCAGGTTCAACTTGAACGCTGGTGGATCTCGGTCCCCGTCCATCAGCTTGGCGCGCAGAGCGTCCTCAATGAAGCGGGTAAGCGTGATGCCCCGGCTCGAAGCCTGCCGCTTTGCTCGGCGTAGTAGCTGGTCGTTAAGGTTGATCGTGGTCTTCAAGTGGTCCTTTTCCTGTCGCCGTCTGAGCCGGTCCCGAAATCAGATATGGCATAACCATACGCATGGCAAGAAAACACACTCCGGGATGTCTTGTCCTGTCGTTCGCGCTGTTGCTCGCAGCATCCGCGGGCGCCCAGGAGATCGTCCAGCTACCCGCCGAGGATCATTGGCTGGAGATCGACTTCGAGGAGCGCTACCGGCTGGGTACCATGGCGGGTGAGGACTGGGAACAGTTCGGATACGTGAGGAGTGTGGCGTTCGACGGCGCGGGCAACCTCTTTCTGTTCGACTGGCTCATGGACACACAGATCGTGTTCGTGGTTGGCTCGGACGGGCGACTCGCGCGGCGATTGGGTGGACCGGGTGAAGGTCCGGGCGAGTTCGGCTCCGCGGGCGCCATGGCGGTCTTCGCCAATGGACGAGTGACCGTTCCCGATGTCGCCCGCCGTGGCTACCACCTCTTCGCCACCGACGGACAATTCGAGCGCTTGGTGCGCATGGCCGAAGTCGCTGCTGTTACAAGCGTCGGACCTGTCGTGGCCCAGCCCGGATCGGAAGCGGTTATCGGAGTACCTACGCGCCCGACCGTCTGGACGATAACCGGGGCGGCGTTCAGCACCCCGGTCAGATTCCCCACGTCGCACGCGTTCGAACGCACGATTCTGTCGGGCGAAGAGACCGTGACGGACACGATCGCGGAGGCATGGCTGCCCCCGGTGGACATCAGCGAGATGGATCAGACGGACCTGGTCAACACTGCGCCCAGGCCCACGTCGGAACTCCCCGAATTCAGCCCGGAACTCCATTGGGGGGTCCTTTCGGACGGGCGGGTGGCGTTTTCGGACTCGGCGACGTACGCGGTCAAGGTCGCCGAGGCGGGCGCGGGAGTCGTGCGAATCCTGACGCGCCCCTTCCAGCCCGAGCCGGTGACCAGCCGCATGATCCGCGCCGAGAAGCGCCGCCGGTTGGACAGGCTGGAGGATAACGCCGCACCGGGCGCGGATCTTCCGGCACGGCGCAGGCGCATCGAAGAACTCGAGTTCCACACCGAACTGTCCGTGATTCGCGGCCTGGCAACGACCTGGGACGGACATATCTGGGTGCTGCGTCGCGGTGAGGGTCCCGTGGACGACGGGCCCATCGACGTGCTCACGCCGGACGGCCGCTACCTGGGCAGCTATCCTGCCGGAACGATGTCGCTGCCTGCCGCCTTCGGTCCGGATGGTCTCGTAGCGTTCGTCGAAATGAACGACTTGCAAGTCCAGACGGTGGTGGTGAAAAGGATGAACAAGGGGGCCGCACCGCGATGACGACATTTGACAAGACGAGGACGCCGGCGTCCGGCAGGTCGCCGTACATCATGGCCGCCGGAGCGTTCGCCGTGCTGGCGTGCGCGGAACCGGACCCCATGGCTGAATGGACAACCGTCCGGGACACGCTTCCATCGGGCGTGGAGCGGGTCACGAACACGCCGCCGCTGCAAACCGCTCCCACCTGGACCCTCGTCGAGGAGATCCGCGTGGGCACCATCGAAGCCGGTCGGCCCGAGTCCTTCGGAGAAATCAAGGGGCTCGTGGGACTCGAGGGCGGTGGGTTCGCCGTTCTGGAGTCCCAGGCGATGGAGCTTCGGGTCTTCGCCGCCGACGGATCCCACCTGGCGACGCACGGCCAGCAGGGAGAGGGCCCGGGGGAATTCGTCGGCGCAAACGGACTGATGCTCGATCCCTCCGGGCGCATCTGGGTGCCGGACTCGTACGCCGCCCGCATGTCCGTGTTCGATACCGAGGACGGCTTCGTCGATTCGTATCCGTTCACGAGTTTCGTGAGGGGCTGGGTATGGACGGGTGCCATGACCGCCGATGGCCGCATCCTCAAGCACTCGACCAGCACGATGCGCGTCTTCGATTCCACGATGACCGAAATGCCCTCTCTCGTGCTGCCCCCCGCGGCCGAGAATGTCGGAGACGAAGACCCGAGCATCTTCCTCGTGGAATCGGCCGGCGGGTGGTCCGTCCGCCAGGTGCCGTTCTATCCTGGCGGTGCCACCGCGTTCGACCCTTCCGGCGCGATGTGGTCGGCCGCATTCGGGGACCCCTCCCACCGCGTCCACAAGTGGATGCCCGGGGGTGACACGCTGCTGGTCGCCGTGACGGAGCGGTCGCCGTTGCCCGTCACCCGGGCCGAGCGTGACTCCGTGATCGCCGACACGCGCGCGTGGCTCCAGGAGCAGGGCGTGGAGACCGAGGCCGACTGGTCGCGGATCCCCGGCGTGAAGCCCGCGGTGGTGGGACTGTTCACATCGGCGGAGGGGAACCTGTGGGTGCAGACCTCGTCGCCCGGCGGAGGAATGACCTACGACGTCTTGGCCCCCGACGGCGCCTACCTGGGCAGCACCGCCCCGGCGCCGCTCGAAACCATGTTCTGGCTGAGTCCGGTGGTCCGCGGCGACTTCTATTGGACAGTCGTTTTCGACGAACTGGACGTGCCCTACGTGGTCCGCGCGAGGATCACACCTCTATAGTAGCCGAAGTCCGGCCGCTGCTTTCCCCGAGACACCGAGGGTCATCATGACGACGCGTCGTTTCCACCTCCTCTGCACCGCGGCCGCCGCGCTGGCACCGGCCGTCGCGCTGTATCCGGCCCCTGCAACCGCCCAGACCACCCTCGAGACCGCCATCTCGCACCTGCAGTACCGCGAGATCGGTCCCGCGCTGATGGGCGGGCGCATCGCCGACCTCGCCGTCGTCGAGTCGAAGCCGCAGGTCTTCTACATCGCGACCGGCACCGGCGGCGTCTGGAAGACGGAGAACCATGGCACCTCGTGGACGCCCCTCTTCGACGACCAGCCGACCAGCTCCATCGGCGACGTCACAGTCGACCAGTCCAACCCCAACCTGGTCTGGGTCGGCACCGGCGAGCCGCAGAACCGGCAGTCTTCCGGCTGGGGCAACGGCGTCTACAAGTCCACCGACGCCGGGAGCAACTGGCGCCACATGGGCCTCGACGCCACGAAACACATCGGACGCATTCTCATCCACCCCCGCAACCCGGACATCGTCTACGTGGCGGCGGTGGGCGACCTCTGGGGCCCGAACGAGGAGCGCGGCGTCTTCCGCACCCACGACGGCGGCGAAACGTGGGACAACGTCCTACGCATCGACGAGCACACCGGCGCCATCGATCTGGCCATGGACCCGGGCGACCCCAACACGATCTTCGCCGCGATGTACCAGCGGCAGCGCACCGGATGGGGCTTCAACGGCGGCGGCCCCGGCAGCGGCCTGTACCGCACCTTCGACGGCGGCGACAGCTGGACCGAGCTCACAGAAGGGCTCCCCGAGGGCGACAAGGGACGCATCGGCGTCGACATCTTCCGCCAGGACGGCAACGTCGTCTACGCGCTCGTCGAGGCGGACGCCCGCAGCCCCGGCGCGGGCTTCTTCGGAGGCGGGGGCGGCGGCGAGTCCCAAAGCGGTCTCTTCCGCTCCCTCGACCGCGGCGACACCTGGGAGAAGATGTCCAACACCAACCCGCGCCCCATGTACTACTCCCAGGTCCGCATCGATCCGAGCAATCCCGAACGCATCTACGTGCTCGGCGGCAACCTCATGGTCTCCGACGACGGCGGCCGCACCTTCCGCAGCGACGGCGCCGCGCAGGTCCACGTCGACCACCACGCGCTCTGGATCAACCCCGACGACCCCGACCACCTCATCCTCGGCAGCGACGGCGGCGTGGTCGCCAGCTGGGACGGCACCGCCCACTGGCGCATGTTCGACAACCTGCCGCTCGGCCAGTTCTACGCCATCGGCCACGACATGCGCGACCCGTACTACGTCTGCGGCGGTCTCCAGGACAACGACCCCTGGTGCGGGCCCTCCAACACGCGCTCGTTCCACGGCATCCGCCACCAGGACTGGTACGAGACCGCCTACGGCGACGGCTTCTTCACCATCGTCGACCCCACCGACTCGACCATCGTCTTCTCCGAGTCCCAGAACGGGAACATGAACCGGTACGACCTCACAACCGGGGAGAAGACCCCGATGCGTCCCATCACCGGCCCGCGCGCCGACGGCGACACCGCCAAGACCTACCGCTTCAACTGGAACTCCCCGCTCCAGCTCTCGCCCCACGACCCGGCCACCGTATACCTCGGCGCCAACTACCTCCTGCGCTCCCGCGACCGCGGCATGTCCTGGGAGGAGGTGGGCGGCCTCGACCTCACCAAACAGATCGACCGCGACGAGCTCGAGATCATGGGCGTCGCCGGCTCCGAGCCCCAGATGTCGGTCAACGACGGCATCTCGACCTACGGCAACCTCACCGCCTTCGCCGAATCCCCGCTGACCCCCGGCCTGCTTTACGTCGGCACCGACGACGGCAACGTCCAGGTCAGCCGCGACGACGGCGCCACCTGGACCAACGTCGCCGACCGCATCCCGGACCTTCCCGAGCGCACCTACGTGAGCCGCGTCGAGCCTTCGCACCACGCCGAGGGCCGCGTCTATGCCAGCTTCGACGGGCACCGCAACGCCGACTACGCGGCCTACGTCTACGTCAGCGAGGACTACGGCGACAGCTGGCGCCGCATCACCAGCGGCCTGCCCGACGGCTGGTCCGTCAACGTCGTCACCGAGCACCACCGGGCCCCCGACCTCCTCTTCGTGGGCAACGAGGTCGGCGTCTTCGTCTCGGTCGACCGCGGCGAGCAGTGGGTTCAGCTCAAGAACAACCTCCCCGTCGTCCCCGTCGACGACATCCTCATCCACCCCCGCGACAACGACCTGCTCGTCGGCACCCACGGCCGCTCCTTCTGGATCCTCGCGGACGTCAGCGCGCTCGAGCACCTCTCGGCCGAAACCCTCGCCGAGTCCGGCCGCATCTTCCCCCAGGCCCGCGAGACCATCATGTGGGCCCAGCGCGGCGACTGGCCCTTCACCGGCGCGACGTACTCCGCCCCGAACCCCCCGCGCGGCACCCTGATCCGCTACTACCTGCGCGATGAGTGGGAAGCGCCGATGGTGGAGGAGGAAGGGGAAGAGGGCGACGGTTCCGGCGACGGCGACGATGCGGGCGCGGGAGAGGGCGACCCGATGGGCGACGGTGAGCCTGCGGAATCCCCGGGCAGCGGAGCCGCGGGCGGCGCAATGGCTGAACGGGACGCCGATACCGACCCGGAGAGCACCACCTTCGCTCTCACCATCACCGCCTCGGACGGCACCCACATCCGCACCGTGGAGGCGCCCGGCCACGCGGGCGTCAACGAAATAGTGTGGGACTGGCGCCTCGACCCGCCCTACGAGCCGGAGGGCCCGCAGCAACCCGTCGGATTCGGGCAGCCGGGCACGCCGCAGGGCCCGGTTGCCATGCCCGGCGTCTATACCGTGAGCATGGAGGTGGGCGGGGAGACCCGGTCCTCGACCGTCGAGATCCAGGCCGACCCGCGCCGCCCCATGACCCGCGCCGACCGCATGGCCCGCCAGGACGCGCTGATGAGCCTGCACATGCTCGCCCCGTCGATCTACGAAGCGGGCCGCGCGATCGACCGCCTCGAAGGGCAGCTGGACGCCGCCGAGGAACTGATCGAGTCCGCGGCCGAAGCGCCCGAGGGGCTGGACGAAGAACTGGACGCGATCCGCGAGGCGCTCGAAGAGATCGACGACGACGTGACCGAGGCGCGCCGCAACGCGGGCGTGGCCACGGCCATTCAGGGCTCGTCCACCCTGCCGACGGAGGACCAGATGTGGCAGGTCGACCGCGCCCGGGAGGCGATGGAGGAGCTGGTCGGCCCGCTCAACGAGCTGATCACGTCGCGCGTGCCCGCGCTGAACGCGCAACTCTTTGCCGAGGGTGTGAGGCCGAAGCCGGGTGAGGCGGTGGTGATGCCTGAGCGGTAGAGATACGGTCTCACGCCTGGCGGGCGGGCCGCACTAGACTGCGACCGTCAGCCTCGCCGTGTAGCCGGCCGTTGCATCGCCGGTCATCGCAGCCATCTGCTGCGCCACACCGTCCCTGAAGACACTGTCCCTCGAGAGCGAAACGCGCCGCTTGGTGCGTGCGCTCGGCTCGTACCCCTCCACCGCGTACACTTCGTCGCAGGCGGCTTCCGGAAACGCGAACTGCGAGGTCGAGATCCTGTTCCGCTCGTCCGTCGCGTCGGCAAGGCTGGGGAACACCTCGAAGTGGATATGCGGCCACCGCCCCCGGTAGCAGCCGGGGAAGATCGTCGTGAACGAAAGCTCGCCGCGCGAATCGCTTTCCTGAACGCCACGCAGGTAGTTCTGTTCGGTGACGCCACGGTTGTACAGCGAATAGCGCCCCTCCCTGTCGCAGTGCCACACGTACACCGCCAGCCCCGCCGCGGGCTCGCAACCGTTCTGGAGGTCGACCAGCTGCAGGTTTACCGTCAGCGGCACACCCGGCGCCGCTCCCGACAGGCCCGCGAAGCTGGACCGGATGTCCGAGCGAACCACACCCGCCTCGCTTAGGACGTCGGGCCCGTTCGACCCGTCGGCCGGGAAGGGGCCTGCGGTCTCCTCGGGGATTCGTTCACACGCGCCGTCGACACCCTCGCGCCCGGAAACATCGCCCGCCCGCCCGAACAGGTACAGCGCACCCACGCCACCCGCGGCCAGCCTGAGCATGTCACGGCGCCTCATGGCGGCGCCCGTCAACGCCAGATCCTCGTGCAGTCCACCGTAGTCGTTGTGCTTCATCGATGTTCACCTGGTATTCGTAGAGGAAGCCGTTCGCTCGCAGGGACCAGCGGTGCCTGCAGATGGGACCGGGCGCGTCCGCAACCTGTTAGTGGGGCCGACCGTGCTACATCACCAGCCACCACGGCACGGCGAGGACTTCCGGGGTTAGCCAGTCCACGGAGTCTCCGCCGTGGAGGAGCAGACCCGATCGCGCAAGGCGACCGTATTCCCTTCGGAACGTGCGCAGGTTGGCCGCGTGGGCGAGCCGAGGTCGCTTCGTCGCCTTTACTTCGACAGGCAGCAGCGAGTCTCCGGTTTCTATTACAAAGTCCACTTCCTCACCTGTAGTCGCCCGCCAATGCAGGACCTCGGCCGGAGAAGCACGCGAATCTCGCCACACCAGGAGGTCCTGCAACACGAGATTCTCGAGGTGAGCGCCCCTTGGCTCGACCTCCTGTGAGAGGTGCATTGCCAGACCGGCATCGCCCCAATAGAGCTTCGGCGATTTGATCAGCCGCTTGGTCCGGTTGACCGCGTAGGCAGGAACCCGCAGCAGCAGGTAGGATGTTTCGAGCAGGTTCAGGTATCGGTGAACCGTCGGCTGACTCAATCCAGTGTCGCGGCCCAACTCGCTCTGGTTTACGGTCGAGCCAATGCGCAGGCACGCGGCGCGCATAAGCCGGCGGAAGTCTGGCAGCGAGTGGATCGCGGAAAGCGCCCTGAGGTCTCGCTCGAGGTACGTTCGCACGTAGCCGTCAAACCAGATCGTCCGCTCCTCGTCGGTACCGAGGTGAACGGCCGGGAACGGGAATCCTCCGCGTTGCGCCAACGGCCTCCAATCCTCTCGTCCACCGCCGTCTGCTGCCACGACATCCAGCCAATCCCGGTCCGGAGCCTCGACCAGCTTGTCCCAGATGCCGCACTGGCCGAGCCCCAGCTGCTCCCGGCGCGTCATCGGCCAAAGGGTCAGGTAACTCGCGCGCCCGGCAAGTGACTCCGAGACTCGGCGCATGAGAAGCAGATTCGCAGACCCGGTGAGCAGAAAGCGGCCGGGTTGGCGGCCCCGGTCGATCTCCCGCTTTACGGCGCTGAGGAGATCGGGCTCGCGCTGCACCTCGTCGAGAGTCACCGGATGTGAGTTGCGGACCAGAGCATCCGGGTCGCGCCGGGCGAGGTCGAGCACGTCGAAGTCGTCCAGCGACAGGTATTGTCGGCCGGGGCGAGCCGGTGGCCCGGTCTCTTGCGCGGCCTCCGCCCACCCGATTGCACGCGCAAGCGTTGTCTTCCCGGTCTGACGCGCCCCGGTGACCACGACGGCGGGCATGACGCGCAACGCGGCTTCCAGATTCGCAGAAACCGCCCGCGGTAGAACACAGTCATTCATATTGTAAATGATAATCATTCAGATAATGAATAGATAGGGACGTTTCAGTTGAAAGCCTGAGATTGTCCCCTATCGCACGGCCCGGACCGCCTCGGAACCCTTCAGCTTCCCCCGTCCAGCAGCTCGAAGATCCGCTGCACCGTGACCGCCGGCACTCCCGCCCCCGCGATCTGCGGGTAGTGCTCCGCGTGGTCCGACATGTCGATCCGCGCCGCCGCCTCTTCGTAGGACAGCCCCTCCGCGTGCAGCGTAACGGCCTGGGCCTGCAGGTCCCGCATGTACTCCTGCTGGTAGGTGATCCGCTCCCTGTCCTGGAACGGGTTGCCGTGGCCGGGAAGCACCCAGTCGAAGTCCAGCGACTTCAGGTGCTCCAGGGTGTCGTCCCACTCGTCCAGGTAGCCGTCGCCCATGTAGGGCAGACCGGGCAGCAGCAGGTCGCCGGTAATGAGCACGCGCTCCCGGGGCAGGTGCACCACAACGTCGCCGCCGGTGTGGCCGCGTCCGAAGAAGAGCAACTGGATCTCGCGGTCCCCGCGGAACAGTGTCATGCGCTCGGACAGCGTGGTGTTGGGACCCAGGGGCACGACCGCTTCCTGGCCCGCCAGGTAGTTCCGCATGTACGCCAGCCTGCCCTCCAGCTCGGCTCGCTCCTCCTCGGTCTCCGCGGCTGCGACCTGCTCCTCGAGCGCGGCCACCTGGTCCGGCAATCCACCGACAAACATCTGGTAGGATCGCCCCGTGGACCCCCCGTTCTCGAGCATTTCGCGGGTGACCTCGTGGCCGATGACGTGCACGTCGGGCGGGTAGATCCGGTTGCCGTGCGCGTGGTCGAAGTGGTAGTGGGTGTTGACCACGTAGCGGACGGGCTTGTCGGTCAGCGCCTCGATCTCGTCCACCACCGCGAAGGCGGCCGCGGGCGAAATGTGCGACTCGACCAGGAGCACGTCCTCCTCGTTCACGACGACTGCGCCGTGCGATCCCACGGCAAGGCTGCCGGTGCCGCGGGCGTGATAGACCCCGGGCACGATCTCCTCGAATTCGAAGGCGGCGCCCTCGAAATCGTAACCGGGCGGGGGAGCGGCCTCGTCCGGCGCCTGGGAGGGTTGATCGACGGCCTGACAGGCGACAAGCAGGAACAGGGCGGCGAGAGCAGGTGCGGTGGCGATTCTCATGGTGCAAACTCGGAACTCGAGGGGCTGTCCGGCGGCTGCCTTACACTTGCGGGCGCATCCGCGAGGGGCAAGATGGATGAGTGGAATCGATCGTACGGGCGTTATTCCGGGAGGTGCCGACATGAGCCGAAGTTCTCGCCGCGAAGATCCTGCCTGCGTGGCCACCGGGGCGGGCGCTGCCAAGGTCGCCCGGCCGAGGCGGTCCGTCTCCCACCCGGCCGAGGCCGTACGGATGCCCTGGCGCGCCCTCTTGTACGCCGCGATGGCCACCGCCGTCCTCCTCCCCTCCTGCACTCCCGCCGGCACCGACAACGACCGACCGAGGGTCTCGTCCGAGCCCGTCGAACTCTTCGACGGCCGCGTCATCCCCGGCATGCCCGAACTGCTCGGCATGCGAGCCCAGTACGAACTGCGGCTGGAGTGGCTCGCCGAGAAGCGCGCACTGCTGCTCGGCCAGATGCGCACCCACGGGATCGAGATGTGGATCGTGGTCAGCGAGGAATTCCACCAGGATCCGGCCCTGTACTACGTGGCCCCGCCGCTCCAATACGCCAGGCGCCGCGACGTCATGGTGTTCGTCGACGCCGGCGACGACGAACTGGCCGCCTACTCCGACTACTGGCGTCCCACCGCGGACTACCGGCGGTTCTTCGACCCGCTGCCGGCCGCGCGCAATGCCCGCGGCATCCAGGACACGCCGACCGGCCTGCGAGTGCTTTGGGAACGCTACGATCCGGCCACGATCGGTCTGGCCATCGGGGGCAACCGCGGCCACGACAGCAGCCTCACTCACGACAGCTACCGGTTCCTGGCGGACGCCATGGGCCCGGAAGCGGAATCGCGCTTCGTCTCGGCGGCCCCGCTCATCGAGGAGGTCTTCGACACCCGCCTGCCCGGGGAGCTGGAGCACTACCGGCAACTCGTCCTGGCCACCGACGTGATCGCCCAGACCGCGCTCTCCAACGTCGTGATCACGCCCGGCGTGACGCAGGCGGAAGACATCAAGTGGTTCTTCGAACACACGATCGCCGAGCTCGGCGTGGGCGGGAAACCCTGGTTCGAGATCCACGTGGCGGTGCAGCGCTTCAACGAGGCGAGCGGCGAGATGATCCTGTACATCCACCCCTCGCCCGACGACCTGGTCTTCCGGCAGGGCGACATCATCCACATGGACTGCGGCTTCGACTACCTGGGATTCGCCAGCGATTGGCAAAAAGTGGCATACATCCTCCGGGAGGGTGAAGACGACGTGCCCGACGGGCTGAAAACCGCGCTCCGCAACGCCAACATCGTGCACGAGGCCTTCGCGACCGCGCCTCGCCCCGGCATGACGGGCTGGGAGGCCACGCTCGCGATCGCGGCGGAGCTTGAGGACGTCGACTTCCTGCCCAGTCTGTATTCGCACCCCATCGGCTACCACGGCCACGCGCTCGGCCCCGCGATCAACGCCCGTGACATGGACCTGTCGTCGCCGCCCGAGTGGGACTCGCACCTGCGCGACGGCTCGTACCGCTCCATCGAATTCAGCGCCACGACCGCGATCCCGGAATACGGCGGCGGCACCGTCAGGATCCCCATGGAAGACGACGGCTACCTGACCCCCGACGGCTACGAGTACTTCCGGCCGTACCAGACCGAGTGGTACCTGATCCGATGACGCAGCGCGGGCAGGCCGGCCCGGTCCCCTACGCCATGTCCTGGGAGGAGCCCACCTACGCGCGGGCCGAAGGATACGACTACGACCACGAGGTGCTGGTCGCATTGCCGCCGTCGTACCACGTGTCGCCGGAGCGCCGGTACCCGGTGGTCTGGTCCATGGACGGGGCGATGACATTCTCGCTGACGGCCGGAGTCGCGAATCTCTACACGGTGGGCCAGCGCATCCCGGAAATCATTGTCGTGGGGGTCGGGCATCGGAGCGAGGGCGGGATGCTGGGGATGGCGTACCGCACATTCGACCTGTTTCCTCCGGACAGCGTCTGGGCGGACCCGGAACTGGGCGAGGAGTACATGAAGGGGATGGGCTTCAACTTCGACATGTCGCGCCCGTTCCTGACGGGCGACCGGTTCCTCGACTTCCTGGTTGAACAGTTGCGCCCGTCGCTCGGCGAGAAGTACCGCATGGCCGACGATCACACGCTTTGGGGACATTCGGCGGGCGGTGGCTTCGCGGGCTACGCGCTCCTGGCACGGCCGGGCGCCTTCGGGCGCTTCATCATCGGGAGCGGCACCAACGGCCTGACGATCGACCTGGAGGCCGAATACGCAAAGCACCACGACGACCTGGAGGCAAGGGTCTTCTTCGGGATGACGGACGGCGAGATCAACCACGCGCCGCTGTGCGCTCAGAGACTTGTCAGCCGCACGACATTGCTCGCCGAGAATCTGCGGTTGCGTGGCTACCCCAGCCTGGATATGCGCACCCGATTCTACGCGGATCGCGACCACTTCACCGCCATGCCATCGCTCATCGGGGACGGGCTGCAGCACGTGTACGCCGACCTGATCGCCGAGTTGCCGAAGCCGAACTGGTAGCCTTCAAGGAGTTCCGTGAATGATTTCAATCCCGCGCCTGTGGCTTCCCGTTCTTGCTGTAGCGGGACACCTGCTGGTCCCGAGTCCCGTCGCGTCGCAGGACGCGGAATCGTCCGGCCCCGCGACCGCCCAGGTCGTCCCCTACGCCATGTCGTGGGAGGAGCCCGCCCAGTTCCGCGCCGAGGGATACGACTACGACCACGAGGTGCTGATCGCGCTGCCGCCGTCGTACCACGCATCGCCCGAGCGGAGCTACCCGGTGCTCTGGTCGATGGATGGCGCGATGGCCTTCGCGATGACCGCCGGGATCGTCAACCTCTACACCCTGGGCACGCGCATTCCGGAGATCATCGTGGTCGGGGTCGGGCACCCGAGCGAGGAAGGCATGGCCGGCCTCGGCAAGCGCACCTTCGACCTCTTCCCGCCGGGCAGCGTGGTCGCAGACGAGGGTGTGGCGGGGGAGTATATGAGGGAAGAGTTCGGCCTCGACTTCGCGTCGATGGAGCCGCTGCTGAAGGGCGACCGTTTCCTCGACTTCCTGGTGGAACGCTTGCGTCCGTGGCTCGGCGAGAAATACCGCATGGCGGACGACCACACGCTCTGGGGCCACTCGGCGGGTGGCGCGTTCGCGGGCTACGCGCTGCTGGCGCGGCCGGGCGCGTTCGACCGCTTCATCATCGGCAGCGGGACGAACGGGCTCACGATCGAGCTGGAGGCGGCCTACGCGACATGAGGTTTCGGATTCACATGTCGTTGTGATCGTTCAGCTTACGGGATTCGGCGGTTGTGTTCCCGCTGAATGATTCCCGCCGATTTGGATTTGGTCAGGCGCGGACCCTCGGGCGGCTGTCCAGAGCCTTCCTGAGTTGTACCGAGTCGGCCTGCTGGTAGCAGCGCAGAACCGTCTGGGCCTCCTTCCAGCCGCCCAGCTCGCACAGCACCTTGAGCGGCAGGTCCATCAGGTCGCTGGCAAACTTGCGCCTGAGCGAGTGCCAGCCCCGCCGCGCCTTCGGCTCCAGTCCCGCAAGCCGCTCGGCCTTGCGCCACCAAGCACCCGTCCGCCCCCTGCCGATGCTCGCCGAGGGATCCTTCGAGGCGGGCAGGATCAGCGTCTCCCCGCTACCGGGGTTCGCCTCCCGCGCCTCCTCCAACACCGCCACCGCCTCATCGGTCATCGGCGTGACGTGCTCGTAGCCCGTCTTCTCGTGCTCCGCCCGCCACCGAACCTCGCGGCCCTCGAAGTCGATATCAGACCACCGCAGGTTGCGGATGGCCCCGATCCGGTGCCCGGTCTCATGGGCGAGCACGAACGCGACGTGGAACCGCCAGTCCACCTGCCGGGACACCCCGAGCATCGCCCGGTACTCCTCCTCGGAGAGAACGACCCTGGCGGGGTTCTTCTCCTTGGGCGTCCGCAGGCCCCTCAGCGGGTTCGAGTCAAGAAGGAGTCTCCCCTCCGCGTCTCTGGACTTCGTCGCCCAGTTGAGCACCGCGAGCAGGAACTTCAGGTCCAACTCGATGGTCCGATTGGAAACCGGCTTCCCGCTCGGTCCGATCCTTCCCGCCCGGCGCTCCCGGATGAAGCGGTCCCAGTCCCTCTGAGACAGGGTCTCGGGTCGCCGGTCCCGACCTAGAAGGTCGAGGAACATTGCCGTTGCGATCCTGTCCCGGTGCTGGACCCGCCTCGTCTTGGTGGGCGTCACCTCCTCACCGTAGATGTCAAACAGCTTCTCCAGCGTGAGCGGCTCGGGCTCGGCTTCCGCCTTGCCGTTGAGGTCAGGTCCGGCGAACCCGGCCGCGAACTCGTCCGCCTGCCGTTTCGCCCTCGCCCAGTCGTGGTGACCCAGCGACCGGGTGAGCCTGCGCCCGTTCTCGCGCCACTCAATCTGGAAGTTGCCGGTCTTCGGGTCCGGGAAGATCCGGACCCGGTTGCGGCCCCATTCGCCGGCGCCGTACGAGCGCCGACTTCGTTTCGTGCGTACCATCGTTCGATTCCTCTCGATTCGATGGACTGCACGATCTGCGCGAACGAAAGCTCGCGGAGAGAAGCCGCCTTCGCCAGACGTGAGGCCCGCTGCGCCGAATCCACCCCCTTCGCCGTCCCTCTAATTGACGATGATTGCCAGCGCCTCCTCGAACTTGGCCAAGGGTCCGTCGAAGATCGAGAAAGCGTCGTCCTCATTGAGCTGGATGTCGGCTGTCTCGACGAACTGAGCACAGATACCCTGCCCGTAGTGCCCTGATGCCTGCACCTGCACCTGTCGCGTTCCGTCGTCTGGATTGATCAGGACCACGTTGTGCCTGTACAGATCTCCGTTCTGACATGTGTTCGCGTATCCGGGAGACGGCTGGTCGTTTGAGCTCGGCACCCCCACCGTGACGCGTATGCCAACTGGGTGGAACGGAGGGTCCTGCTCTCTTGACAGTCGGCGTAGGCGTGCTGGGACCGCACGTTCGGCGCAGGCTGTGGACGCCGACAGAAAGGCCTCCAGCGGTTCATTCGGAATGGGATCGCACAGCTCTCTGATCGCGTCCACGATTCGCGGGTTGTCCGCAGCGTAGAAGCCCTCTTCGGCTAGCAGTGACACATACACGGTCCACCGATCCGGGTCTGCGCGCACGCTCCGAAACTGCTCGACATCGTTGGGCGTTCGTGTCTGGAAGGTCAACCACGTGCCCAAGGAGAGCTGTTCTACGTCGGTCACGCGGGAAACAAGGATGCCCACGGCGACACCGACCGCGAAAACGGCCAGCAACCAACTCTTCTTGGCTCTCGCCGAAGGGGGCGTGTCTTCCACCTTCGATGTCATCGTTCTACCTCCCAAGTTGTCGAGCGTTTGAGCATGCCTTCGGCGTCAGGGGCGAGGCACTGGGTCTTCCCACAGTGTTTCCGGGCAGCGTGGAGGGCATCGTAATCTGTCTGGCGAAGCCGCTCCATGTCCACCCCGAATCCGCCGTGAACTTCTCGCGATCCGGCTTGGGATGGTGGCCCCTATGGATGCCCATATAGGAACTGACGGCGGCGACCGATCCGGCTCTGGGACGATTGCCCGCGGACGCGGGGGCTTGACGCCACAGAAGGCGCTCTCCCGATTCCTACTGGCAGTGACACCTTCCCCAGCAGTGATACCCACCACGGAATCCGTCCTATTGCGGGAGCGGGAACCCTCATGTGCCGCCAAGCCCTGGACCAACGGCGATCGCGTTGATCCACCATCTGAAGGGCCGCGCGAAGGCTCTGGAGGCCTTCGGCTGGACTGGACGCCGGGCCGCGTGGATCGCCCTTGCCTGCCTGAACGGCGGCGTCTTCACCCGCTTGCAGTGGACGAGTTTCCTGGGTTGCCACCCCGAGAAGGTGCGCCGCGCCGTCCGCGCCCTCGTCGCGCAGGGCTTGGCCGTCGAGGAGGCCCCGGCCGATGTCCGCAAGATCGGCCGCGTGTGCCGGATCCAAGCCCGCGGGGTGTTCCGGGCGCTCGGAGCCGAGGAGTTCTTTCGGCGTCGCCGGATCACCTCCCGTGACGTACTGATGCGGCGGCTGCTGGCACTCGACTACGTTCTTGAGTATCCCCACCTTCCGTGGCTGCCGACCGAGGCCGAGAAGGTCGCCGCGTTCGAGGCGCTCGGGATCGAGCGCCGGGTTCTGCCCCAGCGGACCTACCGGGGCGCGACCGGGAACCTCCAGCGCTACTTTCACCTCGGACTTCCGGTCGCGCTGGACGCGAAGCGCGCCGTCTTCGTCCATGTCGATCCCGGCCACGAGACCGCGAAGGGGCTGCGCGCTTGGGGCGCGGCTCACCGGGAGTTGTGGGCGATGCT
Source organism: Longimicrobiales bacterium (assembly GCA_965208935.1). GTDB lineage: Bacteria > Gemmatimonadota > Gemmatimonadetes > Longimicrobiales > Gaopeijiaceae > Bin94. Next base: position 4,651,508 of record CBDBPR010000004.1, on the reverse strand, counting down.
CCGGGACTTGGGACGCAAGATCGAGATCGTGGCCGTCGGGCGGGGCTCGGAGGAGACGACCCGCGCGGACACCGTGCTCGGCAACTGGGCGAGGGGCCTGCGCTCGTCCGACTACGACGCAGAGATCGACCAAGAGATCGAGTGGATCAAGGATGTTCTCCGAAGCGGGGACGAGCGGCTGATCCGAGAGGTGTGCGGCGACATCCGGGGCGGGCTCGTGCGGCTGGCGGAACTCCAGAATCGAGCTCTTCGGGAGTCCGGCCGGGGGCTGTTGCAACGGGTAAGCACTTGGCGGTCGGACCGGCTCCGTCGGAAGCTGTTCTGATGGGTGAACCCGACTGCCCCGGTGCCGAACGGGACATGTGTATTTGATGTGGGGGGGTGCCGGACACGAAATCCGCTCTCGGACGTGACGCGCGGCATACGCTGCAAGTTGCTGGCGTCGTGTCGGTTAGGCCACGGCCGCCCGATTCATCGATGCCGAACCGGGCCTTCAGGCCGTGGCTGGGAGCGACCCCCCTGTTTCGATGCCCAGTGCGGGCATCGGGGAGGGTTGGGATGTGCACATCCCGGACACCCTCCCTCGGGGGTCGCTCCCAGTCCAGCAATCCCGTGCGGGAAGGCAGCAGCGAGCCGGTCGTCCGGTTCCGTATCGGCGGCGCGACTGGGTGGGCGCGGCTTCCCAGCAGCGTCAGGTGCTCCCGCCGTTGGGTCGGCCCTCCTTCCGTCCGGGGCGGACAGGCAACTCGACCCCGGCGGCAGGAACGGACGAAGTCCGTGCCCGAGGCCGGGGGGACCGGCGCCGAAGCGGTGGGCAACGCCGACCACACCGCCCGCCGGTCACTCCGCGGACTCAGCTGCGAAGCCGACGGGACTCGATCGCCGGCCGAGGGGTTCCTGTCCTGACGCCGTGGACAGTCGTGGCGCAAACGGCGACCAGCGTGCCTCCCAGTATCGGAAGGCATCGCCGGCTCGCGCTACGCCCCACCTTCGAGGGCGACGATATCGCGGGTGAACGATCCCTTGGCTGTGGACAGGGCCTGCTGAACCTCTGGATCGCCGTAGTGTGCCCAGGACGAAGCCGCGTCGGGAAAGCGCACGAGCAGGATGCGGGTGGCTGCATCGCGCTCGTTCTGGTAGAGCAGTTCGCCACCGTGTCTCGCCAACGCCGCCGACGCCGCCCTGGTATACGTTGCGCACCGGTCAGCATCGTGAACTCTGATGCGAATCATCTTGTAGACCGCCATCTCTGCCTCCTCATGTGGACGAACTTCAGAGGGCACCAATGTAGCGGTTGATTTCGTCACGTGCGTCGATTTCTCCCGTAACGGGGCAATCATGAAGGCCGAACCGACGGATCTCGACGCGATCACAGGTCATCGGGACAGCTTCGGGACGGTTCGCGACGAGGTTCGGGAGCCGTACGCCGCTCCGGGCGATGGCGCGGATCCGGACGTTGGACCGCATCGGCACGGGCCGTCGAGCGCCGGACCGGGACGCTGGACCGAGCCGGTGAGAAGCGCTGGGGCCGAAGTGGCCTTCGTTCGTCCCTGACGTGTATCTTGCAGAGCAAGCATGACTCAGTCCCGGAGGGAGGCGAAAGTGGCTGTCAACACACTGGATGAACTGCGCACCGTCTACCGACCGCCTGCGCCGAGGGCCGGGCTCAAGGTCCTGGATCGCCTGGACGATCACTGCCGCAGGTTCCTCTCACTCTCGCCGTTCTACGTCATCAGTTCGGCACGCGCCGACGGGCGGGCCGACGCCTCCCCGCGCGGCGACCCGCCGGGTTCGTTGGCGTACGTTCTGGACGACAGGACGCTTCTGCTGCCCGACCGGCCGGGAAACCGGCAGGTGGATACGTTGATGAATCTGGTCGAACGCCCCCATGTGGGGTTGCTGTTCTTCGTTCCGGGCTTCACCGAGACGCTACGCATCAACGGGCGGGCGGAGATATCGACCGACCCGGAACTGCTCGGGGTGCTGGCGATCGAGGGCAAACCGCCTATTTCCGTCCTCAAGGTGTCGGTCGAAGAAGCATTCCTCCACTGTGCCAAGGCGCTCATTCGGGCGCGGCTGTGGGATCCGGCGGCCCAAGTCGAACGCTCCTGCTACCCCACCTACGGGCAGGTTCTGGCCGATCAGATCGCGGGCGCGGACGCCGCCGAGATCGATGCCGGCGAGGAAGAAAGCGCGCGAACCGAACTCTATTGATCGCGGAGCCTCAAGCCGCGGAGACGGGGCTCCTTACCAGCGGTATCCCACGGACGCGGACCACTCCGACGGACGGCCGTACACGCGCTCGACGTAGGCCGCCGACGTGTCGAAGGCGGAGTTGCCCGTGACGAGATACCGGGTGTCCGTGAGGTTGCGGCCGGAGAGCAGGAGTTCCCAACGGCCATCGTCCGTCTGCACGGACACCCGCGCGTTGAGGAGATGGTATCCCTCCTGAAAGATCCGGGACGTGTTGATCGCGTCGTGGTGCTGGGCGCCGGTGTACGTCCAGTTGACGCGGGGCGTGACGATGTACCCGCTACCCAGCCTCGCGGCCTTGCCGACGGTGAGGCCGTGGGCGTATCCCGGCGTCTTGGCCAGCTTGTAGCCGGGGAGGACGGGGGTTGCGTTGTCGAGCACGCTCGGGCTGAGGCTTTCGTAGCGGGCGTGCATGGCTCCCAGATTGGCGCGGACATCCCACCCGTTGCCCGGGACCCAGGCCGCCTCCAGTTCCGCCCCCGCAATGTCGGCCCGCCCGCCGTTCAGGGTGATCGGGTTGAACGACTCGCGGATGATGACCTGGATGTCGTCGTAGTCGGCCCGGAAGAGGGCGACGTTCACGCGCCCGCGGCCTCCGGCCCAAAGCGACTTGAGCCCGACCTCGTAGCTTGCGACGGTCTCCGGCTCGAACGTTCCCGGCGCCGCGGTGGGCGAGTTGGGCTCGTGCCCGGCGGGCGGCGCGGGATAGCGGGTGTCGAAGCCGCCGCTCTTGAAACCGTTCGAGAATCCCCCGTACGCCGTCACACCGGCTGCGAGCCGGTATGAGAGCATCGCCGCGACGGTCGGCGCGCCGAAGTCGAGGGAGAAGTCCCTGCGCGGGAGCATTCGGTCGCCGGGCCTCATCGGACCGGCCGGGGACAGGTATGCCCCGGCGAGTGCCGGCCAGGTGGGGCCGAAGATGCTGCCTTGGCCCTGCGAGGCGTCCCCGACCGCGTAGAGGTCGGGCGTCAATCCCTTCCGGTCCCGCGTGTAGCGGCCGCCGAGGGTGAGCGACAGCGCCCCGGTGAGTTCGGCGGTCACCTGCGCGAACCCCGCCCACGAGGTGTTGTGGTAGTCCCCGCCGCTGTGCAGGGCTCCGGGCGGCACGATGACCGCAGCGCCCTGGTATCCTTCTTCGCGGAAGAGGTACAGGCCCGTCTGCCAGTGGACGCGGCCGCCGATGGCGAGACCGCTCAGTTGCAGCTCCTGGCTGATCTGGGCGTGCTCCAGCCGGTCCTGCGTCGACAGGATGTTGGCCGGGGTGTTATCGGCATCGCGCGAGGTCTCCATGTTCAGCGCCCGGTAGCCGGTGAGCGAGCGCAGGGTCGCCCACCCGAGCCCCGACCACGCCGCCTCGATGCTGCCTCCCCAGACGTCCAGATCGGCGAAGACGGGGAACGTCCCCTCGGCCACGTACTCGCCCGCGAAGCTCTCCGGACCGTAGCAGCCGGGCGCGCCTCCGGCGCCCGCGCCCGGAGGCGGCAGGGAAGGCGGACCCTCGGCGGGGTACGAGGGATTGATCGAGATCGCGGCGCATCCCGGCAGCAGCGCGTTGCCGAACGCGCCGAACGCCATTCGGTCGTTGACGCCGCCCGACACCGTTGGGGCGCCGTTCTCCCTTCGGCGCGAATAGTCCGCCGCGGCGAACACCTCAAGGCTTGCGCCCGGTCGCCAGACGAGCGTGCCCCGTGCGGCCCGTCCGTCGTCATCCCCCATGTCCAGACCGTCGTGGACCCGCGTCACGTAGCCGTCCCGCTTGCGCAAGGCCACCGTGAGGCCGGCGAAGAGCCCGTCCGCGACGGGACCGCTGACAACGGCCGTCGCGTTGGTCATGCGATCGCTGCCAAACTCCGCTCGGACGCTGCGGCGGGGCCGATCGTCGGGCCGGCGCGAGTGCAACACCACCGCCCCGCCCACGGCGTTCCGGCCGAAAAGGGTGCCCTGCGGTCCGCGCAAGACCTCGACGCGCTCCAGGTCGAGCAGGTCCATGGCCGCCCCGACCGACCGGGCCATGTAGATGCCGTCAACGTACACGGCAACACCGGGGTCCGTCCCGGGCAGATAGTCCAACTGACCCACGCCGCGGATGAAGACCTGCGCAGCGGATTTCGTGCCCGCGAAGGCGCCCGAGGAATTGAAGGAGAGGTTGGGCGTGAAGTACCCCAACTGGTCCGTGGTGGCGATCTGGTGAGCCTCCAGGTCCCGGCCGGAGAACGCCGAGATGGCGAGGGGAACATCCTGCACGGACTCCCCCCGGTTCCGTGCCGTCACCACGATCTCGGGCAGGGGAGTCACGGAGTCCGGAACCGGCGGCGGCGGGTCCTGGGCGGCGGCGGGCGCGGGCACAAGGGCGGCCAACGCCATGAAGGACCGACGCGGAATCACCGCCCATCTGCGGTGTCGAGTTCCACCGGGTCCGTTCAACATGGGCGGGTCAGCCCCAGCATTCGCTCAACCCCGCATCCGCGCCCATGGACGGGATCCCCGGAACCGGCTTCTCGGTGACCAGAGTCACGCCCGTGTCGTGGAAGTCCAGACCGGGCGTGTTCTCCGGGGTTGCGCCCGTCGTCGAGAACTCGACGACCGCCTCGATGCCGAGGGAAGCCATCCGCACGGGATACTGCATCGCCGTGGCCCCGATCTCGCCCGCCGCCACGCTCCGCACTCCCTCGCACCCGCCGTCGATGGTGACGATAAGAACGTCGTCTTCCACGCCCAGCCCTCGAAGCGCCTCGTAGGCGCCGGCCGCCGCCGGTTCGTTGATCGCGTACACCACGTTGATCCCCGGGTCATCCCGCATCAGGCGCTCCATCGCGGCCCGCCCGCCTTCCTCGGCGCCCATGGTGGCTGCGTGCCCCGCGATGCGGGGATCGTCTTCGTCGTACATCCTCCCCGGATCCTTGATGTCGATGCCGAAGCCTTCGAGGAAGCCCTGATTGCGCAGCACCTCGACCGTGACCTGCGTTCCCGCGCCGTCCAGCGTTGCGATCCTCGCTCCGGCGGCGGAAGCGCCCATGCTGGCCCGCGCCCACATGCCGATCAGCTCCCCGGCCCGGAAGTTGTCGGTGGCGAACGTTCCGTCCACCGCGTCCGCCGGATCGAACGGCGTGTCGAGCGCAATGACGAGCACGCCATTCCGGCGCGCCCGACCGATCGCGTCCAAGAGCGCCACGGGATCCGAAGGGGTGATCAGAATCCCCGTCGCGTCCGCGGCCACCAGACTCTCGATGGCCCGAACCTGCCCGCCGGTGTCCCCGTCGAATCTTCCCGCGAAGGCGCGGAATTCGACGCCGAGTTCCCCGGATCGCTCGACCGCGCCCTCCCTCATCGTCACGAAGAACGGATTGTCCTCGGTCTTGGTGACCAGGCCGACGATCAGGTCGCCATCAGTCTCGGGTCCCGTGACGCATCCGGCAACGAGCGGCGCAAGCAGGGCGCAGATCCATCGCGCCCTTCCGAACGCGCGGTTTGTGGGTTCCATTCGATTCTCACGATTGGGACAAGCGTCGCGGCTGCCCGCCTTGGGGGAGACCGTCTCCAGAGCCGCCCGTTCCGCAGGCATCACGAATCATGGCTCGCAAGTCGGGAATCGGGAAGCGCCTACCGCGCCGAACGGCTCCCGGCGTCCGCTACGGACGGACGGACGGATTGATGCATGCTACTTGATCCTTGCTTGTCAACGAGGCGGAGCGCGGCGAGCATTTCTTGGACGGGCGGGAGCGAGAGCCGACCCGCCGGAGGGGCCAACGGCCGCCTCCGCAGCCTGTGAACCGGCGCAAGGAGATTCGAGATGCGAACGCTGCTGGCGGCTTGTCTGGCCCTGCTGCCTTCGCAGGTACAGGCGCAAGGAACGGATGAGGCGCGGGAGATGCCGGGCCGTTTCGTTCTCGAAGCCGGGATCGTGGGCGGCAACAGCGTCGCGTGTCCCGGACACTACGTCGGCATCAGCGGGCGGGTCGCCGGGCCGGTGTCGCTGTACGGAATGGTGGAGAACTACCGTTGCGCCGACCTCGCCGGATCCGCCAACCGGATCGGCGCGTCCGTCCGGCTCGGACGTTCCGGCTGGCTCGTTCGCCCGGCCCTGCGCGCGGGCATCGAGTACGACGGAGGGAACGTTTCCCCTACCGCCGGTGCCAGCCTGACCTTCGGACGGCGCTACGGGGCGCGCTTCATCCTCCACGCCGGAGACGGTTCCGGCGACACGAACATCGTGCTCTTCCAGATGGGCGGCTACATTTCGTTCTGAGCGCCGATGGTGCTCCCCGTCGCCCACGAGTGCGGCGGTCGGTCGCAGCCAAGCCCCGGAAGGGGGCTGTACGGCCTTCCCGTCAGGGATTGCTGGTCCGCTAGCGACCCAGGGGGCGGAGGCAAGGTGTGCGCAACCACACCCGCCCTCGAACCCGTACCAGGCCCTCGGACTGGGGGGTCGCTACCGACCACGCCCCGAGCGCCACTGTGCCACGGGCGACCGGGCGGCGCAGACGCAAGACGTTCCCGCGCCAGCGGATGGACGGGAGGGCCGGTGCGCATTGCCGGACGACCGAAGTGCGCATCGGACCCCCGTGTCGTTTGCGCGCTCAGGTACGGCTCTAAGTGGGAGCGTCGCCTACCGTCGAACGCGACTCCGGCGAGTCGCACCCCTTCCGGCGCTGCCGCCCAGTACCGACCGGACCTCCGCGGGGTGCCAGACCTGCTTCCAGACATTACGGCTTCGGTGGTGTTCGAGTTTCAACGGGTGGAGCGAGCCGCTCGCAGACCGCATCGAGGGCGTCCGCCGGGGGCTGACTGCGCTGAGGAGGACGCGCCGCTCGCCTCAGGGGCCGGGCCTCTACCGGACATTCTGCGGCAACCGTCTCACGGTGACGACCGGGACATCGAACTCGTCTGTTTCGAGGAAGGCTGCCAGACCGTCCGGACCAAAGGCGTCCGGCATTTCGAGGTGTCCGTCAGGGAAAGTGCCGATGTAGCGCCCGTCCGGTGTGAGCACGTCGATCGGACCCGGCTCGCTTGCGCCCGGCTCCGTGCTCCGCTCGACCCACAGGTTACCATCCCAAGTTACGCGGAGAGCCGCAAGGACGGGCACCTCGGGGAAGAACTGCATGCTCTCGATCGCTTCCAGGTGAACGGATCGAAAGCGATCAAGCAACGCTTGGACCGTTGGTGGCACCTGTTGTCCTGCGGGGACCGCATCCTCCTGATTGCGGCGCGCTTCGAGGCGGATCTCGCGCTCCGTGCGTCTGATCTGCTCAGTCGCCGGCAGGGGCCGCAGAGGTCGCCGAAGGATGTGTGAGACCTCGCCAAGGGTGTCGGCGAGCTTGATGGCCCAAGCGGAGGAGTCCGCAAAGACGACTCCGCCCGCCGGCAGCGCATCGTACAGCACTTCGGGTTCGAATCCCCACACCTCGCCAACCACATCTTCGACATCTCCGAATCGGGGGCCTTGGTCCTCCAAGCCTGGGGGCGTCCAAGCCTCCAGCAGAGTCCGCTCCGCCACGTCGTCCGAAGACAGGTTGACATGTACGATGGAGCGCCCGGTCCGCCCAATGAGCGTCCAAGCGTCCGCCCGTTGCGGGCGGAGGCCCGGGCGGGTCGTGATTCCGAGGCCCGCGCTCACCTCGCGCACCATGCGGTCGAAATCGCCATGTGGATCGAACACGTGGTATGCCTGATGCATCACGTCTTCGACCGCGCTGCGGCCGTCTGCCCACACGATGAGCTGCACGGCCGCCCGGAACTCCCCCGGACCCTGACCGACACGGCCAAAGTCGCGTACGTGCGTCCCGGCGGCGTCAACGACCACGACTCGCCCACCGCCACCAGTCCCCGGGCCGTCCAGCAGATGGAGGTTCCCCGCACCGTCGAAGCCCATGCTCCGGATCGAGGAGAACTCCTCCCATCGGGCCGCCGCGTCCGCCGACCCAAGTCGGTACACCAACTCGAAGTCCGCTGGGAGTGGAATGTCCTCGGCAGGCAGATCGACAACCTCCTGGGCACCTGCGCCGCTCGCTCCCCGGAATCCAACGGATGCGATGGCGACAGAGATTCCACAGACGGCCCAAATCGCTCGCGCCTTCCGATGCATCGCTGTCACCTCTCCGGTTGGCTTCAGGTCCCGACTCGACCGAATCCACCTACCATCGCGGAGGAAGATGAGATCACGCAAGGCGTCAACCACGCGCTCGGCGGGCGTTCGACAACCGTGCCGCAGGACGTTGCCCTCGGGCCATTCATCGCCCGTTCGGGTGGCCTTCCCGCAAGGGATCTCTGGTTCGGGAGCGACCCCTGGAAGGCAGGGACGAGGGTGTGAATCCACACTCGTCGCTAAGCCGCACCAAGCCCTCGGGGCGGGGGGTCGCTCCCGACCCGGCCCCTGTGGCCCGTCCGGCAACGGGCGGTCGGGCCGCAGGGCCGCAGGACGTTGCGCACGCGGCGAATGCGCGTCCGCCGCAATGTGAATCGCCGGGGGGCTAAAGTGTGAAACGACCCCCCGCGTCGTTTTCACTCTCCAGCGTGGCGTAACCGGCCGCGCTGACGGCTCCGTTGATCCCCGCCGCCCCCGCTATCCGCCTTCGCCGCCGTGGTCCGCCCGGAGACTCTCGGCATGGGGTTGGCCCAATCGGTCAGGCGATCCACCCAAGATATACTACGCGTTCCGGGGCGTTGGGTTTCAGGCGGATCGCTGCCGATGACGGCCGCGACCGGCGCACAGGCCTGCTGAAGCGGTGTACTGCCCCGAGACACATGCCGTATCTTGGTAAGGCTCCGGGTAGCCAGCGGAGCGAGCCGAGACTCAAGCGTGCGAGTGGAGATGCCCGCCAAGCAAACCGACAGTGGAGCCACGACCGGCTACGAGGCCGAGTTGTGGGCGATGGCCGATACGCTCCGCGGCTCGATGGACGCCGCCGAGTACAAGCATGTCGTGCTGGGCCTCATCTTCCTGAAGTACATCTCGGACGCCTTCGGGGAGCGCCACGCGGAGGTGGTCGCCGAATGGGGAGAGGAGGCGGCGGAGGACCGTGACGAGTACATCGCGGAGAACATCTTCTGGGTGCCACGTGAGGCACGCTGGGCGCGGTTGAAGGCCGAGGCGCGGCAGCCGACGGTGGGCCAGACGGTGGATCGGGCCATGGCGGCCATCGAGCGGGACAACCCGGCGCTCAAGGAGGTGCTGCCCAAGGACTACGCGCGGCCCGCGCTCGACAAGCAGCGCCTGGGCCAGTTGATCGACATGGTGGGCAACATTCGCGTCGGGGACGCCGAAGCCCGCTCGAAGGATGTGCTCGGGCGCGTGTACGAGTACTTCCTCTCGCAGTTCGCGAGCGCTGAGGGGAAGAGGGGTGGCGAGTTCTACACCCCGCGCTGCGTCGTCCGGCTGCTCGTCGAGATGCTGGAGCCCTACCGGGGGCGGGTCTACGATCCCTGCTGCGGCTCCTCCGGCATGTTCGTGCAGTCGGTCGAGTTCATCCGCGCCCACGCCACCGGCAACGCAAACGGCGGCAACGCGCGGGGCGACATCTCGGTCTACGGTCAGGAGTCGAACTACACGACGTGGCGGCTCGCCAAGATGAACTTGGCCATCCGAGGCATCGGCGGGCAGATCGCCCATGGCGACAGCTTCCACAACGACCGCCACCCGGACCTGAAAGCGGACTTCATCCTCGCCAATCCTCCGTTCAACGTGTCGGACTGGGGAGGCGAGCGGCTGGCCGATGACAAGCGTTGGCGCTACGGCGTGCCGCCGAAGGGCAACGCGAACTTCGCTTGGGTGCAGCACATGGTCCACCACCTCGCGCCAAGGGGGGTCGCCGGGTTCGTGCTAGCCAACGGGTCGATGTCATCAAGCCAGTCCGGCGAGGGCGAGATCCGGAAGAATCTGATCGAGGCCGAACTGGTGGACTGCATGGTTGCGCTGCCTGGGCAGCTCTTCTACTCGACTCAGATTCCCGCCTGCCTGTGGTTCCTGGCGCGCGGACGCAGGCGACGCGGAGAGATCCTCTTCATCGACGCGAGGAAGCTAGGCCGCATGGTGGACCGTACGCACCGCGAACTGACCGGCGAGGAGATCGCCCGGATCGCGGACACCTATCATGCGTGGAGGACGCACGAGAACGGCTACTCGGACGTGCCCGGCTTCTGCAAGAGCGCGTCGCTAGAAGAGGTGAGGAAGCACGGCCATGTCGTTACGCCGGGCCGCTACGTCGGGGTCGAACCCCAAGAGGATGATGGCGAACCGTTCGAGGAGAAGATGACGCGGTTGGTGGCTGAACTCCGTGAGCAGACGACCGAGGGCGAGCGGCTGGACACGGCGATCAAGGCCAATCTGAGTGCGCTGGGGTTTCCGGTGACGCCAAACGCTCCCGCGCCGGACAAGCGGTGAGGCGAGGAGAATCATGACGCTCCAACTCGACAGTCTCCGTAAATCGCTCCAAGCCCTTTCCGAAGTCGCAGCCGTGAGCGGCGACGACGAGCGCATGGGGCAGCTGACCGACGTTGAGCGCGTGGCGATCCGCGCGGGGGTCGTCCAGCACTTCGAGATCACCTATGAACTGTGCTGGAAGCTCATGGCCCGGTGGCTCAACGCGAACGTCAGCCCCGGCGTTGCGGACGGCGTGACACGGCGTCAGCTGTTCCGCCTCGCCGCCGAGCGACGGTTGATCCAGGATGTCGTCAGGTGGATGGGTCACCATGAAGGCCGAAACGCGACATCGCACATTTACGACTTCGACAAGGCTGAAGCAGTCTACCGGGCAACGCTGGACTTCGTGCATGACGCACGTGCGCTGCTGCGGGCGCTGGAAGCTCGGAATGACTGACCTGAGCCGCGCCGTCCGTCAGGCATGAGTGCCGTCCCCAACTTGGACCTGCGGCCCGATCATTGGGCCATCGTCCGCGACGCCCTGAGCCGACACGTTCCAGATCGGGAGGTGCTCGCGTTCGGATCGCGCGCAACGTGGACCGCCAAGGACTACTCGGATCTCGATCTCGCAATCATGGGTGAGGAGCCGCTCTCGCTGCGAGCTTCGTCGGCCTTGGATGAAGACCTCGTCGAGTCGGAACTGCCGTTCAGGGTGGACATCGTGGATTGGGCGAGCACCGACGAGAGCTTCCGCAGAGTCATCCGACGGGGTGCGGTGTCCGTTCAGGCTCCGACCGTGACTCCCGACGTGGCTCAGCGAGTTGGGATCCGCTCGACGACACCAGTTGCAAGGGGGTTGTCGGGACAAGATACGAAGGAAGACAACGGCGGACTGTTCAGTCCTACGTTCCCGGAGCACTGGCGCCCCAGCCCACTCTACGCCATGGCGACTTGGGTTAACGGGCTGGCCTTCAGGAAGATTCAGTTCTCGGATACCGGGCGGCCGATCATCAAGATCGCTGAACTCAAGGGTGGAATCAGCGGGCAAACGAAGTTCACTCAGCAGACGTTTGACGAGTCGGTGCGCGTTCGGCCGGGAGACCTCCTCTTCTCTTGGTCGGGCCAACCGGAGACATCCATCGATGCCTTCTGGTGGAGGGGACCAGAGGGATGGCTGAACCAGCACGTATTCCGGGTGACACCGGAACTCGGACTCGACGTCACATTCTTCTACTACCTCTTGCGCTACCTGAAGCCAAACTTCGTTCGGATCGCAAGAGACAAGCAGACAACCGGCTTGGGCCACGTCACGAAGCGCGATCTCAAGAACCTGCGAGTGGCTTCCCCCGCCCGCCCCGAGCAACGCGCCATCGCTCACGTCCTCGGCGCGTTGGACGACAAGATCGAGTTGAACCGGCGGATGAACGAGACTCTGGAGGCGATGACGAGGGCGCTGTTCAAGTCCTGGTTCGTCGATTTCGATCCGGTCCGAGCCAAGATGAAGGGCCGCGACACGGGCTTGCCGCGAGACATCGCCGCCCTGTTCCCCGACCGGCTGGTGGATTCCGAAATGGGAGAGATACCCGAGGGCTGGGAGGTGAAGTCGCTGAAGGACTGCATGAACCTAACGATGGGGCAGTCACCTCCGGGCAGCACCTACAACGACCACGGCGACGGGTTGCCCTTCTTCCAAGGCCGGTCGGAGTTCGGCTTTCGGTATCCTGAAAAGCGGAGATTCTGTTCTGCGCCAACTCGCGTTGCGGATCCAGACGATACGCTGGTCAGCGTCCGGGCACCCGTAGGGGACATCAACCTGGCTTGGGAACGGTGTTGTATTGGACGGGGCGTGGCGGCACTGAGACACAAGTCGGGCTCAAGCTCCTTCACCTACCATTCGGCTTGGGCGTTGCAGCGAGAGTTGAAGGAGTACGAGCACACGGGAACCGTGTTCGGGGCGATTAACAAGGGACAGTTCCAAGCCCTGAAGGTCACCGAGCCTGATCCCCGCGTCGTCGAGGCGTTTGACGCGATGGCCGTGAATCTGGACGCGCGAATCAGATCGAACACTGCGGCAACCCGTACCTTGGCTGGCCTTCGCGACACCATCCTACCCACGCTGATTTCGGGCGAGATCCGCGTACCGGCGGCCGAGAGGCTGGTAGAATCCGTCTCGTGACACCCGCCTCGTCTTCCTTCACCGAGCCGGAGGTCGAAGCCGCCGCGCTCGAATGGCTCGGGGGTCTCGGGTGGAGGGTGGCCCACGGCCCCGACATCGGGCCGCACGCGGATGGCGCGGTGCGGGCGGACTACGCGGAAGTCGTACTGGAACACCGGCTGCGCGACGCCTTGGACCGGCTGAACCCAAGTCTGCCCGCCGAGGCCTTGGACGACGCATTGCGCAAGATCACGCGCCCCGAAGGCTCGACATTGGAGGCCCGCAACCGGGCGTGCCACCGCCTGCTCGTGGATGGCGTGACGGTCGAGTACCGGACCGCCGGGGGTGAGATGCGCGGGGCGCAAGTCTCCATCCTCGACTACCGGAACCCCGCGAACAACGATTGGCTTGCGGTCAACCAGTTCACCATCGTTGAGGGTGAGCACGAGCGTCGGCCAGATGTCGTGCTGTTCGTCAACGGACTTCCGCTTGGCCTGATCGAACTCAAGAACCCGGCGGACGAGAAGGCCACGGTGTGGACGGCCTGGAATCAGATCCAGACCTACAAGGCCGAACTCACGGACCTGTTCGCCTTCAACGCGGTGCTCATCGCCTCGGACGGCCTCAAGGCGCGCATCGGGACGCTCACCGCCGGCCGCGAGTGGTTCAAGCCGTGGCGCACCATCAAGGGGGAGACGCTGGCCGGAGCGCATCTTCCCCAGTTGCAGGTGATGCTCGAAGGGATGTGCGAGCATGACCGGTTCCTGTCCTTGGTCCGGGACTTCATCGTCTTCGAGGACGATGGCGGCGGCAAGCTGGCCAAGAAGATGGCGGGGTATCACCAGTTCCATGCGGTGGAGACGGCGGTGGAGGAGACCGTGCGCGCAGCCGCGCTCCGGCGGCAAGCGAAGCGGGTCTCTGGGGATAGCGAGCACCAGCCGGGCCGGAAGCCCGGAGGCGCGCCGGGCGACCGGCGCATCGGAGTCGTCTGGCACACGCAGGGCTCGGGGAAGAGCCTGACCATGGCTTTCTACGCCGGACGGATCGCCCGCGCGCCGATGATGGAGAATCCGACCATCCTGGTCCTCACGGACCGCAACGACCTCGACGACCAACTCTTCGGCACGTTCTCCCGCTGCAATGACCTTCTCGGGCAGCCACCGACCCAAGCCGAGAACCGGGCCGATCTGCGCGCCAAGCTGGCCGTCGAGTCGGGCGGCGTGGTGTTCACCACCATTCAGAAGTTCTTTCCCGACGAGAAGGGCGACCGGATGCCCGAGTTGTCGGGGCGCCGCAACATCGTGGTGATCGCCGACGAGGCCCACCGCAGCCAGTACGACTTCATCGACGGCTACGCCCGTCACATGCGCGACGCGCTCCCCAACGCCTCGTTCATCGGCTTCACCGGCACACCCATCGAGCTTGAGGACGCCAACACGCGGGCCGTGTTCGGCGATTACATCAGCGTCTACGACATCGAGCGGGCGGTCGAGGACAAGGCGACCGTGCCGATCTACTACGAGAGCCGACTCGCGAGGTTGGCGCTGGACGAGGCCGAACGCCCGAAGATTGATCCCGACTTCGAGGAGGCGACTGAGGGCGAGGAGGTCGAGCGCAAGGAGAAGCTCAAGACCAAGTGGGCTCAACTCGAAGCGGTCGTCGGAGCCTCGCACCGCCTCAGGCTGATCGCCCAGGACATCGTCTCACACTTCGACCGGCGGCTCGAAGCCATCGACGGCAAGGCGATGATCGTCTGCATGAGCCGCCGCATCTGCATCGACCTCTACCGCGAACTGATTCGTCTGCGTCCCGAGTGGCACCACGAGCACGACGCCGAGGGCGAGATCAAGGTCGTGATGACCGGCAGCGCATCGGACCCTCCCGACTGGCAGCCGCTCATTCGCAACAAGAAGCGCCGCGAGATACTGGCGAAGCGGTTCCGCGATCCCGGCGATCCCCTCCGGGTCGTTCTCGTGCGGGACATGTGGCTCACCGGCTTCGATGCCCCGAGCCTACACACGATGTACGTGGACAAGCCGATGCGCGGCCACGGGCTGATGCAGGCCATCGCTCGGGTGAACCGGGTCTTCCGGGACAAGCCGGGCGGCCTCGTCGTGGACTACCTCGGGCTCGCGCACGAACTCAAACGCGCGCTCGCGACGTACACCGAGAGCGGCGGAACGGGCAGAACCACGCTGGACCAGTCCGAGGCGGCCGTCGTGATGATAGAGAAGTACGAGGTGTGCCGAGGCCTGTTCCACGGCTTCGACTACTCGGGGTGGATCGGCGGTACGCCCACCGAACGCACGGGTCTGCTTCCGGCGGCCCAAGAGCACATCCTCGCGCAGGAGAGCGGCAGGGAACGCTGTCTGCTGGCCGTGCGCGAACTCTCCCAGGCGTTCGCGCTCGCCGTCCCGCACGAGGAGGCCATACGGATCCGGGACGACGTTGCGTTCTTCCAAGCCGTCCGGTCGGTGCTGGCCAAGCGCGCCCCCGGAGGCGAGCGCACAGAGGAACAGCTTGACATGGCCATCCGCCAAATCGTCTCACGGTCCGTCGCGTCCGAAGGCGTCGTGGACATCTTCGCTGCGGCCGGCCTTGAGAAGCCCGACTTCTCGATCCTGTCCGAGGAGTTCCTGGCCGAAGTGCGGGGCATGAAACGGCGTAACCTCGCGGTCGAACTGCTGCGGAAGCTGCTCAAGGGAGAACTGGCCGTCCGAAGGCGGAGAAACGTCGTTCAGGCGCGATCCTTCGCCGAGATGCTCGACCGGACCGTCCGCCGATACGCGAACCGGGCCATTGAGGCCGCTCAGGTCATCGAGGAACTGATTCAGCTTGCCCGCGAGATGCGCGAAGCGAACGCCCGAGGGGAGGTGCTGGGGCTCTCCGACGACGAACTCGCTTTCTACGATGCGCTCGGGACGAACGACAGCGCCGTGCAGGTGCTCGGCGACGAGACCCTGCGCGAGATCGCCCGCGAATTGGTCGAGACGGTCCGGAACAACGTCAAGATCGACTGGACGCTGCGCGAGAACGTGCGCGCCAACCTACGGCGGCTCGTGAAGCGGATTCTAAGGAAGCACGGGTATCCACCCGACAAGCGGGAGAAGGCCACGCGGACCGTGCTCGAACAGGCGGAAGGGCTGTCGGAGGGGTGGGCGGCGTGATCGGCTCGTTGTCTCGCAGTAGAGCTTCCCCGCATGCCGACCCGCACGGTCGAACCGGGCGTCGAGCTGGCAAGCCCCCGAACATCGAGGAGGATCCGCAATGGTGACGTCGAACGCGATACAGCGCACGTTCATGATCAGGCTAGGTTCTTCTCAAGGCACTGCGTTTACCGTTGACCGTGCCGGGCGGCAGTATCTCGTCACCGCTCGGCATGTACTAGACGGCATCGCGCAGACAGACATGATCGAAATCTGGTACGAGGATCAGTGGAGGCCCCTGCCGGTCACGGTTGTCGGAACGGGTGAGGGAGAGCGCGATGTGGCCGTATTGGCCGCCTCGATTCAGTTGTCGCCCGCACATCCGCTCGAACTGAGCAGCGCGTACATCTACTACAGCCAGCCTGTGTATTTCCTTGGGTTTCCCCACGGACAACACGCTGGAGGTGAAGAACTCAATCGTGGACTTCCGATTCCGTTCGTGAAATCGGGGATTGTCAGCGCGTTGGAATTCGGCGGTCTCCAGCGGATCTACATCGACGCGCATGCCAACGAGGGCTTCAGCGGAGGGCCGGTCGTCTTCCACCCTCAACAAGAGTCAGTGGAGCCGAATGAACTGCGGGTGGCAGGCGTGGTTACGGGATACCTCTCATGTCCCCGGGACGTGATGGATGAAGACGGACGTCGCTCCGGGACGATTATGGAGAACACCGGTATCGTTGTCGCCGCCGGTGCAAAGCACGTCATCGACCTGATTGATGCAAACCAGATCGGATGCGTGTTGGGAACGGACCAGTGAGTCTTGTTCCCAATCGCGCGCCCCAGCGCATGGACGATTACTGTTGTGCAGGCCCGCAACCCTTCCGGTGGTGCCGGACTGCGCTCCACGGGGTGGGCGCGCGGGTGGTGACAGCGGCAGGGAGTCCCGCCAAACGATCCGGTTTTCCGGCTATCGCGACACGGTGGCTTCAAGTGCTGCCCAACGGCAGGAGTGGCAGATCGTGCAGTCCCAGTTAGACTTACGTGATCTCCTGCCGTGATATTGGCTGTTAGCCGTCCGCCTACGCGGCTGTCCTCTACTTCGCCGGTGCCGGTCACACGGCGGATCGACGGCTTCTCGTCGTCGAAGAGGCTGAGCCGAGCAGCATTTCCTTGGCTGGGCGACGAGGACAGGAAATCGAGGCTTCCAAGGCGGGCAACGCCGTCGGTCACGTCGTGCCGCACGCGCCAGAGGTTCATGTCCTTGACGACCTGACGCGCTTCGGCCATGCAGAGCGTGGAGGCGGCAAGGTGGATAGCGGCGGGGACCACGTCGAAGCCATAGAGCGCCTCTTCCAAAATCGTCCGCACGATGGTCGGGGCCTGTTCGGCGGGCGCTCCGGCACGGCGCGCCCGCTTGAGTACCTCCTGCGCGGCGGCCATGAGCAGGGTGCCGCTGCCGCAGGCCGGATCCACGATCCGCAGCCCAGCGACGGACTCGGCCGAAGCGAAGTCGATTTCGGACCAGCGCGGGCCGCGCTCGTCGAAGGCGAGGCCCGCAAGCATGATCGCCGCCGGGATCGTCGTGTAGTTGGTCGCAAGGAACTTGCGCGAGTCCAGCAGCCGATGGAACACGCGACCGGCCACGTCGTGGCGGCGGATCATCCCCGATTCGACGATCTCGCGAGCGGTGCGGATCAGCACGCCGATGGCCAAATGGGTTCCGGGCGAGCCCGGCGTTGCCCGAAGCGTCTCGCGGGCGACGTGGAATATGGGCCACCAGTTGATCGCAAGGATCTCCTCCCACTGCCGTTCAAGGTCTGCGGTGGTCCCGGCAGGGTCGGGGCGGCTGATCGTCTTCTGGCGGTGCTCGGCAGGCAGGAGCGACATGTCCAGGTGGCTCGCCAGCAGCTCCTGAAAGACCAGCGCGTTGAGCCATATGAGCGCCTTGGTGCCGGGAGACTCCGGCTTGCGGCCCCGGTTCCGGTCCAGCCGGGACAGCACCTCGGCGACCTGATCGATTGCGGTCGAAGCCTTCTGGACGATCTCCTCGATGCGAGCACCGTTGTCGCTCTGCACCCAGTAGTTGCGCAGTTGCTCCGCCAAGAGCGCCACCCCGCCGACCGCGTTCGGCCCCCACTTGTCGCCGTAGTAGCGGTAGGAGATCGTCAGGTCCTTGGCGGCCGCCAAGTTGGCGTCGGTGTCGCTCTCGGGAAGGTCGGCCAGCCGCTCGGGGTATCCCACGGCCACCGCGAGCCGAAGCGGCAGTCCGCCCACCATCGCGGGCCGGTCCGGGGGAAAGCGCTTGTCGGCGTCGGCCTTGGCGGGCGCGCCGAACTCCGCCTCGATCACGACGGCGTAGTCGTCGAAGTCGAGCAACAAATCCGCCTGTCCGCGCGCTTCGCCGAATCTCTGGCGCTGCTCTCCCTGCGCGTTCAGCCCCTCGTGACGGAGGAGCCGGGCGAGGGCGAGATTGTAGGCGACCTCGGTGGAGTTGCTCACCGGACGGCTCCGGGCAGCGCCTCCACGTCCACGCCACGGGTTGTCGAGGGATCGAGACGCATGGATTACTTGGGCCTGCGCGAGAAGGATGGGAAGGAACGGTCGAAGCCGGATTGGATACGAACACTAAGAAGCCGAATGCGCTGCGGGCAACGGTTCGACCTCACCCTCGTCACTCGTGCGGACGGCTGGTGGGCGAGCAGATGCCGCGGCCTGATTGGACGTGCGGGAGCCGTTGACGGGGCTCCAAGGCTGTTTTCGTGGGTTCCGGGGGCGTTTCGGGTACTCTACGGGCCACAGGATTGCTCAGAATCGACGATCTCGGGTCTCCGAGGGGTAAGGGTAGGGTGAGAATCGAACACGCAGCGGGGAGCGCCGCCATCCCCGTCCGTGAGTCTGGAGACCGGGAGGCCGAACAGCTTGCCCGTGACGGCCCGGCCACCGCCGTCTCGGGCGTCGCTGTGGAGCGTTTTTTTTGGGCGTCCCAAGGCTGGCTTGTCGCATGTTAAGGGCGACAAGCAAGCCAGCCTACCCCTTGTGGGTACAAAGGGGCTGGCGAGGGACTCCGTCCCTTCGAACCCGAACAGCCCCGCGCTACGGTGGATTGCGCGGGCGGGGGCGTCGCCCCCCGTCCCCCGTGACGTCGCGGGTCGCCCGCGTCACTGGTGCCACCCGACCAACACGCCGCCCGACCAACACTCGTCGGAGCGTTCTCGGTCGAGTACAATTGAGCGACCTCCGACTCATCCGTGTCCAGCGGGGCGCGGACCTGCCTCTCGAAAGGGTTCGACATGGACAGCTTGCAGGATCCCGTCGTGCAGTACGTGGAAGGCGAACTGAAGAAGGATCCTCGCGTGAAGAACGCCAGCTTGTTCGCCGTTGCTCGCGAGATCGACGAGTCGGTCGGGGAGCTGACGCTCCAACAGTTTCACGCCAAGTATCGGCTACCGGCGATCCGGAGGATAGCGCCCCACAAGCGGCCCGCGCGGCAGCCGAAAGCGGTTCCGCCACCTGCCCCCTCGCCAGCGTCTTTGGGGGATGGTGCCGCCGTCATGGAGTATGTGGAGCGGACGCTCGAAGCGAACCCCGGAATCGCGAACGCGGACCTGTTCGCGGGTGCCCGCGAGATTGACCCCGCCGTCGGGCAACTCACGGGTCGGCAGTTCCACGCAAAGTATCCCCTCCAAGTGAAGGCGCGGCTCGCAAGGGCCGCCGCGCCCGAACGCAAGACGCCACCGGAGGCGACGCCACCGGAGGTGACGACGCCGCCGGAGCCGGAGCCGGAGGTCACGACGGCTGAGGAGCCCACCGCGCCAGACGTGTCGTCGGCGGTGGGGGTGGGTGACCCGAAGGCACCACCGACCGGGGCGGGCGACCCGCTCGCGGTTCGCCGCCTACTGCTCGATCTGTCGAAGGAACTCGCGAGCGCGGAGAGCAAGACGGAGGTGATCGAGGTCATGGCCCGGCTGGACGACTACGTGGCCGAGATCATGGAGGCGGCACAAGGCTGAGGGATCCGCGCGCCTCGGTGGCCCGACATTTCGGCTTCGACGGCCGCGAGGGTGCGGTGGGCGCGCATGGCACGAATGAGACGGGCCAGGAGCACCGCGCGGACGCAGTACGGGGTCCGGGGGTATCCCCCGGCCAGAGTAAACGTGAAGCGTTTACACATCTGGCTCCACCACAGACCGGAGAAACTCACGCCCCCGTGGCGCGCCCGCGCCAACGCCTGACGGGGCGCCAACTCTGGACGACGCAACTGCCCTGCGCGATACTTCCTTCGCGCAGATCGTGCGGTCCATCGAATCGAGGAGGAATCGAACGATGGCACGCACGAAACGAAGCCGTCGGAGCTACGGCGCCGGCGAGTGGGGCCGGAACAGGGTCAGGATCTTCCCGGACCCGAAGACCGGCAACTTCCAGATTGAGTGGCGCGAGAACGGGCGCAGGCGGAGTCGGTCGCTTGGACACCGCGACTGGCGGCGCGCGAAGCGGCAGGCGGACGAATTCGCCGCAGGGTTCATCGGGCCGGAGATCGTGGGCAAGGCGGAAGCCGAGCCCGAGCCGCTCACGCTGGGGACGCTCTTTGACATCTACGGTGAGGAGGTGACGCCCACCAAGGGCAGCTATTCGCGGGGACACGACCGGGCGGCGATGAAGACGTTTCTCCGGTTCTTCGGACGGGACCGCGCCCCGGCCACCCTGTCTCAAAGGGACTGGGACCGCTTCATCCGGGAGCGGCGCGCGGGCAGGATCGGACCGAGTGGGAAGCCCGTGGGCGACCGGATGGTCGAATACGACCTGAAGTTCTTGACCGCGGTGCTCAATTGGGCCGTAAGGTCGAGGGACGACCGGGGCCGCCTGTTGTTGGACCGGAACCCGCTCAAGGGCCTCAAGAAGCCCACCGAGAGGAACCCGAACCGGGTGGTGCTTGCGGACGAGGAGTACCGCGCGCTGCTCGAAGTCTCCGGGCGGTTGGACTGGCGGTTCCGCGTTGCGCTCGTGCTCGCCCACGAGACCGGCCACCGGATCGGAGCTATACGCCAGCTTCGGTGGGCAGACATCGACTTCGAAGGCGCGACAATCCTCTGGCGTGCCGAGCACGACAAGTCGGGCCACGAGCACGTCACGCCCGTCACCGCCGAGGCGCTCGAAGTCCTGGAGGAGGCACGGAGGCGGAACCCGGGACCCGAGGAGGCTCCGGTGCTGCCCGCACCCAAGAATCCCTCGAAGTGCATGGGACCCACGGTGGTGCGAGGGTGGTGGGGCAGAGCCGAGAGGCTTGCAGGCTTGGAGCGCAAGCGCGGAAGGGGTTGGCACTCGCTGCGGCGCAAGTTTGCCAGCGACCTGATGGACCAGCCGCTCAAGGTGCTCTGCGAGCTCGGCGGCTGGAAGGAGGCCAGAACGGTTCTCCAGTGCTACCAGCAGGCCGACGAGGGACAGCTCAGGACGGCTCTGGAAAACCGCCGGAGGGCTCGCGCCTGAGAGTTCGCGATCCAGCGGGAACGAGACGGCGGGAGCCGGACCTTATGTTCTCGTAACGTCAATCATCCCAATAGGATGTGAATCCGCTAGACACTGCCCGTCCGGCGCATAGAAGAGGTCGTTCGACTGCACGAACATCGTGGCGAACGAGAGGTACAGGCCGGGGCCGGCGTGGAACAGGAACTCATACGTCCCGCCCGGCAGCAGCGGACCCGGACCGTCCGCGCCCACCGGCACCGCGAATTGTCCGCTCGAAGAGAACTCGTACGCCGGCGAGACGTTCTCGATCCGGACGATGTAGTCCACCTGTCCGGGCAGGCGCGTGGGCGTGCCCATGAAGCTGACGTTGCCGGACTCCCCGGCCGCGATCGACACGGACCGACTCGTCTCATCGAAGGTGTACATCGCCGGGTCGAAATCGGAGATCGTGACCGTGTAGTCGCCGGCGCGCAGGGAGGGAAAGCCGTAGTTGCCGTCGGCGTCGGTCTGCGTGGACTTGGTCTCCGTGCCGCCCAGGGCCACCGAGACCCCGCCGATGCCCGTTCCGTCGACGGTCACGGAGCCCACGATCGTGGCCGTGCGGATGTACGATCCGTTGAAGTCGATCGTCACCGTCGCTCCCGCGGCAACGAACACGGTTGTGGTGGACGACTGGGAGAAATCGCTGTGCGGCGGCAGGCCGCTGATGGTGACCGTGTACGTCCCTTCGTCCAGGTTGTCGAATCTGAACGCGCCGTCTCCGGCGGTCGTGATCGAGGTTGTGCCGTCGAGGGTCACGGTCACGCCTTCGACGCCCATGCCCTCGATGCTGACAGTTCCGACGATGGACCCGGGGACGGGAGGGTCCACCGGCTCGCCGCACGCGGCCACAAGAGCGGACACGAGCACCAGACTTCCGGCAATGGATTTGATGTTCATAGCGAGTGCATTCCTTATCTGACTGGATATTCGATCAAGGCTCGAAGATCGAGCTCAAGGCCGGTGCTACACCGATGATCGATTGATGATCCGCGATGACCGAGGGGTCGCCAGCCAGGCGAATGGTCGCGAGGAATTTGGGAATGAAGTCCCGAGTCTCCTGGGGCAGCCAATCGCGGATATGCCCGAACAGAGCGTCGTTGCGGGGTCGGGCTCCACCGTGCCACCGGATCGCCCGCTCGAGCCGCGTCGGCCCTACGTTGTAGGCCGCCAGAGCGAGAGACCAGCACTGGAACCGGTCATGGAGAGCAACCAGGTAGTCCAGAGCCGCCTGGGTGGACAGGTACACATCAAACCGCTGGTCCACGAGCGAGTCGACCTCGAGCCCGAGGCCCCGGGCAGTTTCGGGCATCAACTGCCAGAGGCCGGCAGCCCCCGCCGGCGAGACGGCCAGGTGGTCGTAGTCGGACTCGATGAGGGGGAGGTAGCGGAGCGAGGGCGGCAGGTTCCGCATCGCCAGTTCGGCGTCGATGTAGTGCTCGTACCTGCCCATTCGCTCGAGGCCGCGCTGCACCGGGCCCTGCCCCCCGGTCCACCAATGGTCCACCCACCGCCTGGCCTCCTCCTCGACGACGCTATCGCGGGCCAATGGTGACCTGATCTCGACCAGGCAGGCGTTGCACGGCCGGCCGTCCCGGCTACCGCAAGTCCACCCGGTCTTTGGCATGCGATCCTCGCTCGGGCAGGACGCAGGGGTCGTGGCGGAGTCCCCGCCCCGCGTGCTGACCTCGACGGGCACCATGACGAGAGCCACGACGGTGATGGCGAGGATGAATCGAGTCAGCCACTTGTTCATGGGAGGTACCCTCCAGACGGCCCTTCGAGTGGCAATCAGGCCTGCCAACTCCAATTTCGGCGGCGCAATTCGGCGCCCATAGAGGGAAAACCCGGTATTCGTAGGGGGAAAACCCGGTATTCGTAGAGGGAAAACCCGGTATTCGTGGGGGGGAAGACCCTTAGCGCCGTGCGGGAATCAGCGGGATTGTATTCCTTTCCCGCACAGTTGTTCCGCTGGCTCCTAGATTCCCCAGAGCAGGATCGCCGCCCAGATCGTGCCCGCCAGCGCGCCGCCGTAGCACGGCACCTTGAGCAGGCCGGAGTAGCGCCGCATGCCGAGGTCCATCATCGTGTGGCGGATCCGGTGTCCGCAGTGGACCAGCGACAGCGCCAGGATCCCGAGCAGCGCCAGCTTGACCGGCCACCAGCCCACCGCGGCGGCGAATTGCGCCGTCCGTTCGGCGGCCGCCGCCGGATCGCCCGCCGGCAGCAGGAACCCGGTGACGATCACGAACGCGGGCACGAAGAGCGCCGCCATCACGCCCCCGGCGGAGAACAGCGCCCACCACAAGGCTTCGTCGGAGCGTCCGCCGGCACGTCCGCCGGTCGCGGCCCGGCCGCCGGTCTGACGGCCCCTGCGGTCCGCACTCATCGCAGCACCCACCACACGATCACGGCGGTCACCGTCAGCCACGGCCCGTACCCCATGACGATCGCCGCGATCGGCGCGGGCAGCCGGTTCTCGCCCAGGTAGATCGGCATCGCCTGCGGGACCACCGCGAACCACGTCACCGAGTGCCACACGGACGCCACCAGCGCCACCAGGTGCGCCGTCATCCACCACGGGCCGCTCACGGACGCGAGCCATTCCGCGAAAGCCGCCTCACCGCCGCCCAGCTTCGACAGCGTCACCAGCAGCACCACCAGGTAGCCTCCGACGAAGAAGCCGGTGAACTCGCGCACCATGAAGCGCACGTACGCCGGACGCTCGAAGAACCACGCCCACCTGTGGGACCGGTGGTACTGGCCGCTCATGCGCGCGCTCCGTTCATCCGCCCGCTCCCTTCGCCACCCCAGTCCCCTTCGGCATCACGAAGCCCTTGAAGTACTCCTGCGCCGCCATCGCCTTGGCCTGCTGGATCGCGCCCGCCGGATCCACGTGCTTCGGACACACCACCGTGCACTCGCCCACAAAAGTGCAGCCCCAGATCGCCTCGCCGGCCAGCATCACGTCGAGTCGCTCGGCCTGCCCCTGGTCACGCGAGTCCTTGTTGTAGCGATGGCCGAGCGCGAGCGCGGCCGGTCCCAGGAACTCGTCCTCGTGGCCGGCCACGGGACACGCCGCGTAGCACAGCATGCAGTTGATGCACATCGAGTACTGCTTATACTGCGCCAGCTGCGCGGGCGACTGCCGGTATTCACCCTCGGACGTGTCGTTCACGTCGTCGCGGATGATGTACGGCTTCACCTCCTGCAACTTGTCCATGAACCCGTCCATGTCGACCACCAGGTCCCGCTCCACGGCGAAATTCACCAGCGGCTCCACCTTGATCCCGAACGGGTAGTAGTCCTTCAGGAACGCGGCGCAGGTCAGCTTCGGCTCGCCGTTCACCATCATCCCGCAGCTCCCGCACACACCCATGCGGCAGCTCCAGCGGTGGGTCAGCGAGCCGTCGACGTGGTCCTTGATCCAGTTGATCGCGTCCAGGACCACCCAGTCCTCGTTGTAGGGGACTTCGTACGACTGGAAGCGCGGCTCGGAGTCGGTCTCCGGGTGATACCGGAAGATCTCCAGCGTCAGGGTATCCTTGGCGTCCATCGTCCTACTCCCGCTTCAGTCCCGATCCGGCACCGTAGGTACGGGCGCCGGGCGGCCACTTGGTGATCGTCACGGGCTTGTACTCGATCTGCGGAGCGCTGCCGTCGGCCTGGTGGAACGCCAGCGAGTGCGCGAGGAACTCCTCGTCGTTGCGCTCCTTGTGGTCGAGCCGCTGGTGAGAGCCGCGCGACTCGGTGCGCTGCAGCCCCGAATGCGCCATCGCCTCGGCGCAGTCCAGCAGGGAGCCCAGCTCGAGCGCCGCCGTCAGCTCCGTGTTGAAGCTGTGCGTGCGGTCGTCGATGTTGAGCTTGGCGTAGCGCTCTTGCAGGTCGGCGACGGTCGCGCACGCCGCCTCGAGGGACTCGGCGTCGCGGTAGATGCCGGCGCCGCTTTCCATCGCCTCGTGCAGCTCCGTGCGCAGGGTCACGATCCGTTCCCCGCCCTTCCGCGGCGCCTCGAAGAAGGCGCGCCGCACGCGGTCGCCCTCGTCGGCGGCCTGCGTCTCCAGCGCCGACACGTTGTAGTCCGGATGATCCATCGCGAACCGCGCCGCGTGCTTCCCCGCCTGCGCGCCGAACACGAGCAGCTCGGTGAGCGAATTCGACCCCAGCCGGTTCGCGCCGTTGATCGAGACGCACGCGCACTCGCCCGCCGCGTACAGCCCCGGAATGGTCGTCGCCGAGTTGGAGTCGACGTCGATGCCGCCCATCACGTAGTGCACCACCGGGCGCACGGGGATCGGCTGGTGCACCGGGTCGATCCCCGCATAGCTGCGCGCCAGCTCCCGCACGAACGGGATCCGCTTGTCGATCTTGGCCTCGCCCAGGTGCCGCAGGTCCAGGTGAACGACATGCCCCTCCCGTGTCTCTATTGTCCTGCCCGCCCATCTCTCCTTGATGAAGCATTGGCTGAGCTTGTCCCGCGGCCCCAGCTCCATCGCGCGCTTCAGCGGATGCCGGGGGTCGCTGACGTCGAGCGGCTCGCCGAGGTCGTAGTCCTGCAGGTACCGGTAGCCGTCCTTGTTGACCAGGATGCCGCCCTCGCCGCGGGAGGCCTCGGTGATCAGGATGCCCGTGCCCGGCAGGCCCGTCGGATGGTACTGGATGAACTCCATGTCCTTCAGCGCCACGCCGGCCCGGTAGGCCATGGACATGCCGTCGCCGGTCTTGATCGCACCGTTGGTCGTGAACGGGAACACCCGCCCAGCGCCGCCCGTGCAGATGATCACCGACTTGCCCAGGATCGCCTTCACCCGCCCCGTCTGCAGCTCGATCGCGGCGCACCCGCGGCAGCGCCCGTCGTCGTCGATCAGCAGCCGGGTCGCGAAGTGCTCGTCGTAGCGGACGATGTTGCCGTACTTGAGCGTGGTCTGGAAGAGCGAGTGGAGCATGTGGAACCCGGTCTTGTCGGCCGCGAACCACGTCCGCTCGATCTTCATCCCGCCGAAGGGGCGGACCGCAACGGACCCGTCGGGCTCCCGGCTCCATGGACAGCCCCAGTGCTCCAGCTGGACCATCTCCGGGGGGGCCTGGTGGACGAAGTACTCCACCGCGTCCTGGTCGGCGAGCCAGTCGGCCCCGCTGATCGTGTCGTAGATGTGGTCTTCCAGCGTGTCGTTCGGCTTGATCGACGCCGCGGCGCCTCCCTCGGCCGTGACCGTGTGGCTACGCATCGGGTACACCTTCGACACGCAGGCGACCGAGAACGACGGATTCTCCTGCGCAATCGCGATCGACGCGCGGAGCCCCGCCCCGCCGCCGCCAATGATGATCACGTCGTGCTCGTGTGTGGTGCCGTGGCTCATGGTTGGGGCCGGGGGACGGCGGGCCAGAGAGGCCGCCGGGAGGTTGAAGGTCGAATCGGAGCAGTCACGCGTGGAAGTTACAGAAGCGCGGGATCGGGGATCAAGAGGGATTTGTCCCCCCGACGACTACCACAGGACGTTCGAAGTGTATCGTGACAGGGCTCCGTCCCGGGTCACCAGCGTCATGCCCTCGCACATGGCCTGGGCAACAAGCATGCGATCAAACGGATCGCGGTGATTCCAAGGCAAGCCAACCACTTCGTGGCAGTGAGGCGGCTCGAGACCGAGCCATTGTGCACGCAGGTCCCGTCGCCCGGACTCGATCAGTTCGCGCCAATCCGCGTCCAGCTCGATCCGGTTCAGGCTCAGCTTGATCGCGATTTCCCAAAGACTCACCGTGCTGAAGGACAACCGGTTCCCCGGATCGGTGAGCGCCGCGCGCGCGCGCTTGCTCAGCCGGTCGGGATCGCCAACCGCCCAGAGCAGCGTGTGTGTGTCAGCGAGTAGCCGCACTCACTGGTACTCCGCGAAATCCGGGAGCGGCTTGTCGAATTCCTCGTCCATGCGCTGGATCAGCCCCGGAGCCGTTCCGAGCCTGGGCGTCTTGGCACTGCCAGGAATGGCAACCAGTCGTACGACCGGCCGGCGGCGGTTGGCGATGATGATCTCTTGCCCTTCGAGTGCTAGCCTGATCAGCCTCGAAAGATGAGTCTTCGCCTCGTGAACGTTGACCTGCATGACCTCTCCTTGACGACTTGGTCAAGTAACTTAGTCATGATCGGAGCGCAAAGCCAGTCCCCTGCTTCCCCGCCACATGAATTCTGGCGAATTCCGGCGAATCCCGGCTCAGCCGACCTTGAGCAGCGCCTCCACCTCCCCCAACGCCAACTCCCGCATGTCATGCCGGTCCTTGATCAGGCACCCGAGCGTCTCACCGACGACCTCGGCGTCCAGACCGTCCCGATGCAGGGTGATCAGTGCCCGCGCCCAATCCAGTGTCTCGGCTACCCCCGGCGGCTTCATGAGCTGCCGCCCGCGCAGCGCCTGAACAAAGCGGGTAATCTCCTCTGACAAGCGCTCCGAGATCCCCGGCACCTTGGCCCGCACGATCTCGACCTCCTTCTCGAACGTGGGATGCTCGATGTACAGGTACAGGCACCGGCGCCGCAGCGCGTCCCCAATCTCGCGCGTGCGGTTGGAGGTGAGGAACACTAGCGGACGGTGCGCCGCCTGGATCGTGCCCAGCTCCGGAATCGTGACCTGGAAGTCGGACAGCACCTCCAGCAGAAAGGCCTCGAACCCCTCGTCCGCGCGGTCGATCTCGTCGATGAGAAGCACGGGCGCGCTGTCCGCCCGCGTAATCGCCCGCAACAGGGGCCGCTCCAACAGGTAGGCAC
Source organism: Longimicrobiales bacterium (assembly GCA_965208935.1). Lineage (GTDB taxonomy): Bacteria > Gemmatimonadota > Gemmatimonadetes > Longimicrobiales > Gaopeijiaceae > Bin94. The sequence continues at coordinate 4,623,339 of CBDBPR010000004.1, read as the reverse complement.
GGCCGAAGATGAGGTCCTCGAGGTCGTCGGCGGAGGCCGCCCGCCGCCCGCCGTCTCCGGACGCCGCCCGCCCGCCGTCCGATCCAGCTATTGCTTCGCCCGCCGCCCCTGCACCGTCCGATCCGGCTATTGCTTCGCCCGCAATCCGCAGCCGCAGCAGCTGCTTCTGATAGTTCCACTCGTACAGCGCCGTGTTGACGTCGAGTCCCTCGTAGCACTGCAGCCGGATCAGCTCGGTCCCCATGACCCCCGCCACGACCTTCGCGATCTCGGTCTTCCCGACCCCCGCATCGCCCTCCACGAGCAGCGGCTTCTCCATGGCCCGCGCGAGATGCACCGCCGTCACGATTGCGGGCTCGGCCACATAATCGAACTCGCGCATGTCGGCCTGCAGCCGCCGAATCTCCGGCCTCATCGCCCGCCCGCTACCCCGCCGCCGCCAGGTACGCCGCCGGATCCGCCTCGAACCGCGCGCGACACCCCGGACAGCAGAAGTGGTACGTGTTGTCCTGATAGGTGAAGGAGGGCCGCGACCCGTCCGCGGCGACGGTCATGCCGCAGACCGGGTCCGTTGCGGATGCAGGTCCGCCTGCGGGTGCCGCGTCCGCCTCGGCGGCTTCCTCCGAAGCGCGCCCCTCGGCCACCGCGCCCGCCTCTGCCACCCCGCGCGCCTCGGCCGCCCCCAGCGCCACGATCTCCGCCAGGATGCTCACCGCGACCTCCTCGGGCCGGTCCGCCCCGATGTCGAGCCCCGCCGGACCATGCACCTCCGCAATCCGACTGCCGCAGATCCCCCGCCCCGCCAGGTACTCCCGCACCTGAAGCATGCGCTTGGGCGACACCACGACGCCCAGGTAGTCGGGCCGCGCGGCGATGAACTGCTCGACCGCCTCTTCGTCGCCCTGCCCCATCGTCGCGACGACGGCGTACAGCCGGGTGCCCGGCGCACGCTCGGCGCCAGTGCTATCCACATTCGCGCGCCCCGCCCCCGCGCCCTCCAGCCCGTCGGCGACCTCGTAGCCCATTGCCTCGCCCAGCCGAGCCACGGCCCGCGCGATAGGCGAATCCCCGGCCACCACGAGTTGCGGCGCGGGAAACACCGGGTTGACGTGCACTTCGACCCTCCCTTCGCTGCCACAGGACATCGGAACCATCACCATATCGTCGCGGCCGTCCGGCGAGCCACCGAATGAGAGCAGTCGCGGGCTGCGGTCCCCGAGCGCGGCGAGGGCGTGGCGCACGACCTCGGGCTGCGTGCAGCTGCCGCCGATGAACCCGTGCACGGTGCCATCCCCCGTGATGAGCGCGGTGTTGCCGGGCGTCGCGGAACTGGGGCGCTCGCGCCGCACCACGGTGGCGACCGCGTAGGGCCGCCGCTGGTCGAGCAGCCGGGCCGCGACTTCGAGCAGGTGCCTATCCATGCGCGGCCGCCCCCTCGAGCGCTCGGCCCAGCTCCTCGCGCGCCACCTCATAGTCGACCGGGCGGTCGAGGTCCCGAGCCGCTTCGGCGGGCCAGTCGACCAGGACGGCCTCGTACAAGTGGCGCCGCACGACCGCGCGGCCGCAGCGCGAGTCCATGGTCGCGAGTTCGCCGAACAGGGCGCGGTCGTACAGGATCGGCGGGGCGGTCACGTCGCCGCCGTAGCGCGACACCACCAGGGGCGGGCGCGAGCGGTCGTAGCGCGCGACGACCTCGCGCAGCATCGCGGGGGTCACGAAGGGCATGTCCGCCAGCACCACCACCGCGGCCGCGCAGTCGTCCGGCACCGAGGCGATCCCCGCCGCGACCGACGTGTGGGTGCCCTTCGCGTGTTCTGCATTGTTAACAGCGCTCACGCCCAAACCGTGCAATTGGGCCGTCACGGCCTCGTGCTCGTGACCCGTGACAACCACGACCGGATCCAGCCCGGCGGCGCTCGCCGTCCGGGCCGCGCGGCGCACCACGGCCTCGCCGTCCAGCTCCAGAAGCAGCTTGTTGCTGCCCATGCGCGTCGAGGATCCCGCCGCGAGAACGATCCCGGCGACGCGCCGCGCCGCGCCGCCGCTCATCGGTCCTCTCCGCCCCGCTCGACCGGCGATGCGCTCTCCAGCCACGCCGACCACCAGAGCGCGGCCAGCATGTCGGCGCCGGCCGCGAGTCGCACGGCGGCGAAGTCCTTCGCGGCCGGGTGGGCCGGCTGCTCGGGATCGAAGCCGACGTCCCGGTCCAGCCGGTACAGCGTCTCGACCTCCGCATGCGACTCCTGGATGTGGGCCAGCACGGCCTCCCGCGCCGACCCGGCCACCGAGCGCGGCGGCCCCGTGCTCGCATGCGCCGCGACGTCGCCCTGGGTCACGTGCGCCTCCACGAAGAACCGCTCGAAGCGCGCGTGGAACTGATTGTCCCGCGTGTACCCCTCCGGGTTGGGCGTCTCAAGGTCCCAGCCGTTGAAGTGGATCGTGGTGTGGTGTGGCTGCGAAGCATCGGTCACGTAGTGCCCGAGGATGCCCGCGTCGTTGACGATGCGCTCCTCGATCCAGTCACGCCGCTCCGCATTTTCCTCGGCTCTCCACCGGCGCCAGCCGGCGACGAGCCGCTGGTAGAGCTCGACGATCCGAAAATGCAGGAACCCCCCGTCGCGCTCGGGCTTCGCCAGCTCCGCGTCGTAGAGCATGGCGAGGTACTCGAATCGGTCGGGGGCATCGAGGGCCCCGTCGGGGAGGTTCTCCAGGTCGACGTAGTGGTCGTAGGAGAACGCCTGGTCCATCTCGCGCTGCTCCCACACCCGCCAGCGATCCGGCTCCGGGTTGAGGTGCACCATTTGCGGCCCCGCGTCGCGGAAGAAGCCGGGCATTTCGTCCGGGAGCGCGGCGACCGCGACCGCCGCCGCCATTTCATGGCCCACGAATCCCCAAGGCGGAGGGGCGTGGGGCGTTGCGGCCATCGCGAGCACGGCGCCCGCCACCGCGAGGCAACGCGCCGCCCGAAGACGTCGCCGTCCTAACACTCGCCGCCCCAACACTGCCGGGATTTCTCCCATCGGCCCTCAGTCCTCGCTGCCGCCGGCCGGCTCGCGCGCCAGCACGTACGGCGATCTCTGCACCGTCGGCATCATCACCAGGTGCAGCACGTTCACGTGCCGCGCAGTGTTGACCACGTAGTGGACCGCATCGGCGATGTCCTCGGCCACCAGCGGCTGGGTCCCCTCGTACACGGTGCGGGCGCGGTCCTCGTCGCCCCGGAAGCGCACCACCGAGAACTCGGTCTCGGCCAGGCCCGGATCGACGCTCGACATGCGCACCTTCGTGCCGACGAGGTCCACGTTCGCGCCCTCGGTCAGCGCCCTCACGGCGTACTTGGTGGCGCAGTAGACCCCGCCGTTCGGGTAGACCCAGTGGCCGGCGATGCTGCCGATGTTAACTACATGCCCCGAGTCGCGCGCGATCATCCCGGGCAGGATGGCGCGCGTCATGTTGAGGAGGCCCTTGATGTTGGTGTCGATCATCTCGTCCCAGTCGTCGTGGTCGCCGTCCTGCACGGCGTTGAGGCCCCGGGCGAGTCCCGCGTTGTTGACGAGGATGTCGACGTTGAGCCCCTCGTCGTCCAGCCACGCGATGAAGTCGCTCACGCCCGCGCGGTCGCGGACATCAAGCTGGTAGGGCAGCGCCCGGGTCCCGTTGTCGGCCGCGATTTCGGCAGCCAGGGCTTCCAGCCGGTCCTGGCGGCGGCCGATCAGCACCACGTGGACACCCGCTTCGCCCAGGGTCCGGGCACACGCCTCGCCGATGCCCGCAGTGGCCCCCGTGATGACCGCGGTCTGTCCTCGAATTCGGTTCATCGAGCCACGTTAACCGCGCTGAAAGACAGCGAGCAAGCCTGTCCGGGGCCGGCACTCCTGCCAACCTGCGTCGCGACTCCCGATGAGCGGGGCGGTGAGGTCGTCGCCACCTGGCGAACAGTACGGCGTATGCGTGTGCGACTCTTGGTTTAGTTTACGACCTAAAGTGAACTAAGAGCACGACGGCCTACGAGGGGGGTACAGGTTCACACCCCGATGGCGACCGCGTGGCCCTGCGACAACGGCATGGTCCCCTTGGTTCCGCACCGGGTCGGCCGATGTGGGTGCTCGATCACCGGGTTGCCTCGTCCAAGAGCTCCGGCTCTTCGGCCAGGTACTGCCGTCGGATGAAGTCCCCAAGAAGAGGCACCGCAAACGAGTACTTCCCGTGCCGGTTCCTGAAGACGATCCCCGAATTGATGAGTGCTGCAAGGATCTGGCTCGCGTGACTGGGGCTGAATCCCTTCACGGGCAGTTCCCCGGAAAGCTCCACAATCTCCTGAACGCTGAACTCGGATTCAGGGTCGTCAAGCCTCGAAACGACATACAGGAGATCGCGCTGCCGGTCGGTCACCCTCGACCACCGGCCCGCAAAGAAATCGCTGTCCAGCTTGGCCGTGATCTCCTCGATCGGGACGCTTGGGTTCGTCGATCCGGTGGTGATCTGCGACACAAACACGTCGAAAGCCTCATGGCAGATGAACTGGATGAAGTATGGATATCCGGCCGAGTGCTTCTCAATCTGGCGGATGGACTCATCGGTAAAGGTGATCGCGCAGCCATCCTCCTGGATCGGCCTTACGATCGCCTCCCGCACGTCGGCGGGATCCAGGCGGTTGAGGAAAAGCACGCGGAACATTCGTTCCGAGTAGGTTCTGGCCTCGACCAGCTTGGGGAAGAGCGTGGGCAGACCGGTCAGGGCCAGGAGAAATGGAGCCCCTTGTCTCTGGATGGACTGGAACACGTCGAGCATCACCGAAAGCGGGTATTCGTCCTTCCCGGCATGGTCCGCCATGTTCTGGGCTTCGTCGTAAGCGAAGACGATTCCCCGGGGTGGGCTCGGCAATGCACGTAGAGCCTGCCAGACGAATGTCAGCGTGGCCTTCAATCGATCAGCGACCAGGCCCCCCGTCTGCTCGTACACCGCACGAAGCGTCGGATAGTTGAGGGTGGCGTCGAAACGTTCCGCCCCGCGGCCGAAACCGGGACGACGGACCTCCTCCGTGTCGTAGACGACGGTGGACGTTGCGAGGGCCACGTCCGTGAGGATCCGTGTGGCCAGGCGTCCCTCGTCGACGGTCGTGCTCTCCGAAAGATCCGCGCCCACCCACAACCAGCCTTCCCGCGCGGCCACCGGCTTGAAGGTGTCAAGAAGGACCGTCTTGCCGACACCGCGGAGCCCGGTGAGGACGAGATTGGAGAGGACGACATCCTGGTTCAGGAGCTTGAGAAACTCCTTTCGCTCCTCCGTCCTTCCGGCGAGATAAGGGGGAGGGTGGCCCGCCCCGGGGCGGAACGGGTTACGGAATGCGGTGCCAGCTTCCAATGGGGCTCACCTGATCATTAGATGTTGTTAGGATATGACCTAATTTTATTTTATATACTAAAGTTAGGTCAACACCTATCTCGATCTAAATGCTGTCCGGATGGAAAGGACTCGCACTCGCGTACCGAACTGGTGCAGGCGGCTGGCCAGGAGGTGGCACTGGCATCGCGCGAGGCTGGAGACCCCAATACGTTCAGGCTCATCTCCGCATTGGCGAATGACTCGGAGTCAACAGATGGAAGCACCGACGGAACTGTCGAAGGAATCGCCGAAGGCTGGAAAGCCGAGTTGGTGGCGGCTGGTCTACGCGGGATGGGCCCTCTTTGCAGTGTCGTTTCTGTTGCCGGCGTACGTCGACAACGGCCCCCTGTCAGTGAACCTGCAGGAACCACGTGACCCCGACACGATGCACACGGAGAGCGGTGCTGATGCTTTCCTGAATGCTCTCCTGTTCGGCGACCGAGTCGGCAAGCTGAGCGCCCTGACCAACCTGCTCATGCTGGCCAGCTTGCTGGCCCTGCGCACTTCGCGACCGGGGCACGGCCGTCGGTTGCGATGGCTTGTCGGGGGAGCAGGCGTGCTGAATCTGGTCTACTGGCCGACCTGGATGGTGGGCGAAGGGGACCCGGTATCGTATCTGCTGATCGGCTACTGGTCCTGGGTGGCCTCATTCTTTTGCGTGGCCGCAGGACTGTGGATGGTTGTCAACTCCAGTTCACATCATGTAATCCAAAGTTGACATCACGACGCGCCTGACCACCGCCGGGACACCCGGCTCGATGAAGATCGTGGTGTGCACGCCCGGTTCGGCGCCGCGGCGGCCGATGGTGGCCGCGAGGCGCAGGCCCGGCGGCAGGTCGCAGAGCAGAAAGAGGCCCCTCGCGTCCGTTGTCGTGGTGGCGGTGGCGAAGTGGCCGTCCCGACCGATCTCCCAGGCCGGTCCCGCCTCGCCGGAAGGGTCATGCGGAGTCGCGGGGCCGGTCGGCGTGTAGCCGGTTGCCGCCGGCCAGCGCACGGTCACGCGCGACTCGCCCGCCGGCACGTCGTCCGCCGTGGTGACCCGGCCCAGCAGCGCCGCCGTCCCGGGCGGTCGCGGGGCGCCGCCGCATGACAACGCCAGCACATCGGCGACCGACGGCGCGCGCACCCGGACATAGGCGACCTCGCCGAGTTCGGCGTCGACCGCGACTTCGGCCGCCGCCAGTCCCCACGACGAGAGGAGGGGTCGCTGCAGCCGCAGGACGTGGCGTCCCGCGTCGAGGCCGCTGAACAGGAAAGAGCCGTCGCCGTCCGGGGTCATGCCGGTGGCTGTGCCCGGGATATCGACGAACACCGCCTCACCCGGCGGCCCCGTCCCGAGTGAATCGGTCACCACGCCGAAGATGGTGCCGGCTTCGGCGTCGAGCACCGCGCGGCCGCGATTGTCGGTGACGGCCCGGGTGACGCCCCCCTCGTCGTGGTATCCGTAGCGGCGGATGATGCCGAGGATCGACTCAAGGCGCGGCATCCGGATCCTCCAGTCACGGACGATCCAGGCGCCGTTCGGAAGGCGGACGAACGAGACCTCGCCACCCGGATCGCCAAGCTCGCTCGACCGGATCAGGTTCCTGTAGCCGTATTCCAGCCTGTCCAGTTCGCCGGTGGCCGCGTCCACCCAGAGGACCCCGGCGATGTCCGGAACCCGGCGTTCGGGGATCGGTTCGAAGGTGAGGCCAATGCGGCCGTCGTCGCCGTTCCGCACACCCATGCAGTGCGTGTCCAGGAACAAATCCGAGATCAGCGCCCCGGCGTCGGGTGCGTAGTACGTGGTGGCGGAATCGCCCTCCGCCTGCACGAACCCCTCGGCCGCGAGCCGTTCGATCGGTGCCGATACGAAGGCCGCTTCCCTGTTTGTGGTGATTCGCGTCGTGTCCGCGAGCACATTGTCGCCGTCCCGGTCCAGGGCCCGCGAGAAGCGCGCCAGCGTGTAGCGGTACAGCGCGGCCTCGCGCGTCCACGCCTCGGCCGTCAGGGCCTTGCGCACCTCGTCCCAGACGCGGGCGGTCACCCGTCCCTCCTCGGGCCTGACCTCGCAGCGGCGTCCGCTCTCGACGTCGAGGCCGGTGAGCGCGACCGGCTCGATCGGGACGTCGATGGTGAGGTACAGGTCGTCGGGGCCCGCGTCGAAGCGATCGGTGGTCAGCGTGGTGTAGCCGATCCGCTCCACCGTCAGGTAGTGCGGCCCGGCCGCGCGGGCGTCCAGCGCGAATCTGCCCGCGACGTTGGTGAGCATGCGGTCGACCCGCTCGCCGCCATCGGTGAAGAGCATGACCATCGCCCCCATCACGGGCATCCCCGTGCCTTCCTCGACGACGATGCCCAGCACGGGCTGGGCCGCCGCGGGGCGCGCGCCGAGGAGCGGGAGAAGAAGCGGGAAGAGGATGACGGCGAGAAGGTGTGGTCTCATGAGTGCATAATACACCGCGGCGTTCCGGGGCGCGCCGGAAGCGTGGGCGGGCGCGGGGCCGAGCGGGGGCCTGGGGGCGGTGGCGCGGGAAACGTGGCCGGGCGCGGGGCCGAGGGGCCTGGGGGCGGTGGCGCGGGCAACGTGGCCGGTTGCCCGGTGCCCGGCCGGGCGGCAACCTTCCAAATCCCCCTTTGCCGGTGCAGATTGGAAGCCCCTTCGGGCGCCGGTCTCGCGCCGCGCCCGCCCACACCGCCCTATCCGAGCCACGGAAACCGCCATGAGCGATGCACCCGTCACCCACTACCGCCTGGCCGAGCAGCCCGTCGAGGAGCTCAATCCCCTCATTTCCCGGAGCCTGATCACGGGCGAGCGGGCGATGCTGGCGCACGTGTATCTCAAGAAGGGTGCGGTCGTGCCGATGCACTCGCACGACAATGAGCAGATCACCTACGTGCTGGAGGGCGCGCTCCAGTTCCGGATCGGGGACGACGGGCCGCAGGAGCTGGTCGTGCGCTCGGGCGAGGTGCTGCATCTGCCGAGCAACGTTCCGCACGAGGCCGTGGCGCTGGAGGACACGATCGACGTGGACGTGTTTACGCCGCCGCGGCAGGACTGGCTGGACGGGACCGACTCGTACCTGCGGAGCGCCGGCTCCGCCGAGGAGGAATAGTGGGGTCGGCGGGCAGGCTCGTCGGGAGCCCGTGGATCTGGAGGGACGGCGAGTTCATCCGCTGGGAGGACGCGCAGGTTCACGTGCTCAGCCTGGCGGTGCAGTTCGCGGCTTCGGTGTTCGAGGGGGTGCGCTGCTACGAGACGGCCAGAGGGCCGGCGGTCTTCCGGCTGGACGCGCACCTGAAGCGGCTCATGGCGTCGAGCCGGACGTACCGAATGCAGCCGGACCACACGATCGACGAACTGACCGAGGCGGTGTGCGCGACGATCCGCAAGAATGAACTGCAGTCGTGCTACATCCGCCCGATGGTCTTGCGGGGCTACGGGGCGTCGAGCATGCGCCCCGACCTCAGCCCGATCGAGACCTACATCCCGGTGTGGCCGTGGGGCGCATACCTGGGCGAGGAGGCGCTGGCCAAGGGGGTCGACGTGTGCGTGTCTTCGTGGAACCGGCCGGCGCCGAACACCGTGCCGAGCGGGGCGAAGTCGGCGGGCAACTACCTGGTGTCGACGCTGATGGTGATGGAGGCGTCGTCCCACGGCTACGCCGAAGCGATCGGACTGGGGCCCAGCGGGCTGGTGAGCGAGGGGAGCGGGCAGAATCTGTTCATGGTCGTCGACGGCGAGGTCGTCACGCCGATCCTGGACGGGACCTCTCTGTCGGGCATCACGCGCCACTCCGTGCTGAAGATCTCGGAGGCGCTGGGCTACACGGTGCGCGAGCAGCTGGTGCCCAGGGAGATGCTGTACGCGGCCGACGAGCTGTTCTTCACGGGGACCGCGTCGGAGGTGACGCCGATCCGGTCAGTCGACGGGCTGGAGGTGGGGAACGGGCGCCGGGGGCCGGTGACCGAGCGGATTCAGGCGCGCTACCTGGAGCTGGCGAACGGTGAGGCGCCGGATCCGTGGGGGTGGCTGACGTACTTGTAGGCCGGCCCGGCTCAGCCGGCGGCGTTCAGCGCCAGCACCCCATGCAGGAGCACATTGGCTCCGCGGGTTATGTTCTCGGGCGCGGTGTATTCGCGCGGCGAATGGCTGATGCCGTCCCGGCTGGGGACGAAGATCATGCCGACGGGACCCAGTTCGGCCATGCTCTGGGCGTCGTGCCCGGCCCCTGACGGCATGCGCACGGTCGAATAGCCGAGGTTGGTGGCGACGCGTTCGAGAATGTCGCGAAAGGCGGGGGAGGTGGGCGCGGCGAGGCTCTCGTAGAATTGCTCGAATTCGATGGTGACCTCGCGGGCGGACTCTATTTCGCGGGCCCTTGCGACAATTTCGGACAAAATCTGTCCGATTTTGTCCATTTCGAGGTCGCGGATCTCGAGCGTGGCCCGTACCCCACCCGGCACGACGTTGGGCGCGCCCGGCACGGCCTCGATCCTGCCGACCGTGGCCACCTGCCGCCCTTCCATGGTGGTCGCCACCTCGCTGACGGCGCGGATCAGGTCGGCGGCGGCGACGAGCGCGTCCCGGCGCTGGGGCATGGGCGTCGTGCCCGCGTGGTTTTGGGCACCGAGCACGGTGATGTTCCAGCGGCGGATGCCGACGATCCCCTCGACGATGCCGATCTGGGTCCCGGCCGCTTCCAGGACCGCGCCCTGCTCGATGTGCAGCTCGAGGAACCCCGCCATGGAACCGGGTTCGCGCTGCGCCTCGTCGAGCCGCGCGGCGTCGCCGCCGAGACGGTTGGTGCCGTCCCGTATGGTGAAGCCGGAGGCCGTGACGGCGTCGAATTCGAACGGCTCGACCCGCCCGACCAGCGCGCGGCTCCCCGTCTTGCCCCCCTCTTCGTTCTGGAAGACGATGACCTCGAGGGGGTGCCCCAGCGCGACCCCGTGGTGGTGCAGGGTCAGCGCGACCTCGAACGCCGCCGCGCAGCCTACATGCCCGTCGTAGCTGCCGCCGTCCGGCACCGTGTCCATGTGGGACCCGATGATGATCGGGAGCGCAGTCGGGTCGGCGCCGTCACGCCGGCCGATGAGGTTGCCGGCGAGGTCCACCGACACCTGCAGGCCGGCGCTCTCCATTACGGACGCGGCGTAGGCCCGCGCGGCGATATCCTCGTCGCTGTAGGCCAGGCGGGTTGTCCCGCCGTCGTCGCCGCCTCCGTAGCGGCGGAAGACGTCGAGGATCGCGTTGAGCCGGTAGCCGTCGACGAGCGGGCCCTGCGCGAAGGGCGTGGCCGCCCGGAGCGGTGCGGGCGACGTGGCCGCCCCGAGCGACGCGGGCAACGTGGCCGCCAGGGCCGCCGAGGCCTTCAGGAAGTCGCGTCGCGCGAACGATTCGCCGTGTTCGGTCGGCAGTAGCGGGTCACGGGGCATTCGTCTTATCCTGGCCGATGACGCATGGAATCCCTTCAGAATAGGTGGACAGTCCCCTTTGGACGAGGGAGCCTTCAACTTCGACGGCGACTACGGGGAGAGCTACGAGGCCCTGGCCCGGCAGGTCATCCCCGGGTACCTGACCTTCTTCCCCATGTTCGCCGCGCTGATCGAGCCGGATCTGCCGCCGGGCGCACGGGTCCTGGTCATCGGCGCGGGCACGGGAATCGAACTTGTCACGCTCAAGCGCGTGCGGCCCGACCTCGAGCTGCACGGGGTCGACCCCTCGGACCAGATGCTGGAGATCGCGCGGCGGCGCGTCGCGGAGGCGGGGGTCGCCGACGGGGTCAGCTTCCAGCACGGGTACGCGGAGGATGTCCCGGCCGCGCCTCTCTTCGACGCCGCAACCCTGATCAACGTCCTTCACTTCGTCCCCGACGACGGGAGCAAGGCGGCGCTGCTGGGCGACATCGCGCGGCGCTTGAAGCCGGGCGGCGTGTTCGTCTTTTTCGATCTGCACGGCGGCGCAGATCCGGAGGAGCACGAGCGCTATCTGTCCGCGTGGCGGCGCTACTGGACCATTCGCGGGATGACCGGGGACGAGAAACACCGCTTCGACGCGCGCATCAGTGAGGGAATCCACTTCGCCACGGCGTCGCGGGTTGTCGAACTGGCGCGCAAGGCCGGCCTGGGCGAGCCGCGCCGCTTCTACACGAGCCTGCTGTACGGGGGATGGACCTTTCGGCGGGCTGCCGGGTAGGGCCGCACATGCGAATGTGGCGACCAGCGCTCGTGCCTCTGGCCGTAATTGTCGTGGCCGGCTGCGCCGACCTCGCGCTCGAACCTGGTCAGATCCCGCACTCCCTGTCGATCTCCCCCGGGGACGCCCGCGTCAAGGTGGGCGACGCCGGGGAGTTCACCGTCACGGTATTCGACGAAGACGGCCAGGTCATTCCGGGGCCCCCCGCGTGGGCGCCAGCCGCGTGGGAGGTGGCCGATCCATCCATGGTCGAGTTCGGACCGGACGGGGACTACACGGCGCTCGACAACGGCGAAGCGAGGATCGGAGCCCGCTCGGCCGGGTTGCTGGCCCGCACCACACTCCTTATCAGCCCGGGCAGCGTGCGGTTGACGGCGCCCGCGGTCTACCTGAACCAGGCCATCCAGCGCCTCGACGGCACCGTTCCGCTGATCGCCGGACGCAAGGCGCTGCTGCGGGTGTTCGTCACCGGCGACGAGGTCAGCTACTTCGAACCCCGCGCCTACGCGGACTTTGTGATCGACGGGAGGGTGATCCATACGGCCCCGATGGACCCGCCGCACGTCATTCCCGATGCGGTCGACGAGAAGTGGCGGTTGCAGTCGTTCAACGCCGAGATCCCCGGTGAGGTGATCCGGCCCGGCGTGCAATTGTCCGTCGAAATGGACCCCGACGGCGTGGTGCCCCTGCGGCCGGGCAGCGAGCGGAGGGTCCCGGCGGAGGGCGCGCTGGCCCTCAACGTGGTCGAGCTTCCGGTGCACTATCAGACGCTGGTTCCGGTGATCGCCGCGACCGACCCCCGCGAACAGATCCGCATTTGGGCCGAGGGCATGACCGCGGAGAGCGAGTGGCTCCAGTTTGCGCGCAGCGTTCTCCCGATCGGTGAAATGCACCTGACGATGCACGAGCCCTTCTACACCTCGGTGGACCTGAACACCTTCGATGGCTGGCGGCAACTCATCAGCGACATCAGGACGTTGCGGACCATGGAGAACGGCAGAGGCTACTACTACGGAGCCTTCCATCGTGCCAACCTCACGGGGCTCGTGGGACTGGGGTACATCGGCTACCCGGTCAGCATAGGGTTGAGTCAGGACGATACCTTCGCCCACGAAGTGGGCCACAACATGAGTCTCGCCCATGCCCCTTGCGGCGGCGCGGGAGGAGCCGACCCCAAGTTCCCCTACAAGGATGGCAGCACCGGGGTCTGGGGATACAATCCGGCCGGCGGAGGCATCGTCGATCCCGATCAGTACAAGGATCTGATGGGGTATTGCAATCCGAGCTGGGTCAGCGACTACAGCTTCGAGAAAGCCCTGGACTTCCGGATCTGGACCGAGAGCGGGCCGGGCGGGGCGGATCCCGTGGATGTCCGTGGGCCGGCGGAGCAGACCCTCCTGCTGAGGGGCAGTGCGGTCGGCGGCACACTGGTGCTCGAGCCGGCCTTCCTGGTGGAGACGCGGCCGGTCCTGCCGGGCGGCGACGGTCCCTATCGACTGGAAGGGTTCGGTGCAGGTGGTCGCATCGTTTTCTCGTTCGACTTCACACCGACGCCGCTGGAGTTCGGCGGTGGGGACTTTCTCTTTGCACTACCCTACGACGCGGAGTCGAATGGGGTGCTGGAGCGGGTCGTCCTTTCGGGACCCGAGGGCGAGTTCGTGCTCGGGCCATCCAGCACCAGTCCGATGGCCATCATCACCAACCGCGATAACGGGCAGGTACGCGCCATTTTGCGCAACTGGAACGGCGGCCTCAATCTTCTGGATGAAAACACCGAGATCGTGGTCAGCGACGGCTTGCCCGACGGGGTCAGGTAGCGCCCGAGTTCCGCCTCAGCCCCCCGGCCCCGTAATCCTGTACTCGCCGGGCGGCACCTCGCCACGCAGGTGCTCGATGAAGTAGTCCCACGTCCGGCGCACCACGTAGGGCTCACTCGAGTAGCCGTGGTTCCGGTTGGGAAGCACGAACATGTCGAAGTCCTTGTTGTGGGCGATCAGCTCCTCGATCACCCGGATCGTCATGTTGGGGTGCACGTTGTCGTCCAGCGTGCCGTAGTGCAGCAGCAACTTGCCCTTCAGGTTCGCCGCCAGGTTCTGGTTGGCCTGGTTGTCGTAGTTGTCGGTGCCGTCCTCGTTCTCCACGAGCAAGCCCTGGTACTTCTCCGCCCAGGGGAAGTGATAGCCGCGGTTGTCGTGGTTGCCGGCGCCCGACACGGCCACCTTGAAGAAGTCGGGCCAGCGCAGGATCGCGTCCGTCGACGAGAACCCGCCCCCAGAGTGCCCGAAGATGCCCACCCGGCCGAGGTCCATCTGGGGGTAGCGGCCCGCCAGCTCCTTGAGCGCCGAGATGTGATCGGGGATGCCGTTGTCGCCCATGTTGCCGTAGTAGGCGTCGTGGAACGCCTTGGAGCGAAGCGGCGTGCCGAAGGCGTCGACCGCGAAGACGATGAAGCCGAGTTCGGCGAGCGCACGGCCATTGCCGCGCCCGGAGGCCGAGAAGTCGTACCGGGTGACGGCTCCGATCTGCGGGCCGGGATAGATGTAGTCGACGACCGGATAGCTCGCGTCGGGGTCGAAGTCGGAGGGGAACCAGAGCAGGCCGTAGACGCTGGTCGTGCCGTCGCGCCCCTTGGCCTCGAAGGGCACGGGCGGGATCCAGCCGGCCTCTTCGAGACGCGAGATGTCGGCGGTCTCGATGGTCTGGACGACTCGGCCCTCGCGCCCACGCACCACGGCCGTGGGCGCCATCCCGGGAGTCGAGTACTGGTCCACGAAGTAGCGGCCGCTGGGCGAGGGCGTAACCTGGTGCACCGCGTCCTCGGAGCTGAGCAACTGCAGACCGGTTCCATCCAGGCCGACCCTGTACAGGTGGAGGTGGTAGGGATGCCGTCCCTCCTCCCGGCCCACCGCCGTGAAGTACACGGTGCGCGAGGGCTCGTCCACTTCCACGAGCTGGGCGACCAGCCAAGGGCCGGAGGTGACCCGGTTCTTGAGGTTCCCGTCGCCGTCGTAGAGGTAGAGGTGGCCGAAGCCGTCTCGCTCGGACCACCAGAGGAACTCGGAACCGTTCCCGAGCACCTGCCAGGCAGGCGGGAACGAGGTGAAGTTGTTGAGTTCGACATAGGTCGGCCCGGTCTCTTCCAGCAGTTCGGTCGCGCTGCCGGTGGCGGCGTCCACGCGGAAGAGCCTGTAGCTCCTGAAGTCGCGGCTGCGGTGCGTGTAGAACACGTGGCTGCCGTCCGCGGTCCACTGCACGTCGGCGTAGGCGGTGTCGCCGCGGGCGAAGTTGCCCGGTTGGGGCGGGATGTCGGCGCGGACCGAAGTGCCGGCGTCGACGTCGAGGATCCACAGTTCCGACGTGGGGACGATGGAGTCGCCGGGAAGCGCGTAGGCCCACGAGTGCAGGATCGGGCGCCCGTCGGCGGCTTCGAGCAGGTGGAAGCGCTCGACCGCGCGCTCGTCGTAGCGGTGCGTGGCGAGCCGGCGCGAATCGGGCGACCACTGCATGACTGGTGAACGCTCGCGGTTGGCGCGGCGGCTCGTGATCTCCTGGCAGCAGCCCTCGGGGATCGCGCCGTAGCCGAAGTCGGTCTCGCCGTCGCGGGTGAGTTGCGTTTCCGCCCCGCTGGCGGCATCGCGCACCCACAGGTTCTCGTCGCGGGCGAAGGCGATCCAGCGGCCGTCGGGAGAGGGGCGGTCCGCGTCGGAAGGGGCGGTGGCGTTGGTCGGCCCCGCGCAGGTGTAGGCGCCGATGTCGCAGGTCCATTGCACGGAGTCGGCGACCTGGAAGCGGATGGCGCCGAAGCGCGCGGAGCCGGCACCGTCGACGAACTCGAACTCCTCGAAGGGCAGCGCGCGGCCCTCGTAGGCGGTGTCGGCGGCCAGCGACAGGGCGGCCGCCAGGCGCGCGTGGTCGAAAGCGGGGCGGCGGGTCGCGGCAGCGGGGTCCACGACGACGAATTCGTGACCGGAGTCGGTGCGGCTGCGGAACCAGAAGCGGTCGCCGTCGAAGAACTCAGGTCTCACCTGGTCGCCGGAGACAAGTTTGGACGCGTTCCACGGCAGGAATTGCTCGGCGCGCGCGTAGGCGCTCTCGCTGACCTGCTGGGCGGCGAGTTCCGGGGCCGCTATGGCCACTGGGGCCGCGGTGGCCAGGAGGGCGAGCGCGGCCGTGATGTGCGGGAGTCTGCGAAGGAGCGTGGGCATTGTGACCTCGGTGGCTGTCATGCAGGCGCGATTGTGAAGGGGCGTGGCTGGTTGAGCGACCACGTCGCCGATATAGTGACTTCGGTCTGGTTCCCGAGCCAGTCCCTCCCTGCCGTTTGCAATCCACCTGGAGTCCGGTCATGCGCCTCGCCGCCTGCTTCCTCACTCTATTCGGCGTCCTCGGGCCGGCCACCGCCGCCGCCCAGGAGTCGCTCGACCCCGAGCGCGACGCGATGTACGCCCGCTACATGTCGATCCCGAGCCTGATCAAGGGCGGCGTGATCTGCCCTGACGTCGGGCCGCTGGGAGCGGCGGCCTGCGCCGTCAACTGGATGGCCGACGGCCAGAGCTTCTGGTTCGCCGAGGGACAGCCCGACCAGACGGTCATTTACCGCGCGGATCCCGCGGCCGGCACCAGGGAGCCGTTCTTCGACGCCGAAAGACTTCGGGCCGCGTTGACCCCCGTGCTGGGGCACGAGCCGCCGTACGAGGGACTCCCGTTCGACACCTTCACGTTCGCCGGCGAGGGCGAGCGCACGGTGCGCTTCAGCGTCGAGGATCGCGGCTTCGAATTCGATCTCGACAGCTACGCGGTGAGCGCGCGGCCCCCCACCGAAGCCGAGGCTGCCGAGCGTGCGGCGCCCCGAGTCGTGCGCGAAGGCTTCACCAGCGGAGCGCCCGCGGCCATGGAGGTGCCCTCGCCGGACGGCCGCTGGCTGCTCACCGAGAAGGACGACGGCCTCTGGGTGCGCGCCAGCTTCGACGGCCGCGAGCATCCGGTCATGGAGGACGGCGAGGAGGATTACGCGTGGAGCGTCGAGGGCGCGATGTGGGCACCGGACGGCGGCAGGGTCGCGGCAATGAAGGTGGACAGCCGCCACATGGAACGCGTGCCGATCCTGCACTGGCTGAAGCAGACCGAGGAAGTCGAATACGCGCCGTACGCGAAGGCCGGCAATCCCATGCCGCGCCAGGAACTGCACATCGTGGACATCGTCGGCCGGCGCGCGGTCCAGGTCGATGTCGGCGAGGACGAGCAGATCCTGAGCCCGGTCGGGTGGCTGCCCGACGGATCGGAGTACCTCTTCCTGCGAATGCTCCGAACCTACCAGACCCTGCACCTCGTCTCTGCCGACCCCGCCACCGGCGAAACCCGCGTCGTCCTCGAAGAGACCCAGCCGACCTTCATCAAGGGGATCGGCACGACGCCGTCATGGCGCGCCCTGGCCCGCCCGCTCACCGACGGCGAGCGCTTCCTCTGGATCAGCGAGCGCGACGGCTGGGACCACATCTACCTGTACGGCATGGACGGCCGGCTCATCCAGAGGCTCACCGCTGGCGAGTGGCCGGTGCTCGGCATCGTTCACGTCGACGAGGCCGCGGGGTTGGTCTATTTCACGGGTCATATGGAGGAGGAGAGGCCGTACGACACACACCTCTACCGCGTCGCGCTGGACGGCGGCGATGTGGTGCGCCTCACCGAGGGAGAGGGTCAGCACAGCGCCACGGTGTCGCCTAACGGCGCATACATCGTCGACACGCATTCGAGCACGAGCCGCCCGCCCCGCACCGACGTGCGCACGACCGACGGCGAGTTCGTGCACGTCGTGACCGAAGCCGACGTGAGCGCGCTGGACGAACTCGGCTGGCTCCCGCCCGAGGAGTTCGTCGTGAAGGCAGCCGACGGCGAGACCGACCTCCATGGGGTCATCTACAAGCCGCACGACTTCGATCCGGCAAGGAAGTACCCCGTCATCGACTACATCTACAACGGTCCCTTCATCAGCTGGGTCCCGAAGACCTTCACCGACGGGCGCGGCCTGAGCCAGGCGGCGTTGGCGCAACTGGGCTTTGTCGTGTTCATGATCGACGGGCGCGGCACCACGGAGCGCGGCAAGGCCTACCAGGACGTGGCGTACCGCAACTTCGGGCGCAACGAGATCCCCGACCACCGGGCGGCGATGGAGAACGCCGCGGCCACGCGGCCCTGGATGGATCTCGACCGCGTCGGCATCCACGGGGGTTCGTGGGGCGGCTACATGACCGTGCGGGCGCTCGTCCTCGAGCCCGACTTCTACGACGTCGGCGTCGCGGTGAACGGCGTCTATGACATCCACGACCAGAACGCGTGGGCGATCGAACCCTACATGGACCGGCCCTGGGAGAACCCCGAAGGCTACGAGTACGGCTCCAGCCTGCGCCTGGCCGACCAGCTCAAGGCGAAGCTGCTCCTGATCCATGGAACCAGCGACGTCAACGCCACCTTCTCGGCCACGATGAAGCTGGTCGAGGCGCTCATCCGCGCCGGGAAACCCCACGACCTGATCGTCGTCCCCGAGCAGCCGCACTGGTTCACCGGGCAGAGCGCGGCGTTCACGGATGCGGCGAGGCGGCGGTACTTCCAGGAGCACCTGCTCGGGCTGACCGGGCGGGAGAGGGAGGTGATTCCGTAGCCGGAGGGGCCCGAGATCGGCCGGGCCAACGTTTCAGCTGAAACGTCTCACCCCGAAAACACTCGTTCAAACGCCCGGTCGAACACCCGCTCCCCACCCGGCCTCAGCCCGGCGACCGCGCCGGACGCCAGCGCCGCCTCCGCGAACGTCTCGCCGTAGCCGCGGGCCAGGGTCATCACGACCAGATCGCGGGCGAAGGTCACCACCTGGCACGGCACGTGGAGCACCGGACCCTGTGTCAGGGAGGGCATGTCGCGCGCCGGGTCGAAGAGGTCCATGGCGGTCAGATGCTCCAGAACCTCCGGGACCCCGTCACCGACATAGGCCAGCATGCAGTGTCCATCGGTGACTTCGGTGAAACCGGGTTCCGCGGGCGGGTCCGGCGGCGGTGCCGTGCCCAGGTGCCAGATCGCGACCTGCGTGCGGTTCATGCGGTTGATGACCAGCCCATCGTGGACGCCCACCTCGCCGAACCCCTCCGGAACCGGCAGCCCCATGGGCCGCAGATCGGCCACGCGGCTGTCCTGAAAGTCCCAGCGCCGCCGATGGCTGAGATCGACGAGCCGGGGGCCCGCGCCGGGGTGGCCGTCCCCGTGACCGGGCTCGCCATCCTCGCCTTCATAGCGCAGCACGACGGTCCATCCGTCGCGCAGCTCCGTCTCGGCCGGCTTCGCGCCGAACGAGCAGGGCGAGCGGCGGAAGGCGCGGATGCGGCCGGCAGAATGGTGTGTCATCGGCGCAGTCTTTGTCCCCGTGGGTCGTAGAAGTGCGGCGAGATCACGAAGGCGGTGGAGGCCACACGCTCTCCCGGCGTCTCCTCGTGGCAGAGATGGATCCTCCGCCCGGGGAAGGCATGCTCCCTGTGCACAAGCGCCAGGCCGTACCGCCACCCCAGCGTCTCACTGTCGCGCGTCGTGCACACGTACCCCACGATCTTCTTCCCGTCGACCACCAGCGTCCCGTCGCGGGGAGCCTTCGCGCCCTCCTCCACCCGGAGTCCCACCAGCTTCAAGCGGCCAGTCTGCCGCTCGCACGCCCGCAGCGCGGGAGCGCCCACCTTCTTCGACGCCGTGTCCTCGCGGTCCCACATCCACCCCATCCCGATGTCCGTCAGCGTGACGCGCTGCTCCGATTCCGTCCCGATGATGACGTGCCCCTTCTCGGCACGCAGGCAGTTCTGCGCCTCCAGACCGAACGGGCGGACCCGGAAGTCGGCCCCCGCCTCCATCACCAGGTCCCACAGGTACGGGATGCAGCTCGCCGGCGCGTGCAGCTCGAACGACAGCTCGCCCACGAACCCCAGCCGCAGGCAGCGCGCCTCGACCCCGTCGCCGACGGTGATACGCCGGCACGCCAGGTACGGGAACGCCTCGTTCGAGACGTTGTCGCCCGTCACCCGCCCCAGCACCTTGCGTGCGTGGGGCCCGGCAATGTTCAGCGAGCCCAGCACGTCGGTGAGGTTGACGAGGTTGTAGTCCCACCCGTCGTGCCGGGTGTGGAAGCGGAACCATTCCACCGTCGCCCCCGCGCGCGCCGAACTGGTCGTGAAGTAGTAGTCGTTCCGGCCTTCACTCACGACGACGCCGTCGTCCATGAGCTGACCCATGTCATTGCACATTGCCGAGTACTTGCAATAGCCCGGACGGGCCTTGCTCATGTCGGATATGTAGACCCGCTGCAGCGCCTTCAGGGCGTCCGGGCCATGGATCCTGAACTTGCCCAGCGGCGAGCTGTCGAGGATGCCGACGTTGGTGCGCACGTTGCGAACCTCGTCGCGGCAGGACGGGTCGTCGCCGAAGTGGCGGGCCCGCTGCCAGGGTCCTGCTCGGCGGAAGACCGCCCCTCTTGCCGCCTGCTCCGCGTGCAACGGCGTCCGCTTGTGGACGTCGTGGCCGGGCCCCGCCAGGGTTGCGATGCTGGGGGCGGCCAGCGGCGGACGCACGGTTGTGGCGCGCGCCTCCTCCAACGGGTCGCCTCTCAGGTCGGCCATGATCATCGCCAGGTTCTGGCCTGCGACCCGGTACTGGCCCGGCCCGAGCCCGAACCCGGCAAAGCGCTTGGCCAGTTCCGGCACGTCCAGCCCCCGGGCCATCGACTCCTTCACGTTCTTGTAGGTGCCGTCCTCGTCGAGGTCGACGAACGCCTTCGCGCCGCGGCCGATGGCTGGAGCATGGGAGATTCCGCAGCCGGGGGGCGGCCCGGGCAGCGCCTTCGCCTCCTTCAGGGCGGCCTCGGCGGCCCGCGACGCCCGGCTCTGCGGTCCTGACCGACCCCTGCCCGCCACGCGATTCCCGGCCCGCGCCACGTGCCCTGGCCGTTTCCCGCACCACTCCGCCGCCCCGTATCCGGCGACCCGTCCCGAAGCCTCGATGGAGCGCGGATCGCGCAGCCCCGTCATGCTCCCCGCCACGAACATTCCCGGCGGCAATTCGGTCGGCTGGTAGCTGTGGGTGTGCGGGCAGTACGCGAGACGGGCATTGGCCGTCGCCAGGGTCCCGATCCGGGGCTGCATCCCCGCGTTGGCCACCAGCAGGTCACAGCGGAAGCGCCGGGAGCGGCCGCCCTTCAACGACCGAAGGACGCACCCCCGCACGCGCTTCCTGCCCACGGCGCGGGAGACGGCGCATCCCGGGAAGAACGGTATCGCCCGGTCACAGAGCGCCTCGAACACCGCCCTGCCCTGTTGGCCGGACTCGCGGGCGTCCGCAATGAACCGGATTCTGACGCCCAGGTCGTCGAGATCGATCGCAGCCTCCAGACCCAGATCGTCGGCCACGCTGAAGGCAACCGACTTGCCCGGTCGGACCCCGTACGTGCGCGCCAGACGCCACGCCGTGCCCACCTGCATCACGCCGGGACGGTCGTTGTGGTTGAACACGAGCGGCCGGTCCATGCACCCCGCGGCCACCACAACCGTCGTCGCCCGGCACTCCCAGTGGCATTCCCGAAAGGGGTCGTCCTCCGTGCCCACCGTGAACCCCGTCACGAGGTTTTCGCCCCAGACACCGGTGGCCGGCGAGCTTGTGAAAATCTTCACATTCTCCGCGGCCTGAACCTCTGCGGCGAGCGCCTCGGCCCGCCGGTACAGGGGTTCGCCCTCGAATTCGCCAACCCGCCAGGCCAGATGTCCGCCAAGACGGTCGCGCCGCTCGAAGAGGCAGACCCTGAGTCCGCTCGCGCCCGCGGCCAGCGCCGCCGCCATCCCCGCCGGACCACCCCCGACCACCACCACATCCGCGTTCAGGTAGCGCTCGGACCGAACGCCGTCCCCGTATTCCGCCAGCGGATCGAGGACCCCCGTGCCCGCCATCCGCCTGAGGCCGGACTGGAACAGCGGCCAGAGGAATTGGGGACGGTGGAAGAGGTGGTAGTAGAATCCCGCCGGCATCAACCGGTCGAACGCGCTGAGGAAGCCGAAGCGATCGCTCCTGGGGTCGCCGCGCACATTCTGCGGCGCGACCGTCATCCCGGCGCGGAGTTCCGTGGTCTCGGCGCACTCGTTCGGGACCCCGGCGATCGACATGAACGTGTTGGCCGACTCGCCCTCCATGCTGTACAGCCCGCGCGGGCGGTGATACTTGAGGCTGCGCCCGAAGATCCGTACCCCGGCACCGTACAGCGCCGAAGCCACCGTATCGCCCGCGTACCCGGTCATCTCCCGGTCCAGGAAGGTGAATTCGAGCGGACGGGAGAAGTCGACGCGGCAAGTCGGTCCCGGAGGCAGGCGGCTCGGCGGGCGGCTCGGTCCCGGACGCGGGCGGTTCCGCCCCGGACTCGGGCGCTTCGGCCCCGGGCTCGGGCGGCTCACCTCACCTCCCGGTTGGTGCCCGGATCCCGCGTCGTCCTGAACCAGACGCCGCACCCCTGCCCGTGGTACCACCACTCCTCCTGCGGCTCGCACGGAATGAGGCGGAACTGGGTCCAGCGGAAGTGCTCCTCCGCGCTCAGCCCGTCCTGCTCGGGGCGCGGACCCCGCTCCTGTCCGCCGAAGGTGAACTCGTACACGTCGCGCTTGCCGCAGACGGGGCAGGTGAGCCGAAAGGTCACGGGCGGGCCTCCATCAGTCCCAGTGCCCGTACTTCATGACCGACGCCGTTTCGCCCGAGTAGCGACCCTCCAGGAAACGTTTCAGCTGAAACGCCTTGAGGATGTCCGGGCGCTCGCCCGTGGACATGTACTCGGCCATGTACTTGCCCGCGACGGGGCCGGATTTGAAGCCGAAATACCCCCAGCCGGCGTCGAGATAGAGTCCGTCGTAGCCCAGCTCGCCCTCCATGATCGGCGCCATGTCCGGCGTCATGTCGGCGAGGCCGGACCAGATGCGCATGAACCGGACGCCGCGCAGCGCGGGCATGAGTTCGGCGAGCGCCTCGGCCTGGTGCTTGAGGTAGTACGCGGTCGCGTCGGTCGTGTAATTGACCTGCGGGTCCATGTGCGCGCCGGTCGCGATCTCTCCCTTGAGCGTCTGATTCGCGTAGACGTGGTACGCGCCCGAGCTGAAGACGTGGTGGAGAAACGGCTTGAGGGGGTGCGTGACCATCGCCTGGATCGTGAGCGGGTGAATGGGCAGCTCGATCCCCAGCATGGCGGCCACCGCCGAACCGTACCCCCCGGCCATGATGCCCAGCCGCTTGCACCCGATGGGGCCCTGACTGGTGCGGACGCCGGTCACGCGGCCGTCGCGGGTGTCGATCCCCCGGACCTCGCACCCCTGGTGGATGTGGACGCCGTGCGCGCTCGCCCCCTTCGCCAGCCCCCACACGACCGCGTCGTGCCGCACGATGCCGCCGGGCGGGTGGTACAGCCCACCGTGGATCGGAAACGCGAGACGGTCGGAGACGTCGAGCCCCGGAATCACCTCCGCGCACTGCTGCGGATCCAGCACCTCCGACTTCACGCCCAGCAGGTTGTGGGTGCTGGCCAGCATGCGACAGCCGTTCATCGCGGCCTCGCTGTGCGCGAGGTTGAGGTTCCCGCAATTGAAGAACATGAGGTTGAAGTCGAGTTCGTCGGTGAGGACGGGCCACAGCTTCAGGCCTTCGTCGTAGAGCCGCACGTTCTCGGGCGTTCGCTGGTTGGCGCGGACGATCGCCGTGTTCCGTCCGGACCCGCCGAATCCGATGTAGTGCGACTCGAGCACGGCGACGTCGCGGATGCCGTGTGTGCGGGCCAGGTAATAGGCGGTCGCAAGGCCGTGGATGCCCCCGCCGATGATGACGACGTCGTAGTGGCGCTCGAGCGGCGCGGGATGCCAGAGACGGCGGGGTCGGAGCCAGCTCATCGGTCAGGGCGGCCCGCCCCGCGCCTGTCCGGAGCCATCAGCCGATGACGGAATACGACGAATCCGGATTCAGCGACCTCCTCCTGCTGAAGAAGCCGACGTCACAGGTCCGGCGCGTGTACGTGAGCGGTATCGTGATCGGGTCCGCATCGTGATCGTGGCCTCCCTCGACCCGCTCGATCAGCTCGGCCATGAGCTTGCCCGCCACGGGGGCGTTCTTGAACTGATTCCCCGACGTGCCCACGGCCATGTAGAAGCCGGGCAGATCGGACTGGTCATAGATCGGGATCCAGTCGTCGGACACGTCGTACAGGTCGACCAGCCCGCCCGTCTGGCCGGGGATGCCCAGGCCCTTCAGCCGCTGGGCCTCGCGCATGACCTGCGTCTCCCACTGGTGGGTGAAGTTGGTGTTGTAGTCGTCGGGGTCCTCCACCCACTCCAGCACGTCGCAGGGCGGGTCCTCGGAGCCGATCAGGATGTGGTTGCCGGTGGTGGGGCGCGAGTAGCAGCCGATGTCCCCGTCCGAGATGAGCGGCGCAAGCTGGTTGTAATCGATGCCGGTGGGAGCCGGGACGTAGCATACCTCCTGCTTGAGCGCGCGCGTCGTGATGTTCATGCCGTCGAGAACGCCGGCCATTCCGTTGATGATCGCCGAGTGGGGTCCGCCCACATTCACCACCACCGGCGCGCGGATCTCCGAGTCGTCGGCGAGACGTACTCCAGCGACGCGGCCTCCGCTCTGCAGAACCTCCACAACCTCCGCGTCGAAACGATACTCTCCGCCATGCGCTTCGTTCGCCCGCTGCAGGTTGTGGCACGCGAGGGTGGGATCGTCGATGTAGCCGGACTCGGGGATGTAGACGGCCCCGCGGATGTGGCCTCCCGTGGGCTCGCCGAAGCGTTCGTCGTCGGTGGTCACCGGCGGGCCGTAGGTGCGGGTGTCGATCCACGGGAAGCGCGCGCGCACCCCGTCGGCGGTGAGGTCCTCGTAGGCGACGTGGAGCTCGTCGAGCGCGGCCATCACGTTGACGAGGTTCCTGTTGCGGTCGTTCTTGACGACGAGGCAGCCGGTGTTGACGTACTTCGCCAGCCCCATCTCGTCGGCCACGCCGAGGTAGCGGCCCCAGTCGAGCCAATGGAAGTAGCTCTCGCGGGCCATCGCGCAGCCGTCGGGCGTGGAGTAGTGCAGCCGGATGATCGCGCAGGTGTTGCACGTCGAGCCGGAGCCGGCGGTCGGCTGCTTGTCCACGTTGAGGGTGCGGTAGCCGCGCTTCGCGAGCTCGAAGCCGGTGGCGGTGCCGATGACGCCGGCCCCTATGATGATCGCGTCGTAGTCGTGGTTCATCCCCTGCATTCTCTCTTGTTTCGGTTGCAGCGGGCAGTCATGGTGATCAACACACACTTGCGACCACCGACCGCAATCTGCAAGGAGTTGGACCATGAAGACGCGTGCCCTGCCCGCCACCGCCGCGAAGGTGACCGGCGTCGCGGTCGGCGTTGCCACGACCGCGCTGATCTCCGCGACCGGGGCCATCCCCACCGCCACCCCCCTCTCCGCCCAGTCCCCCGAGGTCGTCGTCGGCCCCAACCTCCGCGTGGGGCCCGGGCAGTTCAACGAGCCCTGGATGGCGGCCAGTCCGGACAACCCCGACTTCCTGATCGCGGTCACCCAGACGGCCGGGTTGAGCTTTCCGGATCTGTCGCTGACCGCGACCCTGGCCACGCGCAACAACGCGGCCTTCCTGAGCCGCAACGGCGGGGTGGCGTGGGAGCCGATCACCCTGCCGGGCGACGAACCCGGGGCCTTCGACCCGATGGTGGTGCCCGGGCCCGACGGCAGGATGTGGATCCTGTACTGCTACGTCGGCTCCAACACGATGGGTGACATGTTCGGCCAGTCCGTGCGCAGCGACGGCACGATCATGGTGTGGTCGACCGACGACGAGGGGGCCACCTGGACCGGCCCGGCGCGTCTGCGCAGTCCCGTGCCGCCCGACCACGCCCGCATCGCCGCGGACTGGAGCGACGGCCCCAACCGCGGCCGCCTCTACGTGGTGTGGAACGACGTGCGCGACTCGTTCATCCGGGACGACTTCCAGCTCTTCCTGCACACGCTCGACGACGGCGGCAACACCGTGAGCGAGCCGGCGCTGCTGGCAACGATCCCCGGCGGCAAGCTCGTGGCCACCGAGCCCGTCGTGCTGTCCGACGGCGCGCTGCTGGTCACCTTCTACCAGTACTTCTTCCCGCTGAGCGACGAGAAGAACGCACAAATGCCGTTCTTCACCATGCGGTCCGAGGACGGCGGCGAGACCTTCACCGAGCCGGAGGTGGCGTTCCGGGTCGGCACCCACTCCTGGCCCTACGCGCAGACCGAGATGACCAGCGCGTTCACGCTGCCGATCGTGGCCTGGGACCGCACGGACGGTCCGCACGCCGACAACATCTACGTCGTGTGGGACGGGGTGACCGGCGGGGACGCGGCGACCGCCAGCACCTCCGATGTCTGGTTCCGGCGCTCCACCGACGGTGGGCGGAGCTGGTCGGACCAGATGCGGCTCAACGACAACGATCCGCCCGCGCCGGGCGACCCGCTCGACGACCGCATGCTTCCCGTGGTCGAGGTCAACCGGGACGGGGTCGTGGGCGTCGCGTGGTACGACCGGCGCCGCGACGATACGCGCCGCTGCTGGGAGCTGTTCTTCACGTCGTCGTCGGATGGCGGCGAGACCTTCGCCGCGAACGTCCCGGTGGCGAGCGCGCCGTCCTGCCCGCCGCCGGCGCACGCCCCCGTGGCTCGCGTCCACAACGTGGCGGCCGACCCCGACGTGAAGGACCTGACCGAGGAAGAGATCGCGAAGATGGACCTGGTGCAGCGCATGACCGTGGTGATGGCCGAGCAGAGCCGCAATGCCAGGGCGGAGTACTTCGGCGATCTGGGCCACGCACGCCTGGAGGTCTCCTTCGACAATGCGCGGGGCAACCAGCCCGGTCATTACCTCGGGCTCGCGGGTGACGCCAACGGCGCCTTTCATCCCCTGTGGATCAGCCGCCGGAACGGAACCGACGAACTGTTCACGACCACGGTGGAGGTGACGGCAAGTGCCCCGGCCGCCCCTGCCGGCGAGGAGACGGACGTCACCGGCGAGCTGCTCGTGGTGGCCGGGCCGGTGGTCTACGACGCGGCCAGTGGCACGGCGACGGTGGAGGTGCAGCTCCGAAACGTGTCGGACGGGGTGGTGCACGGACCCGTGCGGCTGCGCGCGGAGGGCGGCGAAGGCGGCGAATGGTCGTTCGAGGGCCGGATGGGCTCGCACGACATGCTCTCGCCGGGGGGCTTGAGCGAACCGGTGAAGGTGGAGCTGACGACGGGCCCGGGAATGGACGCGAGGCTGGACTTCAGGGTCTACGGGAAGGTTGGCGGGTAGGGGCGGCGCTTCGCCGGACGCGATCCGAGGGGATGGCGCCATTTCAGTCCCTCGAAGCGGCTGAAATCGCGATCGGTGGTCACCCACTCGCACCCGCTCTCGATCGCCATGGCGGCGAAGTACGCGTCGGCGACGAGGTTGCCCTTCGCGGCAGCCTGATGGCACAGCCGCACGAAGATGGACCAATGGCGAGCGCCCGGTGTCACTTCGATGCAGTTGGGCCGCGCGCGCAGTTGTTCCGCAAACCTTGTCGCATCGGAAAGAGCGCTCGGCACCTTGAAAACCCTGGGGTGCGTGACCACGCGGATGAATCCACTGAGAACCAGCGGACTCAGCCCGAAGGCCGCGTCCGAGTCGACCTCTCCGACCAGCCATTCGAGATATCGGTCGTGATCCCGAGCGTCCCGGCGGTGAGCGTACACGAGGACGTTGACGTCGGGGAGGATCAACCGCCGCCCTCCATCAGGTCCATAAGGGTTGCGGAGTCGTCAAGGTCGACGCCGGGGAGCAGGCCACCCTCCCCCGTGGTGGCAAGATCAAGCGGCGCAGGCGGGTTCGAGGTCCGGTCCCTGTGTCGCTCCAGCCGTTCCCGCAGCGCCTCCGTAATGACGGCGGTCACCGTCGTTCCCGACTCGAGTGCGTGACGCTTCACCGCCCGCATGAGATGGTCGTCCAATCGAATCGTGGTTCGCATGACATAAAGCCATATGCTATTGATGACAATATGTCAACCTTGCAGATTGTCAATCCAAATGACAATCGGCGAGTCTCTGACTGGCCCGCCCCCTACGACACCGGCCGCCTTCTCACCGGCACACTCAGCCGGCTCTGATGCTCCCCCCCGTGGTGAAACGTGATCGTCGCCGTCCGCGCGTCCGTCCCCGACTCGTGCGTGACCCGGCCGCCGCTGTTGTAGTTCTTCTGCAACCACACCGAGTTCGGTGAATTCAGGATCAGCCGAAGACGGCTGCCCGCCGCGATCCGGCGCGCGAAGAACTGGAAGCCGTCGAAGCGATACAGGTCGACCTCGCCCGGGGTCACCAGCTCCTCGACCGTACGCGAGTTGCGGTAGCGGGCACGCATGATGTCGCCCGTCAGGAAGATGCTGGTGCCGTCGGGCATGATCTCGTAGACCGTCACCATGAAGTCGGTGTCGGGCACGTCGAGGCTCATCCACGCATCGAACTCCATGAAGCCCGCGAGGTCGGTTTCGGACTCGAAGGGCTCGGTGTGATAGACGAGGCCGTTGTCGAACATGTTCAGCGCGAAGTGCTGGTTGAGCGGCTGCTCGCCCCAGAAGAAGTGGGAGAGGTTGTTGCCGGACTCGGAGCTTTCGAAGTGCCCGGGGCGGGTGTCGAGGGGGTCGTAGACGTAGGAGTCGGACGGGGTGTTGCCGGTGGGCACGGGCGCCAGTGTCCCTGAACGGAAGACGTCGTTGGGGCGGCCGTCGGCCGAGTCGAAGTAGTAGACCAGCTGGTCGTTCGCGACCTCATCCAGCGCGTCCGCGTATTCCCAGGCGTCGCGGCCGGCAATGTAGACCGCCACACGTTTCTCGAGGAACCAGGGGCGGGGGCCGTCCTTCAGCGTCCAGTCGTACCACGCCTTGCGGAGCGAGTCCTGGGGGAGCAGCGCGCCCGGGCCGAATTCGAGGCCGCCCACCGACCCGACCGAGGTGCCCACGCCGCCATGGTTCCACGGGCCGATCACCAGGTAGTGCCGGGCTTTCGCCGCCTCGTTGCCGTGGCGCATGTGCATGCGATAGTGCTGCAGCGCGCCGCGCTGGTCGCCGTCGTAGTGCCCGGTGATCGTGAGGACGGGGATTTCCATTGCGGCGAGCTGCTCGGGGTTGGGCGCGGACGCCAGCCAGTACTCGTCCGGGGTGGGGTGCTCCATCCACGTCTGGAAGCGCGTGGTGAGGTTGCCGACGATCTGGTCCAGCTCCGCGAAGGGACGGTGGTTGAAGTACCGCTCGCCGAACGCGTCGGCCCACAGCTCCACGTCCCCGAAGATCGTGCTCTGCGCGGCCTTCCCGCTGGTGAACGTCAGCCAGGTCATGTTGTAGGGCACGAAGACGTTGTGCACGAAGGGGAAATCGGTGCCGAGATAGGCTGCGGCGGCCGGGACGATCGCTTCCAGGCTCGGCGGGAGCTCCTTGGCGGTCGCCCACTGGTCCCAGCCGCCGTACGACGCCCCGTACATCGCCACCTTCCCGTTCGACCATGGCTGCGCCGCGAGCCACTCGACGACATCGTGGCCGTCCTTGTCGGCGTCGTGAAACGGCTCGAAAACGCCGTCCGAGTTGCCGCGGCCCCGTACGTCGACGGCTGCGAAAACGTAGCCGCGCCGGGCGTAGTACCTCGCCTTCCCATGGTACACATCCGCGATGTAGGGCGTGAACCCGAGGATGACCGGCAGCGGTTCCGTCTGGTCCGCCGGACGGTAGATGGTGCCGCGGAGTTCGGTGCCGTCCCGCACGGGTATTGTCACGCCCCACTCCATTTGCACGTCGGAGAGCTGCGCCGCGACAGACGGCGGCGCGAACAGCAGAGCAGCGGCTAATGCGGCCGCGGCCAGCACGGCGGCACCCGGTACGGCCGGCAGGCTGACGAATCGTCGGACTGTCATCGATGTCTCGCTTTCGACGGATCCCTGGGGAGGAAGTGCGGCGTTGGCGACCGCGGCGACTACAATGCCCAAGGTCGGGCGCCCCGTCACGGCGGGCAATGGATGGCCGCGCCATCCGTCCCTGCTACATTTCCCGGCGCAATCATGCAAACGCTCGCAGCCCCCATCCACGCCCTCCCGCTCGACATCATGCGCGTCCTCGCGGGAGGCGTGCTCTTCGTCTACTTCGCCAGCGCTCTCCGCCAGGCGGGCGACTTCAGCGACCCAGAAGGCCTGATCGACCACCGGCTATCGGTCCGGCTCTTTCCCCCGACCCGGCTGGGCCTTTTCCAGCCCGGGATGCCAGGGTGGGTCTTTCGCGCCGTCTACCGGTGCGCATGTGTGGCCGCGGTGCTGGTCGTCGTCGGCTGGCACCCCCGCCCCGCGGCCGCGTTCCTCTTCGCCGCGGCGGTCTCGACCTATCGCTGGAACGCGCTCGTCGCCTACCTGGACGACTGCATCGTCCACCTGCTGTGCCTGTGGCTCGTCCTCCTGCCCGTCGGCACCACCCTGAACCTGCCGGACCTGCTGGGTGCAGCGGGACCGAGCGCCGTCGCCGGCTGGGCCACCGAGACGGTCCCCGGCACCACGCCCCGCGCCTTCATGGCCAACATGGCGCTGATCTATCTGGTGGCCGGCCTGTACAAGTTCGCCAGCCCCATGTGGCGGGGCGGCTCGGCCATGCACGCCGCGCTGAAGATGCCCATCGCCCGCACGCCGAACTTCTGGTCGATCAGCCATCGAACCGGGCTGCGCCTCGTGACCTGGGCCGCACTGGTCCTGGAACCGCTCTTCGTCCTGATCTTCGTGCTTCCCGCGGGCTCGGCGGCCAAGTGGGCGCTGCTGGCGGCCGCCGCCGTGTTCCACCTGGGCATCATCGCCACGCTGAAGATCCCGTACTCCAACGCGCTCATGCTGGCCGCTCTGGTCGTTCCTTTCGCGCCCGAGATCGTGCAGGGTGGCGGGCAGGCAGTCCCGGGACTCGGCGCCGCCGCCGCCAGCTCCGGACCCGCCGACCTCGCCGCGCTCACCCTCGTCGCGCTCCTGGCCATCATGAGCGTCTGGCAAGCCGTGAGGGCCCGTCTCAGCCTGCCCAGACCCGGCCAGCCGTATTCCGGCGACCGCTGGGCGAACCCCGTGCGGGCCCTCCTCTGGCTCGTGGGACTCTACCAGAGCTACCGGCTGTTCGACTGGGTGGACGAGCGCAACTATCACGCCCGCTACGAGGTGCGGAGCTTCCGCCCGGGCCGCGAGGAGTCGATCGAGCCGCGCAAACTCTTCCCGGAAAGCATGCGGCATCTCCTCCTCCAATCCTACTTCTTCGGCAACGTCTGGCTGCAGATGGAACCCGAGAAGCTCGACGCCGTCCGCCGGTCCCTGCTCGAGAGGCACGCCCGCAGATTCGCACGCGCGTACCCCGATGCCAGCGAAATCGAGGCGGTCGCGATCGTTCAGCGGATCACGCCGGACAACCTCGATCTCACCCGCGGCGAGCGGCTCCCGCTGATGCGTTTCACCTGCGCCGGCGGGCAGGCTGTCGTGCACGTCCCCGACTGAACCGCCCATGTGTGGAATCGCCGCGATACTGTCGCCCGAACCCGGCCGCCCGGTCCCCGAGCCGGCCCTGCGCCGCGCCACCGCCGCGCTGCGCCACCGCGGCCCCGACGGCGAGCGGATCTGGGTCTCCCCCTCCGGACGCGCCGGCCTGGGTCACAACCTCCTCGCGATCACCGATCCGGAAGGACACCAGCCGATCGCCAGCGAGGACGGTCGCTTCCACATCATCGTCAACGGCCAGTTCTACGACTACAAGCGCATCCGGTCGGCACTCGAGGCGAAGGGCCACCGCTTCCGCACGCGCTCGGACAGCGAAATCGCGCTCCACCTGTACGAGGACCTGGGTCCCGCGTGTCTGCCGCACCTGCGCGGCCAGTTTGCAATGGTTGTTTGGGATGAAGAGGGCGGCGCTCTCTTCGCAGCACGCGACCGGTTCGGACTGAAGCCTCTCTTTTACGCCGAGAAGGAAGACCGCCTCTACCTCGCGTCCGAGGCCAAGGCGCTTTTTGCCGCCGGCATCGCGGCTGCGTGGGACCCGCGGGGCGTCTACCACGCGCTGCACGCCTGCCCCGACGAGAGGATCTCGCTCTTCGCGGGCATCTCGCAGGTGCCGCCGGGCCATGTGCTGCGCGCCGACCGATCCGGGGTGCGGCTGGAGCGCTACTGGGACCTTCCGGTTCCGGGGCGCCGCTCCCGGATGGCCGTCCTCGGCCGCGGGCCGTCGCCCGGCCCCGCCGTGGACGACGCCATCGGACGCGTCCGCGAGCTCACCGAGGAGTCGGTTGCGCTGCGCATGGTCGCGGCCGTGCCCGTGGGGTGCCTGTTGAGCGGCGGCCTGGACTCGTCGGCGGTGCTCGGCGTGGCGGCGGCGTGTGTCGACGACCCGGTCGCCGCCTTCACGGTTGGCTTCGAACGCCGCGACTACGACGAGAGCCGGGGCGCGCGCGAAGCGGCCGTAGCGGCCGGCGCGCGGCACACGGTCGTGACCGCGTCGGACGGTGACTTGGCCGACCACTTCGCCGACGCCGTGTGGCACGCCGAGACGATCCAGTACAACACGCACGGAGCCGCGCGCTACCTGCTCAGCCGAGGTGTGCGCGACGCCGGGTACAAGTCGGTACTCGCCGGCGAGGGCGCCGATGAGGCGTTTTTCGGCTACGAGTTCCTGCGCGCGGCGTCAGGGGCCGGGCGGAGTTCCGGTGCGGGCGGTCTGCGCCGTACTCCGGCCCGCCTCCCCCGCGCCCTCACCCTGCTCCCCCGCATCCTGTCGGCCCTCGTGCGCTCCCCCTCGCGCGCCTACCCCGGTCTGGCGGCCGCCTCACCCTGGCTCGCGCGCCTCGCGCTGCTGCTTCCGGCGGCCCCCTCGCTCTTCACGCGCCTGGCGGGCGGCCTTGGCCGACTCCACGCGGTGTGCTCCCGCGACTTCCTCGACGACTTCGCCGGATACGACCTCTACCGCGCCTACTACCGCCGCTGCCGGCGGACCGCCGACCTGTCCCGGCGCGAGCCCGCCCGGCGACTGCTGTACCTGTGGCTGCACTCGCTTTTCGTCAACTACCACCTCGCCGCCGACCGGCTCGACATGGCCCACGGCGTCGAGGTACGGCTCCCCTTCCTCGACCACCACCTCTTCGAATACACGAACAGCCTCCCCGTCTCCCTCCTTGCCCACCATCCCCGCGAGAAGCACCTGCTGCGCGAGGCCATGCGCCAATACATCCCCGACCCCGTCTACGACCGCGTGAAGCGTCCGTTCATGGGACCATCGGCGGTCGGCACGGACGGCCCGCTCCACGACTTCCTGCAGGACACGCTGCGCGGGGAGGCCCTGCGCGCGGTGCCGTTCCTGGATCACGCGGCGGTAGAGCGCTTGCTGGACCAGCTGCCCACGCTTCCCGCCGAGGACCGTCCCTCCCTGGACTCGCTACTGCTCATGCTGGCGTCGGTGGCGGTGCTGCAGGAGCGCTACCGGCTGTAGTGTCAAACCCGGGCTCGGACCGGAGTCAACTCGCTACCGGCCTCACCGTGACCGTGACCTCCACGTCCGCAAACAGCCCGCCGTCGTCCGCGCGTCCGCGCAGCAGGTAGGTCCCAGGGCGGTCGAAGGTCACGTTTACGGTCCAGCGGCCGTCTTCGGGCAGCTCGGGGGGCACCCACAGCGGGGCCCAGGGCGAGTTGGCCCCGGCGCGCGTGTCCTCCCACACCTTGATCTGGGGCGGGTCGAAGGTGACCGGGCTCCCGCCGGCCGCTTCGCCGCGGTACAGGAACCACGACATGAACAGGCCGTTGGCCTTCTGCACGGTGATCCGCGAAGGCGGCGTGAGTTGCCGGCGGCTGAAGGTCGGCGGCGCGGTCCAGATCGAGTCGGCGCGCGCGGAATCGGCGGCGGTCTCGGGGGGCGGAGACGGCGGGCGGCGGCGCGATCTCAGCAGGCCGTCGTCTTCGACGAGCACCGTGATTTCGACCGGCACGCCCACGGTGGCCTGGCGCGCGTCCGGTCCCTCCACGGTGATCGCGGGCGGCTCGTTCGCGCGCATTTGCGCGTTGCTCGATCCCGCGCCCAGCGCGCCCGTCTCGGACATGATGACCACGTTGTCCACGACGTAGTCGGGCCGCAGCGTCGCGTAGGCGCGCTCGGTGACACCGTTGCTCGTCAGGGTCCAGACGAGCTCCTTGTCGCCCCAGTCGGCGGGCACGCGGACCTTGAACACGAAGCGGTTGCGGCGCGGGAGGAAGTGCGTGGGCTGCCCCCGGTCGGCCGGGCCGGGGGAAAACGCGTTGTCTTCGCCTACCGGCACGTCGACTTCTTCGAGCCAGTTCCGGTTCATGTAGCCGAACAGGAAGCTGAACGAGCCGTCCTCGTTGCGTTCCCAGCCCTCGTATGCGGGCGCCACGTTCTGGCCGCGCTGGTAGGTCTGGGCGGTGGCCGGGTGGTGAGGAGCCCAGGCGCCGAGGAGCAGCAGGGCGGCTACCGCAAACCTTCCTCCCACCCCGCTACCGGTTCCCGCGGCCACGGTTCGTGCGCGTCGAATTGCCCGTCTGGTCGCCCTGGCCTCCGGCCCCTTCCCCATCTCCGGCGTAGTAGCGGGGATTGCCGTTCTCGGGGATCACCATGCAGAGCGGACACCCGATCACGTGGTCGTTGGGACCGAGTGCGAGGCGCTCGCGGCGGAGCGCCATCTCCTCGACGAACTGCTCGTCGGTGAGGGCGACGCGCATGCCGAGGTCGATGAACATGTTGGCGACCGAGCGATTGCCGGAGCCCTGCCAGTTGCGGGTGTCGGGCACGTTGCGGTTGGCTTCCGACGTGTCCATGTAGCCGACGATGTGCAGGACGGTTCCGCGGGGCAGCAGCGGCTGATGGTCCTGTGCGTAGGTGTAGCCGCGCACCCAGTTGTGATCGTAGCCGACGCAGTTGATGGTCTCGACGTTGAAGCCCCAGATGGCCTCGAGGCACATGCGCATGCCGGGCGCGTGCAGGTGGGGCTCGAACGTGACGATCTTGGTGTGCTGGTTGAGGACCTGGTAGGCGTGCAGTTCCTGGCCCGCCTCTCCGGCCCGGATGTCGATGTCGCTGCCGTTGCCCAGCCCGAAGAAGGCGCGGCGGTACCTGGGCTGGTAGTCGGGCGGGTGGAAGCGGAAGCCGATCTCGAGGTGCGCGCGCGTGTCGCGGCCGTTGGAGTGCAGGTGCAGCGAGTTCGAGACGACGGAGGAACCCGCTCGCAGGAGCCGGCCCGCGTCGTCGTCGAAGATGTCGGGCTCGCGGCCGACTTCGTGGACCGGCCAGCTGGTGCTTCTGGGGCCGTCGCCCGCTTCCTCCGCGGGGACGCGCGTGCTCCAGATCATGTGGTGCACCACGAAGCGGCCGCCGACCGTGTGGCGTCCCTCGTGTCCGCCCTCGGGGTTGCGGCCGACGTCGTTGACCTCGCGGATCTCGACGGACTTGACGTAGCGGTCTTCGGTGAGGCCCGTCGGGATCGGTTCGATGTCGCCCCACCAGTCGGGGACGTCGCTTTCGACCAGCACCTCGGGGAGCTTGACGATCAGGTCGGGTTCGCCCGCGACCCACACCACATCGTCGTCGAACTCGAGCGGGGGCGGGAGGTCGGCGGGGTCGCCTTCGGGGGTTCCGGCGCGCCACCACCGCTGCAGCGCGGCGATTTCGCCGTCTTCGAGCGACATGTCGTCCTTGAAGTGCTGGATGCCGATGTCCTTCTCGACGTACCACGGCGGCATCGCGCCGGCGCGGTCGCGGATCTGCGTGCGGCGAGCGATCCGGCTCGCGTAGGGCTTGACCTCGTCGAAGTGGACGAGGGACATCGGGGCCACGCCGTTGTCGCGGTGGCAGCGCACGCAGGCGCGCTGCAGGATGGGCGCGATGTCGCGGCTGAAGGTGACCTCGTCCGGAGTCGTGGCAGCGGTCGCGGTCATGCCCGCCCCGGCTTCCGTCTGTGCGACGAGCGGGGTTGTAGCGAGGCTCGCGCCGACAAGTCCCACGGCGGCCAGTCCCGGCAAGGTGAGCACCCCCGCCAGCAGTGCGGTTCCGGGCAGCTTTGCGATCGACATGCGGCACGCTTCTTTCCGTTGGGGCCAATTCGGTGGGCCACGGCCAAAGTCTATCCGGCCCGTCCGCGCTACGCAAAACAGTGGCGGCCACGTCCGGTGGCGGCTCCGGCCGTTTGACCCGGCCGGGCCCCGACCCAACGTTGTCCCCCGACGCATCACCTCCCCTGACTGATCGGGACACCGCTATGTGCCGCACCTTTCTCACCGCCGCCGCATTGTCCATCGCTCCCTTGTCCGCCGCGTGCAATCCTGCCGACAGCGGTTCGGGCGACGCTCCACCGGCTGACGCTCCCGATGCCGTCGGGGCGGCGCTGCCCGAAGGCGCGGAAGCCATTTCCCTGCTTGGGGAGCCGCTTTATCCCATGCAAGCCTCGCCCGAGGTGGCGGCTCGCCAGGCTGAGGACGAAGCCGCGGCCCGCGCCGACTACGAATCCGACCCGGACGACGCGGATGCGATCATCTGGCTGGGCCGGCGCATCGGTTACACGGGCCGGTACAGGGAAGCGATCGATGTGTTCTCGGAAGGAATCCGCAAGCACCCCGCCGACGCGCGCATGTACCGCCACCGCGGGCATCGCTGGATCAGCGGAGCCGGGAAGGCGTAAGTCACGGCAGGGAATCGTATAAGTTCATACAGGACTGCACGATCTGCGTTCCTTGCCACTGCATGTCGATCCCACGATACCGTATCGACTTGAGCGGAAAACCGAATCAGATGGCGGGAATCCGAGTTGCGAGACTACGCCACCTCGTGCTCCGGTCGGTTAAGGGCCCGAAGGTGGTTCCCAGTGTACCGTTCTCCGCAGTGTTTGGAGCCGCGATATGGTGCCGGAGGACATCAAGCAGCGGAGGAGGAGTTGAGTGCAGAGTGGATCGGCGGGTCGCCGGGGCGTGCCGCAGACAACCAGGGCTCCTTCGGGCAGCCGGACGGCTCTGCTTCTGCTGGATCGCCGAGCCCGCTGTCGGCGTGCTGCTGAGTCCAAACCGACACGGCCAGTCGAAGGGTTCGGGTCTTATTCGACGCCGTCATGAACCGCCAACGCCAGATCCGACCGATAGCAGGTCGTCCCTAACCAGAAACCGTTTGCGCTCCCCCTCGGCGGGCAAGAAACTCGACTGGATGTCGGCAGGGATCGGGATGTAGACCTGGTTGGCCACGAAGATCGTGCAAGTAGGGAATCGCCCACCACCGGGTTCACCGGAGATCGATGTGCGCGACTCAAGATCGTAGTACAGCCCGTACTCTTCGGAGCGGTGAGCGAAGATGAACAACACTCTCTGTCCACCCCATACGATCGATGTGGTGTGCGGTTGCAGAAAGAACTCCGCCTTGTCCTCCCTCGCCTTGCGGCCCAGCGCCAGAAAGCACCTGTATCCAGTCAGCCCAGGCTCGGTGCCCGGAATCGTCAGCAGCATAGCACCACAGGACACGTCCGAGCGGATGATCGCCGGAAGCGCCTCAAGTGCCAGCAGTTGGTCTTGGCCGCTGCCTTCGATCGCGGCCTGATTGGCCGCGACATCCGGCAGCACATCTCCCATGGTCGCTGCCGACGCCGAGTCCAGTACTTGCACGTCGCGACGGGAAACGGCCATCGTGCGCTTTATCGCCTCGGCGACGCCGATCCGGTCATTCCGAACGTCCTCCCAGAATGCCAGTTCCGGAAAGGCCTGAATGTCATCCCTCCCGTACTCGACTTCGTCGCGCCTGCGGCGGATCATCTGCAGGAACGCCTTCGTCCCATGGGTTTGGGTGTTCGGAACATACCGGGAAATGCGTTGGAAGACTACGCCCCGTACGAAATCGCCAATCATCGCCCCGAACGCCGAGTACTCGTTTTCATACAGTCCGATAATCAACTCGATTGCACTCAAGTCGCGCTCGATGGTTACAACCAAGCTCTCATCATGCTTCTCTACCAACACCGGAATCCGGTGGCTGATGTGGCCGAACCGCACCTCCGATGACACAAGATAGTCCTTCTCCAGCATCGATTGGATTCGGAACAGGATCGCGTATTCTGATCGGCTGTACGCCGCGCTCGGCAACACCTCCGTAATCTGTGGTTTGTCGGAGATCTCGGACACATTAGCGCTGCAGAACCGTTTGAGGTACTCGTGCTCGCATCGGCGTCGCGGATCGTAGCGGGCGATTCTAAGCAGCGGTGATTCATCGCTGGCCAGCTGATCGATCAAGCCGCGGTCCGTGCCAGCATAGGTACGGTAGTGCCTTTCCGTGTCTGCACGGACGGCGCCTAGTTCGAGACGTTCTTCGGTATCGGTAGCGATCCGGAGCAGGTCGCACAACTCGTACCTCGAATTGCTTACTACCCACCTCATGAACGCCGAACTGGAGTCGCACTCCGGTCTGCTCGACAGCAGCCTCGACACGATTTCGTCCAAGTCAGTGAGCATTGACTGGACCAGCTGCATGCTCGTTGAGGTTAGCGCCTCCCGCCCTGCGGTCGGGTAAAGCTCCATCAGGTCCACAACGCCGCCGAACTGGTAGGCCGTTACCGCGCCCACTGTCGCCAAGCCGAATCCGTGCCTGTATGTGCGCAGCCCAGACGCGTCGCTTCGCAGCGTCATGGTTCCGTTTATCTTCCGGTCCGACCACGTGATGCTGTCCAGCTGCACCCACACGGCGCCGTTATGAGCGACCGCCAAGTCCACGCGTGCAGCAAGCCTGCCCGCCATCTCATGGCTTTGGCCACGCCACGATACCGCCGGGAGGGGTACGATTTCGCTTGCGGCATGGCCGCTCTTCCGGGTTCCGTTCACGTAGACGGGAACGTCCAGAAGCGACACGAAGTCCGCTATGTAGCGGCAAGCTTCGTTGACCTCCAGCTGCTCGTCGGCCGAAAGGAACGCCGTCACGGTGGTGCCCGGCTCACCGGTGGAAGGAAGAGAAACTAGGTCAATGCACTCTCGGTTGATCGACAGGTTTTCCTTGGCCACGCTGCTTCGCGACCGCTCCCCCGTCACGGAACTCTCCGTTTCCACTTCCAAACGCTCCGCTATGCCGAAGTTCGCCATCGCCCCGATGCCAAACGTCCCTACGACTCCCGCCTGCCTCGCGTCCTCGGTGTTCTTCCCGCTGTTCCCCGCGTACCAGTAGTTGCTCTCCAGTTCGTCCGCCGTCATGCCGTTGCCGTTGTCGCTCACGGTTACGGCGTCGGGTTCCAAGCGAACGTCGATCCTCGGAGGGAAGCTGTCGTCACCGCGCCTTCTCATCAAAATCGCGTCAAAGGCGTTCTGTACGTTTTCGCGGAGAAGCGAGAGCGGCGACTGGTAGATGTCCCGCGCGAACAGCTCGATTACCCGGTCGCTCTTAACTTGGAGCTGCAGTTTTCTTGAGTTCATTTTCCTTTCGGGCTCATCCTCGCGAGTCGTTCGAGTCGTTCCCGCAGTTCCCGTCGGACATGCTCCGCCAAGGGTGGCCCGCCAGGATTGCGTACATGCGCTAACGCTTCTTCCGTCCTGCCTACCTGAATCAGCGCTTCGACCAACTGAATACGTTCGTCCCCTGTTTGGGGATCAGACAACACGATCGCCAATTCGTCCCAGTGCTCCGACTGCTCCGCTGCTTGGATCAGTAGCTTCCGCCCGTACGGTTCATCCCCAAGGTCGGCGTCCCCGAGAAGCCCGAATGCTTCGGTCGGGCGGTTGCTCCGCAGGTGCGACTCGGCTTCAAGAATCAGCTTGCGGCGGCGTGCGCGGTCGATGTCGACTGACCCTCCGCCAACCGCCTCGCTCTGCGACAGCCGCATCCGGACGAGCGCGTTCCCGAATCCCGACGCGCCCCCGCTGGGCACGAAATGGGCTCCCCGCGTCATTTCCCGCACATGCACCCTCGCTTCCGAATAGTCGTTTGAAATGACGACGACGTTGTACTGGCGGTTGACTCCCCGAGGAAGATCCCTCGCTCCCGCGCACAACGAGCCGGCTGACACCACCGCCATCTCCTGCTCGCCCGGAACGTGCACGTAGTGCGAGCCGACCGCCGCGAAGTGCTGATGGCCATGGAAGCCGAGTTGAAACCCGTGGCCTATCAACTCGTAAATCGAATCGATGGGGACGTAGTCCGAGCGGTACGATGGCGCGCTGTAAAGTCCATGATGCCACACCGCAATACGCAGGTTATAAAGTCTCCCCTTGTCCCGGGTACACAGCGAGGCGCCTGGCACCGCCCTCGGGTCAAAGGCCGCCCGATACGAGAAGCAGTCGTTTCCATGCAGCGATTCGAACGCCACCGCCAAGATCCTTCCTTGATCCAGTTCGAATAGGTTATATCCCGCATCTCGTCGAATCGGGAATCTCAGGTCGTAACCCGAATAGAACCCCTCGACGAAGTTCCAGTAACTGTCCAGTCTGCGGGCGTAGACGTCGGGGTCCGATATCTCGTAAAGCTTCCGTTCGCGCCAACTCCATCTCAGCGGCGAGTTCGGGGCTCCCAAGTGATCGATGAGGTCGGTTGGTACTTCGTCCTCCGCCACGAGCGTCATCCCGCTGAACGCTGTGTTCCAGCAGCAGTCGTGATTGCCTGGTACTAGGACTACGCACGCGCGGTCACCGGCGAAGAAGCGGTCGGTCAGTCGGGCAAGGAAGTCATGGGCCGTCGCATACTGTTCCTCTAGCTTCTTGCTGTAGCCCTGCCGACCGAGATGCACCCCCGCGACGA
Source organism: Longimicrobiales bacterium (assembly GCA_965208935.1). Taxonomy (GTDB): domain Bacteria; phylum Gemmatimonadota; class Gemmatimonadetes; order Longimicrobiales; family Gaopeijiaceae; genus Bin94. The sequence continues at coordinate 4,582,944 of CBDBPR010000004.1, read as the reverse complement.
TATCGCCGCTTACGATCATCGCGTCCGGTTCGCGGATCGCCGGGGTCTCAAGTGGATACCGATCCCGGTCGGCCAGCAGGGAGGCAATGAGGGTATTGTTTGAAATCGGGTCGGCTTTCGATCTGTGGACGTCAGACAGGTGGAGGATGGAGAACATTTGGCGATCGGATTGGTCTAGTCAGCGCTCGGCGAGCAGAGGCGCGAGGGATTGCAACGAAGACCTAGTTCCCGAGCGGCCCGCCCGAGACGTATAAAGTGCATGTCGAGCTTCAGCGCACGGCAGGGGATCGCGGTGCGGTCAATTCGGAACGTTGCCGGCGACAACATGCTGGCGGCCCGCTCAGCGAAGTACGCTGTGACCGTCTCCGGTGGTACGGCGACGGAGACCAGACCCTCGCGATGAGCGGACAGCCGCGCGGGTCGGCGTAGCTTCCGCATCCGCCAAGGCCGCTCGGACAGGATCGTCATGGCTCCATCTCTCTCCGTTAGGTCTTCTGCCAACCTAGTAACCGCCCCGCTGCAGGAGTCTTCAACAGCAAACATAACCGCCCAGGAAGCGTATCGCCTCCCCCTGAGCGGCTCGACGCTTCGGCGGGACAGGGGTCACTATTCCGCTCCCCTAAACAGCTTCCTGAAGGCCCAGGCCGCTCGCTTGACGACGCGGGCTCTCCTCGGCGGAGCACATGTAAGAAGGAAGGAGATGCGAGAACGGAGGGCGTCGAGGAAATCCTGATCGCCGCGATCAACGGCCTCAAGGGCTTTCCCGAGGCGATCGAGTCGGTGTTCCCGAAGACGCAGGTCCATCTCTACGTCGTGCATCTGGTGCGCGGCTCGCTCCGGTTCGTCTCCTGGAAGGAGCGCAAGGCCGTCGCTCGGGACTTGCGGGCCATCTACCGGGCTCCGAGCCTTGAGGCGGCCGAGACGGCGCTGGAGGCCTTTTCAGAGCGCTGGGACGAGCGCTTCCCCGTGATCAGCCGGAAGTGGCGGGCGAACTGGGCGAACCCGACCCCGTTCTTCGATTATCCGCCCGAGATCCGCAAGGTCATGTACACGACGAACGTGATCGAGGCCCTGAACGCGCAGCTCACCAAGGTGACGAGGAAGCGCGGCGCGTTCCCGACCCCGGAGGCGGTCAGGAAGGTGTTGTTCCTCGTGATCGACAGGGCAGCGGAGCGCTGGACCCGGCCCGTTCAGGACTGGACCGCCGCCCTGAACCACCTGTCGATCGTGTTTGAGGGCCGAGTGCCCGTATGAGTGCGAAGGCGATTTACACAGAAAACCTGACACTCCCGTTCGAGGTCGAACGGCCGCACCTAAAGCCCTTGGCCCGCTGGCCTTACCGGCCCGTGTCGCCGCTTCGTCCCGAGCTTTCGACCGGCACGGACAATGTCCCGGTTATCGTCATTGACATTCTTCCTCTCCACACGGGCCAGCGACGCGCGCACATGCCCAAACTAGCAGCTAGAGGGTTTCGCCTGTTCTCGGCGTAGCGGCAAATCATGGCGTGCCTCTCGCCGTGGGATCACGGCCCTCTCGGGGTGCCGGAGCGGGCGTCGTGAGGCTCCGAGTGACGCCGGAGGGGCTCGGTGGATCCGCAAGGCGTTGCGGAGTGCTCGGCTCGCCGGAGCCGATTCCAGGAATCGCGATTCCACAAACCACCGAAACGTCTCCCCGTCTAGCTTCGGCGCTCCCATCTCTCTGGTTCCCAGCCGGGCCAACCCCGGATCGATTCGGTGTTGCGAACCCGGTCGTCGTTCGCGTTATTCACTGTCATGAGCTCTCCGTCACCCCTTCGATTGCCGCGCGCCGACCCCCGTTCGCCCTGCTTTGCCACTCGGCGAGCGTCACGGGCGCGGAAGCAGCTTCAGCCGCCTGCACGCCGGACGGCCGATCTCTACGCGCGTCCTTCTCCGCGTTCTTCGTGCCTGCGACATCCCCAATCGCCGGGATCTCGCGCACGTCGCGGCCAAGAAACGGAATTGCCCACCGCACCCGACGTCATCGACTCAGTGCCGCTCTTGTCCGAGCACATCCCGGTGAGCGATTGGCACCGGATCTGGCTGCCCTCCTCGATGCCGGACACCAATACCCTGGGCGGCACCATCAGAGTCTTCGAATCCAGCACCCGAAAGGAAACCGCCGGCGTGGCCGCGCCCTTCAATTCCCGCCACATGGTATTATTCCACCAGCCTTTACTGGTGGCTGCGGCGGATCCGACACGGCTCTCGTCCTCATGCGTCAGCCACTTCAAGGAGCACTCCAAGACATGGTAGCGAACAGACGTGACAACAAGGTCGATGCGAGTCCGACCAAGGCATTCTTTGTCAACATGATCACTCGCGACATAACCTTGGAAGACACCATTCTTGACTTGATCGACAACAGTGTGGACGCTGCATGGCGCCACGAAGGCGGCCAAGCGATGGGGCTTGCCGACAACGTCGATCTCTCGGCATACCGGATTTCTATCTCTGCGTCTCCGCAGCGGTTCTCGATCACAGACAATTGCCGGGGCATGACCCTTGATGATGCCGCCGAGCACGCTTTTAGCTTCGGTAGACGCGCCTCACAAGAACTGGAAGAGTATAGCATCGGCGTTTATGGCATCGGCATGAAGCGCGCGGTATTCAAACTTGGCACGGACATACGGATACGGAGCACCTATACGACAGCTGATGGCGATAGGGAGGCGTTTGCGGTGTCGATCCTTGTCGACGATTGGCTAAAGAACAATGACCCTCCTTGGGATTTTGATATAGATGATGATGACGAACTAGAAAATGATGGCGTTGAGGTCGTCGTGACGAGCCTAAATGAAAGCACCAAGACCGCGTTCGAGAATCCCGTATTCGTCCGCAACCTTAGACGTATGATCGCTCGCGACTACACCCTTCACCTGAACCGCGGGTTCCAAATCGACATTAACGGCTCGCTGGTTGAAGGATTGCCCATCGAACTTCGCCGAAGTGAGGAGTTTGCCCCGGTACGTGTCGAATACAAGGATAGAGCCGGCGAGGATGAGGTCATGGTTGAGATCATCGGCGGCATGGCCGCGCCGCCGCCTGAGAGCATCCACCCGGATGACGCTGAGCATGGTGACAAGAGTTTCGGCTGGTACGTCGCGTGCAATGGTCGCATCGTCCTCGCTGCTGACAAGACCACCGTTTCGGGATGGGGTATGCCGAATTGGCCGCAATGGCATCGGCAGTACTCAGGATTCGTCGGAATCGTTCTCTTCACCGCGGCCAATGCTGCTGCTCTTCCTCTCACAACCACCAAACGGAGTGTCGATGCTTCATCAGGGATCTATTTGGGTGCCCGGCGCCGCATGCGTGACATCACCAAGGAATGGATCGCTTATACGAACGCCAGAAAGCAAGCTCTTAAGGAGGCAAAGAAGAAGGAGGAGGTTGCCGAAGCGGTGCCGATTCAGAACGTGACGAAACGATCTTCGATAGCGCTTCCGGCACTTGTGCCGGTACAGGTCGAACCTGTGGCGAACGTGAACTACTCGGTCCCGGTGTCTAAGATGAAACGGCTCGCTGCCGAACTCGGGAACGTAAACATGTCGTACCGCGATGTGGGCCTGACATCTTTTGATTATGTGTATGCCGACCTCGTTGAGGAGAGCTAATGGCTTCTTTCGACATTGTCAACTACAGCCTGAGGCCCAGCAAGGGCATCCAAAGACAGCTTGTCTTCGAAGGCATCCGGACGCTCAAATCTAGGTTGACGTTGAACGACATGGTCTACGTTGGGCTCGGCTCCATCTGGTTCTCCGATTTCGTTCAGGCGCATAAGTTGCTCGGTATTCGACACATGGTGTCGATTGAAAACGACGATATTGGCTATTGCCGAGCGCGTTTCAATAAGCCATACGCAACCGTGCAGGTGCGGCACGGCCATTCGTCAGATATTCTCACCGAACTCCACAATGACGACTTCTGCAAGGCTCGCCCATGGGTGGTATGGTTGGATTACGACGGCGGTCTCAACGAAGTTGCCATAAATGACATTCGATCCGTGATTGAGGAGGCACCTACTGATTCCATACTGCTAACTACGTTTAAGGGACGCGAGAGAACGTACGGCGGCCTGAACGAGAGGATAGGACGATTGCGGACGCTGCTCGGAGATGTCGTTCCAGATGATCTTCCCAAGGCGAAGTGCAAAGGGCTCAGCATGCAGGAGACGTTAGCGGATCTGGTCACGGACTTCATGAAGTCCATTGGTGTGGAATCGGGGAGACCAGGAGGATTCGTTCCGGCGTTTCGAATAGTCTACGAGGACACGATGGAGATGGTAACCGTCGGCGGAATCGTCCCGGCCGCAGGGAAGGTTAGTAGCGCGAAGAACGTCATAGGTGATGGGCGCTGGCGATGTTGCCCACGAGAGCGAATCGTCGCACCGCTTCTCACGATTCGGGAAGCGGTGACTCTCCTGTCGCTACTCCCGCGCGAAGACGAGCTCACGCGGGAACACGTCCGAGAGGCCGGGTTCGACCTCGAAGACGAGCAGATCGAGGCGTTCGAGCGCTACTATCGAGAGTATCCTATGTTCGCGCAGATTGTCGCTTAGAGAGCGGTGACGCAATATGAGACCGACGCGATTGGGAGAAGAGGATTACTGCCAGGCGCGAGCGGTCAGGCCGACATGAGGGTGGTCGATCTCTTTTGCGGAGGCGGCGGGCTATCGCTCGGAGCTCATCAGGCGGGGTTTTCGGTTGCTGCCGCAATCGATAACGACCCGATCTTGGTATCTTCGTACCCATACAACTTCCCCGACGTTAAGCTGGTGCTTGAAGACGTAGCGAAGCTCGATGGCGAATCCGTTCTGGCAGCAGCTGGTAGTCGAGTACACGGAATCATCGGCGGCCCACCGTGCCAAGGGTTTAGTGCAATCGGTAGGCGTAACCCAGACGATCCACGTCGTGGGCTGTTGGATGAGTTTTTCCGAATCGTGCGAGAAGTCCGCCCCCTGTTCTTCGTAATGGAGAACGTACTTGGTTTGAGCTACCCAAACGCGAAACACATCCTTGATGAAGCCCTAAGGCAAACCGAAGGATACGGAACCTTGGGTCCCATCGTGTGGGATGCTGCGGCGTTCGGGGCTGCAACGAATCGTGCCCGCCTCTTTGTCGTAGGGATTCATGAAGACTACGGCGACCCGTTGCAAGCGCAAGACCTAGAGGTTCTTAAGCGACCGAGCGCATCCGTCCGATCCGCCATCTCAGATCTAGATAATGCTTCAGCGCTGGCGGATGAGGACGGATTTGATATGTGGCGCATAACACGAGTCGGGCGACCGTCCGAGTATGCTCGTGCCCTACGATCCACCGATGGGCATTTTACTGGACATCGAAAGACCCGGCACTCGGAGTCGGTTCTACGTCGATTTGCGGGCGTTTCGGCAGGCGCGGTCGACCGGATCGGACGGCATCCGCGTTTGGCGTGGTCCGGCCAGAGTCCCGCAATTCGGGCCGGGACGGGAGCTGATCGAGGTTCCTACCAAGCAGTACGGCCTATACATCCTCAACATCCCCGTGTTATCACCGTTCGGGAAGCAGCCCGTTTGCAGGGCTTTCCGGACAGCCACCGCTTTCACCCGACGATCTGGCACTCGTTCAGGATGATCGGCAATAGTGTATCTCCGATCATGGCGAGAGCCATATTCCAAGCGATCAGCAATAGGCTCGGCGAATCCAACAACCACGCCCCGAGCGGTAAGTGAATCCGCGAAATGCGCAGCATTAGTACCCATAAGGAAGCTGCGGGAGTCCGCGCGGCGAGCGGCACAATGATGGAGAGCCTTCGAGGAGCGTACGCGCGGCGTTCGCGTTGACTGGTTCGGAGAATCCGGGTGAGCTGTCTTGGTCGGTAGACACTGCTCAAGTAGCGGGCGAAACATCGCTGAATCTCGACTGCACGGTTCAAGGCAACGCCAGATGTTTCAACTCCGCATCTCGTGGTCGCTACTTCAACTCGTCGGTCAGATGGTATGCGAAGAAAAGGAGCCACTCCAATTGGCTCTGCTGGAGGATAGACACGTTGAACCCGTCACCGATCACGCTCGACAGGTCGAGAATCTGGCCAATCTCGGAGATCATATGGCCCTCGGAAGCGGGCGAGCCGGTCGGCACGATACATGCTCTGATCAGTGAACAGGCGACTTCGAGCCACGCGAGCGGGCCACCAAGGTGTTTCCACCATTCCAAGCCGACACGGACATTCGCAGAGATGTCCAGTCCGTCAACTTCGTACCGGATACCCCAGCGCCCGATATGGGACTCACTAATGATCGCATGGGCGGGCCGAGCTTCGTCGACGTTACGGAGGATGTGCCAGTCCTTCTTGTTGGACTGCTTCTTGGTTCCGTACAGCGTACCGTAAGTGACGGCTATCCGTCGCACCCCCTTATCCGCTCCCCACTCCGGGGCACGTTCGGCGATGTCCGTGCCAATCTCCTTCGCCATGGTGTCATTCAGCGTCCTGGGGCCACTCTTAAGCGTGGCCCCTTCGAAGAGCCCTGTGTTCCCATCAAGGCGAGACCCATCCAACACGGAGTAAAGCGAGTGCATTGTGCTCTCTACGGTGTCCCAGCCATAAACGGGTAACGCCACCTGCTCGACCATCTTTCCCGCCGACGTTTCGAGCGAGGAGAACACCTTCGCCGGAACCAAGTCGCGCTCCAATTCAGATACATGGGAGTACCCCTGCTTCTTGGAATGGAAGAGCAGCACGAAGGGGTTCGTGGCGAACTTACGGAACGGCGAATCGGCAATGGGAAGATTGGTGAGAGCGGCATCAATGCGCGACCGGAAGTCAGATTCCATCGCCAGAATCCGAGCCCGCGACTCCGTGTTATCGTCCACCTCCCTAAGTTGCGCCAGCAGTTTCCGCTTCCTCATTACCACGGGGAGAACGGGGCGCGGGAGTCCGCTGTGTGCCACCCTTCATTCCTCCAAGAGTAACCGCTCGCGGTAAGACCGCACCGGCGGCGTATATCGGTTGTCGGCGTTACTCCCGCCTCCTTTCCAGACCTTCACCCGTCCGTCCTTAAACCAGCGTCTCGTTCTGACATGAGACTGGACGTACACAATCCGAAACTCTCCCACGTCCTCCGTCGTCGGTTGCCAGTCCCTGTCGTGTAATTCGTCAAGTGCCGATGCGACTATGCTCCCGGTGACCTTGCCAAGCCGCAGTGGCACGGCGTTGCCGACCTGAGCGTACTGCTGTGCCGGCGTACCGTGAATGATCCAGTCGTCGGGAAACTCCTGGATCCGCGCGTACTCCTTCAGCGACAGCGCGCGTACTTCGGTGGGATGACAAAGGGCCGTCCCGGCATGGTTAGGCATCGTGAGCAACGTTGGACAGGGAAGATCGAAGCTGAGCCGTCGCCACCAGCCTGAGCGACCGCCCTTGGCGTACCACGCCTTCCCCATCGACTCCTGTTGAACTTCGACGGGCAGGCTCCGCCAGTTCGACCCCTCGGGAACCATTGAAAGAAACCCCTTCTTGCGCGGCGAGAAATCCATGATGACCTCGCCGGGATCGTCGATGTCGCCAATGGCATCCCTAAGTGTGCTCCAAGGCTCCAATGGGTACTTGGGGCCATGAGTGGGTTCTGGAAACCTGACGACTTCGTTGTACCTGTTTCCTATGAAGATGACTCGTTCACGAATCTGCGGAGCTCCGTAGTTGACGGAGTTGACCTCAAAGCAGTCCATATGGTACTTCGTGCTGCTGTGTCGCAGGTCGTCGGCAAACCGACGAACGACGGAACCTGGTTTCTCGTTCCACGTAAGAGGTGGGCCGCCGTGCTTCGGCCGCTCTGCTATAGGACGGTGCTGCAGGGCAGCTGAGACCAGCCCCCGCACGTTCTCCATCACAAAGAACTTCGGCTGCATGGCGTCCACAAACCGCAAGAACTGCCAGATCAAGGTGCCGCGGGGATCCATTACGGTTCCGCGCTTGCCGGAGGTGCTGAACGACTGGCACGGCGGACCGCCGATCAGGAGATCCAACTCGCCCGGTTTGAGGCCGCAGTTCTCCATGACGGTCGTGGGAGCCAAGTCCCTGATGTCCTCCTGGTAGATCCGCAGATCACGTGGCAGGTGTCCTGCATCGCGGTTCGCCCTGATAGTGTCACAGAAAGCAGGTGCGTTCTCCACGCAGGCGAGGAGATCAAACCGGCCCGTCGCCTCCATTCCTAGATCCAAGCCCATGGCACCCGAAAACAGCGATATCGTGGAATACTGGCGTACCGGCAGTGGCAGTGGCCGATGAGGAACATCATCCGCCCCTGTAGGGCTGCTAACCGTGCGCTCAATCCCAAACTCCAGTTGGTTGGGGTCGAACGTCATCGCTCTGGCTCCCATCTACCTGAGCACACACCAACTGGGAGGCCAAGGGCTCCCCAGGGCCGAACGAGGACTTGGCCAGCGCCTTTGGCGCCGCAACTGCGCCCGAGCACCGCCGCGCCTCTCTGGATGTGGCTCCGTATTGATCTCTTCATCAGCTCGATTGCGTGTGTCCACAGGACACCTAACTGTACCAGCTTGCACCATGCGATGCCACGGATTTCATGAGACTCGTCGTCGTCGGCCAGCCCATCCGTTACAGCCGCCCCGAGACCCAGACCGCCCTGCCGACGACTTGGAGCTCTCCGGCGGGCCACTCGTGGCTGTCGTATTCGGGGTTGACAGGCTTGAGAACCACGCGGGGCGGGTCGGAGTGCGGCACATGCTCGATCCGCTTCGCTACGAGCGCGATGCCGTCCCAGATCACGAAGATCCCCGGCGGCGCGGGCACGGTCCGGCTCGCGTCGATCAGGATGTAGTCGCCGCTTGAGAGCAGCGGCTCCATCGAGTCCCCGTCCACCTCGATCATCCACAGGTCGCCGGGATCGGCGCGCAGCCGGTGGCGGATGAACGAATCGGCGAACAGCCACGCCTCTCCGGTTTCCCGCAACGCACCGTTCCAAGCCTCCGTGCCCGGATCCAATCTGACATCGGCCTCCGGCACGGCGCTGTAGCCGACCGGGGCGGAGTAGGCGTCGGAGGGCGGTGGCGGCCGCCTGGCGTGCGTCGAGAGCCGGTAGCTCCGGCCGTGCTTGAGGAGCTCGGGCCGGCAACCCAGATGCTCCGCCAGGATCTCGCGGTCGTCCTCGGCGAGGATCTTCGGCGTGCCCCTGTGAACGAACTGTTGCAGGTAGGCCTCGTTGCGGCCCATGGCAATCGACGCGGCCTGCAAGGTCGAGCCCTTCGTGGTCAGGAGCTGGAGTAGCCGCCGACGCACCGGATCGAGCCGCGCCGAGGCCGGTTTCCTTTTGTTTTTCATGGATTGAAATAGCCCCGGTTCCGGTCGGTTTCGCAAGGCGGAGGGGAGAACCGCCGGCCGATGGCCCGGCATCGCCTTCCACGTCCGGATACGTGGCTGGCCACTCGCTGGCCGGCGACGCCGAGTCCGCCGTTTACGCGCCTACCGCACAGGCCACCTTCAGATCGTTTCGGGAGACTGCCCGCAAGCGTGCGTGGGGGTGCTTCACCGCCCCGCTGGCGGCGGAGTCCAGCGTCAACTCGACGGTATTGGACCTCCTCGACGTTATCGACACTTAGGCGATCTCCTAGCTGTTGACTCCCCTGCGGACAAGTCTTCACCGTTTTCGCCATGAAGACGCGAGAGCAGTACGGCCATGGAGACGTTGGAGCGGTACTTCAACGCGCGCGTCGCCGCGTTTCTCGACCGCACGGGCATGCCGCCGACGACGTTCGGCATGAGGGCCGTGGGCGACCCGAACCTGATGCGCCAGATCGCCGCCGGGCGCTCGCTGTCGCTACGGATGGCGGACCGAATTCTGGCCTTCATCGACGGCTACGACGCGGACTCGGACGGCACGCGCGCTCCACCGCACCGCCACCGGCACCGCTGGTCGAAAGCAGCCGCGGGACGAACGAGAGGGAGTGGGGAGATGGCCGATAGGCCGAGCGAGAAGAGAACGGACGAGCCGATCCGCTTCATCCGGGCATCCGAGATCACGGCCCGGCTGGGGGTGGCGCGGCCGACGATCTACGGCTGGGTGGATGCGGGTCGCTTTCCCCCGCCGATCCACCTGGGTCCGCGCGCGGTCGGCTGGATCAGGTCGGAGTTCGACGCGTGGGTCCGCAATCGAATTACCGAGACCCGGGGCGGTGGAGAGTCCGTCGCCCCCATGACCCTTCAGGGAAAGGCAGGGAAACGATGAGAACGTTGCTGACGACGATCCGGGGAGCCGCGTGGGCTGTGCTGCTCATGCTGACGCCCGGTGCGCTGACGGCGCAGGGCACGAGTCCGTGGGTGGACGCGGTGAACGAGCTACAGACGCAGTTCACGGGACCGATCGCGCGCGGGCTGTCGCTGATCGCGATCGTGGTGGGCGGTCTGATGTTCGCGTTCGGCGAGGGCGGGAGCAAACGCACGCTGGCCGGGATCATCTTCGGGATCGGGATGGCCGTGGGCGCGGTGAACTTCCTCGGATGGCTGTTCTGATGCGGGGCCTCACGCGCTGGCCGGGCTACCCGGCGCTCAACCGTCCGCTGACGGTGCTGGGCGTGGAGCGGCGGCTGTTCCTGCTGGGCGCGACGCTCGCGGTCGCGGTGTGGAACGCGACGGCCTCGCTGGTGGCGGGCGGAGCGGTGTTCGCTGGCTGCTACGGCGCGGGCTGGCTCGCGGGCCGGAGGGATCCGGCCATGCTCACCGTGCTGCGGAACGCCGCCCGTTACCCGGCGCGGATCGATCCGGGCAGGTGGGCGGACGAGCCGTGGCATCTCCGCATCCGGACGGACTCGAAGTGAGAGTGGCCGAGGAACTCCGGGCGCACGAGGCGGCGGGCGCGCTGGCCGAGGAGCTGCCCTACTGGGGCTGGCTCGACGATGGCCGCACCTGCCTGACCCGTTCGGGCGAATTGGTGGCGGCGGGCCGGATCCGGCCCGCCGCGGTGGACGGGCGCACGCCCGAACAGATCGACCGCGTGCTCGGTCTTTGGCAGCGGTTGATGTCGGGCCTGAGTTCCGACACGCGCCTCCAGTTCCACATGCTCCGCCGCCCCGGCCTCGCCGAGGGTCCGGACGACGGCGGCTCGGACATCGCGTCCCTGTCGGGCCGCAAGCGAAGCGCGTTCCTCGCCGGGCGCGTCCAGCGGCTCGAAGCCTTCGTGGTATGGTCACACGACCCGGGCCTCCGCCCGGCGGGCGGGGGTTCGAGGCCGGGACCGCTGTCGCGGTTCAAGCGGTTTGGCAAGCGCGGCGGCAAGACGGCAACGACCTACCTGGCCTCGGAGATCGAGGCGGCGGCGGGCCGGTTCCGGGCGATGATCGACGCGGGCCGCTCGCTCGTGGCCGAGCACACGCCGGTCGAGATGCTGGGAGCCCTTGAGGCTTCCCGGCTGCTGTCCGAACTCATCAACCGCCCCGGCACGTTCTGGGACGGTGCGACGGGCAGCGGCATGAACTGGCGGCTCGCGCTGTCGGAGCTTGAAGCCGAGCGCTCGCACCTCCGGTTGGACGGCGAGCCGGTCATTCTGTATTCGCTGCTGTCGCCACCCGGGCAGGCGCACGCGAACCTGCTCAAGGATCTGTACTGCCTGGACGCCGTGACGACGGTCTCGCTCGAATGGCGGCCGTGGACGGTCGAGGCGGCGCGGCGCCGGATCCGGAGCGCGCAACGCCACTACTTCTCGCGCCGCTACTCGATGATGGCGCACGCGCAGGACGCCCAGGGCACGGCGGCGGCGATGGTCGATTCGGCGGCCGCAGCGGAATCGGACCGGCTTGGAGCGGCGCTGGTCGAACTCGAAGCCGACGGCGTGGCCTACGGCGAAGCGTCGCTGACCGTGGCGCTCCACGGCGAACTGGAAGGGATAGAGCGGCTGGACGGAGACGTGCGCCGCCTGTTCGCCGCGCACGACGCGAAGGTCATCCGCGAGGGCTACGGCCAGCTTCCCGCGTGGTTCGCCCGGCTCCCGGCCCAGCCGCGCAAGCGGCAGGTGCGGAGGGTCTTCGTGTCGGCGGGAGTCGCCGCCTGCCTCGCGCCCGTGTTCGGGCCGCCCAAGGGAAACCGTAGGAGCCGGCATCTGGACCGCGAACCGCTGGCGGTGTTCGAGACGCCGTGGCGCACGGCGTACCGCTACGACCTGTTCTGTGGCGACGTGGGCCACACCCTGATCTTGGGCGCGACGGGCTCGGGCAAGAGCTTCACGCTCAACTTCCTGCTGGTCGAGGCGCTCAAGTACGATCCGCGCATCCTGATCCTGGACCTGGGCGGCTCCTACCGCTGGCTGACCCGGTTCCTCGGGGGCCGGTATCTGGAGCTCGCGCCCGGCGAGGCGGAGCCGACGCTCCGGCTTACACCCTTCGCGCTGCCCCCGACCACGAGGACGTTCCAGTTCCTTACGGGCTGGGTGATCCGGCTGCTGAAGCTCGGAGGGTACGATGCGACCGGCGCGGACACGAGCGAGATCCGCGCGCGGATCGAAGACCTCTACGCGCTTGGGACCGAGCGCCGGACACTGAGCGTGCTGTCCGGTTCGCTCCCCTCCGCGATGTGGCCCGCGCTGAGCCGCTGGATGGAGGGCGGCGCGTGGGGCGCGTTCTTCGACAACCCCCCATCGGGCGCGGCGGACATCGAGTTCCGGGACTGGCAGGTGATCGACCTGGCGGGCGCGGCGGAACACGCGGACCTCTGCGAGGCGGCGCTCTCCTACCTGCTGGAACGCATGCGCCTGGAGATCGAGGATCCGGCGGAGACGGCGCGGCTCAAGCTGATGGTCGTGGACGAGGCGTGGCGGTACATGCAGAACCCCGCCGTGCTGAACTACCTGGCCGAGGCGGCCAAGACGTGGCGGAAGAAGAACGCCGCGCTCGTGCTTGCCACGCAGTCCGCCGTGGACGTGACGGGCACGCCGGGCGCTTCGGCGCTTCTCGAATCGATCCCCACCAAGCTGTTCCTCGCCAACGCCGAACTGCCCGACGAGGCCGGGGCGCTGTTCCGGCTGAACGAGGCCGAAGTGGCTCGGATCCGGGCGCTGACGCCCAAGCGCGAACTGTATCTCCGCCGCCCGGACGAGGCGGCGGTGCTTCGGCTTGAAGTCGATCCCGAAAGCTACTGGCTCTACACCTCCTCGCCGCTCGACGCCGAGAGGCGCTCCGAGGCCGTGGCGAGGCACGGACTAGCCCGGGCACTCGAAGCGCTCGCGGGCCGAACCCATCCCACTCCACCAACCGAGAGGACGTGAACAACATGAAAGCAACTCCAACCGCTGCGATCCTGCTGGGGATCGTCGTCGTCCTGCTGACGCTGCTCCTGGCCGTGGTTCCCTGCGATGCCGCCGCGCAGCAAGCGAGCGCCGAGCCAGCCCTGCTCCGTGTGCCGCTGCCGGAGGAGGGCCAAGAGCGCATCCCCCGGCTCCGCGCGCGCGTGCGGCATACCACTGTAATCGTGCTCCCGGCCGGAGAGCGGATCCTCGACTTCGTGGCCGGCGACTCGGAGTACTGGCACCTGACCGGCGCGGCGAACGTCGCCTACCTGAAGCCTCTGGCAGAGGATGCGGCGACGAACGTGGCGCTCGTCTGCGAGTCCGGGCGCATCTACTCGTTCCTCGTCTCCGAACACGGGGAGAAGCCGCCCCACCTGGTCGTCCGCGTCGAGGCGGGAGCGGAGGGGGAGGCCCCGTCCGGCGCTCCCGGGTTCGTCGCCCGGAGCGAAATCTCCGCCTATCGCGAAATGGCGGCCGAGGCGGTCGAAGCCGCGCGCCGCGCACAGGAACAAGCCGAGGCGGGGATCGTCGAGGCCCGCCGGCGAGCCGAAGCTGAGATCGAGGCGCTCCGCGCCGAGTATCCCACACGCATCGCGTTCGAGTACCGCCTTGACCGCGCGGCCACCCGGCGACCGTTCCTGGTCGAGGCGATGTGGCACGACGGCAAGTTCACCTACATCCGCTCGGGTCGCCAGGAGTCGTTCGGGGTGTACGAGCTGAGGGACGGCGAGCCCGCGGTCGTCCCCGTTCAGCTCGCCGGCGACGGCCTCTACATCCTGCATCGCGTGCTCGGGGACGGTTGGCTCCAGATCGGCGACCGTCGGGCCAGGTGGCGGTTCGAGCCCCGGGAGGGTTCGAGATGAGCCTCTGGAAGCGGTTGGTGAAGGAGCCGAAGGGCGCGCTGCCGGGCGGCTTCGTCACCAAGGCGGGGGTCGTCCTGATCGCCGTGCTGGTCGCCGGACTGCTGTTCTCGTCGTCGCTCGCCGGTCCCGGTGAAGACGCGACCGCCGCCGGAGCGCCGGTGCAGCCGCGGGCGGTGAACGACCGGGAAGGCCGGTCGTTCGATGCGGGCATCCGCGACGAGACGCAGCGCGAGACGCAACGGGCCGCAGCCGATTCCCGCGACGATCCGCCGGACAGCGCGGCCGGAGCCCCCTCCGGCGCCGGGTCCGCCGGGGCGAATGACGGCGCAGGCGGCCGAGCCCCCGGCATGGGCCGCGCCGAGTTCGAGTTGCGCGAGGCGCTCCGGCTCGAAGAGGTCGAGCGTAGGACGCGCTCGCTCCGCTCCCTCCCCGTCGCGCAGTCGCACCGGGATCCGAACGGATCCACGGATGCCGCGGCGTCTCCCGTGGCGCCCGAGTCTCCCGACGCTGTACTCGACGGCGCGCTCGCGTCCCTCGGGCAGTCCCTCGCCGCCCTTGAGGCCGAGATGGCGGCCGGACTGGCGGGCGGAGGGCTGCCGCCCGGCGTGGGCGGTTCGGCGGCGCGGACAGGTCTGCCCGCGTCCGGCGCATCCGAGCCCGTCCGTCTGGTCCGGCCGGTTGACCCGCCGGGCTGGGAGCGCATCCACGAAGGCACGTTCCTGGAGGCGGTGCTGGTCACCCAGTTGTCGGGCGAGTTCCCCGGCCCGGTGCTCGCCATGGTGTCCGCGCCGCTGTATTCGGCCGACCGGCAGCGGGTTCTGATCCCACGCGGCGCACGCGTCGTCGGCACGGCCCGGGCCGTCCAAGACCGGGACCAGAGCCGCCTCGCCGTCGAGTTCCACCGGCTGCTGCTGCCCGACGGAAGCTGGATCGACCTTGAGTTCACCGGCCTGAACCAGATGGGCGAGAGCGCCCTCCGCGACCGGGTGAACCGCCACTACCTCTCGACTTTCGCGGCCGCCGGAGCGGTCGGCGCGCTGAGCGGTCTCACGCTCGCCGGAGCGTCGCCCTACGGACTCCGGGCAGGCGTCGGACAGGGGCTCGGAGGCAGCGCCACCTCGATGCTGGACCGGTATCTGAACCGGCTGCCCGAGATCACGATCCGCGCGGGCCACCGGCTCCGTATTTGGTTCGCCTCCGATGTCCTCGTCCCCACCCCTCCGACACACCGATAAGAGAAAGGATCCCTTCATGCGATACCGCTTCCTTGCCCCCGCGCTGCTCGTTCCGCTCCTGCTGCTCTCGGGCGCCCGTCCCGCTAGCGCGCAGTTCGACTTCGGGAGCTGGTTCCAGCGGGCCACGATCATCGCGAACCAGATCACGCAGATCTCGCACCAGGTCACCCAGATCCGGTCGATGGCCCGCCAGCTTACGGAACTCGAAGACCAGCTCGACCACATGGAGCGTGCCGCCAAGGGCGAGATCGACGCGCTCCTCCGACCGTTCTCCGACCTTGCAGCCGATCCCGTCGGGCTCGTGCGCGACGGACTCGGTTGGCGCTCGGACTTCACCGGCCCGGCCCGGGGCACGGTCGATGCGGTCCGGCGCTTCGGGACGGGCGGTTCGTTCACCGATCTCTGGCGCACCGCCCACGGCACGGCCGACCGGGTGTCGGACGCCGATATCCTGGCTCTGTTTGCGAATCTTCCGCCCCAAGCGGCGACGCGCGCGCTGGAGAACCACCGCCGCGCCCGCGAGGCCGCCGACCGGCAGCGCGTGCTCGACTACGCGGCGCTGGACGCGGCGGCCGCGCTCGCGGAGACGGTCGAGAGCGCCGGGGGCTCGTTCGCCGGCCTCACCTCGAACGGCAACCTGTCGAACACGGCGCTCCAGCAGGCCGGGGTCGCGGCTGCCCTGAGCCAAGGCAGGATCGACGCGGCCGCCGGGCAGGTGCTCGCCCACGAGGCCGCCCGCGAGGCGGGCCGGGCGCGGCAGGCCGAACTCGCCCACCTCGAATGGCTCGGCCGCTGGCACGACGGCCGAGCTCGGGCGAACGCGCTCGCCGTGACGATGCGGGACGCGGCCTCGCTGAACCGGGCCGCGCTCCGCGACGGGCTCTTGTTCCGCATCCCGTCGTTCTACCGGTAGGCGCGCGCCAGCCATGCAACTGCCTCCGCAGTCCATCGACCCAAACGTCCCCACGCAGATCCCGCCGGACCGGCTTCAGGACTTCAAGAGCTTCCTGGACATCGTGCTCGACTCCGTCGTCGGCGGGGCCGCGCCCGACATTCAGACCGTCGGGCTCCAGCTCTGGGGCGGGCTCGCGGCCGTCATGGTTGCCTGGACCGGACTCAAGATCGCGTTCAGCGGCACGTTCCACCCCTGGGAGATCGTGCGCCTCGTGATCGGGATCGCGATCCCGCGCACGCTGCTCCACTACTACGCCGTCCCGATCCCCGGCGTCGGGTTCACGTTCCCGGCGATGATCGCCGGGGGCGGGATCTGGCTCCAGAACCTGTTCCTCTCGGACGTGGTGTCGGCCGGGTATTCGGAGATGACCGCGCTCGTCCAGGCCTACGGCGCGCACCTGGGCGCGGCGTGGTCGAGCGGCAACCTCCTGTCGGTCGTGACGGCGGGCGTCACCGTGCTCTTCTCCTCGCTCGTGTCGCTCGTGATGGGCGCCTCGCTGGTGCTGAGCCTGCTGGCGCTGTTCTGCGTCACCTACGCGCAGGTGATCTGGGCGCAGGTCGCCCTCGCCATCGCGATCCTCCTGGGTCCGGTGCTGATCCCGTTCCTGCTGTTCGAGCCGCTCGCGTTCCTGTTCTGGGGATGGTTCCGGACGATGATGGTCTACACGCTCTACGGCGTCGTGGCGGGGGCCATTCTTCGCGTCTTCATGGGCGTCGGCATGGGCTACATCACGACCTACGCCGATGCCCTCATGGGCACCGGGACCGCCGATCCAATGGAACTCTGGCTCTGGGCCGTCGTGCTCATGCCGCTGGTCGCCTGCGGCCTCATGGCCGGGCTCAAGGTCGGCGAACTCGCCTCGATGCTCGTCTCCGGGTCCGGCTCGTCCGGGTCCGGGTTCATGGCCCTCGTCATGCGCGGAGCGGGCGGCGCGGCCGCCCCCGCCAAGCCCCCCGTCTGAGTCCCAAGGAGACACCGATGATGAAACGAGACCGTGACGCGGGCCGCGAATACGCCGAGATCTGGGGCGAGGCCGTGCAGGCGAACCGGAAGCTCCGGACGATCCTGACCTTCCTTTCCGCGAGCATCGTGCTTGGCGTCTTCGTCCTGCTTCGGATCGCGGGCGCCGAGCCGCCCAAGCCCATCGTCGTCCGCGTGGACGAGGTGGGCCGGGCCGAGGCGCTGGCCTACGAGGCCGCGACCGCGCAGGCCGATCCGCTCGACCCGACCACGAAGTACTTCCTGAACCGGTTTGTCCACGACTTCCACTCGCGCCGCCGCGCGACGGTCCAGGAGCAATGGACCCGGAGCCTCCGGTTCCTGAGCACGGACCTCGCAAACGCCGCCTTCCAGAGGGACGGCGCCGAGGTGGCGGCCACGGCGGCCGGAACCGCCGGGACCGAAATCGAAGTCGAACAGGTCGTGCTCCGCATCCATCCCGCGCCCGCGCCGCCGCACGGCGCGACGGCCGACTTCGACCTCGTGCATCTGAGGGGCGAGCAGGAGCTTCGGCGCGAGCGCTGGTCGCTCACGCTCCGGTTCGAGTTCCTCGACTCGATCCCGAACGAACTCGTCGTCCACAACCCGATGGGACTCCTCGTCACCTACATGCGGGCCGACCGGGCGCTCGTCAGCGGCGGGGAGGAGCGATGACGCTCCATCTCAAGGGACGCGAGAAGGCGCTCGAACCGTTCGGCTGGACGGGAGCCAAGGCCGAGTGGATCGCGCTGGTGTGCCTGCACAGCGGCGTGTTCACCCGGAGGCAGGCCACGCGGTTCCTGGCCACGCACCACGACCGGGCTCGCCGGATGGTTCACGCCCTGATCGAGCAGGGACTGGCCGCCGAGGAGACGGTGCCCGGCATCCGGGGGATCGGGCGGGTCTGCCGGATCTACTCCCGGCGGCTCTACCGGGCGTTCGGGGCCGAGCACATCCGGCACCGCCGCCCCGCATCCCCCCGGGTTCTGATGCGGCGCCTGCTCTCGCTCGACTACGTGATCGAGCACCCCGACCTGCCCTGGCTTCCGACCGAGGACGAGAAGGTCGCGGCGTTCGAGGCGCTCGGGATCGAGCGGAGGCTCCTGCCGTCCCGCCTCTACCGGGGCGCGGCGGGCGACACCCGCCGCTACTTCCCCGTCAAGCTGCCCGTCGCCGTCGAGCCGGACCGCGCCGTGTTCGTCTACGCCGAACCCGGCCACGACACCGTCAGCGGGGTCCGGTCCTGGGGGACGGCGCACCGGGGCCTCTGGAGCGCGCTCGCCCGGCGCGGCCACTCCGTCGAAGCCGTCGCCGTCGGACGCACGAGGGACGAGACGGAGCGTGCGCGTCGGGTGCTGGGCCGCTGGTCCGAGGACTCCGGCCGCGGCGAGGCGGACCCCGGCGTGGCCGACGAACTGGCCCGGATCGAGCGAGCGATCCACAGGGGTGCCGTGGAAGTCCTCGACGAGTACGGCGGGCTGCAAGCCGCGCTGAAGCGCAGCGTCGCGCTTGAGAAGGAGGCCCGCCGACAAGCCGGGCGGGGCGGACTGGGCCGCGCCCGCGCCTGGCGGACGACCCGTCTCGCGGGAGTCCTCTACCGATGATTTGCGCACCTCCCGCGCCGCGGGTCATGGCCGCTCCCGCCCCCGAAAACGACACGGGGCGCCGATGCGCACCCCGGCGCTCCGGGCGTGCGCACCGGCGGGGCGGCGCAAGTCGCCGCGCCCGAACGTCTTGCGCCTCGACGGCCCGGACGGCCGGGGCCGCGCGGGCCGTTTCGGCGGGGCTGGGAGCGACCCCGCAGTCCGAGGGCCTGCTACGGGTTCGGGGCCGTGCGCGTTTGCGCACCCCGGGCCCCGCCCCCTCGGGTCGCTCCCAGCCATCGATCCTTTCAGGAAGGAGGTTCGGCCGATGAAGTCCGGCACCCTCGCCATCATCGGGGCCGCCGTCGGCGCGGCCGGCGCCCGGGCGCTCAAGGCGCCGTTCCCGCCCGCGGACGCGAACCCGTATCTCGACCTGATCGCCTGGCACGATCCGGCCCTGCACGCCGCCGTCCGCGTCTGGCATTACGCGTGGCCCGCCGTCGCCGTCGTGCTCACCGGATCGCTCGTCCTCTCGGTCTGGCGCGTCTGGCTCCAGCCGCTCGTGAGGTTCCGGCGGCGGGGCAGGCTGCCCGAGTGGCCCAACTCGCCCGGGGACGGCGCGCCCTCGGTCGTGATCGGCGAACTGCACCATCCGACCGTGCCGGAAGAGAGCGAGCGGCCGGCGTGGCTCGTCATCCCCGAGAAGGGGCTCTACACCGGGCTGCTTGTCGTCGGGGCCGTCGGCACCGGCAAGACCACGGCCTGCATGTATCCGTTCGCGCGGCAGCTGCTCCACTGGCGGGCGGACGACCCCAAGCGCAGGGCGGGCGCGCTCGTGCTCGAAGTCAAGGGAGACTTCTGTCACCAGGTCCGGAGCATCCTGAGCGAGGCCGGGCGGGAGGACGACTACCTCGAAATCGGGCTCGGCGGATCGTGGCAGTGGAACCCGCTCGACGATCCGCTGCTCGACTCCTACTCGATGGCCTACGGCGTGGCGTCGCTCATCAACCAGCTCTTCGGCAAGTCGCGCGAACCGTTTTGGCAGCAGGCGTACACGAACCTCGTCCGGTGGATCGTCGAGCTTCACCGGCTCCTGCCGAGGGGCTGGGTCACGCTCCGCGACGTATACCGCTGCACGGTGGACGCGGAGCTTCTGGCCGCGAAGATCGGCGAGGCGCGGGCGATGGCCGACGAGGTCCGTCCCCTCCGGGCGATGATCGCCGCCACCGACCTGACCGAACACAAGAACGCCCTCGAAGACGCGGCCTGGGAGGCCGTGCCCGGGACCGCGAGGGTCGGATGCAGGCTCGATCCGCCGCTGCGGGCGAAGCTCAAGGAACTCGGCGTTGCGTACGAGACGGAGCCCGTCGGAGGCGATGCCGGGAAAGAGTTCGCCGAAAGCGTCGAGGCCATCGAGCGGTGGTACGACAAGGACTGGTCGGCGCTCGACGCCAAGCTCCGCACCTCGATCGTCGAGGGGATCAGCGTCTTCCTCTCGCTCTTCGACCAGCCCGACGTGGCGGCCGTGTTCTGCCCGCCGCCGCCGACGGACGCCACGTCCGGCGAGAGGGACGATACCGGAGGTCCCGCCCATCCCGTGCCGGGACTGCGCCGCCGCCTGCCTCCGCTCTCCGACCTGATCGAGGGTGGCAAGGTCCTCGCCCTGAACATGCCCGCGGGCGCGAATCCGGCCCTTGCACGGGCCATAGGCGTCCTGCTCAAGAATGCGTGGATGCAGGCGCTGCTCCGCCGTCCGGCCGAGGCCGCGCGCCGCCCGGACCGCTACATGCGGCCCGCCGTGTTCATCTGCGACGAATATCAAGCCTTTGCCACGGTCGGCCAGGACGACCCGTCGGGCGACGAGAAGGCGTTCGCGCTCACGCGGCAGTGCCGCTGCATCCCCATCGTCGCCACGCAGTCGCTCTCATCGCTCCGCTCCGTGCTGCCCTCGGGGGAGGCATGGCGCACGCTCGTCCAGACGCTCCGCACCCGGATCTTCCTGTCCCTGTCCGACGAGTCGTCGGCCAAGATCGCGTCCGAGATGTGCGGCACCGTCATGAAGACTCGGGCCTCCTACACGTTCACCGAGACCACGGGCAGACCCGAGTTCTCGCTCCTGTCCGGCCGCGCCGGCGGCGGACGCGGCACCATCGGCGCGAGCAAGTCGTTCCGTCGGCAGAGCGAGCCGGTGTTCACGCCGCGCGAGTTCGGGTTGCTCGCCAACTACCAAGCGGTCTGTCTTCCGTACGACGGCGTGAAGTCGCTTCCCGCCACCCGCGTCTACCTGAAGCCGCACTACCTGCCTCGCGAGACGGGCTACTGGCGGCTCCGGGAGGAGGGGCGGATATGAAGCGCGCCAGCGGCGTCGGCCACCTCGCCCCGTTTCTCCCGGGGTTGGAATCCCTGCTCGAAGACCCCGGGATCTCCGAGATCATGATCAACGGTCCCGGCAACGTCTGGATCGAGCGTGCCGGAAGGCTGGAGCCCCACGAGGCGCCCGGACTCACCGCCGCCTGGCTCCACCGCGCGGCAATCCACATCGCCCGGCCGCTCGGGCTCGATCCCGCCGCGAGGCCGGTCCTCGACGCCCGGTTGGGCGACGGATCGCGGGTCGCCATCTGCACGCCGCCCGCCGCGCCCGAGGTTGCGATAACGATCCGCCGGTTCGGGGGCCGCGCGTTCTCCGCCGCCGACCTCGTGCGCATGGGGTCGCTGCCGGAGCCGGTGCTCGAAGCCGCGAGAGACACCCTTCTCGCCCGCCGCAACATCCTCGTGTCCGGCGGCACGGGATCGGGCAAGACGACGCTTCTGAACGCGCTGATCGAACTGCTGCCCGACGACGAGTGGATCGTCGCCATCGAGGACACGCTCGAACTCCGGATCGACCGCGCCAACTGCCTCCGGTTCGAGGCCGGAGCCACCCTCTCGGAGACGCCGGTCGAGATCCGCGACCTGGTGCGGCACGCGCTCCGCCACCGGCCCGACCACATCGTCGTCGGCGAAGTGCGCGGGGCCGAGGCCGCCGATCTGCTACAAGCCCTCAACACCGGACACGGCGGGTCGCTCACGACCGTCCACGCCAACAACGCCCGCTCCGCGCTCTCGCGCCTCGCCAGTTGCGCCATGCAGGCCGGGGACGCGCTCCCCTGGGAGGTCACCTGCCGGGGCGTCGTGGACGGCATCGCGCTTGTGCTGCACGTGACGCGCCGGGAAGGGAAGCGATTCGTCGAGGAGGCACTCGAAGTGCGCGGATACGACGCGGCCACCGGCCGCTGGAACACCGCGCCCATCTGGGGCGGGGCGGCGAAGCCCCACAAGGAAGCACCCACCCACACACCAAGGAGGTGAACGCATGAAGTGCGACGACACGACCATCCGGGTCGAGACGTTCGAAGACTTCGACCGGGAACTCGCCCGCGATGGCGGAGAGACGCTCGAAGTCGAGGCAGAACTGGCCAAGGAGTACGGACTCTTCCCCGAGGACGTGGGGAGCGAGGACGAGATCGCCGCCGCCTGGGACGACCCGCACGGCGCCGCCGGCGAGGAGGTGGACGGATGAACCACGACGAATACCACCGCAAGTTCGCCGACGCGATCATCGAGCAGATCCGGCAGGGCACCGCGCCGTGGCAGAAGCCGTGGGCGCCGGGCGAGCGCGTGATGCCCATGAACGTGGACACCGACCGCTCCTACCGGGGCGGCAACAGCCTCCATCTCGCCTCCGTGCAGCAGGAACAGGGCTACGGCGATGTGCGCTGGGGCACGTACCGCCAGATCCAGGCGCGTGGCGGACAGGTCAGGAAGGGCGAGCGCGGCACCCGCATCCTCTCCTTCCAGGACAAGAAGCGGATCGCCGTCACCGACGAGCGCGGACGGCCCAGGCGGGACGCCGAGGGCAAGAAGGTCTACCGCTACGAGAAGCTCAAGGCGCCGTTCGTGCGCCAGTACACGGTGTTCAACGCCGAGCAGGCCGACGGGCTGCCCGAGCGCTCGAACCCCACGCCCGAGCCGCTCTGGAAGGTGCACCAGGAGGCCGAGCGGGTCATGGAGGACGTTGGCGTGCCGGTCCGCCACGTCCAGGGCGACCGCGCCTACTACCACATGAAGCGCGACGAGATCGTGCTGCCCGAGCGGGGGCAGTTCCCGTCCGCGAACCACTACTACCAGACCGCACTCCACGAGCTGGGCCACAGCACCGGCCACGAGAGCCGGATGAAGCGCGACACCCTCATCGAAGGGATCAACAACGGGTTCGGCTCGCCCGAGTACGCCCGCGAGGAGCTGCGGGCCGAGATTAGCGCGATGATGACCGGCGAGCACGTGGGCGTCGGCCACGACCCGGCGCGGGGCGCGGCCTACGTCGAGGGTTGGATCCAGGCGCTCGAGGAGGACCCGCGCGAGATCCGGCGCGCCGCCGCGGACGCGCAGAAGATCTCCGACTTCGTGCTCGACCGGCACCGCGAGCGGGTGGCCGAACGCGACCCCGTTGCCGTCGCGGCCGTCAGGACGCCCGCGCAGGGACCGCAGAGGATCGTCGTTCCCGTGCCGAGGATCCCGGTCCCCGAGCGCGGCTTCGGGCCGAGCCGCTGATCCGTGAGAGGGAGAGAGATGTTCGGCCGCACGGCCGAACCGGACCCCCGTTCCGCCGCGCCACCCAGCCGCAATCGCTTTCCGATGCGGGACGGCCATCGCCGAGAATACGCCGCGGGCCGGGACGGCGGGTCCATCTCCTTCCGCGACCGCTGCGCCGGGGCGCTGACCGACATCGGCGTCCACGGCGCGGTGTCGTTCCGCGACCTCGCGGACGCCCGCTTCGGCGGTCATCCGTTCACAACCCGGCGGGCCGTGGACGCCTGGGTCCGCGACGGCATCGTCGAACAGCAAATGGCAACCGGGCCGAGGGGCAACCCGTTCAAGGTGCTGACCCTCACCCGCAAAGGCGTGGCCGAGGCGCGTGAACTGGCCGCCGAGCGCGGGATGGATCCCTCGCAGGCGATCCGCACGGTGCGGGTCCGGGA
The DNA here is from genome assembly GCA_965208935.1 of Longimicrobiales bacterium. GTDB lineage: Bacteria > Gemmatimonadota > Gemmatimonadetes > Longimicrobiales > Gaopeijiaceae > Bin94. Next base: position 4,559,022 of record CBDBPR010000004.1, on the reverse strand, counting down.
CACCGAGGCCGCACACGACACCGCCATCTACCGCGCCTGCCGAATCGAGCGGAAGCGGCTCGAAGCACGGGGCGCCAGCGTGCGGCGCGTCCGGCTCGACACCGAACTCAAGAGCAGGGTCGCGCGCGGCAGCGAGGCCGCGCGGAAGAGCGGCAAGCGGGCCGCCGATGCCGAACGGCACCGGATCGCGCGCGAACTCGGGCTCCCCCTGGACGACGAGGGGCGGGTGCTCTACCCCGACGCCCAGATCGAATACGAGGACGCGGACGGCCGGACCGGCCGCGTCAACGTCGAGGCCGTCTCCGGCAGCTACCGCGAGGCGGCCGTCCGCGCCAAGGCCGCCGCCGGGTTCGCGATGCACGCCAACGGACCCGCGGCGGCGGGGCTTCTCCGCAGGCTCGGCCTCGGGAGCGACAGCGGCTCCTGGCTCCGTGGTCCGGCCGACCGCGATCCAGCCACAGTCGAACTCTGAAGAAGAAGGAGAACCACGATGCAGCCCTGGAAGATCAGCGCGGGACTCACCGCCGCAATCGTCGGATCCGCGTTCCTGATGGGCGGTGCCCGCCTCGAATACCTCGCGCCCCACTGGCCAAGGGTCCTCGCGGAGCACGGAGTCGCGCTCGCGCTGCACGCCGCGCTCGCCCTCACCGCCGTCGCGGCCACGATCTACGCGGTTGCCCGCACCACCGGGCTCGCCGACCTCGGACGGCGAGTCGATCTCGCCGAACGGTCAGTGAGGCGCGGCGAAGGGGATGCCGGCCTCGCGGACTCGCTGCGACAGGACGACGAAGGAGACTGGAAATGACCCGGAAGTCCAGACGGAAGACCAAGCCCGCATCCGTCGAGGGTCTGCCCGCCGACTGGCGCGGGAAGGCCAAGGCGCTCCGCAGGTACGGGAGCGAGACCGCGGCTCTCGTGCTGGACCTTTGCGCCGAAGACCTCGAAACCACGATCCGCGACCGCGACGAGACCACGCTGTCGCTCGTCGAGGCCGCCCGTGAGAGCGGCTACTCAAGGGAACATCTGGGCCGCCTCGTGCGCGACGGCAAGATCCCCAACGCCGGGAGGCTCAACGCGCCCAGGATCGCACGCATCCACCTGCCCCGGAAGGCGACGCCACCCGCCGTGCCACTGGTGCGGGACGCCCCGCGCCGCGAGCTTTCCAACAGGCAGATCGTGCAGTCCATCATCCAGAGAGGAATGGAAGATGGCACGCACGAAACGTGACCGGCGCTCCTACAGCGCCGGAGAATGGGGCCGCAACCGGGTGAGGGTGTTCCCTGATCCGAAGACCGGCCTCTACCAGATAGAGTGGCGAGAAAACGGGCGCAGGCTCACCCGGTCGCTCAAACACCGCGACTGGAGGCGCGCGAAGCGGCAGGCCGACGAGGCCGCCGCCGGGTTCGCGAAGCCGGAGCCCAACGCCAAGCAGGAGCCCGAGCCCGGGCCGCTCACGCTGGAGACGCTCTTTGACATCTACGGTGAAGAGGTAACCCCGACCAAGACCCGGCACTCGCGGCAGCATGACCGGACCGCGATGAGGATGTTCCTCGGGTTCCTGGGAAGGAACCGCGACCCGGCAACGCTCTCCCAGAGGGACTGGGACCGGTTCATCCGGGCGCGCCGGGCCGGAAGGGTCGGACCGAGCGGAAAGCCCGTGTCGGACCGCATGGTCGAATACGACCTGAGGTTCCTGATCGCGGTCTTCAACTGGGCCTCCAGGTCGAGGGACGAGCGGGGCCGGCTGCTGATCGAGTCGAACCCGCTCAGGGGCTTGAGGACGCCCATGGAGAAGAACCCCACCCGGATCGTTCTCACCGAGGACGAGTACCGGGCGCTTCTCGGGGTGTCCCGCAACGTGGACTGGCGGTTCCGCGTCGCGCTCGTGCTCGCGCACGAAACGGGACACCGAATCGGAGCCGTCCGCAAGCTCCGGTGGGACGACATCGACCTCGACGGCGAAACCATCCGGTGGCGCAGCGAGCACGAGAAGACCGGATACGAGCACACCACGCCCGTCACCCCCGAGGCGGTCGCCGCCTTGGAGGAGGCGCGGCGGCGGAACCCGGCGACGGGCGACGCACCAGTCCTGCCCTCGCCGAAGGACCCCTCGTCGAGCGTGGCCGCTTGGGTGGCCCGAGGTTGGTGGGACAGGGCCGAACGGCTCGCGGGACTGGAGCCCAAGCGCGGGCGCGGCTGGCACTCGCTGAGGCGCAAGTTCGCCTCCGACCTCATGGACCAGCCGCTGAAGGTGCTCTGCGAGCTGGGCGGCTGGAAGACGGCCAAGACCGTTCTCCAGTGTTACCAGCAGACACCATCAGATTCGTATCTGATTGTACCCGTGTCGTTTACGGGCTTCGTTGAGCCGGTTCCCGCTGTTTGATTCCCGCTGATCGGGATTCTCAGACCTGAACCCTGCGGCGGCTCTCCAGCGCCTCCCTCAGTTGTCCCTCGTCGGCTCTCTGGTAGCAGCGCAGAACCGTGTGGGCGTTCTTCCAGCCGCCAAGCTGGCACAAGACCTTGAGGGGAAGGTCCATCAAGTCCGAGGCGAACTTCCGCCGAAGCGAGTGCCAGCCCCTTCCGCGCTTGGGCTCCAAACCCGCCCGCGTCTGCGCCCTGCACCAGAACTGGTACGCCCAGGCCCTGTCCATGCACCGGGAAGGGTCCGTCCCGGCGGGCATCACCGGAGCGTCTCCCGCGCCGGTGGTCATCCGCCGCGCCTCCTCCAAGGCGGCAACCGCCTCGTCCGTCATCGGCGTGACGTGCTCGTATCCCGTCTTCTCGTGCTTGGCTCTCCACCGGATGGTCCTTCCCTCGAAGTCGATGTCACTCCACCGAAGCTGGCGGATGGCACCGATTCGGTGACCGGTCTCGTGCGCGAGCACGAGGGCGACATGGAATCGCCAGTTGACCTGCCGCGACACCCCGAGCATCGCCCGGTATTCCTCCTCGGTCAGGAGAACCCTTGCGGGATTCTTCGCCGTGGGCTTCCTCAAGCCCTTCAGCGGGTTCCTGTCGAGGAGCAGGCGCCCTTGGTCGTCCCGCGACCTCGCGGCCCAGTTGAGAACGGCCATGAGGAACGTCAGGTCCCATTCGATCGTCCGGTTGCGCACCGGCTGGCCCGACGGCCCGACCCTGCCCGCGCGCCGCTCCCGGATGAACCGGTCCCAGTCGCGCTGCGAGAGAGTCGCCGGGTCGCGGTCCCGTCCGAAGAACCCGAGGAACATCTCGGTCGAGTACCGGTCCCGCGTTTGGGTGCGCTTGCCCTTGGTGGGCGTCACCTCCTCACCGTAGATGTCAAAGAGCGTACCCAGAGTGAGCGGCTTGGGCTCGGCCTCGGCCTTGCCGTTGGGCTCGTGAACCGCGAAGCCCGCGGCGGCCTCGTCGGCCTGCCGCTTCGCGCGAACCCAATCGCGGTGCTTGAGCGACCGCGTGAGCCTGCGTCCGTTCTCGCGCCATTCAATCTGGAAGAGTCCGGTCTTCGGGTCGGGGAACACCCTCACCCGGTTCCGGCCCCATTCACCGGCGCTGTAGCAGCGCCGGTCTCGTTTCGTGCGTGCCATCGTTCGATTCCTCTCGATTCGATGGACTGCACGATCCGCCTTCCCGGAAGCTCGCGGAGAGAGTGCGCCCGCGCCAGACTCACGGCCCCGGTTTGCGAACGCGACCATCAGCGGCTCGGCCCCGCATCGCGGTCCGGCCCGGGCGTCGGCGGCCGTATCACCAGCCGCGTCCGCTCGGTCTCGCGGCGGTGGATGTCCCATAGTACTCGGCCAAGCGTGTCACTTGCCCGTCGAGCCGCTCGATTCGCCGCTGCAAGACTTCGTTCTCCCCGCTCTGCCGCTCGGCGTGCTGCCTCAAGGCTTCGACGTATTCTCGCAACACTTCGGCGTACTCGTGCAAGGCTTCGATCTGCGCGGAGTGCCGCCGCTGTTCCTGCTCGTACTGCTCGGACAACCTCCGCAAGGCCCTCGACAACTGCTCCTCTAATGCGGTCATAGACCTCCTTCACCTGTTCGATAGCTTCACGGCAGGCCGATCGCGCCACGTCCAGTCCGTGTTGTCCAGCGTCCCCGCTGGCAGTACCACGACCCGCTCTCCCTCGATCTCCAGCAGCGCGACCCCCCAGGTGTCCACCTCCATTTGCGCGAGCGTCTCCCGCGCGTCTTGGATGTCGTAGTCCAGTTCGGCGAGCGTCTCGATCCGGTCCCGAATGCTCGACGCCAACCAGCGCATCGTCGCCCAGCTTCCGCCGAAGAAACCGAGCCAGAGGCTCAGGCCGACGATCGGGGGCCGGAGCCACGCCTTGGCCAGCAACTCGCGCACGTTCCCGACCGCCACCTCCGTATCGCGCTCGATTGTACCGAGCGCGTTCCTCGCGGCGCGCCGCGAGTTCTCGGCGAGCCGCTTTAGCTCGCTCGCGGTCAATTCCTCGATCTCCCTGCGTTCGCTCTCCAGCCGCTTCCGCAGCCGGTCGCTCAAGTCGTTCGCGGTCGAAGTTCTCTCCATACAGTTCTCCCTTGAGACGCCAGCGGTCCCCGGTCTCGGGGTCCATCGCGGTCAGTGGAGTCGGGGGGTGGCGCGGTGCCGGGTAGGGTCCGGTGCTTCTTGTCCGCGCTTTCGCTTGGTGCTCAGTCCGGCTCCCATGCGGTCCGTTTCCACTCCCCCGCTCGTCGAACCGGACGTGCGGATTTCCCGCATCCGGCTCTCAGCCGGGATCATGCGTTCGCCCACGGAAGGTCTCCGGTCGTTGGCCCAAGACACGTCAGGCCGCAGTGGTCCCGCAGCCATTCGTCGGGGAAGCGCACGTAGCTTCTCGACCGTCCCTTGTGTTTCCGCCGGAACCACTGTCGCAGCCGCCGGGTCGCGTGCCTGTCCACAGCCTTGTAGGCCGGGCTGACCTGCCCGAGGTCGAAGTAGTTCGCCCATCCGGACATCAGCCGGTTGAGACGCTCTACGACTTCCTCGGCGGACCGTCCCACGTACACCCGGTCCGTTTGCTCGCTGATCCTGCGGCAGATGCTTTGAACGCTCGCCTTGCTGGGCCGGGTCCCGATGTACCGGCTTCCGTCCATTGGGCGATAGTTCCAGCCGATGCGGTACCCGAGGAACTCGATGGGCTCCTCGGGGCATCGGAGGCATCGGGTCTTCCGCGCGTTGACCGGCAGCTTCAGCCTGTCCATGAGCCGGTTGACCGCCGCCAGCATCTCCGCCGCCGGGGCCTTGCCGAGCACACAGAAGTCGTCCGCATAGTTCACGATCTCCGCGCCGAATCGCCGGGCGTAGCCCAGCACCTTCCAGCCAAGGATGAACCGCCGCATGTAGATGTTGCTCAGCAGCGGCGAGATCGGAGCCCCTTGCGGGGTTCCCTTCCGTTCTCTTCGCGCCCGGTTCGTGCGGCGAGTGCCTCCCTCCCCGTCCTGCTCCACCACCGGCATTTCCAGCCACGCCTTGACGAGTCCAAGCATCCGCCCGTCGCTCACGCGCCGCGCGATGCTCTTCATCAACTCGGCGTGCGGTATCTCACCGAAGTAGTTGGAGAGGTCCGCATCGACCACTTCGTTGCGGCCATGGTTCACCAAGCGGTGTATCCGCTCGACCGCGTCCTTGGCGCTCCGTCCCGGCCGGTATCCGTACTGTTCCGGCTCCAGGTCCGCCTCGAAGATCGGCCCAAGCACCAACATGGCCGACGTCTGCGCAACCCGGTCCCTCAGGCATGGGATGCCCAACGGACGGAACTTCCCCGGTTGTTTCTTCGGGATCAGCACCTGTCTCACCGCACTCGGCTTGTAGGCGCCCTCCCTCAGTTCCCGCGACAGTTCCCCGATCCAGCGCTCCACTCCGTACGCTTCGACATCCGCGACCGTCACACCATCGACTCCAGCCGCTCCGCCGTTGCGCCGGACCATCTCCCATGCCGTCAGCAGGAAGTCCTCCCGCCATACCTTGTCGGCAAGGGCGTGGAAGCGCCGTCCAGGTTCTTCCTTCGCTTTCGCATGTAGCACGGTCTGGAGTTTCCGAACGCTCGCCGACCCTGTTAGGCTCCCGCCAGTGGTCATGTCCCTGCCTCCGTTCCGTACCGCTCCCGACTCAGGGTCCCTTCCCTCGGCGGGCATTACCCCGCGTCTCCGGTACTGCGGACCCATCCGCCACCCTGCCGGCCCGGCCTGCCCCTCGCGGGGTTCCGGTTGCCGCGTGCTCGGCACCGGCAGGGCTTCCCGTGTTGCTGCGCTTTCCATCTTCCATGCATGCCAGCGCCATTACCCCGGCGGAAACCGGCCAGTGCGCTTGTCGCTCTCTTCCCGGCCAGCCGTCGGCCTTCCCCTGACTACCGAAGGGTCGGCTTCCGCATTAGGCGTTTCGGGGCCTGCTCGGCGTTCACTCGCGTTCCGGCCTGCATGGTCGCTGAGCCGCCCATGGCGGCCCTTCTCTCCAGAGTGCTTCAGCCCATGTCGTTGCCTCCATGAACCGCCCTGGCCGCTACCAGCCGGAGCGACAGTTGCCGGGTGGGATTCGCACCCACTAGGAAAACGCGCCTTTCCACGGCGCACGGTAGTCCTTGCCCTGGCGCGGCACTTCGAGGCCCGCCTCCCGCAGCGCGGAGACGACATCGTGGCGGTTGCTCACCATGCCGTGCTCGACGCGCTGGATCAGGTAGTCCCGGATCAGGTCGCGTGGGGAGGATTCGAGCCGGAGCCCGGTTCGCAGCTGCGCCGCTTGGATGTAGGCGCGGTGCCCGGGCTGCTGCACTCTGGCCCTGGCCGGATCGTCCGGGCGGCCCCAGCCGTGCTCGTGGTTGAAGGCGTCCCGGAGCGGATCGAACGTCCGCTGCCATCCCGGAGGGGCAATGTTGAGGCTCCGGCCCGTCTCAAGGTCGCAGCGCGCCGCGAGGACATGGACATGGGCACCGCCGCCCTCCTCACGGTGCAGCACGGCCGCCCATGCGTATCGGTCGGGCTCCAGACCCGCCCAGGCCGACTTCTCGAAGGCGTCCAATACCGCCTCAATCTGCTCGTCGGTGGGGCGGTCGTCCGGCGCCCATGCGATCACGCCGGACGTGTACCTGTGCTCGAACTCCAGAGAGTCGGCGACCGCGGCCACCATGTCGGGGTTGCCCCGCAGCACCTCGACGCCCTCGCGCGGCTTTCCTGCCGCGTCCTGCTCCCCGAGGAGGTACTTGGCCGCGGCCCGCGCCGACCCGGTCCCGTGCGCGAGAAACTTAAGGTGCATCGTCGCGGTCCGGGCTCTCGAAGCGGGCCAGCGCGGTAAGCGCCCGCTCGATGGCGACGAGGCGGGCGAGGACCTCGACGGCCTCGGCCGCCCCCTTGTGGGTATTGGCCCACCGCGCGATCTGGTTCAGGTTGTTCCCGATGCGCGCCGCCTCCCGGGTGCGCTCGCGCTCGACCTCTGCGTGCGGCGCGGTCCAGGTGCGCGCCCGGTCGAGCGACCGGCGCACCAGATCCGACAGCGTCAAGCCTGCGGAGCGCGCCTTGGCGTGCCACTCGGCACGCTCCGCGTCGCTGGCGCGGACCTTCACCCAAACGGGGCGTCCGGCGCTCACGGCGCGCCGTTTCCGTTGCGGGGGTCACAGGGGGCGCAGCCCCCCGCCAGCCCCTCCGGGAGACACACGGAGTGTGGCCACGGAGGGTAGGCTGGCTTGCTTGTCTCCCATAATCATGCAGATTCTCGCGTGATTTGCACGACCGGGTCACGGGGAAGGCCCGGGCTGTTGAGCGCCCGCAGAGGCGAGCGTAGCGAGCCGGAGCGGGCGCTCAACAGGGACGGTGGTCGGATCGATAGGCTGGCAGGCCGTAAAGGGGCCGTGGGTAGTGTGATCGCCACCGTCCTTCCCGATGTCCTGAATGGATACAAGAGCATCGAGGCTCGCATGACAAGCACAGGAGAAGGGAAGAACACATGAGCAGCATCCTCCGCACCGTCGGGATCGACATCTCCAAGGACTGGCTCGACGCCTTCGCCGCCCCCGAGGGGAGAGCGTCCCGGTTCACGAACGACAGGACCGGCTTCCGGAAGCTGATCGCCTGGATCGGCTCCGGGATTGACCGGGTCGCGTACGAACCCACCGGAGTCTTCCACCGCGACTTCGAGGACGCCCTCCTGAAGGCCGGGCTCCCCCTGTACGCGATCAACCCCTTCCAAGTCCGATCCTTCGCCCGCTCCATCGGGCGGCGCGCCAAGACCGACGCGGTGGACGCCCGGCTGCTGGCCACCATGGCGGCCGCTGTCGAAGGCTTGCGTCCGACCGAGGCGAAATCGGAGGGGCAGCGCGACCTTGCCGAGCTCCAGCAGATCCGCGACGCGCTGGTCAGGGATCGGATCGCAACCACCAACCGGGGCAGGAACTTGCGCACTCCCGTGGGCAAGCGGGTCACCAAGCAGAGGCTGAGGCAGATCGACCGCCAGCTGAAGCTCATCGATGCCGAGATCCGGCAGCGGATCGGAGAGGAGAAGGAAATGGAGCGCCGGGCCGAGATCCTGACCTCGATCCCGGGCATCTCCGACATCACCGCCGCGGGACTGATCGTCCACTTCCCGGAACTGGGAATACTCACTCGGTCGCGAGCCGCCAGCCTCGCCGGACTCGCCCCGGTCACCCGGGAGTCCGGAAACTGGAAGGGACGGAGCTTCATCCAGGGCGGCAGGCACCGGGTCCGCAGAATGCTCTACATGCCCGCGGTGGTCGCGATCCAGCACAATCCCGACCTCAAGCGGAAGTACGAGGCGCTCCTCGCCAACGGGAAGCCGCGCAAGGTCGCCCTGACGGCCGTGATGCGGAAGCTCCTCGTCCTCGCCAACGCCTTGGTGCAGCAGGACCGCACTTGGATGGCGCATCCGCCGCGCGAGTACTCCTGCCCGACCTTCCCGACGCCCAGCCCGGCGGGGAGCGTTCACGGATGATCGAACCGGGCAAGAACGGGCGCCGAAGCGGAAGCGTCGCCAAGGGGCGCTGCGAGACAGGTTGCTCCGCGAAAAACGGGCGTCCGCTTGCGAGATGGATACTGACCTACGTAAGCCCCGTCCGACAAGCCCTTGGGCGCGGCTTCCAGTACCCCGCGGCCGCCGCCGTCGCGGCGGTGCCGGGGCACCTCCGCGAGCGCTCCGGGGAACCCGTTCAGACGGACCTCGCGAAGCGCGGCTGGCCGTGGGACGGAGACCGGTGATGCCGGGCCGTCCATGCACTCCGGGAACCGGAGCGGCGAACGATCTCGCCAGCGCCCATGTAGCTGGGCGCGGGCACTGGTTCCGCCTTGGGGTGGATCAACCTGACTACTTGCGACTCCTCCGGTTCTTCGACTCGTTCGCTCGGGCCGTCCTTCACGCTTCGGTAACCCGAGGGGCGGCGTACTACGGATTCCGTCCGCAGTTGGTTTCAATCCGGTCTGGGGAAGTAGTTTAGCCGATACCCCATCGTGCTTATCTTCAGCGCTCCTTTGGGCGGGGTTGACACGAGGGTTAGCTTCGTCGGTCCGCTCATGGATAGGGCGGGCTCCACACTTTCAAGGAGGTATATGATGTTGGTCGCGAAGACGATCAGGAAGTTGCTGATGACAGCGGTGGTCGTGGCACTGGCTACGACGCCCGCCGCCGCTGAGGGTTCTACGCAGCCTTGCGTGCTGAAAGAGAAGCACTACACCTTGCACTGCAGCGATGGGGGTCTCATCGAAGTGTGCGAAACATCCGGCGATACTTGCACGGTCGACTGCGGGCAGGGAGTGGTTCCGGGGGCTACCTGCTAGACCCTACCTGCTGACCCTAGACCCTATCTCAAGCGAAATGGGAAAAAGGAACAAGGGCAAGAAGGAAACTAGTTGGTCCAGCCATCTCCTGAACCTCGGGCTCTTGGCGGTGCTCCTATCCGTCGTGTTCTTGCCCGAGAGCCCGATCCGAACGCGCCTCGCCGCTTGGAGGGCGCAGGCCCGCCTGTCAGTGCTCGTCGAGGAGCACTGGCAGGCGTTGGCGGCAACGAGCGCTCGCATGGACACGGTCGATGCGAGCACCGCGATGATCATCGAGTTCGGGGATTACGAGTGCCCGTTCTGCCGAGATTCCCACGCACACTTGGAGGCTGTCCTGAAATCCGATCCGGAGGTTACGATCGGATTCCGCCACTACCCGCTGACAGCTATCCACCCCAAAGCTGAGGAGGCCGCCCGCGCGGCAATCTGCGCCGAGGAGCAGGGACGGTTCCCACAGTTCCATTCGCTACTCTTCGAGTCGTCGGAGTGGCGGGACATCGGGAACTGGAAGACGCTCGCCGAGAACGCCGGCGTGGCCGACCTGGCTTCGTACGAGAGCTGCCTTATGGACGAAGCAACGGGACGAAGGCTGGAGGAAGACATGAGGCTCGGAGAGGCACTGGGGGTAACCTCAACCCCGACGTTCTTTTACCAATTTGGGAGGCACGTCGGGTACGCGAACGAGGAACAGTTCCTCGAACTGATCGAACAGTCGCGCTAGGCGGCCCTGATGGGCGCCCGACGTAGACCGCTGCCGAAACCGATGCTGGGCGTTTCCTGTCTGGTGCTCTTCGCCGCCTGTCTGGACGAGTCATCGGACCCAGGGGCCACGGCTCGCGCGGCGGTCGTGGACATGTTCTCCCCGTGGGCTAGTGACGAGTCATTGCGGACCGCCGCGGAACCAAGCCTGGTGGTGGGATCGGACGAGTCTCTCCCGCTGGGCAGGGTCTCCGGAGCGGTCTTCTTCGGCGACGGCATAGCTATCGCCGATATCCAGTCGTACGAAGTCCTGATCCTGGATGCTGCGGGCCGGCTGCTTTCTCGGCAAGGCAGGCATGGAGAAGGTCCCGGCGACTACAAAAATCTGGCCGGGATCGCTCGCCACGCGGACGGACTGATCACTTGGGACGCATACCACTTCCGAGTAACCCGACTCGACGCCTCTGGGAGGTACGTCGACGACATCAAGCTCAGAACGCGTGGTTATAGAAGGATCGAGATGGTTGGAGCCTTCGGAAACAGCGTGCTGCACGACATCCGGCCTTCTGGATTCCCGGGCTCCGGGGCCGTCGAGCCAATGGAGATCCGGCTGCCGGTGGCCTATGAAATCGCTCGTCTTTCTGACGGGGAGGTCGTCCTAGAGGACACCCGTCCCGGTCGAGAGGAGTGGGCGGCGAGGGAGAGTTTCGGCGTGGACGGGTACGTGCACGGCGGGGAACCCGTGATCTTCGGGCGGACTGCCGTCTCTGCCGTCACCGACCGCTACGCCTATCTGGCGACGACCGACTCGATCACGATCACGCGCTACGACGAGGCTGGGACCGCCGTTGAAGTCTCATTCGAGCAGCCCCGAGAGAGTGCAGAGGCAGCCTGGGTGCGGTTCCTCAGTGATAGCACACGGGCGTATCTCGAGACTAGAGGTCCGGGCCAGATGGTCATCGACGGAAGGAACTTCATGGAGGTCATGACGGAGTTCCGCCTCCGCCTCATCGAGGATCTGCCGGCCCGCCCCACCCTTCCCGCTTTTTCCGCCATGAAGGGCGGAGCCGACGGCCTTCTGTGGATCCGGGAGTACCCCAACCCGCATCAGGACCAGGTGGTCTGGGTCGGTTTCAGCGAGGCGTGGGAACGGAAGAAGCGGATCACGATGCCCGTGCGCCTGCACGTTCTGGATATTTCGGAGGACGGAGTACTCGTCCAGTCAAGGGGCGCCCATGACGAAAACCTGATCGAGGTCTACTCGTTTGAGCGCTAATTGACGCGTCTGGCCGAGGTGGACTTAATTCGGGATCGACCGCCGTCCCCCTGCTTGCAAAGCCCTTGTAGACCCCCGGTCTCTCCCGCCATCCCAAGGACGTTCGGAGGGTTGCCTTTAGAGTCTTGCGGGGCAGCCGCAGAACCGGGACATTCTCGATGCCGGTAACCGCAACGTTTTCTTGTGACCACACTCGCTCGTCGGGCACCCAGACTTTCGCGCAGGCCGCAACATAACACCATCACAGCTGAGGTAATGGATCTGGCCACACTTCACGGTGGTAACAGCGGATGACCAAAGCCTACCTCGTGACGGACGCCCTACGGAGACCGCTGGCGAAAACGATGCTCGCCGTTTCCTGTCTGGCGCTCTGCGCCGCCTGCGTGGACGAGCCATCGGACCGGGGGGCCACGGGTCGCGCGGCGGCCGCGGACCTGTTCTCCCCGTGGCCTGGTGACGAGTCGTTTCGGCTCGCTGCGGAACCAAGCCTGGTGGTAGGGTCGGATGAGTCTCTCCCGCTGGGCAGGGTCTCCGGAGCGGTCTTCTTCGGCGATGGCATCGCTATCGCGGATGGCCAATTCTACGAAGTCCTGATCTTGGATGCTGCGGGCCGGCTGGTTTCTCGGCACGGCAGGAATGGAGAGGGTCCCGGCGAGTATAAGTACCTGGCTGGGATCGCTCGGCACGCGGACGGACTGATCACTTGGGACGCAAACCACTTCCGCGTAACCCTGCTCGACGCCTCCGGGGGGTACGTCGGCGAGACCAGCCTCAGACGCCGTGGCCGGGTAAGGGTCGAGATCGTTGGCGCCCTCGGAAACAGCGTGCTGCACGACATCTGGCAGTCGGGATTCCCGGGGGACGGGGCCGTCGGGTCGATGGAGGTCCGGCAGCCGGTGGCATATGAGATCGCTCGTCTTTCTGACGGGGAGGTCGTATTCGAGGACACCCTTCCCGGGCAAGAGCAGTGGGCGGCGAGGGAGAGTGACGGCGCCGGCGGTTTCTGGCACGGCGGGCCAAGCGTGATCTTCGGACGCACTGCCGTCGCTGCCGTCACCGACCGCTACGCCTACCTGGCGACAACAGACTCGATTACTATCACGCGCTACGACGAGGCTGGGACCGCCGTTGACGTCTTCTCATTCGGGCAGCCCCGGGAGAGTGCGAAGGCTGGCTGGGCGGAATTCGTTAGAGATACCATGCGGGCGAACCTCGAGAGTACAAAGCCGGGCCAAATAGTCATCGGCGGAAGGAACTTCCTCCTGACCATGGCGGAGTTCAGACTCCGCCTGCTCGAAGACCTGCCGGCGCGTCCCACCCTCCCCGCTTTTTCCGCCATGAAGGGCGGCGCCGACGGTCTTCTGTGGATCCGGGAGTACCCCGACCCGTTTCAGGACGAGGTCGCCTGGGTCGGTTTCAGCGAGGCGTGGGAACGAAAGAAGCGACTCGCGATGCCGGCGAAGCTGTCGGTTCTGAATGTTCTGGATATCTCGGAAGACCGGGTACTCGTTCGTGCAAAGGGCGCCAATGACGAAACTCTGATTGAGGTCTACGCGATCGAGCGCTAATTGGCGTGGGGGCCGAGGTGGATTTGATTCGGAATCGACCGCCGACCCCTTTTCGCAAAGCCCAATCGACCCTTGGACTCTCCCGCCACCCCAATGACGTTCGGAGGGTCGCCTTTAGAGTTCTGCGGGGCAGCCGTAGAACCGGACATTTTCGATGTCGGTAATCGCGACTTTCTCCGTGACCAGACACGTCCTGCCGAGCGGCCGGTTTCGACCCTGCCCGTACCCCTCGGGAGGGTGAGATGGACGATCGTGGGCCATTCCACGGCCCGTAGATTGCCCCAAACGCCCCCTTGGCCGCCCCGGAAACCGAATCTGAGCCCCGTCAGAGGCTGCGGCATGTCCGGTCACCGCTCTCCGGCGTCGGGAGCATTAGATTTGCAAGCTCCTTCTCTACCCCGTCCGCGCTGCGATAACCATGGCCCGAACCAAGCTTGGCAGAATCATCTTCGGCCTCCGGCGCACGCGCGCTCAAGGCCCCCAGAGTGAGGAACCGGTGCCGACCCCGCAGGCTCGGACGGGTTCCCGGAAGGACATCGACCCCCGGCTCAAGCAGTTGGTGGAGCGGGCGGTGCGACCGAGCACTGTGAGTCTGTGGAACGTGCTGAACCGAGACGAGCGCGAGGACGGTGTCCGGTGGCTCATCGAGAGCGAGGAAATCGGACGCGAGACGGTCTGCAAGGCGATGGCCGACACCCTGAGTTTTCGTCCGCAGACCGTTCGCCGCTGGACCCTCGACAAGCTTGTCCAGACCGCTTGCACCGTCCCGCTGAAAGACCCGATCATCACCCAGATCCTCTTCCTGAGCAGCCTCGCAACGCCCGCCCGTCTCCCGATGGTGCGGGCATTCCTGGACGGCCTTGGGATACCGCACGACGATGGCGAAGTCGAATCGTTCGAGAGCATGGACGCCTCGCAGGAAGCCTTGGCAGGCGTCGCGGCCAAGGTGGCCGACGAGTACGGGGACCGGGCCGTGGCCATCTACCTCCTCGCCCTGTGGGAGGCCAGAGCGCCGCTCGGTGAGAAGTCGTGCGCGTGGCTAAGGGATCGTTGGGGTCTGAGTGATTTGGAAGGCGGTACGGAGTCGGTTGAGGCCGCGCACCGAAGTGCGGCCAAGATCGCAGCCGAAACGTCAGACGCGACGGATGTTCCGCAACGGCAGGCGGCGGGGCCGCCGCCGGGTCGGGAAAGCCGTGCCGAGGACTACCCCGGCGACGCTTCCCTCACGCCATCGAAGGGGATCATGGAGGTGGCCTCTGGTGATGAAGCCGAACGGGAAGGCGCCCCCGCCCGCCGACATCTCAAGTCCTCCTCACGTCCGGCGTCGCTTACGATCCTGGACCGGCTTGTCGAGCGGGCTCTCGAAGACTGTGCGCAGGAGACGCGGGGCGCGCTGAGCGAAGACGAGCTCGATGCGCTGGTCGAGGAGTTCGTCAGGCTCAACGGCACCCGGCATGAGTCCTACTTCCACGCCGGGTACAGAGACGCGCTTTTCGCCCGCAGCGCGGACGCCTCGTTGAGCGTCAAGCATCCGGCGCGTCTGGAATGGTACTGGACGGGGGCCGTGAAGGCATGGGCAGTGCGCGAACACTGGGACCGGATCGTTCGCGAGTACGACGACAATCCATTCGTCAGGGAGTTGATGACCGGGAGCAGCCAAGCTTCGGCGTTCGCGGTTCTTCCCATCGCGAAAGCGCTGCACGGGACGGGACGGGCAGCGGAGATCGGGAGGTCGCTGACCGACCGTGCGCTGATCTTGGAACCCCGGTTGTTCGACCCGCTCCTCTCTGCGGCCACGGACCTTCTCCGGGAAGGCGACGCCGCCCACGCCCGGCACATCTTCGACCTGCTCGTCCGGGTCGGCGAACAGTTGAAGGACACCGGCTCGGCTCCAGAACAACGGGTCCTGTTCGACGCCAGACGCCGCTTCGCCCACAGTCTCAGGGCGCTCCGCGAACGCGAGCGGGCGGAGCGGATTCTCAAGGGTCTTTTGGCCGCAGATCCGGATCAAAACGCCCGTGCGATGGTGTACGCGGACCTTGGCCTGATGGCAGGCGGCTTCGACGCCATGGAGGAGGTCGCGCTGCCGACCGGCCAGACCGCCGTGGAAAGCGTTCGTGAGCGTCTGGCCATGGGCGAAGACCATTTTCGGCAATCGGTCGGGGAAGGGACCGACGGTTCCGCCCACGGGCACTACTGTCTCGGTGTCCTCGCGCTCGCCCGCGGCAAAGACGACGACGCGGCGGATCGCCACCTCGTGGCCGCGCACCTGCATTTCTCGAAGCGGGTTCGATCCTACGGGAGTCTGGTGCCAAGATCTAACCTGTATGCCGCAATCGCGAAAGCAAGGCAACTTCAGCCCGACAAGCTCGCGCACGCCGCCATCGTCATCGTGGACGCACTGGCGTCAGGTGCCCGATTTCCGATCCACCTCGTCAGGGAGACCGTCGAAGCGTTCGACTTGGCCGAGGACAAGGAGAAGCTCCGGCACGTGACGGAAGCGATCATCAAGGCTGCCGACGGATTCGTGCTGGACGCACTCGCCGAGTGCGATCCGGCCCTGCAACACTGCCCGCTCCTCGCCGAAAAGCTCCATTCGCGGGCGAGGGACAGCGGCAGGCCCGCCGATCTCAGGGCCGCCGATCTTCGGGCCGCCGTCCGGGGTCACATGCATGCGCGTTCGCACGAACGGGCCGGAGACGCTCTGGACGAACTCGAACAACTCGCCCTCAAGGGCGTGGCGGTCCCGGAGTTTCAGGAACTCCTGAAGGATCCGGCAGGTTACGATCCGGCTTGGAGCCGCGAGGACTCTGCGGTCGCGCGCGCCCGAAGCCACGAGGCGCTCGGGGAGTTCGAGGCCGCAACCGGGATTCTGAGAGAGCTGTTCCACCAGAGGGCCTCCCAGGACACCGAGGACGGGCTCCATGACGCCGCCGGCATTCTGGCACGGATCTCGGGCTACGGCATCGACGCCTCCTTCTACCAGGAGATGCGCGACAGGCACCGGGCTCTCGCCCAGCAGTTGGGCGGTGCGCGGGCGGTTGGTGCCGAAAATGCGGTTGGGCCGTCCCGGCGGAGACACGTCAGGATACTTGTGGCCGGGGGGGCCGAGGAGGCGGCCAGATTGGAAGCGCCGGTCCGCGAGGCACTGCACGAGCGCGATTCGCGTATCCACACCACCTTCGTCCAGACCGGATGGGGGAGCAACTGGCGCCGCGCCCTGCCCGAACTGGAACGGCACGCGGCCGACCATCACGGGCTGGTCATCCTTCGCTTCGTTCGCACCAACTTCGGCCGCCACGTTCGCCAACTCTGGCCGAATGATCGGCCATGGCGGTTCTGCTGGGGCGGCGGGCGCGGCGCGATCATCGAAACGGTGCAGAAGGTGGCCACCTTGGTCCGGAACGGCTGATCGTGGCCTGGGAAGCGGCGTTCCCGGTTGACAGGATGCGGAAAGGGCATCGGCCCCAACAGCTTCCGGATCGTTTGCAGCCGCTACCTCGGGATGGCCCACCAGGCCCTCGATCCAAGGGGAGATGTAGTATGCCTCCCCGCCACCGCCACGCGAATGCGAACGTGGCCAATCGCCCGATTGACAAGGAGATGAGGATACCGGCGATTCCCGCAAATCAATCCCGGTTTTCCCGCTTTCGAGACCCGATCCGACCGGATGCAGTCCAATGGCAAGAGTGGCAGATCGTGCAGCCCTGATTGAACTTACGTGATTTCTTGCCTCGATTCGGCGCGTTGGCAGTCTGCGTTACCAGAGAGCCGACGAGGGACAGCTCAGGACCGCGCTCGCAAACCGTCGCCGAGTTCGTACCTGATCCCGTTCGGCGGGAACCGAAGGGCGGGAATCAGACCCGCAAACCCCGTAAGTCCAATGATCGCAACAGATCCGAAACTGAAATCGGGCGTTGGATCAGCGTGCGCGAGTTCGACCGGGCCATCGAGGACCTGTCTCACGCGGCCGGACTCGTCGCGGGGGAGCCCGACGAGGTGGAACCGGACGGCCAGCCGAACGAGCGCGGCATCCCCACGAGCACCCTGCAGTCGAACATCCACTACCACCTGGCCCTGGCCCGCTACCTCAAGGGCGACCTCGAGACCGCGCTGCAGTCGTACGAAGACTACTTCGCCGTGACCACCAACCCGGACCAGCTTGTCGCGATCTCGCACTGGTGGTACATGGCGCTGCGCCGGCTGGGGCGCGACGAAGAGGCCGCGGCGGTGCTGGAGCGAATCACGGCCGACATGGACGTGATCGAGAACACGAGCTACCACCGTCTCCTCCTGATGTACAAGGGAGAGATCTCGGCCGACGAGTTGTGGAATCCGGAGGAAGACAATCCCGCGGGTGTGGCGATCGCGTACGGGGTCGCGGCCTGGCACCTCTACAATGGGCGTGGCGAGCAGGCCGAGGAGATGTTCCGCCGCATCCTGGAGGGCTCCGGCTGGGCGGGCTTCGGCTACATCGCGGCGGAAGCGGAGATCGCACGGCTTCAGAGCCCTTGAGCGGGCTGCCCGTTGCTGTCGTGCTCATGGTTCATTTTGGACCGCAAACTGTACTAAGAGCGACACGGCACGTGAGGGCACCCCTGACGGCACGAAGGCTCCGATGAGCTTATCTTAGTGGGCTGTTTTCCATCGCGAGGTGTCGCCGCCCGGGCAAGGGACCGACCCGGCGAAGTTCCCCCTCAACCGATCCGAAGAACTGGAGCTCACCCGTCCGATGCATGTGTTTGAGCGTCTTTCCGAATACGACTACGAGAAGGTGGTTTTCTGCAGCGACAACGAGTCGGGACTGCGGGCGATCATCGCGATTCACGACACGACCCTGGGTCCGGCGCTCGGCGGCGTGCGGATGCTGCCCTACCGCACCGAAGAGGAAGCACTGAATGACGTGTTGCGCCTGTCGCGCGGCATGACCTACAAGGCCGCGATCAGCGGCGTCGACCTGGGTGGCGGCAAGTCCGTGGTGATCGGGGATGCACGCACCTCGAAGAACCCGGCGCTGCTGCGCGCACTGGGCCGTTTCATCGAGACGATGGGCGGGGAGTACATCGCCGGTCAGGACATCGGAACCAACTCCCACGACATGGCCGTCATTCGCGGCGCAACGAAAAACGTTGCGTGCGTGAACGAGTCGGCGGGAGGTGCGGGCGACCCCTCGCGCACGACCGCGTACGGTGTCAGTTGCGGAATCAGGGCGGTGTTGAAGGCCACAACGGGCAACGACTCGCTCGCCGGGCGTCACATCGCGATCCAGGGGCTGGGCAACGTCGGCTTCTCGGTGGCGCGCTTCTGCCACGAGGCCGGCGCGAAGCTCACCGTTGCCGACATCTACGAACCGGTGGTGGTCAGGGCCGCAAGTGAAATGGGGGCCGAAGTCGTGTCGACGAACGACATCTACGACGTGGAGTGCGACGTGTTCTCACCCAACTCCATCGGCGGCGTGATCAACGATGACACGGTGCCCCGGCTTCGCTGCCCGGCGGTGGCGGGGGGCGCCAACAACGTGCTGGCCGAAGCCCGTCACGCGGACGCCCTCACGACACGCGGGATCACCTACGGACCCGACTATCTCGTCAATTCCGGAGGGCTGATCCGTTGTCAGGAGGAAGTGTTCGGGCGGCCCACCGAGGACTTCACGATCTACTCCAAGGTGACACAGATCTACGACCAGACGCTCCAGGTGATCAAGCTGGCCGAGGAGCTGGGGACGAGCACGGCCGCCGCCGCCGACTGGATGGCCGAAGAGCGGATCGCGACGAGAAAGTAGGGACTCGCGGCCAGGGTGCGGGGACGTGGTCCGGCGGGCCGGGCACAGGCAGCCGGGGCGTCACACCTTGTACACGTGTTCCGGTCCGGGGAATTCGCCTTTGCGCACCTCGTCCGCGTAGCGCGAGACCGCGTCCTGCACCTCGGGGCCCAACTCGGCGTAGCGTCTCAGGAAGCGAGGGGTGAATCCCTCGTTCAGGCCGAGCATGTCGTGCAGCACGAGCACTTGTCCGTCGCAGCGCGGCCCCGCCCCGATGCCGATCGTGGGTACCGAGAGAGCGGCCGTCAGCCGTTGCGCGATCAGCGCCGGCATGAGTTCCAGCACGATCGCGAAGGCACCCGCGTTCTCGAGTGCCCTGGCGTCGCGCGACAGCTTCTCGAACGCCCCTTCGTCCCGTCCCTGAACGCGGGGTCCCCCCAGCGCGTGCACCGACTGGGGCGTGAAGCCGAGGTGTCCCATCACCGGAACCCCCGCGTTCACGAGCGCTTCCACCGCGGGCGCGATTTCGGCGCCGCCCTCCACCTTCACCGCCCCGGCGCCCGTCTCCTTCAGGATGCGTCCCCCGTTGCGAACCGCCTCCTCGGGCGACACCTGGTAGCTGAGAAAGGGCATGTCGACCACGACCAGCGCCCGCGAAGCACCCCGGCGGACAATGCGCCCGTGGTAGATCATCTGGTCGACGGTCGCCGAAAGGGTCGTCTCTTCGCCGCAGAGCACCGACACGAGCGAATCACCCACCAGGATCGCATCGACCCCGGCCGCGTCCACCAGCGAGGCGAACAATGCGTCGTACGCCGTGATCATGACGATCGGCTCTCCCGCCTTCTTGCGGCGCGCGAAGTCGAGAACGGTCATGCCGGGGTAATCCTGTCCACGGGCCCTATACCTCGTACGGCTCGCCGGTCGCCGCGTCGCTCAGCCGGATGGCGGCGGTGGGGCAGTTTTCCGCGGCCAAGATAATGTCCTCGACCGCGTCGCCTTCGGGGTCCACGACCTCGCTCTGCCGCCGCGCGTTGTGCGCGAACACGCCCGGCGCCAGCGTCAGGCACATCGCGTTGCCGACGCAGCGGTCATGGTCCACGTAGATGTCCAGCGCGACGGGCGCGCGCTCCGGTGACTTCGTCATGCCTGCCACCTCACCGGCAGCGACTTGACCGAGCGGAATTGCAGGCTGGGTTGGTACTCGATCCGGTCCGTCGCCAGTTCGAAGCGGGAGAACCGTTCCGCAAGGCCGCGGAACACCTCCTGTCCCTCGATCCGCGCCAGCGTCGCTCCCAGGCAGTAGTGGATGCCCGAGCCGAACGACAGATGCGGGTTGGGCCGCCGTCCGATATCGAACGTGTCCGGATCGTCGAAGACCGCGGGGTCGCGGTTCGCGGCCGCCATGATCCAGCGCAGCGGCTCGCCCTTGCGGATGGTCCGGTCGCCGATCTCGACGTCTTCGGCGGCGATCCGCTGGGTCGACTTGACCGGCGGATCGTACCGCAGGCATTCCTCGGTGGCCAGCCGCGCCGCGCCCTCGGGGTCGGCCTGGAGCCGCTCCCACTGGTCCGGATTGCGAATGAAGGCCAGAAGCCCGTTGCAGATCAGGTTCATCGTGGTCTCGTGGCCCGCAAAGAGCAGCAGACCCGTGTTCACCAGCACCTGGCGCCTGTCGAACACACCCCGGTTCTCGCCCTCGGCGAGCACTGAAATGAAATCCGTCCCCGGCTCCACGATCCGTTCCCGCACCAGCGGCGCCGCATAGTCGACGATTCCCCTCACGGCGTCAGCGAGAGGGCGGAGACGATAGGGCTCGCCCCGGTTGATGTACAGGATTCCGTCGGCCATCGCCCGCAGGCGGTCCCGGTCCTCGTAGGGAACCCCCATCATCTCCGCGATGATGCGCACCGGGAGCGGTGCGGCAAGCTCCGTCAGCACGTCCATCGACCCGTTCGCGTGCACGCCGTCGAGGAGTTCGGCCACCGCGGCGCGCACGAACGGGCGCCACCGTTCCATCGCCTTCGGCGTGAAGTATCCGTGGACGACGCTTCGCTGGCGCAGGTGCTCCGGCCGGTCCTGCTCCACGAGCTGGTTCGCGCGGAAATCGCGGATCTCGTCGAACAGGGGCAGGTCGGCGCGATCGACCGGCGGATACGGCGGCGCCTCGACGTGCCTGATCACAGCCGACGAGAAGAGTTCATGGTGGCGCAGAATCCACACCAGCTCGTCGTATCCGGTCACCAGCCAGAGGCCGAAGCGCTCGTTGTGGTGTACGGGCTCGATCTCGCGGAGCGCGCCGAAATAGGTGTAGGGGTCGGCGATCACCTCGGGCGCGAAGAGGTCGTCGGTGAGCACGGCCTGCATGCTCAGCGGTCCTCCACCCGCGTGAATCGCAGGTTGCGCACGCGGCCGGCGTCCACCATGAGCGACTGGAAACGGCCACCCGCAGCTTCCGAGAACCGGAGCGTGAGTCCTTGTTCGGCCACGAGCACCCCGTCCGCATCAGCCCTGGCCCGCAGCGTGAGGGGCTCCAACCTGCCCGCGTGCAGCGTGAGCCCTGCGGCCCCCTCCTCCAGGATCCGGTAGGTGGTATTCATCTCGGGACTGTGGAAGGATCCCGCGTAGCGCGTGCGGTCCGGGATGTCGTGGCTGGGCGGATCCTGCGGAGCGTCCCCCTCCTCCGCGGTCTCCGCCGGCGCCTCGCGCTCCGCGTCCGGTTCCGCGGCCTCGTCGGGCGGCTCCATCCGGTCCTCCAGGTAGATCTCCGCGGTGCTCGCGATGAGCGCCATCGGGTCGATCTGCGAGCGGTTGCACAGGGCCACGAACGAATCGCCGGTCTCGGGATAGCGCGACATGCCGGCACGGTATCCGACCCACGCGCCCCCGTGGCCGACCGTCGCCAGCCCCCGATGCTCGCCGTGCGCGATTCCGAACGCGTAGGGGATCGTGTCGCCCGCGTTGAGCACGCCGCGCTGGTGCATGAGCGCCACCCACTCGGGCCCGCCGACCGTGCCGTCGGTCAGGTTGCGGTCCCACGCGGCCCACTCCTCCACCGAGGTGAAGATGCCCCCGTCGCCGACCATGTCGAGGGTGGTCACGTTGATGCGGAAGCCGTGGCCGCGGCCATCGGTGCCGCCGTCCCCGTCGCCGGTGGGCGCATAGCCGATGGCGCGATCCGGCACGATCTCGTTGTGGTCGTCGTGGAAATGGGTGCGGGTCATCCCCAGCGGCTCGAAGAACTCGGTCTGGGCGAACTCCCGCAGGCTTTGGCCGGAGACGCGGGCCACGATCTCGCCGAGCAGGAAGTAGCCGGAATTGCTGTACAGGAACTCGGAGCCGGGCGTGAAGTTGAGCTCGCGCTGCCGGTCGATCGCGTCGAGAACCTCCTGGTTGGTGTAGAAGTCCTCGCTCCGGTTGCCCGCCAGCGACATGAGCACGATGTAGTCGCGCACACCGGACGTGTGGTGCACCAGGTGTCTGATGGTGGGAGGGTCGGGGTAGTCCGGGAATTCGGAGATGTAGTCGCGGACGGGAGCATCCAGGTCGAGGTCGCCACGGATGCTCAGCAGGGCGATCGCGGCGGCCGTGAATTGCTTGGAGACCGAGCCGATACGGTGAATCGTCGCGGGACCGTTCGGGATGCCGTGGTCGAGGTTGGCGGTGCCGTAACCGGTGGCGTGGACGAGCCGGCCGTCCCGGATCACGCCCACCGAGCAGCCGGGTCCGTCGGGGCTGGCGTACTCGGCGAAGACGGCGTCGACGCGGGCGAGGAGGGCGGGGTCGGCGTTGGCCCCGCAGGCGGCGAGCGCGGCGGTGGCGACCAGGCACGCACGCGCGGTCGCGGTGACGGTCCCGCACGAAGCCGGCCGCCCCGCGCGGATCGGGGAAGTGCTTACTTTCATCCATGAAACGTGATGGTCGCCGCAAAGACGCCGCAAGCACGTCCCCCGTAGCGGTCTACGCGGAGCGGGCCGAGCGCTTCGACCGGGAGGCGGCCGCGAGGACGGCAACGGTCGGGGCATACGGGACGTGGCGCCTGGTCCTCTTCGCGGCGGCGGTGGCCGGTGCCTGGTGGCAGTTCGCCTCGGGACGCCCCTCGGCGGCCTGGGTGCTCCTCGCCGCGTCGGCGGTGGCGTTCACGGTCCTCGTCGTACGGCAACGGGCTGCGCGGCACCGCTTGCGGCGCGCCGAGTTCATGGCCGACTTCAACCGGGCGGGGATCGCCCGGGCCGAACGCCGCTGGGCGGATCTGCAGCCGACGCCGCGGTTCGCGGTCCCGGAAAACCACGACTACGCCACGGACCTCGACCTGTTCGGCGACGCATCGCTCCTGCGGCTGGTCGGGACCTGCGGAACAGAGCCCGGGTGGCGGACGCTGCAGTCGTGGCTGCTCGGCCGGGCCGATCCGGAGACCGTCGCGCTGCGCCAGGAGGCCGTCCGCGAGATGGCCGCGGCGCTGGACTTTCGGGACCGGCTCGCAGCAGAGGCGCGGCTCGCGGAGGACGCCCCGACCGAACGCTTCCTTGGCTGGGCCGAAGGCGACTTCTGGTTGCCGAACCACCGGTCGGTCTGGCTGAGCGCGCTGGTGCTCACACCGGTGAACCTCGCAGCCATCGCGCTGTACGTCGTGGGCACGGCACCCACCGCGGTGCTGGCCTGGACGCTGCTCGTCTCGGTCCTGGTGCGCACGCTGAGGCGCAAGGCGATCCGCCAGGTCTTTGCGGAGGCGGGCGACGGCGAATCCGGGGTCCGGCGGTACGGCGACCTTCTCGGCCACCTCCACGGCGCACCCCTCACGTCGCGCTACATGACCGGGGTCCGACAGCGCATCGGCGAGGGGCCGCGGGCCGCCCCCGCGGAGATCGCCAGGCTGCGGCGGCTCCTGGACCTGGCCGACATCCGCAGGTCGCCCCTCTTCCACCTCCCCCTCGCCATCGTGCTGCACTGGGACGTGCATGTGCTGGCCGCGCTCGAGCGCTGGAAGGCGCGGTCGGGCCGGCGTGTGCGGGACTGGCTCGACGCGATCGGCGAAGCGGAGGCGCTGGCGGCCCTCGCCGCCGCTGCGGCCGACCACCCCGGCTGGACCGTCCCCGCACTGGACCGGGACGCCTGCACGCTGCGGGCCCGCTCACTCGGCCACCCGCTACTCGCGCCCGCGACCTGCGTGCGCAACGATCTCGAGGTCGGACCCGCAGGCTCGTTCCTGCTCGTGACGGGCTCCAACATGTCCGGCAAGTCGACGCTGCTCCGGGCCGTCGGGCTGAACGCGGTGCTGGCGCAGGCCGGGGGACCGGTGTGCGCCCGGGAGTTGCGGATGCCCCCGATGCGCGTCGTGACCAGCATGCGGGTGGAGGACTCGGTCACCGGCGGCGTGTCCTTTTTCATGGCGGGTCTGCACCGGCTGAAGGAGGTCGTAAATGCGGCCCGCTCCGGCGGGGACTCGCCCGAGCCGGATTCCGCATCGTCCGGCGCCGGCGCACCCGGCACCCTCTACCTCCTCGACGAGATCCTGCGGGGCACCAACAGCGCCGAGCGGCGGATCGCGGCGCGCACCGTGTTGCGTCATCTGCTGGAAACGGACGCCATCGGGGCGGTGACCACGCACGATCTGTCGCTCGCCGACGCCGAGGACCTCGTGGCGCGGGCCGTGGCCATGCACTTCACGGAATCGGTGGGCGACGGAGCGGACGGCCTCGCCTTCGACTACCGGCTGCGCGCCGGCATCGCGACGTCGACGAACGCACTGAAGCTTCTGGAAATGGTGGGGCTGGGACCGGACACCGGCGACTAGCCCTTGCTCGTGGAGCACGTGCCAACCCGGGACCCTATCGCGGGACGCGAGCCGATGTCATAGCATTCCTGTGTGACCCCTCCACCGCTCACCCTCGTCATCCTTGCGGCCGGCAGTTCCACGCGCTTCGGCCGTCTCAAGCAACTCGCGCCGATCGGTCCCGGCGGCGAAGCCCTTCTCGATTACGCCCTCCACGACGGCGCGCTCGCGGGGTTCACACGCTTCGTGCTGGTCATCCAGGAGGACAGGCAGCGTGACTTCGACGCACACCTCGCCCCCGCCGTCGCCGCCGGACTCGACATCCGCTACCTGTACCAGCGGCTCACCCTCGCGGATGGCGACCCGCCGTCGGGCCGGACTCGTCCCTGGGGCACGGGCCACGCCGTTCTGACTGCAGCGGAGGGCATCAGCGGCTCCTTCGCGCTCTGCAACGCCGACGACTTCTACGGCCGCAGCGCGTTCAAGGCACTGGCGGACGCGATGCGCGAAGGGGAAGGTGCGGCGGCGGGCGATTCGCCTCTCGGCGTGACGCCGGCCATCACCGTCGGCTACCCGCTTTCCACAACCCTTTCCGACAGTGGCGGTGTATCCCGCGGGATCTGCGAGGTCGACGAGACGGGCACACTTCAGCGGCTGTCCGAGCGCTTCGAACTCCGCCGCTCCGGGAGCCGGGTCAGGGGTCGTGACCTGGCCGGCGGGCCCATTGACGTGGCCCTCGATACTTTGGTATGCACCAACCTCTGGGGATTCCCGGAAACCGGAGGACATGACAAAATCCAAGGTGATTATGTCAAAATGGCTTGTGAATTCAGTCGCAAGGATGACGATGAGCGTGTGGACACCACTCATAAGGACAAAATCAACCATGATTCTGGCACAGGAGATGATTCGCACGGCCGTTCACGTGCACTGGCGGCGGGTCGCGGAATCCTGGACCACCTGGAACGTCTCTTCTCGCGATTCCTCGCCTCCGAACCGGGGCTCGACCGCGAGTTCTATCTTACCGAGGCTGTAAACGACCTGATCGCCGCCGGTCACGTCCACTGTACCGTGATACCCACCCGGGCTACGTGGCTTGGCGTCACGTTTCCCGACGACCACCCCCGTGTAGCCGAGTCCCTGCGGGCACTCGCGGACGCGGGGGTCTATCCGATGCGTCTTTGGGACGCTCCGCCAACCCTCCCTGCCCAAGGCTGAAGCCGATGCAACTTGCCCCCCTCGACTGGATCGTCATCGCCCTGTACGGGCTGACGGCTCTCGCGATCGGGCTCTACTTCGCACGGCGCGCGGGCGCTGGCGCCGACGAGTTCTTTCTTTCGGGTCGCAAGCTGCCCTGGTGGCTGCTGGGCACGTCAATGGTCGCGACGACCTTCTCGACCGACACGCCCAACCTGGTCGCCGACTTCGTGCGTACCGGGGGAGTCGCGCAGAACTGGTCCTGGTGGGCCTTCCTCATCACCGGGATGTGCACCGTTTTCTTCTACGCGAAGCTGTGGCGGCGGTCGGGCGCGCTCACCGACATCGAGTTCTACGAGCTGCGCTATTCGGGGCGGCCGGCCGCCTTCCTGCGGGGCTTCCGCGCCCTCTACCTGGGCATCTTCTACAACGTCATGATCATCGCGACGGTCACGCTCGCCGCGACCAAGATCGGGGGCGTGCTTCTCGGCCTGGACCCGCTCACGACCGTGCTGATCGCGGGGTCCGTGACCATGCTTTACTCGGCCACCTCGGGGCTCTGGGGGGTGGTCGTCACGGATCTGGTCCTGTTCGTCGTGGCAATGGTTGGATCGGTCGCCGCCGCATACTTCGCGCTCGCACAGCCCGAGGTCGGCGGCCTGGCAGGGCTCGTCGGCAACCCCGAGCTGCGTTCGGCGATGCGGTTCCTCCCCGACTTCTCGAACTGGAGCGTTGCGGCGGGGATCTTCATCATCCCGATCGCGGTGCAGTGGTGGAGCGCATGGTACCCCGGGTCCGAGCCCGGCGGCGGCGGCTACGTGGCACAGCGGATGCTGGCCGCCAGGAACGAGAAGGAATCGATGAAGGCGACGCTGTGGTTCAACGTCGCCCACTACGGGCTGCGGCCCTGGCCGTGGATCATCGTGGCGCTCTGCTCGATGGTCATCTACCCGGAGCTGGCCGACATCCAGACCCGCTTCCCGGACCTCGACCCCTCGCTGGTTGGCAACGACCTGGCGTATCCCGCGATGCTCGTGTTCCTCCCCGCGGGTCTGTTGGGCCTGGTCGTCGCGTCGCTGGCGGCGGCGTACATGTCGACGATCAGCACGCAGCTCAACTGGGGGTCGTCGTACGTGGTGAGCGACTTCTACCGGCGGTTCGTGAACCCGGAGGCGAGCCAGCGGCGGCTGGTGGCGGTGGGCCGACTGTCGACGGTCGGCCTGATGGTGCTCGGCGCCTTTATCGCGCTGCAGCTGGACACCGCGGGCCAGGGCTTCCAGATCCTGCTCCAGATCGGGGCCGGGACCGGGCTCATCTTCCTTCTGCGCTGGTTCTGGTACCGGGTGAACGTGTGGAGCGAACTCGCCGGAATGACGATCTCGTTCCTCGTCGCCATCTATTTCGCGTGGGTGCACGGGGCGCTGGGCTTCGCGCCGCTCACCGGCTGGCAGCAGCTGGTCATCGGCGTGGCGATCACCACCGCAGGGTGGCTCGCGGTCACCCTGGTCACGCCGCCCGCACCCAGCGAGACGCTGCAGCGCTTCTACGACAAGATCCAGCCGCTCGGCAAGGGGTGGCGGCGAGTCGTGGACGTGGGAACCGGTCCGCGTGACGCCGAATCGATCACCGCTGCGTTCCTGGCCTGGTTCCTGGGGTGCGTGCTGGTCTACGCGGCACTCTTCGCGACGGGATACCTGCTCTACGGACAGGGGCTCGCAGGGGTGGCCACGCTGGCGATCTCGGCGGGGGCGGGAGTGTGGCTCTTCCGGCTATTGCCCAGACTCGGCTTTTCGGATTGAGTGGTGGGGTTGGTGCCGGAGGGTCGCGAGTTGGCTGACGTGAGCGGTATCTCCGATCTCCTGCGGCATGTGGACGCAAACCGGCGAGTGAGGGCAGGTGCGGTCCTGGAGTTGCTGGGCAGTGTGGACTCCGCCCGCCGGGTAGGGGCCGACCACGCCTTCGAGCTGCTCCGGCATGTGGACACCGCTCGGCGGGCCAGGCGGGGGGAATACGAGCGACTCCTGCAGGAGCTAATCCCCGGGCTGGAAGAGGCCAGGGCCAGGGAGCGGGAACTCGACCGCAAGCTGGCGCGCCGGTTCAACGTCTTCAAGTACCTGCGGACGGACGAACTCGGACTGTCGCAATTGATTGCGGACCTGCTCGACCCAGGCCCGTCTGCCCAACACGGCCAGGGCCCGGTTTTCCTCAACGCGATGCTGGATATCCTGTCCGAGACGGGTGAGGTGGCGAGGGCGCCATTCGGCAAGCAGCGTGCGACGGTCGCCACTACGGCCAAGGTGGTTACGGAGCTCGGGATACCGAACGGGTTCATCGACATCACGGTGGATATTGAGTTTGATGACGCGCCGTTCTGCCTCGCTTTCGAGAACAAGCCGTACGCGGGCGACGGTGACGACCAGCTGAAGAGGTATTTGAAGTACCTCGACAAGCGGTACGAGACGCGCTTCCTGCTGGTCTACCTGCCGCCCTACGACCGCGAGCCCGACGACACCTCTCTTCCGCCGGAGGACCGCGAGTACTGGCGAGACCGCGGCCAGTTCAGGGTGATGCCCTACTCGGGCGGCGAGGTTTCGCTCGAAGGCTGGTTCGCCGCCTGCCGCAACCGCTGCGAGGCCAAGCGCCTGAAGCCGTACCTTGAAGACGCACAATCCTTCTGCCGACAGCAATTCGGAGGACTGACCATGACGACGCAATCGGAGACGCACGCGATCCGTAAGCATCTCTTCGACAACGTGGAACGGATGCATGCGGCACTCGCCGTGCACGACGCCTGGCCTGCCGTTCGGGCGGAAGTGTGCGAGCGGTTTCTAGAGCAGCTGCACAGGAAGGTGAAGGAACGGCTGGGGGACGAGTTCCCGGACGTGAGCGACTTCCACCTGCAACGTAGATGCTACAAGGGCGGCAAGAAGCATCCATACTCCCTGCGGGTCACTCGCGACGCCTGGACGAGGCACGATGGAGCGGCCACATCTACGCGTGGGCGCAACGCGATAGAACTCCGTAGCCACAAGGCAGAACCGAACGGGTGGCATTGGGGTGTGATCTGCCCGAAGGCCAAGAACGAGATGACCGAGGCGGAGAAGGAGCGCCGCGCGGAACTCGAATTGAGGCTGAGACGCCGCGACCTCTCGCTCGCGGGGGGCGATAGCGGCCGGTGGCTGCAGTGGGAGTATGTGCCGCTCTACCCGCGTTGGCACCCCCTGGTGCCCGACCTCGCCGAAGAGTGCGAGGCGGAGGGCGGCACGATCACGGACCATTTCGTTGACAGCCTGCTCCGCATCGCCAGGCTTGCGATTCCTGCGATCGACGAGGTGGAAGCCACCGACAAAGCGGAGCCGCCCGACCCCTCGGATTCCCGCGAATGACCCGCTGAGGGTACGGGTCGGCGAACCATGCGGCGCCGTTGGCTGGCCATCGCACCTGGCCGCGTCAACCTGATCGGCGAGCACACCGACTACAACGGCCTTCCTGTACTGCCCATCCCAATCGACCGGGACGTGCGCATCGAGTTCACCATAGCGGAGGACCCGGTCGTGCGGCTGGACAGCCCGGTGGCGCGTTTCGACCCCTTCGCGTTTCAGCTGAAACGTCCCATCGCGGCTGCCCGCCAGGGGCACTGGTCGAACTACGTGCGGGCGGCGGCCAAGGGGCTGCTGGACCATGGTGTGCGGCTGGAGCGGGGCATCGAGGGCACCGTGACGGGCGACGTGCCGATCGCCTCAGGGCTGTCGTCCTCATCGGCGCTGGTGGTGGCGTCGGCGCTGGCGTTGCTGAAGGCGAATGGGGTGGAGGTGGGGGGGGATGCCCGGCCGACCCCGACCATCTCCAGGCTCGAACTCGCCGCTCTCATGGCGCGCGCCGAGCGGTTCGTGGGGCTCGAAGGCGGGGGAATGGACCAGGCGGCGTGCCTTCATGGTGTCGCGGGCCACGCGCTCCGCATCGACTTCGAGCCGCTGCGGGTGACGCCGGTGGCCGTGCCGGAGGGATGGCGGTGGGTGGTGGCGTCATCGCTGGTGCGCGCCGAGAAGTCGGGAGGCGCGCGCGAGGCGTACAACGAACGGGCGGGGCAGTGTCGGGAGGCGCTGGCGGTGGTGGGCGCGCGGTCGGCTGACATGCTGCCGACCTTCCGTGACCTGGCTGCCGCAGATGATGTGGACGCTCTGCTCGAGCGCGCGCGCCGCGATCTTGCCCCCGTGCTGTTTCGCCGCTTCCGCCATGTCGTGACGGAGGGGCGCCGGGTGGCGCTGGCCGAGGTGGCCATGCGCGATGGCGACATGCGCGGATTCGGCAAACTCATGGTGGGCTCGCACGATAGCCTCCGAGATGACTACGAAGTGAGCACAGGGGAGCTGGACGAGATCGTCGAGGTGGCATTGGAGGCGGGGGCCGCAGGGGCGCGGCTGACCGGCGCTGGCTTTGGTGGCTGCGCGGTGGCACTGTGTCACCGGGCCGCCGTCGGGCCGGTCATGGAGGCCCTCGCCGCGCGCTTCTACGAGCCGCGCCTGGGGCGGCCGCCGACCGGTGACGAGATGTTCGCCGTGAAGGCCGGCGGCAGCGCGCGAATGGAGGTGGGGTAAAGTGGGCGACTGCCGGATCGCACCGTGGACACGCACATTGTCGGGCTCACCGCGCTGGTATCAAGTTGGACCGATCCGGCCACCGCACCGGATGTTACGTTACTATTGTCCGTTCACCTTTCGGCACCAGGCAAATGCCACGCAATCCAGTGAGACAATTCACGGCCGTCGTTGAGCAGGACTTCGAGACGGGCTTGTTCGTGGGGTACGTTCCGGGATTCCCCGGTGCGCATTCCCAGGCCAGCAGCCTGGACGAGCTGTCCGAGAATCTCCGAGAGGTCATCTCGATGCTTCTCGAGGATGGTAGTCCCGAACTTGAAGCCGAGTTCGCCGGAATCCAGACGGTCACGCCGTAGGTGCCGCGTCTGCCGGTTCTCAAGCCGCGAGAAGTTATTCGCGTGCTGCTTCGGCTTGGCTTCACCGAGACCCGACAACGAGGGTCGCACAAGCAGTTTGCCCACTCGGACGGACGGCGCACTACGGTACCGGTACACGCGGGCCGGGACATCGCGCCGGTCCTGCTACGCCGAATCATCAAGGACACCGGGGTGAGCGCGGAAGAGTTCCTTTCGCACCGGTAGTCCATACCTCCCGCGGCTTCCGGGCGTCCGGAATCCTGGAAACTGGTCGGGCCTAGCCCCCGGGCTTCACGAGCCGCAAGACCTGCGGATGCTCCACGTCGTTCAGGTCCCGCCGCACGCCGAGCACCTCGTCCGCGCCCACCCGCATCAGCTCGAACCGTGCCGGTGTCTCGACCACACCCAGCCAAACGCCCGAAGAGTCCCACACATACCAGTCCTGAGGTTCGTAGCGGCGCGCAAGGCCGAGGAACTCGCCCGCCCAGACGTTGCCCTCGGCATCCAGGAGCATGCTCTGGTAGGCAGGCTTTCCGGCGGGGATCGGCAAGCGATCCAGAAGGTCCCGAATGTACGGCCTCGGGTTGGGGCCGAGCCGCACCTGCCGTTCGCGGTTGGCCTCCTCCTCGGTCACGGCAAGCGAGATTCCGGGAATCCTGGCAATCAGTCGCACCTCTCCGGTCCGGCCATCGAGGATCGAATACTCCAACCCGTCCGCAAGTCCCACCACGACTTCACCTCGACCGGTCGGCACCACGTGGGTAAGCCGCGGCATTATGGGATTGACCTCTATCCCGGACAGGAAAAACATCTCGCCTCCGGGAATCTGCGCGACCGCATGCACAGAGGTCCGGTCCTCGGACATTCGAACGATCGTCACCGGATGGCGTTGGAGTCCCAGCTCCAGGTCCTCGTCTTCCATCGTGTACCCGGATTCCCGTCCCCAAACGATGTCGGAGGGCACGGGGTGCGGAACCGGATTCGCTTCGCTCGGCAATCTGAAAGTGCTGACCAGCCCCGAGTCGATGTCGAACTCCGCGCCCGACCCGCCTGCGGTGTAGTCCAGGCCGAGAAGCCTGCCGCTGTGGGTTTCCACCACGGCCCAAAGGCTGCGAAACTCGCCCGGTCCCTCGCCTGGACCACCGAAAGCGCGGACGTGGCCTCCATCCGCATCGTAGACCCGGATCTGTTGGGAACCCCGGTCGGCAACCACCAGATGGCCGCTCCGGGTGCGCAACACGTCCCGCACACGAAAGAACAGGTGCATGTCCCCGTCGCCGGTCTCGGCCAGGTCCAGGACCGGTTCCTCCTCGATCCGCCACCCGCCGCCCTCCGCCCAACTCGGCGCGGTCGACTCGACAATCGTAATCCCGAGGCTGTCGCGCGAAGTGCTCGCGGGAACGGTGCCCTCCCCGCAACCGGCCGCAGCTGCAGCGGCCAGCGCGAAGACCACCGACCTCACCGGATCCCCGGCGTACGCGACTCCACGCGTCCAGGCGGCCCGGTCTCGGGTCGCGGTGGTCTACCCCTGTTCCGCCAGACCTCTCGCACGCCTCGCACCACTTCCTGAAAGCGCGGGTCACTGCGCAGCGGATCCCACACGGCGTTGCTCCTCAGCGTAACCAGGGCCGGATCGCGGTTCTGGACGGCAGCCTCGAGATGGCGCAAAGCCTCGACATGCTCGCCGAGACCGACGGCGATCATCGCCTTCTCCGCTTCGGAAACGCGCTCGCCCCGTGCCTCCCGCGCCTCGTTGTCTTCCTGCCGCCAACGCCAGTAGCTGGCCGGATCGTCCTCGTTGAAGGTCGCGTGCAGGTGCTCGACCGCGGTCATCGCCTCCGGCACCTCCCCGTGGGTAGCCAGAATCCGTTGCTCGCGGACCTCGACCGCGCCTTCGTAGTGGCCCTGGCGGAGATGGGCTTCCTCAAGGCCGACCCATGCCGGAACCATCCTCGGATCGGTGTCCAGGATCGCCTCGAACGCCACGGCTGCGCTGTCGTATCGACCCGTCTCCAGGAATCCCATGGCGACCGCGAGCGGAGACCGACGTCCGAACTGGCGCCCGAATCGTGTTGATTCGAGCAACTGGCGCCGCCGAAGCGAGTCGGTGACAAAGCCGGCGAGCGAGCCGGCCTGCGCCATCGCGCCCTCGATCGCCGCTCCGACACCGGCTCCCTCCGGGCCGATTTGATCGCGAAGGATCACCATTGTCGCCGCAACCTCGTCTTCTGCGCCGCCGAGCATCCCGGCCCTCTCCAGGTCACCGCGCACCTGCGCCAGGACGTCCGCCGGTACCGAATCGCGGTCCGTGGCCAGCATCAGGTGCGTACCCGCCCTCCAGGCCAGCGGCTGTGCGTACCCCGGATCGAGTTCCGCCGACCGGTCGAAGTGCCCGAGCGCTGCTTCCAGCGCCTCCGGAGTCCCCCTCTCCAGTTCCTGCTGACCCCGCAGAAACGCCCGGTAGGCCTCCGGATCCACCTCGGCGACCCTGTCGACCTCTTCGATCATCTGATCACCCAGTTCCCCCTGCACCGTGCCGGCGATCTCGACCGCCACCTCGGTCTGCAGCCGCAGAATGTCCTTCATCTCGCGCTGGAAGGTGCGCGACAGCATGTGCGTATCGGTCGCGGCGTGCAGAAGCTGCAGCGTAATCCGCACACTGTCGCTCTCGGACGTCATTGCGACGGAGCCCGTCACGACGGCCTGCACCCCCAGCTCCGCCGCAATCTGGGGCAGGAGCATGTCGGAATCGGCATACCGCTCCACCGATGTCCGCGATACGACCCTGAGGCTTGTGAGGAGACTGAGTTGGGTGATGATCTCCTCGTGGAGCTGGCGGGCGAAGAGATCGTCGTCTTCGGCGAAGTCCGCCAGGGGAAGGACCGCGATCGCTGTAATGGGCGCATTGGGATCCAGGCTCGCGAACTGCGCGTCCGCGGCCGGCGCGGCGTCGATTCCGGCACTCGCGTCCCCCGTCACCGCGCTCCGCTGGAACCACACCAACCCGAGCGCGACCGAGATCGAGGTCACGACCAGCAGCGCCAGACGCGGCGCCATGGTGACCTTCACGCCGGCCGGAGACTGGCGCGTCTTCGCCAGCCCTTCCGGCGTCAGGTCGTAGACCCAGGCGAAGGCGAGCACCACCGGCAGGCCCAGGAAGGCCGCCACCACCAGCGACTGCAGCACCCAGTCCGGCGCATTGAAGGCCGGCAGCACGATCTCGCCGAGCTGCAGCACCACGAACGCCGCCGCGACGTACACGCCGCCCGCGCGCACGACGTGCCTCCGGCGCAGTTCCTGCCAGAAGGCACCCAGGCCCTGCCTTGGCTTCATCTATCGATCCCGTCCGGTCATCGCCAGCCAACAACGCATCGCCAACAACGCATTATGCACACCGAAGTCCCATTATGGGACCCCTGAGGGTTGGGTTTCGCTAGTGCGAACAGGGTTGCATCACGGCGCCGTGGAGGGACAGGTGGATTCCCAGACCCTGCAACCGAGGACCCTGGGGGGAAGCCGCCGTGCGCACCAGAACACATTTATCCTTGCTAATCACTAATGATCACTAGATATTAGCAATCATGATCGCACGACGTCACACCGCACTGGTCCAGCGAGACCTCGCCACGTTCCCCTCCGTCGTGCTCCTCGGGCCTCGCCAGGCGGGGAAGACGACGCTCGCCCGGGCCATTGCCGACACGGAGCCACACTCCATCTACCTGGACCTGGAAGATCCCAGCGACCAGGCGCGTCTGGGGAACACCCGCGATTATCTCGACCTGCACCGCCATCGGCTGGTCATCCTGGACGAGGTTCAGCTGGTGCCCGATCTGTTCCGGATCCTTCGCGGACAGATCGACATACGGCGCCGTGCGGGTAGAGCATGCGGACACTTCCTGCTGCTGGGTTCGGCGTCAGGGATGCTGCTTCGCCAGTCCGCCGAGTCGCTCGCGGGACGAACGGCGTATCACGAGCTGCCGGGATTCGATGCGCTGGAAGCCGGTTCCGATCTCAACCGGTTGTGGCTACGAGGCGGATTCCCGGAGAGCTTTACGGCCAGAGAAGACCATCTCAGCATCCGCTGGCGAGCGAACTTCATCCGCACCTACCTCGAGCGGGACCTCCCACAGTCGGGACTCAGGGCACCGGTCGAGACGCTTCGCCGGTTCTGGACGATGCTGTCCCACCGGCAGGGCTCGGTCTTCAACGCCGCGGAGTTGGCCCGGAGCCTCGGGGTCTCCGTGCCATCCGTGAACCGTTACACGGACACGCTCGTCGACATGATGCTGTTGCGGCGGCTTCAGCCGTACCACGCCAACGTGGGAAAGCGGCTCATCAAGTCGCCCAGGGTCCTCGTGCGCGACAGCGGCGTCGTGCACGCCCTCCTCAACATCCGGTCCCTCGACGACCTCCTGGGGCACCCCGTCGCGGGCGCCAGCTGGGAGGGCATTGTCATCGAGAATCTGATCGGAGCCGCTCCCGTGGGCACGGACGCCTTCTTCTACAGGACCAGATCCGGGGCCGAAATCGACCTGTTGCTGCTCCTCCCGGGGCAGGAGCTGTGGGCGATTGAAGTGAAGCGTTCTTCGGCACCGCGAGTGCCGCGGGGATTTCGCGTTGCCACGGCGGACGTCGCGGCCACGGCCAGGTTCATCGTGTACCCGGGGACCGAGACCTATCCCCTCGGGGACGGGATCACGGCCATTCCGTTGCCCGCACTCATGGAGCGGCTGATCGCGCGAGGCCAGTAGTCGCAGCGTGCGGGCGCTCGGGTTGGACGGGCACCCCGCACCACGTTGCCCGCCCTGAGCGCGCGAACCACTATCCTCGCCAGCCGTCCCGTGCCCCAAGGAGGATCCCATGCGCCGCCCGTCTTCCCGCTTCGCCACCCCGACCCTTCTCCTCGCCGCCGCGGCCCTGCTCGGCCCGCCGGCGCAGCAGAACGCCCGCGCGCAGTCGCGCTCGCCCATCCAACCCGACACCCGCTGGACCCTCGCAGCGGTGGGAGACGTGATCATGAACCGGCGGACGGCGCCGTTCGATCATCCGGGGGATCCGGGGTTCCACGAGCTCGCCAACATCATTCGCGCGGCCGACGCGGCGTTCATGAACCTGGAGCAGTCGGTGTTCCGGCTGCAGGAGTTCACGGGCTGGCCGGCGGCGGAGAACGGCGGCAACTACGAGGTCGGCTCGCCGGAGACGCTGCGGGACCTGGTCGACATGGGCTTCGACCTCTTCAACAACGCCAACAACCACACCACCGACTACGGCGTCGAGGGGATGCGGCTGACCAACCGGCTGCTGGACGAGTGGGGGCTGGTGCACTCGGGGGCCGGCGAGAACCTGGGGTGGGCCAGCCGTCCGGGGTACCTGGAGACGCCGAAGGGGCGGATCGCGCTGATCGGGATGGCGTCGACGTTCACGCCGATGTCGCGCGCGGGCAAGGCCGGGCCCACGGTGCAGGGGCGGCCGGGGCTGAACCCACTGAGGCTGAGCACTCGCTATGAGGGTTCGGCGGAGACGATGGCGGCGCTGCGGGACGTGGCGGGCAGGAGGGGCGGCAACGTGTCGGAGGATGAGGACGCGCCGGTGCGCGTGCTCGGCCGGACGGTGTATCCGGGTGGCGAGGACCGCACGGTCGTATCGCTGAACGACGTGGACCGCGAACGGGTGCTGCACGAGGTGCGCAACGCGACCGACCAGGCCGACTACGTCGTCGTCAACAGCCACTCGCACGAGCCCGGCAACGCGTCGCAGGTGCCGCCGCCATGGATGGAGGAGTTCGCGCGGCAGGCGATCGACGCGGGGGCGCACACGTTCATCATCCACGGGCCGCACCAGCTGCGCGCGGTCGAGATCTACAACGGGCGGCCGATCTTCTACTCGCTCGCCAACTTCATCTTCCAGAACGAGACGATCGACCCGATGCCGTCGGACCAGCGCGACCGTTATGGGATCCCGCTTGACCGGCTCGCTTCGGACATCTACGACACGCGCTTCCGCGTCGACGAGGACGGCAACCCCACCACGGGCTTCCCCACGGGCGCCGAGTGGTACGAGAGCGTGGTTCCGGTAGCCACCTTCGAGGGCGGTGAGGTGGTCGAGATCGTGTTCCACCCGATCGAGCTGAGCTGGAAGGCGCCGCGGGGGCGGCGTGGGACGCCCCGGATCGCGCCGGAGGAGCTGGGCCGCAAGATCATCGAGCACCTGGCGGAGCTGTCACGGCCGTACGGGACCGAGATCCGGTATGAGGATGGTGTGGGGGTGTGGCGGCGGTAGGGGGCGGTTTCGGTGGCGTGGGGGATGAGCCGCGGCCCTGGCCGTCCCGGCTTCGACTACGGCAACCCCGGTGGCGGCACCCGGCGCTGTGTCGCCTGCTCGAAGGCGTAGGCCAGTTCGATCAGCCGGGGTTCGCTGCAATTGGCTCCCGTGAAGCCCACGCCGAAGGGCGCGGGGCGGGCGTCGAACCCCTCCGGGAACGGCTGCGCGGGCTCGTTCGGCACGAAGCCGAAGGGAACGACGATGATCGGAGTGCCGGAACGGGCGGCGAGGCCCGCGCCCCGGCTGCCGGGCGTCAGGATTGCGTCGAGGTCGTATTCCGCGAGAACCGCGTCGATCCCGCGCGTCCGGCTCAGGAGCTCGTCCCTGGCCATGTCGGCCTCGTTGCGCGCGCGGTCGGCCTCGACGTCCATCTCGTCGGAGATGTCGAAGCGGGCCTGACCGTACTTGATGGCTCCCGCGCGCCCGTGTGCGGCGTTCCACTCGCGCAGCTCGGCGAGCGTGGCGACCGGCGCGTCCGGGCCAAGCGTCGCCAGCCACGCGTTGAAGTCGCGCTTCGCCCCGTACTTGAAGTTCACGGAGCAGTCCTCGTCGGCGCCCTTCCCCTGGTGTGCCCCCGCGCAGAACCCCCACGCGGCGAAGTTGCCGTCCCGGTCGGTAGTGGCGTAGCTGGGCACGTCCGCCGGGTCGACCACCATCGCGCCCTGGGCCTCGAGGACCGCTATCGCCTCCGCCATGAGCGCGCGCTGAGCCTCGTTGAGTCCGCCGCGCTCCCGGTCCTCGCCATCCAGCCGGATCGGGTCGTAGTAGAACGCCCGCGGGATGCCGATGCGGGCCCCGCGCAGTCCGTCCGGGTTCAGGAAGGGCCGGTAGTCGCGCCCCGGCGGCGGCTCGCAGATGTCCGTCGCGGGGTCGTTCGGATCGGGCGCCGCGCTCTCCATGCCGCCGAGCAGGATGGCGGCGTCGGCCACGGTGCGCGCCATCGGGCCGGCCATGTCGTGGTCGAGGGTGACCGGCGCGATGCCCCAGCGGCTGATTCGCCCCAGCGTCGGGCGGATCCCCACCAGCATGTTGGCGTTCGACGGGCTGATCACCGATCCGCCGGTGTCGGTCCCGACGTTCGCGGCCCAGAAACTCGCGGCGGTTCCGATGCCGGAGCTGGACCCGCCTGTGCCGAGCGCAGGACGCCCGTCGAAGGTGGCCGCGCGGGGGTCGCGGCGCGGGTCGTACGGGTTGTAGGCGAACCCGGTGAGCGCGTTGTAGTTCCCGGGCATGGGATTGGGCGGCCCAGCCATCCAGTTCGCGAACTCGGTGAGGCCGGCCTTGGCGATGATGATGGCGCCTGCCTCGCGCAGGTTGGTGGTCAGCGTGGCCTCGTACGGGGGCACGTAACCGTCGAAAGCGAGCGCCCCCGCGGTGGTCGGCAGGTGGGTCGTGTGGATGTTGTCCTTCAGCGCGACCGGGATCCCGTGCAGGTGTCCCCGCATATTCCCCCGTGCTCGTTCCGCATCGAGCGCGTCGGCTTCGGCCAGTGCGTTTTCGTTGATGGAGATGGCGGCGTTCAGCCTCCCCTCGTAGAGCGCGATCCGCAACAGGTACGAGGTAACAAGCTGCCGCGAGGTAAGCTCGCCGCGGTCCATCGCGGCCTGCAGATCGGGGATCGTGGCTTCCACCACGGGGAACGGCTCAGGCTCGGCGGCGGGACCGGCGCAAGCGGCGAGCGCCACGACCAGAGGGAAACACCGGCAGCCCATCGATGGTCGGAGCAGGTGAAGCACACGAGACATCATGCAGTGCCCCCGCTACCTCGCGTGCCACGCCGCCAGCACCGCCCGCTCCTTCTCGCGGGTCATCCCGAATCGGCGCTGCTCCCAGCGTGCCGCCGGGCGCGTCCTGTGCCAGTCGAGGGTGTCCTTCGTGGTGACCGCCAGCGGACGGAAGGTCATCCCGGCAGCCACCGCCTTGCTCACATCGACGTATTGGAGTTCGTCGCCCGGGACCCACGCGGGGAGGTCGCGCCAGGCCGTCGTGTCGTTTGCCTCGAGGAAGTCCGACGGCACCCATGTGAACTTCACCGGCCGGGTCGTGACCGAGCGGATCCCGTACAGCGTCTCCGCCATCGAGAGCCGGCTCGCGGGACCCGTGGCGTTGAAGTCGCCCATGGTCCCCTGCTCGGCGACCCGCACTGTCCA
Organism: Longimicrobiales bacterium; assembly: GCA_965208935.1. Lineage (GTDB taxonomy): Bacteria > Gemmatimonadota > Gemmatimonadetes > Longimicrobiales > Gaopeijiaceae > Bin94. The sequence goes on along the minus strand of CBDBPR010000004.1, from coordinate 4,519,565 downwards.
CTCGGTGAGGTCGCGCTGGTCGATGATCTGGTTCGAGTGGTCGGGGTTGCCGGGCGCGAGCACCTCGCCGCCCTGCTCGATTCGCACCGGCCAGTAGGTGAACCGGTCCGTGGGGTCGGTGGGACCGACGATCAGCCCGGGGCGGATCACGGTGGTGCGTCCCGGAAAGGCCGCGTGCGCAATGTCCTCGCTCAGGCGCTTCATCAGGCCGTAGTGCGCGTCGTCGCCGTCCTGCCATCCCTCCGGCGGCTCGAAGCGCGGGTAGTCCTCCGGAACGGCGGGTTCCCAAAGAACGGTGTCGCTCTTGGAGAGGTCCATGCCCTGGATCGCGTAGGCCGAGATCGACGAGACGAAGATGTAGTGCTCGGCCGCGTCCTTGAGGAGCTCGGTGCTGAGCTGCGCCCAGCGATAGTTCTGGCAGTTGTTGTCGAAGACGACATCCCAAGTCCGCCCCTCCAGCGCGGAGTGGTCACCGTTGCGGTCCCCGACAAGGCGCTCGACGCCGTCGGGCAGGTCCGCGTCGGCGCGGCCCCGCGTGAAGATCGTCACCTCGTGCCCGCGCTCCACCGCGTACCGGACCGTGTGCGGCCCGATGAATCCGGTGCCGCCCAGGATCAGGAATCGCTTCGGCGCCTGGCGACTGGTCGGGGTCGACGATGTCGGGTCGGTCGCTCGTCCAGAGGCCACTCTTCGTCTCCTTCGCAGAATCAGTCTCGGCAACGCCTTCACCGTAGCGCATCCGTCACGTTGCGGCCATGACAGGAGCCGCAAGGCCTCGGCTTGCCTCGCCGACCATCTCGTGCGCATTGTAGGAAGGATCGGAGCCGCGCCGTGCGTGGCGCGCGGGAAACGGGGGCGGCTCCGCGCGATCGCTCTTGAAGGAGGACTGCCCATGCGCAGCCTGCATGTCCGACCCGACCGCGTGTCGACCCCCCTGGCCGTCCTAGCCCTGGCTATCGTGGCGACCCTGACTGCCCTTCCCGCCGCCGCACAGCAATCCGCGGCCAACGGCGGTGCCCACGGGAACGATGTGACGTTCTCAAAGGACGTCGCCCCCATCCTCCAGGCCAACTGCGAGATCTGCCACCGGCCGGCGTCCGTGGGTCCCATGTCGCTCATGACGTACCAGGAGGTACGCCGCTATGCATCGCGTGCGCGGGATCTCGTCTCGAAGCGCCTCATGCCGCCGTACCATCTCGACACCGGGGTGGGAATCCAGGAAATCAAGGATGACTGGCGGCTGAGCGACGAGGAGATCGAGACCGTCGTGGCGTGGGTGGACGCCGGAGCGCCCGAGGGGGACCCGGCCGACCTGCCGCCGGCGATCGAGTGGCCGAACGAGCAGAAGTGGCAGCTCGAGGACATCCTGGGCCCACCCGATCACGTGATCAGGTCGACGCCGTTCGACGTGCCCGCCGAGGGCGGCGACACCTGGTGGCGTCCGCGCGTGCCGACCGGGCTTGACGAGGACAAGTGGGCGATGGCGTTCGAGACGCGTCCGTCCTTCCCGGCCGGTCGTCAGGTCGTCCATCACGCGATCCCGCGCCTCCTGCGGCTCAACGAGGAAGGCCAGTACCGCCGCATCCAGAGCCTGTCCGAGTACGCAATGGGCAAGGTCGGCGAGATCGTGCCGGGCGATGCCGCGCGGCTGCTGAAGGCGGACGACATGATCGAATGGGACGCCCACTACTACCCCATGGGATACGACGTGCCGGGAGACCAGGTGGAGCTGGGCGTCTGGTTCCACGAGGAGGGCTATGAGCCCGAGTTCCAGCAGGACCTGCGCCTCTATCCGCTCCGCGGCGACATCGCGCTGGCGCCCGGCGGGACCGCGATGACCCAGGGCTTCCACCGGTGGGACCACCCGGTGCGCATCGACAGCTACCAGCCGCACGGCCACGTGCACCTGCACGCGATGTCGATCCAGGCGGTGTACCCCGACGGCGATGTCGAACTCATCAGCATGGTCACGGACTTCGACGCCCGCTGGCACCACAGCTACATCTACGAGGACGATGTCGCGCCGCTCCTCCCGACGGGCACGGTCGTCGTGCTGACCGGGTGGTACGACAACACCGCCGAAAACGAGCTCACGCCGGACCCCGAAATCTGGTACGCGCGCGGCTCACGCACGATGGACGAGATGTCGCACGCGTGGATCGCCGTGACCCACCTGACCGAAGAAGGCTACCAGAAGCTGGTCGAGGAGCGGGAGAGCCGGCTCGCGACCGACAGCGAAGACGACAGCAGCGGCAACGGCAACGACGGCACCGACAGCCGCTGATGCGCGGCCCATCTGTGGCGCGGACTGCGGCCGCCGCGAGGATCCTGCCGGCGCCGCTCCTCGTGCTCGTTGTGTGTGCGGCGGCGAGCGTGTCGCTGCACGCCCAGGAGCGACAGCGGCTGCCTCTTGCCCCGATCCTGCCCAAGGGGGACGAGGTGGCCCCCTTCTTCGAGGGCTGGTACCGCAACGACGACGGCACCTTCACGCTCTCGTTCGGGTTCTTCAACCTGAACAGCGAGCAGGTCCTCGACATCCCGGTCGGTCCAGACAACTTCGTCGAGCCGGCAGAGTTCGACGGCATGCAGCCCACCCACTTCCCGGTGCGTCCGCGCAGGGACCGGGGCGTCTTCCACGTCACGGTGCCGGCTTCCTACGAGGACGGGGAGCAGGCGGTGGTGTGGACGATCACGGCGAACGGATGGACGAACGCCACCCCGGGGCGTGTGGGGATCCCCGCGCTGCAACTGGACTACGGGCCTCGGGCCATGGGATCGGTGCCGCCGGTCGTGCGCTTCAGCCCGGACGGGCCGGCGGGCCAGCACATCCAGGGCGCCTGGGGGGAGCCGCGCACCGCCACGGTCGGCGAGCCGCTCACGCTGACGCTGTGGACGGAGGAGGTCTCGGTTCGCGCACCCGACGACATGGTCAACCAGGTGGTCGATGTCGGGCTGAGTTGGTTCAAGCACCAGGGGCCCGCCGGGCAGATCACGGTCGATCCCAGGCGCGTCGTGGTGGAAGGCGGCACCGGCGAGGCCACTGCGAGCATCGTGTTCAGCGAGCCCGGCGAGTACGTGCTACGCGCGCGCATCGACAACTGGGACGCGAACGACAGCACCGGCGGCGACCAGTGCTGCTGGACGAACGCCTACGTGCGCGTCACGGTTACGCCCTGACGCCCGGGTGATCGCCTGACGTGGCCGTAATCGAGACGACCGGGCTTACCAAGCGCTTTCCCGCGGTCCTGGCCGTCGACCGCGTCTCGCTCACGGTCGAGCAGGGCCAGGTCTTCGGCTTCCTGGGCCCGAACGGCAGCGGCAAGACCACGACGATCGGGATGCTGATGGGCATCATCAAGCCCACAGCGGGGAGTTTTCGACTCTTCGGCGCAGGCGCCCCGCGGGATCTCCTGGCCGCGCGCGCGAGGGTTGGAGCCACGCTGGAGACGCCGAACTTCTACCCCTACCTCAGCGGCCGTGACAATCTGCGGATCGCCGCGACGATCAAGGGCGTCGGCAAGGCGCGGATCGAGGAGTGTCTGGAGATCGTCGGGCTGCGCGGGCGCGGCAAGCACCGCTTCCGGACCTATTCGCTGGGCATGAAGCAGCGGCTCGCGCTGGCGGCCACGATGCTGAACGACCCCGAGCTGATCGTGCTCGACGAGCCGGCCAACGGGCTGGATCCGAAGGGGATGAAGGAGGTGCGCGACATCATCCGGCTGCTGGCGGACCGCGGCAAGACGATCTTCCTGTCGAGCCATCTCCTGTGGGAGGTAGAGCGCACGTGCACGCATGTTTCGATTGTGAGGAAGGGTCGGGTCGTCGGCACGGGCACGGTGGCCGAGATCGTCGGCGGCGAAGTGACTGCGGTTGTGCGTGCGGAAGATGACGAGGCGTTGCGCGCGGCCCTGGAGGCCTTCCCGGAGGCAACGTCCGTGCGCGCGTCCGACGAGGGGCTGGTGGTCGCGCTGGCGTCGGACGACCTCGCGGCCCTCAACCGGTATCTCGCCGGCCAGGGCATCTACGTTTCGCACCTCGCGCGGCGGCACCGGAGCCTCGAGGACGCCTTCATGGACCTGACCGGCGAGGACGAGGGTGTGGGCCAAACGTCGCTGACGGAGTTCGCGTCGTGAGGCTGCTCGGCGTTCTGTGGCGGATCGAGGCGCTGAAGGCGGTGAAACGCCCCGCTTTCTGGGTGACCGTCGGCGTGTTCGCTGCGTTCAATACGATCGCGAACTTCGCGCCGGGCGGCGGCTCCGACCGGGCCGGGTTCCCCGATGCGTGGAGGGGCATCATCGAGCCGGCGATCAACCTCGGGCCCGTCTTTCTGGCGGCCCTGATGATCCTGCTCTTCGCGCCGGAGTTCCGGTGGCGGACCGCCCGGCAGAACGTCATCGACGGCCTGAGCAAGGAGCAGTTCTACTGGGCGAAGGCCCTGCTACTGGGTGCGCTGGCGGCACTCTTCTTCGTCACTTCCGTCGTGATCGGCACCCTGCCGTTCGTCCTGGACCCGGGTGGAGGCGGGGGCGCCTTCGTCGAGCCCATGGACCTCAACTACATGCTCGGATTCGTCGTCGCGCTGTTGTTGTGGGGCATGGCGGGGCTGATGATCTCGGCGCTGATCCGGGCCGCCGGCGCCGGGCTGGGTCTGCTCTTCCTCTATTTCATCTGCGAGCAGATCGTCACGGCGTTGCTTTCGAATCGCTGGAGCGCGCTCGAGCGCTTTTTCGACTACCTGCCGGGGCAGCTGTTCCAGACGATCACGGACTCGACTCTGTACTACCCCGAGGTGCTGGCCCGCACCAACGCCGCGCGGGCCGAACGCGGCCAGGATCTGCTGGTGTACCCGGAACTGTGGGTCCTGCTGGTGGCGGCGATGGCCTACGTGGTACTCTTCCTGGGGCTGGCCTACGTGAACATGCGCAGGCGGGATCTGTAGCCGCACCGAGTCTTTGCCGGGGCCGGGACCGCTACCGCCCCTGCCGGCGCACTCTGGAGCAAGGAAGGCGAGAATGAGGACGAATCGGCGTGACTTTCTGAAGAAGACGGCGGCCGCGGGTGGCGCGCTCGCCGCAGGCGTCGGCTCGGCCGGGCTGGCGGGGTGCGCGGAGGCGGACGGGCCTGCCACCGGGGCTTCGGCGGCGGCCGGGGCCGCCCAGGACCGGGTCGGCAACCCGCTCAGGATCCTGATCCTCGGCGGGACCGGCTTCATCGGACCACACCAGGTCGAGTACGCACTGTCGCGCGGCCACGAGGTCACCCTCTTCAACCGCGGCCGCACGAACGCGCAACTCTTCCCCGAGGTCGAGAAGCTCGTCGGCGACCGCGAAAACGACCTCACCGCGCTGGAAGGCCGAAGCTGGGACGTGGTCGTGGACAACTCGGCCACCAACGCCCCGCACTGGGTCGAGGCGAGCGCCAGCCTCCTCAAGGACACCTGTGAACGGTACATCTTCGTGTCCACGAGGTCGGTCTACGCCGACACCAGCCGGATCCCCATGACGAGCGACGCGCCGGTGTGGACCCACGAGCTGGCCGGTGTGGAACCGGGCGCCGAGCGGCTGCCATACGGACTCGGCAAGGCGCTGTCCGAGCAAATCGCCCGGGATGTCTTCGGCGAAGACCGTACCCTCGTCTTCCGGCCCGGACTGATCATCGGCCCCGGCGACCCGACCGACCGCTTCACCTACTGGCCCGTGCGGATTCATCGGGGCGGCGAGGTACTCGCGCCCGGCGACGGCACCGACCCGGTGCAGATCATCGACGTGCGCGACTTCGGCGACTGGCTGGTGCGCATGGCCGAGGCGGGCGAGTCCGGCACCTACAACGTGGTCGGGCCGCGCACGCCGCGTCCGATGGCCGAGTTGCTGTACGGGATCCGCGCCGTGACGACCGCGGAGACGACCTTCACCTGGGTCGACACCGACTTCGCGATCAACGCGGGGCTGCGCCCCTACGGCGAGATGCCGGTATGGCGCCCGGCGCGTGACGGGGCAGAGGGGTTCGCACGCTTCGATCTCACGCCGGAAGTGGAGAAGGGGCTGACGTTCAGGTCGCTGGCCGACACGACCGCGGCCACGCTCGATTTCCACTTCTCGCGTCCGCCGGAGCGGCAGGCGGAACTGAGGGCGGGGATTACCGCAGAGCAGGAGGCCGAGGTGTTGGCCATGTGGCATGCGTCGCAGCGTGGATAGGTACTGCAAGGCAGCGCTCGTTCTCGCCGCTCTTCCGTTGGCCGCTTGCGAGACACGCGAAGGCGTCGATCTGGTGCTGCGGGGCGGTGTCGTGGCCACCGTGGACGCGGGCAACACGATGGCCGAAGCGGTCGCGATCGACGACGGCTGGATCGTCGCGGTGGGCAGCGACGAGGATGTCGACACGCTGATCGGCGCGCAGACCAGGGTGATCGAACTGGACGGCCGGCTCGCCATGCCCGGCTTCATCGAGGGGCACGGCCACTACATGAGCCTGGGCAACTCGAAGACGATCCTCGACCTCACCGGCGCGGCCAACTGGGACGAGATCGTGCAGATGGTGGCCGACGCGGCGGCCGAGGCCGAGCCCGGGGAGTGGATCCGCGGTCGAGGCTGGCACCAGGAGAAGTGGGACCGGCCACCGGATCCCGCCGTCGAGGGCAACCCGACCCACGCCACGCTCACCGCGGTCAGCCCCGACAACCCGGTGCTCCTCGGCCACGCGTCGGGACACGCCGGCTTCGCCAATGCCGCCGCGCTCGCGCTGGCTGGCTACGACCGGGACTCCGAACCGCCGCCGGGGGGTGAGCTGGTCCGTGACGAGAACGGCGAACTGACCGGCCTCCTGCGTGAGACGGCCCAGGGACCGGTATCCGGGGCTTTCGCGGATTCCGAGCTCGGGCGCAGCGCGGTAGAGATCGAAGCCCAGTTCCGCCGCGAGGTGATGCTGGCCGCCGAGGAGGCACTCTCCAAGGGAGTGACCTCGTTCCAGGATGCGGGCACGGGCTTCGGCACCATCGACCGACTGAAGGAGATGGAGGCCGAAGGCGCACTCCCAGTGCGCCTCTACATCATGGTGCGCCGCCAGTCCAACGAGGATATGGACGCGCGCCTGGCCGACTACTACATGCCTTCGGAGGGCGACGACTACCTCACCGTGCGCTCCATCAAGCGTCAGATCGATGGCGCGCTGGGTTCCCACGGCGCCTGGCTCCTGGAGCCATACGAGGACATGCCCACTTCGGCCGGCCTCGTCCTCGAAACCGTGGCAGACATCACCGGCACCGCCCACGTCGCCATCAAGCACGGCTTCCAGGTCAACACGCACGCGATCGGCGACCGCGCCAACCGCGAGGTGCTCGACATCTACGAGGCTGTCTTCGACTCGGCAGGCGCGCGCGACAACCTTCGCTGGCGCATCGAACACGCGCAGCACGTCCACCCCGACGACATCGTCCGGTTCGCCGAACTCGGCATCCTCGCCTCCATGCAGGGCGTCCACGCCACCTCCGACTTTCCATGGGTGCCGATCCGCCTTGGCGACACCCGCGCGGAGGAGCGGACCTACCTGTGGCGCTCTTTCCTCGACGCGGGTGTACCGATCAACAACGGTACCGACGTCCCCGTCGAGGACATCGACCCGCTTGCCAGCTTCCGCGCGTCGGTCACGCGCCAGACCGCCGACGGGTCGATCTATTATCCGGAACAGAACATGACCCGCACCGAGGCGCTCCGCAGCTACACGATCAACAACGCCTACGCCGCCTTCGAAGAGCAGTACAAGGGCTCGCTCGAAGTCGGCAAACTGGGCGACGTCGCCGTCATCGACCGCAACATCCTGACCGTGCCGGACGGCGAACTGGCGGACGCGCGCGTCGACGTGACCATCGTGGGAGGGGAGGTTCGCTATGAGCGTTAGAGGACGACCGATTGCGCCATTGCTTCGCACCGGCACCAGGCCGGCGGCGACCCCGCCCAGGCGTGCCTGCATGATGCCCGCCCTGGCCACACTCGTCACTCTCACCGCCTGCGGGCCCCCTTCCCCGCCCGGAGAGGCGGCCCAGACGGAAGGCGGCGAAATGACCGAACCGACCCCCATCGAACACATCACGCCCGAGGGCGTCGCGCGGCTGCCCGTCTTCACCCCCGCCGTCCGCGTCGGCGACCTGGTGTTCCTTTCCGGCGCGATCGGCACCCCGCCCAGCGGTGAACTGCGCGTAGTGGAGGGCGGCGTGGGCGCGGAGACCCGTGCCACCATGGACAACATCGGCCGCATCCTCGAAGCGGCGGGTCTCGGCTTCGCGGATCTGGTGAAATGCACGGTGTTCCTGGCCGACATCGCCGACTACGCGGAGATGAACGAGGCCTATGTCACGTACTTCGAGGGGATCGAACCGCCGGCGCGCTCGGCGATGGCCGGAAGCGGCCTGGCGCTGGGCGCGAGGGTTGAGATCGAGTGTATCGCGCGCGGCAGATGAGCGAACCCGAGGATCCCGCAGGTCCGGTATGTGGACCAACCCTCCCCCTGGCTGTCGCGCTCTTAGTTTAGTTTAGCCGGTAAACTAAACTAACAGTAGCACACTGCCGATCCTGCGGGTAGGGACAGGAGGGCTAGGCGCTCGCGGCGAGCGTCCCCGAGGCCATGCCTGCAAACAGTTCGCTCACCGTTTCGCCCCGAATCGCCATCTGGACTTCCCAGGGCTCGCAGGTCGGCGCGTCCAGCACGCCGGCTTCGATCAACAGGCACCGGTCTCCGGTGCAAACACCCCGGGAGATCTCGATCAGCGCGGATCGCTCCGCACGGTTGAGGTCCGGCAAGACCGCGATCTTTTTCCGGGAAAGAGCACCTTCCAGCACGCGTCGCGGGTCCAGGCCACCATCGGCCGCGTCCATCAGCACCACGCCCAGTCCAGTCAGCGTCGGGATCAGGTCACAAAGCCCAGACCACCATCGCGCCTCGCGGGCATGGTCTCCGCCCACGGCCAGTTCGCTCAGTGGCCGCCAGGCGAGTGCGCTCGGGGCCACCAGGACGAAGCCGCGCGTGATCCCGGCCCGGTGCAGCCGACGCAGCACGCGGGCCATCTCCGCCGGGGTGCAGGGGGCCGACCGGCGACCCGCGGCCAGCAGCGGAATCACATTCGATGGCCGGATCGATCGCGTGCCGGATCCAGGTTCCGGGGCGTTCGTTGTCTTGTCCATGACGAACGGTCGCCCCTCCCGGCATACGAAACACCTCCGATTCTGTAACAATCAGGTCACGAACTGCCGATTCCGACCACTCCCGCGCCTTCCAGCACCTCGTTCAGGTCCGGCACGACATCGCTGACGACCTCATCCAGCTGCTCCGCCGCCGCACGCGCCTCCACCCAGATCCTCGCCATGCGGCGGCGCTGGTCGTCCGAGGGTCCGGTGAGGGAGCCGGTGGTCGACGGTCCGCCGTCGAAGTTGCCGAGCAGCCCGGTCCACCAGTTGCGCACGTTGCTGTTGATGTCGCGCCACTCGTCGGCCACCTCCTCGATCAAGGTGGCCAGCTCCCGGGCGCGTTCGAGGTCGTCCTCGTCGATGTCGTCCACGCCCTCCAGCGCCTCGACGGCCTCGGCCGCCTCGTGCTCCAGATCGTAGGCGGCGACGCCCTCCTCGTACGCGAGCCGCTTGAGCTCGTGCAGCTCGAGCGTGAACTCGTACCGTGCGAGGCGGTCGGCCTGCGAGACGCGCAGCCGCTCGTCGGGCCGCACGGTGAGGTTCTGCTGGCGGCGCTCGTCGCCGACCGTCAGCACAACCGTGAACTCGCCCGGCAGCACGAACGGCCCGTCGGGACCCGAATCCAGGTTGGGCACGTCGTAGCGGGTGGTGTCGTGCGGGATCGGGTCGTGGCGCAGGTCCCAGGTCACGCGGTTCGTCCCGGCCGCACCGGGACCGTCGAGCGTCCGCACGACTGCGCCGGACGCATCGCGGACCTCGAAGCGCGCACCCTCTTCCACCGCTTCCGGCAGCCAGTAGTCAAACCACGCACCGTACGCTGGATTGGCGGCGCGGTACATGCCCTGCCCCTGCGACGGCACGTCGTTGCGGTAGAGGAACATGGTCGCGGGCCTGGGCGGTGTGAAGATCGGCTCGTCGACAGCGGTCAGGGTGCCGGTCGCGACGCCACTCTCGAACTCGATGTACAGATACGGCGAGATCAGCCCGATGTCGTCCAGGACGTAGATGCCGCGGCCGTGCGTCCCGGCCACCACGTCGTTGTCGCGCGGGTGGATCTCGATGTCGTCGACCGGCACGGCCGGCAACCCCGAGCCCAGGTGGCCCCACGTCGCACCCCTGTCGATCGTCGCGAAGGCGCCGTCCTCGGCTCCCACAATCAACACGTTCGGGTTGTCGTGGTGCTCGCGGATCACGTTGACGGTGGCGCTCTCCAGCCGCCGCGTGAGCGACCGCCAAGTCGCCCCCATGTCCTCGGTCACGAAGATGTAGGGCGCATAGTCGTCGTCCCAGTGCCCGTCGAGGCTGACGTAGGCGCGCGCGCCCTCGAAATGCGACGCCTCCATCCAGCTCACGTAGTAGGCGAAGGGCGGCGCACCCGCCGCGGCCAGCAGGTTCTCCGTGACATCGGTCCACGTCTCGCCAAGGTCGCGGCTCACCTGGATCGTGCCATCGTCCGCGCCCACCCAGATCACGCCCGCAGTCACAGGCGACTCCGAGACCGCCGTGATCTCCCCGTACCCCGACACCCCGTCGTGCTTCGACAGCGTGGTCGAATCGGGCATCATCCCCATGATCGGCAGGCTGTCCGGATCGATTCCTCGCGTCAACTCCTCGGTCGGGCGCCAGCTGTCGCCCCGATCGTCCGAGATGAACAGGCGGTTGCCGCCGAGATAGACACGGTTCGAGTTGTGGGGAGACACCAGGATGGGCGACTTCCAGTCGAAGCTGTACTCCTCGGTGGTGTCGCGCGGGAAGGGCTTGAGCGCCTTGCGGTCGCCGGTCGCCATGTCCACGCGCATGATCCCCGCGTTCTGCGAGGTGATGTACGCGATGCCGGTGTCGGACGGGTCCGTCTCGGCGTACATGCCGTCGCCGTAGTCCACGACCTGCCAGTCGCGGTTCAGGATGCCGTGGTAGCGCGTGTTCCGGCTCGGGCCACGGTACGAGTTGTTGTCCTGCAGGCCGCCGTAGACGTTGTACGGATCCGCCATGTCCAGGTCGATGTCGTAGAACTGCTGGATCGGGATGTTCGAGATGAAGGTCCAGTTGTCGCCCCGGTCCCAGGTCGAATAGAGGCCGCCGTCGTTGCCCAGGATCATGTGCGCCGAGTTCTCGGGGTCGATCCAGAGGTCGTGGTGGTCGACGTGCACGCCGGTGTTGTACACGACCTCCTGCGCAACCGTGGCGAACGTCTCGCCCCCGTCGGTGGTGCGGTGCAGCGAGCCCGCCACCAGGTACACGGTCTCGTCGTCGTTGGGATCGATCCGAAGCTGGCTGTAGTACATGGGGCGCTGGTTGAGCTCGTTGACCCGTGTCCACGATTCGCCACGATCGGTCGACTTGAAGATTCCGCCCTCCTCAGCTTCGACCACCGCCATGACCAGCTGCGGATTGCGGCGCGACACCGCGAGGCCGATACGGCCCATGTCGCCCTCCGGCAAACCCTCGGTCAGCTCGCGCCAGGTATCGCCGCCGTCCGTGCTCTTGTAGATGCCGCTCCCGGGGCCGCCTCCGATGAACCCGTGCGCCCGCCGCTGGCGCTGGTACATCGCCGCGTAGAGAATGGCGGGATCGGACGGATCCATGGCGAGATCGGTCGCGCCGGTGTTTTCGTTTATGTAAAGAAGCTTCTCCCATGTGGCGCCCCGGTCGGTCGTGCGGAAGACGCCGCGCTCCTCGTTCGGGCCGAAGAGATGGCCCACCGCGGCCACCCAGACGCGATCCGGATCCGTGGGATGCACCACGATGCGGCCGACGTGCCGCGTGTCCTCGAGCCCGGTGAGCCGCCACGTCTTGCCGCCGTCCGACGAGTGGTAGACGCCCTGCCCCCACGGCGAGCTGTTGCGGTTGTTGGCCTCGCCCGTGCCGACCCACACTTCCAGCGGATCGGACGGGGCCAGCGCAATGTCTCCAACGGACAGGTTGGGCTGGTCGTCGAAGATCGGCGTCCACGTGGTGCCGTGGTTGACACTCTCCCAGACCCCGCCCGACGCGGCCCCTACAAGGATGTGCGACTGGGTGCCCGGCACGATCTCGACATCGCTGATGCGGCCGCCGGCGATGGCGGGGCCGATGTAGCGCCAGGTGAGGCCGGCGGCGACACGGTCGGGGGTCTGGGCGGCCGCGGGGGTGGGAGCGAAATGCATCGCGGCGACGTGCACTGCGGCGGCGCAGGTGAGGGACAGGACCAGGGTGGTCGTCGTGGAGCGCTGCATTGGTGGCTTCTCCGGTTGGGACGGCGTATCACTCGTGGGACTCGTCGGGCTTGTGGTGCAACGTGGCGCGTGACGCGCGGTCAGGGCAACTTGGATCCCATGAGTCAGGACGAAACCCGCATCTCCGAGGAGAAGGCACGCGCACTCTGGCGCCGCGCGGCCGAGCTGCAGGCCGAGGCCGCTCGCCGCCTCGAAGAGCGTTCGAGGCAGCTGGCTCCGCGGGGCCAGACTGCCGATACGGGGGAGGTCGAAGGGTACCGATTGGCAGACGTGCGGGCCGCCGCCGAGGAAGCCGGGATTTCGCCCGAGTTCGTTGATCACGCGCTGGCGGAATCTCGCAGCCGGGGCGTGGCCGAAGGTGCTCAGGCCCGGCCATCGGCGATGGCGGCGCGTTTCCTGGGCCACCCGCCGCTTACTCTGGAGGTTTCCAGGGTGATCCACGCACCGGCGGAGGAGGTGTACGCCGCCATGCAACGGATCCTCCCGGCGGGCCCGTTTCGCCTGAGTCTTACCGATCACTACGGAGCCGATCCCCTCGACGGTGGCGTGCTGGCGTTCAACGTCCCTGCCTACTCGTACACGGCAACTCCCACAGACCAATCGTTCGCTTACGAGATGGCCTGGGCGGACCTGAAACAACTGTTGTTCAGCCTCCGGCGTCTGGACACCGATCCACCCGCGACCGAGTTGACCGTTCAGGCGAGCCTGATCCGCAGCCAGAAGCTCAGCATGTGGGTCGGGGGCGGCATTTCGGGGGTGGCCGCGTCGTTGAGCGGCGTCGTTGGCGGCTTCGCGGGCGGGGCCGCGGGCGCCGCCCTCGGTATCGGCGGTTTCGCAGCCGGTACGGCGGTGGCGGGCTTCCTGGCCGGTGCAGCAGCGGTTGGGGGGCTGGCGATCCTTGGCTGGCGCGGGGTGTATCGCTACGCGTTGCGCCGTGGGGAGAAGGCTATCCGGAACCTGATCGGCTCGATAGCCGTCGACATCGAGACGGGTGGGGGCTTTTCGAGCCCGAAGCCTCTTCCGAGCGCCCTCACGGGCTTTCTCGGGGAAGGTCCGGAGGCGTAACGTCAGGGTTGGGCCCGCGGGGTGAGGCTGCGATGGTCGGAGCCGCCGCTGGTGTGGACGAGGAGCTCGAGGTCGCCGTTCATGAGGTCGTGCAGGAGTCGGGTGGACAGCGCCGCCGTGCCGTTCACGTGTGGCTCCTCGGGGCCGCCGAGGCGCAGGACGACGACGGGGCCGCCGCCGTTCTCGTCCTCGGTCTCGGGGGCGCGCCGGCGCAGCACCACGCCGTAGACGTCGGCGGGGTCGGTGGCGGAGATGGTGATGCGGTAGGACAGCCTGCCGGTGGGGAGATCGACGGCCATGACGGCGTCGATGCCGTCGCCGCTCGGGGGATCGGTGGCGAGTTGCACCGGGGGCGGTGCGGCGCCGTTGACCAGGGCTGGGGTGCGCAGCGGAGCGCGCCGCTTGGCATGCGCGGCCTCGTAGGAGAAGGCGAATGCGACGAGGCGGGCGTCGTCGAGCGAGCGGCCCAGCAGCTCCAGGCCGACCGGAAGGCCGCGCTCGGTGAAGCCGGCCGGGATGGTGAGCGCGGGCAGGCCCGTGTGCGCGCTCAGGAAGCAGGTCGCGCCGGTGGGTGCCGCGCCGATCAGCGCGGTTTCCTGACGCATGGTCGGGTAGGCGAGCGCGTCGAGATCGTGCCGGGTGAGGAGGTCGATGACCGCCGCCGTGAGCGCGCGCCGCCGTTCCAGGGTTTCGGTCAGTTCGGGGGAGTCGCGCGCGGCGCGTTCGTTGCGGCGGCGGAAGTTGCCGTCCAGGGCTTCGTGGTGGAGGCCGGTTTCGAGGATCTCCTCCAGAGACGAGACGGGCGCGTCGGGTACGCCGGCCAGGTAGTCCATCAGGTCGAACTTGAAATCGAAGTCGATCAGGCCCGTGTTGGAGAGAAGGTCGTCCATTTCGGGGACTTCGACGTCCAGGACCGTTGCGCCGAGGGCCTCCATCTCGGCTAGGGCGTCACGCATCACACGCGTCACGCTGCCCGCGCTTCCCTGCTCCGGCACCCACTCTTCCAACACACCGATGCGCGCGCCGTCCAGCGCGGCCGCATCGAGCGCGGCCTGGAAGTTCGGCGTCTCCCGGCCCTCGAGAATGGCTGTCGCGGGATCGGCCGGATCACGTCCCACCGTAGCGTCCAGCGCAATGGCCAGATCGGTCACCGTGCGCGCGAGCGGTCCGCCCGTGTCCTGCGAATGCGAAAGTGGCAGAATCCCGTCGATGCTCGACAGCCCCTTTGTCGGCCGCAGCCCGAAGAGGTTGTGCACCGAAGCCGGGATCCGGATCGAACCACAGGTGTCGCTGCCCCAGGCCACTGCCGCGAAGCTGGCCGCCACCGCCGCGCCCGTTCCACCCGAACTGCCGCCGGGGTTTCGCGCCGGATCGTACGGGTTCCGCGTCTGTCCGCCCAGCGAACTGATTGTCGTGATTCCGGCCGCGAGTTCGTGAAGGTTCGTCTTGCCGAGAATGACCGCGCCGGCATCGAGCAGACGTTTCACCTGAAACGCGTTGTCGACCGGACGGAGTCCCGCGAGCGCCAGACTCGACCCCGTCGTCGGCATCCAGTCCATGTCGTAGTTGTCCTTCATGAGGACCGGGATGCCATGCATGGGGCCCCGCACCGTCCCCGCCGCCCGCTCCGCGTCCAGCGCCGCGGCCTGCTCCCGCGCGAGCGGATTGAGGCGGACGATTGTGTTGAGAGCCGGACCCGCGCGGTCGTAGGCGGCGACGCGGGCCAGGTAGGAATCGACCAGTTGCACCGAGGTGACGTGGCCCGCGGCCATCGCGTCCTGCAACTCCGGAACCGTGGCCTCGGCGACCTCGAAGTCGATGTCGGTGGCGGACCTCGGGGGTCCGCACGCGGAGGCCATCGCGAGGAGGGCGACAAGAGTCAGGCGGGGAAGCATGGGTCAGGCGGTCAGAAACAGGACGACCATGGTCAGGGGACCTACGATCGTGAAATACAGGACACCCAGCACGAACGCCTTGAGGAGGGTGACGAACCAGCCGTTAGCGTAGAAGCGGCGCAGGGCGACGATCGGGTAGGCGAAAACCACCAGTCCGAGGACGCCCTGGGTCCACGCCTGCCCGGCCGCGCCCATGGGTGTGATCGACGCGATCAGCATCAGGGTGGCGATGATGAACAGAAACGAGTGGACATGCATGCCGAAGACGAGATGCTCGATGTAGTACCGCTTCTTGCGCCAGTAGAGCACGGCGAGCATCAACGCGTAGACGGGCAGCAGGAAGAACATGGCAATCGACAGGTTGCCGATGGCGCGTTCGACGAACGCGTCGCGGTCGTGCAGCAGTTCGACCAGGCTGTTCAGGGCCATCCTGGCCAGGAAGCCGCGGAATGTCGGCGGCACGACTGCAGCGCTGGCGGGCGGGTCGTCGCCGACCGTCCCAGCCGTCTGCGCCGTACTGTCGGGGACCGGCGCTGCGTCCTCCTCCGGGCGTGGATCCGCCTGCAGTCCGCCCTCCGACAACGCCGAAGCTTCGGAGTCGAAGAACGCAGCCAGGGGGGCGAGGAAGATCTGCACGCCCCTCGCCGAATCGCGTCTGAGCAGATCGTCCAGCTTGCCGTGCTGGGAAGGCGCCAGGTTCGCCCTGAGCGCTGCAATCCCGGACTCGCCGATCTCCATCGACACCGGAAGGTCCTCGCCGTCGATCTGCAGTTGCAATCCGGGCACCGCGGCCTGTAGGGAATCCATCACTTCCTGGAGGGAAATCACGGCCTGCAGGGAATCCATCACGTCCGCCGGGATCTCGGCGAGGCTTGAAGATGGATCCTCGCCCAACTCCCCCTCGCGCGGGCCGGGATCCCGCGAAACCACGAGCGACATCGTGAGGAAGAAGACCACGCTGGTGAAGAGGTAGAGCCGGACCGGCGTCATGTAGCGTGCGCGCCGGTTGCGGGAGAACTCGGTCGACAGGCGGCCGGGCTTGAAGAGCAGGAGCTTGAGCGTCTGCGCGAGGCGACCGTCGAACTCGAAGGACTCGCGAACCAGCTCGCCCAGCACAGGAAAAAGGGACCGCGAGTAGGTGCGGTCGTTCTGGCCGCACTGCGAGCAGAAGCGCTCCGCGCGCGGGCGTCCGCAGTTCTCGCACAGGGCACTGGCGGCGCTGGCGGCGGACGTGGCCTCGCCGGTGGGCTCGTTGCTGGCGTCGGTCATGGGCGCAACCTAGAATGACGCCGGGCCGTGCGGCAATCCGCCCGGACCATCCAGCGGCACCTTTCCTTCGGCCTGCCGGAGAACAGGCCGCACCCATGTCCCGCACCACGACGTGACCCATGTTCGACCACCTCCCCCGCGCGACCCTCGCCGCCGTCATCCCCGCCGCCGCGCTCGCGGCGCTCGCCGCCACTCCGCAGGGCGCGACCGCCCAGGCCGCGCAGCCCGACATCGCCCTCATCACCCAGGCCACCCGGGGGCTCGCGCTTCGCGGGATCGGCCCGGCGCTGATGGGTGGGCGCATTGCGGACATCGCGGTACACCCCGGCGACCCCACGACCTGGTACATCGCGGTCGGCTCGGGCGGCGTCTGGAAGACCAAGAATTCAGGCGTCACGTGGACGCCCGTCTTCGACGATCAGCCGTCGTACTCGATCGGGGCCGTGGCCATCGATCCGTCCGATCCGGACATTGTCTGGGCCGGCACCGGCGAAAACGTCAGTGGGCGGCACGTGGCCTGGGGCGACGGCGTCTACAGGAGCCGCGACGGCGGCCGCACCTGGGAGCACGCCGGCCTGGCAGCGTCCGAGCACATCGGCAGGATTCTGGTGGACCCGCGCGACGGGAACATCGTGTTCGTGGCGGCGGAGGGTCCGCTCTGGTCGGCTGGCGGCGAACGCGGCCTCTACCGGACCGGGGACGGCGGCGAGACCTGGGACGCCGTGCTTGCTATCGACGAGAACACGGGCGTGACCGACGTCGAGTTCGATCCCGTCGACCCGCACATCATGTACGCGGCCACCTACGAGCGGCGCCGCACCGTCTGGTCGCTGCTCGCGGGCGGCCCGGGCTCGGGCATTCACAAGTCGACCGATGGCGGCCGCACATGGCGTGAGGTCACGGCGGGACTGCCCAATGGCGACATGGGCAAGATCGGCATAGACGTGTCGGGTGCCGACCGCAACATCGTCTACGCCACCATCGAGGGCGGGCCCAACGACCGCGGCTTCTACCGTTCCACGGACCGGGGCGAGAGCTGGGAGCGCCGCAATTCGTACATCTCGGGCGGCACCGGGCCGCACTACTACCAGGAGATCGAGGCATCGCCGCACGACCCCGACCTCGTCTACCAGATGGACGTCTTCATCCACGTCACCCGCGACGGCGGCGCCACCTTCACCGAACTGGGGACCGGCCGCGAGAAGCACAGCGACAACCACGCGCTGTGGATCGACCCGGCCAACGGCATGCACATGCTGGCCGGCACCGACGCGGGCCTCTACGAGACCTTCGACGAGGGCACGACCTGGCGGCACTTCCCCAACATGCCGATCTCGCAGTTCTACAAGCTCGCGCTCGACAACTCGGAGCCCTTCTACAACATCCTCGGCGGCGCGCAGGACCTGGGCACCCTCCACGGCCCCTCGCGCACGATGAACATGGAGGGCGTCCGCAACCGCGACTGGTACGCTCCGCTCGGCGCCGACGGGTACGCGCTCGCCTTCGATCCGACCGATCCAGCCATTGCCTATATCCAGTCCCAGCAAGGCAACCTGCAGCGGGTCAACCTGCAAAACCACGAACTCATCAACATCCGCCCGCTGCCGGCCCCCGGGGATCCGCCCGAGCGCTGGAACTGGGACAGCCCCGTTGTTGCGAGCCCCCACGCGGAGGGCCGGATCTACTACGCCTCCCAGCGCGTGTGGCGGAGCGACGACCACGGCAACTCCTGGACAGCGGTGAGCGGCGACCTGACGCGCGACGACAACCGCTACGAGCTGCCGGTGGCCGGACGTGTCCGCAGCGTGAACGCGCTCTGGGGAAACACCGCAATGTCCTGGTACTCAACGATTTCGGCCATCTCCGAGTCGCCGCTCGACGAGGGCGTCATTATCGCCGGCACCGACGACGGGCTGGTCCAGGTGACCGAGGACGGAGGAGCGAACTGGCGCCGAACCGCCCCGCTTCCAGGCCTCCCGGAACGCGCGTTCATGAACGACGTCAAGGCGTCCCAACACGACCGCGCATCATTTTTCGTTGCGCCGGACAACCATAAGGAGGGCGACTACAGCCCCTATCTCTTCGCGACCACTGACGCCGGCCGCACCTGGCGCTCGATCGCCGGCGACCTGCCCGACGGCGTCATCATCTGGTCGGTCGAGCAGGACCACGTGCGTCCCGATCTGCTATTCCTTGGCGCCGAGAACGGCATCTATTTGACGCTCAACGGCGGCACCAACTGGATCAAGCTGGGCACGGGCGCACCCACGATCTCGTTCCGAGACCTGGAGATCCAGCGCCGCGATAATGATCTGGTGGGAGCAACCTTCGGCCGTGGCTTCTACGTCCTCGACGACTACGCGCCCCTGAGGGATATGGCCGACGGCGCGCTTGCCGCAGGAGCGGTCCTGTTCCCCGTGCGGGACGCATGGTGGTACGTCCCCAACGCCCCGCTGCAGGCACCGGGTCAGCCGACGCTGGGCACGACTTCGTTCGTGACGCCCAACCCCGACTTCGGCGCCACGTTCACGTACTGGCTCGCCGACCCGACCGCGACGGCGCGCACGGACCGGCGCGCGGCGGAGAGCGCGGCCGCCGCACGCGGCGAGGACATCCCCTTCCCCGGCTACGACGCGCTCCGCACAGAAGCGCTTGAGAGCGGGCCGTGCGTGGCAATGGTCGTACGGGACGCGGACGGAGCCCCCGTACGGCGCGTCATGGGCCCCACCACCGAGGGCCTCCACCGCGTCACCTGGGACCTGCGCCGCCCCGCCCCCGACCCCGTCAACCTCGCGACGCCGGGCTTCACGCCGCCGTGGGCGGGCACGCCGCGCGGCCCCCTGGCGCCCCCGGGCGACTACACGGTCGAGATGGCGCTGATCACCGAGGCCGGTGTCGAACGGGTCGGCGATCCGCTGCCGTTCACCGTCAAGCCCGTCCCCAACATCGACGCGGCAACGGACTTCACGGCCGCGATGGCCTTCGCGGAAGAGACCGCCGACCTCCAGCGCCGCGCCCGGGGCGCCGCCGCCGAGATCGGCCGCGCGCGCGACCGGCTCCGCCACATGCGCGCCGCCCTGGACGAGACCCCCGCCGCCGGCGACGACCTCTACACGCGCCTGGAAGCGATCGAGACTCGGCTCGCCGGCATCGCGGTGCGGCTACAGGGCGACCCCGCCCGCGGCGCCCTCAACGAGCCGAGCGCGCCCTCGATCATGGGACGCATCGGCCAGGTGGCCGGGGGGCATTGGGGCACGCGCCAGCCGCCCACCCAAACGCAGCGCGAAAGCCTGGACATTGCGCGGGGCGGCTTCCAGAGGGTGTCGATCGCGCTCAGGACGCTGCTGGAGGAGACGCTGGCCGAACTGGAGGCCGACATGGAGGCGGCGGGCGCGCCGTGGACGCCGGGGCGGCGGGTGGGGTGAGCAGCGGTCAGTCCCCGGGACGCCCGCCCTCAATCGCAGTGTCGGCCACGGCGAGGCCTTCGCGTTCGGCCGCGTCAACCAGGCGCTGATCGAGGCAGAGGAACACCAGCGGGTCCGCGAGCTGCTCGCTCACCAGCATGGCCGCGCCAAGCTGGCCGGCGTCGGCGGCCCGGAGCGGGTGCCGTGCCAGGACCGCGTTCGCCCGGGTGCGCACCGAAAGCACGTCGATCACTTCGTCCCAGCCGGCGGCAAACGTGCGAAGGCGGGCGAGGACCGCCCGCCGCTGCGCCCGGGTGAGCGCCCCTTCGCGCGCACGCCTCTCGATCGCGCTCGTGATCTCCGTCCTCGTCCATGCCCAGGTGACGATGTGGTCGTCTTCCAGCAGCCACGTTCGAGCCAGCCGGCTCGCGGGCTCGGAGACGATCAGCGGGACAAGCGCCGACGCATCCCAATACCTCACAGCCGGTCGGTCCGGTCCTCCGCGAGGGCCTGCGAAATGCTTGTCGGCAGCTCAAGGGGAGGGCTGTCGAGGATCGATCTGGCCGGGCCCGCGCGGGGCCTGAGCAGGCCATCGCCAACCAGCCGGTCGCGGACAGCGTCGTCGGCACCCGGCCCGGGAGCCATCAACCGGGCAACCGGCACGCCGCGGTCGAGGATCTGAACTTCACCGCCCCGCCGTACATGGCGAAGGTAGCGCGACAGGTTGGCCTTGAGGGCGGAGATCGACACCGTAGTCATAGGACCATTCTAGTCATGACTATATGACCAATCAAGTCACAGAGCGCCACGCACCACATCAAGACCCTCGGGTACACCATTGCCGACGGAGACAGCGAGATCGGTTTCGTCCGGGGTGAGAAGTACCTGCCCACGGGCGAACGCTGGCTCATCCTCGGACGCGGCGAACGCCACGTCCTCACCGCGACCGTCCTGGCGGATCCCGACACGGGCGCGTCCTCCTTGCACATGACCGCGGGCCTCAGGGACGACCGCAACACGGGCGCGCCCACCAAGTCCGGAAGTGCCGACGCCGACGCGGTCATGGCCGCCTGCACCGAGCAGACCACGGCCGAAGGCCAGGG
The DNA here is from genome assembly GCA_965208935.1 of Longimicrobiales bacterium. GTDB lineage: Bacteria > Gemmatimonadota > Gemmatimonadetes > Longimicrobiales > Gaopeijiaceae > Bin94. The sequence goes on along the minus strand of CBDBPR010000004.1, from coordinate 4,498,438 downwards.
CGGCAGGAGCGGCTGAAGCCGACGACACCGTCAGCCGGCGTCAGGCGACGTTGTACACGATCCGGTGTTGCCATCGAGCTTGAGCTCCCGGATCACATCGGCCAACGGCCGACTCGGCCCTTGTCGAATCCGCTTGAGATCGTCGATGTCCTCGAGCTCTTCCAATCGATCCAGCAGGGCTTCCTCGACAAAGTGACTCACGACCAACCCCCGCGATCTACAGAACTGGACGACCGCCCTCTTCAGCGCCTCGTCAACCATCACATTGATCTGCACCCTTCCCATCTCGTCGCCCTCGGCTGTTGGCATCGGCGAGCCCCATTCTGGCATGCGCTATGCAACGCGGCAATGAGGCAGACTACTGGTTCGAGGGCGCACCTGGCTGGGATCGCGGAAGTTGCGCGCGTAGCGTCTTCGAAAAGCGACGCTCGCCCGGGCATCCTCGGGTCACGGTCCCTACCATCTTGCTCGATACCACGAAAAATGGTATTGATATTACCATGGAAACTACCATTGACAAGGCTGGGCGGCTGGTGGTGCCCAAAGCGGTTCGTGAAGCGAGCCATCTGGGCCCCGGAACCCGCGTCCGCTTCCGGGTCCGGGACGGGCGGATCCAGATCGAGCCGGTACCGCTGGATGTGTCGCTGGAGCGGCGTGGTTCCGTCGTTGTCGCTGTGCCCCGGAAGGGACAGGCCGTTTTGACGGCGGCGGAGGTCGAGGAAACGACCGCCGACCTCCGCAGTGGGCGGCGAGCGAACGCAACGTAGCCCGGTGACTCGATACCTCTGCGATACAAGCGTGCTCGTCGCGACCGTGTGTTCCTGGCATGAACACCATGTGCGGACCCTTGCGGAACTCCAGCGCCGCGAGCGCGCCGCTGAGGAACTCGTGCTGTCATCTCACTCGCTGGCGGAAGCGTACGCCGTGCTGACCCGGCTCCCGGCGCCCCATCGCCTTCGGTCCACAGACGCCATCGCCCTCCTGGAGTCGAACTGGCGTGAGACCCCTGCCGTTCATCTGACGGCGGACGAGATCTGGCGCACGCTGCATAAGGCACAGCGACGCGGAGTGATCGGTGGTCAAACCTACGACATGCTGATCGCGGCAAGCGCGCTAAAGGCCGGCGCCACGACGATCATCACCTGGAACAAGCGCCATTTCGCCTCGGCGGCGCGCGAGATCGACGTCGTGGTTCCCTATTAGGCTATGACGAACCTCGTCCTGGTAGATCCATCCGCGCCTCGCACTCCTCCACGCCCGCCGTAACGCCGGCCACGCGGTAGAGCCGAGCCGCCTCGCGCCAGACACCCACGGCCGCGTCCATATCCCCGCGATCCTCCAGGAGCATGGCCATGGGGCGGAGCGCGTTGGCGTGGTCCAGCGGCGAAGCGCCGTCCGCCTTCTCATACACGTCAAGCGCTTCGCGGTAGCACGCTTCGGCCTGGTCCCATCGCTCCTGCCGGTGGTGAACCTGCCCCAGATGCCGCACGGCGTGCGCCACCCGCAGCGGGTCGCCGACTGCCCTGGCGGTCGCGACCGCACCTTCGAGCAGCGACCGGGCCTTGTCCGTCCGGCCGCGGTCCAGCGCGACGTGCGCGAGCTTGCCCAACGCGATGGACAGCTCGCGCCTCGCGCCGATCTGCTCACAGATTTCGCACGCGCGGACCAGTTCGGCCTCGACGCGCGCCGCGACGGCATCCGCGCCAGCCGGGTCGGAGGGCGCCGACTGCAGCGCCTCCCCCCGCGTGCGCCACGCCTCCTCGATGAGTGCCCGAGCTTCCAGCCGTGTTGCCATGCCCGCCTCTCCTATGCCCTCATTCTGCTCCCGGACGCGTCGAACAACCCGGTGCCTACCGCCGCCACCGTGACCGGGAAACACTCGTTCATGTACATCACCTGCAGCCGCTCGCCAACCTGGGCCAACTCGGCCGGCAGCCAGGCCATCAGCAGGTATTTCCCCACGGATGGCCCCGTCCCGGCAGAAGTCACGCGGGACTCCCGGTCCAGCGCGTCCACGATCCGGTCCCCTCCCGGTGTGAGAATGGGCTCGTTGCCGCCCGTCGGGAAGCGCGGGGTGCCGGACGCGCCGATGTGATCGTCCATGGTGAGCGTGCACATCCGCGCCGCCGGACCCCGCTCGCACGCCCTCAGGTACGCGGCCTTGCCGATGAAGTCCGCCCGCTTCACGTGCAGGCGCGCCAGCCCCGCCTCGACCGGTGAGTACTCGGAAGTGAGCTCGGCGCCCATCAGCAGGTAGCCCTTCTCCATGCGTGCGGTGGTGCCGTAGACGCCTACGCCGACGGGCCGCGCGTCGAACTCCCGGCCGGCGCCCAGGATCGCGTCCCATAGCGCGAGGCCATGCTCGGTGCGCGTTTGGATCTCCCAGCCGCTCTCTCCCACGTAGGAGATGCGCAGCAGGGTGGCGGGAATCCCGTCGATGAGCGCTCGCCGCACCGCGCCGTAGGGGAAGTCCGCCTGGCTCAGGCCGCAGTCCGCGACTCTCGCGACCACCGCCCGCGCGTCCGGTCCCCATACCCCGAGCGTGGTTATCGCCGACGAGCGGTCCTCGAAGTGCACCGACCCGTCCTGCGGAAGGTGTTTGCGGAACCAGAATGCGTCCCGGGCACCGTCAAACACGCCGGTTACGATGCGAAACCGGTCGTCCGCCAGCCTCTGGATGGTCAGATCGGCGCGGAAGCCTCCGTGCGGCGTCAGCAGAGGCGTGTAGATCGAGCTTCCGACCGGACGGTCGCACGCGTTGACCGTCATACGCTCCAGGTACGGGAGCGCGGCGGGCCCGGAGACGTCGAAGATCTGGAACGCGCCCAGATCGACCACGCCGACCCTCTCGCGCAGGTGCAGGTGTTCCGCGTTGATGATCGGTGACCACCAGCGCCGGTCCCACTCGTGCGGGCGGTCCGGGACGCCGTAGCGCTCGACCAGGTCCTCGTTGGAGGCGTACCACTGCGGGCGCTCCCATCCCCGCGCCTCGAAGTACTCGGCCCCCAGTGCCTCGGTGCGGGGGTGGAACGGCGACCGGTTGACCCCGCGCGCGGACTCCCACTGCTCGCGTGGATGCACGATCCCGTACGTCTTGGGGAAGTGCTCGCGGCAGCGCGTGCGCACGTGGTGGCCGGTGCGCTCATGGGGCTGGAAGCGGGTGACATCCGACTCGTGCGGGTCCAGGAGGCGCGGGTAGCCGTGGGTCATCCACTCGGCGATCAGGCGCGCCGAGCCGGGGCCCTCGCGGACCCACACGGCCGCCGCCGACCAGAGGTTCGCCACCTCGGCGGTCTCGCCCAGCAGCTGCTGGGTGTCGGGCGTGAGCGAGAGCAGGCCGTTGATGGCGTACTGGATCCCGGTGCCGGCCAAGAGTTCGCCCATGATCTCGTGCGCGTGCTCGAGTTGCGGGGCGAAGTCCCCGGGCGTGAAGGGCAATTCGGTCGGAGAACGCTCCGCCGCGGCGATGGAGGGAATCTCCTCGGGCCGGATCAGGATGGGGCGATGCGCGTAGGATCCGACCTCCATGGCTCCGCCGCTCTGCCTTTCATACATGAACGAATCCATGTCGCGCACAATCGGGTAGCCGATCTCGTTGCCGGTTTCCAGCAGAAGTTCGACCGGTCCGAAGTCGGCCATCTGGTGCACCGCCGGGGTGAGCGGAATCGTGGCGCCGGCCATCGCGGCGATGCGCGGACTCCAGACTCCGCAGGCAATGGCCACATGGGCCACCTCGATGGTGCCCCGGGTCGTGGCCACCGCCCGGATGCGGGGGCGGCCGAAGGGGACGGGGTCGACCTCGAGGCCGGTCACCTCGGTCTCGTCGAGCACGGTGAGCACGCCCCTGCCCAGCGCCCGCTCGCGCATGATCGTGCCCGCCTTCACCGAGTCGACGACCGACACGCTCGGGGTATGGAAGCCGCCGAGGATCACGTCGGGGTTGACGAACGGGACTCTTGCGACGACTTCCGCGGGCGTCAGCAGCTCGCTCTCGATACCCCACACGCGCGCCGAGGTCATGCGCCGGCGCAGCTCCTCCATGCGTTCCCGGGTGCGCGCGACCTCGATTCCGCCGCACGTCGTGTTCACGCCGAGGGCTTCGTACTGGCGCTGGCTTTCGAGGGTGATCAGCGCGATCTCGCGTCCGTGATCGACGGGGAAGATGAAGTTGGACGCGTGGCCGGTCGATCCGCCGGGGTTGGGGAGCGGGCCCTTGTCGATGAGCACCAGGTCATCCCAGCCGAGCCTCGCCAGGTGCTCGACCAGGCAGTTGCCGACGATGCCGGCGCCGATGACGGCGACCGCGGCTCTGGACGGCGCGCCGCTTCGGTCACTCATGCGTGAATGGTTCGCGCGCGAAGATCCGGCGCACCATCGGCTCGAAGAACTCCAGCGGCAGGGTGTCGTAGTCGGGATCGAACGCGCACTGGTCCCAGCGGTGACAGAAGTCGACGGCGTCCTGGTACCAGGGGTGGTCGCGGTACTTGTCGCGCGCGTGGCGGTCGCCCCCCACGTGGTGCGCGTAGTAGAAGTACTGGAACAGGCCATGGTGGCGGACGATCCACCAGGTGCGCTCGCTGACGTAGGGACGCAGCAGCAGGGCGGCCAGCTCCCCGTGGCTGTGCGGGGCCAGGAGATCGTCGATGTCGTGGAGAAGGGCCGCCACCACCATCTCCTCGTCCGCGCCGTCGCGATACGCCAGGGTGGCCGACTGCAGAGAATGCTCGAGCCGGTCTATCTGGTAGCCGCCCACCGAGCCGGACAGTTCACGGAGGTGCGCCAGCACCCGGTCGCCGGTGCCGGCCGCGAACTCGTCCTCGAGGCGCGCAAGGAGCTGGTAGTCCTCGCGGGTGCCGTCCGCCATGTGAATGAAGCTCACCACCGGTCCGTTCGGCTGACTCATGTCGTCCATGCCGTGTCAACTCGCTCCATGAGGACTTTCCAAGAGGCCTTCCGCTGGGAGCGTGGGCGCAAGCGGAAGGTGATGTCAAGGGACGCCGGCGCTTGACACTCGCGGGAAGGGCGCACTCTGATAGACCATGCATCATTCGATCAGCAGCCTCACCCGGAGCGCCGACGCCGTGACGGCAGTCTGGAGCAGCGGCGAGCAGACCGTTCTTCCGTACCTCTGGCTGCGCGACAACTGCGGTTGCAGCGAGTGTTGCGTCGTGCAGACTTCCGAGAAGCGGTTCCATCTCTTTCGGGTGCCCGGCGACCTGAGGCCGCAGCGGATCGGCATCGAAAACGCCGGATCCGGGGACGAGGCGATCTCCATCGCGTGGCCGGACGGGCACCGCACCCGCTACCGGTCGAGCGAGATCCACGGCTTTCTGAGCCTGCCCCGTGTCGACCTGCACTACTGGGACGGCGGATTCCAGCCGCCCCGGTTCGACTACCAGCGATTCCTGGCGAGCGACCGCACGGCGGCGGAGCTGATCGAGGAGTTTCTGCAGACCGGTGTCTGCGTGCTCGTCGACAGTCCCACCGAGCCGGATTCATTGGAGCAGCTCGCGACCCGCCTGGGCCCGATCCGCGAGGTGCTGTTCGAGCGCATCCACAACGTCATGCTCGATCCGAAGGGATACAACATCGCGCACACGGGTCTGGCGGTCGCGCCGCACAACGACTTCACCAGCTACACCTGGCCGCCGAACGTGCAGGCGCTGCATATGCTGGTAAACGAGTGCGAGGGTGGCGAGTCCATCGTCGTGGACGGTTTCGGCCTGCTCAACGAGCTTCGGGCGGATCACCCTGACAAGTTCGACATGCTGTGCAGGGTGCCGGTGCCCTTCCGCATCTTCAGCGAGGAACACGAGTGCTACGCGGTTAACCCGATGGTTGAGGTGGGCCGCCACGGCGAGATCACCATGGTGCGCTTCAATACGGCGCAGATGCAGGCTCTCCCCCTCTCGGAGCCGCGGCTCGTCGAGTTCTACGCGGCCTACCACGAACTGTCCAGACGCGTCAATGCGCCAGACGCCCAGGTCACCTTCCGGCTGGAGGGCGGACAGATTCTGCTGTGCGCCGGGCATCGGGTGCTGCACGGCCGCACGGCGCTGCGCTCAAAGGGGCACCGCCATCTCCAGGACGCGTACTACGAGCACGACAACGTGCGCAATCACCTCAGGTGGCTGCGTCTCAGCGGCCGGATCTGACGACCCTCAGACCGTCGCGTCGAGTCCCCGGGCCGCCGCCACCTCGCGGGCGCTGGGGTTCACCGAAGGGCGGAAGGGTACGTCGCACACCCGCGCGGGGTCCGGTCGGCCGGGGTCGCTGGCGTATTCGTCGGGCAGCCACACCGTGAGTTCCGTGCCGACGGCCGACTTGCCGGCAGGTATGTACCCGAGCGCGATGTTGCAGCCCAGCTCGGGCGCGTGCCACGGCGAGGTGAGGTAGCCGATGGGGTCGCCACCGTCCGCATCCGACACGAGCCAGAAGTCCGGGGCGTAGTCGTCGATGGGCTTGCCGCCCAGCGTCATCCCCGCCATGACCATCACGAACGGGCAGCGCCCGGCGTCGAGTTCGGCGCGCTGGCGCTCCAGCGCGGCCCGCCCGATGTAGTCCCCCTTCTTCTCGCGCGGCACCTGGTAGGCCAGGTTGCACTGGAAAGGACTCGTCTCGTGGTCGATGTCCTGTCCCCATGACAGGATACCGGCCTGGATCCGACGCTGGTGTCCCGGAGCGATGACCATCAAGCGGTGCGCCTCCCCGGCAGCAAGCACGGCGCGCCACAGCTTCTCGGCGTGCAGCGTGGCGTCGCGAAGATAGATCTCGTACCCCTTCTCGCCCGAAAACCCGGACTGCGAAACCACCACGGAGGTGCCCGCGATCTCGGCCTCCATGAGCCCATAGTACGGGATGTTCCGGATGCCTCCGCCCACCAAATCGACCATGAGATCGAGCGACTTCGGCCCCTGGATCTGCAGCGGACAGACGTCGATTTCGTCGATCTCCACGTCCATTCGGAGCCCGACGTTCACGCCCTGCAGCCAGAAAAGAAGGTCGGAGTCGGCCAGCGAGAACCAGAACTCGTCCCCGGCAAGCCGCAGCAGCACCGGGTCGTTGAGAATGCCGCCCTTCTCGTGGCAGCAGATGACGTACTTCGCGTGCATCGGCTCGATCCGGGTCGCGTCCCGGGTGATCACGTAGTCGGTGAACCGTTCCGCATCCGGTCCCCGGACCCGGATCTGGCGCTCCACCGCGACATTCCAGACCGTGACGTCCCGGGTCAGCGCCTGGTGCTCCGCCGCCGCGCCGCCGTCCTCGGGCCGCACGTAGCCGCGGGGGTGGTAGATGCGGTTGTACACCGTGGCCCGCCAGCACCCCGCCTCATGCGACAGATGCCAGTACGGAGACTTGCGGACCCTTGTCGAAATGAGCATCTCGACCGGCGTGCGGCCGCTCTGGCGCAGGTTGATCGGCACGACCCTGTCGGACTGGTCCACGCTGGTCGGTTGATGGATCATCGCCGGGCCTTCTCCGGTTGGGTGATTCGAGGTTGAGGGGTGGCCGGCACGAGGGCCGGGGCCGGTTCAGCATGTCGGTTGGAACGCAGAGGAGCAAGGCGGTTCGATGCGGGCCCATCGGTTCGCGGATGCTCGGCAATGGGACTATAGTGGGGTCACAGCCAAGCGCCCCGGCCTATGCAGTCCCAAAGCCCCCGAAGGGAGAATCGCCCTATGAACGGGGACCTCAGCCTGTTTCGCACCCTTTGTACCCGCGCCGCGCTTCTGTCGCTGCTGACCGCTGCGCCGGCGGCCGCCCAGTCCGGAGGAACCATCAGGGGCACGGTCGTGGACGTGTTCGACAACGCCCTGGCCGGCGTCCGGGTGACAGCGACCGGTCCAGGCCTGGACGCGGAGACGGTCACGGATGCGGCCGGAGCCTACGAGTTCATCGGCGTGGCCCCGGGCGACTACATCCTGACCGCCAGCCTGCTCGGCTATTCGGCGCGGGAGCTTCGGGTCACCGTCAGTGCGGCGGGGGCCGTCGAGACCGTCCCGATCGTGCTGCAACCCGTCTTCCAGCTCGACCCGATCAGCGTGGTGGCGGAAGAGCCAGCGGTCTTCGCGCGCAACTTCGTCGCGGAGCCGATGATGAGGCAGCAGTCGAGCATCACGGCGGTCACGTCGGTGATCGACAACCTTCCCGGCGTCTCGGTCCAGGAGGGGGACGCGTACGCCTTCGACGACTGGTCGAGCAACGTGGTCATGCGCGGGTTCCAGTCGACGATCAACGACGTGCAGATCGGCACCACGATCGACGGATTCCCCAACGGCACGTCGGACTACTGGAGCGGCGCGAAGGCGAACCGGTTCGTCGACCCGATCAACCTGGGCGGCGTCGAGGTGTCGCAGGGGACCGCCGACATCGCTTCGCGCTCGGTCGAGGCGCTGGGCGGGACGCTCAACTTCCTCACAGCCGACCCGGCGGAGGAGGCGAGCCGGACGGCCTCGGTCACGATCGGCGAGAACGAGGGCCAGCGGTTCGCCGCGCGGGTCGAGACCGGATCGCTGTTCGGCGGCACGACGCGGGCCTGGGTAGCCGCGATCCGGCAGGAGGCGACCGACTGGATGGAGGGTTCGGCAAGGAACGAGCGGGAGCACTTTGCCGCCAAGGTCGTGTCTTCGCACGGCAACCTCGACCTGGCCGGCTACCTCTCCTACGACGACATCCACGAGGATGTCTACCAGCGGCTCTACAGCGACGCGGACTTCCGCGCCGACCCGCGGTGGGACCGCCTGATCGGCCACTGGCCGGGCGTGCCCTACCTGAACCAGTTCTACCGGCCCGGCTGGCAGACGCGGCGCAAGAACACGCTCGCCTACGTCAAGGCCGACTGGACCGTAAGCGAGCTGGTTTCCCTCAGCGCCGGCGTGTATCGCCACCGCAACTGGGGACGGGGCGACTGGCTGCCCCCGTACATCGTCGACGTGGTGGACGACGGAGGCGGACCCGAGTCGGAGCTGGCGGGCAACCCGCCGGTGCGGGGTGGCACCCAGCTCGGCGTGATCCGGTTCGTGGACAGCAACGGCGCGGCCGTTGGCCCGGTGTCGGGGTGCACATCGTCCTACATCTTCAACTACTACGGTTCGGGCGGACCGGCAGTCGATCCGGCGTGCCACCCGGGGGCCAGCGCGGTGCAGTCGTACCGCCACAGCCACTACGGGAAGAACCGTCTCGGCGCAAACATCGACGGCGAGTGGTCCGCGCTGTTCGGCGCGGGACGGGGCAGCGTGCTGCGCGCCGGCATCTGGTACGAGGGTTCGCGGCGCGATCTCGGCCGCGACTGGCACCGCATTCTGGACCCTGCGATCAACTTCAAGTGGGACTATCAGGCATACTGGCACCAGTACGAGTGGGAGTTTCCGCAGAGCGTCTTCAAATGGTACGCCGAGGAGACGCTGTACTTCGGGTCGTTCGAGTTCACCGCCGGGATCAAGCAGTACCTCATCTCCGTGTCGCGCGAGGACCAGTTCGGGATCGACCGGCCCCTCGACGTCGATTCCGACTCGGACCTGCTCATCTCCGGCGGCGTCACCTGGGAGACGCCGGTCGAGGGCCTCGACGTGTTCGTGGGCTACGCCGAGAACTTCAGGGCGATCGGCAGCAACCTGCTCGAGGTGCCGGGCCGCAGCCTGGACCGACTCGAGCCCGAGACCGCGTCCAACGTCGATGTCGGGGTCCAGTACGCCGGCGAGAGGGTCGCCCTGAGCGCCACCGCGTATTCGATCGACTTCAACAACCGGATCTTCTACCTGGGTCCGCAAACGCCCGCGGGCCCCAACTATCTCATCCCCGGAGGAGGGGCCTACTTCAACGCGGGCGGCATCGAGACCAGCGGCATCGAGCTGGCCACTACCGTGGCGTTGTCGGGTCGGACATCCCTCTACACCGCCCTCACGCTCAACGACTCGCAGTATGCCGGGACCGACGATCCGCTCGTCGACGCCAGCCAGGGGATCGTGCCCGGCACCGACGTGACCGGCGTGCCGCCCCGGCTGTGGGTCGTCTCCCTCGATCGCGACGGGCCCCTCGGCGGCGGCTTGTCCGCGAAGTACACGGCAGCGCGCCGCGTCAGTCTGACGGCCGACTGGTACACAGACCCCTACTGGACGCTGGACGCCTACGTCACCTTCCGCGGCGAGGCGCTGAGCGACCTTTTGCGGTCGACGGAGTTCTCGATCGTCGCGAACAACCTGCGTGACACCCCCTACCTGTCCGCGATCACCGAGAACGCCGCCTGGCTCGGCGCGCCCCGAACGATATCCATGACCACGACCATCTCGTTCTGAGGCGGCCCGGGACCACGCTCCATGCACGGTCCGCACCGGCGAACCACGGCGCATGCCGGGCCGTGGAAGGGACTGAATCCCGCGATGGCGCTGGCCGCCAAGGGCGTCGTCCTGGCCTTCGTCGTGGCCACCGTCTGGGACGTGGACGCGGCGGGCGCCGTGTTCGGCCGCATCCGCGCCTGGATCGAGGGCACGCTCGACTGGTTCTACATCCTGGTCGTCGCCGCTGCCGTGATCACCTGCGTGTTTCTGGTGTGCAGCCGGTTCGGCCGGATCCGGCTCGGCGATGACGCGTCGCCGCCCGAGTTCAAAACGTCATCCTGGATCGCCATGCTGTTCTCGGCAGGCATCGGGATCGGACTGCTGTTCTTCTCCATCTCCGAACCCCTCTTCTACTTCGACAACAGCCAGTCCGCGGGCTACCCCAACAACCCCGTTGCCGACCTGGCGGGCGCCGTGCTGCTGGATGAGGAGCGGGCCGTGCACGCCATGCACGTCACCTACTTCCACTGGGGCATACACGGCTGGTCCGTCTACGTCGTCGTCGGGCTGTGCCTGGCCTACTTCGGGTTCCGCAAAAAGCTGCCGCTGACGCTGCGCTCCGCCCTGTACCCGCTCATCGGCGAGCGGATCTATGGCCCGATCGGTGATCTGGTGGACCTGCTGGCGGTGTTCGGTGGGGTCTTCGGCATCGCGACCTCCCTGGGTCTCGGAGCAAGCCAGATGGCCACCGGGCTCAACGTGCTGCTGGGCGTTGAACCGGGTGTCTTCACGCAGGTCGCGCTCATCGCCGCCATCTCGCTGGCGGCCACCCTGTCGGCGGTGTCCGGAGTGAGGCGCGGCATCCGCGTTCTGTCCGAATGGAACATCCGCCTGAGCCTTGTCCTTCTGGGGTGCTTCCTGTTGCTGGGCCCGTTCAGCTGGCTCGCCGGATTCGTGGCGTCCTCGCTCGGCGAATACCTGTGGCGCCTGGTGCCCATGTCCTTCTGGATCGCCGATGATCCGGGGGAGGCCGCCTGGCAGAACGGCTGGACCATCTTTTATTGGGGATGGTGGATCTCCTGGGCGCCCTTCGTCGGCACGTTCATCGCCCGCATCTCCCGCGGGCGCACGCTGCGCGAGTTCATCCTGGGCGTGATGTTCGTCCCGACCGGCCTGGTGCTGCTGTGGTTCGGGGTCTTCGGGGGCAGCGCCATTCATCTGGAACTCGAAGCCGCGGGCGGCGTGGGAACCGCCGGCATCATGGAACTGGTGCGGGGTGCGAACTACGAAGCCGCGCTCTTTGCGACCATCGACCGAATGAGCGATGTCGGCTGGCTCGTCTGGGCCATGTCCGCAATCGCCACCCTCCTGCTGGCGACGTGGTTCGTTACGTCATCCGACTCCGGTACCCTGGTGATCACCACCTTTCTCAGCATGGGCGACCCCCACCCCCCTCGGCGTTTCCGCATCGTCTGGGGGCTCGGCGTGGGTGTCGTGGCCGCCGTGCTCCTGCTGGCGGACGGCCTTCAGGCCCTGCAGACCGCAGCCATAGCCGCCGCGCTGCCCGTGAGCGTCGTGCTGCTGTTCATGATCGCCGGACTGCTCAGGTCCCTGGCGCGGGAGCGGCGTGATCCCTCAGCGTAGCGGGTCGACCACGGTGAGGAACGGGAAGCGGTGAAACCCGGTGTCACGCGTGCAGATGCGGCTGACGCCGTGCTCGCGCATCAGCACCGCCGTGTGAAGGTCGTGCATCTGGTTGCCGCGCACATCGGGCAGCTCCGCGACGGTCCGACCGAGTATGGCCGCGTGACGGCGGGTCGCCACCAGTAACGAGATTCCCGGAGAATCCAGGAGCATGCCGAGGAATCCGCGCGCCTCTCCGGGTGTCCAGGGGACCCGGAACACTCGTCGATGGGTGCTGACGCGCAGGAATTCGTAGCAGATGTTCCATGTCAGGAAGGCGGGAGAGGGATCGCGCCGAGCCTCGTCGATCGCGCGCACGCAGGGTTCGTGGAACTCCGAGTCCGCGTCCGCCGCATAGAGGAGCACGTTGGTGTCGAAGACGACCACCTACTCGCCCTCCATGACCCTGTAGAGCACTTCCCGGTCGGCGATGTCGACCAGCTGTCCACCGCTGTTCCAGGTGGGCAACGGACCCGATGAACCCGCCTGGACGGCGCGGGCCCGATCCTCGGCAAGCACGACCCGCAGCCCCGCCTCGACCAGGGCGGACATGGTCGTATTGCGTCGGGCCGACGCCCGCACCGGTACACCAGGCCGTAGCAGCATTGATACTAAACCATTATGTTTAGTATTCGCCCCCAAGCCTGATCTACGCACAGCCCTCGCTCGACCGGAGACCGCCATGCCCGCCGTTCAGGAAGACACCCTCGACCGCACCTTCGCCGCGCTGGCCCACCCGGCCCGGCGCGCCATCATCGGGCGCCTGGCCCGCGGTGAGATCGCGTCGGTCACCGCGCTGGCCGAGCCCTTCGACATGTCGCTCGTGGCGGTGTCCCGACACGTGAAGGTCCTCGAGGACGCCGGGTTGATCAGCCGGACGAAGGAGGGGCGGTCGCGTCGTTGCCGCTATGAACCGGGCGCGATGGGCGAGGCGAAGGACTGGCTCGAAGCCCACCAGCAGTACTGGACGGCGCAGATGGACGCGCTGGCACGCTACCTGAAGGACGCGGAGTGACCCGATGACCACAACCACAAGAGCGCTGCACATCGTTCGCACCGTGACCGCGAGTCCCGAGCGGGTCTTCGAGGCGTGGACAGACCCGGAACGGGTGAAGCTATGGACGTGTCCCGACCCGGGGGCGCGCGTAGACGTGGAGATCGACCTGCGGGTGGGCGGCCACTACTCCATACGCATGCATGTGGAGGGCGGGCCGTTCACCGCCTACGGCACCTACCGCGAGGTCGATCGGCCGAGCCGGCTGGCGTACACCTGGGGCTGGAAGGAGGAGGCGCACGCGATGGAGGCCGAGACGGTGGTGACCGTGGAATTCGTGCCGGTCGAAGGCGGGACCGAGGTCCGGCTCACGCACGACGGGTTCCCCACGACGGACGACCGCAAAGGGCACGAGGAGGGCTGGCAGATCTGCGTGGGACGGATTGCCGATCTGGTGGACGGGCGATGAGGCGTACACCGATCCTGTCCTCGGGGCTCGCTCTGGCCACCTCCGCGGGGCTGGCTCTCGCTGCGGCCCCGACACTCGTCCTGGGAACCTCGACGGAGTTGGCCGCACAGCCGGCGCCCAAGGTCCTGCTGATCGGGATCGACGGCGTACGCCCGGACGTGCTCGGCGAAGTGCCGACGCCCAACATCGACGCGCTGGCCGCGAGCGGCTGGTACACGGCCGAGGCGCGCACCACCAACCCGTCGGTGAGCGGTCCCTCGTGGTCCTCGATGCTCACCGGTGTCTGGCCCGAGAAGCACGGGGTCACCAACAACAACTTCACGGGCCGGGACTACGACACCTGGCCCGGCTTCCTCACCCGCGCCGAACGGGAGCTCCCCGAACTGGCCACCTTCGCCGCGGTCGACTGGGTGCCGCTGGCGATCCTGGTGGAAGACGGCCCCGTGCTTCCCGACGTGATCGATACGCGCATCGTCCTGAACGGCTACGACCACGGGTGGGCCGAGGCCGACGGCATGGTCACCGCGCAAGCCGTGCGCCACCTGGGCGAGGCCGACCCGGACGCGATGTTCGTCTACCTCGGCGACCCCGACGAGACCAGTCACCAGCACGGCTCGATCGGGGCCGAATACCGGGACGCGATCGCGCTGTCCGACCGGCACGTCGGCATGCTGATCGACGCCGTGCGGGCCCGCCCCGCGTACGCCAACGAGGACTGGCTGGTGCTGATCAGCACGGACCACGGCCGGCGGGCAGACGGCGGTCACGGCGGGGATTCACCCGAAGAGATGACGATCTTCATCCTGGCGAGCGGGCTGGGCGCGGGCGGTCCGGGCGGCGCGGAGGACCCCGGCGGCGCGGGCAACACAGCCGGCTGGCCACCCCCCGGGCCCGCCTACATCGTGGACATCGCCCCCACCGCGCTCGCCCACCTCGGCTTCGAGATCGACCCGGCCTGGGGACTGGACGGGAGGCCGCTGGGGGAGAGGCGGTAGCCGCGCAGGCCCGCCGGGGCCCGTACGGCAGCCACCTGACGTCCGGGGCGGCCGGGCGATGGCCCCGGCATTCCCTGGCGGCATGCACCCGGAAACGCCTTGTCTGCGAAACGGCGGCAGCCGTATCGTAACCCTCGCACTGCCCCACCCACCTCTTCCGCGAAGGAACGACCCAAATGCGGATCGCGCGGACCCCCTGGCCATCGCTCGTGGCGCCGATTCTGCTATTGCTCTGCCCGCCCGCTGCGGCCCAGGAGCCTGGTGAGGCGGCGCCTGAACTGGAGGATGCCGAGCGCGCGGAGAGACTTTACCGCGCCCACTGCGCGCGCTGCCACGGCGTTCAGGGTCTCGGTGGCGAGGGTCCCGAACTGGCTCAGCTCGCGCTGCCGAGGGTTGCCGATCAGGCCCAGCTCGAGCGCATCATCCGCTTCGGGATTCCGGGGACCGGCATGCCCGGGGCGCGTACCACGGTCCTTGACGACGACGCGGTGTCGCTGGTGGCCGGCTACGTGCTGTGGCTCGGCGCGCAGACCACCGCGGATGCCTCGGGCATTACCGGCGACGCCGACCGGGGGCACGATCTCTTCTGGGCCGAGGGCGACTGCGCGTCCTGCCACATCGTCTCCGGGCAGGGCACGGCCGTCGGGCCGGAGCTGACGATCATCGGGCTGCGTCGCGGGGCGGACTACCTGCGCGAGGCCCTGAGCGCGCCCTCCGCCCGGCTGCCCGTCGCGCGGTCCGGGGCGAGGAGCGGCTTTTTCGAGTACCTGCCGGTGCGGATCGTCACGCACGACGGCGACATCTACAACGGCATGCGGATGAACGAGGACTCCTTTACGATTCAGCTGATGACGGTGTCGGGGGCCTTCGTGTCGCTCCGCAAGGGCGAGATCGCCGAGATGGAGAAGCGTGTCGGGCACTCGCTCATGCCCGTGGCGCAGGACCTCGACGAAGAGGATGTCGAAGACCTGGTTGCGTACCTGACGACCCTCGGGAGGGGATCATGAACAAGTGGAGCGGCAGGGCCTTGGCGGTCTTCACGCTGGGCGTGTCAATGGCCCAACCGGCCACCGGCCAGGTCCCCTACGAGCGCATCGTCGCGGCCGACTCCGAGCCGGAAAGCTGGCTGACGTACTCGGGCAACTACGCGTCGCATCGGTTCTCGCGGCTGGACCAGATCAACGCGGGGAACGTGGCGGACCTGCGCGTCGTGTGGGCCTACCAGATGGACGAGGGGCTGATCGAGACCACGCCGATCGTGGCCGACGGGGTCATGTACGTGACGGAGCCGCCGAGCGCGGTGACGGCGCTGGACGCGCGCACGGGCAAGCGCCTGTGGAAGTGGACGCCGCAGATGGGCACCGACGTGTTGCACATCGGCTTCCCCGAGGTGAACCGGGGGGTGGCGATCCTGGACTCCACACTGTACGTGGGGACGCTCGACGCGCACCTGGTGGCGCTCGATGCGCGGTCCGGGGCGGTCAGATGGGACGTCGAGGTGGCCGACAACGCGATCGGGTTCTCGCTGACCCTGGCCCCGCTGGCCCTCGACGGGAAGATCATCGTGGGCGTGTCGGGCGCCGAGGCGGGGGTGCGCGGCTTCATCGACGCCTACGACCCGGACACAGGCGAGCTGGTCTGGCGTACCTATACGATTCCGGCGCCCGGCGAGTTCGGCAGCGACACCTGGGGCGCCAACAGCTGGGAGACCGGCGGCGGCTCGACGTGGTTGACCGGCTCGTACGATCCCGAACTCGATCTGCTCTACTGGCCGATCGGCAACCCGGCGCCCGACTGGAACGGCGACCTGCGCCCCGGCGACAACCTCTACACGGACTGCCTGCTCGCGCTCGATCCCGACACGGGCGAGATCGTGTGGTGGTTCCAGTTCACGCCCCACGACACCCACGACTGGGACGCCAACCAGATCCAGGTGCTGGTCGACGCCGAGTGGGAGGGCGAGCCCCGCAAGCTCGTCGTCACCGCCAACCGGAACGCGTTCTACTACGTGCTGGATCGGGAAACGGGCGAGTTCCTGCATGGTGCGGAGTATTCGAAGCAGACCTGGGCCGAGGGGCTGGACGAGAACGGTCGGCCGATCGTGATCCCCGGCTCCGACCCCACGGAAGAGGGCAACCTGGTGTGGCCGAGCCTGCAGGGCGCAGCCAACTGGTTCAGCCCCAGCTACAGTCCGCTGACGCGCCTGTTCTACCAGCCGACGCGGATCATGGGCGCGATCTACTACAAGGCCGAGGTCGAGTACGAGCCCGGCCAGCCGTTCATGGGCGGCGGGGAGCAGGCGTTGCGCGGCGAGGAGGCGAGCGGCGCGGTGAAGGCGCTCGACGTGCTCACCGGTGAACTCATGTGGGAGTTCCCGCTGCAGTCGCCCCCGTGGGCGGGCGTGATGGCGACCGCCGGCAACCTCGTGTTCGGCGGTAGCGACGAGGGGAACATCTTCGCCCTGAATGCCGAGACCGGGGAGCCGCTGTGGAACTTCCAGGCGGGCGCGGCGGTGCGGAGCGGGCCGATGTCGTACGAGATCGACGGGCAGCAGCGGATCGTGAACTCGGCGGGCGGAACGATGTTCGTGTTCGGGCTGCCGGAGGACGGCGGGGGCGGGACGGACGGCGGGCAGGGGGCGGAGGCCGGCGGCGCGGAGCCCGCCCACCGTCCCGTGGACCTCGCCATGCTCGCGAAGATCCGCGAGGAGGGGCTGCAGCGCTCCCGGCTGCCGAACACGCTGTCCTATATGACCGACGTGGTCGGCGCCCGGCTCACCAACTCGGACGCGATGGACCGGGCCCAGGAGTGGGCGCTCGGGGAGATGCGGCGGATCGGCCTCGAGAACACCCACCGCGAGCCCTTCATGAACTACGGCGCGAGCTGGGACAACGAGTACGTCTCGGTCCACATGATGGAGCCGGACTACCAGCCCCTGGTCGCCTACCCGATCGCGCACACGCCGGGGACGGCCGGCAGACAGCGTCTGGACGTGGTGCTCGCCGACATTCGCACCCGCGATCAGCTGGAGCCGCTGCGCGGCAGGCTGCGCGATCTAGCGGTCATGTCGACGCCGCCGCCGGTCATCAACCTGGAGCGCTTCGCCACCGGCACACCCCGCCGCACCGACGAGGAGATGCGCGCGCTCGAGGAGGACGTCATCCCGCCGCCGACCGATCCCCGCCCGCCGGCGAACCCGCGGGTGCTCACCGCAGCCGACCGGCTGGCGTTCTACGTGGAGGAAGGGGTCGCGCTGGTCCTCGAATCCAACAGCGGCTGGCCCGGGGCGGTGCGCGGGTTCGCGCGGCCGGGGGCGAAGGTCGACCGCTGGGACCGGGACGCCACGCTGTCATCGGTCCCGATCGTCGCGGTCACGCCCGAGCACTACAACCGCATGTACAGGATCCTGAGACGCGGCATCCCCGTCACCGTCGAAGCCGAGGTGCGCAACGTGCACGGCGCCGGGGCCAGCGAGGCCATCAACGTGCTCGGCGAGATCCCCGGCACCGACCTCGCGCACGAAGTCGTCATGCTGGGCGCGCACTTCGACACCTGGCACGCCAGCCCGAACGCCAGCGACAACACGTCGGGCACGGCGGTCATGCTTGAGGCGATGCGTATCCTGAAGGCGGTCGGCGCCCGGCCGCGCCGGACGATCCGCGTCGCGCTCTGGTCCGGCGAGGAGCAGGGCATCTTCGGGTCGACCGCGTATGTGGTGAAGCACTTCGGCAGCCCGGGCGGCGAAGTGGGGCCCGGCGGCGCCGACGGGCCTGGCGGCACCCCCGGCACCACGCCCGCCTACGACGACTTCTCCGTCTACTTCAACCAGGACTACGGGCCCGGCCAGTACCGCGGGATCTGGCTGCAGGGCAACGAGCACGCACGCTCGCTGTTCGCATCCTGGATGGAGCCCCTGCGCGACCTCGGAATGACCACGATTTCGCCACGCAGCGTCGGCTCGACGGACCACATTCCCTTCGATCGCGCAGGCTTGCCGGGCTTCCAGTTCCTGCAGGCGCGCGTGGGGGGCACGGGCGGGCACACCAACCTCGACTTCTATGACACCCTGCCCATTGACGACCTTGTGAAAAACGCCGTCATTGTGGCGTCGTTCGTCTACAACGCGGCGATGGACGACGTGAAGGTGCCGAGAAAGAACCCGCAACCCCGGTAACCAGCCATGCTGCTCGGAATCTACGGAAGCCACACGCCGGAAACCTGCCCGATCTACGTACGCAAGTATGCCCGGGTGTTCGTCGACATCGCCGAACTCGACCCGGCGCACATCGCCGAGACCTACGGCATCCGACGGATCGAGGCGCAGTATCATTCGGCGCTGGAGCACACGTTCCTCTGGATCGTCGAAGCGGACGACCCCACTGCGATCGAGCGATTCGCCATCGACACCGGCCTGGCCTCGTTCAACATGCTGGAGATCGTTCCGGTTCACACGTTCGCCGAGACGGTCGAGCGCTTGAAGGACAGGCACGACCTCGGGCGAGGGTAGCCCCGAGAGGACCCGAATGAGCCATTCGCACCGCACCCGAATCGCCCGCACCATCGAGATCTTCGAGGCCGCGCGGCGCCCGCTGTTCACGGTGCTCGACGGGATCGCGCAGGAGGACTTCGACTGGAACCCGGCGTCCGGATCGCGCGGGATCGGCAAGATGTGCCGCCACATGTACCGCGTCGATGTCTGGTTCCTGAAGCGGCTGGGGATCGAGCCCGTGATCAGCCACGACGCCCCGGGCCCGGTCAACGAGGTCGCCGGTCGCATGCGCCGGGTCCAGGAGCAGATTCTGGCGGAGGTGGAGGGGTGTGAGAGCGACGCGGACCTCATGGCCGAGCGGACCTCGCTCGACGGCGAGACGGGGGCGCGGCTGGGGGCTGATGTGGTCCACATCGCCCAGCACTATCTCTATCACCTGGCCCAGATGACGTACCTGCGGCGTATCCGCGACCGCGACTGGAGCGCGCCCCTCGACGAGTGGGAGCACGCGACGCATTTGATCGGGGACCTGGTGCTGGAGTAGGGGGGCGGGCCCGCGCCCCCTCAGCCCAGAATCCCGGCCACGATCTCGACGATGGTCTCGAAGACGCCGGACGCCGCCTCGCCGACGGCCTCCGCTGCCACCGGCGCAACTTCGGCCGCGGCAGAGGCTGCATACGCCGGAGCGGCCAGGAGGTCCGGCGCCCATAGGACGCCCTCGAACAGGACTGCAGTGCCCTCCTCCGCAGAGCGCGCGAGCTTCCGTCGCCGACCGTACCTTGCGACGACCTGATCGCGCTTGAGCTTCCAGATGGCTTCGAGTTCGTGGTGGTCGAACCACACGCCCTTGCACTGCTTGCAGACGTCGAGCGTCAGCTCCGAGCGGCGAGCCCGCAGCATGGTGGTATCGCAGGCGGGACAGTTCAGGCGGGTCCTGGCGCCGCACGCGCCGCACTCGGGCTCATCGCGGTCGAGAAACGCGCGGCAGGCGTGACATTGGGCCCGGTGACGTTCGGTGCGGGACGGCACATGCGTCCATAGCGACTCGGGCGGTTCCGAACGGAGCCGCTGCACCTCGCCCAGTTCGAACCACATGCCGCCGCATCGCGGGCAGTGATCGAGGGTGAGCTTGCCGGCGCCGTCGTCGCCCCGCGTCGCCACGGTCGCCTTCTCCATCTTGACGCCGAGACAGACGGGACACGGCCAGCGCGGCTCGGTCATGGTTCCGTCGAGGGTTCGAGAATCCCCCTCGCGGCGGCCTTCTCGGACAGATGGCGCACGTCGTGAAAGGTGTACACCAGGAGGCCCGAATCCGTGATCTCGATCTCGGCCAGCTCCCTGGTCATCAGCCCGTTCAGCACCTCCTCGGCCATCGCCGGCGCAACGGCCAGTTCGCTCGCGACCTCAATGGCCGTGAGCCGACCGTCGTTTCGTGCGGCCATCTTCAGGACTTCCGCCTCGATCGTGTCGCGGCGGAGCTGTTCGCGTCGGTGGCCGATACGGCGACGACCCCCGAAGTGGCGTGCCAGCAGCCACATGCCCCCGCCGGCCGGCAGCCCGGCCCCGATACCGAGCGCCACAATCGTGGAGAGCGCGCGCGGGTCAACATCCGAGCGCACGAATCCCAGCACCACGAAGAGCGCGATCGCGATCAGGGCTCCACCGCCCCAGAGTCTCCCCATCGGCCAGGTCTCCGATTCCGGTCGTCCGACGGCTAGTGTATCAGAAGAACGTGTCCCCCAACAGATGCAGTCTGAGGACCGCGTCCGGGCGTCCCACTCTGCCGAAGCTGAACCCCCTGGCAAGGTCCAGGCGGACGATCCCATCCATGAAGACGAGACCGACGCCGGCGGCGTAGAGATTGTCGTCCCCGGTGGACACCCAGTCCCCAAAAACGGACGCGCGCAGGAAGCGAACGGGCTGCTGCAGGTCCAGTCTGGCACCCCATACCCTGTCCTCACGCACCGAATTGCGATGTCCCCGCAGCCAGTTGGCGCTGCTTCCCAGGTTCCACAGGTCCAGCGGCGCCGGATCCCCCCATACCGCCGCCGCCCCGCCCTGCATGCCCAGCGACCTGCCACCTCCCAGGGGCGCGACCAGGACGGCTTCGGCGATAGCCTTCACGTGCGGATTGTCGCCCATCGATCCCCGAACCAGGGTCCGGCCCCCTCCGGCCAAGGCTCCGTCACGCCCACCCCACCACGGCCGCCACCCGATGGAGGCTCCGAAGCGGTCCCGCTGCACGCCCGTGCCGATCTCGGTGTCGCGTTCGCCGAAGACGGTCATCGAAAGCCAGTTGCGCCGGCCGCCTCCCGGCAGGATGCGCAGCGAGGCGCCCGTGGACCAGTGAAAGGCAGTGGAGTCGCCTTCGGTCAGGAAGACATCGGGACTGCCGCCGCCCCCTCCGGCGTCCAGTTCGCCACTTCGCAGGTCCCGGTAGAAGGACATCCACAGCCTGTGGCCCGGACGGTCGCGCTGGAAGGTCAGGTCCGTGTCGGGAATGGCCAGGTCGCGGGTCCCGAGTCTCGTCGTGAACAGGACTCTGGACCGTCCGAAGTCGCGCATTACCCTGGTGCCTACCGAGACGCCCTCGACCGGGTTGTAGCGCAACAGCCGCAGCGTTTTCACGGGCGGCTCCAGCACCCACGGGCTCGCTTCCTCCTCCGCGGGTCCTCCTTCTCCCGTCCCGATCGCCGCCAGGTCGGAGGCGATCCCCGCGAACAGCTCGGCGTCGACGGGCCCTCTTCTGTCGTCCCAGATCGTCGGGGGCAGCAGCGTGCTCTCGGTCAGCGCCGCCCGGTCCTCGGGCGTGATGGTGATCGCATCATCGGGATCGGCGGATGCCAGGTCGCCCTCGATGCTGTCACCGGGCTGACTCCAGCGTTCGAGAGCCTCCACGGCGGTCGCAGGCATGCCCGCAGGCGTCTCCGCCCCGTGCTCATGGATGTCCTCGACTTCCAGCGTCCAATCGAAGGCGACCGGCATGGTGGGAACCACATCCGCATCCGCGCCGTCGTCCATCCGGACGGTCATGTGCGCTTCCAGCATCACACTGCGCGGAAGCCAGTGCTTCAGCTCCCACAGGGCGTAGTCGACGACCATCGCGGAAATGTCCAGTTCCAACGGAGCCATCAGCCCATTGATCGCTCCGCTCACTACGCGCTCGAAGATGCCGGGCCGGGCGCGCGTCGAGTCCCCGTCGGCGCCGGGGTCGTCCGCCGTGATCGCCAGGCCCAGGCTCCACCCATCGTTGTGCCGAAGCTGCCAGGACAGCTCCGAGTCGACCCGCTTGGCCGGGCGGGACGCCACGCGCACCAGGTTGAAGGACTCGCGGTCCA
The DNA here is from genome assembly GCA_965208935.1 of Longimicrobiales bacterium. Lineage (GTDB taxonomy): Bacteria > Gemmatimonadota > Gemmatimonadetes > Longimicrobiales > Gaopeijiaceae > Bin94. Next base: position 4,476,193 of record CBDBPR010000004.1, on the reverse strand, counting down.
CCCACATGATCGCGGAGACAAGCCGGATGCTGCGGATGCGCGGAATCACGGTCACCGCGACGACATCGATCGAGCGGCCGTCGGCCAGCTGCACGGAGAGCGTGTCGCCCGAGCGGTACTGGTAGTAGCGCTCCGCATCGGCGGCGAGCGGGCTTCGTATTGCGGTGCCGCCGCCCGCCTCCGCCGCGTCGGAAGCCCCGAGCACGAACGGATCCCACAGTGGATTGGCCGCGTAACGGTCCAGCCCGAGCCCGGGGAAGAACTGGTGGCGATCGTTCGGACCGATCCCGGGATGGCGAAGGCGGGACCCCAGGACGTGCACCACGGAGGGCTCGCTGCGCGACCAGCGGATCCGTGTCACGCGCTCGCCGTTCACCCAGGGCCGGTCGCGGCGAAGGGCGGGGGCCCGGAAGTCCGCACGTTCCCGGATCAGGCCGGTGTACGAATCGATGCCGAGCCGCGCGGTGTCGCGGACGGCCTTCACGCCCAGCACGAGGTGGCGGGCGGTCCCGTCGAGGTAGGCGTCTCGGGCGGGGTCGGGGGGCACCGTGTCGGTGTCCTGGGCAGCGACCGGGCCGTGCACGGTGGCGGCGAGGAAGCCGAGGAGCAGTGAGATGGCGCTCGAGGATCGCAGTTTCGGCTCCAGGGCTGGAAAAAGGTGAGTCCTCGCGTATGGATCGGCAGAGGCCCAGCCGACGAATAGGACTATCGCAAAAAGTGTACCGCTCTTGACGATTAACCGCTTCCCGACGTCAAATGCCTTCATGAAACTGAACGGCAAAGCGTACACCCTGGACATCCTTCGCGGCAACCTGTTCGGGGGCGTGACGTCGGCGGTGGTGGCGCTGCCGGTAGCCCTCGCGTTCGGTGTCGCGTCCGGGCTCGGTGCGGCCGCCGGTCTCTACAGCGTGATCGCGGTCGGGTTCTTCGCGTCGGTATTCGGGGGCACACGTTCGCAGATCTCCGGGCCGACCGGGCCCATGACGGTCGCAATGGCGGTGGTGATCACGACGCACGCGTCCACCCTTGGTGAAGCCTTCACGATCGTCATACTGGGAGGAGTGCTTCAGATCCTGCTGGGGCTGCTGCGCATGGGGCGGTTCGTCGTCTACACCCCCTACGTCGTGATCTCGGGGTTCATGTCCGGAGTCGGACTGATCATCATGCTGATCCAGGCGCTGCCGTTCCTCGGCGCGGCGCCCGCCGCCGGCGGACCCATGGGTGCACTCCGCGCCCTGCCCGAAGCGCTTGCCGACCTCAACCCGGGCGCCCTCGCTCTCGCCGCCTTCTCGCTGGCGATCGCCGTATTGTGGCCCCGGCGCCTCGCGAAGTACCTGCCCGGTCTCCTGGTCGCACTGCTGGCGGGTACGGCTCTCTCCATAGTGTGGCTGGGCAGTGTGCCGGTCATCGGAGAGATACCCTCCGGGCTGCCGCGAATGCAGCTGGAATTGCCCACCGCGGGCTTCCTGATCGGCGCTTTCCAGCCCGCCCTGATTCTGGCGCTGCTCGGCTCGGTGGACAGCCTGCTCACTTCGCTCGTCGCGGATTCGCTTACCGGAACGCGTCACAACCCCAATCGCGAACTCGTGGGCCAGGGCATCGGCAACATGGTGTCGGGGGTCTTCGGGGGACTGCCCGGCGCCGGCGCGACCATGGGCACGGTGACCAACATCCGCGCCGGCGGCACGACCCAGGTGTCCGGGGCGCTGCGCGCACTCCTCGTCCTGGCGCTTGTGCTGGGACTCGGGCAGTATGTCGAACCGATTCCCCACGCCGTCCTCGCGGGGATCCTGATGAAGGTCGGCTGGGACATCATCGACTGGCCGCTGCTCACTCGCATCCATCGGATCCGTCGCGAACACCTCCTGGTGATGTTGCTTACCCTGGGGTTGACCGTATTCGTCGACCTGGTCACGGCGGTAGCCATCGGGCTGATCGCGGCCGGCATGGTTCACGCCCGGCAAATCGAGGGGCTGGAGCTGGAGAGCGTGGTCTCCGTGCCCGTGCTGGACCACGTGTTGTTCGCCGACCTCCCGGGCGCGGAGGACCTTGACGTCTACGCCGCGCGCGTGGGCCTCGTGCGTCTCAACGGCAACTTCACGGTCGCCTCTTCACAAAAGCTCTACAGCGTGATCGGGGAGGACATCAAGGACCACGAAGTCGTCGTATTCGATTTCACGGAGGCGAGACACATCGATGACAGTGCCGCCATGACCATCAGCCGGCTCATCACCACCGCAAGGGCCCAGGACACCGAGTGCATCGCCATGGGTCTCTCCGGTTCGGTCGCGCGAACCCTGGGCACGCTCGACACGTTGCGGGAAATACCCGAGAGCCACGTGGTCGACACGATGGACGAGGCCCGGGAGATCGCGTTCTGGCTGCTCACGGAGACCGCACACTGACCCTGCCGGTGGACAGAATCCCCCCGACAAGCGAACGGCGTTGCATCCGTGCCGGGTCGCTCGGCTACACGGTCCCGGCTGCTACCCGGTGCCTCCCTGCACGACTTTCCGCGCCTGCGCCCTGCCGAGTCCCACCGACAGCATGATCCACATGGCAGCCAGCGGCCCGGTCGACACCGCAACCCATACCAGCGTCAGCCCCAGCAGCGCGAAGGCGCCATCGATCCCCGCGCCGGCGAGATCCCCACCACGGTACAGGAACACGTCGACGACCGGCTTCGCCTTGTACTTCTCCGACGGCGTCACGACGCTGAAGAGCGTCTCGCGGGAGGGCCGCGAAATAGCGTAGCGGGTCGCCCGATGCACGGCCTGGAAGATCAGCATGACGCCGTAGATCGGCCACACCGCGAGCACCGCGAACCCCGCCAGGGTCACCACCGGCAGGATCGCGAGCGTCCATCCCACCCCGAGCTTCCGGATCACGTGCGTGGTGATGAAGATCTGTGTGATCAGCGTCGCGGTCTGCGCCATCCAGTCGAACAGCGCGAAGTTGCCGAGCAGTTGGCTGAAGGTGTCCGAATCGCCCAGGATGATGTTGGCCTGGGTGAAGTAGATCAGCGTGTTGGACACGGCCATGAACACCACCCACAGACCGACCCCGAGCAGGTACGGCGAGGTCATGACCGCGCGGGCTCCGTCCCAGAACGTGCCCCCGATCACACCGTCGTCGCCGGCGCCATCCCCCGACCCATCGCCGGCGCCGGCACCGCTACCGAGCGCTTCCATCGCGGACGCGTCCGACTGCACCGCCATCCGCTCCAGCATGAGCATGACGGCAATCGCCACCGCGAAGAACGCCGCCCCGATCAGCATGAGGCCGGCCGGCAGGTAGGGACTCTCCGTCCAATTGCTGATGACGGTGGTCCACCAGCTTCCGCATATGGCCCCCAGCGTCCCCCCGATGCCGATGAAGGCGAACATCCTCTTGCCCTGGTCGACATTGAAGATGTCCACCATGAACGCCCAGAACACGCTGGTGGTGAACAGATTGATCACCGTGAGCCAGATGTAGAAGGAGTAGCCCACGCCACGTGAGAGCGCGGTCTGCGCATCGGTGCCGATCAGACCGCCCCCCGACCGCACATCCTGGATCAGCAGCGCGGCGAACCCGATCAGGCACACGATCACGAAGAGGTAGGCCACGGGGATGAAGCGGCGCCGGTTCGTGCGCGCCACGACGCCGCCGAAGGCGAGGACCGCCCCGAGCGATGCGAAGCAGTTGATCGCGAAGAGCCAGCGCAGTTCGTCCATGCCGCGCGCGACGCCCATCGCCTCGCGCACCGGACGGAGGAAGAAGTACCCGCAGAGGATGACGAAGAAGAAGAGCGCGGACATGGCGGCCAGCGGAAGCTCGCCGCGCTTCATGTTGATGATTCGGTTCACGGCGCCGTCCTGCGGAAGCGAGAGATACCCACCCGGCCATTGACGTACCCGAAAAGAAGCCCATGCTCCAACGGAGGCAAGTTGCGACCATTTCCGCGACAGAGCTCCAGGAACGCACCACGACAGCCATGACGATTCCGCCGCGTCCGGCCCGAATCGGGCGACCGGTCCGATTCCCGCGTGCCGCCCGATCCGGGCGTCCGGCCCAGCGCTCCCGGCCCACCTGGTGAACGCGTCCTCGCGAAACGTGGCGCGCGCAGTGGTATCGCGCCTCACCGGCACGCGCCCTGAGGAAGCGGGCATCGTCCTGCTCTCCGCAGCCTATTTCTTCTTCATCCTGTCGGCGTACTACGTGCTGCGTCCCATACGCGACGCGTTCGGAGTCGCCGGTGGCCCGGAGAACATTCCCTGGCTCTTTACGGCCACCCTGGGAGGGATGCTCGTCGCCCATCCGATCTTCGCCTCCATCGTCTCCCGCTGGCCGCGAAAGCGGTTCGTGACGGTCACGTATCGCTTCTTCATGCTAAACCTTTTGGTTTACTATCTCCTCCTGACCGGATTGGGCGAGAGTCCGGCGGCCATCTGGGTGGGTCGGACGTTCTTCGTCTGGATCAGTGTATTCAACCTCTTCGTGGTCTCCGTCTTCTGGTCCTTCATGACGGACATATACAGGGAGCGCCAGAGCCGGCGGCTGTTCGGCCTGATCGGTGTGGGGGGGACGATCGGCGGCATCGTCGGATCCTCGACCACCGCGTTCCTGGCAGAGGCGATAAGTCCGCCAACACTGTTTTGGTTGTCGATCCTGTTGCTCGAGTGCGCGGTCTTCTGCCTGAAAGGACTAGATCGGCGGGTGGAGGTGCGACGGCGTCGCGTGCCGGACTCCGACCGGCCCGATCTCGAAAGACAACCCGCCGACCCCATCATCGGCGGCTCGGCCCTGGACGGGATCAAGCGGGTGGTCGCCTCTCCATACCTGCTTGGCATCTGCACGTTCATGCTCCTCTTCACGATCGGATCGACGTTCCTGTACAACATCCAGGCCGGTATCATCGCGCGAACGTTTTCCAGTCTCGAGGAGCAGACGTCGGTCTTTGCCCGCATCGACCTGGCGGTGAACTTGCTGACGCTGCTGACCCAGCTGTTCCTGACGGGAAGACTCATTCGGTGGCTCGGGGTCGGCCTGACGCTCGCCCTTCTGCCCCTGATCAGCATCGCCGGCTTCCTCGCCCTCGGCGCTGTACCCGTCTTCGCGGTTTTCGTTGTCTTCCAGGTGCTGAGGCGCGCCGGGAACTTCGCGCTCGCGGTACCCGCGCGTGAGGTCCTGTATACCGTCCTGCCCCGCCGCGACAAGTACAAGGCGAAGAACTTCAACGACACCTTCGTCTACCGTGCGGGCGACCAGGTCGGGGCGTGGTCCTTCGCGGGATTCGGGGCGTTGGGGCTGGGCACGGCCGCGATGGCCTGGTCGATGGCGCCGGTTGCGGCCGTGTGGCTGGGGGTGGCGCTGTGGCTGGGAAGGAAGCAGAAGGAGTTGGCGGGACGAGGGGGCAGCAGCTAGCCGTCCTTGATCAGCCGATGGCGAACGATGTACTCGACATCCAGATCGTCGTGCACGATGCCCCAGACCGCGTCATCCGTGATGAGCTTCAACTCGAGATCAACAGGGGTCAGCGCCCGGGCAACGGGGTTGCCCTCGCCATTCAGCACCCACCACTCGTGAACGCTCTCGCCGTTCTCCAGCACCACCGGATCGAACCGCTGCAACCAGATGGTGCCGTCTTCGGCCGCGACGAAGCCACGTACCGCAGGCAGGTACGCTGGTCGGTAGGCCGCCTCAACGAGTTCCCCTACCCTGGCTGGTCCCCTGGCGGCGCCCTCGATCCAGTCAATGACCACCGAGTCGAAGCGCTCCCCCGCGAGCGGAACGGGTTCGTAGCGTACCGCCGCGGTGAAGATGGTATCTCCGTTGAAGTCGATTTCGCTTATCCGTACGGTGGCGTCCCCCTCTCCGGTCCACGCCCGGCGCTCGACGACGAGCAGGCCGCGCTTGCCGAAGCCCGACAGCTCCGCGTCGCCGAAGGGTTGGGAGAGAGACGAGCCTCCGAAGACATCGCGCCGTTCCCAGCGCTGCGTCCAGATCAGGCCCAGACTGCGGCCCTCCGCGTCCATGCGCACATAGGGCGTTTCCGTCAGCTCACCGCTGGCGATGGCAGTCGACATCGGGGGCGTAAGACCCATGAACGTGCCGTCGCGCAATGGAGCCACGGGTCGCAGGAACGGATCGCCCCCACTGCCCGGGTTTGGCCGGGCAGATGCCGATCCCAGGAATCGCCCTGCCGTGTCGAAGTAGTTCGCACGGTTGGCGAGCACGTCCCAGACCCAAAGCGAATCGCCATGGAACCCCAGCATGTAGGGGTACTGGAACTCACCGGGCCCCTCGCCCCTTCTGCCCAGCGATCCGGCCGGCGCACCCTCGGCTGTCCATCGTCGGACCACACCCTCTCCAGGGTAGTGGGTCGTGTACAGCAGCCCATCCGAACCCAGGGTCATATGGGCGATCTGATCAAACATGTGTTCGGGGTCGTCGACGGACCCGATTGTCGTCTCGGGGTCGGACAGCGTCCACGGGATGGAGGCGAGGGGGTCGGGCAGGGAAGCTGGCTCGGGCTGGCACCCCGACGCGGTAATTACGGCGGTCGAGACCAGGGCCAACAGCGCGGACAGGGACATCGAATTGAGCTTCGTCATGGCCCTCCTCGCGCCGTCACGATCGCCTCCCTCAGAACGCCGAAATCCCCGTGACGGTCTGACCCAGGATCAGCGAGTGGACGTCGTGGGTCCCCTCGTAGGTGTAGACCGACTCCAGGTTGGCCATGTGGCGCATGGCGGAGTACTCGGCGAGGATCCCGTTGGCGCCGAGCAGGCGGCGCGCCTCGCGCGCGATGTCACACGCCATGTTCACGTTCGCGCGCTTGGCCAGACTGACCTGCTGGGGTGTCATCGCGCCCTGGTCCTTCAGGCGTCCCAGGCGCAGGCACAGGAGCTGTCCCTGCGTGATCCAGGTCAGCATGTCGGCGATGCGCACCTGCTGAATCTGTTTCCCCGCGATGACGCCGTCGAACATGACGCGCTGGCCGGCGTAGTCCACCGCCTCGTGGAAGCAGCCCATGGCCGCCCCTACCGCGCCCCAGGAGATCCCGTAGCGCGCCTGGGTCAGGCACATCAGCGGATTCTTGATCCCCGAAGTCTCCGGCATCAGGGCATCGGCCGGCACGTGCACGTCCTCCAGGACGATTTCGCTCGTGTCCGACGCAAGGAGCGACAGCTTCCCCTTCTGGTCGCGGGCGCTGAACCCCGGCGTGTCGGTGGGGACCACGAAGCCGCGGATGCCCCGGGAGTCACCCGGCTCGGCGGTCTGGGCCCAGATCACTGCCACGTCGGCCATGGACCCGTTTGTGATCCACATTTTCGTCCCGTTGAGTACCCAACCGTTCGAGGTCTCGCGGGCCCGGGTAATCATGCCCACGGGATTCGACCCGTAGTCGGGCTCGGTCAGGCCGAAACAGCCGATCTTCTCTCCGGACGCGAGCGCGGGCAGCCACGTTCGCCGGTGTTCCTCGCTGCCGAACGCGTAGATGGGGTACATCACCAGCGCGCCCTGCACGGACACGAAGGACCGGATGCCGGAATCGCCGCGCTCCAGCTCCTGCATGATGAGCCCGTAGCACACGTTGTTGAGTTCGGCACACCCGTATTCGGCGGGCAGATTGGCGCCCAGCATGCCGAGTTCCCCGATCTCCGGAATCAGCTCGGTGGGGAACCGCCGCGCAGTGTATGCATCGCCGATGATCGGCATGACCCGGTCTTCCACCCAATCCCGGATCGTGTTCCTGACCATGCGCTCCTCTTCGGACAGGAGCGAATCCACATTGTAGAAATCAATGCCGTCGAACCTGGCTGCCATTCAAGTCGTCTCCGGAAAGTGAATCGGTCGGACCGGCACGGATCCGGCCGCTAGCTCCACGGTCTCCTGGCCGCGCTGGTAACAGAATCTCGACTCAACGCGGCCTGTGGCGGAAGCGCAGGACCCCGTAGGTCAGTTCCCTTCCCGCTCGGGAACCCAGCCATAGCGTCGCCAAAACGGCCCCGATCCAGCCCCCGAGCAGCATGGCCGAGGGCTGCTGCACGAAGTAGATCCACGCGCCGAGCAGGGCCGCCATCACCGCGCCGCACATCCACCCCACCCGCCCCGCCTCCCCCCGCGCGGCCACCACGCAGTCCTCGCACCAGAGATGGCGGTCCAGCACGCGAGCCCTGCAAGCACGTCCGCACCGGCCGCAGACCAGGTCCGCCGCGCCGTCCAGGCCACCGCCCCCACCCGGACCACCACCACCGCTCGGGCCCCCGCCCCTGCCCCTGCCCCGCCGACCCCCCGCACCCGGCCCGGCGCTCAAGCCAGCGCTCCGATCACCGCATCGGTGAACGCCGCCGTGCCGTGCGCACCGCCCATGTCGCGCGTACGGGCCGACCCGTCGCCGATCACCGAGGACACCGCCGCACGCACCCGCGCCGCCACCTCGCCCTGACCCACGTGGTCCAGCAGCATGCACGCCGAGAGCAGCAGTCCCGTCGGGTTGGCCACACCCTGCCCCGCGATGTCGGGCGCGGAGCCGTGCACGGCCTCGAAGACCGCGTGGCTCTCGCCGATATTGCCCGCCGGCGCAAAGCCAAGCCCACCCACGAGGCCCGCCATGAGGTCGCTCAGGATGTCGCCGAACATGTTCTCCATGACCAGGACGTCGAACCGGTAGGGATCCAGCACGAGGTACATGGCCGTTGCGTCGATGATCCGATCCTCGAACGCGACCCGGTCCACGTAGCCCTCGGCCATGCGCTGGCCGACCTCCAGGAACAGCCCCTGTGTGTGCTTCAGGATGTTGGCCTTGTGCGCGAGCGTCACCTTGCGCCGGCCGTTCGCGACCGCGTAGTCGAACGCGAAGCGGACGATCCTCTCGGAGCCGTAGCGCGTGGTGATCATCACCGATTCCGCCGCCGCCCTGGGGTCGCGGTCCATCCCGATGAAGTGCTCGACGCCGACGTACAGTCCCTCCGTGTTCTCCCGGATCAGGACGAGGTCGATGTCCTCGTAGCGGCCGCCGGGCAACATGGTGCGAACCGGGCGCACGTTGGCGAAGAGGTCGAAGTGCTTGCGAATGGCGACGTTGATGGAGCGGAATCCCGACCCCGACGGCGTGGTGAGCGGGCCCTTCAGGGCCACCTCATTGGCCTCGATCGAATCGACGGTCTCCTGGGGAAGGGGGTTGCCGTGCGACGCCAACGCCCCGATTCCCGCATCTCGCTCGTCGTATTCGATGTCCGCGCCCGCGGCCCCGAGGACCCGCAGGACCGCGCCGGTCACCTCCGGACCGATCCCGTCGCCGGGGATCACCGTGATCGTCCTGCTCATATACTCATATACTCATGTTCACTCGTCGTCCGCGGACTCGAAGTCCAGCGACGCCGAGTTGATGCAGTAGCGCTGGCCCCCCGGCCCCGGCCCATCCGGAAAGACGTGCCCCAGATGGGCGTCGCAATGGCTGCACACGACCTCGGTCCGGCGCATGAAGAACTTGCGGTCCTCCTTCTCGCCGACGTTTTCGGCGGCCGCGGGCCGGGTGAAGCTCGGCCAACCCGTGCGGGAGTCGAATTTGTCGGACGATTCGAAGAGGGGCACGCCGCAACACACGCAGCGGTATGTGCCGTCCTCCTTGTGGTCCCAGTATTCGCCGGTGTACGCGCGTTCCGTCCCCCCCTTGCGGGTGACGCGGTACTGTTCCGGCGTCAGATCGGTCTTCCAGTCCCTCATATCAGGCACCCTCCGTCGACGGGAATCACGGCCCCGGTAATATGGCGCGCCATCTCCGAGCAGAGGAACAGGATCACCGACACCACGTCCTGCGGATCCCCCAACCGGCCGAGCACGCTCGCCTCCCGCGCCCGGTCGAGGATCTCGGCAGGAACCCGTTCGGTAAGCCGGGTCGTGCGGATATAGCCCGGCGCCACGGCATTCACGTTGACATTCGAGGGGCCCAGTTCCACGGCCGTGCTGCGCGTGAGCCCGATCATCCCCGCCTTCGAGGAGCAGTAGTTTGCAAGACCGAATTCGCTGGAGAGTCCGTGCACGGAAGACACGTTGACGATCTTGCCGAACTCCTGTTCACGGAGGTAGGGCGCCACTTCGCGGGTGACGTAGAAGGCTCCCGTGAGGTTGGTGTCGATGACCGACGCCCATTCCTCGTCGCTCATGCGCCACAGCGCGCGGTCGCGGCCCACGCCGGCGTTGTTGACGAGAAAATGCAGCCCCCCGAGGCGCTCATGGGCCGATGACACGAAATCACGGACCCAGGCGGAATCGCGCACGTCTCCGGAGCGCGCGAAGACCCTGACACCGCTCTCCTTGAGCATTTCCTCCGTTTCGACCGCGGCCCGCCGGCTGGCGGCACCGGTGTCCAGGTAGTTGAACGCAATGTGGACACCCCCGCGTGCGAATCCGATCGCCGTCGCCCGTCCGATCCCGCTCGAGCCCCCGGTGATGAGTGCGACTCTGCCTCGCTGGAAGGGAAACTCGACGGCCGGCTCGGGTCCCGGCTCGGCGGCCACCTGGCTCAGCAACTCCTTCACGGCATCGCTCATGCCGGGCCCACCACTTTGCTGGCCGCATGCTTGATCGACGTCCCCTCGACCAGGAAGACCACGTCCTCGGCAATGTTGGTCGTCAGGTCGCCGATCCTTTCCAGGTTCTGAACCACCAGGATCAGCTCGAGCCCGGGGCCGATGTAGCGGGGCTGCTCCAGCATGTACGAGACGATGATCCGGAAGGCGGACCAGCGCAGGTCGTCCACCCGGTCATCCTCCGCGATCACTTCCCTGGCCGTCTCCGCGTCGCGATTGACCAGCGCATCCAGCGCCTTGCGCATCATTTGCCGGACCTGGCCGCTGATCTCGGCGATCTCGAGGATATCCGGCATCGGAGGATACCGCGTCATGCGCTCGCAGGCGTTGGCAATGTTCACGGCATGATCGCCGATGCGTTCGATGTCGTTCGAGGCCTTCAGCGCCACGAAGACCAGGCGCAGATCGCTGGCGATCGGCTGCTGCAGCGCGAGCAGTTCCAGCACGCGCTCGTCGAGTTCGACCTCCAGGGCGTTGAGGTGATCGTCGGCGCGACGGACTCTCAGCGGGACCAGCGGGTCGCGCTCGGTCAGTCCGTCCATGGCCATCCGCACGAGTTCCTCCGCCCGGCCCGCCATGTCCAGCAGCATCTGCTGCAAGCGGTTGAGCTCGGTGTCGAAGGAGCCTCGGGGGCGATGCGGTTCGTTCATTGGGTCCGCCCGGTCAGGTAGGACTCCGTGCGTGCCTCGCGCGGGTTGGTGAACAGGGTCTCGGTGAGACCATACTCCAGCAGTTCGCCCCGGTCCAGAAACGCGGTCATATCCGAAAGCCGAGCGGCCTGCCAGCGGTTGTACGTGGCAATCACGATCGTGTATCGGGGGCTCAGCGCGCGGATAATCGACTCGATCCGCGCCGTCGCCTCGGGGTCGAGAGCCGACGTGGGCTCGTCCAGCAGGAGGACGTCCGGCTTGAGCGCCAGCGTCCGGGCAATGCAGAGCCGCTGCTTCTGTCCCGCCGACAGCTCCAGCGCGGGCGTGTCCAGATCGTCGGCCACCTCCGACCAGAGACCGGCATCGGTGAGCGCTTCCTCCACCAGACCCTGAAGATCGCCGGTGAACCCGCTGGCACGCGGACCGAACGCGATGTTGTCGAAGACGGACTTGGGAAACGGGGTGGTCCTCTGAAAGACCATTCCGATGCGCCGGCGCACTTCCACCGGGTCGATGTCGGGCCCGTAAAGATCCATCCCTGCGAAATGAACCGTCCCGCTGGTCCTGGCACCGGATACGAGTTCGTTCATGCGGCTGAAACAACGCAGCAGCGTGGTCTTGCCACATCCCGACGGGCCGATGATCGAGACGATTCGCCCGCGCGGGATGGAAAGGGACACGTCTCTCAGCGCAATGTGCCTGCCGAACCGCACACCGAGCCGCTCAGCCGTCAGCACCGGCGCATCTGCAGGGGCAGCCGGACGGTTCATCGGGAGGCCCCGTTCAGGCGCCGCACGACAAGCGCTCCGACGAGATTCATCGCGAGCAGAAGCAGAAGCAGCACGAGCGCCGCCCCGGCCGCCAGCGCGGCGAACTCCTCCTGCGACCGGGTTGCCCACGCGAAGATCTGCGTCGGCAGCGACGTCAGCGGATGCGCCGGCGTCTGCGGGGCGAAGGTCATGAACGTTGCGGTCCCGAGGACGAGGAGTGGGGCGGCGGCCCCGGCTGTCCGCGTGAATGCCGTACAGCAGCCCGCCAGGATCCCGGGACCGGCCGCGGGCAGGATCTGGTTGCGAACGACCTGCCAGCGCGTCGCGCCAAGCCCGTAGGCGGCCAGCCGCAGGCCCTCCGGCACCCGGCGAATGGCGGTCCTGGAGGATACGATGACCACCGGAAGCGCCAGCACGGCGAGCGTGCAGCCGCCCGCGAGTATGGTCGGTCCCATCCCGAGTGCACGAACGAACAGCGCCAACCCCACGATCCCGTAGATCACCGAGGGGATCCCGGCCAGGTTGGCCGCCACGGACTCGATGGCCGCGGTCAGGCGCGTCCGGGGCGCGTACTCTTCCAGATAGATCGCGGTTCCGATCCCGATCGGCAATGCGAGGACGGCGGTCAGAAGCAGGAGCCAGAGCGTGCCCGCCAGCGCCGGCCCGATGCCCGCGATAGCCGCCACGCCGGAGGGGGTTTCGCGCAGGAAGTCCAAGTCGATGATCTGCGAAGCCGTGAAGCCCAGGTACGCAGTGAATACAACGAAACCGACCAGCACTGCCATAGCGGCGACGCGGCATGCGGCGCCGACCGGGTCGCGCCGCGATGTGGGACGGGTCATGAGCGGGTCCTCCCCACACTGCGGGACACCAGCATCCTGCCGGCCATGTGTATCCCGTAGGTGCCGACGAACAGGACCGCTCCGACAGCGAAGAAGGCCTGAAACTCACGTGTCCCGGTCGCCGCGTCTCCCATGCCGAGCTCGGTCAGGAACGCTGTCAGCGTCTGGAGGCCTTCGAACGGGCTCCACGTCAATCGGGACTCGTTGCCCGCGGCGAGAGTGACGATCATCGTCTCACCGACGGCGCGGGCCATCGCGATCAGCACGGCGGCGAGGACGCCCCCCGAGGCGGCAGGCAGGAGAACCCGGGTCACAACTCGTCCCTTTGGGGCACCCAGCGCCATTCCCGCGTCGAGGAGTGGGGCCGGCACGGAGTCCAGGGCTTCGCGCGACAGCACCACGACCGTCGGCACGATCATCAGCCCCACCACCATGCACGCGGACAACGCGTTGAACGCCTCGATCCCGGGCCACAGGACCCGAAGAGCAGGCGTGACGAAGTGAAGTGCGAACAGGCCGTACACCACAGTCGGAACGCCCGCCATCAGCGCCGTGACACCGTTCAGCAGCCGAGCCGTGCGACCGCCCGCGTACTGATGCAGGTACACCGCCGTCATCAGTCCGGCCGGCAGCGCGAACACCGCCGCGCCGGCGGCGATCTGGACGGTTCCCACAAGGAGTGGCAGCACCCCGAACCGGGGCTCCGCCGCTGCGGGTGCCCATGTGATCTCCGTGAGGAACCGCCATGGCGAGACAGCGGCGAAGAATAGCCCGGCCTCGCGCACGAGCACGGCCAGCACCGCGGCCAGGGCAACGACCGCGACCACCGTGCAGGCCAGGAGCACATGGGCCACGAGGCGCTCGTCCGCCGCGCGGGACGCCGTTCCGGCACCGGACACGCTCCGCGGCATCATGACGGGTCCCGTCGCGGCACCCGGGCGGTCTCCGCCGCCGACAGTCCGAGGACCTCGCTGCGCGCCTCGCTCAAGAGCACCCGGCTCCGCGAGTACTCCGCCGCGGGAAGGGGCGCATAGCCCGTCTCCCGTGCCAGCAATTCGCTCGCCGACACAAAATGCTCGATGAAGTCGAACACGTCCTGGTCGGTCAGCAGCACGCTCTTGACGTAGAGGTACAGGTCTCTCGACAGCGGGCTGTAGCGGCCGTCCCGGATCGCGGCGGGGGTCGGCAAGACACAGCCGAAGCCCGTGTCCACGGCGAGCATCCGCAATCGGTTGGAGTGAGCCGCGTGGTTCGCGGACCCGAAGTACCCCAGGGACCAGCGGTCGCCTGCAACGCCCCGGGCGATAAGGTGGTCGTCCTCGGTCCGGTAGTAGTCGGTGCGGCTGGCTCCCGGCCGGCCCACGACCACACGGGTGAAGAAGCGGAACGTTCCCGAATCGGTGCCGGGCCCGAAGAGGCGAACCTTTTCCGCGGGAAGCGCGGGCCTGAGGTCGCGCCATGTCGTCACGGCGGCGTCGGGTCCCCAGATTCGGCCCAGTTCGGCAAGGGTCAGGCACGCCACGGCTTCGTTCGCGGGGTGGACCACCATGGCCACGCCGTCGCGGGCAACGGGAAGGGCCAGGAACCGGCGGCCCGCCGCACGGCACCTCGCCATCTCCGCGGCGGTCATGAGCCTGGAAGCCGCCGCGATGTCCGCTTCGTCCTCGCAGAATCGACGGAGTCCCCCGCCCGAACCCGAAACACGGATGACGATCCGCGCCGCCGGGTGTTCGCGCGCGAAAGCTTCGGAGACCGCTTCGGTCAGCGGGTAGAGACTGCTCGAACCGTCGACTGTGACGACCCGGCCTCCGTCCGGCGCGCACCCGCACAGAAGAAGCACTGCCAGCGACCCGGCGATCGCACGCCACCCGCGGACACCGGGGGCCGTCATGCCGACGCCATCCGGGCGGGTACCGCCCCGTGCAGGGGAACGGTGAAGGTAATCGTGGTACCGGACCCCCACGTGCTCTCGGCCACGACGGTACCTCCCATGCTCGAGACCAGGTGCCGCACAATCGCCAGCCCGAGCCCCGTGCCTCCCTCCTCCCTCGAACGGGCCGCATCGACGCGGTAGAATCGCTCGAAGATCCGGGGGAGCGACGCGGCCGGAATGCCGGTCCCGTTGTCCCTCACCGAGATCCGCAAGCTCTCGCCATCCGCGCGGATGGACACAACAACCTGTCCCTCCCTTTCGGGAACGTATCGCAGCGCATTCTCAAACAGGTTGCGGAAGACCTGATACACGGCGGCCTCGTCGCCCAGCCCCTCGCCGCTTCCTTCCACCCGGAAGCCGACATCGCCCCCTGCGCGCTTCGCTTCGAGCTCCTCCCACGCCGACCAGGCAACGCGCTCGGCGCTGAACGGCTGTCGCTCGGGGCGCCACGCACCGGATTCGTACCGCGACAGATCGAGCAGGTCGTCCACGAGGCGCTGCAGCCTGACCGTGTTGCTTTCAATGGAGTGCAGAAACTGTTGGCGAAGGTCCTCGGGAAGTCCCTCGTCCAGCACGGTTTCGGCAGCGGCCCGAATGACGGTCAGGGGGGTCTTCAGTTCGTGCGAGGCGTTGGCTACGAAATCGGAACGCACCGCCTCGAGACGGCGGATCTCGGTCATGTCCACCAGAAGAACCACCGACCCTCCCTCTGTGCCCCGCTTGGTGCGCACCTCCAGCTCCCGGTCTCCCACCGCAAGTTCCAGCCGTGCTTCGCGGCGGACTACCGAACTCTCCAGCAGGTCCCGGAGTTCCGGGTCCCTGACCACGGAGCCGATCGGCGAAAACGGCAGCACCTCGACCAGACCAAGCAGCTGCATCGCGGCCGGATTGATCCTCAGGATCCGTGCGTCGTCGGTCAGGGCAATGAGCCCCTCGGCCACCTTGTCCATGAGCTGCGCGAGTTCGTCCCGTTCACGCGTCACGCGGCCGACCTGCTCTTCCATCTCACCACGAACCCGGTTGGCAGCCGAAGCGAGTCGGGCCAATTCCGTGATCTTCGAGAGCTTGACGCGCGGCCCGGAGAACTGTCCGGCGCCCAATCGCTGGAGGAGAAGCCGGGTGTCGTCCACCGCTGCCGCTCCCACGCGCACGAACCGATGCAGGAACAGGAGCATGACCAGCCCCGCGGCCGCGACCGCAAGCGCCACCCAGACCGCAGTCCGGGCCGCGGCCTCGCGGATCGGGCCTGCCGGCGCCCCGAAGCGAATCACGATGGTTCCGCCGCGCCAGTACACCCGGGTCGCGCTGAAAAGATATGCCTGGCCGTCCAGCGAGCTGACCCGCCGCGCAAATCCGTCGACCCGGAGCAGCGCGGCCGCCACCTCTGTACGCCGGGCCCGATCCACAATCGTGTCCGCCTGTCCGGGACCGAGGTCCGAATCGGCCATCAGGGACAGTTGGGCGTCGAAGACGCTGACCCGATAGCCGGTGGCAAGCGCGAGGGCACTCGCGATGCTGTCCAGGGCGACGTCACGGGACCCCCGCAACTGCTCGGCGCCTAGCCGGACCGCCGGTTCGAGATGCTGCTGGTGCTCGCGATACATCACGCCCGCGCCGCCCATGCGCGCGACGCTCCAGGCGACGGTGGCGATCAACACCACGGCCCCGGCGCCGGCGCCCACGACGGCCGGGCGAAGCGGAAGCCTCATTCGGATTCCCGAAACCGGTAGCCGAAGCCTCGCACGGTCTCGATCCACTCGCCAGCGACGCCGAGCTTGGTGCGCAGGCGGCGAATGTGCATGTCCACCGTGCGAGTGCGAATGCGCCTGATCGCATCGGGATCGGCACTCCAGGCCTCCCCGAGAAGCTGGTGGCGATCCTGTGTCCGTCCGCGACGCTCCATGAGGGTCTTCAGCAGCCGCAGCTCGGTGGGGGTGACCGGTACTTCCACACCATCCAGGGTGACCTGCATGGCGCCCAGATCCACGCTGAGCGGACCCGCCTTCAGCACGCGCCCGCCCTGGCCCGACGCCGAAGCATCCGCGCGGGCGCGTCTCAGTATGGCATCGACACGCAGTACCAGTTCGCGGGGACTGAACGGCTTTGTCAGATAGTCGTCCGCTCCCAGTTCGAACCCCTCGATCCGTTCGAATTGCTCCCTCTTCGCGCTCACCACGAGGACCGGCACGGAACGGGTGGCCGCCTCTCGCCGAATCGCCCGCAGCACCTCGTCGCCCGACAGTCCGGGCAGCATTCGATCCAGCACTACGAGATCGGGAACATCCCGGTGGAGCGCGTCCAGTCCCTCCGTCCCATTCGCAGCGGTCTCGACTCGATAGCCGGCTCGCGTCAGCTGGTAGGCGACCACCGCCGCGATATCGGCGTCGTCTTCGATCACGATCACCCGTGGGCGGACTCCCGACTCTTCGCTCACGACGCCTCCCGGCTCAGACGCCCGATCCCGCGTCGGAGGCCCCCATGGACCGCCCACCAACGATTTCCAGCACTTCGTCCTCGGTGAGCGTATGGTTCACGCTCTTGGCGCGCTCAAGCACCCGCGCGCACAGTTCGCCGTCGCCCGGATCGAAGCCCCGGCGGGCGAGCCAGTACCTGACGTTCGAGATACCCGACATGGGGCCCACCTCGATTTCCTGAGACCTGCCGACCATCGATGCGGGCACACCGGAATAGACTCGGTCCGCCAGCCAGTTGGCGCCCTTGGTCTTGGCCTTGACTATCGCGGCCGCGTGCACCCCCGTGGCCGTGCGGAAAGCGTCCTCTCCCAGTACCGGGTAGT
The DNA here is from genome assembly GCA_965208935.1 of Longimicrobiales bacterium. GTDB lineage: Bacteria > Gemmatimonadota > Gemmatimonadetes > Longimicrobiales > Gaopeijiaceae > Bin94. The sequence goes on along the minus strand of CBDBPR010000004.1, from coordinate 4,458,621 downwards.
TTGGAGGCAAGGGGACACCACACTCGCGGGAGACCAGTTCGCAGTAGTCCGCGAGCCTCGCAAGATCCGCATCGTGGACGCCCGCCAACGCGAGGTTGACCAGCAACAGATCCATCTCGACGTTGCCTACGCGCTCGCCGATCCCCATCGCGGTCGCGTGGATCCGGTCGGCCCCGGCCTCGATCGCCGCCAGGGCGTTCGCCAGCCCCAGCCCTCTGTCGCGATGTCCGTGCCAGTCCAGCTTGACGCTCTCGCCGGACACGTCGATGATCTCGCGCTTCACAAAGCGAATGAGCGCCCTGACGCCCGAGGGCGTGGCATGTCCGACCGTGTCGGAAAGGCAGATCCGCCGCACGCCCCAATCGATCGCGTTCCCGTACAGAGTCCGCAGCGTGGCCGCATCCGCCCGGGTCGTGTCCTCGGTCACGAACATAACGGACAATCCCTCACGCACACAGAACGAGACCGATTCCTCCGCGGTCCGCAACATGTGATCCACCGTCCACCCCTCAGCGTAGCGCCGGATGGGCGAGCTGCCTATAAAGGCCGAAACTTCCAGGGGAACCCCCGTGCGGTGCGAAATCCTCACCACCGGCTCCACATCCGCTAGCATGGTTCGGGCCGCACAGTTGGGCTCGATCGAAAGGTGGGAGTCGCGGATCTCCTCGCAAAGCCTGGTCACGTCGCCCACCGCACGGGGGCCGGCCGCGGGGAGTCCGATGTCCGCGGCATGGATGCCCAGTTCGTGCATCATGTGGATGAGCTGGATCTTGGCGCCGATCGGGGGATCGATGACGGACGGCGACTGGAGCCCGTCCCTCAGTGTCTCGTCGTCCAGTTCGACATTGCGCCCCCATGCCAGGGTGTCGAACTCCTCGACGTTCCAGTCATGAATCAGACGATTCTCGTCCATTCCGCCTCCGTTCCGCGCCGGGCGATTCCCGGCCAGCCTTGCACCTCACACCACAATCAAGATTGTGGCTTACGCTCCCCGGGGGAAAGCACCCGCAAACCATCGGGAACATTCACGGTCCACTTGCGCGCTCGGTGTTGACCTCGTGCGCCGCCCTTGGACAGCTTTTTCTACGTGAACGTTGGCACCTGTCTACAATAGCGGAGCAAACCTTGACGATCGGACAACCGTGAGATTCTGGAAGGGACTTGCGGGACAGGACGCCCGCACCAGCGCCGATTCCCACGATCCGGCTCTGGTGGGACGCACCTACGCGATTCCATTCGGCACCGTCTGGGAAGCAATCGTCGCACTGGCCAGCGGCGGATTGAAGGGGTGGAAGCTCGCCCGCTGGGACGATCAGATCGGTCTCGTAGCGGCCGACGTGACGAGCTGGCCGATTCCGCTGCCGGCCACCGTGCTGATCTCCGTGAAGCTGGACGCCAACGGGCAGACCCGCGTCGACATGTCCATCCGCAGCGTGGCGGAGGAAGGAAGACTGCCGATCAACCAACGCAGGATCGATCGCTTCTTTCGGGCGCTGGACCATTCGTTGGCGGTGCGTCCCCACCAGGTTCTGGTCGCGAGACCCGCCGCCGCGCCGCTCATTGCGCTGGTGACCGCTTGCACGCTTGCCCTGGCCTGTGACAGCGGCTCACCCGACATCGCGGTGACCGACACGCCGGATCCGTCAGCGGGACCCGTCGCGGCGGAGACGACCCCCGAGACCGCCGCGTCCAGGACCTACCAGAGAACCGTGGTGTTCGTGGACACCGAGCGGGACACCACGGTGTTCGTGTCCTGGGACTTCGAGAATCTGACGCTTGCCGACAGCACGCGGCGGACCCTGAGGGGATGGGTCGGAAGGGGAGCCCAGTGGATTCTCCTGGCGGACGAAGCCTGGGCCACCGAACCCAGCCGGCGCGCGCCCTGGCGCATCGTGCCCCGGGGCGACACGCGCATGATCGTGGAGCAGGACGATGTACTGCGCGAGATCTACTATCAGGCGGGCGTCCGCGACGTATCCGTGAGAATCGGCGATGCGGTCATCGAGTGGATCGACTCGCGTGGCGGACGGTATCGGTTGCTGAACGGCGTCGCGCGCCTCGGCGGTGAAGAGCGGTCGGGCTGGGTGATGGACGTATCGGGTGCCCGCACCGGTTCATCCGACGGGTCCGGTGAATGGGCGCTGCTGGCTGGCGACGATCAGCTGAAGCTCCTTCTCTCCAACGCGGACGGGTCCGGCGAATACCGGGCTTGGGCCCGCATGGGCACGGAGGAGCGATTCTGGCCATCGGTGTCCGTGACCTGGGGCGAGACCCGCAGCTTCGAGCGCGCGCGCCGCGACATCCCGGTGCTCTGGCGCTTCCGCTCCTCGGACGGCTCACTCCGGGGCGAGTTCCACTCGGTGAGCGCCCACCACCTGACCCTGGACGCAACCAGCCCCATCCTTCCAGTACTGGGGGTCTACGAGGTCGAGGGCACGGTGAGCACCGACGACAACCGGGTCGCTGTAAAGGGCTTCCTGCGGCACCAGCAACGGTGAACGAAGTACTGCTGCGGGCCATCGTGACCATCGTGGTCGGATCCCTGGCGGGAGGGCTGACGAACACGATCGCGATCTGGATGCTCTTCCATCCGTACAGACCGCCGACGCTGGCCGGTCGCCGATTGCGACTTCTTCAGGGTGCAATCCCCAAGAACCAGCCCCGACTCGCCACCGCAATCGGCCGCGCGGTGGGCAACCGGCTCCTCACCGAAGAGGACCTGACCCGAGTGTTCCGGCAGCCCGAGTTTCGGGAGGCATTCGACGAGCGGCTCGGCGCCTTCCTCCACGAGGTCCTCGAAGTCGAGCGCGGCTCGGTCAGCAACCTGATTGGCCCTGAGCTGAGGGCCGAGGTCGACAGCATCGTCGAGGAGGTTCTCAGTCACGGCCTGACTCTGCTCGAGGAGCACCTCAAGTCGCCCCGCTTCGAATCTTCCGTGCAGGACAGGGCGGCCGAGCTGGCGACATTCCTGGCCAGCGAGCCGGTGGGAGACATCCTCACACCGGCACGCGAAGCCTCGGTGGCCGCGGCGGTGGAGCGCTGGATGCAGAGTTCCGTCGCGAGCGACGGCTTCCGGGAGACGGTGTCGGTCTACGTGAAGCGAGGCGCCGAGCGACTGCTGACCCCGGACCTGACGATCCAGGACATCCTGCCCCCCGGCCTGGTCGACACGGTGGAGCGGGCCATAGCCGGGTACGTGCCGCTGGCAATCCGCCGGTTGGGAGCGGTGCTGGAAAAGCCCGCCGCGCGGAAGCGCTTCGAGCGGGCCACACAGGACGTCCTGCGCCGCTTCCTGCAGGATCTGAAGTTCCACCAGCGCGTCGTCGCCCGCCTGGTCATGAACGAGGACACGGTCACGAAGGTGCTGGATGCGCTGCGCGTCGAGGGTGCCAACCGGATCGCCGAGATGTTCCGCGAGCGTCCGGTGCGGGAGGCGATGGCCACGGGAATCAGCGATGCGATCGCGGATTTTCTGAATCGCCCGATCAACGAGGTCCTCGGCGACCCCGACGATCCCGCGGTGATCAAGTCGATCGATGCCGTAGTCGACTGGGTCGTCGATCTTGCGAGGGACCCGTCAACGAGGGCTTTCGTGATCGAGAAGCTCGAAGCCGGGCTGGCCCGCGCGTCCCGGCGGACCTGGGGCGAACTGCTGGAGGGCGTGCCCCCGGACAGGCTCGCGCAATGGGTGGTACGGGCCGCACGCAGCGACATCGCCGCGGCCCTCTACCGTGCCAGCTCACACCGATTGGCAACTGCGGTGATGGAACGCCCGATCGGTCGCCCCGCACGCCTGCTGCCGGCCGACGCGCCGCTCCGCATCCAGGGCGCCGTGAGCGAGCCGCTTTGGCAGTGGCTCCAGTCGCAGACACCCTCGGTCGTGCGGCGCCTCGACGTGACGCGCCGCGTTGAAGACAAGGTGCGCGAGTTTCCGGTCGAGCAGATGGAGCAGATGGTTCGGCGAGTGACGGGTCGCGAACTGCGGACGATCATCTACCTCGGATACCTGCTTGGGGCGCTGATCGGGGGACTTCTGGTCCTGCTCAACACCGTGTGGACGTAGCAACCCGCGAACCAGGCTCCGTGGCGCTGAAGCGGCTACCGCCGGCTGCCGGGATCCTTGTCCGCGTGCTTCGGAGTGGGCGCCGCAGTGTGGAAGCGGCGCCGCGTCCGGCGCCTCTCCGAGGCCCGCCGGCGGCGTTTCATCAGGTCGAGCGGTGTAAAGTACCGCTTGGCACGCCTGCTGAGCGTCGTGGGCAGACCAAGATCCCGCTCGAGTTGCTGCAACTCGGCTTCGTCGTGGGTGGCCGTGCGTCCGCGGTCGTGCGTCAACCACCGTCTGCCGCGCGCGGCAACCGGGCCGCTCTTGCCGGGAAGCCCCAGGTAGATGCCGAGTGCGAACGCGGCAATCCCGAAGATGATTTTCAGGATCACGTGGCCTCCTCCCGCGTCCGCGCGGCCCCGGAATCCGGCCCGGCCTTCGCCTCGGCCTCGTGTCGCTTTCTGGCCTCGGCGAGGTAACCGGTCTTGAGCCCGACAAGGCGGGAGATCTTCCTCATGATGTAATCCTCGCGCGCGGCGAGCCTGCCGTCGGCCAGCACCAGGCCCCACATGGCCTCCGCGAGCACTAGCTTCTGCCCCGTCGAGTAGTGCGCCTTGACGAGTTTGGCGAAACCCCACAGATCGGTGCGGCGGCGGCGCTCGTCTTCCGCAACGACGATCAACTCGGCCGCCGCTTCCGTCCTGAGTCCGAAGTGGCGCCGCACGAGATCACGCAGGTGCCGGCGCTCGCCCGCACTGAAGTGGTCATCGGCGTGAGCTACCTCCAGCAACAGCGCACAGGCCGCGATACGGAGGTCCTTGGCGCTCGGTCCACGGGGGTCCTCCTCACTCGGAGGAGCCATCTCGCGGAAAAAAAAGGACTTGATTCTATCGAGCATCTCGACTTCAGCAGCACTCATTCTCCACCCACTCCAGATAGTCCGCGCTGCCGGCCACCACCGGCTGCACAAGGAGCTCGGGTACGTCGTACGGGTGTAGTTCACCTGCCCGCTCCAGCATTCCGGGTACCAGGCGGCGCAGGGTCTTGAGGACGACGAGCGCTTCCTCGTCGCGGTGGACCTCTCCCTCCCAGCGGTACAGGCTGACCGCCCCGGGCAGAACATTCCCGCACGCAATGAGCCTGTCGTCCAGCAGCCGGCGCACGACCGCCTCGGCTACAGCGACCCCCGGCGCGGTCATCAGCACCGTTACTACACCGGTCTCGCTCTCCGCCGTCATGTCATGTACCCGTCACGACGCCAAAAAGATCGTCTGCTCGACGGACTCGGCGCGATAGAAGGACTCGATCAGCTCGCCATACTGTTCCGTCACCACGGAACGCTTGACCTTCTGTGTCGGTGTGAGGGCCCCGTTTTCGACCGTGAACGGCTCGGCCAGCAACCCGATCTTCTTGGGCGTCTCGAACCGGGCGAGGTCCCGCATCTCTCCAAGAATCTCATCCTTCAGCAGCGCGCGGGACCGGGGTTCCGCCAGGAGCGCCCCCGAGTCATCGGCCTCCAGACCCTCCTCGGCCGCCCAACTCTGCAGCCGCTCGAACGCCGGCACCACCAGCACCGAGCAGAACTTCCGGCCGTCGCCGACGACCACCGCCTGATCGACGTACGGGTTCTTCTTCAGCAGGTTCTCGATCGCCTGCGGCGCGACGTACTTGCCGCCCGACGTCTTGATGAGGTCCTTCTTCCTGTCCGTGATCTTCAGATACCCGTCGCCGCTAAGTTCACCGATGTCCCCGGTACTGAACCATCCGTCCTCCGAAATCACTTCGCGGGTCATCTCCTCCAACCCATAGTAGCCCAGCATGACCTGCGGCCCCCGAATCAGGATTTCCCCGTCATCGGCAATCCGTATCTCGGTTCCGGGCACCGGACGCCCTACTGTTCCGATCCTGAAGTGTCCGAGCGAGTTCACGTTGGTGACCGGAGACGTCTCGCTGAGGCCGTAACCCTCCAGAATCGTGATGCCCGCCCCCAGGAAGAAGCGGTTGATCTCCGGCGCGAGCGCCGCCCCGCCGCTCACGAAGTACCTGAGCCGCCCGCCCACCGCCTGGCGAATCTTCGCGAACACCAGCCGGTCCGCGATCCCGTACTGCAGGTTGAGCATGAACGACGGCCTGGCACCGCGCTCCCTGCACAGCGCCATGCGGCGCCCGACTCCCGCCGCCCAGGAGATCAGCTTCCCCTTTGCCCCACCGGCGTCCAGAACGCTCTGGTACACCTTTTCGTACAGGCGCGGCACCGACACCAGCACGGTCGGGCGAAGGCGCTTCATGTCGGCCGCAACGGTCTCGATGGAGCCGTGTGTAACCGTGCATCCCGCCGTGAAGAAGACGTAGTCCACCATTCGCTGGAGAACATGGGACAGGGGCAGGAAGGAGAGGCTGCAGTCGTCTTCTTCGAGCGACAATACCTGGCCCGTCGCCCAGATGTTCGAACTGAGGTTGTTGTGGGTCAGCATGACACCTTTGGGCGTACCCGTGGTGCCCGAGGTGTAGATCATCGTGGCCAGGTCTTGTGGCCGGGCCCGGCGCGCCTCTTTCACGAAGTCGTCCATCGACGCACCGTCACCATGGGCGACGAAGTCATCCCAACCGGTCGCGCCATCCAGGTCCGCCCCGCCGTCGAACACGACGACCGCCATGTCCAGCCCCGCGCGTGCGATGGCGTCGCGCGCCTTTTCGTGCTGCTCGGCGTCGGAAACGAAGATCAGGGAAGCACCCGAGTTCTCGAGGATATAGGCCACCTGGGCAGCGGGAAGCGTACTGTAGATGGGCACGTCGACCGCCCCGGTGCACAGGCACGCCCAGTCCGCCAGCGCCCATTCCAGCCTGTTTTCCGAGAGGATCGCCACACGGTCGCCGCGCTTGATGCCGAAGTGCGCGAGACCGGCAGCGGCGCGTCGTACCTCGTCCTGCACCCCGGCGTACGAGAGCGTTCCGGCTGCTCCGCCCGGATTGTAGGCGTCGTGGCCGGAAAGCCGCCCGCAAGCGTCGAAGAAGAGTTCGACGAGCGTTCCCTCCGCGATATCCGCCGGGTTGGCAAAGTAGTTGATGCTCTCGGACATGGGCCTACCCTCCCTCGATAACGGTATCGACCACAAGATCTTCTCGAAGCGAAAACAGGACCGAACAGTACTTCTCACGCGACAACTCGATTGCGCGATCGACCCTGGCACGGCTCGCGGGTGGCACTCCCGTCACTGTAAACACCAGTCGCACCGCACGATAGCTTCGGGGCGGCTTTTCACGGCGCTCGCCCTCGGCCCGCACATCAAGACCGTCGAACGGTACACGGCCCTTCTCCAGAATCACCTTGACGTCGATGGCCATGCACGCCGCAACACCCATCAGCACGAGATCCATGGGGGACGGGCCCACGGCGCAGTCGCCGTCGATCACGATCTGCGGGCCTCCGGGGGCCCCGCCGTCGAAGACCAGACCCGAACCGGTCCAGCTGAGCCGAGCCTCCTTGTCCACCCTCAGCTTTCGTCGCCGGCCGGCGCAGTCAGGCCTTCACCCTGAAGTTCCTGAAGGGTCTTGCGGGCGTGGTCGACATGGTCCCGAGCCTCGTCGTCCGTCGGGGACTGGGCCAGGAACGCTTCCAGGTGGCCGATCGCCTCGCCGCGCGCACCGTGACGCAAGAGCAGGAACGCCAGTCCATAGTGGGCTCCCGGCGAATCGGGATGCTTGTTGAGGACGTGGCGGTAGGTCTTGATCGCTTCTTCCTCCATGCCGATACGCGTGTACGCGATCGCTATCTGCTGGAGAACGATGGGGTCGCCCGGCTCTTCCTTCAGCGCGAGCCGAAACGAGGTAAGGGCTTCGTGGAACTTCCCTTCCTGGGCAAGGGCGACGCCTTCCTCGTAGTAGTCCACCCGGTCGGCCCCACCGGGCCCACCGAAGATCTTGCGCAAGAACGACATGGAAGAGGATCGCAGTCCTGTTTCCGGGAAGGCCGAACGCACCGTGAGGCGCGCCGTGTCCCGTTCAAGCTACCGGATTCTCCGGTCGGGACAAGTCACGGGCGGCATCGCAACCGCTCACGCACGCCTCGCCGGAACATTTCGCCAACTTTTCCCGTAGGAGATGAACCAGAGACAGCCGCAACGACGGGACCGGAGGCGCCGGGATGCAACATCGCCCAACCTTGGCAGAAGACGCAAAGAACCTCGCCCTCATCGGCGGTTCGGCACTTGCAGGCATTGTCGCCACGATGGCCCTTGCCGATCCGGGCTACCAGGCGAGTCCTCGTTCCGTTGCGGAAGCCATCCCTGCCGCGCCCGCGCGGAGCTACGACCTCGTCGAACCACTTTCCGGCGCGAACCGTCTGTACGGGACGGTCCGCACGCGCAGTGGGCAGTCGCATACGGGCTACCTGCGCTGGGATCGCAACGAAGGCAGTTGGGGCGACCTTCTCGACCTGACCAGAATCGACGCCCGCGGAAACGGCCTTGCCGGCGTCCGTTTCGGACATGTCGACCATATCCTGGCCACCGGGCGCAACCAGGCGGTGTTCGTCTTCCGGTCCGGCGAGCAGGCCACCATGCGCGGACGCTCCAGCGATCTGGGGCCCGGCATGCGTTCTCTCGTCGTCACGCTGCCTCGGTTGGGGGGATCGTCCGCAGCCGCCGGCGAAGCCACAGCCGGCCCTGGTGCCGCCGCCGAAACGAAGCTGGAGTGGTCCGACATCAGGCAGGTCGCGTTCCACGACGCGCCGGCCGACGCCCGCCCGAGGGGAGGCCGGCTGCACGGCACCCTGACCACCGCGTCGGGGATGGCCTTCACCGGATTCATCACCTGGGATGTCGATGAGGTCCTCACGACCGACATGCTCGACGGCGAGACGTCCGCATACGAGTACGAGATTCCGTTCGGCGCGATCGAGTCGATCGGCCGCAACAGCAGGCGCTCGGCCGATGTCGTCCTCCACTCCGGCGAACGCCTCACGCTGTCGGGAACCAACGATGTCGACCGCCGCAACCGCGGGATCACCGTGTCCGATCCCGCGCTGGGTCAGGTCAAGGTGCCGTGGGACGCCTTTGCCGACGTCCGGTTCCACGGCACGCCATCGGAGGAATCACGCGGAGACTTCAATGGCGGGGAGTCCCTGCGGGGGACCGTATGGACCGTCTCGGGTGACGAGTTGGCCGGTACGATCACCTGGGACCGCGACGAGACCCGATCCTGGGAAATGCTCAACGGCCACGCAGGCAGGGTCGAATTCGACGTCGAGTTCTCCATGATCGCGCGCATCGAGAAGAATGGTCGCGGCTCGACCGTCGTGCTGCGCGACGGGCGCTCTTTCGACCTCGACGGGTCCAACGATGTCGGTCGCGGCAACCGCGGGGTGGTTGTCACCGCGGAGGGACAGACCTACACCGTCAACTGGTCCGACTTCCGCGAGCTGCGGCTGGACTGGTAGCGCTCGCTACTTCACGTCGCCCATCAGGCGCTTGATCAGCGGACTCGCGAGGAGCGCCACGAAGCCGGCCGACCCGATGATGGTCGTCACCGCAAAGAAGAGCGGCGAGGGCTCCAGCGCCTCCAGCCGTCCGGCGACCAGGCCGGCCACCACGTTGCCGAGCGATGTCGCGACGAACCACAGCCCCATCATCTGACTGATCCGGCGGGCGGGCGCCAGCTTGGTGACCGCCGACAGCCCGACCGGCGACAGGGCCAGCTCACCGACCGTGTGCAGGAAGTACATGACGATGAGCCACGATGCCGAGACCGGTGAGTCGGGTGTCGCGTTGGCGGCACCCCACGCGATCACGAAGAAGCCGGCGGCGAGCCCCAGCAGTCCCAGCGCGAACTTCACCGCCGTCGATGGGTTGGCGTTGCGGTTGGCGAGCCACACCCACAGCCAGCCGAACACCGGCGCCAGGCAGACGATGAAGAAGGCATTGACCGACTGCAGCCACTCTGCAGGGTAGCTCCACGACCCGATGGTGCGATCCGTGTAGTTCTCGGCGAAGAGGTTGAGCGACGAACCCGCCTGCTCGAAGCCCGACCAGAAGATCACGGCCAGGAGCGCGAACCAGAAGATCGCGACGATCTTCTTCTTCTCGACCACCGTGTGTCCGCCGAGGTACATCAGGTAGATGAAGTAGACGACCACGACCGCGATGATGAGCGTTGCCAGCCCCGCGGCGATCTGCGTCAGGGTGAGCGGAATCACACCGCTCGCTACCAGGTAGCCGAACCCGACCAGCGCCGCGCCAAGCGCCGCGCACCCGCCGAAGAAGCGGCGGCTCAGGGCCGCGCGCTCCTCTGGAGAGCGGTCGCTGCGCAACACCCCGGCGTCACCGAGTCGGCCATACCCCAGACGGAACTGGATCAGCCCCAGCACCATGCCGAAGCCCGCCGCCGAGAAACCCAGGTGCCAGTTCCAGTCCCGCCCGAGCCAACCACAGATGATCGGCCCGGCCATTGCGCCGACATTGATCCCCATGTAGAAGATGGAGAACCCCGCGTCCCGCCTCGCTCCACCTTCCGGGTACAGGTCCGCGACCACGGAACTGACGTTGGGCTTGAGCAGACCCGTCCCGATGACGATCAGTATCAGTCCGAGGAAGAAGTTGAAGTCATTCGGCACGGCCATACTGAAGTGTCCGGCTGCGATGATGCATCCCCCCACGAAGACGGCCTTGCGCTGTCCCCATAGCTGGTCCGCGACCCACCCCCCGGGTAGCCCGAGCAGATACACTAGCCCGGTATAGAGTCCGTAGATGGCGCCGGCCGGTGCTTCGGCCAGTCCCATCCCCGGATTCGCGGCCGTAGTCGCCTCCGAGAGGTAGAGGATCAGAAGCGCCCGCATCCCGTAGTAGGAGAAGCGCTCCCACATCTCCGTGAAGAAGAGGGTCATCAGCCCCCGGGGATGCCGGGCCCGCGTTGCTGTCGTCATCCTGTCCCCTGAATCGCGAGAATACTAAACATTCTTGTTTACTATTGAGTTTGGTAGCGGCGGGCAACATACCCCGGCGGGAGCGCGGCGGCGAATCAAGGGGTCTGCCCCTCCAGGATCGCTCGCAACACATGCAGGTCGATGTTGCCGCCCGATACGACCGCAACCACGGGGCCACCCTCCACTCGAGGCAGCCCGCGCAGGGCGGCCGCGACCGCGGTGCTCCCCGCCCCCTCCGCCACAATGTGCGCGCGCCCAGCCAACACCCTGATCGCGTCGCAAGCCTCCTCGATGGAAACGACCAGCGATCCGGCGAGCAGCGAACGGGCCAGCGGCCACATCTCCGTCAAAAGGCTCGTCGAGCCGATGCCGTCCACAAAGCTCGGCGTGTGGGTGACTTCGACGGGCTCACCGGCTCGGAGGGAAGCCGCAAAGGGGGCGGCCGTCTCGACTTCGGCCGCGAACACGGGCACCCCCGGGCTCACTTCACGCATCGCCGACGCGATCCCGCACGACAGCCCGCCGCCCCCATACGGCACGACCACCGCGCGCACATCCGGGAGTTCCTCGACGATCTCCAGGCCGATCGTGCCATTGGCTGCAATCACCGCCGGATCGCTCACCGGGTGAACGAAATACCCGTCCTCGGCAGGGTGACCGTGGTCGCGCAGGACGCTCCACCACTCGTCGAAGGGCAGCGGCATCGCGGTAGCGCCCAGGCGCGCGATCGCGTCCAGCTTGGCGCGGGGGGCCGTGTCCGGCACGACGACCCGGCAGGGGACACCCAGACGGCGCGCGGCAAAGGCCACGCCCTGCGCCATGTTGCCCGCGCTGCCCGTGTAGACGCCGCGCGCGATGACGGCCGCATCGGCCAGCGCCATCGCGTTGGCCGCGCCCCGGATCTTGAAGGAGCCGATGGGCTGGAGGCATTCCAGCTTGATCCACACCTCGGTGGGCGCGTCCGGCACGTCCAGGGGAATCAGCGGCGACCGTATCGCGGCCCCGGCGATTCGCGAGCGCGCGGCTCGGATGGCCTCCAGGCCGACCGGGCCGACGGGCTTCACGCGCCCGCGTCCCGGAGCACCGCCGCGATGCCGTCGGCGGCGCGCGCGATGCACAGGTCGCCGATCTCCCGGCTCATGCCGCGCGCGTCTCCCAGCACGCCGTTGGGGGTAATCGCCCGCAGGCCGTCCCGGAAGAGGCGCTCGGCGAGTTCTTCGTCGAACCCGGCGACATGGCCGGGCGCGGCCAGCTCGCCGCGCACGAGATCGGGGCGGATGCACAGCATTTCCGAACTCTCGGCAATGTCGGCGTGCCCACCCACCCGATGCGCGAGGTCCGGCGCCAGCTCCGCGACCGCGCCCTCCCACAGTGCGACGAACCCCGGCAGGTCCGTGTAGGCCAGCACCTCGCAGCCGGCCCCCGCCGCGTCGCGCAGATCGGGCAGGATCTCGGCGAGGGGCGCAAAGTTGCCCCCGTGCGAAGGCACAAAGCAGACCTTGCGGAAACCGTGCCGTGCGAGGCTGGTGGCGTAGTCTGCGCAGACGGCCCTGAAGGTGGAGTCCCTGAGCGACAGGGTGCCCGAAAAACCCATGTGGTGCTCGGAACACCCTACCCGGATGGTGGGCGCGACCAGGGTGCGTCCCAGTCGCCGCGCCACCTCGACGGCGAGTCGGTCACCGCGCACCGCGTCTACCAGCAGCGGGAGGTGGGGACCGTGCTGCTCTATCGCGCCCGCCGCGACCACAACCGATGTGAAGCCGGCGGCAAGCAACCCTTCCACCTCCGGCCACGTCAACTCTTCGAGAAGCAGGTTACGTTCAGACATGCGGCAACGTAGGATCGAGGCAGCCGCGCTGTCGAGTCGCCGGGCCCGACCGGAGTCGACGATCGCGGCACCGAGGATCCGTCCCGGGAGGAGCAGACGACGATGGGGAATCCGGCACCATTCGAGACGGGCATCGAAGCAAGCCACAGGGGATCGAAGCTTGTCGACTTCCTCTATCCGCTTCCGGCCAGGCGCTCGGTCGGCAGGATCTTCGCGTGGTGGGAAAGGCGGCGGCTCGCCTACAACGCGATCATCTGCGCGGGGGGCTCCGTCTCGCTGGCGGGCATCGCCGCGGTCAGCCTTCTGAACGGCACCGGCCTCGCGATGGCCGACGTGGCCGGCGTGCTGCAAGGCGTGTTCGTCATCCTGGTGGCAGCCAACATCCTCTACCTGCTGGGTCCGGTCACGGAATCGCTCGCGCACAAGTTGTGGGGCCGAGAGGTTCGTGCAATCGGTCCGCACCTCTTCAGGGCGGGGCTGATCTTCTCCGTGGGACTCACTTTCCTGCTCCCCACGATCCTCGTCGGCTTTCAGCTGGTGTTGCTCATGCTGAGAGGCCTTCTGGGCTAACGCTACCCCGCTTCCCCGATCAGCGGCACGAAACGGACGCGTCCGAGCTTCTCGCGGGTGAACGTGCCGGGCCGCTTGTGCCGCTCCCGGACCAGCGACTGCCCCCGCCAGCCCCAGCCCACCGGCATCACGAGCCGACCGCCAACCGTCAACTGCTCGCGCAATGGTCGCGGGACACGCCGCCCCCCGGCCGAAACCACGATGGCATCGAAGGGGGCATGTTCACTCCAGCCCAGCGTGCCGTCGCCCCGCCGGATCCGCACATTCGCGTAGCCGAGCTCGCGCAGCCGCTCCCGGGCCGCCTCCGCGAGCGCGGCGTGCCGCTCCACGGAATGTACGGTGCACGCAATCCGGCTGAGCACCGCTGCCGCGTATCCGGACCCCGTGCCGATCTCGAGCACCCGGTCCTCACGGCCCAGCTCCACGGCCTCCGCCATCCAGGCGACGACGTACGGCTGGGAGATCGTCTGGCCCTCACCGATTGGAAGCGGTCCGTCGTCGTAGGCTCGGCTCCGGCACTCCGGCGCGACGAACCGCTCCCGCGGGACGGTCGCCATCGCCTCGAGCACACGCAGGTCCGAGATGCCGCGCTCCACCAGATGACGCCGAAGCATCCGGCGCCTTGCCTCTGCGAGTCCGGTGGGTTCGTTCTTCAACGAACTCCGCCGCCGGCCGGCGTCACCGACCAGAAATCGATGCCGCCGGACTGGTGCGCAAGCTCGACGGAGTCCACCAGCTCGAGCGTTTCCAGGTCGATCACGTCCAGGGTCCCCCGCACCGAGCCGACCGACTCGTTCGACACGAACGCGTACCGGCCGTCGGGGCTGGCCACGACGCCGTGCGTCACCGGGCGGGATGTCTTCACGCGTCCGAGTTCATGGCCGCTCGCCAGGTCGAACACCGCGACCGCCTGTTCGCCCTTGAGGGTAGCGACCAGACGCTCTCCATCGGCCGTCACCTCCAGGTTGTACGGTCCCATGCCCGTGGCGAACCGGCGCGAGACCTCCCAGCGCTGCGTGTCCACCTCGAGCACTTCCTGGTTCCTGTTGCAGGCAACGTAGACGACCCGGTTGGCGCGCGAACCCAGCCCCGGCTCCACCCACGTCGGGCTGCACACCGCCTCCGGCCCGGGTGAGACGTCGAAGCGGGAACTCACCTCGAAGGTCTCCATGTCGATCTCGACCAGCTGCTCGGAGTGCATGCACGCCGAATACTGCCGGGTCCCGTCCGGTCGTACGCGGCTTCCGTGCGGCATCATGCACGTGCGGATCCTGGTGACCTCGATCATCTCGGGCGTGTAGACCACGGAGATGTCCGACGGGACCATGTCGCCGTGCAGGTTGAAATTGGCCGCCAACAGGAACTGGCCGTCCGGCGTAATCCCCATGGTCGCGGGGAAGAGCCCGAGCCGCGTGCGTGCGATCAGCGTGTCCGGTCCCGCGTGGAACTTCCAGAGGTACCCGTACGGCGTCCCGTGGGCGATCGTGAGGTACCAGTAGCGGCCGTCCGGCGAAATGCTGAGGCCATGGGCACCGTCGTTGTCTCCGGGCATGAGGCCGACGGCGACCTCCTTCTCCACGACCGCCCCCTCGCCAGGGGTGAAGGCGACGCGGCTCACCAGGTCCGACGACTCGTTGGCGACGTACACGCGGTAGGTCGGGGACTCCTGGGCGGCCAGACCCGCGCCCCCGGGGAAGACACCCAGGACGCCCTGAAGCGCCAGCGCCGCTACAACTCCCCCCCTCACGACACCGGCGCCTTCTGCTTCGGTTCGAGACGGACCACCCACAGGCCCGAGTTGAGGTCGGAAACGAAGACGTGGCCCTTGAAGGGCTGCGGCCCCCACGCCATCGGCGAATTGACCACGTGGCCCTCGGGACTCCCCGTGGGGAACCAGGCCATCTCGCGTCCCTGCCGGTAGAGGTCGCCCCGGAGTTCGCCGGAAACGTCGACGACCCGCAGGCCGGCCTGATAGTAGGCCACGTACATCCGGTCGTCCTCGATCCAGAGGTTGTGGGCGCCCGCCTCGGGCACCTCGTAGCGCGCCACTTCGCGCAGGTTCTCGGGATCCTCGAGGTCCAGGATGTGGACGAAGCCGCGCGACCCGTCGCCCGGATGCCCGTTTCGGGAGATGCAATCCTCGCACCCGAAGATCTCGTCACCCACAAACAGGTAGCGATGCCCGTCGGCGTTCGTATACGGGTAGGCGAAGTGCGTGTTCCCCTCTTCGTAGGCGAAGCTGCTCACCTCCACGGGCTCGGTGGGAGTCCCACCCCAGCGCCCGTCCCCCACGTCGAGGATGTATACGCCGTCGTTCCAGTAGGAGACATACGCGAGACCGTCCACGACCCAGATGTCGTGGAGGTACTTGCCGGGCGCGTCGATGCCCCAGCGCCCCACCTCCTCGACGTCGGTCGGGTCGCTGATGTCGAGGATATGCACGTCCAGCGTGCCGTTGTGGATCGCGTAGAGGATGTCACCCGAGAAGAAGACGTTGTGCACGCCGCCGGTGAGTTCGTCCGTGTACGTGTCGGCGATGACCGGGTGCGCGGGGTCCGTAATGTCGAGGACGACGATCCCGTTCCTGCGATCCGAGGCTCCCTCGCGCGTGATCACCGCCACGGTGGCGTTCCTGTTCACCTTGACGTCGTTGACCACCCGCGCGTCGACCTCCACGAAGTCGGTAAGCACGGGACTGGCCGGATTGGTGACGTCCCACGCCAGCATGCGCTGGCCACCGAGATGCGTGCCCGTATAGACGTAGTCCCGTCCGTCCAGGCCTGTGAAGGCCCACAGATCCGAGGTGGGCCGATCGGCCACCAGTCCGTGGCCGGTGACGATCACCTCGTGTTCCACCCCGCGCTCCACGACCTCGACAAGGACCTGGCCCGTGCGCGCTCCCGCGTTGGCGGTCACCCGGTAGAGCCCCGGACGTTCGGCGACGAACGCGCCGTCGGGATACACGGAGGCGCCCATGTCGGCCCGGGTCTCGAAGGACGAGGCCGAAAAGTCCATAGGTGTCCCCTCCACCGCGTTGCCTTCGGCGTCGAGCGCCGCGGCAGAGAACCGCAGCACATCGCCGGTCCGCCCGCGGGAAGGGCCGTCGAGTTCGACGGACGCCACGGGATTCTCCTCGACCTCGAACGAATAGGTCGCCTCCAGTCCCTCGACTGCTGCGGTCACGGTCACGGCGCCCGGCCGGATCGCGCGCACGAATCCCCGCGAGTCGATCGTGGCCAGTCGCCTGCGATTGCTGGTCCACGCCACCGCGACGCTTTTGCGAACGCTCCCGTCTTCGGTCAGGGCGCGGGCCTCGATCTGGACCATCGAGCCCGTGAAGAAGCGGACCTCCGGGTCGACGATCTCGACGGACGTCACCGGAGGACCTACCACTGAAAGCGGAGCCGTGAAGGTGCGTACCTCGGGGGGGCCGGTGCCGCCGGGCGGCGGGGCGCGGATCGCCATCCTCAGTTCCGCGTCTCCCTCGGACACGCCCATGATGTGACCATCCGCGAGGACTGCGAAGCGGGATTCGATGCTCCCCAGAATCCGCACGCCCCTCACCGGACTGCCGGCCGCGTCGTACGCGATCATCTCGACGTCTTCGCCCATCGCCAGCGAGTCGCCCACTTCAACGACGATCTCCAGGGGTTCCGTCCGCACATCCGCGACGCGAGCCCCTATCAGGACGGCAGGTGGGTAGCCCGGCGCCGCGGCCAGTGGCTCGATGGCGGGCTCGGCGACAGCGCTATCGGCCATGTCAGCTTCGGACTGGCCCTCCGGCTCTGTCGGCGGTGCATCGGCCTCGGTCTCCGGTGGGGGAGGCGGAGGGGGAGGCGCCGAGTCGACCGTGGCCCGGGAGGCACCCCCCGCGACACAGCCCGCAAGAAGGAAGGAAAGCGTGAGTATCCCCGCTGAGATTCTGACCATTGAACATCTCCGTTGAACTTCGGCCTACCAACGCACCTAATATACCCGTGCCCACCACGCCCCGGTTCCCTCGCCATCGGCGCGCACCGCACGATACCTTACCCTGCCATGACCGCGTTTTCGGAACGAGTATACGCCTGCGTGCGGCGGATTCCCAACGGCAAGATCATCAACTACGGGGGCGTCGCCGCACTTGTCGGCACCCCCCGCGCCGCCCGCGGGGTCGGCTATGCGCTCAGCCACCTCCCGATCGACACCGATGTGCCGTGGTGGAGGGTCGTGAACCGGCGGGGTGCCATTTCGACCTCGCGCGTGACGGGCGTGGCCCAGCGCCAACGAGCGCTGCTCGAGTACGAGGGCGTCGAGTTCAACGACGAGGGAGAAGCCTCATGGGAGCGTTTCGGATGGAGTCCGCACGAGTGAAAACAAGCTCGACCTTCGCGTTCGCTGCATCGGCCTCTGCGCTGACCGGCGCGGTCCTCATCCTGTTCGCCTGCGGGAATGCCGCCACCACCGTCCACACCGCCCATGCGGAGATCGTGGCGGAGGAGGACGCCCGGGGCGAGAACGGCCTCGACCGCATCGGCCACCACCTCGCGAGCGATGACCCGGCCGTGCGCAGGCTGGCGGTGCGCGCGCTCGGCCGCCTGGAGGATCCGGAACAACTCGAACGCATCGGCGAGTTCCTCGACGACGGGGATGTGTCCGTGCGGTCCACCGCTGCCGCCGCCCTGGCACAGGCTGTCTTTGGCCAGCCGTCGGATGCGGCCGCGCGTGCGCTCGCCGCGCGCATGGATGTCGAGACGAACGCCTCGGTCCTGAGCAGCCTCGCGACCAACCTGGGGCGAATCGCTCCGGGGAGTCCTGCCGCCCGTGCGGAGACCGACGCGGCTCTGGTGCGCGCCACCACCCGCCTCCCCCTCCCCGCGGATGACCCCGGGCTGATCGGTCACGTCGGGTTGGCCCGCGGCATCGATGCCTTCGCAAGGGCCATCCAGCCCGACGGCCGACTGAGCGCTGAACTCGTCGCCGTTGTGGGGTCATTAGCCTCGGTGCAGGCGCCTGCCGGCGGCGTCATGGCCGCGAGCGCGGCCCGGATCCGGCGCCTCGCCGCTACGGCGCTCGTGACCACCAGCCAGATCGACGACACCGCCGCCCGGGCGCTCCTCGGGGATTCCGACTGGGGCGTGCGCAGACAGGCCATGATCGCCGCCGTTCGGCATGGGACGGCAGCCGCCGAGGTCGTGCCCGCGGGCCGTGCCGACCCGCACTGGCGGGTTCGGGTCGATGCGCTCGCCGCCTTCGAACGGTGGATACGCCCGGCGGCCGGGTGCGGCGCGGGCCGCCGCAGTGCTCGGTGACCACGCCACCCTGACACGCCTCGCCGCCGACCCGACCCCCAACGTGCGGGAGGCTGCGCTGCGCGGCCTGGCTGCCGTGTCGGAAGCCGGAGCCTCTCCGCTACCCGACCTCACCGACATCTACGCCGCGCAGCTTGAGGCGAACGACCCCCAGCTGGTCATGACCGCCACCCGCCTGCTCGTCGCACACGCCGGCGCCGACGCGCCCTTGCCGCAGCTCCTCGCCGCCCTCAACCGCTTCTCGGCCGCGCGGCGCGAGACCGAACGGGACGTGCGCGTCGCCCTCCTCGACGGCATCGGCGCGGTGGGCGGCTTCAGCCGCGACGACCTCGCCCCGTACCTCACCGATTTCGACCCCGTCATCGCCGAGCGCGCCGCCGCTCTTCTCACCACCGCCACCGGCCAGGCCCACGCGGCCGCACCCCAGCCGCTGGCCCGCACCCCGACCCCCACCCCAGCCCGCCTGAGCGACCTCGAACGCTCCTCCGTCGTTTTGCACATGGCGGGCCTGGGCGACATCGTCATCGCGCTGCGCCCGCACCTGGCCGCGACCAACGCCGACCGCTTCGCCCGCCTCGCCGCCGAGGGCTACTTCGACGGCCTCACCTTTCACCGCGTCGAGCCCAACTTCGTGATCCAGGGCGGCAGTCCGCACGCCAACGAGTTCGCGGGCGACGGACCGTACAGCCGGGACGAGATCAGCGGCGCGGCCCACTGGCGCGGCACGGTCGGCCTCTCCACCCGCGGCCGCGACACCGGCGACGCCCAGATCTTCATCAATCTGGTCGACAACCTGCGGCTCGACTTCAACTACACGATCTACGGCGTGGTGGTGGAGGGAATGGAAGTCGTCGACGCCATACAGGAGGGCGCCGTGATCGAGACGGCGGAGGTGTTGGTCCGGTGAGCCTGCGGGATGCCCCGCGGACAGCCGCGGCTACGTTGGACCGCGCGCCCGTCGTTCGGGCCGCCTCCACCGCCCGCGGCCCCTTCGCCGCCCCTGGCTTCCTCACCGCCCTGGGCCTCCTCGCCGCCCTCGGCCCGCTCCCCGCCGCGGCGATGGAGCAGCCCGATCCACCCTCAGCGACCGATCCCGCCATTGTTCTGGCGCAGCGGGTCGAAATCCACCGGACCGAGTACGGAGTCCCCCACATCTTCGCCGACGACCTGGAAGCGATGGGCTTCGGCCTCGGCTACGTCCAGTCCGAGGACTACAGCATGTCGATCGCGATGGCCATGCTCGCGAGCCGGGGCACCCTCGCCCGCCACCTCGGCCCGGAGGAACTCGACGGCGACTTCGCGGCCCGCCCCGTCCACGCGCGGGCGGTGGAGACCTTTCACCGTCTGGATCGACGCACGCAGGACGTCTACCGGGGCTTCGCGGAGGGTGTGAATCACTACATCCGGCTCCACCCCGACGAGTTTCCCGACTGGGTGACCCCCGATTTCACCGGCGCCGACGCGCTCGCCCGGGATGTGCAGGGCTGGAGCCGCGCCGACGCGGCCCGCTTCGTGGCCGGACTGAGCGACGAGGACGCGCCGGAGCAGCCGACGCCATCCTTCGCACTCGACGGGTCCAATGCGTGGGCATTTCATGGCACGCGCACCGCGTCCGGCAACACCATCCTGCTTCGCAACCCCCACCTCCCCTGGGAGGGCCAGCACGACCTGCTCGAACGGCCGTCCGGCCTGACCTACTACGAGGGGCACGTGCGTGTGCCGGGCGTGATCGACTTCTACGGGGACCTGCGGATCGGGACCGCTTTCGGGATTATCGGCGGCTTCAACGCCCGCCTTGGCTGGGCCACGACGAACAACTATCCGACGCTCTCGCAGGTGTACAGGCTGCGGGTGCATCCGGACCTGGACGACCACGCGCTCCTCGATGGCCGGCCCCTTCCCCTCGAACGGCGCGAGACGACCGTCGACTACCGGACGCCCGACGGTGGCAGCGCCGTGGAGACCCGCGTTTCCTGGCACACGCCGCATGGGCCGGTCATCCACCGCACGGGCGAGCACGTGTACCTGCTGAAGGATCCCCGCGACGGCGAGTTCCGGCGCGGCGAGCAGTTCCTGCGCATGATGATGGCCCGGAGCCTCGACGAATGGCTCGAGGTGATGAAGATGCGGGCGCACCCGACGTCGAACTTCACCTATGCCGACCGGGACGGGAACATCGTGCACTACTACAATGCGCGCCTGCCGCACCTGCTCCACCCCGTGACGGGTGACACCGCGGCGTTCGCCACGACGTCCGCCGACATCTGGTCGGAGCTGGTTCCCTGGGAGAGCCTGCCGCTGTACGTCAACCCGCCGGGCGGCTTTGTGCAGCAGGCGAACGACACGCCGGACTACACGAACCTCAATGTGCCGATGGACCGGGATACGGTGCCTCACAACCTGCCGGAGCCGAGACTGCGGCTCAGGAGCCAGCTGTCGTTGGCGTTGGCGGCGGAGCCTGGAGGACGCCTGCTCACCCTCGAGGATGTCGTCGAGCTGAAACACACGCCACGCATGCTCCTCGCGGAGCGGGTGATCGACGACTTGCTGGCTGCAGCGCATGCCGCAGACGACCCGGGCCTGCAGGAGGCCATAGACGTGCTGTCCGACTGGGACCTCACCGCGAGCGCGGACAGTCGGGGCGGCGTTCTCTTCGCCCGCTGGGCAAGTCAATACTTCGATGGGAACTTCGACGGGTCCGGTGACGCGGCTGGCGAGTCGCTTCGCTGGCGCGAGCCCTGGGATCCCACGCGTCCGGCGGCCACACCGTTCGGCCTGCGCGACCCCGACGCAGTAGTCCGCGCACTCGGTCGTGCGGTCGAGTCGCTGCGCGCGGAGGATATCGCCGTGGATGCGGCCTGGGGCCAGGTGCATCGCGTGATCCGGGGTGACGTGGACGAGCCGGTGTCGGGCTGCCCGCCAACCCTGGGGTGCTTCCGAGTCCTGTCCTTCGCGCCGACGGAAGACGGCCGACGGGCGGCGAATCGGGGCGACTCGTGGGTGTTCGTGGTCGAATTCGGTGATGTCCCGCGGGCGCGGACGGTTCTCGCGTACGGCCAGACCGCACGCCCCGGTGCTCCGCACCATGCGGATCAGGCCGCCATGTTCGCGCGCGGAGAGACGAAGAAGATCGCATGGACGGACGAGGACATCCGGCGCACGACGATCACGAGCTACCGGCCGGGGGAGGAAGCCAGGCGGTAATGTCAAAACCGGACATATTCGCGCCAAAAACGGACATATGAATGTCAAAAACGGACACATGAGTGACAAAACCGGACACCGCCCAATGAAACGCACCCGCCGCACCGCCAGCTCTCAGGTTCGCGCACCCCGACCGGGTGTGGCGTCGTTTGCCATCGTGGTCCACCGCGCGCGAGGCGTCGTCCTGGGAATCCTGGCCGCCCTGGCCACCCTGCTCCCCCCGCCTCCCGCCACCGCCCAGCAGCCCCCCACCCCACCCCCCTTCCACCTGGCCACGCTGTTCGATCTCGGACACCTCCTCCTTGACGAGAACGGCGACGGCGTGCCCGACCGTCTCGGCACGGCGCTGGTCCTCGCGCCCGAGCCCACCGACGCCGAGCGGGCCGCCGCCGCCGAGATCACCGCCCGGCTGGGATTCGAGACGATGGCCCTCGACCTCCCCATCCGGCGCGGCCCCCGGCCCGGCCAGGTCGGCATCCTGATCGGCCCCCGCGCCGTCGAGGCGGCCGGGCTTTCCGTCGCGGACTTCGGCGTCGACCCCTCGGCGATCCCGCCCACCGTCGCCGCGCACACCTCCCCCTCCGACGACCGCTGGCTGGCGGTCCTGGGCGGCGACGACGACGCCCTCCTCGGCGCGGCCCGCCTCCTCGCCGGCGCTCTGCCGCACGTCAGGACCCTGTCGAGCCCATCGCTCACCGACGTCAGCGACGAACTGTCCACCTGGCTGAGCGCAGGCGACACCACGGCTTCCGCCGCCACGCTCCACTTCTCCCGCGCCACCCTCGACACGTCCGGCGACGGCGTCCATCTCCACGCCGACCTGGGCTTCGAATCCGGCCCCGACCCCGACCGCACCACCGACGCCCTCGACCAGCTCCAGTTCCTCGCCTGGGAACGCCTCGGTGACAACGCCACCGGACCCGATTCGGCCGACCTGCGCGTCCCCGGCCTGGCCTCTCTGACCGTCGCGGGAGGCGGCCGCCAGGTCATCCTCCCGACGCTGGCCGAGCCCGGCCCATCGGGCCCCGGCTCTGCTCGTCCCGGCGGCGGCAGCAGCGACCTCGACCTCTCCAACGTGTACACGACGGACGGGTTCCTCACAGGAAGCGACATCCCCAGCGGAATCGGCGTGGTCGTCGTGCCCGGCAACGGTGCCGAGGGCGTGGCCGACCTCACCGCCCGCCTGGGCCTCGAGGCCACCGGGCTGACCGTCCCGCTGGTCCGCCGACTGGACGAAATCGAGTCCGCCGCGAGCGAGCCGACCACCGTCCTGGTGGGCAGCGATCACCCGCTCATCGACGAACTCGCGGACTCCGGCAGGGTCTCGACCGCCGACCTCGGCCCCGGCCAGGGGCTCATCGAACTCGTGCCGGACGCGTTCGGCGGCAAGTCCGCCGTGGTCGTCACCGGCGCGGACCACGACGGCGCGACGCTCGCCACCAGGCGCCTCGCCGAGATCTTCCCCAACATCAGCGTCCGCGGCGACGACACGCCCACCTTCGACGACATCGAATACGAGCTTTGGGGCACGCTCTCGGGCCAGACCCCGGCCGGCCAGGCCGCGATCGGACTCTACAAGCTCGACCGGATCGTGGCCGGCCTCGCGGACGATGATATCACGGCGGCGGACATCATGATATCACTCGAAAAGCCGGCCGACGGCCTCGCCGACTACGTACGCGAGCGGGCCGCCGCGCTGGGCGCGGACGAGATCTCGGTCGCGATCGACGACCGCGACGTGCAGCACGCCGACACGATCCTCGACGAGACCTTTACCGTGCCGTCGGAAGTGGACCGCTTCTGGACGGTCTTCGAGAACCAGGTGCTGCCCGGGGTCCGAGCCACCCAGGCGATTCAGCTGCACGCCCGCCTCTCCGAACCGCCCGAGGTCCGCCGGGCGATCGAAGCGGAGGCCCGGAACCGTCTGATCGCGGCCGGCGCGGACCCGGACGCAACCACGGTCGAGGTGCTATCCGCGTTCAAGCAGGGCTTCTTCTGGCTAACGGAGAGGATCGCTCCCCAACTCGCCGGGCAGGAGATCGACGAGATCGTGATCGAGTTTCTCCGGAACGACCCGCCCGTCGATTGGCCGCAACAGGCGATTCACACGCCGCTGAGGTGGCTGCACGAGATCTTCCCGGTCGACGAGGTGCTGGCTGCGGATCTGGGCCTACCCGTCGACCGGATCCGCTTCGAAATGGTGGACAGCGGCCCCATCTACCGGGTCCGGGCCACCGCTCCGGATGGCAGCACCGTCGTGGAGGACACCTTCGAGCCCGTCTGGGTGCTGCGTCCCTACTTCGACCGCTTCCAGGACTATGAACACGTTCGCGTCACGACCGGCTGGATCACCGCAATAGCCGAAGGGGACACGACGGGGGACACGTCGGCGGACACGCTCGCCCACGGACGCATCGTCACCGACCCCGAGTGGTTCTGGGACCGCTACCAGGACAGCACCCTGCCCGCGGTCTACGACTACGTGATGGACCGCCACGACGGGAACCCGCGCGGCGGCGGCACGGACGCCCCGTTCTTCGGCACGCTGGAGGTCGAACTCGAACTCAGCGAACCCGACTACCGCCTGGGCGTGGACAACGAGATCATCTCGACGATGGACGCGCTGCACGAGGAGGTCTACTTCGGCACGATCGAGTTCTTCCACCTGCTCGGACGCAACGCACGGGGCCAGGACCTTATGTATCCGGGCCGCATCATCCCCGTCATGCGCCCGAAGGGGGACGGCGCGGCGGGACGCGGGCGCATCACCTTTACCGGGTTCGCGACGGACCGTCCGGCCGTGGTCGTGCGCTACCGGACCCGCGACGGTCGCGAGGGCGAAGAGCGACTCGACATCCCCAAGATCACGATGGAGCGCCCGAGTCTGCGCCGCGCGGTGATCGCGCCGACCACGCCCGCCCTCCCCCGCCTCGACCTCAGGGTGCGCGTCGATTCCGAGGCGGATGAGCGCGAGGCGCTGCTCGTTCAAGCGCGAGCCGAGCAGGTCGACGCACGCATGATCTCGGCCGAACAGATCGCGGCCACGCTGGCCAATCTCGGCGCGCTGCGCGACGCGGGCATGTACGCCGACGCCCTCGCCTGGGACGACGTCGGCGAAATCGGCATCTGGGCCGAGTGGACCCACGAGCAGAACGACTCGGCGCGCGTCACGGCGACCCTGCCCGCCAACGGCGCCCCGGCCCCGCTGCCGGTGTGGACCGACCTCGTCCCCGAGGGCTGGAGCTACGACGGCGAGCGCATCGTCCAGTGGGACACGCCCATCCCGCCGCCCGAGGGCGACCAGATGACGGCCAAGCTGAGCCACGCCTTCGACGAGGCCACCATGTACCGGGTCGGTAAGAGCTACCTGGGCAGGACCACCTGGGCGATGGACCTGATGCCAAAGGTCACCGCCACCCACTGGTCGCGCGCCAAGGCCACCACGTTCAAGCCCACCGTGATCTATTCGGCCCGACAACACGCCAACGAGGTGTCGTCCACAAGCCACGTCCTCCGTCATGCCGAACTGCTGCTCACCGATTCGGAGCAGCGAGCCCGGCTGGACAAGGTCAACGTCGTCATCCACCCCTTCACCAACCCCGACGGCGCCCAGCTCGCCTACGACCTGTACCGGATCACGCCGGACTACATCCTGCACGCGGGCTACCTCGCGTCGCTGGGCGTGGACGTCAGCTCCGGCGGCGGCCAGGACTTCCCCATCTACCCCGAATCGAAGGTGCGCGGCCAGCTCTGGGAACGCTGGCTGCCCGACATCTTCCTCAACCCGCACGGCTATCCGAGCCACCAGGTCGTGCAGCTCTTCTCCGAGTACCAGGGACTGGTGCGCCGGGGCCGCGTGACCGAGCGCAACTGGGGGTTCAACAAGGGATGGTTCATGCCGGGGTTCGGGTACATCGACGACCCCGAGTTCCCGCGCCACAAGGACGCCGCGTTCAAGATCCGCGACTACATCACGGCGGGGATCAACTCGAACCGCGACGTCTTCGAGATGAACCAGCGCACCTACGCCCGCTACCGCCGCTACGGGGCCGACTTCGACCCCGACGTCTTCCGCCTGCCCATGACCGACAGCGTGCTGATCGAGATGCCGCTGAAGGGTTCACGCGGAGGGGGCGGCGGCGGCTTCAACCCCCGGATCACGATCTGGAACGGCATCACCGAGGCGCCCGACGAGACCGCCTACGGGCCCTGGATGGAGCTCGTGGCCAAGGCCGGACTTTCGTGGGATCAGGCGATCCTGGATTACCTGTACGAGGGGAATCACGAGGTCGAGCGGAGCGGGTCGGCGTTTAGCGGGGGCGTGACACTGAGGATGAGCCGGGAGCGGCCGCCGAAGTGATGTCGGCGACCGGGAGGCCGCCCTCTTCCCCGTGGGGCCGCGACGCATCATAGTGCGGGGTGTCCATTGAGCCATCCAGACTATGGGAACGTACCCCGATGACCCATTCCGACCACTGTACCCGTCGCAAGTTCCTGTCGGCATCGGCGAGCTGCGGTGCCTATCTGGCTGCAATCGCCCCGATTCTCGGGCCGGCGGCCCTCCGGAGATGGCGCGCCGCGATCGGTGGGCGCGTGGTGGCCCAGACCCCGTTCGCCCGGATCGAGGAGGTCGGTGCAAACATGTACGCGATCATCTCGACGCCCCTGGAAGGCGACTTTACCACCACCTGCAACGGAGGCATCGTCGGCGGGTCGTCGGGCACGCTCGTGTACGAGGCCTTCAACACCCCCGAGGGCGCGACGTGGGTCGCCGAGCAGGCGCGCGATCTAACCGGACGCTGGCCGGACCATGTCGTGGTGTCCCACTTTCACGGTGATCACTCCGCCGGGCCCGCTGGCTTCGTCCGGGACAACGGACGGGCGCCCGCGCTGCGAGCCACTCGGGCGACGCAGGAGCTGGTGCAAGAGTCGCGCGGAGACGCCATCCTCGCACCGTGGGCCGACGTGACAGTGCTCTCGGAGGACGGACCGCTCGATGTCGACCTGGGGGACCGCATGGTGGCGGTGGTTCCGCGGCGGGGGCATACGGCAAGCGACGTCACGATCGAGGTGGACGGCGGCGAGGGGCCAGTGTGGTGCGGCGACCTGGTCTGGAACGCCATGTTCCCGAACTACACGCACGCAGTCCCGTCGCAGCTCTCTCGCACGGTGCGCGCCCTGCAGGCGATGCCCGCGAGCACCTACGTGCCGGGCCACGGCCCGTTGACCGACGACGCCGCGATGACCGGCTACGTGGCACTCATCGACCTGGTCGAAGAGGCCGCGCGAGATGCTTGGCGCCGCGGCATGGGGCCGGACGAGGCGGCCGAAGCCTTTGAGGTTCCCGCCTCGCTGGGCGAATGGTACGTCTTCAACCCCAGCTTCTACCAGCGGGCCATGCAGGCCTGGATGAGCGAACTGGACACGGGTTCGCCGCAGCTTCGCCCGCCTTCCGCGCTAGTCTAGTCTGGTCCTGGTAGTCGGCTAACCCGTCGGTCGGCAAGGACGATTCTGCTGAACCGCTCCTCCTGGACAACGCATCGTCGCTCTCGTTTGAGTCAACAATATTGTTGACAACAAAAATGTTGACGACTATTGTGAGGGGCGACTTCGCATGGGGCTCCCATCTGACTTGCCCAGAAACGTCGCTCACACACCCCAAGGAAACAGGCCATGAAATCATCCACCGGCCGCTGGGTAAGCGGCGACGACTTCTTCGACCGGAAAGGCGAGTTGCCAGTTCTTGAATCCCGTGTCCGCGACGGAAACCACCTGGTAGTGACCGGACAAGGGCCACCGGTCGCCGGTTCCGGAGACTGGCGGGGAAGGTGGACCAGATCACTGCTCATCAGCTTGCCGTCCGATTCCGCGGCGGCCTGGATTCTGGAAACTGGCGGCGTCACGGGGAGAACCTGATCGCCCACTGCGCCGCACACCCACAACCGGTGCTGATGGTTATTGACGAGGTACCGATCTTCCTGGCGAGACTACTCCGCGAGGAGAACGGTACCAGGCGTGTGGACGAATTCCTGAGCTGGTTGCGGGCCGTCTTCCAAAAGGGTGACAGCGCGCACCCTGTGTTGATCCTCTCGGGCAGCATCGGGCTCGCTCCATTGGTCAAGCGCCTGGGCATTTCCGATCGCATCAACTACCTGGATTCCATGCGGTTGCGTCCGTGGGACCGTGAGACCTCGGTGCAGTGCTTCGAGAGGCTCATGACGACCTACGGGCTTTCCGCTGACGATGGCGTGCCGCGGGCGGTCTACCAGCATCTCGGCATCGGCATCCCGCAATACGTGCAATCCTTCTTCGCCTGTCTCCGGGATTTCATCCGGATGGACGGACGAGACCGGATCGCGTCGGACGATGTCGCGGAAGTGTACCGCACAGAGCTGCTCGGACCATCGGGACAGATCGACCTGGC
Source organism: Longimicrobiales bacterium (assembly GCA_965208935.1). Taxonomy (GTDB): domain Bacteria; phylum Gemmatimonadota; class Gemmatimonadetes; order Longimicrobiales; family Gaopeijiaceae; genus Bin94. The sequence continues at coordinate 4,430,343 of CBDBPR010000004.1, read as the reverse complement.
ACACTACGAGGCCCGCCTCCGCGAAGGCCTCGGCGACGCATACCGCTACCGGCTCGCAATGGAAATCCTGGCTGAAGCGGCGGTCCAGGGCGCATTCACGACTGAGGCGCGTCGTCGGCTGGAGCACAGGCATTCCAAGCTCGTGGACGACGCCCCACGGCTGGTCACCGAAACCCTCGATGTCCTCGTCCATGACGACTATCTCGAACCGCATCCAGACGGCCACCGATTCATGATGAAGCTGCTGCGGGACTGGTGGAAAGCCCGTTTCCGGCACCACTACAGACCCCTGGCCGCAGAGCGCGTGATCGGCTTCCGGAAGAATGGCACAACATGAGCCAACCCCCCGAGCGCACCATCCGGAAGTTCAATCCGGGCGTCTTCCAGTCGGACCAGGACATCATCGGCCAGTTCGCGGTCCGCGAGCATGAACTGGATACGGTTTTGGAGATACTCCGCGACAACGTCGGCTCTCCTTCCTGCCAGCACACGCTCGTCGTGGGGCCCCGGGGCCGAGGGAAGACCATGCTGCTGGCGCGAGTCGCCGCGGAACTCAGAACCGATCCACAACTCCGGCAGACTCTGCTGCCGGTTCGCTTCATGGAGGAGAGCGTGGAGGTCTCCGATATCGGAGACTTCTGGCTGGAGGCGCTGCTCTATCTGGCGAAGGAGTGCGCCGACGAGAATCCCGGCCTGAGTAGCGAAATCAAGGCGACCCATGCCGATCTGGCGCGACGGGCGTCGGGAGACGACATGGCCGGACATGCCAGGGCCACTCTTCTGGATGCTGCCGATCGGCTGGGAAAACAGCTGGTCATCATGGTGGAAAATCTTCAAAGCCTGTGCGAAGAGACGGACGAGGATTTCGGATGGCAACTGCGGCAGTCGCTTCAATCGGATCCCAAGGTCATGCTCCTGGGGAGCGCCACAAGCCACTTCGAAGGGCTGGATGACGCGGGCGCACCGTTCTTCGAACTCTTCCGCATCCTTCGGTTGAAAGCCCTGAGCACTGCGGAGTGTCAGGACCTCTGGCAGGCGATCACCGGCGAGCGACGTCAGGCCAGGCAGATGCGGCCGCTGGAGATTCTCACTGGTGGAAGCCCGCGCCACCTGGTGATCGTCGCCGAGTTTGCGCGTCACCGCACGATGTCGAGGCTACTGGAGGAGTTGGTAGGTCTGGTCGACGATCACAGCGAGTACTTCCGCAGCAACCTGAACTCGCTGCCCCGGACGGAGCGCAGGGTCTACGCAGCCCTGTGCGACCTGTGGCGGCCCTCTACCACACGTGAAGTCGCGGACAGAGCACGCTCCGGCGTGCGGAAGACGTCTGCCCTGCTGGGGCGCCTGATGGGTCGAGGCGCGGTCATGGCCGACGGGGATGGAAGGAGTCGCCTGTACTCCGTCGCCGAGCCACTCCACTGCATTTACTACAAGCTGAGGCGCTGGCGGGACGAGGCGGCGGTCGTCCGCGGGCTGATTCGCTTCATGGTGGCCTTCTACGGTCCTGACGAGACGGCGAAGATTCTCGGCTCCGTGCTGGCCGAAGAGGGATACCAGGAGGTCTACCAAAGCGCGCAGGAAGATCTCGACCCTGAGCTCGCCGCGATCCCGGCAGAGTCAGCAGCGGATGCCTACCGTGAGCTCGGCGCGCGACATCGGGGGCTCGGAGCCAAGGACTGGCAAATCCATGTGGCGGGTGAGCTGCTCAACATCGGCGTAAGGCTGTCGAAATCAGGACAGGCTGAGCGCTCGATCGAGTACAACGACGAGCTGATCCATCGTTTCGGGTCCACGCAGGTCCCGGACGTGCAGGTCCTGGTCGTCCAGGCGTTCTTCAACAGGGCCGGTGCGAAGCAGAACGCTGGGGAGACTGAGGCGGCGGTCACCGGCCTTACCGAGGTAGTGACGCGTTTCGGCGGTTCGAAAGAGCCAGACATTCAGGAATGCGTGTCCGCAGCACTACTGAATCGGGGGTTCCTGCAGGGGTGGCTCGGCGAGCGGGAAGCGGCGATAGCGACGTATGACGACGCTCTGGAGCGGTTCGGTGACAGTGAACTCACCCGACTTCGCTTGCCTGTCGCAATGTCGCTGCTGAACAAGGGCTCCTCGCTGGCCGCAGTCGAATCGCCCGAAGCGATGGACACGGCGGTCGCAATCTGGGACGACCTCATCGAGCGGTTCGGCGAGGACAACGAGCCGGACATCCAGGTACAGGTCGTCCGCGCCTGGACAAAAAAGGCGGGTGCGCATATGAAGATGGACCGGCCCGATGCGGCGGTTGGGGCTATTGACGATGCGGTTGCCCGCTACGGCGCGATCGACCGCGACGACCTCCGGCGCGCGGTGGCCACAGCGCTGGAGCTGAAGGCGATCAGCCTGAATCAAATGGGGCGCGGGCAAGAGGCCCTTGGAGTATGCGATGTTCTGGATTGTGAATTCGGGAGTATTGCAACACGACACGGGATCTCCTTGAAGTGGCGCACCATGGGGACCCGAATACACGCCCTGGTCGTGGAGGGTGAAGAGTCGGCGGCCGTCCGAGTCTTCCAACGGATGTGCGACGACTTGGACATCGCCAACAACGAGATGGTCGGCAAGATCGTCTGGGACACGATCGATCTGATCGCCGCCGGTGCGAGGCCGGGAGTGTTCGCGGATGCCCTCGTGGACAGCGCCCAAGACTGTGAGCCCCTGGTGCCGCTGATGGCTGCCCTCCAACAGCTGGCGGGGCAAACCCCAAGAGTACCTGAAGAGTTCGAGAAGGTCGTCGGGGATATTGTTCGGAAGATTGACGAACGGCGTGGGTGAGGTGGCAATTGTTGAGGCCGATGATCTAGCGGTTCAGTGCCAATCAACTCCCCAAGCCCTGCCCGTGGAATCTCACCCGAAGCCGTCCACCCTCACCGCCTCCGCCTGATCACCCTCCGCATCGCCTGCCGCACCCGTTCCACAAGGGCTACGTCCTCCTCCCCGATCCCCCGTGCCGAGAGCACCAGGTGCGGCGAGACATCGATCCGCGTCCAAGTGTCGCGCGACCGGGGAGACTCCTCGATCCGGCGGCGGGCTGCCTCCTCGAGTCGCCGCAGGGCACTCGCGAGAGCCAGTTCATCCGCAGTGCCGCCATCATGCCGCTCCGGCAACCGGGAATACACCGGCGGCATTTCCACCTCCCGCTGCGGCACCCTTCTCTGCGGCTTCCTCCTCCTCCGCGGCGCGTCCAGCGGCGGCTCCGCATCGGAGGGCTCCGACGCGTACGGCCCGGGCTCCTCCGTCGACGGACGTTGCACGCGCGAAAAAGCCGGCCCTTCATCATGCGCGACCAGGTACCCCTCGCTCGGTTCCGCGTCGTCCTCGCCCCAATCCTCATCTTCCGCAGGCGCGCCGGGCGAGTAGCGCGGGGCGGCGGGTAACGGCGGCTCCAGCATCGGGGACATCGTCCTCTCTTCCACAGCCCATCTCTCCCTCAGCATCGCCCGCCTCAGGCCCGGCGTCCGGAATGCCGTCGACGGCTCCGACACGAGGTCCGGTGTCACCGCGATCCGGCCGTCCGCGACACCCGCGATCAGCGCCGGCGGCACGCGCTCGAACACCTTGCGGATGTCGCTGAGCGACACGGCGGACACCTCGCCCTCCTCCTCGGCGTCCCTCACGCGCTGGATGAAGAGGAGGCGGTCGCGGAAGAGCTTGGGGTAGCGGGTTCGGCGGCCGCGGCGCCCGACCTTCGGCAGCAGTCCCTCCTGCACGTAGTAGGCGATCGTCCGGCGGTCGACGCCCGTCTCGCGCTCCAGCTCTCTGGCGGTGTAGCTGGGCATCCCGGAGCTTCCCTTCTGTTATTCGCTGGTGTCTACTGTTGACATACTGATGATTTCCAATTACTGTCAAGTAACTGGTCAGTACTGCCAACATAAGGAGAGACCCATGGACCTCGTCAAGACCACCCTTTCCGGCCTGACGCTGTCGGATCCGATGAACCACGGCGGGCTTACCGTGTTTCCGCTGGCGTCGGACCGCTCGAGCCCGCTGTCGTACCTCCTGCTGGAGGATGGGCTGCGGACGGATTTCGTCACCATCCGCGAGGTGTCGGAGGGGGGCAGCGTTCCCGAACTCACGGTGGAGAACCGCGCCGACAAGCCCGTCCTCATCGTCGACGGCGAGGAGCTGGTGGGGGCCAAGCAGAACCGGGTCGCCAACCTGACGATGCTGCTCGCCGCCCGGAAGACGACCGTGATCCCGGTGTCGTGCGTGGAAGCGGGGCGCTGGTCGTACAGCAAGCCGGACTTCGGGGTGACCGACCGGATGCAGAACGTGCGGGGGCGGGCGGAGAAGGTGGCGAGCGTTCGGCATTCGCTGCGCTCGCGTGGCAGCCGGCACTCCGACCAGGGGCAGGTGTGGGACTCGATCGCAGAGGAAGCCGAGCGGCTGGACGCGCCGTCGTCCACCCAGGCGATGAGCGCGATGTTCGACCGGCACCGCGAGAAGCTGGATGACTATGTGGCGGGTGTGGAGGCGGGTGTCGAGGCCGGCGACGATCAGGTCGGCGCGGTGTTCGTGGTTCGGGGGCGGCGCCATGGCCTGGACCTGTTCGACCGGCCGGGGACGTTCGCGGCGTTCCTGCCGAAGCTTGTGCGCAGCTACGCTATCGACGCGCTAGGGCGTGAGCGGAGGCGGTCGCGCGTCTCCGCCTCCGATGCGCAGGCGTTCCTGGACCGCATCGTGAACGGCGCCTTCGACGAACATCCCGGGGTCGGCCTGGGGCGGGACGTGGGCGTCGTCGGCGAGGGCCTGGTGGCGGGTGGGCTGGTGGCCGATGACACCGTCGTTCACCTGGCCGCGTTCGCGGAGCCCGCGCGCGATCGGAGCACGCATCCGGCAGGCGGGGCGGCGGGTCAGCGGCACGCGAGCTACAGGCGGCGGCGCGACGCGCTTCGGCAGCGGTTTCCGGCGGGGTAGTCGCGGCCGCTGGAATGGTCGCGGCGAGCAGGGGCGTCATGGGTTCGCCCGATGTTCCGGCTCCGCCCGATCGCGAAACGCTACTCGGGGGCCACCCAGACGCCGTCGGCCACCCCGCGCAGGTTGTCCTTGTCCACCTTGCCAACCGAAATGTGCGGCATCTCGTCGCGGACCTCGATGAAGCGCGGCACCATGAACGCCGCCATGCGGCCGCGACACCACGCATGCAGCGCCGCGGGGGCCAGGGGGGCCCGGCGGCTCGGGACCACGACCACCTTGACATCCTCCTCGCCCATCGGCGACGGCACGCCGAGCACGAACGCCTCCGCCACGGCGGGATGCTGCTCGATCAGGCGCTGGAGCTCCCACGCGCTCACGTTCTCGCCACGCCGCCGAATGAAGTGCGCCAGGCGGTCGACATAGTACACCCAGCCGTGCTCGTCCTGGTGGGCGAGGTCGCCGCTCCTGAACCAGCCGTCGCGCCATGTTGCGCGGGTGGCGTCCTCGTCGCCTTCGTAGCCGAGGAACAGCACGTCGGGGCGACGTGGGCGCGCCAGGATCTCGCCCGGCTCGCCGGGGGGCAGGGCCGCGCCGTCCTCGGCCGCGATGCGGATCTCGAAGTCGGGTGCGGCGACGCCGCATGATCCCACGGGCTGGCGGATGCCGGCCACGGGCACGGTGAGCGGCTCGGCCTCGGTCATTCCGTAGGTGTCCGCGATGCGAATGCCGAGCCGCTCCTCCATCGGACGGTGCAGCTCCGGCGTCATAGGGCCGAAGATGCCCAGCCGCAGGTGGGAGGTGGCCGCACGTTCGTCGGCGGTGACCGGCTTCTCCCAGAGAATGCGCGCGATCGCGGGAAGTCCGGAGATCACGGTCGCGCGGGCTCGCCGGACCTCGGGCCAGAAGTGCGACGCCGAGAACCGGGGGACGAGGCCGAGTGCTCCTCCGGCGACCGCGGTGCACATTGTCGTGTGCAGCTGCCCGGCGATGTGAAAGAACGGCAGCCACGCGTGGAACACGTCGTCGGGTGTCATCTCGACCGCTTCCGCGAGATTGGCGGCGCCGCGGCAGAGCTGGTTGTGCGGGATCACCGCCGCCTTGGAGCGGCCGGTCGTGCCCGACGTGAACATGATGGTGGCCGGATCGCCCGGGGCGGGATCGGGGCCGCTCCAGGGCGGCGACTGCAGGGCCTCGTCACCGCCGACCCAGTCGGGTGTCGTGGCGCGGTCCACGACGACCAGGGAATGAACGGCCGTGTCGGCCAGGTCGGGAAGCGCGTCGAGCGCCGAGGCCTCGGTCACCAGTATCCCGGCGCGCGATCTGCGCACATGGTCCGCGAGGATGGCTCCCTTGTGCTGGCGGTTGAGCGCCACGTAGACGGAGCCGGCGGCGTGGGTGCCCAGCAGGGCCCACAGCGCTTCGGGCCGGTTGTGCAGGTACCCGGCCACGCGCGAGCCACCGGGACCCGGTCCGGTACCCAGCCCCCGCAGGAACCCCGCCCAGCGCCGGATCGCCTCCCAAGCCTCGGCGTAGCTCCAGGTCGCGTGCCCCCGGGGCGGCCGGTTCCCCCGGGTCGGCGCGTTCCCCCGAGCCGGCGCGTGCCCCCACTGTAGAAAGGTCCGGCTCGCGCTCTGTTCCGCACGCGCACGCAACACCTGCGGCGTGCTCGCGTTCTCCGCGCCGACGAGATCCTTCAGCCGCCCTGTTCCCGGGATTGCGGCAGGTATGGTGTCGTCCTTCCCTGGCGGGACTTTCGCTGGGCTTCCGGGCGGGTGCCTACATGATCACGCGCCGCATCATCTGCCGGACCTTCTCCATGTACTTCTCGAAGAAGTACTTCTGGATGTCCATCATGTCGAGCTCACGGCCCTGGATGTAGGCCTGCTCAATGTCGGTGGTCATGTCCAGCGGGGTTCCGGTCGTGATCAGGAAGGTGGCCTGCTTGCCCGGCTCCAGGGAGCCGACACGGTCGTCGAGCCCCAGGAACTGCGCGGGGTTGATCGTCACCGCCTTCAGCGCTTCCTCCTCGGGGAGTCCGAAGGCGACGGCCACGCCCGCCTCGAAAGGCAGCCGGTTCGAATACAGCGACCCCGAACCGCCCGAAATCGCGAAGCGCACGCCCGCCTCGTGGAGACGCGCCGGCATCGAGTAGGCGCCGTCGTAGCCCTCGTATTGCCGGCCGGGAGCGGCCATCGTCGAAGTCAGGATCACCGGGATGTCCTCGGCGACCAGGCGGTCGGCCACGTGGATGGCGTCCTGCCCGCCGCGGATGACGATCCGCAGGTCCTCTTCCTGTGCCCAGGTGATGGCATCGTTGATCTGTGCCGCGCCGTCGGCCGCGATCACGACCGGGATGTCCCCGTCGATGACCGGGATCATCGCGGCATAGCGGGAGTCGCTGCGCACCTCCGCACCGGCTGCGACCGCGTCCCGATAGGCCCGGGCCTCCGCGAAGAAGTCCTTGAGCTGCTGGACCTGTTCTTCGTAGCTCGGTCGGTCCGCACCCTGCTGACCAAACCTGAAGCCGCCGAATCCGCGGAACCGGCGGGGGTTGGGGTTCGGCCAGTTCACGTTGAGCGCCGCGGCCGACTGCATCGACATCTCTTCCCAACTCCACCCCTCGAGTGCGAGCGCGGACGACATCCCGGAGACGAGTCCGCCGCCGGGCGTCGTGAGCGTGGTGAGCACGCCGGCCGAGCGCGTTGTGCCGATGTGGCGGCTCTCGGCGTTCACCGCCACGTCCGCGCGCACGTTCGGGTTGAAGTCGCCCAGTTCATTGATGTCGTTGGAGACGCCCACCGCACCGATCTCGGCGATTCCAACGGTGCTGAAGGCGTCGATGAGGCCGGGGTAGATGTGCTTACCCGTCGCGTCGACAACGCGGGTCCCGGGCGGGATGTCCACATCGGCACCGATCGCGGTGATCAACCCGTTCTCCAGGAGGATTGTCCCGTTTTCGATCACACCGCTGGTGACCGTGTGAATGGTGGCGCCCGTCAATGCCACGGGTTCGGATTGGGGAGGCACGGTCATCCGTACCTGGGCGTCGATCGCCGCCGGCACCGCCGCCCACAGGGACGCCACGGCCACGCCGGCCATGCTTGCCGTCCGTGCGAGGGTTCCCTTTATCGCTCGTCGCTCCGTCGTCGTCGTCATCGGTTTGTCTCCGTCTGAGCACTCCGGCCGCCACCGCCCTCCGCGGACAGGATGGCCTGGATGAGTTCTGTGCGTTCCTGCGCGATCCGGTCCCGCATGGCCGCGTCTTCCTCGAGCGAGAAGTAGCGGCGGCCGTCGATCCAGGTTTGCTCGGCCCGCGTAAACTGCGAAAGCGGGTCGCCACTCCAGATCACGAAATCCGCGTCTTTTCCCTGCTCCAGCGAACCGACCCGGTCGTGAATGGCGATCGCCTCGGCCGCCTGGTTGGTAACCGTCGAAAGCGCCTGTTCGGGAGTGAGCCCCGTGCGGAGCAGCTTGCCCGCCTCCCAGTTCATGCGGCTGGCGATCTCGCTGTTGTCGGAGTGCAGCGAGGTGACGACGCCGGCCTCGATCAGGATGCGCGCGTTGTACACCGTTGCGTCGTAGGCTTCGAGCTTGAAGGCGCCCCAGTCGCTCCAGACGACCGCGGCGACCCCGGACGCGGCGAGTTCGGGCGCGATCTTATAGGCTTCGACGCCGTGCTGCAGAGTCTGGACCCGGAACCCGAATTCTTCCGCCAGCCGGACGAGCGCGAGGAATTCGTCGGCACGATAGCCGTGCGACGAGATGAGCAGCTCCTGGTCGAGGATGTCCAGGATCGCCTCCATGCGCAGGTCGCGCCGCGGCGGCAGTCCCTCACCCGTCTCCTCCCAGCGCTGCCACTCCCGCTCGTAGTCGCGTGCGGCCATGAAGTGGTCGCGGATGATCTCCTGCGTGCCCATGCGCGTGTCGGGGTAGCGTCCCTGACGCCGTTTCGGGTTCTCGCCCAGGGCGAACTTCACCGTGCGGGGCGCGTTCTCCAGCTTGAGGTCTTCCGGGAGCGAGCCCCAGCGCATCTTCACGAAGACGTTCTCACCCCCGATGGGATTCGCGGAACCGTGCTTGATGTGCGCGGTGGTGAGCCCGCCCGCCACCTGCCGGTACATCCAGATGTTGTTGTGGGTGACCACGTCGCCCATGCGCACTTCGGGAACGATCGCGAAGCCGCTTTCGTTCACGGCGCTGACGCCCGAGTGGATGTGTGGATCGATCATCCCCGGTGTGACGTGCTTCCCCGTGGCGTCGATCTCGACCGCGCCGCCCGGGGCGTCGAGGTCCATGCCGACCGCCTCGACCGTCCCGGCGCGAACCAGGAGGTCTGCGCCTTCGAGCATTCCCTGCGGACCCTGGGTCCAGACGGTCGCGTTCCGCACCACGACCGCAGCGGGCTGCTCAGGCGCAGAGGTCCGGCCGTAGTCCATCATCGGCCGGATGAAGGGCAGGTCGATCTCAGGCACGTCCATCGCCACGGTGCCGCGCGACGGACCCTCGAAGTCCTCCGTGCGGGTGCCGCGGAAGGACGGATCCGCCCCGTTCGGGAGCGAGGTCCATCCGTAGAACTCATCGCCGCGGACGGAGCCCGACAGGAGCGCCATTCCCTGGTAGCCGAGCACCTCTCCGTTGAAGCGGGCCTGGATGCGGCCGGTCTCGGCAACCGCGCTGGCCGACTCGATGCTGACGCGCGCGCCGCCGGGAAGCTCGGGGCCGGTGCTGGCAATGTCGAGGTAGCCGCGCAACCGGTTCAGCGGACCCTCCAGGACAAGGTCGGCCTCGAAGCCCCACTCGTCGTCCGACGCGATCTGCCAGGTCCCCCTGGGATCGATCTGGGTCGGACGGGTCACTCCGTAGACCCTTCCCTGGACCCACACGTCGCGCACCGTGGCCTCCTCGGTGAACAGGTCGCCCTCGCTGACGACCAGGTTGGCCACCTTGCCCTCGGCGATGGTCCCGTGTGTGCGGTCGATCCCGAGCCACGAGGCCGGCGTCGTCGTGAGCGCCGCCAGGGCGTCGTCCGCGGAGAGCCCCCGCGTCACGGCAAGCCGCAGATTGGGCAGAAACTCGTTCAGCGACGAAAGGCCGTCGCTCGTGATTGCGAAGCGGACGCCCACGTCGGCCAGCTGCGCCGGGTTGGTCGGTGCCAGGTACCAGTGGCGCAGGTCCCCGAGCGAGGCATCGAGCGCCGCCGCCGGATGTCCCACATCGGGAGCGTCCGGGAAGTCGAGCGGCACGACGAGGGGATCGCTGCGTCCGCGCAGTACGTCGATCAGGCGGTACTCCAGACCGTTGCCGCGGAACCACGGGGTCAGCCCGAACTCGTTGGAGAGGCTGTGTGCCCGCAGGTATTCCTCCTCGCCGCCGGTCTCGAAGACGACCGGCTGACTGCCCTGCACGACGTCTCCGAGCGCCGCGAGGGCTTCACTCGTCTCCGGAGGGAGGAAGGCGCGGCCGCTCGACTCATAGGCGTCCCAGGCGCGCATGTACCACTCGGCGTCCATGAGCGTCTGCTTCATGAGCGCGATCGTTCCCATCGCGGAGTTCGGGTACGATCCGCCCAGGTCGAACGAGCGCTGGAACCCTATCGCCTGGGCGATGTCCGGCCGGAGCACCCGTTCACGCACACCTTCGTCCCCCAGATTGACCACCGACGCCGTGCCCCGAAAGATCCCCTCCTTCGGGACCGCCAGCGCCGTGCCGAACCCCTGCGAGCGCAGCGCCGCCCGCCGGTCTTCGTCGTCGGCCAGGTTCCGGGTGGTGGAAAACCACGCCCTGACCTGCGGATTCCAATGCGTCGGCCCGATGTCCCCGCCCTCGGGCACCGCGTCCATCTCGAGATCGGCGTGCGCATCGATGAAGCCCGGGTAGACGGTCAGTCCCTCGAGGTCCCAGACACGCGCGCCCGCCGGCGCGTCCATGCCCCGCCCCACCGCCTGGACGAGGCCGTCGCGTATCACGATCGTGGCGTTGTCGAGGACCTGGCCGGGCCCGGTCACGACCCTGGCGCCCACCAGGGCGTGGTATCCGGTGCCGTTGTCGCGCATGCCCTGGACAGGCTGCGTCCGGCTCGCCTGCTGGGCTGCGGCGCCCGTCGCCAGGACAGCTGCAAGCCCGATTGTAAAGAGTGTTGCCCTCACGGAATCCCTCCCATTTTTGCTACTGCGTGTCTACTTCCACCACGGAAAGGAATACTGCGCATGTCCCAACCTCTCAAGATCGAGCGCCGCGGCCGCGTGCTCGAGGTCACGCTCGACCGGCCCAAAGCCAATGCCATCGACGCCGCGACGAGCATCCGCATGGGCGAGGTGTTCTGTGACTTTCGCGACGACGACAGCCTTTGGGTCGCGATCCTGACCGGCGCGGGCGACCGCATCTTTTCGGCCGGCTGGGACCTCAAGGCCGCGACCGAAGGCGAGCATGAACGGATGGACTACGGACCCGGCGGGTTCGGCGGCATCACCGAGCTATGGGACCTTCACAAGCCGGTGATCGCGGCGGTCAACGGGCTCGCGGTGGGCGGGGGATGTGAGCTGATGCTGGCGGCGGACCTCGTGGTGGCAAGCGAAGCGGCCGAGTTCTGGTATCCGGAGGCCCGTCTGGGCAACATGGCCGACGCGGGCGGTGTGCAGCGCCTTCCCCACAGGGTCCCCATGAACGTGGCGATGGAAATGCTGATGACCGGGCGCCGGATGTCGGCCGACGAGGCGCATCGCTGGGGACTGGCGAACTGGGTCGTTCCGCCCGGCGACGTGCTGACCAGGGCTCGCGAAGTCGCCGATGGACTTGCGCGCAGCGCGCCGCTCTCGCTGTGGGCGATCAAGGAGGTCGTGCGCGGGATCGAGGGGATGTCGGTCGAGGACGGCTTCCGCGCCCTGCACGCGCGCGATTTTCCGACCTATGAGCGAATGCTCGCGTCGGAGGATCACGAGGAGGGGCCGCGGGCCTTCGTGGAGAAGCGGGAGCCTGTGTTCAGGGGGCGGTAGAAGCGACCGGCAGAGCGCGAGTTGCCGAGGATCGTCCACGACACTAGCCGCTGCCGCGAACCAGTCTCCTGCCGACCAGGGATTGTCCCCCGGACTCGGGATCGAGCCAAATGCCCCACACATGCGAGTCCGTGGCGTCGAACGGGTAGAAGGACCACGGTACCAGAATGCGCCGGGGCAAAGCGTTGGCGCCGCCAATTCGCACGGTGTACCAGACATCCAGCGTGTCGCCCGGTTTCTCGTGATTCCTGATCCACAGCTCTCCGTTGGACATGATCTCGGTGTCCATGACGGCCGGAAGATGGTCGGGCACGTACAGGGCCGCTTCCACCAGGGCCGCGGCCTCGTCGAGGGAAAGCGACTCGAGGGTCCCGGCCACGGCCCGTGCTTCGGCGGCCAATGCCTCCGCGGCGACATCGGGCAATAGCGGAGTCGCTTCGAACCGCAGGCTTTCCGACCAGACGGTGTCTCCGCTGGCAGCTATCTGGTGCAGGTAGACCAGTCCGGGGTCGGACCGGTTCTCTCGAGTCACCACCATCGTGCCTGAAGCCGGCAGAAAGTCGATCTCATCCGCGTCGCTGTAGGGCTGTGCCGCGTGCAGGGACCATCCGAAGCCGCTGTCACTCGGCCGGAGATCCAGATCCCGGTTGCCGATGTCGAGCACGGCCAGCGAGTCGAACTCCCATTGGCCCTCTACCTGCTCGAGCCGCAGGACGGGGGTCTCCACGATCGGATCTTCCTCGAACCAGCCCGCACGTACACCATCGGGAATCCTGAGCGACACCACGAACGCCCCGTCCGGCAACATCAGCTCCGGTCTGAGCCGGAAGCGGTTGAAGCCCACTGCGGCGGGCAGCGACACCGTTTGCCGGTACTGGCCGTCATCGGCGAAGAGCACGAACGAGTTGCCGTCCCGCAGTTGGAATCCCCCGTCGCTCAACTCGACCTGGTCGGGCGAACCGAGTTCGCCGTCTTCCTCCCCAGCCCATCCCGCCTCAAGCAGCAAGACCCCCTCCGAGGACCAGACGGTCAAACGGTCGCGGCCGGAGTCCAGCACATGGATCCGCGCCCCGTCACCGCCGACGCGCAGTCCAGTCACCCGCTCGAACATCGCGTTCCCCTCGACCGGGACGCCTATCTCGTACTCAGGCTCGGTTTGCCAGGGTTCGGCTGCGTCCATTTGTATGGCGCGGTCGGGCGCACAGGCTGAGAGCCCAAGCATTGCGACGAGGGAGAGCGGCAGGGTGCTGCTGCCGAGGAGCGACGCGGAGCGAAGTCGAGGAGAACGCGTCATGTAAATCATAGTTATCTCCCGAACCGCCTTCCCCTTGCTCCGATTCCGCAGGATGCTACGATAGCACACAATCCGAAAGGGCGGCACCGGGTCAACGGCACCGGAGATCCGGTCCGCACCGTTTTCGGCGCTCCGCTTCCCCAAAACCACCGACGGACATGGCCGAAGACACCATTTTTTCGAAGATCGTGCGGGGTGAGATCCCCGCGGACATCGTCTACCGGGACGACCTGGTCACCGCCTTCCGCGACATCAGTCCCATCACGCCCACCCACGTCCTGATCGTGCCGAACGAGACGATCCCCACGCTCGCGGACGTGTCCGCGGACGACGAGGCGGTGCTGGGCCGCATGCTGCGCGTGGCCGCGGACATCGCCAGCGAAGAGGGAATCGCCGAAAACGGCTACCGGGTCATGATCAACTGCCGTGACCACGGGGGGCAGGAGGTGTACCACCTGCACCTCCACCTGATGGGCGGGCGGCCGCTCGGCGGCATGGTGCGAAGATAGGCCGAGCATGGCTTCCCGGACGCTGGTCGCGGCCATCCTGCTCACGGGCGCGCTGGGCACTGGCCCGCAGTCGGCATCCTCCCAGTCTCCACCCACCCTCGACCGGGTCCTCGCCTTCCCTGCCCCGGTCCACGGCGAAGAACTGCAGGCCGACCGGGGCGCGGCGGGCGTTTGGCACCGCATCCGGAAGCTCGGCACTACGGCCAGTATCCTGCATGTCACGGCCCATCCCGACGACGAGCACTCCGGCATGCTGGCCCTCGCCAGCCGGGGCTGGGGGGGCCGCACCGCCCTGCTCAGCCTGAACCGCGGCGAGGCCGGCGCCAACGCGATCGGGCCGGAGCTTTTCGATGCCCTCGGCCTGATCCGCACCCGCGAACTGGTTCTTTCCGGGCGCTACTACGGCCTCGACGACCTGTACTTCACGACTGCCGTCGACTACGGCTATTCGAAGTCGGTCGAAGAAGCGTTCCGCAGCTGGGACCGGGAGGCCGTGCTGGAGGACATGGTGCGGGTGATCCGGCTGAACCGGCCGCTTGTGGTGGTGTCGCGTTTTCACGGATCCCGCCGTGACGGCCACGGTCATCATCACGCGGCGGGCATGCTGACGCCCGAAGCCGTTGCCGCGGCGGCCGATCCCGATCGCTTTCCCGAGCAGATCACGCGCGAGGGGCTGAGGCCGTGGCGGGTGCTGCGGGTGTTCCGCGGCGGTCTGAGGGTGGATGAGCCGCATCATGTGGCCGTGGGGGACGCATACAGTCCGTTGCTGGGCATGTCGTACCAGCAGTGGGCGAGTCTGGGCCTGAGTCTGCAGCGGTCGCAGACGTCGGGGCGGGTGCGGGCGGGCGGCGAACGGGTTTACCGGTATGAGCAGTTGGGACCACGTGAGGCGGACGACGGCGCGGACGAGGTGGATACCGACTTCTTCACGGGTCTCGACACGAGTCTTCCGGGGCTGCCCGGGCTACTGGGTGAAGAGGCGGGGGACGGGATCGAGGGAGCGCTGTCGGATCTTCAACGGATCATCGACGGAGTCTTGAGGGACTTCGATTTCAACGCGCCCGAGAGATCGGTAGCGGAACTGTTGCGTGGACACGAACTGCTGACCGGCCTGGTCGCGCGGGCCCAAGTGGGCCGGGAGGTGGGCTTTCACCTGGCTGTGAAGGAGCGGCAGTTCGAGGATGCGATGGTCGCCGCGGCGGGGGTGGAGGTGCGGGCGGAGCTGGACGGCGGCGGGTCGGTGATCTCGCCGGGCCAGGGAGTGGATGTTGCAGTGAGAATCGAGAGCCTGTTGCCGGGCTGGGAGAGAGCGCACCACATCGGGATCGTTCACGGCAGCGACACCCTGGGTGCGATGACCATCCGTTGGGAGCAGATCGGAGAGACCGGTGAGGCCGGCGCTGCCGTCGGTGTCTCGGAGCAGGCGACTCGAACCGCGCACGTGTTCGAAGACAGGCTTCCGATCCGGATTCCCTCCGAACCCACACCCGCTGGCCCCTACTTCGCGCGGAACGGGTTGGCCGAGAACCACTACGAGGTGGAGGACTCGACCGACCTGCACCTGCCGTGGCGAGTGACAGGGCTCCGCGCCGTCCTGGACCTGGAGGGACTGGGAGCGACCCTGGCCAGGACCGTACCCGTGACGGGGTCGGTCCCGCAGTTGCCGTACGGATCCGTCGCGCGCCGCGTGGAGGTGTTGCCGGCACTGTCGGTGGGCGTGACTCCGGCGGTGCGTGTCGTGCCCCCGCCTGCCCGTGGCGGCGGTGTGGCAGGCGCCGTCCCAGTCGAAGTGCTCGTCCGCCTGGAGGCCAACGCGCCGGATCTCTCCGCCGAAGCCGAGCTCGATCTTCCCGCAGGCTGGACGGCGACGCCATTGTCGATTCGGCACGACTTTCGCAGTCGCGGCGAGGTGGTCGAGACTTCAATCACTATCCAACCTCCGCCTGACTGGAGCGGCGACGCGGTCATCGAAGCGGTCGCGCGGGTCGTGGCGAACGTGGACCAGGGGCGTTCGCCAGTTGACGTGCGCCCCGACGGGCAAACCGGTGCCCCACTGGAATACCGCTCCGGCTGGCAGGTCATCGATCACCGTGATCTGCCCCTCGCGCGGCTCGCCATCCCCGCCCGGACCCTGGTCAGGTCCGTCGATGTCGCTTCTCTGGATGGCCTTTCGGTGGGTTATGCAATGGGCGTGGGGGACGAGGTCCCGGCCGCGATCGAGGCCCTCGGCGCAACCGTGACCCTGCTCGACGAGGCGGCCCTGACCGGCGGCGACCTGGATGCTTTCGACGCGATCGTCGTAGGCACGCGCGCATACGCGGTTCGGCGCGACTTGGTCGAGAGCAATCAGCGGCTGCTCGACTACGCCCGGCGCGGCGGCAACCTGGTCGTGCTCTACCAGACCCAGGAGTTCGTGCCGGCCGAGATGGCGCCGTACCCGGCCTTCCTGCCCCGCGGTGCCGAGGAGGTCTCGGAGGAGGATGCTCCGGTCCGGCTGCTCGTCCCTTCCCATGCCCTGCTTTCGACCCCGAACCGAATCTCGGAAGCCGATTTCGACGGCTGGCTGGAACAACGCGGCTCCAAGTTCTTTACCGAATGGGATCCGGCCTACACGCCGCTGGTCGAGACGCACGACACCGGCCAGGAGCCGCAGCGGGGAATATGGCTCACGGCGGAAGTTGGGGAGGGGCGCTACAGCTACGTGGCGCTGGCCCTGCACCGCCAGTTGCCCTACGGTGTGCCCGGCGCCTACCGCATCCTGTCCAATGTGCTGTGGCCGTGACCCTCACGGCCATTGACTGGATCGTCGTCGCCGCGTACGGCGCGCTGACCCTGGCGATCGGCTTGCGCCTCGCACGGCGGGCCGGGCGCAGCGTCGAGGACTTCTTCGTGGCCGGGCGGTCCCTTCCCTGGTGGATTGCCGGCACCTCGATCGCGGCCACCTGGTTCGCCAGCGACGCGCCGCTCGCAACCGCGGCCCTCGTCCGGCGGCAGGGAGTCTTCGGCAACTGGCTGTGGTGGTACGAAGCGGCAGGCATCCTGATGCTGACCTTCTTCTATGCGCGGCTGTGGCGGCGCGCCGGGATCCTCACCGACGCCGAGATGATCGAGCTCCGCTACGGCGGCGCACCCGCCAGGATGCTGCGCGGGTTCTCGGCCATCTACCAGGGACTGCTCAAGAACGCCGTCGTGATGGGCTGGGTGATGCTGGCAATGGTCAAATTCGCCGAAGTGCTGCTCGGTTGGGACGCGGCGCTGACCCTCACGGTGTGCGTGAGCCTCGCGCTGGTGTACACCGTGGCGTCCGGGCTGTGGGGCGTCGTGGTCACCGACGTACTGCAGTTCGTGGCCGGGATGTTGGGGTCGATCACCCTGGCCGGAATCGTCCTGACGCGCTTCGGCGGCCCCAATGCGATGGCAGCGGCCATCCGGGAGGCTCCGGCCGCACCCGCCGGCGCACTCGACCTGGTGCCGAGCGCGACGGGTGCCTCGTCGCTGGAGTTCCTGTCCTTCCTCTGCCTCATCCTGATCCTGTGGATGCGGAGCGGACAGGGCGACGGGTACGTCGCGCAACGCCTGTTCGCCACCCGCGACGAGCGCCAGTCCGTGATGGCCTCGCTCTGGTTCGCGTTCGCGGGAACGGTTCTGCTGACCTGGCCATGGATCGTTGCCGGCCTGGGATCGCTTCTGGTGTTCCCGGCGGGTCCCGGTGCCGACCCGGCGCTCATGGCCGACCCCGAACTCGCCTACCCCATGATGATCCGCGAGCTCATGCCGACGGGGCTGCGCGGCCTCATGGTCGCGACCTTCCTCGCCGCCTTCATGAGCACGATGGATACGCACCTGTGCTGGGGCGCTTCGTACATGGTCAACGACGTGTACCGCCGCTTCGTCAAACGCGACGGGTCCGAACGCCATTACGTGACCGCGTCGCGGATGGCCGTGGTTGGACTGGCCGTGCTGGCCGCCTTCGTCGCGTGGCAGATGGAGTCGATCCAGAGGGGCTGGATCTACATCATCGAACTCACGGCGGGTGTAGCGATCGTCTGGCTGCTCCGGTGGTACTGGTGGCGCGTGAACGCCTGGGCCGAAATTGCGGCGATGGCGGGTTCCATCGTCCTGGCCAACGGCCGGCTGCTCCTGAACGCGGCCCAAAGCGCCATTCCCATGCCCGCGTCGTTGCTGGAGATGGCAGCAACCTTCTACGCTCCCGAGATGGACCTGGTGCGCGCGGTGGTCATCCTCGTCACCTGCACCCTGCTCTGGCTGATTGTGATTCGTTTCACAAGCCCCGAAAGGAATGAAGTCCTCGATCGCTTCCACCGCCGCGTGCGACCCGGCGGTTGGTGGGATCCTGTAGCAGCGCGAACGGGCGTCGTATCGTCCGATCCCCCCGCCTCTCGCATGTGGACTGGCTTTGTCCTCGGCGGGATGTTCGTCTACGGCAGTCTGCTCGGGATCGGATGCCTGCTCACCGGCCGGGCCGGAGCCGGCTTGCTGCTGCTGGGCGTGTCCATGGCCGCGGCGGTCGCGACGGTACGGCTCGCGGACCGCGACACGACTCCAACGTCAAGCACCCCATCCACGCCCTCCCCCGCCCCATGAAGATCGTCCTCGTCGGTGCCGGCAGCCGCGAATTCGGCCCCGCGTCCATTCGCGACATCCTCCTGAGCGACTCCCTCTGCGACGGCGGCATCGAAGTCGCTCTGGTCGACATCGACCCGTCCGGCCTCCCCCGCGCGCAGGCCTATGCCGAAGCCGTCGCGGAGCGCCTGGGCCGCTCTGCCACCGCGTCCGTCTCGACCCAAGTGGCAGACACTCTGCCCGGCGCCGACGCCGTCATCCTCTCCATCGAGATCAACCGCTACTTCCATTGGGCGCAGGACTTCCACGTGCCCCGAAACTTCGGCTTCCGCCAGATCTACGGCGAGAACGGCGGACCCGGCGGACTCTTCCACGCCCTGCGCAACATGGGTCCGACCATCGAGGTCGCCCGCGCCATGGAGACGCATTGCCCCGACGCGTGGCTCGTCAACTACACCAACCCGCTCACCAGGCTGTGCGAAGCGGTGAGCCGCCTCACCAACGTGCGGGTCGTCGGCCTCTGCCACGGAATCTTCCACGGAATCGAGCAGATGGCTCGCCTTCTCGACCTGCCGCCCGACCGTCTCGACGCACGCGCCAGCGGACTGAACCACTTCTCCTGGTTCGAATCCGTCCGGGACCGGGAGACGGGCGAAGACCTCTACCCGTGCCTTGCCGAACGCGAGCGCACGGCCGACTGGCTGCACGACTGGGATGAGATCGCGCTCAGCCGCACGCTCTTCCGCGTCTTCGGGCGCTTCCCGAGCCCCGGCGCCAACCACATCGGCGAATACATCCGCTGGGCCGGCGACTTCCTGGCCAGCAGCTCGCTCCAGTTCTTCTACGACCCCACCGAGGGCCACCCCTGGGAGACCGGCGAAGTCCCCACGTGGATCTACAACCTCGGGGACAACCCCACCGAGACACCGCTGTTTCCGGACAAGCGGCGAGAGCGGGCGCGCGGAAGCCGGGAGGAGCGGACGGGCGAGGTCGAGCAGGCGCCACTCAAGCCTTCCGGTGAACTCGCGGCATCCCTCCTGGAGGGTGTCCTGCGCGGTGAACAACGCTATCTCGACGCGATCAACGTCCCCAACGCGGGCCAAGTTCCCGGCCTGCCCGACGGCGCGGTTGTCGAGGTCCCCGCAATGGCGGACGGATCCGGCCTCCACCCCAGGCAGATGGCACGGCTCCCCGAGGGCATCCTCGCCCTGCTCCGCACCCAGACCAGCATCACCCGGCTGCTGGTGGACGCGTTCAAGTCAGGCTCCCGACGTCCCCTGCTCCAGGCCCTGCTCCTGGATCCCACCACCGAGTCCTACCGCCAGGCGGTGGGCCTAATCAACGAGATGTGCCGGCTACAGGAGGACGTGCTGCCGCGGTTGGAGTGGTGACAACCAAGTGCGGCAAGTGAAGACCGATGCGCAAAGAGCTGGCGTTCGACGATTGTCAGACGGCAGTCACATCAGCCACTATACCTGTATGAACGAGACTAACGGCAAGGAGACCAAGAGCCGTGCTGAGCGCCTTCGCAAGGTCGCTTGGGAGCAACTGGCGGCCAGTATGGACACGCTGGGACAGAAGGCAAGGGCCAAGGGGCTAACAAACGCCCAACTGGAGTCGCTACTGTCCGACGACTCCTGAGCGGACCGTAACCCCCTACCGCTCCAACGCCCACACCTGCACCGACTCGACCCCCAGGTCATCCTCAGTCTGCCCCAGGAGGTAGTCGGCGCCGATCTCAAGCACCGTCAGCCCCTCGGGCGTTTCAATGAACCCCAGCACCCGCCCTTCCGGATTGAAGACCGTCCACAACGGTGCGGGCCTGTCCATGCCCGGAAGGGTCGCTTCCCGCACCCAGAGATGGTCGAGCGCGTCGACCAGCAGTGCCCGAAACGCCGGGAAGCTCTCGACGAGCGGCATGGCCTTGTACCCCTCGCGGGTCGATTCGAGTTGTTCGCCCGTCAGGTTGGTGCGGTCCAGGGCGTCATCGATCGCTTCGTCGACCTCGGCCCTGGTCGGGGCCCGGTTCGTGTAGTCCCGGCGAACGATCCTTGCCAGCGCACCGGTGTCCCGGGCATGGGCCCGGATTTCATAGTGGTCGTCGGGGGTAAGGATGATCAGGTCCCCCCAACGCGCCTCCCACACGGTCCTGCTGAACGGCAGCAGGCCGAAGACCGGAAACGGTCCGTCCATGTTGAGAAAGGCCTCGCGCCCGGGGTGGACACCCAGGGAGACGTGCACGCCTCCGTCCGCGTCACGCAACTCGTAGCTGATCTGCTCGCGCCGGTAGCCCGGGCCGGTGGCGCCGGAATCGACGGAACGCCCGAGGACGGTGCCGCCGTCCAGCGCCATGCGGGGTTCGCTGGGGCGGCCGTCGGCCTCCAGGACAAAGGACCGCCCGAGCGTGCCTTCGGAGTCGAAGACGGCGATGGTATGGGCCCGGCTGTCCCACGCGGCTATGGAATCGCCCGCCCAGGAGGCCACGCCGGCGAGCGCCGTGAACTCCCCGGGCCCCGCTCCCGCCCGTCCCCAGGTGGCCTGGTGCATCCCGGCCGCATCGAACACGCGGATCTCGCTGGTCCCGGTGTTCGCGACGACGATGCGGCCGTCCGGCAGCATCACGGCGTCGTCGGCCCCGTGCAGAAGGTATGCTTCCTCACCGGTCACTTCGCCGATCGACACCGAAGGCTCCGGGCCGATCCGCCAAGGCAATCGCGAATCGTCGGCAGGGCGGGCGTTCTCGACGATCCGGATCCCGGCGCTGTCGCGCACCTGGGAGGCCGGGAGGTCCTGTAGCGCACTTGTCGCGCTACCGGAGGTCAGGTGGAAGACGACCGCGAACAGCGGCGCGAGGCGCGCGGGCGCCGAAGCCGGGGAGCGCTCGGAACACTGGCTTTTGCGAGGCATGGCTGGTTCTCCTAACATTTCAGGAGAATATGGCATGCCGAGCATCCCGACGCCAGCCGGATGTCAACTCCAGTTCACACAATGTCAACCGGAGTTGACAGGATTCAGTCCCTCACCACCCCGAACGTCACCCGCGACGGGTAGTCCGGGCCCCGGTGCACGGTCTGGGACGCAACCAGGTAATCCTCGGGGCTCGCCGTGTACGTGTTCACGAACTGCTGCGGGTTGCGGTCGTACGCGGGGAACCACGAGCTCTGCACGTGCACCATGATCCGGTGGCCGGCCTTGAAGGTGTGGTAGCGGTCGCGCAGGTCGATGTGGATCGGTGTGACCTCGCCCGACACCATCGCTTCCGGGTGCTCGAAGCTGTTGCGGAAACGGCCGCGCATGATCTCGCCCGCCAGGTGCATCTGGTAGCCGCCCATCGGCACATCGCAGAAGGGCGAGTTAGGAGCATCGTCCGGTTGGACGTCGATCACCTTCACGATCCAGTCGGAATCGGTGCCCGTCGTCGACACGAAGATGTCGGCCAGAATCGGGCCCGCGATCGTCAGGTCCTCCGTGAGCGGCTCCGACTCGTAGACGAGCACGTCCCGCCGCGCCGACGCGAAGCGCTGATCCTCGACCTTCCAGAGATGCCCGAGTGTCGTCCGCTCCTCCGCCGAGAATGGAACGGGATTGTTCGGGTCGCTGACATAGCTGTCCGAGCCGCCCGGGCCGGACGGCGGATCGAACGACAGCGCGCGTTCGTCGGCCAGGTACAGGGACACCGGCTCGACGCCCGCCGGCGGCCACGTCTCGTGCGTGCGCCACACATTCGACCCGGTCTCGAAGACGAACGCCTCGTGCGCCGCCCACCCCTCCGCACCCCGCAGGTGATGCTCGAAGAAGGGGAACTGGACGTCGCGCTGGAAGGTCACCGAAGTCTCGTCGACGAACTCGATACAGCCCAGGTGGTCGCCGAGCATGCGCGACCACCCGCCGTGCAGCCACGGACCCGCCGCCAGCGTGTTCTCGGTGGCCCGATTCTCCGCTTCGATCGTGCGGTAGATCGACATCGGCCCGTAGAAGTCCTCGGTGTCGAACCACCCCGCGACGTTCAGGATCGGGTGCCCGATGCCGCGCAGGTGCGGGAGCGCGTTCTGCCGCTGCCAGTATTCGTTGTACGTGTCGTGCTCGATGAAATCATTCCAGGCCGGGACATCGCCATGGAAGTACAGGTCGTCGATGTTCGCGGCCGATCCCGCGGCCAGGAAGAAGTCGTAGCCCGAGTCGGTACCGTAGTCGAAGGCACCCTCCCGCGCGTCGGTGGGCCCATCTCGCCTGCGTGCGTTTCTGGCGAGCCAGGAGAAGGCGTACATGATCCTGAAGGCACCGTTGTGGTGCCAATCGTCTCCTATGAACATGTCGGAGGGGGAAGCTTGCGGTGACGACGCGGCGAGCGCCGGGTGCGCATCGACCATCCCCATCACGGTCTGCCAGCCCGGGTACGAGATCCCCCACTGCCCCACCCTGCCGTTGTGGCCCTTCACATTCGCGAGCGCCCACTCGATCGCATCGTAGTTGTCGGTGCTCTCGTCGACCGTGGTCGGCCCCTTCGGCTTCGGCGCCAGCGGGCGGATGACCTCGAATTCGCCCTCCGACCTGAACTTGCCGCGCACGTCCTGGAAGACGAACGCGTAGGCCGCCCGGTCGAACTCGGCGGACGGCCCGAGAGGGTTGCGGTACTGATCCGGCTCGTACGGCGCGATCGAGTAGGGCGTTCGGAACAGCATGATCGGCACGGGTTCGGTCGTGAAGCGCGGCGTGTAGACAATCGTGTACAGCTGTGCGCCGTCCCGCATCGGGACCATGTGCTCGCTCTTGTCGTAGTTGTCCTCGAGCCAGGCCAGGTGGGCCCGGTCGCCACCGTTCGGGGCCTCGCGGGTGCGCTCCCAGGGTGAGCCTTCCGCAGGCGCACCGGGTGAGTCGCAGGCCCATGCGCCCAGCGTCAGCAGGAAAGCGATCGTGGTTCTCATCTGCCTATGCTCCGAAGGAGTTCAACCAGGTGACGCGGTCGCCATCGCGGGCGTGATTGGCGGAGCGACGCTACGGTAATGGATACGCTGCGTTGCCGACTGCGGCGAGTCCGTCGATATTCGGCGCATGAGCACAACACGCCCCCAGGTCAGACGCGTCACGCCCGTAATCGGCGCGGAAATCCGCGGACTGGACCTCGACGACATCAGCGACTCGGACTTCCAGCTGATTCATGACGCCCTGATGGATCACTGCGTCATCTTCTTCCGCGACCAGGACATCTCGATCGAGAGCCAGAAGGAGCTCGGGGCTCGCTTTGGCGAGCTGGTGGCGCACCCCAACGATCCCGGGGTCGACGGCCACCCCGAGGTGATGCCGATCCACGCGGACGAGAACTCCCGACGGGTCGCGGGCGAGCAGTGGCACTCCGACGTGTCGTGCGATCCGCTGCCGCCGATGGGGTCGATTCTGCGGCTGCACACGGTGCCCGAGACCGGGGGCGACACGCTCTTCGCGAACATGTACGCCGCCTACGAGGCGCTCTCGGAGCGGATGCGGACCTTTCTCGACGGCCTGATTGCCGTGCACGACGGCGGGCCGTACTACCGCGAAACGAACCGGATCATCGGCCGCGATGACGGCGGTCGGAGCTACCCGTCGGCCGAGCATCCGGTGGTGCGGACACATCCGGTGACCGGACGCAAGGCGCTGTTCGTGAACCCGATGTTCACGCAGTACATCGTGGGCCTGCCACCGGCGGAGAGCCGCGGGATTCTGGCGCTCCTGTACGAGCACGTCGCGCGCCCGGATTTCCAGTGCCGCTTTCGCTGGCGCAGGAATTCGATTGCCTTCTGGGACAACCGCTGTGCCCAGCACCACGCGATCTGGGACTACTGGCCGGCGACAAGGTCGGGTTATCGAGTGACGATCCGGGGGGAGGCGCCGGTCTGAGCGGGATGCTGCTCGGAGCGGGAGTCGGACGATGGCTTGTCGTTCGTCGGGTGTCTTCGCGACCGCGACTGCTGTTGCTGTCAGAAATGCTGGGAACGATTGCAGGAGTCTCGATGGCAGTAGCAGTGCTCACTGCGCTCCGCGGCATCGCAGGTTCGGGGGCCACGGTGGCCTTGGCGGTGGTCTGCGGTTTGGGAGCGTTCGGATTCACTCAGTGGCTCACCCTCCATCGACGTCTCGCTCGGGGCGCGAAGTGGGCCTTGGTCAGCGGTGCCGGGCTTACGATTGCGCTCCTGGGCGTCGGCGCTTTCACTTTCTTCTTCGTACACCTTATTGGTGGCGTGCTCGCCGCCCAGCTCGGACAGGCGGGCGTCGCTCTTTTCAGAACTGTCCAGGGCCTGGTTGTGGGGTCGCTCTACGGATCTGTCACCGGACGCCTGAGAATGGAACCATGATGAATTCGAACGATCGGTCGATGAATACCTCAAGTGGTGTGAGGAAGACGGAATCGAACTTCGTAGAACGATTGGTCTCGCTGGGGCACTATAGAACTGCGAGCGAAGTCGTCCGGCATGGATTGCGTCTGCTGGAGGAAGCTGAGCACCGTAGGCTACTTGAGAAATGGGTTTTTCAGGGGCTCAGCGAAGAGGAGATAGACCGGATTCCGCCCGAACTCATGGACCGGGCCAAGACGCATTTCCACGGACTGGTTGACGCAGCTCTTCGGCAAGTCGATGAGGGAGATGTAGCCGATGGGCCCGCGGCAATGGACCGCTTGAAAGGACGCATCGGGGGACAAGACTGAGGTGCCGGCAGGCTACCAGTTCAGCCGGGCCGCTGAGCAAGATCTTGAGGGGCGCACGCGATATCGATCGCATTCTCGATTCAACTGGTCTCGGGCTCTGAATCGCTGACCCCTTACCACTCGAACACCGCCGCATCCCGGTTCAGCTGCAGCACCAGCACATCCGGGTCGATCAGCACGCGCTCGGGCTCGAAGGTCGCGCGAATCACGAACTCGGCCGACTCCCCGGCGCCCAGTTCCACCTCGGTGCGGGCGTCGCGGTAGTCCTCGTTCACCACGGTCCGGCTGCCATCCTCACCCTCGTCCGACCACCGCTCTCCCGCGGTCGCGCCCACCTGCACACGCATGCGCCCGGTTCCCACGTTCGCGACCGTCCCCCGCACCACCCACTCACCGCCCTCCTGCGTCTTCGTCACGTCTGAGAACTCGTACTCCGGCACGACCACCTCGAAGAACCACTGCTCGGTGAACGCATCGAACGCGGCCGTATCCGGCGCGAAGTCCCGCAACACGGCCACCATGTCCTGGAGCACGGGGAAGTCCGAGTCCGGGTTGTACTTCGCGATGAAGGCCTGGAGCCCGGCGAGCATGTTCTCCCGTCCCATCTCCTGCTGGAGCATCCACGGCACCCAGCCGCCCTTGTCATAGGTGACGGTGCCGTCTCCCGGTCGGGTCCCGTCGGTCTCGACCATCGGGCGCTCGGAGTCCACGAAACGCGTGTCGCCGTACAGCTGTTCCAGCCGCTTTGCGAACTCGATCCGGTAGCGGTCGCCGTAGACCTGTTCGTGCAACAGCATCGTCGAGTAGTGGGCCATTCCCTCCGAGATGATGTTGCCACCGGGACCCTGGCCCGGCGTCAGCAGATTGCCCCACCACTGGTGCGCGGCCTCGTGCGCCACCACCATGAAGGCGATGTGCGACCTGGGGTCGCTCCGTGCCAGGAACCCGATCCCCTCGCTGAAGGTGACGTTGGTGGGGAAGCCCTGCGCATAGGTCGCGAAGGCCGCGAACTCCGAGATCTTGAGCAGGTCCCACGGGAAGGGATAGAACCACTCGGAGAAGTACTTGCGCGCGGCGTCGAGCGCGGCGGACATCTCCTCGATGTTGTAGTCGTGCTCGGGATGGTAGTAGATCGCGGTCCCGTCGCCCTCCTTTACCGCGTACTTGCCCGCCACGACGTTGAACAGGACCACCGGGTGGTCGGTCTCCCAGACCACCGTCCGCCGACCGTCCGCCACCTGGTCGCTGACCTTCTTCCCCACCCCGTTTGCCGTGTATTCCTCCGGCAGCGTGATTTGCGTGCGCACGGTGAAGGGCTCCCCTCCCCAACCGAAGAGCGGCTCGGTTTCGCCCTCGTAGAAGTCGTCCGGGTAGTCCCGGGGCTCGGACGAGTTGTCGTCGTCCACACCGATGCCCTCGAGGTATCCGGGAGTGGGGAGGAACGTGGGCGTGAATGCGGTCAGCACGATCCCGGACTCGAGGATGAACTGCCCCGCGCCGCCCGCCTCCCTGCTCATCCCCCGCGGGAACTCGAGCTCGTAGCTAAACCCGATCGTGAGTGAATCGCCGGATCCCAGCGGGTCATCTGGAGTGAAGACGAACAGGTTGGAACGGTCGTCCGGCTCGTGCGTCTCGCCGTTCAGCGTCCATTCGATCGGGTCCCACTGACCGGCAGTGACCGGGATGTCCTCGTAGGCGTAGTCGCGGTGGTTGTGGAAGGTGTATTCGCCCTCTACAGCGACCGAGCGCTCGGCGGGCTCGAAATCCAGTTCCACATCGACATCGGACACTGAAGGCATCTCGAAGTCGGTCCAGGTCGCCACGTTTTCGCGCCAGTAGTCCTTGCCCGCCTCTTCCGTCGCCGGGCCATCACGGCCGGCCCGTCCGCCGAAAAACAGCACCAGCGCCAGTGCTATCCCTGGTACCGCAAACGGAAGCAGCCGCACAGTGCCGATCAACAGGGGTTTCGGCCGCATTCGATGCACGAGCCGCGTTGCGTCGCGGTCCTGCCGGCCGAACCACTTCACGGCCAGGGCAACGAGCAGCGGCACCAGACTCAGGTACAGGAGCCGATTGAGTAGCAGCTCGCGTCCATTGAGCGAAAACGTGCCCATGTCGGTCCACTGGACGGCGTTCCAGGCCATCCAGTTCCGGACCCACCCGAACGGTTCGATGATGGCCATCCGGATGGCCGTGTAGAGGGTCAGGAACAGCCCGATGGCGTACACGACGTACCGGTTGCGGAAGAAGGCGAATAGTGCCGTCACCAGCGCCGCCCAGAAGATGAAGGTGGGCACCATTACGCCGCCCCAGGTTGCAACGAAGGGGAAGACGTCGAAGCCCACGGGGCTGCCCTCGAAGAGTTGCTGGTAGAGGATGACCACCGCGCTGGCGATAACGCCAATGACCAGGATCAGTCCCGCCACCGTGCTGGTACCGATGGTCTTTCCAAGCAGCATCGACCCTGTCCCGATGGGCGTCGAGTTGAAGATCTCGGCGAGTCGGCGGCTGCGCTCCTTGTGCAGCGACTCGACCGTGTAGAAGAGGAGAAGGAAGCAGATCAGCAGGCTCAGCGTGTTGAGTTGCCGCACCGCCACCTCGCCCGAGGTCAGGAGCAGCCGCGAATTGAAGGGGCCGATCGCGACGAGAGTGGTGAAAATGGACTGGTAGAGGATCAGCGGCACGAACAGGTACATTCCGGGTCGCCGGACCAGTTCGCGGACCTCTTCGCGGCCGATCACGCGGGCAGCTTTCCAGAATCCCAGGGGCTCGGTGGCCATGTCGAGGTCCCGCAGGGTTCGGGCCGCGCTGGTGGCCTCGGAGATGGCAACTTCATCAGCGCGGCGACGCCGGCCGAAAACCCGCGCAAATGGCCAGGCCAGCAACCTGAACGGCCAGAGCACCCACGCGACCGGTCTGAGTCTTCTGGCCGTCCACGCCAAGACCCTCGAGCCGCTGTCGCCGCTTCGCAACCGGCCAGCGTAGCTGGTAGCCGCGCCGGCGACCCCGAGCAATCCAATGGCACCGATCACAACCCGGCTCAGGAGGAAGCCCGCGTCGAGCTGCAGGGCGGCCGTGTTATAGAACTCGACTCCCCGGTCCACCTTCAGGAATGTCTCGTTCAGCCAGCGATAACCGGTCGGGTCGATGAGCATCAGCGTCCTGTTCCACTGCGGTGACAGCCAGTCGGGCGACCATGTGGTCAGGAAGCCGAGGGTGAAAAGCAGCACAGCGACGGGGAAGAAGAAGACCACGATCGGGCGGCGCGTCCACGTCCCCAGGAAGAACGGCACGCCCGCGAAGAGAAGGACCTGAGGCAGCCCGAAGACCAGCGTGGGGAACAGGTAGCTACCCAGCGCGAACGGGCCGATGTGCCGCGCATCCTCGCCTGCCGCAACGACGTGGTTGAGCACCGCGGACATGCCCAGGTAGAGGAACCAGACCAGGAAGAAGACGCCGACGGCGCCGGCGAACTTGCCCCACACGTACTCCCGCGGCGTGAGGCGGGTCGAATGGAAGACCTCGACGACCTGGAGTTCCAGATCGCGGATCACGACGAGTCCGGCCGCGATGGCCAGGAACCAGGCCCCGATCCCCATGACGGCAACGCACTGGAGCATGCTCTGCGCGAATACGGAGGTGACGTGCGACCGTTCACCGCCTACCGTGGCATCGCCGGATGAGATTGTGACGGCCCCCTCCGACCACCCCCACGCCAGCAGGAGCAGGATCGCGAGGAGAACCCAGTAGAGGGGCCTGCGGATTCCCGACCGGAAGTCTCGTACGCTTACGGCCCACCAGCGGGCGATGGCGCTCACGAGTCGGCCTCCCCGGCCCCGTTCGCCTGCGCGAGCAGCAGGTAGGCGTCCTCCAGCGTCGGCGGCACTGATTCGAACCCGTCCGGCGCCCCACCTTCGGCAGCCTCGCCCTCGGACAGGTGTATTCGAACCTGGTTCCGTCCCTCGATCAGGATCGCCTGCGTGATCCGGTACCTGCGTTCGACGTCGGTCAAATCCTCCTTGGCCACCGCACCCTGGTAGATCGTGCCCGTCAACCGCTCCCGAGCCTCGGTCGGCGATGTATCCGCCACGAAGCGCCCGTCGTACATGATCGCCACACGCGGACACAGCACCGAGATGTCCTCCACGATGTGCGTCGACAGCAACACCGTCCGGTCCTCCGCAAGCTCGGCAAGGAGCCTGTAGAAGCGGATGCGTTCCTCGGGATCGAGGCCGGCCGTCGGTTCGTCCACGATGATGAGCGCCGGGTCGCCCGCCAACGCCTGGGCGATCCCCAGCCGCTGGCGCATTCCGCCCGAATAGCCCTTGACCTTGCGCTTGGCCGCGTAGGACATGTTGACCCGGTCGAGGAGCTCCGCCGCGAGCCGCTTGAGCCCCTGAGGAGCCCGCACGCCCTTGAGCACGAGGAGGTAGCGAAGCATCGCCTCACCGCTCAGGTGGGGATAGAAGCCGAAGTCCTGCGGGAGGTAGCCGAGTTGTCTGCGGATCCGCCGGGGATCCGAGACGATGTCCTCGCCATTGAACCGCACCGCGCCGGAGGTGGGCTCCAGCAGGCCTGCGACGATGCGCATCAGGGTGGTCTTGCCCGCGCCGTTGGGGCCGAGGAGGCCGAACATCCCCTTCGAGACGTCGAGCGAGACGCCCTGCAGCGCCGCGACCGGTCCGGGGTAGACTTTGACGAGATCTCTGATTTCGAGCATTGGGTTTCCGTGCTGGGGATGTGGTGGGCTATCAGATCATGATAGATGATGGTCCATACATGCTCTGAATATGATTTGTGATGGGCTGATGATTATGTGTCATCCCACTGCGTCCGCACACAACTCCACCGCCTGCGCCAGCGAGCCCAGCGGGTCGCCGCTCCGGGGGATGAACTCGTGGGCCATGTATCCGGTGAAGCCGGTGTCGCGGATCGCGCGCACGATCGCGGGATAGTAGAGCTCCTGCGAATCGTCGATCTCGGCGCGTCCGGGCACGCCGCCCGTGTGGTAGTGGGCGATCCACTCGGCAGAATCGGTCAGCGTGCGGATGATGTCGCCTTCCATGATCTGCATGTGGTAGATGTCGTACAGGATACGCACGCGCGGCGAGTCGACGGCACCGATGATCTCCAGCGCGTATGGCATGCGGTCACCGATGTAGTCCACATGGCCGCCCGGCTTCGAGTTCAGCACCTCCACCAGGATCGTGACGCCCTCGGCTTCGGCAATCGGTGCGCACTCCCGCAGGCAGCGGATCGAGTTCTCGATGGCCACTACGTCGTCCATCCCGCGACGGTTCCCGAAAAAGCAGATGACGTTCGGCACGCCCTCGCGCGCCGCCCGCGGGATATGCTCCTCGAACGCGCCGATGATCCCGGCGTGATTGCGCGGCTCGTTGAGCCCGTCCTCGATGGTGCCCGCGGCCACATCCCCGCAGGACACCACCAGGCCGTGATCGTTGGCGACCGACCATTCGTCGACCAGCAGCAGGTCCATCGCGGTCAGGCCGATCTCGGCCACCGCGGCGCAGAACGGCTGCAGCGGGATGTCCTCGAAGCACCAGCGGGCGACGGACTGGATGATGCCGGATTGGGGAATGGCGGCTTGGGGGCCAGCGGCTTGAGGGCCAGCGGCCTCACCGCCGGCGGCTTGGGGGTCGACGGCCTCAGCGCCGGGGCTCCGCGCGGCCATCGCGTCACCGGGAGCAATCAACCCCAGCGACGCGGCCCCGGTTGCCTTGAGCGCCTCGCGGCGCGTAAGGTGGGGCATCTCTTCCCGGGCACTCATCTCGGTTGAGACTCCTTTCACAGAGGCAAAGCCGCGTCAGGGCGGCGGAAACGGTAACGCATGAAGCGACGGACGGCCATCGGCGTGCTGGGCGGGGTCGCGGGCGGCCCGTTGATCATGCCGCTCGACGAGTTGCAGCGAATGCTGGCCTGGCGCGAGCAGGTGCTCGCCTCGGCGGGGCCGGTGGGTGGTGACGGGGCGGCCAGCGCCAACGGCCCGGCCGACCGCGATGGCCCCGACGGCGTGGCCACCCAGGCCGCATCGCTCCTCACCCCCGAGCGCTCCCGCGTCATGGAAGCCCTCGCCGAGGTCATCATCCCCGCGACGGACACGCCGGGAGCATCCGAAGCCGGGGTGACCGGGTTCGTGGCGGCGCTCGTGGACGGGTGGCTCGACGACGACGACCGCGACCGCTTTCTGGCCGGGCTCGACACTGTGGACCCGGCGTGCCGCGAGCGCTTCGGCAGCCCCTTCGCGGAGTGCGCGCCGGGTGAGCAGGCGGCCTTCGTCGGCGACCTCGACGAAGAACTGACCCGACTGCGCGAGGACCGCGCCGCGGACGAGACTCAATACTTCTTCCACGACGTCAAACGGTTCACCTTGACCGCCTACTTCACGTCGGAAGCGGGGCTGGACGCGCTGGGGTATCGAACCACCTTCCGCACCTTCGAGGGATGCGCGCCGCTGACGCCGAGGGAGGCGGGCCGATGACGATCCCCCGCCGCCATCTCTTCCACATTCGCCCGCGCCGCCAGGAGTACGACGCGATCATCGTCGGCTCCGGCATGTCCGGCGGGTGGGCCGCCAAGGAGCTGACCGAACTGGGAGCCAACGTGCTCGTTCTCGAGGCGGGGCCGATGATCATCCCCGAGCGCGACTACGCCGAGCACCTCCCCACGTACCAGATGCCGTACCGCGGCTGGAACGACCGCAAGGCGGTGGCGGCCGAGCAGCCGGTCCAGGGCCAGTGCTACGCCTGCGACGAAGTGGGCCGCAAGTTCTTCGTCAACGACATCGAGAACCCGTACACGACCGATCCCGACAAGCCCTTCCTGTGGATCCGCGGACGGCAGGTGGGCGGCCGGTCGATCATGTGGGCGCGGCAGTGCTATCGGCTGTCCGACCTGGACTTCGAGGCCAACGCGCGCGAGGGATACGGCGTCGACTGGCCCATCCGCTACGCGGACCTGGCGCCGTGGTACGACCACGTCGAGGCGTTCGTCGGCATCAGCGGGCGGGCGGAGGGGTTGCCGCAGGCTCCGGACGGGGTCTTCCTGCCGCCGATGGAGATGTCGTGCGTCGAGGAGCACGTGGCGGGCGCGATCGACAGCGCATTCGGCGGCACCCGGCGCATGACGATCGGTCGCACCGCAGTCCTCACCCGCGATCACAACGGGCGGCGCGCTTGCCACTACTGCGGCCCCTGCCACCGGGGATGCCGCACCCGCAGCTACTTCAGTTCGCTCAACGCAACCCTGCCCGCCGCCGAGGCCACCGGCCGCATGACCCTGCGCCCGAACAGCGTCGTCGCCGAGGTCGTCTGGGACCCGGGCGCCGGGCGGGCCAGCGGCGTCCGCGTGATCGACGCCGAGACCCACGAAGAGACCGAGTTCCACGCGCGCACGATCTTCCTCGGGGCGTCCGCGCTGGAGTCGACGCGCATTCTGCTCAACTCGAAATCGCCCGACTTCCCCGACGGGCTCGCCAATTCCAGCGGCGTGCTCGGCAAGTACCTCATGGACCACACCATGGATGTCGGCGCGCGCGCGACCTTCCCCGGCTGGGAGGACCGCACCACCCGCGGCCGGCGTCCCAACGGCATCTACATCGCCCGTTTCCGCAACGTCACCGAGCCTTCGCCCGATTTCCTGCGCGGGTACGGGTACCAGGGCTCGGCAAGGAGGGAAGGATGGGGGCGGGGCACGTCGATGCCGGGTTTTGGTGCGGATTTCAAGAGCGACCTGCTCCGCCCGGGCCCGTGGTCGTTCGGAATCGAGGGATTCGGCGAGTGCCTCCCCCGCGAGGAGAACCACGTTGCCCTCGATCCCGACCAGATCGATGCATGGGGAATCCCCACCCTGCGGATCAGTTGCGCGTGGAGCGACAACGAGCGCGCCATGATGCGCGACGCCGCCCTGCAGGCCGCCGAAATGCTCGAGGCCGGCGGCGGCCGCGACATCACGATCGACACGGAGATGACCCCGCCCGGGCTGACCATCCACGAGATGGGCACGGCGCGCATGGGCCGCGACCCCACCACCTCGGTGCTCAACGCCCACAACCAGGCGTGGGACGTGCCCAACCTGTTCGTCATCGACGGCGCGTCGATGGCGTCGTCCGGCTGCCAGAACCCGTCGCTCACGTACATGGCGTTCGCGGCGCGCGCGAGTCATTACGCGGTGTGGGCGGCGCGGCGGGGAGAGGTCTAGGGGCGGCTGCAGGCGAAGAAGGCGCTGCCGCCCGGTTAGCAGAGTCCCCGGCTGTGCCTACTTTTCGATCCGGTAGACGTGAACGTAGCCGACGCCGAGGCCGTCCCGCAGCGTCCCCAGAACGAAGTCCGTGCCGACCTGAAACACCTGAAGATCGGCGGCCAGCTCGACTACGCCGAGGTGCCGCCCGTCCGCTCCGAAGACGAAGAACTCGTTCATTTCGGGTGCCGGGACGGCGGCGTCCTCGCCACCGTCGCCCGTGCCCGCGTCACCCGGGCCGTACCGACGCTGACCGGCCCAGAGATTGCCCTCCGGGTCCACGAGGAGCTGGAAGAACGTGGGGAGATGCGAGGGATAGGGACCCGCGAGGAGCATCTCCAGGAGTTCCTCGGGCGAGTCTGCTTCGATCAGGGCGCCGGGCGCCATGATTCGTTCCCGCAGTTCGGCCTCGTGGGCCCCCTTGACTTCATCGGTGACGGGTCGGGGTTCGCGGGCGAGCCGGATGATTCTCTTCAGGCTGCCGCCATGGTCGTATGCATCGATCGAGTAGGCGTCTCCCTGAGTGGCAAAGTACCCATCGGGTCCGGGGGCCATGTTGAACCAGGGCGGAAACTGAAATCTGGACTGTGACCCCTGCAGTCCGAGTTGATACGTCATTCCTCCGAAAACGCCCACGGATTCGGCCGCGCCGCCGGAATCCGGCATGACGGCCGCCGTCACCGAGGCTCTCTTCGACCCGCTTCCCTCGTTGGGAATCATCTGGGGGTAGGAGAGGAGGAAGGCGCCGGTGTGGAGCGAGCCCCAGAGTCTGCAGCAGCTCTCTCCCGGGATCACGGGGCGATGCTGCGACGCCATGAAGCTGCGCCATTCGGTCCTGAACGACACCCACATCTCCGGAACGAGGCTTCTCCCGAACCGTCCCCGGTCGTCGAAGAGCACAAGCCGGGATGCGACAAATTCGCTCACCAGGATCGAGTCTCCCCGATAGGGAAACAGGGTTTGCGTGGAGGTGAACTCTCCCGGACCCTCCCCTTGTCCTCCCCAGTCCTCGATGTGCTCGCCATCGGGCGCGTATACGCGGATCAGCGAGTTCTGCCGGTCGAGCACCGCGATCCGCCCATCGCGGAGCATGACGGCCCCGGCCACGTCCCCGAAGAGGTAGCGCTCGTCTCCCTGCATCTGACCGATGACCACGCTCGGCGTCCCCGACACGGTCCAGCCGTCTCCGTCCCAGGCCGGCGCCATACTCTCGGCGATCTCGACGCCGGCGCTGTCGCGGACCACGAAGGTGCCCGCCGTCGGCATGTCGTCCCCCCGGCAGCCCGACGCGCCCAGCGCGAGCACCATTCCAACGACACAAGTTCTCATGCGTGTCCTACCCCGATGGGCCTAGGACCGGTCCAGCCGCCACATCTGTACATACTCCACGTTCAGGTCGTCATAAGACACGCCGAGGATGTAGTCCTCGCCGATCTCTTGGATCCACAGACCCTCGGGCGTCTCCACGAACCCCAGCGCCCGGCCTTCCGGATCGAAGACCGTCCAGAGCGTTCCCGGCCCCTCTTCTTGCGGCAACTCGTATTCCTCGACCCAGAGGTGATCACGGGCATCGCTCAAGATCGACTCAAAGGCCGGAAAGTGCTCAGCGACAGGTACGTTCCTGTACCGGCGCCGTGACTCGGCCCGTTCGCTCTCGGAGCTGCGCCTGCTGCGGCCGATCTGCCACTCGACGAAAGCCTCGACGTCGGTTTCCGAGGGCGAGTGCGGGATATGATCTCGCCTGACGAGCCGGCTCAGCGACCCGTCGGTGCGAAAGGCCCTGAGTTCGTAGCGATCGGTTGTGGCGACAACGGTCAGGTCGCCCCACGGCGCCCACACCGGCTGCCGCCCGAAGATCTTCCAGAACAGTATCGACCGGTCGCCCTCGCCGTGGATGTATGGCTCACTGCCCGGATGGGTTCCGAACGAGCTCCGGATTTCGCCTTCGCCGTCCCTGAGCTGAACGACGACGGTGTCCGCGGCCTCGGGCCGGTGCGCCGCGAGAATCGCTCCGCCTCGCGTCGTCGACTGTGGCCAGAACCGTTGCATCGGCGACGTGGTTTCGTCGTGCGCCAGCCTGAACGTGCGGGCGTAGGTCCCCCGCGCATCAAAGACCGATATCCCGAAGCGCGGCGCGCTCCACGCCAGGATCGAGTCGCCCGGCCACGGTTCGACCTGCCAGAGACCCGTGAATTCGCCCGGTCCCTCCCCCTGGCCACCCCAGGTCGCCAGGTACGTCCCCGCTGCGTCGAAGACCCGCAGTTCCTGTGTCCCCACGTTGGCGACGACGATGCGTCCGTCGCTCAGCCTGGTGGCGTCGATGGCCCCGTCGAGCATGTAGGGCTCGTCGCCTTCCACGGCTCCGATGGAGACGGCGGGCTCCGGGCCAATCCGCCAAGGTAGCCGCGAGCTGTCCGGCGGCCGGACGTTCTCGACAATCCGGATTCCCGCGCTGTCGCGTGTTTGGGAGGGTAGGGAGAGCGGCGATTGCTGACCCTGCTCACAGGCAAGCGCGGCCAGGGACATCAGGGAGAGGAGAGGATTGAGCTTCATGACCGCCTCCCGGAGCAAAGTGGGCCCAACGGAACATTCGCGCGCCCGCAGGCCCAGCCTAACTTGAAGAATCGTTCCCGCAACGCGGATCCGCCATGCCGGCACCGGTAGACGCGACATTCCTCAGGAGATGCCTCGGCACGCTCGAGTACGCGCTAACCGCGTTGCAACGCCGCGACCCCGACGATATCGCGTACGATGTCTTCCGCGCGGCGTGCGTGAAGGAGTTCGAACTGGTCCTGGAGCAGAGCGGCAAACTGCTGAAAAAGCGACTGAAGCCCTACTTCCCCAGCAGTCGCCAGGTCGACCGGCTCGTCTTCAAGGATGTCTTCCGGCACGCGGCGAAACACGGTTTGATCAGCGCGAACACCTGCGAGCGGTGGCTGGAGTATCGGGA
The DNA here is from genome assembly GCA_965208935.1 of Longimicrobiales bacterium. GTDB lineage: Bacteria > Gemmatimonadota > Gemmatimonadetes > Longimicrobiales > Gaopeijiaceae > Bin94. The sequence continues at coordinate 4,394,126 of CBDBPR010000004.1, read as the reverse complement.
CAACCGCAACGAGACCGCGCACGACTACGGTGAGGCTTTCGCAGAAGCGACTCTGGCCCTCCTCCCCGCGTGCGCGCGCCGGCGCTGAAGCCGATTCCCTACCGGCAGCTGGGTGACTTCACCGAGGCCCTGACGGACTCCAACATCCCTTGCCTGGTGGAAGCCCGCGACTGGGCTCGCCTTCCCGAGCGGTTCCGGCAGGAGATCGAGCGGGGCTACGTGGTCCTTATCGAGGGCGCACCCGGATCATAGATTCCTCGTCAAGCGAATGCGTGTGTCTTTGGAACGTGCAGGGGTAACGCCATAATCGAATACCGTGGCTACGCGGGCGTCTTCGAGTACGATCAGGAATACGAGTTTTTCTCGGGTCATGTCGTCGACACCCGGGACGGAATCAACTTCGAAGGATCCTCCGTCGATGAGTTGAAGGAGTCGATGCGACGCGCGGGCGATGACTACCTGGAGTTCTGTGAAGAGATAGCAAGAGTACCGAGCAAGTCGTTCTCCGGCCGGATGCGGTCACGGACCATGGACAGGGAGAGTCCCAAATGAATCGACGTTCCTTGCTCAAAGCCGGTGCGGCCGCGGCCGCATTGCCGATCGTCGCGTCGGCGCGGCACCTCGCGGCGGTCGCGGCTCCGCCGCAGGTGGCAGTCGATCGGCGCGACTTGCAGCAGCTACTCGAGGAGTCGGCCGAGAGCCTCGGCATCGTCGGCGCCCAGCTGGCGGTGTTCGACGGCGAGGCGGTCCACGAGTTCGCGACCGGTCTGGCGATCCGTGAGCGCAACCTGGCCGTTACGCCGGACACGCTGTTCCAGATCGGCTCGACGACCAAGGTCTTCAACGCCGCTGTGGTCATGGCGCTGGTCGACGAGGGCACGCTCGACCTGGACGAACCTGTTGCGAGCTACCTCGACGGCGCGCCGCTCACGAGCGACGTCCCGCCCGTCGACATGACCCTGCGCCAACTCCTCTCGATGTCGTCGGGACTCGACAACGGGCCCTACACGGACCACGGTCGCGGCGATGACGCCCTGGGCCGGTACGTCGCTTCACTTGCCGAACTCCCCGTGATCTTCGAGCCCGGCACGGCCTACGGCTACTCGAACGCGGGCACCGCCGTCGCCGGGTTCGCGGCCCAGCGGGTGATGGGGAAGAACTGGGAGACCCTGCTCGCCGAACGCATCCTCCAGCCGCTCGGGCTTGAGCACTCGGCGACATTCCCGGAGGACCTGCTCTATCACCCGGTGGCGCTGGGCTACTCGCCGACCCCCGCCAACCCCAAAGGCGAGCGGGTCCCGTTCTGGGGGCTGCCGCGCAGCATCGCCCCGGCCGGGGCAACCCTGTGCTGCAGCGCCGGCGACCTCGTGCGCTTCGCCGGGATGTTCCTGCGCAGCGGACGCTCGACCGACGGGCAGCAGGTGTTGTCGGAGGAAGCCATCGAGACGATGCACACGCCCGAGATCGACATGCCCACCTGGATCATTGCCCAGAGCTGGTGCACCGGGCCCTACTGGAAGCGGTGGGGTGGCGAGGCGATCTACGGCCACAGCGGCACCAACAGCGGCGGGTCGTCCCTCCTGCTGTGGTGTCCGAACAAGGGTGTGGCGGCCGCGACGATCGCCAACGTGCCGAGCCAGGGCTACCCGCTGGCCGACACGGTGTTCGACACGCTGTTCCCGGAGGTCTTCGGCATCGACAAGCCCCAGACACCGAAGCCGGACACGGTGACGCCCCAGCAGGTCGAGCTCGAGCGCTACGTGGGGCAGTTCGAGGCGTATGGGAGCCGGTTCTCATTCTTCGTGGATGGCGGTCGGCTGATGGCGCGGTCGGAGGTCGGCAGCGGGCTGGAGTCCGAGTTGATTCCGCTCGGTGGCGATCGGTTCCTGCCGCGCAATCCCGCGATGGGGGGCAACCGCGGCTGGGACGTCGCTTTCTGGGGCGATGACGGCAGCGGCCGCGCGACGCACTACCTGAACGGCGTCTTCGCCATGCGCCGCAGCGGCGGCTGACCGTGGCTGGCAGTCTGACAGTTACGGACCGGATGCGCCGGGGGGGCCACCTGCTTGTGCCGCTTGCGCTGGGTTTGCTGGCCGGACTGTCGTGCACCGTGTCAGAGGAGAACCGTTACGCTCCGGAGAGAGTGACCCGGGCCGCGTACGACCAGGCTGCAAGCCTGCTTTCCTCGAACATGCAGGCGACCGTCAGGAACGCGGAGGTCGTCCCCTACTGGATCGGCGGGCGTGACGAGTTCTGGTACGAGCGAGACACCGACCAGGGCACCGAGATCGTGATCGTCGACGCGGCTACCGGCGAGCGCCGTACGGCCTCTGACGGCGAGGCTCTTCCCCAACCTGCCAACGACCCGCTCCAGCTCGTCGCACCCGACGGGTCGGTTGCCGCCTTCGCCCGCAACCACGACGTCTGGCTGCGAGACCTGGCCGACGGCAGCGAGCGACAGCTCTCCCACGACGGCGAGGAGCACTTCGGTTACGGGGCGCTGCCGGGGTGGAGCGGCAAACTCGCGCTCCTGCGCGCGGGGCTCGAAGGGCCGTTGACCGGCGCCTCCTGGTCTCCCGACGGCACAAGGCTGCTCATCGCCCGCACGGACGAGAGAAGGGTGGGTGCGTACCCCTGGATCGACCTGCTGCCTGCCGACGGCACCGCCCGGCCACGGACGCTGGAGAAGCGGATCGCCCTGATCGGCGACCAGGAGGTCCCGCAGTTTCCGATGTTCCTCTTCGATGTTGCGAGTGGCGTCAGCCGAAGGGTGCCGCTGCCTGACGACTGTTTCGGGGAGCTGGGCGCGACGCCGCCGCAGGCGATCTGGACCGACGACTCCCGTCTCGTCTTCCTTCTCTGCATCAAGCCGGACGCAAGCCGATTCGAACTGGTGCGCTACGACATCGCCGCCGGGCGCGCCACGACTGTCTTCGAGGAGGAGGTCACGTCGTTTCTCGACCTGAACCACAGCCTCTACCGGTCGATGGGCGCCAACGTCCGTCTGCTGGCCGGCGGGAGGCGGGCAATCACGTTCTCGCAGCGGGACGGCTGGGGACACCTCTACCTGGTCGACCTCGAAGGCGGCAACGACATCCGGCAGTTGACGCGCGGCGAATGGGTGGTTCACGACATCGTGGCCGTCGACGAGCGCGAAGACGACGGCTTCGTGTACTTCACGGCCGGCGGCCGCGAGCCCGGGCGCAATCCGTACTGGCGGCACGTTTACCGGGTGCCGCTCGAGGGCAATGCCGAAATCGAGCTCCTCACGCCCGAGCCCGCCGACCACGCCGTCACGGTAGCCTCGCCGGCCCTGATTGGCGCCGCCTCGACCTTCTCGCCGAGCAAGCGCTACTTCGTCTCCAACTCCTCGACCGTCGACAGCCCTCCCGTCTCGCGTCTACACCGGAGCGACGGCTCGGTCGTCACGATCCTGGAGCAGGCCGACGCCAGCGAACTCTTCGCCGGCGGCTACGAGCCGCCACAGCCCTTCACGGTCAAGGCCGCGGACGGGCATACGGACCTGTACGGCGTCCTCTGGCGGCCGAAGAACTTCGACGAAGACCGGAAGTACCCCGTGATCGAGCACATTTACGGCGGTCCGCAGACCAACGTCGTCCCCCGCAACTTCAACAGCGCGGCAGGAATCGAGCGGATCGGAGGCCAAGGTGACTTTTCGACCTTCACCGCCCTCGGGTTCGCCGTCGTCACCGTCGACGCGCGGGGCACGCCGTGGCGCTCGAAGGAGTTCCACGACTACATGTGGAAGAGGCACGACGAGTTCGCGCTCGAGGATCACGTCGCCGCGCTCGAGCAGCTCGGAGAGCGCTTCCCTTGGCTCGACATGGAGCGCGTCGGCATCAGCGGCCACTCCTGGGGCGGCTACTCCTCGGCGCTCGCCATGCTTCGCTATCCCGAGTTCTACAAGGTCGCTGTGTCGTCCGGGGCGCCGTACGACTACCGCTACCTCTACCCCCCGTTCGTCAAATGGACGGGCTGGCCCGAGTACGAAGACGGCGGTCGACTCGCGCCGAACGCCGCCGCGCGGCCGGTGAACCTCACGCCGCACTCGGCGCTGGCGTCAAGACTTCAGGGCAAGATGCTGATCGTCTACGGCGAGCACGACGAGAACAGCCTGCCCGCCTCGACACTCACCCTGATCGACGCGCTGATCGAGGCGGACCGCGACTTCGACCTGTTGGTCCTGCCGAATCGCGATCACTTCTTCACTCATGAGCCCTACTTCATCCGCAGGCGCTGGGACTACTTCGTGAGGCACCTCCTGGGAGCAGAGCCGCCGGTGGGTTGGAGCCTTCCGGGACAGTGATCGCCGTCGTGCTGCCGTCGAGACAAGAGCCCGTTTCGCCCCGCCGTTGGCGGAAAATGCATACATAGTCCTCCACACGTGGCGGAAAATGTATACTTACCTCCCCGTACCCAGCGGCGGCGCACTCTCCGGCGGTCGCCGATAGCCCGTCCCCTGCTCGAACGCGTGCCCGAAGCGCAAAAGCATCGCCTCGGTGAACGGGCGCCCGAGGAACTCGATCCCCACGGGTAGTCCGTCCGGCGTGAATCCCGCGGGCACCGTCAGCGCGGGAAACCCGGTGATGGGGCTCAACAGCCGGTTGTCGCCCAGGCCGTACTGGTCGGCCGGCGCGGGATTGGTCTCGGCATCCAGCGCGATGAGCGTCACCGGGTGGTCGAAGGTGGCGTAGATGAGCGCGTCGAGGTCGTGGTCGGCCATGGCCACGAGCACGTTCCGCCGAATGCGGTCGCGACCGAGCAAGTACGCGAGGTAGCCCGGGTCGCCGGTAGACTTGCCCAGCGAGTTCGCGAGACCCGCCGCGCGCCACGGCGTTACGCGCCCGCTCAGCAGGATCGAGCGCAGCGTCTTGTACGGGGCGTTGGCATGCTCGGACAGGTAGGCGTCGGTCGCCCCTTCCGTCTCGTAGGAGTTGCTCCCGAACACCGAGTTGACGGTCTCGATTCCCGCGACCGCGACGGGGTCCACGATCTCGGCCCCGAGCCGCCGCAGGTCCGCTACCGCCGCGTCGATGCGGGAGCGCACTTGCCGGAACCCCTCCGAGCCCGGATCCACCGACTGATCCATCGGATCGCGGATGACTCCGATGCGCGCGCCCCGCAACCCGTCGCTGCCAAGTCCGCCCTCATATGAGTCCGGCACACGGCCCATGGCACGGGCGGTCACGGGATCGTTCGGATCGTAGCCCGCGATCGCGCCCAGCAGAATGGCCGCGTCCATGACCGTGCGCGTGATCGGGCCCTGTGTGTCGGTCGTGGGGTTGGCGGGCATCAGGCCGAAGCGACTCACGAGCTCCAGGGTGGGCCGCAGACCGACCAGCGACGCCACCGCCGCCGGACCGCGGATCGAGCCGCCCGTGTCCTCGCCGATGCCGACCATGCCGAAGTTGGCCGCAATGCCCACGCTGGTGCCGCCCGACGAGCCGCTGGGGTTGCGGCGCGGGTCGTACGCGTTGCGGATCACGCCGAATCCCGACCCCACATAGCGCGACGCGAACTCGCCCATGTTCGTCTTGGCGTGGATGATCGCCCCCGCTTCCCTGACCCGTGTGACTATTGTCGCGTCCCGCTCCGGCACAAAGTCCGCGAAGAGCGCGGAGCCGTAGGTCGTGGGCATGTCGCTCGTCTCGACCTGGTCCTTCAGCAGCACCGGAACGCAGTGCAGCGGCCCGGTGAGCCCGCCGGCCGCGAGTGCCTCGTCCAGCCGCGCCGCTTCGTCGAGAGCCCGCGGGTTCAGCGTAGCGATCGTGTTGAGCCGCGGTCCCTGCTTGTCATACGCCTCGATCCGGTCCAGATACGCCTGCACCAGGCCGACGCACGTCAGGTCGCCGGAGAGGAAGGCGGCGTGGACTTCGGCGATCGTCGCCTCTTCGAGCTCGAAGCTCTGGCCGTCGAGCGGGCTGGTGCCGAAGACGAAGGCCAGACCGATCGCTGCCAGCGTTTGACGAGGACAACAGTGCCACCACAAATGTAAAGTAAACATTACATTACGTAACCTTTAGTTGACATTCGACAACGAGCCTGCGGGATGTTCCGCCGGGATATGTAGCCACCCCGTGCCGCCGGTGGCAAACCGGCCGTCACTGGCCCACCCCCCCTCCGCGCGGTACGATCCCTGCACGCCCGTGCCCACCCCACCCGGGCGCGGCACCACCCCCGCCCGGATGCGAGCATGTCCCGAATCGGCTCCCCCGTCGCGCTGCGGCACACCCCCACCGCCTGGCTCCTGGCCGTCGGCACCGCCCTCGCACTCCTTCCGTCCCCCGCCCACCTCACCGCGCAGCGCGCCTACCCCGCCGCCTCGCACGGCGGTAACTACATGCACAACTTCTACTTCCCCCCGGCACCCTCCTCGTCGCCCTGGTACCCGGCCTGGCACCCTGGCGGCGAGCGCGTCGCGGTGGCGATGAGCGGGTCGCTCTGGGAGGTGGACATCGCGACCGGCGACGCCTTCGAGATCGTCCACGGCCCCGACTACTACTCGTCGCCCAACTACTCGCCCGACGGCGCGTGGCTGCTCTACACCGCGGATGACGGCGGCGGCACGATCGACCTCGAGGTCATGAACACGGCCACCGGCCAGCGCCACCGCCTCACCGAGGGCGTCCACGTCCACACCGACCCGCGCTTTTCGCCGGACGGCGGCCGGATCGCCTACGTCTCGACCGCTCCGGGGGGCTATTTCAACGTCTACATCCGCCCCTTCGCCGACGGCGCCTGGACCGGGCCGGATGTCTCGGTCACGGCCGACAACACCTTCGGCCGCGACCGGCTCTACTTCGGCGCGTGGGACATGCACATCTCCCCCGCATGGCTGCCGAACGGCGAGGAACTGCTGATCGTCTCCAATCGCGACGTCGCACTCGGCAGCGGCAACGTCTACCGCGTTCCGGCCCGGGCTGGCGGCATCGAGGACCGCCAACTCGTCCTCGCCGAACAGACCCTCTACCGCACCCAGCCACACGTCTCCTACGACGGCCAGCGCTTCGTCTACTCCTCGACTGCGGGTGCCGCCGACCAGTTCCAGAACCTGTACGTCCAGCCCACGACGGGTGGCGAGCCGTACAAGATGACCTTCTTCGACCACGACGCCTTCCACCCGCGCTGGTCGCCGGACGCGGAGTGGATCGCCTTCGTGGCGAACGGCGGCGGGACGGTTGCCGGCGGCGAGCCGACAGCGGAGGGCGGACCGGTTGCCGGCGGCGGGCCGCACCCCGTGAGCGGCCTGCCGCAACTGTACCTGCTGGAGGCCAATGGCGGCAGACTGCGGCGCGTCGAGATCACCGAACGGCACTGGGCGCGGCCGACCGGCACCCTCGTCGTCACCACCGTCGACCGGGAGGGCGAGACGCTGGCCAGCCGGGTCCACCTGACCGCCGCGGACGGCAAGTTCCACGCACCCGCAGACGCCTATGCCCGCGTGGCCCGCGAAGGCGACCGGATCTTCCACCACCCGGGATCGTTCACCGTGGAGCTCCCGGCGGGCGAAGCCGAAATGACCTTCGTGCGCGGCTTCGAGACCGCCCCCGCGACCTACACCGCCGTCATCCGCCCCGGCGAGGTCACCACGATGACGGTCACGCTCATGGAGATTTCCGATCTCTCCGACGAGGGCTGGTTCTCGGGCTCCACGCACGTGCACATGAACTACGCCGGCAACCTGCACAACAGCCTCGCCAACCTGATGATGATGTCCGCCGCGGAGGACCAGGACGTCGTCGCCGAGCAGGTCGCCAACAAGGACAACCGCATCCTCGACCACCAGTACTGGATCCCGGGCGGGGGCCCGCATCCCCTTTCGGAGCCGGACCGCCTGCTGGTCGTCGGGCAGGAGTACCGCCCGCCCTTCTATGGACATGTCTTCATGTTCGGCCACCGGGAACACCTGATCGCGCCGTATGCGATGGGGTACGAAGGCACCGGGATCGAGAGCCTCTACCCGAGCAACACCGACATGATGCTGAAGGCCAAGGCCCAGGGAGCGACCACCGCCTACGTCCACTCGTTCTACAACGGCGACCCGCTCGAGGGGAACCTCGGTGGCGCCAAGGGCTTCATCGTCGACGCCGCGCTTGCCGCCGCGGACGCGGTCGAGTGGTCGACGCCCCAGGACGGCTGGCCCCCGGTCTACGCCGTGTGGAGCAACGGCATTCGCGCGACCGTGGTGGGCGGCGAGGACTCCATCTCCAGCCTCCACGCGACCCCCCTGGTGGGCTCGATGCGCACCTACGTCCGCACGCCGGACGGCACGCTGACCATGGACGGGTGGTTCCAGGGCATTCGCGACGGCAACTCGTTCGTCAGCTCCGGCCCGCTGATCGAGTTCACGGTCGATGGTAGAGGGCCGGGGGAAGAGCTCGACCTCGACGGCCCGTCCGAGGTGCGGGTGCGCGGCCGGGTGTGGAGCGTGGTGCCGATGGAAAGGGTCGAGCTCGTCGTTGACGGCGACGTGGTCCGCACCTGGGAACCCGCCGGCGACCGCAAGTCCCTCGACATCGACGACACCCTGGCCATCGGCGCGAGCGGCTGGATCCACTTGCGGGCAGAAGGCGCCCGCGAGGACCGCTGGCCGCTCGACACGGCGTACCCGCAGGCGTTCACGAATCCGGTCTGGGTGACGGTCGCGAGCCGCCCGATCCGGAGCGCCGCCGCCGCGGACTATGCGCTGCGCTGGATCGACAAGCTGGAGGTAATGGCGGAGTTGTGGCCGGGGTGGCGGTCGGAGCGGGAAGAGGAGCACGTGTTCGGGCAGTTCGAGGAGGCGCGGGAGGTGTACCGGCGGCGGGCGGCGGAGGCGGGGGACGACGCGCGTCGAGCGGGCGGCGACCCCGATGCAGCACGCGGCACCGGCACGGCCCGCAGCCGCGGCGCACGCCTTCCCGCCATCACCGAGCAGTCCAGCGGCACGACCGAGGTCCTCCAGGCGATCAGCCCGGTGTCGGCCGAAACCGTGTGGGCGAGCGGGCACGGCGGGGTGATTCTGCGCACGGTCGACGGCGGTGAGGAGTGGGCACGGGTCGCCGCGCCGGCGGCCGATTCGCTGCAGTTCCGCGACATCCACGGTTTCTCGTCCCGTACAGCCATTGCGCTGACCGCGGGCACGGGACCGGCGTCGCGCATCTACCGCACGGCCGACGGCGGCGAGACCTGGACGCTCCGCTTCCTGATGGACGCGCCCGAAGGCTTCCTCGATTGCCTCGACTTCTGGGACGGCGAGCGGGGCTTCGCGTATGGCGACTCCTTCGACGGCGTCCCGTACATCCTGCTCACCAGGGACGGGGGCAGGAGCTGGGCGCGCGTTTCCGCCGATGCCGCCCCGGCGGCCAACGAAGGCGAGGGCGGCTTCGCGGCGAGCGGCACATGCGCACGCGCGGGCGACTCGGGGCGGGGATGGATCGGGACGGGCGCGGGCGGGTCCGCGCGGATCCTGGCGACGGACGACTACGGCGCCACGTGGAGCGAGGTCGCCGTGCCGATGGCGACGGGCGATGCGGCCGGGATCTTCACGCTGGCAATGGCGGACGGGTCGCCGGTCATGGCGCTGGGCGGGGATCTGGGCGCGCGCGACCAGGTGGTCTCGGCGAACGCGGCGGTCACCGGGGACGGGGGCCGCACCTGGACGGCCGCCAGTCCCGCGCCGATCGCCCGAGCCGTTTATGGCAGCGCGACCGGTCGGTGGGGTCCCTACCGCAACATCGTGGCGGTGGCACCGCCCGCCGCCGCGTACACTTCCGACATGGGCGGGACCTGGCGGCCGCTCGACGGCGTGAGCGCGTGGGCGGTCGAGTTCGCCCCGGGTGGCCGGGTTGGCTGGGCCGCGGGAGAAGGGGGGCGGATCTGGCGCATCGAGTGGTAGGCGGGGCCGCGGGGGGATTCGGTGGCTGCGTGGGGCGAGCGGACAGGGCTGCGGGGCGGTCCGGTGGGTGCGCGATATGGGTGTATGGTATTCTGATATGGCTGTATGGCTTCGGCGGGATGCCGCATGGGGGCGTGAGCGAGCTGGCCGCGCAGGAGGAGCCGCCCCGCATCTCGGGCCGCGTGGTAGACCGCGACACGGGCGCCGGCGTGGAGGGCGCGGAGATCGTGCTGGCGCCTCTCCGCGAAGAGGCGGCGGATTCGGCCCGGGTCGAACGGGTCACCGACGGCGTGGGATTGTTCCAGTTCGAGCGAGCCGCTCCCGGCATCTACGCGCTCACCGTGACGCACATCGCGTACGGCACCTTTCAGGAGCGGTTGACGCTGGCGGGGGGGGAGCGGCTCGCGTTGCGGGTGACCCTGTCGCCCACGGCAATTGTGCTCGACCCGGTTGTGGTCGAGGTCGCTTCACGGGATCAGCGGAGCGCACGCGCGCTCGGGACGGCCCGCCGCAGGGTCACGGCGGAGCAACTGGCACCGATCGCCAGAACCGGCAACCACCTCGCCAATGCCCTCGCCCAACTGGTGCCGGGTGTGCGGGTTCGCAGCGGTCGCAGCCAGCCGGGCGAGCTCGTGTGCCTCGAGTTCAGAGGCGTCATCAGCTTTGCCCAACCCGGCTGCCTCACACCGATCGTCATTGTCGACAACGTCCGTCAGTCCAATGGCCTGGTCACCCTCAACACGCTTCCGATCGACGAGATCCAGAGCGTCGAGGCGGTGCCTCCGGGAGAGGCCGGGGTACGTTACGGAGCCGACTCGAACGCCGGCGTGATCCTCATCGAGACGCGGTCGGGCTCCTCGCCGGCTGGCGGCACACGGGACGCGACCGCGGGGCTTTACAACTGGGCGCTGGAGTCCGAGCCGTATCCGTGGGGCAAGGCACTGGCGGCGGCGAGCGCGGCCAACGCGGTCGGGCTCCTCGCCGGCTACGCGCTATCCAATCGCTGCCTGAACTTCGAATCACTTGCTGAGCACTTCTACGAGGCCGAGTGCGGGTTTCTCGTCAACGCCGGCTCGCGCCTTGCGCTGTACGGCGCACCCCAGGTCGGGGTGGGATTCGTCGTTGCGCGCATCGGCGGCACGGACCTGTCGAGCGGCAGCATGTGGAGGAACGCGGTTGCGAACACGATTCTGTCCGCACCCGGCGTCGTCCTCGCGCTGACGACCGAGAAAGACGGGTTCAGCGGGTCGCGGGGGCTCGGGATCGCTATGGCGACAGTGGGCGCTCCGGCCGCCGCGGTCCTCGCCGACCGGCTCTTCCGCCGGGTGAGGTCAAGGTAGCGGGACCGCAGCCGCCGACTGGCCGGGGATGCCGCTCCCGGACACGCCCGGCGCTATTCCTTCGCCCGGCGCCTTTCTCTACCTTTTGCCCCCCAACACGTCTTTGAAAGGACGACCCATGTCTGTACGAGGCCAACTGGCCGCGTTCGACCAGATCATCGCCGGGGCCAGGACCCTGCTGGAGGCCGTGCCCGACGATCAGCTGGACTGGCGGCCCCACGACAGGTCCTGGACCCTGGGCGAACTGGCGACCCACATCTCCAACCTGCCCAGCTGGACGATCGCCACCCTGTCCACGTCCGAGTTCGACATCGCGCCCGCCGAGGGCGGGCCGCCGCCCATGGCTCCGCTCGGCTCGAGCGCCGAGCTGGTCGACGCGCTGAACAACAGCGCCGCAACCGCTCGCGCCGCGATAGAAGGCTCTACCGAAGAGGACATGGACGGCCCGTGGACGATGCTGGTCGCCGGTGAAGCCCGCTTTACCCTCCCGAAGAGGGTCGTCCTGCGGACCTTCATCCTGGACCACCTGATCCACCACCGCGCGCAACTCGGCGTCTATCTTCGGCTGCTCGACGTTCCGGTTCCGCAGTTGTTCGGACCGACAGCCGATTTCGAGGATATGTAGAGGCGGGACTCACCCATGAACGCAACTGCCGACGGCATCCCGGGAACGGGCAGCCGGCTGTCCCCTCGATCCCGGACCTCCCGCGCCCGGCTGGACCCGAACCGGTTCGACCTTCTCACCTTCGACTGCTACGGCACGCTGGTGGACTGGGAGGCGGGGATCATTGCCGGTGTCCGCGCGGTCTGCGCGTCGCACGGACGGTCCGCCACGGACGCGGCAATCCTCAAGGCGTTCGGCGACGCCGAGCACGTGGTCCAGGGGGAGCGGTACCGCAGCTACCGCGAGGTGCTGGCGCTGACGCTGGTCCGGGTCGGCTCCGCACTCGGCTTTCGCCCTGCGGCGGCAGAGTGCGACGCATTCGCGGCGTCGGTGGGCAATTGGCCCCCTTTCCCGGACACCGTTGAAGCGCTCCGGCGCCTGGGCGCGCGCTTTCGCCTCGGCATCGTCTCCAACGTCGACGACGACCTCTTCGGCGAGACCCGGAAGCGGCTCGATATCGACTTCGACTGGGTCGTCACCGCCCAGCAGGTCGGTAGCTACAAGCCCGCCACCGCACACTTCGAGGAGATGGCCGCGCGGTCGGGAATCGCGCTGGAACGCACACTGCACGTCGCGCAGAGCCTCTTCCATGACGTCGCGCCCGCCTCCGCGCTCGGCTACGCCACCGTGCACGTAAAAAGGAAGAGTCGTGGCGGAGCGACCGGCGCGACCCCGGCCTCCACGGCGCGGCCGGACGCCGAGGTGCCGGACATGGCCGGGCTGGCCAAACTGTTGCTGGGGGACCCGTGAGCGCCGACGACCGGCCCGGCGTCCCCGACGGGCGCGACGGCATTCACACCATCCGCGCCAGCGGCATTCACCGGGGCTGGAACGGGATCCATTACAAGACCGGCCTCTCGGCAAGGAACGTCCCCGCCCGCGAGCTGTCCATGAACGTGGCCCGGATTCCGCCCGGCGGCGTGGCCTTCGCCCACATCCACGTCGACTTCGAGGTCATGCTCTACATCCTCGAAGGAACCGTGCGCCATGACTTCGGGCCCCATCTCCGCGAATCGATCGTGAACCACGCCGGCGACTTCATCTTCATCGAGCCGGGAGTCCCCCACGAGGTCATCAACATCAGCGACACGGAAGATGTCGTGGCCGTGGTCGCCCGCTCGGATGCCTCGGAATGGGAGAACATCGTCGACTACGACCGCGAGACCGGGAAGGTCATCCCGAAGAGGGAGTCCAGCGGTACGGGCTGAGGTATCGGCGGCAGTCCGTCCTACCGGGGCTTCGCCATCCGATCCAGGAACGCGCGCTGCTCGGCGGTGAGCGAGGCGACGCCCATCTTCTTCACCTTCGTCAGCAGGTAGTCCACTTCTTCCCGGTTGATCTCGTGGAGGCTCTCTCGCTGGATGGCTTCCCAGCTCTGAATCGCATCGGCATCACGAATCCCGGACATCCGGGGGCGTACCGAAGGACGACGGACCACCCGCTGTTTGCGCCGTCGTTCCCAGCTCTTCAGGAACACCCAGCCGGCCAGGAGTCCCCCGAGGTGAGCGAAATGCGCAATCCCGTCCTGTGCCCCCGTAAATCCTGCGAAGAGACTCAGGGCCACCATGAAGATCGCCAGCATGCGGGCCTGGATCGGCAGGATGCCCCAGATGTAGATGTCCTCGCGGGGCCAGTAGCGTGCGAAACCGATTACTACGCCGTAGATGGCTCCCGAGGCCCCGACGATCGCCGAAAAGGGCGTCATGAACGAGAGAAGAGCCCCGCCGACCCCACACGCCAGATAGAACCAGATGAACGTTCTGCTTCCGAGCCGCTCCTCCAGCCGCGGGCCGAAAAAGAAGAGCATCAGCATGTTGAACAGGATGTGCGTGAACCCGCCGTGGAGGAACATGTACGAGACGAGGGTCCACGGCTGGAACGGGATCAAGGCGGGAACCAGCGCGAGGCCCTGCACGAGGCCGGGAGCGACGCGCGTCACCAGATACATGACGACGTTCGCCATGAGCAGCCGCTTTACCCAGGGCGTCATGAACACTGTTGTTCGCTCGTCCAGTTCACTGTTTGCGAGGCCCTCCGTCCCCCGGTCGGACGCATGCCTCTTCTACGTGCGCGACCCGCGATCCGTTTCCACGAATGTACCGGTTTTGGCTGTCCGCCGCGCCTCCAGTTCCGCCGGCAACAGGACCGAATGGATGAACGAGTGGACGGGGGTCGGCACACCCGCCTCGGCACCCAGCCGTACCGCCGCACCGCTCCATGCGTCCAGTTCGGACGGCACTCCGGCAACGATGTCCCGTTGCAGCGACGATGTGCCCTCAGCCGGGAAGCTGTCTACGGTATTCATGGCGAAGGAAACCGCATCGTCGGGCAATGACACTCCGTGCGCGGCCGCCACCGTGACGATCTCTTCCATCGCCCGCCGCAGGAGCGCCCGGGTTTCCGGCAGGGTCCGGACCGGCCCCAGGGGCATCCGGCACGCCGCGCCCACACCGCCCACCGAGCAGATGAACAGGAACTTGAGCCAGAGCGCCGCGTCGATGTCGGGAGGCACCTCGGCGTCGACGCCGGCACCGCGCAGGGCGGCCACCAGGGCGTCGACCCGCGCCGACGCGCTGCCGTCCCATTCGGCAATGGCCACGTACGGGTCCACGCCGATGTGCCGGATCTCCCCGGGGGCCGCGATCTCGCTCATGATGCGCGTGAGTCCCTTGCCCATCCGCGCCCGCCCCACCGCCGGGACGAGCGCCTCGTGCGCGCCGACACCGTTCAGGAGCGGCACGACGAGTGTGTCGGGCCCCAGCAGCGGGGCGATACCGTCGCGCACCGCCGGCAGGTGCGACGACTTCACAGCGACGATGACCGCGTCCACCGGGCCGATCTCGCCCGGGTCGTCGGTGGCAGCGGCGGGCCGCACCAGGAAATCTCCCCGGGGGGAACGCACGCGAAGACCGGAGGCCCGAATGGCGGCGAGGTGGGCGCCGCGGGCCAGCAGCGCGATTTCCTGGCCGGTGCGCGCGAGTACGCCCCCGTAGTAACCGCCGGCACCCCCCGCGCCGTAGATGGCAATTCTCATGGTCGCGAAGTTACCGTAGCCGCGGGATACCTCAAAGAGGCGCGGAACCACACAAGGAGGACGGGATCATGACGGGACCACGGTGCCGCCGAATCGTCATGTATTGGATCGTCGCATCGGGTGCTGTTGCCGGGCTCTGGTTGGTCGCGGCCTCACCGGCTCCGCTCGCCGCCCAGACGCCCGAGCAGCGTTACACGGACTGGGCACGCCCGGACTTCCGTCCGCAGGAGTACCAGTACCGGCGGGGCCGTATCCTGGACGGGCTCCGTGCCACCGGCGGCGGTCTGCTGCTCACGCCGTCCTCCGACGGCACGACGCACGGCGGTACGTTTCGGCAACTGGAGGACTTCTGGTATCTCACCGGACTCGAGATCCCCGGGTCGATGCTGGTGCTCGACTCGGATCAGGGATTGTCGACCCTCTTCATGCCACCGCGCGACCCCCGCTTCGAGAACCCGGGCCGGCCGAACGACTTCCCGGGCCGACCGCTGCTGGACGACTATCAGTTGCGGAGCATCGCCGGGATCGACCGGTACCGGGACATCGCGGAACTGGACGCCTTTGTGCGGGAGCGGCTCGCGGGGGGAACCGCGCTGCGTGTCAACGCAGGCGCCGCCGGGTCCGTTTCCGAGCCGGTGGTTCCGCTGATCGGCACCCTCGACGCCACCGCCGCCCTCATCCACCGCCTGCACACCGAGTACCCCGGGGCCGAGATTCGGAATGCGTTCGAGACGGTGGCCCGGCTGCGCATGATCAAGACGCCGGCCGAAATCATGCGGATGCGTGCTGCCGCGGACGCGACCATGGCAGGGATTCGCGCCGCCGCCAGCCGGATCCGGGCCGGTGTGGACGAGCGCACGCTGCAGGGCGAGTTCGAGCGGACCTGCCGGACCTTCGGCTCGCAGTCGATCCCGTTCACGCCGATCATAAAGTCCGGGCCCAACAGCCTGTGGCCGTGGCGCATCCTCGCGGCCCACTACGACCGCCGCAACCGGGGACTGCGGGACGGCGACCTGGTGATTTTCGACGTGGGGTGCGAAGTCAATGGCTACGTGAGCGATGTCGGGCGGACGTTTCCTGTCAATGGGACTTTCACGGATGTGCAGCGCGAGAAGCTTGAGGTCAGCACACGGGCCACCGAGGCGATCATCGCAGCGGTTCGGCCCGGCGTGACCCTGCGGGAGCTGACCGCGGTCGCGTACGCCGCGATCCCGGATCACGAGGAGCCGCATATGCAGACGCCCTCGTTCTTCGGCCACCACATCGGGCTCTCGGCGGGCGACCCCGCGCTGCTGGACGAGCCGCTGGCGCCCGGCATGATCTTCACGATCGAGCCGTGGTACTACAACCACGAGATCGGGGTCTCGGTGTTCGTCGAGGAGGTGGTTCTGGTGACGGAGGACGGGGTCGAGGTGCTGACGTCGGGGTTGCCGAGGGATCCCGCTCAGCTGGAGGGCATGGTCAGTCGTTGACCACCTCACCCAGCGCGGCGACCGCCTCGTCCAGCTGCTCCCCGGTCACGTACGGCGCGGGACCCAGGCGCAGCACCCGGCCGCGGAAGTCCGCGTAGACGCCGAGTCCGCGCAGCTTGCAGCATATCTCACCGGCGCGGGGCGTATCCATGGTCAGAAAGCCGCCCCGGCGTGACAACCGCACGGTGCGGTCCCTCCTGAGCACGGCCGGATCCACGGCCAGGGCATCCACACCCGCGGCCAGTCGCCGGATCTGCGCGAGGCTGATCTCACGCAACCGTTCCGCACTCAGCCCTTGCTCCCGAAAAAACCTGAACACCGCCGCGGCCCGGTAATGGCTCACCGGGTCGTAGGTTGAGCCCGCGAACCGCCGGTGGCCTTCTCCGTATGCAACATCGGCCGCCTCTCCATCCCGCGCCTCCGCCGCCAGCGTCCCGAACTCGGCAAACCAGCCTGTCAGCACGGGCCGCAACGCGCAATCCCGCGGGAACCTCAGGAAGCAGTTCCCTTCCCCGAGCTGGCAGTACTTGTACCCGCCGCCCACCACGAATGCGCCTTCCAGCCCCTTTCCCACGACCGAAAACGGCACGGCGTTGAGCGAGTGGTACGCGTCGACGAGCAGCTCGGCCCCCGCGCGGGCGCACGCCGCGGCCACCTCGCCCAGCCCTTCCACGATGCGCGCATCCCGGAACAGGACCGACGATACCAGCACTGCGGCGGTGCGGTCGTCCACGGCATCCACGATCCCGTCGGCCACCACCCCGGTTCCGCTCGTCCCATCACCCGTGCCCGTCGCCACGCGCACGATCTCGATCCCTTCGGCCTCCAGCCGGTCGAGCTGGCGCCGGATCGTGTGGAACTCGCCGTCGGTCGTGACCAGGCGCGGCCGCTTGCGCAACGGTAGCGCCGAAAGGAACCGGATCAGCAACTCGTGCGTGTTCTGCCCCAGCGCGACGTGCCCATCCGGGTCGTCCAGCAGCCGTCGGAAGCCGGCCCGCACCTCGTCGGCCACCTCGAAGGCGCGTCCCCACTTGTCGTCCACATGCTCGGCGGCATCCAGCCACGCCTGCTGCTGAGCTTCGAACGCCACATCCGGCCACGCCTGGTGGGAGTGGCCGGTGAGCAGCACGCGGTCCGACACCCGGAAGCGCGAATAGTGCCGCGCCAGCGCGGTAGTGGTAATTTCCATCGGGAACCTTGCCTCCTTCGCTGAAGTATCTACGGACAATGTTCCAGGGCACAACACCCCCCGCGCGAGCGCACCGCCGGTGGCGCCTTCGTCTGGCCCAAAGCGCCCAGCGATGGTTTCCGGCCCTGCGGGCGGTGGCTCCTCTCGCGTGCGCGGCGGGACTGGCCTGGGCGGCGGGCGGTGCTGCCCAGGAGGTGCGCGACCGTCCCCTGGTCACGGTCAGGGGAACCGTCGTCGATGCGGTCACGGGAGAACCCCTGGCCGGCGTCGTCGTCGTGGTCGACGGTGCGGACGTGCAGCTCGAGTCCGACGACAACGGACGGTTCACGATCACCCGGATCCCCATCGGCGCATACAAGCTCGGGATCTCCCACCCGGGCTATCAGGCCTTTGTGGACGACTTCACGGTCCTCGGCAGCGGAGAATTTGCCACGGCCCTGCAGCCCATCGAATTCCTGGAGGACGGGTTGATGACGGGCATCACCGGCGTGGTGAGGGACGGCGTCGACGGCAGACCGGTGGCCGGCGCCAGCGTGTGGACGGCCGCCGCGCCCCAGGCCACGCAGACGGACGGACGGGGCCGTTTCACCTTCACCAGGCTGTACCCCGGCCAACACCTCGTCCGGTTCTCCCACCTGGGGTACGCAACCAGGGCCGACTCGATCGCCGTCGAGTACGGGAGAATGAGCAACATCCGCGTCCTGCTCTCGGCCGACCCCGTGCGGCTGGATCCGATCGAGGTCAGCGTCGAAAGGCGCGACATCGTGCTCGAGCAGGCGGGATTCTACCGCCGCGAAGCCATCGGATTCGGGCAGTTTCTCGACCGCGACGATCTCGAGATGCGGCCTCCCGGAAACATGAGCGATCTGTTTACCGGACTTGCGGGCGTGACGTTGGTTGCAGGTCCCACGGGCCAGCGGCATGTCATGCTCAGCGCCGGCCGCAACAGGCGCTGCTTCCCGCGCGTGGTACTAGACGACATAGTCGTGGGCGGAGGCTCGAGCCTGCCCGCCGAACTCGACGTTCTTCTCATGCGGAGTGCCATTGCGGGCGTGGAAATCTACACGAGAACGGCGGGGATACCGATTCAGTATGGTGGAACCGGATCATCCTGCGGACTCATCATGATCTGGACGCGGCGCTGAGGTAGCACCGGAACGCGGGCACCACGCGATGGGCCCGCACGCCATGGGGCAGGCCAGCTATCGATTGCCCCGACCGTTACAGAGCCGACCTCATCTCCCACAGATCCGGAAATGCGGCGGTCATCGTGGTGACCAGGTAGGCCACGCCGGCGCTGTCGCCCGTCCCCGGTTTGTTGCCGATCGTACGCTCCACCATCTTGATGTGCCGGTAGCGCCACTCCTGGAACCCCTCGTCCAGATCCACCAGCCGCTCGCAGAGATTGATCAGCCCCGGATCGGAGCGGTAGGCATCGACCAGCACTCCCTGCACCTCGGGGTCGGGCGTTACGGGCTCGGTCACGTCGCGGGCCAGTGCGCGGTTGGGGACCTCGTACCCTCTGCCGACCAGGAACCGCAGGAACGCGTCCCAGAGCGACGGCTCCTCGAGTCTCCGCTTCAGCCGCCGGTGTTCATCGGGGTCCGGGAACGTCTTGAGCACCGACGCCCGCTTGATTCCCAGCGCGAACTCCAGCTCCCTGAACTGGGCCGACTGAAAACCGCTGGCCGTGTCGAGGCGGTCGCGGAAGGACTCGAACTCCACCGGTGTCATCGTCTCCAGGATGTCCAGCTGGCCCACCAGCACCTTCAGGATCGCACGCACGCGCTTGAGGGTCGCGGCCACCCGGGCCTCGTCGCCGCCCACGAGAAGCTCCCGTGCGTGGTCGAGCTCGTACAGCACCGCCTTGAACCAGAGCTCGTGGACCTGGTGCACGATGATGAAGAGCATCTCGTCGTGCTCCGGCGGCTCGGAGAGCGGCCGCTGCAGGGACAGCAGCTCCGGGAGCATCGCGAAGCGCTGGTAGTTCATCGATTCGTCGCGGTCACTCATCTCCGGTGTCCGGTCCGTACGCGCCGGCGGCCGACCCGAACCGCGGCGTGTAGTTGTTCAGCGTCTCGTACTGGGGAGGCCATGGAAGCGGATACCCCAGCGCGTGCGCGGTGTGCCTTGTCCAGTATGGATCCCACAGGTGGGCGCGCGCCATGAGGCAGAGGTCGGCCCTCCCCGCCGCGATGATCCCGTTGACATCCTCGAACGACGAGATGTTGCCCACCGCCATGGTCGCGATACCGACCTCGTGCCGGATCCGGTCGGCGAAGGGCGTCTGGAACTGCCGGCCATACCGTGGTTGCTGGTAGGGCACCGTCTGTCCGGCGGACACGTCCACGATGTCGCAGCCGTGGGCTTTCAGCGCGCGCGCGATCTCCACCGCGTCTTCGGGCTCGTTGCCGCCGGGCCACCAGTCCACCGCGGAGAGCCTGACCGACAGCGGGCGCTCGTCCGGCCACAGCGTGCGCACCGCATCGACCACGCGCAGGGGAAAGCGCAGCCGGTTGTCGAGCGTGCCGCCGTAGCGGTCGGTTCGCTGGTTGGTCAGGGGGGACAGGAAGCTCGCGAGGAGATACCCGTGCGCCATGTGGATCTCGACAATGTCGAAGCCGGCCGCCACCGCCATTCCGGTAGAGCGCTCGAATTCCGCGATCAGCGCCCCCATCCCCGCTTCATCCAGCTCCGCCGGCACCGGGCTGTGCTCGAAATACCCGATCGGCGAGGCCGACACGATCGGCCAGGCGTCCTTCTCCAGAGGCTCGTTCGGGCCCTCCCAGTCCAGCCGCGTCGAACCCTTGCGGCCCGCGTGACCGAGCTGGATGCCGACGCGTGCGCTCGTGAAACGTTTCACAAAATCGACCAACCGGCGCCACGCGGCCACGTGACCCTCGTCGTAGATGCCCGCGCAACCCGGCGAGATGCGACCGTCCCGCCCGACCGCAGTCATCTCGGCCATCACGAGCCCGGCACCGCCAACCGCGCGCGAGCCGAGGTTCACGAGGTGCCAGTCGTCGACCGTCCCGTCGTCGGCCGAGTACTGACACATCGCCGACACGCCGACCCGGTTGACGAGCACCAGGTCGCGTAGCCGGAAGGGGGTGAAGAGGGGAGGCGGGGGCAAGCGGTCGGCGGCGGCTCGGTCGATCCCTTGTGCCGCCTCGTTGTCGGCAATGGTCAATCCGGCCTGGACTTCCGCCTGCCGCGCCACCCACCGGTCCACCCGATCCACGAACGCCGGGTCGCGCTCCCGCAGGTTTTCGTGCGAGATCCGCAGGCTGCGCGTAAGCAGCGAAAAACCGAACTGGACCGGCTCGAGACGGAAGTAGCGCTCCGTGTCCTCGAACCATTGCAGACTGGCCTGCGCCGCGCGCTGCAACGACTCCACCGGCCGCCGGCGCTCGGCCTCGTAGGCAGCGAGGGCGGCGGCGAGGGTGCCCGCGGCGGCGTGGTCCGCCGGCCCGACCCCCGCCCCGACCAGGCCTTCCCCCGCCCCGGCCACTCCTTCCATTGCCCCGGACAGCGCAATCGCGTCCAACATGGCCAACCGGGTCCCCGATCCCACCGAGAAGTGCGCCGTGTGCGCCGCATCCCCGATCAGGACCACGTTTTCGGCCGACCAGCGCGCGTTCGCAATCGTGGGAAACTGCCGCCACACCGAACGGTTGCAGATCAGCGGGTGCCCGTCGAGTTCCTCCGCGAACAGCCGTGCCAGGAAACACACCGTTTCCTGTTCGCTGGCCGTGTCCATGCCTGCCCGGCGCCAGGTTCGTTCGGTAGCCTCCACGATGAAGGTCGACTTGCCCGAAGCGTCGTACTGGTAGGCGTGCACCCGCCAGAGCCCGTGCTCGTCCTCGCGGAAGTAAAAGGTGAACGCGGGAAATGGACGCGTCGTGCCCAGCCAGACGAAGCGGTTCGGCCTCAGGTCGACAGCCGGCTCGAACGTCTCCGCAAACCGGTCCCGCACCAGGCTGTTGAGCCCGTCCGCGCCGATGACCAGGTCGGCGTCGAGATAGCCCGAAGCCACCCCGGCGCCGGGCACCCCGCTGGCAAGCGGACCGCCGACCTCGGTCTCGAAGCGCAACCCGACCCCGACCTCGCGGCAGCGCCGCTGGAGCAGCAGCAGCAGTTCGCGGCGCGACAACCCCGCGAACCCGTGCCCGGTCGACTCCAGGAGTTCGCCCTGGTAGTGGATGTGGATGTCGTCCCAGTGGTAGAAACGCTCTTCGATGGCGCGGAACGTCGCCGGATCCGCCTCGGCCACCTCCTCCAGCGTCGCATCGGAGAAGACGACCCCGAAGCCGAAGGTGTCATCCGGGCGGTTGCGCTCGAAGACCTCGACTCTTCTCGCCGGATCCGATTTCTTGAGCAGCAGGGCGGCAAAAAGCCCCCCGGGCCCGCCGCCGATCACGTTGACCTTCACCCCGCATCACCCCGCACCAGCCCGCCGCCGACGATCAGGTGCTGGATCTCCGTCGTCCCCTCGTAGATCCGCAGCGCCCTCACGCTCCGGTACAGGTGGTCGACAGGATGGCCCGCAAGCACGCCCCGGCCCCCCAGCACCTGTACCGCGCGGTCCACGATCCGCTGGGCCGCCTCGGTCGAGAAAGCCTTCGCCATCGCGGCCTCCATCGTGATCCGTTCCGCGCCCCGGTCCTTCTCCCACCCCGCCCGGTAGGCCAGCAGGCGCCCCGCGGTCAGGTCAATGGCCGAAGAGGACAGCTTCTCCTGGATCAGCTGGAACGAAGCCAGGCGTTTCCCAAACTGCTCACGTCCGCGTGCGTGCTCCACGGCCTCCCGGAGCGCCCTGCCCGCCATGCCGCAGGCCGCCGCCGCCACCGTGGGGCGCAACCGGTCGAGCGTCGCCATTCCGATCTTGAACCCGCCGCCCACTTCGCCCAGAAGCGCACCACCCGGAACCACACAGTCATTGAACTTCACCTCTCCCAGCGGATGCGGCGCGCTCATGACCAGCGATCCGGTGAACTCGAACCCGTCCGCGTCGGCGGGTACGACGAAGCACGAGATCCCCCACGTCCCCGCATCCGGGTCCGTCAAGGCGAAAACGACGTAGAAATCCGCGATCCCGGCATTGGAAATGAAGGCCTTGCCACCGTTCAGTCTGAACCCGGATCCGTCGGGCACCGCCACGGTCGTCATTGACCCGACATCGGAGCCCGCCTCCCACTCGGTCATGGCGAACGCGCCCATGGATTCGCCCGCCACGGCGCGCGCCACCCACCCACCCGGATCCTCCTCGCGGATCAACCCCGGTGTCGCGCTCAGTCCCTGCAGCGCAAAGACCGCGTCCGCGAGCGGCGACCACCACGCCAGCACCTCGCGCGCGACCAGACAGCCCCGCACATCCCCCTCGGCAATCGGACGGAAGAGCCCCGCCGCCCCCATCCGCTCGACAAGCTCCCGTGCCCGCGCCCTCGCGGCCACATCGGTATCCGGATCGCGCCCCTCCCCGATCTCTTCCTCGCAAAACGCCAGGACCCGCTCGCGGTACTCCCGGTGCGACGGCTCGATGAACGCCGCCACCGGGTCCAGCGACAGCCCGCCGCGGTCAAACAAAACGCGGCTTCCGCTTTTCCACGAACGCATCGTACGCCTCGCGGAAGTTGGGGTTGAGCATGCAGGCCGCCTGCACCCGCGCCTCGGCCTCGAGCGCCTCCTCCAGCTCCATGTGCGCCTCCCGGTTGAGCGCCTCCTTGGTCATCCGCAGCGCAAACGACGGCCCGCGCGCCAGCTTCTCCGCCAGCGCCGTCGCCGCCGCGAGCGCCTCTCCGTCCGGCACCACGCGGTTGTAGAGCCCGATCCGGTGGGCCTCGGCCGCATCGACGAATTCGCCGGTCATGAGCAGCTCGCTGGCCCGCCCGAAGCCGATGATCCGCGGCAGCAGCCACGCCGCACCCATGTCCGCGCCCGAAAGCCCGACTCGCGTGAACAGGTACGCGATCCGGGCCGACTTCGCCGCGATCCGCACGTCGCAAGCCGTCGCAATCACCGCACCCGCGCCCGCCACGGTCCCGTTCAGCGCCCCGATCACCGGCTGACGGCACTGCCGCATCGCCAGAATCAGGTCGCACGTCATGCGTGTAAACTCCAGCAGCCCCTCGAAGTCGCGCTCGAACAGCGGCCCGATGATGTCCTCGACGTCGCCGCCGGTGCAAAACCCACGCCCCGCCCCCGTGATCACGACCGCGCGCACCTCGGGCTCACTGTCCAGCGCCCGAAACGTGTTCCGCAGCTCGTCGTAGACCTCGAACGTCAGTGCGTTCAGACGCTCCGGCCGGTTGAGCGTGATCCGCGCAACGCCCGTCTCCGCGTCCCAATCCAGCAGGAACGAGCGCGGGGTCTCCAGCCGAGGGGATTTGAGGTCGGTCATGGCTACTCCTTCGCAGTGGGCGGCGCCATGGCTTGATGGGCACCCGGCGGAGCCTGCCGGATGGCCACCGCGTTCTCGGCGGCTGCCCTCGCGGTCACGTGGCGCCTTCCCGCCGGGCGGGGATCACCGCCGTGGCTTCGACCTCCACGACTGCGCGCGGATCGACCAGTTCGGTCACGGCCACCAGCGCCATGGCCGGGAAGTGCTTCCCGAACACCGCCCTGTACTCGGCCCCGACCTCGGCGAGCGACCCGCGATAGTCGTCCATGTCGGTCACGTAGATAGTGACCCGGCCCACGTCGGCGACCCCACCCCCGGCCGCCTCGACTACGCGCATGACGTTGGCCAGGGCGGCGCCGAACTGGCGCGCCAGCGGGCTGTCGGCGGCCTCTCGACCCCGCGGTCCGGCCCCCTCCCGGTCGGCCCCTTCCCGGTCGGCCCCCTCCAAACCGGCACTTTCCCCGTCGGCGCCCTCCCGACCGCCTCCCACCCCCGCGCCCGCCACCCCGATCTGCCCGGCGACGAAGAGCACCCGGCCCCCCTTCGGCGCGAGCATCCCGTTGTTCCAGCCCCGGGGAGGGCCCAGCGCCGCCGGGTTCACGATCTCGAACGTCATCGGCCGCGGACCACCAGCTCGCTGCCCTGCAGCGCCGCCGCCGCGTCGGACATGAACGCCATCACCGCGTGGGCCACCTCGTCGGCGGTGATGAACCGCCCCCCCGGCTGCCTGTCCTCCAGGCCCGCGCGGATGTCCGACGCTTCCCGGCCCGTCTTCGCCGCGATCCGTGCGATGTTCGCGTCCGTCATGGGCGTGTCCACGTAGCTGGGGCACACCGAATTGACCGTCACTCCGGTTCCGGCCAGCTCGGCCGCGAGACACCGCGCCATCCCCATGAGCGCGTGCTTCGAGGCCGCGTACGAGGTGATGTAGCGCGCGCCCTCGAGGCTAGCGACCGACGCGACGTTGACGATGCGCCCCCACCCCCGCTCCACCATGGCCGGCAGGAACGCCTGTGTACAGAGAAGCGGACCGGTCGCGTTCACGCGATGCACCGACTCCCACTGCCCCACGGTGACCTTCCCGAAGGGCGCGGAGGCCGCCACCCCGGCGTTGTTGACCAGGATGTCGACGGTACCCAGCAACTCCGGGGCGCGGGCCGCCATGCGGTCGACCGAATCGGGGTCGGTGACGTCGCAGGGCACCGCGTGGGCCGTGTGGCCCGCACCGCGCAACTCCTCGGCAACCGCCTCGATCTCGTCCAGGGTCCGCGCCGTCACCACCACGGCCGCACCGGCCCGGGCCAGCGCCCGCGCAACCGCCACCCCGATGCCCCGGCCCCCGCCCGTGACGACCGCGCCGCGTCCCGCCAGGTTCAGCGCGGGCCGGACGAGGTCGCTCAGCGCTTCACGTACGCCGGCGCCAATCGCCTTGCCCAATTCGGCGTTCATGGCGACCCCACCCCACGCCCCAGCCGTTCCTCCACCGCGTCCACGACGATCCCCCCCAGCACCGCAATCGTCCTCCCGCCCTCTTCGCGGGTCGCGGCGGCAGGGTCTCCGCAATACGCCTCGCCGACCCCCGCCTCCTCGAAGGTGGCCGCGCCTTGACGGATCGCGACCGACAGCGAGGCCGGGTTTTCGACCAGCCCACGCCGCTCGTCCTCACGAACCAGTTCCGGGGCCGCGGCCATGACCACCGAGGTCTCGTAGCGCCCCGCGTGACACGCGCCGCTCCTGAATTCGTCCGTGAGGCGCGAAGCCCAGCGCCGTGCGGTCAGGTCGGGGTGGATGACCGGCATGGGCTGGCGGCGTTGGGCGGATGCCGCGGGCCGCGCGGGAGCGTCGTCCCGGCGCCGCGCTGGGGTCTCGCTTCGGCGCTGCGCGGGGATCTCTGCTTGGCGCCGTGGGGAAGCGTCCGCCGCCGCAGCCTCCCTGGCGCGCACCACGTCCCGGATCGCGGTCAGGTGCGCGGGGTCTAGGTGCGCGTTCACGACGGCCAGCGCGGCGACCCCCTGCCGCTCCAGCGACGCGGCCACATCCTCGAGCAGGGCCGCGAAGGTGGCTGGCCGGACCGAGATCGTTCCCGGGAAGCCGGCGGCGAACGGGGCGGAGGTGTAGGAGAGCGGCGGCAGCAGCATGGGGCGCAGGCCGAGGCGCCGGAGACCGTCCAGCGCGGCCCTGGCGGCAGCGGTCGCGATTGTGACGTCGGTGGTCAATGGAAGGTGGGGGCCGTGCGCCTCGACCGCGCCGACAGGGAGCACCGCGACGACGCGGAAGCCGGGTGGGGTGCGGACACTCCCGCCCGCGCCGCCGGGTCCAAGACCCAGACCGGCGAGCTCGGTCCACGTCGCATGACCCCAGTGGTGGTTCTCCATTGACGATCCCTCCTTCATTTTAAACATAATCGCCACCCGCCCGCCCCAACCGCTCGCCCGTATGCCTTTCGTTCCGCAACACCCGTTCAACATCGCCGACCACTTTCTGGACGACCGGGTTCGGGAGGGACTCGGGGAACGAATCGCGCTGCGGACGTGGAACGGGACGGTCACCTACGCGGCGCTGCAGGCACGCGCCAACCGGTTCGCCAACGCCCTCGAAGCGGCGGGTGTGCGGCCCGAGGAGCGGGTCCTGGTGGGCCTTCCCGACGTACCGGACTTTCCCGCCGCGCTCTTCGGCGCGCTCAAGATGGGCGCGGTCGGCGTGATGGTGAACTGCTACCTGGGTGAGCGGCGGATCCGGGAGATGTACGACTACACCCGCGCGACGGCCGCCGTGATTCACGCGGACCACGCGCCCGCGTTCCTGGAGGCGGCGCGCGGCTCGCCCCACCCACCTCGCCTGATCGTCCTTGGCACTCCCGACGGCGACGCCCTGATTGACAACTCCAGTTTACATTATGTCAACTTTGCTTCACATTTTGACGACCCTGCGATCTGGCTCTTCTCCGGCGGCACGACCGGGCGTCCCAAGGGCGTGATCCAGAGCCACGCATCGTTCGCCAACACCACCGAGTGCTACGCGAAGGGCGTTCTCCGCTACGCGCCCGACGACATCACCCTGTCGGTGCCCAAGCTCTACTTCGGGTACGCCACCGGTTCCAACCTCTTCTTCCCCCTCGCGGCGGGAGCCTCGGCCGTGCTCTTTCCGGAGCGCTGCACCGCCGACGAGCTCTTCGCCCAGATCGCGCGCCACCGTCCCACGATACTCGTCAACGTCCCCACCATGGTGAACCACATGGTCGCCCACCCCGACGCGGACGCCCGGGATCTGAGCTGTCTGCGGCTGTCCACCTCAGCCGGCGAACCCCTGCCCGCCACCCTGCACCAGCGCTGGGACGACACCTTCGGCGTCGAGCTCCTGGATGGGCTCGGCACGGCCGAGATGTGGCACGTCTTCATCTCGAACCGGCCCGGCGAAGTACGGCCCGGGACGCTCGGCACGGCTGTCCCCGGCTTCGAGGTCGCGCTCTGCGACGACGCCGGCAACGAGGTGGAGTCCGGCGAGGTCGGCCGCATGCGGGTGCGTGGCGGGTCCCTGGCCCACGGCTACTGGCAACACCCGGAAGCGACGCGCCATGCGTTTGTCGGGGAGTGGTACATTTCGGGCGACATGATGACGCGCGACCCGGACGGGTATTTCAGTTACCAGGGGCGCGCCGACGACCTGCTCAAGGTCTCAGGGAAGTGGTTTTCGCCCCGGGAGGCCGAAGAGTGTCTGCTGCAACAGCGGCACGTAAAGGAGGCTGCGGTGGTGGGGATCGAGACCGAAGACGGGCTGACGGTTCCGGAGGCGTTCGTGGTGGTCACGGGCCGTGGGGACAGCAGGGACGGCGGCGACAGCGGGGAAGCGGCCCTCCACGCACACGTCGCCGACCGGCTGGAGTCCTACAAGCGACCGCGCGCGATCCACATCCTCGCCGACCTGCCGCGCACCCACCTGGGAAAGGTCGACCGCGGGGCGCTGAAGCGGCAGGGCAGCGTGTCGGACGGACATTCGGGTTCTCCCGCCACGACCCGCGCGTCCGGGAATACACCGTGAAACGGCCACTCCGTGTCCCGGTTCTCGTGGGCTCGGTGCGCCGCGGGCGCCAGTCGATCAGGGTGGCGCGCTTCGCCGGGGACCGGCTCGAACAGGCGGGGGTGGATGCGCCGCTCCTGGACCTTCGCCGCCTGGATCTTCCGATCATGGAGGAGCGCCTGCACAGGCGGGACGACCCGCCGCCGGGGCTGATCCGGTTCTCGGAGGCGGTGAAGGCTGCCGACGCGGTGGTGGTCGTCAGCCCCGAATACAACGGCTCCATCCCGGGCGTGCTCAAGAACGCGCTCGACTACATCTACGGCGAGTGGTTCCGCAAGCCGGTCGGCATCGTGACCGTGTCGGCGGGGGGATTCGGCGGCGTCCAGGTGCACAACCATCTACAACTTCTGTTCCTCCGCCTCAAGGCCCTGCCGGTGGCAGGGATGCACGTCTCCAGGGTGTCGGGCAACTTCGGCGAAGACGGCGAACCCCGGGCGCCGCACTACGAGAAGTCCTTCGCGGGCTTCATCGAGACACTCGACTGGTACGCCCGGGCGATCGGGACGGCGATGGACTCGGACGGAGGTTGAGCTCCATGGGGTCCTTCTACCTCTCCACCCCGATCTACTACGCCTCGGGCGAGCCGCACATCGGCCACGCCTACACGACCATCCTGGCCGACGTCCTGGCACGGTACAGGCGCCGCGCCGGCGACGACGTCCTCTTCCTGACCGGAACCGACGAGCACGGGCAGAAGATTCAGGAGGCGGCCGCGGCGGAGGGCGTCACGCCGCTCGAGCTGTGCGACGTCATGGCGGGGCGCTTCGAGGCCGCGTGGGAAGAGATGGGGATCTCGCACGACCGCTTCATCCGCACCACCGAGGCGGAGCATATCGCCGTTGTGCGCGCCCTGCTGGAGCGCCTGTACGACAACGGGCTCATCTACGAAGCCGAGTACGCCGGGTGGTACTCCGTGGGCCAGGAACGGTACTTCACGGAGAAGGAAATCGGGCCCGACCGGGTCGACCCCATCGCCGGCGGACCGGTCCAGCGGATCCACGAGAAGAACTACTTCTTCAAGATGAGCGAGTTCCGCGAAAGGCTGGTCCGGCACATCGAGGACAATCCCGAGTGGATCGTGCCCGCCACGCGCCGCAACGAGGTCCTCGGCTTCCTCGCGCAAGGGCTCGCCGATCTGTCGATCTCCCGGCCGCGCTCACGCATCCATTGGGGCATCCCCCTGCCCTGGGACTCCGATCAGGTGACCTACGTGTGGGTGGACGCCCTGACCAACTACGTCACGGCCTCCGGCGCCATCGAACCCGGCGCGCCGAGGGAGGAACGCGGCTTCGGCGACTCCCGGCGCCCGTCGTGGTGGCCCTGCGACGTCCACCTGATGGGCAAGGACATTCTTACCACGCACGCCGTCTACTGGCCGACGCTGCTGATGGGGGCCGACCTGCCCCTGCCCCGCAAGATACTCGCGCACGGCTGGTGGGTCGTGGGCGACACCAAGATGTCCAAGTCGCTGGGCAACGTGGTGGACCCGCTCGATCTGAGGGAGCAGTACGGGACCGACGCCGTCCGCTGGTACCTGATGCGCGAGATGCCGACCGGCCAGGACGCGTCCTACACCCCGGACCGCTTCCTCACCCGCTACGACGAACTGCGCAACATCTTCGGCAATCTGGCGCACCGCACACTCTCGATGGTGAAGCGATACCGGGGGGGCACCGTTCCCGACGCGCCCGCCGAGAGCCTGACCCGCGAGACCGCGCAGGCAATGACCGCGTATCGGCGAGGCCTTGACGGCTACCGGTTCCACGAGGGATTTGCGGCCGCGATGGACCTGGCCAGGGCCGCGAACGGATTCGTGGAAGCGCGGGAACCGTGGGCGCTCGCGCGAGATCCGGGTCGCACCGGGGAACTTGACGAAACCCTCGCGACCCTCGTGCAGGCCCTTGTGGTGCTCGCCACAATGTTCGAACCCGTCATGCCCGTGCAGGCGCGCGAACTGGCTTTGCGACTGGGTTTGGCGGGGGTGCCGCTACTGGCGGAGCTGGAAGGCGTCAACCTTGCCGGGCGGGTGACAACGGTTGGCCAACCGCTGTTCCCGCGCGTGGATCCGGGGGTTTCCGATCAGGAGAAACCACCTGTTACTTGACCCCGTGGTGACAGACAAGTAACCTATCAGCCACATGTTTAGCGACCGATGGACCGTCCTTCTGCTGAAGGGCGATAAGGAAGAAGTGCGGCAGTACTCGATGCCGCGCTCGACCGTGCGGCGGGCGGGATTGGCCCTGGGTGTGTTCGGGGTGCTTTTCCTCGTCGCCGCGGCCTTCCTGGCATACGACAGCGGAGCGCGCCTGCGCGCCGCCAATCTGGCCAGGGAGAACCGCCTTCTGGAAGACGAACTCGGGCGTTACCGAGTAAGGCTCGCGGACTTCGACCAGACCATCGCCGACCTCGCGGAGAAGGACCGGCACGCACGGCTGCTTACCGGCCGGATCGGCATTGACGAAGAGGTGTTCGAGGTCGGTGTCGGTGGCCCGGGACTGGAATCACCCGGCGAGGATGAACTCTGGCGATACGATCCCGAGGCCTCTGAGGCCGCGTATGCATTCCGCTACGATCTCGCAATGCTCGAACGAAAGGTGGATCTGCTCGACGAGAGCCTCGACGAGACGACTGCCGCGCTCGAGTCCGACGCGGAGCGCCTCGCGGCGGTTCCATCGATCTCCCCGGTGGGTGGCCTGTTGTCGTCCAGGTTCAGCCGGAGCCGGCGGCATCCCATCCACATGGTCGACCTGCCCCATGAGGGTATAGACGTTCACGCCATCTACGGAACTCCGATCGTGGCGACCGGCGCTGGTGTCGTCACCTACGCCGGGTGGATGCAAGGATACGGGAACCTGATCGAGATCGATCACGGCTACGGGTACGTCACGCGCTACGCCCACGCTTCCCGGCTGCTTGCCCACGTCGGCAAGAGGGTCCGCCGGGACGAGGTCGTCGCCGAAGTGGGATGCACCGGGATCTGCACGGCGCCGCACGTCCACTATGAAGTCCGTCGGAACAGCACGCCGGTCGATCCGCTGAACTACGTCCTCGCGCGCGCCATCCAGTAGGACGGGTCCCTCCCGGCCGTATTCGCCCGTCTTGATGCAGTCCTTTTTCGTCCTTACCTTGGGCGGCGCGCGGCCTTTTGGGGCGACAGCAACGTACGGCCTACTTCAGGGAGCGAAGTCATGAAGCGAAGCAGCACTGGCACAGGGTTGGCTGCAATCCTGGTCACCACGATTCTGGCCGCATGCGGGCCCGGCGAAGCTACGATCGTCGTCGCGCTCGGAGACGAGACCAGCGAAGACGCAAATGCCCTCGACGGGGTCGAAATCCGGCTGTTGCCCTACGACCGGGATCAGATTTTCGACTCGCTGACCGCAGCCGCGGCCGCCGCGGGAGTGCCCGAGCCCGAAGTCCCTCCGGATCTGCTTGCGGCTCAGGAGGAGATCGCGCAAGCCCAGCAGGAGTGGCTGGACACGGAGACGCGGTGGAACGTTCTGCGCGACTCGCTCCAGACGCTGAACAATGCCATGGAGGGCCTGAACCGGGCCCAGCGCGCCTACATGGAGCTCTATAACCAGTATCAGGATCTGGAGGGCGAATACAATCGCGCGGAGCAGCAGGTCGGAAGGCTCTTCGACAACTTCACGTCGCTTCAGGATGCGGCCATCGGGCGCATGGACAGTATCAACATCGTCCAGGCGGACTGGGCCGACCAGGCGTTCGAGGACGTGGGCCTGATCATCGCGGCCAAGATCGAGTTGACCGGCCTGGAGGAGCACGCGGACACGACAGGTGTGGACGGCGTGGCCGCGTTCGAGGTAGCTCCGGGGCAGTACTGGGTCTACGCGCGTCACGAACTGCCGTACAGCGAACTCTATTGGAACATCCCGATAGCGATCACGCGCGAGGAACCGGTCGTCCTGCGGCTCAACCGCGACAACGCGGTCGTGAGACAGATCTTCTAGCACCGGGTGCGGCTCACCCGCACGAGCACCGCCCGTCCGGCGTATCTGACCGATGAATCCGCGCTTCGACCTCGTCGCGGAGGGCATCGGACAGATCACCTTCGATGACCCGTTGCGGGCGCACAACGTCCTCACGGAGGAGGTGCTGGTCGACCTGGAGCGGGTGATCGCGCAGGCGCACGACGACGCCGGCGAGGGTCGTCTACGGGTGCTGCTGGTAACGTCCGCAAAGCCCGGTTCCTTTATCGCCGGGGCCGATGTCGCCGCGATCACCGCCATCGCCGCAGCTCGGGACCGCGAGCGCGGCGTCGAGATCTCACGCCAGGTCCAGGCCCTGTTCGGGCGGATCGCCGACATACCGGTGCCGACGGTTGCCGCCATTCGGGGAGTCTGTCTCGGCGGCGGGACCGAGCTGGCGCTGGCGTGTCACTACCGCGTCAGCGACGATGGCGACCGCACCCGCATCGGTTTGCCGGAAGTACAGTTGGGCATCCTGCCCGGGTGGGGCGGGACGACGCGCCTGCCGCGGCTGGTGGGGCTGCGCGCCGCCCTGGACCTCCTGCTCACCGGCAAGCCCGTCCGGGTCTCCAGGGCGAAGCGAATCGGGCTGGTGGACCAGGTCTTCCCGCGGCATCAGTTCCGCGAGCGTTGCCTGGACTTCGCCCGCGACATGGCGGACCGCGGAGGACGGGGGCGGGGCGCGCGCGTGGTGTCCGGCCGTCCCAGGGCGCAACGCCGGGTGTCCGGCCGTCCCAGGGCGCGACGCGGGGTCGTGGCCCGACTGCTGGACGGCACGGCGCCCGGCAAGTGGCTCGTGTTGCGGATGGCGGGCCGGCGCGTCCTGAAGCTCACCGGTGGCAGGTACCCCGCGCCGCTCAGGATCCTGAGCGTGGTGCGCCGTGGCCTGCGCAGCGGTGTGGCCGCCGGACTCCGCGCGGAGGCCGAAGCGATCGGCGACCTGATCGCGTCGCCCGTGTGCCGCCATCTGCTTGGCCTCTTCGGGTGGCGGGAGACGGCCCGCAAGGGGCCGTGGTCCGATGGCGGCCGCGACGCGGGGGTGGACAGGGTCGCGGTCGTCGGGGCCGGCCAGCTGGGAGCCGGAATCGCACAGCTGGCGGCGTACAATGATCTTCCCGTGCGGATGAAGGACGTGCGCCACGAGGCCGTGGCGAGAGGGCTCGCCCAAGCGCGCTCGGTCTTCGACGGCGCGGTGAAGCGCCGCAGGCTCCGCCGCCGGGACGCCATGAGGAAGATGGCGATGATCTCGGGAGGACTCGACTACTCGGGCGTGGCGCTGGCCGGCCTGGTGGTCGAGGCGGTCGTCGAGCGCATGGATGTCAAGCAGGCCGTGCTCAGGGAGGTCGAAGCGGTCGTGCGTGCCGAGGCGGTGATCGTGACCAACACGTCGTCGCTGTCGATCGACGAGATGGCGAGCGTGCTGGAGCGGCCCGGCAGGTTCGCCGGAATGCACTTCTTCCACCCGGTTCACCGCATGCCGCTCGTGGAGGTGGTGGCGGGCGAGAAGACCGACGCCGACACGATCGAGACCATCGCCGCGCTCGCGGTGCGTCTCGGCAAGGTCCCCGTCATCACGCGTGACGGACCCGGCTTCCTGGTCAACCGCATCATCGGACCCGGGTTGAACGAGGCCGGGCATCTGCTCGACGAGGGCTGGGACGCGGCCGCGCTGGACCGCGTCTGGACCCGGTTCGGGATGCCGATGGGCCCCTGCCGCCTGATCGACACGATCGGCATGGAGGTCGCGTACCACGCGGGCCAGGCGCTGGCCGCCGCTTTCGGTGAGCGTCTGGCGCCCGCCCGCTCCCTCACGAGCCTGGCGACATCGAACCGGCCGGGCCAGAAGGGCGGCAGAGGGTTCTACCTGTACGCAGGCGCCAGGCCGAAGGGCATCGACCCCTCCGTGTACGCGGACATGGGCGTGTCGTCGCCGCGCTCCGATCTGGATCCCGCCCTTGCGCGGGACCGGACGATTCTGACCATGGTCAACGAGGCCGCCAGAGTGCTTGAGGACGGCATCGTGACCAGCGCGGCGGATGTGGATCTGGGCATGATCATGGGCGCAGGGTTTCCGCCCTTCCGGGGCGGCCTGTTGCAGTACGCGGACGACCGCAGCGTGCAAGAGATCTCCTCCACGCTTTCGGCCCTCCACGACGCGCACGGCAGCCGCTTCGAGCCCAGCGCCCTCCTCGCGCAGCTGGCCGAGGCGGGCGAGACCTTCCACGGAGCGTTCCCGCCCGCCGACGGCGCGCGCATGGAACGGAAGTGAGCAGAACGCGCGCGCCCGCACGACCGCGCCGGCCACCGGTGCCGCGCGTCGCGGGCCTTGTGCTTGCCGCCGGCGAATCGTCGCGGATGGGCCGCGCGAAGGCGCTCCTGGACGCCGGCGGGATGACCTTCGTCGGGCGGCTGGTTCAGACCCTGGCGGGTGCCGGGTGCGATCCCGTAGTCGTGGTGGCGCCCGCCCCTACCGGCGGCGTGGCCGACGAGGCGACCCGGGCCGGAGCGCGCCTCGTGGTGAACCCGGACGGCGCGGGCGGTCAGATCGGCTCGCTCCGGGCAGGGCTTTCGTGGCTGGCCCAGGGTGAGGATCCTCCCGCAGCGGTAGTGTTCACCCCGGTCGACAACCCGGCCGTCGCGGCGGCAACCGTCGAAGCGGTGATCGCCGCGTGGCGTGCCGCCCGTGCCGCCCGCGCCGCCATTGTCCTGCCCCGCTGCGGGAATCGGCGCGGGCACCCCGTGCTGGCCGACATGAGAATCGCACACGAGTTCCAGGAGCCAGGCCTGCCGGAAGGGGCGCGCACCGTGGTGCGGCGCGATCCCGGCAGGGTGGTGGAGGTCGAGGTCGAGGATCCGGGCGCCGTGGAGGACATCGACACGCCCGAGCGATATCGGCGGCGGTTCCGGCGGGAGCCCCACGCGTCCGCATGAATCCGTCCGCCGCGCAGGTAGCCGCCCGAGTCCTGGAAACGCTCGAAAAGGGCCAGCGCATATACACCGCGGTCGTGACCGGGGCGCGCGACCCCGCGCTGATCGGGCGGCGGTGGTGGCTCTCCGGCAGGCGACACGGGGGCTCGCTCGGGAGCCCGGCGCTCGACGAAGCGGTCGCCGCGGCTGTACCGGCGCTCTTCCCCCCCAGAGAATCCCGTGGTGCCCTCAGCCGCGATTTTTCCTACCAGGACGGCGACCGGGCCGCCACGGCCACGGTCTATATCGAACTCCACGGCCCGCCCGCGCGCATGGTGATCGTGGGCGCCGGACATATAGCCATTCCCCTGTCCCGGATGGCTGCAATGTTGGGGATGCGCGTCGAAGTCCTGGACGACCGCCCGGACTTTGCCGCGGCGGACCGTTTTCCGGAGGCCGCCGCGGTGCGCGTGATCGACTTCCGCGACCCCTTTGCGGACATGGACCTGGGCCCTTCCGACCACGTCGTGCTGGTCACGCGGGGACACAGCTTCGACTACGAGTGCCTGGTGCGCCTGTTGCGCATGTCCGCATGGCCCGGCTACATCGGTATGATCGGGAGCCGCCGCCGGGTACGTGCAACCCACGAGCAGCTTGTTCGAGAGGGCTTCACGACCGACGAAATGCGCCGGGTCCGCGCCCCGGTCGGCCTGGATCTGGGTGGACAGACTCCGGCCGAAATCGCGGTCTCGGTAGTGGCGGAGATCATTCTGTTTCACGCGGGCGGCACGGGGGTGCCCCTCGTGGAGAAGGAACGGGTCGTCGAGCGGTTCTTCGGGGACCGGGGACCACGGCACCCAGCCGGGGACTGAGCAGTTGCCGCACGGAATCACCAACGCATGCAGGGGAGGACCGAGTTGGACGAAAAGGAGTTGCTGGGCCAACTGACGACGCTGCGCGAGCCCGCCGTACTGGCCACTATCGTGTCCGCCAGGGGCTCCACGCCGCGCAAGACCGGCGCACGGATGCTTGTGGGACGGGATGGCGTGATCGCCGGGACCGTGGGGGGAGGTTGCGGCGAAGGCGAAGTAATCGCGGCCGCGGAGGAGCTGTTCGCCGGCGGGCCGCCGCGGACCGTTCGCGTCGACCTCACCGATGACTTCACGACATGGAGCCCGGCGGTGTGCGGCGGGATCATGGACGTTTTCATAGAGCGCGCCAACCCCGAACGATTCGACGATCCGTGACCGCGCCGGCCGAAGACTCCGCGTCGAACCGGCCCGGCCCGTTGCCGCGGGACGGCGATTTCGTCGACATCCGGTACCGCCGGATCGGGAAGCCGCAGGATACCTATCGTCTTCTCGTGTTGGACAGCAATCCGGATTGTGTCGTCACCTTTCAGCCCCGCACGCCCATCGATCAGCCGATCGTCGTGGATGATCTCACGATTCTGGAGCCACGCTCGCCGATCATCTGGTTCACGTTCCCGGGCAAATGGCACGACATAGGCCTTTTCTACCGCAACAACGGCGCCCACACCGGGATGTACGCCAATGTGCTCACCCCGGTCGACTTTATCGACGTCCACACCTGGGAGACCACGGATCTGTGCCTCGACGTATGGGTCCCGCGCTGGGGCTCGGTCCGAATCCTGGATGAGGACGAGTTGAGCGAAGCGGAGGAAGCCGGGCAGGTCGATGGCAAAACGGCGGAGCGGGCCCGCGCCGAAGCCGGTTCGCTTGTGCATTCTCACAGCGCGAATGCCTGGCCGCCCCAGGTGGTGGGCGAGTGGTCGCTGGCCCGGGCGCTGAGCGTCCTGCAGGAGCTGTAGCCGGGGGCCCGCCCCGGTCAGACTTCCTCGTCCGCCTCCAGCAACTGTGCGGAGCAGAGCCTGCTGGCGTCGATGTAGCACTCCGCGGCCACGGCCTCGTCCTCCCGCAGGAAATCGATCAGGCGCTCGTAGTCCGGCAACCCGCCGCCGGGCACCGAAATCACCTCGTTGTGGTAGCCGCCGCCTTCGGCGTACAGCAGCCGGACACGGATCCGCCCGTCGCTCATGAGGCGTCGCCGGCGACGGACCGGCCACCCGCGCCGCGCAAGCGTTTCAGCTCCGGCAGGGTCGCCAGGAAGACGATCGATATGAGGATCGCGGAAGCGACGCAGTAGCGGCACCACGCCTGAAGGACCGCCGCTTCGATGTACGTGAGGTAGGCGCTGAAGGCGACCCCGAACAGGGCGCCGCCGAAGAGCAGGAAAGCAGTGGCACGCGAGGCGGCGAGCGGCCCCTGCAGTCCCGCGATCGACAGCCCGAAGAGCGCCAGGTACCCGCCCAGACCGATCGCCGAAACCGGCACGGGTCCCACCCACGCGTACTTCGACGACTGCACCGTGGCGCATTGGCCGGTGCCGCACGGTATCGGCGGTATCCATCCCATGTTGTACGCCACCAGGTAGAAGGCCAGGAACACCCCGCCAAGCGAGAGGACGGCGATGAACATCCGGTTGCGGGGAGGACCGCCGGGAACGGGTGCCCCCGCGGGCTCACCACTGGCGGCGGCCTGGCCGCCGCTGTCCGCCAACTCGGTCAAGTCAAAGCCCCGGGCCGGCTTCCATGGCCTGCTGGATGTCGATGAACTGGAATCCGCCCAGCCGTTGCGCCGAGCCCGTGCCGTGGTGGACGAAGATCCCCGGCGTGCCGCGCACGGCCAGCCTCTGGCCCAGAGTGATGTTGGCCGTGACGACATCCGCGAAGCGGTCGCTGTTCAGGCACTCCTCGAAGGCGCCCGTGTCGAGACCGATATCGCCGGCCAGACCCTCGAAATGGCCGGCGACGCTGCGCTGCAGGGACCAGTCGTCGAACGTGCGGTACACCGCGTCGTGATAGTCGAAGTAGCGATCCTGGTCACCGGCGCAACGGGCGGCTCGGGCCGCCAGGAAGGAGTGCGGGAATTGGGCTGACGGGTAGTCGTAGTAGACGAACTTGGCCTGGCCGGTGTCGATGTAGGCCATGTCGACCTGCGGCTTGATCAGCAGCGCGAACTGCCGGCAGGCATTGCACTGGTAGTTGCCGAATTCCATGATGGTGACGGGCGCGTCCGGGTCACCCTGGACCATGCCCTGCGCCAGCTCCAGCAGTTCCGCGTCCGCGAGTTCCCCCAGGTCGACGGGCTCGGTCGCCGCAGAGCCGCCGCCCCGGAGCACCAGCGCGATGATCGCGATCCCGGCCACCGCCACGACCCCGATGATGATGTAGAAGTTCTTCATGTCGTTGCGCTCCAGATCTTGAGATGTCCGCGGTCCTCCGGATGCTGCGGATGCGCGGGCGGAAACATGGTAAAATGGGCAGACCACGGTAACGGGACAATACTAAACAAGTTTGTTTAGTATCGTGGGACGGGCCGTTCAGCCCAATGGGGCGGTCAGTGCCTCGATGGCCGCCGTGGTGTCCACGAGGTCGGGCAGGACGCGGTCGGCTTCCGTGCCCAGCAGGTGTGCGCGCGAGAACCGGCCTGTCGCGACCGCCACGGTGGCCGCGCCGACCGCCTTCCCGCACGCCACGTCGCGGGGCGTGTCGCCGACGATCACGGCATCGCTTCCCCGGAACGTGCGGCCCCAATGCGCCGACGCCCGGTCAAGCGCGACCCGGGGCAGTTCGTTGCGCACCTCGTTGTCGGAGCCGAACCCGCCGACGGGAAAATGGTGCCAGAGCCGCGCGGAAAGGAGCTTCAACCGGGCCCCGCCCGCCACGTTGCCGGTCACGAGGCCGAGATGCAGGTCCTGGCGCGCGGCGAGCGCCGCGAGCAGCTCGTGGACTCCCGGCAGCACGGTCACGGGGTGTCCGTCGATCCGCGCCTCGAGTTCGGACAGGTAGCGCGCCCAGAAGCGCGGCAGTCCGGCCTCGATGTCGCGGGCGTGGCGGCCGGCGGCGGTCAGAAGCTCTCGTGTGATGCGGGGGTCCGTCTTGCCCGAGAAGTCGTGTGTGGCGATCGGCCCGGCCGTGCCGTACGTCTCTTCGAGCGCGAGTTGAAACGCCGACCGGGCAGGACCGCCGGTCGTGAGGGTGCCGTCGATGTCGAAGAGGATCAGCACGGGGTAGTGCAGGGCTGGTGTGGCTCCACTACGCCGCCGGATCCACGTCCAGGATTTCGCCCAGCAGGGACGTGTCGAGATTGCCGCCGGACAGGACCGCGCAGACCTTGCGTCCCGTCGCATCGACGCGGCCGGACAGG
Organism: Longimicrobiales bacterium; assembly: GCA_965208935.1. Taxonomy (GTDB): domain Bacteria; phylum Gemmatimonadota; class Gemmatimonadetes; order Longimicrobiales; family Gaopeijiaceae; genus Bin94. The sequence goes on along the minus strand of CBDBPR010000004.1, from coordinate 4,354,927 downwards.
AGCGCGGCCACGGTGGCGGCGCCCGAGTACTCGACCACGAGCTTGCGCCGCGTGATGAGGTGGGCGGCGGCGCGCCGGATGTCGTCGTCCTCGACGAGCACCACGTCGTCCAGGAATGCGGCCGCGTGGGCGAAGGTGAGGTCGCCGGCGCGCGTGGGCGCGAGACCGTCGGCGATCGTGTCGATGCGGTCCAGCGTGGACGGGGCCCCCGCGTCGAGCGCCCGCCGCATGGTGGGCGCTCCGGTGGGCTCGACGCCGATCACGGCAGCGTCCGGGTTCAGGCGCCGGAGCGCGGCCGCGCAGCCCGCCATCTGTCCTCCTCCTCCGATCGGGACCAGCAGCGTGTCGACCTCGGGCCAGTCTTCGCAGACCTCCAGCGCCACGGTTCCCTGCCCCGCAATGATCCAGGGATGATCGAAGGGCGGGACCATTACCAGGCCCTCTTCGACCGCGATCTTCTCCGCGCGCACCCGCCTGTGCTCCGATGTCGTGCCCGCGAACTCGACGCGGGCGCCCAGGGTGCGGGCCCCGTCGCTCTTGACCTGCGGCGCCGTCGTGGGCATGACCACCACGGCCTGCACCCCCCAGAGTCCGGCAGCGAACGCGACGGCCTGGGCATGGTTTCCCGAGGAGTAGGTGATGACGCCGCGGGCAAGCTCCTCCTCCGGCAGTTGCGCAAGGAAATTGCACGCCCCCCGCGCCTTGAAGGCGCCGGCCTTCTGCAGGGACTCGCACTTGAGGCGAACCTCGCCGCCAACCTCATGCGACAGGTCCGCGTCCGGGATCAGCGGCGTGCGGACCACGGTTCCGCGGATGCGCGCGGCAGCGGCCCGGATCTCGGCCAGCGAGACGAGTTGGGCGGCGGCATCGTCCCCGGCCGGCCCCACCCCCGCCCCGGCGCCGACGCCGGCAGCCGCGTCCGGAACCGAAGCCGCGTCAGTCCTCGTCATCGCCCACGACGCGCGCGACATCGACCACCGAATCGCCCTCGTCCAGGTTGACCAGCCGCACCCCCTGGGTCACGCGCCCGATCACGCGCATGTCCGAGACCGGCTGGCGGTTCACCACGCCGTTGCGGGTGATCACCATGAGCTGGTCGTCGTCGGTAACGGCCCTGACCGCGACCACAGGCCCCGAGTTCCGGGACACCTTCAGGTTGATCACACCCATCCCGCCGCGGCCCTGGAACCGGTAGTTCCTGATCTCGCTGCGCTTGCCCATTCCGTGTTCGGTCGCGGTGAGCAGCGTTTCGTCCGGCCGGCGCACCACGACCATTCCCACGACCTCGTCGTCCTTGCCCAGCCGAATCCCCATCACCCCTTCCGTGTTGCGCCCCATCGACCTCACGTCCGATTCGCTGAAGCGGATGGCCTTGCCCAGGCGCGTCGCCAGCACCACCTGGTTGGTCCCGTCGGTGATGCGCACGTCGATGAGCTCGTCGCCCTCGCGGAACTTGATCGCGTAAAGCCCCACCGCGCGCACGTTGCCGTAGGCCGACAGCGGCGTCTTCTTGACGACCCCGTTCTTGGTGCAGAAGAGGAGGAACCGATCGCCGCTGAACTCGCGTACGGGCAGCACCGACGCGACCTTCTCACCGCGGGCCAGGTGGAGGAAGTTGACGATGGGCTTCCCCTTCGCGTAGCGGCCGCCGTGGGGAATCCCCCACACCTTCACCCAGTGGCACCGGCCCTGGTCGGTGAAGGCCATCAGGTAGTCGTGGGTCGACGCCACGAAGAGATGCTCGACCCAGTCCTCCGCCTTGGTGTTCATCCCGCGGAGGCCTCGTCCGCCGCGCCGCTGCGCACGGTAGGTGTCGATGGGGATCCGTTTCACGTAGCCCTGGCGGGACATGGTGATGACGACTTCCTCGTCCGCGATCAGGTCTTCCACGTCGAAGGAGGACACGCTGCCCCGGATCGCCGAACGGCGGTCGTCGCCGTAGCGGGCGGCCACGTCCCTCAGTTCGTCCTTGATGATGCCCATCCGCACGCCGCGGTCGCCGAGAATGTGTTCCAACTCGGCGATGCGTGCCCGGACGCCCAGCAACTCGTCGTCGAGTTTCTCCATCTCGAGCCCGGTCAGACGAGCCAGCCGCATGTCCAGGATAGCCCGCGCCTGCCGCTCCGACAGCTCGTATGGCTCGCCATCGGCCACCTCGGGCAAATCCTCGACCGGCTCGCCCGGGAGCACCAGCTTGCGCCACGATCTCGATGCCCGGCGGAGTCCCACCGCCGCCTCCGCCGCGTCGCGCGACCCGCGGACGATCTTCACGACCTCGTCGATGTTGTCCACCGCGAGCCGCAGCCCCTCGAGGATGTGCTCGCGCTCCCTTGCCGCCGCCAGGTCGAACCGGCTCCGCCGCACCACGACGTTGTGGCGGTGGTCGATGAAGTGTCCGAGCATCTCGCGCAGCGGCATGACCTTCGGCACGCCGTCGACCAGGGCGAGGAAGATCACCCCGAAGGTCGACTGCATCGGCGTGTGCTTGTACAGGCGGTTCAGGACGACCTGGGGCACCGCGTCACGCTTCAGTTCGATGACGACGCGGAGGCCGTCCCGGTCGGATTCGTCCCGGAGGTCGCGGATGGCCGTGAGCTTCTTGTCGCGCACCAGCCCCGCGATCTGTTCGATCAGGCGCGCCTTGTTAACCATGAACGGGATTTCGGTGACGATGATCCGGGAGGGCCCGTCGTCGTCCTCCTCGATGTCCGCCCTGGCCCGGATGACGACCCGGCCCCGTCCCGTGCGATACGCTTCCTGGATGCCCTCGGTGCCGCAGATCAGGCCGCCCGTGGGGAAGTCGGGCCCACGGATGATCTCTTCGAGTTGGTCCTGTGGCAGCGACGGGTCGTCGATCATCGCCAGCAGGCCCGCGACCACCTCGCGGAGGTTGTGCGGGGGAATGTTCGTCGCCATGCCCACGGCGATCCCCGACGCTCCGTTGATCAGCAGGTTGGGCGCCTTCGATGGCAGAACCGACGGCTCCTTGAGACGGCCGTCGAAATTCTCGTCGAAGCGAACGGTGTCCTTGTCGATGTCCGCCAGCAGTTCGATGGAGAGCCGCTGGAGGCGCGCCTCCGTGTAGCGATACGCCGCGGCCGAGTCGCCGTCGATTGAGCCGAAGTTCCCCTGGCCGTCCACGAGCGGATACCGCAGCGAGAAATCCTGGACCATGCGCACGAGGGCGTCGTAGACCGCCGAGTCGCCGTGCGGATGGTACTTGCCCAGCACCTCGCCGACGACCGTCGCGCACTTCTTGTAGGCCCGCCCCGGCGACAGGCCCAGTTCGGACATCGCGTAGAGGATGCGCCGGTGAACAGGCTTCAGCCCGTCGCGCACGTCGGGGAGGGCGCGCTGCACGTTGACGCTCATCGAGTAGTCGATGAACGACTCGCGCATCTCCTGTTCGAGGATTCGTTCGAGGACCCGTTCGCCTGCGGTGGTGTGCTCGTTTTCGGCCATTGAACCTGCGGGCGCTGGAGGGCTGAATGTGCTGGCTCCAGGGCGTGAAAAACGAGCCCCGGACAGCCATTAAAGATAGCTGATTTTCAGGGTGATTTCAAACCCTTGGGGACGGCTGCAGACAGGCCCCGAAAAGGGGCCGGTCCTCATGCCATCGCCACGAAATCCACACCGTCCAGGAGCCCCTCGCCAACCGCCGCCACTCGCACCGTCTCCCGGCCCGCCGACCGCGCGACGGCACCCAGGTGAAGCGCATCCGGGAACCCCTTCGCGGCCGCCGCTGCGCGCACCGGAGCGCCGTGAATCACCTGGCCGATCTTCCTCGGGTCTACCTCGATGAACGCGCGCAGCGCAATCCCCTCGCGGCGGCACTCCATTGCGAGCTTCTTGCCCGTGGGGCCCGCGCCCCAGATCACCACGCCCGACCTTCCGGCGAGCAGGCTGCGGCGCAGGTGATGGACCCGGCACGCGCGAAACGCGTCCAGCGAATAGGCGGGGTGGGTGCGGCTGAGGCGGTCCTCGCGGTTGTTCCAGTCGAGGAGCACGCGCGGCACCGACACGAAGCGGTATCCGTGCCGCCACAGCCGCAGAAGGAGGTCGTAGTCCTCGGGCCAGCCGCGGTCACGGTAGCCGCCCACAGCGGAAAGCGCAGCGGCCCTGAACATGATGGTCGGGTGCGCGAGGGGGCATTCGACGAAGATGTTCGCCGCGACCGTCTTCCAGGCGGTCATGGTGTTCAGCCAGGCCGCGTATTCGGCGGCCCGCGCCGTGACGCCCGCCGCCGGGACATAGCGGACGCCGGTGCCGCAACCGGCGAGGGCGGGGCGGCGCTCCAGGAGGTCGACCTGGGTCGCGAGCCGTACCGGGTGGCAGACGTCGTCGGCGTCCATGCGCGCGACCAGCGTCCCCCGCGCCTCGGCGAGGCCGCGCTGGAGTGCCGGCACGATGCCGCCGGGCGGTGTGCGGACCAGGCGGAAGCGGCCGTCGCGCCGCTCCCACCGCCGCGCGACCCGGGCCGTGTCGTCGCGCGAACCGTCGTCGACCACGATGACCTCGAAGTCGGAGAACGTCTGCGCGCCGAGCGACCGCAACGCGGCCTCCAGCGTGGCGGCGCCGTCCCTGACCGGGAGGACTACCGTGACGAGGGGCGCGGATCGGGGCCGGGACGAGGTCACGCGGCTCCCGCAGGCGCACCGGAATCCGAAGCCAGACGGTCGCGCTTCTGCAGACGCCCGGGCCTGGACCTCCCCTCTCCCAACCCCAGCGCCTCTCCAAGGAACCGTCCCGTCACGCTCTCGGGCACCGTGGCCACGTCCTCGGGCCGCCCCATCGCGACGACCTCACCGCCGCGGGCTCCGGCTCCGGGGCCCATGTCGACCACCCAATCGGCCGCCCTGACCACGTCCAGGTCGTGCTCGACCACCACCAGGGTGTGGCCCGCCCTGACCAGTCTGCGGAGCACCTCGTTCAGCAGTTCCACGTCCTCGCCGGAGAGACCCGTCGTCGGCTCGTCGAGGATGTACGCCTTGCGGGTGCCCTTGCGGGCCGCGGCGCCGATCAGTTCGCGCGCAATCTTGAGCCTTTGTGCCTCGCCACCAGACAGCGTCGTGGCCGGCTGGCCCAGGCGAAGGTAGCCGAGCCCGACCTGCTGCAGATGCCACAGCGCCTGCCCCAGCCGCGGCTCGCGCAGGAAGAAGCGGATGGCCCGGTCGACGGTCATGTCGAGCACGTCGGTGACGTTGAGCCCCCGCACCCGCACCTCCAGCACCTCGGGCCGGTAGCGCTTCCCGCCGCACACCTCGCAGGGCACGTGGATGTCCGCCATGAAGACCATTTCCACGCGCACGTAGCCCGCGCCCCCGCACTCCTCGCAGCGGCCGCCCTTGACGTTGAACGAGAAGCTGCGGGCGTCCAGGCCGGCGGTGGCGGCGGCGCGCTGACGGGCGAAGATGCGGCGGATCTCCGCCCAGGCCCGGATGTAGGTCACCGGGTTCGAGCGGGGTGTGCGTCCGATGGGGCTCTGGTCGATCAGGACCACGTCGTCCAGGTGTTCGGTCCCGGTCAGGGAGCCGTACGCGCCGACCACCTCGCCAAGGTGCTCCTTCGCCGAGGTGCGGCCTCCGCGAAGTTCGCGCTCCAGGGCACGGTAGAGGATGTCGTGCACCAGCGTCGACTTGCCCGAACCGGACACGCCGGTCACGACGGTCATCGCGCCGATGGGGAACTCGGCCTCCGCGCCTCGCAGGTTGTGCAGCTTCGCTCCCTTGAGGCGGATGCGGGCGCCATCCACCGGGCGGCGGCCGCCCGCCGTCCATCCGCTCCGCGCGTCACGGCCACCCTTGCCGTCTCCGCGAAGTCTTGCGCGCTGTTTTGACAGATACCTGCCGGTATTTGTCTCCGTCCGGGCCAAATCGGCGGGCGTGCCCTCGAAGACGACCTTGCCGCCCAGATCCCCCGAACCCGGGCCCAGTTCGACGACGTGGTCCGCAGCGCGTATCGCGGTCGCGTTGTGCTCGACCACAACCACGGTGTTGCCGCCGTCGCGGAGCCTGCGCAACAGCACCATCAGGGCGTCCATGTCCTGCGGGTGCAGCCCGATCGAGGGCTCGTCCAGGACGTACAGCGTATCCACGAGGCGGGACCCCAGGGAGTTGGCGAGAGAGATGCGCTGCGCCTCGCCGCCGGAGACCGTGCGCATCTGCCTGCCGAGCGTGAGGTATCCCAGGCCGACATCGACGAGAAACCCGACCCGCGCCGAGAGTTCCCGCAGGATTGTGATCGCGATCCGAGCCTCCATCGGGCGCAACTCCAGGCCGTCCATCCACGCCGGGAGCGCCTCGATCGGCAAGGCGGAGACCTCGCCGATATCGAGACCGCCCACCGTCACATATCTCGCCTCGGGTCTGAGACGCGATCCGCCGCAGGCGCGGCAGGGCCGAGGCCGCTGGTACTGGCGCAGGAAGATCCGTATGTACTGCTTGTAGCGCTTCCGTTCCTTCGAGGCAAGGAAGTCCAGAACCCCGCGAAACGACCCGCGTCCGAACAGCACTCCCTCGCGGAAGGGTACGGGCAGCTCTCGCCAGGGGGCATGGATCGAGACGCGGTGCTCGTCGGCGAACCGGCGCAGCAGGGCGCGTTCCCGCCCGTAGCGGGGCTTCGCCCACGGATCCACTGCCCCGTCGTCCAGCGATCGGTCTTCGTCGGGCACCACCAGCGCCGGGTCGTACTCCAGGGTCGCGCCGAAGCCGGTGCACGTCGGACAGCTGCCGTAGGGGTTGTTGAAGGAGAAGAGGCGCGGCGTGGGCTTCAGGAAGACCTTCTCCGGGTGCCGGGGACAGCGGAACCGCTCCGAGAAGCGGATCGTTTCGTGCGAGGGGCTGGCCGGAACGATGGCCGCTTCCCCCTCGCCTTCGCGGAAGCAGGTGGCGATCGAATCGGCGAGCCGGTCCGTCCAGTTCCGGTCGGGCGCGGACGGCACCCTCAGCCGATCGACGACGACCATGACTTCCCGGGCCGTCGCGAGATCGGGGACGGCGGCGTCGGCCAGTTCGGCCAACACGCCATCCGCCAGTACGCGCACGAAGCCCAGGGCCCGAAGGTTCTCGACAACCAGTTCGTGGGATACGCGACCGCTCCTGTTCAACGGAAAGGCGACCAGAAACCGGTCGCCGCGGGGCAGCGAAGCAACGCGGTCGACGGCGTCGGAGACGCTGTCCGGACGCACTTCGTCCCCGCAGGCGGGACAATGCGTACGCCCCACACGCGCAAACAGGAGCCGGAGGAAGTCGTACACCTCGGTGGCGGTGCCCACGGTGGAGCGGCTGCTCGTGGTCGGGTTGCGCTGCTCGATCGCGACCGCGGGCGACAGCCCTTCGATCCGGTCGACATCGGGCTTTTCGAGCCGGTCGAGAAACTGTCTGGCGTAGCTGGACAGGGCCTCGACGTAGCGGCGCTGGCCCGCCGCGAAGAGGGTATCGAGCGCCAGGGAGGACTTGCCCGATCCCGAGGGCCCGGTCACGACCGTGAGTGCGTTCCGGGGCAGGTCCAGGTCGAGGTTCTTCAGATTGTGCTGCCGCGCACCTCTGATCCGAATCGATCGATCCATGAACGTTGAGCCCCTTGAGTGGAAACCCGTGGGTGGCCACCCGTTGCCTTCGGGCACGATTTTCCCGACCGTGGAACGGCCTCGCGCCGCACCGAAGTACACGCCGTCTTCTCCAATCTACCAGCAGGAACACGATGAAACCGGACATCTACCCGCGCGACGACTACGACGATCTCGGTCGCTACCTGCCGGACCGTTCACCGATCGCGGCCGACCTGGGCGACAACCGCAACCTCTGGGGAGCCCATCCGGCGGCCCTGGCTGTCCTGGCCGAGGCGGGAACACCGGTTGCATCCGAGTACCCGGGCAGCTACGCGGACGAGTTCGCGACGGCCGTCGCGGCCAACTTGGGCGTCTCTCCGTACAACGTGACCACGGGCGCGGGGGGTACCGGCGTGCTGGACGCGGTCATGCGGGCGGTGGCGCCGACGCGGATGCGCTTCATGGACCCCGGCTGGCCGGCGGCGGGAATGCTGGCGCGCATGAACGGGCACGAGCCGGTTCCGGTCGAGTGGGAGGAAGCGCTGGACGACCCGGTTCGCTTCGCGGGGCCGAGGCCGTGCATCGTGTACATCGCCAATCCGGGCAATCCGACGGGCGAAGCCATTCCCGACGACTGGATTCGGGCCGTCTACCGGCACGCCGAGGCCGTGGGAAGCGTCCTGATCATCGACGAGGCGTACGGCGAATACAACCGGTCCCGTGAAGATCTGACTCCCTTCGAGATGGCGCTGGAGGGTGAGCGCACCCTGTGCGTGAAGACCCTGTCGAAGGCATACGGGCTTGCCGGCATGCGGGCCGGGTATGGCGTGGGCAGCGAGTCGCTCGTCCTCGAGGTCGACAAGGCGCGCGGCCCATTCGTCGTTTCCGGCGTTACGAGCACCGCCGCGGCCGCGGCGATTTCCAGCGACTCGCCGTGGCTGGACGAGACCATTGCCGAGACGGCTGTGAACCGGGAGCGATTGACGGATCGCCTGCGCCGGCGGGGCTATCGGGTTCCGGATTCGGCAGCCAATTTCGTGTTCATCCTGCGTCCGGACGACCGGCTGGAGCCGGAGACTCGGCAACTGGAGGCGGACGGTGTGCGCGTCCGCCCGTTCGCGGGCGTCACCGCACGAGGATCGGGCCTCCGGGCGACCGTCGCCCCGTGGGACAAGATGCAGCGCCTGCTGGACGGGCTCGACCTGATCGCGGCGGGCACGGTCTGAGGTCGCGACCGTGACGCGCTCGGCGGTGGTCCCGCACCCGTCCCACGCGGCCACGACCGGCTGAAGCATGTCACAGGCTCACGACGGATACGAGGAAGAGGTCCTCGGCAAGGCGTACGATTCGCGCCTGATGGCGCGGCTTCTGCGCTACCTGCGCCCGTACGCGCTGCAGGTTGCGGGTGCCGTCGTCCTCCTGCTGCTGGCGTCGCTGGCGGCCGTGATCGGCCCCTACCTCACCATGATCGCCCTGGACGAGGCGATCCCTTCCAACGACGGCAGGCAGCTTGCCCTTCTGGCGATCGTCTACCTGGCGGTCACGGTACTGGTCTTCGTTTTCCAGTACGTGCAGGCGCTCGTCACGACGTGGCTCGGCCAGCGCGTAATGTACGATCTGCGCACGCAGATCTTCCGGAAGCTGCAGGAGCTGGACCTTCGCTTCTACGACCGGAATCCGGTCGGCCGGCTGATGACGCGCATCACCTCGGACGTCGAGACGCTGAACGAGCTCTTCAGCTCGGGGCTGGTCACGGTCTTCGGCGACCTGTTCATGCTCTTCTTCATCGTGGCCGCGATGCTGCAGATGGACGCCGACCTGGCCCTGGTCACCTTCAGCGTGCTTCCCTTCGTGGCGTGGGCCGCCTTCGTCTTCCGCTCGCGCATCCGGTCCGCGTACCGGGACATCCGCTACCGCCTGGCGCGGATGAACGCATTCCTCCAGGAACGCTTCACCGGAATCAGGGTCGTCCAGCTCTTCAACCGCGAGGACGCCGACCTGGGACGCTTCAAGGAACTCAACAACGACTACCTGGACGCCCACCTGCGGTCGATCACGTACTACGCGCTGTTCTTTCCGATCATCCAGCAACTCACCTCCATTGCACTGGCACTGATCATCTGGTACGGCGGCAGCGCGATGATCCAGGGCGCCGTGACCATCGGAGTGCTCGCGGCCTTCCTCGACTACGCGCGCAGGTTCTTCCGGCCGATTCAGGACCTGTCCGAGAAGTACAACCTGTTGCAGGGAGCCATGGCCTCCTCCGAGCGGATCTTCCGGCTCCTCGACCGCGAGCCGGCGATCCGGGACGCGGCCGTCACGCGACGGTTTCCCAAAGGGGCGACGGGGGAGATCCGGTTCGAGAATGTGTGGTTCGCGTACGGGAATCGACAGGATGAAGCGGACGGCCACCCCGGCACGGAGGGCCAGCCCGACTGGGTGATTCGCGACCTTTCCTTCACGGTCGCGCCCGGGGAAAAGCTGGCGATCGTGGGTCACACTGGCGCTGGGAAGACGACCGTCATCAACTTGCTCATGAGGTTCTACGAGGCTCAGCGCGGCCGTATCCTGGTCGACGGAATCCCGATCGAGCAGCTGCGGCTGGAGGATCTGCGCGCCCGGATCGGCCTGGTCCTGCAGGACATCTTCCTGTTCAGCAAGTCGGTCGACTACAACGTGCGGCTGGGGTCGGGCGACATCGGTGCGGCCAGGGTGGCCGATGCGCTCGACGCCGTCGGCGCCACACCCTTCGTGGAGCGCCTTCCCGACGGTTCGGCCCAGGAGCTGGGGGAACGCGGCGCCAGCCTTTCGGTGGGAGAGCGCCAACTGCTCTCGTTCGCGCGTGCACTGGCGTTCGACCCGGGCATCCTGGTGCTCGACGAGGCGACCAGCTCGGTCGATTCCGAAATCGAAGCGCGCATCGAGGAGGCCACCGACCGGCTCATGCGCGGCAGGACCAGCCTGGTGATCGCACACCGCCTTTCGACGGTCCAGGGTGCCGACCGGATCCTGGTGATGCACCACGGCCGCCTCGTGGAGGAAGGAAGCCACGAGGAGCTTCTGGCCAGGGACGGACTGTACCGCCAGCTGCATGAGTTGCAGTTCGCGGTAGCGGCGGCCTGAGCCCCTCCGGCCGGGCGCACCCGAACCGGCTGGCGGCCCACGAAGCCCCGCGCGGCAGGTCAGCCCGCTACGTTGGCTGGTCCAGCGGCCGCACCAGCACCTCGCTGACCGACACGTGCGGCGGTGTCGTCACGGCGTACAGTACCGCCTGCGCAACATCCTCCGCCTCCAGCGGCTTCTTGTCAGCCCACCGTTCATTCCAGGCCTCGCGGGCCGCGGCGTCCGGAAGGGTATCGATGAGCTCGGTCTCGGCGTACCCCGGCTGAATGTCCGTGGAGCGAATGCCGTGGCTGGCCCCCAGCTCCAGGTGGAGACCCCACGAAATGCAGCGCACGGCAAACTTGCTGGCGCAGTACACGGTTCCACCCGGGAACGGCCGGCGGCCGGCCACGGACCCGATGTTGACGATGTGGCCCGTCCCCTGCTCCAGCATGATCGGCAACACCGCCCCGATCCCGTGCAGCACGCCGTTGACGTTGACGTCCACCATTCGGGTCCAGTCCGACACGCGGCCTTCCGCCAGTGGAGACAGGGGCATGATCCCCGCGTTGTTGACCAGGATGTCGATCCGCGCGAATGCCGTGCCGGCTGCGTCCGCGACGGCATGCATGTCGTCCATCCGCGTCACGTCGGCGGCAACGGCGAGGGCTCGTGCCCCGGCTGCGCTCAACTCGCGGACATCCGCCTCGAGACGCTCCATGCGCCGGGCCGCGAGCACGACCGCGGCACCCTCCCGCGCCAATGCATGGGCGACCGCCCGACCGATCCCGGACGAAGCCCCGGTGACAATCGCCACCTTCCCTTCCAGACGATGTTTCGACGCCGCGGTTCTCACTTGATGGCCTCCCCTGGTTCACTTCTGCATGCCCGGCGGGCGCCGCGCGGCAACCCACGGGACGCCCGACCGATCCCCGATGCCGGCCACGGTGACGGCCCGGACGACGCGACACGTAGTGGAATCACACATATTCTGTAAAGGAAACACACCGGATACCCGTCACACCATTCCAGGAAAGGAACACCAAAATGGGTTTCGCAGCCATCGCCATCGTCCTGATCGCAATCGGGGCCATCGTCCGATCCCTCCCGAGCGACGGCGGGAAAGTCCCGACCAAGCTGGCCGGATACGTCATCATGTTCGTGGGGGTCGGTCTCACATTTCTGAACGCCGTCGTGATGATCCGCGTCGGCGAAGTGGGGGTCAAGCACTTCCTGGGCAGCGTCGATCCCGTGGCTCTGGACCAGGGCCTGCACGTCGTCAATCCATTCGCCTCCGTGGAAAGGATGTCCATTCGCGAGCAGTCCTTCCCGGCCCAGGGCGGTGTCGAGCAGATCGAGGCCCAGACCTCGGAGCAGCTCAACGTCGCGCTCGAGGTGTCCATCCTGTTCGAGATCAACGGTGGCAACGCCCCCGATCTCTATCAGCGCATCGGGTCCGAGACCCAGATCAAGCGCAGCATCGTGCTCAACGCGGTCCGCAACGGCGTCCGCGACGCCGTGGCCACCAAGTCCATCAACGAGATCTTCTCGCCGGACCGCCGCGAGGTGGCGATCAGCATGAAGGAGGAGATCCAGGCCAAGGCAGGCGACCGGATCGAAGTCGTGGACGTCTTCGTGCGCGACATCCAGGCGCCGCCCCGGGTACGCGAGGCGATCGAGCAGAAGCTGGAACGCGAGCAGCAGGTCGCCGCCGAGGAATTCCAGACGCAGATCATTCAGGAGCAGGCGCGGCAGCAGGCCGAGGAAGCCAAGGGAATCGCGGAGGCCCAGCAGATCATTACCGAAGGGCTGTCGCAGGAGTACCTGACCTTCTTCTACATCCAGCAACTGGCACAGATGCCGGAGGGGTCGCTGGTATACGTTCCCACCGAAGGCGGGATTCCCCTGATCCGGAACCTGGGCGGCGGCAGGTAGCGTTGCCGGTCGTGACGCGTGGCGTGAACCGACGTGGCGTGAACGGGAAGTTGCGCAGGCGGCCGCGGGCAAGACGGCTCGCGGCCGCTGGCGGACTCGTCGTGCTGGCCGCGGTGCTCTGGCAGGGCACGGCGTGCTCGCCGATGTACGTGATCAAGGCCGGCTGGGCGGAGGCGAAGATCCTGCGTGCCCGCCAGCCGATTCCCGAGGTGATCCTGGCTCCGACCACCGATGAGCGCACCCGCGGCAAGCTCACGCTTGCGAGGGAAGCCCGCGAGTTCGCGATGAACGCGCTGGGTCTGGACGTCGGCGACAGCTATACCACCTACACGGAGCTCGACAGCGACACCCTCGCGATGGTCCTGTCCGCCGCCTACCGGGACAGACTCGAGTCGCGGACCTGGTGGTTCCCCGTGGTGGGACACGTCCCCTACCGGGGGTTCTTCTCGCTGGACGACGCGCTCGACGAGCAACGGAAGCTCGAGGACGAGGGATTCGACACCTACCTGCGGCCCACTGCCGCCTTCAGCACCCTGGGGTGGTTCTCGGATCCGCTGCTCTCCACGGTCGTGCGGTATGACGAAGTGGAACTCGTAGCGACGATCATCCACGAACTCTCCCACAACCACCTCTTCGTTCCCGGCCAGGTCCGCTTCAACGAGAGTTTCGCCAACTGGGTGGGAAGGACCGGTGCGGCCGAGTTCTTCTGTACTCGTCCGGGTGGGGGGCCGGACACCGTCTGGTGCAACCGCGCCCGCGATCGATGGCGCGACGTGCAGCGGTTTTCGGTGTTCATCGACGGCCTCGTGGCTGAACTCGAGGAGGTGTATGGCAACACGGCCACGACGGCCACCGCGAAGCTCGGGCGGCGCGAGGCGGTCTTCGCCCGGCATATGCGCCGCTTCCGCGAGGAGGTCCGTCCGCACCTGAGGGCGCTCACGTTCTCGGGCTTCGACACCACCCCGCTGAACAACGCCACGCTCCTCAGCCGGATGCGCTACTATCACCGCCTCCCGGCCTTTGAAGCGCACATGGGCCGCAGCGGCGGCTCGCTCAGGGAGGCCATCGAGGACCTCAGGAGCCGGATTTCCACGGTCGCCGATCCATTCGAGCTTCTGCCCTCGAGGAGCTTCCCGGAGCCGCCGGGCTGAGAGGACCCCGCCAACGGGCTCGAACTGCTCGGACTGCACAGCCCCATGTGCTGTTAGCTTTTAAGGTTAGGCCGCATACCGGGCAACGTAACCCTCCGACCGCAGCGACAGATGTCCACGGAAGCCGACAGGACATACGATCCCGCCACTCTGGAGAGCAGGTGGCAGGCCAAATGGGATCGTGACGGAACCAACTCCTTTACGCTGGAGCGACTGGGCACAGCGGAGCGGCCGTTTTTCAACCTGATGATGTTCCCGTACCCTTCTGCCGAGGGGCTGCACGTCGGGAACATCTACGCCTTCACCGGCGCGGACGTGCACGGACGCTTCAAGCGCCTGCAGGGTCACGACGTGTTCGAGCCGATCGGCTTCGACGCGTTCGGAATCCACTCGGAGAACTTCGCCCTGAAGGCTGGCGTCCACCCCATGGACCTCATTCCGGCCAACGTGGCCAACTTCACGCGTCAGCTCAGGCGGATGGGCGGGATGTTCGATTGGGATCACACCGTCGACACCACCGCGCCGGAGTACTACAAGTGGACCCAGTGGCTGTTCCTGCAGTTCTTCAAGCACGGCCTCGCCGAGCAGAAGGAGGCACCGGTCAACTGGTGCCCCTCCGACATGACGGTGCTGGCAAACGAGCAGGTCGTGGTCGGCGCGTGCGAACGGTGCGGCACGCCGGTGGAGCAACGCTTCATCCGCCAGTGGTTTCTGAAGATCACCGAGTACGCGGGACGCCTGCTGGACAATCTTCCCGGCCTGGACTGGTCCGATACCACGCGCAAGGCCCAGCGAGCCTGGATTCGGCGGTCGCAGGGCGCGGAACTCCGGTTCCCGGTCCTGGGCGCACGCGGAGCCGGTGGCGGGGGAGACCCGGACAGCGGTGAGCTGCCCCTCATCCCCGTGTTCACCACGCGGCCGGATACGGTGTTCGGCGCCACCTACATGGTCCTGGCCCCCGAGCATCCGATGGTGGATTCGGTCACGTCGGACGATTGCCGGGACCGCGTGAACGCCTACCGGTCGCGCACCAAAGCGATGGACCTGGTGGCGCGCCAGAAGATCGAGAAGCACAAGACGGGGGTGTTCACCGGCGGCTACTGCCTGAATCCGGCGACCCGCAAGCCCGTGCCCGTGTGGATCGCCGACTACGTGCTCATGGGATACGGGACCGGCGCCATCATGGCGGTTCCGGGACACGACGAGCGGGACTTCGATTTTGCGACCGCATACGACCTTCCGATCACCCGCGTGGTCGCCGACGACGGAGACGCCGCCGATACGCCGCTCGAGATCGCGTATGAGTTCCCGCGCGGCACGCTGGTGAATTCGGGCCGCTATGACGGCATGCGGCCCTCCGAAGCGAAGGCGGCCATCACGTCCGACCTGGCGGCTCGAGGGCTCGCCGAGGCCCAGGTCAACTACCGGCTGCACGACTGGTGCATCTCGCGCCAGAGGTACTGGGGTCCACCGATCCCGATCATCCACTGCGACGATTGCGGGCCCGTGCCGGTGCCCGAAGAGGATCTTCCCGTCGTGCTGCCCAGGGTCGAGGATTTCCGTCCCGACGAGTCGGGCGTCAGCCCGCTGGCGAGGGTGCGTGACTGGTACGAGGTACCCTGTCCGCAGTGCGGGCGGGACGCTACCCGGGAGACCGACGTGTCGGACACCTTCCTGGACAGCGGCTGGTACTTCCTCCGATATCCGTCCACCGATTTCGACGACCGGCCCTTCGATCCGGACATCACCCGACGCTGGCTGCCCGTCGACACCTACATCGGTGGAAACGAGCACGCCGTGCTCCATCTGCTCTATTCCCGCTTCGTCGTCATGGCCCTGCACGACATGGGCTGGCTCGATTTCGAGGAGCCCTACGACCAGTTCCGCGCCCACGGCCTGATCATCCGGGAAGGCGCCAAGATGTCCAAGAGCAAGGGCAACGTCATCGTGCCCGACCCGATCATCGAGCGGTACGGCGCCGATACGTTCCGCCTGTACCTCATGTTCCTGGGGCCCTTCATGGCCGGCGGAGACTATCAGGACCGGGGCATTTCCGGCCCGCACGGCTTCCTTCACCGGCTCTGGGAGTCGATCGTGCCGCGCGACGGCGAACTTCGCGACGGCGCCCCGGACCCGGCCCTGGAACGGAAGCTGCACCGCACGATCAAGCAGGCGACACGGCAGATCGCCGAACTGCGCTACAACACGGCAATCGCCGCCATGATGGAATACCTGAACGCGGCGCGGGCCGGCGGACGCACCCCCTGCCGCGCCGAGGTCGAGCCCCTGGTGCCCCTGATCGCGCCCTTCGCGCCCCACATGGCCGAGGAGCTGTGGCAGCGGCTGGGACACCGCGGGAGCATCTTCGAGGGCGCCAACTGGCCGACATTCGATTCCGCAAAGGCGGTGGAGCAACAGGTCCGCATCGCGGTGCAGGTCAACGGCAAGGTGCGCGGCACGGTTGCCGCGCCGGCGGGCGCCGACGAGGAGGCCGTGGCGGCCCTTGCCCGCGCCGAAGAGAACGTGGCGCGCCACCTGGCGGGGATGGATGTCCGGCGCATCATCCACGTCAAGGATCGCCTGCTGAACTTCGTCGTCGCGAGGGAAGCCGCAAGAGTCCAGTGATCAACAAAAAGCGAGGCTGAGCCATGCCCCTGGCCGCGGGCACGTCCACGACCATCGAACAGCTTGCAATCGACACCATCAAGACACTGGCCATGGACGCCGTCCAGAAGGCCAACTCGGGCCATCCCGGCACGCCCATGGCGCTGGCTCCCATAGGCTACGCCCTCTGGACCCGGCACCTCCGGCACAACCCCCGCGACCCGGACTGGCTGGACCGCGACCGGTTTGTACTTTCCGCGGGCCACGCGTCCATGCTCATCTACAGCCTCCTGTACCTGACGGGGTACGATCTGACGCTGGACGACATCAGGCGTTTCCGGCAGTGGGACAGCAAGACGCCCGGCCACCCCGAGTACGGGCACACGCCCGGAGTCGAGACCACGACCGGACCCCTGGGCCAGGGCGTCGCCAACTCGGTCGGAATGGCGCTTGCCGAACGCTGGCTCGCGAATCGCTACAACCGGCCCGGCCACGACGTCGTGGGTCACCGCACCTATGCGCTTTGCTCCGACGGCGACCTGATGGAGGGGATTTCCCACGAGGCCGCCGAGATCGCGGGGCACCAGGGACTCGGCAAGCTGATCTGGATCTTCGATGACAACCGCATCACGATCGAGGGCGCGACCGATCTGGCCACCGTAACCGACCAGTCCCAACGCTTCCGGGGGTATGGCTGGCACACCGTGACGGTTGGGGACGGCACCGATCTGGAAGCAATCGATGCCGCACTCCTGGCCGCGAAGGCCGAGACCGGGCGTCCGTCACTGATTGTCCTGCGGACCACCATCGCCGAAGGGAGCCCCAATATGGCGGGCACCGCGGCCACCCACGGTGCACCGCTCGGCCTGGACGAAATCGAGGCAACCAAGCGCAATATCGGGTATCCGTCGCTGGAGCCCTTCCATGTGGAGCCCGCCGCCCTGGAGCACTGGCGCCGCGCGGCAGCCGGCAGGGCGGGGCACCAGGAGGCCTGGGCGCGGCGATTCGAGGCGTACCGCGCCGAATTGCCCGGGCTTGCCTCCGAGTTCGAGGCCGTGATGGCGGGCGAACTGCCCGACGGATGGGACCAGGCGCTGCCGGATCTGTCGGCGGCGCCGGCAACCGCCACGCGCAACCACTCGGGCAAGGTGCTGCAAGGTGCCGCAGGCGCTTTGCCGACCATGCTCGGCGGCTCTGCCGATCTCGGGGGTTCGAACAAGACCGATATCGTCGGCAGCGGGGACTTGCTCCGCGACAATCCCGGCGGGAGGATCGTGCACTTCGGCGTCCGCGAGCACGCGATGGGAGCGATCATGAACGGGATGGCGCTGCACGGCGGCATTCATCCCTTCGGTGGCACCTTCCTCATCTTCTCGGACTACATGCGGCCCTCGATTCGGCTCGCCGCCCTGATGGGGCTTCCCGTCACCTACGTATTCACCCACGACAGTATCGGCCTGGGCGAAGACGGGCCGACGCACCAGCCCATAGAGCAGCTTGCCGCGCTCCGGGCGATTCCCGGCCTTCTGGATCTCCGTCCGGCGGACGGCCCCGAGACGGCCGAGGCATGGCGAGCCGCACTCACCTGTCGAGAGGGACCGTCGTTCCTCGCACTGACCCGCCAGACGGTACCGGTGATCGAAAGAGGACCGGAAAGACCTTCGGCCGATCAGCTTCACCGCGGAGCCTACGTGCTGCGAGATGCCCCGGGCGACACCAGTCTCGACGCCGTTGTGGTCGCTTCTGGATCCGAAGTGGGGATTGCACTCGAAGCGCGGGAGCAATTGGCCAACGAAAACATCGGTGTACGGGTCGTGAGTATGCCGAGTTGGAGCCTGTTCTCGGCGCAACCCGCCAGCTACCAGGAACAGATCCTGCCGCGCCAGGTACTGAAGGTATCGGTCGAGGCCGGCAGCACCATGGGATGGGAGCGATGGGTGGGGAGCGGAGGCACTTCAATCGGCATCGACCGCTTCGGTGCTTCGGCCCCGTTTCAGGAGATCTACCGCCAATACGGCATCACGGCGGAAGCTGTGCGCGACGCCGTTCGACGTCAGCATCTCAGGAAGGGATGAACCGACGGACATGACCGATGGCCGCGTGCCGCGTGGCGGAGTCCGCCGTATCGACGTTCGACCGGTCCTGGCCGCCGTTGTGCTGGTTGTGGCCGGGACGGCGGCCGGCGTGTCGGCTCAGGACACCACAACGGTGGCGCGCGATACGCTTGTCATGGAGGTGCGCGGGCTGAGGGTCGAGGTGCCGCGTCCGGCGACCACGACCGGGGGCACCAGCGCCGTCGAAGTCTCCCTCGATTCGGCCGGGGTTCTCGCCGCACCGACCATGGAGGACTTCCTTCGCCGGATGCCGATGATCGAGGTGCGGTCGAACTCGCGGGGCGAGGCGCAGCCCGACATGCGCGGGGCGGAGGACCGTCAGATCGCGATCCTGCTCGACGGTATCCCCCTGACCGTGGGATGGGATCACCGTACCGACATGTCCGTGATCCCCCTGACCGCATTTCGCAACGTCACGCTCCTGCGCGGACTCTCCTCGATGCTCCACGGACCGAATGTCCTCGGTGGAGCCATCGAATTCGACGTCGGACGGGGCACGTCGCTCGAGGCACCCGTCCCACCCTTTGTCGGAGCCCTCTCCGTTGACCAGGAAGGAGGAAGGAATGCCAGCGCGATTGTCGGCGCGCAGCTGGAGCGAGATGCCTCCACGTGGACGGTGCGTGGCGGGGGCGCGTACCGGGACACTCCCGGCGTGACGCTGCCGGGCGGGGCCCGCGAGGATGAGGATCTCAACCAGGAGTTGCTTGCCGACGCCGACGGGCGCCGCCTCAATTCCGACCGGCAGCTGAGCGACGGCTTCCTTTCCACCCGCTACCGCGGAGACGACGGTGCCTGGTTGTCGACCCTGATCAGCGCAGCCGATCTCGAGCGCGGGGTACCGCCGGAGGCCCATGTCGAAGACCCCCGGCTCTGGCGCTACCCACACCAGTCGCACCTGTTCATGACGCTGTCCGGCGGTACCGGCAGGCGCACTACCGGCTCCGGTGTGATCGACCTGCAGGCCAATCTGGGCATGAACCGCTCGACCACCGAGATCGACGAGTACGCGACCGCGGCGTATCGAACCGTCGTCGACGGCGAGACCGGCGAGACCTCGACCCTGACGGGCCGCGTCCTGGGAGACCATCTGTTCAACAGCGGGACCGACATACGCAGCGCGCTGACCGTCTCCGACGTCCGCCACACCGAGACCTTCGCGTCCGGCGCGACCTTCGAATACCAGCAACGTCTCTGGAGTCTCGGGGGCGAACTGGAGATCGGAGCGGGCGGCATCGACGGTCGGAGCGGGGATACACACTGGACCCTCGGGGCCTCGGTGGACGGGTCGAACACGCCGCGCTCGGGAGACAAGCCGCCGCTGGGCACCCTCTGGGATTGGGGAATGCGGACCGGGATCACCCGCTCGGGATCAGGCGGAAACGCTCTCTATCACGCCGGGCTCAGCCGGCGCACGCGCTTCCCATCGCTACGTGAACTGTACTCGGGAGCGCTGGGCCGGTTCGAGCCCAACCCCGAACTGCGGCCCGAGAGCCTCGTCGCCGGCGAGGCCGGGGTCACGATCACCGCCGGCAGCGCCGGCGCAACGCGACTGCAGATGGTTGGCTTTCACCACAGGCTAAGGGATGGAATCGTGCGCACCAGCACGGTGACCACGGAAGGGCCCCGCTTCAAGAGAGTCAACCGCGACGAGGTGCGGTCCACGGGGCTGGAGGTGCTCACGGCGGGAACCCGGGGCGCGTTCACCTTCGCCGGTGGCCTGACGCTGCAGCGGGTGCGCATCCAGGATCCCGGGGTGCCGGGCGGGGACCACAGGGCGGAATACGCACCGGCTGTTTCGGGCACGCTCAATCTGGGGGTCATTGTCCCGCGGGAAGTTACCGTCGATGGCTTCCTCAGGTTCCGGGGGGTCCAGTATTGCCACAACGTCGAGGTCACCGGTCTCGAGCGAATGGACGCCAGCGCCACATTGGATCTGGAGGCGCGGAAAGTCTTCGTGGCCGGGCGCGGCGGATCGGGGCGCACGGTGGACTACGCCGTGGGCGTGGGCAACCTCGGCGACTCCGTGGTCCTGGACCAGTGCGGCCTGCCCCAACCCGGCCGCACGTTTCAGATTCGAGTGAGCGTTCGCTAGATGGGTAGCTAATCTAGCTAAGCTAAGCTAGCTAAGCAAAACACACTCCGCGAGCGCGGGGGCGTCAACCCGACTCCGGCCGGCCCTGGATCTCCTCCAGAGCTGCCAATGGCAACCAGCCGACCTTGCCGTCCGCCAGCACGATCTCGGCCCATTCTCCCGACCGCCGGTCGATTCTCACCCTGGTGCCCTCATGGAGCGTGAAGACCGTCAGTCCCCCCTCTTCCGACGGAGCGCTCAGCACGCGCGCCTCCGCCGCCATGACGATCGCCTGCTCAGGAAGCGCCCACCCGGCCTCGCGGACCAGCAGCGTGCCCCCCAGGACCACGGTTCCCACTGCCCCTGCATACGCGATCCTGCGCAGCGCCCTGGCGCGCCTTCCGCCGGAGCGGTCCAGCACCAGCGCCACGGTGGTCGAGCCCAGCACGATGTAGCAGACCGCGACCAGCGCCTCGAGCCATCCGCGCGGCACGAGGGCCATCCACCACTCGAACACCGAAAGCACCCAGAAGCGGGGCAGTGGCTCGATCCTGTCCTGCAGCATCCGGGTGACCAGGGCCAGGTTCGCCTGGACGTCCTCGTTCGCGGGGTCCAGCATGGCCGCGCGCTCGTAGTTGAGGACGGCGTGCGCGACATTGCCAAGACGGAAGTGCGCGTTGCCGAGGTTGTAGTAGACTTCGGCCGACTCAAAGCCGCCTTCCACCACGGCGCGGTAGTTTTCCGCGGCAGCGGCATAGTCGCCCTCCTGGTAGAGGCGGTTGCCCTCGTCGAAGAGCGCCTGCTGGGCACTCAGAGCCGCGGGCAGGACGGGCAGCGCGGACACGGCGGGCAGGCATGGGGCGGCGGCCAGGAGCGCGGCAGCCGCGAGCAGCACGCAGGCCAGGCTGCGCTCGACACGGCGCTTCATCGGGACAGCCCCCGGTTCCCGGATCATCGCGACAGCTCCCTGGCGAGGTCACCCATTATCCCCGCCGCGCGCTCGAGCACGCGCTCCGGTGACTCCCTTTCCGCGCCAGCGGGCGCGAACCGCTGCCGGTCACAGTCGTCGAGACACGCGAAGAGGCGCTCCAGCGTTTCCGGCGAAGCGCCGCGCCGCGCCGCCATCCGTCCCGCTTCCTCCCTGACCAGTCCCGCCTCGGCGATGTTGAGCTTGTCGGCAAGCAGTCCCTGAAGCGCTCCCGCGACCTCGGCGTAGAACTCCCGCGGGTCACCGCCCGCAAGACCCCGTGCGCGCGCCAGCCGCCTTTTCGCCATTCGGTCCGCCCTCCTTACTCTGGCGTACGCCACATCGCCCTCGAGCCGGTCGCGGTGACGGCGGAACACCATCGCGCCCCCGACCGCGGCAAGCGGCAGCAACAGCACCAGCCAGAAGACACCGGTCGCGTACACGGGCAGGCCCACCCTCCGGAACCGTGGCGTGCCGACGTGGATGAAGCGGATCTCGTCACGGATGGTCTCGACGGCCGTCGGGACGGCACCGACAACGTCTCCCTCCGCCGCGTCGCCCGTGACCGTGATCTCCAGCGGGTCGGACCGTGCACTGCCGTATTGCCTCGAGACGGGATCGAAGTACGCGACCTCGACCCCGGGGATGGTCAACTCGCCGGGAACCCGCGGGATCAGCACGTATTGGAAGCTGCGGCTGCCCTGAAGGCTTCCGCCGCCCTCCGAAATGCGCTCGCTGGTCTCGGGCGGGAACGTCTCGAACTCTACCGGGAAATCAATCTCGGGCGGCGCCAGCGTCCGCAGGTTGCCGGTACCTGTGTACTCAACCGTCAAAGTCACAGCTTCGTTGGTCTCGACGCCGGCGCGGTCCACCGACGCCGAAACGCCGAGTGTCCCTACGTGCCCGGCAAACGATTGCGGCTGGCCGGCCGGCGGCAGCGGCAGGACCTCCAGCGTGACCGGCCTGGAGGCCACCACCACCGGTACGCTCCGGTCGAACAGGCTCGAGCGCCCGAAGATGTCGCTGAAGGGATCGAAGACGCTCCGTTCACGCACTCGCACCTGCGCCTCGACGCTCAGGGGGTCCAGGGTCTTCGGGCCCGGCCCCGTAGGGAAGAGGACCACCCGCCGCACGGTGGCCGTAAGGTACTCGCTGCCGTTCCGGACTACCCGCTCCGCCTGCGGGGAGGCGGGCTGGGCCAGCTCTTCCGTCCAGAAGCCCGTCGCCTGCGGAAGGGTCGTGATCGCATAGGACTGCACCGGAACCCGTGTGAAGATCCGGTATTCGACAATGATCGGTTCGTTCTCGAAGGCTCGGTCGCTGGAAACCCGGGTCTCGAGGAAGAGATCGTCCGGACCGATCGCGGCGCCGGGATCGGCCGGATCGCCGCCGGCAGCGGGCGGTGGCGGGGCGTCGGACACCACCAGCGTGACGGGCTCCGTCTGCACCACATCGTCGCCCACCGTGACGCTCACCGGCGCAATCTCGAACGTCCCCTCCGTCAGCGCCTGGAAGCGGTACTGGTACGTGATCGCCATGGACGTACGGCCGTTCACGATCTGGATCGATGTCGATGTCCCCGCGCTCAGGAAGCTGGCGAAGCCCTCCATGTCGGGAAGCACGGGATCCGCATCGAGCTGCTGCGTGCCCGAAACCTCCACATTCAGGACGAATTGGCGCCCGACCCCCACCTGCGGGGCGCTGAGGAAGGCGCGCGCACCGACGTCCTGTGCAAGAGCGGCAACGGGCAGACCGAGGGTAGTCATCCATAGGCCGAACAAGCCCGACCACCTCGCGCACGTCGTGACTCGCGATCCGACTGTCACGCCTACAGCCCTTCCTCGCCTGCGGAAACGACCGTGACCGTGAAGGGCTGCCCTCGCGACACGCCGTACGCTTGCGCTACGGGATCGAACCAGGACATCTCCACGGCCGGGATCTCATGCGTGCCCGGCACCACCGCGACGAGGCGATAGATGTACGTGCGCATCCCCGACAACCCGTCGCTGTTCCCGAGGAAGGCGTCGCGGGTTTCCGGCGCCGCCACCTCGAACGCGTCCGGAAAGTCGATCTCCGGACCCGGGAGCCCTCTCAGGTATCCCTGGACATCGACCTCGACCTCAAGGGTCAGGGTGTCTCCGGCCGGCACGCTCGTGCGGTCGACCCAGGACGTGACGCCCAGTGTGCCGATATGTCCCCGGAAGGACTGCGGACGGCCCGCCGCAGGCAGCGGCAACACTTCCAGCACGACCGGGTCGGATGTCAGGATGGCCGAAGTGATTGCGGGTGCTCCGGTGCGTGGGAAACGGAACGGTCGCGCTCCTTGCTGGGCCTCCACGGTCGCAGGGCCGATGGCCATGGTGCCGGCTGCGCCGGGAAGGACGGCAACGCGGCGAACGATGAGCACATTGTAGTTCCCGCCATCGAAGGATATGGGCTGCCCCGTGCGCCACGATCCCCGGCGCGGCAGCTCCACGGCCTCGAACCCGTCCAGGGAGGGCCAAGAGACCGTTCCGGTGTTCACATCCGGCCGGTGCGCATGCCGGTGGAGGATCGCAAACGACAGGATGACAGGCTCGTTGACATAGGCAACCGGTGTCTCCACGCGCCCGCTCCGCATTGTCACGAAACGGGCACTGAACGGCAGCTCAGTGTCAACAGTCGGCACCTCGTCCACGACGATTTCGATCGGGTTGGTCGTGAACTCCCGGCCACCGGCCATCAATCGCACGGGCCCGATTTCAAAGCGCCCAGCGGCAAGCGCGCGAAGCCGAAAGTGTCGCACCAGGGACCGGTCGCCGATCGGCCGCGCCGAAGGGACCGGAAGCAGCGCCGCATCCGCGTCCGCTTCCAGGACCTCCGCAAATCCCTCCGTCGCCGGTGGCACGGGTTCGGCGTCCAATTCCGTCACGCCGTCGACCTCGACGCGCACGACGAATTCGCCGCCCACCCAGATCACTCCCGAATGGGTGGTCGACCGTACGCTGACGGTCGAGGGCTCGTCGGTCACGACCAACCTCGCCGGTGCCGTTTCGTGTGTCTCGCCGTCAACACGTACCCGCACCGGCGGGATCTCGAATTCGCCGGCAGACGTGGCCCGAAACCTGTAGCTGTAGCTGTTGCTCGATCCGCTCGCGCTACCCGTGTTCTCGGCAAAGTCGAAGATGTCCGGAAGCTCGGGCCGGTCGGTAAGGCTTCCATCGCCCAGCACTTCAACGACCAGCTCGAAGATGTCGCCGCGCTTCACGGTCGGCGGATCGGCACGAACCCGCACGGCCATCCCTTCGTTTGCCGTTATCAGCAGCGTCACCGGCTCCGTTTCGAGCACGTAGCCGTCAGCGGCCACCCGCAGCGGGCCTAGCTCCAGGGAGCCGGGCTCAAGTGTGTCGAAAAACGAGTACCTGACCGTGAAGACGGAGCCCTGCTGCATGGCCCGTTCCACACCAGCCCACATCATGGTCCCCGCCGGCCCGCTGCCGGAAGCAGCCAGCCCCAGATCCGCCGGTATGCTCACGCTCTGCAGGTCCTGAACGCCGGAGAGTTCGATGACCACGTCGAAAGGCTGTCCGACCACAACTTCCGGAGGATCCACGTAGGCTCTGACGGTGGGCATCTGGGCATGCGCAATCTCCGGCGAGCCGAAAACCGCGGCGGTCATCATGACGTGCACGGCCCGGCGCCGACCGAATCCGTCCCGGTGAGTTCCCGCTTTCATCCCTACCAGTCCCTCCTGGGCCGCGGGCCCCGCATTTGCGCCGCCTTCCGGTTCACCTCTCCTGGATCCTCCGTGATCGCCTGAAGCAGTCGTTCGGCCTGCTCGGGCGTCATCTGGGGGGGCGGCATGTCCGCTTGCCCGTCCCGGTCCTGCTGGTCTTCGGGCGGCGGCTCGCCGTCGGGCGGGCCGTCCTGCGACTGGGGCTGCTGCTGCCCGTCTTCCCCCTGCGAGGGGTCGTTCTGCTGATCGCCCTCCTGGTCGCCCTGGGGCTGCGGCTGATTCTCCCCCTGCTGTTGCTGGTCCTGGTTCTGGTCGTCGCCTTCCTGGCCGTCGCCGCCCTGTTGCTGCTGCTGTTGTTCGAGCTGCTGCAGGGCCAGCTCCAGGTTGTGTTTGGCGTCCTGGTCTCCGGGATCCAGACGCAGTGCCTGCTTGTAGGCCTCGGCCGCCGGTCCGGGCTGCTGCTGCCGAATCAGTGCGTTCCCGAGGTTGTACATGGCGTCTGCCTGCCACGCCGGATCCGCGCCCTCGAACGCCTCGAGAAAGGCCTCCATCGCCCGCTGGAACTCCTGGCTCCGGTAGAGCGCGCTGCCCTCGTTGAAGCGCGCGACCGGCAGCCCCGGCACCTTTTCCAGCGCCTCCAGGTAGCGGGCGTGCGCCTCCTGAAAGCGTCCTTCCTCGTAGAGCCGGTTCCCGGCCTCGACCTCCCGGCGACCCTCCTGGGCGCGGGCCGGCCCAGGGATCGTCACGACTGCCGCCAGGACGGCCACCCACGGAACGAGCCGGGCAGCGGCTCCCCAAGCGGCTGCTCCCCGCCACCCGACGGCCCCACCCTCACCGCGCAAGCGACGGATACTCACGATGCCTCCTCCAGTCCTGCGGCCCGGCGCCTTCGCCTTCCCGGCACGATGACCTCCACCACGAGCAGAAGCAACGCCGCCCCGAGAAAGATCTGGAACTGCTCCTCGAATTGCGTGACCTCACGTGATTCTACCTCCCGACCGCCGTCTTCGATCCTCTCCAGGAGCCTGCCCAGCCCGCCCGCACCCTGCCCCACGCGGTGGTAATCGCCACCCGTCTGCATGGCGATGTCCTGGAGCGCGGTCTCGTTCAGGCGCGTGGTGATCACATTGCCCTGATCGTCGCGGCGGAATCTGCCCCGCGCTTCCACGCCGTCCACATCGGGCAGCGGCACGCCTTCCGGCGACCCCACCCCCACGGTGTGGACCGTGGCCCCGGCGTCGGCCACCGCCGCGATGGCCTCGGCAAGGCCGCCCTCGTGATCCTCCCCGTCGGTGACGATGACGATGATCCGGTTCTCGGGCGGTGTCTCCTCGAGAGCCTCGATGGATACCGTGATCGCCCGCGCGAGATCGGTTCCCTGCGTGGACATCAGAGTCGGGTCCATCGCGCTGAGGAACATCATGGCCGCGCCGTAGTCGGCCGTGAGCGGACTCTGGACGAAGGCGTCGCCCGCGAACGCCACCAGCCCGATACGGTCGCCGTCCAGCCGCTGGACGATCCTGCCGATCTCGATTTTGGCGCGCTCCAGGCGGTTGGGCGCAACGTCCCCGGCGTACATCGAACGCGAGACGTCCAGCGCTACCATGACGTCCTGGCCCTGTCGCCGCAGTGTCTCGACACGCGTGCCGAACTGGGGGCGGGCCACCGCGAGCACGAGGGCGGCGACCGACACGAGCACAAGCGCCCCCTTCCAGCGGACGGCGGTGACGCTCACCGTGGCCCGCAGACGCCGCACGAGGTCGTGTTCGCCGAATCGGTCCATCAGGACCCGGCTGCGCCGGCCAGCGTACCAGTACAGCCCAACCAGGAGCGGGACGAGGACCAGCGCCCACAGGGCGAAAGCGGCACCGAAGCGGAACATCAGGGAAGCGTCCTCAGCCAGGTGCGTCCCAGGACGATCTCGGCCAGCAGGAAGATCATTCCCAGGATCAGCGGCCAGGTGAATCGTTCACCGTAGCTCGTGAAGTTCTCGACAAGCATCTCCGTTGTTTCCAGTTGGTCGATCTCCTCGTAGATGGCCTCCAGGCTCTCGCGGTCGGTCGCCCGGTAGTACCTCCCCCCGGTGGTCTCCGCGGTCACTCTCAACGCCGGCTCGTCCACATCGACCCGGGTCGTTACGTAGCGCGTGCCTCCGAAGCGGTCGGGCACGGGCACGCGGGCCATCCCCCGAGCGCCCGCCCCTATGGTATAGACGCGCACACCCAGCGCCTGCGCTGCCTGCGCCGCCGTGACCGGATCGATCTCGCCCCGGTTGTTGCGCCCGTCGGTCAGCAGAACCACGACCTTGGACGCGGCCTCGCTGGCCTGAAGCCGCTTGACCGCCGTGGCCAGCCCCATGCCCACTGCGGTGCCGTCCTCGATCATCCCGACCTCGAGTTCGGCCAGCAGCGACGCGACGACGGAATGATCCAGCGTGAGGGGCGCCTGAGTGAATGCCTTCCCGGCGAAGATCACGAGCCCGATGCGGTCGTTGACCCGGCCGGCCGCGAAGTCCGCCGCCACGGCCTTGGCCGCCTCGAGCCTATTCGGGGCCAGATCCTCGGCGAGCATGGAACTCGAGACATCGAGGGCCAGCACGATGTCGATTCCCTCCGACACGACATTCTCGCCGGTAACCCCTGTCTGCGGGCGCGCGAATGCGACGATGAGACAAACCAGCGCCAGGCCGCGCAACACCGCCGGCAGGTGCTGCAGCCACCGCCCGTCCCCTCCGTGCGCACGCAGGAGCCCATCCACGTCGGAATACGTGAGCGACCCCCGCCGCGTCCGTCCGCGCGACACATACCACCACGCAAGCAACGGCACAACGCCCAGCAGGAGCAGCATCCAGGGATCCTCGAAGCGGAAGATCATGAGCCGTCTCCTGCCGGCCCGCTCGTCATCTGCACGAGTGAGCGCGCCACGCCCAGCAGCTCCCGCGACTCATCCGCGCCTGGGCGCAGCTTCGCGAACTTCACCAGGTCGCAGCGCGCCAGGAACGCATGAAACGCCTCCGTCACGCGCCCGCCGAGAGCCGCTCTGCGAAGCCCCGCCACGACCTCGCCCGTCGTCATTTCAAGCGCCGGGACCTCGAGCTGCCCCTCCACATAGGTGCGGATGATTTCCGACACCCGGACGTGCCAGCGCTTCACCTGCCCGCGTTCCAGCCACGACGACCTCTCCAGCTCGTCGAGCGCCTCCAGCGCCACCAGGTGGAACGGGCGCGGCGGCACCCTGGGCTCCTCGACCTCAGCCACCGGACCGTCCCGTGCGCGGCGGCGCATGTACACGGCCCCCGCGCCCACGGCCGCGACCAGAAGCAGCCATGGCGCCAGCCCCCACCAACTCCGCGCGATCGACAGCGGCCCCTTGATCTCGCGGATGTCGCCGGACTCGTCCAGGCCGACGCTTTCCACCCCGATGCGGAATGGATCGGTGGACAGCATCTGAACCGTGCCGTCCGGATCGGTCACCGCAACTTCGATCGGCGGAATCTCCAGTTCGCCCAGCTCGAAGCTGGTGACGGTGAGCGTCGCGGCGGCACGCGTCCCGCCGCCCCCGCGCAGGGCCTCCGGTCCGGCAACCACGTAGTCCAGGACCTCGAAGGGCGAGACGTCCACAGAATCGGGCCATACCACGGCCCAACCGTCCGTATGCTCGACCGAGAGGCGGACCGAAAGCCGATCGCCCACGTGCATTGCCGTCGTGTCGACCTCCATGACAATCCGCGGGCTCTGCGGAGCGGCCGACTGCCCGGCGAGCGTCTGCATGCCCGGCCCCGCCTGCACCGCCAAACCCACCACCGCCCCGACTACCGCACGCCACAAGCCCGCCGCGCCCCACAATCGCGCTCCCCTCACCGTACCCTCCGCCCCCGCTCCTCGAAGAAGCGCCTGAGCGCCCGCTCGTACGGCACACCCGTCGTCACGTCGATCGAGTCCACCTTGCTCCGCCGAAAGACCTCGTCGACACGCGACCGCGCCGCCGCCCGCCCGGCTCCGAAGCGCTCCCGGAACACCCGCCCCGAAGTGTTGACCACGACCCGCCGGCCCGTCTCCGGGTCCTCGAACTCCACGAACCCCATGGGCGGAATCGCCGCCTCACGTGCATCGCCCACCCGCACCGCAACCAGGTCGTGCCGCCGCGCCGCCACCGACAGCGCCCGCTCGTACCCCTCCGCAAGAAAGTCCGACACGAGAAACGCGACCGCTCGCCGCCGCGTGACCCGTGCCAGGTACTCCAGCGCTCCCGTGATGTCCGTCCCCGTGCCCTCCGCCGGGTGGTACAGCAGCTCGCGCAGCACCCGCAACGCGTGTCGGCGCCCCTTCCTGGGCGGCACGAAACGCTCGATCCGGTCGGAAAACAGGATCAGTCCCACCTTGTCGTTGTTCTTGATCGCGCTGAAGGCCAGCACCCCGCACAGCTCGGCCGCCAGCTCCGACTTCATGCGCGTCCTGGTCCCGAAGTGCGCCGAAGCGCTGACGTCCACAACCAGCATCAGCGTCAGCTCGCGCTCCTCCTCGAAGACCTTGACGTGCGGCGATCCCGTCCGCGCCGTCACGTTCCAGTCGATCCCGCGGATGTCGTCGCCGTAGCGGTACTCGCGCACCTCGGCGAAGCTCATCCCCCGCCCCTTGAAGACGGAGTGGTACTCGCCCGAGAACACGTCGTTCACGAGGCCGCGCGTCGTGATCTCGAGCAGCCTCACCTGCTTCAGGATCTCGCGGGGAATCATCGCCGCGACCGCCCGCCGTGCTCAGGCACGCAAAATGTAAACCATACTTTACATATTGTCATCTTTAGTATACATCTGGGTCACTGCTACGGCACCTCGATCGTGTCCAGTACCCGCGTCACCACATCCTCGGTGGTTACCTCCTCTGCCTCGGCTTCGTAGGTCAGGATGATGCGGTGGCGCAGAACGTCCATCGCCACCGAGCGCACATCCTCGGGCGTGACGTAGCCCCGGTGCCGCAGGAACGCGTGCGCGCGCGACGTCTTCGCGAGGCAGATCGTGGCCCTGGGCGATGCCCCGAACGCGATGAGCGGGTCCAGCTCCCGCAGGCCACACCGGGTGGGTTCTCGTGTTGCGAAGACAAGCTCGACGATATAGCGCTCTACCTGGCTGTCCATATAAATCGTCTCGGCCGCCCGGCGCGCCTGCAGAATATCCTCGGGCGTCACGACGGGACGGGCTTCGGGCATGGGTCCCGTGCCCATCCGGCGCATGATTTCCAGCTCCTCGTCGCGTTCCGGATACCCGACCGACAGCTTGAGCATGAAGCGGTCCACCTGCGCCTCGGGGAGCGGGTAGGTTCCCTCCTGGTCGATCGGGTTCTGCGTCGCGAGCACGAGGAAGGGGGACGGAAGCGGGAAGGTGTTCTCGCCGATCGTCACCGTGTGCTCCTGCATGGCTTCCAGCAGCGCCGACTGGACCTTGGCGGGCGCGCGGTTGATCTCGTCGGCCAGGATCACGTTCGCGAAGATCGGCCCCTTCTTGGTCTTGAACTCGGTCTTTTGCGGGTCGTAGATCAGGGTGCCGATCAGGTCCGCCGGGAGCAGGTCCGGGGTGAACTGGATGCGCTGAAACGACGTCTCGATCGCGTCGGCCAGCGTCCGCACGGTGAGTGTCTTGGCGAGGCCCGGCACGCCTTCCATGAGCACGTGACCGTCGGAGAGCAGGCCGACGAGCAACCTTTCGACCATGGCTTTCTGTCCGACAATTACACGGCCCACTTCGTCGAGCAGGCGGTCCACGAAACCGCTGGCCTCCTGGATCTTCGCTTGAATGACTTCGATATCGCGGTTCATGCCGCCCTTGTCTCGAGGTTGCTGGTTCGGTGTGCGCTGGGGACCGCGTGGTCCCTCACGTTTTCCGCAGACAATGTTAATGGATGAAGCGTTGTTCGGAACGGTTGCCGATGGCCGCGGGTGATGCTGCCGCGGCGGCGGCGATGATGGCGCTGCCCTTGTTCGGCAGCCTGCTCGGGGATGACGAGGGCCGTGTGTGGCTACCCGAATACGCGGTCGCCAGCCAGCGCAACGGATACCCCTCCTATGCGGTGATCTCCTCCTCGGGGGAATGGTTGGGCAGGGTGGACGCGCCACCGGGCGTGCGCGTTCTGGACGTAGCCGGGGGCCGCGTCCTCGGTGTGGTGAAGGACGAGATGGACGTCCAAAGCGTGGTGGTTTACGAACTAATCAGCGGGTAACGGGTTACGGCGACGGGCGCACGAACCGCCGGCAAGTCTCGTCGCAGCGGGCACCGTGCCGGCGCGCGCGCGCCTTGACGCGTCAACCCTGCGACGCCCTCCACGCCGTGAGGATCTCCGCTTCCCGCGCCATCTGCGCGTCCATCGAGGCCGGGCCGAATTCCAGTTCCCCACCCCTGAGGCCCGCTCTCATGCCTTCCCGGCGTTCCTGCGGCAGCGACTTCCACCACTCCAGCGTGTCGAGCGTCGTCTCGGCCAGCGGCCGCGAGGTGAGCCCGGCCGCGAACGCCCGGTCGGCCCGGAAGCTGGTCGCGCCGGCGAAGGGACCGTCCTGGTTCGTCCACGGGGGCAGCGAGAACTCGGGGACTCCCTGTTCGGCCAGGAACGCGCCCGGCACCCAGGTCAAGCTCACCGGCGTCTCGATCACCGAGCGCATACCCTCCAGGAAGTCGCCCATGCGCATTCCGCCGAGAGGAGCGACCGCGTTGTAGGTGCCGCTGACCCGCTCCTCGCACAGACGGATGGACCAGGCCGCGAGGTCGCGCGCGTCGATGTACTGGACCGGGTCGTCCGGGGCGCCGAAGGCAATGACCTCGCCGCCGCGATCCAGGCGGACGGGGTAGTAGGTGAAGCGATCGGTGATGTCCTCGGGCCCCACGATCAGGCCCGGCCGCGTGATCACACACCGGTCGTCGCCGTACGCTTCGCGCACCGCGTCCTCGCAGAGGACCTTGAGATGGCCGTACCACTGGCCCACGTCCTCCGATTCCGGCTCCGGGAGCACGACGGTCGGGTCGTCTTCGGTGGTGCCCCCTTCGGGCCAATCGGGCTCACCCGGCGCCGCCTTCATTCCTCCGTCCGGACCATACCAGCTCGCGTATACGCCCGCTGTGGAGGTGAACAGGTAGTGGTCGGTCGCGTCCTTCAGCAGTTGCGCCGAGTCGCGGACGTGGCGGGGGACATATCCCGAGTTGTCCAGAACGACGTCCCAGGTCCTGCCCTCCAGCGCGCCCAGCTGACCGTCCCGGTCCCCGACGAGCTTCTCCACCTCGGGGAACAGGTGCGTGTTGGTGCGTCCGCGGTTGAAGAGCGTCACGGTGTGGCCGCGCATCCGGGCGTACCGGACCATGTGGGGACCCAGGAATCCCGTGCCCCCGAGGATGAGGATGCGAAGCGCCGGCGCATCCGGGACGGTACAGCGCCAGAACGCGAGTGCGCCGGTGGCGGCCGCCGCTCCTCCGAGAAACTGCCGTCTGGTGGGTGACATGCGCATGACTTCCGGCTCAGTTCAGTAGTGACTCCCTGTCCACCACAATACCGCCCTGGACCACGGCGTGCACCCGCTTCGTGTTGGTGATCGACGCGATCGGTGAGGCATCGAGGATCAGCAGGGTCGCCTCGTCGCCGGGGGCCACGCCCCAGCGCCTGCCGAGAAAGCGGGCGGCGTTGGTCGTGGCACTCCGCAGGGCCGACCATTCGGAGAGGCCCGCCTCGACGAGAAGCTCGAGCTCGCGGTGCACCGAGTATCCCTGAAAGACGCCCATGTTGCCGCCGTCGGTGCCGGTGAGCATGGGGACGCCCGCGTCGGCCAGCGTCCGGACCGCCGCCTGACTGGATTCCATCAGGGTGCGCTGCCACGTGAGGAATCCCTCGATTCTCGGGTCCCAGCCGTCCCCGACCCTGTAGGCGTCGCGCAGGGCGGCTGGCACGATTTCCGTCAGGAGCGGATCTTCGAGAAGCCCGGGATCGTCCGCCATGCGCGCAAAGTCGCCCTGCACCGCGAGGGTGGGGATGTGGTAGGTACCCTGTTCGGCCAGCAGCTCGGCAAGGTCGGCGGGCGGGGGATCCGGGCCGGGCGTGTGCGTCACGGCGTCCGCGCCCGCCAGCGCGGCCTCGCGCAGGTCGTCCCATGTCCCCACGTGCACTACCGTCTTGAGGCCATGTTCGTGTGCCGTCTCCAGGACCGCGGTCAGGGTGGGCAGGTCGACCGTGGGCATGCTGCGGCCGCCGTAGGTCTGGTGGTCGTACACGATCTTGACCACATCGGGCGCGGACGCGGCCAGGTCGGCGACCTCCTGGCGCGCTTCTCCGGGTGTGTCGACGATTCGGGTCGGGACGCCGTATTCCGAGCAGTGACCGTTGGTCGCCGTCAGGCACGGGCCCGCCGCGAACAGCTCCGCGCCCTGTCCACCTTCGTCGCGGCGCCGGTTGCGGTATTCGAAGATCATCTGCTCCGGGCTGAAAAGGTCGAGGACGAAGGCGACGCCCGTGAAGAGTGCGGTGTTGGAGGTTCCCTGCGGTCCCAGCATTTGCGGCATTCCCCTTGGCGACATGTTGCCGAAGGAGTGCGTGTGCAGGTCGGCCGGCGCCGGCATGACGAACCGTCCATCGAGGTCGAGAACCTGGCCGGTGAAATCGGCAGGCACCTCGGCTGCGACGCCGCTTACAATGCCGTCCTCAATGAGGAGGGTGCCCCGGTCGACCGACTCGTCCGCCGGGTTGAGAACGACGGCGTTGGCGAGCGCCAGATCCTGGGCGGCGGCCGCGCACGGCCACTGCACGCCGCAGCCAATGAGGACAAGGGCGGCCAGCGCGGCTGCGCGGCGTTCCGGGCGGGCGCGGGCGCCCAACACGGCAGGACGGACATCCACGGCAGAAGAGCCGCCCACCGTCAGCCGGGCGGAGGCTGGCATATGTCCCGGTCGGCGTCCTGGTTCATCGCCGTCGACACCCCCACCCAGACGAAGAGCGTCGTGTCCCTCGGTTCGCTCCACTCGATGTCGACTTCCAGCCGGGCTTGAAAACCGGCCTTGTAGTCGAACCTCACCGGTTCGCCGGGAGCGGCCGTGACCTCGAGCCGCGCGTCGCCCATGGCGTCCCTGGCGCTGATCGTCCACGCACCCGAGTGGCCTTCCCAGATCTTCACACAACCGTCGAAGGCCATCCCTGCGAGCGGAAATGCCGGACCGCGGTACGAAGCCTGCCCACCCTCCACGGGAAGCCGGATCCAGCTGCCGCCGCTGTTTACAGCCTTCAGAACCTGTGCGATCTGGCCATCCGCGGGCGCGGGAAGTGCCAGCGCTCCCGAAAGGGCGTAGAGGGCCAGACCCAGGGCGAAAGCCACCCGCCGAGCTCGATGCCATTTGACGCGTTGTATCACCGGGGCACCCACCGTCTTCGGTTTCGAGCGTATGCGATCACGCGTACAAACGTAGCGACACCCCGGCTGCTCCCGAACCCGCACCCGTTTTCGCGCCCGGCGTTGCTGCGGCCGCGGAGGCCGCAGCGAGGCCAGCTTCAGTTGCCGCGCCCCCTCCGGCGCGCCGGAGGCAGGTCGAGCGTTCCACGGATGTCGGAATACCGGATGCGCTCCCGGCGGCCATCGGTCACCACCAGGTCCCCATCCACATCCCGCACCGACACTCCGCCGGAACCGACTTCGTCGATGCGTACCGTGCCACCGACGCCTTCCACCCTGATGCTTCCCGATCCGTCCGATATGGTCACGTTCCCGCCCACACCCCGAATCTCCATGCTCCCCGATCCATCCTCCACCTCGACGTCGCCGATTACTTCAGCAATCCTGAGGCCGCCGGAACCGTCCTCGACGAACACCGACCCGACCTCCCGGAGGGACATGCTCCCCGATCCATCGCGCACCGCCACGTCCCCTACTCCGACGATCTCCAGGCTCCCCGAACTGTCCTCCACCCGGATTCCCGTATCGGCGGGCACTTCAACCGTCAGGTCGATGCGGGCGTAGTTGTTGCCCCATCCGCCGATGCGGCCCGGATACTCGGTCTCTATCCTGTCACCGTCGAGGGATACGGCCAGGCCTTCCAGCCGGTCGCGGTCGGAGGCACAGAGCACCGCCATCACGCGGACCTCACCGACCTCGCTGTTTCCCGTGATGTTCAGCCTTCCGGCACCGGCATCGATATCCAGGGTGCCGACGGCCGGCCCGTTCAGGTCGATCTCGTCGCGGAACTCGCAACGGCTCTGGGCCGCAAGTCCTGCCGGTATCGCCGTTGCCCCCACCAGAGCGACCGCCGTCGCTGCCCGCTTCGTCCATCCCGTCATGCTGTCCGTCCTTTCCGACTTTGTCGATTGCGAGACCGGTGTGCCACGTCCCTGATCACGGTCCCATGTCCTGCAGGACGAGTTTTGTCGGGCAAAAGTTTGGGCAGGGAAGGCGACCGGCCGACCGGGCTCAGTCGCCCTTGCCGCCCCTGCGCTGACCACGGTAATCTCATGGGCCGAAGCGGGTAGATCGCGAAAAAATCGTAATATTACATAATCCGTGATAACTCGGATGCAGACTCCGGGGTGAAGGGAAGCCCGAAACGCCAAAGCGGGCGGTGCGAGGAGATACGGACATGCAATCGAGAGGGTGCGTTTCTGTGTCCACGCAGTGCGTTTATGGCCTCTCGCGGTGGCCTCCCCGGCACGCACGACGGTCCGGCTTCGCCCTCGCCGGGCTCTGCACCGCATTGCTCGGCTCGGTCTTACTCAAGGCCTGCGCCGATGACCCGATGGCTCCGTCCGACACGGATCCCTCCGCAGCGGCTGGGCCGGGCCAACAGGCCGCGGACGTCGTCATCGAGCCCCACTGGCTGACACTCGACAGGGTGGGGGCAACCGGCACCCTGACAGCCAGGGTGACCGACGCGGACGGGAACACCGTGGCTGCGCCGCAGGTGACGTGGGCCAGCGCCGATGCGGCGGTCGCGACGGTCAGCGGGGCCGGGAGCGGGGTGGGCAGGGTTACAGCATCGGGGTTCGGCACGACGAAGGTCACGGCCACCTACAATTCCGTGACCGCCGAGGCCACCGTGGAGGTCGCGCTGCCGCTCACCGACCGGGAGATCCTCGAGATCTTCTACGAGGCTACAGGGGGCGACGGCTGGACCGACAACACGAACTGGCTGAGCGACAAGGACCTCGACGAGTGGTACGGAGTTGGGGCGTACCAGGGCAAGGTGAGTGGGCTGCGTCTCTGGGAAAACAACCTCGTCGGCACGATCCCGCCCGAACTCGGAGGACTGGACGAGTTGTTCAGCCTGTCCGTGCAACGCAACGATCTGTCGGGCCCGGTCCCACCGGAGCTTTCGAAGTTCAATGGACTTCGCGACCTGTTTCTGGACGGCAACGCGGGTATCAGCGGCCAGCTGCCCCCGGAGCTCGGGTTCACGGGAGGACTCAGGTATCTCGGCGTCAGCAACACGAACCTCACCGGTCCCGTTCCGCGCACCTTCGCCAACCTCGAACTGACCCGCTTCTACTTCGACAGGGACGGCGTGTGCATCCCCGCCGACCTCGAAGCGTGGCTGAAGACGGTGCCGGAAAAGGAAGACAGGTACGCGATCTGCGTCGACAAGATCACCGTCGATCCCCCAACGCTGTACTTCGAGGCTCCTCCCCTCGGCGACACGGCGAGGCTGATGGCCGCGGTGATCACCGCCGAGGGCGACACGGTGCACGACGCGACCATCACCTGGTCGAGCACCGACGGCACCATCGCCATGGTCGATTCCACGGGACTGGTGACCGCGGTCGACTACGGCACGACGCAGGTCACGGCGGCCTCCGACTCGCTCACCGCCACGGCCGAGGTGGAGGTCGTCCTCACCCTCACCGACCGGCAGGTCCTCGACAGCATCCACCAGTTGCTGGGGGGCGAGAACTGGACCGACACCACCAACTGGCGGAGCGACGAGCCCCTCTCCGAGTGGTACGGGGTCGAAACCAACGAAGCCGGGAAGGTCGCGACACTGTCGCTCGGGAACAACGGCCTTTCCGGCCCGATGCCGGACCTCCTGGCGGAGCTGGGCGACCTGGTCACGCTTGATCTGAGCGGGAATGCACTCACGGGAGAGATTCCGTCGGGGTTGGGGGCGTTGCCGCAACTGAAAAACCTCGTGCTCAGCGACAATGCGCTGGAGGGCCGGCTCCATCCCGAGCTGGGACGCATCGCTGCACTCCGTTATCTGAACATCGGCACCAACGACATGGGCGGGGTCGTGCCACGCACCTTCGCCAATGTGGCGCTGGACACCCTCTACACGGCCGGCTCCGGGGTATGCGTGCCCCCGTCGCTGGACGAGTGGTTCGCTGGAATTGTTCAGACCGACGATGCGGACCGCTGCGCTCCCTCGCTCGCAATCGCAATGGTCGACCTGCCGTCGCCGACCTTCTACGCCCTCGGAGAGACGGGCACCCTGTCCGCCACCTACGTGGACGCCGAAGGAGACAGCACGCACGAGGCGTCGGTCACCTGGTCGAGCGGAGACGCACGTGTCGTCGCGGTCGATGCGCGGGGAAGGGTCACGGCGGTCGGGGCCGGCACAACAGAGGTGACGGCCAGGCATGACTCCGTGACCGCGTCGATCGCCGTCGAGGTGGCCCTGCCGGAGACCGACCGGGATGTTCTGGAGACCCTTTACGACCGGACCCGCGGCGACGCGTGGATGGAAGGAACGAATTGGCTGAGCGACGAGCCGCTCGCCGAATGGGCAGGGGTCGAGACTGATGAAAGCGGCCGGGTGACAGGGCTGTCGCTATCGGGCAACAACCTGCGGGGGACGATCCACCCGTCCGTCGGCCAGCTGGACCAGTTGGTCACCCTCGACCTGGGCCGGAACTGGGTCACCGGGTCGATTCCGGCAGAAATAGGCGACCTGGGCCGACTGCGCGACCTCGTCCTGAGCGTGAACGCGCTCACGGGCACACTGCCACGAGAGCTAGGGGCGCTGGACAGCCTGCGAACCCTCAACGTGGCTGCGACGAGCCTGTCCGGCCGTGTGCCTCCGTCCTTCGCCGGCCTTGACCTGGAGAACTTGCTGGTGGGCGGTACCGAACTGTGCGTACCTCCCTCGCTTGCCGCCTGGCTCGACTCGATCCCGCAGACCGACCGTCCTCCCGAATGCATCGGCCGTGTTTCGATCGAACCCTCCTCGCTCACCTTCGCCGCGGCCGGCGACACGGCTCGTCTGTCGGTGACGATCATCGACGCCGAGGGCAGTGTCGTGGAGTCGCCGACGGTCACCTGGGAGAGCGACGATCAAACGGTCGCAAGGGTGGACGCCAATGGACTGGTGACGGCCCGTACCAGCGGCATCGCGACCGTGAAGGCCACGTACGACTCGGAGACCATGGACGGGGTCGACGTGGCGGTGCGCCTGCCCGGCAGCGACCGGGCCGCGCTCGTGGCCTTGTACCGCGCGACCGGCGGGGACGACTGGACGGACAACACCAACTGGCTCAGCAACGAGCCGCTCGAGGAATGGTACGGAGTCGGGATCAGCAACGGCCGGGTCAATCACCTAGATTTGGGCAAGAATGAACTCGACGGGGAGGTACCGGCGGCCATTGGTCTGCTGGATGACCTCTTCATCCTCGACCTGAGCGGAAACGCCATTGCCGGCCCGATCCCGCCCGCGATCGGACGACTGCAACGTCTCCGCGACCTGACGTTTCGTGACACCGAGTTGGACGGCCGGCTGCCGCCCGAGATGGGCAACCTGACCGGGCTCGAGTACCTGAGCCTCAGCAACACAAACCTGACCGGCCCCCTGCCCGCGACGTTCTCCAATCTCAACGTCGGACGGTTCTACCACTCCGGAACCGGCCTGTGCGTACCGCGTTCCCTGGCGGCGTGGTACGAGATCCTGGGCAACACCGACCCGCTGCCGTGCATTCCAGAGACTGCGGACCGGGATGTGCTCACCACCCTGTATGACGAGACCGGCGGGCCAGACTGGAGGAGAAACAGGAACTGGATGACGGAAAAGAGCCTGAACACATGGCGGGGCATCGTTACCGACGAGGAGGGATACGTCACCGAGATCTTCCTCCCCTGGAACAGGCTCACGGGCAGCATTCCGCCCGAACTCGGGAATCTTGCCCGCCTCGAGGTACTGGCTCTCTACGGCAACAAACTGACCGGCTGGATACCGCCGGAACTGGGTAAGCTGGCCAGGGTTCGCGACCTGTCGCTGTCCAGCAACGAACTGGAGGGCCCGATCCCGCCCGAAATCGGCGGCATGGTAAGCGTCGACACCATGTACCTCTCCGGAAACGACCTGTCCGGGCCGATCCCCGCCGAGTTCGGCAACCTCGTCAACCTGCAGCACCTGGCACTCTTCGAAAACGAGTTGAGCGGGCCGCTGCCGGCGGAGTTTGGGAAGCTCAAGAAGCTGAAGTCCGCCTGGCTGGTCGATAACCGGTTCGAGGGACCGTTGCCGCCGGAGGTTGGCGACATGACCTCGCTCGAAGACCTCAGCCTATCGCGAAACAGGATCACGGGCGCTCTGCCGCCCGAGCTGGGAAAACTGCAGAACCTGAAGGAACTCGGGCTCGGCGACAACGAGCTGACCGGACCGATTCCTCCCGAACTCGGAAACATGACCTCGCTTGAAGGCATGTTCCTGATGAGGAATCAGCTGTCGGGCGGCATTCCGGCGGAACTGGGCAAGCTGTCCAACCTGGAAACACTGTGGATCTTCGCCAATGAGTTCACCGGACCAATTCCGGCGGAATCGGGCCGGTCAGGGCGTTTCCCCCCAGCACAAGTTCCTTCAGATTGACGAGCCCACCCAGTTCCGGCGGGATCGGCCCAGTCAGGCTGTTCGCGTTCAGCGCAAGCGCCTCCAGATTCGCGAGCCCACCCAGTTCCGGCGGAACTATATTATCATTTGTAAACCCATATATTGCAACCTGTTACACCTACTACTATCATCTATGTATCACTT
This sequence comes from Longimicrobiales bacterium, assembly GCA_965208935.1. Lineage (GTDB taxonomy): Bacteria > Gemmatimonadota > Gemmatimonadetes > Longimicrobiales > Gaopeijiaceae > Bin94. Next base: position 4,314,757 of record CBDBPR010000004.1, on the reverse strand, counting down.
AAGATACGCAGAAATGAGCGGGATGGCATACGACGGCATCGGAAGTCAGCGGACGTAGGCGTTCGGCCAATCGGTGGGATCGCCCTCCATCCGGCTCGTCCCTCGGTGGCGTCCGAGCAATCGACGGAGCGTACCGTTTCGACCTCCATCAGAACCGCGAGCGAAGGAGAGTGGCGGGGGCGGCCAAGACGGCCATCAGAAGGCATGCTGGCGAACACGTACCGAACGGTGCTGCTCAGCACAACGGACAGCGAGCCTTGACGCGACGGCGTCCCACAAGGAGCCGGGGGATTACGCCCGTGGAGCGAACGTTGACAGCGCGCGCGCGTTCGGATATGATGACCACGGTGCTGCACCATGCACCTAACTGGAACACCCTGCTACGAGTTCCCATGCCATCCACACATCGTCTTTCGGTGAATCTGACTGCCGAAGAACATCGTGAGATCGCCGCCTTGGCCGAAGCCAGCCGAGTCTCAAGGGCTTGGATCGGACGCCAAGCGCTCATCGAGTTCCTTGAACGCTACCGCGACCGGGAGTTGCAGCTCCCGCTCGACCTCGTGAGGGCCTCCCGCCGGAGAAACCAACCATGACCGGGATCAGTTCGTTGGAGATTTGCGCCGGAGGAGGTGGGCAGGCGCTGGGCCTGGAGCAAGCCGGGTTCGCACACGAAGGGCTCGTCGAGATCGAGCGCCACTACTGCAATACGCTGCGGATGAATCGGCCTGACTGGCATGTGTTCGAGAAGGACTTGCGGGATTTCGTTCATGAGGACGCTCAATCCTTCAGGGGTATCGACCTACTCGCGGGCGGCCTTCCCTGTCCGCCGTTTTCGGTCGCTGGCAAGCAACTCGGCGACCGCGACGAGCGCAACCTCTTCCCGGTCACCTTGGATCTCGTGGATGTCACGAGACCCCGGGCAGTCATGATCGAGAACGTGCGAGGCATGCTCGGCGCTGTGTTCGAGGGCTTTCGAGAGCAACTCAAGGCCCGATTCCAGAAGATGGGCTATCGGGCGGAATGGCGCCTGTTCAACGCTTCCGACTTCGGCGTGCCACAACTCCGCCCGCGTGTCGTGATCGTCGCCTTACGCACAGATTCCGCGCACCTGTTCTCCTGGCCAACGGGCACAGGCCGTATCCCGCCTACCGTCGGGGAGACTCTCTATGACCTCATCGCCGAACGCGGTTGGAAGGATGCACGCCGCTGGAGGACGCACGCCGATGACATCGCGCCGACGATCGTTGGCGGGTCGCTGAAGCATGGCGGCCCGGACTTGGGACCAACCCGTGCGAGGAAGGCGTGGGCGACACTAGGCGTCGATGGCCTTGGGATCGCGGACGAACCGCCCGCCCCCGATTTTGTCGGGATGCCCCGCCTCACGGTTCGGATGGTGGCCCGTCTCCAAGGCTTCCCTGACAACTGGGAGTTTGCGGGCCGCAAGACGGCTTCGTACCGTCAGGTTGGAAACGCCTTTCCCCCTCCTGTCGCGCGAGCGGTCGGAGAGAGGATACGCCAATGTCTGTCGGTCCCAACATCCCTACAGGTCGCGGGGATCTCCGGATGACCGGTGAGGTGTTTCTTGCCACCGCGCGCAGAAGCTTCCACGATGCCCTGCGGGCTTCAATCCTACGCGTCGATTCCAAGGGCATCCCGAGTAACGCCGACAAACACAGCAAACTGAGTGTCAGCATTGCCGCGGGCATCGTCGAGCGCTTGGGGGCTGGAGCCGCCAGTGAGCGCTTGGCGGGCCAGATTGCCGGAAGCCGGTTTGAGGAAGTATGCAAGGAGTATCTGGCGCTCGCGTTTCCCCGGCTCGCCCATCTCCGCCCAGGCCGGTGGAAAATCAGCAAGGGTGTAGGCGGGCGCGCCGCCATCGCACAGTTCGCCCAATACGAGCACTTGGCCGCTCTCGATGCCGCGGCCAAGGCAAACCCCGAATTGTCCGCTGCCCTCGGAAGCGACTACCTGATCAAGCCCGATGTGGTGGTCATCCGCTTTCCCGAGGACGACGAGACGATCAACGAGAGTGGTGTGCTCGTGGATCGAATGCAGGCGCGCGGCACTCCCTTGAGGCGGCTAAACAGCCGCCTTCCGATTCTTCATGCCAGCGTATCGTGCAAGTGGACGATTCGCAGCGACCGCTCTCAGAACGCCCGTTCCGAAGCGTTGAATTTGGTGCGGAACCGCAAGGGCCGACTCCCCCATGTCGTTGTGGTAACCGGCGAGCCGACACCCAATCGGATAGCTTCGATCGCGCTCGGAACGGGCGAGATCGATTGCGTCTACCATTTTGCCCTGCCCGAACTGGAGGAAACCGTTTCAGACCTCGGCCTCACCGACGCGCTGGAAATGCTGCACACCATGACTCAAGGCAAGCGGCTCCGCGATATTTCGGATCTTCCTTTGGACCTCGTGATCTAGGGTGGGTGCTCGGCCACCCGGATCGGGTTGGGGCTTGGCGGCTTACGGCTAGGATCGACATGACCGACACTGTGACTCCAACGCGACGCAGCGAGATCATGTCCAACATCCGATCCAAGGGAATGAAACCCGAGATGGCCGTGCGGCGCATTACCCACGCCATGGGATACCGTTATCGACTTCACGGGAAGGATCTACCCGGAAAACCCGATTTGGTGTTCCCAGGGCGTCGAAAGGTGATCTTCGTACACGGCTGCTTCTGGCATCAGCACTCTGACCCTGCGTGCCGGATCGCGCGCCGACCGAAGTCTAATCGACATTACTGGCTACCAAAACTGGAGCGCACCGTAGCGCGCGACGCCGAGCACCGGGCGGAGCTTGCGAAGCGAGGTTGGAGGGTTCTCGTGATCTGGGAATGCGATATCTTGGCGGGGAATGGGATCGCGGATCGTATCCGGGACTTCCTTGAGTGCGACGACGGTGAGGCCGCCGTCCATAGGTGACGATCCGCCTTCCAACCCCACGAAGCCGTCTCCTCGAACCAGTTTGGGGGATGTCTTGGACATGCCCCCCCGGTCACTGTGGTTACCCGGGGTTCGAGCCGACGCTCGTCGCTATATCCTTTTTCGATACAGAGGTGCCAATTCGTCCCGAAGGTGATCCGTCGGCGTCGCAATCTCGACAGGATCGCCGATTCTCAATTTGACCTCATCTAGGTCGACATTAGCTATGGCAGCCCACTTGAGCCTGGGCTCGGTTTTTGCTTCATAGTGCAAGTAATGCGCGAGAGGAATGTGTGCCGTCAATCCATCTTGATGTCGCTTCCAGATTAGCTTGACCAATTCCCCAAAAGGAGACTCCGCATATACTGGATGAATCAGGTGGGGGAGGACGTTCTTGAAACGGACTGGAGTGTAAGGTCTCGAACCTGTACACGTCTGCGGAGTCAACAAAGTGCCCTCAAGCAGGACTAGGAAGTCAGGACACAACACATCGTTCTCTGTGTCCTGTACGTTGTCCACGTAATGCCCCAACAACGTCGCTCTCGGGGCAGACTCGTCTGTCGCGGATGGGTCGGGCAAGGTTACAGGAAGGCTCGCTTTCTCCGCCAAGATGAATCCGAGAACATCCCCCTTGTTGGTATGATCCCGATGGAAACCATGGCTCGAAGAAGATCCTTGGTCTCCGTACCGCCTCCCAACGCAGAGACCGCCATTGGCTGCTTCATAGGCCCTATTCAAGATCTTTACTGACCGGATCTTTTGGAAAGCATCCGCGAGTTCTCGCTTGCCGATTGTGCTCTTTACCTCCCCAACGGCGAGTACGCCTTCGCATGGATAGTAGGTGGTTTCAGGGCTGTCGTTGACGCAAAACACGGGGCACAACCCCCTCTCGTAGAGCACGATATCCAATTGGCGACTCGTGCCTCCCTCGCTGTCCACGACGCACCCGGAGCCTACGCCGATTCCGCGCGGCAGAATCTGTTCGAGTCGAGAGCGAACAGGTTGCTCCATCGCGTCTCCAACCAGCGCAGGTGTCGTGGCTTGACGAGCATCATGGAAGGCACGAACGAGATCGCAGCCAATCCGCCTGACGTATTCTGCGGGGTTGAACTGGTGCTTCATGCTGATCTCTCCGGGGATCCTCGTCATCGGTGCTATTCGCATGCCGTGGCCACGGCATTTGCGGAAGATAGGAAGATTGGCGCAATCTTGGAAACAGGTGATCAGCGCGGTTGCGGGACAGCTTTCCCAGGAGAGCCCGCCACACGGCGGAAGGCTACGGCGAGCGCGGCGCGGCGGCGGATCTTCTAGTTTGTTAGCGGCTTGGTCCGGAATCCCGGTCCGGCCCGGGCCGCCGTATCCGTTCCAGCAGTTGCCGCGTCATCTCCACCTGCTCCCTGGCCCTGCGCCGTAGGTCCCGGAGTATCCGGTCAAGTCCGTCACCCGCGCGTTCAGCCGCTCGACTTGCCGCTGCAAGGCTTCGACCTGTTCTCGCAACGCTCCGATCCGTCCGGATTGCCGCCGCTGTTCCGTTTCGTACTGCCCGGACAACCTTTCCAATGCGGCCGTCAGCCGCCGCTCCAAATCGGTCACGCAGCTCCCTCCTCACTCTCTCGACAGCTTCAAGTAGGGCCGCCCGTCCATCGTGAACGCCGGCCGGACCGTCGTCCCGGCGGGCAGCGACACGTACCGGTCCCCGCTGCTCTCCAGCAACTCGACGCCCCACGTCGTCTCCTCGATCTCGGCCAGCATCGTGCGCGCCCACCCGGTCCGCGTGTCCAGCTCGTCCAAGGTCTCGATCCGGTCGTGGATGCTCCTCGACAGCCAGTGCATCGTCCCCAAGCTTCCGAAGCAGATACCGAGGAAGAGGCTCATGCCGACCACCAGCGGCCGGAGCCAGGCCTTCATCAGCAACTCGCGCATCCGCCCGGTCGCCTCGGCCGTATCGGCCTCGATGGAACGCAGCGCGCCGCTTGCGACGGCGCTCAAGTTCTCGCCGAGCCGCGCGAGCTCTCGCGCGGCTTCGTCCTCGATTCGCCTGCGGTCGGCCACCAACCTGCTCCTCAACCGGGAGGTCAAGTCGCCCGGGCTCGAAGTCTCGTTCATACAGTTCTCCTCTCAGCCGCCAACGCTTCCCGCTGTCGGGATCGCGGGCTGTGATGTAGTCCCTGCCTTGGCGGGTCACGTCGAGGCCAACGTCTTCCAGCGCGGAGACCACCTCGGCTCGATCCTTGACCGCGCCGTGCTCGACGCGCTGCACGAGGTAGTCGCGGATCAGCGTGCGCGGGTCGGCCTCGTGTTCGAGTCCGGCCCTGAGCTTCGACGCCTCGATGTAGGCCACGTGGCCCGGCCGCTGCGCCCTCGCGCGCCTCGGATCGTCCGGTCGGCTCCAGCCGTGCTCGTGGTTGAAGGCGTCGCGAAGCGGAGCGAAGGTCTTCTCCCAGCCGGGGGGCGCGATGTTCAAGCTGCGGCCCGTCTGGAGGTCGCACTGCGCGGCCAGAATGTGTGCGTGGACGCCGCCCCCGCGCTCGCGGTGCAGAACCGCCGCCCACGAGTAGCGGTCGGGCTCCAGCCCCGCCCACGCGGTCTTCTCGAACTCGTCGAGGACGGCTTCGATCTGTTCGCCGGTGGGTTGGTCCTCCGGGGCCCACGCGATCACGGCCGACGTGTACTTCCTCTCGAAGTCGAGCGAGTCGGCGACGGCGGCCACCATATCCGGGTTCCCGCGCCACACTTCGACGCCCTCGCGCTCCCGTCCCTCGGCGTCCAACTCGCCGACGAGGTACTTGGCCGCCGCCTTGGCCGAGCCCTTCCCGTGGGACAGGAACCTAACGAGCATCGTCCGTCTCCCCGCCGATGCGGGCGACATGGATCAGCGAGCGCTCGAAGGAAACGAGGTGGGCGATCACGGAGACGGCCTCGGCCGCCGTCCTGTGGGTGTTCACCCAGCGTACAAGCTGGTTCAGGTTGTTTCCGATGCGCGCGATCTGGCGGGTGCGCTCCCGCTCGACGGACCGCGCCGCCGCGGTCCACGTATGCGTCCGCGCCATCGCCTCGCGAAGCAGCGCGGAGGGGGACACGCCCGCCGCGGCCGCCTTCTCCCGCCAGGCGGCGTGCTCGGCGGGCGTGACGCGGGCGGCGACCATCACGGTGCGATGCCCCTCAGCCATGAGCGCACCGGCGACGGGGTTCGGGGGCCTCGCCCCCACGCGTCCGCTGCCCGGGCAGCGGCGCGACAGTTCGGGGGTCTAAGGGGGCCGGAGAGCCCCCTTGCCAGCCCGCCGTGTTCAACACGGCGTGTGCTGGCTTGTCTCCCATAATCATGCAGATTCCCGCTTGATTTGCACGACCGGGTCACGGGGAAGGCCCGGGCTGTTGAGCGCCCGCAGAGGCGAGCGTAGCGAGCCGGAGCGGGCGCTCAACAGGGACGGTGGTCGGATCGATGTGCTGGCAGGCCGTAAAGGGGCCGAGGTCAGTGTGATCGCCACCGTCCTTCCCAATGTCCTGAATGGATACACGAGCATCGAGGCTCGCATGACAAGCACAGGAGAAGGGAAGAACGCATGAGCAGCATCCTCCGCACCGTCGGGATCGACATCTCCAAGGACTGGCTCGACGCCTTCGCCGCCCCCGAGGGGAGAGCGTCCCGGTTCCCCAACGACAGCGCCGGCTTCCGGAAGCTGATCGCCTGGATCGGCTCCGGGATCGACCGGATCGCGTACGAACCCACCGGAGCCTTCCACCGCGACTTCGAGGACACCCTCCTGAAGGCCGAGCTCCCCCTGTACGCGATCAACCCCTTCCAGGTCCGGTCCTTCGCCCGCTCCATCGGGCGGCGCGCCAAGACCGACGCGGTGGACGCCCGGATGCTTGCCATCATGGCTTCGGCCATCGAGGACCTGCGCCCGACCGAGGCGCGGTCGGAGGGGCAGCGCGACCTTGCCGAGCTCCAGCTGATCCGCGACGCGCTGGTCAGGGATCGGACCGCAACCACCAACCGGGGCAGGAACTTGCGCACTCCGGTGGGCAAGCGGGTCACCAAGCAGAGACTGCGGCAGATCGACCGCCAGCTGAAGCTCATCGATGCCGAGATCCGGCAGCGGATCGGGGAGGAGAAGGAGATGGAGCGCCGGGCCGAGATCCTGACCTCGATCCCGGGCATCTCGGACATCACCGCCGCGGGACTGATCGTCCACTTGCCGGAACTGGGCATGCTCACCCGGTCGGGAGTCGCCAGCCTCGCCGGACTCGCCCCGGTCACCCGGGAATCCGGAAACTGGAAGGGACACAGCTTCATCCAAGGCGGCAGGCACCGGGTCCGCACGCTGCTCTACATGCCCGCTCTGGTTGCGGCCCAGCACAATCCCGACCTCAGGCGGAAGTACGAGGCGCTCCTCGCCCGGGGCAAGCCGCGGAAGGTCGCCCTGACGGCCGTGATGCGGAAGCTCCTCGTCCTTGCCAACGCCCTGGTGCAGCAGGACCGCACTTGGACGGCGCAGCCGCCGCGCGAGTACTCCTGCCCGGCCTTCCCGGCGCCCAGCCCGGCGGGGAGCGTTCACGGATGATCGAACCGGGCAAGAACGGGCACCGAAGCGGAAGCGTCGCAAAGGGGCGCTGTGAGGCAGCTCGCTTCGCTAAGAACGGGCGTCCGCTTGTGAGATGGATACTGACCGACCAAAGACGCGCCCGACAAGCTGTTCCCCGGCTGCCGCGAAGCGCGCCGCATCACCTTACCGGGCGGGCCTCCGCCGCCCGCCAACCGGCATCGGGAATCCCGCGCGCGGCCTCGCCGCGCTCACCCGCCCGGTCGCCGTCAAACCGGCTCTCGGCGATCCGCTCGGCGACCCACTCCTCGATCTCGGCCTCGATCCATCCCACCGCGCGCCCGCCCAGGGCGACCGGCCGGGGGAAGCACCCCGCGGCCAACCGGACATAGATCGTGCTCCGCGACAGGCCCGTGCGCGCCATCACCTCGGGCAGCCGCAGGAAGCGGGTCGGAGGGTTCGTTCTGTTGTTCCTCGGGTTCTCGGTCATCGTCCTGCTCCTCCTCGCTGTGCTCTGTTTGCTGGTCGGTCGTCGGTGTCACGGCCTTCTCGGGGGATCGCGTCCACCGCCCGATGCCCCGTCGTGCTCCGTGATGAATGCGAGAATCCGGTCCGCCGTCCTGAGCGACGGCGAGCGGCCCCGGCCGATCTGGCGCATCAGGTTCGGGTCGCCCACCGGCTTCGTGCCGAACGCCGTCGGGCTCACGCCCGAGTGCCCGAGAAATGCGCTGACGCGCGAAATGAACTGTCCGTCCAGCGTCTCCATGCCCGAACGCTGAACGAACGTCCGCAAGGCCGTCAACCCCTTGAGAATCAGCTAAGTGGCTATGACGTATCATGTTGTGTCATAACGTGTCAGAGCCTCGGACGAGCTCCGCCAGCGGCGCGGCGGGACGCCCCCGTGGTGAACCGAAGGGTGATCGTCCAGAGGCGTGGAATCCGGCCCGGCGAGACCCGGTTCGACTGGCTTGCCGCCGTGGGTGGCGGCCATGCGGTTGCCGAACCGCGCTGCGGAGAGGCGGAATGGTTGTGTCGGCCGGTGGCGAGTAGCTACCCGAGGTAGTCGCTCCACCCCTGCATGACTCCGGCGCGCCGCGCCAGCAGGTCGGAGCGCTGGTACGCCTGAACGACTTGGCTCTTCGGAACATGGGCGAGACAAGCCTCAGCAACCTCCGCCGGGATGCCCGATTCCGCCATCCACGACCGGGCACTCGACCGGAACCCGTGCAGCGTCGAATCGACCCCGGCACGCCGAAGCACCCGGAGCGGAGCTTTCGACGGAAGCGGCCCACCGGTCCGCGACGGGAACACCAGTGGCGACCCGCCCGACAGCTTGCGCGCCCGTTCGAGCACGTCGAATGAGCCCGTGCTGACCGGGACGGCGAACTCGCGGCCCGCCTTCATCCTCGAAGCGGGGATCGTCCATACGCCCGCGTCCATGTCGATCTCGTCCCAGCGCGCCCCGCGCGCCTCTCCGGGACGAACCGCCGTCAGCACGATCAGCTCGACGCACGGAACCGCCGACGGGTGCGTGTCGGTCGTCCGGCGAACCGCGCGAAGCGCGGCCCCGACCTCGGCGTGCGGGAGCGCGCGGTGGTGGCTTGTGGTGTTGCCGTTCACCTTGGGCAACGCCTCGACCGCCCGGTCCACCGGGTTGTCCGGGCGGTAGTTCCGACCGATACACCAGCGAAAGACGGCGGAGATCCGGTGCCGGGCCTTCCGCGCGGCGGCGGGCTTCGAGTTCCAGATCGGCGACAGGCAGCGCAGCACGTCCGCGCTCTCGATCCGGTCCACCCGCTTGTCGAGGAGCGGGGCGGCATGGAGGCGGAACGTGGACTCCCACTGCTCGGGAAGCGGGCTCCCCTCCTTCCACGCCTCGCGGTGAAGCTTGATCGTCCGCTCGGCGGCCTCGGCGAACGTGGGGACGCCGCGCCCGCGCGGGTCCTGGCCCAAGAGGACGCCCCGGCTGTTATCGAGCGCCTTCTGACGAGCCTCGGCAAGCGTCACCTCGGGATACGGTCCGAGTCCGATCGAGGTGAGCCGCCCCTCGATCCTGACGCGCTGACGCCATGTCTTGGTGATCCGGCCATCCAGCGTCCGGTGAACGCGAAGACTCAGCCCGCGCCCGCCCCGCCCGTCGCCGTAGACTCCGGGCCGGTTGACCGTCCGCACGAAGGCGGCGGAGAGCGTCCTCGGTCGCTTCATCATGGTGTTCCGTCCCTTGTGGTGTATCACTCATTGCAGCACTACATCGGGAAGAATACACGGGATGGCGATGGACGGCAAGGGACGAGCAGAAGGAGTATATCCTACTGAAAACGTTGTCCAGTAACGTGTTATGCCCTACTTGTTGGACCTTGTCGGACTACTCGGGAAGATGCGTGGCGAGTTCCGGCGGAACTTGGCGACCTCACCAGCCTGAAGGAGCTGACGATCAGCACGAATGGGCTCACCGGCTCCATACCGCCCGCACTCGGCAAGCTGTCCGCGCTGGAGGGAATGTTCCTGATGCGAAACAACCTCACCGGCCCGATTCCTCCGGAACTCGGCAATCTCTCGAACCTGGAAGCGCTGTGGCTCTTCCGGAACGAACTCTCGGGAACCATCCCTGCCGAACTCGGCAACCTCTCCGCCCTGGAGGACCTGAACCTGGGTGGCAATCAACTCACGGGATCCATACCACCTGAACTGGGGCAGCTCTCGTCACTTGAGGAACTGGGCGCCAGTAACAACAATCTCACCGGCTCCATTCCTCCGGAACTCGGCCAACTGACCTCACTCCAGCGTCTGTCCCTCAGGGAAAACGACCTCTCCGGACAGCTCCCGCACGAACTCGGTGGACTCGTCAACCTTGAGGACTTCACCGTCCACGCCAACCCTGATCTCGTGGGCCTGATGCCCAGGACCATGCTGAATCTCCCCCTGAGCTATCTCGACATTTCCGATACGTGGATATGCCCCCACCTCGACGACGAGTTCCAGGAGTGGCTGGACGGCATCCCGCGGGCGTACGGCCTGCAGTGTCCGCCCACCCTGACCGAACGTTTCGCGCTCTCCGAACTCTACGCCGCGGCCGGGGGGGACTCCTGGAGCAACAACAGCGGCTGGGACGCCGACTCCCTGGTGAGCAACTGGCACGGGGTCACCGTGAGCAGCCGGGATACACTGGTGCGGAGGCTCGCGCTCCCCAACAACGGATTGCGGGGGTCGCTTGCTTCCGCAATCGGCAACCTGACGAAGCTGGAGACCCTGGACATCGCCAACAACAACCTCTCAGGAGGGATCCCGGTCGCCGTCACCTCCATGGACGCGCTGGACACGATCCGGATCAGCGGCAACACGGACATGGACGGGCCACTTCCCTTCCAGATGTCCGAAATGACGGGCCTGAAGGCGCTGTATTACGCGGCCACGGGCATGTGCGCGTCCCCGTCAAAGACATTCCGGACCTGGTTCGATGGGCTTGACCACGTGGACGGAGCGATCTGCAACAATCCGGAAGCGGTCACGCTCTCGCTGCCGATCGTGTACCTGACGCAGGCCATCCAGCGGCCGGCGGGCGATGTTCCGCTCCTCTCCGGCCGGGAGGCGCTGCTGCGGGCGTTCCTGGTGAGCGACCAGACGAACGCCTTCTTCGAGCCCGAGGTCGTTGCAACCCTCACGAGGGGCGGCGAGGAGGTCCACCGCGTGGTCATGCGGACCGCGGACGACCGCCTGAGCACCGCCGCGGACGAGGGCGTCCTCGGCACTTCGTACAATGCCGTGATCCGCGCCGAACACATCGTGTCGGGCACCGAGCTGGTCGTGATGGCCGACCCCGCGGAGACCGTGCCGCGTGCAGCCGGCAGCCGGACGCGTTTTCCGGAAGTCGGCACCATGCCACTCAACGTGATCGACGTTCCGCCATTCAAGCTGACCGTGGTGCCGGTGCTCAACGCCGCGAACCCCGACTCGTCGATCTTCGCGTGGACTGACAGCATTGCGGACGACAGCCCGCAGGTGGGCCTGTTCAGATACTCGTTCCCGTTCGCGGAGTTCAGCGCGACCACGCGGGACAGCTATGTCACCTCCCTCGACCTCACCGACGAGGACAACACCTGGCCGTTGGTCCTCGAGCTGGAAGTGGTGTACCAGGCCGACGAGGCCACGGGCTACTGGTATGCCGTCGCGGACAGCGAGGATGGATACGTGCGCGGGATCGCGCGGCTGAACGGATGGGTGAGCTTCGGGAAGCCGTGGGACACCGAACTCGCCCACGAAGTAGGCCACACCCTGGACCTCAAGCACGCGCCCTGTGGCGGCGCCCTCGGCGTCGAACCCGACTTCCCCTATTCGAACGGGAGCATCGGCATGTGGGGCTACGACTTCCGCGACGGGTCGGTGGTATCCCCGAACAGCCGCCGTGACATCATGGGATACTGCTACGAAAAGGGCTGGCTGAGCGACTACTACTACGAGAAGGTGATCCGGGTCCGCGAGGAAAAGGAAGGGAGCGAGGCGCGGGCGCGGCTGGCCGGTACCGGGCCGAAGTCGCAGATGCTGGTGTTGTGGGGCGGCGTCCTCGGAGACGAATTGCGCATCGAGCCGGTGCACTCCATGCATACGACCGCAAAGCTTCCGGACCAGCCCGGGCCCTATCGCCTGGAGGGAGTCACCGACGAGGGCGGCATCGAGTTCTCCCTTTCCTTCACTCCGGGCGAGGACCAGTACGGCAACAAGTACTTCTTCTTCACCATTCCCATCGAGGACCACTGGGCGGGCGCGCTGGAGCGAATCGTGCTCACCGGCCCCGAGGGCGAGGTGACGGTGGACGACACCGACCCACGGTCGATCTCGGTCTTCACCGACCCTGCCACCGGTCGAATCCGGTCGATCCTTCGCGACTGGGGGGGGCCACAGGTCGCCGCCATGGGAGCCACTGACCAGCTGCAGGTCGTGACGACGCGGGGAATCCGGCAGGCCGTAACGCTGCGGCGTTAGACTGGTACAGGCCCAATTATGACCACACTCGCAGAAACCCTCGACCGAATCCGCGACACAGGCGCAGCCGAGCGGGATCCCGCCGTGACAGCCGTACTCCGGGACTGTACGGCCGACCTCGCGGCCTCCGGCATCATGGACGGCGTCGTGAAAGCCGGGGACCGTGCGCCGCTATTCGCGCGCCCCAATCTCGAACACAGGACCGTTCACCTCGCTCGGCTGCTCAAGAAGGGGCCGGTGGTCCTCTCCTTCTTTCGCGGGCGGTGGTGACCGTACTGCCGCGCTGAGCAGGCTGCTCTTCAGTCACTGCATCCGGAGATCCGCGCCCGCGGTGCCGCCCTGGTTACCATTTCGCCCCAGCTCCACGACTTCGCTTCCTCGTGGGCGCGAAGGGACGGCATCGAGTTCGACGTGCTCACCGACCTCGGCAACGGGGTGGGTAGATTGTACGGGCTGACCTTCCGGTTCCCCGAGCGCCTCCAGGCCGTCTACCGCAACGACCTGCGGATCGACCTGAGCCGTTTCAACGGCGATCCCTCGTGGGAGCTCGCCGTCCCCGCGACGTACGTCGTGGGCCGCGACGGGATCGTCGCTTATGCCGAAGCCGACCCCGACTACACGCGCAGGCCGGAGCCGACGGAACTGCTCGCCGTGCTGGATGGTCTGGGCTGACGTCCAAAACCGTCAGGGATCCGTGGGTCCCATCACCCGGACCTCGAGCCGCGGATACGGGAAGGACCACTCGGCTATGAAGGTCGAGTCGCCCACCCACGAGATCGTCGGAAGGCTGTCGCTGACCAGCCCGCCCTCACCCGTGGCCCCGTCGAGCAGATAGGTCCGGCGGCGGACCACCCGCCATTCCCATTCCTCCCCCTCGCCCACGGTTTCATAAAGCGCGGTCTGGAGCACGAGGAACCCACCACGGCTTGCCTGGATGCTGTAGGTGTACTCGCTCGGAAAACCCCTGGGATCGACCGTCGATTGCGACGGGTTGTTCTGGTAGATCGGCGCTTGCGTATGGTCCTCGATCAGTGCGGTCCACAGCTGCATGCCATCCGGCGCATAGGCCTTCACGATCAGGAAGTAGTAGTTGCCGTAAACGATGCTGACCGGTTCCTCCGCGCAGGCCACGGTGCCGAACGACCTCACCGTCCTGTCTCGCCCGAACTCCGACCTGTATGCCTCGGCCAGGGAACCGAGGACATCGCCGCCGTCCGGTGACACTTCGTGGATGACCAGACTGTCGCCGTTCGGGTCCACGAGGTTCCTCGAATGTACGAACATACGGTCCCCGGCCGCGCACATGTCGTCGACCTGCAGCGCAGCGCTCGGCCTGTCACGTATGAGAGGGCCGACCAGTTCGTATCCGCTGCCCGATGGCGCAAAGACCTTGGCCGGGCCACCGTGGTCGCCAACCACCGCGCGGCGGTCGGACAGCACCACCAGCCTTTCTGCCGACCGGAACTCGTCCGGCCCCTGCCCCTCGCCGCCGAAGCTGGCAACAAAGGCACCGGAAGCGTCGAAGACCCGCACCTCACCCACCGACCCGTCCAGGACATACACGTTCCCGTCGCTATCCCGCGTAACATCGGCGATCACGCCGAAGAGCTCCGGACCCGGTACCGACTCACTGCCGATCTCGATCACGGTTGTTGCATCCAGCAGGGCACGCCGCGCCTGGGCCCACTCAAGGGCGCGTGCCTCGCTCCCTGAACCCTGAAGCACCGTATCCGCCCGGATGAGCGGCCCACCCGGAGGAGGAAGGTTCTCCGGCGTCGGATGCATGATGGCATCGGCCGGGATGATGCTCATCTCGCATCCCGCCAGCACCAGTGCGCCCAGAAGCGGGAAAGAGGTTCTCGAGAGCCTGCGGCGGATCACAAGGCGCGTAACCATGTCAAACAAGCTCATTGGAAGGAGAGTCGGTGCGCAACGATCGGTGGTGGTCTTCACGCACTACGACCATGGCCCCACGCGGCCTCGCCTGCGGGATGCCCGGCCGGCGTCTCAGCTCCCCCGTTCGAGGCGCCAGACATCCACATGATCCAGGTCGAGGCTATCCCGGCGGATCGTGAGCAGGTAGTCGGGACCGAACGCCGGAACGACGTGTTCCGTGCGGCGTGGGGGAGCCGGCACGCTCGCAAGCAATCCGCCCTCGGTGTCGAACACCTCCCAGCGGTTGCCCGCCGCCCGCACGACATCGACCCACAGCTTGCCGTCCGGAGCGACGAAAAGGTCCTCGATGAACGGTCTCGCGTCCGGCCGCGGCGGATTGCGTGGGTCGCATGACGCGTCACTGCGGGTCTCACGCCACTCGTAGTATTCCGCGTTCGCCGCCCGCCACTCGTCGGTGCTGAACGATTCGGCCGGCAGCGGGCGCTCGATCACCATGAGGACCTCCGCGCCGTCGTTGCGCGTGACGAAGATCCGGTAGGCGCTGTTGAGTGCCGAATACAGCACGCCGCCCGGCCCCGGATGCTGCAGGAACCGCGGCGCGAACGGAATCGGGAAGAACGCGAGGCGACCATCATACTCGCACTCGATCGCCGGAAGACCGATCGCCGGTCGCCGCAACCACGCCAGCGTGTCGCCCGTCTCGCCACGGCTGTCATGACCCACATAGTGCCGGTTGAGATCGGGGCCCAGGAGCGCGAACTGGAACACCTCGTCCGGACCGACGGAGAACAGTCGGAGCAGATCGGGAGTACCGGTAACGCCCGTCCGAGTCGTCCGCTGCCCCAGCCATTCGCCAGCGGCCGACCATTCGCCGATGCGCGCCAGATCGGGATCGAAGGTCAGGAGCCGATCGCCCGCCCACGCCACCGAGTTGAGGCTGTTGAATTCGCCCGGGCCTTCACCCTCCCGGCCGAACGTCCGGAGGTGAGCGCCGTCGAGCCCGAACACCTTTACCTCATGGTTGAGGTCGTCGGCCACGAAGAGTTCCTCGTTCCGCCCCAGCGCCACGCTGCTCACGCGGCCGAATTCCTCGGGCGATCCGGTGTCGGTCAGGGTCTTCGGCCCGATCGAGACAACGAGGTCGAGGCGCGCGGGTGGCGGTGCACCGGTGTTGATGACGGGGGTGACGCCCTCGTAGTTGATGACGAAGTCGGCGGTCGGCGCGTCGTCGCGGGCGCAGGCGGCGGCGAGAACGGGCATTGTGAGTGCGAGCGTCCGCCGGAACGAGG
Organism: Longimicrobiales bacterium; assembly: GCA_965208935.1. Lineage (GTDB taxonomy): Bacteria > Gemmatimonadota > Gemmatimonadetes > Longimicrobiales > Gaopeijiaceae > Bin94. The sequence goes on along the minus strand of CBDBPR010000004.1, from coordinate 4,299,121 downwards.
TCTGGTGCATGCGGGCCTCCTTCTCCACAGGCAACACCAGCAGCGGGTGCCGACAATGGGGTGATTGTGTACTTGACTCACACGGAACAAGCCGCTAACTTCCCTAAGTGGATGCGTTATCGGTAGTTCCGTTGTACTCGGCCAAAACACGGTCGGCTTCTTTGAGTACACGCTTACCGAGTACGGATTCCATGATTTCGCGGTCGGTCTTGTCCCCGATGTTTCGGGGGACTTTGCGCCGCCGCGTCTGCTTGCGTCGTTTGTTCACTCGTTCAACATCCTTGCCCGAGAGAAGGGGAGCCAAAGCCATGCCGCCGACGAACGGTGAAACCAGAATGCCGACCTTCGAGGAACTGGCCCGCGCGGTCGCCATACCGCCGCCGCCCGAGGAACTGGATAGCCCCGAGTACCTCTGGGGTTCACTTCTCGTCGCCAGGGTTCTGCTCGACCATGCCATCCTGAATCCCACGCCCGGCCAGAGACAGCATCTCTTGGGTGTGGCGGAGATGGTCGAGGGGGTAGTCGGCAAGGCGCTGTTCGACAGCGGCGTGAAGAAAGGATCTGAAATCGAGGACCGATTCGTCGGAATGCTCGAAGCTACCGCCCACGTCAGGGGGCGCCTGAATCAGTAAGGAGTCAGCCATGAAGAACATCAACCTCGTTTCGCTGTTGGACCGTTACAACACGGATGATAGGTGCCGGGACGCCCTGGAGGCAATCCGGTGGCCGTCCGGCGTGGCCTGTCCGCGGTGCGGCGACATGGACGTATCCGAGATCACCACGCGCAACGTGTGGGCGTGCGCGTCGTGCGACTACCGCTTCAGCGTGACGGTCGGAACGATCATGCACCGCTCGCACCTGCCGCTACGCAAGTGGTTCCTCGCCATATACCTCATGTGCGAGAGCAAGAAGGGCATGAGCGCCAACCAGCTCAAGCGGTCGCTCGGGGTCCAATACAAGACCGCGTGGCACCTCTGCCACCGGATTCGCGAGGCCATGGGCAACGACCCGTTCACCGGCCCCACGCTCGTCGGCGTGGTCGAGGTGGACGAAACCATGATCGGCGGGAAGGCCAAGGGCGAGAACTGGCGGGACAACAAGACATGGGTGGCCGGGGCCGTCGAGCGCGGCGGGCGCGTTCGCATCGAGCGCATCCCGAACATCCGGAAGGGCACCATTCACGACTTCGTGAAGCGCACCGTGGCCGACGAGGCCGAGGCGATCTACACCGACGAACTCCGGTCCCACGTCGGGCTGGAGACCGACACCCGGCGCCACGAGAGCGTCAACCACAGCGCCGAGGAGTGGGTGGTCGGCGATGTCCACACGAACAGCGTGGAGGGCGTCTGGAGCCTGTTCAAGCGGTCGATCGTGGGCAGCTTCCACAAGATGAGCGTGAAGCACATGGACCGCTACCTGGAGGAACTCGAGTGGCGGTTCAACAACCGCGACAACCCCTACATGTTCCGCGATGCGCTCCGGCGCATCATGCGCACCAGCCCGCTTGAGTACCGGACGCTGATCGCGGGCTGATCCAAAACCCACCAGCAGGAACCCCGAAGGCCGGGGGCGTGTCGAAGCGCCTCCGGCCTCTCTCGTGGCAATCCGGCTACGAGTTTACTTGGGAGGGTACACCTTATGGGAAGAAAGCAAGAGGGACGAGCACCGTGGATCAAGGATCCTGGACCGCTCGGACGCGACGAAGAACCGTCAACATCTCCCGAATCTGCGATCGCCGCAGAAGGATGGGCAACGTCTCGTGTAGTTCACCCCGTGTGTCCTGCAACCAGAGCTTCAGCGCCGCGTCAGCATCCGCGGGAAACTCGGGAGGCAAAGGACTAGCCGCCATCCTAGCGAGGTAGAACACGTCTTCGGGATCAATCGCGATGACGTGACGCTGCGGGGAATCGTTCGACATCGTTGTCTCCTTTTCGGTGTCGTGCGTAGGCGGGTGTCCCGGTGGCAGCCGGGCGCCCGCCGCTTTGTAGGTGGGATCGCGGGCTGATCCAAACCCACCAGCAGGAACCCCGAAGGCCGGGGGCGTGTCGAAGCGCCTCCGGCCTCTCTCGTGGCACCCGGCCACGGGGCTTCCCCCTGCATGGAGGTATACCATGAGTGTGCAGCAAATTGCGGACCTGTCGTTCCGCGCCGCGTGGTCCCTGATGGTCTGGGACCGGCTGGAAAGGGCGCGCGAGGCGATTGACCAAGCGCTCAAGGCGCAACGCGCCGCGCCACTTGGCTAGTCTCTGTTGCGGATGAGCGCCGCAAAGTGTTCTGACACGACCTTCAATCCGTGCGAGAGTCCCCGCACATAGGCCCGGTCGAACTCTCCGCCATTTTTGGCAGAGACCATTTCGGAAAGAAGCGTGGCGGTGTCTTCCACAAGGCCGCGTAGCCCCTCTTGGTGCTGAAGGTCATGCGGCTCGAACGTGTGGGAGAGAAACGTGATGAGGGTGCTGTTGATGGCCAAGCGCCGCTTGTCCGCATCGGTGCGTCCAGCATTCTTGTGTTGGTTCAAGAGGCTGGACGCGACTTCCCGAGGATCGGGAAGGACAGGATCGTTCGACATCGTGGGTCTCCTTTTCGGTGTCGTGCGTAGGCGGGTGTCCCGGTGGCAGCCGGGCGCCCGCCGCTTGTAGGTGGGATCGTGGGCTGTCAGAGGCTCACGGTCCCTTTGGGTCCCATGTTACAGGGGCCGGGGGCACCTTGATAGACCGAAGGTGCGCCAGAACCAAAGCCAGTAGTCGTCCGACGGCTCGCCGTATGGTTCGGCGGCACTTGGTATCCAGTGCCATAGCGATGGGTCAAGTGCTCGGAGCGTCAGCATGGTGATGCCGCCCGCGCTTCCCATCACGTCACCGCCGTACTTGACGCCTTCGCACCCATTGGGGTGCGGGTTGCGGCACCCGACGGGCGGGGCAAGGCACCCGTGCCAATGGATTTCCCCGATGTTGAGCGGAACCATCTTGCCGTCCCATTCTCCCTTGGTCAGGGAGGCCAGGGTTTCGGCAATGTCCGGGTCGTCCAAGTAGGGCCACTCGACAGTGTCGGGCGGGCTGCCGGAGCCCTTGGACACCGTGCTCCTGACCGTCTTGACCCGACCGCCCCACCATCCCCCGCGCTGGATTACGCGGCCGTCGTCGTCCAAGAACTTCCACCCCATGCCGATTCCGAGAATATGGCCGATTTCGTGAACCAGCGTGTTTTCCATGTTGTACGGTTCGTCGGGGTCCAGCCCCCGCTCCCACCAGTCAGACCGAACGACGATTTGTCCCGAGACTCCCTGCACACACGGGGAAGCGGCGACGACCCGCCGGTCAGGGCCACCATCGAGAATGGCGATCGTGAGCGGTTCCAGTTTGGTGCCGACGCCGAATATCTCCGCGCAGGGCGAGTCTTCGGACACGACGACCGGCCCGACGAAAGAAGGGATGAGGATTCGGCTCCAGCGCCGTGCCGCACGGTCCCACGACTCAAGCATCGCGGAGGTTGGGGGGCGCTCCCAAACGGCCCTTATCGGGTGCGGGGGAACGTACTCGGTAATGGTCGAGCCCGAATCGGCCCGAACTGCCCTCGCGGTTGCCGTCATCGGCAGTGTCGGGGGCTCAGCACAGGCGGCAATGGCCAAAAGCAGCAGGGCGGGACGCTTGCGCGTCATTGCTCCTGCTCCGCACCGAACGCGCATTCGGCTTCGACCTTGGAGGTTACACCCGGCACCAGCACGCGGGCGCCTTCGTGGAGGCACAGCCGATCCGCGTAGGTGATCGTCACCTGAACGGTTCCGGGCGGCGCGTCGGTCCACGCCCGGCCTCGGTCGTTCGTGGTCAGTACGCGATTGCCGCCGGCGGCTTGGACTACGACCAGCGCACCGGGCAGGGCTGTGTTGTCGTCCATGGTCACGGTCACGTCGAGCCGGACCAGCCCCTCGGGAAACGGTGCCGTGATGCCGCATCCTGCTAGGGCCATGGCTGCGGCGGCGAAAACAAGGGCGGACTTCTTCATGGGGCGGGCCTCCTATGATGGACGGGTGACGCCCGGACGTGGAGCCGGGCCGTTGTCACCAATCAGTGGAGGAAATGCTCCGACGGCCCCGCCTATTCACCCCTGGAGCGCGGCGCGGGAGCTACCCGCGTGTTCCGGCCCCGTAACGGAGCTGTTGTGTTCAGCGAGCGACCCGACATAAGGGCCTCGCACTGATTGATGACCCGGAGACGGTACGCACCCGCGGCGAACATCGCAAGAGAAAGAGGACCGCGCGCCGTGTCCCGAGCTACTTGGCGCACACCAACCGAGTCTCTTTGACTCACAGAAGGGAGGCAGTATCATGCAGCATGGGAAAGACGCTTCGACGATTGCGGCGGTGGCTACCGTGGGCCGACCGGGCCGTGGGTGCGCCCGGCGCGTTCGGCGACTGGAAGGAACTCGTCAAGCGCTTGGTGCCTGGAGGGGCAGCGGGGGCCACGACGATTCCCGAGGCAAGGGGGTGGATCATGGGTAACATCCCACCCGGCTGGTGGCACGCCATTATCGTCTGGACGGTGATTGTGGCCTGCCTCATATCGTGCGCCCGATACATGGGCCGCGAACGCCGCAAGGCTTCCGAGACTGAACGGGCCGACGCGGCGGCTCGCCGCCTGAACCGCGAGACACGGAACCTAATCGCCCCCGGCGAAACGGAGGTCTCTCCCGAAGACGCTTGGAGGATCGCCACCCACGAACACGCCGGGTACATGCTCGTCGAGGAGTTCATCAGGCAACACCCCGAGGCGTACCAGAAACACCCGCCGAGGCTCGACCGGAACCTGTTCGTCCGGTGGCTCGTGGCCTACCGGAAGGCTAGAAAATGACTCGAAAACCAGTTATCTTGTGTGAGTCAAGTACACAATCACCGACAATGGCAGTCCGCACCACACTCTCGATACCCTTACGTCAATTTGAATGGGGCAGTTTCCGGGTGGCCATAGCGAGACAACGCCGAAGCATCGGGCCGGAGTCCTATTGCATATGTAACAGGAGGGACGAATGAACAGGTTTCTGATCGCCGGCGTCGCGTCGCTGGCGGGTGTGGTCGGCGCGCCCGTCGCCGCCCAGAACGTGGTCGTCTTGCCAGCAGAGGACCGCCCGCTCGATCCCGGTTTCGAGGAGGTGTTTCGCGTAGGCGGAATCACCGGGGAGCCCTGGGAGCAGTTCGGAAGCATCCAGGATGCCGCCTTCGATCGCGCCGGCAACCTGTACCTGCTCGACTCCGACGGGTTGGCGGTTGTGGTCGTCGACCGCGAGGGCAGCTTCGTGCGGACGATCGGACGTGCCGGCGACGGTCCCGGCGAGTTCGACTTTCCGCGGTGGCTGGCGGTCATGGAGGACGGGCGCATTGTCGTGAGCGATGTCCCGCGGCACCGCGCGTTCCAGATCTACAACAGCGACGGCAGCTTCGACCGGGGCGTGCGGGTGGGGAATGACCTGCTGGCGGTCGTGGACCGCATCCACGGTGGTCGCGATGGCGTTGTCCTCACGGGAGTCGGGCTGGCACGGATCGAGGAGATGATGCCGGAGGACGAACGGGACCCTCCCGGAAAGCGCCGTATCCTGCGCGCCGCCCTGGACGGCGACGAGGTGGCCCTCGAGACGGTCTTCCAGGCCTGGAGCCTGCCGCCCGTCGGCGAACTCACGCTCCGCATCGGCGGCCGCGAGATCCCCATGGGTGGTGTCACACCTCCGCCGCGCACCTTCGGTCCACCCCTGATCGTCGGCACCCTGCCGGAAGGGGGGCTGGCGTTCTCGGATTCGTCGGCATACGCGATCAAGATCCTCGACGCGGAAGGCGAACTCGTCCGCATCCTCTCGCGTCCCCTGCATCCCGTCCCCGTAACCGACCGGATCGTGGAGGCCGAATTCGAGCGGCGGATCGACGAGGCGATCGCGGGATTCGAGGCCAGGGGACAGGGGAACCGCATGATCCAGAACGCCACTACGGGCGAGACGATGGTGGGGTCGCTGGACATGGACGAGAGAATGCGCGAAGGCGTCCGGTTGTCGACCATGGCACAGCTGGAAGCAGTCCCCGTGGCCGACGAAGTCCCGGTGGTTCTGGATCTGCGCACGACCTGGGACGGACGAATCTGGGTGCAGCGGCGCGGCGCGGACCTGTTCACCGACGGTCCCATCGATGTACTGACCCCTGACGGCCGCTACCTGGGCAGCTATCCCGCCGGAACTCCCATGCCGATGGCCTTCGGTCCCGGGGGACTGATGGCGACGCTGCAGACGGATGAACTGGGGATGCAGACGGTGGTTGTAGAGCGGGTGGGTGGTGGACTGTAGGGGTACCCCGTGTATAACACGGAGGCTGACGAGGGGCTTACCCCTTCGATCCCCAAACCACCGCCCTCCACCGAAGCCCGATCGGCCTCCGGCTGCCGATTTCCGACGCGACCTGACGACCGACCGTCGGGACTAGTGCTGCCGCCTTCCTGATGTGGACCGCGCCGTGACGGGGATGTGCTTTCCACGTCTGTCGCGCCGGGACTAGATTCACCATTCCCCGCGATGAGAGGCTCGGTCAAATGACCCGAACGCTCCTGCCAGCGTACCTGGCGGCACTGTTGCTCACAGGAGACGGTCATGCCCAGGAAACGATCGAGCTTCCGGGGGAGGACCGACCCGTGGCCTTGGAACTCTCGGAAGCCTACCGCATCGGGTCGGCCAGCGCGGTGGCCGACTGGGAGCTTCTTAACGTGGTCCGGGGCGCAGGTTTTGACGGGGCCGGAAACCTGTACCTCCTGAACTCACCTAATCGCGTGGTCGCCGTCGGCCCCGATGGCAGCTTCCTTGGTCAGTTCGGCCGTGCTGGCGGAGGTCCCGGCGAGTTCGGGAATCCGCGCCAGTTGGATGTCTTGCGGAGCGGGCGAATCGTCGTCACGGACATGAGACGCTTGGCCTTTCATGTCTTCGGCCCGGACGGCGTGTTCGAGCGAAGGGTGAGAATGGCGCTCGACATGCCGGACCTCCGTGTCCTGCAGAACGCCCTTTATTGGGCGAGGATAGAAGCGTTCGGGGCGCGCCCCGCCCGCGAGGGCGTAGCGGTCTTCTCCGACGGCATCCGCAAGATCATGCGCATCGACCTGTCGTCCGACGAGGCGCGGATCGAGACGTTCGTGGAGGCATGGGCGCCCCCGGGGACCGAAGCGAAGTTCGGGAGTCTGGCCGATGTGACCAGCGGCGGGTTGTGGGGATTCGTGCCGTCTCTCGTTTTCGACGCCTTGCCGGGGGGCGGGATCGCGTTTTCGGATTCATCCGCGTATGCGGTCAAGCTCACTGGGCCGTCCGGTCAAGTGTTGCGGATCCTACACCGCCCAATCGCCCCGCAACCGGTCACGGCTCGGCTCAAGCGGGCGGAGATCGACCGCCGACTGGCGGAACTGATTCGGAATGACGACCTGGGCGGCGATGTCCCCGCTAACGCTCGGGCGATGCTGGCGGGACTCCGTCCGGGCCAAGTGCAAGCGATCGAGGAGATGCAGTTCCTCCCGGAGCTGCCGGTCCTGTACGCGTTGCGGACCACTTGGGAAGGCAATCTGTGGGTTCAGCGACGCGGAGAGGAACCCAACGTGGACCTCGGACCGATCGACGTACTCACGCCGTCCGGCCGTTATCTGGGCACGCTCGACGGGCGGATGCGGATGCCGGACGAATTCGGCCCCGATGGCCTCGTCGCCTTCATCGAAAGGGACGAGTACGATGTCCCGGTCATCGAGGTGAAGAGGCTGCCGCCGGGAATCCGGTGAGAACACAGTTCCGCCGCAGATCCGCCGTTGCGGTCGTGATCCGGCACGGCGCGCCCGACCCGCACAGCGGTCGGTTCGAAGCTGGGGCTAAAGGGGGTCGCAGCACCCCTTGCCAGCCGCTAATTCGGGTCCGACCGGCATCCCAGTGCCGGTGCTCGCAAGCAGGACGAAGGGGATCGCTGAACTGGTGTGACCCGGTTCCCGGCGCACAGACCGGGGCCGTTGATTGGTCACCGCTACATACCGTAGTTTCCGAGAATCGCCGAGCTCCGATGCAGAGGTTCGGGCCAGAAACTACGAAGGCCTAACGTGAGAAGAGCCACCTACTCAATCGTAGCCACCCTGCTCGCAACCCCGGGCGTCGCGCAGGACCATCCGCTGACGGTAGACATGATCGAACTCTACCGTGTAGGCGGTTTGAACGCGCAGGAGTGGGCCTTCTTCGGGCCTGGCTTGCAGATGAGCTTCGATGGAGCCGGTAACCTGCTGGTGCTGGATGTTGTGAACCAGCGCGTCGTTGTAGTCGGCCCCGACGGTCAACTTGTGCGTATTGTCGGGCGCGAGGGCGAAGGGCCGGGCGAGTTCCAGATGAGTTTGGTAATCGCGGTTTGGCGCGATGGCCGCTTTGGGGTGCCTGACATGGGCCATGCCGCAATCCAGGTGTTCAACGCCGATGGCGAACTTGAGGATTTCGTCAGGCTGGCCGACGAAAACACTCCGCTGGCCGCCACTCTCGGTTTCAGAGAGAGGATTCGGGCCGATCCGCTGGGCGACGGGATCATCGCCCAAGGGGTCGGTGGCATGCTGGCCCAAATGGCAAACTTTGCCAATCGCCGCATGGGACAACCGGAAGACGAGAATCCGGCGGGGGTCGATGACCGCGCGCTTGAAATGTTGGACCTCTCCGGGGATGTGATGACATCGACCCCGATCCTGCACGGATGGAGGGCACCTCGTCCCGACGTCAGCCTGTCATCGGCCGACGCAGCAGACTGGTCGAGGGTGGTCGCGACGACGGAAGACCGGCACTTCGAGCCGGGGTTTCACTGGGATGTGCTCCCCAACGGCACCATCGCCTACTCTGACTCCTCCGCGTACGCCATCAAACTCGCCCGGCCAGATGGATCAGTCATCGCCGTTCTGACACGGCCGCCCTCGCCAGAGGCGGTGTCCGAACGGATCCAGCAGGAGATGATCGCGTCGCGACTTCAGCTCCTCGAGGAACGGTTGGCGCGAGGTTCGTCTTCGGCTGGGGCATTGCCGCCGCTGCATCCCGAGGAGGGCCGCCGGAGGATTCGGGGTCGCGGGTTCTACCACGAAATCCCCGTGGTACGGGGGATAGCGGTCACCTGGGACGGCGGGCTGTGGATCCAGCGTCGTGGAGAGGATCCGTGGGATGACCGCGGACCGATCGATGTCTTCAACGCGGATCGCGAGTACCTGGGCACGCTCGCTGTCGGCCGACCGGCAATGCCCGCTGCTTTCGGACCCGACGGTCTCGTAGTCCATATGGAACGCGATGAACTCGACATCCCAACGCTCGTCGTGAGCCAGTTGTGGATGGAGGCCAGGTGAGCGGACGGCGCCGGCTGGCTTAGCACCATCAAGGGCTTATGCCAGCCCCGTCAGCCGCCCCATAACGACTGTCCAGACAAGACATTACTCCTGACGGGAACGGACGGAGGTTCCAGACCGCATCGACCACTCGGGACGTTCATGTCGCCTGGATTCCCAAGAGCGGACGAGCCCAATACGGACGGGATGGGATGGGCCTCCGGGCGGCTGACGCCGCTCCTCGGCCGTCTCCAGCGGCCGGGCCTCCTGGCGCGGCCGCTTGCGGCTCGACACCGTTCGAATCCCCTCCGTCAATTCACTGACTGTCAGGGCAGGAATCATTGGGCATGCGGCGAATCGCGTGGGCAACCATTTGCGTGCTTTCGGGTCCCTCGTTCTGGGGGTGCGGCGGTACTGTATCGGGTGATCGGACTTCAGTTTCCGATACGGACAGCGAGCCCAGCCCCGCAATTGAATCGATCGCCGAAGAGGCAGTAGCGCGTGTTCGGTTCCGGCACCCTATCGACCGGATGGCGGTGATCGGGCGCTTCCTCGGACCCGACAGCTTCCTGGACCCGGCTTTCCCACCCACCGTGGCAACGCCGAGCCCGTACCTGACCGATTTCTTCGGCGTCCAGGCCATCGCCGATGTGTCCCGGGAGGAGATCGTCGCGGACTTCGTGCCGCGGTTTGCCGCGGTCACCGGGCAGGATGAACATTGGGTCGCACTGACGTTCAAGGACGGGTTTACCGCAATCTTCTATCCGGTCTCCTCGCTGGTCGTGTTGGGGTTCGAGGCGCCGATCAGCCATGTCGTGGTCAGCGGCGACAACTGGCGGCAGGCTCGCGGCAATGTCGAGGCGCTGATCGGCAGGATTCGCGACATCGGGCGCGAAGACGCATACCTTCTGGACAATCCGGACTATGGCCTGGAGCTTGCGGCCTACGAGACGATGCAGGCCGGTATAACTGCCTCCGTCGAAATCGATCCGGACCTGTCCGGATTCCGCACTTCAGCTGATGGGCTGTTGCTGTTTCCGGAAGCCGTTCATGGTATTTCCACCGACGCCGATGAGTTGATGAAGGTTATCGATGGCGGCGGCTTCGACTGGATCGGCCTGGAAGCCCTCAACCTCGATCAGCAGGAGGACCTGGACGCCTTCAACGATGCGGCAGTCGGAACGCCGGAATACGAGCGGGCGCGCGCCGAACTGGTCGAGTACTTTGCCGACGCCTGGAACGGCCGGGCGGGGCCAAGGACGACGGGCGAGGAAAACTACTACTTCAAGCTGTGCGAGGCGGCTCACGCGGCCGGCGCCCGCGTCATCGCGCTTGAAGGCGCCAGCCTGGCGTTCCTGCTGTTCCGCTACGGCGAAACCTCGTTCGGCAGTTCCGTTCGCAGCCTCATCTGGGCCAACGCGATCCCCTCGGCGGGCCGCGGCATCCTTTTCGGCGGCGGAGCCCATTTCCATTACCCGGACGTGCCGATGGTGCAGGACTTCGTGGCGGCCGAATCGCCCGAGCGTCCGATCTTTGCCGTCAGGGATCTCTGGGCGAACGCGAACTAGCCAGGACGCGGAGCCCAGCCACGTTAAGCGACGTATACGCCGCTTGGGCCACGACAGCAGACCAAGGTCCGGGAGGATCCGTCGACTCCCAGCCCGAATCTGCTAACTACAATTGTCTGACTCACGCTACGCGTCATTGTCGCCGCAACCATTGTGGAATTGTCTGAACCAGGACCTTGGGATAGGGATCGCGAACAAAACTGTAGAGCCGGTGGTGCGCAAATGCTGAAGCAAATGCCACCGACGGGATCGGGGACGACTGTTCGCCCGACCCCGAGTCGAGTACGTAAATATCGAGACCCCCCGTCATATCCTCCATTGATGCTCCGTGTACCGTGGCAACGATCTGTCCGGGTCCTCCACCTGACAAGTGCGAGAGCGTGTTGGCAACGTCAGTTGCCGGGTCTACTCCCATTGACAGGCCACCGCCGGGATTTGGCGTCCACGTGACGGGGCTGAATCCGTTGATCGTTACCTCACGAATGAAGTCGCCTTGTGTCGAAAGCCAGCGCACGATGCCCAGGCGCTCGCTGGCAATCGCGAGGACATCCCCTCCTGCGCAGTGGACATGGCCCCGTCCATGACTGGAGGCAAAGAAAGCTGCGAACCTCTCCAGACCGCGAGGAGGCAGCTGGCGCGGAAAGCCTGGTTCAAACGACCGAATAACCTCGCCCTCTTCTGACAGGATGTAGACCTGGGGGGTGCCATCCGACATCTGGCCCAGCACAACGAGGCGACCGTCGCTAAGGCACATGTCGCTGCCGTAGACTGGAACCGGAAAGCTGCGAACGAACTCCAGGCCTTCCTCGCCCATCGCGAACTCCGCGATCCTTCGGGAGGCTGCATCCAAGACGTAAATCTGACCCGCCGGGCTAACGGCCAACCCCGCAGGGGCTCGAAACTCGCCCGGGCCGCCCCCGTGACGTCCGGTCGTGCCGCGAAAGCGCCCGTCCGGCCCAAACCAGGACAAACTGAAGTCCTGATCGTCAAGAATCAGGATGTTCCCATCCCCATCCAGGTCGACATCGCGGATGTTTCCGAATATCTGGTTCCGGTCTCCTGCAATGACCCCGATCTCCAACAGCAACGTGTCGCGCTGGAACTCTACGGAAACGGGTCTGGGTAGAACGGGACGGGTTAGTGGATCGCCACCGTTCCAACTCAACAAGTTCCCCAGGAGCAACGGAGCGACGCGAACGATTTGGGGTGTCACTTACTGTCCAAGAGTAGGTTACGGTGAGTCGAACAACGGACGGGGTGGGATTCGAACCCACGCGGGCTGACGCCCACACGATTTCCAGTCGTGCGCCTTAAGCCACTCGGCCACCCGTCCTGTCGCGAAGAGCGGGGCCCCTCGGACCCCGCTCCTCACGGTTGATAATCGGGGCGCCCGGATTCGAACCGGGGACCTCTGCGACCCGAACGCAGCGCTCTACCGGACTGAGCCACGCCCCGTTTGTTGGGATTCCATGAGCGGAGGCGGAGGGACTCGAACCCCCAAGTGCTCAACGCACGCCGCATTTCGAGTGCGGTGCCTTACCAATTAGGACTACGCCTCCCTGGGGGTCGTCGGAGCGAGGGTGCCGCACTTCGAGAGAGGGAGTGGGATGTACCTGCGGGCGGCTCCGCCGCTCCTCGGTGGTCTCCGGCGTTCGCGCCTGGCGGCGCAACCGCCTCCGGCTCGAACACAGTTCGAACCCCACTCCCACCGTTCACTGCCGTTCACGGAGGGAGTGGGATTCGAACCCACGTGGTCACTGGGACCAACGCCTTAGCAGGGCGCCGCTTTTAGCCGCTCAGCCATCCCTCCAAGTAGCCCCGCCTGGGCTCGAACCAGGACTCTTCTGATCCAGAGTCAGACGTGTTGCCAATTACACCACGGGGCTAGCTAGAGCCACCGGTCGGACTCGAACCGACGACCCCGTCATTACGAGTGACGTGCTCTACCAGCTGAGCTACGGTGGCGATGTTTCCGGCGGGCGGCAAGCGGACGGCCCGACGGCCCGCCTCGTCGTCGCCTCGCCAGTGGAGCCGAGGGGAGTCGAACCCCTGACCTCAGCGTTGCGAACGCTGCGCTCTCCCAACTGAGCTACGGCCCCTTGCTCGCGCGGGATTCCCACGGCCTGCCAGTGGGCGCGACAGGACTTGAACCTGTGACCTCCACGATGTCAACGTGGCACTCTAGCCAGCTGAGCTACGCGCCCTGCACCAATACGCCCGGGAGGACTCGAACCCCCAACCCCCTGATCCGTAGTCAGGTACTCTATCCAATTGAGCTACGGGCGCTCCGCGAATCGACGACCGCCGACAAACTAGTGCCCACGACAGGACTCGAACCTGTACGTCCTTTCGAACACTGGTCCCTCAAACCAGCCTGTCTACCAATTCCAGCACGTGGGCATTTCCAGCCTGCACTGCCAGGCCAGGCCAATGCTCGGGGAGGGACTCGAACCCTCACGGGGTTAACCCCCACAGGATCCTGAATCCTGCGCGTCTACCAATTCCGCCACCCGAGCCTTTCGGCACATCGATTCCGTGAATGGAGCCGAGGGGAGTCGAACCCCTGACCTCCTGAATGCCATTCAGGCGCTCTCCCAACTGAGCTACGGCCCCAAACCCGCTCCACGACCCAGATTTTCAAAAACCACCAGCGGGGCTGACGGGACTCGAACCCGCGGCCTCCGGTGTGACAGACCGGCACTCTAACCAAACTGAGCTACAGCCCCATTTTTTCACTGCGGCCGGCAACCCGCGCCGGCCAAATACCCTCACGGGGAATCGAACCCCGATCTCCACCTTGAAAGAGTGGTGTCCTAACCGTTAGACGATGAGGGCGAACCTCCGTCGCTACAGGCCCGGAGGGACTCGAACCCCCAACCGCCGGTTTTGGAGACCGGTGCTCTACCAAATTGAGCTACGGACCTAGCTGCAACCAATGGCCAGGGACGGAATTGAACCGCCGACACCGCGATTTTCAGTCGCGTGCTCTACCAACTGAGCTACCTGGCCGAAGCCCGACATCGCTCCGACAAAAACCGACCGGGCCCTGCCGGCGGGTTCGCGCTATGAACCACCGGTCGGCCTGGCCGATCCGAGTCCCGGTACCCCGGGCCGCTACGCCAGAAACGCCGCGCTGAGGCGGCGTTCCCGGAGACACTCCGTCGCATTTATAGCGGGGGCGGGATTCGAACCCGCGACCTTCGGGTTATGAGCCCGACGAGCTACCAGACTGCTCCACCCCGCAGTGAGATCTTTAAGTTATGGAATCTCGCTATGGGGGTCAACGGCCCTGGGAGCCCGCGGATTCATCCACGGACTCCTACGCTCCTCTGGTCTCCAGCCGTCTGCAGTACCACTCGATCCACCCGTTCGAGAAGCCCCACACCTTGGCCCGGCGGGTAATGACCTCGACCTCCCGGCGCGTCATCTTGGTCTCCCGCTTCAGCACCTTCGGGTTGGCGCGGCTGATGGCCAGGGTGCGCACCGCAAAGAGCAGCGGGAGCAGGCAGAAGAGCCGCACCCGGTGATTCGGGCGGGGGATCAGGCGGATGTACGCGCGGGCCGCCGCCAAGTGGCGATCCGCCTTGCGCACGAGCCTGTCCAGGACCGCCATGGCGGCGTTCCGGTTGGCCGGATCGAAGAGCTCGCCGGGGCGAATGCGGGGATCCGGAAGGAAAGCGGTCGGAACGTATACCCACCCACGGTCGCGGTCCTCGTGCAGACCCCTGATGACGTTGACCGTCTGCAGAGCGAGGCCGAACTCGCGCCCGAGTTCCATCATGCGCGCCCGGTCGCCCCGCAGCCGGAGCCGGAGCGCGAAGAGCTCGGTCAGCAGGTATCCCACCCTGCCGGCCACCTCGTGCATGTAGTCGTCGAGGTCGGCCTCGTTCCGGAAGACCGATCCCCTCTCGGTCCAGCGCGCCATCCCCGCGCTCGACTCCCGGACCCGTCGCACCAGGATGTCCCGCGCTTCGGGCGCCAGGCCGTCAAGCCCGTCGAGAACCGTGGAGGCGTGCCGCGCGACGAGGGCGTCCGGGGTCGCCTCGCGGGCATCTTCGAGCCGTCCGGCGAGGGTGGCACGGTCGCCCTGCCCATCGAGCACGCTTCGCCATTCCTTCAGCAGACCGACCTTGTCGTCGTCCCCGAGTTCCTGGTTGTCCTCCAGGTAGTCGGAAACGCGCAGGAGAAGGTAGGCGACGGTGACTTCCTCCCGAAGCGGCGGGGGAAGCAAGTCGATGCCCACCGCAAAGGTGCGGCTCGACCGAACCAGAAGCTCTTGAAGCGTGGTCACGCAAACAAATGTATCCCGCATCGTGCAACGGTCCAACCATGGCGTTATCATAGTAGGCGAAATGGGACAGTGGTTGGGTCGTCCCGAAGGCCGTGAATCATCTGTGGAGACCGATGGCAGACAAGCTCTCCCCGAGCCAGATCGAGGAATGGACCGCGGCGCATTCCAGGTGGAAGTTCAAGGACAACGGGATACGCAAGCACTACACGTTCCCCTCGTTCCGCAGCGCCATCGTGTTCGTCAACCGGGTCGCGACGATCGCTGACGAGGAAGGTCACCATCCGGATATCCGGATCCGGTACGACCGGGTGTCTCTCCACCTCTGGTCGCATGACGCCGGGGGCGTGACCGAGCGGGATCTCAAGCTGGCGGAGCGAATCGACTTCGCAACTTCGGCCCGCTAGGGACGAGCCCCTTGGCTGACTCCGGGTCGCGCGACGGCCAGGTGACGAGCGGCAACGGTCCGATAGGCTTCATGGCGAGGAACGGCGTCGCCGCCAATGTCCTCATGCTGTTCCTGCTCCTGGCCGGCCTCGGGGCCGCGAGCAATCTGGTTCAGGAGGTCCTGCCCGACTTCTCCCTGGAACGGGTTCAGGTCGTAGTGCCGTACCCGGGGGCCGCTCCGCAGGAGGTGGAAGAGTCGATCGTTCGCCGGATCGAGGAGGAGATCCGTGCGGTGGACGGGCTGCAGCGCATCGAATCGACGGCTGCCGAAGGCCTCGGGACCGTCGTCGTCGAGTTCAGGTCGGGAACCGACATCAATCGCGCCCTGAACGACGTCAAGGCCCGGGTCGACCGCATTCCGAGCTTTCCGGCCGGCGCCGAACGACCCGAGGTGCGCGAAATCACGAGTCGCCAGAGCGTCATCCGGCTCCTCGTCCACGGCCACGTCCCCGAACGCACGCTCAAGGAGCTGGCGTACGGTATCGAAGAGGGGATCTCCTCGCTCCCGGAAGTCTCCCTGGCCGAGACCAGCGGCGCGAGAATGTACGAGATCTCCATCGAAGTGCCGCTCAGGCACCTGAGGGCCCTTGGACTGACGCTGGACGACATCGCCTTCGCCGTGAGGCAGGGATCCCTCGAGCTGTCCGCGGGGATGGTGTCGACCGCCAACGAGGAAGTGCTCGTCAGAACGCTGGGACAGAACTACGACCAGGCGGATTTCGAGGACATCGTCGTCCTGACGCGGCCGGACGGCACGGCGGTTCGGCTGGGCGAGATCGCAACCGTACGGGACGGATTCGCGGATTCCGATCTCAGCGTTCACTACAACGGTCAGCCCGCGGTTCGGGTGGACGTGTTTCGCACCTCCGAAGAACAGGTGCTCGATATCGCCCGGGTGGTGAACGACTACCTGGCCGCGGAGGTCGTGCCGGGACTCCCGGAGGGCACCGGAATCGCGATCTGGAAGGACGACTCCGAGGAGGTCGGCGGACGGCTGGGGCTCATGATCGAGAACGCGCTGCTGGGTCTGGCGCTCGTCTTCCTCTGTCTGGCGCTCTTCCTGCAGATCCGGCTGGCCGTGTGGGTTGCCGTGGGGCTGGCGGTCGCGTTCACCGGGACCTTTCTGGTGATGGGACTGCTGGGCATCTCGATCAACATGTTCTCGCTGATGGCGCTCGTCCTTGCCCTGGGCATCGTCGTGGACGACGCAATCGTGGTGGGCGAGAGCGTCTTCACCGAGCGCGAACGCGGCGCCCGCGGCATCACGGCGGCGGTCCGGGGTGCGCGCCTCGTCAGCGCCCCGGTCATCTTCTCGGTTCTCACCACGATCACGGCGTTCGCAGCCCTGCTGCCGGCGCCGGGACCCCAGGGGAAGCTCGGCCGGAGCATCCCCATCGTCGTTATCGTGGTCCTCCTCCTTTCGCTGGTCGAGTCACTGCTGGTGCTGCCGAACCACCTGTCGCACCTCAAGGACGCAACCGAGAACGCGCGCAACCGGCTAACCCGACTCCTTCGCAGGATTCAGCAGGGCACGGATGCCCTCCTCAAGCGGATAACCGACGGCCCGTTGGAGCGAGGCCTGCGGTTCGCGGTCGACCAGCCGCTGGTCGTGATGGCTTCCGCGACGGCACTGCTCGTCCTCTCCGGCGCAGTCGTGGCCTCGGGGATCGTGCCCAACCAGTTCCTCACGCCCATCGAGGGAGAGGTCGTCTCCGCCAACGTTGAGATGCCCGCGGGCACGCCCGGCGAACGGACGGCTGAGGTGCTCGGGGAGCTCGAAGCCGCGGGGAGGCGGGCGGTCGGACGGCTGGAGGAAGAACAGGCCGGCGACGGGGGGCCCCTGTTGTTCGATGTCGCGGTCACCGTGGGCGAGCCTGCCACGCTCTACGACCCGCTGGCCGGTGACGAGACCAGAGCGCCACGCGGTCACGTGGGAGCCGTGCAGTTCAAGCTGGCGGGATGGGAGGAGCACGATATCGCCGCTTCGACCTTCGAGCGGGTGTGGCGCGAAGAAGCGGGCACATTTCCCGGCGCCGAGTCGGTGTCCATTTCCTCGAACCTGCTTGGGCTGGGGCTGCCGGTCCACTTCGAGCTTTCGCATCCGGACGCCGAGCGACTGGCAGTGGCGGCCGACGCCTTCACCGCCGAGGTTGCCGCCCTGGACGGCGTCTTCGATGTCCGGAACAACCTCGACGAGGGATACCGGGAGCTTCAGCTCGAACTGGAGCCCGGAGCACGTACGCTGAACCTGACCCTGGACAGCTTCGCGGGGCAGGTGCGCTCCGCAGTCTTCGGATCGGAAGCGCTGAGGGTGCAGAGGGGCCGGGAAGACATGCGGGTCTACGTCCGGCTTCCCGAGGGCGAGCGCGACTCGCCCGCCGACATCGAACACTACCTCGTGCGCACTCCGGGCGGCGAGCTCCCCTTGGCCCAGGTGGCATCCGCACGGTTTGCGAGGTCGGCCGCCACCGTGCATCGGGTCGACGGCCGCCGGGCCGTTACGGTGACCGCCGATATCGACCCTCGTCTCACATCCGCTGCCCAGGCCAACCGCAGTGTGGATTTCGACCTGCTCCCGCGGCTCATGGACGAGCACCCCGGACTGGAACACACCATCGGAGGCCTGCGCAAGGACCAGGAGCACGCGTATACCGTTCTGAGCCGATCGCTCTTCCTGGCGCTGCTCGTCATGTACGCGCTGATGGCGATCCCGTTCGGGTCCTACTCGCAGCCGCTCATCGTCATGGCCGCCGTGCCGCTGGGAGCGGTCGGGGCCCTGGCCGGACACATGCTGCTGGGTCTCAGTTGGGGCCTCTGGTCGCTCTACGGACTGATCGGCGTCTTCGGCGTGGTCGTGAACGACTCGCTGATCATGATCAAGTCCATCAACGACCTGCGGGACTCCGGAATGTCACCGCGCGATGCGATCGTCGCCGGCGGCAAGGGCCGCTTTCGCCCCATCCTGCTGACCTCCCTGACCACGTTTCTGGGCGTGTCCCCGATCGTCTTCGAGAGCAGCACCTACGCGCAGCACCTGGTGCCTCTGGCGACCTCGGTCGGCTTCGGCGTACTGATCGCGACGTTCCTCCTGATGCTGGTCGTGCCGGCGCTCGCGATGCTGAACTACAGTGTCGCGGGGTGGATCGGCGAGCGGCGGGCGAGGGCCGTGCTGCCGCGATAGGTATCTCGTGGGCGCTTCGCAAAACGCCCGGGTGCCGGGCGTCTACCTCGTTGCCTCGGCCGTGATCACGGATAACAGCACTTCCAGTCCCGCTTCGAGTTCCCGCCCGCTGATCGAGGCGGGCGGTGTCAGCTCGACCACCTCGCCGCGGGCTCCGGCGGGCAACACGATCAGCCCGCGGTCAAGCGCGCTCTTCGCAACCGCCGCGGCCAGGCCCATGTCTGCGGTGTCGGCGGCATTTGTCCGCGCTGATCCCGGCACGCGCAGCTCCACGCCGAGCATGAGCCCCCTTCCCCGCACCTCCCGCACTTCCTCGCAGCCCGCCAGCTTCGCCGTCAGGTAGTCGAGAGCACAGCTCCCGAGTCGGCGCGCGCGCCCGGACAGGTCCTCCGTCTCCAGCGCCGCCAGGAAGCCCAGGCCCGCGGCGCAACCGAGGGGATGGCCCTGGAACGTGCTCGTGTGCACGGCCTCGCCCGATGACGCCGGCCACGAGTTCATCACCTCACGTGGTCCGGAGCAGGCCGACAGCGGCATGCCCCCGCCGAGGGCCTTGCCCAGGCACACCAGGTCGGGCACCACCCGGTCATGATCGCAGGCCAGGAGTTCGCCCGTCCGTCCCATCCCCGTGAAGATCTCGTCGGCGATCAACAGGGCGCCTCCCCCCCGCGCGCGTTCCGCCAGCTGCGCCAGAAATCCCGCAGGCGGGATGCGCACGCCCGCCCGACCCTGGATCGGCTCTACGAGCACGGCCCCGACCGGGACCGCCGCGTCGCCGGAAAGCAGGGTGTCGATTTCGCTCAGCACGCCCTCCGCCGCGTCCGTGGACGACGGGAATCGCACGAAGTGCACGTGACGCGCCAGACGATCCGTAAACGGACGGCGAAAGTGCTCCCGGTGGGTCGTCGCCAGGGCTCCGAGCGTGAGGCCGTGGTAGGATCCCGCGAAGGCGATGATCCCGTACCGGCCGGTGGCGAGCTGGGCGGTCTTGAGCGCGGCTTCCACGGCATCCGATCCGCTGAGGCCCAGGATGGTCCGCGTGTCGGGCCAGGGCATCAGCGCCGCGAGCGCCTCGAGCAACTCCACCTTCACAGCCGGTGGATGAATGTCGCCCATGCCGTGGATCAACCGGCCGGCCTGCGCCGCGATCCGCTCGGCGACCAACGGATGTCGGTGCCCCGCCAGGGCGACGCCAAAGGCGCCGGTGAAATCCAGGTACGTGTTGCCGGCGGCGTCCCGGACGGTTGCGCCCTCGGCGTCTGTCCAGAACGGCGGCGGGGGCCGCAGGAAAGTGACGTTCCTGGACTCTACCCCGCTCAGGCGCTCCGCCAGGTCCCGGTTTGCCGAGTCAGTGGGCAAGGCCGATCCAGACCATGCACCCGCCGTAGGCCACGAGGAGGAGCAGCCCCTCCGAGCGCCTCACTTTTCGGGCGCTGGCCGCCACGGGCCACACAAGCAGCGACAGCAGGAGCACCGCGGGAAGTTCCGTGGTGAGGACCGTGCCTTCGATCTCGAAGCCCTGGACCAGTGCGGAGCCCCCCATGACCGCCGTCAGATTGAAGATGTTCGACCCGATGATGTTCCCCACCGCGACATCCGCGTGCTTCCGGGCGGCTGCCACCAGCGAAGTCACCAGCTCCGGCAGCGAGGTTCCGATGGCAATCACGGTGGCCCCGATCACCATCTCGCTCGCGCCCAACGAGTCGACCAGGTAGGTCGCGCCAGTGATGATCGCCCGCCCCCCCAGTCCCAGACCGATGGCTCCTGCCGCCACCAGACCGAGGTTGCCGATGCGGCTGGTCGCGTGCTCCTGATGATCCCCGTCGCGTGCAAGACCGACCTCGTCCAGGATGTCCGCGGCGTCCTCCTCGGTCGACACGAAGGTGATCGCCAGGTACACGGTCAGCAGCACGAGCAGCACCACGCCGTCGCCCCGGCTGACGCCGCCATCCATCACGAACGGGAAGATCATGACCGTGATCAGGATCATGATCGGCACTTCGCGCGCGATCACGCGATCGGCGACCGCAACGGGCCGCAGGAGCGCGGTCGCACCCAGGATGAGGCCGATGTTGGCAAGATTCGAGCCCAGAACGTTGCCCGCGGCCAGATTCCCCGCACCGTCGATGGCCGCCTGAACGCACACCACCAGTTCGGGCGCCGACGTTCCCAGCGACACGAGTGTGAGGCCGACTACCACCGGGCTGACGCCCATTTCCGATGCAATGCGCACGGAGCCGCGCACCAGCCATTCGGCACCGAAGTAGAGAGCGCCGAAGCCGCCGGTGAGGAACAGGAGGTTCGCGATCAGCTCGCTCAATCACTCCTCCGGCCAAGCCACTGCCTAAACGCGGAAAGCTCTGCAGCGTTTGCAATCTGAGCTGGTTGCAACCATCCCCTCCGAGCCTGATCGATTCCGTACCGCATGTTCTCCAGCCGCGCCACCGAGTGCGCATCGGAATTTACAACGACTCTAACGCCCAACTCACGGCACAGCCAAAGTCCCTGGTGGTCGAGGTCGAGGCGGCGCGGGCTCCCGTTGATCTCGACGGCGACATCGAGGTCGCGGGCGGCCTCGAGCACTGCCGTCAGATCCAGAGGGTACGGATTGCGCCGCCCGAGCTTCCTTCCCGTCAGGTGACAGACGACGTCGACCAGGGGGTTTTCCATCGCCCTGATGATGCGGTCGGTCATTCGGCTCCGGGACATGGCGAAGGCGGAATGGACGGAAACGAGCACGATGTCCAGCTTTGCGAGCGTCTCGTCGTCGAGGTCGAGGGTGCCGTCGGGAAGGATGTCCACCTCGCAGCCCCGCAGGATGGCGATGCCGGGGAAGTCCCGCTGCACGCGTGCGATTTCGGCCGCCTGCGCCCGGAGCGCGGCCGCGTCCAGGCCGGGGACGACACCGGTCGACGGGGAATGGTCGGTCACCGCGATGTAGCCGTATCCGCGCGCCGCGGCGGCCTCGACCATGGTT
Source organism: Longimicrobiales bacterium (assembly GCA_965208935.1). Classification (GTDB taxonomy): domain Bacteria; phylum Gemmatimonadota; class Gemmatimonadetes; order Longimicrobiales; family Gaopeijiaceae; genus Bin94. The sequence continues at coordinate 4,277,325 of CBDBPR010000004.1, read as the reverse complement.
CGCAGGTTCGCGGCGCCATCGCTCCACGTGGTGTGCAGGTGAAGATCGCCACGGATGTCGTCCAGCGTGACGAGGGACGGGAGGCCGCGCTCCGCCCGCTCGATGGTGGTGCCATCCTCCCGCAGCTCCGGGGGGATCCACGGGAGGCGAAGCCGTTCGTAGATGGCGGTCTCGCCGGATGTGGGGCCGGTGTCGGTTGCCGCGCCCCCGGTGCCGCCGGTGTCTGCGGCGCCGACGATTCCCGTAGGCGTGATCTCCAGGCCGCAGCTGCGTGCCCGGGCGGCCAACGCTTCGAGGTACGCGGGCGGACCGGTGAGGTGGTGGGAGATGGGGCCCACGAGTTCGCGCGGCACCGCGACCAGCCTGATGCGCACGTCATCCACCTCGACCGCGACCGGATTGTCGCCCCTGTCCCCATCCACTCGCGCACCGGGACATTCGCACGCCAGATCCCGGAGGGCCTCGGACGACGCCGCGCACACGATATCGGTCGTCGCCACGATCTCGACACGCCGCCGGATGTCGCCGGCGATGCTGAATTCGACGCCGTTTCCGCGCAGAGCATCGGTCAGCCGCGCCACGGCCCTGTCCGCCTGCGACAGGAGCGACTTGCCGTGCAGCGCGCGTCTCGCCTCGAGGCTGCGGCGGATGTGGCTCGCCACCGAGGGCCCGAAACCGTCCAGCCCATGAATCCACCGGCCGGCGAGGGCGACTTCCAGCTTCTCGACCGAATCCACGCCCGCGTCCCGGAGCGTGCGGGCCCGTGTGGCGCCGACGCCGTCGACGCGCATCAAGTCGAGAATCCCCCGCGGGATCCGGGCTCTGTAGTCCTCCAGACGCCTCGCCGAGCCGGTCCGGACGAGTTCACCCAGGAACCCCGCCAGCCCCTTTCCGATCCCCGGCACCCGGGTCAGATCCGTGCCGGACAGGATGATCTCCGCCAGTGAATGATGGAAGCGGCGAATCACGGTGGCCGCGCGCCGATAGTGGGCGACCCGGTGCGAATCACCGCCGTCCAGCGCAATCAGGTCCGCAAGCTCGGCGACCCGCCGCCCGAGTTCGCCGTTGTCCGGCGGCTCGTTGCCGGCTTCCACACCGCGCGTTTGGCCCACGGGCTGCTATGGGTCCCCAGTCGACTTGTCCACGGTCGGCGTGTCCTCGGAATCCCCGGGCGGAGCACCGAAATCACCCAGTTCCGCCGCAAAGCGCTCCCGAAACCGGGCCTCGTCGAGCACTTCCACGCCCAAAGCCTGGGCCTTGGCCAGCTTCGATCCGGCATTCGCGCCGGCAACCAGGAAATCGGTCCGCTTGCTGACCGAACCCGTGACCCGCGCACCCGAACCCTGCAGCAGCTTCTTGAGCGCGCCGCGCGATGACATCTGAAGAGTTCCCGTCAACACGAACGTCTGCCCCGCCCAGCGGGCACCCGAATCCTCCGGCTCCTCGGGCACAATGAAGTCAAAGCCCCTGGCCAGCAGATTGTCCAGCGCGGCCGCCACCCTTTCGTCATCCAGGAACCCCCGAATCGCGACGGACATCTTGGGGCCCACGCCGTGCACGTCCTCCAGTTCCTCCGGAGACGCCTCGCGAAGAGCCTCGATTCCGCGGAAGTGGGCGGCCAGATCCCCGGCCACCGCCAATCCCACCTCGGGGATCCCGAGGCCGACCAGAAACCGCGCGAGTTCCACCCGGCGCCGGTGCCGGATCGCATTCACCAGATTGCCTGCCGAGAGCTCCGCAAAGCCCTCCAGCGGCACCAGGTCGTCCTCCTTCACGTCGAAAAGGTCGGCGAGCTCCCGCACGAGTCCCCGGTCGACGAGCAGCGAGGCCGTTTCTCCGCCCAACCCCTCGATGTCCAGCGCGCTCCGTCCCGCGAAGTGCGCGATCCGCCCCTTGAGCTGCGCGGGGCAGGCGAAATGGTTCGGACAGACCGTGAAGGGCCCCTTCTCCACCGGTGCGGTTCCGCACGACGGGCAGGCGTCGGGCATGACGAAGCGCGCTCCTCGTTCACGTCCTTCTTCACGGACACGCTCGACAACCTGGGGAATGACGTCGCCGGCACGCTGGATCCGCACCAGGTCGCCCTCGCGAACGTCCTTGCGCTCCAGCTCCTCGCGGTTGTGCAGCGAGGCTCGGGACACCGTCACGCCACCCACCTCCACCGGCCGCAGCAGGGCCACCGGAGTGAGCACACCTGTGCGGCCCACCGACACGAAGATCCGGTCGATCCGGGTGACTTCCTTGCGCGGTTCGAACTTGTAGGCGATCGCCCACCTTGGGTGATGCGCGGTACTTCCCAGCGCGGCACGCGGTGCCAGCGAATCCAGCTTCACCACGATCCCGTCGATCTCGTAGTCCAGCGCATCCCGATCGGCCTCGAAGCGCCCGTGATACGCGGCGATCTCGTCCACCGAATCGACCACCTCGATCCGGTCCGGAGTGCGGAACCCCCACGCGCTCAGCGCGCTCAGCCCCTCCGAGTCGGTCTCGATGGCAACGCCGTCCACGGCCATGACGTCGAAGGCGAGCACGGTGAGCGGCCGCTGGGCCGTGACCTTCGAGTCGAGTTGCCGCAGCGCCCCCGAGGTGGCGTTGCGCGGATTCTGGTATGGGGGGTCCCCGGCTTCGATGCGCCGCTGGTTGAGGGACTCGAAGTCGGGCAGGTACATGAGCGCCTCGCCGCGCACCGACAGGAACCGGGGCACCGGGACCTCACTGTCGTCGAGACGCAGGGGCACCGTGCCAATGGTGCGGACGTTCTCCGTAACACCCTCTCCGACGCGGCCGTTCCCCCTTGTGACCGCACGCTCCAGCACGCCGTCCACGTACACCAGTTCGACCGACGCACCGTCCAGCTTCGGCTCGAGCACATATCGGATTCCGTCGTCGCCGAGCGCCTTGCGGAGCCGCTCGTCGAACCGGCGCACCGCGTCGATGTCGTGGGCCGAGTCCAGCGACAGCATCGGGACGGCATGCTCGATGTTGGGAAGGCTGTCCAGGGGTTCCGCGCCCACCCGCTGCGTCGGGGAATCGGCGGCCGCCAGCGACGGGTGAGCCGCCTCGAGTGCCAGAAGCCTGCGGAAGAGCGCATCGTACGCCGAGTCGGATATCTCGGGCGCGCTCTCCGCATGGTACAGCCGGTCGTGGCGGTCGATCTCCGGGCGGAGCCGAGCGATCTCCCGGCGCGCCTCATCCTCGGCGAGAGACGCGGGGTCGGGCCGCTCAGAGGCAGGCGCCGACAACCCCGGAGCGGGGCCGGGAGGCTCGGCGGAGGAGCCCGAAAGCTCCGGGTCGATGCGGGTCATGACACTGAAACGGTAAATCCGGCCAGGGGCTTCGGGGAAGGGCGTACCCGCCGCAGGTCATACACTGTACATTGCAGATCGTCACTGTTCACCCACAGGAGGTTCCCGGATGCAGTTCTCACGTGGCCAGTTTCGTCCTGCCGCCCTCGCGCTCGCCGCGGTGGTCGCCATCCCCACCCTGCTTTCCGCGCAGATGGAGCCCACCACTCCCCGCGGCGCCTCCGAGGGAGACGGTCCCCACGAGCGGCTGATCCTGCGCGGCGCCACGATCATCGACGGCACCGGAGCCCCGCCCATGGGTCCCGTGGATATCGTGATCGAGGGCGACAGGATATCCGAAATCCAGACTGTCGGATATCCCGGCGTGCCGATCAACGAGCAACGCCGCCCCTCCGGCGCCACCAGGGAGATTGACATGACCGGCATGTTCATCATGCCCGGCTTCGTGGACATGCACGCGCACACCGGCGGTGGCGGGAAGGCTCCCCAGCCCGAGTACACCTACAAGCTGTGGATGGGACACGGCATCACGACCTCACGCGGGGTCGGCCACGGCCCCATGATGTGGGCGCTGCAGGAGAAGGCGCTGGCCGAGCGCAACGAGATCGTCGCCCCGCGCATGTTCACGTACGCGCGCCCGGGCGAGGCCTGGGACCGCGGCCCCGTCGACTCGCCCGAGAAGGCGCGCGAGTGGGTGCGGTGGGCCGCCGAGGTCGATGTGGAGGGCGCGAAGATCGACGGCCTCAAGCTCGGCGCGATGGACCCCGACATCATGGCCGCGGTGATCGACGAGGCGAAGAAGTTCGGGCTCGGCAGCGTCGCCCACCTCGGCCAGATGGGCGTGGTGCGCATGACCGCGCTCGACGCCGCCGAAGTCGGCCTCGACATGATGACCCACTACTACGGCCTCATGGAGTCGATGCTGACCGACTTCAGCGTCCAGGACTGGCCGCTCGACTACAACTACCAGGACGAGCAGCACCGCTTCGGCAACGTCGGGCGCCTGTGGAACCAGGCCGCCGAGCCGGGGTCCGAGCAGTGGAACGACCTCATCGACCGGTTCCTGGAACTCGACTTCGGTCTCGACCCCACCATGTCGATCTACGAGGCCAGCCGCGACGTGATGCGCTCACGCGAGGCCGACTTCCACGAAGAGTACACGCTCCCCAGCCAGTGGGACTTCTACCAGCCGTCGCGCATCGCCCACGGCTCCTACTGGTTCTACTGGACCAGCGAGGACGAGTACCACTGGAAACGCTTCTTCAACAAGTGGATGCACTTCCTCAACGACTACAAGAACGCGGGCGGGCGCGTCACGACCGGCTCCGACTCCGGCTTCATCTACAAGCTCTACGGCTTCGACTACATCCGCGAGCTCGAACTGCTCCGCGAGGCCGGCTTCCACCCCGTCGAGGTGATCCGCTCCGCGACGCTGTTCGGCGCGGAAGAGCTGCACGATCCCAAGGGCACCACCATCGACTTCGGCATCCTGCGTCCCGGCCTCAAGGCCGACATGGTCGTCGTGGACGAGAACCCGCTCCAGAACCTCAAGGTGCTCTACGGCAACGGCACCCCTCGGCTCAACGACGAGACCGGCGAGGTGGAGCGCGTGGGCAGCATCAAGTACACGATCAAGGACGGCATCGTCTACGACGCGCGGCAGCTCCTGGCCGACGTGCGCGAAATGGTCCGCAGGGCCAAGGCGGAACGGGCGGTCTCCGACGGGGATCGCTGACCCTCCGGTGTAGCCGAGCCTCTCCAGCCTAGAGTCCCTGGGGATGAAGAGCGGCCAGGGTGGTCCGTCGGGGCGGATCATCCTGGCCGACAACCTTCCCGTGCTGCGGGGAATGGAGGAGGAAAGCGTCCAGCTCGTCTATGTCGATCCGCCCTTCAATACCGGGCGGGCGCAGGCACGGACGCGCATTCGCGTCGAGCGTGACAAGGAGGGTGACCGCACCGGCTTCCAGGGCGCCCGCTACCGCACCACGATCCTGGGGCGCAGCAGCTACGACGACCGCCACCCTGACTACCTCGCCTTTCTCGAACCGCGGCTTCGGGAGGCGCACAGGGTGCTCGCGCCCACGGGGTCGCTCTTCCTCCACATCGACTACCGCGAAGCGCACTACTGCAAGATCCTGCTCGACGAGATCTTCGGGCGCGCTTCGTTCATGAACGAGATCATCTGGGCGTACGACTACGGCGCGCGTTCGAAGCGCAAGTGGCCCGCCAAGCACGACACGATCTTCTGGTACGCGAAGGACCCGGGCGCGTACACCTTCAACTTCGACGAGATGGACCGCATTCCGTACATGGCGCCGGGGCTGGTCGGCAGGGAGAAGGCCGCCCGCGGCAAGACGCCCACCGACGTGTGGTGGCACACGATCGTGAGTCCGACCGGCGGCGAGAAGACGGGGTATCCCACGCAGAAGCCGCTGGGGGTGCTGGAACGTATTGTGAAGGTGCACTCGAATGTGGGGGACACGGTGCTCGACTTCTTCGCGGGAAGCGGGACGACGGGCGAAGCTGCGGCGCGCCACGGCAGGCACTACATTCTGGTCGACTCGAACCCGGAAGCGGCGCAGGTGATGGCGGAGAGGCTGGGCGGGTTCGGGGGCGAGTGCGTGGGGTTCAGGAGACAGGTTGCAGACCGTGCATGATTCACAAGACAATCGCACGCCGCCGACGCCGTCTGCAGGTTTCCGGAACCCGACCGGTCGGGCGAACCAGGCCAGGGGGTTCCTGTGCGTCAGCATATTCGCCGCACTCTTCGGGATCCAGCACCACGCCCGCGCCTATCGGTCGTTTTCCGAAACCGGGGAGTCGCTGGCGTCACCGGAGCTGTGGGGCTTCCGCATGCTTCTGGGGCTGGCAACTCTGGCCACGGCCGTTGTCGTTTCCAGGTGGATCTATCGGGCCAACAGCAATGCCCGAGCGCTCGGCGCCAGGGAAATGACGTTCACTCCGGGGGGTGCGGTCGGTTGGTACTTCGTCCCGATTGCGAACCTCTGGAAGCCCTACCAGGCGATGCGAGAGATCTGGAAGGCCAGCGCTGGTCCTCTCGGTTGGCAGCGACGGCCCGTATCGGCGCTGCTGCCTTGTTGGTGGCTCCTGGCGATCGCGGGGCCGTCGACGGCGGGTTGGGTGACCTGGGCGGTCGACAAGGGTATGGGCGGGATCGACGAGAATGCTGCCGAACACATGAGCGAGGCGTTATCGCTGGGCGTCCTGATTCCAGCGAGCCTCCTTCTGTTCATCATCATAAGCCGGGTGCACGACATGCAGATGACGCAATACCGGAGGCAGCGCTCGGCCGGAACCCTGCCGCGGGTGGATTCGCCGTCCGGACGGGAGTCCGTCTCGATCTGACGGCCGTTCGGCGTTCGCTCGGCGGCGCCTGGGCAGCTTCAGTCCGCAGGCTCCAACTCCGCCGCGGTTCCGTAGCACATCATTTCGGCGGCGCTTCTGCTGACCTCGGCAGACTGAAAGCGGATGGCCAGAATTGCGTTCGCACCCAGCGCCTCCGCTTCCGCGACCATCCTGTCCACCGCTTGCTCCCGCACTTCCGCCAGCAACTTGGTGTATTCGTACACCTCCCCACCCGCCAGATTCCGCAGGCTCGCGATGAGGTCGCGGCCGATGTGGCGCACGCGCACGGAACTGCCCCTTACCATGCCCAGTGTGCGCACTACACGATGCCCGGCAACCGCCTCCGTCGTTGCCAGTATCATCGGTGTACGTGACGGTACGGGTCCGTTCCGTATTCCCTGTAGCGATCCCAGATCACATTGGCGAGCAACACCAGTATCCCGATGACGATGGCTCCGGTCGCGAGTTTGACGACAATCGCGGAAGGCGACCTGACGAAGGTCCAGATGCCGTAGCCGAGCCAGGCGACGAATCCGGCCAGCGCGAGCAGCCATCCCACCGGCTGCGTAATCCGGTTCCTGATCCGATCCCACACCGAGTCGTCGACAGGGGCGGCGAACGACAGATCCTGGAGGTCCTGTTTCATGGAGCGGAAGATCGCGAATTCGCGCTGCAGCTCGCTCGACCCCGCCAGCCGTCCCTCGATACGCGCCCTCTCCTCGGGCGTGACCTCGCCATCGAGGAAACGCATGAGTTCCTCATGGCTCACTTCGTTGGACAGGTTTGCGTTCATGGGCTCGTCCGCCTCCGGAGGGACCATGTCCTCCGGTGCTCCATGGTCATGTTCACGGGTAGTCCGCCTGCGACTCGCGCAGCACACTCGCCAGCGCTCGCCGCGCGTGGAAAAGCCGGCTGGCCACCGTTCCTTCCGGAATGTTCAATATCCCGGCGATCTCACCGTAGCGAAACCCCTCGATTTCCTTCAATACGATTATCTCGCGGTGATCTTCACTGAGCTGCTCCAGTCCCGACCAGAGCAGCTCTTTGGCGGCTTTCTTCTCGCGCACGCGTTCTGGTCCCGACTCGGGGTCGGCCGGCTTCATCTCCAGCCTCTCGTCGAGCGCTTCCAGCTGGAATCGGACCTTGCGGCTTCGAAGCGCGTCTCTGCATTGATTCCTCAGGATCTGAAAGAACCACGGCGCGAACGGTCTCTTCAGGTCGAAGCGCGGGAGCGACTTCCAGGCTTTCACGAACGCGTCCTGCAACGCGTCGCTCGCATCGTCCGGGTTGCCCATCATCCCCAGGGCCACACGCATTCCGGGCCTTTCGTACGCTCTCACGATCGGTTCGAAGAAGCGAGCGTTGCCCGCCTGGCACTTTCGCAGAAGTTCCCGTTCCAGGTCAGGGAGCAAGCTTCCTCCATGTCGGATTCCCGTGCACGTAAGCAAGTACGCAGATCTGGATCGTAACATTCTAATCGTGAGGGCGGCGAGTTGCCCCGGGACTGGCAAGCGTCGGCCCCGTAGCCCAGATTGGCCGTGACCCGAATTCCCACCCGCACACACGGACAGCCCCCCGATGGATCCTGAATGTATCCGGCGCCCTCGCGCCATCGTCGTGATCACGCTCGCCTCGTCTCTTTTCGCCATTGCGCAGACGCATGGCGAGGCACAGGAAGTGGAGTACCCGGCCGGCTTCGACGAGGAAGCGCGGTACTACCTTGAAGCGCTGGGCCCCCTGACGCGTCCGATCACGACCAACTCGGCGCGCGCGCAGCGATTCTTCGACCAGGGCGTGCAGATGATGTACGCGTTCACGCCGCTGCGGGCCGCCCGGTCGTTCCGGCAGGCACAGCGGGACGATCCCGACTGCGCCATGTGCTATTGGGGCGAAGCATGGGCCTGGGGACCCTACCTCAACGGACCCATGGGGCCCGACGACGCGCCCCGCGCGCACGAGAACATCCAGAAGGCGCAGGACCTCGCCGAAGACCACGCCAACGACGTCGAGAAGGCGCTGATCGACGCCATGGCGGTTCGCTACGCGCCGGAGCACGACAACGACGAGCGCAAGATGCTGGATTCGCTGTACTCGCAGGCGATGGCCGACGTCTATGAGCGGTTTCCACACGACCTCGACGTGGGCACCCTCTATGGCGAATCCCTCATGCTGCTGGAACCACGGCGCGGGCGCTGGGACATCGAGAAGCCCGCGGTCCTGAAGATCCACAAGATCCTCGAGGCCGTTCTGGCCATGGACATCGCACACCCGGGTGCGTGCCATCTCTACGTGCACGCCACCGAACCCACGATCAAGCCGGAAAAGGCGGAGGCGTGCGCGGATCACCTCGGCGCGTCCATCCCCGGGGCCAGCCACATTCAGCACATGCCGTCCCACACCTACAACCGGATCGGGCGCTGGGGCGACGCGGTGCGCTCCAATCTGGCCGCCTGGCACTCCGACCAGCGCGCCGAAGAGGACATTGCATGGGCGATCTACCCGTCGCACAACCTGCACATGCTCCTGTTCGCCGCATCCATGGACGGCCAGGGAGCGGTCGCCATGCAGGCTGCCCGGGACTACGGCAAGATCGTACCGGGAGGCGCCTTCTACGAGGCCATGACCATGCTTCGCTTCGGTCGCTTCGACGAGATCCTGGAGCTGGACGATCCTCCCACCGGAGGGATCCAGCGCGGCTTCTGGGATTTCGCGCGTGGCTACGCCTATCTGCGCAACGATGAATCCGAACGCGCGGCGGTCTACCTGGAAAGGGTGCGGCGAGCGGCGGAAATGACTCCCGACGGCGAGCGCTTCAGGGGTCATTCGGCCGCGGACCTGCTGGGCGTGGTCTCGGGCATTCTGGAGGGCGAGATCCTGCGCCAGGAGGGAGAAACCGACAGGGCCATCGAGGTGCTGGAAGCCGCGATCGAGCGCGAGGACGGACTGCGCTACGACGAGCCCGAGCCGCTGAACTTCTCGGCGCGCCACTGGCTCGGCAATCTGCTGCTGGAACTGGAGCGGTATCCGGAGGCGGAGCGCGTGTTCCGCGCCGCGCTGGAGGACCACCCCATGAACGGCTGGTCACTTTTCGGGCTGGAAGCGGCACTTCGCAGGCAGGGCCAGAAACCGGAGGCGGAACAAGTGTACAAGCTGTTCCAGTCGGCCTGGGCGAGATCGGACACCTGGATCACGGGGCCCATCTTCTGAACTGTGCGCGTAACTAACGGTTCCACAACGTCTTAAGCGGACCTGGACACTGTTTCGCCGCACGGGGAATCCACTTGACTCGTGCCGTGCCCTCCGGTAGCTTTGGGTCCCTAATCAATAATCATTCTTATTACTGATAATGGAGCGACTGGATGGACGACGCGCCGATTCTCAACGTGGCGGGCCTGAGGGCCAGGGTCGCGGACGAGGATCTCGAGATTCTGAAAGGGGTGGACCTTACCATCAAGCCGGGAGAAATCCACGCGATCATGGGTCCGAACGGTTCCGGCAAGAGTACGCTGGCCAAGGTGATCGCCGGTCATCCGGCCTACGAGCCCACCGGTGGATCGGTGTACTTCGGCGGCGAGGACCTGCTCGACATGGAGCCGGATGAGCGCGCCCGGGCCGGCGTCTTCATGGCGTTCCAATACCCCGTCGCGATTCCCGGCGTGTCGATCGCCAATTTCCTGCGCACCGCCCTCCAGACCCGGCTGGAGGAGGACGAGGAGCTGGATCTTTTCGACTTCCAGGAGCTGCTCATGGACCGCATGGAGCTGCTGGAAATGAATCCGTCGTTCGCACGGCGCCCCGTGAACGACGGTTTCAGCGGCGGCGAGAAGAAGCGCAACGAGATTCTGCAGATGGCGGTCCTGAAGCCGTCTCTGGCGGTGATGGACGAGACGGACTCCGGCCTGGATATCGATGCGCTCAAGATCGTCGCCAACGGGGTCAACACCCTGAAAAGGGAAAGCCCGGGCAAATCCATCCTGCTGATAACGCACTACCAGCGCATCCTGAACCATATCATTCCCGATGTGGTGCACGTCATCGTGGACGGCAGGATCGTGGAATCGGGCGGGCCGGAGGTTGCACTGGAGCTGGAGGCACGTGGCTACGAAGAATACCGGAAGGCCCACGCGGCCTGATCGAAGGCGGTTCATGGGGCGCAAGGAGGAATAGATGCCTGGCAACGAAGTGATCCAGGGACTTGGACTGGACGACTACAAGTTCGGTTTTGTCACGGATTCGGAGCCGGTTTTCCGCACCCGGCCCGGGCTCGACGCTGAAATCGTAGAGCAGATTTCCGCGCGCAAGGACGAGCCCGAGTGGATGCTCAAGCGCCGCCTGAAGGCGCTTCGTATCTACGAATCGAAGCCCATGCCGAAGTGGGGCGGCGATCTGTCCGAGCTCGAGGACACCCTGCGCCAGACGTACTTCTACGTGAAGCCGCAGGAGCAGATGGAACGCTCGTGGGACGACGTTCCCCAGAACATCAAGGAGACCTTCGAGCGCCTGGGCATCCCCGAGGCGGAGCGGAAGATCCTGGCCGGCGTCGGGGCCCAGTACGACTCCGAGATGGTGTACCACTCGCTGAAGGAGGAGTGGGAAGCGAAGGGGGTCATCTTCGACTCGATCGAAGACGGCCTCAAGAACCACCCCGAACTGTTCAGGAAGCACTTCGGGACGGTTATCCCGGCTGCCGACAACAAGTTCGCGGCGCTCAACTCCGCGGTGTGGTCCGGCGGGTCCTTCGTGTACATCCCGCCCGGCGTCGAGCTGGAGACACCGCTGCAGGCGTACTTCCGGGTCAATCAGGAGCGGCTGGGGCAGTTCGAGCGCACGCTCATCATCGCGGGCGAGGGATCGCGCGCGCACTACATCGAGGGATGTACCGCGCCGGTCTACTCGACCGACTCCTTCCATTCGGGCGTGATCGAGATCGTCGTCAATCGTGACGCCTACTTCCGCTACACGACGATCCAGAACTGGTCGAACAACATGTACAACCTCGTGACCCAGCGGGCGCTGGTTCACCGGGGCGCGCACATGGAATGGCTCGACGGGAACCTCGGGTCGAAGCTGACCATGAAGTACCCGTCCTGCTACCTCATGGAAGAGGGTGCGCACGGGGAGATCCTGTCGATCGCGTACGCGGGGGACGGACAGCACCAGGACACAGGCGGCAAGGTCATTCATGTGGCGCCGAACACGTCGTCCAGCATCGTCTCGAAGTCGATCTCGAAGGGCACGGGGCGTTCCTCGTACCGCGGGCTGTGCAAGGTGTACGACGGAGCCGCGAACGCCAGGTCGAACGTGGAGTGCGACGCGCTTCTCATCAACGAGACGTCCCGTACGGACACCTTCCCCTACATCGAGATCGACGAGAAGTCGGCGACGGTGGGCCACGAGGCCACCGTGTCGAAGATCGGTGACGAGCAACTTTTCTATCTGATGAGCCGCGGGATGGACGAGGCCGAGGCCATGGCGCTGATCGTGCGCGGCTTCATCGAGCCCATCGCGAAAGAGCTGCCGCTCGAATACGCGGTCGAGCTGAACCGGCTGATCGAGATGGAAATGGAAGGGAGCGTCGGGTGAGCCAGGCAGCTGCCGTGCGCAAACCGTCGCGCCCCGGCATCGGTCCGGCTGCCGTGGCCGAGGCGGGGGCCACTGACCCGCCCTGGCTCAGGGCCCGGCGCGACGAAGCGTGGGCCACCTGCCAGGCCACGCCGATGCCATCGACGCGCTCCGAGGAATGGCGGTATACGGACCTGTCGCGCAAGCTGCAGCTGGACGAACTAGTGGTTGCGCACGGCCACCCTGGAGCTGGCGCCGGGACCGCGACCGGGGCCGTTCTGCCTGATGCATTGCGCCGAACGATGGAGCTGGATCGGGACAGCGCCGGGCGCATCGTGGATATCGACGGCAAAGTGGTCTCGGTGGAGCTGGACGAGTCGCTCGCCCGTCAGGGTGTCGTCCTGGCGTCGCTGAGAGACGCGGCCCGCGAGGACGACGGCGACATCCGGAGACTTCTCGCCACCAGGGCCGTCCCGGCCTCGGACGGCAAGTTTCCCGCGCTCAACGCCGCGCTCTGGAACGACGGAGTGTACTTGCGGATTCCCCGCGGAGTCCGCGTCGAGCGTCCCGTGCGGCTCAGCCGCTGGGTGTCGCGCCCTGGCAGCGCCACGTTCACGCGCATCTTCATCGTTGCGGAAGAAGCAAGTCAGCTCTCGTTCGTCGACGAGATCCTGTCTCCCGACTTTGAAACGACAACACTCGTCAACACCGCCGTCGAACTCTTTTCGTACCGTGGCGCCCAGATCCAGTACGTTTCGCTCCAGCGCCTGGGGCACGGTGGCTTCTATGTTGCCAACCAGCGCACCCTCGCCGAGAGGGACTCCACGCTCGATACGCTCAATGTCGCGCTCGGAGGATCGGTCGGACGCGTCGATCTCAACGCGAGCCTCCTGGGCCCGGGGGCCCACAGCGACATGCTCGGCCTCTATTTCGGAGACGCCGACCAGCACTTCGACTTCAATACCAGCCAGGATCACGTGTCGCCGAACGCATACAGTGATCTGCTATACAAGGGAGCACTCGACGGTTCGGCCCGAGGGATCTTTCGGGGAATCATCCGCGTCCATGAGGGCGCCCAGGGCACCGACGCATACCAGACCAACCGGAACCTGATCCTCTCCGACGACGCGGTCGCGACATCGTTGCCGAATCTGGAGATCGAAGCCGACGATGTGCGCTGTTCCCACGGCGCCACGGTCGGCCAACTCGACGCCGAAGCGCTCTTCTATCTGATGAGCCGTGGGCTGACGCGGGGGAAGGCCGAACGGCTGGTCGTTCTGGGCTTCCTCGGCGAGGTCCTGGCGCGGTTGCCGATGGGCGGTGTGGTGGAGAAAGTGACGAATGCGATTGTGGCGAAACTCCGAGGTGTCTAGGTCGCGGGCCGCCGGCCCGCAGTCGTCCCGTGTGCGCGTGGCGTCAGCCGACGAAATACCGCCGGACACGCTACGGGCCGTGGCCACCGATGTCGGTCCCGTAGTACTGGTCAATCTGGACGGTGACATCTACGCGCTCGAAGATCGGTGCTCCCACCAGGACTACCCGCTGTCTGCCGGCGAGCTGGAGGACGGCGAAGTGGAGTGCGCCTTTCACGGCGCCCGATTCGACGTATGCACCGGCCGCGCCACGCAGCTGCCCGCGGTGGTTCCGGTGCGGACCTTTCCAGTGGAAGTGCAGGGTGGTGAGGTCTTCATACGGTTGGACTGACCGTCCCGCCGCTACACGCGGATGAGCCCGCCCGTGAGTGTCGCAACGGGTTCGCGACTCGACGTTGCCAGGGTCCGTGAGGACTTTCCGATCCTCGACCAGATGGTCGACGGACGGCCCCTCATCTACCTGGACAGTGCCGCGTCGTCGCAGAAGCCCCTGCAGGTCATCGACGCGATCCGCACGTACTACCTGCGGGATCACGCCAACGTTCACCGCGGCGTGCACGAACTCGCGCGCCGGGCGACAGAGGCGTACGAGGAAAGTCGCGCCCGGATCGCCCGGTGGATCAACGCCGCCGACACCCACGAGGTCGTCTGGACGCGCGGAACGAGCGAGGCACTCAACCTGGTCGCGTTCTCGATCGGACAGGCACGGGTCGGACACGGCGACGAGATCATCGTTTCGGCCATGGAGCACCACTCCAACCTCGTGCCGTGGCAGCTGCTGGCGGAGCGCAACGGCGCGAAACTGCGTTTCGTCGAGCTGACCGACGCTGGCCGCCTCGATCTGGACCAGCTTCGCGACATGCTCGGCGCGCGCACCAGGGTCGTCGCGCTGCCACACGTTTCCAACGCGTTGGGCACCATCAATCCGGTGCGGCAAATCGGGAGACTCCTGCGCGGCCGCAGCGACGCCGTCTTCGTCCTGGACGGTGCCCAGGGCGCTCCCCACCTGAGTGTCGACGTGCAGTCCCTGGGCTGCGATTTCTACGCTTTCTCGGGACACAAGATGTGCGGCCCGACGGGGATGGGAGCGTTGTGGGGCAAGAGGACGCTGCTCGAGGAGATGCCCCCGTACCAGGGAGGCGGCGAGATGATCGAACACGTCTACCGGGATCACAGCACGTGGGCCGAGGTCCCCCACAAGTTCGAGGCGGGCACACCCAACATCGCCGGCGCCGTGGGGATGGCCGCTGCCGCCGACTACCTGGACCGCGTGGACCGCGCCGCCATTCATGAGCATGAAAAGTCGCTCACCCGCCACGCAATCCGTCTCCTGAGCGACGTCGAGGGACTGCGCATCTTCGGACCGGACGTCCTGGAAGAGCGGGCCGGGGTGGTGCCGTTCGTGATCGACGGAACCTCGGCTCAGGACGTCGCCACCATTCTGGACGCCGAGGGTATCGCGGTGCGGGCGGGTCATCATTGCGCTCAACTGGTGGTGGACCGCTTCCGCGTGTCGGCAACCACGCGGGCATCGTTTTACCTCTACAACACTGTCGAAGAGGTGGAGCAGCTCGCCGAGGGCGTCCGAACCGCCCGAAACGTCCTCCTCGGCTGACCCGTTTAACTTAGGATTGAGCTGTCGAGCGACGTGCCATGACACCGACGCCCGGCACGGACAAACATCGGACAGAAAGGACCCGCCGCCTTGTTTACGCGACTGAATATCAGCAGGTGGTGTCTGGTGGCACCCGTAGCCATGCTCCTCGCGACGGCTTGCGGGGACCGGACCGAAGAGGCGCCGACACCGGACCCATTCATCTCGACCGACAATCCCCGCGACGAACTGACCGAAGCCGACTACGGCGATCTGGACCCGTCCCAGGTCGGCCTCAACACGCCGTGGGGACGCAACATCGTTTCGAAGGACGCCGCCCCCGACCGCGAACCCGCGACGCTGACGAACGTGAGTACACAGAGCTCGGACGGCTATGACCGCGTGGTCTTCGCATTCGATTCCCACATCCCGGGATTCCGGCTGGCCCTGGGGACCGAAGCAGGCGGCGGCTGCGACGGCACCGGCGAGGCCATCGAGGCTCCCGCCCACCTTGCGGTGGAGCTCACGGGTGCCCGTGCAAACCGGGACGGCGGCGCCACCGTGGCGGATCCGAGCCGCACCCTGGACTTCCCCGCACTGGCGGCGGCGATGCAGACCTGCGACGAAGGCGATAGCGTGCGGTGGATTCTGAGCACGACCGGCGAGGTCGAATACCGGATCATGGAAACGCTGGGCGAGCCGCGCCTGGTCGTGGACCTGCGGCGGCGCTAGTTTCGGCGCGTTGCGCGCATTTGCGGGGCTTCATTATCCTGCAATATGAGACTTGCGCGTGTCGTTCCGGTGATTGTGATCGGTTTATGTGTCGCCGCATCATGTTCCGACGACGATTCCGGCGCCGTGACGCCACCCCCCGTCGACACGACGACTGTCAAACCAACCGGGACCGGAGCGCTCTGCGAGGCCGGCAAGGCGCGGGACTATCCCTGTTCCCGTATCGACCTCGTGTCGCGGCTCCGGAAGGATGAGATCGCCGCGGAAGAAGGCCTCGTCAACGACATCTGGGGCTGGAAGGACGGCTTGACCAGAACCGAGTGGGCCCTGGTCGGTCACTCGGGCGGCACCTCCTTCGTCAACCTCAAGGACCCGGAATTCCCGGTCTACACCGGCATTCTGCCCCTGACGGCAGGCGCGACCAGGAACACCTGGCGCGATATCAAGGTGTACCGGGACCATGCGTTCATCGTCGCCGACGGTGCGGGTGCACACGGGATGCAGATCTTCGATCTGACCGAATTGCGCTCGGTCAACGAACCGCCCGTGACCTTCACGGCCACCGCCACATACGACAGAATCCACAGTGCCCACAACATCGTGATCAACGAGGAGACCGGGTTCGCCTACTCCGTCGGGGGCAATGGCGGCGGCGACACGTGTGGGGGCGGCCTGCACATGATCGACATCCGCGTGCCCGCCGACCCGCAATTCGAGGGGTGTTTTGCGGACACCACTACGGGCATCCGGGGGACCGGCTATACGCATGACGCGATGTGCATCGTGTACCGCGGTCCCGACACGGAGCATCACGGGCGCGAAGTCTGCTTCGGGTCGAATGAGACGGGCCTCAGCATTGCCGATGTGACGGACAAGCAGGAGCCCTTCGCGCTGGCGTCGCTGTCCTATCCAGCGGCCGCCTATGCCCACCAGGGATGGATCGATGACGCTCACGAGTACTTCTACATGAACGACGAGTTCGACGAGTTCGCATCGCAGGGCGCAACCCGGACGCTCGTCTGGGATGTGCAGGATCTCGACGACCCCATCATCGTGAAGGAGTTCCTGAGCGAAACCCAGGCTACGGATCACAACCTGTACATCGTCGGCGACCTGATGTACCAGTCCAACTACAGGGTCGGCCTCCGGGTGCTGGATATCTCCGACCGCGAGAACCCCCGGGAGATCGCTTTCTTCGACACCGAACCCAACGGCGGGGATGTTGCGGGCACGACCGGGTCGTGGTCGAACTACCCGTTCTTCGCCAGCGGCCTGATCGCCGTCACCTCGATGGACCAGGGTGTCTTCTTCGTCCGGCGGACCGGGGGAAATTGAACCACAGGAGATTCCTGCCGGTTGGGGCCGTGCTACTAGCCGTGCTCGTCGCCTGCATGCCCGGCCGTCCGCAGGCGGACCTGCTCCTGACGGGCGGCTCCGTGTTCGACGGGACCGGCAGCGACGCCGTGAACGCGGACATTGCGGTGTCGGGCCATCGCATCGTGTTCGTAGGCGATGCGAGCGCAGATGGACCGCCGGCATCGGACACGCTCGACGTCAGCGGCCTGGTCGTGACCCCGGGATTCATCGACATGCACTCCCATGCCGAACTGGGTTCCGACCACGGGCGGGACGCGCGGGCGTTCCTCTTTCAGGGGATCACCAGCGTTGCGCTGGGGCTGGACGGGGGTGGCAGTGCGGAGGTTGCTGCACGGCTGGCCGCCTGGGAGGAGGATGGGATCGGCGTGAACGCGTTCCGTTTCGTGGGGCACAACTCGGTGCGGGCGTGGGTGATGGGGATGGACGACCGCCCACCGACCGCCGAAGAACTCGACGAGATGCGCGCTCTGGTTCGCCAGGGGATGGACGAGGGTGCTTACGGTCTTTCCACGGGACTCTTCTACCTGCCGGGGAACTACGCCGAAACCGAAGAAGTGATCGAGCTGAACCGGGTCGCGGCCGAGTACGAGGGCGCCATCTACGACACGCACGACCGGGACCTGGGCGCGGCATATCCCTCCTTCGGCTACCTCGAGTCGATCGCGGAAGGGATTCGCATCGGTGAAGAGGCGGGCACGAAGGTCATCTTCAGCCATTTCAACGCGCAGGGCGCGCACAACTACGGACGTGCGCACGAGGGCGCCGCGCTCATCGAGGCCGCACGCGCGCGGGGCGTCGAGGTCGCGGGCGCCCATCATTCGTACACCGCCACGCAGTCCAATCTGCGCTCCTATACGATCCCGGGCTGGGCGGCCGTCGGCGGCGATACGGCCATGGTGCGGCGGTTCGACGATCCCGACACCGTCGCCGTCATCGACCGGCAGACGCGCGAGATGCTGGCGATCCGCGGCGGTGCCGAGCGGCTGCTCTTCGCCGACCAGCGCCCCGATCTGAACGGGAAGACCCTGCAGGATGTCGCGGACGAATTGGGGATGGACGCGCCCGCCACTGCGCGGCACATACTGCGCCACGGGAACGCCGCCGTCATGAACCTCGGGCTGTACGACATCGAGAACGTGCGCTACCTGGCCCAGCTCGACTGGATGATGACGTGCACGGACGGCCGCGACCCGGGCCCGACCCGTCCGATCACGCATCCCCGCGCGTTCGGATCATTCACGAAGAAGATCCGCGACCTCGTGCTGGACGAGCGCCTGATCACGCTGCCGCACACGGTCCGCTCGATGACGGGCCTCGCGGCGGACTTTCTCGGCTGGCCCGACCGCGGCTATTTGCGCGAGGGATACGCAGCCGACATCACGGTCCTGGACCTTGACGCGGTCGACGACATGGCGACCTACGAGAACCCGCACCAGTACTCTCGCGGGACCGTCCACGTGCTCGTGAACGGTACGTTCGCCGTCCGGGACGGCGAAGCCACCATGGCGCTTCCCGGACGCGCGCTGGTGCGGGGCGGCAGGCCGTTCGATGCAGGGTAGCCGCGGCGGGCACCGGGGTCGCGAAGTCATCGCGAGCCGCGCCGGACGCCTTCTCACCCTCACGCTCAACCGCCCCCACCGCCTCAACGCGGTGAGCCTGCCGCTCTATGAGCAGCTGATCGAGGGACTTGAGTCCGCGGCGGCGGACCCGGAAGTGCGCTGCGTGATCCTGACCGGCACGGGCCGCGCCTTCTCGGCCGGAGCCGACCTCAAGGAGCATCGCGACACGCCGCCGTCCCCGGAGGAACGGGCGCGCTACATCCGGGCCGGACAGCATGCAAACCGCCTGATCCAGACGATCGGCACTCCGGTCGTCGCGGCCGTGAACGGGCACGCAATCGGTGCCGGGCTCGAAATCGCGCTCTCCGCGGACCTCGCAGTCGTGGCCGACGAGGCCAGGCTACGGCTACCCGAAGTCGCGCTAGGCACCTTCGTGGGCGGCGGCGCCGTGTATACCCTGGCCCAGAGGGTGGGTGTGCTCAAGGCCCGCGAACTTATCTACATGGGCGACTTCTTCTCCGGAGCCGACGCGGCCGCGATGGGTGTCGTGAACCGCGCCGTGCCCGCGGCGGATGTGCTGCCCGTGGCCACGCGCTGGGCGGAGCGGCTCGCGCGCCGGGCACCGATCCCCCTGGCCGCAGCCAAGCGGCTGCTGGGCGCCGCGCCGGAGATCTCACGCGAGGAGGCGCTTGGGCGGGAACGCGAAGTCCTCGAAGCCATCTTCGATACCGAAGACTGGGCCGAGGGTCTGGCCGCTTTCCATGCAGGCCGAAGACCCGACTTCGCGGGAAAATGACGCTCGCCCGCATCTTCCAATGACGCTCGCCCGCATCTTCGAGCCACGCTCGATCGTGGTCGTGGGTGCCAGCACCGATCCCGGAAAGCGCGGGCACCAGATCCTCCGCGCCCTGGGTGAATCGGGCTACGCGGGCCGGGTCCACGCGGTCAACCCGGCGGGCGGAAGGCTGATGGGGCACACGCTGCTGCGGTCGCTGGAGGAACTGCCGGAAGGGATCGATCTCGCCGTATTGTGCACGCCGGCGGCAACCGCGCCCGGACTGGTTCGGGCCTGCGGCGAGAGGGGCGTGGGCGGGGCGGTGGCGCTGGCCGTCGGGTTCGGCGAGTCGGGCCCCGAAGGTGCACGCCTGGAGGCCGAACTGGCGGCCGCCGGGCGCGACAGCGGTGTCCGCGTGGTCGGTCCCAATACGTCGGGACTCCTCAACCTGCTGCGGGGCGTCAACCTGATCGGGGCGCGGGGCGTGCGGCCCGGAGGAATCGCCCTGCTCGTCCAGTCAGGGAACATCGCGCTGGGCCTGATGAACGAGATCACCGGGCGTACCGCGCTAGGCATCTCCATCTGCTGCGGTCTCGGGAACGAGGTCGATGTCGGCTTCGGCGAGGTGCTCGAGTTCCTCGGGGGGCATGACGGGACAGCCGGCGTGATCGCCCACGTCGAGGGGTGCAAGGACGGCCGCGCCCTGCTGAGTGCGGCCGCGAAGGTGACGCTCCGCAAGCCCGTGGTCATCGTCAAGTCGGGACGCACCGCCCGCGGCGCCGAGGCGGCGGTCTCGCACACGGGAGCCGTAGCCGGGCCCTACGACCGCCTCCGTGCCGGCCTGGCGCAGGCCGGGGTGGTCGAGGTCGTGCGCACCGATGAGCTGTCCCATATCGCCGAGACCCTGGTTTCCCAGGTGCCCGGTCCGGCAGGCGGCGGGATTGCCATCCTTTCGGACGGCGGCGGCCAGAATACGCTTGCGGTCGATTATCTCGTCGAAATGGGAGCGCCCCTGGCCGAATTCGACGAGCGCACCATGTCCGCGCTGAGAACCCACCTCGGACCTGCCGCCGCCGTACGGAATCCGGTGGACGTGGCGGGCGCCGCGGACACGGATCCCGGCGTCTTCCCGCGCGCAATGAAGGCGCTGGCTGCCGACCCGGCGGTTGGCGTCGTATTGGTCGTCGGCCTCTTCGGCGGTTACGGAATCCGCTTTTCCGAAGGGCTTGCAGGGGTCGAGACCGCGGCGGCGGACGACATGGCCGCGACGATGCGCGACGCAGGCAAGGGGCTGGTCGTGCAGTCCCTCTACACCGCCATGGAAAGCACGCCACTGGACGCCTTGCGCCAGGCGGGCGTCCCGGTGATCGAGTCCCTCGAAGTCGCGTGCCGCGCGGTTGCGGAGTTGCAGCGCCGGGGGAAGAGACTGGCACGGCCCGACTTCGGCCAGGACCCCGCCGGCCCGTTCACGGACACCCTGTCGGCAACAGCCAAACCCTTATCCATAGCCCCCTCCCATCATCGCTCGATCATCGCCGCGCGTTCAGACGGACGGACCACGCTGACGGAACTCGAGGCCCGGGAGATGCTGGCCGAATGCGGGCTCGCCTTCGAACCGGCCGAAATCATCCGCTCCGGGGAGGAAGCGGCCGAAAAGGCTGTTCGATCCACCCGCAACATCGCGCTCAAGCTTCTGTCGAAGCACATCGTCCACAAGTCGGACGCGCGAGGCGTAGTCCTCGACATCCCCACCCCGGAAGAAGCCCGCATCGCCTTCGAGAGCATCGTGGCGAATGCGCGCAACTACGCACGTGCGCGAGGTCTTCCCGCCGAGCGGTACGCGGCGCTGGCGTCCGCCATGCTGCCCGGACCCATCGCGGAATTCCTGATCGGCGCCCATCGCGACCGCCAACTCGGCCCGGTCCTCACCATCGGTGCCGGCGGCGTCTGGGTCGAGGTCTTTCGCGACGTCGCGCACCGCGTGCTGCCCGTGGACGATGCGGAGATCGCGTCGATGCTCACGGAGCTGAAGGCGAACGCCCTGCTCACCGGCGCGCGAGGCGGCGCAGCCGTCCGCACCGGACCCATCGTGGCCGCGGCGAGCGCCGTCGCGCAAAGCTTGCTCCAATGGGGCGATATCGCCGAGGCCGAGGTAAACCCGCTGTTCGTCTACGAGGATCGCGTGGT
Organism: Longimicrobiales bacterium; assembly: GCA_965208935.1. Taxonomy (GTDB): domain Bacteria; phylum Gemmatimonadota; class Gemmatimonadetes; order Longimicrobiales; family Gaopeijiaceae; genus Bin94. The sequence goes on along the minus strand of CBDBPR010000004.1, from coordinate 4,255,495 downwards.
GCCGGTCGACGCGCGCGTGGTGCTGACGAACGATCGGGCTGCCGCGGGTGCGTCCGAATAGCCGCAGAGCGTTCGCGACGCACGAACAACAGCCCGGGACACTACGGCTGCAGCACCACCTTGACCGCATTGCTGCGGCGATGGTCGTAGGCGGCACGCAACGCGTCGCGGTACTGGGCCAGCGGGAAGACATGGGTGACCAATCCGTCCAGGGCCGTGTCCCCTGCGGCCAGGTCCGCCGCCATGCGCTCCAGCGTCACCTCGAAGGTGTGCAGCCGGCGTCCCCTCCACTCTTCGGCGCCGTACCCGACGTAGCCCTGGACGCGGAGTTCCTTCGCCCACAGGAACGTTAGATCCAGCTTGCGCAGCTGGCCCGCGCACCCCAGCAGCACGATGCGCCCGCTCGCCGACGCGTACCGAAGCGACTGCATCATGCTCGACCGCGACCCCACGCAGTCGAACACCAGGGGAAAGCCGCCGCCCGCATAGACCTCGTCCCCCACAACCGGCATGTACGCACTCGCCCCGGTTTCGATCAGCGCCTGGCGCGCCTCGTCTCCGGGCGTGACCACCTCGTCAGCGCCCAGCGCCCTGGCCAGCGCCACCTCGTGCGGCCGCTTCGCCTGCGCCACGAGGTGCCCGGAGTAGCCCAGGGTGCGCAGCGACCAGATGGCCGCGAACGCGATCGTACCGCTCCCGATCACCAGGATCGGCCCGCGCGCCTGCAGTCCCCCGCTTTGCAGCACCGCGTGCACCCCGATCGAAAAGGGTTCCGCTAGCACGGCGATCCGGTCCGGCACGTCGTCCGGCACCGGGAACACCTGCCGCCTGTGCGCGATCAGCTGCTCGCCCCAACCGCCGGGCAGGTCGCGATGATACCCGATGGTCAGCCCGGGAGCCAGGCCGTCCGGGGTCACCTGCAGGGGTCCTTCGTCCCCCGACTGCTCGCAGGTGGAGTGCCGCCCCACCGCGCACGACGGACACCAGGAGTCCTCCTCCCAGCCACGGGCTTCGCAGTGCAGCATGGGGTCCACGACAACCCGCTGGCCCACCTCCAGGTGCGCGACCCCGGAACCCACCTCGGCCACGCGTCCCAGGATCTCATGCCCGAGCACCGCCGGGAATGACCCGAAGGGCTCCATCGCCGGACTGGACTTGAACGAAATGTTCCCCAGGTCGCTGCCGCAGATCCCGCACAACTCGACATCGATCCGGACCCAGTCGTCACCCGGCACCCCGGGCACCGGCCGATCCACCAGGCGCACGCCGGAGGGACCGCCGTAGACGAATGCATCGCTGAACCGGCCCAGGCTCCGTGCAAGGATGAACCCGGGGATCGTTACCTTGAATTCGACGCCTTGCATCGGTGTGTCCGTGGGGCGAAGGATCTGTCCGGCGTCACACGGTCGGCACCGCGAGTGCGCCACTATACGAAGGTGGTAAAGTAAACGGACGCGGGTCGAGGTCACCAATGAAGACTGCCATCATCTCCGGCTGCCGCACCCCCTTCACCAGGGCCGGCACCCACTTCGCACGCATGACGGCAATCGAACTGGGGCGCCACGCGGTGACGGAACTCCTGGCTCGCACCCCGGTTCCGCCGCACCTTGTGGACCAGCTGATCTACGGGACGGTCGTCCACGACGCGCAGGCACCCAACATCGCGCGCGAGGTTGGCCTGGCCACGCTGCCGAAGGATGTTCCGGCCACGACCGTGTCGCGGGCATGCGCGTCGGCCAACCAGGCCATCAGCGACGGGGTCAACCTGATCGAGGCCGGCGTGGCCGACGTGGTCGTCGCCGGCGGGGCCGAGTGCCTGTCCCGGATCCCCATCCTGGCGTCCGACCGCCTCGCCAGAACGCTGGTCTCGGCCTCGAAGGCAAAGAGCCTCGGTGCACGGCTGCGCGCCTTCACCGCGCTGCGCCCGCGCGATCTCGTCCCGGTTGCCCCCGCGATCGCCGAGTACTCGACCGGCGAGACGATGGGCGCCGCCGCCGAGCGCATGGCCAAGGAGAACGGGATCGCGCGCGAGGACCAGGACCGGTGGTCGCTGGGGTCGCACCGCAAAGCGCACGCCGGCACCGAGGACGGGCGTCTCACCGCCGAAATCGCGCCGGTCTACGTCCCTCCGCGCTACGACGACATCGTGGAACGCGACAACGGCATCCGGGCGGACACGTCGCTAGAGGCGCTTTCCGGACTCCGTCCCGTTTTCGACCGGCGATTCGGGTCCGTGACCGCGGGCAGCTCGTCGCCGCTGACCGACGGGGCGTCCGCGGTGCTGCTGATGTCGCCGGCACGCACGCGCGAGTTGCAGCTCGAACCGCTGGGGTACGTCCGCAGCTACGCGTTCACGGCGCTCGATCCGGGCGCGCAGCTCCTTCAGGGACCCGCCTACGCCGCTCCAATCGCTCTGGAGCGGGCCGGGATCACGATGGCCGACATCGACCTGCTGGAGATGCACGAAGCGTTCGCCGCCCAGGTGCTGTCGAACCTGCAGGCCTGGGACTCCGACACCTTCGGCCGCGAGCAACTCGGCCGCTCGGGCAGACTGGGCCATCCCGACCTGGAGGCGATCAACGTGATGGGGGGCTCCATCGCGATCGGTCATCCCTTCGGCGCGACGGGCGGGCGCTTGACCGTGACGCTGCTCAACGAATTGCGGCGGCGGGACGGCCAGTTCGGCATGGTGACCGTGTGTGCCGCCGGCGGAATGGGCTTCGCGATGGTCCTGGAGCGAGCCTGACCTCGGCTGGCTCACAGATTAGCCAAGTCTGGCCTGGCCAAGCCGGGAAAAGCTGTCAGCGAGCCTCCAGGCGCACCTCGATACGGCTGGCCAGCCTTTGCGGGAAGCGGGACCCCACATAGATCTGCTTGCCGCTCCGCAGCACGACGCGAACCGCCCTGTTGCCCCGTATGGACCACGCCGTCTTTCGGCCCGTGGGGCGAATCCCCCATCCGCCGAACTCGCGGAGCGGGCTGTAGGTGACCGCCTCCACGGACTTCATGTCCCGGTACCGGATCCGCTTGCGCACGAGGTGGAGCGGCCCGAAAGCGATGAACAGCTGGTCGGCACGCACCTCGACATCGAGGCACAGGAAGAGCGCGCTCATCAATAGGGGGAAGAACAGCGCGGCACCCAGGGTCAGGGCCAGCGCCGTCGTCGACATGGGGTCGCGACCGGCCGCGTAGATCGTCGCCCCGGCCACCGCCAGGCACGCCCCCCAGATCAGGACCCACACCCAGGCCGGGGCCCAGGTGCGCTCACGGTAAACTCCATGTTCACGCGTCATACACGGTCAACTCCTCCAGGGCCCGCCGAACGTACACGGGCACCATCGCCCGCCGCCATTCGGCATCCACAATCAGGTTGTCCAGGGGCCGGCACTGCGCGTGGGCCCGCGCCGCCAACGCGTCGATCGTCGCGCCATCGAGCCGACCGCCGACCGCCAGCTCCGACCACCCCGCGAGCACCCGCGGCCGTGCTCCCAGGGCGGACACGACGCCGATCAGCCGCTCCACGGTCCCCGTTTCCCCGAAGTCGCCCGCGACCGCCACCGAAAGCAGGGGGAAGTCGATCGAATTGCGCTGCCGCAGTTTTCCGTAGGCACTGCGACGGCCGCGCGCAATCGGAATGGTGATCCCCGTCACGACTTCGTCGGGAGCCCGGCGGGTGTTCCAGATGCCATCGGTCACGAAGAAGTCTGAAGCGTCCATGGCCCTTTCGCCGTGCGGGCCTGCCAGGGTGAGACTGGCGCCAAGCGCGATGAGATTGGGTGGCGTATCCGCCGAATGGGCGGCCACGCACTTCTTGCCCACTCCGGTTACGTGGCAGATGGTCCCGTCCTTCTTCAGGCAGTATCCAAGGGCACTTCGCCAGAACTGCGTCTGGTTGTAGTAGGTGCACCGCGTGTCGAGGCAGACATTGCCGCCGATCGTGCCCATGTTGCGCAGTTGCGGACCCGCCACGAGGCCGGCCGCGTCCGCCAGACCGGCGAAGTGATGTCGGACCAGAGGATTGGCGGCGACATCGGCCAGGGTCTCGAGCGCGCCGATGCGCAGGGCCTTCCCCGTCCCCGGCGCGCGGGCGCCCGGCAAGGCATCCGGACCCTCCACAACCTCGATCCCGCGCATGGCGCCGATGCCCTTCAGCGACACCACATGCGCCGGCGTGAAGAGCCGGTGCTTCATGTTGGGCATGAGGTCGGTGCCGCCGGCAATCGGCATCGCGTCCGGGCCGAACTCGGCCAGCAGGGCAACGGCCTCGGGCACCGTGCGGGGCCGGTGGTAGCGGAAGGGCGGAAGGCGAAGCACCGTCGGCGGCCTGCGTGCTACCCCTGGGGCGCGAGCGGCCGCGCGACCATGATCCCGTCCTGGCCGTCGAACCGCTGGATCCGTGCGGCCAGCGTTTCTTCGCTGATCTGCACGTGCGAGCCCACGAGGGGCGCGTGCAGGAGCCGCAGCTCGCCGTCCCGCCAGAGGGCGATCCCCGTGTGCGCGATGTCCAGCCCGGGAACCGTGCTCGTAGCGGCAATGATGTCGCCGTCCCGGATCAGGTGGGCCTTCGCGGCGATCTCCTCCTGCGGTATGTAGTAGCGCTTCACGGCGCTGATCCGCCTCTCCGCGCGGACGACTGCGGCCAGGACATCGGGATCGGCGAGCTGCCGATATGCATCCGGGTGGGCGGACATGAAGTCGATGGCCGACCTGTCCGCCACGCCGCCGAGCTCCCGCGACAGAGCGGTGACCAGGCCCGCTGTCTCGTTGTCCGCGATCCATTCGCTGAAGTAGTGGAGGCGGCTGGGATAGCCGTCCAGCGCTCCCCCGCGGTAGCGGACTTGCGTGAGTTCGTCCCGGTACGCGGTCGCAAAGGCGTCGTCCGCCGTGCCGTCCGATGCCAACCGCGCGAGCACCAGGGCCGTCTCGACGAAGGTCACACAGTCGAGCGCCTGCAGGTTGACGACGAGGCGTTCGGGTCCGGGAACTTCCAGGGTGTGCGGCTCATAGGGTGTCCCGACGAACCGCTCGCCGATGCGCGCGACAAGGTCACCGAAGCGCGGAAACGTATCGGGCCGCTGCTCGACGGCCCACTCGTAGTGATCGCGTGCGATCTCCAGGTCGCGGTCCGTGCCGGCGGCCGCGGGGTTCTCGCATGCCCCCGCACCGAGGACGGCCAGAAGTCCCACCCCCGCGGACCGCAGCGCCCGCCAGACCCGCGGCGGCGAGAACGGCAACGAATCCATGCGCACGCCTACCGCATCATGGATGGCGTTGGCAATGGCGGGAATGGACGGGTGCAGGGGCCCTTCACCCGCCTCCTTGGCCCCGTACGGCCCCTCGGGATCGATCGACTCGACGATCAGCGACTCCAGTTCCGGCGTATCCACGCTGGTCGGGATCCGGTAGTCCAGCAGCGAGGGCGCATTGTGCAGACCCGCGCGCCCCTGGTCCTCCGACTTGAAGATCTGCTCCTCCATCAGCGCCTCGGCGAAGCCCATGTACGCCGAGCCTTCCATCTGCCCGGCGACCAGCACCGGGTTCAGCGCCCGTCCGCAATCGTGCGCGATCCAGATCCTGTCGACCGTCACGAACCCCGTCTCCACGTCCACCTCCACCTCGGCCACATGCGCGGTGAACGAGAACGCGGGAGAAGCACCGATCGTCGCACCCCTGTAGTCCCCATGCACATCCTTGGGCGTATTGTACGACCCCGTCGCGCCCAGGGTGCCGACCGCGGACTCCGCCAGGTTGAAGGCGTCCCGCACCGGCATGCTCGTGCCCGTATCGCCCGCCCGCACCGCCAGCCCCCCGGCCAGCAGCACCTCGCGCGGCTTCACGCCCCACTCGGCCGCGACCGCCTCCTGCACCTGCGCCTTGAGCTTCCGCGCCGCGTCGATGCACGCGTTCCCCAGCATGAAGGTGACCCTCGACGAGTACGCGCCCAGATCGACCGGCGTAAAGTCGGTGTCGCCCGCCAGCACCCGGACATGGTCCAGCGGCACGCCCAGCTCCTCGGCCACGATGTACGCGACCATGGAATCGACACCCTGGCCGATCTCGGAGGCGCCCGAGAACACCGCCACCCGCCCGGACCGGTCCACCTGGAGCTGGATCCCCGACTGCGGCATGTCGTTGGGGTAGATCGGGTAGTTGGTGCCCGTGATGTAGGTCGATCCCGCCACACCCACCCCGCGCCCGAACGGCAGACGGCGATACTTCCGCTTCCAGTCGCTCGCGCGCTCCACCTCGTCCAGGCACTCCAGGAAGCCGTTCGACGTAATCCGCAGGTCGTTCACCGTGCGCGTGTTCGCCCCGATGAAGTTGCGCCTGCGCAGTTCGATCGGGTCGATCTCGAGCCGCTCGGCGATCCGGTCGAGCTGGACCTCGAACGCAAACCGCGGCTGCACCGAGCCATGGCCCCGCTTCGGTCCGCACGCCGGCTTGTTCGTGTACGCGCGCGTCGAATGGAAGCGGTACGCGGGCATCCGGTACGGCGCCGTCAGGAGCTGCCCGGCGTAGTAGGTCGTGACGAGCCCGAAGGACGCGTACGCCCCGCCGTCCATGACGATCTCGGCGTCGACCGAGGTGAGCCTGCCGTCGCGCGCGGCCCCGGTCCGATACCGCATGTGGAACGGATGCCGCCCGCGGTGCGAGTAGAAGACCTCTTCGCGCGTGTACAGGATCTTGACCGGCCGGCCCGTCATCATCGACAGCTTCGCCACGCAGAATTCCAGGTCGAAGGGCTCCGACTTGCCGCCGAAGGCGCCGCCGACCGGGGGCTGAATGACCCGCACCTGCGCCGGATCCACCTCCAGGACCCGGGCCAGTTCCCGGTGGAGGTAGTGGGGAACCTGTGTCGCCGACCACACGGTGAGTTTGCCGTTCCCCTCGGCAAGCCCGATCGCACAGTGGGGTTCGATGGGCGTGTGGGTCGTCCCCTCGAAGAAGTAGTCGCCCTCCACGACTACATGCGAGTCGCCAAGCCCGGCCTCCACTTCGCCGAACTCGAGGTTCACGACCTTGGTCACGTTGCCGTTCCACCCCGGCTTGCGCGGCTCGTGGATGTACGGGCCCGAGGCGGCGGCGATCGCCTCGTGCGGGTCGAGGTACGCCGGGAGTTCCTCGTACGCCACGTCGATCAGGTCCAGCGCCAGGGTCGCCGTGTCTTCGTCCACCGCCGCCACCGCCGCCACGCCGTCGCCGATGTAGCGCACCCGGTCCACACACAGGGGATACTCGTCCGGCGTCCACGGGATGATGCCGTACCGCGTGGGCATGTCCTGGCCGGTCACCACCGCGTGGACGCCCTCCAGCGCCTCGGCGCGCGACGTGTCGATCGCGAGGATGCGCGCGTGCGGATGGGGACTCCTGAGGATCTTGCCGTGCAGCATTCCGGGCAGCCGGATGTCGTCGGTGTAGCGCGCCCTTCCGGTGGCCTTGGCCAGGCCGTCAACCTTGCGCATGGGGCGGCCGATGGTGGAAAGGGTGTCGCCGGGACGGTCCACCTCGCGGGCGTCCCGGCCGGTGGCGCGGTCGGCAACGTCTCGCCGGCTCACGCGCCCACCCTCTCGACCGGCACGCGCCTCGGCGCCGGCTCGTCCGGCTCCGGTCCCCGCACCTCCCCGCCCAACCGGGTCGCCGCGGCCTCCACGGCATCGTAGATCTTCGCGTAACCCGTACAGCGGCAAAGGTTGCCCGCCAGCGCGGCCCGGATCTCCTCGCGCGTCGGCGCCGGGTTGCGATCGAGCAGCGCCACCGAGCTGCACAGGATGCCGGGCGTGCAGAACCCGCACTGCGCGGCGCCGTTGAGGTCGAATTCGTCCTGCACCGGGTGTGGCTCGGTCCCTTCGGCGAGCCCCTCGACGGTACGCACCTCGCGCCCCTCGGCCTCCCAGACCGGCGTGATGCACGACAGGATGGCGCGACCGTCCACGATCACGGTGCAGGCGCCGCAGTCCCCCTTGTCGCAACCCTGCTTGGACCCGGTCAGACCCAGTCCGTAGCGCAGCGTTTCCAACAGGGTGTAGTGCGCGGGCACCCCGCAAACGCGCTCGTCTCCGTTCACGCGCAGGCGGACAACTTCCATCGGGGACCTCCTTCGGCCTATAATATCGGTTACAAGAGCCCGTACAGCCAACGAGCCCAGCGACAGGACCCAGCACGAACATGCCCTACCCAGAGATGATGGTCGCCCCGATGCGGCACGAACTGGTTCAGATCGGTTTCCAGGAACTCCGCAGCGCGGAGCAGGTCAACCAGGCGATGGACGCCATGGAAGGCACCGTGCTCGTGGCGGTCAACTCCGTGTGCGGCTGCGCCGCCGGGATCTTTCGCCCGGCCGTGATGCTGGCGCTACAGGGAGACAAGCAGCCGGACCACAAGGTCACGGTCTTCGCCGGACAGGATCTGGACGCCACCGCGGAGGCCCGCAAGCAGCTCATCGGCTACCCGCCGTCCTCCCCTTCGATCGCGCTGCTGAAGGACGGCGACGTCGTGTTCATGCTCGAACGCTTCCAGATCGAGGGACGGTCAGCTCCCGCGATCGCCGACGACCTGCAGGCCGCCTTCGCCGAGCACTGCTAGCCGCTAGTCGCCTTCGCTGCGGCTGGCGAGCCTGGCGTCCACGGAGTACCGGCCAGGGCCGTGCGTGAAGAAGAAGAGCCACGTGAAGCAGTAGAACGCGGCAAGTTCGCCGCCGTTCAGGATCGGCCAGAAGCCCTGTGGTACGTGCACCATGAAGTACGCGACCGCCATCTGACCAGAGCAGATGAAGGCCACCGGCCTGGTGAACAGCCCGAGCATCAGCAACACGCCGCCAAAGAACTCGATGACCCCGGCGGCGCCCATGAGGCTCATCAGGCTCTCCACGGGTTCCCTGTCCAGCACTCCGAACAGCTTCTGGGCTCCGTGCTGCGCGTAGAGAAAGCCGGCTACCACGCGTAGCGCGTTGTAAGCGAACTCCTTGAGTCCCGCATGCTCCGTCTTGAACATTGACTGATCGCCTCCTGGTGGCGGTGGGTCGTAGGTACGGACAGCGAACGCGAACAGCGTAACCGCCGGGAGGCGCCCCCGCTACGGTCCGGGATCCAACCGTCCTCGATCCCCACGCCGGAGACGCCGCCGTTCCCTCTTCTCCCTGCGCCGTCTGCGCCGGGCCTCACGCCGGCTCTCGCCCGGATACCGGTACTCGATCTCAACCGAGCTGAGCACCGCGAAGCCGTCGATCCGTACCACGGGCATGTCCCCCGTCGCCAGCAGCGACCGCATCTCCTGGTGTTCGAAGCTGCCGAGAATCGCCGAACCCGAGCACTCGATGTGCAGGCCCGGAGGCACGACAACCTCCACCGAACCCATCACCGCGGTCACCGTAAAGACCGTCTCGCCAGGACCGAGGAGGGCTTCCCTCAGGTCGAGTTCCATCGACCCCATGACCGCAACCATGGTGTTGCGCCGGGCGGGTATCCAGGCCCCGCTCCGGTTGGTCTCGCCGAAGATGGCCACGGCCCGGTCACTGGGCCGAATCCGCCCCGCGGGCAGGTCCGCCGCAATCCGGGGCAGCGTCGCGAGTTCGTTCCCCCCGGCCGCCTGTGGGCCGCGCCCGCCCGCCCGCAGTCCCTCGATCGCCGTCCCCAGCTCGGGCATGGTGCCCGCCTTTTGCGCCAGGGTCACGCGCCGTTCGAATTCCTCGATGGATACGAGATCCTGCGCGAAGCTCTCGCTGAGGATATCGATCACCTTCTCCCGGGCCTCGTCCACCGAGATGGGCCGCTCCGCTCCCGCCCCCGGTCCGCCCGGCGTCTCCGGCTTCTTCATTCCGTCCCCACGTCCACTACCGTCCCCCCGCATCCCTTGCAGAACTGCGCGTCGTAGTCGTGCCCGCCGCTGTGGCAGTCCGAGCACACCCGGTCCCGCACTCTCGGCGACCCCTGCATATTCCTGGCCATATGCGCAGCCTGCGCCATTTCCACGCTTACGATTCCCGTGGGCACGGCGATCAACCCATACCCCATCAGCATGATGATCGCGGCCAAAAACTTCCCCACGGCCGTCACCGGCGTAATATCGCCGAACCCGACGGTGGTGAGCGTGACCACGGCCCAGTACACCGACTGCGGGATCGACGTGAAGCCGGCGGTCGATCCCTCTATCAGATACATGAACGAGCCCAGGATCACAACCAGGGTAAGCACCGAGATCAGGAAGACGATAATCCGGTAGCGGCTTGCCGCCAGCGCCCGCCCCAGTGTCCTGGCTTCGCCCATGTAGCGCACCAGCTTGAGCACCCGGAACACCCGCAGCACCCGCAGCACCCGGATGATGAGCAGGAAGCCCCCGTCCAGCAGGAGCAGGCTGAGGTAGGTCGGGATGATCGCGAGCAGATCGATGATGCCGAAGAAACTCAGCGCGTACCGCCGCTTCGACCGCACGGCGGCCAGTCTCGCCGCGTATTCGATCGTGAAGAGGATCGTGAAAACCCACTCCAGGACACGCAGCAGGAGGCCATGCTCCGCCACGACCGTCTCCACCGAATCGAGCATGACCACGACGACACTGGACAGGATCGTGAGGATCAGCACGACGTCGAACGCCGTCGCCGCCCCGTTCTGGTCCGATTCGAAGAGGATGTCGTAGAGCCGTCCCCGCCACGGCGGACCGTTGATGGGGCGGTTGCTCGGGCTCATCCGCGGTCGGGATCCGGCTCGGGGATTCCGCTCGGACAGGAGATGCCGGTGCCTCCGAGGCCGCAATACCCGCCCGGGTTCTTCGCCAGGTACTGCTGGTGGTACTCTTCGGCGTAGTAGAACTCGGGGGCCTTCGCAATCTCGGTGGTGATCGCACCGAATCCCGCACCGGAGAGCTCCGCCTGGAAGAGATCCCGCGACGCCTCGGCCTGGTGACGCTGATGATCACCCACCGCGTACACCGCCGAACGGTACTGCGTGCCCACGTCCGCGCCCTGCCGCATGCCCTGTGTCGGGTCGTGGCCCTCCCAGAACGCCGCCAGCAGCGTGCGGTAGTCGACCACATCCGGATCGAAGACGACGAGCACCGCCTCCGCATGCCCCGTGCCGCCCGTGCACACCTCCTGGTAGGTCGGGTTCGGCGTCAGCCCGCCCTGATAGCCGACCGCGGTCGAATACACGCCCCGCAGGTCCCAGAACTGCCGCTCGGCTCCCCAGAAGCAGCCCATCGCGAAGTACGCCTGCTGGAACCCCGATGGGAACGGCGGCTTGATCCGGTTGCCGTTCACATGGTGCACTTCGGGTACGGGCAGAGGTTCGGCGCGACCCGCAAGTGCGTCGCCCGGAGCCGGCATGCGAGCCTTCCGAGGACCGATAAACATTTGACGGAAATCCATTGCCCAATCAAGGTAATAGGTTGTGAACTGGACGCTCAATCCCGACGCGGCCCCGCCCATGCCCTACCCGGCCGGGCTGAGAAGGATCATCGGCGGCGACGCCCATCGCGAGGCACTCGCCGAGATCACGACCTGGCCGGGCTATGCCCCGACCCCTATACGGACGGCGGCAAAGCTGGCGTCAAGCCTTGGGCTGGAGGCGGTGTGGGTGAAGGATGAGAGCGGTCGCTTCGGCCTGGGCAGCTTCAAGGCGCTGGGCGGGGCGTACGGAATCCGGCGGGTGATGGAGGCTCGGGCGGGTCGCGCGGCATCTTCCGCCGGGAAGCGTGGCGACGGCCACCCGGCCACCGCGACCGTCACCTGCGCCTCCGACGGAAACCACGGCCGCGCCGTCGCGTGGGGCGCGCGCATGTTCGGTTGCGACGCCGTGGTCTACCTGCCGGGGCACGTGACCGAGGTCCGTGCCGACGCGATCCGGTCGTTCGGCGCCCGGGTCGTCCGCGTGGACGGCGAGTACGACGACGCGGTCGCCCAGGCGGCGCGCGACGCCGCGCGGAACGGGTGGACCGTGATCTCGGACACCTCGTACCCGGGGTACATGGAGATTCCCCGTCATGTCATGGTGGGATACACGATCATGATCGGTGAGGCATTGGATGCATTGTTTCCCATGTCGGATGTACAGAAAGACATGATCTATCATCCCACCGTATCGCAATCCGACAACCCGGGCGATACGTCCCGGCCGGCGGCGCCCACCCACGTGTTCATCCAGGGCGGGGTCGGCGGGTTGGCGGCGGCGGCGATCGGGCACGCGTGGGAGCGGCTGGGCGCGGATCGTCCCGTGGCGGTGATCGTCGAGCCGGCCGCGGCCGACGGTCTCCTGCAAAGTGCGCTCGCGGGGACGCCGAGCGCGAGCCGCGGGGACCTGCACACGATCATGGCGGGGCTCAGCTGCCGCGAAATCTCGCCGCTCGCGTGGGAGATCGTCGGCAAGGGGGCCCACGCGTTCATGACCGTGCCGGAAGACGGGATCGCGCCGCTCATGCGCGCCGCCGCGCGGGGCGAACTGGGGGAGCCGTTCGAGGGCGGGGAGTCGGGGGTGGCGGGGCTGCTGGGCCTGATCGAGGTCGCGCGGGACGAGGAGCGGCGCCGGGCGATCGGGCTGGACGAGGGCTCGCGCGTTCTCGTGTTCAATACCGAGGGCGCGACCGACCCGGAACTGTACGCGCGGATCGTGGATTGACAGCGCGCCGGGATGAGGCGGCGGGACGCGACGCGCGCGGGGCGGGTGCCGACGCGCCCGGGTTTCCCCGGTTGCAGGGCCCGGATACCTTTCCGACCGTTCGCCCGACCACTCGCGGAGGGGGCGACGCCCATCGCCGGGACGAGGTCTCCGACATGAAACAGCAGCCCTTCTACACCGCACGTGCCAGCGTCGCCAAAGTCGACGGAATCCATCGGCGCGCGACCCTTGAAGACGGCACCGAGGTCGACTTCGGCGTCCACGGACCCATCAAGGCCCACTACCGCCTCGATGTGGAACCCGACCGGCCCCTGCCCGTCGACTATCTGGTCGCGGCGGCCGCCGGCTGACTGCTCGGGACCCTCAACGGCGCACTGGAGGTGCGCGGGATCCCGATGGCCAATGACGCGATCAGCGTGCGGGCCGAAGGCGTCAACGAAGTGGTGGACCGGATGGTGGTGCTCACCAGGATCCACGCGCACTACACGATCCGGCTGCCCGCGGGCGCGGCGCGAGACAAGGTGGACCGCGCGCTGGAAACGCACGTGCCGAAGTGTCCGACGGCTCGCAGCCTGGAGGGCGCGGTCGAGGTCAGCTGGTCGGCGGATGTGACGGAGGCGTAGGCCGGGCAGCGCCCTGGTGCCTTGTCCCTCCCCGGAGCCGGGCCCCCCGGATCAGTTGCCGGGCTCGAACCGCACCCTGGCCACCCGCTGCACACCGAGCGAGTCCGTGGTGACCCCGTAGAGCATCGAATCCGTGGCCCAGGGTGACGGGGATTCCGCGATACGGCGCGGCCAGCGGTAGCGGGCGACGAGTTCCGTTCCGGCCCAGACGTCGGCTTCGCGGGTTTCGTCGCCGTCGGCGGCCGACCTTTCGACCCACAGCCGGCCCCCAGCGTCGAAGAACATTCCTTCGAGCGGCGGCTTGCGGTCGGGGATCCCGAACGGATGATTGTCGAGGTCGGACCTGTCGAGGTCGCGCTGGATTCTGGACTCCGCCGTGGTGCGTTCGTCCGGGCTCAACACCGGCCCCTCGAGCGGCGGCCCCTCGATCAGCGAAACGGTCCCGTCCGGATGGTGATAGTTGATCGAGTACTGCGAGGTGACGGCCTCCGCCCAGGCGCCCCCGTCGGCATGCGCGTGGATCCAGGCCGGGCCGAACCAGTGGTGGAGGTACATGATGCCGCGGATGCTGCGACCTTCGGCTTCGCGCACGAATTCGGACGTGGCCTGACCGGTGTATTGGCGATCGGCGTTGGCCAGGACGACGGTGTCCACCGCGCCGTCGGGGCTCACAAGGAGGCGGGCCGTGACGCCGCGGAGCTGCGCGGTCAGATTCGTGCCGTCCTCACTCGTCACCGGCCCGACATTGACCAGATTGCCGTCCGCGTCGAAGGTGAAGGGCTCGCGCAAACCTCTCGTGCCCGGGTGGAGGCTTCTCATGCCTCTCAGGTACTCGGCACTCGCCGATTGCAGGGCGAACACGCTGTAGCGGGCACTCTCGCGCACCCAAAGTTCGCCGTCCGGACCGAAAGCCAGACAACAGATGTCCGACAGTTCGCCCGGGCCCTCGCCATGCCCGCCGGCTCGGAACGCGAAGGTGCCATCGGCCTCGAAGACGCGGATCTCGCTCGTCTGGCCGTCGGCAACGATCAGACGGCCCTGAGCGTCCCCGACGATCGACGCGATCCTGGTGAACAGGTACGGGTCGTCGCCGTCCATCTCACCGATTTCGAGGTCGATCGAGCCCTCGAAGGTGGGGACTTCCGCGAAAACGCGTGCGGGCTCGTCCTCGGGGGCGCAAGCGAGAGCCAGGAGGGCCAGTGCAGCGAGGGCGGGTGTCGCCACGGTTGAACGAGAGGCGGCCCGCGGCCGATCAAATGCCGCTAGTGTGTCCACGTGTTGTTGCTCCCGGCTTCGGTATGTGGTGATCAACCTCCCACATACATAATCGTAGCGCTTCGGGTCAGCCAGTGAAGGTTACCCGGATGCCACCTCAGCTGGTCTTTCAGACGACGGCCTCGGGCGCTCACGCATGACTTCGAGGAGGAACTCGATGGCCTGCTCGGATCCCGTGCGGCCGATCCAGTAGACGGCCCGGGTGCGTACTCCGGGATCGGCTTCCGTCCGAGCCAGTTCGATCATCTTGCCAACGACCGCCTCCGCGCTTTCCCCGTTGGACTGGGTCCTGCGGTAGAGGGCGTAGAAGATCCGCTCCTTCATTTCGGACGCTTCCATCTGTGCGTACGATCGTCCGACACGTTCCAGGTCGACGGAGGGTCCCCGGGACCAGGCCTCAAGCGCCGATTGACGGGAATCGGAGTCCTGCTCCTGGTCCATCGCCAATTCGAACAGCCAGTTCGTGACGGCTTCCTCTCCCGCCTCCGCGCGGCGGCCGAGTACCATGAGAAGCACCGTTTCGAGCTCCTGGGATCCGGTCGTCCCATGGAGCTCGATCAAACTCTCGGTCGACACATCGTTTCTCTGTCCGAGGGCCTGGAGGACGGCATTGCGGAGATCCACCGGTCGCGAGCCGTCCCGGGCGAAAGCCATGAGCGCGCGGCGTGCTGCCGCCTGGTCGCTGCGCATCAGCGCCCAGATGGCCCCGATACGCACATCGGAGTCGTCGGATTCCGTGAGCAGGTCCGACAGCGCGCGGACCGCAGTGGTCGTATTGAAGCTCGCCAGCGCCAGCACCGCCGCTTCCCGTGTATCCGGTTCCGGATGATTCGCAGCGGCAGCAACCAACACCCTTTCGGCTTCCCCCGTCCGTTGCCCCGCCAGCCATGTGACCGCCTGTTGCCGCAGACTCGCGGAGCACTGGTCACTGCTCTCCAGTACGCTGAGAATGAACCGTAGCCGGTCCGCCTCCCTGGTTTCCAGACGAAGCAGTGCCGTCAAGGCCGCCTGCTGCACCGAGGTATCCTCACAGCCCGCGGGAACCTGCTGTCCCGCAACCGTGGTGACCTGGTGGGATAGCGCGAGGAGTTCCGCGTCGAGTCGCCGCAGGTCGGCCAGCGGCACGTCGATCACCTGCAGCGGGTCGATTTGCATCGCGTCGGCTAACGCATAGGTGGCGGCGGTCACCGTGTCCGCCAGCGACGACAGAACCGCCGACGCCTCGTCCACGACCCCAGCCTCCAGCGCTATGGCCTGGGCCGTTGAGTCCGCTTGCGCCACCCGCGTCCGAAGCTGCTGGAGCGCCGGCGCTACCGAGTCCGGGCGGGTCGGCGTTGGCGGAGGCACCCCCTGCACCGTGTCCGGTTGCGCCGGTTCTCCGGCGATCGCGGCCCGGTAGGCTCGCGCGGCCACCTCGCGAGCCGCCTCCTCGGCCTCCAACGCCGCGCGATAGACGGACGCCGCCGAATCCTCACGCGCTTCCTTTGCGGCCAGAGCCGCCCGGTAGGCCCGCGCCGCCGAGTCCTTCGCCGCCTCCTGGGCCGCCAGTGCCGCCCGGTACACCGCCGCCGCCGAGTCCTGACGCGCTTCGAATACCGCGAGGGCCGTCCGGTACGCCGCGGCCGCCGAGTCCTGGCCGACCCTCTGGGCCTCAAGCGCGGCCCGGTATTCGGCCGACGCCGAATCCTGCGCTGCCTGCCGCCCCTCCAGCACTGCCAGATACACCGCCGTCGCCGAATCCCGGCCTGCGTTCTGCACCGACAGAGCCGCATCGTACACACGCTGGGCCGAGTCCGGCGGTATTCGACGTTGCGACAGGGCTCTCTCATATGCCTGGCGCGCCCTTTCCGCCTGCGTGCGATGCGTGTTCAATGCTCCCTGGTAGGACCGCTGCGCCGAATCCACTTCCCTTCGCTGCTGGTATAGCGCCCTCTGGTAGGACCGCTGGGCCGAATCCGCCCGCGACCGCTGCCTGGCCAACGTTCTCTGATACGACCGCTGAGCCGAATCCGCCCAGGAGCGCTGTCTGCTCGCCGCTCTCTGGAACGACCGCTGCGCCGAATCCGCCCGCGACCGCTGCGCATACAGGGCCCTCTGATAGGCCCGGTGCACGGAGTCCGCCCGCGAGCGCTCCACGGCCAACGTCCTCTGATAGGTCCGGTGGGCCGAGTCCACCCGGGACCGCTGCGAAGTCAGCGCCTCCTGAAACGCGCGCTGCGCCGAGTCCTGCCGCTCCCGTTGCGTCGCGAGCGCCCTCTGATATGCCCGTTGCGCCGACTCCTGCCGCGCACGCAACGCGGCCAGCGTTACCGAGGGGGTGTCGGCCTGCAGCACCGCTTCCGCCTGGCGCAACGCCTCTTCGGCCGCGCGGGGGTCACCGCGCTCCGCAAGTTGGCGGAGAACGCGAATCCGGAGATCACGCCATTCGTCGTGGAGGCGGCCCGGCGGGACATGACCCCGCGATGTGTCGTAGTGGCCATCCTTGGCCTCGTCATATACCGACAAGGTCTCCAGCAGAAGCAGCGCCTCGTCCAGATCGTCAAGCCGATAACGCGCAAACGCCTCCCAGTAGTAGGAGTCGGCGGCGTATCGCGGGTGAGCGACGCGCTCGCGAAGCTCAGCGAAGAACTTTGCTGCCTCTTCGAATTCCTGGCTATTGATCGCGCGCCGCGCCTGTAGGAACAACTCCTCCTCCAACTGCCGCGTCTGGGCGGACAGGCGTCCGTCCGGCGAACCGGATATAGGGCCGGCGATCAGCAGGGCGGTGTCCGTGAACATCAGGGCGGCCAGTATCGAACCGACGGTGACGAGGGCTTTCGTACGCGCTTTCATCTGTATTCCTCCATCAGCCATGCGCTCCCGCTCTTACGTCGCGAGCGCCTGGAATCACATCTCTCCGGTAGCACTCGCGGCTCGCAGCCGGGTCAAGGTGCCCTTCCACTCCATGCTTTCGAGCGCCAACTGCCGTTCGAATTCGGGCGCACCGGGTCCCAGCCGCGAGATCTGCAGCAGCACCAGCTCCAGGTCCTCCAGCAACGCACGTTCCAATGGCGAGCGTGGCGCCTCCATGTCCAGGAACATCCGCGTGTCGCCGAGCAGTTCACGGGCCCATCGGGCCAGATCCTGCTGTGAAGTGGGCGTGCCCTGATCGATCCGGAACGCGGTGAGCAGCGTCGCGGCCCTGTCCAGGTGCCGTGTGGTTTCGTAGTGGGCTACGGGCTGCACGAGCCGGGCGAACGCGGCAGGTGGGCCGGCGGGCGCGTCAGACGCGCTGGCGAACCCCGCAAGCGTTTCCGGCGACACGTCGGACACTACACGTGCGGGCGCCTCGGCCTGCGAGCGCTCCCGCTCCATCGCCGTTTCCGCAGTCTCCGCATCCGCGACAACGACAGCAGTTGCGGATTCGCGCGGGTCCGGGGGTGGCTCTGTCTCCAGCTCGGCGAGCGTTGCGGGCTCGACCGGTGCCGTGGGCGCGGCGGGTACCGCTGGTATGTTCGGCTCCTGTGTCGCGACGGCGGCGGGACCGGCTGACGGTCCGTCCGTCACCCCAGCCCCAGGGCCCTCGTAGCTCCGGCCCAGCATCAACCCCAACACCAGCGAGGCAGCCGCCGCCAGTCCCGCCGCCCATCCCGTGCTTATCCGCCTTCCTGTCCACCGGGCCGGAAACCGCCCGGGATCACCGGTTGGCTCGGCCGGCACCGGGGAAGCCGCCGCGTGGCCTGCGTTCAGGTTCGTGGGCGCCGGGGCCACCGACTGCCCGGACGCCCACGCCGCCTCGATCCTCTCCCACATTGCCTCCCGGGGTGGAGGCGGAGGCATGTTGTACGCGCCCGCATCCAGCCGCGCGCTGACGTCGGGCCACATCGCGTCGGATGGCGTCGGAGGCGGCGTGTTGTATGACGCTCCCTCACGGCGGAGGAACGCCGCAAAGCGGCCGAGGTCGTTCATGACGTCCACTCCCCGGCGTGCACAGCCAGTTCCTCCCGCAGCCGGGCCCGGGCCCGAAAGAGCTGCGACTTGGAGGTGCCGGTCTGAATGCCGAGCATTTGCCCGATCTCCGCGTGGGTGTAGCCCTCGAGGTCGTGCAGTATGAAGACGGCGCGATAGCCGTCCGGCAGGTTGTCGATGGCCCGGTGCAGGTCGGCGCGGACATCGGGCTCCAGCCGGGGACTCGGCGAAGCGCCCCGCAGCTGATCGTCCAGTTCGGTCTCCCGGGTCCGCAGGCGCTTCACCTTGCGCAGTCCGTTCAACGAGACGCTGGTCGCAACCGTGGATATCCAGATCCCGAACGCCGCCTCGCCGCGGAAGGTGTGGATCTTGGTGAAAGCCCGCACGAACGTCTCCTGCGTGAAATCCTGAGCGAGGTCGTACTCGCCCGCGAATCGGTAGCAGATGCGGAAGACACGGTCGACGTGCGTGTCGTACAGCGTCCGCGCGACCCTGTGATCCCCGTCCTTGAACCGCTGTATCAGTTGCGCTTCCGTCACCGAGCCGAGTCTCCGGTCGCTCGCCGGCGTGCCCGTTCCCGATTCTCCCTTTCCCGATTCGTGGACACCGGTGTCGCGCCGATGGGTTGCGTGCCGTGGCGGGGGATGGGTGGGATTCATTGCACCGGCTCCACCACCACGGTGCCGGACGCCGCCGTCAGTTCCGCGTACAGGGTGCCGAGGCGAGCGGTCATCGGCCCCGGAACGCCCTCGCCGATTGTCCGCCCGTCGATCTCGGTCACGCTGGCCAGCTCGCCCATCGTGCCGGTGCAGACCGCCTCTTCCGCCCGGTACGCTTCGGTCAGGGAGAGGTCGGCGACCCGGGTGGGGATGCCGTGCTCCCCGCACAGATCGAGGACGGTCGCGCGCGTGATCCCCTCCGGGCAGGCAACGGTCCGGCTCGTCATCACGACGCCGTCGGAAACGAAAAAGAGGTGGGTCGCGTTCGTCTCGGCGATGAAGCCCCGCCGGTCCAGCATGACGGCGTCGTCCGCACCGGCCGCGTTGGCCTCGATCTTCGCCAGGATGGACTGCAGCAGGTTTGCGTGGTGGATCTTCGGGTCCAGCGTGTCCGGATCGAAGCGCCGCACCGAACTCGTGATGAGGCGCAGGCCCGACCGCTCGTACACGGGAGACTTGTGCTCGGCGAGCACGATCAGGGTGGGCCCGGACCGGTTGAGCCGCGGGTCCATCCCGCTCGTGACCTTGACCCCGCGGGTCAGCGTGAGCCGAATGTGGACGCCGTCGCGCATGCGGTTGGCGGCCAGGGTTTTCCGTATCTCCTCGATGATCTCGTCGTCCGATGGTATCACCTCGAAGGCGAGCGCGAGGGCCGACGAGCGCAGGCGGGCGAGGTGTTCGCGCAGCTTGAAAATGCGTCCGTCGTACAGCCGGAGTCCTTCCCAGACCGCGTCGCCCCCCTGCACGGCGGAATCGAACGGGCTGATGCCCGCCCGGTCGCGGTGATGGAGCTCGCCGTTGATGTTCACGAGAATGTCCCGGTTGCGCTCGTCGAAAGTCTGGAGCATCGGAGGGTCTCCCATCCTCTTCAGTGACACGACCGGGACGCGCGATGGTTGTGTGTCGCCGGTTTGCCGTCGGCGCGGACACCCGCCTATGGTCGAGCTTCGTGAATCCCTTCCGCAAGCCCTCGGATTCCGCTCCCGTGACCTTCCAACCCCTCGACATCGCCGCCTTCATCGGCTTTCTGCTGCTGGTGGTCGGCATCTCGCTGTACGCTTCGCGCGGCAAACACGACGCAGCCGACTACTTCCTGGCCGGGCGCAACCTGCCCTGGTGGCTGATCGGCTTTTCGCTGATCGCGTCCAACATCTCGACCGAGCACTTCGTGGGGATGGCGGGGCGGGGCTACGAGCTGGGGCTCGCGATCGCCAGCTACGAGTGGATGGCGGCGGTCACGCTCGTGCTGGTGGGGCTCTTCTTCCTGCCGCGATTCCTGCAGGCGGGCATCTACACGATCCCGGAGTACCTCGAGTTCCGCTACGACGTGCGCACCCGCACCCTGATGGCGGCCTTCATCATGGCGGCGTACGTGTTGGTCGCGCTGGCGACCGTGCTCTACTCGGGGGCGCTGGCGCTGGAATCGATCTTCGGCATCGACACGAACCTGGGTATCTGGCTGATCGGGATCCTCGCCGGTGGCTACACGATCTACGGCGGGCTGAAGGCGGTCGTGTGGTCGGACCTGCTCCAGGGCGCGGCGCTGCTCCTGGGCGGCGTGGTGGTGACGGTGCTCGGTTTCAGCGCGATGGGCGGGATCGGGCCCTTCATGGAAGCCGCCGACGGCAAGCTGCACACTGTCCTCCCGTGGAATCACCCGGAGATGCCGTGGCTCGCGGTCTTCGTGGGCGGGCTCTGGATCCCCAACCTCTTCTACTGGGGACTTAATCAGTTCATCACGCAGCGGACGCTCGCAGCCCGGAGTCTGGCGGACGGGCAGCGCGGGCTGTTCCTGGCCGGGTTCATCAAGCTGGCGATCCCGTTCATCATCATCTTTCCGGGGATCATGGCGGCGGAGCTGTTCGCGGACCAGGTGACAAATCCCGACCAGGCGTATCCGGTCATGATGCGCGAGTTGCTGCCGGCGGGGCTGACGGGCGCGATGTTCGCGGCGCTGTTCGGTGCGGTGATGAGTTCGCTGGACTCGATGCTGAATTCAGCGGCCACGATCTTCAGCGTCGACCTGTACAAGCGGCACCTGCGGCCCGAGGCGTCGTCGCGGCGGCTGATGGCGGTGGGGCGCTGGACGACCGCGGTTCTGGTGCTGGTCGGGTGCCTGTGGGCGCCGGTCGTGGCCCGGGCCGGGAGCGTCTTCGAGTACATCCAGATGTTCTGGGGATTCATCTCGCCGGGGATCGTCGCGGCGTTCCTGTTCGGGCTGTTCGTGCCGCGGACGCCGCCGTTGGCCGCGTTCGGCGGGATGATCCTGGGGATTCCCGTCTACGGCGTGCTGCTCTGGGGGCTGCCCGAGGTCGCGTTCCTGCACCACATGGCGATCACGTTCCTGGTGATTTCGGGGTTCATGGCGACCCTGACGTTACGTAAGGGTTTGGATGAGCCGCGGGTGCTGCCGAGGTCGGCGGCGCAGGTGGATCTGACGCCGGCGCCGGGGGCGAAGTGGTGGGCGGGAGGCGTGATCGCGGGGGCGGCGGCGCTGTATGTGGTGTTCTGGTAGGAGGCGGTCAGTGATCAGACCAGTTGGAGTGGCCTTTGGTCGCACGCCCGATTCGAGTGCACTGTTGCTCGCAGAGTCGTGACTCGCTCACTCAATTCGTCGAGGAATCCGGACAGCGTCTGTCCGAATGCAGCCGCAAACTTGCTCGCCGCATCGACGGTAAGTCGTGTCTCTTCTTTTTCCAATCGCCGGACATGCCTCTCGGACAGCCCCCGGATCTCCGTCTGTTTCAGTTGCCGGTCAGTTCTCATTTCAAGGAGGGCGTGTGAAACGTTCGCCATGTCGTACCGGCGGATTTCGACCTCGGACAGGTACATGGGATCTACGGCTTGCACCATCTGAGATGGACCCATGTGCACGTCATGGTCGGGCCAATACAAGTAGGATCCGGATGAATCGATCACGAACCGGCCCACAAGTCGCGAGGCAAACCGTCGTACCTGTGGGAGCCTGTTGATCGGAAACTCCCGTGCGCTCAAGTCCCCCAGGACCACTACCAGCGCGTCCTCCAGGACATACGCGTCAAGGATGCCCTCCCACGGGGCCGGTCGGTTGAGTGCGATGACGAGGCGCTTCACAACGGACGGGTCCCGGCACACTTGCAACCGCTGATCCGGCTTGTGGAGCCGCAGCATCGAGGCGAGGCGAAGTGCTGCCTGCTCCGGAACGTCCAGTACCACCAGGTAGCGTGTGTCCGTATCCACCCAGTCTGGTAGTTCGACCCGTTCCGGGCCTATCAGCTCACTTGCAAGAGCCACGACGACGCCAGGCGCCGGTCCGGGATGGGTGGTAGCGGACAACTGCGTCGCCAGGGAACGAAACTCGGTATCCGGCAAGCAGTCCTCTACCGTCCCACAGAAGGCAACCCGGCTGAATGGCCTTGCTTCATTCATCGCTCTGACTCCGTTCCCATTCCACGAACAACTCCGCGCGGTGCACGGTGGCCAGCTCCTTGATCTCTCTAACGGTCTTCGCGGGAACGCGTTTCAGCTGAAACTTCACCTCGTGTGTCGGGGGTTCCTGCAGGAAAAACACGCGTATCTCCCACACGTCCACAGCTCCAGCGTGGAAGTGCGGCGGCCCGTGGTCACCGGTGTGGAACCACATGCGACACCCAGGCAGTTGGAACGCCTGAAGCAGTCCCAACGGCTACGTCCGGGTTTGGGCAAGAACGTCACCCCTTCGGTGGATAGGGATCGCGCCCATATGTGTTCTTCTCCCGAATCCTCCCGTCACGTCCGTGGATCAACAGCTCAGACTGTTGATTCCTTGCGATCTCGCGCCCCCTCTTGATCGCCTGTTCTTGCGTGCCAAACACCTTGGTAGCTTTGGGGCTACCAGCGCGCTTGACCGCCCACCCGTTCGTCGTTGGGACGACGTGCTGGTTCCGTCTCCTCGTCATGAGCCTCTGCCTCCATTCACAGTGACCGGACATGATTGCATGGTAATATCACCAGTATGTCCGGTCAAGTGATTGGAGCCGCCTCTACACGACGTGTCGAAGGCCGATGGACTTCGCGTTGCGGGCGTCCCCGGCCCCCGGCATGATTCATCTGAGATCCTACCCGACAACCCCCGTACACATGAGGGTCCGAATCATGAAACGCATCCCCCTGCATTCCCTCCTGACCGTACTCGTGCTGGCGTCCTGTACGCAGGCAGGCGACAACGCAACCGTGGGCGCCGCGTCGACCGACGCGATGGACAGCCAGGCCCCCCACATGCCTACCGACGCCGAGCGCGAGGCCATTCTGGCTTCCGTGCAGGGCATATTCGACGCGTTGGCGGCGGGCGACGGCGAGATTCTTCGCGGGATCATGCACCCGGATGTGCTGATGCACTCGGTGGAGAGGGCGGCCGACGGCACGCGATCCAGCTCGACTTCGACGCGGGATCAGCTAATTGAGCGGCTGGAAGGCAGCGAGCAAGTCCTCATCGAGCGCATGTGGGACGCGGAGGTGCGCGTCAGCGGCGATCTGGCCATGGTCTGGACGCCGTACGACTTCTATGTGGGGGAGGACTTGAGCCACTGCGGCGCCGACGCATTGCTGCTCACCCGGAACGAGGACGAATCGTGGACGATCATCGCGCTGTCCTGGACAAGGCTCCAGCCACCGGTGTGCGAGCTGCATCCGGACGGTCCGCCAGCTTGAGGCAGCCGCCGTTCAAGTCGGTCGGCTGAGGGCTGCGGAAGGGCCCTACATGCCCTGCGGTTGCAGCGAAACCAGCCGGATCACGCGAACGGTCGGTATGCCCACCTCGTCCGCCTCGGTATAGGCCATCAGTCCGTCTGGTCCAAAGGCGCTGGGGATCCTGATACCGTCGGCGGGCAGCGTCCCCACGTAACCTCCTTCCGGGGTCACGATGTCGATGGGCCCCGGCTCGACGCCGTCAGCCCCGGTTCGCTCGACCCAGATTCGACCATCCCAGTCCACGGCCATGTTGGCGATGACCGGGATCTCGTCCGCGAACCGCAGCTCGTCAACGCTCTCCCTCTCGATGCGGAAAATGCCCACGTTGCTCGGCACTTCGCGGGCGCGATAGCGTTCGCGCGCGGCTTCCTTCATGGCCTCCGTTACCGGGAGGGGCGCGATTGGGCGCTCCACCGTGGCAACCACACTGCCGTCACGCGCGACCAGCTTGACCCGGTACCCGATCGAGTCGACCACCGCGAGGCGGTCGTCGGAGGTCACGTCGAAGTGAAGGCGCGGCTCGAAGGCGCGGCCCGCGGACATCCTGGAAACGCCATCGGACGAGGAGGATCGCCTGGCCCTCCTCCTCGCTTCCTCCGGATCGGGCAGCTCCCAGGCGGTGTAGAGGACTTCCGGCTCACCGTGCTCGATGGGGAATATCTCGATGGGACGGCCGGGGGGGTCCAGTGGTGGCAACCCACGGCGCCACCTCCCGAGGGCGGCACTATCAGCACGAATGACGATCGAAACCAAGCTCCCGTCCGGGAATGCCCTCGTCTCCAAGAAGGGGCTGCCGGTTATGGGATTCACGGCCATCCTGCGCAGGTGTTCGCCTTCGGGGGCGAAGACATCGATGGACGTCAGGCTACCGACGACATATCCGCCATCTCTATCGACATGAAGCGACGACGGACCCCGCAGTTCGCCGGGTCCGTCGCCCGATCCTCCCACGAAGCGCTTAAAGGTCCCGTCCGTACCCAACACTACGATTCGGTCTTCCTGTCCATCGAGAATGTGCGCGTTGCCCTCTCCGTCGAAGGCGACATCCGCGAGCCGACCGAAACTCTCCCAGTCCTCCCCCATGTACGCACCGACCGTGTAGACGTGCTCGGTCGCCGCGGCCAGCATGACGTCCGGGCCCTCCAGGGTGCCCGGAGAACCACCGTCGCCGGGACCTGGTGCCGAGTCGCCGCACCCGAGCATGGCAGCCGCTGCTGTCGTGATCAGGATCGGGGCGTTGGTCCGCAACGTAGTCTCCTCGGTTGAAGGCGCGGATCGTCGCTCAAAAAACTAATCCTTTCGTTTATTGGTGTCACGTCGGCAACCGCGTCTCTGGCCCGCCCCCTGACCTAGCGGTACATTCGCCCCATTCCGCACACCATCCGTCAAGCACCGGAGGACCCATGGATCGCGCGCCCCGCCTCCCCCGCCGCCGCTTCCTCCACCTAGCGGGCGCCGCCGTGGGCCTCACCGCCACGTCCGCCTGCGCATCCACCGCGCGTTCGAACGGATCAGGCGCCCGTGCCGTCGCACGCACCAGCGCCCCCGGTGACCCCCTGACAGTCGATCGCACCTACAACGCCACCCGCTTCGACCCGTGGATCGAACTCGACCGCGCGACCTGGGCCCACAACGTGCGCGAGGCCGCACGACTGGCAGGCGGCCGCCCGATCCTCGCCGTCGTCAAGAACAACGCGTACGGCCTGGGCGACCGCGCGGTCGGGCCGCTCCTTGCCGGGATGTCCCAGGTGGGCGGCCTCGCTGCCGTGCGCGTCGAGGAGGCGCTGGCCATGCGCGAGGAGGGCGTCACGAAGCCGATCGTGGTCATGGCAGAGGGGTCCGAGGACGAGATCGAGGAGATGGTGAGGCATGACGTGCTGCCGTCCGTCTGGCTGGACGACGCGCCCGGGCGCCTGCGCAGCGTGTCCAGGCGGCTGGGCCGGCCCGTGCCCGTCCACCTCTTCATCGACACGGGAATGAACCGCGAGGGCATGCCCTACACGCGCGCAGGCAACTGGATCGAAGAACTCGTCCAGAGCGAGTACGTCGACGTGAACGGCACCTACACCATGTTCACCCACGACCTGGACTTCGACCGGGAGCAGCACGCGCGCTTCGAAGAGCTCCTGGGCTGGGCGCGGGACAGGAATCTGCCCCTCGGCACCCTCCACGCCGCCCCCACCTATGAACTGTTCCACCTCCCCGAGGCCCATTACGACATGGTGCGGCCCGGCAACGCCCTGTTCGGTAACCCTCCGGGCGACGACAAATCCAGGGAAATGGCCGACCTCAAGCCCGTGTTCAGCCTGAAAACGCGGGTCGTGCGGGTCGAGCACCTCGAGCCGGGCGACAGCGCGGGCTTCAACCGCACGTTCATGCCCAACCGTGCCACCTGGGTCGCGCTTCTACCGATCGGGCGCACCGACGGCTACCCGTCCCAGGCGAACGGAACCTGCGAAGTGCTGATCAACGGCCGTGTGTACCCGGTCGCGGGCGGGGTCAACTCCGCCCACACTATCCTCGACATCGGTCCGGACAAGACCGTCGAGGTCGGCGATGTGGCTACGCTCATCGGGCCCGACCACCCGGCCGTCCTGCCGCACACCGTGGCCGAGCGTACGGAGCTCGGCTTCCTGCGGATCATCCAGAGCATGAACCCGCGGCTCCCGAGGCGGGTGGTGTAGCCGACAGCACGCACAACGACAAGAGGAGGCATTGATGTCGCCTGGTACCCACCTTCGTCCCCTGCTGGCTGCCTTACTCCCGTTGCTCGGCATCGGTGCCCCCGCCACCGCACAGATTCAGCAGCACCTCGACCTCCGCGTCCCCATGCGCGACGGCGTCGAGTTGTCCGCCAATCTCTGGCTGCCCGCCGGCGCCGGACCTCATCCGACGGTCCTCGTACGCACGCCCTACATCAAGGCCAACGAGCGATACCCGCAACTGGGGCAGCAGTACGCCGAGCGCGGGTACGCCTTCATTGTCCAGGACGCCCGCGGACGCGGGGACTCCGACGGGAGTTTCGACTTCTTCTTCGCCGACGGCGAGGACGGATACGACACGATCGAATGGATCGCCCGCCAGCCTTGGTCGAATGGGCGGGTCGGCATGGTCGGCGGCTCCTACCTGGCGACGGTGCAGTGGCTGGCGGTCCGGGAGGGCGCTCCAAACCTGGTCTGCATGATTCCCCAGGCGCCGGGCGGGAACTACTTCGACGAGCTTCCCTACCTCGGTGGCGCATGGCTGATGAAGTGGTCGTTGGACTGGATCAACGGCACCTCCGGAAGAACGGCGCAGGGGCCCGTCATGGGCGTTACCGATTGGGACGAGGTGTACGCTCACCGTCCGCTCATCACCATGGACGACGCGATGGGGCGCGACATGCCCCTCTACAACGATTTTCTGAATCACCCCACCAGGGACGCCTACTGGGACCGGATCCTCTTCGAGGACGAGGACTTCGCGGGGATCGACCTGCCCATCCTGGTCTTCACCGGTTGGTTCGACGCCGATCAGCCGGGCACCATGCGCTACTGGGAAGGCATGCGGGACCACTCGCCGGGAGCAGGGAAGCAGCACATCATCATCGGCCCCTGGGACCACGGGCAGGCCATCAGCGGCGGCGCGCTGAGCCTGGGCGAATTCCGCTTTACCCCGGAGTCCGTCGTCAACGTGCAAGCCGTCCACATGGACTTCTTCGACTACTGCCTCGGAGGCAAGCGATCGACGCCCGATCTGCCCACAGCGCGCGTGTACCTCACGGGCTCGAACGAATGGCGGGAGTTCGACGCGTATCCGCCCGCCGAGATGGAGCCGCAGAGCCTCTACCTGTCCAGCGGGGGCGGGGCCAACTCCCTGGCTGGAGACGGACGACTCTCGTGGAACCCACCCGGAGAAGAGCCGCCCGACCTGTATACCTACGATCCGCAGAATCCGGTGCCGTCGGACATCGGCGGGGCCGCCCAGGGGATCGACCAGCGGCCGATCGAAAGGCGTCACGATGTTCTCGTCTACACGAGCGACGTACTCGATTCTCCCGTCGAGATCATCGGTGCGGTCGAGGCGGTCATCCACGCCGCAACCGACGGCCTCGACACCGACTTCACGGCAAAGCTCGTGGATGTCCAGCCGGACGGCCGCGCCCTCAAGCTCGGCTGGTGGGACGCCGCCGCGATTCGCGCCCGCTACCGGCACGGCTTCGAAACGGAGGAACTGCTGACCCCGGGGCAGGAGGAAGAATACCGTATCAAGCTCGGGCACATCGGGCACACGTTCCTGCCGGGTCACCGCATCCGGCTGGAAGTCTCCAGCAGCGCCTACCCGTTCTTCGCACCCAATCCGAATACCGGCAACCCCGTGGCCACGGACACGGAGTGGCGCGTCGCCGAGCAGACGATCTTCCACGACGCCGCGCGACCGTCGCGCCTGGTCCTGCCGGTGATGCCCAGGCGCGTGATTCCGTAGCTGGGGCGACTTCATCCACGCGGTCACTGACCAGGGTCGGGACGAAATGGACACGCAAGACCCTCGCGACCGGCACCCCATCGGCCTCCTTGGCCTGGGCACCTACCTGCCCGAGCGCGTGATGACGAACGATGAATGGGCGGAGTACGTCGACACCTCGGACGAGTGGATCGTGGCACGCACAGGTATCCGTACGCGGCGGATTGCAGCGGATGAAGAAAGCACGGCCAACCTCGCGCTGGCCGCAGCCCAGGCAGCACTGGCGGACGGCGCATTTGAGCCTGCGGATATCGACGAGATCGTTCTTGCGACCGACACGCCCGAAGTCTTCGCGCCGGATACTGCGGCGTACGTGCAGGCTCGTCTCGGGGTCGGCCACATCCCGTGCTACGACCTGGCCGGCAGCGGTTGTGCAGGGTTCGTGCTGGCGCTGGACATCGCACGCTCACGGGCGCTCGCAGACGGGCGCAGGGTGCTGGTAATCGGGGTCGAGCTGATCACCCGCCTCATGAACTGGAAGGACCGCAACACCTGCGTGCTCTTCGGCGATGCGGCCGGTGCGGCGGTGGTGGGACAGGGTCCGGGCGCAGTCGCAATCCTGGCCGCCACTGCGGGCACGGACGGCACCAGGAGCGACATCCTGGGGCTGGAAACCGGAGGCACGCGTCACCCTGTCACCATGGAGCGCGTGCAGCAGGGACTTCACAAGAACCTCGTGATGGACGGACGCGAGGTCTTTCGCGAGGCCGTCCGCCGGATGAGCGAGGCGTCCCTGGAGGTGCTGGCCAAGGCGGGGGTGACCATGGACGACGTGGCGCTCGTCGTACCCCATCAGGCGAACCTGCGCATCCTGAACGCTGTGGCGGCGCGCCTGGGCCTCTCTGGGGAGCGCGTCTTCATCAACGTCCAGGAGTACGGCAACACGGGCTCAGCGTCCGTCCCGCTGGCGCTATGGGAGGCACGGGAACAGGGGCGGATCAAGCCCGGCGACCTGGTCCTGCTGACGGCCTTCGGGGCCGGGTTCCACTGGGCGGCGATGTTGCTGCGCGTTCAGGCAGTCCGCGGGCGGTACTCTGATCGGCCAGCGAACCCGCACTGAGCGGCTTGGGGCCCTGGCTCTCCCGGGGAGCCGGCCTCCGGGCTTCCGCCCCCCTGTACCCTTGTCAGCACAGTTCGAGTTGCATCGAATGGACTGGAACGTAGCAGGAGTGATCCGGGGTTTCGGCTGTGGAGGCCAAGATCAGCGCCTCCTCGGGATCACCGGCAGCACCACATGGGACGTGTATTCCCCTCCGTGGTACACTCGCTGCACCGCCACCGCCGCATCCTCCGCCCGAGCCAGGCCTACGTTGTCGTGTCCGGTATTCAGGTTGGGCAGATAGTAGGGATAGTAGCTCGATGAGATCTCGATCCTGATCCGGTGACCCGCCCGGAACATATTTCCGGTACCACGCCAGAAACGAATTGTGTACTGATGGACCTGGCCGGGCTCGATGGTGCTGAGCCTGGCCGGGTTGAAGCGCCCCTCATCCTCCGGGTCGCGGTTCCGGGCCCGCATCACGCCGTCAGCGAGGAAAGCGGCATAGCCGTCGGGATGGACATCTACCAAACGGACCATCCAGTCAGTGTCTCTCGCCGAGGTCGAGGCATACAGCCTGGCCTCGATGGGGCCGGTCACCTCCACCGCCTCCTCCAGGGGCGGCGTCTCGTACACGAGGACCTCGTCGCCCAGGGCCGGCAGCCGCGCATCCACGGCTCCGTCGATGTGGCCGTTGTGGCCGGGTCGGCCGAAGAAGGGATCTCGGGTGGGACTCAAGGGATCGTACAGGTAGGTGTCGTACCCCTCAGCCGCGGGCGGCAATGTACCCAATACCCCGTCGCCCTTTAGCGAGTTGGCACCTCCCCCGGAACTCAGGTAGTACCTGGTCCAGCGCGTCTCCGGCAGCGGCCAGTCGTCCTCCGCGTGCCACGCGTTCTCCCCCATCACGAACACGTAGACCGGAGGGTCGCTCTCGACCCCATTGTCCACGCCCTTCAGAAAGTGGTCGAACCAGCGCGCGGCGTACTCCTTGAAGTCGAAGTCCGCTTCGGGACCGTAGTCGATCCCCGCGGCCTCCCTCACGTAGCGCCCATGGGTCCATGGGCCGATGATCAGCGTAGGCCGCCGGGCCTCGGGGGTCGCGCCGTGCTCTTTCATCCCCATGTAGTTCATGGGAGAGCCCGGATAGTTTGCGTCGAACCAGCCCGTGATTGCCAGGGACGGAACGGTCATCCGGGACCAGTTCTCGGTCCCCTGGTACGCGATCCCCTTCCAGTAGGGGTCGCTCGAACGGTTCTGCCGGATCCACGTCTCGAACCAGGGGGCGCTGCGGAGGCCGCGGGACTCGTTGAGCGTGACGTACGGTGTGTGCCTGAAGTCCTCCGCGCGGGTGTTGGTCCACCCGGTGTAGGGCCCCTCGTCGACCGTCTGAAAGGTGCGTCCGGACATGCGGGCGCCCCAGTCCATGATCCACCCGGCCAGCACCCCGTTCTGATAGGGGGCATTCTCGAAGTGGTCGGGCGGCGCTACCTCCGGCGCGATGGCCTTGAGGGACGGCGGCGTGGCGCTGGCTGTCCACCACTGGGTCCAGCCCAGGTAGGATCCGCCAATCATCCCGACCCGCCCGTTGCACCAGGGTTGGGCGGCGATCCACTCCACGAGGTCGTAGCCGTCCTCCTGGTGGAGGTCGCCGAAGGGGTCCCACACTCCCTCCGAGTCGAAGCGTCCCCGGTCGTCGGCCAGGACTACCACGTAGCCGCGGCTGCCGTACCAGCGGGCCGCCTCCCGTTGCCCGATCCGGGTGTTGTCATAGGGAGTGAGGGCAAGGATTCCCGGAAAGGGCCCGGGCGCGTCGGGCCGGTAGATGTCCACGGAGAGCCGGACGCCGTCCCGCATGGGAACCATCACCCCGCGCAACTCCTCGAGCCGGTAGCGGGCTTCCGAATAGTCGCCTGGCTCAGGCCGCTGGCCGGCTCCCGCCGTCGGCACGACGAGGACGACAGCTACGGCAAGGGCGGACATCCAGCCTGATCGACCCATGGCACCTCACCCGCCTGGCCGGCCACCCCAGTCGCGGGTGGCCGGCCTCTCGCTGATTGTCACGGGATGTTCGGGTTGCCGTTCTTCTCGACCAGCGGAAGCGGCAGGCACGTGGTCGTACCGTACACGTCCCCCTTCTGGCTGATTCCGTTCGGGTGGATCGAGCCGGGCTCGCCCAGGAACGGGATCTCGAACTGCGTGCCGCGGAAGCGGATCATGTCGTTGAAGCGGTGTGCGCCCTCCACAAACAGCTCCCGCCGCCTCTCCTCGATCACGAGCTCGACCATCTCGCTCTGGGACGCCGGGGCTGACATCGCGGGCAGGCCCGCCGCCATGCGACGCTCGTTGATCACGTCCGTCGCCATTGCGATGTCGCCCGTCCGCGCCGCCGCCTCCGCCATGTACATGCGCGCTTCCTTGTACGTGACCAGCGGCAGCGGGTCCGCCCGGGAGTTGTACTTGTCGTGGAACCAGTTCTCCGTGACGAAGTCGGAGCCGGGCTCGCCGTTGGTCACGACGTTCACCCTCGTGTCCGGCACACCGTCGTCCTGGGTCGGCCGTCCCTCCGCGTCGATCGTCAGGTGCCGGTAGTGGTCCGAAACCGAGCCGTGCTGCCGGAACCCGGTAAGGGCATTCAGCCGCTCGTAGTAGTAGTTCCAGCGCCGGGACTCGGATGCGTCCCGGGTCACGATGGTCTCGAACCCGGCCGGGACCTGGGCCGCGTCGGCCATGGCGCCCGAGTAGTTCTCCAGGCCGATCCTCACGCGGGCACGTCCGACAAGCGCCGTGTTGACCATGGCCGTGTTGCCCGCCGCCTGGGCCATGCTGATCGCCTCGGAGAACTTGTTCTCGGCGACCGTGAGGACCTCCTGTTTGGTCATGAGCGGGCCGGGCTCGCCCTCCACGGTCGGAATCGTCATCTCGCAGAAGGCTTCGCCCAGGGCGATGAGGGGAAAGGTGCCCCAGGTCCGGGTGACGGCCTGAAGGTCGGCCAAGCCGTCCAGGCCTGAAAACGTCTCGCCGCCAAGGCGTGCCAGCACGTCCTCCCCCTGGAAGCGCGCAGTCTGCAGCGGCGTGTAGGTCGGGTAGGTGCCCCCTCCGCACAGTCCCTGGCTGAACTGGACGTCGACGTTCTCGATCCGCCGCTCTCCCCATCGAATCAAGTCAAGATTCCCGGATGTGGGGATGTACTCGTCCGAGTGGTGGGCCATGCCGGCGGTGAACTGGTTCCACGAGCACTCCACGTCGGAGACCACGCCCGTGACCAGCGTCGACGCCAGCTTCGGGTTGTCCAACGCGCTTTCCTCGACCCTGCCCGGGATGTCGACCTCCAGGATCGCCTGGATGTCGCACGCGGCAAGCAGAGGCACGGACAACACCACCGTCCAAACGGCGGCGCCCCGCGCCGGGCGCAGCTTCAATCGCTTCTTCTTCATGTTCATCGTTCGCTTCTCCTGCGTATCCATTGTCGGCCTCACCGGAGTCATGTTTCTCATCTCAAGCCTCCGTGGTCAGAAAGAGAACCGAAGAGTGGTGATGATCCGCTTCGCCTGTGGCCAGCTTTCCTGGAGGAACACCTCCAGCCCGGGAGTGGCGCCTCCCGCCTGGTTCGTCCTCTCCGGGTCCATGAGCTTGTGGCCGTACCACTCGTCCGGCGCCGCCGTCCAGAGCGTCAGCAGGTTCTGTCCCGTCACGGTCATGGTGACCCGGGACGCCCGCACCATGTCGGCGAAACTTCGTGGAAGCGTGTAGTTGGCGGAGATCGTCCTGAGTTTCGCGAAGTCGCCGTCGATGATCCCGGCCTGCCTTCGGCCCGCCGTGCCCAGGCTCTGATAGCCCAGGAGGATGGGGTCGGTCCGCTCCTGCATGGCGCGGGTCTGGCGGAACGTCAGATGCGCGTGCATGACATCGCCGTTCTCGAACGTGCGTCCGCCGATGAAGTCCACCAGGGCATAGATCTGCAGGTTGCGGTTCAGGGTCAGATTGGCGCCGAGGCCGCCCTCCCAGATGGGCAGTGGCTGACCCCAGTACACCTCTGGTGCATCCGCGCAGGGCACCGGAGGGCCGCCGCCCTCTGAGAAGTTGCCCCCGGGCACGAGGGGACCACTCTCGCACATCACGTTCGTGGGCTCGTTCCGGCCATTCATGTTGACCAGGTCGGCGCTAACCACACGCTTTCTGAACACGCCCGCAAGCGGGAAGCCCGCCACATGGTACTGGCCGAACCTGGAGTTGTGATCGATGAACGGCTCCCCGCCCAGGCTCAGGATCTCGTTGTTGTTCTTCGAAAGGGTGAAACGCAGGTCCAGCCCCAGGTTGTCGCTTCGGTAGGCCGCAAAATCCACACCCATCTCGAGACCGTTGTTCCTGACCTCTCCGAGGTTTCGGAACTGGACCCCGGGGAAACCCAGCGAAGGCAGCGCCGGCACGCGGATGATGGCGTCCTTCGTTTTCTGGTTGTAGTAGGTGAACTCGATGCCGACACGGTCGTCCAGCAGGCCCGCGTCGAAGCCGAGCTCCAGCTCCTGTCCCACCTCGGGCTTGAGGTCCGGATTCCCGATGTTCTCCGGCGTGAGCACTCCCTCGGAGTTCGCACCGACCACGGGCTCATACGTCCGGAGTGCGTCGAAGACGTCGGGCTGCTTCCCGGCCTTCCCCCACGCCCCGCGGAGTTTCAGGGTGCTGAGCCAGCCGACATCGGCCAGGAAGTCCTCGTCGGTGGGCACCCACGATACGGAAAACTTCGGATACACCACAAAGTCGAAGTTCTTCCCGAAAGCGCTGTTGTCATCGCCGCGGATGGCCCCCGTGATATAGACCCGGTCTCGCCAGTTGAGCTGCTCCTGCACGAAGACGCCAAACGTCCGGTTCTCCAGAAAACCCTCCTCGCCCCGGCGGACCGATCCCGAACTCACCGTCGTCAGGGCCTCGATGGGGAAGAACTCGCCGACGGACTGGCTGGACTCCTCCTGCCGCCGGTAGAACTGGACCCCTCCGGAGGTGGTAAAGTTGATGCCGTCACTCAGTTCGTAGTCCACGTTCGCCCCGTAGTCCACCGAGACGAACGTACTCCGGAGATTGATGATCCACTTCCGACCGTGGGACTGGAACTGTCCGATGTTACCCGTGGCCTTGTAGAGCTCCGAGTTGCGAATGTTGGAGAAGTCCCCACCCACGATGAGGCTGTGAGTCAGCCAGTCGAAGGGATCGTGGCGTCCCTGGAGGCTGAAGGTGGTGCGGTCCACGTCCTGGAAGCCCTCGATCTCGTTGGCGTAGGCCTCCGGCAGGTACGCGATGTAGCCGCGGTACGGTCCGGCTATGTCGGATCCGAAGCCGCTTCCCGCCTCGCAGCCCGGGTCCGGACACGCCCAGATCACCGCGGTGCTCAGCGGCTGTTGGGCCGACGCGGCCTGAGCCCTGATCCTGTTCTGTGAAAGGCTGAAGTCGAAGCGGTACCTGTCGCTCGGAGTGTAGCTGACATTGGCGCGGCCGGAGAGGTGGTTTCTCCAGTTGTAGGGCAGGAACCCCTCGTCCCGGTCCCAGTCCGCCGACATGTAGTACGTGACCTGCTCGGACCCGCCGCTCACGTCCGCGCCGTAGGACTGGGCATGGCCCGTGGTGAACCACTCGTTGCCGAACACCTCCCGGTCGTACTGGAGGACGTTGAACTCGGTGATCTCGCCCGCGTTGCAGCGGTACCTGTCAAAGGCGGCGGGGTCCGCTCCCTCGGGGACCGGCGCGGTCTGGGACACGCCCGAGCAGGTGTACCAGGTGCTGGGAAACGTCTGCTCGGGGTCGGGCATCCAGTTCGCGCCCTGCTTCACGGTCACGTTGACCCTCGGGGCACCCTGGTTGCCCCGCTTCGTGATGATCTGGATCACCCCGTTCGTGGCCTCTGTCCCGTACAGGGTGGCAGCCGCGGGCCCCTTGATGATCTCGATGGACTCGATGTCGTCCGGGTTGAAATCGTTGATCCTGGACGGCTGGCCCCCGCTATCGAAGCCGATGCCGCCGAAGAGGGAGGTGTTGTCCGCGCCGTTGACCCGCACCCCGTCCACGTAAACGAGCGGGGTTCCGGCGAGGGAGATGGAACTCGCGCCCCTGATCCGCATCACGCCGCCGGCACCGATCTCGCCGCCCGAACTCATCACCCGCACACCCGTCACCTGGGACCCGAGCATGTTCTGAATGGTCATGGCCGGAGCGATCTCCTCCAGCTCGACCGCGGTGATCTTGCCCACGGCGTTGCCGACGGCTCGAGTCTGCTGGCCGCCGGCGGTCCCCGTGACGACGATCTCGTCAAGCGAGATGGCCGCCTCCGTGAGCGCGAGGGTCAGGTCGACCTGACCCGTCTGGGCCGTCTGGGTGAAGGCGCGGTACCCGATCATGACCACCTCCACGGTGATCTGCTGACCCGGCACGTTAAGGATCAGGAAGCGCCCCCGGTTGTCGCTGAGCGTGCCCAGCTGGGTACCCTGGATGCCGACCTGGGCACCGGCGATGGGCCGCTGGGTCGCCGCATCCACAACGGTACCGCCCACGGGCTGCTGGGCGTCCGTGGGCGCGGCGGCGGCGCAGAGAAGGAGCAATGCTGCGAGCGTGGCCCACAAGCGCCTGTGACGGTGGCGGCCGGCTCGGCTGGGATGGAGAGACAGGTCGCTTCGCATAACACACCTCCGGAAACGGGACGCTTACCCTCCGCACCTGGGGCAGAGGATGGATCGAAAAGGCTGGGGACACCGGACTGGAAGTCGAAGCGCGCGATAGGCCGCACGAAGTCGAACACCCCGAAAAACGTGCATTTCGAACGTCGAGGTGCATGCCGGTGCCCGAGAGAACGAGCACAGAAACCGTGAGGGGCGGAAACATCGGGCCTCCACGGACTGCCTGCTCACCTGCTAAGGCATACTAATATGTGTACCGGATGCCTACCGCAAGGCGGACGGTGCCTTCGGGCCGGTTTCGAAGGTTTGGTTGAACGGGGCCCTGGGGCCGGTCCCGAGTAGTTTGGGCCGACCCCCTGACTAGCGGCTCGGGTCAGCTACCGATGACCTTCCGGCCGGTCCCGCGCCCATCCCGGTCCCTGTGGCGCCGCGGTCCGCTGACCCGGAGCCCACGGTCGCCCAAGGAAGCGATCGATCGTGCCGACCACCCGCTCCGCATGCGCGACCGGCGTGGCCGCGTTCGGGTCGGCGGCGGCACTCGTACCGGCAACGAACGCCGCCGCCCGAGCCTGAGCGCGCCGCAGCCCCCACTCCGCTGCCGCGCGCGTCTCGGTGGTCGCATCCTCGTTCGCCGCAAGCGCCAGCAGTTCGTCCACGACGACGTTCTGGACAACGCGCACCAACGCCGCTTCCGACCCGCTGGCTGACCGCTCCCACGCGTCATCCACCAGCCGCGCCACAACCTCCTCAAGGCTCGGAAGCGCCGAGTCGCGAGCGTGGAAAGCGACCACACGGGCCGTGCGGGCGGGCGCGAGCACCCCGCCGACAATCTCGCTCGCCACCGTAGTAGCAGCCCCGATCTGATCGAACGCCGGACCGGCCCGATTCGACCAGGCTGGACCTCCCCCGACCCACCCGAACGATCGCGGCGCCAGAATCGCCAGCACCGACTCCGGAATCGCGAGTTCCCCTGGTGCCAGCGCGTCGCTGAGCAACCCCATCGCCCGGCGCACCCGGTCCCCGGATACCAGCTCGGTCACCGGCAGAATGTCGCCGCGCACGCCGTACGTGTACTCCATCCCGCCGATTGTCTTGATCGCCGCCTCGTAGGTGGCACGGTGGCTGAAGTAGACCGGCGCGAAGCGCTCCCGGAGCTTGTGCATCGGCTCGCCCGGCTCGATCGCGCGCTCGTCGAACGAATCGATCATGAAGCGCCGGACCTCGCTCACCCGCTCGAACTCGTCGAGCACGTCACTCCCGTTGATCCACCACGTCGCATCGGGGTACGAGTTGTCGGCACCGGCATCCGGGTTCGTAATGAAGCGCCAGCCGCGCTCCTGGGCTTCGAGGAGCAGGCCGTTCAGGAAGGCCTCCTCACTCTCACCGTCGGCCGGGGAGGCGTAGGCGTACCGGATCGCGAGCGTGTCGTACGCACCTGGCCCGGCCCTGTAGGCTCCGGACAGATCGAGCCGCCCCTCCCGCAGTTCGATCACCGGGGCGGGATAGTCCATGACGGACGCATGCCCGTCGCTGATCGAGATAAAATTGTGCGCGAGTCCCAGCGTGTGCCCGATTTCGTGCGCCGAGTGCTGCCGGCGGCGCATCATCACGAACTCCTCGCCGTCGACACCCGGTGCCTCTCCGGCGTACCAGTCGCCGTCCACACCGGCCGCGCCCGCGAAGGTGTTGTAGTTGGCCAGCGACCGGTACGAGTCCATCCGCACGGCCGCCTTGATGATCTCTCCCGTGCGCGGATCGACGAATGACGGTCCGATCGACGAGCCCGCCTCGGTGCGGTGGACCCACTGGATCACGTGGTAGCGGGCGTCCATCGGATCCATGTCCGCCGACATGTCCTCGACGCGGAAGGCGTCGATGAACCCGGCCGCCTCGAAGACCTGATTCCACCACACCCCGCCGACACGGAACGCCGTGCGGTACGGCTCGGGCACCGCCGGATCGAGGTAGTAGACGATCGGCTCGACCGGCTCGCTCATCGGCGCCGACGGGTCCGCCTTCACCAGCCGATGGCGCCTCGCCAGCGCCGTTTGGTAGTCGTCGTCGAAGGGCTTGCCGAAGTCGTAGTAGCCGATCGCGAAGACTCCGATCCTGGGATCGAAGCGCCGGGGCGTGTACCGGTCGTCGGGGAGCATCACCAGCGAGTGATGTTGCCGCAGCGTCATCGCCCGCCCGTCCGGCGCGTGCCGCTGGATCTCGCCCCCCGGCCGTTCGCTCTCGAAGGTGAGCGACGCCTCCACCTCGGTGTTCTCCGGGAACGCCTTCGTCCGCGGGAGAAAGATGGCGCTTCGGTTGGCATCCAGCCGGTAGGTGCCCTGGTTCGCCGCCTGCAACCGGGCCGCAACCCCGACGACGTCGCGCAGGAAGAACGAGGTCCCGTCCACCAGCGCCCGCCCATCCTCCTCGGCGACCACGGCAAAGCCGCCAACCGTAGAGGTCAGGAACGATTCCTCCACGGACCGCACGAGCGCGTCGGTCGGATTGGTCTCGGCGCGGAAGCCCGGGTTGTCGAGGACGAGCAGCACCTTCGGCCCGACCCGCTCGAAGTGCGCCAGGTACGCGCTCTGGATGTTGCCCCGGTCGAGCCCCAGCGCATTGGAACCGACCCCGGTCGCGAGCGACGTCAGGTAGAGGAACTGCTCGTCCCAGCGACCGACCTCGAGCAGCAGCCGGCCGGCGGCGTCATCCCAGTACAGGGGGAAGTACCCGGGCTGCCCGTCCATCCCGCGGGTGTAATCGGCAATCGTCGGAAGACCACCGCCCGCCGCAGGCGTCTGCGAGGCAATCGGCGTCGGCTGAGAAAGCAGGACTGTCTGGAGGGAGAGGAGGATCGATCCGGCCGTCGCGGCGGCGCGACCGGACAGGGGCAGGCGGGCGGTTTTCGCTGGGCGCATGGGAGGACGTCCTTGGCGGAATGGCGGAGGCGGTGGCACATGGCCACCTCGTGGTCCACCCCACAATAGCCCGGCCCCACGGCTTCCGCCCCGCCTATCCCCCGTCGGGGATCAACTGCCGCTCCCGCTCCCTGACGTGACGGCGCATCCAGTCGAACATCTCCCACACCGTGTGGAGCACCGACTCCCGCGCCCGGTAGCCGTGGCTCTCGTGCGGCAGCATCACCAGGCGGACGGTGCCGCCCAGGCCCTTGACGGCGTGGTACATCCGCTCCGACTGCACGGGGAAGGTCCCGGAGTTGTTGTCGATCACGCCGTGCGTCAGGAGCAGCGGCTCGTTGATCTTTTCCGCGTGCATGAATGCCGACATGCCGAAGTAGACTTCGGGAGCCTCCCAGAAGGTGCGGCGCTCGTACTGGAAGCCGAAGGGTGTCAGGCTCCTGTTGAAGGCGCCGCTGCGCGCGATCCCGGCGGCGAAGTCGTCGGAGTGGGCCAGCATGTTGGCGGTCATGAAGGCCCCGTAGCTGTGACCGGCGATCCCGACCCGGTCGCGGTCGGCGACGCCCAGTTCGACGACCTTGTCCACCGCGGCCCTGCCGTTGGCCACCAGCTGCTCCACGTACGTGTCGTTCGCGGTGAAGCCACCGACGATCGGCATCGCGGCGTCGTTGAGCACGGCATACCCCTGCGTCAGAAGCAGCAGGTGCGAAGCGCCGGAAATGGTCGTGAAGCGGTGCGCCGATCCGCGGACCTGTCCCGCTCCGTCCTCGTCCGCGAACTCGCGCGGGTAGGCCCACACCAGAACCGGAAGGCGCTCTCCCGGCTCGTAGCCGGCGGGAAGGTACAGCTCGGCCGAAAGGGGGATGCCGTCGTCACGCTCGTAGTAGACCTTGCTCTTGGTGATGCCCGCGAGCTGGGGCTGGGGGTTGGGGAAGGACGTGAGCGCGGTGCGCTCGCCGCCGCCCGTGGCGACAAGGTGATAGTTGGGCGGCTCCTCGCTTGTCTCGCGCCGGATGACGATCCGGCCGGCGGCTGCGTCCGCCAAACCCACCACGGTCTCGTAGCTTTCCGGGCCCGAGTGGAAGAGCCGCCGCAGCTCCGCGGTCGCTAGGTTCAGTCGATCCAGGAAGGGCCGGTCTCCCTCGGGCGATCCACCGGGTCCCGCCAGGAAAATGCTGGTCCCGTCCATGTGGACAACGGGCTTGCCGGCCCCGTCCTGTGTCATGACCGGGTCGCCGGGATGGCCGTA
This sequence comes from Longimicrobiales bacterium, assembly GCA_965208935.1. Lineage (GTDB taxonomy): Bacteria > Gemmatimonadota > Gemmatimonadetes > Longimicrobiales > Gaopeijiaceae > Bin94. The sequence goes on along the minus strand of CBDBPR010000004.1, from coordinate 4,215,250 downwards.
CCAGTCGTCGGTGCTGCGGTCCCACAGGAGTGCCGGCTCGGCGCCGGTGGACGAAGCCTGCACGATCCATGCACGGCTCCGCCGCGTTGGCCAGTCGAATTCGTAGACCAGGGCCGTCTCGCCGTCCTCACCCCACAGGACCGGGTAGCCGAACCCGAAGGCGCCCGAGCCCAGCCGGTGCTCGGTGCGGATCAGTTCCTCGCCCTCCGCCTCGAAGGGCGCCGCCAGGGTCAGTACACGATCGCGGTAAGGCACGTCCCGCCCGGGATCGCCGCCGTCCAGGGCCTCGATATAGGTCAGTGCCGCGGGCACGCCCGCCCGCCACGAGAACTGCCGAAGGCCGGCACGGCGAAAGCCCAGATGTTCAGGACCGCCCTCGTCCAGGGGCAGGGTGGCCAGGGCGCGCACGGACCGGCCGTCGCTGCCCAGGACCTCCACCTCCCTGGCGAAGCGCGAATCCGGCACCAGATACGAGTAGGGGCGCACCGTGCGGACCGAGAGGAAGTACTCCCCGCTGGGCGAGGGCTCCAGGGACTCGTACACGGCCGCGGCGCCGACCGGCCGCGTGTCACCGGTGGCGACATCGACGACGGCGGGCTGCGACGTCAGGTAGTAGTCGAACAGCGCCTCGTCATGAGCGTCTTCCAACAGGTCCTGAAACGTCCAGGACGGGGTCGCGTCGCCCCCCGATTCCTGGATGACCGGACCGACGGGGATCGCGGCGGGCTCGGGCGGCGCACCCCGGTCCTCAGCGACGAAGTGGCAGAGAAGCGCGCCCCCGTCGGGCATCCAGGAGCAGGGCTCGCCCCGGGCACCGTTCAGCGACGGGCCGGTCAGCGCGCGGGCCGTGCCGGTCTCCGGGTCGGCCAGCCAGAGGGCAACGCCGTCGGAACTGGTTCGCGTGAAGGCGAAGCTGTCGCCGGAGGGCGACCAGAAGGGTGGTCCCAGGCCATCCTCGGCACCGGTCACGGTTTGCGTGTCACCGCCATCCAGGTTCACAACCGAGAAGCGTACGAAGGGCGGCGCGGCGTGCATCCCGTTGGTTACCGGGCTGATCCTGCGCCCCGCCAGCCGCAGCATGGGTGCGGCCAGATCCTCGATCCCGGGCATGCTCTCGCTGTGCGCGAGGATCATCCAGTCCCCGGACGGGCTGACCACCGCCTGGGGGAAGGGGGCAGCCTCAAGGATGTCGACGACGTCCGGTGGCGGCGTGCGGTAGGCATCCTGCGCGGCCAGGGAGGATGGCGGAGGAAGCAGCAAGGTGAGCGGAAGAATGGACGCGGTGAACGCACGGATGCTCATGTTCAGCCCCTTTTGGACGGCCGGGTTCCGTTTGAGTTCCCTTATCTTAGGTGCGCACAACGATTGGTGACATGGAGGACGCGGGGCCGGGGCCGGCCATCAGCCCGGCAGGGACCGGCCGGCTGGCTCACGTCTTGCAGTAGCGGAGGCTTATGAACCAGCGACTATCGCCAACGGAGCGCCTCGCCGGCCCGCCGGTCCGCCGCTCTCGGTGCTCGGGCGGCCTTATCCACGGACTGCTGGCAGCGATACTCCTCGGTCTCGGCACCCCATCGGCCGCCACCGCCCAGGCCACCCAGCTGAGCGGCCGGGCCTGGTCCGATGACGGCCGTCCCATCGAAGGCGCCGTGGCGGAGTTGCATCCGGTGGCGGACACTACCCTGGCGGTGTACACGTTGACGAACGAGCTGGGTTTTTTCTCGTTCCGCGATCTGCAGCCGGGCGCCTACTCTCTGACGGTGACGCGGATCGGCTTCGAGGAACACCGGGAAGAGGTGAGTGTCACGACGGGCACGACCGAGGTCGAAGTCATCATGGCGGGGGAGGCGATCGCGCTCGAGGGCGTGACGGTCGAGGCCGAGCGCAGCCGCGCCAAGACACGTTTCGAAGAGTCGGCAGGGATCACGGTCCAGGAGATCGAGGGGAGCGACCTGAAGTCGATCCCGGTATTGATCGAGTCGGACCCGCTGCGCGCCGTCGAGGTGCTCCCGGGTGTGACGACCGTGTCGGACTTCTCCGGATCCTACAATGTCCGGGGCGGCTCCGCCGACCAGAATCTCATTCTGCTCGACGAAGTTCCGATCTTCAATCCGTTTCACCTGGGCAACATCTTCTCCGTATTCAACGCGGACATGGTGGACCGCGTCGAACTGCAGTCCGGGGGCTTTCCGGCAGAATACGGCGGCCGCGTATCTTCGGTGCTGACGATTGCCAGCGATCCGGGCGACGGGCTGTTCGGGGTCGACGCGGGCATCAGCCTTCTGGCGACCCGTGTCGCGGTAAAGGGGGGCCTTCCGGAAAGCGCCGCCGAGAAGCTCGGGTTCACCGCAACCCGCTGGCGCGTCTCCGCCCGCCGATCCTACGTGGACGTGCTCATCAAGCCATGGGCAGACTTCCCATACCACCTGACGGACCTGCAGGGCGTCTTCGAGGCCTGGACGGTGGGCGGGAGCCGGCTCCGGTTCGTCGGGTACAGCGGCCGGGACATCGTCGACCTCTCGGGGCTCTCCGACACGCCCATTCCCATCCGGTGGTGGTGGGGCAACGACGCGATCGGGGGTTCGTGGACGCATTCCCTCGGCGGGGGCTCGTCCATGGCCGTACGCGCCTCATTCTCGCGTTTCGGGTCCGATCTGACGTTTCCGGAGGTCGACACGGAGTTCCAGACCGGGGTCGAAGAGGCGACGTTCAGGGCCGACACGGAGCACCGCCCGGCGTGGGCCACGAGCTGGAAGTCGGGCGTGTCGGTGAAGCGCGTTGCCTACAACAACGGGCTGCTCGGAGGCGGATCGACCTTCCTGGACCAACAGGGCAGCGGCCTGGAGATTGCCGGCTACAGCCAGGCTCACTGGAACCCCAGCTCGAACTGGCTGGTGGAGGGCGGCGTGCGCGTCGACTACTGGCAGCCGAACGCCGGGACGACGGAAGCGACGCTGTCGCCCCGCTTTGCCGTGAGACGCTTTCTTCGGGACAGGAACTCGGCGGTGCGCCTGGCGGCGGGCCGGTACAGCCAGTTCATCCACTCCACCCGGGACGAAGAGTTTCCCTTCGGGCTCGACACATGGATCCTGGCAGGCGCCGAGGCCCCCCGCGTCGTCTCGGACCAGGTACAGTTGGGGGCCGAAAGCTTCTTTGGCGACGATGACCAGTGGTTCGCCTCGCTGGAGGGCTACTACCGCAACTTCGATGGTGTGGCCGCCCTCAACTCGGCCGAGGACCCCAACGACGACACCGACGCGCTGGTGGCCGGCAACGGCAATGCCTACGGCGTGGACCTCTTCCTGAAGCGGGATCGGGGCAACACCACCGGCTGGATCTCGATCTCGTTCCTGAAGACCGTCCGGTCCTTCCCGGACACGCGCGTCGGGGTCCAGCCCCAGCCCTGGATCACCTATCCGCCTGTCTTCGACCGCCGCTTCGAGGTCGACATCTCGCTGCGCCGGGCCCTCGGCTGGTGGGGATTGGACACAGGAGTCAGGGCAAACTTCGGGACCGGCCTGCCGTACACGAAACCGCTCGGCACCTATCAGATATACCGGACGCAGTTCGTATCGGGGGTTCTTGGGGTCGACGACGGGAATGCGGTGGTGCTCGGGCCGCGCAACGGCGCGCGCTATCCCGCGCGGCACCGGCTCGATCTCTCGCTCAGGAAGACCGTCACGAAGAGCTGGGGCACAATCACACCCTACCTGAGCATCATCAACGTCTACAACCAGAAGAACGTGCTGTTCTACTTCTTCGACTACCAGTCCTCACCCCCCAAAAGAGAGGGCGTGTCGATGATCCCGTTGCTTCCCACCTTCGGCGTCGAGGTCTCGTTCTGATGACGGATTCACCGACTGTGCCGTCCGGGCAGCCGCGGGCGTGCTGGCCGAACGCCGGCGTGGCGACGCTGGTCGTCCTTGCGGGGGCCTCGCTTCTCGGTGGATGCGCGCTGACCGAGGTTACGGTCACCGAGTCGGAAGACGTGGTAATCGCAGAGGCGCAGCTGACCATCAACCAGCACGGCGACGGCGGCACGTCCCTCAGCGTGTACACCTATCTGCACCGTACGCTGAGCGGGCAGCGCCCTGACGAAGTGGAGGGAGCCGTTGTCCGCGTTTCGGGGACATCGGCGGTCGTGCATCTCGAGGCGGCGGACAGCGGGGCTGTTTGCCTGGATCCCTGGGAGGACGAGGAAGACGAGGAGGTTCTCGAAGTGGATGTCGGTTCGTGCTACCGCGCCAGCGTTGCCCCGTCTCCCTTCTCTCCGGGGGAGGTCCTCGAACTCGAGGTCGTCCTTCCCGAAGGCGGCACGCTGACCGGCGTCAGCCAGGTACCCGACGCCTTCGAGTTCATCGGGCTCACGCACGAGGATGGACACTGCCGTATCGAACCCGACACCAATTACCGCTTCCACTGGACAGAGGCGGCGGGTACCTGGTCGTATATCTCCGACACCTGGATCGAGGGGTTGCCGGAGGCCCTGGCCGGGCGCGACATCGAAGTGCCCGACTCACTGTACCTCACCGGGTTCGCGATCGGAGAGAAGGACACCGATATCCTCTTTCCCGGGGAATACGGGCTGTTCGACCTCGGTGAGCAGGCAGATGCCGACCTCCTTCGCATCCTCGACGACGGCCTCCCCGGCGGAGCCTGGGGAGAGGTCGCTTTTGCCGCCACCGACCGCAACTGGGTGAACTGGGCCCGGGGGGGCAACTTCAACCCGTCGGGACTCATCCGCATCCCCTCCGTTTTTGGGGACGGGACCGGATTCTTCGGCACCGCGACCCAGCGCAAGCTGAATGTCATTGCGGCGCCCGACGGGGCCGGAATGCCGCCGCTCTGCGGACCGGCGGCGGGACCCGCGCGGTAGCAGACCGCGGCTCGGCGCGGTCGTAGGCCGCGGCCCCAGCGCGGTGACGGGGCGCCCCCCGGAAGTTACTCCGACCCCACCCCCGCAAACTCCTCTTCGTCGATCACCAGGAATGTCGCCGTCGCGGTTGCCACCACCTCACCGTCGGACGCCCGCGTCGCCGTACCCTCCATCTCGACGAGCTTCCGCTTGCGCGCCTTCTGGCGCCCCACCAGCAGCAGCTTCTCGCCCTCGCGGGCCGGCGCACGGTAGCGGATCTCGCAGCGGGCAGTGTAGGCGCGCGCACCGCGCAAATACAGCCAGTTGGCCATGACGTCGTCCAGGGCGGCATAGATCATCCCGCCGTGGATCACACCCGGGTAGCCCTGGTGATTCTCGCCCGGCGTGAACTCGGAGACGCAGGCGCCGTCCTCGAGCCGGAAGGTGAGATGCAGGCCGATCGGGTTGTCCGGGCCACAGACGAAGCAGCGGTTGGCGGCGTTGGGAGGGCCGGGCGCGCGCGGAGGGCGGGCCGGGCCCGAGCGCGGCCGCGGACCGCCCGCGGGAGGGCGTGAGCTACTCAACTGACCGCTCGCCGCCCAGCCATCGCCGGGATCCGGATCCGCTCAAGGCCCGCGGATTCGAGTTCCGCGTTCAGCTCCTCGACCTCGTCCGTGTACACGCCGCGCAGCCGGGTCAGCGCGCCCTCAAGCGCCGTCTCCAGATCGATCAGGCGCTCCATCAACTGTTCGGTCGGCCGCGCATCCAGATCCTCGCCGCGCTGGGAACTCGCCGCCGTCATCACGAACCTCAGGTGGCTGCGAATCCGGGACGGGTTCGCGAAGCCGGCGCCACGCGGCTGCACGAGCACCTCCTCGACGGCCGTAAGAGCCGCCGAAGCGCGCCCCGCAGCCTCACGGATCGCATCGTTCGCGCCCGGACCGCCCCCGGCGTCGCCAGCGTCCTCCCGTACCTGACGCAGCCCCGTGAGTGCCTCGTCGAGCGCATCGAGCCGGTCCCGCGCGCGGATCAGGTAGTCGAACTGCGCCTGCAGGTCGGCCACCGTGATCTCCTCCTCCAGACGCGGGTCCATGAGGACCTCGAAGTTGGCCGACGCCTCCCCTTCGGGCGCCTCGATCCGCACCGTGTAGCGCCCCGGCACCGCCCGCGCGGCTACCGCCGCCGAACCTGACGGATAGTCCAGGTTCCAGTTGAACCGGTTGAGCCCGGACCGGGCGGTGACGTCCTCGAAGGTGCGCACGAGGTCGCCATCTCCCTCCATGATGTGTACTTCAATTGTCCCAAATACACCCTCAGGTCTACTGAAGTAGACCGTGGCGCCCTCGGGGGGGTTCATCGCCTTCATGTAGCGCGGGATCATCGCGCCGTAGACGTGATCGCGCACGTAATGGCCGTCCCGATCCTGGGCGGCGGTGCGGTACGCGGGCCGCACCGGGTAGAGGACGAGGTCTCCCGCAGGCACACCGGCAGCCACATGGCGGAGCGGCGTGATGTCGTCGAGGATCCAGAACCCCCGGCCCTGAGTCCCCACCACCAGATCACCCCGGTGCACCACAAGGTCGGTCACGGGCGAGGGCGGCAGGTTGAGTTGCAGCGGCTGCCAGTGCGCGCCCGCGTCGAACGAAGCAAAGAGGCCGAACTCGGTGCCGGCGTAGAGCAGTCCGGCGCGGGCCGGATCCTCGCGCACAACGCGCGTCGGATGGTCGGGCGGCAGTCCGTTGGCGCCGTCGGTGAGCGGGGTCCAGGTCGCGCCGAAGTCGCGCGTGCCGTAGATGAACGGGCGGAAGTCGTCCAGGCGGTAGCGATAGGCGGCAAGGTACGCGGTGCCGGGCGCGTGCGGCGACACATCGATGCGGTTCACCGTGCTCGGCTGCGGCATCTGCGGCGGCGTGACATTGGTCCAGGTGCTCCCGCCATCGCGCGTAAGGTGCACACGCCCGTCGTTCGAGCCGGTCCAGAGCACCCGCGCGTCGTGCGGCGACTCGGCGATCTGCAGCAGCGACGAATAGATCTCGACGCCCGTCACGTCGGCGGTGATTGGCCCGCCCGCCTGGCCGAACTTCGTGGTGTCGTTGCCGGTCAGGTCGGGCGAAATGACCGCCCAGCTCCCGCCCTGGTCGCGGCTGACCGCCACGTACTGCGAGCCGTGATAGAGCACGTCCGGGTCGTGGCGCGAGAAGAGCACCGGCGCGTTCCACTGAATCCGGTAGCGCAGCTCCCGCTCCGGCGCCCCGTCCTGCCTCTCGGGGTACGGCCGGATCTGGCGGAACTGCTCGGTCCGCCGGTTGTAGCGCGCGAGCCGGCCTCCGAAGCACCCGGACACGACAATGGCCGGATCGGTCGGATGGACCGTGACCGGACCCGTTTCGCAGCCCCCGTGCGACTCCCAGTGCTGGAGGCTGATCCCCGTCCCCGTCGCCGAACTCGGCAGCGACAGCGTCGAGTTGTCCTGCTGTGAGCCGTACACGCGGTAGGGGAACTGGTCGTCCACGGTCACCGAATACATCTCGGCGGTGGGCTGGTTCAGCTGGCTCGACCACGTCCGTCCGCGGTCCACGGTCACCACGGCCCCGCCATCGTTCCCCTGCACCATGACGTCCGGGTTGTCGGGCGAAATCCACAGGTCGTGATGGTCCGAGTGGGGCATGGCAATGGTTGAAAAGGTCGCGCCCCCGTCCGTGGACCGGTGGAACCCGCCACCGGCCACATACACGACGTCCGCGTCGGTCGGATCGGCGAAGATGTTGTGGAAGTACCAGGGGCGGCCCAGCAATCGCGGCTGGTCATTAACCAGCGTCCAGTCGTCGCCCCCGTTGAGCGTGCGATAGATGCCGGACCCCGGCTCGGCCTCGATGATCGCGTAGAGTCTGCCGGGGTCGGAGCGCCCCTGTGCGATCCCGATCTTGCCGATCAGTCCGGACGGCAGGCCCCCTGCGAGCTTCTCCCAGCTGTCCCCCCCGTCGCGGCTGCGGTAGATGCCGCCCTCGCGGGCGCCCGAGATCATCGTCCAGGGCTTGCGTTCGGCGCGCCATATGGCGGCGAAGAGCTCGTCGGGGTCGTGCTCGTTCATCAGTAGCTCGATCGCGCCGGTCGAGTCCGAGACGAAGAGAACGTGCTCCCAGGACTCGCCGCCGTCCCGGGTGCGGTAGACGCCGCGTTCCGGGTTCGGGCCAAAGGGGTGCCCGGTCGCGGCGAGCCAAGCAATGTCCGGATCGGACGGGTGGATGCGAATGCGCCCGATCTGGCCCGCCTCGCGCAGGCCCAGGTAGCGCCAGGTGCCGCCGTCGTCGTCGGAGCGGTACACGCCACGCCCGGTCGAGACGTTGCCGCGGATCGCGTCGGAGCCGGTGCCCACGTAGAGGACGTCCGGGTCGGAGGGCGCAACCGCGACCGCCCCAATGGACCCGATCGGGATGCCGTGGTCCGAGATGTTCGTCCACGCCTGCCCCGCGCTCTCGGTCTTCCAGACGCCTCCGCCGGTTGCGCCGAAGTAGAAGGTGTGCGGCTTGGAGCGGACGCCGGCCACCGTTGTGACGCGGCCGCCCCGGAAGGGGCCGAGCTCGCGGAAGCTCAGCGCCTGGAGTTCGGCCGACGGCACCTGCCAGTGCGCCGGGTCGGACGGGTCGAGGGCGGGGCGGGGGGCGGATTGCGGCGAGGCTGGGGCGGGGATCGCCAATTGGCAAAGGGCGAGCGAGGCCGGCAGCAGTGTCCGGAGCCGGGGCACAACCCTGCCGCCGCCGCGGCGCTGGACATTCGTTTCCGTTAACCCTGACGTTACGTCAGGGTGGCCTGCATCATGCTCCAGTATGAGTACGGCCGTTCCAAACCTCATCCGCGAACCTCGTCTTTCACGGCGAACCAGGCCCAATTGGTGGTCATTCCTGGCTCTGCCTGATAATCCTCTCAACTTCGTCGTCGATAATCTTCTGCTTGAACCGGAGAATGGCGTTCTCCGCGTGTCCGGCCCGCTCTTCGGGCGGCAGGCGTTCCTGACTGTCCGTGTAGTCCTGCTTGGCTCGACGAATAAGCTCCGCGCGGGTATCGGTAGCGTTACCGTACCAGGCTGCGTACTCGGCCCAGGTGATGCCGATTCGCTTGGGCACGTCGAATTCGCTGACACCGGACAGAATCAAGTCGATTACGACCTGCTCGTCTTCAGTGGGTTGCCTCATCGCTCCCCCTCCTCCTCCTCCTTGGGATTCCCTGTGCTCGAAAGTAAAGTCGCCGTCCCGGAATACTCATCCACTATCTCCCCTTCCGAAGCACTGTGGAAGGTCACGGTCGCCCAGTCTTCCCCGCCATCCGCTTCGGGGAAGTGCCAGACACCCGCCGGAACGATGTCCCAGTGGCAGACGAGACCGGAGTCATCGGCGCCCGGACTGCAGATCGCCCTTGCCCTCAGCCCCAACGCGCCACCCCCGGGAACACCCTGGCAGATGCTGCCACTGCCGCGATACGACAGCAGGCGCTGCACACTGTTGCAGTGCCGCTCCGGCACGGCCATCCGTGCGCCGCGCCGCAGCAGGAAGAGGCGGCACAGCCGGACCTGGGCGTGTCGGCCGCCCGCGACGCGGTCTTCGCTCGCCGCCGTGTTCCGGTCCTGCCCAGCGCCCGTGAACAACTCGATCGGGACGGTGCAGCTCGCATGCGGCGGCTCGACCCGACCCTCCAGCTCCAAGGCAAGCTGCGCGAAGCCCGCGTCCAGCACTGCGCGCACCTCGGGGTCTGCGAACACCCGCTCGTGCAGCCGTTGCAGCAGCGGCAGCGACTCGTGGTCGGGCTTCACATCACCTGCGCACGAGGTCTCGCGACATCCCGGCCGCCGTGAAGTTGGGCACGACCCCGGGACGGCACGGCTGGTACTCGAGCGATCCGCACGCCGGTGGCGGCCCGCCGGCGGTGATGCTCGGCACCACCGGAAGCTCCAGCCGGGAGGGATGGTCGGCCGAGTGGTGCACCGTGTTGATGCCGGGGAAGTTGATCGGCATGGGACCCCAGTCGGTCGCGGGGGTCACGCTTGGCGCCAGAATCGCCAGCTCAACCGCGTGCCCCGCACGGAAGACGTGGCCAACTTCCGGGAACGAGATCACGAACTCGTAGACCTCGCCCGGCACCAGCGGCTCGGAGCGGTCGTGCGGGTGGTGCGTCCAGTGCTCGGACGACATGGCCGCGTCAATGGCTCGATGGGACGCGCGCAGGAACGCCCGCTGCAGGTAGAGCGTCTCTCCGTCCGGTCCGACGTCGTGTAGCACAACCATGAAGTCGGTGTCCTCGGCCTCCGCACCGGCGTGCAACACCAGGCGCGCCGACCCCAGAATCGGGACATCCTCGTCGAAGGGCGCCGTGCGGTAGATGAGCGACCCCAGCGGCGCGGGCGGGATGGCGAACATGTCGTTGTTCCCGACAAGCTCTGTGCCCATGGGGTAGACGTAGTCGAGCGGCCCGGTCTGTCCTTCGCCCAGGGCGCCCGCGGTCAGCGAACCGTCCGCGCCGAGATTCCAGCTGCGGCGCTCGGTCCCGGGCACCGGCCAGTCCGCAAACGTTTCGACCCAGTTGGGCCGCAGCTCCCCGTCGACGACCCCGGTCTCGAAGAGCACAGTGACATCGGGCTCGCCCTCGATCCCGTTCTCCTCGCCCTTGAGCCAGCGGTCCATCCAGCGAAGCACCTGCTCGTGGGCCAGCGCGTTGCCGCCCACCCCGTGACCGCCATTCTGCAGGATGAGCTTGCGGGGACCGGTCAGCCGCTCGAAGAGCCGCGGACCGCCCATCGCCGTCTGCTGGTCCTGGTAGCCCTGGATAATCATCATGGGGATCTCGACCGCGTCCACGTACGTCTCGGTCGCGCGGCCCTTCCAGTACTCGTCGTCGTACTCGTGATCCCTGACCTCGTGGAAGGTCATGGCGGGGGGCTGCGCCGCCTGTACGGCCTCGCAGTGCGTGTCTCCGGCGCCGATCCGGTGCATCACCCCGACGCTCTCGATCCACGGCTGCGCCATCTCACCCCACCAGGCCGCGAAGCCGACGTTGAACATCCCCCCGGGGCGGAACGCTTCGCGGTAGAGCGATGCCGTCAGGCCGCCCGCGGCCAGCGCCTTCAGGTGCTCGGGGTGCTGGGCCGCGGTGAAGAACTGGGTGTGGCCCGGATAGGAGACGCCGTACATGCCCACGTTGCCGTCGCTCCAGGGACGCGTGCCCAGCCACTCGACGAGGGCCGCGCCGTCGGATCCCTGCTCCGGGTGCAGGATGCTGAACGTCGCGCCTTCCGAGCAGCCGCTCCCGCGTACGTTCGCCCCGACCACCGCGTAGCCGTTCCGGACGGCCTTCTGGAACCAGGCGTTCGTGGCGATGTCCGCGCCGCCGCTCTCGTAGGCGTCGTAGTCGAGGATGACGGGGTACTGTCCCTCCTCCGCCGGGCGATACGCGATGTACGCGAGGCGCACGCCGTCGGGCATGGGTGCGTACCCTATCTCCCTGAAAACCCCTTCCACTCCCTCGTCCTCGAGGACCCCCGCCGATACGATTTCGGCCATTCCCCCGCCGCCAACCACCGCCGCCGCTTCCTCAGCGGGACTTGCCGGCGCTCCGCCGCTCGAATCGCACGCCGCGAGACCGACGCCTGCCACGACCGTGAGAAAAGTGATGCGCGCACGCATTGTTCAACCTCCCCAAACCTGCTGGTATACCCGGAGCCAGTTGGCTCCCATTGCCTTGCGGACTTCGTCGTCCGTCCACCCGCGCCTCCGCAGCCCGTCGATCACGTTGGGCAGCTCGGCGATGCTCTCGAAACCGCGGATGAAGCGCCACGGCTCGCTCACCATGTCCGTGGTGATGATCTCGGCGTTGATTCCGCCCCCGTAGGGGATCGCCATCCCACCCACGAAGTCGGTGCCCATGCCGACGTGGTCCACGCCGACGCGGTTCTTGATGTAGTCGTACTGGTCCACGTGCTCCTCGATGCCCACGTGTGGCGTGGGCCCCGTGTTCCCGCGCCCGCGCACATGGAAGTCGTTGACCGCAGTGATGCCGATCACCCCACCGGTCCCGGCGATGGCGTCGATGACCCGATCACTGATGCAGCGGTAGTTGTCCGCGATCGCGGCGATGTTGGTGTGGCTGCAGATGACAGGAACGCCGTCCGAGATCGCTATGGCGTCGAGCGTCGTGCGTTCCCCGGTGTGCCCACCCACGTCGAGGATGATGCCCAGCGAGTGCATTTCCTCCACCAGGCGGTGGCCGGCTCGCGTCAGCGGTCCTTCGGGCTCGAGACAGCCCGACCCGAACGCGTTGGCGACGTTGTAGCAGAGACCGACCTGGCGGAGACCAACTTCGTAGAAGGCACGGAGCGACGTGGCCGCGGTCCCGAGCGGTGAATTGAAGGAGTCGCCAAGCACGGTGGCCGACTGCCAGCAGAAGACGTTGGAGACGACGCCGCGCGCGTGGGCCGCGCGAATCTCGGCGACCGATTTGGCCAGGACGACTTCGTCGGCGTATTCGTCGAAGAAGCGGAGCAGCGCCGCGAATGTGGCCATGTCGGTCGGGCCGCTGGCCACACCGCAGTGAGCCCCGCCCTCCTGCATTTCACGCAGGTGGGAGAGCCGCATCGCACCCGCGAAAAGGCCGTCTACGACGATGTCGTCCTGCGTGAGCGGGGCGACCGACTGGCCGGTGGCGCGGCCCGGTGAGGCTTGTGCGGCCGCACCCGTCGCGCCCGACGCCGCGCCCGTCAAACCCGACGCCGCGCCCGCCATGGCCACTCCCTTCACGAAGTCACGTCGCTTCACGATTCCTCCTTGTGGCAACCGCCGTCACGCGCTCCGCCGCCCGCTGCCAGACCCTGTCGAACATGGGCTCGGTCAGCGTCCCCGTGAACGTATTCTGCTGACTGGGATGATAGGACGCCAGCACGGCCACCGCCCCCAGGTCCACCTCGACCCCGTGGGCGAAGCGCGGTCGCGGACGCGGGATCTCCATCCCTCTCGCGGCCAGCGTTTTCAGGACGACGGCGTAGGCGAAGCCGCCCAGCGCGACGAAGGTGTGGAGTCCGCTCCACAGGGCCTCGATTTCGCGATGCAGGTAGGGCGCGCAGCGGTCCCGTTCCCGTGGCGTGGGCCGGTTGCCCGGCGGCGCGCACCGCACACCGGCCGTCACGTACGCTCCCGTGAGCGCGAGTCCGTCAGCCCGATCGCGGCTCAGGGCCTGGTTGGCGAACCCGGCCCTGTGCATCGCGCGATACAGCCAGTCCCCCGCACGGTCACCCGTGAACATGCGCCCGGTCCGGTTCGCTCCGTGTGCCGCCGGAGCGAGCCCGACCACCATCACCGACGCATTCGGATCGCCGAACCCCGGGACCGGCCGTCCCCAGTAGTCACCGTCGCGGTACGCCGCCCGCTTCTCGCGAGACACCTTCTCCCGCCAAGCCACAAGGCGCGGACACGCGCGGCACTCCACGAGTTCGTCGCGCAGCACCCGCAGCCGGTCCTTTGAGCCCGCTCCGCAGGCATCGCCAGGGGCGACCCTCAGCCGGCCGGCACCCTCAGCAGGCCCCCCACCCTCAGCGGCCTCCGCGCCGCCCACCGCTCGCTACCCGCCGCCCTCGAGCCAGGCCTTCAGCGCGTCCATGTCCCCGGCCACCGCCTTGGCGACCATACCCTTCATCAGGGGTACCATCAACCGCGACACCAGCCGGTACGGCCGGGCCTCCATGACCATGTCGAGCCTCGTCCCCGCGCCGTCGCCCAAGGCCGTCACGGTGAACACCGTGTCCCACACCGTGCCACCGGCATCGGAGACCATGCGCACCCGCTCGTCCTTCACGTATTCGGTGACCTCGAGTTCCGTCGTGGCCTCCCGCTTCCCCATTTGGCGGGTTTCGCGGAAGCGGGTCCCGACGCCAGTCTGCTGCTCGGTCACGAACTCGACCCGCACGATCTCGGGCACCGCCTTCGTGTATTGGGAGATGTCCGAGACGGTCTCGAAGACCGCGTCCACAGGCGCGTTGATGGTTCGGCTCATGCGCGTTCGAGTCATCCGGGCAGCTCCTCTACGGGTCAAGTCAACGATGCGGGCTCCGCGGCGCCCGCCCGGCATGCTTGCGTCGGACGTGGCCGCAGGCGTAGATAACAGCGCCGTTGATCTTACTTCACCGCCACACGACAGGCCACTTCATGGCAAACGCGTACTTCAGCTCTCGAACCTTCTCCTTTCTGACCGAACTGGCGGCAAACAACAACCGCGAGTGGTTCGGCGCCAACAAGCCGCGCTACGAGGCGGACGTACGGGACCCGGCGCTTCGCTTCATCAACGACTTCGCGCCCCACCTGCACGAGATCAGCTCGCGCTTCCGGGCCGATCCCCGGGCGAACGGAGGCTCACTCTTCCGGATCTACCGCGACACCCGCTTCTCGAAGGACAAGACGCCCTACAAGACGCACACGGGCATCCACTTCCGCCACGAGGCCAGCAAGGATGCGCACGCTCCGGGCTTCTACCTTCACATCGCGCCGGAATCCTGCTTCATGGGCTGCGGCGTCTGGCGGCCGGCCGGCGCTGCCCTGCGCAAGATCCGCGAGTCGATCGACGAAGACCCCGAGGCGTGGATTCGGGCTTCGACGCACCCGCGCTTCGCCCGCAGCTTCGAGCTTTCCGGCGATTCGCTGGTGCGGGCCCCGAAAGGCTACGGGGTCGACCACCCCATGATCGTGGATCTCCGGCGCAAGGACTTCATCGGGGTCGCGGGCCTACCGGCCGACGCGCTGACCGCGGACGGCTTTCTCGACATGTTCGCCGGGCTGTGTCGGGACGGCGCGCCGCTCCAAGAGTGGCTGTGCAAGGCGATCGGGGTCCCGTATTAGCCCGTTAGTGGACAGAATCCTGCCAGAATCTGGCACGACTGGCGACAAATCGACTGGACCACTTGAAAATATCATGATTTTTTCAAGTTGATGTTCAAGATCGCATCCGTAGCCCCTACCCCGCGCCCACCAGGGCCGCCGAAACGATGTAGTCCAGCTCCGGAAAACTCTCTTCCAGGTGCTCGTTCCCCTGGGCCGCGATGTTCTGCGCCAGGGGTCCGTTGCCGCCGCGAGAGGCGCTGTCCCCGTACCCCGCGTAGATCTGGTCCACGACATCCATCCCCTCGACGACCGTGCCGATCGGCGCGAACCCCATCTCGTCGAGCCGCGAGTTGTCGACGAAGTTGAGGAAGAGCTGGGTCGTGCGGGTGTCCGCGCCGCGTGTCGCGAAGGTCAGCGTACCCCGAGTGTTCGAAGCCATGACCGGGTCATCCGGAATCGTCGCCATGGTCCAGGCTGCCTGCACCTGCGGGTCCCCGTGCAGGCCGAACTGCGCCATGAAGTTCTCCATCACCCGGAAGAACCGCACGTCTTCGAAAAACCCGTTCTTGACCAGGTTGTAGAAGCGGTCTGCGCCGTTCGGCGCCCAGGCCCGCGTGACCTCGACCACGAAATCGCCCTTGGTGGTCTCGAAGCGCGCCTGGAACGTCTCGGGCGCGGTCTCGGCCAGGTCGGCCGGGCTCAGCAGCGGATTGGCAGCCGCCTCGGCTTCTGCGTCCGAGCCTCCGCCGTCGCCCCCGCAGGCGGCAAACGGGAGCATCGCCGCCGGGAGGAGGGTGGAGAAACGGAATGGGCGCCTGGATATGGGTTTGGATCTCATGGGCAGGTTCGTCCGGTGTGCGGGTGAGAAAAGGGATGCCGCAGATTATACGGTGGCCGCCCCAACTCGTCCATTGGGGCACCTTCCGACCCGAATGCGTGTAGCATAGCTTTGACCTGCCCGCCAACAGCACTTCCAGGAAGCGCAACGATGGTCCCCAACCCCCTGCCCGAATCCGTTTCGCCGCGCACCAGTCCAGCGCCTCGCCGCTCTCGGTGCTCGCGTGGGTCTGTCCACGGACTCCTTCTCGCCCTGCTGGCCACCGGCTGCGGCGAAACCGCGCCCACGCAGCCCACCGGCACCCCGAACCAGCGCCCGACGGCCGCCTTCACCACCGACGTGTCGGAGGGCTCGGCACCCCTCGAGGTCCGCTTCGACGCCAGCGGTTCCAGCGATCCCGACGGCACCATCGTCAGCTACGCCTGGGCGTTCGGCGACGGCGCGACGGGCACGGGCCGCACGGTCACCCACACGTACCCGGACGCGGGTTCGTACGCACCGCAGCTCACCGTCACCGACGACCGGGGCGCGACCCACACCCAGACCGGCACCCCGATCACCGTCAACAGCCCCCCGGGCACCGGCGAGAACGTCATCTCCGGCGTGGTGTGGCACGATGCTGACGCCGACGGCCTGCGCGACGAGGATGAAGAGACCATCCCTTCCTTCGTCGTCTTCCTGGACGAGAACGGCGACGGCGTGCGCGACTCCACCGAAGTGACCGCCCTCACCAACGACGACGGCGAGTACCGGTTCGAGGGGCTCGATCACCGCCTGGCCTATGCGGTGACCCAGGAACTGACGATGGGCTGGACCAACACGGCCCCTGGACTGGCGGGCGCACCGCTGGACCCCAACGTCGCCGCGATCATCGGCGGAACCGAGGCGGAACCCGGAGAGTTCCCGTTCCAGGTGGCGCTTGTGACGCCCGGCGGCTTCCAGTTCTGCGGTGGGACGTTCATCTCCGGGCGATGGGTACTTACCGCCGCCCACTGTGTCGACGGCGGAATCGACCCGGCCTCGGTGAAGGTGCTCGCCGGCGCCCACGACAAGACGCAGGACGGCGAAGTCCTCGACGTCGTGCGCATCCTCAGCCACCCCGCCTATACCCCATCCGCCATTTCCAGCGACATCGCCCTGCTCGAGCTCGCCGGTCACTACATGTACTCGCGAATCGAGCTGCTCACGCCCGACCGGATCGAGATGTCGGCCCCGGGCATCATCGGCACCGTGGTCGGCTGGGGCCTGACTTCGGACGGGGGGCTTTCGTCAGCCGTCCTC
Source organism: Longimicrobiales bacterium (assembly GCA_965208935.1). Classification (GTDB taxonomy): domain Bacteria; phylum Gemmatimonadota; class Gemmatimonadetes; order Longimicrobiales; family Gaopeijiaceae; genus Bin94. The sequence goes on along the minus strand of CBDBPR010000004.1, from coordinate 4,198,422 downwards.
AAGAAACTCGAGGCCGAGATCATCTCCAACGACGAGTGCATGACGCACCTCGACGACAACATCCAGGACGTGACGATCTGCGCCGGCAAGCAGGGCTCGAACGAATCCACCTGCAACGGCGACTCCGGCGGTCCGCTGATGGTGCCGTTCCGCAAGCGATGGATCCAGGTGGGCGTCGTCAGCTTCGGCACGAACATCTGCTACCAGCCCACCGCGTTCGCGCGCGTGTCAGCGCTGGTGGACTATGTCCTGGGGAACGTCCCCGCGGAGATGTCCGGTTCGGTCACGGTGGACTGGAGCGGCGGGGCGAAGGAGGCGGTGGTCGACTTCGGGAACTTCCGGTGAGCGCTGGCTCGATCCCTGCTTGCGCCGGCCGCAGGCCTGTGAACATCATGGAGAGTGACGGGTAGGAAGAAGAGTTCAAGAAGGAAGACTCGAAGTCGGGGACTTAATAGCAAGGTGGGACCATGAAGTTTTCAAACACAGAGAAGATCGCCCGTCGGGTTGGCCTCCTGGCCGTAGTCGCGGGTTCGGTCGTGATGCTCGGGGCGTGCGACGCCTTGATTCTCGACCGCGAGCCCGAAGTCGCGCATCTCGAGATCACAAGCTCGGAGGTAGGCGAGGTAACGCTCATCACGTCGCAGTGGTTCGTCGAGTTGGAGGATCCCGAGTGCCCACAATGCGCCAGGCTGATTCATCTCGTGGCCTCGGACACGACCGACGTTTCGCTGCCGTTCTCCCGATCCTATCCGTTCACTTCGCGGCTTCAGTTCTTCGCCGAGGCGTACCCGACCGAACTGCGGCCGGCGACTCTTTCCATGACGGTGTATCTGGACGACGAAGAGTGGTACAACGACTCGCGCCTGCTTGTCCTCGAGAACGAGGACGGGGAACGGGAAACGCTCAGGTTCGTTTACAAGTACAACGACGCCACCGCGGGCGGAGGTTGACGACCAGGGCGGGGAAGCTGCTGCCGCACGCCGCCGGAAAAGGCTCGCCCGGCCTCGCGGTCGTGTTGCTGGGCTGTGGCGCGCTGGGTCAGTCACCGTACACCGAGACGGAACCCGGTCTCCCGCTTCCAGGTCTGAGCGAATCCGAACAGGTGGCTTTCACGAGCGGTGAGGCGCTCTTCAACCGGCCGTTCACCCCCGAAAACGGCCTGGGACCCCTCTTCAACCAGGACCGGTGCGGCTCCTGCCATGACCTGCCCACCAGCGGGGGCCATGGCGCGGAACCGGTCATCAAGGCAACTCGGTTCGACCCCGTCGAGGGCTGCAGCACGCTCCCGGAGCACGGAGGCGACCTGCTGCAGGCCGTGGTCATCGAGTCGGCCAGAGCATTGGGCTTCGGCGCGGAAAGGACTCCGCCCGGTGCTACGGCCATCACCGAGATTCGAGCGCCGGCCGTGTATGGTCTGGGGCTGGTCGAGCAGATCGCGGAAGCCGACATCATGCGCAGCTCCGACCCTGACGACGCCGATGGCGACGGCATTTCCGGACGCCCGAACCTCGACGCAGCCGGACGGGCTGGCCGCTTTGGTCGCCGGGCACAACACACTACGCTCGAAGCATTCATCGAGGAGGCGATCCGCGTCGAGATGGGTATTACAACCCCGGCCCACCCGGTGGAGGAGACCCACAATGGCGTCCCCCTGCCGGAGGGCATCGACCTGGTGCCCGATCCCGAAGTCGGCACGGAGGAACTGGAACTCCTCGTCGCGTACATGCGCTTCCTGGCCCCGCCGCAAGCGATCCTGCCCGAAGACCCGGCAACCCTGGCCGACATCGAAGAGGGTGAAAAGATCTTCGAATTCATGGGTTGCGACGCGTGCCACACGCCCACCTTCACGACCGCGGCCAGCGCATCCCCTGCACTCGACCGCAAGCAATTCCGCCTCTACTCCGACCTGTTGCTCCACGACATGGGACCCGAACTCGCCGACATCTGCTCTCCGGGCATACTCCCGTCGGAGTGGAAGACCGCGCGTCTCGTCGGGCTGGGTCACCGCTCCGAGTTCCTGCACAACGGCCGCGCGCAACGCCTCTCGGACGCGATCCTGCTGCACGGCGGGGAAGCGGCCGCCTCGCGGGATGTCTTCCGGCGCCTGACGGATCAGGCCCGCAGCCAGGTCCTGGCCTTTCTGCGGTCGCTGTAGCCGACGCAACAACCTCCGGCTCAGCCCGGTCCGCACTCCCCCCACTTCGACGGTCTGCCTTCCCCAGGCCGCTCGGGATCATCAAGGGCGTCGAAGACCTCGCGCATCAATCCCTTTCGGTGCAGATCCACCAGACGCTGTCCCTCCATGAAGAGTTCGGCGAAATGCTCCTGCAAGAGGATCGCCTCCATCATATCGGGGTCGGCAGGCGTGTCGAGCCCGGGCAGTTCCACCGCCAGGCGCAACCGATTCACAACCGTCATCGCGGCCTCGTAGTCACCGACCCGCACCCTGGATTCGGCGACGATCAACTGCATGAGATCCGAGTGCAGAATGGGGATGTCGTCGTCGAGGTTGGAGTATTTCCACTGGCTGCGATAAGGGGTCGCGGCGTCTTCTCCCGGTTCCCCGGTGAAGTAGACCGGAATGCGGGGATCGGGTTCACCGCTCCAGGGATCCTGCATGAAGCCCGGCCCGCTGCTCCGCTCGATCAGCGGCCACCATTTGTACATGAGGCCCGCGTACTTGTGGTGGGCGATGCTCGTTTGCTCCACCACCGAGTTGGCGTTGGTGTCATTGAAGCGGGCCTCGTAGGAAAGGCCGTCCGGTATTGCCGCCGCATCCGCTTCCGCCCCAGACCAGTCGTCCAGCAGCATCCGCGCCTGTGCTCTGCCCGCCTGCGCCGCGATGGCGTAGTCGGTGCTGCCCGCCCGCCGGGCGGTAGCCATGGCATCGGCGAACCCGGCTTCCGCTTGCGCCAACATCTCCGTGTCCGACACCACTGTTTCGCCAGGCGCGGCAGACCACCTGCAGAACGTCATCCCTATGTACAGATCGGCCAGAGCCGCAGAAAAGCGTACCTGAGCGGTCAGGGGACTGCTCCCGGCAGCAGTCTCGCCCAGTACCCGCTTGAACCGGGCTTCAGCGTCCCCCGCAAACCAGAGGGCCCTGAGCAGGGCGTTGGCGATTCCCGCCATGCCGTGGACGGCAGCATCACTCTCCCCCAGGTCGATCTCCCGAATCCCTTCGAGGGTTCCTGTGCTCTGGTAGACATCCGCGAGGAGGGCCTGTCGGATCACCCAGTCGTCGATCACATCGTGGACCGCACCCTCCACGCCATTCGCCACCAGCGGCAGATTCGCGTCCAGTTCGTCACCTGTGATGTTGTTCGGATCGGATACGTCCAGGAGGCCGTCACAAGCGCATGGAAGGGACGCGGCCAGGGCCGCGATAATCACCCGGCAGGCGCCGGACATGCTACCGCTGCACATCCACATTTGCCCCCCTGTTTCCACCCCGATACAGGATGGGCGCGACCCCCGCTTACGGGAGCCGCGCCCATCCACCCCGGGATTCCCCCGAAGTCAGTGCATCCAGGTCGTGATCACGCCGTTGGCAAGCACCTCTTCGTCAGGTCGTCATCGATGCCCGGATTGTAGAGAGCCTCGGTAGAGGTCATCGGCCACTGTGTGGGCCGGCCGACACCCAGGCGATCGGGGTCGTTGAGCGCTTCGAAGATCTGGCGAACGATGCCTGCGCGGCGCAGGTCGATCAGGCGCTGACCTTCCATGAAGTGCTCGGCGAAACGCTCCCACAGGACGATTTCGGCCATCATCTCGGGAGTGGTCGGCACTTCATGCCCGGGCAGACCCACCGCCGCCCGCAACTCGTTCAGGATCCCCGTCGCGCCCGCAAAGTCGCCGGAACGCGCCATCGCCTCGGCGATGATCAGCCGCATGCCATCCGAATGCAGCATGGGAATGTCGTCCGTGTCCTGGACGTACTTCCACTGGCTGTGATGCGGGGTCTCGTTGTCCGTCGCGATCTCACCGTCGAAGTAGACGGGAATACGCTTGTCGGGCATTTCGCTCAGCGGATCCCTCATGAAACCGGGATCGTCGCTCTTGTCGATCCGCGGCCACCACTTGTACATGAGGCCGGCGGCCTCGTTGTTGTTCTTGGTGGTGAGCTGAACGACCGAGTTGGTGCTCTGTACGTTGAAGACGGCGTAGTACACAAACCCGGCCGGAATCGCCGAAGCGTCCGCGACCGCCCCGGACCAGTCACCCTGCAACATGCGGGTCTGAGCCCTGGCGGCCTGCGCAGCCATCGCGTATTCCGGTCGGCCCGCCGACTGCGCCGTGGTCATGGCGGCACCGAGCTTCTGTTCAGCCTGCGCCAACATCTGCATGTCGGTCATCAGGGCACCGGTCGGCTCGCCCACGGACTCGCAGGCGGTCATGCCGAGGAGCATGTCCGCGAGACCGCCGCCCAGTCTGACCTGCGCGGTCAACGGGCTGTTCGCCGCCTCGGCGTCCCCCAGGACGCGCTTGAAACGTTCCTCGGCGTCCACCGCGAACCATTGCGCCCTGAGCCAGGCGTTCTGCTCACCGGCCGTACCGTTGTTGTTGTAGTTGGTGCGGCCATGGTCCGGGTCGTCGTAGCCGGCCCAGGTCCCCGTGTGCTGGTAGACGTCGCCCAGAAGTGCCTGGTCGGTGACCCAGCTGTCGAAGACCTCATGGATTGCCCCTTCCACGCCGTTCGCAACGGCGGGAAGCGCCTCGTCGAGGTCGGTCGCGGTGTACCGACCCGGGTCCTGGACCGTCAGGAGCTCGTCACACGCCCCCAGCGCCAGGACCGCGGCGGCAACCGCGATCCCACCCTTCATTTTTGACAGGTTCATGGTCGGCCTCCCCCCTAGAATCGGGTCCTGAAGGAGACCAGGAACCTCCTCGGTTGTGGCACCGCGAGGAAGGGCGACGTGCTGAAGTCGTCTCCACCCCGATACTGCTGGTTCGGGTCGGGGCAGTTGCAATCATCCCACCAGTGGAGGTTGTAGCCCGACAGGGTGATGGATGAACGGCCCAGGCCGATGGCACCCATCAGATCAGCGGGCAGAGCATAGTTGATCGACACTTCCTGCAACCGGATGTTGTCGCGCTTGTCGATCGGGTACACGAGCCTCATGCGATCCAGGAGAGAATCGCTGGCAGGCGTAGCAGAGCCGTCCGAATTCAGCAGCTCGAGATACTCGTCGTAGGCCAACTGGCGGACGCCGTACCCACGGTCGGAGTTGCGCATGACCGCGCCCCACTCGCCCCGGAGCTGGACAGCGACGCGCAGGGACTGGCCGATCGCGAAGTCGTTGCTGAATGATGCCAGCGTGCTCGGTTGCAAGTTGCCGACATACGTGTTGTAGGCCGACCGCGAATGTCTGCGTGTCGCGGGGTCCCACCCCGTGATGACCCGGCTCAACTGGTCGAAAATGGGCTGGCCGACCCAATAGGTGCCCAGCCGCATGTACTGGTCCCAGCGAACCAGGGAGCCGTCTTCCCCGTATACCGGCAGAGAATCCGGGAACGCCGCGTCGCCGAGGTCGAGGATCTCGTTGTGGATCCACTCGAAGTTGACGCCGGTGGACCAACGGAAGCTGCTCCGGTCCATGAGGGTGGTGTTCATCGCCACCTCGATGCCCCTGTTCAGGATCTCTCCCGCATTCTGACGCTTGCTGGAAGAGAAGCCTTCGCTCGGTGGCAGCGGGATGCCCAGAAGGGCATTCTGCGTGAGCGCGTGCCAGTATGTCGCGTCCACGCCGATCCGGTCATTCCACAGGCCCAATTCGAGACCGCCCTCGTACTCGATCTTGACCTCGGGCTCGATGACGTCGTTCCCGGGGTTGTTGGGCCGCACACCGGCCAGGTCGGCCAGAACCGTGTTGGGCACATAGGTCTGGAACTGGTCGAACGCGCCGGGCGCCTTGCCGGCCATTCCGACCGCGGCACGCACCTTCGCACTGCTGATCAGGCCGGGGAGCATGCTTTCAGTCAGGTTGTAGGCCACGTCGGCCTTCGGATACACCTGGAAACCGTAGTTCTCGCCGAACGCACTGTTTCCGTCCGCGCGCACGGCCGCAGTAACGAACAGGTTGTCGAAGTCGAAGCGATTCTGGACGAACACCCCGAGGTTGACGTCCTCCTCGAACGCCTCAGCACCCAGGGTCAGGGCCGCGCCGCTCACCGTCGTCACGCCCTCGCCGGCGAAGCCCCTTCCGGTCGCCATGGAGAAGGACCCGATGTCCCAGTATCCCTGGGAGCCGAAGGCGAGGGTGCCGGCCAGGCCACCCGCCCAGGACGGCAGGTTGTAGTTCAGGTTGCCGACGTACTCGGCCGTGAACTGCCGGGCGTTGCGGTATCCGATGTTCCGCTCGCCCTGCCTGCCGATGTAGGTGTAGTTGCGGCCGAAGGGCATGTAGCGTGTCTTCTGGTCGTTCACCGCATCCAGACCGATGGTGGCCCTGTGGGTGAAGTCCGGACTCGGGTTGTAGTTCAGCGTGACCCCACCCGTCCACCTGTCCGTATCCGAATAGGTGTCGATGGCCTGCGCGTCCGCTACGTTCACGTCGAGGCCACCGCCGTAGGGCTCTTCCATCGTGGCATTCAGCGGGTTGGTGAGAAGCGCGTTGGTGTAGATCCCGAGCCAGTTGTTGCCGGACTGGAGCGAATAGATCCGGTTCCTGACATACCCGGAGTTCACTGCAATCGTGAGGTTCTCGCCGGCCGTCCAGTTCAGGTTGACCCGGAGGTTGGCCCGCTTCTGGTCGTTGGGCTTGATGGAGCCCTCTTCGAAGGAGAAGCCCCCGGAGACGAAGTAGGTGACCGCTTCGCCGCCGCCATCGACCGTCAGGTCGTAGGAGTTGATCAGCCCGTTTTCGATAAGGGTCTCGTTGGGATCCCAGGCGACGGTTCCGTCGGGTCCCCGGAAATTGTCGCGCAACGAGGTGGGGAAGTTCTCCCGGTGCCGGTTGAAGCCGGCGTTGACCGTCAATGCAAAGTTGGCCGGGCTGTTGCTGCGGCCCCGCTTGGTGAAGATCTGAATCACGCCGCCCGACGCTTCCGAACCGTAGAGCGTAGAAGCGGCCGGTCCCTTGAGGACTTCGACGCGATCGATCTCGTCGGGGCTCAGGTCGGAGAGTCGGTCCTCGCCCGCGCCGCCGCTGAAGGCGCAACAGGTCGTGCCGAACCACGTGCCGGCTGCCCCGCTGCCCCACTCCTGTTGCCGGGAGTCGACGCGAATACCGTCAATGTAGATGACGGGCCGCTGGCTGAGGCTGAACGAGTCGGTGCCGCGGATCCGCAGCTCACGACCCGCGCCAACGCCGCCGACCGTGCCGATGGACCGCACGCCGGGGATCCGGCCTTCGAGCGTCTGGCTGAAGTCGCTCAGCGGCACCACCTCGGCAACGTCCGCCACGTTAAGCGAAGCCGCCGAAGTCCCAAGCTTGCGCCGCTCCACGGCGCCCGCGGTTCCGGTGACGATCAGCTCGTCCATCGCTACGGCCGATACCCCAAGCGCGAAGTCCGCGGTGGCGGCTCCGCCGGGTGGTACGACCACCTCCTGGGTTTGCGTGCCGTAGCCGACGTACACCACCTGCACCGTGTGCGTGCCAGCGGGTACGTTGTTGATCAGGAAACGGCCGGCGACGTTGCTCAACACGCCAAGCGACGTTTCCATGATCGTGACCTGGGCGCCGTTGATCGGCTGCCCCGTGGTCGCCGCGGTGACCTGACCGGTGACGGAACCATCCTGCGCGGCCACCTGAGCCGGCAGAAGGAGCGCCATCGCGGCCACCACGGCCAGGAGGGAGAGTGGTCTCGCTCCCTGGGTTGGGTGGTAACGGAAGTTCATGTCGCCTCTCCTTTTTGGAGGTGGGGGACTCTGTCGACGCGTCGGCGACCGCGTGCCGCGACACGTCGAGTTGCCCTGGATGCCGCCTGCGGGAGCATCCGGGTGCACCTGCCATACTAGGGGGAATGGGTGCGAAACCGCAAGTCACGCGTGCGGGCGCGCGTCTGCGTGCACCCTCGTCCGGCGGGTCGCACGCCCTCAGAACGCTTCGCCCAGGCCCTGCTCGACCCGCTCGGCGAGGGACGTCACCGCGTGGGCGAGGACCCGGGTTCGTTCACTGCGTATGTAGTAGGGGTCCCGCTCAGCGGCACTGTCGCGGAACAGTTCCATGAAGCCCAGGGTGGATCCCTCGGCGTCGATGTAGTCCACCCGCAGGAGGGGCATCAGGTTGCCGAGCGACAATGGATCCACGCCGTATCCGGCGATCGCCAGCTGCCCGATCCGTTCCATCAGGTTGGCAAAGCCCGCGTCGGGTTCGGCGCTTTCCGGCCCGGTCCATTCGCCGGCCTCCCCGCGGGCCATCGTCCGCGGTTCGCCGCCCGTGGCAGCCGCGACCCGTACCGTCGCCACGTCCGCATCCTGGAAGTGATGCAGCCAGCGCTCGCGGATAGCTCCCTCGCCAATCCGCAGCGGGCTGACGATGTCCGCGGGAATCACGTAGCCGGCTCCGGTGGCGGGCTCGATCGCATACCGGTCGCCGCCGCCAAAGATCGAGTCGCCCACGACAAGCTCCCGCAACTGGTCGCCAAAGCGCACGGCAATACGCTCTTCGGCGTCCACCAGCCCGTACCGCGCCATCTGCTCCGGCGAGAGTTCCCCCAGGTCGCGGATCACCCTGAGGCTGGCAAGGCGTCCGACGAGCGTATGCCCCGGGGCGCCCACCGGGTACTCCAGCGCGTCCGGATGCCGCTCGCCCGACTCGACCGCCCAGAGAAAGTCACCGTCGGCGTCCGTTCTCCGCTCGATCAGCAGATCCGCCACGGGTGACCGGTAGTGCACGGACGCGACATCCGTAGTGTCACGGTCCCACGCCAGAATCAGGCCCCGGTCGGCCTCGCTCACCGTCTCGCGGTTCCAGGTCAGGAACGCCGCGACTGCCGCGACCACGAAGAGGCCGGCGTGGATCCTCAGCTCCTTCATTTCCGGACTCCCTTCATGCCTGGGCCTCTCCCTTCCCGCGGCGCCCGTACAGCGCAGTCAGTCCAAGGCCCAGCACCAGCGCCGGCGCCGCGAAGATGATCGCGTAGAACCAGACCACGTTCTCGGAGCGGGTATGGAGGATCGGCACGTCCTCCTCCGACACCACCTCGCCCGAAAACAGCTCCTCCCGGCCCAGCCAGCGGATGCCGTCCGCGACCAGGAAGGCGTTCAACTGCAATGCCACCAGCACCTCGTCCGAGAAGATCTCCGCGTCGCCGTAGACCAGCGCGCGCATGTCGGGGACCGGCTCGGCGACGGCGGTAGCCTCGTCTTCCATGTCGGCCGCTTCCTCCGCGTCGCCCGCCCCGGCCGCCGCCACCCGCTCGACCGCAGCTGCCACGCCGAAGCTCTCCTTCACCTCCGTCTCCTCGTCGAAGCGGAAGTTGCCGTTCCTGTCCTGGTAGCTGGCCGGATCCGTGCTGATGATCAGGCTGGTGCGCAGCCCTTCCACGTCCTCGGCCACGCTGATGCGGCCGGGTCCGAACAGCGCGATCCCCTGGGTCACGCCCCGGCGGCTGGCGCTGGTCACCGACGCGTGGGCCGAGAACCGGTTCGTCATGATGTTGCGCCGTTCGCTGACCGCGCCCGTGAGTCGCAGGTGGCGGTCGTCGTTGAGCGTCATCGCGGGGTCGTGATCAACGCCCAGCTGGTCGCGGAATTCCTCCAGCCGGAAGTCGGAGCCCGGCTCCAGCGCGACCAGCAGCGACCCTCCCCGATCCATGTACTCGCGGATCGCGTTCCGCTCGGCCTCGAGAAACGCGCGCTGCGGGCCAATGATCATGACCATCGCGGCATCGTCGGGGATGCGGTCGCCCAGCCCCCTGCGCACACCGATGTCCCGAACCTCGTAGTTGAGGAACTCGAGCAGCTCCCTCAGCACCCGGAGCGGCGGACCCTCGTCGAACCGCGAATCCTGTCCGGGGCGCCAGGGTTCGGTGATGTCGGGCTGTTCCGGCTCTTCCTCGCTCGCCAGAGGGTCGTTCAGCTCCCCGTGGCCGGTGGTCAGGTACGCGAAGCGCCGTTCGCGCGTGAGTTGCAGGAGCACCTGTTGCATATAGCTGTCGAGGATCCGCAGCCGTCCGCGGGCCTCGCTGAGCAGCAGCTGGAACGAGATCCGCTCGGAACGGCCGTCCACCCGCAGTACGACCACCCCGTCGCCGCGCACCTCATAGGCGGCCGCCGCTTCGGGATCGGCGTAGCGGTCGTACTCCTCGACGACGACGTTGCCGGTCGCGCGCGCAAGTTGGCGCAGGTAGTTGAGCACTTCGTCCTTGACCGCGTTCACCTCGGGGAAGAAGACCGCGGCTTCCAGCGTCCCGTCCATGTTCCGGACGATTTCCTGGACGGATTCTCCCGGGCTCGAGGTTTTGAAGTAGGAGAAGTCGACGGTCCGGTTGAGGGCCGACGCGACGTACCCGATCAGCACGAGAGCCGCGCCCCCGAGAGCGAGGCTCAGCGCGTTGCCGGCGGTTTCCTTCACACGCCTGGCGTCCACCCGGAGCGCGCCCGCGGACCCCCCCTTGGCCAGCGCCCACTCCGCCGCCAGCACGGGCAGCAGCGAGCACGCGAGCACGATCGGCGACGCCAGCTGGAAGAACCTCTTGAAGCGCAGTTGCTCGCGGATGCCCTCGAAGTCCAGTCCCAGGAACTCCAGACCGTCGTCGGAGCCGGGCACGAAGCCCAGCATCGCGATCACGCAGCCGATGGCCCCGAACACGAAGACGGCGTCGATGGTCCGCCGGTCGCCCTCGGCGCCCCGCCACGCCTTGAAGCGAAGCACGGCGACCAGCACCACGGCCAGGCCGCCCGCCACGATCAGCGGCAGCCGGAGCCACACGACCGTATCGAAGACCCGGGCGCCCGCGAAGACGGCAGCCAGCCCCGCGAGCTGGAGCCAGGTGAGCGACGACCGTGTCCTCATTCCCATCGCTTCGCCTCCATCACCTTCGTGGCCGCGTAAAGGAAGAAGTACGTGAGCGCCACATAGTAGACGACGTCGCGCAGGTGGAAGAGCCCCTGCTGGAAGCCCGCCCAATGGCGGCCGTGGATCGCCAGGGCAGCGAAGACCCGGGACAGGGGCGGGCCGACGATCTGGGAAAGCGGCCACAGCAGGAAGAGCGTGCCGGTGATCACCGACGCCGAAGCCGCCGCAACCAGCTGGTGCCGCGTAAGGGCGGTGGCGAACAGGCCGATCGAGAGGACCGCCGCGCCGAGGAACGTGAGACCCAGGTAGCCGACCACGATGTGGCCGAAGGCGATCTTGCCGTTCACGAGGATCATGAGCGGCATGTACAGCGTCGCAACCGTGATGGCGGACAGGAACGCGAGCGCGGAGAGGAACTTGCCCAGCACGATCTCCCAGTCCCGCACGGGAGACGTGTTCAGCAGGAGTTGCGTGCCGGTTGCCCGCTCCTCGGCGATGAGGCGGATCGAGAGGGCCACCGCCGCGACCGCGGTGAGGCCACTGGCGTTGTAGAAGAACCTCATCAGGACCTCTCCCGAGAGGAACTCACCGGCGCGGGGACCGAGCGCCTGGGCGTAGAAGAGGATGCCGTCCAGGAGCAGCACGACCGCCGCCACGATGTACCCCATCGGCGAGCGCACATAGGCGCCGAACTCGCGCCGGAAGATGATGCCGGTGGCGCCCATGCTCACGCCTCCGCCCGGCCCACGAGTTCGACGAAGACGCGCTCCAGTTCGCGTTCGGCCCTCGTGAGCCCGATCACGTCATGACCCGCCTCGACCAGGGCCCGGCACACGGGCGCGCGCACATCGGCTTCGCCGTCGACGCGGATGGTGAGGGCGCCGGAGGCGGCGTCCGCGTGCGCCGGCCGGTCCGGGAGCCGGACCCCGGTCACGCCCGGTACCGAACGGATCACGCGTTCCAGCGCTTCGATCGTGGCCTGGGCGGCCGCGTCGGCGTCGCCACCCGTGTCCCCGTCGCCTCCCGCGTCCCTGTCACCGCCCGCGTGCCCGTCGCCGCCCGTGCTCCCGCCGACCCCCGCGCCCCCGGCCGGCCGCACCGTCACGACCATGCCGCGAGACCGGAGCAGCGTGTCCCCCAGCTCGGCCTCGGTCCCAGACGCCACGATCTCGCCGTCGTTGAGAATCAGGAGGCGGTCGCACGTCTGGCTGATCTCGGGGAGGATGTGGCTGGAAATGAGGATCGTGTGGGAGTCCTTGAGCGCGCGGATCATGCCCCGCATCTCCATGATCTGCACCGGATCGAGATCGTGCGTGGGCTCGTCCAGGATGAGGAGTTCGGGGTCGTGGATGATCGCCTGGGCCACGCCGACCCTCTGCCGGTAGCCCTGCGAGAGGTTGCGGGTGGGCATGTCGTGCACCTCGGTGATGCGCGCGTACTCCTCGACCTCGGGAACGCGCCGGGCGACGGCCTCGGGAGACAAGCCGCGGATCCGGCCCGCGAAGTGCAGGTAGTCCCCTACCGTCATGTCGCCGTACACGGGGGGAAGCTCGGGAAGGTATCCCACGCGCTTTCGCACCTCGTGGGGGTCATCGAGGATGTCCAGGCCGTCGATCGTGACGGTTCCGGAGGAAGGCCGGAGCCCGCAGGCGAGGATCTTGAGCAGGGTGGTCTTGCCGACGCCGTTGAGGCCGAGGAAGCCGACCGTGTCGCCCCGCTCGATCTCGAACGAAACCGGGCCCAGCGCCCGCTTCCTGCCGTAGTATTTGGTGACGTCGCTCAGGTGGACCATCGGGCTCCGTCGGGTACCCGGAAACATTTGGCGCGACCGCGTGCCGCACAAAAAACTAGAATCCCGTCCGATGCGGTCAAGGCTTCGGGGCCCGTCGGAAGAAGGCCGAGGGGCCGTGACCGGAAGGCCGCCCCGCGCGCCGAGTCCAGTCGCGGGGCCGCCGCCGCTACGGATGGTCGGTGCGTTCGAAGCGCAGGTTGCGCACCCTGCCCGCGGCGAGCAGGAAGGCGACGGCCCGTCCATCGTCATGCTCGAAGGCGAACTCGATGCCGCCGGAGCCGAACACTGCCTCGCGGCGTGCTGTAAGCGTTTCCGTGTCGCCGCGCGGGTGATGGAGCAGCAGGCTGGTGCCGTCGGCCTCGAGGCGCCAGGTGGCGTCCAGTTCCGGTGAATGGTACGTGCCGGCGAACGCCTGGACCGCGGCTGCCGATACGGCGAAGGGCGGCTCGTCGTCGGTGCCAGGGGCGCCCGCAGGCGTGGTCGGCGCGACGCGCTCTTCCGGCGCCTCGGTGAACGCGCCCGCCAGGACGATGTCCTCCACGGTAGTGCTGAGCGCCCCCGGCTGCGCGGTGCCGACGTTGCAGAGGGTGATCACCGTCGTGCGCTGTTCCGGATACCTGGCGATCATGGTGCGGAAGGCCATGAAGCCGCCGCCGTGCGAGATGCGCGGCAGGCCTCGCCGCTCGCCGACGCTGAGGCCGCGCGCGTATGCGATCGTGTCGCCTCCGGCCAGGATGCCGCGGCTGTACATGCGCTCGGCGAACCCCGGTACGCCCAGCACGTCCTCGTAGAAGGCGCGGTCCCACTTCGCCAGATCCGCCACCGACGAGTACAGCCCCCCGTCCCCCACCTTGTCGAAGTCGATCAGGTAGCTGGTGCGCCAGCCGCCGCTCGTGCGCCAGCTCGCTTGCGTGCCGGTGCGGCGGTCGTCGCCGGTGCCGCCGCGCCCGTCCCCGTCCGCGGGCGGGTCGTAGCTGAAGACCCGGCCGGGCACGACCTGGAGTCGGTCGTCGTGGAAGTGCGTGTTGGACATGCCGAGCGGGCGGAAGATCTTCTCGTCGGCGTACTCCCGCAGCGACCGCCCGGTGGCGCGCTTCACGATCTCGGCCATGAGCACGTAGCCGGAGTTGCTGTAGAGGTGCTCGGTCCCCGGCACAAAGTTGAGTTCCCGCTGGCGCGTGATCAGGCCCAGCATGTCCTCGTCGCTCAGGATGTTCTCGTACGGCGTGCCCGCGAGCCTCATCAGGGTGAGATAGTCGCGCACGCCGCTCGTGTGATGGACGAGATGGCGGATGGTGACGGCGCCCTGCGCGTACGTGGGAAACTCGGGGATGTGGGCGCTGACCGGATCGTCCATCGACAGGTGGCCTTCGTGCTCGGCGATGACGATGGCGGCCGCCGCGAACTGCTTGGACACCGACGCGAGGTAGAAGACCGACTCCCCGCTGAGCGGGATCCTGTGGTCCATCTGCCCGATCCCGTATCCGCGCGCGAAGACCAGGCGCCCCGCCTCGGCCACGCCCACCGCGCAGCCGGGGCCGCTTGTCCGGTCGTATTCCGCGAACACCCCGTCGATGGCCTGGCTCGTCTCCGCGGTCCATTGGAGGGCCGATGCGGGCTGCAGGGCCAGAAAAAGTAAACTAAAGATTACATAATGTAAACTACACATTACATCCTTACACATGATTCCTCACAGCGAGTTCAGGAAGCGGATGACCGCTAGACGCGCTTCGTCCGGCAACGACAGGAACGCATCGCGGGCCGTCGCTGCCTCGCCTCCGTGGGCCGAGACGGCGGAAACGATGTCCGCTGCCCTGCCGTCGTGCAGGTAGCGGGTGCGGTATCGCAATCCCCACAGCGCGGCCGTGCGCAGTTCGGCCGGCGAGGCGTCCGCGCCGCAGACATCCCCCAGCTCCGGGCCCAGATCGTGCAGGAGCAGGTCCGACCAGGGCCTGATGGTCCGGTTCGCGAGCGCTGGCGGCGCGGAAGAACCCGTACGAAGCTCCTCCCGGTGGCACGAGGTGCAGCCGATCTGCCGGAAGAGCGCGGCGCCGCGCGACACCATGTCCCGGACGGCGGGCGGCAGGTCGGTTTCCGGGGCGGGCGGCGCCAGGAACCGGACGTAGTCGGTGAGCTGGCTCATGGTCGGGGCGTCGATCTCGGGGTCGGGCATGGGATCGGCCGCGGCGGGCACGGGGATGCCGTTGCGTGCCTCTTCGGTGGGGTGGGCAGCGGTGGTGAAGCCCAGTTCGAAGCGCAGCGCCGTGTCGACGAAGTCTTCCAGCGTGGACGCGTCGCCCTTGCGCCCGAATCGTGCCGTGCGGCCGTCGGGAAGGCGCGGCAGTCGCCCCGAGATGCCGTCGCCGTCCTGGTCGTCCGGGTCGGCGCGCTCCGCGAGGACCGCGTCGGGCACCGCCTCGACGAGGCCGAGGCCGAACAGCGGCGGCGCGGTCATGAGCACGGTGTCGGTCGCCGTGCCGGGGACGACCTCGGGGCCCATCCCGTGCGCGATGAGGAGGTCGGTCGCGCGGCGCTGGATGTTGTCGCCGCCTTCGGCCCGGAGCAGGTCGCAGCGGCCATCCGCGAAGCGCGTCGCCTTGAGAACGCGGAACCGCTGGGTGCCGCCGCCCCCCACGGCGGGCTGGTCGTGACAGTCGCTGCACCGTTCGGCGTTGTACAGGGGGCCGAGTCCCTCGTCGGCGGTGGCGAGACGCTCGAACAGCGCGCGGCCGACCAGAAAGCGTCCGCGTTCGCCGGTGCTCAGTCCCGCGACGGGTTCACCGGGTGCGGGTGGCGGTTCAGCCGGGCCGGTCCCGCACGCCCACAGCGTGACGCAGCAAATCGTCGCTGCAACGGGCGCGCCCCGGCTGCTCACGGATCCGTGCCGGTCGCGCCGCCCGCTTCCGTGAGCATTCCGCGCGCCAGCACGATCGCGGCCAGGACGCCCCGTGCCCGTACGCGGGATTCGGTCCGGGTCAACAGCCACGCCTCCAGAAGCGGCGGGAGCGAACGAGCCTCCTCGCGCCGGGAAACCAGCGACTCCATGTGCCTGGCAAGCGCGTCTCGCGACGGGGCGTCGGGCCCGTCCAGTTCCAGGGCGTTGGTCCAGTATTCGACCTCGTCCGCGTGGAGCCGGGCGTAGTCCTGGGCAGCCGCCGGATCCAGCGCAAGACCCCGTGCGACCGCGTCGGCCAGTCGCAGTTCGCGCGTACCCAGATCCCGCACGAATCGCGTGCGCGCCTCCATGTCGGCTTCGGCCAGTCCGGAGAGCGACTCCGGCGGCAGGAAGAACATGTAGCGAGCGACGGTGCCCGCGGTGAGCGATCCCGCCGCGCCTGCCGCTTCCGCAGCGTCCGCTCCTTCCGCTTCATTCGACTCTGCCCCCCAGGTCGCCAGCGGTTGCTGCGATTCCAGCCACTCCGAGGGGTCGGTCACCATGGCCCCCACCACGGTCGCGGCACCCGGGGTCACCGCAAATCCGCGCGTGGTCCGATCGCTCTCGGCGGCCGACATGTCCGCGTCGATCAGGCGCCGTTGGTACAGGCGGCTTGCGTACAGCGACCCCACCTCCTCGAACCGGGGACGGTAAAGGATATGATAGCCGTCGGCGCTCTGGGTCACGCCCGACACCTGCCCCGGCTCCAGCCGGAACGCGGTTCGGTCGAGCGTGACGGGCAACTCGCCCGGACCGAACAGGCCCAGGAGCCCGCCCGCCTGGCGCGACGCCGCGTCCTCGCTCTCGGCGACAAGCTGGTCCCAGGAGCCACCCTCGACCAGGATGGAAAGCAAACGCTCCGCAGTCCGTTGCTGGAGCAGTCGCTCGCTGGACGAAGTCTCCGGGCCCACACGCCTCAGGACGTGCGCAATCAGCCGGAGCGATCCTTCGCGAAAGGTGCGCTCCACCGTCGCGTCATCGGGAAGGACGGTGCCGCCGAGCCGTTGGTCGCGGTCACGCGCGAGCATCGCCTCCCTTTGCTCCAGCCAGATCGACTCCGCAAACGCCTCGGAGCCCGACAGGGAGTCCCCCGCCGCTGACCGAAGCGACAGAGCCGCGCCTGCCATCCAGTGGTCGGCCAGCTCGTGTGCCGCGGCTGAGTCGAGCGGGAAAGGCTGAGCCAGCACGATGAGTTCCGCCAGGCGCTCTTCGCTCAGGGTCCAGTCATCCACGCGCGCAGCAAGACCTCTGTCGGCGAGGTTGGTGCATCCCGACACCAATGCGAAAGCCAAGCCTGCCGGCAGCCACGCGGAACATCGCGTAATGCGCCCCGGCGCCAGTCGGCCGTTCCGTCGCGCAGCCCCGCGCCGCCCTTCCGATACAGCGGGGATTCCTGCCACCGGGTGCTACCGAACGACGATCGTGATGGTGTCGGCCACGGGGGGATCGAGGGGGATGTGCACGCCGTCCGCAACCACCGCGATGACCCGGTGTTCGCCCGGCGTCATGTCCTCGATCGTGAACTCGGTCTGGGCCAGGCCCATGTGGTAGTGGACACCCGGATCGTTCGGGATCGGCAGCGCCCAATCCACATCACCGTCGACAATCAGGTGATGGTGGCCCGTACCGGCATCCATGACGCCGGCCGCCACGATCTCGAGCCCCTCGGTCTCCATGACGAAGACCACCGGTCCGGCGTCCACCTCGGCGCCGTCGGCGGGCGCCGTGATCATCACCCGCGCAGGCGCCGCGACTTCGTCGGCCATCCCGGCGTCGGCTTCCTGGCTGTCTCCCGTTCCCCCGCCGCAACCCAATACCATCACCGCGATTCCCAATCCGACCGTGACACGCATGGCTCGCTCGCTCCTCGTCATCCGAAGGCTACGTGGTTGGCTGGCGCGTGTCTCCCGGAACGCGAGACGCGCTGAACCTCACAAGGTGGGGATACGGGCCTGCACGCGCCAGACTGTTCGGTGCCGATGGCGGGCTGCTATCTCGCCCGTCGGCCTTCTCCCCGCCGGAGCCATATGAGGACGACGCCACAGGATGAACCCCAGTATTCCGCCGGTCTGCCGGCCACACCTCGATACATCTCGACTCCGGCAACCACCGATGGATCGACCATGTCGTTGATGGACATGCCTCCGAGACCGATCATCCTGATGCCGTCGATGAAAACCGTCGGAGCACACGTACGGCCGAAGTTCCGTAGTAGGAGGTGCCTTTGACCCGGGCTGTTGGGGTTGGAAACAACCCTCACCCCCGGAAACCGGTCCAGGGCATCCGTGAGCTCGATCGGGTTCCTGGCCTCCAGATCCTCCCGATCCACGAAGTAGCCCCAACCGTCCTCTTCACGCTGATAGAACCCGCGGTCCTCCAACGTTGCGTCTCGTCTGTCCACGGTGACCTCGATGGGGTCCAATGCGATGGCGTTGACATCGAGGACCACCCGCACGGTGGTGACGCGGCCCATCCGCACGTCGATCGATTCGGTACGCTCGGCGTATCCAAGATGGGAAAACCGGATCTCATGCCGCCCCGCCGGCAGTTCCGCAAGATTGAAGCGTCCCCCGGCGCCCGTTCTCGCAATGCGGCCGGCCAGCGGCGCGTTCACCACAACCTCGGGAATGGGATCCCCGCTCACCCGATCCGTGACGAAGCCCACGACCCCCGTCATGAAGCCTGCCCCCGGACCGGACGTCGGGGTCATGGCGAGAACGAACGACCCCGGCTGGTCAATCGTCAGGTCGCCTTCCAATCGCTCATAGTCCTTGTGAATCAGATCGATCCCGTACACGCCGCGGGGCACCTCGGCGAACACAAACTGTCCCTGGGCATCGGTCACGAAGGTGAGGCCCAGCAGCTCCACAAGGACGATGACTTCGGCAATGGGGTCCCCGGTGGCCTCGCTCACGACGGTGCCGGTCACGGTGA
Organism: Longimicrobiales bacterium; assembly: GCA_965208935.1. Lineage (GTDB taxonomy): Bacteria > Gemmatimonadota > Gemmatimonadetes > Longimicrobiales > Gaopeijiaceae > Bin94. Next base: position 4,179,797 of record CBDBPR010000004.1, on the reverse strand, counting down.
CCGTCGAGCGCTCGGCGGCTTCCTGGGCGCTTGCCCGAAACACGGTCGCGGAGGCGGCAACGGCGAGAAGCAGCGCCCGCCTCAGAGCTGTCCTGAAGGCCGTAGATGGCGGGCCTGACGTGCGGGGCATGGATGTCCTCGTCGATGGTTTGCGGGGGCCTCGCGGGCATGATACCCGCCGACCTGAACTGAAGTTCCGGTTCAACTTGACACCATGGGAGGAAAAACGGGATGTTCGAAGCCATGAACGAGTTGGGAGTCGACACCCTGAAAGCTGCACGGGCGCTTGAGGCGGCCGGATTCGAAGCGGCCCAGGCGGAGACGCTTGTCACCGTGTTTCACGGCTTTGCCGCCGGCCATGGGGCGACCAGGGGACAGGTGCGCGGCCTCGAGAGTACATTCCAGGAATTCCAAACCGACATCAACAGCAAGCTCGAAGAACTCCGCACCGAAGTGACGGGCGAGATCGCAACGCTCCACCTGAGCGTGGAAGGCCTCAAGACGCGCATGTATCAGCTCCTGCTGGGCCAGGTCGTGCTCATCGTCGGCCTCATCGTAAGCCTGGACCGTTTGCTCTAGCCGACCTTGCCAGCTTCTCTTCGCGTCCTGGCTGTGGCGCTCCTGCTGGCCGCGCCGCACCCGCTGGCATCTCAAGTCGTCGCCGTCGACCGTATCGACCCCGACGCGTTGCCGCGTCCGTCGCTGGAGGCCAGACGCGCCACTTCGCCGATCGCGCTGGACGGCAATCTGGACGAGGCGGCATGGGCACTGGCCGACTCCACCCGGGGCGTCTTCTACCAGTCCATTCCGAACCAGGGCGTTCCGTCGGCGGAGCGCACCGTCGTCCGCGTGCTCTACGACCGGCAGCGCCTCTACGTCGGCGCGACGATGTACGACAGTCGCCCGGAGGCGCTGGTATCGGCCGGCATGGAGCAGGACTTCGCGACGCAGGATTCGGACATCTTCGGCTTCGCTCTCGACACGTACCTGGACCGGCAAAACGCGTTCCTCTTCGCGGTGAATCCGGCCGGGGCGCTCTTCGACGCGCAGGCCTTCAACGACCAGCAGTCCGTGAACCGGGCCTGGGAAGGCGAAGTCGAGGTGGCCACCAGGATCACCGAGTATGGATGGGTGGCGGAGATCGCGGTGCCGATGACGACGCTCCGGTTCCGCGAGACGGAAGGACCGCAGGACTGGGGGATCAATTTCTCGCGGCGAATCAGGCGGATCTCCGAAGACTCCAACTGGGCGCCGCTCACCCGCCAGTTTCGCGTCTACAAGATGTCCCGGGCAGGAACGCTGACATCGCTGGAAGGGCTGGGGCAGGGACGCAACCTGTGGGTCAAGCCGTTCGTCAACGGGGTGCGGAGCGACGGGCTCCGCAACGACGGCTCGTCGGAGAAGCTGGAAGGGGGGTTCGACCTGAAGTGGGGGATTACACCCCAGCTCACGCTGGACGTCACCGCGCTGACGGACTTCTCGCAGGTGGAGGTGGACGAACAGCAGATCAACCTCACGCGATTCTCGCTTTTCTTCCCCGAGAAACGGGATTTCTTCCTGGAGAACGACGGGATCTTCAGCTTCCAGGACGCCCGCGTCCGCAACTTCCGCACAGGATCCGGCCCACAGAACTTCAAGCTCTTCCACAGTCGCCGAATCGGCTTGTCGGCCGACCGCACGCCGGTCCCGATCGCGGCGGGCGCGCGCATGACAGGCCGTGTCGGTGACTATGCGGTCGGCCTCCTCAACATGCAGACGCGCGACGGGCCTTCGCACCCAGGCGAGAATTTCTCCGTGGTGCGCCTCAGGAAAAACGTCCTGACCAGCAGCGACATCGGGTTCATGTTCGTGAACCGGGAGGGCACGGGCCGGGGCTTGGCCGACGCCTACAACCGGACGTTCGGCGCCGACGCCAACCTGCGGCTCGCCGGCGGGCGGATGCTGCTCAACTCCTACCTGGCCGTGACCGACGAGCCCGATGCGAACGGCGACCGGACGACCGGAGCGCTCGAGTTCGCATGGCGGGACCCGCTGTGGGCGGCCTCGGTGCTCGTCAAGACCGTCGGCGACGACTTCAACCCGGGAGTCGGGTTCGTGGCCAGGCGCGGCGTGCGGCAGGGCTTCGTGACGCTGGGCGCGCATCCGCAACCGGCCATCCCCCACGTGCGCGAACTCAATCCCTATGTGGACGTCAACCTGTTTTCGGATCTCGGATGGACGCTGGAGAGCCGGGAAATCACGCCTGGCCTTGGGGTCGCGTTCCTCGACAGCGGCATGCTCACGATGGAGTACTCGGCGTCGTACGAGCGGTTTGACTCCGCCACGCCCATCGCCGGCGTCGCCGTACCGGCAGGCGAGTACGACTTCGGCGCGTTCACGGCCAGCTACAGGTCCAACCTCGGCCGCAAGCTGGGGGGCACGCTGGCGGTCACGCGGGGAGAATTCTTCGACGGCCAGCGATCCTCGGTGACCGGCGGCGTTACGCTGCGTCCCAGCGCCCACCTGTTCGTGGAGGGCACGGCGCAGCGCAATCACTTGACGTTGGCAGGCCGAACCTTCGACGCCAACCTCTTCGCCGGACGCCTCCGGTACGCGCATGACACGCGGACGTTCCTGAGCGCGTTCGTGCAGTATAACGAGGCCTCCGACCGACTGCAGACCAATGTCCGCTTCAACCTGATCCACGCCCCGCTGAGCGATGTCTTTCTGGTCTATTCGGAGCTTCGCGACCGGAGTCCCGAACCGGGGCAGGCCGGCGTGATCGATCGGGCGGTGACGCTGAAGGTGACGAAGCTGGTCGCGTTCTAACGCTTTGCGATGCCGGAATGTCGTAAAGAGACAGGGCGAGGGCGGTGCCCGCGCCCCATCGAGCATCCTTGCCAGGAGATACCCGTCATGAGACGCAATAGACATCTCAAGTCCCTTTTCGCCCTGGGCATCGTCGCCCTGGCAGCCACGGCCGCCTTGCCCGATTCCGCGACCGCACAGCGCCCCGGCGGCGCATTCGGCGGATTCGCGAACAATCCCGGAGTGCGTCTGTGGGACGCGCTGGATCAGCGCTTCGAAGGCTTCTCCGAGCGTCTTGCGCTCAGCGATGAGCAGGCGAACAGTGCGGTCGTCCTGGTTGCGGACTTTCGGGAAGCCAACAAGAGCGCGCTGGGCCGGTACGACCGGGTGCGGGCACAGATGCGCGACCGCATGGGGGCCGCGCGGAGAGGCGGCGGCGCCCGGCGCGGCGCGGGCGCTGGCAACGCGCAAGCGAGACAGGCGATGCAGGAGATGCGCAGTCTCGTCGATCAGCTCGGTCCCGCGTTCGAGGTCCTGCACAGGGACTTCTCGGCCCTGCTGAACGAGGAGCAGACCGAGACCCTGAGGAGCCTGCTGCAGCGGCAACCGCGCGGCTGACCCGCCCGCCGCGGCTATCCGTCCATCGTCATCCTCGGCTCGCCGCCGTACTCTTCGAACCACTTCATCAGGTAGAGCTGGGTGCGCATGAAGTTGGAGGGCTTGGAGCCGGTCCCGTGGTACTCTTCCTGGAAGCGGAGCAGCTTCGTGGGCACTCCCAACTGCTTGAGCGCCTGGTAGTACTCTTCCGACTGTGCCATCGGAGTTCGCAGGTCCAGCTCGCCGGTGATCACGATCGTGGGCGTGGTGACGTTTTCGACATACATCAGTGATGAGTGCTCCAGGTACTTGTCCGGATTGTCCCACGGGTAGCCGTGATAGCGGTAGTAGCCCCAGACCGTGATATCGGCCGTGCCCGCGAAGCTGATCCAGTTGGTTACCGGGCAGCGCACGCCCGCCGCCGCAAAGCGCGTCGTGTGGCCGATCACCCAGCTGGAGAGCACGCCGCCGCCGCTGCAGCCCGTGACGTACATCTGGTCCTCGTTGATGTAGCCGCGATCGATCACCGCGTCGACTCCGGCCATGAGGTCGTCGTAGTCGACGGAAGGGTAGCCGTTGTCGATGGCGTTGCCGAAGTCGGTTCCGTATCCAGTGCTGCCGCGGGGATTGGTGTACAGCGTGACGTAGCCGTTGGCCGCGAAGTTCTGGTAGGGATAGCTGAAGCTGACGTTGTACATGGCGTGCGGGCCGCCGTGAATGTGCAGAATGAGCGGATAGCTCCCGTCGGGATCGAAATCGGGGGGCTTGACGATCCAGCCCTGCACCTGCGTGCCGCCGGTCGACTCGTGCCAGATCTCCTCCACGTCTCCCAGACGCATGCCGGCGAGAACTTCCGCATTGACCTCGGTGAGCTGCCGGATTGCGCCGGGGCGGCCCAGGTCGTAGGCCACGACATCGCCGGGCTCGTGGGGGGATGTGCGGGTACCGACCGCCTGGCCGTCCTCCGTGGCCGAGGTGAGCGACAGCATGTGGTTGCCCTCGGTGACCTGAGTGACCTCACCGTCGGTGGTCGCGTAGTGCACGTTCATCGTGCCGCGGTCGCCGGCGGTGAAGTACACGCCGCGCGAATCTTCGGACCAGTGCATGGCGCCGATGTCCCTGTCGACGTCGCCCGAGACGAGGCGCGCGTTGCCGCCGTCGGCGTCCATCACGTAGAGCTCGGTGGTCTTGTAGGTCTGCGATGTCCAGGGGAAGCCGGTGTATGCGATGTGCCGTCCGTCGGGCGGACGCAAGTAAGTTCGCATCTGCCCATGGATGTTGAACTTACGAGATTGGACGGGAGGGTTCCAGCCGTTTGACTCCCGCCGATTGCGGATCTAGCCGCGAGACCGTCTGCGGGCTTCCAGTGCCTTCCGAAGCTGTCCTTCGTCGGGCTTCTGATAGCACTGGAGAACCGTTCTGGCCTCCTTCCAGCCGCCGAGTTCACACAGCACCTTGAGCGGCTGATCCATCAGGTCGCTGGCGAACTTCCGCCGAAGCGAGTGCCAGCCCCTTCCCGGCTCGGGCTCCAGCCCCGCCAGCTTCTCGGCCCTGACCCACCACCCTTGCGCCAGCGCGGATCCCATGCACTTCGATGGACTCTTGGGGGCGGGCAGCACCGGAGCAACCCCGGATCCGGGGTTGCTCCTCCTCGCCTCTTCCAGAACTTCGAGCGCCTCGGCGGTAACGGGCGTGACGTGCTCGTGCCCCGACTTGTCGTGCTCGGCACGCCAGAGGATGGTCTCTCCCTCGAAGGAGATGTCGGACCAGCGAAGTTGGCGGATCGCGCCGATCCGGTGGCCGGTTTCGTGCGCGAGCACGAGCGCAACGCGGAACCGCCAGTCCACCCGCCCGGAGACTTCCAGAAGCGCCCGGTATTCCTCCCCCGTGAGCACCACCCGGTTGGGGTTCTTCTCCGTCGGCTTCCTGAGGCCCTTGAGCGGGTTCCTGTCCAAGAGCAGGCGGCCCCTTTCGTCCCTCGACCTCGCGGCCCAATTGAGCACCGCGACTAGGAACTTCAGGTCGTATTCGACCATCCGGTCGGACACGGGCTTGCCGCTCGGACCGATCCTGCCCGCCCGCCGCTCCCTGATGAAGCGGTCCCAGTCCCTCTGTGACAGGGTGGCCGGGTCGCGGTTCCGTCCGAAGAATCGGAGGAACATGTGCGTGGCGGCCCGATCATGCCGGCGAGCCTTCCAGCCCTTGGTGGGCGTCACCTCCTCGCCGTAGATGTCAAAAAGCTCGCCCAGCTTGAGCGGCTCGGGCTCGGCTTCCTGCTTGCCGTTCAGGTCCGGGCCGACGAAGCCCGCGGCGAATTCGTCCGCCTGCTTCTTCGCCCTCGGCCAATCGCGGTGCCCTAGCGACCGGCTCCGTCTGCGCCCGTTCTCTCGCCACTCAATCTGGAAGTTGCCGGTCTTCGGGTCCGGGAAGATCCTGACCCGGTTCCGGCCCCATTCGCCAGCGCCGTACGAGCGCCGACTTCGTTTCGTGCGTGCCATCATTCGATTCCTCTCGGTGATGGACCGCACGATCTGCGCGAACGAAAGCTCGCGTGGCCGGGGGTTTTCCGCTAGTCTTCGGTTGACCGTCCGTGGCACGGTCGGCCGTCCGGGGGAGGGCGCGGGACCAGGCTCGCGGGGCAGCCGCCCCGGCGGCGTTGGTTTCTGCGGTTTGTGGAGGAGCCAGATGTGATGGAATGGACGCCCCCTCCCGACAGCCTCACAATTCACCGATGATGGTCGGTTCGTACTTACCGACCATCTGAGGGAGGAGGCATCCAATGGAGACGGCCAACGTCATCGGGATCGATCTGGCAAAGAACACCTTTCAGGTCCACGGCGCGAAGGCCGATGGATCGGTGGCGTACCGCAAGAAGCTGAGCAGGGCGAGGCTTCTGGGGTTTCTCGCCGCCCGGCCGCGCTGTGTGGTGGCGATGGAGGCGTGCGCCAGCGCCCACTACTGGGGCCGTGAGATCACGGCGCTGGGGCACGAGGTGAAGCTGGTTCCGCCGGTCTACGTGAAACCGTTCGTCAAGCGGCACAAGAACGACGCCGCGGACGCGGAGGCGATCACGGAAGCGGCGCAGCGGCCGACCATGCACCTCGTGGAGGTCAAGACGGAAGAGCAGCAAGCGCGGGCGATGCTCTTTCGGACGCGCGACCTGCTGGTGCGCCAGCGCACGCAGCTCATCAACGCACTGCGGGGGCACCTGGCCGAGTTCGGCGTCGTGGCTCCTCAGGGCCCTGCCCGGATCGGACAGTTGGCCGGGGCTCTCGAAGATGGAGACTTCGGCCTGCCGAAAGCCGTCGTCGAACTGGGCGGGCTGCTGCTCGAACGGATCGACGAGCTCGACGAGAGGATCGATGGACTGAGCGTCGAGCTGCGGGACAGCGCTCGGGAAGACGAGGAGGCGGCGCGGCTGATGACGACCCCGGGAATCGGGCCGGTCACCGCGCTGGCCATCCAAGCCTTCGCGCCACCGATGGAGAGCTTCCGGCGCGGGCGCGACTTCTCGGCGTGGCTCGGCCTCGTGCCCAAGCAGCACACGACCGGGGGCAAGCCGAGGCTGGGCAAGATATCGAAGATGGGTCAGCGCGACCTCAGGCGACTGCTGGTCTCGGGGGCGATGGCCGTCATCCAGAGCGCGGTTCGACGTGGCGGTACGGCGGATCCGTGGCTGGCCAGCATGTTGGAGCGCAAGCCCAGAAAGCTGGTCGCGGTGGCCCTCGCCAACAAGACGGCACGCATCGTATGGGCACTCTCGACGAAGAAGGAGGTCTACCGGGTTCACACCGTAGCTGCCGCCGCCTGAACGGAGCGGCCAACCGAAGCAGCTGTCGGGGACGTGGGCAGAACGGACGAAACAGGTATGGGCAAACGGTCAACGAGACGGGATCGGGAAAACCAGGCAAAAACACAAAGCACCAAGCTTGCAGATGTGATTTGGACTCGGTCCGCGTATCTCCATACAGGCCAGCGGCTTATGACAATGCCGCGCGAACAGGCCGGATAGATGACAGCACCTGACCGCCCGCTCGAACCGGTTCTCCAGAACGCTGGCGTCACGGGGGCGTCCATAGATGTTTTCGTTTCACGAAAACTCTCTGGTCGGGGGATGCCCCCCGAACCCGAAGCAACCTTCGCGCGCCATGTCCATGGGCACGGAATGTCCCGGTTCGGCGCCTGGCCGAAACGGGTGCGGAGCGCCGGGACAGGATCGCCCGTCAGGTCGTGCGCACGGGCCACGCGGGCCACCGTCGGCCGTTCAGCCGTCGAGAGCGACGCCTCCACCCGTCTTCGTGCCGCGATCCTCCACCGCGAGGATGGCGAGGATGGCAAGTTCCTCGGCCGGAAGCCCGAAACCGGGGGGTACTCCTACCCCTCCCTGGGTCGAGTTCGTGCGTTACAGGCGATCCCTCGGCCGTGGATTCCGCCAAACGGCCCCCAAGGCGCCCAGAATGGCCGTGAGAGCGGTTTTCCGGGCTTTGGGGGGGCACGGGGCTCGGATAGCTGCCACCAGTCGGCCAAGGAACCACCCAAGGGCGGATCCTCAAGCCCTCGCCGGTCACGGCCAACCCTCCCGGCTAGCGGGTCCATTGAGGATCACGTCGGCCGGGTCGTCGGCCACAACGGGGCTACGCTCGCCGGTGGCCCCCGCGACGGGATTCGGGGGGTGGAGCACCTCGACGCCGTCCGCTCCCGTGGCGGGCCGGAAACGCCGGGGTCAGAGGGGGCGCAGCCCCCCGCCAGCCCCTCCGGGAGACACACAGAGTGTGGCCACGGAGGGTAAGCTGGCTCGTCAGCATTACCGGCGTTCGAAAAGGCCTTCGCCGACGTGTCCGAGAGCCTGCGGCGGCCACCGATGCGGTGGCAGCGCATCCCCTGACCCCCGCCCAACCACCCGCCAGCACGCCCGGCGTCATATCAAGCAAATCCGGCCCTCGAAAGCGGGGGCGACAGCCCTCAGTCGGGATGGACACGGAGCCGTTCACTCCCTACCGTGTCCTAAAGGAACTGGGTTGCAGGCGCTACCTTGGGAATCCCGACTCGAAAGAGAGAGGCATGGTCCACCGCTACAGAATGTTCGATCCGGTAAAGGCGGCCGCACTGTTGCTGGCGATGGCTGCGGTCGCGAGCAGTTTCCAGGAAGGCATCGCCCAAGACAGCTTCGCCGAGCAGAGGCGTGACAGCGCCGGGATCCGTATTGTCGAGAACGTTCGTCCCGCCGACGGTTCGCGGCTGCCGTGGCGGATCGGACAGGAGCCATCGGTGTCGATTGGCGCGGTAGTCGGCGACGAGGCATACCTCCTCCATCAGGTTAGCGACGCCGTCGTCCTTCCCGACGGGAGGATAGTTGTAGCAAACGCGGGAACGAACGAGCTACGGGTCTTCGATGGCGCGGGTGTCCACTTGGCGACATGGGGACGAGAAGGCGAAGGTCCCGGGGAATTCGTGGACCTTGCCGGGGTTGACACATGGCCCGGCGATTCACTCGTCGCGTGGGAGTCCCGGAGCCGCGCGATCTCGGTTTTCGACTCCAGAGGAATGTTCGGACGCTCCTTTGTGCTCGAATCGGGACGGGACCGTCCGCTTGAACCCCGGTCGGTGCTCGGCGACGGAAGCATCCTCGGACGGGCCGGAGAGGTGACGGGCGAAGGATACCGGCGTTCGCGGGAGACTTACCAGTTACGGCGAGCCGACGCGGCCTCGCCGGTCGAGTTCGGCGCCCACCCCGGGCAGGAGTCGTACCTCGCCATGAGGAACGGTATGCCGGTGTTGGGCATTTTGCCCTTTGGACGTTCGCTCTGGGAGTCGGAATGGGGCGAACTGGTCATCATCACCCCCGATGACGAATACGAGATCCGAGCCTATGAGCGGGCCACCGGCTCACTTGCGCGCATCGTCCGTCGCGAATACGAAAACCGCCCACCAACCCGCGAGGAAGTCGACGAGGCGCTGGATGCAGCGCTGGAGCGGGCCGGATTGACCGGCCAGCGGCTGGAGATGGCCCGTCAGGGATACCGAGACATGCCCCTCGTGGAGCAATTCCCGGCCTTTCGGATGCTGCTGACCGATCCGTTGGACCACCTCTGGGTGCGGGAGGCCACCCTTCCCGGGATCGACCGGCCAGCGTCGCTCTGGACGGTCTTCGACCCGGAGGGGAGGGCGCTGGGATTCATCGAAACACCCGACGGGCTGACCGTTTTCGAGATCGGTGCCGACTACCTGCTGGGGCGTGTGACGGACGATGTGGGGGTGGAGTCGGTGCAGGTTTGGAGGCTGGAGCGGTAGAAACCCATCCGTCCCGACCCTACTTTCCTCAAGCGGCGCGGCTCGTCGATTTCGGACGCTCGGCGATGCCGCCCCAGCTGTCCACAACCCTGACCCGGAGGTCCCCCTCCCATTTTCGGACGACCGCCGCCACGCAGGGCTCAGGTGTCGGACCTTGCACCTTGCGGAACAGCGGCTTGGATCACATCCTGTGATCCGCCGGGCCTGATTCCGTTCCCGGCAGGACGATTCGCAGGGGACCGACTCCTGCGGTGCGGACGGTGAACAACCTCGGCTTACGAATGACACTGACCCAATTGCTGACCATTTCGGGACGTACACGCAGCGCAGTGGCAGCCTGTCTGTTCACCGCGCTCGTTGTGGGGGCCGGTTGCAACATGGACCATGCCTCGGACGCCATGGATTGGACGCTCTCGGACGGCACCCGCATCGCGGAACTGACCCTCGGGGACCCAATCGTCGTGATCGCAGTGGATCCGAGCCAGTGTCTCCGCTGCTTTTCCGTGTTGGCCGAATGGCTGGAGTGGGAGCGGATGTCGGGAACCAACGTGCAGTTGCTGCTCAGCCGTGAACCGGCAGACGACGAAAAGCGAATTCTTCGGGCGACGGGCATCAGGACGGACGGATACCTCTCCGGCGTGCGGATCGAAGCGCAGCGCACGCCCATTGAACTGGTGCTGGACACCGGGGGAATCATCCTTCGCACCGAGCAGGTCTATGGGCCTTCAAGCCCTCTCCTCGACGCCCTCAAGGATGGAAGGTCCTTGAGAGAAGCTGTTGACGCCCTGTCTCACGCTGGCTCTTGACGTTCCAGCGGAATCTTCCGACCGTTCTTGGCACGTTGGAAGATGGCCCACCAGGGCCGTAACCCTTTTCACACCACAAAGGAGTCACGATGAAGATTCGTAAAGTGATCATGGGGGCGTTCGCTGTCGCGGCGCTCACCGCAGCGACGTGGGGCTTCCTGCCTTTCGGGGTGGGGGCGCAGGACAGTCCCTCAGGGCTTCTCAACTTCAACAACTTCGTGTGCCCCGACGAGTGCTCGATCGGCGCACCCGTCTGCTGCGCCATTCTCCCTCCGATCATCGTCGAGGGCTAACGGAAGACGGGCCAGCATATGGGCCGGTCCTGCCGTGGCCGCGTCGCGTTGTTCGCCGGGATGATCCTGATCTCAGGCTGCAACCCCGAACCCGGAGAACACGCCTTTGCAGACGCGGCGGGACCGGCCCTGGTTCCCCTCGACAGCATCCTTCTACCGGAAGCCGACACACTGTACATCGGCAATCCGTACACACCGGTCATCGACCCATTCGATGGGTCCTTCTACATCCCCGACCATTTTTCCGGACGCGTACTCAGGTTCGGCAGGGACGGTCGCCTTATGCTGGTGTACGGGCGACCGGGCGAGGGGCCGGGGGAGTTTCGTGGGGGATTGGGGGTTCCGGTCATTCTGGACGACTCGACGATCTCGGTGCAATCGACCCAGTCCCGGCGGGCGAATATCTTCGACCGGAATACTGGTGAGACCAGACGGGTCGTGCCCTTCCCGGCACTGGCCGGAATCACGCCCGCGGTAGTGGTAGGCGGGGACGTCTGGATGACCGATTTCGAACTCAGCCGCAAGACGTCACTGACCCGCTGGCGACCAGCGACAGACGAATTCGAGAGCTTTGGAATCCTCCCGGCCGAGTACTTGGCGTCGGCGGAGAGCGACAATTGGTCCTACGCGGCGACCTTCCGGCTCAGTTCTCTCGCCTACTCGGGCCGACGGTTCGTCCAAGGCTGGTCGGGGATGGACGAAATGTTCGTCGTGAACATGCGGGGTGAGGTGGTTGACACCGCTGATGTCCCCGTGGTGCGCCGTAAGGGTGTACCGGCTGACCTCCGTGAACGCATTGACATCGAACTCATCCCATTCCGCGAGGTGCTAGAGAACAGTTCTCAACTTCGTCAACTGTTTGCGCGTGGCGATGGCGGCTTCCTGTTCACCCACCACGATCAGACGGCCCTGAAGATGGAACCGATGCCCGTACTCACCGCCAAGGTTTGGGTCGGTATCCTGTCGTCAGATCTATCAAGTGCGTGCGTGGACGCACCCGTTCCCCGAGACTTCGAGATCCGGCCCATGGAGACCTTCCGTGGCGATACCCTGTTCGTCTTGGACCGGCGAATCGACCACAATGAGAAGCTCCAGACTTGGATTCTGATGTACTTGGTCTCGGACGAGGAGTGCGACTGGTTGAGCACACAGTCGGGAGCTTAGGGGTGCGGACTCCGACAAGCGCCTGATTGTCTCCGACGCTTTAGGTAGGTAGGGAGCGGCAGCTTGGTCTTGCAGGACCTCTAATCACGGCGATCTGGAGCGGAACAGGTGCCCACGATGAGACGCGGGACTCCCGCCGATTGACTCCGGTTTTCCCGCTTTCGCGGCACGGTCCAGCAGGGTCCAGGGCAACGGCAGGAAACGCAGATCGTGCAGCCCTGTAAGTAGTTAGACGATTTCCTGCCGGGATTCTGACCTCTGTTGCTCCGCCCGTCGGGCGACATCAGGGGACGCGCCCAGGGCCCGCGCTCGGAGGTCAGTTGGCGGATGTCGCCCGTCGCCAGATCCAGCGCATGGATGTGAGACTCGCGATAGCGATTGTCCGCATCCTCCATAAGGCCATCGAAGAGCAGCGTGCCGCCGTCGGGCGTCAGGTCGTACCCGACGTTGCCCACGCCCGGCGCGAAGGTGGCGCCCGCGTTCCACTCGCCGCTGGTCAGCTGGCGGGCGGTCCCGCCGCCGCTCGGAACCCGGAAGAGATGCGTGAACCCGTCCTCCAGGAACCCGATCCGGTCGTAGCGGTAGTGGATCCGGTCGATGATCCTGGGCGGCGCGGTCCAACTCGCACCCTCCGGCGGCGCCGGCAGGTCGATCGGCCAGGGATTCGGGTGCCCTACGAAGCGCTGGAAGTAGATGTATTCCCCATCGGGGGACCACTGAAAGTTGCTCGGGGCCTCCAGCTCACGGGTGACCTGTGTGGGGGAGCCCTCCGCGTCCATCCAGCGCACCCAGATCTGCTGCCCCGAAGGCTCGCCCGGCGCGAGGTACGCGATGCGGGTGCCATCCGGAGACCACCGGGGACTGGAGCCCTTCAGCAGGAAGCGCTTCCGGCCGCCGTCGGCGTCCATGATCCGGATCTCGGACTCGAAGCGGTCCTCCATCTTGTTGACCCACGACTTGGCATAGACGATCCGGTTTCCGTCCGGCGAGATCTGTGGATCGCCCACGCGCTCCATGTCCAGGTAGTGCCCCACCGTGAGCAGATCGTCGGCGTGGCTCTCCTGGGCGGTCGCGGGGAGCGGGATTGCAAGGATCGCGACGGCGATCACACGAAGGTGAAGGTGTTGGAGGCTGGGCGTGGCGGTCATGGAGTGACTCCTTGTTGCGCTCGGAAGAACGAAGGGCGACTGTGGGCGTCGAGCAGTGGTCAGCCCCAGCATAGTACGCGTCCCGCCCTTGAACATCCACCTCGTAGACGGCACCTACGAACTCTTCCGGCACCACTTCGGCGCACCTTCCGCAACGGACTCGGCGGGGCGTGAGGTGGGTGGCATGCGCGGCGTGCTGGCGTCGCTGCTCGGCATGCTGGAACGGGGAGCCACCCACGTGGCGGTCGCGACGGATCATGTGATCGAGTCGTTCCGCAACGACCTCTGGCCCGGCTACAAGACCGGCACGGGCATCGATCCGGAGCTGCTCGCCCAGTTCCACCCGCTGGAGGAAGCACTCACGGCCATGGGGGTGCCCGTCTGGCCGATGAAGGACCTGGAGGCGGACGACGGGCTTGCGTCGGGCGCGGCCCGGGCCCGCCGGGATCCGCGCGTGGAACGGGTGTTCATCTGCACCCCCGACAAGGACCTGGCCCAGTGCGTGGTCGGCGACCGCGTGGTGCAGCTGGACCGCCGGAAGAATGAAGTGCGCGACGAGCATGGCGTGGTGGCCAGGTTCGGCGTGGCGCCGGCGAGCATCCCCGACTACCTGGCGCTGGTGGGAGACAGCGCGGACGGGTTCCCGGGCGTTCCGGCCTGGGGGGCGAAGTCCACCGCGACGGTGCTGGCCCGGTACCGTCACCTGGAGAACATCCCGGGGCACCCCGTCCGCTGGGACGTCAGCGTGCGGGGCGCGAAACGGCTGGCGGAGTCACTGAGGGCCAATCGCGCCGCGGCCTTCCTGTTCCGCGACCTCGCTACGCTGCGCGACAGCGCGGCCCTTTTCGACGACGTGGATGAACTGCAGTGGCGAGGCGCCACCGACGGCTTTCGGGACCTGGCGGAAGCGCTGGGGACACCCGGACTGTGGCAGCGGGCGGAGCGGCTGCGAGCCTCCCGGTTTGGCGGCTAGCCAGATTCCGGGGGGATTCTGTCCACCGGCGGCTAGTTCCCCACCGTCTCCAGGATCCAGTCCGCGATGAGTTCCATGACCTCGACCGACCAGGTCTCCTCGATCGCCTGGTACTCGGCCGGCGACCCGGTGTCGGAGTACTGGAACAGGTGGTTGAGGCCGGGCAGTGCGTGGAGTTCGTATTCCGTGTTCCCGCCGCGCCGGAGCGCCGCTTCGATCTCGCGCAGGTTGTCCTCGTAGGGGACCTGCAGGTCTCTCTCGCCATTGATTGCCAGAACCGGGACCGTGACCCGTTCGATCGTCTCGGCCGGTTCGTAGGTCAGGAAGTAGCGGAACCAGGGCGTGTTCACGGACTGGACCTGGGCCGCCACCGCACCGTCGAGTGCGGCGTCGTCCGTAATCCCCGCCTGCGCCCGCACCTCCTCACTTGCGTCTTCCAGGGCCGTGCGCACCAGGTCGGCAAGTGCTTCCCCGGCGCGCTCCACGTCGGGCTCCGCCTTGAGGACCGCGAACATGGCGCGCTGGAGTTCCCGGTTCTGGGCGATCGCTTGCCGGGAGGCGCCGTTCGCCCGCGCGATCAGCTCCCCCTGCGCGTAGAGGATCTGTTCCCCGTTCACGCCCGGCCCCGCCATCAGCACGATGTAGGCGACATCATCGGACTCGACGGCCACCATGGGTGCGATCAGGCCCCCCTCGGAATGTCCGGCCAGTCCGATCGCATCCGCGTCCACGTCGTCCCGCGTCTTCAGGTAGGCGACGCCCGCCAGCACATCCGAGGCGAAGTCGCGCGAGGTGGCGGCCGCGAAGTTGCCCGTGGACTCGCCGACGCCGCGATCGTCGAAGCGCAGGACCGCGATCCCGCGACGCGTAAGGTGGTCGGACAGTACCAGGAAGGGACGGTGTCCCAGCAGGGCCTCGTCCCGGTCCTGGGGACCCGAGCCCGAGATCAGGATCACGGTCGGGAAGGGGCCGCCGGATTCGGGCCGGGTGAAGGTGCCCGCCAGGGTGTGACCGCCGTCCGGGTTGGGGTAGCTGACATCTTCCGACAGGTAGGGGAACGGCTCGACCGGGTCCTGGGGACGACGTACCTCAGCCTCGTCCGCTTCGGTTCGCTCCAGATTCAGGGCCAGCGTACTTCCCATCTGGGCGAAAGACCCCTCGATGCTGTTGCCGTCCGCCGACAGCGTGCCCTCGAACGTGGCCCCCGCCACCGGCATCGCGACGGTCACCGTGGCGCCCGTCAGGGTCACGGACTCGACCGGCACCTGGGCATTGCCCTGGTCCAGCGAGAAGACGCTTGCGGTCAGCTCTCCCCCGCTCTCTCCGATTTCGAAGCGCATCCGCAACTGCACCGTGCCCACGTTCAGCGATCCCACCCAATTGCCTACGAAGGCGGACGGGTCGGCGGTACCCTGCTCCGTCTCCTGTCCCTGCGCCTGAGGCGGAATAGCGAACGGTACAAGTGCGATGGTCAAGCCGACAAACAGAGATCTCATGCTTCGTCTCTCTTCCACGGACGTGCTGCGGGCCACACTACGGGTGGCCCATCTTAATCTCTACGGATATCCCGGCGACGGAATTCATACCTTCGCCAGGCCGACGCGTCCCTTGCCGAAGAGGCCCTCGAGGGCGCGGATGGTGTCACGGTCCGGGGAAACCCTCAGCGAACGCGACCTCAGGCGAGGCGCGCCCGATCCGTTCGAGTCGGTCAGAACCACCTCGACGGGGGCGGCTCCGGGGTGTGCGTCGGCAACTGCCCGGGCGGATGCGAAGGTGTCGTCCGCCAGCGATTCGTGCCCGCCGAGGTCGATCCGCACGGCCAGACGCCCGCTGCCGCGCACCTGCCCGAGGGGCTCGGCCGAATCGAGGAATACGGGCGGATCGCCTTCATCGCGGTCGCGGTCGCTCACCTTGCCTCGCAGCAGCACCACGGCATCCGTCTCCACCGTGCCCTTGTAGCTCTGCCACACGTCCTTGAACGCGAGGACCGTCGCGGTTCCTTGAAAGCCCTCGACAGTGATCTTCGCCCACTCCGAACCGTCACGGCGGGACACCTGGCGCGCGACGGCCGTGACCACGCAGGCCATCTCGACGGAGTCGCCCATTCTGTCCTTCATCGCACCCACCTCATCGAACGCTTTCGCGATTTCACGGTACCGGTCGAGGGGGTGGCCCGATATGAAGAAGCCGAGCGCCTCCTTCTCGCGGGTCAGGCGCTCCCGGTCGCCCCATTCGGGCACGGTCGGAAGCGCGGGGACGGGCCGCTCCAGGCCACCGCCGCCGAACAGCGAACCCTGGCCGAGCTCGGCTTCGTGCAGGAGAGCCATGACCTCGCCGTACGCCGCGTCGAGACCTGCAAGCAACTGGGCGCGATGGCCACACGAGTCGAGCGCACCGGACGCGATCAGCGCCTCGCACGCCCGCTTGTTCACCGCCCTCAGGTCGATCCGCTTGAGGAAGTCGAAGAGGCCCCGGAACGGCCCGCCCTGTGAACGCGCGCCCAGGATCGACTGCACGGCGGCAGCACCGACGCCACGCACGGCTCCGAGTCCGAACCGGATCGTGCCGGTTCCCACGACGGTGAACTTCCAGCCGCTCTCGTTGACGTCCGGGGCCAGGACCACAAGACCGTCCTCGAGCGCGGGGTGGTACCGGCCCAGATCCCGGCACTCACCGATGTACTTCACCACATCGTCGGTCTTGTCGAGGACGGACGACAGCAGCGCGGCCATGAACTCGGCCGGATAGTAGCGCTTCAGCCACGCCGTCTTGTACGAAAGCAGCGAGTACGCAACGGAATGGGACTTGTTGAAGCCGTACCGGCCGAAGGTCTCGATCTGCCTGGCAAGATTGACGGCGGTACCCCGCGGCAGTCCGCGTTCGATAACCCTGCCCTGGAACCGGTCCAGCTCCGCCCGGATCAGCTCCGCGTCCTTCTTCCCCATTGCCTTGCGCAACACGTCCGCTTCCGCCAGCGAGTAGCCCGCGAGGTCGCTCGCGATCAGCATCACCTGCTCCTGGTACACGATGATGCCGTACGTGGGCTCCAGGATGTGCTCCAGACCGGGAGCCGGGTACTTCACCGCCTGGCGGCCGAGCTTGCGCTGGATGTACTTGTCGGTCATGCCCGAGTCGAGGGGGCCGGGGCGGATGAGCGCGTTGGTCGCCACCAGGTCGTCGAAGCGGTCGCAGCGCATCGCGCGCAGCTTGTCCAGGGCGAGGTTGGATTCGAACTGGAAGACCCCCGACGTGCCGCCGCTGGCGAGCATGCGATAGACCTCCACCTCGTCGAGCGGCACGTCGTCCATCGCGTCGGACTCGAACACGGTGCGCGTCTCGGGGTGGCGGAATTGGCCCAGGCGATCCTTCACCGCCCGCACCGCGTCGTGGATGACCGTGAGCGTCTTGAGGCCCAGGAAGTCCATCTTGAGCATCCCGGCATCCTCGAGACAGTTCATGTCGTACTGCGTGACGATGTCGGGTCCGTCCTCGTCACCGGTTGCACGCGCCCTGCCGCCACCCCCGTTCCGGCTCCCCTTGCCCTGCGTGCAGATGGGCACGTAGTCGCTCAGCGGACCGGGAGCAATCACCACGCCGGCGGCGTGCACCGACGCGTGGCGCGAAAGCCCCTCCAGGGTGATCGAGTAGTCGAACAGCTTCCTGTGACGGTCGTCGGACTCGTAGAGCGCCTTCACGTCCCGGATCTGCTTCACCGCCTCGGCCACCGTATAGCTCTGGCCCGGCTGGTTCGGGATCTTCTTTGCGATCCGGTCGGTCTCGCCCACCTCGAAGCCGAGGACACGGCCCACGTCCCGGATCACCGCCCGGCTCTTCATCGTCCCGAAAGTGATGATCTGACCGACCGCGTCACGACCGTACTTGCGCCTCACGTACTCGATCACCTCACCCCGGCGCTCGTAACAGAAGTCGATGTCGATGTCGGGCATCGAGATCCGCTCGGGATTGAGGAAGCGTTCGAACAGGAGACCGTATTCGATCGGGTCCAGGTCCGTGATTCGGAGTGCGTAGGACACCAGGGACCCGGCCGCGGAGCCCCGCCCCGGACCGACCGGGATTCCGTTCTCGCGGGCCCAGCGAATGAAGTCCCAGGTAATGAGGAAGTAGCCCGCATACCCGGTCTTGAGGATGACCGCAAGCTCATAGTCGAGCCGCTCACGGACCTGTGCGGGAAGGGGGTCGTCCTCTGCCGGGACGTCGGCTGCCGACCCGGACGCATCCGCTGCCTCGGCCTCCGCCCCCGCCTCCGTCCCCGATCCGGGCGCATACCGCTCTCTCGCACCCGCCTCCGCCAGGTGCACCAGGTAGTCGTTGTCGTCGCTGAAACGCTCCGGCAACGGGAATCGCGGCAGATGGTATTTCTTCTCCAGCGTCAGCGAGACCTCGTCCGCGATCTTCAGGGTGTTCTCGATCACTTCCGGCCGACCGGGGAAGGCGGCCGCCATCTCCTCGTGATTCTTGAAGTAGAGGCCGTCGTCGTACTTGAGGCGGCCCTCGTCGTCCTGGTTCCTGGCGGTCCCGATGCACACGAGGATGTCGTGGGCCGCGTGATGGTCGTGCTGCAAAAAGTGGGCATCATTGGTCGCCACGACGGGCAGCCCCATGTCGTCGGCAAGGGCGAAGATCTTCTCGTTGACGGCCGCCTGGCCCGGCGTTCCGTGGCCCTGCACCTCCAGGTAGTAGCGCTCGGGGAAGGCGTTGGCGTACCAGTCCGCCACTTCGCGGGCCCTGTCGTCGTTGCCGGCGTTCAGGTGCCGCGCCAGTTCGCCGGCCATGCAGGCCGAAGTCACGATGAGTCCGCCGGAGTGGCGAGCAAGCGTCTCCCGATCCAGACGGGGACGGTAGTAGAAGCCCTCGGTGTACCCGATCGAAGAGAGCTTGATGAGGTTGCGGTAGCCTGCCGCGTCGCGGGCCAGCAACACCAGGTGATAGTGGGCCTTCCCGCCCTGCCCCGACCGGGCTCGCTCCCTTCGGTCGCCGGGCGCGACGTACGCCTCCATGCCGATGATCGGCTTGATCCCCGCCTTGCGCGCCAGCTTCTGGAAGGTCCAGGCGCCGTACAGGCAGCCGTGGTCGGTCAGCGCCAGGGCCGGCATCTCGAACTCGCACGCCTTCTTGACCAGGTCCTTCAGGCGGTTTGCACCGTCGAGAAGCGAGTACTCCGAATGTGTGTGAAGGTGGACGAACGACAACGCTACCGCCTCGACATCACGGTGTACCCCGACACCACGTCCCATCGCAGGGTGGTCGCGTTGGCCTCGCCGCCCTCGAACGTCAGGCGCGCCCCCCCGTTGCCGAACGTCATGCCACCGTGGTAGTCGAGCGTATCGGCCTCCTGGCCCTCCTCGGGAATATCCTGATCACCCATCATTACGGCGGTGGCGGTGAGGACGTCCCCGTCCGCAGCGATGCGGAGCGCGGCCTGGCCACCCCGCGCCGGGCCCGAGTAGGTCCCCTCGAACCAGGCGAGATCGCCCTCGAAGGCCATCGGCTCGGGGGTGGCGTCGCTGACCATCAGCTCGACGATCTGCTCTGCCAGGGCCGTCGGGCCGGGCGGACCGGCGGTATTGACCAGGACCACGACCGTGAGGTCCTCGTCGACCAGGTGCAGCGACTCGGTAAGGAAGCCGTTGATCCCGCCGCCGTGATGCAGCGCGCGGTGGCCCAGGATGTCGCTGGTCGCCAGGCCGAGAGCGTAGCGGGTCTTCGTGCCGTCGTTGAGGTCGCCGGGCTCGGTCAGCTGGGCGTAGGCGTCGTCGTCGAGCACCTCTCCGCCGTGGAGTGCGCCCAGCCACGTAGCCAGGTCGCGCGCACTGGAGCAGAGTGATCCCGCGGCGTAGGGGATGTTGTGGACGATGAAGCCCTTGTTGCCCAGTCCCTCCTCACCGACGTCGTAGCCGTCCACCTTCCCCTGCTGGATCTCGGTTTCGCTGCAGTAGTGCGAGCGGTCCATGCCCAGTTCGGCGAAGATCCTCTGTTCGACGTAGTCCTCGTAGGTGGCGCCCGTCACCTCCTCGAGGATCATTCCGGCCAGGTAGTAGGCCGAGTTGTTGTAGATCTCGTGTTCTCCCGTGGGGAAGTCGAACGGGTGCTGGCCGATGAGGGCCAGCAGTGTATCGCGCGGGACACGCCGCACGAAGTAGGGCCGGGCGGCCGCCATTTCCGTGTAGCCCCGAATCCCCGATGTGTGATCGAGGAGTTCCCGCACGGTGATGCTGTTCCCCTGGGTGGGGAAGTCCGGCAGATAGGTGCTCATGTCCCCGTCCAGGTCGACGAGCCCCTCTGCCTGTGCCTGCAGCAGGCCGACCGAGGTGAACTGCTTGGTGACCGAGCCGATCTCGTAGATCGCGTCTTCGGGCGTCGGGACGTCCAGTTGCAGGTTCGCCCAGCCGTACCCCCGGAACGCAACGGGCTCGCCCCCGTGCACGACAGCGACCGACGCCCCCGCGATGAGTCCTTCACGGATGGGAGCCATGACGATCTCGTCGATGGCCGCCACATGGCCGGCGTGGTCGGGATTTGCGTAGCCCACACCCTCGGCGCCGAATTCGCCGACCGAACCGGCCGCGTCCGGCTGGGCGCAGGCCCCCAGGGCGAGCGATGCCGCCACAAGGAAGATGGCGAGGCGTTGCGTGGGAAGGACGGTCGGAGGCGATTTCTGCGGTTGCATCAAGTGTCTCCCTGGCACTCCTGCTTTCACGTGCACTGGAAAGACCCGAGGATCTGCTCCAGCTGGATCATGTATTCATATTTTTCGCGGTCGGGCGCGTAAAGCCATGCATCGATCAGATAGGTCCGATCCTGGTCGGCACAGGTCACCGAGCGCGTAATGAACGGGCCCGCCGCGGGATACTCGTCCGGAGGGTTCTCCCACACCGCCTGCACGCTGAGGACCGGGTTTCCGCGAAACAGCCCCCGGGACTCGATCGTCCTTCTCAGGTTCAGGAACTGTGGATAGTTGTAGTACTGGTCCACTATGCGCGCCCGCCACTCGAGGAGGGCGTCGGTATCGAGTTCGACCGCCGGACTCTGCCACGTTACCGCAAACTGACGGATCAACTCCGATGGATCCGGATTATCGTTGCGGAACATGTGTATCCCGTCGAGCGTCCGGTACTGGTAGACCGAGGGAACGACCAGGCTGAAGCGGTGGTCTTCTCTCAGCGTTCGGGCCAGCGCCGTATCGGGTCCGGTCGTGAACATCCTGGCCAGAACCCAGTCCCGATACTGGCTGTCGAACTGCTCCGCCAACTCCGGGAGCAGCGCCTCCACGGTTTCGACAGCATCCGTTTCGTCTGCCAGCACGACCATCGTCACCAGCTGTTCCCGCGCCCAAACGTCCGCCACCTGGAGAATCCGGGGCGGACTGACCGGCTCGTCCACCCTGGCAAGTGCCTGGGCAATCCACGGGTCATCCGGCGTCCCGATCACGAGCTGCTGCTTCAACAGGCGCAGCCTGTACCATACCTCCTCTTCGGCGGTCTGGTACGTGACCTTGAAGGTCCTCTCGTCACGAACCGTGAATACCCGCCTCTCCAGCGTCGGAAGCAGCGTGGGCTCGATCTGTGCCCACAGCTCGGGCGAAGCGGTGACGATGATGCTGTTGACGTCCCCGACGGCCAGCGGCAAGCTGTCCCGGTCGTTGCACGCAGTCGTCGACAGGACCGTGGCGGCCAAAGCGGTGACGCCATGGAAACAAAGGGGGTATCTCCCGGGGCTGCGGCTCTGCATGATTCGGTTCCCTATATTCAGAAATGAGTCCGGTGTGGGATGCACCGGAGTGATACACTACATCCGAGGAGGCGGTCCGGTCCATGCTACGCTGTCACGCCCTGGGCGCGTACGCGTTCCGTCTGGCAATCACCCTGTCGGTGGCGGGCTGTGCTTCGGGCGGCCCGGCCGAGGCACCCTCCGGAACCGCTCCTCCCGGGAATCCTCCTGCGGCGCCCACTCCCGCCGAAGCTGCGGTGGAGGCGAACACCCCCGCGGAGCCACCCGAGGCACCCGTCGAGGGGATCTTCAGCGACGTCCAGGCGGACCGCGGCGAGACGACGTTCGATGAGACCTGCTCCGAGTGCCACACGACGAGCGAATTCCGGGGCCGCACCTTCCAGTCCAATTGGGGAAGACGGACCGTATACTCCCTTTTCAGGACCGTGCGCTCCACAATGCCCGACGACAACCCGGGAGGGCTGGACGAGCAGGTCTACCTGGATGTGGTGGCCTATATCCTCAGCATCAACGGACACGACGCCGGTTCGTCGGAACTGGACGCCGACTCGCCGATGCGCGAGGTGCGACTGGCCCCACCCGACCCGGGGCCTCGATGAGTGGAGGTGGGGAAGACGTGGGTGACGAGGGCTGTGGAGGACTGGATCGCCGCACCTTTGTAAGGACAGCGACCGCCGGAACCGGTGCCCTGCTCGCCGGGATCGGCTCCCTGAAGGGCGAGGAAAACGCCGGCGATTCGGCTTTGCCGCGCACGGGGAGCCGTGCACCGGCGGTGCACACGCGGCAGACGCCGGATGTTGCCGTGGTCGGTGCGGGAGCGTTCGGGGCCTGGACCGCCCTGAACCTGCAGCAGGCCGGCGCGCGCGTCACCCTCATCGATCAGTACGGGCCCGCCAACTCCCGGGCTACTTCGGGGGGCGAAACGCGGGGTGTACGCACCGGGTACGGCGACCGCGGTCACGGCCTCCTGTGGACCCGGTGGGCGAAGCGGGCGATCGGGAAGTGGCGGGAGTGGGACGAACAGGGGCGCGAACTGCTCCTTCCCCGCGTATTCTTCAACACGTCCGACCTCATCCTGAGGGACGAGTGGACCGAGTTCATGGAAGACACCCGGAACAACTGGGACGAAGCGGGTGTTCGGTACGAGGTCCTGGACGCGGACGAGGTGGAACGGCGATGGCCGGTGATCGACCTTGCGGACATCACGGTCGCGCTCTGGGAGCCGGACGCCGGGGTCGTCCGCGCCCGCCGCGCGATCGAATCGGTGGCAAGGGTCTTCGAACAGGCGGGGGGCACGATCAGGATCGCCAGGGCGGCGATGGGGCCCGCCACCGCATCCCGCCTCGATGCGCTCACGCTGGAACCCGGCGACCCGGTGTCGGCGGGAACCTGCGTTTTTGCGCTGGGCCCCTGGTTCCCGAAGGCGTTCCCGGAACTGATGGGCAATCGCTTGCGCATCCCCATGGGGAACGTTCTGTATCTTCGCACGCCTCCCGGGGACAACCGCTACAGCTACCCCAATCTGCCCAGCTACAACTTCCCCGGTGTGACCGGCTGGCCCGCCCTGGGTCCCGACAACCGCGGATTCAGGGTTCGCCGGGGCGGGCGGGGGCCGGACGATCCCGACACCAGCCGCCGCTGGCTCCGCGAGGAAGAGTACGAGAGCCCCCTGGCCTTCGTGCGCGAACGGTTCCCGGGTCTTACCGGCGCTCCGGTGAGCGAGACCCGATCGTGCCACTACGAGATTTCGCGGACGTCCAACTTCTTCTTCGATCATCACCCCGACTACGACAATGTCTGGCTGGCAGGAGGCGGATCGGCCGAGGGCTTCAAGTTCGGACCGGTGATCGGGGAGTATCTGGCCGGCCGGATCCTGGGCACGGAGACCGACCCCGAGTTGATCGAGGCCTTCCGTCTCTCCGAGGAGGAATTCGAACCGCGATCGCCTTCCGGGCCTTGATGAGTTACCCGATGATGCGGCCCGTGATATTATGGACACGGGCGGGCCGATAGGGCGACAGGGGCATGACCGGAGGGGGATATGCCAGGCGGTATCCGGGATATCGGGTGGGGTGCGGTGCGCAGGTGGCTGGACGGCCTGCTTCAGGACATCAGGCTCGGTTGGCGGCGCATGATTCGCACGCCGGGCTTTACCGCCGTGGCGCTCGTCACCATCGCGCTCGGCGTGGCCGGCAACACGGCGTTCTTCGCGGTTTTCGAGGCGCTCCTGCTTCGCGCGCCCCCGTACACGGACCCGGAAGAACTGGTGGACATCCGGTTCGTCGCGGAGGAGGACCCCTTCGGCACGTTTTCCTACCCTACGTTCCGCGACATGGAAGCGGCCACCCGTTCCGTATTCGCCGGAATGACCGGCGCGATGCTCAACATCGCGAGCTTCAGCGACGACTCCGGCCGGCGTGACGACCTGCTCAACGAACTCGTGACCGGGCCGTACTTTCAGGTGCTGGGCGTACCCGCCCAGATCGGCAGGGTCTTTGCATCCTCCGAGGGCAGGGTAGCCGGAGCAGATCACGTCCTGGTGCTCAGCGACACCTACTGGCGACAGTCGTTGGACGCCGATCCCGGCGTAGTTGGCCGCCGCGTGCGCCTGAACGGCTTTCCGTACACGATCGTTGGCGTTGCGCCCCGGGACTTCCACGGAGTCTTCCCGGCACTGCGACCGGACTTCTGGGCACTCGCGTCGATGGCCGACCAGATCTCGCTGAATGGTCCGGGCAGCCTCGAGCGACGCGGTCAGGAGTCCTTCACGGTCAAGGCTCGTCTTGCGGGCGGCGTGACGCATTCGGAAGGCGAGGCCGCGCTGGGCGCGTTCGCCGAAGAGCTGATCACATCCCACAGGGATCGCTATGCGGACCGAAGGATAGTGGTGACGCCGACCCTTTCGTCGCCCATCCACCCCGCAGTCGACGGAGTGCTGGTGCCGGTCGCCGGCCTGGTGATGGCTGTCGTGGTCCTTGTGCTGCTCATCGCGTGCGTCAACCTCGCCGGTTTTCTCCTCGCGCGGGCGGAACGTCGGCGACGCGAAATCGCGGTGCGCCTGGCCCTTGGGGCCGGACGGGGCCGCCTGATCCGCAGCCTTCTGACCGAGACTACGATGCTCGCGCTGCTCGGGGGAGCCGCCGGAGTGTTCATTTCAGTGTTCGTGGTTGACTTGCTCCTGAACATCGAGCTGCCGCTTCCCGTGACCGTCGTGCTGGACACTCGCCTCAACACGACCGTCCTCGCATTCGCAGCCGGCGTGACCCTGGCGGCGGCCATGGTGCTTGGTCTGGCGCCGGCGCTCCAGTCGACCCGGACGGATGAATCGGGTGCCCTCAGGGACGAAACCGCCGGCGGCTCAAATCGCGCTGCCGGAATGCGGGCGGTGCTGGCGATCAGTCAGATTGCGGGCGCGGTGGTCCTGCTCGTCGCGGCGGCGCTCTTCACGCGCAGCCTGGCCACGGCCCAGCGCGTCGATCCCGGGTTCGGCACGCACCCGGCGGCCATCGTCTGGCTCGAACCCGGGCGTGGCCGTTCGCCCGACGAGCGGCGCGCGTTCTACGACGCGTACATGGCCCGGCTGGCCGCACTGCCCGCAGTCGTCTCGGCGGGGTTCATCACGATCGTCCCGCTGGACGGCGCGGCAACTTCCACGCTGACCCTCAACGTTCCCGGGATCGATCCGCCACCGGGACGCACCGGGCACGAAATCGACTGGGTCGGCGTGGACGGCGCCTACTTCGATGCGGTCGGGATCCCCGTCGTCGCCGGGCGGCTCTTCAATGACGAGGACGACATCGAGTCCCCCCCGGTTGCCATCGTCAGCGAGGCGATGGCGGCAATGTACTGGCCCGGACGCGACGCCGTGGGCGGGACGTACACCACACGTGACGGAACCGAAGTCCGCATCGTCGGCGTCGTCGGCGACACCAAGGTGCGCAGTCTGGGCGAGGATCTCCGCCCGCTCGTGTACGGCCCGGCGAGCCAGATGCCCCATGTGCACGGGCGCGTGGTCGCGCGCACGGCCGGCGATCCCGCGGTCATCCTTCCCGTCATGCTGGAAATCGCAACCGACCTCGATCCCGACGTTATCACGATCGACGCCAAGACGATGGAACAGCACCTCGCGATCCGGTTGCTTCCGGGGCGCGTCACCGCGGTTACCGTGAGTTTCATGGGCGCGCTCGCGCTCCTTGTGGCCGCAATAGGGCTCTACGGCATCGTATCCTTCAGCGTGGCGGCACGAAGACGGGAACTGGGCATCCGGATCTCGGTGGGTGCGGAACCCGATCGACTCGTCGGCATGATGCTGAAGGCAGGTCTGACACTGCTCGGCGCCGGCCTCGCCATCGGCATCGCGCTGGCCGTGTTCCTCACCCGCATCGTGCGCGACCTGGTGCACGGAGTCGAAGCGTTTGATCCTCTGATCCTGGCGGGCGCCGTCTTGCTGATGACCGGCGTTGCGACGCTGGCCGCCTACGTCCCCGCCAAGCGCGCCAGCCGCGTGGATCCGGTGAGCATCCTCAACGAGGGCTGACGGGAAGCGGCAACGGGCGGTAGATTCACTCGTACGGAACCGCACGCACACGGAGGAGCCCATGCCCGGCGACAGCACGTTGAGAATCCGTCGACGCGGGATCCGGCTCCTGCTCGTTGCGGCACTGATGGCGGTGCCGGTCGCGGCCTACGCGCCGTGCACGCTGCAGGCACAGGAAGTCCATTCGGCCGGGTCCGCCGAAGCGGTCGCCTCGCTGGGGGCCCAGGCCGAGGACCCGTTCGCCGGATTTGAGGCGTTCGTCACCGGCGTGATGCAGGACTGGCAGATTCCGGGTGTCGCGGTGGGCGTGATCCGCAACGGCGAAGTCCTCCTGGCAAGGGGATTCGGCTATCGGGACATGGAAGCGGAGCTTCCGGTCACCGAGCACACGACCATGGCCATCGGGTCGAACAGCAAATCGTTCACCGTGACGCTGATGGGCATGCTGGTGGATCAGGGGAAGCTGGAGTGGGACCGGCCCGTGCGCGACTACCTGCCCGACTTCCGGCTCCATGACGAATTCGCCACCGCCGAGATGACTCCCCGGGACCTCGTCACCCACCAATCCGGGCTCCCGCGCCACGACAATGTCTGGTACGGCCGCACGGGCAGCCGCGCGGAGATCTTCGCGAAGCTCCGGTACCTCGAGCCCAACGCTTCGTTCCGCAGCCGCTACCAGTACCAGAATCTCATGTTCATGACCGCGGGCTACCTCGCGGAGAGGATCACCGGCGAGGACTGGGACGATCTGATCGAGCAGCGGATCTTTTCGCCCCTGGGCATGGAGCGTTCGAACACCTCGGTGCGCGACAGCCCGACGTCGGGCGACTACGCGGTTCCCTATCTGCTGAGGGACGGGACTCTGACGCGCGTCCCCTTCCGCAACATCGACGCGGTCGGGCCGGCGGGATCCGTCAATTCGAACGTGACCGAGATGCTCGCCTACATCCAGGCCCACATCGACGGCGGTGTGTTCGACGGACACCGCCTGCTGTCCGAAGAGACCTCGGCCAGCATGCAGCAGCCGCAGTTCGCCATGCCGGGCGAGTCCGAGTTCACGGAACTGGGTCAGGCCAGCTACGGGCTGGGACTCCGCGTCAGCAGCTACCGAGGCCACAAGATGGTCGCCCACGGCGGCGGCATCGACGGCTTCATATCGTCGATGTCGTGGCTGCCCCGCGAGAGGATCGGCGTGATGGTGCTCACCAACCGTTCCGGGGACATGAATCCGGTGCCGGTCATGATCGCCTACAACGTGTACGACCGCCTGCTCGGGCTCGATCCGGTGGACTGGAACGCGCGCAACCTGGAACTGCGCGACGAACAGCGCGCGCGCGCCGAAAAGACGAGGCGCGAGCAGGAGGCGAAGCGCGTTTCCGGCACGCAGCCCAGCCATGCCCTGGCCGACTACGCGGGCACCTACGAGCACGCCGGGTACGGCGGGATGGCGATAGAGGTGCGGGATGGCCGACTGGTGATTGTCTATGAGGATTTCCAGCTCGACCTGGAGCACTTCCACTACGACATCTTCCGGATCACGTCGCCGCCCAACATCGTGCCGGTGACGGGCCTGGTGACCTTTACGACAGACGCCGATGGCGTGGTCGGAGCCGTGGCGATTCCATTCGAGCCGAACGGCACCGACATCGTCTTCGAACGCGCGGGGTCGTAGAGTAGCCGACGCCGGATGGACACGCAGGATCTTCCGCCGGCAACGTCTCGGTGAAGTGATTCGCGAAAAGCTGCAATTGACTTGCGGATTTTCACGGATTAAGGAAGCCTACAGCCTGGACGAGCGGATTTCGGTGCTTCCGATCTCCGGCGTGCAGGAAAAGGCTCGGGAGCTGATTCGGCCCCGAGCGCGGCGGCACTGATGTAACTCGCCTCTCACGGCGAGCGTAGGGTTCGACATGAAGGACTTTTTCTTGTGGAAGAGACCGGCCTCGCGGAGCGCGGCGCGCCGGTCAGCGACGCCCGGGCACCGTCCCATGCGGGTGCGCCTGCGCGAGACCGCGATCCTGTTGCCGGGTGCATTGCTGTTCCTGGCGGCCGTTCCACCGCTTTCCGGCCAGGTTGGTGCCACGCTGCGGGGCGTCGTGCGCTCCGCCGTAACGGGGGAGCCGGTCGCAGGCGCCGTCGTGCGAATCGTGGGCACCGGTGTGGTCAACCGCACGGACGAAGACGGCAGCTATGCACTGCTCTCGGTCCCCGTGGGCGTGTCCGTCATCCGAGTGACCCATCCTGACCACGTCGGGCTCGCGGAGCGCCTGACCGTCGCGGAGCCCGCCCTGCTGCTTCGCGACTTCGAGATGATGGCTCCCGCCTTCGTCCTGCGCGAAATCGTCGCCCGCGCCATGCAGTCGGTGGAAATACCGGACGCGACGATCCGGCAGGAGGAACTCGAGGGCAACCGGGGCGTGCGCGAAGTGCTGGACGGTGTGACGGGAGTCACCCTGGTGCGGACCGGGGGCGCGGTAGGGATGGGCTACTACCTCCGGGTCCGAGGCGCGAAGAGCTTCAGCTTCAACCGGCACCCCGTCGTGTTCATCGACGGCGTACGCGTGCAGGCGCTCGGGTACGATGGCGGCCTGGGGGCTCTCGAACTCATCGACCCGGGAACGATCGCGCGGATCGAGGTCGTCAAGGGCCCGGCCGCGGGCGCCGAGTACGGACCCGACGCGGCCGACGGCGTCGTGCTGATCACGACGCGGCGGGGCGGCAGGGGCAAGTAGAACGGGGGCGGGCCCGACAGCCGGGCCCGCCCCCGCCTGTGGTCAGCCGATGTTCTCGTTGCCGTTGGTCTCCACCAGGGGCAGTTCCCAACACGTCACCGTACCGTACTCGGCACCCGTCTGATCCAGTCCATTCGGATGAATCGAGCCCGGCTCGCCGAGGAACGGAATCTGCTGGGCCGAGCCGCGGTATTGCAGCATGTCGTTGAAGCGCCATGCCTGCTCCACGAAGAGTTCACGCGAGCGCTCCGCCAGCACAGCGGCGATGACGTCCGCCTGTGACGCCGATGCCCCGCCCGTCCACTCCGGCAATCCCGACTTCGCGCGCAGCGTGTTGATCACGCCGACGGCCGTCGCCATATCGCCCATCTGGGCCGACGCCTCGGCGATAATCAGCTGAGCCGCTTCCCATGATGCCATCGGCGCCGGATCGGCGCGCGACGTGTACTTGTCCGTGAAGTAGTGGATCGTGGAGAAGTCGAAGGCCTGGTTGCCGATCGTCCGTACCGGAACCCTCGGATCCGGCATCCCGTCGTTCTGCGTCAGATCGCCGGCGTCGCTCACCGTCAGATCCCTGAAGTGGTTCGCGACGGATCCGTGCTTGCTGACCCCGTCGTTGGTGTCGTTCAGACGACGGTGCAACTGGTTCATGCGCCTGTCGTTGTCCGCGGCACGGTCGGCGGCGAACCTGAAGCCCTCCGGAACCTGCTGCGCGTCGGAAATCGCACCGGACCAATCTCCCATGTCCAGCTTGGCACGCGCCCGGCCGGCGTACGACGCAGCAACCATTGTGGGGTCGCCGGCGCCGCTGATCGCCTCGGTGAACTTCTGCACCGCCTCGGCAAACACCTGGTCGGGCTGCATCTCCGCGCCACCGTCGAGCGCCATCGAGCAGAAGCCCTCACCCAGCGCGAGCAGAGACCAGCCTCCATACAAGCGTACGGTCCCCTGCATCCGGGCCTTGTCCGGCACGTCCCCGGCATCGAATTCCGCCAGCTTGGAGAAGACGTCCTCGTTCTGGAACCTGGCGGTCTGCAGCGGCGTGTAGATGCCGTAGTTGCTTGCGCAGGAGCCCTGTGCCAGTTGGCTTCCGGATGACGACTGCAAGCTCATCTTGCGCTGTCCCCACTCCCGCATGTTGAGATTCCCCGATGTCGGAATCCACTCGTCCGAGTGGTGCGATGCCGCGGCGGCGAAGTTGCTCCAGGCGCACTCGGCATCTCCGATCACCGAGTTCACCAGGACGGTGGCGAGCGCGGGGTCACTCAGCGAATTCGCGTCCACCTTGCCCGGGATATCCACTTCCAGGATCGCGTCCAGGTCGCATCCCGTCGTCAACAACATGGCCGGCATCAGAAGGCCGATCGCGGCCCGCCGCGCGGCGTTTCTGATTCTTGTAGTCATGGAACCGCTCCCGATCTGGTCGTATACTGCGTTCAGGGCCCACATCAGAATGTGATCCTGAGGGTCGTCGTGAAGGTCCTGAGCTGGGGCCAGCCTTCCTGGTTGTAGGCGCTGAGTCCAGCCGTGGAACCGCCAAGCTGGTTCGCCACTTCGGGATCCATCTGCTTCACACCGAATCTCTCGGCGTCGCCCACCCAGAGGGTCAACAGGTTGTTCACGGCAACATTGAGGTTCACCCGCGACGCGTTGAGACGGCTCGCCCATTCGCTTGGCAGCGTGTAGCTGGCGGAGACCGTACGCAGCTTCGCGAAGTCCCCGCTGATGATCCCCGGCTGCCATAGCCCGATCCCTCCAAGCGACTCGTAGCCGAGGAGGATCGGATCGGTACGCTCCAGGATTGCTCTCGAGTTGATGAAGAAGCGGTGCTGCGCGGCGATGTCGCCGCTGATCAGCGTACGTCCGCCAACATAGTCGACCAGGCCATACAGCTGGAGGTTTCGGCCGATCGAGATGCTGGCGTAGGCACTGCCTTCCTTGTCGGGAACCGGTTGTCCCCAATAGACGCTCGGAGCATTCGCACACGGCACCGGGGCACCGCCGCCCAGCGAGAGATTCTGCGTCTCGGCGCTGGGAAGCACTTCCCCGCCCTCGCACATCACGTTGGTGGCGCTGCCGTTCTCGATCGTCGCGCTGACCACACGCTTGTGGTAGATGCCGGCGAGCGGTTGGCCCTGGACGTGGTACTGGCCGCCCGAAGTCCACTGGATGATCGCGGGCTGCCCGCCAAGGTCCGATATCTCGTTGTCTGTCGTCGAGAAGGTGCCGCCGATGTCGACGCTGAGGTTGTCCGAGTTGAAGACGTTGGCGTTGATGCCGGCTTCGATGCCGGTGTTCCTGACCTCCCCGATGTTCTGGAACTGCACTCCGGGGAAACCGTTCGAGGGCAGCGCCGGCACCGAGACAATCGCGTCGCTGGTCGTCTGGTCGTACCAGGTGAATTCCAGCCCCACGCGGTCGTCAAGGACGCTCGCGTCGAATCCGATCTCCACTTCCGTACCCACCTCCGGCTGCAGATCCGCGTTGCCGATGTTCTCCGGCGTGACCGTGGAGGCTCCACCCGGGCCCACCGAGGGCTCATACGTCCTCAGCGCGTCAAAGACATCGGGCTGGCGGCCCGCTTTCCCCCAGGCGGCCCGCAGCTTGAGCTGCTGAACGAAGCCGACACTCTCGGCGAAAAAGTCCTCGTCGCTGATCACATACGAACCGGACAGCTTGGGATATACCACGAAGTCGAAGTTCTCACCGAAGGCGGAGTTGTCGTCACCCCGCACGGCCCCGGTAACGAACAGCTTGTCTCCCAGACCGATCTGCTCCTGGAGGAAGACCCCGAACGTCTTGTTCTCGCGGTAGTCCTCGTTCGCACTCCGCGTCGAGCCTGACGGGATCGTCTCCAGGGACTTCACCGGGAACGTCGTGCCCCGGCCCCAGAGTATCTCGGACTTCTTCTGATAGTACTGAACGCCCCCGCCCGTGTTGAACGTCACGTTGTCCATCGGCGACCACTGGCTGCTGACCTGATAGTCGGCCGAAACGTACGAGGTGCGCTCGTTGACGATCGTCTTCTGGCCCGTATTGAAGAAGTTGCCGAGGTTGCCGGTGGCCAGATACAGCTCGGAGTTCGTGCGATTGCCGAAGTCGCCGCCGAACACCAGGCGGTGGTTCATCCATTCGCTTGGCCGCCACTGCGCCTGAAGGCTGTATGTCGTTCTGTCGACATCGGTGATCCCTTCGATTTCATCCTCGTACGCTTCGGGCAGATAGGCGATGTAGCCCCGGGACGGGCCGTCCAGCGCCTGCGGCGTACCGCTTCCGGGCTCACAACCGGGTGCCGGGCAGGACCAGATCACCGCCGTCAGCAGCGGCTGCTGCGCCGAGGCGGACTCGAGCTTGGAGCGGTTTGCCCCGAGGCTGAAGTCGAATCTCAGTGCCTCGCTGGGAGCGTAGGTCAGGTTCGCCCTGCCGCGCAGGGAGTTCTGCCAGTTGTAGGGCACCGGCCCTTCCTGTCGGTCGAACTCGCCGCTCACGTAGTAGGTCACGGTCTCGGTGCCCCCGCTCACGTCCGCTCCGTACGACTGGTTGTGGCCGGTCCGGAACCAGTCGCGGCCACCGTTCGCCTGACACCCGGTATAGATGCTGGAGTCGCAGTCCAGCAGACCAAAGGTGTTTTCCTTGTCGTGTTGGAGAACGTTGACCTCGACGATCTCGCCTGAGGAGCTCCTGTAGTAGGTGGGCGGCACCAGATCGATCGGGTTGGGCATCCAGGACGCGCCCTGCCGCATGCGGGCCGTCACCTGGGGCGCACCACGCGCTCCGCGCTTGGTGATGATCTGGATCACGCCGTTCGACGCTTCCGTCCCGTAAAGGGTGGCGGCGGCGGGTCCCTTGATCACCTCGATGCTCTCGATCTCGTCGGGGTCGAAGTCGTTGATCCGGGACGGCGAGTCGCCGCAATCGGCACCCACACCGCAAAGCAGGCCCGCGTCGCCATCGTCGCCGTTCACGCGGATGCCGTCCACCACGACGATGGGTGTCGCCGCCAGCGTCAGCGAGGCGACTCCGCGAATGCGTGTGACCCCGCCCTCTCCTATGGCGCCGCCCGTGTTCATGATCCGCACACCCGGGACGGTAGCCGAAAGGAGTTGCTGCACCTCCGCCACCGGAGCCCTTTCCTGAAGCAACGACGCGTCGACGCGCCCGATGGCGTTCCCGATGGATCGGGCCTGCTGCTCTCCCACCGTACCGGTGACGACGATCTCGTCCAGCGAGATGGCGGTCTCCTGCATCTCAATGGTGACGGCCTGGTCGGCGTTGGCCGTGGCCGTGGCCTCGCGGTAGCCGATCATGATGGCACGCAAGGTGACCGACGCCGAGGGCGCGTTGAGGATGAGAAACCTTCCCCTGTTGTCGGTGAGGCCGCCGATCTCGGTCCCGTCGATCAGTACCTGGGCACCGACAAGCGGCCGCCCGGTCGTGCCGTCCACGACCGTTCCCGTAATAGTGGAGGTCTGTGCAGCCACGGGCGCGACGGCGAGCGCCAGGGCCATGAAGCCCGCCACACCCACGGCGGCAAGTCGCCACAATCGCGGCGTGGATCGATTCGAACGGAAGCCTGGTCTCATGGGATTCTCCTTTGCTCCATCTGGATTTGCTCTTCCACCACCCCGCTCATATGAAAAGCGGGGCTGCCGCCAAAACGCAAGCGGCAGCCCCGCAATGCCTTCCCTCAGGATGGTCTAGCTGCTGATGTTTTCGTTGCCCTTGACCTCCACCTCGGGCAGCTGGAAGCACGTCAGGTTGCCGTACTCCGCCCCCGTCTGGTCGAGACCGTTCGGATGGATCGAACCGGGTTCTCCCAGGAAGGGTATGTCGAAGCGCAGCATGTCGTGCAGGCGGTGCCCGCCCAATACGAACAGTTGGCGACGACGCTCCTCCTTGACCAGGTCCATGATCTGTCCGGCGCCCACGTCCGCGGTGACCTCGGGAAGCCCCGCGGCCATGCGGAGGCCGTTGATCTTGCCCAATGCGCCCGCGACGTCACCCTGCATGGCCAACGCCTCGGCCTCGAACATGCGGGCTTCGTGCCAGTGCACCAGCGGAAGCGGGTCGCTGCGCGAATTGTACTTGTCGTGATAGTACAGGATCGTCGCAAAGTCCGCAGCCTCCGTGCCGTCGGTCTTGACGTTGACGCGGGTGTCCTTCACCCCGTCACCGCCGTCCATCGGCATCCCGTCCGCGCCAATGGTCAGATTCTGGTAGTTGTCGGCCACCGAACCATGGGCACGGAACCCGGTTGGTGCGTTCAGCCGCTCGAAGTAGTAGTTGTAGCGTCGCGACTCTGCGGCGTCACGGCTTACGTTGACGATGAACCCATCCGGGATCTGGGACGCGTCGGCGATCGCGCCGGCATAGTCACCCCTCGCGATACGAACCCGTGCACGTCCCAGCGTACCTTGCATGGTCAGCGTCTCGTCACCCGCCGCCTGCGCCAGCGAGATCGCCGAACCGAAGCGCTGCTCGGCTTCGGCCTGCACCTCGGCCGGCTGCATCACGGAACCCCCGTCAATGGCCATACGGCAGAACCCCTCGCCCATCGCTACCAGCGGAAATGCACCCCAAACGGCCACTGTAGCTTGCAGGGACCCAACGTTCGGCACCTCGTCAGCGGGGAACCCCGCCAATCTCGCTGACACGTCCTCCGCCTGGAAACGCGCCGTGTGCAGCGGCGTAAACATCGGATAGCCCCAGCCGCCGCAGGTACCCTGCGCATACCCCGCATCGGACGCGTAGATCTTGCGCTGGCCCCAGTTCCTCATTGTGAGGTTGCCCGAGGTCGGCACGTATTCGTCGGAGTGGTGTGCCGAGCCGGCAACGTACTGGTTCCAGCTGCACTCGACCTCCGCGACCACACCCGTCGCCAGCACGTCGGCCAGCGACGAACTGTTCAAGGCCTCTTCCAGCACCTTCCCGGGCACATGCACCGCCAGAATGTCATCCAGGCTACACCCTGAAAACACGAGGGATGAAGCCGCGAACAGGACCGCACCTGCCAGTCTGTTTCTTGCTCTCATTTTCATCTCTCCTGTGATCTAGAATGTGAAACGAAGCGTGGACACGAACCGGGTCAGCTGAGGCCAACCCTCCTGCACGTAGCCGTTGAGCCCGAACTGACCGGGACTCTGGCGCGCGCGCTCGATGTCCATGATCGGGTGTCCGAACGAGTCCTTCGACTTCTGCCAGATCGTCCACAGGTTGTCGACCGAGGCCGTGATCGCGACCCGGCTGGCCCACATCATCTCGGCAATGGATTCCGGCAGTGTATAGGAAGCCGACAGCGTCCGCAGCTTCATGAAGTCGCCTGCCACAACGCCCGACTGCGCGAGACCCCCGGCACCGAGTGCCTCATACCCCAGCAGAATGGGGTCCGTACGTTCGAGGATCGCCCTGGAGTTGATGAAGAACCGATGCTGCGCGCTGACGTCTCCCAAGCTCAGGTGATGCCCCCCCACATAGTCGACCAGCGCATACAGCGACAGGTTCTGCCCGATGCGCAGGTTGGCGTAGATGCCGCCTTCGACGTTGGGAATCGGCTGACCCCAGTACACCTCTGGCGCGTCGGCGCAGGGAACGGGCGAACCGCCTCCCCACGAGAAGTCGGAGTCGCCGACCTTCTCGCCACCCTCACACATGAGGTTGGTCGCGACGTTGCGACCGCTGGAGCCGTCGAGCTGCGCGCTGACCACGCGCTTGTAGAACATGCTGCCCAGCGGGAAGCCCTCGACGTGAAACTGCCGGTTCAGGCTCGAGGAACTCTGTACGATCGGAGGCTGACCTCCGAGGTTAGTGACCTCGTTGTCGAAGGTGGAGAACGTGGCCCCCACATCCACGCTGAAGGCGGAGGAGTTGTACACCTGGCCGTTGATCCCGACCTCGATGCCCTTGTTGCTGATCTGCCCGATGTTCCGGAACTGGACACCGGGGAATCCCTTCGAGGGGATGACGGGCACACGGACCAGGGCGTCGTTCGTCGTCTGGCTGTAGACCGTGAATTCAAGACCGATCAGGTCGTCCATCAGGCCGGCATCGAAGCCCAGCTCGATCTCGGTTCCGACCTCGGGCTTGAGGTCCGGGTTGCCGATGTTCTCGGGAGTGAGGACCGAAGCACCCCCGGGACCGACTGTGGGCGTATAGGTCTGGATCGCGTCAAAGACATCCGGCTGCTTACCGGCTTTCCCCCAGGCCGCCCTCAGCTTCAGCGTGTTGACCCCGGGCAGCATGTCCTGGAAGGCCGGCTCGTCGCTGATCACGTATGATGCCGACAGCTTCGGATACACGACGAAGTCGAAGTTCGTGCCGAACGCGCTGTTGTCGTCCCCACGCACGGCGCCGGTCACGAAGAGACGGTCGCCCATGGCAACCTGTTCCTGCACGAACACGCCGAAGGTCTTGTTCTCGAGGAAATCCTCTTCGGCCCGCTTCGTCGAACCCGATGAAACGGTTTCGAGCGCGTCGACCGGGAAAGTCTCGCCGTGGGCAAACGTCGACGACTCCTGCCGCTGGTAATACTGCAGGCCGCCCGAGGTGGTGAAGGTCATGCCTCCGAAATCGACGATGCCGTTCGCCTGGTAGTCGATCGAGAAGTAGCTGGTGTTGAGGTTGATAATCGTCTTGCGTCCCCAGGGCGTGAACTGCCCGGCGGGTTGACGGCCGGTCGCACGATAGAGCTCGGAGTTCCTGACGCCGCTGAAGTCGCCGCCCACGATGGCCCGGTGCGTCAGCCACTCGAAGGGTTCGTGACGCGCTTCGAGCGAGAAGGTCGTGCGGTCCACGTGCTGGAAGCCCTCGATGTCTTCCTCGTAGGCCTCGGGCAGATAGGCGATGTAGCCCCGGAACCCGCCGGCGATGTCGCTGGGTTTCCCCGACCCCGCTTCACAGCCCGGCGAGGGACAGGCCCAGATGATAGCCGTTGGCAGTGCCTGCTGGGCCGACGCCGACTGGGCCTTGCTGCGGATCGCGCCCAGACCGAAGTTCAGTTCCAGCTTCTCGGACGGGGTGTAGGTCAGATTGGCGCGCCCGCTCATGCGGTTTTTCCAGTTGTACGAGACGACACCCTCGTCACGGTCCCAGTCCGCCGAGACAAAATAGGTGATCTGCTGGGTGCCACCCGTGACGTCTGCCCCGTACGACTGCGAGTGGCCCGTTTGGAACCACTCGTTGCCGTAGACGTCGCGGTCGGTCTGCAGCACGTTGAAGGAGGTAACCTCTCCCGGGTTGCACCGCAGGCGATCATCCACATCGACCGTCTGGGACACGCCTTCGCACATGTACCACGATTCGGGGAACATGTTGTAGACGTTCGGATAGAAGTTGGCGCCCTGCTTCATGGTGACGTTGATCCTCGGCGCGCCCGTCCGGCCCCTTTTGGTGATGATCTGTATCACGCCATTGGAGGCCTCCGTCCCATAGAGCGTCGCCGCCGCGGGGCCCTTGATGATCTCGATGCTCTCGATCTCATCCGGATTGAAGTCCGCCAGGCGCGAAGGCTGCGAGTTGCCGTTGAAGGCATACCATCCGAAGGCGGCGTTGCTTTCCTGTCCATTCACGCGAACGCCGTCCACATACACGAGTGGCTGGGCACCCAGCGAGAGACTGGCGACGCCCCGGATCCGCGTGGAGCCGCCGGCACCGATCTCGCCGCCGGCCATGGAGACGCGCACGCCGGGGACGGTCGCGCTGATCATGCGCTGCACATCGGCGGCCGGAGCCAACGCCTCGAGCTCGGCCGCGTTGACCTGGCCGATCGAGTTGCCGACCGCTCGTGCCGTCTGCTCGCCAACCACGCCGGTGACCACGATCTCGTCAAGGGAAATCGCGGTCTCCTGCAACTCGATCGTGACCGCCTGGCCGGTGGATGCGCTGGCCGTGGCCTCGCGGTAGCCGATCATCACGACCCGCACGGTGACCGTTGCCGTCGGCACGTTCAGGATGAGGAACCGGCCCCGGTTGTCCGTGAGGACGCCGAGATTGGTCCCTTCCACCTGCACCTGCGCACCGCCGAGCGGGCGCTGGGTGCCGCCGTCCACGACCGTTCCGGTGATGGTGTTCTGAGCGGCCAGCGGCGCGACGGCGAGCGCCAAGGCCACGAAGCCCGCCGCGCCTGACGCGGCGAGCCGCCACAACCGTCGTGTGGGCTGTTTCAAACGGAAGCTTCGTCTCATGGGATTCTCCTTTGAGTGTGGGTGAGACTCCTGCTTCAACGGCGTCGCAAGATAGGCCACCATCCCGCAAGCCCGCAATAGGCAGGTACTCAATATTGTATACAACTGTGGGGGGTCGCTCCAGAGCGCGGGCCCATCACCCCTTTAAGACGGCACCACACGGTAGTTCGGCGGCGGCTCCGCCCCGATCAGGTGTTCGACAAAATAGTCCCAGCGTCGGCGGATATAGTACGGGTCGCTGCCGGCGCCATGGTTGAGATTCGGGAGGATCAGCATGTCGAACGTGCGATTCGCCTTGATGAGCGCGTCGACCACCTGCATGGTGAGCGCCGGGCTCACGTTGTCGTCCAATTCGCCGTGGATCAGCAGGAGCTTCCCCTTCAGGTTGGCTGCGTGGGTGGTGTTGGCCTGCTGGATGTAGTTGGCGCCGTCCGGCTCCATCAGCCCGTGGTAGAGTTCGCCCCAGAGCGCGATGTAGCCGCGCTGGTCGTGGTTGCCGGCGCCTGAAACGGCCACCTTGTAGAAATCCGGTTGGGTCAGGATGGCGTGGGTGGACATGTATCCTCCCCCGGAGAAGCCGTAGACGCCGACACGGTCGAGGTCCATGTACGGGCGCGACGCAGCCAGTTGCTTCATCGACGATACGTGATCCACCAGTCCACCGGCGTCTTGCAGATTGCCGTACGAGACGTTGTGGAATGCCTTGGAGCGCAGGGGCTTGCCCAGGCCGTCGAGGACGACCACCACGGCACCTAGTTCGGCCGTCGCCTGCGCGTCCCACAGCACCCGCGACAGCGGATCTGCGATGCTCTTGGGCACCCACGCCGTCTGCGGACCCGGGTAGACGTAGTCGATCACGGGGTACACGACTTCGGGGTCGAACCCGGTGGGCTTGACGATCAGGCCGTAGAGGTCGGTCACGCCGTCCCGCGCCTTCGTCACGACCGTCTCGGGGGGACTCCAGCCCAGCGCCTCGAGGCCGTCCAGCGACCCGGTCTCCAGCTCCATGACCACCGCGCCGCTGCGGTCGCGCAGCACGGTCACCGGCGCCGTGTCGGTCCGGCCGTGGGTGTCGACGAACCAGTCGCCGCCGGGGCTGGCCGTGACGAGGTGGTGGGATTCCTCCGGCGTGAGGCGGCGCACCGCCCCGCCGTCGAGCCCCACGCTGTACAGCTGCATGTAGTACGGGTCGCCGCCTTCGCGCCCGCTCGCGGTGAACCACAGCGTGCGCGAGGCCTCGTCCACGTGCATTACCTGCCGGACCAGCCACGCACCGCTCGTCACCTGGCGCTTCAGCTCGCCGCTCCGCCCGTCGTAGAGATACAGGTGACCCCATCCGTCCCGCTCGGACCACCACAGGACTTCGTCGCCGCCGCCGATCACCCGCACGTTGGGCCGCGACGCCAGAGACGGCGTGGCTTCGCAATAGGTGGCGCAGCTCTCCTCGATGATCGTGCGCACGTCGCCGGTCGCCGGGTCGGCCGCCTCCAGGCTCATGGCCTTCTGGCCTCTTGTGAAGCGAAGGGTGTAGAGGGCCGATCCGTCCTCCGCCCACCACACGTTCTGGAAGGTGAAGGGCGACTGGAAGATGGAATGGAGCGGATCCGCGTTCAGCCGTGTCACCGCGCCCACCTCGCTGTCCGCGCCCGTCTCCGTGTCCACGATGACCATGTGGGCCATGGGAATGATCGAATCGCCGGGTAGCGCGTACCGGTACGCGTGGTGCCGCGGCCGCTTCGACCCGTCCTCGGGAGCCCCCTGCACCAAGTGCATCTCCAGGACGCCGCGCTGGTCAAGCTGGTGCGTGGCCACGTAGCGACCGTCCGGCGACCAGAGCGCGGCGGGCGGTATCGGGATGCCGAAGCGGCGGATTGTCACCGCCGACGTGTTCCCTTCGGGCGACGACCCGTAGTCCCAGTACGACTCCCCGTCCTCGGTGAGCTGCGTGCCCTCCTCTTCCCCCGCGGCCCGGACCCAGAGGTCGTGGTCGCGGGTGAAGACGGCGCGGGTGCCGTCGGGCGAGGCGAGCTCGGCCGGACCGAATTCGGCGGACGCGTCGCGCTCGGCGCACGTGTAGGTGGTGAGCGAGCACCGCCACTTCGCCGCGCCGATATCGAGCTTCACGCCGCCGCCATCGTCGACAAACTCGAACGAGCTGAACGGCAGGGTGTGCGGATCGTAGGCGGTGTCCGCCGCCATCGAGAGCGCCGCCGCCAGCCGCCCGTGGTCGAAGGCCTCGCGCCGTGTGCGCGCCGCCGGGTCGACCAGGATGAACCGCTCCCCGTTCTCCGTACGCACCCGGTACCAGAAGCGGTCGGTCTCGCCCACCCACGTCACCGGGCCGATCGGTAGTCCGGTCAGGTGGCGCGTCGCGTTGCCGGGCAGGAATTGCTCGGCGCGCGCGTAGTCGGCAGCCGTGACGACGGGCCGCCGGTCCGGCTCCTGGCCAAGCGCCGGGATGGCCGCAGCGACCGCTACCATGCCCGCTGAAGCGACCGCCAGTGCCGCTACTCCGGCCCGCCAGGCCAGGACGGCGCGACATTCCCGATGACTACCTGTCGCTTGCACCATCGCGCAAAGTCTCCCATTTCTCTTCGTGCCATAGCAGTCGGCCTCGCCCTGCCGGGCCGACCGACAATCAATTCGGCGAAGATGCGTGTCCACGGTACACAAGCGCCACCCGGCGCTCCGCCACGCCGCTTCCCACCCCAACGGAGACCAGGAATGATCCGCCGCACCGTCACCCATCCGCGCGCCAGCTCTCCCCTCACACTCGCCCTGGACATCCTCGCCCGGACCGCGCTGGCCGTCCTGGCCTTCGTGACCGTCAGCGCCACCAGCAGCCCCGTCGCCGCCCAGGAGGAGGGCTCCGTCAAGGTCGGGGGTCCCGGCTCCGCCAACTTCGAGCTTGCGGCCCGCTTCGCTCCCTACAAGGTCAGCGACCTGGTTCATTCCCTGCGCGTCACGCCGCGGTGGATCGAGGACACGGACCGCTTCTGGTACGAGTGGGAGACGTCCGAGGGCAGGCACTTCTACCTTGTCGATCCCGGCCAGGGCACCAAGACCGAGATTTTCGACAACGACCGCATCGCCGCCGAACTGACCCGCATCACGCGGGATCCGTGGGACGCCCAGCACCTGCCGATCCGCGCCATCCGCTTCACGGGGCCGAACACCATCCAGTTCGACGTGGAGTCGTCGCAGGACGAGGAGGTGGAGGAGGAAGAGGAAGACGAAGAAGATGTCGAGGAGGACCAGGAGGACGAACAGCAGCGCGGCCCGCCCAGGCCCCGGACGCGCAAAAGGGTCCATCACTTCGAGTACGACGTCACCACGAGGACGCTCCGCGAACTCGAGGACTACGAGGAGCCGGACAGCCATCCCGGCTGGGCCAGCGTGTCGCCGGACACCGCGTGGGTCGTCTTCAGCCGCGAGTTCAATCTCTGGATGATGAGCTACGAGGAGTACATGAAGATCGTCGACGCCCGCCGCGGCAA
Source organism: Longimicrobiales bacterium (assembly GCA_965208935.1). GTDB lineage: Bacteria > Gemmatimonadota > Gemmatimonadetes > Longimicrobiales > Gaopeijiaceae > Bin94. Next base: position 4,138,044 of record CBDBPR010000004.1, on the reverse strand, counting down.
GACCGGTGACGAGGCCGAGGAGGCGGAAGAGGACGTCGAGGTCGAGGAGATCCAGCTCACCACGGATGGTGAGAAGGACTTCAGCTGGGGCTCGCAGGGTCGGGGTCAGAACGACGAGGAGACCGAAGAGGAGCACAAGAAGCGCCAGTTCTCGGGGACCACGTGGTCGCACGATTCCCGCTACTTCGCGCTCACCCGCCAGGACCGCCGCGAGGTGGACCACCTGTGGGTCGTTCACGCGGTCGGCAACACGCGCCCGAAGCTGGAGAGCTACCGGTACGAGATGCCGGGCGAGGAGAACGTGACGCAGACCAGCCTCCACGTCTTCGACATGGAGTCGCGCGAGATGGCACACATCGACGACGAGCCCTGGAAGGATCAGCGGATGGGGATCTTCAACGCGCCGGGCGGCGGCGGCTTCGGCGGCTTCTTCTTCTTTGGCGGCGGAGGCGGCGGCAGCGACGAGCCGAGGATCACGAAGTGGCTGTCGGACAGCAGCAACGAGCTCTATTTCTGGCGCCGCAGCCGTGACCAGCACCGGGTCGACGTGATGAGGGCGGACCCTGAGACCGGAGAGGTCACCGCCGTGATCGAGGAGCGCCTGAATACGTACGTCGAGCACCAGACACCTCGCCGCCTCGAGGGCGGGGACCTTGTCTGGTGGTCGGAACGGGACGGGTGGGCGCACCTCTACTGCTACGCGCCGGACGGAACGGTCCGCACTCGTCTAACCGAAGGCCCCTGGCATGTCGACGCATTGATGGGCGTGAATGAGGACGACGGATATGCGGTGTTCCGCGCCAACGCGCGCGAGGAGGGCGAGGACCCGTACTACATGCACACGTACCGCGTCGGCCTGAACGGCAGCGGCCTGACCCTGCTCAATCCCGGCAACTACGACCACCAGGCCGTCGTGTCCGAATCCGCGCGCTACTTCATCGACAATTACTCGCGGGTCGACAGCAACCCGCAGTCCGCGCTCTTCGACGCGTCCGGGCGCAGGATCATGGACCTGGAGACCGCCGACCTGACGGCGCTGGAAGCTGCCGGGTACCAGTACCCCGAGACCTACCAGGTGAAGGCCGACGACGGCGTGACGGATATCTACGGGGTCATGTACAAGCCATACGATTTCGACCCCGCGAAGAAGTACCCGATCGTCGCCTACGTATATCCCGGACCGCAGACCGAGTCGGTTTCGAAGTCCTTCTCGCTGAACCAGACCGAGCAGGCGCTCGCGCAGTTCGGCTTCATCGTCATCACGATCGGGAACCGCGGCGGCCATCCCGACCGCTCGAAGTGGTACCACAACTACGGGTACGGGAACCTCCGCGACTACGGCCTGGCCGATAAGAAGGCCGGAATCGAGCAGCTCGCCGACCGGCACGGCTTCATCGACGTCGACCGGGTGGGGATCTACGGGCACTCCGGCGGCGGCTTCATGTCCACCGCGGCCATGCTCGTCTATCCCGACTTCTTCAAGGTGGCCGTCTCGTCAGCCGGGAACCACAACAACGACGTCTACAACGCCAACTGGTCCGAGAAGCACGACGGGGTCAAGGAGGTGAAGGACTCGACCGGGGCCGTCACGAGCTTCGAGTACGACATCGACCGTAACTCGGACATCGCGGCGAACCTGAAGGGTCACCTGCTGCTGACCACGGGCGACGTGGACAACAACGTCCACCACGCCGGCACCTTCCGCATGGCCGAGGCGCTGATCCGCGCGAACAAGCGCTTCGACTTCTTCATCTTCCCCGGCCAGCGCCACGGCTTCGGGAACATGAGCAACTACTGGTTCTGGCTCCGCGCGGAGTACTTCGTGAAGCACCTGCTCGGCGACAGCCAGTGGAACGTGGACATCCTGGAGCTGCAGGGGGATCAGCCGAAGGGGTAGGAGGGACCACAACCCGGGTGCGGGCTGACTGGCCCGCGACATCGAAGGCCCCGGGTTCCACGGCCGTGGTGCCATTTGGCCGGTTGATGGGCGATCGAATGTTGTAAAATGACGGTAATGTCGTCATTATTCCTGTTATTATGACGACTCTACCGCGATTTTTCACTGTCCCGGCTGGGAGCTTCTTCCTCTTCGGCCCACGTGGCACGGGAAAAACGACCTGGCTGCGCGAGAGGTTCCCCGATGCGCTCGTGCTGGATCTCCTGCGCCCCGAGGAGTTCCGTCGATTCGCGGCTCGCCCGGAGCGATTGCGTGAGCTGGTGCGTGCCGTTCCCCGCGGCGGAACCGTAGTGGTCGACGAGATTCAACGTGTTCCCGAACTCCTCAATGTCGTACACGAGCTCATGGAGAGCGGAGAACGCCGGCGGTTCGTGCTGACCGGATCCAGCGCCCGGAAGCTGCGCCGCGGAGGCGTCAACCTGCTCGCCGGACGCGCGGTCATGCGGACGATGCATCCGTTCATGGCGGGGGAATTGGGATCCGGGTTCGACCTCGGGACCTCGCTGACACTTGGAACCGTCCCAACGGTCGTGTCCTCCGACGATCCGGCGTCGGCTCTGGCCGCCTATGCCGCTCTCTACGTGGAGCAGGAGGTCCGCGCCGAGGGCCTGGCCCGCAACGTGGGCAGCTTCTCGCGGTTCCTCGAAGCCGCCGCGTTCTCCCACGCGGCGACGCTCAACGTCAGCGCAGTCGCGCGCGAATGCGAGACGAGCCGGTCCACCGTTTCGGGCTACCTCGAGTTGCTCGAAGACCTCCTGCTGGCATTCCGCCTTCCCGTCTTCACGCGGCGGGCGCGGCGGCGCGTGGTGTCGCACCCCCGATTCTTCTACTTCGATTGCGGCGTATTCCGGAGCCTTCGCCCCGCGGGTCCGCTCGATCGCCCCGAGGAGATCGCCGGCCCCGCACTTGAAGGACTGGTCGCACAACACCTGCGCGCGTGGCTGGCCTACTCGCGAACGCGCGACAGGCTGTACTACTGGCGCACACGCGGGGGCGCCGAAGTCGATTTCGTACTCTACGGGACATCCGGTATCTGGGGTATCGACGTCATGAACGCCAGCCGAATTCGTCCCGCCGATCTTCGGGGTCTGCGAGCCTTCGGCACCGAGTATCCGGAAGCCCGCAGGATGCTGCTCCATCGTGGCGATCGCCCGCTGGAGCGAAGGGGAGTGCTATGCCTTCCGGTCGGTGAGTTTCTGCGAAATCTGGCGCCCGGAAGGGGACTGGAGAGTATCGCCGACTGAGCCGGCGGTCCGAGGACAACAGCCGCCCAAGCGTCGAGAGCTATGGGCACCCCAGCTCCCGCCAGCCCCGCTCGCACCCCAGCGCGCGGAGAGCTTCGGGATCGCGTTCGGTCACCGGCCCCTTGCTGCCCCGCAAAACGATGGGCAGTTCGCCGGGGGGAGGGCGTTCCCGCTGGAACGCGCCGGGCCGGGCCAGGCTCTGGTCGCCGGTCGTCAGCAACTGAAGATTCGCGCACCCCGGCCCGAACCCCAGCCTGCACGCGCGGTCGAACTCGCCCGCCGCGCCGCGAAAGTCCCGATCCGTCTCGGCCATCAGGATGCCGAATTCGTTGCAAGCCCAGCCCGAGCCCCGGTCGCAGAAACTCTGCTGCATGACGCCTGTGTAGTCGCAGGCTCGCGTACTCCCTGCCTCGCACGCGTCGCGCCAGAAGGGATAGTACTGGCCGGGGTGGTGGTCGCCCAGCGCACCGGTCAGGCTCAGCGTCGCGAAAACCGCTGCCCAGAGCCCCACCGTCGCTACCCGCCGCCGTGTCGGCACCATCCCCTTCGCGGCCGCCCAGGCGACACCCAGCCGCGGCGCAAGTGCGTCGGCCGCCCGATCCAGCGTGGGCGCCAGCAGGTTCAGGATCGGCACCGGGAGCAGCTTGTCGTAGAACGGCGGCGCACCCACCGCGTTCAGCGCGAAGACGCTGACAACCACGCCGGTGCCGTACAACACGGCGAAAAGGACGCGGCCGAGTTCCGATCGCGGCGACGTGGCCGGATCGGTGAAGAGCAGGTGCAGCCCGAGAAACACCGCGATGGGGATGTACGCGTCGTAGAAGAAGTACTCGCCGGTCGCCGCGAAGTACGCGGCGCTGAACCCCCAGATGGTGAGCACGGCGGGCATCGTCATCGTGGCGACACCGAAGAGCAGCTGCCCCGGCAGAGCCGCCAGGAAGATCACCAGGAAGATGAACGGCGGCACGTACTGCGACTGCGCGATCTCTACCCCCAGGGTGATTCCCGTCGTCCCCGTGGCGATCAGAGCCAGCGAGGCCAGCGCCAGCGCGAACGCCGAGGGGTTGAAGATGTGCCGCGAGCGTCCCGCGACCCGCCACTGAATGAACTCCTTACCGACATAGACCAGCACGACCATCGCCAGCTGGAAGAAGAACCAGTCCAGGTGGAACCACAGGAAGAGGTTGAGGCTGAAGACCACCGGGACGGGGCCGAAGCCCAGCGTGTACTGACCGCGCCGGGTCCAGCTGAACAGCGCTTCGAGGGCCACCGCGAGCACCAGTTGTGCGAGAATGAACGGCGCGAACTCGTATACCGCGGGCACGAACCATCCCCACCACGCCAACACCATTCCCTGCGCCAGGAACTGGACCCAGTGGGGTCGGATGGCCAGGAAGTCCAACTCCAGAGACTCCCCGGAGCGATGTCGCGACACCGCGAGCCACCCCGTCCACGTCAGAACTCCTGCCGACGCCCCCGCAAGGGCCCAGAACAGACCCGGCGTGGCTCGCACCCCCGGGATCAGCAGATAGCCGGCCAGGACCCCGGCAGCGGCGCCAGGCAACAGGAGGGGGCGCATCTCAGCTACATCCCAGCTCCCGCCAACCCCGTTCGCAGCCCAGCGCCCGCAACGCCGCCGGGTCACGCTCGGTGATGGGTCCCTTGCTGCCCATCAGCACGATCGGCAACTCGGTCAGCGGCGGGTCTCCGCGCGCGAACGCCGCCGCGCCCTGCGCCAGCCGCGCGTCCCCGCTTGCCAGCATCTGCAGGTTGCCGCACGCCGGCCCGTACTCCAGCCGGCACGCGCGCTCGAATTCGCCGGCCGCGCCGAGGAAGTCCCGGTCCAGCGCCACCAGCAGCACGCCGAACTCGTTGCACCCCCACCCGGAGCCCTGGTCGCAGAAGTTCTGCAGCATGACGCCGGAGTAGTTGCACGCGCGATCGCTACCCGCCTCGCAGGCCTCCCGCCAGAACGGGTAGTACTGGCCCGGGTGGTTGTCGCCGACGCCGCCTGCGGCGCTCATGGTCGCGAAGGTGGTGCCCCAAAGCGCCACGGTGGCTACGCGGCGCCGCGCGCCGCCCGGCGTTTGCAACCTGCCCAACATCGCCAGCTTCTCGCCCAGCGCGTTGGCCGCGCGATCCAGCCGCGGCGCGAGCACGTTCAGGATCGGCACCGGCAGCAGCTTGTCGTAGAAGTTGGGCGCGCCGATCGCGTCGAGCATCGCGGCGCTCGTGACGACTCCCGTGCCGTATATGAGCCCGAACAGGATCCGTCCGCCATCGGAACGCGGCGAAGTCGCAGGATCCGTGAAGAGCAGGTGCAGGCCAAGGAAGACCGACACGGGGATGTAGGCGTCGTAGAAGAAGTAGATGCCGGTCACGGACTGGTAGAGCAGGCCGAAGCCGAGGATGGTGAGCACCGCCGGCATCGTCATCATCGCTACGCCGAAGAGGAGCTGCGCGGGAACGGCGGCCAGGAAGATCACCAGGAACATCTGCGGCGGGATGAACTGGCTCTGCGCGACTTCGATCCCCAGGGTGATTTCGGTCGATCCGGTCGCGATCAACAGCACGGCCGCCACCGACAGAGCCAGCGCCGAGGGGTTGAAGATGTGCCGGGAGTGCCCGTCCAGCTGCCAGCGGATGAACTCCTTGCCCGCGTAGACAAGCACGACCATCGCGAACTGGAAGAAGAACCAGGCCCCCGTGAACCACAGAAAGAGGTTCACGCTGAAAATCACCGGCACGACGCCCAGTCCTGCAGCGTAGCGCCCCCTCCGCGTCAGCGCGAAGAGCCCTTCCACCGCCACCGCCAGGAGCAGCTGCGCCAGGATCATGGGTGCCCACAACCGCACCATGTCCACGTACGTACCCCACCATACCAGCAGCGCCCCCTGCGCCAGCGTCTGCATCCAGTGGGGCGTGCGAAGGACGAATTCCAGCGTGAGGTCCTCGCCGCGCCCCCGCCGCGACGCGTACACCCACCCCGTCCAGACAAGGATGCCGGCCACCGCCGCGGCTACCGTCCAGAAGGCTGCCGGTTCGCCGCGCACCCCCGGGTGCAACAGAAACGCCGCCAGTCCCACCGCCGAAGCGCACGGCAGGAGTAGCGGCCGCAAGCCCACGACGGGACGCCTCAACTGCCCTTGGGCCTGCCCGGATGCACGGTAACGATCTCCACCGCACCCGAGCGGCCCGCCTCTCCATAGCGGAAGAACGCATCCGCCGGCGACAAGACACGGATGCTGCGGATTTCCTGCGGACTCTGGTTCAGGAGCATCGCGGCCACATCAGCGGGCAGACTTGGCGCCTGCATGCCGGCCAGCGTCATCGGCGGCGGCGAGTAGACGATCACGCCGTCGAGCGCCAGAAGCGTCGGCCGGCACCCGTCGCCCCGCTCCATGAGCTCCTGCACGGACGGACGGCGTCTGGAGGACTCGATGCAGAAGGTTACGCCGCCGGCACCCCCCTCCTGGCGGATGCGCAGCCGCGGCGGCGCCTTCGACCTCAGCACCTCCAGCACCTTGTTGGTCCGCTCCGCCGCCTCCGCCACCGTGGATGGTGCAATGAAGTCCGAGCGGCGGCCTGTGCGTGCGACTTCGAGTTCCTGGCTGGTTGCGGCCGACACCTCGATCCCCCGTACCTGAATCGCCGCCGGGGTCAGGCGGACCTCCCAGACCTCGCCGGGCACGACGCGCACTTCCTGTTCAATCGCTTCGTAGCCTGTGCGGTGGGCCGAGACGACCTGAACGCCGCGGGGAACGACATCGAGCACAAAGTACCCGAACTCGTCCGAGATGGTGCCCAGGTTGAGATCCGGGAGGTGCACGATCACGCCCGCAACGGGAAGGCCCGTCACCGCGTCGATGACCTCGCCCTCCACCCTGGTCTGCGCCGAAGCGTAGACGGGGGCGCTGGCGACGCCGGCCGCCAGCACCCCCGCAATAACCCAGCGGCCAAACGCCGCTATAGCGCGGAACCGCCCCCCGGCCAACCTGCTCCGAGAGGCGGTTCCATCCATCCGAAGGTCCCTTTGCCTACACGTCTACACGCTGATACACAGGCTCGCGACCTTCTCGTTCACCTGGCACTCGTCCAGTGCGATGGGCATGCACGACGCCCGGCGCGCGACCGTCGCCTTGTAGACCACGCCGCCGCCATCCAGGTGCGGATGGTCCCAGCGGTGCAGATCCCACAGACGCCGGCCCTCGAGCCAGAGCGTCAGGTGCCGCTCACGGTCGAGGATGTCCCAACCGGACATGGAGGTGAAGTTGGCACCCCCGCCGTCGCCACCGGTGATCTGGCCGATCGTGCCGTCGGACTCGACCGGGTCCAGCCCATGATACGTGCGCACCTCGTTGATCTTGGCCATCGCGCCCGCGAGGTCGCCGGCCATCAGCGCCGCCTCAGCCTCGATCAGGCGCATCTCCGTGCCCTTGACCAGCGGAATGTCATCGTCACGGGTCGGGTATTTCTCCTGCCTGTAGTGGATCGTCTCACCATCGGCACCGTTGCCACTGGGGCAGCCGCTTCCGGGAGCCGAACAGTCGGTCCACGGCGTGCGCGGATCGCCGGCACCCACGATGCCCGCAAGTGTTCCCCAGGCGGAGACCTCGTGGCGTCCGTGCGTTTCCTGCCAGATCTCGCTCTCTTCACGGCTCGAATTGGAAGAGTACGCTGCGGCGAACACGAAGTCCGTCGGTACTCTGGCGGCACGCGCCGCCGCGTTTGAGAAGTCGCCCAGTCCCATGTACACCTGGGCCAGGCCACCCTCCGCGGCGTTTACGATATCGGACGATGAGCCAGCGTGCTGAATCGCCCGCTCCAGCAACGGTATCGCGCGCTGGAACGCCGCGTTTCGGTCCATGGCGTCGCCGGTGTCGACCTCGCCGCCCGGACCCGGGTTTTCCTCGTCGTAGGGCGCGCTGAACACCGTCTGACAGAAGTTCTCGCCGAACACTCGGTTGGCGAGCCCTCCGAAAAGGTGGGCGCGGGCGGTGTTCTCGTTGCCGTCGTACTGGAAGCCTTCGATGGCCTGCATGCGCAGAAGCCCGGCTTCGGCCACCCAGCGGGCCCGTTGGACGTCGTTCCAGCGCCCGTTAGCGTCCTCGGAATCGAAGAGTCCCCTGCGATAGCGACCCGTGGAAAAGTAGCTGCCCGACCCGACGATCTCGTCGGACAGGATCGCTGTCGTGAAGGCGAGCTCGTCGAAACCCTCCGAGAAGTCGGCCGACATCCCCGTAACCAGCGACGTGACGCCCGCCGATGTGTTCAGGTCGTCGTCCAGGATGCGGCCTGGGTTCTTGACGTCGAAGATGCTCTCATCGCAGCCGGTCGTCGCGAGCGCCGCGAACAGCGCGCCCAGGAACACCCGGCGTGAATTCATCGTTTTCATGATCTGCATCCTCTCCGGTTAGAAGTCGACCTGAACCGACAGCACGAAGCTGCGGATCGGCGGCAGGTTGTAGTACTCCTGCCGGAAGAGAACTTCGGCGGAACCGTCCTCGAAGGCCTCGGGGTCGATGCCCTCGAAATCGGTCCGGGTGAACAGATTCCGTCCTTGCAGGCGAATCGTGGCCGACCGCAACTGGCCGGGCACGAAGTCCTCCGGCACCCGGAAGCTGAGCGACGCCGAGCGGATCTTGAAGAAGTCGGCCGGCTGGGTCCACATGCCGTATCGCACGACCGAGCGGTCGCAGAGGGCGCGCTCGCCGGCTGTCAACTGGTTCGTTCGCCCTTCGGCGATGGCTGCCACGGTGTCGCGGCACAGGGGCCACACGCGCCGCCGGGTGTTCTGGTAGGCGGTTCCCGAGGACAGCCAGTGTCCACCCATCCCCTCGCCCACAACGTCGAGGGTCAGGCGCTGGGAAAGCGTCATGGTGGTGCTGATTCCATACGTGTACTTGGGCGTGGTCGTCCCGACGCACTGATCCACGTAACGGGGGGCCGCGCCCACTTCGTCCGGGTTCTGGACACGGTCCTCGCAGAAGGCCGGAAGCGGGTAGTGCACGAGGTCTCCGACCGTGCAGCCCTGGCCAATGAAGCCGTTGCCGTCGAAGGACACGCCGTTGGACAGCTCGGACGTGCACGTCACTGGTGCCCGCACGTAGTTGCGCCAGCCGACGGGAATGCTCTCCAGGCCTCCCAGATCGATCACCCTGGATTCGCTCGTGGAAAGTCGCAGGCCGATATCCCAGCCGAGTTGGGTCGAGGAGAGCACGTTCAGATTCACAAACGCTTCATGACCGGCGTTGGTCACCTCGCCAACATTCTCGAACTGCCTGCCCACAAAGCCGGCCGAGGGAAGCTGCGTAACCGCGATCAGCGCATCGAAGGTGTTCTGGTTGAAGTACTGGTATTCGAAACCGATCCGGCCATTCAGAGTCGTGCCCTCGAACCCGAGTTCCCACTCCCTGGTCCGCTCCGGCCCAAGAAACGGATTGCCCAGGTTGTCGGGCGTTACGCCGGGCTGTCCGTTGTCGCCCGCGACAGACACCCACGTCCGCGCCGCAGCGAACACACTGGGTGCCTTGCCCGACTCCCCGAAGGCGCCGCGCAACTTCAGGGTGCCGAAGCTCTGCGGGAAGAAGCTCTCGTCGGAGATGACGTAGGAGAACTGACCCTTCGGATAAACCTCCAGGCCGAAATCCTTGCCGAAAGTGGAGTGCCCGTCCACCCGCACGCCACCGGTGAGAAACAGCCGGTCGGCAATTCCGATGATCTCCTGGAAAAAGAACCCGCCACTCGTGATGGTGCTGTTGACCTCAAAGGCCTCGGTGATTGCACCGGACTGGAGAATCTTGTCGCCGGGTCCGGCGAAGTCGTCGCCGAAACCGTTGGTGCCGGTCACGAAGTCGTTGTAGAGTTGGCCGCCGAGCGAAGTCGACGAAGAGAGGCCGAAGAAGGTCCGGTCCATGGTGCCGGCGTAGTCCAGCGTGAGCTTCCGGAAGGTCCGCTCATCGGTTTCCCGATTGCCGCCCTGGACGTAGAAGTAGCCCCAGGGCCGTTCCTCGAAGTACTCGTTCCGGACCCAGTCGATTCCGGCGTTCAAACGGTGGTTCATCCCTTCCATGGGGTTCCACAGGAGGTTCACGCCGCTGGTGAAGTGGTCGTTGATGTTCGTGATGTCCATGTCGAGGAGCTTGCCGTCCTCGTCATTGGTGTAGTCGGCACCGCCGCGGAAGACGTTGAGGAGCAACCCCTCGGCGTTGTTGCCGTCCGGAACCCACGTGACGTTGCGGTGCGCGTAGAAACTGTTGAAGCGGACGTCCAGGTCCTCGGCGGGAGCGAACGAGAAGTTGCCCCGGATGTTCCAGGTCTCCTGGCCCTGCTCTGGACGCTTCACGTCGTTGGCGTCGAAGCCGGTGTCGAAGACACCCGACTCGGCGCCCCATTTCGCGGACACGAAGTAGTTCATGCGCTCCGCGCCGCCGCGAACCGACAGGTTGTAGCTCTGCAGCGTTCCGTCCTTCAGCCACGAGCCGCTCGCGGGACAGCTCGGATCCGCGGGGAACTGCGGGTCTCCGCCGGGGAAGTTCGCGTCGCCGGTGAAGTTGCAGTTGTTCAGCCCCAGCCCGGTCGGATTGACGTCGGGATCGGGCCCGATGTGACCCAGGGTGTTCAGGCCCTGGTCGACGGTGAGCGACCACGCGGGCGCTCCGGCGACTCCACGCTTGGTGAAGATCTGGATCACGCCGCCGGCGGCCTCGGTCCCGTACAGAGTGGTCGCCGCGGCGCCCTTGATCGTCTCGATCCGCTCGATGTCGGCCGGATTGATGTCGTCGAAGGGGTTGGTCTGCTGATTGGCCTCGTCGGAGTGGATCAGTCCGCGTTCGCGAATCCGCACGCCGTCCACGTAGACAAGCGGCGAGTTGCTGAACGCCACCGAGTTGTTGCCGCGCAACTTGATCGTCGACCCGGCACCCACCTGGCCGCCGTTGGTCAGGACCGTCACGCCCAGCGCGCGGCCCTGCAGGATGTCTGCGACGTCCTGGATGGGGGCGGACCGGAACGCTTCCTCGTTGATCTGGCTGACCGAGTTGCCGATCTCGCGCCTTCTGGCGGCGCCCGCGGTGCCCGTGACCACCACGCCTTCAAGGCTGATCGCCTCCGAGCGCAGTTCGAAGTCCTGGATCACGGCGCCACCCGCGGCGACGGTCACGTCCATGCTGGACGCCGAGTAGCCGATGTACTGCACCTGCACCGTGTGCGTGCCCGCGGGCACGTTCTGGAGCAGGTACCGGCCCACGTTGTTGGCCAGGATCCCGGTGTTGAGCGCCGGGATGGAGACCTGGGCGCCCGCGATGGGCTGCCCGTTGGTCGCGCTTCGCACCACGCCGGTGACCGTACCGGTCTGCGCCGCCAGGGGCGCCTGCACCGTCACGGCCATCAAGGCTGCGGCGAGAAGGGGAGTGGCGGCGGCCCGGCCGACCGCCTTTCCGATGGTTGCTGGGGACATATTGCCTCCGTTTCGGGGTGAAACAAAAAGGACGCGGAATTCGCGCCCACGATTACTTATCCGTCCACTACGCGATCCCGCAAGTAGCGGCACGGCGGATGTCATCCCTACCTGCCCACCGGAATCGTAAATCGGACCAGCGGCACCAAGGCGTCGACGGCATCCTCGTCGCCACCCGTGTCGGAACCCTGACTGCCCTCGAAACCGAAATAGGCCAGCGCCGCCACGCCGCCCACGAGCCCCACCGACAGGAGAAAGCTGCGTCCTTGCGCGGCGTCCCTGCGTTCCAACTGCAGAATCGCGTCGACCGGCAGGACCACTTGGCTGAACCCCGTGGAACTCGTAAGCACGAAGACGGCAGAGTCTCCGCGCTCCTCCACGAAACGCCCGCTGACAAAACCCTGATTCCCGCTGGCAAAAGCGATGTTTCGCGCCAGTTCCTCGGCGGCCAGCCGCATCCGCACCCTCTGCTGGGGCGGCAGTTCCGGGACCGTTACCTGCTGGTAGGTCGCGCAACCGCCCCCGACCGCGATTGCCAGAAAGGCTGCGGTCGCAAGCAGGCGGCGATGCCTCCGAAGGCGTCGTACTTCTTCCATCTCGCGCAGTGTAGCTCCGCTCAATTCCGCCACGTCCGGATCGCACACGGGATCACCTTCGGGCGCGGCAAACCTTGAAGTATAGGGCGTCCGGCCTTTTCCGTCATCACCAAAGCCCGCCAGCGCGCCGCGCTCCTCACCTCCGCGCCTCCATCGCCACCTCGGGGTACACCGCCGCGGGATCGTCCAGCAGCGGGGCCTCGGCACCCTTCAGGTAGCGGTCGAAGAACGCCACGGTCAGCGCGTTGACGATCTCGTGGCCCCGCGCCGTCTCGATCGATGCCGCGAAGGCGGGCGTGAACAGGACCAGGTCCGAGAAGCTGCCGTGATTGGTCCCGGCGATCGTAACGTCGTACCAGTCGCCGGTCGAGGCCGCCTTCAGCGCCGAGTCCGTCCGGGCCACCTGGGCCATGAGCTCGGCGAGGGCCTTCTCGTTCGCGGCGGCAATCTCCGGGTCGTCGCTCGCGGGCACCTCGGGGAGTTCGCCGCCGTGCATCAGCATGAAGGGCCTGGCGGTTCCGGCGGTCGGCGCCGTCCCGAAGAGCTGCCCGTCGTGGTCGATCGCCGCCTTCACGCGCTCGTCGACCACGCTCGCCTCGATCGAGGTCGCGCCCCCGAAGGACCACCCGTACATGCCGATCCGGTCCAGGTCGAGCCGCCCGGCGAAACGGCCTGAACCGTTCAGCGTTTCCAGCTGATCGAGCACGAAGCGCGCGTCCGCCACCCACTCGGGGAAGTGGTGGTCGTCGAGGTAGTCCCAGCTGCCGAGCGCGTCCGCGAGGAGGTCGCCGGTGGGTTCCGGGAAGGTGAGCGTGTCGGGCGCGACCGAGGTGCCGTCCGGCAGGAACTGCGTGCGATTGAAGCCGTTATGGCCCACCGAGACGACGACGTAGCCGTGGGATGCGAGCTCCTCGGTCGTGAAGGTGCTGGTGAATCGCGTCCAGCCGCCGCCATGGTGGTAGACGAGCACGGGGAACGGTCCGGAGGCGGGGGCCCCGTTGGGAATCGCGTTGGTGCGAACGTGGGTGACGGGTACAAAGTCCTCGGCGTCGCCGAACTCGGCCGGGTCGGGAAGGTACATCGCGGTCGGTGCGTCCTCGGCGCCCGGTGCCTCCTCGGCGGTCGGTGCGTCCTCGGCCCCGCGCGCCTCCCCGGCCCCCGCCGATTCCTCCGCCGGATACCACACCCGCACCGCTACGGATCGCAGGTCGTCGGGATCGCGTGTGAAGGGTTCGGGCCGGTCGGCATCCGTCCAGCGGTATTCGGTCATGCCGATGGCGTGGGGACCCGTGGGTACCGCGAAGGGCCGCTCGGGAATGTCGGGCGGGGTCCGATCCGTGGCGCACGCCGCCGCCAGCAGGGCACACGCCGCCGCTAGCAGGGCGCACCCGAGTACGATGCTTGAACGAACCATGCCAGCTATCCGGGCAGGGGTGTGTTGAGCCTGACGAAGCGAAGGTCGCGAACCCGTCCCCCGCCGACGCGCATGTCGCCGACCGCGCCGTCGCCGCCGCGCTCGAACCGGACGCTGCGGAAGAACCAGCGATCCGTCGCGAACTCGTCGGGGGCGCGGTACTCCAGGACAATTTCGCCGTGGCGAACGTGCCGGGCGACCAGGCGGCCTTCCGACACGCTCAGATGGTAGAGCGCGTCGAGTTCGGGGCTGTACCAGGTGCCTGCGTATTCCGCAAGCACGGCCGGGCCGGGTGTCTCCGGTGGCGCGGCATCGTCGGCCGCGGGGGGCGCGTCGTCCTCCTCCCCCTCCTCCTCCGGGAATGAACCGGCGAGCACGACATCCGCGACGTCGCGGGCGCGTCCGGCGGGGTTGCCGTTGGCCACGTTGGTGAGCACGACCACCCCCGTCTCGACCTCGGGGAACCATTGGACCTGGGTGCGGAATCCCGCGTCGGCGCCGCCGTGCCCGATGGTCTGCAGCCCGCGGTATTCGCCCATCGACAGTCCGTGCGCGTAGGGGATCGTGTCGCCGTTGTTGAGCACGCCGCGCGACTGCATGGTCCGCATGACCTCGGGGCCCCCGACGGTGGCGCGGCGGAAGTTGTCGAGCCAGCGGGCCAGGTCCTCGGCGGTCGTGAAGAGGCTGGTGGCGCCGGCGTTGGCGTAACTGAGCACGGCCTTGCGGTAGCGGGGGGCGGGCGGAGACGCGGGGTCGGCGGGGGCGTCGGCGTCGACGGGCGGCTGGAGCGGCGCGTACGAGTAGGCGCGGTCCGGGACCACGTGCTCGTGGTCGTCGTGGAAGTGGGTCCGGTCCATGCCGAGGGGGGCGAAGATGCGGGCCTGGGTGAATTCCGCCAACGACATGCCGCTCACCGCCTCGACCGTCTGCCCCAGGAGCGTGTATCCCATGTTCGAATACAGGTACTCGGCCCCGGGAACGAAGTTGAGCTCCTGCTGGCGGGCCATGAGGCCGAGGATCTGTTCGGTGGTAATGACGTCGTCGAGGCGCCAGCCCGACATCGCGAGGAGCTGCCACTGGTCCCGGATGCCGCTCGTGTGGTGGATCATCTGGCGCACGGTGGGGGCGGGCTCGAACTCGGGCACGTAGGGGAGATGCGTCCGGACGGGATCGTCGAGGGAGAGGGCGCCGTCGGCCGCGAGCAGGGTGACGGCCATCGCCGCGAACTGCTTGGAGACGGAAGCGACGTGGAAGACCGTGTGCGGGGTCACCGGAATGGCGTGTTCGATCTGGGCCTCGCCGTAGCCGCGCGAGTAGACGATGTCGCCGTCGCGGATCACGGCTACCGAGGCGCCGGGGGAACCGGGCCGGTCGAGGTCGGCGAAGACGGCGTCGATTCCGCGGGCGAGGGAGGGGGAGACGGGTTGGTCAGGGGCGGTGCAGGCGGCCAGCAGCGACACGCACGCGATCGTCGCCAATCGGCCAAGTGGCGTTTGCCGGATGCGGGCGGGCGCCCCCGAAGCGTGCCGCGGGCGGCCGATTCGCGTCCCGGCGCTCATTTCCACGCCTCCACGATGTCCTGCGCGATCATCCCGAGCGTCTCCTCCAGTTCGTAGAAGTCGCCGCGGCTCTGGTTGGTGAACACCGAGACGATCGTCGGTCCGCCCTCGTAGAAGAGGATGCCCACGTCGTTGCCGGCGTAGGGCGGCCAGTCGCCCGTCTTGTGGGCCACCTGGACGCCCTGGAAGCGGACGATCCTCGGCAGCCGCGTCGTGTAGAACTGCCCGTTCATGATCTGCACCATCTCGTCGCTGGCCGCCTGGTCCGCCAGATCGCCGTCCATGATCTGCTCCAGCAGGCGGGCCATTTCGCGCGCGGTGGTGCGGCCCAGCCAGATCGTCGAGTCACCCTCGATTCCGAAGAAGCGCTCGGCGGCACCTTCATCCGACGGGAACCGGCGTTCGAAGACTTCGCGTTCGCCGAGCGCCCCGTAAGCCGGATCGGTGCGTATCCAGGTCTCCAGGAACAGGCGGTGGGTGGTGTGCTTGAGGCGGGTCTGCTCGTACCCGTTCGCGGCAAGCATCTCGTTGACCCGGTCCATGCCGACCAGGTCGATCACCATGTCGGTGGCGGTGTTGTCCGACGTGATGATCATCTGGGTGACGAGGCCGCGCAGCGTGGGGTTCAGGCCGGGCGCGAAGGTCTGGATGAGCCCGCTGCCCCGGCGCATGTCGTCCGCTTCGACGGTATGGCGGGCGTCCAGGTCGAGGCGACCCTCGGCGTGGTCCTGAAACGCCTTCACCATGATCGGAATCTTGATCACGCTGAGCGTGTTCATGGGAAGGTCGGGCTGGATCGCGATCTCCCGTCCCGTGGGGATGTGCTTGGCGTAGAGCGAGCTCGTGGCGTCGAGGGTGGCCAGGCGGGCCTCGACGCGAGCCGCCAGGTCGGCGGCGGAGGCGCGGGTGGCGTCCGTGGCGGTGGCCGGGGTTTCGGCCGCTTCGGCGGGGAACGCGTCGTCGGCCGATTCGCCGGCGGGCGCGCACGCCGGAAGAGCCGCTGCGCATGCCAGAACGAGGAGGGGGAGGAGAGAGGGCGGCCGCTTGGCCGCGGGAAGTGCCAGGCCCATGTTGGGGTCTCCTGTTGCGGTTGCGCTGGAGGGACATACTCGGAAGCGCACTCCGGCCAGGCAAGCACCTGGCGCGCGGGCGGGCGCGGGCTGCCCTTTGCATGCGGGCCTCCGGCACGGCAGCTTGGGCTTGTGAAGCGTTTCACGATCAGGCGGCAGCGAGGAGCTCTTGCATGAAGAACGAAGCTGCGGGCGGGTGCGGGCCCGAACGACAGTGCTCGACCAGGTTCCACACCAGTGGTCCCCTGCGGATCGGCTTGACCCTTGTTGCGGCCGCATTTGCCAGCGCCGTCGCGGCGCCGGTCTCCGCACAGGCAGCCGGCGCCGACTCCACCGCCGCGGTCGCCGACGGGGTGGCGTCCCAGGCCCGCCTCGTCATCCTCGGCACGGGAACCCCCAACGCAGACCCCGAACGCTCGGGACCCGCGGTTGCCGTCGTGGCAGGCGGCCGGGCCTACCTGGTGGATGCCGGGGCCGGCATTGTTCGCCGCGCCGCCGCGGCTTCCGCCAGACACGGCATCGAGGCCCTCGTACCGAGCGGGCTCAACCGCCTTTTCCTGACGCACCTCCACTCGGACCACACCGTGGGGCTCCCGGACGTGATCTTCTCGCCCTGGGTGCTGGAGCGTCCCGACCCGATTCTCATCTTCGGGCCGCCTGGCACGGCCAACATGGTCGAGCACGTACAGGAGGGGTGGAAGGAAGACGTGCACATGCGGCTGTTCGGGCTCGAGCCGCACGACTACAACCGGGACGCATACAGGTCGCCGGTTACCGAGACCACGGACGGCCCCGTCTACGAGGACGAAAACGTTCGCGTCACGGCAATTCCCGTAATGCACGGATCGTGGCCCCACTCGCTCGGCTACCGCTTCGACGCGCTTGGGCCCAACGGTGCCCCGGCCCGCACGATCGTGATTTCGGGAGATGCGCGGCCGAGCGAGTCGCTGGTCGAGGCCTGCGACGGCTGCGATATCCTCGTGCACGAGGTCTACTCGGCCGAGACGTTCAAGGGGCGCCCACCCGAGTGGCAGCGGTATCACGCCGACTCCCACACGTCGACTGTGGAGCTTGCGGACATCGCCACGCGCGCCCGCCCCGGTCTCCTGGTCATGTACCACCAGCTCTACTGGGGGGCCACGGACGAGGACCTGCTACGCGAGATCCGCGAAGCCGGGTACACGGGCCGCGTGGTGTCCGCGGCCGATCTGGACGTCTACTGAGGCGGCCTCGGCGCCGGATCCGCCGCCTTCAGCTGAATGATCCGCCGGACCATGCGGTCCCTCCAGGCCGAGAGTGCCGCCACCGCGTCCTCGCCGTACATCGCCGTGGTGCTTTCATCGATCGCGTGGATGACGTCGTCGCCGAAATCGGGGGCCGGATCGAGATCCTGCCAGATCGCGCGGTAGGCGTCGCCGTACATGCGGTAGTAGCTGCCGACGCCGTCGTCCGCGTTGACGTGGCCGGTCCCGAACGGTCCCATCAGCGCCCAGCGGAGGCCGAGTCCGTCGCGCATGACGGTGTCGACCACCTCGGGTGAGGCCACGCCCGCGCCGACGAGCGAGACCGCTTCGCGCAACACCGCGGCCTGCAGCCGGTTGAGGACGAAGCCGGGCGCGTAGCGGTCGAGCACGACCGGGGCCATGCCGGCCCGGCGGAGGAGCGCCAGGGTCGAGGCCGTGACGTCGGGGCGGGTCTCCGCGCCCGCAAGAACCTCGACCAGCGGGATCACGTGCGGCGGATTCACCGGATGCGCCACGATGCAGCGACCCGCCCCGGGCAGGTCCCCAGCGATCGCCGTGATGTCGTGCGCGGAGGTGGAGCTGCCCAGCACAACCTCCGGGGCGGCCGCAGCGTCCAGCTCCCTGTAGATCGATTGCTTCGCCGCGATGTCCTCGGGGCCGCTCTCCTGCACGTAGGTCACGCCGTCCAGCGCCTCGCCGAGGGTCTCGCAAACCGTGATCCGGCGCTCCTCCGCCTGGGCTTCGGCGTAGGCACAGAGTCCCAGGTGGACGTCGGCCAGCGCAGATGTGCGGGCCCAGGCCACCGCCCGCGCCAGCTGCTCCGGATCGGGGTCGAAGACCCGGGTGCGGAAGCCGGCCCGCACGAAGACGCGGATCCAGCTCCTCCCGATGACACCGGTGCCCACGACGGCGACCGCACCGGGTGAGGCCGAGGCGGCCCCGGACTCGACGGACATGGTGGATCCTCTCTGGCGCTCTCCGCGCGGGTACCGGTGGCATTCCACTCGCGCGTGCGCTCGCATGCGTGAATACTGTATAGTGACAAGCGCACTCTACACCGCGACCACCGCACTTGTCACACCTGCCTCCCCCGGAACCAGGCGCCGATGGCCAACCTTCACGACCGCTGGAACCACGCCGACGCTCATCAGTACCTTGCGCGGGTCGGCCGCATGCCGCCCACGATCATTTGCGTCGCCTGCAACGGCGGAATCCAGGGCAAGGAGTCGAATCCGAACCTGCCTGAGACGCCGGAGGAGATCGCCGAGTCGGTCAGGGGGGCCTACGAGGCGGGGGCGTCGATGGTGCACGTCCACGCCCGGCAGGCGGAGTTCCCCACGAGGCCCGCGGTCACCACCGAACGCTGGCTGGAGGTCAATGCGAGCATCCGCGAAGCGTGCCCGGACATCATCATCAACGACACGACCGGCGGCGGCCCCGACATGACCAACGAGGAGCGGCTGCAGTGCCTGGACGCCCGGCCCGAGGTCGCGTCGCTGAATCTGACGCCCGACATGAGCCGCTTCCGGATTCCGGCCAGGCCCGCGCCGCTGCCGGACCCTCGGCCCGAGATGATCTACGACGAGTGCCTGCCGTTCTCGTACCATCAGATCAAGCACTTCGCCACCGAAATGAAGGCGCGGGGGATCAAGCCGGAGCTGGAGACCTACCATCCGGGCGGCGGATGGGTCATCCGCTTCCTGATCGACGAAGGGCTGGTCGAGAAGCCCTACTGGATTCAGACGGTCATGGGGTATCAGACGTCCAGCCTGCCGACCGTCGACAATGTGCTCCAGATGATCCGCGAGTTTCCGGAGGACACGGTGTGGCTGACCTCGGGCATCGGGCCCCACCAGCTGCCCATGACGACGCTCGCCACCATGCTGGGCGGTCACGTCCGGGTGGGGCTGGAAGACAACGTCTACTATCGCCGGGGCGAAAAGGTACAGAGCAACCGGCAGCTGGTGGAGCGCGCGGTGCGCATCATCCACGAGCTGAACCGCGAGGTCGCCACGCCCGCCCAGGCCCGCGAGATGCTGAACCTCTCTTCAACGCCGACGGCCTATGACTGACAAGCCTCTGAGCGACAGATGCCCGCTCCCGACTCTGCCCGCAATCGCACTCCTGCTCGCCGTGGCAGCGTGCAGTCCCGCGGACACCGCTCCCGAGGGAGGCTCCACCCCCACCCCCACCGCCGCCGCCGAAGACGCCGAACCCCCCTTCCCCCGCCCCGAAGGCACCTACGAGGTCAGTCTCGATCCCACGCACATGGTCCCCATGCGGGATGGCGTCCGCCTGGCCACCGATTTCTACTTCCCCGTCGGCGCCCCGGAGCCGCTTCCCGTCATCCAGATCCGCACGCCCTACAGCAAGATGCCGCACCGCCGCGAGACGTCGGCCGCCCGCTGGTTCGCGAGCCATGGGTTCGCGGTCGCGGTGCAGGACATGCGCGGCCGGTACCAGTCCGAGGGCGAGTATTTCGTCTCCCGCGACGACCGCCGCGACGGCTACGACATGGTCTCGTGGCTCGCGGACCAGCCGTGGTCGAACGGGCACGTAGGCACCTACGGCTGCTCCTATCTCGGCGAAAACCAGATGCAGCTGGCCGCCACCCGCAATCCGAACCACGCGGCCGCCCTTCCGCAGGCCGCCGGCGGCAGCCTGCGCTACTTCGGCGTCGTCTTCGGGGGCGCGACCGAACTGGCCGCCAGCCTGGGCTGGTTTCGCGGCGCCGGCACCAAGGTCTTCTACCGCATCCCGGCGGGAACGCCCCGCGAGGTCATGCTTCAGGTCGAGGAGATGATCAATCCGGCGCCCAACCCCGGCGAGCTCGACTTCCAGGCTGCGTGGCGGACGCTGCCGTACATCGACATGCTGAAGGCGGCCGGCGCGCCGCCCACGGACTTCGAGGCCTTCGTCTCCCACGAGCCCGGCGATCCGTGGTGGGACCACATCGGCTACGTCAACGACCGGGACCGCTTCGACGTGCCCGCGCTGCACGTCAATTCCTGGTACGACCTGGGCGTGTCCGAGACGCTCAAGCTCTTCAACCTCCTCGGCGACAACGCCGAGTCCGACCGCGGCCGCAACAACCAGTTCGCGATCATCTCCCCCACCGACCACTGCACCTCGGAGATCGCCACCTCCCGCACGGTCGTGGGCGAACGCGACCTGGGCGACGCCCGCCTCGACTACTGGAACATCTACCTGCGCTGGTTCGACCACTGGCTGCGGGGCGCGGGCGCGGGGGGCGCGGGCGGCCAAGGCGCCGACTTCGAAGGCATGCCGCGCCTCCAGTACTACCTGATGGGGGCCAACGAGTGGCGGTCGGCGGACTCCTGGCCGGTCGAGGGCACCGAGTTCCGCCCCTTGTACCTGCACAGCGGCGGCAACGCGAACACCCGCGACGGCGACGGCCGGCTCTCCTGGGAAGCCCCCGCCGCCGACCAGCCCGCCGACGTCTTCGTCTACGACCCCGACGACCCCGTCCCCACCATCGGCGGCCCCGTTTGCTGCACCGGCACCGCGGACGCCCCCGCGGGAGGCTTTGACCAGTCGGCCGTGGAGGACCGCGACGACGTTCTTGTCTACACTTCCGAGCCCCTCACCGAGGCGCTGGAGGTGACCGGCCCCATCGAGCTGGTCCTGCACGTCTCCTCGGACGCGCGCGACACCGATTTCGTCGCCAAGCTGGTGGACGTGCAACCCAACGGCACCCCTGTGAATGTCCAAGAGGGTATCCAGCGGGCCCGTTACCGCGAGGGCTACGACCGCAAGGTCTGGATGGAGGAGGGAGAAGTGTACGAGGTCCGGATCGACCTGCAGGCGACGGCGAACCAGTTCCTGCCCGGGCATCGGATCCGCCTCGAAGTGACCTCGTCGAGCTTCCCCCGATGGGAACGCAATCTGAACACCGGTGGTAACAATTACGACGAGACGCAGTGGGTCATCGCGCGCAATACGGTTCATCATTCGCCCGGCCGCCTTTCCCACGTGGTGCTGCCGGTCGTTACCGCACAGGAGGAGTAGGATCTTGAGGAAAACCAATGGTTTGGGGAGCAGAGCGGCGGTTTTCGCTCTCGCGGCGTTTCTCACGCTCGGAGGCGCGACCGCGTGCGCGACCACGGGAGAAGGCTCGTCACCCACGTCCCGCCGGAACCAGCTCACGCCCGAGGAACTGCAGGAAACCTCCGTGGACGATGTCATGGAGGCGATCAGCCTCCTGCGTCCCCAATGGCTTCGATCGCGTCCCAGCCGGACTCCCGCCAACCCGAATCCCGTCGTGGGTGTCGTGATAGACGGCCGGGTACAAAGCACGCGCGAGGACCTGGCGCAGATCCCCATCGGAGACGTGCAACTCATCGAGTTCATGAGCGCGGCGGATGCCACCATCCGCTTCGGCACGGGGTACGGCGGAGGCGCAATCGTCGTGACCACGCGGGGCAGATTGCGGCGCGGCCCGCCGCCCATGCCGTAGTCCGGCCCTGGTCCGACTGCGCCCGGCCCGCCTACCCGACCGGTTGCCGGGCCGCTCCCAGGGTTGCCGGGCCACTCCCGGGATTGCCCGCCGGAACGCAGGTCGCTAGAATCCGCGCGCCGGATTGGCGACTTTAAGGGATGCACATTTCACCGGATCAACACCCCGCCGGGCGAGGACTCATGACGCGGTTCCTGACAGGGCAATCATCCTTCCGCCCCGCCTTGGCAGCGGTCATCCTGTCTGCAATCAGCACGGCCTGCAGCGGCGCGGACGCCCTGGTGGCTCGCGGCGAGCAGCTCTTCGACACCTGCGCCCCCTGTCACGGCGACGAGGGCGAGGGCGACGAGATCCTGGGGGCGCCGGCGATCGCGGGGGCGTCGCAGTGGTACCTCAATACCCAGATCGACAAGTTCCGCAGCGGTCAGCGCGGCTATCACTACCAGGACGCCGAGGGGCTGCGCATGCGTCCGATGTCGCGGGCGCTCTTCGCTGAAACGAGAGACATCGAGGCCGTCGTCGCGTACGTGTACAGTCTCCCGATCCCCGACCCGCCCGCCACCTTCGAGGGCGACGTGGCGACCGGCGAAGAGGACTACCTGCTTCTCTGCGCAAACTGCCACGGACGGGACGGCAGGGGCCTGGAGACGCTCGCCGCTCCTTCGCTGCTTCACCTGGGCGATTGGTACATCGCATCGTCGCTGCGGAAGTACCGGGACGGTGTGCGCGGCGCCGGCGGAGACGGCTTCGGGGCGAACATGCGCGCCGCCATGACCGGCTTCACCGACGAGCGCATCAACGACGTCACCGCCTATATCATGACCATGCAGCGGCTGCCGCGCAGGGCCCCCGCCCCGCCGCCGCCGCCGCTGGCCCCGCTCGAGGTCGACC
Organism: Longimicrobiales bacterium; assembly: GCA_965208935.1. Lineage (GTDB taxonomy): Bacteria > Gemmatimonadota > Gemmatimonadetes > Longimicrobiales > Gaopeijiaceae > Bin94. The sequence continues at coordinate 4,115,134 of CBDBPR010000004.1, read as the reverse complement.
CCGCCATTCTGCCGGAAGGCGTTACGGTCGCCATGGCCCAGGAGGGACAGGAGATCTTCAACGGCAACACGGGGATCTGCTTCACCTGCCACCTCCGCGAAGGCCCGGGCGGACCGCTGGCCCCGAATCTCACCGACGACGTGTGGCTCAACATCGACGGCGAGTACGAATCGATCGTCGACATCATCATGACCGGGGTTCCCCAGCCCGTGGAGCACCCCGGGCTGATGCAGCCCCGCGCGGGAATGCCGCTCACCGACGAGCAGGTGCGCGCGGTGGCAGCCTACGTCTACACCCTCAGCCGCTGAACAGCCATGGCAGAAAGACCGCCTTCGCCCAGACCGACGCACGCCGAACTGGCGGCCGAGATCCCCGCCGCTCCGCCTGACGAGAGCAACGAGGCGATCATCTTCGCGAAGAAGACGCTGCGCTGGACGCTCTTGCTGGCGGTGGGCTTCATCGGCTCGGCGGTCGTCTACAACTTCATCATGCAATGACCGAGATGGTGCGATGAACGAGATGAGTTTCTGGGAGCGCGCCGGCCACTTCTTCGACGATATCGGCCTGATCCGGATCGGTTCTTCCTACGCCGGCGACATCGATTTCCTGATCCTTCTCGTACTGGTGGTGGTCGGGGTGTGGTTCCTCGCCGCCGAGTTCATCTTCGTGTATTTCATCATGCGTTTCAGGGCGAAGGGGGACGGGCGCAGGGCCGACTACATCGACGGCAAGAACAAGAAACACAAGCGGTGGATCACCTATCCGCACTTTGCGGTGCTGGCCTTCGACGTGCTGATCATCTGGGTGTCGTTCCAGGTCTGGAACAACATCAAGATGACGCTGCCGGACAATCCGGACGCGGTGATCCGGGTCATCGGCCAGCAGTGGGCCTGGACGTTCCAGCACCCCGGCGTGGACGGCGAGCTGGATACGCCGGACGACATCTTCACGGTGGACGAACTCCACGTCGAGAACGAGAAGGTGTACCACTTCAAGCTGGAGGCGACGGACGTTCTCCACAGCTTCTCGGTCCCGGTATGGCGCATCAAGCAGGACGCGATCCCGGGCCGCAGCATCACCGGCTGGTTCCAGCCGACCGTGACGGGCGAGTTCGACGTGCAGTGCGCGGAGATCTGCGGCTTCGGTCATGGAGTCATGGCGGCCAGGGTGATGGTGGAGACGGCCGAAGAACACGCAGCCTGGGTGGCGGCGAACGCGCCGGCGGTGACAGCCGCGGCGACGGACGCGAACGCCCCCTCGCCCGGCAGCTAGAACGGAGTACCGAGTATGGTTGAGCCAGCGGTCGATCTGACACACGGCCATCACCACGACGACCACGCGGACCACGGTCCCCAGGGGTGGCTGAAGTACCTCTGGTCCACGGACCACAAGGTCATCGCCATGCAGTACATGTTCACGGGCATGTTCATGGCGCTGGTCGGCGGGTTCATGGCGTACGTGTTCCGCATGCAACTGGCCTTCCCGGGCATCGACGTGCCCGGCTTCGGGATGGTGTCGCCGGGCGAATACAACGCGCTGGTCACGAACCACGGCACGATCATGATCTTCTGGGTGGCCATGCCCGTGCTGCTGGCCGCCTTCGGGAACTACCTGATTCCGCTCATGGTCGGCGCCGACGACATGGTGTTCCCCAAGGTCAACCGGCTGTCCTTCCAGGTCTTCTTCGTCAGCACGATCGTCATTCTTGCATCACTGGTGGTAGAGGGAGGAGGATTCGCCGGCGCCTGGACCGCCTACCCACCGCTTTCGGCAGACTCTACCTACAACCTCACACCCCTTGGGAGTACCCTGTGGGTGATCGGGGTGGGACTGGAGTTCGTGGCGTTCCTGTTGGGCGGGATTAACTTCATAACCACGCTGATGAACTCGCGTGCGCCCGGCATGCGCGCCTTCGACGTGCCGATCGTGGTGTGGATGATCGTCGTCGCCAGCATCCTCTTCATGCTGTCCGTCGGACCGCTGCTGGCCGGCGCGATCATGCTCATCTTCGACCAGACGATCGGGACCGGGTTCTTCAATCCGGCCATGGGCGGCGACCCGATCCTGTGGCAGCACCTCTTCTGGTTCTTCGGGCACCCGGAGGTCTACGTCGTGCTGCTCCCGGCGATGGGGGTCGTGATCGAGATCATCACGACCTTCGCGCGCAAGAAGGTCTTCGCCTACCGGACCGTCATCTTCACGGTCGTGGCCACGGGCGTGCTGAGCTTCTTCGTGTGGGCGCACCACCAGTTCATCGCGGGAATCGACCCGCGAATGGCGAACATCTTCACCATCACCACGCTATTGATCTCGGTCCCCATTGCGGAGTTGTGCTTCGTTTACATTGCCACGCTGTATGGCGGGTCGATCACGCTCAACACGCCCATGCTGTGGGCCCTCGCCTTCGTGGCCACGTTCCTGATCGGGGGCGTGACCGGGATCTTCCTGGGCGCGGCGGGCGCCGACATCTACTTCCACGACACCTACTTCGTACTGGCCCACTTCCACTACACGTTCTTCCCGATCGCGATCATCGGGGCCTTTGCGGCCATCACCTACTGGTTCCCCAAGATGTTCGGCAAGATGATGGACGACCGGCTCGGCAAGATCCATTTCTGGGGGACCATCATACCCTTCAACATGATCTTCATCCCGCTCTTCGTCCTCGGGATGGGGGGTCAGCACCGCAGGATCTACAACTACAGCCACTTCCCCGAGCTGGCGCTCGACTGGTTCCAGGACATGCGCGTGCTCGCCACCGGGTCGCTCCTGGTCATGCTCGCGTTCCAGTTCGTCTTCTTCTACAACTGGTACAAGACCATCCGCCACGGACCGAAGGCCCCGCGGAATCCGTGGAAGGCGAACTCGCTCGAGTGGACCACCGAGTCCCCCCCACCGCACGGCAACTGGCGTCCGGACGAGATGCCGGTCGTCTACCGCGGCCCGTACGAATACAGCACGCCGGACCGCGAGGACGACTACTGGCCGCAGAATGAACCCTCGCCGCGAGGCTCGGCATGAGGCCGATCGCGACCACCCGCGCAGCCACCGGGATCGCCACGGGCAAACTCGCCGTGTGGTGGGTCCTGGCCTCGGAAGTCGTCATCTTCGGCGGACTGCTGGCGTCGTATGTCATGTTCCGCCTGGGGCACCCGGAGTGGGCCGACGCCGCCGCGGTGACGAACACCACGATCGGGGCGTTCAACACCTTCGTTCTGCTGTCTTCGAGCCTGACCGCCGTGCTGGCGCACCAGGCGGCCGAGCGCGGCGACGGCAGGAAGGCGGCCAGGTGGCTCTACTGCACCATCGTGGGCGCGGGCATTTTCATCGGCGTCAAGACCTACGAATGGTGGTACGAGATCAGCCACGGCTACACGATCACCTCGAACGGCTTCTGGGCGTTCTACTACTCGGCCGCGGGGCTGCACGCCTTCCACGTGATCGCGGGGGCCGCGATCATGTTCATCGTGGCGCGCGACGCCGCGAAGAATCTCGAACTGCACCGCGTCGAACTGATCGGGATCTACTGGCACTTCGTGGATATTGTCTGGATCTTCCTGTTCCCCCTGCTCTACATCGCGAAATAGCCCATGGCCGGTCACTCGGAAGACTCGGGATTCTTCAGAAACCACTACGTCAGGATCTATCTGTTGCTGCTCGTCCTGCTGGCGATCAGCATCGCCGGGCCGCTGGTGGGGGAGAGGATCGACGCGCAGTTCGAGATCTTCGGGCGGCAGATCGGCGTCGGGCTGACCCTGACCCTGATCACGGCGTTCGGGATCGCGGTCTGGAAGGCGGGGCTGGTCATCAAGCACTTCATGCACCTGTCGATCGAGCGCCCGATCGCGAAGATCTTCCTCGCGGCGTCGGTGCTCCTGCTGGCGCTTTTCTGGGGCGGGGTCGCGCCGGACGTGCAGCTGCACGACGGGCGCATGTGGGAGAACCTGGCCGCCAAGGAGGCGGTGGACCGCGGCCTGCCGGAGGTGCACGCCGAGGACGACCATGCTGAGGAGGTCGTGCTTGCCAGCGTTGTGCCGACCGAGAAGTCCACCGACAACCTCCTGCCGGGAGGCTACAACTTCGCGCACGCCGCGTTCTGGACGGTGCTTGTGCTGGTCGCGGTCGGGACCAACGCCGTAGCGATCATCCTGTCGATCGGCGTGCTGATCCTGTTGTTCGAGACGCTCAGCCACATTCCGATCGTGCGCAGCCTGCTCGGGCCGCTGGTGGGCATGCTGATGAGGCTGCCGGGCGTGAGCCGGATCCGGGACCGGCTGATGGGACCGCAGGGGGCCTGATGACCGCCGGCGCGAGGATCATCCCGTTCCGGCCGAGGCCGCGCCGGCCCGAGAAGATGATGTCGAACGGCGTGCTGGGCATGCTGCTCGCCGTATTCGTCGAGGTCATGCTGTTCGCGGGGTTCATCTCGGGCTTCCTGATCGTCAAGGCGCGGGCCGTGGGATCGGTGTGGCCGCCGCCCGACCAGCCGCGGCTGCCCTTCGAGCGCACCGCGGTCAACACGTCGTTCCTGATCCTCAGCGGAATCGTGCTGCTGTTCGCGCACCGCGCTTACCAGCGCGGCAACAAGTCCGTCGGGCCGGCGCTCCTGGTGGCCACGGTGCTCGGCGCGGCGTTCGTGGCGATGCAGGGCGTGGAGTGGGTGGCGCTCCTGCGGGAGGGCCTGACGTTGACCTCGTCCCTCTACGGCAGCCTGTTCTACACGATCATCGGGGCGCACGCCGCCCACGCGGTCGTTGCGATCGGTCTCCTGGGATGGGCCTGGCTGCGCCTGCAGTCGGGCAGACTGCCCCGGGAGCACCTGTCTGTGGTTGCGCTGTTCTGGTACTTTGTGGTGCTGGTATGGCCGTTCCTGTACTTCCAGGTATACCTGTGATACGCAAGTTGATGAGCGCGGTTCTGGGTGGCGTGGTCGCCGTGGCGCTGATCGCCGGACTGCCCGACGTGGCGCACGCCTGTCCCGTGTGTTTCGACCGGGATGACGAAGCCCGCCTCGCGTTCCTGGCGACCACCGGGCTGTTGACGCTGCTGCCGCTGGGGCTGGTGGCGGGCACGGGCTGGTGGCTGCGGAAGCGGGCGCGTGAGGTGGAGGACGCGGCGGGAGAGTCGGACGCGTACGCGCACCTGGACGACGCGTAGGCCGTTCGAATTCGCGGGTTGCTTGCGTTTTGCTGTCCACGCATGTAATGTGCTGTCATGGCTGTTCAGATCACCATCAGGGGCGTGCCAGAGGACGTGCGCGATGAATTGGCTGCGCGCGCTGCCCTTACGCGCCTGTCGATGCAGGAGTACCTGCGGCGCGAGTTGGAGCGGATAGCGAACCGCCCGTCTCTCGCGCGATGGTTGGAGACAGTACGGGAGCGGAAGGAAATCGCGGGGACTCGGGTGCCGTCTTCCAGCATTCTGTCCGCGCGCGACGCGGACCGCAGGTGACGGTCGTCGTTGACGCGTCAGTAGTGGTCGCGGCCCTGGTGGACTCGGGGCCCGAGGGCCGGTGGGCGGAGTCGGTGGTGGCCGCAGACACGCTCGTCGCTCCGGAACTGATGCTCGCCCAGGCGGCCAACATCCTGCGGCGCCTCGAGTTCCGTGGTGAGATTTCGAGGATCGAAGCCAACAGTGCACATCGCGACCTGCTGCGGCGTGACATCGAACTCTTCCCCTTCGCCCCTTTCGCGGACAGGGTGTGGGAGCTCCGCCAGACCGTCAGCGCCTACGATGCGTGGTACGTGGCGGTGGCGGAGTCCTTTGGCCAACCCCTGGCCACGCTCGATGTGAGGCTCAGCCGGGCGCCGGGGCCGCAGTGCAGGTTCGCGCTGCCCTCGGGGCCGCCGATCACCTAGCGCGCCAGCGTCGCCTCCAGGCCGCCGATGAAGGTCGGGTCGCGCTCGGGGATGGGGCCGATCCAGCTGAACGCCACCGTGCCCTCGCGGTCGATGAGCACCGAGGTGGGCAGACCGCGCGCGCGGAACAGATCGCGGGACAGGGCGTCGGGATCGAGCGCGATGTCGTAGGTCACGCCAAACTGCTCGACGAATTCGATCACGGCGTCGTGGTCGGCGCGCCGGTCAACGGATACGCCCAGCAAGCGCAGGCCCCGGTCCTGGTAGCGTTCGTACACCGACTGGAGGTACGGCGTCTCGGTCTCGCAGGGGTGGCACCAGGTGGCCCAGAGGTTGACCAGGAGGGTCTGGCCCAGATAGTCGGTGAGGGACGTGGGTGACCCGGTTTCCAGCGAAATGGCGGTGAAGACCGGGGCGGGGTCGCCGGCGCGCAGTGTGACGGATTCGGAGGGGATGCAGGCCGCCAGGGCCAGGGCGAGGAGAGGCGGCACGCCGGGGGCCAGCGAGCGGGCACGGGCGGCGGCGGCGAGCCGACGGGCGGGTGTCATCACCGCTCCGGAGGCGGTTCCACGAAATTGGTCGAGAACGGGCCCACACCGTGGACCTGGATGACCGTCACTTCGTCGGCCCACATGTACGCCGGCACGCCGGCCGCGATGGCGATGTAGCTTCCGGGTCCGTAGGCCGTTGCGGCCTCCTTGTCCATGGTCTCGCCCATCCCGACGTAAAACGTGCCCGAAAGCACCGTCATGTGCTCGGTGACGGGATGCGTGTGCGGCCGGATCTCGAAGCCGGGCTGGACTTCGAGACGGAACGCAAAGACCTCGCCGCCGACGCCGTAGTTGCCGTAGAGGGGAAGAAACCGCGTGCCGTTGCTCGGCTCTCCCCAGGGCAGGGACTCGCCGTCGTGAAAGACGTTGCCTTCCGCGTCCTGTGCCCGGGCAGGCGAGGCCGTCAGCGCGAACAGGAGGATTGCGGCGGCGACCGCACCGGGCATGCACGGAGCGACACGAAGGCGCTCGGAACGAAATCTCGTGAAACGAAGGCTCATTGGCGTTTCCCTTTCCATGTCGCTGGCGGTTCGTGTCAATATGGTCCATTGCGCCCACGTCCGCATGGCCGCAATGGTTACCGCCACCACTCGTCCCCCACCGGAGGCGCCGCCGTGACCAGATTCTGCGCTTTGACTATCCTTGCCGCCGTACTTATTCCGCAGTCCGGGTCCGGTCAATGGCGCAATCGGTACCCGCACGTCGACGGGTATGGGCATCACGTGTACCTGGAAGGGTACGAGCTGCCGATCCTGACGAACGGGCCGATCGATCCCGCGCCTTCCCCGGACGGGCGCCATATCGCGTTTGCCGCGAGAGGTTGGATCTGGGTGATGGACCTCGAGACCCGCACGGCCCGCCGGCTCACCAGCGGGCGCGACGTGGACTCCCGTCCGGCGTGGCATCCGTCCGGCAACCGCATCGCCCTGGTGCGGGACAACGATCACGACACCCGGGTTGTCGTGGTGAGCGCAAATACCGGCGAACTGTTGCGCACCGTCGACTCCCCGGCGATCGACCTCGATCCGGCCTGGTCCCCCGACGGGAACACGCTCTACTACACGTCGGGCGAGGCCGGCACCCTGGACGTGTGGGCGCTGGACCTGGCCACCGGGAATGCCGCCGGGGTCACTTCGGAGCCCGGGATCGAACTCCGGCCGCAACCGGTTCCGGGAACGGATGCGGTGATGGTGCTCGCCAAGCGGGGCGGGGACCGGGTGGAGCTGCGGCACCCCGGCGAGGGCGCGCCTACCGTGCTCGTCTCCGGAAGCATCGCGTCCATGGCGCGTCCGGCGGTGGCGCCGGACGGTGCGGATTTCGCGCTGAACTGGCCCACCCAGGACGGTTGGGAACTGCGGGTCCACAGCGTCGGCCAGCCCGGCCCGTCGGTGTTGCTGGCCAGCGGTGGCCTGCCGCTGACCCCCGCGTGGAGCGCCGACGGAGAGTGGGTCTACTTCTCCGAAGCCGACGCCCGCGAGGTCATGGAACTGAGGCGGATCCGCAAGGCTGGCGGTCCCGCGGAAGACGTGGACGTTGCCACCTGGAGGTGGGGAACCGAAACGGCGCGCGTGCGCATACGCACCAATATGCCCGCTCGCCTCACGGTCGTCGATGCGGCCGGGCACCCTGCCGTTCCCGACGAGGGCATCGCACATTCCGAAGGTGCCAGCGGCCGCATCTTCTTCTACAGCCCGGGGCAGATCGAGGTCACCGTGCCGGCGGGCGAAGTCGCGGTGTCGGCGGTCCGGGGCCTGGCTACTCCCGAGGAGAGTGTCACGCTGTCGGCCGCGCCTGGCGCCGTCACCGAAGTCGCACTCGAACTAGAGCCGGTGTGGGACGCGCGCGTGGCGGGATGGGCGTCGGGGGACCATCACTTCCACCTCAATTACGGCGGCCAGTACGACCTGGACCCCGCCGACATGGTGCTGATGATGAGGGGCGAGGAGCTCGACGTCGCCTCGCCCCTGCTGGCCAACCTGCATAACCGCTACGAGGACCAGGACCTGTGGGGATGGGAGAAATCGGACGCCTCGCCGCTGATTCGCTTCGGCCAGGAGATCCGGTCGCACTTCCTGGGTCACATGGGGTTGATCGAGATCCCCGAACTGCACTGGCCCTGGGTCTGGGGGCCCGGCTACGAGGTCTACGGGACCGACGACCGGACCAACGCGGAAGTTCTCGCGTTTGCGCATGACCATGGCGGATTGGGCTACTATGTGCACCCCGTCGGGTCGCCCGACCCGTTCGCCCCGGAAGCGCGGGCCGGGGTGCCCGTCGAGTTGGTGGCCGACGCGGTCATGGGCGATGTGGATGCCCTCGAGGTGATGTGTCTGTGGAGCAACTCCGAAGGGACCGCCGCGCTCTGGCACCGCTTCCTGAACGTCGGGTTGACGGTCGCGCCGTCCGCGGGCACCGACGTCATGCTGAACCTCCACCGTACCATGGCCCTGGGCGCCACACGCGTGTATGCGCATACCGGCGATCGCCTCAACTGGCCAGCGTACGTCGCGGCGTTGCGCGAGGGCAGGTCCTTCGTCACCACGGTCCGTTCCTCGACTTCCGGGTTGCGGGTGCGCGCCCGGGTGAAGTGGTCGAAGCCGCGGGAGGCTCGGCGGACCCGCCTGGCGCGGTCCAGTGGACGCTCGATCTCGCCACCGCGACCTCGGTGGATACGGTGGAGATTCTTGTGAACGGTCAGGTCGTACAGTCCCGGCCAGGCATTGCTTCGCCCGGCCGGCGCACCTACTCCGGCGAGTTGACGCTGCCGGCGGGCGGCTGGATCGCGGCGCGCGCCCGCGGCGGCGCGACGCGCTGGCCGTCGATGGACATCTCACCCTTCGCGCACACGGCCCCCGTTTGGATCGGCGAGCGCGGCAGCACCGACCCGGTGGCGCGGCGTGAGGCGGCCGCGGAGTTGCTCGACGTGCTCATCGCGTCACGGGCCCGTCTGCGCATCGGGTATTCCGGCGCGAGCATCCCGCGCCTGGAAGCCCGCTTCGACGAGGCGGTGGCGCGGCTGGAAGGGCTGGCAGGGGCGCCCTAGGACAGTCCGGAGTCGGAGGACCGCTGGAAGGTGCCTGCTAGAAGGCCACGAACGCCTGCATCTTGAGCGACCACTGGGGGTCGAAGCTCATGCTCTCGTAGCTGCTTCCGGCGACCGTGCGCGACGACGTATAGATGTCCAGGTTGGTCGAGATCCCCGTGCGGCCGGTCGCATAGAGCATGAACCCGGGCGTGATGACCAGCCCCTTCACGTCGTCGTTGACCACGATGTCACCCTCGAAGAGGCTGTCTCCGGTCTGCGTGCTCGCCCAACTCACGCGGAAGAGGGGCTCGAAGGCCTCGAATGCGCCATCGCCATCGATCGGCAGATACCACAGTCCCATGGCCTGGAAGGCGAAGAAGCCCACTTCGCTGTCCCCGTACTCGCTCGCCGCCTCGGCCCTCCAATTGCGGCCGGTCGCCGCGTTCACCACCAGGTGCGGGCCCCGCCGCCAGGTGCCGAGTTCGTATTCCAGCGCATACGCCGGAGCCCACAGCGTGCCCCCGACGCCATCGGCCGTCTCGTCGAACACGGCGTAGGTATGCAGGCGGTTGTCCGAGTCGAGGTTGAAGGTCAGCCGCGCGGAGGTCGATTTCGCGCTGTTCGTGTCCTTCCCGTTGATCCCCTCGCCGTTGGTCACCGTGACCCGGAAGCCGACCTTGTCCGAGAATCGCCCGCTCATCAGGATCCCGGGCTCGTACGCGTCGAGACCCAGTCCCCCCGTAAGGCGTCCGAACGAGCAAACGTTGCCGACTCCGGGACAGGGATCGGACCCCGGAACGCGGCCGTCCCTCTCGATCAGCGGAAGGTCGAAGTTGGCGGCGAGCCAGAACGTCGAAATCGCCCGCTTGAACTGTCCCAACTCCATCCTGAACCGATCCGACGGAGTGAACGCCAGGTACGCTTCGAGCACCTTGTTGCCGTTGGCGTCGAACTGCAGGCGGCCCGACACGAGGTCGTTCAGCCGGCCGTCCGCCGTGATCCACGCACGCCGGATGAAGAACGACGAAGGCGACTCAGTGGAGCTGGAAGCCTCGAACTGTGCCTGGACGCGCCCGCCCAGGGTCACGCTGGACCCCGCGCGGGCGTTGAAGTCCTGCGCCGCAAGCGGAGATACGGGTCCCACAAGTGCGGCCGCGACCACAGTCATGAGCCACCGCGCTGCATGTGCCGACATCGAAATCCGCTGGTTGGTGGATGGCTTCCTCATGGAGTCTCCTTGGCGGATGATTGCTCGGAGGTCTGACCGAACAACAGATTGCGAGCAGTTCACGGGCCTTTGCGAAGATAAGTCAATATGACCGAAAGTGCCGTTCCCGCGAGAATGAAGCGTCATTCTCGGCGATTTGTGGCTGCAACAGCGCTGGTCATCGCCGCTACGGGTTGCGGATCCGATTCGCCCGTAGTCGCCGAACCCGATCCGCCACAGCCGGACCCTCTGCCCGCACCCATTTCGATCCCGGCCCAGGGAACGGCTGCGACGTTCGACGTCGCCACCTGGAACCTGCTCTACTTCGGGGCCGCCAATCAGGGTCCGACGGACGAGATGCTCCAGCTGGCGCGCGTGCGCGACGTGATCCTGGGCACGGACGCGGACCTGTGGGGGGTTCAGGAAGTCACCAGCGCTACCGCGTTCAACACGCTCCTTGCCAACCTTCCGGGTTACGCGGGACTGCTCGCAAACGACTCCACCGTGACTGACGGTACCGAATACTACACCGGCGGTGAACTGAAGGTCGGCCTCATCTACAAGACGGCGGCGCTCGAGGTCACCGGCGCCCGGGTCATCCTCGGTGAACTGAACCACGAGTTCGCGGGACGCCCTCCCCTCGAAGTAAGCGTCCGTTTGAACCATGGCGGCGCCCAGCACGTTGCCGTAGTGATCGTCCTTCATGCGAAAGCGGACGAGCAGGTCTCCTCCTGGGAGAGGCGCGCAGCCGCCGGGACCGGACTCAAGGAATACGTCGATTCCGCCTGGTCCGAGACGCTCGTGCTGATTCCCGGTGACTGGAACGACGATGTGGACGAATCGATCACCAGCGGACGCGACACCCCTTATCGCGCACTGGTCGACGCCGCGCCCCATTGGGTGTTCCCGACCGCCGAACTCAGCGCCGCGCGCGCCAGCTCGATCCTGGGCTTCGAGGAGATGATCGACCACATCCTGGCCTCCGACGAGGCGATGGTCTGGTACGAAGACGGATCCGCGCTGGTCTACCGTGTGGACGAGTACATCCCCGACTACCGGGACACGACGAGCAACCACCTGCCGGTCCTCGTGCGGCTGCGGCCTACCGGGTGATGCGGCCGCCGGGTACGGTGAGCAGCAGCATCGCCGCCGCCAGCGCCGCCATCGCCGCGCCGAACAGGAAGGGCGCCGCCGGGCCGAAGCCCTCCCAGGCGAAGACGCCCTCCCAGAGCACTCCCGCCAGCAACGACGCCGGCAGAGTTGCCAGGCCGACCGCCGCCGCATAGCCGCCGTAGGCTGTACCGCGCCGGACTGCCGGCACCAGATCGGCCACCAGGGCCTTTGCCGCACCCGCCACGAGGCCGTGATAGCAGCCGTACAGCAGGTACAGCACGGTCACGTGCGCGACCGTATCCGCGAGCGCAAAGCCGAGATAGACAAGCGCGTACAGTCCCCACGCCGCCGCCACGAGGCGCTTCCGGGGAATCCGGTCCGCCAGCGAGCCGGCGGGCGTCGACACGAGCGCGTAGACCGCGTTGAAGGCGAGGAGCAGCCACAGGATCCCGACCACCGAGAGCCCCCGCTCCTGGGCCCTGAGCACGAGGAATGCGTCTGCGGAGTTGCCAAGTTCGAAGATCACCGAGCAGGCGACGAAGGCCCCGAATCCCCGGCCGAGGCCACGCAGGCGAAGCCGGGGGCGCCTGCCGGCGACCGCCGGGTCCTTGCCCCGCCCACCGCCCTTTCCCGTCACATCGCGCGCGGCCACTGCCAGAACCGCCACGCCCAGGAACGCGGGAACGAGGCTCCACAGAACCAGCTTCCGAAACGTCTCGGCCTCCAGCAGCGCACCTCCGCCCTGCACCTGCTGCACGATCCAGATCGATACCCCGATCCCAACCACGGCGCCGGCGGTATCGGCGGCCCGGTGCAGCCCGAAGGCGAGTCCCCGGCGCCCGGGCGGCGTCGAATCGGCGAGCAGGGCGTCGCGCGGCGCCGTGCGCACCCCCTTCCCCACCCTGTCCCCCCAGCGGATCGCGGCCACGGCCCCCCACGTCGACGCCACGTAGTAGAACGGCTTCGAGAGCGCCGAGATCGCGTATCCGGCCACCGCCGGCCACTTGCGGGTGCCGAGCCGGTCCGACACCCACCCCGAATACAGCTTGAGCACGCTCGCCATCGCCTCGGCCAGCCCCTCGACCACACCCACGGCCCACACCCGCACGCCCAGCACGTTGGAAAGGAACAGCGGCAGGACGTTGAGGAGCATCTCGCTCGACACGTCCGTCAGGAAGCTGGTGCCGCTCGTGGCCCAGACGTTGCGGTGAAGTGCTCGGCGTGTCGGCGACGACGCGGGCTCGGATCCGGCGGGTGGGTTCGTCACTGTTGAATAAGTAATGGCATGGTGGCCCCGCGTGCAGCTTGCGCCCAGATTGCCCCGGGTCGGGAAGCGGTCACGCAACTGTGCTCCTCCGGGACGCGCCCATGGGACATCATTCCCCCCACACCACAATCTCCAGCCGCCGCGACTTCCTGCGCTGGCTGGCGGCAAGCCCGCTACTGGCGGGCATCCCGGGCTGTGCGCGGGCGAGCGCCGGTTCCGGCCGAGGCGGGCCGGGCACCGCCTCTCCCCCCGCAGTCCCCGCCGCGACCATGGAAGACCTGGCCACCACCGCCGCCGACGCCCTCGACGTCTTCGACATGGAGAAAGTCGCCGAGACCACCGTCCCCCCGGCGCACTTCGGCTACATCCAGACCGGCGTCGACGGCGAGGAGACCCAGCGCAACAACCGGGCGGCGCTGGAGCGCATGTTCATCCGCGCGCGGCGGCTCATCGACGTGAGCCGGATCGACACGCGCGTCACGCTCTTCGGCCGCGAGTGGCCCACGCCGATCGTCATCGCGCCGTGCGGCAGCCAGCGCGGGTTCCATGCCGAGGGCGAGTTGGCGACCGCGCGCGCCGCACAGGCCCACGAACACCTGCAGGCGCTGTCGACCGTAAGTTCGACCGGGGTGGAGGACGTGAACGAAGCGCGGGGCGAGCCGGTCTGGTACCAGCTCTACGCCACCTCGAACTGGGACGTCACGCAGGCGGTGGTCGAGCGCGTGCGAGCGGCGGGATGTCCGGTCATCGTGCTTACGGTGGATCTTCCCGGCGGAAGCAACCGGCTCACGCTGGCGCGCTGGTCGCGCACCGACGACCGCACCTGCAACAGCTGCCACCGCCCCCGCGGCCGCGCACCCACCGTGAAGCCGATGTTCCAGGGCACCAGCTACCGCGCCGGCGACTTCCGCACCCCCGGAATGACCTGGGACTTCATCGGACGGCTACGCGAGATCACCGACCAGAGGATCGTGGTGAAGGGCCTCATGACGCACGAAGACGCGACCCTGGCGCTGGACCACGGCGTCGACGGGATCTGGGTCTCGAACCACGGCGGCCGCGCGGAGGGCAGCGGCCAGGCCACAATCGACGCCCTGCCCGAGATCTCGTCGGTCGTGGCGGGACGGGTTCCCGTCATCGTGGACGGCGGTTTTCGCCGCGGAAGCGATATCTTCAAGGGGATCGCCCGCGGCGCCGACGCGGTGGCGGTGGGCCGGCCCTACCTTTGGGGGCTGGGAGCCTTCGGCCAGGCCGGCGTCGAGCGGGTGCTGGAGATCCTGAGCGACGAACTGCGCATCACCATGCGGCTGGCGGGGACGCCGTCGCTGGCGAGCATCGCGGAGTCGTCGGTCGGGGCGGAGTAAGCGGCAGTACGTCCAGTGAACAAGGAGACACAATGAGAAAGGCAATTCAGGCAGCGTGCGGCGCTCTGGCCGTCGCGATCGGCGCGGCATGCGCGGAGGGCGAGCCCGAAGTGATGACCACCGAAAGCGGGCTCGAATACCAGATGCTCCGCGAGGGCGACGGCGCCAGTCCCACGATGAATGACGAGGTCGTCGTGCACTACCGGGGTACGCTCACCGACGGCTCGCAGTTCGATTCGTCGTACGACCGCGGCGAGCCCTCGACCTTTCCGGTGGACGGCGTGATTGCCGGATTCGGGGAAGCGTTGCAGCTGATGTCGGCCGGCGGCCACATCCGCGTCACCATCCCCTCGGAGCTGGCCTACGGCGAGGAAGGCGCGGCCGGCGGCGCGATCGGTCCCAACGAGACGCTGATCTTCGAGATCGAGCTGCTTGAAGTAATCGAGGGGGGATGAGCGCGACCCGAACGGGCGCGGCGACCCGGGCGGCGCGAGCGATCCCGCTCCTGGCGCGCGCGACCCTGCTCCTGGTGCTCGCGGCGGGCGCAGGGACCTCTGCTTGCGCTTCCGGCGGCGGCACCCCCATCGCGAGCCCCGCGGACCCGATCCCCGACGCGGAGGGCTTCATCACCACCCGCAGCGGGCTCAGGTACAAGGTGCTGCGCGAAGGCACCGGTCCGCCGCCCCGCGCGAGGGACCGGGTTCTGGTCCACTACAGCTGCAGGCTCGAAGACGGCACGGTGATCGACTCGTCCTACGAGCGCGGCGACCCGGCCGTCCTCTCGCCGCGCGATCTCATCCGGGGGTTTCGGGAAGCCCTGCTGCTGATGCCGGCCGGGAGCCACCTCGAGGTCATCGTACCGGGCAGGCTCGGCTACGGCCGGGCCGGCATCGACGGCGTGGTCGGCCCCAACGAAACGCTGATCTTCGAGATCGAGATGCTGAGGATCGGTCGCGGGTGACTACCCGCCCAGCCAATCTCCGATCACACCGCGCAGCCACAGCGTCACGAATGCCCCGTAGAACACCGACATCAGTACCAGCGAAACCCTGCGCCACATGGGCGGCCGCACTTCCTCGGGCAGGAAGCGCGTGTTGATGTAGAGCAGGTGCAGCGACGAGATCACGAACACGACGCCGGCCATGTTGGCGCCCAGCTGAAGCAGAATGATCGGCTGCGCGACCCCCAGCGCGATGATTCCCCACACGCACAGCACCCCCAGGACCGTGTAGTACACCACGCGGACATCGCCGCCGCGCCATCGGCGCACGGTGCGTGAGCCGGTCCACAGGATGTCGGTGATCGCGCGGGTCATCCCCTCGAGGATGTCGAGCTGGGTCTTGAAGAGCACCCAGACGGCCATCATCGCGATGATGCCGCCGAATATGGCGCCCTCCTCGCTCGCGATCGCGTTGGCGAGCGTGGCCGCGACCGAAAGGCCGCGGATGTCGGTGCCGGCCTCGATGAAAGTGACGTAGATCACCGCCGGGAGGATCATCCCCAGCATCGCGCCGACGAAGTAGACGATCCACTGGTCGGCGCGCACGATGCGCCACCAGCCGCGCCACCGCGCCATGGCGTCCGAAGTGGTGTCGAAGGTGTAGCCCGTCGGCGCGAGCGTGGTCTTTTCGCCGCCGACCGCGGCCGGAATGTACCCGGCGCGCTTCCCCATGCCGTATCCCTTGTCGCGGGCCCAGTTGGACAGGGTCAGGTTGACGACGCCGCCCGCGCCCGAGTATGCCGCGAACGCGCCGATCAGGAACCAGTCCACGCCTTCCGGGATGAAGCGGAAGCCGCCGGTGCCGGTGTCGTAGCCGACGAGCCCCGCCGCGGCGGAGACCCAGGTGTCCGGACCCACGAAGATGGCCGCGAGGATCAGGAAGCCGCCGATGATCGCGCTCACCAGCACCCAGTTCAGCAGCTCGAGCGTGCGTTCGATCCGCTTGCCGAAGAGCAGGATCCCGACGCAAAGCCCGAAGGTGCCCACGCCGATCCAGTAGACGATATGCTCCTGTCCGGGTCCCGCGAGGTCGCGGAAGATGAGGAAGAAGATCGCGCCCGCGGCGGCGCCGGCCCAGCCGGGCCAGCCCACCTGCAGGAAGTAGAGCAGCGCGTACACCCACGCCCAGAACTGCGACCACGGCTTCGTGCGCATGAAACCCGTCACGACGGGCTCGCCGGTGGCGATAGTCCAGCGCATCAACTCCGTGTTGAAGACGGTCTGGAAGAACGCGGCGACCAGTGTCACCCACAGCAGCACCAGCCCGTACTGCACGAACGCCGCGGGCCCGAGCAGGAACTCGCCGCTGCCGATCGACGCGCCCAGCACGATGATGCCGGGGCCCACGACGCCCAGCCACGAAAGGCCCTTCGGCCTTGGTGGTGCGGGCAGATCGGCTTTCTCGAAGGGCTTCAGTCCCGAGCGGGCTTCGCGGGGGCGGGCGCCCGCCGTGTCCGCGCCAGCCGTGCCCGCCCCGCCGTCGTGGGGAGCGCCCATCAGCTCACCGGCCTGTTGCCCACCCAACGATCATACCATTTCCGCATGTACAGCTGGGTTCGCATGAAGTTGGACGGGCGGCTCCCGGTGCCGTGGTATTCGTTGTTGAAGCGGATGATGGCGGTGGGGACGCCGACCATCTTGAGCGCCTGGTAGTACTCCTCGGTCTGCGACATCGGGGTGCGGAGGTCGAGTTCCCCGGTCAGTAACAGGGTGGGCGTGGTCACGTTGCCCGCGTACATGAGCGACGAGTGGCGCAGCCACTTGTCCGGATTCTCCCAGGGCAGCTCGCGGAAGCGGCGGTAGCCCCACATGGCGACGTCGGCGGTGCCGGCGAAGGACATCCAGTTGATGACCGGACACCGCACGGCCGCGCCCGCGAAGCGGTCGTCGTGGCCGATCACCCAGCTGGAAAGCGCGCCTCCCCCCGAGCAGCCGCCCACGTACATCCTGTCGGTGTCGATGTATCCCCGGCTCACCACCTCGTCGACGCCGTTCAGCAGATCCGCGAGGTCGCGCGGGCCCGGGTATTGGTCATCTATGGCGTTGCCGAAGTCGGTGCCATAGCCGGTCGAGCCCCGCGGATTCGTGTAGAGGACCACGAAGTCGTTCGCGGCGAAGTTCTGGAACATCCAGTTGAAGCCCACGTTGTACATGCCGTGGGGGCCGCCGTGGATTTCCATGATCAGGGGATAGCGGCGCGTGGGGTCGAAGCCGGGCGGCTTGATGAGCCATCCCTGTACCTGCGTGTTCTCGGTGGATTCGTACCAGACTTCCTCGAGGTCTCCGAGAACGACGCCCTCCAACACATCCTCGTTCACCCGCGTCAGCCGCTCCGGTTCGGTTCCGGCCTCGAGGTCGAACCGGACCACGTCGCCGGGAGCCTGCGGAGCTGAGCGAACGCCGACCGCGGTCCCGCCTGCCGCCGACGTGAGCGACAGCATGTGAACGTCGTCGGTCAGCTGCCGCAGGTCGCCGCCGGTCGTGGCGGAATAGACGTTGGCGGAGCCCCGGTCCTGGACGGAGAAGTAGAAACGGGTGCCGTCATCGTCCCACAGGATGCCCCCGATGTCCCGGTCCAGGCCGGGCGTGAGCTTGCGCATGCCGCTGCCGTCGATCCCGATCGTGTGGATTTCGCCGACATGATAGGTCTGCGGCGACCATTCATATCCCGTGAAAGCGATCGTACGCCCGTCCGGCGAGATCGACGGACTGGTCCAGAGTCCGCGCGTCGACGTGACCTCGCGCATCTCGCCGGTGGCTACGTCCACGGCGTTGATTGCCGACTCGAAGTAGCGCTTGTCCCAGTCCTCCTTCATCAGTCCGTCGAAGACGATGGTGCCCCCGTCGGGCGTCCAGTCGTAGCCGGCGCCCCAGTAGACGGCGATGAAACGGGCTCCGACGTGCCATTTGCCGTGCGTGAGCTGGCGGGCCGTGCCCCCTGTGGAGGGGACGACGAAGAGGTGATGGTAGGCCGGGTCCGTGAACCCGACGAAGTCCCGGCGGAAGTGCATGTTCTCGACGATGCGGGGCGTCTCGGTCCAGTTGGCGCCCTCGGGCGCGGCCGGAAGGTCGATGGACCAGTCGCTCGGCAGCTCGCCGGGCGTGTCCATGGTAAACGAGATCATGTTGCCGTCGGGCGACCACATGGCGTTCATGGGCGCTCCCTGGACCCGGGTCACCTGCGTGACGGCGCCCTCCTCGTCCATCCAGCGGACGAAGATCTGGCTCCCGCCGTCCTCGGCGGCGGCGGTGAAGAGGATGCGGGTACCGTCCGGCGACCAGCGGGCTCCCGAGCCGTCCACGAGGAAGCGTTTCCGCGACCCGTCGGCGTTCATCATGTGCAGGCCGGAGTCCCACCGATCCTCCTGCTTGTTCACCCAGCTCTTCGTGTAGACGATGCGGTTGCCGTCCGGTGAAATGCGGGGGTCGCTCACACGCTCCCAGTCGAGGTACCGGTCAACGGTGAGCCGGGCTGCGTCCTGGGCAGCCAGCGAAGGGGGCGAAAGGGTGGAGATCGCGGCGCCGGCGAGCAGGGCGCCCATGACAAGCGACAACGTGGCAACGGCCAAGCGGGCGGCAAGCGCCGGGGCGGCCGTGAACGGAATGCGGGCGGCGGTGCGCATCGGAGCGGCTCCTTTTGAAACTGAGGGAAACTCCCAGTCAAGTGGGGGCGCACATCCGCGCGGGTCAAGCCTGATCCGGCGTTGTGTCTCCACTTGCCCGCCACTCGGCGCCACACTAACTCCATACGCCATGCCACCGAAAAACACTGATTCCTGGAACCTGATCGAGTCCGTCCTGGCGGGTGCCGAAGCCATCGTCGCGCTCGGAATCACCCTCCATGACATGAGCGAGGACGGCGAAACCATCGTCCTCAGAATGGCCAAGCGGCACGACCTCACGCGGGGAGACGGCACGATCTATCACGGCGGCCCCATCGCGTCTCTCATCGACATCGCCGGCGACATGGTCGTGGCGGTGCGCGCGGGCGGCGGGGTCCCCACCATTTCGCTGCGGGTCGACTACCTGCGCCCCTCCACCGGTCCCTACCTGCTGGCGACGGCCCGGCTGCGGCGCGGCGGCCGCACCATCTCGGTCTCCGACGTGGACGTGCACGACGACCAGGGCCGCCTCTGCGCGGTGGGACGCGGCACCTACTCCTCGATCGCCGGGTAGGCCACCGTGGACAGCGCGCGACCGTGAAGGCCGTCCTCTACGACCGCCACGGCAACATCGACCAGCTCTACCTGGCCGATGTCCCCACGCCCGAGCCCGGCCCCGGCGAGGCGCTCATTCGCATTCGCGCCTGCGCCCTCAACGGCTTCGACCCCATGATGCTGGCCGGCACCACGGGACTGCGCATCCCCTTCCCCATGACCCCATGCGGCGACGCCGCCGGCGAGGTGGCGGCGTTCGGCCCCGGGACGGACGCGGCGGGTTGGCGGGTCGGGGACCGCGCAATGATCGACCCCATCATCGACGACCGCGGCATGCTCGGCGAGAAGGCTCCCGGGGCGGCGGCCGAGTACCTCGCGGTCCCTCTGGAGAACCTCGTGCCGATCCCCGACGGCGTCTCGTACGAGCATGCCGCCGCCCTCCCCGTCGCGTACGGGACTGCGCTGCGCATGGTCGAGGACCGCGCACGCGTACAAGCCGGCGAAACCGTGCTGATCCTCGGGGCGACCGGCGGTGTCGGCACCTGCAGCGTCCAGCTCTGCAAGCGCATCGGCGCCGAGGTGATCGCGACGGGCGGCTCGCCGGGCAAGCTGGACCGCCTGAAGGCCATCGGCGCCGACCACGTCCTGCCGTCGCGTTCCAATGAACTGGTGCGGCTCGTGCGCGAAATCGCCGGCCGGCCCCGCTACCATGACCCGGAGTCCGGCGGCGTGGACGTCGTGGTCAACTACATCGGCGGCGCCACCTGGGCGGCCAGCCTCAAGGTGCTGCGCTTTCAGGGGCGCATGGTGACCTGCGGAGCGACGGCCGGTTACGACCCGTCCACCGACATCCGCTACATCTGGAGCTTCGAGCAGACCATCATCGGGTCGGACGGATGGAGCCGCGAGGGGCTGGCCCGCCTGTTGGCGATGATCGCCGACGGAGAACTCGAGCCGGTGATTCACGCCGTCAGACCCGTCGAGGACGTCCGCACGGCGATGGGCGAACTCATGAGGCGGCAGGTGTTCGGCAAATCGATACTGACGCTGTGAACGGGCCGGCCGACGGGGGCGGCAGCCCATCCAGCTATCCCATCGCCCAGCGCATTCCAGCGGAAGTGCTGGATGCCGAAGCGGGCCGGCTGGAGGCACTGTCCAAGGCCCCGGCGCACCGGCGGATCAGCGGCTACGCCCGCCTGGCCGGTCCGGGATTCATGGGGGCCGCGCTCACGCTCGGAGCCGGCACCCTCACCTCGTCCATGCTCTCGGGCGCCACCTTCGGCTACCGCACCCTGTGGCTGATCTGGCTCGCGTGCGGCCTCGGCCTCTTCATGATGGCCGCGATGGCCCGCTTCACCTGCAAGGGCGGCTTCCGCGTCATCCAGGTCCAGAACCGGCGCCATTCCTGGCTGATCGGCTCGCTGCTGACCGCGCTGGTCGGCACGGCGGCGGTCGCCGTGATCTTCAACTTCGGCCAGGTCGCACTCGGCACCCACCTGATCGAGTCCCTCGCCCCGTTCGCGGGCTTCTCCTTCCCGGCCGAGTACAACTGGGTCCTCTACGTGGGGGTGACCAGCTGGCTGATCCTCAGCTACGGACGCCGCGGCGGCACCGGCACGCGCCTGGTCGAGACCGTGATGAAGGCCGCGATCGCGCTCATGATTGTCGCTTTCGGGGCCGTCCTGGTGGTCGTGGGCGTCGACTGGGGCGCGGCCGCCCGCGGCGCGTTCGTGCCCTGGCTGCCGGGCGGCGGGCAGGGGCTGGATCTCTTCATCGCGTCGTCCGCCGCGGCCGTCGGCGTGATGGACTGGGTCTTCTTCCACTACGCGGGCCTGGGCCGGGGCTGGGGACGGAACCACGAGTCGCTGGCGCGCTTCGATCTGTTCGCGGGACTCTTCATCCCGTTCGTGGTCGTCAACTTCCTGGTGATCGGCGTTTTCGCGGCGACCCTCTTCCCGCAGGGGGTTACCCCGGAGTCGGCGCCCGAACTGGCGGCGGCGCTCATGCCATTGCTCGGTCCCACCTGGTCGCAAATCCTCTTCTACGTGGGGTTCCTCGCGGTCCCCATCACGACCACCGTGGCCATGAGCCTGGCCGGCGCGATGGCCATCCACGAGGCATTCGGGTGGGAGCCCGACACCGCGTCGTGGCGTTGGAAGATCAGCGCGCTCCTGCCGCAGATCGCATTCCTCGCTGCGTGGAACGCCAACCCGGTCTGGCTGGTCATCTTCATCGCGGCGTTCCTGTCGCTCGCGAACAACGTCGTTGGCTGGTCGATGTACCTGCTGCTGAACGACCGCAAGGTGCTGGGTGAGGATCGTAGCAAATCGTATCTGTGGAACCTCGGGATCCTGCTGCAGGTGACCCTTCTCAACGCGATCGCGATCACGTACATCTTCAACCGGCTGGGGTTGTGGTGAAGGCGCGCGTCTGGGGCCTGATCGTCAACCTGGCGGCCAACGCAATGGCTCTCTGGGGCGTCGCGTCGGTCATGCGCACGGGCACAGGCTGGATCTGGATCGTCATCGGCGGCGTGGCCACGGCCATCTGCATCTCGGCGCTGGCGCTGCCCGCCGGGTCCAGCGATCCCGGAGAATGACGAACCGCACGAGCAATCTCGGATATTGGCTCAGCGAAGCGCGCGCCGAATTCCCCGACCGCACCGCACTGATCGACCTGTCGCGCCCGACGCCCCGCGAGGTCACCTACCGCGAGCTCGACGAGCGCATGGACCGCGTCGCCAACCTGCTCACGGACGCGGGCGTCGCAATGGGCGAACGGGTCGCGCTGAGCGTCGGCAACCGCTTCGAATTCGTCGAAATCATGTTCGGCGCGATGCGCTGCGGCGCCGTGCCGGTGCCCCTCAACTTCAAGCTGTCGGCCGAGTCGCTCGCGCACGTGGTGGCGGACGCCGGCTGCACGGCCGCGTTCGTCGAGCCCGCGGTCACCGCACGCTCGGCGCAGGTGATCGAGCAGCTGGGGGTCGAGAAGAGGTGGGAGGTCGGCGGGGACAGCGCGGGCCACGCACCGGCAAGCGCCGGCTGGGTGGACTACGAGGGTGCGCTGGCGGGATCGTCAGCCCACTTCGAGCCGCCCCGCCTCGGCGCAAACCACCCCGCCTTCCAGCCCTACACCTCGGGGTCGACCGGCAAGCCCAAGGGCGTCGTCCTCGACCACGAGGGACAGCTCTGGTGGGTGCGCTGCCTGAGGAAGTACTGGCCGGCCGACCCCGGCGACCGTGCCCTCGCGGCCGTTCCCCTCTACCACAAGAACGCGATGGCCGGGGCGGTCAAGCCGCTCCTGCAAGCGGGGGGATCGGTCGTGATCCAGCCCGGGTTCGAGGCGGTGGCCTTTCTGCAGGCGCTGAGCGAATACCGATGCACACAGGTGGGCGCGGTCCCGGCCGTTTTCGCCATTGCCCTGGACCATGTGAACCTCATACAGGAACTTGACTTTTCGGCGCTCAGGAGAGTCACGCTGGGGTCCGCGCCGGTGCAGCCGGAGCTGATGGACGCGGTGGAGCAGGCGTTCGGCGTCGAAGTCGGCGAGAGCTACGGCCTCACCGAAGGCGGGCCCGTCATGCTCGGCCCCCCGCTCGACGGAAGGCCCGTGCCGAGGGGAAGCTGCGGTGTCGCCTGGCCGGAGGGCGAGATCATGCTCGTACGGGACGGCGTCGAGGATCCTCGCCAAGGCGAGCTGTGGGTCCGCAACCCCGGGGTCACGCCCGGATACCATAACCTGCCCGAGGTCAACGCCGCCCGGATCGTGGACGGCTGGCTGGCGACCGGAGACCTCTTCGAGCGCGACGACGACGGGTTCTTCCACTTCCGCGGCCGCACCGACGACATGTTCAACTCGGGCGGCGAGAACATCTACCCCAAGGAGGTCGAGGACCTGCTCCTTTCCCATCCGGACGTGCTCGACGCGGCGGTCGTGCCGGTTCCGCATGCGCTGAAGGGGGCGGTGCCGGCGGCGATGGTGAAGCTGGCGTCGGGGTCGGCGCTGACGGCGGCGGCGCTGAAGCGGTATACGCTGGAGGAGGGGCCGGCGTACGCGCACCCGAGGCACATCGTTGTGGTGGACGAGATGCCGCTGACGGGTGTGGGGAAGGTGGACCGGGCGGAGATTCTGGAGGTGTTGAAGGGGGTGGAGCGCAAGCGGTGATCGCTTCGGAGTTTCTGTGCCGTCCAACCGGCCTGCTGGCGTTGTTGTGCGCCGTTGGGATGGCAGCCGCACCCGCTGTTGCCCAGCAACCGGTCGTTGAAGTCTCGGGCGAAGTGTCCTGCGCGGAGTGCCGGATTACGATGGACACGGTGGTCACGTTGGGGGGACTGGATGGTCCCGGCAGTCATTTGTTGGAGGGTCCCGTTCCGCTGGCCGTGGTGGACCAGCGGGGGCGGATCCTGCTTGCCATGTGGGGGCGTGCCGACATCGCGGTCTTTGACTCCACCGGGGCATTCCTTCGTGAGATGGGTGGCTTCGGTGAGGGTCCCGGCGAGTACGCTTTGGTCACACATCTCAATGTCGGGCCGGAGTTCATCCATGTCTTTGACGGCCTGAGGGGCCGCACCGTGCTGGACGCCGACCACGGCTTCGTCCGAGTGGATCGTCTTCGGGCCGACATCACGGCGGCGGCGGTAACAGCATCGGAAACCGTCATTTTTGCTGGCGATTTTCCTTCAACCGAGTCGGTTGGGCACAAGCTGCACCTTCTGGCCGGGGACGGTGACATTCGGTCGTACGGATGGGACGGGTCGGTGTACCGCGGTCCCTCGGGACGGCAGTTCGCCGTGGCGGCGAGCGACTCCTCGGCCTGGATCGTCGACGGTGCCTCGGGCAGGATTGAGGAGTGGGTTCTGCTACCCGAGCCGAAGCTCTCCAGGATCCTCAACCGATCCGTGGAGGAGTTCGACCGTGAGATCACGGAGCCACCCGAATGGCCCAATGTCGCGAACATTGGTGCGAAGCTGGACGACCAAGGGCTCTGGATTCTCTGGTGGGGGCCAGACCCCGCTTGGACGAGGCGCACCAGCGATCCAGAGGTAGCGAACCAGTGGGAGCGCGAGGCGCCCGGGCAAACGCTCTACGACGGGGTATTGGACCTGATTGACCCGGAGACGGGGCGGACTTTGGCCCGCTACCGAAGCGACCTTTCCTTGCCCGGGTTCGTTTACGGATCGGACATGGTCATAGCATATGAGGAGACGCAGGCGGGCGTTCCCTGGATCCATCTGCTCAGGCCAACAGTTCACGGCCTCGCTTCGCGGACGCGCTACTGAAGAGGGATCTCGGCGGAAGTAGACGGCTGATTGAAAGGCGAGTATTGAATTCGCCCAATCCTCAAGCCATCGCGGCGTGGATTCGTCAAGCAGAACTTTCGTTGCCACCACCCACCAGCATCGTCGTTGCGCGCTCGAGCAGTTCGACCGCCTGATCCCGCGAGACCGTAGGATAGTCGTCGAGGAAATCGTCGAGCCTGTCGCCCGCCTCCAGGTGCTCCATCAGTATCCGGACGGGAACCCTCGTGCCGGAGAACACGGGAGTCCCACCCAGGATGTCTGGATTCCTGTCGATAAGCTTTTCCGTCATCGTCAAGACTCCATAGTGCACGCGGCGTTCAGCTGAGCACCGCAATGCACCGCCCCGGCCCGTGCACTCCGGTCACCACCGTGCGACCGATATCCGCCGACTTGCTGGGGCCGGAGTGCAGTCCGACGGTCGAGGGCAATCCCGCCTCAAGCTTGAGCAACACATCCTCCAGCCGGGCGAACACCCGTCCGTCCGTCACCCACACCACGTGAACCGGCGGCAGCAACTGCACAGCCCGCGTCCCCGTCGAAAACAGGATCAGGCTTCCCGTGTCCGCTGCGGCCCCCCAAGCCATTGACACGCCCGCGCCCGCGTGCGCGGCGTCCGCCGCCGGCAACCGTGGCCTGAGTTCGGGCGGCACGTCCGGCGCCACGGCGACGCCCTCGACCCGGGGTTCGAGTCCCCGCAGAAAGCCGGTGAGCCACTCGCCCGGCGGTCGCCCCGGATCGGTCCTGGCCACCTCGCCGCCGCTACTTGTGAAACGCTTCACAAACGCGGCCACCGTGTGGTCCGTCGCGTCCTCCACCGCGTCGCCCGCCGCCCTCGTCGCGAGCGCACCCGGGTGCGGCAACCCGGGACGGATCGCCGTCGCCCGCGCAACCCGGGCCATGATCCGCTCCCGCGAGGCCGCGCTCACTCGATCCCCTCGCGCCAGAGCTCGCGGAACGTCCGCCGGCTCGGCTGCGGCAACGCGCGGTCGGCGGCCCATTCGCCGAGCATGGGCAGCGCGCGCGCCACGCCCGTCGCCCCCAGCCGCGACCCGATCCTGCCCGCGAGCCTGTACAGCCCCGGCCGCGTCGCCACGCTCGCAAGTCCCTTCAACGCAGCGCGTTCCTTCCATGGGGTGAGCCCCTCCTCCTGCGCTTCGCGCCGCCATTCGAGCAGCATTTCCGGGATCGGTATGCGCACAGGGCACGCGTCCTCGCAGGCGCCGCAGAGCGATGACGCAAACGGCAGCGGCATGGCTTCGTGCAGCCCGAGCAGCCCCGGATCGAGCACCGACCCGATCGGGCCCGAATAGACGTACCCGTACGCATGCCCGCCGGTCTGGCGATATACCGGACACGCGTTCAGGCACGCACCGCAGCGCAGGCACCGAAGTGCCTCCCAGGCGTGCTCGTGGGCCAGGACATCGGTACGCCCGTTGTCGACGAGGACGACGTGCACCGCCTCCGGGCCGTCATCGTCGGGGTGGGATGCCGGCCCCTGGATGAGCGACACGAAACAGCCGATCGGCTGGCCGGTCGCCGCGCGCGCGGTAAGCTGGAGGAAGCCGGACAGGTCGGCCATGCGGGGCAGCAGCTTCTCGATCCCGACGACCGCGACGTGCACGCGCGGCAGCGATGTCGTAAGCCGGATGTTCCCTTCGTTTTCTATCAGGGCCACCGTGCCCGTCTCCGCGACGAGAAAATTGCCACCCGTAATCCCCATGTCCGCCTGGATGAAGGCGTCGCGCAGCACGCGGCGAGCGGCGCGCGCGAGTGTGTCGGGATCGCCGCCCGGCTCCGAGCCCAGGCGGTCGGTAAACAGGTCCTGCACCTGCTGCAGGCTCTTGTGGATGGCGGGTCCCAGGATGTGGCTGGGCTCCTCCTCGAGGAGCTGCAGGATGTATTCGCCCAGGTCGGTCTCGTAGACCTCGATCCCCGCGGCCTCCAGCGCCGGATTCAGGTCGATCTCCTCGGTGACCATGCTCTTGCCCTTGACCACGCTCTTCACCGAGTGCCTCGCCGCCAGCGACATCACGATCTCGCGGGCCTCGGCCGCGTCCGCCGCCCAGTGCACCTCGGCGCCGTTGGCCTCGAGCTGCGCTTCGGCTTCGGCGAGGTATCGGTCCAGGTGCGTCAGCGTGTGGCTCTTCACGCCCTCGGCCCAGCGCCGCCACGCGTCGGCATCGACCTCGGCGTAACCCTGCAGCCGCTTTTGGTCGAAGGCGATGGTGGCGCCGGTGACCGCATCGCGGACACCCGGGTCGTCGCGGATGATCTCGCTTGAACGCGACGCGTAGTCCCTGATTCGCGTGTGCATGTCAGCGGGCTCCAGACAGGCGGCCCGCCTCGGCGGAGTCGGCGGAGACGCGCGTGGCGGCCACGTCGCTTCCGTCGGCGACGCGGGCATCCCCGGACACCCCCCGCCACAGCGCCGTCGCCAGGTGCACGAACTCGATTCCCGTGCCCCGCGCCCGGTTTCGCCCGTCGAGGTGCAGCACGCAACCGCCGTCGCCCGAAACCACCCAGTCGACCTCGGGCAGGGTGTCGAGCTTGCGGTCGGCCATGGCCGCGGACACCGCGGTCATCTTGACGGAAAACAGGCCGCCGAAGCCGCAGCACTCCTCCTGGGCCACCCACGGCACGACTTCGGCACCGGCCCCCTCGAGGAGCACCGCCGGCTCGATCTCCAGCCGCAATTCGCGCAGGGCATGGCATCCCTGATGGACGGCCACCCGCCTGCCCGCGAGCCCGCTACCCAGCTCCGTGACGCCCAGCCGGTGCACGATGAACTCGGCCAGGTCGAAAGTGCGGTCCGCGAGTGCGGCTGCGGCGGAAGTGCGGTCCGCGAGCGCCGCGGGGGCAGCCGTGTCCGCACCGCCGGCCATGAGCCGCGGGTAGAACTTCTTGACCATCGTGGCGCAGGATCCGCTGGGAAGGACGACGGCGTCCGTAGCGCCCGGGTCGCCCGCCGCACCGGCGAATACCCCGAGTGTGTGCTCCGCCATCCGCCGCGCCTCGCCGAGCCGTCCCGCGTTGTAGGCGGGCTGGCCGCAGCACGTCTGGTCGGCCGGGAAGGCGACTTCGCATCCCAGATGGCGCAGCAGGCGCACGGTGTCGGCCGCGGCCTCAGCGAAGTAGTGGTCGGCGAGGCAGGTGACAAAGAGGGCGACTCTCATGGAGGAAAGGTAGCCGCAGGGCGCGCGTGGCAAGGCATCGGCAAACGCGCGCGGCTGGTGCCGCCGCTCACCGCGCCACGACCAGAACGGCCAGCCCGGCGGCGAGCAGCGCAGCTCCCACCGGCTTCCGAAGGCGCGCGCCCGCCGGCAACGTCGTCTCGGCTACCATCACCGCCATGAGGAGGCCCATCCAGACCAGGTTGATCATCCCCACCACGAGGGCGAGCGCCATCAGGGCCCAGCAGCAGCCGACACAGTGCAACCCGTGCCCGAAGCCGAGCCGGGCGTGGCCGGCAGGACCGCTGCGCCAATGGGTGAGGAGGTAGCCGGCGGGCGAGCGGCAGTGGGACAGGCAGGCCTCTTTCAGACGCGTGAACTGGAAGCCGCCGGCGAGAAACAGTGCCGCCGCCGAAAGGGCGGGCGCCTCGAGTCCGAAAGGCACCGGAACGCTCATTCGTGACAGCCCCAGGTGAAATCCGGCGGCGACGGCGCTGAACGCGGTCCAGGCCACCGCGTATCCGGCCGCGAAGGGACCGACCGAGGAAAGCGTCCCGGCGTCCGCCAGGCGGTTGAGCGCGCGCAGCCAAGGCAGCACCACCGGCGCCATCATCGCGCCGGTCATGGCCAGCCACATGAGGAAGACGGGCAGGTAGTCCACGCTCTGTTACGCTGTCAGCCCGTGGCAGGAGTCCAGCGAGCACCGAAGTGCCAGGCCGGCAGGATGTCTGAAGCGTAAATCACGGCACAAGTCGTCTAAAGTCAACCGGGACTGCACGATCTGCGTTTCCGTCGTGGGAAGATAGCCGCCTGCATCGGACCACGACAGCAAAAAAGGCGGACCTGAAAAGGCGCGACTTCCACCCGCGCCGCCCTTTCGGCGAAGCTCCGGGCGTCCCAGCTTGCCCGCACGCCGCAATATCGCGGTGTTATCGCGTTTAGTCCCCTCAAATCGCTCCATGATTACGAATAGCGAGTCGCGCGTGACGAGCATGGCCGCTAGTTTGGTGCCACTTCGACGACGACTCGTCGCGCTGGCCGCGCCTTGTCCCCAAGGCGGCGTTCGCGGATCCGGCGGTCTGTGCAGGGCGGCTCCCGACGCTCACGCCCCAAGCCAGCTAAGGAGGGTTTGACGCGATGAACACTGACTCGTTCCAGGTCAATCCCCCCAAGCGTCCCATCCAGCGAGCGGACCTGCCTCCCGGCCCGCCCGAGATGCCCCTTATCGGGAAGGCGTTCCGCATTCGGAACGACCTGGTCGGCCTGGTACGGGAAGCCGCTGCCTACGGCGATGTCAGCACCGTGTCGGTGAACCCGATCATGCTCTGCCTCGTCAACAACCCCGAACTCATCCGCGAAATCGTGGTGACCGGCCAACGAAAAACCTCAAAAGATCCCACCGCCATCGAAACCGTACGCTGGATGTGGGGCAACGGCCTTCTAGCCTCGACCGGAGCGTTTCATTTGAAGCAGCGGCGCCTGATACAGCCTCGCTTCCACCGCAAATACATCGAAAGATACGCCGAGGCCATGACCGAAATGTCGTCCCGAAAGTCCCGGCAGTGGAGAGACGGGGCCATGGTGGACATGGAGCAGGAGATGCGGGAGTTGACGCTTTGGATCGTCGCAAAGACCCTTTTCAACATCGAAACGAGCGATGTCGTCAAGCGTGTCGGCGAGGCTTTCACGGAGAGTGACGGGTACCTGTACCTCCGGTTGACTCAGCCGATGTCCCTGCGGCGGCTTCTCCATAACCTCCCGCTCCCTTCCACGCGGCGCTTCAAGGCTGCCCGGGCTTATGTGGACGAGCTGATATACGGGCTGATCGAGCAGCGTCGTCGGTCAGGCGCCGAAGGCGAAGACCTGCTGTGTCTGCTGATGCAAGCCAGGTACGAGGATGCGGAGAGCGAGAAGGACAGCCGGATGAGCGACGAACTGGTGCGCGACGAGGCGGTCTCCTTGTACATCGCCGGGCATGACACCACGGCCACGACCTTGACGTATGCGCTCTACCTCTTGTCCCGGCACCCGGCGGTGGAGAAGCGGTTCCATGCGGAACTGGACGACGTGCTGGGCGATCGTGACGCAACGCTCGACGACCTGCCCAATCTTGTCCTCACCGATCAGATCATCAGGGAAACGCTGAGGCTCTATCCGCCGGTCTGGGCGTTTTCAAGGATGGTGTTCGAGCCGATCGAACTGGACGGCCACCGGCTCCCAGCGGGCGTCGCGGTAATGGTCTCGGCGCTGATTACGCAGCGCGACCCGCGCTGGTTCGACAGGCCTCTGGAGTTCCGACCCGATCGCTGGACATCGGAGTTTCATAGTGCACTGCCACGGTTTGCATACTTCCCTTTCGGGGGAGGCCAGCATCAGTGCATCGGCCAGGGATTTGCCTGGATGGAGGCGAAGATTGTGCTGGCAACATTGTGCCGGCGGTGGCGCGCTACGACCACAGCCAAGGCAGAGATCCTGCCTCGGACAACCCTCAAGGTGAAAGGCGGCCTGCCGACAACCCTGCACCGTCGCCGATGAGAGAGGCGATGACATTCCCGATCGTCGAGCAACTCCGGTCTGCCATGATCGACCTCCTCCTCCTGCCCGAGCGACGGCGGAGCGGGGTCGCCTACAACCCGCTCGACCCGCGGATGGTCCAGGATCCGTATCCGGCCTATGCGGCGCTTCGCGACCGGGCCCCGGCGCACCGAAGCCAGCTGCTGCGGGCCTGGTTGTTCACGCGCCACGCCGATGTGGACGCCATCCTCGGCGATCACCGGCGCTTCTGCAACGACCCGCGGAAGGGGAGCATCCCGGTCTTGCGGCGGGCCAGGCTCAACCCGCCGGAAGAGAGCTCGATGGTCATGGTCGATCCTCCGGACCACACGCGGCTCCGCGCGCTTGTTAACGAGGCCTTCACCCCCAACGCCGTCGCCTCACTCGAGCCCCGCATTCGGACGAACCTGGCGGTTCTCCTCGACGAGACCGCGGATCGCTCCGTGTTCGATCTCATGGAATCCGTGGCCCGCCCGCTTCCGGTCGTGGTCATGGCCGAGATGCTCGGCGTTCCACCCGCGGACAGGGCCACCTTCAGCAGCTGGTCGGCCAAGGGCGCACGAGTCATCGAGCCGACGAGCGGGATCCGCGAGTGGCGGGCCGCAAAGGCGGCAGGGCAGGCCTTTGACGCCTACTTCCGCGGCATCATTCGTGAGCGCCGGGCCTCCCCTCGCGAGGACATCGTAAGCGCGCTCCTGCACGCGCGGGCCGAAGAAGACCGGCTAAGTGACCGGGAGACGCTCAACATTCTTCGGGACTTCCTGTTCGCCGGCAACGAGGTCACCGCAAACCTGATCGGAAACGGGGTCCTCGCACTGCTCCGCCATCCCGAGCAGCTCGAACGGCTCAGAGGCGACCCGGAACTCGTTTCCGGGGCCGTGGACGAGCTCCTCCGCTTCGACTCCCCCGTGCAAACCGACTTCCGGTACGTCCTCACGGACTGCGAGGTCAACGGCCAAGCGCTTCGGCAACGAGAGAACGTCGTGCTTCTCCTCGGCGCGGCCAACCGGGATCCGGAGGTGTTCGAGGACCCCGACAGGCTCGACGTGGGACGCCGCGCGCGTGGACATGTTTCGTTCGGGCGCGGGATCCACCACTGCGCGGGAGCGCCGCTGGCACGGTTGACAGGCCGGATCGTGCTCGAGACGCTACTCGAACGATTCCGGTCGATGACGCTCACCGGGCATGGCGCACGGTTCCGGCCGGGTGTGGTGCTCCGGAGCCTCAAGTCGCTGCCGGTGCGCTGCGTGCCCGTCTGAGACACGGCCACATCCGGAGCCCGGCACAACACCAGCGAACCCACTCATCCGTCACCCGTCCAGCGAAAACGCGACCACAGCCCGTGAGTACCCTCGTTGGCGATCACGATCTCCCCATCGTCGTACCGGGTCGACCCCTGGGCGATCACCTGGGTCGAATTGTGGATCTTGTTGTAGATGTTCTCGAACGTGACCGGCCGATCCCGGTTCCAGCCGCGAATCGCGTCCACCGCGCCCGTGAGCAGGCCCGCCACGGACACGGTCTTCCGCGTCGGCAGATCCTCGATGCGGATCGGTGCGGCCCGGGTCGGCAGCGGCTCGGCGACGAAGCGGGCGAGCACTTCCCACGGCCCCCCGCGCACACCCGTGAGGATCTCCTCCACCGCCTCGCGCTGGTCGTCGGTCGCGTGGTCGGAGACGATGATCAGCTGCTTCCATCCCCCTTCGACCATCACCGGCGGCGTCTCGTACACGATCACGGCGTCGATGCCCGCCAGATCCACCGGAGCGGATGCGTCCACCCGTCCCGCTTCGAAACGGATCGCCCAGAAGCCGTGGCAGACGTCGTGGGTGCATCTCTGGCTGAAGTGGATGTGGCCCGGGCACACAGCGGTGCAGTTGCAGTTCTCGAACAGCAGTCCCTCGGCCCACCAGTCGCTCATCGGCGTCGGCGTCCCGGTCAGTGGGTGAGCATGTAGAGGATCACGTTGATCCCGACCGCGTACGCGTCCGGCGAGAACTGGTAGAAGAACTCGTCATCCTCGCCTTCGCGCTCCCACCCGTCGGCAATGTCCGTGTTGTGCGTCATGATGACCATGAGCCGCCCGGATTCGTCCATGATCCCGTGTATCGTGGGCGTCGCGCTCTCGGCACCCCGTTCCGAGGTTCC
Source organism: Longimicrobiales bacterium (assembly GCA_965208935.1). Taxonomy (GTDB): domain Bacteria; phylum Gemmatimonadota; class Gemmatimonadetes; order Longimicrobiales; family Gaopeijiaceae; genus Bin94. The sequence continues at coordinate 4,082,421 of CBDBPR010000004.1, read as the reverse complement.
CATTCGCCCGCTCCGCCGCCAGTACTGGATCGAGGGTATCTGCGGGAGGCTGTCGACCGAGTAGAGCGTGTGGAACAGGATGTGGTCACGTGGGAGCTGGACAATGGAATAGCCGGGCAGGACGCGGTTCATCTCCAGCGTCCAGTTTCGCCAGGCGAATTCGCCCCAGAAATCGTCCGCCCAAAGGAAGCCACCCTTCAGGAGATAGTCTCGCAGCCGGACGGCCTCGAGCTCGGAGAAGCCGATGGTCCCGACGTCGGAGGCGAAGAGGAACGGGCAGTCGTAAAGATCGGACTCCGTGGCGCTGACGACCGCGTGGAATGGGTCGCCCCGCTCGTTGCGGGCGATGTCCGCCGTGGTCAACTGGGAGAGACGCAGCGGCAGATTCCGGTCGCCGTCAGGATAGTCCGTGTTCCAGCCCGTGCCCAGCCATTCACGCCGGACGGCCTGGTACTGAAGGCGGCAGAAGGTGAACTCGCCGCGCTCGGCCGCCTCCACCGGCTTGCGTATGGGAGCCCACCGTCTGCGCCCTCCCCACTGACCGGCAAGGGAGTCGGCAAGTGTCAGCAGAAGCACGCAGAGCAGGACTGCGGTCCGGGAGACTGCGGTCGTCATCGGGGGATGCGGTCGTCCTGACGGGGGAGTGACTTTACGTTTCAATCCTCGTTACGCCGGCCCCGTCTGACAATGAGACCCTTTCCAGCGCGCCTCATCCTTGTTGCCCTGACCGCGCACGGCTGCGCGTCCGAAAACGGCATCGGCGTGGGCCCGGTCGCGGACGACGAACTCGTGTGCGACCTCGATCCCGCCTACCTGGCCGACGGCGGCGTGGGCCGCGACGGGATCCCCGCGCTTTCCGATCCGCTGCTCGTCCCGATCTCGCCGGTGGTGCCCGAAAACTCCTTCGTGCGCGACAGCGATCGGGTAATCGGCGTGCGCGTGGGCGCGGAGTCGATCGTGATTCCGCACAACATCATGTGGCGGCACGAGATCGTGAACTTCTCCTCCGGCCTGGACCGGATGTCGGTCACCTACTGCCCCCTGACCGGCACGGCGCTGGCGTTCACCCGGACGGGGACCGGGGGCGCCGAACTCGGGGTCTCCGGCTTCCTGTACCAGGCCAACCTGGTGATGTACGACAGGAACGAGCCCAACGAGTCGTTCTGGCCGCAGATGCTGGGTGAAGCGCGCTGCGGTCCCCGGTCGGGCACCCGGCTGGCGCGGCTGCCGGTGGTCGAGATGACCATGGCCGGCTGGAAGGAGCTTCACCCGGAGTCGAAGATGGTAGGCGTCGGCAGCGGCCTCTCAGATTGGCGGCTGTACGTGCGGAACCCGTACGGCGAGGACTACGACGACCCTCACAACGCCGATTTCGAGGGCTATCCGATCGTGCTCGAGGACGATCGTCTGCCGCCGAAGGAGCGGGTGCTGGGGCTGCCCGCAGACGGCCCCGGGGCCGCGCCGATCGCGTTCTCGTTCGCGGCGATGGCACACGCGGGCGATCACGCCGTCTTCGAAACCACATATGGGGGTGCCCCCGCAATGGTTCTGTGGGACGGTCCCAGGCAGGCGGCGATGGCCTACAGGATGGAGGTCGAGGGAAGTGCGACGACCTTCGAGGCAGCGGCCGGGGGGGCGCGCGACGGGCTCACCGGCACGGTCTGGGCCGTTGACGGGACACCCGTTGCGGGTCCGCTGGCCGGAACCGGCCGGCGGCTTCGGCCCATCGCCGACGCGTACGTCGCGTTCTGGGGTGCGTGGGCCGCGTTCCACCCCGGGACGGTGCTGCCGCCGAGCGCGGCGGCGGGTTCACGATAGGACTAAGTCCAGTGGACTAAGTCCGGTCGAATCCCTTTCCAATCTCCTCGGCCGACATCAGCGACAGCGCGCAGAAGGTGAGCGTGCCGTTGGCGCAGCCGCTCGACACGATCGTCGGTGCGCCCACCACGAACAGGTTCTCATGGTCGTGGGTGCGGCCCCAGCGGTCCACCACGCTCGTCGCCGGGTCGTCGCCCATGCGGCAGCCGCCTCCCGGGTGCTCGTAGAGGCGGGAAGAGCGCGTGCTCATGATCGAGCCGCCGGCGGTGCGCGCGAGGTGTTCGAAGCGCCCCAGGATCGTGGCGTGGGTGTGGTCTTCCAGGTCGAGTGTGGTCTGGGCGGGGCGATAGTCGATGCGGGGCATGGGGTCGCCGAGCGCGTTGGTGTTCGCGCGGTCGAGGGTGAGGCGGCTGTCGCGGTCGGGCAGCACGTCGTAGTACGCGCGGATGCGGGCGGTCGCGCCGGATTCGGTGCGCTCACGCCAGTCTGCCATGATCTCGTCTCCCCACAGGAGGCTGCCGTCACCGTTCCAGAGCCGCGGTGCTCGTCCCACATCCGACTCCCACAGGCGGATATCGTGCCGCACGTAGCGATCGAGCGGCCCGGGACTCGCGAAGCGGTGCGTCAGCAGGCTGTTGTTGACGAAGATGCCGGGGTAGAGGCGCATCGGCAGGTCGATGTAGCCGCTGACGAACCAGTGGCCGGTCATGTAGCGGCCCACGTTTCCGGTGCGGTTGGCGAGGCCGTCGGGGAAGCGGCTGTTCGCCGACAGCAGGAGCAGGTGCGAGCTCCAGGCATGGCCGCCGGCTATCACGAAAGTGCCCGCGCGGAATTCGACGGGCTCGTCGGGAGCGTCGCGATTCACGGCTTCGGCGACTGCGATGCGGTCGGTGCCGGGCTCCAGGGCGAGGCGGCGGACGAGCGTGCGGGGGATCAGGTCGATGCGGCCTGCGGTGAGGAGCTGGTCGAGGGCGAAGTCGGGCGTGTACTTGGCACCGGTCGGGCAGACGGCGCAGGTGTCGCAGCGCTGGCAGACGTTGCGGCTGCGGTACGGCTCGGTGTTGCGGGCCCAGGGCTGGGTCCAGAAGGGGACTTCGGCCCGGTCGGTCCACTCGCGCATGCGGGCGAGGTTGTAGGACAGCGGGAGCGGGGGCATGGGGTAGGGCCTGGAGCGCGGGTCGCAGTCGGGAGGCCCCTGCTCGCCCGCCGCGCCGATGCGTTCCTCGGCTTCCTGGTAGTAGGGCTCCAGGTCGTCGAAGGTGACGGGCCAGTCGAAGCCGACGCCGTAGAGGGAGCGAAGGCGGAAGTCCTCCGGTGAGTAGCGCGGGATCGCCCCGCCCCAGTGCATGGCCGAGCCGCCCACGACCATCTGGCGATACATCTCGCCCGTGCCCGTCTGGTCGGGGATGTGGTCGTTCGGGTACGGGTTCTCGCCGTAGGCCAGCATGCGGGCGCGGGTGTGGGTGCGCTCGGCGAGGGACGCGGTGCGGCCGCCGGCCTCGACGATCGTGATGGACGCGCCGGTGCGTTCGGCGAGGCGTTCGGCGACCATCGCGGCGGTGATCCCCGCCCCGATGATGCAGACGTCGCTTTCGATGACGCGGGTCACGAGGCGGCTCCGAGCGCGGCGGGTTCGGCCGGCGCCCCGGCGGTCGCCCGAAGCGGTTCGGCCGGCGCTCCCTCGAGCCCCCTGCACTGCTGCTTCGCGATGGTGCGGCGGTAGCACATGTCGGTGGCCACGGGCGAGGCGAAGAATTGTGCCATGAGTGCGACGGCGATGTGACTCGCGTTCGCTGGCGATCCGAGGCCTGGCCCGGCCTGCCCGACGCCGCGCGCCAGCAGTTTCCTGCGGCCGGCGACGTCGAGGTCGGCCAGGGTGGTTTCGTGGCGGGCGCGGCACTCCTTCTCGAGACCCTGGAGCTGCGCGGCCCATCCCGGTCTGGGGTCCGGGCCCGAATAGCGCGTCTCGGGCACGAGGTAAGGGTGGCTCAGCTCGGCGACCGGTTCCAGCCCGTCCGACCATCGTTCGAAGGCGGTGACGGCGCGCTCGCGGCCCTCGGCGCCGAGTTCCTCCGGGAGGACCGCTTCGGCGACGGCGCGGAGGGTACGGGCGGGGAGGCGGACGGGTTCGGCGGGAGATCTCGTCGCGTGGGCGGCGCCTGGACCGGCTGCGCCCCGGGCGGCGTCTCCGTCGGGCGCGCAGCTCGTTGCGGAGACCGCTGCCACGGTCGCCACCGACTGCTTCAGGAACGACCTGCGTGTCTCCGGCATCGCGCCCGCCTTGTCGCCATGGGCTAGAATTCGTCCCGGGTTGTCAGGGGTCGCCATTGTAACCCGTGGCCGGTCGCTCAAGCCAGACGCCGCATGACGATCTCGACGCACTCTTCCGGCGAGAGCTTCTCCGTCTCCAGACGCACATCCGGCCGTTCCGGGCGCTCATAAGGGCTGTCGATGCCCGTGAAGTTCCTGATCTCGCCCCTCTTCGCCTTGGCGTAGAGGCCTTTCGGGTCGCGTCTGGCGCACACCTCCACCGACGCGTCCACGAAGATCTCCAGGAAGTCGCCCGGCTCGAAAAGGCTGCGGGCGAAGTCGCGCTCGGCACGGAAGGGGCTGATGAAGGACACGATCACGATCAGGCCGGCGTCGACCATCAGCCGGGCGACCTCCGCGACCCGGCGAATGTTCTCCACGCGGTCCGCCTCGGTGAAGCCCAGGTCCCGGTTGAGGCCGTGCCGCAGGTTGTCGCCGTCGAGCAGGTAGGTGTGGCGGCCCTCCGTGACGAGGTGCTTCTCGAGCAGGTTGGCGATCGTGGTTTTCCCCGAGGCGGACAGGCCGGTCAGCCACAGGCACCGGGGACGCTGCCGCTTGAGCTCGGCACGCACCTCGCCGTCGACGTCGAAGTCGTGCCACTTGAGGTTTGCCGCGCGCATGAGCGCGAAGGTCAGCGTGCCGGCGCCGACGGTCGCGTTGGTCGCGCGGTCGATCAGGATGAAGCCGCCGAGTTCGCGGCACTCGTCGAAGGGTGCAAAGGGTACGGGGCGGCTGGTCGCGAGATTGACGACGCCCAGGTCGTTGATGTCGAGGTGGGGCGCGGCGAGCTGGCTGCCATCGGACACGTCGATCCGGTGGCGGATGCGGGTGACGGTGGCCCCCACTTCGCGTGTGTGCAGCTTGAGCCGGTAGCGGCGGCCCACGGTCAGCGGTGCGTCGTCCATCCACACGATCTTCGCCTGGAACTGGTCCGCCACTTCGAGGGGGCGGTCCGCGGCCACGATCACGTCACCGCGGGTGACGTCGACCTCGGGCTGAAGGGTGAGCGTGATCGAATCGCCCCGGATCGCGCGTTCGCGGGTGTTCTGCCATGCGACGATGGATTCGATGGCGGCACGGGTTCCGGCTGGCGAGATGCGGACCCGGTCGCCGGGCTCCACCGTGCCCGACGCCACACGGCCGCAATATCCGCGAAAGCTCGCATCGGGCCGGTTGACGTATTGAACCGGCATGCGGAAGGGCTGTCCGGCGGCCTGCGGCTCGACCTCCACCGTCTCCAGGTGCTCGAGCAGCGTGGGCCCGGTATACCACGGGGTGCGGTCGGAAGGCCGAGTCAGGTTGTCGCCGGTGAGCGCGCATACGGGAATGGCAGCCACCTCGTGGATGGCGATCTCCGCGGCAAGCACGCGGTACGCCGAAGCGATGGTGTCGAACGCGTCACGATCCCATTCGACCAGGTCCATCTTGTTGACCGCCAGGACGACGTGGCGCACACCGAACATTGCCGCGATCCGGGTGTGCCGCGCCGTCTGCGGCAGAATCCCCTTGCGGGCGTCCGCCAGAATGACCGCGAGGCGCGCGGTGGATGCGGCGGTCGCCATGTTGCGCGTGTACTGCTCGTGCCCGGGCGCGTCCGCGACCATGAACCGTCGCCGGGACGTCTCGAAGCTACGGTAGGCCACATCGATGGTGATGCCCTGCTCGCGCTCGTCCTGCAGGCCGTCCAAGAGGAGAGCCAGATCGGTTGCGTCGCCCTGAGTGCCGTATCGGCGCGAATCCTCTTCAACCCCTTCCATCTGGTCCGCGAACACCTGACCGCAGTCATGGAGGATCCGTCCGATGAGCGTGCTCTTTCCGTCGTCCACGCTGCCGCAGAGGACGAAACGCAGCGGCGGATCCATCAGAGGCAACCCTCTCTCGTGTGGTACTTCAGTCCGACAGTAGTTCCAAAACCGTACCGGACCTCGGAGGCAAGCTCAAGAGGGGTCCACCAACTCGTAGACGGCGACGCTCTGTTCGTCGAACTCGCCTGCCTCGAGCAACAGCACCCAGCCCGGACCTGCGTCGAGGAGGGTCCGTCCGGCCGGGATGGTGAGGCGGTGGAGCCACGCACCATCCGGACCCAGCAGGTGAAACTCGGCGGCGCCCAGGTCTCGCGACGAGTGCGGCACTACCCACACGCTGCCATCGGATAGCGGCAGGAGCCCTTTCGGCGCGAAGGCGGGAAAGCGCTCCGGCAGGTCGTCCCGAATCCCCGGCCACCTTTCCGTCTCGAAGCTTTCGGCGCTCCTCGGCCGTCTCAAAACGGGCCATCTGCGAGTCGAGGTAGCGGTTCAGGTGCTCGCGCGTGACCTCGAGATCCGGCCCGTTCCACCGGGCGACGTGCGTGATGCGGCCTGTCCAGTCAACGTGGTCGAGTTGGTAGTCATCCGCCGATCCATACCACACGCCGGTGGCCGTGACCGCGAAGGCCATGTCCTTCCCCCACGTCACCGGTCCGGAGATACCGCCGCCATGGTGGTACAGTTCCGTCCCCGGGATCCCTGAGCGCAGAGTGGTCACGCTGTCGTCTCGCTCCCAACTCAGCGACATTTCCCAGCGGTACCCACCCACGGCCAGGCCCTCCTCCGCCTCTGGCCAATCGGTGAAAACGAGGTCGCCGCCCGGCGAGCATGCGGGTGCCCCGGAAGGGCCGGGTCCGTCAGCCCCGCGGAGCGTCCGCGTGTAAACCACGCTGCCGTCCGAATCGAGTTCGGTGATTCGCTTGATTCGCCAATCGTATACCGTAACCGCCGCGCCCGGGCACCCTCGCAGCAGCCATAGTCCCCGATAATCGCCCGGTCCCTCTCCTTCGCGTCCACTGGTCCACACGTGCTCCCCTACCGCGTCGAACATTCGGACGTGGCGGCTCTGCTCGTCCGCCACGACGACGCCCCCGTCCCCGAGCCGGACGGCGCCCGAAACGTTGCCGAAAAGGTACTCTTCGGGGCCGTCGAGCATGCCGATCCGCAACAGCGGTTCGTCGGCGAGCACAAGGTCCGCCTCCCGAGGGGAATCGCTCTCCACGGTCGTCTGGGCGGCGATTCGGGAAACCGCCGTGATGTCGTAGCTCAGGACGGCAAGGGCCAGGATCGTGGCGCGGGTCAGGCGGGGTGCGGTCATATCGGACACTCCTGAACTGAATGAAGGTGGGGACCCGAGGATCGTTGCCAACTAGGAATTTAGTTATGGTCCAGAGTGGCGCAACCTCTCAGTCTTTTCCAATACGGAGATGAGCCTGAACCGGGGGAGGCGCGAGAGGTGAGGCCGGAGCCCGGAGCAGGTGGCAGTTGATGGGGTTTGATTATCTCCCTGAACGTTGGAGAGAGGCAACCGGCGAGCCGGAGGATGGCCGGGAAGCAGGAGGGTCTCCGGCGAGCCAGCGGTCGGCGCGAGTCGGATCACGCGGCGGAGTTGCCGGCTTGGCCGATGGTGCGGAAGAGTTCGTCGCGGGCGCGGCGGACGGCTTGGGCGGCGGCGAGGTCGGTGGTTGCGGCGGCGAGTTGGTCGAGGGCGCCGAGGGTGACGCCGGGCCGGAGGAAGGCTTCGGCGCCGGGCAGGGCCTTGAAGCGCTCGTGGGGCGTGGTCACGTCCTGTTGCCGGTAGCGCCGCCTGACTCGGCCGCTGGGGCTGGTGACTTCGGTGGGGAAGAGGCAGGGCCGGTGGAAGTTGAGGAACGGGCAGAGGTGGTCGTGGAGGAAGGCGTTGACCCGGGGGACGAGGGCGTGGGGGACGTGGACGTGGCCGAGCCACTTGCGGACGACGCTGCCGTTCTTGGTCTCGACCAGCGCGTTGTCGTTGGGGTGGCGGGGCCGGGACTTGGTGAAGACGCCGATGTGGAGCTGGTTGAGCAGCGCGGCCACGCGGCCGTTGACGTATTCGCTGCCGTTGTCGGCGTGGAAGGCGTGGATGGCGAAGGGGAAGGCGGACAGCAGGGCTTCGAGGCGCGGGACGAGGAAGTGGTGGGTGATGCGCGGCACGGCTCCAAGGTGTTGGAACTGCGTGACTTCGTCGACCACGTTGATGAGGTAGATGCCCTTGCGCCTCTCGCGGTCGCCGAGGTGGACGGTGTCGACGCGGAGATGGCCGGGCCTGCCGTCCGGCCGCGGCTTGCGGCGGACCCCGATGGGGACCGGGGTGGGCCGGGTCTTGCGGAAGGTGAGGCGGCCGGTCCGGTACGCACGGGTCTTGCGGAGGTTGTAGATGTGGCCGTTGGAGATCGAGGCGAGGCGCGCGAAGCGTTCGTCGCCGTAGACCTCGTGCATGCGTTGCAGGACCACCTTGGTGGCGGGTCCGGAGGGCTGGCCGAAGGCTTCGTCGACCTCGGCGAGCAGCGCGGCGTCGTGGGGCGTGTAGCGGCGCTGGAAGGCGTTGGCCGGGGGCTTGCGGCGGTGATCGCGGATGCTCCCGGTCCGGCGGTGCTGTCGGACGAGGCGGGTGACCTGGGCGCGGGAGAAGCCCGTCACCTTCTCGATGAACCGCTTCACCAGTCCCTTGTCCGGTCGCCCGAGGCCGTGGTACTCGAAGCGGACCAGCGTGCGGCGCACGAAGGCGTAGGCCGAGGTGCGGTCGGCGAGCTCGAAGTCCGCCGGTTCATTGCCGTCCAGGAAGGCCCGGACCTGTTCGAGGGTGCGAAGTCGTTCGGTGCGAAGTGTCACGATCATCCTCCAATGATCTCTTCGCCCCGGCCTTCAGGCTCACTTCCCGCTGGAAACCGGCCCCGCGTTCGGGCTCACTTGCCGTTGGACAAGACTCTCTCTCGACCCCGCTCCGGTTCGGCGCTAACTTTTGCTCAATCCGCAACAGGACGACGGGCCAAGCGACGTCGAGGATAGTGGACTACCACTGACGGGAGCATGCGATGAACTCAAGCGCCCGCTGCCTCGCCATGAGCATCCTTCTTGCGGTCGTTTCCGCAGTTGCGGCCGGGAGTTCGGCAGTAGCCCAGGATACACAGCGCACGACCGGCAGCATCCTCGGTTCCGTCTTCGATAGCACTACCTCCGCCCCGCTGGCGAACGCCCGAGTGGCCGTCTTCGGGACGAGCCTGGTCGCCGAGTCGAACGAGCAGGGACGGTTCAGGATCGATGGCGTGCCGGTGGGGGAGCACCGTGTGGTGTACTTTCACCAGCGCCTGGCAAAGCTGGGCCTCGGAGCGACACCGGTCCGAGTGCTTGTGGACAGTGAATCCGCCGCGCGTGTCACCCTCACGGTTCCCTCCCGGTCCACCATCCTGTCAGCCTGGTGTTCAGCAGAGCCCGGAGAAGGCCCGACCTCCGCCGGGGGCATCGTGACCGACGCCTTGACCGGTGTGCCGCTGCCGCGTGCAACAGTCCGGGCTCTCGGCAGTCGCACGGGCATCCTGCAAAGGCGGCGCGTGGTGCGCGAGGTCAGGACGGAGGTTTCGGGCGAGTTCCGGCTCTGCAATCTGGACGCGTCGGAACCACTCATGGTCACGGTTGCGTTCGGAAACAACGACGCGACGCCTGTACGGATCGCGGACCCGGGTGCGCATATTCTGGATTTCGCGATCGATATCTCGGACCCCGTGACCATGACCGGCTCGGTGTTCGACTACGCTACGAGAGCGCCCATCCGGGGAGCCCATGTTCAACTGCTCGGATCCGACCACTCCCAGCTGACCGATTCGGACGGAGTGTTCGGTTTCACCGATGTGCCGCCAGGCAAACAGATCATCGAGACGAGCCTGCTGGGCTACGCCCCGCGCGTCGATTCGCTGACGGTGTTCAGCAACGAGGCTCTCGGACTCGAGATCGAGCTTTCCACCGAAGCCATCGCCCTGGAGCCGCTGGTGGTCGTCGGGCGAAGGAAGGAGCCGGTGTTCACGACGCCGGGAACTCGTTTTTCGGGGGTGACGGAAGCGCAGGTAGATTCGATCGCGCACCGGGTCGTGGACTTCGCCGGGATTGCGCGAGAGGCCCGCATGCCGGGGTTGTCGATCAAGGAAGTCAGGTTGGGGGGCGAGGAGATCCTGTGTATCGAGATGAGTCGAAGTTGGCGCAGCGGTGATCCCGACAGCTGCAACATGGTCCATGTCCTGGTCAACGACGCGCCGATCGCGAACCCCCACGTGTTCCTCCATCACATGAATCCGCGGGACGTGAGCAGGATTCAGTTCATCACGCCCATCGAGGCCGGTGTCCTCTACGGAGCCCGCGGTTCCAGCGGAGTGCTGCTCATCTATCTCCGGTAACACAACCGAGGCTACGAATCAGAAGTAGCCCTCCCGCTTTTTCCGCTCCATGGCGGCCTCGCCGTCGTGGTCGATCAGCCGGCCCCGGCGCTCCGATTGGTCGGCGGTCAGGGTCTCGGCGATGATCGCGTCGAGGGTCACGGCGTTGCTCTCGACCGCGGCGGAGAGCGGATAGCACCCCAGGGTGCGGAAGCGCACGCGGCGCAGTTGCGGCGCTTCGCCGGGGAGCAGCGGCATGCGGTCGTCGTCCACCATGATCCACTGGCCGTCGCGCTCGACCACGGGGCGCTCGGCGGCGTAGTAGAGCGGCACGATGGGTATCCCCTCGGCGGCGATGTACCGCCAGATGTCGGGTTCGCTCCAGTTGGACAGCGGGGAGACGCGGAGCGATTCGCCGGCGTGCAGACGCGTGTTGTAGAGGTTCCACAACTCGGGCCGCTGGGCCTTGGGGTCCCACTGGTGGCTGGCGCCGCGAAGCGAAAAGACGCGTTCCTTGGCGCGCGACTTCTCCTCGTCGCGGCGTGCGCCGACGAAGACCATGTCGTAGCGCCCGGCGTCGAGGGCCTGGCGCAATGCCACCGTCTTCATGACGTCGGTGTAATGGTCGGACCCGTGTGTAAAGGGCGTGATGCCGGCGTCGATTCCCTTCTGGTTGGTATGGACCAGGAGTTGCACACCAGCCTCGGCCGCCGCCCGGTCGCGAAAGTCGATCATCTCGCGGAACTTCCAGGTTGTGTCGACATGCAGCAGCGGCATGGGCGGCGGAGCGGGCCAGAACGCCTTGCGCGCCAGGTGCAGGAGGACCGACGAGTCCTTGCCGATGGAGTAGAGCATCACCGGGCGGGCAGCGGTCGCGACGCCCTCGCGGATGATCTCGATGGCTTCGGATTCGAGAGCTGAAAGGCGGGATCTCATGACTCCGAAGATAGCGTCCACGGCGACAATGATGGTCTGGCCCGCTCCGTACCGCGACACTAGGATCAGCCTTCGACATCACCGTGCGCCCGCACCGACACCGGGAGGAATCCATGAAGTCACTGAACCGCCGGCGCTTTCTGGGCAGAACGGCCGCGGCCGGGCTCGCCGCACTTCCCGTCACCCGCAGCCTCACGGCCGAGTCGACAGCCGGTGACCCGCCATCGGTGCCTGGGCAGTCGCCGCACACGCCCGGCCGCTCGAACGACGACCCGCTTGGCGTGCGGGCCAGCTTCCCCGTCACGGAAGAACTCGCGTACCTCAACACCGCCTCGGTAGGCCCGCTGCCGGTCCCGGTACGCGACGCCCTCCACGCATATGCCGACGGCAAGATGTATCGCCGCGACACGTCGTCCGGCCGGGAAGCGATCGGCAGGGCGCGGACGCGCTTCGCCCGCCTTTTCGGGACCGAGGAGGACGAGATCGCGTTCCTGTATGCGACGAGCGGCGCCGAGAACATCATCGCGAGTGCTGTCAACTGGCAGGCGGGCGACAATGTGGTGGTGGACGAGCTGCACTTCGTGACCACGTTCGTACTGTACCGGGAGCTCGAACGCACACACGGGATCGAACTGCGGATCATCCCGTCGCGCGAGGGTGCGGTATCCATCGATGACTTTGCCGCGCACACCGACCGGCGCACCCGCCTGATCAGCGTGGCCTGGGTATCGAACCGGAACGGCTTCCGCTACGACCTGCCGCCGCTGGCCGATCTCGCGCATGCCCACGGCGCATACCTCTACGCCGACGCGATCCAGGCCTGGGGCACCTTCCCCACCAACCTCCGCGAGGAAAAGGTCGACTTCGCCTGCGGCAACGGCTACAAGTGGCTGCACGCCGACTTCGGGTGTGCGCCGTTCTATGTTCGCGCCGAGCACCTGGAGTGGATGACCGCCGACCGGTTCGGGCACCGGCAGGTCGCCGAGACGCTCCCTGGACACCGCTTTCGACTCAAGACGAGTGCGGAGAAGCTTGAGTACGCCAACCCGGCGTACGGACCGGTGGCCGCGATGGACGCCGCGCTCGGCTTTCTGGAGGGTGTGGGAATAGACCGTATCGCGTCGCACACCCACGCGTTGGCCGGCGAGTTGCGCGCGGGTGCCGAAGCGCTGGGAATGCGGATGTTCACGCCACCCGACAATCCGTCCGCCATCGTCAGCTTCCATCACGGGCTGGACCCGGAGCGGCTGGGCCCGGCACTCGCCGAAGCCGGCGTCGCGATCACCTTCCAGGAAGACGGGAACTTACTGCGGGCAGCCGTCGGGATGTTCAACAACCGCAGCGACGTGGACCGGCTGCTCGGGGTGTTGGCGGGGTTGGTGTAGGTTCATCTTCACGGCCCCAGCGCCCCTAGCGGGATCACGCTCACACCGTCTGGACGCACATACCCGAACCCGCGATCGACGATGACCCCGAGGGTGGCGGGTTCGCCGCACCTGCTGGTATCAATCCGACTCGCAAACTTCAGGAGTGAGCGCGCTGCATCGTCGATCCGGCTCACACCGAGCTTGATCTCGAAGGCCGCCCAACGGCCGGGGCCGGCGTCGACGATGGCATCCACTTCCAGTCCCGTGTTGTCGCGGTAGTGGTACACTCCTGCACCGATGGCCTGAGCATGGACGCGCAGATCCCGGACCACCATCGACTCGAAGAGAAAACCGAACCAGGGGAAATCGTGGAGCAGGTGTTCGGGCCCGGCGCCGAGTGCTGCGGCTGCGAGCGATGGGTCGACAAAGTGTCGTTTCGGGGAGACGTGCAACCGGGAGCGTGACCTCAGATGGGGTGACCACGGGGGCTGGTCCTCCACAACCAGGAGCCGTTCCAGTCCGGTAAGGTACGAGCGCGCCGTATGGCCTGTCATCGACTTGTGGTCCGGGCCAGAAACATCGCGCGCGATGGTCGCAAGGGATGCGTAGGTCGCGATGTTTCGTCCCAGCGACTGGAGGAAGCGGTGGACGCTTCCCGGGTCTCGCCGCACCCCATCGACCCGCTGGAGATCGGTACGGCAGATGTCGTCGACATAGCCTCGGTTCACGCGCATGGCCGCTTCGGGCGAGGAGTGGAGATGTCCGGGCCAGCCACCGACGCAAATCAGTTTGGCGAGTTCGTTTACCGACAGGTCTGTTGACGGGTTTTGGACCGGGACTCCCTGAAGCACACTCCTGAGCGACACCGTGCCGGTGCTGGACCCAAGTTCGTAGAGCGACATGGGGCGCAGGCGCATCCGGACGATGCGGCCGGCCCCGGTGTGGCGGGTAATGTCATCGGGTGGAACGGCCGACCCGGTCAAGATGAAATGGCCCTTGCCGGGACGTGAGTCCACGGCGCGGCGGACGTGGTTCCAGATCACCGGGGCGGTTTGCCACTCGTCCAGCAGTCGAGGCGACGGACCTTCGAGCACCAGGTCGGGATTGACCGCGATCATGTCCTGGGCACTTCGGTCCACGTCCAGAAAGACCTCGCTGGCGGCCACCTGGTGAGCGGTCGCCGTCTTGCCGCAGGTTCTTGGGCCCTCGATCAGAACAGCTCCGGCCGCAGCCAGACACTGTTTCAGTTCCTGGTCGGCCACACGTGGAGTGTAGTGCTCGATCTCGCCCTTGGCAGACGGCCTGTCCGGGTTGGATCCCACGTTGAACCCTCCTGGAGCAGAAGTTGCCAAGGCTGTGATGGAGTAGACTAACAGAACAGAGACACAATTTCAACGCTCTCAGAGACAATATTTCAATGAATATATAAACACGATTGCAATGCTCTTGGGGACAAACATTCAACGTACGTGGTGCGTGGCCCTCCTTGGTGGAATCTCCGGGAGCCCTCGGTTCCCACCTTGCCGTCCTCTCGCTTCGCGACAAAGTTCCCCGCCATGCTCCTCGAAACCCCCTTCCACCCGCGCACCGCCCCCCTCTGCCGCAGCCGCCGCTGGCGCAACTGGTCCGGGTACGCCGCCGCGCTCAGCTACGAGCCCGGCCACGAGTACGAGTACTATGCCGTGCGCAGCGGAGCGGCGCTCTTCGACGTCTCGCCGCTGCGCAAATACGAAGTCACGCGTCCGGATGCGGCGGCGCTCGTGGACCGGGTAGTCACGCGCAACGTTTCTTGTTGCGCGGAGGAACGAGTGCTCTACACGCCCTGGTGCGACGAGGCCGGCAAGCTGATCGACGACGGCACCGTGCAACGCCTGGGCGCCGACACCTTCCGGATCACGGCCGCCGACCCGTGCCTGCGCTGGTTCGAGGACTGCGCGCTCGGGATGGACGCGACCGTGCGCGACATCACCCTCGACCTCGCGGCACTCGCACTTCAGGGCCCCACCTCGCGGGACATCCTCGCCCGGCTCGTCACCGGCGCGGACATCGCCGCGCTCCCGTATTTCGCGCTGACCGAGGGCCACATCGGCGCGGCCCCGGTCACAATCACCCGGACGGGCTATACCGGTGACCTGGGCTACGAGATCTGGGTCGCGCCCGAGCACGCGCTCGCCGTGTGGGACGCACTGATGGAAACCGGACGCGGCTACGGGATCGCGCCCGCCGGCCTCGACGCGCTGGACGTGGCTCGCATCGAAGCCGGCCTGCTGCTCAAGGAGGTGGACTACGTGTCGAGCTGGACGGCACTGATCGAGTCGCGCAAGTCGTCGCCCTACGAGGCCGGCCTCGGGTGGACGGTCCAGCCACAGCCGGGACGCGATTTCGTGGGCCAAAGGGCGCTCGAGCGGGAAGCGGCCAGTCCGTCGCAGTGGGCGCTCGCCGGCCTCGAGGCCGACTGGCCGGGGATCGAGAAGCGCTTCGCCGCGGTGGGGCTGCCGCCGCTGGTGGCCGGACGGGCCTCGCGCGACGCCGTCCCGATCTACGCGCGCAAGGGCGTGGGCCGATCCCCCGGCAGGCAAGTCGGCTACGTTACCAGCGCCACCTTCTCGCCGATCCTCAAAAAGTACATCGCGCTCGCCACCATCCGCCGCGACTTCGCAGAACCGGGCAGCCGCGTCGAGATCGAGCTGACCGTCGAATTCGTGCGCCACCGGGTCCCCGCGCGCGTGGTCACGACGCCCTTCTTCGACCCGGCACGCAAGCGCGGTTGAGCGCGATGGCCCGCAAGTACGACGCGATCGTCATCGGCGGCGGCCACAACGGCCTTGTCCACGCGGCCTACCTGGCGCGCGCCGGACTCGACGTGTGCGTACTCGAGGCACGCCCGCTCCTCGGCGGCGCCACTGTCACCGAGGAGATCTTCCCGGGCTTCAAGTACAGCGTGTTCTCGTACGTCGTCAGCCTGATGCGCCCCGACATCATCCGCGAACTGGACCTCCCCCGCCACGGGCTGGCCATCCTGCCGCTCGAGAGCACCCTCACCCCGCTGCCCGACGGCGACCGCCTCTACCGCGACGCCGACCACCACCGCACCTGGCGCGAGATCGCGCGCTTCTCGATCCGCGACGCCGAGGCCTACGACGAGTACGGGCGGTCGCTCTTCTACATGGCGCGCGCCGTGAAGCACCTGCTCGGCATCGCTCCTCCCGATCCCGCACGGCTGGGTCCGGGCGACATCCGCGGCCTGCTCGGCCTCGCCCGCCACTTCCTCGACCTGGAGCCCGACCAGCTGCACCTGCTCGTCAAGCTCATGACGATGAGCGCCGCCGACTTCGTCGACGAGTGGTTCGAGACCGACGTGCTCAAGGCCACCCTGTCGGCCAGCGGGATCATCGGCACCTTCCTGGGGCCGCGCTCGCCCGGCACCGCGTACGTCCTGCTGCACCACTACATGGGCGAGATCGACGGCCACTTCCGGGCGTGGGGCTTCGCCAAGGGGGGGACAGGCGCCGTGGCAAACGCGATCGCTTCCGCGGCGCGCGAGGCGGGAGCCGAGATCCGGACGGACGCGCCGGTGACACGGGCATTGGTGAAGAACGGGCGTGTCAATGGCGTGGCGCTCGCCAACGGCGACGAACTCCATGCGAAGGTGGTCTCCTCAAGCCTCGACCCGCACCGCACCTTCCTCGACCTGGTCGACGAGGACGACCTGCCCGCCGATCTCGTCACCGCCGTGCGCAGCTACCGCTTCCGCGGCTCCTCCGGCAAGGTCAACCTGGCGCTCGACGCCGCCCCCGACTTCAGCTGCATGCCAGGCCACGGTCCGCACCTGCGGGGCGCCGTCTCGATCAGCCCGTCCATCGACTACCTCGAACGCGCCTACGACGACGCCAGGTACGGCGCCTTTTCGCGCAAACCCTACATCGACATCGTCATCCCCTCGGCGATCGATCCAGCCATGGCGCCGCCCGGCAAGCACGTCATGTCGTGCTTCGTGCAGTACGCCCCCTACGAGCTGCGCAAAGGCACCTGGGACGAGAAGCGCGAGGCCTTCAGCGACACCGTGGTCGACACCCTGGCGCGCTACATCCCCAACCTCAGGGACATCATCCTGCACCGGCAGGTCGTCACGCCGCTCGACATCGAGCGCACCACGGGCCTCACCCAGGGCAACATTTTCCAGGGCGAGCTGACCCCGTCGCAGCTCTTCTTTCTCCGGCCGGCCGCCGGGTACGCGGGCTACCGCACGCCGGTGCGGGGCTACTACCAATGCGGCTCGGGCACGCATCCGGGCGGGGGCATCATGGGCGCGCCGGGCAAGCTGGCGGCGCGCAGAGTGCTGGCGGATCTGCGGCGGGGGCCTGGCAGGGGGAGGAGGGGGAGGTGAAGCAGTACGACGCGGTCGTCGTGGGCGGCGGTCACAACGCATTGGTGACTGCCGCGCTGCTCGCCCGCGAGAAGTGGAAGATCCTCGTACTGGAGCGCCGCCCGGTACTGGGGGGCGGTGCCTCGACGGCGGAGATCTTCCCCGGCTGCGCCGTCAACGTGGCCGCTCAGGACGCGGGACTCTTCCCGGTGGGCCGCGGCTCCGACCTCGCCGCCGTCCTGGGTCTCGCCAACCACGGCCTCGAGTGGATCCGCCCCCCCGCGCTGGCGACCTCGCTGACCGGCGGCGGCGAGGCCCTCACCCTGTGGCGCGACCCCGCGCGCACCAGGGACGAGATCGCCCGTCACAGCCGGGCCGATGCGGCCCGTTTCCCCGCCTGGGCCGACCACCTGCGCACCCTGGCGCGGGTGCTGCGCGTCGCCCTCGACCACCCGGCCCCCGCCGCGCACGACATGACCCCACGCGAGCGGCTCCGCCTGCTCCGCCCCCTCATCCGGGCCGGCAGGCTCGGCAAGCGCACGGTCGTGGAACTGCTGCGCGTGGCGCCGCTCCCGGCCCGCGACCTCCTCGACGACTGGTTCGAAAGCGACGCCCTCAAGGGAATGCTCGCCACCACCGCGCTGGCGGGCTCCCGGCACGGCCCGAGCGCCATGGGCGGCGCCCTGCGCATGCTGTACCACGCTGCGGGGCGCGACCCCCACGGCTTCCGCTCGTCGGCGTTCGTGAAGGGCGGGATCGGGGCGCTCTCGGGATCGCTGGCCGCGGCGGCGCGGGCGCACGGAGCCAAGGTTCGCACGGAGGCCGAAGTGGAGCGCATTCTCGTGGCGGACGGCGCCGCAACCGGTGTCGCGCTTGCCGACGGGGAAGTGGTCACCGCCCGCTGCGTGATCTCGGGCGCCGATCCCCGCCGCACCTTCTTCGCTCTGGTGGGCGCGCCGTGGCTCGGGCCCGAGTTCAACCGCAAGGTCGCCAACATCCAGATGCGCGGGACCACGGCGGTCCTGCACCTGCTGCTCGACGGGCTTCCGCCGCTCCCGGACGCGGCCGAACGCCTTGCCGGCCACACGCTGGTCGCCCCCACACCGGACTACCTCGAACGCGCCAGCGACGCCGCCAAGTACGGCCGCGCCTCGGCCCGTCCACACCTCGACATGGTCATCCCCACGCTGCACGACCCGGCGCTCGCGCCCGACGGCCACCATTTGGCCTCGATCCAGATCCGATACGCGCCCTACCACCTGCGCGAAGGCAGCTGGGAGGACGATGCGACCCGCGACGCCCTCCTCGCCAGCGCACTCCATGTCCTCGACGACTTCCTCCCCGGCACCCGCGACCGCATCGTCGACCACCGCCTGCTCACGCCGCTCGACCTCGAGGCCGAACCGGGACTCACCGGCGGCGACGAATACCATGGCCAGATGGGGCTCGACCAGATGCTCTTCATGCGCCCGATCGCGGGTTGGGCACGGTACGCGACGCCGGTTGACGGGCTGTTCCTGTGCGGCTCGGGGTGCCACCCGGGAGGGGGCGTTACGGGAGGACCGGGCCGTCTTGCCGCAGGCGCGATCTTGCGCGAACGGAGGCAGGTGGCGCGATTGTCGGGGCGCTCGTGAAAACGTTCACAATCTCCTCAACCCCTACTCCTCAACCCCGGGAGACCCCTGAATGACGCGCACCTTCGACATGGCCCTCATCCAGCGCGGGGCCCGGCTCCGCCGTTCGCCGTATTTCGACGCCACCCTGCGTGCCGGCTGCCGCGCCTACACGGTCTACAACCACATGTTTCTGCCGACGAGGTACGACGACCTGCACGCCGAGTACGAGAGGCTGCTGACCGGGGTCACGGTGTGGGACGTGAGCGTCGAGCGGCAGGTCGAGATCACCGGGCCGGACGCGTTCGCGTTTACGAACATGCTGACGCCGCGGGACCTGTCGAAGTGCGCCGTCGGGCAGGGCAAATACGTGCTGATCACGGCCGAGGACGGGGGCATCGTGAACGATCCCGTGCTGCTGCGGCTCGGCGAGAATCACTTCTGGCTGGCGCTGGCGGACAGCGACGTGCTGCTGTGGGCGAAGGGGGTGGCGCTGAATTCGGGGCTGGACGTGCGGCTGTGCGAGCCCGATGTGTCGCCGATGCAGGTACAGGGGCCGAAGTCGAAGGAGGTGGTGCGGAGGCTGTTCGGGGACCGAGTGGCGGGGCTGCGCTACTACTGGTTTGCGGAGACCGACCTGGACGGCATTCCCGTGGTGGTGACCCGGACCGGGTGGAGCGGCGAGGTCGGATACGAGATCTACCTGCGGGACGGGAGCCGGGGGGTCGAGCTGTGGGACAGGGTGATGGAGGCGGGCGCCGATCTGGCTATTGCGCCGACCGGGCCGTCGGACATCCGGCGGATCGAGGCGGGGATCCTGAACTACGGGATCGACACGACGCTGAACACGAATCCGTACGAGGTCGGGCTGGGGTGGCAGGTGGACCACGGCCAGGAGGGGGATTTCATCGGCCGTGAAGCGCTGGCGCGGATCGCGGCGGAGGGGCCGCGACGGCTGTTGGCGGGCGTCGAGATCGCCGGGGCGCCGCTCGACCTGAACATGACGAGGTGGCCGGTGTGGGCGGACGGGCCGGGGGGCGGGGGCGGCGGTGAGGGCGGCGGCGGCGAGACGATCGGCTTCGTGACTTCGGCGGTGTGGTCGCCGCGGCTGAAGCGGAATATCGGCTACGCGATGATGCCGACGGCGTTCGCA
The DNA here is from genome assembly GCA_965208935.1 of Longimicrobiales bacterium. Taxonomy (GTDB): domain Bacteria; phylum Gemmatimonadota; class Gemmatimonadetes; order Longimicrobiales; family Gaopeijiaceae; genus Bin94. The sequence continues at coordinate 4,062,665 of CBDBPR010000004.1, read as the reverse complement.
GAGTTGGGGACGCGGCTGCGGGTGGCCACGCCGGACGGAGAGCGAAAGGCGACGGTGGTGCCGAAGCCCTTCGTGGACCCGGACAAGGAGATCCCGAAGTCGTAGAGGCGCGCAGGAAACAGGCAACAAATGACACCCGGATCGGACCAGACTCGCGGCAGACTGCGCTACGCCGCTGACGAACGCCCTCCCCGCCTGATGTCGTTCATCATCGGGTCGCAGACGGCGGTTCTGGTGTGTGTGCCGGTGGTCGTGGTCAATACGATCGTCGCGCGGGTCGCGAACCAGGGCGACGCGTATCTGACATGGGCGATCTTCGCCAGCATGGTGATCGGCGGACTGATTACGGTCGTGCAGGCGAAACGGTTCGGCGCGATCGGAGGCGGAAGTCTGACCGTCATGGGCGCTTCCGGGGCCGCGATCGGGGTAGCGGTCATCGCGCTGGTCACGGGCGGGCCGGCCCTGCTCGGGGGCCTGGTGGTCGCGTCGGCACTCTGTCAGTTCGTCCTGGCGGCCAATCTGGCGCACCTCAGGCGCCTGATCACACCGCAGGTGTCCGGCACGCTCCTGGCGCTCGTCTCGGTCACGGTGATGCCCATGGGGTTCGCCATGCTCACGAGGGTGCCGGAGGCGGCCCCGGCTGCCGCGGCACCCACGGTCACCGCAGTGACGATCGTCGTCGTCGTGTGCCTGATGCTTCGCGCCCCGAGGATCGTGCGCGCCTGGACCCCGTTGATCGGGATGGGCGCGGGATGCCTGACCGCGGCATTCTTCGGGATTCTCGACTTCGGACGCGTCGCCGATGCGTCCTGGGTCGGCGTGCCTTCAACGGCATCGCCCGGGTTGGACCTGAGCTTCGGTCCCGGTTTCTGGATCCTGCTGCCCGGCTTCCTCTTCGTGGTGTTCGTGATCACGGTCCGGCAGGTCGGCGACGCGGTCCGCATGCAACGACTCTCATACCGCGAGCACAAGGCCGTCGATTTCCGCAAGGTCGAAGGGGCGGTCAACGCCTGCGGCGTCGGCACCGTGCTGTCGGGACTCGCCGGAGTACTGCCGCCGTGGCCCTACACGGCCGGCATCGCGCTCGCGGACGGCATCGGCGTGGCCGCGCGGAGGGTCGGCGTCCACATCGGCATCGTTCTCGTCGCGCTTGCCTTTGTGCCCAAGATCGCGGCCCTGATCCTTTCCATACCGCCGCCGGTGCTGGGTGCATACATCATGGTCATCTTCGGCATGACCTTCGCCCAGGGGATGCGCATCGTCTTCCGGGAAGGCGCCAACCGGCAGAACGCCCTCGTCGCGGGCCTGGCGTTCTGGATCGGTGTCGGCATCCAGTTCCAGGCCATTTTCCCGGGCCACCTCGCCACGCCCACGGGTCGCATGCTCGCGAACGGCCTCACAGCCGGCGGGCTGACCGTCCTGCTCCTGACCCTGTTCCTAGAATTGACCGGGCCTCGCCGGCGCAAGACCGAGATGGCGCTGCGCCCGGACAGCCTCCCGGAACTCGATCGGTTCGTCGTCGGTTTCGCGACCCGGTACGGCTGGGGCGCCAAGGCGACGGAACGCCTGCGCGCCGCGTCCGAGGAAGCGTTGCTCTGTCTCCTGCGCCAGGAGGAGGACGAGCGCGCGCCGGCCGCGGAGGGACGCCGCCTGCGGGTGGTCGCTCAGGGCGCGCGCGACGGTGCCGTGCTGGAATTCACGGCGGCCACGCGGGCCGGCAACCTGGAGAACCGGATGCTGCTGCTCGGAGACCGGCCCGACCCGACCAGTGAGCGGGATCTCTCGCTGGCGCTTCTGCGCCATCACGCCACGTCCGTCAAGCACCGGGAGTATCACAACGTGGACATCCTGGCGGTGCGTGTGGACAGGTGATCGGGAGCGCGCCTATCCGGGGACCTGTATCCGACGTGCGACTCTTAGTACAGTTTACGACCTAAGCTGTACTAAGAGCGCGACGGCCGCGAGGGGTTGCTCCAAATCGGCGCAAACCTGACCAGGGCTAGAACCGAAAACGCGCTCCCAGCTGTGCCCGGCGCGTATCCCCCAGGCCGCTTCTGATCGACCCGTCAAAGTTGAAGAGGAGTGATCCCTGGGCGGTGTCCAGCGAGTTGTCGGCGTTGGTCAGGTTGAAGACGTCGAAGACAGCCTCGACGGTCCTGCCGCCCCCGACCTCGAAGGGGCGCGACAGCTTGACGTCCCAGGTGAAGAACTCGTTGGCGCGCCGAAGCGTGTTGCGCGCCAGGATCGAACCGTCCGCGCAGATCCGGTCCGATGGCTGGCTGGCCCGCTCTCCGCGCCTGGCACAGTTCTCCGAAACGGGTGACGCCGACAGATACCGCACCACATTGTTGAAGGCGACGCTTCCGGGGAGGTCGAACGCCAGGTAGCCGGTGACCTTGTGCCGCCGGTCGCGGTCGGACCAGCCGTACTCCGGCTCCAGGCTGGCCGCGTCCGCGTAGCGGAAGGTGAAGGGATCGCGTTCGTTGTCGTCGTCGGACCTGTCGAAGGACAGCGTGTAGCCGAGGTCGAAGGTCAGGCGCCCGCCCCAGGCGTCCTGGCCGCGAACTCCGGCCGTCAACGCGTGATACCGCGAAAACGCCGTGCTCTCGGCCACGGTCAGCGTGCCGATACCGCCGCCGCCCGAATGGGTACCCAGGCCGAAGGGCGACCCGAACGCCGCATCGTTGCGGTTGACGAAGCGAAAGAGGTTGTCGCCCCGGGCGTGCTGGTACGAAACGTTCACGGCCACCTCGCCGGCCACCTGCCGCTCGACAGCGGCGGCAAACGACCAGGTGCGCGGCAGCTCGAGGTCCTTGGCCGTCACGTGAATGTCGGGGAGGAACGGCGCCGTGGCGCTTCCGTCGATGAGTTCCCCGATCGCGGGCGGCCCCTGATCCGGAAGCCCGAAGCTGTTGCGGAAGAAGATCTGCTGGAAGGCGCCGTTGGTGGTGACGCTCTGTGCAAACACCAGCATGGGTATGCGCGCGTGGTATGCACCGGCGTTGAGCCGGACAACCGTGCTGGCGTCCCCGGACACGTCCCACGCGAGGCCGAGGCGCGGCTGGAAGTTGTCGAGGTCGTCGGGGATCGTGCCGTCGGACGGGAAGCGGGGGTCGCCCAGATAGGGTGCGAAGAAGGTCGCGTTCGGCTGCACGGCGACCTGCGGGTGCCATGTCCCCTCCCAGCGCACGCCCAGGTTCAGGGTGAGCCGGTCGGTCGGCTTCCAGGTGTCCTGGAGGTAGAACGCCAGCTCGTTCACGCCGAAGTCGCCCCGGCCCAGGCGTTCCGGCGCCACCCCGGGCACGGTTCCCGACTGAAGATAGAGGAGCACCGGTCCGGTGATGGCGGCGCCCTCGGGACAGCTTCCGGTGGCGCTGTCGGACCCGTCCGAGCAGGTGACGTAGCGGCTGCCGTGTGTCACGAAGTTGATGAAGCCGTCGACCGAATCGAAGACGTAGCGCCCGTTGGCGAATCCGATGAACTGCTGCGACACGGCGGTGCGGTTGTACTCGACGCCCGCCTTGAAGAGGTGCCGGTCCCTGAGCCAGGACCAGTTGTCCACGACTTGCAGACGCGTGTCGTACGCGGGATCGATGGGAAGAAAGAAGGGCAGGCCGATCCGAAAGCCGTCGGCGAAATCCATGCCGATATCGGGGAAGGGACGGCCCCCGAGGGAGACGAACTGCGGCGTCGCGGGCGGCGTGGCTCCCGGCATCAGCGGGCCGTCGTACCAGCGCACGCGGTCCTCGCGCGCCCACTGCACCCGGAATTCGTGCGACAAGGTGCTGCTCAGCAGCGAGCGCCAACTGGCGTTGAAGGCGTGTGCCTCGTCCGTCTCGATTCCGTTGGCCGACAGTCCCCACGAGTCCACGTCGAAGGTTCCGTTGAGCTGCTCCGACCAGTTGTAGTTGTATTTGAAGGAGACCTGATTGCGGCCGTCGAGATGGAAATCGGCCTTGGCAAGCAGCGCCCGGGCGTCGTCCGTTCGGGGAATGGGTCCGAACTCGCCATCGAAGAGCCCCGGCCACCGCGAGGTCAGGAAATCCCGCAGTTTCGCCAGATTCGCCGGGTTCTCGACCACGCGGTGCATCTGCTTCGTCTCCGTCGCCTCCTGCTGGTCGTAGGCCACGAAGAAGAAGGCCCGGTCCCGCACGATGGGTCCGCCCAGGGTGAACCCGAACTGATTGCGCAGGAAGTCCGGCTCACCTGCCTGGGCCGCGACGGGATAGGCCGCCGAGACGCCGTCCCACTGCCCGAAGTAGTGCGCGGACCCGGCCAGTTCGTTGGTCCCGGACTTGGTGATCACGTTGACGAAACCGCCCGCCGAACGCCCGAACTCGGCCGACGCTCCCTGATTGACGACCACCACCTCCTCGATCGCGTCCTGGCTGAAGGTGAAAGCGGGACGCTGGCCGCCCCGCTGCTCGCCGAAGAAGGGGTTGTTGAAGTCGGCGCCGTCGACGATGAAGTTGTTGAAGATGCCGCGCTGGCCGCTGATGTTGAGCTCGTCGCCGTCGGGCCCCTGGGAGATCGCAACACCTGGCGTCAGGAGCGCGAAATCCAGGTAGTTGCGCCCGTTGTTGGGGATCCCGTCCACGACCTCTTCGGAAAGCCGGGTCGAGCTGGTCACGTCCTCGGGGTGTACCAGGAGTTCGCGGTCTCCCTGCACCGTAATTCCCTCGAGTTCGACCGCTGTGAACCGCAGGGCAAGGTTGAGCTCCTCCCCGACGCGGAGGACAAGACCCTGGGCGGTCGCCGAGCCGAGCTGGTCTTCGGCCTGCGCGGCCACGTCGTAGGTGCCCAGCGGGAGGAGAGGGCGGACGAAAGTGCCGGAACGGGTCGTGAGCACGGTCGTCACGAGCCCGGTCTCGTGGTGGGTCATTCGCACCATGGCACCGGCGACCGGCGTGCCGGCCGGATCGAGTACCGATCCACGGATGACGCCGGTGGACGCCTGCGACTGCGCACCGGCGGCAACCGGCGCCGAAATGAACGTGGAAAAGGCCAAGCTCAGGACCGACATACGACAAAATCGGACAGGAATACGACAAAATCGGCGCATGGGCGACCTTGGCGACGGCGGGATTCTCAGCCGCAGGCTGGCACGGCGAGTTTCCTCGGCAGTAGAATTCGACCAAGGAAACCTAACCGACCCGAAGCCCATGTCACTCCCATTCGATCCCGCCGTTCCACGGACTCTGCGGCTCCCCAAGGTCCGCGAGCACCGGCTGCGCCTGCTGAACCTGCCGCATGTCGGGCCACTGAACGAATTCGCACTCGCCTTGCAGGCGGAACGGCCCGACGCGACGGTCCCCCACTTCGATCCCTTCGACGGCGGCACTGCGGCCCGCGTGCTGTTCCTCTTCGACAAGCCCGGGCCCAAGACGGACGCCGGGTCCATGGGAGGGTCGGGCTTCATGTCACGGGACAACGACGGCCGCACGGCCGAATGGACCTTCCGATTGATGAGGTTTGCCGGAATTCCCCGCCAACTGACGGTTCTCTGGAACATCGTACCCTGGTGGGACCGGCGCCGGATCGCGACTCCCGAGGAACTCGAGGAGGGCGCGGAACGGTGCAGGAAACTGGTGGACCAACTGCCGCTGCTCGACTCGATCGTTCTGGTGGGCGACAGGGCGGCTCGCGCCGCAGCGTTGTTCGAAGACGGGGACTGGCGCGTCTTCCAGTCGTACCACCCGTCACCCAGGGTCAAGTCGGAGTGGGCGTCCAAGTGGCTCGCCATCCCCGACGACTGGGCCCGGGTGATGGAGGGTCGCTAGCCGTCCGCGGACAGGACCGCTGGCTTTCGGGCCTGCAGGTGGCGCTTGCGCCGCCTCGCACAGGCTCCGAGTCTCAAGAACCACGTTGACCGTCTCATCGGAGCCCTCGCCATGCCCCGCCCCACTATCCGACCCCAATGCCTCCTCGCCGCGCTGCTTGCCACGGCGGCCTGCTCGTCGCCCCACGACATCGTCATTCTGCACGGGCGCGTCATGGACCCGGAGACCGGACTGGACGCCCCCCGCAATGTGGGGATCCGCGACGGCACGATCGCGGCGGTCAGCGAAGACGAGTTGGCCGGCCGGGACACGCTTGACGCGACCGGCCTCGTGGTCGCGCCCGGCTTCATCGACCTGCACGCGCACGGCCAGGACTCGGTAAGCGAACGCCTGCAGGCGCTGGACGGCGTGACCACGGCGCTGGAAATGGAGATCGGCGTCTACCCGGTGGCGGCCTGGTACGCGTCCCGCGAGAGCCGCACGCTGCTCAACTTCGGGGCGACGGTGAGCCATCCGAACGCGCGGACCAAGCTGTTGGCGGGCATCGACGTCGGCCACCAGCCGACGCTTCCGCCCGGCGAAAACGAGTCCATGGGCTCGGATGTGATCTATCGGGAACTGGACGACGCCCAGGTCGCCGAGCTCGCGGCTCTGATGGAGCAGGGACTGGCCGAAGGCGGGCTCGGGTACGGGTTCGGGATCACCTACACGCCGGGAGCCTCGCGCACGGAGATCCTCGACCTGTTCGAGTCGGCCGAAGCGAACGGGGTGCCCGCCTATGTGCATCTGAGGGCCGCTTACGTGGGCGATATCCTGGGACCCTTCCAGGAGGTGATCGCCGACGCGGCCGCGACGGGGGCGTCACTGCACATCGTCCACCTCAACTCGTCCGCCGACGAGTCGGCGATGGACGCCGTCGCTCTGATCCGTGGGGCCGCGGCGCAGGGCCTCGATGTCACGACCGAGGCGTATCCGTACACGGCTTCGTCGACCTTCATCGAGTCCGCCCTCTTCGACCCCTGGGTGGGCCTTGACGACGAGGCGTATCAGCGGCTGCAATGGCCGGGGCAGGAAGAGCGGCTGAACGCCCGGACCTTCGCCGAGTACCGCGAGCGGGGCGGCTGGGTAGTCATTCACGGCCGCAACGAAGAGACCAACGAGTGGATCGTCGCGCAGCCCGACGTGATCGCGGCGAGCGACGGGATACCGTTCCTGCACCTTGCCGTACACCCGCGCGGCGCCGGGACCTTCGCGCGCATTCTGGGCCACTACTCGCGGGACCGGGGCGTGATCAGCCTGATGGACGCGCTGGCGAAGATGACGATCCTCCCCGCGCGACGTGTGGAGGGCGCGGCGCCGGCGATGGCGCGGAAGGGCCGCGTTCAGGTCGGCGCCGACGCGGACCTGGCGCTCTTCGCACCGGAGACCGTGCTGGACATGGCCGACTACGACGCGCCGGCGACTCCGTCACGCGGCTTCATGCACGTGCTGGTGGGCGGGACTCCGGTGGTGCGCGACGGGAGCCTGGTCGAAGGCGTCTTCCCCGGGCAGGCGATTCGGCGGGGGGGCGCGCCGGCGACCTGAAGCAGGCTCATCCTGCCATGTAAGCGCCCATTCTGCCAGCCCATACTGGTGGCTCTCGTCGGCGGTCGCCCCGTTTCGCCAGGTAGCGGCCTCGACCACGCGGGCGCATCTTTCGGGGGCCATGATGAGCTTCGATACACTCCGGGCAGCCAACAGGCTGCGAGACGAAGCGGGATTCAATGAAGTCCAGGCCGCGGTCCTGGTCGACACCTTCGCGGCGGGATTCGCGGAGCGATTCCCGACCAAGCGGGATCTGCAGGGGGTTGAGACCGCGCTCCGCAGCGACATGGGGAAGATGGAGACCTCGCTGCGCGGCGAAATCGAGACGCTGGCCACTTCCGTCCGCACCGACATGCGCGACCTCGAGCACCGCATGACAATTCGGCTGGGGGGACTCATGGTTCTGGGGATGGGCGTGCTGCTCACGCTGCAGCGGTTGCTTCCGTAGACGAACCGTCGGTCCGGTACCCCGTGTTGTCCCGGACCCGCAGGCAGACCACTATTCGGGCTGTCGCTCAACCGTCGATTCACCCGGAGTATCATCATGACGCGCCCCCACCCCAATCCGCTTGCCAGCATTCTTCCCCTGGCCCTCGCCGTCCCACTCGCCACGCTGACGCTTTCGGCCGAACCCGCCAACGCACAGCAGCGCCTCTCGCTTGACCAGTACATGGACATGGAGACCGTGTCGAACCCGCAGATCTCGCCGGACGGCAGCCGCGTCGTGTACACAAAGGGCCGGATCGACAAGCGCAACGATTCACGCAAGTCGTCGCTGTGGATCATGAGCGTCGACGGCACGAGACAGCGGCACCTCGTGGACGGCTCCGGCGGTGCCTGGTCGCCCGACGGAACGCGGATTCTCTACACGGCACCCGGCGACCTGGGCGGCTCGCAACTCTTCGTCCGCTGGATGGACGCCGAAGGCCTGGCGACGCAGGTTACACGGCTCGAGAACGGCCCCTCCAGTCCCCGCTGGTCGCCGGACGGCAAATGGATCGCGTTCACCAGCCGGGTTTCGGACAGGGCCGATTTCGCCGGGGTAGATCTGCCCGCAAGGCCCGATGGCGCCGAGTGGGAGCGCGAACCCAAGGTCGTCGAAAGGCCCGCGTACAAGCGCGATGGCGTTGGCTACATCGACACGGGGTGGACGCACGTCTTCGTCGTCCCGGCCGGCGGAGGCACACCCCGGCAGCTCACCGACGGGGACTGGAACCACTCCTCCATCGAGTGGAGTCCGGACGGAACCGAGATCTACTTCACCTCGTTCCGCCACGAGGAGGCCGACCGGCCCGAGCACTGGCAGGAGTCGGAGATCTACGCCGTGTCCGTCGCCAGCGGCGAGATTCGCCAGTTGACCGACCGCCGAGGCCCCGACGGCAGTCCCGTCCCCTCTCCCGACGGCTCGCTCATCGCCTATACCGGCATCGACGCCCACGACGACACCTACCGCAACCAGCAGATCTACGTCATGAACCGCGACGGCTCCGGCTCGCGCGTCATCTCGGGCAACCATGACCGGCAGGTCGGTGCCATGACCTGGGCGCCGGACGGCGGCGGCCTCTACTTCAACGTCAGCCGCGACGGCTACCGCCAGCTTCACTTCGTGTCGCTGGAACGGGGCGTCAGCATGCTCACATCGGGCGCGCACCTCTTCGCGATGTCGTCCTTCTCCGACGACGGGGTGGCCGTCGGCACGATTTCCGACGCCCACGAGCCGGGCGACATCTACCGCTTCAACCTCACACACCCCGAAGCGGTAACGCGTCTGACCTACGTCCACACCGACGTCCTCGGCCACGTCGAACTCGGCGAGGTCGAAGAGATCTGGTACGACTCGACCGACGACTTCCAGATCCAGGGCTGGATCGTCAAGCCCCCCGACTTCGACCCGTCCCGCAAGTACGCCATGATGCTCGTCATCCACGGGGGACCTCACGCCATGTACAACGGCGGCTTCAACTTCGCGTTCCAGGAGCACGCCGCGAACGACTACGTCGTCCTCTACACCAATCCCCGCGGCTCCACCGGGTACGGCACCGAGTTCGCCAACGCGATCAACCACGACTACCCCGGGGCCGACTTCCCCGACCTCATGAACGGCGTCGACGAGATGCTCGCGCGCGGCTACGTCGACGAGGAGAACGTCTTCGTCTACGGGTGCTCGGGCGGCGGCATCCTCACCAGCTACATCGTCGGCAACACCGACCGCTTCCGCGCCGCGTCCGCCAACTGTCCCATCGTGAACTGGATCTCGGCGATGGGCACGTCCGACGCGATCAGCTATTTCCGCACCTTCGAAAAGCCCTTCTGGGAGGACCCCGCCGAGTGGATCGACCGGTCGTCCATCTTCTACGTCGGCAACGTCACCACGCCCACCATGTTCCTGACCGGCGAGATGGACATCCGCACCCCGATGCCGCAGACCGAGGAGATGTACCAGGCGCTGCAGTACCTGGGTGTCCCCACGGTGATGGTGCGCTTCCAGGGCGAATGGCACGGGACCAGCCGGCGCCCGTCCAACTTCCTGCGCACACAGCTCTACCTGCGGAAGTGGTTCGAGAAGTGGGGAAGTCACAAGGATCCGATGACGACCGAAGAGGGCGGCAGGTGACCGTCACGGGGCGCCTGCGGGAGGACGGCGCTCCCGGCCCGGCGGCCGCGGCGGCGCGTGGCGTCGGCGGCGGCACGGACGGCGGGGGCGCGGCGACCCAAGCCGTGCATGACATCGGCGGGGGCGCGTCGATGGTCGACCTGCACCACCAGGGCCAGGCCACAATCATCGGGGTGGGCGTGCTGGAGCTCCCGAACGGCGGCGTCGCGCTGGTCGATCCGGGTCCCGAGGCACGCCTGCACGCGCTGCGCGAGGGCCTGGCCGGGCTGGGGCACACGCTGGAGGATGTCCGCGCGATCCTGCTGACCCACATCCACCTCGACCACGCCACGGCGGCCGGCGCCATCGTGCGGGAAGCGCCCGGCGCGACAGTGTACGTGCACGCCGTGGGCGCGCCCCACATGGCGAACCCGTCGCGCCTGCTCGCCTCGGCGGGACGGATCTACGGCGACGCGATGGCCACCCTGTGGGGCGAGTTCCTTCCCGTGCCACGCGAGTCGATCCGCGTGGTCGACGAGGGGGACGCCGTCGCGCCGGGGGGACGCCGCTTCGAGGTGGCGTATGTTCCCGGGCACGCCAAGCACCATGTCGCCTACCACGAGGCCGCGACGGACACGGCCTGGGTCGGGGACGTCGGCGGCATCCGGATCCGGGGCGGGCCGGCGATCCCCGTGACCCCGCCGCCGGACATCGATGTGGAGCTGTGGAACGCGAGCATGGACAGGGTGATGGCGTGGCGCCCGGAGCGGATCGTGGCCACGCACTTCGGTCCGTACGGCGACATCAGCGCGCACTTTGCCGAACTCGCCGGCGAGCTGGACGCATGGGCGCTACGGGTGCGCGACTCGCTGCGCGACGGCCGCTTCGCGAACGACCGGAACCGCGCCACGGCGTTCGCCGAATGGGTCACGGAGAGGGTCGGCCGGAAGGTGTCGGCAGGCCACACGGGCTTGTACGGGACCGCCTCGGGGTTCTTCGATTCGTGGTGGGGGTTGGCACGCTACTGGCGAAAACGGGGAGCCGCCTGACCGGGGCGGAGGAGGCGCCTTGCAGATCGTCGCCCCAGCGCTTGCAGCCGCCGGCGTAGCCGCCGCGTTCCTCGTGGCCGCCTGCGGAGCTGCCGACGAGGCCGCGACGCCGGTCGCCCCACCCACCCCCACCGCCACCGTCCAGGTGACCCCCGCCACCGCGTCCGTCGAGGTGGGCGACACCGTGCGCTTCACGGCCAACGTCACCGACGCCGGCGGCGAGCCGGTCGCCAACCCCGCCATCACCTGGTCCACATCACAGGCCGGTCAGGCCTGGATCCGCGAGGACGGCCTGGTGACCGGCGCCGGACCGGGGACGCCCACCGTGACCGCCACCAGTCAGGGGGCGACGGGCACCGCCACCCTGACCGTCACCGCGTCTCCAATCTCGGCGCTGCTCCTCGACGTGCGGGTGCGCCACGGCCTCATCGGACTCGCCGGCGCGATCGTCACCAGTGAGCGGCTCGTCGCAGTGGGTGCGGCGGGCACCAGGGCACACGGATCGCTCGTGCCGGTCACGATCCATGACAAGTGGCACCTGGGTTCCATCACGAAGTCGATGACGTCCACGCTCGCCGCGATCCTCGTCGAGGATGGCGCTCTGGAGTGGACGGCCACCCTGGATGGCGCCTTCCCCGACTTTCCCAACATTCACCCCGAACGGCGCCCGGTCCCCATCGAGCCGATACTCGCCCATCGCGGCGGCTTCACCAACGAAATCGGCCAGTTCTCGACCTGGACGCAGATGCTCACCAGCACGGACGCGCTACCCGTGCAACGGCGCGCGTTCGCGATGGAGGTTCTCGGCACGGCCCCGGAGTTCCCCCCGCTCCAGACCTACCACTACTCCAACGTGGGCTACATGATCGCGGGCGCGGCGCTCGAAGCCGTGACCGGGCAGCAATGGGAAGCCCTCATCCGCACACGCCTGTTCGCGCCGCTCGGAATGGACGACACGGGATTCGGCGCTCCGGGAGTGCCAGGCGCCATGGACCAGCCCCGTGGACACCTGGGGCAGGGTGCCGGCAGGTTCGCACTGGAACCGGGCGACCCACGCGCCGACAACCCGCCGGGTCTGGGCCCCGCCGGGACGGTGCACGCCACGATGCAGGACCTGGGGCGCTATATCGCGATGCACCTGGCCGGTGAACAGGACCGGGCCGACCTGCTTCAGCCCGAGACGATCCAGCGGCTGCACACCCCGGCCGAGGGATTCACGTATGCTTCGGGGTGGGTCGTCACAAACCGGGAGTGGGCGGGCGGACGTGCGCTGGCCCACTCCGGCAGCAACCTGCGCTGGTACGCCGTGGTGTGGATGGCGCCCGAGAGGGACTTCGCGGTACTGGTGGCGACGAATCAGGGGGGTGAGACCGCATTCGAAGCGACGGACGAGGCGGCTTGGCGCCTCATCCAGCTGCACCTGGCGTCGTAGCCCAGCGGGCCACCTCGGGGGCCGACCCGCCCGCCTCCCCGGCCTGCCAGCCTACCCCTCGACCGCCTGGTACACGAGTTCCAGGAAGCGCCGCACCGGGTTGTTCCCCCTCGGCGTCTGGGTGAACACCAGGACGATCAGCCCGTTCTCCGGGTCGACGAAGGCATTCGTCCCGTCGGATCCGCCGTGCGAGAACACGCCTTCCTCCGAGACCGACCACCCGTACCCGTAGTAGCTGGCCGGACCGTCCGAGCCGGGGTTGCTGCGGATCTTCGGCGAGGTCATCAGCGCCACCGACTCCTCGGACAGGTAGCGCCGCCCGTCGTACACCCCGCCGTTGAGGAACATCTGGCAGAAGATCACGTAGTCCTCGGCCGTCGAGATCATGCCCCCCGAAGCGCGGACGAACGGCACCTGCGGAGGATCGCCCGGCGTCCATCCGGGCACCCAGCCGCCCTCGCCGTCGCGCTGGTAGTAGACCACCGACATGCGGTCGAGCTTGCCGTCCATCTTCTCGTCGAGCTCGTGATGGTAGCTGTCGTGCATGCCCAGCGGCGTGTAGAGCTCCTGGTCGAGGTACGCGTCCAGCGGCATCCCCGACGCCATCTCCGCCAGCGCGCCCAGCGTGTTGTAACCGGGGTTGTTGTAGCTGTAGCTGGTGCCCGGCGTCACTTCGGCGCCGACCTCGCCGAAGCGCGCGGCCTCGAGCTGCAGGGTCGGGGCGTCCGGATGCGCGGCGCTCGGCTGCATGAACGGCTGCAGGAACAGCGTCGGGATCCTGAGTCCGCTCGCATGCGACAGCAGGTGGCCGATGTTGATGAACCCCGCCCGGTAGTTGTCCCACTCAGGAATGTGCTCGCGCACCAGGTCGTCATAGGCCAGCCTGTCGTCCTCCACGAGCATGGCAACGCCCGTCGCGACCACCGGCTTCGTATTGGAGGCCATGCGGAACAGCGTGTTGGGCTCCATGCGGACGCCACGCGACTTGTCCCGCCATCCGAGCGCCTCGTGGAGCGCGATCTGGCCTTCCCTGGCGACCAGGAGCACCGCGCCCACCAGATCTCCGTTCGCGACAGCCTCCTCGTAGAGCGCCACGGCTCCGCCCAGAACGCCCGCGGACATCCCCGCTTCCGCGGGCGCCGCGCGCGTGATGACCGTCTCCTGCGCAGCCGCATGCCCGGCCGCACCCGCTGTCGCGAGTGCGCCAGCAAGCCAGAAAAATGCTGGCACAAAGTGCATGCACCCCTTGATTCTCCTCATGAGAGGCTCCCTTTCGTTGCCTGAACGAGGTACTTGACCGCGAACGAACCGATCCAGTGCGATCCCGCGTAGTCGGCGTCGAACATGGTGTCGAACCCGGCACGCGCGTGCTCCGACGCGAGCGTCCGGATCGGCTGGACACGGGGATCGTCCGCAGGCAGGGCATTTGCGATTCGCAACATGGCGTCCGCCCGCGTGAAGGCAAGGCCGATCAGGTGCGAACGTGCGCCCAGGGCCGCCCGCAGCGAATCGTTGGTGATGACCGCCCCGCCCTCAGATGGCGGAGAGTCGGCGGGTCCGGCCGGAGCCGGGTTGCGCAGGTTGGCGAACTCGCCGGAGTCGATCGGGGGGAGGAAGTCACCCAGCCATGCCACGTACTCGGCCCGTTCCATCACCATGGCCATCAGCGCCGCTTCTTCGAGACAGGGCGACACGAAATCCGACCGTCCGGGCTCGTAAGCGGTCGGGCAGGTCCGATCTCCCGCGAAGAAGCGGACAGCGGCGTCCCGCAGCACTACCTCCAGTTCGGGGCGCGCAGCCATTGCCGTGGCCTGCAGGCTCATGGCGATCGCGAAGGCCGTGTTCGGATGCACGCCGGTCCGCACGGGTGTTTCCAGCTCCGCCAGGTAGTCGCTCAGCCGCTCCGCCACCAGGTCCGTGACCGGGGTCAGCCGCTCGGCCCATGTCGCCGCATCCGGGTCATCCCATGACGCGAACTCCGCGTGCAGCAGGAGCAGCCACGCCCATCCGTAGGGTCTCTCGAACGAGGGGTTGTCGGTCAGGTACTGCAACTCGCCCGCCATGGCCGCCTCGGAGAGGTGGTCGCGCAGCTTCTCGCGAATCAGCGGGGCGACGGCGAGTTCCGGGACCTCCTTCATCAGCCGCACCATCGCCCAGGTGGAGTTCACGGCCGAGTGCCAGTCCCAGCAGCCGTAGAACGCCCGGTCCTGCTCGAACCCGCGGCGGCGCGCGTAGGTGATGTCGTCCAGGTACCCGGCGCGGTCGGGCCGAAGCGCGTGCGGCCGGTCGACGCATGAAAGCGGCATGGCCGACAGGGAGAGCGCGGTCTCGAGGTCGAGCGCGGGGGCGGTGTCGTCGAATCCGGCCAGGACCGATGCGGGGTCGAGTGCGGAGTCGCTGCCGGCAACGGGATCGTTGCCCGGTGCGGAGTCATTGCCCGGTGCGTCGGCCGTGCAGGCGAACGCCAGCAGCACGGCGGACGTGGTCATCAGGTGGTGGGCACGGTTCAACCGGGTGGCATCTCTTCGGGGTGATCGGTGTAGGCCCATCGTGTTGCGGCCCGTCCGCTTGATTGTGTGGTTCGAGCGGCCCGGACGAAAGGTCGGATTCGATCCTCTCCCGAGAACCGACGGTTCGCACGACAAGCAGAACATTGCGACAAAATCGGTCATTGAGACGACAAAAACGGACAAATAGCGAAGCCGCGTCTTGGCAAACGATCGTCCGGAGTGCCATTATAGATCACTGTTTCATCATCATTCCATCACTAGCACCGGAGTAGCGGCCAATGGCGGACAGCGACGAGAAAACCATCGAGATCAGAAGCGCGGTCGACCTGAACATTGTCGGCGACAACATCCTCGACATTGCCGACTTCGCGATCGAGAAGTACGAGTTCCGGAACGACACAACGCTGTCCCCTGACGCCCGCGAGCAGGTTGTGGCCAAGACTCGGGCAGCCCTGTGGGGAATCGTCGAGGATCTCAAGCTCCGTCGGCAGCAGCTCCTGCGGACAATGTTCTCCAAGGCGGACGAGACGGTCCAGGCCGCGATTGACGATATGTAGGGGTTCTTGCCACTTCTCTCGCCGGCATCCGATTCGGACGCCGGCTCTCGTGCCTCGGCCTGGACAGGCGGCAGCACGAGGAGGACGGAATGACGGCCATGTCACGGGAATCTCCCGTCGCCATCGTCGGGTACAGCCATCGCATGCCGGGCGGGATCACGACCGACGACGAATTCTGGCGGCTGCTCCGTAACCGCGAGGTCGTCCAGGAGCCCGTCACCGACCGCTACGGCAGGGGCTACCGGCCAGTCGGCCGCTTCTCCGGACCCGGACGCTTCGCCAGCCCATACGAGGGACTGATCCGCGAGGACGGCGAAAAGCTGATCGATCCCAAGCTCTTCGGACTGTCGCAGGATGAAGTGTTGGCCATGGATCCGCAGGTGCGGATGCTGCTGAACTGTTCCTGGGAGACCTGCGAGCGCGTTGGCTGGGGCCTGCATTCGCTTCACAACAGTGCCACCGGCGTTTTCATCGGCGCGCAAGTTCCGGCAGTCGCGAGTTGGCGCCCCATGCATGGCGCCGGCCCATTCGACGTCACCACGATCAGCCTGGCCATGTTGGCCAACCGGGTGTCCTACCACTTCAACCTGATGGGTCCGTCAATCACCTATTGCACGGCTTGCTCGGCGAGCCTGACCGCGCTTCACTCGGCCATGACCGCGCTTCAGTGCGGCGACTGCGAGCAGGCTCTGGTGGGATCGGTCAACTACCTCGGAACCTCCCGCCTCAGCGCTTCATTCAATGCGCTGGGCGTGATCAGCCCTGATGGCAGATGCCACTCCTTCGACGCCGCTGCCAACGGCTACATTCGTTCGGAGGGGGCGTTCGTTTTCGCGCTCAAGCCACTCGGCGCCGCCGAAAGGGACGGCGATCAAATCCACGCTGTGATCGAGGGCACCGCCGTCAACGCGGCGGGCGCAGCCGACGGGAGCGAAGGGCTGGCGCAGGGTCGCTACATCACCGCGCCCACCCGGCACGCACAGGTCGAGCTGATGCGCAGCGCCTGCGCCCGCGCCGGCCGCACACCGGAAGAGTTCGACTACATCGAAGCGCACGCGACGGGCACGGTCGTGGGAGACCGGATCGAGGGCAACGCAATCATGGAGGCCTTTGGCGGGGTCGACCGTGACGTGCCCCTGCGGGTCTCCAGCGTGAAGAGCAACCTGGGACACATGGAGGCTGCAGCGTTTCACTGCGCCTTGCTGAAGGTCATTCTGATGATGCAGCGGCGCACCTTCGCGCCCACATCGAACAACTTCGTCGTTCCAAATCCCGAAATAGACTTCGAGAGCTGCCCAATGCAGGTGCAGACGGAGTGCGAACCGTTCCCGGAGCGGCCAGTGGTGGTCGGCATCAATTCTTTCGGTTTCGGGGGCGCCAACGGACACTGCGTGATCCGCGAATACCAGCCGTCGCGACCGCGCGTCTGGTCCTCCGACCCGGCTCCGGAGACCGGGTTCATGATCCCGTTGTCGGCGCGTACCGCCGGAGCCCTGACCCGGAATGCCCGAGGGCTGCAGGAAGCAATCGCCGAAGACGGGATCGACCTCTACACCCTGGCGGGCAATCTCAGCCGCCGCCGCACGCATTTCGCAACCCGAACCGCCTTTGCCGTGCGGAACCGCAAGGAGCTGCTCGCGTCGCTCGACAAGTTCGTCCAAAGCCCCCCGAAGGTGGCACCGGTTGAAGACGGCGAGAAACGAGTTGCGATGGTCTTCGCCGGACAGGGAACCCAATGGGCTGGTTGCGGCAGAGGGCTCTACGACGCCGACCCGGTCTTTCGCAGGGTGATCGACGCTGTGGAAGACCACTGGCGGGAACACTCGGATATCTCGCTGCGCGACGCCTGCTTCCACGCCCCCCAGGAGGAACTCAACGAGGTCCGGCTCGCCCAGCCCGCGATCTTCATGATCCAGTGCGCCCTCTTCGAGCTCTTCAAGACCTGGGGCGTTCACCCGGAATGCGTGGTCGGACACAGTTCGGGCGAGGTCGCGGCCGCCTACGCCTCCGGGGCCCTGGCGCTTGCCGAGGCGACTCGGCTGGTCTACCACCGCGCGATGTTGCAGCAGCGCAGAGCCGGTTCAGGCAGGATGCTCGCAATCGGCCTCGATCTCCCGGGCGTGGAGGAAGTGCTCGACTCGCTCGATATCGCTTTTCGGCCCGGCGGGGACCGGCCGACGCAGGTGGAGATCGCCTGCGAAAACGCACCGGCCAGCGTCGTCGTGTGCGGCAGGGAAGCGGAGTTGGCGCCGGTCATGGCGGAGCTGGATACCCGCAATGTGCAGAACCAGCTGCTCGCCGGGAATATCGCATTCCATTCCTCCGCCATGGATCCCATCCGGGACGACGCGCGCGAGGCCCTGGCGTTCCTGGACGATTGCGCGTTCAGCGCCGGGGTCCCCTTCATTTCTTCCGTGACCGGCGACCGCGCGGAACGCCTGGATGGCGCCTACTGGTGGACGAATATCCGTGAACCCGTGCAATTCGCGCGCGCGGTCGACACGATCATACGCGATTTCCGTCCCGATCTGTTTCTGGAGATCGCCCCGCACAGCGCACTTCAGTCCGCAGTGGTTCAGTGTCTTGAACAGACGTCGCCGATGCCGGCCAGCGTGCCCAGCCTCCATCGGGACCGCGACGACCGGCTTGGTTTTCAGCAGACTCTCGCCTCGCTGTACACGTCCGGCGTGGCGCTCGATTTCGCGGCTCAGTACCCGCGACCACGGCCTATCGCGCATCTCCTTCCCGGTCATCCCCGGGACGAGCAGGCGCTGATCGACACGCTTAGCGACAACGAGTTCTTCGTCCGGCAGGGCGAGTACTCGCACGGACCGCTGGTGGGCCACCGGGTCCCGAGCGATCACCTGCTCTTCGAAGCGCGGCTTTCCGAGAAGGACTTCCCCTGGCTGACCGACCATCGCGTGCATCACGCCGCGATCATGCCGGCCGCGGGCTACATCGAACTCATCCTGCAGGCGCTGGACGGCGCTCCCGTTCACTTCGAGGTCCTCGAGTTCCTGCAGCCGTGTCCGATCCCCAGGACACCCGTGCGGCTGCAGACCGCCCTGCACCCGGTCCCGGGCGCGCCCGACGAGTTCACCTTCACGATCTCGTCCCGGTCCTTCGATGTCGACGCCGCGAGCGAGATCCACTGTCGCGGCCAGGTGGCCCGGGTCGAGGCCGGTCACCCGGTAGGCGTACCGGCCCGCCTCGAGGAAATCGATCGGTCCTCGTGCGAGACCGTGTTCGCCAGGAGGAGCGACTTCTACGAACGGATCGAGGCGGTTCTCAGCGAGACGTTCCAGTACGGTCCGTATTTCCAGACCATCCGGCTGTTCGAGCTGAATCCCGAAACGAGAGCCCTGATCGTCGACATCGAGATGGACGAAGAACTCTGGGCGACGGGCCGGGAAGAGGGCTACGTCGGGTGCCCGCCGCTCCTCGACGGGGGACTGCAGATCTTCCTGTCCCACCTGTTGACCGCTTCCCACCTCTTCGCCATCCCCCAAAGAGCCGAACGGACGACCTTCGTGCGCCCGCCCACCGGTCCGCGGATCACCTGCCACGTAACCAGGCCCAGCGAAGACTGGATGGACGCGAACGAGCGCGGGCAGTACTCGGTCCAACGCGGCGAAAGAGCTGCCGGGGCAATCAGCTTCTACGACAGCGAAACCGGTGATCTCATCGCTCACATTGGGCAGTACACGTATTTCACCTCGAATCCACGCTGGAACGACCTGCCGAATAGCAAGCACGAAATCGTGTGGCAACCGAAGTTCGTTCCGGAAGGCAAGGCGCTTCAGGACCGCCTGCCCGAGGGAGAGGTCGAGCCGGTCGCACTGATCGCCGCGCTTGAGCGCGCGGGCGCGGTCGGAGGGCACGCTTGTCACATGGCAGAGTTCGCCGGACTACGGGAACCCGATCAGACCACTCTGGCCGACTGTCTGGACTACCTGACGGGACCGGGCGCCCGGTCCGAGTTCTGGCTGCTGAGCGACAGCGAGGAGACCACCCAGGCCCACTATGACGCCTTCAACCAACACGACGCCGCGCTCCGTTTCCAGCACCACGACCCGGCGTCCGAGCCCTCGATGGACGCGGGACTTCTGCGCCCAGGTGGTGTCGAGGCCGTATTCCTGCACGGGTCGGACGACCTCCCCGGCCCCGCTGGCTGGCAGTTCCTGCAACGCTTGACCGTGCCGGGAGGGTTGGTGCTGATCTCCCACAACGACGGCGGCACCATCGAGCCGGGCGGCGGATGGACGGTCGTCAGGGCGGGCCGCACCACCACGCTGCTGCAAGCGCCGCCCCTCCACGCGGGCGAGACTGCGGACGACGCGTTTCCGGAGTTGCGCTGGGTGCTTGGAGAGCCGAAAAGCTGGGCGTCCGAATGGGCCGCGCTACTGGACACCCCAGAGACTGTGCAGCCCATTCCACACGAGGCGGTCGTCAGGGGACAGTTCGACTCGCTCGAGGCGTGGTCACAGGCGGGCGAGGTGCGCGCCATCGATTTCTTCTGCGGTGCCGACCCGGACGACCCGACGGGCGAGATCGCGACCGCACACTTCGTCGGGTTCGTCCAGGCGCTTGTCTCCGCGAGGCTGGCGACCCCGAGTCATGTCTGTCGTCTGAATGTGGTAACCCACCGCGCGGCCTTCGACGTGGAACACCCGCGCGGCAGTGCGCTGTGGGGAGCGGTGCGCAGCATGGCCATGGAGGTCGGCGACGAAGCCAGGCTCGACTTCCGTCTGGTGGACCTCGGTGACCCGGATGATCTCCGAACGCTGGCCTTGCTGGCCCGGTGCGACCTGCGCGAGCGCGAGTTGGCCGTGCGGGAGAACCGCCTGTGGGCACCGCGGATTTCCAGCATCAGGAAGCGGTATTCCCACGTGGCCGCCGGGGACGATGCGGCGTACCGGCTGACACTGGACAACCCGGGCCAGATCGCCGGGCTCGCGATGAAGACGTACGAGCTCCCCCCCGTGGGTCCCAACGACGTGGAAATCGATGTCGAGGCGGCGGCGCTCAACTTCCGCGACGTCATGGTTACCCTCGGGCTGCTGCCCGCTCTCGCCTACGAGCGTTCGGCGCTCGGCCGCGAGGTGGGAATGGAGGGAAGCGGAACGGTGCGGCGGATCGGGTCGAAGGTGCGGCATCGTGCCGCCGGCGACCGGGTGGCGTTCATCGCGGGCGGCTGCATCGCCAACCGCGTGGTCGTCCCCGAATACCTCGTCTTCGCCAAGCCCGACCGGCTCAGCATGGAGGAGGCCGCGTCCACGCTGTCGGTCTACGTCACGGCCTACTACTCCCTGATCCATCTGGCCCGGCTCCGGAAAGGCCAGCGCGTCCTGATCCACTCCGCCATGGGCGGGGTCGGGCAGGCCGCGATCGCACTCGCCCGGCACGTCGGCGCCGAGATCTACACGACGGCCGGCAGCGCGGACAAGCGTGAACGGCTCCTCGCGATGGGCGCGAGGGGGGCCTTCGATTCGCACAGCCACGACTGGTACGACGACCTGATGGTGGCGACGGACGGCGAGGGTGTGGACGTCGTGCTGAACTCCCTGGCCGGGCGGCACATCGAACTGTGTCTGCGGGCGCTCCGCCCGGGCGGCTGGCACTGCGAAATCGGAAAGATCGACATCTACGCCGACAACAACCTCGGTCTGCGCATCTTCCGGAAGAACCTTCGCTTCGCGGCCATCGACGTGGACCGTCTGATGATCGACGATCCGCTCCTCACGCGCGAGCTCTCAGAGGCCTGCATGGAACTGCTGGGCCGGGGTGCGCTGCCGACGCTCCCGGTCACCGTCTTCCCGTACCGGGACTACGCCAGGGCCCTGCGCTTGATGACGACGGGCAGGCATCAGGGCAAGCTGGTGCTCAAGGCGCCGCAAGACTCCGCCGATCCAGGGTTCCCGATCGCGAACATCCGCCCGCTCTTCGATCCGGAAGCAACCTATCTCGTGACCCGCGGGCTGGGCGGCTTCGGGCTCCGCCTGATCCCGTACCTGGTCGCGTCCGGCGCGCGGCACCTCACGCTGCTGGACCGCGATCCCCAGCGTCGCCGGGACGCAGAGTGGATCCGGCGCGCGAGCGCGCTCGTCTACATGGACGCCGAAGCCGACATCGATATCGTGTCCGGCGACGTGGCCGTGGAGGCCGATGTGGAACGCTGTGTCCAGCAGCTCAAGCGGCCGCTCAAGGGCGTGTTCCACCTCGCCGGCGCACTGGATGACCGCTTGCTCGACGACATGTCGATCGAATCGCTGCAGAGGGTGTTCGCGCCCAAGGCCTCCGGCGCGCTTCATCTTCACAGGGCCACGGCCGGCCACGAGATCGACCACTTCGTTCTCTTCTCGTCCACGGCCTCGATGCTCGGCAATCCGGGGCAGATCAACTACAGCGGGGCCAACGGTTTCCTGGACGGTCTGGCCGCGGCCCGCCACCGACAGGGCCTTCCCTGCCTGACCTACAACATGCCCGCCGTGGCCGACGCAGGCATGGCCGCCCGCAGTCTCCCGGTGCTGCGCATGATGCGCGCGGCCGGAATGCCGCCGGTCAGCTCCGACCTCGCGATCGCCAACCTGGATTACGCCTTGCGCGCACTTTCCGGACGATCCCACCTCGTCACCTCGCTCTTTGAGCGGCCGTCCTGGACCGTCGACTTCCCCGACTACATGCGGATCGGGCGGGTGATGCACAATCACGATGCCTTCGAGGCGGGCTCCGGCGGAGAACTCACGCTCGAGAGCGTAGTGGAGCAGATCGCCGCCAAGGTCGCAGAGTTGTGTGGCCACGAAGACGGCGAGGTGGACGAGCCGCTGTCGAGTTTCGGGTTAACCTCCATTTCCGTCGCCGAACTCGGGACGTTCATTCAGGCCGAGTTCAACTACCGCGTGAGTGCGCTCGAACTCATGACCACCGCCTCGTGCCTGTCTCTGGCGCAGGGTATCATTCATGGCGGGGAAGACGCCGGCGAGGACGAGGCCTGGACCGACGCGGACGAACCCGGCCGCACTGCCGAGGTCGTCCGGCCCCGGGCCCGCCGCACGCCGTCCGCGTTTGCGAACGCCCCGGAAGAGCACTTCCTGGAAGAGGCCATCTGACTCATGAAAAACGCCCTCCTCCTCTACCCCAGACACCCTCCCACCTACTGGGGCAACAACTTCGCCCTGGATCTGCTTGGCATCAGGGCCGCCTTCCCACCGCTCGGCCTGCTCACCGTCGCGGCGATGTTCCCGTCGCGGTACAACCTCCGCGTGGTCGACCTCAACGTCACTTCGCTCGAGGACCGCGACCTGGAGTGGGCGGATCTGGCCTTCACGTCGACCATGATCGTCCAGCGCCCATCACTCGAGCAGGCCGTGGAGCGTTGCAACCGCGCCGGGATTCCCGTCATCGCCGGCGGCCCCCACCCTACCACCTTCCACCACGAAATGGAGGGAATCGACCACTTCGTCCTCGATGAGGTCGAGGAGACCTTTTCCACCTTCCTGCAAGACCTGGAGAAGGGCACCGCGAAGCAGGTCTATCGCGCGCCGAGGAAGCCGGATGTGACCATCGCTCCGCTTCCGCGCTTCGACCTCATCGACATGAGCGACTACTACTCCATGTGCCTGCAGTTCTCGCGCGGATGCCCCTTCGACTGCGAGTTCTGCGACATCACCAAGCTGTACGGCCGCGTGTCGCGCACCAAGACGCCCGAGCAGATGTTGGCCGAGTTCGATCATCTCTACGAGCTGGGTTGGCGCGGCCCTCTGTTTCTGGTCGACGACAACTTCATCGGCAACAAGCGCGAGGTGACGCGTCTTCTCCCGCCGATCGCCGAGTGGCAGAAGGAGCGCGGGTATCCCTTCACGCTGTCCACCGAGGCCAGCGTGAACCTCGTCCGCATGAACGACCTGATGGACGTCATGATCGAGGCCGGCTTCGACACCGTCTTCCTGGGTATCGAGACGCCCAATCCAAAGGCTCTCAAGAAGATGAAGAAGCCTCAGAACATCAGCATGCGGGACGACAACTACCTGTTCACCGCCGTCCGCAAGATCCAGCAGAAGGGGATGCAGGTGCAGGGCGGCTTCATCCTCGGCCTCGATGAGGATGACGAGACCGCATTCGATGCCCAGATCGACTTCATTCAGCAAACGGGGATCCCGATCGCGCTGGTCGGCCTGCTCACCGCACTCAAGGACACCAACCTGTGGGAGCGTCTGGAGCGGGAGGGGCGACTACTGGACAAGCCCATCGAGATCAACGCCACCTCCCTGAACTTCAAGCCGCAGATGGATCCCGCAACGTTGGTGGAAGGGTATCTGAGGGTCATCGGGACGATCTACGACTCGACGCTGGAAAACTACTTTGAGCGCTGCCTGACGCTGCTGAAGCACCTCAACCCTGTGCCGCACATCAACAAGCCCGTGAGCCAGCACGCGCTTTATGCCGGGATCATGGGAATCCGGCGACGCCTGACGAGCGACCAGCTTCCGGCTTTCTCACGGTACATCGCAAAGGTCTCCAAGGACCATCCCCGCATGATGCCCCTCGCGATTCGACTGGCCGCGACCGGTCATCACTGCGAGAAGTTCACGCGCCAGCAGACCGTCATTCGCGAATTCAAGGAGTATCTGAACGCGGAACTGGCCACGGTCCACGACTCCCGGGTGGAGCCGGCGCCAACACCGGGTGTGAAGGACAGGGTCCGGAAGGCGGCGCTCAAC
Source organism: Longimicrobiales bacterium (assembly GCA_965208935.1). GTDB lineage: Bacteria > Gemmatimonadota > Gemmatimonadetes > Longimicrobiales > Gaopeijiaceae > Bin94. The sequence goes on along the minus strand of CBDBPR010000004.1, from coordinate 4,038,440 downwards.
CGGGCCAATGCGCGGAAGAAGGCCATCCCGGAGGAATTCCGCTACGCCGGAGACGGCATCGCGGAAGCCCTCGCGGCCTTCCAGCTCGCACTGGATCCCGAGGTCCGCCCGGGTCCGTTGAACGGCGGAAACCTGCCGGTTGTCGGCGAAACCCTGGACCCCGGCGGCGATGCGGCACGTGTCTGAATCGAGCGCTCTGCGCGTGGAGGTCCCGCCGCTCAGGGGAACACTGCCGCCGCAGTGCCAGCACGATGTCGATTCGCTGCGGCGGTTCATCGACGAGGCATCCAAACGTTCTCGGGCAGACGCCCCGGTCGGCCCCGAGAACTTCCGGGAGGTCCTGCTGACCGGAGCGACCGGTTTCCTCGGCCGCTTTCTTCTGAGAGACCTCCTGCGGCGGAACCCGAACCTGACGGTGACCTGCATCGTACGCGCGGATGATTCCGACCACGCCCTGGAGCGCATCCAGGCCGCCCTGGAGGAGGCGGAGATCCAGGATGACGAACTCGCGCCTCGCATCCGTGCGCTGGTGGGAGATATCCATCTTCCGCGTTTCGGCCTCGGACCGCCCCAATTCGCGGATCTCTGCCAGCGAATCGACGCGGTCTACCACCTTGCCGCAAGCCTGACCGTCGCGACTCCCTATGTCGGTCTGCGCAGGACCAATGTGTTCAGCATCCGCGGCGTGCTCGACCTGTGCCTGACAACGCGCCTGAAACACCTCTTCTTCGCGTCGACCATGGGGGTCTTCCCCGAGTACTTCTGCGGCTTCTCGAACGAGTATTCCGGCAGCCGCATCACGCACCAGATGCAGCCGGACATCGCGAGCATGACGCGCGCCTTCCCCCTCGGCCTGCTCGGGTATCCGTGGACCAAGGTGGTCGTCGAGCAGGCCCTGCTTCACGCGACCCGGGCCGGAGTGCCCGTGGCCCTGTTCCGCCTCCCGCACGCGAACGTCGCCAGCAGCGGTTTCGGCAATGCCGACGATGTCGCGGTGCGAACCGTGGCCTCGGTCGTGGACGTGGAACGGATGCCGAACGGGTTCACTTTGCAGTGGAGCCAAGCGGCGGCCGACGTCGTCTCCGACACCATGGCGGCCATCTCGCTGAATCCCGACCGGCGCTTCACGATCTATCACTACGCCGAAGACCCGCCCCTGGGACCCGAGATGCAGCTTTCCGACTTCGGACTGTATTACAGGACCGTCCCCTACGAGGCGTTCAAGCGGGCCTGTCTGGCCAGGGGAGAGCGGTCACCGCTTCACGGATTCTGGAGCCTGATCGATCACGGCGCACCTTATTGGTTCGGCGGGGACGCGACCGCGCCATCCCGTCGAGTCTGCAACCGCGCTTTGCGGGCCGACTGTCCAGACCCGATTCAGTGGCCGAGCGCATACGCCATGCTCCGGCGCTCGCTCAGCTGGTTGCGGGCCCATCGCGAGCGATGGCCCTACCGCATACCTGAGAGCCGCCTCGACTACGACAATCTCGTGCGTCGAGCCGAATCGTGCGCGCGCGAATACGATGTCCCCTTCGACGTGGCGTTCCCTGCCTGGAAGCTCGAGGGACTCAAGCGGCTCGTGCAGGCCGTGACCGCCTCGGAGGCCGGGGCCCGGACCGAGAGATACGACTACATCGCCTTTGATCTCACCCGCCGGTTGCGCAACAACGCGTCCCTGGAAGCCGAGCGCCGACGCTACCCGGAGATCGCGGAACAGGACGTCAGGCGGCCGGTCTTCATTGTCGGGATCAATCGGACCGGCACGACCTTCCTGCACCGCCTGATGTCTCGCGACCCGAGATTCTGGACGCTGCGCGGGTACGAATACGTGGAGCCCGTCCTGGCAGGCGGCGACTACGCCACATTGGCGGGCTCGGCGGACGATCCACGCCGAGCCTTCGCGGAAGAACTTCTGAACGCGTCGGGGATCCTCGACATGTTCAAGGGAGTGCATCACTTCGACGTGAACGAACCGGAGGAGGACCTCGGACTCCTCAGGATGGGGTTTGCGGCCTGGGGCGCAACCGTCTGGTTCCACATCCCGGACTTCGCCCGTTGGCTTGCCGACAGGGACATGTCCGAGAGCTACGCCCTTCACTGCCGCGCGATGCAGAACTACACGTATCAGCGGCTGCAGCTGCCAGGCAGCAGCGAGGGGCAGTGGGTGCTGAAGGCGCCCTTCCACCTCTTCGAACTGGAAGCGCTGATCACGACGTACCCCGATGCCCTGTTCATTCAGACCCATCGCGAACCCGCTCAGGTCATGGGGTCCTGGAACAGCCTCGTCGAACGGGTTCGCGGTCTCTCCTGCGAACCCCGCGCCCCCGACGATCTCGGGGCGGAGCAACTCGAGTTCATGAGTCGCATGCTCAACGGGGCGGTGGACTTCCGCACCAGCCACCCAGAGCTCGAGGATCGGTGGCTCGACGTCAGCTTCTACGACCTGGTGGAGGACCCCATGGCCGTAGTGGCCCACATCTACGACCGCTTCGGCTGGTCCCTGGAGCCGGAAGCGGTCGCCGCGATGGACGAGTGGCGGGAGGTTCAGGCCGCCCACCGGCAAAAGGAAAAGCGGCACAAGTACGACATCGCCGACTACGGACTGACGCGTGAGGCGATCGACGCGGCGTTCGGACGCTACCTGGACTTTCTCTCCGAGAGCGGCAGGCGCGCGTCGTTGCTGTGAGCCGTGGGCCGGCCGCGCCCCGATGCAGGGACGTAATGGGCACCCCTGCCAAGACCCCTTACCTGAACCAGACCCTCCCTGCGAAGAGAGCGCATCAGCTTCAGGACCTGAGTTCTGGAGTAGCCCGACATTCGCCGGATCTCCGCGTTGGTCATCCGGCCTCGCTCCGCCAGAACAGCGAGCAGTCGAAGTCTCACGGATTCCTCATCAAGCCAGATGTCTCCATCGACATTGGTCCGTTCAACCAGCCCTGAGTAGCGGCGCGCGAGACCGTATTTCGTACCTCTGCCCCTGCCTTGCGGAACCAGGAAGCCGCGTTCTCTAAGGGAGACCAGGGTGGCTGCCGCATCGTCCTCGGACAGCTGGAGGACCCTGGCCGCAGACCATCGATCAAGGACCGGACGCCGCACCAGCCGGCGCAGGACGATCAGGTCATCAACGCCGAGCTCCCGCCCCTGGCTCCGCATGTCCTGGACAAAACGTGCAAAGTCGGCGTGCGTCCGTGTCGGCAGCACAAGTTTGACGTGGGATTCGTCAGCTTCGTAGCGCGGCAGGTCCTTGCCAAGAGAAAGGGATTCCTCGAAGATCCGGTCGACACCGAGACCGAGCCGATTCACCAGGCCAATCGTCTGCAGGACGTCCGCAAGCAGCGGGTTCCGGCGCACGGGAGGATGTCGGAGGATGTTCTGCGCCGTTACTCCCCCGATGAACCCTCCCGGGCTGGTGATCTCGATGTGATTGTCGGAAAGGCGCAGGTGGATGGACTGGTGCAGGAAGTAGTCCCTGTGGACCAGCGCGTTCAACACCGCTTCCCGTGCGATCCACCAGGTGATGTCGGGGATTTCCAACTGGTGGAACCCCGAGGGGCCAATCGGCATCACGCGGAGATTTGCATCGAGCAGGCTGCGAACCCCCTCGAGTGTCTCGAGCAGCGGGCTACGAAGATCTCGACGGACATCGTAGCCTGTCCGGTCACGCGACCTGGAGAAGACCAGTTCGTGGCGAGGAACATAGCGGGACAGGGTCGGTCGAGATCCGAGCAGCAGAACCGCCGCCAGCGTAACGCCCCGCTCTGACGTCAGACCGAGTGCCTCGGTCAGGTTCCTGTCGTCCAGGTCGGCCAGATCGCTTCGCTCGGCGTCGGCCCTGATGAGGCTGCGCAAACGGCGGAATTGATCCGGATCCAGATCTGATGGGCACACGTCCGGCAGGATCTCGGCGGTGAGGTCCCGGCGACCGCGAGAGACGACGAGATTGGCAAGATTCGATCCGGTCAGCGGCTTGCTTTCCTTGCCCACCCGGATTCTCGCCACGCCGTCCGAAGTGGTGTGCGGGGGCATTCCGGGCGGGACGCGAATCACCAGTACTCGGCCCTCAGTCTCCTGCAGTTCGTAGATCTCGGTGAGGATGTGAGGCTCGGTCCCGTCGTAGATGTCCCGGCGCAGGCCGTCCGAGTCGAGGGAGCCTACACCGTGGATTGCTTCGGCCCGTGTACGTTTCCTGTCCGCAACTCCGAGTACGAGCAGTCCACCCTGTGCGTTTGCGAACGCCACTACGGTTTCGCGGATCTCGCGGACCTGGGCCTTATGGGCGGATCCCGCCGGGTTCCATGACTTGAACTCCAGCGTCTCGGACTCCAATGAGTCCGCGGGCTCGCCGTCGAGGCGGTGGAGTTCGTTCCTGAGTTGACCGGGAATGAGCATGGATAACAGATCATTATAATAAACGTGGTATTATTCATTATAATGAGTGATGGTTCCGCCGTCTACCGACGCCCGTGGTCGAAGGACACGCCCTACTCGATCCCCGGCCTTCTCGAGTGCCAGTCCGTCCCCCTCTGGAAGGCATGGGCGACACTAAGGATCTTGTCGTCGGTGAACAGGTTCCCAATCAGAGTGGTGGTGAGCGGCATCTCGGTCGGACTTTCGGAATCCGGGTTGCGCACTCCGTAGTCGTACGGGACGACCGCCGCGGGATGCCCCGTCTGGTTGGTCAGGCCAACCAACCCTGAGCCGCTCACGAACATGTCGAAGTCCTTCATGACCTCGGCCATCTCTTTCATGAGGATGTGACGGCGCCGTTGCGACTGCACGAAGTCGAGCGCCGGCACGTCCCGGCCGCCCCGGAACCTGCCGCGGCGGCGCCGTTCGTCCTGATCGAGATCCTCCGGGATCGCCTCGGGTTCGCCGTCGGGCGCGACGTGGAAGTCGAAGGCGGCCGATGACTCGACACCCAGCGCGTTGGAGCGGCGGTCGGGGGTCTCGGGCATGGGCTGCGGGTCGGCGCCCAGCGCCCGCAGCGCCTCGACGAAGGACTCGGGCGCGTCTTCGTCGAAGCCGATGCGCATGGCCGCCAGGTCCGGGTCGGGATCGAAGCGGAAGGGTGTGGTCAGCGACCCGGGGTCCTTCTCGTCGGCTCCGTGGACGGCGTTGAAGACGAGGGCGCAATCCAGCGCGCTGCGGCACATCGGTCCCGTCTTGTCCATGCTCCACGACAGCACCATCCCGCCGTACCGGCTCACGCGGCCGAAGGTGGGCCTCAGCGCGGTCAACCCGCAGCGCCGCGAGGGCGACACAATGGACCCCTGGGTCTCGGTGCCGATCGCGAACGCCACGCACCCGGCCGCGGTGGCCGAACCGGGCCCCGCCGACGATCCGCTCGACCCCTCGTCGAGGTTCCACGGATTCAGGGTGCGGCCCCGGTACCAGCGGTCGCCGCGCGCGAACTCGCCGGTCGCCAGCTTGGCCGCGAGCACCGCGCCGGCGTCCCGCAACCGCACCACGATCTCGGAGTCGTACCGGGTGAACTGGTGGCTGAAGTCGGCGGCGCCCCACGTCGTGCGCGTCCCCGCAACGGCGAACAGATCCTTGAGCCCGTACGGGATGCCGTGCAGGGGTCCGCGCCAGTCCCCGGCCGCGATTTCCAGGTCGGCCTGGCGCGCCTCTTCCTGCGCGCGGCCCTCCAGGATGGTCACCGCGCAGAGCAGAACGGGGTCGAGCCGCTTGAGGCGGTCGAGGTAGATCCGGGTCAGCTCGGAAGGGGTGATGTCCCGCGCCCGGATCAGGGCCGCGAGGCGATGCACCGGGAGGAACGCGAGGTCCTCTTCGGCTGTCGGCACGGCCCCGCTCCAGCGCTCGATCTCGATTTCGGCGCGCTCGAACGGGTTGCCGCCGGTCTCGTGCCACATCTTCTCCATGAGCGCACCGGTACCGCCCGGATACGCCTGGAACTGCAGCGCCGGCGGCTCGCCGTTGCCGAGGGGGACGGGCGGCGGGGCCTCCTGGGGCGGGGTCTGGGGGACGCCGGCAGCCTCCGTACCGACCAGCGCGGTCGGATCGAGGCCGCTGGCCGCAGCCGCAGCGGCAGCCGTCGCCAGGAAACGGCGTCGCTCCATCGCGCCCGTGGGCTTGGCTTCCGCAGGCGCACCTTCGTTGTCGCGTACCGTCTCGCGCCTGCCACGCAGACCGCTTGTGGGGGTCGAGTTACTCATATACTCATATACTCATTTCTGCTCGGCCAGCGAGCGTTACGGGACGTCTCCTCCGCGGCCACGCAGCTTGTAAATTCCCACCGTCAGCAGCGGAACGACCACGATCGCCATGAAGACGATGCTCATGGCATTGTAGCCCGTGCCGACCAGTCCCACGAGACCGACGCGCGAAAGCAGATAGCCGGCCAGCAGCAGTCCGGCGCCGGTCAGCAGCCGCAGGCCGCCCGGCATCGTGTGGCCTCGCCCGCGGTACACGCCGTCCACCCGCTCGTTGAAGGCGTGGATCAGGCCGGCCCCGGTCTCGATCAGCGTACCGAAGAGCACGACCTGGAAGGTGATCTGGAACGCTCTCGACCCCAGCACTTCGAGGAGGTGGTTCGTCGGCACGGGACGATCCAGCACCACCGGGTACTGCCCCGCAAGCGCGAAGAAGAAGAGCAGGCCCGGGATGATCGCGATCGGGCCCGCCAGCGCCCCGGCCCACAGCGCCTCCTTGCGGCGGCGAATGTGGCGCGTCGCGAAGAGCATGGCGGGCACGAGCGAGATCTGCAGCGCCCCGTACCGCGCGCCGGACGAGAACCAGCCGGGGCGGACTTCGCCAGCCCCCAGCCCGACGGCGATCTGGTCGCCGAAGCGCGCGATGCTCCACGCGAACAGCACGATGTAGGCGCCATAGAGCAGGAACGACCACCCCGCGAAGAAGCGCTCGATCGTGCCCGTGCCCCGGAACACCAGCACGCCGACGGCAAACAGCAGCCCCACAGCGCCCACCCATCCCGGAATGCCGAAGGTCTCGGCCAGGAACGTGCCCCCGGCCGACCCGATCACCGCCAGGATCAGCAGTACCGCCGTGAGATAGCCGATCTCGTAAAGGAACCAGCCGCGGCCGAGGAGGTGCTTGAAGTACGACCGGTAGTCGTAGCTTCCGTAGGCGCGCGCGAACTCGAACCCGACCATGCACGTGACACTGACCAGCACGGTCGACGGCAGCATGCCCAGCAGGCCCCCGGTCGGACCGTACTCCAGGAAGAACTCCACGAGTTCGCGGCCGGTCCCATACCCGCCCGCGATGATGATCGACTGGAAGACCAGCCCGGGGAGCAGGTAGCGGCGGAACCAGGAGGGCATCGAGGTCACCTGTGGATTGGGCGGAGAGGGCCGACACCTCGCGCCGCCAGGCCGGCATTCGCGACCCGCCGCCTATCCACCCGACACTGCCTGCATGAAGAGCACCGTGTCCCCTTCCGCGACCGCCTCGTCCCACCCGTCCAGCCAGCGGGTGTTGATCCCGTTGTGAAAGCACAGCACATGGCGCCGCAGCTCTCCGGCTTCGTTGAACAGGTGGGGTTTGAGCCGCGGCTCACGGGCGATGAGGTCTGCGAAGACCTCGCGCAGGGTCTCGCCCGAGGCCGCCATCTCGCGCACCCCTCCGGTGGCCGGATCGAGCAGCGATGGGAGCGTGACGGTTACCGCGGGCATCGGTCCGCTCGGCCCAACACCTGTCGTATCCCCCAATTTCAAATGTGGGCTCATTCTACGCGTCGTGCCTCACCGATGAAGTTGCCGCCCCACGATATCACCACGCATTGTCGCCATTGGGGACCCACACACGCAAATCCTCGGCCGTGCCTGTCTGCGACATGCTAGATTGGGAAGTCCCGCTCCCGCCAGCGAGCGACGCGTGATCCCCCGACGGAACGGAAGTCGGCCACCTATGACTGCGGTCAGCGACACCGTGATCCGGCAGATGGTTGAGGCCATTGTCGACGCCAGCGACCCCGAGCAGGTCATCCTTTTTGGATCCCGTGGCCGCGGGGACTTCACGGAACGCTCCGACGTCGACCTGGTCGTGGTCGAAGCGGCGCCGTTTGGGCCGGGCCGGAGTCGCCACCAGGTCATGAATCGGCTGTATCGCGCCATCGCGGGGTTCGGTGTGCCGGCCGACATACTGGCCTACTCTCTTGACGATGTAGAGTATTGGCGCGACTCGCTCAACCACGTTCTGGCACGTGCGCTACGGGAAGGCAGGGTGCTCTATGAGCGATCCTAAGTGCGCCCGCGTGATGCTGCAGGCGGCCGACCGGGACGTACTCACGCTACAGGGCATGAACTCTGCGGTCCCGGACGAGTCGTTCGGCTTCCACGTCCAGCAAGCGGCCGAAAAAGCGCTCAAGGCTCTTTTGGCCCTCCTGGGCCGCAGGTATCCGCTCACCCACAATCTCTACGATCTCTTCGCGTTGGTCGACGAAGAGGGTGTAGCCACGGGTTTCTACCGACCGCTGTCGTCCTTTACGCCGTATGCGGTTGAGTTCCGCTACGAAGGAGTCGGGGCCGGCCACGAACCTATTGACCGGGCAGCTGCGCTCACCCTCGTGGAGGCGTTGGTCCGGGAGGTCCAGAACCGCCTCGCGACAGCCGAGTAGCGTCCTGTCACCGCCCCATCATCAGCCGACCCACGCGGAGACGTGCAGAATGCGCGGCAGGATGGCCGGGATGTTGGTCCAGCTCTCTCCCAGGTCGGCGGTCGCGTGCAGCGTTCCGGACGTCGTGCCGAAGTACACGCCGCCGGGCTCCAGGTTGTCGACCGCCATCGCGCCCCTCAGCACGGTGCCGTACGCGTCGGCCGCGGGCAGGCCCGCCGATGCCGAATGCCAGCTGTCGCCGGCGTCCGTGCTGCGGTAGACCTGGAGCGCGCCGCCGAGCGGCACCCGGTACTGGTCCGCCTCGAGGGGCACCGCGAACAGATGCTTGCTGGCGCGGTCGATCACGATCGGGAACCCGAACGCCACCTCAAGGCCTTCCTCGTTGCGCTCCCAGCTCTCGGCCCCGTCACCGCTGCGGAACATCCCCAGGTGGTCCTGCCGGTAGATCCGGTCGGGGTCGTCGGGATCCTGCGCGAGTCCGTGCACGCAGGTGCCGATCCCCTTGTGGCGCTTGTCCTCCAGCGCAGCCGGCACGCCGTGGTTCTTCGGCGTCCAGGTGGCCCCGCCATCGACCGTGCGGAACACCCCGACCGCGGAGATGCCGCACCACATGCGCTCCGGATTCGCGTCGTCGAAGAGCAGCGCGTGACAGCAGAGGCCCCCGGCCCCCGGCATCCACGCCTCCCGCGAGGCGTGTTCGTTCAGGGCGGTGACCGGCTCCCACGAAGCGCCGCCATCCGAGCTCGTGAAGAGGCCCGCGTCCTGCACGCCCGCGTAGATCACGCCCCGGTTCTCGCGCAGCGTCCAGATCTCGCGGAACCGCCGGTCACCCCCGCCGGCGTACGCCGGGCCGCTCGGCAGCTGCTCCCATTTCTCGCCGTCCGCCGACATATGGAGCGCGGGCCCGTAGATGTCGCTCGCCACCGCGGCCATGTAGCGCCCATCGGCGAGGCGCAAACCGGCCGTCACCTTCCACCCCTTGAAGAACGGCCCGGTCACCTTCCACGCGCGGCGATCGTCGCTGGTCACCCAGAATCCACCCTTCCCCGTCCCCACCATCAGCCTTACGCTCATTCGATCTGCCTGCCCCCCGTCCGTGTGCGGTTGCGGTCGTGAAACGACAGCCCGCATTTTCGCCACCCGACACCCACCGGCGCAAATCTCCGCTGTGCGAGGATATATGAAGGATCCCGGACCGGTCGTGCTCTTCGACGGTGACTGCGCCTTCTGCAACGCCACCGTGCGGTGGACGTTGAAGCGCGACCCCCTGGCGCGGCTTCGATTTGCGCCCCTGGCCTCCGACGCCGCCCGCCGAGCCGTCGCGCTGACCGACCCCGGCTGCGACTTCGACTCCCTCCCCGACGCCATCGTGCTCCTCGACCGGGCGGGCGTCCACACGGCCTCGACCGCCGTCCTGCGGCTGGTGCGCCACCTGCGCTTCCCCTGGCCCGTCCTCACCTTCGCCCTGCTCATTCCCCGCGCCGTGCGCGACGCGGTGTATCAGGCTTTCGCGCGCAACCGCCATCGCTGGTTCGGCCGCGCCGACGCCTGCGAGATCCCGCCGCCCGGCCTCGCGGGACGCATGCTGGACGCAAGCGGGCCGGACGCACCCTGAGGCACGCCCGGCCCGCCTCCGCCGGCGACAAAAAGTCGCCGACGGGGTCCCTCTGGCGTCAGCCCTGACTACAGAAGGAGTTCCCCGTCACGTTCGGGTTGGCGCTGCACTCCGCCAGGCTCGGCGGGAAGCAACTGTGCCGTCCCTGCATGAACGCGACCGCCCATGAGCTCAGGTTTTCGGCCGCAAACCGCGCGTTGTCCTTCAGCCGGCGGCCCTCCAGCCATAGCTCGAAGTTCCGCTCGCGGTCGAGCGCCAGCCACGCCTCCTGGTCGGACGAGGCCGACACCGGCGGTACGCCCACGCGGTCGCGCACGTAGTTGATCTTGTCGATCGCACCCTGCCGGTCACCCATGCGCAGCATGGCCTCGGCCTCGATCAACCGCATTTCGTGGCCCTTGGCCAACGCGTAGTCGTCGCCGCGATCGGTGTACTTGAGCTGGCGGTAGAAGGGCTTCACGCCACCGCCCGAGGTCTGGTTCATGTCCCTCCAGGGCACGCGCGGATCCGTGTCGGGTCCGATGCTGTCGTTGTACATGCCCCAGACGGTGATCTGCTTGGTGCCCTCGTGGGTGAACTGGTAGACCGAGTTGATTTCCCGTCCCGTGTTGTTGGAACGGCGGGCTCTCCACACGAAGTCGTCCGGTATCTGGGACGCTGTGGACTGCGCCTGGGCGTAGTTTCCGAGCAGGAGGTGCGCCTGCGCCATACCGGCGGCCGAGGCCACGGCAATCGAGTCGTGGCCTCCGCTCCCCGCGCGGCCGATCGCGGTCTCGAAGCGTTCGAGGGCGCGTGTATGGTGCGCGCTAACGTCCATGACCTCGCCGGGATCGGGGGTTCCGTCACCATCGCGGTCCTCGCCGCCGAAAACGGCGATGCAGACGTTGTCGCCCGCGACCCGGTTCGCCCAACCGGCCCACATGTAGGCCGCCGTGAGGTATTGGTTCGTGGCGGCATCCGACTGCGTTTCGTTCAGGCGCGCAATCCCCGCCGCGGCGCCCCAGCGCGCCAGCTGCATCGGGTTCCAGCTTGTTTCGGCATTGATGACGGTGAGACGGCCCTCGCCGGCATCCTGCAGCCACGGCTGCGTGGCGTCCGCGTCGAGGTCCGTGGACGCCGGCCCTCCGAGCCACGCCAGGTTGTCGATCGCCACCTCGACATCGGCCACGATGCCGATCAACACCGTCTTGCCCGCGGCCTCCTCGTTGAGCGCGTCGTCCACGATCGGACCCGGGTTGACCACGTCGAACAGGTCACAGGCCGGGAGCAGGACAACCAGCACCGCAGCGCCAAGGAGGCGACATGCCTTCTTGTACATGTTCATGTTGTCCTCCTTCCTAGAAGTTGGCCCGGAGGCTGACAGAGAACATCACCGGAGCCGGGAGCTGGTAGTACTCGTAGCGGGCGGGGAACGTCCCCACGCCTCCGTAGTAGCCGACGGTCAGTTCCGGATCGATCCCGGCGCCCTGCGACCACTTGTAGGGGTTCTGCAGGGTGGCGGTCAGTGTGCTGCCGGTCGCGCCCGGTATCATCCCGTCGGGGATCAGTAAGGACGCCGAAACCGTGCGTATCTTGAAGAAGTCCGACGGCCTCATCCAGAAGTCGAAGTTCGGCGTCGGGAGCTGGCAACGGGCCCGCCAGATGGCCGGGGCGGACGACCAGGCCGCCGTGTCGTCGGCGTTGTTGAGGCCCAGATCGTTGCACTCCGGCCACAGGCCGCGCCGCACCTGCTGCCACGGCATGATGTTGAACTGGTACTGCCCGCCGTGGAACTCACCGAGCGCGTAGATCGTGAGCCGGTTGAAGAGATTGATCGACGTGTTGGCGCTCAGGATGTGCGTCGGGTAGATGGGCCCGTAGTAGTGGTTCTCCTCGATGACCGGGTCCGCGATCGCGTCCGGGTTGGCGACGTTTTCACCCCACAGCGACACGATCGGATAGCCGACACGCACCCACTGGCCGAGGATCGAGCCCCAGCCGAGGAAGAACTCGGGCGCCTCGCCCAGCGAGATCACCTCGCTGTTCACGGTCGAGACCTGGCCCGTGACCTCCCAGCGGAAATTGTCGAGCGCCACCGGGACACCCGTCACCGACACCTCGATCCCGGTATTCTTGAACTCGCCGACGTTGCGCAGCTGTGAGTTCAGGAAGCCCTCGGAGGGGGCCGCGGTCACCGGCATCAGGGCGTCGCTGGTAACGCTGTTGTACCAGCTGACGTCGAGTCCCACGCGGTCGGCGAACATCGACCCCTCGAAGCCAAGCTCCAGCTCGGTGGACCGTTCCGGACCGAGTTCGGGATTTCCGAGGTTCGCCGGCGTTACCCCGGCCTGACCCTCGTAGCCCGAGATCGGGTTCCATGTACGCACCGCATCGAAGGCGCCGGGCGCCTTGCCCGACTGCCCCCAGGCGGCGCGCAGCTTCATCACCGGCCACCAGTCCATGGACCAGAACGGGGCGTCGGAAAGGACGTACGAAGCGCTGACCTTGGGATAGACCTGGAGTCCAAGGTCCTGACCGAAGGCGCTGTTGCCGTCCACGCGCAGGCCCGCCGTCAGGAAGAGATTGTCCTGGATTCCCAGAACCTCCTGGGCGAAGAACCCGGCGTTCACCACCTTGAGCAAGTCCTCGCTCGAAGTGGTCGTGGCACCCGAAGTCAGCGTCTTCTCTCCCGGGCCCCCAAAGTCCTCGGACCGTCCGTAGGTCGTGTGATCCCAGTCGCTGAAGAGCTGTCCTCCCGCCGAGAAGGTCGACGACAGGCCATCGCTGATGTCGTACTCCCAGGTCGTGCCCAGGTCGAACGTCAGGGTCCGGTGTTCCCACTCGTTGAGGTTGCGCAGGCCGCGGGGCTGCAACACATGATCGAAGGGGAAGTTCTGCTGGTTGAAGGCCGTCGTGTAGTCCAGCCCGAGGGTCAAGCGCGTCGTCAGGCCCATGCCGTCGGCTCTATGCGTGGTGGTGAGCCCGCCGACGAAATGCTCCACACGACCGCTGTTGGTGATGTCGAAGAGGATCAGGTCGGGATCGCCCTGGAAGTTGTCACGGTCCACCGCCGCGTTCGTGTAGTCTTGGGAGCCGCGCAGCACGTTCAGCATGAAGCCCGAACCGTTGTCGCCCATCTCCATGTAGTTCGTGGTACGGTGGACGTACGAGGTGTTCAGGTTGATATCGACCGACGTGGCGGGCTGCACGGAGAAGTTCCCGCGAATGCTGTAGGACTGGTCGTCGTTGTTGTCGATGACGCCGTCATCGTAGCTCAGGGCCCCGGAAACGTAGTACCGGACGATGTTCGTCCCGCCCGAAACCGACAGCTGCGCCTCGCCCAGGCCACCGTACTTGTACCACGGCTTGGTGAATCCCCAATCGTCGGTCTTCCCGAGGATGGGACCCATCGAATTCCCGGTCATGAAGCGGGTTCCGCCCGTCATCTCCGCAGTCCAGGTGGCCGCCTGGCCGGCGCGGCCCTGCTTGGTGAAGATCTGGATGACACCCCCCGCCGCCTCCGTGCCGTACAGCGTAGTCGCTGCGGATCCACGCACCACCTCGATGCGCTCGATGTTGTTGGAATCGATCAGGTCCAGGGGGTTGGGCGAGGTCTGGGCACCGCCGGGGCCGGGATTGATGCTCGAGCGGTTGTTGTAGATGCCCTGGTTGTTGTTCATCCGCACGCCGTCGACGTAGATCAGCGGCTGCACATCCTGGCTGATGCTGTTGACCCCACGCAGGATGATCTTGGAGCCTCCGCCGACCTGTCCCTCGTTGCGCCACTGCTGAAGCCCCGTAGTCTGCCCGTTCAGTATCTCGGTCAGGGACTGCGCGGGCGTGTACTGCAGCGTCGCCGCGCGCACGCTGCCCACGCTGTTCCCGAGTTCGCGCCGCGAAGACGCGCCGGGGGTGCCGGTCACCACGATCTCGTCAAGCTCCAGAGCGGTCTCGCTCAGGCGGAATTCCAGCACTGCAGCCTGGTCGGCGGACACCTGAACGGTCTGGCTCATCGTGCGATAGCCGATCCGCTCGACGACGACCTCGTGGGTCCCTGTTGGAACGTTGAGGATGACGAAGCGACCGTTGTCACCCGTGACGCCCCCGAGCGTGGTGTCACCAACCCGAATCTGGGCGACGCCGATGGGGGAGTTGTTGGACGCGTTGAGGACGGTTCCCGTGATCCTGCCGGTCTGCGCGGCGACCGCCGACGGCAGGAGCGCGGCAAGCACCCCGAGGAGAACGAGCGGTGTGGGCGTCCGAAGCAGCCGGACAGCCCGGGTTGCGAGGATCGGAATTCTCATCGGAACCTCCTTGCAGCGTTTCCTGCATGACGTGGGAACGATTGGTTCCACCTTATGTCGACAGCCTTGTATACGCAAACCGTTTTCAGCCTGCGCGCGGTCAGCGGCCGACCGGTATCCTCACAAGAGGAATGCCAGGCCAAAAGGCATTCCGGTTCGTGGGGTCATCGGTTCCCCCTTCGGAAGACCCGATATGTCCGGCCACAGCCACACCCAGCACACCTACGGCAACGATTCCTCCCGCCAGCAGTCCGCTCCGCAGCGGCGCGAACCGCTGCACGTCGACCCCGGTCACGTCGGTCCGCAAAACGCGCAGCGTGTCGGCCACCTTGGGGCTGCGCTGCAACTCCGGGACCACTCCCGCGATGGGAACCACCAGCACCAGCACATCCGGTTCCACCGCGAGAACGCTGCCTTCCACGCTGGCCCTTGCCAGACCGGTAGCGGAAGCCTGCCGGACCTGCCCTTCGGCGGTCAGATGGGCCCGGACCTGTTCACCGAGCGCGGGATCGCCCGCCATCGCGTGAAAGGTCGTGCATCCCTGGGCAGCTGCGAGGGTCGCCACGGTGGCCCCGGCGATAAGCGCACGGAGCCGGATGACCCGAAGTCCGGTTTTCCTCAACATGGACTTCAACATATCATGATGTTCCGAAGTGGCGATACCGAATCCGCGCACCCGTTTCTGCCTGCAGGAGTGAAGCAACCGATGGAAAGCCGCCCCGCCCGTCCGACTGACGCCGCCTGCTCAACGGGAGCCGCAGCCCTTCTCGCGGCAGCGCTCGCGGTCCTCGCGCCCGCCCCCGTACCCGTCCACGCCCAGGAAACGCCCGACTTCCGCGCCGAGTTCAAGGGCCAGTTCGAGGCCTCGGCGCGCAAGTTCGTGGCCCTGTCCGAGGCGATGCCCGCCGAGTCGTACTCCTGGTCGCCCATGGAAGGCGTCATGACGGTGGCCCGGGTCTATCGGCACGTCGCCCGCTACAACTACATGTACCCGCACCTCAACCTCGGAATCGCCCCGCCGAAGGGTGTGGACTACCGGTCGCTCGAAGAGGGCGGGGCCGACAAGGAAGAGGTGGCGAGGATCCTCGCCGAATCGATGGACCACGTGCGCGCCGTGGTCGACGGCATGTCCGACGCCGACCTGGCAGCGCCGGTGGAACTCTACGGCCGGCAGGTGGCCAGTTGGGCGGTCCTGCTCCAGCTCGTGACGCACATGAACGAGCACCTCGGCCAATCGATCGCATACGCCCGCATGAACAGGGTCGTGCCTCCTTGGTCGAGGTAGGGATCGCGCTGGCCGCACTCGTCGCGGCACCCGCCAGCGCCGCACCGCAGGACACCACACCAACCCGTGACATGTACAACAACATGTCCATGAACATGTCCATGTCGACGGACACCATCCGCGGCTCCGGCGACATGATCATGATGATGCTGCGCAACCCCATGCTGCCGGGCCTGCGGGGCGTCAGCCCATCGGTCGACCCGTTCCTGCCGGGCGAGGGTGTCGACACCGCGTCCCTCGCCTGGGCCACACCCCGCGAGATCCTCCACATCGCCGACGGCGACACGATCGCCATCGAGGCCCGCATCGTGAAGCGCAAAATCGGCGGGCGCACCTTCGTCATGTACGGCTTCAACGGCCAGTACCCCGGCCCACTCCTCCGCGTCGCCCAGGACACGCGCATCGTGGTCCGCTTCACGAACTCGATCGACCTGCCGTCCACGATCCACTGGCACGGCCTCCGCCTCGAGAACCGCTTCGACGGCGTCCCCGACGTCACGCAGCCACCGGTCCCGCCCGGCGGCGAGTTCATCTACGAGATCGTCTTCCCCGACGCGGGCCTCTACTGGTACCATCCGCACGTGCGCGAGGACATCCAGCAGGACGGCGGTCTCTACGGCAACATGTTCGTCGAACCCGCGCGCTCCGACTACTTCGGACCCGCCACCCGCGAGGAGTTCATCATGGTGGACGACCTCCTGGTGGACGGCGACGAACTGCTCCCCTGGGGACGCGACGCCTCCAACTTCACGATCATGGGGCGCTTCGGGAACGTCATGCTGGTCAACGGCGAGGAGCGCTACGCCGCGACCGTGCGCCCCGGCGAGGTCGTCCGCTTCTTCGTCACGAACGTGTCGAACACGCGCAGCTACAACCTCAGCTTCGCCGGGCTCGACATGAAGCTCGTGGGCACCGACCTGTCGCGCTTCCAGCGGGAGATGATGGTCGAATCGCTGGTCATCTCGCCGGCCGAACGCTACATCGTCGAGGTGCGCTTCCCGGCCGCGGGCACCTACGCGCTACTCAACCAGGTCCAGGTCGTCGACCACATGCGCGGAACTTTCTACGCCGCCGTCGACACCCTGGGCACCGTCGTTGTCGAAGGACCCGAGGTCGAAGAGGCCGACGCTCTTCTCTCCTCCCACTCCCTCATGCGAACCGATGCGGTTCTCGAAGCCGAGCTTGCGGAATACCGCCCGCACTTCGACCGGCCGGTCGACCACGCGCTCCTCCTGACCGTCGACATCGAGGGGCTGCCCATCCTGGTCCAGCAGTTCATTTCCATCGACACGATCTACCGGCCCCCTGTCGAGTGGACCGACGGCATGCCCAACATGAACTGGCTGTCGACATCGAACGAGGTGCGGTGGATTCTGCGCGACGAGACGGCGGGCACCGAAAACGCCGAGATCGACTGGCGCTTCCGGCTCGGCGACGTCGTCAAGATCCGGCTGCGCAACGACGCCGACGCCTTCCACCCCATGCACCACCCCATCCACCTGCACGGCCAGCGCTTTCTCGTGCTGTCGCGCGACGGCGTTCCGAACCGCAATCTCGCCTGGAAGGACACGGTGCTGGTGCCCGTGGGGTCGACGGTCGACCTGTTGATGGACGCGTCGAACCCGGGCGAGTGGATGATCCACTGTCACATCGCCGAGCACCTCGACGCGGGGATGATGGGGTCGTTTACGGTCGTGCCCTGACCGCCTGTCGCCTATTCGATTCTCACCGCCGTCCCGTATGCCAGCAATTCTGCGGCCCCGGACATGACCTGGGACGTGGTGAAGCGCAGGTTGACCACCGCGTCCGCGCCTAGCGCCCGCGCCTCCTGCTTCATCCGGTAAACACTCTCGTTCCTCGTCTCGGTCAGCATCTCGGTGTACTCCTTGACCTCTCCGCCGACGATGTTTCGCAGCCCGGCCATGATGTCCCTGCCGATGTGCTTGGCGCGGATGGTGCTTCCACGCACGATGCCGAGCGCTTCCACGACCTGGTGGCCCGGGACGGTTTCGGTGTTGACGACGATCATTTCTGCTCCCTTGTGCGGTTGGTGACTGGTTCCGAGGCGGCAAGCTTTCGGTCCGCCTCACGATCCCCGATTCTCTCCGCGATCAGCGACCCCATGAGAACGACCATACCCAGTCCGGCCACCGCAATTCCGATCTGGATGGCCGGGGGAAGTGCAAGCAGCGCCGGCCAGATGAAGCGAAGCGGCCGAATCGCCCAGACGAGCAGGACCAGGGCCCCGGTGCCGATGAGCAGGAAACCGGTGACGCGCAGCAGGCGGGTCATTCTTCATATCCTCCTTCCCTGCGGGCGTCCTCGATCTGTTCCCGCACGACGGAAACCAGCACGAAGACGGCGCCGGCAAGAACCAGGGTGACTCCGATCTCGAGGACGGGGTCGGCGATACGCAGAACAAGGCGGAGGGCGAGGAAAGCGGAATAGGCGCCCACAATGAGGATACCGGTTCGCCACAGGATGAGGCCGAGGGCGTGAGTGGGTTTCATGAAGGCTGCTACCTGCGGACCAGCCGCGTCTCCGGGTATTGCGCGTACCAGCCGAACCAGAACGCGCGATGAGCGGGAAGCCGCTCCAGGCGCGCGCCCTCGGGACCGGTGAGTGCGTCCTCTTCTACGGTCCACTCGGCGCCGTCCTTCTCCAGGACCGCGCGGCCGCCATCCCAGCCGGTGAACCGGCGGCCCGCGCTCTCGTAGACGCGGCTCGCGCCGCTCGCATCGGTCAGGACCACGAAATCGGTTTCGCCGAGCCTGTCGTGGTACACGCGGTTCCTGGACAGGTGGCGCACCCAGATCGCGAGCTGCTCACCGGGGGCGTCGGAGAAGCGCAGCGCCAGCACCTCGGCCTTGTTGGGCAGCCGGTTGTCCAGCCTGGGCACGCCGAACATCAACCGGTCGGTGGCGAAGTAGTCCCGGTAGGCCACGCCTTCGCCGTAGTCGCGCTCGTGCCCCGTGTCGAGCGAAAGCACGA
Source organism: Longimicrobiales bacterium (assembly GCA_965208935.1). Taxonomy (GTDB): domain Bacteria; phylum Gemmatimonadota; class Gemmatimonadetes; order Longimicrobiales; family Gaopeijiaceae; genus Bin94. The sequence goes on along the minus strand of CBDBPR010000004.1, from coordinate 4,019,667 downwards.
GGGTCTCGGGGTGGCGGCGGCGCCATTCGCCCCAGGTCGTGGTCACGACGTAGCGCGGCTCGAGCGCGATTCCCTCGCCGACGAGCGGGCCGACCGCGGGCTCGCCCGCGAAGGTCGACCACAGCGACATCGTGGCCCGATCGTACATGAGCTTGTTGGAGCGGTAGAGGAATCCGCTTGTGCCCAGCTCGTGGTGCACGTCCTGATAAGCCGACCGGTAGAGGATCATCGTCCCGCAGAGCGTGCAGTACACCCCGGTGTAGTGCTCGCCGCCGATCGAGTCCTTGAACATCTCGTGCCAGGCGAGGATCCGCTTCGGATAGGCGCGCACGTCCCCGTCGAGCGCGATGCCGAAGACGACGTTGTCGTCGTCCAGGTAGTCGGCCTCCGCGGCGGCGATCATCTTCGGGTGGTCCAGGGGCGGAATGCCGTCGCGGCCGACACCGCCCCAGCGGATCTCGTCGAGGCGGATGTTCGCGGGCGGATCGTCGTCGAAGTACTCCTCGAAGCTGGGGTCGAGCGTGGCGTACAGCTCCGCCTTGAACGCGGCGTACTCGGGGTGCGTGCCCGGGTCGGTTCGCCAGATCCATTCCCACCAGCCCTCCAGGTCGCGTCCCAACCGCTGGCCCGTCCCACGCTCCAGCACCGAAATGATCCGCCGCCGGCTCGCCTCGTCGGGCACATACCGCATCAACTCGACCAGGATCGAGGCGTGCGCGTCGTCCCAGTAGTCCATGATCAGCTGGTCCGCGGCTTCCATCTCGAGGCTGGTCCCGGACACCAGTGCCCAGAAGGCCTCGATCGGAGTCTGGACAGCAGGGCGCTCTCCGCCGGCAGCGGCGAGCGTTGCACCGGTCAGCAGCAGGATGAATGCGCGCATGGTCCAATTGTAGGGAACCGCCGGTCCTGCCGCTGGTAGATTGATTGGTTCAACCACAAATGAGGGCCGGAGAATGAAAGCGATCACCAGAGTCGCCATACTGGGCGGCGGCAATCTCGGCGGTGCGATAGCAAGGGGCTTCGCGGCCTCCGGGTTCGTCGCGCCCGGGCACGTGGCGGTTACGAGAAGGCGGGGGGAGCTCCTTGGTGATCTCGCCGCCGAAGGCTTCCGCACCCTGTCGGACAACCGGGCGGCCGTCGATGGCGCGGACGTGGTAATCCTCTGCGTGCAGCCCCAGCAGATGGAAGAGCTCCTGGAGGTTGTCGGCCCCGCGCTGGACGCCCGCAATCAGGTCGTGATCTCGACCGCCACCGGGATGTCGATCGCCGACATTCGCCGCTGGGTCGGGTCCGAGATCCCCGTGCTGCGGGCCATGCCCAACCTCGGGATCGCGATCGGCGAGTCCATGACCTGCCTGGCCGCCGACGAAGCTTCCGTGGACGCCGTGGCCGTTGCCCGTGCGGTCTTCGACGTCATGGGCTCGACGCTCCTCATCCGGGAAGACCAGATGACGTCGGCCACGGCGCTCTGCGCGTGCGGCATCGCCTTCTTCCTGCGGGCGATCCGCGCCGCGTCCCAGGGCGGAATCGAGATCGGGTTTCACGCCGACGAGGCGCTGCAACTGGCGTCCCAGACCGCGAAAGGGGCCGCGGCGCTGCTGCTCTCGAACCGGAATCACCCCGAAATGGAAATCGACAAGGTCACCACGCCGCAGGGGTGCACCATCTCCGGACTGAACGAGATGGAGAATCGCGGGTTCAGCTCGGCGATGGTCCGGGGGATCATCCGGTCGGCGGACAAGGCGGGGGGGCTCTACCAGGCCGGGGAGTGACGTTCGATCCAGCTTCGCGGAGTGAGCGCCCCGGCGCGTTCGATCAGCTCTCTATCCCAGGCCACGAGCTGGCCCTCCGCTGCCTGCGCGACGGCGGCGTAAAGAGCGTCTCCCGCGCGAAGGTAGTTCCGAGTCCCCAAGTCGATGGCTCTCCGAAGCACCGCCCGGTTCACGGAGTACGTTGACATCCGGGGCGATTCCAGCATCTGATCGGTAAGGCTGCGACCGTGCTCGGCGCTACGCAGCCGACGCGCCAGCGCGCACGCAATTTCCAGTTTCGCGAACTCGGGCAGGACGATCGGGAGTTCCCGGGCCGCGACCAGGGACAGAAACGCCCGGCTGGGTTCCGACATGCCATCCGTCGGATCCGCGGCCGAGACCCACACGCTGGCGTCGATGACGAGAGCTGTCACTTCGGCTCAAGGCGGTTCCGATCCGCCTCCAACTCCTCCCTCGCGGAAGGGCCTGCCGGAGCCCCTTTGATCGCTTCGTCGGCCGCTTCCAGCCAGGAGCGAAGCCAGGCTGACGAGGTCTCGCGTGGTTCCCCGATCTCCCCCTCGTGCAGCCAGCGCCGATAGAGCTGCGTCGTGACTTCACGTACGGTGACCCCTCGCAGGGCGGCCTCCGCCTTGACCTGCCTGTACAGATCGTCTGGTATGTCGATGGTCGCTTTCATGCGATCATGGTAACCGTATTCCCGTATTGCTGTCAACTCTGTGACCGTTCGCGCGACCGTGTTGACCACCTTAGTCTTGATTGGCTGATACCGCCGACACCCTGAAGGAGCTGAACGCATGTCCATCCGTCCGCCGCTCGGCCGACCCACCTGCCTCGCCGTCCTCGCCGCCACGCTCGTCGTCCTCGCCAGCCTGCCCGCGACCGCCACCGCCCAGGAGGGCCCCGACCGCGAGAACACGTCGAACCTGCAGCGCCTGAAGCACGTGCCGCTCGAGGTGGGGCCGCAGTTCAGCCGCTCGGACGTGGAGATCGAGCAGGAACTGAGCCGCCCGTTCGTCTACGCCAGCCGGATCATGAATCCGACCTTCGGCTTCGACGTCATCTCCATCGACGACCCGAACAACGCCGAAGTGATCTACGAATGGCGGATCGAGGACGCCGAACTGCACGTCGGGCTCGGCGGGATGGACCCCAAGTACTTCAAGCACGACGGGCGCTACTACCTGGTGCAGTCGATGCAGTTCGCTCCCGGCGGACCGAACGTCGACCTCGGCGCGGTTGTCTTCGACGTGACGTCACTGCCCGACACCTCCGGCGTCCGCGAGGTCGGCCGGATGCGCGCCCCCGACACCCCGGGCGGCTTCCACAACATCTTCATGTACAAGCACTCGTCGGGCGCACCGCTCCTCTTCGCCACCACGAGCGGCCGGCACGCCAACGTCTACGACATGTCGCTCTTCATCCAGGGCGACAGCGCACAGGGGCTCGTCGGCCAGATGCCGTGGCCTTCCACCGCGACCCCGTCTCCCTACGGCATGCTCCAGGGCTACCACGACTTCTACGTCGCCTTCGACTACGCAACGGGCAAGGACATGGCCTACGGGGCGGGACTCGACGGCTACTACGTCTACGACGTGACCGATCCCGCCAACCCCGCGCTCGAGACCTCGATCGTGGGCGTGCTCGGCGTCCAGCTCGCCCACACCATGAGCGCGACGCCCGATCACAAGTACGCCGTCGGCCAGACCGAGTACCTCTACTCGCCGGTCCGCCTCTACGACCTGCAGCCCGGGCTTGCCGGCGAGGTCGAGACGATCAACGAGGAGATGGCCGTGTGGACGCCCAACTGGAAGGGCTTCACGCACAATCACGAGATGCGCTGGCCGTACGTCTTCGTGTCGTCGTTCGAGGACGGACTGTACGTGTTCAACATGCGCGACCCGAAGAATCCCTCGACGGTGGGCTTCTTCGACACCTACCACGGCCCCGAGCGCCGCGGACTCGACCCCCGCACCATGGGCGAGGGCAACACCGGCTTCAACGGCGCCTGGGGAATCGACGTGCGCAACGCGGACGGCCTCATCGTCGTGAGCGACTTCACCACCGGCGTGCACTTCATGAAGCTCGACGGCTTCGACGGCTGGAACGGCGCCGATTGGGGCATGCCCAACGTGTCCAGCGTTCAGGACTGGGACAACGCGCCCCGGCGGGTGATTCCGTAAGGAGGGAACCCGGGAACTTGTATACAACGCGCGGGTACTCATGTGCTGTCGCCATGAGGATCCCGGGTCGTACGAGTTCCAGGGACGAGCATTGAGACCACGTTTGCGGCTTCCGTGCAGGCTCCTGGCGGTGCTGGGTACGGCGCTGGGGAATACCACCGCCGCCAGCCCGGCCACCGCCCAGCCCGTGGTCCCCCCGTGCGAGCCCGTCCTGGACCACGCCACCGCGGAAGTCTCGGACCTCGCTCGCTTCAACCTGGGTCCGGCGCCCGGCCGTGAAGGCTGCGGCCTCGCCGAACTGGTCGGCGCGTGGTCGCCCTTCGGCCTCGGCGTGATGCGCTCCGGCCACCTCGACCAGGAGCTGCGCCTTGTGGTCGACCTGCCGCCGGCCGATGACGAGGCGCGCTACGTCGCCTGGGTGGCCACGCCGGACCTGGACCGGATCGAGGCGCTCGGCACTGTAACGCCCGGCGTGCCGTTTGCCGTGCCGGTCCACTGGAACAAGATCATGGTCGTGGTGAGCCGCGAGGAGGGCGCCCCGGCGACCGACGCACCGCGCTGGAGCGGTCCCATCATGATCCTCGGACGCTCACGCAGTGCCCTGCTCGAGAACCTGATGGGCCACTCGATCTTCCGTAGGGCGGAGATGTAGCGGGGAGTCAGGGTGCCGACGCTCCGACGGTCACGAGTTGCCGCAGCCGCGCTGGTTGTGGCCGTCACGTCAGCCTGCGTCGAAGAGCCCACGCCGGTCGAACCGCCCCCTGAGGAATCCGGCGTCTGCACGCGGACCCCTCAGGTGCAGGACGAGATCGTGAAGCGGGCCGGGGTTCCGCGCTGTACGCTGGTCGGATCCCGGGATCTGGCGGCCATAACGTGGCTGGACCTGGACGATACCGGGATCACGTCTCTCCAGGAGGGTGACTTCGACGGCCTGACCGGAATGCTCCGGCTGGACTTGAGCAGAAACAGCCTCACCACACTCCCGGCGGGTGTGTTCGGCGGGCTGACGGGCCTCAGGGACTTGCTACTCGGTTTCAACTCGCTCGAGACCTTGCCGGAAGGAGTTTTCGCCGGGTTGCAGAGCCTGGAATGGCTGACACTTCACGAAAACGAACTGACAGCACTGCCGCCGCGGATTCTCGATGGGTTGTCACGCCTTCAGCGACTGAGCCTCGTCAACAACCAGATCTCGTCGCTACCCGAAACGGTGTTCCAGGGATTGTCGAACCTGGAGCAGCTGCATATGGGAAGCATCGGTATCACCTCCGTTCCCGAGGGCCTTTTCAGGGGATTGGCGCGGCTCGAATGGCTGAACCTGGTGGGAAACAACCTGAGATCTCTCCCCCCAGACGTGTTCCCGCAGCTTGGAAGTTTGGAAAGGCTCGATCTGCGGTACAATCTCCTGGATGCGCTGCCCGAGCACCTCTTTGCCGATCTGGCAGGCTTGAAGAATCTGCGCCTGGACTACAACAACCTCCGCTCCTTGCCGGAACAACTGTTTTCGGGACTCCTGGAACTGGATTCGCTCAACCTGAGCCACAACCAGCTGGAAACTCTGCCACAGAACGTGTTCGCGCGGCTTACCGCCCTGCCATGGATGGACCTTGGCTTCAACCAACTGACCGAGCTGCCCGAAGAGGTGTTCGGCGGCCTGACGCCACTCCGGGTGCTGAAGCTGGAGAGCAACCGCCTCGACAAGCTCTCCTCTGGTTTGTTTGGCGACCTGTCGAATCTCGAAGTCCTGTCCCTCGCCGACAATGATCTCGAGGCGCTTCCCGCGGGGATCTTTGCCGGGCTGGAGAGCCTGAAACGGCTCACGCTGCATGGCAGCCCCGGTGCTCCGTTCACGCTCAGTCTGCGAGTCCAGCGCACCGACGACGACAACCTGCTTTCGCCGGGGCCCGCCACGGTAGCTGTGAGGCTCGATGAAGGTGCGCTCTTCGACATGACGGTCAACGTCTCGGCCCAGGGAGGCGAACTCTCGACCGAGCGGGTTACCCTGGCCGCAGGACGCACGAGCAGCCCCGACTTCGAGGTAACGTCTGGCACGGGCGCCGCCACTCATGTCAGCGCGGGCCCGCCACCGCAGGTATCGGGAGATTTTGCCGGCATCGAGATCGCCGTCGGTGACCCGATCGTGCTTTTCTCGGAGTCGTCAAACCGTTCTCCGGTCGCAGCGAAGGCGATCCCGCCTTACAGGCTTCGGGCGGGTGGACGGGCCGGCGAGGTCGCCTTGTCCTACCCCTATTTCGAGGATCCGGATGGTGATCCGCTCACCTACGAAGTGGTGTCCGACGATCCCGGAATCGCCGAGGCCGGTCTCTCAGGTGACGTCGCTACAATTGCGGGAATAGGGGAAGGGACAGCGCTTGTCACAATCCGGGCGACGGATTCGGAGGGTCTGCGCGCCGAACAATCCGTTCAGATGAACGTGATCCCGCCGGGCGACCCGGACGGATTCGACATCGAGTTGGCTGTCGTAGGCGATGTCTCGCCATTCGTGGTGCAAAGGTTGCGACAGGCTGTCGAGCGCTGGCGCCGGATCGTGGCGCAGACGGATTTCCCGGAGACCGCTGTGCTCCCCGATGACGATCTGGAGTGCTTCGGCGTCAGGCCTGGTTTTCGCGTGGCCGAAATCGAGGATCTGCTCGTGCTGGCCATCGTCACTACGGACGTCAATCCGCGATTCCTGGCTCAGGGAGGGGCCTGCCGGACACGGGAAGGCTCACATTGGCCATTGCTGGCTGTAGTGAAGTTCAACGAAGAACTCCTCTTTAGAACGGTGGCCGAAGGTTATCTGGCAGCGGTCGGGGTTCACCAGATCGGGCATGCACTGGGCATCGGCACGATCTGGGACGAGCTGGGGCTGCTCCGGCACTCCGCCCGCCTGAACTGGGGTGCGGATACGCACTTCGCGGGCCCGCTTGCGATCGCGGCATTCGACGCGGCGGGAGGAACAGCCTACACGAGCGGAGAGAAGGTGCCGGTCGAGAACAGGAGCATCCAGGACTCGAACGACTTGCATTGGCGGACATCGGTGATGGGGAATGAAGTCATGACCTCCTCCGCGGGTCTGGCGGCGGGTTCCAGCCCCCTGAGTGCGATCACCATCCAGGCGCTGGCGGACCTCGGCTACACGGTCGATGTCAGCCTGGCAGACCCCTACACGGTGCCGCTCCAGGCTGCGGCCCTTCCCGAGCCGGCTGGTGACGGGATCGGGCTGGAGAACGACGTGCTTCGAGGCCCGATCCGGGTGATGAACGAGCACGGGGAGGTGGTACGGATACTGCGGAACTGACGGGCGCCCCTACGCCTCGCCCCGAAACGCCACCAGCAACTCCGCCTCCCGCTCCGGCGCCAGCCCCGCGCGCAATTCCTGCCGCTCGGCGTCCTGGGCGTTGAACCACTCCAGCGTCTCGACGGCGGTCTGTTCCAGGGGCCGCATCTCGAAGCCGGCCGCGTGCGCCCGGTCGCCGTTGACCTGCATCATGCCGAGGTAGTCGCCCGCGGGTTCGGTCCAGTAGGTGAGGGCGGGGAGGTCGTGCTCGCGCAGGAAGGCGGCGTCCACCCAGGTCAGGGTCGCGTCGGAGCCCACCGCGGTGCGGGTGCGTTCCAGCAGGCCGCCCATGGTGAGGGGCTCGCGCGGGCCGACGACGTTCATGGTGCCGGTGAGGTCGTCCTCGACGGCCTTGATCATGAAGGCGCCCAGGTCGCGCACGTCCACATGCTGCATCGGGTCGGACGGGTCGCCGGGCGCGAGCACCTCGCCGCCCCGCGAGAGCCGCACCGGCCAGTAGGTGTAGCGGTCGGTGGGATCGCCGGGCCCGATGATGTAGGTGGGGCGCACGATCAGGTGGCTGTCCGGGAAGGCGCCCCGGGCCTCGTCCTCGGCCAGCGCCTTCAGCGCACCGAACGTGCGGCCGTCGACGACCTCGGTTTCCGGATCCTCGATGGTGTCCACGAGAGCATCCTCATGGATGTCCGTGGTCAGGTACGGGACGTAGACGCCGGTCGAGGAGACGTAGACGTACTTCCCAACCGAGCCGCTGAGCGCTTCGGTCGAAAGGCGGACCCAGCGCGGAATGTTGGCCGGGTTGTCGATCACGACATCCCATTCGCGTCCCGCCAGCGAGGCGAAGTCTCCTTCGCGGTCGCCGATCAGCGTCTCGAGGTCGGGGAAGAGGTCCGGGTTCGTGATGCCCCGGTTGAACAGGGTAACCTCGTGTCCCCGCGCCACCGCGGCGCGTACCTGGTGAGGGCCGATGAAGTTGGTGCCGCCGAGGATGAGGATTCGGAGCGGCGTGGGGGACTCACCCCCACTCGGGTCGGCGCCGTCCTCTACAACGCACGCGCCGAGGGCGAGGCCGCCGACCGCGACCGTGGCCGCCCCTACAAACCGCCGTCGCGTGAGATCCGTTGCATGTTGTGGAAGATCCCTCGCACTCATCGTGCCGTCGTCCATGCCTTCGCTCCTCGTTGGGTGCCGCCACGCGGGAGACGCCCGGCCGCGCGCGCCGAGCCCCACCACGCGCGAATCGCGCTACCTTTAGCGCCACAATGGACACGGGCGACGGAAAACACAACCGGGCGGGGATGGGGACGGCGGAAGCGGAAGGCGCCCCCGAGAGCTGGTGGCAGGTATTCGTCCATGCCGTAAAAGGCACCGGCGGCGACCCCACGGACGGGCCGATCCGGCGCGCGGTCATACTCCTGGCCATCCCGATGGTGCTCGAGATGGTCATGGAGTCGCTCTTCGCGGTGGTCGACATCTACTTCGTGTCCAGACTCGGGGATGCGGCGATGGCCGGCGTCGCGCTGACCGAATCGGTTCTGGCGCTGATCTACACCGTCGCGATGGGGCTGAGCATCGGCGTCACGGCCCTGGTGGCGCGCCGGATCGGCGCAGGCGACCGCGACGGGGCGGCCCGGGGGGCGGCGCAGGCCATCCTGCTCGGGCTGCTGCTCGCCGTTGCCTTCGGCGTCGCCGGCGTGGTCTACGCGCCCGACATCCTGCGGCTCATGGGCGCCGACGACACGGTCGTGGCCACGGGCCTTCCCTATACCCGCATCATGCTCGGTGGCAACGTCGTCATCATCCTTCTTTTCCTGCAGAACGCCGCCTTCCGGGGGGCGGGCGACGCCGCGATCGCGATGCGCGTGCTCTGGATCGCCAACGGGCTGAACATCATCCTCGATCCCCTCCTCATCTTCGGTCTCGGTCCCTTCCCCGAACTGGGCGTGCAGGGGGCGGCCATCGCGACCACCATCGGGCGCGGCACGGCGGTGCTGGTGCAGATCTACACCCTGCTTCGCCTGGGAGGAAAGCTCCGGGTCCGCCTTGCGCACCTGCGAATTCAGCCACGGGTCATGTCGCGGCTGGTGGAGCTCTCGGCGACGGGCATGCTCCAGACCTTCATTGCAACCGCGAGCTGGATCGGGCTGACACGGGTCACGGCCATGTCGGGAGCCGAGGCGCTGGCGGGCTACGTGATCTCCATACGGATCATCCTCTTCGCCATCCTGCCGGCGTGGGGACTCTCCAACGCGGCGGCCACGATGGTCGGGCAGGGTCTGGGCGCCGGCGATCCGGTTCGGGCCGAGCGCGCGGCGTGGATCGCGTGCAAGATGAACCTCGCGTTCCTCGGGGCGCTCAGCGTGTTCTTCATCGCCTTCGCCCCGGCGATCGTCAGTCTCTTCGGGGGGACCAGCGGCGCGTCCGAAGTCGCGGTCACGGGTCTCCGCATCGTGTCGATCGGCTTCGTGTTCTACGCCTATGGCATGGTGTTGACGGCCGCGTTCAACGGCGCGGGTGCGGTGTGGACGCCCACCATTCTCAATTTCTTCTGCTTCTGGCTCTGGGAGATTCCGCTCGCGTGGTTTCTCTCCGTTTCGGGCGGACTCGGTCCCACCGGCGTGTTCATCGCCATGACCGTGTCGTTCTCGACCCTGGCGGTCGCCGCCGCACTGCTCTTCAGGCGTGGGGAGTGGAAAGAGGCGACGGTATGAAGTTGACAGGGGGTGATCGTGAAGAGCAGTTTGGGTCCCCGATCAGCCGTCGCAAAGTGCCCAAGAGGCCGTATGATCTGGCGGAAATGCTGGCTCGCATCACTCCTGACCGCCGCGGGGGCGGCGCTTTCCGCCTGTTCCCCGATGACCCCCGGACCGGAGTCGCCGGGTGTCCCGGTCCCCGCCTGCTACGATCGCGCCACCCAGCCGCACACCGCCGTCGTGGACAGCCACCTGCACTTTCGCGCCTTCGGCGGCCCGTCCGTGCCCTTCGACGAGGTCATGGGATACCTGCGCGAGACCGGCGTGCGCTACGTCAACATCTACGGGATCGGGCAGATGCTCCCGATCGGCTCGCCGTGCACGTACTACCTGGACTGTCCCGGCACCCCCGTCATCCCGACGCTGAAGAACGACTTCGCCAACGCGGAGAGTCTGCTCGCGAACCCGCCGGAAGGGATCCACGCGACCCTCGCCATGACGTTCCCCGATCTGTCCCGGCCCGAGTCGGTGGTCGCGGGGATCGAGCTCCTCGACACGGAGTTCCCGGGGATGTTCCGCTGGATGGGCGAGGTCAACCTGGTGAAGCAGGCGCTATTCGGGAACGCGCACGAGCCGGTGCCACTCGCGGCGATCCGCGAATGGGCGCCCTTCATGAGCCTCCTTCGCGAACGCGGCATCCCGATCGCAATTCACTCGGATCTGGGCCGCGAAGAGGACCCCACCCTGTACCTCCCCCTCATGCAGGAAGTCCTCGACCGCTATCCCGACAACCGCATTGTATGGATGCACATGGGGCTGTCGCTGGAGCTGACCACGCTGCCCGCGGCCGAGCACATACGGCTCGTGAGTTCGCTGCTGGACCGGCATCCGAACCTCATGCTTGACATCACGTGGCGGATCATCGACGACAACTACTTTTCGCGGGCCGAATACCAGCCCCTGTACGTCGCGTTCCTGAACGAGTACTCGGACCGGATTCTGCCGGGGACGGACTTCCTGGCCTCGTCGAACAAGGACTTCGAGGTGTACAGGACCGAGCTGGAGGTTACGAGCCGGATCCTGCAGTTCGTCGACGACGAGGCCTTCCGCAACATCGCGCTGGGACAGAACTACTTCCGGCTGCTGGGCCTGGATGAAGAGGCGCCGGCGGTGTGCGGGGCTGCGGCAGGCTAATCCGGTCCGGCCGGTCAGCGCTCAAGGGTGATCAGAATCGCCCCGTTCATGTAGCCCGTACCGAAGCGCGTGGACGCGTCGGGTCCGTTGAGGAACCGCATCTCCCGGATGTCAACCGCACTTATCTCTTCCAGTTGATCGAAACTCGACAGGGGTACGCCGTTCAGGTGGATCGTTGGGTTGCCCCGGCTCAGCCATGCAGGCCGAAGACGGCGAATGGCATCGAAGGCGGTGTAGTCGGGCAACTCCTGGAGCTCCCAGTTCCCGATCAGATCGGGATTCTGGCCGGAGCCGGAGTTGGCCCTGCCGGGATAGCAGGCACCGAGGAAAAGGACGAAAGCGAGGGCGATCATGCCAAGGCGGTGAAATCGCATCGTGTGTCTCCTCTTCTGAGGCCCGGGGGGCGGCGGTTCCGCACGGCCGCCCCCCGGGCCCCACGGGTCTGCCTTATCCCACACCGGGGCAGTTGAAGTCGGGATTCGCGTCGCATTCGATGTCCGCGATGGGCATGCAGTACACCACCTTGCCCGGCCCGTTCTCGGCCTCTACCCGGGGATTGACCGCGTGACTCTGGGCAATGTACGGGTGCTGCCAACGCCTCATATCCGCAAGACGGCGGCCCTCCAGGTGCATGAGCACGTAGCGCTCCCGGTCCAGGATCGACCAGGCGTCGTCTTCGGCGTTGGGGTACTCCAGCGCCCCCGCGCTCGTGGGCGCCTCGATCGGGTCCATGCCGTACACGGCCCGCCCACGGTTCACCAGGGTCGTGAACTGCGCGAGGTTGCCGTCCAGCAGCGCCTTCTCCGCGCGGATGAGGAGCATTTCGGTACCCCGTACCATGGGGAAGTCGGCGTCCTCGCCGGTCTCGCCATCCGGCCGCGTCAGCAGCCCCTCGGTTTCGGATTTCAGGGACGAGTAGAGCGGCATCCTGTTGCTCTCGGCCCGGTACTCGCCGCCGTACCCCGTGGTGCGGTCGCACAGTCCGGTGTCGCGGATGTCCCTGGAAGACCCGTATGTCGTCCGCAACGTGTCGGACCGCCACTCGCCGCACTTGATCCAGGGGGCGCGCGGGTCGTCGGGGAAGACCCGGTGCAGCGGCGTATTCCAGAGCGTGAAGTCGTCGTTCTGGAAGGACACGTCGAACCAGCCGTTGTCCTCCACCTCCGGATCGGAGTGGCTGTACAGGATGAAGTCGTCGGGCACCTGGGCGGCATGCGACACGGCCAGATCCCAGTCGCCCATCAGCATCGCCGCCTGCGCGATGCCGCCGTGGGCCGCGAACATGAGCTTCACGGGGTCGAAGATGCGCTCGTCGCCATCGGGTGTGGGAGCCCCGGCGGCCACGGCGGCCTCGGCTACGGCGAGCGCGTTCTGCATGGCGTACACCGACCGTCTCATGATCGAGTCGGTGTCCACCGATCGGGAGGGGTCGTACTGGTCGTTGGGCCCGATGAGTGCACCCGCACCCGGACCGTAGTTGAACACGGACTCGCAGAACAGTTCGCCCATCATGCGCTCGGCCCACCCGGAGATGATCCAGGAGCGGGCAGTCAGGGGATGGTTGGCGATCCCCTCCTCGTCGAAGACGCGGGTGGTGATCTCCACACCGTAGTAGCCGGCCCAGGCGGCCTCGTGGAGCTGGTTCCACGGGAAGTTCCCCGGGCGGTCCACGTAGTTGCGATACTCCAGGATCTCTTCGCTGCCGGAGTTCGTTCCGTCGTTGTTGAAGTCGTCGGTGGCGGAGCCGGCGTACCACCAGACGCCGCTGAAGTCGCGCATTGCGTCGTGGAGCTCGGAGTTGATACCCCGAACGAAGGCGACCATCAGGTTCGGATCTTCGATATCGTCCTCGATGATCACGCCCTGGAGCTCGGTGTCGACGCATCCCGCCGTCGCGAGCCCCGCAATGATTCCCAGCAGTCCGAGGATCGATTTCACTCTTGTTTCTGTCGTCTTCATGATATTTCTCCTCGCCCCGGTCAGAAGTTGACCCGCAGGTTCATCGAGAACTGCCTGGCCGGGGGCAGGATGTAGCCATTGCCCCGGGCCGTCTGCTGGGCGGGCCTTATCAACGCATCGGGATACAGACCCGAGAATCTCGTCCATGTAAACAGATTCGTCGCACGGAGCTGGATCGTGGCCCCCGTCAAGCCACCCGGCAGCCACTCCCGCGGCATGCGGTAGGACAGGCTCACGGCCTGGAGCCGGAAGTAGTCGGCCGGCTCCATCCAGTCCTCGTTGTCGGACTCGTTCTCCCAACAGCGCCCAATCTCCTTCGCGGTGTACATGGAGTACAGGCTCGGGTCCTCGGCCTGGACACCGGCGTTGACCGCGTCGTTGATCGGCCAGCATTCCGGCCACAGGCCGTCGACCGCCAGTTCCTGGGCCAGATCGTCGTAGAGCCAGTGCCCGACCTGCGCAACGCCGAATGCATCGAGGATGAAGTCGTTGAAGAGGGTGGCCCTGAAGCCCACGGACGCTTCGTGCGGCGGGCGGCTGGGCGCGTAGAAGAACGTGTCGGGATGGTTCGAGATCTCGACGCCGTTCAGGACGCAGTCATCGTCGTCCGTGTAGGTGGGCAGCGCGCCCATCTCGTCGGGATTGCACATCATCTTCCCGATCAGCGCCGGAATCGCGCGGTCCGGCCGGTATCGGTTCAGGTAGCTGAACGAGAACTGCTCGAACTGCGGATTTCCCAGTTCGACCATCCTGGTGTGGTTGTATTGGTAGTTCGCATTGATGCTCACGCGGCTGCTGAAGCCCTCGAACACCAGGAAGTCCATTCCGACCTCGATGCCCCTGCTGTCCCAGATGCCAACGTTCTGCGGGATGTTTTCGTTGATGCCGCTGGAGGGTGCCGGGGCGACGTTGATCAGCCCGTCGAAGGTCCTCCGATAGTAGGCGGTCCCGTTGAGGGCCAGGATTCCGTCGAACAGCGAGGCATCAAAACCGCCCTCGAACTCCTTGGCGCGCTCGGGGCCCACCCGGAGGTTGGCCAGGTTGTCGATGATGAAGCCGAGGTTGTTCTCGTCGGCCAGGGAGGAAGCCTCGAAGATGGTTACAGAGGCTTCGGCCGGCGGCGCCTCGCCGGATTCGCCGTACGCCCCCCGCAGACGGAAGGTCTCCCACCAGGACGGCCAGAACTCGTGGTCGGAAAGGGTATAGGTGGCCTGAGCCTTCGGGTACATCGTGAACCGGACGTCCTTGGTATATTCCCGCCCGAAGGAGCTGTGCGTGTCGGCCCGGAGACCCACGTTGACAAAGAGACGGTTCCTCCACCCGATCTGCTCCTGGATGAAGAATCCTCCGCCCTCGGTGGCGTCCCGGTCCTCGTTGTAGTTGGTGACCTCCTCGGCGTTCTCCAGGACCTTCGCCCCGGGCCCGATGAAGCCCTCCACGTCGGTCCGGTTGCCCAGGTGTTCGAACTGGTTGTACTGGGCGCCGGCGGAGGTGGTGGAGGTGAAGTTGCCCGGGAGTTCGAACAGGTACGTGCCCGCGTAGTCCAGCGTGATCACGCGGCGGTTCTCGATGTCGACGGTCCGCGTGCCGAGGGGGTTGTTCCAGAAGAGCCAGGGCCGCTGGGTGATGTAGTGGGAGTTCGAGTAGTCCAGACCGAAGGTGAGCCGGTGCCGCATGTTGTCCACGGGCGTCCAGTCGACGTTGGCGCTGGAGTTGAAGTGGTTGATCGTCTGGTCCTGCGTCAGGTCCAGCACCGCCGAGTCGTCGTTGTCCGGCGTCTCCCCTTCATCGCCGCGGGCCACGTTGTACAGCAGCCCTTCGTCATTGTCTCCGTTGGGGATCCAGGCGATGTCCCGGCGCGTGTAGAAGTTGTTGAGGTTGATCTGGAAGTTCTCGAATCCGCTGAAGGTGAAGTTCGCCCGTACGTTCACGTCCTCGGACTCGTTCGGGTCGATGACGCCCTCGGTAATGCCGTAGCCCGCGGAGGCGTAGTAGGTGACCTCTTCGCTTCCGCCCCTGACCGAGAGGGCGTAGTCCTGAACGTGGGCATCTCGGAGCCAGCTGCCGCTGGCGGGGCAGCCGGGGTCCGCGATGAGCGCCCCCGCCTCGTCACGGTTGAAGTGGTAGCCTTCGTCGAGCGAGTGGTTGAACTGGCGGGTGCAGTCGTTGACGCGAAGCCCGGTGGGGTCGAGGCTCGGCCCCACGTGGCCGACGCGCTGCAGACCCTGCTGCATGTTCATGGTCCACCGCGGTGCGCCGGGCGAACCCTTCTTGGTGAAGATCTGGATCACGCCGGCGCTCGCGTCGGTGCCGTAGAGGCTGGACGCCGCGGGCCCCTTGATGATCTCGATCCTCTCGATGTCCTCTTCCCGGATGCTGCCGAGGAAGGTCGCGTGCTCCTGAGCCTCGCCGCTGGCGTCCTCCAAAGTGCCGGTGGGCATGCGCACGCCGTCGACGTAGATCAACGGGCGGTTGCGCCCGTTCACGGAATTGGTGCCCCGAAGCAGGATGTCGGATCCCGCGCCGGCCGTCCCCGACGCTCCCGTGATACTCACGCCCAGGGCGCGGCCGCGGAGTGCGTCTTCCAGGTTGATCGCTCCGGCGTAGAGCAGTTCATCCGAGGTGACCAGGGAGATGCTGTTGCCCACCTCCCGCTTCTGGGCCGCGATGGCCGTTCCCGTGACCACCACGCCCTCCAGTTCAACCGCCAGAGGATACATGGAGATGTCCACGAGCGACGACTCGCCGGAGCCGAGCGACACCGTGCGGCGCTCCTCCCTGAAACCGATGAGCTGAGCCACGACCTCGCGCTCTCCGGCCGGTGCGTTCAGGATGAGAAACCGCCCCTGGTTGTTGGTAAGGGTTCCCATCCCGGTGCCCTCGAGTGAAATCTGGACGTTGGAAAGGGGTTCTCCCGTCTCTCCGTTGGTGAGGACGCCGCTGATCGTACCCGTCTGTGCCGACAGGGGACCCGCGAGGAGGGCGAAGGCCAGCGCCGCCGCCCCCGATATGGCATTTGCGGGTTTCCAGGGCCTTCTTCGGACCGTCCTCGGTCCCAGTTCGAACAAGTGAATACTCATCATTCCTCCTTTGTGGATGGACGCGTCAGAATCGCCAATGGCGGAGGGAGCGGAGCGGAAACCGGTGACCGGCCGGGCGCAGGACGGCGAGGTGCGTCGCGAACTTCTGCGAACAGGAGCGTGCTCGGCAGAGAGAGCATCGCCCAACTCCTCTCGAGGTGAGGCCGGGCCGGAATGCCACGCCATCGGCTCGTCAGCGGCGTCTTCCACCACCCCATTCGCTATGCTCAACCCTCACCCCCGCGCCGCCGCCCAGACTCACCTCCGTCTTGGGAATACGGTTCAGGCTACGGTCCGGTTACAACCTCGGCAAGACTTGGCTATCCTTCTCCCCTCAACATCCGGTCGAAAAACGCCTCGGCGCGCCTGTACATGTCGATCCGGGCTGCCGGGCGCAGTCCATGCGTCTCTCCCGGGTAGCTCCGGCTCTCGAAGACCTTGCCGTGGCGCTCCAGCTCGGCAACCGCGATCTCGAACTGGCGGTACGGGGCGCGGACGTCCAGCTCCCCGTGCATGATGAGCAGCGGCGTGTCGATGTTCCCGATGCGCGCCAGCGTGTTGCTGACGGCGTAGATGTCCGGCTGCTCCTCAGGCGACCCCGAGTGGCCGGTCCTGATGAAGATGCGGCCGATGCGGTCGGCGTTGGTGTAGGCGTCGCCGAAGTCGTAGATGCCAGCCATCGGCACCGCCGCGTCGAAGACGCCGGGCACCCGCGCGATCGCCGCCATGCTGGTGATGCCGCCGTAGCTGTAGCCGTAGATCCCGACCTTGCCGTTGGTGTAGTCCTGCGTGCGCAGAAACTCGCCGGCGGCCGCCGCATCCCGGGCCTGCCCGTTGGCCCAGTCGTTGATGCCCAGATCCTGGAATTCGCGGCCGAAGCCGGAACCGCCGCGGTAGTTCACGGCCAGCACCACGTAGCCCTTCGACGCCAGATACTGCTCGAAGAGGTTCTCGCCGTGCAGATACGAGTTGGTGCCCCCGCCGTGCACCTGCACCAGGGCGGGATGGCGGTCGCCGGGCTGGTGGCCGGGCGGCATGTACAGGAAGCCCTGGATATAGAGGCCGTCGTAACTGCGGAACGAGATCTCGACCGGGTCGACCACCGTGTTCCACTCGGCGGCAAAGTTGGTGAGGCGTTGGAGTGGGCCTCCGGCGGAGGGGATGAGGTCGACGTCGGACCCGCGGGTCGGCGTGGCGCGCGTGAACGCGAAGATCTCCGCCCCGGCCGAGGAGGAGATGGAGCCGAGCGACCCGCCCATGTTGGTCACGCGCGTGGCCACCCCGCCCTGGACCGCTACCGACCACAGGTCGAAGTCGCCGCGCTCATGGTACGGAAAAAGGACTCGCTCGCCGTCGCCGGACCAGAAGATGCGCATGCGGTGCAGCCAGTCGGTGGCATGGATCTGCATGTCCACGGTGCGCTCGGTGCCAGCCGCCGGATCAAGGACGAAGATGTCGGCCAGGTCCTCGTACCAGTAGCCGTCCTTGTGGGTGCCCAGCAGCGCGATCTCCGTGCCGCCGGGTGACCACACGGGCTCGGTCGAGGCCATCAGCGTGCGGGAGACCTGGCGCGTGTCCATGGTCTCGATGTCCACCACCCAGATGTCGTCGTGCCAGTAGTCGGCGGCGTTCGACACGTAGGCGATCCGGCGGCTGTCCGGGGCCCAGGCAGGCGACCAGCGGAAGTCGTCCGGGGCGAAGGCGTCGAAGGTGACCTGGCGTGGCGCGCCAGACCCGTCGGCGGGGACCACCCAAATGTCCTGGTAGCCCGAGCGGCCCGAGTAGAAGGCGATCTGGCTACCGTCGGGCGATACGCGCGGCGCGCGCTCGTTGTCGTCGTCGTTGGTGATCCGGACGGCTTCCCTGGCACCGACATCAATGGTCCAGAGGTCGCCACTGCGCCGGAAGACGATGCGGTCGCTTTCCGGGAACCAGGACGGCGAGCCGCCCTCGGCCCAGAAGGTGCCGGTGGTCGGGGCGGGGACCGCCGCTGCGTCTGTTCCCGGCTCCTCGGGGCCTGTCGGCACCAGGTAGATCCCCGACCCCTCGGGGCCCGTGGCCGACATCGCTACGTACCGCCCGTCGGGGCTGATTTCGCTGGCGCCGGCGCGCCCGCGGGGGCCGTAGATGTTCTCGAGGGTGAGGTCGAGGGGCTGGGCTGAGTCAGCAGGCCGCCCAGGCTGGCCCGGCGCGCAGCCGAACAGGATGAGGCAGGCCGGAAGGATGCTTGTTCGTCTGATCACTGGTCGCTCATTTCGTCCCTGTGGGCGTCGCCCTGTCAGTCACCGACTCTCCCACGGATTCACAACCCCAATCTCGAACAAATCTCGTGGCCACGGAAGATAGTATGATTGCAATGCAATCACGGCAAGTCATCCCTTCCCTCAGCGCTCCCGGCCTGGTTGCCAGGTCGCTTTGCTTGAGTGGTCGGCCGACCCCATAATAGGTTCGGTGTCGGTACCGATCTCGCGAAGCCGGCACGTGAGTCTGCGATGATAGGCGGAACGAACATGGCCCACCTGATCGGTCCAGGAGGATCGCAGGGAGGCATGCGTTCGTTGGTGGGAATTGTCGTCGGCCTTTCGCTGCTCTTCTTCACCGCCGTTGAGGGCTTCCACACGCACGCGGAATCCGACCTGTCGGCCGTGTGCTCCGTCTGCCAGATCGGTCACGAGGGCGTACCGACACCCGCTGTGGACGCGCCGGTCATCGTGGAAAAGGACGTGGTGCGAACCCCCACGCTCCCCGGAAACCGGCTGATCTCCGGGATCGTCCATCACTCCCCTCATCGCAGTCGCGCCCCGCCGCTTTCCAGCTCTCTGTAGCCATTCGGCCCTCTGCCGACCCGGGCGTCGGCAGACCTGTCCAACGGTCGCGCCGACGGCGGCGCACCCAACGCGAGAGATGGAAACACATGCAAACCGCCGAATCGCGGGCGGAGCCAACCCCGCTCCTCGAAGCCCGCGGACTCAGCAAGAACTACGGTGACACGCGCGCCCTTGACGGCCTCGACCTGACCATAGCGCCGGGAGAGGTCTATTGCCTCCTTGGACCCAACGGCGCGGGGAAGACGACCACGATCAACCTTTTCCTCGGATTCGTGGCGCCCTCGGGTGGCCAGGCCCTCGTTTCCGGCCTGGATGTCGCCACCCACGACCGCGAGACAAAGCAGCGCCTCGCCTACATACCCGAACAGGTGATGCTGTACCGCAATCTCAGCGGACTGGAAAACCTGGAGTACTTCGCCGCCTTGGGCGGGAGGGGCTCGCTGGGCCGGGAACGACTCACCGAAATCCTGGTCGAGGCCGGTCTGGAACGAGACTCGGTCGATCGACGGGTGTCCGAGTACTCCAAGGGCATGCGGCAGAAAGTCGGTATTGCGATCGCGATCGCCAAGGAGGCCGACGCACTTCTGCTCGACGAGCCGACATCCGGCCTCGATCCGAAGGCCTCGAACGAGTTTTCGGCACTCGTCGAGCGGCTCAGGAAACGCGACGTCGCGGTGCTCATGGCGACTCACGACCTGTTCCGAGCAAAGGATACCGGCACCCGTGTGGGCATCATGCGATACGGACGCCTGGTCACCGAACTGAGCACCGACGAGATCGGCCACGCCGATCTGGAGCGCATCTACCTGGAACACATGCACGACTAGGAGAAGTCGATGATCAGGCACATAGTTCGCAAGGAGTTTACCGATGTGGTGCGGGACGGCCGGTTCCGGTGGTGCTCGGTCCTCGTCGGATCGCTGCTGCTGATCTCTCTGGGTCACGGATGGGTCCAGGCACGGCAGGCACAGCAGGAGCACGCGGCCGCGCAGGCCACGGCCCGCGAGCACTGGGAGACGCAGGGTGAGAAGAATCCCCACTCGGCGGCGCACTACGGCATCTATGCGTTCAAGCCACGGCTGGCGCTGTCCTTCGTCGACGAGGGCGTGGACCCGTACACGGGCACTTCGGTGTGGCTGGAGGCCCACCGACAGAACGATTTCATGCTTCGTCCGGCCCAGGACGCGACGGCGGCACAGCGCATAGGGGCTCTGACCGCGGCGCAGGTACTGCAACACCTCGTGCCCCTGCTCATCATCCTGCTGACCTTTGGCGCGCTCGCCGGCGAACGGGAGCGCGGCACGCTGCGGCAGCTGCTGGCTACCGGAATCGGCCGGCGCGAACTCGCAGCGGGCAAGGCACTCGGCGTCTCGGGCGCGCTGGCGCTGCTGCTGGTGCCGGCCGCGCTGGTGGGAGCGGCGGCGCTGGTCGTCGCGAGTCCCGGACCGGCCGCATCACCGCTGGCTCGCGGGACCGTCCTCGCCGGCGTCTATCTGGCTTACTTCACCGCTTTCCTGGCGCTGTCCCTGGCCGTCTCCGCGTGGGCGCGCTCGGCACGCACCGCGTTGGTGATCCTGCTGGCCGTGTGGGTGGTGAACGGGCTCGTGGCGCCCCGGGTCGCGGTGGACCTGTCGAAATGGCTGCACCCGACGCCCTCCGCCTTCGAGTTCGCGCGTACCGTGCAAAGCGAGATGTCCACCGGTGTGGCAGACATTTCCCCCCCGGATCGGGCCGCATCGACCCGGCGTCTGCTTGCCGAATACGGGGTGGAGCGGGTCGAGGACCTGCCCATAAACGCGGTGGGCGTCTACCTGCAGGAGAGTGAGGAGTTCGGCAACCGGATTTTCGACCGCAACTACGGGGCGTTGTGGGACACCTTCGAGCGTCAGGGCGTCGTGCACGAGACGTTGGCGGTCGCGGCGCCGTTGCTCGCG
The DNA here is from genome assembly GCA_965208935.1 of Longimicrobiales bacterium. Taxonomy (GTDB): domain Bacteria; phylum Gemmatimonadota; class Gemmatimonadetes; order Longimicrobiales; family Gaopeijiaceae; genus Bin94. The sequence goes on along the minus strand of CBDBPR010000004.1, from coordinate 3,998,732 downwards.
GTGCGCACGCTCTCGATGGGACTGGCGGGCACGGATGTCGAGCAGCACCGGCACTTCGCCACAGCCGCCGAGACCTACCGCCGCGATCTGATGCGGCAAATGAACGGCGACATGACCGAAAACTCACTGACCGGCGATTTCTCGTACGCAGCCGGCGCCGAGCTTTGGGAATCGGTCCCTCCGCTGCAGTACGCCGCTCCGACGCTGGGCTGGGTGCTGGGCAACCGGATCCTGTCACTCCTTGTGCTTGGAGCATGGCTGGCCGGCGCAATCCTGGTCGCCGCAGCGCGAGTACGGCGCGCGGAGGTCGGGTAGCATGACCGCGCGCACCGTCCTGCGGAACGAGTGGCGGCTGCTCCTGGCCGATCGGGCGCTTCGGATCGTGCTCGGGCTCTTCGCCGTCCTCCTCGTCTACGCGCTGGCAAACGGCGTGGTCTGGCTGCGGTTTCAGGAGCGCACCGTAGAGGCCGTCGAGAGCGGCAACGTCGAGCGCACCAGCGCCTTGGAGCAGGAACTGGACGCCATCGCAAACGGCGGGCAACCGTCTTCACCCTTTGCCGACCCGCGGTCGCCGCTGGTCCTGGGCGGGCCGAGCGGCAGCCACACCGCGGTGCTGGCACCGGGTTCCCTCACGGCCCTTGCGGTCGGGCAAAGTGACCTGTTGCCGTACTACTACGACGTCAACGTCTACACCAACGAGTCGTCGTTTCAACAGAACGGCGAGGTCGAGAATCCCCTCAACCTGATGGTGGGACGCTTTGACCTGGCCTTCGTTGTGGTCTACCTGCTGCCGCTGCTCGTTCTGGCCCTGAGCTTCAACGTGCTCTCGGAGGAGCGCGAACAGGGAACATTGGCGTTGACGCTCTCGCAGCCCGTATCGGCCCGAAGCGTCGTGACGGCGAAGCTCGCATTCCGGGCGCTTCTGGTTGTGGGAATGGTGCTTGCGATGTCTTTGCTGGGCATTCTGGCCACGGGAGGCTTCGATTCACCCGGACGGGTTCTTCTGTGGTGCACCGCCGTCGTCACCTACTCGCTCTTCTGGTTCATGCTCGCAGCGTGGGTCAACACCCTGCGGCGGTCCTCGGCCTGGAACGCCACCGTGCTGGTGGGTGCGTGGCTGGTGCTCGTTGTGGTGCTCCCGGCGGCGATCAACATCGCGGCGGGCCTGCTCCACCCGCTGCCGTCGCGCGTCGAGATGATCACGGCCCAGCGCGACGCTTCGAATGACGCCGTGAACCGCCGCAGCGAGCTGCTCGCCCGATACCTGGAAGACCATCCTGAAATGGCCGAGGGCGTGGTGGCCGACGAGCCCGGTCTGGGGGCCCTCGCCTGGGCCGCTACGGACGCCGTGAACCGCCGCTTGGAGGAAGTGACGTCGCAACACGATGCCCGTCGCGCCGATCAGATCGTTCTGGTGCGCCGCTACCGCTTCCTGTCGCCGGCGCTCCTGGCCCAGGACGTGCTCATCGACGCCGCGGGGACCGGGGACGCGCGTTTCGCCCACTTTCAGTCGCAGGTACGGGCGTTCGCCGAGCAATGGCGGGAGTTCTTCGTGCCTGCGATCCTCGCCGACGAGCAGATGACCGCCAGCGTGCTTCCCAACGTGCCGAGGTTTCGCCACACGGACGAAGGCCCCGGCGACGCCGCACGCCGCGCGGCGGTTCCGCTGACGGTTCTGGGCGGGCTTGTGCTCCTGGTGGGCATGGGCGCCGGGGTGGGACTTGGGCGAGTACGAGGCGCGGATTAGCGTGGGTCTCCGCAACACGCTGCTCGTTGCGCGGCGGCATATCGGTACGATGCGCGAGGATCGCTACGTCCTCTTTCTGCTGGGGCTCGTCGTCGCGCTGGGAGGCGTCTCCGTGCTCGGGGCCCGGCATCACACCACGAGCGAGGCGGAACAGCGTGCCCGCTACCAGGCGCTGGTCGAACGCCAGTGGGCCGAGCAGCCGGACCGTCATCCGCACCGGGTGATCCACTACGGCTTCCTGGTCTTCCGCGAGGAGGCACCCCTGGCATTCTTCGACCCGGGAGTCGGTGCCTACGCGGGCACGTCGCTCTTCCTGGAGGGACACCGGCAGAACGCCGCCAGCTTCGGCGACGCGCGACATTCGACCGGCATGCTGCGTTTCGGGCGTCTCACGCCGGCCGCCGTGCTGGGGCTGCTCCTGCCGTTGTTCGTGGTGGCCGCGGGTTTCGCATCGGTAAGCGGCGAGAGGGAACGGGGGACCCTGCGGCTGCTCCTGGCCCAGGGGGCGACACCGGGGCAGATCATGGGAGGGAAGGTGTTGGGCGTCGGGGCGGTTGCCCTGGCGGCGGCTCTTCCGGTCGGGCTGGTCACAGTCGCATTCGGCGCTGCCGGCGGCGAGGGCCCAACCTCGGTCCCACGGTTGCTGGCGCTCGCAGCAATCTACGCGGCGTATCTGGCAGGATGGGTGCTGCTGACCGTGTGGGTCTCGTCGCGCAGAGCATCTTCACGGGCCGCACTCGCCCAGCTCGTCGCCATATGGGTCATCCTTTGCGTTGCCGCCCCGCGCCTCGGTGCCTCGCTGGCGAGCGCGCTTCATCCGATCCCGTCGCGTGCGCAGTTCACCGCCCGGGTCGAGGAGGCGCAGAGGGGAGTGGGGGACAGCCACAACCCGGACGATCCCTTCTTCAGCGCACTCCGCGACGAGTACCTGGCGCGCTACGAGGTGGCGACCGTCGAGGAGCTTCCGATCAACTGGGGAGGAGTGGTAAGCCGGGAGGGCGAGGAGATCACCAGCCGAATCCAGGAGGAGCACCAGCAGGAACTGCTCGCCGCTCATCGCCGGCAGGACGGTGTACTGGCGTGGCTCGGGCTGTTCACTCCCTACCTGGCGGCGCGGGACCTGTCGATGGCGGCGGCGGGAACCGGGCCGGAGGCGATGGAGTCGTTCCGGGCGCAGGCCGAGGCTCACCGCTATGACATCATCCAGCGCCTGAACGACCTGCACGTCCACGAGATCAGGTACGAGAACGACCGCGACCAGCGCATTGCGCGGCAGGAATGGACACGATTCCCCGTCTTCCGGCCAAGTCCACCATCGCTCCGCCGGGCTGTTCGCGATCGCCCCCAGTCGCTGGCCGCGCTGGGGCTGTGGATCGTCCTTCCTCTCGCGGGTCTCGGGCTGGGTCGACGACGGCTGCCGCGCGTGGGTGTGGACGGCTCCGGATCGTGAGGGCCGGCAGGGTGCGGTCCGAAAGCGCAATAGCCTGGATCCGCCTGATTCGGCTTGAACTCGCCCGGGTGATCCGCTCCGGCGGCGTCGCGGCCGCGGTGCTTCTCCTGCTGGGACTGGGAGTGTATGCGGGGTGGCAGGGAAGCCGGAGAATCCAGGCCGCCGAGGCCGCCACGTCAGCAGCCGAAACCGCCTACCGGGATCAGCTCGCGTATCTGTCGTCCATCTATCCCCCGACTACGGAAGCGGGCGAGCCGCTGTACTACCTGGCCTTCCCGGCACCCCAGCCACCGTCCCGACTGTCGGCACTGGCGAGCGGCAGAACGGCGGTCGAGACGGCCAGCCTGCGGATACGGCTGCTGGCGCTCGAAGGCCAGCTCTATGAACACGAGACAATGAATCCTCGCCTCGCGGCCGCAGGGCACCTCGACCTGGCCTTTGTCCTCATCGCCCTGCTTCCGCTCTTTGTCATTGCCGTCACCTACGACATCGTCTCGGGCGAGCGCGAGCGTGGAACCTGGCGGATGGCCCGGCTCTTCGCCCGACCCCGGCGGCTGATCGCCGCAAAGGTTGCCGCACGTGTGATCCTGGCAGCGGGCCTGGTCACGTCACTGGCTCTTATCGGGGTCTCCCTGGCGGGAGTCGATGCCGACGGCCGCGCGGGGTGGGCGGCTGCGCTGATCGCCCTGCACACCCTGTTCTGGTTCGCGCTCTGCCTGGGCGTCGCCGGCGGACACCGCTCCTCGACGGCCAACGCAATGATCCTGGTGGGCGTATGGGTGGCATTCACCTTCCTGGCTCCCGCGATCCTGAGCCTGACGAATGCGCTCCTGCATCCGGTGCCCGAAGCCCTGGAACTGACCGTGCGGCAGCGCCAGGGATATCACGAAGCGTGGGATCTTCCACGCGCCGAAACGATGGAATCCTTCTTCGAGGACTACCCGCAGTGGAGCGACTGGACCGTCCCGGAAGACGAGTTTACGTGGGTCTGGTATTATGCGATGAATCACCGGGGCGACCAGGCCGCCCGGGACACCTCACGCGCCTACCGCGAGATCCTGACGCGGCGGGATCAATGGGCCCGCCGGTGGTCCCTGCTGGTGCCGCCGCTTGCAACCCAGATCGCGCTCGACCGGCTGTCCTCCGCCGACCTGGGCACGCAACTCGCCTACCAGGAAGCGGTCCGGGGGTACCACGAACATCTCAAGGCTCATTTCCAGCCGCTCCTGTTCTCGGCCGCGCCGATGGCTCAGGTGGAGTGGAACCGGGTCCCCACCTTCGAGCCGGCCGCTCCCGCCAGCGACGCGTCGCAAGCCGGATTGCCGGCCGCGGCCGCTCTGATCCTGATCTCGATTGGCGTGCTGCTGCCCCGGCTCAGGTCACGACCTTCCCGGGATTCATGATCCCCTGCGGGTCGAGCGCCGCCTTCACCGCTCGCATCGCCGCCACTCCCGACGCCCCGAACTCGGACTCGAGAAAGCCGACCTTCCCCAGGCCGATTCCGTGTTCGCCGGTGCAGGTGCCCTCCATGGCGATCGCACGCCGCACGATGCGTTCGTTGATCGCTTCGGCTTCCGCCAGCTCGGCCTCCGAGTCCGGATCGATAATGAAGACCGCGTGAAAGTTGCCGTCGCCGACGTGACCCACCACGCCCCACGGCATCGAAGCCGTCTTCAGGTCATCCTCGCTCTCGGCAATGCAGCGGGCCAGACGTGATACGGGCACGCAGACATCCGTCGTCAGGCCGTGACACCCGGGCCTCAGCCCCAGCAACGCGGGGTAGGCGTCGTGGCGCGCCTTCCACAGGCGGGCCCGCTCGGCCTGTTGGCGGGCGTATTCGAATGCGGTCCCTCCCAGTTCGCGGCTGATCTCCTGCACCATAGCGCCCTGGCCTCGACATCCGCCTCCGATCCGTGGAACTCGAAGAAGACGGTGGGCACCTCCGGATAGTCGAAGCCCGAGTAGAGGTTGACCGCGTGCATCGCCGTCGCATCGAGCAATTCCGCGCGTGCGAGGGGGACACCCATATGTATGGCTTCGACTACCGTACGTACGGCGCCATCCAGTCCCGGGAAGGAACACACGGCGGCGGCCATCGCCTCGGGGACCGGATGCAGGCGCAATGTGAGCTCGGTGATCACCGCCAGCGTCCCCTCCGACCCCACCAGCAGGTTGGTGAGATCGTACCCGGCCGACGACTTCCTCGCGCGCCCCCCGGTCCGCACCACTTCGCCGCTCGCCAGCACGGCGGTGAGCGAGACCACGTTGTCGCGCATCGTGCCGTACCGCACGGTGGTGGTCCCCGACGCCCCCGTGGCCGCCATGCCGCCCAGCGTCGCGTCAGCACCCGGGTCGACCGGGAAGAAGAGGCCCGTACCGCGCAGCTCCCGGTCGAGTTGCAGGCGCGTCACCCCGCCCTCGACCGTCGCGTCCAGGTCGTCCGGGCGGACCGCCACCACCCGGTTCATGCCGCTCATATCGATCGAGATCCCGCCGCGCACGGCCTGCACGTGTCCCTCGATCGAGGTGCCGGCCCCGAAGGGGATCACCGGCACGCTGTGCCGCGCGCACGCCCGCACCGTGAACGCGACCTCCCCGGTCGACTCCGCGAAGACCACGCCGTCGGGCGGAATCACCGGGTGGTGCGAGTCATCCTTGCCGTGGTGGTCGCGGACGGCGGCGGCGGTGGAGTAGCGGTCGCCGAAGCGGTCGCGCAGTTCGTCGTGGAGGGAAGCGATGACGGTGCGGCGGCCGGGCACCGAGGGGCTCTCCTTCACGGCGGGCTCTGCCATGCCTGACCTGCGTCTACCGGGACCGGTCCGGCGATCCGTCGTTGACGCGGAAGAGCCGCGGCACCCCCAGAAGCGGGTCGGCGATCTCGACCAGCGCTCTCGGGAACAGTGTATCGGGAGAAGGCGTTTCCAGCACCGGGAACATGCGTTCCCTGCACTGCTTCACTCTGCGAAATCCCGTATAGGACGAGAAGCCGAGCGCACCGCTGCCGACCGCGCCGAATCTCACCTTGTCCCCGTCGGAACTGGTGAGGGCCGTAACGAGAAAGGCTCCGGCGCCAACGGCGTCCAGGAAGGGAAGAGCCCGCTCGATGGTGCACGATTCAGGGGGCACCGGCTCGTTGGCGGGGATGAAGTCCGGCGGCCCGTCCACAAAGGCCAGCGAGCAGCCCGAGGTGAACGTCAGGGCCACGCCCAGCAGAACTCTGGTCAACATTGGGTCTCCCGACTGAGGGAATACATGTGGCTCCAGGATGATCCTGGCTCAGGGTGATCCCCAAGCCGCCCTAACATGGGGCGAACCCGGTTGGATTTGCCATTACGGTCTTTATTCGGTATCTTGTCCATCCCATGCTCACAGTGCCGAAGACGAAGCGCGCGGAGGGGACGCCGGGCCGTTGCCGGGGAATCGCCACCAGGACGCCACCGGGCCGTTGCCGGCGGGATGCCGCGGAAGCGCTCCGCCGGGCGATCCGCGGAATCGAGGAGGCCGGATCGCCGGAGCAGCCGCGTTTGCCGCTGGGCGTCCCCGAGATCGACCGCGCCCTCCCGGGTGGCGGGTTGCGCCTGGGCTGCATCCACGAGGTGGCGGGGGATGAATCCGCCACCGGGTTTTGCGCGGCTTTGCTGGCGCGCGCTCTGGCAGGTGGGAGGCGGCGCGGCGCGCTGCTCTGGCTCGCCCGGGACGACGACCTGTACGCGCCCGGGCTGGTCCGCTACGGCATCGAGGCCGGGCAGCTGCTGGTTGTCTCAAGACTGCGCCGCCGGGACGACATGCTGTGGGCCATGGAGGAAGCGCTTCGCTGCCGGGCCGTGCGGGGGGTGGTGGCCGAGACCGGGGGGACCGGCCTGGCAGCGGGGCGCCGCCTGATGCTGGCCGCCGAAGGGACGGGAGTGCTGGGACTGGTACTGTCGCGTGGCAACGGGACCGCCCTCCCGCACCGTCGCGGGCATGGCGACGAGCCGCGGCGGCGGAGCGGGGCCGGAGTACGGGGAGCCGTCAGCCGCTGGCGGGTCACGGCCGCTCCGGGCGGAACGAAGTGGCGCGTCGCACTGCTGCACTGCCGCGGCGGAAAGCCGGCGGAGTGGGCCCTCAGTCTTCGCAGCCCGGGTGCTAGTCCCCCTCCATGAGCTGCAGCAGCCGGGTCGTCGTCTTCCAGTTGCGGATCGTCATGCTCTGGTACACGGCCATCGAGGCAAGGCGGCTGAGGTGGCTCCGGGACGCCTTGGCAATGAGTCGCGAGAAGTAGAGAACACCTTCGCCCGCCCACGCTTCGTCGACGCCGGACCTGGTGCTGACTTGCTCCATGACGTCGGCCGCCGTCAGGGGAGGCATCAGGAAGAGGACATCGTAGCGGTGGACATCCGGCCGCGCGCCGAACCCCTCCGGCGCTCCTTCGACCACCGCCCGCATCTGCTTGCGCGACCGCAACGTGACCTTCGCCCTGTAGTCGAACGCCTCCGCCAGCATCCGCTCGATCCGCACCGTCAGCGCACCGGGGCCGGAGGAAGCCGAACGGAAGATCACGTTCCCGCTCTGGATGTATGTCACGACATCGCGGAAGCCTTCTGACTCGAAGCACTCCCGCAACTCGGCCATCCGGATCACGTTCCTGCCGCCGACATTGATGCCGCGGAGCAGCGCCAGCCAGGTCGTGTCTGCGGTTCTGTGCATGATCATTGGTCCAGTGCTTTTCAGAGACAGACTTTCAACGAATACAGAGACAATAATTCAACGCTGGGCTCGAACAGGAATTCGTTACCGCTAACCCTGACGTTACGTCAGGGTCAAGGGGGGTGTGTATCCTGTGTGATTCTTGGACTTACGGGCTCGGTGGCTGGATTCCCGCTATTCTGTTCCCGCCAAGAGGGATCGGACGGGCACCCTGCGGCGGTTTTCGAGCGCTTTCCTCAGCCGTGCCTCGTCGGCGCGCTGGTAACACTGGGGCACCGTCTTGGCCGTCTTCCAGCCACCAAGCCCGCAGAGCACGTTGAAGGGCTGATCCATGAGGTCGCTGGCGAACTTGCGCCTCAGTAAATGCCAGCCTCCAACGCGCTGGGGTACCAGACACGCGAGCTTCTCGGCTCGGGACCACCAGTAACGAACCATCGACCCGCCAGCGCGCCTTGAGGCATCCGTCGACGCGGGTAGCACCGGAGTGTGTCCTGCCCCCGGATTCCGCCCTTGCCGTGCTCGTATCCGGCCTTCGGTCTCCCCCGAAGAACCGGAGGAACATCCTCGCCGCCGCCCGGTCGGACCGCTGGGAGGTCTCGGCCTTGGTGGGACGTCACATTTTCGCTGTAGATGTCAAGAAGCCGTTCCAGGGTAAGCGGCTCGCGCTCCGGATTCGGGACATTCTCCGTGCCGCTTGACAGGTGAAGCCATGGATCCGAGGTCCGGCGTCCCCGGGTTTCCCAATGTGCCGGGAAACCGGAACAGGCAACTCGGGCATCGACGTTCCCGGTAGCCGAGCCGCACCTCCAACGGCGTTGGCGCTCTCTCAACGACCACGGTTATCCTACCCGCGGGAGATGGAATCGCTCATTGATCGCGAACAAAGAGGTGGCGTGACACGCTGATCGCGAGTTTGGCTCGTGAGGAGACCACAATGAGGCACCAAGGGTGCGGCGACGGATCACCGGGGCGGCGGACCGCGGGCTTCACGTACTCGCCAACGGCGGCTGGCCTGATCGCTTTGCTGGTCCTTTCTTGCGGTGATGGTGCCGTCGAGCCAACTCCTCCTGCGGCCCCCGTGGCCACCACCGTAACGGTCAACCCGAGTTCGGCCTCGTTTGCCGCTCTCGAAGAGACGACCCGGTTCACCGCCGAGGTGCGAGACCAGAACGGACAGGTGATGACAGGGGTAGCGGTCGCGTGGGCGAGCAGCGACGCTTCGGTGGCGTCGGTGGACGCCTCCGGGCTGGTGACGGCGGCGGCCAACGGGAGTGCAACGATCACGGCGTCGACGGGATCGGTGTCGGGGACCGCAGCGGTGACGGTGGCCCAAGTCGTGAGCGCGGTCGCCGTGTCGCCGTCCGAGGGCATGATCGAGGTGGGTGGTACGCTACGGCTGGCGGCGGAAGCGTTCGACGAGAACGGCCACGCCGTGGACGGCACGGCGTTCTCCTGGTCATCAAGCAACGCGGAGATCGCCCTGGTCGACAACTCGGGCCTGGTAACGGCCATCGCCGGGGGGACGGCGAGAATCACCGCAAGAGCGGACGACGCCTCAGGTATCGCAGAGGTTACGGTGGAGAATCCCGACCGAGCCTCGCTCGTAGCCCTCTACGAAGCCACCGAAGGACCGAACTGGATCGACAACACCAACTGGTTGACCGACGCTCCGCTGGGCGAGTGGTACGGGGTGGAGACGGACGCGTCGGGGCGCGTTGTTCGGATCGATCTTGGGGGAAAGAGGGACAACGAGACGCACGAGTGGGTGCGCCATGGCCTGGCTGGTTCGATTCCGCCCGAACTTGGGGATCTTGCCAACCTTCGAGACCTCCACCTCGGGAGGAACAGCCTGCGGGGCGTGATCCCGCCTGAGCTTGGCGGCTTGGCGAACCTGGAAACGCTAGTTCTCGAGATCAACATTCTAACCGGCTCGATTCCGCCGGGACTCGGGAATCTCGGCAGGCTGGAGGCGTTGTGGCTCGACAACAATGCTCTGGCAGGCCCGATTCCGCCCGAACTGGTGTCCACGATGATAACTGGTTGTTTTGCAGTATTTTAGCCGACATACGGTGTTGTGTGTATCACTTCAGATATACGGATGTGAAGCAGTAACTCACGAGACGATACCGGATGTCCGCGGACGGGTTGCGACCGATCAAACGGATCGGAGCCTCTACGCCTGACCCTACGCTCCTGAACCCGTTCGGGGTGATTCGGTCCCCTTCCCGTCTCGACGCGCGGTTGGAGCACTGCGAGGTTTCTTGAGGAGGAGGCCGCTAGACCCGGTAGCTGACGATCATGATGAGGCCCGGAGTAGAAGATGTTCGACGAGGATCCGCTGGACCGGTTTCGGCGGCGTGCTCTCGCCCTAGCAAGGCAAATGCGGTTCGATCCTTTCCTGGTGAACGAAGCGATTGCCACGCTGACCGGCAGTCTCGGGCCAGAGTGGGTAGTCTGCCGGGCCGACACCAAACAGCGGGGAACACCGTGGCCGTTCCGAGACCATCCCGTTGGTCAGATGATTCACGTCGCGGGAGAGAGCCAAGTTGCTGCGGCCCTAGAACTCGCTCACTACCTGAAGACGGCGGCTGGCTCCCCATCCTTCGCAACGGTCGTGGCTCAGATCAAGGCGAGGGACGAGACGCAGTATAGGCATACGCTGCTCCAACTCGCCTTCCGCTATCGGTTCGCCTTGCTGGCGGATGAGCCCCCGATCCTCGAGCCGCTTGTGGAGGGAGGCCGTGTCTCCGACATCCAGTTTCATCGGCTAGACCGGCCCTATGTGGTCGAGTGCTACGCGCCCGATACCTCGGCCCCCGAATCCGATGAGGTGCATTGGCTCACGGTCAAAACGCTGGACGCGATCGCGCACTTAGACGGGGTGTTTTCCATCGCGGTTCAGTTTCATGCCCTGCCGACAGCCGCAGAGCGGAAGCGGTTGCACGCCCGCGTCGTCGCGACCGCGAACGAACTTGACTTGGTGGATTGGCACTACGGTATGCCTCCTCCCTCCGAGATGATCGAGTTGGATGTCGCTCGTGTGTCTGTATCGAGGACGCTCCCAGGGCGACCTGGAGGACAAGCACAGCTTTCCCTACATCCCTCTCTTCCGGATCTGGGAGACCCTCATCGATTCGTGGGGACAAGCAAGGTCCCCATGTCGGCGTTGAAGGGGCTAGACCCAACGGCAATCCAGGCGCCGCGGCTATCCCACGTCGTTGTTTGGTTGCCGGGCGATCACGCGAGGCTCTCGGAGTATGTGGATAAACAGGTTTTGAGGTTAGTGCGGAAGCTGAAGCGGAAGCTAGGCCAGACGCGTTCCGGGAACGCTCACCGAGTGCTCGTCGTCGAGACATGGACAGCGCACTCGCGATTCAGGCTTTCAGAGGAAGCTCAAGCGCGGGTGGAGCACGCCATCTTTGACGGGCATTCAAACGTGGCCGGTGTCCTCTTGGTGACCCGGTACTTTGACCAGCACTTGAAGCGGCACAGATACCAGATGAGGCCCCTTGTGAACGTCGCGGTGGGCGGTTCGCCCATTGTGGATCTTCGTGCGCACGAGACGAGCCTGACAGTACCGCCGGTCCTCAGCTGACTCTTAGCTTGGGCTGCTGTCCACCCAGCGACGGAACTCCGCACGCTGGGGACGTGGCGGGGTTGCGAATGGGTTCGGCTCCCGCGCACGCGTTGAGGTACGGGACTCTTCGGTATCGACCCGTATTGAGCTGCGTACCGAACCGGCTCAGTCGAGCTTTCCCCCTCCCTCGGCCCCGATTAGGTGGGTGCCCCACTGCCAGTCACCCAAGAAGCGCCATCGGCAGCTGTGCGGAGGAACCGGCGGCTAGGTTTGGGAAGGCGTCGAGAAGCACGTCCGCGGAAAGGCGCCCCAACTCACGCGGTTCCACTTTGTACAAGCCGCCTCCGTACACCCGACCGTTCTCCTTCCAATCCGAATCGACGATCCGTTGCAAGCACGCTAGCACGGCCCTGCGGTCGGGTTCGTGCGCCATGGTGCGGCGCAAGGCGCTTTTCGGATAGAGCATGAGATACACGTTGGTGGCAATGGCCTGGGATTCATTCAGGATAACCCTGAACGGAGCCCTGCCGTCCAATGAGCGACCCATGTAGGTACACAGGAATGGCGCCCCATCGCGCGCTTCGAGCGAGTACCACGGATCTCGCCTCGATGCCAGATACCTGTTGCTGATCCCCTGTTGCTCCCCACGACGAATGTACTCAGCGGTCCTCGGCTCCGTTCGCTCCAAGAGGTCGAGGGGTTGTTGACAACGCAGCACAAACAGCGGTCGCTCGATCTTCGGCACACCGTCTGGATCGGCCTCGATTATGTCGCCCTTGATGTATCGGGGGCTCGGCAGCACCGGCTGAAGGAACCGCGACGGGATGGACAACGACTTCACCTTGCTTGCGTCCATGATGAAGAAGCTGTTAGCCCCCGTCGCTATGCCGCGCTTGATGGCGAAGAATTCATCGAGAGTTGCCCCACGCGTCTCGTTTGCGGTCGCCGCCCTTGGGAATCTCGTCCATTTCCGTTCCCGGCGGAGATCGTCGCGGGGTAGCCGCCGCCGCAGCCGGGGCGCTAGAAGCGATCCGCCCAATGTGAATTCCGGGGACGAGTCGGGCGATGGCCTGCGGTTACGGAACCAGACGATGGCCGAGGACACCAAGGCATCCTTGAACTGTCCCTCGCTCGGGTCGAAGCGGTGAATGCGAATCAGGTCCACGTGATTCAGCAGATATGCCTTCAGGGCAGACCCATAATTCACGTCCATGAACTCGCTGGGAATCAGCCAGATCGACAGGCAGTCCGCAGCTAGCCACTTGTGGCTCAAGAGCATGAAATAGACGTACAGCCCGGCCAGACCCGACACCCGGATTCCGACCTCTTGCATTGCCTCACTGGAGAGCCGGAGCTTGTCCGTCTGTTCGATGTGGTGATGCCGGACATATGGCGGATTGCAAACCAGCAGGTCGATCTGATCGGCACCGCTGGCCCTAGGGCTGTTCGCGGTGAAATCCGCCAGTTTCAGGTGCAGTCCGGTCGCCTCCCACAGCCTTGATGCCGGGGCTCCGTAGTGCGGATCTATCTCGAACCCGTACGCTGCTGCGATGGATTGGTCGGGGAATACGCGCAACAGCGCTGAATAGAACGATCCGGTGCCGAATGCGGGATCGAGAAAACTAATGCGATCACGCCTTGCCCGCGTCAGACTTCGAGCTGATCGAAGGATCTCTAGCGCCAGAGGACCCGGCGTCGCGAACTGACCCATCGCATTCCTCTCGCGCTGGGTCCGGACGGCGTCCAACTCCGCCTGCATTCGCAGGCGCTCGCTCTCCAGCCGTTTCACAGGCCGAGCTCCGAGAAGTCGTCGATCCGGTGTTCCCACACCCAGTCGATTACCTCAGCCGCCTCGTAACCTAGGTAGCCCGCGTCGAAGTATCCTCCCAGGAACAGGACGAACTGTGCGTCAGTACCATGGCGGCGGCGCAGTTGCGCCGCCTTCGCGGCCTCCTCCTTCCGCCGTTTGTTCACGTTGGTGAAGTCACCGGCCGACTTCGCTTCGACGAACAACGGGAGGTCTCCAGGTGCCGCTTCGAGAGGCTTGATCACGATGTCCACAGGGATCTTCACAGTTCTGTCCCCGTCGTCGTCCACCCATCCCTCAACGTTCATGTGGAACGAGAACGTGCCCGGCGGCATGGAGGCGGGGTTTTCGGGGTCTCCGGGAGGTGTCCGGCGGTATTTTCGTCCCGACAGCCACTCTGCAACGCTGTCAAGTTGGCGTTTCTCCTGCGCGTTACGGATCACGGGATTTGCCGCGACACCGCAGAGCCGATCCGCAATCACGATTGCGGCCACCCTGGCTTCATCGCCGTCTGGAGCCCTTCCCTCGGGAATCCAAGGACAGACATCCCGGTCGATTAGACTGGTAAGAACTCCACCGATCCGGATCAGTTGTCGGCGTAGCTTGGCACGCGGCATCCTAGGCGGGAGTGCCCCCTGCTTCTCCATTCTCTCGATCAGGCTCTTCGTCGCTTCGGCGAGCCCGACCAGACGGTCGCGGGCGAGGGGAGGGCCGGTTGCCATCCGGAGCGCAGGAAGGATCTCTGGATGGCCCTCCAAGGTTCCGAATTCTATCCGGGTCAGATCCTTCGTCTTGCCTAGGGCGGCAGCAACCTGCTCGGCGGCGTCCTCACGCTGCTCCCGGAACGCGGTGGGTGCGCTGTCCAGAAACCATCGGTTGTAGGCCTTGACCGACTCGGCGATATCGGCCTTCCAGCGCTGGGGCTTATCGAGATTAACTGCCACGGGTGTTCGACCTTCGGGTCGCGGGTCAACGGTCTACCTCATCGAAAGGTATCGACGCGGGAGGGAACGACCAAAGCTCCCCGGCAGGACGCTCTCTTGATTGCCATAGGCAGCGTGCACGTCGCGGCTGCACCATCAGCGGCTTGGCCCAGAGTCCCGGTCCGGCCCCGGCCGCCGTATCCTTTCCAGCAGTTGCCTCGTCATCGCCACCTGCTCCCTGGCCCTGCGCCGTACGTCCCGGAGTATCCGGTCAAGTCCGTCACCCGCGCGCTCAGCCGCTCGACTTGCCGCCGCAAGGCTTCGACCTGTTCTCGCGACGCTTCGATCTGCTCGGATTGCCGCCGCTGTTCCTGCTCGTACTGCTCGGACAACCTTTCCAATGCGGCCGTCAGCCGCCGCTCCAAATCGGTCACGCAGCTCCCTCCTCACTCTCTCGACAGCTTCAAGTAGGGCCGCCCGTCCATCGTGAACGCCGGACGGACCGTCGTCCCGGCGGGCAGCGACACGTACCGGTCCCCGCTGCTCTCCAGCAACTCGACGCCCCACGTCGTCTCCTCGATCTCGGCCAGCATCGCGCGCGCCCACTCGGTCCGCGTGTCCAGCTCGTCCAAGGTCTCGATCCGGTCGTGGATGCTCCTCGACAGCCAATGCATCGTCCCCAAGCTTCCGAAGCAGATACCCAGGAAGAGGCTCATGCCGACCACCAGCGGCCGGAGCCAGGCTTTCATCAGCAACTCGCGCATCCGCCCGGTCGCCTCGACCGTATCGGCCTCGATGGAACGCAGCGCGCCGCTTGCGACGGCGCTCAAGCTCTCGCCGAGCCGCGCGAGCTCGCGCGCGGCTTCGTCCTCGATTCGCCTGCGGTCGGCCTCCAGCCTGCTCCTCAGCCGGGAGGTCAAGTCGCCCGGGCTCGAAGTCTCGTTCATACAGTTCTCCCTTCAGCCGCCACCGCTTCCCGCTGTCGGGATCGCGGGCGGTGATGTAGTCCCTCCCTTGGCGGGTCACGTCGAGGCCAACGTCCTCCAGCGCGGAGACCACTTCGGCTCGGTCCTTGACCGCGCCGTGCTCGACGCGCTGCACGAGGTAGTCGCGGATCAGCGTGCGCGGATCCGCCTCGTGTTCGAGCCCAGCCCTGAGCTTCGACGCCTCGATGTAGGCCACGTGGCCCGGACGCTGCGCCCTGGCCCGCGCCGGGTCGTCCGGTCGACTCCAGCCGTGTTCGTGGTTGAAGGCGTCGCGAAGCGGGGCGAAGGTCTTCTCCCAGCCGGGGGGCGCGATGTTCAAGCTGCGGCCGGTCTGTAGATCGCACTGCGCGGCCAAAATGTGGACGTGGACGCCGCCTCCACGCTCGCGGTGCAGGACTGCCGTCCACGAGTAGCGGTCGGGCTCCAGTCCGGCCCAAGCCGTCTTCTCGAACTCGTCGAGGACGGCTTCGATCTGTTCGCCGGTAGGCTGGTCCTCCGGCGCCCACGCGATCACGGCGGACGTGTACTTCCTCTCGAAGTCGAGCGAGTCGGCCACGGCGGCCACCATGTCCGGGTTCCCGCGCCAGACTTCGACGCCCTCGCGCTCCCGTCCCTCGGCGTCCAGCTCCCCGACGAGGTACCTGGCCGCCGCCTTGGCCGAGCCCTTCCCGTGGGACAGGAACCTAACGAGCATCGTCGGTCTCCCCGCCGATGCGGGCGACACGGAGCAGCGAGCGCTCGAACGACACGATGTGGGCGATCACCGAGACGGCCTCGGCCGCCGTCCTGTGTGTGTTCACCCAGCGGACAAGCTGGTTCAGGTTGTTACCGATGCGCGCGATCTGGCGCGTGCGCTCGCGCTCGACGGACCGCGCCGCCGCGGTCCACGTATGCGTTCGCGCCATCGCCTCGCGAAGCAGCGCGGACGGCGACACGCCCGCCGCGGCCGCCTTCTCCCGCCAGGCGGCGTGCTCCGCGGGCGTGACGCGCGCGGCGACCATCACGGTGCGATGCTCATCAGCAGCCATGAGCGCACCGGCGACGGGGTTCGGGGGCCTCGCCCCCGCGCGTCCGCTGCTCGTACGGCGGCGCGACAGTCCGGGGGTCTAAGGGGGCCGGAACGCCCCCTTGCCAGCCCGCCGTGTTCAACACGGCGTGTGCTGGCTGCCCGACCAAAGACGCGCCCGACAAGCTGTTCCCCGGCCGCCGCGAAGCGCGCCGAATCACCTTACCGGGCGGACCCCAGCCGCCCGCCAACCGGCCTCCGGGATCCCGTGCGCGGCCTCGCCGCGCTCGCCGGCCCGGTCGTCGTCGAACCGGCTCTCGGCGATGCGTTCGGCGACCCACTCCTCGATCTCGGCCTCGATCCAGCCCACGGCGCGCATGCCCAGGGCGACCGGCCGGGGGAAGCACCCCGCGGCCAGCCGGACATAGATCGTGCTCAGCGACAGGCCCGTGCGCGCCATCACCTCGGGCAGCCGCAGGAAGCGGGTCGGAGGGTTCGTTCTCTCATTTCTCGGGTCGGTCATCGTCCTGCTCCTCGTTGTTCTCAGCGTTATCGTCGGTCTCCGGGTGTCGCGGGCTTCGAGGGGGATCGCGTCCACCGCCCGATGCCCCGTCCTGCTCCGCGATGAACGCGAGAATCCGGTCCGCCGTCCTCAGCGACGGCGAGCGGCCCCGGCCGATCTCGCGCACGAGGTTCGGGTCGCCCAGCGCCTTCATGCCGAACGCCGTCGGGCTCACCCCCGAGTCCCCGAGAAACGCGCCGACGCGCGAAATGAACTGTCCTTCCAGCGTCTCCATGCCCGAACGCTGAACGAACGTCCGCAAGCACGTCAACCCCCTAGCGAATTAGCTAAGTGCTTATGATGTATCATGTTGTGTCATAACGTGTCAGAGCCCCGGACGAGCTCCGCCAGCGGCGCGGCGGGACGCCCCCTTGGCGAACCGAAGGGTGATCGTCCAGAGGCATGGAAGCCGGTCCGACGAGGCCCGGTCCGACTGGGCTTGCTGTCGCAATCTGGATCCTGCAACTCACCGAGGCGTGGTCAGTAAGTCGGACGCCGGACTCGGCGATCCACGACCGGGTGCTCGACCGGAATCCGTACAGCGTCGAGGTCAACGCCGACGATTTGGAGCGCCTGGGCCTCTTTTTGGCCCTACCCGTACCCCTCGGGGACCCGAGATCGTCGATCTGAGGCGCTCCTGCGGCCCGTAGATTTCCCGAAATGTGCACGAAACGTGCGGAAATGGCCCCCGAAGCCGTGGAAGAAGCGGCGGCAGGTCGGCGGCCTATCCCCGCGTGACGTAGCTACTCCACGCCTGCATGACCTCGGCACGGCGCTCCAGCAGGTCGGAGCGCTGATACGCTTGGACGACTCGGCTCTTGGGAACGTGGGCGAGGCAGGCCTCCGCGACCTCGGCCGGGACGCCCGTCTCGGCCATCCACGACCGCGCGCTCGACCGGAAGCCGTGAAGCGTCGAGTCCACCCCTGCGATCTGGAGTACCCGAGACACCGTCTTCGGCGCAAGCGTCCTGCCGGTCCGCGACGGGAACACGAGCGGCGACTCGTCCGACAGCTTGCGCGCCCTCCCGAGCACTTCCCAAGCGCCCGTGCTGAGCGGAACGGCGAACTCGCGGCCCGCCTTCATCCTCTCGGCCGGGATCGTCCACCTCGCCGCGTCCATGTCGATCTCATCCCAGAGCGCGCCCCTCGCTTCGCCGGGACGCACGGCGGTCAGGACGATCAGTTCAGCGCACAGCGCAGCCGGACTCCCGCCCCCCACCCGGCGGATGGACCGGAGCGCCGCCGCGATCTCGCCATGCGGCAGGGCGCGGTGATGGCCCGCCGTGCCGCCGTTCGGCTTCGGCAGGGCCGCCACGGCCCTGTCCACCGGGTTGTCCCGGCGGTAGTTGCGCCCGATGCTCCACCGGAACACGGCGGTGATCCGGTGCTTGGCCTTCCGCGCGGCGGTGGGCATCGAGTTCCAGATCGGGCCAAGGCACGCCAGCACGTCCGCGCTCGTGATCCGGTCCACCCGCTTGTCGAGGAGCGGGGCGGCGTGAAGACGGAAAGTGGACTCCCACTGCTGGGGCAGCGGGCTCCCGGCCTTCCACGAATCGCGGTGAAGCTCGATGGTCCGCCGCGCGGCCTCGGCGAACGTCGGGACGCCGCGCCCGCGCGGGTCTTGGCCCCTGCGGACCCTCCGGCTGTTGTCCAGCGCCTTTTCCCGGGCATCGGCGAGTGTGACCTCGGGGTACGGCCCGAGGCCGATCGAGGTGAGCCGCCCGTCGATCCTCACCCGCTGCCGCCATGTCTTGGTGATCCTCCCGTTGGCCGTCCGGTACACCCGGAGGCTCAGCCCACGCCCGCCTCGTCCGTCGCCGTAGACGCCGGGCCGGTTGACCGTCCGAACGAAGGCGGCGGTGAGCGTCCTGGGTCGCTTCGTCATGCGGGTTCCTTCCGTGGTTGTGTATCACATACTAAATCACTTCACAGGGAAGAATACACGGGATGTCAGCGGACGGCAAGGGACGATACAACCCGGATGTAGTCTTGGAAGTATCTGTCTAATAATGTGTTATGGATGACATGATGTACTCTGCTGGACTGCACGGGACACAAGATATCTAGTTCCGCCCGAACTTGGCAACCTCACGAATCTGACGCGTCTCTCTCTGGCAGCGAACGAGTTGACGGGTCCGATACCGGCGGAACTCGGGAATCTCGGCAGGCTGGAGGCGTTGTGGCTCGACAAAAATGCTCTGGCGGGCCCGATTCCGCAGAGCTTCCTACAACTTGACAGGCTTCGGCTCTTCCAGATTGAGGGGAACAAGGGTCTTTGCGTGCCTGGGACATCGGTTTTCGTGGCATGGCTGCGAGAAATCGCAAATCCGGACGACGAGTCGGAGAGCATGTGCAACGCGGCGGACATCCGTGCGTTGATGCAGCTGCACGAAGCGACCGGCGGCAGTGCTTGGATCGAAGCTGATGGCTGGACTAGCGATGGTGCGGTAGGGGACTGGTACGGGGTCACGGCCGATTCCCTCGGCCAGGTGACGGAACTCGACTTGACACGCAACGGATTGGCCGGACAGCTCCCGCCGAACATGGGCGACTTGAACCGCATGACCCAACTTCGGATCGGCGGCAACGCCCTGGGCGGTCGTCTCCCGCTGTCCATGACGCGGATCCCACTCAGGGAGTTCCGCTACGCGGACACCGAACTGTGCGTTCCCGCCGGGGCACTCTTCCAGGCGTGGCTCAATGGCATTTCGACGCACGAAGGGACTGGCTCGCCGTGTGCTCCGCTGTCGGATCGTGAAGTTCTGGAAACACTGTATCAAGCCACGGGTGGGCTGGAGTGGACGCGCTCCGAGAACTGGCTGACGGACGCACCGTTGGGAGAGTGGTACGGAGTGTGGACCGATGGGCAAGGTCGCGTGACAACGCTCCAGCTGATAGAAAACAACCTGACCGGTCACCTCCCCGCCGAGTTTGGCAGCCTCGACGCTTTGACATGGCTAGCTCTTCGGAACAACAAGGGCCTCACTGGCCCGATCCCACCCGAACTCGCAGGTCTTGCCAGCTTGACGTTCCTATCTCTCAATGACAACGCCCTGTCTGGTCCGATCCCCGCAGAACTGGGTGACCTTGCCAGTCTGGAGCACCTCTCACTCTGGGGAAACAACCACTCGGGGCCTATTCCACCCGAACTCGGCAGGCTCGCCGAGCTTCAGGTGTTGCGGCTCGCCTCCAACCCTTTGGAAGGCCCGATCCCTCCGGAACTGGGCAACCTCTCAAAGCTGCACGCGCTGCACCTGTTTGATAACGCGTTGACAGGTTCAATCCCGGGGGCACTCGGCCGCCTCGGCGGCGTGGAAGCAATGCTTCTCTGGGGCAACGCTCTGACCGGCGCCATCCCGCCCGAACTCGGCAACCTGGCCGGTGCGGAGGTGTTGTCGCTCAGAGACAACGCGCTTTCCGGCCCGATTCCGCCCGAGCTCGGCAAGCTTGGCAGCGTGACTTATCTGGACCTTGCCGACAACGCCTTGACCGGTCCGGTCCCAGGCGGGCTCGCGAGTCTCTCTACAGTGGAATCCCTCATCCTCGCCAACAACGATCTAAGCGGCCCGATCCCTCCAGAGTTCGGCGCGATGGCAGCCCTGCAGGAGTTGGCCTTGACAAACAACCCGCGGATGGAAGGAGCGCTTCCGTCGAGCCTTACCGAGCTCCGCCACGTCGAGGCGCTACTCGCCGGAAGTACGGATCTGTGTGCGCCGACGGAGCCCGGTTTTCAAGCCTGGCTGGAGGGGATCCACAGGCGCCGGATCGCCCCCTGCGTGGCCAGCGCCCGGCCAGCGGCCTACCTGACCCAGGCGGTACAGTCGCGCGAGTTCCCCGTTCCGCTGGTCGCGGGCGAGAGGGCGCTGCTGCGGGTGTTCCCGACCGCGCGACAGGCCAACAGCGCGGGTATTCCGCCTGTCCGCGCCCGCTTCTTCGTCAACGGAACGGAGACGCATGTCGAGAACATTGCGGGCCGATCCACGGCGATTCCCACCAAGGTGTACGAGGGCAGTCTGT
The DNA here is from genome assembly GCA_965208935.1 of Longimicrobiales bacterium. Classification (GTDB taxonomy): domain Bacteria; phylum Gemmatimonadota; class Gemmatimonadetes; order Longimicrobiales; family Gaopeijiaceae; genus Bin94. Next base: position 3,977,971 of record CBDBPR010000004.1, on the reverse strand, counting down.
CGAAGTCTGCCAACGCGGACATTCCGGAAAGTGTGATTCAGCCGGGGCTTGAGATGGTAATCGAAGTCGACCCGGACGGGACGCTGGATCCGGCGCTGGGGGTCGCGACGCGGATCCCCGAGACCGGTCGTCTGCCGGCGGATGTGCGGGCCATGCCGTTGTTCGATCTGACACTGATCCCGTTCATCTGGAGTCAGGATCCCGATTCGTCGATCGTGGAGCTGATCACGGCGATGGCCGCCGATCCCGAGAACCACGAAATGCTCGGGGCCACGCGCACGCTGCTACCCATCGCCGACCTGGTCGTCACGGCGCATGAGCCCGTGCTCAGTTCGAGCAACAGCGCTTTCGCCATTCTCGACGAAACAAAGGCGATCCGGGCCATGGAGGGCGGCGCGGGCTACTACATGGGCATGATGGCGGGGCCCGTGACCGGAGCCGCCGGCGTGGCGTTTCTGCCTGGTCGCGTGAGCTTCTCGCAACCTAGGGATTGGACAATGGCCCACGAGCTCGGCCACAACATGAACCTCCAACACGCCCCATGCCGCGGCACTCCGGGTTCGGATTCTTCGTATCCATATACCGGTGGTCTGGTCGGAGCGTGGGGCTACGACTTCGAGGGCGGTCGCCTCGTGTCTCCGTCCACACCCGACCTGATGGCCTATTGTGGCCCTCGGTGGATCAGCGACTACCAATTCAGCAACGCATTACGGTATCGGCTGTTCGACGAGAAGCGGCTGACCGCGGCGGCCGTTGCCGAGCGGTCGCTCTTGTTGTGGGGTGGCGTCAACGCCCAAGGGGAGCCGCATCTGCGCCCGGCTTTCGTTGTCGACGCCCCGGCCCTCCTTCCCGACTCCGCCGGCGAGCACCGGATGACAGGCCGTACGAGCGGCGGTGCGCAGCTCTTCTCGTTCAGCTTCACCATGCCCGAGACGGCCGATGGCGACGGGAGTTCGTCCTTTGCGTTCATTCTACCGGCACGGTCTGGATGGGAAGGCAACTTGGCGAGTATCACACTCACCGGTCCTGGTGGTTCGGCGACCCTTGACGCAGATAGCAACGAGCCGATGGTCATCCTGCGCAATCCGCGCAATGGACAGGTGCGCGGATTCTTGCGGGGTCCGCTGCCCGCGACCTGGATCGCGGCGGACGCCCTGGGACAAGCTGCCGGACCGGAGTTGGAAACACTGTTCAGCCGGGGCGTTCCCGGTGCGGATGCCTGGAGGCGGTGAGCGAGCGATCACCCGATACGCTCACTGGACTTGTTTGCCGATACCCGGACGCATGTGACTCGGCCTTCCCCGGGGCTGATGTCGTAGCCGCCCTCGTCACCGCCCCTCCACCGGAATCACCCTGACCACATTGCCTTCCCGATCCACGACCATGAGCGGCATCCGCAGAATGTCGCCGTGGAGGTCGGCCGCGCCTTTCTCAGCGCCTGCCCGCTCGTCCTTCGCCACTGGGTAAAGCGGAGGCGGCAGCACAAACTCATCCGCCGTGCTGTAGTCGACCCCCTCGTATCCGACGTCCACGAACGACGCAAGGCTGACCACGCTCAGCGGATTGTGGCCGCGGTCGGGGAAGGGGGTCATCAGCTCGGAGCGGAAGACGAACTCGCGCCAATGTCCGTTCCAAACGCCGTCCCCACCCAGGCTCTGCACCGGAACGAGGTCGCTGTCGGGGTAGTTGTCGCCGCGGATCCGGTCAAAGGCCGCGACCGCCGAGTCGCCGACAAAGTGGGTATTCGCGCTTCGCCCGTGTCCGGCCGGATCCCGCAGCAGACCAAGGTGGTCCCACAGGGTCCCGAACCCGATCACGTGCGCCATCTCATGGAGGATCGTGCCCTCCAGGTGGCCGTTGGACTCCAGACCCTCCATGTCCCCGAGGTCGAAGAACATCACCCCCACCACAGGCAGCGAGTTGCCCACGCGGATCTGGCACGGGCCGGCTCCGCCGAAGACGCCCGCGGGCCCGTCGATCTCCTTGATCTGGACGTAGATCAGCAGGTCGTCGACCACCCGGTCGCCGGGGATCTCCTCGGTGATGTCGTTTTTCGCGAGGCAGTGCTCCAGGGCCGGCTTGCGCACCGTGCTCCAGGCGAGATTCCCGGTGATCGCGCGCTCCCAGTACTGTTCTGCCTTATCGAACGCCTGACGCTGCGACTCGGTCAGAAGCGAAGCACTCACGTGCACGATCTCGATGTCGTATACGGCCGGCGTCGCGGCCGCACTGAACACCAGGGGATCTGCCGTACCGCCCGCGCCGGCCACGCCCGCGGTGAGCCTGTAGGTCGCTCCGGCCGTTGTTCCGAGGATCCATTTGTCGACCGCGGCGTGCCCGGCGGAGTCGGTCATCGTCTCCGTCGGGATGACTTCGCTGTCGCCGCTTGCGGAGAAGTTGACGGTGACGTCGACGGTGGGATTGCCGTGCGCATCCTCGACCCTGATCACGGGCGAGACCGGCACGGGCAACCTGGTCTCCGATTCCTGCCCGTTGCCTGCCACGGCCACGATCCGCGCGGCGGGCCCGGCCACCGCCAGGGCCTCGAAGCGGAGCGGATTCCCCTTGATGCTGTCGCCATCCACGCTCGCGAACAGCCGGTAGACCCCGGTTGCGGTGCCGAGCGTCCAGGCGCCTGGGCCGGCGCGCCCCTGCGCGTTGGTGTTCACCTCGGGGTTCGCGACCATCGCGCCCGTTTCGGTCGTGAAGGCCACACGGATCCCGGCCAGCGGCACACCGGTAGCGTCCGTGACGAGCACTTCGGGCACCACCGGGACCGCCGTCGCCACGGGTGCCTGCTGGTCGGCCCCGGCCACGATGGCGATCTCGGCCGGGATCCCCTGCGCGGTGGCGTGGAAGACGACCGGATCCAGCCCCGGCACGCTCGCGCGCAACTCCTGCGGACCGGGCGCGCCCATGGTCCACCGGCCCGGTGACGCGATCCCGTTGGCGTCCGTCACGGCGCTGGAAGACGGCACCGACCCTCCGCCGACCGTGACCTGGAAAGCGACCGAGACACCGCTCACCCCGCTGCCTGACTGTGCCGTCACCCTCACTCGCACCGGCTCCCCGGCCTCGGTTCCCGTGTTGGCCGTCTGCCCGTCCCCGGAATGGATCACCAGCGCGGCGGGGGCATCGGCATCCGGAGCGACCTGGTCGCCGCCGCAGGATGCGAGCGCGAACGGGGCGACGACCGCGAGGACGACGACGCGGGCGCTCACGTTGCCTGCCATGTGAATGGATTCACAATCTCAACGCCCGCCCGCTCGAAGTCCCGGCGGTTGCGGGTAGCGACCACGAGTCCGTGGACAAGCGCGGTCGCGGCGATCAGGCTATCCTTGACCGGCATCACTCTTCCTCGCCTGCGCAGTGTGACAAGAAGCTCTGCCCAGCGGAGTCCCGTATCGGCATCCATGGGCACGCAGTCGATCCGGCGCACGACCTCGTCGAACCAGAGTTCGAGCAAGTCTCGTCCCCGGCCTGGCGGCAGCAGCCGAATGCCGGACCGGATCTCGCCGAGGACGATCGGATTCACCGCCAATTCCTGTTCATGGGTGCGCAGCCACCGAATGACCCCGGGGCTCGGGTCGCGCCTGGTCGCCTCCGACAGGACGTCCGTGTCCACGAGGTATCGGATCGTATTACTCCGCGAACCTGGAATCCTGCAGGTCGGCGGTCGACTCGGAGGGAACAGGGATGAACCAACCCTTTTCGGGGCACGCCAACAACAGGTCCACCAGTCCGAGGTTGGTCTGCCCTCCGGTGCGCTCCAGGCGATAGACGCCCGGCCCGAGCCGCTCGATGGCGAATTCCTGGCCGGGGGTTACCCCGTCGCGTTGCCGGAGTTCGGCGGGCAGAACGAGCTGTCCTCTGGTCGAGATCGTGGTCTTCATGACTGGTAAGATATGAAACTTACCGGTGCCCGCAACGTCTGGCCGAACGCTTGCGAGCCTACGGACGGAGGCGCACGGGCCGACACCCCGCGCATGCCGGCTCAAGTTGCCCGGCACCGTTTCCGAGAGCATCTTCGCCCCTCCCGTCCACCGACAGGAGACCCCATGCATCACAACCGCACCGCGCACCACAGTCGCACCGTACGATACGCCCCGCACGTCGTTCTACCGCTGCTGGCAGCCCTGCTCGCGACACTGCCCATCGGCGCGGCGCCACTCGCCGCGCAGGACGGCCCCAGCCGGCCCGGCATCGATATCGAGGCATACCGCTTCGAACTCACGCTGCGCGACGACACCGACGCGATCGCGGGACGCGCCACCGTCACCGTGCGCTTCACCGCCGACGGCGTCACCGAGGTGCCTCTCGACCTGATCGGGCGCGGCGAGGACGGGCGCGGCATGGAGGTCGTCGCCGTGACCCGCGGCGGCGGTGGGAATCCGCCCGGCAATCGCGACACGCTCGCCCACCGCCACGAAAACGACCTCCTCACCGTCGGCCTTCCCGAGCCCGGCACTGCCGGCACCCGCACCACGTTCACGGTCAGCTACCGGGGCATTCCTGCATCCGGCCTCCGCATCGGGCCGAACAAGTACGGCGAGCGCACCTTCTTCAGCGACAACTGGCCGAACCGGGCGCGCAACTGGCTGCCCACGGTGGATCACATCGGCGACAAGGCGACGTGCGAATTCATCGTCACCGCGCCCGCCCACTACCAGGTCGTTTCGAACGGCCGACTCGTCGAGGAGACCGATGTCGACGGCAACATGCGGCTGACGCACTGGAGGCAGTCGGTGCCGATTTCACCGTGGCTCTACGTCGTGGGCGTGGCCCGCTTCGCCGTGCAGCACCTGGGAGAGTTCAGGGGGCTGCCGGTGCAGACCTGGGTGTACGCGCGCGACCGGGACGCGGGCTTCCATGACTTCGCGGTGCCCACCATGGAAGTCCTGCACTTCTACGACGCATACGTGGGCCCGTTCGCCTACGAGAAGCTGGCCAACATCACCTCGCCGGCCACGGGTGGGGGAATGGAGGCCGCGACCGCGCTCATGTACGGCGAGAACTCGGTCACGGGTGAGCGCTCGGTGCGGTGGCGCAACGTGGTCATCCACGAAATCGCGCACCAGTGGTTCGGCAATTCGGTCACCGAGTCCGAATGGGACGACGTGTGGCTCAGCGAGGGCTTCGCGACGTACTTCACGCTGCTCTTCCGCGAACACGCCTATGGGCGCGACGACTTCGTGGCCGGGCTCCGTGAAGCGGCGGATCGCGTCTGGCGCTGGTACGACGAAAACCCCGACTACCGGATCGTCCACGACAACCTCACCGACATGTCGCGCGTGACCAGCATCGCGACCTACCAGAAGGGCGCCTGGGTCCTGCACATGCTCAGGGCCCGGCTCGGCGACGAGGCGTTCTGGCGGGGCATCCGGCTCTACTACGCGCGCCACTTCAACGGGACCGCCACCACCGACGACTTTATGCAGGCCATGGAGGAAGCCTCGAACGACGACCTGCAGGCGTTCTTCGACCAGTGGCTGCGGCAGGGCGGCAACCCGCGGCTGGCGGGCTCGTGGCGATACGATGCCGCGGCCGGGGCGCTGGAGATCGAGCTGCGTCAGGAGCAGGCGGTAGGCCGGTTCGACTTCCCGCTCCAAGTCGGCGTCTACATGATCGGCGATGCGCTGCCCGCGCAGGTAACCACCGTCGAAGTGCGCCCCGGGGCGAACCGCTTCGTCATCCCGGTTACGGCCGAACCGTCGGATGTCCGCCTCGATCCGAACACCCGGGCGCTCTTCCGGGCGGAGTTCGGTCGGGCCGGGATGGGTTGCTGACTGGCGAGGAGTCGGGGCCGAGTTCGGTTTTCATTGCCAACCGATCCAGCGAGGGATTGTGCCTACAGTGGTCGTCGTGCTGTTGGTTTAGTTTGTGCCACAAACTGTACTAACGCTCCGACAGCGCCAGGACGCCCCACCGCTGGCCCGCGCCCGCCCGGCTCCGTACTGTAGGACCCCCAGGGCAGCGGCCCGCGCCGCCAACGCGGCCATCCGCCCGCCGCAGCGCACCAAACCACACCGACCGGAAGGACCACCATGCGCAGCACGACCAACTCGACACTCGTCTCACTGATCATTGGCGCCGCCCTCCTCGTCACGCCCCACGCGCTGAGCGCCGCCCCGCTCCCCACGCCGTTCCCTCCCCAGGAGCAGGAGGAAGCCGCAGGCGACGAGGAAGCCCAGGACACGACAACGTCCTACTCCGACGTCATCACCGAAGACGCCGTGACCAGCGAGGGCCTCTTCGACACGCACATGATCGACCGCGACCTCTTCTACGAGATCCCGCTGGACATGATCGGCCGTGAAATGCTGCTCCTGACCCGGATCGCGCGGACTCCCGACGGCGCCGGCTACGGAGGCTCGAAGGCCAACACCTCGACCGTCCGCTGGGAGCACGACAGCGACCGCGTCCTGCTGCGCCTGGTCAGCTACGCCAACGTCGCCGACGACACCACCGCGATCGCGGGGGCGGTCCGCAACTCGAACTTCGAGCCGATCATCATGGCGTTCGACGTGGAGGTGATGAACGAGGATTCGACCGCCCTGGTCGTGGAGGTGACCGACCTCTTCACCGAGGACATCACCCTGCTCGGCCTGCAGAGCTTCCGCCGCCAGGCGTACGGTGTGCGCCGGGTGGACGCCGACCGCACCTACGTCGTGCGCGCGAATGCCTTCCCTACGAACGTCGAGGTCCGGCGCGTCCTGACCTACGACGCCACCGAGGCCCCCTCCAACGCCGCCAGCAACACGCTGTCCATGGAGATGCACCACTCGATGCTGCTGCTCCCCGACGACCTCATGGAGCCCCGCCTCTGCGACGAGCGCGTCGAGTACTTCAGCACACGCAAGATCGACTACGGACTGGACGAGCAACGCGCGGTCACCCGCTGCTTCATCACGCGCTGGCGCCTCGAGCCCAGCGACCCCGAGGCCCACGCCCGCGGCGAGCTCGTCGATCCCGTCAAGCCGATCGTCTACTACATCGACCCGGCCACGCCGCCCAAGTGGGTGCCCTACCTCAAGCAGGGCGTCGTGGACTGGCAGGTCGCGTTCGAGCAGGCCGGCTTCAGCAACGCCATCATCGCTGCCGACGCGCCCGCCGACGACCCCGACTGGAGCCCCGAGGACGCGCGCTACTCGGTGATCCGCTACCTGGCGTCACCCGTCCAGAACGCGTCGGGACCGCACGTGCACGATCCGCGCACCGGCGAGATCCTGGAGAGCGACATCCAGTGGTACCACAACGTGATGAACCTGCTGCGCAACTGGTTCTTCATTCAGACCGCCGCCGCCAACGAGGAGGCACGCGGGATCCGCTTCGACGACGAGGTGATGGGCGAACTCATCCGCTTCGTGTCGGCGCACGAGGTCGGCCACACGATCGGGCTTCCGCACAACATGCAGAGCTCGGCGTACTACACCGTGGACCAGCTGCGCACCCGCTTCGTGTGCGAGATGGGCGTGGCGCCGTCGATCATGGACTACGCGCGCTTCAACTACGTCGCCCAGCCCGGCGACGACACCTGCTTCATGCCCGTTGTGGGGCCGTACGACAAGTTCTCGATCGAATGGGGCTACACCTACTTCCCCGGCAAGGACCGCCTGAGCGAGCGCGAGGACTTGCGCGCCATGGTGGTCGAGGCGCAGGAGAACCCGATCCTTCGCTTCTCGAGCCCGACCGGATCGGACCCCACGGCGCTCACCGAGGCGATCGGCGACGACGCCATGCGCGCCTCGGATCTGGGCGTCGCGAACCTGAAGCGCCTCGTCGACAACCTGACCGAATGGGCATACGAGGAGGGCGAGGACTACGCGCAGCTCCAGGAGCTCTACAACAACGTGGTGGGGCAGTGGGGACGCTACACCGGCCATGTGGTGGCCAACGTGGGCGGCGTGGTGCAGACCCGGAAGCGGCAGGGGCAGGATGGCGTTCCGTGGGAAATGGTCGACCGCGATCGCCAGCAGCGGGCGCTGGAATACCTGAATCGGCAGGTCTTCGCCACCCCCGAGTGGCTGCTCGAGGCCAACATCCTGGACCGCTTCCAGGGGACCGGGGCGGTGGAGCTGGTTCGGACTCGCCAGACCCAGGCTCTGAACCAGGTGCTCAACGTGGACCGCATGAAGCGGCTGGTGGAGCAGGAGGCCTTCAACGGCGACGACGCGTACTCGCTGGGCGAGATGCTCGACGATCTGCGGACGGGGGTGTGGTCCGAGGTCGGCTCGGGCCGGGAGACCGACGCCTACCGGCGCAACCTGCAGCGTGCCTGGCTCGTGCGAATGTCCGAGTTGATGGAGGATGAAGAGGCGAAGCAGTCCGACGTGGTCCCGTTCGCGCGCGGCCAGCTTCGAACTCTTCTCAGTGAGCTTGCGGCCGCCTCCGGCGGCACGTCCCACAGGGCCACGCGGCTCCACTTCGAGGACGCGATCGCCCGCATCGACGCGGTGCTGGACCCGGGAGGGTAGTCAGGCGGCAGGCAGCACGCTGATGTCCGGACACTCGAGCAGCGTCCGATCCGCCGTGACCAGCGTGAGCCCGTGAACCATGGCGGTCGCCGCGATGAAGCGGTCGGCGGGATCGTCATGGGGAAGGCGGACGCTGCGGCTGCGGAGCGCGACCTGGTGGGTCACGGGGCACTCGCGCATCGGCCTGGTCGCGAGGGCCATGCGGATCCAGCTCCAGGGATCAGGCAAAAGGTCCACCCGGCCCTTTTCCGCGAGGAGAAGTGCCTCCCAGACGCTCACGGGGGAAAGGGCGAGGGTGTGTTCCGGGTTCGACATAGCGTCCCGGACATTGGTCGAGATGCGATCCGGGCTCCCTACGCTCCAGATCCAGATGTGGGTGTCCAGCAGCAGGGTCACGGTGCCTCGCTGCCCTCCTCGTCGGATTCCTCCCCGGAAGTCGCGTCCGAACGGTACACATCCCAGTCGGACAGCTCGGATACGGGCGAGATGATGTCGCCCTTGATCGCGGTGACATCCCGCATCGCACCCAGCCATTCCACCCGTTCGGGTTCGACGTTTGGAGGTGAATCGGTGGCTTGGGACGGGGAGTCGAGCGTGGTGTGCCGGGCCTCCGGAGCTGGGCCGTAAGCGGCGCGCGCCCGTTCACGCACCAGGCCGAGGTTGGAGTGCGGCCCCGCATGGCGGCTCACGATGTGGCGCAGTTCGCCTTCCAACGAGCGGTGATTCGCCTTCGCACGCGCCTTGAGCGCGGCGATGACCTCGTCGTCCACGTTCCTGATGGTGAGAACGCCCATGCGTGCCGTGCCTCCGTGTTTGAATGACGAAAGCATAGTGTAGATATTTCGCAGGCATTATGCAAGCAACACCAACTATGACAACGGCGAAGACGAGGGCCAGCATGGTTCCGTCGAGGCTACTGCCGGGGGCGCACGCCTATGGAGACGGGGAACTCCGCCCACGTCGCGCTTGAGGCTTCCTCTCCCGTGACCGGGGAGAATGTGATTGTTGCGGCGAGATCCAGCGCGAACGCCTCCACGGCGGTGCTCCCCGAACTCTCCTGGACGTCGGGATCGACGGGGGTGCCTTCGGCGTCGATGCGAAAGCGGACTCGGACCTCGCCGCCCTGGCTGGCGCGCAGCGTCGCATCGTGTGCGTCCAGCACGGTCCGGTAGGCACTGCCGCGAAGATCGGTGGCGTCGTCGCGGATCAGTTCCCGGTTCGGCAACTCCGGATATACGATCGCGACGCACAGCTCGCGGCCGATGAAGAATGACCGGTGCCCTGCGTCCCACTCGTTCTCGAGCATGGTTTCACATTTCGCCACCCAGCGGTCCGTCGATGCCGGGAACAGCCACGAAGCCAGATCATCAGCCGCCGCGCCCACGAATCCCCCGATGACTCCACCCAGGAGCAGGTGGCCCCAGCGTTGGGAGAACCCTCGTTTCTCGCTCATTACGGCATCCCTTTGCACAATTGTGAGTATATACTCATATGAGTACGCTCCTGCCTCTCTCAGGCCAACCGAACACACCCCGGAGCGAATCGATGTACGTCGCCGGGGCGGACTGGATCGAAGGAATCGAGCGCGTGGAATTGGCGCTGCCCCAATGACCCGGACGCTCCTCCCCCTCATCGAAGCCGAGTTCCTGCGCTACAAGCTCCTCGGGGAGCGCGCCTTGCGGCAGGTGCGGCCCGAGGAGCTGCACGCGCGCACCGAGGAAGGCAACTCGGTCGCGATCATCGTGTGGCACGTCGCCGGCAACCTGGAGTCCAAGTTCACCGACCTGCTCACCACGGACGGCGAGAAGTCCTGGCGCAATCGCGACTCCGAGTTCGAAGCACGCGATGTGTCGCCCGCGGAGGTCACCGAGAAGTGGGAACGCGGGTGGCAGGTGTTGTTCGGCGCGTTGACAGAGCTCACCGACGACGATCTCGCCGCACCGATCACCATCCGGGGAGTCCCGTTCCGGGTCGACGAGGCGCTACTGCGCTCCCTGGCCCATCTCGCCTACCACGTGGGGCAGATCGTCCTGCTGGCCAGGTCCTTCCGGGGGGACGACTGGGAGTTCCTGAGCATTCCGCCGGGGGAGTCGGAGGCCTACAACGCGAACCCGGTGCTGGAGAAATCGTCGATGTACGCGGAGAATGTGGAACGGCTGGAGGGCGAGGCCTGACAGCGCTTGCGTCGCGTCCCGGGATCGGGTCAATTCCGCTTCCCGGCGGCCCGTCATCCCGTCATCGGCCGCCGAATCCACGTCAACAGCATCCAGCAGGCGCACAGGCATGAGAATCCCGACGACCCTCACACTGGCCGTGGCCCTCGTGGCCCCCGCCGCCCTCCCTCCCATAAACACCGTCGCAGCACAGCAGGGCGGCCACGCGATGCATCACGGCATGTACGACGGCCCCACGGTCCTGCGCGCCGCGCGCATGCTCGATGTCGAGACCGGCGAGATGCACACGGACGCAGTGCTCGTCGTCGAGGACGGGGTGATCACGGCGGTGAATCCCGAGACCGTCCCCCACTCGATGCACGACATGAACCTGGGCGACGTGACGCTGCTCCCCGGGTTCATCGACGCGCATACGCACCTCGCCGGGCAGATCAGCGCGACCTCGTTCACCGACGCGGTCACGCGGACGGAGGCATACGGCGCCTACAACGCGGTTCTGTATGGCGGGCGCACGGTGCGCGCGGGGTTCACCACGGTGCGCGACTACGGCGGGGACGTCACGGTCGAACTCGGGCACGCGGTCGAGCGGGGCGACATCGTCGGGCCGCGGGTCGTGCCTTCGCGGAACGCGCTCGGGATCACGGGCGGTCACTGCGACGTGACGGGGTTTGCGCCCGGCGTGCGTGAGGGTGGGGTTGAAGAGGGCGTCGCGGACGGGCCCTGGGAGGTCGTCGAGGCGGTCCGCTACCAGATCAAGCACGGGGCGAAGGTGATCAAGACATGCGCGACGGCGGGCGTGCTGTCCATGGAGGGGCCGGTGGGCGCGCAGCAGTACACGCTGGAGGAGATGACGGCGATGGTCGAGGAGGCCGCGCGGCACGGGATCAAGGTCGCCGCCCACGCGCACGGCCCCGAGGGGATCCTGGCGGCGGTGCAGGCCGGGGTGGCCTCGATCGAGCACGGCTCGGTCCTCACCGACGAGATCATGGACCTGATGATCGAGAAGGGTACGTATCTCGTCCCAACCACGTATCTCGCGGACCGGATCGACTTCGATGCGCTGCCGCCGCTGGTGCGCGGCAAGGCCGAGCAGATCCTGCCGGTCATGCGGGTCAGCCTGCAGCGCGCGATCGAGCGGGGCGTTCCCATTGCGTTCGGCACCGATGCGGGCGTGTTCCCGCACGGCGAGAACGCGGGCGAATTCGGGATCTACGTGCAGCTGGGGATGAGCGAGCTGGACGCGCTCCGCACCGCGACGGTCCACGCCGCCGACCTGCTCGACACGCCCGACCGCGGCCGCCTGGCGGAGGGATTGCTCGCCGACGTCATCGCCGTGCCCGGGAACCCGCTGGACGACATCGAGGTGACGAGGGACGTGCGGTTCGTGATGCAGGGCGGCCGCGTGATCAAGCACGTGATGGGCGGGCGCGACATGCACTCGATGGGACATTGAGCGACCCCCTTCAGGAACAGCTCAGGACCGCCGTCCGCGCACTCTGCGCCGACTTCGGCAACGACTACTGGCAGGCTGCCGACGACGAGCGCGCATACCCGCACGAATTCGTCGACGCGCTGACCGAGGCCGGCTACCTGGCGTGCCTGATCCCGGAGGAGTACGGGGGGATGGGGCTCGGGGTACGGGAGGCGTGCGTGATCCTCGAGGAGATCAACCGGTCGGGCGCGAACTCGGGGGCCTGCCACGCCCAGATGTACACCATGGGGACGCTGCTGCGGCACGGCTCCGACGAGCAGAAGCGGTGCTGGCTGCCGGGGATCGCGGCGGGCGAGCTGCGCTTGCAGGCGTTCGCGGTCACCGAGCCGGACGCGGGGTCCGACACCACGCGCATTCGCACCTTTGCCGAGCGCCGGGGCGACACGTATGTGGTTCGGGGGCAGAAGGTGTTCATCTCGCGCGTGCGCCAGTCCGACCTGATGGTCCTGCTGGCCCGCACCACGCCGCTTGCCGAGGTCGAAAAACGCACCGGCGGGCTTTCGGTGTTCATCGTGGACCTGCGCGATGCCGGCGACCGGATGCGCGTCGGCGCCATCGACACGATGATCAACCACGAGAGCTGCGAGGTCTTCTTCGACGGCCTGGAAGTCCCGGCCGGGAACCGAATCGGCGAGGAGGGCAGGGGGTTCCGCTACATCATGTCGGGGATGAACGCGGAGCGGATCCTGCTGGCTTCGGAATCGATCGGCGACGGCCTCTACTTCATCGACCGCGCATCGGACTACGCGAGCGCGCGCAAGGTCTTCGGCCGGCCGATCGGCGAGAACCAGGGCGTCCAGTTCCCGATCGCGGATGCGTACATGGACGTGCGCGCGGCGGCGGCGGTCCGCGACGAGGCGGCCCGCGAGTTCGACGCCGGCGAGACCCGCGGGCACGGCCCCAACATGGCGAAGTACCTGGCGTCACGAGCAGCCTGGAAGGCGGCCAACGTGGCCATGGACACCTTCGGGGGCTGGGGAATGGCGTCGGAGTACGGGATCGAGCGGAAGTTCCGCGAGGCGCGGCTCTACATGGTCGCGCCGGTGGCCAACAACCTGGTGCTCAGCCATGTGGCGACGCACGTGCTGGGCATGCCGAGGTCGTTCTGATGGCTGAACAGGCATCTGGGCGGCGACCCCCGTTCCCTCCGTGCCGCTCCCTCCTCTTCGTGCCGGGGGACCGCCCGGGCCGATGTGACAAGGCCATGGTTGCGGGGGCCGACGCGGTCTGCGTGGACCTGGAGGACGCGGTCGGGCCGGCGGCCAAGGCGGGGGCGCGGGAGTCGGTGGCCGCATTCCTTGCGAGATGGCAGGAACCCGCCTCGACGGGCGCGGGCCCGGACCAGCGCCGCCGCCCCCCCGTTATCGTCCGCGTCAACGACCCGGACTCGGAGGAGGGCGAGCGCGACACCGCCGCGCTGACCGGTGGCCCCGGGCCCGACGCGTTCATGATCCCGAAGGTCACGGACGCGGGCGAGATCGTCACCGCCCAACGGCTCCTGGGCGACGACATCCCCCTCTTCCCGATCATCGAGACCGCCGCCGGACTGGAGAACGCGGTGCAGATCGGTGCGGCGTCCCCCGCCGTCGCCGCGCTCATGTTCGGCGGTTTCGACCTCTCAGCCGAGCTGGGCGCCGAGCCGGAGTGGGAGCCGCTCCTCTACGCCCGCTCCCGGGTCGTGCACGCCGCGGCCCTCGGCGGGCTGGACACGATCGACATGCCGTCGCGCGACTTTCGCGACGTGTCACGGCTGCGCGCCGAGGCCGAAAAGGCCCGCCGACTGGGCTTCACGGGCAAGGTGGCGATCCATCCCGCGCAGATTCCGGTCATTCACGACGTCTTCACGCCCTCGCCCGAGGAGGTGGAGCAGGCCCGCAGGATGGTCGAGGCGGACCGTGCGGCGGGTGGAGGCGCCGTGTCGCTCGACGGCAGAATGGTGGACCGGCCGGTGGTCGAGGCCGCGCGGCGGTTGCTCGACCGGGCGGGCCAGCGGCCATGACGGTCAACTCGCCGCCGGGCAGCACGCGGGTGCGCGCCGAGGTTCTGTCGCAGTGGCCGGCACAGGCCATGCAGGCTCTGCTGGACCGGGACCCGGCCGGCATTGGTGAGGGCGACCCGCTGCCGCTCGGGTGGCACTGGCTCTACTTCAAAAGACCCGTCCGCACGTCCGGCCTCGGTCCCGACGGACACGAGCGGCGGGGCACGTTCATGCCCGAAATCGACCTTCCGCGGCGGATGTGGGCGGGCGGCACGCTGCGTTCGCTTCGCCCGGTGCGGATCGGAGGGCGCGCGGAACTGCGGTCCGGCATCCGTGAGGTGGAGGAGAAGAGGGGGAAGAGCGGCCGCCTGGTCTTCGTCACCGTGGAACACACGCTGCTGCAGGACGGCCACGCGTGCGTGGAGGAGAGGCAGGTGATCGTCTACCGCGAGGCCGGCCGGCGCCCGGGGACCTCGCGCACGGCAGCTGACCCGCCCGCGCCGGCTGCCTCGCCCGGGACGTCACCCGCCGCCGCGTGGACCGAGACCTTCGTCCCCACCCCGGTCACCCTTTTCCAGTTCTCGGCGCTGACCTACAACGGGCACCGCATCCATTACGACCAGCCGTACGCGACTGGCAGGGAGGGCTATCGCGGGCTCCTCGTGCACGGCCCGCTCACGGCGCTTCTGCTCCTCGATGCGGCTCAGCGGCACAGAGGTGCCGCGGTCTCCAGCTTTCGCTATCGCGCGTTGGCGCCGCTGTTCGTCGATGAGCCGATCACGCTGGTGGGTCGGCCCGATTGCGAAGGCGACGTCGTCGAGGCGCTGGACCCCGCCGGATCGGTTGCGATGCGCGGCCGGGTTGGAAGAGGAGCGTGACGAATCAAGCCGCGTCGGCTACGCCTACCTGCACGATTCGTGGACAGTCCACACCCGCAACACCCACATACTGGAAGACCTTGCCATCGAGTTCGCGAGGCTGAGGATCCTGGATCACCACGTCGGTGGTCCCCTGCAGAAGCGCCGCGAACGGGGCTCCCTGACTGTCCCCGTCAGGATCGCTGGGGAACACGAAGTCCATGGGTTCAGAGCCGAACACGATGCGACCGGTTTCGTCCGTGATCCAGAACTCGGACATCCCGGACCGGCGGACCACTGCTGTGAGCGCTGTCTCGATTGTCGTCCGGCTCATGCCGGCCTTGAGGGCGGCAGCGAGGTAGTGCGCGGCCGTCATCGCGGCGGCCACCATTGCTTTCTCTTGACGGTTGCGGCCCCAATTCATAGTGGTCATGCCAGTCGCAGGCTCCCGGGGATCCATCAGTAGGTGAACGCAAAATGAGTGCAATGAGAAATCTACCAGTTTGTGGCGTTTCCGGGAGCGTGTTGTCGCTTCTGCTGGCGTGTGCGGTCCTGCCGGCCTCCGCCCAGAAGCCGCGGGCGCGTGAGGTCGGGGTCCCCTTCGAGGGCACGCCCGGTGCGCTGAACGCGATCACCGACGTCGAGGGCGTCGAGGTGGGTCACGCCACGATCGTTCGCGGACGCGGGCGCCTGGTGATCGGCGAGGGCCCGGTGCGTACGGGTGTGACGGCGGTGTGGCCGCGCGGGCGGGAGGAGCCCGACCCGGTCTACGCGGCGTGGTTCACGCTGAACGGGGACGGCGAGATGACGGGGACGACCTGGGTGCGCGACTCGGGGATCATGGAGGGTCCGGTGATGATCACGAACACGCTGAGCGTGGGGATCGTGCATCACGCGGTGATCCGGTGGGGAGTGGCCAGGGGTGTCGAGCGCGATGAGGGCCGGTGGCTCGCGGCGCTTCCGGTGGTGGGCGAGACCTGGGACGGGACGCTCAACGACATCCGGGGTCAGCACGTGACCGAGGACGATGCGCTTGCCGCGATGGATGCGGCGCGCGGCGGACCGGTGATGGAGGGCAACGTGGGCGGCGGCACGGGGATGATCTGCCACCGCTTCAAGGGCGGGATCGGGACGTCGTCGCGGGTGGTGGAGGTTGGGGGCGACAACTACACGGTCGGCGTGCTCGTGCAGTGCAACTACGGGAGCCGGGAACTGTTCCGTGTGGCAGGCGTGCCGGTGGGACGCGAGATCGCGGACCTCATGCCGGAGCGGCCGGGCGGAGAGCAGCTCGAGGGGGTGGAGGGGGAGGCCGACCGTGACGGTTCGATCATCGTCGTTGTCGCGACGGACGCTCCCGTTCTGACCCATCAGCTCGAGAGGATGGCGCGCCGGGTGTCGCTGGGACTGGCCCGCAACGGGAGCATCTCGTCCAACGGCTCCGGCGACATCTTCGTGGCCTTCTCGACCGCGAACCAGCGCGCCGCCGCCGAGGTGGGCACGTTCACCCAGGCGCGGGTGCTCGCCAACGGTCGCCTCAACCCGCTCTTCACGGCGACGGTCGAGGCGACCGAGGAGGCGATCATCAACGCGCTGATCGCGGCCGAGACGATGACGGGCGCGAACGACGTGACCGTGCACGCCCTCCCGCACGATCGGCTGCGGGAGGTGCTCCGGAAGTACAACCGGCTGGAGGGCTGAGCTACCGCCTCCGATCCCAGTAGTCCACCGGCCGGTTGTCCATCAGCCACGCGTCCGGGTTCACCCACCAGTGCTCGCCGTAGGGCACCTGGTTCGGCCACACCTCGTCGAGCGTGAGCCCGTCCCGCACGATGCCGCCCTGCACCACGTACATGATGTCGGTCGTATTGCGGATGTTGTCGAGCGGGTTCGAGTTCAGCACGAGCACGTCCGCCAGCTTGCCGACCTCGATCGAGCCGATGTCCTGCTGGGCGCCCAGGAAGACGGCACCGTGGAGGCTCGCCACCTCGAGCGCGGCCATGGGCCCGGCGGCGGCATCGACCATCCAGACCTCCCAGTGGGAAGCGATGGCGTGGGCCTGTCCGTGCGAGCCGATCGCCCCCCAGCCGCCGGCTTCGATCACGTCCATCATGCCCAGGGCGATGAGCGGGTACGTGTAGTCGGTGTCGGGGCGCTCCCAGCGGCGGCGCATGTGCGGGATGACCTGGCGCCAGGGCAGCCACTCGCGCTGCTTGGGGTCGAGCCAGACCTCCTGCTCGGCGAAGAAGAACTCCTCGTTCCAGGGACCGATGCCGCCGACCACGAAGGTCGGTGAGTAGGTCGATTCGGCCTGGCCCAGGAAGGTGCTGAGGTCGCGGTACATGGGCAGGTACGTCATCGGGTGCTCGAAGCCGGTCTGCCCGTCCATCATCATCCCGATCGTGTACGGGATGTCGTTGTTCTCCGAGGTGACCATGAGGTTCTTGCGGCGAGCGATGTCCGAGACCCACTGGCGCTGGTCCCGGCGCGGCTGCAGGTACTGCTTGAGCGCGGTGGCACCCCACGAGGCCAGCCGGTTGATGTTCTGCTCGGCGACCTCGTAGCTGGAGATGTCGTTCTGCCGGGCGGCGTCGCCGCGGTACATGGGGTCGCCCGTCGAATAGGTCCGGGGGCCCACTACGGCGCCGGCGCGAATCATCTCGGCGCTGGCGAAGACGTTCTGCGACCACATCGAGTTGTCGAGGTTCGCGGTCACGCCGTACGCAAGGTAGATGGCCGACTCGAAGTCGCGCTTCGGGATCAGGCCCTTGTGCTCGCGGTAGTGGTGGGCGTGCATGTCGATGAAGCCGGGGATGATGGTCTTGCCGGTCATGTCCATGGTCCGGTCGGCGCCCGAGGTGTCACAGTCGCCCACGCACGCGATCCGGCTGCCCTCGATGAGCAGGGTGGCGTTCTCGTGGACCGCGCGGTTGTCGAGGGTGACGATGCGCGCGTTGGTCAGCGCGAGGGTCCCTTGCGGGACGGGGCGGTCGACGCTGAGCCGGATGGTCATGGTGTCGGTCTCGCCGGTGCTCGCGTCGTGAATGAAGAAGCGCTGGCCGCTCCCGTATTCAAGCCGGTCGTTGTCCAGCCAGCGCGGATACAGCCCACCCTCGGTGGTGAGCTGCGTGACCGGCACCGGCGCGCCCCTCTTCCTGAGTGCGACGGGATCGCCGCCTGCTCCGCCCGGTGGCAGGGGCGCCCAGAAGACATTGTCGCCCTCCTGGAAGGCCACGCGGTCCCCGTCCGGCGAGATCACGAATTCGTCGCCCCAGGGGATGGTCGCATGCACCCGCGCGTCGGAGCCGTCGCCGCGTACCGACATCAGGGCGATCGCGCCCTGTCCTTCTCCCGGCTCGTGTCCCGCCGGGAAATGGATTCGCCCGCCCGGGCCGAACGACGCCCGCGTGATCTGGCGCCGGTAGCCGAGCAGCCCGCCCGGGCCGGCGGCGGGGATCGTCATGATGCGCTCCTGTGATCCGCCTTCGGCCGGCACCCGCCACAACTCCCAATACGGGTTCTGCGTCGCGGACCGGGCGCGGGAGGCGGCGCCGGTTCCTCGCGTCACCACGATCTCGGAGCCGTCGAGCGACCACACGGGGTGGGCGTATTCGGAGGGCAAGGTAGTGAGCTGCTGGGGGGTGCCGCCGCCCGCGGGGATCTTCCAAACCTGGCCGCCCTCTTCACCGCCCCACGTCGTGTAGGCGATCCAGCGGCCGTCGGGCGACCACGACGGCGAGAACTCGTGCGGGCCGTCACCGCTGGTCAGGCGGGTTGGCGCGCCGCCGTCCGGGGGTGCGGTCCACACCCTGCCCACCGCCTGGAAGGCGATCCGCGACGCGTCCGGCGAGGCGCCGTACCAGCGCAGCATCTTCGCCTCGAAGGGGCCGTCGCCGATGCGGAAGTCGGCGCGGGCAAGCTCGGAGATGGTGCGCTGCACGTGGGCCGAGAAGGGTACGGTGGTGACTTCGCCGCTGGCGACGTCGAGCATGCGGATCTTGCCGCCCTGCGTGATCACGATGCTGGACCCGTCGGCGCTCCAGCTGTAGCCGGGCAGGATGCGCATCGTCTTGATCCCCTCGGCGTTGTCGACGGTGATCGGGTCCATCGCGACGCGCTCGTGCCCGGTTTCCAGATCGCGGATCCAGAGCGCGGCGCGGGGACCGAAGGCGTGGCCGCGGTAGGAGATCGTGCCGCCCGCGATGCGGCGGGCGAAGGCGAGGTGACGGCCGTCGGGAGAGATTTCGGCCGCGTAGGCGCTGCCGCTTGAAGCGCGGACCTGCTGCGAGGCGGTCCCGGCCGTGATGTTGACGACCTCGCCCGTCCGGAGGTCCTTGCGCCGCACCTGCCAGTGCCCGGCGAGCGCATCGCGGCCCTGCAGCCCCGGCGGACCCGTGTAGACGTGGAAGTACAGGTAGCGGCCATCCTCGGACGGTGAGGGCCACGCGGCCTGCGGCTGATCGCCCACGACCTGGATGCCGTCGCCGCCGTCGATGTGATACATCCAGATTCCGCTGCGCCCGGTCTGCCCCCGTCCCGCCGCCACATCCTGCAGCTTGACGAAGATGTATTCGCCGTCGGCGGACCACGCTGGCGAGACGGCGCGCGTCGCCATGTCACTGAAGACCTGGCGCGGGTTGGAGCCGTCGGGGTCCATGAGCCACAGGTTGTTCTGCCCCTCGCGGTCGCTCACGAAGGCGACGGTGGAGCCGTCGGGCGAATAGCGGGGGTGGTAGTTCGTGGCGACACCGGTGCCGCCCGTGAGCAATTCGGCCTCGCCGCCCCCGTCGGCCGGAACCCGGTAGACATGGGCGAGCAGGTCGAAGATGATCCAGCGGCCGTCCGGCGAGATGTCCATCGACATCCACGTGCCCTCTTCGGTGGTGAAGTCGATCTCGCGGGTCTCGCCGCGGGCGAGGGTGACGTCCCATTTGTCGCCTGCGCCGTCCTGGGCATCCTGCGCAGAGAGGGGGGCCGGTGGGGTGAGGGTGCTGAGGAGCGCGGTGGCCAGCCCGACTGTGGCCAGCCCGACTGTGGCCAGCGGGGTGCAGGGGTTACAGGGTGGAGTCGCGGACAACCGGATCATGGGACCCTCCCGGGATCGACGCAGACACACCCTGACACTACGTCAGGGTGGCGATTAGCGCGGGCCATTCTGCCTTGAGATTGGGGGTTGGGTGAATGGCGGAGCAAGGGCGTAGCTGACGTGACCGCACGGTGCTCTTGCGGCTCCGGTGGGGACACACGGATGGTCACCCTGATGCCCTGCCGGCCCCGTCCAGTCCCATTCCGACATGCACGCGTCCCGGGATTCGCCGCGGAAACGCGGGGGCCTGTCATGTCCCGCAGCAGCCGGCGGCTCATCGGCCCGCCGCCGGTGCGGCCGCGCCCGCCTCGCCCGCCGCCTCCACCGCCTCCCGTGCCGCCGCCTCGATCTCCCATGGGATTGCCGAGTCGACCAGCCGCGCGGCCCCGTTGTACATTTCGCCGGGCGCGAGCGGAGGCGGGGGCGGCACGGGCAGCTTCGGCTCCGGCAGCGGTGGCGCGCTCGCGACCGCCGCGCCGGTCCGGGTGAAGAACACCGCCTGACCGCGCCGGTCGAGCGCCATCCGGACCCGGCCCTCGTGCACGAGCCGGTGATGCCGCCGGCACAGCAGCACCGTGTTGGCGAGACTCGTCTCCCCGCCGTCGGCCCAGTGCCGGACATGATGCGCCTCGGTGAACCGGCCCCCGCAGCCCGGGTACCGGCAGCCCCGGTCCCGCTCCTCCAGCGCCCGGCGAATGTGCGGCGGGATCGTCCGCGTCTTCCGCCCCACGCTGACGACCTGACCGTCGCGGTGCAGCATCCGCACCAGCGACGCATCGCACGCCATGCGCCGCGACGTCTCGGCGCTCACCCGCACCCCGTCAAGTTCCGACCGGCCCCCCTCGCCGTCCTCCTCCAGCGTGGCCATCTCGGTGTGCACCGTCACCTGGTACCGCTCGGCCCGCGTGCCGCTCGGCGTCGCTTCCGCGGTCGCGTCCGTCCCCGCGTCCGCCGCCGCCCCCAGCCCCGCCCCCAGCCCCGCCGCCAGCGCCCGCTCGGCGACCAGCCCGATCGCATCGGCCCTGCGCTGGCGGCTCCGTGGCCGCGCGTCCGGGTCCTCGCCCCGGTACAGCGCGTCGTTCGCGGCCTCGACGGCCCGCATCAGCATGGCCTCGGGCTCGAGCCGTCCCCGCACCACGTACGTCCCGTCCGCGTCGATGAAGACCGAGAACGCGCGGCGCCGGTGCCTGGCCTCTTCCGCCCCGATCTCGCCGTCCCGCGACAGGTGCCGCACCTCCCGCACCATCCGTTCCACCGCCGCGGCCGACCCCTTGTCGGCGTATTCGAGCAGCTTGCCCTCGGTCTCGGGCGTGGCCACCCGGGTGATGGCCCGCGCCTTCGCGTAGGAGAGCTGCCCGGCCTTCATCCTGGCCGAGGTCTTCGGGAGATCCTCGAGCGCATGGGCGACCCGCACGTTCTCGCGGCAGGTGGCGAGGGTGCGGCCGGTCCTCCAGGCGAGCCACTCGGCGCAGGAGTCGAAGGTGTCGGCCCACCCCTCGCGGCGGTCGAACTCGGCGACGAGGGTGAGCATCTCGTGGGTGGCGATGTTGATCCGGGCGGCGAGTTCGGCGATCCGCTCTCCGAGTTGGACGGTGTTCATGTGATCCTCCAGGTCGAGTTCCGGCAACGGCTTATGTGAATCGTGCCCGAAATTTAACTATCGATTTTCGGCCTTCCGTGCGGGCCCAGGACGCGAAAAGTCGGATCGGGACGACGCCGAAGGGTCGTCGGGCGTCGTTCGCCCGCCAGCGGGGCTCCCGCGGCTCCTGGCGGCCATCCCTGCACCGGGTCCCGGACGTCGCCGAAGTCGCCATTTCAGAACCCGTCCATGGCGGGATCGGCCTGCGTTCCGATGTCTTGGGACAGGAGAGTTGCAGGGCGGCGGACAGACGAACCGGTCGGGCTGGCGGCCCCCCCCGACGTTTCCGCGGCAAATCCCGGGACACCGCCATGCTCGTATGGGCGCCCGCCCGCCAACGGGACCGCGCCCGCCGCCCACTCGACCCCGCCCGCCAACGGGATCGCGCCCCCCGCCCACTCGACCCCGCCCGCCAACGGGACCGCGCCCGCCCGCTGCCCTTTCGCTCCACGTTTCCGCGGCAAATCCCGGGACACCGGCATGCTCGTATGGGCGGCGACCTTCGCGGGAGCACACGGCGTTCGCCGAGGCGGTCACCCTCCCCTTCGCGGCATCTCTACCGCCTCGCCCACCTCCGGCCGCAGCCCCTCCGCGTAAACCTTCGCGTTAAGTGCCGGCAGCCGCTCCGTGACCAGCTCGTTCAGGCGCGCGATAACGGCTGGCAGCTCCTCCCACGAGCGATCGATCTGCCAGAGCTGGTCGGCGGTGGGATCGCTGGACGCGCGCTCGATCGTCGACCAGACGAACGCGCCCGCAGCAGCGCCACCGCCGCCACCGAACCCGCCAAAGCCACCACCGCCGCCGATCTCGCCCTGCAGCGCTTCCAGGTCCTCGTGGAAGGCCTTGATCGCTTCGGTCAACTCCCCGGGGGCCTCAGCGGCAGCCGCGACGCGGTCGTCGATCTGACTCAACTGTTCGCGCATCTCCCCCATCCGCTCCCGCGCGTCGCTCACCGCGCCCGACAAGCGGTACGAGTCCATCATCGCCGAGTGGCGCGCCATCAGAGCGAACCGCGAGATCTCTACACGCGGGTCAAGCCGCACCTCGACGGGCGTCTCCAGCGTCGCGTCGCCCGCCTCCAGTGCCACCGCGTAGCTCCCCGGCAGCACGCGCGGCCCCGGGTCCATCGCCTCGCCGTCGCCACCCTCGGCCGCCAGCCGCAGGTCCCAGATCACCTCGTTGAGCCCGGCGTCGCCGCTGCCCTTGAGTTCGCGGACGTTGCCGCCGTCGCCGTCGCGGATCACGACCGCCACGCTGTCACCGTCGGCACCCAGGTGGTAGCGGATCCGCGCTCCGGCGGCCGGATTCGGGGCCGCGTAGATGCCGGGCGTCCAGCCTTGCGGCGTATACAGGTTGTACGAGGTGGCGCGTCGCATCGGGTAGAGGTGGGCGGCCGAGGCCATGACCTCGGCGCTCAGGTGCTCGAGCGGCGCGATGTCGTCCATGATCCAGATGCCGAGCCCGTGCGTGCCGACCACGAGGTCGTTTTCGCGCCGGTGCACGACGATGTCGTCGACGGGCACCGTGGGGAGGCCGCCGTCGAGGTCATGCCAGCTCGCGCCCCGGTCGATCGAGAAGTGCACGCCGACCTCGCTGCCCGCGAAGAGCAGGTTGTGGGCGCGCGGATGCTGCGCGAGCGCGTTCAGGGAGATGGCCGGCAGACCGTCAGTGATGCGCTCCCAGGTCTCGCCGAAGTCGGCGCTCGCGTAGACGTACGGGGCGAAGTCGTCACTGCGGTGCCCGTCGAACGCCGCAAAGACCTCGCCCTGCGCGCCGCGCGACGCCACGATGCGCGTGACGTACGTATACGGCGGCAGCCCCGGCACATTGCCCGTGATGTCCGTCCAGGTGGCGCCGGCGTCGCGGGTCACGTGCAGCCGCCCGTCGTCGCTCCCCGTGTACAGCACCGCGAAGTCCAGCGGCGACTCCGCGAGTGCCGTCAGGTTGCCGTAGCTGGACTGGCCGTCGTTGCGCGACATCTGCGGCTCGGAGCCCGCGACGCCCATCAGGGTGAGCGTGTCGCGGTCGATCGCATAGGTCAGGTCGCCGCTGATCTCCTCCCAGCTCTGGCCCTGGTCCGTGGACCGGAAGAGCACGTTCGCGCCCGCATACACGACCTGGTCGTCGTGCGCCGAAAGGAGCATGGGCGTGTCCCAGTTCCAGCGCAGGCTGCGCTCCGCTTCCTCCTCCGTCGGGCGGGGCAGGGGACGGATGCGTGCGCGCTCTCCCGTGGCCAGATCTACGCGCGTAAGGTTACCCCCCTGAGATTCCGCGAACATCAGGTCGGCATTCGTGGGGTGCATGACCGTAAAGAAGCCGTCGCCCGAGCCCACGTTGTACCAGTCGCGCGTGCGGATCCCCTGATTGGACCAGGTGTCGGAGGGCGCGCACCAGGAGCCGTTGTCCTGCAGGCCGCCGCAGACATGATACGGATCCCGCATGTCGACGCCGATCTCGTAGAACTGGCCGATGGGCAGGTTGCGCAGCTGGTACCAGTTGTCCGAGCGGTCCCAGCTGATCGAGACGCCGCCATCACCGGCGAGGATCAGGTGGTCGGAGTCGGCGGGGTCGATCCAGAGCGCGTGGTGATCGAGGTGAACGCCGGCGGCCGCGTCGGGGGTGAAGTTCCGGCCCCCGTCGGACGAGCGAAACAGGCTGGAGCCGCCCAGGTATATGCGCTCGGGGTCGTTGGGGTCGACCCGGATCTGGCTGTAGTACATGGGGCGATTGTTGGTTGTGCTCAGGTGCTCCCACGTTTTGCCCCGGTCGGTCGAGCGGTAGACGCCGTTCTTCGCGTCGCTGCCGGCCCCGCCGCCGAACCCCTGGCCGGGCGCCCGGGCGTCGGCTTCGACAAGCGCGAAGACGACGTTGCCGTCGCGCCGGTAGATGTCGAGCCCGATGCGCCCCTTGTCGCCTTCGGGCAGCCCCTCGGTCAGCTCGGTCCAGGTGTCCCCGCCGTCGGTGGTCCGGTATATGCCGCTCCCGGGACCGCCGCCGTTGAATCCCCAGGCGCGCCGCCGCCGCTGGTATGTCGCCGCGAAGAGCGTCCGCGGATCGCCGGGGTCCATGACCAGTTCGGTCGCGCCGGTGTCGTCGTCGACGGAGAGAACGTGTTCCCAGGTCGCGCCCCCGTCGGTGGTCCGGTAGACGCCGCGCTCCGGATTCGAGCCCCAGAGATGGCCGACCGCCGCCACGTACGCGACGTCGGGATCGCGCGGGTGGACCTGGATGCGCGCAATGGTGTGCGTATTCTCCAGCCCCAGATGCGTCCAGCTCCGCCCGGCGTCGGTGGAGCGGTACACGCCGTTGCCCCACGGCGAACTCTGCCGGTTGTTCGGCTCGCCGGTTCCGACCCAGACCACGTTCGGGTTCGACGGCGCCACGGTCACGTCGCCCACGGACGCTGTCGCTTCGTCCCGGAACACGTGCTCGAACGTGATCCCGGCGTTCTCGGTCTTCCACACGCCGCCCGTTGCGACCGCCACGTAGAAGATCCGCGGATCGTCCTCGACAACCGCCAGATCCGCGACGCGTCCGCCCATGATCGTCGGGCCGATGGTGCGGAACTTGAGCGCCGCGGCGGCCTGAGCCATCGGGTCGGCCGAGTCGTCCTGGGCCCGCAGGGGCAGAGCCACCGCGAACAATGACGCGAGCAGGAGGGTGGACAGCGTAGCGCCAGCGGCTGGCAGGGCACGGTCCGGGGATGAGCGACGGTGTTCGGTGCGGTCCACGGTTGTTCTCCGGAACAGAGGGTCTGCGCAGGGAGCCGGCTGTCATTCCTGCCCCCGGGTGTCGTCAACGGATACAATAGGTGCATGACCCCGGCCGGCAGAAGTATTGTGGGAGAGAGCGACCGGCACGGTACAACGACGCCAACCAACCAGGGAGCAACCACGAATGAGCACACGGCGCGAGTTCATTGGGCGGGCGGGTATCGCGGCGGGGACCGCGGCACTTGGCCTCGGATCCACGCGGCAGGCGGCGGCCCAGCCACCCCGCCAGCAGGGCATGAGCATCCTCATCCTGGGCGGCACCGGCTTCATCGGCCCGCACGTCGTGCGTCATGCGCTCGCCCGCGGCCACCGGATCACCCTCTTCAACCGCGGCCGCACCAACACCCACCTCTTCCCCGAGGTCGAGAAGCTCGTGGGCGACCGCAACACCGACCTCACAGCGCTCGAAGGCCGGCGCTGGGACGCCGTCATCGACAACTCCGGCTACACGCCCCATCAGGTCGGCCTCTCCGTCGACCTCCTCAAGGGCGCGACCGACCAGTACCTCTTCACCTCGACGCGCGCGGTGTACACCGACTTCACCGCCGAGGTCATGGACGAGGACGCGCCGATCGGCCCGAGGGATCTTCCCGAGAGCGAGTGGACCGCATACGGTCCCGCCAAGGTGCTCGCGGAGCGCGCCGTCGGTGAGGGTTTCGGCGCGCGCACCCTGATCGTGCGGCCCCCGGTCATCGTGGGCCCCGGCGACCGCAGCGACCGCTTCACGTACTGGCCCGACCGGATCGATGCGGGCGGCGAAGTCCTCGTGCAGGGCGATCCCACCGACCCGGTCCAGTTCATCGACGTTCGCGACCTGTCGGAGTTCTACATCCATCTGCTGGAGCAGCAGACGGCGGGCATCTTCAACAGCGTCGGACCCGGGGCGCCCCTGTCGTCTGCCGAACTCGTGTATGGGATCCGGGCGATCACCGCGACGCCCGTCTCGTTCACCTGGGTCGATTGGGACTTCCTCGCAGAGCGCGACCAGATGCCGCAGCGGCAGCTTCCCTTCTGGCAGCCGCCGACCGGCAACTATCTCAACTATGGCCGCATCGATAGCAGCCGCGGGATCGCGGCCGGGCTGACGTTTCGCCCCCTGGCGGTGATCGCGCAGGACACGCTGGAATGGCACCGAAGCCGCGAGGCGGGCGGCGAATTCCAGTTGCGCACGGGGCTCGACCGGGCGACCGAGGCGAGGTTGCTGGCGGAGTGGAGGGAGGCTCGGGGGTAGGGTCTGAAACGCGGTCTTGTGCAACCTCGTGGGGTGACGGACGTGTTGTGGCCCGGGCTCTGACCCCACCCCGGCCGCTGGCGACCTCACCACCACGTTCGACACGATCAACGTGGGCCAGAACATGGCGGGCGAGACCAGCGACACCCTTCACCCCCCGGCGGCGCCCTGGGACCACGGGGTTCGCTGCGAATGGGATGACGGATGGTCCAGGGGGTTCCGATCCGTGCCCGCTTTCGGTCCCGATCACATGGTCACGATTCGCCAGGACAGCCTGGAGATCGACTACGTCGACATCTGGCGCATCGACAGAGGCGCCACGATCAACTGACTCCGAATTCGCCCGTCCGCAGGAACTCGATCACGGCCTCTGCCGTGTATCGGCTGCTCGTGATGAACGCGTGCGACCGGGGCAGAACGATCACCGGCACACCCTCCACCCGCGTCTGCTCGACGCTCACGATCCCGTCGTCGGGTCCCGGTATCGCGAGGTGGCCGATCGGCTGGATGCTGCGGTTTCCGGCGATGATGCCCATTTCGTAATCGGGCGGGGGCAGTGTCGCGGGAATGTGCGTGCTGTCGGTCCCCAGCGCGCTCCCGACAGGGCCCAGGACCTCCGTTGCAGCCGGGATCTCGCCGAGCCAGTCGACGAAGAGACTGCCCTGGTTCGGCGGCGCTACCAGGACCACCCTGCCGAGTTGCTCTGGCGGAGTCTCGGCGAGGTACCCGCGGATGACCAGTCCACCGAGCGAATGCCCGACGAAGTGAATCCGCGGCGACGCGCCGCAGCACCGTTCGACCGCCGTCCGGACCGTCGCCACCGTTTCCGGGAACGGAGTGCTGAGTGACCTGTAACCCACGGTGACGACCCCGTACCCGGCCCATTCGAGTCGCTGGGCCAGGACCATCATCGACGCCCGCGAGCGCCCCAGCCCGTGAACCAGCACCACGGCCTCTTCTCCGGGCTCGGGGCCGCTGCACCCCCCGAGAGGGAGCGCGAGCGCCAGCAGGAACAGGAATACCTTCTTCATAACACGACACCTCGCGAACACACACTAATGATACTCGGCGCGCCCTCGAAAGGTTGCCACGGGCGTCAAGCAACAGGATCGCGGTTACGGTATGTCTAACGTGTAGAACGTAGTCGCGTAGTGAATCCGCAGCGCCATGAAAACGAGGAGCCGATGAGAGAATCACGAATCCGTCTGGCAGGAGTGCTGGCCGTGGTCGTGCTGTCCGCCGCCTGCGACACAGGGGGCGATTCCGGGCTTGCGCTCCGGTCCGAGGTCCGCGACAGCGCCGGGGTCACCATCGTCGAGAACGCGCGGCCTGCCACCGGATCGCGGCTCGACTGGCGGGTCGGCGAGGCCCCGGCTGTGTCGATCGGCCTTCGCGGAGGCGACGAGGCGTACCAGTTCTACGGAGTCGAGGATGCCACGCGCCTGGCTGACGGCAGAATCGTGGTGGCCGACGCCGGCAGCTCGGAGCTGCGGGTGTTCTCGGCGG
This sequence comes from Longimicrobiales bacterium, assembly GCA_965208935.1. Classification (GTDB taxonomy): domain Bacteria; phylum Gemmatimonadota; class Gemmatimonadetes; order Longimicrobiales; family Gaopeijiaceae; genus Bin94. Next base: position 3,949,764 of record CBDBPR010000004.1, on the reverse strand, counting down.
ACGGTGGCCACCTGGTCAGCCTGGGAGGCGTAGGAGAGGGGCCGGGCGAATTCGCCCAGTTCGATCCGGAAACCGTCAGTGTCTGGCCGGGGGACTCGATCGCCGGTGCCTCGTGGTGGAGGGGTCAGGTTGTCATCTTCGACGCGGACGGCAACCACGGCCGTACCGCTACACTGGGAGGAGCACGCTTCTCGCTGCTTGGAGTCATGCCGGGCGGCGACATCCTCGCCAAGCCGGGGCTCCCCGTCGGGATGCAATTCGGGGCTGGGGGCTCGACCCTCAGGCGGCAGGAAGCCGAGTTCGCCGTCGTCACGCCCACCGGAGAGATTCGCGCCTCTGTGGGAACCCAGACCGGGGACGAATGGTTCTTCTCGTCCAGCAGTCCAACCGCGCGCCCGCACCCGTTCGGCAGGGCGGTCCTGGCCACGGTGTGGGGCCCGCTGGCCGTCGTTACCGCGAACGACCGCTACGAGATCCGGGCCTACGACGCGGACGGCAGGCTGGCGAAGATCGTCCGGCGTGAACACGAGCTGCGCGCGCCGACGCAAGCCGAGCTCGATGCGGTGCTCAAGGAAAGCTGGGCCGACAGATCGGAGGAGGATCAGGAGAGGCTTCGCGGGATGGCCCAGGGAATGACGCTCGTGGAGTTCTACCCGGCGTTTGCGGCACTGCTCTCCGATCCCCTCGGCTACCTCTGGGTGCAGGAATACCGGTTCCCCGAACAGGTCGGGAGCATCTGGACGGTCTTCGACGCGGACGGGCGCGTTCAGGGATTTGTCGAGATGCCGCGCGACCTCGAGTTGTTCGAGATCGGCGAGGACTACATTCTGGGCGGTACGACCGACGAACTCGGCGTCGAACGGGTACAACTCCGAGCGCTGGATCGCGCCGCGGGGTAAGCGCGCGGGCAGGACCGGTCTCTCGGGTAAACGATCCTTCCGCTGCCGCCGTCATACTCCCGAACCCTCACGAGCGAACAAAGGACCGAGAGCGCCATGCTCTCCGACCAGGAGACCTTGGAGTTGGCCCGGCGGGCCGGGAAGGGAGAACGGGAGGCGCTCGGAAGGCTGGCGGGTGCGCTCCGGCCCCTGATTTGCCGTTGGGCTCTGGTGATTACCGGCGATCCTGACGACGCGGAGGATGTCGCGCAGGTCGTGTTGATGAAGATGGCGGGATCGATGGAGGACTTCGATGGCCGATCGAAGGTCACGAGCTGGGTCTACCGGATCACCCGGAACGCCAGCCTGGACCATGTGCGCAGACGGGGGCAGGACCGGCGGCTGGGCGACAGGCTGGGGCGGCTGGCCCAGGCAGCGGCGCCCCGGCTCGAGGATCCGCTCGACGACATCGAGATGAAGAGAACAGTGTGGCTGATTCGGACGCTGCTCGGGGAGCTGCCGCTGAGACAGCGGGAGGTCTTCGATCTTGTCGACCTGCAGGGGCTGAAGCCGAGGGAGGCGGCCGAGATGCTGGAGATGAACCCGAACACGGCGCGGGTGCACCTGCTGCGCGCAAGGCGCACGATGCGCAGGGAGATGCTGGCCCGGGACCACGGATACGGAGGGGTGGAAAGATGATGGATCATGGTGACGACTGGTCGGATGGGATTTTGGAGGGGGATCTCGACGCGGGGCAGGACCGGGATTCCTCGGAGCGTCAGAACGCCGAGCGCATTGTCCGGGACGGGCGGAACATGGATGCGGTGCTCGCGGCGATGGCGGAACAGATGGGCAAGGGCCTGCAGGTAGTGGAGGGTGGGCGGGAGGCACTCGCGCGTCGCAGGGCTGCCTGGAGGTGGCGGGCCGCCGGAACGCTCGCTGCGGCCGCGGTCGTCGCGGCATTGATCCTGGTGGGAGACGATGGAATCGAGGACCGCAGCGATCCCAGCGCTTCGGCGGGCACGCCGCGCGCACCGAGCATGATGGCGGAGATGGATGTCGAGGCTGATGGGCCCTTCGTCGTGTTTCCCACGAGCGACGCCGACATAGCCGTGGTATGGCTGCTTAACCCGAAGGAGAGCGACTGATGATTGGGATGGTGAAGAGACACAATCGATGTGCAGTGAGCGTTGCGTTGGCTTTGGCGGCTCTCGCGGGGGCCGCAAGCGCGCAGGAGAGCGAGGGTTCCGGGCAGGATGTCAGCAACGTATTTCTCACCTTTCACCTGGTTCAGGCGAATGGCTTCGCGGACGAGGATCCCGAGATCAGCGATGTCGTGGGCGAGTTGAGGAATCTCTTCAACTTCCAGGGATATCGGTTGCTCTCGACTTCGGTGTTCAACGTCGGCCTGTTACGTACTCCCTCGGGGAGTTCCGGCACCGGCTCCCAGAGAATCATCCCGAGCGATTCAGAAACGCCTTTGACGATCATAGCTTTGGTCAGTTCACGGCGTTCAACGGGAGCTGTCCGTGCTCGCGTGACCCTCACTGACGAAACTACGCGGCCAACAGGAATAGCCATGACAGCCAACGAACGGCTCCCGCTCCTCGAGGCTTCGGTCACCATGCGCGACGGCCAGACAGTGGTGCTGGGGTCCGCCCGCCGGACGGCCGAGGAGCCGGTGCTCATCCTGGTCGTGACGCCCAGGATCGATCCGTAGAGATGGCTGCAGCAACCGTGCATCGAAAGACGCGAGTCCACCTGACTGCAATCGCCGCCGCCACCTCACTCGCCGGCGTCGCGTGCGGCACTGACGGAGTGCGCACCGGTCCCAGCGTTGAAGTCGAAACGATCGCCGACACAACGATCGTGCGCACCCTGTCCGGAAGCGTATGGGGTGCCGAGGCCATGCTCGTACCCGAAGTCTCGATCGGCGAGCTGGAAGGGCCCGACGAATACCTGTTCGGCCGGATCTGGTCGCTCGCTGTAGACGACGACCGCAACGTGTACGTCTTCGACGAACAGGCGCAGCACGTGCGTGTCTTCGACGCTGGCGGCACCTACATGCGGACAGTGGGTGGAAGGGGCGAGGGCCCCGGCGAGTTCAGCCGTGCGGAGGCCATCGCCGTGCTCCCGGACGGACGGTTGGCCGTGCGGGATCCGGGCAACATGCGGGTGCAGGTATTCGACCCCGCTACGGGCGAGACGGACGAGTGGGAGTACAATTCCGGCAACGCCTACAGGGCTGGTTTACCGCTGTACACGGATGTGCGCGGACGAACATTTCTGCTGACGAGCGACCAATCCAGGGACGACATCGTCATCGTGCTTGGATCGGACGGCACACATCTGGACACGCTCCCCGAACCCACGATGGACTACCAACGTTTCACGGTCAGAGCCGAGCACACCACCGAGGAGTCCAGTTCTTCGGTCACGGCGCTCGTGCCTTTCACACACGCCTTTTACTGGGCTGTGCACCCCAGTGGTCACTTCCTGACCGGTCTCTCCTCGGACTATAGCATCGACCTCGGGCGTGATGAGGGGGTACTCCGCATCAAGCGCGACTACGACCCGGTTCCCGTATCGGACGGAGAGCGCGACTACGAGCGCGAATCCCTTGTCAGGATGATACGGTTCAGCGTTCCGGATTGGACATGGGATGGCTCACGAATACCCAACCACAAGCCGGTATTCCAGGAGTTGCTCGCTGGCCGGGATAGCCGAATCTGGGTCAGGTTGTCGACGGAGGGACAGCGTGTCGAAAACGAGAACTACGACCCGGAGAATCCGTTTTCTGATCCCGTCATCTGGCGGACGCCGATACGCTACGACGTCTTCGAGTCCGACGGGACCTATCTGGGTGTTGTCGTACCTCCGGATGAATTCTCGGCATCGCCGGATCCAATCATCCACGACGACCATGTCTGGGCGGTGACCCGGGACGACCTGGGGGTCGAGCGGGTGGTCCGCTACCGGATCGAGGTGGACGATGCCGGGGGTGGCTAGACTGCCCGTTCTCGTGGCCAGTCTGGCCGCCGGTTGCACTCAGGGTGACCGGGCGACCGGTGAGGGCGACCTCACCACCACTTTCGACACCGTCGCCGGCGTCGTCCACGTCGCCAACGCCGGCACAGCGCCCGAATGGCGGCTCGTGCCGATCGTGTCCATCGGGCCGACGACTCTCACGGATCAGGGCGGTCCCGACGAATTCGGCCGCGTCAGCGCGGTGGCTTTCGGCCCCGATGAGAGCGTGTTCGTGGCGGACGAACGCAACAGCGAGGTACGGGTGTTCGGTCTCGACGGGGCGCATCGGCGGACGTTCGGTCGGGAGGGTGAAGGACCGGGCGAGTTCAGGAGCCTTTATTCGCTCGCCTGGGTGCGCGACAGGCTTCTCACCCTGGACCCGCGCCTGGGCCGCATCGGCGAATTCTCGGCCGAGGGGGAGTGGCTCGGCCAGAGAACGACGGTGATGGCAGGCTTCTCCGGCTCGCCAGCATTCATCCGCTTCTTCCCGGTGGGCCCGAACGAGGTTTTTCGCTTTGCATACAGTCTCGAGCGCGAGACGGTTTGGGTGGGCCACCACGCAACCGGAGACACGGGCGACACCGTGCCCGGACCACGCGGTCCGGTGACCCCCCTTCCCGGCGCGATCCCCCCCATGGTCTGCGAGGGCGACGGTGCGTTCAGCGTTATGGGGGCCCCATTCGCTCCGAAGGCCCTTCGGCACCCGGCCTCCGGCGGCGTCGCCTACGCTGCCTGGGGATACTTCTACCGGATTGCCGTGACGGACGCGACCGGGGACACCGTGAGGGTCATCGAGCGCACCCTGCCGACCGAACCGATTGCCGATGAAGAGTGGGCCGGTGGGAGAAGTGAAGAGTACGACGAGCTCCGGGAACGGTTTCCAAACACCTCCTGCAACCCCCGCACGTTCACTCGGCCTCACCGCAAGCCCTTCATCGACGAGATCTTCGTCGCACCCGACGGCAAGCTGTGGGTTGACGTGATCCGCACGGCCGGCAACCGCTGGGAGTTTTTCGACGCCGAGGGCAGACTGGTCGGCAGCGTGCCCGCCGTTTCGTACAAGGACCGCACCGTTCCGGTTTTCCGTGGGGACTACATTGCGACGATCCGCCAGGACGAGCTGGAACTCGACCACGTCGACGTTTGGAGACTCGAACGGGCGAATGGATGATAGCATAATAATAGCATATTGATATCACTAGCCAACTGGCTGCGGAGTGGTTCGTGAAGCCTGGCGGGCCGGCACCATCAAACCGCTGGCCGGCCGCGACACGACCACCGAACTGATCCGCGTGCTCGGCTATCCGAAGTTCGGACTGAGAGACGGCGAGCGGGAAGATCTGCTTGGGGACCATTTGGCCTACGCCGACCTCCTGGTTCTGGCGCGCGGTTTCGAGATACCGATCGTCACGCCGGGCGAGGCCCGCCCTCTCCTTTCCCGGCGCCCTACCGCCTGAACCACGGGCGCCCAGGGCGGCTCTAATCCGTCGTCCCTCTTCTTGCGCAGCCCCCCTCCAACCCGCACTCTAACGGCAAGCAGAAACAGCGAGAGGGCGCACGCACCGCGCATCAACAGGCGCAGAAGGCACCGCAACCCAGGAGGCCACCCCCCATGCCGCGACATCCAGGCCTGAGCCGCAGGATCTTCCTTCGCAGCGCGGGAACCACGGCCCTCCTCGGCGCGGCCGGGGCCACCAACGCGGCGGCCCGCGCGACCGACCGACCGCTCCCGCCCGCCCAACCCTTCCCTTCAGCCCTCGACGACTACGACTTCGACGAGGTCTACGACCGCAAGGGCACGGACAGCGTGCGCTGGGACCGGGCCGTCGACCAGTTCGGCGACGGGATCGTGGCGGGCATGGGCGTCGCCGACATGGACTTCCGCGCGGCACCGTGCATCACGCGGGCGCTGGCCGAGCGATGTATGCACGAGAACTGGGGATACATGCACCGCCCCGGTTCTTATGCAGAGGCGGTGGCCGAATGGAACCACCGCCGCTACGGCGTCGAAATCGACCCCTCCACCATCGTCTTCACCACCGGCGTCCACCCCGGCCTGATCGCGGCCCTCCACACTTTCTCTCCCCCCGGCACCCGCGTCCTCCTGCAGACCCCGACCTATTCCGGCTTCTACACCGATGTGCGCTTCAGCCGCACGGTGGCCGACGACAGCCCCATGCTCGTCGACGCGGACGGCCGCTACTCGATCGACTGGGACGACTTCGAGCGCCGCGCGCGCCGGTGCAACACCTTCATTCTGTGCAACCCGCAGAACCCGACCGGCAACTGCTGGTCGCCCGAGGACCTCACCCGCATGGGCGAGATCTGTTTGAAGCACCGTGTGATCGTGCTGGCCGACGAGATCCACTGCGACTTCGTCACCAGCGGCAACACCTACACGCCCTTCGCAAGCCTGCCGGACAAGGAACTCGTCGACAACAGCCTGACCTTCAAATCGGCGAGCAAGTCCTTCAGCCTGGCCGCGATGAAGGTCGCCTGGTACCACAGCACCAACCCCGACCTGCTCGCGCGCACGAAGCTCAACACCCGCGCCGACCTCAGCACGCTGGGCATGGTGGCCAGCCGCGCCGCTCTCGAGGAGGGCGAGCCGTGGCTCGACGACCTGCTGGCCTACCTCGACGCCAACCACGACTTCGCCACATCGTTCGTCCGCGACAAGCTGCCGGGGATCACGCACCACAAGGGGCAGGGCACCTACCTGGCGTGGCTCAACGTCGCCGAGTTCGCAGACCGGATCGGGGCCGCCGAGACCGCCGCGCGCGAGAGCGCCGAGGGCACGGACGAGGTCACCGCCGAGAGGATCGTGCAGCGCTGGTTCGCCGAGAGCGCTGGCGTGTTCCTGAACCCGGGTTCGAACTACGGTACGGGCGGCGAGGGATACATGCGCATGAACCTGGCCTCTCCGCGTGCTATTGTAGAGACGGCATTGAACAACATGGCCGCGGCAGTGGCCGAAGCATGAGGATGATCGACATGAAGAGATCGAGAACGACCGTTCGCTGTGCGGCCGCCGCCGCTGCCCTTGTCCTGGCTGCCCTGGCCGCCCCGTCCGGAGCGCAGGCGCAGTTCGACGAAGTCGGCGTCATCGACTTCCCGACCTCGGCGACCGGCGAGGCCCAGAACCACTTCCTGCGCGGCGTCGCGATCCTGCACAGCTTCGGCTGGAAGCAGGCGCGGGAGCAGTTCCACGCGGCCCAGGCGATCGATCCCGACTTCGCGCTGGCCTACTGGGGCGAATCCCTCGCCTACAACCACCCGCTGGTCACCAACATGGACCCGACCGAGCCGCGGAAGGCGCTGGAGCGACTGGCGCCGACACCCGAGGAGCGGATCGCCAAGGCGCCGACCGAGCGCGAGAAAGGGCTGATGCGCGCCGTCGAGATCCTCTGGGGCGACGGCGACCACACCAAGCGCCGCTTCGAGTACATGGAAGCCATGGGCGACCTGCACGAGGCCTATCCGGACGACCCCGAGATCGCGGCCTTCTACGCGCTGTCGCTGCTGGGCGTCAACCGCCTGAACGGCAACGTGACCGAGCGCTACAACATCCGCGCCGGCACGATCGCGCTCAAGCTGCTGAACGACAACCCGGTCCACCCGGGCGCGGCCCACTACACGATCCACTCGTTCGACCATCCGATCAATGCCCCGCTGGCGCTGGAGGCGGCTTTCGCATTCGCAGACATCGCGCCTGCGGTGTCGCACGCGCGCCACATGCCCACCCACATCTTCATCCAGCACGGCATGTGGGACCTGGTCTCGGGCCACAACCAGTCCGCGTACGACGTCGCGGTCGAGCTCTGGGAGCCCGGCGACGCGCTCGGCGACGCGGTGCACTCGCTGGACTGGGGCCAGTACGGTGACCTCCAGCGCGGCGACTACGAGAAGGCGAAGCTGTGGATCGAGCGCATCGAGTCGATGGTCGAGCACGAGGGGTTCGAGGTGGGCGGTGCCCGAGGTGCGGCCGGTACGGCGCGGGCGCAGGGTGCCGTGCCGCTCCTGAAGTCCCGCTACACCGTCGAGTCCGAGGAGTGGGATGTGCGTCCCGTCACCGACGACATGCGCACGAACGAGCTGCTCGCCACCGGGCTCAGTGCTGCCCGCACCGGTGACCAGGAAACGCTGGCGGCGGCCGAGAAGGCGCTGGCCGAGGAGTCCGACGGCACCGGGTACGATCACGTGATGCACATGCAGATCAGCGCGCTGCTGCACCACGGCATGGGCCACGCCGACATGGCCACCGACTTCATGGACAAGGCCGTCGAGACGGTCGAGGCCATGTCGCCGCCGCGCGGCTCCGCCAACCCGGTCAAGCCCGTGCACGAGCTGTACGGGGAGCTGCTGCTCGAGTTGGAACGCCCCGAGGACGCGGCCGAGATGTTCGAGACCTCGCTGATGCGCATGGCCGGCCGGCCGCGCTCGCTGCTCGGTCTGGCCCGTGCGAACGCGGCGATGGGCAACACCATGGTCGCGCTCGAGAACTACTCGAAGGTGGCCGCGCTGTGGGAGGGCCGGGACGGCATTTCCGGGCTCGACGAGGCGCGGGGCTTCGTGGAAGAGCAGGCTGCAGGCGGCGGGAGCGGGAGTTCGAGCCGGTAGGAGGATTTGGTAGAAACCTTCAAGCCGTGATTATTTTTTGCAGATATAGCTAATATGTGATAGTATTCCCCATTCTGTGAAGATTCACCGACAGATGGGGAGATCTGTGAGTTGACGGTTTCCGCCAGGAGCTTCCCTGGACGGGCCCTGCCCGAACCAGGGACGCCAGCTGGCTACGCGGCTCTTGTCGGCGAGTACGACCTGCCGGTTCCGCTGCCGTCACGTCTGGCTGCGATCGCGAAGCGTCATCATCCCGTCTCTACCCACGAGTGGCGGATGTTCGCCCCCGGTGTTGCCCCCAGGAAGAGCCTCGGCGGCCAACTCGAGTTCGCTCTGAAGTGGGAGGGTGTAAGCCTCTCGGTATTGCGGGCTCTCTTCAGACGCATCGAAGCGGCGGAGGTGGTCGCCATCGTGCGCGACAAGCCTACCGGCGCATACAGCCGTCGGATCTGGTTTCTGTACGAATGGCTCATGGAGGAGCGGCTGGACCTGCCGGACTGCGGAAAGGTCAAGGCCGCTCCGGTCGTGAACCCCAGGCTGCAGTTTGCTCCCGAGACCGGGCCGCTCTCACGGCGCCACCGGGTTCGAGACAATCTGCCCGGTACCAGGCAGTTCTGCCCGATGGTTCGCCGGACATCCCAACTGGACGGCTTTGTAGACAGGCGCCTCGAGGCGGAGGCTCGAAGAGTCATGGGACGGACCCACTCCGATATCGTTCGCCGCGCCGCCGCGTTTCTTCTTCTCGAAGACAGCAAGGCGTCCTTTCAGATCGAAGGGGAGCGTCCACCCCACAGCCGGCAGCTGCGCTGGGGCCAGGCCATCGCGGAAGCGGGACGGAGCGATCCTGGCGTCGACGAACTTGCCCGCCTCCAGAAAATCGTCATTGGCGATGACAGGTTCGTAACCTTGGGCCTGCGAACCCAGGGCGGATGGATCGGCGAACGCGACCGGATGACCATGGACCCCATTCCGGTGCACATCAGCGCCCGCCCGGAGGATCTTCGCGGGCTGATGCAGGGGCTCGTGGAATACGCGCGGCGGGCCCTGGCGGCACCGCTGGATCCCGTGGTGGCGGCGGCGGTCTTGTCGTTCGGATTCGTCTACATTCATCCGTTCGAAGACGGAAACGGACGCATTCATCGCTGGCTGATCCATCACGTGCTGGCCCGGGCGGGCTACAACCCGCCGAATCTGGTCTTCCCCGTCAGCGTCCCGATGCTGAGGCGGATCGCGGAATACCGTGAGGTGCTGTCGAGCTATTCGCTGCAGGTGCTCCGCCTGGTCGAGTGGCGCCCGACCGCGGGGCGCAACGTCGAAGTCCTGAACGACACCGGGGACTACTACCGCTTCTTCGACGCTACGCCGCACGCCGAGTTCCTCTACAAGTGTGTCGAAGAGACAGTGACCCTCGATCTCCCCCGTGAAGTCGCGTACCTCGAGGGATACGACGAGTTCTCGCGACGCGTTCAGGATGAAATCGCAGACATGCCCGAGAGGACGGTTACCCTCCTGGTGAGCTTCCTTCGGCAGAACAACGGCACATTGTCGAAGAGAGTGCGCACCCGCGAGTTCGCGCGCCTGTCGCAGCGTGAGGCGCAGGTGGCGGAGGAGCTGTACCGGCGGTGCTTCCCGGCCTCGGACCCCTGAGCCGACCGGTCCGCTATTGCAGCCCGATGCCCAGGGCGATCGCGATCGCCCCGAGCGCCAGCGCGATCAGCCCCAGGTAGAGGGGCAGCACGTGCCGGATCCAGTCCTCGTACCGGATTCCGGCTGAAGCGAGGATCGCCATCAGCGCGCCGTTGGTGGGCGTGAGCAGTTCGCACAGTCCCGCGCCGTACTGGTACGCCAGCACAGTCACCTGGCGCGACATGCCGAGCAGGTCCGAGAGCGGGACCAGGAGCGGCATGGTGAGCACGGCCTGCCCGCTTACGCTCGGCACGGGCACGTGGATGACCGTCTGCGCGGCCACCATGCCGAAGCTGGAGGCGAGTACGGGCAGGCCTTCGAGCGGCGTGAACATGGCGTGCACGATCGTGTCGACCACGCGTCCGTCCTGCAGCACCACGTAGATCGCACGCGCGAATCCGATCAGCAGACCCGCGTAGGCCATGCTGCGGAAGCCGCGCACGTAGGCCTCGGCCGTGCCGCCGATCTTCATCCCCGACAGCAGGCCGACGATCACGCCCATGATGAAGAATGCGGCTGAGAGTTCGTTGAACCCCCAGTGCCAGAACATCATCCCCACCACAACCACGGCGAAGGTGCCGAGCACGAGCGTGAAGATGCCCAGGTCGGCGGCGCGCACGCCCTCGGCGGAGTCAGTGGATCCGCGGGCTCCAGCGTGCCCGTCCGCATCCGTCGCGTCCGTAGTCCGGCTGTCCCCCGCGTCCACGCCCTTGCCCGAGTCCCGGGTCCGCCGCGCGTAGCGCATCGTCATCCCGATCCAGAAGGTCAGCGCGATCATCAGGAAGACGATCCGGAATACCGCGCCGGACGCCAGCGGCAACTCCGCCAGCCGTTGCGCGATCGCGACCTGGAACGGGTTGATGGGACTGAAGGCCGACCCCACGAACGCGGCCCCCGCGCTCATCGCAACGGCCACCATCGGCTTGAAGCCGAGCCTGCGGGTAAGGATGAGGAGCACCGGGATCAGCGGGATGATCTCCTCCTGCATGTTCTCGACGACGCCGCCCGTCGCGAAGAACAGCGACACGACCGGGATCACGAGGAGGTCCCTCCCGCGCAGCGACCGGATCAGCGAGGTGACGCCGCGCTTGAGTGCTCCGGTCTCGTCCACGACCGTGAACGCGCCGCCGATGAGGAAGACCAGAAAGATGACTTCGGCGGCGTCGGCCATGCCGCGCGGAAGCGCGACAATGGCGTCGAAGAGACTCACCGGGGCCGGTTCGACCTCGTGGTAGGTGCCCGCGACCACGACGCTGCGTCCGGTCGCCTCGTCGTCGCGGCGCTCGTATTCGCCCGCCGGCAGGACGTGGCTGGCGATTGCCGCCAGGATGACACAGGCGGTGAGCAGGACCAGCGGGTGCGGAACCGAAAAGCGGAGCCGACGTGACACCGGGTTACCGCCTGCCGGGTCGCTGACCCTGTGCGGGCGGTCGCTGCGGGTCGGGGGATTGTCGAAGGTCGGTTGGAATCACGCGAACGACGTTGCCGTTCCGATCGATCACCTTGACGGGGCCACGCACGAAGTCCCCGTGCAGGTCGATCGTGTGCTCCGGTCCGATGATGTCGGCGGCTGCGGCCGAAGCCAGCGCGAACGGGTCCGCAAGGGACGCATCTACGGTGTACCCCATGTCGGCCAGCGCCTGGATGGTGATCGCGCTCAGTGGATTGGTCACACCACCGCGCAGGCTGGGCGTCATGACCTCCAGACCCAGGACTGACTCCCGCCAATGGCTGGTGTCGCTGCTGCTGTGAACGGGAACCTTGGCACCCTGGTAGCCGCTGCCCCCGGCGTCGTTGAAAGCGGCAGTGGCGAGCGCTCCGGCGAAGTGGGGGTCCGGATCGGCGCCTCCAGTGCCCTGAATCAGCCCTGACCAGCTTGACGTGTGGCCAATACCGAGGATATGTCCGATCTCGTGGATCGCCACGGACCCCAGAAGATCAACACTTTCAAGTCTGTCGAGGTCGGCGCCGTCGAATACGATGACGCCGATAGCGGGCGTACGATTTCCTGTGCGAATCGCGCAGACCGAGGCGTTTGCCACAACGCTTTCGGAACTGGCCCCGTCGATTGCGCCGACGCCCACGGCAATCAGGATGTCGTCCACGCCTGTCCCACGAGGCACGGAGAAACTGACTCCCCTTAGGGTGCATGTGAAGCCGGAATCCGCGGTCACGTCCGCGAAATCCGTGGCGGACAGGATGGATTGCCAACTCGAAACCGCACCTTCGATCGCGGCCTTCACGTCTGCCGTTGCGGAGGAGTGGTACAGGATGCTGATGTCGAACCCGCTGCCGCCCCCACCGCCCCGGTCCGTGACCGTGACGGTAAAGCGTTGGGTGGCCGACCTGCCGCCGGAATCCGTGGCCACAATGGTGATCACGGCCGCGCCCCCGCCGTGGGCCGTGACCCTCAATGTGCTACCGCTTGTTGCTGCCGTGGCGACCCCGGTGTCGGAGCTTCCCGCCAAGTAGGCCAGGGGATCGCCGCCAGGGTGTCTGAAGTAGGAGTCAATCCTGAGAGTCAGTTGCTCGCCGGCATCCAGTGAAGCGTCCGCCACCGAACCCACCGCCATCGGGCCCTGGCCGGACTGGCCCACGTTGACCCGCGCCGTCTGCGTGGTCGACAGGCCGTCGGAATCCGTTGCCGTAATGGTCACTGTGGCCTGACCCGTCGCTACTCCGGTCAGCCGGACCACTTCGCCCGAGACCGTGACGGTGACGACCTGCGTATTGGAGGACGTCGCCCGAAAGGCGAGACTGCCCCCGTCAGGATCCTGGAAATGGAGATTCGGGTACAGCGAACTCGTCCGTCCCCGCGCGACCGTCTGGTCCGGAATCGAGCCGGCGGCCACCGGGCCGGATCGCGGGAGAACAATGATGACCCGCGCGGTCTGGGTCGCCGAAAGGCCATCGGGATCAGTAGCCGTAACCGTCAACGCGGTTTCGCCGGTCGCCACGCCCCGCACCGTCATCCGGACTCCCGACACGGAAACCGCGGCAACCGCCCTGTTGGCCGTCGTGGCGCGATACCGAAGCGGATCGCCGTTGGGATCGCGGAAGTAGTCGGACGCGTTCAGGCTGCGCGCGATGCCCTGGCTGATGGTCTGATCCGGGATCGTTCTAACCGTGGTCGGCGTCCCTCCGCCCTTGCCGACGACGTTGAGCTTCGACGTCTGGGTGGCCGTGAGACCGTCCGGGTCGGTGGCGGTCAGCGTCAGCGTCGTCTGCCCGGCCGACACGCCCGTCAGCGTTACTGCGGCACCCGACACCGAGGCGCGGGCAATCCTGAAATCGGCCGTACTTCCGGAGTACTTGAGCGGGTCCCGGTCCGGATCGGAGAAAAACCTCGAGATCGGGAGGGTCAGGTTCTCGTCGCTGGTGATGGTGAGTTCCGGGAACCTCCCGACCGTGACCGGCGCCTGGTTGGCCACGACTACGGTGAACCTCTGCTCAGCACTCAGGTCGTCGGGATCTGTCGCGGTAACCGTTACTTCGGCGCGGCCCTTGGCCCGCGCGCGCAGCGTGAGTGTGCTCTCGCGCACCGATACCCTGACCACGCGGTCGGAGGACACGGCAGTGTACACCAGGGCGTCGCCGTCCGGATCGGCGAAGTGCAACGACAGGTCGACCGTGCCGGGTGTGCCCAGCCCGATGGTCTGGTCCGGCAACGGGGTGGTCACTTCGGGCGCCTGGTTGAGGACCGTGACAGAGAAGCTCTGATGTGCCGACAGGCCGCCGGGATCGATGGCGGTCACCGTGAGGATGGCTTCTCCGTCCGTCCCGGTCTTCATCACAAGCGTGACTCCTGCGACTTCGGCCGTGACCACATCGCCGTCGGTTGTCTCGACGGCATACGTGAGCATGTCGCCGTCAGGGTCGCTGAAGTGCGGGCTCAGGTCCAGTGTCACGGTCTCCCGCTTGTGGAGCGTCTGCGCGGGGATTTCGTCCCCGATGACCGGCTCCCGGTTGGGGACGGTTACCAGGAAGCTCTGCACGACAGCCAGACCCTCCGGGTCGGTAGCGGTCACGGTAACCTCCGCCTCGCCCTGACCGACGGCGGTGATCACGAGCGTGCCCTCGGCGGCCGACACGGCCAACGCCACCACCCCGCTGTCCGATGCCACGGCGGTGTACGCCAGCGCGTCACCATCGGAATCAGTGAAATGCCGTGCCAGCACCAGGGTGTCGGCGTGGTTCCTGAAGAGCATTCGTGCTGCGATCGTGTCGGCCACGACCGGGGGCCGGTTCGGAACGGTCACCGCAAAGCGCTGCTCCGCCGACAGCCCCTCGTCGTCGGTGGCAGTCACCGTGATCTCCGCTTCGCCCTTCGCTAGCGCCGTGACGACCACGGCACTCCCCGTCACCTCCGTCGACACCAACGCGCTGTCCGACACGGCGGCCGCATAGGAGAGAGGATCGCCGTCCGGATCCGTGAAGAACGGGGACACGTCCACCGTGTCCGCCCGATCGACCTCGATGATCTGCGCGGCGATCGAATCGACCGCCACCGGGGGCCGATTGGGGACCGTCACAACAAAGCTCTGCATGGCCGCAAGACCGCCCGGATCCGTCGCCGTCACGGTCACCACGACATCCCCCTTGGACACCGCCACGACGGTCAGCACAGCCGCCTCCACCGTGGCCGTCAGGCGGCTCGAATCCGAGACCGCGACCGCGTAGCCGAGCCCCTGCCCGTCGGGCTCGCTGAAGTACCCCGATACGTCGAGGGAGGCCGAGTCGCCCACCATCAACTCGCGGTCCGGTATCGTCCCCACGGCCGTCGGCGGCCGGTTCGGCACGACCACCCGGAAGCTCTGCTGCGCCTTCAGCCCGGTCGGATCGGTTACGATCATTGTCACGAGGGCGACGCCCGGCGAGACCGCCGTGACCGTGACGGTGCTTCCCGTCGCGACCGCAGTTGCCACCGCGGGGTCCGAACTCACGACCTTGTGATCGAGCAGTTCCCCGTTGGGATCGTCGAAGCACATCTGCACGGTGACCGACTCGCCCACGATGATCGTCTGCTCGGGGACCGACCCGCACAGCTCCGGCGGCTGTGGGTTATCGCACGCGAAGACACACGCCACAGCCCAAAGGGATAGTGCTGTCGCGCGGCGAGCTCGCTGTGACGTCCAGGGAGGCATTGCCCAAAGT
Source organism: Longimicrobiales bacterium (assembly GCA_965208935.1). Classification (GTDB taxonomy): domain Bacteria; phylum Gemmatimonadota; class Gemmatimonadetes; order Longimicrobiales; family Gaopeijiaceae; genus Bin94. Next base: position 3,934,399 of record CBDBPR010000004.1, on the reverse strand, counting down.
TAGGGCCGTGTTCCGGCCACGACATCCTCAACGACCCGACATGACCGAATCGGCCGGCGGCTGCTCGGCGTCTGGAATCACCCGCACAACGTTGCCGTCCTCGTCGATCATCACGACCGGCCCGCCCACGAAGTCTCCGTGCAGGTAGACCGTGGGGGCCGGCCCCGCGATGTCGGCGGCGTCTCCGGAGGCCAGCGTGAACGAGTCCGTGAGAGACGTGTTGACGCTGTATCCCATGTCCGCCAGCGCCTGGACGGTGATCGCGCTCAGTGGATTGGTCGCCCCACTCCGCAGGCTGGGCGTCATGATTTCAAGGCCCAGAACCGACTCCCTCCAGTGGGCGGTGTCATCGCTACTCTGAACAGGCACCTTGGCGCCTGAATAGCCCCTGCCTCCGGCCGCGTCGAAGGCGGCGACGGCGCGCGTGCCGGTGAAGTGCGGGTCGGACGTGCCCCGAACCAGCCCCGACCAGCTGGATGTCTGGCCGATGCCGAGTATATGTCCGATCTCGTGGAGCGCCACGGACGTCAGAAGACCAAGGCGCTCAAGTTGGTCGAGGTCTGCGCTGTCGAAGACGATGACGCCGATGGCCGGCGTGTTGCTCCCCGTACGGGTTGCGCACAGTCCGGCGCTCGCCGCAACGCTCGGCGATTCCGACCCATCGATTTCGCCCGCACCCACGGCAATCACGATGTCGTCCACGAATGTCCCGACGGATACGGTGTAGCTGACTCCCCTGAGCGTGCACGTGAAGGCCGAGTTCGCGGTCGCATCTGCAAAATCCGTGGCGGACAGGATGGACTCCCAGCGCGAAGCTGCACGGTCGACCGCGGTCCTCACGGCGTTTGTGGCAGAGGAGAGGTACTCGATGCTCAGGCTGAAACCGCCCCCTCTGCGGTCGATGACTCTGAGCTGTGAGGTCTGCGTGGCCGTGAGGCCCTCGGGGTCTGTGGCCGTCAGCGTCAGCGTGGTCTCGCCGGCGGTCACGCCCGTCAGCGTTGCCACGGCGCCCGACACGGAGGCGCGGGCGATCGCGTGATCGGCGGTGGCCGCAGAGTAGGTGAGGGCATCCCCGTCCGGATCGGAGAAGTAGCCCGAGATCCGGAGCGTTCGGTTCTCATCCCTGACGATAATGAGATCCGGGAGCCGCCCGACCGCTGTTGGGGCCCGATTGGCCACGGTCACGGTGAAGCTCTGCTCGGCCGTGAGGCCGCCGGGATCGGTAGCGGTCACGCGCACCTGGGTCGTCCCCTTCTCTCTCGAGCGCAGAGTGACGCTTGCCCCTTGTACGGTAACGCCGACCACGGTGCTCGAACGCGCCCTCGCCGTGTACGTCAGAGGGTCGCCGTCGGGGTCGGCGAAGTGGGCGGAGAGGTCGATCGTGGTGGGTCGCTCTGACTGGATGGTCTGTTGCGGGATCGGAGCGGTCACGGTTGGCGCGCGGTTGGGCACCGTGACCGTGAAGCTCTGACTGGCTGAAAGGCCGCCGGGGTCCGTGGCGGTGACGGTGACCGTTGCCTCGCCCCGCGCTCCGGCTTCGATGGTCAGCAACGCGCCCGCGACAACGGGCCTGGCGATGTCGCCGTCCGTCGTCTCGGCCGCGTACGTTAGCGCGTCACCATCGGGGTCGCTGAAGTGCGGGCTCAGGTCCAGTGGCTCCGTTTCGCCCTTATAGAGCGTTTGCGGGGGGATTTCGTCTGTGACGACCGGCCCCCGGTTGGGCACGGTGACCAGGAAACTCTGCTCAGCGGTCAGGCCCTCGGCGTCGGTGGCGGTGACGGTCACCGCTGCTTCGCCTTGGCCGACGGCGGTGACGATCAGGGTGCCCTCCGCCGCCGACACATTGAACGCCACCACATCGCCGTCCGACGCCTCGACGCGCCAGCTCAGCGCGTCACCGTCGGGATCGGTGAAGAACCTCGCCAGAGCGAGCGTGTCGGCCTCGTTCTTGAAGAGCGTCCGCGCCGGTATCGTATCGGCCACCATGGGCGGCCGGTTGGGAACGGTTACCGCAAAGCGCTGCTCGGCGGAAAGCCCCTCGTCGTCGGTGGCGATCACTGTGACCTCCGCTTCGCCCTTCGCGAGCGCCGTCACCACCACGGTGCTCCCCGAGACCTCCGCGGAGACCAACGCGCTGTCGGAGAGGGCGGCGCCGTAGGAGAGAGGGTCCCCGTCCGGATCCGTGAAGAACGGGGCCACATCCACCGTGTCGGACCGATCGACTTCGATGATACGCGCCGCGATCGAGTCGACTGGAACCGGCGGCCGGTTGGGCATCGTCACCACGAAACTCTGCGTGGCCGAGAGACCGCCGGGATCCGTCGCCGTCACGGTCACCACCACGTCTCCCTTGGCCACCGCCACGATGGTCAACACCGCCGCCTCCACCGTGGCGGTCAGGCGACTCGAATCCGAGACCGCCACCGCATAGCCGAGCACCTGCCCGTCGGGCTCGCTGAAGTATCCCGAGACGTCGAGCGTGGCCGAGTCGCCGACCATGAGTTCGCGGTCGGGGATCGTGCCCACGGCCGCCGGTGACCGGTTCGGCACCACCACCCGGAAGCTTTGCTGCGCCTTCAGGCCCGTCGGGTCCGTGGCGATCATCGACACCACGGCGATGCCCGGCGATACCGCCGTCACCGTCACTGTAGCATATCCACATCCAGTAACGTCCAAGAATGTTCATGGAAGTATCTTATATCGTTGTTATTCATGGGTTTACACCTACACCTATCCGCGCTCGGGCTCCCGCCACGTTCCTTGACTTCCGATCCGGTCCCACATATTATGAGGTAATGGATGACGTAACCCGAACACCCGACCCGACCCGGAAAACCAAGCCGAAGGGCCGCCATCCCCACAAGCGGCTCTCGGCCGCCTTCGTGCGCTCCGCACGTCCCGGGAGGCACTGCGACGGCAATGGACTCTATCTCTACGTCCAGCCGAGCGGTGCCCGCAGTTGGGTGCAGCGCCTCGTCATTCGCGGCCGCCGCCGCGACTTCGGACTCGGCAGCGCCGCGCTCGTGTCGCTGGCCGAGGCCCGCGAGAAGGCGCGGGCCAACCGGAAGCTCGCCCGAGAAGGCGGCGATCCGCTCGCCGAGAGACGGCGGGCAAGGGGTGTTCCGAGCTTCGCCGAGGCGACCGGGCGCGTCCTGAAGCAGAAGCAGGTCGGGTGGCGCAGCAAGCGGCACGGAAAGGAGTGGCTATCGACTCTGCGGCGCTACGCTTTCCCCAAGATCGGCGACATCGCGGTTTCGGAGGTGGCTACGGCCGACGTGCTGGAGATCCTGACCCCGATCTGGCACTCGAAAAAGTCGACGGCGCAGTCGGTGCATCAGCGCATGCGCTCGGTGTTCGAGTGGGCCGTGGCGATGGAGTACCGGACCGACAACCCGTGCGACCGGGTCCGGTCGGTGCTCGGGCCGCAGAACCGGGTCGTGAAGCACATGAAGGCGCTCCCGCACCGGGAGGTCGGAGCGGCGATCGGGAGGGTGCGGACGACGGACGAAATGCCGGTGGCCCGGCTGGCCTTCGAGTTTCTGGTGCTGACGGCGGCGCGGTGGGGCGAGGTGCGTTGGGCCGAGTGGTCGGAGATCGACTTGGCCGAGAGAGTGTGGACGGTGCCCGCGGCGCGCATGAAGGCCAAGCGGGAGCATCGGGTGCCGCTGTGTGGCCGCGCCGTGGAGATCCTTGCGGAGGCCCGGGCGCCGGGCGGAGAGGACAGCCGGTTGGTGTTCACGCGGTCGAACGGGCGGCCCCTCATCGAACAGCGGCTGCGGCAGTTGATCCGCAAGCACCGGATCGCGGCGGTGCCGCACGGGTTCCGGTCGTCGTTCCGGGACTGGGCCGCCGAGGAAACGGACCATCCCCGGGAGGTTGTCGAGGCGGCGCTGGCGCACGTGGTCCAGAACAAGGTGGAAGCCGCGTACCGGCGTACCGACCTGTTCGAGCGGCGGCGTCGGCTCATGGACGATTGGGCGGGGTATCTGGCGGGACGGAGAGCGAGCGCCGAGACCTGACCTGACCCCACAACCGGGGACCGGAAGCCGTTTCGGGCCGATCCGACGCCTTTTCGGGTATCTTACGGGCCGCAGGATGGCCTAGGATGGACGATCTCGGGTCTCCGAGGGGTAAGGGTAGGACAGAAAACGGGCGGCCTACCGGACGACCGGGGCGACCACATTCGCTCAACATGGATCGAGAACGTGGGATACAGAGAGATGAAGACGATGTCAGCAGTCGCCGCCTTGGCGCTCCTCGCCACCGGCTGCTCCAACCCGTTCGCCGCCGATCCGGACCCGACGCTGACGATCCGGGTGAACGGAGGTAAGTACCCGGTGCGTTGGCCCGACGACGCCACCTTCGTCACCGTCAACGGGGAGCTCGGCGACCCGAGGGGCCTCGCCGGCCTTGAGGTCACCCTCAGCGGCGACGACATGCCGACGCGCACGTACAACGCATCGCACTTCGCGGGCGGCGATGTGCAGTTCAGGGTTCCGGACACGGGCTTCGCCACCATCGTGGCACGCATCGTCCAGGACGGCCGAACCGTCGCCGAAGTGTCCGGACGCTGGGGGTTTGGGCCGAAGACCCGGTGGGATATCGACGTGGAACGTGCGCCGTATCCTCAGAACGAGGGCTTTCCTCAAGACCTCGACCACCCTACCAGGTGCCAGTGGTTCTGGTGTGCGTACAAGTGGCGCGACCTGATCGACACGAACGCCGCCAACTACGACGGCGAGGCGCTCTGGGTCGTGCTGTACCGCCACGACCCCGACGAGTGCGTGGACGACTGCCCGTGACCCTAGCTCACTTCACCGGCGAACTTGCGGGCTGTGGAATCGCCCAAGGAGCGACGATCTCAGGTTCCCGAGGGTACTACGGGTAGGGGGAAAACGAAGCGCGGCAGAGAGTGCCGCCTTCACCGAAGCGGGAAGGGGTGCCGGTCGCTCCTCGCCGTTCGCGGGGCTGCCGGCCGAGAAGGCCGACGAGATTGGCACGACGGCCCGGTCGAGGCTGTTCCGGGCGATGCCCGGCGGGATGTTTTTCGCGGGCGCCCCGCGGGGCTGGCCGACGGCCTTAAGGTCCGTCAGCCAGCCGACGCAGCAAGAATACTCGGATTTGCAACTACTTGCGGTCGATGAACTTGGCGGACTTAGAGGCCGAATTCCCGCCGAATGATTCCCGCCGAGTGCGGGATCAGCCCCGAACCCGCGGACGGCCTTCCAGTGCCGTCCTGAGTTGTCCGGCGTCCGGTCTCTGGTAGCACCTGAGCACCGTCTGGGCATCCCGCCAGCCGCCAAGCTCACAAAGCACCTTGAGCGGCAGGTCCATCAGGTCGCTGGCGAACTTGCGCCTCAGCGAGTGCCAGCCCCGCCGCGGCTTCGGCTCCAGTCCCGCGAGGGTCTGGGCCTTCCTCCACCACTGAAAGGCGGAGACGCGGTGTACGCACCGCGTGGCGTCCCTCGACGAGGGCAGCACCGGGGCATTCCCGGTCCCGTCGCCCCTCCGCCGCGCCTCCCCCAAGGCGGCGAGAGCCTCGTCGGTCAGCGGAGTGACGTGCTCGTGGCCCGTCTTCTCGTGTTCCGCCCGCCACCGCACCTCCCGGCCCTCGAAGTCGATGTCGGTCCACCGAAGCTGGCGGATGGCACCGATCCGGTGTCCGGTTTCGTGCGCGAGCACGAGGGCGACGTGGAATCGCCACCCGACCTGCCACGACACCTTCAGGAGCGCCCGGTACTCGTCCTCGGTGAGAACGACCCGGGCGGGGTTCTTCTCCCTGGGCTTCCTCAAGCCCTTCAGCGGGTTCCTGTCGAGCAGCGGGCGGCCCCGCTCGTCCTTGGACCTCTCGGCCCAGTTGAGGACCGCCATCAGGAACGTCAGGTCCCACTCGATCGTCCGGTTGCCCACGGGCCTACCCGAACGTCCGGCCCTGCCCGCGCGGCGCGCTTGGATGAAGCGGTCCCAATCGCGCTGTGAGAAGGTGGCGGGGTCGCGGTCCCGTCCGAAGAAGTCGAGGAACATCCGCGTCGCGACCCCGTCGCGCTCGCGGGTCCGCTTCCCCTTCGTCGGGGTGACCTCCTCTCCGTAGATTTCAAAAAGCGAGCCCAGCGTGAGCGGCTCGGGCTCGGCTTCCGCCTTGCAGTTGGGCTCGTGGACCGCGAAGCCCGCGGCGGCCTCGTCGGCCTGCTTCTTGGCCTTCACCCAGTCCCGGTGTCCAAGCGACCGGGTGAGCCTGCGCCCGTTGTCGCGCCACTCCATCTGGTACAGGCCGGTCTTCGGGTCGGGGAACACCCTCACCCGGTTCCGGCCCCATTCGCCGGCGCCGTAAGAGCGCCGACTTCGTTTCGTGCGTGCCATCGTTCGATTCCTCTCGATTCGATGGACTGCACGATCTGCGCGAACGAAGTATCGCGGAGAGGAGGCTTCTCCGCCACTCGCGGCCCGGTTTCGTGGCGGGGCACGGTTGCGGCTGACGGGCGGTCGCAGTCGCCGCGCAGGGGGCTCGACGCGGCGGTTCCGTAGCGGCCCCGCGTGTGCGGGGTTTCGGAGGAGCAAGATGTGCTTTTGTTTCACAAAAACTCTGGCCGGGGGAGCTATCCCCCGGACCCCCAGCACGACATCCGCGCCCGAAAGGGGGACCGCCCGAACTTCGTTCGTCCTCGGTAGCCCGATGGCGCCGCTACCGGTGGGCGTCGGCCGTGTCTCGGCCTCGCGCGGAAATGCTCGACCGCCAGCCGGTCGGTGAGCAGTTGCTCTGCCGTCTCGGCGCGGCGCTCAACCCCTTCCCGGAGGGATCGTTGGTACGGGAGCGACCCGGCGGGGCGGGCGGCATGGGCTTGCACATGCCGAACAGCCCCTATGCCGCACCGGGCATACCGAAGGGCCGGGTCGCTCCCGTCCACGGCCCGCAGACCCGGATCGGCACCGGCGATCCGCGGGCCGTGGCCCAACCCGAAGCCGTCCGGCGACTTGCGGAACCCACGTCCCGCACGCCCAAGCGCAATTTTCCTGCACAAGCACCCCGATGTCGAATTCACACCTCTGGATCGGCAACGGGCTCTGCCCCCGGCGCTCCAATTCGGACTCCGTCAAGATGGCTCGAACGCCATGTCGAATGGCCGTCGATCACTTCCCCAATCGACACCTCCGCACCGTCTTCATGCGTCCAGGACGCGAGGATCGGAGCAGCCCCTTCATCTCGCCGAGGCGGCGACCCGATTGCCAACAGGCCTACACCAACGCTCCTCGATCACCCCACCGGTGCACGAACCCACGCACGCGCCGACGGACTTCCTCCTCCGCATTGATGATGAAGAAGGTCCGGTTGCTTACCCGGCGCCAATAGTAAGCCATTGTCCCTTCGGGGAGCTGTGTCTTGAGCCACCGGATCTCTTCGAGATGGCCACCTGAGCGTCGGCTGTTGTGGTGGTAGATCACGGCGGCCCGTCCTTCGGCCAGCGCCTTCGCCTCGGCAATTGACATGCCCTTCGCGCTCCCCCTGGTCGTAGGCCTGAAGCGGCCGTCCGGCACGAGGCCGTTGTCAGGGTCGGCGAAGACGAGATCGCAAGCGACAAGTTGATGACGAATCCGATCGAACCACTGGCGCCGCCAGCGCTCGCGGTCGCGAACCTTGACGTCGGCGACCGCGAGGACATCGGCAGCAAAGACAGCATCGCCGAGAATGCCCGTCCGCTGAATGTTCGCTACGGATCGCCGGTCGGGGACCAGTTCTTCCAGCGCGTCGAACAGGTCAGCGTCAAGGTGCCGCCACTCGCTGGGATGTTGGAGATAGGTGGTGTGCCTCCCGTCACCGGCAGGGCCAGCGTCGGGATGCAGATACCAAGCGACACCGAGGCGCTTAGTGCCCCGGATCGCCCTCAGTAGTCCGTACTTGACAAAATCTCCTAGATCCCCGACGTAACGGTCTTGCATGCGACTTCCTCAGCCGTCAATCCGTCGGCGGCTATGGAGGGTTCTCGTGCCGTGTTGGCCGTTTGCGACCGCTTCACCATCGCAGTCTCGCCGTCCATATCCTCCTGTTCGCTGAACGCGGCCAAACCCGGTCGGGCCGAAAGCGTCCGGCAACGTGACCGCCGTCGCCGTAGACGCCCTGTCCATGGTCGGAACATCGATAGGGCCAACGTCGTCACCGTCCCACCTGACATTCAGAATTCGCGAGCACACGCTCGAACGGGCGAGGGGTAAAGACCCGTACTCAAACCTTCCTGACCCGCATCAGGCTGAACTCTTGAACGGCAGGACACAACGACAGGCGGGGCCTCCCAGCCCGACTCGTCCGCTCCGAGAGCTGCTGAGGCAGCTGCGCTCAGGAGCGCAAAGGGATTGGCGTAGCTTAGGTCCACCGTGTAGCCGAGGTCGGCAAGCGCCTGTAGCGTCACCGCGCTCGTCGGGACGTGGCCGCTCCGACTCCAAGCCGCTGACATGATTTCAGATCCGAACACGCTGCTCCGCCACTGGCCATTGGAACCGTCCTGCTGCAATGGTATTTTCGGCCCCGTGTAGCTCGTACCCCCCGCGGCATCAAAGGCTTCCTCAGCGCGCGGCGAGACGACGTGGGTGTCCGGTGCCTGTTCCGATGTGCTCGGGTCCATTAGTTGGCCGCGGGGACCCCAGAGCGCCTCCCCGAATCCGAGAGCGTGCCCGAGCAGGCGGCGTGCGATGATGTCGAGCCAATGCGGATCACGAGTTACCGCCGGATCGAAATCCGCATAGCCTTGGTAAGGGATGCGATGCGGAAACATGTCGGTCAGGCCGCAGACCCCACCGCTGGTTATTTCCCCTTCGCCGTATTCGATGGTCACGAGGACATCGTCGATGATGGGAGACGGCAAGGTCCACGGCCGAACCCCGTAGCACAACGGTTTTTCAAATCCAAACAGGTCGGGTGCCTCCGTGTCACGCAGTATCTCCATCCAGTATTCGGCTTGCGATTCCATCGCGTCGCGGATGTCGTCGGGAGTCTCCGGGGAGAACAGCAACTGGATCTGAAAGCCCGGTTCCGTTTCGCCGCAGGCGTTGCCCATCCAGTTTTCCCTTGAGATGTACGACTCGAAATCCCCGCCGCGAGGTACACACAGGCTCGTTGCCCACGACCAAAAGTGATGCATGTTCAACGCCAGAATTTCGGGCGGGATTTCTCCCCGGAGCCCGGGGTTGACGGCAACGTTGAGTTCCTCAAGATCCTTGAGCTTACCCAACTCCACGGGGATAGGACCGGAGAGGTTGTTGTTGTTTAGGCGTAGGATCTTCAGGCTGGTGTCGCCTAGTCCAGAGGGGATCGGGCCGCTGAGATCGTTTTCGTCCAGCATTAGCCAAATTAGATCATCGAGGCCACCGAGTTCGGGCGGAATCGGGCCGCTGAGGGCGTTCTCGTCCATGACCAGCAACTCTAAATGAGTGAGGCTCCCCAATTCGGCCGGTATCGGGCCGCTGAGAGCGTTGTTGTCTAGGTACAGAGCACTCAACTGAGTGAGGTTCCCCAAGTCGGGTGGAATCCGACCGGTGAGTCCATTCCCTCTGAGGACTAGCTGCCCAACTCGATTACCGGCGGACACGCCGTACCAGTCGCCGAGGGGCGCGTCGGTGAGCCAGTTCTCGCTGTTGACCCAGTTCGGCCCGTCCGTCGCTTCGTAGAGCGCGACCAGCGCCGCTCGATCCGGATTCGATACGGTAATCGCCGCGGTGCCGTGCGCGCTGCCCACTGCGGCCGAGATCGTGGCCGTCCCTTCCGCGACACCGCGTACCAGGCCGGACGAGTCCACGGTCGCCACGGACCCGTCGCTTGACGACCAACTGAAGTTCGTCCCGACTAGCGAATGGCCGTTCACGTCCCACGCCTCGGCCGAGAGGCGCAGCGTGTCGCCCAGCACCATCGAATCCGCAGCCGGGGTCAAGATGACCGAGGCCGCCGACTGCATCACGGCTACCTTCGTCTCGCCCATCGCCTCGCCCGCATTGGCGGCAACCGAAGTAGTCCCGTTTCCCACAGCCGTTACCAGTCCGGCGCTGTCCACCATGGCGACCAGCGTGTCGCCGGATTTCCACAGGAACGCGGTTCCTGCCACCATATGACCGTTAGCGTCCAACGCTTCGGCTGTCAGCCGCACCGTGTCCCCGAACGCCGCCAAAACGGTCGGTGGCGGCGACACGCTGACCTCCGCCACTTCCTGCTCCACTCGTGCCTCGGCACTCGCCGTCTGCGAGCCGACCGTGGCGGTCACGGTCGCACTGCCGTTGCCCACTGCGGTAACGAGCCCTTCGGTCACGGTGGTGACGGATGTATCGCTGCTGTTCCACGCGACAGCGACATTGGTCATGGCTTGGCCGTACTGATCGCTCACCGTGGCGATCATTCGCACGCTGTCGCCGATTGAATGGAGCGCTAGCGAGGGAGGCGCAACTGCGACCGTTGTGGGAACGGGTGGGTCCGGTGTGGCCGGCGTCATTGGCTCGTCCCCGCAGGCCGTCCCGACCCCGGCCACGGCGAGAGCGAGCATGCGAGCGCAGATACCCCAAGTCGGAGCCGCGCGGAAATCGGTGGGGTCCCTCTCTGAGAAGCAGACCGCCAGACAGGCAAGCCTTGGTCGAGAGGCGCGGGAGCGGAGAGAAGGTATCATGGGGAAGAAGTTAGCGATGGATTGCGTTCCATGCAGGGACCAAGCGCCCGGCAATCGACGGGCGTTGGCGCGCTTCTCGGAGGGGAATCGCGAGCGGTCAGGCTGATCGCGCTTGAGAGCGGCAGTTTGAGCACGGGAGTCCCGCCATTGACGTCCGGTTTTCCCGCTCTTGCGGGTCGGTCCAGCAAGATCCAGAGAGACGGCAGGAAACGCAGATCATGCAGCCCTGTAAGTAGTTAGCCGATTTCCTGCCGGGATTCAGACCCTTACCATTCCGCCGACGCAGTGTTGAACACTGCGGCTGGCGAGGGGTGGCGACGCCCCCCCTTCGAACCCCCCTTTGATGTCCGCGCTCCGAACAGGGTTCGCGGATTGTAGGCCACCACCCTACCGGGTGAGGCGCTGGCCCTCTTCGTCCGGCTCGGGAGGGTCCGCCATCCCCTCGTGGCGCTTTGATTCCGCCACCAAGGCGCCGGCGCGGCCATCCGCCGCCCTCACGGCGGCGCTCATGGCCTTCCCGCAAGGGATTGCTGGAGCGGGAGCGACCCGGAGGCGGCGGGTGGGGGTGTGCGCATCCCCGCCCGCCGCGATGCCCGCACTGGGCATCGAAACCGACGGGTCGCTCCCATCCACGACCCCCAAACCCGGATCGGCACCGGGGGCTCGGCGGCCGTGGCGTAACGTCAGGGCGGCCAGAGACATGCGGCACCGGCGAGGTGCGCATCATGCGAACGGATTCTGTGCACACGGACCTCGATGTCTCTTGCACACCGCTCGTTCGGCATCTGGGACTCGGTTGTCACCGCAACCCGCCGCCCGGTCTTCGATCCAAGCGAAGCTCCGACCGACGGTGACGCTTACGTCTCTCGAATCCGGCCGTTTGCGTCTCTCCGCCGCGCCCAGGTATGGTGAAGACTGCTTTCGCTAGCGCCTCCTCCTCGGCATTGGGCGAAAATCCCTTGCCGGGGTCAGGCTCGTCTCCGGATCGGGAAAGACTGTTGGCGCACCACCGATTACGACATCTCTTCGTCCTCGTGCTGTCTACGCTCTTGCTCCTCGTCGCCTGCGAGCAGCCAAGAGTGTTGGGCCCGGGCGGAATCGCCCCGGTGAGGGTGGGCAATGATCAAGCCACCCTTGAGCGGCTGTACCGCGCGACGAACGGGCCGCAATGGCATCGTTCGAACGCATGGCTGTCCGAAGCTCCTATCTGGCGCTGGCACGGTGTGGCGACATGGCCAGGTGGTGGCAGCTACCCGCAGGTTCAGAGTTTGTATCTCGGTGCCAACAACCTAGAGGGTGTCTTCCCGGCGGCGGTGCTCCAGTTGAACAAACTGCAACAACTCTTTCTCGGTGGAAACGGCCTGACGGGCCGACTCCCCACGTTCGCAGGGGGACAGTTATCCGGACTCAGGGACTTGAACGTTTTCTCGAATCAACTGACTGGCCCGATTCCGGCTGGTATGGGTAACCTGACCAATCTGGAGTCGTTTTGGGGCTGGGGAAACGGGTTCGAGGGCTCCATACCCCCGGAACTGGGCAATCTCTCGAAGCTCCGCACGCTCTTGTTGCACTCAAACGACTTGAGCGGCCCCATCCCGCCCAGGCTGGGCAACCTCTCGAACCTCTTGTGGCTGAGGCTGGACGGCAATCAGCTTTCTGGACGAATACCCCCGGAACTCGGCGGACTTCACAGCCTCACGGAACTTCTCCTCTTCGAGAACGCCCTGACCGGTCCAATCCCGTCCTCACTGGGCGACCTTGCGGACCTTGAGATGCTGCAACTCCAACAGAACCAGTTGTCCGGCCCCATTCCGGCGTCGCTGGGCAACCTTGCGGAACTTGAGTATCTGAGGCTCGACTTCAACCAGTTGTTCGGCCCCGTTCCGAAGGATCTTGGAAGGCTCCAGAATCTCACCCACCTCGCGCTCTCCAAAAACGACCTGTCCGGCCCGATTCCACCGGAATTGGGGGGTCTCAAGAACCTCGAAGAGTTGTTTGTTTGGGGCAATGATCTGGTTGGTTCCGTACCCCCGGAACTGGGCGAACTCTCCAAGCTTACCAGACTCTCGATAGCCTCGAACCCCCGACTCACCGGTCCGCTCCCCATCGAATTGACAAACCTGAAGCTGAAGACGTTTACTTGGATCAACACGGGGCTCTGCTCTCCACGCGACGACGCGTTCCAAGCGTGGCTGGCGACCATCGCGAACCATCGCGGTGGCCCGACATGCCCGTAGCGGCGCCCGCAGGGGAGCTTTGGAACGCCTGCTTTGGCGATCCAAGGAAGAAGATCGGTGGCTCCGAAGGCATCCGGTAGGGTCGATTGGATTCCCGTTCGGGAAGAGGGATGCAATGAGGTAACCGCACGGCCACTAATTCTATAAGTTGTTTTATAACAGCACGTTACATCGTCACATCACGCCTTCACCGTCACGGTGCTGCCCGCCGCGACCGCGGTGGCCACCCCGGGGTCCGAACTCACGACCGTGTGATCGAGCATCTCCCCGTTGGGGTCGTCGAAGCACAGGTCAACAGTGACCGATTCGCCCACGGTGATCGTCTGCTCGGGGACCGACCCGCACGGCACCGGCGGCTGCGGGTTATCGCATGCGAAGACCCAGGCCGTGGCCGCGAGCGCTGCGGCGCAGCGAGATCGTGTTGGCCGAATCGCCTGCTCAGCTCCCGGGATCGTGCGTGAACTCGTTCTCGGTCTTGCGGCGGATGTGGACGGGGTCCATCCCCTCCTCGGTGATCGTCACCTCGCCGACGACGCGGTAGATGCCCGCGGGGGCGGGCCCGGGGCTTCCGTCTTCGCGGTCCGCAAGGTCCGCATAACCGCAGATCACGTCCGCCATCGTGTCCCCTGCCGGTGGCTCTTTCCGAGTCCCAGGAACCCGGACCCACCCCGTGCCCTTCCTGATCTGCCATTCCGTCCAGTGGACGGTCAGCGTGGAGCTAAACGCAGTGATCGTGGCGCGATTGAAGCATGCGGTCAGCTGGATGACGGTGAACTGGAGCACTCCCTGCTCGTTGATCCCCAGCCCCTCCCAAGGGACATAGTCCTCGGCCGCCACGACCACGTCCACCTCCTGCGCAAGCGAGAGCCCTTCCGGATCGCTGGCCGTCACCGTCAGCGTCACCATCTGCACGCCTTCCTCGCCCGTCGACACGCCGGTGGTGGTCACCACGGAACCGTCGACGGAGGCCGTAGCGATCGCCGCATCTGAGGTCTCCGCCGAGTACGTCAGCTCGTCGCCGTCCGGGTCGGTGAAGTACGCCGACACGTCGAGCACGACCGCGCTGTCCACGAGGACATCATGCGCCGGAATCGAGTCAGGCGCTTCGGGCGCGCGGTTCGCGGGGGGCTGCACCGTGACGGAGAACTCCTGCTCGACGGACAGCCCCTCCGGGTCGCTGGCCGTCACAGCCACGGTCACGCTGCCCGCCATCATGGCCGCGATCTGCACCGTGTCACCCATCGCCAGTACCTCGGCGACGCCCGTGTCGGAACTCACGGCTTCGTAGCTGAGCTCATCGCCGTCGGGATCCGTGAAGTACATGGACACGACCAGCCGTACGGTGTCGCCGACGGTCGGCGTCTGCGCCGGGATCGCGTCGGCCACCTCCGGCGCCCGGTTGGGCTGTTCGACCGTAACCGTGAAGGCGAGCTCGGCGGAGAGGTCGCCGGGGTCCGTGGCGGAAACCGTCACGGTGGCGCTGCCCTCGGCTACCGCTTCGACCGTCAACGTGTCCCCGGAAAGTGAAGCGGTCGCCACGGCCGCGTCGGAACTGGTCGCAGCCAAGGTGAGCGCGTCTTCGTCGGGGTCGGTGAACAACCCGGCGACATCGGCGATGAAGGTATCGCCGATGTTGAGGGTCTGGTCCTCCAGCATTCCGGTGACTTCTGGCGGGCTATTCACGGCCTCCACGGTCACCGCCATCGTCTGCGTGGCGGTCAGGCCGCCGGGGTCGCGGGCCGTGATCGTGATGGTCGCCGTGCCGGCTGCTACGCCAGTCGTGGTGACCTGGCTGCCGGACACGGTCGCGGTGGCCACGCTGGCGTCCGAGGTGGCGGCCGAGTAAGTGAGCGCGTCACCATCGGGATCGTTGAAGTTCGATGCGACGTTTGTCGTTTCCGTGGCTCCGACGGCGACGGTGATGGCCGCGATCGAGCCGACCGCGACCGGAGCGCGGTTCTGGGGTGCGGGGGGATCAACCGGTGGAACCGTCGTGCCGCCATCGCCGCCGCACGAGGCGGCCAGGGCTACGGTGGCAAGGGCTGCAAACAGACTAGTGGTCGTGCGAAGGCGCGTCATGCGACAATTCCGGCTAAGGTTACGACAATTTCGGCGGATTTGGATCAGTTTGGCCATCAAGTCTACGACGTTGGCGGGATCCGGGGCAACCGGATTCCTGGGGAGCCTCACTCGCTGATACCCACCCGCCCCCGCACGTCCTCCAGCATGGCCGGCGAGTCATACCCGACCCCGTCCTTGAACACGATCGTCACGTTGCGGATCACCGCGGGGTCCGTCGTCAGGTCGCCGCTCATCACCACGAGGTCCGCGATCTTCCCCGCCTCCACCGTTCCCAGGTCGTCGAACATGTCGAGCACGCGCGCGCCGTTGGCGCTGAGCACCTGGACCACCTCGTGGGGCGCGAACCCGCCCTCCGAGAGCAGCTCGTAGTTGCGCTGGTCCCCGTAGCCGGGAAGCGCGCCGCCGTTGCCCGTGGGGTCGACACCCGACGCGAGCACGCCGCCCGCATCGTAGAACGCCTTCTCGTAGGCGATGGCGTTTCGGAACTCGTCCGGGGAGCGCCCGATCTCGTCGATCTGGGCCTTCGCCGCCAGGTAGTCCTCGCGCACCGCCGGCGCCATTGCGTCCAGCGAACGCTGATCGCGCGTGGGGCGACCTTGGATGAAGAGTTCGTAGACCGCCAGCGTCGAGGTCATCGCCACGTCAGCGTCTATCATGGCCTGGAAGGTCGCCTGCGCCTCCGGCCCGTTCACGTCGATCGCGGTGGCGTCGTCCCACAGCCCCGGCGGACACTCGTCCCTGCCGCGCCCGGGCGTATAGTCGCTGTTCGTGGCCAGGCCGTGCTCGATGTTGTCGATCCCGAGGGCCACCGCCTCGGTGAAGCTGATCGAGCAGAGGTGTCCGGTCACCTTGATCCCCTGCCTGTGGGCCTCGTCGATCGCCGCGCTCAGCTCCTCGGTGCGGATGTTGGTGTACGCCTTCAGCCACGTCGCGCCCTCGGCGGCCCAGTAGCGCACGAACCGCCGTGCCTGCTCGGGCGACTCCAGCATGGTCATCCCCGAGATGCCCCCGCCCGCCGTGATGTACGGCGCCGTGATGTGGATGCGCGGCCCCGGCGTCCTCCCGGCCTCGATCTCGGCGCGGAGGTTGAGCTCCGCATACGGCTGCCGGCTCCCCGTCGTGCGCACGGAGGTGACCCCGCTGCCCAGGTACAGCCTCGGAGCGCTGAAGGTGAGCTGCGCCGACCGTCCCCCCGCCGCCGTGTAGAACAGGTGATTGTGCAGCCCGATCATCCCGGGCATGACCGTGTGGCCGGACATGTCCATGACCTCGGCGCCGTCCGGGATGTCCACCTGGCCGTCGGGACCCACCGCCCCGATGCGGCTGCCCTCAATCACCACCGTCTGTCCGCTGCGCGCGGGCGTGCCCGTCCCGTCGATCAGAGTCACGCCGGTCAGCGCGACGGCCTCCGCGTCCACGACGGCATAGCTCGCAGCGGCGGACCCTTCCACCGGGCGCTGGGCTGTGAGGCTGGCCGCGGTGAGCACCCAAACCGCGCAGCCAAACGCACCGCCCTTGGCAATCTTTGTCACTGTCATTCTTCCATCTCCTGGTTGATTCCCACCCGACCCTAGTTGATTCCCACCCGCCCGTTCACATCGTTGAGCATGGCGGGCGAATCATAGCCGATGCCGTCCTTGAAAACGATGGTCACTTCCCGGACCACGGCCGGGTTGGCGGTCAGGTCGCCCCGCATCACCACGAGATCCGCGAGCTTGCCCGCCTCCACTGTGCCCAGGTCGTCGAACACGTCCAGCACGCGCGCGCCGTTCGCACTCAGCACCTGCACCGCCTCCTCGGGCGAGAACCCCGCCTCGATGAAGAGCTCGTAGTTGCGCTGGTCGCCGTAGCCCGCCAGCGCGCCTCCGTTGCCGGTCGGGTCCACGCCTGAGGCCAGAACGCCCCCGGCGTCGTGAAACGCCTTCTCGTAGGCCATCGCGTTGAGGAACCCGGCTTCCGGACGCCCGATCTCGTCGATCTGCGCCTTGGCGGCCAGGTAGTCCTCGCGCACCGACGGAGCCATCGCGGCCAGCGTCCGCGCGTCACGCGTCGGCCGCCCCTGTACGAACAGCTCGTAGACGGCCATCGTCGACGTCATCGCCACGCCGTTCTCGATCATCGCATCGAACGTCGCCGCTACCTCGGGCCCTTCCACGTCCACCGCTTCGGCGTGGTCCCACAGATCCGCCGGACACTCGTCCTTCACCTTGTCCGGCACGTAGTCGCTGTTGGTTCGCAGTCCGTGCTCGATGTTGTCGATCCCCAGCTCCACCGCCTCGATGAAGCTGATCGAACACAGGTGCCCCGTCACCTTCAGCCCCACCCTGTGCGCCTCGTCGATCGCCGCGGCCAGATCCTCGGTGCTGATCGTGGTGTAGGCCTTCAGCCACGTCGCGCCCTCGGCCGCCCAGTAGCGCACGAAACGCCGCGCCTGCTCGGGGCTCCTGAACCGGGTCATGATGTTGAGGCTCTCGTTCCCGGTCATGTACGGCGCCGTGATATGAATCCGCGGCCCCGGCTGCAACCCGCGCTCGATCTCGTCCTTCAGGTTGAGCTCGGCATACGTCGCAAGACTCCCCGTCGTCCGGATCGTCGTGACCCCCGAACCCAGGTAGAGCCGCTGGCCGGTGTAGCTCATCGGGTGCATCCGGCCGCCCGCAGCCATGTAGAAGAGGTGGTTGTGGAGGCCGACCATCCCGGGCATGACCGTGTGGCCGTCCAGATCCATCACCTGGGCTCCGTCGGGGATCGCCACGTCGCCTGCGGCGCCGACGGCGGTAATCCGCGTGCCCTCGATGACCACGGTCTGGTCGCGCGCGGCGGGCGCCCCAGTGCCGTCGAGCAGCGTGACGCCCTGCAGCGCAACGGCGCCAGCGTCGACGGCGACGTACGCGGCGGCCTCGGAGCCCGGGGCGGGGCGCTGCGCCTCGAGGGGCTGGACGGCGGCGGCAAGCAGGACGAGCACGGTGGCGGCAAGGATGGCCGGCCCGGTGGCGCCGCGGCGGGCAGGTGTGTGCGTGTAGGCTGTCATCCGGGTCTGCTCCTTCCGGTGGGTCGGCGTTGTCGCGGCGGGCTCGCTCCGGGTTCCGCGGACAGGTTCGGTTTTCCGCGTGCGCGTTCCGGTTTTCCGCCTGCGCTCAAGGCATTGTGGTTCGGGTCCGGGGTCCGCGCCAGTAGGACGTGACTCCGCCACGGCTGGGCGGTATCATCCCCGACACCCGAGACGGAGGGCGGAAGACGTTGACTACGCAAGATCTGCACCCGCGAAGGCAGCGAACGGCGACACGACTGGCCACGGCGGCGGCACTGGGCGTCGTGGTGTGCGGGTGCGCCGCGAACGACCAAGTGGGCGGCACGGGTCCCTACAGTATCGGCGCGGCGATCGAAGTCGGCGCCGCCCCACACGGCATCCGCTTCAGCGCGGACGGCGACACCGCATACGTCGCGCTCAGCGGCGACGGCCAGATCGCGGTCGTCGACCTCACGGGCCCGGCGGTGGTCGCGCGGTGGGATGCCGGCACGACCCCCCTCGACCTCATCCGCGCCGGGGACGGCTGGCTCGTCACCCAGTTCACGGACTCCACCCTGATCGCACTCGGCGCGGACGGCCGGATCATCCCCGGCGCGGTCTGGAACGTCGGCGCGGGGCCATCGCTGTTCACGCCCGGGACCGTGCGCGACCACGTGTGGGTCACGAGCGAGTTCGCCGATCGCCTGTGGGTCGTGGACACGGGCACCGGAGTCCCGGTCACATCCCACCAGACCGGCGACCGACCCTATCCCGCCGACGTGATGTGGGACGGTTCGCACGCGTTCGTGCCCAACATGGACGCGGGCACCGTCTCCGTGATCGACCTCCTCAACGCGGAAACCGATGCCGCCGTCGAGGTCTGCCCGGGCCCGCCCGGCGGGGCGCTGACGCCCGATCAGGTCAGCTACATCGTGGCCTGCGGCGGCTCCGACGAGCTGGCCTTCGTCAACACGGCATCGTTCGAGGTCACGGGGCGCGTCTCGGGCCTCGGTCCCCGCCCCTTCTCGGTGGCCGTCCCCCATGACGGACGCTACGCGATCGTCAACAACGCCGGGGGAAGCACCGTCTCGGTCGTGGACCTGGAGGCGCGTACGGTGGCGCAGACCATCGAAGTCGGCGAGCAACCCATCGTCGTCCGCGTCCACCCCGACGGCGAGCGCGTGTTCGTGGCGAACGAGGTGGCCGGCACGCTGGTCGAGCTGGTTCCGGACGAGTCACCGGCGAGCTCGGGCCCGGACGGGATCTCGCCCACCGCGGCCGACGCGCCCACCACAGCCGACACGCCCGCGCCCAACGAGGTCGTGGTCGTGGGCGTAATCCACGGCGGCCACAACACCAGCGAACTGTTCAGCCTCGAAATCGTCCGCGACCTGGTCCGCGAGATCGACCCGGACTACTGGCTTACCGAGATCCCGCCCAACCGGTGGGAGCGTGCCTGGACGGAGTACCAGGAGACCGGCACCGTGGAGGAGCCCCGCGTGCGGCGCTTCCCCGAGTATATGGAGGGCCTCTTCCCGCTGTCGCGCGAACTGGACTTCGTGGTCATTCCGACGGCGGGCTGGACCGAACCGATGTCGGATTTCCGCGCCGCGTACCTGGACGCCTACGCAAATGACCCGGAGCGGGCGGAGCAATGGGCGCAGTACCGGGCCGCCGCCGCGGAGTCGGCCGAGGCGCTCGAGGCGGGCGGCGCCGGTGACGACCCCCGCTGGATCCACACCGACGCGTACGACGAGGCCTACGACATCCGCATGCAGGTCTACGCCCGCCTTTTCGACGAGGATCTTGGGCCCGGCGGCTGGGACCCGATCAACGCCTCGCACTGGACCAACATCGAGCGTGCGCTGGACGAGCACCGGGGCGAGGGCGCGCGCTTTCTGCTGACCTACGGTGCGGGTCACAAGGGTCCGTTCCTGCGCGAACTGCGGAAGCGGGATGACATCGTGCTACTCGAGGTGGGTCCGTTCCTGGACCGGCTGGGGTTGCCGTGAGCCGCGCGCGCGCGTTCCGGCAGCCTGGCCCCGCCACGTTCGCGGCGCTGGCCACCCTGACCCTTCTCGCAGGCGCCCCGGGCCCCATATCCGCACAGGACGCGCCGATTCTCATCCGGGCCGGCACGGTCCACACCGTCACCAACGGCACCCTCACGCCGGGAGAGATCCTGATTCGGGACGGGGTCATCGCCGCGGTGGGGATGTCCGTCGAGGCACCGCCCGACGCCCGCGTCTTCGACGCCGAAGTCGTGATTCCCGGGATGATCGACGCACACGCCCACCTGGCGCTCGACCGGTCGAGCCGCGGCCGCATTCCGGGTCCCGTCACCGCCGAGTGGAAGGCGGTCGAGCACCTCGACCTGAACGACCCCATGATCCAGGTCGCGCTTTCCGGCGGCGTGACTTCGGTGATCACGCGCTCGGGCAGCGGTGTCATCTCCAGCGGGCAGTCGGTGGCGCTGAAGATGAAGCGTGTGCCTGGGCCCGGCATGATCCTCAAGCCGTACGTCGATCTCAAAATGGCGGTGCGCCCGCTGATCAACCTGCGCCCCGGCGAGACGCCGCAGACGGTCATGGGGTGGTACGCCACCGCGGACGACCATTTCCGGCGGGCCAGGCAATACGTGGATCGGCAGGAGGCCCATGCGTCCGGCCAGGGCCCGGCGCCAGAGCCCGACGAGCGGCTGGAGGCATTCGCGGCGGTGATCCGGGGCGACGTCATGGTGCACGCGCACTCGCACTACCCCAGCGAGGTCATGATGGTGATGCGGCTGGCGCGGAAGTACGGCTTCATCGACCGGCTGGCGCTTGCCCACGCCGAAGAGGTGTTCCCGCTCGTGGAACTTCTCGCGGGGACGAAGGTGATCCCGGTCATCGGCCCGATGATGATCGTGCAGTACTTCAACGATCCCGAGCCCATCAACCTGCTCGAGGTGCTGCTCGACGCGGGCGTCCACGCCAGCATCCAGACCGACATGTCGCGGCAGCACTTCAGGGATTTCCGCGAATACGGGGCCTTCCTGGCGCGCCACGGGCTCACCGACCGGCAGGCGCTGGAGGTGATGACCATCAACGGGGCGCGCGCGATGGGGCTGCAGCACCGGGTGGGCAGCATCGAGGCGGGCAAGGACGCCGACCTGGTGCTGCTCGACGGCCACTTCCTGGACCTGACGACCGACCGGATCGAGCGGGTGTTCGTGGATGGCCGAATCGAGTATGAGCGCGCCCGTTTGCCTCAGCCGGACGAGCCCCGGGCCGTGGGGCCGTTCGGGCCGGTGACGGGGGCGGTCGGGCCTGACGACGAGAGCTTCGCGATCACCGGTGCCCACGTGTTCACCATCAGCGACGGGGCGATCGAGAACGCGACCCTGGTGGTGGAAGACGGCCGGTTCACCATGGTCGAGGCCGCGGCCGACCCGCCTGCCGAACTGCCCGTCATGGACGTCGGCGGCCGCGTCGTCATGCCAGGAACGATCATCGCGCGCGCCTTCCCCAACGACTGGATCGGCGACCTGAAGTGGCAGGTGCAGAACGACGAGCTGACCGGGCCGGTCGTGCCCGAGATGAACGCGCTCTACGCGGTCGATCCATGGTTCCCGTCGTACCGGGTCAACACGAACATCGGCGTGACCGCGATCCACGTGACGCCGGGCACCGCCAACCTGATCGGCGGCAGCGGCGTCGTGATCAAGACGCCCGGGATGGACTTCGAGAAGATGGTGCGGCGGGAGCCGGCGAGCATGGTGTTCTCGATGACGTTGGAAGCGGCCACCGGCTGGGGTCATTCAGCACCCTCGGTGATCATGGAGACCCTCGACTCGGCGCGCGCCTACGCCAGCGCCCGGGGCACGGGCGCCAGCCCCACCGACCCCGGGTACAACCCGCGCATGGAGGCGGTCCTGCCGGTGCTGCGGCGTGAAGTCCCGGCGGTCGTCCACGCCGACCGGGCACCGGAGATCAGGTCGGCGATCTCGCTGGCGAGCCTCTACGACCTGCGGCTCGTGCTGACTGGCGGGGTCGAGGCGCACAGGTTCGCGGACGAACTCGCGGTGCTCGGGGCCGGCGTCATTCTCGGCAACTCCGGAAGCTACGCCTCGGACATCCGTGGCGGCGGCGAGGGCTGGAGCGTCGAGGCTCCCGCGATCCTGACCCGCGCGGGCGTGAAGGTGGCGTTCTACGGCCCGGGTGCATCGCGCCGCGCCTCGCCGATCGGTCGGCTGGGCGGGGAACCGATCCTCAACTCGGCGTGGGCGTTCCGCAACGGGGTGCCCGAGGTCGAAGCGCTGAGGATGGCGACGCTGAACGCCGCGGAGATGCTCGACATGGACGACCGCATCGGCAGCATCGAGGTGGGCAAGGATGCCGACTTCGTGATCCTGGAGGGGCACCCGTTCGACTACCGGGTGCTGCCGCGCCGGGTGTTCGTGGACGGGAGGCTGGAGTTGGCGCGGTAGGCTGGGAGCGGCGTGGTAGTTCAGGGTTGACGCGGCGAGCGCGTTGCACCACTATATTGCACCATGCACCACTTCATTGCACAGGATCGGCCATGTCACGCATACACTTCGTCGTGAAGGAGACCGCCAAGGCCCGGTATCAGGCCCAGGCCGAGCGCGAGGGGAAATCGCTGGGGCGCTGGATGCGGGAGGCGGCGGAGGCGAAGCTGGCGTCGGCCCGTCCCCGCCTGTTCACCGTCGAGGAATTGCGTGAATTCGCCGCGCGTTGCGATGCCCGACATCCCCCCGGATCGCGGGAGCCGGATTGGCCGGAGGTCAAGCGGATCCTCGTGGAGACGCGATATCCGGATCTGGAGGTCGATTGATCTTCGTTGACACGAACGTCTTCATGTATTTCGTGGGGTCGGAGCATCCTCTCCGGGAACAGGCGCGCGATTTTTTCGATGGTGCGCGCCTCCAGCATCTTCGGCTGGTGACGTCGACGGAAGTTCTCCAGGAAATCCTGCACCGATATGTCAAGCTGGGCAGGCGGGGCACAGCCTCGGACGCCTTCGCACTCGTCGACGGCAGCGTGTCGGAGGTCTGGCCTGTCGAGCGGGTCGATATCGACCTGGCCCGCAGTCTCGCCGATCGCTATCCCGGCCTCGAAGCCCGCGATCTCGTTCACCTGGCCTGTTGTATCCGCCACGAGCCGCACGACCTGATGACCTTCGACCGCGGTCTGGCTGCGGCCTGGGAGGCCCGGCGCTAACCGCCTCTCCCGGGCGCCCCCGGTTCGGGCACCTCGAAGAGCATCCGCATCCCGGCCTCCAGGTGCTCGGAGATGTGGCAGTGCGCCATCCAGCTTCCGGGGTTGGTGATCTCCAGCAGAATGTCGGTTGTGGTTCCCGTGGGCAGCAGCACGGTGTCCTTCCAGGCGAGGTTCTCGTTGGGGATCCCGTTCCGGCTGAGCACCAGGAAGCGCTGGCCGTGGATGTGGAACGGGTGCTGCATGGCGTGGAAGGAGCGCCGCTCGTTGTGCAGACGGATCTTGACGACGTCCCCGACCTCGAACCGCCACGCGATGTCCATGTTCTCGCGGCCGGTCGCGGGCTCCCGGACGATCCAGCGCACCTCCGCGGACGACGAGTTCCAGTTCATCATCGGCATCGTCCCGCTCCACTCCACCGGGTGGAAGTACGCGGAATCGAAGCGCATGAGCCGGTCCACGACGAAGGGAATGCCCGTGGCCTCCAGCGTGAAGGTGAGTTCGTGGTCGATGGGGTCGTCGAAGTGCTCGCGCAGGAGGGCAATCTCGCGCGCGGCGGGGAGGTTGGTGCGCAGCGTGTCGAAGGCGGGTGACGCGGGTGAGGGCGCGGCGTCCGGCCGGGTGGCCACCCGCACCACACCCAGCCTGTCCGTCTCCTGGAAGAACGCGCCCGCCAGGTGGTCGATCCCCTGGACGCGGTTGACCAGCGCGTAGTCGCCCGGCTCCTCGAAGCGCACGTGCACGATGTAGCGCTCGGCGGGGCTCAGCACGATGCTCTCGACCCACTCCTCGCGCTCGAAGGCGCCCACGTCGGTGCCGACCACCTTGATGCGGGCAGGTGGTGACTGGCTGCGGTCCTCCCCCTCCTGCTCGAACGACAGGTTGAACGTCCGCGTGTTCGACACGTTGGTCAGGTACAGGCGGATCACCTCGCCCGCGGTAGCCTCGAGCTCGTAGTCCGGCTCTCCGTTGGTGAGCATCAGGTTGCCGAAGCGCCCCATGAACGCGTGCGTGGAGCGCTCCAGACCGAAGGGCAGCGGGTCGTCGCCGGTCATGAGGAAGTCGTCCACCATGAGGAACTCTTCCCGATCCACCGGCCCGAAGTAGTCGGGCTGGCGCGGCTCCACCAGCATGTTGCCGTAGAGGCCCAGATCCTTCAGCACGTCCTCGCGGTGATGGGGATGATACCAGTAGAGGCCTGGGTCCTTGAAGTGGATTTCGTAGCGGAAGGTCTCACCGGGTTCGACGGGTTCCTGGGTGACGTCGGGGACGCCGTCCGACGCGTTGTCGAGACGCAGGCCGTGCCAGTGGATCGTCGTCGGCCAGGCGATCGAGTTGGTGAAGTTGACGGTGATCGTGGCGGCTTCGGGCACGTGGAGCAGCGGTCCCGGGTACTGGCCGTTGAAGCCGTACATGACGTAGTCGCGGCTGCGGATCCGGCGCCGCACCAGCCCCGCCTCCAGGTCGATCTCGTCCCCGTCGCCGAGGCGGATGACGTCGCGGGGCCGCGCGAGGGGCAGGCTCGCAGGATCGATGCCGGCCCCTGGCAGGAAGGGGGCGGCGGTCGGCGGATCCAGCTCCATCAGCGCGGGGAACATCGTGAGGCCCGGCATCATGGAGGGGCGGGGCCAGGAGCCGTCGGCACCCATGCCGGCATGCGCGTGACCCGCCATGGCAGCGGCATCCGCGGCCGAATCCGCCATGGTCATGCCCGCCATTCCGGCGCCGCCTCCGCCCGCCCCCGCCCCGATGATGTATTCCTGCAGGTCGGGCGGGGACATGCGCGCGCTGGGCGAGGTCGCGCGCAGGAGCAGACGCCCCTCCCACTCCGGGGCGTCGGCACGCGGCTCCGCCGTGACCATGATCATGAACTTGTTGAGGCTCACCTCGCCGATGCTGCGGGTGCCGTTCGCAACGGGACCGAGGTTGATGACCGTGTCGAACAGGGGAGTCGCCAGCCACGCGACGATGTGGTCGTAGTCGCCGAGGGTGGCGGGGTCGGGGAGGCCGTCGAGCGTGAGGATTCCCTCGTACAGGTGGTTGCCGGCGGCGTTGACGGCCACGCCGAAGGGCGAATGCGGCGTCCGCAGTTCGAGGCGCCCCGACATGCCCTCGAGGCCGGGCCGCGCGGTGAGGAAGACGCAGTAGAGGTCGCGGCTGGGGACGAGTGTGGCGCCGGTGGGCGGTGGAGTGTCGTCGCAGGGCGAGGCAGCCTGTACACCCATCGCGTGAGACGGAGCTGCAAGGGCCGCGAGCAGCGCGACCGCTGCCAGTGCCTGCGCAGGCGCATGCAAAAACACGGACGCTACTCGCCGTCCCGGAATCTGACCGGCCTGTAGCCGTAGTGCTGGCGCGGAGGAAGCTCGACTCCGTGCTCCGGACCGAAATGGAGCATAAAAGCCTCCGAAGGCTTCGGCCGGGTCCGAGGTTTCTCTCGCCGCTCCCGGATCAACCGGCGCACGAACTCCACCATGGAATCCATCCCCCTACAACCCCGCCTGCTCGGCCACGTACCGCGCTGCCTCCAGATGCGTCGCGAACCAGACCCGGTCGTGTCCCTTGATGTACTCGATCAGCTCTTCCAGCACCACGATGCGCGACCGATGCCCGATCACATGCGGGTGCATGGTCAACAGGAACATCGTGCCTTCCTCGTAGGCGCCGTCGAAGTCGTCCTTCCAGACCTCGAGAACGTGACGCGGGTGCGAGTAGCTGGCGCCGCGCGGATTGAAGACCGGCGCGTCGTCCATGATCCACTCGACGGGAAGCTCGACCATCCCGGTGGGCTCGCCGTGCGCGTTGATCTCGTAGGGCCGGTCGTCGGCCATGAGCGACGAGTCATAGAAGAAGCCCATGTCGCGGATGATGTCCAGGGTGTTCGGGCTGAAGTTCCAGGACGGCGCCCGATATCCCAGCGGGCGGGTGCCGGTGACCTCGGTCATGTAGTCGACCGCGCGCTCCAGGAGGGCGCGCTCGGTTTCGGCGTCGAGGCTGGAGTTGAGCTCGTGGATCCAGCCGTGGATGGCGAATTCGTGGTGGCCGGCGGCCTGGATCACGTCGATCTGGAAGGGGTTGAGAACGAGGCTGACCGCCGGGATGAAGAAGGACGCCGGGATGCCCTCGCGATCGAGCAGGTCGACCACGCGCGGCAGGGCGACGCGGGCGCCGTACTGTCCCTGCGACAGGGAGCCGACGGTGGCGTCGCCGTAGCGCAGGCCAAGAACGGTTTCGTTGTCGACGTCGAAGGACAGCAGGACCGCGACGCGCGCGCCGCCGGGCCATGAGTCGGGCTGGAGGCTGCGGCCCGCCCGCACCGCGTTGACGGTCTCCATGACCCGCTCATCGGACCAGAGCCAGCCGGGTTCGTTTTCCGCACTTTCCGGGGGAACCGGCTGGCAGGCCCACGTGACGAGCGTGGCCGCGAGCAGAACGCCGCGCTTCTTCATCCTTCCATTCTCCATAGAGCGATTCCTCCCGCCTGTTTGCCGATCTCTGCGGACGCCACGCGGGTGCCCGACGCGATGTCGATGACTTCCACGGTGCCCGGATCGCCGCCGATTCCCTCGACGGACACGATGGCGTAACGGCCGTCGGGGGTAGCGACGACGCCGTGCGTGACGCGCATCTCCGAGTCTATGAGGTGAAGCAGTTCGCCCGAGTCGACGTCCCAGATGCCCAGCTTCGCGCTTCCCTTCAGGGTGGCGAGGAGCATGGAGCCATCGGGCGTCAGGTCGAGGTTGTAGGGTGCCCCCGGGGCCTCCATACGCCGCGTGATTCGCCACTGCGCGAGGTCGATCTCGAGGATCGCGTCGCCCTTGTTGCACGGAACGAAGACGCGGTTGCCGTCGGGGTGGGGCGTGGTCCAGGTCGGGGAGCAATCCTCGCCGGGCGGCGCCATGGCCATATGCCCCTCCATCGGGGCGTGAGCGGGCTCGTTGGCGATGAGGTCGAGGCGCCGGGTCACGTCGAGGGTGGCGCCGTCGATCTCGACGAGCTGGTTGTCCATCATGCACGCCGAGTAGTGCTTCGAGCCGTCGGCGTTGAAGCGCGAGCCGTGCGGCATCGTGCAGGTGACCACGTCGGCGATCGGGAACATGGTCTCGAGATCGACGATCGTGACCGTGGAGGGGACGTGGTCGCCGTGGAAGTTCGCGTTGACCGCCAGCGCCAGGGCGCCGTGCGGCGGGATGGCGATCGTGGCCGGGAACATGCCGAGGTCTGCGACGCCCACGATCGTGTCGGACACCGTCTCGTACTTGACGAGGCGGCCGTTGGGGAAGCCGTGTCCCAGCGTGAGATACCAGTACTCGCCCGCCGGGTCCATGGCGAGGCCGTGCGGCGCCTCGATCTCGGCCGCGAGCCACCCGGTGGTGATCGTCTTTTCGACGACGAGGTCGCCGCCCGCGTCGTAGCGCAGCAGGGACACCTCGTCCTCGGATTCGGCGGCGACGTAGACCCAATAGGACTGGGCGTGGACCTGAGCGGGCGTGACGGTCGCCAGCGCGGCCGCGGCCAGTGCGGCCACGACCGCAAGTCCAGCCTTGTGCATCACGGAATCAGCGTCCGCCGCGGCTGCAGCTTCACCGCCCACATGCCCGAGAAGTACTCGGAGAAGAACAGGTTGCCCTTGTGGATCTGGGGTCCCCACGTGAAGGGCGCGTTGGCCACCACGCCGTCGGGATCGTATGACTTGTACACGGCGATCTCGCGGCCCTGGTGGTACAGGTTGCCCTTCAGTTCGCCCGTGATGTCGAGCACGCGCAGGCCGCCCTGGTAGAACGCCGCATAGAGCCGGTCTTCGTCGATCCACATGTTGTGTGAACCCGCCTCCGGGATTTCGTAGCGGGCCACCTCTTCCGGATTCTCCGGGTCGGTGAAGTCGACCACGTGGATGTAGCCGGCCATGAACTGCGGCGTACGGTCGGCCTCCTGGCCGTCGAACGCGGGCGCCCCGATCTCGTCGCCCATGAAGATGTAGAACTTCCCCGTGGGGCTCCGGTACGGGAACGCCGCGTGGGTGGCACCCCCGATGTCGCGGAAGCGTGCGATCTCCACCGGGTTCTCCGGGCTGCCGCCCCTGTCGCCGCCACCCACGTCGATAACCGCGACGCCGTCGTTCCAGTTCGACGTATAGGCGATCCCGTCCACGATCCAGATGTCGTGGATGGCATGACCGGGCGTGTCGAGCTCGAAGCGGCCCACGCGGTGCGGGTTCGCCGGGTCTTCGATGTTGATCACGTCGAAGCGGATCCCGTTGTTCACCGCGTACACGTGGTCGTCATAAATGAAGAGGTTGTGCACGCCCCCGGTGAGCTCGTCGTCGTAGGTGGAGATGATCTCGATGTTGCGCGGGTCGGTGCAGTCCACGATGACGATCCCGTTGCGCCGGTTGGACGCCCCCTCGCGCGAGATCACGCAGAGGTCGCCGTCCTCCGAGACCTTGACGTCGTTGGTCGTGCGGGCATCGACGATGAGCGAATCGGTCAGCACCGGGCTGGCGGGGTCGGTTACATCCCACCAGTACGTGCTGCCATGCCCGCTGTGCGTGCCGGTGATCGCGTAGTCGCGGCCATCGACGCCCTCCCAAACCCAGAGATCCGAAGTTGACACGTTGCGCACCGGCGCGTGGCCAACCAGCTGCACTTCTTCGGCGACATGCCGCGGCAGGATCTCGACCGTGGCGTGCGCGGTCTGACCCGGGACGCTCGCCGTGACGGTGTAGATGCCCGGCTTGTAGGCGACGAAACGGCCCATTCCGTCGACCTCGGCGGGCGGGAAGTCGGCGGTGGCGATCACGTCGGGGTCCGAGATCAGCCCGAAGGTGACGGGGATGTCTTCGACGGCGCCCCCAGCGCCGGTCGGTGTGGCGCTGAAATGGATGACGTCGCCAGTCCGGCCGCGGGCCTGGCTGGCCTCCACGGCCATTGCCGTGACCGGGTTGTCGGCGACCTGGTAGGTGATCCGCCCGACAACGCCCTCCGCGGTCGCGGACAGGGTGACCTCGCCGGGGGCATGTGCCGAGAAGACGCCGAAACGGTCGACCGTGGCAACGGACTCGTCGGAGGTGCCCCAGGCGACCGGCACTTCGCGCGCGTCGTCGGCTTGGTCGATCACGGTGGCCTTGTGGCGTAGCGTGACGCCCACGTAGTAGCGCCCGCCGTCTTCGGAGACCTCGATCCGGTCGAGTGGCGGGAAGGCGACGGTGACGGTCATCGTGCCGCTGATCCGGCCGGGGCCCAGCGCGCGGGCCATGACTTCGAATTCACCGCCCTTGAACGCCTCGACCTCGCCGGTTGTGCGGTTGACGGCCAGACTGCCGCGCCCGCCCCGCGAGAAGTAGAGGAAGGGGATGTCGACGACGTTGCCACTGGCGTCGTAGGCGGTGGCGGAGACGGTTGCGGTCTCGCCGACCTCGAGGGAGAGCGTGGCGGGGCTGACTTCGACCCGCGCGATGTCCTGGGCGGTGGCCTGCGTGGTGGCGAGGGCCGTGAGCGCCAGGATCAGGATGGTGGGCCGGATCGTGCTGCGTGTCTTCATGGCGTGGGTTCCTTACTGCGGTGTTGCGTTTCCTGCGGCATTGCGTTGGGGCCGTGGCCGGGTGGACACGGCGGAAGGAAAGATTGGCCGGGACGGGTGGGGACGCAACGCAGGCCCGGTTTTCAGCACGAGTGTGCCGGTCAGCGTCCCTGCGTCGCCGTGGACATCGCATGTCGCACCGCGTCTTCCATCGCACCCACCTCGTCATCGGTCAACTCTGCGAATCGACCACGCTTTCTCGCGGCGAGACGCCCACCATTCTGCATACACAGCCGCACCAACAGTGACGCCCGACGATCGGGCATGTCGACAATGTCACGGACACCGCTGAGGGCTTGATCGAACACCGTGACAAAATCGAGTTCTTCCCTCAGGTCGCGGCGCACCGAGTCTGCCACCTGATCGTACAGGTATTCGGCCATGGCGGTGGCGTCGTAATAGCGGTAGAGGTGGGCGCTGTCGCTCTTGACGACCATTTGACGGCCTGGTGTGTGTGCGTCCCCGCCCTTCCACTCCCACTGAACGAGGCCCAGAAGCGGTGCCGAGAAGCTGGCCAGAACATCGTCGTAGCGGTGGCGGTCCCGCAGAATCGCTGCGGATACCGGGAGAATGACGCCGGGTGGTCCGTAGTCCAGCTTGGCGAGCACATGGTGCATCATGAAGCGGTGGATCCGGCCGTTGCCGTCTTCAAATGGATGAATGAAGACAAATGCGAACGACGATACCGCCGCAGCTACAACGGGATCCACGCCGCCGCTGACGATGCGCCCGGTCAGGGCGATCCAGGAATCCATCAGGTCGGGCACATCTTTCGGCCGCGGACAGATGAAATGGACCTTCTCCCGGTACCCACCGAGGGTTTCGCCGACGAAGTTCTGGATGTCGCGCCAGCCGTCCGCCGCGTAGCGTGGATCGACGATGGTCCGCTGCAGGGCCACGAGTGCGTTCGCGTCGGAGGGGTCGAACGTGGGTGCGGACTGGAGAGCCGCCACAAACCGTTCTGCGCGGCGGGCGCTCGGCGTTTCGCCTTCGAGTGCGAATGAGGAACGCGTCTCCTTTGTGTACAGGTAGTGCACCGCGCGCGCCAGAAGGCGTGGATCGTAGCGCTCGGTGAGCGCGCGAGCCTCCCTGTCCAGGTTCGAATCCATGGCCTCGCGCAACTTCCGGGTCAATCTCACCGTGGGGCAAAGGCCGCGTTCCCCCAAAAGGTTGTCCACAACCCGGTGGCGTTTGGAGTTGCGCCGCGCAGCGACCACATGCCGGCGCGGATCGAGCGCCCCGACATAGCTGCCGGCAATCGCATCCGCCAGGTCCAACGTTCGCCCGGTGAAGGTTTCGTAAAGGAACCACGCCCTTCGGCTGAATGCACCTGTAGGTTGTGCCCGAACCCAGGCCTCGATCTCTGCGGGGTCGGTCGCTCTCAGGGCGGCGACCAGGACCCCCGGGTCGAAGGCTTCGTGCCGCAGCGCGAAGCGGATGTGCGAGACCACCGAGGCTTTGGGCGCGTACCGCATCGGATACCATTCGCGAGTTCGCGCGCCGTGCGTCGCCGTGCGGCGAGCGCCGGCCACGAGGTAGCTCTCGATGGCGGGCGGGGGCACCGCCAAGCCGAGTTCCTGGATCAGCCAGGCTTGCCCGATGGGCATTTCGGTGGTGTTACGCACGGACGCCGTCGTGGAAAAGCGGTTAGGAGGGTGGCGAAACGATTAGATAATCGAACTGTGATGGGAAATCAATCACATGGCCCTGCCACCGCGCGTTCCGGATCCCCCCTACAGCGGCCTGTTCGGAAACGCGATCGTCCGCCACATGTGCGCGACCGGGCTGTTGTCGTAGCCCAGCCCTTCCTTCGGCTGCTTGAACTGGCGCCCGATGATGTCGGTGAACTCGTTGATGTCGACGTCCATGTCGTCCTGGAACGCATAGGTGTCGTTCACCGTGATCAGCCGCGCCTCGCCGTACCAGCGGTGATTGCGCGCGTATTCGTAGGCCTGCTTGATGTAGGGGTCCGGCACGTAGTCGTGCCCGAAGATGCGGTTGTACATCTCCGGATACTCGTACCCGTACTCCTCATCCGGGTAGAAGCGCAGCGCCGCGTGGTAGCGAATGCCCCAGGCAACCCGCTCGTCCACGTAGGGTTCGACGAGCTGGGCGCCCCACCAGCCATGATCCACCTTGATCAGGTTGAGGACCACGTCGTGCATCAGGCACGCGAAGACGGTGCGCTCGGGCTGTCCGGTCCTGAGCGCGTGCGTCGCGCTCTGCAACACGTGATTCGCCGGCGCGAAGCGCAGCTTGAAGAAGTCGAGCACCGTCGGCTTGTCGGGCAGCGGTGGGAACTCGTCCTCGCGCGGCATGAAGAGGCGGCCGGTGCCGCGAGGAGACCGGGCTTCCTGCTCCTCCAGCTCTTCAAGGGTGATGATGGATCCGGCCTCCCCGTCCGCTTCCCCACGCCGTGCGGCGATCTTCTTGTCCAGCTCCTCCTCCATGTAGTGCTCGAGTTCCTCCGCCTTGTCCTCGTGCGACATGGCGGCAAGAGCACCCGCGGGGATGCTTGAGAGGAAGGTCTTGCGATCAACTTCCACCATCGTGACCTCCAGCCAGGGGTCGGCGGCCCTCTCTCCGCCACCGATCCTCGGCGGCGCGCAGAGCCTTGGATCCAGTAGACACTGTACGGCGCCGGACGCCCGCGGGGCAAGTTGGACACGGCCAGGGACGACCGTCGGCGGACTGCGGCGGCAAGCCCAAATGGCGAGATTGCCGTCACAGGGGATACGATGATTCCGGGGCGCCAACAGGGCGGCCACAGACAACCACGGAAGGACGACTCGACATGTGGAAGCAGACACGACGTGATTTTGTGAGGAATTCAGTGCGAGCGGGCGGGGCGCTGGGCGTACTCGGAGCGGTCGGGCCGCTGGCCTGCGCACCGCCGGACGAAGGTGGAGCGGACGGGCCCGGGCCGCAGCGGATACTCATCCTCGGCGGCACGCGCTTCATCGGTCCCTACCAGGTGAAGTACGCACTCGACCGGGGCCACGAAGTCTCGATCTTCACCCGTGGGCGGACCGAACCGCCCTTCTTTCACGACTACTTCGAGCGCGTGGAGCACCTGATCGGCGACCGCGACAACGACCTGAGCGCGCTCGCAGGCCGCGAGTGGGACGCGGTGATCGACAACTCGGCCTCGATCCCGCGCTGGGTGGCGATGACCACGGATCTGCTGCGCGGCCGGGTCGACCGCTACCTGTTCGTGTCCTCGATCTCGGCCTACGCCGACTTCGCCGCGGCAGGCATCGACGAGAGCTACCCGGTGGGGCAGCTCTCCGCCCCGGACGTGGAGGACATGCGCGAGTACGGGCCGATGAAGGCCCGATGCGAGGCGATCAACACCGAAGTGTTCGGCGAAGGCGCGATCAACGTGCGGCCGGGGCTGATCGTCGGCGCCGGCGACAACACCGACCGGTGGACCTACTGGCCCGTGCGGGTCGCGCGCGGAGGCGAGGTCATGGCGCCCAACTCACCGACCGACCCGGTCCAGAACATCGATGCGCGCGACCTGTCCGAGTGGATCGTGCGGCTGATCGAGACGCCCGGCAACGCCGGCACCTACAACGCCACGGGCGAGGTGCAGCAGTTCGGCGCCATGCTGGAAGAGATCCGCGCCGCCCTCGACTCGGACGCGACGTTCACGTGGGTGCCCACCGAGTTCATGACCGAGCACGAGGTGCGCCCGTGGGGTCATATGACCAACTGGGTGCCCCCGGAGGGCGAGACGATCGGCATGAACCAGGTCTCGGTGGCGGCGGCCGTGGAAGCCGGACTCACCTTCCGGCCCATCGGCGACACGGCCCGCGAAACGGTCGAGTGGTGGAACACGCTGCCGGAGGAGCGCCGTGCGGAGCCCCGGGCGGGGCTTCCGGCCGACATGGAGGCGGAGATTCTGGTGGCGTGGGCGGCGCAGGGCTAGCGCCGCTTCTCTCGTTCGTCGGCCTTCTGCTTCAACAGCCCCAGGTCGCGAGTCGCTTCCACGAGCCGGATGAACTCGCCGCGGTAGCCGCGCGGGTCGCCACCCTTGCCCTTCTCTGCGAGCGTCACCACTTCGTCCAGCGTGAGATCGCCCGCGTGCTCCGAATCGCGCAGCAGCATGCCGAAGCCCGCCACCGCCGCCGCGAACCGGAAATCCGTTGAAGGCGACCGCGGCCGGTCGGCCACGGCCTGCTGCAGCAGCTTGCTGCGGGTGCCGTCGGGATCCTTGTAGCGCACCTTCACGTACATCAGTTCGTCGTCGAAGTCCGATAGCGGCGGATCGTCGGGTTGCGGCTGATATCGCAGTGCGTCCATATCCCCGCGCGGCACCTCGACCCCCGCGGGCACGACCTCGTAGAGTGCGGTGACCGTGTGCCCGGCCCCGAGTTCGCCCGCGTCCTTCGTATCGTCGTTGAAGTCCTCGTCGGCGAGCAGACGATTCTCGTACCCGATCAAACGATACCCCGCGGCCCGGGCCGGGTTGAACTCCACCTGGAGCTTCACGTCCCTGGCAAGGGTGAGCAGCGTTCCTCCCATCTCCTCCACAAGCACCTTGCGGGCCTCGAGCAGGCCGTCCACGTAGTGGAAGTTGCCGTTCCCGTGGTCGGCGATCTGCTCCATCTTCGAGTCCTTGAGATTCCCCGTGCCGAAGCCCAGAACCGTGAGGAAGGTGCCGCTCTCACGTTCCTTCTCGATCAGGCGCACCATCTCGGCGTCGCTCGAAGCGCCCACGTTGAAGTCGCCATCCGTCGCCAGGATCACCCGGTTGTTCCCGCCGTCGATGTGATGCTTGCGCGCCACGTCGTACGCCAGCCTCAGCCCGGCCCCGCCCGCGGTGCTGCCGCCCGCTTGCAGATCGTCGAGCGCTGCCAGGATCTCGCCCTTCCGGTCGCCCGGGGTCGAGGGCAGAACGAGTCCCGCCGCCCCCGCGTACACCACGATCGCGACCCGGTCCTCCGGCCGCAGCTGGTCCACCAGCAGCCCGAACGCCTTCTTGAGCAGGGGCAGCTTGTCCGGTGGCGTCATCGAGCCGGAAACATCGAGCAGGAAAACGAGGTTGCCGGGGGGCAGGTCCTCGGTGTCGATCGACTCCGCGTGCAGTCCGATCCGGACCAGCCGGTGGTCGCGCTTCCAGGGGGCCTCCCACACCTCGGTCGTGACCGAGAACGGGTGATCGCCCTTCACGTTGCCCCAGCCGTACGGGAAGTAGTTGATCATTTCCTCGATGCGAACCGCGTCGATGGGCGGCCGGTCGCCGGACTGGATGAAGCGGCGGATGTTCGCGTAGGACGCGCGGTCCACGTCGATCGAAAAGGTGGACAGTGGGGACGCGCTAACGAGGCGGAAATCGTTCTCCTGGATGCGCGCGTAGGATTCGGTGTTGAAGTTCGGAGCTGCCGCGTACACGACGGCCACCGACAGGTCGGTGCGAGCGCGTTGGAGCGCCTGGGGCTGTCCCGCCCTGAGTCTGAGTTCGTCCAGCTCCACCGCTGCGGGCCTCAGCACGAGATTGAGCACGGTCGTCTGTCCCGCTGCGACCGTCACCTGCATTCGCTGGGCCGCATAACCCACCATCTCGACCGTCACGGTTCGCGCGCCGGCCGGCACACCCTGCAGCCCGTAGCGTCCGGCATCGTTGGTCAGCGCCAGATGCCCGGTTCCCTCCACCGCTACCACCGCGCCCGCGAGCGGCTGCCCGGAGCTCGCTTCGGTGACCTGTCCCACGATGCTGCCGGTCTGCGCATGCGCGGCAAGCGGTACGAGCCCCAGCGCCAGCGCGGTGGCGACTCCGGCGAGCGTTCTTCGGGTGGCGGCTATGAAGTATCGCATCGGTCGGACCTCGTTACTCGGGGGGAGGGCTTGTTAATAGGACACTCTGAACGGGGAAAAGTTGCTCAGCCTCGCTTGCGCTCCTTGTAGCCCGCGTGATCCGGCAGATGCTTCGTGTGCCGCCTGATCACCTCGGCGGAAAGGTCGTCGAAGTGCCGTTCGACCAGCGCGGCCGCCGCGCGGGGATGAACCTTCGACAGGTCGCTGATCACCCATCCGACGCCGGTCTGGATGAACCTCGCCCGCTCGGTGACCAGCACGCCGATCGTCTCTTCGATCACCGTGTGGTATTCGCTGTCCCGGACCACGGCCCGAAAGGGCACGATCGAGGACCGGCGCTGCCAGAGGTCGGCGGCGGTGTGCCACCCCGCGATGCGCTCCGCGACGGCTTCGCCGCCACGCACGATCAGGGGGCCCAGGACGCGCACGCTGAACCAGTCGGTAGTGGACCAGTCGAAGAAGACGCGGTCCGCGAAGAGCTGCTCGGCCATGGTCAGCAAGGTCGCTTCATCCACCCGCCGAAGCAGGTGCTTCTGGATGTAGAGCGTGCCGGCGAACTTGTCCTCCGCGTGGCCCTCCCGGATCAGCCGGTCGGCCAGGCGCAGCTGATCGGCGTCGGGCAGGCGTTGCAGTTCGTGAGCACGTCTCCATTCGTCCACGATCCGGGCGACGACCGGGGTCTTCACGCCGCGGTAGGGGATCACGTGCTTCAGGTAGTTCTCGAACCACGCCTTGGTGCGCGGGTCGGCAACCGCGCGCAGGCGCTGCTGCAGGTCGCGGACCAGGCCCGAATCGTCAGGCTCCATCACCCTGCCGGCGTCGTGCCGCCCGTCTCGAAGAACCCGTAGTGCTCGAGCATGAAGTCCCGGATGACCCGTGCGGCCTTCGTCGCGTAGACGAAACGGTTGTCGGGCGTGTCGCGCACGCCGCGGTAGTGATGCTCGATCTGAATGCCGCTGACCACTTCCGCGTCGTAGAAGGATCCGTACTCGCGGGTGTTGTATCCGCCGCGGAAATACGGGGCATCGCCGGGCCCGGGCGCCGTCGGACTGGGCACGGACGGGATCTCCTCTTCCGCGAACAGGCCCCCGAGGGACATCGGTCCGCGCAGCAGGTGCGAGAACGGGATCGGAGAGGTGCGGCCCAGGTCCCGGATGCTCGTCTCGGCGACCACCGCGAGCGAGTTGAGGGAGGCGTCGGGCCGGTTCAGCTCCTCCGAGGTCAGGAGGTACCCCAGTTCGAGGCGCTCGATGTCGTGTCCGTGACCATGGATGTCGAAGTACATGCCCTTGCCGTAGTCCGCGGCGACGGCGGTTCGCGCCACCCTGATCCACTCGTGGAACTCCTCCCACGCCAGTTCGGCATAGGGGTTGTCCTGGGCCGCCTCGACGATTTCGCGGTTGGCGTCGAGCTTGCTGCGATGCAGGTGGGAGTAGATGACGTGCGGAGCCTGACCCGTCAGGTCGATCAGCGCCTGGCGCATGGCCACGGTCAGTTCGAGCGAGTTCGTGTCGTTGCGGACGACGCCGTAGGTCCGGTCGGGGATCTCGTTCGGCGTCATCCTGCCGCCATGCGTCGATGACAGGATCACGGGCAGGGTGCCCGGGATGTACTCCACGTAGTCCCTGCGCCCGTAGTAGCTCTGACCGACCGTGTAATGGCTGATCCTCGCGGGGACGAAGACCTCGAGCTGGGCGGTGCCGCTCACTCCGCCGATCGTGGCTGTAACGGTTGCGGTGCCGGCGGCGATAGCCGAGACGAACCCCGCTTCCGTGATCGTCGCCACCGCGGGCCTGTCGATCGACCACCGCGCCGTTCCGTCAACGAAGAAGCCGTCGGCGTCGCGCGCGGTCGCGGTGAAGCTCGCGCCGTCGCCCGCGCCGACCAGCAGCATTTCGCCCGGTTCGATGTCGACCGTGACGATTTCCCGCGTGGAGACCGCGGTCTCGCCTCCGCAACCGAGGATGTTCAGGGCGAGCAGTCCACAGGCTCCCAGCAGCGCCCTCGCCGCGAACCCCGTCCCCGGACGGTGCCTGACCTCGATCATCGTGCTACTCCGGCAGACCGAACGCGATCAGCGTTCCGCCGTCGGCCCCGCCCGTTGCGATCACCACGAGTTGGCGCCCCGCTCGCGTGCGAAAGGTCATCGGGTTCGCGTAGCCGGGTGCCGGCAGCCGACCCTCCCACAGGACTTCCCCACCGGCCGCGCCGAACGCATACAGCACGTCCGACCCTCCGGTAAGGAACACGAGTCCACCGGCCGTCGCAAAGGGGCCCGGCGGACCGACCACGCCCAGGCGCGGCGGCAGTGCCACCCCCGCCAGCGCGGGGTCGCTCCGCACCTCGGGCCGCTCGCCCACGGGCTCCTGCCAGAGGATTTCGCCGGCGTTCATGTCGATCGCGGTCAGCGTGCCCCACGGCGGGTTGATGATGGGCACGCCGCCGATCCGCAGGGTGCGGGGCGCGCCGCGGTCGATGGCGTAGTCGGCGACCGTGGTCTCGGGATCGGCCGGCCCGATCGTGAGCAGGCTCGGGTCTTCCGACGACTTGACGAAGAGGACGCCCGTGCCGGGATCGACGGCCGCACCGCCCCAGTTCCCGCCCCCGAGTATTCCCGGCATCGTGATCGTGCCTTCCATGGACGGGGGCTCGAAGAGGGGGCCGAACCGGTACCCCGCCGTCAGGGCCTCGGCCCGCCTGCGCAGCTCGGGGGTCAGATCGATCAGGTCGCCGGGCGTGAATCCCTGGCGGGCGAAGGGGGGTGGACGGGTGGGGAAGGGCTGCGTGGCGGCGGCGACCTCGCCGGGCACGTCGCTCGCCGGCACGGACCGTTCCTCGATGGGCCAGACGGGTTTGCCGGTGTCGCGGTCGAACGTGTACACGAAGCCGGTCTTGCCGGCCACCGCCACGGCGTCGACCGTGGCGCCGTCCCGCTCGATCGTCAGCAGAACCGGCGCGCCCGGCAGGTCGAAGTCCCACAGGCCGTGGTGCACCGTCTGATAGTGCCACGCCAGCGTGCCGCTGCGGGCGTCGAGCGCCACCAGCGCCTCCGCGTACAGATTATCACCCTTCCGGTGGCCGCCGTAGTAGTCGTTGGACGGCGTCCCGATGCCGGCGAAGAGAAGCCCCCGCTCCTCGTCCACCACCATCGGCGCCCAGGCATTGGTATGACCCGTGTGGTCCCAACTGCCGTCCTCCCAGGTCTCGTTTCCCGGTTCGCCCGGCTGCGGAATCAGGTTGAAGGACCAGACGAGGCCGCCGGTGTGAACGTCGAACGCCTGGATGTTGCCGGGCGGATCGCGCGGGTAGACGAAGCCGTCCCAGACGCCGTTGCCGATGATCAGCAGGTCCTCGAAGACGACCGGTGGCGACGTCTGCGTGTAGTGAAGCCGGTTCGTGCGCCACAGCAGATTCTCGGTCAGGTCGATCTCGCCCCGGTGCCCGAAGGACTCGACGGGCTCGCCGGTGGCTCCATCCAGAGCGATCAGCCGCCAGCGCGTGTTGAGAAAGATGCGCCGCCCGCCGGGCCCGCTCCACACGGCAACGCCGCGGTGCACGAACCCCGTCCCGTTCGGCGGCTGGCCCCATTCGACGGTGCGGGGATCGAAGTCCCAGATGGTCTCGCCGGTGCTGCCGTCCAGCGCGATCACGCGGTTGTAGGGGGTTGTGAAGTAGAGCGTGTCGTTGAAGGCGACCGGAGTCGTCTCGAAGTTGCCTGGCCGAACCCGCTGGCCCCGAATCGGAGCGATCGGTCCCGGGATGGGCATCTCGCCCGTCTCCCACTGCCACGCGACCTCCAGGCCGCCGACGTTTTCCGGGGTGATCTGGTCGAGCGGCGAGAACTTGGTGCCGCCCGCGTCCCGTCCGTACGCGGGCCAGTTGCCGGCTCCGTGGGAGGGGGCATCGGACGACGTGCAGGCGCCGATCGATACCGCCAGGACGGGAACCGGGAGCAGGCGGGGGAGGACCCGGAGCAGAACGGGGAAGATTCGGCACAGCTTCGTCTTCGACATGGTTCGCGGCACCATGGCAATGCGTTCGTGTGTGTGGTTGCACCTGCACCAATAGTGCGGCGAGCCGAGACCGGGCAACCGCGCCGGTCAACCGGCCGGGTTGATGGGATGCATATCAAGTTAGTATGATTATCTGTATCATATTTTCATACGGAGATAATCATGCGAGTGTCGGAACGCGGCCAGATCACGATCCCCAAGCCCCTGAGGGACCGCTTCGGGATGAGACACAACGTCGAAGTCGAGATTGTACCTGCCGACGGCGGTCTCCTCATCCGCAAGCGGTCGGCGACGGACCATCCCGTAGACAACGTGTACGGCATGCTCGGACGCGACGCCAGCGAGCCTCCGGCCAATACCGACGACTACATCGAGGAGATCCGCGGCAGATGATCACCGCCGTGGACACCAGCGTTCTCCTGGATGTCTTCATTCCCGACGAGACCTTTGGCCCGAGGTCCGCGGAGTGGCTTCGCACCGCCTATGACGCGGGCGCCATCGTGATCTGCGACATCGTGTATGCGGAACTCGCGCCCGCGTTCCCCGACCGGGCCGCGCTGGACGATGCCTTGAGCCGGATCAACGTGACCTCGTCTTCGATCGACGCCTCGATTGCCTGGGACGCTGGCCGGCGTTGGCTTCAATACCGGCGAGCAGGAGGTCGCCGGACGCGCATCATCACCGACTTCCTGATCGGCGCGCACGCCGTCGCCGCT
The DNA here is from genome assembly GCA_965208935.1 of Longimicrobiales bacterium. Classification (GTDB taxonomy): domain Bacteria; phylum Gemmatimonadota; class Gemmatimonadetes; order Longimicrobiales; family Gaopeijiaceae; genus Bin94. The sequence continues at coordinate 3,894,089 of CBDBPR010000004.1, read as the reverse complement.
GCCGAGCGGTTCCTCACGCGCGACCGCGGATTCTATCGCACGTATTTCCCGGAACTCGCCGCGCGGGTCCCGTCGGGCGGCCGCACGCCTACCGACCCAGCTCCTCTCTGAGGTCGAGCGCCTCGTCCACCGCTTCGATCAAGCGGTTCCGCTCCCGCACCAGCACAGGCAGCGCAAAGCCACCCCGATCACTTCCCGCCTCTTCGTCGGCGAGGATCCGGGCCGGGGCCAGGCCGGGCAACGAGCCCAGGCTGACGCCCGGATCAGGGTGATAGTTGTTCAGGGGCACGTACATGACGCGGTGCAGCGGCCGGAGAAACGCCACCTGATCCAGAGCTCCGACCTCGCCCGCTTCGGCGCCCCGGTCCATCGCCGCGGCGGCTTCCCGCAATCGCTCCATGCGGTCGCCGAGGTGCTCTTCCAGCTCCAGCGCCCCGCCGGACGCTTCTTCGCGCGCCGCGATCGCCGCCGCCAGCGCCTCGACCTGCGCGCTCAGGCTCACCGGGTAGACCGCCCCGGCCAGCATCTCGGCCAGCGCGTGCGCGTAGATGTCCGTGTCCGTCTTGAGCACGTCGGGGTCGATCTTGTCGAAGGTGTCTTCCGTCGTGTGCCACCACCAGTAGCCCCCGTCCTCCGCGAGCCGGGTGTGGTTGAACTGCAGGATCGGCAGCCCGACGCCGTTGAACGCCTGGTCCGAATTGCGGCCCGGCCGTGAAGGCGAAATCTCCACGTCCTGCGTCTCGGACACCACGCGCGTGGCGAACGGCCGGAACGCCTCGGATGCGGAGGCGGCGAACCGCCTGGCATCGATCTGACCGACCCCGTCGATGTTCATGTACGCGAGTCCGCGCGTGCGCAGGTCGGTGAAGAACTCGTCGGCGAACCAGGTCGATCCCGCGTAGCGCGCGTTGCTGTGCCCGGGCCACCACGCCACCACCAGGCCGCGGCGCAGCCGGTCGCGCACGCGGTGGAAGGCCAGCGCCATCGTCAGCATCGCCGCGTTCGAGGCGGCCTCGTCGGTCGCGCCGTGGTGCCACCCGTCGATATGACCCCCCAACACCACGTACGGCGCATCCTCGTCACCGGCGGGCGTGATCGTGGCCACGGCCAGGCGCATCGGCTTCCACCCGGTCGCGACCTCGGTCTCGACGCGCAGCCGAACCGGCCCCTCCGCCATCCTGGCGCGCAACTCCTCGCCGGCGCTGCGCGCGATCTGCGCCACCGGCACGGTCGGCAGGCGGTGGTGGTTCATCAGCGACGGACTGCCCCAGGTCGACGTCACGATCAGTTCGTTGAGGCGCTCCTCAGGGTTGACGAAGACGACGGCGGCCGCCCCCATGCGCTCCAGCGCGATGGTCGGCACGTTGCGCGGCTGGCCGTCGACGATGGCCACCTTGCCGCTGAGATCGGGCAGGTCGGCGCCGAACTCCTCGCCCTCGATCACGAGGCGCTCGCCTGTGCCGACCTCGAGCCGCGGCAGGTCCGCCAGCGTCCCCATGTCCACGACCTCGCCGACCGTGCCGGCGCTCGAAGCCGAGTAGGCCATCGTGATCGCGTCCGGCGCAAAACCGGTGCCGGGGATGGTCACGGAGGCCGACACCGGGTCGGAGGCGTAGGCGTCGAGCTCATGCACGACGACGGGAACGCCATTTGCCTCCAGCGTGGCCACGATGGTGTCGATCGCGGCGTTCTCACCGGGGCTGCCCGACGGGCGAACGTGCTCCGTGATCGCCGCCGAGAAGGTCATGAGCGCGTCGGTGGTGATCGCGTCCTTGACCGCCCGCGCGAGGGCGTCGACCTCTGCGGTCGTGGGCGCCTCCCGCGGAGCCGCGCACGCGGACAGGACCAGGACGGCCACCGCCGCCGAAAGGCCGGGATTGGTGCCCGGGAGCTCTTTTCTCACGCCGCAGGCTCCCGTCCCGGCGGATACCAGCAGTCCTCGCCCCGGTACATCGTGTCGATGAGCTGGGTGATTTGCCAGCCGGTCTCTCCCTTGTAGAGCTGGAACCCCTCCCAGCCGCAGTGGGAGAACTCCTCGTCGCGGTAGAACGCGTACCGGGTCCACATCTGGGCGAGACGGCCGTCGATCTGCACGGTCCAGTCCCAGACGGGCTCGTCGTACACCTCGTCCCGGGGCTGGCCGATCATCTCGATGAAGCCGTCGGCGGGCCGGAAGCTGATTCCGTCCTCGCCGGCTCGGCCCAGTCGGGCGTCGGGGTGGAATACGGCTCTCGCCATGTCGCTGTCGCCGGTGCGCATCGCCTCGAAGAGTTGTTCGACGGCGGCCACGACCGCGGCCTCTTCGGGGTCGGCCGTGGGCTCGGCTTCGGCCTCGGGTGCCTCGGGCTGCGGGGCGCAGGCTGCGGCCAGGAGGGCAACGGTCACAATGGCCACGGTGGGGAATGTCATGGTCCTTCCTTTCGCTGTTGGCCCTACGCCACCGGTTTGTCCCTGAACTTGTCGAACCAGGCTTTCAGGTAGAGCTGGGTCATGATTCTGTGCGATACCGAGCGGGAGCCGTGATACTCGTCGGGGATCTTGACGTGCAAGGTCTCCTGGCCGAGGACCTTGAGCGCGCGGTAGAACTCCTCGGCCTGGGGCATCGGGGTGCGCAGGTCCTCGACGCCCGAGAGGAGCATGGTCGGCGTGGTCACGTTGCCGACGTAGTGCAGCGGCGACCGCTCCGCGTACTCCATCGGGTCCTCCCAGGGGAAGGAGCGGAAGCGGCGGTACCAGCCCGACCCGTCGGTGGTGCCCACGAACGAGTGCCAGTTGATGACGGGGCGCTGGGACACGGCGGCGCGGAAGCGATCCGTGTGGCCGACGATCCAGGCGGTGAGGACGCCGCCCCCGCTGCTTCCGGTGACGAACATGTTGTCCTCGTCGATGAAGCCGCGCTCGATGGCGGCGTCCACGCTGGCCATGAGGTCGTGGAAGTCGTTCCCGGGGTACAGGTAGTTGATGCCGTTGATGAAATCCTGGCCGTAACCGGTGCTGCCGCGGGGGTTCATCCACAGCACCGCGTAATCGTCGGCCGCGAAATTCTGCCAGTTCCAGTTCCAGCGCACGGTGTACATCGCGACCGGCCCGCCGTGGATCCACAGCAGCAGCGGATACTTCTGGCCGGGCTCGTAGTTGGCCGGCTTCATGAGCCAGCCCTGCACCGGCCAGCCGTCGAAGGACTCGGTCCAGATCTCCTCGACCTCGCCGAGCTTGATGTCGGCCAGGATGTCGTCGTTGTAGTCGACCAGGGTCTCGAGTTCGCCCGCGTCGTCCAGGTCGAAGGTGATCAGGTAATTGGGCCGATAGAATGTCGAGTTCGTGGCCGCTGCGGTACCGTTGTTCGCGATCGAGACGCCCGTGATGTAGTGGACCCCCTGGGTGACCTGCTCCATCTCTCCGTCGGTGGACACGAAGTGAAGGTTCGACGAGCCCTCCTTGCCCAGCGTGAAGTAGACCCCCGACCCGTCCGGCGCCCAGGTCACGCCGCTCGGGGAATTCGCGAGGTTCCCGGCGATCATGCGGCTGTTGCGGCCGTCGGCGTCCATCAGGTACAGGTTCGACAGGTTGCTGTAGTTCTCGTTCTGGTCGTAGCCGGTGTACGCGATCATGCTGCCGTCGGGCGACGGGTTCGGGCCGTTGTCGGGGCCGAGCCGGTCGGTCAGCGTGGTGATCTCCAGGGTCGCGAGATCGATGGCGTGCACTTCCGAGTTGCCGCGCTCATAGCCCTCGTCGGGGATCAGGTCGGCGCTGAAGTAGAGCTTCGTGCCGTCGGGCGCCCAGCGCGGGTTGTTGTGGGAGTTCTCGCCGGAGGTGATCTGACGGGGCGTTCCGCCCAATTCCGCGTCGACGATGAAGATCTGGGTGTTCCCTCTGGGCGTGTACCCGCGCCCGTCACGTTGCCAGCCCATGCGGTCCTCCACCACCGCGGGGGCGGCCAGATTCGCGCCCCTCGGAAAGGCCGGCATCTTGATCGGCAGCGGCGAACCCGTCTCGGGGATGAACATCGTAAACGAGATCTTGGTGCCGTCGGGCGACCACCGGATCCCGCCCGGCGCGCGGTCGACGTTGGTCAGCTGCACGGTCTCGCGCGTGTCGAGCCACATCATGTGGATCTGGTTTGTTCCGCCCTTGTCCGACAGGAATGCGATCCTGTCGCCGTCGGGCGACCAGATGGGCGACGAAACCTCGAAGCTCCCGGTCTCCAGTTCGCGGATCCGGCGCGTGGCCAGGTCCATCATCATGAGGTTGCTCTGGTTCCGGTCGTTCATCTTGTCCACCTTGCCGCGGGTGAACAGGATGTGGTTCCCATCCGGCGAGATGCTCGGGTTGCCCACCGATTCCATCTCCATGTAGGTGTCCATGTCGAGCAGTCCGGTGCGCTGCTGGGCGGATGCTCCGGTGGGCAGGACAAGGGCGAGGGGGAGGAGTGTGGTGATGAGGAGGGAGCGCGGGGGTTGCATCGAGGGCCTCCTTCGGCTTTGCGGTGTCCCGACTGGCTTCACGGCAGGTGGGGATGCCAATGTTGATGGCCCGACCGCAGAAATCAAACGGGTGAACCATCCGATCGGGTCCCGCGCCGCCCGGCCCGGCCTCGGCGCAAACCGGAGGAACATTGTGAAAACGATCACAAGTCTCGGAACCGTTGCCACCCTGGCCCTCGTGGGCTTTGCCTGCGAGGCACCTGACGCGCCCGGCGCGGGCTCGGTCGGAGCGTCCCCCGCCGCGCCGCCGGAGTTCGCGCTTCCGCCGCCCGAGTTCGCGCTCAACGGCTCCGCCAAGCGGTTCTGCTCGGCCATCTGGGTCTCCAAGCGCGACCGCAGCGACGCGCTTTACCAGAGTGTTCTCCTCACTGATGACGAGGTGAGCGACTACGAAGCCGGCCGCTTTGCCTTCGAAGTGGACGAGGAGCAGCGCATCGTGACTGCGTCGCGGGACGGCGTGTCCGGCAGGGCGTCCGGCAGGGCACGGCACGTTGGCGACCAGGGGTGCGTAATCCTGCCGCCCTGGACCGACAACGTGTTCTTCACGCCGCGCCAGGTGGTGAGCGCGTTGCCCGACGCGGCGACCACGCCGTGGCCGATGGGCGACCTTCTCCCTGACGGACCGCTACCCGACGACGTGGATGCCGGGCTGCTGGCGGAAGCGGTGCGGGTCATGCTCACCCCCGGCGACAACCGGGCCGCCTTCGTGGTGGTGCATCGCGGACGCCTCATCGCCGAGCAGTATGGTCCCGGCGTGCACCAGGACACGCAGTTGGAGAGCTGGTCGATGGGGAAGAGCATGACGGCGACGCTCATCGGCCGTCTCATCCAGATGGGCCATCTCGAACTTTGGCAGGCGGCACCGGTGCCGGAGTGGCAGAACTCTGCTGGCGATCCGCGCGCCGTGATCCGTATCGCCGACCTTCTTCGCATGTCGAGCGGCCTCCGCTTTACCAACTCGGGAGCCACCCCGGAACAGATGGCGTTGGCGTTCGTGCCGGGGCAGTGGGACCACTGGATGGGCTACGAAGCGCCGATCGACGTGTTCAGGTTCTCGACCACACGGGAGCCCGAGTTCCCGCCCAACACGGTCGGCCGCTACCGCAACTCGGACCCGTGGACACTCGGGTACATCGTGAGGCGCACCGTCGAGAACGAACTCGGCGAGGAATACCTGTCCTGGCCCCAGCGGGCGCTCTTCGACAAGATCGGAATCCGCCGGTTCATCATGGAGACGGACGTTCACGGCAACTTTATCCTCACCGGGTACAACTACGGCACGCCCCGTAACTGGGCGCGACTCGGTCTGCTCTACCTGCAGCGCGGCATGTGGAATGGCGAGCGGCTGCTGCCGGAGGAGTTTGTCGAATTCGTGAGTTCGCCGGCCCCGGCCTGGGATCCGCCGGTCTATGGCGGCCAGTTCTGGGTGAACACGCCGGACGAGAGTGGCCGCGGCGACCGGGTACCGACCCTGCCGCTCGATGCATACTACGCGGCCGGTGCCGGAAACCAGAGCACCTACATCGTCCCGTCGCGCGACCTGGTCATGGTGGTGCAGAGCCACCGCTCGCCCGCAGCCCATGCGGCGGACCGGCGCGACCGCGAATTGGAAGCGCTGGCGCTCGCGGTGAAGGCGGTGGACCCGGACTGGAGCTGGTAGGCGAGGTCGGGGACAGGCCGCCCGCACGCGGCAGGGGCTGTGCGTCGGCCGCCCGGCTGCCCTGATCCGGTTCCATTACCCTCGGCCTGTCCCGCCGCGCTCGGCTACCCAGGTGCCCTCACTCCGTCGGGTCGTCCCCAGGGCGTCGGGTCGTCCCCAGTCCGCCCCATCCCGACATGCCGGTGTCCCTGGATTTGCCGCGGAAACACGGGGAAGCTCTGTCCCGTGGCTACCCGAACCCCCGCGTCTGCGCGCCGGCTCATCGGTCCGCCGCCGGCACGGCCTCGACCGCCCGGCCTGTAGCCGCCCAGTCGAGCAGCTTGCCCTCGGTCTCGGGCGTGGCCACCCGGGTGATGGCCCGCGCCTTGGCGTACGAGAGCTGCCCGGCCTTCATCTCGGCCGAGGTCTTCGGCAGATCCTCGAGCGCATGCGCGACACGCACGTTCTCACGGCAGGTCGCGACCGTGCGGCCGGTCCTCCAGGCGAGCCACTCGGCGCACGATCCCGGGGGCGACAGGATCCGCTGATTCCCATCCAGAACCGCCGAAACCGACCGCTCGGACTCTCCCACCGATCACCCTCACAACTGAAGAGGGCACACGCCTGGGAATGGGGGTTATAGTTAAGGGGCGCAACCTGCGAACCCCGTGAAGTCTCATAACAGGGGGATTAGGGAATGCGTAGACTAAAGCCGTGGACGGGCGCACTCGCCGCCACCGTGCTGATCCTCAACGCCGCTTGCGGCGGCGGCGACGACACTTCATCAACGACGGACCCGGTCGACCCTCCGGTCGCCACGACCGTCAACGTGTCTCCCCCCAACGCCCAGTTGGCATCGATCGGGGCGACGGTCCAGCTGACCGCCACCGTGCTGGATCAGCGTGGACAGCCCATGGCGGGCGTGTCGGTGACGTGGGGGAGCAGTGACGCTGCGGTCGCCAGCGTCGGTGCGAACGGGACCGTGACGGCTGTCGCAAACGGGAATGCGTCGATCACGGCGACCTCCGGCAGCGCTTCGGGCAGTGCCAACGTGACCGTGGAGCAGGTGGCTGTACGGGTCGACGTGTCGCCCGGCACCGCGTCGCTCAGTTCGATCGGCCAGACCGTGCAATTCATGGCGGAGGCGTTCGACGCCAATGGCCACGCGGTCACCGGCGCCACCTTCACCTGGAGTTCGTCGAACACGTCGGTCGCGACGGTGGATGCCTCGGGGCTGGTCACCTCCACGGGCATCGGTACCGCCGAAATCGCAGCCGGTGCCGGAGGGGTTCGCGCCACGGCCGACCTGACCGTGACTGTGGAGGTCGTCGCACTGGACGTGTCGCCATCCGCGTACACGATGTTCTCGGTCGGCGACACCCTGCGCCTGACGGCAGAAGCTGTCGATGCCAACGGGAACGCGGTTCCCAGCATCCCCGTCACCTGGGCTTCGGAAAACAGCGGGATCGCAACCGTCGACATGTCCGGGCTGGTCACCTCTGTGCGGACGGGAAGCACGAACATATACGCGGAGGCGGGAGCGCTCGCCGACTCGGCGGCGATCAGCGTGGCGCAATTGGCCGTGGGCGTCGACATCACGCCGGAAGTCGACACCCTGAACGTCGTCGGGGATACTGTCCGGCTGACCGCGGTCGCGCGTGACGCCAACGGAAACGAGGTCGAGGACACCGACTACGTATGGACCTCCCGCCACCCGCAGGTAGTGACGGTCGACAGCAATGGCCTGGTCACCGCAACCGGAACTGGGTCGGGGACCATCCAGGTCCGGGCCACGCGCGCTGGGGGCAACTACGTCGCCAGGGCCTCGATCACGGTCCTCCAGGCCAGTAGCGGCGACACCGCAGCCGATGCGGCGGATCAGATCGTGCGGCGCTTCGGGGGTGTCACCTTCAGGTTCACGGGACCGGTCCGGGTCCATGTCGACGGCGACCTCGTGAGAGCCGGCAGCGGCCCACCGGAACGGCGGGGTGAACGGGAACCCTAGACGGCGCAGTGCAGGGGCGGTAGTCCGCGCCGGCCCGCCGCCGGCTACCCCACCCCCATCCAGACGTCCTCAAGCACCGTCACCACGCGCGACGTCTCCTGCCCGTCCACCGTCAGCGTCACCCGGTACAGGCCCGGCCGGGCCATCGGCCCCTGGCCGCCCCCGAACTGGCCGAACTGGAAGCCGCCGCCCCCACCGCGCCGCTCGGGACGATTCCCGCGCAGATTCCACTGCACGCGGTTGATTCCCGAATTCCCGATCGGGGTCAGGTCGCGGAAGAGCTCGCCCGTCGCGACGTCGGTCACCGTGAGCTGCACGTCGCCGGACGCCTCGCGCAGCCAGTACTGAATCGCCACCCCCGGCGCGGCGTTGTCGCCGCGGAGCACCTTGTCGCCCGTCACCGAGCGTGACAGCGTGCGGTCCTGCTTCCACCGCACGGCCTCCCGGGGCGAGAACAGGTGCATGTCCGCCGCCATCACCTCGTCGGTGAGCTGCTGGAGCGACGTCACGTCGTCCATGATCATCACGCTGCGCCCGTGCGTCGCGAGCACGAGGTCCCCGTCGCGCGGGTGCACGACCACGTCGTCGACGCGCACGACCGGCAGGCCGCTCATGAACGGCTTCCACGTGCCGCCCTCGTCGAGCGACACGAAGAACCCGAACTCGGTGCCCGCGTAGAGCAGCGAGGCGTTCACCGGATCCTGCCGGACGGTGTTGACGTTGCCGTACGCGGGCAGATTCGAGGTGATGTCGGTCCAGTTCTGGCCGTAGTCGCGGGTCACGTACACGTACGGCCTGAGGTCGTCGCTCTTGTGACCGTCGATGGAGACATACGCCGTCGCAGCGTCGAAGTGCGACGCTTCCACACGCGAGATGTAGTAGCCCATCGTCCCACCCCTGATGTTGCGCCCCACCTCGCTCCACGTCGCCCCGCCGTCCTGGCTGACCTGGATGTTCCCGTCATCGGTCCCGACCCACAGCAGCCCGGGCACCAGCGGCGACTCGGCCAGCGACACGATCGTGCTGAAGCGGCTCACGCCGTCGTTCCGGGACAGGATGCACTCCCGGCCGCGGTCCAGCCGGTTGCACCGGCCCAGCGCGTTTGCGTAGCCCATGATCTCGACCCGGTCGCGGTCGACGTTCCGGGTCAGGTCCGGGCTCATCGTCCACGTGTCGCCACGGTCCAGCGAACGGAACAGCCGGTTCCCGCCCGCGTACACGACATCCGGATTGTGCGGCGACAGGATGAGCGGCGTGTTCCAGTTCCAGCGGACCTCGGTGTTCATCTCGGGCGCCGGCACGATGTTCGTGCGCGAGTTGTTGTCGGTCGGCGCGCGCGGCCGGATGCTGACCTGTTCGCCGGTCGCCAGGCTGAGCCGCCGGAGGTTCCCGTTCTGCGACTCCGAGTACACGACCGTGTGGTCGGTCGGGTCCACGGCGGTGTAGAAGCCGTCCCCGCCGCCGACGCGGTACCAGTCCTCGCTCAGGATGTCGCCGGTTCGCACTGCGCTGGGCCCGCACCAGCTGCCGTTGTCCTGCAGGCCCGTGCAGACGTAGTAGGGGCGTCGCATGTCCACGGACGCGTGGTAGGGCTGCCCAACTGCCCACCGCCGAAACGCCTCCCAGGTCTCGCCCTGGTCGTAGCTGACGTCGATCGCCCCGTCGTTGCCGAGGATGATGTGGTCGCTGTCCGCGGGATTGATCCACAGCGCGTGCTGGTCCACATGCCCGTAGCCGCTCAGCACCTCGAACGTCCTCGCGCCGTCCGTCGACTTGTGCACGCGCTGATCGACCACGTACACGAGGTCCGGATCGTTCGGGTCGACGCGGATCTGGCTGAAGTACATCGGGCGTCCGTTCTCGTTGCTGCGGAACTCCCAGCTGTCGCCCCCGTCCGTCGACCGCCAGATGCCGTTGTATTCGGGATCCAGCGGAAGCGGCTCGTCCCGCTCCGCGATGCCCTCGAGTTCGCGCCGCTCGTCCGTGGTCAACGGCTCCTCACGGTCCGCCGCGACCTCGATCTGCGCGTACACGACATCCGGATCGGCGAGCGTCACCGCCAGCGCCACGCGTCCCATCGTCCCGCGCGGCAACCCGTCGCCTCTGAGCCGCGTCCAGGTGTCGCCGCCGTCGTCCGAGCGCCAGATGCCGCTGCCGGGCCCTCCGCCGACGAAGCAGCACGCGGTCCGGCGCCGCTGGTAGGTGGCCGCGAAGAGCGTGTTGGGGTTGGAGGGATTGAGGACGAGGTCCGTCGCGCCGGTGTCGTCGTCCACACTCAGCGTCAGGGTCCAGGTGCGGCCGCCGTCGATGGTCTTGTAGACGCCGCGTTCGGGGTTGGCCCCGAAGAGGTGCCCGTTCGCCGCGACCCAGACCACGTCCGCGTTTTCGGGGTGCACGATCACGCGTGAAATGGTCTGCGTCTCGCGCAGCCCCATGTGCGTGAAGGACTCGCCGCCGTCGCTGGACTTGTATATCCCGTCGCCGAACGACGAACTCTGCCGGTTGTTCGGCTCGCCCGTGCCGACCCAGAGGATGTCGGGGTCTGAGGGCGCGATCGCGAGGTCGCCGATCGAGTGCGTGCCGTAGCTGTCGAAGATGGACTCGAAGGTGGTCCCGTTGTTCGTGGTCTTCCAGAGCCCGCCCGTCGCGAAGCCCACGTAGTACGTGTGCGGGTCGTCGGGATGCACGGCGAGGTCGTCTACCCTCCCTCCCTGGCCGAAGGGACCCACCGACCGCCACGAGAATGCTCGCAGAATGGGGTCGTCGCTCTGGTTCACCAAAGGCTCATCGTCTGCCTGGGCGACCACGGCGCGGGGCGTGAGCGCGCTGGCAGCAAGGATCATGAGGGCGGCGAAGGGGACGGGCGCGCAAGGGCGCGCGAGGAGGGCGCGGATGCCGGACATGGGAGACCTCTCGGCTGGGGTGACAGCGGATCCGGAGTGGTAGTGTATGGGCGCCCCGGGCTCCCCGCCACGTCAGCTCACACTTCGTGGAAGAGTCCGTCGTAGAGGATGGCGTGGCGGACCCGGTCGCAGTCCCGCTCGGTGACGCCGGCCTTGCGCATGACTGCCAGCCATGACGACCGGATCGTCGCCGTGACCCGGTCGAAAACGGCCTCTGCCCGGGCGTCATCCAGGAGGAAGCGGCCCGCGGAGCCGAGCAGGTTGCCCCGGTTCGCCCAGCGGCCTTCGGGACCGCAGGTCATGGCCAGATCCCGTCGCGATGCCGACATGGCCGGTACCGGCGTGAGGTCGTAGGCCGGACTCAGCCGCCAGTCGTCCCCGTGCCCCACGATCGCGTGATTGCGCGGGTGGTCGTCCAGGTTCGATATCGCCGCGTTGAAGCACATGCGCCCGAAGAGTTCGCGCAGGTCTTCGCGCGGCTTGGAGCTCACACGCCGTATCTCGTCGGCAAGCGCGAGGTACGACCAGCGCCGCCGGTCAGTGACGTGGTCGTCGGCCCGGAGCAGGGTGAGCGCGCTGACCATGCGGCTGCGGACGTAGCCTCCGCCCCGCCATTCGCGGTCGAAGCGCCGCACCAGCAGAGCGTCGGGGTGGCCGATGCGCTCGACCCGGCTGGTGGCGGCGTTCAATCCGCACTCCCGCGCGAGTTGCAGCATCGCGTGTTCGACGAGGGGATCGTTCCACCGGTCCTCGCTGCGGCCGAACTTGGCGACCCAGAGCGCGCCACCGTCCTCGACGACGGCCTTCGGGCGGGCACCGCCCATCGACGTGCCCTCGAGGAGAAGCTCACGGGCCCGGCCGGCCAGCGACACGCGGCGGCCGCGTTCCCCCGCGAGCACCGCATCGGCGCCGGCCTGAAGCTCGGCCAGATCGACAACGGCGTTGAAGCGGCTGCGTGGATCGGGCGGTTCCAGGCCGCCGCTGAACCCGAGCGCGCCGGAGCGGTCGTCGGGTCCCTCGATCAGGTAGTCGAACTCGTTCGAGCTGCGCTCGGCCGAAGCGCCGTTCGATGAGCAGGCGTCCCCAGTGGTCCGGCATGGAGTCGCGAATCGCGCCGAAGAATCCGCCCATTCGGGTGGTCCGGTACACGCGCTCCGAGAGACGCAGTTCGACGGGGTCAAGTGCGACAGCGTCGCCGCGGCTCAGGTAGCTGCGCCCGTAGACGAACTCGCCCACGGGGACACCTTCGGACGTTGCCGACACCCGGAAGCGGCCCGCGACCACGAAGTCGGTGGTGTCCGGCAGGACGACGAAGACAAAGCACTCGCGCTCAGAAGTCATTGTCGAGGCGTCGGCGGCGGGGGGCCTGCACCGGCCGCCGGGCGCTCTCGAGGATCTTGCCCTCTTCGTCGCGGTCGGGGTTTGCCAGGTCGTCCGCCTCGCCCAGCAACCCCAGCGACCACAGCGCGCCGAAGTAGGCGGCGGCCGAGGCGCCGGGCTTTCCCCGTTCGAGGCCGGCGACCGTCAGCCGGGAGACACCCAGCCGGTCGGCGACGTCCTGGACCCGGAGCCGGCGCCGCAGGCGGGCGGTGCGCAGGTTGCGGCCGAGGCGCCTGAGCGCCTGCTCGACCTCGGCGGGGGGCGTCTGATTGATGGTGCTTCGGTTTGGCATGATCAATTCAGTATATATGAATCCGCTATATATATAGTGTATTTGTCATCATCGAGTGGTCAAGTGTGCAGGGTTGCGTGACTATCAAGTGACTAGTATCATACTAGTCATATGAAAGATCGGAGTGCGAGTTGAACGCCCTTGCCGCCTATGCTGATCCCGGCCGCCTGCCTGCGACTTCCGCGCGCAGGCTTGCCCGGCTCCTGGATCTGGACGAGTCGGAACAGCTGGACGAACTGGCGTTCGCAAGAATGGTCGCCGAGGGGTTGCCGGTCAGTGCCGTGAATGCACTTGGCGAACTCGTCGGGCGAGCGCGCATCGAGGGGAAGGTCGCTTCCGAGGCCACTCTTCATCGACATAGGAAAAGCGGTCGGACCCTGTCCCGGTCCCATAGCGAGAGGCTTTACGACATGGCGCGGGTACTCGATGCGGTCGGAACCGCGTTTCACGGTGACGTGCCCCGGATCCGCGACTTCCTCTTTCGCCCCCACCCGCTGCTGGGCGGCGAAGCTCCTCTCGAACTGGCGCTTTCTTCCTCGCCCGGAGCAGACGCCGTGCTGAATCTGGTCTGGCGGGCAGAGGCCGGCGTCGCCGTTTGACCGTTCGTCATCGCCTTGCAGAGTCGCTCGCTGCATATCGAATCGGTGATTCGGGGGGTCGATGGCCCGTCTTCAGCGCTGAGGGTGCCAGACGGGTCTCGGGGCGCTGGCATGATGTCGGGGATCAGGTCATCTACACGTCGGAGCGTTACTCCACGGCAATGCTCGAGACACTGGTCCGATGGAACGGTCCTCCGCCGGGGAACCAGCACTTCGTCAGGGTTGAGATGCCGTCGGGTACGAGCTGCGAGGCCGTCGATGTCGAGTCGCTTCCAGGCTGGCAACTTCCGGACAGCCCGTCGGCCCGGAGGTTCGGCCACCAATGGTACGCCGAGGGGCGGAGCCTTATCCTGATCGTGCCCTCCGTCGTCGTTCGGATGGAACGGAACATCATCATCAATGCGAATCACCCGGAGTTCTCACGATTGACACCAGGCCCCGAGAAGCTGGTGTGGTGGGACGACCGGCTGTTTACTTGATCTGTCGGGCTGCCGGCTCGTGGCCACGCCGCGGCCGCGCCCCCTCACCTCAGCGGGAGATTACGATGTCCACCCTGCGACGCTTCACGTGTCTGGTGCTTGCGGCCGGGCTCAGCGCAATCTGCGCCGCCAGCTCCCTGGTCGCCCAGCAACTCGGCCCCGACCAGCTCGAGGGCCTGCGCTTCCGCCACATCGGCCCGGTCGGCAACCGGGTGGCGTCGGCGGCGGGCGTGCCGGGCGATCGCACTACGTACTTCGCGGGTGCGGCGAGCGGCGGGATCTGGCGCACGACCGACGCGGGCCTGAACTGGGAGCCCGTTTTCGACGATCAGCCGGTGCACTCGATCGGCGCGCTGGCCGTGTCGCCCACGGATCCGGCGATCGTGTGGGCCGGAACGGGGGAGAGCTCGATTCGCTCGAACGTGTCGATCGGCAACGGCGTGTGGAAGTCGACCGACGGCGGGGACTCCTGGACGCACATGGGACTGGAGGGATCGGGGCGCGTGGGCCGGATCATCGTGCATCCGCGCGATCCGGATGTGGTGTACGTGGCGGCAATCGGGCACGCCTACGCGCCGTCGCAGCAACGGGGCGTCTTCCGCACCACCGACGGCGGCGAAAACTGGGACCGCGTGCTCTTCGTCGACGAGAACACCGGCGCCTACGAGATGGTCATGGACCCGCACAACGCGCGGAAGATCGTGGCCACGACCTGGGACCTGGACCTCAAGACGTGGAAGCGCGACAGCGGCGGCCCCGGCAGCGGCCTCCACGTCACGATGGACGGCGGCGACAGCTGGCGCCGGCTGGAGGGCAACGGCCTCCCCACCCGGCGGATCGGCAAGATCGCGGTCTGCATGTCGGCGGGCGATTCGGACCGGATCTACGCGCTCATCGAGACCGGCGACGGCGTCCCCATCGACGGCGAGGAAACCGACAGCGGCGAACTGTGGCGCACCGACGACGGCGGCGAGACCTGGGAGCTGACCTCGTACAGCCACGACCTGGCCACGCGGCAGGCCTACTACACGCGCTGCGGCGTCGCCCCCGACGACCGCGACGAGATCTACTTCCTGTCGTCCTCGTTCAGCTGGAGCACGAACGGCGGCGAGTCCCACGAGACGGCGCGCTACCTGGCGGGCGGGAACACGGGACCCGGCTGGGATCATCACGACATCTGGATCGATCCGCTCGACGGGGCCCGCATCGCGGTCGCCCACGACGGCGGCTTCTCGATCAGCGAGAACCGGGGTCGCTCGTGGTACCGGGTGCAGCTGCCGATCGCGCAGATGTATCACGTGACCGCCGACAACGCGATCCCGTACAACGTGCTTGGCAACCGGCAGGACGGGCCCTCGTTCCGGGGGCCGTCGAACTCGCGGCTCGCGGGGCTGTTCGCGAGCGGGCGGATCCCGCGCGGGGACTGGCGGGGCGTGGGCGGCGGGGAGAGCGGCTTCGCGACCGCCGACCCGACCGATCCCAACATCGTGTGGTCGAGCGCCTCGGGGGCGGGCGCGGCCGGCGGGATCGTGGTACGGCACGACGTGGCGCGCGGCCAGTTCCGCCAGGTCGAGGTGTGGCCGATGTCCACGCTGGGCTGGCCGGCCGAGGACATGCGCTACCGCTTTCAGTGGACCTTCCCGCTCCTGATCTCGCCGCACGACAACAACACGATCTACGTCACCAGCCAGCACGTGCACCGCACGCGCAACGGCGGTCAGAGCTGGGATGTGATCAGCCCGGACCTGTCCACCAACGACAAGTCGCGGCAGACGATTTCGGGCGGGCTGACGCCCGACAACATCGGGGTCGAGTTCTGTTGCGTGATCTACGCGTTCGACGAGTCACCGCTGCAGCAGGGCGTCTTCTGGGCGGGGACCAACGACGGGCTCATGCACGTCAGCCGCGACGACGGCGCCAGCTGGACCGACGTGACGGCCAACATCCCGGACCTGCCGCCCGACGGCGTGGTGCGGAGCGTCGACGCGTCGCGCTGGGACGTGGCGAAGGCGTACATCACGGTCGAGCACCACCAGGTGGGCGACTTCGAGGCGCGCGCGTACCGCACCGACGACTTCGGTGCGAGCTGGACGCGAGTCACCGAGGGCGTCGACAACGACCCGGTCGACTACACCCGCTACCTGCTGGAGGACCCCGTGCGGCCAGGGCTGCTGTACCTGGGTACCGAGAGTTCGCTCTACATCAGCTACGATGACGGAGACAGCTGGCGCCGGTTCATGCCGGGACTGCCGCCGACGCCCTACTACGGCCTCTTCATCCAGGAACACTTCAACGACCTGGTCGCCGGCACGTACGGACGCGGCTACTGGATCCTCGACGATCTGGGCCCGGTCCAGCAGCTCACGCCCGAGATCGCTGCCGCCGACGCACACCTTTTCCGGCCGCGCGACACCTACCGGCTGCTTCCGATTACGGAGCCGTCGACGATGCTGGGGGACTGGTCGGACGGCGAGAACCCGCCGGCGGGCGCGGCGATCAGCTACTGGCTGGGCGGGGATGGGGCGGCCGGGAACGGTGCGGCGGCGACCGAGGTTCAGATCCGCGTTGACAACGCCGCGGGCGAGACGGTGAAGACCCTGGACGGCACGGCTCACGGGGGCTTCAACCGCGCGTGGTGGGATCTGACCGGTGAGCCGCCGACGGAGATCAGAATGCGCACCAGGCCGCTGTACTCCGACTGGTTCCCCATGCCGGACGTGGGCTACCGCGTGGCCGGCGGGGGTTTTTTCGGCGTGCGGGGTCCGCTGCAGCCGCCGGGCGACTACACGGTCACGCTGCTCGTGGACGGCGGCGAGGTGGGCAGCGAGGGGCTCACGGTCGTGAAGGACCCGAACTCCGAGGGCACGCTGGGCGACATTGACGCCCAGTTCGCGATGGTCAGCGAGCTGATGGCCGACCGCAACCGCGCGGCCGACATGGTCAACCGGATCGAACTCCTGCGCCGCCAGATCCACGACCTGCGGCCGGTTCTGGAGGAGCGGGGCGACGCCGAGGACGTGATCGAAGCCGGCGAAGCGCTGGACGCGCGCCTGATCGAGGTCGAGAGCGAGCTGATCCAGCTCAAGGACACGGGCAGCGACGGCGTGCGCTGGCCGTCCATGATCGTGGGGCGCCTGCGCTACCTGCAGGACGTCGTGTCGGTCGCGGACTTCCCGCCCCCGGACCAGCACCGCGAGGTCGCCGGGGTTCTGCGCGAGCAGCTGGAGGAGGTGGAGAGGGCGCTGGAGGCCGTGCTGGCCGACGATCTCGCGCGGTATAACCAGCTGTTGCGGGAGCGGACGGGGCGGACGATTACGTAGCGGGGGGTGGCAGGCCCATGGCTACACCCAGCGCCGCCGGGACGGTTTGGCGTGTCACCGAAACAATAGTATCATTGGATCATGTCAGATGATACTACTCGTCCCTCCGGCCGTTTCGTTCTCCGTATCGATCCCGACCTGCACGAAACACTGCGTGAAGCGGCCGGGGCGGCTGGCGTGTCGCTCAACCGCTACTGCGCGCGCAAACTGGCGGCACCGACGGAGTCGGCCGATCCAGCCGCGATTGCTGTGGTTGGGCGGGCGGCTTCGGTGCTCGGTGACTCGTTGCTGGGCGTAGTTGTGTTCGGATCGTGGGCCCGCGGGCAAGAGGCCGCGAACTCGGACCTCGACGTGCTGTTTGTTGTCGGTGAGGAGGTGCCAATCGCTCGCGGCCTGTATCGAAGCTGGGACGACGGCCCCGTGCTTCAATGGGACGGCCACGAGGTCACACCGCACTTCGTTCATCGCCCGTCGGAGTCCGAAGAGGTTTCGGGGCTATGGGCCGAGGTGGCCCTGGACGGTCTGGTACTGTTCGAACGCGAACTCGCGGTGTCGCGGTACCTGGCCGATGTCCGGCGGCGCATTCTCGGTGGCGAACTCTCCTTTCGGGTTGCTGGCGGGCAATCCTATTGGGTACGGGAGCCATGAGGAACCGGGACCTCGCCCGCGATTACCTGCGGCGGGCACGGATCCGCCTGGATGCGCTGGAAGTCCTCTTCGGCGCCGAGAGCTGGGCCGATGTGGTGCGCGAATCCCAGGAGATCGTCGAGCTGGCCCTGAAGGGGTTGTTGCGGTCCTGTGGCGTCGAGCCGCCCCGGATTCATGACGTTTCGGCGATTCTGCTGGCGGAGAGGCACCGCTTGCCCACAGATCTTCAATGCGAGGTGGATTGGTTGGCCGATATATCGCGTCAGCTGCGCCGGGATCGTGAACTCGCGTTCTACGGCGCGGAGGATCTGACCCCGACGGACTTCTACTCGCGGACGGACGCCTCGGTGGCCCGGGAGGGCGCGCGCCGGGTGGTGAAGTTCGTGTATCCATTCGCGGGCTGAGATAGGGCTCTACCGCATCATCTTCGCCACCGCCCTCATCCGCTCGGCCAGGTCACCGATCGCGTTCACGTACACGCGCTCCCAGCCCGGCAGGTCTGCCCGGTCGTCGGTCTCGATCTCGTAGCGCAGACCCGGCAGCATCCACGACGCATAGCCGCTGAACGGGTCCGGCGACACGTAGATGGAGCGGCTCCACGGGCGTCCCTGCAGGCCGCGGTCGTTCAACCAGGCCTTCTCCAGTCCGATCAGGGCCCGGTTCACGGCTTCGGCGGTCGCGGGGACGACTTCACCGGACCGGATCCAGCGGTCGCGGGCGGTCACGAGTTCGGCGGCCGCCTCGTCCAGTTCGCGGCTTGCTTCGACGAGGGCCGAGAGGTCCACTTCCAGTCGGCGCGAATCGGCGACCCGGTACAGGGTCTCCACGTGCGTGCGGGTGTCCGTGGCGTAGCGTGCGGCGTCGTAGGGGAGCACGTCGGCGTTGGCGAAACGCAGAGCCAGGATCCCGTCAACGCGGGCGACCATCGGCCCGTAGACGAAGGTCGTGTCCCCAAAGCGCTCGTACCAGGCGAAGTTGTCGTAGTTCGAGTGGTAGACGCCGCTGGGGTTCCCGGAGGAAAGGCCAGCCGACGGTACACCGGCATGGGTGTAGAAGGCGACGTGGTCAGACCCGCCGCCGAGGTTGCCCAGCGCCGGCTCGTCGACGCCGGCGGGTGCCCGTTCGAACCACCAGTCGTAGAGCGACTCGCCGGTCTCGGGGTAGGTAACCGCCCTGGTCGCCTCGAGGATCTGCGCCTTGAGCGACGGCGACGACGACCCCCCGAAGTTGGCCCCGGAGACCGCCGCGTCGGCGTTGATGTACGCGATCGCGTTGGCCTCCAGTTCCTCCCGGAACTCCTCCACCCACTCGGTGGACCCGATGATGCCATATTCCTCGGCGTCCCAGTGGGCGATCATGATCGAGCGGCGGGGAGCGCACTCGCCGTCCTGCGCCAGTTCGCCCAGCGCTTCGGCGAGGGTGAGGAGCATGGCGGTTCCCCCGTTGGGGTCGATCGCTCCGAATCCCCAGGGGTCGTAGTGCGCGCCCAAGATGAACCACTCGTCCGGGAACTCGGTCCCGCGCACGGTGCCGACCACGTTCGTCGCCCGCGTCAGCCGCTTGGGCTGGTTGACGCGCACGCGTACGGTGAGATCCGCGCCGCCGGTCAGCCGGTGATCCAGCTCCATCCCGGTGTCCCATCCGGGCGGAACTTCGCTGCCGGTCATGCGCGACAGGATCTCGCTCGCCGCCTCGTAGCCGATGGGCAGCACGGGGATGGTGTGGAGGGGGACTTCGGACGGATCGAGGCGCTCGACCTGTACGTCCCCGTCAATGGGCAGGGCGGGGATGAACGGGGTCAGCGGGTCGCCGGTCCATGGGAGGGTCAGAACGGAGCCCCGCTGGATCGTCTGCCCGTTCATCATCGGACCCTCGGGGTAGGTGTCGAGCTGCGAGAATCCGGGGTCGTTGAACATGACCACGCCAGCCGCGCCGCGCTCTTCGGCGAACTTGACCTTGTAGCCGCGGAAGTTTCCCCCGTAGCGGGCGATCACGACCTTGCCGGTCACCGAAATGCCCATCGAGTCCAGCGCAAGGTAGTCCTCGCGGCGCCCGAAGTTGGCGTAGACGACCTCGCCGGTTACATCGCCCGAGCCGGAGAAGGCGTTCCAGCCGTTGAGCAGGTCGGGGTGGCCGGAGAAGCGGTCCTCGGAGAGCGCGGGTTCGCGGTTGGACAGCTGCATTGCCATGGGGGTAACGATGTGGACCTCGACGTCGTCGGTGAGCTCGGGGAGGTACACATCGTAGGGGTGGTTCGTGACCTCCAGCCCGGCGCGCTCCATGGCACCCGCGATGTACTCGCCGACGCGCGCCTGCGCTGCCGAGCCCGCGGGGTGGGGCTCCGCGGTGACCGTGCGGAGATGCTCGCGGAAAGACTCGCTGCGCGGCAGTGCGAGGAAGCGGGCCTCGCAGGCGAGTTGCGATTCGGCCCGTTCGCTGGTGAAGCCGGTCAGGGTGGGCTGCCGCGTGGTGGCGTAGATGCCAAGGGCCGTGATGAGGACGGCGCCGGTGGCGAGGAGGAGCCCCGGCTTGTGGCGGGACGGCGTGGACGTGGTGGACATGGTGATGCTCGGGGCTCGAGTGCTCGTGGAGTCGCCCACTCATATGGCGGAACGTCGGCGGCGGGGCAAGCCGAGCTGGTGGAAGGGGCCAGCGCGCGTGAGCAGATGATCATCGGTTCCGACATGCAAACGACGGGCAATCCGGCTAGTTTTTTGCCGCCTTCGCTCCCCCGCAACCGATTCTTTCCGAGGCACCCCGGATGGCCGCTGAAGTCGCTTTTCCCCTGAAGCAGGCCGCGGCCATCGCCGTGGCTGCGTCACTGGTCCTGCTCGTGCCCGCGGACGCTGGCGCGCAGAACGCCGGGTCGCCGCTGGCGATTGTGGGCGTGACGATTATCGACGGCAACGGCGGCCCGCCGCTCGCCGACGGCACGCTCGTGATTGAGGGTAACCGCATCGCCGCGGTCGGCCCGAGCGGCTCGGTTTCGGTCCCCGAGGGCGCGCGTGTGATCGATGGGGCAGGCAAATACGTCACCCCCGGGTTTATCGACAGCAACGTGCACCTCTCGCTCTATGGATCGGGCCCCGCCGCCCGCTACCTGTCGCTGCACGAGACCATCGTGCGCTACGCGCAGCGCAACGCGGCCCTGACCCTGGAAGCCGCCCAGATGCAGCTCAAGCACGGGTTCACGACCGTGCGGGACAGCTACGGGTCGCTCCTCCCGCTCATGGAGGTTCGCGACGCCATCGCCCGTGGCGACACTGTGGGGCCCCGCATGCTCGTCGCGGGCAACATCGTGGGCTGGGGAGGCCCGTATTCGGTGTCGTTCTCGTTGACCCGGCAGGAGGGACTGACGCTCTTCCAGGAGCAGTTCAACGACTTCATCACCCAGGGGTCGGGCGAGGAATGGATGGAGATGGAGCCGGCGGACCTCAGGGTGGCAGTCAACGAATACCTCGATCTGGGGCCCGACTTCATCAAGTACGGCGGCACGGGCCACTTCTCGAACCCGGTGATGATCGGTTTCTCGCCCGAGGCGCAGCGCGTGCTGGTGGAAGAGACTCACAGGCGGGGCCTGGTCGCCGAGACCCATTCCACGTCTGTCGAGGGACTGTGGCTCTCGGTTCGCGCCGGACTCGACCTGATCCAGCACCCGGAGGCGCTGACGGACGAGATGCCGGACGCGCTGGTCGCGGAGATCGCCGAGCGGGGGATCGTGTGCGCGATAATCTCGAACACGATTGCCGGGCCTGCATGGCAACGGCACCTGGATGCGCGCGCGAAGGCAGGGGGAGAGGTGTCGGACGAAGCCGATACCCGCCGCCGGGCCGGGCTGGAGAAGACCTCGGCTGAGTTGAGAGCCGAGCGCCGGCAGCGGGGCGAGCCCCTCGAAATCCGCCGCAGGAACGCGGAGAAGCTGATCGCTGGCGGCTGCGTGACCACCATCGGCACGGACAACTACCTGGGCACGGCCCCCGAATTCCGCCGCGAGAAGAAGCTGGAGAACCAGTCGTTCGGGATCGGCAGCGTCATCGCGACGGAGGGCCTGGTGGAACTCGGAATGACGCCGATGGAGGCGATTGTGGCGGTTACCCGCAACGGGGCAATCGCGAGCGGGATGTTGGACGAGCTGGGCACGCTGGAGGCGGGCAAATATGCCGATGTCCTGGTGTTGGCTGCGAACCCGGTGGAGGACATCGGGAACATTCGGGCGCTCGCAGTGGTGATACGGGACGGAAGGGTGGTCGATCTGGACGGTTTGCCCTATGAGAGGATCTTTTCCGCGCCCGGAAAGGGGCACGCGTGGTAGGAGTCGTTCCTGGATGGCAAAGCAAGTGAAACAGGTGGAGTGTGGGGTGCGGGTTCGTCGACGCGATGGCCGCGCAGATGCTCTGCGATGGGCCGGCCGCGGGTACGTGGTACTCGCCCTGGCCACGCTCGCCAACTGCGTCGATGAGGAAGCGATCATGCGGATCGAGCCCTCCCGCGCCACCGCGGTGACCATCACGCCCGCCTCCGCGACCCTGGCGTCGCTCGGTGAGACAGTCACGTTCCGGGCGCAGATCACCGACCAGAACGGCGCGTCGTACCCCGGGACCGTTACGTGGTCGAGCAGCGACCCAGGTGTCTTCAGCGTGGCATCCGGTGTCGTGACCTCGGTTGCGAACGGTTCAGGCACCCTGACGGCGTCGTACGAGAACATCAGCGGAACGGCCTCGATCACGGTCGAACAGGCGCCCGCCGCCGTGGCCGTTACGTCGGGAGGTGCCCAGGAGGGCCTCTCGGGGCGCGCGCTGCCCGAACCCGTGGTCGTGCGCGTCGACGACGCGGGCGGCTCGCCGGTTGCGGATGTCGCGGTGTCCTTCACGGCGGCCGAGGGGCACGGCACCGTGGATCCGCCGTCGGTCGTCACCGGCCCGGCCGGAATGGCCAGCACGAACTGGACGCTCGGCGAGGTGTCGGGTGTCCAGTCGCTCATCGCGTCCGCTGCCGACGGCGTCTCGGCCGAGATCAGGGCCGTCGCGGGTGAAGTCCCCGTGCCGTCGGACACCGCGGTCTACAGCATCACCTTCAACGCCACCTGGAGCGCGACGACGCACCCCACCGACTTCCCGCCCGGCCCGCACTTCTCCCCGCTCATCGGAGCGGTGCACAACGACAGCGTCGCCTTTTGGGCCTCGGGCGAGATCGCCAGCCCCGGCATCGAGCAAATGGCCGAGACCGGCGGCACCAGCAACCTGACCCGGGAGATCCGCGCGCACATCCCCGGCAACGTGCTCTCCGTCATCAACGGCCGCGGTATCGGCAGCCCGGCGAGCACCACCATCAACGGCATTCACGTCAGCCTCGACCATCCCCTCATCACGCTGGTCACGATGATCGCCCCGAGTCCGGACTGGTTCGTGGGCGTGGCGGGCCAGTCGCTACGGGACGAATTCGGACAGTGGCTCGACGAGATGCAAGTCGTGCTCTACCCCTACGATTCCGGCACCGACGACGGGGTGTCCTATCGCTCCGCCAACGCCGACTCGTCCCCCAAGCAGCCGATCAAGGGCCTGAAGGGGATCAGCCCGTTCTCGGACGAGCCGATTGGCACGTACACGTTCACGCGAACGGATACCGGCGGGAGCGGCTGACCGAAGCCGGCGCCGACAAGCGAATGAGACTGCGCAACATCGCGATCATCGCGCACGTGGACCACGGCAAGACGACGCTTGTTGACCAGATGTTCCGGCAGGCCGGGGTCTTTCGGGCGGGGCAGGAGGTGGTGGACAGGGTGCTGGATTCGAACCCGTTGGAACGCGAGCGCGGAATCACGATTCTGGCCAAGAACACCGCGGTGGAGTGGGGACACACCAAGATCAACATCGTCGACACGCCTGGCCACGCGGACTTCGGCGGCGAGGTGGAGCGCATTCTGCGCATGGTCGATGGCGTGCTCCTCCTGGTGGATGCCGCCGAGGGACCGATGCCGCAGACGCGGTTCGTCACCCGCAAGGCGCTGGCGCTCGGGCTGGCGCCGGTGATCGTGATCAACAAGGTGGACCGCGCGGATGCACGCCCGGACGAAGTGCACGACGAGGTCCTGGAGTTGCTGATGGACCTGGAGGCCACCGACGATCAGCTCGACGCGCCTTTCCTGTACGGGGTGGGGCGGGAGGGCTGGGTCACTGTGGAACCCGCCGCGCGCGGCACCGACCTGACGCCCCTCTTCGAGGCGGTGGTCGAGCACATCCCGTCGCCTCCGGTCGACCCTGACGGACCGTTCCAGATGCTGGTGTCGACGCTGGACCACTCGTCGTATGTGGGGCGGATCGCGATCGGCCGGGTGGAGCGGGGTGTGGTGAGGATGGGTCAGCGGGTGTTGCGGCTGTCGCCGGCGGACGGGGACGCGGCCGACGCGGCGGGTGCGGACGCGGCGCGTGCGGCGCGCGTCACCGGGCTCTACACCTTCAACGGCCTGGATCGGATCGACATCGCGGAGGCGCTGGCGGGCGACATTGTCGGCCTTGCGGGCACCGAGGGCGTCGAGATCGGCGATACGCTGACGGATCCGCGCTTCCCGGACCGACTGAGCGGCATCACGGTCGAGGAGCCGACGATCTCGGTCGACTTCGTAGTGAACGATTCCCCCTTTTCGGGACGGGCGGGGAAGTACGTCACCACGCGGCAGCTGCGCGACCGGTTGCGGCGTGAGCTGGAGCGCAACGTGGCCCTGCGCGTCGAGGAAACGGACCGTCCCGACACCTTCGCGGTGAGCGGGCGCGGCGAACTGCACCTGACGATCCTCATGGAGACCATGCGGCGCGAGGGCTACGAATTCCAGGTGTCGCGCCCAAGGGTGATCACGCGTCAAACCGGCGACGGGGCGCGGCTCGAGCCGTTTGAGGAAGTCGTGGCGGAGGTTCCTTCCGGGCTCTCGGGCACCGTGATCGACAAGCTCGCGCGGCGGCGCGGCGAACTGGTCTCGATGAAGCCGATGGGCGACTCGGGCACGACCCGCCTCGAGTTCAGCGTCCCCGCGCGGGGACTCTTCGGCTATCGCACCGAGTTCCTCACCGATACGAAGGGCGACGGCATCCTGCACCATCGCTTCGACCGGTGGGATGGGTGGGCGGGCGAGATCCGCGGACGGGGGCGCGGGGCAATGGTCGCGGACCGCGCGGGCAAGGCGGTGAGCTTCGCCATTTTCGGGTTGCAGGAGCGGGGTACGATGTTCGTGGAGCCGGGGCTGGACTGCTACGGCGGCATGATCGTGGGGAAGTGCGCCCGCCCCGGGGACATGGACGTGAACATCAGCCGTACGAAGAAGCTCACGAACATGCGCGCTGCCGCCGCCGACGAGAACGTGCGCCTCGAGCCGCCGCTCCGCATGACGCTGGAACAGGCGCTCGACTTCATCGACGACGATGAACTGATCGAGATCACACCGGACGCGATCCGGCTGCGCAAGCGGGAACTGGACGCGAGCAGGCGGCGAAAGGCGGCGCGGACCCGGCGCTCGTGAGGCGGTTCACAAGCCTGGGTGTCCTCGGGGGGGCCTGCGCACTGGGGTGTTCCACGGCATTACTCATTGCAATTGGTAAGGCAATATGGCACATTGTAAGGCAACCTGAGGTAAAGCCATGCTCGAATCTTCGGTAACGAAAAAGGGACAGACCACGCTCCCCAAACCCGTCCGGGACACGCTGGGCGTGCAGGCCGGTGACCGCGTGCGCTACGTCGTTCTCGACGGCGAGGTGCGCATACTGCCCGTGCGCCCGATCCGGCGGCTGTTCGGCGCACTGAAGCACGACGGGCCACCCGTCACCGTGGAGGAAATGGAGCGAGCCGTAGCCGACGCCGCGTCCGAGGGATGATCGCCCTCGATACCAACGTCCTTGTTCGCTACCTGGTTCGGGACGACGAGCAGCAGGCGGAGTCCGCCCGCGCTTTGTTGGAATCGCTTACGACCGAACGCCCAGGCTATGCTTGCCGCGAGGTTGTCGTAGAGCTCGTCTGGGTCCTGGAACGAGCCTACGGGGTTTCCCGCGAACGCATCGCGATGATCCTGCAGGAACTCGTGGCAACGCAGAGTCTCGTTATCGAGGCGGCAGACGACGTGGCCCGAGCCGCCATTCGCTACGGGGAGGGTGGCCCGGGATTCTCGGATCTGATGGTCCTTGCCGCAGCGGAGCGGGCCGGAGCCCGGCCGCTCCATACCTTCGATCGCAAGGCGGCGCGACTGGAGGGCGTGGAATTGTTGCGATGACGACCGGGAGCGCCCGGAAGTCGAACCGAAATCGGCGGCGCTACTACAAGTACTCCACCGCCAGTCCGTCGATGCGCGCGAAGGTGCGGCGGTCTCGGGTGGCAACCCGGTAGTCCAGATGCACCGCCGTCGCCGCGATCATCAGGTCGTGGCTTCCAACCGGTCTCCCGCGGCGCCGGTGCTGGGCCGCCAGGGTCGCGTGGACCTGCGCCACCTCGATGTCGAAGGGGATGACCGGAAGCTCCGTGAGCCATTGTGTGACGATCCGCTCGGTCCGGACCCGCCGCGCGCCTGCCAGCCGGTGGACGCCGTGGAGCAACTCGGAGGCGGTGATTGCCGCGATCGCCACGGGCTCGTCCGGGCGGGCTGCCCCCGCAACGTCATCCGCCCGGAGCTGGCCGCGCTCCACCGCGAGCAGTACGCTCGAATCGATCAGGAGTCCCACGGACTCTCCGAAATCTCTGACCGGCTGTGGAAGGCGATCCCCTCCTCGACGGCCCGCAGGTACTCCTCGTCGGCAGGCCGGCGAGCCTCGGCGGGGAAGAGTGCGACGAAGTCGCGCACGGTGACGACGCGGTCTTCCACGGGGTGGATCTCGGCGACCGGCTTACCGTGGCGCTCGACCACGCAGGTCGTGCGCTCCTCCTGAACGCGGTTGACCAGCGATGCGAAGTTCCTCGCCGCGTAACTGGCGCTGACGGAGCGGCCCTTGGGAATACTCGATGACTTGGACATGCCGAGAGAATACATAAAATGCATATTTTACGCAATTTTTGGCGCGAATGCCCCCGGCTGGCGAGTCCCTGGGCTGCCACGGTGACGTCAGGCGGGCGCGGTTTCGGCAGTCCCCTCAGTTCATGAACAGCGCCGTGAACGCGTCGGTCAGCGCGGGAGGCACGGTCGTGATGTGGGTCGCGTCCGGATAGACCTTCCACGTGACGGTCAGGTTGTCCGCAGGATTGGCTTCGAATACTTCGATGAGGCGTCGCGTGCCCACGGCGAGATCATGGTAGATGGCGACCGGCCCTGTCTCCTCCAGTTCGCCCAGCGTGATGAACACCCGCGTGTCGCGCTCGAACCCCTGCTCGATCGCGGCGGGGAGCCCTTCGAGAAGCTCTGTCGCCGGAAGGAGTCCGGGGCTCCCCATCCAGTAGCGGTCGAAGACGGGTGACCGCTGCTGGAAGGCATATGCCGTGAACAGCCCGCCGAAGGAGTCGCCGAGGAATCCCACTCCCTCGGTCTCGACGCGGTAGTCGGCGACGATGCGCGGGTGCAGTTCGTCTTCGATGAAGCGCAGGAACGCGGCCGCGCCTCCCAGGCCGTCGAATACCGGAGCGGAGCGGAGGAGCTGGTCGAACTCGTCCGACAGCGAGCCCTCCGGGGTCAGGTCGCGCGCACGCAGGGTGCCTGCGCGGGCGGGGTCCGGGTAGCCGATGCCGACGAGCACCATCTCGGGCACTCCCGGGCGGATCAGATCCACCTGGAACAGGCGGGCGATCTCGGCCGTCATTCCGAACGAGATGTTGGCGTCCAGTACGTAGACAAGCTGGTAGGACTGCTCACCGGTCCCGTAGCTGGCCGGCAGGCTGACCGGGATGAGAAAGTCGTCGCCGACGTTCGTCGAGCTCATCACGAAGGCCTCCGAGTCGTAGATCTCGAAGGCACCCGGCTCGGGGCTTCCGGACTGGTCCTCGTCGCCGGGCGGGGCGTCGGTACAACCCGAAGCCAGGGCCACGATCGCCGCTGCGGCCGCCGCCGCCGGGGCCGCTGCCGCCGGGGCCGCTGCCGCCAAACTTCGCCTGTTCATCTCTGCCTCCGTGCTGTTGATGCTCCTCAGTACCCGACCGCCCGGCCGCCCAGTTCAAGTCCCCGGATCGACGCGCCGTGCAGGTTCCCGGTCTCTGGGTCGATCATGATCGCGATCCAATAGCCGCGGGTCGCGTCGTTCTCCTCGATCGGCTGGCCCAGCGCCTCGACCTCGGCGATGAACTCGGGGGGAAAGTCGCCGACGCCCACTTCCTGCGCCGCCGGGCCGGTCGCGCCCTCAACGAGCGCGCTGAACGAGAACGAGCCCAGCGCGGGCTTGTCGACCGCCTCGCGCGGAGTCAGCCCGAAGTCCAGCACGCTGATCAGGCCGCCGATGGTGCGCTGGTGGAGCCCCGAGCCGATCGAGCTGAACCCCATGAACGGCTTGCCGTCCTTCAGGACCAGGCCCGGGTTGGTGGGGTCGGGCAGGCGGCTGCCGGATTCGATCTGGGCCATCATGCCCTGCTGGAAGATGCCCGAGTCGGGGATCGAGATGCCGTCGACGAAGATGCCTGTGGTGCCCCAGCTCACCGTGTTGATGGAGTGCACGACCGCCGCGATGTTGCCCCACTGGTCGATGGCGACGACGGCGTCCGAGTGCGGGGCGGCGGCGCCCTCCGGGACGACCACGCCCGGAAAGGATCCGTCCCGGATGGCGCCCCAGAGCTTCGCCGAGGTCTCCTTTTGGATGCGGGTCTCGTGGGTGAGGTCGGCGTCGATCATCGCCGCGATGCCGTCCGCGGCCTGCTTGCCGCCGATCGCGAAAGTGAGGCCGGGCCGCGCGATCTGGGTCAGCCAGAAAAGCGCCTCGGGCGAGTCGCCGTAGTGGCCGTGGTCGGAGACGCCGGCCAGCTCGGCCAGGTTCATGGCCTCGATCAGGCCGATGCCGCCTTCGGCCGGGCTGCCGTGGGCGTAGAGGTCGAAGCCGTGGTAGCTGCCGCGGGCGGGCTCGCTCCAGACGACCTCGTAGTTGGCGAGGTCCTCGACGGTCATACGGCCGCCGATGTCGCCGACCATCTGGACGAGCTTTTCGGCCCAGGGACCCCCGTACATGTAGTCCGCGCCCTGTTCGGCGATCCGGCGCAGGGTCTCGGCCAGTGCGGGCTGGGTGAACATGTCGCCGGCCTGGTAGGGCGATCCGTCCGCCCTGGTGAAGATTGCCTTCGTTTCGGGCAGACGGCTCAACACTTGTTCCCTGAACGCATACTGACCCGCGTTGCCTTCCTGGTACTCGAAGCCGTCCTCGGCGCACGCGATGGCCGACGTGAACAGGTCCGCGAAGGGGAGTTTGCCGAAGCGCTCGCTGGCGGCCTCGACACCCTTCATGAAGCCGGGAACGAGGACCGTGCGGCCGTTGGGCTCGGCCTCGAAGCCGCCAAAGCCCCCGGCCAGGTCGATTCCGGGGATGGCCAGGGGGTCGGTCTCGGCGGCGACGGTGTTGTAGGCCGCGTTCAGGTTGTGGACCTCGCCGCTCTCGGCGTCGTAGTAGACCATCGTCATGAGGCCGGCGTAGCTGACCCACGAGCCGACGGCCATGCAGATCTGGGTGAGGGCGGTCGACATGGCGGCGTCGGCGGCGCTCCCTCCGGCCTTGAGGACCTCGACGCCGCCTACGATGGCCTGAGCGCCGGTGGTGCCGGTGACCATGCCGCGGGGCGTGGGGGCGTCGGGAGGCTGGCTGCACGATAGCAGGACCAGAAGGGTGGCGGTTGCGACGGCCGCTGCGGTCGGGACGGGCCGATTCATCGAGGCGCGAAATGGCATGGGATCCTCTTGTGTAGCGAGTGGTGCAGGTACCGATACTCGGGCCCGCGAGGGGGCGCAACCGCGTCTCGCCCGATTCGGCGGCACCGGGTTAGCTTGTAGCCATGGCCCGTGACTCGCACCCCACCCGCCGCCCGACCGTCCCCGCCGCCGAAGAGATCCTGGGCGGCTATTTCCCTGTGCTGGACCACGGCTTCGTGGCGCTGGTCGACTACATGGGGACCGACGATTCGGTGGAGCGCGCGGCCCGTGTCAGCTACGGCTACGGCACGCGCAAGGTCTCGGCGACGCGGGGGCTGATCCGGTATCTGCGCCGCCACCTCCACACGACGCCATCGGAGATGGTCGAGTTCAAGTTCCACTGCGCGATGCCGATGTTCGTGGCGCGGCAGTGGATACGGCACCGGACGGCGTGTCTGGCGGCGGGCACGGAGGTTTATTTCGACCTGCCGGGTGCGGAGGCACGAGGGCGGCGCCAGTTGTACAAGCTGCCGGTTGAAGAGATCTGGCGACGCTTTCGGCCGACCGGCAACAGCCGTCCGGACAAGCAGCGCAACCCCTTCTACCGCCGCGACCGCATCAAGCGGATGAAGCTGAGACAGGTCGACGAGAATTCGCTTGCGATGCAGCACACTCGTGTCGTGGACGTCTACCGAAACGGCGTTAAGCCGGTCTTCAGAATGGTGCTCGAAGACGGCAAGTCGATCGAGGCTACGGCGGACCACCGGTTCCTGTTTGCCGGGGGCTGGGCCACCCTCCGGGGAGCGACGGGGGTGCGGGAGACGGGCGGCCGCGCGTTGTGGCGGCACGGCGAGTACTTCGTTCACGTGAACGGGGCGGCGGAGAAGCTCGATTCGGACCGGATCCGCTACAAGGCCAAGCTTGTCCGCGTGGCGCGTTTCGAGTATGTCGGCGAGCGCGAGACCTACGACCTCGAGGTGGAGGGCCCGCACCACAACTTCGTCGCCAACGGCATCGTGACGCACAACTCCGTCAACGAATACAGCGGCAGGTACTCGCTCATGCCGCTCCTCTTCTACAGCCCCGAACAGGACCAGTTTTCGCTGCAGAGCGCCACGAGCAACCAGGGGCGGGCGCCGGGCTCCGTCGATCCCGAGTTCTACCGCGAGGCGATGCGGCGCTGGGAAGATGTACGGTCGCGCGCGGCGGACGACTACGGCTGGCTGGTGGGCGAGAACGTGGCCCGCGAACTGGCCCGCATCGATCTGCCACTCTCGACTTACACCCAGTGGTACTGGAAGATCGACCTGCACAACCTGCTTCATTTCCTCACGCTGCGCGTCGACGACCACGCCCAGTGGGAGATCCAGGAATACGGCCGGGTCATGGCCGGAATGGTCAAGCGCGTCGCGCCGCTCAGCTACGAGGCGTGGATCGACTACCAGGTCATGGGCGACAAGCTCACCGGCGCCGAGATCGCCGCGCTGTCGCGCCTGGTGTCGGTCGACGGGGATGGGCTGTCCGCCCGCGGCGGTGCCGGGCTTACGAACGCCGAGCTCGCCGGGCTGGGCTTGTCGGGCCGCGAGATCCGCGAGCTCAAGGAGAAGCTCGTGCCGCGCGAGGTGCCGGACTACGAGCTGGACCTGACTCAGATGCGCGATCCGCAGGACGTGGCGGCCGAGATGGACAGGGCGGTGCCCGAGGTGGATCGGGGCTGAACGCGACATGAGGCGGCGCCTTGGCACGGGTCTGCTCCTTGCCGCGTGGCTTCCCCTCCTGCCAGGGTGCGCCGACACGGCCGCGCCGCCGGAAGCCGATTCGTTCATTGTCGAAGGCGCCACGATCGTGGACGGAACCGGAAGTCCCGGCTTCCTCGGCTCCGTGCGAGTGGAGGGCGGGGTCATCGCCGAGGTGGTTGCCGCCGACGGGGACGACGCCCTCACACCCAGAACCGGCGAACCGGTCCACGACGGCGGCGGGCTCGTGCTCGCACCCGGCTTCATCGACACCCACAGCCACCACGACAGCGGCCTGCTGTGGGAGCCGACGGCGCTGGCGGCGGTCAGCCAGGGGATCACGACCATCGTCGCCGGGCAGGACGGGGGCTCGCGGTTCCCCGTAGCGGAGTTCTTCGCGGCGCTGGAGGCCACGCCGGCGGCGGTCAACGTGGCGTCGTACGCGGGGCACGGGCCGCTGCGGCAGCGGGTCATGGGCGACGATTTCCGCCGGGAGGCGACGGGGGAAGAGGTGCGGGCGATGCAAGGGCTGCTTGAGACGGAGTTGGCAAACGGTGCCCTCGGGCTCTCGACCGGTCTGGAGTACGACCCGGGGATCTACTCTTCGACGGACGAGGTGGTCGCGCTCGCGCAGACGGCGGCGGCGAACGGCGGCCGCTACATCTCGCACATGCGCAGCGAGGATCGGGCGCTACACGATGCGGTCGAGGAGACGATCGAGATTGCCGAGCGCGCCGGGCTTCCGGTGCAGATCTCGCACTTCAAGCTGGCGGCGCGGGGGCTGTGGGGGCAGGCGGCCGACTTGCTGACGCGGCTGGACGAGGCGCGTGCGGCGGGCCTCGACATCACCGCCGACGTCTACCCGTACGAGTACTGGCAGTCGACGATGACGGTGCTGTTTCCGGAGCGGGATTTTACCGATCGGGAAGCCGCCCGCTACGCTTTGGAGGAACTGGTTGCGCCCGACGGGATGCTGATCGGGCGCTTCGAGGCCGACACGACGCTGGAAGGGAAGACGCTGGCGCAGATCGCTGAAGAGCGCGGTACCGATGCGGTCACGACGTACCTGGATCTGATTGCGGAGTCGCGGGCCGGGCGGGAGAGCGGGTGGGGGGGCGAGAGTATCGTGGCGACCAGCATGACGTTCGACGACATCGCGACACTGATGGCGTGGCCGCACACGAATGTGTCGAGCGACGGGGGGCTGAGGGGTGCGCATCCGCGTGGCTTCGGTGCCTACCCGCGCGTGCTGGGGCGGTATGTGCGGGAGGAAGGACGGCTCGGACTGGAAGAGGCGGTTCACAAGATGACCGGGCTGGCGGCGGCGCACATGGGGCTGTCGGGGCGGGGGGTTCTGCGGTCGGGTGTGCCGGCGGACATGGTGCTTTTCGACCCGGCGACGGTGATCGACCGGGCGACCACGGCCGAGCCGCATCTGACGGCGGAGGGTATCGAGCGGGTGTGGGTGGCGGGCGTGGTGGTGTACGAGGACGGCGCGGTGACGGGTGCGACGCCCGGGAAGGTGCTCCGCCGGGAGTAGTCCCGGTGGCGGCGGACACCGTCGCCCGGGCCGGCGCGGCTACCTTTCGATCCGCACCGTCTTCACGTTCACGAATTCGCGGATCCCGAAGTCCGCGAGCTCGCGCCCGAAGCCGCTCGACTTCACGCCCCCGAAGGGCATGCGCGGGTCGGACTTCACGAAGTCGTTGACGAAGCATGAGCCGGCCTCGATCCCGTTGCGCGCGATGCGTTCGCCGCGCTCCAGGTCCCGCGTAAACACCGCGGCTCCGAGCCCGTACGCCGTGTCGTTGGCGATGCGGACCGCGTCCTCCTCGGATTCCGCCCGGATGATGCAGGCGACGGGTCCGAACATCTCCTCGTCGTAGGCCGGCATTCCGGGCTTTACCCCCGTGAGGACCGTGGCCGGGTAGTACCACCCCGGCACGTCGGGGACCTTGCCGCCCAGCGGGCACTCCGCGCCGGCCTCGATACTGCGGGCAACCTGTTCGGCCAGGTGGTCGCGCAGGTCCTCGCGCGCGAGGGGCCCGACATCGGTCCTCTCGGCGATGGGGTCGCCGACCCGCACCGCCCCCATCTGCTGCACGACCGCCTCGGTGAACTCGTCCGCCACCGCCTCGTGTACGATCATCCGCTTGGCCGCGATGCAGCTCTGCCCCGCATTGATCAGGCGGCCGGTCACGCACGCCTCGACGGTGCGGGGGAGGTCGGCGTCCTCAAGCACGATATAGGGATCGCTGCCGCCCAACTCAAGCACGCACGTCTTGATCTCCGATCCGGCGAGGCGCGCGACTTCGCGGCCGGCGCGGGTGCTGCCGGTCAAGGTGACCCCCTGGACGCGCGCGTCGCGAATGAGGTCCGCCGTGGCCGGCAGGTCGATGAAGAGGTTGGTGAACAGGCCATCAGGCAGCCCGGCCGCCAGGAAGAGCTCGGTGAGCTCCAGCGCGCAGCAGGGAACGCTCGGCGCGTGCTTGAGGAGCACCCCATTTCCGGCGATCAGAACTGGCACGGCCGCGCGGATCACCTGCCAGAGGGGGAAGTTCCACGGCATGATCGCCAGCACGAGTCCCAGGGGCTGGAACGTGACGTAGCTCCGGTGCGATTCCGTCTCGACCGCCTGGTCCCGCAGGTACGCGGCACCCATTTCGCCGTAGTACTCGCAACCGGACGCGCACTTGTCGACCTCCATCATGGCTTCACCGAGAGGCTTGCCCATCTCCATGGTGACGATTTCGGCGAGCTTCCGGTCGCGGTCGCGGAGGTGCGCCGCGAGGCCGGCTACGGTGCGGGCACGCTCCTCCACGGGTACGGCGGCCCAGGCGCGCTGGGCCTCCTGGGCGGAGGTCAGCGCGGTGTCCAGGGCGTCGCCGGACATGAATGGGTACCTGCGCAACATGTCGCCGCTGGCGGGGTTGATCGTGGTGAATCCCATGGGGAATACCCTATCCGCTCCGATGGATCACGGCTAGTTTGCGGATCATGATTGCTCCCCTGACACCCAGCGTCCCGCTTGCCTCCCTGGACCAGCTCTGGATCCAGGTGAGTGGCACGGTCTGCAACCTGCGTTGCAGCCATTGCTTCATCTCGTGTTCGCCCGACAACCATTCCTTCTGGTTCATGACCCGGGAACAGGTGCGCAGCGCGCTGGAGGAATCCTCCGGCATGCGTGTGAAGGAGTACTACTTCACCGGCGGTGAGCCCTTCATGAACAACGAAATCGAGGGCATCCTCGAGGACACGCTGGCGTACGGACCGGCCACGGTGCTGACCAACGCGACGCTGTTTCCGCCACGGCGGGTGCGGGCACTTCGCCGGATCCAGGACGCGAGTGCGCACCCGCTCGAGCTGCGGGTCAGTGTGGACGGCCCGTCGGCCGAGATCAACGACCCGATCCGGGGAGAGGGGACCTTCGACCGCGCCATGGAGGGCGTGGGGAACCTGGTGGCGGCGGGCTTCCGGCCAATCATCACGACCATGCAGAGTTGGCCCTGCGAGGAGATGTCGTGCATGCTGCAGGCTTTTCGCGACGCACTGGCAACGGTCGGATACGATGAGCCCCGGCTGAAGGTGCTGCCGCCGCTCCTGATCGGCGAGGAGGCGAAGCGAAACCGGCCGTACCGGTCATGCGAACGGGTCACCCACGAGATGCTGCAAGGCTACGATCTCGATCAGCTGCTCTGCACGCGCGCGCGGCTTGTGACGGCGGCCGGGGTCTACGCCTGTCCGATCCTGCTCGACTATCCGAGCGCACGCCTCGCCGACACGCTGACCGAAGCGGTCCGAATGCGGGCGCCGTTGGCGGAGTCGGCCTGCTACACCTGCTACGAGAACGGCGCGATCTGCTCGAATGCGACGACGGGCACAGGTGACTCGAATGGTGCGGGTACGTGCGGCGAGGGCGCCGTGACGGCGGGCACCTGCGGCGAGGAAGCCGTCAACACCTGCGGCGAGGAAGCCGTCAACACCTGCGGCTGACGTCGCGCCCGGGGGTCCGCGGGCTCCCTAGAGACCGGCGGGGTCGTAGCTGAGTGGCTCGACCGCAATACCCGGACGGTCGATCGCGATCGCTGCCGTGGCACCGCTTGAACAGGGAATGTTGCCGACGTGCCAGTGCGACGGGCGTTCCCCGTGGGCACGCGCGTGCACGAGCGCGCTCTGCGGATTCCGGGAAGGATCGACCGAGAAGGAACGCAGGGGCGCGGTGAGCCCGACCCCGAGCGCCTTGAGGAAGGCCTCCTTGCACGTCCATAGCTGGAAGAAGACGCGCTGGCGGTCCGCGCCCCGGGTCCGGTGGAAGAATTCCGATTCATCCGATGTGAAATTCTTACCTGCAATTTCCGACATCAGGCGCACGGTCCTTCGCTTCTCGATGTCGATTCCCAGGCGGCCTTCGGCGGCAACGCCGATCATGACCCTCTCCGATGAGTGAGACTGGTTGAAGGCGGGGCCATCGGCCAGAAGAGGCTTGCCGTGCTCCCCGAAGTTGAAACGAATGTTTGCCGGATGGTCTCCGGTCAGGTCACCCAGCACCCGGCGAAGGTGGGCCTGCGCCACGGTGTACCGCCGTCGGTGGTGGTCGTAGACGAACCGGTCGGCCCGCGCCCGCTCTCTGGCAGACAGCAGTGCCCGGGCCGCCGCCGTCACTGCGGACCCGGCGTCGAGCCGCCCCTCCCAGATGTAGGCGATTCCGTCGCGCAGCGGTTTCAATTCGGCACTCCTCGGCACTCTTCCGGCGCCCGTACTGTCGCGCCGGAGGTGGCCTGTTTACTGTGCAGCCAGAGCCCTTCCGACCAGGCCTTCTCTGTGGGAGTCTACTCCGCATGTCCAACAGGTCCAAGATCGCGTACGTGGATGGTCGCCGTCTGAGACGCGCCGTGCTTGCAGCGTGCGACCATGGACAGCTCATCAAGGCCGAGCTCAACCGGATCAACGTCTTCCCCGTGGCCGACGGCGATACCGGCACCAATCTGGCGCTCACGCTGGACGCGGTCGCCAGCGGGCTCGCAGGGTCCCGGGAAAAGCGCGTGGATCGTGTCGCGGCCGCCGTCGCCCGCTCCGCCCTGGTGGGTGCCCGTGGGAATTGCGGCATGATGTTGTCCCAGTTCCTCCTTGGCTTTGCGGGAGAGCTGGAGGGGCGGGTGCGGGCATCCCTGGCCGACATTGCGTCGGCCCTGCGGGCGGGCGCGCGTTCGTTGGACGGCGCCGTTGAAAACCCGGTCGAGGGGACGATCCTCACCGTGGTTCGTGACTCGGCCACAAAGGCGGTCGCG
Organism: Longimicrobiales bacterium; assembly: GCA_965208935.1. Taxonomy (GTDB): domain Bacteria; phylum Gemmatimonadota; class Gemmatimonadetes; order Longimicrobiales; family Gaopeijiaceae; genus Bin94. Next base: position 3,857,531 of record CBDBPR010000004.1, on the reverse strand, counting down.
GAGGGGGACGGGGATGGTGCCGGAGACTTCGCCGAATCGATGGTGCGCGTGCTCGAAACGGCGCGGGAGTCGCTCGCCCGCACTCCCGACCTGCTTCCGGTCCTTGCCGAGGCGGGTGTTGTGGACGCAGGCGCGATGGGGTTCGTGCAGATGCTGGAGGGCGTGGTAGGCCTGATCGAGGAGGGTGATCACGAGGCCGCCGTCCAGGAGGAGGTCGCCGAGGATATTGTCGCCGACCTGTCGCGTACCGACTGGTCCCCGATCGGGGGCGTGTCGCATCCGTTCACGCACGGCACCAGGCGCTACTGCACCGAGATCCTGGTCGAGGGGCCGAATCTCCCCGCCGAGAAGGTCGTGCGCGCGGCGCTTTCCGAGGGGACCGAAGAGCTCCTGGTGATCCGAAGCGAGGAGATCCTGAAGGTCCACGTGCACACCGACGAACCGCAGTCGGCGATCGACTACTGCGCGACGCTGGGGACGGTGACCGCCCACAAGGCCGAAGACATGCTGGCCCAGTTCGAAGCAGCCCGGCGAGCGGGGAAGGATGCCGTGCGGCGCCCGGTGGGCATCCTGGTCGACTCGGGCTCGGACCTTCCCGAAGCGGTGGTCCGGGCGCACGGGATCCACGTGGTCCCCCTGCTTCTCATCGAGGACGGCAAGACCCTGAGGGACGGCATCGATGTCACCGCGGAGGAGTTTCACGCACGCCTGGAAGACGGCCGGACGCTCCCGTCGACCTCGCAACCTCCTCCCGGCGACTTCATCGCCGCGTTCCAGCAGGCGTCCGGCGACGCCGAGGTGGTGATCGCCGTGCTGGTGGCTGCAGCGCTGAGCGGCATCTACCGGTCGGCCGAGAACGCCACAAACATGGTGCCCGATCTGGACATCCGGCTCGTCGACTCGGAGGCGGCCTCTCTGCTGGTGGGTCTGCTGGCACTGAAAGCGGCAGAACTGGCCGAAGCCGGCTGGCCTGCGGACGACATCGTCGCGGAGGTGCGGCGGATTCGGCGCCAGTCGGGCATACTGTTCACGGTACGAAACCTGGACCGGCTGATCGCGTCCGGGCGCGTGAGCCAGTTCGCCGGCTGGTTCGGCGGCATTCTGGACCTGAAGCCGGTGCTGGGTGTGGGCCCGGATGGCAGGATCAAGGCCTACGGCAAGGCCAGGGGCCCCACCCGTGCTCGCAGCCTGATGTTGGAGAAGGTCGCGGCGGAGATCCCCGACGACGCCCGGAAGGTCCGCTTCGGTGTCGTGCATGTCGCCGCGCCCGAGATCGCGAGCCAGGTGTGCGAGGAGTTGCGGGAGCGCTATGGCGATGCGGAGACGCTGGTTTCACCGATCACGCCCACAATCTCGACGCACCTGGGGCCGGGAGCGTGGGGCATCGCCTACATGGTGGAGGACTAGAAGCGCCGCGTCGGCGGGCGCCCCGAAGCGGGAATGGCCCTCTATTCGCCGAGAGCGCGGCGGCCCGCAACCAGCCACCTGTGCGTGGCCATTTGCGCGGGCGAGGGCTTCGGAGGCAGCCCCACCAGCAGGGCTGGCGCCTGGCGCGCATCCGGCAGGTGGAGAATCATGTCGTCGACGGCGCCGGAGGATTCCAGGGGGCGTGAACGGCCGGTCGGATCGATCGCCACGGCACGCCCTGGAGCGGCCAACCGGGCGATCAGAAGACCATAGGCCTGCCATGCCTGCAGGGGATCGGCGTCCCGCTCGGCAATGGACGGGACCAGTTCGTCCTGATAATATCCGACGGCCTGATCGTACCCCTCGGGATTGGATCGCTTCAACTCCCGAAGCTGCGTGCGATAGTATTCCCTGGGGTCGCGGGCACCGCTGGCGGCAAGGGCCGCGGCGAAGCGGGCGTCGGCCTTCTCCTGGAGATCGGTCGTCATGGCGGAAAGTCTAAAGCGCGGAGAGGAGAACACAATGTTGACGGGTTCCTTCGACCAGCGCGACATCATGCCGTCCGAAGACTACATGGAGCTGTCGTGGGAGATGTTCGGCGAACTCTGCCGCGCACTGGCGCTCAAGGTAGCGGCCGACTACGACCCCGAGATCGTCATCGGCGTGGCGCGCGCGGGGGTGATCCCCGGCGCGGTCATCGCCTCCATCATGCGCCGGGATTTCTTCTCCCTCAAGATCACGCGCCGCGAGGGTGGGCGCGTAGTGCGGCATCGTCCCTCCATTCTGTCCGCGGCTCCAAGACAGGCGCGCGGGAAGCGGGTGCTCATCGTCGACGAGATCACCACCTCGGGCGAAACGCTGCGGCTGGCGCTGGCCGCGGTCCGGGATGTCGGTCCGGCGGAGGTGCGTACGGCTACGAGCTTCGCGCGTACCCGCGGCTTCTCGCCTGATTACCACGCGCTCGTTACCGACGCCACGCTGGTCTATCCGTGGGACCGAAAGGTCTTCGAGGGCGGCAGTCTGGTGGTGAATCCGCGGTACGAGGACCTGGACGGCTAACCCCCGCCGGCGGCACCCGCCCCCGTCGGCATCGAGCAAATGCCGGCGGCCTTCGCACTATTGTCCCGGCGGTCTTCGCCTCATTCCCCCGCGACCATCGCGTCCAGGAATTGCGCGTTGGTCTGGTGTCGGCTCATGCGGTCCATCAGGAACGCGATCGCCTCGGGGGCGGGCATGTCGGCGAGGAAGCTGCGCAACAGGTAGACGCGGTTGAGTTCCGTCTCCGAGAGCAGCAACTCTTCGCGCCGCGTGCCCGACCGGTTCAGGTCGATCGCCGGATACACGCGGTTGTCCGCGATTTCGCGATCGAGCACCAGCTCCATGTTTCCGGTGCCCTTGAACTCCTCGAAGATGACCTCGTCCATGCGGCTTCCGGTCTCCACCAGTGCCGTTGCGATGATGGTAAGCGATCCGCCCTCGTGAATGTTGCGGGCCGATCCGAAGAACCGTTTCGGTTTGGAAAGCGCGTAGGCGTCGACGCCGCCCGAGAGGATTCTGCCAGAGTGGGGAGCGAGGATGTTGTAGGCCCGGGCGAGGCGCGTGATCGAGTCGAGAAGGATCACCACATCGCGCCCCTGTTCGACCAGTCGCTTCGCCCTCTCCAGAACCATTTCGGCGACCTGCCGATGGCGGCTCGCGGGCTCGTCGAACGTGGACGCGAAAACCCTTGCGCCAGCCGTCTCCTCCATCTCCGTGACCTCTTCCGGGCGTTCATCGATGAGGAGCACGACGAGTTCCACGTCCCGGTGATTGGTCCTGATCGCATTGGCCATGTTGCGAAGAATCGTCGTCTTGCCGGCCTTCGGCGGAGACACGATCAGGCCCCGCTGTCCCAGTCCGACCGGCGCGATCAGGTCCGTGATGCGCATGTCCATTTCGCCGCCGGGCACCTCCAGCGACAGACGCTGCTGAGGATAGAACGGACGCAGGTCGTCGTACTTGGGACGCTCGCGGGCGGTGGCCGGACCATGCCCGTTGACGGTGTCCACGCGCACCAGCGCCACGTACCGCTCCCGGCGGCCGGGGGCGCGAACGGCTCCGGCCACCGTGTCCCCACGGCGGAGGCCCAGCGAGGCGATCTGAGCGGGGCTGACGTATACGTCGTCGGGACCGTTCAGGTAGTTCCAGCTGGCGGAGCGGAGGAACCCGTATCCGTCCGGAAGGATGTCGAGCACCCCTTCTGCCTGCGGAGTCTGATCCCGTTCCGCGAGGCCGCGGTAGATCATGAAGATCAGATCCTGCTTGCGGAGTCCGCTGGCGTTGGGGATGTTCAGCGCTTCCGCGTACCCCTGGAGTTCCGCTACCGTTCTGTTCTTGAGGTCGGCGATTTCCATATGGAAAGTCGGGAATGGAGCCGGAATCGACGGTCCTGGAAAGAGCACCCCGTGCCGGGGTTCGAGAAGACTACACCGTATCCCTGGAGGCCAAAGTTCCCCATCCCGATCCGCCGTGGGCGAGCATTCTGACGCACCACGGGGCTGGCAGAGCTGGCGCGTACCAGGTCGTGCGCGGACAGGTGCGGGACGATGTCTCCGAAGAGGACATGCTAAAAGTGGTGGCGTGGGCCGACCAAGTCCACACCCACGAGCATGGAGGCGCCACTCAACTGGTGGCGTTGCGGCGGAACGCGCCGGCTCCGCGCCGCCGTCTTGCGCTGCACCTGGGTCTCTTTCTGGCGGCTTGCGCGAGTACGATGGTCGCGGGCGGGTTTCTCGCCGGCACCGATGTTCTCGACACCGTTTCGCGCCAGATCGGTGGACAGTGGTTCCCGGTGCCCACGGGCGTGAGGGGCTCGGCTCTCGCCGCCGGGTTCCCGTTCGCAATCGGGTTCATCGGTGTCCTGCTCGGTCACGAACTCGGGCACTACTTCGCGGCGCGCCGTCACCGAATCCCCGTTTCGCTCCCGTATTTCCTGCCGTGTCCGCCGTACATCTCGCTTGTGGGAACCCTGGGAGCGTTCATACGGCTCCACGGCCCCATGGTCCGGCGATCCGTGCTCTTCGACATCGGCGTGGCGGGTCCCGTGGCGAGCTTTCTGCTGTCGCTGCCGCTGCTCCTGGTGGGACTGGGCCTGTCGGAGACAATTGCCACCAGCGACGCGGGACTCCGCCCCTTCCTCGTACATTTTCTGGATGTGCCGGTCGAGATCGGAAACAACGTCGTGCTCCACGCGGCCACAATCATCGCCGTGCCGGGATTCGAGACCGGCAACACAGTGCTGCTTCATCCGCTCGCGTTCGCCGGCTGGCTCGGGATCTTCGTCACGGCTCTCAACCTCGTCCCCCTGGGGCAGCTCGACGGCGGACACATCCTCTACGCCCTCGCCGGACCCCGACAACGCGCCTTCGCGATGGCCTTCGTGCTCCTGATGATACCGTTGGGCTTCGTGTGGTGGGGATGGTGGCTTTGGGGAGTGGTCGCGCTGGTTGTCGGACGGGGCAGGCTCGCCCACCCGCCGGTGCTGATGGAGGAAGTGCCGCTCGAGAGGGGTCGCCGAATCCTGGGATGGGCCACGATCGCCATCTTCTTCCTCAGTTTTTCACCCGCACCGTTGCAGTTGTAGGATGGCAAGACACAACCGGGAAGCCTCGGGCGTCGATCAGCGCGGCTTCCGCTACCGCATCAGCTACCAGCCGGACTGGCTGGACCGGATCCGCGTGACGCGCCGGCTGCCAACGGGGCGGCAGTCGACCAGGACGCTCTTCCGGAACCCTGCGAGGGTCCGGGAGAGACGGGAGGGCGGGCTGGTCCGGACCACGATCGAGAGCCGCGAGCAGGACCTGAAGGTCGAGATCGTCTTTCGGGCGGAGGCGGGGCAGGTCGGCGAGATCGAGGTGCAATGGTCCGCCGCGGGGGGGATCGACCCCTTTCTGGACCGAGTGTCGTTCACACTGACGGCGTTTCGTTAGCGGGCTGGACGCCAGGCCGCGCCCAGGCCGCGCCGACACCGGGTGAGAGCCGCGCATTCATTATTATTCTCAATGCCTGACTTCGTCATGAGACCCCTTGCCTCGGCCGGGCGGGGAACGGTCAAGACCCTGGGTTCCGTGGGGCGCGCGTGGATTCTCTTCGCCGGTACGGCGGGAGCGCTCCGCCACCCGGGCATCTGGGGTCCGCAGCTGGTCCCGCAGTTGGCGCGCATCGGCGTTGCCTCGGTCCCCATCGCGCTCTTCATCGCGACCTTCACCGGCATCGTCATGTCGCTCCAGGCGTCGTATACGCTGACCGGAACGATCCCGCTCTACTTCGTGGGCGCCCTGGTCGGCAAGACGATGATGCTGGAGCTGGGCCCCGTCCTGACCGGACTCACGCTGGCCGGGCGGGTCGGCGCCAACATCTCCGCCGAGCTGGGGACGATGCGCGTCACGGAACAGGTCGACGCGCTCGAGACGCTTGCCTACGATCCGCTCGCGTACCTGGTGGTGCCCAGGGTGATTGCAGGGATCGTGATGTTCCCGATCGTGGTTCTTCTGGCGATGACCGTCGGCATCGTCTCGGGCTGGTTCACCGCGCTCCAGCTGCTGGACATGTCTTCTCCCGAGTTCGTAAAGGGACTGCGGCTCCTCTTTGAGCCCTGGGACGTGTGGTTCGCCATCATCAAGTCCATTTCCTTCGGGGCGGTCGTGACCGGCGTGGGCTGCTTCCAGGGACTTCAGACCGAGCGCGGGGCCGAGGGTGTCGGGCGCAGTGCGACTCAGACCGTGGTGATCGCGAGCATGATCATTCTCTGCCTGGACGCCTTCTGGGCGGCGACGCTGCTGTGAGCATCAGGATCGCCGAACTCCACAAGGCGTTCGGCCCGAAGGAGGTACTGCGGGGCTTCTCGCTGGAGGTTCGCGTAGGTGCGACCGCGGCCATCGTCGGTCCATCGGGGAGCGGCAAGTCGGTGCTTTTGAAGCACCTGGTCGGATTGATGCGGCCGGACACGGGATCCGTGCTCGTGGACGGCGAATCGGTGCCCGATCTGGGCCGTCGCGACCTCGCACGGTTCCGCAGACGCGTCGGCTACGTTTTCCAGTTCGCGGCGCTGTTCGATTCGATGACGATCGGCGAAAACGTGGGAATGGGGCTGAAGCGCCTGCCGGGCTGGCGCGCCGACCGGATACGTGAGCGGGTGGACGAGTGTCTTGCGCTCGTCGATCTGGAGGGCATGGGCGAGCGCTATCCTTCGCAACTGAGCGGCGGCCAGAAGAAGCGGGCCGGGCTGGCGCGAGCGATCGCCGCATCGCCCAAGTACCTGCTGTACGACGAACCGACAACCGGACTGGATCCGGTGACCACTTCAGTGATCGACGAACTCATACTCCGGATGCGCGACGAACTGGGAGTGACAGGACTGGTCGTGACGCACGACATGACCAGCGCGTTCCGCGTTGCCGACAGGATTACGCTTCTCCATGAAGGAAAGGCCCGCTTCACGGGTACGCCTGCGGAGGTGCGTGCCGCGCGCGACGACGTGCTGCGCGGGTTCGTGGAGGGGGATCCGGGACTGTACTATGGACTAAAAGGACGGGGGGATCATGGACCGTAGGCGAGAAATCATGGTGGGACTGGTGGTGGTGCTCGGGATTGCGGTCGGCGTGGTGGGCACCATCTGGCTGCAGGACGGGTGGGGCCGGGACCGCGTATCGCTGCGGGCCGCCTCGACAAGCGTCGGGCAGCTCATGGAGGGTGCGTCGGTGAAGTTTCGCGGGGTCGCGGTCGGTCGGGTGGAAGCGGTGGCGGTGGTGCCCAGCGGCGAGGCCGTGCTGATCGACATGTCGGTTCGGCCGGACTTGATCATTCCTTCCGACGCGGCGGTCCTGATCGCGCCCGAGTCGATGTTCGGCGACTGGCAGGCCGAGATCATCCGGCGGGGAGACTACGACACCCATCCGTACCTGGAATACCCGGGAGAGGGTGTGCTCCCGGGGGTCGCGCTCCCCGATTTCTCGCGCCTCACCGCCACTGCGGACGAGATCGCGCAAAACCTCACGACCATTTCCGAGAGGTTCGAGGTCGCGTTCACGGAGGAGACGGCGCAGAATCTCGGTCGGGCGATCGACAACCTGGGCGCAGTCAGCGACCAGTTCTCCGAGATCATCGACCAGCAGGCCGAACGCTTCGATGCTCTCGCCGAGCGTGTTGACGCTTCCACGCAGGAGTTGGGCGCGGCGGCGCGGGCGGCCCGGGTGTCGTTCGAGCGGGTCGACGCCATTGTCGCGGATGGCCAGGTCCAGAAGCTGTTCGCTGACGCGGGTGCCGGCGTGGAGAACCTGAGAAGGCTGACCGAGAACATGGACGCCTCGCTCACGGACCTTCAGACGGCCGCCCGTCAGGCCGATGCGACTTTTGCAAGGCTGGACGCCCTGCTGGCGGCGTTACAGGACGAGGACGGATCGCTGGGTCGGCTGCTGGCGGATCCCGCACTGGCGGAAGGCGCGCTGGATGCGGTCGCACAAATGCGCGACCTGCTGCGTGACATCCAGCAGAATCCGCGGCGCTACCTGAGCTTCTCGATTTTCTAGGGCAACGATGTCCGGCGAGACGGCGACGGTCGAGCGCAGTGCGGGCGGGGTCGTCGTGCGCCCTGTTGCCGGCGTGTGGCACGCACTCCTGATCAAGGATCCCTATGGCCACTGGTCGTTGCCGAAGGGTCATATCGAGGGCGGCGAGAGCCTGCGCGAAGCGGCGCTGCGCGAAGTGGAGGAAGAAACCGGGATCACGCCCGAGGTCGTCGGCCCGCGCATCGACACCATCGACTGGAAGTTCCGACAGGGGGACAGGACCATTCACAAGTACTGCACGTTCTTTCTCATGCGAAGCCGCCTGGGCCAGCCGGTCCCGCAACGGGACGAAGGGATCAGCGCCTGTGCCTGGCTTCCGATCTCCGACGCGGCGTCCCGGGTCCCGTACAAGGAGACCCGGAATGTCGTGCTGCGTTCGAACGCGAAAATTGCGGAGGCGGGATGGTGAGCCCGGCTAACGGCGGCGGTACCCAGGGACCCTGGCGGATCGCGCAGGCCGCGGTGCTGATCCTGGTTGCCGGCTACTTCCTGTACAGCCTGCGCACACTGCTCAACCCGTTCATCATCTACTGCGTGTTCATCGCGCTGCTGACTCCGTTTCGCGGGGTTCGCGGGCACGCGCTCACGGTCACGGTGGCCACCGTCCTCGTGGCCCTGTGGGTGCTGGACACGGCGGGTTCACTCCTCGCGCCGTTTTTCCTGGCTTTCGTTCTCGCGTACATCCTGGACCCACTGGCGGACCGGGTTTCCGCGCACCCGCGCATCGGACGCACGCTGGCGATCTTCATGATCCTGGTTCCCTTCCTGGCGGCTGGCGCCCTGGCCGTCGTCTTTGGTGTGCCGGAGATCGTGCAGCAGGCGCGCGCGCTCATCGGCGAGACGCCCCGGGCGCTCAACGCGTTCACGACCTGGCTGCAGGCCCTGACCCCGGCCACGCTGGGATTCGACATTCCGTTCGTGGACGAGGCTGCTCTGCTGGCCCGCGTGCAGGCGATCGACGGACAGATGGTTGCCGATTTCCTGGAGTCGAGGCGGGCCGACCTCACCGAGCGGGCCTGGGCGACCGTCCTCGGGCTCGGGCGCGGCTTCGGCGCCATGCTCGTGATCGCCGGCTATGTCGTGCTGACGCCCGTTCTCATGTTCTACGTGCTGCGCGACTACGATCGCATCGTAGGCGGCGTACAGGGTCTCATTCCCGCCGGAATCCGCCCCGGCGCGACCGATTTCCTGCGCGAATACGACGAGCTTCTCTCACGCTATCTGCGCGGCCAGGTATCGGCGTCGCTCCTCACGGGAGCCATCACCTGGCTCGGCCTCCTGATCGTCGGCTTCCCCTATGCCTTCCTGCTGGGCGCGACCGTCGCCGTACTCGGGATCGTGCCCTACCTGGGCGTGGCCGTTTCGCTCGTCCCGGCGATCATCCTTGCGCTGGTGAGCGACAGCATCGGTCTCTCGCTCGTCAAGGTCGCGGCCGTGTACGGTGCCGCCCAGGCGCTCGAGAGCACTGTGATCAGCCCTCGCATCGTGGGTGATTCGGTCGGCCTGCACCCCGTCTGGATCGTCCTGTCGCTGTCTCTCGGCGGCTTCTTCTTCGGCTTTGCGGGCCTGCTGATCGGGGTGCCGGTCGCCGTGGGCGCGAAGCTGCTTCTCGTGCGGGGCCTGGAACGCTACCGCAACTCCACGCTGTACAAGGAACCCTGAAAAAGGAACCCTGAAACCCGTATGTCCGATACCAGCATCGAGAACCTCGTGATCATCGGTTCCGGCCCCGCCGGCTGGACCGCCGCGATCTACGGGGCCCGCGCCAACCTCGACCCCCTCGTCTTCGAGGGCGCCGGAAGCCGCACCATGATCCCGGGTGGCCAGCTCATGTTCACCACCGATGTCGAGAACTACCCCGGCTTCCCCGAGGGCATCGGCGGCATCGACATGATGATGCACTTCAAGAACCAGGCGATCCGCTTCAACACCCGCGTATTCACCGAGGACATCACCGAGGTCGACTTCTCCGTCCGCCCGTTTCTGCTGCGGTCCTCGGGCGGTCAGGAAGTTCGGGCCCGCACGGTCGTGCTCGCGACCGGGGCCAACGCGCGCTGGCTGGGCGTGCCGGGCGAGGAGCGGCTTGCGCAGAGCGGCGGCGGCGTGTCCGCGTGCGCCGTGTGCGATGGGGCCCTGCCGCATTTCCGCGGTCAGGTGGTCGCCGTGGTGGGAGGAGGCGACAGCGCCATGGAAGAAGGCCTCTACATGACCAAGTTTGCTAGTCAAGTCCTGCTCATCCATCGGCGGGACGAGTTGCGGGCCTCCCGAATCATGCAGGATCGAGCGTTCGCCAGCGACAAGATCCGCTTTTTGTGGAACAGGACGGTGGAGGCCGTACTGGGCGACGATGTCATCACCGGCCTCAGGCTGCGGGACACGGTGAGCGGGCAGGAGTCCGAGATCGCCGTCGGCGGCATGTTCGTCGCGATCGGCCACGACCCCAATACGGCCTTCCTGCGCGGCCACGTCGATCTCAAGGACAACGGCTACGTGCGGCTGCCCACCCCGTGGCGCACCGAGACCAACGTGCCCGGGGTGTTCGCCGCCGGTGACGTCATGGACGACTACTACCGCCAGGCCGTGTCGGCGGCGGGCACGGGTTGCATGGCGGCGCTGGAAGCGGAGCGGTTTCTGGCGCACGGGGGGTAGGCGCGGGCGGACCTCCGCTCCCGCCGATCGGAAGGCGCCAACCGGGGCGGTTTGCGCATTCAACCGCCGAACCCCACGTTGACCGCGCTGGCGAACGCTTTCCTCACTGACACCAAGGAGATCCCGTGAACCAGAAATGCATACTTGCGACCGTCGCGGGTGGCGTCACCCTGTTCGTGCTCGGATTCGTCATCTATGGGGTGCTGCTGGCGGACTTCTTCGCCAACGACGCCATGTCCGAGACGCCCGCCTATTGGGCCATCGGGGCGGGCCAGCTGGCCAGCGGGGCGCTGCTTGCCCTGGTGTTGAGCTGGCGTGCCGCCGGGGGTCCCGCCGAGGCATTCAAGGCGGGGGCGGGTGTGGGCCTGCTCTTCAGCCTCTCGATGGGGCTGACCATGTTCGGGACCACGGAGGGCATGTACACGGTGAACACGGTGGTCGGCGACGCCGTCGTGTCGATCGTGATGTACGGCATTGCGGGCATGGTGGTGGCGAAGATTCTCCACGAGGGCTAAGCGAGGCCCAGCCCGCCATCGACGGCAATCACCTGGCCGGTGACGTAGTCCGCGGTCGCCAGAAACCGTACCGCGCTGGCCACATCTTCCGGCGTGCCGACCCGGCCGAGTGGGATGCGCCGGCGGGTGCGCCCGATCCGGTCCGGGGTGTGGTGTCGCGGTGGCAGCACGTATCCCGGGGCTACGGCGTTGACGCGCACTTCGGGGGCCAGGCGCCGGGCCGCGACCCGCGTGAGGTGGAGCAGTCCCGCCTTCGACACCGAATGGTGTGGGTGGCTCGTCCAGGGCCGCAGGGCCGACAGGTCGGCGACGTTGACGACCGCGCCCCGCGCCTGCCGCAGCATCGAGGCGGTTTCGCGGATCAGCAGAAACGGGGCGCGCAGGTTCACGGCCATCACCGCGTCCCATTCGTCGGCGGTGACGTCGAGCAGGTCGTTGGCGACGAAGCTGGCCGCCGAATTGACCAGCAGGTCGAGGCGGCCGAACCGCTTCCGGGCGGTGCGGGCCAGGTGGACCACGTGTTCCTCGCGTGACAGGTCGGCGCTCACCGCGTGGGCCCGTCTGCCGGCCCGGCGGGCCGCCGCTTCGACCTCGGCGGCACCCGCAGGCGACGAGTTGTAGCTGACCAGCAGGTCGTAACCGTTCCCGGCCAGCGCCAGGGCGATCGCCCTTCCTACCCTTACACCGCCGCCGGTCACGAGTGCGACTGGAGTCATCGTTGCTATCTTTCGTCCGTTCCGGCCCTGGCACGGGCCATTCGCAGGCAACACCCGAGCTGCTACAAGAGTACGATCATGTCCGAATCCCATCGAATCGAGAAGGACTCACTGGGCGAGGTGCGCGTTCCCGCCGACGCCCTCTACGGAGCCCAGACCCAGCGCGCGGTCGAGAACTTCCCCATCAGCGGGCGCGGGTTCGGCCGGCGGTTCATCGAGGCGCTGGGCAGGCTGAAGGAGGCCGCGGCCGAGACGAACGTCGACCTGGGGCTGCTGTCGGCTGGGCGGGGTGATGCGATTGCGGCTGCCGCGCGCGAGGTGGCCGACGGCAAGTGGGACGATCACTTCCCGCTGGACATCTACCAGACGGGGTCGGGCACGTCGACCAACATGAATGCGAACGAGGTGATCGCGGCGCTGGCCAACCGATCGGGGGCGGCGGAGTCGCGCGTGCATCCGAACGACCACGTCAACTACGGCCAGTCGTCCAACGACATCATTCCGACGGCGATCCACGTCGCGTGCCGGGCGGCGATCCGCGACGAACTCGTTCCGGCGCTGGGGCGGCTGCAGGAGGCGCTGGCGGACAGGGCGCGCGATTTCGACGGGATCGTCAAGTCGGGACGCACGCACCTGATGGACGCGACGCCGGTGCGCCTGGGCCAGGAGTTCGGGGGCTACGCGCGGCAGGTGGAGAAGGGGATCGAGCGTGTGGAGCGGGCGGCCGAGGAGCTGGCCGAGGTGGCGCTCGGGGGCACGGCGACGGGGACCGGCATCAACACGCATCCCGAGTTTGCGAGCCGCACGATGGCGAAGGTGGCCGCCAGGTACGGGATCGATTTCCGCGAGGCGGAGGACCACTTCGAGGCGCAGGGCGCCAAGGACGCGTGCGTGTCGCTCGCCGGTGCGCTGAACACCGTAGCCGCGAGCCTCATGAAGGTGGCGGACGACATTCGCTGGCTGGCGAGCGGGCCGACGTCGGGGATCTCGGAGATCCAGCTTCCCGCCGTGCAGCCCGGGAGTTCCATCATGCCGGGCAAGGTGAACCCGGTGATCTGCGAGGCGCTCATGATGGTGTGTGCGCGCGTGGCGGGGAATGCGACGACGGTCACGATCGGGGGCCAGCGCGGCAACTTCGAGCTGAACGTGATGATGCCGGTGATCGCCGACGCCCTGCTGGAGTCGATCTCGCTGCTCGCCAACGCGGCCGAGGTGTTCACCGACCGGTGCGTTGCCGGGATCACGGCCCGCCCGGAGCGCGCCCGCGAGTTGCTGGAGCGGAACCCGTCCATCGCCACCGCGCTGAACGCGTACATCGGCTACGACAAGGCCGCAGTGGTTGCGAAGAAGGCCGCGGCCGAGGGGCGTTCGGTGCGGGAGGTGGTCGAGGAGATGGGTCTGATCGACCCGGAACAGCTGGACGAGGCGCTGGACGTGCGGCAGATGACGGAGCCGGGTGTGCCGGGGAGCTGACGGCGGCGCGGGTGTTCGATTGCACGTTGGTTGCGCGGGCGTTTGCATGTCCGAATGGGACTGATTTCGGGGGTGCTATTGCGGCGACGGCGGTCGCCCCACATATTCGGGTCGTGCTGGAGGGCTTCGTATTTGAGCCAACACTAGAAGAGCCGGGACTGCCTCCCGCGGTGGACGTCACGCCTCGTTCCCGGGGACTGCGGAAGCAGTGGGGGAGTCACCAAGAGTTAAGCCCGGGCTTCAGGTTTACACCCTCCGGCACACGGGGGTCGGCGCTCCATCACGGGCGCCGACCCTTGCTTTAGGGGCCTACCTCCAGCCAGCGGAGCACGCATGCCTGACGTGCGCATCACGCGTCGACTCCACTTCAGCGCCGCGCACCGGCTGGCCCGGCCTGAGTGGGACGAAGAGAAGAACCGGCACGTCTTCGGTGACTGCGCGAATCCCAACTGGCACGGCCACAACTACGATCTCGAGGTCACGGTCTCCGGCCCGGTGGATGCCGAGACGGGATACGTGATGGACCTCAAGGACCTCAAGGACCTCGTCCACACCCGCATCCTCGACGACCTGGACCACCGCAACCTGAATGTGGATGTGCCATGGCTGGAGGGGGTGATCCCGTCCACCGAGAACCTGGTGCTGTGCATCTGGGAACGCCTCGCGCCCCTGATCCCGCCGCCCGCCAGGCTCGAAAAGCTGGTGTTGCGCGAGACCCCGCGTCACTGGGTGGAATACTCGGGTGAGTGACGGCGTCGGCCGCACCGCGCTGGTCACGGGAGCGACCGGCGGGATCGGCGATGCCATCGTTCGGCGCCTGGCGAAGGACGGCTTCCGGGTGTTCGCCGGGGGCCGCCGGCGGGAGCGCCTGGAGCGGCTGGCGGCGGAAGTCGGCGGGGTAGCGTTGCCGTTCGATGTGGCGGCGGAGGCCGAGGTGGAGGGGGCGCGGAGGGTGGTGCGCGAGGAGACCGAGGGGCTCGACGTGCTCGTGAACGCAGCCGGCGTGTTCGACCTGGCGCCGGTGACGGACACCAGCGATGCCGTGCTCAATCGCAACCTGCACGCGAACCTCAGGGGCGCGTTCAACGTGACGAGGGCGTTCCTGCCGGCGATGCTGGCCGCCGGGTCGGGGCTGGTGATGCATGTGGGATCCGTGGCCGGGTGGCGGGCTTTTCCCGGGAACGGGGCCTACTCGGCGTCCAAGTACGGTCTGCGCGGGTTTCACGAGGTGCTGCTGGAAGAGATTTGCGGCAGCGGTGTGCGCGCGTGCCTGCTGGAGCCGGGGGCGGTAGACACGCCGATCTGGGACCCGCTCGCCCCGGATTCCTCTCCGCATCTGCCCGGCCGCGGCGAGATGCTCCAGCCCGACGATGTGGCCCGTGCGGTCAGCTTCGTGGCGGGTCTGCCCGATGCCGTGGCGGTGCCCCTGCTACGGATCGAACGGGCGTGAACGTCAGCCTTACCGACCACCTCGTCTGTCCGCGTTGCGGCCCCCCGTTCGGCCTGATTCTGCTCGCCCGGGACGTGCGCGACCGCCGCGTGCGGCAGGGTGAGTTCGGGTGTCCGAATTGCCGGGACCGGTTTCCGGTGGAGGGCGGCTTCGGGGACCTGAGGCCGCCGGCGCGGGGGGTGGGTCAGGAGGGAAACCCGGATTCCGGCGCGGCGGATGCGGCGCTGCGCCTGGCAGCCGCGCTGGGCGTCACCCGTGGTCCCGGGCTGATCGTCGTGCCGGATTCGTGCCGTGCGGAAGCGGCGCCGCTCGCGCGCATGGTGAGCGGGATCGAGGTGGTGGTCGTGGGGTGGGGGGGACGGGGGCTGCTGGCCGACGGCGTGAGTGCCTTCGTGACGGGGCCG
Source organism: Longimicrobiales bacterium (assembly GCA_965208935.1). Classification (GTDB taxonomy): domain Bacteria; phylum Gemmatimonadota; class Gemmatimonadetes; order Longimicrobiales; family Gaopeijiaceae; genus Bin94. The sequence continues at coordinate 3,842,312 of CBDBPR010000004.1, read as the reverse complement.
CGGTTGCCGTTGCGCGATGGTGTGGTGCGCGGGGTGGTGGCCGAGGGGGAGGCTGGGGCGGGGTGGTGGGGGGAGTGTCTGCGCGTCCTTATGCCGGGAGGCAGGATCGTGATTGTCGAGTCTGGCGCCGCCGCGCGTGCGTGGATGACCGGGAGCGGACTGGCCACCCTGCTTGACGACGACGACACGCTGGTTGGCGCCCTCGCCCCGCCGGGGGCGGGACCCCGGCCCGTGAACTGGAGGGGTCCGGACCCAGGGCAGGCTGGCTAGGGGTCCGGGAGCGGCGGGTACGACTCGTGCACCTGCACGACCTTCCACTCGCCCTCTATGCGCTGCACCACGATGCTCCAGACCTCGTGACCGCTGGTCGGCTCTCCATCCTCGCCGACGTTGGTCGAGTGAATGACCGAAGTGGCCACCGCGGCGTCCCGGCCCAGCACGTGCACTGTGCTTTCTCCGAGCGTGAAGTGCACGTTCCTTCCGACGCCGGGGAAGTACTCCTTCATCGAGGCACGATGTGACTCCAGCGGGGTGACCTCCCCGCGGCTCGCCCAGGCGAAGTCGGGGCCGTCCAGGTGATATCCGATGAAGCCGTCCACATCGTGACCGTCGATGGTCTCGACCATCTCGTTGGCGAACTGACGTATGGAGTCGGCAAGCGCCGCACGCTCCGCATCGGTGAGCTCTCCATCACCCATCCCACCGCACCCCGCCAACAGTACAGACAAGCCCAGGACTGAGCTTAGCGTTCTCATGTTTGTCACTCCTTGTAGTTGAGCCGCTTTCGCTTCCAGAGATCCCGCACCTCGTCGTCCAGGCCCGTCATCTCCCAACGGATCAGCGAGATCGGGAGCCGCCCGGCTGCCATGAACGTATCGTGGAACTCCGCGAGGTCGAAATCGTCGGCCAGCTGGCGCTTGCGATCGGCGAGGAGTTGCTGCATCTGCAGCATGCCGATCGCGTACCCCAGCCCGTAGCCGGGCGGCCGGCGCAGGTAGATCTCGGCGTCCACGCGCGCAACGTTCTCGTCCAGCCACGGGGTGCGCTCCATCCACCACGCCAAGACTTCGTCGACTGTCATCTCGTTGAGCTGGAGCCACACGTCCGCCGGCACCCTGGCGGCCCGGAAGATACCGAAGACGTAGATGAGCTCACGGACCCGCGGCGCGTCATCGAGCAACCCGGCGTTCATGACGGCTTCTTCCAGATAGGTGGCCCAGCCTTCGTTGCGCGCCCCGCTGCTGATCCTGCCGCGGATGGGGTGCGTGTTGTGCCGTGCGACCAGGCCGTCGAAACGATGCCCGGGGATGACGGCGTGCAGGTGATCGGGCGTCGGGTCACGGAACTGCACCTGCTCCCAGAAGTTCGGGCCGCCGGGACGGACGATCCACGGCACGTTCGTATCGAGTTCCCCGACGTAGTCCGGGATCGTGATGATGTCCTCCCCCACCAGGAAGTCGCGGATCCGCGTGTCGACGCTGCCGATCCGTGCCTCATACTCCTCCTCGGACGCCGACAGCTCTAGCGGCGGCAGATGCCGGTTCCGGTGCTGTTCCAGCGCATACACACTCCAGAGGCGATCCAGCTCCCGCAGGCCCAGCGTGACGATCTGATCCGCGTCGTACGGCATGAGCTTCACGTGCTTCAGGTACCAGTCGAACATCTCGCGGCCCACGCCGCCCTCTGCGGTCATGTCGCCTCGATTCGCGACGAGCCAGTCGTGAAAGCCGCGGACGGACTCCCGGGCCGCCTCGATGTCGACGCGGAGATCGGGTTGCTGCGTGGCCGCCCGCTCGTGGAAGTCGTCGTACCAGCCAAGGACCCCGGCGGGCGGCGTTGCCCGGTACGGGTAGCCGTGCCCCACGCCGTCGGCGTTGGTCAGATTGAAGATCGCGAGGTCCGCGTAGTCGGCGGCGACTTCCGTCAGGTTGTTCCTGGCCTGCTCCACCAGGAGTGAGATGGCCTCGAGGCGCGTCCGAAGCGCGGTGGTCGCATCGTCGTCCAATGGCAGGTCCGCGAACGTGATGCGCAGCATCTGATCCACATAGAAGCCGGGGTCCCTGGACCAGGGGCGGGACACGTTCAATGTGAAGTCGTGACGATCGAACCGGGAACGAACTGCCAGATAGTCGACCTGTTGATCGAGCTCCCAGTCCACGACCGCCATGTCCTCGAGCCGCGCCTGGAAGTCCCGCATCGTGGCGCGACGCCGCTCGACGGTCGCCTCGGCGTAGTCGGGATAGACGTCGGTCGCGCTGCCGGCGATGTCCCGGTTCGGGACGTTGCCCGACGCCCTGGCCGGATCCGTCCACTCGAGGAATTCATGGAACAGTGCAACGAGGTCATCGTAGGTGCCCGACCCGTCCGGCATACCCTCCTCGCGTGCGTCTCCCGCCTGCCCTTGGCACGCCGTCAAGAGGAGGAGTAGAAGTAGCACCGTCGAGGCCGATTTGATCGAGGTCGACGTCTTCATATGCCCTGATCCCCCGTGATGAGGTGCCCTTGGGTACGGTGCCAGTCGGCCAGGCCGAGGAACGCTGAATCCCTCAGGTTGGTGGCAGAATGCTACCAAACAGCGCGCCGCGCCACCTCAGGCGTGACAGCGGGTGGTGAGGCGGGTGCAAACGGTCTGGCGCCAGTCCTCATGGGTGGCGAGGCTGATCAGATCGGCGTGCTCTTGGGACACGATGTATCGCGGCGTGCTCCAAGGCCCTTGAGCACCGTCGGACAGTCCGCTTCCAGTTCAATTGGCTGGAACTCCACCTCGAAACCCCGTAACTTCAGCCGGGGCCTGTAGCTCAGGTGGTTAGAGCGCACGCCTGATAAGCGTGAGGTCGGTGGTTCAAGTCCACCCAGGCCCATAACGACTTACGGGATTGCGGGGGCCGATTCCCGCTAAATCGTTCCCGCTAAATGGATCCGGAAGCAGGCCTGCGGCGGTCTTCGAGGGCCTTCCTGAGTTGCTCTTGGTCGGCTCGCTGGTAGCACTGAAGAACCGTCTGGGCCGTCTTCCAGCCTCCGAGTTCGCAGAGCACCTTCAGCGGCTGGTTCATGAGGTCGGAGGCAAACTTCCGTCTCAGGGAGTGCCATCCCCGGCCACGCTTGGGTTCCAGCCCGGCTCGCGCGACAGCCCTGTTCCACCACGTGCGGACGAGGAAACGGCTGAGACACACCGAAGGATCCTTCGGCGCGGGTAGCAACGGACCGCGCCCGCTACCGGGGTTTTGCCTCCGTGCCTCCTCAAGTGCAGCGAGGGCCTCGGCGGTGACCGGCGTCGTGTGTTCATAGCCGGTCTTCTCGTGCTCTGCGCGCCACCGGATGACCTTTGCCTCCATGTCGATGTCAGACCAGCGGAGCTGGCGGATGGCACCGATACGGTGCCCCGTCTCGTGGGCGATGACGAGCGCCACGCGAAACCGCCAGTCCATCGCCTTGGATGCCCGGAGCAGGGCATGGTATTCCGCGTCGGTTAGAAGCACCCGGGTCGGATTCTTCTCGGCGGGGGTCTTGAGCCCCGTGAGGGGGTTGGATTCGAGGAGGAGCCTGCCCTCCTCGTCCCTCGACTTCGCGGCCCAGTTCAGGATAGCGATCAGCAGCTTCAGGTCCTGCTGGATGGTCCGGTTGGCCACGGGCCTGCGGCTGCGCCCGGCCTTGCCCACACGGCGGGCCCGGATGAACCGGTCCCAGTCGCGCTGGGAGAGCGTGTCGGGTCGTCGGTGTCCACCAAAGAACCTGAGGAACATCGCCATAGTGGCTCGATCGTACCTCTGGCTCGCCACCGCCTTGGTGGGCGTCACCTCTTCCGTGTAGATGTCAAAAAGCCGCTCCAGAGTGAGCTGCTCCGGTTCGGGCTCCTTCTTGCCGTTGAGCTCCGGGTTGGCGAACCCGGCAGCGAACTCGTCGGCCTGTCGCTTCGCCTGACGCCAGTCGCGGTGCTTCAGTGACCGGCTCAGCCTGCGCCCACCCTCGCGCCACTCCAACTGGAACAGGCCGGTCTTGGGATCCGGGAACACCCTCACCCGGTTCCGGCCCCACTCGCCGGCGCCGTAGCTCCGGCGGCTTCGTTTCGTGCGTGCCATCGTTCGTTTCCTCTCTCGATTGATGGACTGCACGATCTGCGCGAACAAAGCTCGCGGACGCCGGGCCGATCCGCCAGACCCTCCGATGCCGACAGGGACGGCAAGCCCCGGCGGTGGAACCTGGACGGCCGAAGCTGCGTATTAGTCAGACCGGGATCGCGATGCGTAGGCCCGGATGACGGCGGGTCGATCAGGTTCAGCGTGGGATCTCCGCCGCTGCCGGGGAGGGGTTCCCACCGGGTTGGAGGGATCGCGGCCACCGGAGTGGGGCTGCTTTGATCGGCGGCGCTCTTAGCGGCGTGCGACTGGCCTTCCCGCAAGGGATCGCTGGCTCGGTAGCGACCCCGAGGGGACGGGGCAGGTGATGCGCAAACTCACCTGCCCCCGAACCCGTACCAGGCCCTCGGACTGGGGGGTCGCTACCGTCACGGCCCGAGGGGCCCGTGCGCCATGGGCGAACGGGGCCGCGAGGCCGAAAGACGTTGCCGCGCCAAGCGGATAGACGGGAAGGCCGGTGCGCATCGCCGGAGCGCCGAAGTGCGCATCGACCCCCCGTGTCGTTTGCGCGTTCAGGTACGGCTCTGAGCCGGAGCACGGGTCTTTGCCGGGTTCGAAGGGGGCGGAGTCCTTCGCCAGCTCCCCTACAGCACGCTACGGATTTGGTCCGCGATTGGTCTCAATCCCGACGTGCGGGCCAAAGACAGTGCGTCCGCGCCGATCCCAGTGGGTCTTCCGGGCCGGACCGTCGCTAGGGCGCGGATCGGAGACTTCATCACGAATGCCGCTGGCGCGACAGCGCGGTAGCGTCGCTGGTGGAAGTGTCGAACCGCTCGTTGAACTGGTGCTTCGGCATCTCCATGCAAGGAACGGTGAAGAGCCTTTGCGACCAAGTCAACTCCTGCCGAATCGCCTTTCGTCCGATAGGGTTCAAGGACGTTCTATAACGTAAAGTAGCCAAACGCCGCTGCCGCCAGTGGCTCGTCAAAACGCCCCCACGCGCTCCCGGGAGGCCCCGCCACGGGAGTGGAACGCGAGCGGGCCCACCAGTCGGCCGCCCTTGCAGGCAGTTCTCCGGTCACGATAATCTCCCGCGCATGGCCCATCACATCGCCTTAGTCATAACCGTTGATCAGGTAGCGTAGCGAGACGGGCAGCGAACTGGATGCGCGGCGAGCGGACAATGCGACGAGAGACGAACAGGCAATCGAGAAGGCCACTGCAAGATGGCCGGAGCCAGGGTGCGGCGAGATGGGCAGGTTTGCGCGAGGCTGCATGGCGGAGGGCGCCGGTGACGGTCGCCGCGATGGCCCTGCTGGTCCTGTCCTGCGGCGACGGGGAGGGTACCACCGCGCCGACCGATCTGTATGAGCCCGCAACCGTGACGGTGAGTCCGGCCACGGCCACAGTAGTGGAGGGCGATACCCTGCGCCTGACGGCCACTGCCACCAACGCGTACGGACAGGTGCTCGCGGAGGTCGAGTTCGTATGGGAGTCAGGCAACACCGCCGTGGCCGCAGTGGACGCGTCCGGGCTGGTAACCGGGGTCGGCGCGGGAGAGGTGCAGGTGACGGCCACCACGGCGGGAGTTACGGGCCGGGCGGAGCTGTCGGTTGTGGCTCCGCTGCCCACAACCATCGCCGTCACCCCCGACACTGTCATGCTGATCGCGGTAGGGCAAACCGCACGGCTCACCGCCGTGGTGCGCGATCAGGCCGGGCGCGTGATCGAGGGAGCCGCGGTAGCCTGGTCGAGCGCCGACACAGCCGTCGCGGTGGTCGACTCGGCCGGGTTGGTCAGCGCGGTGGACAGCGGTGCCGCGGCGGTCACGGCGACGGCTGGTGATGCCTCTGGTGAGGCGCTTGTGAACGTCGTGATCGACTACGAACGGGCGGCGCTGGTGGCGCTCTACAACGCGACGGACGGTCCGAACTGGGTCGACAACACCAACTGGCTCACGGATGCGCCGCTGGGGGAGTGGTACGGGGTGACGACGGACGGGGCCGGGCGGGTGGTCAGCATCGTTCTCCAGGGCAGGTGGGACAACGAAACGCAAAGGAGCGTATCCCACGGCCTGTCAGGCCCGATTCCGGCGGAGCTGGGAGACCTGTCGAATCTGACTTACCTGTCCCTCGGCGAGAACGGCCTGTCCGGCCCGATTCCGGCGGAGCTGGGCGAGCTGTCGAAGCTCACGCATCTGAACCTCGTCGCGAACGCCCTGTTGGACCCGATTCCGCCGGAACTGGGCGCACGTTTTCCCGCGTAGTCCCATACGATCTACCGAGTAGTCCATAAGACGTTATTGGACAACGGATTCGATAAGAAATGCGGTGGTCAGGCGTCCCTTGCGATCCAACGCAATCCGGTGTATTCTTCCCTGTGTAGTGCTGCAATAAGTGATACACCACACAAAGAGAGACCCATGACGAAGCGGCCAAGGACACTCTCCGCCGCGTTCGTGCGGACTATCAGCAGGCCCGGAGTCTACGGGGACGGACGGGGCGGGCGAGGGCTGAGCCTCCGGGTGCACCGGACACTGGATGGTCGGATCACGAAGACATGGCGGCAGCGCGTCAGAATCGAAGGTCGGCTAACCTCGATCGGGCTTGGGCCGTATCCCGAGGTGACGCTCGCCGAAGCCCGCCAGAAGGCGCTGGACAACAGCCGGGGCGTTCGCTTGGGCCAAGACCCGCGCGGGCGTGGCGTCCCGACCTTCGCCGAGGCCGCCGAGCGGACCATCGAACTGCACCGCGAGGCCTGGAAGGCCAGGAGCCCGCTTCCCGAGCAGTGGGAGTCGACGTTCCGCCTGCATGCCGCCCCGCTTCTCGACAAGCCCGTGGATCGGATCACAAGTGCGGACGTGCTCCGATGCCTTACGCCGATCTGGAACACCAAGCCCGCCGCGGCGCGTAAGGCACGGCACCGGATCGCCGCCGTGTTCCGTTGGTGCATGGGCCGAAACTACCGCTCGGACAACCCGGTCGACCGTGCGGTCGAGGCGTTACCGAAGGCGAACGGCCACGGGACGACCCACCATCGCGCGCTGCCGCACGGCGAGGTGGCGGAGGCGCTCCGGGCGGTTCGCGGGACCACCGACACGCATCCTTCGGCGGTTCTGTGCGTCGAACTGATTGCCCTGACGGTCGTCCGGCCCGGCGAAGCGCGAGGCGCTCGCTGGGAGGAGATCGACATGGACGCAGGCGTGTGGACTATCCCGGCGTCGCGGATGAAGGCGGGCCGCGAGTTCGCCGTCCCGCTCAGCACGGGGGCGCTCGACGTGCTGGAAAAGGCGCGCAAGTTGTCGGGCGGGTCTCCGCTGGTGTTTCCTTCGAGGACTGGCGGGCCGATGCCGGCGAAGGCTCCGCTCAGGGTGCTCAGGCGCGCCGGCGTGGCCTCGACGCTGCACGGCTTCCGGTCGACCGCCCGGTCGTGGATGGCCGAATCCGGTGTACCGGCGGAGGTCGCGGAGGCCTGTCTCGCCCACGTTCCCAGGAGCCAGGTCGTTCAGGCGTATCAGCGGTCGGACTTGCTGAAGCGGCGCGCCGAGGTGTTGCGGGAATGGAGCGAATACGTTGTCGAGCGACATGGTCCCGTGGAGCCGCGCGGCGAGCGCGGGTAGGCCATCGGGACTCATGACCACAGAGCGCCGCTTGCTTCGGTGGGGTCACACCGCTGGACGCGCGCCCATCTCCCTCCCTCTGTGAACGGTGCCATCGGCGTGGTCTCCATCGAAGACGACGGCTATCATCCCAGCCCACAGTGAGCCCCAACCACACCGCGTGAAGGCAGCCACGGCCGCTCACGGCTTCCGTCTCCGCGCCACAGAGATTCGATGACAATGCAAGCACTAGACGAGCATTTCCGGGCAGTACGGGACACCTTGGTCGCGAAGGCGCAGGAGCATCGCCACCGCAATCCCAACGTCAAGGGCAAGCTGCGAGAGCTTCTGATCTCCGGCTTCCTGCAGGAGTCCATTTCTCCAGCATGGAGTATCGCCGAGGGGGCCGAGATAATTCACAAGGACTCGCTGGCGACGGACAAGAAGAACCAGTTCGACATCGTGATTTACAACTCCCGCTATCCGGGGGTATTCCCCTCCTCCGGCGGCGGCGAGATGATCTTCCTGGAATCCGTCGCTTCGTTCATCGAGGTGAAATCCACGCTGAAGAAGAGCCACTTGATGAAGTTCGCGGCGGCGACGAAGCGTGTGAAAGAGAGGGTGACAACCCCTCGCCAGAGACTCAGCCCTTCCGGCATCCTGCAGACGCCCCGTCCCTACTCGTTCGTCGTAGCGTTTGACGGCCCCAAGAGGATCGAGACGCTAGTGAAGTGGATTCAGGAAGTGGCGGACTGCGAGGACTACGGGCTCGATGCCCTCGCAGCCACAGAACCGGAAGACCGCTTCTTCTTCCCGCATCGGTTCATCGACGGCGTATTCGTTCTCAACAGAGGATATGTCTATACTGACGCTTTGCCTTTTCAAAGCGTGTTGGCCGACCAACCAGATCTCTCCCGCGACCACGTGTTCGTCTTCGGGCCGACCCGGGAGATGTTGTTGTTGTGGCTCATCATATGTGATGTCAACATTCGCCTCTACTGGAACGCATTGGAGCTGACCGACTACGTCAGCGAGGTGGTGTTTCAACGGCGAGCCGAGAGATTGCGGGCCCCGGTGGCGGAAGGGCCAGGGCGCCGGGAACAATAGTGGCGTCGGCTCATCCGCACGGCGCGAATCCCTCGCGCAATTCGGATGAGATTTGTAACTGGTTGAATCCGAGGCCTTTAGGGTGTTCAATGGCCGGATCCCGCCGAATGATTCCCGCTGGTCGGGATGTCAGCCGCGAACTCTCGGGCGGCCTTCCGGTGCCGTCCTGTGTTGCCCAGCGTCCGGTCTCTGGTAGCACCTGAGCACCGTCGTGGCATCCTTCCAGCCGCCAAGCTGGCAGAGCACCTTGAGCGGCGTGTCCATCAGGCCGCTGGCGAAATCGCGTCTGGTCGAGTTCCCCAGCCTGTGCCGCGCTTGGGCTCCAGTCCCGCGAGCGTCCGCGGCCTCCTCCACCACTGAAACGAGCGAACGCGGCTCCTGCACTGCGCGCCGGACCCCCGCACGACATCCCCGCGCGGCCCAGGGCGACCGGCTCGACCTGGTCCGCACCCGGAAGACCGCCGCCGAAGGCCGGAGCCGCACGCTCAGCTCGGTCGACGAAGGGTCAGGCTCGTGGTTGGCTCTCCTCAGAGGCGGAAACTACCTCTTCGGCATCCCATTCTACACCAACCTTCCAGGAAGCTAAGAGATTCCGGTGAATCACCGGAAACCCGGTAAAGCCGTCCGGTACTTCGATGGCGGGTTCTCTAATCGGCTCAATGAGATAGTCAGATTGAGGGCATTCTGACCTAATCATTTGCTGGACCTTGCGGCTCAGGTCGTCGGTTACAGCGAGGTTGGCGGGCAACATGATGATTGCGGCGATTCGCTCCTTGTTCACGTCGCTGGGGCCTCCTTTACCCTTCGGCCTACTTGGGACTGGTGGCCCGGCGCAGTATCGGGCGGTGGATGGGCCATCAGCACTATAGCCTTCTTCAGCTTGTCAAACCGTCCGTCCATCTGTACGAAACTACTGAGATTCCGTCGGCCGCGTCGCCGAGGATGCGGCCCCACTCCTCGAAGCCGTTGCCGGACGTGAGCACGATCCGGGGGTCTTCGTACCGCCGATTGAAGAGCTGGAAGAAGAGGACCGCCACGCTCCGGGCCACCGGGAAGTAGCCGATCTCGTCGACGACGAGGAGCACTGGGGGGCCTGGCGAGGGGTGGCGTCATGATGGAGGATGAATGGCTTGGACGCCACGTCTCGATGAATGTACCTTGGGCTATGGCCAGCAAGCAGGGTCTTGGCAACCGTCGTCTTGGCGTCCGGCCTTCTTAGTCGGATAGCGATAGCCGAGCAACTGCTGGAGGCCATTCAGGCCGAAGATTCCGAGGCAACCATGTCATTGAGACACGCACCGGGGAGGCTTCACCCGTCCCGCTAAATGATGACGACTGGGAGTTTCGCATGGTCCGCATCGTCAGGGAGATGTCTTTCAGTGACACCGTTCCCGTGTCAGTAACCGTGACGCGGAGAGACGCTACATGAATCCGAAGAGGAGGCCCTGTTTGAAGGCGCTCAAGGCCGACTACGGCGACGCGACGCCCCAACGGGCGGCCGCGGACTGGGCGCGAACTGGGCTGGCAGCATCGGCCGCATTGCTCGCCGGATGCGCCGAAGCGCCAACCGAGCCAACCAGTCTCGCGACCGAATCCACTCCCGCACTCCCCGCTTTCGTGTGGCTTCAAGGGCAATGGTATTCGGACAACTTCGACAAGCCGTTCAGCGAGGAAGTGGTCTCATGTACGGGGCGTTTCGTGGGGACGCTCACATGCTATGAGGGCGACTACGGATGGCGCGGCCCTGCGTACATGCAGGTGCGTCAGGACACCGTCACCGGGTTGATCGAGGGGGCGTTCGAGTACATCGGGCGCGACTACTACGACGCCGACGTTGCCGGGGGCGATCTCGGAATCAGCGATACGGTAGACGTCACCATCACGATATCCGGGCCGTACGTGTCCGGTCTTCTGACCTTCCAGGGCAGGCAGCCACGTGGGGTGCCGGAAGATGGATTTACCGTCGTGATGCCCGAGTATGAGATGGGGTGCTACCAGACGACGGTTTCGCGGTCAGAGACGATCCGTCTGATTCCAAAAGAAGGCGTTTGGGTGTCGTCTCGCATAACGTGCGAAGACCAATTCGCCGATTCCACCGGCTCCTATCACAAGCGAGTTACCTACGGCGGGGAAGGGCTGTTCCGTCCTGCGAAGGAACCGTTTTGGCCGGGCTACTATGCGGGGGAGTGGTCGCTAGGCGACCGTCGGGGGCTTGCCACCGTGACGTTGTCGCATGTGGCGCACTGGTTCAGAACAAGCCCGGAAGGGGCCGTCCTGGAAGTAACCTTCCACGGTTGGGATCCCTGCGAAGCGGAACGGCCGTTTCGGTGGTCCGGCACTGGGGAAACAGGCTGGCAAACAGATGGCAATGCGGAATTCAGCTTTGACCCATCTGGTTGGGATGGAAGATGCAATCGCAGTCTGTCCGAGTCACCGGGCCCCTGCATCGTTCCCGCCGATTTCGCTATGGTACTGCGGGCTGAAACGCGCGTCGCAGACATGTCGTTAATCTTGGACTGCGGCGAGTGGGGCGACCTGAGCGTGAACCTCGATGACGCCCCGATGACCGCCCCGAGCCCAGGGCTCGTGGAATGGCGCTTGACGCGAGGCACCGGATAGCCAGAACTCCCGCCACAAGCCAGCTTCGGCCCGTCGCGTGGTCCTCGAAGCCCGCGATAGCCGTGTCAGGTTCAGAAGGAGTCCTGGAGAATGATCGCCGGGGTGCGCCCGGCGCACCCCAGCTAACCGCCCTCCCGGCCGCAACCCATGGAATCACCGATGACAGCCCAACAGAATGAACTCCACCGTCTGAGGCACGGTCAGGCTCTTGCCCTCCAGTACGCGGCTCAAATCTTGCTCAACTCACAGCGTGAGCCTGAGATCATCCGCCGCGTGTTGTCGGGCGCGCAGTTGGCGGCCACGAACGCCGTCAGTACGACGGCCCTCGGTTGCAAGTACGCCGCGCGCATGCTGCTGCCGTTCGTCGTGGAGCTCGCTCTGAAGGCGCTGGTCGCCAAGCACAACAACGACCAAGGAGCTTGGGGGCATCGCCTATCCAAGCTATACGACGAATTGCCTCCGAAGGTGCAGGTCGAGTTGGAGCGTGATTTCGAACAGGTCAGAAGGACCGAGTTCCCCGTTGAAACGAGGACGGCGCGGAGGATTCTAGCGGACCACGACAACGACTTTCCGGAGTGGCGCTATCTCGATGATCCGAGCAAGCTGGTGGCCGGCCCCATCTACACTCTGCAGTTCGTCGCGAGCGCGGTGCTCAACATCTACAACTCAACGTGAGGCTGCGCACGGCTCCCGTTGATCGGGTTCAAGCCACCACCGTGCGTGACCTACAGCCGCCGAGAGACCCAGACGGCCCGTCCGACGACACGGACCTCCTCGGCGGGCCGTTCGTAGCTGTCGTACTCCGGGTTGAGGGACTTGAGCACCACCTTGGGCGGCTCGGAGTGCGGGACGTGCTCGATCCGCTTGGCGACGAGCCCCATGCCGTCCCAGATCACGAAGATGCCGGGCGGGACCGGCACCTGACGGCTCACGTCGATCAGGATGCGGTCTCCGCTCGATAGCAGCGGCTCCATCGAGTCGCCGTCGACCGCGATCATTTGCAGGTCCTCGGGCTTGGCCCGGAACTCGTGGCGGATGAGGGGATCGGCGAACAGCCACATGGCCCTGGTCCGCTCGAACTCGTCGTTCCAGGCCCCCGGACCAGCGGACGCGCGGACATCGATCTCCGGCACGGCGCTGTAGCCCCTCGGGGCGGCGTGCGGTGCGACAACGGGCGGTTTCCGACGCGTCTTGCGGCTGAAACCTCGGTCATGCTTGAGCAGGTCCGGGCTGCACCCCAGATGCTCCGCCAGCGCCTCGCGGTCGTCCTCGGCCAGAACCTTGGGCGTGCCCCGGTGGATGAACTGGTGCAGGTAGGCGGGGTTGCGTTCCATGGCGCGCGAGGCCGTACGCAGGTTCGTGCGGCTATCGGCCACCAGCCTGAGCAGCCTTCGACGCACCGGGTCCAGTTGATCGGCGTCTTTCCTTCTTCGTCCCATGAGTGGGAAATTACCTACTTCCTACCGCCAGAGCAACCAGCTTCTCGATACACCGGAGGCGGCTTCTGGCCCGACTGGCGATGATCTCCAGAAGTCCGGTTTCGTATCCTGTTGTCTCTCAACGACGTGGGAAATAGCATATTTCCTACTCCCTTGCGACGCTTGCCGCCAGCGTGTTTTGGTGGATGGGCAATGGAGAGCCTGACGATGTACCTCGATCACCGCGTGGCCGCCTTCCTTCGGCGCGGGCGGATGTCGCCGTCGGAGTTCGGAGAGCGCGCGGTCGGGGACCGGAAGCTCCTCGGCGACATGCGCTACGGCCGTTCGCCGAGGCTAGCGACCGCGGACCGGGTTCTGGCGTTCATGGAGGCTTTCGGCCGGAGTCGCGAATCGGACGGTTCCCAGGATTCACCAATCAGCGAAGGAGGTAGGAAAGGATGACGAGCATGACGGAGCGCAAGACACTGTTGCGCGTACGCTTCCTGCGGCTGCCGGAGGTGCTGGAGCGCACCGGCCTGTCGCGGAGCACGATCTACGTGCGGCTGGAGCAGGGCCTCTTCCCGAGGCCCGTGTCGTTGGGCGCCCGCGCGGTGGGCTGGATCGAGTCCGAGGTGGACGAGTGGATCCGGCAGCGGATCGAGGAGAGCCGGGACGGCGCGGCGTGAGGCAGGTTCCCGGCAGCCGTTGCCCAAGGCGTCGGGGGCGCTGCTGGCGGAGCCCGATACGGCTCCGGGACGGCGCTGGAAGTCTTGGGAAACCGCCTCGATTCGGGCGGTTGACACGGTCGGAATCGGGCTTCTCCGTGTAACGTATGGAGACTCCGCCGACCCGAGATTCCCAGCGCCGCAAGCCGTCCGGCGCGCTCGTCCGAGGGCTGGCTCACGCCCTTAAGGTGCGTAAGCCAGCACACGCGATGTTGAACATCGCGGCTGGCGAGGGGATGCTGCGCCCCCCTTCGAACCCCCGGCCTGTCGCGCCGCTGGCGGAGCAGCGGACGCGCGGGGGCGAGGCCCCCGAACCCGGTCGCCGGTGCGCTCATGGCTGAGCATCGCTCCGCGATTGCGTGATCCAGCGTGGTCTTGAGAAGCCCACTAAAGTAAGTGAAGTTGTTGTGGTGGAGTTACTTATGTTATACTGCCGTGTCAGGGCGTTCGGTACGTTCCAGTACCGAAAGGGTGACCAGCAGGGTGATCGCGAAAGGGTGACCACATGGGCAAACACGGCAGAAAACTCACCGCCGCCTTCGTGCGGAGCGTCCACGAACCGGGCCTGTACTGGGACGAGCACGGCCTCGTGCTGCGGGTCAAGCCGTCCGGGTACAAGCAGTGGATCCAGCGGCTGTTCATCCACGGCAAGCGCAGGGAACTGGGGCTCGGTTCCGTCCGCCTCGTGACGCTGGCCGAGGCGCGGGACGCGGCGCTGGCCAACCGCAAGGTGGCCCGCGCGGGCGGCGACCCGAGGAAGACGCGGCGGCGCTCGGTCCCCACCTTCGAGCAGGCGGCGGCGAAGGTCTTCGCGATGCACCGTACGACATGGACCGACAAGCACGCGGTCCAGTGGGCCTCGACGCTCCGGATGTACGCGCACCCGAGGATCGGAGGGAAGCGGGTGGATCGGATCACGTCGGCGGACGTCATGGGCGTGCTGATGCCGATCTGGACCGAAAAGCACACGACGGCCAAGCGGATTCGGGAGCGGATCGGGACGGTGATGAAGTGGGCGATCGCGCAGGGCTACCGGGTGGACAACCCGGCGGGCGAGGCGATCAGGGCGGCGCTGCCGAAGCCCGGCCATGTCCAGAAGCACCTCAAGGCGCTGCCCCACGGGGAGGTCGCCGGGGCGATCGAGACGATCCGGAGAGCCGGGGCGCGGGCATCGGTAAAGCTGGCCCTTGAGTTCCTGGCGCTGACGGCTTGCCGGTCCGGGGAGGTGCGCGGCGCGCGCTGGACGGAGATCGATCTAGACGCCGGGCTGTGGACGATTCCGGCGGAGCGGATGAAGAGCCGCCGGGAGCACCGGGTGCCGCTGTCGGGGCGGGCGCGGGAGGTTCTGGCCGAGGCAAAGGCGAACGCGCCCCGGTCGGAGTTGGTGTTCCCGTCCGCGAGAGGAGTGCAGCTGCAACCCACGCCCCTCAGCGCTCTGTTCAGGGAGTTGGGGATCCCGGCCGTGCCGCACGGGTTCCGTTCGAGCTTCCGCGACTGGGCGGCGGAGCGCACGGACGCCCCCCACGCGGTCATGGAGGCGGCGCTGGCGCACGCGGTCCGCAACAAGGTGGAGGCGGCGTATGCCCGCTCGGATCTCTTCGAGCGCCGTCGCGTCCTCATGGAGCAGTGGGCGGAGTATCTGGCGGGCCGGGGAGCGGACAACGGAGCCTGATGCGGCCATTCGGTCCCATCTACCCTCCACGACGGCCTCAGAGCCCGTTTCCGGCGATCCGAGGGGCATTTCGGGGGATCTACGGGCCGCAGGAGCCCCTCTGACGCACGATCGCCGGTCCCCGAGGGGTAAGGGTAGGCCGAAAGCGCTTGACGAGCGGCAGGTCCGGTGTTCGCGTTCAGTCCGTGATGGCAGACCGGCAACCGCCCGGGAGCGGAGGTGATTGCGCTTGTCCCTGAGATACTCCTGCTGCGTCGATCTCCATTTGATCCTTCGCCGCCATGGGCAGGTCTTGCTTGGACGACGGATCGGGACCGGGTTCGCCGATGGAATGTACGGCGTGCCATCGGGACACTTGGAGGAAGGTGAGGCCGTCACCGCCGGCTTGATCCGGGAAGCCGCCGAGGAGACGGGCGTCGTCGTCGAGGCCGCCGATCTGAGATTCGCGCACGCCATGCACCACCACACCGACGAAGGACGCATCGCCCTGTTCTTCGAGGCGTGGAAGTGGACCGGAGACATCCTGAACCGCGAGCCGGACAAGTGCGCTGGCTGGCGCTGGTTCGACCTCCGCAGGCTCCCCGGCCCGGTCGTCCCCTACTTGGCCGAAGCGCTTCTCAAGATCGCGGAAGGCATCCCGTATTCCGAGAGAGGTTGGGAGTGACTTGGATGTGCGGTCCAACGCTGGCGGGGGTTGCCCACGACGGCCCGGTCGAGGCTGTCTTCCGGGCGATGCCGGTGGGACGTTTTTTGCGGGCGTCCCGCGGGGCTGGCTGACGGCCTTAAGGTCCGTGAGCCAGCCGACGCGACGTTGAACGTCGCGGTCTGGCAAGGTGGCTCTGCCCCCTTAGACCCCCCTGCTTCCGCGCCCCCCCGTGCCGCGGTGGAAAACGTGTACCGCCTTCTGGACCCCCCTTCATCCCTCCAGTCGCGGCCGTGGCTATTCGGTGGTGGGCGGGCCGAGAAAGCGGTTCGCTCCGACATGTGGCCTCGCTTCGCCGGACGAACACGACATAGGCTGGGGGCCGGTCATCGCTGGAAGACCATCTCGTAACCGTACTCGCAATCTCGTGCAATACGTAGCTGCCGTTCCTCGATGACCGCGAGATCGGAGCAACCACCGCCATCGTAGTGGAGGGTTAGGTTGCTGCCCGTCTGCGACCAAGTGCCGGTGCTGCCAATCGTTACGCCGATCCCGGTGGCCGTATCGTGGGCACTGATGTTGAAAGAAAAAGTGTTGCCGGATCGGATGTTCATAACGGACGAAGTAATCGTCACCGATACCCCTTCAAGCGTGACCACCACAGGCAGCCGAACCGCGTTGATCGTGATGAGGTTGTACGACCCCACCGCGTTTGGTGGGGGCGGCGGGGACGGGGGTGGTGAGGGCGCAACCGTGTCCCCGCCGCAGGCGACGAGAACCAAAGCAACGGCGACCGTCAATCGGCTCATCGTCTTCCAATCCCTTCTGGCTGCTGAGCGAGCCACGCTTGTCCGTCCGATCCGGCCCGGCCCACTGCCGAACCGGACATTTTCCGTGCCGATTGACACAGCGCTCGAACCTTGACGTTTTCGATCCCGATAACCGGGACATTTTCCGTGCCGATTGACACTTCCTAGCGAATGGCTGTGGAGCCCGCAAGAACGCTTTGTCGCCGATCACATCCTCGTTTTAGGCATTGCGGTCCTAGGGGAGCGGTGCGGTGAGGCAGCCATCGGGGCGAACCGCCATCCGTGATCCTTGCACGCATCAGCGCGTGATCTCTGGGGGATCGAAGGGGCGGAGCCCCTCGCCAGCCCGGTGTCCTACACGGGGTACTCTGGCTTGACCACCGAAGCGTGGGCCAAGCCAGCGGAAACGCCGTCTCGACGGCGGATAAAACCGTCGGGCCGCTTCGTAGCCCGGCGGACTCAAAAGCAACGGCTCGGCGGCGACCCGTGGGGCTACTCCGTCCCTGATCCGCCTGCGCCCCTGGCGACCCGGCTGCTGAAGTGACTCGACGGCTTGAAGACCGGCACAACACGCGGCGGAACCGGCACCGCCTCGCCCGTTCTGGGGTTGCGGGCCACACGGGCCTTGCGGTGCCTCGCCTTGAAGGTGCCGAAGCCCCGAATCTCGATGTTGTCGCCGCCCACCAGCGCGTCCTTCACGGCGTCGAGGAAGGCGTCGACCACCAGCCCGCAGTCCCTCTTGGTGACCCGTGGTCGAACCGCATCGGCGACCTGCTCAACGAGGTCGGCTTTCGTCATCCTGTTCTCCTATCCCGCAGTGTGGCCAAGTCCTCCGCCCCGTTATGATAGCTTGAGGAGGCGGCCACCGCGCCAACTCCGCATCGCCACGAGCCGAGCCGCGTCCTTCGGGGGGAGACCTTATCGGATGAGACAGGGTTTCACGGGGCGACGGAACGGGAACGGGGGATCGGCGCCAGTCAATGGGGGTGACGCTACCCGGCGCCGAAAGGGTGATTTCAGGGGTGATCGGCGGTTAGAATATACGGGTGTAACACCATGAGCCACATAGCTTTGTGACCTAAACGACCGTCCGAGCATCGCACCGTGATGGTCGCCGCCCGCGTCACGCCCGCCGAGCACGCCGCCTGGCGGGAGAAGGCGGCCGCGGCGGGCGTCTCCCCCTCCGCACTGCTGCGCGAGGCGATGGCGCGGACGCGGACGTGGACCGCGTCGGCGCGGGCCGTCGAGCGGGAGCGCACCCGCCAGATCGCGCGCATCGGAAACAACCTGAACCAGCTTGCCCGCTGGGCGAACACCCACGCCTCGACGGCCGAGGCCGTCACCGTGACCGCCCACCTCGTCTCCTTCGAGCGCTCGCTGCTATGTGTCGCCCGCATCGGCGAGGATGCCGCCGATGCTCGTTAAGTTCCTCTCCCACGGGAAGGGCTCGGCGCGCGCGGCGGTCGAGTATCTTGTCGGCGAGCGGGACGCGGCAGGACAGGAACGCGAGGGCGTCGAGGTCCTGCGCGGAAATCCGGACATGGTGGCCGCCGTGGCCGACTCGCTCGACTTCGAGCGCAGGTACACGTCCGCCGTAATCGCGTGGGCACCCGAGGACCGCCCGACCGGCGAGCAGATCGAAGCCGTCCTCGACGAGTTCGAGAAGACCGCCTGGGCGGGGCTGGAGCCGGACCGGTACGCGTGGACGGCGGTTCTTCACCGAGAGCGTGGGGGCGGCGTCCACGCGCATGTCCTCGCCGCGCAGTGCGACCTCCAGACGGGCCGGAGCCTGAACATCGCCCCGCCGGGCTGGCAGGTGGTCTGAGGTGTGAATCACGGCAGGAAGTCGTCTAAAGTCTTACAGGACTGCACGATCTGCGTTTCCTGCCGTTGGGTGACACCCGACTTCATCATCCCTCTACAGCGGGAAAACCGGACCGTCTGGCGGGAATTCGCTGCCCGTTGGAAACCGTGTGCGGAGGTCAACTCGGCGTCTTGCCTCACGATCCTCCCCCATCCGTCGCTCTCCAGCGATGGAGTATCGCCGTATCACGGGCTCTCCCTGAGAGCCGTCCGCCATTCCCCGTCTGCTTCTCGTTCGATTGCCCCGTCTCTCGGCAGGCGAATGCTCGAACATCGCTTGCCTCTCAAGAACCACCTCGACGAAACCAAACCGCCGAGCGATCCGTTCGTTCAGACGCTGAAGTACGGGCATTGAACGCAGTCTATCGGTTGGGACAGAGATTGCCTTGGTTGAGAAGTTGGCGGCGACGCCTCATCGCGTTTTGACTGTCTCCGGTCGGGTACAGGCGGCCGCGTGGCGTCGGGACGAGAGCTGGGTTCTTGAAATCCTCGCGGAGGTTGCCATCGATCGCGTATAGGATGCGTGCCTTGCTGACGCGAGCGAGCGCGATCACGTGTTGATCGTCGGAGCTGCCCTGCCAATCGGCTGCGAGTGACTCCGTTTCCGCAACAACGTCATCGTGGTTGAAGCTCCGGACGCGCCCGTCCGCGATTGCAGTTTCGGCCCACCTCTCGAAGGCATTGCTGCTGCCGAGTTCCTCCGTGAGCTTGCCGCCCAGCACCAATCGTCCACTGGGCCTTTCCAGCCAACGGAAGAGTTGCTCCCCGGCGCGGGTTCGGTTTTTTCCGAATACGTCGTCTCGGGCACTCGCATCCAAGATCAAGCACATCGATCAATCAAAGCCCGATCGACCTGCGCCGCTCCGAGCGGAAGAATTGGCGGTAGCCATCTGGCACCATACCCCGCTTGGCAGTCAGATTCCCATGAGCGTCCCACCCCAGCGAGTGGATAGTCACGGATAGATTGCCGCGTTCGAAGTAGAGGATAGAGACGTCTTCGGGTTTCAGCTTGGTCCTCCCATCCCGTATGTCCATGCGCACGCGGTCGATCAGATGGTCGCTGTGGGTTTCGACGATGAGCTGCCGCCGTTGGGCCGCCATGTCGCAGAACAGGGATCCGAGCGCGGCCTGAGCACTTGGGTGGAGATGGACTTCCGGCTGCTGAAGCAGGAACATCCTTGGGCCCTTTGGACGCAGAAGCTCGGTAACCACCGGAAGAACCTGACTCACTCCGTAGCCGACATCGATGATGTTGCGCGGAGGCCCCTTGGATCGCGTGCCGAGTTTTCTCACCTGAACTTGGAACGGTCCGCCCGTCTTCCCTCCCAGTACCTTGATAGCGATCTCGTCGAACAGGCCTGCGGATTGTCCAAACCCCTCGATCGAGCGCTTCAAGGAATGCCACGCCTTTGAGTCCTTTCGTGCGACGTTCGCAAGGAACATCGGGATATTCTCGCCTTCTGGATCGGATATCGCGTGGGCGGGATCGTAGGTTCTTCTGGGCTGAGACCTCACCGGAGCGCTGGCAAAGGGGCGACCGAAGGGCGACGACCGAGGCGTAAACAGGGGCCGGATCTCCCGCAGATCCTGGTCGGTAGGCGAGTGAGCTGTGCCGTCGGCAGGCTCCAACCGCTCCGGCTCGGCTTGGACGACGCGCTGGAACGTTCGAAGGAGATACCCAAGCGGTGGGAGATCACGCTGCGGGCTGTCCCACCCAGGCGACGACGCAAAGCGATCCGCCGAACCGAGATGACGAGGAGAGAGCGACCAACCACCCGTCGAAGTCACGACCCTCAATGATACGAGGCCGTCTTCAGAGATGCGGCACTCAGCTTTGGCGCTACCGTTGTTGACGCGACGAACATACGGAAGGACGCCCGATCCGTCTCGCCGGAAAGTGAACTGGTAGTTGGAACGGATCTGTTTCGACCTGCGGTATGGTGGGCGGCCACCGTGTCTCGTGCGCATGGAGAACCCAGCCTCAAAAGACAGCGCTCTACCGCCCCTTCCGCCACGGTAGTGGGCAATCTCATCGAAGGTACCCAGATCATAGGGCGGCTCCTTGAAGTCGGGAAGCCGTTCCCGAAACGCTATGTCCCAGAGAATCCTGACCAGTGCCAAGAACGAGGTCTTCCCGGTGCTGTTTTCCCCGACCAACAGGGTCAGCGGGGCAAGTCGCGCGGTCTGCTTCCAGTAGAAGCAGCGGTAGTCGGCGACGGTGACTTGGTCCACAGCGCGAGTCTCCTTGGGATGGGGGTGGATCTCAACGGTACGACGTCACCGACTCTGGGGGAAGGGGATTGGACGAAGGGGGATTGCGGCGGTACGGAATAACCGTGTCTCACAGTAGGCCGACTCGGGGGACCGAACCCACCTACCGAGAGACGCGACCGAACGATCGACTCTCCGGGTCGTGTCTACCCCCGCCCCACCGGCCGTGATTCGACTCTCGGAAGACGCTTGGAGAACCGGCGGCGAGCTACCCTCTCACTGCCGCTCGATACCGCCGCAACACCTCCATACCCTCTTCCTTCAGGCCGTTCAGGGTTCGGGTGAGGACTGCATCCGCCTTGCCCTCCAGCGATTGCCGGTACGGGTCGGAAGACGACATCGGGGGCATGTTGCCGCCAGCCACCTTGATTAGGGCCGGATACGGCACGCCCTTGCTCCGGAACCGGTCGAGGCCGCCGTCCGCGAACGCGAACAACCCGTCACGGACCTCGAAGATGTGTGCGCTCTGGAGGAGAATCCGGCGAGCCTCCTCGCGCAGGCCGCGAAGCTTGGCCCTCCGCATTCGACGCGAAACCGCGGCGGCCTCCTCCTCCGCGCGGGCGCGGGCTCGGCGAAGCACGTCGGAAGCGCGTTCCCGGTCCGAGTTGGACCAAGCGGCATCCCGCTGCTCCGCCGCCCTTTCGTACTCGGCAACATTGGCGATGTAGGAAACATCGTCGTTCTCCTTGACGACGCAGACCGCGACGGGCGGAGGCCCGGAATCGTACAACACGAGAGCCGCTCCGGCCTCGGCGGGCGAGTCATCGGCGGACTCGGTGCCGGGCGGCTCGGCGGCTTCGAGCAACAGATCGTCGAAGGTGGGATTCCCGTAGGTGAGAAGTTCCACCGTGGACGGGTGACGGTCGAACACGGACGGCCTGAAGGTGACAGCGCGGGCGTTCGAGCCGGGGCGGAGCCAGTAAGCCCCGTCAATCGTTCCGTGCGGTTGGAACCGGCGTCTCGTCGACTCTGAGTTCAGGAAGAGGCGTTCGAGGTCGGCGAGGGTCACGGGGCTCGCCAACTCGGCGGAGTCCGGGACGCTGTGGTCCACCAATTCGTCTAGGTCGATCACTGCCTCTTCCCGGGACCCGGCCTGTGATTCGAGGTCTGAAACGGTGTCGCCGAAGGCGGCTTCCCGTTCGTGCGGCTCCATCATCGCCAGCTTCCCGATCGCCCGGCCCACGTTGTGTAAAATCGGCTGAAGCGTGCCAACCACCTCCTCGAACCAGTCGATCCGGGCGCTGAGCCTCTCGTAGACCTTGGCTTCGACGGTGTCCTTGAAGAAGTAGTTGTGGACGTGGACCTCGTCGTGGCGCTGGCCGATCCGGTCGATGCGACCGATCCTCTGCTCGACCCTCATGGGGTTCCACGGCATGTCGTAGTTGATGAGCACGCCGCAGGTCTGAAGGTTGAGGCCCTCGCTTGCCGACTCGGTGCACAGCAGCAGCCTGATGGTCTCTCCCTTGCGGAACTCCTCCTTGATCGCCTCTTTGCTCCGGAGAATCCAGCGCTCGCCGTCCCACGACTCGCCGCCCCGCCCCGAATAACACGCCACGCCTGAGCCGTAGACGGCGCGCAGGCTGTCGCGCAGGTAGTCCATCGTGTCGGTGTACTGCGTGAAGAGGATCGCGGAGTCACGCGTTTGGAAGATCCGCCGCAGCTGGTTCTTCAGGAACTCCAGCTTAGAGTCGATGGTGAGGGCGTCGAGCTCGCCGATGAAGTCGTCCAGGTATTCGAGTTCGATCCGTCGCGCATCGGCATCCGGTGCGGCCATGTCCTCCGCCGCGTCGAGCCCGAGGTCGTCCTGTTCGAGGTCCTCTTCGGAGAGTGTGCCGGAGACCTTGGCATCCGGATCGACAAGGAATTCGCGCCGCCGTCCCAGACTCGCACGCGCGGCATGGAACGAACTTGTCAGGCGGCGGCGGTACACGGTCATGACGAAGCCGAGTCCCTTCCGCTTTTCCTCGTAGATCCGGTAGAAGCGTGAGATGTACTCCTCGATGCGGTCGTACAGATCCTGCTCGACCGGCGAGAATGCGATCCACTCGTTCGTCGGCTTCCGACTCGGGACCCGTTCGGTCAGAATCCCGCGCTCCCTGTACCGGTGGAGGAGTCCGCGCCCGTTGCGCCAGACGAAGGTCCGGATCGGCGTATGGTGCCGGACCATCCTGCCCAGCACATTCCGGGCGGCCGTGTCGAGCGCCCGGACCTTCGCCGGGGCCTTGATGGTCCTGGGAAGCGCCTTGACGGCATTCCACGACACGGGTCCCAGCCTGCCCAACGCCTTCTCCTCGAACTTGGGATCGAGCCGCCCGCCGGTCTCGAAGTAGTCCCGCGTCATCTCCAGAAGGAACGACCAATCCCTTTGGCCCGGAGGCGTTCGGAGTTCCTCGAAGAACCGGACGAAATAGTCCTCTCCGGCCCCCCAACGGCCCTCCAGCCCAAGCAGCTTCAGGAGATCCCACACTTCGACGGGATCCACCTGCATCGGCGTGGCGGTCAGCAGATAAAGGCAACGGGTCCGGTCCTTGAGGCCCCGGTGCTGCCCGTGTCCCGCGAGCAACTGTAACAGGTGGTTGGGCCGCTGGGTGCGGGTCCCAAACTCCCTGCGGCGGGCGTGATGCGCCTCGTCCACGAGCACGAGGTCCCACTCGGCCTTCAGCACTTCGTCCCGGCGGTCCCTGCGCTTCGCCAGCTGGCTGGACGCGATCAGGTGATCCGCCTGCTCCCAGGGCGAGCCGGTGACGGGCGTTTCCCCGCCGTGAACGTCGATCAGCGTCCCGCGTTCGTAGCGGGGAAAGTTCAGCGCGCACTTCTCCCAGAGTTCCTCCTGCCACTGCCGCACCACGCTGGCGGGTGCGAGGATCAGCGACCGGTGGACCCGTCCGGTGACGATGAGTTGCCGTAGCGCCAGTCCGGCCTCGATCGTCTTGCCCAGTCCAACCTCGTCGCAGAAGAGAAAGCTCCTCGGAAACTGCTCGACCACCGCGTCGATCACGCGGTTCTGGTGCGGCCAAGGGGTGACCGCGCCGGTTTCGATCCCGATCCGCGAGGCTCCGGGCATGAACGGGGCGTGGCGCAGGAAGCGGAAGGCCGTCCGTTCCTCCGGCGACGGCTGCCGTTCGAGGGGCTCAACGGTCGGGCGCTTGGCCGGGGCGCGCTTCAGGAGGTTGTGGCGGACGGCGTCGGGCAACGGAAGCGCAATCCATCCGGCGGTTTCGCCGGTCCAGAGCGACTCGAAACGCCGCCCGATGTCGGCGATCCGATGATCGTCCGGCGGAATGGAGTCTGGGCCATCGCGGCGCGGCCACGAGGCAAAGACGTGGAACACCTCGTAGTTCTCCCGCCAGCCACTTCGAGATTCGTTGACGCTTCCACTGAACGCCACCCTGTTCCCCGCCACGTCCTCGAAGATCCCCTCCTTGGGATGGTAGTACTCCTGCGAGTCCGGCCGCGGGATCGGGAGGCCATCGGCCCCCACGGGCAGCACGACCCGTATTTCGAGTCTCTCCTTCGCAACCAGCCATGCCAAGATCTCAAGGCGCGCCTCAAGATCGGCGTCGAGGTCGTCGTCGCGTTCAAGCGCCCGCAGCATGGCACGCTCGGTCGCGCTCTCGACCATGCCACGCCGCGAATCGCCGCGTAGGACCGCCTCCACGTCGCCCGCCGAAAGGTCGGCCCCGCAGAGCAGCCGCATCGATCCGTCGTTCTTTACCAAGCGCGCCACCCCGGCGGCGGCCACGGCGAGTGCCGAGCTGCGGAAATACCCCGTCGAGCGGCGGTACCGTACGCTCCGCTCAAGGGCGGGGAGGTAGAAGTCGTGCAGCCGATCATCCGCCGGGCTGTGCGAGATTCGGAACGAATGGGAGGGTAGGTTCAATGCGAGTCCGGGCCGGATGATTGGATGGTGAGGGGAGGGCCATTCTGGCCGTGCGGCGGGACCAACGTCAACGGTCCACCAGCGGCAGCGCCGCTTGCATCACCTTGGCATCGGGATCCGGCGGTGCCTCGACATCCGGAAAGAACGCGAGCCGCAGACCGTCCAGCGCCCGCGCCTCGGGACGGACGAGCGTGCCTTTCTTCTTGACCCGGGGCACCGCCCAGACGAGCGCCTGAATGAGCGACTGGAAGGTGGCGTCGCGGCGAAAGCCCGCCCTCCCCAGGAAGTTCTGCGCGGCGTTCGCGCCCTCGTCGGCGTAGAGCAGCATCGCGGTGTGGGCCGCGTCGATCCAGACGCTGAACGTGTCCGAATCGGGGTCCACCCGGCCCTTCCCGCGACGGCCGGACGGGGCCAGAAGCACGACGCTCGCTCCCTTCTTTCGGAGGAGCCTGTTCCCGGCGACGAGGTCCGATTCCAGATCGAGGCCAAGCGCGAGCGCCAGCTTGCGCGCCTCGTCGCCCGGAAACTCGACCGCCTTGAAGGCGTCCCACGCCATGAGATACCAGTCGGTGACGGGATCGAAGCGCGTGTCGCGTCCGAGCAGGCCGCGTTTGCGCAACTCGACGACCTCGGAACGGGCTAGGTCCAGCGCGACATCCGGGCGGAGACGCTTCGGTTCGCCCGTCTTCTCATCGACTTCGGAGGTGAGGACGGGCCAAGACTCCGACAGGATGGCCAGTGTGGGACCGAAGGTGGCGATGTAGAGGTCCACGCCGGAGATGCCCTGGTCCTGAAGTTCCTCGGCCGTCTCGCGGGCCGTCCGGCGCACTCGGCCCCGGATGTCGTCCCACCATGCGGGCTCGGTGGCTTGGGGCCGCTTGCGGCACGTCAGCAGGATCGTGCTCAGCGCGGCATTCTTCTTCGCTTGATGAAGTCCGTGTTCGCTCTCGGTGTGAACCGGCCAGGATGAATGGATCGCGAACCCCGCCTCAAGCAGCGACATGGCGAGCGTGTCCCACGCCTCAACCTTCTTGTGGGTGAACATCACCGTCAGCACACCGTCGTCACTCAGCACCCTCCGCGCCTCCCGGAAGGAGGCGGCCATCTTGCGCTCGTAGTCGGCGGCGGCAAGCTGCTTCTTCTTGCGGCCCATGCTGGCGAACCGGGCCGGGTTGGCGACCGCCTCGTCGTCCTTGTTCGCCAGATCGTCGGCGAACAGATCGGGGTGGACCCTCCCCAGCGTGCGCTTGAGCCAGACGTAGAAGAAGTCCGACAACTCGCCGTACATCACGTTGTCGTAGTAGGGCGGATCGGTGAGCACCACGTCGACGCTGCCATCCGGGACGTGGGAGAGGTCGGAGGCCGAGGCTCGGGTCACCCGGACGGGCACTGGCGCGGCGGCCTGCCTGAAGACCCGGTGGGCGGGCTCGGCCAGCGTCGCGAGCCCCTTGTAGGCATCGCAGACCTGATCGAGCCCCCAAGGAAAGAGATTGCGGGAGGCGTCGAACTCGCCGTAGGTCCACTTGAACGAGAAGTCGTGCCGGTCGAAGACTCCCCGGATCTTCGTTCGGGTCGGGTCCCAGCTCGCGAGGTAGGAGTTATAGTTCACCGCCTTGCTGAGGACCATCCCGAGGTAAGTGACAACGGCCTTGGCCCGGTCCTTAGGCAGTTCGCTCTCGATTTCCGGGACGAGTTCGTGAAGGGCCTCGACGTAGCTGCACAGCGCGAGCAACTGCCGGGGCGAGAACATGTCGGACCAGGTGGGCATCCCGAAGCGGAGCGGCCGGGGATCGGAGGAAGCCTCTGGATACGGCTCCGTGGGTACCCACCCACGGGCGTCCCACAGCGGCAACTTGCGGGCAAGCTCCGCCTCGGCCTTCTCGACGGCCTCCATCTCCTCGTCGTTCGGCGGCCGGTAGTCAAATCCGCCGCGCGGCTTCTTGACCGCGACGCAGTAGAGTTGGGAGCCCATCCTTCCCGCCTGGGCCTCCGCCTTGATGTAGTCCCCCTCGATGGCCTGATCGCTTGCCCACGGAGAGCGGCCCCTGCCGCGCCGCACGGTGCCGTGTCCGGGATCGAATCCGTCGGGTCCGGCACCGTCCTCGATCTCGACAACGCGGAACGTGGCGCGGGCCGCGTTTTCCTCGAAGGAGGGCAGGATGGCCTTGCCGTTCGCGCCAGAGCGCGCCAGCCACCAGTTCGGAGCCAGCGGGACGAGTTTGCCCGTGTAGGGACAGGCCACAGTGCGCGCCCAGATGTAGGCGTGTACGCTACCTGCGGCCTCTTCGGGGTAGTATGGCGAGAGCGCCTTGCGCAGCCGGTGCGTGAGTCGCTTTCCCCACCGGCGGGTGTCGGCAGTCAGTGAAGCACCGTAGGCAAAGGGGTATTCGAGCGTGCCTCGGAGGATAGCCCCGGCGACCGGATTCAGTTCGTTGGCGCTGGTGTCGAAGCCGTAGCGAACCGCTTCAAAGGGGATGGACCCACCGCCAGCGAACGGGTCCAGAACGGACAGCCGATCCTTTCCCCAGGCGTGTTGTAGAAGATCCTCCAGAATCCGGAGTTGATCGCCGGTGGGATTGACCGTGAAGGCTCGCTTGTGGGTGTAGGGTGGGTCCTTGAGCCGGATGCCTTGCTGCTTGGCCCATTGGATCTTCTTCCGCCCCGCCACCGGATCCCCGAAGATCCCGCAGAGCCGAACGAACCACTCTTCGTATTCTTCGGCTGACCGGAACGGTATCTCTCTCTCTCTCTCTCTCTCTCTCTCTCTCTCTCTCTCTCTCTCTCTCTCTCAAGAATCGTGCCAGACTCTCGGTCCACGCCGGCAGCACGCTGGCCAGGAGTGCCGCCCGGCTCGCCGTGAGCGGCCGTCTGGCCCACCACACGTGGAGACGGTTCAGCGGAGGTTTCCGAGCCGCGCTCGCGTCCCTCATGGATTCGCATCCGATCGTTTCGATCGGCAGCCAGTCCTCGATCAGCATTCTTGGTCGGTTCGTCATCGGAATTCCGGTCTGTCGCGCCCGACTGGGGCCCCGGCGCGAGGTGGCTCCAGGCTGGCAGGACGCTGGCGAGCAGCGCCGCGCGGCTCGCCAGCAGCGGTCGCCGCGCCCACCAGACGTGGAGGAAGTAGAGGGGCGGAAGCGCACTCGACGCGCCCCGCTCACGCATGGATTCGCAGCCGACCGCCTTGATCGGCAGCCAGTCCTCGATCAGGGTTCGCAGCTTCATGGGAGGGTTCGGGAGTCCTTCATACGGGATCGATTTCGGTGAGAGTAACGGTATTCCCGCGCCGCACGCCCCGCAGCACGACCACCGAGTTCCATAGCGGACGCACGATGTCGTCCATCATCTCTGGTGCGACCTTCACCTTGTGTTGAGCATCGTCCTCGGCGACGATCCGGATCTCGTTGCTGGCACCGCGCGCGTCCGCAAAGAGCAGGGTGCCGCGGATCTCCACAACGCGCTCCTCTGCTCCGGAGCGGGTCCCAGCAGACGACGTCTTGACATCCTTCTTCGGACGAGTGAAGCCAACCTTGCGAGGCCCTTCAGTCCCCGAGGCGGCGAATCCGACCTGCTTGATGCTCGCACCATCTGGTGCAATCTGTTTCGCCAAGGCGACGGCGTTTCGACGGTAGGAGTCGTCCGGGATCATTTCTTCAAGCTGATCTTCGACAGATCCGTTCACTTTCTCGACAATCGTTAGGAAATCGTGAATCACCTCCGGTAGCTCCGGCAGGTCGAGCACCCCCGGCAGGTGCAATTGGCCACTACCCAGACGGATGGATACCGAGTAGCTCGCCGCCCTTGGCAAGGAGACATGTGGACTCAAGTAGTCTCGTATCGCAGTCTCGGGAGGTCCCCGGCGGCGAAACGGTCTCTCCGCTCTTCTCTCGGTGATCCGCGTAATCATCTTCAACGTATCGTCCACGCGGGTGCGGTAGGCCGTCCATTCGGCGATGCCCAAGCCGACTCCCGGGCCTGACAGCGTCAACTCGATCTCGTTGTCGGCGAGGACAAGTCCGCGAGTCTGCAGGTGCCGGTGGAAGTTGGCCTGCTCCCAGACTTCGCGAAGTTCGTCAGCAATGTCGGGCGGAGGGTCCGCCGCGAGTCCGGCGGACGCGAGTTTTTCTGAAAGTCGAATATCATCGCACTCTAGCGCGAGCCAAGCGGCGCTCCGGTGCATCACTGCCAGGGTCATCGGGGTCGGGTCCCGCAGGGCGTGCAGTGCCGCCATCTCACTTTCCAAGGCCTGCGCGTACAGCCCCCTGGCTTCGTCCAAGTTCCCTGCTGCCTTGGAGCGATCGGCAAGGAAAGCAAGGTCCATCGCCCGATCATGAGAGGCACGCGATCTACTCATGTCGTCGCCACCTTGGCCGTCGGGCACCCGAATTCCACGATGATTGCGTAGCCTGAGGTTGCTGCTTCGGCCCGGTTCATTTGACTGAGCTTTTGGCGCACACGCCGGTCGACATCGGCGGAAGTCCCTTGGCGAATGCCGGACACTTCGAGACGGACTTCGTCCTGAATCGGATCCCCGTCAACGTCCCGTCCGAGCCAGTAGTCGAAACCCGTGCCGTGTCGGGATCGGCTTGTTGTCACATAGCCGAGCAACCGCCGGGCCAGCAGAAGGGCGACTCCCGCGGCTCCGTTCTCAGTAGCGTCAATGTCGTTGCGCCATGTACGGCGTGCTTGCTCGTCTGGAGGCTCCCATTGGAGTGGATACCCGCCGGCTATCGAACCGGTGACGACAAGTTCAACGCCGGGTTCGTGCTGCTGCGACTCCATGCACACTGCACCCGCCTGGGCGAGAGAGCCCCCGACTTCCGGACTCAGCCCGACCATGGAACCATCACCCAGGTCGCGGAGATCCAGAGACTGCTCACGGCGTCGTTCACTCATCCGAGACCATGATCCGCAGCGCCCGGCGAACCCGGCCCTGTTCCGGTCCCGTCGTCACTTTGCTGAACCAATAGTGCGCCTCCTCCGGTTCCATCGAGGCGACGGCCCGCGCCACTTCTTCAATACGGCGGTGCTTCCGCAGGGGCTTGAGCGCGGCGAAGAGCAGGCCCAGGCGCACCGCGTCCTCCTCGGCAATCTTGAAGGGCGCGCGGCGCTTCGGACCAAGATCGGTTGATCGGTATCCCGCGCGCCGGATCGTGGCGAGCACCTGATCGAGGACGCTGAGGAGCGGCTCCCCCCAAACCCGGATCACCAACTCTCCGGCTGGACCGGCGTGGCCGCGATGGGCCTCCACGCGGTAAAGCGCCACCCCGAATCCAAGTCCGTCGCGGGGAAGCACCCTCAACTCGAAGGCCGACGCAACAGATCGGCGTCCCGGCGCGGTCGGCGAACGGCGAGCGGTGGCTGTCGAGGGCATCGGGCGCGACCTATCCAAGCGCCAGTTCCGGGTCCGATGCCGGCCGCTCTTCGGCGCGGACCGCGATTCGGCCCATGTCCAACTGCACCATGACGTCCCGGAGTGTCTGGAAGGCTTGGGAGCCGGGCGCAAGCCCCTCCGGGTACGAGGCGGTCAGCACGATCATCACATCCACCTTGGTGGCCTCGCCAGCCTGTGCCTCGAGAGTGGACCGAAGGCGCTTGTAGCGGTCCCAGAGTCCGTCATAGCGGACCTCCACCGAGCCGTCCGCGCTCCGCTCGCCGAACTCGGCAACCAATCGCAGGCCCACCCGGTACTCCCCTTTCGGGAACTGGGGGACCGCCATGCCAAGGGCGCGCATGTCGGAAAGGTCCTCGCAAGTGATCTTGAGCGTGTCGATGAACTCCCGTCCGGCGTCCTGGAACGCGTCGGCGATGCGCTGAAAGACCCTGCCCGGCGCGCCGGTCTCTGTGACGACGAGAGGAGCATCGTCATCCTTCTCGTCGCCGCATGCGCACTTCACTTGTCCGCAGAGCGGGCACTTCTCCCCGCACGCGCACTCCGCGCGTCCGCAGCGGGCGCATTTCTCTGCGGGCGGAAACACCTTCTCGGCTTCCTCTGGCGTATAGAGCATCGCGTCGCCGGAGATCTCGACGAACGGAGGCGGCGAGTCCTTTCGGTGGACGCGATCCCGCTTCGGGTCGTAGTAGGCCCAGACGCCCTGGCTACAGCCGTTCCGGATCGTCTTCTTCAACTGATTCGGGTCCAGCAGCATCTTGAGCCCGAGGCGCTTTGCGAACTCCCTTCGCAGGTCGTCGGTGGACATGTCGCCGCGTCCGCTGGTCCACGCCTTGGCCTTCACGAACTGGGCGCTCATAGCCGCATCGTCGCCGGTGAGGACCTTGTCCAGATCGCGCAGCACGCCCACCAGAATCCCGGTCTGGTCCCGGCTCACCTTACCTTGCTCCTGAACCGGCATTCCATGGTGCGCAAGTCCGCCGGACCGCTTCGGAGCGTCGGCGGACGGATAGAAGAGGTGCCGGTAGGTCCGGGTGATCGCGACCCGGACATCCAACTCGGCGGCGGCGCCCATCGCACGGAGGTCCTTCTGCTGGTCCCGGCTGAACTGCGCCATGCGTCCCCGGTCCTTCACGATCCGCTCGATGGCGAGGTGCCGCTGGGCGAGCGCCACCATGCGTTCCGATGCCGTCTTGTCGGCGACCAGGAACGCCACGTTGTTCTTGAAGGTGCGCGGCGTCTCGGTGGTCCCCGCGTGGGCGAACAGCTTGCGGACGAGGTCGGGGGGCGACGGCTTCGCCCCGCCCGCCTCGACCGCGCACGCCTCGAAGTGCGGGATGGCCAGCTTGGGCGCGCCGGAATCGTCGGCGAGTTCGGAGGCCTCCGCCGGAAAGTGGACGGGTCGGAAGGTGCCGGGACGCCACACCCGCTTGATGCGCCGGTCCACCTCCTCCTTGGCGCGCACCAGCCCCACGAGCGAGAGTTCGTCCTGCACGACCTTCTCCAGACTCGGTTCGGTCTTGAACAGGTACAGCCGGCCATCCCAGTGGAGGAACCAGAACGCCTCTCCCGCCGCGCCGCGCTTCTCGCCCCGCGCCCGGGCCAGCGTTTGGCGCAGCAGTTCGGGATCGTCGCCGGGCTGAACGGTGGCGGCCAGCAGGTCCGGCCACTCGATTCCGGAGGCGATGCCCTGCGTGAGGCTGTGAACGAAGATCGACGTGGCCAGCCGGCGGCCGTAAGGCGGCTTCCCCTCGGCCTTCCAACGCTGGTCCAGCCTCTCCGCGTGCGCGGGATTGCCCGGCCTGCCGCTGGCGATGTCGGCCTGGACCACTGCGCGGAACTCCGGCCGTCCAAGCCTCGACGTGAGATCGTTGAGAATCGCTTCGTCGTGAAGATCGACATGGAACGGCGCGATGGTCCACACGTCGGGGCTCCGCGATTCCCACAGCCCCCGAATCATCCGGGCCAGCAACCGGAGCGCGCCGCGGGTTTTCTGGAACTGAGGGATCGTCGCCGTCTTCAGGGTGAGAACGGTGAAGAGATCGGGATGGAACGGGTAGTTCTTCAACACCTCTTCATGGTGGTCCGCACGGAGGAGACGTTCGGGGAGGTCGGCCCCGCGCTCCGCCAACTCCGAGTAGCATGCGCGGTAGGCGTCGGCGGCCGCGGCGGCGGCCGAATCGTCGAACCGCTCGAAAAGCCGGTGGCGCACGATGGGCGCGATTTCCGATTCGGACGCGGGCGTGATGACCCGCTCCTGCCGCGCCGAGACGTTCTTCACCTCCTCCAGTTCCGCCTGCAACCGCACGGTCTCGGATCTGAATGCGTCGGACGAGTCGGCCAAGGTGAGGACGAACGCGATGTTGGGGCGGCTGGCCGCCAACTCGATCAGGGTCATGACGAACGCCACGGTCTGCTCGGCGAGATCGGTTTGCCCGTTCTCCGCGCGCACGGCCTTCGCGGCCCGCAGGTAGCGCGCGATCTCGTCGAACATGATCAGCGTGGGACGATCTCCCACGGCGCGCTCCAGCGAGGCGGTGCCGGGCGCTATCCGGGATTCGTCGGCCCTGCGAACGTGCTCGTAGGCGCGCTTGCCGCCTTCGGGACCGCCCGCGCTCGCACCCGCCTGCCAAGCCAATTCTCCCCAAAGCGTCCACGTGCTGACCCCGTCGTGTGCGATTCCCTCGGCGGGATCCAAGTCCGACCCCACAACGCCGGCGACCGCCCATCGGTCGGAGGGCAGCCAGTCGGCACCGGGAACGATGCCTTCGCCCCCGTTGCCCCGTGCCGCGTTCTCTTCGGCGGCGTCGAGCGCCGCCTGCCCGCCGCCCGTCGCAAGGTGGTACAACGCGATCAGGTTGTGGGTCTTGCCGCCGCCGAACGAGGTCTCAAGACGAATAAACGGGCTGCTCGCGGGCTGCCGCCCCGAGAGGCGGCCGAGGACCTCCCTCGCCAGCGTTCTCAGCCCGTCGGTTGGGAAGGTGTTGCGGAAGAAGTTGACCGGGTCCTGGTACGCCGGGTCGGCCGTCCCGTCGATCACGTCGCGGAGCCGGGCCGCGAACGTGTCCTCTGTCAGGTCGCCCGAGAGCACTTCGGGGCGCGGCTCGCAGGTCTCGAAGATGGGTTTCATGGGGCCTGCGTGCGGAGGATGGGAACGATGGCGAAGATCGGATTGGGTAGGAACACTAGGGACCCGAGTGCGCTTCGGGCAACGGCTCTGCTAGGATTGTCCGCCGTTATCTCACGATCGCTGGTGGATGCCATGCCCAGCGCTCGTCAAGGGGGGGGTCAGTACACCTTCGGCGGAGCAGGTTGCTGCGCGGCTTGCGGCAGTCGGGCCACGGTCCACCCGAAACACGGACGCCTCGTTAGGCGTACCTACTATGGCGGATGGCTTATCTGATTGAGCTGACCCCATGCCGAGAGGCTTCGGACAGACCACGGCGGCGATGGCAGATCCCGGGAGCCACGGGGCGTTCCCCAGCGCCGTCAGCGCTCCCCGTTACGCCGTGCTGGAGTGTGAATTCGACACGGGGGGTCGATTCACAGTTTGGGGCTCTTCGGATTCACACCGGCCCTTGCCACCCATCCGCAGGAAGGCAACGCCTTGCGGTTCGGCGGCCGCGTCAGCGGTGGCGAACGGGCGGCATGGACCGTGGCGGGAGCGACCCCCCTCGCCGAAGGCGCGGTGCGGCATAGGGGCGAGCGTGGTTTCACACGCTCGCCCCCGCCTCCAAGGGGTCGCTCCCGCAGCATCGATCCGTCCCGGAAGGGTGTCGAGCGCCGCTTCGAGGCGGTGGAGGACCCGTTGGCCGACCGGCTGGCCGGTGGGCTGTGCGGCATCGCCGACCGAGACTGGTACGGACCCGTCCCGGCCCGCCTTCGCCTTCCTGCAAGGACTGCTGGACCGGGAGCGACCCCCGGGAGGGTGGGACGGGCTTGTCCGTCCCAACCCTCGCCGATGCCCGCACTGGGCATCGAAACAGGGGGGTCGCTCCCGTCCACGGCCTGGAAGCCCGGTTCGGCATCGACGAATCGGGCGGCCGTGGCCTAACTGACAAACCGCCAGCAACTTGCGGCGTATGCTGTGGGTCACATCCGAGGGCGAATTCCGTGTCCTGGTACCCCCAACAACAAATACACATGTCCCGTTCGGCATCGGGCAGCCGGATTTCCCATCAGAACAGCTTCCGACGGAGCCGCTCCGACCGCCAGGTGCTCACCCGGTGCAACAGCCCTTGGCCGGCCTCCCGAACAGCCCGATTCTGGAGTTCCGCCAGCCGCACGAGTCCGCCCCGGATATCACCGCACACCTCTCGGATCAGTCGCTCGTCCCTGCTGCGGAGAACATCCTTGATCCACTCGATCTCCCGGTCGATCTCTGCGGCGTGGGTGGACGGCCTCGGGTCCCTCGCCCAGTTGCCGAGCACGGTGTCTGCGCGGCTCGTTTCCTTCGAGCCCCGCCCGACGGCCACGATCTCGATCTTGTGTCCGCGGTCCCGGAGCATCGCCCACAACTCCCGGTGGGCCGCGCCCCAGGCGCGCAGCCCCTTCGCGGTCTCGTGGCCGGGGTCGACGTAGACGAAGACGGCGCGCCTCACGTCCAGCGCGACCGGAAGCCCGAGGTGAAAGTGGCGCCGGATGTTCCCCGTCGCGCCACGGTAGGTCCGCCGGGGCAGAACCCGGCGCTCGATCCCGAGCGCCTTGAACGCGGCGACCTTCTCGGCTTCGGTCGGCAGCCACGGCAGGTGAGGATACTCAAGAACGTAGTCGAGTGCGAGCAGCCGACGCATCAGCACGTCCCGGGAGGTGATCCGCCGCCGCCGAAAGAACTCCTCGGCTTCGAGCGCCCGGTAGACCCTGAGTGCCCGGATCCGGCACACGCGGCCGATCCATCGGACACCGGCCGGGACCTCCTCGACGGCCAAGCCCTGAGCGACGAGCGCGCGGACGGCACGCCGCACCTTCTCCGGGTGGCAACCAAGGAAACTGGTCCACTGCAAGCGCGTGAAGACGCCGCCGTGCAGGCAGGCAAGGGCGATCCACTCGGCCCGGCGTCCGGTCCAGCCGAAGGCCTCCAGAGCCTTCTCGCGTCCCTTGAGATGGGCGATCAGCGCGGTCTCCCGTGGCTGAAGGACCGGTCGTCCATTTTGGGTTCACTCCTCACCGCCGCTCTTCAATCCGTTTGAAATCGGAGATGGCCCATGTGCCGCGTCAAGCCGCGCCCGCGAGCGGCTATCCCAAGCGGTCCAGCGCGGTCCCGGACGCCGACCGGCCTCCGGCAGCGGCCCCTCCGTCGCGTTCCGGGAGTGCCAAGCACTGGTCAAGGGTGTTTCCAGACCCGAAGACCGGCCTGTTCCAGTTGGAGTGGCGCGAGGACGGGCGAACGCGCAGATCGTGCGGTCCATCACGAACTGCATTGCCGGCTTCCAATACGATCCATAGCCGTCTTCCAGTAGTCCAGTAATGTCCTTTAGTACGTTGTCTTATCGGCGTTTACGGTAATATCCACATCCCTTGCGGTTTATCAACATCCCGTGTATTCTTCCCTGTGTAGTGTTGCAATAAGTGATACGCATTCAGGAAGAAACCCACGATGAAACGACCCAGGACGCTCACCGCCGCCTTCGTTCGCTCGGTCAACCGTCCGGGCGTGTACGGCGACGGGCGAGGCGGGCGGGGACTGAGCCTCCGGGTCCACCGGACGAAGGCCGGCCGCATCAGCAAGACGTGGCGGCAGCGGCTAAGGATCGAGGGACGGCTGACCTCGGTGGGGCTCGGGCCGTATCCCGAGATCACGCTTGCCGAGGCGCGCAGGACGGCGCTGGACAACAGCCGCTCGGTCCGCCACGGCGGCGACCCGCGCGGCGGCGGCGTCCCGACGTTCGCCGAGGCGGTCGAACGCACCATCGAGTTGCACCGCGACGGCTGGAAGACCGGGAGCACGATGGCCGAGGACTGGGCCGCGACGTTCCGCCTCTACGCCGCGCCCCTGCTGGACAAGCCGGTGGACCGGATCACGAGCGCGGACGTACTGGCGTGCCTCGCGCCGATCTGGACGTCGAAGCCCGCCGCCGCCCGGAAGGCCCGCAACCGGATCTCCGCAGTCTTCCGGTGGTGCATTGGGAAGAACCTCCGCCCGGACAACCCGTTGGACCGGGCGGTCGTGGCGCTGCCGAGGACGAACGGCAACGCCCCGACCCATCTCCGCGCGCTTCCGCACCGGGAGGTCGCGGCGGCGATCCGGGCGATCCGCCGCGTGAAGTACATCCACCCGTCGGCGATGCCGTGCGTCGAGATGATCGCGCTGACGGCGGTGCGGGCCGGAGAGGCGCGCGGGGCGCGGTGGAGCGAGATCGACATGGAGGCGGGCGTGTGGACGATCCCCGCGTCGAGGATGAAGGCCGGTCGCGAGTTCTCCGTCCCGTTGAGCACGGGCGCGCTCGGTGTGTTGGAGCGGGCGCGGGCGCTGTCTCCCGACTCGTCGCTGGTGTTTCCGACGAGGAAAGGCGGGGTGTTGCCGAGGAACGTGCCGGGGCGCGTGCTTCGGCGGGCCGGGATCGCCTCGACGGTTCACGGGTTCCGGTCGAGTGCGCGCTCGTGGATGGCCGAGACCGGCGTCCCGGCGGAAGTCGCGGAAGCCTGCCTCGCCCACGTCCCGAGAAGCCAGGTCGTGCAGGCGTACCAGCGCTCCGACCTGCTGGAGCGCCGCGCCGAGGTCATGCAGGCGTGGAGCGACTACGTCACGCAGCGATAGGCGGCCGCCGGGAGCTGATTTGACCCCGCGACCGGCCTCGAAGGCCGTTTCGGAGGCATTTCGGGGCATCTACGGGCCGTGGAATCGCCCCAGGTCGTCGATCTCGGGTTCCCGAGGGGTACGGGTAGGGCAAAACCGGGCCGCTCGGCAGGGAGCGCCGGGGTTACGTCTTGGTCGTTCTTGAGGCGGGCGGCCAAGAGGTCGGGGAGCTTGCCAGCGACGGCCCCGTGTTCCGCCCCTCGGTTCAGCTGGCGCGGGAGCGTCTTTCGGGCGTCCGCCGGGGCTGGCTTGGCCACGCTAAGTTGGACAAGCCAGCTTACCCTCCGTATAACACGGCGGGCTGGCGAGGGTGGCTGCCGCCCCCCTTCGAACCCCCGACAAAACCCTGCTCCGGCAGCGTTCGCGGTTGGTGTGTTCCGCCCACTGCCGCGGGTTCGAACGTCCCCCGGGCGGCCGACCTCCGGGTGTTCTCCCGGCGACCACCGATCACCGCCGGTCGAGGCCGTCGGCTTCGGGTGAGTCCCGCGTGGTGACCGGCGGGCAGCGTGGTCGGCGTTGCCACCGCTTCGGCGCCGGTCCCCCCGGCCTCCGGGACGGACTCCGTCCGTCCCTCCGCCGGGGTCGGATCCCATTCCCCGCCCCGGACCCTTATGGTCCGCCCGGATCGCAAGAAAATCGTCCGGCGACTTCCGATGGCGTCGCATGGATTCCAGCACAGAATCGGCTATCGGAAGTGATACGGCACTCGGTGCGATGTACGCTAACCTATTGTCTCACTACAGTTTGCGATTCCTCCCGATCAGTCCATCACGAGAGGTATCGAATGATGGCAGCACGAAACATACGGGCGCCCGTACGGCGCCCATCGAATGGCTCCTCGGAAACCCGCGAAGCGCGGGCGGGCGAGCGGCGGCGGGTTGGCGCAGTGCGCTCCGCCTGCCGGTTTCCCCGCGACACGGAGCGCCTCGATGCTCGGGCAATAGATTATTGGGGCACGTCGCCCAGTACCGCTGCCAGACGGGAATCGACTTCCACCTTTGTGCCCAGTACTCGTGCCAGATGGGCGAGCGCTAGCCCGTATCCGCATCCGAGGCGGCCCAGCCATACGGCGAGCTGTAGGTAGCTCCGTGGGTCCTCGGCCTCGGCAAATCCTCCGCTCGCCAACGACAGGGCCAAGCTCACCATCGTCGGATGGTTGTACGCCGCGAGCCCATTCCTTGCCTCGTGGGACCACCAACTACCGTCTGCGGCGAACCGGAACTCGTCTGGCAGACGCTTCCATACGGCGTCCATCTGCTCGTATGCCGCCCGCAGCTCTGTGGTGATCACGTGGACGCCGTCGACGTTGATTTCGCACCTCCCGATCGCAACTGCGTGGAGACACACCTTGCGAAGGCGAAAGACGCAGTCAGGTTCGTCCGCTCCGACCCGGCGCGCCGGTGTGTCGATCTCGACATGGATTCGAGTCAGGTCCCGAAGCAGGTCGCGACACTTCCTAGCCCGGTTGCGCTGCACCTCAATCGGTTCGAGCGCCTCCATCCAACCCTCCTGTCAAGACGACTCTGGCGGCGTCTACGAGCGCCTTCGATGACTCCCGTACGTGAGTCAATTGCGCCAGTGTGGGTTCGACCCAGTCTTTCCAGCGGTGGTTGGCGTCTCCCTCCACCGGGCACAGTGCGGCTGCCGCGTTCATGAGAGCCACCTGGGTCACCAAGTAGTTCATCAAGCCAAGGAACGCGAACTCATCCTGAACCCTGTCCATCGAGATGACGCCGCCACGCCATGAGAGCCCCCTCCAGTCCGCCGCTCTGCCGTGCCCGAAGTGCTCTCGCAAGTAGTTGTACCACTCCCGACCTTTGGGGAGGGGTGCCACCTTGTCTGCTTGAGTAAAACGCCGCTCTTTGCGCCTCTTCGGCGTGGTCGCCCCGACGGCCAACGCCGCAGCTTCCTCGGCCTGCGCCTCGACCTCACGCAACTCTTCGGGGCTGATTTGGCCTTTCGTCAACCTGCGGAGCGTGTGAAAGTGGTCCCTGTTCAGTCGGCTGCCGACCACTTCCGCGGCTCGCTCCCGCGACATCAGCACGTCCGGTGCGATGATCGCGTTCTGGAACAGGAATACGACCTGCCCGGCACATTCGAGGACCGGCCTCATCTGGACAGCGAGCGAGTGCAGGTTGCTGGTCTCGTTGGCTCGGAGGACGGCGACCGTGTGTATCCTGGCCTTGCGAAGCAACAACGCGCCGGTGATCCGAATCGCGGCGGCGGGATCGGTACTGAAGTCAGTGCGCGCGCTGGCTTCCGGCCAACCCCCGGTTACGTCCAACCGGCGCTCCAGCGCGCGCGTTGTCTCCACCGCCTTCACCAGCAGTTCTGCCATGCCTGCACGACAGGGGCCAAGGTCACTTCTCACCGACCGACTACTCATTCGATTAGCCCGAGTCATCGTGGCGTGGTTCGATCTGTCGGGTGAAGTAGCTGAGCACTCTGTTGATCTCGGCCACCACCTTCTCTTTCGGTACGGTGCTTCGTACGAAAACAAGCACATCCTCTCGACGTGGGTCTGTAACGTCCATGTGCATACACCAATAGCTCTCTGGGCGAGGATCGTTGGAATACAGCCGCAGAAACAAGAAATCTTGCCGACGGTCTTCGTGAATCGGCATCAACTGGTAGGCAAACGGGTGCTGCTGTTCGGTCATCACTGTCTCCTTTCGACGCGTCTGGGTGTTAGACTGCGGACCCTCCGCAATCCAATTGGCCGCCACGAGGCCGAATCTCGCGCAACCGCAGGGCGCCAGCGACCCGGACGGTCTAGCCGTGTCCGTCCGACTCCACGTTACGGCTCCGCGCTCGAAGATGGGCAAGCTCCGGCGCGGAAGGAAGACGGACTCGCGTCCGGTCGATTCTGACCCCCGCGAGTCAGTCTGGCGGAGATGGCTTCCCTCCGCGAAGTTTCGTTCGCGCAGATCGTGCAGTCCATCGAATCGAGAGAGGAATCGAATGATGGCACGCACGAAACGAAGTCGGCGCACCTACGGCGCCGGCGAATGGGGCCGGAACCGGGTCCGGGCGTTTCCCGACCCGAAGACCGGCCTGTTCCAGTTGGAGTGGCGAGAGAACGGGCGCAGGCTCACCCGGTCGCTGGGGCACCGCGAATGGGTGAGGGCGAAGCGGCAGGCGGACGAGCTTGCGGCAGGCTTCGCCGCCCCAGGCCTAAACGGCAAGGCGGAAGCCGAGCCGGAGCCGCTCACGCTGGGGGGGCTTCTTGACATTTACGGTGCGGAGGTGACGCCCACCAAGGGCGCGCATACGCGGGGGCACGACCGGGCCGCCACGCACATGTTCCTCCGGTTCTTCGGACGGAACCGCGACCCGGCGACACTCTCCCAACGGGACTGGGACCGCTTCATCCGGGAACGGCGGGCGGGCAGGATCGGCCCGAGCGGAAGGCCCGTGTCCGACCGGACGGTCGAATACGACCTCAAGTTCCTGATCGCGGTTTTGAATTGGGCCGCGAGGTCGAGGGACGAGCGGGGCCGCCCGCTCCTCGACAGGAACCCGCTCAAGGGCTTCAGGAAGCCCACGGAGAAGAACCCGAAACGGGTGGCGCTCACCGAGGATGAGTACCGGGAGCTTCTGAAGGTGGCGTGCCGGGTGGACTGGCGGTTCCGGGTGGCGCTCGTGCTCGCTCACGAGACCGGACACCGGATCGGAGCCATACGCCAGCTTCGGTGGGCAGACATCGACTTCGAGGGCCGGACCATCCTCTGGCGTGCCGAGCACGACAAGTCGGGCCACGAACACACCACGCCCGTCACCAGCGACGCCCTCGCCGCTCTAGACGAGGCGCGGAGAACGAATCCCGGAACCGGCGAAGCGCCGGTGCTGCCCGCGCCTAGGAATCCGCTGGCGTGCGCGGGCGCCGCTCGGTTGCACGCTTGGTGGAGCAAGGCCCAGATTCTTGCGGGGCTGGATCCGACGCCCGGAAGGGGCTGGCATTCGCTGAGGCGCAAGTTCGCGAGCGACCTGATGGACCAGCCGCTCAAGGTGCTTTGCGCCTTGGGAGGCTGGAAGACCGCCAAGACGGTGCTCGAATGCTATCAGCGCCCGGACGCGGGACAGCTTCGGAAGGCACTGGAAGCTCGTCGGCGGCCTCGCGGCTGAGGTTCGCCAATCGGCGGGAGTCATTTGGCGGGAATCGGGCCTGTCAGACTCCCAAGTTCAATACCCGCAACGGATTGTGAGAATGCGACCTCCTGCCCGGCTGGCAGCAGACCTTCGCCCCGCTTCGCGACGCCTTCAACCATGAGCACGGCTGGAGCCGTCCGGACGATCCGGCGCGCGCGAGGGCGCAGCGGCCGGGCCACGTGGCCTACATCGAGGCGTCGAAGCTCCGGGCCGGGCTCGAACACGAGGCGGACCCGCGCACGCTCATCCGCGACTACCTCGTGCAGCGCGTCGAGCACGGCGCGGTCAAGGGCCGGGCCGACGTGGTCTCTGCGCTGGAGGACGTTGGGCTGGAGGTGCCGCGCCAAGGCAACGACTACATCACCGCCCGCGATCCCGACAGCGGGAAGCGGTGGCGGCTGAAGGGAGAACTGTATGAACGAGACTTCGAGCCCGAACGACTTGACCTCCCGGCTGAGGAGCAGGCTGGAGGCCGACCGGCAACGGATCGAGGACGAAGCCGCGCGCGAGCTCGCGCGGCTTGGAGAGAACTTGAGCGCCGTCGCAAGCGGCGCGCAGCGTTCCATCGAGGCCGATACGGAGAAGGCGACCGCGCGGATGCGCGAGTTGCTGATGAGGGCCTGGCTCAGGCCTCTCGTGGTCGGCCTGAGCCTCTTCCTCGGTATCTGCGGCGGCAGTTGGGCGACGATGCACTGGCTGTCGAGGAGCATCGACTCCCGGTTCGAGACCCTGACGGAGGTGAACGTGCGGATCGAGCGGGCGCGCGCGACGCTGGCCGAGATGCAGGTGGCGACCTGGGGCGTGGAGTTGCGGGAGATCAGCGGGGAGCGGTACGTGACGCTGCCCGCCCGCACTCCGGCCCGTCCGGCGTTCACGATGGACGGGCGGCCCTACTTGAAGCTGTCGAGAGAGTGAGGACGAAGCTACGTGACCGACTTGGAACGGCAGTTGACGGAGGCCTTGGAGAGGTTGTCCGCGCAGTACGAAACGGAACAGCGGCAGCACTCCGAGCACGTCGAAGCCTTGCGGCAGCAGGTCGAAGCCTTGCAGCGGCAAGTCGAGCGGCTGAGAGGGCAGGTGACGGACTTGACCGGATACTCCGGGAGGTACGGCGGAGGGCCAGGGAGCGGGTGGAGATGACGAGACGGCTCGTGGTTCCGAAGAGGCGGCGCGGGCCGGAGCGGGATCATGGTCCGAGCCGGTAACGGTCTCAGCTCCGCAATCGACTACTTGGGGATCCACCGTCTCCTTGGCCGATTTCTTGATCCGACGCTCGCACCCACAAGCGGCTGCCGACGATCCAGGCCTTCCAGAATCGGTTCTCCACATGTGCACTCATACGTCCGAGGTCAATCAGTCTGGAGCTGTTGGGCCAAGCGTGGCATATTCTCGCGGTCCCCCGGCTTGGTAACACAGGACTCGAATGGCCATTCTGAGAAGCGACGTCGAGCGGGCTCTCCGAGAGCTCATCTCTCAAGAGGGGGGGATGCGCTTTCAGGGGCTGGCCGTGGAACTCGGGCAGCAGCGCTGGCCAGAACTCATCGCCCGCCAGCGCAAGAAGGACTTCGGCCTCGACGCCTATGCGCCTGCGAGCGAGACGCCTGAAGGAGTCGGCAAGGGACTCGCCGCCTCAATCACGCCAAGTCGAAGCAAGGTCTGTGCCGACGCGAAGACTGCCAAGGAGAACTTTCGTGACTTGGGAAAGCTCCTGTTCGTCACACCCCGCCCAGTGGGGCACGCCGACCAAAGAAGATGGGCCGAGGAGATTCATGAGGAGTACGGCATCGACCTTCTTATCGTCGAACGCGAGGAGATCATCACGGCTCTCCTGAAGCCGAAGAACGCTCCCCTCTGTGCGTCCTACCTCTACCTCGACATTCATCACGAACCACAGGTCACTGAGCTTATCGCGAGGACAAGGCGCGCGGCCGCCGTGGACGCGGAGTCTTGGGCTGACAAGATCAAGGGGCATCCGCTAATCGATCTCACAGCCGTGAGGCTCGTTCCTGATGGCAGGGAATCTACCGACGTGCTGTCGCTTGAGCAGATCGGCCGCGTGCTCTCGCAACGCGGCCGCATCGTGCTCGAAGGACCTGCTGGCTGCGGAAAGACGACGACGCTGATTCAGCTCGCGCAAAGCGCGCGCGACGCCGTTACGACCTTCATGATCGACCTCCCTGCGTGGACTTCATCGGGACGGGGAATTCTCGAACACATCGCCGGGATGGCTGCGTTCCAGGCGCAGGGGCTCACGACCCACGACCTCGCACGAGTGCAGCAGGCCGCACCGTGCGTCTTGTTGTTGAACGGTTGGAACGAGATTGCGGAATCCGACTCGAAGCCTGCTCTCCTCGCACTCCGGGAGCTCGAACGCGGTTTTCCAAGCGCCGGCATCATTGTCGCTACCCGCACCCACCACCTGACGCCCCTGCCCGGTGCAGTGCGGTTGCGGTTGAGGCACCTAAGCCCGGCGCAGCGTGCCGCCTATCTCGTAGCACGCCTAGGCGAAAAAAGCACTGAGCTTCGCATCCGCATCGAGGCCGAGAAGTCGCTCGACGAGTTGACACGCACGCCGTTCATACTTGCAGAGGTCGTGGCGCTGTTTGAAGCGGGCGCCAGAATCCCCGCTACGAAGCTCGGCATCCTAGCCCAAGTTGTCCATCTACAGGAACAACGAGAAGAACACCTAAACGCGTTCCAGGAAGCACCGATCTTCGGGAAGCAAGCGGACTATCTGAAGGCCCTGGCGGCGGAGATGACCCGTCGTGGCACCGTGGGAATGCCCGAGGACGATGCCCGCGCCATCGTCGCTGAGGTCGCACAAGTACTCGCCAACCGTGGGCAGATCCAGCGGCCGGCTCCGCCGAGTCTCCTTGCATCCCTCACGGCGCACCACGTTCTCGAACGCGTTGACTATCCGAAGATAGCGTTTCGATTCGACCACCAGCAGCTACAGGAGTATTTCGCCACGCTCGACCTCCGCGCACGACTTCTCGACCTGCCGGACGATGACGCCGACCCGACCGGCCGCTTCACGGCCGCATACGTGAACAAGCCGGCATGGGCTGAACCTCTCCGCATGATTGCCGCAACGTTTGGCGAGAGGAGCGGCGATGCCAGTGCGGACAACGGCAATGCCAGCGCCGGAGCGAAACTGGTGGAGATGGCGCTCGACATCGATCTCGTGTTCGCCGGAGAGCTTGCGCGGCTTTGCGGGGCGGGCGTCTGGGATGACGTCCGCAGGGTCGTAGGCGACCGATTCCGCGCCGTCTACGCAATGCGCGACAATCACTTTCGGGATTATGCTGTGGCCGCCATGCTTGCAACGGGCATGGACGACTTCAGCGACCTAATCGCGCCGCTTCTCTCGGAGCGGGACGAGCAAGTGTGGCTTCGTACGTTCCGCTTCTCGCCAGATATCCGGGTCTCATCGCTGGGACCGAACTGGCGTGAGGTCGTGCGTGGCTGGAGCGGGGCAGCGCAATCGATTTTCCTTGCCGAGTTGCTTCGTCAGCGGATCGACACCGAGGTCGTGGCCTTCGCTATCGAGGACGACAGCATCGCCGTCAAGATGGGTGCGGTGGAGGGTCTTTTGTGGCATAGGTCCGACGATGCGCTTAGCCGCGTTCTGGCATCTCTGGATGCAGAGACGTTCGAGTATGTTGCGCGCGAGAACGCCAATCGAATGCCCAAAGCCTTCAGATCCCGAACCATCGCCGCGTTGCGCGGATCCCTCGATACCAGCAGGGACCAACCCGCGCGCCTGCGCACGACCCTCCGCTTGGTGGAATTCGGCGAGACCGACCTGAACGGGGTCATCCAGGAGGCGCTGGCGGCTCTGCCCGACGACGACGCGCGAGAGTTGCGTTGGGGCTACATCCAACCAGCGCTCAAGCACCTG
Organism: Longimicrobiales bacterium; assembly: GCA_965208935.1. Lineage (GTDB taxonomy): Bacteria > Gemmatimonadota > Gemmatimonadetes > Longimicrobiales > Gaopeijiaceae > Bin94. The sequence goes on along the minus strand of CBDBPR010000004.1, from coordinate 3,797,393 downwards.
CGCGATACGGACCCGGCGTGGGTGAGCGAGTGGGTGGCGATCAAGGTTGCCGAAGGCGTCCTTTTCGATCACGAGCAGTGGATGCCGTTCGCGACCGCCATTCCGGACCACGTGGTCGAGGAGTACCTGACGCGCCTTGAGGCCGACAACCTTCAGTACCGACGCTTGAAGGGCATGATAGCGGTGGTCGCCGCTGAAGCGGATGCAAAACTCGCGGCACGAGTGTTCGCGGGGTTGCGGCGGATGTCTCGAAAGGTGCACGCGGAGCCGGATCAACCGCACGAATTCGAACGACAAGTGATACGGCAGCTGGAGGCTCTATTCCGCCACCTTGCTGGTGAGGTCGCCGCGGCTGGTGTCATGTCGTCCGTCACGGATGGCGACCCTCTTGACATCAAGGTCGCTACGCGACTCTTCAGCAGGGTAGGTATCACTGGCCGACAACGACTGCGCATCTCCGACGGCGAACTCAAAGCGTGTCTCCGCGCATACCTCAACGGAAGCGTTGATGTTGTGCTTCGCCAAGACGACTTTACCGGTGAGGAGAAGGCACACTTGGCCTCGTCGATCGCACAGGTCGGAGAACCCGAAGATATGGCGCAACTGAAGACCCTAATCCGCGCCGACAGTGAACGGGTTCGCCGCGGCCTAGCCGCGCGCGCGGCTGGGGATCGCGGGCCCCGCGGCGATGGCGCGGTTATGAGATACGCTGAGTGGCACGTCGCTGCCGTTATGCGCCTCGACCCGGTCGGCGCAGAACAGGTGCTCATCGACCTACTTCCCGATCCGGAGTATCTCAGAGCTACCGCGCGGGCGATGGCGCACGACTTCCTGCCGAAGTCGGAGCCTTCCCTTAACAAGAGGTTCCGGCACGACTTGATGTGGGCTGCGCGTGATAGCCGCGTGTTGCCGCCCGGCAATGAAACTCGTCGCACACGGTTCGCCGCCGCACTTCGGTCGGAGATCACGCGCCTGCGAGAGCAGCCTTCGGATCCGGAGTCCGCCGCCGACTTGAAGGAACTCGCCGGGGCACTGGCCGCCATTGACGGGCGCGCCTCGGCCACATCGGTGCTCGACGTGATTGCCTTGCCCGGCAAGTGGGACGTGTACACTTGTCTCGATGCGGCCGAGCGCTTGTTGATGGCTGGTGTCTCCTTGCCAGCGGCCACCGTGTTTGCTCTAGTCGACTCCTTCCTACAACGGACGAACGAGTGGATGCAGGACACAGATCGCTATCTTCTGCGTCGTATCCTCGCGCTCTGCCCTCTGGTTGACGATGCCGCGGCAGGCATTGCCAGGGTCAAGGAGGTGCTCGGCAAGAGACGGCTCTACGGACACGAACTACGGGAGGTCGTCACCGCTCTCGGTGAGAGCCGATCCGATGCCGCCACCGACTTGCTGCGCGACCTCGCATCCGATCAGCGAACGTTCGAGCAGCTCGAAGTGGAGTTTGTCCAGGCCATCGCCGCGCTCGATACGCCGTCGGCGCGCCAGCTGCTCTTGGGCTTTGTCGATCCAGACATCCGCAGCATTGCACTGGCGGGCCGTGCTCCACACGAAGACGCGCTTGTGGCCCGGCTCGCGGCACTGGCGCAGCGGAGCCCGGAAGTGGCGGAGCGGTTGCAGGGATTGTGCGACCGAGACCTGCCGGAACTCAGTCGGCATGTTCTGTCAAGGGTCATGGCCTCGCTTGGAACTCCCGACGCCCTTGCCGTAAACCTGAATCTTGTCGACGATACCAACCCCTCTCCCGTCCCACGAGGCGTTTGGGACCAACTTGAGTCCGCTTTCGTCGAGCAACGACCCGTCGGGCACAATCCGAACGCATTCACGTTGCACGCACGCGCGTCGAATGCGCTACGTGCGAGGCTGTTCGCGATGGCGCTTCAGGATCCGAGACGACAGAAATCCGCCTTCATGCTTCTCGGAAGGATCGAGCGATGGCGCCTAGAGCATGGCAGGCCAACAGGTGAACCACGTCATCCGGATCTCGCATCGGGACAACCTTGGCCTCCCACAACTCCTTGACGCCGATCCATGTCGCCCCACGCTGTCACGCAGACCACGCCCAGCGTCGGAAGAAGAGCCGTGGGAATACCCGCAGCTACCCTCGGCGACAGGAAGAGGCGATGAGCACACAGGCGATCCGCCGTGCGATAAGGCGTAAGCAACCCATTACCGCGACCTATCTCGGCAGACGGAGGATACTGTGCCCTCACGTGGTCGGCACCAAGAAAGGCGTCTGGAACGTGCTCAGCTACCAGTCCGGGGGGGAAAGCAGCAGTGGCTTGAGCGCCGATCCAGCGCACAACTGGAGGTGCATGCGCGTCTCGGAGCTGAGTCGGGTAGTGGCGGCGCCAGATCTTGAATGGCGGACGGCCCCGAACCACACAAGGCCACCAACATGCGTCGATGTCGTGGATACAGAGGTAGCCTACTGAGGTCGGGGGGGCTGCCACTCGGCCCTGCCTTTGGTCCGCACCCCTCCATGCTCGCAGAGCATGGACTGAGCCTCGTTCTCAGTGGCTAAAACCTGACCCCTGCACTGCCCTGAGTAGTCTGTTCCTCTGATCTTCAGGCGCCCTGTCTTCATCCCGGGATTCCCTGAAACAACAGCCCGAGGTAGAGGTCGACAACCTCACCGCCATCGAGGCGCATAATCGCTTCACGCACCTCGTCGTCGCTCCAGTCATCCATGAAGCGTACGGCCGATAGGGCGGCGTACTCACGGTTGAGTTCCATGCTGATCCACCGACGACCGAGTTCCTCCGCGACCTGGCCCGTGGTGTTGGACCCAGAGAAGATGTCCACGACCACGTCTTCGGGGTCGGTGAGGAATTGAATGAAGAACCGTGGCAGTGCGCTGGGGAACCTCGCAGGGTGTCTGTCTCGCCCCATCATCTTGCACCGCCGCAGATAGCCTGAGTTGCTTTCCGTGTTCGGAATCTGCAGGAGGTTCGAGGGAATGGCACCGCCGTTGTCCTTGCCGAACGCCTTCGCGATGTCGTGCCCGGAGGGTCGCGATTGGGGTCGGTAGAACTTCTCGGGGTCTTTGAGCAGCTTCTTCATACGCTCGGAGTATGGCACCAGGACGCGAGTGACATCCGCCTTTGGCTCGGCCGTTCGGGAAAACCACCAGACCGTGTTGACAGAGTCCTTGGCTCGGATCTTCCGCTTGTTGACCCATTCAATGGGCGACGGCAGCTTCGACGGATTGAACCAGAAGAACTCTTCTGCCAACTCGTAGCCGAGGCGATCGCAGAAGTCCAGCAGCACGCGGTAGTTGTAGAGCGAGCGCACGGGTTTGCCGCGCTTGTAGGCTCCGCCGAGGTCGAGAACGAAGCTGCCACTGTCTTTCAGCACGCGGTGCGCAGCTTCTCCGAACTTCCCAAGCCATTCGACGTACTGGTCCTGCTCCTTGTTGCCGTAGGTCTTCTGCCGCAACAGCGCAAAGGGAGGGCTGGTCATGACCAGGTCCACCGATTCGTCCGGCAGGTGCCCGAGCAGCTCCGCGCTATCCCCGCACAGCTGGAGACCGCGGGGCGTGCGATACACCTGTTTGTCGCTCGGAAGGTCCAGCTTCATCGTCCATCATCCGTATCTGGGAGATTCGCATCCGGCTGCAGTTCCCACCGCCGGGCTATCCAGCTCTCGACGAACGACCAAAGCAGCGTAATCGCGTAGTGGAGTTCCGGAGCTGTTTCTTGAAGATCCGCGACCGCGCCCGCCAGCCGTTCTCTAGGAAGGTGTCCGGCCAACCAAACGGCCCATACGGAGGGATTCCCACGGGCAAGCTGCGCCGTCAGCTCTCGGATGGTCTGGTCTGACAGCGCGCCGTGCTGGCGCAGCGCCTCAGCACATCCCGCCGCTATCGCGGGTTCCATTTCCTGCAACCCTGCAAGGAGTACCGGTACGGCGTCTGAGTCTAGGCTGACGATGCCCTCAAGGGCCTCCTCACGGAGGTCTTGATCCACATCCCCAAACGCCCTCACGAGACGTGAACACGCCTCCGAACCGCCGATGCGGCTCAACGACCAAGCCGCCGCGCTGCGTGCGAAGTACGGGAGCTGGTCATCGTCCAGGATCGCGCTCAGCATCCTCACACACTCATCGGTACCAGCTTCCCCCAGCGAAATCACGGCCTCCAGACGGATCTGCTGGTCGGAGCTCGCCAAGTACGGTGCGAAGAGCTGCTCCGCACTCTCGCCACGGACGGCGACAAGATACGCTGCCGCTTCCAACCGGATGTACATGTCCTCTTCATGATCGCACTCGAGACTCGCAACCGTCGTCCCAACGGAGTCGTTCCGTCGGAGCCTCGCGAGCTTCACTCCGGTGAACCGTTGGGTTCGCTCACGGGATGCCAGAAGCCGCGAAAGGTGACCCTCGGGCCACGCACCGTGACAGCGCAGGTCGTCGTCGTTCTCCGGCTTGACTCTCGACGCGAGGATCTGATTGAGCGCGATTTCCTCGCCAGGAGCCACGGTGATTCGGAGCTCCTCGGGCACCGTCCGAGTGTAACGATGTCCGTCGCAGGCTCGCACAGTCGTGATCCTCTGACCCGTGACCGATTCTACGAAGCCGTCTCGGCTGGAGAACCACGCCTTCCATTTTACGCTGGTCTCCGATCCTTCGGTAACGCCCTTGGTCGTCTCACCGTCCTGCGACACGGTCCTGAACCGAGCGACGCGCACGTAGTTCACCGTGCCTTCAGCATGCCACCGGATCCAGTTACGTTCGTGCCAGTAGGAGACCGGCTCTTGCAGCCGACCGGTGCTCCACTGTTCATCTTCGCCTGCCCTGCAGACCGGGAAGGCGATTACGTCGCCGTTCACCATACCGAAGTCCCACGCGCGCTCATGGTCCGAGGAGCTATGGGACATCGACAGGTCCGGCCTTGTCTTCGCACGGCTCTCGATGCGAAGCCCGCACAGTTCGCAAACGAGGTCTGGAATGCGAACGCGCTTGCGCTTGACATCCTTCCAGAGCTTCGTGTCCATCGCCCCGCGTTCGAGCTCGACGACTTGGTGGCCCAGCCGCTCCAGATCGTGTGCCACGTGTCTGCTGCCCACCGCGCCGAGGGCAATCTTCCGGAAGAAGCTGGAATCCGGCTTGAGCGCGAGAGGTGGCATGGTGGAAATCTAACCCAACCGATTGCCGCCAGCGAACGAATGCGTCCTCCGCCGCGTGGCGTTTCCGAGGGACGCTTCATCGTCCCACCAGCGGCGGGCGCGCGCGCCGACCTCACTCGCCCGAGACCGGGTGCCGGGCTGGTCAGGCAACAGGCCACGCGCCGCTCGGCCTCCGTAGATTCGCTCGCAACCCCTCAGCGGAAACCGTTCGGGCGGGCCGGCGGCTCGACCTCCCTCCAGTTCGCCCTTGATGGCGACGGAGCAACCGACGAAGCGTCCCCCTTCCACGTCCGTGGGGACCGGGACACAGAGCGGACGTACGACTCTGGTGTTGGAACGACACGCTCGGATCACCACGCGGAGTGGTTTGCGGCTCGCAAGTCCACCTTCGGTTGGCCCGCGTCACGCCGTGATCCCTGCCGCCGGGTCGGGTGGTTCAAACCCGCCACTGACCATCGGGTCCTGCTCGCGCCAGTGCGGATTCCCACCGACCGCTAGTCAACGGCTCGACCACGCTTAGGTGTCCACCGACTTCCGATACGGTCGCGTAAGTTACCGCTCATACCTGCATATTTGAAGTGATACACGTGCTCGATACGAAGAGATAACATATTGATATCATTAGATTTATGATCTGCGCTACTAGTTCCGCCGGAAATCGGTAAGCTCGCATATCTGCAGTCGCTCGACCTGAACAGAAACCGGGTGACAGGTTCGATTCCGCCGGAGATCGGTAAGCTCGCTCGCGGTCAGCTCCTCGATCGCCCTGCGTTCGCTCTCCAGCCGCGACCGCAGCCGGTCGGTCAAATCGTTCGCGGTCGAAGTTCTCTCCATACAGTCCTCCTTTCAGCCGCCACCGGTCCCCGGTCTCGGGGTCGAGCGCGGTTAGTGGAGTCGGGGGGTGGCGCGGTGCCGGGTAGGGTCCGGTGCTTCTTGTCCGCGCTTTCGCTTGGTGCTCAGTCCGGCTCCCATGCGGTCCGTTTCCACTCCCCCGCTCGTCGAACCGGACGTGCGGATTTCCCGCATCCGGCTCTCAGCCGGGATCATGCGTTCGCCCACGGAAGGTCTCCGGTCGTTGGCCCAAGACACGTCAGGCCGCAGTGGTCCCGCAGCCATTCGTCGGGGAAGCGCACGTAGCTTCTCGACCGTCCCTTGTGTTTCCGCCGGAACCACTGTCGCAGCCGCCGGGTCGCGTGCCTGTCCACAGCCTTGTAGGCCGGGCTGACCTGCCCGAGGTCGAAGTAGTTCGCCCATCCGGACATCAGCCGGTTGAGACGCTCTACGACTTCCTCGGCGGACCGTCCCACGTACACCCGGTCCGTTTGCTCGCTGATCCTGCGGCAGATGCTTTGAACGCTCGCCTTGCTGGGCCGGGTCCCGATGTACCGGCTTCCGTCCATTGGGCGATAGTTCCAGCCGATGCGGTACCCGAGGAACTCGATGGGCTCCTCGGGGCATCGGAGGCATCGGGTCTTCCGCGCGTTGACCGGCAGCTTCAGCCTGTCCATGAGCCGGTTGACCGCCGCCAGCATCTCCGCCGCCGGGGCCTTGCCGAGCACACAGAAGTCGTCCGCATAGTTCACGATCTCCGCGCCGAATCGCCGGGCGTAGCCCAGCACCTTCCAGCCAAGGATGAACCGCCGCATGTAGATGTTGCTCAGCAGCGGCGAGATCGGAGCCCCTTGCGGGGTTCCCTTCCGTTCTCTTCGCGCCCGGTTCGTGCGGCGAGTGCCTCCCTCCCCGTCCTGCTCCACCACCGGCATTTCCAGCCACGCCTTGACGAGTCCAAGCATCCGCCCGTCGCTCACGCGCCGCGCGATGCTCTTCATCAACTCGGCGTGCGGTATCTCACCGAAGTAGTTGGAGAGGTCCGCATCGACCACTTCGTTGCGGCCATGGTTCACCAAGCGGTGTATCCGCTCGACCGCGTCCTTGGCGCTCCGTCCCGGCCGGTATCCGTACTGTTCCGGCTCCAGGTCCGCCTCGAAGATCGGCCCAAGCACCAACATGGCCGACGTCTGCGCAACCCGGTCCCTCAGGCATGGGATGCCCAACGGACGGAACTTCCCCGGTTGTTTCTTCGGGATCAGCACCTGTCTCACCGCACTCGGCTTGTAGGCGCCCTCCCTCAGTTCCCGCGACAGTTCCCCGATCCAGCGCTCCACTCCGTACGCTTCGACATCCGCGACCGTCACACCATCGACTCCAGCCGCTCCGCCGTTGCGCCGGACCATCTCCCATGCCGTCAGCAGGAAGTCCTCCCGCCATACCTTGTCGGCAAGGGCGTGGAAGCGCCGTCCAGGTTCTTCCTTCGCTTTCGCATGTAGCACGGTCTGGAGTTTCCGAACGCTCGCCGACCCTGTTAGGCTCCCGCCAGTGGTCATGTCCCTGCCTCCGTTCCGTACCGCTCCCGACTCAGGGTCCCTTCCCTCGGCGGGCATTACCCCGCGTCTCCGGTACTGCGGACCCATCCGCCACCCTGCCGGCCCGGCCTGCCCCTCGCGGGGTTCCGGTTGCCGCGTGCTCGGCACCGGCAGGGCTTCCCGTGTTGCTGCGCTTTCCATCTTCCATGCATGCCAGCGCCATTACCCCGGCGGAAACCGGCCAGTGCGCTTGTCGCTCTCTTCCCGGCCAGCCGTCGGCCTTCCCCTGACTACCGAAGGGTCGGCTTCCGCATTAGGCGTTTCGGGGCCTGCTCGGCGTTCACTCGCGTTCCGGCCTGCATGGTCGCTGAGCCGCCCATGGCGGCCCTTCTCTCCAGAGTGCTTCAGCCCATGTCGTTGCCTCCATGAACCGCCCTGGCCGCTACCAGCCGGAGCGACAGTTGCCGGGTGGGATTCGCACCCACTAGGAAAACGCGCCTTTCCACGGCGCACGGTAGTGCTCGCCCTGGCGCGGCACTTCGAGACCCGCCTCGCGGAGCGCGGAGACGACATCGGCACGATTCCGCACGATGCCGTGCTCGACGCGTTGGAGCAGGTAGTCCCGGATCAGGTCGCGCGGTGATGCTTCGAGCCGGAGCCCCGCCCGCAGCCGCGCGGCCTCGATGTTAGGCGCGGTGGCCGGGTTGCTGTCCCCTGACCCGCGCCGGGTCGTCCGGGCGAGCCCAGCCGTGTTCGTGGTTGAAGGCGTCCCGGAGCGGGCCGAAGGTCTTCTCCCAGCCCGGCGGCGCGATGTTGAGGCTGCGGCCGGTCTCCAAGTCGCATCGTGCGGCGAAAACATGGACGTGAGCGCCCCCGCCCTCCTCGCGGTGCAGCACCGCCCCCCATGCGTAGCGGTCGCGTTCGAGCCCGGCCCAAGCCGTCTTCTCGAAGGCGTCCAGCACCGCTTCGATCTGTTCGTCGGTCGGCTGGTCCTCCGGCGCCCACGCGATCAGGCCGGAGGTGTACCTGTGCTCGAACTCCAGCGTGTCGGCCAAGGTGGCCACTTCGTTCGGATCTCCCCTCAGAACCTCGACGCCTTCGCGCGGCTTCCCGGCCGCGTCCCGCTCCCCGAGGAGGTAGCTGGCCGCGCCCCGCGCCGATCCGGTCCCGTGGGCGAGGAACCTAACCAGCATCCGCGTCCGTGTGCTCCGTGAGAGTCAGCGACGCGACCTCCCGCTTGATGGCGATGAGGTGGCCGATGACCTCGACGGCCTCGACCGCCCCCTTGTGGGTGTTAGCCCACCGGGCGATCTGGTTGAGGTTGTTCCCGATGCGGGACACCTGCCGCGTGCGCTCTCGCTCGACCTCGGCGGCGGGGACCGTCCAAGTCCGCGTTCGCGCCATCGCCCGGCGGATCAGGGCAGAGAGCGGCACACCGGCCGCCTTCGCCTTGGCCCGCCAGTCGGCGGACTCGTCCCGCGTGAGGCGAACGGCGACAAGGATCGGGCGGCGCCTAGCCATCGGGCCGCGCCGCCACGGGGGGAACGGGGGCGACGCCCCAGCCCGCGCAATCCACCGGAGCGCGGGCCAGTTGGGGATCGAAGGGGCGGAGTCCCTCGCCAGCCCCCGGGTTATACCCGGGGTATGCTGGCTGAACAACGAAACGGGCGTCAGAGAAGCCCGTGAGGTCCGCGTCCGGGACCCGGCGGCGACCGCCGCCGATGCGATGGCGGCGCACCTCCGCGAGCGCTTCGGGGAACCCGTTCAGACGGACCTCGTGAAGCGCGGCTGGCAGCCGGACAGCGGCCAGCGGTGCCGGGCCGTCCATGCACTCCAGAAGCCGGAGCGGCAAACGATTTCGCCAGCGCCCATGTCGATGGACGCGGTCACCAGTTCGGCCGTGGGGTCGATCAACCTGACTACGCGTTTCCTCCGTTTCGCCTCGTTTGGTCGTGCTACCCTTCAGGCGTCGGTGACCCGAAGGGCGACATCTTACGGACTTGGTCCGCAATTGGTTTCATCTTGTCTCTCCCGCCGTTGCGGCGTCCGCCAACCCCCGTGTCGCCGCGCCCGTGGCCGTTCTGGTCCATTGCGCTGACATCGGTCTGCATGACGTGCGCCCGCCCGAGAATCTGTTGCAGGCTCTGGCCGATCACGATAGTCTCGCACGAGACAGCATATCGCGGATGGACCGGACTAAATCACGGATCTTAGCGAAGTGGGTGCGCATATGATTCGAAACGAGCGGACAGCGCGACGAGAGACGGACGTGCAGTCGAGGAGACCCCTCGAAGATGGCCAGGGCGGGGTTGCGGCGGCGTGGGCAAACTCGCGGGAGGCTGCACAGCGGAGGGCGGTGGTGGCCGTCGCCGGGATCGCCCTGTTGGTCCTGTCCTGCGGCGATGGCGCCATTGAGCCGCCTCCGTCTCCTCCCACCCCCATTGCCACCACGGTAACAGTCAACCCGGCTTCGGCCTCGTTTACCGCTCTCGGCGAGACGGCCCGATTCACCGCCGAGGTGCGAGACCAGAACGGGCAGGTGATGGCGGGGGCCGCAGTCGCGTGGGGGAGCAGCGACGCCTCGGTCGCGGCCGTGGACGGCTCCGGGCTGGTGACGGCGGCGGGGAACGGGAGTGCGTGGATCACGGCGACGGCGGGCTCGGTCTCGGGGACGGCGGCAGTGACGGTGGCCCAGGTCGTGGGCGCAGTTGCTGTGTCGCCGCCGGCGGACACCCTGGTGGCTTTCGGGGACACCGTGCGTCTCGTGGCCGAGGCGACCGACGCGAACGGTCACACCGTACAGGCGGTGACGGAGTTCTCCTGGTCGTCGAGCGACACGCTGGTGGCCAAGGTCGACCACTCGGGGCTGGTAACGGGCGTCGCCGAAGGAATGGCCACGATCACGGCGGCGGTCGGAGAGGTCTCGGGCAATGCCGAGATTACGACGGTCAAGAACCCAGACCTAACAGCGCTCGTTGCCCTCTACGAAGCCACCGACGGGCCCAACTGGGTCGACAACACCAACTGGCTGACGGACGCGCCGCTGGACGAGTGGTACGGAGTGGACACGAACGATTCCGGCCGGGTCGTGCGGATCAATCTCGCCGGGCGGTGGGACAGTGAAGCGCGGCAACGCGTCAAGCATGGCCTGCGGGGCGAGCTCCCCAACGAACTCGCGGACCTGACGGAGTTGACGTCTCTGTTCCTCTCGACCAATGAACTCGAGGGCCCGATCCCGCCGGAGTTGGGCAACCTCACCGAACTCACAGTCCTGGACCTCGCGTTGAACAACCTGACGGGCGCGATCCCGCCGGAGTTGGGCAACCTCGCCAGTCTGAGGACTTTGGCGCTCAATGGCACCCGCCTCACCGGACCGATCCCACCCGAAATGGGCAATCTCGCCCAGTTGAGGGGTCTCTTCCTCAGTAGCAACAGGCTCACCGGCCTGACTCCTCCCGAACTCGGCAGTCTGGCCGAACTGACGCGCCTGGACCTTGGGTACAACGACCTCACGGGCACGATCCCGCCGGAACTCAGCAACCTCACTGAGCTGACGGTCCTGCATATTGGAAACAACAACCTTACAGGACCGATCCCACGCAGCTTCCTGCAACTCGGCCAACTCCGAGAGTTTCGTGTCGGAGGGCAGGGCGTTTGCGTGCCCGGGACTGCCGTTTTCGTCGCATGGTTGGCGGGAATCGAGGCTCCCGACACCGAAGCCGGGGTCTTGTGCAACGCGGGCGATGTGGTGGCCCTCGAGTCACTATACGAACTGACTGACGGAGCCACCTGGAATCAATCCGATGGCTGGTTGAGTGATGATTTGCTGGAAGAGTGGCACGGCATCACCGTGGATTCGCTCGGCCACGTGACCGAAATCGACCTAGAAGGCAACGGACTGACCGGACGCCTTTCGGCGGCGCTAGGCAACTTGCCCCGACTAACCGTGCTCCGGATTTCCGACAATGCGCTGTCGGGTCGGCTACCGCTTGGCCTGACCGGCTTGCCGCTCGTCGAGTTCCGGTACTCGGAAACCGATCTCTGCACCCCCGGTGATGCTTCCTTCCAGGGCTGGCTGAACGCGATTGCGACGGTCGAGGGCACGGGGGTCAACTGCGCGCCACTATCGGATCGCGAGATCCTCGAGATCCTCTACGACGCGACAGACGGACCGAACTGGCGCAACAATGACAACTGGCTCACGGATGCGCCTTTGCGGGAGTGGCTTGGTGTGTATGTGGACGGGGAAGGCCGGGTGTCTGGCCTTGTGGTTTCCTTCAATAACCTCACGGGCGCGATCCCTCCCGAACTCGGTGGTCTCGCCAAGCTACGACAACTAGCCTTGGATGCTAACAACCTCACCGGTCTGATCCCGGCCGAACTCGGCACACATGTTCCAGTGTAATCCACCAAGGTCTACTGAGTAGGCCATAACACGTTATTGGACAACGTGTTCTGTGGTATCCACGGCGGTCCACCGTCCCTTGCGGTCCATCGCCATCTGGTGTATTCTTCCTGATATAGTGATGCAATGAGTGATACATCACAAGGAAGGAAACCCACCATGAAGCGACCGAGGACGCTCTCCGCCGCCTTCGTGCGGACGGTCAACCGGCCCGGAGTCTACGGCGACGGGCGGGGCGGGCGCGGGCTGAGCCTTCGCGTCCACCGGACACTGGATGGCCGGATCACCAAGACGTGGCGGCAGCGCGTCAGGATCGAGGGCCGCCTGACTTCCATCGGACTCGGGCCGTACCCCGAGGTGACGCTGGCCGAGGCCCGCCAGAAGGCATTGGACAACAGCCGGGGCGTCCTCTTGGGCCAGGACCCGCGCGGGCGCGGCGTCCCGACCTTCGCCGAGGCCGCCGAACGGACGATCAAGCTCCACCGGGAGTCGTGGAAGGCGGGGAGTCCGCTTCCCGAGCAGTGGGAGTCCACCTTCCGCCTCCATGCCGCCCCGCTCCTCGACAAGCGGGTGGACCGGATCGAGAGCGCGGACGTGCTCGCGTGTCTCTCTCCGATCTGGAACTCGAAGCCCGCAGCGGCGCGGAAGGCCCAGCACCGGATCACCGCCGTCTTCCGGTGGTGCATCGGTCGAAACTACCGGGCGGACAACCCGGTGGACCGGGCGGTCGTTGCGCTGCCGAAGGCGAACGGCCACACGACAACCCACCACCGCGCGCTCCCGCACGGAGAGGTCGCCGCCGCACTCCGTGAGGTTCGCCGGACCACCGACACGCACGCTTCGGCGGCTCCGTGCGTTGAACTGATCGTCCTCACCGCCGTCCGTCCCGGAGAGGCGCGGGGCGCGCTTTGGGACGAGATCGACATGGAGGCGGGCGTGTGGACGATCCCGGCTTCGAGGATGAAGGCGGGCCGCGAGTTCGCCGTTCCGCTCAGCACCGCAGCTCTCGACGTGCTCGAACGGGCGCGCAAGCTGTCGGGCGGATCGCCGCTGGTGTTTCCGTCGCGTACCGGCGAGCCGCTGCCGCCGAAAGCGCCGCTCAGGGTGCTCAAGCGCGCCGGGGTCGCCTCGACGCTGCACGGGTTCCGGTCGAGCGCCCGGTCGTGGATGGCCGAGACCGGCGTTCCTGCGGAGGTCGCGGAGGCCTGCCTTGCCCACGTCCCGAGAAGCCAAGTCGTTCAGGCGTATCAGAGGTCCGACCTGCTGGAGCGCCGCGCCGAAGTCATGCAGGAGTGGAGCCGCTACGTCACTTGATTTCGAGAGGCCGCCCGAAGGGATACCTTGGTTGACAAGTAGGTGAGAGAGAGGCGGCCCAGACTGGTCGCTGATTCCATCCGGTTCGTGGGAACGCCGAAATGCAGATCAACCTGAGCGTCGAGGAGGTCCGGGAGTTTTCGAGGCGCTACAAGGAGGAGGACGGCGGGCAGCTGCTCGAATTGGACGAAGCCCTACAAGAGTCACTGAAGGATGCTCACCTTCGCGGCCACATCACGCGACGACAGTTGCTGGACGTGGCGGAGTGGAAGTCAGGCAAACGAACCCTCCATCACTGCAAGAAGAACACCCCGGAGGAAGTCAAGGAATGCTCTGCGGTTGCGTTCGGTGCTCGCACGGATCGGCTTCGCATTCATGCGCTAGTAGCACTTCAAGGGGTTTCATGGCCAACCGCAAGCGCTGTCTTGCACTTCGTGTTCCCGAGTCGATTCCCGATGTTGGATGTCCGCGTGATGCGCACCGTGGGGAGAATCCCCCCCGACTCGAATCAGCCTCCAAACTACACGATCCCGCTGTGGTCCAAGTACGCCAAGTTGTGCCGGGAGACCGCTGGAAGGTACGGCGTGACACTTCGCGACCTCGACCGGGCTCTGTGGATGTGGGACCTCTGCAATCATCCTCAGTAACGCTTCCGCATTAGCGTACAGACCGGCAAGCGACAGAACCCAAGAAGAAGAGGCGGCGGAGGTGCCGCTGGCGGCGGTCGATGCGGCTTCCGGACGGCGCTGGACGCCGTTGGACGTCGCCGTTTCGGCGGCTGTTGACACCGCCCGAAACGGTCGCCTGACTTCACGTCATGGCGACTCCGACGACCCCGGATTCCGCGCTCCGAAGGACGGTTTGGCCCGCTAATGCGGGAGAGCCAGCCCACCCTTTGGGGCCACGCTCCGCGAGTCCCCGGCAGGGGCTGGCGGGGGGCCGTGCCCCCTGTGACCCCCACAACGGAAACGGCGCGCCGTGAGCGCCGGACGCGCCGTCTGGGTGAAGGTCCGCGCCTCCGAGGCGGAGCGTGCCGAATGGCACGCCAAGGCGCGCTCGGCGGGCTTGACCCTGTCGGATCTGGTGCGCCGGTCGATCGGCCGGGTCCGCACGTGGACCGTGCCGCACGCCGAGGTCGAGCGCGGGCGCACCCGCGAACTGGCGCGCCTCGGGAACAACCTCAACCAGATCGCACGCTGGGCGAATACCCACAAGGAGGCCATCGAGGCCGTCGAGGTGATCGCCCATCTAGTCGCCATCGACCGCGCGCTCGGCGCTTTGGATCCCGCCGAGAGCCCGGAAGCCGATGCACATTAAGTTCTTGGCGCGCGGAACCGGATCGGCGCGGGCTGCGGCCAAATACCTCCTCGGGGAGCGGGACGCGGCCGGGAAACCGCGCGAAGGCGTCGAGGTCCTTCGTGGCGATCCCCACCGGGTGGCGTCGGTGGCGGACGCCCTGGGGTTCGAGCACAGGTACACCTCCGGCGTGATCGCGTGGGCGCCGGAGGACGAACCGACCGACAAACAGATCGGCGCGGTTCTGGACGCCTTCGAGGAGACGGCGTGGGCGGGGCTCGAACCGGACCGCTACGCGTGGGCGGCGGTGCTCCACCGAGAGGAGGGCGGCGGCGCCCACGTCCACGTTCTCGCCGCGCGATGCGACCTTGAGACCGGGCGCAGCCTCAACATTGCCCCTCCGGGCTGGCGGAGAACGTTCGACCCGCTCCGCGACGCCTTCAACCACGAGCACGGCTGGGGCCGTCCGGACGATCCGGCCCGAGCCAGGGTCGAGCAGCCCGGACACCGCGCGTACATCGAGGCGGCGCGACTGCGGGCCGGGCTCCGGCTCGAATCCTCCCCCCGCAACCTGATCCGGGACTACCTGATCCAGCGCGTCGAGCACGGCGCGGTGAAGGATCGCTTCGATGTCGTCGCCGCGCTGCGGGAGGCGGGCTTGGAAGTGCCGCGCCAAGGCAAGGACTACCTGACCGCGATGGACCCGGAGACTGGCGACCGTTGGCGGCTGAAGGGACGGCTGTACGCCTTTGACTTCCAGCCCGGACGATTCGACCGAGCGGCTGAGGAGGCGGCTGGAGAGCGGACGCGGGGAGACAGGGAAGTTGACCGCGAGCGAGCGCGCTCGGCGCGCCGGGAACTCGCGGCGCGCCGCGAGGAACGCGCTGCGTACCATCGGGCGCGATACCGCGGAGGCGGCCGCACGGATGCACACGTTGCCGCTGAAGGCTTGGCCAAAGCCGCTGATCTTCGGCCTGAACCGCTTGCTCGGCATCTCCGCCGGAAGCTGGGCGACGATGCGGTGGTGGTCGAGGAGCATCCAAGCCCGGATCAAGACGGTGGCCGAATTGGACTGCGATATCGCGGAGACCCGGCGGACTCTCGCGAGAATCGAGATGGTCGCTTGGAGGATCGCGCTGCCGAAGATCGAGGACGAGCAGGCCGTGGTGCGGCCGTCGGGGACGCTGGACAAACCGCGCTGGACTTGGCGCGGACGGCCTGTCTGAAGGCCATCAAGAGAGCGAGGAAACTGTATGACCGAGTTGGAGGGGCAGTTGACGGAGGCCTTGAAGAGGTTGTCCGGGCAGTCCGAAACGGAACGGCGGCGGCAATCCGAACAGGTCGAAGCCTTGCGGCGGCAAGTCGAGCGGCAGACCGAGGAGAACGCCACCTTGAGGCGGCGAATCGAGCGGCTCGACGAGCGAGTGACCGGCTTGACCGAGTATTACGAGACATCTGGCGTCGCGAGACCGCGCGGACGCGGCTGGTGACAAGGCCGCCCACGCGCGGGCCGGATCGCGATGCCGGGCCGAGCCGCTGAGGGTGCGTCGGTGGAACCGGCGGGCGGGCCGGTTCATGCTATCGTGATCGTCGAGAGGCTGTCCAGAAACGCCCACCCGATGTACGGGAGGACGGCCCCCAGCCATTCGAAAGCCTCCGGATGGCCGTCCAGCCCGTCCTGCAAGGCTCCCATCAGCCACGGACCGTCCGGAGGGTCGCGGAACTCCGCGAGGTCGCATCCCTCGATGAACCAGGCGGACGCCGCAACGGTCTCGCGCCATGCGTGCCGCGCGCCGTCGCCACCGCCTTCCGCCACCGCCACCGACACCGCAGGCCGCCCGTCCGGGGCAAGGATGCACGCCCGCAGGACGCGCGGGCCGTGCGGATGCGCGAGCACCTCCAGTTGCCACGCATCGTCCCGCGCCCGCAACGGCGCGGGAACGCCGAGCGCGCCCGCCCCCGCGATCAGCCGTCCATACGCGGGGGTCACCTCGTCGACCACCTCGGCGCGATCCGAAAGGCAGTAGTTCCCCATGTTGGCGGTCCAGTGTTCGAGCGTCACGGGTCGATTCCTCACCAAAGTGGTCTTGGACGGTCGGCTCCCCACCTCCGACCGAAGGCCCATCAACCGTAAGGTAATCTCGCGCCGCCGGGCTCAAAGGCCAGGGTCGCGCGCCGGAGAGAGACGTGGTAGGATGAACCGCCTCACCGCTTCCCGTCCCCGCCACGATGGAGGCGAAACGGGGGATGCTTCGGCGGTTGCCCCGGTCGACGTCGAGGGTGCACCCGCAGCGGTCGAGCCCACGGTTCGGTGGAAGGTTCACGTCCGCCGCCGTCCACTTCCGTCCGGTGTGTTCCGGGTCATATTTGTATATTCAAAGTGATACACAACCGAACTGGATACGACGTAAAGCAAAGTGGCGCTGCCGATTACATTTGTCGTGATTAGTCCCGGCCGAACTCGGTGATCTCGCCGACCTCCAACTACTAAGCCTGGGGTTGAACAACCTGACGGGCGAGATCCCTCCCGAACTCGGTAATCTCGCCAACCTCCAATTACTACTCTTGAGGAACAACACCCTCACGGGCGAGATCCCGCCCGAACTCGGTAATCTCGCCAACCTCCAGTTCCTATACTTGGGGCTAAACGACCTCACCGGTCTGATCCCTCCCGAACTCGGTAATCTCGCCAACCTCCAATTACTACTCTTGAGGAACAACACCCTCACGGGCGAGATCCCGCCCGAACTCGGTGGTCTCGCCGACCTCGGAACACTAGACTTGGAGGCTAACAACCTCACCGGTCTGATCCCGGCCGAACTCGGTAATCTCGCCAACCTCCAATTGCTACTCTTGAGGAACAACAACCTCACGGGCGAGATCCCGCCCGAACTCGGTGGTCTCGCCAGCTTGGAGGTTCTCTCTCTGGAGAACAACCAACTGACGGGCCCGGTGCCGCCGAAGTTCGGCGACATGGCTGGCCTGCAAGAGTTGGTTCTCGCGAACAACACCGGAATGCAAGGCGCCCTGCCGGCCAACCTCACGTCTCTGAAAGCGCTTGACGTGCTCACGGCGGGAGGCACCGGCCTCTGCGCACCAACGGATCCGGACTTCCAGGCCTGGCTGCAGGGTGTCCACAAGCGTCGGATCCCCGAGTGCGCGGCGGGAGAGGCGCCGATGGCCTACCTCACCCAGGCGGTCCAGTCGCGGAAGTTTCCGGTTCCGCTGGTCGCGGGCAAGAGGGCTTTGTTGCGGGTGTTCCCAACTGCCCGACAAGCCACCAGCGCAGGAATTCCGTTGATTCGGGCGCGGTTCTACCTGGATGGGCACGAGACGCATGTGCAGGACATCCCCGGCAAGTCCAACCCGATCCCGACCGAAGTGCGCGAGGGAAGCCTTGCCAGGTCGGCGAATGCCGAAATCGCGGGCCAAGTGATTCAGCCGGGGATCGAAATGGTGATCGAGGTGGATCCGGACGGCACGCTGGACCCGGCGCAGGGAGTCGCGCAGCGGATGCCAGAGACCGGACGGCTGTCCATCGACGTGCAACGCATGCCGACATTCTATCTGACGGTCGTTCCGGTCTTGTGGACAGCGAAGCCGGATTCCCTCGTCGTGGAGCTCGCCAGGGGCATGGCGGAGGATCCGGACAACCATCGAATGCTCCAGGAGACGCGCAGGTTGTTGCCGGTGGGCGACATGGTCGTCACGGCGCATGAGCCGGTGCTGACGAATAGCGGTGAGAGTGCCTCCCTTCCGCAACTGGAAGCGATACGGCTGTTGGAAGGCGGCCAAGGTCACTATCTGGGATTGATTAGCAACGAGCACGGTACGATTCCCTGGGCCGGGGTGGCCGTCCTGGGTGGCCGGTTCAGTTACTCAAAACCTCATCCTGGCACTGTGGCCCACGAGCTTGGTCACAACATGAATCTCTCTCACGCGCCATGTCGAAGTACACCCGGCCCGGATCCTTCTTATCCCTATCCGGACGGATCCTCGGGCGCTTGGGGATTCGATTTTCGGGACGGCGGCAGACTGGTCCACCCGTCCACGCCGGACCTGATGGCCTACTGTGGGCCGCAGTGGATCAGCGATTACCACTTCACCAACGCCCTCCGGTATCGTTTGATCGACGAGGGCTCGCCTGCCGGGGCGGCCGTGGCCGCCAAGTCACTCCTCCTCTGGGGCGGCGTCGGCGCCGACAGCGTTCCTTACCTGGAACCCGCCTTCGTGGTCGACGCGCCGACCGCTTTGCCTGATTCCTCCGGGGAACACCGGATCACGGGAAACGCCGCCGGAGGCTCCGAACTCTTCTCCTTCAGCTTCGCCATGCCCGAGATCGCCGACGGCGATGGGAGCTCTTCGTTCGCGTTCGTACTTCCCGTGCGACCCGGGTGGGCCGAAACCCTCGCCGCCATCACGCTGTCAGGTCCCGGAGGCTCCTTCACCCTCGATGGCGAGAGCGACCTTGCGATGGCCATCCTGCGCAACCCGCGCACCGGGCAGGTGCGGGGCATCCTGCGGGATCCGCCCGCTGCGACCCAGGCTGCGGCGGACGCGATGGCAGGGGCCGCCGGAGGAAACCTGCAACTGCTGTTCAGCCGGGGCATTCCCCATGAAGATGCTTGGAGGCGCTAACTAGCCAAGGCTCCCAGTCAGCTATCAGCCGACGACACCCCTCGAACAGGCCGAGGTGCCGGCGGCAGAGCGGGCAAGGGGGAGGTCGAACTGCTTCCCGAATCGCCGTGCCGTGAAGTCGTCGATGGTCGCTGCGGAGAGTGCGGCCCCACCCACAACGCGAACCGGCCGCGCAGGCGGTTGCTGATGTTCGCCGTTCACGGTAAGTCATACGCACAGGATCTACTACATCGTGTGGTGATCGCTGTTGACAAAGACAGCGTGGCGATACGGCGCGACTCCGAGGGCAACGAGCCGACAATGCGACCAGAGGCGGACATGCAATTGAGAAGGCCCCTGGAGGATGGCGGGGGCAAGGCTGCCGCGAGAGGGGCAGATTCGCGCGAGGCTGCACGGCGGAGGGCGGCGGTGGCCGTCGCCGGGATCGCCCTGCTGGTCCTGTCCTGCGGCGATGGCGCCGTCGAGCCGGCTCCGCCTCCTGCGGCTCCCGTTCCCACCACGGTGACGGTCAGCCCCGCCTCGGCCTCGATGACTGCCCTTGGGGACACGGTCCGGTTAACGGTCGAAGTGCGCGACCAGAACGGGCAAGTGATGGCGGGCGCGACGGTGGCGTGGTCGAGCAGCGACGCCTCGGTCGCAACGGTGGACGCGTCGGGTCTGGTGACGGCGGCGGCGAACGGGAGTGTAACAATCACGGCGACCGCGGGATCAGTTTCGGGGACTGCTGCGGTGACGGTGGCCCAGGTCGTGAGCGCGGTCGCGGTGTCCCCTGCGGCGGACACGCTGGTGGCGTTCGGGGACACGGTACGTCTGGTGGCCGAGGCGACCGACGCGAACGGTCAAGGCGTGGCGGGCTCCGAGTTCTTATGGTCGTCGAGTGACACGCTGGTGGCCAAGGTCGACGACTCGGGGCTGGTCGAGTCCCTCGCCGAGGGCGGGGCCGTGATAACGGCCACCGCGTCGGGGGTCGCGGGTGAAGCCGAACTGAGTGTGGTACCGCCGTTGCCGACGAGCGTGGCAGTGAGTCCCGATACCGTCCAGCTCACCGCGCTCGGGCAGACCGCACAACTGACGGCAGAGGTGCGTGAGCAGGCCGGGCGCGTGATGGCCGAGGCGTTTGTCACGTGGTCGAGCGGCGACACCCTCGTGGCCGCTGTTGACTCCACGGGTCTCGTAACGGCTGCGGGCGGGGGAACCACGACGGTCACCGCCGCAGCAGGTGACGTGTCCGACACGGTCGCGGTGACGGTGATGCAGTCGGCGGACTCGGTGGTCGTCTCGCCGTCTGAAAGCACGATCGGGGTGGGAGACACGCTGCGCCTGGTGGCGGAGGCGTTCGACGAGAACGGTCACCGGTTGGACGGAGCGGTGTTCTCCTGGTCTTCAGCGGATGGCGGTATCGCCCGCGTGGACGAGGCGGGTCTGGTTGAAGCGGTCGCCGAAGGGACGACAACCATCACGGCGACGGCTGGCGACGCCTCGGCCGTCGCCGAGATCACTGTCGAGAATCCGGATCGGGCAGCGTTAGTGGCTCTCTACGAAGCCACCGACGGGCCCGCCTGGGTCGACAACACGAACTGGCTTACCGACGCGCCGCTGGGGGAGTGGCACGGAGTGGACACGGATGCGACGGGCCGCGTCGAGCGGATGTACCTCGGAGGGAATGGGCTTTCGGGCGCGATTCCGTCGGCATTGGGCAACTTGGCGAACCTGAGACAGCTTGGCCTCGGCCACAACTATCTTTCGGGCGCGATTCCGTCGGCATTGGGCAACTTGGCGAACCTGAGACAGCTTGGCCTCGGCACCAACCTTCTTACAGGCGCGATCCCGCCAGAACTGGGCAACCTCGGCGCACTGACCGTCTTGATCCTTGAACGGAATGACTTATCCGGCCCGGTCCCACCAAGCTTCCTGCAACTGAACGCGATTGAGAGCTTCTGGATTGGCGGGAACGAGGGTCTATGCATACCGGGTAGGTCGGTCTTCCTGTCATGGCTCCGAGGAATCGAGCGTCGGGACGAAGAGGAGCTGCTCTGCAACGCAGCCGACGTTGCCGCGCTGAGGTCGTTGCACCAGTTGGCTGGCGGGCCGGCATGGACCGAATCTGGCGGTTGGCTGGGCGACCGCGGAGTAGAGGAGTGGCATGGCGTGAGCGCCGATTCCCTTGGGCGGATCACGGCCCTCGATCTGACCGCGAACGGGCTGGCTGGGCGGCTGCCGGCGAGTGTGGGCCAATTGGCCCGGATGACCGAGTTGAGAATCGGCGGTAACGCCGCTCTTTCAGGTCGCCTCCCGCTCTCCCTCGCGGGGCTTTCCCTCCAGACGCTTCACTATGCCGACACGGCCGTGTGTGCCCCGGCCGACCGGTCCTTTCGCGAGTGGCTGGCAGCCATTCCGTCCCACGAAGGAACGAGCGGCGAGTGCCCGCCGCTGTCCGACCGCGAGATCCTGCAGGTGTTCTATGAAAGCACGGGTGGATCGAACTGGAAGAACAATGACAACTGGCTCACTGACGCGCCTCTACGGGAGTGGTACGGAGTGGACAGGGTCGGCTCCAACCGCTATCGCCTGACCCTGTCGCGCAACAACCTCACGGGCCCGATCCCCCCCGAACTCGGTGGGCTCACCAACTTGAGGCAGCTTTGGCTTTCCGGCAACGAGTTGACCGGTCCGATTCCACCGGAGCTCGCCGGTCTCGCCAACTTGGATTGGCTTGACCTTTCGGGCAACGAGTTGACCGGTCCGATCCGACCGCAGCTCGCCGGTCTCGCCAACCTGAGGCAGCTTTGGCTTTCCGGCAACGAGTTGACCGGTCCGATTCCACCGGAGCTCGGGTCTTTCGCCAGCTTGGAGTTTCTCTCTCTGGAGAACAACCAACTGACGGGCCCGGTGCCGCCGGAATTCGGTGACATGGCGAAGCTCCAAGAGCTGGGTCTCACGAACAACAACGGAATGCGAGGCCCCCTCCCTGTCGCGCTCACGTCTCTGAAGGCACTTCACAAGCTGACAACAGAAGGCACCGGCCTCTGCGCACCACCGGATCTGAACTTCCAGGCTTGGCTGCAGGGTGTCCCCAGGCGGCGGATCACCCAGTGCGCGTACGCGGGAGAACCGCCGATGGCCTACCTCACCCAGGCAGTCCAGTCGCGGGAGTTTCCGGTTCCGCTGGTCGCGGGCAAGAGGGCTTTGTTGCGGGTATTCCCGACTGCCCGACAAGCCACCAGCGCAGGAATTCCGTTGATTCGGGCGCGGTTCTATCTGGGTGGGCACGAGACGCATGTGCAAGACATTGCGGGCAAATCCAACCCGATCCCGACCGAGGTCTACGAGGGAAGTCTTGCCAGGTCGGCGAATGCCGAAATCGCCGGCGAAGTGATTCAGCCGGGGCTCGAAATGGTGATCGAGGTGGATCCCGACGGCACGCTGGACCCGGCGCTGGGAGTCGCGCAGCGGATTCCAGAGACCGGACGGCTGTCCATTGACGTGCAGCGCATGCCGACTTTCTATCTGACGGTCGTTCCGTATTTGTGGACAGCGAAGCCGGATTCTCTCGTCGATCTCGCCAAGGGCATGGCGGAGGATCCGGAAAACCATCCACTGCTCCAGGAGACGCGCAGGCTGTTACCGGTGGGCGACATGGTCGTCACGGCGCATGAGCCGGTGATGACGAATAGCGGGGTCTCCATTGCGGCGCTGCAAGCGATACAGTTGTTGGAAGGCGGCAAGGGTCACTATCTGGGATTCATTCGACAGGGCGGGTGGGCCGTCCTGGGTGGCCGGTTCAGTGTCGCAGAACCTCATCCTATCGTTGTGGCCCACGAGCTTGGCCACAACATGAGTCTCTCTCACTCGCCATGTCGCGGCACGCCGGGCGCGGATCCTTCCTATCCCTATCCGGACGGCTCCTCGGGTGCCTGGGGCTACGACTTCAGCGACGGCGGCGGTCTGGTTTCCCCGTCCGTGCCCGACCTGATGGCGTACTGTCGGCCTCTATGGATCAGCGACTACCACTTCACCAACGCCCTCCGGTATCGCCTGATCGACGAGGGCTCGCCTGCTGGGGCGGCCGTGGCCGCAAAGTCACTCCTCCTCTGGGGCGGCGTCGGCGCCGACAGCGTTCCCTACCTGGAACCCGCCTTCGTGGTCGACGCGCCGGCCGCTTTGCCTGATTCCTCCGGGGAACACCGGATCACGGGAAACACCGCCGGAGGCTCCGAACTCTTCTCCTTCAGCTTCGCCATGCCCGAGGTCGCCGACGGCGACGGGAGCTCCTCGTTCGCATTCGTACTTCCCGTACGACCCGGGTGGGCCGAAACTCTCGCTGTCATCACGCTGTCAGGTCCCGGGGGCTCCTTCACGCTCGATGGCGAGAGCGACCTTGGGATGGCCATCCTGCGCAACCCGCGCACCGGTCAGGTGCGTGGCATCCTGCGCGATCATCCGCCCCCGAACGGGGCAGCTGCGGATGCGGTGGGGCAAAGCGTCGAAACGGGTCTCGACGTGCTGTTCAGCCGGGGAATCCCAGGCGCGGAAGCTTGGAGGCGATGAGCCAACGATCATCTGGTTCGCTCACGTCGGCGGGCATGGTCCGATACGACTCTTCGAGGACGCCCGAGAAGAGAATCCGACCGGCGCGTGGGGAGTCCCGCCATTCAAGCCTGACTTTCCCGCTTTCGCGGCACGGCCCGGCAGGATCCAGTCCAACGACCGAAAACGCAGATCGTGCAGTCCTGTAAGACTTTAGATGATTCCCTGCCGGGATTCAGGCCCCAGGCGATCTGACGTTACGTCAGGGTGGTCCCCGGCGGACCGGTACCCGGGCTGTGGGGGCCGGTTCACGGAGGCGCATCACGTGCGGCACTGGGCCGACGGCGGGGAGACGAGTCTGGCCAACACGGTGCTGCTGTGTCGGCGGCATCACCGGCTGGTGCACGAGGGCCGGGTGCGGATGGCGCTCGACCGGCTCGGCCAGGCGGTGTTCTTCGCGCGCAGCGGCGGGATGGTCGCGAGCGCGCCGCCGCTGTCGGAGCCGACGGTGCCCCTGCCGCCTGCGCCTCCGCTCGGGCCCGGGGAGATGTACAACGGGGCCGCACGGCTCGTGGACTCGGCCATCCCCTGGGAGATCGAGGCCGCGGTCAGGGAGGCCGTCGACGCGGCAGGCGAGGCGGCTGCAGGCCGGGCGGTCGAAGCCGCGCCGGCGGCGGACCGATGAGCCGGCGCGCAGACGCGGGCCCATGGCTACCCCCGCGTTTCCGCGGCGAATCCAGGGACACCGGCATAGGCGAATGGGACAGGCGAGGGCAACGAAAACAGCCCTGCGGCAAACCGGACAGCTTGGGGCAACGGGACAGGCCATCTTGATATTCGGTATATGTTCGGTTATCCTACACGGGCCATGTCTCGTGAACGAACGGCCTCGATCCAATCCGGTGCGCCTGCCCGATGGGGCCCGCGCATCTCCCGGCGCATCCTCGCCGCCTGGCTTCCCTGGTGGCCCAGCGAAAGGCTCGCCCGGCGCCGTCCCGAAGCGCGCACCCATCCCTTCGTCACCGTCGCGGAGAGCCGCAACCGGCTGATCATCGATGCGGCCAACCCGCCCGCCGCACGTGCGGGCCTCAACCACGGCATGCCGCTGGCCGATGCGCGGGCCGTCGTACCCGATGTGGTCGTCCGCCCCGCCGACCCCGCGGCCGATGCCCTGGCGCTGGAGCAACTGGCCCGGTGGGCGGACCGCTTCACCCCGCGCGTCATGCCCGACGGCGTGGACACGCTCTTCCTCGACATCGCCGGCTGCACGCGCCTCTTCGGCGGCGAGGAGGCGCTCACGGCGTCGCTGCGGGCCGCACTGGAGAACTTTGGGCTGACCGTGCGGCTGGCCCTCGCCGACACTCCCGGAGCCGCGTGGGCGCTGGCGCACTACGGTGCCGAGGATCCGGCCGTGGCACCGGCCGGTGCCGGACCTTCCGGCCTGAAGGATGCGCTTGCCGAGCTGCCCGTGGCCGCCCTGCGTCTGAGCGCCGATGTGGCGGACGGGCTTGCTTCCTTCGGGTTGGACAAAATCTCCGCACTATTTGTCATAAAATCCGTTGAACTCATCCGCCGCTTCGGAATGGAACCCGTCAGGCGGCTCGAGCAGGCCCTGGGGATCATCGACGAGCCGATCAAGCCGCTGCGGCCGCTGCCCCCGCGCGAGGCCCAGCGCGCCTTCGCCGAACCGATTTCCAGGCCGGCGGATCTGCGTGCGGCGCTCGACGGGCTGCTGGACGATCTCTGTCTGGGGCTCGGCCGATCCGGCGAGGGTGCACGGCGGCTGCACCTCACCTGCAACCGGGTAGACGGCGGCAGGCGGACCGTCACCATCGGCACCAGTCGTCCGCTACGCCGGAAGAGGCCTCTCATGGGCCTTTTCGCCGAGAAGCTGGAGCAGGTCGAGCCCGGTTTCGGGATCGACGAAATCGTCCTGGCCGCCGATGTGGTCGAGACCGTCGACGAACTCCAGATCGACTGCTCCGGCGAGACCGCGGGGGGACACCGGGCCGCCGACGAGGAGGAGCTGGCGGACCTTCTGGACCGGCTGGGGAACCGGTTCGGCTTCGGCCGCATCGGGCGGCCGGTGCCGCGGCAGAGCTGGCTGCCGGAGCGGGCTGCGGGATGGGCCCGGAACGGTGGATCCGCGGTGAGCTGGCCGGAGGATCGCCGTCGTCCGCTACGGCTGCTTTCGCCTCCGGAGCCGGTGGACGTCATCACCGTGGAAAACGGCGGGCCGCCTCCGGCCACGGCCGGTGACGAAGCTCCGAATCGCACCCCGAGCAACGGTGATTCGCGTCGCGAGTTGCGAGGCTTTCGCCGACAGGGGCGACTCCACCAGGTGCGCGCGATGGAAGGGCCAGAGCGGCTGGAGTGCGAGTGGTGGCGCGGGGACGCCCCGTCTCGCGACTACTACCTGGTCTTGGATGAAGCGGGTCGCCGCTACTGGCTGTTCCGGGAGGGGGGGCTGGATGAGGGGGGGACGGGGTACTCGGAAGGCGGGCCGCGCTGGTTCCTGCACGGAGTTTTCGCGTGACCGCCTACGCCGAACTCCAGGTCACCAGCAACTTCTCCTTTCTGAGGGGCGCCTCGCACCCCGAGGAGATGGTCGAGCGCGCTGCCGAACTGGGCTGCCGCGCCCTCGCGCTCACCGACCGCAACACGCTGGCCGGGGTCGTGCGCGGCCACGAGGCCGCCCAGCGCAACGGCCTCTACTTCATCCCCGGCGCCCGCCTCGACCTGCAGGACGGCCCCAGCCTGCTCTGCCTCCCCACCACCCGGCACGGTTACGGCGCGCTCTCCCGCCTCATCACCACGGGACGCCGGCGCGCGCCCAAGGGAGAATGCCATCTCACCCGTGAAGACGTGGCCGCGGCCGCCGACCCCACGGGCCACGTTTTCATCGCCGTCCCGCCCGTCACGCCCGGCGACGACTTCGCCGACGACCTCGCCTGGTACCGCGACCGCCTCGCCGCCCCCCTCCACCTCGCCGCCACCCACTACCACCGCGGCGACGACGACCGCCGCCTGGCCCGCCTCGCCGACCTCGCCGAAACCCACGGCGTCCCCCTCGTCGCCACCGGCGACATCCACCAGCACGACCCCGCCCGCCGCCGGCTCCACGACACGCTCACCTGCATCCGCGAGCACTGCACCATCGACAACGCCGGCTGGCGCCTGGAGGCCAACGCCGAGCGCCACCTCAAGTCCCCCGCCGAACTCGCCCGGCTCTTCCGCCACCACCCGGACGCCCTCGCCAACACCGTCACAGTTGCCGAACGCTGCCGCTTCTCCCTCGCC
Organism: Longimicrobiales bacterium; assembly: GCA_965208935.1. GTDB lineage: Bacteria > Gemmatimonadota > Gemmatimonadetes > Longimicrobiales > Gaopeijiaceae > Bin94. Next base: position 3,770,418 of record CBDBPR010000004.1, on the reverse strand, counting down.
GAACTGCGCTACGAGTACCCCGACGAGGTCGCCGACGACGGCCGCACCCCCCGCGAGACACTGGCCGAACTGACCTGGGCGGGCGCCGCCGAACGCTACCCCGACGGCATTCCGCCCAGGGTGCGCAAGATCATCGAACACGAATTGGCGCTGATCGCCCAGCTCGAATACGAGCCCTACTTCCTCACCGTCGAGGACATCGTTCGCAAGGCGCACGAACTCGGCATCCTCTGCCAGGGCCGCGGTTCCGCCGCCAACTCCGCCGTGTGCTACTGCCTGGGCGTCACGTCCGTCGACCCCGCGCAGATCGACCTCCTCTTCGAGCGCTTCATCTCGGCCGAACGCGACGAGGTGCCCGACATCGATGTCGACTTCGAGCACGAGCGCCGCGAAGAGGTCATCCAGTACATCTACGGCAAGTACGGACGCGACCGGGCCGGGCTGACCGCGACGGTCATCACCTACCGTGCCAGGAGCGCGCTGCGCGACGTGGGCAAGGCCATGGGCCTGAGCGAGGACGTGATCGGGCGGCTGCTGTCCATGGTCTCGTGGCGGTCGCGGCCGGTGGGCGAGAAACGCGCCCGCGAAGAGGGCTTCAACCCCTCCGACCGGCGTCTGGCGCTCACCATGAAGCTGGCACAGGAGTTGTGCGGATTTCCCCGACACTTGTCCCAACACACCGGCGGCTTCGTGATATCACGCGGGCCACTGTGCGAGATCGTTCCCATCGAGAATGCGGCCATGGAAGACCGCACGGTCATCGAGTGGAACAAGGACGACCTGGAGGCGTTGGGATTGATCAAGGTCGACGTGCTCGGGCTCGGGATGCTCTCGTGCATCCGCAAGGCCTTCGAACTGCTCGAGGAGAAGTACGGCCTTCGCCAAACGTTGGAGAGCGTGCCGCAGGAGGACCCGGCCACGTACGGGATGATCCAGCGGGCAGACACGGTCGGGGTTTTCCAGATCGAAAGCCGGGCCCAGATGGCGATGCTGCCGAGGCTGAAGCCATCGACCTTTTACGACCTCGTGATCGAGGTGGCGATCGTGCGTCCGGGACCGATCCAGGGCGACATGGTTCATCCCTACCTGCGGCGGCGGCAGGGGCTCGAGCCCGTCGAGTACCCGTCCAAAGAACTGCGCCAGGTGCTGGAGAAGACCCTCGGCGTGCCCCTCTTCCAGGAGCAGGTGATGCGGATCGCCATCGTCGCGGCCGGCTTCACCCCCGCCGAGGCCGACCAGCTGCGGCGCGCCATGGCGAGTTTTCGCAATCCGGGCACGATCCACCGTTTCAGGGACAAGTTCATCGACGGCATGACCGGGCGCGGCTACGACCGCGACTTCGCCGAGCGCTGTTTCCGGCAGATCGAGGGCTTCGGCGAATACGGCTTCCCCGAAAGCCACGCGGCGAGCTTCGCCCACCTCGCCTACGTCTCGTCGTGGCTGAAGTGCCACTATCCGGAAGTCTTCGCCTGCGCGCTCCTGAACAGCCAGCCGATGGGCTTCTACGCGCCCGCGCAGATCGTGCGGGACGCCCGCGACCACGGGGTCGAGGTGCGTCCGGCCGACGTGAATCACTCGGTGTGGGACTGCACGCTGGAGGGGGTTGGAGAGGGGATGCGAGCCCGTCCCGCCGAGGAGCCTCGTGCTCGCTCGTCCGGTCGTGCCGCCCCAGACCCCTTCGCCCTCCGGCTGGGTCTCCGCCAGATCCGGGGGCTGAAGGAGGAGGACGCGGCCCGGCTGATCGTCGGGCGGGGAGACGGCTACCGCTCGCCCCTCGACCTGTGGCGGCGCGTGGGAATCCCGTCAGCCGTCCTGACCCGCCTGGCCGCCGCCGATGCCTTCGGCTCGATGGGGCTGGACCGCCGGCAGGCCGCCTGGGCGGTGAAGGCGTTGAACGATGTGGGGCCGCTGCCTCTATTCGAGTCGCCCCGCATCCGCCCCGAGCCCGCCCTCCCCGCGATGTCCTCGGGCGAGCAGGTGGCCGCCGACTACCGGAGCACCGGTCTGTCGCTCAAGCACCATCCGGTTGGGCTGCTGCGCCGGCGCCTGGACGAACGGGGCGTGCTTTCCGCGGCGGGTCTCGAGGGGCTGTCCGACGGGGACCGAACCACCGTTGCGGGGATCGTCCTGACCCGGCAGCGCCCCGGGAAGGGGATCGTGATGTTCGTCACCCTGGAGGACGAGACCGGAACCGCCAACCTCGTCGTCTTCCCGTCCATCTACGAGAACCAGCGCCGCGACACCCTCACCGCGCGGCTGATGCTCTGCCGCGGCAAGGTCCAGAAGGTCGACGGGGTGACTCACGTGATCGCCGAGCGGATTCACTCGCTGAACGACTGGCTGGCCGGGCTGGGGAAGGCGGGGGGTGGGGACACAGGGTCGTTCGTGGCGCGCGGACGGTTTTTTCATTAGCAATATCGGCAAGCGAATCTGGGACTGACCTACCCTTGGGGACATGGAAAAGCATCTTGAAGCAAGCGGGGCTGGAGGGGAGGAATATCTGATGCAATACACCGTCGTGATCGAGAAAGGGCCGACCAGCTACGGAGCCCATGTTCTGGAGCTGCCCGGCTGCGTTGCCGCTGCGGAAACCCACGAGGAGGTTTCCACCCTCATTCGCGAGGCCATCCAACTCTACATCGAAGAACTCAAGAAGGATGGTCTCCCGGTCCCTGAGCCGACTTTGCCCGAATTGATTGGCCTGTAGAACCCCTACCGCTTAGCCTCTCCGCCGTGCGGCCACCTCACTCCTCATCCCCCCAAAAACTCACACAGCGCGAACATCTCCACCCCGAGTTCCCGCAGCCGCGTCGCACCCGGCAGCTCCGGCAAGTCCACAACGAAGCCCGCCCCGACCACCTCCCCACCCATCCCCCGTATCAGCCTGATCGCTGCCGCCGCACTGCCGCCGGTCGCGAGCAGGTCGTCGATGAGCAGCACGCGCGTACCGGCCGAGATGGGGGCAGCTGCTTGCATCTCCAGACGAGCGCTCCCGTACTCGAGGTCGTAGTCGGCACCCACCACCTCGCCCGGCAGCTTGCCCGCCTTTCGCACGACGATGAAACCGACACCCAGTTCCTGCGCCACCGGCACCCCGAAGATGAAGCCCCGCGCCTCGATTCCGACCACGACCTCGGGCGCGGAGTCCCGGAAACGGTCCGCCAGTCCCGTTGTCGCCGCCCGGAAGCCGTCGGGGTCTTCCACAAGCCCCATGACATCGCGAAAGCGGATGCCCGGTAAGGGAAAGTCGGGCACTGTGCGGATGAGGGATTTGATACGGGCCGCGAGGCGGTCGTCCCGGCCAACATCGGGCCGCGACGAAGGGGTCGGGGGCATCGGGTTTGGTTTCGCCACGGGCCCGGGCCCTACGACACCGGGCGCTGGCCCGGCCAGTCGCCGCGCTGCACCACCACCTTGCCGTCGCTCACCACCATGAGCACGTCCTGCACGACCCCGATGTCCTCGAGCGGGTTCCGCTCCAGCACGATCAGGTCGGCTTCGAGTCCGGGTGCGATCACGCCGACCTGCCCGGTGAGCCCGAACAATTCGGCAGCGGTGGTCGTGGCCGCGCGCAGCGCCTCGAGCGGGGTCATGCCAGCCCCCACCAGTTCCAGGAGTTCGTGGGCAAGGGTGGTGGTGCTCTCCAACCCGTACCCGGTGTCGGTCGCGGCGACGATCTTCACGCCCATCTCGTGGGCCCGCCGGGCCATCTCCCGGACGCGGGGCAGCATGTGCCGGCCCCGTATGTTGAGGAACGCGTTGTCGTAGTCGCCGCCCGGGATGGTGAGATCGCTGACGATCGCGATCGTGGGCACGAGGAAGGTGCCCTTTTCGACCATGCGCGCGAGCGTTTCCGGGCTGATATAGGTGCCGTGTTCGATGCTCCGCACCCCTGCTTCCACCGCCGCCCTCGCGCCGGCGTCCCCGTGGGCGTGCGCCGCGACCGGCACACCCGCGCTCCCCGCTTCGCTCACGATCGCCCGCAACTCGGCCTCCGAGTAGAACTGCCGTCGCGGATCCGTCTCCGGCAGACCGGCGCGCTCCGTGGCGTTCGTCTTCACGACGTCGACCCCGCGCGACACGATCGCCGCCGTCATCGCCCGCACCGCGTCCTCGCCCCGCACCCCCTCGCCGTACAAGTGCCCCAGCTCGGGGTGGTCCTGGAAGAACGCCTCAGCCGCCGGTGGCCGGACATGGTACCCCGCGGCCAGGTACGCGGGCGCTTCGAGATGCCCGCCGGCCTGAAGTTCCCGCAGCCCCACGTCGGCGTAGTGGGACGTGCCCATGCTGCGCATCGTGGTGACCCCGGTGAGAAGTGCGCGCCGCGCGTTGGCCGCGGAGGAGACGTGGACGTGGGCATCCATCAGCCCGGGCGCGAGGTATCGTCCCATCAGGTCGACGGTGGCCGCACCGGGCGGTGCTTCCGCACTGCCGTCCGCGTCGACGATCCGGGCGATCCTGCCGTCTTCGACGACCACGGTGGCTGGCTCCGAAACCGATCCGGTGGTCACGTCAACGACTCGGGCGTTGGTAAGAACGAGGTCTTGAGCCACGGCGGGGACGGCTGCGGTCGCCGACAGCCCAAGGGCCGCAAGAAGGAGAAGGATGACGGTGCCAGGCAGGCGGGCGTGATGCGCTGATCTGTTCATTTTCATGGCATGTATCTGAGTGTGAACGATATAACCCCGTTGTAGATCTCGTTGCCGGGTACGGTTGCATCCACGGCACGTATTCCGGCTTCGTAGCGCACGCCGAACGCGACACGATTCAACCCGAGTTCGCCTCCCATGAGCACGCTCGCGTCCATGCCGTGCTGATTGATCCCCTGGATATCGTCGCAGTCCACGGTGCCCAGTTTGCATCCGAGCAACGCCCCGACGGAAACCCCGGCAAACAGATGCGGACGAATCGAGCCTTCAGCCGCGGGTCGCAACTGGGCCAGCAGCGGCAACTGCACGTACGACAGCGCGAACGCCTTGACGGATCCGTCGGCAACGGAGCCCAACGTCGTTCGCACCTCGGCCCCCTTGGTCGAAAAATGGAGTTCGGGCCGGATCGAAAACGTCTCCGTGATCGGCAAGTCGCCCACCGCTCCCACGAGCAAGGCACTGCGGCTGTCAACATCCACGGCGCCGCTGCCCGTGAATCGGGCCCGATTGAAACCGCCGATCATCCCGAACGCAGCTTGCGCCGAGGCGATTTCGAGTGGCAGGGCCAGAAGGATCAGGACGACCGGCCACGAACGGCGAAGATGTCTGGGCATCTGATCTCCACGTGAGGTATCCACATTCCGACTGGATGTTACCGCTTCCAGCGCGCTTGCGCCGCCGACTCCGCCAACGGCATTCTCCGGTCATGCATCCTTCCGAACTGCTCCAACAGACCCGCGTCGATCTGGCGGCGGCGCACCGGATCACGGTACTCGAAGGTCTCCACGAGGGCACCTGGAACCACTTCAGCGCGGCGGTTCCGGGCCGCCCCGGCTACCTGCTGCTGTCCCCCGGCCACACCCATTTCTCTCGGGTTACGGCCGGAAGCCTGCTCATGACCGACCCGGATGGCAAGGTCGTCGAGGGCACGGGCGTTCCCAACATCAGTGCCTGGGCCATCCACGCACCCCTGTACCGCGCTCGTCCGGACCTGGCCTGCGCCCTTCATGTCCATTCGCCGTACTTGACCGCCCTCGCCTCCACCGACGGCTGGCGGCTCGACACGCGTGGCGGCCAACTCGCCGGGGTGTTTCACGGCAACGTCGCCTATTTCGAATACGAGGGTATCGTGACGGAAGACGAGGAGGGCGAGCACATGGCCGAGGCGCTCGGCGACAAGAGCACCCTGATCATGGCCAACCACGGCGCGCTCGTCGCCGCCGCCTCGATCGAGGTGGCCATGCTCCACCTGGTGTCGCTGGAACGCGCCTGCATGACCGAGTGGATGGTCCGGGCCGCCGGCGGCGCCATGAAACCGGTGCCGGTCGAAGTCGCCGAGGCCGTGGCCGCAACGGCGCCCGATGGCTTCGGCGAACTTGGCTACCTGAACGGCATGAAAGCGTTGCTGGACCACCAGGGACAGGATTACGCCGACTGATCGGAACGGCCGGGCTCGCGTGGGGGCCGCGCGACTGCCGGGTATCCGCGCCGGGCCGGGCGCCGCCCGCACTCTACCGGGGAATCACCGGCAGTTCCACAAACGACTCGTCCTCACCGCCCCGGTGAATCGTGATCGTCGGCACGACGTTGTCTTCGGCGTCCGGCCGATTCTGCGGTGACAGCTCCGGGTGCAGGTCGAAGACGGGCCAGTCCGCCGCCGCGACCGACAGACGGATGCTGTGCCCCGCCCTGAAGAGCCACGAGGTGGGATAGAGCGATGTCGTGACGCGAACCATCACCCCGTCCGCGAAGACGCGGTCGGTGTAGTCGGCTTCGCGGAAGCCGTGCCAGGGCAGGTCGGGCTTGACGTCGATGCCGGTGTTGCCCGGAATCATCAGGTCGTTGTCGACGAGGCGGTCAAAGCCGGCACGGTGCTGGTATTCGGTCACCAGGATCGCATTGCCCTCGGGATCGACATCTTCCAGGTAGAAGTAGAGGTCGCCGTAGTCGGCGGTGGAGGATACCGCAACGCTGACGATCGGATGCCCGGTCACCTCGGTGTCCGCCTCCAATGGTGTGCTAGTGTAGGTGAGGACCTGTTCGGCCTTGTCCGTCCGATAGGGCAGGTCCCCCGGAACGCCGAACATCTGCTGGCGTGAATGGCCGAAGGAGGGCGCGTTGAAGGGCGGCCTCCCCTTCATGGCGTTCGCGACCGAGATCTGCGAGGCGTCGAGCGGCGGACCGAACGAGGCGTCGTGGGTGAAGTCCGCGGCGTAGTCGTCGCTTCCGGGATCGCCGGGTTGCCGGGCGAGCGTCCCTGCGGCGCCCAGGTAGAAGCGCGTGGGCACTTCCCGTGCCAGCGGCCACGACTCTTCCGCCCGCCACCCCTCGTTGTGGACGAAGATGTGCACCGGGGGCTCGGCGTCGATGCCATTCCTGACCCCTTTCAACCAACGGTCATACCAGCGGAGCGCCTCGCCCAGGTAGGTCGGGGTGTAGACGTTCTCCCGGGTCGGGTCCGCTCCGATCCCCAATGAGGCCGCAGGGGAAATCCCCTGGTGATACATCGGCCACGCCGCGATCCGCGAGGGATTCGTCTCGGCAAGCGTCGCGTGGACCTCGAACGAACTCCGCGCGAAGGCGTCCCACCACCCGGCGAAGTTGTAGATCGCCACCCCGGACTCGATGATGTCGGGCACCATGCCCCAGTTCATGTCCGGCGGCGTGAGTCCGTCGGCCTTGCGCGGGCTGTCGAAGAAGCGCTGCGACCGTATGCTGGTCACCGCGTCGTAGTTGCCGGGCGCGCCAGCCGGGTGCGCGATGTGCTCCATGGTGGCGTTGAAGTACGCGTGTTCGGTGCGCTCGGCCCCGTCGGGATACTGCGGCGGGTTCGCAGGATCGACCGGCCAGGCATAGTCGTCGGTGAACCAGGTATCGCCGTCCGCATCCACGGGGATCTCGTCCAGCAGCTCGCCGTCGCCGTCCTCGTCGAGCACCGGGGTGACCGGGGGAATGGGGAAGGTGGGGAAGATGTTGTTGTGGTTGATGAAATCCGTCATGGCCGTCCACATCTCCATGAACGCGTAGCTGAAGACCCCGCCGGGCCTGACCAGCAGGCCGTCCCAGCCCGTGTGGACCGGCACGATCGCCTTGAGGGCCTCCGGCTTCGCAGCCGCAGTCGCGAACTGTGACCAGCCCTCGTAGGAGCCGCCGAACATGCCCACGTTGCCGTCGCTCCACGGCTGGCCGGCGATCCAGTCGACGACTACCCCGGCATCCTCGACCATCATCGGGGTCATCACATCGTTCCAGCCGAAGGACGCGCCGCTGCCCCTCATGTCGGCCGCGACGTAAGCGTAGCCGCGGGACAGAAAGAACTCGTACGGGGCCACGCCGACCTCGCCCGTCTCCGGGTTGATCGACGTGCGGTGGTACGGAGTGTAGCGGAAGATCACGGGGAAGGCGGTGGCCGCCTCGCCCTCGCCGGTGTAGCCGGCCGGCAGGACCACGTCGACCGCCAGCCGCACGCCGTCGGATGCCGTGACGAAGTGTGAGGAGCGCTCATGGCCCGTCCATTCGACGGGGCTCGTACCCTCGAGCGACAGGGGGCTCGTTGCGACTTCGATCGGTTCGGCGGCCGGTTCACCGCACGCGCCCATCAACACGGCGCACCCCATCACTCCAGCGAAACCACAGGCCCCGCGCACACCGCGTTTCCTCGCCCTGAACATGTCCTTTGCGCTCCTCTTCCCACAGGTCCAATCCGTCCGGCATTTGCGAACGGCAAGCTTTCCCCGCACGGGCTCACGACGCAAGTTGGGCCATGGCGCACCTGCGCTTGCCGGGCTGCACCGCGTGCGTCCGACCTGCCGCGTCGACTTCCGCCACCGAGAGGTTCCTCATGAGACTGCGTGTCTGCTTCGTTGCAGTGGTGACCGCGCTGGCCCTCGCCTGCGGCCCACCCCCACGCCAATTCGACTCCGGAACCGCGATCGAGAACGTATCCGTCGTGGATCCTGCGGCGGGCACCGTGGCCGACGACCGCACCGTGATCGTACAAGGCACCCGGCTCGCCGCCGTGTCGGCACCCGACGATCTGCTCCTCGGTGAGGGCGTCGAGCGCATCGACGGTGGCGGCGGGTTCCTGATCCCGGGGCTGTGGGACATGCACGTCCACGAGTTTTCCCCGTTTTTCGAACCCGCCCTTCGGGTCTACATCGCCAACGGCGTAACCGGGGTCCGGGACATGTGGGGCGATCTGGATATGGCCCGCGACGCCCGGGATGCCATCTCGGCAGGGGAGCGCGTGGGACCGCGCGCCATCATCTCCGGCAACATCACGGACGGGGCAAACGCCTGGTTCCCGGGATCGGTGATCGCCGATAGCCCCGAACGCGCCCGATTCGTGGTCGATTCGCTGGTTGACGCGGGCGCGGGCTTCATCAAGGTCTACTCCGCGCTCGAGGCCGACGCTTTCGCCGCAATCGCCGAGCAGGCCACGGCACGGGGCGTGGATGTCGCCGGACACGTTCCCTTCTCCGTTCCAGCCCGAGACGCGTCAGACGCGGGGATGCGGAGCATGACACACATGTTCGGCGTCATCGAGGGCTGCTCGTCCAACGACGCCGACGTCCGGGCGGCGCGGGCCGAGTGGATGGCCATGCGCGCCGCGGGAGACGAGTTCACCAACCCCTTCTCCGACACCGGATTGTACCGCACCATCCTCGATGCGGCCGACGACGACGTGTGCCGCGAACTCCTGACGCATCTGGCCACCAACGGCACCTGGCTGACGCCCACGCTCGCGATCCTGAACAACCTGGCCTATCTCCACCGGCTCCGGGAGGAAGACGATCCGCGTCTGCAGTACATGCCGGCGGCGATCACGGCGGGCTGGCAGGTCCCCTTTCCGGGGACCGAAACGGACACACCGGCCGATATCGAGACGCGCGAAGCGTTCCTGGCCCGCCAGCTCGCGGTTACCGGGATGGCCGCGGCGGCGGGTGTAGGCATTCTCGCGGGCACCGACACGCCCAATCCGTTCGTCTACCCGGGGTTCAGCCTCCACGACGAACTGGAGTTGCTCGTCCAGGCGGGGCTGTCGCCTCGCGAAGCCCTCGCGGCCGCGACCACCGCACCTGCCGAGTTCCTGGGTGCAACCGACTCGCTGGGCGCCGTAGCGGAGGGCAAGCTGGCCGATCTGGTGTTGCTCCAGGCCAATCCGCTCGAAGCGATCTCGAACACGCGGGGCATCGTCCTGGTCGTCGCAAATGGGCGGTTTTTCAGCCGGGACGAGCTGGACGCGCTGCTCGAGCAGGTCAGGCGGGAGCGGGGCGAAGCCGAATTCGGACCCTGAGTTAACGTCAGAGCCCTAAGACCTCCCGCCCCGTCACGTACACATGCAGATTCGGGACGCGGATCGGCTCCACCAGCCTGAGCCGCCACAGCATCGCGCCGCTCACCCCGCCCGGCGGCAGCACACCCTCGGTCCCCAGCGCGTCATCGTACACGAACTGCGCCCCACCGCCGCCGAGCCCGTTGTCCGCGTTCAAGACCTCCGGGGCGAACTCCGCGAACGTGTCGTCCATGCCGCTCCCGAACTTCCGGATCTCGACCTCGATCGGGCCCGCGATCGGGGCGGTCGACACATTCTTCAACCGGATCCACAGGTCGAGCACACCCGTCTCCGCGTCATAGGCGCCGGGATCGTTGACAAGCTCGATCCGGCCGGTGACATCGACCGGCTCGCCCGCCGTCAGCTCGCCGACCGCCGCCTGGCCGCCCGCCACCGCCCCCTCCTCGACCCGAACCTCCGCCGTGTACACCTGGTAGGTGCCCGACCGCGCGTCCGCCCACACCGGGTGAAAGTGCCCGTCGACCGACGCGGTGAGCCCCATGTAGTCCCCGCCATTCACCCAGCGCGAAGCCGCCGACAACAACGCGACCCGCAGCTCTCCCTCCGGTCCGCTGAAGGTCGCCGGGGTCGGCAACAGATTCCCCGACCCCATCGGCCGCGATAGCGCGCTCGACACCCGCTGCGGCGCCGTGAAACTCTCGCCACCGTCGAACGAAGCCGCAAAATACTGATGGAACGCAAACTCCGACGGCGCCTCGCGCGTGTCGTACCAGGTCACCCCCAGAACCCCGTCCCCATTGACGGCCGCGGCAGCCTGAAACTGCTGCGCACCCTCGGTCCCGTCAGGCGCCACCTGCCGCAGCTCACTCCAGCTCGACCCCCGATCATCCGTCCACACCAGCACAACCCGCGGCAGCCCCCCCGAGTAGTCCGGCCACACCGCATAGACGCGGTCCCGAAACCGCTCGCTCCGATCCACGGCGTACATCACCCACGACCCGCCGCGAAACCGCTCCAGTCCCTCCCTCGCCCCCCGCAACTCGTCCCCGGTCATCTTCAGCGGACCGGGCCTGGGCTCCGAAAACGTCACCCCGCCATCGGTCGACACCACTGTCCAGATCCGCGACCCGTCCCACTCGGCCGTCTGCTCCGGCGTAAACGGAAAGTCCACGAACGGCACCATGATCGCCCCATCCGCAAACACGAGCATCGGGTCCACGTTCAGCCCGCGCTCCCCCGCGCCGTCGATGAACTTCACCGGCCCGATCCAGCTCCGCCCGTCGTCCTCCGAGCGGAACACGCCCAGGCTGTACTCGAGCCCGCCATACAGCACGCTCACGTACACACGCCCCGCAAACGGACCCGTCGTCTGGTCGGCCACGAGCATGGGGTGGTCGTAGGACGCGCCCAGGTCATACACATCCGACCACGTCACGCCCTCATCCTCTGATCGGTACGAGTGCAGAAACGCGCGCGTACGTCCGGTCTCATCGGGTGCCGTGGTGAGGGTGAGGAAGAGCGCCGTCCCCGCTGCGGTGAACGCCACTTGCGGATCGGCTCCCCCCATTTCGCGCTGCTCCGGGAAGATGATGTCGTCCCACACGATGCCGCCGTCCCGGCTCACATAGGCCTTGGTCGCGCTGCCCCCGTCGCGCCGCGTGAACGTGATCGCGCCGGCGAGCAGGTTGCGCGCGTTGCGGGGGTTCGCGGCCGCCATGATCTCGACGTGCGGCCGGTCCCCGTCCCTGCTCACCAAGTGATCGGGGCTCACCACGATGCGGTGCTGCGCCGCCGCCTGCCGGGCCTGGGCCGCTTCGGCGACGCCCGGCGCCAGCAGCGAGCCGACTGCGAGCGAGGTCATAATGCGTATTTTACGTATTTTCATGTTAGCACAGGTTGAGGGAGTATCCACCGTCACTAATTCAGCGCCTCGACCACCAGGTCCGCCAGCTTCGGCGGGTGGTCGCCCATCCGTGAATCGTCCGAATTGATCTGGATCGCCACCGCGACGCCGTGGTCAGCATAGTACGTGACCAGCGAATTGTACCCGGGGAAGAACCCGCCATGGCCGTAGGTCAGCCCATGTTCGCTCTCGGCGACAGCCACCTCCTTCGGGATACGCGTGACGGACATTCGCCATGACGTGACCGGTGCGCCCTGGGGCGGGCGTCAGCCTTCCATTCAGCGCCGTCCAACACGCACCGCTCCCCGAAGGTGACTTGCCTCATCCCCCACCCCGTGGATTTGGCCTATCCGGCTTTTTCCACACAACCTCCACTCCGTTGCCGGCAACAGCCTGCCAGGTCCCCGCGGCGTCAATGAACTTGCCGTCCACCTCCATCAAGGCCTGCGGTATCCAACCCGTCAGCACCACCTCCGCCCGTTGTAGGTCACTTTCCTCCAGTCTCACCACCGTAGACGTTGGCTTGAAGCCCGCTCCCTCAATGTGGAACGTGATGACCGCCCTGCCGCCCGGTGGGAGCTTCATGGCAAACTCTCGACCAGCTTCCCGCAGCCTCGCATCCTCGTCGCTCACCGCTGTCCTCACTTCCGTAGCGCAACAACTCGCTTGATCGGCCACCCCGCTACCATCCACAGCACCCACAGCCATAGGACAGCCCGCGCAACGGACTCGCCTTCCGCTCCCGTCGCCATGAGCACCACCAACGCGACCGGCCAATACGCCAGCGCCCACCCTTCCCAAAACCCGATTCGGCGCTTCTTGCTCATCGGAGCCCCTCCCGCCTGAGCGAGGTCACCATCATCCCGGGGCACGTCCGGGGGGGCTCATTCGCTTCCGTCGTGTGCCCTTGTAACCGTCCCGGTGGCTTGAGACATATGGACGCTCCAGCTCATCGGGCCTGCGGTTACTTGGTGATGGCTCGGTTTTCGCGGGGGGATCATCCCCGCCGCCCGTACTTTGGCCCGCTTCACCACCCACCATGCTGCCTGGACTAGCGAAGGCACCTCCCATAGTCCCGGCCAGTCCACCCACTCCAGTCTCTTGATTCTCACCTCATCCTCCCGATGTAGCGCGGCCGCCGGCCCCGCCTGCGTTCTTGCGTGGCTAGAAGCTAGCGGGCGGGTCAACTCCACCGGTCTACACGGCGGTAATGTCGGAGGGCGCGGTCAGTCTTTGGAACGGACGAGTTGCGGCGGCCATCTGCTTCCCATCAACAAGCGGCGAGGATGGGGGTATCGCCCCGCATGGCCACGGGCTACAATGCCCGGCTCACGCCCTACTGGTTGCAGGGGCCAGGGGCCAACCGCCCACCCGTGGAAGAAGGGAAGCAAGTGATGGATTTCATCGACCGCCTCCGGGCGTTATCCGGTAGCGCACGCCGACGTGTGCCCCATGCCCGAACGGAAGAGGCCACCAAGAACGCGCTGGTCATGCCGTTCCTACAGGTGTTGGGCTATGACGTGTTCAACCCGCTGGAGGTGGTCCCGGAGTATGTGGCGGACGTCGGCGTCAAGAAGGGGGAGAAGGTGGACTACGCCATCCTCATGGACGGCGAGCCCATCATCATTGTTGAGTGCAAGGCCGTGGGCACGTCACTGGACACTGCCGCCAAGGTGAGTCAGCTGTTCCGGTACTTCACCACCACGGCGGCGCGGTTCGGCATCCTCACCGATGGGCTCATGTACCGGTTCTTCTCCGACCTAGAGAAGCCCAACCAGATGGACGCCAAGCCGTTCCTGGAGTTTGACCTCTCCGAGATCACGCAACAGGACGCCACCAACCTCAAGCGGTTCACGCGGGACTCGTTCAACCTGGCAGACTCCATCGCCGCGGCGGAGAACCTCAAGTACACCGGGGCGATCAAGTGGGTACTGGCGGACCTCATGAAGCGCCCCCACGATGCGTTCGTCCGGTTCATACTGGACCAAGTGCACGGGGGTCCCAAGACCAAGGCGCGGGTGGAGAAGTTCCGGGACCTCACCAAGCACGCCCTGCGGGAGTTCATCAATGACCGGATCGACAACCGACTCAAATCCGCGCTCGCGAGTGAGCGGGATGAGCCGGAGGAGGACCCGAAGCCGGAGCCACAACCCGAACCGGAACCGGAGCAGAAGGCGCGGCCAGTACGTCAAGTGGTGACCACGGAGGAGGAGCTTGAAGCCTTCGAAGTGGTCAAGCATATCCTCACCGGCATCGTGGACATGGAGCGCGTCCAGCTCCATGACCTCCCAGGCTATTGCAACATCAACCTGGACGGAAGCCGGAGGAAGAACATCGTTCGCCTCCGCTTGGAGCGGCGCGACAAGCAGGTGGGCGTCCTAGATGAGTCTCAACGTGAGGTTCGCCACCCCGTCGAAGGGCCGCAGGACATTCACGGGCTGGCGGACAATATCCGCGCAAGGGTGGCACGGTTGCTGTAAGCAACTAAGAATGTGAGGTGCGTGCGCGTCTCCCAAGGGCTCCAGCTTCCCAATCAGCACGGCCAGAAACAGGCTGTGTCGGGTTCTCCGTGCTTCCGGGCTGTCCCGTGCCCCTTCACGCCTCGAAGGGCGTGTCGCGCCTTTTGTCCAACTCCACGCACCTTCCAAGACAGATTGAACGCTGGGAAGTGAACAGCTTCCTAGGAACCGCCAAGGGCCAGTCGGGAGGGGCCTCTCCTGCCAGCAGCGCCGACCGCCTCTCGCGGGCGGCACACCGCGAAGGGTTCACCGTTTTGTAAGCGGTCGTTGGTCCTCAATTCACCTCCCGGAGCCGGCTCGCCCCGTCCGGTACAATGGGCAGCAGCACATGTGACGGGTACTCCGGCGAGTGGTGCACCGCCTTGTCATGGTGCAGCCTCCCGTGCGTGGTGTATGTTCAGCACACAGGTTGAGGGGGCGTCCACCGGGTGGCTACTGCCCGGCACTTGCCAGCGCCTCGATCACCAGGTCCGCCAGCTTCGGCAGGTGGTCGCCCATCCGTGAATCGTCCGAGTTGATCTGGATCGCCACCGCGACGCCATGGTCGGCATAGTACGTGACCAGCGAATTGTACCCGGGGAAGAACCCGCCGTGGCCGTAGGTCAGCCCGTGTTCGCCCTCGGCGACAGCCACCCCCAGCCCATACCCCAGATGCGGCTTCGTGTCGTCGGTCGGAAACCCGATCCGGAACAGGTCGGGCAGATCGTCCCCTTCGATCGCCTCGCCCTCGTACAGGAGCTTCGCCCAGCGCACCAGCGCCTGCGGGTTGTTCACCAGGCCGCCCCCCGTCCACTCCTGCAGCGGGTGGACCACCAGCTGGCCGTCGACCACGATCTCGAGCGGCGTGTCGAAGAGCTGGACGCTGGCGTGCGCGTAGCCCTGTGACAGCCCGGGCAGATCGCGGCGGTCGGCCGGCAGGGTCAGGTCGAGCCCGAACGGACCCAGGAACATCTCATCGAGCAGGTCGTAGTAGTCGCGGCCCGTCGCCGCCTCGATCGCCAGGCCCGCGAGGGTGTAGTGGACATCGCTGTAGTGGTATCCCTCGCCCGCGGGGAATAGCGGCTCGGCGTCCAGCACCGCCTCGGCGATGAACTGCTCCGGGGTCATGTAAGCGTCGGGGTCGCTGAAGAACTCGGCCAGCCGGGCCGCGAAGTCGGGGTCCTCGAAGTACGGCTGGATCATGCCCGCGGTGTGGCTGAGCAGGTGGCGCAGCGTCAGATCCGCGTGATTGGGGATCCGCGCGAACCACTCCTCGTCGCCGAGCCAGGTCGAGACCGGCGTGTCGAGGTCCAGCTCGCCGTTCATCGCCAGCTGCAGGGCCACCGCCGCGACGTACGTCTTCCCGATGCTGCCCGACGGCATCCGCAGGTCCGGGGTCATCGGAATGTCGTCGTCCATGTCCGACTCACCGGTCGCGAAGCCCTGGACGCTCCCGTCCGGCAGTACGAACGCCGCCGTCGCCCCGGGGAAGTTCTCGTCGGTGTCCTGCGCCTGCGCCCACGCCGCGTCGAGTTCGGCCTGAAAGCGCTCGCCGAGCGCCGCGGCGGCCTGCGGGGTGAGGGAGGGCTGAGGCCCGGAAGCCGCGTCTGCGGTCGAATCCGCCGCCGGGCCGCAGGCCGCGACGGCAACAACAAGGCCCAAGACCGCGAAGTGCAGCCCCGCCGGGCGGAGTGAAGAGTTGTTCGGCTGTGCGTCAGGCATTTTCTTGCTTTCCTTTCCCTAAAAAAACGCTCGCGCCCGGCCGCGAGGGTAGCAAACGGTTACGCTCTCGAAGCTTGACACGCCACATCAATATGGCCATTATGGCCACATGAAACGAGCCAGTGTCAGTGAAGCGAAAAACGGACTTAGTGGACTGTTGAGCGAGGTGCGCCGCGGGGAGGCCGTGTTGATCACGCATCGGGGGAAACCCGTCGCGCGGATTGAGCCATGTCGCGTCGACGGCCCCGGCATGGACCGCGCCACGGCTGAGTTGCTGAGTCGGGGCGTTGCGGTCCCGCCTCGTGCATCTCTCGATGTCGAGCGCTTCCTGGGTGTCCCTGCACCCCGGCTGACCGGGGGCGCCAGCGCCAGCGAGATCATCGTGGCCGAGCGCGCGGCGAGCCGTTGAAGTACTGGGATTCTTCGGCTCTGGTCGCGCTGCTCGTGGACGAGCCGGAGAGCGCACACCGCCATGAGACGGTCCGACGGGACCCGATGATCGTGACCTGGTGGGGAAGCCGGATCGAGTGCGCTTCGGCCCTGAACCGTCTGGAGCGGGAGGGTCGCTTCGAAGGCGGTGGGTTTGACCGTTCATTGGACAAGCTTGGGCTGTTGGCCGAAACCTGGATCGAGATCGAGCCTCTCGAGCAAGTGCGCAAGCGTGCGACGAGACTGCTCCGGCTTCATCCCCTGCGCGCGGCCGACGCCTTGCAGCTGGCGGCGGCACTGACGGCCGCCGACGAGGATCCCCAGAGGCTTGATCTGGTCTGTAGCGACGATCGCCTCTCTCGCGCGGCGCACCGCGAGGGCTTCACCGTTCTGTAAGCCGTCGGTGGTCTTCAAGACGACGGTGATCTCGTAGACCTCCCCCAAGGGGGTGGTCGGGCCCATCATGGTGCAGCCTCCCATGCCTGATGTAGTGTCTGGTACCTGGACATCCATTAGGCAACGGAGCCGCCGGGCGCGCCAGTCGGTCCCGCCGGGGTGTCGGTCCACTCGAGAGAACGAACGCCCAGAGACGCACGAAGGAAACCGTCATGAGCCAGCCAGCAGCCCTCAGATCCGGGCGCGCGTCCTTCGCCAGCCTTGCCCTCGGCCTGCTGGGTGCCGCTTGCGACGCCCCGACCCCGGACACCGCCATGCCCAGGGATTCGATTGTCGCCCGCCTGGCCGATCTGCGTGCGATCCACACGCCGGAAGGGGTCGAGGCCCTGGAGGCGATCGAGGTCAACGGCTCGACCCAGTGGCTCTCGATCCGCGGGCTGAACCGCGCCAACCCGATCCTTCTCGTGCTCCACGGCGGCCCCGGCAGCCCGGTCATGGGGATGGCCTGGGCGTACCAGAAGCCGTGGGAGGACTTCTTCACGGTGGTCAACTGGGACCGGCGGGGCGTGGGCAAGAGCTTCTCGGCCGCCGATTCCGCCCGCCTCGCGCCGACGCTGACCCTCCAGCAGCAGGTGGACGACGCCCTGGTGGTCGTCGACCACCTGCTGTCCCGGTTCGAACAGGAGAAGCTGGTCGTCCTCGGATACTCCTATGGCAGCTCGATCGGCCCCCGCCTCGTCGACCAGCATCCGGAGCTCTTTCACGCCTACGTGGGGCTCGGCCAGTCGGGTGGGCCCGGCAGCGAGGCGCAACTCTATTCCACGCTCATGGAGCGCGTCCGCGAGGCCAACGACACGACCGCAATCCGCGAGCTGGAGGCCCTCCAGCCGTACCCGCCCCCGCCAGGCCCCGGTGCCGTCGCCAAGCTCCTGGCCGCCCGCAAGTGGGCCCGCGAGTACGACGGCGGCTGGTACGGGAAGCCCACCTTCGACCTGTACTTCGCACTCCCCGAGTGGGGACCCGAGTACACCGAGGACGACGTGGCGAGCATGCTCCCGGCGATGGCGTGGGCCGAGCAGCACCTGATCGACGGTGCGTCGGAACCCCGGCGGAGCGGGATGGTCGAACGCTTCGAGGTCCCGGTCATCATGCTCCACGGCCGCTTCGATCTGCACACGCCGTATGAGAGCGCACTCGCCTATTTCAACCGCATCGACGCTCCCCACAAACGGTTCGTGACCTTCGAACGCAGCTCACACATGATCATGTTCGAAGAGCCGGGCCGAATGCTGCTGACCCTGGTGAACGAGGTGCTGCCGCTGGCGGGAGGTCGCTAGCAGTCCTTGGGCTCCTGGGAACCTTTGGTCTTCGTGACGATCTCGATCACGCCGTTCGCGGCCTCGCTGCCGTAACGCTCCTTCGCAGCGTCTCCCTTGAGCACTTCGACACGGTCGATCTGGTCGGGGCTCAGCCGCTGCAGGGCTTCTTCCCGGTTGCCGTCGACGCGGACGCCGTCGATATAGATGGTCGGTGGGGTGCGCTCCCCAAGGGACGCCGAACCGCGGATCCGGATCGTGGCCCTCTCGCTGGTGGCCGTGCCCGTGACCGTGATCTGTTCCGATTCGACACGCTCCGACATCTCGGTCATGCGCTGCGTCACTTCGGTCAGCTGCTCGCTAAGCTCCTCGACCGCCTGTTGCCTCGCATCGACCGACTCGGGTGCGGCGGCCGGCCCGCGTGTAGCCACGACTGCGAACAGGGTTGCCAGAACTCCGACGGCACCTGCACCGGCGATGAGGGCGATCATCCCCAGGTTTCTTCCCTTGCTCATCCGGGCTGCTCCTGTCATGGCGGTTCGAGACGGATACGGACGTCCAGCACTCTACACCCGAGCGGCTCCAGACCGCAACTCGAACGTCCGCTAGAACCGCTCCGGCGAAAACGCCTCCAGCCCCACCCCCGGCTTCCCCTCCAGCATCAGCCCGGCGAGCGCCCAACCGCTGCTCGCGGCGAGGGTCACGCCCAGCATCTGGTGGCCAGTGTTCACGTACACGTTGTCGCGCGACGGCAGCTTCCCCATCACGGGAAGCGAGTCTGGCACGACCGGGCGCATCCCCACCCACTCACGGCCACCGTACGCCGCTTCCGGGATGTCCACCTCGCGGCTCACGATGCGCCGGAGCGACCGGATCCGCCCCACATCCATGCGCCGGTTGATCCCGGACAGCTCCATCGTTCCCGAAAACCGGAGCGCGCCCCGGAAGGGCGTCAGGCCGATCTTGGCACCGCCCAGGTACAGCGGCTGGCGGAGCTGGTTCCTGGGTTGGTCGATCGTGACCGAGTAGCCCTTTCCGGCGGTCAGCGGAATCGGCCAACCCGCCATGCGCGTGAGGGTCCCGGTGTGCGCGCCCGCGGCCAGCACCACCGCGTCGACCCCCAGCTCGCCCTTTGTGGTGACGATCCCGCGTACGCGCCGTCCCTGGTCCCGGAATCCGGTCACGCGTGTGCCCTCGTGGATCTCCGCCCCGCCTTCACGCAGCGCCGCACCCAGCCCGGTGGTCAGCGAGTCGGGCCGCACGTGCCGGTCCGCGCCGACGAAGAGTCCGAACCTGAAGCCCGGACGCAGCATGGGCTCTCGCTCGTACACCTCGGCCTCGGTCAAATCGGTGCAGCTCGTCGCACTGGCCGCGGTGACCAGCTTGACCTCCTTCTCGGCCGCCGCGGCCTTGTCGGAGTCGCGGAAAACCATCAGCACGCCCGACTCGTGGCATTCGAACTCCACGCCGGCGGCGGCCAACTCGTCGTAGCGCTCCATCGTGAACCGGTTGAGCGCGGCGATGGCCGCGATCCCGCGCTTCTGATCCGCGTGGTTGCAGAATGAACGGAAGCGCAGCAGCCACGGAGCCAGGCCGGGCAGCGCGGTGGGCTTGATGTACAGCGGGCTGTCCCGCCGCAGCATCCAGGAGAGCGACTTGAGGGTGAGGCCGGGCGCGGGCAGGGGACTCGAGATCGACGGGCAGACCCATCCCGCGTTGCCGAACGAGCAGCCGTCGCCCAGGGTCGCGGACTCGATCACGACCACGTCCGCGCCGAGCTTCTTCAGGTGCCAGGCGGTACAGAGGCCGATGACGCCACCGCCGACGACCCCTACCCGCATCAGCCGGCCGGCCTGTACCCGGGCCCTCTCACGATCCGCCCCGGCTTCGCGCCCGTGTGCTCCCCGTCCCGCAACACCGCCACCCCGTTCACGAACACCTCCTCGACGCCGACCGAGAGCTGGTGCGGATCCTCGAAGGTGGCCCGGTCCGCGACCGTTGCCGGATCGAAGACGACCACGTCCGCATACATCCCCACCCTGAGAAGGCCCCGGTCCTGGATCGACAGCCGGGTCGCCACCGCGGAAGTCATCTTGCGGATGGCGTCCTCCAGGGTGATCACACCCTCATCGCGAACGTACTTGCCCAGGATGCGCGGATACGTGCCGTAGGAACGCGGGTGAACCATGCCGCTGACGTCCCCCGGGTCGAACCCCGACGCGTCGGTGCCGATCTTGATCCACGGCTGCTGCAACTGTAGCGCCACGTTATCCTCGGACATCATGAAGATCACCATGCTCGCGTGCCCGGAGGTCATCAGCGTGATCTCCATGGCGGCCTCCACCCAGTCCACGCCCATATCCGCCGCGACATCCGCGAGCCGCATGCCGACGTAGCGTTCCGCTCCCGTGGGCTCGCCGTCGGGTCCGGTTTCGCCCACCGAAGTCACCAGCACCCCCTCCGCGGTCGAAAGCGTGCCGAAGTTCTCCCATTCAGGCCCGTCCGCCAGCACTTCGGCGTGGATTCGCTGCCGCATCCCGGGGTCGGACAGGTTGTCCAGCAGCCGTCCGTCCTCCGAAGCCCACGGCGGGAACAGTGCCGAAATGCCCGTCCCGCCGGCAATGTACGGATACATGTTGGCCTGCACGTCGATTCCGGCCGCCCGTGCGGAGTCGATCCTTGCGATGGCGAGCGCGGCCTTGTGGTGATTGCGCACGCCCGCCGCCTTCAGGTGGTAGATCTCGACCGGCACACCGCCCCGCTCCCCGATCTCGATGGCCTCGTCGATCGCTTCCAGGAACCGGTCCGCCTCGGAGCGCATGTGCGTGATGTAGACGCCGCCGTAGGGTGCCGACGCCGCGACAACCTCGGCCAGCTCGTCGGTACCTGCGAAGTTGCCCGGCGGGTAGATCAGGGCGGTGGCCACCCCGAAGGCGCCGCCCTCCATCGCCCACCGTGTCACGGCGCGCATGGTGTCGAGCTGGGCGTCGCTCGCGGCTCCGGCCGCCTCGCCCATTGCATAGACGCGCACGGTCGTAGCGCCCAGGAACGACCCGAAGTTCGGAGAAGCCCCGTTGTCCGCTATCGCGCTCAGCCAGCGGTCGAAGCCCCGCGGACCCGAGAAGTCGTGCCGCTCGCCCTGGGCCTCCGGGTCGACCAGCCCGGCGCCCGCGTCCGTATTCGCGTTGGCCGGCGCGTTCGTCCACCCCTCGCCCATGATCTCGGTCGTGATGCCCTGGGTAATCTTGCCCAGCAGCCGACCGTCGCCGCCCAGCAACGGGCCCCGCGCGTGCGACTGGATGTCGATGAAACCGGGCGCGACCACCCTCCCGGAAGCGTCGATCCGGGTCCCGGCATCGGCCTCCGCCAGACCGCCCGCATGGGTCACCGCCGCGATCCGGTCGCCGCGAATGCCGACGTCGCCGTAAAACCAGGCCGCACCGGTGCCGTCCACGACGCGGCCGCCCTCGATGACCACGTCCATCGGGCCGGCGGCACCGCTATCCCCGCAGGCGCACAGGAAGGCGGTCACGCCAAGCGCAACCAGGCCTGCCGGCCCCCGCAACTTCGCTCTCATCTTCATCACTCCTTCAGTTCTCTCGCTCATGGACCAATTGCCCGTTCACGTACACGCGGCTGGCCCAGGTCCGAATGCTCAGCGGATCGCCGTCGAAGACGACCACGTCCGCGTCCTTCCCCGCCTCCAGACTGCCCATGCGGTCGGCCACTCCCAGCACCTCGGCCGGGTTCAGCGTGACCGCACGCAGCACGTCGGTCTCGCTCATCCCGTGGCCGCGCGCGATCGACGCGTCGATCAGCAGCCACTGCCCGGCCACGCCGGGACCGAACCGACCGAAACCCCGCGAGAAGCTGGCCAGCGAAACGTGCACCCCGGCCTCGTTGAGCCACACGGCATTGCGCTCGTCGACACCTCCGTAATCGCCGGGATCCGGGATCTCCTCGCCGGAGATGTAGGGATGCGAGATCGGGCCCAGCACAACCGGAATCCCGCGGTCCGCGAGTTCGCCGGCCATCTGGTGCGCCCCCGCGCCGCCGTCGATCACCAGATCGAAGCCGAATTCCTCGGCGAGCTCGATCGCCACCCGAATGTCGCGCGTCGCGTTGGCCTGCACCCGAGCCGGAACCTCGTCGTTCAGCAGCCGCGCGAGAGCCTCCATGCCGAGGTTGCGGGGGGCCGCTGCCGCTCCTTCGTCCCCGGAGCCGCCCTCCGACCCTTCCAGCCATTCCTGCGCCCGCACCAGCAGATCGCGCAACTGCGCCACCACCGCCATCCGCGTCGACGGCGACCGCGACTGTTCGCGATAGGTCGAAGCCGGACGTCCGCCCAACGTGATGTCGATCGCCGCCGGCTCCCGCACGATCAGGTCGTCGAAGCGCGCGCCGGCGGTCTTCACCACTGCGCCCTGTCCGCCGACGACCGTCGCGTCCCCGGGCCCGATGTACATGGCCGTGACGCCTCCCTGCAGCAGCCCGCGCACCCGGACTTCGCCCGCCTCGCCCGACCCGAAGGTCCCGAACGGCGCGAACGCCTCGATGATCCGCAGCTCGGGCGTCAGCGGCGTCGGCACCTCGTTCATGTCCTCGGCCGCCAGGCCGTAGTAGCTCATCGCGTCGACGATCCCGGGCATCACCACGCTCCCGGTCACGTCAACGACCTCGGCGCCCGCGGGGATGTCCACGTCGGCGCCTACCGCGGCGATCCGGCCGTCCACCATGAGCACGGTCCCGCCTTCGACGGGTTCCGATGAGATGGGGAAAACCAGCCCCCCTGTAAGAGCCACGGTCTGTGCCCGGACTTCGGCCCCGCCGCCATGGATCGCGGCCATGGCCAGCACGGCGACCCCGGCGGCCCCTATCCTGGCGCGCCTCCTGTCCCGTCCAGCCATTGCCTCGCCCACCGCCCTGCGTGCGGCCCGCTGCGCTGCCCTGCTCATGGCCCCTCTCCTTCCCGGTCATACGCCACGCGTCCGTCGACATAAACCCGCGTCACGAGCGTGCTGACCTCGTACCAGGTCCCGTTCAGCACCACGATGTCGGCGTCCTTGCCCACCTCGAGGCTCCCGATCCGGTCTTCGACCCCGGCAATCGCGGCCGGGTTGATCGTCACCGCCTCAAGCGCGTCCTGCTCGGTCATCCCGTAGCGGATCCCCAGCCCGGCGTTGCCGCGCTGCCACTTCGAGCCCACCACCGGGTCGTCGGTGTGGAAGGTGAAGCGCACGCCCATCTCGTTCATCAGGGTGCCCGTGGCCATGACCTCGTCGGACAGCGCGATGCGGGTGAAGAGCGGCATCCCGATCACGTCGATCCCGGCCTCGGCGATGTCGTCGGCGACCTTGTAGGCCTCGGTCGAGTGGTGGATCGCGAGGGAGAAGTCGAACTCCTGCGACAGGCGGATGATCGCGAGGATGTCGTGCGCCTGGTGGACGTGCGCGCGGATCCGGTCCTCGCCGTTCAGCACGCGCACCAGCGCCTCGAGCCCCAGGTCGCGCGGCGGAGCCGGGCCTTCGCGGCCGCCCTCCTCCCACGCGTCCCGCCTCGCCTGGTACTCCTGCGCCTCGATGAACTTGGCGCGCAGTTGGGCGGTGACCGCCATGCTGGTGGTCGGGGACTGGTCGGGGCGCTTCCGTCCCATCGCGATCTTGACCCCGCCGCGCTCCTTCACGACCCGTTCGTCTATTGACTCGCCCCACGTCTTGATCACGATCGCCTGCCCGCTCGAGACCTCGCCGCTCCCGGGCCCGGTGATGACCGTGGTGACCCCGCCCTTGACCGCGCCGTTCCAGAAGGCGTCGTCGGGCGAGAGCACGTCGCGGATGCGGTGCTGCGGGCCGAACCGGATCGGGAACTCGTTGAGGTCGCGGCTGTCTGCGCCGATGTGGGAGTGGTTGTCGAGCATGCCGGGCATGACGACCATGCCGCTCAGGTCCACCACCTCGGCATCGCCGGGCGGCGGGAGGTCGGCCCCCAGCGCCGTGATCACACCGTCCTGGAAGACGATCGTACCGTTCTCGATGGCGGGCCCGGCAGCCGTGTGGATGCGCGCTCCGACCAGCGCGACGGGGGTGGCCTGGGCGGCGGCGGGGGTGTGAGCCGCGCCAAATACCACCAGGATCGCCCCAAATGTCAACCCCGGTTTACAACATGTAAATCGCACTTTACATCCTCCGTCTCTTTGCGGGACGGCTTCCCGAGCCGGACGCCCGCTCACACGTTCCAGATTTCACCCAGCACGCGCTGGAAGTTGCCGCCCAGAATGCCGCGTATGTGATCGTCCGTGTAGCCGCGCCGGATCAGCGCCTCGGTCAGGTCGAACATCCGCTTCGGGTGGTCGACGCCCTCGATGTCGATCTTGTCGCGGAACGCGTACGAGTCCTTGTAGGCGCTCTTCAGCGCCTCGTACTCGTCGGTCGGCATGTCGTCGTAGCCGTGCAGGTCGACGTCGCTGCCCACGCCCAGGTGTTCGACGCCGATCAGGTCGCGCACATGGTCGAAGTGATCAATGTAGTCCTCGATGGTCGTGGGCTCGCTGTCCTTCACGAACATGCGCACGCCCGTGATCCCCATCACGCCACCGGTCGCCGCCATGGCTCGAATGGCCTCGTCCGTCTTGGTGCGCGGATGCCCGCCCGACAGCACCCGGCTGTTGGAGTGCGTGAACAGCACGGGCCGCGACGAGACCTCGCAGGCATCGAGGGTCGTGCGGTCGCCCGAGTGCGAGACGTCAACCGCCATCCCGATCTCGTTCATGCGCTCGACGATCGCGACGCCGAAGTCCGAGATGCCACCGTCGACCCGCTCGGTGGACCCGTTCCCGATCATGTTGCGGGAGTTGTACGTGAGCTGCGACACCCGCTGTCCAAGCCAGTAGAACTGGTTGACGTCGTCGAGAGTGTGGAAGTGGGACGAGGTCTGCAACCCGATCAGGATCCCCGCGCGCCCCGACCCGTGCACGTTCGCCAGATCCTCCGCCGAATCGATCCGCACGAAGAGATCGGGCCGCGACGCGATGATCGCATTGTAGCCCGCCACAAAGAGCAACGTGTTCTCGTACTGGTCCTCGAAGTCGCGCCCGCCCACGCCGACCGCAATGTGGAAGACGTCGATCTCGGAGTCCCGGAAATCCTGCTCTTCCAGGGCTGTCATGCCACTCAGGTCCGGACCCCAGCGCTGCTGAATGGAGCGCGAGATGACCAGCGGCGACAACATGTCGATCACAAGCGATCCGGTCACCAGATCGATGCAGCGGATGGAGTACTCCTGGGGGATCGCCGTCCGGCGGTGGCCGTGTGCCCGCACCACAGCTCGCCCCCGGTTGACGAACGGGGCGGCGAGGGTCAGGCCGGCGGCTCCGGCGGCGGCCTTGAGGACGGCGCGGCGGGACGGGGCCGCCGAGGGCCACGACGTTTTCCTGTCCCTATTCATGTGGTTTCTCATGTACCTGAAGATTCGTTTTCGGAACGGTTTCCACCTGTATGTACCGAGCGGCGCGAATCAGCGCGCGATCGAGCGTCGCAAGTTGAACCCCCCGTCTCATCGCCAACTCGAGATACGCGGCATCGTAGGTGCTGAGGCCGCACTCACGCGCCAACATCAGTGTTTCCCGCAGTGCGCGCTCATCGGTTTCGGTGTCGGTCACGACTGCAAGCCTCCGCAGGAGATCCAGATAGGCCGGAACCTTCGACCTGGCAATGCGCTTCCTCCGCTCGGCCCGCACCAGGACGTTCCCGATTTCCAGGTGCCAGATGCCGGGGACCAGAGCGTCTTCAGCCTTCAGTCGGTCGAGCAGCGCTTCGGTCTCGGGTGTCCCCTCGTCGGGGAACAGCCACGCAACCGCAACGGAGCAGTCGAGCACGAACCCCATCACGGGCGCCCCGAGTCCCGCAATTCCCTCCAATTCAGTTCGCCCAGACAGATCCCTTCCCGGATCGACCGAAGCTCGTCTATCGCATCGGCGACATCCCCTCGGTCCGCCGCATCAGCGGGAACGAGTCTCGCCACCGGAATCCCCCGCCTGGTGATCAGCACCTCTTCGCCCTGTGCCACCCTGTTGAGCAACGAAGAGAGGTGTGTCTTCGCGGCGAATGCACCTACCGTGGTCATCGGCGTTCTCCCGAGCGAATGTAACAACTAGTTGAATAAACTAGTGTAATCGATGCTCCGCTAACTCGCCATCCCCCGGTAGCGGTCGAACCACCCGATGATGTACATGATCTTCTGCATGAAGTGGCTCGGCCGGACCCGGATCCCGTGCGGCTCGCCGGGCACCTTGACCAGCACCGCCTCCACGCCCTTCAGCTTCAAGGCCTGGAAGTACTGGTCCGACTCGGACATGGGCGTCCGGTAGTCCTCCACGCCGGTCAACACCATCGTCGGCGTGGTCACGTTGCCGACGAGCGAAATGGACGACCGCGCCATGTAATGCTCGGGGTCGTCCCACGGCATGGCCGGGAACCAGTACTTGGCCACGGTGATCGGGATATCCGAGGTCACCGCAAAGCTGTACCAGTTGATCACAGGGTACAGCACCGCGGCCGCGTTGTAGCGGTCGGTCTTCCCGATGGACCACGACGACAGGACGCCGCCGCCGCTCCCGCCGGTGATATAGAGCTGCTCCGGGTCCACGTAGCCGAGGTCGATCACGGCGTTCACGCCCGAGTCCAGGTCGAAGAAGTCGTTGCCGGGATAGGAGTGGTGGATGAGGTTGCCGAACTCCTCGCCGTACGAAGTGCTCCCCCTCGGGTTGGTGTAGAGCACGACGTAGCCTGCGGAAGCCATCGATTGCTTCTCGATGTCGAACCGGTCGCCGTAGTCCGCGAACGGCCCTCCGTGGATCTCGAGGATGAGCGGGTAACGCCGGGAAGGATCGAAGCCCGGCGGCTTGATGATCCACCCCTGGATCTCCAGCCCGTCGTGCGACGAGGGCCACCGGAGTTCCTCGACCTCGCCGAGGGTCTTGCGGGCCAGCACGTCGTCGTTGACCGCCGTGATCACGCGGGTGCCGCGGTCGGCCCCGATCGCCACCTCGCTGAGCACGGTGGGCGTCGACGTCGTGTACGCGAACACGCCGCTCGGCCCCACCGAGAAGCTGCCGCCGCCGTAGGCCGAACCCGATCCGCCCATGTTCTCGGCCACGACATGCACCTCGTCGCTTCCCGGCTCCACGTACGCGATCTTCGTGTTGCCGTGGTCCGCGTACGAGAAGTAGAGACGTTCCGCATCCGGCGCCCAGGCCAGCCCGCCCACCGAGCGGTCCAGCCGCGCCGCGACCTGGCGCGCACCCGAGCCGTCCCTGTTCGCCATGTAGAGCCCGGTCACCTGGTAGCCCTGATAGCGGTCGTCGAAGCCGGTGTAGGCGATCCGGGCCCCGTCGGGGGAAACCGCCACGCCCGCGTCGGGGCCCTTGCGGTCGGTGAGGGCGCGGATCTCGCCGCCGAGCGAGACCTCGTAGATCTCGGTGTTGCGGTTTTCGAGCTCCCAGTCCGGGTGGCGGTTGGCCGTGATCAGGACCGACTCGCCGTCCGCCGACCAGACGGGCTGTCCCCGGCCCGAACGACCCACATAGCCGCCGTGATGAAAGTCGCCGCTGGTGATCTGCCGGGCCGTCCCGCCCTCGGAAGGGATCACGAAGAGTTGGGTGAACCCGTGCTCGAGGTCCCCGGCTCCGTCGAACCGGTGGACCAGTTCGTGAATCACGCGCGCCGGTTCAGCCCACTCGGCACCGTCGGGCGGATCCGGCATCGAGATCAGCTGCATCCCCGCGTTGGGCACGAAGGACGAAAAGGCGATCATCGTGCCGTCCGGAGACCAGGCCGGAACACGCGGTCCCTCCGTTCGATCCGTGATCTGCTGCGTCTGGCCGGTGTCCATCCAGCGGATGTGCAGCTGCGGCGGGCCGCCGCCCGATTCGGCGTCCGACACGTAGAGAAGCCGGCCCCCGTCCGGAGACCAGCGGGGCCAGCTGTCGGAGTGCTTGCCCGAGGTCAGCGGACGCAGTCCCGAACCGTTGCGGTTCATGATCCACAGGTTGGAATAGTTGCGGTCGGTCTGGGCATCGGACCACTGCCGCACGAAGACGACCCGCGACCCGTCGGGAGAGACCCGCGGATCGCTCACGAATTCCAGGTCGAAGACATCGCGCGCGGTGAGCACGTCGAGACCCTGCTGGCCATGTGCCGGCGACAGACACACCAACACCGCCGCCGCGGCCAGTTGCCATGGGGACACACGAATCAGATGCCGGTTCATGGGAAAGCTCCTTTCGTTACAGCTCGGCTATGCGTTACCGCCCGGCCATGCGTTACGGCCCGGCGACTCGCGAAACCACGTATCTCGCGTGTTTTCGTCCCGCGATGAAGCCGCTCACCTCGTAGCGGCCGTCCAGAAGCTGCTGGAACGCGCGGCGTGACGCGTGCCGCCACTCGAGCGCTTCGTCGAACGAACTCGCCTCGACGGCTTCGATGTCGCTCGGGATCACCACTTCGACCGCATCGAGTCCACGGGGGATCCGGGTCTTGTCGCCCGGAATCCCGAGCATCGGCCGTGAGCCCCCGCGCCTGGCCCGCGCTTCCCGGCGCGCACTGGCCACCGCGGTGCTCTCGCGGTTCAGGTCCCACCTGACGATGAACCTGTCGGTTCCCAAACGGTGCAGATCGCTGTCCGAGGCCCCGTACATGTCGGGCACGAAGCGATCGATCGACGCTCCGAGGAGGTTCAGGTTGAGGTGGGCGTTGCGGGCCACCAGGGGGTCGTAGGTCCAGTACATCGTGTTCACGCCCTGCGCCACCAGTGCTTCCCGCTGCGCGAGCTTCAGCCGCTTGCCGATCCCCATGTTCCGCGCCCGCGGCCGCACGGCCAGCATGTGCGACCAATGGGCGAGTTCGCCGTTGCGGACTCCTGTGACACCGTATACCACGCCGAGCATCTCGCCGCCGGGAGCGAAGGCCCCCATGCAGATCCCGCCCATCTTGCCCGTGACCTGCATCATGCTGACCGGCACGACTTCCGAGAAGGACCGGCCCCATGTTTCGCGCTGCAACTCGACGCACGCTTCGAAGTCCTCCCGCGTCTTCGCGGAACGAATCTCGATTTGCGCGGCATCGGCCGACTGCCCGTCGCGGGGAGACCCGTCGACGGTGGTCAGGATGGCTTCCGAGGGCTGCGGCGCGAGGTCGGGCATGGCGCTCCGAAGGTTGTAGGGGCGATCCGCCAGGTGTTTGCCGTGCCGCCAATCCTACAGCGCGAAATCGGATACGGCAAGGTATCCAAAAGTGCGAACAAAACTGCAATACACATCAACATGTTAGTTTTCATGGTTGTTCACGTGTGAGCAGAAGGCCACGATTTCAGGGATTGGAGACATGTCGCCTGCGAGAACCGGCACCAGCGACCGCGGGACTCAAGCCTACCGTCACCTTCGGGAACTGATCGTTCACGGCAGGTTGGCGCCGGGTTCCCGGCTGATCGAGACGGAGGTCGCCGAACGGCTGGGGCTGAGCCGCACGCCGGTTCGGAGCGCCCTGCAGCGCCTCATGCAGGAAGGCTATATCAGCGACCCCGGCACCGGGCGCCAGAGCCGCCCCTACGTGGCACCGCTCACCCAGGACGACGCCTTCGAACTGCTTCACATCGTCGGCGAAATGGAGGGACTCGCGGCCTGGAGTGCCGCGGGCCGCGACGACCGCGATGAACTGGTCGCGGACCTGAACAAGACCAACGCGGAGCTTCTCGCCGAGGCCGAGGGATCGACGCCCTCGCGGGAGTGGATTTTCCAACTCGACAACCGTTTTCATCGGTCGTATGTGGAAGGGGGCGCCGGCCCCCGGCTGCTGGCCCTGCACGACGCCATCAAGCCGCAGGCCGAGCGGTACACGCGGCTTTACGTCGACGCCCTGCTGGACCAGATCGCGCTATCGGTACAGGAACACCAGGTGATTGTCGACGCCATCACGGCCGGCGATCCCGATCTGGCTCAGAACTCGGTAAGGACCAATTGGCGCAACGCCGCGGCCCGCCTGTCCGGGGTGATCGCGCGGGCAGGCGAACTCGGGAGTTGGTAATGGACATGCCGCGAATCCGCGCAGGGCTGGTCGCAACGGCCGCCGCGCTTCTTCTTCTCCTCACCCCTGCGACCTCCGCTTCGGGCCAGGATCCGCTGGCCGGCCTGGACGAGACCATCCAGGAGATGATGCAGGACTGGAGCGTCCCGGGCGTGGGCATCGCCATCGTGCAGGGCGACGAAGTCACCTACGCCAGGGGGTTCGGCGTCAAGAGGATCGGCGGCTCCGATCCGGTCGACGAAAACACGATCTTCGCGATCGGCTCGTCCTCGAAGGCGTTCACCGCCGCCGCGATCGCGATGCTGGTCGACGAGGAAAGGCTGTCCTGGGACGACCGGGTGGTCGATCACCTCCCCACGTTCCAGTTGAGCGATCCCTACATCACCCGCAACATCCGCATCCGGGACCTGATGAGCCACAACACCGGGCTCCTGCGCGGCGACCGCATCTGGTACGCAAGCGGCCTCACCCGCACGAAGATCCTCGACCGGGTTCGCCACCAGCCGGTCACGTTCCCGCTGCGCTCGACCTTCCAGTACAACAACACGACGTGGATCGCGGCGGGCGAGGTCATCAAGGCGGTTTCGGGAATGACCTGGGACGACTTCGTGGCCGCGCGCATCTTCAGGCCGCTGGGCATGGCCCGCAGCACGACCCTGATCGGGCCGCTCGCCAGGCTGGACAACCTGGCCGAGCCGCACATCGAGACACCCGACGGCGAGCTCACGGCGGTGCCGTACCGCGACATCGACAACGCGGGGCCCGCGGGCTCGATCAATTCCAGCGTCATGCAGGTGGCCCAGTGGGTCCGGATGCAACTGGCCGGTGGCGAGTACGAGGGCGAGCGGCTGATATCCGAAACGGCGATCAACGAGATGCACACCGCCCAGATGTTCCTTCGGGCCGAGGGCCTTTGGTCGGCCGTCTTTCCCGAGTCGGATTTCCTGCTGTACGGGCTGGGCTGGTTCCTGACCGACTACCGCGACATCAAGATGGTGTCCCACGGGGGCAACATCGACGGAATGACGGCTTTGGTGGTCATGGTTCCCGAACGCGACTACGGCTGGGTGATCCTCACCAACCTGAACGGTGCCAACGGATTCACGAGCGCGCTCGCCCACCATCTCGTCGACCGCCTCGAGGGCGGTGAATGGCTGCCGTGGAACGAGATGATGAAGGAGACGTTCGCCGAACTGGAGGAGCAGGCCCGCGCGCAGGCCCGGCAGGTGGAGGAGAGCCGCCTGGAGGGCACGTCCCCGACGCTGCCGCTCGCCGAGTACGCCGGCACCTACGAGAGCGACATGTACGGCGAATTCGTTGTGACCGAGCAGGACGGGGGCCTTCGCGCCACGTTCGGAGCGGGCTTCGAAGGCACCCTCGAGCACTGGCACTACGATACGTTCCGCAGCACCTGGTCGGATCCGGTCAACCGGCACGAGTTCCTCCGGTTCGAGATCGGCACCGACGGGAAGGTGGCGGTGCTGCACGCGGAGATCGAGGGGAGCGTCGCGTTCACCAGGCGGTGAGGACAGCGGTGCCGTGACCCCCGCGCACCCGCCGGGCGGGGCCACCCACACCAGCGACGTCGTCGTGGTCGGCGCCGGCATCGTGGGGGCCAGTTGCGCCTACCACCTGGCCCGGCACGGGCTGTCGGTGACCGTCCTGGAACGCGAAGCCGCGCCCGCACTCGGCTCGACGGGGCGCAGCGCGGCCGGCGTGCGGGTCCAGTTCACCACGCGTCCCAACATCGAATTCTCGATGTACTCCCTGCCCGTCTACCGCGGCTTCCGGGAACGTCACGGCTTCGAGATCGGCTACCGTGACATCGGCTACCTGCTCCTCGTCCCACCGGAGCGATGGGACGGTCATCTGGAGTCCGTGGCGCTCCAGCGCAGCCTCGGCGCTCCCGTCGAGGTCCTGGAGCCGGCCGACGTGCGCCGGTACGTCCCCATGGAGACCGACGACCTCGGCGGGGCGACGTACGGCCCCTGGGACGGGATCATCGATCCCCACATGGCGACGCACGCCTGGGTCGCCATGGGACGACAGTGCGGGGTCGAATACCGATTCCGCCACGCGGTGGCCGGAGTGCGGTGCGAAGGCCGCGGCTGGGCGCTGGAAGCGGGCGGCGAGTCCTTCGCGTGCGGCCAGGTCGTCAACGCCGCCGGCGCCTGGTCGGGCGTCCTCGGGCGCCTTGCCGGCCTCGAGGTGCCGGTGCGGCCGAAGCGCATTCAGATCTTCCTGAGCGCACCCGTCGCGGACGAGCGCGTGTACCCGCTCACCATCGATCTCGGCACCGGCGTCTACCTGAGGAGCGAGGGCGACCGCATCCTGTTCGGCCTCGATGCCCACGCCGACGACGGCTTTACCGAGGGCATAGACTGGAGCTGGCTGGAACATGTGCTGATCACCGGCGTCGAGCGGTATCCGTGGTGGGCCGACCTGGGCGTGGACCGCCAGGGCAGCTGGTGGGGGTACTACGGCGTCACCCCCGACAACGGACCCGTCATCGGTTTCCACCCGGACGCAGAGGGATGGATCGACGCGTGCGGGTTTTCCGGCCACGGAATCATGCACTCGCCCGCGACCGGACTCGCCGTGTCGGAACTGGCTGCCGACGGCCGCTCCCACACGCTCGACATCACCGCCTTCCGCCATGCACGATTCCGGGAAGAGCAGCGAGAAGTCGAAGTCAATATCTTTTAAGGCCGGCAACGCCACCTGATAGAGCCGGCAACGCCCGCGCGGGCGATTCCACCGCAACGAACCGAGGACCATGCTGAGATTCGCGGAAGAAATCATGTTGCTCCTCCTGGACGACGACGAGGAGAGGTTCATCCGGGTGCCCGACTGGTCCCTGCGCTACGCGCTCGGCGGTGCCGTACTCATGGACCTGGCGCTGGAAGACCGGATCGACACCGACATGGAGAAGCTGATCCTCGTCGACCCGACGCCGATGGACGACGCAATCCTCGACCCGGTGCTGGCCGACATCGCCGCGCACGCGCACCAGCGCGACGCCCGGTTCTGGGTGGAGCGGGCCTCCGGAATGTCCGACGACATTCGCGAGGCGGCGATCGACCGCCTCATCGAACGGGGGATCCTGGAGCGCCGCGAAGACCGCTTCCTGTGGGTGTTCCGGTCCCGGCGCTACCCGGTCATCGACGGCAAGGCCGAGCGCGAAGTGAAGCTGCGTCTCATGGAAGTCCTCTTCAGCGACATCGTTCCCACGCCTCGCGACGTCGTGATCATCGGCCTGGCCGACGCCTGCGGCATCTTCGCGGAACTGCTTTCGAAGCGGGAACTGCGCGCCGTGCTTCCCCGCATCGAGCTGATTCGCAAAATGGACCTCATCGGCCGCGCGGTCACCGCCGCGGTCTGGGACATCGAGGTTTCGCTCGCCCAGGCGATTCGCCCGCACATGGCATAGGAGTCCGAATCTCCGGGATCCGCAATAAAGTCAACTATAGTTTACATTATGTAATGTAGACATTACATTGTGATGACTTGATCCCATTCGGCCAACCGGAGAGATGCCATGAGCGAGCACGGATTCGAGAACCAGCTGAAGAACAGGCGGAAGGAGGCAAGGCTGTCACAGACGGCCTTGGCGGAGCAGGTCGGCGTCTCCCGACAGGCCATTCTGGCAATCGAGGCCGGCCGCAACGTTCCGTCCACCCGGCTCGCGTTGCGCATAGCCTACTCCCTGGGGTGCGGCATCGAGGAGATCTTCCGACTGGCCGCCGACGGCGGAATCAGCGCTCGCCTCGCGCCATCGGCGGAAGGGGACGCGGGCGGGTCGCGCGTGGCCCTGGGCCGGATCGGGGACCGCTGGGTCGCGCACCGCCTGCCCGCGCACGCAACCAGCGCCGCCGACGGGATCATCACCTCCGAGGGGAGCGGCGCCGATGTCACGGTGCGCCCGCTCGGCACGACGACACAGCTCCGCCAGAACGTTCTCGTCGCCGGATGTGCGCCGCTCCTGGGCGCGCTTGCGGACCGGGTGGACCGGCGTTTCCGGGATGCGCGGGTGACATGGCTGTCGGCGGGGAACCGCCGCGCAATGGAACTGCTCGGCGCCGGGCTGGTGCACGTCGCGGGCCTGCACCGATCGAGCGAAGATCCCGACGGTGACACGGCGGTAGCCGCCCGGCGCGCGCTTCCGGACCAGCGGCTGCTCGTGGCCAACCTGACGCGCTGGCGCCAGGGTCTCGTCGTTCGTGCGGGCAACCCGCTGGGTATCACCGCCGGCGCCGACCTCCTCCGCGAGGGGCTGCGCATCGTTCGCCGTGAGGCGGGGTCCGGGGCCCACGACCTCGCCGCGCGTCTGGCCGAGGAGGCCGGCGGGTGCGCGCCGGACGACCGCGGACCCCTGGCCGCGAATCACCGCGACGTGGCGCGCCTGGTGCACTGGGGAGCGGCCGACGCCGGCATCGCGATCGAGAGCGCCGCGCTGGCCGAGGGGTTGGACTTCGTGCCCCTCACGGAAGAGCGCTTTGACCTGGTTCTCCCGGCCGACCACACCTCGAACTCGCCGGTCCCGCGGTTGCTCGAGACGCTCGACGACCCGGATTTCCGGGCCGAAATGGAAAACCTCCCGGGTTACGACGGGTCCCTGAGCGGACAGGTCACCACGGTGGACGCCGCGTGAGACCGGCGCGGGCGCCGCAAGCGGCGTCGCGCCGTATCCGCCTTTGGGCCGCGAAGGCCGGTGAGGGCCGCCACCGACGCGGCGCGTGTCGGGCCGCCCTCGCCGCGGCCCTCATCGCCGGGTGCGCCGGGGGCGAACCCGAGCGCGGAGAGCTTCGCGTCTTCGCCGCTTCGTCGCTGACCGAGGCATTTCAGGAGCTGGCGGCAGCGTTCGCAGCGGCCCACCCGGAGATCGACGTGGTGCCGATCTTCGCCGGCAGCCAGGTGTTGCGGCTCCAGATCGAGCAGGGGGCACGCGCCGACGTGTTCGCGTCCGCCGACCAGCGGCACATGGACGCCCTGGTGCGCGCGGGCCTGGTCACCGGCGGGCGGGTGTTCGCGGGCAACGAGCTCGTGGTGATCGTGCCGCGTGACAACCCCGCCGCGATCACGGCCTTCGCCGACCTTCCCCGGGCGCGCCGCCTGGTGATCGGGACCGAACACGTCCCGGCGGGCCGGTACGCCCGCATGGCCCTGCAAAGGGCGGCCAGGCGGCGCGGCGCGGACTTCGAGGCCGCGGTCCTGGAAAGCGTCGCTTCGGAGGAGAGCAACGTCCGCCTCGCCCGCGCCAAGGTCGAGCTGGGCGCGGCCGACGCCGCCATCGTGTACCGCACCGATGCCGTCCCGGGCCGGGTGCGCGTGATCCCGCTGCCGGACGGGGTGAACGTGCGCGCCGACTACCTGATGGGCGCCCTCACCGCGGCCGCCAACCCGGAGGGCGCGGAGCTGTGGATCGACTTCGCGGCGTCGCCGGCGGGCCAGGACATCATGACGCGCCGGGGTTTCCTGGCCGGCTCCGCGCCCGCGCGATGAGGCAGCCGGGCGGGGGGGTGGCGGCGGGGCGGTGGGGGTTCCTTGCCGCACTGCCCATGCTGGGGCTCCTCGCGGTCCCCCTGATCGCGCTGGCCACCACGTCCGCGCCCGCCGACATCGCCGCCGGCGCCCGGCACCCCCTGTTCGGCCCCGCGCTGTGGCTCAGCGCGCGCACCACCGTCGCGAGCCTCGTGATCGTCGTGATCACGGGCACCCCTCTCGCCTGGTGGATGGCGAACCGGACCTCCCGGCGCACCCGGATCGTTGAGCTCGTGGTCGACCTCCCCATCGTCATCCCCCCCGCCGTCATGGGCATCGCGCTTCTGCAGACCTTTGGGCGTCAGGGACTCCTGGGGCCCACGATGTCGGCACTGGGCGTCCAGGTCCCCTTCACCACCGCTGCCGTGGTCGTGGCGCAGACGGTCGTCTCCGCCCCCTTCTACGTGCAGGCCGCGGCAGCCGCGTTCCGGCGCGTCGACGAGGACCTGCTGATCGTCGCGCGAACGCTGGGTCAGTCGCCAACGGGTGCGTTCTTCCGCGTGGCCGTCCCCCTGGCGCTTCCCGGTCTCGTCGTGGGGGCGGCGCTGTCCTGGGCCCGCGCGCTGGGCGAATTCGGGGCCACGCTGTTCTTTGCCGGCAACTTCATGGGCTCCACCCAGACCATGCCGCTGGCGATCTATACCGCCCTCGAGTCCGACACGCGCGTCGCCGTCGCGCTGGCCCTGGTGCTGGCCGCCGCGAGCGCCTTCCTGCTGGTGCCTCTCCGAACGGTGCCGTCCCTGCTCGCGCGCCGTTTCGGCGGAGCGCCGGCGCCGCGGGAGCGGACGGTCGCGGTCGCGCCTCCACCGCCTCCGAACAGGGGACCCTGACCTCCGTGCGCTGGTCGGTCGGAGTCGAGGTGCGCGCCGGCACCTTCGATCTGAACGCAACCATCGAGGGCGGTGGCGCTCCGGTGCTTCTGATCGGCCCCAACGGCTCCGGGAAGACCACGCTGCTGCGCGTCATCGCCGGCGCCTACCAGCCCGCCAGCGGCCGAATCCGGGTGGGCGACCGGACCCTCTACGATTCCGGCAAGGGAATCTCGCTCGCGCCGGAGAAGCGCCGCGTCGGCTACGTGCCCCAGGGCTACGGCCTGTTTCCACACCTCACAGTCGTCGAGAACGTCGCTTTCGGCCTCGCGGCGATCCGGCCGAACCCGCCCCGGACGGACCGCCTGGCCACTGCAGCGAAGGTGCTTGAGCAGATCGGGTGCGGCCACCTGTCACGACGTCTTCCGACCACCCTGTCCGGCGGCGAGAAGCAGCGGGTGGCCCTGGCCCGGGCACTCCTTCCCGAACCGGACCTGCTGCTTCTCGACGAGCCCCTCGCCGCCATGGACACCGCGGCCCGGCGCAGGTTTCGCGGCTACCTTGCCCGGCACCTCGCGGAGCGGGACACCCCGGCAATCGTGGTCACGCACGACGTCCGCGATGTTCAGGCTCTCGGGCAGCCGACCGTCTACGCGCTCGAGGCGGGACGTGTCGTGCAGCGCGGTTCGCCGGAAGACCTGGCCGCCCGGCCCGCCACGGACTTCCTGTCGGAGTTCTTCAGCGCGGCCACGAGTACCTCATCGTGAACGCGAGCGTCCCGTTTCTCACCTCTCCACCGGTTGCCTCCGGCAGCACGGAGGTCATGCCGGCTTCATAGCGCGCCCCGATCCCCAGCCCGCGAAAGTCGATCTCCGCACCGAACAGCATCCCGAAGTCATAGGAAACGAGCCGGAAATGATCGAATCCGCCGCAACTCCGGTTAACCACCTTGCAACTGACGGGCACTGCCGAAGACACGCCGAAGAAGGTGCGTGACCGGAGCGGGACGCCCACCGGGGTCTGCAACTGGACGAGGATCGGAAGCTGCAGGTAGACGAGCCTCAGCGCATCCTGCCGAAGGCCGTCCCCCAACCCCGTGCGTACCTGCGGCGACCCCTTGGTCGAGACGTATGCCTCCACCCGCAGGGACAGGATCCGGTCCGACGGAATCTCGAGCAGTGCCCCGGCAAGGGCGGATGTCCTCCACGGCACGTCGGTGGAGCCGGCGCCGGTGAACGCGGTGCGGCTGACACCCGCGATCACCCCGACGCCGTACTGCGCCTGAGCGACCTCCGCAGGGACCAACGTCATGCCCAGCGCGATCAGCGTCACGAGCTGTTTCCGCATCTCGTCTCCGGATGGGACGCTTGAGCCCGGGGACGGCCGCCACCAGTGCGATCGTGACACTATTCCCCGCGCACGGCCAAAGGAATGCTAGCGACTCGATCCAGCCGGGGGAACATGCCATTCCCGGAGAAGCCGCTTGGAGACCTTCTCCGTGGGAGTCTTGGGCAGCGCGTCCAGGAAGCGCACGTGGTCCGGAACCATGTACCGCGCCATTCGGCCCCGGCAATACTCCAGAATCTCGTCGACCCCGAGCTCGCATCCTTCCCTGATCACGACCGCCAGCGCGACATCCTCCTCCGTGAACTCGCTCGGCACGCCGTAGGCCGCCGCCTCCACGACGGCCGGGTGGGACTCGATCACCTGTTCGATCTCGAAGGCGGAGATGTTCTCGCCCCGCCGGCGGATCGCGTCCTTCTTGCGACCCTCGAAGTACAGGTTGCCCGCCTCGTCCAGGCGGCCCAGGTCGCCCGTGTGAAACCAGCCGCCGCGAAACGCCTCGCGGTTCACCTCCGGCATCTGGTAGTAGCCCGTCATCATCAGGTGCCTGTCTTCGGCAGCGGCGGGCCTTGCCACGATTTCGCCCACTCTCCCCGGCGACAGTGGCTGGCCGCCGTCGTCGACGATGCGCAGCCGAAACTCCGGAACGCACCGCCCGCATGAACCCGGCGGTACCGGCCGCGTGTCGTCGAGGTCATGAAACACGATCACGCCAAGCTCCGTCGATCCATACCCTTCGGCCAGCCTGAGACCGAAACGCCGTTCGAAGTCGGCCTGGAATGCCGGCATGGGGACGCCCCATCCGAGTCGCGCGGGGTTGTCCCCGTCGTCCTCGCGGGGATCCTGATTGTAGATGAAGGTCAGGGTCGCGCCCATGAAGTCGAACACCGTCACGCCGTAGCTGCGCACGTCTTGCCAGAACCGCGAAACGCTGAAGCGCTCCGTGATGACCGCGGTCGTCCCCAGGTGCAGAGCCGGCCCGACCGTCCCGATCGTGGCATCCCAGTGGAAGACGGGATACGGGCAGAAGACCACGTCGTCCGCATGCATTCGGGTGACCCTGGCGAGCAGCGCGGCCTGCCCCAGGACGTAGCGGTGGGACAGTTCGCAGGCCTTGGACGCGCCGGTCGTCCCCGACGTGTAGATGAGCAGCGACGGATCCGCGGGCGACGACGGGCTGTGGGGCGGCGCACCGTCGTCGGCGCATGCAAAGACCTCGAACGGCAGCACGGTGAAACGGGACAGGGTCCGGGGAATCTCGCCGTCAAGGCCGCGAACGAAGAGCCTTTCCAGGTGCTCCAGGTGGTCGGCCGCGGCGACCAGGGGGTCCACCAGCGACCGGTCCACGATCAGGTTGCGAGAACCCGTCAGGTTGACGGCGTGCGCGAGGCCGATCCCGCGAAAACCCGTGTTGATCGGTGCCCAGACGGCCCCTGTCCGGTTGGCGGCGAACCAGAGCGCGACCGCGTCGGCACAGTTGGGAAGCAGTGTCGGGACCACGCCGCCCAGGCCGTGCGTCCTGATGCCCGCTGCCAGCGACCGGACCCGGGCGTCGAAGTCGGCGTAGGTGAAGTCCGCCTCCCGGAAGCGGACGAAGAACCTGTCGGCGTGGGTCCTGGTGCGCTCGGCAAGAAGGGTCGCGATGGTCGAAACCGCGAAACGGCGCCCCGTGGCCGTCATTCCCCGCGCTCCGGCTTCGGCTGGCCACGCGGGGGCTTCCGGCGGGTCACGCTTCCTCTGCCGACGGCGTCAGCCACAGGGAGAGCCATTCTCCCACGAGCGCGGGCCTCTCCTCGCCCTCGATCTCCACCCGACAGCCAAAGGTAATCTTAAGTTGACCCGGCTTGCGCTCAGCGACGTCCTTGACGGTGAAGTGTCCGCGAATCCGCGATCCCGAGGGAACGGGAGCCACGAATCGCACCTTGTCGAAGCCGTAGCTGGCCGGATACCCGTCCTCGAGTCCCCCGTCCATGGGGTATCGGTAGACCTGGTACAACATCGGGGTCATCAGCGACAGGGTCAGGAAACCGAAGGAAATGGTGCCGCCCCACGGGCTGTGCTCCGCGGCATACACGGGGTCCACATGGTGCGGATCCAGGTCCTCGGTGACGTGCCCGAAGGTGGTGATGCGCTCCTGGCCGACCTCGATCCAGTCGGACACGAACGTCCGCCCCAGAGCCTCGTGGGCGGTGTCGGGAGTCAGGTAGTGCATGACCGCGCCTTTCGGAACATCGACGTCACTTCTCCGATACAACCATTGTATCCCTTCGATTCGTCCATTCGAAGCCCGGCCCGGTTCTCTGTGGAAAGGGAGTCAGCGAATGTCCCGCGCGATCGCAGCCCTCTTTGTCGTCTCGGCCTCATGGTCGTGCGCCTCGGAGGCCTCCATGGACTCCAATGCCGTACGGGAGACGCTTGCCAACGGCGCAACGCTCATCCGGTACACGGCCCTGCCGCCCACCGACGCCGCCGCTCCAGCGGTTGCCGACGCGTACGCCGATCTGAAGCTGGGCGTCCTCGAGGGCGACCCCAACTACATCTTCGGCGACATCCGGGGCGTCGAGGCGACCGGCAACGGCACGATCTACGTGCTGGACTACCAGGCCTCCGAAGTCAGGGCGTTCGCGCCCGACGGCACGTTCATGGAAGTGCTCGCGTCCCAGGGCGAGGGCCCGGGCGAAATCAGGGAAGCCAACGGCATCTTCCTCCAGGGTGACAGCCTCCTCTGGATCAACGATCACGGCCAGATGGACATCATCGGCGTGGATCTCGCGGGCGACGAAGTCACGCGCTTCCCCTTCCCCGTCCGCAGCTACGGGTACATCTGGGACCCGGTCTGGGACGACCGCGGACGCCTGTGGAGGGCCACAAGCCACTCCGACGAGGAGCGTCAGTGGCCACCGGAAACCGGGCTGGTCGAGCGCAGCTACCGGGGGTACTTCAAGTGGTACGATCCCGACACGGA
The DNA here is from genome assembly GCA_965208935.1 of Longimicrobiales bacterium. Lineage (GTDB taxonomy): Bacteria > Gemmatimonadota > Gemmatimonadetes > Longimicrobiales > Gaopeijiaceae > Bin94. Next base: position 3,729,473 of record CBDBPR010000004.1, on the reverse strand, counting down.
GGACACGGACTCGGTCTACACGGGGGATGGGACGGGGCGGTCGTACGTTTCCGAGCAGGGCGGCGGCTGGTCGTACCGGGGCATTCCCTTTGAGGGCGGCCGGGTTGTGCGCGTGATTCCCGCGGGAGGGATGTGGACCGGCAACACGGCATCGTACCGTCTGGCGCGGACGGACGAGGCCGGTGACACGGTGCTGGTGATCGAAGCCGGCTTGCCCGTCGATCCCGTGACGGACGAGGACAGGGCCGAATACGTGCGCGCGACGGTCGAGCGCAACCCGGAGAGTCGCCGCACTGCCGAAGCGATCGCGGCCCTGATGCCCGACGTGAAGCCGATTCTTCGCAGCATCTTCGTCGATCCCGGCGGGTGGCTCTGGGTCCAGCGTGTGACGGACGGCGACGCTCCGTTCTTCTACGACCTCTACACGCACGATGGCGACTACCTGGGCTCCCTGCGCCTGGTGCTGGACGGGACTCCGCGGGGGCCGCTGCGGATTCGCGATGGCAACATCTACACCTGGTTTCTGGACGAGCTGGACGTTCCGTACGTCGTGAGGATACCTCTCCCCGCGCTCACGTCTTGACAGCGTCCGGTCCCGTAGACTTACAATGTCCGCCCCGGGGGAGTCCCGGCCACGAACCCTCGGCGAGGGTCACCTCCCGCCGACAAAGGAGTAGGGAATGCGCCTGAATCGTTCGCATATGACGTTGAGTTTCATCATCGCGTTCGGCCTCGCAATGGCCGTCGCCGCCTGTTCCAGCACGGGAGGCACCAGTGGTCCCCGGCGGGATCCCAATCTCATCACCGCCGAGGAACTGACCGAATACGCTACGCTCTCGGCCCTCGACGTCGTCCGTCGCCTGCGGCCCCGCTGGCTCACCGGACGCGGTCAGGGCTCGGGGGGCATGAACCGGCCCCAGGTGCTGCAGGACGGCGCCCGGCTCGGGGACCCTGACAACGCGCTGCGCTCGATCGCCGTCTCCGACATCGAGTCGATACGGTATCTCAATGCCTCCGACGCCACGATGCGCTACGGGACCAACTTTCCCGGGGGTGCGATCGTGGTGACGAGTCGAGCGCGGTAACCCGTCCGGTTCACCCGGTCAGGAACCGGCGCGAAAAGTCGGCCAGCACCCGGGCGCAGGTCTCGATCTCGGTCACGCTTACCCATTCGTCGGCCGTGTGGGCCTGCGCGATCGATCCCGGTCCGAAGCAGACGGCCGGGGTGCCGCTCTCGTTCAGGAAGCAGGCGTCCACCCACGCCGACATCCCCCTGACGTCGCCGGGGACGCGGGCGCGGGCGCAGGCCCGGCGGAGCCCGTGAACCAGCGGTGAGGAGACCGCCACTTCGGTAGCCGCGCGGAAGAGGCCAGGTTCGACGCTCGCCTCCAGCTCCGGGCAACGCCGCCGGGCCGCCGCCATGACCCGTTCAGTCTCGCGCATCACGGTCGCTGCGGTCTCGCCCGGGAGCGTGCGCCGTTCGACGACCAGGTGACACCGGTCCGGGTAGACCGACGGCGCGCTCCCACCCTTGATCGTGCCCGCGTGAAGGGACGCCGGCCCCAGCAGTCCGTGGCCGGTCTCGCGGCCAAGGCGTGCCGCCTCCTCTTCGAACGCGACCAGCACGTGGCCCATGTGCGCGATCGCGTCGATCCCGGCGTCGGGCCTGGACCCGTGCGCCGCACGACCCGCGACGGCCACGTCGATCCACAGGAATCCCTTGTGAGCCGGCATGACGGCGAGGCTGGTGGGCTCACAAACGACCGCCGCGTCCGCAACCGCACCCGACCCAACCAGCGCTTCCATGCCGATCGACGCATGCTCTTCGTCGGCGGTGAGCGCCACGATCAACTCGCCCGGGATGTCTACGGCCGCCAGGTCGGCCGCCACGGCCAGGATGCAGGCGACGCCGGACTTCATGTCTGCCGCGCCGCGGCCGTACAGTCGGCCTCCGCGCACGGCCCCGGAAAACGGTTCGGTCATTCCGGACACGCCCACCGTGTCCAGATGGCCGTTGAGAAGCAGTGACGGGCCCGAACCCCCGCCGCGGCGGGATACCACGTTGCAGCGGCCCGCAGCCACTTCGGTGATCACCGTTTCGTATCCCCACCCGGCCAGCCAGTCCGCTGCCAGCTCGGCCACGGCGGCTTCGCCCGTACCGCTTTTTTCGAGTCCGGGATTGACCGAAGGCGTGCGAACCAGCCTGCGCGTCATGTCAACGGGATCGGCCCGTTCGTTGGTGCGTGAGTCCATTTTTCGGTTGCCCGTGAGGAAAGTGGGACACGAGGAAGCCGCGCAAGGCGTGACGGCCGCCGGATCCGAATTCGTCAAGACCGCAGATAAATCCAACGAGGACCGAACGTTGAGTCCAGTCCGCCCCCGAACGCGAGAACATTGGCATGGATATTGCCGCTATGAATGGTCGTTCGCGCGAAGGTATCGGCAATCACATTCCAGACAACAGGAGGGAGCGATTCGAAAGTCCACTGTCAACCTGCTTGGTGCGGCCGCTCTGATGGCCGCGGGCGTCGCGCTTCTCCGGCAGGGTACTCACAAGTCGGAGCCCGTCGAGACCAAGGTCGACAGGGTTCCGCCCGGCGAGACCATACCCGGGAAGATCCGGCTGGAGAAGCTGAGGGAGTTGGGGATCTAGCAATCTCTGGCGAACGGAGCCCGTGCCGCGTCGCGCCAACGCAGGCCGGGGCGTTCTGCCAGGGGTGGGAGACCCCATCCCCGAGCGAACCCAAATCGAAAGCAAGGGGGGTGACCGATGATCGGTCGCCCCCCTTGTCTGTTCACGATTCGCGGCGCCGGCGCGGCGCCGAATCATTCGAAGCCCGACCTATTCGAAATAGGAGATATTCTTCTCGATATAGTCGTTCCATTCGGGCGGAACGTCGGTATCCGGGAAGATCGCCTGAACGGGACACTCCGGTTCGCAGGCACCGCAGTCGATGCATTCGTCGGGATGAATGAGATACTGGTCCTCGGTCTCATAGATGCAATCGACCGGGCAGACCTCGACGCAGCTCGCATCCTTCGTGCCGATGCAGGGCTCGGTAATGATGTATGTCACCAGACACCTCTGATCGCGGGACTCGGCAACCGTCGAGAATGATTGTCGAATGGTACCCGCGTCGCAACCCTGACGCTCTCCATCACCGGCCGCCCCGAAGAGATCGCCGGAAGTGCCGCAGGGAGGCCTCGACCGCCGCCATCAGGCCGGGAGGGGTTCCCCGAGGTGGATGCACGGCCTCGAAAGTGTGGCCGGAACCCTCGACAAGCCGCAGCGACGAAGCCGACCCCGCCTCGTGCAGCTGCCGGGCTTCGGCAACTGCGACCGTAGGGTCCTCGGAACCGTGGACGATCAGCCAGGGCACGCGGACCCGCGCCGCCGCAGCAAGCACATCCAGCCGCGCGCCGTTGTCGTTCAGGTCTTTCCACACGGTGCTGTATAGAGGCATTTGCTGCCCGGTGCGGGCGTTGGCGATCCAGGTCACTCCCCCTGCCCGCCAATCCGCCACCTGCTGCTCGCTCCACCGCTGCAACGTGGCGACCGCGGCCCACGTCACCAGCGCAGAAATCCCGTCGTGCTCGGCGGTCGTGATCACGCTGGTGCCACCGCCGCGGCTGTGGCCGAGAAGTCCCACGCATTCCGGCGCCGTGCCATCGCTCCATTCGCCAGCGAGCATCCGGTCCACCATCCAGTGCAGATCGTCCAGTTCGCGGGACACGGTGTTGCGGCCGAAGGCATCCAGGTCCGTGAATTCCAGAAGGTCCGGTCCCGTGCCGTTGAGCGAGAAGTTGAACGAGACGACCAGGTGCCCGTCCTGCGCGAGTTGCTCGCACAGATAGGGGAAGAACCCCCAGTCCTTGAATCCCTTGAAGCCGTGAGCGACCACAACCGCCGAGCGGGTCTCGCCGTGGGCCGGGCGCCGGACGTCGAGGCGGATGACATCGCCGTGGGGCGGCGTGGTCTCGCCGCGCTCGTGAATCAGCGGTCCGGTCATGCCCGCCATTCGATGTCGAGCCCGCCGGCGGCGGTGTTCTCCTGCCGGGCCGCTGCGAAGAGGTAGTCGGACAGACGGTTGAGGTACCGCACGATGTCGGGGGCGACATCCGCGGAGGAGGCCAGCGTCACGACGCGCCTCTCGGCTCTTCGGCACACGGCTCGCGCCAGGTGCAGTCCGCTGGCGCCGGGACTGCCTGTGGGCAGGATGAAGTTGCGCAGCGGTGGCGTGGCGGCCATCGCCTGGTCGATCCACGATTCCATGGCAGCGACCCGCTCCGCCGGCAGGTCCGGCAGAGCGGGGGCCCGCCTGCCTCCGCCTGGCGGCGGTGTGGCAAGATGAGCACCGATGGCGAACAGATCGGATTGTACGTGCCGCAGCCGTCGCACGATCGCCTGGTCCGTCACATGGCCGAGCGCGCCGCCGATGACCGCGTTCAGTTCATCCACCGTGCCGTAGGCTTCAACCCGAACGTCGTCCTTGCTCGTTCTTCCGCCTCCGAACAGGCCGGTGCTGCCGTTGTCGCCACGCCTCGTGTAGATCTTCACCGCGGCCTCAGCCTGGTGAGATTCCGGATGGCCATGGCCTTGTCCAGCAGACTCGGCTCGTCGGGCGCCTCGTCGCGGCGCAGGCCGACCAGACTGTCGCGGACGTCCAGCAACGCCTCGAGGAGCACCTGGTCCCTCTGAAAGCCGAAATCGAGACGGTCCATGCGCGCTCGGTCCTTCGACTCGGCCGCCTTTTCGAAGGCTTCTCTGTAGACCCGTTCGAGGCTCCCGATGACCTTCGCTCTTGAGCGCATGCGATCCCTTGTCGGTTGGCGTGGCCGGGGCTGGACGGACAGCGCCACCCCTGCCCGTGTATACATCGTATCGCCCGCTGTACCTTTATGGGTAGCTTGGCCTGGCGATCCGGGCGACGTGTCCCCGGATCCCGGCAGCGTGTCCCACGACCTTGGCTTTCCAGGATGGCAACGTTCGACGAACTCCCGGGCGCCTCGAAGCAGATGCCGGACGACGTGGTCAGGCTGGCGAACGAGCGATACTGGAACTCCGAAGCCGGCGTGAACCAGTTGGCGCGGGAACTGGAGCTGTCGAAGGGGACCCTCTACGAGATCATCACCCCATTGCCTGCGGGCGTGCCATGCCCGCACGGCGATGGCGAACTCGCCTTTACGAACCGCACCGCGCGCGAACGCGGCTTCGTGTCGTGCCCGGCCTGCGGACTCGAGGACGACAGGGAGCGCGTTCTCGCCCGGCTGGAGGAAGCCGCGCACGACCCAACCATCGCGGACCCGCCCCCCGCGCACGACGCAGCCGTCGCGGACCGGCCCGCCGCACAGACCCGAAGCCTGGAAACCCTGCTGATCGTAACCGCTCTGGCGGGAGTGGCCGCCGGCCTGATCCTGGGCGGGCTCCTCCGACGCCGCTGAGACACCGATGAACGGCGACCCGAGGTCGATCGTCACTCCAGACGCGTTTTCGGTCACACCCGATCTGCTGGGCACGCCGCTCGCCGAACCCTGGCGCCGCCTGGTCGCGCTGCTCCTGGACCTGGTGCTCATCGGGTTCCTGCAGCTGCTGGGCTGGCGGGTCCTGGGAGGGATCGCCGGCCTGATGCTCCTCCGGATGGCGACGAAACGCACGGACGGCGCAACCGCCACACGCACACAGAAGTTCGCGCTGGGATGTGCGGGAGCGATGGTCTTCGTGGTCGCCATCGGGGTCACTACCGTCATGCCGCCCTTGATCCGCATGATGACGGAACCGGACGGCGAGGTGGCCGTGCCCGTGGCCGAGGATGTCGTGAGCGGAGCGCCGGAAGGAAACGCCGTGCCGCTCGAAAACGAGGCGGCGAGGGACATTGACGACAGCGTCGCCGCGCTGCTCGCCCGTGTGGACGACCTCGAGGGCGACCTCGCCGACAGCCGCGAGGAATACGAGGAGCTGCGCGAGCAACTGGCCGAGGCCGAATCGCGGTCCACCCTCTTCACCTGGATCCGCGACGCCGCCGACGAAGCCGGCCTGATCTTCGGGTGGGGGACCGTCTATCTCACCCTCTTCCTCGCGCTGTGGCAGGGCCGAACCCCGGGCAAGAAGGCGATGGGGCTGCGCGTGGTGAGGCTCAACGGCGAGCCGCTGGGGCTGTACATGTCGCTCGAGCGGGCCGGTGGCTACATGGCCGGGCTCGCGACCGGACTGCTCGGGTTCGCGCAGGTTTGGTGGGACCCGAACCGTCAGGCGATCCACGACAAGATCACCGAGACCGTGGTGATCCGCGAACGGATGCCCAACCGTCTGCACCCCGGCCGCGTCTATGGTGAGGGGGTGGCGGAACAGGCCGGACAACGCCAGGATTCGAGTTCGGCGGACGACGTCGCCGGAGCTGGCCAGGACGTCACGGAAGCGACGCCGGAGGACACAGGAGAACGGCAATCGTGAGAAGGCATATGAACAAGGCGCTCGTGCCGGTCACGGCACTGCTCGCCACGCTCGCCTGCGACGGCAGTGGTGGCGGTGACGGCAGCGGAGAAGCCGCCGGCGGCGAAGGCGGCACAACATCGGGGAGCGCGTCCCAGTCGATTCCGACTTCGATGCTATCCGACGGCGGCACAACGCTCAAGCCGCCGGCCCAGGAGTTCACGCTGGGAGAGATCGGGTTCGATTTCGGGTCCGAGGACGCCCCCATCGCCGTGGTCGAGTTCAGCGACTACGGTTGCGGCTACTGCCGCCGATTCCACACCGAGACGTTCCCCACGCTCATGGAGGAATACGTCGAGGCCGGGAAGGTCCGCTGGAAGTACGTGACCTATGTCAGCGGGATGTTCGCCAACGGGCTTCCCGCGGCGTATGCGGCCGAGTGCGCGGGCGAACAGGACCGCTTCCCGCCCATGAGCAGGCTGCTCTACGAGCGCCAGGCCGACTGGAAGAGCCTGGGCGACCCGAGCCCCGTCTTCGCAGAACTTGCACGCGAGGCCGGCGTGGACACGGCGGAGTTTCAGGCCTGCGTGGCGGAGGAACGCCACCGGCCGCGGGTCCGCAGCGGCATCCTTTCCGGCGGCCGCCTCGGCATACGGGGCACGCCGTCCTTCCTGGTCAATGGCGTACCTCTGGTGGGGGCTCAACCCATCGCGTGGTGGCGTGACGCGTTCAACGCCATTGCGGCCGAGATCGAGGAGGCCGGGACGGGCGACGGCGGGAACGGGACCTGACCCGCCCGGGGCGCTTGTCCTCCATCACCACCTCGAAGTCCTCCTCGTACCCCACCTCGCCGGGAGACGGCAGGTAGCGCGAGACGTCCACCTCGGCTCGCATCAACTCGCGGTCGAACGCCTCCAGGTCCCGCTTCGAAGCCTCAGCGCTCGTGTCGGAGGTCGCGTAGACGATCCGGCCGAGCTTCTGATCCCCCAGCTTCAGCGCGCGGCGCGTCAACTCGGCTTCCACGAAGGTCTCGCGGACGGCCGGGAAGCGATACCGGAAACCGTCTTCACCTGCCTCGACCTCGGCGTTGAACTCGGCCGCGAGCGTCTCCAGCTCCTTGAGCACGACGCGCGGGCCGACCTTCCAGTCCTTCAGCCTTGGCGTTACGTGCCGAATCGCGTCGGCGACACTGACCCAGCGCACGGCCCCGACGCTGCGGCCGTAGACCAGGCCGATCAGAAGACGGCGCACGTTCCGGCGCAGGCGTCCCGCGTTCTCGCGCCTGAGCCCCAGTGACCGCACCAGCGGTATCCCGAAAAACATGCTGCTGAACGTCAGCGGCACGACTCCGAGTCCCCAGAACCACAGCGGATCGACGGCCACCGCCGCCGCGGTCGTGGTCTGCAGGGCCGGACCCAGCCCGATCACGGTCGCCGCCGTCAGGTTGAACCCGTTCATCGCGCCGATGCCCCAGTTCGCGCCGGCGTTGTTGCCGGTCAGCTTCTTCGGGTATTGCAGGCGAAGCCACGCCGGATTGGGTTCGCGCGCCCTGACCTTCCCGTGGGCGCTCTTCATCAGGTCGGGGAAGGTGTAAACCACCTCTCCCCGTGCGGACACCCCCGGGTCGCCCCCGTGGGCACCGGTCAGACGTCCCATCTCCTCTTGCGCGTCCGTCAGCGGCAGCCCGGTGTGTTCGACCAGTTCGGCCGAAGTGAGCACGCCCTTGCGCGCCCGGATCAGCTGCAACGTGCTCCTGTCCTTCTGCAGCTGGGTCGGCCGTGGCTCTTCGGGGCCGAAGATGAACGCGAAGACCTTCTTGTAGAACGGGGGCCGGGCGTCCTTCGGCAGCCGCCTGGCGTGGGTGTGCCCGTAGTAGAGGCTACCCCGGTTCCATCCCCTGCCCCCCATGAGCCAGTGCAGGATGAAGAGGTCGCCCAGGCCGAAGCCGCCGCGCCGGCCGAAGCCGCGGCCGTCCCGGTTCGCGGTCATGGCCGCGATGATCAGGGCCACAAAGACGATGAAATAGACGACCAGCATGACGGCCGTCCACACCTTGAAGCCCGTCTTGAACGCGGACCACGCGGCCCTCCGGAAACGGACCCCGAAGGGTTCCCGCGCCCGCTCGATCAGCTTGCGGTCGAACTGGTAGAGGAGATCCCCCGAATCGGAGACTTCCAGGTGACCCCGATGGGTCTCGAGCAGACCCTTGAGCGCGGTCTCGGCCTGGTCCTCGGGCATGCCCGTGGCCGACACGACATCGCCAAGGGTGGCGCGACCGCGCAGGCGGCGCAGCGCGGTCAGGAGGGTCGTGTCGGCCTCGGCGGCGGGTACTGTGGCTATTTCAGGCAATTTCGGCAATCACTCGATGTTGGAATCAGCGGTGAACTGACGGGTACCCAGACGTACGTTTCAGCCCGCAAGATCCATTCGTTCACGGACCGCGCGCAAGTTGCGGGCCGGCGAGCGAAAATCGGTGACCGAAACACACGAAGAGCGTCCGAACATACACGCCGGCCGTTCGCTTTCAGCGCAATCACGCCCCGCTGTGTCCTTGTAGACGGGAAGAGGGGTGGGGCGGCGGTGATCGGTCAGTGATGGTAGCAAACTAGCCTGACTGGGCAAATAACCGCCCAAGCCAGGAGCAACCATCACAATGCCGAACAGCCGAAGCCGCCGTAGTGCGGTGTCCCTGTTGGGGCCGCCGTACAGCCGTCTTCATGAAGTCGACCTCGCCGATCCGATTCAGCCGCATGGAGGCGGCTGGATCATGGCCTGGAATCTCGAGGCCGACCGGTGGAGCGAAGCCACCGACTTCGTCGCCAGCCGACTCGCCGGCGTCGCCCTCGCGATCATACTGCCCGACAGTGACGAGCGCGCGCCCCTGGTCCCGATTCTCCGGGCCGTTCAGAAGACCAGGCCCCAGGCGGTGGTGCCGCATCACGAGACACCGCGTCCTCACGAAATCGCGCAGGTCATACGCCGGCCACCCGTCGCCCTCTCCCAGAGTGTTACGGACTACATGGCCTGGCGGGGCTTCTCGGTGGACCCGACCACCAGGAACATCATTCAGCGCATCGTCGAACTCAGCGCCAGGCTCAGCACGATCACCGACCTGGCCAGAAGCCTGTACGTATCCAGACGGGCTCTCGGCCGCAGGCTTCTCAACAGCGGGCTGCCCGTTCCTTCCCACTGGCTTCACATCGCTCGCCTGATCCGTGCGACGATCAAGCTCCAGAACAGCACGGAGAGCCTCTTCAAGGTGGCCACCTCGCTGGGCTACCCGGACGGGTTTTCCATGAGCAACCAGATGCACCGTCTCTGCGGCATCCGCCCCCAGCACACGCGGCAGCGGTACGGCTGGGAATGGGTCTTCGAATCCTGGCTGGTTCGCGAGGTGGCCATCGGTGGCGTCACCTCGAAGGTCGTGGGTTCACGACCCTCCATAGCCGAAACCGTAGTCGAGCCCTCTGTCTCCTCCAGGCGGCGAGCCACGAGGGCCGTCGCCAACGCTCGATGATGAGCAGGTCCGCGCCGACCACCGACCGTACCGGCAAACACACCGGGCTGCTGCTCCGCCTCTTCGGCGGCCCGATCCTCATTCGGGACGGCAGCCCCGTCAAGCTCTCGCCGTTCCAGAGTGCGCTCGTGGCTGTCGCATACGGACTTCCGGCGACGGAAACCCCGCGTTCCACCGTGCAGGAACATCTCTGGAGTGACGCCGACACAAAGGCCGTGCGCCACCGGCTCAGCCAGCTGGTCTACCAGACCAACCACCGCTGCGGAGCCACAATCGTCTCACTGGACGGCGAACTCGTCCGGGCTCACCCCGATGTGGTGGTCACCGACCTGCAGGAATTCGACCGCCTGATCGGCGCGGAGAACTTCAAGGCGGCCGCGGAACTCCTGGAATCCGGATTCCTTTCCGCGCTGCCCAAGAAGTTCGTCGCATCGTGCGCCGACTGGATCCGTGGCCAGCAGGCCGCCCACCAGGCAACACTGGAGACGGCCGCCCACGCGAGCTGGAAGAACGCGGAACTGACCCGGGACGGCATCGTCGCCGAAGAGGCCGTGGGGACGCTTCTCAAGCTGTCTCCGGACGAGGAGGAGGCGCTCCGCAGGGCGATGCATGCGCGTGCGCAGTACGGGTCGGTGCGAGAAGCGGAGTCCGTCTATCGGGCGTTCGCCGCACGGGCCCTCGCGGAGGAAGACTGGGTGCCGCAACCGGAAACGAGAGCGCTTCTGAAGGCCCTCAGGAACGTCTACGGCGAGACCGCCTCCCTCACGTCCGTACCCTACACGAGGCTCGGCAGGAAGATTCCCTTTCTGGGACGCGCCACCGAAAGGGCGACGCTGACCAAGCGCATGCTGCAGACCCCGGACGTCCGTCCCTGGGGCACGATCACGGTCCGTGGCGCCGCCGGGATCGGCAAGACCCGGTTCCTGGAAGAGGTGCTCGAGGGCCTGTCGTCCCGCCAGGTTCGGATAGTCCGGATACGTCCGGAAGAACTGGCGGCGGACATCCCTCTGAGTTCCCTCGCGCAGGGACTGAAGGCCCCCTGGGTGCTTCCCTTTCTGCGGGAGCTGCACAATCCGTGGCGTTCCGTAATGCTGTCACTGTTGCCCCAGTTTGCCGAGGACACCCACATGCCGCGGCAGGTTTCGTTGCCGGGCGGCCACGCCGCACGGCATGCGGGCGATGCGTTCCTCCACCTGTTTGCCACGATGGCCAAGACCGAGCCGATCCTTCTCGTCGTGGACGACTTCCATTTCGTCGACGACGAGTCGGCCATGGTGCTCCAGCACCTGCACCGACGCTGGTCACAGGGTTACTTCAACCTCGTTGTCGCCTTCCGTCCCGAAGAGCTGGCCAGGAACGAACGTCTGTCGCGTTTCACCGAGGAACTGAAACGCGGTCCGGACGCCGAAGCCATCCGCCTCGGCGAGCTGAGCACGGCCGACGCGGCAGACCTGGCCCGGTCGGTATCTCCAGTCACGCTCAGCGACCGCTGGCTGGGGCGGATGTCGCAACTGGCCGGGGGAAACCCGCTCTTCGTCGTCGAGCTCGCCACCCAGCCCGAAAAGCTGCCGGCACCGGACGAGTGGAGCGTCCCCATCCCCGTTTCGGTGGAGCACATCGTAGCCCGGCACCTGACCGGGCTCGACGATGTCGGAAGGCAGGTGCTCTACGGGCTCGCCGTTCTGCGCGACGCGGCCAGTGCCGCGGAATTGGCACAGATCCTGGACGCAACCAACGAACAGTGCATCGGTGCTCTGGAGCGGCTCGAAGCGTCGAGCCTGATCTCCTGGGCCGGCAACAGGACTCGTTTGCGCCACGGCCTCGTGCGCCAGGCCGTCTATCGGAGCCTCAGCCCCGGTCGTCGGTCCGGTCTCCATCGTTCGATCGCCGACCTCCTGGTCAGGCGTTCCGACAACGCCCTCCTGGCTGCGGCCTCTGTACACTACCACCGTGCCGGAGACAGCGACCGGGCACAGCTGTTCGCCATCCAGGCACTTGAGCAGGCCCCGCGGGATGGCGTCGCCACCCGTCTCCCCGTACTTGCAGCCGCCTACCAGGTAAGCGAGGCGACGGCCAGGGCGCAGATAGGCGTTCGCCTCGCCTGGGCGTGCTATCGTTCGCGGCGGCTGGCCGGCGTGCTCCGCGTGGCCAGCGGGATCATGTCTCAAGGCGTCGACCTGTCGCCAATGAACGCCGTCCAGCTGGGGCTGGCGGTGACCGATGCGCGTCATCTTCTAGGCCTGGACGGGACCGAGGCGGTGCTCACGGAACTGAACAGGCTCCTGGGCGAGGCTGATCAACTCGGCGAGGGATGGCTGGGGCCCACGATCCTCCAGGTTCTGCACAGGTCGGCAGACTACGAGGCGATCGCCGAACTCCTGGCCGAGATCGGAAAGAGGCCGGAGAGTCGCGAAGATGTCGCACGCTGCCGCACCGAGGCCTCCCTGGCCATGAAGGTTGCATGCGGCGACCGTGCTGGCGGCCTGCGACACGCGAAGCGGGCAGTCGAGATCGCGATGCGGGCGCGCCTGAAAGACGAGGCGATGTACGCGCTGCACCGTCACACCGTCGCCCTCATGGCCGTGGGACGGCTCGCGACGCCGGAGGGCCAGGAACTGCAGGCCAAGGTCACCGCAGCCGCCAGGTCCGTGGAAGACCCCGCTTCGTACGTGCAGCTCCTGCTGGACCTCGCCGAGTGGCACACGAATACCGGCAGTCTCGAGCCTGCCGCGCAGATGCTCAACGAGGCACGGGCCGGCGCGGAGCACATGGACTGCCCCGTGGTGAGGTGCATGGAGCGGATGGCACAAGCGGCGCTGGCCCTTGCCGAGGGCGATCCGCAGGAAGCGAAGTCCGCCATCGACGCGGTTGGCGCCGAAGACGGCCCGGTTGGCGACGCGGCCGGGGACGAGGCCGGCGCGACGGGGAAGCCGACCGGCGAAGCGAGGCCGACCGTACCCCCGAACCTGAGAGGCCGGCACACGAGCATCCTGGGGAACTGCCTTCTGGAGTTGGGGAAGCTCGGGCAGGCGAAGCGCATCGCCAGGCGGTTTCCGCCGGACAAGGCCCCGGGGGGCGCATCGGTGGACCTGATCCTCTTCCACGCACGCCTGCGCTCACGCACGGGAGACGGAGACGGTGCGCTGAAGATGCTCGAGGACGGTGCCGCTGCCACCCGGGACGCGGATCCGGTGGCGTGGTTGCGGCTCACACTGGAGCAGGTCCGCCTGGGGCGGAGAAGTGGTGTACCGCTCCCGGATCTGGCTGACGAAGCCCACGAGCTGGCCCTGTCGCTCGAACTGCCGGGACTCGCTCACGAATTCGTTCCGTTCCAGGAGGGATAGCCGGGCCCGCACTCCTATGTGGTATGTATACTAGAGATTACATAATGTAAAGTATACATTACATTGCGATGTGCCGCGCTCATCCGTAACTTCCGCCGTCACCCTCGCCAACTCGGCCACGACACCAGGAAGCCGGATGATCCGCACCCAATGAGCAGCCAACCTCCGCGCCCACCCGAGGAACAACCCGCCGGCCCGAGCGGCCACGCCCGCCGAGGCTTCCTGGCCGGGGCCGGGGCGATCGCTGCGGCCGGACTCGCCCTCCTCGCTCCCGTCTGGTCGGGCCTGCGCGTCGTCTTCGACCCCCTGCGGCGCGCCTCCAGCGACCCCGCGCTGGTCCCCGTCGCCCGGCTTGCGGCCATCCCGGCCGATGGGGTCCCACGAAAGTTCCGCGTCACCGCCGACCGGATCGACGCGTGGAACACCCAGCGCAACATGCCGGTGGGCGCGGTCTACCTCCGCCGCACGGAGGACTCGCTGCAGGCGTTCAACGTCATCTGCCCCCACGCCGGCTGCTTCGTGAACCTCGCCGCCGACCGATCCCGGTTCGTGTGTCCCTGCCACAAGAGCAGCTTCGACCTCGAGGGCGCCGTCGACGACCCGGCGAGCCCCAGCCCCCGCGACATGGACACGCTCGACGTCGAGATCCGCGACGGAGACCAGGTCTGGGTGCGGTTCCAGAACTTCCTTCCCGGCCGCGCCGACAAGACGCCGGTCGCGTGAAGTCGCTCCTCGGCTGGCTCGACCACAGGACAGGGTATCGGGACCTGCTCCGCAAGGCGCTCGTCGAATCCATCCCCGGCGGCGCGAAGTGGCGCTATGTGTGGGGCAGCGCGCTGACCTTCGCGATCGCCGTGCAGTTCGTAACGGGCGTCATCCTGTGGGCCGCATACAGTCCCAACGCACAGGGCGCCTGGGAAAGCGTCTACTACATCGAAAACGTTATGGCCGGCGGCTGGATGCTGCGCGGAATCCATCACTACATGGCCCACGCCACCATGATCCTGCTCGTCCTGCACCTCATGCAGGTGGTCGTGGCGGGCGCGTACAAGGCCCCCCGCGAGGTCAACTTCTGGTTCGGCATCGCCCTGCTGCACATCGTGCTCGGCCTGTCGCTCACGGGCTATCTGCTTCCGTGGGACCAGAAGGGCTACTGGGCGACCAAGGTGGCCACGAGCATCGCATCGATCACGCCGGTGGTGGGCCCTGCGATGCAGAAGGTCCTTGTCGGCGGCGCGGACTACGGTCATCTCACCCTGACGCGCTTCTTCGCCCTGCACGCCGGCATCCTTCCCGGCGCTCTGATCGCCCTGATCGCGGGCCACGTCTACCTGTTCCGGCGGCACGGGGTCACGGCGGGCAAGCCACGCGAAACAGGGCGGGCCACGCAGCCGGAGAGTGCCGAGGAGGATGGGCAGGGCGGGCCGCACACGCACCCGCCCCGACCGCGCGACGGCTGGTTCTGGCCCGATCAGGCCCTGCGTGATGCGGTCGCCTGCCTCGCGGTGATGGCCGCCGTGCTGTACCTCGTGATCCGCACGGGGGGAGCGCCGCTGGGGGGACCAGCGGACGCTGCCGAGCCCTACGCGGCCGCGCGGCCCGAATGGTACTTCATGTTCCTGTTCCAGTGGCTGAAGTACTTCCCGGCCGGGACCGAGGTCATCGGCGCGATCGTGATCCCCGGGCTGGTGGTCACCCTGATCGCCCTGATGCCGTTCGCCGGGCGGTGGCGCCTGGGCCATCGCTTCAACCTTGGCCTCACCGGCGGCGTCCTTTCCGGCGTCGCGCTGCTCACCTGGCTCGCGTACGCCCAGGACCGCGCCGACCCCGACTTCGTCTACGCCCAGACCAACGCCGAAGCCGAGGCGGAGCGCGCCGTCGAGCTGGCCGGAGCGGGCGGCGGGATTCCCGCGAGCGGGGCTCTGGCGCTCCTGCGCAGCGACCCGCTTACGCAGGGTCCGCGTCTCTTCGCCGAGCGCTGCGCCAGCTGCCACACCTACGATGGCCACGACGGCATGGGACGCCCGCTGCCCGAACCCCAGACCGCAGCCGAGCTGAAGCGGTTCGCGAGCCGCGAGTGGCTGGAGGGGCTGCTGGATCCAGAGCGCGTGGCGACGCCCGAGTACTTCGGGAGCACCGAGTTCGCCCGGGGCCGCATGGTGCGCATGGTGCAGAGCCGGGTCGCCGGCTTCACCCACGAGCAGGAGGAAGACCTGGCCAAGGTGATCAAGGCGGTTTCGGCGCAGGCGGCGCTGCCGTATCAGGCGGAAGCCGACGAGGCGGATCAGGCGGCGATTATGGAGGGCACCGCGCTGATCTCATCGGCGACGGTCGGATGCACCGAGTGCCACGAATTCCAGGACATCGTGGAGCAGCCTCTCGGCCCGACGCTGACCGGGTTCGGGTCGGAGGAGTGGCTGACCGCGTTCATCCGCGACGCCTCGCACCCGCGATTCTACGGCGACCGCAACGACCGGATGCCGGCGTTCGGCCCCGAGGAGATCCTCAGCGACGAAGAGATCCGGCTGCTGGTGGCCTGGCTGCGGGAGGACTGGTACCGGAGCGGGGAGGAAGAAGGCGGTACGCAATGAGCGAGATCGCGCGCTCACTCGTTCTCATGGGTGGGATGGTGGTGTTCTGCCTGTCGGTTCTTGGGGTCGGGCTGTTTGCGGTGTGGCTGTTTTTTCGCGTGCTGGAGCGGATCGCGGAGCGCGGGTATTCTTCGCCCCGAGCAGCAACTCCCGACCGACCTCCGGTGTCAGAGGGCCGCTAACGCCTTCCACCCTGCGCGCGAGCACTCCCGTCACGTTGGCGACGGCAAAGCTGATCCCGTTCAGGTTGGCTTCCACCGGCACTCCCGGGATCGGCCTTGGGTAAGGCGAAGCGGCGACCACCCAGTCGCGTCGGCCCCCATCCTCGCCGCTCCTCGTTTCCCGCACTTCCACGCACTCGCGCGGACACTTGGCGTCCATCACGACCCCCACGGCCGACGCTAGCGAACCCGGCCACCACCGCTGCCCGTCGGCTTCGGCCGCGGCCACCACGACGCCTCCGGCGCGCCCCAGCCGTTCCAGCGCCTCGCCCAACGGATCCGCGTGCTCCTCGCGCAGCGTCCCGAGGCTCAGGTTGACCACCTGCATGCGGCGCTCCGCCGCCCAGTCGATCGCGGCGACCAGAGCCCGGGCGCTCGTCCTCAGCCGATCCTCGAAGACGCGCACGGCGAAGATGTCGGCCCCCGGCGCCTTCTCCTGAATTGCGGCGAAAACCGCCGTTCCGTGCCCGAGGCGGTCGACATGGTCATCCGACGCGTCCCCGGCGAGGTCGATCCGCACGCCCCCGGCGACGCCGTTCACATGCGGGTGGTCGGGGTTCACGCCGCTGTCGATGACGGCGACTGTGACGCCGCGGCTGGTCCTCACCGAACAAGCCGTCTCACCACCACGGTCTGCACATCCAGCTCGTCGGTCTCGATGAACGCGACCAGCCCGTCGGGTCCAAAGGCGTCCGGCATCTCGACCATGCCCGCCGGGTACGTGCCGACGTACTCGCCGTCCATGGTCACGACATCGATGGGCCCGTCGTCGTCGCTGGGATCCTCTCCATGCCGCTGCACCCAGATTCCGCCGGTCCAATCCGTCTTGAGACCGCGGACGATCGAGACCTCCTCGAAGAATTCCAGCTCTTCGATTCGCGCCCGGGCACGGTCCAGGTTGGGCGCCCTGCGTACGCCATTGACTACAATCCCACCCCTGCCGCTGTTTTCTTCGAGATCCCTGATGCGGCGCTCCTTTTCGGCTTCGATCACACGGGCCGTGACGGGAATCGGCTCCAGCGGCCGCCTCAGGATTCGCCACACGCCCGTACCCGGTCGCGCGATCTTGATCGCGTAGGCCGAAGAGTCCGAGAACGCCACGCTTCCATCCGGAAGGACGCCCGGCAGGATGCGCGGCCCGAACGGCAACGGGGGCGGCACACGGTAGTTCGTCTGCCCGTTGACAGGCAGCGATGTCTGGTCTCCACCGCTGGGCAGCCACCCCTCCGCGACGGTGTCCTTCACGGCCACGTCGCCGGTGAGCATCAGCCGCTCCACCGGCCGCGAGGTATGCGGGGTGGTCCGTGCTCCCGACGTGCCGAGATTGCCCGAGAGCAACTGCGCCCCGACCGCGGTGAGTATGGCGTCGCCCCCGGGGTGTGGATAGATGTCCGTGATCCGGATATCACCCTCTTCCGGCGCCATGCCCACCATGCGTTCGAACTCGCCGTCGGCACCGAAGATGTGGTACGCACGATGGCCGAGATCGGCGATCACAACTCTCCCGTCGCGCATGACCGCAAGCCCGTCCGGACGTCGAAACTCGCCGGGACCCTCGCCCGAACGACCGATCGTGTGCCGATACTCGCCGTCCGGGCCCACCACGTGGATGCGATCGGTCTGGGCGTCGAAGACGAACAGCCGTCCGGCATCGTCGAAACCGACTCGGCGCAAGCGACCGAACTGCTCCCAGTCCTCACCGGCCATCGTCCCGAGGCGGTAGACGTCTTCCAATTCAGCCCGCAGCAGGCGGTCCTCCGCCGGGAGTTCGATGATCTCCTGCGCCTCCGCCGGCCTGACCGTCAACATTGTCGCCGCGATGAGCGCGTGCGTGACTGCCGCGATCGTGTGCCTGGTCCTCATGTGCTCCATCCCTGTCATCGTGCTCCTGCGAATCTACCTCGGCGCATCAGCGATCCTGGCCACGCTCGGAACATCAAACGCGTCCCTGGCGACGCCGTAGAGGTAGCCTCCATGGATGGCGCTGAGCCTGAACCGTTCCGGTAGCATAATGCGCCACTTGCGCGCCGAGCCAGGTCGTACGACGACCCACTCCTGTCCTTCGCCCTCCACTGCCTGGCGCAGCCAGAACTCTCCGTCCCGACCCGGGAAGATGGCGGTCGCAACAGACCATCCTTCGGCCATCTCGAACTCCAGTCGCCGCGGAAGGTCCGGCTTCTCTTCGCGCAGTCGCGCTTCGATGTCGGCCATGTCCCGGTCGCTGACCGGGCGGGCACGCATTCCCAGGTCGAACGTGTCGGCCACCGGCATTCCATCGACGATGCGTATGCGAGTCAGCGTCCCGGCGATTCCGTCGGCCAATACGGCCATGGAGTCGCCCAGAGCCGTCCACGTCCCGGACACGCCGAGCCCCGGATCGATGTTGCCGCCCAGCCGCTCCGGAGCATCCCATCTTCCGGCATTGATGTGGTAGCTGGCGAGCGTGTCCAGCTGCAAGCCGTCCGGGTGGAACAGCAGGATGTGGCTGAACGGATCGCCATGGAGCGGACTCCCGTCGCTGCTCTGGCCGAATGAGTAATACCCCACGGTGGCGCCGATCAGGTACCGGTCCGGCAGGGATGCCACATTGCCGAACGGAACCTCCATCCCGTACGGCGTCACGGGCCGACCTTGCTGTGTGGTGGTCTCGAGGTGTTCGCCCTCAAGGCTGAAGCGCACCGTCCGGCCCAGGCGCGGATCGGTCACCGTCAGCACCGAATCGACCTTGAGACTCGAAGGGAACAGGAACTCGCCGGGGCCCTCCCCTTCGCGGCCATACTGCGCCGTCAGGTTACCGCCGGGCCCGAAGCCGAATACGGTCAAGTGGCCCCTGTCGACGACCCAGATTCCCCGGTCGTCCACGACCATGCCGGCGATCCGTGCAAAGAAGCCTCCGGGGAACTCGGCGGGGATCACGGTTTCCACAGGCTGGCCGGTGAGGTCGACCGTGTCGATCTGGGCGGCGAGGTGGAGCGGGGACGAGGCGAGGGCGAGGGCCAGGGGGTATGCGCGCACGGTGTTCACTCCTGCGAGGGCCGGTATCAGATCCAATAGTCCCGGTTACCGGCTCTATTCGCCACTCTCCCGCTCCGTCCATCGGATGTCGGAAGCAGGGCAGGGGGTTTACGGTGAACCAGCCCCACGTCCGGGCGAGAGGCCCGGGGAGAACGAGACGTTCCTGAGGCTGGCCCGCTTACCCTCTGCCCTGCTTTTCCATCATGACGGGCTGCTGCCGGACCTGCGCTTGTAGACGTACTCAAACCAAAGCCAGATGAAGACCGCCATCAGCGCTACTGCGATGAGGAGGAGATTCCGGCCCCGGTCTGGATAGGCGGACAAGACCGCCATCGAGATGGGAAAGCCCACGCAGAAACCGACAATGCAGGCCACGACTGTGCGAACCCGGTTCAGTACTCTGCTTCCTGGCATCAGTACTCTACCTCCACGCATTCCCATTCGATCAACGCCCCGGTAACAGCATTGTACTTGAGTTCAAGCTCAAAATAGTCCCATCCCTCCTGCGCCGCAGTGTGCTGGCAAGACCGTTCAGCAACGCGGAGCCACCTCGGGTTGGTCCCAAGCTCGTGTACGATGATAGCGACAACCGCACTCGACGCAACACCGATCGCAAACGTGATGAAAATGGGAACCGGTTCGTCGCTTACACACACGATCCCGGAGCCATCGCGGGTCTGATCGACATGGCAGGAATACGTATTCCCTGCTGCGTGAACATCCTCCGTAGCTTCTGATTCTGGAGCAACGAAGTCCCCGCAGCCCGCAGCCACGATCCAGACGGCGAGTGCACTACAGATCTTCTCGAATCGAGTCATTGTTCGTTACCTCTCGTTGAAGCGGAACTGGATTTGGTTTCTTCCATTGGCGCGACTGGAGCTGGGCCTGACGCTGGCCGGGGAATCCTAGGGCGGCATGGCTTCCTCCTTTCGGCTGGCCCGACCGACGCCGGGGTCAATCTGCCTGTAGAACAGATCCGCCTTGGAAAACGTGCAATCTCACGTCCCGGAACATCGTGGGCAGGGGAATCAACACGGTCGTCCGTCCTTCATCACCTCGGGTGTTTTCCCCGTTAACAAATCCAATGCGTGGCTCGTGTAATCGGAACTGGACGAGCTTTCCCACTCACGAGTCGCCTCGGTGGGCGTCCTGGGCGGATCCTAACTGCGCAGCGCCTTCAGGTGCAGCAAGACGCTGAGGTAAGAGCCCTGAGGCGGATCCGAAGGTCTGACGTGTTGGTCTCGGACCTAAACAGCCCGGGCAATCGCCTCTAGTTGCGGACGTTCATCACCTCGTCTTCCTGGCTTCCCGCGCTACTTTCAGCTTCGGTGTCGATTGGGCCGGCACCGTCAGCACTTCTCCGGTTTCGGCATCCACGCCGACAAGCACGTTCCTGACCGTCGCCTTCGACTTCTCGAGTTCGATAGTTCGGTACTCGTAAACGATCTCGACCCGTCCGCGTTCCGGCGCCAGAGCGTACCCGCGGTCTCCTTCCCGCAAGATCTTCATCTCAGTTCCCTGCTCGGATTGATCCCAGTGGTTCCCCGGCTCTACCCACCACCCTCGCCCTCGTCCATCCACGCCGGAATGTCGCGCTCGCGGTGCAGCACCCGCCAGACATCCACCTGGCCGCGGGCCGTCATGTAGCAGACCAGATGGGGAAAGGACCTGACCGGCCAGGTGCGGAGCCCTGGCAGGTTGAGTTCATGGCCGTGGCGGGGCGACCCCGTTTCCACGCTCATTGCGACGTGGCGAAACGCCTCTTCCACACGGCCGATGAAGCGCAGTGCGGTCTTGCGTCCGGCGCCCGTCAGGTAGTGGTCGACCGCGTCGTTGACGTCCCGCCGGGCTGCCTCCCGCAGGACCACCGACGTCGGCGTCATTCCCCCGAGTAGTGGCGAACGCGGTTCCGCAGCGTCTCGAAATACGCGCCGTCCGCCGCGGCCGCGGGCTCCGACTCGCCGCCCTCGAGGAGCAGGCTCCGGACATGCTGGCGATCGCGATCACGGCGGATGAGTTCGCGGACATACGCGCTGCTGCTCCCGTATCCGCGATCCGCCACCTGGTCGTCGACATAGGACTTCAGTGAGGCGGGAAGCGAGATGTTCATGGTACTCATGGGGGGAGACTAGCCGCTTTGGCAAGAATTGGCAACCCGTACAGCGACAAGGAGATCCGACTGGTGCTACCGTGACTGCCCGAGATGGGGATCGCCAGCAAAGCGATCCTGGTCTCGTTTCTTGATGTAGAGTGCGCACCCGACACCCGCCGCGATCGCGTATCCCACAGCCGGGGCGAACGGCATCGCCGCCGCAGCCGCGGGAACCGCAACCAGGAAAGCGAGCACGGCAATCGCGACAACTGCGCCGAATAGCGCGGCATCGCGCCACCTCGCCGGCGGCTCGGAATCACGCCGCGCTCTGATGTGGACCCTGGCGATCACCCGGTCGTTCACGTCCGAAGCGTCTTTGACCAACGGATCCTCCAAGTACCGCAAGCCTTGCTGGATCTGCCAGTCCAGCCAGCAGGATTCGCAATTGGTCACGTGTTCCACAACGGCCGGGTCGGCGTTGGGCGTGCCGACTCGGCTCAACGTTCTCAGGTCAGGGCATTTCATCTTTCAACTCCGCCAGCTGTTCCCGAAGTTTCTTCCTGGCATGGCGCAGGTTGGAACGCACGGTCCTGCGCTTGGAGCCCATTATCTGGGCAGCCTCCGTGGCAGTGTAGCCCTCGATCTGGACCAATCTGAACGCTTCCGCCTGCAGGTCCGGAAGGCCATCGAGAGCCCGCGTGGAGTTGGCTAGGGACTCCTTGTAGTTCAAGAGCCTGGATGGGTCCTCGGTGATGTGCCGTGCCGCCTCGAATGGCGCAACCGCGGTCGCATACTCGTCATGCGCGGCCACGCGCGCCAATCGCGCGTCGCGCCAATTCTTCGCCACGTGGCGCGCCACCGTGCGTATCCATCCGCCCATCGAGTCCCGCTCCTGGTATTTTGCCCGCTTCTCCAGCATCCGGATGCAGACCTCCTGATACACGTCGTTCCGTTCATCGTCGGAATCTGCGTACGACCACACGACCATGCGAATCAGGGATTCATAGCGGTCCAGGACGGCGCGGAAGCACTCGTCGTCCCCATCCCGAAAATCCACCCCGTCAATGGGGTCGCGCTCCGCAGCTGGCGGGTCGTTGCCAGCGGACGAGCGCGGTTCCTTCCGTGCGGCCGGTACGCCGCCGGCTAGTGGCTCGGGGTCACCAAACGTCGTGTCGGTCATCCGTACCGCCGCCTCGTTACGAGGTACCGAAGGACCAGGCCCTCGATCAGGGGTATCAGGAGAGGCAGCCATGCACCGGCGATTCCCGAGCGCATGGTGCCGTCCCGCAGGAACGGCTCGACAGGGGAAGCCACCACCACGCCGACCAGAAAGACGATCCCGCCCCCGACACCGATGGCCAGGCGTACATTGCGCCTCACCCGGTTGGACAGGTCCACCGTCAACTCGGAAACCAGCAGCCCCAGGAGCACATTGGCGATCCCGAACACGGCGAGCGCCAGCGGCTGGTGCAGCCGCCAGAGCAGCACGTTGGGAGGAAACTCCTGTGGACTGCTCGTTCCAAGGCTGTATCGCGGCGGTGGATTGGCCTGCACGAACTCGAGATTGCGGAGAATGCCGATCGGTGTGTGGCTTCCGAACCGCCGTGTTTCGATCGCTTCGGCGCCGCGCGCGGCCAGAATCCGGTCCTCGATTCCCGGTTCAACCCAAGCGTCCAGGCTGTAGGACAGGATGCTCACCGAAACGCCGACGAAGATGGCCACCCGAAACGCACGAGTCGAGTGCCCCAGCACTCGCCCCAGGGCAAGTCCCACCGCGAAAAGGAGGAACGGAAGGATCAGTGCGAGGTCGTCAACGATGAGCCAAAGCCATCGGGTTATCGACGGTGCCAGCGGCGTCCAAACCTGGGTCAGGATGACCTTGCCGCCCACGAGCAGCAAAAGCCAGGGCGCAACGGCCCTGAAGCAGGCCCCGGCCCAGCCGACAGGCTTCCAGCGGCGCTGAGTCGTCGTCATCCGTTCAGCCTCCTGACCATGACCAATCGCGCCCGCCTACCTGTCAGGCATCCTGGCAGTCACTGTCGCCGTCACAAGTGGTCCAGAGCCAACAGCACCGGTCACAGCAGTACGCCTGGACACCTTCACCACGGCAGCAACTGCGGAAGCCCTGCGCTCGCGCCGCGTCGTTTCTGGTCGACACCAGCAGACCCGCGCCGAGGACCAGGTTCAGCAGGATGAGCACTATCATGGTAGCTCGCAAGTTTCCACTCCTTCTTGGAAGCAGACAAGGCAACTGGGCCAGATAACTCCATTGGGCCACGCCCCGTATGAGGGGTCACTCCCCTCCTTGATCAACTAACAGATCCCGGGACGGAAACGTGCAATTCGCGCCGATCGGCCACTGCGTTCTCGATTGCACGCCTTGGGCCTCTCATCTGTTAGTTGGGACAGTGAAGGCAGGCACCCTTTGTCCTGCCGGGCAGTCCCCAAGGGAGGTCGCAATGTCATTGAACGAGGCCCCGAATACCGAGATTCTTCCCGAGGACGAGAGGAGAGCACCCTGGCGCAGGGCAAGGCACGTTGCCATCGCCGGCCTGGCCATCGTGGCGGTCGTTCAGGCTCTCGCCTTCGCCTACGTCAGGGCCCACACAAATGGCCCGTCCCCTCTTGTGACGAGGGGAGACGACATCTCGGACCTGTCGTTGAGAGATTCCCAAGGAGCGTTGCAAGAGCTGGGCGCGGGGCAGCCTACGCTCCTTCTCGTCTTCGACCCTGACTGCGCCCATTCTCGGCGCGTTGCTCCCTTTTGGACCAGCTGGCTCGAGAGCAATGTACACAAGGGCCATCGGATCATTGCCATCTCCACCGGTCCAGCTGCGACAGAATACGTGCGCGAGCGACTATGGCCCGTCCTCGTCGCATCTCCCGAGCCCGTCGGCCATGCCATTGCGAAACGGACGCCGTGGGTCTTCGCTGTTGACGAGCAGGGCCGGGTCGCCGCCGATGGCCACGGGCGGCACCTCGCCGAGGTGGCCCAGAACTTACTGTCGCTAGGAGACCCCTAACTGTCCTCGCCCTCAACGCGAGGCCAGCTGCTCGACCAAGGCAGGCTGGGCGCCGAGGATGAGGTGTGGGTTCACGATCATCGCGGGTACCGTTTGGGGCGTCGGGATCGGAACAAGCTTCTCGGCCATGCTGGCGGTCGCGGCGAGCGGCCAGCTCTTCTACTCGAGTCAGTCGCCTCAGTTCCCGTCACCGACCTTGAGGACCCGTAAAGGGTGAACGAAACCGCCGATCCCGCTGTGGGAACAACCTTACCTCTTGGGCGAACGATGCAATCCGGCCGGAGTTAATCGGTGTGGTGGCGTCTCGGTGGTCGTTGAGCAGTGCGACCTCCTCGCGGGCCGCCGCCCTGCCGCCGCTCGACCAACCCAGTTACGTTGCGGTAATAACGACGTGGAACGAACAGGCTACCGACCTCCGGGGACTTCGATGATCGCGGAAGCCGACGCCGCAGTTAAACGGCCCGCCAAATGTCCGCCATTGACCCGATGTGTCTGCCATTTGAGCACGACAGACCCAAACACGGCCTCACGGCAAGAACGGCAGATCGTGCAGTCCACGTTGGACTTAGACGATTCCTTGCCGGGATTCACGCCATCTCAGAGACACCTGATAAGCATGAGGTGGGAGTTCACAGTGACCCAACCGGGCCCCCGCGTCCGGTAATCCATCCCCCACCACGACCACCCCCCGCAACATCTCGTCCCCGGTGCGTGATCAGCACAGCTGGTCCTCCCATTCGCGACTTCGCGGTATGCGCCCACCATGTGCCCCTAGGCTTCCACATCGAGCGCGCCCGTCGCCTCGCCCAGCACCAGCACGACCGGATCCGGAACCCCAGTTGCCAGCGCCTTCCGCAGCATCCTCGCTACTTCGGCTTCGAGAACCTCCGTTGGAGGCAAGCCCTCGAACAATCGCCCGCCAATCAGTATCGCGGGCGTGCCCCTAATCCCCAGCTGGCTCGCCACACTCACATCATGATTAATCCGATCCTTGGGCCAACTCTCCTCCAGACAAGCCGCAAACTCCTCATTCGATCGCACCCCCGCCCGCTCCGCCAAATGCGTCCACGGGACTGTCCCAAGGCTTGTCTGTTGGGTAAACAGGAGGTCATGGAACGCTTTGAAGGCGCCTTGAGCACCTGCACATTCGGCAGCTACAGCCGCGTCGTAGGCGTGCGGATGTATGCCAGATAGAGGCAGGTGACGATACAACACCGACAAGTCGTCTTTGTAGCGCTCGCGCAGGACATCTAGACTCCGAGCCCCGTCCGCACAATAGGGGCACTGGAAATCAGCGAATACGACCACGGTTACCGGCGCTGCGCTCGGCCCAATCCGCTGGCCCGATCCCAGTACGTCGACAGGCGTGTCGATGGTCCGAAACTCAGCAGGTGGGCCTCCCCCTCCAGACTCGGCCGAATACTCCCTTCGAACGACCATTGCGGTCATGACCAATGCGCATAGGACCATTGAGGTGGTTGCCAGATTCCCCAGGAAGTGCTTTGCTGTGTGCCCGACCTTTTGACGTGCCACGACACCCTCCTCCGTTCTGTTCTCGTTGTTCGAAAGATCCATTCCTACATCCATTTTCGGCTGTTCCGGAAGGAATGCAGGGATACCAGGCAGGCTCACCCTCGGAAGACGACCGTGGGGGATGGCCCAATACACTCTTCGATCACTGGCTCCTTGGGCCCTCTCGTATTGGAAAGCGATGAATCTCCTCGCGATCCAGCTCATCGCGCACAACGCCGATGACCCAATCCGGGCCCAGGCGCTTCACTTGAAGCGCCGGTGGCAGATCGATTGCCGCTACTCTGCCCATCGAGTCCACCATGAACCACGCCCTGGGTGACGCGGTATTCCATTGATACTCTCCGATTGCAACTCCACCACCCGTCATGCCAACTACCATCCCGAAGCTGGGCATCGTCGTGTGGTGGGCAATCCTCCGTTGGTCTCTCGTGAGTCTCGCCAACGACCCGGCGTCCGACACCCGGCCCCGGTACTTCTCAACAATCCGTTGCTCAAGCAGGTCGTCGGATACCAATCCCGGTCTCACCAAAGCTCTCACGATCGTCCGCAGTTGACCCTCGGACGAGTAACCACGGACCTCCCAGGACGCGTCATCGCCCACCCACAGTCCATCGCTCTTCGCGGAGATATGGAGCCGCCTGCCGAACGGTGGAGCCACCACCTGGAGCAGCCCATCCTGCCAAAACAGCGAAAGCTCCTCGCCTGGCCAACTGCCTACCGAGTGAAGGCCATCCCCGGACGGAGGAATCACCACTACCTCGACTTCCGGGCGCACTGGACCCTCCATCGCGGTTGCAACCGGTTCGAAGAATGCTGCGACTATCGATCCATCCGCAAAGAGGCCCAACGGCCGGGGTGGTATGGATGAGGAAGATCCGCCACCAACTATCGCGCCCAGATTTCTGACGTACGTTCCATCCGAATCGAACATTGTCACTCGCCGCAAGCGAGCGTCTCCTGCTGCGAGGGAATCCGGCGGTCTCGATGCCAGCCACTCGAGCCGCCCAAACTCCCCGGGACCGGCTCCTGCGCCACCCCATGTATCAATGTGGCGTCCCGCCGAGTCGAACACGAGGACTTCGCTCGCTACCTCGTTCGCTACCGCGATGCGACCCCGCGATAGCAACTGCACGTCTGTCACGCCAGAGACGACCAATGCCGGATCGTCCTCGCGAAAGCGGATGATCAGGTCGGGCTCACTGGCCAATACGTGTTGTCGAACTACACCACCCAACCCCGGGCCGATCTCGATAACTCGGATCCCAGCACTGTCCAAGACAGCCGCGCCCAAGGGTCCCTCACTCGGCTGGCAACCGGCGTTCACAACCAGTCCAAGGACCGATCCCACCGTCGCAGGGCCCGCAACTCGGAGCCGTTTGCTCCTATCCACCCGCGCTCGGCGTACCATAAAGCATTTCCCGAACTTCATTGAGATTGGTCGCGATCCGCTCTGCTTGCCCTTCGACTGCAACGGCGGCCGCCTTCAGGGCATGCTCATAGTATAGCTCCTTGACCTTCTGACGGCGTTCTTCTCGTCCCTTGGTCGCCCACTCGGCATTCATCGACCTCATCCTTCGATGCAGTGCCGTCGTCATGTCCTCGAGCACACGGCACTGGTCTTCGCTGAGGTCGATGCCAACAAACAGGGCCTCGCGGACCTCTACACCGGGGTAGGTCGGAAAATACCCAGGCTGGCAAGAGCCACCACCCATCCCAAGCAGTACTGCAATAATGGAAAGCGTCGTCGTCAGCACTGATCACTCCTTTTCAATTGTTTTTGTTGATCCCACCAAACCGGGAATCGCCTGCATCAGTCATCCCGTGATCGGCAGCACTATTCCAATCGCCCATCGGTCGTGGCTCCCTCTGAACCGTGGCAAAGGGCCCACTCTGGTCGGCTGCGGAGAACCATTGACCGTCTTGGACCACTCCAACAACGGACAGGAGGTTCCACACATCAATTGTCGGATCGTCCTTTAGCACTACAAGATTCGCACGCTTTCCGACGTCGAGCGAACCCACATCGGATTCGATCCCCAGTTTTCGCGCACCGTTGACTGTCGCTGCCCTTAGAGCTTCCGGTGGCGAAAGGCCACCCATTTGTAGGGCGATCGTCTCCCAAATGGTTCCAACGCCTGGCATTTCCCCGTGTCCCCCGACTGTGACAGCAACACCGTCTTCCGCCAGCCCCGCGGCGTTGCGTGCCGCCACCCAGAACGCAGTATCAAGTGTATCACTGATCGGCGACATACGGCGCGCAAACTCATCTTGCGGCATCACAGATGCCAGCCATGCCCGCTCTGGCACGCCGAGCGAGTTCGCAAACCACCCCAACGCACCTACGGAACCGCACGCTACTGTCAACGTAGGCGTGTACGATACACCCGACCGCCGTAGCAGCTCCCGTACATCACCGTAGATGGGACCTGGGATAGCATGCTCAAAGCCTGAATACCCATCCACCACCATTGTAAGCGCAAGCGCGCGATCACAGGCACCCTCACCAGTGATTCGCAGACCTCGATGAGCCGCGCTTTCGGCTAACCACAGACGGTGCTGGCGGTTGGGCTGTGCATAGACCTTGAGCGGCCCTGTACTGAATTGAGCGGCCCGTGCAACCGCATTCGCTGCATCCTTGGAATGATGGATTGTCGCGACCATGTCCGGGAATACGTGTTGATAGTCCTCGCCAAAGATTGGCGCACCACTGCTCAATATCGTAGGTCCATGCAGACTGGTTTGAACCAGGTCGGCGAGCGCCGCAATCGTCACTTCCGGCGGCTGTGGGTCATAGATCGTGGTTACACCGAAGCGTAGGTACGCCTTAGTGATCCACGAATACATGTGGACTAGCTCCGGTGGAAGATGGCCAATATGCGCGTGCGTATCGATCAGACCGGGGATGATTACCGATTCTGACACATCTATCACGGTCGCTCCGGCAGGGATGGCCGCGCTCCTCCGGGGACCGACATAGGCAAGGCGTCCTCCCACCACTACGACCGCTGCAGAATCGATAGACCCCGTGGCCCCCATCGTCACGACTCGCCCGCCGCGCAGTACCAGCGAGCCATCGGAAGGCGCAGCAGCAGTCGTCTGGAGGCGCAATGTGTGCTTCGAGTCCGTGGACAACGATCTGGTCTCGCAACTCGCAGACCGGCACGAGACCAGCTTGTCGTCTCCAAGCCAGCTGAGGAAGTAGCCTGGCCGTTCCAAGAACTTCGGATACGACCGTAGGTCGACTCGAGCAGAGGATCCGTTGTTGATTTCGACAATGTACACTCCGCCATTTGCCGCCAACGCCACACTGAGACCACCAGGAGACCAAGCCAACTCCTCAGCTGGCGTTGTTCGCAGCACCGTCTCCCCAACCCCCGTTCCATCGCGATTCGCGACAACGAGCCTAGACTCTTGGCCCTTATGGACTACGACCGCTATCCTATTCCCGTCCTCGTCGTACCGCGGATGTCCTGAAAACTGCCGAGCATGACGGCGGGAGTGCGTAGCGCTGTAAACGTCCCTCAGGGTGCCAGTACCTAGGTCAGCTTCGACAACGGAGAATGGAATCGACAGGTTGAAGCGTCTAGTAGAATGTGGTACGCGAACTGCCGCGATCCTGCTCTGGTCCGGCGACCAAGTAGGGTGCAGGAAAGGAGTTGCGGCTTGCGCCACTACCCTCTCCTGGGCACCATCGATGTCGATTGTACGTATGCTACCCGACACTCCGTCCCATACAGAGAAGACGATACAACAACCATCGCGAGAGATACTTGGGCTCGATTCAATAGCGTCCCTGTCCCCCTTCGTCAATCGTCGATGTATCCCGGTTGTCTGGTCCCAAACCCACAGTTTACCAGCGACCGCTGCGACAACATACCGTCCATCTGGTGATACTCGTGGCCATAGTGGCAAGGGCGAGACTGGCCCGGGGCGACGCTGTACTACCGGTCGGCGCGGATTCGCAACACTGACGTTGAACGAAAAGGGGATTCTCCTCTTCCCGTATGCGTGCCCTTCGGGGTCCCGGGCGGTCTCAACGAAATGTAGACCGCCATAGTCCGCAACCACTAAGTCGTGGCTGCTCCCTACGAACGCAAAAGCCCTAGTGTGGAGTGCGGTTCGCCCCAGATACGGCGTTTTCATGTGATGCACCGGTGCTCTACGCCCGGTGGCCAGGTCCTGCAAATAGACTCTGACTGCCTTGCCTTCGACGCACGTATACGCGATTGCATCGCCATCCTTCGCTAAAGCTAACCGGTCACCACAGCTCTCGGTCGAGTCAGTTATCGGTGTTGGATTTGCCCCATCCACTTCAGCACGCATTACTTGCGCTCTATTGCCAATGTAGTAGAGATAGCGGCCGCTCCAGTCCAATGTCGGGTGGGCCACTGACCGTGGAAGAGGTAGACGCTCCGCCGCAGTCCCGGCCACCGAAAAGACCCATATGTCGGAGCCACCGCTGCTGGTTGTGCGCCCGGCGTATAGGGACAGGCCGGACTCGGACCACGAAGGGGGGCCCAATCTCCCAGGCTCTGGCATCGATATGCGGCTGACTTGGTCCGACTGCACGTGTGCGATCCAGAGGCCGCTGGTGCCCTCCCGGTCCGACACGAAGGCGACCGTCTTGCCATCGGGGGAGTACCGTGGATGAGTGTCCCACGCGGCTCCCCCTACGAGGAGTTCTGCCTCTCCGCCCTCCACGGGAACAGTGTAGAGATCCCCCAACGCTTCGAACACAATTGTCTCGCCATCCGGTGAGACGTCGAGTTCCATGCCGGTAACCTCGTTAGCCGTGAAGGCAATTGAGTCTTCGTGAGCCATCGGGCGGTATCGCCCAGAACCAGGATCGCGTATAACGCCGAGACCACTCAGAAGGAGCAAGAGCAACACGGTTACGGGGCCCCGCATGAGGGCCCACGCTCCCAGCATTCGCTTCCGTTGTCTCACGAAACGCCACATCTCATAATGCCTGATCTCCGCCTGAGAGGGTGCACGTCAACGAGGCAAGCCGAAGGGGACTGCAAGATGGATTGCTTGCAGCCCCCCTCGGCCTACACCGGAGTCGCGAAGAGCAGCTTTCTGTCTGCTAGAAAACCGTGATGTCTACGCAACCCCGATATGCCATCTTTCCATCGAGGCACCGGTAGTCCTCGCCCCCACGGTCACACCAGAAAGGCGCGGGGTTGGGACAAACGTCCGGCGCCACCGCCTCGTCCTTCGCGGTTGCCGCTGGTTCGGCGGACAAGAGTCCCCCGCCCGCGGCAGTCATTGCTACTGCCAACAGCAGCAGCAGCGACCGTCTCTTCGGGCGCCTCGGCGTCGCGCCTCTCTCGTTGGCGGTCGTTCTGGACTTCGTGCGCTTCCTGATCATCGTTCCTCCAAGCAGCTTGGAAGGTGTGTGGCGGAGCCTCGTGCCCCGCGATGTACCCTACTAACAGGATTCAGCCGCTGAGCGTGCAATCATCCCATCGGCATAGTTGGGTGCTGAGGATCGGGCCCGGCTTGGTCACGACCTCCAAATCACGCCGACAAGGCCCCGGTCCGCCGGCTTCAGGCGCGGAGCGCATCCTCAGGAATCCCCCGCAGATCGTGACCTCACTGGCGGCGGCGACGATCCCCGCCTCTGGAATCCAGCAGCGCGGCTTGGGACAGTTGCACCGCAGCAACGGGCAACTCCAGCCTTCTCTTGTTTGCCTCAAGGGCGCCTACCCACCCCTCACCTCCACCACACGATCCACCCCCGCAGCATCTCTTCCCGGTGCGTGATTGGCACGGTCATCCGCCCCCTCATGACTTCGCGGTGGGCCCCCGCCACGTGAGCCTTGGTCTCCATGTCAAGGGCGCTCGTCTTTTCGTCCAGCACCAGCTCGGCCGGATCCGCCTGCAGCGCCCGGGCGACGACCACACGCTGCCGCTCCCCCGCCGAGAGCTGCCGGCCGCCCTCGCCCACCACCGTGCCGAGCCCGCTGGGGAGACCCACCACGCAGTCGCCCAGCCCCGCGCGCTCAACGGCCCGCATCAAGGACGCCTCGTCCGCATCCGGCCCTGCGTATCGCACGTCTTCCAGGATCGAGCTCTTGAAGACGGACGACCCTGAGCACGCCTGATAGCGGCCTGGCAAGAATTGGCAACCAGCAGTCACGGCAACCGTTTGCCCGCCTGACCGTATCTCAGATACCCTCTACGGCACGAAATCACCCCAAGCAGGAGGCCCGCCATGCCGCGCTAGAAGAAGGTCGTTCGTGGCGTCCTCGGCATGGGGCTGACCTTCGGCGCTATAGGCGCGGCGTTCTTCTCTCTGGTCGCTTTGGCTGGCAGGACTCGTTGTGGGCGGCGGTTGGGGGGACTGGCCCAACGTGGCCGCCATTGTCCCGTTCAGCATTCTGCCACTCCTTGGCGCGGGAGGAGGCGTGGCCAGCCTGCTGGTTGCCCGCAAGGCCGGGCGCGCGCTGCGCTCCGGCGAGGAGACGGATCCGCTTCTGGAGGGGTGACGAGTTCGATCCGTCCCCTTGCTGCGACCGCCGGGTCCGTTTGGTGACGGCGGCTGCTCCCCCGGCTTCCGATGGGTGCCCGCTGGAGCGTGACCACCGGCATCGCCTGCGGACAATCCGCCCTACGAATACAAGAGCGCGGACAAGCTGCTCGCGGATTTCTGGAAGGAAGTGGATCAAGTGCTTCGAGAGAGAGGATCGATTCCATGAAGACACTGAAAATCGGTATCGCCGACTACGACCAGATGAAGGCGCGCACCATGGCCATTGCCCGGGGCGAGGACACCCCCGCGAGTGGTGAACCCAAGGTCTGGTTCACGTCTATCGAGAGCTTTGCGAGGCTCCTGTCCGAGCACAACAGGCATCTCCTGGAACTAATTGCCCGCGAGCGGCCGCGGTCGCTCACGGAGCTTGCGGAACTGGCCGGGCGCAGCAAGTCGAATCTCTCGCGAACCCTGAAGACGATGTCGCAATACGGACTCGTGGAATTGCGGCGAGGCGTCCGCGGCAGGCTGGTGCCGCGGGTGCCCTACGACCAGGTGAGGCTCGATGTCTCGTTGACGGGGACGACGAGTAGTGGATCGGTCGGTGTTAGTCCGTGAAGCCGGTTTTCTCGCTATCCGAGCACGGTGCCACCCCCCACCTCCACCACCCGGTCCACCCCCCGCAGCATCTCCTCCCGGTGCGTAATCAGCACGGTCGTCCTCCCCCTCATGACTTCGCGGTACGCGCCCACCACGTGCGCCTGGGCTTCCATGTCCAGCGCGCTCGTCGCCTCGTCCAGCACCAGCACGGCCGGATCCGCCAGCAGCGCCCGCGCGATCGCCACGCGCTGCCGCTCCCCGGCCGAGAGCTGCCGGCCGTCCTCGCCCACCACCGTGCCGAGCCCGTCGGGCAGGCCCGCCACGAAGTCGCCCAGGCCCGCGCGCTCGACGGCCCGCATCACCGCGGCCTCGTCCGCGTACGGCCGCGCGTACCGCACATTTTCCAGGATCGAGGTGCTGAAGACGAACGCGGCCTGGTCAACCAGCGAGACATTCGCACGCAACTCCGCCAGGCCGATGTCCCGAACATCCCTCCCGTCCAGCAGGACACGCCCGGAATCGGGGTCGAGATGGCGGACAATCAGGTCGGCCACCATCGACTTGCCACCCCCTGAAGGACCCACCAGGGCCACCACCTCACCCGGCGCGACAGTCATCCCGAAGTCCTCCAGGACGGCCCCGCCGCGGCCGTGCCCGCACGACACGTCCTCGAAGACCGGTTCGCCGCGCAGGTTCAGTAGCGCTCTTGGCAATAATTGGCAACCGATTGGGTGACAACGCATTCCAGCACTCTGGCTGGACGGACTAGCGAGCCTGGGTCACGCTCAGGCCTGACCTTCGGCGCCATCGGCGCGGCGTTCTTCTCTCTGGTCGCTTTGGCTGGCAGGGTGTTCTTCCCCGGCGCCGAGGATGAGCTGGGGTTCATGATCATCGCGGGTACCGTGTGGGGCGTCGGGATCGGAACGAGCTTCTCGGCCATGCTGGCGATCGCGGCGCGCGGCCGCTCGCTGGACGAGCTCTCCTACGCACGAGTCGCGTCGGTGGGCCTGCTGGGCGGCCTTCTCCTGGCGGGACTCGTTGTGGGCGGCAGTTGGGGGGACTGGCCCAACGGGGCCGCCATCGTCCCGTTCAGCATTCTGCCACTCCTTGGCGCGGGAGGAGGCGTGGTCAGCCTGCTGGTCGCCCGCAAGGCCGGGCGCTCGTTGCGCTCCGGCGAGGAGACGGACGCCCTTTTGGAAGGGTGACGAGTTCGGCTGGACCCTTGCGGTAACCGTCGAGTCCGTTTGGTGACGGCGGTACGCAAGCGATCATCGTGCGCCAAGGCTCCCCAAACCGGTAGCCCGCATGCCCGAAGGACCACAGCAGGCCCCAAGTCGTGAGGACCATGGAATGACGATCGAAGAGCTTCTCGCTTTCGCGCGCGAACTGGCGGACGACGCCTGGAACTGTGATCGCCGCCTCCTGCCCACGCAGGCGCACGTCAGCCGGTTTGCCGTTGAAGGATGGGATGGGCGAAGATGATACCAGCCGAACTCCACTGAATCCAAGTGTTCGCGACCGCCGTGTACACGACCTGCATGTTCTGCAAGAAGCCCCTCGGCTCGAACGAGGTGGTGGAGAGTTTCCCCGTAGGGCGCCGACTCGCTTTCGACGCCGCGAAGGGACGGCTCTGGGTCGTGTGCACGAAGTGCCGACGCTGGAACCTCACGCCGCTGGAAGAACGCTGGGAGGCGGTTGAGACCTGCGAGCGAATCTTCCGCGAGACGCGCACGCGGGCCTCGACCGAGAACATCGGCCTTGCGCGCCACAAGGAGGGGCTGGATCTGGTGCGGATCGGGGAGCCGCCACGGGGCGAGTTCGCCGCCTGGCGGTACGGGGACCGGTTCGGGAGGCGCAAGCGTCGCGCAACCCTCGGCGTGGCCGCCGCTACCGGAGGAGGGCTGGTGTGGGTGGCGCTTCAGTCGTTGCCCATCTTTGCCGGCTTGTCAGCGGTGGTTGCATATCCCTATTTGGCATGGCTTTACTTCCACCCGTGGGCCAAGGTTCGGATCGGCGGCAAGGCCGAACCGGATGGCCCCCTCACTCCGGAGACCGTCGCGAAGTTCAGACTCCTCGACCTGAACTCGATCCGCGTGGTCCCCGCCGACGGTGACCCGGGTTTCGCTGTCGAGATCACCCGATCGCTACGGGGAGCCCGCTTCGAGGGCGAAGAC
This sequence comes from Longimicrobiales bacterium, assembly GCA_965208935.1. Classification (GTDB taxonomy): domain Bacteria; phylum Gemmatimonadota; class Gemmatimonadetes; order Longimicrobiales; family Gaopeijiaceae; genus Bin94. The sequence goes on along the minus strand of CBDBPR010000004.1, from coordinate 3,694,458 downwards.
GCCCGCCGGGTGGCCATCACCGTCGTCCCAATCCTGAACGGTGACGGCGGTTCCCGTTCCGTCGTGCAGCGCGCCGTACACGAAATCGACTCCAGTGGGCACCCCAGCCGTTTCCTCGCCGATTTGCCTCGGAAGGGGCACCGCGATCGGAGGGGCAGGACGGGGTACGTCCGCGGCATGCCCAAGCCCATTCGCCTCGCCCTTGAAATGTCCCTTCACGAGGAACAGGAACGGCGAGCGCTGGAAGGTGAACTCTGGATTCTGGAGCAGGGATGGAAAGAGGCGGAAGAGATCGCAGCCATCTCGGACAGCCTCCTGCTTCCCGCAAGGACGGACGCCTTTTTCGAGCGACACGGCCAAGACGGCTGAAGCGCCATGTACCAGAGGCGAGTCCGCTCGTGCACTCCGTCGCAGGACAGGCTCCACTGGCACAAGAGTGCGAGAGAACCCGCCCCGCCAACGCAAGAAGGCGCGCCGTGACAGCCGAAGCCGCCACGGCGCGCCGGTGGAAAGGGACTAGTTGCCCGGATCCAATTCCCCAAACAAGTCTTCCGAGAAAGGCAACCGATCCAGCAGGTCTTCGAGCTCTTCAAGCAAATCTCGCGCTTCCCTTTTCAGCTCTTCCGAGTCACATAGAAAGGCTTCGTAAAAGCAATCCCCACACTGCCAGACGGCCAACCCGCAGACACCATAGGCCGCAAGGATCGCCGCTGCCCTGGGTTTGCCCGGCGGTGCGAATCTTGCCACCCAAACCGCACCCGCGCAGGCAACAACTCCCAGGCTACATTCCGAGCACTGCCGAACAGCGAACGGGAGGTCGCATTCTTGCACAAACCCCGCGTTGACCGTCGAACACACGGCAGGAGCCTCACCCGGATGGACGGCAGCCTCGGCTTCATTGGGGTTGGCCGCGCCGACGGCCAAGAGCAGGAACGCAAGGGGCAGCTTTCCCCCATGCTGCCGGGGGAAGTGTCTGGGAAAGGTCGCCGCCACCGCATGCCCGAACATCGGAGCACTGCACACGGCAACGACAACCAGAAAGACCGTGAACGCCCCCGGCCCGAGCCACAGCATTACCACCGGGGCAACTATGGACGCCCCCAAGGCGACCGTGAGCCATTTCTTCCACTTCGCCCCAGCGTTCATTTGACACCCCGCAGCGCCCGCGTACGCGCATCCTCAAACGCGGCCCGGGCTTCCGCCCGTTCCTTCGGCGACATGGCCCGCATTTCCTCGGGAGACGGTATGGCGTTGCGCATGTCCGCTACCGCCGTCAGTAATTCCGGTGACGCATCCGCGAAAGCAGCCGCTATCTCACCGGGCGATACTGGCGCCGCCGGAAACGCGCGCAGAAGTTCGGCCATGTTCGCGCCGGTCACGTCGTATAGGACCTCGCCGTCCACGCCCCGCGCCAAGACACGAATAGGGCTACCGGACTCGATGGCGGCACTGACCCCGTTGTCCTGTTGGGTCATGGTCCCGTCAGAGTTGACCGTCAGTTCCAGCGTTGCGGGGTCGCCCCCATCAACGATCCCCGAGTCGATTGCGTCGCACGCGCCCGCCAGCAGCACGACCGCCGCTAGCCACAAGCTCCGAGTTTTCACGTTCTCTGCCTCCCCTTGGGGGAATGATTGGTGAACCGGGGAGGGTCCCCGGCCCGTCGACATATCCCGCAACAGCGTCCTTCCGCCGTGAAAAGGTCTTTAGCCTAATGAACAGTTCTCATCGGCAAGACGTGCAATCGCCATCTCTGCCCAGGAATTTCGGAAGCGTCTCAGACGGGCCTCACCACCCCGGCTAAGTCAATCCCCTACGACCTACCCACCCCCACCTCCACCACCCGGTCCACCCCCCGCAGCATCTCTTCCCGGTGCGTGATCAGCACGGTCGTCCTCCCTTTCATGACTTCGCGGTAGGCGCCCACCACGTGCGCCTGGGCTTCCATGTCCAGCGCACTCGTCGCCTCGTCCAGCACCAGCACGGCCGGATCGGCCAGCAGGGCCCGCGCGATGGCCACGCGCTGCCGCTCACCCGCCGAGAGTTGGCGGCCTTCCTCGCCCACCACCGTGCCGAGCCCGTCGGGGAGCCGAGCCACGAAGTCGCCCAGTCCCGCGCGCTCGACGGCCCGCATCACGGCGGCTTCGTCCGCGTCGGGCCGCGCGTACCGCACGTTTTCCAGGATCGAGGTGTTGAAGACGAACGCGGCCTGGTCGACGAGCGCGACATTCGCACGCAACTCCGCCAGGCCGATGTCCCGAACATCTCTCCCGTCCAGCAGGACACGCCCGGAATCGGGGTCGAGATGGCGGACAATCAGGTCGGCCACCGTCGACTTCCCACCCCCTGAAGGACCCACCAGAGCCACCACCTCGCCCGGCGTGACGATCATCCCGAACCCCTCCAGCACGGCACCGCCACGGCCGTGCCCGCACGACACGTCCTCCAATACCAGCTCCCCGCGCACGGGACCCAGCGCGGCCGGCGATTCGGCGTCGGCCACCTCGATCGGCTCGTCGAGCAGCTCGTGTACGCGGCGCAGCGAGACCCGCGCGGTCGCGATCCCCGTGTACAACCCCATGAGGCCCTGGACCGGGCCGATCAGGCGCATCTGGTACGCCATGAACGCGGTGAAGGTGCCCAGCGTGATCACGCCGCCGATCACGCGCGACCCGCCGTACAGGAAGACCACCGCCGTGCTGGCCGACAGCAGCAGCCCCGGCAGTCCGCCCGCCAGGTAACGCAGCCGCTGCATCTTCATCAGCGAGTCCACGAACGAGTCGTTGCGCTCGCGGAATCGGGCCGCCTCGCGTTCGGCCGCGTTCGAGGCCGCGACCAGGCGGACGCCCCGCAGGGTTTCGATCAGGAAGGTGCCGATGTCGGCGCTGCGCTCGCGCATGACGCGGACACGCACCTCGAGGCGGCGCCGGTAGCGCACCAGAGCCCAGATGGCGGGGGGCAGGAGCACGGCAGCGGCCAGGAACAGCCGCCAGTCGAGCCACAGCAGCATGCCGACAGTGCCCACCAGAAACGCCACGTTCCCCACCCACGCCAGCGCCGTGTCCGCGAGCACCCGCTGGATTTCGCCCACGTCGTTGTTGATCCGCGACATGATCTCGCCGAGCGGGGTGCGCGCGAAGAAGCGGGGCGACAGGCGCTGCAGGTGACGATAGACCGCGAGCCGCATGTCGAAGAGGATTTCCGCCGACACCTTCGTGTACCGCAGTCCGCTGGCGACGTTCAGGCCAAAGCTGGCGGCGGTGACGGCAAGGAAGAGGCCGACCACGCGGACGAGGGCGTCCAGATCGCCGCCCAGGAGCGCATCGTCGACCAGGGTGCGGGTCAGGTAGGGCACATAGAGGGCGAGCGCGGTCCCCGCGAGGTTGAGCGCGAGAATGACCGCGAGCCGGCCCTTGTACGGGACAACGTAGGCGAGGCCGCGGCGGAGTTCGGGGTCCAGGATCGCCATTCAGGGGGCCGCCGGCCAGGAACCTCGTAGCCGGAGTACCGACGGGTCACATCTCGGGACCGACATCCCTAAACACAGCGAGCACGCCTTGGAACTCCCGGGCCCGCTCATCGCTCCATTGACCCGCAAGTCGGCCCAATCCGTTCGAGCGCCGCTCCCCAACCCCCAGGCTCTGCTTGAGCAGATCGATCGCGGTGCGGTTCAGGGAGTGCCCGCGCCGCCGCCTTTCCCGCTCAAGAGCCTCCGCGAGATCCGGCGGCACGTTGCGAAGCGTGATGTTGTTCATTCACTGACGTCTGATCGATGGGTGTCAAACTGGCGTCGAATCGTAGCATCAATTCGGAGAGCGTCAAAGAGAACCGGCCACCTACGATCCTCTTGGCATCGCTTGGGTGATTGCAGTGTCCAGTTCCGCCGCTTCCAGCGCACCTACGTACATGCTCCCGTTGATGATGGACGTTGGCACGACTCGAACGCCGAACGACAATCCCTCCTCGTAGTCACGGCGGACCTGGTCCGCATACCTGGCAGTGCCAACACAGAGATCGAATTCGGATCGCTGGGGCATGCCGATCGAGTCGGCTATTGTGGTCCATTCGGCAGGGCCACCGGTGCCACTGAGCATTCGCATGGCCGCGGTATGGAATTCTTCGAAGACACCATGCTCCTCCGCGCACTCGGCGGCCAAGAACAGTTTCGTGGACTCGGATGTGTCCAGGACGGAAAACGGTTTGACCACCACTGCGAAGTGCTCGGGGTATCGTTTCCTCACAACTTGCAGCGCTCGATCGAATTCGCGGCAAAACGAACAACCATAGTCCGAGTAGAGCACGAGCACGACCGGTGCGTCCTCTGGCCCGAGCCGGTGACCAGAGCCCGCCGCATGCAGAAACGCGGGGGACAATCCGTCCGACGCGAGCAATCCGGAAATGCTATCGCCATCGTTACTCAGCCAGGCTCGGAGACCGACGGCAACTGCGAGTGCGACAATTAGAATCGAGGCGATGTTCACAACTCGGGTGATCATTCTCATCTGTCTGCGGAGAGCCGAAACCGGTAGACGCCGCCGTCCGCCAGGGAGCCTCCGTACAGCCAGCCTGCCGTCTCAACAACGCTGAAGCCAAAGACCGGAACATCCAGAAAGAACTCCCGTACCAATCGGCCAGTGTCCCAGTCGAATACGTGAATCTCCTGGCCATCCCCGATTTCGGCCAGAGACTGGGAACCATAGTGGTCCCCCGAATAGAGCACGTACAGGTACTCACTGGACGCCCAGCAAGACGAGTAGTTCAGTTGTTGCGGGACGAATCGGACATCGCCATCCACATCCTCGAAGCGTGGGCTATTGGGATTCGGCACATTCGCGTCAACCACACGCTCCGCCGTGCGATCGTAGATCTCCACTTTTGCGGCGTGCCTGTAGGCCAACGCGAACCCTCGTCCCGTGGGATGAGCGCATAGCGAGAAACTGGCACTGGCCCTCAATCTCTGAGACACCGGAATGCCATCTTCGCCCAAAAGGCTTCCAGGGACCGTCCTGGTGACGTTGCCCGCCTTGTCGAAAAACACGAAGCGCTCTTCGGCGGGCTGCAGGTTGATGCCCAGGATAGTTGCCGAGTCCAGCCAGCTCACTCGCAGCAGCTGTGGCACTGCCGTCAAGTCGACGGTGACAACGTTCGGCGCAACGGCACCAGGCCGGTCGAGCCGCACGAGCTTCCTCATGTCGTACACCCATGCCGCGCTCCGGTCGTGCGAAGGTACTTGAATCCCCGCAATCGAACCGACAAACTCGCCCGGTCCTTCGCCCACACGCCCAAAAGAGACCATCAACTCTCCAGTCGTCGCGTTAACGGCGTGAAGATTGGGATCTCCCTGCCAGTCGGAGACCAGTATCCAGTCTCTCCAAGGCTGTATGTGGCCCGGGGCGCCGATGGCCGGATGCCGAACTAGCAAGTCAGCTAAGAGGGTGTCGACCGGGACGCCACTTGGCGTTGAGGGAGCATCGCACGCAGCCGCCAAAGGCACCAAGAGGGCGACAAGCAGGAATGGTCGCCTGGGAACCAGTGTCCAGGTTCGCCGACTAGTGGTCGCCGCCATCGCCGCCGTCAACGTCGTACCATCCAGCCTTGAGCGGACCGTCACCGAGGTAGCAATCATGGTCGGGAGCTCGGTAACATGTGACGCAGTTGTCTGAGGTACCACATGCTTTGTTCATCTTCCAGACTCTGGGTGTCATACACAGATACCCGTCCGCTGGTCGGCATCCGCTAGGGGCGTCTCCGTCTCGCTCCTGCTGGCCGATCAACGCTACGGCTTCGCCAGCCGCACCGAGCACGGCGGTCAAGACGATGAGAGCGGCGAGCAGTCGGATCGAGGAAAGCAGGTTCTCCATGATGATCCTCCTATTGGCTGGATGCTTGGCGGCCAGTGCCATCCCGGTCTGGGACTGAGCTTGGCCGGGCCGTGGTTCGGCCTGTAGCTCGTTAACAGCCAAAAGCCGGAAAACGTGCAATCACAGTGACCAGCCCCCAACGTCGAATCGAGTCGGGCGTTCGGTCCCACACCCTTCATGCCCCTGGTTTCGGAAACCGTGGACCCCCCCCTACCCCGCCCGCCCCGTCCCCTCCGGAATCATGACAAAGCTTGTCATATCCGCGTCGAAGGTCACGGTCCGGATGAACTCGTAAGAGTCGGCGTCGTAGACGTCGATCGTCGCGCCGGCGTTGTAGATGTACAGCAGCTCGCCGTTCGAACTCACCTCCAGGCCCATGCGCGGACGGCCCGCGAAGCGCTGGCGGTTCTCCACCCGCCGGCCCTCCAGGTCGAAGGTCCAGAACTCGTAGTTCCCGATCTGCTGCACCAGGCCGTAGCCCTTGTTGCCGCCGGGCGCGAGGCGGAAGCTGACCGGAGAGCTCGGCCCCAGGGTGAAGAAGTCGACGTCCCGCTCCGCCAGGTTGACGCGCGCGATCCCCATCATGCGGCGGTTCTGCACGGGGTCGGTGAAGTTGAAGAGGCCGGTGTGGAAGCCCCTTTCGTCGTGCAGGCTGGTGGGGAATCCGAAGCTGAATCGGCCCAGACCCTCTTCGAGCGGACGCGAGAGGTCCCAGCGGTCGACTTCCGTGAAGCCCTCGGTCTCGAGGACGATGATGCTGCCCCGGCTGAAGAAGTACAGGTACTCCCCCTCGGGCGAGAACATGAGGCGCGCCCTGCGGCCGCCCTCGCCCTCCGGCCAGGGAATCGTGTCGGTGACCGCCTTCTCCTCGAGGTCGTACTTGAGCAGCACCGCTTCGTCGATCTCCCAGCGGTCGATGCGCTTCGTGTACCGCATGGTGTTGAGGACGACGAACTCCTCTGCGGGGTCGACCTCCATCCCCCAGATCCGCACCGTCCGGTTTCCGCGGCTCAGCGTGAAGCTGTCGAGGGACTGGCGGGTGGCCACGTCGAAGATCTCGATCTCCTCGAACTCGGCGTCGCGCACGTAGATGCGCTCGTGGTTGGCAGACAGCGTCAGCCCGATCGGGATCCCGATCGAAGTCTCGAACTCGTCCACGATTTCGAGCGAGTTCTCGTCGATGACCTTGATCGAATTGTCGTACGCAGCCATGTAGATCACGCCGTTGCCGCCGCCCTGGGCGTGGGCGGGATCGGGAGCGCCGGCCAGGCCGACCAGCCCGGCGGTCAGAAGCAGCAGGCCCGGGCGCATCACGGGAAGATCAGGTCGATCTTGCGCCAGTCCTTCTGCGCCGCCGCGCACTTGCCGGTCCAGTCCGGCGCGTGGTTGAGCTGGTCCGGGACGTGGGCGGGCCAGAAGCAGGCCAGGTGGCAATCGAAGAGGTCACGTTCGACGGGCTGACAGAGTCCGGCGGTTCCCCCGGTCGAGTCCACCTCCCAGCCGGGAGCGAACACAAGCGAGCACCCCAGCGGGATGTTCGGCCCCTCGCGGCTTTCCAGGCCGACGACGTCGAGGTCGCCGGGGTCCGCGGGCACCGGTGCACCGCCCGGCATCGCCGACCCGCCGCCCGGAGCCCCCACATGCTCCTGGATCCGCCGCGCCTTCTGGTTGATGGCTTTCAGGTGGTCCACTTGTCCGCCTCCTTCATCATGATTCGAACTGCTCCAGGTAGCCCGGGTTCTTGACCGCGATCTCTCCGTAGACCTCGAGGCAGGTGTTGGTCCAGCTCCGGATCCAGTCGCAGTAGTGCAGGTTGGCCACGCCCGTGTCGCCGTAGCGCACGTGCGCCTCGTGATAGCAGCCGCCGGCGCACAGCGGGCGCGCCCAGCAGGTGCTGCAGTCGGTCTTGTTGGCCACGTGATGGTGTCCGAGGAACTCGAACTGGCGCTTGCGGTCCAGCCCGGTGTGCACCGACCCGATGCTGTGGTCGTCCGATCCCGCGAACCGGTGGCAGAGCGCCACGTCGCCGTCGGTGGCCACGCCCATCAGCCCCAGCCCGGCGCCGCACGGGAAGGCCTTGCTGACGCCCTTGTGGATCTCCTCGATCGTGTCCTTGACGTTCGAGAACCCGTGGTGTCGGTCGTCGACCGCGAACTCGAGGAACTCCTGCGCCAGCTCCTCGAACTGGCCCAGCATGCGGTCGAATCCGGCGTCCTGGATCGCGTAGCCACGGCCGTCGGCGGTCGTCACCGGCGCGAACCCGACCTCCCAGAACCCCACCTCGTCGCGCAGATGGTGGAAGATCCGCGGCACGTCCAGCGTCTGGCGGGTGAGCGTCACGCGGGCCCCGATGGGACGCGTGCGGTGGCGCTCCAGCAGGCGCTTGATCTTCGGCAGGGCGTAGTCGTAGCTGCCCATCCCGTTCTTGAAGACGCGGAACTTGTCCTGCATCTCCTTCGGCCCGTCGATGCTGACGGTGACGCCGATCCGGTTCTCTGCCAGCCAGTCGATGACTTTGTCGCGCAGCAGCGTGCCGTTGGTGGTCAGCGAGAAGTCGACGTCCTTGCCCAGTTCCACGGCCCGCTCACGCGCATAGGCCACGGTTTTTTCAAGGACCTTGAAGTTGAGCAGCGTCTCGCCGCCGAAGAATGTGAGGTGCGCGACCGGCAGATCGCCCGACTGCTCGAACATGAAGTCGACGCTCTTCCGCGCGGTCTCCTCACTCATGTAGTTGGGCGCGGGGTCGCACGTGGTGTCGACGATCTTGTCCTCGCCGTACTCGTAGCAGTACGTGCACGCCAGGTTGCACTTGTTGGTGACGTTGAGGACCATCGTGGTGAGCGGGAAGTCCGCCTGGGGCAGCACCCGCGGGAAGGTCTGTTTCGGGGCCGTGGTGAGGCCGATCGCCTGCACCCGCACCAGCTCGGCCAGGCTCCGCCGCACGGCCGGTTCGCCGAAGTGGGGGGCGAGCGCGGTGACCAGGTCGTCTTCGCTGGCGGCACCCGTGTCGAGGGCCTGGAGGACCGCAACCGACGGTTCGTCGAGGTAGAAGACGGCGGCCGACGGAACCAGGTAGAGGAAGGTCTCGCCCGCCGCCTCGAAGGGGTGGAACTCGCGCTGGGCGAGGAAGACGGGGTCGGCGGCCGTGGCGCCGTTCCCGGTGGTCCCCTGCGTGTCGGTCGGGGCCCCGGCGCTCATCGCTCGTTCCCCATGTCCGAGGTCCGCCGCCGCGGGAGCGGCATCTCCTGCACCCGCCACGGCTCCCAGCGCATGTAGAGCGGCACCGTGACGATCAGGTGGGCGCGTCCCCGCACCTCCTCGCCATCCGGACCGCGCCAGGTCGCCACCGTCCAGACGTCGCCGACGTTGTTGCGCAGGCCGTCGCGGTCCGGATTCGGGCCGTCAAGCGCTGGCTGGAAGAGGCCGTCCGCGCCCAGCGTGCCCACGTATTCGATGTCGTCGTCGTCGAAGATCGCGGAGTACTCCTCCATCGACCATTCGACGTCGACGAAGCCGAGATTCAGGTCGTCGTCTGTCTCGGGCTTGCCGTCGGGGCCGTCGCTGAAGGCAGTGGCCTCGAACTGCGCGAAGCCCTTCGGAAAGGCGCCGCCGCCGAGCCGCGCCATGCCCGCTTCGGGCGTGACGAGGATCCGGTCGACGGTCTCGTAGACGGTCAGGCGGCCGGGCACCGGACGGCCCGCCAGGAACACGTCGCGGGCGCCCACCGTGGCACCGTCGCTCGCGGTCACCTCGGCGGCCAGCACCTCGGAGTCGCTGCGTGTCACGCTCATGACCTCCACGCCGGGTCCCAGATCCAGGTCCCCGGCGCCCAGACCGGTGGGCAGGTTCACGCCATGGACGGTGACGGTCGCGCTGCTGCCCGAGCGCAGGGCGACCGGGTGCAGTCCCAGAACGACCGGTCCGTCCGCGCGCAACAGCGTCACGTCGGGCCCGAACTCGTCGTAGTCGCCGGCGAACCAGCGGCCGTTGATCTCGCCCCAGCCGCGCTCGACCATCATGACTTCGCGCAGCGAGGTCGCCTCGTCGCCGCCCTCGAACGAACGGCCGCGCCACTGGTAGCCCGTGTAGATGATCGCGCGGCCCTCGCGCTCCACCTGCTCGCCCGACCGCGCGTACGCATAGCTAACACGGGTCGTGAAGTCGGCCCCGTCGGCCGCTTCCGAGATCTCGACCGTGCCGTAGATGGGGCCGCGTCCGGGATCGTGTCCCTTCAGCGCCCAGGTGCCCGCAATACGCGGCGGCCGCATGGTCGCCGACCACGAAGTCCACTGCGCGGTCGTCATGGGGAACTTGCCCGACAGCTCGGCCACCGCCTTGTCCATCGGATGGCGGCTATCGGACGCGCCCGGCGCGGGCGGGCCGAAGCGGCGGAACCCCTGCGTGTCGGAAAGCGGGTAATAGCCCCGGTGCATGGCCATGAGGAGATCCCACTCCTCCTTCGTCCTGCGCTGGATGACGACCCGTCCCATCGAGTGACAGCTGCTGCACACCCGATCGACGTCCTCATCCCCCTCATGCGACTCCTCGTACGACCAGTCGATCAGCCGGCGCTCCACCTCGAAGCGGCCCGGCCGGAGCTCCTCGGGCGCCAGCCCGTGGCTGTCGGAGAGGTAGCGGACGATGTCGCGCGCCACCTCAGGATCCAGCTCCACGTCGTTGAGGGTCACCATGCGGCGAATCGATTGCTGCCAGCCCTCGGGCGTCTTCCGCATGAAGGAGACCCGCGTCATCATGCCGTCGTCGTCAACGGCGTGGCAGCGGTCACAGCTCTCGATGACGAGCTGGTCGGTGACGGCGATGCCGGTGTTGGCGGTGTCGGCGGCGGACTCCTGGGCGGAGACGGGCGGAGGAAAAGCGAGGGAAAGGAAGAGCGTCAAAGGCGTCAGCGCCACTGGCAGCGAGAGGGGTCTCATGCGTCCCCAGGCGGGGTTCCTGCCGCTCTCTGTCCTCCCTCTCCCGGGGCTCATCGCTTCACTGTCCCTCCCGCTTCAAGGTCATGCACGGACCCTCGTGGCCGTGGGCGACCTCAACGATAGGAAACAGGCGGACACGGCGCAAAGTAGCTTCCGCCGGCAGGTCCCCCTAATCGCGAGCGGGACAACGGAAAGCGCACCGGCACCTTGGCGCGCGTCTCAACCGGTCGTCCAGGGTCGCGAGCGGGGCGTCGAGCGATTCCGCCAGGGCCACGTACCAGGCGTCGTAAGGTGTGACGTTGCCGCGAAGCGCCCATGCCCGCCGCGCGAAAGGCGCGAAGGGAAAGAGCTCGAATCGCACATCCAGGAGGTCCTGAAGCGCGAGGGACGCGATGCCATCGGAAATCTCGCCGCGCAACGCCGCGCGCCGCAGGACATTGGCCACTTCCACGGGCATGTGGTGCGGTGCCGCGAGCGGCCCGCGCGCCATTTGCTCACTGGCCCATGCCCCCTCCGGCCCGGAGTCGATCAACGCGGAAACTACGACGGTCGCGTCAACGACCAGCGTCATCGGCGATCCTTCATCGGCGATCCGCGTCGCGATGGCGGAGAATGGCCGCCGTCGACAGTCTCGTTCCGGTCATCGCCTTGCGCTTCTCGATGCGCGCGAGCACGTCGGCGACATCCGGCCGGCCGGCGAGCTCGATCAACTCCGTCTTCAGGTAGGACTGAAGGGAATGCCCGTTGGCCGCAGCTCGCGAAGCGAGTTCACGGCACACTTCCTCGGGAACATCCCGGATGGTGATGGATTTCTGCATACTTGCATTATGCTGGTGATGTCTGTCTTTTGCAAGCACCTAGGATCCGCGCCCCGGCACCAGCACTCCGTCCGCAACCAGTAGCGCCACCACGCCGATGAAGTTGGCCAGATCGACCGGCGGCAGATCCTCGCGCGCCGCCCACTCGGTGTAGGCTTCGTAGAGGACGCCCGGATTGGCCGAGCCCGTCGCCAGATGCACCACACGGAGCAGGTCCACGTCCCGGAAATAGCGCACGCCGGCGGGGAAGCGCGGGGTGACCAGCGCCGGCGCCATGCGGATCCGGTTACCGATCACCAGCGGCCGGTCGGCGGTTTCGCGGCGCTCGACGCGGAGCCGTCCCGAGCCCAGGCGCAGGGCGTGGAAGGCTGCGCGCACCTCGGGGTCGTCGCGGAGCGCTTCGGCGGATGGGCCGTCGGGCGAGTTCGCGTCGGTTGTGGCCTCGGATCGGTCAGCGAGCCACCGCGCCCGCCGGTCCCAGAAGGCGTCGTCGGTCCCGCCCGTGCCGGGCCCTGCGGTCGCCGACCCTCCGGTCGCCTCGGCGCCCTCGCCCCTCAGCCCCGTGCCCGCCACCTGCGTCGCCAGCCCCTCCCGCAGCGACTCGTACATCCCCTGCTCCCGGCAGCCGTAGAAGTCGGCTGCGGTCTCCGCCAGCTCCGGCGTGCGGATCGCCGTGTTGACCGTGACGGCAGCCAGCCACGCCGAGGCCAGCGCCTTCTTCACCCCGTACGACGACATCGGGTCCGCGAACGAGGCCGCGTCTCCCACGAGCAGCGCGCGGCCCGACGCGAACCGGGACGACGTGTACATCGACGCGGTCACCGCCCAGGCGTCGCCGACGGACACGGCGGGCGTTGTGATTGAGCGCATGAGGGCGGTGTTGGCGATCTCGGTCTCGAAGGCAGCCGAAAGATCGGCGGCCCCCTCCATCACGGCTTGGAGTTGAGGGTCCAGCATGACCGCGACATGACGTTCGGTCTCCGAGGTGGGCACCGACCACGCCCAGCCACGCTCGAAGCTCTCCACGAGGGCGTGGGTGGCAACCACATTCTCCCACCCGCCGTCGTTGCGGTACCGCCGCACCACCGCCAGCGTCGGCGCCTCCGACTCCAGAACCCGGTAGCGGCGGGCCAGCAGCCCCGCCCTGCCGGTGCAGTCGAGTATCCAGCCCGGCCGGACCTCGACCCGCTCCCCCCCGTCCAGCACGATCTCCACCCGCCACCCCTCCCCGTCCGCGTCTCTTTCCGGCAACCTCGCCACGCCCCTCACAATCTCGGCCCCGGCCTCCGCCGCCGCCCCACGCAACAGAGCATCGAAACCCGTCCGCAGGATGTGGAACCCGGCGGCGCCCCCCGCGAAGTCGTCGCGGCGGCCCTCGCCACCCCACAGCGCGGTGTTGCCGCTGTTCGCCAGGAATCCCCCCACCTCCACCACCCCCAGCAGCCCTGTCGCGGCCAGCACCTTTCGCGCGCTGGGGGGCAGCGATTCGGCCAGGGAAGGCGCGGCGGGTTCGGCGTCCGGCGACCGCTCGACGACCACGGCCTCCAAGCCCCACTGCGAGAGGAGGCGCGCGGCTGCGGCACCAGCCGGGCCGCCGCCCAGGATGAGGACTTGGGGGGTTGGGTTCACTGGATGAGGGTGTTTCGCCTGGTTTCCTGGCTCCGTGGCGTCCGATTCGTCCCGCGACGCGGTGGAGGCGTGCGATTGCAGCCAGGGGCAACCGACACCCCCGCGTCTGTGCGTGGCTTCTAATCTGTCGCCTGAAATACGAAACGCGAGGGGCCGCGTGGCGAGCCTTGACCGCGTGTCATGATCAGACTAGTCCTATAACTAGTCAGTTAGCTCGTGAGCCAGGAGGACCGTGTGCCAAAGGTCTGGCAGGTGCAGGAAGCCAAGGCGCGCTTCAGCGAGATGCTCGAGTCGAGCGTGTCCGACGGGCCGCAACTGGTCACAAAGCGCGGAGTGGAAGCGGCGGTGCTGGTGTCGATCGACGAGTGGCGGCGGATGAAGCGCATGGCGCGGCGGGACCTCAAGGAACTTCTGCTGGCTCCCGAGGCCCGCACGGAGGAGTTGACGCCACCCCGTGCGGCGCACCGCCACCGCGAACCCCCTCCACTCGAATAGGCCCGTGTACCTGCTCGACACCAACGTCGTGTCGGAACTCCGCCGCCCGCAGCCCCACCGGTCCGTGCTACGATGGATTGCCGGGGTTCCATCCGATCAGCTTTTTCTGTCCGCCGTGACCGTGGGCGAAATCCAGGCCGGTATCGAGAACGTGCGTGAAAGGGATCCTCACAAGGCTTATGAACTGGAAGTCTGGCTGGAGCAGGTGATCGACTCGTACGGCGTCTTACCCATGGATGCGGCAGCGTTTCGGGAGTGGGCCCGATTGAAGCGGCAGCGTTCGCGGACCCTGCTGGAGGACGCGATGATCGCGGCCACAGCCACGGTCCATCGACTGACGGTAGTGACTCGCGATGTCCGTGACTTCCGCAGGCTGGGCGTGCCGTTGCTGAATCCGTTCGAGGTGTAGGGGGCTGCGGAGCCCGATGCTACTCTGAGACTCCCTTCGCCTCATACGGAATCTCCGCCCCCCGCCCCGGCCAGTGGCGGCGCAAGTACCACACCAGCACCGGAAGCGTCACCGCCGCGATGCCGAGGCCTGGAAGCGCCATGGCCTCGATCTCCTGGAGTTCGGCGGCGAGGTCGAACGGTCCCTCATCGGGGTCGACGAGCACCAACACCGTTACCACCAGGTTGTTCGCTGCGTGGAATGCGATCGGGACGATCAGCGTCCGCGTCCGGAAGTACAGCACAGCGGCGACGAGGCCGAAGACCGTCGACCCGGTCGGGTCCATCGGGTGGAGCACCCCGAAGAGTATCGACGAGGTGACGATACCTGTCCTGACTCCCCACTTCACTCCCCACCGGTTCACCAGGATGCCCCGGAAGATCACCTCCTCCACGACCGGGACGAGCACCACCGCAATAAGTGTCCACATCACACCGGAAGCGATCGAATCGACGAGCAGCAGCGTCCCGGCCTCCAACAGCCACTCCAACATGCCGGGTGCGATCCGCGACAGTCCGTACGCGGTGACGTACAACGACCCGACCGAAAACAGGCCTGCAACGACGAGAAGGCCCAATACTGGAAGCCAGCTGTATCCGACAGGCACCCGGCCGACAAGCCGCCGGATATCGGTATCCGACCTGCGGCAGGCCCACCAGATCCATAGTGCGAGGGCTCCGTAAAATACGAACTGGAACGCGGCTTCGCCCGTTGTGGGGTCCTCCGGATCGATCGGCGTCATGCTGGCTACGATGCGGAACACCACGTACAGCCCGATCACCGCGAAGATCGTGAACGGGATGAGCGTTCGCGTGCGAAGGTTCTGAAACGGGTTGTCGGGTTGCTCGGTCACGGTGGACCTCGGTTGGGGTGCCTTGGAAATGGGCGCGGGTTGTTGTACTTGAGCCGTCCGCCGATTCGCTTTAGCTTATCTGCCCCTCGCATCCGGCTTCATGCAAGACTCGCCGGACGCGGACACGGACGCCCCCATCGTCTAGTGGACTAGGATACCTGGTTCTCAGCCAGGAGACCGGGGTTCGATTCCCCGTGGGGGTACTCAAGGTCGCTTAGCTCAGTCGGTAGAGCACTACGCTCACATCGTAGGGGTCGCTGGTTCGAGTCCAGCAGCGACCATTTCTGGCCAGTCGGCCCACGCCCCTCACCTTCGCAGCCGGTCCAGGCACGCGCTCGCGTGCTTCGTGATCCCCTCTTGAGCCTCTCGATGACCGGGTGATCCAGTCCTTCCGACCGGGCGGCCGCAACCACATCGGCCAGACGGTCGGGCGTCTCGATGGCCACGGATTCGCAGATCCCGAGCACCTCGTCCGGCGGCAGCCCCACCTCGGCAGCGAAACGCTCCCAGTGCCTCACCTGGATATATCCGAGCCGCGATTCGCCGCCGATCTTCATGGCGAGCCTGCGTCTCGGCGGGTAGCGGCCGGGATAGGGCAGCGTGCTCGCCACGTCATAGAGCGGGGCCAGTGCCGAGCGCCCGCGAGCGCCGATCAGGAACGAGAGATTCTTTGCGTGTGCGTCCGTTCCGCCGACGACCCAGTTGAAGGCCATGGCCCTGGCGAACGAGCGAAGATCCTCACCCGGACGCCGGCCATGCGTCCGGATTGCCCGCGCGATGTCTCGGCACCCAGGCCCCCCCTCACCTTCGTACTTGCGGGCCGGGAACACTCCCAGGACCTGGCACAAATCCTCCTGATGCACCCGCGTGAGCCGTCCGCCAATGACGATCCGGTCGTATCTCTCGACGACAATGGCCGTCAGCCCCCCGAAACGGCTCACCCGGGAACAGGCAGCGGGAATCCCCAGGGCGCGGGCCAGTTGGAGGCAGAGGTGCTCGTTCTCACAATGTCCGGGAAAGCGTCGAATCGGTGGCTTCAGGATGTGGGTGGTAGGAGTCGCTCCCTGCGGAATGCCCCAGCGGTCGCCTTCCAGGAGCAACGCCGTCTTGGCCTGCGCCCCGGCCAGGCTGAATTGCCCCTCGTCACCGTCGAGCCGCCACGCGCTGTCGTCGCGCCACAATGTGCGCAGGCGAGCCGCGACCTCGGCGGTCGTCAGCCAGGCGACTTGCCGACCCGCCGGATCCCCCAGGTGGCCCAGCCGCTCCGGCCGCACCAGCTGCACCGCTCCCGCGCAGTCTTCACCCGTGCCGCGGAGCAGGGAGAAGGCACTGCGCGCCGACGCCTGGAACAGTCTCCCCCAACGCGTCAGAACGTTCTCGTTGTCCGGAAGGAGGCCCCACAGCCATGGTTCGATCCTGTCGTGTCCGTGCCGCCGAACACCAAGCGGTATCGACAGCGACAGGGGATACGCACGCTCGCGCTGCTGCCAGCCGGCGTCGTATACGAAAGCGAGCCGGCCCCGGGCGTCACGGTGCACCTCGCCCATGACGCGCCCGTTGGCCAGAGCAGTGAGGCGTTCGGTCAACGGGGCGTCCGCCGGTGCGCGTCGAGAATGGCCTGGAGATCGATGACCTCGATCGGGTCGTCCGCCGGACGGGTCTCGGGTATCCCCTCGCCGTGCATCGACAGCGTCAGGTCGAGCGCAGCCAACGTCTGCATTACCTTCCCGAGTTCCGCTCGCCGCTTCCCGGCCTCGATCTCCACGATCCACTGGCGGCCGACGGCAGCAGCTCGCGCCAGCTGCTGCTGGGTCATGCCCCGAGCCTTCCTTGCCCGCCGGATCAAATGGCCGAAATCGGCGGGCGTGTTGACTCGCACGGGTCCGGGTTGTCTCAATCCTGCGAATCGATTAGACTGGTCTCAGTCTAGTCTGTTCGCAGATTGAGCCAAAACGTTTCAGCTGAAACGCATTCCATGTCCCGTATCGGCGCCTTCGAAGCCAAGACGCACCTCCCTCGTCTCCTGCGGCGGGTGGAGGCCGGCGAGCGGTTTGTCATCACCAGACACGATCGCCCCGTCGCGGAGTTGATACCCTTTCAAGCCCGCGACACGACCAGGGTCCGCGCCGCAATCGAGGATCTGAAGGCCTTCCAGAAGACCCATAGCCTGGGTGGCCTCTCAATTCGCGACATGATCGAAGAGGGTCGGAGACGCTGACGTTCGTCCTCGATTGTTCGGTGACGATGGCGTGGGTGTTCGCGGACGAGGCCACGCCGGAGACCGAACGGCTGCGTGAATCCCTGATCGGCGGCAGGGCCTTCGTTCCCGCTCTCTGGCCGATCGAAGTGGGCAACGTCCTGTGGGTCGCCACAAGCCGAGGCCGGATCACCAGGGACGAATGGACGAGAGTCCGCAACAGCCTCGGGGCTCTGCCGGTGGAGATCGAGCCCGTTTCCGCCGGCCGGGTCTGGCAGGCCGTGCTCACGCTCGCTGACGAGCACGGGCTATCCGTCTACGATGCGATGTACCTGGAGCTGGCTCTTCGCATGCAACTGCCGCTCGCGACGCTCGACCGCAGACTGGCCGCGGTCGCAATCGCAGCAGGAATCGAGGTGCCGACGCTCACGAGAGGGTGAAGACCGCCTGCCTGGCGTGACCGCCAAGTCCTACGCCAGCACCGGCACCCTCGGAGCCCCCGCCCCCGCCCGCTCCATCCGCACCCCCGGCTCCCACGCCGCCACCCTCCCCGCCACCGCCGACGCGGCCACCGAGTAGGGCGACACCAGGTACAGCTGGCCCGGCCCCGAGCGGCCCGGGAAGTTGCGGTTCTGGGACGACACCGACACCTGGTCGGGCGAGCGGGTGACCCCCGGCCCGGCGGCGATGCAGGCGCCGCACCCCGGCTCGATGAACTCGGCGCCGATCTCGCGGAACAGGTCCAGGTACCCCTGCTCGCGCGCGTATTCGCGCACGTCTGTGGAGCCGCACTGGATGTAGCAGCTCACGTCGGGGTGCACACCCAGGCCCCACCGGTCGCGGGCCTCGCGGAAGACGCGCGCGTACATGTCCATGTCTTCCTTCTTGCCGGCCGTGCACGATCCGGCGTAGGCGATCTCGATGGCGACGGGGTCGGCGAGCTCGTCGATGTAGAGGCCGTTTCCGGGATCGCCGGGCAGCGCGACCATGGGCCGCAGCCTCGTCGCGTCGATCTCGATGACCTTCACGTATTCGGCGCCGGGATCGCTGTGCACGCCTTCGACCAGCGCCCGCGCACGTGCCACGGGCATGCCGCGCTCCTGCACGAGGAACTCGACCGTCCTCTCGTCGGCCGCGACCAGGCCCGTAAACGCGCCCACTTCCGCGGCCATGTTGGTCATGGTCGCTCTTTCGTCCACCGACAGCCCTTCCACCACCGGGCCCGCGTACTCGATGATCTGACCGATCGCGTGGCCGTCGCGCACATAGGGATGGCGCAGGATCTCGAGCATGAGGTCCTTGGCGGTCGCGTTGGCGGGCAGCTCGCCGCCGACTACCACCTTGAACGACGGCGGAATGCGCGCGCGCACGTCCTTCGTGATCCACGAATTGAAGATCGCCGTGGTGCCGACCCCGAACGCCAGCGCGCCGACCGCTCCCGCGTGGGGCGTGTGGGAATCGGTGCCGATGATGAGCATGCCCGGCTCGGCGTAGTCCTCGAGGATCTTGGAGTGGCAGATCGCCTCGGAGCCCATGACGTGGCCCTGCTGCTCGCCGTACAGGCGGATCCCCTGCTTTTCGGAGAACTCGCGCTGCTTGACCTCGAGCTGGTTGGCGACCTCCAGCAGCCCCTGCTCGATCCGCTCCTGGCTCATCACCTTGTGCAGAAAGGTCAGGTGGTCGCGGAAGAAGAGGATCGAGTCGGGATCGAGGACCCGCGCGTCGGCGCCCAGCTTCTGCTCGAAGAAGATGGCGGCCATCGGGGTCACGTACTCGTGGCTGAAGCGGATGTCGGCGCGGAAGAAGCCCGCCTCGCCGGGTTCGGTCCAGTCGGTGCCGACGTGGTCGGAGGAAGCGTCGACGACCCATTTGCGGGCGAAGATCTTCTCGCCGAGGGTCATGGGGCGGGGCCCCGCGTCGCCTGCGGGAGGGTCGGCCGGCGCGCGCGGCGAGGGGAGCGTCACCTGGCCCCCCATGCGGGCCATGTTGAACTCGAACAGGCCGCCGTACTCGATGATCTGCCGCGTGATGTCGTCCGTTCCCGCCGTAAACTCGCTCAGCGGGATCGGCTCGCCCGAGCGGATGCGGTCGATGAGGCCGAAGTCGGTCGTGGTGAGGATGCCCAGGTTCTGGCAGTTCTCGTTGTAGATGCGCTCGATGCTCTCGCTGACGACGACCTTGATCCCCGCCATCAGCTCGGCGTAGGGGCTCTGCTCGCGGCTGGATCCCTTGCCGCGGCGCTTGCCGGCGACCGAGCAGATGAAGCCGGCGTTCCTGACGCTGCCTCGCTCGATGGGGGCCTCGGTGCCGGCGTCTCCGCTCGCGGCTTCCAGCCCCAGGTATGGGAATTCGCCCAGGGTCTCGTCGTAGAAGAAGCAGATGTAGGCGGGGGTGATCTCGTCGGTGCTGATCTGGTCGCGGAGGCTGGCCTTGAGCTCGGGCGTGAGGTCGAGGTCGAGTCCCTCGTGGAGCTGGCGACGGATCAGGTCGGCGGCGTCCGCCAGGAAGAGGATGCGCCCGCCGAAAGAGATCTCCGGCGGGCGCTTGCGGACCTGCGCCCTGGTCAACTGAAGTCCGTCCCGAGGATCACGAAGTAGATGATCACCGCCACGGCGATCGGAGCCACCCAGCGGATGAAGAAGCGCCACGCGCCGTAGTGGAACCAGCGCGGTTCGGTGCCGTCCAACAGCTCGCTCATCGTGTCCTTGCGGGTCATGAACCAGCCCGCCGCGAGCGTGATGAAGAACCCGCCGGTCGGTAGCATCCAGTTGGACACGAAGTGGTCGGCGGTGGCGAACCAGCCGACCTTGCCGTCGAAGACCTCCATGGTGGACAGGAAGCCTTCCGCGGGGACTCCCAGAAGTCCCGGAATCGACAGGACGGCGAAGCTGGTGAACAGGAAAATCGCAGCCCCGGCACCGATGGTCGCCTTGTGACGGGCCAGGCCACGTTGGTCGATCAGGTATGCGGACACGACTTCCAGCAGCGAGATTGTCGAGGTCAGCGCGGCCAGGGCGACGAGTATGTAGAAGAGCGGTCCCAGGACGACGCCGAAGGGCACCTCGGTGTAAAACAGTTCGGGCAGCGAGATGAAGAGCATCCCGACCGTGGAGCCGACGACCTCGTCGCGCATCCCGGTCACCGAGAAGATGACCGAGAACATGATCACGGTGGCAACAAGGGCGATCAGCGTGTCCAAGGCTACGATCGCCCCAGACGCCTTCACGACGGAGTGCTTGCGGGAGATGTAGGAGCCGTAGGTGATCATGGCCCCCATGCCGAGCGACAGGGTGAAGAAGGAGTGACCGAGCGCCTCCAGAATCCCCTCCCTTCCCAGTTCGCTGAAGTTGGGGCGGAAGATGAAGCTCAAGGCCTCGGCGGAACCGCTCATGCCGAGCGCACTGACGAGCATCAGCAACAGGATGCCGAACAGGATCGGCAGGAAGATGCGGGCGATCTTCTCGATTCCCTTGCTCACGCCGAAGTAGACCACGGCGATCGTCCCGAGGCTGAACCCCAGCGACAGCAACAACTGCAGGCCGGTGTTGAGCGCCTGCGTGTTGAAGAGGTCCCCCGCCGACATTCCTACAGGGTAGCCGCCGAAGGTCCAGCCGATGGACTTCGTGAAGTAGTAGAGCGACCACCCCGCGATGACCGTGTAGTAGCTGAGCAGGATGAAGCCCGCCAGCACGCCCCACCCTCCTGCCAGTCCTCCGAGTGCTCGACCGCCCGGCCACTTGGACGCCACGGCGTCCTTGAGCGCTCCCACCGCGCTCTTCTGGCTGCGCCGTCCGATCAGCAACTCGGCCATCATGATCGGCAGGCCGACCGCCGCGATGCAGATCAGGTAGACGAGAACGAACGCTCCCCCTTCGTTCTCCCAGGTGATGAAGGGGAACTTCCAGAGGTTGCCGAGGCCGATCGCGCTGCCGGTAGCAGCCAGCACGAGGCCGGTGTTGGAACTCCAATGGTCGCGGGGTTGGCTCATGAGAGGCTTTCCGATTCGGGGTGGGCAGTCCGGGGAACATCCCGTGGAGGAACCGCTTATTATCTTACCGTCAGTCCACGACGGGCCACCAGACCAGGGATGGTTCGGCCCGCGACCGACCCCGGACCCGCGAGACCGACATGAAGCCGTACCCGACCGCCCTCCTCCTGTTCGCCTCACTCGGTGCGCTTTCGGGCTGCGGCGGCGATTCGGTTGACACGCGTGCGCGGGATTCCGCGGACATGGCGGCCACCCCCGCCGTCGCCCTGCTCACCTCCGGCCCGGTCAGCGACGCCGGCTGGCACGCGGGCGCCTACGAGGGTCTGCAACTCATCGGCGACTCGCTCGGGTTCCGCATCTCGCACCAGCAGACGCGGACACCCGCCGAGTTCGACGAGGCCTTCATTTCTTACGCGGAGGCCGGGTACGGCCTGATCTTCGGGCACGGATTCGAGTACCAGGACGCCGCCAGCCGTGCCGCCGAGCAGTATCCGGACGTGACGTTCGTGATCTCGTCGGGGTCGCGCCCGTCGGCGAACGTGGTGCCGCTCATCTTCCACCTCAACGAGGCGACCTACCTGGCGGGGATGGCCGCGGCCTCGGTCAGCCAGAGCGGAGTGCTGGGGATGGTGGGCGGCGTCGAGATACCGTCCGCCAAGGGCACGTTCGTCGCGTTTGAGGCCGGAGTGAGGGCAGTGAACCCGGACGCGACGGTGTTCGAGACCTTCATCGGCAACTGGGACGACGTGTCCGCGGCCAAGGAGGCGGCGGCCGCCCAGCTGCGGCAGGGAGCGGACGTGCTGATCCACAACGTGGACGCGGCCAGCTTCGGCTTTTTCCAGGCGGTGCGCGAGGCGCGCGAAGACGGACGCGAGGCGTGGGCGTTCGGCATGAACCGCAACCAGAACGACGTAGCGCCCGACGTGATCGTGGGGAGCGCGGTGATCGACATTCCGGCCATGTTCCTGAGGACCGCGAGGGCGTGGGAGGGGGGGACCCTGTCCGACGACGTCCTGTACTCGGGGATTGCGGCGGGCGCGGTGGATTTCGTGGCCAATCCGGCCCAGGACGGGGTGATCCCGGATGACGTGCTCGCCGCCATCGACAGAGCCCGGGAGGAGATCGTCGCGGGGACGCTGGAGGTGCCGCGGATCGAGTTCGTGGAAGGCTTGTGACAGCCGCCGCACGACTCGAAAGCATCACAAAGCGGTTCGGCCCCGTCGCGGCCCTGGACGCGGTCGACTTCGAGCTCGCGCCGGGTGAGATCCACGGCCTGCTCGGCGAGAACGGGGCCGGGAAAACGACGCTGGCGAACATTCTGGGCGGGCTGCTGGTGGCGGACGCGGGCGTCGTCGAAATCGGCGGGCGGCTTGTTGAGTTGAGGAGCGCGCGCGACGCCCGGGCACTGGGCGTGGCGATGGTGCACCAGCACTTCTCGCTCGTGCCGCGTTTCACGGGGTTCGAGAACGTCGCGCTGTTCAACGGGGAGGCGTGGACGCGACGGGGCACGGCCGCGCGTGGCTACCGGAGCGAGGTCGAGGCGCGCGCCCGCGAGCTGAAGCTGGCGGTGGAACTGGACGTGCCCGTGGCCGAGCTCGGCGTCGGCGAGCGCCAGCGGATCGAGATCCTGAAGGCGCTGATGAGCGACACGCGCGTGCTCCTGCTCGACGAGCCCACCGCCGTGCTGGCCCCGCAGGAGGTGGAGGGGCTCTTCGCCGTGCTCCGCGAGGTGGCGGGCGCGGGAACGGCGATCGTGCTCGTCGCGCACAAGCTGGACGAGGTGCTGGCCGTGGCCGATCGGGTGACCGTGCTGAGGCGGGGGCGGCACGTGCTGACGGAGGCGGCGACGGGGCTGTCGGCCCGCGAGCTGGCAGAGGCCATGGTGGGGCAACGGCAGGCGGCCGGGACGACCGGTGGCGGCGGGTGGGCAGCCAGTCGCGGAGGCGAACCGCCGGGCGCGCGGGCCGCGCAAGGCGAAGGTGGGCGGACGGGCCATTCCGAGCCGGATTCCGCCACGGTGGCGGTGCTCGACAACGTGACGGTGGGCACCGGCAAGGCCCCGGCGCTCCGCGACATCAGCCTGACCGTGCATCGCGGCGAGATCCTCGGCATCGCCGGCGTGGACGGTAACGGTCAGCGCGCGCTGGCGGCGGTTCTGGCTGGCATGGCCAGGCCGGACACCGGTACCGCCAACCTGCCGGAAGAAGTGGGGTGGATCCCGCAGGACCGAAGCGACGAAGGGCTTGTGAAGGACTTCACAATCGTCGAGAACGTGGCCCTGGCGCTCCACGGGAACGCCTCGCACCGCAGGGGCCCGTGGCTGGACTGGGCCGGGATCGCCGACCGCTCCGCGGCGCTGGTGGACGAGATGGACGTGCTCGCCGGGTCGCCGGACGCCCGCGCCGGCACCCTTTCCGGCGGCAATCAGCAGAAAGTCGTGGCGGGACGGGAGTTCCTGCGGGCCGGAGAGCTGCTCGTGGCCGAATCGCCCACGCGCGGCCTCGACGTGCAGGCGACCAGGGCGGTGCGGGCGCGGATCGTCGAGTTGGCGCGGACCGGCGACCGCCCGCCCGGAGTCGTCCTGATCTCGACCGATCTCGACGAGGTTCTGGCACTTGCGGACCGGATCGCCGTGATGGTGCGCGGGCGGCTGATTCCCGTGCCAACGGAAGACCGTGACGCGACCGCGATCAGGGCGCTGATGCTGAGCGCCGCCACGGGGTCCGCCCGATGAGCGGCTTGCGCGCCAACCCCGCGCGGCTTCGGCCCGAGCTCGTGGCCACGATTACCGCGACGGCCGCCGTCCTCGCCACCCTGGCCGTCGCGGCTGCGCTTCTCGCGCTCGGCGGGCACTCACCCGGCGAAGCCTTCGCCGCCCTCGCACGAGGCGCCTTCGGCACCTGGGACCGCTTCGTCTCGTTCACGCTGGTGCGGGCCACGCCCCTGCTCCTCACCGGCCTGGCCGTCGCGTTCGCCTTTCGCGCCCGCGTCTGGAACATCGGCGCCGAGGGACAGCTGCACGCGGGCGCGCTTGCCGGCGTGGCCGTCGCCCTCGCGCTCCCTGGGGCGGGCGCGATCCTCGTTCTTCCCGTCACCCTCCTCGCCGCCGCCGCCGCTGGCGCGCTGTGGGCATCCGTCCCGGCGGCGATGAAGACCGGAATGGGCGTGGGAGAGGTGATCACCACCCTGCTCATGAACTTCGTGGCCCTGTTCCTCGCGCAGTTCCTGGTCCAGGGCCCCCTGCGCGAGTCCCGGGGCGTGTTCAACCAGACCGACGAGATCCCCGCGGCCGCGCATCTGCCTGCACTGCTCCCCGACACGCGCCTTCATGCGGGCTTTCTTCTCGGCATCCTGATCGCGGTGGCGCTCTGGCTCTACCTGACGCGCACGCCGGGCGGCTTCCGGATCCGCGCCGCCGGCGCCTCGGTTCGCGCCGCCGAGGTGAGCGGACGGTTCAGCGTGACCCCGGTGATCTGGATGTCGTTCCTGGCGTCGGGCGCGATCGCGGGGCTGGCGGGCTGGATCCAGATCGCGGGCGTCACGCACCGCATGTACGAGGGGCTTTCGCCCGGGTGGGGCTACACGGCCATCGCGGTGGCGCTCCTGGCGCGGCTGCACCCGCTCGCGGTCGTGGTCACGGCGATCGTCTTCGGGGCGCTGAGCGCGGGTGGCGGGGCCATGCAGCGTGAGGCGGGCGTGCCGGAAGTCTGGGTCCGGGGAATCGAGGCGCTGGTCATACTGGCCGTGCTCACCGCAGACCGAATCGTCCAGGCCAGAGCGCGGGGAGCGGCCCAGTGACCGACCTCGCCGCCCTCTCATCCTTCCTCGTCGCCGCCGTCGGACTGGCGGTGCCGCTCGCGCTGGCGGCCCTCGGCGAAACGGTGTCGGAACGATCGGGGGTGATCAACATCGGGCTCGAGGGTTCGGTGATCTGGGGGGCGCTTGGCGGGGCGCTCGGGGCGTTGGCGACGGGACCGTACTGGGGACTCGCGGCGGGCGCGCTCGCCGGCGGCCTGGCCGCGCTGGTATTCGCCGGCTTCGCGGTGCGGCTGGGCACGGATCAGATCATCACGGGCACGGCGGTTACCATCGGGAGCCTCGGCTTCACGGGAGCGGTCTTCCAGAGCCGTTTCGGCGCGACCGGACTGGCGCTGGAACTGCAGACGGTACCGGCGTGGGAGGTGCCGCTGCTGTCGCGGATTCCGCTGCTCGGGCCGGCGTTTTTCGATCAGGCGGTCACGGCGTACCTCGCCTATGTAATGGTGCCGCTTCTGGGATGGTTCCTGTTCCGCACACGCTGGGGTCTGGCGCTGCGGGCGGCGGGGGAATCGCCGGAGGCCGCGCACGCGGCGGGCGTTCCGGTGGTGGGCACGCGGATGCTGGCGGCCGTTTTCGGGGGGCTGATGGCGGGCCTGGCGGGCGCGCACCTGAGCCTGGTGCACACCGGGACCTTCGCGGAGAACATGTCGGCGGGGAAGGGCTTCATCGCGATCGCGGTCGTGGTGCTCGGGCGGTGGCGACCCTGGGGAGTCTTCGCGGCGGCCCTCTTCTTCGGCGGGGCGGAGGCGCTGCAGTTCACGCTGCAGGCCCTCGACGCGGATCTGCCTTACCCGCTCTTCCTGGCCTTGCCCTATGTTCTGAGCCTGGCGGCGCTGGCCGGATGGTTCGGCCGATCTCGCGCGCCGGAGGGACTGGCGTTGCCGTGGCCGCGTTGAGGCGGGTCGCTACACGCGACAATGGAAAGTGTGGTTTACCGAAAATGTCAACTTTAATGTACACTCGGCTTCGATGGGGATGCGCGCTGCTGGTTCTGGCTGGTCTGTGGCCAGTGACCGCCGTCGGCAACGCCCAGGCCCAGTCGCTCGTCGCGGACCGTCCCGACTTCACGGAGGCGACCAGCACGGTTGGGCTCGGCGGCTTCCAGCTGGAACTCGGCTATACGCTCGGCTCCGACACCGACGGCAGAAACACAACTCGGGTCCATTCCTATGGCGAGCCCCTGCTTCGGGTGGGGGTGTTCGTCGAGCGGCTGGAGCTGCGGGTGGGGACCAGTGTGACGACGCAAGTTGTCAATGTGTCCGCCACGGGCGTCGTCACCTCGGGGCTGGAGGACCTCTACGTGGGTGCCAAGATCGCGCTGTCCGGGCAGCGCGGCCTCCTCCCCGCGACCGCCATCCTGCCGCAGATGACGGTCGCCACCGGCACAGGCGGGTTTTCGGCCGGGAGGACGCTTCCGGGGTTCAACTTTCTGTACAGCTGGGACCTGAGCGAGTCGTTGTCGCTGGCCGGCAGCACGCAGGTGAACGCCGCCGTCGCGGACATGGACGAGGACTACAGCGAGTGGGCCCAGTCGTTGTCGTGGGGCATCGCGACGGGCCAGCGCAGCGGCGTCTACGCCGAGTGGTACGCCTTCGTCCCGGCGGGGCTGAAAGGCGGGAGCGCCGAGCACTACCTCAACAGCGGGCTCACCTGGCTGGCCAACGACGACCTGCAGTGGGACTTCCGCTTCGGGATGGGGCTGAACGCCGGGGCCGAGGACATGTACGTGGGCGCCGGGGTGGTGATGCGGGTGCGTTAGGAATCGGGGGCGGCGTCTCGGAGCGGTGGCGCGCACAGCCCCGGCAAATGCAGTGCGGGTGTTAGTACAGTTTGCAGGATAAACTAGACTAAGAGCACGACGGGAGCTGCAGAGGGGGGCGCATCGTGGGGATGGCCCGACGCTGCATGCCCAAGCGGCCCTGCCCTCACCATCGGAAATGCAAGCACTCCTGAAACGCTTCGCGGGCCGTCTGGCCCTCACGGTCTCGCTGGTCGTTCTCGAGGCTGCGGGGTGGGTCCTGTTTCCGCTGGTCATTGGCCGGGCCATCGACAGCGTGCTCGGCGACTCGACCCGCGGCCTCTACGAGTTCGCCGTGCTCGGCATCGTCACCATGGGGATCGCGGTCGGGCGCCGGCTGCTGGACAGCCGGGCGTATGCGCGGATCTACGTCACCCTGGGCGAGGAAATGGCTGCATCGGCGGCCGCGAGCAGCACGTCCACACGCACGGCGCGCCTCGGGATGCTCAAGGAGATCGTCGAGTTCTTCGAGAATTCCCTTCCACAACTCATCAACAGCGTGATCGGGCTCGGCGGCACGGTGTTGATCCTGGCAGCGCTGAACCTGCCGGTTTTCCTGGGGTGTCTCGCCGTGGCCGTCGGCACAGTGGCGCTCTACGCCCTGACAGGAGGCCTGACCACGCGCTACAACCAGGGGCTCAACGACGAACACGAACGGCAGGTCGACGCCGTGGACAGTGGCGATCCCGCCCGACTCGCCCGGCACCTTCGCGCCATGATGCGCTGGAACATCCGCCTCTCGGACCTCGAAGCGGCCAACTTCGGGATCAACTGGGTCCTGATGATCGCCCTGCTCGTCTTCGCGGTAAGCGCGGCCACGACAGAGACGGCGGAGTACGGGACGGTCTTCGCAGTCGTGATGTACGTCTTCCAGTTCGTCGAATCGATGCTGATGCTGCCGTTCTTCTACCAGGAGTGGTTGCGTCTGCGGGAGATCTCGGGGAGGCTGGCCGCGGCGGAGGCGGAGGGCTAGCGACTCTGGCGGCGAAGCGCCTCACGGGCGTACCGGACCCGCACCTTCACCGCCGCCGTCTCGGTTCTCTCCGCCCGGCGGAGAAGGGCCTCGACTTCTTCCCGCAAAGCCGGATGCCGCGCCGCCAGAAGCCCGAGGCCGTTGTACGCCCACGCTCGCACGAAAACGCGGTCGGATTCGATCAGGCGCAGCAGTGCGCGGTGGAGCGCCCGTTCCTCGCCGGCGGGAAGATCGGCCGCGAGGTCCATGTGCGGCAGCGTCTGCAGCAGGTGAAGGAGGGCGTCGGATGCCAGGGGGCGACGCAATAGCTGCAGCAGCGCCACGGCCTGGCCGCCGCGTGGCACCACATTGCGCTCGGCAAGGTACTTGAGCACCCAGGTCGCGCCCACCTGGAGAGCCGTCTCGTCGAAGGCGGCAAGCTCGAGCAGGTGGCCGATCGAGCCATTCCCTCGCCCCGGCCCTTCCGAGAGCGCTTCCGCCACCGCCCGGAACGGCGCGACGCGCTTCCCGTCGTAGCTGCGCAACATGGCGGCGATATCCATGGCGGATAGTTACCTTCCCGGGATGAAACCCGGCAAGATTGCAATGGCGACGTCGGCGGCCATCCCGCTGCTCGCACTCGCGGCCGCGGTCCCGGCATCCGGCCCACATGGCCCCTCCCAACTCGCCGCGCAGGTCACCACGGCAGGGCTCACCGGCGGGCAAGACCATGGCCTCGTGGGCACCGCGCTGCGCCTGCGCCAGCTCGATGGCGTCAAGCGCGTGTTGATGATCGCCGCCCACCCCGACGACGAGGACACCAGCCTGCTCGCCACTCTCGCCCGCGGGATGGGAGCCGAGACCGCGTACCTGTCGCTCAGCCGCGGCGAAGGGGGCCAGAACCTCATCGGGCACCGGCTGCACGAGGGCCTCGGCGTGATCCGGACGGGCGAACTGCTCGCCGCCCGCGCCCTCGACGGCGGTGGGCAATACTTCACGCGCGCCTTCGACTTCGGGTACTCCAAGAGCATCGACGAGGCGCTCCGCTTCTGGCCACTCGAGGAGGTGCTGCGCGACGTCGTCTTCGTGGTGCGCCAGTTCCGGCCGCATGTGATCGTGTCGGTCTTCTCGGGGACGCCCCGGGACGGCCATGGCCAGCATCAGATCGCGGGCGTGGCGGCGCGCGAGGCCTTCGCGGCGGCCGGCGACCCGGATCGCTACCCCGAACTCGCCGCGCACGGCGTTGCCCCCTGGCAGCCCACCAAGCTGTACCGGTCAGCGCGGTTCTCCCCCCGTGACATAACTCTTCGCGTGCCGACGGGCGGCTTCGATCCCCTGCTGGGGCGGTCGCACTTCCAACTGGCAATGGAAAGCCGCAGCCAGCACCAATCCCAGGACATGGGGTCGGGCCAGTCAATGGGCCCACGGGCCAGTTCGCTGCAGCTGTTGGCTTCCGTGGCGGAGGGGGCCGAGGACGACGGCATCTTCGCGGGCGTCGACACCACGCTGATCGGGCAATTGGGCGCGCCGCTGCCTGCGGAGTGGCCAGCGGATACGGAGCGGCGCCTGGAGCGGTATCGTGGCGCCCTGGCCGACGCGGCGAGCGGCCTCTCGGCGATTCGGCCGGAAGGAGCCGTGGCGGGTCTGGCCGAAGCGGCTGCGATCCTCGGCGGGCTGGTCGGCGAAGCACCGGAGGGCGAGGGGCGGCAGGTATTGGAGCAGCGGCTGGAACAGGTGACGGAAGCGCTGCTCGCCTCGGCCGGCGTGGTTCTCGATGTGCGTGTCGGGCGCGAGCTGCTGACGCCCGGCGAGTCCGTCGTCGTGGACGTGCACGTGTGGAACGGCGGCGGCCTCGAGCTGTCCGGCGTGGCGGCCGAGTTGCTGCTGCCTTCCGGATGGGACGCGTCTCCGACCGACGAGTCAGCGGCCGGCCCGCCGCGCTCGCCCTTCTTTCGGCCGCCTGTTGCGGAGACCCCCGCGGACGGGCGGCTCGGACCGGGAGAGATCGGGCGCTGGAGCTGGCGGGTCGCGGTTCCGGGGGACGCGCGGGTGTCGGCGCCCTGGTACCTGGAAGAGGAGCGGATCGGCGGCATGTACAGTTGGCCGAACGACGCGGATGTGTGGGCGCGGCCGTTTGCGCCGGCGCCGGTGCGGTCCCGTGTGGCCATGGCGCTGTCCCGGGGTGCCGCAACGACCGCGGCCGTCGAGCGCGAAGGCTGGTACATCGGCGTCGACGGGGCCACGGGCGAATACCGTGAGCGGGTGCTGGTCATGCCCGCGATCGACATGGCCGTGAACCCCTCGTCCATGGTGTGGCCAACCGGCACGACCGGGGTGCGCGAGGTCGGGGTAGTCCTCACCAACACCTCGGCCACGGCCCGCTCGGGGACAGTGCGGCTGGAGGCGCCGGACGGGTGGATGGTCGCGCCCGCCGGAGTACCGTTCTCGCTGGGACCGGACGGCGCCAGTGGATCGGTTACTTTTACGGTTGCGCCGGACAATGACACAATCAGAGGTGAATTTGTCATTCGGGCAATTGCCCGGGTGCGTGCGGAGGGTTCAGAGATCGACGTTGAGTCGTCAAATGACAGAATCGCTAGAGATTTTGTCACGACTTCCGACATCATCGACCACCCGCACATACCGCGCAGCGCGCTCGTGCGGGACGCAGCCGTTCAGGTGTCGGCCTTCCCCGTGGCGGCCGACACCGAGTTGCGGGTGGGCTACGTCATGGGATCCGGGGACGGGGGCCCCGACGCGCTCCGCCAGATCGGGATGGAGGTCGAGGAACTCGGCGAGGCGGAATTGAACCGGGGCGACTTCTCCCGCTTCGACGTGCTGGTGCTGGGGGTGCGCGCCTACGAGACGCGGCCCGACCTCGCGGCCGCCAACGAGGCTGTCCTCGACTTCGCGCGCGGCGGCGGCACGGTAATCGTGCAGTACAACCGGTACGAGTTCCCCGCGAGCGGACTTGCGCCCTACCCCGTGACGATAAGCAGGCCGCACGACCGTGTGACGGACGAGACGGCTCGCGTGACGATCCTGGCGCCCGCATCCCCCGTATTCTCGGCCCCGAACGCAATCGGCCCCGCCGACTTCGAGGGATGGGTGCAGGAGCGGGGCCTCTACTTCCTGGGCGAGTGGGACGAGCGCTACACGCCCGTCATGGAGATGGCCGACCCGGGCGAGGATCCGAAGAGGGGCGGCCTCCTGGTGGCCGAGTTGGGTGAGGGGCTGTACGTGTACACCGGGCTGGCCTTCTTCCGTCAGTTCCCCGCGGGGGTCCCGGGCGCGTACCGGCTCTTCGCCAACCTGGTGTCGATGCAGGCGGAGGACTGGCGGCGGGCGAAGCCGGTGAGCTGACAAGGCTGGCGGCCGCCCTCAGTCCCCGAACGAAATCCCCATCGCCCGTGCCGCCCTGACCATGTCGCCGTCCACGGGCACGGTCTTGGTGGCCCGGGCTGCTTCGGCCAGGGGGACGGCGGTCACCGTCGGCGCATCCAGCGCCACCATGCACCCGAAGCGCCCCTCTGCCGCGAGATTGACCGCCGCGGTCCCGAAGAGAAGCGAGAGGATCCGGTCGAAGGCGATCGGCCGGCCGCCGCGCTGGAGGTGGCCGAGCACCAGGCTGCGCGTCTCATGCCCGGTAAGCTCTTCCAGGCGTCGGGAGATCCGCTTCCCAACCCCCCCGAGACGCCGCCGGCCACCCTTCCCCAACTCTTCAAGGTAGGAGGCTTCGCCGCCCTTCGGTATCGCCCCTTCCGCCACCACGATGATCGCGAACTCCCGGCCTTTCTTCCAGCGGGCCTCGATCTTCTCCGCCACCCTGGTCAGATCGTAGGGGATCTCCGGGATCAGGATGGCGTCGGCGGTGGCCGCGAACCCGGCAAACAGCGCGATCCAGCCTGCGTGACGGCCCATGAGTTCCACCACCATAACCCTCCGGTGCGCCTGGGCGGTCGAATGGAGCTTGTCGATCGCATCGGTGGCGGTCTGCACGGCGGTGTGGAACCCGAAGGTGAAGGTGGTGCCCGGCAGGTCGTTGTCGATCGTCTTGGGCACGCCGATCACGCTGAGGCCCTTCTCCGCAAGCTCGCTGGCGATCCTCAGCGACCCGTCCCCGCCCACCGCGATCAGGCAATCGATCTTCAGCTCCTGCATTCTGCTGACGACTTCGTCGGATCGGTCCACCATAAGGATGCTGCCGTCGGGCTGCCTGGCCGGGAACTTGAACGGGCTGCCGCGGTTCGTCGTTCCGAGGATCGTCCCGCCAAGATGCGTGATCCCCCGCACCGAACCGCTGGTGAGTGGCACGATCCCGTCGCCCATGAAGAGCCCGTCGTAGCCGCGCCGAATGCCGACCACATCCCATCCGCGCCGCTCTGCGGCAAGTACCGCGGCGCGCACAACCGCGTTCAGCCCCGGCGCGTCGCCGCCGCCGGTGTTAATGGCAATTCGCATGAGGCGAATGTACCGACATGGGACTAGATTAGCGAAGCCCGCAAACGCCGGAGGTCGCACGTGTCCGAAGTCACCGAGAAAGCCGTCCGCAACGCCCTGAAGACCGTCAAGGACCCGGAACTCAATCTGGACCTCGTGGTGCTGGGGCTGGTGTACGACATCGAGATCGAGGGCAGCAGCGCGAAGGTCGCCATCTCGCTGACGACGCCGATGTGTCCCGCGGCCGGCCAGATACTCGAAGAGGCCCGCGAGGCCGTGGCCGGCGTGGAGGGGGTGGAGGACTCCGAGGTGGAGCTCACCTTCGAACCGCCATGGACTCCGGAGCGCATCAGCCCCCTGATCCGCTCCGCGCTGGGGATCTAGCCAACGGGAAGCACGCCATGACGCCATACACGGAAGACGAACTGAAGAAGAAGATCCGAGGCGGGTACATCCTTGAGTCGCCCGAGGAGATGACCCCGGGCTACCGGAAGGCGCTCATCGTACAGCTGACCGTCCAGGCGGACACCGAGCTGATGAGCGCTCCCGCCTACTGGTTCGCCGCCCGGCACGCGCCGTCGACCAATACCCAGGTGAGCGCCCACGCGATCATCCAGGACGAGCTGGCCCACGCCAACATCGCATACCGGCTGCTCGAGGACCTCGGCGTCTCGAAGGAGCATCTCGTCTACGGACGCGAGCCGCATGAATTCAAGCACCCCTACGGCTTCGACCAGCCGCTCGACAACTGGGCCGAACTGGTCGTGGCGAACGGGTTCTTCGACCGGGCGGGCATATGCCTGCTGGGGGATGTGCACCGCAACACTTCCTATGGCCCCCTGAAGCGGGCGCTGGTCAAGGTGGACATGGAAGAGACCTTCCACCTTCGTCACGGCGAGGTGTGGATGCGCCGGCTGGCGCGTGCCGGAGGGGCCGCGACCGAGCTGCTGCAGCGCTGCGTCGACTGGATGTTCCCGATGACCATCGAGTGGTTCGGCCTGCCGGACGACCTCAAGCGCCACAGCGGGCAGCTGGACTACAAGCTCAAGGGCCTGACGAACGACGAACTCCGGCAGCTGTGGATGTCGTCGACGGTGCCGCTGTGCGAAGGCCTGGGGCTGTCGGTGCCCGCCCACTACGACGAGGAGGCCGACGAGTACGTGCTCGAATACCCCTTCCCGTGCGAGTACGCCCCCGACGCCAAGCGCTGGCTGTTCGAAGACGGCGAGATCACCTGGCAAGCCGTTTTCGAGCGCTGGAAGGGCCGCGGTCCGATGAACGAGATCTACGTGGACTCGGTGCGCAGGTCACGCGCGTCGGTGGCGTCGTGGCTGAATTGATGCGGTCCGAGGTCCGGCGGCGGCGCTCGCTGGCGACCATCCTCGCCGGCCAGCCCGCCCCGGCCGTCCACGCCTCGGGGGGCCGCGACCAGTGGTCCGCGCCGTTGGACGATGCGCCCGCCGACAAGGAAGGGGCGCTGCGCGACGCTCTCGGGGAAGTCCTGGATCCGGAGCTGCCGATT
The DNA here is from genome assembly GCA_965208935.1 of Longimicrobiales bacterium. Classification (GTDB taxonomy): domain Bacteria; phylum Gemmatimonadota; class Gemmatimonadetes; order Longimicrobiales; family Gaopeijiaceae; genus Bin94. Next base: position 3,660,707 of record CBDBPR010000004.1, on the reverse strand, counting down.
TCGCTGCTGGACCTGGGCCTCGTGTACGGCGTCGGGTTCGACCGCGGCACGGCGCGCGTGGATCTCACCTTCACGGCCACGGCCTGCCCGTGCATGGACTTCATCAAGCAGGACGTGCGCGACCGGATCGGCAGGGAGCCATGGGTGGACGCGGTCGAGATCAACGAGGTGTGGGATCCGCCATGGACCACGGCCAGGATGACCGAGGAAGGCAGGCGGAAGCTGGGACGCTTCGGGGTGGGTGCATGAGACTCGGGGTGGGCGCATGAGAACGGGCCTGGACGAGGGCGTCTACGAGGTCTTCGCGCGCAAGAGCCGCGGCGAGCCCCTGCGCCACATAGGGTATATCGACGCGCCGGGCGACGAACTGGCGCGCGTCTACGCCTGGAAGACCTACGACGAAGAGAACTGGTTCGAGATGTGCGTGGTCCCGCGCGGGGCGGTTATCCCGGTCAACCGGGTGGAGGGGCCGTGGGCGAAGAACGTGCCGGAGGGGACTCCCGGGCCATGACCCCCGCACCCCTCGCGCGCCACATCCTGAGTCTCGCCGACACCAAGCGCCTGCTCGGAATCCGCTACAGCGACTGGCTGCTGGGCAGCCCCTCGATCGAGACGGGGATCGCCGCCTCGTCCATGTCGCAGGACGAGTGGGGCCACGCGCGCCTTCTCTATGCGATGCTCAAGCGCCTCGGATTCGACCCGTTCGAGGTCGAGCACGAGCGCCCGGCGACCCGCTACTACTCCGCACCCGCCCTGGACCGCCCCTTCGCCGACTGGGCCCACTTCGTCGCGGCGGTGGTGGTCGTCGACGGCGCGCTTTCCGTCGCGCTCGAGAGCTTCGCGGACGGGAAGTTCGCGCTTGCGCGCTCCCGAGTGCCCAAGATGCTTGCCGAGGAGGAGTATCACCGCCGGTTCGGCACGGCGTGGTTCAGCCGTCTGGCAGCTGCCGGGGGTGAGGGCGCGGCGCGCCTGCGGGATTCCTCCGAGGCAATGCTGCCTACGACCCTCGCGTGGCTCCTCCCGGGCGACGAAGTCCACGACACGCTGGTGGCCGACGGGCACGTCTGGCCGGAGGACCGTGTCCGCGACCGGTGCAGGCGGCGGCTCGCAGACACGCTCGCCACCGCCGGGATCGACCTGGACGCGGTCGAGCCCGCGCGCGACGGATGGGACCCGGAGCGCCGCAGAGGCCCGGGCGCTCCCGGCGAGGAAGCCGTGGAGCGCGCGCGGGGAGATCTGAACCGCGACCTCTTCGTGGAGTAGCGGGCGTGGACGCGACGCCAGCCGTCCCCAGCCTCGGTGACGCACCGCCGTGCCCGTTCTGCGGGGGCGAGCGGACCGAGATCATGTCCCTCTTCGGGAGCCACGCATCGCTCACCACGTGCTGGTGCGCCGACTGCCGCAGCCCCTTCGAGTTCCTTCGCTGGCAAGACGCCGACCCGGACGAAACGGTAGCGAACGAAATGGATGCGAAAGAGATGGAACATGGACCCCCCGAGACGGGTTGAGTAAGGTGTCACACGCCCTTTTTGCACCCACAGCCGCCACGGCGCCATGACGATGCTCACATCCCTGAACGTTCGCCGCGCACTTGTCGCGGTCGCCGCCCTCGCGACATCTGCCTGTGGCACGGCCCAGTTCGAGCTTCCCGAACCGCGGCGGCTCGTCATCCTTTCCGGGGAACGGCTCGCGCCCACCAGGGAGCGCATGGAGGAAGTGGACACGTGGCTGCGGGAACAGGTGGACAGCATCGAACTCGACCCCTCGTTCATGATCTACACCAACGCGCAGGAGGGGCCCGTCTACCCCTGGCAGCGGCTCGAAGTGAACGAACGGGGCGATACCGCGAACGTGAGCGCGCAGGCGATACCCGGCATCCAATGGCCATACACGATCTACGCGCACCTCCACCTGATGGCCGCGCAGAATCGGCTGGACCGGTGGCTGCCCAAGGCGGTCGGCGCAAGCGACTTCGAACTCGAGAGGGCGATCCTGGCCCGCGTGTCGGATTCCTGGCTGTATCAGCGCTCGATCTTCGATGCCCCGCCCTACGGCATCCTCGACGAATTGATGTACTCGAACGAGAACGGCTACCTGGAAGCGTTCATCCTGACCGCGCGCCCCGACGCCTTTGTCGAGGCCAGACGGGATTGGCTCGCGGCAGATCCCGGTGCCCAGGAGGCCTATGTGGCGTGGTTTCGGAGAGCGTTCGAACGGGATCCGCCCGGAGCACGCGGCGCCACCGGAACGCGCTGACCACCGCGTTGACGCGAAGGCGGCCTGTCCGTCAGGCCGGTCCTGCGAGCGTCCACCCGACTTCCACAAGCCGCGCGGCTTCGTCCGTCGCGTGGATGTCCACGCGCCCCGTTCTCGCCAGCCGGGAGTCCGAGGGCTTGCCGCCGAAAAGCGCGAAGCCGTCCACGGCAAAACGCTCTTCCCTGCCGTCCGGCGCCGTGGCGGCCATGACGCAACTCTTCAGTTCCTTGACGCGCAGGGCCTCGCCCTTCCCGAGCCGCAGCCGCAGAATACGGCCCCCGTGGGGATGATCGAGCGCGTCGATCACGCGATACGTCGCTTTGGGCGGAGCCGAGGTGGTCACTGTCGTCCCTCCGATGGACATGGAGCTGTTGCGTACCCGGACCTACACTAGAACCCCTCCAACCGAAGGCGTCAACGGATGACAACAGAGACGACGGGAACGGCCGCCGAGGGCACGGGCCGCACCCCGGCAGCGGCGGGACCCGGCGCGGAGACGGCTGGCACCGTCCCGCCCGGTCTGTCACTCCTGGAGGACCCCGAGGAGATGCGGCGGTCCGGATATCGTGTGGTCGACGCGATCGTGGACCGCTGGACGAACCTCGCGGACGGACCGGCCTGGCGGGGGGCCTCCCGGAAGGTCACGGAGCCCCTGCTTCATGGCCCGCCACCGGAATCCGGCCAGCCCCTCGAGCCGATTCTCGAGACCGTGCTGCAGGACGTGATGCCGCTCGCCGGACGCATCGATCATCCCCGTTTCCTCGCCTTCATTCCGTCCAGCCCGTCATGGGCCTCGGTCCTCGCCAGTTTCCTGGTCAACGGCTTCAACGTGTTTCAGGGCACGTGGCTGGAGTCTTCCGGCCCGTCCCAGATCGAAGTCACCGTCACGGAATGGTTCCGCGAGTGGCTGGGGTATCCAGCGGGTGCCGGGGGACTGTTCACCAGCGGCGGATCCGCCGCCAACCTGATCGCCCTCGTCGCCGCGAGGGAAGCCGCCGGCAATCCGCCCTCGGGTACGGTCTACGTCTCCGAGCAGACGCATGCCTCCGCCGTCCGAGCCGCCCGGATCGCCGGGATCGACGGCGCCCGGGTCCGCCACCTGCCCGTCGACGCCGACTTCCGGATCGTGCCCTCGGGCCTTCGCGAAGCGGTCCGCCGGGATCGTGAGGGCGGCCTTGCGCCGTTTTGCGTCATCGCGAACGCGGGAACCACCAATACCGGGGCCATCGATCCCCTGGCCGAAATCGCACACGTCGCGACGGAGGAGGGACTCTGGTACCACATCGACGCGGCCTACGGGGGCTTCGCGGTGCTGGACCCCAATACCAGGCCCCTGCTTACGGGGCTGGAGCAGGGCGACAGCGTGAGCCTGGATCCGCACAAGTGGTTCTTTCAACCCTACGAGACCGGCTGCCTCATGGTACGGGACGTGACCAGGCTGGAAGCGGCCTTCCGGATGCTTCCCGAGTACCTGCAGGACGCCGACTGGGGACCGGAGCACGTCAATTTCTGTGACCGCGGTCTGCAGCTCACGCGGACTTTTCGCGCGTTGCGCGTCTGGCTTGCGGTTCAGCGCTACGGTCTTGATGCGCATCGCAGGGAGATTGCGCGCGCGATCGAACTGGCCAGACGGACCGAGGCGCGGATCCGGGCCGAAGCCGAGCTGGAACTCCTTTCGCCGCAGAGTCTCGGCGTAGTCTGCTTCCGCTACGTCGGGCGTCCGGCCGCCACGCCACACAGCCTCGATGAACTCAACCGCGAGATTCAGGACCGAATCACACAGTCCGGCCTGGCCATGCTCTCCTCCACCCGCCTGGGACGCACGTTTTCGTTGCGGTTCTGCATTCTGAACACACGCACGACCGCCGCCGACATCGATCTCGCGATCGACGGCATCCTGCGCACGGGGAGGGAGCTGGGCACATGAGAATCGGCCGGGCGCTGGTGGGCGCGGGCGGCACGGCGGCGCTGGCGGTGTTCTTTGCGGTCTCGGGCCTGGGTGGGGTGATCCCGTCCCTGTTGGCTGCCGTGTGGCTTGTCGCGATTCCGGCGCTTGCCGTGATTGGGGAACCCCCTCCCGCCGAGCAGATTCGCGCCGACCGGGCAGCAGTCTACAAGGGCTCCACCGTTCTGCTTGCGGTTGCCGGACTGCTGGCCGTCTGGGCGTTCGCCCGGCTTCCACACCCCGCCGCATCCGGGCTCCTGGCATGGCCCGCGGGAATTGCCGGGCTCCTGGGTCCAGCCATTCTCCTTACTGCGGGAGGCGTCCTGGTCGCCTATGGATTCCGCACTCTCTCGCGCCGGTTCGGCTGGCAGGAAACCGAAGTGGTCCGGGCGATCATGCCCGAGACGCGACGCGAGAAGGGGGCCTTTGCGGCTCTGTCCCTCGCCGCCGGTTTCTCGGAAGAGATCGTCTTCCGCGCCTTTCTTCCAGCGTTTCTGCTGCCCTGGACCGGGTCGTACCTGGCTGGCGCCTTGCCTGCCGCAGGTGTTTTTGGCTTCCTTCATGCGTATCAGGGCCGACTGGGGATCGTGCGGACCACGGTGATCGGGGTTGTCATGGCCGGCGGCGTGGCGTGGACCGGCAGCGTGTGGCCGTCGGTTTTGGCACATGCGGCCCTGGACCTGCTGTTCGGCCTGGTGCTGGCCAGGTCACTCTTGGGAGAGCCGCGCGCCGGCGCGGCCGGGGAAGGAGCTTTCGTGGACGTAGACCTCGTACTCATCGCCGACGCGGCTACCATCGACGGGTCGGGCAAGCTGAACCTGCTCGGCGTCTTCGATCAGATCAGCGTGGCACGGTTCCCGGCTCGGCACGGCCGTCTTTCCCTGGTTCTGCGCTTCCTCGGAGGTGCCAACGATGCCGGCACCCACAAGCTCACGATCAAGCTCGCGTCACCGTCCGGAAAAGAGATCGTCTCGCTGAGCGGTGAGCTCAAGGTGGCGCCCAGCCCGGCGAGTCTTCAGACCGGAATCCGGGTTCCGCACGTGATCAACCTGGACGGGATCGTTTTTCAGGAGGCCGGGGTCCACACTTTCCACATCCTGGTCAACGGACGTCACCAGGCCACGCTTCCGCTGACGATCGTCAGCCGCAACCTCGACGCGGTGGTCACTTGACTTCCACGCGCCCGGAACCGGCCCGGCCCGCCGGCGGGCCGCTCCGCGTGACCCGCCTCCGGGTCTATCCCGTGAAGGGGACCCGGGGAATCGACCTCGAGGCGATGGAGTTCGACCAACTGGGTCCCCGCTTCGATCGCCGCTGGATGATCGTGACGCCCGACGGCGAATTCGTGAGCCAGCGCGGCACCCCTCAGCTGGCGACCATTCTTCCCCGTCTCGAAAACGGCTCGCTGGCGCTCGCCGCCCCCGGGGCGGAGACGCTGACCCTTCCCACGGATCCGGTCGGCGGCAGCGTCCGCGTTCGCATCCACAACACCGGGGCGGACGCTCGCATCGTCGGGGCGGAGGCCGACGCCTGGCTGTCCTCTGTTCTGGGTGGCGAGTTCCGGCTGGTCTTCATGCGGAATCAGGATGCACGCGCCACGGACCCCGAATACGCGGCGGGGCACCGCGTGGGCTTCGCCGACGGCTTTCCGGTGCTGCTCGTCAGCGAGAACTCGGTGGACGAGTTGAGCCGGCGGGTGGGGCGTCCGCTCCCGGTGGAGCGTTTCCGGCCCAATATCGTGGTGACCAGCGACTCGCCGCACGACGAGGATCGCTGGCAGCGCTTCGCCATCGGTCGGCTGGGTTTCGAGGGTGTGAAGCTGTGCGCCCGCTGCAAGGTCACGACCGTCGACCAGGATTCGGGCGTCCGCGACCCCGCCTCCGAGCCGCTCAGGACGCTGGCGTACTACCGCCGCATCGAGTCGCACGTCTACTTCGGGGTCAACGTGGTGCACAGGGGACGTGGCCGGATCGCCGTGGGCGACACGGTTGACGTGCTGGAGCGGGGGTACATACCGGGACGGCAGTGAGCAGGAACCTCAGTGAGCAGCGGCAGGAGGCCGCATGAGCGTAGCCCGAGTGCGTGACCGCGTCCTGGAGCGGCACATCGAGGAAGAGATGCAGCACGCCTTCCTCGACTACTCGATGAGCGTGATCGTGCGGCGCGCGCTTCCGGACGTCAGGGACGGCCTCAAGCCGGTGCACCGGCGGATTCTCGTGGCGATGCACGGGCTCGGGCTGCGCCCGGACCGCGACTACAAGAAGAGCGCCACCGTCGTGGGCGAGGTGCTGGGGAAGTACCACCCGCACGGAGACACCGCCGTGTACGACGCGCTCGTCCGCATGGTGCAGGAGTTCTCGCTGCGCTATCCGCTCGTCGACGGCCAGGGCAACTTCGGCTCGATCGATGGTGACTCGGCGGCCGCGTACCGGTACACGGAGGTGCGTCTCGCAAGCGTCGCCACCGAACTGCTCGCCGAGATCGAGAAGGACACGGTCGACTGGGAGAACAACTTCGACGACCGTCTCAAGGAGCCGGCGGTGCTGCCGTCCACGGTGCCGAACCTGCTCGCCAACGGCTGTTCGGGGATCGCCGTGGGCATGAGCACGAACGTGCCGCCGCACAACCTGCGTGAGGTGGCGGACGCGCTGCGCACGCTGGTGGCCAACCCGGACTGCGACACGGCGGAACTGATGGAGCAGCTTCCCGGGCCCGACTTCCCGACGGGCGGCTACATCGTGGGGCGCGCCGGCATTCGTCGCATGTACGAAAACGGGCGGGGGCGGATGATGATGCGCGCTCGCGTGGTGACCGAGGCAGTGCGCGGGGGGCGCAAGCAGCTCGTGGTGACCGAGTTGCCGTACGCGGTGTCGAAGTCCCGGATCATCGCGCAGATCGCCGGTCTGTCGCGCAAGGGCAGCTTGCCGGACGTGGCCGACCTGCGTGACGAATCGGACCGCGAGGGCATTCGCCTCGTGATCGAGTTGAAGCGCGGGGCCGATGTCAGCGGCATCATGGCGCTGCTCTTCAAGCGGACCGCGCTCCAGTCCACGTTCGGTGCGATTCTCCTGGCCCTCGACGGAGGCAAGCAGCCCGAGGAATTCACCCTCAAGGAGCTGCTGGAACGCTTTCGCGACCATCGCCTGGACGTGATCCGGCGCAGGTCGCAGTTCGACCTGAACAAGGCCGAGGCGGACCTGCACGTCACCCGGGGACTTCTCACCGCGCTGGGCCACATCGACGAGGTGATCGCCGTGATCCGGCGCTCGACCGACCGCGCCCAGGCCGCGGCCCGGCTGCAGGAGCGCTTCAACCTGAGCGACATCCAGGCGGACGCCATTCTGCGGATGCGGCTCGCCCGGCTGACCGCGCTGGAGGGCGATCAACTGCGCGTCCGCGAGGCGGGCCTGCTGGCCACGATCAAGAAGCTGCGCGGACTCCTCGCGAACGAGTCGCTCCAGCTCACGGTCATGCTCAGGGAGCTGGACAAGGTCGTCGAGCGCTATGGCGACGCCCGCCGCACGGTGATTCTGGAGGGGAAGGACAAGACCGACTTCGCCTATGTGAAGTCGAGCGTCGCGGACGAGGACGTGGTCGTCACCATTTCCCACCAGGGCTATCTGAAGAGGATCCCGATGCACCTGTACAGGCGGCGCACGGCCACGGGCCTCGCCATGGCCGCGATGGAGCGCTACCGAGGCGACTACCTGGAGACCGTGGTCGTCGCTCGTACCCGGGGCTGGCTGCTCGCCTTCACCAGCAAGGGGAAGGTGTACTTCCTGCGGGTCGAAGAGGTCCCCGAAGGGTCCCGCGCCGCGCGTGGGAAGTCGATCTGGGCCCTGCTCGGAATCGACCGCCGCGATCCGATCATCGCGGTCCGCCCGGTCGACGATCTCACCGACGACCGCTACCTGGCGTTCGTCACGCGCGGCGGGCTGGCCAAGAGGACGCGCCTGCACGAGTACTCCAACCCGAAACCCGCCGGGATCATCGCGATCCGGCTGCGGACGGACGACACGGTTCTGGACGTGCACGATACGTCGGGAGACACGGAGTTCCTCCTGGTCACCCGGCAGGGCCGCGCACTGCGCTTCCCGGAGCGGGAGGTCCCGGTCAGGGGCCGCGTGGCCCTGGGAGTGAAGGGGATCAGCCTGCGCGGCGAAGACGAAGTCGTTGCGTTCATCGCCGCCATGCGCGAAGCGCCCGTCCTTCTCGTCACCGAAAGGGGCGCCGCCAAGCGGACACCCCTCGCCGACTTCCCGATCCGCAAGCGGAGCGGGCTCGGCGTCGCGGCGATGGCCACCCGGGACTGCGCCCACGGGATCGTCGGGGCGCTGGAGGGGCTGGACGACGACCGGGTCATCCTGCTGTCGGCCGGCGGCGTGCCGACCGCCGCGAACGTAGGCTCAGTTGCGCTCAAGCGGCGCACGGCGCCGGCGCAGAGTATCGTGTCGCCTGGAGCCGGGGACAGAATCGTGGAGGTCACGCGGCTCAACGGCGACGAGCCCGCGCACGAGACGCAGTTCGACCTCATGGGGCCCGCATGAGGTTCCTCGTGCTGGGCGGCGGCGCCCAGGGCTCCGCGGCCGCCTTCGACCTGCTCCGCCAGGACACGGTCGAGGAGGTCGTCATCGCCGACCTGCGCCCGGACCGGCTGCACCCGGCGCTCCGGCCTCATCTGGGCCGACGCCTGGCGACGCTGCGTGCGGACGCCGCCGCCTCGTCCGACGGCATCACGGGAGCGATGGAGGACGCCAACGCGGTGCTGTGTGCGCTTCCGTACCAATTCAACTACGACATGGCGCGGATGGCGGTCGAGGCCGGCGCCCACTTCACGGACCTCGGCGGCAACACCGAAATCGTCGCGCGCCAGCGCGGGCTGGACACGGCAGCCCGGCAAAAGGGCGTGTCGGTGGCACCCGACATCGGGCTGGCCCCGGGCATGGTCAATATCCTGGCCCAGGCGGGTATCGAGCGTTTCGACTCTGTCCACTCGGTACGGCTGTGGGTGGGCGGGCTGCCTCGCCGCCCCCGCCCGCCGCTCAACTATCAGATCGTCTACGCGCTCGAAGGCATGTTCGACTACTACGTGACGCAGGCCGAGATCCTGAGAGACGGAAAGCGGGTGCGCGTGGATGCGCTGTCGGAGTTGGAAGCCGTCGAGTTCGGTGCACCCATCGGCCGCCTCGAGGCCTTCCACACCGGGGGCGGGACATCGACAATGCCCGCGCGGTACGAGGGCCGCATCAGCTGCTTCGAGTACAAGACGCTGCGCTACCCGGGCCATGCCGAGGTGATGCGCACCATCCGCGAACTGGGGCTCCTGAGCGACCGGGACGTCGACTACAACGGGGCGATGGTCAATCCCCGCAAGTTCTTCATCCAGCAGGTGACGCCCTTCCTCAGAAACGAGGAGGGGGACGACCTGGTCGTGGCGCGCGTCGAGGTGACGGGAGAGAAGAACGGTGTACGGTCCCGGATCCGCTATGAAGTCATCGACCACTACGACCCGGCGTCGGGAATCACCGCCATGGCCAGGACCACCGGGTTCACGCTGGCGATCGTGGCGCTGATGCAGGCGCGTGGAGAGGTTGCCGCGGGCGTGGGCACACCCGACGAGATCATCCCCGCGCGGACCTACATCGACGAGCTGGGAGAGCGCGGGATTCGTGTTACTTTTGACCGCTTCCCACAACACACGACCAAGGCGGACCCAGTCCAATGACGATACATCGTGCAATGACGGTAAACCGTGCCACACTCCTGGTCGCCCTTGCGGCCATTGCCTCGCCCACCGACACGAACGCACAGCAGGGCGTCGCGCCGCCGGAGCTCGTCAAGTCCGGCGAGAGCCGCTTCGGCGAGATGCAGCAACTCACCTTCGCGGGCGAGAACGCCGAAGCCTACTGGTCGTTCGACGGTTCGATGCTGGTCTACCAGTCGACCCGCACGCCCGGAGAGGGGTGCGACCAGATCTACATATACAACCCGGCAACGGGCGAGCAGCAACTCGTCAGCACGGGTGGCGGCCGCACCACCTGCTCGTACTTCTACCCCGGCGGGAACCGGATCCTCTACTCGTCGACGCATCATTTCAACCGCGCCTGCCCGAGACCGCCCGATTTCTCGCGGGGATACGTATGGGCCCTGTACCCGAGCTTCGACATCTTCGCGACGGACCTGGACGGATCGAACTTCCGGCAACTGACGCGTGAATTCGGCTACGACGCCGAGGCCACGTTCTCGCCTGCGGGGGACCGGATCATCTTCACCTCGATTCGCGATGGCGACCTCGACCTCTACTCCATGCTACCCGATGGCTCGGACGTGAAACGCGTCACCGACCGTCTCGGCTACGACGGCGGCGCATTCTACAGCCCCGACGGCACGAAGATCGTATGGCGGGCCCATTACCCGGAGACCGCCGAGGAGCAGGAGGACTACCTGGCCCTTCTCGCCGACAACCTCATCCGTCCCTCCACGCTCGACATCTACGTCGCCGACGCGGACGGCTCGAACGTAAGACAGCTGACGGACAACGGCGCGGCCAACTTCGCCCCCTACTGGCACCCCTCTGGAGAGCAGATCATCTTCTCGTCGAACATGGACGATCCGTATGGGCGCGACTTCGAGCTCTACCTGATCAACGTGGACGGGACGGGCCTCGAGCGGATCACATGGTCGGAGGGCTTCGACGGGTTCCCGGTGTTCCATCCCGACGGCAACAGCCTCGTGTTCGGCTCCAACCGCAACATGTCGCACGAAGGCAATACGAATCTGTTCCTGGTGGAGTGGCGGGGTTCGCGGTAGGGCGAGGCGCCACCCAGAGCGCGGCCCCGACAGATTATGCGGCGATTTTGTCCACGGGCTGCCGGGTAAACTATAGTTGAACTTGTGCTTCGCCACGGCAGCTCATACGGGGTTCCGAAGCACCCCGAGAAACTGCGTCAGGATCCGGTAGGTCAGCCCCCAGATCACCTGGCCCTCCAGCCGGATGCTGGGGAACATCCTCACCCCCAGGCTCGGATCGCGGTACGCGTACGAACCGCGGTTCGAGGTGTCGTTGAGCGCATTCACCGGGAACCAGTGAACTGAAGCCACTTCGGGGCTGGCAATCCGGGCCCTCGCCGCGGGATCCGACCGGAAGACGAAGGGCCAGATCGTGATGACCGGCAGCCGAACCCCCAGCGGCCGCATCGGCTCGATCCTGCCCAACGGACGGCCCTCCACATCCAGGCGCAGCCCCGTCTCCTCACGCGCCTCGCGCACGGCGGCGGCCATCAGCCCGGCATCGCTCTCGTCCAGGCTCCCGCCGGGCAACGCCATCTGTCCCGACCACGGATCACGAGTGGAGTCCGCCCTGCGGATCGCCAGCACCTCGCAACGGTCGACTCCGGGGTCCTGGGCCCCGGGCGGCGGACGCAGCACGAGCGCAACCGCGGCGTTCTTGCGGTGCCGATCCGGAAACGCCGAGCCGGTCGGTCCGAATCGGTCGGCCAGCGCGGCCGGAAGCTGCGAGAGGCGCATGCGCGTCAGGTTAGCTCGACTGCGCTGGCATCCGGCCTATACGCCGGCGCGGTCGGGCCCCCAGATGTGTTTGTGGAGCTGGGTCTGGAACCGAACCGGCAGTCCGCTCGCCAGAATCGCTGCGGCCAGTTCCTCCATTTCCTCCAATCCCCAAACCGGCGAGACCAGCAGCGCTCCGAGCGTGCCGGCGCGGACGCGCTCGTCCAGTCCGTGGCGGCGGATCACATCCGTGGCCCATTCGAAGTCGTCCCGGCCGGAGACGACGAACTTGACCTCGTCACGCTCCGACAGGTGGTCCAGGTTGGCCCAGAGATTGCGGTCGGCCTCGCCCGAACCGGGGCACTTGAGGTCCATGATCGTGTGGACGCGGTCGTCCAGAATGCTCACGTCGACCGCACCCGAGGTCTCGACCAGAACCGTGTATCCGTCGTTCAGGAGGCTTGAGGCCAACGTCGCGGCGCCTGGCTGAACCAGCGGCTCGCCGCCGGTGATCTCGACCAGCCGGCAACGCTTCCCGGCCACCGTCTCCACGACCTCGGCAATCGACATGCGCGTGCCCCCGTGGAAGGCGTATGCGGTATCGCACCACACGCAGCGCAGCGGGCAGCCCGTCAGGCGCACGAAGGTGCACGGCAGGCCCGCCCAGGTGGACTCTCCCTGGATCGAATGGAAGATCTCCGTCACGCGCACGGACTGCGGCGTCACCCCGGTCTCCCCTCTCTCTCCGCCCTGGCCACCACGGCTTCGTTCAACATTCGCTGCACATCGTTCAGCGTCACGGCCCGGGCGGCGTCCAGCACCGCACCGCGCGTGGGACCCCACCACTGCAAAGGGCTCTCCACGTGTCCCACGATCCCCAGTCCGGTCTCGGCCCAGCGCGGAAAGACCAGGTATCCCGCCACCGGCGCTTTCAGGTCGCCGGTCCGTTCGGTCTCGATGGAAACCGTGTACGGCTGACCGTCGACCGCTTCGAACGCGGGCGGACGGCTATGGACATCGAAGTAGCCGCCCAGGGTGCGGTCGTCCTCTCCCGCTCCCGGCCCCGTTGCCGGCTCTGTCACAAACCCACCTCCGTAGTCGCTGCCGTGCTGCCAACCGCGCCCCGCCCGGGGCATCGTCCCCTTATGTTAGTGACTACAGCCCGACATCGCCCAAATCCGCGGAGGTCCAAAGGTGCTGGCTGCAGTGTTTCACGAGAATGGCGGCCCCGAGGTCGTCACCGTCGAGGATGTCGACATCCCCAAACCCGCACCCGGCGAAGTCCGAATCCGGGTTGAGGCTTCGTCCATGAACCACCTGGATCTGTGGATGCGGCGCGGGCTTCCGATCGAGATCCCCATGCCGCACATCGGGGGCGCGGACATCGCGGGCGTCGTGGAAAAGACCGGGCCCGGCACCATCCGCTCGCTCCTTGGCAAACGCGTGGTCGTGGATCCTTCCCTCGAGTACGACTGGTATCGGCACGCGCGCCACCTCGGCAGCCGTGCAGAGCCCTTCCAGATCGTCGGAGAGCACACGCAGGGTGGCTTCGCGGAGTACGCCGTCGTTCCGGCAATGAATGTCGTCGAGATCCCCGACAAGGTATCTTCGGCCACGGCCGCCGCCGCTGCCCTGGTCGGCGTGACCGCCTGGCGCGGGCTCACGTCGCGAGGCCGCGTTCAACGAAGCGACAGGGTGCTGATCACCGGTGCCAGCGGCGGCGTATCCTGCATGGCGGTGCAGTTCGCCAGACACCTCGGAGCGGAGGTCTACGCGATCACGTCTTCGCAGGAGCGCGCCCGGCGGATCCGGGCCATGGGGGCCCATCACGTCTTTGACCGCACCACGACCGATTGGAGCAAGGAAGTCTTCAAGGCCACCGGCAAGCGGGGCATCAACGTCTGCCTCGACTCGGTTGGCGAGGCGATCTGGCCCCAACTCGTGCGGAGTCTGGCCGTCGGAGGCCGCCTGGTCACCTTCGGAGCGACGACCGGTGCCAGCGGAAAGACCGATATCCGGCTTGTCTTCTGGCGCCAGCTCTCGATCCTCGGCTCCACCATGGGCACGCGCGAGGAGTTCCGGAAAGCGATGGATCTTGTCTTCCGCGGGGTGGCGAGGCCGCCCATTTACGCGGTGCTGCCGCTTTCAGAGGCGCGGCGGGCCCACGAACTGCTCGAGGCGGGAGATGTCTTCGGCAAGCTCGTGCTGGACCCGAGGCTGCCGCCCGGCGGCGAAGCGGCGGCGGGCTCGGCGACGCCGGGTTCGGAGGACTGAGCCGGGTGGACTTCCGCGAAGCCCAGGATCGCGTGGACGAGTGGATCGGCCGCTTCGAGGAGGGATACTGGCCACCGCTCGCGATCCTCGCCCGTCTTGTTGAGGAGGTCGGGGAACTGTCGCGCGAGATCAATCATCGTTTCGGCTCGAAGCCCAAGCGCGCCGACGAGGGGGAGGCGGAACTCGAACTGGAGATCGCCGACGTTCTCTTCGTGCTGGTCTCGCTGGCGAACCAGCAGGGAATCGACCTGGGCGAGGCGTTCGAGCGGGTCATGGAAAAGTACGAGCGCCGGGACCGCGGGCGCTGGACACCCAGGGTAGGGTCCGGCCCGGCGGGGACCGCTTCGTAACAAAGCTCGCCGGCTGGCTGTCCGCAGAAGCGAGGGCACACCTCGTCCGAATCAACTCCAGCCAGCCGTACATCCATGGACAACGGGGAGACAGACGGAATCCTCGTCGAGCGTGTTCGCCGCGGCGACAGCAGCGCGTTCGATCAGTTGGTCCGGCGGCACCTGAGAACCGCGCACGCGGTGGCCAGGGCCAATCTGGACAACCCCAGCGACGCGGACGGAGTGTGCCAGGATGCTTTCATAAAGGCGTTGCAGCAGATCGACGCATGCCGCAACCCCGACCGATTCGGTGCATGGCTCATGGTCATCGTTCGCAACACCGCGCACAATCGCCGTGACTACAACCGCGTGCGGACCGCGATACCGTTGGAGAAGGCGACGTCTGCCGCGTCGGGCCACGACCCGCTTGCGGACACGGCCAGGTCGGAGCTGCGCGGCCGGCTCCGCGAGGCCATGACGCACCTCACGGAACTGCAGCGCAAGGTGCTCGTCCTCTACGATCTGGAGGGCTGGCGACATGGAGAGATTGCCGCCGAACTCGGCATCTCGGCCGGCTCGTCCCGGGTCCACCTGCATATGGCACGAAAGACGATGAGAAAGCGGCTCGCCGATTCGAGCGGCTTTTGGCCAAGGACAGTCAACGGAGTCATTTGAGATGAACGACCACCAGAACAAGGCGCGGGACTCCGCACCTGCGGGTGCCCGCCATGCCGCCGCGGCCGATCTCGACCCGGGGACCGACCCGAACCGCTGGGAGGCCCTTGTCGCCCGGATCCTGGCAGAGGCCCGGCCAATGCTGGACGCCCGCCGGCGTCAGGCAACGCTTGCCGGCACGCTTGCCGGTTGGCGCCGTCCCGTCATTGCAGTTGCCAGTGGCCTTGCCGCGGCGGCCGTTGCGACACTGATGCTTCTGCCGAGCGATGGCGGAGCGGAGGAAGTCGCGATGGCCGAAGTGATGGTCCCGTGGTCCGTTGCGGCCTGGATCGAGGGAAGCTACGCGCCAACCGTGGAAGAGCTTGTCGTAGCCGTTGAGGAGTACGCCCCATGAACAGGAGAGCGACCGCCGCCGCACTGCTCGCCGCAGTATTCTTCGCCGGAGCCACCGTCACCCTGGGTGTCCTTCGGGTCATCGACAACAGGGCCGAGACCTACGCCAGGGAAGACACGCGCTCGCGCGATTCCGACCAGCGCCCCGAACTGGCGAGGCGGCCGGGAGGTCTCGCCGGACCGGCTGAATTCGACCAGTTGGCCCGCATTCAGGTCACCGGTCGGATGGCCCGGTCCCTGCGGCTGTCGGATGAGCAGCGGGAGCAGATCGACGCGGCCATGGAACGCTCACGCGTGGCCGCCCAGCAGGTCATGGAAGGGGTGCTGCCGCGTCTTCGCAGCCAGATGGATTCCCTCCAGATCGAGATCGACGCCATTCTGACCGAAGACCAGCGCGCGGCGTTTCGGGAGTTCCAGAGACAGGACCGGGAGCGCTTTCGCCGATGGACCAGCAGGCGGGGACGGTCGGGCGGCCGGAGGTGAGTCCGAGGGCGCCAGCCTTGCCCCCGGTGCGATTACCCGCATTTTTTCATGGCCGGTCAATCGACCGGCCGGTCCATCGCAGGACCGCCCGCCCGCAGACTCCGGAGAGCCGGCCATCTCTCTCTCATGAAGCGTATCCTGATAACCGGAGCCGCCGGGCAGATCGGGACCGAGCTATCCGCAACCCTTCGGGCGCGTTACGGACCCGACGCGGTGTTGGCCACGGATATCCGCAATCCCGCGGAGTGGGCCGGAGCGAACCCTGCCGAAGAGCTCGACTCCCTGGACATGCGAGCATTGCGTGACGGGGTGGAGAGTTTCGGAGCCACCGAAATCTTTCACCTCGCAGCGGTCCTCTCCGCGGCCGCCGAGCAGGATCCGGCGCGCGCCTACCGAATCAACATGGGCTCGCTCCTGAACGTGCTGCAGGTCGCGGGCGAAACGGGTTGCCGGGTGTTCACGCCCAGTTCGATCGCGGTCTTCGGTCCGGAGACGCCGAGCGACCCGGCCCCCCAGTCCACCCTGCAGCGGCCCACGACCATGTACGGCGTGACCAAGGTCGCCGGCGAGCTTCTGTGCGACTACTACCACACCCGTTTCGGAGTCGACGCCCGCGGACTCCGCTTCCCGGGACTCGTTTCCTACACGGCTCCTCCGGGCGGCGGCACAACCGACTACGCCGTCGACATCTTCCGGTGCGCGTTGACGGAGGGCCGCTACACCTGCTTCCTGAAGCCGGACACGCGCATGGACATGTTGTACATGCCCGACGCGATGCGCGCGATCGTGGAGCTGATGGAGGCGCCGTCCGGGGCGCTGGTCCACCGCAACGCATTCAACGTCACGGGCATGCACTTTACCCCGGCCGAGCTCGCGGACGCGATACGCGTGCACATGCCCGACTTCCAGATCGACTACGAGCCGGACCCGTTGCGCCAGGCCATCGCGGATTCGTGGCCCGCCCGTCTCGACGACTCGGAGGCGTTCGAACAGTGGGGCTGGCGCGCCGAATTCGGGCTTCCGGAGATGGTCGCGGACATGTTCAGGGGACTGAGAGGCCAACTCGCCCGCGAGGGATCGGGCTCAGCACGGAGGTAAGCGACAACATGCCGATGGATCGCCTGACCGACGTGGTGAATGGCCTGGTCGCCGGAATGGAAGAGGCGGGTACGGCAAAGGGAGCCGAAGTCGTGGTCCGTGAGGTGGTCCCGCCGCGGGACGGACACGGACCCCGGTTCCTCCTGGAAGGGCAGGGCGACAAGCCATTCATCCGCATGAATGCCAACTCATACCTGGGTCTCAGCCTGCACCCCGAGGTAATCGAGGCCGAAGAGGTCACGGCGCGTGCGATGGGCGCCGGGCCGGGCGCGGTCCGCTTCATCGCCGGAACCCATACCCCGCACATCGAGCTGGAGCGCGCGCTGGCGGCGTTTCACGGCCGCGAAGAGGGGATGATCTTCTCCTCGGCCTACGCGGCGGTCGTGAGCGCGCTGGTCTCGCTGACGGACAAGGCCACCTTCCTGCTGTCCGACGAACTCAATCACAATTGCATCATCAACGCGATCCGGATGTCGCGTCCGGCAGGGAAGGCGATCTACCCTCATCTGGATCTGGCCACCCTGGATCGCCAGCTGGACGAAGCAAAGGGTGTCGCGCGCCGGGCGATTGTGGTAACCGACGGCATCTTCTCGATGCGCGGGGACCACGCCCCGGTCGACGAGATCATGGAGATTGCGAGGAAACACGACCCCGACTATCCCGAGAACGTGGTCGTGGTGGTGGACGACTCGCACGGTGTCGGCTCGTTCGGCGCCACCGGCCGTGGCACGGAGGAATACACCGGCAGCCCGCCCTGCGACCTGCTCGTGGGCACCCTGGGCAAGGCATTCGGCGTCAACGGCGGCTACGTAGTGTCGAGTGCCGCGGTGATCCGCTTTCTGCGCGAGTCTTCGCCCCTGTACATCTACTCGAATCCCATAACCGCCGGCGAAGCCGCGGCCGCGCGGAAATCGCTGGAGATCCTGCAGGGACCCGAAGGCGCGACCCGCCTGAGGCACCTGCGCAACCTCACCAGGCGCTTCGAATCCGGGCTCGTCTCGCGCGGCTTCGAGATCATCCCGGGTGACCACCCCATCGTCCCCATCATGGTGCGTGACACGACCGAGACCCGCCGCCTGGTCGCCGCCCTCTTCGACGCCGGCGTCCTGGCCACGGGTCTCGCCTTTCCCGTCGTTCCGCGCGGCGACGAGTCGATCCGCTTCCAGATCAACGCCGACCACACCGAGGCCGGGATCGACTACGTCCTGACCGCGCTGGAAGGAGCCCGCCAGGCCCCCTGATCGCACAACCGCCCAACCGGACCTGACACGCTGTGCGCATTGCCATCATCTCCGACATCCATGGCAACCTGCCCGCACTGGAGGCGGTTCTCGCCGACATTGCGTCCCGGGATGTCGACGCCGTCTACCATCTCGGAGATCTGGTCGGCTACGGCCCCTGGCCCAACGAAGTCATCGAAACGATCCGGTCCGCCGGCATCGCGGGGGTGGCGGGCAACTACGACACGACCGTCGCGCTCGGCCACCCGAGCTGCGGCTGCCAGCACGACGACCCCCGTCACCGGGAGCTGTCGGCGCAGAGCTACCGCTGGACCCGTGACAACATCACGGCGACCAACCGGCGCTACCTCGCCAGCCTTCCGTTCCGCCTCGATCTGCGGCCGTTCGGCGGCCACGCGCCCGGGCCCACCCTCATCCTCGTTCACGGAGGTGCCACCCTCAACACCGTCTACTGGCGCGAAGACCGGTCCGACCGCTTCTGCAAAGACATGATCGCGCTGCTACGCGCCCGCGAAGGCGACGCGATCTTCTTCGGTCACACACACAAGCCCTGGACCAGGACATTCAACGGCCGCACCCTGGTGAACACCGGCTCGGCGGGCAGGCCCAAGGACGGCGACCCGCGCGGCTCCTACGCTCTCGTGGGTTTCGCCAGCGACGAGATCGAGGTCCGCGTGCCGCGCGTCTCCTACGATCTGGATCGCGCCGTGGCGGCAATCGCAGCGGCGGGACTGCCCGCCGACCTCGGGGTCGTCCTCAGGACGGGTGGGTCGCTCTAGCCGAACGCTAGTTCCAGGGCCTCACCCGCAGGAAGAAGGAGCCGCCGAAGCGTGTGTAGTAGGCCCCGCTGATATTCGTCTCCACCTTCTGCCAGCCGAAACGGAACGCGCTCGAAACCCTGTCTCCCAAGTGCCTGGTCAACTCGGCGTACAGTATCGAGGCGTTGTCCGCCTCTTCCCCCGGGACCAGGGCGTCCTGACCGGGTTGGATGAAGCGCTTGCGCGCCAAGGTGCCATAGAGACCGACCTGCGTATTCTGTCCCAGAATCCAGTCGGCCCGACCGCTCAGGCGCGCGGCGTTGTATTCCACCCGCAACGATGTCGAGCGGCTGCGCGTTCCTTCCAGCGTGAACTCGAGCGACAGCCGCTCCCACCTTCCCTCGAAGGCGGCGCCCGCACCCAAAGCATGATCGATTCGGGTCGAACCCTGCCCCTGTTGCGGATAACTGTGATAGCTGTAGCTGCTGAATAGCCGCAGGCCCCAGTAGTCGTCTCGATCAAGCTCCGCCGGACTGCGGTAGATCTTCCTGACGCCCGCGTTCACGACCAGCGAGGACCGGTCCAGCAGGTCCAAGGCAGGCAGCACCTTCGGGGCCGCGTAGTCGGCGATCTCTCCCTCGACGCCGACATCGAGGAAGTCCCGGTACCGGTAGGACACCCCGGTGGTGTAGCGATCGTATCCCGGAGAGAGGTACAGCGGCAACGGGGGCCGGTCGGCAATGCTCCTGAACCGTGCCCCCGCATCGGCTGTCAGGGTCCCGCCCCGGATCAGGCGCTGATACATCGTTTCCACGCTTCCGCTGTGCTCGCGGGGCGCGTAGTTGCGAAGCTGGAAGCCGCCTGTCGCGAACTGGCGGATCCCACCGTCAAAGGCCATGTCGAGGGTTTGGTTCTCGCGGCCCATGAGCCGGAGGATGCCGCGGACACTTACCTCTCCCACGCCGGCCACGGCCTTCTCGGTCGAGTCGATCTGGGGAACCGTAATCGCGGCGAAGTTCCCCAGGTAGCCCTCGAGCGAAGCCCCCTCCGTGATCACCAGGTCACGGAGACGAATCTGACCGTCGGCCATGGCCGGGGTGACCAGGCCGACGCAGATCGCGGCGAACGGCAGAAGACGTCCGGTCCTCACGGCCTGCGCTCCGCTTCTCGCTGGAAGTCCTCGACCTTCTCCTGCAGTTGCCCGATCCGCTCGAGCACTTCGTCCCTGAGTTCCGTCAGCATCGCTATCCGGGTCTCAAGGGGCTGCAGCGCCAGATCCACGGCCGTCGTATCGCCGACCGCGGTGGTCGCCCCCGAGCGCGGCATTACCGGAACCACGACGTCGTCGAATCCTCTGAGGCCCGCGTTGAAGTCGTCACGCGTCCGCTCCCAGCGTTGTCGGTTCTCCAGCTGCGCGATCTTCCCGTCCAACTCGCCAGACAGGTCTTCGAGGACTGTGATTCTGTTCTGCAAACTCCTGATCTTGAATTCGATATCATCCCGGTTGTCGTCCGGCTGAATCTGCATGTCGGGCATCGGCCGCAGCTCCAGTTCCCGCCGCGGGCCCAGCTCCGTCTCCGTCTCGTTCTCGACCTCAGCGAGGCGCTCGCTGTACACATTGTACTCCGCGAGCAAATCGGGATTGGAACCCACGGGGGAACGCTCCATCTGCTGCACCTGGAGCTCAATCCGCGCCTCCAGCGCGCTGATGAGACCCTCGCTGGCATCGTGCCATTCGTCCTTGCGTATCCGTAAGGTGCTCTCTGCCCGGTCCCTTTCCTGCGAAAGGTCCTGGAGCTGTGCGAGGATTTCGGTGGTGCGCCTCTCGTCGTCCGCGGCCTGTGCCCGGCCGAATTCTTCCATGAGCTGTTGCCAGCGGCTCTCGTAGTATTCCCACTCCTGGTACGCGGCCTGGTAGTTCTCCCTGGCCACGTCGTACCTGCCCTCCCAGTCGTCGACGACCTGGGACAGGTTCCCCTGCGCGCCAAGAGCGACCGGCGCGCCTGCGGCGGCCAGTGCTCCGATCAGCAGCGGGACGGACCAGCGTGGGCACTTCATCAATCGATGCCGTATTTCTCGATCTTGTAGTACAGCCGGCTCTTGGGAATGCTCAGCAGCCGGGCGGCCTCGGCCTTGGCGCCCCCCGTGCGGGCCAGTGCCTGCCGGATCAGCCTCTCCTCCATGCCCTCCACGGCCCGGCCGAGGTCGACGCCCTCTTCACCCAGGTTTACCACCGACACACCGGCACCCGCCCCGTTGGCCAGCAGGGGCAAATCACCTTCCTCCAGCTTTTCTCCGTCCGCGAGCACAAGGGCCCGCTCAATGACGTTCTCCAGCTCACGGACGTTGCCCGGCCAGTCGTACTCCTTCAGCCGACTCAGCGCCGCCTGGCTGATCGCTGTGACGCCGGAACGCGTTCTGGCCCGGAGCTTGCCGATGAAGTGGCCGGCGAGGAGCTCGATGTCGTCCTTGCGCTCCCTCAGGGGAGGCACCGTCACGGGCACGACGTGGAGGCGGTAGTACAGGTCTTCGCGGAAGCCGTCGCCCGCCAGGAGATCCTCGGCAGGCGTGTTCGTCGCCGCCACGATGCGCACGTCGACCGCGATGGTGTCTTCGCCGCCCACGCGCTCCAGCTCCCGCTCCTGAAGCACGCGCAACAGCCGCACCTGCGTCGCCGGACTGATCGTCGAGATTTCGTCGAGGAAGAGGGTTCCGCCATCCGCCAGCTCGAAGCGGCCGCGCCTCCGCTTCGCCGCCCCGGTGAAAGCGCCGCGCTCATGGCCGAAGAGCTCCGAGTCGAGCAGGCCCTCGGGCAGCGCGCCGCAGTTGACGCGCACGAACGGACCCTTGTGGCGCGCGGAGCGGGCGTGGATCGCGCGCGCGACCAGTTCCTTCCCGGTGCCCGACTCGCCGTACACCATGACCGTGGAGTCGGAACGCGCCACGCGCTCCACGAAGCGCTTGACACGGTTGATGGTCTCGGAGTTGCCCACCATCTCACCGTACTGCGTGCTGTCGTCTCCCGCCTCGCTCCGCAGGTAGGTGTTCTCGACCCTGAGCGCGAGATTCTCCTGCTGCAGGCGCAGCCGCTCGTCGCGTTCGCGCAGAATCCGGTCCACCTTGATCCCGAACTCCTCCGAGGAGAACGGCTTGGAGATGAAGTCGCAGGCGCCGAGCTTCATCGCCTCGACCGCGCGCTCGACGGTGCCGTGCGCTGTGATCACCAGGACGTCGGTGTTCGGCGAGCTGGTCTTGACTTCCTTCAGGACCCTGATCCCGTCGTCCGCCCGGGCCATCTTCAGGTCCGTGATGACCAGGTCGGCCCCCGCCTCCTCGAGGATCCGCAGACCTTCGTCCCTGCCGCCCGCGGAGCGAGTCTTGTGGCCGCGGCGGCGCATGAGCAACTCCAGCCCTTCGCGAATGGCGTCGTGATCGTCAATGATCAACACCTGCCTGTGGCCGCTCATGTCGCCACGTCCTCCTCCTGCGCCGCCTGCTGTCGCGCCCCTTCGGTCGGAAGGTCCTCGGGGCCACTGAAGTATACGTGGAACTCGGCACCGCCCCCAATTCGACCGTCCCCGCCGTCCTGTTCGTGCCCGCCGTCCTGCCCCACCAGCTCCACCCGCCCGTGGTTCGCTTCCGCCATCTCCTTGACGATCGCCAATCCCAGACCGGCTCCCTGCGCCTTGTCGCCCACGAAGGGCTCGAAGATGCGGTCCCTGATCTCCTCCGGGACTCCCGGGCCGTCGTCGCGCACCGCGATTCGCACCTGGCCGTTGACCATGGCGGCCTCGACCCAGACCGTCTCGCCGGCGTGGGCCGCGTTGCGGAGCAGGTTCAGGACCAGGCGTTTGACCTGACGCGGGTCGGCGTTCGCCACAAGTGGCTGGGTGGGGAACTCGACATGCAGTTCCCCGCCCTTTTCCCTGACTTCCGCCTGGGCCAGCGATATGGCATCGCCAACGGGATCCCGGACGTCGTGCAACTCGAACTCCGTGCGTCCCGGTCGAGCGAAGCCGAGAAATTCGTTGATGATGCTGTTGAGTCCCACCACTTCTCTCCGCACCCTTCCGAGAATCCGTTGCCGCTCCTCCCGGTCGTCGGTGTCCTGCGCCGCGGCCGCGAACAGCTCGAGCCCCGCCAGCGGGTTCCGGATCTCGTGCGCGACCCGCGAAAGCATCAGGCGCAGCTGCTCGTCCCGGCGCTGAATCCCGGTCCGCATGCGTTCCATCGCCCTGGCGAGCCGCCCCACCTCGTCTTCCCCCTCGAGGTCGAAGGGACGGTCCATCATGCCGCGCTGAATGCGCAGGGCACCCCTGCTGAGCACCTCCAGGCGCGACACGATGCCGGTCGCGAGTCGCCAGCCGATAAGCGCGCCCAAAGCCGCCGCGGCCAGCGAGAGGGCGATGATCGTCCATGCCAGCGTGTTCAACGGCTCAAGGTGATCCTCCGGGATCCGTAGTATGAGGAAGGTCTCACCCGACTCCAGGCGCAGGATCCCGTAACGGTAGTCGCGTCCTTCCAGCTCAAAGCGGGGTGTCGTCGCGGCTCCGGTTTCATAGGCCTCCTGCACCAAGCCCGAAACGACGTACGGTTCGACCGAGCTCAGGCGCTGCAGGATCGCAATGGAGTCGGGCGGATCCGGCGTCACCAGGGCCCTGGCTTCGAGGTCGCCGGGGCTCCACCGGAAGATCTCCGCGCGGTCCACCACCCCGGAGGTGATCATCCGTCTGAGCCTGTTCTGGAAGTCGAACCATTCCGGCGGCGGATCCTGCCCTTCCTCCAACAGCAGTAGCACATCATCCGCCCGAAACAGCGCTTCCTTCGCCAACTCGCCGGCGGACAGCAGCTCGCGGTCGAGCTGTTCCTCGAGCGCACGACGCGCGCCATTCCAGGTCAGCACGCCGCCCAGGGCGCTGATCAGCACCGCGAACGCCACGAAGAAGGCGGTGAACCGGTTTCGCAGAGTCATGGTCGGCTACCAGTCCACGGGCCGCTACGTCCCGCAGGGTACCCGCTCGGCCCGCACCTCGGGGTAGAACGGCTCCGGCGTCTTCGGTGCGACGACGATGTGATACGGCCGGACGATCCGCCTTGCCGGCGCGCAGAAGTCACCCGGGTTCCTCTCGACGATCTCGATCCTGGTCCCGGTGACCCGTTCGTCGTTCCCGATAAGCAGGAGCCGCCGCACCTCGACCGAGTCCCCCACCTCCTCGCGCACCCCCACCGCCCCGACCAGGACCATTTCCTCGGCCCAGTCGACCTCCGGCGCGGCCCGGCCGGAGCCCGCCGTGTGCGCATCCCAGAAGGCCAGGAAACGATCCTGCGTTTCGGCACCGTCGGAGTCGTCGGGAGCGCGGAACCATATCAGGCTGTCGACCCCCGATCCCGTCTCGGTCCCCTTGTCCAGCGTCCCGTAAGGCAGGCTCCCCGAATACACCGACAGGAAGTCCGCCCCGACCGTCCAGTCCCTGATCTTGATCGCCGCCTGAATGATCCGGCTCGCGCCCGTGTCCGGCCCGGCCCCTTCGGTCTTCACGTTGCGAAGCGTACTGGCGTCCCCTGCGCACCGGGTCCATTCCCTCTGCTCCTCGCGCCGGGAGTCATAGATCTGCAGCGTCACCCTGGTCTTTCCGACACCGCATTCCGGCTCCAGGTTCGGGTCGAGGATCGAGTCCACCCCGAACACCTTCGCGCCCCCGTCGTTCAGCAGCTGGATCAGGCTCGGGTATTGAGCGGCGTAGTGGACCGGCAATCCCGGGTTGCGGGTCAGGTTCTCGTCTCCGGTCGCGCCGCGATAGCCGATCTGCTCGAACAGCTTCCATGCCCCGTCCGAGCTCCAGGTGACCACCTGCTGAAGCCAGCCGATATCCCCCTGGAGCGGCACCTCGGCGGTGATCCGCACCTCGCCCTCCGACCCGAACCGCAGCAACCCGTTGGGGGGCCCAGTGGTGTCGCAGCTCGCAAAGAGTCCACAAAACATGGTCAGACCTAGAGTTACGCCTAAGAAGCGGGTTCGGGGCCGACTTCCTTTGCGCATCCTTTCAGTGTATCTTTGCATCGCCATGTCTGCCATCTCCCGTCTCCGCAATCTACTCTGCGACCGCAGCGTGAGGACAGGTGATTTTACACTGGCCAGCGGCCGTCGTTCGCGGTACTACATCGACGCCCGCCTCACGACGATGACCGGCGAAGGCCAGATTCTCGTCGGTGAAGTCTGCTTCGGGGCCATTCAGGAGGCCGGCTGGACCCCCGAGTTCGTGGGCGGAATGACGCTGGGCGCCGATCCGGTCGCCTACGCGATCGCGCATCACGCGACCCGTACCGGCACCGCCCTCGACGCCTTCACGGTCCGCAAGGAGGCCAAGGGACACGGGACCGGCCGTCAAATCGAGGGCGGCCTCACCCCCGGGGCGCGTGTCGTCGTGGTCGAGGATTCGGTTACGACCGGAGGAAGCCTGCTCAGGGCGCTCGACGTGGTGGCGGCCCATGGAGCCGTCATCCTTGGAGTGCTCGCCCTGGTCGATCGTCAGGAAGGCGGTGCGGAGCGCCTGGCTGCCGCCGGCTACGACTTCCGCGCGGTCTTTGCGGCCAGGGAACTGCTCTAGAAACTCCGCACAGGTTGCACGAGCAGTCCAACCCGCGGTCCGCCCCGTAACGCGGCGCCCACGACCGCGGGTCAGTCGACCAGCCGCAATGGCATGACCAGACACAGGTAGTCCAGGTCGTCGCTGGCGGGCGTCACGGTTGCCGCGCGCTCCGCGCTCTTGAAAGCGAGTCTGACTTCGCCGGGCGGCATGTTCCGCAGAACTTCCAGCAGGTAGTTGGCGTTGAAGCCGATTTCCAGCCCGTCACCCTCGTAGTCCAGCTCCAGTTCGTCGTGCGCCTCGCCCAGATCGGGCGTCATCACGTCGAAGTGCACCCGGTCGGTCTGGAACGACAGCTTCACGCGGCGCGTCTGGTCACTGGCGAGAACCGCCATCCGGCGCAGGGCCGCCTCCAGGACCTGTCGGTCTACCGTGGCGATCCTGTCGTTGTCCTTGGGAATGACCTGCTCGTAGTTCGGGTATCTGCCCTCGATCAGGCGCGTATAGACCTCCTTTTCGTCCGAGCGGAACGCCAGGTGGTTGCCGCCTCTCGCGACAGTGAGGGTTCCGTCCTCGTCGAACAGCCGTTCCACCTGCCCGAGCGCAATCGGCGGAACGATGAGGTCGGCGCTCCCGGCCTCCGTGGAATCGGACTTGACGACCATCTTCGCCAGGCGATGGCCGTTGGTTGCCACCATGCACATCTGCGTGTCCTCGAGCTCCCAGAGCACGCCGTTGAGGATGGGCCGACTCTCTTCCGTCGACACCGCGAACGACGTGGTCTTGATCAGCTGGCGCAACGACTCTTCCGAGACCGTCCAGCCTTCCTCGAAGTCGATCGCGGGCAGATTCGGGAACTCCTCGCTCGGCAGACCGTTGAGCTTGAAGCGGCTGTAACCGCAGGCGATCTCGAGCTGGTCCCCGCGAGCCTGCATGTCCACCGGCTCATCCGGGAGCTCACGGGTCAGTTCCTGGAGCTTGCGCCCAGGTGCCGTGATCGCTCCGCCCTGTGCCACTTCCGCCGGCACCCTCATCCGGATGGAAACATCCAGATCCGTGCCGCTCAGCCAGACGGCGTTGTCCTCGGCTTCCAGCAGGACGTTGGAGAGCACGGGCAGCGTCGTCTTGGCCGGAATGCTGGCCGAGACCGCGGCGAGCCCTTTGTGGAGGTTCTGCCGTGTGATCGTGAATTTCATGGAAGCCTGTAGGAGAACGTGGTGGGGAAATGCACGGACAAGGCCGGACCTCGCCTGTGAAATATGGCATTAAAGATAGATAAACTCATCATCATAGGGGCTGTGGAAACTGTGGAAATCGCCCGTGCAGAGGGGTCTGGGAGGGTGGATCCAGTGGGCTGACGAGCGGAATCCGGCCGGTGTGGAAAGCCGTGGAGAAAACGGAGTTCTCCCACCCCGGATCCTGTCCGCTGTGGAAAAAGGGGGAAATAGAGACGCTTTTCCACGGAGTTTTCCACATCGCGCCCGCACGTTCCACCATGTGGGGCGATGATCCCGCCGGACGCGCTGCGGTTCACGCCGATTTCGCCAGGGTTTCCCGAAGCTCGTCAACTCTCGCCTGGAAGGCGCCGTCGGCCTGCAGGCGCGACTCGACCATGCGGATGGAGTGGATGACCGTTGTATGGTCACGGCCCCCGTAGGCGCCCCCGATCCGCGCCAGCGGAACACCCAGCAACTCCCGCGTCAGGAACATCGCGACCTGTCTCGGGACGACCAGGTTGCGCGTTCTGCTCCTCGAGGCGAGGGCCTTGCCGGTCACGCCCCAGACATCGGCCACCATGTCCCGGATGCTCTCGACGTCGAGCGAACGACGCTCCTGCACCTCCGCCATCCCGGCCAGCGCGATGCGCGCGAGGTCGAGGTTGGGCTCCCGCTTCATCACGGAAGCCACCGCCAGCAGCTTGATGAGCGCGCCCTCCAGTTCGCGAACGGACGAACGGCAAGAGCGCGCGATCAGGTCGACGACGTTCGGCCCGATCACCACCTCGCCTTCCTCGGCCTTGCGCTGCAGGATGGCCACGCGGGTCTCGTACTCGGGCCGGTCGACGCCAGCCACGAGGCCCCACTCGAAGCGCGAGACCAGCCGATCCTCGAGGCCCTTGAGCTCCCGCGGGTGACGGTCGCTGGTCAGAACGATCTGGCGGCCGCTGTTGTACAGCACGTTGAAGGTGTGGAAGAACTCCTCCTGGGTACGCTCCTTGCCGCGCAGAAACTGGACATCGTCCACCAGCAACAGGTCGTATGACCGGTAGCGGCCCCGGAATGCGTCGGTGGTATGGCTGCCGATCGCGGAGACCATCTCGTTCACGAACTGTTCGGCCGGGATGTAGCAGATGCGGGTGTCGCCGGCTTGGCGCAGCCGGTTCGCGATGGCCTGCATCAGGTGGGTCTTCCCCAGCCCCGTGCCGCCGTAGAGGAACAGGGGGTTGTAGCTCCGCGACGGCCGTTCCGCGACGGCCATGCTCGCCGCCTGTGCCAGGCGGTTGTTCTCGCCGACGATGAAGCGGTCGAAAGTGTACCGGACGTTGAGCCCTGGCACCGGTTCGGCCGCAGCCGGGCGGACGTCCGCCGGAGCGCCGTTGTAGGGCGGTGACGGATCCGGTTCTCCGACCTGCGCCACCGAGATCTCCGGAGTCGAACGCTCCTGGGCCCCGAGCTCTGTAGAGACTCGCAGTTCAACCGGGGAGCCCACGATCGCGCGGGCGATCTCATGCACCGTTTCGCCGTACTTGTCTTCCAGCCACTCCGCGTGGAAGCGGCTCGGCGCCCTGATTTGCAGGATTCCGTCCGACCAGGAGACCGCCTCCGCGCTGGCAAGCCAGGTGCGAAAAGTCTGTTCGGGAAGGCCGCGCCTGGCCTGCCCGAGTATGCGGTCCCAGAGTTCGGATGCGCCTAGTTCCATGCCCTCACGGTGTTCAACAGGGGCGCCAACGTTACGGGTGCGCACACCCGGAAGTCAAACGGTCGCGGACGCCGCGCCGACTCCCTCCCAGGAGCCCCACTTCCGGTCTCCGGGGCTCCGTGCCCGCAGCTGCGGTTGACCAGTGGTGAGTCCTTCGGATACCTTTAAAGGCTAGCCCGTTGTTGGTCGCGCCCTCCGGCTTCACGGATGGGGGCGACCGTTACCGAGACCGCCACCGCGAGCGGATCAGATGAAACCGACTTACAGGCCCCGCAACCGCAAGCGCTTGAACAAGCACGGCTTTCGAGCGCGCATGAGCACGAAGGCGGGACGGGCGACCCTCAATCGCCGCCGCCGCCGGGGACGACGGTCGCTGGTGGTGCGCATCGGGTCCAAGAATCCCAGGTAGCGGTGCATGGTGGAGCCGGTGGGCCAGCGGCTCCCCAGGATGGCCCGGATCCGACGTGGCGGCGAAATCCGGACCGTGTTGCGAGAGGGGACCCGTTCGAGAACGCCAACGCTGGATGTCTACATCCTCCGTGTGCCGACACGACCCTGCCCGCGCGTCGGATGGGTGGTCCCCAAGCTGGGGAACGGGAGCGTCGCGCGGAACCGTCTCAAGCGCAGGCTGCGGGAGATCGGGCGGACGCGCGTGCTGGGCGCGCTCAGCGCGAGGGGAGTCGGGGCGGACGTGCTGGTGCGGGTTAGAACAAGCGCCTACCGGGCGACGTATCATCAACTCGAGGAGGAATTGATGGGCGTCGTGGACGGAAAATGGTAGAGGGCCGCCCCCAGCGCGGCCCGGGGCGGCACAGCCTCACCGTGCGCATGATGGTCGGGGCGATCCAGGCATACCAGGTGACGGTTTCGGCATTCAGGACCTCACCGTGCCGGTACCTGCCGACCTGTTCGGAGTACGCCCGCGTGGCGATCGAGACGTACGGGCCCTGGAGGGGCGGGTGGCTCGGCGTCCGGCGTCTGGCGCGTTGTCACCCGTGGGGCGGGCACGGATTTGATCCGGTCCCAGGTGTGGAGACGGGAGAGCGATGAAGACCGGACTCAGGTTCCTGCTGGCGATGTTCCTGATGCTCGCCGTGTTCGTGCTCACGAACCTGCTCTTTCCGCCGGTCACCCCGGATCCGGTGTCGGAGCCTCCCGGCGAGCCGGCCGGACCGCGGGCGGGAGAAGCCGACGCACGCGACGAACCAGGGGTAGAGAGGCCCTTCGAGGCACCGCGGGAAGGCGACCCGGAGGAGCTGGTCACCGTGGAGACGCCACTGTTCCACCTGACATTTTCGAACCGCGGCGCCCGTGTACGCTCGGTCCGCCTCCCCGGCTACGAGTCCTTTCAGCGTGAGGGCGCGGTGGAACTGGTGCCCGAGGGCGTGGACGGCGTGCTCGGCGCGACGTGGCTGTACGGCGGAGGCGCGGACTCGGTCGCCCTGGACCGGTACCCCTACACGGTCAGCCCGGCGGGCGGGATTCGCCTCGGCGAGGGGAGCGGACCGCGCACGCTGACGTTCCGCTACGACTACCCCGAGGGGCAGTTCTTCAGCGAAATCCGCTACACCTTCACCGCGGATTCGTACCTGGTCGAAGTCGAGGGCGAACTGCCGGCGGTGGAGCGGTCCGCGCTGTTCCTGGATCTCGGGCCGGGCCTGGCGATCAACGAGCTCCAGGAGTCCGAGGACTGGAGGGCGATGTCGTACCTCGGGAACCACGCGGAGGACGGCACGAGGTCGCGCCCGCTGTCCCGCGTGGACGAGCCGGAGGTGGTGGAGGGCCCGCTCCGGTGGGCGGCTGTCAAGAGCAAGTACTTCGTCCAGGTGATCCTGCCGGGAGACGGTATCTCCGTTGGGGACTACCTCACCGCCATGTGGGCGGAACCGCTGCCTGTGGAAGGCCGGGCCAGCGTGCGGGTCGCCAGCCCCGTCGGCGACGACGGGAGCTATGCGTACCGGGCGTACCTGGGCCCGATCGAGCGCGAGCGGCTGGTCGCGATCGGTAACGACCTCGAGGAAGTCAACCCCTACGGATGGCGCATCTTCCGCCCCATCATCCGGCCCCTGGTGGCGGTGATCCTGTGGCTCGTCCGGGTTCTGCACGAGAACCTGCTCCTGGGGTACGGCTGGGTGCTGATCGTGATCGGCGTGCTGATGCGCGTGCTGCTGTGGCCCCTGCAACGCAAGGCGATGCTCGCGCAGGTCAACATGATGAGCGTTCAGCCGCTGGCGCAGGAGATCAAGAACAAGTACCCCAACGACCCGCAGCGGATGCAGCAGGAGACGATGAAGCTGTACAGGGAGCATGGCGTCAACCCGTTGGCGGGGTGCGTGCCGATGCTCATTCCCATGCCCATGCTCATCGCGCTGTTCCTGGTATTCCGGACCACGATCGAGCTGCGGGGCGAGTCGTTCATGTGGCTTCCGGACCTGTCCGCTGCGGACCCCTTCTACATCCTGCCGCTCTCGCTGGGCGCCAGCATGTTCCTGCTGCAGTTCATCATGTACAAGACCAGTCCGGCGCAGGGGATGGCGAACCAGCAGATGAAGATGATGATGTACATCATGCCGGTCTTCATGACCGTGCTCTTCTGGCGGTGGGCGTCGGGACTCAATCTCTACTACGTGACCGTCAACCTCGCGACGATTCCGCAGCAGATCCTGATCGCCAAGGAAAGAAAGAAGATGCAGGCGGCGGGTCCGGTGAAGCGCTCTCGCTGACGGCTGGCCGGGTGGTGCTCCCGTGGACTCCGGCGTGGTGCTTGACACGATCGTGGCCCTGGCGACTGCTCCGGGGTTCGGCGCCATCGCGCTGGTGCGCCTCTCCGGAAGCGACGCGCTGCGGATCGCGGCGGAGCTGACCGGGGAGCCCGGAAGCGCCACCGCCGCGTGGGCGGAACGAACCAGCCATCTCCGCACCCTTGGCCGTCCGGGCACCGGCGAGACCCTCGACCGGGCGCTGGTGACCGTCTACCGCGCCCCGGCGAGCTACACCGGCGAAGACACGGTGGAGATCTCGACGCACGGCGGCCATTCGATCCCCGGGAACGTGGTTGCCGCGTGCATCGCGCTGGGTGCCCGCAAGGCGAGACCGGGCGAATTCACCGAGCGCGCGTACCTGAACGGCAAGCTGGACCTGACCCAGGCGGAAGCGGTCGCGGATCTGGTTGCGGCGCGCTCCGAGAAGAGCCGGACCGTGGCCCTGCACCAGCTGGAACGGGGACTCGGGGCGAGGATCGCCGCGCTGAGGGAAGACGTGGTCGGTCTGGCCGCCCTGCTGGTGCAGCACATCGATTTCCCCGAGGAGGACGACGCCCCGACACCCCTGGATGCGATCGCCGAGCGAGCGGCCGGGGTAGCGCGCGACATGGACGTGATCCTGGCCACGGCTCCGTCCGGCGAGTTGCTGAGGGAGGGGGCGGTGACGGTGCTGGCCGGTCGTCCCAACTCAGGTAAGTCAAGTCTGTTCAATGCTTTAGTGGGACAGGAGCGCGCGATCGTCACGGACCTTCCGGGCACGACGCGCGACGCGATCGAAGCCGTTGTGGAGGTCGACGGGTTTCCGTTCCGCCTGGTCGACACGGCCGGTCTGCGCGGCGATCCAGGCACCGTCGAGCGAATGGGCATCGAGGTTGCGCGCCGCTACCTGGCCGGGGCCGACGTTGTCCTGCACTGCAGGGAAGCGGGGCGTGCCGCGGGAAAGCGCGAAGAGGACTTCCTGGCGTCGGTCGGCTCGCCGGTTATCGTAGTGAGGACGAAGTGGGACCTTGCCGGGCCAGGGGAGGCGCCGCGCGACGGGGAGGTGGCGGTTTCGGTGGAGTCGGGCCAGGGGCTCGCCGAACTGAGGGGCATGCTGCGCGGACTCGTGTTCCAGGGTATCGTGGAGAATCGCGACGAGGTGCCGGTTGTCACCAATCGACGGCAGGCCGAGTTGTTGCGGGTGGCGCGAGCCGAGGTGGAGGCCTTCGCCGAAGCGCTCTCGGCGGAGATTCCGCCCGAAGTCGCGTCTGCCCACCTCAAGTCCGCCGAGAGCGCGCTCGAGGAGATCCTCGGCGTGATCGCGCCGGACGACGTGCTCGACCGGGTGTTCAGCGACTTCTGCATAGGAAAGTGAGCGGTGCGGCTTCGCTATGACGTGATCGTGGTCGGCGGGGGCCACGCGGGGACCGAGGCCGCCGCCGCGGCCGCGCGCCTGGGCGCGAAAACGGTTCTCGTGACCCCGGATCTGACCCGGATTGCGCAGATGAGCTGCAATCCGGCGATCGGCGGGGTCGCGAAGGGAACCGTGGCGCGTGAGGTCGGCGCCCTCGGCGGGGTCATGGCGCAGGCCACGGATGCGACTCGTATACACTTTCGTATGCTAAACCGGTCCAAGGGTCCGGCGGTCTGGGGACCACGGGCCCAGTGCGACCGCGCCCGGTATCCGGTGGCCGTCCGGCGCATTCTCGACGGCCTCGAGGACCTCGATCTGTTCCAGGAGATGGTGACGGGCCTGCTGATGGACGACGACCGCGTCCAGGGTGTTGTCACGCGCGGCGGCGTGGTCTTCGAGGGCCCGACCGTCGTGGTCACGGCCGGGACGTTCCTCCGGGGCAGGATCCATGTCGGGGGCAGCAGCGCGCACGGGGCGGGACGGGCGGGGGAAGGCCCCTCGATCGACCTCGCCGAGGCGCTCGAGGAGCGCGGCCTCGAGGTTGCGCGCTTCAAGACGGGGACGCCGCCACGGGTTGACGGGCGCTCGGTGGACTTTGCTCGCTGCGAGCGCCAGGACGGCGAGGACAGCGCCTTCCGATTCTGCTTCTACAGCCGCGAACCCATACCCGTGCAGCGGCCCTGCTGGATCACCTGGTGCGGAGCGGAACTGAAGCGGATTGTTACCGCAAACCTTTTTCGCAGCGCACTTTACGGCGGTGAGATATCGGGACGGGGTCCGCGGTATTGTCCGTCCATCGAGGACAAGGTGGTCCGGTTCCCGGACGTCGCGCGTCACCAGGTTTTCCTGGAGCCGGAAGGGCTGGATACCACCGAACTGTACGTCAATGGCCTCTCGACATCGCTCCCGCCCGAGGTGCAACTCGCGTTTCTCAGGTCGATTCCCGGCCTCGAGGAAGCAAGGATGACCAAGCCCGGGTACGCGATCGAGTATGACTACTTCCCCCCGTATCAATTGCGGCACACCCTGGAGGTGCGTTGCATTCCCGGACTGTACTTCGCCGGGCAGATCAACGGAACTACGGGCTATGAGGAGGCTGCCGGCCAGGGGCTTGTCGCGGGCGCCAACGCCGCCCTCGCGGTGCTGGGCAGGGATGCGTTCCTGGTTGAGAGGGACCAGGGCTACATCGGCGTCCTGATCGATGACCTGGTCACAAAGGGAGTGGACGAGCCCTACCGGCTCTTTACGTCGAGGGCCGAATTCCGACTGCTGCTCCGTCAGGACAACGGTCCGGGCCGCCTCGGCACCCTTGCCCGGTCGGTCGGTCTCCTGACCCGGGAACAGGAATCAGCGCTGGAGGCCCGTCTGCGCGAGGAATCGCGCGCCATGGCGTGGTTTCGAAGCGAGGCGATGCAGCCGGCGACGGTGAATCCCACGCTGGAACGGGCGGGAAGCCATCCGATCGACCGTCCGCGGCGGGCCAGGGACATCCTTCGTCGGCCGCGGGTGACTGCGAAGGCGCTTCTGCGGGCGGCCGGGGATGCGGCCCCGCGCTTCGACCCTGATGTGCTGGCAACCGTCGAGATCGATACCAAGTACGAGGGCTACGTGCGCCGGGAGCTGGAGCGGGCGGCCAAGCTGCGGACGCAGGCCGAATTCGCCATCCCCGAAGATACTCCCTTCACGAGCTTCGCCACGCTGTCGATCGAAGCACGCCAGAAGCTCGAGAAGGTACGGCCGCGGAGCCTGGCCCAGGCAGGCAGGATCCCCGGCGTCTCGCCCGCCGACCTCCAGAACCTCGTGATGGAGATCCGCAGGATGGCCAACCGCCGGACGGCGGCGGGAAGCCCGGAAACAGCAGCGGGTGGTCGGTCGCCGGCGAGGGAGGCGGGGCCGCCGGCGAATCGGGCTCCTACTGCCTGAACCTTTGGAGCGCGCGCGGGGCCCCGGGTGTTCCACGTGGAACATTCGGCGGGGCGACAATGGACTCCCATTTGTTCCACGTGGAACACGGGGCGGTTAGATTCCGGAGTCCGATGCCGTTTCGTCGTTCCCGGGAACCCCAAAGGAAAACGCCGCGTCTTGAACCGAATCATCGCTCTCGCCAACCAGAAGGGCGGGGTTGGCAAGACCACGACCGCGGTCAACCTGGGGGCCAGCCTTGCTGGTGATGGTGCCAGGGTGCTGCTCGTGGATATGGACCCGCAGGGGAACGCGTCGAGTGGCCTGGGCATCATCCAGCGCGACAACATCCCTACCGTGTACGACGTACTGGTCCGGGGGCTTCCCGCGTTTCGAGCGGTGTTTCGATCCGACGGGCGCGCGAATCTCGACGTGATTCCGGCCAACCGCGACCTCGTGGGGGCCGAGGTCGAGCTGGTCGGGGTTCGGGATCGCGAGACGATCCTTCGCGACACGCTCGCGCCGCTCACAGCCGACTACGACTTCATCTTCATCGACTGCCCCCCGTCGCTGGGCCTCCTGACCCTCAATACGCTCGCGGCGGCCGACTCGGTCCTGATCCCGATTCAGTGCGAGTTCTACGCGCTCGAAGGGCTCACCCAGCTGCTCAATACGATTGGTCTGGTACAGAGAGGCCTGAATCCGGGCCTCGAGGTCGAGGGCGTGCTCCTCACCATGTACGACCAGCGCCTCAGTCTTTCGCGCCAGGTCGCTACCGAGGCGAAACGCTACTTCGGCGAGAAGGTGTTCGACACGGTGATCACGCGGAACGTCAGCATCGCCGAGGCGCCGGGATTCGGACAGCCGGTGACGGACTACGAACCCTCCTCGGTCGGCGCACGCCGTTACGCGTCGCTCGCCAGGGAGATTCGGGGCAGGACGGCACTTGCACACAATCACAGGAGCTGAGTGTTCATGAACCGAGGCGACCGACTTGGAAGAGGGCTCGGCGCCCTCTTGGGCGACTATATGCAGGAGCCGGTTGCGGCGGGATCCGAGCCGGAGGTGCCGACCACGGTCCCGGTCCGCGCCGTGGCCGCCAACCCCTACCAGCCGCGGCGACAGTTCCGCACCGCCGAGTTGAGCGAACTCGCCGCCTCCATCCGTGTCAACGGCCTGCTGCAGCCGGTGCTCGTGCGAAGGTCGCCTTCCGGCCGAACCTACCAGCTGGTGGCTGGCGAGCGCAGGCTTCGCGCCGTCAAGCTGTTGGGCTGGACCGAGATACCGGCACAGGTGCGCGAGGTCGACGATCGCACACTGCTCGTTCTCGCGCTCGTCGAGAACATACAGCGCGAAGATCTCGGGCCGCTGGAGGAAGCCAAGGCCTACGGAACACTTCGGGATACGTTCGGGTATGGGCAGCGCGAAGTGGCCGAAGCCGTGGGCAAGAGCCGGTCCACGGTGGCGAACGTGCTGCGGCTGCTGACACTCCCTCCCTCCGTTCGCCGCCTGCTCGAGGAAGGCGCTCTGGCGATGGGACACGCCAGGGCGATCCTGGGGGTCGACGATCCGGTGAAGGCCGCGGATCTTGCGCGGCAAGCGGTCGCCGAATCCTGGTCGGTGCGCGAAACGGAACGCCGGGTTCGGGAACTGGCCGGTGGCGGGGAGTCACCTGCCCGTGAGGCATCGGACGAGACGAAGGCACGGGATCCCGCAATCGGGGTCCTGGAGGAGGCGCTCAGCGATCACCTGGACGCGCGCGTCGGCATCCAGTGGCGGGGCCGCGGCAACGGGGCCATCCGCATATCGTTTCGTGGAGCGCGAGAGCTCGAGAGGGTTTTCACGGCCGTCACCGGAAAGGAAGCGGCCGAGATAGTTGGCTGAACCGCGTCCGGCCCGACAATATGTTAAGGTGCATTGTAGCGGACACGGCACGGAACAAGAGAGCGTGAATGGACGGTAAGGACGGCATATCGATCATCGTGGTGCGGGGTCACGACGTGGAGCAACCGCGTACCATCACACTGTCCCGGCGTCGCCTGGTGGCCATCAAGGTTGCCGCGGTGGCGCTGGGAGTCCTGATCGTGGCGATGGCGGCAAGCTGGTCGGCCATGGCCGGCCGCGCGGCAAGAACCGCTGTTCTCCAGCAACAGAACGACTCGCTGATGGCCCGGCACCAGCGGATGGATTCGCTGGCCAGTCGAATGGCGGCCGCCGAAGCGCGGCAGGACAACTTCCGCCAGTTGATCGGGCTCGACAGCTCCCCCGATTCCGTCCTTTGGCTCACGAACGGCGCGGCGGCGGGGGGCAGTCCCGGCGGCCTGGGCGAAGGGGCCGCAACCGAGCCGACCGCCTGGCCGCTTACGACTCAGGGGTTTGTCACGCGGTCCGATGGCGGGGCCAGCGACCATCCTGGAATCGACATCGCGGTGGCGAGCGGGTCGTACGTCAGAGCGGCGGGTGGAGGCGTTGTTGTTGACGCGGCGAACGATCCCGTCTACGGTCTCTTCGTCCTCATCGATCACGGCAATGGCTGGCGCACCAGGTACGGCCACGCCTCCCATCTGGTTGCGGAACGGGGCCGGCAGGTTCGGCAGGGCGAGGTGGTCGCCCTGTCGGGTTCGACGGGCCGGTCTACCGCGCCCCATCTTCATTTCGAGATATTGAGAAACGGCAGGCCAATCGATCCATTGTCGATGGTGACACCGCCATAGTGGGGCGGTTCTCCGGAAGATCACCCGTACCCCAAGGAAGAAAGACGTTTGGAAGCCATGGCACGAAAAGGACCTACCCCGGCGGCTTCACCCGAGCAGGTCATCTCCATCGTGGGGCCCGGACTGCGCGTCGTCGGTGACTGCGACACGACCGACACCATCCGCATCGAAGGGCATATCGAAGGTTCGGTCCGCGCCCACAAGGCGGTCGTGATCGGGAAAGCGGGAAGGGTCAACGGCGACATTCACACCCAGGACGCCGTGATCGCGGGCACCGTGAAGGGTTCGCTGATCGTGGAGTCCCGTCTGGAACTGCAGGCGACCTGTCACATCGACGGTGAAATCAGCGCCGCGCGCCTGCAGCTCGAGGAAGGCGGGGTCGTGAACGGCACCATCAGTGTCGGTCGCAAGGACGCGGGGGTGGCGATCGACCCGGGATCCCCGGCTCCCGACCGCCGGCCCAAGGGCGCGGGGACCGGGCAGGGAGGGAAAGTGCTGGGCGTTGGCGGAAAGGTGAAGGTGTAGCCCGCGCGGACCAGCCAGGCGGAAATCGACGGGCATGCCTTCCGTTGCCCTGGCGGAGATCGCCGGGTTCCTCGACGAATACCTTGCGGTCCCGGGCTTTCCCGACTATCCGAACGCCCTCAACGGCGTTCAGGTCGAGAGCTCCGGGCCAATTCGAAGGGTGGCCGCGGCGGTCGACGCCAGCCAGGCGGTGATCGACGAGGCGAAGGACTGGGCCGACCTCCTCATTGTTCATCACGGTTTGTTCTGGGGCGGTCTGCAACCCCTGACCGGGCGCCACTTCGACCGGGTGAAGGTCCTGATCGGGACGAACACCGCCCTCTACAGCGCCCACCTGCCCTTGGACGCCCACGCCGAGGTGGGGAACTCGGCGGTACTGGCCCGGAAGCTGGGGGTCGCGAGCCTCGAGCCCTTTGGAGACTACCAGGGAGCTGCTGTGGGCTGGAAGGGGGTCGTCGACGCGACGCTGGAGGGGATGGCGGGCCGGCTCGAGAGGGCAACCGGCACTCGGGTGCAAATCCTCCCGGGAGGACCCGAGCACGTGAGGATGGCGGGCGTGGTCACCGGTGCGGGAGCCTCGGCGTTGCCGGAGGCGGCGGCCGTGGGGCTGGATCTGCTGGTCACCGGAGAGGCACAGCACCATCATGCCATCGACGCCGCCGAACTCGGGGTCTCGGTTGTTCTCGGCGGCCACTACGCGACCGAGACCTGGGGCGTGAAGGCGCTCGCCCGCCTCCTCGAGCAACGTTTCGGAATCGAGGGCCGTTTCGTAGACTCGCCTACGGGACTGTAACCGGCACACGATAACCAGGAGTTGGCATGCGCCCCTCGATGATCCCTGCCGCCATCGCCTTTCTCGCGGCCCTGCCAGCGGCTCTGGCTGCCCAGGTGCCGACCCCGGCCGATCATTTCGGCTTCCGTCTGGGTGCCGAGCGCAGGCTCGCCAACTGGGACGACCTGACGTCGTACTACGAGGTCCTCGCGCGGACCAGCGACCGCGTCGTCATGGACACCCTCGGCCCCACCACGCGGGGACGGCCGTTCGTCATGCTGACGATCACGAGCCCCGCGAACCACGCCCGCCTGGCGGAGCTGCACCGCGTCCAGCGCAGCCTTGCCGATCCCCGCACGGTTGGCGGCGACGACGAACTCGAGCGGCTGCTGGACGAAGGCCGCACGGTCGTCATGATCACCCATGCGATCCACTCCACCGAGGTCGGCAGCGCGCAATCCGCCGCCAAACTCGCGCATCACCTGGCCTCGTCCGCCGACGAACGCGTCAGCGAGATCCTCGACAACGTGATCCTCCTGCAGATCCCGTCGCTCAACCCCGACGGCACCCAGTGGGTCAACGATTTCTACAACGAGCACGCCGGGACGGAGTTCGAGGGCCGGGCACCCCCCTGGCTCTATCACTTCTACACCGGCCACGACAACAACCGCGACTGGTACACCTTCTACCAGAACGAAACGCAGCACACCGTCCGGGCCCAGAACGACTGGCACCCGCAGATCGTGCACGACATCCACCAGATGGGCGGGAGCGGCGCGCGCATCTTCTTCCCGCCGTACATCGACCCGATGGAACCCAACGTCGATCCCGGCCTGATCTCGGCCGTGAACCAGTTGGGGGCGTACATGGCCGCGGAACTGACTTCTCAGGGAAAGCAGGGCGTCGTCATCAACGCGATCTACGACGGCTTTCACCCCGGGCGCGCGTACATGCACTACCACGGTGGGGCTCGAATCCTCAGCGAGACCGCGTCCGCACAACTGGCCACCACCGTGAACGTGCCGCGCGAAGTGGTGCAGGGCGGCCGCGAGTACGATGCCGGCCGGGCGAACTGGAAGTTCCCCTGGCCCTGGGAGGGCGGCGAGTGGGGGCTTCCCGACATCGTCGAATACCAGTTCTCGGGCGCCATGGCGCTGCTGGTCAACGCCGCGAAGAACCGCCGCTTCTGGCTGGAGAACTTCTACCGGGTAGGCGAGCGGGCCGTCGCGGGATGGGACGAATGGCCCGCCGCCTGGGTGATCCCGGCGGGTCAGGAGAACCGGGTCGGGGTCGAGAGCGTGCTGCGCATCCTGACGATGGGCGATGTCGAGGTGCGGCGCGCCGAGTCGGACTTCATGGCCGGGGGCGCATCCTACCCCGCCGGGTCGCACGTGGTCGTGATGCGGCAGCCGTACGCGGCCTTTGCGCAGACGCTGCTGACGGAACAGGAGTACCCGGACATGCGGGAATACCCCGGCGGCCCGCCGAAGCGCCCCTACGACGTGACCGCGCACACGCTGCCGCTGTTGATGGGGATCGAGGCGGCGGCGCTGGACGCCGAGCCCGACGTGACGCTGAGCGATCCGATCCCGGTGCAGGGCGTCGACTACAAGCTGCCTGCGTCGTTGACCGGCGCGGATGCCCCGCGGATCGGGCTGTACAAGGGGCACCAGGAGCCCATGATCGCCGGGTGGACGCGGTGGATGTTCGACCGTCACGAGATGGTCTACGACTCGCTGCACGACGCGCGCGTCCGGGCGGGTTCGCTGGGCGACGACTACGACGTGCTGATCTTCCAGAGCCAGTCGGACCGGTCGATCAGCAGCGGGCACCTGCCCGGGTCGCTTCCGGAGCAGTACACGGGCGGCATCGGCGAGGAGGGACGCGCGGCCGTCCGCGAGTTCGTGGAGTCGGGCGGGCGCCTGGTGGTGATGGAGGAAGCGGCCGAGTTCGCGATCGGGCTGTTCGGGCTGGACGTGGGCGATCCGGTGGAGGGGCTGTCCAACACGGAATTCTATGTGCCCGGATCGATCGTGCGGGTGGACCTCGAGGGGGATCCGTTGTCGTCCGGATACGACGGCTCGACGGCCGCGTGGTACTGGCGCAGCAGCCGAGCCTTCACTGTCGACGACGAGCGGGTGGACGTACTGGGACGGTACGGCGGGGCCGATCCCGTGATCGCCGGGTGGATCCTCGGGCCCGAGAGGCTGGCCGGGCAGGCGGCGCTCCTGCGCGCACGTGTCGGGCAGGGCGAGGTGATCCTCTTCGGGTTCCAGCCGAACTACCGGGGGCAGAGCATCGTGACCTGGCCGCTGCTCTTCAACGCCATCGCCGGCGCGAGGCTCGTCGGATGAACGAGCCCGGCGTTGCGTGCCCGAACTGCAACTACCGCGAGCGTTCGGCGGGCGCCAATTTCTGCTCGCAGTGCGGGGGCGCCCTGCGGGGCCCGCCGTGTCCGGACTGTGGAGCCGGCTCGGAGCCCGGGGACCGCTTTTGCACCCAGTGCGGAGTGCCTCTGGGAAGAAGGGGCTCGGGGCGGCGGGCTGTGGGAGCGGGTGCCGCCGGCACGGGTAGCGCGGGGACTCGCCCGGCAGCGACGGGCGCCGGGCCACGCACGGCCTGGCTTCCCTGGGCGGCCACGGGCGCCCTTGCGCTGACCGTTATTGTCGTATTAGTTGTGCGCGGCGGCGGCCGTGAGATCACCATGTCTCCTCCTCCGGCGGCCACGGCGGGGACGCTCGGGCCCACGTCGGCCATCGATCTGAACTCCATGACTCCCCGTCAGGCGGCGGACCGCCTCTTCCGGCGGGTCATGGGCGCGGTCGAAGCCGGCGACCAGGCCGAAGCGAACCTCTTTCTTCCCATGGCCATCGCCTCCTATGACCTGATCGAGGCACTGAGTCTGGACGACCGCTTCCACCTCTCCCTCCTCCACGCGGTTGCCGAAGACGGTCCGTCGGCGCTGGCCATCGCCGAGGCGGGACTCGCGTTTCGGCCCACCCACCTGCTCTGCCTCGCCGCGGCCGCCGAAGCCGCGCTGCTGATGGGCGACAACGAACGGGCAACGCGCTACTACCAGACCCTCGTCGACGTCTACGACGACGAGATCGGTGCGGGGCTGGAGGAGTACGGCACGGGCCCGACCGGCCACGCCAGTCTGTTGCCGCAGCTGCGGGCCGACGCGCTGGCCTTCCTCGCGGGCTCCGGGCAGGAATGATCCAGTCGCCTCTGGCGCTCGCCACCGTCATCGCCGCGGCTACTGCGCTCGCCTTCTGGCTGGACTACCGCTTTCCCGCGCTGGGGAAGGTCGGCGCGTCCATGCTGGCGATCATCTTCGGCGCGATCCTGTCCAACACCGGCCTCGTGCCGGTCAGCTCGGTGGTCTACGACATTGTGCTCGGGCCGGTCACGTCGGTGTCGATCGCGTGGCTGCTCCTGTCGGTCGACCTGCGCGACCTGGCGAAGGCCGGTCCGCGCATGACGGGCGCGTTCGCGATCGCGGTGACCGGGACCGTCCTCGGGGCGCTGGTGGCCGCTGCGGTCTACGGGTCGCACTTCGGCGACGACACCTGGCGGATCGCCGGCGCGCTGACCGGCACCTATTCGGGCGGCTCGGTGAATTTCGTGTCGGTCGGCCGCGAGGTCGGACTGACGGGCACGCTCTTCGCCGGGCTGAACGCGGCCGACGCGGTCATGACGGCACTGTGGCTGGCGGCCACGCTCATGCTGCCGGTGTGGATTGGGCGCTTCTACGCGCCCGTGTCCGACGGGGGCGATGAAGGGGCGACAGCCGAGGCGCGAACCGGCACGGCCGGCGAAGAAGAGGACGATACGGCTTCGGACCGCCGCCGGCATCATCCCTATTTCGCACGCGAGGGATTGTCCGCGCTGAGCCTGGCGAATCTCTTCGCCGCCGGGATCATCCTCGTCTTCCTCGCCGAATGGCTCGGCCGCGTGGTCCCCGGGATCCCGTCGATCGTCTGGCTGACCACCCTGGCCCTGGCGCTCGGGCATTCTCCGCTCTGCCGGGATGCGCGCGGAGCCATGCAGCTCGGGTCTGTCGGCCTCCATTTCTTCTTCGTGCTGATCGGCATTCTGTCCCGGGTCTCGGAGATCGTCGCGGTAGGCGCGGAGGTCTTCGTATTCACCCTGATCGTCGTTGCCGTGCACGGAGTCGTCGTCTTCGGCGCCGGCAAGCTCCTGCGCCTGGACGTGGGGACCATCTCGGTCGCGTCGCAGGCCGCCGTGGGCGGTCCGTCCAGCGCGCTTGCGGTCGCCATATCACGGGAGTGGCGGCACCTCATCCTGCCAGGGGTGGTGATGGGTCTGTTCGGCTACGCCGTCGGCACCTATCTGGGGCTGGGCGTGGCGTATCTGCTTCGCTGAGCAGGCCAGCGCTCCGCACCGCGCCCGGGGCCTGTCATGGTGCGAAAAGTGCGACTTTCTTATGATTCACGGCCCTTTGAGACATTGGAGATCACGGACAGGTGACGTTTTCGCAGGCAAAAGCACGGGGCGGATACGCGCCCGCGGGGAAGGACACCGGCACGGTCAAGCCGAAGGGCACGTCCCGGATCCGGGCCCATTGCGGGATCGACACCATCCCGATCACGTCGCGCAAGCCGTCGTGGCTCAAGGTGAGGTCCCCCGGCGGGCCGAACTACCTGCGGCTCAAGCAGCTCAT
Source organism: Longimicrobiales bacterium (assembly GCA_965208935.1). GTDB lineage: Bacteria > Gemmatimonadota > Gemmatimonadetes > Longimicrobiales > Gaopeijiaceae > Bin94. The sequence continues at coordinate 3,617,491 of CBDBPR010000004.1, read as the reverse complement.
GCGCAGCCAGTCGCTGCACACGGTCTGCGAAGAAGCGGGCTGCCCGAACATCGGGGAGTGCTGGGAGGCGGGCACGGCGACGTTCATGATCCTCGGGGACGTCTGCACCCGGGCGTGCAAGTACTGCGCGGTCGCGCACGGGATGCCCACGGAGCTCGACCTGGACGAACCACGCCGCGTTGCCGACACGATCGCCGCGATGGACCTCGACCACGTCGTCATCACCTCGGTCAACCGGGACGAACTCGCGGACGGCGGGGCGAGCATCTACGCGGCGACGATCCGCGAGGTGCGGGACCGGCTGCCGGACTGTTCGGTCGAGGTGCTGATCCCCGACTTCAAGGGTGACGACGCCGCGCTGCGGGCCGTGATGGACGCGCGGCCCGCGATTCTCGGGCACAATCTCGAAACGGTCGAGCGCCTGCATCCGGAAGTGCGCCCAGGGGGCCGCTACTGGCGCTCGATTTCGTACCTCGGGCTTGCCAAGCGCATCGACGCATCGATGCTGACCAAGACGGGCATCATCCTGGGCATGGGCGAAGAGGAGGCGGAAATCCGGCAGGCCATGGCGGATCTGCGCGAGGCCGCGGTCGACATCCTGACGCTCGGGCAGTACCTGAGACCGTCCCGGCAGCACATCCCCGTGGCCCGCTGGGTCACCCCGGAGGAATTCCGCGACTGGAAGCGGATCGGCGAGGGCGAGTACGGCTTCCGCCACGTCGAGTCCGGGCCGCTGGTGCGGTCCAGCTATCACGCCAAGGAGCAGGCTCGCGAGGTGGAGGCGGGCGGACCGGGCAGCATCCGCGACGTGATGGAAGTCGATATTCCGGCGCCCGCGGAGGTGGTTGCGATGCCCGTGAACGGCCAGCCGCGACGCCCCCTGATTCAGCTTCGCACGCATCGGTCCGCGACACCGGCCGCGGGTACGGGGGGCTGAGGCCAATGGTGCAGGGAACGCGGACGGCTGCCGGGCCGACGACCGACGGTACCGTGCCAGGTGCCAACGGGTCCGAGACCGTGGACGGGAGCGAGCCTGCCGCGTCCGCGGGACTCGATGGCTTCACGCGCGAGGAACTCCACGCGCTCCTCGCCGACATGCTCCTCTATCGCCGCTTCGAGGAGAAGGCGGAAGAGGCGTATGCGATCGGCAAGATCGGTGGCTTCTGCCACCTGCACATCGGGCAGGAGGCGCTGGCGGCGGGGTCGATCAAGCCGCTCCGCGACGACGATCAGGTGATCACGGCCTACCGCGAACACACCCAGGCCATCGCCAAGGGCATCAGCCCCGGCGCTGCAATGGCCGAGCTGTATGGACGGGTGGACGGCTGTTCGGGCGGCCGGGGCGGCTCCATGCACCTCTTCGACACCACGCTCGGGTTCTGGGGTGGCCACGGGATCGTCGGCGGGCAGATTCCGCTGGGCGCGGGGCTGGCGTGGGCGATCAAGTACCGTGGCGGCGACCAGATCTGTCTGTGCTTCATGGGTGACGCCGCGGTCAATCAGGGCGCGTTTCTGGAAGCGCTGAACATGTCCGCGATCTGGCACCTGCCGATCATATATGTCGTCGAAAACAACGGCTACGGGATGGGGACGGCTTTCTCACGCGTCTCGGCCACCGAGATGGAAGCGCGCTCGGGTGCCTACGGGATTCCGGCCCATACCGTGAACGGGCAGGACGTCGTGGAGACCTATCGGTTCTTCGAGGAGCTGGCGGACCGGGTGCGCGCGGGAGCCGGTCCGCAGTTCGTGAACGCCGTGACCTATCGCTTCCGGGGCCACTCCATGTCCGACCCGGTCTCCGGCACGTACCGGTCCAAGGAAGAGGTGGACTCGGCTGTCGAGGATCAGGATCCGATCAAGATCCTGAGGGACCGGCTGATGGACGCGGGGCTCCTGACGCAGGAGGAGCTGGAGGCGCTGGACGTGGAGGCGCGGGCTGTGAGCGACGAGGCCGCCGAATTCGCGGATGCGTCGCCCCTGCCGGATCCGTCGACGCTCTACGACCACGTGTACGCCGAGATCAACCAGCACGGCCGGCTCTTCCTGGACGGGCGGGAGCACGGGCCCGGGGGGGCGCGGGGCGAAGGCCGGGGCGCGAGCGGCGGCCCAGCCGGAGGCGCCCATGGCTGAACTGACCTACCGCGAGGCCCTGAATGCGGCCATGTGCCAGGAGATGGACCGGGACGACTCGGTCTTCCTGATGGGCGAGGAGGTCGCGGAGTACGACGGGGCCTACAAGGTCTCCCGTGGGATGCTGGAGCGCTACGGCGACCGGCGGGTCGTGGATTCCCCGATCAGCGAACTGGGGTTCACCGGTCTTTGCGTGGGCGCGGCGATGGCGGGCCTGCGCCCGATCTGCGAATTCATGACCTTCAACTTCTCGATCCTCGCGTTGGACCAGGTGATCAACAGCGCGGCCAAGATGCTGTACATGAGCAACGGCCAGATCCCCGTGCCGATCGTCTTTCGCGGCCCGACCGGAGCCGCGTTGCAGCTGTCGGCACAGCATTCCCAGGCGTGCGAGACCTACTACGTCCACGCGCCCGGAGTGAAGCTGGTGACACCGGCCACGCCCGCCGACGCGAAGGGGCTGCTCGCGGCCGCGATTCGTGACGACGATCCGGTCGCGGTAATGGAGGGCGAGCTGCTGTACAACGTGCGGGGCGAGGTGCCCGACGGTGAATACGTGATCCCGTTGGGCGTGGCCGACCGCAAGCGCTCGGGCGACGACGTGAGCATCGTGACGCACGGCAAGATGGTGCACGTGGCGCTGCAGGCGGCCACCGCGCTGGCACGAGAGGAGATCGAGGCCGACGTGCTGGATATGCGCTCCCTTCGTCCGCTCGACGTGGACGCGATCCTGGAAAGCGTGGCGCGCACGAACCGGGTGGTCTACCTGGAAGAGGGATGGCCCTTCGCGGGCGTGGGTGCGCAGATCGTATCCCTGATCCAGGACGAGGCCTTCGACGACCTGGACGCGCCCGTGGTGCGCGTGACCCAGGCCGACGTGCCGATGCCGTACGCGAAAAACCTCGAGCAGTTCGCCAAACCGGGCGTGAAGGCCGTCGTGGACGCGTGCAAGCGCGTGCTGTACCTCTGAGAGAAGCGAAGCAATGGCAACCAGGGTCCACATGGAGGCGCTCTCGCCCACGATGGAAGAGGGCCAGGTCGTCACGTGGCTGAAGGCTGAAGGCGATGCGGTCGCGCAGGGTGACATCCTCGCGGAGATCGAGACCGACAAGGCGACGATGGAGCTGGTGGCGCGCGGCGAGGGCGTGCTGAGGAGGATCTTCGTGGCCGAAGGCGCGACCGCGCCCGTGGGCGACGTGATTGCGGTCATCGGGGCGGAGGACGAGGACATCGCCGCGCTGGTGGCGTCGGCTGGGCCCGCCGCGACCGCCCCGGCGGCGACGGCGGCCGAGCCGGCGGCCACCGGTGCCGGACCCGCGGCCCAGGCCGAGCCGGCTGCCCAGGCCGGACCCGCGACCGCCCCGGCCGAGCCCGTGACCCACGCCGGGCCCGCAGACACCGGGACTGGAGGCCCGCCGCCGGCTTCTGCGACGCCCGTGAGTCCGCAATCCGTCCCGACGGCGGCCGCCACCACGGGCCGGATCAAGGCCTCGCCGGTCGCTCGTCGGCTTGCGGGCGAACTGGGCATCGATCTTGCCGCGGTCCACGGGTCGGGACCCAATGGCCGGGTGATCAAGCGGGACGTTGAAGCGGCGGCAGCGGCGGTTCCTGCAGCACCCGCGATCACACCGGCACTCCCGGACACCGAGTTCGTGGACGTTCCGCTGACGCAGATGAGAAAGACGGTCGCCCGCCGCCTCGCCGAGTCGCTCGGGCCCGTGCCTCACTTCTTCCTCACGGTGGACGTGGACATGACGCGGGCGCTGCAAGCCCGTGTACGGGTGAACGAACTCCTGGCCGCCCAGGGCGCGAAGGCGTCGCTCAACGACATGGTCATCAAGGCGGCCGCTGTGGCCCTGACCCATCATCCGGAGTGCAACGCGTGGTGGCAGGGTGATTCCATCCGCCGCTTCAACCGCGTGCACATGGGGGTTGCGGTCGCCGTGCCGGATGGTCTGATCACTCCCGTGGTCAGGGACGCCCACGCCAAGGGCCTCGGCCAGATCAGCACAGAGATCCGGGAACTGGCCGGGCGCGCACGTGAGAAGAAGCTGCAGCCGCACGAATACACCGGGTCGACCTTCTCCATCTCGAATCTGGGCATGTTCGGGATCGAGGAATTCACCGCCGTGATCAATCCGCCGGAAGCGGGGATCATCGCGGTGGGGGCGATCGAGGACCGGCCGGTGGCGGCGGACGGCCAGGTGGTCGTGCAGCCGCGGATGCGGATCACCATGAGCTGCGATCACCGGGTGATCGACGGCGCCCAGGGCGCGCGCTTCCTGGCCACGCTGAAGTCGTTCCTCGAGGAGCCCGCGGCGATCCTGATCTGAAGACGCACCCATGAGTCCTCATCGGTCCAGAGCCAGCCACCGTTCGCTCACGCAGGCGTGCCGCGGCTTCGGCGTGGCCGTGCTCCTGGGGATGTCAGCCGTGGCGATGCCGGCGGCCTTGTCCGCCCAGGAACACATTTTGATCCGCGCCGACCGCATGATCGACGGCAAGGGGAACCTGATCGAACCCGGGGCGGTCGTCGTTGCCGGTGACCGCATCGTCGCGGCGGGTCCCGAGGCCACCACCATGTCGGGCGATGTCTTCGTCGACCTCGGCGACGCCACCCTCCTTCCCGGCCTGATCGACCTGCACACGCACCTCACCGACAAGGTCGGCACGCACTGGGAGGAGGTCCTGATCACGACCACTCCGGCCCAGGCCGCGCTCTACGGTGCGGCGAACGCGCTCACCACCCTGCGCGCCGGCTTCACCACGGTCCGCGACATGGGCCCCACCTGGTCCTACACCGACGTGGACCTGCGCGACGCCATCGACGCTGGCGTGATTCCCGGGCCGCGCATGCAAGTGGCCGGCAACTACGTCTCGGCGACGGGCGGTGCCGGCGACGCTCGCCAGTTCTCGATCTACGTGGATGTGCCCACCGTGCGGAACCTCGCCGACGGAGTGGACGCGGTGAGGGCGGCGGTGCGCACCAACCACAAGAACGGTGCCGACTTCACCAAGATCCTGGCCACCGGCGCGGTATTGTCGCAGGGACTGCCGCCCGGGGCGCAGCAGTACTCGTACGAGGAGTTGGCGGTCGCGGTCGAGGAGACGAACCGCTGGGGGCGCTTCACCGCCGCGCACGCGCACGGCACCGAGGGGATCAAGGCGGCGATCCGCGCCGGCGTCCGCACCGTCGACCACGGCTCGATGCTCGACGACGAAGCGATCGCGATGCTGCAGGAGAGCGACCACACCTACTACGTCCCGACGCTGTACGTGGGCGTGATCGTCCCGCGCGACGGGGCGGCCCTCGGCATCCCCGAGCCGCTCATCCAGCGCTCCATCGAAATGATGCGCTACCGCAACGCCACCTTCAGCCGCGCCCTCGACGCCGGCCTGACGATCGGGTTCGGTACCGACGCGGGCGTCTTTGAACACGGTCACAACGCCCGCGAGTTCCAGATCCGGGTCGAGATCGGCGAGAGCGAAATGGACGCCATCACCTCGGCGACCAGCATCTCGGCCATGATCATGGGCTGGGAGGCGGACGTGGGCTCGCTCGAAGCCGGGAAGTACGCGGACATCATCGCGGTCCCGGGCAACCCCCTCGACGACATCACCGCGCTCGAGCGGGTGACGTGGGTCATGAAGGGCGGCGAAATCTACCGGTCCGACCCGGCGGAGCGGCGCCAGGAGCCCGTGGACAAAATCCCCCCGGCATTCGAGCGGCCCTAGCAGGTTAGCTTTCCACGGGCTGCCGACCGCGGCCCCGGAATCACACCCGGAAGAGAGGTTCCCCTTGGCAGGCGATTCACAGAACAAGACCGACTTCGACGTTGTCGTGATCGGCGGCGGGCCCGGCGGCTACGTCGCGGCCATCCGTGCGGGCCAACTGGGGCTGAAGACCGCGTGCGTAGAGGCCGACAAACTCGGCGGCGTGTGTCTCAACGTTGGCTGCATCCCGACCAAGGCGCTGTTGAGCAGCGCGCTGCTGGTCAACGAGTTGCAGAAGGCGGATGGACACGGGATCTCGTTCGACGGAATCAAGGTCGACCTGGGGCCGGCGCAGGCCCGGAGCCGGAAAGTCGCGAACCGGCTGTCGAACGGCGTGAGTTTCCTGCTGAAGAAGAACAAGGTCGAGCACATCGAGGGCTACGGCCGACTGCTGGGTGGTGGAGCGGTCGAGGTCGAGAAGGAAGGGGACAAGCGCACCATCACCGCGAAGGACATCATCATCGCGACCGGTTCGCGGCCGCGCAGCCTTCCGTTCCTCCAGATCGACGAGGAGCGGATCTGGTCGTCGACCGGGGCCCTGTTCCAGGACACGGCGCCCGCGTCGCTCGTCGTCGTCGGCGCGGGCGCGGTCGGTGTGGAGTTCGCGGACATCTACAACGCCTACGGCACGAAGGTAACCCTCATCGAGGCCCTCGACCGCATCCTGCCGCTGGAGGACAGGGACTCGTCACGCACGGTGGCGCAGGCGTTCAGGAAGCGGAAGATGGACATCTTCACCAGCGCCCGCGTGGAAAGCACCGTGGCCCGTGACGACGGTGTCACCATCTCCTTCACGGACAAGCGCGGGAAGGGCCACACGCTCGACGTCGACTACGTCCTGTCAGCGGTCGGGCGGATACCGAATACGGAAGACATCGGTGCCGAGGCGGCGGGCGTGAAGCTGACCGAGCGCGGCGGATTCGTCGCGGTGGACGAGATCATGCGGACCAACGTGCCCGGGGTATGGGCCGTGGGCGACTGCGCGGGCGAGCAGCTGCTGGCCCACAAGGGAATGCACGAGGGCGTTGTGGCGGCGGAGCATATCGCGGGCGTTGGACACCACACGGTCGACTACGGCAACGTGCCCAACTGCACCTACTGCCACCCGGAGGTGGCGTCCGTCGGGCTCACAGAGGAACAGGCGCGCGAGCAGGGCCTCGACATCGAGGTCGGGAAGTTCCCCTGGGCGGGCAACGGACGGGCCCTGGCGGGCGGGGACTCCACCGGATTCGTCAAGGTGATCCGCGACAAGCGCTACTCCGAGGTCGTCGGCGCGCACATCGTCGGGCCGCATGCCACCGAACTCATCGCCGAATTCGTGATGGCCCGGCACCTGGAATCGACCGTCGAGGAGATCGACCTGGCCATGCACCCGCACCCGACACTGTCGGAGGCGGTGGCGGAGGGCGCGCTCGGGGCGCTGGGGCGGGCGCTGCACGTTTAGCAGTCCGCGGACAAAATCCCCCCGGCATTCGGTCGGCCGTGGGCCCGACCGCCCGGCGCCCTGCTGTCCAATTGTGGGCTGGCGCCCCATCTTGAGGCCGGTTCCCGCACTCCGCCCGCATCGCAGGAGGTCTTCCATGAAGGCCGTGGTCCCCGCCGTCGCATTCATCGCCGTGCTCGCCGCGGCCGTCCCCGAGTCCGTCCGTGCTCAGGCCCCCACCCCCCTCGCCCTCGAGACCTGGCTCGACTGGGAGCGCGTCTCGGACCCCAGGATCTCGCCCGACGGATCCGCCGTCGTCTACACGCGCGGCTGGGTCGACAGGAACAACGACCGCTGGGAGTCGGCGATCCACATCGTCGACTCGGACGGGTCGCGCCCCCGCAATCTGATCGCGGGCGCCTCGCCGCGCTGGTCGCCCAACGGGGACCGGATCGCCTTCCTCGCCCCCGACGACGGGGGCAACACGCAGATCTTCGTGCGCTGGATGAACGCCGAAGGCGCGGTGTCGCAGGTCACCCGGGTCGAAGAGAGCCCCTCCGCCCCGGAGTGGTCGCCCGACGGAATGCGGCTGGCGTTCACCATGAGCGTGCCCGCCGAAAACCCGAGCTCGCGCCACTGGCAGGTGTCGCTGCCGAGACCAGAGGGCGCAGACTGGACCCCCGGACCCCGCATCATCGAGAGCCTGGTCTACCGCCAGGACCGCGTCGGATTCCTCGACGAGAGCTTCCGCCACATCTTCGTCGTGCCGGCGGACGGGGGCACGCCGCGACAGCTCACCCGCGGGGACCACAACTACGGGACGCCCGTCTGGGAGCCCGGCGGCGAGACTCTGCTCTTCAGCGGCCTGATCGAGGACGACGCGCTTTACAGGTGGCAGGAGAGCGAAGTCTACAGGCTCGGCGTCGATTCGGGCGAGCTGCACCAGGTGACCGCGCGCAAGGGGCCTGACGGAGCGCCGGCACCCTCGCCCGACGGAAGCATGATCGCCTACGTCGGTCACGACACGACCACCTTCGACTACATCGAGTCCACGCTCTACGTGATGAATTCCGACGGCTCGAACCCGAGGGCGCTCACCACCGAGCTCGACCGTACCCCGCGCGGCCTGCAGTGGGCGCCGGATGGCCGAGGCGTCTACTTCAACGTCCAGGCCGATGGCTACGCAAACATCATGTACGCGGCGGTCGACGGCGATGTGCGCGCCGCGAGCGAAGGTCCGCAGATGTTCTCGCTGAACGACGTCAGCGCGGGTGGCATGGCGGTGGGGATGTGGGGCGATGCCCATGAGCCGGGCGATGTCTACGCCTTCCCCGTGGACCGGCCGCAGCAGCGCACGCGCCTCACGGACGTCAACGGGGACGTGCTGGCCGGGGTGACCCTGGGAGAAGTGGAACAGATCTGGGCGGAGTCGTCGCACGACGGACTGCCGATCCACGGCTGGGTCATCAAGCCGCCCGGCTTCCGCCCGGGCGTCCGCTACCCGATGATGCTCGTCATCCACGGCGGGCCTCACGGCATGTACAACGGGGGCTTCAACTTCGGCTGGCAGGAACACGCGGCCAACGGCTACGTCGTGCTGTACACGAACCCGCGGGGGAGTTCAGGGTACGGCACAGAGTTCGGCAACATGATCCAGTACGACTACCCCAACAACGACTTCCACGATCTCATGTCCAGCGTCGACGAGTTGCTGTCGCGGGGCTACGTGGACGAGGCGAACATGTTCGTCTACGGCTGCTCGGGCGGAGGCGTGCTCACCGCATGGGTCGTGGGCCACACCGACCGCTTCCGCGCGGCCTCGTCGAACTGTCCGGTGACCAACTGGCTGGCCTTTCCCGGCGAGGTCGACGGGAACCCGCTGCGCTGGTACGCGGACTTCGAGCACTTTCCCTGGGAAGACCCGAGCGAGCACATCCGCCGCTCTCCGATCATGTACGTCGGCAACGTGACCACGCCGACCATGCTGATGACCGGCGAGCTCGACCTGCGCACGCCGATGTCGCAGACCGAGCAGTTCTACCAGGCGCTCAAGGCGCAGAAGAAGCCCACGGCGATGCTGCGCTTCCAGGGCGAGTGGCACGGCACGTCGCGAATCCCTTCGAACTTCCTGCGTACTCAACTCTACCTGCGGAAGTGGTTCGAGCGCTGGGGCACCCACGATGACGAGAGAGCGGCGACCCAATCGGGGACCTGATGTCGTTTCAGCGGGGCGTGGTCATGGCGGTCCCACCAGCTCCATGGCGGCAAGCGCGATGACCTGCGTGCTCGCCACGATGTCGTCTACCGCGCACGACTCGTCCGGTTGGTGCGCCTCCTCCAGCGGCCCGGGGCCGTAGGCCACGCAATGCTCCACGCCCGCGATGCGCGCGAAGTGCTTCTGGTCGTAGGTGCCGGGACTGGCCACCTGCTCGGCATCCGCGCCGGTCACCCTCCGGACCGCTCGCGATAGCGCCGCCACCAGCGGGGACCCGCGCGGGGCCCAGGTGGGGTGCACGGTCATGCGGTCCTCGATGGTGAAGCGGCGTTCCGGCTCCGCCGCCTCGACCGCTGCTACGAGCCGCACGATCTCGTCCCGCACGTCCTCGAACGGCTCTTCCGGGATGAAGCGCCGGTCAAAGGTGGCCGTGCACCGGTCCGCGACACAGGGCGACTGGCTCGTCTCGCCCGCCTGACCGCCGATGATGGCGTTGATGTTGAGCGAGGGCCGGCGCGATGGCTCCGGCACGACGGGCAGTTCCGAAAGGCGGGCGGCGAGATCGGAACCGAGCTCGGTGCGGAGTGCCTCCAGGAGCGCGCCCATGTCGTCGATCGCGCTGCGTCCCAGGTGGCTCATGCTCCCATGTGCGGTGTGGCCGTGCGCGACGATGTCGAACCAGTAGACGCCGCGGTGTCCCACGCAGACCCGCGCCGGTCCGAAGGGCTCGGGGATGATCGCGAAGTCCGTGTTTTGCGTCGAGATCAGCCCGGTTTCGCACAGATGGGCCACGCCTGCAAAGCCCCCGCTCTCTTCGTCCACGGTCGCACTGACGTCGACCCCGCCCCGGAGCCGGACGCCCGCCCGGCGGATGGCTTCGACGGCAAACACCGCCGCCGCGATCCCCGACTTCATGTCGGAGGCGCCGCGCCCATGGATGCGCCCGTCGCGCACCAGCCCGCCGAACGGATCGACCGTCCAGTCGTCCCCCGGCGGCACCACATCGAAGTGACCGTTCAGGTGCAGCCGCGGGCGCGCGCCGGTGTCGCCGCTTCGCCCGATCACGTTGATTCGCGGGTGACTCGCGGTGTGCTCGGGCCGGCCCTCGGCCGCCACGTACTGCACGGCCATTCCGGCCTCCCCCAGCCGCCCATGGATCAATTCCGCGCACTCGCGGTAGAAGTCCCCCGGGGGATTGACGGTGGGGATGCGAATCAGGTCGGCGGTGAACGCGACGGTTTCGTCCCGGGCGGCCTCCGCCTCCGCCAGGACGCGGTCGATGAGGGCGGCCCTGCCCGGTCGTTGCCTAGGCGCTGGCGGCACCCTCGTGCCCTTCCGGGTGTTCCGGCTGGGTGGACAGGTTCCCCATGGTAAACTCCAGTTTACATTCTGTCACCTTCAGTTTACAAGAGAGGCTGGCGTGAGGACCAACATGACGCGGCCTGGGGAGAAGCAAATGGACGAGGAGAGGTCCATGAAGGACATGTTCAGCCTGGCGGGGCGCAGCGCCGCCGTGGTGGGCGCGGGCTCCGGCATAGGCGAGGCGGTCGCGATCGGGTGTGCGGAGGCCGGCGCGCGGGTGCATTGCCTGGACATCGACGCGGAAGGCGCCGCGACGACGGCGGCCGCGATCCAGGGGGCCAGCCCCCGCGGCGGCGAGGCGGGGGCACGCGTGACCCCCGCAACCAGCGCCGAGCTCGACATCCTCGACGGACCCGCCGTTACGGCTGCGTTCGAGGCGATTGCAGCCGATCACGGATCGCTGGACATCGTCGTCTGCACCCCCGGCGTGAACGTGCGCAAGCCCATTCTGGACTACACCGACGACGAGATCGACCGCGTGCTCGGGCTCAACCTCAAGGGTGGGGCGCACGTCATCCAGGCCGCCGGACGGGTCATGCGGGAGCAGGGGAGCGGGTCGATCGTCCTGTTCAGCTCGGTCCGGTCGGTCGTCGTGGAGCCGGGGCAGAGCATGTACGCGGCCACGAAGGCGGGCATCGTGCAGATGGTCCGCGCGGCGGCCGCCGAGCTGGGGCCGCACGGAGTGCGCGTCAACGCGGTCGCGCCCGGTGTGATCGACACGCCGCTGACGGCGCCGATCAAGGAACAGCCCGAGTGGTACGGTGCCTACGCGGCGGGCAACATTCTCGAACGCTGGGGGAGTGCGCGAGAGATGGCCGGCCCGACGGTCTTTCTCGCTTCGGACGCGGCCAGCTACGTGACCGGGGCGGTGCTCTTCGCCGACGGTGGCTGGACGGCGATCGACGGGAGGTTCACGCCACCGGGGATGTGAGCGGGGGCCGCAGGCCGCCGGGGCATTCCGTCGCCCTTCCGCAGGCGCACCTGACCCGATTCCGCCGTACGCGAGGGGGGCCCCCAACGCGCGCTACACGTCGGGATCGATCCCCTTGATCGTCAGCACCCGGAAAACGGCCTCGCCGATCTTGTTGTTCGGCGTCGAGGCGCCGGCGGTGATTCCCAGTTCGAACGGACCCGTCGGCAGCCAGTCCAGCTCGGTGACTTCGGGCGACAGCGGGTCGAGCCCGGGCTTGTGGTGGATCGCGCCGGTGTCCATGTCGATGCACGACGCGTCCTTGATGTGGTAGGTCTCGGTGTACTCGCGGCACATGTGCGCCAGGTGGTTCGTGTTCGACGAGTTGTAGCCGCCCACCACGATCATGATGTCGGGTGGCTCGCGCATCATCTCGAGCACGGCGTCCTGGCGCTCCTGGGTCGCCGAACAGATGGTCCCGAACGACCGGAAGTGCTCGTTCGCGTGGTCCTCCCCCTGCGCGTTGACCATCATCTCGCGCAGGCGGGCGCCGATGGCGAGCGACTCGGTGGCCAGCATCGTCGTCTGGTTGGCCACTCCGATCTTCACGAGGTCGGCGTCGGGATCGAAGCCTGCGGAGGTGCGGTCGGTGAAGCGCCGGAGGAAATCGTCGCGGCTCGGCGCATCGGGGTGGCCGGTCATGTAGGCGCCCACGCTCTCGGCCTCGGCCATGTCCCGGACGATGATGTACTTGCCGCCCTCGTGCTTGTGTACCTGGCTGGCCGTCGCGCGTGACTCCTCGTGCTTGTACTTGCCGTGGATGACGGCGGTGTAGCCGTCGCGGGCGTAGCCGTTGACGCGCTTCCAGACGAGCAGCACGGAGCCGCAGGTGGTGTCGACGAGGATGCAGCCGATGCCCTGGAGCTTCTTCATGTCGCCGATCGTGACCCCGAAGGCGGGGATGATCACGACGTCCTCGGCGGCGATGTGGCTGTAGTCGAACTCGCCGTCCTCTCCCGGGAGGAGCATTTCGATGCCCATCTCGGCGAGCCGCCGGTTCACGTGGGGATTGTGAATGATCTCGCCGACGAGGTAGATGCGCTTGTCCGGGAACTTGTGGCGCGCTTCATACGCGTAGTCGATCGCGCGGTCGACGCCGTAGCAGAAACCGAAATCCTTGGCCAGCCGTACCTTGATATCGCCGAACCGGTCGGTGTAGGCGCGTGACCGGATGCGCTCTACGATGGCGGAGTGATATTCCGAGTCGATGAGCGGCTTGACCTCGGCCTTGAGCCCGAAGCCCTTGCGGAAGTAGGTCTGCTGCATGGTCCGAAGAATATACATTGCAATGTGGCCCGGGGGTATTCTCCGGGGACTGCAGACCCGCGACCTGGAGCCGACGCAGTGCTGGGCAGACTGATCTTCCTCTTTGTCGCCGTTCCGCTTATGGAGCTGGCGATCCTGCTGCAGGTCGGGCAGTGGATCGGCATCGGACCGACCTTCGCGCTGGTCGTGGTGACCGGGGTGGCGGGCGCGGCCCTGGCTCGGCGGCAGGGGCTGCGGGCGTTCATGGCGGTCCAGCGTGAACTCGCGGAGGGCAGGCTGCCGGGACGGTCGCTGTTGGATGGCCTCGCGATCCTGGTGGGCGGGGCGTTTCTGTTGACGCCCGGGATTCTCACCGACGCCGTTGGCTTCAGCCTGCTCGTCCCGGCCTCCCGGCGGTGGCTGCAGCGGCTGGCCCGCCGCGGGCTCGAGCGGCGCTTGAGCGAGGGTACGGTCGAGGTTCGGGTCTGGAGAGGCCCGCAGTGAGCGGGGACATCGCCTTCCTGGAGCGGCTGCTGGATGCGCCCGGCCCGTCGGGGTTCGAGGCGCGGCCCGCACGGGTATGGCGGGACGAGGCGGGCTCGTTCGCCGAGGCCTGGTCCGACGTGGTCGGCAACAGCTACGCGGCGGTGCGTCGCGACGCGCGGCCCCTGGCGCTGCTGGCGGGCCACATCGACGAGATCGGGCTCCAGGTCACGCACGCGGACAAGTCGGGACTGCTCTACTTTGGCGGCATCGGCGGCTGGGATCCGCAGGTTCTGGTGGGGCAGCGGGTGCGCGTACTGGGGTCGAAGGGCGACGTCCCGGGCGTGATCGGGCGCAAGGCCATCCACCTGATCGAGCCGAAGGAGCGGGACAAGGCCGTGAAGGTGAAGAAGCTGTGGATCGATGTGGGGGCGCAGTCGCGGGAGCAGTTGGGCGAACTGGGGGTTCGGGTGGGCGACCCGGCCGTGATCGATGCGGGGATGGTGCGTCTCGCGGGAGACCGGGTGGCCAGCAGGGCGATCGACAACCGCGTCGGCGCGTTCATCGTGCTCGAGGCGCTTCGCATGGTCGCGGGGCAGGGGGGCGGGGCGGGGGCGGTGGCGGTCGCGACCGCGCAGGAGGAGATCGGCTACTCGGGGGGTGGGGCGCGGGCCAGCGCGTTCGGTCTCGCACCCGACGTGGCGCTGGTGGTGGACGTGACGCACGCTACCGACGTGCCGGAGGTGGAAAAGTCCGAGGTGGGCGAGCATTCGCTGGGCGGTGGGCCGGTGCTGACGCGCGGGTCGGCCACGCATCCCCGGGTCTTCGAAGTGCTGGCCGAGACCGCGGAGGCCAACGACATCCCGTACTCGATCCAGGCCGCGCCGCTGCGCACGAGCACCGACGCGGACGCGATACACCTGGCGCGTGGCGGCATCCCGACCGGGCTCGTTTCGGTGCCGAACCGGTATATGCACTCGCCCAGCGAGATGGTGTCGGTCTCCGACCTGTTTCTGACGGCGCGCCTGTTGGCGGCATTCGTCGCCAGGCTCGATGAGGGCATTGATTTCGGGCGCGGTTGACGTGGGGCTATATTGAGAGCCCGTCAATTCAGCGAATCCTGATCAAGAAGCGAGGAGATGGTCGACGCGCGGATCGTAATTAGGGAAATCCAGGAGATGAGGGAGGAAGGGTACCTTTCGGACGCCATTCTCCGACACGCCGTAAAGACCCTCCACCGGGACGATCGTGCCGACTGGGTCGGAGCCTATCTGCTCAACGACGAAGGTCTCGAGCTGTGGCTCCACAACTACGTGGGGGCGCCCACCGAGCACGCGCGGATCCCCGTGGGCCAGGGCGTCTGCGGCACCGCGATCGCGCACGGGGCCAACCAGAACGTCCCCGACGTGACGAAGTTCGAGGGCTACCTGGCCTGCAGCCCTCACGTGAAGTCGGAGCTGGTGGTCCTGATCCGTGCCGGAACGGAGATCTACGGACAGTTCGACATCGACTCGCATCAGGCGGCCGCCTTCACCTCGCAGGACGAGGTGGCGGTGCAGATGATCGCCGACAAGCTGGCGGAGCAGATCGCCCACGAGCGACGCTAGGAGTCAAGGTGCCGGCGGTGGTGCGGTCCTTCCGGGCCGACAATCCCGGGCGCTTCACCCTCGACGGCACTCGAACCCATGTCGTCGGCGAACGACGGGCGGCCGTGATCGATCCCGGGCCGGTGCTCGACAGCCACCTTGGGGTGCTGGCGGAAGCGGTGGGCGGTGCCGACCAGGTCGTTGTCCTCGTCACCCACGCCCACGCGGATCATGCGGCGGGCGCGGAGGAACTGGCGCGCCTGACCGGGGCCTCGGTGCGCGGGCCCGGAAGCGGCCACGACCTCGGCGACGGCGAGGCCATCGCAACCGACGGCGGCGATCTGGTCGCCGTCTCGACTCCTGGTCACGCGCGCCGGCACTTCTGCTTCCACCTTCCGGACGAGGGCGCGGTCTTCACCGGCGACCTCATCCTTGGAGAGGGCGACACGACCTGGGTCGGCGAATACCCGGGAGGCGTCGCGGACTACCTGTCCTCGCTGGACCGTCTCGACGCGCTGGACGCCCGCGTGCTCTACCCGGGCCACGGCGACCCGCTCCTCGACCCCGCGGACGCCATCGCGCGTTTCCGGAACCACCGCCTCGCCCGGATCGATCAGGTCCGCCGTGCGCTCGCGGAGACGGGCAGCGCCGACCTCGATCTGCTCACCGAGCGTGTCTATGGCGAGCTTCCGCCCGAGGTGCACGACATGGCCGCATCGGGTGTGGGCGCGATTCTGGACTACCTCGCCAGCGCCGGATAGCTTGCCCGAATGGTACCAGTCACCCTCGCGAAAGCGCTCGTCGAGATTTGCGGTCGCGACGGCGTGATCCTGGACGAGGAGCGGCTTCTCGTCTACGAATCGGACGCGCTGACCGCGTACCGGCACCGTCCCGGCGCGGTTGTGCTGCCGCGTTCCACCGATCAGGTGCAGGGTGCCGTGCGCGCGATCGCGGAGCATGGCCTGCCGATCGTGCCGCGGGGCGCGGGCACCGGACTTTCGGGGGGTGCGGTGGCGCTCGACGGGGCGGTCGTGATCGGCACCGCGCGGATGAACCGGATCCTGGACATCGACGCGCCGAACCGGCGGGCCGTGCTCCAGCCGGGCGTGATCAACGTGGAGCTCTCGGTCGCGGCGGGGGCGCACGGGCTGTACTACGCGCCCGACCCGTCCTCGCAGACGGCTTGCACGATCGGCGGGAACGTGGCGGAGAACTCGGGCGGGCCGCACTGCCTCAAGTACGGGGTGACGTCGCGTTACGTGACGGCTCTTGCGGTCGTTCTGGCGGATGGGTCGCTGGTCAGGCTGGGCGGCCAGGGACGCGAATCGCCGGGGTACGACCTGGTGGGCCTCTTCGTGGGCTCGGAGGGGTGTTTCGGGATCGCGACCGAGATCGAGGTCGGGCTTCTCTCCGTGCCGGAGGGCGTGCGCACGCTGCTCGGCATCTTCGACCGCATCGATGACGCGGGGCAGGCGGTGTCCGACATCGTGGGCGCGGGACTGCTGCCCGCCGCTCTCGAGATCATCGACGGGCCCACGATCCGCGCCGTCGAGGACAGCGTCTTTGCGGCGGGGTATCCGACGGACGCCGAGGCCGCCCTGGTGATCGAGTTCGACGGGATGGAGGCGGGGCTGGAACACGACGCGGAGAGGGCGGCGGCGCTGTGTGCGCGTGCCGGTGCCCGTGAAGTGCGTACCGCCCGGGACGAGGACGAGCGCATGGCGCTGTGGAAGGGGCGGAAGAAGGCGTTCGGCGCCATGGGGCGGATCGCGCCGGATCTGCTGGTGCAGGACGCCACCGTGCCCAGGACCACCCTGCCGTCGATCCTGCGCGGCATTTCGGACATCGGCCAGCGCTACGACCTCGTCGTCGCCAACGTCTTCCACGCCGGCGACGGCAACCTTCATCCCAACATCCTCTTCGACCGCCGTGACGAGCACGAGCTGGAGCGCGTCGAGCGCGCCTCGAAGGAGATCATGCAGCTCTGCGTCGATTCCGGGGGAACGATCACGGGCGAACACGGTGTGGGGCTCGACAAGAAGCACCACATGGACCTCATCTACGGCCCGGACGAGCTCGACGCGATGTGGCAGGTGCGCAGAGTGTTCGATCCCGGCGGCGTGATGAATCCCGGCAAGGTCCTTCCCGAGAGTGCCGGTCTTGCCGAGAGTGCCGGTCTTGCCGAGGGCATCGGCGGTGGTTGACGCGGCCCTGGACCGGGCGGGCGATGCGCAGGGGCCCGCGGTCGCCTGCCCGGCCAGCGTGGAAGAGGTGGCGGAGGTGATCCGTGCTGCGAACGAGACGGGTACGCGTCTGATCCCCGCCGGGCTGGGGAGCTGGCCGGGAGCCGGGGGATGGACCCGTCCGGGCGACGTGATCGTGTCGAGCGAGCGCCTCGACGCGGTGCAGCACTACGAGCCCGCCGACCTCACGATGACGGCCGGTGCCGGGCTCGCCATGACCGAGCTGGATGACGTGTTGCGGCCCAACGGGCAGTGGCTGCCGGTGGACGCGCCCGGCGTGGAGGCGGGGACGGTGGGGGGGATGGTGGCGTGCGGGGTCTCGGGGGCGCTGCAGGGCCGCTACGGGGCGGTTCGCGACAACGTGCTGGGCGTCGATGTGGTGACGGGGGCCGGCCGCGTGCTGCGGATCGGCGGCCGGGTGGTCAAGAACGTGGCCGGGTACGACCTGGTTCGGCTCTTCACGGGAAGCCGGGGCAGCCTCGGGTTCATCACGAGCGTTTCGGTTCGCCTGTTTCCGCGTCCGGAGGCCGACGTGACCCTGTGCTACGGGGGCGGGGCGACGGAGATCGTGGCGCTGGCGCGCACCATGTGCACAAGCCCGCTGCCGATTGCGACGGTGGAGCTGGAGGCCGGCGGGGAGAGCGCGGAAACGATCGGTCTGGTACGGTTGCTGGGAAGCGCGGGCGAGGTGGAGGAGGTCCGGTCGCGCCTGGTCGGCACCGTCGGGCCGAAGCCCCGGGCCATCGTGCGTGGAGACGAGAGCGCGGCGCTGCACAGGGATCGCGGCGCGTGGGAAGAGGGGAGCGCCCTGGTCGTGCGTCTGGCGGCGCTCCCGGATCGGCTGGCGGACACGTTCGGCCGGGCGGCGGTGCTGGCGGGCGCGCTGGGCGGCGAGATCGCCGCCGATGCGATGCGCGGGGTCGTGCGCGTGAAGGCGTCGCCGGACGCGGGCCGGGACGAGGACGTCGTACGCGAGCTGCTCTGGACGCGTGAGGAGATGGAAGGGGCGGGGGGATCGCTGACGCTCAGCCAGGCGCGTGGGGAGGTCGCTGCGCGGGCGGGGTGGGCGGGGGGGCGGGGAAGTGACGGGGGTCTCGGGGCCCGGATCAAGGAGCTCTTCGATCCGGCATCGATTCTGGCGGCACGGTGCCCGTGAGCACGCCGGCCCATTCCCTGGCCAGCGCGGTCAGCAAACAGGAGCAGGCACTGCTCAACTGCGTTCACTGCGGTTTCTGTCTGCCGGCGTGCCCGACCTATCGTCGCCTGGGGGACGAAGCCGATTCGCCGCGTGGCCGGCTGTACCTGATGCAGGCGGTGGTCGAGGGCCGACTGCACCCCGGCGCGGAGGCCTTTCAGACGCACATCGGTCGTTGCCTGGGCTGTCGCGCCTGCGAGCCCGTTTGTCCTTCGGGGGTGGAATACGGGCACCTCCTCGAACTCGCGCGGCAGGTGGGTGGCGATGCCCGCCGCCCTCCGCTTCTCGCCCGGATCCTCCTGCGCGTATTCGGCACGGCATGGTTGGCGCGGCCGGCCATGCTCGCGGGGCGCGCCATGCGTGCCACGGGGCTCCCCGCGCTGCTGACCCGGATTCTGGCGGGCCGCCGTCCTCCGAAGGGGGCCCGGCTGGCCGTGGCGATGCTCGCGGCCTCGGCTCCCCCGCCACCCTTGCCGGCACACGCCGAGGGCCCCCCGCCGACCATGTCCGGGCGACCGGGCGGGGGCAAGCCGACCGTCGGGGTCCTCACGGGATGCGTCCAGGCCGGGTTGTTCGGCCGCGTGAACCAAGCCACCGTGCGAGTGCTGCAAGCCAATGGCTACCGCGTCGTCAGCGTGCCGAACCAGGGGTGCTGCGGAGCGCTGCACGCCCACGGCGGCGACCTCGAGACCGCGCGCTCCCTGGCGCGGCGCAACCTGGAGGCATTTGAAGCGGCGGGTGTGGACATCGTCGCGATGAACGCGTCCGGGTGCGGAGCCGCGATGGCCGACTACGGCTCGCTGCTGGCCGACGACGAGGAGATGGCCGCGCGCGCAAGCGCCTTCGCGGGCAGGGTCCGCGACATTTCACAACTGCTGGCCGACCGGGGTCCGGTGCCGGGCGGCAACGTCCCCCTGAAAGTCACCTATGACGCGCCGTGCCACCTCCTGCACGCACAAGGGGTCGCGGATCCGCCCGCGTGTGTGCTCGATTCGATCCCGGGCCTCGAAGTCGTTCCGCTGCCGGGCGCGGCCGAGTGTTGTGGCGGCGCCGGTATCTACGGGCTCACCAACCCGCGTCTCGGCGGCTGGATCGGATCCGACAAGGTGCAAAGCGTGCTGGGGACCGGTGCCGAGGCACTGGTCACCGGCAATCCGGGATGCATGATGCAGATCGGAGCCGGTCTTGCGCTGACCGGAGCGGGAATCCCCGTGCTGCACCTCGTCGAACTTCTGGATGAGAGTTATCGCCGGGGCGGACTGTACGGGAAAGTGGCCCGATGACAAAGGCGAACCTCCTGTCCATCACGGATGCCGAGGCACGAACCGGGGAGTGCCTCGAGTTCCTGCGCAGTCTGGTGGAAATCGAGTCGCCGACCGGCCACGCCACGGCAAATGTTGCGGTTGCCGACTTGCTGGCCGACGCGCTGGTCGCCGTGGGCGGTCACGTCGAGCGCATACCCGCTCCCGGCCTCGGCGAGCATCTGCTCGCGCGCATCCCCGGACTGGAGCGGCACGGCCCTCCGCTGCTGGTCCTGGGACACATGGACACCGTGCATCCTGTGGGCACGCTGGAGCGGAACCCCTTCGAGGTCGACGGGGCGAAGGTCACCGGCCCGGGCATCTACGACATGAAGAGCGGGCTCGCGGTCGCGATCGTCGCGCTCCGGCTGCTGGCGGCGAACGGGCGCAAGCCCGCGTCGGACATCTCGCTGCTCATCACCTGCGATGAAGAGAGGGGGTCTCCCGACTCGTGGGAGACGATCGAAGCGGAGGCCAGGGCGTCGCGCGCCGCGCTTGTCCTGGAACCGTCGGCACCGGGTGGCGCGGTGAAGAGCCGGCGCAAGGGCGTAAGCGCGTACGAACTCACCGTCACGGGGAGGCCGGCCCATGCCGGGATCGAACCCGAAGCCGGGGCCAGTGCCATTCACGAGATCGCGCGACAGATTTGCCGCATCTATGAGCTTGCGGATCCGGATGGAGGGACCACGATCAGTGTCGGTGTTGTCGAAGGCGGCACCGCCGAGAACGTGGTGGCTTCGTCGGCGCGGTGCACGCTGGATGTTCGTTTCTGGACAAGCGGTGAAGCCGAGCGCATCGATCAGGCCATGCACGCGCTCCAGCCTGTCGACCCGGTGTGCGAGTTGCACCTGGAGGGCGGCGTAAACAGAGGACCGCTGGAAAGAACGGAGGCATCGGGCAGGATGTTTGCAATCGCCCGCCGACTGGCGGCGCAACTGGGCTTCGTGATCGAGGAAGGCGCCACCGGCGGCGGCAGCGACGGCAACATCACCGCGGCGGTGGGCTGCCCGACGCTGGACGGCCTGGGGCCGGACGGCGGCGGCGCCCACACGCTTCAGGAGCACATCCTGGTCGATGACGTGCCGCGCAGAATCGGCCTGATGGCCGGACTCTTCGAGTTCATATAGGCCGAAATGGAGTTGAAACCGCAAAAGGGCGGCATTGTGTCCGAAAGGACAACGTCCTATAATGCGCTTCGCAAGAATGAGGTTACCCCGACCGGTATCCTTTGCGGACCACACCCCAAAACGAGGAGTACACAGGTTAATGAATGCAAGGACACGGAGTGACTACCGTACGGCGCTCCAGCAGGCCGAAGCGGAGTTGGCGAACCATGAGAAGCGAGGCGAAGCGCTTCGCAACACCATCGCGGGACTCAAGACCCTTCTCGGAGTCGACCGGAAACCGGCGGCCAGTCCAGCGCCAAAACGCGCACCGGTCCGCAGGAAGAGAAGGCGGCGCAAGAGTGCCGGCGCGGGTCACCCCGATGTGCCGGCCGGCACGTTCAAGGGCATGGGCCCGACGTATGCCTATCGCAAGTTCGTCAAGATTTACGGCGAAGGATACACGGTGCCGCAGATCCGTGACGCGCTGGTCCAGGGCGGTGTGAAGTCCAAGTCGAGGACTTCGCTGCTGACCGGCCTTCATTCCGTGCGCCGCCGCGATCGCCTGAAGGCGGAGGCGGCTGCCCAGGCGGCCGGCGAAGCAAGCGCCGAGTCGGCTGGCGGGAGCGAATAGGTCCTGACACCCAGGCGCTTGCGGATAGCTGCTAAGCGGTCGGCAACGCAACTTTCGACACGCGCATGAGAATCGACCGAGCGGTCTTGCGCGAACTGCCTCTTGAGCTGCGCGAGTTCTTTGAGATCAGCAGTGGAGGCACGCAGGCACGCCGTATCCTCTTGCTGACGCTCGAGTCCGGTGGAATCAGTGCATGGTCCGAGTGTGTGGCGGGAGAAACACCCGGGTATTCCTATGAAACTACGGACACGGCGTGGCATGTACTGACGCGGTGGCTGCTGCCGGCGCTCGTGGGCACCGAATTCGACGACGCCCGGCACCTGGAGGTTGTGCCATGGCTCCGCGGCCATCCCATGGCAAGGGCCGCCGTGGAGATGGCCGGGTGGGACCTGGAGGCGAAGCGCCGGAACGTTTCGCTCAGGGAACTGTTGGGCGGGGCCGTCGAAGCGGTGCCGGTGGGTGTTTCGATCGGCATCCAGAAGAGTGATCGGGCATTGTTGGACAAGATTGAGACATACGACCGCGAGGGCTATCGGAAGATCAAGATAAAGATCAAGCCGGGCCGCGATGTTGAAATGCTGCGCGTGGTCCGCGAGCACTTTCCCGAAGTGCCCGTCATGGCCGATGCCAACTCTGCATACTCGCTCGAAGCGGACCTCGAACGCCTGGCCGCGATGGACGATTATGATCTAATGATGATCGAACAGCCTCTTTCGCACGAGGATCTGTTTGAACACGCGGCTTTGCAAAAATGTATCTCGACTCCGGTTTGTCTTGACGAGTCGATTCGCTCCGTGGGTGATGCACGCCTTGCCTTGCACCTCGCATCCGGCCGTATCATCAATATCAAACCCGGCCGAGTGGGCGGACTCAAGTCGTCGGTGGCGATACACGACGCGTGCCGCGCGGCGGAATGGCCCGTCTGGTGCGGCGGAATGCTCGAGTCGGGGATTGGACGGGCCCACAACGTCGCACTTGCAACGCTGCCCGGCTTCACGCTTCCCGGCGACATCTCCGACTCGAAGCGGTATTGGGCCGAGGACATCGTCGTGCCGGAGTTCAAGATGGTCGACGGCATGATGCCTGTGCCCGAGGGACCGGGGATCGGTGTGCGTCCGCGCATGTCTCGCATCGAATCGCTGACGACGCGCAAGCAGGTGTTCGAAGCCTAGGAGTCTGCGGGCACCCCGGCTGCTAGTCGCGCACCGGGACAACCGCGCGCTGGCAGGCCGGGCAGTACCTCCAGCGGGCGTCGATCGGTTCGCCACAGGTGCAGACGTTGCCGCGCGGACGCCCACACATCGTGCATCCGGCGGCGGCCGGCGGCAGTGGTGCGTCACAGTTTGCGCAATGGACCGCGGCCCCCTGTGTGAGGGCGATGATCTGACCCGCTTCGTGCGGTGTGGTGACGCCTTCCGCGACCTGGCGCATGGCGTCGCGGGCCATCGACACCATGCCGTTTTGCCGGGCGCGGTGGCGAAGCGAAGCAATGACGGCCCCGGCGTTGATCTCGGTGCGGATTTCGTCGTCCACGACCAGGACCTCGAAGACACCGCTGCGGCCGCGATAGCCGTCGTTGCACATGGTGCATTCGTCCCCGCGGCCCTCGCACCGCGAGCACACCCTGCGGATCAGGCGCTGGGCGACAACCCCGGCGAGACCGCCAGCCACGAGGAAGGGCGGCACGCCCATCTCGAGCAGGCGCGTGATGGCGCTCGGGGCGTCGACCGTGTGGATCGTGGTGAGCACCAGGTGCCCCGTGACGGCCGCGGACATCGCGATTTCGGCGGTTTCCCGGTCACGCACCTCGCCCACGAGAATCACGTCGGGGTCCTGGCGCAGTATGGCTCGCAACCCGGACGGGAAGTCGACTCCCGCCTTGTGATCGATTGCCATCTGGGCGACTCCCGGGAACCGGTATTCCACCGGATCCTCCAGCGTCACGATGTTGATCTTCTCGGCGGCGAGTTCGGCCACCGCGGCGGATAGCGTGGTGGTCTTGCCGCTTCCCGTGGGCCCCGACGCGAGCAGCACTCCCTGGCGGCGCTGGAGGAGGTGGCGAAGGCGGCCGAGATCGTGTGCGGACATCCCGAGGAACGACAGGTCACGCGGGGCGTCGCCCGGATCGAGCACGCGCAGCACAGCCTTCTCGCCGCCCAGCGTAGGGATGGTGGACACGCGGACCGTGAGCTTGGTGTCCCGCTTCCTGACCGTGAACCCGCCGTCCTGGGGGCGCCGCCGCACCGAGATGTCCAGTCCGGCCATGACCTTGACGCGAGAGATCGCGGCCCGATGACTTCCGGGCGGCAGCTCGGTGGCCGTGTGAAGCAGTCCGTCGATCCGAAAGCGGACCCGCGAACCCGCACCGTGCGTTTCGATGTGAATGTCGCTCGCGCGCCTGTCGATCGCGTTCGACAACAGGTGGTCCACGATCTTCACGATCGGCGCCGCCCCCGCCTCGTTTTCCAGATCCTGCAGACTGCGCCCTTCATCGCGCCATCCCGACCGCTCAAGGCTGTCGAGAAGCTCGGGGAGCTCTCCGCCGTATGCGTCGAGCACGCCCTGGACGACGGCCGAACGCGGCGCGGCCAACGCCTCTACACGGCACCCGGACTGAAAGCGAAGGTCGTCGACGGCGTCTGTATCGAGCGGGTTGGCCATCGCAACGGTGAGCCTGCGGCCCTTCACGGCCAGGGGAAGGAGGCCCTTTCGGCGCGCCAATGCGGGCTGTACCCGGGCCAGAGCATCGGGATCGGGGCGGAGCGGCGGCGCCACGAAGTCGAGGTTGAGCATGGCCGCCAGCGCCTGCGCCACCTGCACCTCATCCACCAGACCCCGGCGCAGCAGGACTTCGTCCAGTCGTCGGCCGGAACGGTCGCAGTCCTCTTCCGCTTCGCGCAGCGCGGAGGCGCTCAGCGCACTCCTGTCCAAGAGGATTCGGCCGAGTAGCTTGTCGCGTGCGGGCATGGTGCCCGGAAGGTGACACGGCCCACGGGGCGCCTACATGGCTCGATGGGCGATGATTTTGTAACACATTGCATATGAACGAGTTAGATCACTCATGGTGATTGCCGTTCCCCAATCAATTCATGTTTCCTGAACTGGATGCTGATCGACGGTCTCGGACATTCTCGGAGTAACTGTTCGGTCAAGCCGTGGTGAGCGTCCCCTGAAGCGGCTCGTGGGGGTCAGCGGTGGAGGGTGCCCTTCCAGTGCGTGGCGATGGGGAGAGAGCCAGACATCTGGTGATTATGTGCGCACCGACCCGCTGGAGTATCGGACGCTCGTTGCTTGACTCAGCGCCCATTCCCTACCTTGTGCGGATGTCCTCTCGGCCCTCCCTTCCGGTCAGGAAGAAGAAGACAGGCGTATTCGGGCTGGCCTGGGTTCTGTGCTGGATAGCGGTGCTCATTGGGATGTGGGTCACCGACGTTACGCCAGCGAACCCAGAATGGTGGCGGGCCACCACGCACCCCCGATGGTGGTGGCTCATGGACCCGCAGTGGTTTTTCATCTCCGTTAGCGTGCTCGCGTTGATCGTCGCTGGAATATCCTCGTGGACGGTTCAAAGCACACGAGTAGTTCTGTGGAATCGGAAGGGCAAGAAGATACTCACGGAGTTGCAGAAGAACCTTGAGGCTGCCATCGAGGAGGAAGAAGCCAGACGGCGGTAGCGTGCGCTCCCAGAAGCGCATGGACGAATTCGGGACCGAGGGCGTGTGATCTAATGGCTCCGGGTGAAGCAGGGCCTCCGGTCCAACGGGATTCGTTCCGCGAGTGTCTAGCGGGTAGCTTGTTCGTCAGTCTGAGACACCGTGGCGGATGAAACGAATCGAGACGCGATCACAGGTGGACCCATGGGCACCGGGGCAATGTGGGACCGGACGAAGACTCTGACGACTGCGGCAGTGGTGGCCCTGCCGATCATTGTGCTCGCGTCAACCACGCGGCCACTCGACGGCCAACAGGCATCATGGGATCGCTTGGACGCGCTCGCGGTGCTTGGGTGCGGGAAGAATGACGAAACCTAAGCAGGCTAGAGCTCCTTGAGGTACGGCGCGAACGCGGATTCGAGCTTCGCCATCGCCACGGCCAACTCCTCCCACACGGCTTCCCAGACATCCTCATTCCGGTATCCGCCGGTCGTGTACGTTTTCTTGATTCGGCACGACTTTCGGCCTTGCAGTGGTTGCCAATCCAGGGGCGAACCGAACGCGCCCTCTATCGCCTCCTTGTTGCGGAAGAGTGCCTCGAAGTACCGCTGGTTCGTGGCAGCATCCTTGTTCTGGAAGAGCAGCTCGACGCGAGCGCTACGCTCCGCAACCACTTAGCCGAATGTCACTCCGGCGCGCCCCGCGCCTGCCTCAGCCCACGCTTCCTTGCTGGGGCTGATGTTAGCGTGCCGTTGCGTCTTGGACTTCGCGTGTTCGAGCAATCCATCGAAGAAACGGTAACACAGCAACTGCGAAGCCGACATTTCCTTCGGCCGCGTTTCAAGGGCGGGTTTCCCCTTGGCGCCCTTCGTCACGCTCGGCCGGGTGGGCAACTCGGTTGCTATCGGAGCCTGGGCACGGATGAACTCTGCGGCCGCTGCGCTATCCGGTTTGAGTCCGGTTACTTGCTCCACTTCCTCGCGAAACAGGTCGAGCAACAACGACTCTGGCCCTGAGAGTAGCTTGCGCCACACGGAGGCGTACTTGGACGCTGCCTCCTTCTCTTGGCGAGCCGCCTCATAGTCGCGCTGAGCCCGGTTCCGGGCCTTGCCGGATCGCACGTCGTGCGCTTGGAGGTAGTCCGAGAGGGTCAGTGCTGAATCAGCTGGATCATCGCCTACCAGATCGACCAAGGCGAATCGCCGTTCTTGGTAGCTCCCTTGCCCTGCCGGAAAGAAGAAACTCCAACTCCGTCCGTCGGTGAGAACCGCTATCGGAACGCCTTGGTGAAAGCAGTATTCGAAGAGCTGCTTTTCCCCCTTGTCGTCAGCCTTCCCAAGATCCTTGACCTCCAAGAGAACCGCCGGCTTTCCGGGTGGATGACAGAGCGCGTAGTCCGCCTTCCTGGCCCCGATCTTGAATTCGGGAGTTACGACGTGGACGTCGAAGACGGGCCAGCCAAGTTCGTGAAGGACGCGGCTTACGACGCCGCGGCTGATCTCGGCCTCGCTGCGGAAGCTGCCCGCCGCAATACGCTGTTTCAGGTCGGCTAGGGCTGCGGTCAGTGTTTCGGGCAAAGCCAAGGCTAGATGGCTCTCGAATCCATTGGCAGGGAAGCGGAAACATCCGGCAATTCACATTGCCAGTCTTCTTGGCCGAATCTAGCCCGATCGAATCCTGCCGCGCAAAGCCTCCGGCACATGGCAGCACGTCTGGTGGGATCAGGTTTTCGACTCCGGAACCACCACGTAGCCCGTGGGGCTCAAACCGACGGGGCCGCTACTGGAAGGCCTTAACCCCCGACGTGTGTGTCGTCCGACTCGCGCAATGCACGGCGGATCGCCAGTTTGTAATACGCCGAAAGTCCCCGGATCGGAAGGCCGACGAATGACGGCATCGAGCGAACGCCGGAACACTCGACCGCGAGATGCCAGATGACGCATCGCGCACCGATTGGAATCCGTCGATGATGAGCCATCCCGTGAATCTCCGGCTGCCCATGGATCTGGACGCCAGCCACGAGGAGCCATCTTGAGCCCCGTCCTGCTACTGGCCGCCTTGGCCGTTCTCGCTGTCTTCGCAATCTTGGCCCCACGCGCTTTCCTCGCGTTGATCGTCGTATGCGTAGCGATCTACCTGGCCGCGCCGCCCGGATGGCACGATGTGCCGCCCAAGTGGAAGCGGCGGGACTAAACTGCTGCGACGCGCCGCGGCGTTCCACCAGATGAAGGGAACAGGCTCGGCGGCATTTCGCCAAGCATCTTGGCGGGTCCGTTGAATTCGTCCCGCGCAGGCGAGCGCGAGAACGCGCTTAGGAGCCACGGTCGGCCCCCTTCGCGAACTGGCTCCAGACGCTGCTATCGGTGGTAAGCCAGCCGACGCCACGTTGAACGTGGCGGACTGGCGAGGGGGAACGCTGCGCCCCCCTCAAACCCCCGGCGATTCCGCGCCGCTCCGGAACCGTGGGTGCGGATTCGGACGGATCTATCGTTGGGCGGGCTGCCGTTCGAGCCGCCACACGTCAACGTGGTCCAAGTCCATGTCGTCTTGGCGGACCGTCGCGAGAAGATCGCCCCGGAAGACGGGAACCGTTCGCTCCTTGAACGGGACGGCGGGAACATTGCCGAGCAGCCTCCCCTCCGGGTCGAAGAACTCCCAGCGGTTGCCGTCGGCGCGGATGACTTCGACCCACAGCTTGCCGTCGGTGGACACGAAGACCTCGTTGATGAACGAAGCCCGTTCAGGCCGGTTGTAGCCCCGGGGGTTGCATGAACCGCCCGGCCAACGCTCCATGGCCTCGTCGAACTCCGCACTGCCTGCGTCCCATTCCTCGTCCGAGATCGGCTCGGTCGGCAGTGTGCGCTCGATCACCCGCAGGGTGTCGCTCGCGCCCTGCGTGACGGCGATCCGGTAGAAATAGCCCCAAGCGGAGTACATGACGCCACCGGAAGCCGGATGCTGCACCCACTTTGCCCCAGCCGTATGGCCGTACCAGCCGATTCTTCCTTCCTCCCAAGTGCAGAGAATCCCCCCGGTTTGCCCAGGAAGGCCCTCGGGAGCCGTCAGGAAGGGCACGGTATCGCCCGTGGCTCCGCTGTTGTCGAGGCCGATCCACTGAGTACCGGCATCAGGATCGAACGCAAAGCGGAAGACCTCGTTCTCGCCGACGGGGTAGAACCGAATATTCGCAGCCGATCCGGTCAGGCCTCCCGTGGTCCTTCTTTGCCCGAGCCACTCGCCGCCAGCCGAAAACTCGCCGATGCGCCCCTGAACCGGATCGAAGGTGATGAGCCGGTCCCCGACCCAAGCCAGTGAATAGAGGCTCCTGAACTCGCCCGGCCCCGCACCTTCCCGACCGAAGGTGCGGATGTGCGCCCCGTCGAGACCGAAGACGCGCACCTCGTGGTTTATGGCGTCCGCCACGAAGACGGTCTCATCGGGACCGATGGCCACGGCGCTGACCTGGCCGAACTCGTCGGCAGTCTGCTGTTCCGTCAGCGACTTGGGTCCGATCGAGACGACCGGGGTTAGGTGCCATCGGGGCGGCGTGCCGATGTTGGTGACGTGGATGATGCCGCCCACGGTGTCGAGGGTGGTGGCGAGGTCGCCACCGCCAGCCGTCGAGGTCCCCTGATCGCAGCCCGCCGCCAACGTCGCCGCGAGGAGGAGCCGAACCTTGGCGGCGGAGACGTGAAGCGGATGCGGAGGCGCGACCATTCCTTGGCTCGATCTTAGTGAGGCAGGGCACTCACAAAGGTTGGCTTGCGCCCCGGTCCCTGCAAGGTCGGCGGCAAGGTGGAGGATTATCGGCACCGTGGCGGCAAGCAGGCATCATGGCACTGCGGGCGGGGGAACCCCGTCGCCGCGACTCCGCGCGGCAACGATTTCAGGGGGGATCGAAGGGGGGAGCGTAGCCACCCCTCGTCAGCCTCCGTGTTATACACGGGGTATGCTGGCTTGTCCACCTTAGCGTGGCCAAGCCAGCCGCGGGGGGCACCCGCGAAAACGCCCCACCGGGCATCGCCCGGAACAGCCTCGACCGGGCCGTCGCAGCCAAGCTCCTCGGCCTCATCCGCTCCAGCCTCAAGGACGGCGAGGGCGACCGGCCCGGCTCATGACTCCTCTGGACTGCGCCACTCTCTGCCGCGCGCCCGGATTCGACCCTACCCATACCCCTCGGAGACTTGAGTTCGTCGATCCTGCGCGATCCTGTGGCCCGTACAATACCCGAAACGCTTCGAGAAAGCCCCGAAACGCCGCTCCGGCCATCGCCCGGAATTGCCTCGACCAGGTCGGCGCGGACAAGCTCCGCAGCCTCGTAGTCGGCAGCCTCGCGCGCGGTAGCGCTCTTGTCGCGCCGCCGCTTTTCGCCTTGTGACCGCTGCCCAGCCGGCCTCCCCGGCAACCGGTCAGTGCGTTGTGAATGCCCACCCCCGACGTTTTGCCCCTATCCTCTCGGGTCCACTAGGACCCCAACGCTCGGAACGTCGAGCCGATCACTGACCACGCCGTACAAACGCCCGCGGTGCAACGCCTTAAGGGAAAACCTCTCTGGAAACACAAGACGCACCATCTCCTCGTCCGCGCCCGGTGCAACCACGATCCAGTGCTGTCGCTCGGCATCGACAGCTTGTTGGAGCCAATACTCGCCGTTGTCGCCCAAGAGCAGATCGGATGCGACCGACCAGTACTCAGGGACATTGACCAACACGGCGTTGCGTGGCACATCATTATCCGCCCTGGCTCGTGTCACGTCATCGGAACGGACCGCACGTGCTTCCAAGCCCAGTTGTAATGTGTCCGCGCGGAACGAATCACCAGTCGGCTTCACGAAGGTAAGAGTACCGGCGATTCCGTCTGCAAATACGACTGCGGTATCGCCCAAGACATCCCAAGCGCCAGCTTCCCCGAAAGGAGTACGCAGGAGACCGCCCTCTTGGTCAGGAATGCTCCAGCTACTCGACCCCGAGTGATAGCTGGCAATGGTGTCCAGCTCCTGAATGCCCGGATACGCGAGCATTAGGTGCTGTAGGTACTCCTGATTCTCGCGCAGGGGCCACACAAAAACAGGTTGGTATTGCAGGACCCGCACGCCGTTGCTCAGCAGCGCCCAGCTCCGTGCTGGTCGCGGTCTTCCTTGGTTGTCCGTGACCCGTCTGGTCTGTCGAGTCTCGAAGTGAGTCCCATCGAGAAAAAAGCGGACTTCGCGACCCTGCATCGGATCCTCGACGGTCACCAGAGAATCGACCCTGATCCTTTCCATCGACCCAAACTCGCCGGGACCACTGCCCTCGCGGCCATACTCCGCGATCAATTCGCCCGGCTCCGAAAAGCGGAGCACGGTGCTCTGGCCCCAGTCGACCACCCATATCCCACCGTCGGTGACCACTAAAGGTCCGAGGCGTTCGAGGAATCCGCCCTGATATTCCGTTGGAACGATGGTCGCGACCGCAGATGCG
This sequence comes from Longimicrobiales bacterium, assembly GCA_965208935.1. Lineage (GTDB taxonomy): Bacteria > Gemmatimonadota > Gemmatimonadetes > Longimicrobiales > Gaopeijiaceae > Bin94. Next base: position 3,586,715 of record CBDBPR010000004.1, on the reverse strand, counting down.
GAGAGATCAATAGTCCGAATCTGGGCGTTGACGTGCTGCGTGCTCCCACCAGTGGTCAGCAGCAGCGAAAAACCAATCAGGCGCTTCATGTGATCTCCTTGTCGGACGATCCGCGGCGCACGGGAAGCCGCTACGCTTGTACGACCCCGCCCGTGCCGTTCTCGGGATCGATACTGAACGTCCGAATCACGATCCACACTCGGCTTCCCGCACCGCGCTAATCTAGGACCAAGTTATAATTCCCACGCAACGAAGAGATCCCTCAGCCACCGTAAGGTGCTCTCAGCTAGCCGCCGGTAGTGGACGGGTCCGCGGCGCGCACGTTTCGCGTCGCTGGTGGCCTGTGGCGCACCTATCGCCCCACAGAACCCGCCAGATACTCCGCCCAATCCTCCATGAGCCGCCTCCGCCGCTCGAACAGATCGGTCCGCATGTACGCCGCCTCGACCTTGTTCTGAACGACATGGGCCAGCGCCGCCTCGACGACCTCCCTCGGGTGATCGGTCTTTTCAGCGGCCCAGTCACGGAACGACGACCGGAACCCATGAGGCACCGCCGAGATCCCGCAGCTCAGGAGCAACCGGCCCGGCCGCTTCCGGGTCAACGGCTTCCCCCGCTCGTTGACGAACACGATCGGACTGGACCCATCGCCCAGCTGCCGCGCCCCGTCAAGCACCTCCAGCGCCCGCCCGGACAGCGGCACCCGGTGCTTCTTCGCGGTCTTGGTCCGGCTTGCCGGAATCGTCCAGACGCCCACACGTTGGTCGATCTCGCTCCACACCGCCCCGCGGACCTCGCCGCCCCGCGCCGCCGTCAGGACCAGAAACTCGAATGCCAAGGTGTCCACCTTCCCCGGCTTCGCCGCCCGCACCTTCGCGATGGCCGCCGCGACCTCGCCGTGAGGCAGGGCCTTGCGGTGCGTGACAACGTCGTGCTGGGGGCCGAGCACCGGCAGGAGCCGGTCGCACGGGTTGTCCGTACGCCAGTCCATGGCGACGGCCCACTCCAGCACCGCCCGGATGCGAAGACGGACGGAGCGGGCGACCTTCGGCCTCGCGTGCCAGATCGGAGAGAGCGTTTCCAGCACGTCGGCGCTGCCGATCTCGGAGACCGGCAGCTTCCCAAGGCGTGGGAAGGCGTACATTTCCAGCGAACGAGTCCACAACCTCGGGGTCTTCGCGCTGCGCCAACCGCCGCGCTTCTGCTCGATGACGCGCACGGCGGCCTCGGCGAAGGTGGGGACGCCGATGGACCGGCGCTTCTCGGCCAGCGGATCACCGCCCGCGCGGGCCAGCTTCCGATTCGCCAGCGCCTGCTCGCGGGCCTCGGCCAGCGAGACGAGGACGACGCTGCCGAGCCCGATCTCGCGCTTGCGGCCCCGCACGACGAGCCGTTGGATCCAGCTTCGGGTGCCGGTCTTCTTGACGTAGAGGTAGAGCCCGTTCCCGTCGCAGTGCCGGCCGGGCGGGGCGGAGCGCACGAAGGCGGCGGACAGCCGGTTGTGGGGATGACGGCCCCTGGGCTTGCCTCGGCGGCGCTGGGGGCGGGTGCTGGTGACATTATTCATTCCCTAATCGTAGCCGGGATGACAGTGGATCGCAAGGGACGCAGCCGGTGGACGAGAGCAGACGATGTCCCGTGTAACGTGTTGAAATACCGGCTTTTACGGAATTCTATGGACGCCTATGGATGATACTGGACTTGTGGTGTCCGTTCCCATGGCTGGATGGGCCGGAATCGGCTGGCGGCGCGTCTCGGGACGGCTGGTGGCGTCTCCCGGGACGGCTACGAGACCGGGACGCTCGGCCGCAGGTCCATGGTGACCTCGGCCTCGACGTGACCGATGTCGGCGCGATCCTTCAGGGCATCGCGAAGACGCGGGTCGATCTTGCGATAGGCGGCCAGCACGCCGTCCCGGAGCCTCAGCCGCAGGACCTTGATCGCGTTGACGTCCGGTCGTGACGTGCGCGTTTCCTTCTTCGCGTCCTCGAGGTTCTTCGGGATGATCTCGAAGGGGACCACGCCGACATCGTCGTGGCGCTCCGAGTCGATGTAGTGAATCGAAACGCTGACATCGCCGCGAGCCATGTGGTGGGAGATGTCGCCGATGGCCCGGAAACGGTCGGCAAGGGGCCGCATCTCCGAACTGTGCGCCGCCTTCCTGTACCCGGCCTCGATCAGGGAGAACAACCGCTTCATGCGCTCCGGCGTGGTCGAATCCCCGTCAGGAATTTCGGTGTCCATGTCCCTGCCCCGGGCCTGGCGGTCGTTCAATGACAGGGCACGCTCCATGTCCCTGCTGCGCGCACGATCTATGCTCTCAAGGATGCGGTCCGGGTTTGTCCTGTAGCTCATCACACCTCGCCGAATTTGTCGTCCCATGCTCGTTTTACAGCCAAGAACGATAACCCCTAACCAATTGCCCGGCCAGAATCGGGGACGTAGGTTGGGTCCCGTCGCGGTTGGGGGCCGACGGTGGCCCAGCGGCCTGAAGTCAGCGGATCGCTTGCAGTCCCGGGAGGGAGAACCGACATGACCGAAGCGCCCAGGAGCTCCGGACCATACGCGGACGCCGCGGCCACGGAACCGCCCCCCCGGCCGGCATTCGTCCGCCGCCTCTGGATGGTGTTCGTGCAGCCGGGCGACCTGTTCCGGGCGCTCGCGCGGAACCCCGCCTGGTTCCCCGTGGCCGCATTCGTGGCCCTCATCGCGGGCGCGTCGATGTTCCTGCTCCCGGGCGAGGCATTCGAAGGCATCTTTGACAGCGTCCCGCCGGAGCAGCGCGACCAGATGCCGGAATTCCCGCCCGGATTCATGCGAGCCATGGTCACCGCGGGCGCCCTGCTGGTCACCCTCATCTTCCCGGTGGTCATCAGCCTCGGGACCTACGTGATCTTCGTCTTCATCCGCGGAGACCGCGCAACCTTCAGGCAACACCTGTGCGTCAACGCGCACACCGGCCTGATTTCGGCGCTGGGGGCCCTGTTCCTGTTTCCGCTCCGCATGCGCAGCCTGGACTTCGACCAGGCGCTGTCGATCGGGTCCTTTTTCCCCTTCCTGCCGGAGGGGTTCGTGGGCAGCCTGCTCGCCGGGCTGGACCTGTTCGGCCTGTGGAGCTGCATTGTCGCCGGCATCGGTCTGGCCGCGATCGACGAGAGGCGCAGCGCGAAGTCCACCGCGACGATCCTGGTCGGAATACTGGTGCTCATCGCGGTGATAAGAGCGCTGTTCTTCTAGCCGGCCATCGCCCGCGCCACGGTCACCTTGGCCCCACCTTCCGCCGAAGAGAAGAGCCCGAACGGCTCGCCGCGTACAGACGGCTCGCTACGTACGCGCGCCATCCTGGCCGTCGCCGCCCTGGCCGCCGTCTTCCACCTCTTCGGCGCCGGCTTCTCGCCCTTCACCGCCCTCGTCCAGCGCCCCGTCCACCTCGCCCTCATGGCGTCCCTCGCGTTCCTGGGCGTCGGCGTCCGGGCCTTGCCGAAGTCGAAATGGGGATGGGCCTTCAACGCCGCCTTCGGCACGGTCCTGGTCACCTGCGCCCTCTACCTCGTCTCGCAGAACGAAGCGCTGGTGGCGCGTTCGGGCAGCCCGACGACCCTCGACCTCGCGACCGGCGCGGTGCTGGTTGCAGGGGTGCTGCTCCTGGCGCGGCGGGCCACCGGGTGGGGCCTGGTCGTGGTCGCGAGCGGCGCGCTGCTGTACGCCCTGGCCGGGCCATGGCTGCCGGGCGTCCTCGCGCACCGGGGCTACGGGCCCGGCCGCCTGATCGAGCAGCTGTACCTGTCCACGGAGGGGATCTGGGGCGTGCCCCTGGGCGTATCCGCCGACTTCGTCTACCTCTTCGTGCTCTTCGGCGCGTTCCTCGATGTCGCGGGCGGTGGGGGCCTGCTGATCGCCCTGGCGGACCGCGTGGCCGGCCGCACTCGGGGAGGGCCCGCCAAGACCGCCGCGGTGGCGAGCGCGTTCATGGGTTCGCTGTCCGGAAGCGCGGTGGCCAACGTCGTCACCACCGGGACCTTCACCATCCCGCTCATGCGCCGCTCCGGCTTCCGCCGCTTCTTCGCCGGCGCGATCGAGGCCGCGGCCAGCACCGGCGGCCAGCTGATGCCCCCCGTCATGGGAGCGGGCGCCTTCATCCTGGCGACCTGGACCAACATCCCGTACGCGACGGTGGCGCTCTCGGCCGCAATCCCCGCCATCCTCTACTACGCGGCCCTCCTGTGGGCCATCCACTTCCGCGCCACCAAGGTGGGACTCGAGGGCAGCGCCACCGGCCGGTCGGAAGAGATCGCCAAGCGCATCCACCTGCTCATACCCGTGCTGATCATCGTCCTGATGCTTGCGCTCGGACGCTCGCCCATGCGCGCCGCCTTCTGGGGCGTCGTCACCTCGGTGCTGGCCGCCTACGCCTTCCCGCACACCCGTCCGGGCCTCGCGAAGATCGCGCGTGCGCTGCGGCGGGCGGCTTCGGGGGCGGTGCAGGTCGCGGCGGCGTGCGCGGCCGCCGGCATCGTCGTCGGAGTCGCATCATTGACCGGCATCGGACTGCGGATGTCCGAGCTGATCGTGGTCGTCTCGCAGGGCAACCTTCTCGTCGCCCTGATTCTTACAGCCCTCGGCTCGATCGTTCTGGGCATGGGGCTGCCGACCACCGCCGCCTACGTCGTCCTCGCCGCCCTCGGCGCACCCGCTCTGGTCGAACTCGGCGTGCCCCTTCTCGCCGCGCACCTCTTCATCTTCTACTTCGGCTGCATCTCCAACGTCACGCCCCCCGTCTCGCTCGCCGCCTACGCCGCCGCGGGAATCTCGGGCTCGCCGCCGCTGAAGACGGCGTGGACCGCCATGGGACTCGCCTCGGCCGGCTTTCTGGTGCCGTTCATGTTCGTCTACGCGCCCGCGCTGATCCTGGACGGCACCGCGACGGAGATCGTCAGCACGACGGTGACGGCGCTGATCGGGGTGATCGCGCTTGCCGGTGCGGTGATCGGACATGTGCGAGGTTCCCTGGGGAGAGGGCGTAGATTGCTGATGATGGCGGCGGCCCTCTTGCTGATCGCACCCGGATTCCTCTGGGACGGGATAGGTTTGATCCTCTTCCTGGGCGCGGGCCTCGCGGGGGTTCCGCCCGGAAGCGACGAATCGATCACACCTCGCGGAAGTGAGCCGAAATGAAGTCACAAGAGACGAAGTCCCCTGCGATCAAGCGACTGGCGGGGCTGCGTGCGGCCGCCCTGCTGGCCGTCTCGGGCCTGGCCGCCTGTTCGGGCTCCGGTCCCCAGCAATTCCTCAGCCTCGGCACCGCCGGCACGGGCGGGATCTACTATCCCCTGGGGGGCGCGATCGCCGCGCGCCTCTCGGTGATGGACACGCTGCGGCAGTACACCGCCGAAGTCAGCGGCGGCTCGGTGGAGAACGTGAACCGGCTCCGGGAGCGCCAGATCGACCTGGCGTTCGCCACCGGCAACACCGTCTACGAGGCCGCGACCGGCGGGCTGGACTACGACGAGGCCGTCGGGGACCTCAGGATCCTGGCGCCGCTCTATCCGAACATGACGCACATCGTCGTGTCGCGCGGCACCACGGCGACCTCGCTGGCCGAGCTCGCGGGCGGCACGGTGTCGGTGGGCGCGGCGGGCAGCGGCACCGAGCAGATGTCGCGCCAGATCCTCGAGGCGTACGGGCTGACCTACGACGACGTGACGGTGCGCTACCTGAGCTTCAACGAATCGGCCACCGCGCTCAAGGACGGCGCGCTGGACGCCGCGATCATCTCGGTGGGTTACCCGGCCGCGGCCGTGCTGGAGGCCACCACGACCGGTGGCGCGCGGCTGCTCCCGATGGGCGCGGAGCAGGTCGACTACCTGCGCGAGCGCTATCCGTACTACGTCCGCGGCGAGATCCCGGCGGGGAGCTACCCCGGCACGGACGCAGCCGTCCCCACGGCGGGCATCATGAACTGGGTGGTCGGCATGGCGGACATCCCCGCCGACGTGGTCCACAACGTGGTGCGGCTGCTCTCGGACGACCGGGCCGAACTGGCCCAGGTCCACGAGATGGTCGAGCAGATCTCCATGACCGCGCTCCGCGATGCGCCGATCGCGCTGCACGACGTCACCCGGGCGTGGGTGGACGGCAACCCGGGGAGCGGGGAGGGCCTGTGAGTCGGCCCCTGACCTGCCAGCGGGCGCACTTCTCGCTGCCGGACGACTTCCACTACCTGAACTGCGCCTACATGGGGCCGCTGCCGCGGGTGGCGGAGCGTGCCGGGATCGAGGGCCTGCGGGCCAAGCGCTTTCCGCAGGCGATCTCGCCCGAGGACTTCTTCGATCCCGCCGACGAGCTCCGCGAGCGCTTTGCCAGGCTGATCGGGGCGCCCGAGGCGAATCAGGTCGCGACCGTGCCGTCGGTGTCGTACGCGGTGTCGACGATCACGCGCAACACCGAGACCGGGCCGGGGGCCAATGTCGTGATCGTGCACGAGCAGTTCCCCGGCAACGTCTACCCGTGGCGGCGCCTGGTGGACGAGAAGGGCGGCGAACTGCGCGTGGTGAAGCCGCCCGGGGACGGGCGACGCGGCGAGGGGTGGACGGACCGGATCCTCGACCGGATCGATCGGGACACCGTGGCGGTCTCCATGGGGACCGTGCACTGGACCGATGGCACCCGCTTCGACGTGGATGCCGTGCGTGCCAGGACGCGCGAGGTCGGGGCCGCGTTCGTCCTGGACGGGACGCAGACCGTAGGGGCCGTGCCGATCGACGTGGCCGCGCTCGAGCCCGACGCCCTCGTGGTCGCCGCCTACAAGTGGCTGCTGGGCCCGTATTCCCTGTCGCTGGCCTGGTTCGGAGAGCGGTATCTCGACGGAATCCCCCTCGAAGAGACGTGGCACGGCCGCCGCGATTCGGAGAACTTTGCCGGCCTGGTGGAATACGAGGACGAGTACCAGCCCGGGGCGGTGCGCTTCGACGTGGGCCAGCGCAGCAATTTCGCGCTGATTCCCGCGCTGTCGGCCTCGCTGAACCTGTTGCTGGAGTGGCGCCCCGAGCGGGTGGCCGCGTACACGGCCGCGCTAATGCGCGACGCGTTTCCGCGGCTGCGGAACCTGGGTGTCCGGGTCGAGGACAAGCCGTGGCGCTCCCCCCACCTGTTCGGACTGGGCCTCCCGCCCGGCGCGGAACTGGACCGGCTCAAGGCGAGCCTGGAGCGTTACCGGGTCGGGGTTTCGTTTCGGGGAACGAGCGTCCGGGTATCGCCGAACGCCTACAACACCGAAGAGGACGCGGAGGCGCTGGTCCGGGCCTTCGAGGCGACGCTGGGGTAGCGGCGCGCGGAGGGGCGCTGATGCGTTGATGATGAAACGCTGATCAAACGCTGATCAGATCGTCCCTCGTCAGCGCACCGTGAGGCCGGGGCCGAATATGACTTCGGCCGTCGCTCCCTCGCCGATGCCGTTCTCGGCGAACCAGCCCTTGCGCACCTCCAGCACCAGCGCCGTGGCGACGTCCGAGTCGGTCAGGGTCTCGTCCAGCGGTTCCATCTGCTTGATGCCCACAATCGTGTTCGCGTCGTCGAAGAACGCCACGTCGAGCGCGACGTGGGTGTCCTTCATCCACAACGAACGCTCTTCGCTCTGGTTGAAGACGAAGAGCATACCGGTCCCGTCCGGTACGGCACTGCGGTCCATCAGGCCCTGTTCGCGCTGCTCGGGGGTGCTTGCGATCTCGGCGACCACCGTGTCCGCGCCGAAGATGACCCACGCCCTCCCAGGCGCCGGCAGCACGAGTTGCCGAGAGTCCGGTTCCTGCGAGGCCGAGCCCGCGGGCGCGCCGGCGGACGCCGAGCCGGCCTGGGCCCCAGTTCCGTTCCCCGCCCCGCACGCGGAAGCACCCGTGACCGCCAGCATCACGATCGCGGGGAGGCCCGCCGCCAACCGTCTCCTGTTCCCGCTCATGTCCTTCGCCCTCCTGTCCCTGCCCGTCGGCATTCCGTCAGCCCGTCGCGCAGCCTAACTTACTGCGCCCGATCCCACCTGCCCAAGGCCGAGGACGAAAACGCGTGCCGATCGATCAGGAGTTGCTGGACATTCTGGTTTGTCCCGAGAACAGGACGCCCGTGAGCATGGCGGACGCGGCGGTGCTCGACCGACTGAACGCCGCGATCGCGGGCGGCGCGGTCGAGAACCTTGGCGGCGATGCGGTGACCGAGCCCGTCACGGAGGGTCTCGTGCGCGAGGACGGCAGGATCCTCTACGCCATCCAGGAGGGGATCCCCGTGATGCTCATCGACGAGTCGATCGACCTGTCGAAGCTGTGACCGGGGCGCACCCGGCGCCTCGGGCGCTCGCGGCCGTCAGGCGGGGCGCACCATGCTGCCCGCCGCCACCGTGACGGCCTGCCCCACGAGTTCGACGCGGTCGCCCCGGGCCCGCACGGTGAGCTTGCCGCCCCGCGCCGACCGCTGCCGGGCCGCCATTTCCGCCTTCCCCAGCACGGCCGACCAGTAGGGCGTGAGGGTGGTGTGGGCCACGCCCGTGACGGGATCCTCGTCCACGCCGAGCCATGGCGCAAAAAACCGCGACACGAAATCCACGTGGGGCTCGGCGCCCGGCGCGGTGACCGCGACGCCCATGACGCCGCCGGGCAGGCGCACCCTGCCGAGCGCGCCGAAATCGGGGCGGACGTCGAGGACCTCCGCCTCCGTGCCGAGGACGACCAGCGCGACCTTCCCCGACGTGGTGAACGCGGCCGGGCGCGCATCACCGTCCCCGCCGCCGATCCCCAGAGCCTCGGCCAGCCCGACCGGCATGGGCACCTCGCTCGGCGGGTTCGCGGGGAAGTCCATGCGCAAACGGCCACCCTCCTCGCTCACCAACAGCGGACCCGACAGGGACTGGAAGCGCACCGGCTGCGGCAACCCGGCCTCGCGCAGCAGCACGTGAGCGCTGGCCAGGGTGGCGTGTCCGCAGAGCGGCACCTCGGCTACGGGAGTGAACCAGCGCAGCCGCCGCTGGCCGCCCCCGTCCGGGGCGTACACGAACGCGGTTTCCGAGAGGTTCATTTCGGCAGCGATCCGCGCCATGGCCGAATCGGACAGATCGTCGATGTCGAGACACACCGCGGCCGGGTTGCCGCCAAACGGGGTGTCGGTGAATGCATCCACGGTATAGTATGGAATCCCTCGATCGGTCATCTTTCAGGGGCCTCGCGGGGGTGACGGCCTTGCGGGGGTGACACATGGTAAAGTCCACATTTTGCGCTGGTGCGGTAGGCCCCGCCCGGGTTGCGGTAGGCCCCTGCCCGGCTGATCTCGGGTGAAGGAAGGCGAAACACTCGTCACCGCGGGCGGTTTCGCCCGCTTCTACACGCCCCTGGCGGCGACCAGCCTTCTTCTGACGGCGACCAATCCGATCCTCGCGGCGGCGCTGGCCCGGTCCGCCGACCCCGTCATCGCGCTCGCCGGCTACAGCGTCGCCTTCGCAGTCTGCGGCGTCCTCTACGCTCCCTTGCTCGTCGTGCAGCAGGTCGCCGCTGCCCGCCTGCTGGCCGAAGCCTCCTTCTCGCCGGTCAAGCGCTTTGCCTACCTGACCGGGGGGCTCATGTCGCTGATCGGGGCGCTCATCGCGTACACGTCCGTCGGCGACCTGGTGTTCGCGGGCGCCGTGGGCGTCGGCCCCGAAGTACTCTCCGAAGCCGTTCGCGCCATGCAGTTCCTGTGGCCGGTGCCCTTCCTGACCGCCGTCCGCGCGGCGCACCAGGGGCGCCTGGTCGCGGGTCACCGCACAATGCCCATCGCGCTGGCCACCGGGAGCCGCACCGGAATCCTGGCGGTCGTCGCCTTCGCCCTGCTGGCCACCGGCGGGGGCGCCTGGCTGGGTGCCGCAGCCTTCACCGGCGGCCTGATCGTGGAAACGCTCATCGTCCTGTGGTCGCCCACGCCCGACATCCAGCTCGAGCGGCAGGACTGCGAGGCCGATCGCGAGAACGTGGCCGCCTTTTCGGCGCCCCTCATGTTGAACGTGCTGCTCTGGTGGGCGACTCCCCTGATCATCAATGCGGTGCTCGCGCGCACGGCCAACCCGGATCTGGCGCTGGCCGCGTTCGGCGTGGTCGAGGCCTTCGCATGGTTCATTGCGGCGCCGGTGGGCCAGCTTCAGCACGCCAGCATCGCGCTGGTCGAGTGTTCGGAGACCCACAGGCGCGTGCGGACCTGGGGTGCGGCGGTCGCGTTCGCGATGGTGGCGACGCTCCTGATCCTCGCGCTGCCCGCGATTCGCGAGCCGCTGCTGCGGTACGTCTTCGCGCTGGATGCGGATCTGGTGGCCCTGGCCGGCGCCGCGCTGCCGATCGCCGCGGCGTATCCGTTCCTGTACGGGCTGCGCCAGTACTACCAGGGGCTGTTCGTACGCTCCGGCCGGACCGGGGTCGTGGGGGCGGGCGCCGTTCTGCGCGTCGGCAGCATCGTCGCGGCCGCATTCTTCGTGGCGGACGCGGGGGTGACGGGGGCGGTGCTGGGGGTGGGGCTGGCGGTCTTTGGCCTGACGATCGAAGGACTGTTCCTGGAACGCTTCTCGCGCAAGGACGTCATGCCGGAGCTGCGTGCCAAGCGCGCCGCGGCGATCAATCTGGAGGCGTTCGAGGGCGTGACGGAGGGCGGGTAGGCCCCTACGCCGCCCGCCGCTTCCGCAGAAAATCCATCACGATGTGCTGGCCCAGCGTCATCGTGGACGTGAAGTAGGCCTTTCCGCGCGCGATCTTCGCCACTTCCCGGACGAAGCGGACCAGGTAGGGGTCGTCCGCCAGCATGAAGGTGTTGATCGGAATCCCCGAGCGCCGGCAGGCGGCGACTTCGCGATAGGTCGCGCGCAGAATGGTGCGGTCCAGCCCGCCCGAGTTCTTGTAGACCCGCCCCCGCCGAAGCGTGATCGCGGTCGGCTTGCCGTCGGTGATCATGATGATCTGGCGCATGTCCTTCTTCTGCGTTGTCAGGATCCTGCGCGCCACCTCCAGCCCCTCGGCCGTGTTCGTGTGGAAGGGGCCGACCTGGGCCCTCGGCAACTCGCCCAGCGGGATCTCCTGCGCGCGGTCCCCGAAAGTCACGACACGCAGCGAATCGCCCGGAAACTCGGTGCGGATCAGGTGCGACAGGGCGAGCGCCACCTTCTTCGCCGGCGAAAACCGGTCCTCGCCATAGAGGATCATCGAGTGCGAGATGTCCAGCATGATCACCGTGGCACACGACGACCGGTAGTCGGTCTGGTGGACCATCAGGTCCTTGTAGTCCAGTGCCAGCACGACCTCGCTTCCCGGCGGCGGCAGCCCCTCGCGGGCGATCGTCTTCTTCAGCGTCTCGGGGATGTCCAGGTTCAGCGTGTCGCCGAACTCGTACGGCTTGCTCCCGGCGTCCGACTCGACGCCCGTGGCGTACTCGCGGGTCTCGTGGGCCCCGATGCTCGACTTGCCCATCGAGCCCAGCAGGTTGCGCAGCGCCCGGTAGCCGAGGAAGTCGAGTCCGCGGCTGGTAAGGTTGAAGTTGACCGTGCGCGCGGCCTCGCGGGCGTCGTCGACGTGGCCGGTGCCGGTGGCGTCTCCGGTGGCACCCGCGAATCCCGACGGCTCGCCGTTCAGCGTGATGTAGCCCTCTTCGATCATCTTCTGAACGAGCTCGTCGAGCAGGTCAGCGATCTCCTGTTGCACCTCCGGGTTGCCGGGGCCTTCGCCGCGCAGCTCCTCGATCATCTCCGGCGTCAGCTGGCCGCTCTGGACCAGCGCGCGGAGCAACGCCTGTTTCAGGGCATCGAGCGAAGTCGTATCCTCCAGACCGGACCAGCCCCAGTAGGGGTGGAAGTGGGGACCGCCGGCGAAGCCCCCGTCCAGGAGGAAGTCGGAGAGCATCTCCATGAGGCCCTCCAGGTTGAGCGCGTCCAGCCAGCTCTTGCGGTATTTCGTATAGGTCGTGAAGCGCATGACGAAGAGTAGAGCACAGACAGCCGGGCCTGCAAACCGGATCGATCCGCCCGAATTCCGCCGCAGTCTGCTGAATCACTTCGACCGGTGCCGTCGCGACCTCCCGTGGCGCCGCAACCGGACGCCCTACAGCGTCGTCGTGTCCGAGTTCATGCTACAGCAGACCCGGGCCGAGACCGTAATCCCGTACTATCATCGCTGGCTGGCCCGCTTCCCGGACTGGCGGTCGCTCGCGGCCGCGACGGACGACGAGGTTCTGCTCGAGTGGAAGGGCCTCGGGTACTACGGACGCGCGCGCAACCTGCATCGGACCGCGAAGATGGTGTGCGAGCGGTTCGGAGGACGGCTACCCGAAGACCCACGCGAGCTCCGCAGCCTGCCGGGCGTGGGCGAATACACGGCCGGAGCGGTGGGAAGCATCGCGTTCGGGCAGACCGTGCCGGCGGTCGACGGCAACGTGCGCCGCGTGCTGTCACGGCTGCTCGATGTGGGTGACCCGACGCCGGCCCGCCTGCGGGACGAAGCCGCGCGCCTCATCGATCCGGACCGCCCGGGGGACTTCAACGAGGCGCTGATGGAACTGGGCGCCACCATATGCACGCCGCGGTCCCCTCGCTGCAATGCCTGTCCGGTGGGAGACGAGTGCGGCGCCCTCGCGGCGGGGACGGTGGCCGAGCGACCGTTGCCGAGTGCGCGCAGGCGCGTGCCGAAGGTCGAGTACGCGGTCGCGGTGGTGGTGGCGGAAGCGCCGGGCGTTGTGGGCGGCGGCGCCAGCGACCCCCGCACCCCGGGCGACCCCCGCACCCTGCTCGTCAAGCGACCCCCGACGGGACTGCTCGCCGGCATGTGGGAGTTCCCCGCCCTCGCCGCGCTCCCCGACCTGGGCCTCACGGGCACGCCGGGCCCGCCCCTCGACCCGGTCACCCACGCCTTCACGCACCTGCGCGCAACCTACCGGCCCGTCATCGTGGGGGTTGGGCCCGCCGCCGCGGTCGTATCCCCGGCCACCGATCACACCTGGGCGCACCCTGACCGCCTCGACGAATGGGCGCTCCCCGTCGCCCAGCAGAAGATCGGCGCGCTGCTCAGGGAGTGGCTGCGCGGTAACCACCGCCGCGCGTCCGACTGATCCGCCGGTTCGCGACCAGCCCCTCCAGCACGAGTTCACACGCCGCCGCCTTGAGCCCGTCCTCGCTCTCGGCCGGCGCCAGCCCCACCAGTTCCGTCGCTTCCAGCAGCCCCGGCACCTGGCCGAATCCCTGCACGCACGCAGCGGCCGCGGCGTCCTCCGAGACCTGCATCACGCCGCCGCCCTCGAAATAGTCCACCACCGAATCCAGGTCCGCCCCGCCGGCCCGCGCGTCGAACGTCGCGCCGGCCGCCGCCGACACCAGCTCGCGCCCGATCCGCGCCGCGCCGTGCAGTTCGCCCTCGTACTCCAGCTCCAGCTTGCCGGTGATCGCGGGCAGGGACGCGTAGATGTCGCCGATCCTGGGGATCACCGCGTCCTCCTTCTGCCGGATCGCGCGGCGCTCGGCGCTCGACACCACGGTCTCGATCACCGCGATCGGGAGCCGCTGGCTCACGCCGCTGCGCTGGTCGATCCGCTTCTCCATCCGCCCCAGGAACGCGACTCGCTCGGCGACCTCGCGCACGAAATCGGGGATCGCCACCGGCCGGCAATCCTCCTCCCGGTCGACCCACGCCTCCTGCGCGGTGATCGCCACGCCCGTGTCCAGCACCCGCGGGTAGTGCGTGCGGACCTCGGCCGAGATCCGGTCCTTGAGCGGCGTGATGATCTTGCCGCGGGCCGTGTAGTCCTCCGGGTTCGCGGTGAAGGCGATCACGACGTCGAGCTTCATGCGCACGGGGTATCCCTTGATCTGCACGTCACCCTCTTCGAGGATGTTGAACAGTCCCACCTGGATCCGCGGCGACAGGTCCGGCAGCTCGTTCATCGCGAAGATCCCGCGGTTCGCGCGCGGGAGAATCCCGTAGTGGATCGTGAGCTCGTCCGACAGCAGGTAGCCGCCCCGCGCCGCCTTGATCGGATCCAGGTCGCCGATCATGTCGGCGATGGTCACGTCCGGCGTCGCCAGCTTTTCCAGGTACCGCTGCTCGCGTTCCAGCCACTCCAGCGGCGTGTCGTCGCCGTGTTCGGCAATCATCTGGCGTCCGAACTTGGAGATCGGGGCGAGCGGGTCGTCGTTGACTTCGCTGCCCGCGATGATCGGCATGTGACGGTCCAGCAGGTCGGCCAGCTGCCGGAGGATTCTCGACTTGGCCTGCCCCCGCAACCCCAGCAGGATGAAGTCGTGGCGGGCCAGAATGGCGTTCGCCAGCTGCGGGATCACGGTGTCCTCGTATCCGTGGACGCCCGGAAAGAGCGTCTCGCCGGCCTCGAGCTTGCGGATCAGGTTGACCCGGAGCTCGTCGCGGACGGTCCGCGGCCGGTACCCGGCGGCCTTCAGCCGGCCGAGGGTTGCAGGTAGCGTGCTGGTCATCGGGGAAACTTATCCGCTCCGTCGTTAGGTTTCCATTTGCGTCCGATACACCGCCCCTGGGTGGCCCACACAGCTATTGCATCGCCCGCGCGCCCGGGACGCGGGCGCCCAACCGACCTGGAACCCCAGCTTGCAGCCCGCCAACGCCCGCACGACCATCCACCCCGACCGCCATCAGCCGGCCCTGCCCCGCGAGCGCTTCATCGTGAACGAGCCGCCGGACGACGAGGCCGTGCCGCTGGACGTGGTGTTCGTGGGCGGCGGGCCCGCCGGCCTGGCCGGGGCGATCGAGCTGGCGCGGCTGGTGCGGGAAGGCAACGAAGCCGGAGACGGCCCCGGGGACCTCGAAATCGGGGTTCTGGAGAAGGCGGAGGGACTGGGCGACCACAATCTGTCCGGCGCCGTGATCAACCCGGGGTCGTTCAGGGAACTCTTTCCCGGCATGAGCGATACCGACTTCCCCTTCCGGCGTCCCGTCACGCGCGAAGCCGTCTATTTCCTCACGGAAAAGTCCCACCTGCGCATCCCGGCGCCCCCCACAATGCGGAACCACGGGAATCACATCGCCTCCATCTGCGAAGTCGTGCGCTGGCTCGGCGAGCGCGCCGAGGAGGCCGGCGTGATGATCCTGCCCGGGTTCCCCGCCGACGCCCTGCTCGCCCGTGGCGACGACGTGATCGGGGTGCGGACGGCGGCTCGCGGCCTGGACCGCGACGGACAGCCTGCCGGCGCGGGGTACATGCCTCCGGTGGACGTGACCGCGCGGGTCACGGTGCTCTCGGAGGGGACGCGGGGCACGCTTACGCAGGCGTACCTGGACTGGCAGGACGTGGGCTCGGCGAATCCGCAGATCTATTCGCTGGGCGTCAAGGAACTGTGGGAGGTCCCCAGGCCGCTCGACCGGATCATCCACACCATGGGGTGGCCGCTCGCCGGAGCCTGGCCGCTCGCCGGGCGGGGCGCGGACGGCTCCGGGTTCGGCGGCACGTTCGCGTATCCGCTCGCCGACAACCTGGTCGCGCTCGGCCTGGTGGTCAGCCTGGACTACGGCAACGCGCGGCTCGACGTGCACGGTCTGTTGCAGCGCCTGAAGCACCACCCCCTCTTCCGCGGCATCCTGGAGGGCGGGGAAATGGTCGAATGGGGCGCGAAGACGATCCCCGAGGGCGGCTACCATTCGTTGCCGGAGCGCCGGCACGGGAGCGGCATCTGCATCGTGGGGGACGCGGCCGGGTACGTGGACGTCGCGTCGCTGAAGGGGATCCACTACGCGATGCAATCGGGCATCCTGGCCGCGCGCACGATCTACCAGGCGCTCAGGGCGGACGACACGTCGGAAGCGGGGCTGGCGAGCTACACAGCGGCTGTGGACGGGTCGTTCATCGCGCGCGACCTGCGGCGCAACCGCAACATGCGGCTCGCGTTCAAGAGCGGGTTCGTGCTGGGCGGCGCGAAGGCGAGCCTGGCGACGGTGACGGGAGGGCGCGTGCCGGGCGGCAGGATCGCGACGGAGACCGATGCGGCCGAGCCGAAGTGGCTGCAGGTAGGAGCCGGGGGGGCCAGCGGTGGGGCGCCGGCGGGCGGTGGCGCTGCCCCGGGCCGGCCCGCCGCGGGCGCGCCCGGGCCATTGCCCGGCCCGCTCGCCGTCTCCAAGGTGGACGCCGTGTTCAAGAGCGGAAACCAGACGCGCGACGACATCCCGTCGCACCTGACGGTCGGCGCGGACGTGTCCCCGGAGGTCGCCGAGATGTACGTTCACCTGTGCCCCGCGGGCGTGTACGAGCGCGACGGCGAAGAACTGCGCGTCAACGCGCCCAACTGCGTGGACTGCAAGGCGACCGACGTGCTCGGGCCCAGATGGGCGCCGCGCGAGGGCGGCAGCGGGCCACGGTACCGGAGAATGTGAGGAGACGACCATGAGCAATGTGGCCGACGTGCCGGCCGCCGGGCCCCTGTGCCTGACCGGGCGGATTCAGGTCGAGGTCGGCGGCGAGATCGTGGCCGACACGGACGATGTCGCGCTGTGCCGGTGCGGCCACTCGGCCAACAAGCCGTTCTGCGACGGCTCGCACAACCTCGTCGGGTTCGACGATCCGGGCGTAATCCTGGGAGGGCGGCTGGTGCCGGGCGGCGAGGAGGCTGCGGAGGGGGCGCCGGTGCGCATCGTGTGCGCGTCCAACGGGCCGCTGCTGGTGCGCGGACCGCTTACCGTGGTAGGGTCGGACGGCGCGATGTCGGAGGGCACGAAGGGCGCGCTCTGCCGCTGCGGCCTGTCGTCCACGAAGCCGTTCTGCGACGGCTCGCACAAGGGGTCGGACTTTGAAGCGGATTGACAACCCTGACGTAACGGCGGATTGGTGGGGAAGAAAGTCACGGCGGGGAATCGTCTAAAGTCAACCAGGACTGCACGATCTGCGTTTCCTGCCGTTGTACTGGACCCTGCTGGACCGTGCCGCGAGAGCGGGGAAAACGGTCTTGATTGGCGGGAAAGCCGCACGTCTCGCGACTTCTTCGAGAGTGGCGTAAACGCAAAGACGGGTACTGCTTCTGACGCCCATTCTTGCCGGGTGGCGGTGCGAGCCCGCGCCGCGCCGGGACAACCGTCGGCGCACTACGGGGTCGATGCGTGCAGCGCGATCACGGACTCGTTGCTTTTCGTTCAGAACCGGTAGGCGATGCTGACGATGGGGCGGATCTCCGCCTCTGCGTCGAAGTCGTAGGCGAGGCCCGCTTCGCCGCCGACGGTCCGACCGAGGAAGCGCAGCGCGGCGGTGACGATGTTCGTTCCGTACTCAATGCCGACGCGCCGGTACTCGGCGGCGAGCGCCAGCTCCGTCGTGGCGCGGAAGTCTCCGCCGGCGGCGAAGACGCCGAAACGGTCGGTGTCGGTTTCGCCCGGGGATGTCAACGAGTACCCGACCATTCCGCCGGAGGCGTGCAGGATCAGGCTGCCGGTCACGGCGGCGGAGCCGGCGACCGAGCCTCCGTACAGGGGGCCGGTCTCCTCGGCGAGCAGCGACCAGGCCGCGTAGGCGCCGATGGCGACGGAGACCCGTGCGTTGCTCCATGCGCGGAACTTGGGCGCGAGATAGGGAAGAAGCTCGGAGTCGCGGCTGCGCGCGTCGATGACGACGCCGGATCCCGCCGTGAGGGTCAGATCGTCCGTGAGGCCGTAGGATGCCTGGCCCGCCAGGGGCCACAGATCCCCGAAGTCGAAGAACTGCGCCGCCGGGACGGCCCCCAGATAGCCCGCGCTCGCGTGGCCCCGGCCCGCGGCGAGGGTGTGTCCGTTCGACTCGACGTAGCCGCCCAGCAACCGGGGAGGGAAGGGATCGGGCTGTCGGACTTGAGCGGCCTGCCGGCCCGCGGCGATGGCGGGCGGGCGGGGCTCGGTTGGCGCGGCGGGTACGCGCGCCGCGCCGGCGCCGACCGCGTCGACCACGATGCTCTGCCGCGCCGAGAGGCCGCCGGGGTCGCGGGCCACGACGCTGACGGTGGCCGTGCCGGTGCCCGCGCGTGCGATAGTGACGACGCCTCCCGACACGGTCACGCTGGCGGCGGCCGGGTTCGACGTTTCCGCCGAGATGCTCAGGGAGTCCCCGTCGGGATCGCGAAAGTGGGATGCGGCGCTGAGGGACACCCATTGGTCCGGCGCGAGGGTCTGGGCCGGGATCGTGCCTACGGGTTCGGGCGCCCGGTTGGGCGCCTCGACCGTGACCCGGGTGCGCTGCGTGGCGGCCAGGCCGCCGGGGTCGGAGGCAAAGACGGTCACCACCGCCGTGCCCGGCGCCACACCCGCGATGGTCAGCATGCTGCCCGAAACGGAGACGGCGGCGACAGCGGCGTCGGAACTGGTGGCGGCGTAGGTCAGCGGATCGTCGTCCGCGTCCGCGAAGTAGGGTGCCAGATCGACCGACGCCGACTGGCCGGTCGCGATGGTCCGGTCGGGTACGGAATCCACGGCCTCCGGGGCGCGGGGTTCCTGGGCGAGGGCGGGCACCGCCGGCCAGAGCGCCACCAGCAAGGCGAAGGCTCCGGCCGACAACCTTCTTGGACGGGTGGGTCGGGAACCGCGTCGATCATTCATGACAAGTCTCCAAGTTGTGCGGGCAGCGATTCCGGCACGGGTTGCCGGGGCCGGAACGGGGGACGCGGCGTTCCGGCAAGCAGTACCATGCCTTCCCCGTCGGCATCCTATCGACCGTCGCGAGGCGTGACATCGAGTTCCAGAGCGGCCGGGGCAAGCCGCAGCGGCACCTCGGCCTGCGAAGCGGCGGCGATGCTCCAACTTCCGCCTAAGCCGCAGGTGGCGTTCGGAGAGGGGGGCGAAATCAGGCCCGTGATCGAGATGTCCTCGGTCTCGCCGCGGCGCATGTCGCCGACGAACTGGCGTCCGACCAAATCGCCGTCGATGTAGGCGCCGATGCTCACGTCGCGCAGGCGGAGGTTCGCCGTCACCGTTCCCTCGACCGTCGCTTGGACGAGGCTGCCGACCCGGGCTCCCCGGCAAGAGGTCACGTTGCCGGACATCGGGGCGACCACTTCCACGGGAAGGGACACCGTGGCGGCGAGCCCGCCCGGGTCCGTGGCGACGATCTCGACCGTGGTGGTCCCTTCCTCCAGCCCGGTGACCGCCACGCGATCCGTGCCGGACACCATCGCGCGGGCGATGCCCGGATTCAGAACGTTGACGGCATAGCTCAGGACATCGTCCATGTTGGCGTCGGTAAAGCAAAACGTCCGCTCCACCGTGTGGTCGGGTGCCGTCAGGACGGACTCCGGCGTCGCGCAGCTCACCGGCGCGACCGGGCTTTCGCAGGCCGCGATGGCGAGCACGGCCGCCAGCGCCAGCCTTCGGACAAAGGATGTCTTCGTGAATCGGAACGTCATGGTGGGTCGCTTTCTACTGTGGGGACGCGAGGAATACGTCTGATCTGATGGGGCCGGGCAGGTCGCCGTGCTCACCGCCGCGCATCCGCGGGATCGGGGATTCCCCGGCTGAAGAGGATCTGGAGGTCTTGGCCGTCCGCCGCGACGGCCGCGGCCGTGCCCGGGGCCGCCTGTGCCGGCGTGCCGTCGAGGATGCCCCGGATCCGGCCGGTCGCCGGGTCGCGCAGGACGGTCATGGGCAGGTCGGTGTCGCGGTCGAGGGTGGCCGAGCCTTCGGGGCCTTGCAGCGCAATCTCTGCCAACTCCTCCGTCCATGTGACCGGCACGGCGAACGAGAACCCGGCACGCCCGTCGTCGGTGTCGGTGAACTCGGACATGGCGAAGGACAGCGAGAACAGCACGGTGCCCGCGCCGTCCGTCCCGGTGAGCGACCAGGGGCCGTCGGCCTCCGGCAACGCGGGCGGGGCGTCGATGAAAAAGGAGGGCCTGAGGCGCGGCGCGCCTTCGCCGTCCAGGCCGCCCCACAGGAGCAGGGCGCGGGCGGAGGCGGCCTGTGCGACATCGGCGGTGGCGATCAGGATCGAGCCGGTTTCGGTTTCGAGACGGTAGCGGACGGCGTTGGTGAACTGGTAGTCGCTCGTCCAGGTGGGCTCGCAGTAGGACATGAAGTCCGGCTGGCCCGGGGGCACGAGTTCGTCGGAGCCGAAGTCGTAGCCCCACGCGCCGATGTTGCCCTCCCCGTAGGGATAGTACCGGTCTGGACCGCCCGCTCCTCCGCACGGCGCGTGGTACAGGTTGCGGTTGTGCCCGAACTCGTGCGCGATGGTTTCGGCGTCCAGGACCGAGAAACTGGACCAGCTTCCGATGTCGTTCGCCACACCGAGGAGACCACCCGGCGTCGTCGGGGGCGCCATGACCGCCAGGTAGTGGCCGCGCCCGCCCTCGGCGATCCGGATCATCTCGACCTCATGGAGGAGTTCGAATCCGTCGTTGGTGGACGTTGCCACGGGCGGGTGCGCCGTCGCGTCGATCTCGGAGATCGGCAACAGCAGGTGCGTGCGCTCGAACAGTTCGTGGCCCTCCGGGTTGGCGGCCATGGCGGCAACCGTCTCGATGATTGAGGAATCGGGGTTTTCCTCCCAAAGGAACGGCACAAGCGTCACCTCGAAGACCGGCATCGCGCGCACGTCTACCGCCATGCGGCCCACGGCGGGGATGCGCCTGACCACGCCCAGCACCGGATCGAGCGTCCCCTCCGGGTCCGGCTCGATCACGACCTCCAGGCCGGGCTGGATCACCCGACCGGGTATCTCCGCGTTCGCGGAGCCAGAGAGGGAGCCTTCGTTGACCGCCGCCGGAATGGGATCGGACGTTCCGGGAATCTCCGCCCTATGGATGACGGCTCCGTCCATGTAGAAGGTGGCTCGAACCGGCGGCATGCGCGCCCCGGCGGCGCCCTGGGCGGTCACGAACACGCGCAGCAACGCCGGCTCGCCCGCGACCAGCGGCACCGGAAACTCAAGGGACTGGACGGCTTGCGTCAGGTAGGCGGCCGCGCCTCCGGCCGCGGCGCAGAGCGCGACCCGCTGCCGCGTCACGCCATCGAGCCAATCGAGGAGCTCCGGGTCCGCCGGGGCGCAGAGCCCGGTCCCGGTCGTGTGCAGGTCATCGAGGCGCTCCAGCGCCGTCAGGCCCAGGGGAAGGGGACCGGACAGGCCGGAGTTGCCGGCGAGGCCCAGACTCGCGATGCCCGTGAATTCGAGCAGCCCCGCCGGCAGCGGACCGCTCAGCTCGTTGGACGAGAGATCGAGGACATCGAGACTCGGAAAGACACCGGTGCGCGTCCGCGCGTCCGGTGACGACCGGGTTGCACCGGATGCCGCCCTGGACCGCTTCCGAAAGCTATCTCTCGCGACCAGTCCTTCATCGGGATCCAGCCGCCAGGGATCGTACGATTCGCTCCACCTCTCGGATTGAGCCGGTGCTTGGACGGCTTGGGAGAAGTCGAGCCGTGTCGCACCGGTCGCGCTGCCCAGTCCGGAGGGAATGTGCGTCAGGTGGTTCCGGTCCAGATACAGCTCTCGCAATATGGGCAACTCGGCCAACGGCGACGGGAACGACTTGAACTCGTTCGATCCCAGATCCAGCAACAACAGCCAAGACAGCCCACGCAATTCCACCGGAAGGGAGGTTAGGCGATTCCCCGCCAGAAACAGCCACGAAAGGTTGGCCAGGCGGCCCAGTTCCGGCGGGATGGATGTCAGCCGATTCCGGTCGAGATCCAGTCGTCTGAGGTTGTCCAGATTGCCCAGTTCCGGCGGGATGGAAGTCAACTGGTTGGCGTAGAGGAACAGTAGCTCCAAGTTCGTCAAGTCGCCCAGCTCGCGTGGAATCGACGTGAGCGGGTTGTTGGCGAGCGCCAGAGCCTTCAGTGTGCTCAGGCGACCAAGCTCCGGGGGGGCGGAGGTCAGTTGGTTTCCGTTGAGATGCAGTTCTTCCACACTGGCCAACCCGCCCAACTCCGGTGGGATCGGCCCCTCCAGGTCGTTTGCCGCCAAGACGACGAGCCTGACTTCGGCCAAGTTGCCCAACTCCGGCGGGATCGGTCCTGAAAGCCGGTTGGCAAAGAGGATCAGGGTTTCCAATTCGGACAGCCCGCCCAACTCGGGAGGGATCGGCCTGCGCAGCCCGTTCCGCCGGAGGTCCAGGCTCACGACCCGTCCCTCCGCGTTGGTCTCCACGCCGTGCCACTCTCCGAGCGGAGCGTCGGTGACCCAGTTGCCGGACTCCTCCCAGTTGGCCCCATCGGTCGTCTCGTACAGCGCCGCGAGGATCTCGCGGTCGGAAAGGGGGGGACAAAGCAGCCCCGTGCCCTCGTGCTGCCCAACGGCGCCGAGCCACTCTTGGAACCACGCCTCTACCGGAGCGCACAGGCCCGTGTTCGCGTATCGCAATTCTTCGAGCGGCGTAAGGGACAGCGAGGTTGGCAACCGCCCCGACAGATCGGGATTGTCGCCGATCTGGAGACGGGTCATCGAAACAAGTTTGCCCAAGCTCGCGGGCAGGCGGCCATCCAAGCCGTTTTGTGTCAGGTCCAGTTCCCTCACGCGACCGAGGGAATCGGCAATGACCCCGTACCACTCCTCCAGTGCGGGAGTATCGAGCCAGCCATCGGAGTGCGTCCAGCGTGAGCCGCCGGCTGCCCCGTATAGGGATTCGAGCGCCTTGGCGTCCAACTCGTTGCAGTACGGACCTTCGACATAACGTATGCCCTGAAGCCAGGCAACGAACGGTGCAGTGCCCGGAGCGCACAAGCCGGGATTCGACTCAAAGGACAAGACGGTGAGGTTCAACTCCATGAACTCCTCGGGAATCAGGCCTGTTAGCCGGTTCCCGGCGAGGAACAGCTCATCCAATTCCGCAAGGTTGCCGAGCTCGCTCGGGAGCGTTCCCGTCAGATCGTTGCCTTGGAGTTGTGCATGGTTCAAGTTGACCATGCCACCCAGTTCGGCGGGGATGGTGCCCGATAGTCGGTTTATCGCGAGACTCATCTGGTAGACGTTGGCCAGGTCTCCCAAGCTCGGCGGGATGGGACCCGTCAACTCATTACTGGCGAGCCAAAGAGTTCCCAAGTTGGCCAGCCGACCCAGTTCGGCGGGGATAGAACCGGACAGTCGGTTGTCCCCAAGGTCTAGCCGGGTGAGCTTGGCCAACCCGCCCACATCGGGCGGGATACTGCCCGACAACCCATTCTCCTCAAGGGTTAACTCGGTAATCCGTCCGGTCGCATCCACGCGCACGCCGTGCCAACTCCCGAGCGGCGCATCGGTCAGCCAGTTGTCCTTCTTGACCCAGTTCCATCCGTCGGTGGCGTCGTAGAATGCGACGAGGATGTCGCGGTCGCTGGCCCGCGCCATGGCCATCGCGCCGGGTGTGGCATCGGATGCAACTGCCGCCTCCGTTGGACCGACGACCGGCTCGTCGGCGCAGGCGGCAACCCAAGAGACCGCCATGAGCGCGGCAGCCCGAACGCTCGCCCGCCACGCGCTCCACCTCGTCCGTTGCCGCGTGCCATGCAGGGGAGTTACGCTTCTCATCTCGTCCAGTCCTTGCCCTTTCTTCTCACCACCCGCCGGTCGGCGAGGCGTACGCCCGGATGCGGATGACCGACTGGTCTCCGGCAACCAGCCCGCGCCCGGCCGAGGGCGCGGCGATCGTCAGCCGAGCGCCATCGGAGCAGTTGTTGCGCCTGTTGGATTCCTCGGTGACGGCATCGACGCACATGCCGATGTATACGGTGCCCGCGGCACTGCCCGCGTCGACCGAGATCGTGAGCGGAAACGCGCGTTCCTGCTTCGCGCCCAACGCCGCGAGCGGATACGCCCCGATCTCCGTGTCGCGACCGCTGATGATCGGATTCGGGGACCGCATTGCGCGGATCGTGGTCGCGCCTGACACGATGGTTCCCTGGTTGCGGATGGCGAACGTGAAGGTCGCCGATCTGCCCGGCGCGAGCGTAGCGGAGGCCGGCGACACGCCCGTGAACGTGAGATCCGGTCCAGGGGCCATGACGGTGGCCTCGAAGGTCTGGGCGGCCGTGAGCCCTCCCGGATCGGAGGCGGAGACCGTGATCGTGGCGGAGCCGGTTGCGAGCGCGGCGACGGCGACCGTCGAGCCCGAAATCGAGACGGCGGCCACCGAGGGGTTCGACGACGACGCGCCGTAGGTCAGCGCGTCCCCGTCGGGGTCGGTGAAGCGGGCAGCCGCGTCCAGCGTCGCCGTGTCGCCGACATGCACCGCAAGGTCCGGAATCGAGCCGACCGGCTCCGGCGCGCGATTGGGCACGGTGGCCTCGAAGGCTTGGGTGGCGGTGAGTCCTCCCGGATCGGAGGCGGACACCGTGATCGTGGCGGAGCCGGTTGCGAGCGCGGCGACGGCGACCGACGAGCCGGAAACCGAGACGGCGGCCACCGAGGGGTTCGACGACGACGCGCCGTAGGTCAGCGCGTCCCCGTCGGGGTCGGTGAAGCGGGCAGCCGCGTCCAGCGTCGCCGTGTCGCCGACATGCACCGCAAGGTCCGGAATCGAGCCGACCGGCTCCGGCGCGCGATTGGGCACGGTGGCCTCGAAGGCTTGGGTGGCGGTGAGTCCTCCCGGATCGGAGGCGGACACCGTGATCGTGGCGGAGCCGGTTGCGAGCGCGGCGACGGCGACCGACGAGCCGGAAACCGAGACGGCGGCCACCGAGGGGTTCGACGACGACGCGCCGTAGGTCAGCGCGTCCCCGTCGGGGTCGGTGAAGCGGGCAGCCGCGTCCAGCGTCGCCGTGTCGCCGACATGCACCGCAAGGTCCGGAATCGAGCCGACCGGCTCCGGCGCGCGATTGGGCACGGTGGCCTCGAAGGCTTGGGTGGCGGTGAGTCCTCCCGGATCGGAGGCGGACACCGTGATCGTGGCGGAGCCGGTTGCGAGCGCGGCGACGGCGACCGACGAGCCGGAAACCGAGACGGCGGCCACCGAGGGGTTCGACGACGACGCGCCGTAGGTCAGCGCGTCCCCGTCGGGGTCGGTGAAGCGGGCAGCCGCGTCCAGCGTCGCCGTGTCGCCGACATGCACCGCAAGGTCCGGAATCGAGCCGACCGGCTCCGGCGCGCGATTGGGCACGGTGGCCTCGAAGGCTTGGGTGGCGGTGAGTCCTCCCGGATCGGAGGCGGACACCGTGATCGTGGCGGAGCCGGTTGCGAGCGCGGCGACGGCGACCGACGAGCCGGAAACCGAGACGGCGGCCACCGAGGGG
This sequence comes from Longimicrobiales bacterium, assembly GCA_965208935.1. Taxonomy (GTDB): domain Bacteria; phylum Gemmatimonadota; class Gemmatimonadetes; order Longimicrobiales; family Gaopeijiaceae; genus Bin94. The sequence continues at coordinate 3,561,558 of CBDBPR010000004.1, read as the reverse complement.
TTCGACGACGACGCGCCGTAGGTCAGCGCGTCCCCGTCGGGGTCGGTGAAGCGGGCAGCCACGTCCAGCGTCGCCGTGTCGCCGACATGCACCGCAAGGTCCGGAATCGAGCCGACCGGCTCCGGCGCGCGGTTGGCGGAGGGGCCGATGGCCCCACCGCCGTCGCATGCGGCGGCGAATATTGCCGCGAGCGCGGCGCCTCGTCTGAATCGGTGCGCGGAGACACCGCGGTCGAGGCGATAGCAACCTGTGCGCATGGCCCCTCAAGTCGTCTCGCAATCGAAGTTGGTGGACCAGGAAAACGCGCCCGGATTCTGACCCGCCTCGCAGCGGCTCAGCGCCTCGCCCGTAAGCCCGAGCCGAGCGCAGGCGGTGGACAGCGCCTCGTCGAGCGCCTCCTGCTGCGTCGAGCCCGACCCGGACCCGGAGGCGGTGCGGTTGTCCATCGTGAGCGTCACGTCGCATTGCCACGCGGACGCGCTTGTGATCTCGGCGCACGCCGCAACCGCGAGAACGAGGGGAATAAGGATGGCAGGGAGTCGGGTACGGATCATGGTTCGTCTTCTTTCCGAAGGTGGATCGTCGCGCCAACTACCAGATCCCGGTCCATGCTTGCTTCGTCAGGCTGGCGGCCCGGCTCGACGCGCAGTACGGAGTTCTCAAGCGCCATGACGCTGTTGGCCGCATTGTTGGTCCTCTGGTTGCTGCTGGAGAGGACGGTTACCCGCGTAGACCCGGAACAGTTGTTGGTTGTATCGGACTCGTCGGCCACAGCGTCAACGCAGAAGCCGAGATAGGCGGACCCGCTGCCGGTCAGCGTAATGGTGTAGGTGATGTTTAGTTCTTCGGAAGCAGCCAGAGATCGTATGTCGTCAGCAGTTCCGACCTCCCGGTCGTTGGTCGAGATCGTCGAGTCGTCCGAAAGGAACGTGCGGATCTTGGTCGCGGCCGATGTAACGCTTCCGGTGTTCCGGAGTGTCGTCCTGACTTGGAAAGAGGTTCCGCTGGTTACAACCACCGTTCTCGGCGTAAGCGGCCCGAACTCCAGATCCGGCGCTCCCGACCCTCCCACGGTCACCCGCACCCCACGGGAGCAGTTGTTCTGCGTGTTGGATTCGCCCGATACCCGATCGGCGCAGAGTCCGAAGTAGAAGCTGCCGGAGGCTTGCGGGTTCAGCCTGACCGTTACCGTGATCGTCCTGCTCTGTCCTGCCGAAAGGCTTCCGGTGGCGTCGCTGCCGATCTCCGTGTCGCTGGTCGAGATGGACGAGTTGGTGGACTGATAGATGCGGATCGTGGTGGCGGCCGCCGTCGCGTTGCCGCTGTTGCGAAGCGTGAACCTGGCCTGCACCGTACCGCCCGGCGAGCCGGTCACCGTCGTCGGCGTGACGTTCGTGAACTCAAGGTCCGGCGCGCCCGCCGATCCAACCCTTACACTGAACCGCTGCGTGGCGCTGAGGCCCCCGGGATCCCTCGCGGTTACCGTGATGGTCGCGCTCCCCGCTCCCGCTCCCGTGACGGTCACCGTCGAGCCCAAAACGGAGGCCCGGGCAACGCTCACGTTCGACGACGCCGCCGTGTACGTCAGGGCATCGCCGTCCGGGTCGCTGAAGTACGTCGACGCGTTCACCGTGGCCCTGCCGCCCGCGTTGATCGTTTGCGATGGGATGGTTCCGACCGGGCGGGGCGCGCGGTTGGGTTGCGGGACGGTGACGCGGGCCTGTTGCGTCGCCGTGAGACCGTCCGGGTCGCGGGCGGTCACGGTGATGGTGGCGCTCCCGGGGCTCACGGCCGTGATCGTGACCGTCGAGCCCGACACAGAGACACCGGCAACCCCTCCGTTGGACGACGAAGCGGCATACGTCAGCACGTCCCCGTCGGGATCGCTGAAGTAGCGTGAAGCGTTCACCGTGGCGCGCCGGTCCACCTCGACCGTCTGGACGGGGATGGCGCCCTCCGGCCGCGGCGCGCGGTTCGGCTGGGGCACGGTCACGCTCATCTGCTGGGTCGCCGTCGCCCGCTCGTCGTCGCTCGCCGTGATCGTCACGGTGGTCGTACCCGGTCCCTGCGCGGTGATCGTGACCACGCTGCCCGACACGCTCGTGCGGGCAACCGACGGGATCGACGAGGCCGCCGTGTAGGTCAGCGGGTCGCCGTCCGGGTCGCTGAACGAGGCGGCCACGTCGAGGGTGGCCGGCTGGCCCGCCTCGACCGTTAACGGCTGAAGCGTGCCCACCGGCGCCGGCGGCCGGTTGGGCACCGTCAGGCGGAAGGACTGGGTGGCCGAAAGTCCTCCGGGGTCGTTCGCCGTGATGGTGATGGTGGCGCCGCCCTTTGACTCCGCCGTGGCCGTCACCGTCGAACCCGCGACCCTGACGCTCGCGACCGCGCCGTCCGACGCGCTGGCCGCGTAGGTCAGCGCTTCCCCGTCGGGCTCCGAGAAGTACTGGCCCGCGTCGACCGTCGCATTGGCGCCCACCCGCACGGTGACGTTCGGAATCGTGCCGCGCGGCTGCGGCGCCCGGTTCGGAACCATGACCGCGAAGCTCGACTGGCCCTGGAGCCCGTCCGGATCGCTGGCCGTGACCGTGACCGTCGTGTTTCCGGGCGCGATGCCGGTGACGGTGATCGTGGCGCCGGAAATCGAGGCCGTCGCCACGGCCGGGTTCGACGACGAGGCCGTGTAGCCCAGCATGTCGCCGTTCGCGTCGTTGAAGCAGGCGGCAACGCTCGATGTCTCGCCGACGTTGACGGTCACCTGCGGCAGCGGACCGCACGCGGTCGGGGCCACCGGGCTTTCGCAGGCCGCCGCCCACAGCGCGATCAGGAGAGTGGAAACGCGCCACGGAACGCGGCGAGCGCCTGCTACCGGATTTCGGGGCCTGGAGGGGAACGAACGGATCATGGGTCGGTCACTCCTTTCACTTCACTTGGGTGCTGCGGGCATCGGTCGGACGGAATCGCGGGGGCGAGGGCAGGTTCCGATTGCGGGCGGGGCCGGGCCATGCGCGACCGAGCGTCATGGGGGAATGACTCCCACCACGCGCCCGTTCCGGTCGCGCACTTCCATCGGGATGCGGAGCACGTGGTCGCCGAGAGAGATCGCACGGCGTCGATGCGCGAGTAGCGCGGCCGCAGTTGGGAGTCGGTAGGCGGCGGCGAGATCCATGCGCACCGCGTACCCGAGATCCGCGAGCGACGCGACCGTCACCGCGCTGAGGGGACTCGATCCGGGCGCGATGCTCGGCGTCATCAACTCGTTGCCTAAGACGCTCTTGCGCCAGTGCGAGTCGTCGCTTCCGGAGCGGGTTCCCTTGTTCTCGACGGGGACCTTGGCGCCACGGGCGTAGGCGGTGCCTCCGACCTCGTCGAACGCCCGGATCGCCTTCGCGCCCGCGAAGTGCGTGTCCACCTCCCTCTCCGCCGCCCGCGAGGGGTTGCGCAGGAGTCCGAAGCTGTCCCACAGCGTGCCGATCCCGAGCACATGGCCCATCTCGTGCAGGATGACGGCTTCGAGCGTGCCGTTCGCCTCCATCCAGTGCAGGTCCGCGGCGTCGAACTCCATGGCGCCCAACCAGGGAAGCTGCGACGTTTCCCGAGTCCCGCACGGCGCGGCTCGACCAATAGTCTCGCCCGCACCGTCGATTTCCGCGACCGCCGCGATGATCAACAGATCGTCGATGACCCACACATTCTGTTCGTAGGTCTGACCGGGAAATGGACACCGGACCACGCCCTCGGGCACCGGCATGTCCGGCAGCTCCGTGTCCGCCAGTATCGCCATCCAGCGAGCGCGTGCGCTCTCGAAGGCCGCCATTTGGGAAGCGCTCATCGCGGTTGCGAAGTGAATCTCGATCTCGAAGGAGCCCGGCGGTTCCTCCTCGCCGCTCACCGTCGCCTGGAACGACAGCGTGGCCGAGAGCCCGCCCGGATCGGCGGCCGTCACGGCGATCTCCGCCACGCCCTCGCGCGCTCCCATCAGTTCGATCGTCCCTCCGAAGACCCGCACCGAGGCGATCCCGGCATCCGAGGACGAGGCCGAGTACGTCAACGGATCCCCGTCGGGGTCGGCGAAGTGGGCCGAGACATCCACCGCGGCCGTATCTCCCGTCCGGATCGCCTGGGCCGGAATCGACCCCAACGGACGCGGAGCGCGATTGGGCGCTTCGGCGCCGAAGCTCTGGGTGGCCGTCAGCCCTTCGGGGTCGCGCGCCGTGACGGTGACTCTCGAGCGGCCGTTCGCAAGCGCGGTCAGCCGAAGCCCCGCCCCGGAGGCGGCCGCCGCCACCGCGTCGGGACTCGACGACGATGCCGCGTAGGCCAGCGGGTCCCCGTCGGGATCGTCGAACCAGGGCGCGAGATCGATCACGCGCGTCTCGCCGCGCTCCATGACCTGGCCCTCGATCACGCCCACCGCCACCGGCCCCCGGTTCGGCACCTCGAATCCGAACGTCTGCACCGCCGCCAGGCCGCCCGGATCCGTGGCCGTCGCCGTGATGTCGGCCACCCCCTTCGCCAGTCCCGCCAAGGTCGCGCGGGCGCCGGACAGCGCCACCCCGGCGACCGCCGCGTCCGACGCGACGACCCGGAAGGCCAACGTCTCGCCGTCGGGCTCCTCGAACCAAGACGCCAGATCGACGACGACTTCCCCTCCGGCCTCGACCCGCTGCGCCGGAATGCTCCCGCGCGCACGCGGAGGCCGGTTCGGAACCAAGACACGGAAACTCGCCTGGCCCTGGAGTCCGCCGGCGTCCCTTGCGGTAAGGACGATCGTCGCGCTGCCCGGCGCGACCGCCTCCACGTTGACGACGCCGCCGGCCAAGGAAGCCGTCGCCACCGAAGGATTGGAGGATGCCAGCGCGTAGCCCAGCGCGTCGCCGTTCGGATCGTTGAAGCACGCCGTGACGCTCGCCGTCTCGCCGGCGTGAACCGTAACCTGCGGGAGCGGGCCGCAGGCGACCGGGGCCATGGGACTTTCGCAGGCGGCCATCAGCGCGAGGGACAGAACAACTCCCGCCGCCCACTCCGGACCGGAGGTGAACGGCGCACTCCCGTGGAGCCGACGAACCGGGACGTTCCCCATGCCGAAGACCGGAACGCTTTCGGTGCCAATCGACACCGAGCCCACACGGCTCAACGCCTCCGCCGACTCTCTTGCCGCGGCCCTCCCCGAGCTTCGCGCGCGAACGCGCCTACTCTGTTTTGGGCGGCTGGGCGGCTGGGCGGCTGGGCGGCTGGGCGGCTGGGCGGCTGGGCGGCTGGGCGGCTGGGCGGCTCCCTGCCGCGAGCCTACGGAACCCCGCCGACCCCACGCAAGGGGCTTGCTCACGCTTCTTTCCTTTCGAGTTGCCGCACTAATAGCCTTTTTCCGAACGTGCCTCCCCTCCAAACGCAGTGCTTACGCTACTTGCTCCGGCCAACAGGTGCAAGCAAGAGAGCGGCATTGGTCTTCGGGCGCGCCTACTCGATCATGTCGGTGCTAGTCACCTCCGGGGGCCTTCCCTGCGCCGACCGTACACGGCTCGTGCCCCCGGCTCCGTCGAAACCCGGACGGGTCGGACCGCGTAGAGTCGGAAGGCGGTTTCGCCCTGAGTTCGAAGTCCCCGGACGACGGGCAGGCGGATGGGAGCATGTTCGCCGGGATTCGGCCCTTCCACTTACGACCGTACCGGAATGTGAAAAAGACGTTGGGAGTCGATTCACACTTCGAACCGCGAGCGATTCACAAGACCGCCGCAAGCCAACGGAGCGCGGAGTGGCGTCTTGCGGCGTGCCGCGGGCCGGTCGAAGGTAACCGGGTCGATGTGGGCGCGACGCGGCTGAACGAGCGTTTGGGCCAAGCGCGCCAACCGACGGGCAGTGCATGACTTACAGCCGTACCTAAATGCGCAAACGACGTGGGGGTCCGATGCGCACTTCGGGCTTCCGGCGATGCGCACCGGACCTCCCGTTCATCCGGTGGCGCAGCAACGTGTTGCGGCTCCGCCGCCCGGTCGCCCGTGGCGCACTGGCCGAGGGGGCGGGGCTGGGAGCGACCCCCCAGTCCGAGGGCCTGGTACGGGTTCGGGGACAGGTGTGTTTGCGCACCCCTGCCCCCGACCCTCGGGGTCGCTCCCGGACCAGCGATCCCTGCGGGAAGGCGGTTCGAGCGCCGCTTTGACGCGGCGGAGCACCCGTCCCCCGACCGGTCGGTCGTAGGACAGCCCTCCATCGCCGAGCAGGACGAGAGAACCCCGCAGGGTCACGATCCTCACCTCTCAGTCGGGGCACGGATCCGAAGGTGACCGACCGCCTCCTCGCGAACGTGGAGGTGCGGATAGGTAGTGATCCCCGCTTCATCCGCTTCTGATGGTAGCAAGCCCGTAGTCTCGTTCACAACACACATCAGGAGGTTTCCCGATGAAACGGCCATCGCTCGTTCTCCCCGTCGTCCTGTTCATCCTCGCCACCGCCTCTCCGGTCTTGGCGCAGACCACGCTGTCGCTGACCGGCGGCCTGAACCGGACGACCATGACCGCCGACCCGCCCGACGGCATCGTATGGCGTTCCGAGTCCCTCACGAGAATGTCCGTCGGTTTGGCGGCGACCTTTCCGGCCTCGGAGCGTATCGGATTGCAGCTTGGCGTCGCGTACGCCCAGAAGGGCGGCAGATTGAGCGGACTGGACGGCGACATCCTCGTCACCACGGAAATCGCGCTGGACTATTTCGAGTTCTCCCTGCTGGCCGTGCCGACGTTTCCCTTGGCGTCATGGGACCACTCCGCCGTCCGGTTCTTCGCCGGTCCCACCTTGGCGAGCCGGATCGACTGCGACTTCGACGCGTCGGCCCGGCTCGGTCCGGAGCGGGTCACCGCCTCCGGCGGCTGCGACGCTGGTGGCCGCGACGAGGTCGAGGCCACGATGGACCTCGGGGTCGTCGTGGGCGGAGGCATCGCGGTCGGCGTGACGGAGCGGGCGAGCGTGAGCTTCGACCTGCTGTACACGCTCGGGCTCATTCCCATCGGAGAGGGAGACTCGTACTTGAGCGGACCGAGGCAACGTGTCCTGACGCTTCGGACGGGCGTGGCCCTTCCGATCGGATAGGGCTGTCGAGCGGCAAAGGAGCGACCGTTCGTCCTCGCAGCATGGCCGACGGCATCCGCGTGCTCGCCGAGATGGGCGGCCACCTCGACTTCAGCGCACATTGAGACCAAGCGCCAGGTTGGACCGGCCAAGCCGGCCGCAAACGCCTTCCTGCAAGGACTGGTGGACTGGGAGCGACCCCCGAGAGAGGGTGTCCGGGATGTGCACATCCCGACCCTCCCCGATGCCCGCACTGGGCATCGAAACAGGGGGGTCGCTCCCAGCCACGGCCTTGAGGCCCGGTTCGGCACCGACGAATCGGGCGGCCGTGGCCTAACCGCCAAGCCGCCAGCAACTTGCGGCATATGTCGCGCGTTACATCCGAGAGCGGATTTCGTGTCCGGCATCCCCCTACATCAAATACACATGTCCCGTTCGGCAACGGGGAGCCTGATTTCCCCATCAGAACATCTTGCGCCGGAGCCGCTCCGACCGCCAAGTGCCCACCCGGTGCAACAGCCCCCGGCCGGACTCCCGAAGAGCCCGATTCTGGAGTTCCGCCAGCCGCACGAGCCCGCCCCGGATGTCTCCGCACACCTCTCGGATCAGCCGCTCGTCTCCGCTGCGGAGAACATCCTTGACCCACTCGATCTCCCGGTCGATCTCCGCGTCGTAGTCGGACGAGCGCAGGCCCCTCGCCCAGTTGCCGAGCACGGTGTCGGCGCGGGTCGTCTCCTTCGAGCCCCGCCCGACGGCCACGATCTCGATCTTGCGTTCGCGGTCCCGGAGCATCGCCCACAACTCCCGGTGCGCCGCGCCCCAGGCGCGCAGGCCCTTCGCGGTCTCGTGACCGGGATCCGCGTAAACGAAGACGGCGCGCTTCGCGTCCAGCGCAACCGGAAGCCCGAGATGAAAGTGCCGCCGGATGTTACCGGTCGCGCCCCGGTAGGTCCGCTGGGGCAGAACCCGGCGCTCGATCCCGAGCGCCTCGAACGCCGCGACCTTCTCGGCCTCGGTCGGCAGCCACGGCAGGCGGGGATGATCGAGGACGTAGTCGAGTGCCAGCAGCCGTCTCATCAGCACGTCGCGGGAGGTGATCCGGCGACGCCGATGGAACTCCCCGGCTCCAAGCGCCCGGAACACCCCGCGGGCTTGGATGCGGCACACGCGGCCGATCTTGCGGACGCCGGCCGGGGCCTCCTCGACGGCCAGGCCCTGCGCGACGAGGGAGTGGACGGCGCGCCGCACCTTCTCGGGTGTGGCAACCCAGGAAACTCGTCCACTGCAAGCGGGTGAAGATGCCCCCGTTCAGGCAGACGAGGGCGATCCACTCGGCCCGGCGTCCGGTCCAGCCGAACGCCTCCAGAGCCTTCTCGCGTCCCTTGAGATGGACGATCAGCGCGGTCTCCCGTAGTCGAAGGAGCGGTCATGCACATGGGCTGCTTCTTACGCCGCGTGTCACTCCGGTTGAAATCGGGAGTGAGCCCTCGGACCGCGTCAAGCCGCGCCCGCGAGCGGATGTCCCAAGCGGTCCAGCCGGATCCCGGATGGAGATCGGCCTCCGGCCACGGTCCCTCCGTCGCGTTCCGGGAGTGCCGGCACTGGTCAAGACGCCCCTTCCGCACGAAGTTTCGTTCGCGCAGATCGTGCAGTCCATCAATCGAGAGGAATCGAACGATGGCACGCACGAAACGAAGTCGGCGCTCGTACGGCGCCGGCGAATGGGGCCGGAACAGGGTCCGGGTGTTCCCGGATGCCAAGACCGGCCTGTTCCAGTTGGAGTGGCGCGAGAACGGCCGAAGGCTGAGCCGGTCGCTCAAACACCGCGACTGGAGGCGCGCGAAGAGGCAGGCGGACGAGTTTGCCGCCGGGTTCATCGACGCGCCGAACGGCAAGGCGGAGGCCAAGCCCGAGCCGCTCACGCTGGACAAGCTGTTTGAAATCTACGGTGAAGAGGTGACGCCCACGAAGGCGGAGGCGTCCCAGCGGTCCGACCGGGCCGCGACGAGGATGTTCCTCCGGTTCTTCGGACGGGACCGGAGTCCCGAGACGCTATCCCAGCGCGATTGGGACCGGTTCATCCGGGCGCGCCGGTCGGGCAGGGTCGGGCCGAGCGGAAAGCCGGTTTCCGACCGGACCATCGAGCACGACCTGAAGTTCCTGATCGCCGTGCTCAACTGGGCGTCCAAGTCCCGGGACGAGCGGGGCAAGCTCCTGCTCGTGTCGAATCCGCTGAGGGGTCTCAGGACGCCAACGGAGAAGAACCCCACCCGAGTGGTGTTGTCCGAGGAGGAGTACCAGGCGCTTCTCGGGGTGTCCCGAGAGGTGGACTGGCGCTTCCGCGTCGCGCTCGTGCTCGCCCACGAGACGGGACACCGAATCGGGGCCATCCGTCAACTCCGCTTCTCGGACATCGACTTCGAGAGCGGAGTGGTGCGGTGGCGGGCGGAGCACGAGAAGACCGGCTACGAGCACCGGACGCCGGTGACGGTCGAGGCGTTGGCCGTCCTGCACGAGGCGCGGAAGAGGAGTTCCGGGTATGAGCACGCTCCGGTGCTGCCCGCGCCGACGGATCCGTCTAAGTGCGCGGGCCGGTCGTTGGTGCGAACTTGGTGGTACAGAGCCCAGACGCTGGCGGGGCTCGAACCGAAGCGCGGTCGCGGCTGGCACTCGTTGAGGCGGAAGTTTGCCAGCGACCTGATGGATCAGCCGCTCAAGGTGCTCTGCGAGTTGGGCGGTTGGAAGACCGCCAAGACGGTGCTTGAGTGCTACCAGCGAGCCGACGAGGGACAGCTTCGGAAGGCACTGGACGCCCGCCGGAGACCTCGAAGCTGAGGCTCACGAATCGGCGGGAGTCAAACAGCGAGAATCGAGCTTATCAATCCCGTAAGCTCAAGGGAAAACAGGAGATCCGATCTTGAACGACACCGCCGTAACGTAAGGGTCGCTCTTGCCCCGCCAGCGACGGCCGCCAGCCGCACGGATGCGGTCGGAAGGGCGCGGCTAACACTTTGCAAGAGGAACTATGAACAGAAGACAGAAACTCACGATCATCGCTACCGCGGTTGCGACCGCAGCCGTTGCCGCCTGCTCCGGATACGGCGGCCCCGCTCCTGCCCGTCCGCTGGCGTACGACGTGCCCACGCCGCCGATGGCCACCTTCCATATGACCGACACGATGGCCGTGTCCATCAGCACGCCGATGGGTGACATGGTGGTGAACACGGGCACCGACCTGACCATGGCGATGACCTTCGAGCGCGCGGCAGAGGGGGTGCGCGTGGTGGGAAGCGTGGAGCACTTCCAGGCCTCCGCGCAGAATCCGATGATGGGCACCCAGTCGGTCGATGGGGACGACGTGAGTGGGACGCTGGAATACGTGATCGGCCGGCGCGGCGGTGTCGAGATCACATCGCTGCCGGAACTTCCGGCGGCGTCCGCGCAGATGTCGCCGTTCGCCGCCTTCGCGCACGAACTGCTTCCGCCTCTGCCCGATGCCGTGGTCGAGCCGGGCGGGATGTGGGTGGACACGGTGACATGGACCACCGACATCGAGTCGATGGAGACGACGTCGACGGGGATTCTCACCTACACGCTGGTCGGAGACACGCTCGTGGAGGGGCGGTCGCTGCTGAACTTCGCCGTGTCGGGCGAGGTGTCCGCCGACGCGGAGGGGAACGTGGGCGGAATGACGATGACGCAGAACATGGCGGGCTCCACGGCCGGCTTCATTCTCTGGGACGCGGAACGCGGGTTGCCGGCCTACCAGGAGTCCGAACGCGAGATGGAGGGCTCGATGTCGGCGGCGGGGATGCCTCCGTTCTCGATGAGCGTGAGCGGCACCACCCGCGTCAGCATGCGGAATTGATCGCCTGGGCGGCGAGCCCGGCGGGCCACTTTCGACTGCGAGTGCGACCATGAACACGACGAAAGCCGTCCGGATCCACGAACTCGGGGGCCCCGAGGTGCTGCGCTGGGAAGAGGTCCCGCTGGCCGATCCGGGACCGGGCGAGGTGCTGGTCCGGCACGAGGCCGTGGGGCTGAACTTCATCGACACGTATCACCGCAGCGGGCTGTATCCCGTGCCGTCGCTGCCGACCGCGATCGGGATGGAGGCTGCGGGGGTGGTGGAGGCGGTGGGGCCGGCGGGTGGGGCCGGCGAGCGAGCCGGGGGTGGCCGGCCAGCCGGGGACGGCCCGTCCTTCCAGCCCGGCGACCGGGTCGCGTACGGTTTCGGGCTGGGGGCCTACTGCAGGCGGCGGGTGATGCCGACGGACCAGCTGGTCCCGATCCCCGACGGCGTGGACTCCGAGACCGCCGCCGCGGCGATGCTGAAGGGGATGACGTCGTGGTACCTCTGCCGCCGCACCTACCGGCTGAGCGCGGGCGAGACCGTGCTCGTGCACGCGGCCGCGGGCGGGGTGGGCACGATCCTCGGCCAGTGGTGCAAGGCGCTGGGCGCGACGGTGATCGGGACGGTGGGGAGTGCGGAAAAGGGCCGCGTGGCGCGGGAGCACGGGTGCGATCATGTCATCCTGTACAAGGAAGAGGACTTCGTGGAGGGCGTGGCCGAGATCACGGGCGGCGAAGGGGTGCCGGCGGTCTTCGACGGTGTCGGGAAGGCCACCTTCGACGGCTCGATGGAGTGCCTGAGCCGATTCGGAATGATGATCACCTTCGGCAACGCCTCGGGCGCGGTGCCGCCGCTCAACCTCCTGCGGCTGAGCGCCAGGGGGATCACCGTGGCGCGCCCCTCGCTCAAGCCGTACATCGAGCGCCGGCCGGACCTGGAGGAAGCGGCGGGAGAGCTGCTGGGGCACATCGCCGCCGGGCGCATCCGGATCACCGTCGGGCAGCGCTTTCCGCTTGCCGAGGCTGCCGAAGCGCATCGGGCGCTGGAATCGCGGGGGACTCAGGGCTGTACGGTGCTGGTGCCCTGAGGGGGGCGTGGCTCCCAAGGGTCTAGTTCACCAGGGCGTCCCTGACTTCCACGGTGGGCAGTCCCGCTGCCCGCAGCCGCCGGTTCAGACGGGGCAGGTCGTCGCTCAACAAGCGGTCGAAGGCCCGCAGGTGGGCGTCCAGCTCGGCCGACAACTCGTCGAAGACCGCCTGGTATGCTGCGGTCGGCGTGCCGTCGCCCCGCTCCAGGTGGCTGCGCAGGCCGGTCAGGCGGTCGTTCAGCCTGATCGGAAACGCGATCTTGTCCTTCGGGCTCTGGTTGCGGAGCTGGTAGAGCGCGCCCGCGACCGCCTCGATCGCCGCCGCGAATCCGGCCGCCTCGTCGCGCAGCCCAGCGTCGTCGATCTCGCCGATGATCGCTTCGATCCGGGTGCGGAGGTCGCGCGCCCGCAGCACGGTCGTGTTCGCGCGGCTCTCGGCGTCGCGGATCGCCATGGCCAGGCGGAACTGCTCGGTGAAGGCGGCGGCGGGAATGTCTCCGAGCCGCGGGTCGGGGCGCACGTTGAAGGTCGCTTCGCGGGTCGCGTCGCCCACGGTCAGCCGCGCCCGGTAGCGCCCCGGCGGCGCCCACGGGCCCACCGCCGGGTTGCCGCCCTCCAGGACGATCCCCGGGAACGTCACCGCGCCCGGGTAGCGGAGGTTCCAGCGCGCCCGGTGGGTGCCGCCGGCGATGGCGCGGTCGACGAGAGTGCCCACGTGCTCGCCGTCATCGGTGAGGATGTCGAGCCGGGCGTGCCGGCCGCCCGCACCAGGCGCGCCCACGCGGAAGTCGATCACTGCGGGGACGGATCGCCGAACCGCGTCGGCGGGGTGGAAGAGGTGGGCGCCGGCGGGCCCGAGCTGCCGCAGCGTCTCGATGTCGTCGAGGACCCAGAAGGAGCGGCCGTGGGTGCTGATCACCAGGTCGCGCTCCTGTGCCGCTATCCCGGTTACGGGTGTGTCGGGGAGCCCGAACGACAGGTCGCTCCAGTGCTCGCCGGCGTCGAATGACACGAAGACGCCGTGCTCGGTGCCCACGTACAGCAGACCCTGCCGCGTGGGGTCTTCGTGTATCGCACGCACAAAAGCGCCATCGGGGATGCCGGTGCTGATCCGGGTCCAGGTCGCGCCGTAGTCGTCGGTCTTCCAGGCATACGCCAACCGATCGTCCATCTCGTAGCGAATCCCGGCCACGTGCACGCCCGCGGGGTCGTGCGGCGAGACCTCGACGGTCATGACACGGGTGTGCGCGGGCATGTCCGGGGGCGTCACGTCATGCCAGCTGCCGCCGCCGTCGCGCGTCAGGTGCACGAGACCGTCGTCCGAGCCGGTCCAGATCGTGGCGGTGTCGTGGGGAGACAGGCCGATCGCGTAGAGCGTGCCGTAGATCTCGGGCCCGTCCTGGTCCTTCACGATCGGGCCGCCGGAATCGTCCAGGGTTTCCGGATCGGCGCGCGTCAGATCGGGGCTGATTTTCGCCCATGTGCGGCCTTCGTCGAGGGAGCGCCACAGGTGCTGGGAGCCGGCGTAGAGGGCGTGAGGGGGCTGGGGCGCCACGGCGATGGGATAGGTCCAGTTCCAGCGCTCGGGCATGTCCCGCGCGGGCTCGCCCATCACAATGCGCGGCCACGGCTGGATGTCGGTGACCAGGCCGGTCGCCCGGTCGTAGCGCGTGAGCGTGTTGGTTGCGCCCGCGTAGAAGATGTCGGGATTGGCGGGGTGTTGGGCGATGTACCCCATCTCGCCGCCGCCGACCGCGTACATCCACTCCGTGCTCGGGCCGCGGGGGTCCCGCAGGTGCCCCGGCTCGGACGACACGCAGACGGTCGTGTTGTCCTGCTGAGCGCCGCAGACGTGGTAGGGGAAGTCGGCGGTTGTTGTCAGGCGGTAGATCTGGGCCGTCGGATACCGCATGGACGTCCAGGTGCGACCTCCGTTTACCGTGACGACGCCGCCCCCGTCGTTGCCGTTGATCATGCGGAGCGGGTTCGTGGGGTCGATCCACAGGTCGTGATGATCGGCGTGGGTCTCGGGCACGGTCTCCAGCGTCCGTCCGCCGTCGGTCGAGCGCATGAGCCGGAAGTTGAGGATGTAGAGGGTGTTGCGGTCGACCGGGTCGGCTTCGAGGCGCTGGAAGTAGAAGGCGCGCTGCCAGATGTCGCGGTGGCCGTTGACGAACTCCCAGGTCCGGCCGCCGTCGTCCGACCTGTACAGGCCTCCGCGTTCGGCCTCGATGTTCGCCCACACGCGGTTGGGGTCCGCACCGGACACGGTGACGGTGATCTTGCCGAGTACGCCGTGCGGCAGGCCCGGATTGCGCGTGATCTCTGTCCAGGTGTCGCCGCCGTCGGTGGTCTTGAAGATGCCCGACCCCTCGCCGCCGCTCCACAGGCGCCACGGCTTCCGGTACACCTGCCAGAGCGTCGCGTACAGCACGTCCGGGTCGCGCGGGTCCATGGCCAGGTCGACGGCCCCCGTGCGCTCGTCGCGGAAGAGGACGTTGTCCCACGTCTTGCCACCGTCGGTCGTGCGGAAGATCCCCCGCTCGCGGTTGGGTCCGAAGGGATGGCCGAGCGCCGCCACGTACGCGCGGTCGGGGTCGGTCGGATGGATGCGGACGCGCCCGATGGCGTGGGTGTCGGCCAGGCCGAGGTGCCGCCAGGTCTTCCCGGCGTCGTCGGAGCGGTAGACCCCGTCGCCCTGGAGCACGTTGGCGCGGAGCTGCACCTCGCCCATGCCGATGTAGACGATGTCGGGGTCGGAGGGCGCCATCGCGACCGCGCCGACCGAGGCGCTGCCCACCTGCCCGTCGGTCACCGGGGCCCAGGTGGTTCCGCCGTCAGTGGTCTTGAAAAGGCCGCCGCCGGTTGCGCCGAAGTAGTATTCGAGGGGCCGGTCCGGATGCCCGGCGACGGCGATGGACCGGCCGCCGCGGTCGGGGCCGATCGAGCGCCACTCCATGGGCGGCAGCAGCGAGACCGGGTCCTGGGCTGCGAGGGGCCCCGGGGTCGTGGCCGGGACTGCCGCCGCGATTGTCGCCACAAGGAGGGCGAGGGTGGGGAGGGAGGCGCGGGCCGGACCGGGTTTGACGCGCGCGACCCCCATGCGCTCAGGGACTATACACGTAGACCACCGGCAACCTGGCGACGTCCGTGACGCCGGTGTCCGGGTGGTGGTAGATGTTCATCCGCCCGGTACCGCAGTCGCCGAACGCGTCGCAGGACACCGCGCCGACCAGGCCGCTGATGTTCGTTGCCCCGAGCGCGTCGCGAAGGCCCGCCCGGTCGATGTACATCGTGTCGCCCACCTCCACGGCAACCGAGCCGATGGCCGAGAGGAGGACCGTGGTCGCGTCGTAGCTGTGCGCCCAATAGGGTGACCCCGGGAAACTGCCGTACCGGTTCTCGAACGCCTGCAGAACCTGCTGCCCGTTCCGTCCCGTCACTTCGTTCGTGTTCGAACTGAAGTCCGCCTCCGGTCCGGCAAAGTACATTCCCTCGGACTGAGGCGTTGCCAGAAAATCGGAGACCAGCAGCGCCGCGGCCGAAATCAGGGTTGTCCCTTCCAGCCCGTCGAAGGCCCGCGCCTGGGCGGCAAGGGCCGTCCCTTCGGTCACGAACAGCGGGAAGAAAATGGCGTCCGGGCCGGCGGCCGCGAACTCCACGAGAACGTCCGTCATGTCGGTTTCGCCCTTCGCGATTTCGGCCTGGACAGGTACTTCGCCCCCGAGGGCCGCAAACGCGTTTGCGAACGCCTCGACAAGGGCGGAGGTGTATGGGTCGCCGTCGTGAACGGTGACCACGTTTCCCAGCCCCAGTTCGTTGTAGACGAAGTCGGAGAGCGCGCGAGCCTGGTGAAGGTCGTTGGATGCCGTACGATAGTAGCCGGGGTGATAGTCGGAGTTGGCGTTGCCGGCCAGGTCCGAGGTCAGGCGCGGCGATGTATTGCTCGGCGAAATCATGACCATGCCCGCCTCGCTGACGATGGGCGATGCCGCCACGGCCGCAGCCGAACAGTTCGTTCCGACGATGCCGGCAACCCGCGGATCCCCGGTGATTCCGAGCGCGCCCGCGCGGCCGCCCACCGGCGAACAGCTCGTGTCGACGGGATTGCCCATCTCGACCTGGCGCCCGTTCACGGTTCCGATGTCCTCGACGGCGAACTCCGCTCCGCGCCTGGACACGGCCCCCAGCGTTGGCGCGACCCTGATCGAGAGCAGTGTGCGGATCTGTACAGCCTCGCCAGGCGCCACCGTGACCGCACCCAGCGGCCCGGGCTGGAACGGCATGGGCGGGGGCGGTGGAGGCGGGGGCGGTGGGGGCGGCGGCTCGACCGGCATTTCCCGGCACGCCGATACCGCGAGAACGGCGATCAGCGCTGCGGCGGACGACAGGATGCGCTTGCGCATGGACCCTCTCCTGATGAACTGATGATGAAACAATGATGAATCAATGATCACTGTGACTTAACGATGATAACGGCCCGGACAATAGCATAGGCTACGCAGCGACGCGCGCCGACCGAAGCCCATGAGCATTCCCACCCCCCTCTTCACCTCCCGCCGGGAGCGGCGCCTGTGGCTCTGGGCGCTGGCCGTCGTGGTCGCGATCTACTCGACGCTGGGGCTGGCGGGAACGCTGGCCGAAGTGCTGCGCGAGCGCAACCTGCTGCCGCCGGCGCTGCTCGTCCTCATGTTCGTCACGGTGGCGGCGATCGTCGGGAGCGGGTTGAAGCGACGGCCCGGGCGCCGCGAGGTCTGGGTGGCGCTCGGCGTCACGGCCGTCTACGGGATGGCCGTACTGCGGATGGGCGGCAGCATCGAGGAGCGCACCCACCTGTTCGAGTACGGGATCGTGGCGGTGCTGATCTACCAGGCCTTGAGCGAGCGTGCGCGGCACGGTCGCCGGGTGCCGGCGCCGGCGGTGCTGGCCCTGGTGGCGACCGTGGCGCTGGGCTGGATCGACGAGGGACTTCAGGCGCTGATTCCGAACCGCGTGTACGACAACTTCGATGTCGTGAGGAACACGGTCGCGGCGCTGATCGGGATCTCGGGGAGTGTGGTGGTCGGGTGGCTGAACGAGCGTTTGGACAGGCGGCGGGGTATCCGCTAGCGCCTTCAGGGTGACCGCCCGGAATACCCCTCTCCGATGTGCCTGTGCTGTCGCCCTGGAACGTCCAATCACAACAACAAGGCGACAATACAGATTTCTTCGCGACTTGCAGAGCACGGAGTCTCGATCTAGCGTGTGAGCGGCAACATGGGAGAGAGGGTGGCCGAGTTGAGGGACGGTCGAGATGGGAAAGGAATCGGGGGCAGGGCTGGCCAGCTCGCCGTCGGCGTACGCGCGGCTGGCGCTGACGGTTGTAATGATCACGGTCGCGTGCGGCGACGGCGAGGTCCCCGTGGCGCCTCGGCCACCGGACCCGCCTCGGCCGACCACCGTGACCGTAAGCCCCGCGACCGCCGAGCTCACCGCGCTGGGCGCGACGGTCCAATTGTCGGCACAGGTGCTCGACCAGAACGGACAGGTGATATCGGGGGCGAACGTTACGTGGGCGAGTAGCGATGCCTCGGTGGCGACCGTAGCCGCGTCGGGCCTGGTGACGGCGGCGGGCAACGGCTCGGCCACGGTCACGGCGACGTCCGGAACGGCGTCCGGAACCGCCACGGTGACGGTGGCGCAGGTCGTGGCGGAGGTGGCCGTGACGCCCGCCGTCGATACAGTGGTGACCGGGGACACTCTGCGGCTGGCGGCCTCTGCGGCTGACGCCAACGGGCACCCGGTGACGGAGGCGCCTTTTACATGGGCGTCGGGGGACACCACCGTGGCGCGGGTGGATGACACCGGGCTCGCGACCGGTGTAGCGCCCGGCACGGCAGCCATAACGGCCACGTCGGGTGGCGTGACGGGTGCGGCGCAGCTGACCGTCGTGGCGCCGGTACCCACGCGCGTTGCGGTGTCACCGGACACGGCGACGCTCGTGGCGTTGGGCGAGACGGTGCAATTGTCGGCACAGGTGCTCGACCAGAACGGACGGGCGATATCGGGTGCGACCGTTGTGTGGGCGAGCAGCGATGCCTCGGTGGCGACCGTAGCCGCGTCGGGCCTGGTGACCGCGGCGGGCAACGGCTCGGCCACGGTCACGGCAACATCCGGGGGGGCGTCCGGAACCGCCACGGTGACGGTGGCCCAGGTCGTGGCGGCGGTGGTCGTGACACCCGCCGTCGAAACGGTGGTCATCGGGGACACGCTGCGGTTGGCTGCCTCGGCGATGGACGCGACCGGGCACCCGGTGGCTGGGGCGTCTTTCGCATGGGCGTCGGACGACGCCAGCGTGGCGCGGGTGGATGACACGGGCCTTGCGACCGGGGTAGCGCCGGGCACCGCGACCATAACGGCGATGTCGGGCGACGCCACCGGTGCGGCACAGCTGACCGTCGTGGAACGGGCGGCGCCGTCGCCGGACCGGCCGGCGCTGGTGGCATTCTACGAGGCGACGGGCGGGCCGAACTGGCGACGGGCAGACAACTGGCTGAGCGACCGCCCCATCGGCGAGTGGCGGGGGGTCACGGTCGACGACGAACAGCGGGTGGTTAAGCTGCGCCTGGCAGACAACAACCTTGTCGGCTCTGTCCCGGCCGCGTTGGGCCGCCTGTCGGAGGTCGAGGAGGTTGGACTGCCCTTCAACCGCCTGAGTGGCAGCATACCGGCCGAACTCGGAAGCCTTCCGCGCCTGAAGCGTCTCCGACTCGACAGTAACCAACTCACTGGTCCCATCCCGGCCGAGTTGGCTGCGCTGGCGGAACTGGTGGAACTCGCGCTCGATCAGAACTCGCTTTCGGGCCCGATTCCCGCCGAGTTCGCAGACATGTCCAAGCTCGAGTCCCTGGTGTTGAGCCGGAATGACCTCGGAGGCCCCATCCCTTCCTGGTTGGGTCGGCTGTCCAGTCTTCGGGTGTTGGCGTTGCAAGCGACCGGGCTGACGGGCGAGCGTTGATGAATTTACATCTTGTTGTGGTCGTTTATCTTAGGAGACTGGCTAGCCGGATTCCAGCCGTTTGACTCCCGCCGATTGCGGATCTGGCCGCGAGACCTTCCGCGGGCTTCCAGAGCCTTCCGAAGCTGTCCCTCGTCGGCGTGCTGATAGCATTGCAATACCGTCCTTGCCTCCTTCCAGCCGCCGAGCTCGCAGAGCACCTTGAGCGGCTGGTCCAGCAGACTTCGGACGGCCCGAATCACGGTAGGAGATCATGTAAGTTCATACAGGACTGCACGATCCGCCACTCCTACCATTGGGCTGCGGCCTGTTTTCGCCGTGTGGGAATTGCGGGAGAATCGCCATCAAATAGCGGGAATTCGCGGGCATCGAGACGGACCTTGCACAGCTACCCTTCCGATGCCGCCGCATACCGCCGCAACACCTCCATACCCTGTTCCTTCAGGCCGTTCAGGTTGCGGGTGAGAACGGCATCGGCCTTGCCCTCCAGCGACAGCCGGTAAGGATCCGAAGGCGTCATCGGGGGAATGCTCCCGCCAGCCACCTTGATGAGGGCGCGATAGGGGACGCCCTCCCTCCGGAGCCGTTCGAGTCCGCTGGCCGCGAACAGTCCCTCCCGGGCCTCGAAGATGTGCGCGCTATGAAGGAGAATCCGGCGAGCTTCCTCGCGGAGGCCACGAAGCTTGGCCCTCCGCATTCGATGCGAGACCGCGGTGGCTTCCTCTTCCACGCGGGCGCGGGCTTGGCGGAGCACAGCAGAAGCGCGCTGTCCTTCGGAATCGGACCAATTGGCATCCTGCTTGCTGGCGGCCTGTTCGTACTCTGCAAACGTCGCGGCCCGGTAGACGCCACTCTTCTCCTTGACTACGCACACGGCGACCGGTGGCGAGCCGGAGTCGTGCAGCACGAGGGCCGCCCCGGCTTCGGCGGGCGAGGGATCGGCGGACTCGTCGCCGGACGGCTCAGCGACTTCGAGCAGCAGGTCATCGAAGGTGGGGTTGCCGTAGGTGAGCAGTTCCACCGAGGATGGGTGGCGGTCGAAGACGGGCGGCCTGAAGGTGACCGCACGGTTGTTCGGGTCGGGGTGGAGCCAGTAGGCCCCATCAATCGTTTCGTGGGGCTGGAGCCGGTGTCTCGTCCACTCGGAGTTCAGGAAGAGGCGTTCGATGTCGGCGAGGGTCACGGGGCTCGCCGACTCGACGGATGCCGGGACGCTGTGGTCCACCAGTTCGTCCAGGTCGATGGCCGTCCGGTCCCGGGATCCGGCCTGCGATTCGAGTTCGGAAACGGTGTCTCCGAAGGCGGCATCCCGCTCGTCCCGCTCCATCATCGCCAGCTTCCCGATCGCCCGTCCCACGTTGTGCAGGATGGGCTGGAGCGTCCCGACCACGTCCTCGAACCAGTCGATCCGGGCGCTGAGCCGTTCGTAGACCTTCGCTTCGACGGTGTCCTTGAAGAAGTAGTTGTGGACATGAACCTCATCGTGGCGCTGGCCGATCCGGTCGATGCGACCGATTCTCTGCTCGACCCTCATGGGGTTCCACGGCATGTCGTAGTTGATGAGAACCCCGCAGGTCTGGAGGTTGAGGCCCTCGCTTGCCGACTCGGTGCATAGCAGCATCCTGATGGTCTCTCCCTTGCGGAACTCCTCCTTGATCGCCTCCTTGCTCCGGAGAATCCAGCGCTCGCCGTCCCACGACTCGCCGCCCCGCCCCGAATAGCACGCGACGCCCGACCCGTAGACGGCGCGGAGGCTGTCGCGCAGATAGTCCATGGTGTCGGTGTATTGGGTGAAGAGGATCGCTGAGTCGCGCGAGAGGAAGATCCGCCCCAACTGTCCTTTGAGGAACTCCAGCTTCGAGTCGACGGTGAGGGCTTCGAGCTCGCCGATGAAATCATCGAGGTATTCGAGTTCGATCCGGCGCGCTTCGGCATCCGGTGCGGCCATGTCCTCCGCCGCATCGAGCCCGAGGTCGTCCTGTTCGAGGTCCTCTTCGGAGAGCGCGCCGGAGACCTCGGCGTCTGGATCCATGAGGAATTCACGCCGCCGCCCCAGGCTCGCCCGCGCGGCATGGAACGAACTTGTAAGGCGGCGGCGGTACACCGTCATGACGAATCCGAGTCCCTTTCGCCGTTCCTCGTAGAGCCGGTAGAAGTGGGAGATGTACTCCTCGATGCGGTCGTAGAGGTCCTGCTCGACCGGCGTGAAGGCGATCCATTCGTTCGTCGGGTTTCGCTTGGGAACCCGTTCGGCCAGAATCCCGCGCTCCCTGTACCGGTGCAGGAGTCCGCGCCCGTTGCGCCAGACGAAGGTCCGGATCGGCGTGTGGTGCCGGACCATCTGGCCTAGGATATGCCGGGCGGCCGGATCGAGAGCCTTGACCTTCGCGGGGGCTTTGATGGTCTTGGGAAGGTCCTTGACCGCGTTCCAACGAACGGGACCCAGCTTGCTCGACGCCCTCTCCTCGAACGCGGGATCGAGCCGCCCCCCGGTGTCGAAATAGTCCCGCGTCATCTCCAGAAGAAATGGCCAATCCCTCTGGCCGGGAGGCGTTCGGAGTTCCTCGAAGAACCGGAGGAAGTAGTCCTCCCCCGCCCCCCAGCGGCCCTCCAGTCCGAGCAGCTTCAGAAGATCCCACACCTCGACGGGATCCACCTGCATGGGCGTGGCGGTCAGGAGATAGAGGCAGCGGGTCCGGTCCTTGATGCCCGGTCCTTCCCGTGTTCCCGAGAGCAGTTGCAGCAGGTGGTTGTGCCGCGGGGTACGGGTTCCGAACTCCCTGCGGCGGGCGTGATGCGCTTCGTCCACGAGCACGAGGTCCCATACCGGCTTCAGCACTCCTTCGCGCCGGTCCCTGCGCTTGGCAAGCTGGCTGGACGCGATCAAATGGTCCGCCTGCTCCCAAGGGGAGCCGGTGAGGGGCGTTTCGCCGCCGTGAACGTCGATGAGCGTCCCCCGTTCGTAGCGGGGGAAGTTCAGCGCGCACTTCTCCCAGAGTTCCTCCTGCCACTGCCGCACGACGCTGGCGGGTGCGAGGATCAGCGAACGGCGGACCCGCCCAGTGATGATGAGTTGGCGCAACGCCAGCCCGGCCTCGATCGTCTTGCCCAGCCCGACCTCGTCGCAGAAGAGGAAGCTCTTCGGAAACTGCTCGACCACGGCATCGATAACGCGGTTCTGGTGCGGCCATGGGGTGACGGCTGCGGTTTCGATCCCGATGCGCGACGCACCGGGCATGAACGGCGCGTGGCGCACGAAGCGGAAAGCCGTCCGCTCCTCCGGCGACGGTCGCCGTTCGAGGGGATCGACTATCCGGCGCTTGGCCGGTGCGCGCTTGATAAGGTTCTGGTGGACGGCCTCTGGCAGCGGAAGCGCGATCCAACCGGCATCCTGGCCACGCCAAAGGGACTCGAACCGGCGCTCGATCGGCGTGATGTAGCCCTCCAAGGCCGGGATCCGATGCTGTCCTTCCCCATGCTCCCAAGAGGTGAAGACCTGAAATGTCTCGTAGTTCTGCCGCCAACCTCTGAGGGATTCGTTGCTGCTGCCGCTGAACGCCAGCTTGTTGCCGGCCGCGTCCTCGAAGATCCCCTCTTTGGGGTGGTAGTACTCTTGGGAGTCCGGTCGCGGGATCGGGAGGTCATTGGCGCCCACGGGCAGCACGACCCGGATTTCCAGTCTCCCGCGCGCTACGAGCCAAGCCATGATTTCGAGCCGCGCCTCAAGATCCGATTCGAGGTCGCCCTCGTCCCGTTCAAGAGCGCCGAGCATGGCCCGCTCCGCGGCGTTTTCGACCGTCCCGCGCCGCGACTCGCCCCACATGATGGCGTTCACGTCGTCCGGCGAAAGATCGGCTCCGCAGAGCAGACGCATGGATCCGCCGTTCTCGACCAGCCTCGCCACGCCGGCGGCGGCCACGGCGAGCGCGGAGCTTGAGAAGTAGCCCGCCGAGCGGCGGTAGCGCACGCTTCGTTCCAGTGCGGGGAGGTAGAAGTCGTGCAGCCGGTCGTCCGATGCGCCGTAGGTGAGGCGGAACCGATGGGACGGGAGACTCAATACAACCCCGGGCCGGATGGCCTGTTGGTGGAGGGACGGCCTTGCTGACCGGTCGGCGAGAGCATCGTCAGCCGTCCGCCAGCGGCAGCGCCCCTTGCGTCACCTTGGCCTCTGGGTCTGGTGGTGCGTCGACATCCGGGAAGAATGCGAGCCGCAGACCGTCGAGCGCCCGCGCCTCGGGGCGGACGAGCTTGCCGTTCTTCTTGACCCGGGGAACAGCCCGGACAAGCGCCCGAACGAGCGACTCGAAGGTGGCGTCGCGGCGAAAGCCCGCCCTGTTCAGGAAACTCTCGGCGGCGTTCGCGCCCTCGTCGGCGTAGAGCAGCATGGCCGTGTGCGCCGCGTCGATCCAGACGCTGAACATGTCCGAATCGGGGTCCACCCGGCCCCTGCCGCGACGCGCGGACGGGGCCAGAAGCACGACGCTCGCCCCCTTCTTTCGGAGAAGCCTGTTCCCGGCCACGAGGTCCGATTCCAGATCCAAACCCAGCGCGAGCGCCAGCTTTCGCGCCTCGTCGCCCGGAAACTCGACGGCCTTGAAGGCGTCCCACGCCATCAGATACCAGTCGGTGACGGAATCGAAACGCGTGTCGCGTCCGAGCAGGCCGCGCTTGCGCAACTCGACGACCTCGGCGCGTGCAAGGTCAAGCGCGACATCCGGGCGAAGACGATTCGGTTCGCCCGTCTTCTCATCGACTTCGGAGGTGAGGACCGGCCACGACTCTGACAGGATGGCCAGTGTGGGGCCGAACGTGGCGATGTAGAGATCCACGCCGGAGATTCCCCGGCCCTGAAGCTCCTCGGCCGTCTCGCGGGCCGTCCGGCGCACCCGGCCCCGGATGTCGTCCCACCATGCGGGCTCGGTGGCTTGGGGCCGCTTGCGGCACGTCAGAAGTATCGTGCTCAGCGCGGCGTTCTTCTTCGCCTGATGAAGTCCGTGTTCGCTCTCGGTATGAACCGGCCATGACGAATGGATCGCGAACCCCGCCTCAAGCAGCGACATGGCGAGCGTGTCCCACGCCTCGACCTTCTTGTGGGTGAACATCACCGTCAGCACTCCATCGTCGGTCAGCACCCGCCGCGCCTCCCGGAAGGAGGCGGCCATCTTGCGCTCGTAGTCGGCGGCGGCAAGCTGCTTCTTCTTGCGGCCCATGCTAGCGAAGCGGGCCGGGTTGGCGACCGCCTCGTCGTCCTTGTTCGCCAGATCGTCGGCGAACAGATCGCGGTGGACCTTCCCCAGCGTGCGCTTGAGCCAAACGTAGAAGAAGTCGGACAACTCGCCGTACATCACGTTGTCGTAGTACGGCGGGTCGGTGAGCACCACGTCGATGCTGCCGTCCGGGATGTGGGAGAGGTCGGAAGCAGAGGCGCGAGTCACTCTAACCGGGACCGGCGCCTCGGTCTGCTTGAAGATCCGGTGCGCGGGTTCGGCCAGCTTCGCGAGTCCCTTGTAGGCGTCGCAGACCTGATCGAGACCCCACGGGAAGAGGTTTCGGGAGGCGTCGAACTCGCCGTAGGTCCACTTGAAGGAGAAGTCGTGGCGGTCGAAGACGCCTCGCATGACCGCACGTCCGGTGTGCCAACTTGCAAGGTAGGAGTTGTAGTTCACCGCCTTGCTGAGGACCATCCCGAGGTAGGTGACGACGGCCTTCGCCCGGTCCTTCGGTAGTTCGCTCTCGATTTCGGGGACCAGTTCGTGAAGGGCCTCGACGTAGCTGCACAGCGCGAGCAACTGCCGGGGCGAGAACATGTCGGACCAGGTTGGCATACCGAAGCGGAGCGGACGGGGATCGGAGGAAGCCTCCGGATACGGTTCCGTCGGCACCCAGCCCCGCGCTTCCCACAGCGGCCGCTTCCGGGCAAGCTCGGCCTCGGCCTTCTCGACGACCTCCATGTCCTCGTCGTTCGGTGGCCTGTAGTCGAATCCGCCACGCGGCTTCTTGACGGCGACGCAGTAGAGTTGGGAGCCCATCCGTCCCGCTTTGGCCTCCGCCTTGATGTAGTCCCCTTCGATGGCTTGGTCGCTTGCCCACGGAGAGCGGCCCGTGCCGCGCCGGACGGTGCCGTGCGTGGGATCGAACCCGTCCGGGCCGGTCCCGTCCTCGATCTCTACGACGCGGAAGTGGGCGCGGGAAAAGTCCTCCTCGAAGGAAGGCATGATCGCCTTGCCGCTCGTGCCCGAGCGCGCCAGCCACCAGTTCGGGGCCAGCGGGACGGGCTTGCCCGTGTAGGGACAGGCCACCGTGCGCGCCCAGATGTAGGCCACGCCGACGACTCCGGCCCCTGCCTCGACGGATGAGAACAGCGGGCGCAACTGCTTCTGAAGTCGCTTGACGAGGCGGTTGCCGTACTTCCGCACATCGTCCTTGAGCGAGGCCCCGAAGGCGAACGGGTAGTCGAGCGTTCCCCGTAGAATCGAGCAAGCGACGGGATTCAGTTCGACGGCATGGGTATCGAAACCGTAGCGGGTTCCCTCGAAGGGAATCGATCCACCGCCGGCAAACGGATCGAGTACGGCGAGTTGGGACTTGCCCCAAGCGAACTTGAGGAGATGCTGGAGAGAGTCCAGCATCTCCGAGGAAGGACTTACTGTGAAAGCACGGTCATGCGTGTAGGGATTGCTGATCCACTGCCCCGATTCGCGCGCGCGGGCCAACTTCGCTCTGGCCGCCACCGGATCCCCGAAGATCCCGCAGAGCCGAACGAACCAATCTTCGTATTCCTTCGCTGATCGGAACGGTATCTCTCTCTCTCAAGAATCGTGCCAGACTCTCGCTCCACGTCGGCAGCACGCTGGCCAGAAGCGCTGCCCGGCTGGCCGTGAGCGGCCGTCTGGCCCACCAGACGTGAAGCCGGTTCAGCGGCGGTTTCCGGGCCGCGCTCGCGTCCCTCATGGATTCGCATCCGATCGTCTCGATCGGAAGCCAGTCCTCGATCAGCATTCGTGGTCGATTCGTCATCGGAACTCCGGTCTGTCGCACCCGGCTGGGCATCCGGCGCGAGGTGGCTCCACGCGGGCAGGACGCTGGCGAGCAGCGCCGCCCGGCTCGCCAGCAGCGGCCGCCGCGCCCACCAGACGTGAAGGAAGTAGAGTGGCGGCAGCGCGCTCGACGCGCCCCGCTCGCGCATGGACTCGCACCCGACCGTCTCAATCGGGAGCCAGTCCTCGATCAGGGTTCTGGGTCGCCCGCTCATCGAGCGGTGTTCCCCGGCTCACTCATCGGAGACCATGATGCGCAGCGCCCGGCGAACCCGGCCCTGTTCCGGCCCCGTCGTCACCTTGCTGAACCAGTAGTGCGCCTCTTCCGGTTCCATCGAGGCGACGGCCCGCGCGACCTCTTCGATGCGGCGATGCTTGCGGAGGGGCTTGAGGGCGGCGAAGAGCAGGCCCAAGCGCACCGCGTCCTCCTCGGCAACCCTGAACGGCGCGCGGCGCTTCGCGCCAAGATCGGTCGATCGGTATCCCGCGCGCCGGATCGCGGCGAGCACCTGATCCAGGATGCCCGACAGCGGATCTCCCCAGACCCGGATCACCAACTCTCCGGCGGCACCCGAATCCCCGCGAGCGGCGTCCAAGCGATAAAGCGCCACGCCGTATGCGAGTCGGTCGCGGGGAAGCACCCTGAGCTCGAAGGCCGAGGCAGCGGGTTTGCGGCGCGAGGAAGGTGGCGAGAGGCTGGCCGTGGCTGTCGAGGGCATTGGGCGTCACCTATCCGAGTGCCGGTTCCCGGTCCGGTGCCGGCCGTTCCTCGGCCCGGACCTCAATGCGGCCCATGTCCAACTGGACCATGACGTCCCGGAGCGTCTGGAAGGCCCGGGATTCGGGCGCAAGCCCCTCGGGGTAGGAGGCGGTCAGCACGATCTTCACATCCGCCTTGGTCGCCTCTCCAGCCTGTGCCTCAAGGGTGGACCGAAGACGCTTGTAGCGGTCCCAGAGTCCACGATAGCGGACTTCCACCGAGCCGTCGGCACTGCGCTCACCGAACTCGGCAACCAGTTGCAGATCCACGCGGTACTCTCCCTTGGGAAACTGGGGGACCGCCATGCCGAGAGCACGCATGTCGGACAGATCCTCGCAAGTGATCTTGAGGGTGTCGATGAACTCCCGCTTCGCGTCTTGGAATCCGTCGGCGATGCGCTGAAAGGCCCGCCCCGGCGCAGCGTCCACAGTGACGACGAGAAGCTCGGGAGCCGGAGAATCGCATATGCACTCCGCATGTCCGCACAAGGGGCACTCCTCGGCACATTCACACTCCGAGCGCCCGCACCGTTCGCATTTCGGCTCCGGCGGAAAAACCTTCGCGGCTTCCTCCGGCGTGTAGAGCATCGCATCGGCGGAGATCTCGACGAACGGCGGCGGCGAATCCTTGCCGTGGGGGCGGTCCCGCTTCGGGTCGTAGTAGACCCAGATCCCTTGGCTACAGCCGTTCCGGATCGTCTTCTTCAACTGGCCCGGGTCCAGGAGCATCTTGAGCCCGAGGCGCTTTGCGAACTCCCTTCTCAGGTCGTCCGTGGACATGACCCCCGCCCCGCTCGTCCAAGCCTTGGCCTTCACGAAGCGGGCGTTCATCGGGCTGTCGTCGCCAGTGAGGACCTTGTCCAGATCGCGCAGCACGCCCACCAGAATCCCGGTCTGGTCCCGGCTCACCTTGCCCTGCTCCTGAACCGGCATCCCATGGTATGCGAGGCCGTCGGACCGCTTCGGAGCATCGGCCGACGGATAGAAGAGGTGCCGGTAGGTCCGGGTGATCGCGACCCGGACATCCAACTCGGCGGCGGCACCCATCGCGCGCAGGTCCGTCCGCTGGTCCCGGCTGAACTGCGCCATGCGCCCCCGGTCCTTCACGATCCGTTCGATGGCGAGGTGCCGCTGGGCGAGCGCCACCATGCGCTCCGAAGCCGCCTTGTCGGCGACGAGGAACGCCACGTTGTTCTTGAAGGTGCGCGGCGTCTCCGTGGTCCCGGCGTGGGCGAATAGCTTGCGGACGAGGTCGGGAGGCGGCGGCCTCGCACCGCCCGCCTCGACCGCGCACGCCTCGAAGTGAGGGACGGCCAGTTTCGGTGACCCGGAATCGTCGGGGAGTTCGGACGCCTCCGCCGGAAAGTAGACGGGTTTGAAGGTGCCGGGACGCCACACCCGCTGGATGCGCCGGTCCACCTCCTTTTTTGCGCGCACCAACCCCACGAGCGAGAGTTCGTCCTGCACGACCTTCTCAAGACTCGGTTCGGTCTTGAACAGGTACAGGCGGCCATCCCAGTGCAGGAACCAGAACGCCTCCCCCGGCGCTCCGCGCTCCTCGCCCCGCGCACGGGCGAGGGTCTGGCGCAGTAGTTCGGGATCGTCGCCGGGCTGAACAGTGGCGGCCAGCAGGTCCGGCCACTCGATCCCCGTGGCGATGCCCTGCGTGAGGCTGTGGACGAAGATCGACGTGGCCAGCCGGCTACCGTAGGGCGGCTTCCCCTCCGCCACCCAGCGTTCGTCCAGTTTCTCCGCGTGGGCGGGATTGCCCGGACGGCCACTGGCGATGTCGGCCTGGACCACGGCGCGGAACTCCGGCCGTCCGAGCCGCGACGTGAGATCGTTGAGAACCGCCTCGTCGCGCAGATCGACATGGAACGGCGCGATGGTCCACACGTCGGGGCTCCGCGATTCCCACAGCCCCCGAATCATCCGGGCCAGCAACCGAAGAGCGCCGCGGGTCTTCTGGAACTGCGGGATCGTCGCCGTCTTCAGGGTGAGAACGGTGAAGAGGTCCGGATGGAACGGGTAGTTCTTCAACATCTCCTCATGGTGGTCCGCGCGCAGGAGACGTTCGGGGATGTCGAGCCCGCGCTCGGCCAGCTCGGCGTAACAGGCCCGGTACGCATCGGCGGCCGCGGCGGCGGCCGAGTCGTCGAAGCGCTCGAAGAGCCGATGGCGCACGATGGGCGCGATTTCCGATTCGGAGGCGGGCGTGATGACCCGCTCCTGCCGCGCCGAAACGTTCCTCACCTCCTCCAGTTCCGCCTGCAAGCGCACAGTCTCGGATCGGAATGCGTCGGACGAATCGGCCAGTGTCAGGACGAAGGCGATGTTCGGACGGCTGGCCGCCAACTCGATCAGGGTCATGAGGAACGCGACGGTCTGCTCGGCGAGATCGGTCTTCCCGTTCTTCGCGCGCACGGCCTTGGCCGCCCGCAGGTAGCGCGCGATCTCGTCGAACATGATGAGCGTCGGCCGGTCTCCGACGGCGCGCTCCAGCGAGGCGGTGCCGGGCGCGATCCGTGCTTCGTCGGCCTTGCGGACGTGCTCGTAGGCGCGCTTGCCGCTATCGGGACCACCGGTGCTCGCACCCGCCTGCCAAGCCAACTCTCCCCAGAGCGTCCATGTGGTGACCCCGTCGTGCGCGATCCCCTCAGCGGGATCCAAGTCCGACCCCACAACTCCTGCGACCGCCCATCGGTTGGCGGGCAGCCAGTCGGCATCGGGAACGATGCCTTCGCCCCCGGTGCCCCGCGCCGCGTTCTCCTCGGCGGCGCCCAGCGCCGCCTGCCCGCCGCCCGTGGCAAGGTGGTACAACGCGATCAGGTTGTGGGTCTTGCCGCCCCCGAACGAGGTCTCCAAGCGGATGAAAGGGCTGTTCCCCGGCTCCTTCCCGGAGAGGCGACCGAGAACCTCCCGCGCCAGCGTCCTCAGCCCGTCGGTCGGGAACGTGTTGCGGAAGAAGTTGCCCGGATCCTGGTACGCACCGTCTGCCGTTCCGTCGATCACGTCGCGGAGCCGGGCCGCGAAGGTGTCCTCGGTCAGGTCGCCCGCCAGCACTTCGGGGCGCGGCTGGCAGGTCTCGAAGATGGGTTTCATGGGGCCTGCGCGGGGAGGTTGGGGGCAACAGTTGAAATCGGATCGGGTACGAACACTAGGAAGCCGGGGGCGCTACGGGCAACGGGCAACCGCTGCGGGAGGAGCCGTCACTCCCGATTTGGTCGTGTGCTTCGACGCTCTCGCCCCGAGAGGGACGGATGGCGCTGGAACCGGGTGCCTGCTAGCGTAAATGCATGGAGGAACTGCAATGACCCGACGCTTGACCGCGATCGTTGAGCGCGAGGGTGAGGGCTATGTGGCGCTCTGCCCCGAGTTGGACGTTGCGAGCCAGGGCGAGACCGTGGCCGAGGCGCGCGACAATCTCGCCGAAGCCCTCGCCCTGTTTTTCGAGACCGCGCCGCCCGGCGAGGTCGACCGGCGCCTGCGAGGCGAAGTCTATGTGACTCAGATCGAGGTTGCGGTTGGCTAGGCTTCGCGTCCTGTCCGGTCGCGAAGCATGCCGCATCTTGGCGGCCAACGGTTTCGTCGAGGTCCGACGACGGGGCAGTCACATCGCGATGCAGAAGACGGACGCCGACGGAACGCTCACCGTCCCGGTTCCGGATCACCGAGAGCTGCGGACAGGCACGCTGATGTCGATCATCCGCCAGTCAGGTCTGTCCCGCTCGGAATTCGAGGTGGGTCGCTGACCACGGCCAGAGGGCGGTGGCCCGATTGGCCAACCCGCACGGTTGTCGGATCTTGCCCAGCGCGGCGCAAGAGAATCGCGGCGGGGGCGTTTCGACCAGTCACTGGCGGCGGTGTCCGGCAGTCCCGATCCCTCCTTGGAACGCCTTGGAACGCCTTGGACTGTAGGATCTCTCCGACCAGTTGACTGCCCCTCGAACGGTCCTCCACCGTTCGAGCATGAAGCTCGCGAAAGGACGCACCATGATCGCCCCCGTGCGGGGGAGCCGAGGGGGCGCTCCGGTCCTCCGACCTGACCGTGAACCCGTCTTCGGCGTACGTCCGACGTTGCGTTATCCGAACCGCTCGCCAACCGGAATGAAACCATTTGCCGATGGAATCCGTAATATGTTGCCCCTCGGGTCACCGAAGCGTGAAGGACGGCCCGAGCGAACGCGCCGAAACACCGGAGGAGTCGCAAGTAGTCAGGTCGATCTACCCCAAGGCGGAACCGGTGCCCGTGTCCATCGGCCGCGGCACTGGCGAGATCGTTCGCCGCTCCGGCTTCCAGAGTGCATGGACTGCCCGGCATTGCCGGTCTCCGTCCCACCCCCGGTCGCGCCTCGCGAGGTGCGTCTGAACGGGTTTCCCGGAGCGCTCGCGGAGGTGCCCCGGCACCGCTGCGACGGCGGCGGTCGCCGGGTCCCGGACGCCGCGCCCAAGGGCTTGTCGGACGCGGCTTATGTAGGTCAGCCAGCCTACCCACCGTGGCCACACTCCGTGTGTCTCCCGGAGGGGCTGGCGGGGGGCTGTGCCCCCTGTGACCCCCGCAACGGAAACGGCGCGCCGTGAGCGCCGGACGCCCCGTTTGGGTGAAGGTCCGCGCCAGCGACGCGGAGCGTGCCGAGTGGCACGCCAAGGCGCGCTCCGCGGGCTTGACGCTGTCGGATCTGGTGCGCCGTTCGCTTGACCGGGCGCGCACCTGGACCGTGCCGCACGCGGAGGTCGAGCGCGAGCGCACGCGGGAGGCGGCGCGCATCGGGAACAACCTGAACCAGATCGCGCGGTGGGCCAACCGCCACAAGGGGGCGGCCGAGGCCGTCGAGGTCCTCGCCCGCCTCGTCTCCATCGAGCGGGCGCTCACGGCGCTGGCCCGCTTCGAGAGCCCGGATCGCGATGCACGTTAAGTTCTTGGCGCACGGGACCGGATCGGCGCGGGCCGCGGCCAAGTACCTCCTCGGGGAGCAGGACGCAGCCGGGAAGCCGCGCGAGGGCGTCGAGGTGCTGCGGGGCAACCCCGACATGGTCGCCGCGGTGTCCGACTCGCTCGGCTTCGAGCACAAGTACACGTCCGGCGTGATCGCCTGGGCACCGGACGACCATCCCACCGACGAGCAGATCGAGCGCGTCCTCGAAGACTTCGAGAAGACGGCTTGGGCGGGTCTGGAGCCCGACCGCTACGCGTGGGCGGCGGTGCTGCACCGCGAGGAGGGCGGCGGTGCCCACGTCCATGTTCTCGCCGCGCGGTGCGACTTGGAGACCGGTCGAAGCCTGAACATTGCCCCTCCGGGCTGGCAGCGGACGTTCGATCCGCTCCGGGACGCCTTCAACCACGAACACGGCTGGGGCCGTCCCGACGATCCGGCCAGGGCCAGAGTGCAGCAGCCCGGCCACCGTGCCTACATCGAAGCGGCGCAGTTGCGGACGGGGCTCCGGCTCGAAGCGTCTCCCCGCGACCTGATCCGCGACTACCTGATCCAGCGCGTCGAGCACGGCATGGTGAGCAACCGCCGCAATGTCGTCGCCGCACTGCGGGAGGCGGGCCTCGAAGTGCCGCGCCAAGGCAAGGACTATCGTGCGCCGTGGAAAGGCGCGTTTTCCTAGTGGGTGCGAATCCCACCCGGCAACTGTCGCTCCGGCTGGTAGCGGCCAGGGCGGTTCATGGAGGCAACGACATGGGCTGAAGCACTCTGGAGAGAAGGGCCGCCATGGGCGGCTCAGCGACCATGCAGGCCGGAACGCGAGTGAACGCCGAGCAGGCCCCGAAACGCCTAATGCGGAAGCCGACCCTTCGGTAGTCAGGGGAAGGCCGACGGCTGGCCGGGAAGAGAGCGACAAGCGCACTGGCCGGTTTCCGCCGGGGTAATGGCGCTGGCATGCATGGAAGATGGAAAGCGCAGCAACACGGGAAGCCCTGCCGGTGCCGAGCACGCGGCAACCGGAACCCCGCGAGGGGCAGGCCGGGCCGGCAGGGTGGCGGATGGGTCCGCAGTACCGGAGACGCGGGGTAATGCCCGCCGAGGGAAGGGACCCTGAGTCGGGAGCGGTACGGAACGGAGGCAGGGACATGACCACTGGCGGGAGCCTAACAGGGTCGGCGAGCGTTCGGAAACTCCAGACCGTGCTACATGCGAAAGCGAAGGAAGAACCTGGACGGCGCTTCCACGCCCTTGCCGACAAGGTATGGCGGGAGGACTTCCTGCTGACGGCATGGGAGATGGTCCGGCGCAACGGCGGAGCGGCTGGAGTCGATGGTGTGACGGTCGCGGATGTCGAAGCGTACGGAGTGGAGCGCTGGATCGGGGAACTGTCGCGGGAACTGAGGGAGGGCGCCTACAAGCCGAGTGCGGTGAGACAGGTGCTGATCCCGAAGAAACAACCGGGGAAGTTCCGTCCGTTGGGCATCCCATGCCTGAGGGACCGGGTTGCGCAGACGTCGGCCATGTTGGTGCTTGGGCCGATCTTCGAGGCGGACCTGGAGCCGGAACAGTACGGATACCGGCCGGGACGGAGCGCCAAGGACGCGGTCGAGCGGATACACCGCTTGGTGAACCATGGCCGCAACGAAGTGGTCGATGCGGACCTCTCCAACTACTTCGGTGAGATACCGCACGCCGAGTTGATGAAGAGCATCGCGCGGCGCGTGAGCGACGGGCGGATGCTTGGACTCGTCAAGGCGTGGCTGGAAATGCCGGTGGTGGAGCAGGACGGGGAGGGAGGCACTCGCCGCACGAACCGGGCGCGAAGAGAACGGAAGGGAACCCCGCAAGGGGCTCCGATCTCGCCGCTGCTGAGCAACATCTACATGCGGCGGTTCATCCTTGGCTGGAAGGTGCTGGGCTACGCCCGGCGATTCGGCGCGGAGATCGTGAACTATGCGGACGACTTCTGTGTGCTCGGCAAGGCCCCGGCGGCGGAGATGCTGGCGGCGGTCAACCGGCTCATGGACAGGCTGAAGCTGCCGGTCAACGCGCGGAAGACCCGATGCCTCCGATGCCCCGAGGAGCCCATCGAGTTCCTCGGGTACCGCATCGGCTGGAACTATCGCCCAATGGACGGAAGCCGGTACATCGGGACCCGGCCCAGCAAGGCGAGCGTTCAAAGCATCTGCCGCAGGATCAGCGAGCAAACGGACCGGGTGTACGTGGGACGGTCCGCCGAGGAAGTCGTAGAGCGTCTCAACCGGCTGATGTCCGGATGGGCGAACTACTTCGACCTCGGGCAGGTCAGCCCGGCCTACAAGGCTGTGGACAGGCACGCGACCCGGCGGCTGCGACAGTGGTTCCGGCGGAAACACAAGGGACGGTCGAGAAGCTACGTGCGCTTCCCCGACGAATGGCTGCGGGACCACTGCGGCCTGACGTGTCTTGGGCCAACGACCGGAGACCTTCCGTGGGCGAACGCATGATCCCGGCTGAGAGCCGGATGCGGGAAATCCGCACGTCCGGTTCGACGAGCGGGGGAGTGGAAACGGACCGCATGGGAGCCGGACTGAGCACCAAGCGAAAGCGCGGACAAGAAGCACCGGACCCTACCCGGCACCGCGCCACCCCCCGACTCCACTCACCGCGCTGGATCCCGAGACCGGGGACCGCTGGCGTCTCAAGGGAGAACTGTATGGAGAGAACTTCGACCGCGAACGATTTGAGCGACCGGCTGCGGAGGCGGCTGGAGAACGAACCCAGGGAGATCGAGGAGTTGACCGCGAGCGAGCTGAAGCGGCTCGCCGAGAACTCGCGGCGCGTTGCGGGGAACGCGCTCAGTACAATCGAGCGCGATACGGAGGTGGCGGTCGGGAACGTGCGCGAGTTGCTGGCCAAGGCGTGGCTCCGGCCTCTGATCGTCGGCCTGAGCCTTTGGCTGGGTTTCTTCGGCGGAAGCTGGGCGACGATGCGCTGGTTGGCGTCGAGCATTCAGGACCGGATCGAGACGCTCGCCGAACTGGACTACGACATCCAAGACGCGCGGGAGACGCTCGCGCAAATGGAGGTGGACACCTGGGGGGTCGCGCTGCTGGAGATCGAGGGAGAGCGGGTCGTGGTACTGCCAGCGGGAACGCTGGACAACACGGACTGGACGTGGCGCGATCGGCCTGCCGTGAAGCTGTCGAACAGGTGAAGGAGGTCTATGACCGCATTAGAGGAGCAGTTGACGAGGGCCTTGCGGAGGTTGTCCGAGCAGTACGAGCAGGAACAGCGGCGGCACTCCGGGCAGATCGAAGCCTTGCACGAGTACGCCGAAGTCTTGCGAGAATACGTCGAAGCCTTGAGGCAGCACGCCGAGCGGCAGAGCGGGGAGAACGAAGTCTTGCAACGGCGAATCGAGCGGCTCGACGGGCAAGTGACACGCTTGGCCGAGTACTATGGGACATCCACCGCCGCGAGACCGAGCGGACGCGGCTGGTGATACGGCCGCCGACGCCCAGGCCGGACCGCGATGCGGGGCCGAGCCGCTGATGGCCTCCGTCGCCACAGGAAGCCGTCGGTCAGGAAGCCGTGAGTCTGGCGCGCGCGAACGCCCTCCGCGACCCTTGGGTCAGGCGGATCGTGCAGTCCATCATCGACTGCATTGACAGCTTCCAGTACGATCCACAGCCGTCCTCCGGTAGTCCAGTAATGTCCAGTAATACAGGATATCATAGGGGTTTACGGTAATCTCCACATCTCTTGCGGTTTATCAACATCTCCTGTATTCTTCTCCGTGTAGTGTTGCAATAAGTGATACGCATATGGGAAGGAACCCACCATGAAACGACCCAGGACGCTCACCGCCGCCTTCGTCCGCACGATCAACCGTCCGGGCGTCTACGGCGACGGCCGAGGCGGGCGGGGACTGAGCCTCAGGGTCCACCGCACCAAGGCCGGCCGCATCAGCAAGACGTGGCGCCAGCGGCTTCGGATCGAGGGACGGCTCACCTCGGTCGGGCTCGGGCCGTATCCCGAAATCACGCTCGCCGAGGCGCGCCGCAAGGCGCTGGACAACAGCCGGGCGGTCCGCCACGGCGGCGATCCGCGCGGGCACGGCGTCCCCACGTTTGCCGAGGCGGTCGAACGCACCATCGAGCTGCACCGCGACAGCTGGAAGGTAGGGGGCACGGTGGCCACGGAGTGGGCCGCGACGTTCCGCGTCCATGCCGTGCCCCTGCTTGACAAGCCTGTGGACCGGATCACGAGCGCGGACGTGCTGGCGTGCCTCGCGCCGATCTGGGCATCGAAGCCCGCCGCCGCCCGGAGAGCCAAGCGCCGGTTCTCCGCGGTCTTCCGCTGGTGCGTTGGGAAGAATCTCCGCCCGGACGACCCGGTGGACCGGGCGGTCGCGGCGCTGCCGAGGGTGAACGGCTACGCGCCCACCCATTACCGCGCCCTGCCGCATCGGGAGGTCGCGGCCGCCATCCGGGCGATCCGTGGGGTGAGGTACATCCACCCGTCGGCGATGCCGTGCGTCGAGATGATCGCGTTGACGGCGGTGCGGGCCGGAGAGGCACGCGGGGCGCGGTGGGACGAGATCGACCTGGAAGCGGGCGTGTGGACGATCCCGGCGTCGAGGATGAAGGCGGGTCGCGAGTTCTCCGTTCCGTTGAGCACGGGCGCGCTCGGCGTTCTGGAGCGGGCGCGGGCGCTTGCTCCGGACTCGTCGCTCGTGTTCCCGTCGCGAACCGGCGCGGTGTTGCCGAGGAACGCGCCGGGGCGTGTGCTCCGGCGGGCGGGGATCGCCTCCACGGTTCACGGGTTCCGGTCGAGCGCCCGGTCGTGGATGGCCGAGACCGGTGTCGCGGCGGAGGTCGCGGAGGCCTGCCTCGCCCACGTCCCGAGAAGCCGGGTCGTTCAGGCGTACCAGCGCTCCGACCTGCTGGAGCGCCGCGCCGTGGTCATGCAGGCGTGGAGCGAGTACGTCACGCACCGAGTGGGGGCCGCCGGGCGCTGATTTGACCCCGAGACCGGGCTCGGAGGCCGTTTCGGAGGCATTTCGGGTAATCTACGGGCCGCAGGATCGCCTCAGATCGACGATCTCGGGTCTCCGAGGGGTGTGGTTGGGGCGAAACCGGGCCGCTCGGCAGAAGGTGCCGCCGTCGCCGACGAGTAACGGGTCGGCCTGTTCGCCCTCGCCGTCCGTGAGGCGGGCGGCCAAGAGGTCGAGGAGCTTGGCTGCGACGGTCCGGCCGAAGCTGTTCCGGGCGGTGCCCGATGGGACGTTTGCGCGGGTGCCCCGCGTGGCTGGCTTGGCCACGCTAAGGTGGACAAGCCAGCATACCCCGTGTATAACACGGGAGCTCTGGCGAGGGGTGCTCCGCCCCCTTCGATCCCCGGAAAAACTCCGCTCCGCTAGCGTTCGCGGTTAGGGTTCCGCCCGCTTCCGCTGGGTCCGAACGTCCCCCGGGCGGCCAGCTGCCGGATGCTCTCCCGCTGGCCCCACCGATCACCGCACGTCGAGGCCGTCGGCTTCGGGTGAGTCCGCGCGGAGTGACCGGCGGTCGGCGTGGTCGGCGTTGCCACCTCTTCGGCGCCGGTCCCCCCGGCCTCCGGGACGGACTGTGTCCGTCCCGGAGGCCGGGGTCGAGTTCCCCTCCCAACCCCAAGCGGGAGGACCACACCCACCGGCTTGAGCACCTGACCGTCCTACGAGTCAGCGGCCCAGGGTCCGCCATGGCTCGCTCGAATCGCACGAAACCCGTCTGGAGACTTCCGGTGCGGTCGCATGGATTCCAGCACATAATCGGGTATCCGAAGTGATACGGGACTCAGTGCGATGCACTCTAACTTGTTGTATTACAGCCGGTTGCGATCTTTTCAGGGCAGTCCATCATCGAGAGAGGAATCGAATGATGGCACGCACGAAACGTGACCGGCGCGCATACAGCGCTGGTGAATGGGGCCGGAACCGGGTGAGGGTGTTCCCCGATCCCAAGACCGGCTTTTTCCAGATCGAGTGGCGACAGAACGGACGCAGGCTCACGAGGTCGCTGAAGCACCGCAACTGGGCGCGCGCCAAGAGGCAGGCGGACGAGTTCGCTGCCGACTAGCTCGGAAAACCATAAATTATTATATATCAACAAGTTACAATTCATCATTGCAGTTCATGTATCACTTGCGATATGCAAAAGTGAGCGGGATGTCGCCGGATCGGATAGAACGGCAGCGGACGAAGTTTGGGACGAGGAAACGACCTGGGACTAGTCTAACCGCGTGACCTCCTCGGCCCCGAGAGCGGTCTCGACGATCCGACCTCATCCCGTCCGCTCTGCTGACGGCACCTCGAACCCGTTCGAGCGCAGGCGGTGGTCGATGGCCGGCTCAGAGGCCTATCTGGCTTGTGAGCATCGCCGACCTTCTGGCGCGCTGCGGCGGCCGACGTCGCGTCGGTGTAGGGTGCCCTAACGCACGCCATGCCGGGTCTGCTGTAGTTGGGGTCCACATGCACGGCGGTGCAACCGTCCGGCTACCGCTCGGGTCCTAGGCCGTGAGAGAGTCGAGATGGCCTCAACAACGAAGAACGCCCGTTCCGAAGGAGGATTCCAGTGAGTGAGAATGCCGACCAATTGAAACGTTCGATCCGTTGGCTACAGGTCTACGCGGCATTGATGACCGTCGCGCTCGTCGTGTCGTTCGCCGGGGATTGGACGGGGACGGCCGGCGTGCTGCGCGCGCGCGGGCTGATCATCGAGGACGAGGCCGGACGCGAGCGGATCCTCCTCGGCGCGCCGATCCCTGCGGCGGCCAACCGCGTTCGCACCGACACGGCTCGACTGCGTGAGCTTTGGGGGCCCGAGCATCCAGACATAGAAGAGTACATGGACTCCTACCACGACTATAATCATGGGGCCAGCGGGTTGGTGATCCTCAACGAGGACGGTTTTGACCGGCTTGTCCTCGGTGAAGAGACCCCCGATCCGCACGTGGGCAAACGTATCGCGCCGTCCACGGGTCTGGTGGTCCACGATCGCAAGGGATTCGAACGAGGGGGATTCGGCGTGCTCAGCCGGGAAGACAGCGACTACGTCGCTCTGGGCCTCGATTCGAGTCGTGGGGAGGCCGTGTCCCTGATCGCGTATGACGAGGGCATGGTCGGCGTCTACCTGAACGACGGGGGAGACTTCATGTTTCTTGGTAGGGGACCCGAGGGCTCGATGCCGTTTCACGGCGAGCCGTTTCTGGGTCTGACGTTCTGGCGAAATGGAGAGGTCATTCACGATCTGAATGTCGCAGAGGGCAACTGAGGCAGGTCGCAGAGACCTCCCCGAGGACCGCCGAGGAGAGCCGGGGATCATCAGCGGCTCGGACCGGCATCGCGGTGCGGCCCGCGCGGCGGCCTTATCACCAGCCGTGACCGCTCGGTCTCGCGCCGCCAGATGTCCCGTAGTATTCGGTCAAGCCTGTCACTCGCTCGTCGAGCCGCTCGATTCGCCGCCTCAAGGTGGCGTTCTCCTCGGTCTGCCGCTCGACTTGCCGCCGCAAGGCTTCGACCTGTTCGGATTGCCGCCGCCGTTCCATCTCGGACTGCCCGGACAACCTCTTCAAGGCCTCCGTCAACTGCCCCTCCAACTCGGTCATACAGCTTCCTCGCTCTCTTGATGGCTTTCAGGCAGGCCGCTCGCGCAAGGTCCAGCGCGGCTTGTCCAGCGTCCCCGACGGCCCCACCACGGCCTGCTCTTCCTCGATCTCCGGCCGCGCGATCCTCCAAGCGGCCATCTCGATTCTCGCGAGCGTCCGCCGGGTCTCCGCGATCTCGCAGTCCAATTCGGCCACCGCCTCGATCCGGGCTGGGATGCTCCTCGACCGCCACCGCATTGTCGCCCAGCTTCCGGCGGAGATGCCGAGCGAGCGGTTCAGGCCGAACGTCAGCGGCTTTGGCCAAGCCTTCTGCGGCAACGTGTGCATCCGGGCGGCCGCCTCCTCCGTAACGAGCCCGATGGTACGCAGCGCGTTCCTCGCGGCGCGCCGCGAGTTCTCGTCGGGCCGCCCGAGCTCGCTCACGGTCAACTTCCCTGTCTCCCTGCGCCCGCTCTCCAGCCGCCTCTTCAGTCGCTCGGTCGGATCGTTCAGGCTGGAAGTCAAAGGCGTACAGCCGTCCCTTGAGACGCCAACGGTCCCCGGTGTCGGGGTCCATCGCAGTCAGGTAGTCCTTGCCTTGCCGCGGCACTTCCAAGCCCGCCTCCCGGAGCGCGGCGACGACATCGAAGCGGTCTTTCACCACGCCGTGCTCGACCCGCTGGATCAGGTAGTCTCGGATCAGGTCGCGGGGGGAGGCTTCGAGCCGGAGCCCGGCCCGCAGTCGCGCCGCCTCGACGTAGGCGCGGTGTCCGGGCTGCTCCACCCTGGCCCGGGCCGGATCGTCCGGACGGCCCCAGCCGTGCTCGTGGTTGAAGGCGTCGCGGAGCGGGTCGAACGTTCTCCGCCAGCCCGGAGGGGCAATGTTGAGGCTTCGCCCGGTCTCAAGGTCGCATCGCGCGGCGAGAACGTGGACGTGGGCGCCGCCACCCTCCTCACGGTGGAGCACCGCCGCCCATGCGTAGCGGTCGGGTTCGAGCCCCGCCCAAGCCGTCTCCTCGAAGGCGTCCAGAACCGCGCCGATCTGTTCGTCGGTCGGTTGGTCCTCCGGTGCCCACGCGATCACGCCGGAGGTGTACCTGTGCTCGAAGCCCAGAGTGTCCGCCACCGACGCCACCCGGTGGGGATCGCCCCGAAGGACCTCGACGCCTTCGCGCAGCTTCCCGGCCGCGTCCCGCTCCCCGAGGAGGTACTTGGCCGCAGCCCGCGCCGATCCGGTTCCGCGCGCCAAGAACTTAATGTGCATCGGCTTCCGGGCTCTCGGCGGGATCCAAGGCGGTGAGCGCCCGGTCGATGGAGCACAGATGGGCGATCACCTCGACGGCCTCGATGGCCTCCTTATGTGTATTGGCCCAGCGAGCGATCTGGTTGAGGTTGTTCCCGAGCCGAGCCAGTTCGCGGGTGCGCTCGCGCTCGACCTCGGCGTGCGCCACGGTCCAGGTGCGCACCCGGCCAATCGACCGGCGCACCAGATCCGACAGGGTCAAGCCCGCCGAGCGCGCCTTGGCGTGCCACTCGGCACGCTCCGCCTCGGTGGCGCGGACCTTCACCCAGACGGCGCGCCCGGCGCTCACGGCGCGCCGTTTCCGTTGTGGGGGTCACAGGGGGCACGGCCCCCCGCCAGCCCCTGCCGGGGACTCGCGGAGCGTGGCCCCAAAGGGTGGGCTGGCTCTCCCGCATTAGCGGGCCAAACCGTCCGCCGGAGCGCGGAATCCTGGGCTGTCGGAATCGCCATGACGTACTAGTCAGGGGATCGTTTCGGGCGGTGTCAACCACGTCCGAAATCGCGATTTCCGAAGGGTTCCAGTGCCGTCCCGAAGTCGGGTCGGCCTCCGCCAGCGCCACCTCCATCGCGAGGCAAGCCCGCGTTCCATCCCGAAGTATCGAGAACAGCCGTCCGTGCGTGGAACGCCGAACCTCGACCCGCAGAACGGCTCCGCCAACGAGCCGCAGCAGGTGCGATGCGCGCCGTCCGGGCGTAGGTTGGAGGCCCTCTTAGAATCATGTGAGCATCGCCGACCGGCCTGACTCGCACCCAACATCCGACCATCGCCCAACCCGAGACCGACTTCCGCCCATGTACCAGACCGGCCACACGATTGAGCAGACCCTCGATCAAATCCACAAGCACGACCTCGTTCTCCCCGCGATTCAGAGGGAGTTCGTTTGGGGCCCAGAGAAGATATGCCGACTCTTCGACAGCCTGATGCAGGGGTTCCCGGTCGGAACATTCCTCTATTGGAAGGTGGCTCCGGAGAACAGCGCCAAGTTCAACTTCTACGGCTTCATGCGCGAGTATCACGAGCGCGACAACGTTCACTGCCCGTCGCTTCCGGAGATGCCAAACACGGCACTCACCGCAGTACTCGACGGACAGCAGCGCTTGACGGCCCTCAATGTCGGCCTGCGGGGGAGCATGACCTGGAAACTGCCCCGCCTCTGGTGGAACAACCCCAAGGCTTTTCCGAAACGACATCTCTATCTGGACCTCCTTTGGAATGCAGGAGAGGATGAGGACGAGGGGACCGAGTATCGCTTCAGCTTTCGTCGGGGGAACGAACCTCGCCGGCGGAAGAACTCATCGGGCAACCTGGTGGAATGGTGGTTCCGCTTGCGCGACATACTGTCGATGGAGGACGGGCCTCCCATGCTCGACTGGGTGAACGACCCCGCCTTGGAGCGGAGTTCCCTGAGCCTCGCATACAAGACGTTGAATCGCCTCCACCGCGTAGTTCGGCAGGACCATCTCGTGGCATACTACGAGGAGCGGAGACAGACGCTGGACGATGTCGTTCAGATTTTCATCCGCATGAACGACGGAGGCACGCCGCTCTCGCACTCCGACCTGCTCCTGTCGATCGCGGTCGCTCAATGGACCAAGCACGACGCCCGCGAGGAGATTCACGAACTCGTCGACGCGCTCAACCGGATCGGGCTCGGGTTCTCCTTCTCGAAGGACCTGGTGCTGAAGGCGGGTCTGATGCTGAGCGACATCGGGAGCGTGGGGTTCAAGGTGGACAACTTCAACCGCAAGAACATGGCGGTTCTCGAGGAAAAGTGGACGTCCATCAAGTCGGCGCTCACGCTGACGGTCCAGTTGATCGCGGGCTTCGGCTTCAATCGCGCGACGCTGACGGCGCACAACGCGATTCTCCCCATCGCATACTACCTGTACCGGAGCAAGCGCACGGAATCGTTCCTGAGCCACAGCGAGCACGAGGATGACCGGCAGAGGATTCGCGGCTGGCTGATCCGGAGTCTGCTCAAGAGAGGGGTCTGGGGGAGCGGCCTCGATACGTTGCTCACGGCACTGCGAAAAGTGATTCGCGAGGACGCGGCCGACGGGTTCCCGGCTGCCCGGCTCGGCGAGGAGATGGCGCGCCGGGGCCGGGAGTTGGTGTTCAACGACGAAGAGGTCGAGGAACTAGCGGACACGGAGTATCGGAGCCAACGAGTCTTCGCGCTTCTCTCGCTCATCTTCCCCTTCGTAGATCCGGGGAAGCTGTTTCATGTGGACCACATCTTCCCCGCCGCAAAGTTCACCAAGCGCAAACTGCGCGACGCGCACGTCCCGGAGGGGAAGATCGAGGAGTACCGCGAGCGGGCGAATCGGCTCGGCAACCTCCAGCTCTTGCCGGGCGCGGTGAACACCGAGAAGAGCGCGGCGATGCCGGCCGAGTGGTTGGCTCGCGCGTATCCTGACGAAGGCCGACGTAGGTCACACGCTCGCAATCATCTGCTGGGCACCGTTCCTGAGAAGATGACGGGGTTCGTCGAGTTCTACAAAGCGAGAAGAAAGTGCCTGGTCGAGGAGATTAAGAGGTTGCTGGGTGGCGAGGGTTCTGGGTGAAGGCAGATCGTTAGGCGACATTCGACACGAAACACTGACTCTCCCGCGGCGAGTGTTTCACGTCACGTCGATGCCTGACCTCGGTTTTCTAGCTGTCTGTGCGAGCGATGTAGCTGCACCATGCATGAAGGACTTCGGCCCGGCGCTCCAACAGATCGGAGCGCTGGTACGCCTGAACGACCCGGCTGTTCGGGACGTGGGCGAGGCAAGCCTCCGCCACCTCGGCCGGGACGCCCGTCTCGGCCATCCAAGACCGCGCGCTCGAACGGAACCCGTGGAGCGTCGAGTCCACCCCGGCGCGTCCGAGCACGCGCCTCGCGGCGTTCGCGCCTATCGGCCCCCCGGCCTTCCCCGGGAAGACGAACGGCGACTCGCCGGACAGCTTGCCCGCGCGCCTGAGGACATCGAGCGCGCCCGCGCTCAGCGGAACCGCGAACGGGCGGCCCGCCTTCATCCTCTCCGCCGGGATGGTCCACCTCGCCGACTCGAAGTCGATCTCCTCCCAGCGCGCGCGCCGGGCCTCTCCGGGCCGAACGGCGGTGAACGCGACGAGTTCCACCCACAACGCGGCCGCCGGATTCGCTTTCTCCCCCCGGCGGATCGCCCGGAGCGCCCCCCGAACCTCGGTGTGCGGCAGCGCGCGATAGTGCTTCGTCGCGCCCCCGTTCGCCCTCGGCAGCGCCGCCACCGCCCGGTCCACCGGGTTGTCCGGGCGAAGGTTCCGACCGACGCACCAACGGAAGACGGCGGCGATCCGGCTCCGAGCCTTCGCCGCCGCGCCGGGCTTCGACTTCCAGATCGGCGCGAGGCACGCGAGCACGTCCCCGCTCGTGATCCGGTCCACCGGCATGTCCATGAGCGGCGCTGCGTGGAGGCGAAACGTGGACGCCCACTGATCCGGGAGCGCCGTCCCGGCCTTCCAGCCCTCCCGGTGAAGCCGAATGGTCCGCTCGGTGGCCTCGGCGAAGGTCGGGACGCCCCGCCCGCGCGGATCCCGGCCGAGCCGGACCATGCGGCTGTTGGCGAGCGCTTCCTGGCGCGCCTCGGCGAGCGTCACCTCGGGGTATGGCCCGAGCCCGATCGAGGTCAGGCGGCCATCGACCCTCACGCGCTGCCGCCAAGTCTTGGTGATCCGGCCGTCAATCGTGCGGTGGACCCTGAGACTCAAGCCCCGTCCGCCGCGCCCATCCCCGTACACGCCGGG
The DNA here is from genome assembly GCA_965208935.1 of Longimicrobiales bacterium. Lineage (GTDB taxonomy): Bacteria > Gemmatimonadota > Gemmatimonadetes > Longimicrobiales > Gaopeijiaceae > Bin94. The sequence goes on along the minus strand of CBDBPR010000004.1, from coordinate 3,517,155 downwards.
TCGGCCAACCGCGCGCACGAAGGCGGCGGTGAGTGTTCTCGGCCGCTTCGTCAATGTGCTCTCCTTCTTGTGGCGTATCACTTATTGCTGCACTACAGAACGAAGAATACACCGGATCGCAACGGACTGCAAGAGACGATGGGATTTCGTGTGTCATACGAAAACCATTGGTATACAAGCTTTTATGGGATATCAGGAGAACCTTGCTGGACTACCTTGGATCAAGGTGATAGAGTTCGCTGCCGGGTTCGCGGAGCCGGAGTTGAACGGCCGCAAGGACGCAAAGCCCGAGCCGCTCACGCTGGGGAAGCTCTTTGACATCTACGGTGAGGAGGTGACGCCTACCAAGGCGAGGACCTCCCAGCGGTCCGACCGGACCACAATGCGGACGTTCCTCAAGTTCCTCGGAGCGGACCGCAGACCCGAGACGCTGTCGCAGCGCGACTGGGCCCGGTTCATCCGGGACCGACGCTCGGGCAAGATCGGCCCCAGTGGCAGACCGGTGGCTGACCGGACAATCGAGTTCGATCTGAAGTTCCTTGTCGCGGTCTTCAACTGGGCTGCCAAGTCGAGGGACGAGCGGGGCCACCTGCTTCTTGAATCGAACCCGCTGAAAGGCCTGAAGACGCCCACGGAGAAGAATCCGGTCCGGGTTGTTCTCGCCGAGGAGGAGTATCAGGCACTGCTACGAGTCTCGTGGAAGATCGGCTGGCGGTTCCACGTCGCGCTCGTGCTCGCGCACGAAACGGGACACCGCATCGGCGCCATCCGCAAACTCCGCTGGTCTGACATCGACCTCGAAGGTGGAGTGGTGCGCTGGCGCGCCGAGCACGAAAAGACCGGCTACGAGCACTCCACGCCAGTGACGGCTGACGCGAGCACGGTCCTCCGAGAGGCGCGAAGGCGAAGTTCGGGCACCGGGGACAGTCCGGTGCTGCCCGCGCCGAGGGATGCTTCGAGGTGCGCGAGTCCAGCGTTGGTCCGCTGCTGGTGGAACCGAGCCCAGAGACTCGCGGGGCTGGAACCGCGTCGCGGACGAGGCTGGCACTCGCTGCGGCGGAAGTTCGCCAGCGACTTGATGGACACGCCGCTCAAGGTGCTTTGTGAGCTTGGCGGCTGGAAGACGGCCAAGACGGTGCTTCAGTGCTACCAGCGGACTGCATCAGATTCGTATCTGTTTTTGCCCGTGCTACTTACGGGTTCCTCTGGTCCGGTTCCCGCTGTTTGATTCCCGCTGATCGGGATTCTCAGACCTAAACCCTGCGGCGGCTCTCCAGCGCCTCCCTGAGTTGTCCCTCGTCGGCTCTCTGATAGCAGCGCAGAACCGTGTGGGCGTTCTTCCACCCGCCAAGCTGGCACAAGACCTTGAGGGGAAGGTCCATCAGGTCGCTGGCGAACTTCCGCCGCAGCGAGTGCCAACCTCGACCGCGCTTGGGCTCCAGACCCGCCCGCTTCTGCGCCCTGCACCAGAACTGGTACGCCCAAGAGCTGTCCATGCACCGGGAAGGGTCCGTCCCGGCGGGCATCACCGGATCGTCTCCCGTTCCGGAGCCCATCCGCCGTGCCTCCTCCAAGGCGGCAACCGCCTCGTCCGTCATCGGCGTGACGTGCTCGTATCCCGTCTTCTCGTGCTTGGCCCTCCACCGGATGGTCCTGTCCTCGAAGTCGATATCCGACCACCTGAGGTGGCGGATGGCACCGATTCGGTGTCCGGTCTCGTGCGCGAGCACGAGGGCGACGTGGAATCGCCAGTTGACCTGCCGCGAGACCCCGAGCATCGCACGATACTCCTCCTCGGTCAGGAGAACCCTGGCGGGGTTCTTCGCCGTGGGCTTCCTGAGGCCCTTCAGCGGATTCCTGTCGAGGAACAGGCGGCCCCGGTCGTCCCGCGACCTCGCGGCCCAATTCAGAACCGCCATCAGGAACGTCAGATCCCATTCGATCGTCCGGTTGCGCACCGGCTGGCCCGACGCCCCGACCCTGCCCGCGCGGCGCTCCCGGATGAACCGGTCCCAGTCGCGCTGCGAGAGTGTCGCCGGGTCGCGGTCCCGTCCGAAGAACCCGAGGAACATCTCGGTCGAGTACCGGTCCCGCGCTTGGGTGCCCTTGCCCTTGGTGGGCGTCACCTCCTCACCGTAAATGTCAAAGAGCGTACCCAGAGTGAGCGGCTGGGGCTCGGCCTCGGCCTTGCCGTTGGGCTCGTGGACCGCGAAGCCCGCGGCGGCCTCGTCGGCCTGCCGCTTCGCGCGAACCCAATCGCGGTGTTTGAGCGACCGCGTGAGCCTGCGTCCGTTCTCCCGCCACTCTATCTGGAAGAGACCGGTCTTCGGGTCGGGGAACACCCTCACCCGGTTCCGGCCCCACTCGCCGGCGCTGTAGCTGCGCCGGTCCCGTTTCGTGCGTGCCATCGTTCGATTCCTCTCGATTCGATGGACTGCACGATCCGCCTGACCCAAAGGTCGCGGAGGGCGTTCGCGAGCGCCAGACCGACGGCTTCCACGGCTTCGGGTTGCGACGGAGGCCATCAGCGGCTCGGTCCGGCGTCGCGGTCCGGCCCGCGCGTCGGCGGCCGTATCACCAGCCGCGACCGCTCGGCCTCGCGGCGGTGGATGTCCCATAGTACTCGGCCAAGCGTGTCACTTGCCCGGCGAGCCGCTCGATTTGCTGCTGCAAGACTTCGTTCTCCCCGCTCTGCCGCTCGGCGTGCTGCCGCAAGGCTTCGACGTATTCTCGCAAGACTTCGGCGTACTCGTGCAAGGCTTCGATCTGCGCGGAGTGCCGCCGCTGTTCCTGCTCGTACTGCGCGGACAATCTCCGCAAGGCCCTCGTCAACTGCTCCTCTAAAGCGGTCATAGACCTCCTTCACCTGTTCGACAGCTTCACGGCAGGCCGATCGCGCCACGTCCAGTCCGTGTTGTCCAGCGTCCCCGCTGGAAGTACCACGACCCGCTCTCCCTCGATCTCCAGCAGCGCGACCCCCCAGGTGTCCACCTCCATTTGCGCGAGCGTCTCCCGCGCGTCTTGGATGTCGTAGTCCAGTTCGGCGAGCGTCTCGATCCGGTCCCGAATGCTCGACGCCAACCAGCGCATCGTCGCCCAGCTTCCGCCGAAGAAACCGATCCAAAGGCTCAGGCCGACGATCAGCGGCCGAAGCCACGCCTTTGCCAGCAACTCGCGCATGTTCCCGACCGCCACCTCCGTATCGCGCTCGATTGTACCGAGCGCGTTCCTCGCGACGCGCCGCGAGTTCTCGGCGAGCCGCTTCAGCTCGCTCGCGGTCAATTCCTCGATCTCCCTGCGTTCGCTCTCCAGCCGTCTCCGCAGCCGGTCGCTCAAGTCGTTCGCGGTCGAAGTTCTCTCCATACAGTTCTCCCTTGAGACGCCAGCGGTCCCCGGTCTCGGGGTCCAGTGCGGTGAGGTATTCCTTGCCTTGGCGCGGCACTTCGAGGCCCGCCTCCCGCAGCGCGGCACGACATCGTGGCGGCCGCGCACCATGCCGTGCTCGACGCGCTGGATCAGGTAGTCCCGGATCAGGTCGCGGGGAGAGGATTCGAGCCGGAGCCCGGCTCGCAGCTGCGCCGCTTCGATGTAGGCGCGGTGTCCGGGCTGCTGCACTCTGGCCCTGGCCGGATCGTCCGGGCGGCCCCAGCCGTGCTCGTGGTTGAAGGCGTCACGGAGCGGATCGAACGTCCGCTGCCATCCCGGAGGGGCAATGTTGAGACTCCGACCGGTCTCAAGATCGCACCGCGCGGCGAGGACGTGGACATGGGCGCCGCCGCCCTCCTCTCGGTGCAACACAGCCGCCCATGCGTAGCGGTCGGGTTCGAGTCCGGCCCAAGCCGTCTTCTCGAAGGCGTCGAGGACGGCTTCGATCTGTTCGTCGGTGGGGCGGTCGTCCGGCGCCCATGCGATCACGCCGGAGGTGTACCTGTGCTCGAACTCCAGAGAGTCGGCGACCGCGGCCACCATGTCGGGGTTGCCCCGCAGCACCTCGACGCCCTCGCGCGGCTTTCCTGCCGCGTCCTGCTCCCCGAGGAGGTACTTGGCCGCGGCCCGCGCCGACCCGGTCCCGTGCGCGAGAAACTTAAGGTGCATCGTCGCCGTCTGGGCTCTCGAAGCGGGCCAGCGCAGTAAGCGCCCGCTCGATGGCGACGAGGCGGGCGAGGACCTCGACGGCCTCGGCCGCCCCCTTGTGGGTATTCGCCCACCGAGCGATCTGGTTGAGGTTGTTCCCGATGCGCGCCGCCTCCCGGGTGCGCTCGCGCTCGACCTCTGCGTGCGGCGCGGTCCAGGTGCGCGCCCGGTCGAGCGACCGGCGCACCAGATCCGACAGCGTCAAGCCTGCGGAGCGCGCCTTGGCGTGCCACTCGGCACGCTCCGCGTCGCTGGCGCGGACCTTCACCCAAACGGGGCGTCCGGCGCTCACGGCGCGCCGTTTCCGTTGCGGGGGTCACAGGGGGCGCAGCCCCCCGCCAGCCCCTCCGGGAGACACACGGAGTGTGGCCACGGGGGGTAGGCTGGCTTGTCTCCCATAATCATGCAGATTCCCGCGTGATTTGCACGACCGGGTCACGGGGAAGGCCCGGGCTGTTGAGCGCCCGCAGAGGCGAGCGTAGCGAGCCGGAGCGGGCGCTCAACAGGGACGGTGGTCGGATCGATAGGCTGGCAGGCCGTAAAGGGGCCGTGGGTAGTGTGATCGCCACCGTCCTTCCCGATGTCCTGAATGGATACACGAGCATCGAGGCTCGCATGACAAGCACAGGAGAAGGGAAGAACTCATGAGCAGCATCCTCCGCACCGTCGGGATCGACATCTCCAAGGACTGGCTCGACGCCTTCGCCGCCCCCGAGGGGAGAGCGTCCCGATTCCCCAACGACAGCGCCGGCTTCCGGAGGCTGATCGCCTGGATCGGCTCCGGGATCGACCGGGTCGCGTACGAACCCACCGGAGTCTTCCACCGCGACTTCGAGGACGCCCTCCTGAAGGCCGGGCTCCCCCTGTACGCGATCAACCCCTTCCAAGTCCGATCCTTCGCCCGCTCCATCGGGCGGCGCGCCAAGACCGACGCGGTGGACGCCCGGATGCTGGCCACCATGGCGGCCGCTGTCGAAGACTTGCGTCCGACCGAGGCGAAATCGGAGGGGCAGCGCGACCTTGCCGAGCTCCAGCAGATCCGCGACGCGCTGGTCAGGGATCGGATCGCAACCACCAACCGGGGCAGGAACTTGCGCACTCCCGTGGGCAAGCGGGTCACCAAGCAGAGGCTGAGGCAGATCGACCGCCAGCTGAAGCTCATCGATGCCGAGATCCGGCAGCGGATCGGGGAGGAGAAGGAAATGGAGCGCCGGGCCGAGATCCTGACCTCGATCCCGGGCATCTCCGACATCACCGCCGCGGGACTGATCGTCCACTTCCCGGAACTGGGAATACTCACTCGGTCGCGAGCCGCCAGCCTCGCCGGACTCGCCCCGGTCACCCGGGAGTCCGGAAACTGGAAGGGACGGAGCTTCATCCAGGGCGGCAGGCACCGGGTCCGCAGAATGCTCTACATGCCCGCGGTGGTCGCGATCCAGCACAATCCCGACCTCAAGCGGAAGTACGAGGCGCTCCTCGCCAACGGGAAGCCGCGCAAGGTCGCCCTGACGGCCGTGATGCGGAAGCTCCTCGTCCTCGCCAACGCTCTGGTGCAGCAGGACCGCACTTGGACGGCACAGCCGCCGCGCGAGCACTCCTGCCCGGCCTTCCCGACGCCCAGCCCGGCGGGGAGCGTTCACGGATGATCGAACCGGGCAAGAACGGGCGCCGAAGCGGAAGCGTCGCAAAGGGGCGCTGCGAGACAGGTTGCTCCGCGAAAAACGGGCGTCCGCTTGTGAGATGGATACTTCCCAGCCTTAGCTGCGCCAAACACCCCCGTGGACGCCGCGTCTGGAGCCCGGCGACCGCCGCCACCGACGCGGTGCAAGAGCACCTCAGCGAGCGCTCCGGGGAAGCCGTTCAAGCGGCCCTCGCGCAAACGCGGCTGGCGGTCGGACGGAAGCGGACGCGGCGAACGATCTCCCAAGCGCCCACGTCGATGGACAAGGGCACCGGTTCCGCCTCGGGATGGATAAAGCTGACTACGTGCGACTCCTCCGGTGCTTCGCCTCGTTCTTTCGGGATGGCCTTCACGCTTCGGTAACCCGAAGGGGAATATATTACGGGTTCCATCGGCAAATGGTTTCAATTCCACCCATCGGGGACGAAAGCTGCCGACGTGATCCGCGCCGATCTTAGGGGGCCTTGGGGACGGGACCATCCTCGGCGGCCGGATCGGAGGCTCATCACGAAGGCCGGGCGGACGGTGAGGCGTGTCCCCGAGAAACACGTTCACCCGGGTGTCGAACAACTGCTTCGGCGTCTCCATGCTTCGAACGCTGAAGAGCCTCCCGCCAGCAAGTCAACTGGTCGGAAACACCCTATTGTGTCAGGACGTGTCAGGTTGTTTCAGAACGTGTCAGAGTCATCGCACCCCGTCGCCAGTGAGGCGGAAAAACACCCCCGTAAGGTCTCGGGAGGCCACCCGGGCTCCTCAGCGAGTCGCTTGGTAGGCCAGCCCGAACGCGGTGCCCGCCACCCACCGCTAGTAGTCCGGGTCGTCGGCGAGCTTGGAGGGTTGAGTGTTGCCCTGCACCATCTCGCCTCCCGCCGCTCACGGCTCCGACTTCATCCGGCGCGGAAGCCGTGCGATGCTAATCGATTGGAATGAAGACTTTCCGCAGGGGGATCATCGCTCGGGCCTCGGGTTCCAGACGCTCGTAGTGATCGGTGAGGAGCTTGATGAAATCGTCGCGTGTCAGCGTGGTCACCGAGACCCCGGACGGAACTCGCTCAGCCTCGTACAGTGCCTCCCGAGAGAACCCGCCCGTCGAGACGAACAAGCCTCGGTCCCTTCCTCGCAGAGTAGCGATGAAGTTCCGCAGGTCGACCGCGCCCGCGCGCTGACTTCGCTGCTTCACCTGGACCTTGATGCGGGGTGACTCAAGTCCAAGGGCATCGGATTGGGCGATCACGTCCACTCCTCTGTCCGCTCCCTCGGCTGTGCGGCTGGCGAAGTACCCCATCGCCCGCAGGAGGGCTGCCACGAGTTCTTCGAAATCAAACGGATCCATGTGCGTGATCTTGTCCGAAATGAGCTCTTCGGCCTGTCCTCGCACTTCTTCGAAGAGTTGCGTACCCGCTCCGTCGTCAGACCCCTCGGGATCGGGCTTGACTTCCTTACCGGAGGCGAGCGCCTCGATCTCATCTCTGTGCTGGTTCATTGAGAAGAGCGTCAGCGTGCTTCCGGCGCTGTTCCTGGCCTGTACGGAGAGCTTGTCCCGTGAGATGCGCGTCTTCCAAGAGACCGGGCGGATGTGATGAAGCTCACGGTCCTGGTCGGGCTCGTAGCGGTACGGTCCGGCACAGGTCCCGATCATGATTTCTCGTGTGTCCTGGATCGGGGTGAGGATTGTGTCCCCTTGCTTGATCTCGTGGACGAAGCGGTGGAGTTGGCTAGCCCAGTTGACCGCTCGCCCGTTCTTCATGTTCGGGTACTGGCGCGTCAACGCCGACAGAATCGCGTCGCGTGACTTCAAGCCCGAGACGCTCTCTTCTATACCGAAGCCAATTGCAGCGATCCCGATCTGCTCGAATTCATCGGCGTAGGTGCCGCCCTTTCCAGCCCGAACGACCCAAGTGTTGGCCACGTGGAACTCCCCTCCGTTGGCTCTTTGAACTGATCGCACCCGCATCCAGTCAGAATGGGATGCCTCCTATTCGGCAACGGCTGCCGCGTAGGCCAGCCGGAACGCCGTGTCCGACAGCCACCGCCTGAAGTCCGCATCGTCGGAGAAGCGCTGGAAGAGGCGCGTGTCGTCCTGAATCATGTCCAGCACCGCCCGCTCCGTCGCCTTGTCGGATTCGACACGGGCGTTCTCCCGGTCGGAGTTGCGCCGTGCGTTCTTGAACTTAGCGTCCTTCGCAACGGCGGCCGGGATGTCCTCGGTGGCCGTCCGGATGACCCGGTCGGGATCCCCCCACTCGATTCCGCCGAACAGGTCGTTGAACTCGTCGATGATCGCAGACAGCCGGTCGGTCTCGATCTCGCCCCGGCCTCCGCCCTCGCCCGTGCGGACCGCATCGATCTCCGCGTCCTCGTCGTCGAGAATGATCTCGCGCATCCGGCGCTTCTCGACGCGGTAGCTGTCCATGTCGATCCGCTCGAGGATGCCCTTCGAAAGATCCTCCTCCTCGGGCGCGGGCAGCTTCGGGATCAGGAAGTTCAGGAAGATCGAGCGTTCCTCCCAGCCCACGTTGTTGTAGGGAAGAATCGAGGACAGGAACGCGTAGGCGCGCGTGAACGCCTTGGCCCTGCCCTTGAACCGTACCTGCCCGTCCTCGTCCAGATCGTCGAGATACGCCGCCACGCACCGGTCGAGGATGGGGTCGAGCCGTCCGCGTCCCGCGCCGTCCAGATACAGCTTCGCGAACGCCCGGACCTCTTCGGGAGAGTAGACCTGCGCCCCGTCAAGGTCGGCTTGCAGGTCGTGGAGCCGGTCCGGGTCGGTCTCGTCGGACAGGATCGTGGTCCGGTAGTAGTCCGAGAAGGCCTTCGCGATGGTCTCCGTGTCGTTCAGGAAGTCAAGCACGAAAACGTCCCGCTTCTCCGGGTGCGACCGGTTGAGGCGCGAAAGCGTCTGGACCGCCCTGATCCCCGAGAGCGTCTTGTCCACGTACATCGTGTGCAGCAGCGGCTCGTCGTAGCCAATCTGGAACTTGTCCGCGCAGACGAGGAACCGGTACGGGTCCTCCTGGAAGGTCTCGGCGATCTTCGACGAGGGGAGGCCGTTCAGGCTGGCCTCGGTCACTCGATCACCCTTGAAGTCGTGCTCGCCGGAGAACGCGACGAGCGCCTGATGCGGACTCCTGCGCTCCCTCAGATAGTCGCGGATGGTGTGGAAGTACTGGATCGCGCGCTCGATCCCGTTCGTGACCACCATCGCCCGCGCCTTGCCGCCGATCCGGTGCTGTACGATCACCTGTTCGTGGAAGTGGTCCACCATGATCTCGGCCTTGAGCCGGATCGCGTGCTCGTGGGCCTCGACGTAGCGCCGGAGCTTCTTCCCTGCCTTCCGCACATCGTACTCCGGGTCCTCCTCGACCGTCTTGGCGAGCCTGTAGTAGCTCTCGACCGGCGTGTAGTGTTCGAGCACATCCAGGATGAACCCCTCCTGGATCGCCTGCTTCATGCTGTACGTGTGGAACGGAAGCCGCCTGACCGTGCCGTCGGTTTGCGGGTCCGGCTCGCCGAAGAGTTCCAGCGTCCTGTTCTTGGGCGTAGCGGTGAACGCGAAGTAGCTGGCGTTGTCGAGCATCCTGCGGCGCTCGATCTCGCGGTTGATGCGGTCCTCGTAGGTCTCGTAACCGCCCTCATCGCCCCCCTCGCCGAGCGCGGCCGCCATCGCTCCGGCGGCCTTGCCGCCCTGGCTTGAGTGTGCCTCGTCAATGATGATCGCGAAGGTCCGGTGGGCGTGTCCGCTCCCGATCTCGTCGAGGATGAACGGGAACTTCTGGATCGTCGTGATGATGATCTTCTTGCCCCGCTCGATGAACTTTTTCAGGTCGCCCGACCGCTCGGCGTGCCCCACCGTGGATTTCACCTGCGCGTACTGCCTGATGGTGTCCCGGATCTGGCGGTCCAGAATCCGGCGGTCGGTCACCACGATGATCGAGTCGAAGACCGTCTTGCCGTCCTCCTCCAAGGGAATCAGCTGGTGTGCCAGCCAAGCGATCGAAAAGCTCTTGCCGCTGCCTGCGGAGTGTTGGATCAGGTATCGCTTCCCGGCTCCGTGACGCCCCGCGTCGTCCAGAAGGCGGCGCACCACGTCGAGTTGCTGGTACCGCGGCCAGATCTGCTTCCGCTTCTTCCTCCCGGTCTTCGCGCCTTTCTCCGCCAGCAACTGGGCGTAGTTTTCGAGGATGTCCGTCAGGCTCCCGCGGGCCAGCACCTCGCGCCACAGGTACTCGGTCTTGAGACCGTCCGGGTTGGGCGGGTTGCCCGCCCCGTGGTTCCAGCCCCGGTTGAACGGCAGGAACCACGAGGCTTTGCCCTTCAGATGGGTGCAGAAGCGGACCTCGCCCTCGTCCACCGCGAAGTGCGCCACGCAGCGCCCCAGCCGGAAGAGCGGCTCCCTCGGGTTCCGGTCCCTCTCGTACTGCCGGACGGCATCGTGGACCGTCTGTTTCGTGAGGTTGTTCTTCAGTTCGAACGTGAAGACGGGAAGGCCGTTGATGAACAGCGCGATGTCGAGCGCGCGCTGCGTCTCGACTCGGCTGTAGCGCAGCTGGCGGACGACCGTGAAGCGGTTCGACTCGAACAGCCGACGGGCCGTCTCGTTCCCGGCCGACGGGGTGCCGTGGAAGAGTTCCAAGTGGTGGGGACCGTGCCTGACGCCGCGCCGGAGCACGTCGATAGTGCCGCGCTTGTTGATCTCGCCCTGAAGGCGGGCCAGGAACTTGCGGCGGGTCGGGCTCTCCTCGGCGAGCCGGAGGACGTCCGCAGCCTCGGGCTGCGTGGCCTCAAGGAAGGCTCGGAGTTGGACCGGATCGACGCAGTACTCGCGGTCGTAGTCGCGACCGTTGCCGGGAGACCAGCCGACGCCGCCGTACCCGGGGGCGGGCTCGCCGACCGTGCCGCTCGGCGGTGGATCGCAGGGGTCGCCGGTCAACACCTCGCAGATCAGGCGTTCGAGACCCCGTTCGGATGTGTCCGTGGTCATGTCACCCGGGATGCGGGATCGGCACTTCCCTGAGTTCCCCGGGCCGCACCTCTTCAATGGCCTTCCGAATCTCAGCCGTCCGGTGCCGCGCCTTGGGCCATGCCGTGGCCATGAGAACCACGATCGCCAGCTTCCTCCGAGCGAGATTCTGTTGGTATCGCATGCTCTGGTCCGTCGTCACGATGACATCGTACCCATCCTCCTCGGCCCGCTGGATCAGTTCGCCGTTCTCCAGCAACTCCCAGCCCCTCTCGGCCGATCTGTCGACGGAATGTTCCGGGAGATGGCGTCGCAGCGGTGCCGGAGTCCCGTGGTCGAACAGGATCTTCAAGGTAGGGCTGGCGTCCTGAAGTACTCTGTCTCGTGGTTGAGAACCGCCGTGACCTGCCACTCTTGGACCTCGGGGAACCACTCCAAGAACTGCTGCACGGTCGCGCCGCTCTCCAAGTTCTCGAAGAGCGCGTATACGGGCACCCTCGTTCCCGTGAAGGCCCAGGCTCCGCTGATCTTCCTTGGGTTGCGTTCCACTGCCGGGCATGTGCTCCAGTCCGTCATGCGCGCGCCTCCTTTGCCATGTCGTGTTCGGACGCGTGTGGGTTCGGTTCGGTGGGGATGGTGCCGGGCCGGTCGCGGGCGTCCGCGAGCGGGTCGGTCTCCGGTAGCTTGGCCGCCACCTCGCGCACATCGAGCTTGCCCGTCACGACATCGGCGATCAGCCGGGTACGGTACTCACGGAGCAAGGCGATCTGGCGACGTGTTGCGTCCCCCCGCCTTTCGAGCCGGAATAATCGTCGTTCAATCCATCGCACCAACTCGCGTTGCTTTTCACGGGACGGCAACAGAATCGGATAGTTGCGCACATCGTCAAGCGATAGCCCGTCCTTCGTACCGCCGTAGAGCCGTGTTTGACCATAGGTCTGCCCCAGCGACGAGAGAAGGACATAGCCGAGCCACTTGGATTCGACCGCAGGGGACGGTCTACAGCGTGCCACGTGTTGGCTGACATAGGCTTCTCCCAATCCTTCTGGAGCGACTCCCACCGATCCGATGTAGGCTGTTACTGACAGCAGTAGATCACCTTCGGCGATCCGCGTTCGGGCAGCTTCAGAGGTTACTGGCAGATCGAGCCGCACAGCATCTTCCAACCGCAATTCAAGTGATCCACGACTCAGGTTGGCAACGCGCACGAACAGGGGTCCTTCATCGGACGCATATGATGACCAGCCCCGGGAACCCGTCGTCACCTCGGACACGACGTTCCTCAACCGACATCGCACCCAGTGATTTGGGATGACTCCCAGCCACTCGACCCCGGAGTCCTTGTAGGCCGGATATGGCTGGCCGGTTCGCACATCGATCCGGCCCGTGACGGCCTCGTGGATGGTCGCCCGCCTCTCTTCCTCCAGAAGCTCGATCAGCCGCTCCTTCGCCCGGATGTAGCGCCGGATCCGACGGTCGGCGTCGTTCAGGAAACGGGCGACGCTCCGCTGCTCGGGGAGCGGCGGAAGGGGAACTTTCATCGACCTGATAGCGTTCTGCGACAGGCCATACCGCGTCACGCCTGCTGCCGCGACCTGCCATTGCCATGCCACATGGGAATCCTTCAGCGCTTGGAAGAGGTATCCCCCGTCGAGAGATGCCCCATGGGGCCGGAGCATCGCCAAGTGGTATCCACAGACTAAATCGGGGGCGGCATACTCAACGAGGGCTGGCACCCCAATGTCCGACCAATCCTCGGAGTCCTTGGTGATTAGCACGTCCCCCACGGCTAGCCGAAACTTCCGTATCTCCCGCTCCTTAGCCGTTCCAGCCATGAACGGAAGGTGTGCACCGATCCGCTCGTTGTGGTATACATCCAGGTAGTTGCACAGCCGAACGGGGGATTCTCCTTCACGGACGTGCTTATCGACGTTACTGACCCGCAGGTCAGCAACCGTCGCCATTCGCTGCACCTCCCAATGCTCCGGCACGTCGCCCAGCCACTCCACACCGGAGTCCTTGTAGGTCGGATAGGATGGCAGCGCGGTCATGGTCGGGAGGCTCCCGCTTCAAGACGGGAGGGTTGCGCCACGCCCACCGGCGACCGGAGCCAAGCCTCGGTCGCCCGCTGGCGCTTCACGTCGATCAAACAGTTCCGCAAGAAACGGATCGGTCGGTCGCCGGTCCTCGAACCAACGCACCAGTTCCTCGGGGGACATGTCCCGGATCTCCGCGCTGATCCGGTCGCGGGTGCTACGCATCCACCTCACGCAGTCGAACGCCTTCTCTTCTCCTGCTTCAGTCTTCATTCTCAAGCTCCTTCGGGCTTCTGATCTCCACCGGAAGATACCCCATCCGGCGGTTCACGTCGCCGTACTGCCGGATCCGACTTAGGTTCACCATGTGGCGGAAGTTCCAGCTTGCCAGCACGTCCACGCCGGATACCGTCGCGGCGGCGATGTGCTGGGCATCGGCGCGCATTCCCTTGCCGAGCGCCCCGCTCTCGACGTAGCGGTCCGCGAGTTCCCTGATCTCGCTCGTGATGGCGACCACCTCCACGTTGTCGGCACCTACGGCCCGGAGCACGTCTCGGACCGCTTGGGGCGCACGTTCCAATTCCTGAAGCGTAACCGCCGACAGAACCAGCGTCACCTCGCCCCGCGCACACCGCTCCATCAGCCTCCTTGACGGCTCCCTGAACTCGTCGTCCTCGCAGCCGCCGATCACGGATGTGTCGGCGTAGACGCGCATCTTCGGGTAGACGGGAACCGGCTCACGCCCCGGCAATCCCTCTAGCAGTCCATCCGCCTCGCGCTCGACGGCCGCGATCTCGGCGCGGATCTCATCAAGCGTCCGCATCGGCTCGGGCTTGTGGAAGTAACGATTGAAGCTGATCTCGTAGCCGGTCTTCACGCTCTTCGCGACGTACCAGGCGTCCCCGGAGTAGGGGAGCACCTCGCGCCGCAGGAACCCCTCGATCCCGTTCGCTTCCTTCAGAGGGATCTGCTCGGTGTCCCTGAGCGCCGTGTCCGGTTCGTATTCGACGACGCGAGTCTTCGGGCCATCGCGCGACTGGAACAGCCCCCGGATCGGGTCGGGCGCGGCACCTCGCCGCTGGACCTTCTTGACCACCGGATCGCCCTCCTCGTCCCGCTCGGCCAGCGCGGTCTGCAACAACTTCTTGCGCTTGGCCGTGAGCTTGACGCGGCGACCGGACATGTCGGCCTTGAGCACGTCGAGAAAGGCGTTGAAGTCGAAGTGAGGCCCCCGGCCGAGCGTCTCGGCCACCCGCTCCACGGCGTTCGAGAGCGGCTCCTCCCCGGCATCGCTGCACGCCTTGGAGAACCGGACGCGGCGTTCGGGCGACAGGTCCACCTTCAGCCGGAGCGGCCGCTCGACCGTCACCTTCCTGTACCCGAACTCCTCGTTGTCGAAGATCCTGCTCTCCTCCGACTGCTCGAAGTCGAGGAACGTCCGACAGACCCTCTCGATGTCCTCCTCACCGAGTTCGCAGTTCTTCTGCCCCAGGTTCTTCCTGAGCGGACGGAACCACCCGGTCGCGTCGATCAACTGCACCTTGCCCCGCCGGTGTTCGGGCTTCCGGTTCGTGAGCACCCAGACGTAGGTGGCGATCCCCGTGTTGTAGAACATGTTGAGCGGCAGGGCGACGATGGCCTCCAGCCAGTCATTCTCGATGATCCACCGCCGGATGTTGCTCTCGCCCTGCCCGGCCGAGCCGGTGAACAGCGAGCTTCCGTTGTGGACCTCGGCGATCCGGCTGCCGAGCGGCGTGTCCCGCTTCATCTTCGACAGCTTGTTGGCCAGAAAGAGCATCTGGCCGTCGCTGGAACGGGTGGCCAGCGAGTACTCGGGGTCTCCCGCGTGCTCGATCACGAAGCGCGGATCGCGCATGTCCTTCTTGCCGCCCATCCGTTCGAGGTCGGTCTTCCAACTCTTTCCATAGGGCGGGTTCGAGAGCATGAAGTCGAACCGCTTCGTCGGAAACGCGTCGTTCGAGAGCGTCGAGTACTCCGGGCCGCCCCTGATGTTGTCGGCGGCCTCGCCTTCGCCCTTCAGCAGCAGGTCGGCCTTGCAGATCGCGTAGGTCTCGGCGTTGATCTCCTGACCCCATAGGTGCGTGGACACCTGCTTTCCGCGCTCCTCCGCGAACCCGTGCAGCACGTCCTCCGCCACGGTCAGCATCCCGCCGGTCCCGCACGCCCCGTCGTAGAGCATGTAGGTGCCGGACTCGATCCGGTCGGCGATGGGCTCGAAGACGAGCCTCGCCATGAGCGTCACGGCGTCGCGCGGCGTGAAGTGCTCGCCCGCCTCCTCGTTGTTCTCCTCGTTGAAGCGGCGGATCAATTCCTCGAAGACCGTGCCCATGCCGTGGTTGTCGAGGCCGGGGTGACGGACCGTTCCGTCGGTCTCCATCACCGGATCGGGACCGAGGTTGATCTCCGGCGAGGTCAGCTTCTCGATCAGCGAACCCAAGGCGTCCGCCCGGTCGAGGCGCGGGATCTGGTTGCGGAACTCGAAGTTGCGGAGGATGTCCTGCACGTTGGGCGAGAACCCGTCCAGATAGTCCGCGAAGTCGGCCCGGAGTTGCTGCCGTCCGGCCCGCGCCCGAAGATCCCGGAGCGTGAACTGCGAGGTGTTGTGGAAGGCCTGTCCCGCCGCCTGCCGGAGCGCGGCGTCCTGGTTAGCGACCCCCGCGGCGTCCAGCTTGGCCTTCATGTCGAGCACGGCCCGCTTGGTGGGCTCCAGCACCGCGTCCAAACGCCGGAGCACAGTCATCGGCAGGATCACGTCGCGGTACTTGCCGCGCACGTAGACATCGCGGAGCACGTCGTCCGCGATGCCCCAGATGTAGTTGGCGATCCAGTTCAGGTTGGGCGCGGTCATGTGGTTCGGTAGGTGGTCTCCGGTGGGCTTCGCCCGCTTCGCGCGGGACTCCAGCACCATAACGTACCGGCCACCGAGCGGCCTTGGAAGCATGGGGCGTGTCGGTCGAGCGATGGACCGGGAGGCGATTCAGTTGCCCGCCAAGCGCTTACTCCCGCGATCCATGCTCATCGGATCAGTCAGTGACGCGCGGGCGAGGGGGTGATACGATTGACGCATGAAATCGAAGCGCGGTTCACGGCGTCAAGCAGTATGGTCGTCTGTCCGGATGGTCGGCAAGATGATCGGTGCTCTTGTTTGGCTAATCGGCGTCGCCGGTATGCCCGACGACCTCTCGACCTGGTCCAAGTGGGTCGCATGGCTCGATCCCGAATGGGTCCGCTTCGTCAGCATCGTCGTTGGGTTGCCCATCATGGCGCTCTACGTGTATCCTCGCTGGTTGGACCGGAGGCGCGGGGCCACGATGCCAAGTGACAGAGACCGATTTCGGTCCATGAAGCACGAACTCTACCGCCTGTCTCAACTCACCAGCAATCCACATCACTATTCGGAAATCCGGGTGATCGGCGGTATTCTGGAAGAAATGGGCATCGCGACCCCTCCGGCTTCTGAAATCGGCAGCGAGGAAGGGCCGTGGAAACCGTTTCTCGAAAATGCCAGCGTCCTCGCCTCCTTCGGCAGAATCAAGAAGGCGAGAACACTCGCAGCAGACACGGGGTGAGCGTGTCGGCCTTTCGGCCACGGTGCAAGGGTCGCTTGACGAGGAAGGGGAGGGTGGCTTGCTCCGCATCTGGATTCCGACCCTGCGGCTCCCATCCTAGGAATCTTTCCGCTCCCGGTGCGATTTGGGGGCGTCCTTTTTCCCGCCAATCGATTCGGGATTACCCGCTATCGCGGCTTGATCGAACCCGACCCCATTCCACGGCGAGAGTGGCGGATCATGCAGTCCTAGTTTGACTTACGTGATCTCTCGCCTTGATTCGGGGGTTTGGCGGTCTGCGCTACCAGCGGGCCGACGAGGAACAGCTTCGGACGGCTCTGGAAAACCGTCGTCGGGCTCGCACCTGAAGTCGCGAACAGCGGGAGTCAAACAGCGGGACTTCCGACGGCCAATCCCGTAATCCCAACGATCACCGAAAGATACGAACATGAAACCGCATGACGTAACGTCAGGCTCAACTCCGCTCGTCCACCAGCGCCGGCCCATCCTCCGGAATCGTCCCCGCCTCCGCCATCTCCACCCCCGCCCGCACCTTAACGGCCTCGCGGATCCGCGCGCCAAGCCTGGTGACGGAGGCGGTGTCGAGCGCGCATCCCGGCGCGGCTTCGATGCGTACGGTGAGCACGTCCTGCCCGCTGTCGTCCTCCGTCACCACGGCCTGGTAACGCTCCACCGACGGCTCCGGCGCCAGCGCCGCGGCCAGTTCGCGGGGATGCACGAACATGCCCTTGACCTTCACGCCCTCGCCCACCCGACCCAGGAACCCGACAAGCCGCGGACTCCTGCGGCCGCATCGGCACGGCTCCGGGTTCCAGGCGGACAGGTCTCCCACGCCGAACCGCACGAGCGGGTAGGCCTCGTTCGGGCTCGTCACCACCACCTGGCCGGCCTCACCTTCGGCAGCCGGACGGTCTTCTCCCGGCACGAGAACCTCGATCACCACGCGCCTCGGGACGTGCCATCCGTCCTTCGCTTCGCACTCGTAGCCGAGCAGCCCGGCGTCGGCCGTTCCGTACGCCTGGTAGACATCCACGCCGAATTCGTCCTGAAGCCGGGTGCGCAGGGGCGGCGGCAGGGGCGCGCCCGTGACCACGGCGCGCGGGAAACGCAGGCCCTGGCCCAGCTCGTGTGCGCGTTCCAGGAGCGTCTGCAGGAACTGGGGCGTACCCGTGTAGCCCGTCGCTCCGGCCGCGCACGCGATCTCGATCTGCGCCGCCGTGTTGCCCACGCCCCCGGGGATCACGGTGCACCCCGCCGCGCGCAAGCCGCCGTCGAGCATGAGGCCGCCCGGAGTCAGGTGATAGGAGAAGGTGTTGAGGACGACATCGTCCGCACCGAGTCCGGCCGCGCGCACCGCGGAGGCCATGCCCCAGTAGTCCTCTTTGTCCCCCTGGGGGTCGTTGATCGGGCCAGGTGAGCGAAAAACCCTGCGCAGCGAGGCCACGGGCACGGCAAGCATCCCGCCGAAGGGCGGGTCGGCGGCTTGCAGGGCCGGCAGGTCGTCCTTGGCCAGCACGGGGACGTCGGCAAGGTCGGCGACCCCCCGCACATCAGCCACCGAGACCCCCGCGCCCGCCAGTCGCCGTGCGATCTCGGGACTGCGCGCCGCCCCGTGGCGAACGGCTTCCACGGCGACCTGGTCCTGGGCGTCACACCATTCGGGCGAGGGCCACGCGGCCCCCGGTTGCGGCCTCACGACAGCCACCGTTTCCGGCGTCGATAGTGTTTCACGTCCCGGTACGAGCGCCGCCCGGCGTCGCCCAGCCCCAGGTAGAACTCCTTCACGTCCTCGTTCGTGCGCAGCTCGTCGGCCGTGCCTTCCATGACCACGCGTCCGCCCTCCATCACGTACCCGTAGTCCGCGACGGACAGAGCCAGCCGTGCGTTCTGCTCGACCAGCAGGATCGTGGTTCCTTCGTCGCGGTTGATCCGCTGGATGATCTCGAAGATGCTCTCCACCAGGATCGGCGCGAGGCCGAGCGACGGCTCGTCGAGGAGCATCAAGCGCGGGCGGGCCATCAGGGCACGACCCAGCACCAGCATCTGCTGCTCACCGCCGGAGAGGTGCCCGGCAGTCTGGCGGCGGCGTTCGGCGAGCGCCGGGAAGTAGTGGAAGACCTTTTCCACGTCGGCTTCCGCGCCCCGCCGGTCGTGGCGCGTGTACGCCCCGGCGGCGAGGTTTTCGCGCACGGTGAGATGCTCGAACACCCGGCGGCCCTCCAGGACCTGGAAGATGCCCATCTCCACGATCCGGTGCGCGTCGACCCCCTGGATCTCCTGTCCGTCATACACGATCGTGCCGTCGGTGACCTCGCCGTCCTCCACGTACAGGAGCCCCGAGATCGCCTTCAGGGTCGTGGTCTTGCCCGCCCCGTTCGACCCGAGCAGCGCCGCGATCCTGCCCTCGCCGACCTCGAGCGAGAGCCCTCGCAGCACCAGGATCACGTCGTCGTAGAGGACCTCGATGTTGTTGAGACGCAGCAGGGGGTCGGTGCCCTCGCCGGGTCCGCCATTGCCGGTGGTGGGCGCGGTCACCGCGTCACGGCACCGTCGGCGCCTGGATGAACTCGGTGAAGGGCACCCACTCGCCGCCTTCCACCCGGAAGAGCCTGAGTCCCTTCGCTCCGAGATGGTCGTCCGGCGTGAAGCTGATCGGAACCGTAACGCCGCCCATGTCCAGATCGGTGAAGGTCTCGAGCGCAGCCTTGATGTTCGCCCCCGTCAGCTCCTGCCCCGACGCCAGCACCTGCCTCATCGCCTCGGCGAAGACCGTGAATGTCCACCACGCCTGGGTGTAGGCGTTGGTCTTCCCTTCGATCGTCTCGCCCTTGCCCGTCAGGTAGTCGCGGATCACGCGTGTTCCGGGCACGTCGACGTTCAGCGGCGCGTAGGGGATCGTCCCCATCACCCCCTCGGCCACCTCGCCCGCCAGGTCCACCAACTGTCTGTTGGCGCACCAGTTCAGGCAGATGAAGGTCAGGTCCAGACCCAGGCTGCTCGCGTTCTGCAGCGCTACCGCAGCCGGCCCCGAGGTGTTCTGGAAGACCACGTACTGGGCGCCGCTCTGCCGTATCCGCGAGAACTCGCCCGTGTAGTCGACCGCGGCGCGGGGCATTTCGTAAAGCGTCAGGTCGACCCCGACTGCCTCGGCGTATTCCACGCCACCGTACCGCGAAGGAGACAGGCCGAAGGGACTCGCGTTGTGCATGAGCGCCACGACCGGTGTCCCCACTCCGTGATTGGCCACGATCCAGTCGAGCGCAATGCGGAATTGGTCGGTATAGGTGGGCGCGACCAGGAAGTTGTACGGGGCATCCGCCGGGTCGCCCAGCACATGGGAAAGGGAGGCCGAACTGAACGGAATCTCGTCTTCGGTGACGCGGAGCCGCAGCGCCTCGGTGTCGCCGGTGCCCCATCCCATGAAAATCACCGCGCCTTCGCTCACGAACTGGCTGTAGAGCTGTTCGGCACGGTCGACCTGGTAGGCGTAGTCCTGGTAGATCAGATCGATTGGCCGCCCCTCGATCCCGCCCTGCATGTTGACCCAGTCTGCGTAACCGCGCATCCCGTCGGCGTAGTCGGTCCCCACGTCGGCGGTGGGACCGGTGAGGTCGAAGATGGCGCCCACCTTGATCGCATTGTCGGCCGGTCCGCCTTCACGGTCATCGCCGCCGCAGGCCGCAACGACAACGATGAGGACAGCGGCAAGGAAATGCCCTGGTCGCGACAGTTGATACCTGCTCATGACGTCGCTCCTGCTCGATTCTCGGCTCTTTGTCCCGTGCTCACTGCCACTGCCGCCTACACCCGCACCGCAAGCCCGTCGTGGAGAGCCGTGCGGTAGGCCTTGAGCGCGGGCACGAAGCCTATAAGGAACCCGGCCGTGACCACCGCGCCCAGGAAGAGCAGCTCGATGGAGCCGGGGGGGCGGATCGGGATGAAGAGCCCCACCTGTGCTTCGACGATCGGCTGGCCGGCAGAAAGCAGCACGTACACCAGCGCCAGTCCGCCGATCGCCCCGGCTGCAGCGAGGCACACCGACTCCAGCACCAGCAGCGCGACGATCCGCTTCGGTCCAGCCCCGACCGCGCGCAGGATCGCCATCTCGCGCCGCCGCTCGTTGAGGGACGTGTAAAGCGAGACCAGCATGCCGAGCAGACCCACCAGGACGACGAAGATCGTCACCAGCCGAAGGCCCGTCTCGGCGTAGCCGATCCCCTGCCACATCTCGTTCAGGGCCAGGCCGGGGATGACCGCCATCATCGGCTCGCCCTCGTAGTCGTTGATCTCGCGCTGCAGCCGCAGCACATCCCTCCGGTTGGTCGTGCCCACAAAGAACGAAGTCACCTGCGTGATCTCGATTTCATCCATCGCGAGCACTTCGTCTTGCGTGTGCTCTTCGCCGGGCATGGGCGGCGCGCCGTCCTCCCACCCGAAGTG
The DNA here is from genome assembly GCA_965208935.1 of Longimicrobiales bacterium. GTDB lineage: Bacteria > Gemmatimonadota > Gemmatimonadetes > Longimicrobiales > Gaopeijiaceae > Bin94. Next base: position 3,496,314 of record CBDBPR010000004.1, on the reverse strand, counting down.
GATGGCCTCGATTCCCTCGAGGGTCACATAGACCGCGCGGTCGACCGGCGTGAACGTCTTGTCGAGGATGCCCACCACCGTGAACGGCAGCTGGTCATGATTCAGAAAGCCCACTTCGCCGATCCCGTGCGTAACCGCGACTTCGTCGCCGAGCCCGTAGCCCAGTTCAGCGGCCACATCCGCGCCAAGGGTTACGTCGAACACCTCCGAGCCGGCGCGGCCCTCGGCCAGCACGATCTCCTGTCCTCCGCGGTAGCGATAATGGCGATAGAAGTCCTCATTGGTGCCGATGACCCGGAAGCCCCGGTGGCTGTCCCCGAGTCCATAGGGGATGGTCCATTCGATCGCGGGGTGCTCGGCCCATTCGCGGTAGGTGTCCCAGGACAGGTTGTTCGTGGGGGATCCCATGCCGAATACCGAGTAGAGCAGCAGCTGGATGGTGCCGCCCTTGGTGCCCACGACCAGGTCGGTCTGACTGATCGTGTTGGAGAAGCTCTCGCGCATTCCCACGCGCACGTTCTCCACACCGATCAGAAGCGCGACGCTCAGCGCGATGGAACCGACCGTGAGCGACGTGCTGAAAGCGCGGTTGCGCAGCGACTTGAGGGCGAGGTCGAGGCTGAACATCAGAGTGCTGCCCTGTTGATGTCGGGGAGCGAGATCTGTCGCGAGAACATCGGCTCCAGTGTACGGTCATGGCTGACGAACACAAGCGTGGCACCGGCACGCTCGCATTCGGCAAACAGCAGCTCCAGGAAGGCCTCCCGGCGGTCGAAGTCCAGGGACGAAGTCGGTTCGTCGGCCACGATGAGTTCCGGTGCCCCGATCAGCGCCCGGCATGCCGCCACGCGCTGTTGCTGACCCACCGAGAGCTCCGTGACCCGCTTTTCGAGCAGATCTCCGATGTGAAGGTGGTCGGCGAGCAGCGCGGCGGTCTTCTTCACGCCCGCTCCGTCCAGCCGCGCCCGCCGCGCGGCGTTCATTCGCGCCGGCAGCGCAATGTTGTCCAGAACCGAGAGGTAGGGAATGAGGTTGAACATCTGGAAGACGTAGCCGATGTGCTCGGCGCGGAAAGCGTCGCGCTCCGCGCCCGAGAGCGAGGCGAGGTCGCGGTCGAGAACCTTGACCTCGCCCTCATCGGGCTTCAGCACGCCCGCCAACACGCCGAGCAGTGTGGTCTTGCCGCTCCCGCTGGGACCGAACAGGAACGCGCGCGTCCCCTGATCGAGGGTCAGTTCGGGAATGTCCAGCACCCACGGGCCACTGCCGTATCGAAAACGGAGACTTCGGATGTCGATCGCGAGGCTCATTGGTGTCAGCCCGAGAACAACGCCCACACCGTCTTCGCGCAGCGACTCACCGCGCTAGGACTCGTACGGATAGACCCGTTGGCCGGAGATGGTGAACCCAACGTAGCCGTACACGCTCTCCGTCATCTCGATACTCAGCACACCTTCGACCCATACCGGGTTCCAGCCGTCCATCTTCGCGCGCTTGCCTTCATCCATCTTGATGTAGACGAGCTGGTTGGGCGGAGGCGGCGGCGTGTGGATGCAGGCGCCAACGTAAGGCACGAGGAGGAATTCCGTCGCGGAAGACGCAAAGTCCTCGAGTGGCACCGTGAAGCCGGGAACCTTGACGAGCTTCCCCTCCAGGGCAGCCAGCTCCTCGGACTTCTCGCCGGTCCGGTAATTGAGCTTGGCGAGCAGGCGCCAGCCCACCTCGGTGGGATCGTCCGGCGACACGGCCGGGTGCGGGTCAACCGTGGACCGTGGGTCGGGCGGGGACGCCGTGGCAGCCTCGGGGGGGCCGCCCGCCCCGAACAGGGTCGCTGCCAGCAACACGCTGGCTACCGGCGAGAAGCGTCTGTGGTGGGCTGCTCTCATCAAAAACCTCCGATTGTCAGAATCCTCAGTGCGCTCAGAATCCTTCAGTGCGACCCCTGGCCATCGTCGGAAACGGGCCGCGACAGTGTAGGATACTTGATGCCCAACTGGTCCAGGTACGTCTCGAAGCGGGTCTCGTCGTAGTAAAACTGCTCAAGCAGGGGACGGTACGTGTCCATGATCTCGCGGTTGAGATCGATGGGTGGCGGATCGTCCGGTCCCAGGAAGGGAATGTACTCGACGCCCGCGCTCTGATCTTCCCGGAAGTACGTCCAGGCCTGATCCACCAGTTCCGGCTGGGCGAAGAGCTGCAGTGCGGTGCGAGCCATCACACGCGCGCCTGCCACCGCCCCCTTGTGCGCGATGGGAGTGGCCATCGCCATGGCGCTCGACCAGTGGTGGCCCGGAAGGCCCGGCACATTCGACGGGAAGCGCAGGGTCACGGTAGGGACGTTCCAGGAGATGTCACCGATGTCGTCGGACCCGCCGCTGCGGCGCGGGCCCGGCGTGCCGAGTTGCGAAAGCGCCGTCGGCATGCCCGACGGAACGCTCCCGACCGATTCCTGTACCGCGCTCGCAAAGTCGTGGTCGTCGTCGGTCCACTCCGGGAGTCCGACATCCTGGATATGCTCGTACATGGTCTCGGCCACGACCTTGTTGAAGTGCCGCGGCCAGGCGGTCCCGATGATCCGGTACGACATGTCGGTGTCGGTCATCATGGCCGCGCCCTCGGCGATGCGGATGGCAGTATCGAAGTTGCGCTTGATGTCCTCGTAGTCCATCTCGCGAATGAAATACCATACCGAAGCGCTCGGCGGCACGACGTTCGGCTGATCACCCCCGTCGCTGATCACGTAGTGTGAGCGCTGGTCGGGCCGCAGGTGCTCGCGCCGGAAGTTCCAGGCCACGTTCATCAGCTCGACCGCATCCAGAGCGCTTCGGCCCCGCCAGGGAGCACCCGCTCCGTGCGCCGCCTCGCCTGCGAAGGTGAACTCGACCGAGACGAGCCCCGTACCGCCGCCCTGCCCCCAGCTCACCGACAGGTTGCTGCTGACGTGGGTGAACAGGGTGATGTCGATGTCCTCCAGATACCCGTCGCGCACATACCAGGCCTTCGACGCCAGCTGCTCCTCGGCAACACCGGGCCAGAGCACCAGCGTACCCTGGATGCCTTCGGCCTCCATCACCTCCTTAAGCGCGAGCGCCGCCACCACGTTCACGGCCTGTCCGGAGTTGTGCCCTTCGCCGTGGCCGGGCGCACCCGGAATCAGCGGATCGTGATAGGCCACGCCGGGCTTCTGGTTGGCCTTGGGGATACCGTCAATGTCCGACCCGAAGGAGATGACCGGTCTGCCGCTGCCCCAGCGCGCAAACCAGGCCGTCGGGATGCCCGAGGGCTCACGTTCGATGGTGAATCCGTTCTCCTCCAGGATACCCGTGATGTACGCCGAGGTTTCGATCTCCTGCTGCCCGAGTTCGGAGAACGAGAAGATCTTGTCGACCATCACCTGGGCCAGCTTGGCGCGTTCGAGAACACGCTCTTCCACACGGTCTACGAGAGGCGCCAGCTCCTCGTCGGAGAGGCTCTGAGCCATCGAGAGAGCGGGAGTGCCGAAAAGCGCGACCAATGTCGCCATGATCGTCCGGTTGGTCATTGACGCACCTGAATTGGAAAGAAGGAGAAGCCAAGGACCCTTGAAAATAGGGGCTGGCCACCCGAATCCGAAAGCCGAGGCTGCCTCACCCCCGCCGATACGCGAACGGCCACACGTGAAAGTAGTCCTTCACATTGCCCCACAACTTTGACAGTCCCTTGGGCTCGAAGACGAGGAAGAGGATGATCACGATGCCGAAAACCGCCTGCTGCGCGTACGGCAGCAGGTTGGCGACCACCGGCGCCGTGTCCTGCAGCGCGCGTCCCGCGTTGGTGATCAGCGCCGGCAGCAGCGTGATCAGCGCGGCGCCGAAGAACGATCCGCGGATCGAACCCAGGCCCCCGACGATGATCATGGCGAGGTAGACGATGCTCGTCTCCAGCGTGAAGCGCTCCCACGTGATGATGTTGCGGTAGTACGCGATCATGGCGCCCGCCAGCCCCACGAAGAACGACGACGTGGCGAACGCCAGCAGCTTGGTGCGGAAGAGATTCACGCCGATCACGCTGGCCGCGATGTCCTGATCGCGCACCGCCACGAACGCTCGCCCCATGCGCGTGCGGAAGAGATTGGCCGCGAAGAGCGCCGTGCCCGCCGCCATCAGCACACCGAACCAGTAGAAGGCGAAACGGCTGTTCAGGCGCACGCCGAAGAGGCTCGGCGCGGGCAGCACGATCGCCTCGGTGCCTCCGGTCACCGCGGTCCAGTGCGTCATGCCCCACTCGACGATCTCCTGGGCGGCCAGCGTCGCGATCGCCAGGTACAGACCCTTCAGCCGCAGCGAGGGCAGTCCGAAGAAGGTGCCGGCCAGTGAGGTGAGGACGCACGCCAGAGCGATGCTCACACCCCATGGCAGTCCGGCGTTGAGCGTCAGAAGCCCGGCGGTGTAGGCTCCGATGGCCATGAACGCGCCCTGCCCCAGGGAGATCTGCCCCGTGTAGCCGACGAGGATGTTCAGGCCGATCGCGCCGACCGTCGCAATGGCGATCTGATTGGCCAGATCGAGCCAGTACGGGCCGGCCACGAACGGAAACGCGAGCACAAGGGCCGCGAAGACCGCAAGCCTGATCCGCTGCATGGGCCGCGGCCGCAGCCCCATGTCCGACTCGTAGCGGGTGTGAAAGACGCCGCACTCGAGGCTCATCGTGTCATCCTCATACCCGTTCGATGATCTCCTTCCCGAACAGCCCGTAGGGACGGACCATCAGCACCAGAACGAGGACAACGTACGGGACCACGAGACTGAGCCCCCGGCCCACGTACCCGCCGGTGTACACTTCCAGCAGACCGATGATCGCGCCGCCGATCACCGCCCCCCGGATCGAATCGAGTCCTCCCAGGATCACAACCGGGAAGACCCTGAGCCCGATCGACGCCACGTTCGGGCTCACGCCCACGATGCCTGCGAGCATGATCCCCCCGATCGCCGCCGACGCCGCCGCGAGCCCCCAGGCGATGCCGAAGACCCGCGGGATGCTGATCCCCATGCTCAGCGCAGCCTGCTGGTCGTCCGCGATGGCCCGCATCGCGATCCCGTCGCGCGTGTGCCGGAAAAAGAGCCAGAGCGCCGCGAGAACGACCAGTGCGATCGGAATCGACAGAAGACGCCCCGTGGAAAGCATGACCGGACCCAGAGCCACGTCTCCCGCCGGCAGGAACGACTCGAACGAGCGCGGCGCCGGACCCCATATCGCGTTGACGGCGGCGCGGAGAACCGACGACAGCCCGATCGTCACCATGATCATCGAGATGATCGGCTCGCCGATCAGCGGGCGCAGCACCAGCCGCTCGATGGCCAGTGCCACGGCAACCGCCAGCAACACGGTGACGAGAACCCCGAGACTCCACGGAAGCCCGGTCTGGGCCACGGCGAAGAAGACCAGGTACGTGCCGAGAAGCAGAAGGTCGCCCTGGGCAAAGTTGATTACATCGCTGGCCTTGTAGATCACCACGAACCCGGCCGCGGCCAGGGCATAGACCATTCCCGTGCTGAGTCCGGAGACGGTGAGCTGGAGGAAGACGTCCACGGCCTCAGTCCAGCGTCTCGATGCGGAGTTCGTGGGCAACGTCCGCGGTGCGGCCGTCCTGGTAGGTGATCTCGGTCGTCACGGTAACCGAATCGCGGTCTCCCTGCAGCGCACCGATGATGTCGGCGAAGCGGTCAGCGATGTGGCGGCGGCGCACCTTGCGCGTACGCGTCAGTTCGGCGTCGTCGGCGTGCAGTTCCTTGTGCAGGAGGAGGAAGCGGCGGATGCGGGCGGCCGTGGGCAGATCCTCGTTGACCTTCGTGACGTGGCGGCGGATGAGGCGGTAGATCTCGGCGCGGCGGGCCAGGTCGGTGAAGGTGGTATACGCAATGCGCTGGCGTTCCGCCCATTGCCCCGCGTTCTCCATGTCAATCGCGATCATCGTGGTGACGAACGGGGCACCGGCGCCCCCGAACACCACCGCCTCGCGAATGTACGGGCTGAACTTGAGCTTGTTCTCGACGTACTGGGGCGAGAAGTTCGTCCCGTCGGGCAGCTTCATCACGTCGGCCAGGCGGTCGATGACCACCAGGTGACCATTCTCCTCGAAATAGCCGGCGTCGCCGGAGTGCAGCCACCCGTTCTCGAGCGTCTCGGCGGTTGCCTCGGGATTGCGGAAGTAGCCTTCGAACACCGCGGGGCTGCGGCAGAGGATCTCGCCCTCGTCCGAAATCCTGATCTCGGTCTCGGGAAACGGCGTCCCCACCGTGTGGAAGCGGATGTCGCCGTCGCGGTGCACCACCGAGATGCCCGAGACCTCGGTCTGGCCGTAGAGCTGCTTGAGGTTGACGCCGATGGCGTGGAAGAACCCGAACACGTCGGGACCCAGTGCGGCGCCGCCCGTGTAGGCGCGTCGGACCTTGTCGAGTCCGAGCTGGTCGCGGATGGGGTGAAAGACCGTCCAGTCGGCGACGCGGTTGCGGATGCGGGCGGGGAGGCCGAGTCGCCCGCCGCGCGCCCTGGCCTCGGCCGCGGCCGCTCCCTCCTTCATCGCCCAGGCGTAGATCCAGCGCTTGAGACGGGTCGTGTCTTCGGCCATGACCTGCACATCCGAGACCATGTTCTCCCAGATCCGGGGCGGCGACATGAGGAAGGCGGGGCCGATTTCGCGCATGTCGCTCCGCACGGTAGCCGTCTCTTCCGGGAAGTTCACCGTGAAGCCGACGAGCATCGCGCTCGCGACCCCGACCATCTGTTCGCCGATCCATGCCATCGGCAGGAAGGAGACGAATTCGTCGTCCGTCTCCATCGGGTCCACGTCCTGAAGCTGCGACGCCATTGCCAGCAGATTGGCGTGCGAGAGCATGGCCAGCTTCGGGATGCTCGTCGTCCCGGACGTCGTGCAGAGCAGGGCGATGTCGCCAGTATCGACTTCGGCCAGCCGGCGGTCAAATTCTCCAGGGAATCTGTCACCGAATCGGTCACCTAGGGCTTCCACGTCCTCGAAGGACATCAGACCGGGCGCTTCGTACGCGTACATGCCCCGGGGATCGTAGTAGACGATGGTCTCCAGGCCGGGCAGTCCGCCGCGCACCTCGAGCACCTTGTCGACCTGCTCCTGGTCCTCGGCGACGATGACCCGGACTTCGGCCGCCTCGAGCATCTTCGCCAATTCGCTCGAGATCGAGTCCTGGTAGAGGCCCAGCGGCAGGGCACCGATCGACTGGGCCGCGAGTTCCGCGATCACCCATTCGGGCCGGTTGTCGCCGATGATCGCGATCCGGTCGTGCCCTTCGACGCCGAGCTCCATCAATCCCAGCGCGAACGACTCGACGCGGCTGAGGTACTCCGCCCACGTCGTCTCCTGCCAGATGCCGAACTCTTTCTCGCGCAGGGCGACTTCGCGCGGGTGTTCCGCGGCGTGGCGGGCGAGCAGTCCGGGCAGCGTGTCGCCGCAGTGTCGTCCGTCGCTTGCGGCCCCGTTTTCCGCTGTCACGTCCCGGCCCCCACAGCCGCATCCTCCTCCCGCGCGTGCCCCAGGTAGGCGCCGATCACAACCGGGTCGTTCCGCACGTCGTCCGGCGTCCCCTCCGCGATCTTCCGCCCGAAATCGAGGACCACGACTCGGTCGGAGATGTCCATGATCACGTCGATGTCGTGATCGATCACCACAACGGTGACGCCACGCTCCTCCTGCACGTCGAGGATGAACCGCGCCATCGACTCCTTCTCCTCGGCATTCATGCCGGCGGTGGGTTCGTCAAGCAGGAGGATCAGCGGGTCGAGCGCCAGAGCGCGGCCCATCTCCACCAGGCGCTGGTTGCCGTACGCCAGATTCCCGACCTCTGCGCTGCGCAGCGGCTCGAGGTTCATGAAGTCGATGATCTCTTCGACGGCGCGCCGGTGCTCGATCTCGGCGCGGCGCTGGCGGCCCACGTAGAGGCCCCCGCTGAGCACGCCCCCCCGCATGTGCACATGACGCCCCAGCATCAGGTTTTCCAGCACGGTCATGTGCTTGAAGAGCTCGATGTTCTGGAAGGTGCGCGCGACGCCCAGCCCGGCAATGCGATGCGGGGCGAGGCGGTGCAGCGCGTGGCTGGCGCCGTCACGGCCCTTCAGGCGGATCGTCCCTTCCTGCGCCCGGTACAAACCCGAGACGCAGTTCAGCACGCTGGTCTTCCCCGCGCCGTTGGGCCCGATCAGCGCTAGCAGCTCGCCGTCGCGCACCTCCATGCCGAGTCCGGCGAGCGCGGTGACGCCGCCGAAGCGGAGTGAGAGGTCGCGGATTTCAAGGATTGGCATGGAGTCAAGGATAAGCCGGCAGCGCCGCGGGAACAGGGGCGCTCGGATCTCTCTCGGGCAACCCGCCTCAGAACCTCCGCGACCCGTCGGTCCACTCGCCTCCGACCCACACGCCCTCGATCGATCGCACGTTGGCCACATCCTCGACCGGATTGGAGCGCAGCAACACGAAGTCCGCCCGGCGTCCCGGCTCCAGCGTGCCGATGTCGTCCCGGTCGAGACAGTCGGCCGCCACCCCGGTCGCCGAACGCAGGATCTGCTCGGGCGACAGCCCCGCCTCGGCCATGAGCGTCATTTCCATGTGCTCGAAGTAGCCCTGGAAGCGTCCGACCGGTCCCGAGTCGGTGCCGAACGCGATCGGCACGCCCGCCTCGGCAAGCAGCGCCAGATTGGACTGCGCGATCTCGAGGGCCCGCCCGTAGGCCTCGGCGGCGCCGGAGGCCCTGATGCGCTCCTGCCGTGCCGGGTCGCTTACCGTGACGACCTGCGCGGAATCCACATCCGACATGAGGAACGGGTCGTCGAAGAACCCGGGCCGCTCGCCATAGGCGTAGGTCGACACCTCGCGGGTGAGGGTGGGCACGTAGCAGACGCCGGTCTCGTGGAAGAGTCCGATTGTCTCGTCGTCGACGGGTTCATCGCGGATGCTGTGGGCGACCAGGCCCGTTCCGGCCCGCAGCAGGCCCTTCGCGTCCTCGTGGTAGAAGAGGTGCGAGGCAACACGCAGTCCGTGTTCCGCGGCGCGCGCGATCACGGCGCCGTACGACTCGGGAGACATCTTCGTACTTGTGCCCAGGTTGTCGTCGACCCGGATCTTGATCCAGTCCGGACCCATGGCCGCGGCCGCGTCAACGCCGGCGGTCACCTCCTCGGGCGAGGCACCGGTCACGACGGGCCCGGCGACGAGGAGGCGCGCGCGGGGCGAGCCGGGCGGGTCAGCGCCCTCGGCCGCAGCCGCACCCTCCGCGGTGCCCGGCCACCAGCTCGCGTCCCGGACCGCGAAGACCGGCTCACGGTCGCCACCGAGACTGTTGACCGTCGTGACCCCGAAGCGGGCGTAGCGGGCCAGCTCGGAGACGGCATATTCGGTGTATTCGACGCCGCTTCCCGGGATCCATGTCCCCCCGACGTGCCCGTGCACGTTGATCAGCCCCGGGATGATGAATTGCCCGGTGGCGTCGATGGCGGGGACGCCGGCCGCTTCGGCGGCAGCCGCGACGTCCGCGTCCCCGGCGAGCGGCTCGACCGACACGATCCTGCCGTCCGCGACCCGCAGCACTGCCGGCTCGCCGAGCTCCGCGCCGGTGCCGTCCCAGACGCGGGCGCCGTAGACGACCAGGTCTGCGGCCGGATCGGCGGAGGGTGCGGGGGCGCAAGCCGGCAGGGCGGCAAGCAGTGCCACGCCCGAAGCCAGGCGCGCCCACCAGCGCCGGGCGGTCACGTGGCACCTCCCGCCGGCGCACCGGACGACTTGCCCGCCGCCACGTACAGTTCTCCTCCGCCGCGCCTGAATTCCCGCGCTTTCTCACTCATTCCCTCCTCCATCGCCTGAGCCGTGTCCAGCCCGCGCTCGCGCGCGAACCGCCGCACGTCGTCGCTGATCTTCATCGAGCAGAACTTCGGGCCGCACATCGAGCAGAAGTGGGCCACCTTCGCCCCCTCGGCCGGGAGCGTCTCGTCGTGGAACTCGCGTGCGGTCACCGGGTCCAGCGACAGGTTGAACTGGTCGCGCCAGCGGAACTCGAAGCGCGCCTTGGAAATCGCGTCGTCCCACTGCTGGGCGGTCGGATGCCCGCGCGCCAGGTCGGCCGCGTGCGCCGCGATCTTGTACGCGATCACGCCGTCCTTCACGTCGTCGCGGTTGGGAAGGCCCAGGTGCTCCTTCGGGGTCACGTAGCAGAGCATCGCGGTCCCGTACCACCCGATCATCGCGGCGCCGATCGCGCTCGTGATGTGGTCGTAGCCGGGCGCGATGTCGGTGGTGAGCGGCCCGAGCGTGTAGAACGGCGCCTCGTCGCACCACTCGAGCTGCTTGTCCATGTTCTCCTTGATCAGGTGCATGGGGATGTGCCCCGGCCCCTCGTTCATGACCTGCACATCGTACTCCCACGCGATCCGGTTCAGCTCGCCCTGCGTCCTCAGCTCCGCGAACTGGGCCTCGTCGTTGGCGTCCGCGATCGAACCCGGGCGCAGCCCGTCCCCCAGCGAGAACGAGACGTCGTATTCGCGCATGATCTCGCAGAGTTCTCTGAAATGAGTGTAGAGAAAGTTCTCCCGGTGATGCGCCATGCACCACTTGGCCAGAATCGAGCCGCCGCGGGAGACGATGCCCGTGATCCGGTCGACCGTCAGGGGCACGTAGCGCAGCAGTACGCCCGCGTGCACGGTGAAATAGTCCACCCCCTGCTCGCACTGCTCGACGATCGTTTCGCGGTAGACCTCCCAGGTCAGCTCCTCGGGCACGCCGCCGACCTTTTCCAGCGCCTGGTAGATGGGCACGGTGCCGATCGGCACGGCGGAGTTGCGGATGATCCACTCGCGCGTGGCGTGAATGTTCTTCCCGGTCGACAGGTCCATGACCGTGTCCGCGCCCCACAGGGTGGCCCAGCGGAGCTTTTCGACCTCCTCGTCGATCGACGACGTCACCACCGAGTTCCCGATGTTGGCGTTGATCTTCACCTTGAAGCCGCGCCCGATGATCATGGGCTCGAGCTCGGGGTGGTTGATGTTGGCCGGGATGATCGCGCGGCCGCGCGCCACCTCGTCGCGCACGAAGCGCGGGTCGAGGCCTTCCCGGATCGCGATGAACTCCATCTCGGGTGTGACCTCGCCGCGCCGCGCGTAGTGCATCTGCGTGACGGGGCCGTTGCCGCGCCGGGTGGTGCGGCGGAGGCCGGGGGGAAGTTCGAGGGGGTCGTCGCGCTTGCCGGGTGTGAGGGTGGCGGCGCGGCCGGTGACGCGGACGTCCCGGGCCGTGATCCAGGGTTCGCGGAGGGGTGGCAGGCCGTCGCGGACGTCGTGGCCGGGCGGGCCGCTGGTGTCGTAAACACGCAGGGGTGGCTCGCCGCCCGAGAGAGAGATCTCCCGCATGGGGACGCGGATGCCGGCCGGGCCGTCGACGTGGATGCGGGCCGAGTTGGGGAAGGCGTCGCCATACGCGACGGGCGGGGTGCCGGGGGCCGGCGGGGTGTCGGGCGTCAGCTGGGTGCCGGGGGCCGGCGGGGCGGCGGGCGCCAATGTGCCGGTTGGCTTGATCATCGCGGTCTCGATTCCCCGGCTGCCGCGTCGTCGCCGGACGGAGCATCGGCCGGCGGCGGGCATCCCCCGCACGAGCCGCGCTCCCTACGCCGGTATCAGCCGGATCAGGTCATTGGGGTTCGCTCTCAATCCCGCATTGTGCGGCCTGCGCGCGGCGTTGCCTCGTACGCGGCCCTCGCCTCGCGTCCGGCCCACGATTGCGGGATGCCCCCGGCGACTGTTGAAAAAGATAGGACGAGCGGGGCCGACAGGCCATGAGGTAGCGCTAGGACGGCCAGAAAAGGGGGATGAAGAGGCTGGCCGTGACGAGCAGGATCAGGTTGAGAAGGCCGCCCACCTTCACGAAGTCGGAGAAGCGATATCCGCCCGGCCCGTAGATCATGACGTTGGTCTGATAGCCGAAGGGCGTGACGAACGAAGCCGATGCCCCGAACATGACGGCAACGAGCAGCGCGTAGGGGTTCACCCCGGCCTGCGTGGCCGCCAGGATCGCGACGGGTGTCAGCATCACCGCCGTCGCCGCATTGGACACGATGGCCGTCATGACGGCGGTCACCAGGTAGAAGGCCGCGATGAGTCCGGCTTCTCCCAGCGGCGCCGTCAGGCCAACCACCCAGTCCGCGAGGAACTCGGCCGCCCCCGTTGTTTCCAGCGCCACGCCGAGCGGAATCAGGCCGGCAAGGACGAAGATGACCAGCCACTCGACCTCGGCGTAGATCTCCTCCACGTGCACACAGCGCGTGAAGACCATCAGCCCGACGCCGGTGAGCGCGGCCGTCATGATGTCGAGGATGCCGAGGCTGGCGCTGAGCACGACACCCGCCATGATCGCTGCGGCAACGCCCGCACGGGGTCTGCCGCCGGCCGGCGTCTTCACCTCGGCCATGGGGACGAACCCGGGATCGTCGGCGAGGCGTTGCAGCGCACTTGTCGTTCCGTGTACCAGGAGCAGGTCGCCCACGCGCAGCGAGAGCTGCGCCAGCCTTTCGGTCACCGTGACGCCGTGGCGCTGCACTGCAAGGACCGTTGCACCGAAGCGCTGCCCGAAATCCGTGTCGCGGAGTGTCCGGCCTGCGAGACTTGAGCCGGGCGCTACGAGAACCTCCACCAGCCGGCCGCGCCCGCTCGTCAGATCGAGGTCGTGCTCCTCCCCTTTCACCGGGGTTTTGAGCCGCTGCCTGCGCGCGAGGTCGACGAGGCTCTCGGCGGACCCCTGCACGTACAGGATGTCGCCCGGCCGAATGTGGCGATCGCCATGCGGGGCCGTGATCTCCTCTTCATCCCGTTCGATGTCCAGCACGGTGACGTCGTAGCGCTCGCCCCATCCAAGTTCGGCCAGCGTGCGGCCGTTCGCCGGCGAATCCTCCGGGACGTGCAGTTCCGTGACGAACCGGCGGACGTCGTACTTGCCGGCCAGGTCGGGCGGCCGGATGCGCCGCGGCAGGAGCACCCGGCCGACGGTGAAGAGATACAGCAGCCCCACGGCAAGGCAGATCAGGCCCAGCGGGGTGATCGAGAACATGCGGAGTTCGTCGAACCCCCGGCTCATCGCTTCTCCGTGCACGACCAGGTTGGTGGATGTCCCCATCAGGGTGACGGTTCCACCGAGGATCGAGACGAAGGAGAGCGGCATGAGATACCTGGACGCCGGCTCCTCGGCCTGATCGGCAAGCGCGATGAAGACCGGTATGAACACCATCACGACCGCGGTGGTCATGAGGAAGGGGGAGAGGAACGCGCAGACGAGGCAGAGTACGAGCAGGCGCGTGTACTTGCCGCCGAGGGGAGCGGTTCGCGCCCATGCCCCGATGGCGGACACGAGTCCGGTCTTGCGGAGCCCCAGCCCGAGCACGAGCATCGAGCCGACGGTTACGGTCGCGCGGCTCGAAAGACCCGATACCGCTTCGGCCGGCGTCAGGATGCCGCTCAGGAGGAGGACCACGGGCACCGCCATGGCGACCTGGTCCAGCCGCAGCCGGTCGAGAGCGAACAGGACCAGGGCCGCCAGCGTCAGGCCGAGTACGAATACGATGTCGAACGTCATATGGAGATGTTCGTCTGACGCCCCGACAAGCGCCAGTGCGTTGGGCGCCCCAGGCCGGTCACGGCGTTTTGCACGAAACGCAGGTGTCGACTGGTATGTTTATGAGGGGGGATCGTTCACACACCGGGAGAGATACGCAATGGTGAGAGGCGTCACGATCACGATGGTGGCCGGCGAGCCGACGCTGGTGTTCTGGCGCATCGAGGATGTCGGCAAGGGCCTGGACGTGAGCCGCGACATGGGTCTGCCGCTGACCAGCCCCAGGAGGGTCGCGCACGAGTTCCTCGAGTGCATCCGGATGTTCCTCCTGGAGGACCCGGGGCCCGAGGTGGGGGAATAGAGTTAGCGACCGCCCCCGGGCTTTGAGTCCATTGTGACCCTCAGCCCCTCCCGGATAAACGCCCACTGGAACCGCATCTGGTCACTCACAGGCATGGCTGCGAGGCCGGCCGCTGCCATCTCTTCGCGCACGGTCGTCTCCTCGCGCGCGGCCATCTTCTCCTCGCCTCCGGCGGCCGCGCTGGCCTGGGAATTGTCAGCCGCCCTCAGGCGCGCCTCCCAGACCGCGATCCGCTCGCGCCACCTCATGAGCACGGGATCCGGCGGCCCCAATTCGGCCCCTACCCCCGGAGTGATGAACAGCGGCATCTCGGTCACCAGGGTGAGCGGGTCACCGCCCAGCGCGCGCACCGCTTCCATCGAGCTGGGACGGAACCGCGCGGCCGTCTGGCTGTCCCCGAGGTCGAGGAAGTGCCGTCTCATCGCGCGGCTGTCCGGCCGGCTGCAGAAGCCGGGAGCCAAGCGGTGGAAACCCTTCTCGCCGTGGCGCTCCACGTCGTGCAGTGTGTACCCGGCATCCTCGACATCGCGGGTGAGCTCTGCGGCCATCTCGCCGCACCTGGGCCACCAGGACCGCTCGACAAGGAAGTACGGGCCGCCGGCAACGCTCATCCCGTGCATGCTCACGTGCAGGTGGTACGGCGCGCCCGCCCGCCAGAAGTCCCACGCGGCCCGGTTCTCGGGGCGGGCGCCCGGGTCGACGCCGCCGCTCGGGAAGCCGAATTCGATGTCGTCGCCCGGGAGTTCCCGCACCCGGTGGCGCAGGTACGCGACGAAGTCGTACCGGTCGGCGCCCGGTGTCTGCCACGCCGCGTTGCCCAGTGCTCCGTCGGGATTGATGTGCGGGATCACCGACCAGGTGGCCGTCCCTCGCAGCTGCGCCCCGGCAGGACCCGCAAGGTAGCGCACCAGGCGATCCAGGAACCGCGGCCCCACCGGCTCGTCGGCGTGGCAACCCCCGATCAGGCTGACACGCAGCGGGCCACTCCCGATCGTGTACGCGAGAATCGGCCGCCCCTCGCGGGAACGGCCGATCTCTTCACCCCGGGGTCGGGGGTCGTCGCAGTTGATGATGCTGTCGATCGCGACCGCCAACGCTAACCGCCCCCGACGGGCGCGCCGACGCCCGGATCAAAGCGCTCGAAATCCACCCCGCACACCGTTCCCGTGCCTTCTCCGAACCACTGGGGCTCGGCAAAGTTCTGGACGGCGCCAGCACTGAAGGTCATGTCGAACACGCAAGTCCCCCAGCGGTCGTCCAGTTCCCAGTCCACCGCGCCGTCGACCGTCCCTTCCATGCGGAATTCCTGATCCCTTTCCGTAGCCGAAAAGGTCACGACGAGCCGGAGCTCCGGATTGCCGTCCACCGTGAATTCCCAGCCCTCGCTCGACAGGACGCACCTGTCCGGGTCGAGGGTCATCCTGACGGTCGAACGGATCGTGTCGCCCGACGTTTCGGGTTCCGAGATCGTGCTGAACTCCCTCGTCACCTGTCCTCCCAAAGGACACGCGGACACCCCATCCAGCGGCGTCCCGGGCATGAGGCTGGTGGTCGGGTCGACCAATAACCCCATCATCCCCATGAGAAGCGCCTCCGCCTCTCGGGGCGAGAGTGGCTCTCCGGGTTCAGTGGCGCTGTCACCGCACGCCACCGCCGCGACCGCGACCCAGATCGCAAGGGTCGCAGGTCGCCGATGCGTGGTCACCCGCACCCCTAACCCCCCACCCCGATACCGGTCGCGTCGAATTCCACTTCCAGACCACACATCATCCCCGAAAAGGCGGCCTTCGGCGTCGGATCCGTTCCCGTCAAGTCGATCTCCGAGCTGAGGATCAGATCGATCATGCAGGTTCCGGAGCGATCGTCCAGTTGCCAGTCCACCCCGCCGGTCACGGAGCCTTCGATCTGGAACTCCAGGGTCGGTCCCACGATCCCGGTGGCGATAACCGTGTGAACATTCGGATTGCCGTCAAGCGTGAACTCGTATTCCTCGCTCGACAGCATACACCCTGCCGGGTCGAGCGTGACGTTCGTGATCAGGCGGGCCGTGTCGGCTGCCTGCTCTTCCCTGATATCCCAGGCCGCAGTGACCTGCCCCCCCAGCGGACAGGCGACCACGGCGCCATCCGGCGTCACGGCGACGAAACTCGCAGTCGTGTCGGCGACCAGCGCCTGGATGCCAAGGTAGAGCGCCTCCGTCTCATCCATATTGAGCGGCTCGGCGGGCGCGGTGGTGCCGTCATCACACGCCACCGCCGCAGTCGCGAAAAGCACGCCCAGCATTGTACACCGTTGATAAGCTGACATTGTGGCCTCCTTTGTGTTCAGCCGTACACCGCTCAGCCTTACAACTGCGTCCTACCCCACAGGTGTGTCCTTGTTCTACGTTAACCACGGAATGACCGAGACCACCCTCGAACTCTCTTCGCGCGAAGCCGAGCTTCTCGCCACCGGCGGCCCCGCGGTGCAGCTCGCCATGGGCATCGTCGTGCGCATGGGAGAGATCCTCGGGGCCCGCGAACTCGTGGAGATCACGTCCTCACACATCGACGGCTGCCTCTACCACGGCGACGGCGGCGTCGAGTTCGGCGAGCGGCTCGTGGAACTGGGGGGCGCGGTGGCCGTGCCCACGACGCTCAACGTGGGCGCGCTCGACCTGCTGCACCCCTCTCGCGTGCGGTCGCGGGGGCACAAGCGTGAAATGGCCCTCCGCCAGATGCGCGCGTATCAGGCCCTCGGCTGCGCCCCTACCTGGACCTGCGCTCCCTACCAGGCCGGACACCGCCCCGCGCTGGGCGAACACGTCGCATGGGGCGAGAGCAACGCGGTGTGTTTTGCCAACTCGGTGCTGGGCGCGCGCACAAACCGCTACGGCGATTTCATGGACATCTGCTGCGCGCTCGCCGGACGCGCGCCACGCACCGGACTGCACCTGGACGAAAACCGCCGCGCGACGGTCGTGGTCGACACGAGCGCCGTCGCGCCCGAGCTGAAGACCCGCGATGTCTTCTACCCGGTGCTCGGCACCTGGCTGGGCGCTGTCGTGGACGACCGCGTAGCCGCCATTACCGGGCTCCCGGGTACGGTGACCGAGGATCAGCTCAAGGCCATGGGGGCCGCGGCCGCATCGTCGGGCGCGGTCGGCCTCTTTCACGTCGTAGGCGTCACCCCCGAGGCGCCGGACCTCGCGACCGCGCTGGGGGGCGCGTCGCCAGGGGCCGCTGCCGACCTGACACCGCGCCCGGACGAGTTGCGTGCCGTACGCGATTCGCTGAGCACGGCCGGGATGGGCAGCATCGACGCGGTGGCCGTGGGCAGTCCGCACTTCTCCCTGACCGAGTTCGACCGCCTCCAGGCGCTCCTGCCCGCCACCCCGTTCGCCGTGCCCTTCTATGTCTGCACCGGCCGTTCGGAGTACCGCCAGCTGGAGACAGCAGGCCGCCTCAACCGCTTCCGCGACGCGCGCGTGGAGATCGTCGTCGACACCTGCGTCGTCGTCACCCCCATCCTTCCCCCGAAGGACGGAGTCCTGATGACCAACTCGGGCAAGTTCGCGCACTATACCCCGTCCAATACCGGCTACGGCGTGGTTTATGGCAGCCTGGAGGACTGTGTGCGTTCGGCGGCACGCGGCCGCGTCGTCAGGGAAGAGAGCCTGTGGAGCTGACCGGCACCGCCCTGCACCCCGGGTCCGCCACGGGGAGGCTGTTCATCCTCCGCAAACCCGTCAGCTTCTGGGGCGGTGTGGATCCGCAGAAGGGGATCGTCGCCGATCCGCGCCACCCGCAGTACGGTGCACCGCTGTCCGCCCGCATCCTGGTGATGGAGCGCACGATCGGATCGAGTTCGTCCAGCGCGATCATGCTGGAACTGCTGCGCAACGGGGTTTCGCCCGACGGCATAGTCCTCGGCCGCCCGGACGCCATTCTGATGCTCGGCATCCTCGTGGCCCGTGAACTGGGCTACGCGACCGTGCCGGTCGTGCGGGTGGATCAGTCCGGGATCGAGCGGCTCGCCGGCGCCGAGGGGTGCCGCGCGACGATCAGCGACGGCATGGTCGAGGTGGAAGAGGGGGAGAGCCCGGACTGAGCGTCTGAGGCGGCCCTTCGCCTCTCCCCCTCAGGGCAGCGCGTAACGCTCCAGGTACTGGAGCCCGTATTCGTCCATTCGCACCACGTAGACCTTCCCGTCCCCGAAACCCACGACCCGGCGCTCGGGGGCCAGCTGGACGACCATCGCCCGCTCGCCCGCCCCGTCAAAGACATCGTACCGAGGTTGCTCACCGGCCTCCAGGTGACGCCTTACCCACGCTCGGCCCGCCGGGTCCACCGGCACCGGGCGCCCGTAGAACGCCGGCGTAACGTCCGGCCACTCGTACTGGTCCAGATCATCGTCGTTCGAAGTCCCGCCGCGCGACGCGGTCATGACCATCGCGTTGTTCGAGACCGAAAGCGAGATCCCCAACCCGCCGCCGGTCTCCGAGCGTGTGTGCGCCCACTCCTCCCGCTTTCCCCGCCCGATCCGCACGGATTCGTACGGGTTTGCCGGGCCGCTTACGACATCCCCACTGACGCCGATCCAGTCCACGCGGTAGTCCCCGGAGCGTACGATCACCACGCGGCCATCCGCGGCCACTCCCCACGCGTCGGCAGCCGAAAGAGGGATCGGGCTGACCGACGTGTTTTGGTTGTTCCCGCTGCCGGTGGTCCGCGTGGTGGTCCCCGCCAGCTTGATTCGGCCGACGGAATCCACGACCTCGGATTCCAGGTCCAGACGGAGGATGTACGCCGAGTCGGACGCCAATTCGCCCCCGCCCATGCGGCCGAAGCTGCGGAAATAGAGCCGTCCCCGGTCATCTACGGCCTGTGGAATGGCAAGCACCAGTTCCCGTCCGGGACCGATTTCACCGATCGCATACGGCCGCGTGTCCCCGAACTCGAGCTCGGGGCTCAGCTCCGTAAGCCGGCCGTTGCCCAGGTCGACCAGCAGCGTGTTCCCCCCGGGAAGCGGCCAAACCGCATCCGGCTGCCGATACTCCTCCGGCCCCTCACCCACCCGTCCCAGCGTGTCGGCTGTGCCCGCGGCCAGGTCCAGTCGCACCAGCACCTGGCCCAGCGCGTCGGCGACCAGCACCCGGCCATCGGGCATTTCACGCACCGTGGAGACGACGGAGAACGACTCCTCGTAAGCGGCCTCCGCCTCGCCCAGCGTCACGGGCTCCTGTGCGCCCAGCGGCCGCCCATTCAGATGGCCGCTGCCCTGCGCGACCAGAACAGCACAGCCCAGCCGCAGCCCGACTCTCCCCCAACCCGATAGCTTCGTCTTCATCCCGGCCAATGACTCCTCCCTTGTCCGCGGTTCCCGTATCCGCGCGGTTCCTGGTTCGACGAACCGGCGGGGCGCCACGGTTGCTCGCGACGCCCCGCCAGATCTCACGGCCTCGACGGGCCGAATCCAAATCCCTTCGCCATCCGCCTACCGCACGAAGATCATGTCCCTGTACGACGGCAGCGGCCACAGGTCGGTCGGGACAACGCCCTCCAGCTGGTCCGCCGCGTCCCGGACGGCATCCATCGCCGGCATCACGCCATGGCGAACATGCTGCAGGTGCGCGTTCATGTCGTCGCCGTCATCCTCGTGCGCGAGCTGTGCGTCCAGTGCGTCGAGCGCCGCGACGAGTTCGTCCACCAGGCCGCCGACGGTCCCCGCGGTCGCATCCAGACCCTCCGATCCGGCACCGCCGCCCCGGGCCGCCGCCAGGTCACCGAGGTAGCGCACCGCTGCGGGCAGAATCATTGTCCGCCCCATGCCCAGCGCCGTCTCACCCTCTGTCGTGATCATGGTCACGTACTGCTCGGCGAGGACCTCGAAACGGGAGTGCACCTCTTCCGCCGAGAGCACGCCGTACTTGACGAACAGCGCAGTGTTCTTGGCGGAGACGATGTCGGGGAGCGCATCCGCGCCGCTGGGGCTGTTCACCAACCCGCGCCGCGCCGCCTCTTCGACCCACTCCTGTGTGTAGTTGTCTCCGTTGAAGAGGATCTGACGGAATCCGGCGACCTCGCGCGACAGCACGCTGCCTACCGCCGTGCTCAGGCTCGCGCCGTCCGCCATGGCGGCCTCCACCGCGCCGGTGAGTTCGTCGACCGACTCGGCGACGATCGTGTTGAGGACCGTCGCCGGGAACGAGATGCTGACCGCCGAACCCAGCGCGCGAAACTCGAACTTGTTGCCGGTGAACGCGAACGGAGATGTGCGGTTGCGGTCTCCCGAGTCCTTGGGGAGGTCCGGGAGGATGCTGACCCCCAGGTCCATGAGGCCGCCGCCGCCACCGTCCGAGGCCGAGCCCGAGTCCGCGATCTCCTCGAAGATCCCCTGGATTTCGTCGCCCAGGAAGATCGAGATGATCGACGGCGGTGCCTCGTTGGCGCCCAGGCGGTGGTCGTTACCGGCGCTGGCGACGCACGCCAGCAGCAGGTCCTGGTGCCGCTCCACCGCGCGCATGACCGCCGTGCAGAAGAAGAGGAACTGCTCGTTCTCGTGGATCGACTTGCCGGGCTCCATCAGGTTCTGCGAAGG
Organism: Longimicrobiales bacterium; assembly: GCA_965208935.1. Lineage (GTDB taxonomy): Bacteria > Gemmatimonadota > Gemmatimonadetes > Longimicrobiales > Gaopeijiaceae > Bin94. The sequence goes on along the minus strand of CBDBPR010000004.1, from coordinate 3,475,783 downwards.
CGTGCCGAATGACCAGTTCAGGTGCTTTCCGCTGCCGTTGATGCGCGCATAGGGCTTCTCGTGCAGCAGGCAGACCAGCCCGTAGCGGGCCGCGTTCCGCTCCATGATCCGCATCATGAGCTGCTGGTGGTCCGCAGCCACGTTGGCGTTCTCGTAGACCGGCGCGAATTCGAACTGCTGCGGCGCCACCTCGTTGTGACGCGTCTGCATGGGCACGCCCAGCCGGAAGAGGTCCGCTTCGACCGACTGGATGTAGGCCATCATGCGGTCGTGAATGGCGCCGAAGTAGTGGTCGTCCAGCTCCTGACCCTTTGGAGGCTTGGCGCCGAAAAGGGTGCGCCCCGAGTTGATGAGGTCGGGACGACGGTAGTAGAACTCCTGGTCGACCAGAAAGTACTCCTGCTCGGGCCCCAGGTTGGCCGAGACCCGGCCCGTGTCGTCTCCGAAGAGCGCCAGCGCGCGCCGGGTGACCCGGTCCAGCGCTTCGATCGACCGGAGCAACGGGGTCTTGTAGTCAAGGCTGTCGCCGGTCCAGCTCAGGAACGCTGTGGGAATGCAGAGGTAGGTCGCGCTCTCGCCGTCCAGGATGAACGCCGGCGATGTCGGATCCCAGGCCGTGTAGCCACGGGCCTGGTGCGTGAAGCGGAGCCCGCCCGAGGGGAAGGACGATGCGTCGGGCTCGCCCTTGATCAGCTGGTCGCCCCCGAACTCGGTCAGTGCGCGGCCGTCCCTGCCGACCTTGAGGAAGGTGTCGTGCTTCTCGGCCGTGCGGCCGGTCAGCGGCTGGAAGACGTGCGTAAAGTGGGTCGCGCCACGGGAGAGGGCCCAGTCCTTCATTGCCGCGGCCACGGCATCGGCGACTTCAGCCGTCGGCTTGTCACCGTGCTCGATGGTCGCCAGAAGCTGCTTGTAGGTGCCCTCGGCGAGACGGTCCTGCATCTGAGAGAGTCCGAAAGAGTCTTCTCCAAAAACCTCGGCGAGGTGGTACGGTTCCCTGGATGCGGGGGTCCAGGTGCGGACGGCGTTGACGGAATCAAAGGGCTTCGCGGAGTGGGCCATCGGGTGTCGTTCCTCGTCGTCTGAGGGTGCTTTCGGGTGCCGGTTTTGGCAGTGCCGGCGGGCCCGATTGAACTGGGGGACTGCGAAAGCTACCGGGATTCCGAAAAAGGTGCAAAACGGTTGCAGGCGAGCCCGTGGGAGCGGCGAAACAAGGGGGTCGGACTGTAAAGTATAATTTACAAAATGGAAATCAGAGTTGACATTTTGGCTACCACCGGAAAGGCGGTCACGGCAACGGGCGGCTACCCGGGCCAGCCGGCGGCAACTTCTGCCGGTGACACTCCGTATCTAATGCCATGGCACTGCGTCTTCAGCCGGAGAGGGCGCGGCAAGTCCGGTCCTGCGGAATTCGCGCAGGAGTCGGAGAATGCTACACTAAGATACTGCCGAGCCCGCACTTGGTAATTCTCACACCAGGGGACACCTATGGCGCCGACGCCGACCGCCTCATCTCTGGTTGAGCGATTCAGGCTCAAGGAACGCGGTCGGGAGCGCGGTCACGAGGGCCAGCCGCACACCAGCCAGCCGACGCTCGACAACGTGGAAACGGAGGTTGTGGCCTACTGCGACGACCTGTACGCAAAGCGGCGCAACGAGTACCACCGCCATCGCTCCGCGCTCGAGGAACGCCTGAGGCCGCCGCCAGCCAACCGCGGAGCCGACCCGCTGGTGGAAAAAGCCTGCAAGGAGATGAAGGACGCCGTGATCGAGGAGCGTCCCGACCTTGCGGGGCTGGCCAGGGAGGCGCAGCACGCGATCGGCGAGGTCAACCGCTTCCGGCGAGACGAGGCGCGCACGGCCGACGCGGACTTCCCCGAAAGCCGAGGCTGGCACTGGGGGCTGCTGGTCGCCCTGATCGTGGTCGAAACCCTCGTGAACGGCCTGTTCTTCGGGGCCAACGTGGAAGGAGGACTGCTGGCCGGCACCAGCTACGCGGTCCTGATCAGCGTCGTGAACGTGGGTGTGCTCGGCTGGCTGATCGCCGCATTGGTGCGCCTGATTCACCACCGTGATCCCCGCCGGAGGGTCGGCGGACTCGCCGCGCTGACTGCGGTCGCCGCGGTCGCGGTATTCTGGAACCTGTTCGTTGCCCACTACCGGGAGGCGCTGCCGCCGGACTATCCCCTACCGCCCGATACGACCATGGTCGCGCAGTCGGTGGCCACCCAGGTCCCGCCCGCCGACTCCGTGCCCGAAACCTGTTGGCGCGGACCCGACGAGACGCACGCGGACCAGGAGGCTCTCTGTCTTTTCCGCGCAAGCCCATTCGGGCTGACCGGGTTCTATTCATGGATGCTCCTCCTGATCGGACTCGCCATGTGCGCGGCAGCCGCGATGGACTGGTTCAAGACGGACGACCCGTACCCCGGCTACGGGAAGCGGGAGCGGCGCCGGCGAAACACCGAGGAACGGCTCCTCGACGACCGCCGCGAGCTTCTGGGTGATCTCAACGAGCTCCACGACGAAGCCGCCCGCAAGCTGCGCACTGATTTCCGGGATCCGGTCGAGGCCCGGCAACTCGCGCTCACCGACCTCAACAAGCTCGATGCCCGGCACACCGATCTGGTCGGCTTTGCGCGCGACCTCGAGAAGAGTTGCCGGGGTGCGCTCGACATGTATCGCACCGCCAACAGGGAAGCGCGGACCACGCCGGAGCCGCAGATATGGCAGACCCCGTGGGCGGCGGACTGGGATTTGCCGGAGCCTCCGGACAGGTCGCGGCTGATGAGCGAAGGGGAGGCGGAGGAGCGCAGCCGACTCATGCACGAGGCGCTGGGGCAGCGTGAGCGGAGACTGCGCGACTGCCACGACGAGTGCCGCGAGCTGGTGAACGAAATCACAAGGCTCGACCCCCACGACAAGGCCGTGCCGACATGAGGCGGCACCGGCGCAAACGCGCGAACAAGCGAAAGAACCTGGCCGGGGCCGTCATCGGCGTCGTCGCCGCGCTGGTCCTCGTCGCGCTGTTCGTTCGCGGGCAGCGTCCGCGGCGCGCGTTCGACTCCGCCAACTGTCCGGAAGACGGCCGGTACGCCGCGCAGATCGCGATCCTGGTGGACCCCTCCGACACGCTCACCAACGTGCAGGAGGGTTCGGGTGCACCCCGCGTCCTGGAGCTCATTCAGAACGGCGCGCCCGAGACGGCCGAGATACGGATCTACACCGTCGGCCAGGCCGGCAGGGGCAACACGGGTGCCGTGCTGAGGGTGTGCAAGCCTGCCCACCCGGACGACGTCTCGTCGGTCACGGGCAATCCCCAGTTGGCGGAACGGCGCTACCGCGACGAGTTCCTGGCACCGCTCGAGCGCACGCTGGACGCGCTGCTCAACGTCGCGGGCGACTCGATCTCTCCGATCATGGAAGGCATACAGGTCGCCGCTGTCGGGGCATTCCAGCCCCGCGCCGCCGACATCCCGCGCCACGTTCTCATCGTGTCCGACATGATCCAGAACTCGCGCAACCTCTCCTTCTACCGCAATCCCGTCGACTTCGGCCCGCTCTCGCGCACCCCGGACTACGGCACACTTCGCGTCGACCTCTCCGGAGTGGAGGTGTCGGTGTTTCTGCTCGCCCGCCGGGGCCGGGCCGGGCAAATTCAGGGCGGGCCGCTGCGCGGCTTCTGGGAGGACTACTTCCTGGACCAGGGGGCATCGCCGCTGGCCCGGCCGAGATGGATCATGGTGGAAGGATGACGCCTGCCGCCGCGCCCCACTCCGCCTCCCATTCCGAAGAAACGCGCAGACAGCACCGCGACGCCTGGCTGATCGTACTGGCCATCGGCTGTGCGGTCATCCTCTTCGGGAACCTCCTCGGCATCGGGGCCTGGTGGCTCGCATCGGCCGTGGCGGTGTGCATGGTCATCTACGGTATCGGCATCCAGGTCTACATCGACGACAGCGACGTACCCGGCGACATCAAGGGCGATTCGATCTACTACCTGGGCCTTCTTTTCACCTTCGCGGCCCTCGTTGCCGCGCTCATCACCTTCGACTGGGGCACGCCGGGCACGGACGGGAGCGGCACTACCGGCTCGATCCGGAACTTCGGCATCGCGCTGCTGACAACGATCGTGGGACTCGCCGGCCGCGTCTGGTTCACCATGTCGCAGGAGTCGCCCGGGGACATCGTGGACACCACCAGATCCGAACTCGAGGAGACGGTTGCCCTGATGAAGGAGAGCCTCGACCGGGCGCGCGACGACCTGGACATCATGGCGAACAAGTTCAGGGATTCATCCGCCGGTCTCGCGAAGACGGCGGCGACAATCGCGGATAGCACGAAAAGAACAGCGGCGACATATCAGGCGCTGGACGCATATACCGGGCAGGTTGCCGGCACCGCGGAGTCGCTTACCCACCAGATGGACCAGTTGAAAGGCGTGTGCGGCCTGTGCGCCAGCGCTCTTCTCTCGCTGCAGGAAACCGCGAGGGAGCTCGGCACCCATTTGGACGACGTGCCGGCCCGCCTCGGGAACCATTTCGACCGGGCGCAAGCCCAGCTCAAGAAGGCGGAAGCCACTTTCGACGGGATCAACAGGGTTGCGGGCCCCGCCGCGGAGCGAGTCGCCGACACCTTGCGGGGGGTGGAGGGCACCGCCGCCGCCGCGTCAGCGCTCGGCCGGTCCCTCTCCGGCATGCGGGGAAGCGCTGAGCAGGCCAGAAAGGCGCTCGCGGGCATCGCCGATGCGGTGGACGGTCATGAGGCTCTGCCCCTCTGGAAGGAGTCCGTGGACCAGTTGCACGAGGGGACGCGGGGTGTCCGCGGCATTGCGAGGCGCGCGGCCAGAATGAATGCCGAGTTCGAGGAGCTCAGCGCATCGCTGCGGGCCGCCCGCAACGGGCTCGCCTCTGTCCCCGGCACGGCCCGTTCGATCAACGAACAGCTTGGCGCGGCGCTGGACGACGCCGTGCGGCGGGCCCGGGACCTGTCCGACGAGGTGCTGGAGGTCGCGCGGGCGGACGCACGTGCGCACGTGCGGGTGAAGGCAGTGCAGGGATCAGGTGGCCGGATCCGGCAGGCATGGGCCGGAACACGGCGCGCATTGGCAGGGACACTCCGGGCCTGGAAACGGCTGACCGCATTCCGGCGACAGCACTGACCTCGGGTCCCGACGAATGCTGCCCGCCGAGAAGAAGCACTATCGCAAGGGATTGGCGCTGGGGCTGACCCTGGCCGAGACATTCAGCATCGTCGTCTTCATCCTGTTGCTCGCGTGCGCAGTCCTGCTCCGCTTCGAGCAGTTCCAGCGGGACACGGCCGAAGCGCAACTCGACACCGCGAGAGTCGATCTGCACCTCACTCAGGAGCTGCTGAACACGGAGACTGTTTCCTGGGGCAGCGCGGACGCGTGGTACGAATACGCGCGACAGCTTCGCGACACGGTGGCAGCGTTGCAGACACGGGTGTTTGACGCAGAGCGCGAGAGAGACCACGCAAGCATGCGCGCGGCGCAGACGGATTCGCTGCTGGCCGACAACGCCATACCCGAGGAGTTCGCAGACCGGGCCGCGCGCCTTGCCGGCGAACGCGATTCACTGAGGGCCGCCGCGACCGAGAGCGACCGGCGTCTGCGGGACGCGACGGCCCTGCGAGACTCGCTCGCACAGCGCCTTGCCGACGCGGAGAGGGTCGCCGACGAGCTTCGCGACGGTCTCGCCGGCGCCGACGGCCTGACTCCGGAGGAGGCCGAGGGCATCATCGGGCAGGCGGCGCGGGCTGCCGACTTGCGCGACTCGCTGGACGCCGCCCGAAGGACGATCGGAGCCCTCGACCAGGAACTCAGGGCCACCAGGGCGGAGATGCTCGCGAACCCCGATTCCCTGGTCGACTCGCTCCGTGTGGGCCTCAGCGAGAGCCGCTTCCGCGAGGACACGTTGCGCAGCCGGGTATGGGACGCCGAACGCGAGCGGGACGACGCCGTCGGAAGGGCCGAGTACCGGGAAGCCCAGCTCGAGCAGCTCCGGCAAGGCCGCGGTATCGACCCTCCGCCCTGCTGGCTCGATGGCCGGGGGAACCCCGAGTACATCTTCCGGATCGAGTTGACCGACGGCGGCATGCGCCTGTTCGGAATCGCCCCCGGGCACCGGATCACCGGCGACCCCGAAGCCACGAGGTACGCCGCCGCGATTGCGGACGGCCGGGAGTACGCCCCGGCCGAGTTCCTGCGCCTCACCCAGCCCTTCTACGCCTTGGGCGTGTCCCGAACCCAGGCCTTCGGGCCCATGGGTTGCCGCTTCTGGATCCGGCCCGTCGACCGCACCGGCGACCGCAAGGATGTCTTCCAGGAGCGCCAGGACCAGTTGTGGCGGCGGTTCTGGTTCAGGTGGTAGGAGTCGCGGCCTAACCTTTCGTATAATCATTGAAATCTGCCCGCAGATCGTTCATATTTCAATGATGATGATTCCGCGAAAGCACGACTTGGCCCGAGTCCGCCTCCTGTTGGACGAATCCCCCGTCGTCGCCCTATTGGGTGCACGCCAGGTCGGCAAGACCACGCTCGCCCGGCAACTGGCGGCCGACTGCCACGACCCCGTCGCCTGGTACGATCTCGAGGACCCGGCCGACCTTGTCCGGCTGGAGGATCCCGGCCTGGAGCTCCGACCGCTGCGTGGGCTGGTGGTCCTGGACGAGATCCACCGGCTACCCGGGATCTTCCAGCTCCTGCGCGTGCTCGCCGATCGTCCAGGCCCCCCGGCCCGCTTCCTCGTTTTGGGGAGCGCCTCGACGGAACTGCTCCGCCAGACCTCGGAGTCGCTTGCGGGCCGGGTTGCCTTTCATGAACTCGACGCCTTCGGCCTGACGGAAGTGGACGACCTGGAACGTCTCTGGCTGCGCGGCGGATTCCCGCGGTCGTACCTGGCATCGTCGGAGCCCGCCAGCCGCCGATGGCGCGACGGATTCATCCGGACGCTTCTCGCCCGTGACCTTCCGGATTTCGGGAGCACCATCCCTTCCACGACCCTGCGCCGGTTCTGGACCATGCTGGCGCACTGGCACGGACAAATCTGGAACGGCGCTGAATTCGGACGGGCCTTCGGCGTCTCGCACACCACCGTCCGGCGATATCTGGACCTGCTAACGTCCGTCTTCGTGGCCCGTCAGCTTCAGCCGTGGTTCGAGAACATCAGCAAACGGCAGGTGCGGTCTCCAAAGGTCTACATCGCGGACTCGGGCATCCTGCACGCCCTGCTCGGCCTCACCGGCCGAACGGATGTAACTTCGCACCCGAAGGTCGGGGCCTCCTGGGAGGGGTTCGTGGTGCAGCAGATCGTGCAACTGCTCCGGGCACCCTCGCAGCAGTGCTTCCACTGGTCGACTCACACGGGTGCGGAGCTGGATTTGCTGGTACTCGACGGCTCACGGCGCCACGGCTTCGAGGTCAAGCGCTCGGAGGCTCCCCGGCTGACACGGTCGATGCGCTCGGCGGCAGAGACGCTGGGTTTGGACAACCTGGATGTCGTTCACGCGGGGGCGGAGCGTTATCAACTGGCACCGCGGATCCGTGCGCTGCCGGCGATCGAGCTTGCAGACACGCTGCAACCGCTGGCAGCAGCAGGGTGAATACCCTCCGCCCCGAGTGCGTATTTCGGAAAGAGACCTGATTCGTAGCGGGCCGGTCCGATTCCGATGACCCGTACGAACAACCCGGAGGGCCCGGATGGCCGACGCTCACGACCGCGAGGAGTGCAGGAAGACCGCCCGTGACACCATCCGCCGGCACCTCAAGTCCAGGCGGGGACGCGGTGGCCCGGGCTTTCTCTCGCTCCTCGCCCTGCTCTTCATCGGGCTGAAGCTGACCGGTCACATCGAATGGTCGTGGGTCTGGGTGCTCTCGCCCCTCTGGTTCAAGGTGCTGTTCGCGCTGCTGATGGTCGTGGCGGCGGTCGCCATCCACAAGAAGACGGGCTGGAAACCCTCCGGGAAGACCTGAAGAGTTGCCTAGGGGGTCCGTGGATGACCTCGCGCGAGCACCAAGAGTGGTGAGGCTGCCTACGAGCTTACCGGAGATTCCCCAGCTCGCTTCGCAAACTCCCTATTTGGCCACTCAGGTCCGAACGCACTTGAGCGATTTCCGCGCGCAGTTCCTTTCGCAGGTCCGAAATCAAATCGCGCGTTTCGATCCGGGCATCCTGGATCTCGATCCGGGCATCCTGGATCTCGAGCCGGGTATCCTGGAACTCGAGCCGGGTTTCGAGCCGGGTCTCCTGAATCTCGACCCGAATTCCCTGCATCTCCTCACGCAGATCCGCAAACGCCTGGGACAGCGTCCAGACGCCTCCCCCTACCGTGACCGCCACGACCAGAACGAAGTGTCCCAGCTGAACGGGTTCGCTGAGCCTCGGTACGATCGCCGCCCTCACCCCCTCCTCCATGCACCTCCTCCTGCGCTGCCGCCGGGATCCGAAGCCCCGGCTAGCGCACTCCACCGTCCGCACCCTCACTCCACTCGCAACTCAATCGTAAAGGCCCGCTCAATCCACGGAAAGGGGGAGGGCAGCATTCGTCCCACACGGACATTGCGCCGACTCATCGGGACATCCGCAGGGCGACCCGCAGCCCCCCGGAAAGGCGCTACTCCTCCACCGTGAAGTGGAACATCATTCCCGCGCTGAGGTGCTCCGCGATGTGGCAGTGCAACATCCAGTCGCCGGGGTTCGACATCTCGACAAGGATGTCCATGGTCGACCCGACGGGCAGGATCGCCGTGTCCTTCCAGACCAGGTTGTCGTTGGGAACGTCGTCGCGGGCGAGCACCACGAACCGCTGTCCGTGTACGTGGATGGGGTGGTTCATCGGATGAAACGAGTCGGGCGAGTTGAAGACGCGGATCTTCACGAGGTCGCCCCGCTGGAAGGTCCAGTGGATATCGTCGTTCTCGCGGCCGGTGGCGAGGTCCCGCAGGATCCAGGTGACCTGGGTGCCCGACGACAGCCAGTTCATCATGGGCATCGCGTCGTTCCACTCCATGGGAGGGATGTAGAGAGTGTCCATCTCCATCGAGCGGATGATCGGGAGCGGAAGCCCCTGGACCCGCACGGTGGCCTCGAGGATGTAGTCCGCCGCACGGCCGAGATGGCCGCGCATGGCCTCGGCCTCGACCGCCACCTCTTCGATGCCGCGCAGCGTCGCGTATGCCGCGGTCACCTCGTCGGCGACGGCCGGCCCGGCCACCGTAACCATCGCCAGGGTGTCCACCTGCGGGTAGAACTCGCCCCGGAAGTGGTTGATGGCCTGGATCGTGTTCGCGATCGCCACCTCCCCATCCTCCGGGAAGAGCACGTCCACCACGTACCGCTCGGCCGGCGCGATCACCACGCTCGACACCCACGTCTCGCGCTCGAAGCGGCCCACGTCCGACGCGACCAGCTTCACGCGCGCCGACCCGAAGGTGACGTTGAAGGTGCGGGTGTTGGCGACGTTGGTCATGAAGAAGCGCACGACTTCGCCCGGGCGGACCTGGAGCCCGTGTTCCGTCACGCCATTGACAAGCATCACGTTGCCGAAGCGCCCCATGAGCGCGTGGGTCGGCGCTTCCCTGCCCCACGGGATGAAGCCCTGGTCGTCCATCAGGATGTCGTCCAGGACCAGCATCTCCTCGCGGTGGGCGGGGCCATAGTAGTCCGGGTCGGGTGAGGAGACGAGAAGGTTGCCGTAGAGGCCCAGGTCCTGCTGTACGTCCTCGCGCATGTGGGGGTGGTACCAGAACATCCCTGCGTCGGGAACGTGCAGTTCGTAGGTGAACGACTCGCCGACCTCGATCGGGTCCTGGGTCAGCGTCTCGACACCGTCGAAGCGGTTCTCCAGGCGAAGGCCGTGCCAGTGCACGGTGGTGGGGCTCTCGATCCGGTTGGTGACCCGCACCACGACCGTCGAACCCTGCGGCGCCCGGATGAGCGGCCCCGGGTATTGGCCGTTGTAGCCGTACATGGCGGCCGTGTGGCCGCGCAACGTGCGCCGCACGATGGTGACATCGACGTTGAACGTGTCGCCCGCCTCCAGGTGCACGACCTCGCTGGGCCGCGCCTCGGGCAGGGTCATGACGTCGATGCCCGCCGCCGCGAGGAAGGGCTCGACCGGCGGCAGCGCCATCTCCAGACCCGGGATCATGGGCATGTTCGGGTCCATCGGGGGCATGCGCCAGCCGCCGCCCATGTCATGCATCATGTGGGCGGCGTGGTCCATCTCCTGGGCAGAGAGCGACTGGACGGGGAGGAGGGCGGCCGTCGCGACCGTGAGAAGCACGGCGGGCGCGAGGAGCACGGCGGCCGCGGGCGCGATGGCCCAGCCGGCCGCGGGCGCTGGGCCCCTGCCGGTCGAGATGACCCGAGTTGCCAACGATGCCTCCGTCACGCCGCGCAAGCCTCCAGCTCCGCCAGCTTCTCAAGCAGCGGCGCCTTGTCGTCGTCGCTCACCGCTTCCAGCGTCGCCAGCAACTCGCGCGTGATCTCCGCACCGGACCGGTCCCACCCCGACCAGCCCCACATTCTGGCCTCCCGCGAGTCCGTGTCGCGGCTGCGCGCGGCCTTGCACGATTCCAGACCGTCGCCAAGCAAGGTCCGCGCTTCCACCAATGCCTCGGCGATGTAGCGACCGTGCGGGAAGTCGATCCAGTACCTTGCCAGCCTGTTGATGACCCCGTCTTCCACCTCGCAAGCGAACACCCCCTCGCAGTCGCGGCGGACCGATTCGCTCGCGTACGCCCACATGATCTCTTCCGCGAACGGGTCAGACCGGTGCCTCTCGTACAGGTTCAGATAGGCCTCGTCGCTCACCGTCCAGATGTTCCCTTCATGCGCGAGGCTGACCTCGTCTTCCAGCGCCCTGATCCAGGCCAGCGTCAAGGCATCGGCATCGCGGGGCCCTAGCGGGCGGAGAGCGGCCCGCAACAACTGTAGACGCCTAAGTCCCAGAACCGGAGACGCTTCCACCTCCTCCCGGTGCCAGGGATGTCCGAACAGGTTGTGGACGGCAAGCAGTTCATCGAGGGAGGGCGACACTGCCGCGGACAGCAGCCCATCGGCCAGCTGCAGAAAGTGCCCGGTGCCCCTGGCCCGGACCACGTCCGATGACGGTACCCAGCAGCCATCGGGGGCGCCGAAGCGGCGCAAGGGGCCAGCTGTGACACGCATCCACTGGCCCGCCGACGTGGACACGCCCCGGTAGACGAGGACCAGGTCTCCGGTCTCGAGCATTCCCACCGCATCCGCCGAGGGCCCGGGCGCGGCGCGGCACACGGTTTCGGCAGAGACCGACGCGGTCCCGTTCTGCGCGGCTGCGGGGTCCGGGTCCGCGAAGACCGCCGCCAGCAGAACAAGCCGGGCGACGGCCCTACTCATACCCGTAGGCGGCGCAGTTCTTCTCTTCGAAGGGGCCGTGGCCGGCCATGGTGTGCATCATGCCGCTGCGGGACATGCCGCGGATGACGATGGGGCCCGTCCACATGGTCGCGTCCGGGTCGAAGGCGGGCTCGAGCGTCACCACCACGAGGAACTTGTTCCAGGCGACCTGGCCGCTGAAGCCCGCCGGGTCGCTCAATTCTCCGGCGAGCGCGATCCGGTCCAGTTCGGGGGTGGTGGTCCACACCACGTAGACGCCGTCGCGTGCGGGACCCAGGCGCTCGAAGCGTACCGTGAAGTCGTACCGGTAGCTCCCGTCCGTTCCGAGCGCGATGCCGTAAGGCGATGACGAGAAGCTTACCTCGCCGACGCCGGCGGCGTTGCCCGTGCCCGGGACGCGCCTGGTCGAGACCATGGGGAACCGGTAATACTCGGGGCCGGAGCGGCCGAGGCCGCGGAGGTGGGACCGGGGCGGGACGCCATCGCCAGGGGCCGTAACCGCGCCGTCGAACGGGCCGCACACGACGACGTCCCCGGCCACCTCGGCCGGCGAGTCGGCCACCTGCCAGCCCCCCTCGGCGTTCCGGGCCGGGGCCGCGACGACGAGCAACGCCGCCAGCGCCGCGAGCCCTCCCGGTCGCCCGAATCCAGTCATCCTCATCCTTCCCGGCCTCTGCCGCTCAGCTCACCGGCCGCCGAATAGGTCCGCGGTCCCAGTCCTGCACGGACGAGATGTTGGGCACGCCCCAGTCCTCGCCGTTCCAGCCGCTGAATCCGTCCATGCGGAAGGTCCAGAGGCCGGTGGACATGTCGCTGACGACGATCAGGCCGTCGGCGTTGCGGACGTCGACCCCGAAGGCGCCGTTGAAGACGGGGGTGCGGTCCCGGTTGGGCGGGCCGACGTAGGTGTCGTAGTAGCCGACCGTGACCGGGTTCTCGGGGTCCATGAGCGAGAAGATCTGCAGCCCGTCGAGGTAGCCGGACGCGAAGACGTAGGGCCAGCGCACTTCGTGGTTGTGGACCAGGTTCTGCCAGTCGGCGGTCCACGCCGAGATGGGCGAGCGGATGTTCGTCACTTCGCCGTCGAGGGCGGGCTGAAGGTCGAAGATGCGGATCGGGGCGTACTGGTACTCGGTCTCGGCGATCACGTAGCGCCCGTCGGGGCTCGGAGTGAAGGTGTGCCCGCCACGCACGCCGCTGACACCTACCAGCGTGATCCGCAGCTCGGGATTCTCGATGTCTGTGACGTCATAGATGTAGTAGCCGCCCGAGCCGCCGCCGTAGAACCGGTCCTCGCCGGTGTCGGGGTGGTATCCGACGTAGAAGTCGTGGTATCCGCGGCCCCCGCGGTTGAACTCGGTCTCGGGCACCGGCACCCGCCCGATGAGGGCGTTATCGAGGTCGCCTTCGACCACGCGGGCGAGGTCGTAGACGTGCGCGAAGGGCCCGCTCACGGTCGAGAAGAGCAGGACCCGCGCGTCGGAGTGCTTGTACACGAAGATGTTGTGGAACCCGCCCGGCAGGTCGGGCTCGCGGATCCTGGCCACCTCGCGGACGGTGGAGGGATCGGGCAGGCCCGTGACGTCCAGCACCACCGCGCCCATGTCGGTGTTGGGGCCGCCCTGCCCGAACTGCAGCGACTGCACCACGTAGTAGCGGTCACCGATCTTGAAGTGCTTCACGTCCATGCCGCCGGTGCGCATGTGGAGGTCCTGGTTCTCGATGCGCCACTCGTAGATCACCTCGGGGTGCTCGGGGTTGGCGATGGAAACGATGTCGAGCCCCTTGGGGCCGACGTCGCCGTAGACCATCCGCGCGACGTACGCGTACGGCCGGTCCAGCTCCTGCTCGATGTCCATGTCGGCCACGGAGAGGCGCGGGCCCAGCGGGATGTGCCCGAGGATGTCCATGTTGTCGCTGCCGGGCTTGGAGGCCGTCCACTGGGCGTGGGCCGGTGGGGCGGCGAGGGTGAGGCCGGCCACAAGGAAAGCGGCGGCGGTGAGTGCAGGGAGCGGACGACGGGACATGGCCTGGACCTCCGAGTAATCTGGATCTCGCGTTGCAATCGGGTGCGTCGGTCAAAACTATGGGAGAGTGAGCGCGCCGAACAAGGAAGGCTACTGCCTCACGAAGCGGCAACATCCTTGCTGATTTAGCACGACATGCGTGATTAGCAAGGTCACGAGGCGTGGATTCTGTCCACGGGTTCTTACCTCACCACGGCAGCCGCTGCACCGCCATCCAGGCCGCCATGACCCCGGTCACGGCCGATACCACCGTGTTCCACCCCTTCTCCGAAAGCGGCAGGCTGCGCGTAGCCGCCAGCGCCAGCACGAGCACCACCCCAGCAACCACGATCTGCCCGAGTTCGAGCCCGATGTTGAACGACAGCAGGGGAAGAAGCAGGTTGCGCTCCTCGCCCAGCACCAGGCGGAGGAAGCTGGAGAAGCCGAGGCCGTGGATTACGCCGAAGACCAGCGCGAGCACGTAGCGGGCGGGGCGCGCGGCGACCCGGTGCTCCGACGGGTCCTCGCGCCGCATGGCGACCAGGTTCGTAACCGCCGCCGCCACGATCGTCACCGGGATGAGGAACTCCACGAGCCCGGTGTCGACCCGCACCAGCCGCAGCGTGGCCAGCGCGAGCGAGACGGAATGCCCGACCGTGAAAGCGGTCACAAGCACGAGCAGCTCGCGCCAACGCGGCAGCGAATAGGCCGCGCAGAGGGCCGCCAGGAAGAGGATGTGGTCGTACCCCTGGAGGTCGAGCAGGTGCTCGAAGCCGAGGCGGAGATAGACGGTGAAGGTGGTCATGGATCAGCGGGTTGCGCCGTGGTGGCGGGCGCGGTGAGCCGGCACGGTGGCCCAGATCGCGAGCCAGACGAGCCAGGACACGCGTTCCCCGAGTGTAAGGGTGCAGAAGTGCGACCATAGCAGCAGCGGCACAGTGGCGGCCAGCTTGACCGCCGACCCTTCGTGATACGGCATCGTGCGTTCCACTACCGTGACCGCACGACGGCGCTCCCGGTGCAGGGCGTCCTCGATCGCGCTGCCGAGTTCGTCCGGCGACATCCGCGGCCAGCCCGGCAGCCGCATCACGCTCCAGGCCGGGACGGTGCGTCCCCACCCGTGGTTGTTGGTGCCGGCCACCACCGCCAGATCCATGCTGTCGGCAAGAGCGAGGATCTCTTCGCGCTCGGCACGGCCTTGCTCGAGGCCGCGTGGCGCCCCGTCGCTGAGCTCCACGCCGATCACGCCGGCCGGGGAGCCGGGCCCGAACGGCACGATCCGGTCGAGCGGGCCGGGGATCGTGTACAGCATGGCGGGCGGGCGGGCGCCGGGGTGGTGAGCGGCGGCGATCGGGCCCGGGTCGAGGTGGTGCCAGGTGCTGTCCAGCGCGAAGACGTAGCGGGCGCGGTCGCCAAGGATGTTCGTGTGCCGGTCGCGCAGCCTCACCTCCATGCCGCTCAGCAGGACGGTGCGCTCGCCGGCGCGTGCCGGGTTCGCGGGCAGCGCCTCGTCCACGCCCGCCCAGGTGTAGTGATCGGTCACGTAGGCCGCGTGGAAGCCGCCGGCCTCGTGCCACGCACGGTTCCGGGCCGCCGTGAAGAGCGACCACCCGTCATGCGAGCGGTTGGTGTGCGAATGGAAGTCCACCGCAACGAGGTCGGGCGTGGCCAGCCGGATCGCGGCCATGGGGCGCGGGACGAAGGCGGCGGCCGCGTAGAAGGCGAGCAGGGCGGCGAGGGCGGCGGCGGCGAAGAGGGCTTCCCGGGCGATGCAGTGGGGAAGGGAGCGGCGGTCGCCGGCGCTCGGGGACTGGGGCTGGCCCGCGTAGGGTTGGCGGGCCGGGCCGGGTGGCCGGCGGCGCGGGGCGCGTGCCGCGGCGAGGCGGCCGGCCCCATACAGCAGAACCAGCGTCGCCAGGACCGCGTAGTGCTGACTCACCGCAAGCAGGGACAGCGTGTCCCAGAGGCCGAAGAGGGGTGCGCCGAGGAGGTAGCCGGGCGGGTGGTGCAGGGTGGCGGGGGGGAAGGGTCGGAGGGTGGTGGCGTCGCGCAGGGCCGGGGTGGAGGCCAGTGCGGAGACGATGACGAGGAGGCCGACCAGAAGCGGTCCGCGCACTGACTGGATCATTCGTAGGACCAGTTTGCTTTGGGCCTGGCGCCCGCGGCGTCAACGCGGGGCGCGTCGATTTCCTCACACGGCTCGCGCTCGCCCGGCGGCATCTCGACCCGCAGGGTGTATCCGAGCGCATCGAGTACTGCGATCACCTTCTCGAGCCGGACGGTCGTCTTGCCTCGCTCCAGCTCGGAAAGAAAGCGAACCCCGACGCCCGCCGCCCCGGCCAACTGGTCCTGGCGGAGGCCCTGTGCCCGTCTGGCGGCCCGCACGATGCGTCCGATTTCCGCAGGCGTCATCTTGCCCATTCCTTCCCGATCGGGAAAAACCGATCCCGCCAAGCTGGTGTCTCGGGGCTCGTTTATCAAGAATTCACTTTCCCGAACGGGAAAAACGCGCACTGAAGCGTCGCGGAGAGCACCGGATTTGCCCGAACGGGAAAACCGGCGGGTCGGCCTCCGGGAGCGGCCTTCGGGGTGGCGACGCCCCGCCCCTCACCTCGCAAACGTATACGAGTACTTCACCAGCACGGCCCGCCCCGACGACAGCGGCCGCCGCGGCCCCAGCCCGTCGTCGCGCACGTTGTTGAAGCCCTCGTTGTAGACGATCCAGAGGTCGGTGCCCTCGCGGAAGTGATAGCGGAAGCGCACGTTCAGGCTGGTCTGGTCGGTGGCGCTGTTGTACTGGCCGAAGGTGCTCATCGACACCTTGGGATTCAGCGCCGTCTTGACTCTCAGGCTTCCCAGCTGGGCGGTGGTGGCGACCCCCCGGTCGGCGAAGTCCAGGCGGTTGACCTCGTAGCCCGCCTCCAGCTCCAGGTACTTCGACACGACCCACACGGGCTTCAGCGACAGCCTGACCCGGCTGCCGTCGTAGAAGCTCCCCACCGATGCCTCAAAATCGCCCCGGAGGAGGTCGCTGCGCGGGAATCTGAGCGTGGAAGTCAGTTCATGGAACCAGTATTCGCCCGCCGGAACCACCACGTCCGAGATCGGGAACGCATTGCGCACGCTCTCGAAGCTCGACAGCGTTCCCACGGTCAGGTTCGAACCATCGCGGAAATCGAACTCGAGCTCGGGCTTGATCTCGCGGGACTCGGCGCTCTGGTCGGCGTTGCGGAAGTACTGGGCCGTGCTGATCTGCAGCGCGCGAGCCAGCAGCGGCGAAGCGTCGTCGCGCAACTGCCGGTAGCGCAACTGGGCGCCCCCGTAGGTGAAGTCCCTCCGCAGCTGGAAGCCCAGGCCCGGCAGGTAGTCCTCGCCGGCCCGGATCCCCTCGGCGTAGTACGAGAACCCCTCGTCGCGGCGGCGCTCCAGCCGGACCCTTCCCAGCCCCGACTCCAGCCCGCCCGCCTGCTCGGCCGCCTCGTCGAAGGTGTGGGCCCATTGGAGGATCAGGTATTCGTAGCCGAACCACCTGATCACAGCGTCCAGGCCGTACGCGGTGTTGTTGCGCCCGGCCGACCCGAGGCGCGTGGTCAGCATGCCGCCGATGCTCGAAAAGTCGTCGATGACCTGTTGGCGCAGCCGAAACACGCCGACGTTCTCCGACGACAGGTCGCCGTGCGGGGCGGTCTGCATGTTGAGGAAGCCGAAGTCCGTGCCGGCCCAGCGCCCCACGGCCCGCGCGCCCCCGTAGATGCGCACGATTTCGCCCTGGTCCAGCCCGATGCGGCGGCTGTGGAAGAGCCGGTTGAACATGCCGCCCGTGTTGAAGTCGAAGGTCGAGGCGCGCTCCTGGAAGAACTGCCGCTTCTCGGGAAAGAACAGCGCGAAGCGGGTGAGGTTGATCTGCTGATCGTCCGCCTCGACCTGCGCGAAATCGGTGTTGAGGGTGAGGTCGAGCGCGAGGTTCGAGGTGGGCGAGTACTTGAGGTCGAGCCCCAGCTCGGTGGTGGGATCGCGCTCGCTCCGCCACTGGGCCCTGGGCACCTCGGGCGGCTCGGCGAGCACCGGGTTCTGCTTGAAGCCGCCCAGCGTAAACGGGGTCAGGTACACCGGCGCGGACTGCTGTACGTCGCGGAGAACCACGCGCTGCGCCCGCGACGGCTTGGCGAACCCCAGACGTCCCCACCTGGGCTCGATCGGCGGAAAGGTCTGACGCTCGTTCTTGCGGGCCACCGCGCGGTAGAGGATCAACCCCATCTCCACCTCGTTCCCGGTGACCTGAAAGCCCAGCGTCGAGAACGGAATCCGGAATTCGGCGAACCACCCCTCGTCGGTCTGCGTGGTGACCACGTCCCAGTACGAGTTCCAGTCCCAGCTCATCGGCATGCCGTTGGTGAACTCGGCGTCGTTCGAGATCGTCCGGTCCTGGCGCACCCCTGACGGATTCACGGTGAACCAGACCGCGGTCTCGTAGTCGTTGTAGCTGTCGATGATCACCGACAGGATGTCGTCGCCGCTGTACTGGTCGCGGTAGAACGTCCCCGTCCGGATCCCGTCGGGGTCGGAGTCCCACATGCGGCCCGCGACGTAGAGGTAGCTGTCGTCGTGCGCCACCCAGACCTCCGTCCGCTCCGTGAGCGCCCCGCCGAAGTTGGGCTGGTACATGTACATGTCGAAGGGCGCGAGTTCGTCCCACGCCGCCTCGTCCACGACGCCGTCCAGCACGATCTCGCCCGGAAGGCGGGGGATCGTGATCGGGGAGTCGGGGGAGGGTTGCAGAGGGCGGAGTTGGCCGTTCAGGCTACCCGTCGTCGCCAGGAGGAGGACGAGGCCTGCGCCCGTCAGGAGGGAGCTTCGAGTCATTGTCGCTTGGTGGCTGACCGTCGCATGGGTCGGGGGTCGTCGCGGGGGAGGTGGCCCCGCGCACCTGTGATAACATACGTCATGACCCATATCCATACCGAAACCGTTGTGGCGCCCGGTGCTGCGCCGACCAGGCAACTGCTCGTACTGCACGGGATCTACGGGGCCGGCAGGAACTGGGGCAGCGTCGCGCGGCGGCTCGTGAGGGCGCGGCCCGAGTGGAGCGTGGTGCTGGCGGATCTTCGCTCGCACGGCCGGTCGCCACGTCTGGCGCCGCACACGGTCGAGGCCTGCGCGCGCGACCTGGTGCGGCTGGAGGATGGGCTGGGGCGCCATGCGGATGCCGTGCTGGGGCACTCGTTCGGGGGGAAGGTCGCGCTGGTGTACGCGGCGATTCGGTGGGGGGCGGCGGGGGGGCGGGGCACGGGCCGGGCGGGTGAGGCCGTGCCCCCGGGCAGCGAGGCCCAGGCGGGCGCGCAGCCCCTCCGGCAGCTCTGGGTCGTCGATTCCTCACCCGGCGCCGGGCGGGCCGGCGGCAGCGCGTGGCGAATGCTGGGCGTGCTCAGGCGGCATCCGGGCCCGTTCGGCAGGCGCGCCGAAGCAGTCGACGCCGTCGAGTCCGAGGGGTTCTCGACCCTGGTGGCCAAGTGGATGGCGACCAACGCCGTGCCGACGGACAACGGGCTGGAGTGGCGCCTGGACGCGGACGAGATGGAGGCCTACCTGCGGGACTACTTCCGCACGGACGCGTGGGACGTCGCGGTGAGGCCGCCCAGCGGCACGTTTGTTCACTTCGTGAGGGCGTTGGGGTCGCGCGTGCTCGACGAGGTGGCGGTGGCCCGGATCCGCGAGGCAGCCGCCGACATGGGCCGCGTCTTCCTGCATGAGGTCGACGGCGGGCACTGGGTCAATACGGAGAACCCGGAAGCGCTGCACGGGTTGCTGGTGGCGGGGCTGGGCTAAAGCACCCGCTCAAGCGGCCACAACTGGACGGACTCCACTCCCAATTCGTCCTGAACCCGTGCCAGGATGTAGTCCTCGCCGATTTCGTAGATCGTGAGTCCCTCCGGGGTCTCGACGAAGCCGAGGACGTGACCATTCGGATCGAAGACCGTCCAGAGCACGCCGACCGAGCCATCGCCGATGACCTCGTATTCCTCGACCCACAGGTGGCCCGTACGATCGGCCATGATGGAAGCGAAGGCCGGGAGGTGCTCGGCGACCGGCGTGGCCATGATTTCACGGCGGGCCTGCGCACGCCTTTCCTCCACGTCCTCCCCAAAGGAGTCCGGGACCTGAATCCGGACCTGCACCTCGGTGTACGCCTCGATATCGGCCTCCGTCGGCGCGCGCGGCACATGCTCCACCCGGACGACCCGGGCCAAAGTGCCGTCCGTCGCGAAGGCCCTGATCTCGTAGCGCTTGCTCGGAGTGACCACTGCCAGTTCGCCCCACGGCGCCAGCTTCAGGTCCCAGCCGAAGGTCTGCGTGCGGTTGATGGCTCCCACCCAGGTGCGCGGCTCATGGGCGGGATGGGATCCCAGCGGAGCGCGCAGATTCCCCTCCCCATCCCACAACTCGACGACCAGGGTGTCGATGTGTACCGGGTTCACACTGGCCAGAATCGAACCGTCCTCCATGGCCGCCACCGGCGTAATCGGCCTCGGCCCGACAGTTGTCTCCGCCCGCCGCTCCATGCGAAAGCCACGCACGAAGCTGCCGGCCGGGTCGAAGACGCTCGCCCTCAACGGGAATCCCCAAGCCATGATCGAGTCGCCCGGCAGGCGTTCGACGTCCATCAGGTCCCCGTGCTCGCCCGGTCCCTCGCCTGCTCCCCCAATGGTGGCCAGATGAATGCCCGACGCGCCATCGAAGGTCCTCAACTCCATTGAGCCGTAGTC
The DNA here is from genome assembly GCA_965208935.1 of Longimicrobiales bacterium. Taxonomy (GTDB): domain Bacteria; phylum Gemmatimonadota; class Gemmatimonadetes; order Longimicrobiales; family Gaopeijiaceae; genus Bin94. The sequence continues at coordinate 3,455,617 of CBDBPR010000004.1, read as the reverse complement.
GGCCACGACGATTCGCCCGTCGCTCAGTCTCGTCGCTCCGATAGCGTGCTGGAACAGGTAGGGCTCCTCGCCGTCGGCGGCGCCGATCGTCACGGCCGGCTCGGGGCCAACCCGCCAACCCAACCGCGAACCCTCAAGCGGGCGCGGGTTCTCGATGATGCGGATGTCGGCGCTGTCGCGCACCTGGGTGCCGGATTGCCGGACCGGGGAGTCGCCGGGCTGGCAGGACGGAAGTATCGCGAATCAAGGCAAGAAGTCACGTAAGTTCAACGGGGACTGCACGATCTGCCCTTCTTGCCGATGGGCTCGAATCGGAATCTACCGTGCTGAAATGACCGGAACATCCTGTGGAATGGCGGGAGCGATTCGTTTTTTTGGCGAGCCGGTACGTCGCCTCCGTCCCAGTGAGCCGTCGGAATCCGCCGCTGCCCTCCTGACGCTGCTACTCCTCGGTCTCGAAGGCAACTACCTCGAAAGCATGATCACTGATCCACATTCGCCGCAACAGCTCCCTGGCCCTGGGTTCGAGAGTCTTCTGATTCCATGACGGTCCCTTCACTACATACACCACCTTACCCTCGTGGACCGATAGCCAATCAAGGTCTTCACCACACCTAAGAAGGGAGTCCGGACACCTGCGATGTAGCTCAGACACCAAGTCACGCATGGCACCCCGGATCGAGCCCGATTCCAGTTCTTGGCCAAAGAGGCGGTAGCGGGTCTTGGTCCATGGCATGGAGTAACGAAGGGTTGCCCCTGCAATGCTGTCAAGAGGACGCGCGTTGGGCAGCCCTCCACGCGGAGGCCTGACCCGAAGCTGCCACCCGGGGAACGACCTGCTGTCGGCATTGCTGGGCGACCATTTGGTCAGTGGGCGGCACCTTCTGCGTCATCCCGGCTCGGCGCCCGCCTCAAGATTCCCACCACCGTAAGGAAGGCGCTGGTTGAGGTTCTCATCGCTTTCCGACAGCCGGTTCCTGTGACGCCATCCGAAGACTGTCAAGCGCTCGGAAGAACTCCACCCGGAGTGCGTTCCATTCGTCATGTGACTGCTTCAGCGGACACCAGAACCGCACCGAGTCGATCGCGGCGTCGAAACCCTCCATGGAGAACTTCAACACACCCTTGAGTTCGATGCCAAGCGTGTCCCGACCGACGTAGTGCGAGACCACGTAGTCATGAGCAGGGCTCCATCCTTCACGGAGGACCGCGTCAAGTGCAGGTCTCACATCTCGCCCCATCCGGGCCAACTCATGGCTGCGCGAGCGCTCGTATCCCTCTGTGAGGCTCTGCAACAAGCCACCGCGCTTCTCTGGCGTATCGACGAGCGGAAACGAACGGAACCCCATATCGCCGTCCAAGAACCAACCCCCATACGTCGGCATAGGCCAATACTCCCAAGCGTACACCCGACCGTCGACCGCCATGCGCGCGACATCCAACAGTCCCAATTGGCCGCTAAGCTCCTCGAAGGCCTCCTCGTCGTCGGACACCAACGACGTGTCCGGCATGGCGACCTTGAAAAACAATCCGTCGGTGGCGGTCGCAGGCTCGCTATCCTCATCCATGTGACACCAATAACCCAAAGTGACCGGAATGGACTCGGGGCCCGCTGTCAGCAGCTGCGCAGGTCCATACGTCCGAAACATGCCCGTTCGCGCGCCGGTGAGATTGTCGAGTTCAGCTTCCACGGAACCCGGCCAAGGGATCCGGCTCGTGCCTTCCTCGGAACAGCCATACACCACGAAGATGAGCGCGGCCAAGGGAGCGGTTACGTTCCTCATCGAAGACTCTCCTGAGACTCAGGGCGGGTCCGACAGTCCTCGAACTGGTCGAGGATGTGTTTCCGGTGTGTAGCGGGCGGGGTGGTCACTGGTCCCAACCAACCCCGTTTTCGCTCCGTGCGCAACCAGACTCCCGCTCAGGCAATCCAGCCGCACGAGGTGCGTGGCCTTCGGTTCCGAGCGCGCGGGAGGGCGGAAGGCCGCTTGCCGACAAGCGGCTGCGCCAGGTGGCCCCAGCGGTTCGGGATCGCGGCGGTGCCGCACGGGTCCCGGACGTCGTTCCGGGACTGGCCCGCAGAAGAGACCGACCCTCCCTGGGAGGTTGCCGAGGCGGGGCTGGCGCACCCGATCCAGAACTAGGTCATCAAGGCCGCGTACCGGCGCACCGACCTTGTCGAACGGCGGCGCGGGCTCATGAACGACTGGGTCAACCACTTAGGGCGGCCAAGCCTCAGAGGTCGTGTCGGTGAGTTGATGCGGTGGCGACGGGCAACGTAGCTTCCGAGGGTAATCGTGCGGAAACACGCGCATCGTCCCACCAACCTGAAACCGCCGCTCCCAAGCGCTTTGGGCAGCTTCATATGAGCGTACCGACACACGGCCCGTGGTGTACCACCAAGACCTACAAGATCATCTGTCGGGAGTGCTCGGCCCCCGTCTTCTTCTTCAGTTGCAACTGCGGGAGCCGTGTCCTCTTCGATCATCCCGGCCATCCGTGGCCAGAGCACTGGTGTTGGGTCATGAAGGTCAAGGAACAGATCGAGGGAGGGGCTACGCCCCCAGATGCTCGATTCAATGTCCTCCTCAGCATGCGTCGAGCAGGGCGAGAGATCCCGAATGCCCTGACCGACGAGTGGGAGGCTCTCGCCAAGATCGAAGCGTCGCTCAAGAAGAGCCCGAAGCGCACTCTGTATCGTGAAGTGATCCCTGACGAGGCGAGAGACTTCCCCGGTCTGGTCATGTCGGTCAACAAGAACATCAACATGACGAAGCGGTTCAAGCAGCCGCCGAACAACGAGGTCGCGCGCCAGTTGCTTGGGAAGCTGGGAAGGGGCCGGTGGCATCTACTGCACCTGCGTGAACGCGGAGCCGACGGCCTTGGCGTCGTAGCCGAAATGTTCTGCTACCTATCCGCAGCCGACATGTCGCGGTCGGGAATCAAGAATGGCCAGAGGGTCTTGGTATCCGTCATCCCCTATGCTCCACCGCACATGGAACCGGTCTGGATAGTGACCGAAGTAAGCACCACAGGGTGAGCATACTCACTAGGTCCGCAACCCAGATCGAGGCTGCGTACCGGCGCACGGACCCGTTCGAGCGGCGGCGTCGGCTCACGGCCGCTTGAGAAGCGTATCTCGCGGGGCCGGAGAAGCAGACACCGGGACCTGACGTGCCCGCGACGGGCTTCGAGGCCTTTTCGGTGCGTTCCGGAGGCATTTCGGGTATCCTACGGGCCACAGGATCGCCGGAGAAGCGACGATCTCGGGTCTCCGAGGGGTAAGGATAGGGTAGAATCCGGGCCGCTCGCAAAGGGACATGATGGGTCACTCGTCGCCTTCATCGCCCGCGAGGCGGGCGAACGAGAGGCGAAGGAGCCCGCGGCGGCGCGGTCGAGGCTGTTCCGGGCGGTGCCCGGAGTGGTGTTTTCGGGTGAGTGACCGCGGTGGCCGCGCGGGCTAAGGGTGACAAGAGCGTACTCCGTGGGGCCACACTCCGTGAGTCCCCAGCGGAGGCTGGCCGGGGGGCTGTGCCCCCTCGACCCCCTACAAGGTCTGTGCGGCGGCGAGGTGGTCCCTATGGTACGGGCGCCCTCCTCCCTTGCCGGTGCGCCGTGACGGTTGGTGTCGCAGATGCGCCACCCATACCGGCGCATCGCGTCTAGCGCGCTCGCCTGTCAGGTGACTACCGTAGTTGACAGCCGTAGCGACGCCCGCCGGGACCATCGGCGAGACAACCGTCGCCGGGTACCATCCATTCCCCGATGAAGGGGGCCATACCGGCCGCCTAGAGGAGCAGTTGGTGAACCAGATCGTTCTTGGCGACAACCTCGACGTGCTTCGGAACCTCCCTGACGGGTTGGCCGATCTCGTCTATGTCGATCCTCCGTTCAACACGGGGCGAACCCAGAGCCGAACCCGTATCAAGACCACACGATCCAAGAACGGGGATCGAATCGGCTTTCAGGGTCGTCGCTATGAGACCTCCACGCTCGGCACCAAACGCTTCCACGACAAGTTCGACGATTACATGGCCTTCCTGGAGCCGAGACTGCGGGAAGCGTACAGGATACTGGCCCCGCACGGATCGTTCTACCTGCATGTCGACTACCGGGAAGTCCACCGCTGCCGGTTCCTGATGGACGACCTGTTCGGGCCGGGCAGCTTCCTGAACGAGATCATCTGGGCCTACGACTACGGGGCGCGGCCGAAGACACGCTGGCCCGCAAAGCACGACAACATCCTCTTCTACGTCAAGGACGTGGGCAATTACGTCTTCAACGTGGACGAGATCGAGCGCATCCCCTACATGGCCCCCGGCCTTGTCGGACCCGAGAAGGCCGCCCGCGGAAAACTCCCGACCGATACTTGGTGGCATACCATCGTCCCGACCAACGGGTCCGAGCGAACAGGCTACCCCACGCAGAAGCCGTTGGGCATCCTCCGGCGCATCGTCACGGCCTCATCACGCCCCGGTGACGTGGTACTGGATTTCTTCGCGGGGAGCGGCACGACCGGAATGGCGGCCCACGAGCTCGGACGCCGCTTCATCTTGGTGGACAATAACCCCGAGGCGCTGGAGGTCATGGCGAAGAGGTTCGCGGACGTAGACGAAGTTCGCTGGGAAGGATTCGATCCTTCGGGTCTCCAGGAACCACGCGGCCAACCTGACCTGTTCGGGGCAAGGCAGTGAGTACGGGGCCGAGGGACGGGATACGGGACCCGGAGGTCGGTTTGCTGGCGTCGATCGCGGGCACCCTCCGTGACGACTACGTGAGGAGCGCCGAAGCTGACCCGTGGTCCGATAGTCCCTTCAAGTGGATCAAGACACGACCGTCCAGACAGGTCGGCAAGATCGGCGAACAGTTAGTCGCGGGATGGTGCGCCGCGAAGGGGTTCGACGTTACCAAGAGCGGAGACTCCGAAGCTGACCGGGTAATCGCCGGCAAACGAGTCGAAATCAAGTTCTCCACCCTCTGGAAGTCGGGCGTCTTCAAGTTCCAGCAGTTACGCGACCAGGACTACGAGTACGCCATCTGCCTCGGCGTTTCTCCGTTCGACGCTCAGTGTTGGGCGATCTCCAAGGAGACCCTGCTCCGGCATGTCATCGGAGTAACGCCTCAGCACACGGGTGCGGCGGGAAGTGACACGTTCTGGTTGTCTTTCCGAGCCACTTCGCCGCCCGGTTGGCTTGACCGATGCGGTGGCCGCCTCGCCGACGTGCATGACATCATCAGCACTTGGTAGCCGGGCGCTCTGTGCCTCCAAACAGTTCGGCAAACCGCATCCTCGACCGCCATGTGGATCGCCTACTCTGCGGTCGTGACGCGCACGCAGGTCGTGCGGCTCCGGCGTTCGGCCTCGGGCTTCCGGGGACGGGCCATGTCGGCCGGTCTCCTCTGGTGGCGCGCGAAAGTGTCGTTGGGGGGTCTAGGGGGATCCCCCCCAGCCAGAGTTTTTGTGAAACAAAATAACATCTGGCTCCTCAGAAACCCGCCCCGAAGGCGCTCGCCCAAGCCGCGACAGTGGCGGAGAAGCCTTCTCTCCGCGATACTTCCTTCGCGGCAGATCGTGCAGTCCATCAATCGAGAGGAATCGAACGATGGCACGCACGAAACGAAGTCGGCGCTCGTACGGCGCTGGCGAATGGGGCCGGAACCGGGTCCGGGTGTTCCCGGACGCCAAGACCGGCCTGTACCAGTTGGAGTGGCGCGAGAACGGGCGCAGGCTCACCCGGTCGCTCAGGCACCGCGACTGGCGGCGCGCGAAGCGGCAGGCGGACCAGTTCGCCGCCGGGTTCGCCGGACCCGAGATCGGGGGCGAGGCGGAAGCCAAGCCCGAGCCGCTCACGCTGGGAAGGCTCTTTGACATCTACGGTGAGGAGGTGACGCCCACCAAGGGCGTTCATACGCGGGGCCACGACCGGGCGGCCATGAACATGTTCCTCCGGTTCTTGGGGCGGAACCGCGACCCGGCCACCCTGTCCCAGAGGGACTGGGACCGGTTCATCCGGGAACGGCGAGCGGGCAGGATCGGACCGAGCGGCAGGCCCGTCTCGGACCGCACGGTCGAATACGACCTGAAGTTCCTGATCGCGGTGCTGAATTGGGCGGAGAGGTCAAGGGACGAGCAGGGCCGGTTGTTGCTCGACCGGAACCCGCTCAAGGGTCTCAGGAAGCCCGCCGAGAAGAACCCGACACGGGTGGTGCTCGCCGAGGAGGAGTACCGGGCGCTGCTGGAGGTGTCGCGCCGGGTGGACTGGCGGTTTCGAATCGCGCTCGTGCTCGCACACGAAACCGGGCACCGCATCGGTGCAATACGCCAGCTTCGGTGGCCTGACATCGACTTCGAGGGTCGGACGATCCTCTGGCGGGCCGAGCACGACAAATCGGGCTATGAACACATCACGCCCGTCACCGCCGAGGCGCTCGACGCGCTGAAGGAGGCGAGGAGCCCGATTCCCCTGGCCAGGGATGCCCCGGTTCTGCCCGCGCCCCGGAATCCGTCGGCCTGCATGGGAGCCGCGTTGGCGCAGGGATGGTGGGACAGGGCCGAAAGGCTCGCGGGACTGGAGCCGAAGCCCGGCCGGGGCTGGCACTCGCTGCGGCGGAAGTTCGCCAGCGACCTGATGGACCAGCCTCTGAAGGTGCTCTGCGAGCTGGGCGGCTGGAAGACGGCGAAGACGGTTCTTCAGTGCTATCAGCGCGCGGATGAGGGACAGCTTCGGACGGCTCTGGAAGCCCGCAGAAGACTCCGCGACTAGATCATAATCGGCGGGAGTCAAACGGCTGGAATCCGACCGGCCAATCTCGTAAGTTCAACGTCCATGAACAGATGCGAAGCCACAACCGACTGTCGGGCTGGCAAGCAAAAGCCATGAAGGCGATGAGAGCGGGCGGAATCGCCGTTGGCTTCATGTTCTGGCTCCTGCGGGGCCGCGTTCGCTCCCGAATCCTGCCGGACTCTACCAGCCTCTCGATTTCGTACAGCCGCACGTACACGGCTTCAAGTTCGTCCTCCGTCGATCGATCCCGCAATGCAAGGGAGCCGGGATTCGGCGGAAAGGCGCGATCGGCCCGCCCGTGCCTGCTCGGCACTCATCCCTCCGCAAGAAAGCGAAGGCCCCCGCGCCGGCATCGGCGCGGGGGCCCCTAGAGGCTGGCGAGGAGCGGGTCGCGGCCCGGCCAATCGCCGCCCGTCAATCCACAGATCCGCCTAGTGGAAAATCTGGAACCCGAAGTTGAAGCGGCGCGGCATGCCGATGTGCACCTCAGCGTCATCGGCCTTGTGACTCAGCCGTCCCGCCTCGCGTTCCGCAGCGCTCCAGTATGCGTTGAAGCGGGAGTTGTCCTGCGCATCCTGGATGAACACCCTGTCCATGAGGTTGAGCGCGTGCAGGAAGATCTGCACGTTCCCGCCGAAGGCTGCCGCCATCTCCGCGGGAAGCCTGTACGACATGTGGGCGTCGAAGATCGTGTACCCCGGAGGACGCCACGACTGGACGCCGGCTTCAGCGTCGGTGGTTCGCGAGAAGGGGTCGAAGTTGGCGTAGTGCTTCCCGTAGGTCCGTCCGACCAGCCGACCATAGAATCCCCCGCTCGGGAACACCGAGAGCGCGTACGCCACCTGGAACTGGGGTGCGTCGCCCACGTAGAGGTCCTTCACATAGAAGGTGTAGTCCAGCGTCTCCGACTGGCGGTCCTCGGCCCTGAAGCTGCCCGAGATGTCGTCCGTGTACTTCCAGTCGCCGAAGGACAGAGCACCGTCAAAGCGCATGAAGTCGGATGGTTGGAACGCGCCTTCCAGTTCAACCCCCATGTGGCGCGCGTCCATTCCGAGCAAGCGGATGATCGCGTGCTCGTTTTCCCCGAAGAAGTCCCTCGCAAAGCGTGTGCCGGTCCGGTCGTTCCACTGGGTGAAGTAGACGTTTGCATCGAACGAGAACTGGCGGTTCAGCGAGCGGAATCGCGTCCCCGCTTCGAACGACGTAAAGGTCTCGTTCTGGGGGTTGGCGAGCAGTACGCCCTCACGGTCGTCGATCACGCCGTCGAAGATCGGAACCTTCGACACCAGGCCGACGTTCCCGTACACCGACCACTCGGGGTCGAGATTGCGCTGCGCGCCGCCCTTGATCTGATAGCCGGTCAGGCCACCGCTGCTCACCTCGTGAAAGCCGCCGCTGCCGCTGCCTCTGGTGAAGAAGTCGACGAAGTCGTAGGAGATGCGTGAGACACCCGCCATTCCGTAGAACGAGCCCGCCAGCGATGACTTCTCGGCCTGCAGGTGGACACCGACCCAGTTGACGTCGTTCTCGTTGTGGTAGTTGATCTTGTCGCCCAGGCCGCGGTTGCCCTCCGCTTCGGTCCAGAAGTCCGAGCTGCAGCCGCGGAAACAGTCGTTATAGAAAGTGCCCCCCAGCAGGTCGCGCACTTCCCGATAGTGCGCGATCGTGGCGGTCCGCCAATCGACGCCGAAGTTGGCAACCAACCCGTCGTCGAACTCCTTCTGAAGCTTGGCGATGGCACCCCATGTGGTCTGATTGTTGACCGAATTCCGAAGAATGCCGTAGGACGCACCGTTATCGTTCCCGCGGTTCCGCGCGATCGTCGCATTCCAGTCCGGAACGCGCTGGTTGTATGTGTTGTCCCAGCGCAGCGAGCCGTAGGTGCCGGTGCCTCCACCACTGCCGCCGGAATAGTACGCGACGGTGTTGGCGGTCAGTCCGTCCCCGAGATACGAGTACCAGTTCAGGTTGACCTGGGGCTTGTGGAAGTAGTTCTCCCGCTCGTTGAGGAAGTTGCGGTCGAAGCGGCTGGAGACGCCGGCGCTGGGACCCGTGCTGTTGAACTGGCGCCCGTTGTAGCTGGGGTCCACGCCCGCGACGTTGGGACTCCAGAAGCGCCCGGCCTCGTTCGCGAATCGGGCAAGGCCAGCTGGATCATAGTCGCTCAACGAGGCCGCGAACTCGCGGTCCAGCGTGGCGATATTCAGCCTGTAGGACCTCTGGCCGTGGCGCTGGGGCGCCCCGAGAGCGTAGAACTCCAGCCGGTTGCGGTCGCTGAACCGGTATTGCGACGCGACGTAGAAAGACCACGCGTCCTGCCAGACTCCGTCAATGATGCCGTCGGCGGTCGTACGAACCCCCGACGCCGACATCGAGAAGTCGCCGACCGGGCCAGTTGCGGCGGTCATTGTCGTCTTCAGGAAATTCCCGCTGCCGAATTCCTGCTTGAAGATGTACCCCGGATTCGCGGGGCTCGGGTCGGTGAGCACGTTCAGGGTGCCACCGATCGACGGCGTGGCCAGGTTCACGGCGCTCAGGCCGCGCTGGAGCTGGACGCTGGTGGCGACGTCGCCCGCCCCCTGCCAGTTGGACCAGTAGACCCACCCATTCTCCATGTCGTTCACGGGAACGCCGTTGATCATCACGGCGGTGTTACGCTGGTTGAAGCCCCGCACGTTGATGCGCGCGTCGCCCGCTCCGCCCCCCTGTGCGGTCGCGTAGACCGACGGTGTGACGTTGAGCACCAGGGGCAGGTCACGGGATCCGAGCTGGGCCTGGATCTCCGCCTTCGAGACGTCCGTGAAGGCCACCGGCGTGCGCCGCTCCTCGGCCCGCTCGGCAAACACCTCGATGCCGCCCAGCGCCAACGCCGACGAGGTCATCGCGAAGTCAGCGACGGCCGTGGAGCCGCCCTCCAGCGTAAGCAATTGGCTGGCGGCCGTATACCCGATCAGCTCCACCGAAATGGTGTACGAGCCGGCGGGCACCCCCACCACGTTGAATCGTCCGGTGTCGTTGGTCAGGCCGCCGTACTGCGCGCCCGTCTGGTCCTGGACCAGCACCACCTGAGCGCTGCCCAGCCCCGATCCGTCGGCCGTGACCAGGCCGGTGACCGTGCCGGTCTGCTGGGCCTTCAGCGGAACCGCCAGAAACAGCGGAAGCGCCAGGCTCAGCGGAAATGATGTTGAACGGAGTAGCTTCATTCGGGTCTCCCTTCTCTCCCAAGTTAGAGGTGACGGTACCAACGCCCCTCGCGTCGCGTCCCGTCGGCTTCGGCGGTCCCCAAGTCCCCAGCCACCGTGCCCGAGGATGATACCCGGACACCGGAGCGGAAGGGGTCAAGAGACCGTAACGAAATCGTAACTCCGGTTGTTCCACAAAGTGCGGTCTGCGCGTTCGCGTGACAAGACTGCGACGCGTCGCTTGACGGGCTTCGGGCAACCCCGGCATCCCGTCTCCTAGTCGCTCTTCAGGACGGCCTGAAAGGATCTGGACACGAATCGCGGAAGCGAATAGAATCCGTCCGGCAACAAAGGAGGATGGATGATATCCGTGCAAGGGATCACCAAGCGCTACGGCTCCATCGTGGCGGTCGACCGGGCCAGCTTCGAAGTGGAGCGAGGGGAGGTGGTGGGGTTCCTGGGACCGAACGGGGCCGGAAAGACCACTACGATGCGCATGCTGACGGGGACGCTGCAGCCCGACGAGGGCACCATACGGTTCGACGGCCGACCGATCTCGGACAACCTGACCAGAGCGAAGGCGCGTGTCGGATACCTGCCGGAAGCGAACCCCCTCTACGACGACATGCTCGTCTGCGAATTCCTGGAATACGTCGCGCGGCTGCGGGGCATGGACGAGGCCGCGGGCCGGACAGGGATCGAACGGGCGGTCGAGGAGACGGGCCTGGAGGAGGTGTTCTTCCGGCCCATCAGCGAGATCTCGAAGGGCTTCCGGCAGCGCACGGGGATGGCGGGCGCGATCCTGCACGAGCCCGAGATCCTCGTTCTGGATGAGCCCACCGAGGGGCTCGATCCCAACCAGCGCGTCGAGATCCGGAAGCTGGTCAACTCCCTTGGGGGCGACCGCACGGTCATCCTCAGCACGCACGTCATGCAGGAGGTCGAGGCCACGTGCGACCGGCTGCTGATCATCTCGAAGGGCGCCATCACGGCCGACGGGACCGTTGCCGAGCTGATGGACGCCGGGCGGGGGATCTCGCGCTACACGGTCGAGGCCGAGGGCGACGGGGTGGCCGAGGCGCTGGGGCGGCTGCCCGGGGTGGCCGACCAGGCGGCCGAGGCCGTCAATGGGCGGACGCGCGTCCGTCTCGAGACGACGGGTGATCACGAGCTTCGGCCCGAGATATTCAACCTCGCGACCGCGCGCGGCTGGGTACTCTGGGAGCTGCACCGCGAGCGGGCCACTCTGGAACAGGTGTTCCGCGAATTGACGATGGACGACGGGGGGAACGCCGGGGGCGAGCCGGAGGACGGCGGCGAGGAGCGGGAGCACGAAGAGGAGGGTGGCGAGGAATGATGAAGCAGATCCTGCTCGTGGCCCGGAAGGAGCTCCGCAGCTTCTTCGACCAGCCCATCGCCTATGTCCTTGCCGTGGCATTCCTCGGCCTTGGGCTGTACATGGCGTTTCGATCCCTCTATGCGGTGTCGGCTGCGTCGCTGCGGCCGTTTTTCGACCTCCTGCCGTGGCTGCTCGTGGTGTTCGTCCCTGCCGTGGCGATGAGGAGCCTGGCCGAGGAACGCAGGGGCAGAACGCTGGAGTGGCTTCTGGCACAGCCGCTGACGGAGACGGAGATCGTCCTGGGCAAGTTCCTGGGAAGCTGGCTCTTCATCCTGATCACCTTCGCCGGCACGCTGCCGATGGCGGTCGGCGTGCTGATGGCTTCCGAGGCCGACCCGGGCATCATGGTCGCGCAGTACGTGGGCGCGTCCCTGCTCGCGGCGCAGATGCTGTCGGTGGGGATCTGGGCGTCGTCCATGACGCGGAACCAGATCACCGCGTTCATCGCCGGGGCATTCACGTGCTTCATGCTGGTGCTGATCGGGACGCCCATCGTCCAGATCGGCCTGCCGCGCCTGATCGGCGGCTGGGCGGTCCAGCTTTCGGTGCTCAGCCACTTCGAGAACGTGGCGCGGGGCGTGATCGACCTGCGCGACCTTCTCTACTTCGTCTCCACGTGCGGGCTCTTCCTCCTGCTGGCGGTCGCGGCGCTCGGCCACGAGCGTTTGAGCCGCCAGAGCGAAGCCTTCCGCCGCCTGCGGCTGGGAACCGGCGTCATCGCGCTCGGGGTCCTCGTCCTCAACCTCCTTGGCGGACACGTGCGGGGGCGCCTGGACCTGACCCGCGGCGATCTCTTCACCCTTTCGGAAGGCAGCCGCGAGATCCTGGGCAACCTGGACGACGTCGTGAACCTCAGCTTCTTCGTGAGCGACGACCTGCCCCAGGAGATCCAGCTCACCGAGCGCGATGTGCGGGACCTGATCGCCGACCTTGAGAACGCGTCGAACGACATGCTCGCGGTCTCGGTGGTCAACCCCGACGACGGGGAGGACGCGGCCGACGAGGCGAGTTCCCTCGGTATCGCACCGATCGAGTTCAATGTGCTTAGGGACGACGAACTGCAGGTGAGGCGCGGCTACTTCGGACTGGCCGTCACCTACGCCGACGAGCAGGAGACCATCCCCGTCATCGACCGGGCCGACGACCTCGAGTTCCGGCTGGTGTCGGCGATCGCCAACATGACCATGGACGAACGCCCCACGCTGGCCTTCATGAGCGGATTCGAGGCGAAGGACCCGTTCTACTACCGGAGCTTCCGCGAGAGCATCGGTGACCGCTACGGCGTCACGACCATCGACATCCAGAACGATTCGACGGGTGCGCTGGTGCCCGATTCCATCGACGTACTCGTGGTGGCAGCGCCGGCGCAGCCGGTTTCCCCCGACGTCGCGGACGCGATCGACGGCTACCTGAGGGCCGGGGGCGCGGCACTGCTCCTGATGGAGCGCCACGGGATGAACCCGCAGGCGCCGACATCGATGCCGATCTTCACGGGGCTGGAAGACCTGCTGGCGGCGCGCGGCGTGGAGGCTTCCGGGGACCTGGTGGTGGACCTGGCGTCGGCCGAGCGCGTCTCCATGCGGCAGGGGATCTTCAACGTGATCCGGCCGTACCCGCTATGGCCCGTGGCGTTCCGGGGCGACGATCACGCCACCAACCGCGACCTGGAGAACGTCAGCTTCGGCTGGGCCGCGCCCTTCACCTGGGAAGAGGGGGACCCGGCGGTGACCGCGCTCTGGAACACCACCGAGGGCGGGGCGCGCAGGCCGCCCGGAGGCCTCATCGCGCCGGGGATGGACCTCGGCGTGACCGAGGAGGACCTCGGGATTCACACGTTTGCGGTCGCGGTGGATGCGGCGGCGGTGGATGCGGAGGACGACGAAGAGGCCCCGGGGGCTGCGGACCCGGCGGAGCAGGCGGAAGACGGCGGTGACGAAGCGGACGCGAACCAGCCCGCGAGCCCCATGCCGGGCGGCAGGATCATTGCGGTCGGCGATGGGGACTTCCTGGAGGACCGCTTTGTCCAATCCAATTCGCAGAACCTCGTGTTTGCGGCGAATGCGGTGGACTGGCTCGCCCAGGATGAAGCGCTGATCGGGATCCGCTCCAAGGACCGGACACCACCGACCCTCGCGTTCGAGTCCGAGGCCGGGAAGAACGCGCTGAAATGGGGGTCCCTGATCGGGGTGCCGGTGCTGTTCATGCTGTTCGGCTTCCTGCGCGTCAACGGACGGACGACGCGGGCCGAACGCCGATGGAACGAGACCGCAGAGGGGGGATCCGACGATGAGTGAGAAGTCCCTGCGCGCCTCGCTGTACTTTTTCGGTGCGGTCGTCGCGCTGTACCTGGTGGCGCGGCTGGTGGGCGGCGGTGGGGGGGGCGCGGCAACAACGGACTCCGACCTCGCAGCTGCCTTCGGGTCCATCGACACGGAGAGCCTTTCGGTCGTCGAGATCGCCGGTCCCACGGACGCCCTGCGGCTGGAGAAGGACGGCGATGCCTGGACGGTTAACGGGTTCGAAGCCGACTCGAGTGCCGTTGCCCGCCTTCTGAGGGCGATCGACGAGGCAGAAGTGGCGGGGGTGGCTGCCACAAACCCGGCGAACCACGCGCGCCTCGGGATCACCGCCGACAGCGCCTGGGCCCTGACCGCCGACGGTGGTGGCACGGTGCTCCTGGGCAAGACCGGCAATCGCTTCCGGACCTCGTACGCCCGCCTGCCGGACGCCGACGTGGTCAGCCTGATCGAGGGAGACCTGCGTTCGGCGGCGGCACGGCCGCTCCTTGATTGGCGCAACAAGGTGGTGCTGCGGGCGGATACGGCCGCGGTGGCGAGCATCCGCGTCGTGAGGGATGGTCAGGCGGTTCTTTACGAGCGGCAGGATTCAGCCTGGACGACGGGCGGCGCAGAGGCCGACGCGACAACCGTCCGCAACATTCTCCAGGAGCTGGCCGGGTTGCGCGCGAGCGGCTTCGCCCCGCAGGATGCCGAGATGCCGGCCGAGCCCGATCGACTGGTCCAGGTCATGGATGCGGCGGGGAACGAGGTTGCCTCCGTCGCGCTCGTGGAAGAGGACGGGAACTTCCGGGTCTCTACGCCGGCGAGCCCCTACATCATCGAAATACCCACCTTCCGGGCCGACCGGATCGCTCCCGCGCCGCCCGACGACGGCTGACCGGCGCCCGACCCCACAAGGGAACAAGCCATGAGCCAAAACCCCGTCTACGACGCAATCGTGGTCGGGTCCGGGGCGGGTGGCGGCATGGCGGCGTTCATCCTGGCGACCTCCGGGCTCCGCGTGCTCATGCTGGAGGCGGGACGGGACTACGACCCGATCCGCGAAACCCCGATGTTCCAATTGCCGAAGGACGCTCCCCTGCGGGCTGCGGGCACGCCCGAGAAGCCCTTCGGATTCTACGATGCGACGGTGGACGGGGGCTGGCAGGTGCCGGGCGAGCCGTATTCGGTGGCCGAGGGTTCCGAATTCATGTGGTGGCGGTCGCGCATGCTGGGCGGGCGCACCAACCACTGGGGACGGATCTCGCTGCGCATGGGCGAGTACGACTTCAAGCCGCGCTCGCGCGATGGCCTGGGCTTCGACTGGCCGATGGACTACGAGGACCTCGCCCCGTACTACGACAAGACCGAGGCCCTGATCGGCGTCTACGGGTCGAACGAGGGACTCGAAAACACGCCCAACTCGTCTCCGGGAGTGCTGCAGCCGCCTCCCAGGCCGCGGGCGTATGAGCTGCTGACCCGCAAGGCGTGCCGCCGCATGGGGATTCCCGTAATTCCGGCGCACCTGGCGATCATGACGCAGACCCAGGAC
This sequence comes from Longimicrobiales bacterium, assembly GCA_965208935.1. Taxonomy (GTDB): domain Bacteria; phylum Gemmatimonadota; class Gemmatimonadetes; order Longimicrobiales; family Gaopeijiaceae; genus Bin94. The sequence goes on along the minus strand of CBDBPR010000004.1, from coordinate 3,440,420 downwards.
GCCGACCGGCTGCCGGGCGAGATCTTCCCGGGCAACGATCTGGCCCGGCGCGTGACCGCCGACTCCATGCGAGGGCGCGCCGCGTGCTACTGGGCGACGCCGTGCGGCCGGGGCTGTTCGATCCGCGCCAATTTCCAGTCCACGACCGTTCTGTTCCCGCCCGCGCTCGCCACCGGCAATCTCGAAATCCGCACGGGTGCCATGGTGCGCGAGGTCACCGTGGATTCGCAGGGACACGCCACCGGCGTCCATTACGTCGACAAGGCCACGCTGCTCGACGAATTCGCCGCGGCGCGCGTGGTGGTGGTCGCCGCGAGCGCCTGCGAGTCCGCGCGCATCCTCCTCAATTCGACCAGCGCGCTCTTCCCCGACGGGCTGGCCAACTCCTCGGGCCTCGTGGGCAAGTACGTCATGGACACCGTCGGCGCGGGCGTCCAGGCCCATATTCCGGCGCTCCGGTCGCTCCCTCCGCACAACGAGGACGGCGCGTCCGCGATGCACATGTACATGCCATGGTGGTTGTACGGCGAGCAACTGGCCGGCCGCCTCGACTTCCCCCGCGGCTACCACATCGAGTTCGGCGGCGGACGGCGCATGCCCGGGTTCGGCGCGTTCGGCGGGGTGGAGCCCCTCACGAACGGCAGCTACGGCCAGCGCTTCAAGGATGACTGCCGCCGCTACTACGGCAGCTTCCTCTCCTTTGACGGCCGCGGCGAGATGATCCCCAACGACGACTGCTACTGCGAGATCGACCCCGACCGCGTGGACAGCTACGGGATCCCGGTGCTCAGGTTCCACTGGAAGTGGGCCGATCACGAGCTGCGACAGGCCGTGCACATGCAGCAGACCTTCGCGGAGATCGTGGACGAGATGGGGGGGCAGGCGCTGTCGCCCATTCACACCGATGGCGAGTTGGCCATCTCGAAGGGTGGGCAGATCATCCACGAGGTGGGCGGGGCGATAATGGGCGAAGACCGGCGCACCTCGGTGCTGAACGAGTTCTGCCAGTCGTGGGACGTGCCCAATCTGTTCGTCACCGATGGTGCGCCCTTCGTGTCGAACGCGGACAAGAACCCGACGCTGTCGATCATGGCGATCGCGTGGAGGGCCAGCGACTACATCGTCGAGCAACTCAGGCAGAGGAGTATCGGGTGAGCCAGGATCCGAAGGGCGGCCCGTCGGAATCCGGCACCGCGCCTGCAGGCGAGTCGGCTTCGGCTGCCGGCGAGTCGGGCTCGGCTGCCGACAGGTCGCCAGCAAACACGGGCGCGGCCGACCCCGATGCGATTTCGCGTCGCAGCGCGCTCAAGGTCATCGCGGCCACGGCGGCGCTGGGCACCGCAGCTTCGTGTGCGCGCGACGACGCGGCCCGGTCGACGGAGTCCGCCCACGAGGCCCTGTCCGGCTTCGAGCCTCTGCCTCCGGCCAACCCCCGCGCCGCGGGTACACCGACCGATCCGGACATGCTGGCGCCCATAGTGCCTTGGGACATGGTTCTCACCAACGAGGAAATGCGCCAGGTCGCGGCGCTGGCCGACGTGATCATCCCCGCGGACGACCGGTCTCCGGCGGCCAGCGCCCTGGGTGTGCCCGACTACGTAAACGAGTTCGTCTCGGCGCCAGGCCACGAGGACAACCTCATCGCGCTCCGGGGCGGTCTCGCCTGGCTGAACCGCGCCGCCCGGAAACGGTTCGGCGCGGAGGACTTCCCTGCCCTCACCCTGGCGCAGAAGCACGAGATCTGCGACGAGATCTGCTTCGAACCCGACGCGCCCGCCGACCTCAAGCCGCAAGCGCGCTTCTTCGACCAGTTCCGCGACATGGTGTCAACCGGATTCTGGACCACGGAAGAGGGCATGCGCGACCTGGGGTACGTGGGCAACATCCCGCTGCCGAGCTTCGACGGGCCGCCGCCCGAGGTGCTGGCGCGGCTGGGGCTGGAGGGGGAGGATCTGGTCTGAGGGGGCGCTGCCAGAGCTCTCTGCCATTGAATCAGACCCGATCGCCACTTCAACCCTCTTCCAATTCCGTCCCCTCGTTCAGAATCGCGACGTACCGACGGTACGCATACAGTCGGCCGCGGCTTCTGCCCGTAACCTCCCCGACGATGCCCTGGCCGACCAGCAGCTCCATTGCTGAAGACGCAGCGGAGAAGGAGAGGCTCGCCCGCTCCGAAGCCTCGGTGATCGACAGAATGGGCCGTTCCCTGAGCGCGGCATGGACGCGAAGGGCAGAGCCCGCCCGGCGGCCCAGTTTCTCGACTGCGTTTCTGTCGTTCGCGAAAAGCTCCAATAGCCTTCTGGTCGTGTTCACCGCCCCCGCCGCCGTGATCTGCACACCTTCAAGAAAGAACTCCAGCCACGCCTCCCAATCGCCGGTCTCGCGCACACGGTCCAGAAGTTCATAGTAGGTGCTCTTGTGCTGCTTGATGTACAGGCTCAGATACAGGAGAGGCTCCTGCAACACGCCGGCGTGGATCAGCAGAAGCGTGATCAGGAGCCTTCCCACCCTCCCGTTACCGTCGAGGAAGGGATGGATGGTCTCGAACTGCGCATGCGCAAGCCCGATCCGGATCAGCGTCGGCAAGCCGTCGTTCCGTGCGTGAAGAAAGCGCTCCAGGTCCCCCATGCAGTCCCGGACAGCCGTGTGGGGTGGGGGAACAAAGGCAGCGTTGCCCGGTCGCGTACCCCCGATCCAATTCTGCGAGCGCCGAAACTCGCCAGGATCCATGTGGCTCCCTCGCCCGCGTGCAAGGAGTACCCCGTGGATTTCCCGAATAAGCCGGTTTGAAAAGGGGAAATCCCCGGCAAGCCGAAGTCGGCCATGCTCCATCGCCGCCACGTAGTTCGCAGCCTCCACGACATCGTCAACCGGAACGCCCGTGACCTCATTCATCTCGTAGAGGAGCAGGTCGGACAATGAGGATTGTGTACCTTCGATCTGGGAAGAGAGCACCGCCTCCTTTCGGACGTAGACGTACATGAAGAGCGTGCGGTCGGGCAGCAGAGTGGACATGCCGTCCAGTCGGCCGAGGCTGATCGCGGCCGCTTCCAGCACGGATCGCAGCGGCCCGTGCAGTGCCAGCCCGGGGCTCGGCGGCAACGGCGGCGGCACGAATGCGTTGACTCGCTCGCCACCGGTCACGGTGACTTCGTATTCTCCGGTCGGTCCTCGGTGCATGCTGGCGACCTCGCTTCCGGTTTCGGGTTATTTCAGAGAAGCGAATAGTGAACGCGGCTATTATGTTTTGGATACGAAAACATAATAACGAAGCCGTCGCGGTCGAAAGTGGGCGCCGGCGATGCTGCTATTCTGTTTTCTGCAATAACTCGACCCAATAATTCTGTTTTTCGTGCCAAATCAAAACAAGCCTCTGGAAGCCATGACTTCACCCAGCTCGCGAACCCGCCCGACGTTATTCATCCTCCTCGCCGTCGCTTGCGTCGCCGGCTGCGTCGCAATCCCCCGGGAGCCCGATCCGGTTCTGCTGGAGGCCATCGATTGGTACACTGGAGTCGCCGGCTCGGTGGACAACGACCGTGCCCGGGAATTGCTCGAGGAGGCCGTTGCCGGCGGCGGCCCGCTCGCCACGATGTGGCTCGCGCGTGTTCATTCCACCGGCCGCATGGGATTTGCCCACGATCTGGAGCACGCTCGCGAAGTCGCCGACGGAGTGATCCGCGAGGTCCAGCGGGCGGCCGAATCGAGTGTACTGGAGGCCGTGTTCCTGATGGGAACGGCTTATGACGAGGGTCTGGGGAAGCCGGTCGATCACGAGCGGGCGGCGCTATGGCACCGGCGGGCGGCCGAGCGCGGCCACGTCCTGGGCGCGCACAACATCGGCAACCAGTACAGCGATGGTCGTGGGGTGGCCGTCGATCCGGCGCTTGCGGTCGAGTGGTGGACGCAGGCCGCCGAGCAGGGCGACGCGATTACGCAGCTCCGTCTGGGCGAGTCATACGAGGCCGGCCGTGGAGCGACCCGCGACCTGAGTGTCGCCCGCGACTGGTACGCACGGGCGGCGGCCGCCGGGAATCAGGACGCCCGCGCGGCGCTGGAGCGGCTGGGGAACTGAGGACGACTTGCCCCACCACGGTGGATGACGCCGATGATCAGGCCGAACAGTCCGAATTGGAGCAGCAGGTAGGCCGTTTCCATCCAGATGAACGACCACACTCCCGGCACCGTTTGTTTGGCGACAAAGGCGAGCACGTGTGACGTCCAGAAGAATGCTCCTGTGACGAGGGCGAACCTGATCCCTCGCCGAAGTGAGGTGCCCTCGGCCCTCAGCATCGGAAACAGAGCGGAGAGCAGAACGCCCTGCAGCACGATTGCAAGCAGACCGAGCAGAAAGTCGGGCTCGCCCTCGAAGTAGCCGAACGATTCATATCTCTCGCTGAACAGGAGCACATGCCAACCCACGGCCAGGGAGAACGTGCAGATCGTATAGGCGGTGGTTCCCAGGACCAGCTTCTTGACGTTCATCATCACTCCTCCGTGTTCAGACCCCCGCTATTCCACCCGCTATTCCAGCAGCCCCGCCAGTGCCGAAGCTCCCTCCAGGCCGGTGTCGCCACGCGCAAGCTCGTGCCGCTGCGAGCGTGAGAGCCAGGTTACCTGGCTGCCCGATACGGTCCGCGTCACGGCGAGCACATCGTCGATCTGCTCCGCGACGGCAGCAACGTGGGAGATCACTCCCACCATCCGGCCCTTCCCCGACACCGTCGAGAGCGCCTCAATGGCGGAGTCGAGGTTGCTGCGGTCCAGCGACCCGAAGCCCTCGTCCAGGAAGAGCGACTCGAGGCGGCCGCCGCTCCGGGCCATCATCTCAACCATCCCCAGCGCGAGCGCCAGCGACCCGATGAACTGCTCTCCGCCGGAGAGGCTGGCGGGAGATCGCGCCTCGCCGGAGTCGCTGTCAACCACGAGCCACTCCTGGTCCTCGTGGTCGCCCGGGTCGGCGAACGCATAGCGCCCGCCGGTCATCTCCTCCAGCATGCTGGACGCGTACACCAGGAGATCGCGCGAGCGCCGCAGCGTTAGCCACTTGAGGAATGCCCCCGGCTTGAGCGCGGCGTCGAGGTCACCCAGCGCGAGTTCCAGGGCGGCGACCTCGTGGGCCGTGTTCCGGAGCTCCACGACATCGTCCAGGACCGTGGCGAACGCGTCCCGGGCGCGCTGCGCGTCCCGGGCAACGTAGCGGGCGTCGTCGGCGAGCTCGTCGGCGCGTTGAGCCAGGGCGTCGAGGTCGGTGGCGTCGGCGGACGGGTCCAGCTGACCGGCGATCCTGCCCGCTTCCTTCCTGGCCTCGTCCGCGGCGGCGATGGCACCGCGACGGAGGCCGCCCGCCAGCGTCAACGTCTCGGCCATCGCCTCGCGGAGCCGGTCGATCCCGTCCCCGAGGGCGTCCGTCTCGACCGGATAGTAGAGCGCAGCGGGGATTGCGATGTCGGAGAACGGGGATCCGGACCCGTCGGAGCTCAATGAACGGACGGCGTCCGCCAGCGCGGCTCGCTGGTCGCCAACCGCGCGCACAATCGTCTGCAGCGGCGCTTCGACCTCGGTCCTGGCAGTCTCGCCGACCTGCTTCAGCGCCGTTCTCACCTCGTCGATGTCCGTGCGCAACCGGTCTCGCTCCTGCTCGCGCTGCCGTAGGATCGCCTCGCGCTCCCGGACTGCATACAGGGCGCGGTCCACAGATGTGGTATCCACCGTGTCCAGTTCCACGGGATCGGACGGCAAGGCCAGACGAGGACGGAAGAGCGAAGGAATGGACTGAAGGTTCCGGTTCAGGCCATCCACGGCCGACTGAACGGCGTCGCGGGTCGCGCGGATTTGTCCCCTGGTGTACTTCAGGGACTGCCGGGCGGAGTTCTCGTCGATCAGGGCTCGCTTCTGGGCATCGATGAGGCTCGCTGCCTCCTTGCCGTGCTCGTCGAGCCTGGCCTCGGCGTCGCGAAGCAGTCGCCGCACCGGCGCAAGAATCTGCTCCCGATCGGGAAGCGGCTCGTCATCCGCGCGCGCGATGGGCTCCTCCAACCCGGCCGCCCGTTGCAGCCGCTCCAACGCGGCGCACGTCTCGGAGCCGCGCTCTTCCAGCGCTTTCTCCAGGTCCGCGATCGTCCGCCGCGCGGATTCCTCCCGTGCCTTGAGCCCGGCCGTGGTTCTGCTCGCGTCGCGCACTCGCGACCGCGCCGCCTCGAGCACCTGCTGCGCGGCGTCAAGACCCTGATCGGGCGGCGCGGCCCACCCTTCTGGCAGGTCGCGCCAACAGACTGGACATTCGTCGCCCGTGTGCAATCCGTGGGCGGCAGCGGCAGCGGCATTCCCACGCTGCGCGGCGGCCAGCGCCGCTTCCCCCCGCCCGGCTTCGTCCTTCGCGCGACCTTCGTCGGTCGCTGCGGTGGCGAGCCGCGCGGCCATGTCGGCAATCTCCTCGCGCCGCCTGGCTCGCTCGCCACGCGCGGCGAGGAGGCGTCTCAGCAATTCGTCGCACTTCTCATACAAAACCTCTACACCGGTCAGGCGATCACGGGCGGATTTGACGGTATCTCCGAGGGGCCCCTCCCGCACGGAGTGCCGCGCCAGCCGATCGTTGGCGGCTCCGAGCGTTTTTAGCGAGCTGTCCGCGTTCCTGTTCGCCGTGGCCTCGTCGGCGATCAGCGTGCGCAGCGTCGCGGCGCTCTCGACGGCCCGTTCGGCCTGTTCCGGGAGCGCGCCCAGCGCAGCCAGGGCCTGCGCCACCGCTTGATGGTCGGGGCCGTCGTCGGTCGGGATGCTGTTCAGGTCGCGTCGCAAGTCGGTGTGCCGGCTCGCCAGTTTCGCTTGTTCGGCGTCGATGCGCCGCCGTGCTTCTGCCACGGGAGCAAGCCGGGCCGCGAGCTTGTCCATCGCATCCGGCGCGACCGTCGCGTCGACGTGCTGCGCAGCCGCGATGACGGCATCGGATTGCCGCAGGGTGTCGCGCGTGTACTCGGCCCGCTCCCGGAGCCTGGCCAGGGCCTGGGCGTGCCGCGCCGCTTCGTCGGAAAGCTCGGCCAGCTGGTCAAGATGCCGCTGAGGATCGTCGGGCCAGCGTGCCGCGCCGTCCTGCAAGCGCGCCCCGAGCGTCCGGACCTCCTGCAGCCGCCGCACCACCGCCTCGCCTGCGGCCTCCAGATCGTGGGTGCGCCACACCTGGCGCAGGATCTCGGTGCGGTCTCTCGGTTTGTCCTCGACCAGGAGTCGTGCGAATCGCCCCTGCGGAAGCACCACGGTGCGGAGGAAGGCATCGCTGTCGAGCCCGATCAGCGCCTCGATCCGGTCGTTGACCTGCCGCACCTGCTCGACCTTCTCCAGCGTCTCTCCGCCGGGGCCGAAGCCAACCAGCTGGGCCCGGGCCGGCCGGAGTCCCCCCGCACCCGCCCGCCGATCCACGCGCGTGACCTCCCACTCCTGGCCGGCCACGCGGAAGCGAAGCACCACGCGCATCGTGTCCGACGTGTCGTTCATGAGTTCCTGCTTGGACTGGCCACCTACCGAGGTCTGGCCGTACAGGGCGTAGGTCATCGCCTCGAGGATCGAGGACTTCCCGGCGCCGGTATCTCCGATGACGGCGATCTGCGTGCGATGGCCGAAATCGATACTCACCTCGGCCCGGAAGGACCGCAGTCCCTCGATGGAGATTCCGAGCGGGCGCATCCGATCAGCCGGCGTCCCCGGGGACGTCGGGCTCCAACCCGTGGCTGAGCGCGCGCAGAGCCGCTTCGGCGCGTATCGTGAGCGCCGTCACGCCGAAGTCCGGCCCCTCCTCGTCGCCCGATCCGGCCACCGCCTCCCGGAAGAGTTCCTGGACCGACGCAAGTGGCGCCTTCGTCGCCCGTCCGGTCGCCGCCGTCGTCCGCCACTCGGCAAACAGATCGCCGACCGCGGGTTCGCCGCCATCGTCCGCGTCCGCCTGCGAGATCGCCCTGACCCGCCGGTTTGCCACCTCGTTCACCAGGTTGAAAACCACGCACCCCGGTGACCACCCGGCCACTCGGTCCGCCAGGTCGGGAATGGGGTCGTCGGAGGTGACCACGGCCTTGAGGAAGCAGCCGTCCAGCCCGCCGTCGCGAGCCCGGGCCTCCAGCTCGCCGAGTGTGCCGGCGAAGCTCTCCAGGGGCCGGCCCGGGGGCAACTCCCGCTCGGCCAGCCGCACGTCATCGCCGATTGTGACCACGACCGCGTGCTTGCTCTGGAAACTCTCGCCGTAGTCCAGCGGGATGAGCGACCCGGCGTAGCGGCCCCGGACGCTGCCCGGAAGCTGCTGCGGGTCGTGGATGTGGCCAAAGGCGCAGTAGAGCGCGCGGTGCAGCCCCGTCGTGTACGTGGCGTGGTCCTCGCCCACCGTGAATCGCCGTTCGGACCTGCCGGGGCGCGCGCCGTCGACGTGCAGGTGGGCGGTATAGAGGACGATGCCGTTGGCCCCGGCGGCGTCGCGCGCATCGCCGACTACGCGGTCATTGAGGGCGCGGATGCCGTCCGCGTAGTCACCCTCGAAGCGCGAGGCGTCGCCCGTGGCGTAGTCGGTAATCGCTCCGGGAGGAATGAAGGGGACGCATGCGAGGGCGACGGGGACCTCGGCGACGTCGCGGAACTCCAGGACGCGGGGCCTGGTGACCAACGTGAGGCGGCGGGGCGAGGCCAGTCCGGCCATGTCGTCCAGCACTTCCAGCAGCGCCTGGGAGTCGTGGTTCCCGCTGATCACCACGGTCGGGGCAATCTCCGCCAGCCGCTGCAGTGCCGTGACCCCGAGCCTGAGTGCCGGGTAGGGGGGGCGGTACGCGTCGAAGAGGTCGCCCGCGTGGATGATGAGGTCGGGGCGCTCGGAGTCGGCCACTTCCAGCAGCCCCTTAAGCGCCGCGCGGTGGTCCTCGATCCGGTCGTGGCGTCCCAGCTTGGCGCCGAGATGCCAGTCGGCGGTGTGCAGCAGCTTCAAGGCGGGTCCCCCGGGCGGTCCTCCACCGGCGTGCTACAACTCCACCTTCGGGCCCGACATGGCGGCAACGTTGGACAGGATGGATTCGGTACGCGCAAGGTCACGCGCCTCGTCGGCCTCCGCCTCGTCCGGGTTGGTGGCGTAGGGCGGGAAGGGGAATCGCAGTGGGATCGGCTCGGGCACGATCGGCTGCGACAGCACCATGGTCCCGGGCATGAAGCGCGACGCACGCTGGCGCAGCGCGGAAGAGAGGAAGCGGTAGGCGTCGGCCTCGTTCGCGTCGAGCCGCCCGGCAACCTTGATCGACGCGTTGCGCGGGAGCGCCGGGGCCACCGCCGAAGCCGCCTGCTGCGCGCCCACCAGCAACACGCCCAGGGAGCGTCCACGCTCGGCGATGTCCACGAGCAGTTCGCGCAGCGGAGAGAACCCCTTTGCGGGCGCGTACTTGTTGAGTTCGTCCAGGACCACGAAACGCAGCGGCAGGCGACCCGTACCCTGCTTCTCGCGCCACACCCCGTCGAGCAGCGAGCCCACCACGAAGCGCTGGGCGTCGTCATGCAGGGTGGAGATGTCGACCACATGCAGGCGGGCGTTTTCTGCCGACACCGGCTTGAGGCCGCAGCCGATCAGCGGCCCAATGTGCTTGCGGAGCCGCAGCAGCCGGCGCAGGTAGGCCTGGCGGGTGCCCGCCTGGGTGCGTCCGAACCACGCTTTCAGGGCATCGTCGTCGTCCCGGTTGGCCATTTTCTCGGTGAAGTCGACGAACCCCCCGAAGTCCTCGATCACGTGGCCGGCACCCGCGGGCACCGACTCCGGTTCCCTGGCCGCCAGCCGGTCGGGGTCGAAGCTCGTGTCCTCGGAGACGGCTGGGAGTATCACCACCGCACCCGTCTCGCCACCCTCGAGCCGGCGGAGGTGCCGCAGAAGCTGAATGCGGAACTGCTGCTCGATGAACCCGACCTGGGTCGAGCGGTCGTCCTCGGAGGTGAAGCAGAACTGAAGCAGCTGTTCGCGGATGAACTGCTCCGGGGTCCACCCGTAGGCGTTCACATCGGCGGTTTGGCGGGACTTGACCCCGGGCACGGTTCCCGAGACGCCGGGTCGCCGCGGGGCGTACAGGCGTACCGAGCGGAAGGGACCGGGATTGTCGACGCCCAGGGCGCGCCACTGCGTGCGGGCTTGCGGTCTGCCCGGGAACTCCGAGTTCGGGCGATCGAGGTGGAGCAGGTCCTCGCCCTTGGTATTGAAGACGAGTGCCCGCACGCTCTCGCGTTCGGCACGGCCGCCGAGCAGCGCCATCCCGCACTCGGTCTCCAGGAGCTGGTAGAGGATGTACAGCGCATAGGAGGTCTTGGTCGCCACACCCGAGATCCCCGAGATGGAAAAATGTCCCCCGGACCGTCCGTCGACGAAGCGCATGTCGGCAAATACCGGCTCGCCGCCCATGTCCAGGCCGACCGGGAGTTTGCCGCGCTTCATCTCATCCTCGAAGAGAGCGACCGCACGATCGCTGCCCACGGCGCGCATGGCCACGGCCCCTACGTTCGGGGCGACGAAGAGCTCGGGCACGACACGCAGCACCCGCACCTCGGCGAGCCGCACATGCTCGGCGGGCATGACGCGGTCGACGACACGGGCCGTGTCGGAGGGCAGGTCGGCACCTTCGAAACGGCTGCGCAGCTCGGTGACGATGCCGTAGTGGGTAACCTGGGTCCCATCAGGAAGATCGGTGCGGACGGCGATCAGCTCGTCCAGCTGGACGGTCGCGCCGGCGTCGAGCACGACCTGAAAGTCACGGGAATTGGTGCCGTGGGATCCGTCCACGAGCCCGATCCGCGGATCCGGGGGCGGGCTTTCGTCCGTGTGTGCTGGCGTCCGGCCGTCCTGGTCGCTCACGCGGCCTCCTCGTCCCGGTTGCGTTGCATAACGGCTTCGCGAACGGCGCGCAGCGCGAGACGCGGGTCGCCCAGCAGGTGATGAAGGTGCTCTTCGAGCGCCGCGACCGGAGTCAGATTGACCGGCGCTCGGGCGTTGCGGTGCGGCGCCGACGCAAAAGCGGGGAGCCACCGCGCTGCGCGGTCCACCGTGTCGACGGCCTGGCCGCTTCCCGAACTGGCGGGCACCTCCAGGCGCACGATCCCAGCCCATGGTCCCGCCCACGGACCTGCGTCGCCTACCCGAATGTAGCAAGCGTACCGTTCGTCCTTCATGGCAAAGAGGCTCGTGCGCTCGCCGACCGCCAGGCGCGGTACGGTCTGCCAGTGCTCGACCGCGAGTGTGCGCCGATGGTGGGTCTTCACGTACCCGACCACGGGTGCGGTACGACTGTGGCGGATGCCGCGCAGCGGTCCGTCGAAAACGACCAGCCAGCCCCCCGCCACCAGGCGGTCGGCGATTTCGGCTTCGGTGTCCCGCATCAGGCGCTGCAGGTGTTGCGACGGCGCGCGGGGTTCCTCGCTGTCGACCGAGAGGGAAATCCAGCGCCACCCTCCGGGATGCGGACGCAGCCGCACCTGCTGCCCGCCGGAGAAGATGACCGCCCGCCCGATGTCTACGTGGCGGATGGCCGCCGGGCCGTCCGGGCCGATCAGTACCGCGCCCGCCCCCCAGGCGCCCGCGAGCCCGGTGATCGTCTCGCCTTCGGCATTCGTGTGCGTGAGGTGCGCCTCCGTTCGGCGCACCCCGTCGACGAAGCAGAGGTGCACCGGCGGGCCCGCTTGGCGGGGCCGGTGAATCCGGAAACGGCCGCCGTCCTCCACGATCCGGCATTCCACCGTGTGTTCATCTTCATCGTCCGCGCGAAACCCCGCGCCATGGGACACGTCGAAGGGTTCGACGCCGATGAAGGGACGGCTCGCTCCGCCGTTCATGCCGTGTTCGCTCATGGTCGGTCCTGAAGTTAAGCCAACGGCCCCGGACCGGCATCAACGCCGGCCCGGGGCCGTGTTTCCAAGGTGCCCTGGATCCGGGTCCCCGGGCAGCCCGTGAGGTCAGCCTACCACCTGTAGCCCAGTCGCGTGTAGTAGAACCCACCGTTAAAGCCGAACGGCGTGAACTGGCCGTAGGTGTTGCCCACGCCGGCCGCGGCCCCCGGATACTCCTGCGGGAAGGTGTTGAACACGTTCTGGGCGCCGACCGTCAGCGTCCAGCTATCCGCAAACGTCCGCGCTGCCTCGAGGTCGACCAGGTTACGCGACGGGTAGTCGATCGTGTTGGCGGAACTGCCCTCGTAATACGGCTGCTCGCCGTCGTAGTAGCCGCCCCAGTGGCTGATCCGCGCCAGCACGCGCGTGCCGCTGGCGAAGTCGTGGTTCACCGAGATGTTGCCGCGCAGGTTCGGCAGGCCTTCCTCCAGGATGCGGATTCGGCCTGCGCTCAGCGTCTCCGAATTGAAATCCGTGACCACGGTGCGATTCAGGTTCCACGCGGTGCTGAAGGTGGTGCCGGAACCGTCGCCGCCAGCCACCCGGTACGCCGCCACCCAGTCGATTCCCTCGCTCTTGGTCGAGAAATCGTTGATGAAGAAGCGGAACCGGGCGAGCACGCCGCCGGGACGGATGATGCCCTCGGCGAGCAGCCGGTCAATGTCGGCGGGGCCGAGCTTGAAGTCCTGAGTGAAGGTGAGCCGGTCGGACATGCGGATCTGATACGCGTCGAACGACATGCTCAGGTTGCCGCTCTCGACCACGCCGCCCAACGCCAGGTTGACCGAGGTCTCCGGCGTCAGCGGCTCGCCGCCGAACTCCCTCCCCAGATCGGAGGTCGACGGGATGGTCCCGTTGTTCGTCAGGTCCATGATGGCCGGGTCGTAGATCGTGGAGATGTTGAAGGCGTTGGACTGTCCGGGCGTGGGGGCGCGGAAGCCGGTGCTGGCGCTCATCCGCAGCGCGAACGCCTCGGACACGCTGACGCGGGCGGCCACCTTGCCGTTGATGGTGCTGCCGAAGTCGGAGAAGTTCTCGAAGCGGCCCGCCACGCCGAACGTCCACGCGCCCTCCGGCTCGCGGATCTCCAGGTCGCTGTAGACCGCGAAGTTGTTCCGGTTCCAGACGCCCTCGGTCAGCGGACCGAAGCCGGTGAACCCATTCGATCCCGGGGTGAAGCCCTGGGTGGCCAGCGGACCCTCGGTCCAGCTCGCCCGATCACCAGGAACGATCTCGAAGCGCTCGTTCCTGAATTCGGCGCCGCCCGCAAGGTTGACCCGGTCGTTGACCGCGTACGCAAGGTCGACGTTCAGGTTGGTCTCCTGCTGGTCGTAGATGCCGGGGTTGAAGTACGGGGTGCACGGCTGGTCGGGAACGTGCGGCGAGAGCTTCTGGTCGGTCGCGCACGGCTGGTCCGGACCCAGCGACGAGTTGACCGTGTTGTACATGTAGAAGTCCATGTTGGACTTGCCCCAGGCCGCGCTGGCGTCCCAGGAGAGCCTCTCGCTCGCGCCCTTGAGGCCCGCGACCGCGGAGGCGTCCAGCACGTTGGCCCCGAACTGCGGCGTGAACCCGCCGGGGAACATCTTCTGGAAGGTCCAGCAGTTGGGGTTGGCCAGCAATTCCTGCCACGCGGCCTGGTCCGTCACGACGCCCCCGGAGACGGCCACCCTGGGGCAGCCCGCCGAGCCGTCGAGTACGCCGTCCTGCGCGTCCAGAAGATCGCCCACCAGCAGGAAGGCCCCGTCGTCGTCGCTGGTGCCGAACACGCCGCTCCGGGTGTTCGGGTTCCGGAAGTAGAAGCCGCCCTCGACCGTCTTGCTGACGTAGTTGCCGTGACCGTAGAACTGCATCTGGTCCCCGAAGACGTAGCCGGTGTTGGCCCACAGCTTGATCTCGTCGGACACTTCGGGCGATCCCCAGATCTGGGCCGGATCGCGCACGCTGTTGTTCCCCTGCACGTTGATGAGCGCGATCGCATCGTCGCGCTGGACGCTGCGGTCGGTGGGAAGCGCGTTGCCGTACTCGCCGGTCAGGTTGAGGAATCCGGTCTCGCCGAGCGGGAGCCCGATGTTGCCGGACAGCGTGTACATGTCGCCGTCCCCGGGCAGGACGCCACGGTCCACCCGGTTGCTGGTGTCACCGAAGAGGTGCCCGCCGCTCTTGAACTCGATCGAGCCGCCGGAGCGGTCGTTGCGGAGCACGAAGTTCATCACGCCCGCGATGGCGTCGGAGCCGTACTGGGCCGCCGCGCCGTCACGCAACACTTCGGCCTGCTCGAGCGCTAGCCCCGGGATGAGCGCGATGTCGGGACCCTGCGAGCCATCCGCGAGCCCGTTGCCGTACCACGTGATCACGGCGGTGCGGTGGCGGCGCTTCCCGTTGATCAGCACCAGCGTGTGATCCGGGGCGAGGCCGCGCAGGTTGGCGGGCCGCGCGAAGGTCGCCGCGTCTGAAATCGGCTGAATGTTGACGTTGAACGACGGGACGACGTTGCGCAGCAGGTTGGCGAAGTCGGTGTCGCCCTGCTGAACGATGTCCGTCGTCGGGATCACGTCGACGGGTACGGGCGATTCGGTCACTGTACGCGGTTGTGCGCGGCTACCGACGGCGACCAGGCCCTCGAGCTCCAGCGCGGCCGTGATCATGGCCGCGTCGAGCCGGGTGGTCTGGCCTGCGGTGATCGTGACCTGGGTCCGGTAGGTCTGATAGCCGATCAGGATGATCGCGACATCGTGCGTGCCGGCCGGAATGTTCGAGACCGTGTAGCTGCCGTCGGCACGGCTGTTGGCACCCAGGTTCAGGTCCGGAAGCGACACCTGCGCGCCCGGCAGCGCAGCGCCGGTGCCCTGCATGGTAACCGTGCCTTCGAGCGTTCCCTGTTGCGCGACAGCCGCCGTGGGGGCAAGCAGTGCGCCGAGCGCACCAAGGAGGAGCAGTTTCTTCTTCATTTTCAAATCCATCCCTTTCCGCGGAAGGTACGTAGCGTCTCGCAGAACCGGCCCATGTCCTCGGGCAGGCCGAAGGACAGCCGGTTCCAGTCAAGCATCGGGGGAAAGTCCCTTCCCACCAGGAATCCCTCCTCCGCCATGCGGTTCCGATAGGTCGCCAGGTCGCCGCTGATCCGGTGCATCAGGAAGTTGGCCTGGGTGGGCATGTACTCCAGTCCCAGTTCATCCAGCGTGGTCTCGACCATCTCCCGCGACTCGCGGTTCACCTCGCGGCTCTTCGCAATGAGCGCCTCGTCCCGGAACGACGCGCCCGCCGCCGCGATGGCCAGCTGGTTCGCGTTGTTCCTCGAGGCGAAGTCCATCAGTCGCGTGGCGGTGTCCGGGTGCGCGATCCCATACCCGATGCGAAGCCCGGCCAGCCCGTAGATCTTCGAAAACGTCTTCACGACGACCACATTGCGCTTCTTCGCGATCCACGGGAGCGAACTCCACATGCGCTCGTCGTCGACGTACTCGATGTACGCCTCGTCCGAGAGGAAGAAGACGTCCTCGGGGGCCTCGGCGATCCAGGCGTCGATCTCCGCGCTGGGAGTAATCGTCGCTGTCGGGTTGTTCGGGTTGCACAGGTAGACCAGGGCCGGACGTCCCGTGCTCTCGGCCGCCTCGCGCATCCGCCCGATGTCGTGAGCGTGGTCTGCGGTGAGCGGCACCTTGACGAGCTCATAGGCCTCGGTGCGCTGGTAGTTCGTCACGGCTTCGTAGGTGGGGTCGGCCATGACGAGCCTGGCGCGCGGCGCGGCATACGCCTGCACCACCATCTGCAACACTTCCGCCGACCCCGTGCCGACCACGACCTGGTTTTCGGCAACCTCATGGGCCGCGGCCAGCTTGGAGACCAGCTTGCCCTGCTGGTCCGACGGGTAGCGGTTGGCGAGCACGATGGCCTCCACCAGCGCATCCTTTGCCGCGGGCGATATCCCCAGCGGGTTCTCGTTGGAGTTGAGGCGCACCGCCCCGTTGCTCATCCGCCGCCCCGGGGCGGCGACAAGTCCCTGGAGGGGGCTCCCGAGTCCCCCGAACGCACTGGCGCCGGCTACAGCGCCCGAGACCGCTCCGGCCCTGATGAAGAAATCGCGTCTACGCATGTGCAGCCTCCCTGAAAGAGGGTTGAACGAGCCAAAGTTGTCCGAAAAAGTCGCAATCTGTCCGATTCTGTCGCATCTTGGCCGAAATTGTCGCATGCAGCGCTCGGGGGGATTCTGTTTCCCTACACCATACCAATATCGCCGGAGAAGCGGAACAGCGCCAGCGAAAAGCGGCCGAAGCCGTCGAAACTCCGGTTTTTCGGCGTCAATTCATGTCAGTACCGGGTCGCGGATGCCCGTCATCTCCCACCGCGTGAGCACCTTGGGAGCGACCCGCACGGCAAAGTCGCATCGGTCGCTCAGCCTCCCGCCGACCACGGGGGAACCACGCCGTTGACGCGTGCGTACGCGATCGACTGGCCCAGGTGCTCATGGCAGTGCGCGAGGGTGAAGGTCATCGCGCCCCGCACGCTGGTCGCGCCGAACAGCTCCACACCCTGTCCCCAGTCGTCATCGGAGGTCGCCTCGAGCGCATCTCCGATGTAGTCGAAGGACGCCGCGAGCGCCGCCACTACGGTCGCCTTGTCGGTGATCGACTCCGCGTCCTCACCGTACCACGCTTCCACTCCCGCGGGCGGGTCGGTTCCCATGACCCGGGCGACGAGCCCGATATTCGCGGCGGCCACGTGCATGTACACCTCGGATACGGAACGCACGCCTTCGCCCGGCCGCCATCCGTAGTCGGATTCGGGCATGGCCTCGGCGAGGCTCACGTACTTGTCGCGCAGGTTCGCCAGGTCTCCCAGCAGTTCGGACTGAACGGTGGACTGAACGGCCGCGGACTCGTCTCCGGCGGCCATCTCGTCGGCGGCCTCCGCGGCCTCTCCGTCGCCCGCGCCCCCGGGAGCGCACCCGGTTAGCGCGAGGGCACAGATCGCCGCGAACACGGTCGAATGCATCGCCGTCAGATTAATCTTCTTCATCATGCCGCCTTTCATCCTGCGAGCGCGTCCCGGGTCGGCCTCCCCGTGCCGACCCGGCGTCCGGTGCCTCCCGACGCCTCAACAGTCAATAGACAGCGCTACGTCGCCGCGTGCCACCACCTTGACGGCTTCAGGCGCTTCCCGCGGCCGCTGACGCGGTCCAGCCAGAGGGCCAGGCGCCTCAGCGGGGTTCCGGCCAGCCACCGCCATACGCGGCTGGGCCAACCACGGAAGTCGCGATTGTAGGGACATACGCGCACGCAGATCGAGCAATCCGTGTTCTGGTTGGCCCAGAAGCGGAAGCACTTCTCGGCGTCGGTGGTCCACTTGCGGATGCCCTGGATGTTGGACCGGTTGTGCACGACCTTCGTCGGCTCACCCCCGTCGATGGCTCTGGCCGGGCACCCTTCGGTGCAGGCACGGCAAATGTCGCATACCTCCTTGACGCCGAAGCGTACGGGTCTGTCGTGGGCGAGCGGCATGTCCGTGAACACCTTGCCTATGCGGACGCGCGGTCCGAATTCGCGGGTGATCAGGAGGCCGTGGCGCCCGTATTCGCCCAGGCCCGCCTTGATCGCAAGCGGGATCACCAGCGCGGAGTCGTTCATGCTGGCCACCGCGCGATACCCCAGGTTGGTGACGTACTGGGCGATGGCCAGCAACACGATGGTGTCGCGCGAATAGGTGGCGCCGGTCGCGGTGCCGCTCAGCGCCGATGGCGCGGTGCGCAGGACCTCCAGGTCCATGGACTGCGCGATGACGATGACATTGTCGAGGTCGGCCGGGATCTCCTGCGGCTTCTCGACCTCGCCATCGCGGCTGTAAGCGTGCGTGTACATCCACCGTTCGTCGTACCCGGTGATCCCGACGAGATCGGCGCCCAGCGTGCGGGCCGCATGCTTGACCTCTCTTGCCATCTCCTCCGGCGACTCGACGGGAAGCGCGCTGCCCGGCCCGTCGCGCATGACCGTGTACGGGTCCAGGAAGCCCTCGCGCCGATCCGCATCCTGCTTGAGCTCGGCGAAGATGTCGGTGACGTGCCACGAGGCGTTGCGCAGCGCGTAATCCCGCTGCGTGAAGCCGTCCACGGATCGCCACGTCATCCGCGGGGTCCGGTAGGTCTCGTAGAACATGTCCGAACGGTGCGTGCGCACCTCGGGGTCCCAGAACGAGCGGCAGAAGATGTCGTCCCGCTGTGAGAAACGGCGAAAGTCCTCGCCTACCTCGAATCCGGCTTCGCGGTCGGACTCCGCGCTGGCGGCCGTGTCCCGGGTTCCCTCGGCTTCCTTGTCCATTCCGCCAATGTACCATCCGCCCCGCCGACACGCTTCCGGCGTGCCCGCAGCCTCCGCTTCCCGGGTAGCGCCTACGTCCCGACCGGTCCCTGGCCCGTGAGGGGCTGCAACTCCTCGCCGGGATTCACGAAGCGGTTCAGTTCGATCCTGTACTGGCGGTCGTGCAGCTCCCGGTAGCGCCCGCCCGCGGCCATGAGCTGGTCGTGGCTTCCGCGCTCGACCACCTGCCCTTCCTCGACCACCAGAATCTGATCCGCGCTTCGGATGGTGGACAACCGATGCGCGATGACGAACGTCGTGCGGCCCGACCGCAGCGCCCGCAAGCCCTCCTGAATTTGCGCTTCACTCTCCGAGTCGAGGCTCGATGTGGCCTCGTCCAGTACCAGGATGCGGGGGTCGGCAAGGATCGCGCGAGCAATCGCGAGGCGCTGTCTCTGGCCACCGGAGACCTTTACGCCGCGCTCGCCGATCACGGTGTCGTAGCCGTCCGGGAAGCCGGTGATGAACTCGTGGCAGTGCGCCAGCTTCGCGGCCTCCACGACCTCGTCCCTGGACGCGCGCGGACGCCCGTAGCGGATGTTGTACTCGACCGTGTCGTCGAAGAGGAAGTTGTCCTGCAACACCACGCCCACGTGCCGCCGGTACTCTTCCAGCCGGATCTCCGCCAGGTCGCGGCCGTCCACGAGCACACGGCCCGAATCCGGTGCGTTGAAGGACAGCACCAGTCCGGCCAGGGTGCTCTTTCCGGACCCCGACGACCCCACCAGCGCGGTCGTCGTGCCGGGTGGCGCGTCCAGCGAGACATCCCGGAGGACGGGCACATCGCTGTCGTACGCGAAGGACACGTTCTCGAACGAGATCCACCCCTGGATCAGTCCCAGCGGCTTCTTGCCCAGGTCCCGGTCCGCCTCGGTGCTCATCGTCCGCAGCTCCCGGATACGGTCCAGGCCCGCGAAGGCCTCGGTGATCTGCGTGCCGATGCTCGCGATCTGAACCAGCGGACCCGCCATCATTCCCGTGAGAATCAGGTACATGACGAAGTCGCCAAGGGTCATGGCTTCGGTGACGATCGCGCGGCCCCCGACGAGGATCATGACGACGCTGATGAGCCCGATGATCACCGAGGAGAACGACGTGACGGCCGAGACTCCGGTCACCGACCTGGCGACGTTGCGCAGCAGCTGGTGCGCTCCCTTCGCGAAGACCCTGTCTTCCGTCCGTTCCGACGTGTATGCCTTCACGATGCGTACGCCCGCCAGGCTCTCGCCGAGCCGGCCGGTCACCTCCGCGTTGATCCGGCCCCGCTCCCGGAACAGCGGCCTGAGGCGCCTGAAGGCGATGGCCATGGCGCCGCCGAAGACGAGCAGGATCGACATGGTGAAGAGGGTGAGGACCCAGTTGACGTACATGAGGATGGCGAAGCAGGTCGCCGACATGACCAGGCCGCCCGTCAACTGAACCAGCCCCGTGCCGACGAGATTCCTGATCCCCTCGGCGTCGGTCATGATCCGCGAAATCAGGACCCCGGATTTCGTGGAATCGAAGTAGTTGACCGGCAGTCGCGCGACGTGGGCCTGCACCGTCTTCCGCATTTCCGTGATGGCGCGCTGAGCCGTGACACCCAGTATCTGGGACAGCGCGAACGAGCTTCCCCCCTGCACGAGCGCTGCCGCTCCCACCACGATCGCGAGCGGCAAGAGGAGATCGGTCCGTCCCTGGCCGACTACATCGTCGATCAGGAACTTCGACGAAGCGGGCGCAACGAGCCCGGCCAGACGGCCGATCACCATGACCAACAGACCGAAGGCGACCCGTCTGCGATACCGCCAGATGATCGCCTTGGCCTCTCTCCACACCCTCTCCCGCTTCAGCTTCCTCTTCTCCGTCACGCCCCTCGCCCCTTGCGTTCGGTGGCACCCGGCACCAAGGGTAGCGGAGACGCAGGCCCGTCCGCTACGACGGACCCCGCCCGTGCGGCCACGGATCGCCGCCGGGCGGGACCTCCCGCTCTCGGGTATATCTCTCGGCCAGTTGACCCGTCACAAACGCGTCCAGCTCGCTAACGTCCCTGCCCGCGCCCTCCAGGGCCGCCAGCAGGTTCCGCCGGAACAGGGCGTTTGCACCGTCGAGCGTGACGGCAAGCGCCAGGGGCCCGATGGCGTCTTCGAACCGACCGTGCCCGATCAGCAGATAGCCCATGTTGTTCAGCGCCCACACGTCTTCCGGGTCGACCAGCAGCGCCTCTTCGTAGCTGGCAAGCGCGCTCGAGCAATCACCGCTCTCGGCCTGGGCGCGGGCGAGGGTGCGCCACGCCGCAGACGACCCGGGATCGAGATCGGTCGCGATGCCGGCGTGTTCCCGGGCCTCGTAGGCCCGACCGATCTCGATGAGCGCCCGCGCCAGGTTCACGCGGCCCCTGGCGTGATCGGGCCTGTGCGCTACCCACTCCCGCAGGTGCTCCTCGGCGCCTTCCGGATCGCCGCCACGCCACGCCGCAATCCCCAGCGAATAGTGATCCGGTGGTGCGACCGCCCTGCCGTCGTCCAGGGGCACATCGGGGACCGGCAGCGAGGCGTCCGGGATCGATGGCGAGCCGTCAGGAACCGGCGCCTTCACATCCGGCGCCGCGTCCGCCCGCCCTTGCACCCGTTCCTCCTGAATCGGCGCGATCGTCTCGAACGCAGTGGACGTTTCGGTCACCCCGGCTGTCTCGATCTTCGCGATCGCCACCTCGCCCACAGGCGCTTCCCGGTCCTCGCCCGCGCACGCAGCGACGCCCGCGAAGAATGCAAGCGCCAGCCCCACGGCACTCCAGCGCAGCAACGCCTCCGACCGATCCCGCTCCATCGTCGTGTACTTCATTGTCCGGCCTCCCGAAGCCTGGCCCCGTGCCGTGCGGACCGAATCGTCCCTGGTTCGCGGCGCGAGGCGGTTGAGTTTGGTCCGGGTAGGCGCAACGAGCGGGCCAATCGACGCGCACACGGCGTTTTCGGCTTCAAGGCGTTGCGCGGGAACGAGTTGGGCACGGGCGCGCGGGTTCCGGGCTTGTCGGCCTCATTCCTCATTGTGTCCGGTTGGACACTACGGGCGGGTCGACCGTGGCCGATACGCCACCGCGACGGGCTTGGTCAGATACCCGGACGCCCCGGGCGGCGGACTCCCAGCCGGTTCATGATCTTGAGGAGGCTGGAATGATCGGCCAGTCCCAGCGCCGCCGCCGTACGGCCAATCCTCCAGTCGTGGGTGTCGAGGGCACGGCGCACGATGATCTGCTCCGCCGCCCGCTTCTGCTCCCGAAAGGTGCCCTGCCCGCCGATGGCCACGTCGGAGGCCACGGGCTCCGCGTCCCCGCCGGGCGCACCGTGCCGTCCAAGATCCGGGGGCAGGTGATCGACATCGAGGAGCGGTCCGTCCGACGCGATGATCATCCGCTCGATCGTGTTTCGGAGCTCCCGGACGTTGTTGCGTCGCCAGTCGCGTCCCTGGAGAGCTTCGCGGGCCGCATCCGATACCGGACGCGCCGACCGGCCCAGGCGTGGCGCGAGCGTTGCCGCGAAATGGTCGGCGAGTAGCCCGATGTCCGCGCCGCGTTCCCGGAGCGGGGGCACTCGCACAACGTGGACGTTGAGCCGGTAGAACAGATCACTGCGGAACGTCCCGGCTTCCACTTCGGCGTCGAGGTCCCGATGGGTCGCGGCCAGGACCCGCGTTCCCACGGTGATCGGATCCTCGCCGCCCAGCCGGGTGATCTCGCCCCCCTCCAGCACGCGCAGGAGCCGCGCCTGCAGCGCTCCCGGCAGTTCACCGATCTCGTCGAGGAAGAGGGTCCCCGCCGAAGCGCGCTCGAAGGCCCCCCGCCGTGCCTTGATGGCTCCGGTGAAGGCGCCCCGGTCGTGGCCGAAGAGGTCGCTGTCCACCAGTCCTTCCGCCATGCCGCCACAGTTGACGGCCACGAACGCTTCCGCGCTGCGTCGGCTCTGCCGGTGCAGATCCCTGGCCACGAGCTCCTTGCCCGTCCCGCTTTCGCCCAGGATCAGCACGGGGCTTGGAATGTCCGCTAGCCTCCCGATGGCGGAACGGAGGTCGCCCATGGGCCCGCTATCGCCGATCAGCGTCGGTCGCCGGTCCTCGCCCTCCAGGTCCTCAAGCCGTTCCCGGAGATCGGTCTGGCGAAGCGCCAGGCGAACCTCGTGCACCACTCGCTCCATCGGCTCGGCCTTGTCCACGAAGCTGAACGCGCCAAGACGCACAGCCTCCACGCACCGGTCGAAGCTTCCCGTGCCGGTGTAGACGATCACCGGTACATCGATTCCCCGATGCTCCATCGACCTCAGCACGTCGAAGCCGTCGAGTCCCGGCATCTCGAGGTCGAGGATCACGCAATCCACGGCTTCCCGCGTGAGGATGTCGAGCCCCTCCGAGCCTCCCGCCGCCACGCGCGTTCTGAAGTCCCCAAGGCGTTGGAGGTCGTACGCGTACTGCGTGGCCAGCGGCTTTACGTCGTCGACGATCAATACCAGCGGGCTCATCGCACTTCCTCTCCAGCCGCCTTGAGGATCATCTCGATTCGGGTTCCCTTCCCGGCATCGCTCTCCAGGACGATCCTGCCCCCGACATCGGCAACCAGCCTGCGTGCGATCGCGAGGCCAAGACCGGTTCCCTCGGAACGGGTTGTGAAGAAGGGTTCGAACACGCGGGCGCGCAACTCGGCGGGAATGCCGGGGCCATCATCCTCAACGAAGAGGCGGTGCTCCGGCAGAGCGGGGTCGCCAACGGCCTCGACCCCGACCCGCACTTCGCCGTTCGTCTTGCCGGCCGCCGCCACGGCGTTCGCCACCAGGTTCTCGATCACCCTGCGCAGCGAGACGCCGTCCATCTCCACCCACGCAGGCTCGGTCCCCAGCTTCGGCACCAACCTGACCCCGTGCTCCGCCCCTGCCCCGGCCTCGACCACCGAATGGGCGATGGCGCGAAGATCGGAGCGCTCCCTCGCCCCGTGGACGGCCACGGCCCGGTACTGGTCCGCCAGCTCGCCCAGATAGTCGAGGCTCTCGGTCACGGTGGCGGCCCTCGCTTCGTACGTCTCCGCCAGCGCGCCGGAGCCGGTCCGATGTGCCTCTTCGAGATGCCGCATCACGTTGCGAATCGGGATGAGGCCGTTGCGCACGTCGTGATTGACCTGCCGGGCGAGCTCTCCCAGCGTGGCCCGCTTCTCGGCGTCGCGAACCCGTGCCAGCCCCTCCCGGATCCGTCCCAGCATCCCGTTCAGAAAGAACCCGAGGCGATCCAGCTCGCGGGCTCCACCGCGCGTGAAGGCGACATCGAGCCGTCCCAGGTGAACACGCCGTGCCGTGGCCGCCAGCTTCTCCACGGGACTCGACATCCGCCGCGCCATCGCGATCCCGATGAGCAGCGCGAGCACGGCGGAACCTGCAAGCGCGAAGAGAAGGGCCCTGTCCAGGGAGCGCACCATGGCCGCCAGCAGCGGATCCTGCCAGGCGACCACCAGGTCCACGGGCGAGATGTCGGTCCCGCCGTCCCAACCCCGCCACGCAACGCGCGCGACCGGGCGGCGGCCCCGAAACTCCGCGCCCCCCGCCGCCACCGACCCGTCTCCAGCAATCCTGCGGGGCGCCGTATCCGCGCCCCGGGCCGGAACGGCGAGCAGCGAGACCTCGCTGTCGCCCTGCACGGCCGCGAGGCCGCCCAGTTCGACCCCCACGATCGCAACCGCGCCGACCCCGCCCACCTCCAGACGGCGCGCCCGGACCAACGCCGTGACGTCGCCCGTCGGCAGCGGCACGCGCGCAACCACGGGGCCGGCCACCTGGTCCGCCAGACCGGCGAGATCCGGATCGTGCCGCCCCGCGTCGCCCGGGAAGTGACTGGCCGCCAGGATTGTCCCTTCCGGATCGGTCACATACGTGATCGCGGTCCCGCTCGACGCGGCAAAACGCCCCACGGCCCCTTGCAGGGCTCCCGCCTCCCCCGACCGGAGCGCGATCCTCGCTGCGTTGTCCTCGGACAGCAGGCGCTCCAACACGTCGAGGCGCTCGCCCATCCGGTCGGCGTCACGCTCCCAGCTCCGCACGATACGGTCCAGGCGCTCCTCCATCCTCCGTTCGTTGGCCTCGGTCAGCCGATCGGCGCCGACCGAGCGCATCAGCAACCCCATGGACAGCACCGGCACCCACGCGGCGACGAGCGCACCGATCACCAGGCGGGTTCGAAAGCTCACCGGAGGTTCCTCGCTCCGTCCCCGATGGCGAACGCGCCGGTCTCGCCGACAACCAGCACGGTGGGCCCGTCTCCAGTCCCCCCGGCGCCCCATCCGCCGAGTCTTTGCACGGCTTCCGCGTAAAGGGAACAGGGATGCACGGAGCCGGCTGGCACGCGCACCACGGCGGCGACATCTCCAGGGGCCCGCCCCGCGCCTGCGGCACTCGCGGCACGCACCGTCAATCGGCCGCGAGCACCCGTGAGCTCGGCCAGCACCGCGGTCATTGCGCCGCCCCGCAAGGCCGTCGAGGCCAGGCGCTCCGCAAGCTGTCGTGCGGGGAGATCGCCTTCCGGGTAGCTCACCGACCGGATGCCTCCACTCCCGGCACGATCCGGTCCGCCGGTATCCAAGGCGGCCGGATCGGCCACCGGGCCCGGAACCGCCGACGAGCAGTCGGCCGAAATCCTGTCCCAGACAAGCGCGGACGGGCGCCGCGTGCCTGTCGGACCCCATCGGGCCCAGTCCGCCGCCACCGCCGCCGCCAGCGCTTCCGAGTCGGCCGGTTCCGAAGTCCCCGGCAGCGCGACAAGATAGGCGCGGTCGAACGCCACCAGGCGGACCGGGATCCCGATGGACCTCGCATATTCGATCGAGGCACCGTGCCGGGTGAGGATTCCGCGCTCACCGCGGTCGATTGCGTCCCGCACGTCATGATCTCCGACGATCGCGGTCGGGCCTGCCAGTCTCGGGTCCGCGAACAACCGCGCAATGCCGGGCGCCGGATCCCGGAACGCGACCCTCACGCGGTTGCGCGACACGACAATGTCCTCGACCCGGTGACCGAGCCAGGGCGGCTCGTTCAGCGGCGGCCACCGGGCCACGAGATCCCTGCCGGTGAGTCCCTGCGAGGCCGAATCGAAATCCAGCGTAACCACGCCATCCGCGACCGCCCAGCTGGCTCGGCCGGGGCGCAGCTCCCCATCGCATCCCGGACGCAGCAACGCCTCGGAGTAGCCGATCCCGCCGTCACCGGCCTCGCAGCCCGGGTTCGGATCCGCGGGTATCGACGCACAGGCGCCCACAAGCCCGCACAGTGCAAGCCGCGTCCAGTTGCTCATGTCACATACTCTAACGTTCCGGACCACGTCGGGTTAGAATCGACAAATGCACGATTCCGCCGCTCCCTCCAGCCTGCGAATCCCCGGACCCGCCGTCTCCGCCACCTGGCTGGCCAACCACCTGGGGTCGCCCGGCCTCGTGGTGCTGGATGGATCATGGTACCTGCCCGGTTCGGGCCGTGATCCCGTGAACGAGTTCGAGGACGCGCGCATTCCGGGAGCGCGGTACTTCGACATCGACCGCTGCAGCGACCCCGGGGCGGAGTTGCCGCACACGGTTCCGGCCCCGGAGCATTTCCGCAGGTGCGCCGAAGAGGTCGGGGTATCGGATGCGTCCAGCGTGGTGGTGTACGACGGCTCGGGCGTCAACCTCAGCGCCGCCCGGGTCTGGTGGATGTTCCGCTACTTCGGTTTCGACAGCGTGGCGGTACTGGACGGCGGACTGCGCCACTGGCTCGCCTCCGGCCACCCCGTCGAATCGGGCGCGGCCGTACGAACCCTCGAAGCGGCGGCGCCCTTCAACGCCGTCGCCCGCCCGCACCTCGTTCGCTCGCTGGACGATGTCGTCGAGGCCATCGGTGCCGCCGACAAGCAGATCGTCGATGTCCGACCGCCGGGACGCTTCGCCGGAACCGCGCCCGAGCCGCGAGCCGGCCTGCGTGGCGGCCACATTCCGGGGAGCCGCAACCTCCCCTACACCAGCCTTGTGGACTCCGGTACGGGATTGGCCATAGGCGGGAACGAGCTTGCGCGCGCGCTCCGCGAAGCCGGCATCGATCCCGCCCGCGAACTGATCGGCACCTGCGGATCGGGCACGAGCGCGTGCGCCTTCGCCTGGATGATGGCCCGGTCCGGTCACGAAAACGTGGCGATCTACGACGGATCGTGGTCGGAGTGGGGAGGACGTGACGATGTTCCCGTCGACACCGGCCCGTCCGACCCGCTCGACCGGCCCTGAACCCCGAGTCGCAGCTACCGGCGCCGGGTGGCGGTGACGGTCCCGCGACGCGTGCCCATCACCCAGTTTCCCGCCAGGAACGACTCGTCGCCCGCCAACCTCAGAACCAGTCTGCCGGACTCGACGGCCGCGGTCACGTGCATCAGGTTCGCATCCACCTCCACCCCGACGATACGCGCGGTCATGCGTCCGGCCACCAACGTGCCCCGATACGCGCCCGGTTCCCCGTCGATCGACATCGTTCCTTCCGAAACCAGACTCTCGGACGACAGCGTCACCTCGTACTCGCCCAGCGGATCGAGCCTTGCCGCGCCGACAGCCGGGCCGTGAACGCACCCCCCCAGGACCGCAACCGCTGCCATACCGAGGCGGAGTATCATCGCGTGCGTCGCGGAGTCCTTGCAGGTCAGCCGGAGAACGCGGTCACGGCAATCCAGTCGGCTACCGTCCGAATCCCGGTGATCACGCCCTCGCCCAGGGCCACCAGCACGTCGCCCACCATCGTCTTGTCCAGAAAGCCCAGCCATACGGCCACGGCCAGGAGGATTGCCGCCGGGACGAGGACTCGCAGGGCGATGCGCGCGAACTCCTTGAAGATCATCCAGGTCAGCGCGAGCAACAGCAGGAAGACCACCAGTTCGCCAATCAAGGCGGGAGCAACGACTTCTGTCACCTAGCAGTCCGTGGAGGGAAGGAGCGTCGACTCAATATACAACGAAGGGGAGGCGGCTCCGGTTTCCGAAGCCGCCTCCCCGTTCCCGCCGCGAAAACCCGCCATCGGCGAGTCTCGCCAATCTTTGCGATAAGCGGCGCCGGAGTCCTCCTGCACCGCTTCTTCGGAGTCCTATGAAATCCGGTCCTTCAGGCCCTTGGCGGCCTTGAACGCGGGATACCTCTTCGCAGCGATGGTAATGCTCTCGCCCGTGCGCGGGTTGCGACCGCTGCGGGCCCCCCGTTGACGGGCCTCAAAGGTCCCGAATCCTCCGATCGAGACCTTTCCGCCGGCGTCGAGTTCGTCGGCAAGGACGCCGAGGGCGGGGTCGAACACGATTTCCAGGACCTCCGCAGCCTTCGCCTGGGTCAAACCAGACTTTGCGGCGACCTTCCTGGCCATCTCGGACTTGTTCATCTGCTCTTGCTCCTTTGGGGTGGTTTGCCTTCGCCCGCGCGTGCCGCGGGATTCGGACCGGTACGACGCACCGACGAGCGCGTCGCGCTTCAGTTACACTATCATCCTGCTCCGTGCCAAAACTCCCCAAACCGCTGATCCCTGAAGAGTTCCCGCGTATCACTGTGATGGAAAACGGCTCGGAATGGAAGGGGACAACCAAAACCGCCGGGTTCCGGCCCAACCTGCGAGACCAGGATGAAAGCTGCCATCTATCGGGAATACCGAGGTCCGATCACCGTCGAGACCCTCCCCGACCCCGTGCCGCAGCGCGATGGGGTCGTGCTGCGCGTCGCCGCCAACGGCATTTGCAGAAGCGACTGGCACGGGTGGGTCGGACATGATCCGGACATCGTCCTGCCGCACGTCCCGGGACACGAGATCGCGGGGGTGGTGGAGGACGTCGGGAGCGAAGTCAGGCGGTGGAAGACGGGTGACCGCGTGTCGGTACCCTTCATCGCCGGGTGCGGACGGTGCCGTCCGTGCCGGGGTGGCAACCAACAGGTCTGCGACCGTCAGTTCCAGCCGGGGTTCCACGGTTGGGGCGGGTTCGCCGAGCGGGTGGCGCTTCGGCACGCGGACCTCACGCTTGCGGCGCTGCCCGACGATGTCAGCTTTGTCGACGCCGCGAGCCTCGGCTGCCGGTTCGCGACTTCGTTCCGGGCAGTCCAGGCCCAGGGACGAGCGACGGGGGGCGACTGGGTCGCCGTCCACGGGTGCGGCGGGGTCGGGCTGGCCGCGGTGATGATCGCGGCCGCTCTCGGCGCCCGCGTGGTCGCCGTGGACATCCGCGACGAAGCCCTGGCGATGGCACGCAGCGTAGGCGCGGGCGAGGTCGTCAACGCCTCCGCATCCGAGGATCCGGTGCAGGAGCTCCGTGACATTACCGGCGGTGGCGCCCACGTGTCGCTGGACGCGCTGGGTCACAGGGAAACCTGCTTCAACTCGGTGGCCTGCCTGCGCAAGCGGGGACGCCACGTGCAGGTAGGGCTCATGACGGCCGAGCATCGTCATGCGGGCATACCGTGGGACCTGGTGATCGCCTGGGAACTGGAAATGGTGGGCAGCCACGGGCTGCAGGCCCACGAGTACGACCGCATCCTGCGCATGGTCGCGTCCGGCTCGGTCGACCCCGCCAGGCTCGTGACGCGGACGGTCTCCCTCGAGGAAGGCGTGGACGTCCTGACCGGAATGGACGACTACAACGTGCTGGGCGTCGTCGTCATCGACCGGTTCGCGTAGGGGGACTCCAACCGCTCCAGTCGCGGACCCAGTCGCCGATCCAGTCCATCCCCGGCGACCCGATCGGAGCTCCGGGCGGCGCATTCGGCGTCGCCACGGGTGACAACGGCGCATACGGACGGTCCTCGAAGCGCTGGATGTCGCGGGCCAGGAGCGCGAAATGGGCCCCTTGCGCGCCATCGTCCGAAGCGAGACCGGCCGCCATCGACCCCAGTTGGCCGAGGTGCCGCGCCGCGACCGCGCGCACCTGCGACATGGGCGCACCGTCGGCGAGCCGCATCAGTCCGTCCGCGACCACCCGCCCCACCGCCCTGCGAACCTCCGCCTCGTACGGCCCGTCCCCACCGCTTGGCTCGCCGACCTCCACCAGGGCGGCGATCACGTCGCCCAGCCCCGGGAGCGAGGCGTCGAGAACGCGCTGCTCCAGCAACCGCGCCGCGCGGCTCGGATTCAACACCTCGTCCACCACATGCGCCGCGGCGACGACGGCCGGTGAGATCGCGTCGAACATCGGTCCCGTGTAGCGCGGGAAGAGCTCCCGGGTCCGCCCGTAGCCCGACGGCCGGGGCGGCAGTTCCGCCAGCACGCCCTCGGGAATGGTCAGCTCGGCGGGCTGAAGCGCGCGCACGAGCGCATCCAGCGCCCGCTGCTGCTCCGCCGCCGACGCCGGCCGTACCGGATCGAGATCGTCGCCGCGGACCGCATACGTGTAGTGCATGCCCCCGAGCACCGAGGCGGCTGCGGTGACCTGGTAGCGGTGATGCAGGTACAGCGGCACCAGCACCTCCTCCATCTGCGCCATGGGACGCCCGGGGCGAATCACCCGCTCGCCGAAGCGGTCGAGGGCGGCGCGGCGGACATCGAGCATGCGGTCCAGCTCGGCCCCGGCGTCCGTCCCGTTCGACCATTGATCGGCCCGCGCATGGGCCGAGACATCCTGGCCCGTGAAGAAGCGGATGTCCTCTTCCCAGGCCTCGTCCAGGATCCTCTCCAGTGCGGCCGCTTCGTCCGCGCCGGGCGGGAAGACCTCGTAGCCGTACCGGATCGAGACCTTGTCCCACTCCCCGATGTCCGTGTCGTACACCTCGGAGTAGTCGAAACCGTCGCCATCCAGGGTAATGAGCGGGTGGGGGTAGTCCAGCACCGAAATCCTGCCCGCCTCGCTGTCGTAGTAGTTGTGCGACAGCCCCAACGTATGCCCGACCTCGTGTGCCGATAGCTGCCGAATCCGGGCCAGTGCCCACTCGGCAATAGCGTCCGCGCTCTCGTCGCCGTTCTCGTACGGGGCCAGCAGGCCCTCGGCGATGAGGTAGTCCTGGCGCACCCGCAACGAGCCGAGCGTCACGTTGCCCTTGAGGATCTCGCCGGTGCGCGGGTCGGTGACCGAGCCGCCCGTGCTCCACCCCCGCGTGGAACGGTGCACCCAGTTGATCACGTTGTAGCGGACGTCGTGGCTGCTCACGTCCTCGGGCCTCAGTTCGACCCGGAACGCGTCGATGAACCCCGCGGCCTCGAAGGCCTGGTTCCACCAGCGGGCCCCGTCCAGCAGCGCCGAGCGCACGGGTTCCGGGGTCCCGGGATCGAGGTAGTAGACGATGGGCTCGACGGGCTCGCTCATCGCGGCGGACGGATCCCTCTTTTCCAGCCTGTGCCGGCGTATGAAGCGCTTGGTCATCGGCTCGCCGAGGGGGGTCGAGTAGTCCTGGAAGGAGAGTCCCCCGTACCCGGCGCGCGGATTGTGAGCACGCGGCGTGTATTCCCCCAACTCCGGAAGCTTGATAAAGGAGTGATGCATCCGGATCGTGGCCGCCGCCGCGGAAGCCGCCACGTTGCCGACCCCCTCGAAGCCGCCGCCTCCGCCCCCGAATCCCCCGAACCCCCCACCCCCGCCGTCCTGCCGCACGAAGGTGAGCGAGGCCTCCATCTCGGTGTTCTCGGGGAAGTTCATGACCATGGGCAGGTACACCGCGCTGCGGCTCGCGTCGAGCCGGTAGGTGCCGGGCCGCATCCTTCCGGCAAAGCCCGCGATGTCCTGCAGCAGGAACGGCGTG
Source organism: Longimicrobiales bacterium (assembly GCA_965208935.1). GTDB lineage: Bacteria > Gemmatimonadota > Gemmatimonadetes > Longimicrobiales > Gaopeijiaceae > Bin94. The sequence goes on along the minus strand of CBDBPR010000004.1, from coordinate 3,409,466 downwards.
AAGTCCACCAGCGCGCGGTCGCCCGTCTCCGCCCCTACCGTGAACCCCCAGAGGGTCGACGGCGCAAAGGCGTCCTCCACCGCCTTGCGTTCGGCCGCGTTGTCACTCGATGCGCGGAACCGGTAGTTGGGCTGGATCATCAGCACCTTCGGCCCCACCCGATGGAAGCGCACCACCCGCGAGCCTGCGAGCTGTCCCCGGTCGATGCCGATGTCGTTCGAGCCCAGGCCGGCACCGATGCCGGAAGCGTGGAGCACATCCGTGTCCCACTCGCCGATCTCCAGCCAGATCCTGCCGCTCGCCTCGTCCCAGTAGAGCGGCATGAAGCCGTCCATCAGCTCCATCGAGGCGGTCCTGTCCTCGATCGTTGGCACCTCGCCCCCACCCTGCGCCCGCGCATGTGCCGGAACCGAGGCCTGAGCCAGGGCCAGGAAGACTGTCATGGCCGCGGCGCGGCCCACGCGAATGCTCGTCATCGTACTGTACCTCCAAGGTTGAACTGCTGGTTCCCGAACTGCCTAACTGCCAAGCTGGGCGCGCACCGCCTCCGCCACCAGCTTCATCTCCTCCACCGTGTTGTACAGGTGTGGCGAGACCCGAATGCGGCCCCTCCGCAGCGACACCACGACACCCGCGTCGGCAAGCCCCTGTTCCAGTCTCTCTCCGTCGATGTCCGGGTGACGGAACGTGAGAATGTGCCGACGCTGCCCCGCGTCGGGAGCGGTCACACACCCCAGCGCCTCGAGCCGCCCGGCAAGATCGTCGATCAGCCCGGCGACGTGCTCCGCAATCGCATCGACCCCCGCCTCTTCGAGCAGCTCCAGCGCGGCCAGAAAGCCCGCGATCAGCGGGTAGGCGAGGCTGCCCTCCTCGAAACGGCCGGCATCGGGGAGCAATTCGTAGTGCACGCGGTCGAAGTTGAACGCGTCTGTGGTGCTCCTCCAGCCGATCAGGGGCGGATGGACGCTGCGCACGAGCGAGCGGTCCACGAAGACGGCCCCGATGCCCATCATTCCGAGCATCCATTTGTGGCTGTCTGCCGACAGAAAGCGAACACCGTCCTTCTTCACGTCGGTCGGAAGCGCGCCCACGGTCTGAATGCCGTCCACGCACAGCAGCACGTCGTGCTCGCGGCACAGCTCGCCGAGGCCGGTCAGGTCGGTGACGGCGCCGGTCGCGTACTGCGCCGAGCTGACCGCCAGCACCCGGGTCGCCGGTTTCAGGACGCGGGCGGCCGCATCCACGGTCACCGTGCCCGCCTCGTCGGCGGGAACGACGTCCAGCGCCGCGATTCCGCGCCGGTCCAGATCGATCCACGGGTAAACGTTCGACGGGTACTCGACCGAGGCCGCCGCCGCGACGCGGTCGCCGGGACGCCAATCCAGCCCGGCGGCGAGGAGAGAAAGGCCGTGTGAGGTGTTGCGCACGAACGCGACTTCGTCCGCCTCGCAGCCGATCAGACGGGCGAAGCGTTCGCGGCACGACTGCGCAAGCGACTCCCAGTCGTCGAAAGACGGCCGGCCCATCCGCGCCATCGCGTCCATGAAGCCGTGAACCGCCGCGACGACGCGCACAGAGGTGGGCGAGACGCCCGCATGGTTGAGGAAGACGTGGGTGCGCGACACCGGGAACTCGTCGCGATACGACTGCGGGATGGTACGCACGGGCATGTTCACCGGTTGTGACGCCTCCTGACTGCCGCGCGGTACACCTCGAGGTTGCCGTCCACCATCGTATCCACCGAGAAGCGGCTTTCAATCCGTTCCCGGGCACGGCCGCCCATCGCCCGGGCGGCCTCGGGATCGGCAAGGATCGATGCGAGCGCTGTGGCGAGGGCGCCGGCGTCCCCGGGGGGACAGAGCAGCCCCGTGCGCCCGTTCTCGATGATCTCCGGAATCCCGCCCGCCCGGGTGCCTACTACCGGCAGGCCCGCAGCTCCCGCCTGCAACACGGCCACGCCCAGGCCCTCGCGCAGCGGCGGATGCACGCAGAAGTCGAAGGATCCCAGCCATCGGTGCAGGTCGGTGCGGAAGCCGGCGAAACGGATTTGATTCTCGACGCCGGCGACTTCCGCCAGTTCGGCAACGTCTTCCCCCATCGGGCCGCGACCGAAGAGGACCACGGAGGGGGTCATGCCCCGGCGTTTCAGGATGGCCAGCGCGTCGACGAGCACCCAGTGACCCTTGCGCGGGATGAACTGGGCCACCATCGCCCCGGCCGGCTCGCCCGGCACGAGGCCGAACTCGGCGTCCCGCTGCTCGCGGTCGACCGGTTCCACCCAGTCGCCGGCCTCCACCGCCGAGTGCACCAGCGTGATCTTGTCACGCGGAACGCCCTGATCGACCAGCACCTCCCGCACGGCTGCCGAGATCGCGACCACGCGCCGGTACAGCCCGTACTTCGCCCCCACGATCCACTCCACCTCCCGGTTGTCCACGCGGCGCGTCAACACGACCGGCACGCGGGCGATCGTGGCGGCCACGGCGCCCAGGGTGTCGGCGCCACGGCGCGAATGCAGGTGCACCAGTTCCACATCGCCGCGGCGAAAGCGCGCGGCCATCCTCGCCAGCGCCATGACGTCGGCCTCGCCGCGGAACGGGAACTCCTCAACGCGCAGCCACCGGTCCCGCCCCGCCACCGCCACCTCCGAGCCGCGCGGGACCATGAGCACCGACTCGATGCCGCGCTCCTGCAACCCCTGGGCGAGATAGAGCACCTGCAGCGCCCCTCCGTAGAGGTGCCGCCCGGTCTCGACATGGACGACGCTCACGACGCCTTCACGACAACGGGCAGACGTCCCGCGGGCACGCCCGGCACCGCCCCAACCGCCCCCACCACCTCGTCGACCGTGATGTCCCTCATGCAATCGACCCGTCCGTCACACGTCAGCTTGCCGCGGCACGGCGAGCAGTCCCTTCCCGAATGCAGGATCCTCACGCCCGGGCCCGGCGGGTCCAGGTACGGCGTGTGCGACCCGAAGAGGAGCACCGCCGGGCGGCCGTAGGCGTGAGCCATGTGGGTCAGTCCCGTGTCCACGCCCGCCAGAACGCTACAGCGCGACACCAGCGCGGCCGCCTCTCCCAGCGTGGTACGCCCGACCAGGTCCACCACGTGCGAACCCGCCTCCGCCAGGATCCGATCCGCCGCCTCCCGGTCCGCCGGGCCCCCGAGCATCACCACCCCCACACGCATGTCGGCGCGGAGCCTGCGGATCACCTCGGCCCACCGCTCCTCCAGCCAGTGCTTGTGGAAGCGCGTCGTGAACGGACACACGGCCACGAACCCGGCTTCGAGCCCTTCCCGTTCCACGACGCGCGCGGCCATCTCCACCTCATCGGCCGAGCGCGGGATCTCGAGCGGAAACGATCGCGTATCCAACCCCAGCGCTTCGGCAAGGTGGACGTACTCCGAGGCGATCCGGTGCGCATCGCCGCCGCGACGCACGACCCTGGTCATCAGCGTGCGCGACCCCTCCCGCGACCCCAGCCCGATACGCACCGGGGCTCCCGTGAGAAAGGTCAGCAAGCCGCTGCGCAGAAGGCCCTGGACGTCGATGACGACATCGAAACGCGCGTCCCGCAACCGGTCGAGCAGGTCCGCCACGGCCCGCGCCAGCGTCCCCCAGCGGCCGGTTCGCAACATGCGTTTCCACGCCGCGCGCTCCCACACGATCACCTCGTCCAGGTGCGGGTTGTGCCGAATCACGTCCGCCCGTGTGCGCCTCGGCCGCCCAGGCGATGTGGGCAGTGGGGTACCGCCGGCGCAACGCGCCCGCCAGGGGGGAGGCGAAAACCAGGTCGCCGCGCGCGGACAGGCGCACGATCAGGATCTTCCGCACGGTTCGAGGAATCATCGAATGAAGGTTATGATTGGCTGTTGCCGTCACAACTCCCCAACCAGGCATGATCGGACTGTTTCGCGACCTCGCACTGGGTCTGGGTCTCGTCGCCTACGCCGTGCGCAAGCGCACCGGCAAAGGGAGCTGGCCCGCCGACCTGCGCAGCCGCAGCGGCCGGCTGACCGGGCCCGTGCGCCGGGCACGCGGGCCGCGAATCCTCGTACACGGCGTCAGCGTCGGCGAGATCCACGCGCTCGAGCCGCTGGTCGAGGCGCTGGCGGCCTCTCCGGCCGCGCCGGACATCGTGGTCAGCGCCACCACCGCGACCGGGTTCGAGCGGGCGCGCACGATCCACGCCACGGACCGCGAGGTCGTGCGCTTCCCGCTGGACTTCACGTGGATGACCGCCCGCTTCCTGGACGCGGTCCGTCCCGAGCTCGTCGTCCTGGCCGAGCTGGAGCTGTGGCCGTCCTTCCTCGCCGCGTGCGCGCGCCGGCGCATTCCCGTCTGTGTCGTGAACGGGCGGCTCTCGGAGCGCAGCTTCCGGGGCTACCGGCGGTTGCGCGCGCTGGCGCGCCCCATGTTTCGCCAACTCGCCCTCGTAGCGGCCCAGACTGCGGCGTACCGGGACAGGTTCACGGTCATGGGCGTGCCGGCCGGCCGTGCGGTGGTGGGCGGCAGCCTGAAGTGGGACGCCGCGCGCACGGATCCCGATCCCGCGGAGGCTGCCGCCCTCGCGGCCGCGCTCGGGATCGACCGGTCCAGGCCCCTGATCGTCGCCGGGTCCACAGGACCGGGGGAGGAGGAGGCCCTGCTGCGCGGCCTTCCCGACGGGTGCCAGCTGCTCCTGGCTCCGCGGAACCCCGACCGCTGGGACGATGTCGCGCGGCTGGTTCCGGGAATGCCGCGCCGGTCTCGGGCCGACGCGAGGCGATCGCCCTCAACGGCCCACCGACCTCGCGCGGAGAGCCGGGCGCGTCCGCATGGCTCACCCCCCCGACGCGAAAGCCCGCCAGTCTTCCTTCTCGACACCATCGGCGACCTGCCCGCGGCCTATCTTCTCGCCGACGCGGTCTTCGTCGGCCGCAGCCTCATCCCTCTCGGCGGCTCCAATCCCCTGGAGGCGGCGGCACTGGAGAAGCCCGTCGTCACCGGTCCCCACCACGAGAATTTTGCCGGCGTGGTGGACGCGCTGAAGCAGGAAGGCGGCATCGCGGTTTCGACCGATCCGATGGCGATCATCCGCGGCTGGCTGGCCGACCCCGAGGCCGCCGCCGCAGTCGCCGAAGGCGCCCGACGGGCGATGGCGCGGCACCGCGGGGTGGCGCAAACAACGGCCGACCAGGTGCTCGGGCTGCTACCGCGTGCCGAAGCAGTGACGAAAGGTTAACTTAAGTTGAACTTCCAGCCCGGCCTTGAGTCGCCTACCAGAAGAACGCGCTCGCCGACAGGTAGCCCACGCGCGGCAGCACCCCGAATTCGGACCCCAGCGACAGCTCCGTGCCGTCCAGCGACGCCCCCTCGCCCACGCCGAAATACGCGCCCGCGCTCAGCGACATGCTCTCGCTGACCGAGTAGCCCAGACCGGGAGCGATAATGAACGAGCCGTCCCGGAGGCTGCCCAACACCAGCGAGCTGACGGAAACCAGCGGATGCACCGGATACGACATCTGCAGCGCCCCCACGTCGCGGCCGAGCCCCTGCATCTCGCCCTGCTCGAACGCCCGGCTCCGTGCGGCGTCCAGCAGCCCATCCGGCGTGGTGGCCCCGAGACCGTCGCGCTGGTATTCGACCACGACATACAGATCCGCGTCCGCCACGGGGAACGTCCGGTCCAGACCCACAGTGCCGCGCACCACGAGCCTGTCCTCCAGGTCGCGCAGCGCGCCCTCCGCACGCAGCGCCCACAGTCCCACGGAACCGCTCAGGAACGCAGCCGCCCCGAAGGTGTCGTGCACCACGCCGCCCCACGCCCCCAGGTCCCAGCCGCGGCGGTTCGTACTGACGCGTCCGAGCATCGTCAGCGTCTCCCGGTCGCCGGGCCGCGCGGGCCGGACGACGACCTCGAACTGCGTGAACGAACCGCGGTAGTAGCGAAGCCGTGCCGCATCCACACCGGTGCGGTACTCGCGAAAGGGATCGGCCGGATCGAAGGGCGAGAAGGGGTCGGCCGGGGTGAGGAACAGCGTCGTCGCCCACGACACCGGCTGGCGTCCGATCACCAGGTCCACGCTGCTTCCCAGGTCGATCCGCACGCTCAGCCGGTCCACCCGGTGTCGCCAGAGCGTTCGCGCGTCCGACCGGATCTCGCCGCCGAGGGACAGCCAGTCCCCGCCCGATGCGGTTCCGGCCGCGGTGAAGAGCTGGGCGCCCAGCACCCCCTCCTGCCTCAGCGTCAGCGTGTGCTCGTAGGCCGCGTCCAGGCGCAGCGGCCCGGCCGATCCGTTCCACATCATCCGGAGCCGCTGGAAGTCGGTGACCCCGGCGGGTGCAATCACACTCTCGCCGACGCCCGTGAACAGGTTCAGGTAGTACCCCGAAAGCCCCGGCTGCTGGGCTGCCGCACCACCCGGAGCCGCAGCCGTCAGGAGCAGCACCGCGAGGACCGCGCGACGCAGCCGCCAGAGCCTACCCGGCGTCACCGGACACGATTTCCTCGGCGACACGCCCGTCGACCAGCCGCACCAGCCGGCTCGCACGCTCCATGACCCTCGGGTCGTGCGTCGAGAACACGAACGTCGTCCCGTTGTCGCGATTGAGCTGTTCCATCACGTCGAGCAGCGCGTCCGCCGTCGCCGAGTCGAGGTTCGCCGTCGGTTCATCGGCCAGCACGAGCGCGGGTTCGCCCAGCACCGCCCGCGCCACCGCCACCCGCTGCTGCTCGCCCCCGGACAGCCTGGGCGGACGCCGGTCCTCCAGTCCCTCCAGGCCGATCTCCCGGAACAGGCGCCGCACCCGCCGCCGGCGCTCCGCCACGGGCACACCCCGCAGCAACAGCGTGAACTCCGCGTTTTCGAGCGCCGTGAGTACGGGAAGGAGGTTGTAGGACTGAAAGACAAATCCGATCCGCGAAAGCCGTACCTGGGCCAGCGCCTTGTCCGGAAGCGCCGATATCTCGCGGCCTTCGATCCACACCTTCCCCCGTGAAGGGCGGGTCAGTCCTCCCAGGAGGTTGAGCACGGTGGTCTTCCCGGAACCGGACGGTCCGGCCATCACCACGAATTCGCCCGGAGCGACCACGAGGTCGACGCCCCGCACGGCCTCGACCGGATGGGGCTCCTGCGGATAGATCTTCCAGAGGTCCTCGGTGCGAACTGCGTGCTCGTTCATCTATTCCACCTTCACGGATTCGGCCGGGTCGAGACGGGCCGCGTGCCAAGCCGGATACAGCGACGCGGACAGCCCGATCACCGTGGTCAGCGCCACGCTCTGGACCAGGTGTGTGAGTTCGATCGAGGGATGCATGACGGGGTTGAAGACGATGCCGCCGAAGGTGATGTCGGTGGGCATGATCTCCGTCAGGTCCAGTCCGTTGCGGAAGAAGACCCATACCAGGGCGAATCCGAGCGCCACCCCCAACAGCCCGCTGGCGACCGTCAGCAGCACGCCCTCGACGAAGACCACCAGCCCCGTTTCGGCCCCGCTCAGGCCGAGGGAGCGCAGCAGGCCGAGTTCGCGCTTGCGGTGCAGCACGGACATAAAGACGGCGTTGAGGATCGCGAGCGTGACGATGGCGAAGAGGATAAGGTGGAAGACCCAGTCCCCGGCGTCGTCGATCCTCACCGCAGAGTAGAGTTCGCGGGCGGTCTCCGGCCATCCGGCCACCTCGATCCCGGAATCCTCCAGGGTGGCCCGGGCCTCTGCCAGCACCGGATCGGTAAAGGTGGAATGGGGCAGGACCATGGAGACGCTCGTGGCCCCCTCCACGCCGAGCCAGTTGCGCGCGACCGACAGCGGGATGTGGACAAGGGCCTCGTCCAGTTCGTCGAGTCCGGTGCGATACGTTCCCACGACGCGCACGAGCTGGCCCGCGATGTCGCCCGAGGCAACCTGCGCGGTCAGCACCATTCTCGACCCGGTGCGGAGGCCGAGCCTGGTGGCCATTCCGGCCCCGATGAACGCGTGCAGGCGATCGCCCTCCTGCAGGTAGCGCCCTGTGGCGGGCTCGGCGCCAAGCCGGGAGAACGCGAGTTCCGAAGCCGGATCCACACCCACGATCAGCGCCGGCAGCGCGCCGTCGGCGGAGGATGCCAGTCCGCGCGTCGCCACCCGCACGGTCGTGATCGACGGCTCGGTCAGGGGGGCCAGGGCGGCAGCGCCCAGCGACGCCTCGACCTGTCCGGCGTCCAGGCGGTCGTCCAGGCTCTCGCTGTCACGGTAACCGGGTGCGTTGAACGACACGTGACCCGACGCGAGCCTTACGCCCGAGTCGATCCAGTCCTCGTGCGCTCCGTCCGCAAGGGTGCGCGAGAGGATGAGCAGGGCCAGTCCCACGGTCATCGCGGCCGCAGTCAGCCCGCTTCGCCGCAGTTCGCGCCCGAGGTTGCGCAGGGCCAGCCAGACCAGTGTGGGGAAGCGTATCATCGGTCGGCGAGCACGTCCGCGGGTGGCAGGCGCGCTGCCCGCCAGGCCGGGAGAAGTGCCGATACGATGCCCGTCCCCAGAAGCGCCACGGCACTTACCAGCGGTTCCTGGAAGGAGTATTCGACGGTCAGCTGGGGGCGGATGGCCGAGCCCATGAACGAATAGGTGCCTACAAAAGCGCTCAGGTCGATCGGATTCGCGTGGACGTGGGCCAGGAGGGGAAACGCCAGTGCCGCGCCCGCCGCCAGGGCGACCAGGCCGAGCAGGAGGCCTTCGTAGACGACGATCCGCCCCAGGGCGACGCCCGAGGTCCCCAGCGCCCGCGCGACGGCAAACTCGCGGCGGCGCTCGAAGGTCGCCAGGAGCATCGTGTTGGCGACGCCGAAGATCGCCATGCCGAAGATGATGAACGCAACGACCGAGTTCATCGCGCTGGCAAGACTTACCACGAAGTACAGCTGGCCCAGAAACACCGACCACGGCTCGGTAACCAGGTCCGGCGACAGCCCCGCGACGGCGATGGCGACCCTCTCGGCCACGGGGTCGGCATCGCGCACGCGGTCCACCGAAATCGCCACCTCGTGAATCCGCCCGCGATCCATCACCAGGAAATCCTGCAACGTGCCCAGTTCGAGCAGCGCGTAGCTGTCGTCGAAGCCGCCGAGGTCCAGGCGGTAAATGCCCGACACCGTGAAGAGGTCGTTGCCCGTCGAGCCGTCCGCCGCCGGGGCGACCAGCACCGCCTCGTCACCCACCGCGATACCGATCCTGTCGGCCAGCGCGGCCCCGACCGCCACCTCGCCCGGCCCCGGCATCCTCCCCTCCACCAGGACGCTCGCGAAACGGCTGACGCGCGGCTCGCGCTCCGGATCCACGCCCATCAGCACGGCGCCGACCGTCTCGTCGCCGGAGCTGACCAGCCCTCCCCCGTAGAGGCGCGGCGCGACCCCCATCACGCCCTCCTGCGCTTCCGCCGCGGCGACGAGCGCGCCTACATCCAGGCCTTCCCGGCCCCCCATGGTGTCATGAATGCTGCGCTCGGGGCGATACGCCTCGGCATGGATCTGGATCTGCCCCGTCACCACCTCGGTGCCGTTGGAGACCATCTCCTCCATCATGCCGTTCATGAAGCCCATCATGAGGGAAGCCGCGACGAAGCCGAACGAGAGCGCGGACGCGGTCAGGAACGTGCGGCGGCGGTTGCGCCACAGGTTCCGCCACGCCATCCGCCACCAGATGTCCCGGGTACTGCGGCTCACGGCGGCGAGGCCCCGCCCGTCACTGCCGCGCGCGCAGATTGCGGAGACTGAAGAACTCCTCCTCGAGGCCGACATCGAACTCGATCTCGACGTAGGTGATCACGGTACGCTCTTCGCCGTCCGCGGGCTCGATCACGATCCGCGTGGGAATGGTCCGGCCGCCCATGGTCCGTATGTCGGAAAAGGTCATCGTACGAGCCAGGGTACCGTCGTCGTCGTAGTAGTGCGCCCAGAGGGGCATCCGGTCGCGCTTGCGGATCCGCTGTTCGATCCGGCCCCAGATCACCGGCGCCTCGGGTCTGGGCGTCATGGTGAACTCCCAGACTTCCTCGCCGTCCCGATCGCCCTCGTAGGAGATGACGATGTCGTAGTCCTCGATGAGCCGGCTCTCCTTGACCAGATCGTCGTTGGTCACGTGCGAACCCATCCAGGAGCCCAGCATCATGGAGGGCGGAATCTTGATCGTGCGGTCCGCCCGCGGCAGGTAGTTCCAGACCTCGTTTTCCACCTTGAGGGTGGCGGTGCCCGCTTCGCGCGCAGGGCTCTCCACCCGGATCAGCGAGTACTCGGTCCCCAGCGACCAGACCTGCATCGCCAGCGAACGCGACCAGTGCTCGGTGTCGATCTCCATGCGCATGCTGCCCGCGCTCGACGCCCCCTGCATCATCCGGTCGACGTCGTCTATGATCGCGAGGATCTCCGGATCGGTCTGGGCGGCCACCGGCGCGGCCGCAAGCACGGGGCCCGTCGCAAGCACGGTGCCCGAGAGGATGAACAGGATCGCTGCCTTATTCATATCGGCCTCCTCAAGCCCCCTGATCAACCCCCGTAAACTGGCCCCTGTCCGCCGGAAACACTATTGTGCCGCGCTGTCGGTAGCCAGCCCGGCGGGTTGACGCAGGGGCGGACGAGGGGTCGCGGCGATGCCCGACAGTTGCCCGCCCATCGATGACATTCTCTGAAAGGAGTGCATTCATGGTTACGATTACGGCTCTGTGGGCCCCGATCCTTCTCTCCGCGGTGGTCGTCTTCGTGGTAAGCGCCATGGTCTGGATGGTCATGCCGCACCACAAGAACGACTTCTCGGCGGCCGATGACGAGGACGGCCTGATGGACGCCGTGCGCGATGGCACGGCCGGCCCGGGCATGTACATGTTCCCGCACGCGCCGGACAGCGAGATGAACAGCGAGGCCTACCGGGAGCGGCTGAAGGCCGGACCCGTCGGCATCCTGCGTGTCCGGGATCCGCAGAGCGTCCTCGACATGAAGCCGGCCATGGCCAAGTCGGTTGTCCTGTACCTGGTGGTCGGCGTCTTCGTCGCCTACCTGGCGTCGGTCGCGCTCGATCCCGGCGCATCCTACCTGTCGGTATTCCAGGTCACGGGCACGGCGGCTTTCATGGCCTACGGATTCATCGGCTACCAGGAGGCGATCTGGTTCGGACTGCCGGGCTCCGTCGCCTTCAAGCACAGCATCGACGGCCTGGCCTACGCTCTCCTCACGGCCGGCATCTTCGGCTGGCTGTGGCCCGCCTGAGGACCGCCGGAGCCCCCCGAACCCCGACCCATTCACCCCTGCACCGCAGGAGCCCACTGCACATGAGCGACATCGTCTACGAAGCCGACGTCAGGATCGAGCGCGTACGCGGTCCCGAACGTCTCGCCTACATCCCCGCCCACGAAGGCGCGGTCGAGTTCGGCGTGCACGGCGCGATCGCCGAGCACTACGGCGTCCGCCCGCGAACGGAGACTTCGACCACCCTCGACTACGTGATCGCCGCGACCGGCGGCTGACTCGTCGGCACCTTCGGAGGCGTGCTGGAGGCACGCGGGATCGATGCGTCGGGAGGCAGGCTCACGGCGGAAGTGCAGGGCAGCGTCGGCAAGGAGGACGGGGTTCTGGTCATCCGGCGGATTCACTGCAAGTACCTGCTGAAGGCGGCCGATGCGGACGGGAAGGCCGTGCAGCGGGCCTTCGAACTGCACCCCATGCGATGTCCCGTCTACCGGACGCTGCATCGATGCATCGAGATCACGACGGAGCTGGCGATCGTGTAGCCGGCCCGCCCCGGCCCGGGCTGGACCGCCGCCGGTGGCTCCGGCTCGCCGGGGTTGCGCTGGGCGGCGGCTGGGCGGCCGGGTGCTCGACCGCGGGGGCCGCGCGCTGGACGTGGAGCGCACCGGCCCGTGCGCTTGTAACGCCGGCGCTGGTTTCGCCGGACCGGGTCACTCGCGTCGTGGCGGGGCTGCGGCCCTACCGCCCCGAGGGCTTCGTGGTGCGCGCCGAGTCGTTCGGGGACAAGCTTCTCGTGCACAACTACGGGCACGGAGGCGGCGGCGTGAGCCTGTCCTGGGGGACCGCGGAGATGGCGGCGGAACTGGTGGACGGCGGCGTCGAGGGCGAGGGCGAGGCCGCCGTGATCGGAGCCGGCGCGGTGGGGCTTGCGACGGCTCGCCTGCTGCAGCGGCGCGGCCGTGCGGTGACCATCTACGCGCGCGAGCTGCCGCCGAACACGACCTCGAACATCGCGGGCGCGCAGTGGTCGCCGACCTCGGTCTCGGACAGCCTCGACGGGCCGTTCGGCAGCCGGTTCGAGCGGGCGGCGCGTTTGGCGCACCGTCACTTCCAGAACCTCGTCGGCCCCGAATACGGCGTCCGCTGGATCGACAACTACTTCCCCTCCGACAGGCCGATGCGTGTCGCGGACTACCAGTCCCGCATCCGGGATCTCTACCCGGAATGGGAGGACCTGGAGGGCGACGAGCACCCCTTCCCCACGCGGTACGCGCGCCGCGTCGGCACGATGTTCATCGAGCCGCCCCGATACCTGCGCGCACTCCTGCGCGACTTCCGCATCGCCGGCGGACGCGTCGTCGTGGGCGAGATCGCGGACCTGCGCCAATTGGCCGCGCTTCCCGAGCCCGTCGTCGTGAACTGCACGGGTCTGGGCGCGAAGGCGCTCTTCGGCGACCGGTCGCTGGTCCCCGTCAAGGGACAGCTCGTCGTGTTGAGGCCCCAGCCGGAGGTCGACTACCTGACGGTCGGAGGCGGCCGGTTTTCAACGGAGGGCAGCCAGTACATGTTCCCCCGAAGCGACGGCATTCTGCTCGGCGGAACCTTCGAACGCGGCGAGGAAAGCCTGGAGCCGGACAACGCCCAGACAGAGCGCATCCTGCGCAACCACCGTATGTTCTTCCAGGCAATGGACGACAAAAGGAGAGCGGTGAACCTTTGACGCCTCGCAAATCGTAAGGCTGCTTGTTCCGCATGCGTGAGTTGCCGACATTCGGCCGGAAGAAACCGAACCGAAGGGACGAAGGTCATGGTCCAGATACTCAAGACCATCGCGCGCGCCATCCTGAGGTGGCTGCTGAAGAAGATGTAAGCGGGAGCGGCGAGGTCCGCGCACCCCGGCCATACCTGATCGCCGCCGTCGTCGTCGTGGCTTTCCAGCTCGCGACCGCCCTCCCGGCCACCGGCGCCCAGTTCCCGCAGGCCGTCAACGGCGAAGACCTCGCCGACGCGCCCGGCGATGCGATCTATGCCGCCTCCTGTGCCAACTGCCACGGCCTCGACGGGACCGGTCTCGCACCGTCGCTCCTCGCGTTCGAAGAAGAGGTCCCCGACTTCACCGACTGCGACTTCGCCGCCCGCGAACCGGACGCGGACTGGATCGCGGTGGCTCACGAGGGCGGCCCGGTCCGCGGCTTCAGCGAAATGATGCCCGCCTTCCGCGGCGCGCTGACCGAGGAGCAGTTGGCCCGCGTGATGGGCTACATCCGCACCCTCTGCACCGACGACAACTGGCCGCGCGGCGAGCTCAACCTGCCGCGTCCCCTGCTGACCGAGAAAGCCTACCCGGAGGACGAATGGGTAGTGGAGCTGGGTGTGGATCTCGAGAGCGGCGGTGGCACCTCGGCAGCGTACGTGTACGAGCAGCGGTTCGGTCCGCGCAGCCAGGTGGAAATAGTCATCCCCTATGGATGGCGCCGGGATGGCGCGGATCTGCGTCACGGTCTCGGCGACGCCGTGGTCGCCCTGAAGCACGCCCTTTATCACGACCTCGAGGTGGGTACGATCTTCTCGATCGGCGGCGAGGCCATACTCTCCACCGGCGACGAGAGCGTCGGCCTGGGCGCCCCCGGCAGCGCGCTGGAAGCCTTCGCCTCGCTGGGCCAGATCCTGCCCGGCGACGCTTTCGTCCAGGCGCAGGCCGGCTACAAGGCGCCGCTGTACGAGAACGGGGCGAACGAGGGATTCGGCCGATTCGTGCTGGGACGGACCTTCACGCAAGGGCAGTGGGGGCGCGCATGGACGCCCATGCTGGAGATGCAGCTCGAACACCACTTCGAGCCGGGTTCGGAGCCGCACTTCGACCTTTTGCCCCAGGTGCAGATCGCCCTCAACACCAGGCAGCACGTTCTGGCCAACGTCGGCGTGCTGGTGCCGGTCGGAGGCGATGACGGGCATGGGCACGGGCACGCGCGGCCCGTCCGCCTGCTCACCTACATCCTGCTCGACTGGTTCGACGGCGGGTTCTTCGAGGGGTGGTGACGATGCGAAAAACCGTGTACTCGGTCTGCCTGACTGCCAGCGTCCTTTTCGCCATCGCCGGGGTCTCCCCGCACCCTGGCGGGGATGCGCCGCAACCCGGCCGCTCCGTGCTCCATGCGCCGGATACCGTCACCACGGGCGATCCCGCCGACCACTTCCGCACGGCCGACCGCTGCATCGCCTGCCACAAGGACGTCACGGCCTCGGACGGCACCGACGTCTCCATCGGCTTCGACTGGCGCGCCTCCATGATGGCCAACGCCGCGCGCGATCCCTACTTCCAGGCCGCGGTGCGGCGCGAGATCATGGACTACCCGGAGGCCGCCGCCGACATCGAGGCGGAGTGCGCGCGCTGCCACATGCCCATGGCGACCGTCGCGGCGCTGCAGGAAGGGCGCTCCGGCGAGGTCTTCGCCAACCTGCCGATCGGCGGAGCCGAGGGACCCTGGGCCGACCTCGCCGCCGACGGCGTCTCCTGCTCGCTCTGCCACCAGATCCAGCCCGATGGCCTCGGCACGGAGGAGACCTTCACCGCCCGCTTCCACGTTTCAGCTGAAACGCCTTCGGAGGGCCGCGCCGTGTTCGGCCCCTTCGAGCCCGACGAGGGCGGGGTCGGCATCATGCACTCCGCCACGGCGTTTCGTCCCACACTCGGCGAGCACATCACGTCGTCGGGGTTGTGCGCGTCGTGTCATACGGTGATCACGCACGCCGTGGCGCCCACCGATGGCGCCGCCGCACCCCCCTTCCCGGAGCAGGCTCCATATCTCGAATGGCAGGCGAGCATCTACGCCGAGGGCCGCGAGCGCGAGCATAGCTGCCAGGACTGCCACATGCCCGAGGTCGGCGAGGACGTGCCCGTCACCCGGGTCCTGGGCCGCGCCCGCCCTGAGGTCTCGCGGCACGTGTTCCGCGGCGGCAACTTCTTCATGCTGCGCATGCTCAACCGTTACCGGGCCGAACTGGGCGTCACCGCGCTGCCGCAAGAGATGGAACTCGCCGCCCAGCGCACCGCCGACCATCTCCGCACGGCCACCGCCACGGTCGAACTCGACGGGGTGGGCGTCGGCGGGGGACGCCTGGAGGCCACCGTGACCGTTCGCAACCTGGCCGGCCACAAGTTCCCCACCGCCTATCCCTCGCGGCGCGCGTGGGTGCGGTTTTCGGTGACCACCGAGTGGGGCGAGCGCGTGTTCGAATCGGGCGCCTTCTCCCCCGACGGCCGCGTCATCGGCGACGACCACGACGCCGACGGCTCGCTTTACGAACCGCACTACACCGTCATCACGTCACCGGACGAAGTGCAGGTCTACCAGGGCGTCATGGCCGATGGCAGCGACGCCGTCACCACCGGACTCATGTCCGCGCACCGCTGGGTGAAGGACAACCGCATCCTGCCCGACGGGTTCGACCCTGAGCGCGCCGACGCACGCGTGCGCGTGGTGGGTCTGGCCACCGGCGACCCGGATTTCGCGGCGGGCTCCGACAGGATCCACTACACGGTCCCCGTGAACCCGGCCGACGGCCCGTTCACCGTCGCGGCCGAACTGTGGTTCCAGCCGATCGGCTACCGCTGGGCCGAGAACCTGGCCGCCTACGACGCGATGGAGACGCGCCGCTTCGTGCGGTACTACCGGGAGATGGCCGACGGATCGGCGCTGCTGCTGGCGAGGGATGAGGCGGTGAGCGGCTCGAACTGAGGGGAGGGGATCCCCGCTACCCCTCCAGCTCCACCCGCCCCCGGAAATACTCCAGCGCCTCCGGATTGGCCAGCGCCTCCACGTTCGCGACCGGTTCGCCATGGACGACCGCCGTCACGGCCAGCTCCACGATCTTGCCGCTCCTCGTCCGCGGGATGTCCTCGACCTGCAGGATCTTCGCGGGGACGTGCCGGGGGCTCGCCTGCGTCCTGAGCACCGCGCGGATCCGGTCCCTGAGCGCCTCGTCCAGCCGCAGCCCCGGCGCGAGCCGGACGAAGAGCACCATGCGCGTGCCCTCGCCCCGGCGCTGGGCCACGGCAAGCGCCTCGGCGACCTCGTCCATGCCTTCGACGGGGCGGTAGACCTCGGCCGTGCCGATCCGCACGCCGTGCACGTTCAGCGTCGCATCGGAGCGGCCATGGATGACGTACCCGCCCGCGGGGGTCTTCTCCACGTAGTCGCCGTGGTGCCAGACCCCGGGGAACCGCCCGAAGTACGTGCCCAGGTAGCGGCTCCCGTCGTCGTCGTTCAGGAACCCCAGCGGCAGCGAGGGGAAGGGCCGGGTGCAGACCAGTTCGCCCTTTCCCTCATCCATCGAAGACCCGCCGGGCGAGAACACGTCGACGGCCATGCCCAGCGCGGGGCCCTGGATTTCGCCCGCGCGGACGGGCCAGCCGGGGATCGCGCCCAGGAAGCACGCGCACAGGTCGGTGCCGCCCGAGATCGACACGAGGTGGACGTCGCGCCTGACGTGTTCGTAGACGTACTCGAAGCCCGCAGCGGCGAGCGGCGAGCCGGTGGACAGGAATGTCCGCAGCCTCGCCAGGTCGTGGGTCACACGCGGGGTGACGCCAGCCTTGCGGAGCGCCTCCAGGTAGCCGGGCGAGACCCCCATCAGCGTCATGCCGGTGCCCTCGGCGAAGTCGAAGAGCGCCTCGTTGCCCGGGTGCACGGGCGAGCCGTCCCAGAGCAGGATCGTCGCCTCGGACGCGAGCGCCGAGACCAGCCAGTTCCACATCATCCAGCCGAGCGTGGTGAAGTAGAAGACGCGGTCGCCGGCCTTGATGTCGCAGTGCATGCGATGCTCCTTGATGTGCTGCAGTAGCACGCCCCCCGCGCGGTGCACGATGCACTTGGGCACTCCCGTGGTGCCCGAGGAGAAGAGGATGAAGACCGGGTGATCGAAGGGGAGCCTCACGAAATCGACCGCGCGGGCCTCGAAGGGACGGATGAAGGCGTCGAAGGAGACGCCGTCGGGAATGGCGGGCGCCTGGCCGGCGGGCGGCGCGGCGGCGGCGGGCGCGGCGCGGCTCCGGGGGCCATCGTCGGCGCGGTTCCCGTACGGCGCGGCGGGCGCATGGTCCGGATTGGGCACCACAATCGTGCGTTCGACGGTGGGCAGCCCGTCCAGGATCTCCGGGACGCGTGACAGCGTCTCGTAGCGCCGGCCGCGGTAGCTGTAGCCGTCCGTCACGAACAGGAGGCGCGGGCCGACCTGGCCGAAGCGATCGATCACCCCGCGCGCGCCGAAGTCGGGTGACGCGGTGGACAGGACCGCGCCGATCGAGGTGGCGGCGAGGAGGACCGCGACGGCCTCGGGCACGTTGGGGAGCAGCGCAGCGACACGGTCGCCCGGGCCAAGGCCGGCGCTGCGCATGGCCTGGGCGAGGCGCGAAGTGAGGTCGTGCAGTTCCCGCCAACTCACCACCCGGCGCCGGCCGTCCTCGGCGCAGGCGATGATGGCGGGGTCGTCGGTGCGGCGGCGCAGGAGGTTCTCGGCGAAGTTGAGCCGTGCGTCCGGGAAGTAGCGGGCGTGGGGCATCCGGTCGCCGTCGATGAGGACGCGGCCGCCCTTGTGGCCGACGATGCCGAACCAGTCCCAGGCCGCGCTCCAGAACGCGTCCTGGTCCTCGATCGACCAGCGCCAGAGGGCGTGGTAGGGGGCGGTGGGGGGGTCGGCGCCGCCACCCTGGCCCGCCAGCGCGGCTGCGAGGCCTTCCGCACCGCTTCCCGCACCGCCGTGCTCCGTCAGCCAGACCGCGAACGCGGCGAGGCTGCTCGCACGAGTGCGTTCCCGTGAAGGAGTCCAGAGCGGCGGCTTCGCGATCACGGCTGCGGAAGAGGCGCTGGTCTCGCGCGGGCCAGCGCCAGAAGCGCGAGGAAGGCACACAGGGTCGCCGCAATGGCTGCCGTGGCGAGCGTGCCGGTGTGGAAGATGCTGAGCGCCGTGCCGACCGCGCCGCCCAGCAGAAACTGCATACTCCCCGCAACCCCCGAAGCGGTCGCACGGATTCCGGGGAAGTACTCCAGATAGCAGGCGGCCGCGTTGGCCGTGATCATGCCCAGCACGCCGGACGAAGCCATCAGAAGAGCAACGACAATCGGCAACGTGGGTGTCATCAGCGTCACGTGCGCGAGCAGGGTCCCGGTTGCGAGGAATTGCAGGACGCAAGCCCTCCGGGTGATCAGATGCGCGTCATGCTTCCGAAGGAGTCGAAAGTTGACGACAGTGCCGAGTACCAGTGCGACGACGTTTGCCGCGAGAAAACCGCTGAACTGCGTCGGACTCAGGCCGAACCACACCGTGTAGATGAACGCTCCGTCGTTCACGTAGACGAGCAGACATGCGGTTGAGAAGCTGAGGCAGAATACGTAGCCGAGTGCCCGGGTATGGCTGAATGCCTTCCCGTAGCCGCGAGTCGCCTGACGAAGCAGGGATCGCTCGGGCGCCGCACCTGTTTGCGGAACCGTCTCGGGAAGCCATAGCCACAATGCGCACCCCGCTGCCAGGCAATACAGCAGAAGAAGCAGGAAGGTCGATTGCCAGCCGAAAGCCAGCGCCAGCGCCGCCCCGGATACGGGACCGATCAGTCGGGGCAACGCCTGGACCGCGCTGATGGCACCGAGCATGCGTGCCGCGTGTTGCCGTTCGAAGAGGTCGCCGACCACGGCACCGATGTTGACGAACGCGACCCCCGCTCCCACGCCCTGCAGCGTCCTGAGCACGATGAACGGCTCGAAGGACCCGGAGAAGAGAATGCCGGATGTGCCAATGGCAAAAATTGCCATACCGGTCATGGCAGTGCTCCTCCGGCCGTACCGGTCGGCGATAGGAGCACCAGCGAACTGCCCCAATCCCAGTCCCAGCAGAAACACGCCCACCGAGACCTGGATGCGCGGAACGTCCACACCGAAACCCAGCGCGATTTCCGGAAGGGCGGGCAGGTACAGATTGATGGCCAGCGGCACCACCATGGTCAACATGGCGAGCGCGGCAAAGAGTCTGCGGGTTCCCGGCCCGAAAACGGCCCCGTGGCCCCGCACCGACTCGCTCAAGACGGGCTCCGGAACAGCAGCCTGGCGTAAACTATCCGCGCGCCCGGCCCCTCGCCCTCACCCGCCCGATACCGCCGCGCGCTCCCTCTTCTGCTCCTCCACCATGCGCGCGACGTCCTCGAGGAGCTGCCTGGCGTCGTAGATGATCCCGTCCTTGATCGTGTACTTGATCCCGCCGATGCGCTCCTTGATGCCTGTTTCGGGGTTGAGGCGCTCGTGCCCGGTGCCGTACAGCACCTTGAGGTTGTCGATCGGGTTCTCGGGCGAGATCACCAGGTCGGCCAGCAGGCCTTCCCGTACGATCCCGAACTCGGGCATCATGCCCTTGGGGTCGAAGATGGCCTGGGCGCCGTGCATCGTCGCGCCGCGGATAACCTCGAGCGGGTGGAAGCCGGCCTCCTGGAGCAGTTCCATCTCCTCGACGGTGGAGAAGCCGAAGAGGTTGTAGATGAAGCCGGCGTCGGAGCCGATGGTGACGCGGCCGCCCATGTCCTTGTAGTCGTCGAGCAGCGCCATCCAGATGTGGTAGAAGTTCCTCCACCGGATCTCGTCGTGGGTGGTCCAGTCGTAGTAGTAGGATCCGTGGTTTGCGCGGCTGGGCTCGTAGAAGTCCCACAGGCTGGGGAGCGTGTAGCGCTCGTGCCACTCGGCGGTGCGTGCGCGCATCACGTCGCGGCTGGCCAGGTAGGCGGTCATGGTGGGATCGAGAATGACGTCGTACGACAGGAGTTCCTCAAGCATCGCGTTCCACTCGTCGCTTCCCTGCGGGTGGATCAGGTCCCACTGGGCCGCGACCTGGCCGAAGCGGTGCTGCTCGTTGGCGTAGTTCATGTCGGACGGCCAGGGTTGGACGTCGTGGTCGTCGTAGAGTGCCTCGAAGAGGCCGTAGAAGTGCGTGACGGTGCCGAGGCCGAGCCGGGCGGCGTCGATGGCGTTCATCTGCGCGACGCCGAGCTGGGCGAGGTGCGCCACGCTGCCCATCCCGAGCTGACCCGCCTCGTCGAGGAGCGCCTCCATGATCTCGGGCGCATAGGCCACGAACTTGATCCCGTCAACACCCTGGTCGTGCGCCCAGCGGACCCAGTCGCGCGCCTGTTCCGGAGTGAATACCGGACCCCGGTCCCAACCCTGTCCCGGACGCTGGTAGACGTACATGCGCGGCGCGGTGATCTCGTTGTTGTTGGCGCGTTCGCGTTCGGAGAGCGAGAAATCGACCGGGCCGTACTCGATGCCGCGGCCCGCCGTGACCCCGTGCGCCATCCAGAGCTTGTAGACGTACTCGGCCTTCGGGGTCTTGGGCAGGCCGCCGGTGTGCAGATGCATGTCGACGAAGCCGGGCAGCACGTACATGCCGTGCGCGTCGATCTCGTGGTCGCCGGCCGCGGGGCGGCGCGACTCATCGATGGGGAGGCCGGGGTAGCCGACGCCCGCAATCTGCGTGATGCGGTTGCCCTCGATGACGATGTCGACGGGGCCGCGGGGCGGCGCGCCGGTGCCGTCGATGACGATCGCGCCGCGGATGACGAGCCGGTCGAAGGGGCCGTCGCCCTCGGCGCGGTCGGGTGCCGGTTCGACGAACTGGGCGGCCGCGGGCGTGGGGAGGAGGACGAGGGTGGCGGCGAGCGCAAGGACCCCGGGGACGGCGATCGAGCGGCGGAGAATCATGGCACGGACTCGTTCAGATGGCGTTCGGTGATGCGACGACAACAAGCTGGGCCGGCCTGGGCGGCCGCGCCAGCGGGCAGCACCGTGCGGAGGGAACCGGGGAACCTTAGAATACCACTTGGAGTAAAGCGAGTAGGCCGGGTCGCCCCGCCCTGCCCGGACCCTGTTGTGAAGATCCGACCACCACTTCCGATGCGAGCTTGCCGATGCCGAAGCCGCGCCTGATTCGCCCGCTTGTCTCATCATTGGTCATCCTGTGTGCGTCCGTGGCGCTCGCGCCCCCGGCTGACGCGCAGCTGCAACCCGCATGCAACGACGACGAGGCCCGGATCGTCGGGGTGATCGTCGACGCCGACACCGAAACGCCGCTGGCGCACGCGTACGCGTCGGTCGAAGCCTCGAAGTGGGGATCGCTGACCAGCGACAACGGCCGTTTTCTGTTGTGTGGAATCGGTGCGGGGGTCCATGCGGTTACCATCGAGAGGTTGGGATACGTGACCCTGGAGACCCGGATCGAGGCCAACTCATCGGGTGAGCCGGTCGCACTTCAGATGCACCCCGACCCGGTGCTCCTGGAAGGCCTCGAGATCGTATCGGACCGATTCGAACGCCGGCGGCGGGCTGTGGCGACCGCGGTTCGGGCCTTCGATCAGGAGGCGATCGCCAGTAGCGGCCTCTGGTCGGCCGCCGAATTCGTGGACATGCGGGCCGGGGTCATCACGACTCCGTGCGGCATCAGCCGGTGCGTCTACTACCGGGGACAGAGGGTCAGCCCGACGGTGTATCTCGACGAATTCCGGTTGATCGGGGGATGGTCGGAGCTGGAGACCATTCCGACCAGCCAGCTGTACATGGTCGAGATCTACCGCAGGGGAACCCATATTCGGGCCTACACCCACCACTTCATGAAGCGGGCTGCAACGGTTCGGCTGGCACCCATGATGATCTGGGACTAGTGCGGACTAGACTAGTGCGTCCAGCCAAGCCCTTCCCTGAGTTCGCCCACAAAGCTGCGCAGTCCGCGGCGCACGACCGAGCGGAGGAACAGGCCGGCCAGCAGTAGCAGGCTGACCTTTTGGAGCAGGCTGGGCAATTCCTCCGTGAGGGCGGCCAGCGACGGGACGGAGAGCGCTCCGAAGGCAGCGTTGACCGCGATTCCGGAAGTGACCGCCAGCATCACCATGGCCGCGGCGAAGGAGATCGCGGCGCGCCGTCCGTGCAGGCTGCTCAGCAGACCCAGCGTGGAGATGTTGGTGGCCGGTCCCGTGATGAGAAAAGCGATGCCGGCGCCGGGAGACAGCCCAGTGGCGAGAAACGCCGCGACAAGGGGCGTGGCGGAAGCGGCACACACATAGGTCGGGAAGCCCAGCAGCGCGAAAAGGAGAACGTCGGCGACGGGCGGCAGACTACCCAGCCAGCCGCTCTCCA
This sequence comes from Longimicrobiales bacterium, assembly GCA_965208935.1. Lineage (GTDB taxonomy): Bacteria > Gemmatimonadota > Gemmatimonadetes > Longimicrobiales > Gaopeijiaceae > Bin94. The sequence continues at coordinate 3,387,102 of CBDBPR010000004.1, read as the reverse complement.
GGAATGGGGTCACGAGAGCCGCCACACCGAGTCCGAGGAGGATCCAGGGAGCCGTGTGATCGACCACCTCGCCGGTGCCGGTCCGCAGCGCGGCGGCAAGACCGCGGGAAGCGCCCGCCCGCTCACCGGGTGCGCTCGCCGGTTCGGGGGCGCGTTCGGCTGCCTTCAGCCGGCCACCGATCCACCACCCCACAAGCAGCGCGACGACGGCCGCCGTGCCCAGGCGAAGCATGGTCACTTGGGGTCCCAGCAACGGAATGGACAGCAGGATCGCATCGAGCCCCAGTTCCGGCGTGGCGACAAGGAACGCAATGGCCGCGGCGGGTGGGGCGCCTCTCTGAATGAGGCTCCGGTACAGGGGCACGACGCCGCACGAGCAGATGGGAAAGGGCAGCCCGATGAGCATGCCCCGCCCGGCCTGTGACATTGCGCCGCCACGTTCCATCCAGCGCACGGACCGCGCCGGCAGGAACGCGCTGAGCAGCCCCGCGCACAGATACGCCAGGAGCAGCGCGGGTGCGCTCTCGGCAGACAGGACGTAGAGCCGGGAAAGGAACGCCGTGGCCTCGTCTGCCAGAGCTTCCACGCGCACGGTGTACGCCGCCAGGAGCAACGCCACGGCCACGACCGCCCCCCACCCCTCGCGGCGCCGGTCCAGCGGCCCGCTCACCCCCTCGCGCTGATGCATCACCACGTGGACGAGAGATCCCCCCACCGCAGCCTGAAACAGTCTCAACGCTCCCGAATCGGCCATGCTCCATGCGGCCGCCCCCGCGAGCGCATATCCTGCCACGGTGGCAGCCATCAGCAGGAGCAGCGCACCGATCGCGGCGCTTCTGTTCTCCTCCTTTGCGACGAGCCACCACACCGCCAGGCCCACAGGGAGCCGGTGCAGCAGGACAGCCAGAGGGAGCGACACGGGCGCGCCGGGAGAGAGCGTCGCCAGCACCACTCCGTCCAGCGCCGCGTGGAGGGCGACACCGGCGAGACCGGCCAGCAGTGCCCACCGGTGGGTCCTCCCGCCCGCGTGCCGGGTGGTTCTCTCGGCCGCAACCGGAAGCGCAAACCCGGCCGCGAGGGCGAGGAGGATACTCCAATGCCCCTCCCCAATCGCCGAAGGCACGAAATCCAGGAAGATCAGTCCCGGTATGGCGACCATGACAAGGCCGTCCAGCATGGCGGCGAATCCGCGGCGATGCCCTGTGCACCGTTCGAGTACCGGACCCGCCGCCAGGGCCAGAACGGCGGCAATCAGCCAGGACATGTCACCTGGGGCAGGAACGCTATCTTAGTGTGCACTGGAAGGCTATTTTGGGGAATGCTGTCACGCTGATCCGCCCGGCTCTCTCCGACAAACCGCGAATCCGCGGTTCGATTTGAAGGCTGACGAAATGTCGAATCCGACCTCCGAACCTATCGCGATCGTAGGCATGGCGTGCCGCTTCCCCGGCGCCGACGACATCGAAACCTTTTGGCGGCTGCTCGAATCCGGCGGCAACGCGGTCAGGGAAGGAGTGCCCGGTTCGGGAATCGGGCGGTGGGGCCAGCTGTTCGGCGACCGCGCCGTCCAGAGTGAGGCGTGCCGCTTCGGGGCTTTCGTAGAAGACATTGACCAGTTCGACGACTCGTTCTTTCGGATTTCGCCGGTGGAGGCCCAACTCCTGGACCCACAGCAGCGCATGATGCTGGAAGTGAGCTGGGAGGCACTCGAGGACGCAGGTATCAACCCCGACCGACTGGCAGGCAGTCGCACCGGGGTCTACACCGGGATCAGCAACGACGAGTATCGCATGCTGGTCGTGGAGTCCGCAAAGCCCTCCGAGGCCGCGTCGTGCCTCTACGCCCTGAGTGGTACCAACCTGAACGGCACCGCCGGACGGGTCTCGTTCGTGCTCGGGCTGACGGGGCCGGCAAAGGCCGTGGATGCGGCCTGTGCGTCGGCAATGGTGGCGATCCACGACGCGGTGGCGGACCTCCAACAGGGCAAGGCCAATCTGGCCATCGCGGGTGGCGTGCAGGCCATCCTCAACGGCCGCATCTACGAACTGCGCGCGGACGCGATGATGCTGTCTCCCGATGGACAGTGCAAGACGTTCGATGCGTCCGCGAACGGCTACGTGCGGGGTGAGGGATGCGGGGTGGTGATCCTCAAGCGCCTGAGCGATGCGGAGGCCGACGGCGACCGGATCTGGGCGGTGATCCGCAGTGCGGTGATGAACCACGGGGGAACCGGCATCGGGTTGACGGTCCCCAATACTCCGGCGCTCGAGCAGGTGATGACGGACACGCTCGCGCAGGCAGGCGTGGAACCAAAGGAGGTGGACTACCTGGAGGCGCACGGCACCGGAACGGCGGTCGGGGATCCGATCGAACTGAACGCCGTGGCCAACGTCTACGGGCCGGGGCGGCCTGCCGATCGGCCGATCCTGATCGGCTCGGTGAAGACCAACGTCGGTCACCTTGAGTCTGCCGCGGGGGTTGCCGGTTTGATCAAGGCGGCGCTTGTGGTGAAGCGTGGGGTGATTCCCAAACACCTGCACTTCCACGACCCCAACCCGGAGTTCGAGTGGAGTCGGGCGCCGCTGCAGGTGACGTCGACCATGATGGACTGGCCGGACCGCTCCGGACGGCCGCGGCTGGCGGGAGTCAACTGCTTCGGGATCTCCGGGACGAACGCCCACCTCCTTGTGGAGGAGTACCGGCCCCCGGAGGAAACGGCGCGCGCGCGACGCTCGGCAGGTTCGGTGAGGGCCGTCACGGGCCGGGGGAGTCGCGTCCTGCCCCTGTCGGGCAAGGTGGAGGCCGCCCTGCAGGAACTCGCGGAACGCTACCTGACCTGGCTCGACGAAAGGGCCGGGGAACTCGCTTCCAGCGGGGAGGCATCCGATCCGCTGCTGTCGGACATGGCGTGGACCGCAGGTGTGGGGCGGAGTCATTTCGACCACCGCGCGGGGGTTGTCTTCCACGATGTCGGGTCGCTGAGAGAGGGGCTGAAGGCCGCGGCGGAACCGGCCCGCGCTGACGGTGCCCGAACCCGCGCGACCAGGGTGGCATTCGCGTACACGGGGCAGGGCAGCCAGTGGACGGGCATGGGCCGGACGCTCTACGAGACCGAGCCCGCCGCAAGAGCCGTCATGGACCGTTGCGAGGCCGTCTTCCGGGAGGAACGGGGAGCTTCTCTGCTGGACGTGATGTTCGGCCGGGACGGGACGGAACAGGGCGACCTGGGCGACACCGCCTGGGAGCAGCCGGCCCTCTACGCGCTGGAATGCGCACTTACCGCGCTCTGGGCGAGCGTGGGCGTGCGGCCCGCGGTGGTCGTGGGGCACAGCGTCGGGGAAATTGCCGCGGCCCAGGCGGCGGGCGTGTTCAGTCTGGAAGACGGGATGCGGTTCGCGTGTGCACGCGGAGCCCTGATGTCGAGCATGGATCCCGGTGCCATGGCCGCCGTCTTTGCCCCGCCGGACCGGGTTCAGGCGGCCGTTGAGGCCCGGAATGCGGCTGCGGACGGGCTCGCGGTGAACATCTCCGCCGACAACGGCGCGCACCAGGTGATCAGCGGCCCGGAGGCGGGAATCGAGGTGGTCTCGGGACAATTGGAGTCCGAGGGGTTGCGGGTGAGGCGGCTGAATACGGCCAAGGCGTTCCACAGTGCCCTGGTCGAGCCGATTCTCGAGGCGCTGGGAGCGTCACTCGACGATATGGAGATCTCCCAGCCCGCTCTCACGGTCGTGAGCAACCTGACGGGTCGGGCAGTGGAACCGGGCCAGACGCTCGATGGAGAGTATTGGAGGCGGCACGCCCGACAGGCCGTGCAATTCGCCGGCGGCGTCAGAACATTGGCGGAGCTCGGGGTGGACCTGGTCATCGAGATCGGTCCGCGCCCGGTGCTGGCGCCCATGGCCCTGTCCGCCTGGCCCGAGTCTCCCGATTCACCTGCGCCACGTGTGCTATCGAGCCTGCAGCCGCCGTCTGCCGATGCGCCCGCGACGCCGGGTGCGGGCGACTTCCTCGAGGCCGTCGCGGAGGCGTATGAGGCGGGTCTCCCGGTCCGCTTCGAGGGATTGTTCGCGGACGAATCACGTCGGCGGATCTCGCTCCCGAGCTATCCCTTCCAGCGCTCGCACCATTGGCTGGACGCGCCGAAGCGGCGACGCGGCGGGGCCGGACATCCTCTGCTGGGAGACCGCCACGAATCCGCGCGCGGCGAAATCACCTTCGAGACCGAGTTGTTCCCGTCGGACCCCCAGTGGCTCGACGATCATCGCGTTTTCGACAGGGTCATCGCTCCGGGTGCGCTCTACGGCGCCATGGCGGCGTCCGCAGCCCGCCTCGAGGGGAGCGGAACGGTTGTCGTGGAGGATTTCCAACTCCACAACGCACTGGTCTTTCCCGGTGACGATTCGGCCGATGGCAACGGCGAAGCGGGGCGCCGGCTTCAGTTGGTGCTCGACGAATCCGGCGAGCCGTCACGTCCTGTCCAGATGTACAGCAAGGGAAGCGAGGGCGATTGGGTCCAGCACGTGGAAGGGCGCGTGTCGTCGGGCGGTCCGGCGCCGGAAGCCGATCAGCGACTGGATCTCGACAGGCTCAAGTCCGGTCTTTCGCCCGTGGATGTGGACCGCTACTACCGCGCCAGAGCCGGCACGGGTGTAGACCTGGGGCCCTCGTTCCGCACGCTGGCGAGAGCATGGTCGCGACCGGGCGAGGCGCTCAGCGAAGTTTCCTTGCCGGAAGGTCTTGCCCGCGACGGCCTCGACGTTCACCCCCTGGTCCTGGACGGTTGCTTCCAGACCGTTGGGACGGCTCGCGATCTCTCCGGCCCGCACGGCTCGGTGACATACCTGCCTTTCGGCTGGGAGAGATTCTGGCTGACGAGCGGGCGCCTTCCGGACCGTGTGATGTGCCATGTGCGTCTGAGCGGCGACTCCCGGGACGCCGACGCGGATCTGGGCAACGCTCCCGAGGTACTGACCGCGGAGTTGCGCATCTACAACCACAGCGGCGTGCTGCTCGGCGGCTTGAGCGGCTATACCATCAAGAGGGCGACCCGGGCGGCGCTGCTCTCGGCGGTCGACGGGGTCAAGGACCTCCTGTACGAGGTCCAGTGGCGCGAGCGTGCCCTTCCGCCGGGAATGCCATCCGCCGACTTCTTCCCCGACCCCGTCAGCATCAAGGCCGGCGCACAGTTGTTCACGGGCTACCTCACGGACGCCGGAGTCGATCCGGACGACCGTGACGCCCTGCTGGCGGACCTGGAAACGTGGTCGTGGTCATATGCACTGGCGACGCTGGACCGGCTGGGGTGGCGCCGTAGGCCGGGCACACTCGTGGATGCGGAGGCGTTGCGCGAGCAGCTTGAGGTAAGCGCGGATCACCAGCGGCTCTTCCGCCGGATGCTCGAGATGCTCGTCAAGTCGGGAGTGCTGCAGGAAGAGGACGACGGTCGCTTCGCTGTGCTTGTGGGGTCGGAGGATCCGTGGCCTGAGGTGTTGCCGCGCGACCCCGACGACTACGCCGCCGTCATGACCGACCGTTATCCGAACGGGCTGATCGAGGTCGGGCTGTTCCGCCGGTCCGGCGCCGCGTTGGCCGAGGTGCTGCGCGGGCGCGAGGATCCGCTGACGCTGTTGTTCAGCAGCGGAGAGCCGACTGCGGCCGACCTGTACCTGAAGGCGCCGGTGGCGCGCGCGGCCAACGAGATGCTGGCCGAGGCCGTGCGCGCGCTTGTGACGACAGTGCCCGAGGGCCGCCGCCTGAGGGTCATCGAGGTAGGGGCGGGGACCGGGTCGGCGACCGCATCCGTACTGCCCGAACTCCCGGAAGGGCGTTTCGACTACGTCTACACCGACATCTCCGCCGGGTTCTTCGCCGAGGCCGAGGCGCGATTCGGGGACGGCGGGGGGTGCATCGAATACCGTCCGCTGGACATCGAGAAGGACCCCGTCGCCCAGGGCTTCGACGCTCACGGCCATGACGTGATCATTGCGTCCAACGTGCTGCACGCGACCCGGTACCTCGAAGAGACGCTTGCCCATTGCCGGAGACTGCTCGCCCCATCGGGGCAGATGATCGCGCTCGAGAACCTGAGCGGTCTGGGCTGGATGGACCTGACTTTCGGCCAGCTCGACGGCTGGTGGCGGTTTGCCGACGACTACCGCCCGCATCACGCGCTGGCATCCCCCGCCGTGTGGCGGCAGGCACTCGACGATGCGGGTTTCGAGGCGACGGAAGTCCTGGGTGTGGATGAGGCGGATTCGAAGCGCATCCCCGACAAGGGCGTGATCGTCACGCAGGGTCCGGCGACGGTGACAGAGCCCCCAGGCGTGTGGATTCTTGCCGCGGATCGGGGTGGCATGGCGGCACGGCTGGCGACTGAACTGGCTGCAAGAAACCAGACGGTTGTGCTGGCCAGCGACGAAGGAGCGGAGGACGGAACGCCTGACGCGGCCCGCCCCGGCGTGTTCCGCGTTCGCGTCGACATGGCACGGCGCGAGTCATGGCAGACGTTGGTCGAGCGACTCCCGGACGATGTCGCGCTGAGTGGCGTCGTTCACGCCCTGTCGCTGGACGGACACAATGCGGGGGCGACGACAAACCAGATCGGCGAAGACGTCGCGCGGGTGGGCGCAAGCGCGCTGGCCATGGTGCAGGGCGTGGGCGACGCCGACGCGACACCCGAGAAGGGCGTGTGGTTCGTAACGCGTGGGGCGCAGGTGCTGGAGCGCGAGCGCGGCGGACAACTGTGTGGTGCGGCGCTATGGGGCTTTGGCAAGGCGGTGGCTCGTGAAGCAGCGCATCTGCAGCCCAGGATGATCGATCTGGATCCCGGCCTGGGCGCACGCGCACCCGACCTCGCCAACGAACTGATGTATCCCGACAGCGAGAACCACATCGTCTTCCGCTCGGGACGCCGTCAGGTCGCGCGCCTGGTGCGCGCCGGCGACGGGGCGGAGCGACTGACCCTGCCCGACGATCCGGAGTGGGTTCTGGCGCCGGATCCGGCCGGAGTCTTCGACCGGCCGTATGTCCAGCCGTTGCCGGCGCGTGCCCTGGAGCCCCGGGAGGTTCGGGTCGGGGTCGCGGCCTCCGGGCTCAACTTCTGGGATGTCTTCAGGTCGCTCGGCTTCATCGAGGAGGGGCTCCTGGGACGGGAGATGTGCGGCCACATCCTCGACATCGGATCCGAGGTCACCTCCGTATCGGTCGGCGACCAGGTGGTCGGGCTGGGGTTCGGCGCCTTCGGGCCCCAGATGATCACGCACGAGGAACTGGTGGCACACGCACCCACGGGTATCTCGGTGACGGGATTGGCGACGGTGCCGAGCGCCTTCGTGTCCGCCGCGCTGTCGTTTGAGCTGTCCGGGCTCGAAGCCGGCGAGCGCGTGCTGATCCACGCCGGCGCGGGCGGGGTGGGCCTCGCGGCCATCCAGCTCGTGCAGGCGGCGGGAGCCGAGGTCTTCGCCACTGCCAGCGCGCCGAAACAGGCCTATCTCCGGTCCATGGGCGTGGAGCATGTCTTCGACAGCCGCACAACGGCCTTCGCCGCCGAAATCATGGAGGCAAGCGACGGCGCGGGTGTGGACGTGGTGCTCAACAGCCTGACGGGTGAAGGCTTCATCGACGCCAGTCTGTCCTGCCTGAGGCACGGTGGCCGGTTCGTCGAAATGGCACGCCGCGACATCCTGAGTGAGGACGAAATGGCCGCCGTGCGCCCCGACGTCGGGTATGACATTCTCGAGTTGGATGTGCTCAAGAAGACCGACCCGGAGTGGGTGGGCAGGGTCCTGCGGGGGCTGATGCGCCGAGTCGCAACGGGCGAGCTGAAGCCGATCGTCCACAGCAGGTGGCCGTTGGCGGAGGCCGGCGCCGCGCTGAGTTTCATGCGGGCGGCCCGGCATCTGGGCAAGATCGTCGTAACCACGCCGCCGTTGGCAGACGGACGGCTGCGTCAGGACCGAACCTACCTGGTGACCGGCGGCCTCGGTGGAATCGGGTGCGCCGTGGCGGGCTGGCTGGCGGATCGGGGTGCAGGCGCAATCGTGCTCAATGGGCGCCGTCCCCCCGACACCGAGGCGGAAGAGACCATACGGGAGCTTCGCGAACGCGGTGCGGACGTGCGCGTGGAACTCGCAGACGTCACCGACACCCAGGCGGTGGACAGGATTCTGTCACGGATAGACCGGGACCTGCCACCGCTCGGAGGTGTGATCCACAGCGTCGGCGTGCTGTCCGATGGTGCGCTGACAAACCAGGACTGGGACCGGTTCGAAACGGTGCTCCGGCCCAAGATCCTCGGGGCGTGGCACCTGCATCGCGCGACCCTGGACCGCGACCTGGACATGTTCGTGCTCTTCTCCAGCCGCGTGGGCGTCATGGGCAATCCGGGCCAGGCCAACCACGCCGCCGCAAACGCGTTTCTCGATCAGCTCGCCGGTCACCGCCGGGCGCTCGGGCTGCCGGGACAGGCCATCGCCTGGGGGGCCTGGTCGGAGATCGGCGAAGCGGCGGAGCAGCGGGAGCGGATCGACCGACAACGCTCGGCACTCGGTGGTCGCTGGTTCACACCGGCGCAGGGATTGAAGGCCTTCGACCGGTTGGTGCGCGAGGATGTCACCCATTCCGTGGTGATGTCCATGGACTGGTCGGTCTTCGAAGAGGCCGTGGACGAGCGCCCGCCCCTGGTGGAAGACCTGCTCTCGGCGGCCAGCGAAGCCGAAGCCGGCAGCGAGGACGCGCCCAGGGACTTGCTGTCGCGTGTCAGGGAAGCACCCGCGTCCGAGCGCGAGAACCTCGTGGTGTCCTTCCTGCAGGGCGAAGTCCAGGCAGTGCTGCGTCTGCCATCGGCGCCCTCGCCAACGGTGGGGTTCTTCGACCTGGGCATGGATTCGCTGATGGCCGTCGAACTGCGCAACAGGCTCAACCGGGCCCTCGCCGGCGTCTACACGGCACCCAATACGCTCGTTTTCGACTACCCCGACATCGCCACGCTCGCCGGCCACCTGGTGGGCGAGCTCGGCCAGGACAGCCAGGCGAGCGTGCTTCCACCCCAGGCGGAGCCGGAGCCGCAGCCGGCGGCCCCGCAGTCGGCAACACAACCGGCGGCACGGGCCGATGACGACGAGATCGCGATCGTGGGCATGGCCTGCCGCTTCCCCGATGCTCCCGATCTCGCGTCCTTTTGGCGCCTCCTCGAGGACGCAAAGGACCTCGTCACCGACGGACGCAGGGACCCGGGTCCCTGGAACGGTGTCGCCGGAAACCCCGGAGAAGGCGACGCCTTTTCCCGGCGCGGAGCGTTCCTGGAGGACATCGACAAGTTCGACGCCAGGTTCTTCGGAATCAGACTGATCGAAGCGCGCATGATGGATCCTCGCCAGCGGCTTCTGCTCGAAACGACCTGGCACGCTCTGGAAGACGCGGGCATGGACCCCGAACAGCTCAGGGGCAGCCGGGCAGGCGTCTATGTAGGGACCGGCAACGGTGACTACAGGGATGTTGTCGTCGCAGGAGGCGAGACCCACGGATACCTCGGCACGACGATGAGCGTCACCGCCGGGAGGATCTCGTTCGCGCTGGGCCTCACCGGCCCCGCCGTGCCGCTCGACCTGGCATGCGCTTCGTCGCTGGCAGCAGTCCACCAGGCGGCCTCCGCTCTGCGGCAGGGCGAAGTCGACACGGCACTGGTCGGCGGCGTCAACGCGATCCTGTCCTCGGAGATCACGACCTTCATGAGGCAGGCCGGCATGCTGTCCACCAGGGGGCGCTGCAGCACTTTCGATGCCGCAGCGGACGGATTCGTGCGCGGCGAAGGGTGCGGCGTGGTCGTGCTGAAGCGCCTGCGCGAGGCCAGCGCGGACGGGGATCGCATCTGGGGTGTGATTCGGGGATCCGCAGTCAACCAGAACGGCACCAGCGCCGGACTGACGGTTCCGAACGGCCCCGCCCAGGAGCGCGTGATCGAGGAGGCGCTGGCCAGGGCGGGAGTCCAGCCGGCCGATGTGGATTACCTCGAAGCCCACGGGGCGGGATCGGACCTGGGAGACCCGATAGAGGTTCAAGCCGCGGCCGCTGTTTACGGACGCGAGCGCGACCCGGACCGCCCGCTGCTGATTGGTTCCGTGAAGACGAACATCGGACACTCGGAGTGCGCCGCGGGCGTGGCCAGCCTGATCAAGGCCGTCCTGGCGATGAACGAGGGTCGGATCCCCAGGCAGCTGCACTTCCACAACCCGAGCCCGCATCTGGCGTGGGACCGCCTTCCGGTGCGGGTGACCGCCGAACTCACGGAATGGCCGTCCCACCCCGATCGTCCCCCAAGGGCAGGAGTCAGTTCGTTCGGGATATCGGGAACGAATTCCCATGTCGTGGTGGAGGGGAACGGTGCGCCGGACAACGGTTCCACGCCGGCCGGCGACCTGGCTCCGCCGGCGGGCTCGCCCCAGGCCGTCGAGGTCCCTCCCCTCGGCCGTGCGGCTGCGCTGCCGGCCCCCGTCGGCGAGTACAGTCCACGGGCGACTCGCATCCTGCCGCTCTCGGCCAAGTCGCCCACAGCACTCGGACAGCTCGCACAGCGCTATCTGGCCTGGCTCGACGCGTGCCACGCAAACGGGTCGACCCAGGACGCTGTGTCGTCCTCGCTGCTTGCCGACATGGCATGGACGGCCGGTATCGGCCGCAGTCACTTCGTTCACCGGGCCGGCGTTGTCTTCCGGGACAGCGTGTCGCTCCGCGATGGCCTGAGCATGGTGGCTGCAAGGAGCGACCTGGCAGCGCCGCAGCCCGCGCGTCCGACATCCAGCACCCCGCCCAGGCTTGCATTCGTCTACGCCGGTGAAGGAAGCGCCCACGAGGGTATGGGCCGCGACCTCCATGATCGCGAACCGGTCGTGCGCGCCATCCTGGACCGATGCGACGCGGTGTTGAGCGAACAACGGGACGGAGCATCCCTGCTCGACGTGATGTTCGGCCGTGAAGGCGCTGGCGGCTCCCTCCGTGCCCCGGAGTGGGCGCAGCCCGCAGTCTACGCGCTGGCAACCGCCGTCACGGCGCTGTGGGCCAGTGTGGGGATCCGTCCAGGCGTGGTTGCGGGTCAGGGCATCGGCGAACTGGCCGCGGCGTGGGCCGCCGACCTTTTCACGCTGGAGGACGGGCTTCGGTTGGCCGCGGCTCGAGGAACGGATCTGGCGCGCCCCAGGACGCGCGTGGCGGCTGCAATGCAGCCTGCGGGACCGTCGGAGGACCCTCTGTCCGATTTCGAAGCCTGCCTGCAAGAGGTCGAGTTCTCGCCTCCATCGCTAACGCTGCTCAGCCAGGTCACGGGGCAGCCGGTGGACCCCGCGAGGGCACCCGGCGCCGACTACCGGCGTACACTGGCCCGCGCCGGCCAGCCCCTCGACCACATTGCGGACAAGCTGGCGGCACTGGACGTCGGCGTGGTCCTGGAGATCGGCATGCAATCGGTTGGGAGCCCGGTACCGTTGAGCGCCTGGCCCGAGCTGGCGGAGAAGCCGCATGCAGCCTTCGACGAGTCCGTGGCGAGCGCCTACGAGGCCGGATTCGAGGTCTCTTTCAGCGGATTGTTCGCCGGGGAAACGCGGCGCCGGATATCCTTGCCCGCCTACCCGTTCGAGCGCAGGCGTCACTGGATCGAAGTGGACCGCTGAACGCCCCACCCCACGGCCGGCTCAGATCAGCCGCTTTTCCTCCAGATACTCGCGCATCGTCACCACGCATTCCTCGGGCTTCTCCAGCTGCAGGAAGTGCGTCGTTTCGGGGATGAAGTCGTAGTCGATGCTCTGAATGTGACTGAGGTTGAATGTAGGCAGATAAGCGAAGGGCAAGGTGGGGTCGGACCCGATGACCTTGGCCGGACAGGGGAGGTTCCCGAAGTCCACCAGGAAGGCGTAGGTGCGTATGTACGCGATGATCTGCGCCTCGTACTCCCTGGGGCACCGAAGTTCGTAGCCATCCTCGCCGGGGGATTCGGTCAACACGGTTCTGGCCATGAGTTCCGACGCGCCGGGAACCGCCCGGACCAGCAGCGGCAGGTAGCTCATCAGGTCGGTGAAGTCACTTCGGTGCCGGAATCGATGGGTGCGTCGCCGTGTCATTCCGGCGGAGCGGTCGGCCAGCGCGTCGTAGTCCGGGTCACCCGGACCGGGCCTGTACAGGGGCGGATCGAACAGAATCCAGGCAGACAGAGTCCCGCTGCGCCCCACGGAAAGTTGAGGCGACAGCAGGGTGGTCAGCGCCGATAGCGAATAAAAAACACCGATCGTCGGCCGATCTCCATATCGGTCCGCCACCGCGTCGATGACCTGCTCCTGGTCCCGGACCAGGTTGGGGACATTGTGCTCGTCGCGATCCCCGACCCTGTTCCACCCGTGGTTTCTCAGATCGTAGACGAACAGATCGAAGTCATCGACAAGCAGCGACCAGAACGGGTAATAGAGATCGATCGCAAGTCCGTTGCCGTGACACAGCAGCAGCCGTGGTCCGGCGGGATTCCCATGCCGGCGCACGATCGTCGCGCTGCCATCGTCGTGACGAACGCGGCACACGGAACGCGGTCGGGGCACCTGCCAAACGGCTCGTGAACTCACACCTGGGCACCCCTTTGGTTCCTGCGGGCGGAATTGGAGACTGCACGATTACCCGGGAGGGGTCGTCGTGCAGAAAGCAGGGTCAGCCGGTCTTCGCGTCGAGGTGTGCGATCAGCTTGCCGAAGGTGGCAATCTTGTGGCAGTCCTCCGGCGGAATAGACACGCTGAACTCGCGTTCCACGATCCTTATGAAGGCGACCGCGTCAAGGGAGGAGATCCCTGAATCGGCGAAGCTTCCGTCGAGGCTCGGCTCACGATCCAGGTCCAGGTGCTCATCGATCAGTGCTCTCAGTCGACTCTCGGTTCCGGCCATCGGTTGCTGGTCCTTGGTTTGGGGGGTGGACAGGTGTTGAGAATTGGACGGTCTAAATAGTCAATCGATAACATACTGCCCTGCGCGCCCGCTAAAGTCAAGAATCCCGAACCCTCCCCAAACGACCGAGCAAGGTCACGATGACCACCACGCCCGCCGCAGCGCCCCCTGCCGGCCCGACCGTCCGTTACCAGCCCGACGAGTCGCCACCGCACAGGCTCGCAGTGGGCGTTGGACTGCAACTGGCAGTCCTCAACATCGCCGCCGTGATGCTCATTCCGATGGTCGTGATGCGGGCTGCCGGGATGTCCGACGCCTATCTGGCATGGGCCGTGCTCGCCTCGGTGACGGTCTGCGGTCTGACCACGGTGGTTCAGGCTTTTCGCGCCGGCCGCATCGGTGCCGGACACGTGATGGTCATGGGCACTTCGGGGGCGTTCATTCCCGCCTCGATCATGGCGCTCGCCAAGGGCGGCCCCTCCCTGCTGGCTACGCTCGTGGTGATTGCGGCCCTGGTCCCCCTGGTGCTTTCGTGGCGCCTGTCCCTGTTCCAGCGAATCCTGACCCCCGCCGTGTCGGGAACGGTGATCATGCTCATCCCGGTCACCGTGCTGCCGTTCATCTCCGGCCTCCTGGCCGGCACGCCGGAGGCCGCCAGCGCAACCGGCGCACCACTCAGCTTCCTGGTGACCGTGGTCGTCATCGGCGCCCTGGCCCTGAAGGCGACAGGGCAGTTGCGGCTCTGGTCCCCCGTCATCGGCGTGGTCGCAGGCTCGGCGATCGCGGCCCAACACGGCCTCTACGACCTGCGGCGCGTCGTCACAGCCGAGTGGATCGACCTGCCCCGGCCCACTCCGCCCGGCCTCGACCTCGCCTTCGGCCCCGACTTCTGGACGCTGCTCCCTTCGTTCCTGCTCGTGGCCGTGATCGCCGCCGTGCGCACGATGAGCAGCTCGGTGGCCGTTCAGCGCGTGTCGTGGCGCAGGAAGGACCGCGCGATCGACTTCCGCGCGGTTCAGGGCGCGGTCGCGGTGGACGGCATGGGCAATCTTCTCGCCGGGCTGGCCGGGACGGTCCCCGGCAGCGCCACCACCACCAGCGTACCCCTGACACAGCTCACCGGAGTGGCGGCCCGCGCGGTCGGGATTGTCGCCGGCGCGGCGTTCATCGCCCTGGCCTTTCTCCCGAAGGCATTCGCGGCCATCCTCGCCATACCGGACCCGGTCTTCGCCGGCTACCTCGTCATCCTGCTCGCGATGCTCTTTGCGATCGGCATGAAGATCGTCCTGCAGGATGGGCTCGGCTATCGCGAGGGCCTGGTCGTCGGCATCGCCTTCCTGGCCGGCGTGGGCTTTCAATACGGCATGATCTTCCCGGAACACGTCTCGGAATTCGCGGGCGGGCTGCTCGCGAACGGAATGAACGCGGGGGGTTTCGCCGCAATCCTCATGACCCTGTTCCTGCGCGTCACGGCTCCGCGCCGCAGCCGGATCGAAACCTCGGCCGACATGTCGGAATTGAAAGCGATCAGAGGATTCCTGAGCGACTTTTCGTCGCGGAGCGGCTGGGGCAGTGAAATGGCCGACCGGCTCGCCGCCGCGACGGAAGAGGCGCTGCTGACCCTCGGGGAAGGCGCTGCGAAGGCACCCCGGGAGGACGCTCGGCGACGACTGCTGATCGTGGCACGCAGGGAAGCGAACAGCGCCGTCCTGGAACTCTTCGTCGCCCCCGGCGGCGAGAACCTCCAGGACAGGGTCGCCCTGCTCGCAGAGGTGGAGGACGAGGCCCTGGTCGAGCGCGAGGTCTCTCTGCGCCTCCTGCGCCACCTCGCGTCGTCGGTGCGGCATCGACAGTACCACGACACGGACATCGTGACGGTGCGCGTGGAGGCCCGATGAATCGACCGCCGATGCCCCCGGTCAGACGACCTGGACTCGTCCTCGGACGACAGGTGCCCGTCCGCGGACCACTGGTTCCCGTCCGCAGACGACTGATCCCCATCCTCGCGCTCACCCTGGCCGCCTGTACCAGCGAAGCGGCGCCCCCCGTGCCCGCGTCCCTGACCGTCTTCCCCAACGCGCTCTCCTTCGCTTCCCTGGCCGACACCGCCCGCCTCACCGCCACCGTGCGCGACGAGAACGGCGAAGTCATGCCGGGCGCCACCATTACGTGGCTCTCTCAGGACACGGCGATAGCCCGAATCACCGCCCCTGAGCACGCCCCCTCCGTGCTGGTCACCTCCGTCGCAGATGGCAACACCAACGTCACCGCCACCGCCGGCAGCGCACGCGGCAGCGCGACCGTGCAGGTCGAACAGGTGGCAACGACCGTGGAAGTCACCGCGCCCATCGACTCGATCCTCGTCGGCGACTCCGTGCAGATGACCGCCCACGCAACCGATGCGGCCGGATCGGACGTGGTCGGCGCCCTCTTCTCCTGGGAATCCAGCGACCCGGCGATCGCCAGCGTCGACGACGATGGCTGGGTACGTGCCCGCGCCCCAGGCTCGGCCGAAATCGCCGCCACGCTCGGCGAACTCCGCGCGTCGGCGGCCCTGACCCTGCTGCCGCTGCCCGAGCGCACCGTCCTCCAGGCGATCTACGAGGCCAGCGGCGGCGCTCTTTGGAAGGACAACACCAACTGGCTCACCGACGCCCCGCTGGCCGAATGGTTCGGAGTCCACGTGAACGACGACGGCCAGGTGATCCATCTGCTGCTCACCGACAACGGACTCATCGGCACGATAGCGCCCGAAATCGCCAGCCTGAGCCACCTGGAGTCACTGCACATCGGGCTCAACGACCTGGCCGGGCCCCTGGCGCCCGAAATCGCCCACCTCAAGCGGCTGAAGTCCCTCGAGCTGACCTACAACGCGTTCGACGGCCCCATCCCGCCCGAGATCGGCGGCCTCGAGTCGCTCGAATGGCTCGGCGCGTTCGGCAACGGGTTCACCGGCGAAATCCCGCCCGAAATCGGCAAGCTGGGACAACTCGAGTCGCTGGACCTCTGCTACAACCGCCTCACCGGCCCCATTCCGCCGGAAATCGGCGACCTCGCCAGCCTGAAGCGGCTCGCACTCTGCGGTATCGACTCCAGCCCCACCGAAGGCAACCGCCTGAGCGGCGAAATCCCCCCGGAAATCGGCAAGCTCAGCAACCTCAGCCTCCTCAGCCTCGGCGCCAACCGCCTGACCGGGCCCATCCCGCCCGAGATCGGCAACCTGACCGAACTCGACTCGCTTCTCCTCTACAGCAACGAACTGACCGCCATCCCGCCCGAAATCGGCAACCTCGAGAGCCTCGAATGGCTCGTCCTCTACGGGAACCGCCTGACCGGCTCCATCCCGCCCGAAATCGGCAAATTACATAAATTGCGTATTTTACACATTGGTTGGGGATGGGCGAGCGGCCGCAACCTGCTCACCGGCTCCATACCGCCGGAAATCGGCAACCTCACCGGCCTCCAACACGTGGACCTGGGCGGCAATCAGCTCTCCGGGCTCATACCGCCGGAAATCGGCAACCTCCGCGCCCTGACCAACCTGGAACTGGGCTCGAACATGCTCGAGGGCGCGATCCCGGCCGAGATCGGCAACCTGACCCGCCTGACCTCGTTCGCCGCCTGTCCGAACAGCCTCGAAGGACGGATCCCCCCCGAATTCGGCAAGCTTCGGCGGCTGACCCAGCTCTTCCTCTGCACCAACCAGCTCTCGGGTCCGATGCCCGCGGACCTCGGCGAACTGCACAGCCTTCGCCAGCTCATCGTAGCCGGCAACCGCCTGACCTCCGCGGTCCCCGCGTCGATGGTCTCGCTCAGCCGGCTCCGCGAGTTCTACTGGCAGAACAACGACGGACTGTGCGTCCCCTTGCTGACCGAATTCGACTCCTGGCTCGCTCGCATCCCCGCCCATCGCGGCGACCGCTGCGCTCCGGCATCGGCGCAGGCGACCGAGTCGCACGAATCCCTTGAGGGCGTTCGTACGGGTGCGCACAGGCATGTGACCAGAGAGCGACCCCTGTCGCCCAGCCCGGTCGCGGACCTTCTCCGCCGGCGGTAGGGTATCAGGGACGGAGGATGCCGGACTCCACTTCCCAGCGGGCTGGACATCGAATGGCCGCCATTCCCAGCGCATCGCCACTCGCCGTCGCTGCGGCGGCCGCCCTCCTCGCTTCTTCTTCAGCGGTGGCCGCGCAGACCGACCCCGACGACGATGTCGCGTTCCACCTGGTGGGCCAGGTCGTCGACATTGCCACCGGCGCACCGGTGCAGGGCGCCCGGGTGTCCGTCGCCGCGGCCGAGTGGATGTCGCTGACCAATGCGGAAGGGCGTTTCATCCTGCATGACCTGGATCCGGGACCGCACCGGCTGTCGGTCGAGCAGCTGGGCTACC
The DNA here is from genome assembly GCA_965208935.1 of Longimicrobiales bacterium. Classification (GTDB taxonomy): domain Bacteria; phylum Gemmatimonadota; class Gemmatimonadetes; order Longimicrobiales; family Gaopeijiaceae; genus Bin94. Next base: position 3,369,794 of record CBDBPR010000004.1, on the reverse strand, counting down.
GCACGCTCGTCGCCCAGGTGCAGGCCGGGACGGCGGCAGCTCCGCTGCGGCTCGGCATCGAGCCGGATCCGATTGTGCTCGAGGGCCTCGAGGTGGTCAGCAGGCGCTTCGAGAGACGGCGACGCGCCACGGGCCTGAGGGTCAGCGAGTTCGACCAGCACGAACTGGCGCGCAGCAGCAGCACTTCGGCGGCGGAAATGCTGGAGGAGCGCATTCCGGTCCAGCGGACCCAGTGCAACGATGGGGGCTTCGAGTGCGTTTTCTCACGCGGCGGACGGATTCGTCCCATCGTGTGCATCGACGAAACCCCGATGATCGACGGCTGGAACGCGCTCGCGGCCTACCGTCCTCAGGATTTCCATATGATCGAGGTCTACGGGCGAGGCGGTCTCGTCCGCGCCTACACCCACTTTTTCATGGAGCGCGCTGCCCGGATCCGGTTTTTGCCGGCTCCAATGGGCTCCTGTTAGTCCAGACGAGGGCCACGGCCGCCGCGGGCAAGGCCGGAGGGCCGAACCAACGGTCGCCGCGCTCCGCTACCGTTCGCCGTCCAGTCTCTTCTCTGCCGCACGGGCATGCGCTTCAAGCCCTTCCATGCGTGCGAGCGCGGCCGCGTCCCTGGCCAGCAGATCGCGCTCCGGGCCCGGTTCCAGCCGGAGCCAGGTGGGTCGGCGCAGGAAGGAAAGCACGGACAGGCCGCCGGTGAACCGGGCCGTGCCGCCCGTCGGGAGCGTGTGGTTGGGGCCAGCACCGTAGTCCCCGAAGACTTCCGCCACGGACTCGTCGACGAACAGCGACCCGTATGCGGTCAGCGTTTCCGCCCATGCCTCGGCGCGGTTCCCGTGAAGCTGCAGATGCTCGGGGGCGAGCTCCTCACAACTGCGCAGGGCTTCGGCTTCCGGGGCGATCACGGCGAACCCGTTGTGCAGGGCGGCGATCGCCGTCTCCGCGGTGGGCAGGTCGGCCAGTTGGCGGTCGAGTTCGTTCTCCACCCTTGCGACCAGGTCCCGGGACGTCGTGATGAGGACCGGGAGCGCGGCGGGGTCATGCTCGGCCTGGGCCAGCAGGTCGGCCGCGATGAGCACGGGATCGCCGTGCGCGTCCGCGAGCACCGCCAGCTCGGAGGGCCCGGCCAGCAGGTCGATGCCGACCACGCCGGACAGGAGGAGCTTCGCGGCAGTCACCCACTGGTTCCCGGGCCCGACGACCACATCGCAGCGCGGCACCGGAGGGACGCCGTACGCCATGGCCGTCACGGCCTGCGCCCCTCCCACCCCCAGCAGCCCGTCCACCCCCGCCACCGCCCCCGCCGCCATCACCTCGCGGGACGGTCTCGGCGAAGCCAGCCACACCTCGCGCACCCCGGCCACCCTGGCCGTCACGGCCGTCATGAGCACGGACGACGGCAGCGGAAACCGCCCTCCCGGCGCGTAGCACCCGGCCACCTGCACGGGCACCACCCGGTCGCCTGCCGTCCCCCCCTCGACCGTCACGGACACCGGCGCGGCCGCTTCCATCTGGGCACGCGCGAAGTGCTCGATCCGGCCCGCTGTGCGCTCCAGCACATCCCGCTCCTCGCGCGACAACGAATCCAGAGCAGCCTCCATCTCGCCGGGAGTCCTGACCAGCGCCCCGCCGGCTTCGAGGCCGTCCCACCGCTCCGCGTACTCGCGCAGCGCGCCCTCGCCGCCCTCGCGCACCGACTCGATGATCTCCAGCACGGCCGGGATGATCTCGCGTGGCACCGCGGGCTGACGTTCCCGGCCCACGTTGTCGGGCGCCACGCGTCTCATGCGCACGCGATTCCACCGGCTGCCCCGGCTCCGAGCGGCCCGACCCTCACGCACAGCCCGGCCCTCCTCTGCCGCCCGCCCCTTAGCCACCATCCGCCCCCTTCGGCTCCGACGGCACCCTGCGCCTGACCTTGAGGCTTCTCCGGTCGAGCTCCCGCTCCACATCGGCCAGGCTCGCCCCGGCGCGCGCCAGCGCCACGGTCAGGAAGTACATCACGTCCGCGGCCTCCTCGACGACGCGGTCTACGGCCACGCCCTCCTCGACGCCCCGGCCGACTGCCTCTTCACCCGGCCCCGCGCCCGCTGCCTCCCCCAGCTCCCCGGCTTCCTCCACGAGCTTGCCACTCAGGAATGCGCCGTCCTCAAGCAGCCGTGTCGTCAGCGAACCCGGCACTGCGCGGGCGCGCCGCGACTTCACCGTCCGCTCCAGCTTGCGGAGCCCCTGCGCCGGGCCGAAGCAGGTCCAGTCGCGCTTGTGGCAGAACCCGGTCCCCGCCTGCCATACGGCGAACCGCAGCGCGTCGCGGTCGCAGTCGGCCTCGATGCGGAGCAGCGCCTGGGTCGCGCCCGAGGTGGCGCCCTTTCGCCACAGCCCGCGCGAGCGCGAATGGTACACGCCGATGCCCTCGTCGATCGCGGTGCGGACGCTTTCCAGGCTGGACCAGACGAGGCCCAGCGCGCCACCCCGCTCGTCGCATACGACCGTTGGCCAGAGCCCGTCAGGTCGCTCGCTGCGCAGCGGTGCCGTGAACGCTTCGGCCAGTCCCAGGTTGCCGCGGTAGAGCGCCATCCCCACCTGGGCGTCGGCGCCGGCCCGGTCCAGCCACGCGATCTCCTCCGGCGTGGTGATGCCCCCGGCGACGGTCAGGCGCGACGTGCCCGCGGCCTCCACCAGCGGCGCGATCTGGTCCCGGGGGAAGCCGCCCTCCTTGCCCTCGCCCTCGACGAAGGTCACCAGAAAGCTCCCCGCGAGCCCGCTCAGTTCGCGCATGCCCTCGTAGACGGTCCGGCCCGTGCGTTTGGTCCACCCCTTGACCACGACCTCGCCTTCCCACGCGTCGAGCGCGGCCACGACCCGGTCACGCGGCAACCCTTCCAGCACCTCCGGGACGGCGGCCGTGCCCAGCACCACCTTAGCGGCGCCCCGATCGAGCCATTCGAGCGCCCCCTCGAGGTCGCGTATGCCGCCGCCCACCCGGCACGGCGCGATCCCGCACAGCTCCGCCATCACGGCCGCGTTGGACCCCCGCCCCAGCGCCGCATCGAGATCCACCACCGCGACCTCGCCCACGCGCCCGAAGCGCTCGGCGAGCGGACGCGGATCGCCCGCCTCCAGGACCTTGCGGCGGCCCTGCACCAGCTGCACCGCCTGGCCGTCCATCAGATCGATCGAGGGAATGATCACGGCGCCCGCCCCTCGGAGTACCCTGGCCGCACCGCCACGTCGAGGCGCGCCAGCGCTCCCTTGATCCCCTCCACCGTCCAGTTGCCCTGGTGGAAGATCGAGGCCGCCAGCACGGCATCGGCCCCGGCGCGAACGGCGTCAGCCATGTGTTCGGGGGAATCGGCACCCCCCGACGCGACGATGGGTACGTGCACCTCGGAACGCACGGTGCCCAGGAGGGTGAGCTCGTAGCCGCTGCGCGTGCCGTCCCGGTCGATGCTGGTGAGCAGGATCTCGCCGGCCCCGCGGTCCACCGCCTCCCGTGCCCACGCCACCGCGTCCCGCGCCACCGGCCTGGTTCCGGAAAGCACGACCACCTCGTAGCCGCTGTCGACGCCAGGTCCACCCTCCCGCCGCAACGCGTCCAGCGAGACCACCACGCACTGCGACCCGAAGCGCGCGGCCAGGTCGGTCAGCAGCGCCGGCCGCCGCAGCGCGGCGGTGTTCACGGCCACCTTGTCCGCACCCGCCTCGAGGAGCGCCGCCGCGTCGTCGATTTCGCCGATCCCGCCCCCGACCGTGAGCGGCACCGACAGCCGGGCGCGCACGGCGGCCACGGTGTCCAGCCGGGTGCCGCGTCCCTCGGGGGTGGCCGTCACATCCAGGACGACGACCTCGTCCGCCCCCTGCTCCTCGTAGGCCAGGGCCAGCGCGGCCGGGTCGCCCTGATCCTCCAGGCCCCGGAACCTGACGCCCTTCACGACTCGTCCGTCGCGCACGTCGAGGCACGGAATGATGCGAACGGGCAGCATCGGCGAGACGTCCCGGGAGGCATCCGCGTGCACGGGCCCGCGCTCCGTCGGGGCGGACATCGCTCAGGCCTCCAGCCAGCGCGTCAGGAGCGCCTTGCCGTAGTCGCCCGACAGCTCGGGATGGAACTGGCAGCCGACCACGGGACCGCGCTCCACCGCCGCCAGAAAGCGGCCCGCGTACTCGCACCAGACGGGCAGCCAGCCGTCGGGAGCGGCTGCGAGCCGGTAGGAGTTCGCGAAGTAGGCGTAGCCGCGCGGCACGATCTCGCACCGGGCATCCGGAGTGACCAGGTTCCACCCCATCTGGGGGACGCGCCAGCCCTCTTCCCCGCTCTCGTAGCCGCCCACGACTCCGTCGAAGGCGCCCAGACCGCTCACGCCGGGCGCTTCCTCGCTGCTGCTCGCCATCAACTGCATGCCCAGGCAGATGCCCAGGGTGGGCCGGCCCCGCTCGATGCGTTCCCGCAGGGCATCCTCGAGACCGTGCGACTCAATGGCGCGCTGGGCCGCGGCGAAGGCGCCCACGCCCGGAAGCACCAGGCGCTCGGCCGCGGCCACATCGCCGGCGTCGTCGGTCGCGCGGACGCGGCACCCCAGACGCTCGAATCCAGTCAGCACCGAAGCCAGGTTCGCGGTGCTGGTGCGCACCACGGTGACCGCGCGGGCCCGAGCCGTCACAGCACCCCCTTCGTGGACGGGACGTCGGAGCCGCCGGTCGAAGCCAGCGCGCCCTTCAATGCCAGCGCCGCCGCCTTGAAGCACGCTTCGATGCGGTGGTGATCGTTGGCGCCCCGGATCACGTCGACGTGCAGCGTCAGGCCCGCGGCCTGTGCGAAGGACTGGAAGAAGTGCGGCACCATTTCGCACGACAGCGCGCCGACGCGATCCCGCCGGAGGTCGAGTTCGCCGGCGAAGAACGGGCGGCCCGAGACATCGACGACGGCGCGCGCCAGAGCCTCGTCCAACGGCGCATACGCGTGCCCGAAGCGCGCGATCCCGCCACGGCGATCCCCCAGCGCCCGCGCGACCGCCTGGCCCAGCGCCAGTCCGGTGTCTTCGACGGTATGGTGATCGTCGACCTCCAGATCGCCCTCACAGGTCAGTTCCAGCCCCCAGCCCGCGTGGAAAGCCAGCGCATGCAGCATGTGGTCGAAGAAGCCGATCCCGGTGCTCACCCGGATCGGGGCCCGATCGCCCGCCAGATCAAGCCGCACCTCGACCTTCGTCTCGCCGGTCTCGCGGCGAACGCGGCCGGTCCGCGCCCCCGCGCCCTCGGAAACCGGCCCGCTGTTTCCGCCTCTGCCTGTGTCACCCATCGAACAGCCCTCCGAAGTCCCTGTCAGCGTTGACGACACGGGCGGCACCCGCGTCCGCGAGCGCGGCCCACACGGCCGCCGCCGCCTGCTCGCCCTGCCCCGGCGGCACGACCCCGACCGGCACCACCCCCGCCCCCACCGCCGCCCTCACGTCGTCCGGGGTGTCGCCCAGCATCCACGCGGTCCGCGCGTCCAGCCGCTCCAGCGCGGTCAGCACGGGCGCCGGATCGGGCTTGAGCGGCGCGTCCTCGCGGCAGATCACCGCACTGAAACAGCCGCGCACCCCCTGCTCCCGCAGGAAGCGCTCGGCGTCGGCGCGCGGCCTCCCGGTCACGATCCCCAGCCTGAACGTCCGCGCCAGCCCCTCGAGCAGTTCGCGCGACGGGATCAGCGTCTCGTGGCGGTGCAGCCCCGGCGCATCGTCGGTGCCCTGGTAGATCTCCTCGAAGCGCGCCGTCACCTCCTCCAGCGAGGCCTCGACCCCCGCGCCCTCCAGCACCCCGTGCGTCACCGCCCAGTCGTCATTCGCGCCGCCCGCCGCCTTCACGGCACTGATCAGTTCGTGTCCGGCCTCCACTCCGAACGACGCGCACGTCCGCACGATCGCTTCGCGGTACGACCGCCGCACGTCCGCCAGCACCCCGTCCATGTCGAACAGGAGCGCCTCCGGCCCGGCCCGCGAGCCGCCCACGGCGCCGACCGCCCCGGCCAGCCCCCCGGCACCCCCCGCCAGGCACCCCAGCGCCCGCTCGACCCGCCGGAACTCCCCGTCGTCCCGCGGCACGGTGATCCGCACGTACTCCGGCAGGTGCGGGAAGTACCGCACCAGCACCCGCTGCGCAGCCATTCCCCGCAGGATCCAGCGCGCGTCCGGGAACGACGAGAACACGAAGTTGGTCTGCGACGGCTGCGGAACGCCGCCGACCCCGCGGATCACCCCGGCCAGCCGCTCCCGCCGCCCCCGCACGTACTCGACGAACCCCCGCATCTCGTCCACCCCGTTTTGCAGCCGGTCCAGCGCGATCGCGATCGACGGCCCGGTCAGGGCGTACGGCCCCCCGAAGCCTCGCAGCACATCGATCCGCTCCTTCGCGCCGACCGCGAATCCCACGCGCAGTCCCGCCAGCCCCCACGACTTCGACATCGTGCGGATCATCACCACGCGCGGGATCTCCAGCAGCGCGTCCGTGTGGTCCTCGTCCGCGAACTCCGCGTACGCCGAATCCACCAGCAGCACCACCTCGGGCGGCAGCGCGTCCGCCAGCCGCAGCAGCTCCCTGGTCGTGAACGCCCCTCCCGTGGGATTGTCCGGCGTCAGCACCGCCACCACGCCCGTCCGCTCGTTGACCTCCGCGAGAATCTCGTCGTGGGGCAGCGTCCCCCACTCGTACTCGACCGGTACCAGTGTCCCCCGCGCCATGCGCGCGCACGCCGGGATCATCTCGAAGGTGGGCGTGGGGAACACCATCTCCCGATCGGGCGCCAGAAACGCGCGAAAAACCCGGTCGATCGCGTCGTCCCCGCCGGTGGTGGCCAGCACGCTCGCGGGGTCGGTGCCGAGGTAGGCCGCGTAGGCCTCCTCCAGCGGCTTCGGATCCGCGTACTTGCGCAGAATCCCGGGTCCGACCCGCTCGAGCACGTCGAAGCACGCCCGCGGAGGCGGTTCACCCTCGTTCATGCTGAGGTCGATGACGTCCCGCATGCCCCCCCTCATGAGCCCGCTCATGGCACGATCTGCTGCGGTTCCGACACGACCAGATCGGTGCCGCCCCGCGCCTTCACCTCGAGCAGCAGCGCCGGCAGCGCCGTCCTGGGCACCGCCGCGCGCACCGCATACCCGCTCTCGCCGTGCAGCCGTGACACCGTGGGCTCGCGCATGCAGGGCAGAATCGAGATGACCCGCTCGAAATGCCGTTCCGAGACGTTGAGCTCCAGCATCACCCGCCGCCGCGCCTCGAGAACCGACTTGAGGAGGAGGACGAGGTCGTCGATCCGGGCCCGGCCGGCCGGGTCGTCCAGGGCTGCCGGGTTGGCGTAGAGACGGGTCGATGAGAGCATCAGCGTGTCCGCGACAACCAGGCCGTTTCCGCGCAGCGTCGCTCCCGTCGCGGTGTTGTCGACGATGAGGTCCGCGTCCTCGGGCGGGAACACCTCGGTGGCCCCGTACGACCGCACCACGTCGGCCTCGAACGGCTGGTCCGCCGCCCACTCCGTCACCAGCCGCACGTACTCGGTCGCCACGACCAGGCGGCGCCCGGCCGGAAACGCCCCTCCGTCGAGCAGCGACGCGGGCGCTGCCGCGACGACCTTGACCGGGTCGAGCCCCGTATCGAGCAGCTCCACGAGGTCGGCGTCCAGCTCGGCCACCCAGTCCGCCCCGGCGAAACCGATGTCCCGCGAGCCGGCATCGAGCATCTTCACCACGTTCTGCGGCTTGAGCAGCTTGGCCTCGAAGCCGGGCCACGACAGCACCGGCCGATAGTTGCGCGATCCCACCTGGACGTCGATCCCCGCCTCGGCCAGCAGCGCGAAGACCCCGACCTGCATGTGCCCCTTGGGCAGCCCGATGTGGATCGGGGGGCAGTCTGTACCGCTCATTTCCGGCTGTCGTCTCCTCGCCGGCCCGCCCCGGAACCGGCCGGCGCACAAAAAAGCGCCGACCCCCCCGAGGAAGCCGGCGTTTGGGTATTCCGTGCTTTCGTACGGCTACACCGTCACGCGGCCGCCTCTCCCGAGTGGCCGTGATGATGATGCGCAGCGTAGCGGGCACAAGTATTCATAGGGCCCTAATTGTCACAGAGACCGCGGCCGGATGTCAAGCGGACCCACGGGAGGCCGCGTCGGATACGGAGGAGGCCGCCCCGGTCCCGGCCACGTCCCTGAAGCGCCAGGAGGCAGAGGAGATCGACCGCCGGTACCGTGCCGGCTACGCCGACCGCGCCAAGGGAGACTGCGAACTGGGGGACTGGGCCGGGGAGCTCGAGGACTGGGCCGCTCAGGGAGTGTGGCCCGAAGAATGAACGGCCAGCCACGGAGAGGCGAAATCTGGCTTTACGCCCTCAAGCCGCCGGACAAGAGGCGCCCCGTGGTCGTATTGACACGTGAATCCGTGCTGCCGCTTCTTCGCACCGCCATGGTGGCACCGGTGACCTCGACGATCCGCGGCCTCCCCAGCGAGGTCCCGGTGGGGGTCGCCGAAGGCCTGAAGCGCGACTCCGTGGTGAACCTCGACTGGGTGCAGACGGTCGAGCAGCGGCGCCTGAAGCACTACCTGGGATCTCTCGACGACAGCAAGATGGCGCAGGTGTGCCGCGCTCTCGCGGTCGCCACGGGTTGCGACTAGCCCACGCCCGCCCGCAGAGCCTCCCCTCCAGTCCGCGCACACAGCCGCCACCGCGGGCGCCGATTTGTCGCCCGCGCGGCAGCGCAGTAAGCTGTTTCGTCCAAACCGACACCCGACGCGCACGCCCCCAACCCCACGTGCCCATGAAGATCCCGCGCTCCCACTACCTCCCGCGCACCCGGAACGGCTGGATCGCGACCGTTGCCTTCATCGTCGCGATGGCTCTGGCGCAACCGCCGATCGTCCACGGCCTGGTCAACCGGACCGAGCCGTGGATCCTGGGGATGCCTTTCATCTTCGCGTACCTGCTCGCCGCGTACACGATCGGCATCGCGGTGCTGATCTGGGCGCACCGGAAGGGGTTGTAGCGTGGAACCCTGGGTCGTCTCAACCGGGCTGATCTTCATCTACCTGATCGCGACCATCGTGATCGGGATCCTGGCCAACCGGAAGGGCACGGCGAACATGGAGGACTTCTTCCTCTATGGGCGCCAGGCCGGGTTCATCGTGCTGTACCTGACCGTGGTGGCCACGTTCCACTCCGCGTTCGCGTTTCTCGGCTCCGGCGGATTCTTCTACACCCACGGGATCGGGTTCTGGATGGCGGGCACGTGGACGGTACTGGTGGGCGCGATCACCTATACGCTCGGGACGCGAATCTGGGCGCTGGGCAAGAAGTTCGGCTACATCACGCCGGCGGACCTGCTTGCGGATTTCTACGAGAGCGAGCCGGTGAGGGTGATCGTGGCGGTGGTGTCGGTGATCTTCACGCTGATCTACATCCAGGTGCAGGCGCAGGGGCTGGGCATCATCCTGTCCGTCGCGACCGGGGACCGAATTCCGTTCGCCTGGGCGTCGGGTCTGCTCCTGGTCGTCGCCGCCGGATACCTCATGGTCGGAGGACTGAGGGCGGTCTACTGGACCGACGTAATCCAGGGGATCTGGATGTATATCGCGGTGTGGGCGGGAAGCCTGCTCCTGACCTACAAGCTCTTCGGCGGACCCGTCGCACTCTGGCAGAGGCTGGCAGCCGAGCGTCCGGACCTTCTCTCGCTGCCCGGCCCGGAGGGATTCTTCACGCCGGGGATATGGGTGGGCATGACCGTCGCGCTCTCCTTCGGTATCATTCTCCAGCCGCACATGATGATCCGGTACTTCACGGCGGCGTCGGCCAGGACCATGAAGCTGCTGGGCGCCACTACCCCGATCTACCTGATGACGCTCTTCATTCCGGCCGCGTTCGTCGGCCTCGGCGGGGCGCTCATCCTGCCCGAACTGGAGACGGCCGACCGCATCTTCCCGGAACTGCTGACCGCCTATGCGCCCGCGTGGCTCACCGGACTGATCCTGGCCGGGGCGACGGCGGCCGCGATGTCCACGCTGGACTCGATCCTGCACTCCAACATGACCGTGCTGACGCGCGACGTGTACCAGCGGTACATCGCCCGCGGCCGGAGCGACCGGCACTACCTCGCGTTCGGGCGCTGGCTGGTAGTGGCGCTGCTAGGGGTAGGCTGGGTGCTCACGGTCTACAACTTCGACTTCCTCGTGACGCTCGTGACCCTGTCCGGCGTAGGCGCACTGCAGCTCTTGCCGGCTGTGCTGGGCGTGTGCTATCCCGGACGCCGCCTCACGACATCCGCGGGGGTGGTCGCGGGAATCTGCACCGGCCTGTTCACCGTCTACCTGACCCAGGTCGTGTGGCCGCAACCCCTGGGCATCCATGCGGCGCTGTGGTCGCTGGTGGCCAACTTCGCGGTCACGATCGGGGTGTCACGCGTCACCCGGCCGCCTTCGGCGGACACCGTCGAGAGGGTTCACGGCGAGGTGGAGCGCTTCGTGTACGGCGACTGAGCCTGGCGCGTCACCCGGCGTCGACGCCCCTGAAGAGGGCCTCGATGACCGTGAAGAAGGCCTCGATGACCGTGAAGAAGGCCTCGATGACCGCGGAATCCAACCCCTGACCCCGGTCAAATGCCCAACGGGGGCGCTTGACGGGCCCACAGCGTCCCAAAAAGGCGAGATTTGGGCTCAGAATCGTATACACAAGCTTGCGCACTCTTGCGCACCACGGGTGTAGTCCCCATTTTCGCCCCGTTCCCCAACCAGTCCACTCCAAAGAGGAGAGAAACGTGGACAAGAATTGGGTAGTAGGATCCGTTGTCGCGGGCATCGCGATGTTCGTGGTCAACCTGATCCTGGGGGCGATCAACGTCGACCTGCTGTCTGCCTCCATGGGAGCCGCGTTCACCGCGAATTCGATCGTGGGGCACCTGTTCGCGGGTGCCGTGCTTGCCACGGTGCTCGGCTGGAACGGCGCCAGCGACGCCGCTGGCGCGGGCAAGGCGGGAGCGACGTTCGGTGTCCTCCTGGGCCTTGCCGGCCAGATCGGTGGCATGGGGTTCGACGTCATGGGCCTCATCGGCGCCATTCTGACCGGCGCCATCGTCTACGGGGTCAGCGGCGCCGTCATGACGATGGTACCCACGGGAGGGGGCGACTAGATCATTCACGACCTGAGGGCCTGAATCGGCCCGAAGGTTCAACGACGACCGCTCTCTGAGCCGGACCGCCGCCGCGGGTGCCACGAAGCCCCCGGGATGGCGGATGCGGAAGCCAGGTCCGCAACCGGCTCCGGGGGCGGTCGTGCTTATGTCAACCTTCGCTAACCGTCCAGCCGCGCGTCGATGTCGTATCCGGCCGCGGCCCATCCGGAAGCCTGCCGCCCGCTGTCGAAGGTCACGTCGACGCGGCCCAGCCGCATGCCACCCCAGCCGACCTGGTTCACCACCGTGAAGCCCGTCTCGCCCTGAGACCCCCCCCGACCCGGTCCGAATACCACCGCTTCGTCAAGGAACGTGTGCGTGTGGCCGCCCAGGATCAGGTCGATCTCGGGGACCGCTTCCGCCAGCGTCCGATCACTCGGTCGGCTCGGATCGGCGTAGACATACCCGAGGTGTGACAGGCAGATCACCAGCGAACATCCCTGCTCCCGCAGTTCGCGGCAGGCGGTGCGCGCCGCCTCGACAGGGTCGGTGTACCGCACACCTTCGTGGAGGCTGGCGAGCACCAGCTTCTCGAATGCGATGCCCAGCCCGAAGATCCCCACCTTGACGCCGTCGAATTCTCGCATGGTATATGGCCTGACGTGCCCGGCCAGCGCCGATGCGCTCACATCGTAGTTGGCCGACACGAACTCGAAGCCCGCCTCGGGGAGCATCGCCACGAGCCCATCCACCCCGTTGTCGAAGTCGTGGTTGCCCAGGGTGGCCACATCGTAGCCCATGGCGGTCATCGCCCGGAACTCGATCTCGCCCGCGAAGAAGTTGAAGTATGGCGTACCCTGGAAGATGTCGCCCGAATCGAGCAGCAGGACGTGCTCGTTCGCCTTGCGCACCCGGCGAATCAGCGTGGCGCGCCGGGCCGCTCCTCCCAGTCCGGCAAAGGGGCCGCCATCCATTGGAAAGGGGTCCATGCGGGAATGGGTATCGTTGGTATGAAGGACGACCAGGCGGAACTCGTCGTCGACCAAGGGCCCGTAGCGGTGAGGTGCGCGGGTCGCCGCCCACGGAGGCCGCGGTTCGGCCAGCCCCGCCATGCCGGACAACCCCGCCATCCCGCCCAGCCCAGCGGCTCCTCCCAAGCCGAGTGAACGCACGAAATCACGGCGTTTCATCGAGTGCACTCCTCGTATTCACTATCCGCCGCGCGGCGGACGCGGCCGTCCAGCGTGGGGGCGACGGTGTCGTGCTCGCGCAGGTACGCGACGAACACATCCCGGATCAACACGTCCAGGTCTTCGCGTTCCTGGGCGCCCGCCTCCCACAGCACCGTCCAGGTACCGCCCCCGTCTGCCAGGTAGTCGACCGTGGCGAGGCGGTAGGTGCGCCCCGGATCGATGGGCTGTCCACCGACCCGCACGTTCACGGCATCATCGCCGTTCAGCTCCATCGTCCACCCCGCAACCGGCTCCCCGCAGCTCTCGGCGATCTCGTCCGCCAGGCGCTCCAGCTGGGATCCCGACAGCGAGAGTACGGTGACGTAGTTCTCGAAGGGCAGCAGTTCGTATGCGTGCCGCATCAGGATGGGGCCCTCGGCGATAGGGACCCTCAGCCCACCGTCGTTGAGAAGGGCGACGTGCACCGGTTCGCCGGCGAGGTCCTGCGCAACGTCGAGCAGCGCGTCGGCAACGAGGTTCTCGAGCGTGCCCTCCGGGTCGGCCTTGCGGAAACCTCCCACCGCGTGCGCGAGCACCTCGGCGAGCTGCTGCCCCAGCCTGTCCCGGTACGGTGCGATCAGAGCCTCGATGTCGGCTGCGGGTTCGATGCTGTCGCCCACAACCGCAAAGTCGACCTGGGCCCCGCTGACCGGGAGAACGCGGGTGGCCGCCCGCGGCGCGCGTTCGGGTGCGGTGCAGCCCGCCAGGATCACGGCGGCGGCGAGTATCGGGCGGGTCGATTTCAGCATGAGGATGCTGAACATCGCGCCATCGGGTGTTGCGCGCCACGGCGAAGACCGCATCGTTGCACGAATGACATCGAATCCCTCCAACAACACGAGCGAACCTCATGTCCCTTGCCCATTCGCTTGACGGCGTCCGCGTCCTCGACCTCTCCCGGCTCCTGCCGGGACCCTTCCTGACCATGGTCCTCGCCGACCTCGGCGCCGACGTGGTCAAGGTCGAGGAGCCGCGCGTAGGCGACTACATGCGCGACTTTCCGCCCCGCGGCGAGGGGATGTCGGGCCGCTACCTGACGGTCAACCGCAACAAGCGGTCGGTGACGATGGACCTGAAGGACGAACTGGAGCGCGAGCGATTCCTGCGAATGGCCGCGAAGGCCGATGTCGTCGTCGAGAGCTTCCGCCCAGGCGTAATGGACCGGCTGGGTGTAGGGTACGAGGCGCTCCGGGAGCGCAACGCGGGCATCGTTCTGTGCTCCATCTCGGGCTACGGCCAGACCGGGCCGTACCGGGACCGCGCCGGCCACGACATCAACTACCTGGCGCTGGCGGGCGTGCTCGCGATGAGCGGCGCGAGGCCCGACGGCCCTCCCGGGATGGCGGGCGTGCAGATCGCGGACATGGCGGGAGGCGCCATGTGGGGTGCGACCGGCATCCTCGCCGCGCTGATCGAGCGGGACCGTACGGGAAAGGGGACCCATCTGGACATCTCCATGACCGAAGGCGCCCTGGCGCTCCTCGCCAGCGAGTTCGGGATCCTGGACGCGGAGCCCGCGGTCCCCACCCGCGGCACCGGGCTCCTCAATGGCGGCGCGGCGCGCTACGGCGTGTACCGGACCAGCGACGGCAAATACCTGAGCGTGGGGGCGCTGGAACCGCAGTTCCTGTCGAGGCTGGCGGGGGCAACGCGGCTGAAACTGCCGCGCGGGCCCGAGACCGCCGCCGCAGACGCCGCAGGGGCGGCGGGTGAGGGAGATCTGGGCCGCCAGCTCACCCGGATCATCGCGACGAAGACGCGCGACGAATGGGTACGCGTGCTCGCGGAACACGACTGCTGCTGCGAACCGGTGCTCGAACTGGACGAGGTGGCCGACCACCCCCTGCACCGCGAGCGCGGGCTCTTCTTCGAGATCGGCGACAGCGGGCTGCCCGGTTCACTGCAGGTGCGTACGCCTCTCGGAATGCCCGCCGCCCGTCGCCCCGCCCCGGCGCTGGGCCAACACAACGATGAGGTGTTTCGGGAGTATGGGGTGCGGGCGATACAGACCTCCTCCGATCAATCGGGAGGGTGAACCGGGCTTCGGTCCGGCGTTGCGAGGCGGTCGATCCGCTTCGCCAACCCGGCCGCGACCTGCTCGGTGTGCTCCCGCGACTCCTTCGCAACGCGGTCGATTCGCTCCCCCAGCACAACCGCAGCACGCTCGGTGTGCTCCCGCGACTCCTTCGCAACGCGGTCGATTCGCTCCCCCAGCACAACCACAGCACGCTCGGTGTGCTCCCGCGACTCCTTCGCAACGCGGTCGATTCGCTCCCCCAACACAACCACAGCACGCTCGGTGTGCTCCTGCGACTCTTTCGCAACCCGATCGATTCGATGTTCGACGCGGTCGATGCGGTGCTCCACACCGTCGATCCGGACCCCAAGGGCCGCGAATCCCTGATCCGTGCGCTCCGCAAGAGCCGCAACCGCCTGATCCGTGTGCTCGCGTGACCGTGCCTCCGAGCGATCGATCCGGGCAGTAAGCCGCGTCTCGGACCGATCGATCCGGGTAGCGAGCCGGGCTTCCAGGTTTCGCATCTCATCCCGGATCGCATTGCCCATGTCCCGCATGGCGTCTGCAATCCTGCTCGTAGCTTCGTCCAGCCGCTTCTCGGTGTGCCCTGCCACGAGGCTGTGCCAGATCCTTCTGACGACTCCGGCTTCCGTCACGTTCATCGCGTCGTTCCTCCCGTCCCCCCCTCCGGGCGCCACCTGCGAATTCTACTGGCCGGCGGCGGTGAACATCAAGTCGATACCCGGCATTCAAGATGGTGGCTCCAACGGGACACAGGGATGGCGAAATGGGCCAGAGTGCGGCCTATCCCCCCCACACCTGCTCGAACACCCGGAGATAGTTCTCGCCAAGGAACTTGAGGATCACATCGTCCGGGTGACCGCGCGCGGCCAGCGCCTCCGTCAGACGCGGCACCTTCGAAATGTCCTCGAGGCCGGCCGGGGCCATCTCCTTGCCGTAGTGGTCGCTGCCCAGCCCGATGTGGTCGGCTCCCATCACCTCCAGCGCCGTCTCGATGTCCCGCACCACGCTGTCCAGGTCACGGTGCGCGACGTGGATCAGGCCGAGGACGCCGCCGTTGGCCGCCAGGGCATCCAGCATCCAGCGGTCGCGGGGCAGTTCGAGGCGCGGGCGGGGCAGTTTGCCGTCCAGCAGGTCCTGCGCCTCGGGCGCCGTGTCGGGGAACATGGTGGGCGTCGTGTGCGACAGGATGACGGGATTGCAGGTAAGCTCGAGGATCTCGCTGAAGCCGACCTCGCCGATGTGCACCAGGTCGATCACGATCCCGAGCGCGTCCATCCGCCGGACGACCTCCTTGCCGAGCGCGGTCAGGCCGCCGCGCCGGTCCGCCGCCCAGCAGCCGTCGGCGAAGATGTTGCGGCGGGTGTGCGTCAGGCTCCCGGAGCGCAGGCCGAGGCGGTAGTACAGGTCGAGAAGGCGAGGATCGTTGCCCAGGGGCTCGCACCCCTCGAAGGTGAGGACCAGCGCGACCCTCCCGTCCGCCTTGGCGCGGCGGATGTCGCCGACCGTCGTGGCCAGCACGAGTTCGTCGTCGCGGTCGATCTGCTCATGCAGATTCCACACCATCTCCATGCCCCGCCGGACGGGGTCGCGCAGCCAGTCGTCGTCGAGGTAGATCGCGCAGAGCTGGGCGGTTACCCCACCCTCCCGCCAGCGCGGCAGGTCGTACTGGCCCATGGGACCGAACCAGACGGTGTGGGCGCCCATGCCGAAGCGAACCAGCGGGTTGTGCTCCAGCCCCGGCGGCGGCTCCCAGTCGAGGCCGGGCACCTCGACGCGGTCGCCGAGGGACATCTTGCCCTCGGTGATGGGGATCAGGATGTCGCTGTGGCCGTCGACGACGACAGCGCGGCGGTGGAGCGCCGCGGCGTGTTGGCGGTCGGTCGCCGCACGACCCTGCGCCGTCACTGCGAACCTCCGCCGAGCCCGCCTTCCACCACCGGCAGTGCAATCCGCGACCCGTCCGCACCGCCGCGGTACACCGTCAGCGTGGCTTCGTCGCCGGGGGGCACCGGGTCGAACATGCCCGCGTCGGCGCCCGCGATCGCAACGCGAATTCGGTGCCCCGCGCGGACCAGCGCGGCGATGGGCCAGAGCCGGAAGCTGACCGTCACCGCCTCGCCGGGCGGCATGGGCTCGGCGTCGGCGCGCGCAAAGGAGTGGTACGGCTCCTGGCCCGCGAAATACGGGTTGGGCACGGTCTTGCGGTGGATCAGCCGCAGTCCGCCCTCGGTCACGTAGCGACTGCGGCCCTCCGGATCGACGTCCTCGAGGTAGACGAAGAGCGCGCCGTCCTCCCGGTCCGACGCGAGGTTCAGCGTGATCACGGGGTAGCCGGCGATCTGCAGGTCGGATTGGAGCGGGTCGGTGGTGTAGGTGAGCATGCGGGCGTCCATGTCGGCGCGGTCGTCGAGGTTGAGGATCGGGGTACCCATCTGGGCCGCCCAGCGGTTGTCGGGGCCGGTGGTGACGTCCGGATCGACGGCGTATTCGTCGCTGCCGTCCGTCACGGCCTCCGAATCCCCGGTCAGGCGCCCCCCCGAGTCCATATGGAACGTCGTGGTTGTGGTTCCGGGCGGCGGCCAGACCGCGGTGTCGTGATACGCTTCCTCGCCCAGGTTGAAGAAACGCATGGCCGGCCACTCGTCGACCCCGTTGTCGGCGCCCTTCAGGTGGTGGTCGAAGAAGAGGCGCCGCATTTCCATCTGCTCGTCCACCGACGGTTGGGGGGGAAGAGGCGCCGCACTCACGGTATAGGGGCTGGCGCTGTAGCCGCCGCCGTGCGTGGAGGCCAGGATGAGCACCTTCTGGGGGTTGGAGAAGTGCCGGAAGCGCAGCAGCGTCCCGTCGGCGGTGCCCGCGTCCATCCAGCTGACCAGGACCAGCATCGGAACCGCCGACGCCTCGATCTCGGCTTTCCAGTGGATCGGACCGATCTCGGCCCAGGTCTGATCCCCGCCGACCACGTCGTCGCGGTACTCCGTGGCCAGCACGGCCTGGAACACGTCGGGGTTGGCCGCGTGCTCCGCCACGGCCGCACCAAGCAGCGAGCCGTCCTCGTCTTCGTCGACACGCCGGACGCCGGCGCCCATCACTTCCGCGTTGTTGTCGTCCATGTGGCCCACCAGGTCGCCCCATGTCTCGATGAAGCCCCGCGCCAGCAGGCCGTAAGGCCGGATCGGGCTGGGATAGGCGTCGAAGTCCGACCAACCCGGAATGACGGCCTTCACGGCCGGGTGGTTCACGGCGGCGAGCAGCTCGGCGGTGGTGCCCGTGTACGAGGTCCCGTAGGCGCCCACCGTCCCGTCCGACCATTCGCGTGCCACCACCCAAGCCACCACGTCGTAGGCGTCGAGGACCTCCTGGCGTCCGTACTCCACGGGCCGCGTGCCGAAAGAGGCGCCGCTGCCCCGCGCATCCACCTTGACCAGCGCGTAGCCGTGGGCGAGGAAATGGCTATCCAGGCCCGACAGGGTGTTGATGCGCTCGCCGGTCTCGGGGTCCTCCAGCCCGCGCCGGTAGCGTGTCAGCGTGAGGAGGGCGGGATACGGCGGGTCGTGGTCCTCCGCCGGGAGGTAGACATCGGCGGCGAGCCGCGTGCCGTCCTCGGCCGCGATGTAGTGGGCGGAGACGTCCGGTCCGGGTGCACTCTCCGCGGCGGGATCGCAGGCAAGGAGGAGCCCGGTCAGGATGGCGGCCGCCTGAAGCGGCGAACCTCCCCCCGTCAACGTGCGACCTTCATCGAGCTGATGATCGGCGCCACCGGCAGCGCATCCAGGTCGACCTCCCTGCCCTCCTTGATCACCATGTGGATCTTGCGGTAGTTGTAGGCGCTCTCGAGCGGGTCGGCGTCGAGGATCACGATGTCCGCCCACCTGCCCGGCTGCAGCGTCCCGATCTGGTCGTCGAGGCGGTAGGCGCTGGCCACATTGCTCGTGGCGGACTTGAGTACCTCCATCGGCTCCATCCCCAATTCCTCCAGCGCCACAAGGGCGTTGAAGTGGCCCTCCCCGAGCTTGACCCGCGAATCGACCGTGTCGGACGCGAGCGTGCGGGACTCCGCCAGCAGCACCGGGTTCTGGATCCCGGCGTCGGTCGACATCAACAGCTTCGCGCCCGCATTGATCATGTTGCGCCGGTTGATCGCGCCGATCTTCATGTACGGGGTGAGCGTCCCCGTCGGATTGTGCTCTTCGAGCGCTGCCAGGCGGCGCGCGGTGATCGGCAGAACCGAGCACGCGATCCCGCGGTCGACCATCTTCTGGATCGATTCCACCGGGATCGGAATCTCGGGGCCGGAGATCGCACAGTGGGTGATGATGTCCACCCCCGCCTCGATCGCCATGTCGAAGCTTTCCACAGAGGTCGTGTGAGTCTGCACGGTCATGCCCGCGCGATGCCCTTCCTCGACGATCACGCGCTGCACCCGCTCCGAAAACGAGATCAGGTTCATGTCGACGTGTCCGCTGGCGCCGTACTTGAGAAAGTCCATCCCCAGCGTCGTGTAGTTGCGGATCACGTCGGCCACCGAATCGGGCGTCATCCACAGCAGCTCCCGCCCCGTCTTCTCTTCCCAGGTGTCGTTGATGCGCTTGACGAAGGCCTGGCTCACGTACGGCGCGTGCGACTCGCGGAAATCCGGCCCCAGCGGTCCGCTGAACCCGATGATGTTGCCGGCGATGTACATCCGGCTGCCGGGAGCCTCGCCCGCATTGATCATATCGCGCGCCTGCGCGAGGGCCGCGCGCGGTCCCCAGGTGTCGAAGACGGTGGTCTGCCCGGTCTTCAGGGTGATCTGGGCCGCCTCGAGCACGATCTCGTGGAGGCGGTGCTCATGCAGGATGAGCGTCTCGAGGTCGAGGTTGAGGAAGAGATGGAGGTTGCCGTCCATCAGCCCGGGGATGACGTACTTGCCCCCGGCATCGATCGTGGCCGCGCCCGCGGGGACAGGGGTCGAGGCGGCGGGCCCGGCGGCGGCGATGCGCCCGTCGGCAAACACGACGACGCCGTCCGGGATCGGTGCGGCCCCCGTACCGTCGATCACGGTGCCGCCGGTGATCGCGACCGTCTGGGCCGCGGCGGCCGGGGCGAGCGCGGCGGTGAGAAGCAGTGCAAGCGCGTTGGCTCGGTGGGTGGACATGGCTGACTCCTTTGGTCCTTCGGTAAACGCTTCAGTCGGCTCTCGGCACCATGCGGGCGCCCTGGGCGATATAGCTCATGCGCCCGTCCGGACGCGGGTCGAGGAAGCTCATGATCGCCGCGGTCGGGTTCCCCTCGGGGTCCGGGAAGGTGAACGCGTCGTTCCCGACCGGCTTGAGGGGTATCGGCGGCGTCGGTTCCATCCGCGTGTCGTCGTAGAAGGGGAACTTGGCCCAAAAGGACACCCCGAGGGTGCCGGCCAACTGGCCGCGCATCTCCGCGATCTCGTAGACCTGGGCGACGTTCTCGTAGCGGCCCGCGTAGCGCGCGATGTCGACCTCCTCGTCGACGATGGGCCGGACCACGGGGGCGGGTGGCGCCACGCCGGCGGCCTCCTCCATCCACTTGGCGGAGAGCTCGCTGGTCAGCCCACCGCTGTGCGACGAGTTGCCCAGGACCGCAACCGCCACGTTGCTCTCGGGGTGCGCGGTCAGGTTCGCCAGGATGCCCGGTCCGCCCCCGCCGTGCGACACGAAGCCACCGTCGGACAGCATCCAGCCCAGGCCGAACGCGATCGGCGCGCCTTCACCCCGCACCCGGGTGGTCTCGGTCCGCATGGCCCGGGCGCTCGCGGCCGTGAGGATCGTGGCGCCGTTCGGGCCGGCGCCGTCGGCCATGTGCGCGGCCGCGAAGGTGACCAGGTCGCTTGCCGACATCATCGCCGTGGCCCCCGCCGGCGCGAAGCTGATTGGCAGGAAGGCGAACGACGTCCGCACCGGTTCGCCCGTCTCGGGGTCGGTGAAGTGGCCGACGCTGGCCCGGTGCAGCAGCGCGTCCTCGGGCAGGACGGCGGCGTGCTCCATGCCGAGCGGCTGGAAGATCCGCTCCTTCACGAGGTCGTACCAGCTGCGCTCCCGGATCCTCTGGCACAGGTAGCCGGCGATCACCGTGGCTGTGTTGCAGTACGAGGCGTCGGCGCCCGGTTCGTGGATCTTGCCCATGCTCGCGAAGCGCGGGATCGCCTTCTCGATGATCTCCTCGTCGTGGCCCTGCTCGGGCACCATCTCGCCGTCGATGCCGCTCGTGTGGTTGACCAGCATTCCGACCGTGATGCGCGCCAGGTGGTCCGGATCGGCGAGGCGCAGCTCGGGCAGATAGGTCGAGACCGGGGCGTCAAGCTCGACCAGCCCGTCGTCCACCATCTGCATGAGCAGGGTCGTGTTGAAGATCTTGGTAATCGACCCGATGTGCATGACGGTCTCGGGGGTCATCGTGACGCCGCTGCTGACGTTCACGAGCCCGGCCGCCGCCGTGCGGATCTCGCCGTTGGCGAAGACGGCCGCGCTGGCGCCGACCACCCCGTGGCGCGCGAGCGCTTCCTCCAGATCGGCCTGGAGGGCCGGATCGGTGCCGGGGGGCGCGGCCGTGGGCCGGATGCGCGCCGGCGAGTCCGGTGCGCAGGACGTGACGCCGACGACCGAAGGCACGGTCGCCGCGACCGCGGCGGTCCTCAGGAAGTCCCTGCGGGTGCTTGTCGACCTCTCGCGAGCGGGCATGGCATGCTCCTGGGCTGCGGCCGTGAACGCGTGGTTCTTGCGCGCCGGACCGTTGCCGGCGCGCCGGACTGCCAGAATAGGGTGCGGTGGTGATCGCCGCCAACGGCCGCAGAGGTTGACAAGATATGACTAGTCACTAAGACTGGTCATATGGAGACCATCAACGCATCGTACTTCAAGGCGCGCTGCCTGGCGATCCTCGACCGCGTGCGGGAAACCGGCGAGCGCATCGTGATTCTCAAGCGGGGGGAGCCCGTGGCGGAGCTCGGACCGCCCAGCCGCGCGGAGTCCCGGTATCCGCAAGCGGAGCTGAAGGGCACGGTCACGGTGATCGGCGACATCGTCGGGCCGGTCGTGCCGGAGCATCACTGGGACAGCCTGGCGGGTGCCGGCGCGACCTCGGCCGGGACAACGCCCGCTGAGGAAGCCGACGCGCGCAAGCGAGCGCAGTGGAAGGGCGGCGAGTGACCGCGCTCCCGGATACCCGCGTCCTGCTGGACACCCACATCCTGATCTGGTGGCTTCAGGGCGACGGGCCACTGTCGTCCGCGCAGCGACGGATCCTCGATGCGGCCAATGGGGACTCGCCACTGCGCGTGTCCGACATCTCGCTCTGGGAGATTGCCACGCTTCACAGCCTCGGCCGCATACGGCTTGCGCTTCCGCCCCGGGAGTGGCTCGAAAAGGCGGTCGCGCCGCCGCTCGTGCGGCGCTACGGCATCTCCCCGGCAATCGCGGCCGAAGTGGCTGCCCTGCCGGACTCCTTTCACCGGGACCCCGCCGACCGTATTCTCGTTGCGACCGCGCGGATCATGGGAGCGACACTGCTTACGCACGACCGCCACATCGTCGACTCCGGACTGGTGCCGACGCTGAACTGAAACGGTCGGCGGCCGCGCGGGCAGCCACCACGCAGCGAAGGACAGGAGCCGTGCAAATGAGACGGATGGGGTACCCCACCTCCCGCCGCGCCTTCCTCAAGGCCGGGACCGCAGCGCTTACCGGCGCGATGATCGCCCCGCAGCGCATCCTCGCCGATCCCTACGCACCGCTGGAACCGCATGCCGATCCCTCGCGGCCCGGTTCCCGGCGTGGGGCGGCCGCTCTCTCATCCCCAATCAGAGTCCGGGGCGTAGTGCGCTCGCAGGGCACGGGACTGCCCCGCGTGCCGGTGTCCGACGGGGTCCAGGTCGTCGACACGGCGGACGACGGCACCTTCGAGCTGGTCACGACGTCCGAGCGGGGCTTCGTCTGGTTCACGACGCCATCGGGCTACCGGATCCCGCTCAACGCCCCGGGTACCGCCCGCTTCTACCAGCCGCTGTCCGACGGTCGGGAGCAGTCGGCGGTCTTCGAACTCGAACCCGATCCGGTGGCCCACGACAACCACACGCTCCTGCTCCTCGGCGACATTCAGACGGAGGACCCCACGGAGATGGAGTGGTTCCTCTCGCAGTCGGTTCCGGACCTGAGGGAAACGGTTGCGGGACTCGGCGGCGAGCACGCCTTCGGGATTTCGTGCGGCGACATCATGTTCGACAACCTCGAACTCTACCCGGACTACGAGCGCGGGGTCGGCGAGGTCGGCATCCCCTTCTTCCAGGTCGTCGGCAACCACGACCTCGACATGGACAACCTGACCGACCAGGCCTCGACCGAGACCTTCAGCCGGCACTTCGGGCCCCGGTACTACTCGTTCGACCGTGGAGCCGTGCACTACGTGGTGCTCGACGACGTCTTCTGGCACGGGAGCGGCTACATCGGCTACCTGGGGGCCGACGCGCTGGCGTGGCTGGAGCGGGACCTGGCCCGTGTCGAGCCGGGGTCGCCCGTGATCGTGGCGACGCATATCCCGGTGCTTGGCAGCCAGCACCTGCGCCGCGGCGAGGAACGTCCGGGCACGTCGCTCGCGATCATGAACCGCGAGGCGCTCTACCGGCTGCTGGAGCCGTTCGAGGCGCACATCCTCACCGGGCACACGCACGAGTGCGAGCACGTGTTCGAGCAGGGCACGCACGAGCACGTGACCGGGGCGGTCTGCGGAGCGTGGTGGAGCGGCCCGATCTGCCACGACGGGACGCCCAACGGGTACTGCGTATACACGGTGCGCGGCGAAGAGGTGACCTGGCGCTACAAGGCGACGGGGCTTCCGGACGACCATCAGATGCGGCTCCACGTGAGCGGCGGGGACCCGTCGTCCCCGGGCGATCCATCGGCCGGTGGCGAACTGGTCGCCAACATCTGGAACTGGGACCCGGAGTGGACGATTCGCTGGTTCGCGGACGGCGAGCCCCGGGGCGCGATGCCCCGGCGTCCGGGCTTCGATCCCCTGAGCGCGGAACTGCACACGGGACCCGACCTGCCTCCGCGGCGGACATGGGTGGAGCCGGTCCCGACCGATCACATGTTCCGGGCGGGGCTCACGGGTGAGGAAAGCGTTGTCGTCGTCGAAGCCACGGATCGGTTCGGACGCGTTTTCGTCGAGGAATGGCGGAGGTAGTGGAGATGGTGACCCGGATCGGTCGCCCTCACCAACAGCGCTTTCGATCGCCGGTGTGTCCAAGTGGGCAGTGCGTCCACAACGCCCACCTTGACCATCGTCGATAGCCGCACATGACCCTGCCTTCCGCACTTCTCCTTGCCACCGCGGTCGGCGGGCAGTCCCCCCAGCAGGTCGGCATGGCGGCCGACTCGACCCTCACGCACACCGACGGACTGGTGCCCCCGACGGTCACCGCCGTGCGCGCCGACCCGCCTCCCGTACTCGACGGTTTCCTGGACGAGCCGGTGTGGCAGACGGCTGTCCCCGTCACCGGATTCCGGCGCGATCGGCCCGGCGACGGGCTCCCCGCAGCCGAGAAGACCGAGGTGCGGGTCGCCTACACCGACGACGCGCTCTACGTCGGGGCACGCATGTACGACCGCGACCCGTCCCGGATATCCCTGCTCCGGGGCCGGCGCGATTCGTTCATGCAGCCCAACGACCAGTTCCTGATTCAGCTCGACTCCTACCATGATCACCGCACTACCTTCGTCTTCGGAGTGACCCCGGCGGGAGGGCGCAACGACCTCGTCGCGCCCAACGACGGCTTCCGCGGGATGGACGCGGGCTGGGATCCGGTCTGGGACGCCGCCACCCGGG
This sequence comes from Longimicrobiales bacterium, assembly GCA_965208935.1. GTDB lineage: Bacteria > Gemmatimonadota > Gemmatimonadetes > Longimicrobiales > Gaopeijiaceae > Bin94. The sequence goes on along the minus strand of CBDBPR010000004.1, from coordinate 3,345,553 downwards.
TGGATTCGGCTGGGTGGGTGGCGGAGTTGCGCATTCCCTTCTCGCAGCTTCGCTTCCGCGAGGGTGACCGCCAGGTCTGGGGGGTGAATTTCCGCCGTGACATCCTGCATGCGGGCGAGGCGGTGGATTGGGCGTGGAGACCGTCCACGGAGAGCGGGCTGGCTTCGTCGTTCGGACACCTGTTGGGGCTGGAGGGAGTGCGCAGGCCTTCGCGCCTGGAAGTGCTTCCGTACGCGGTCACGCGCGCGAGCTTCGACCAGCGCGCGGATCCGGCGAGCCCCTTCGACGATGGTTCGGTCTACGGGGGCGCCGTGGGACTGGACCTGAAATACGGACTCACGGGGGGGCTTACGCTGGACGCCACCGTGAACCCCGACTTCGGGCAGGTGGAGGCGGACCCGGCGGTGGTGAATCTGACCGCCTTCGAAACCTTCTTCGAGGAACGGCGGCCGTTCTTTGTCGAGGGCGCGGGGCTGTTCGGGTTCGGCGGGCTCGAGGGACTGCGCTTCTTCTATTCGCGACGGGTTGGTCAGCGTCCGGCGATCCAGCTCCTCGGCCCCCGGGGATCCTTCGTCGATCAGCCGACGCAGTCGACCATTCTCGGCGCTGCCAAGATTTCGGGTCGGACCGACACAGGGTGGGTCGTCGCCTTCATGAACGCCACCACGCAGCGCGAAAACGCCCGCCTCACCGAGGGTGTCGGCGCGCCGGTCACCGAGGTCCCGGTGGACCCGCTGTCGAACATCACGGCCCTGCGTCTCCGCCGAGACATGAGGGACGGCGACAGCTACGTCGGCATGATCGCGACCGGAGTGGACCGCGATTTGAACGACACGAGATTCGTCCTTCACCGCGACCGCGCCCTGACTGGCGGCGTGGACTTCCTCCATCGCTTCGCAAACCGAACCTATGCGCTGCAGGGCTGGGTGGGCGGCTCGCACATCAGCGGCAGCCCGTACGCAATGCAGGGGGCACAGCGATCGTCCGTGCGGTACTATCAGCGGCCCGACCAGGACTATGTGACCTTCGACCCCGACCGCACATCGCTCGGCGGCTACGCGGGCGAACTGGCTTTCCGCAAGATCGCGGGCGAGTGGCTCTACGGCTTCGAGGCCAGCATGATCTCACCCGGCTTCGAGATGAACGATGCCGGCTTCCAGACGATCGCGGACATCTACTCGCTCACCCTTGGCGGGACGCGGCGCTGGGTGGAGCCCGGGCGTTATTTCAGATCCGCCAGCCTGACCCTGGGCGGGTCCGAACGCAGGAACTTCGGCAACCTGGTCTTTCAGCGCGAAATCTCGCTGCGTGGCAACGGCCAGACGGTGGGCTTCCACTCCCTCCGGGGTTCGCTGCGCTACGAAATGGAGACCCTGGACCACCGTACCACGCGGGGCGGTCCCGCGATGACGAAACCCGCGAACTGGGGCGGCAACCTCTGGTTCAATACAGACGGACGAAAGCGCGTCTCGGGGGGCCTTTCGGTCAACTTCTCCGGCGACGCCAAGGGTTCCTACTCGATTGCGGGCGGCCCCACCCTCTTCGGCCGCGGGGAAGGGCTGTTCAGCTGGAGCATCCGGCCCACCCTGCGGAAGAGCAGGAGCGCGGCCTTCTACGTCACGCAGCGCGACGATCCGGCCGCCCACGCGACCTTCGGCCGCCGCTACATCTTCGCCGAACTGGAGCAGCACTCGCTCGACGTGACGATCCGCATGGACCTCGCGCTCACACCGCGCATGACGCTGCAGGTTTACGGCCAGCCTTTCATCGCGACCGGCGACTACGAGAACTTCATGGCGCTCCGCGAACCCCGAACCTACGACTTCCTGCGCTATGTCACGATCGGGCGCTCACCCGCCCACGACGTCGTCTACGTCGCGGACCCGGACGGCACGGGGCCCGCCGCACCGATCCGCTTCGGCAACCCCGACTTCCGCACGCGTTCCTTCCGGAGCAACGTGGTGCTGCGCTGGGAATACCTCCCGGGCTCGACCCTGTTCCTGGTGTGGAGCCAGGATCGGCGCGACTGGTTCCGCGACCCGGGCTTCGACGGGGTGGGCGACCTGCAGCGCCTCTTCTCGGACCCCATGCGCAACGTCTTCCTGATCAAGGCGAGCTACTGGCTGGACTTCTGAGGGGCGACCGGTGCGTGGGCGGTTTCAGCGGATGTCCGGCGGCAACCTCTTCACTACGATGACCGGGACATCGAACTCGTGCTCTTCGAGGAAGACGACCAGGCCGTCCGGGCCGAATTCGTCGGGCATCCGCATTCCTTGGTCGTTGGTTCCGCGGCCAGGGGTCGATCCTCGCCCGGAAGTTCAATCGTTTCCTGGGCAAGGCCCAGCCAACGCGCGCCAACGCTGCCCCCTTTCACAAGTGACGGGTAGGCCATAAGTTGCCGGAAGCGGGCAAACCGGTCCTCCGGGATTTCCTGGGCGGCGGTCCCGTCGCTCCAGCCCGCCAACATGATCAGGGCCAGCAGTGGGAGGCTAAACGGTGAGAGGGTGCACCGAGCGTTCGAGCCAGGCTGGGGTCTGATCATGTCCGAACACTACGCGGCAGCAGCGGAATCGGCCACCCCTTTTGGCCACGTCTGTATGCAAATCGGTACGCAAGCCGCGAAACGGGACACATCCCCCACGTTGTTCGCAATCAGCAAAGGAGGAGCCTCATGAGATTGCGCTACGGCATCCTGGCGGGCCTGATCACGCTTCTGGGCACGGGAGAAGCCCTCGCCCAGACGCGCGTGCTAACAGGCGCCGTCACCGACGCCACCACCGGACAGCCCATTTCGGGCGCGGCCATCGCCGTAACGGGGACGACCCTCGGTACCTTCACGGCAGAGGACGGCAACTTCGCCGTCACCGTGGGAGCCGGCGAGGTCCTTCTCGAGATCAGCATGCTGGGATACCAGCCGGCATCGGTCACCGTACCCGAGGGCACGAACAACATCAGCGTCACCCTCAGGGTCGACGTCCTCAACCTCGACGAGATCGTCGTAACTGGACAGGCAACCGGAATTTCCCGGAGGAACCTCGCCAACGCGGTCTCGACCGTGAGCGCGCGGGACCTCGAAAGGGTGCCTTCGTGGTCCGTTGAGCAGGCGCTCCGGGGCAAGGTCGCCGGGGCGAACATCCAGTCGAACTCGGGAGCTCCGGGCGGAGGCATGCAGCTCCAGCTCCGGGGCGTATCCACCATCCTGGGGGCGCACACACCGCTCTACGTGGTGGACGGCGTGATCGTCAGCGACCAGACGGTCCCATCGGGGGTGCACACCGTCACCGTTTCCTCTTCCAACCCCGTCCGTGGAGGCTCGCAGGACAACTCCGCGAACCGGATCGCCGACCTGAATCCCTATGACATCGAGAGCATCGAGGTCCTCAAGGGGGCCTCGGCGGCCGCGATCTACGGGTCGAAGGCAAATAACGGAGTGGTCATCATCCGCACCAAGCGGGGCCGGGTCGGCGCCCCGCAGTTCAACGTCACCCAGCGCTTCGGTTTCTACCAGCTCTCCAACAAGCTGGGCTTGCGCGAGTTCACCTCGATGGACGAGGCGGTCGAGTTCTTCGGGCCCCAGGCCAGGGATCACTGGCAGGCCGGCAAGTTCTTCGACCACGAGGAGCTGCTGGCGGGGAACGAACCCCTCTCCCGTGAGACTCAGGCCAGTGTGAGCGGCGGTACGGAGGATACGCGCTACTATGCGTCGGGACTGGTGAAGCACGATGGCGGCATCATCGACAACACCTTCTACAACAAGGAGTCGCTCAAGCTCAACATCGACCAGACACTGGGCGACCGCGTCTCCTTCAGCCTGAACACGAACGCGATTCACACCCTGGCGGGCCGCGGCATCACCAACAACGACAACCGGAGCATCAGCTATTACATGACGCTCCCGTCGACGCCGAGCTTCGTCGATCTGCGCGCGACCTGCGCCGACGGAAGCCGCCAGGCCGACATCGACAATTGCCCCAGCGGGCAGGGCACCTATCCCCGGAACCCGTTCGCCGGATCGAACATCCTGGAAACGGCATCGCTCGTGCGGAACGACGAGGAAGTGTGGCGCTTCGTGGGGTCCGGGAACCTGACCTTCGACGCCATCACCTCGGCCACGCACAACCTGCGGCTGAGCGCCACCGGCGGAATCGACTTCTACAACCAGAAGAACGAACTGTTCTCGCCGCCCGAATCGCAGTTCGAGCCCAGTGACGGGCTTCCCGGCACGTCGGTGCTCGGGTCGGCCTACAGCCAGTACATGAACGCCAACCTGAACGCCGTCTACACCTTCAACTCCGACGCGTTCCAGTCGACGACGTCCTTCGGCACCCAGTACGAGATCCGCGACCTCGACTACAGCAGCACGATCGCGAAGAACCTCATCGGGGGCCTGCAGAACATCGACCGGGGCACGGCGACCGAGGTCAGGCAGAACCGGGAGCGGATCCTCGACTTCGGCATCTTCGCCCAGGAAGAGTTGCTGATGATGGACGAGCGGCTGCTCCTGACCGCTGGAGCGCGCGCCGACCGGAGCTCCAACAACTCCGACACCGAAGCGTTCCACTTCTATCCGAAGTTTGCGGCCTCCTATCGCTTCCCCGTAGGTGGCAACCTCCTGGAAGAGGTCAAGTTCCGGGGCGCCTGGGGCCAGTCGGGCAACCAGCCGGTCTACGGGCAGAAGTTCACCGAGTACGAGGGCAGGAACATCGGCGGACTGCCGGCCCTGCGCGTTCAGGGCGCCACGGCGGCGCTGGATCTGCGTCCCGAGCGCCAGACCGAGATCGAGGGCGGCGTCGACGCGACGCTCTTCGAGGACCGGGCCACGCTCGAGTTGACGTACTTCAACAAGACGGTCAGGGACGTGATCCTGGAGCGCTCGCTCGCCCCGTCCACCGGTTTCGTCGAGTCCATCTTCAACGGCGGCGAAATCAACATCTGGGGATTGGAGACCGCGCTGACGGTGGTGCCGTTCTACACCAGCAACCTGCAGTGGACCTCGCGCACCACCTTCACCATGGACCGGAGCCAGGTGGTCTCGCTCCCGGTTCCGCGCTTCCGGATTCAGGGATTCGGCTACTTCTACGGCACCACCGTGGCCGAAGAGGGCAGGTCCCTGACGCTGCTGTGGGGCAACGGCCCCGACCCCGAAACCGGTGAGGTCGGCGTAGGCCCGCTGGCGGAATCCAACGCGGACTTCCGCATGGGCTTCTCGAACGACATCAGCTTCGGACGGTTCAACGTCTACTCGACTCTGGATTGGCAGAAGGGTGGGACGGCCAACAACCTGACCCAGTTCCTCTTCGACCTCACCCGGAACACCGAGGACTGCAACAACACCGTCAACGGCGAGAGCGTCTGCGTGAAGCGCAACCGGGAGTTCCCCCAGAACACGGGGACCTACTTCCAGGACGCTTCCTTCGTGAAGCTGCGCGAACTGACCATCAGCTACGACATGCCCGAGGACATGGTCGCGAACATCTGGAGCGCGGCCCGGCATATTCGACTCAACCTGAGCAGCCGCAACCTGCTGACCTTCACCGACTACGCCGGACTGGATCCCGAAGTCAGCAACTTCGGCAGCGAAGCAGTCGGCCGTGGACAGGACGTGGCACCCTACCCGCCGAGCCGGAGCTTCTGGTTCTCGGTGGACGTGGGCTTCTAACGTGAACGGGAGAATGAGACCAATGATCAGACAACTGGGCCGTCTCCTGACGGCGGGTCTCTTCGCAACCGCTTTCACGGCGTGCGAACTGACCGTACCCGATTTCAACAACCCCAGCGTGGAGGACCTGCAGACCAACCCGAACTCCGCCGCCATCGCGGCCGCAGCACAGGGCCTGCTCTTCGACACGCGTCTCACCGCGGCCGACATGGTACACTGGGTCGGCGCCTTCGGCCGCGAAGTCTACCCGATGGCGCCCACCGGGTCTTCCCTGCCCGGCAGCGTCCGCGACCCGTGGACCCAGACCCTCTTCGTGGGGACGCAGGTCTGGGGTGAAGCGTACAAGAACATGCGCAATGCCAACCTGCTTCTGGAGGCGCTGGCGGGAGCGGAAACCCCCGAACCCGACAAGGCGGCGGTGCGTGGTTTCACCAAGACCATCCAGGCGTACGACCTGCTGCACATCGCGGTGACCCGGCGGCACCTGGGCGCACCCGTCGCGGTCGGGTCCGACCCCAATGACCCGCCGGCTCCGATCGTGGGAGAGAACGAGGTCTACGGCCACGTGATCAGCCTGCTCGACGAAGCGCGCGCCGATCTGCAGGCCGCCTCGTCCTTCCCCTTCGGAGTGACGGCCGGGCTTGCCAACTTCGCGTCGCCGGGCGACTTCGTACGCCTCAACCGCGCGATCAAGGCGCGTGCCGAGGTGCACCGCAACAACTGGTCCGGCGCCCTGCAGGCGGTGGCGGAGTCCTTTGCGGGTACCAGCATGCCGCTGGCCTACGGCGCGCAGCACAGCTGGTCGGTCAACTCGGGCGACCTCGTCAACCCGGCCAACCGGCCCGACCTGCTGTACGCCAACACGCGCTTCCGCACCGAGGCCCAGGCCCGCGCGGACGGATCACCCGACTTGCGCTTCCAGACCAAGTTCAAGGAGGTTGGGGCGTATCAGCTGCTCGAGGTGACTTCGGATCTGCAGTACACACTGTACGAGAATCCGAGCGCCCCGTTCGTCTGGGTCAAGAACGAGGAGTTGATCCTGATCCGAGCCGAGGCGAACCTGGCGATGGGCAACCGGGCAGCCGCGATAGAGGACATCAACTTCATACGCATGAACTCGGGCGGCCTGGAGCCGCTGCCGGATCCCTATCCCGGATCCGACGACGACCTGCTCAACGAACTGCTTTACAACAAGCGGTTCTCGCTGGTCTTCGAGTGGGGGCACACGTGGATCGACATGAACCGCTACGACAAGCTGCTGGACATCCCAGTGCTGGGTCCGCCCAGCGCCGACCAGCGGCTTCACAGCGCGATGCCCTACCCGTTGAGCGAGTGCCTCCCGCGCGAGCCGGAGGTTCCGCCGGGATGCATGACCCAGCAGGGCGTCATCCCGTAGGAGCAGCCGGCCTCCGGCTTGTTGCCGCTCTTGTCGCCGCGGCGGTCGCCGGATGCGCTTCGAGTTCGGAGCGCTCCGGCGACCCGCCCGGCGTGGGCAACGAGGCGGCCTGGGATGGTGCGCCCGAGAGCAAGCTGCACGTCAACAACCGCAACTGGCTCGACATGCGCATCTACGCGCTCCGCGGCGCCGACCGCATGGCGTTGCTTACGATCACAAGCATGAGACGCGACTCAGTGCCCCTTCCCAGGAGCCTGCTCATGGGTTCGGGGTTCCGGTTACAGGCCGATCCCATCGGCGATCGGCCATACCGCAGCAGTGTGATCTACGTGCGTCCCGGACAGACCGTGTGGTGGAGACTCGAAAACGTGCTGGACCAATCCAGCCTGTGGATCTATCAGGACGAGGACAACTGACACAAGGAGCAATCATGACCAGCTATCGGAAACCGGCGAAGACGTCTTCTCTGCTGGGGGCCGCCGCCTTCCTCGCATTCGCAGCCACGGCCCCGGTGCATGCGCAGGGAGACGGCGATGCGATTCTCACCATCGACCAGCTGCTGTCCATCGAGTCGGTAGTCTCCGGCTCCCCCGCCTGGTCGCCCGACGGCTCGGGAATCCTCTTCCAGTCCTCGCTGTCCGGCGGGCTGATGACGATCTCCCCCGACGGCGGCTTTCCCACGCGCCTGCCGACCGAGATGGGCAGTTCCGGCCACTTCCTGGCCTCCCAGATGCCCGGCTGGTCGCCGTCCGGCAAGTGGATCTCGTACGTGTCGGACAAGGGCGGCTCGCCCGAGATCTGGATCTGGTCGACCGAGGACGGCTCCGAGGCGCAGCTGACCAGCCTCGGCGGGCGCATCAACTCAATGACCTGGTCGCCCGACGAGCGCTCGATCGCGTTCGCCGGCGACCGCTACGGCAACTACGACATCTGGACGGTCGAGGTCGCCACAAAGCGCGTCCGGCGCATCACGAACAACAAGCTCTACGAGGTCTTCCCGACCTGGACCCCGGATTCGGAGCGCATCCTCTACGTGCGCCTCGATGACACCTGGGAGAACCACGACGTGATCGAGGTCGGCCCGGACGGATCGGGCGCGCGCACCGTGCTCCAGGACACCGACTTCTTCGACTACGGCGCCGGAACGACCTTCGCCTACCCGCGCGTCTCGCCGGACGGCAGCCAGGTCCTCTTCCGCTCGCACCGCAGTGGCTGGATCAACTATTGGATCGCCCCGATCGGGGGTGGAGATCCCCGCCCGATGGCCGCCGCCGAGGCCGACCAGAGCAGCGCCACGTGGTCGCCGGACGGCAGCATGATCGCGTACATCGAGAACCACAACGGCCATCACGACCTGCGCGTCGTTGCCGCGGACGGCGGGAAGCCACGCGTGCTGGCGTCGCCGGGCGGGATGGGCGGCAATTCCGCAGGCGGCGTCGCGTCCAGTCCCTCCTGGTCGCCCGACGGACGGTCGATCTCGTACCTGATGGCGGACCTTCTGACCCCTCAGGATCTGTATGTGGTGTCTTTGGAGGACGGCCATAGCCGCAAGCTCACCTCGTCCATGCCGGCCGGGAACTTCGGGGCGCGGTTGATCCTGCCGGAGAAGGTCCACTACCCCAGCACGGACGGGTACTCGATCCCCGCCTACCTGTATCGCCCGGTGGGAGTCCCGGCGGGTGAGCGCGCGCCCGGCATCCTGTGGATCCACGGCGGACCCACCTCGCAGTTCCACGACACCTTCCAGCAGCACGTGCAGTTCTTCGCGCAGCGGGGGTACGCGGTGCTGCTGCCCAACATCCGGGGCAGCTCCGGCTACGGGAAGGACTTCGCCGACGCCAACAACGACTGCTGGGGCCACTGCGACCTGGAGGATGTGGTCGCGGGGGTGGACTTCCTGAAGACGCAGCCCGAGGTGGACCCCGACCGGATCGGCCTGACGGGGACCAGCTACGGCGGCGTGATGAGCATGTACGCGGCGTCGTTCGCGCCCGATGTCTTCCGAGCGATCATTCCCGGCTCGGGCTACGGCGACTGGATCCACTTCTACCACGGCGAGAACGAGCTGCGGCACATCAAGCTCCTGGAACACGAACTCGGGCCGTTCGCGACGAGCCAGGACGTGTGGCGCAACAGCTCGTCGATCTTCGAGATCGACAAGGTCTCGACGCCGATCTTCATGGTGCACGGCGAGGGCCGCTATCCGGGATCGGACCAGTCCGAGATCTTCGCGCAGGCGCTTGAGAACTTCTACAAGCCGTACGAATACACGACCTATCCGAACGAGAACTACTACGTGCGCGGCAAGGCCAACCGCCGCCAGATGCTGCTCGACATGCTCGACTTCTTCGGCCGGTTCCTGAAGGACGAGATGGTGGACACGGGCGAAAGGATGGACCGATGAGACACATGGACACCCCGTTTTCCGGCCTCGCGGCCGCCCGCCCGGGCGCGGTGAAGCGGTCCCTGCCTCGCCCGGCGCTGCCCCTGGCGGCGCTTGTGCTCGCGGCCAGCCTGGCCTGCCAGTACGAAGCCCCGGCTGCCGGGGATGCGGCCGGTGCCGCGGTATCGGCCGCCTCATCTTTTGCCGCCGACGCGATCTCCGCGGCCGAGCTGGTCGACCTGACCGCGGCGGTGGGCGGCACCCATCCGCCCAAGTGGTCGCCGGACGGCTCGCGGATCACGTTCGTCTCGGGCGGGGATCTGGGCTCGGTCGGCACGGAGGACGGCGCCTTCGAGATCCTCACCGAGGACCTGTCGCTGAGCGGCGTGGGATCGCTGGGGGCGCCGCAGCCCACCTGGTCGCCCGACGGGCAATGGATCGCCTACACGTCGGACAAGAGCGGCGCGCCGGACATCTGGCTGTGGTCGGCTGTGGAGGGGGACGGCATGCGGGGCACCGTCGACGTGCAACTGACCGGGTTGTCGGCGCGGGCCAACGGGCTGGCCTGGTCGCCCGACGGCACCCGGATCGCGTTTTCCGGCGACCGTTTCGGCAACATGGACATCTGGACCGTCTCGGTGCCGGACGGCAAGGTAAGCCGCCTGACCGACGACCCGCTTTACGAGGGCTACCCCAGCTGGACGCCCGATGGAAGCCGGCTTCTCTACGTGCGCATGGACGACCGCTGGGTGGACCACGATGTCATCGAGGTGGACCCCGACGGGAAGAACCCGCGCACGGTCGTGCAGGACCGGGGCTTCTTCGACTACCGGGCCGGGCGGGCGTTCGCGTCGGCGCAGGTGTCGCCCGACGGGGAGACCGTGCTGTTTCGTTCCCAGAGCAGCGGCTGGCTGAACTTCTGGGTGGTGCCGCGCGACGGCAGCGGCGAGCCCCGCCAGATCGCCGCCTCCGACTACGACCAGAGCGACGCGCGCTGGTCGCCCGACGGCAGCTGGATCAGTTACACGGAGAACCGCGACGGCATCCACTCGCTGCGACTGGTCTCGGCGGACGGCTCGAAGAGCAAGGCGCTGGTCGAGCCGGACGTCGGCGCGGCGTTGCGGGCGGAATGGTCGCCCGACGGCGGCAGCATCAGCTACACGATGGAGACGCCCACACGGCCGGCCGAACTGTTCGTGATGGACATCGAGTCCGGCGAGAGCCGCCTGCTTCACAGCACGGTCGCGGCGGGCTCGGCGGAGAAGCTGCACATGCCCGAGAAGGTGGCGTATCCCAGCAGCGACGGCCTCACCATCCCGGCGTACCTGCACCGGCCGCCGGACGCGGAGCCGGGTGAGCGGTTCCCCGGCGTGATGTGGATCCATGGCGGGCCCACGTCACAATTCGACGACCAGTTTCGGAGACACCAGCAGGTGCACTTCTTCGCGCAGCGTGGCTACGTCGTGCTCATGCCCAATATCCGCGGAAGCTCGGGGTACGGCCTGGAATTCGAGGACCTCAACAACGGCTGCTGGGGCCACTGCGACCTGGAAGACGTGCTCGCGGGCGTGGACTACCTCAAGACGTTGCCCGACGTGGACCCCGACCGGATCGCGGTGACGGGGACCAGCTACGGCGGCATCATGACGATGGACGCGGTGGCGTTTGCGCCCGGCGTCTTCCAGGCCGCGATCGCGCTGTCGGGCTACGGCGACATGACGGACTTCCACACCAAGGTGCACGAGCTCCAGCACATCAAGCTGCTCGAGTACGAGCTGGGACCCTACCCCGAGAACCGGGACGTGTACCTGAACAGCTCGGCTATCCTGAAGGCCCACGAGGTAACCACGCCGACATTCGTCATTCAGGGCGAGGGGGTCGCGGCCGACTGGCGGCTGCGGGAGGATCAGCCGCAGGCCGCCCTCGACTTTGCGCGCAAGCTCGACCAGCACTACAAGATCGTGCGCTACAAGGCATACCCGGGCGAAGGGTACTACGTGTACGGGCGGGACAACACGATCCAGAAGCTCCACGACATGCTGGACTTCTTCGAGGAGTTTCTGGTGACGGAGATTGGGGGGATGTAAGGTTCGGTATACATAAGGCTGACGAGAGGCCGCGTCCCCGGAGGACAGTCCCCGGGGACGCGGCCCGTTCATTTGATACAATCCGAACACTGAACGCGCGACACTCGATAAAGCGTCAGCCAGAGCGCCTCTTGCTCATGGTTCGCGAATTCCTCGGCAATCGGGAAACGCCAAATGCGGAAGCACCAGAACCAGGAGCACTGCGGGTCGTCCAGGTCTATCCCATTCAATGCCTCGCTCGGCGGGTAGGGTGCCCGATCCACATCCAATCTCCATTCGACCTCCGGCTCGAGAGGCCACGATACCGAACCCTCGGCTACGATCTGGCCATCCTGCACCAGGCCTGCGGCAACCCTCGCCACGCCAGCATCCGGCACCGTGAAACTCGGCCCGGGATAGTCCACGAAGTCCGCGGCCGTGAAGACCCGCCGGGGGATTCCTCCGCCGGTGGTGATCTCCAGGCCGGCGAACCCTTTCTGATCGTCGACCGAGCCGTTCGTCTCGACAAACGTGCTGCCGCCGAGCGGCCACTGCGCACTGCCACGCCCAACGGATACCTGTATCAACAGCGTGGCATCCGGTCGAAAGCCAAGCAGGTCACACCCGGCTGCAACGGCGGTCACGACCAGTACCACCAGCACCCGCGAGAGCACGCGCATATTGCTATCCTACGTTCTGAAGCCAGGTGTTGCGGGACTTCTTCGAGGAGTTCCTGATGACCGAGATCGTGGGGAATATAAAGTTCAGTATACATAAGACCGATATACGGATAGTCAAATTATCCTCCATCTACAGTGGTCCATTCAGCCAAACTTGATATCCGAGCAACCCCCCCGGTACAGTGTCAGCCAGAGCGCCTCGTGCTCATAGTTCGCGAACTCCTCCGCGATCGGGAAACGCCAAATCCTGTGGCAGCAAAAAAACGAGCACTGAGGGTCATCCAGGTCTATCCTCCCGTTGAGTGCCTCGCTCGGCGGGTAGGGTGCCCGGTCGACATGCAGCCTCCATTCGAATTCTGGTTGGAGGGGCCACGATACCGAACCCTCGGCTACGATCTGGCCATCCTGCATCAGGCGCGCGGCAACCCTCGCCTCGCCAGCATCCGGCACCGTGAAACTCGGCCCGGGATAGTCCACGAAGTCCGTGGCCGTAAAGACCCGCCGCGGGATTGCTCCGCCGGTGATGATCTCGAGGCCGGCGAACCCTTTCTGATCGTCGACCGCACCGTTGGTCTCGACAAACGTGGTGCTGCCGAGTGGCCACTGCGTCCTGCCACGCCCAACGGACACCTGTATCAACAGCGTGGCATCCGGTCGAAGGCCAAACAGGTCACACCCGGCTGCAACGGTGGTTACGACCAGGACCAGTGCCAGTGAGAGAGAGCGCATATTCCTATCCTACGTTCTGAAGCCACGCACCTCATAGAGGGAAAACCCTGTGGACGGAGAGCCAACCCGGCCTCAGGACTTCGGGCCAGCCACTGGCACGGCCAGACGGATGTCAACCCCTGGACCGGGCCGCGACAGCGGAACCTCGCTGGGACGCGGCCGACCCGCCTTGGCGCTCAGGCCTCGGGGCGGCCTGGCGGTGCGGTAATCGGGAACTCGGTGATCGCGTCGACGATCCCGCGTGCCACGCGGTCGGGTTGTCCGATGATCAGTTCGCGGTCGCCGGCGTTGGTGAGGAAGCCGGTCTCGATGATCGCCGCGATGGTCATGGGATGCAGCGCATGCTCATAGCGCCGGAAGTTGAAGGCGTAGTAGTTGCGCATGCGCCGCGTCGTGTCCGGAAGCCGCCGGAGGCCGGTGGCCGCGCCGTAGGTGCGCCTGAGCAGGTCGACGAAACCGGAGGCCCGCCCGGTCGCGTCGCGGCTCGGTGCCGCTACCCGGTAGCCTCTGGCGTACCGGTCGTTGCTCGCGTCGGCGTGGATTGCAAGGAAGAGGTGGGCGCGGTAGCCCGGAGGTACCACGGCCGGCAGGATGTCGACTACGTAGCCCAGTTCTTCCAGCATGGCGCCCGTGCGGCGGACGATTTCGAGGTTGACCTCCCATTCGGCGATCCCATTCCAATTGGCGCCGTTTCCGCGAAGCCGCAACAGCTCACGAGGAGCTTCGTGCGCCCGCCAGTGACCCACCTGAAGGCCGATGCGCACGGGGCCGTCCGGCGGCTGCCACTCCTCGGGCGTGGGGATGGGCCCGGGGTAGCGGTTGCGGTAGCGCCACCGCCTGCGCTGCTGCGGCGGCGGCTCCTGGGCTCGCTGGACGACCGGCGTGTCCTGCACGAGGGCGGCCGCCAACACTTCATCGGTGGCGGGCTCGACTCCACCGGCAGACCCGACTCCAGTGGCAGACACCCCCAAGGCAATCAGCCCCAATGCGCCAACCCCTGCCGACACCATGATCTTCACGAACAGACTCCTTGCCGAGGGTGGCCCGGTGCGCTGACACGATCAGGTCCCATGGTGGGTCCACGGGAGCACCGGTCGCAAGCCCTGCGCCGAACGGAGGTTTCTCGACAGGGCTGGCAGCTAGAGTGACGCGAGCCGGTCGAAGGTGTCCGGGTACTTTCGGGCCATCAGGATCAGGGACGTCGCCGAGGGCGGCGGTTTCGACCTGCCCTGCTGCTTTCGAGCGATAGCCTTGGCAACGGCCCCGGTACCCACGTCTTCCGGAGCGTGCGCTTTCCTGCCCGGTGCTCCTGAACTTCGCGAAGCGCCTCGAGCACCTCAGCCGCGATGTTCCGTTCAACCATTCTCTATCTCCCCGGCCTCAACTGACGCTCCCGCTCCCTCTTGAGGTCCCAAAAGAAGTCGCGAAGGGAGTCCATCAGGTCTTTGCTCTGCGCGTAGGTGCCGCCGGTCATGACCAAGTCATCGATATCGATGACACCCTCGCCCGAGTCCGCCGTGGCCGACGTGATCGTCGTCACGTGCAGGTTGAGTCCGTGGTTGACCCGCAGGCCGAAGACGCCCTCGGTCGCGAGCCCGTCACGGGGCCCGCTCCACACCTCTTGGCCGTTGACCGAGAAGCGCAGTTCGTCGCCCGCGGCTTCGAGCGCGAGCACGTTCTTCGCCGTAGCCGAGCCCTCCGGCCTGGTAGCGTACGACACGATCGCCGGGTGGGCGGTCCAGTCGTGGACGACCGGGGTCGCGGTGCCTGCCCGGCTCTTCACCAGAAACTCGCCGCCCTCGCGCAGCAGGAAGTACGTGTAGCGCTGATCCGGGCCCTGCAGATCGGAGCCGCCGATGAAGAAGCCGAACGCCTCGCGCCGTCCCTCCGGATCGAAGAGGAAGGTCTCCGACTCGATGCGGAAATCTCCCGCAGCGACCGAATCGGGGTGCCACGCGATCATCGCCGGGCCTGTGGTTACGTGGTAGCCGGGAGTCATGGTGACGAGGTAGAGGTCGTCCATGCTGGCGCCCTGGCGGTCGAAGCGGACCTGCCAGCCTTCGGGGAAGGGAAGTCCTTCGTCGTCCTGGGCGACGGCGGGGAGGGCCGTGAGCCCCAAGGCTGCGGCGGCAATGGCCAACGCGATCGGAGCGGCGGGCAGGTGGCTCATCTTGAACATGTAGCGTCTTGGAATCGAAGAGGTGTCGGCGGGGCTCGGAGTCCGTGACGGGTCTTTGGGGTCACCCCGTCGGTCATGCCCAGTTTGGTGCCGTCGACCGCTTGTGACAAGCCCTCCGGCCAACGCAGGTCACCATGATTCCGTCCTTCCCTGCGCAGTGTAGACCAGCACCCGTTCGCCGACCTGTTCGCCCGTCAGCTGCTCCCAGCATTCGGCGTAGAGATCGACCTGGGCGCGGTACCGGCGCGTCCTGTCGGCAAAGTCGGGGTCGTCGCCGCTGTCTGTCTTGTAGTCGGCGACGACCCAGCTGTTCCCGTCCTTGAAGACGAGGTCGATCACACCTTCGAGGACATCGGGCCGGTTCGGTTCCCCACGACTCATCGCGAAGGGGACTTCGCTGTGGCGCTCGCTACTGGCCATCGCCCGCGCCCAAATGGCGGAGCCGCGCACTGCCTCGACGAGGGCCATCAGCGCTTCCAGCTCGGTCGGCGCGCCCGTTGCGTCAACCGGGCGCTCGTATTCGACCAACAGGCCGCGAGCGTACTGCGCGAGGGCCTCGCCACGTGTGCCCTCGCCCGCGGCCGCCAGCACATCGTGCACCACGCTGCCCCACTCGAAGCCACCGCTTGCCGGGCCGAGGGGGGACGGGTCGAAGCGGTCGGTACGCACGGCGGGATCACGCAGAACGGGATCCGGGACGGCCCCCGCTTTTGCCCTCCCCGTCACGGTCTCCAACCGGTAGGTGGGACTGCGGGTGCGTGCCGCGGCCGACGCCACCGCCGCCATCGGCGCCGCCAGGTCGATCTCCGGGTCCAGCCGGTCCGGCTCGGGGGCGACCCCGCGCAACAGCTGGATACCCGGCACGACCCCGGCCACCCACTCCTCCAGCACCCTCCAGGGCGACGAATTCCGTCCCCGCAGCCCCGCACCCCGCGCGATCCACAGCTCGTCCCTCGCACGCGTGGCGGCCACGTACAGGAGGCGCGTCTTCTCCGCCTCCTCGAACGTAGCCTCCACTTTCTGGTCCTCCTCCCAGGTCGCCGGTTGGGTAATGATTTCGGTCGCATATCCCCGCTTGACGACGATCGGGATCGTCCCGCGCGCGGCCCCCGTCTCGTCCCGGGCGACGCGCATCCGCGGTTTGCGGTCGAATTCACCGAAGGGCGCCGCCAGGAAGACCACGTTCGCCTCCAGGCCCTTGGCCCGATGGAGATTCATTACCCGGACGCAGTCCCCCCGCCCCGGCACCAGCGGTGCCTCAGCATCCTCCCAGTCCAGCGCGGCCGCCAGGGCGTCGACGGCGCCCGCGATCGACGTGTCGCCCTCCAGCGCCCGGGCGCGCACCGCATCGAGAAGATAGGAGAGCGCCCCGGCGCGCAGACCTCCCAGGTTGCCCGCCGCGGCCAGCGGAAAGAGCCCGGTCTCGCCGATCAGGCGTTCGGCGGTAACGTCCGCCGGCTCGCGCAACGCCCGCTTCCACCACGCGTGCAGCACGTTGATCGCGTCCGCCACCTCGTCGTCGCCCTCGGCCCGACCGTTGATCCTGAAGCGCCCACCGCCGTCCCGGTACGCCACCAGCCGGTCCAGCGTGATCCCGAAGAGCGGGCCCGTCAGCACGCCGAGGACCCGCGGCTGATTCGCCGGATCTTCCAAACAGCGGAAGAGGAGGAGGAGCGCGGCCAGTTCGTCCTCGAAGCCCACCCCGGCGCCCGACACGTCGACGGGCAGGTTTCGGTCCTCGAGGGCCCGGGCATAGACCGAGAGGTACTTGCGGTTCCGGGTGAGGATCAGGAAGTCGTCGGCTTCGCGTTCGCCTGCCGCCACGCGGCGCGCGATCTCGGTGGCAATCCGGTCGGCGTCGTCCCGCGCGACCTCGTCCTGCCTGCCGCCCGAGACCGTGTACGTTGCCAGGACACCCATCCCCTCGCGCTGCGTCAGCAGGGGGGCGAAGGCTGCCTGGCGGTCGCTGTCGTCCTTCCCGAACCGGTCCTCACTGTCGAAGACCCCCTTCACCAGGGCCTCGATGCCGCCGAGGGAGCGGAAGTTGGCTTCGAGGACCAGGACGTCGCCGAAATCCTCGAAGCGCTCCTTGACGAGCTGGTACAGCGCGATGTCGGCGCGCCGGAAGCGGTAGATGCTTTGCTTGGGATCTCCGACCACGAAGAGCGCACCGGGGCGAGGCACCACGCTGCGCCAATCGTCGCCGGACTCCGGGTCGCTGGCGAGCAGTAGCAGGATCTCCGCCTGCAGGGGGTCGGTGTCCTGGAATTCGTCGACGAGAAGGCGTGGGTAGCGTCTGCCCAGGTCGCGCCGAGCCTCGGGATTGTTGCGGAGCAGCGCCGCCGAGAGGACCAGCAGGTCCTGGAAGTTGATGTGGCCGCGGTCCTTGCGCTGGCCCGCAAAGGCCGCGGCCGCGTGCCGGGCGACGTCGATTGCGACCGGATAGCGGTAGGCCCACCATTGGCGAAGCACCCCGTCCGCCGGCCCTCCGGCCTCCGCAAACCTGCAGAAGTCTTCAAAGAGCCGCTTGGCCTGTGCCTTGCCCGCCCCGTCGTCCGCCCACCGTTTCTGAACCAGTCCACTCTTCTTCAGGTGCACCCGGGCCAGCGCGTCGAAGAAGGCCCTCGGATCGCTCCAGTCCAGAGTGCGCCGCCAGTACAGGAGCGTGCGGATCCGCTTGCCGAAGTCGTCCCATCCGTCTGGAGGCGTACGGCCCCGCATCAGACCCTGGGCGCGGTCCAGGAGAGCCTCGAAGTCCGTCCGCACCGCGCGGACGGCCTCGGCGTCGGGTGACTCGACGCGGTCGAAGCCGTAGTCGACATCCGGGTTTTCGACCAGCTCCCGGAATGTGTCCTGCAGGTGGTCGGCTGCGATACCGAGCCGGTCGAGCTCCTCCAGGCGGGGATCCCCGTCCGTGGCCAGGCGCTCCAGGTACTCGACCCAGGCGCTGCGCTGCATGCGCTCCGCCTCCGACTCCAGCACTTCGCGAAAGCCGGGGTCGAGTCCTGCTTCAAGGGGCCGTTCGCGGAGCAGCCTGGCACAGAAGGCGTGGATGGTGCCCAGGAAGGCGCGATCGATGTCGCGGACCGCCGCCTCGAGCGCATCGAGATCCGGGTGCCCGGGCGCGAGTTTCGCCGCCTCGCGTTCCAGCACCACCTGGAACTTCTGGCGCAATTCGGCCGCCGCCTTGCGGGTGAAGGTGACCGCGGCGATCTGGTCGACCGTGCAGGCCCGGCTCCGCACCAGCGCGACCATGCGGTCCACCAGCGACGTGGTCTTCCCCGAGCCAGCCCCCGCTTCCACGAGCAGGTTGCGTTCCAGGTCCCTGCCAATCCGATCCCGGGCGGCCTGGTCCGGAGGGAGGGTCAACGCGTTCACTCGTCCTCCCAGTTGCGCACTCGCCGGAGGGACGCCAGCTCCGGCAGATCCTTCAGATTGCGGGCCGTCCAGTCGGCAAAGCGGCACGACACCTGCCCCCAGTTGCCGCTTCGCACCCCGCACACCTCGCCGTAGTCACAGAAGCGGCAGTCGCTCTTCGCATCGTCGGTCGCCGGGAATTCCCCCGCGGCGACGCCTTCGAGCAGGGTCGCGACAAGGAGTCCGCCGGTTTCCAGCTCTTCCGTCTCGAACGGCCACACGCGGTTCTCGCCGCGGCGGGTCGGGAAGTGGTACTCCATCCCGCTGACAGTCCTGTCCAGGACGCTGGCGGCCGCCAGGGTATAGATCACGTGCTGCACACGGCGGCCACCGTCGTAGATCCCCGACTTCCCGCCGTAGCCGTGGTCGGTGCCGGTCTTGTAGTCGACCACCCGCAGCTCGGCCCCGTGGTCGTCGAGCCTGTCGATGTAGCCGCGCACCTGCACGGGTCGCCCGTCCGCGTCGATCGCCACGGGATCATCGGTCATCCCGAAGGGCATCTCCAGGGCGATCCACGGCGGCGGTTCGCTGCGAATCATCTCGACGAAGGATCGGATGTCGTCGCGCAGCGCCGCCATCTCCCACTCGTGGACGGCATGGCTGGGCGCGGGCACCTGCCACAGCTTCCGCGCCCCCTCGGCGTCGACAAGCGACAGGGCCAGCGCGAGAAAACCCTCGTCTTCGGGGTCCAGTCCCCGTTCCCGCGCCAACTCCAGTGTGTGCTGGTAGACCGCGTGCAGGAGACTGCCCCGCTCAAGCGGATTGAGCCAGCGGTGGGCATCGAACTCCGGGTCGTCGGGCGGATAGGCGCGCAGGACATAGCTGAACAGGAAGCGGCGCGGACAGGCGCCCAGGCTTCCCAGTCCGCTCGCGGAGAACGTGTGACCCGACAGTTCCTGGTACGAGAGCGGAGGCGAATGCGTGCCCAGAAAGCCCGTATGCACCGAAGCCAGGTCGCTCCGCAAACCCTCCGCTGCCGCCATCCCCAGACCCAGTCGGGGATATGCACGCCCTACCGCCTCGAGTCCGTCGAGCAGCCTGCCGTCGGGCGAGGCGAGGGCGCGCAGCCAGACATCTCCCGCGTCCACATCGGTGGCGAGTTCGGCACGCGGAAGGCGGGACTCGCTGGCGCCCAGGTGACGCTCGAGTTGCTCGAAGTTGAGGGTCCGGTCACCCTCGCGCAGCCGCAGGGCCTGGAGCAGTTCCGGCGCCGGCGCCAGTTCGCGCGCCTCGGCCGGATCCCAGCGCGAGTAGCTGAGGGTCAGCGTCCCGCGGAGACGCGCGATCAGCTGGGCGAAGTTGAAGCGGGCCTCGGCGGTCCGGTCGCGCGCGAGGGGGAGCTCGCCGCGCCCCAGATGCCACCGTTCCCTGTCCAGCAGCAACGGATCCTCCATGGTGGACCCGGGGAAGCGCCCCGAGTCCATTCCCACGACGAAGGTGTACGGCCGACCCGTGGCTCCGCCGTGGGCGAAGTCGGTCAGGTACAGGTGGCCCGCGGCCGAACTCCAGGGGGCCATTCCTTCGGCCCTTGGCGCCGGAATGCGGATCTGGAGGAAGGACTTGACGATGGCAGCGGCCGACGGGTAGTCGGTCGGTCGGGTCAGCGTCGCCTCGATCCGGTCGAGCTGGCGCAGCAGCCGTTCCCGGGCGGTGTCGTCGGTGTCGGTGCCCGGGGCGACGCGGGCGAGGATGCTCTTGACGCCGGTCGCGACCCGGGCGGGGGACACGGTGCCGTCGACCGAAGGGGTGGCCTCCAGCAGGGGCCGAATGAGCGCTTGCAGGGCGAGCAGGTTCTCGCGCCTCCGCTGCTTGAGCCGCTCGAAGCTCTCCTCGTTCTGCAAGGGGCGCCGCTTCAAGCCGTCCAAACCCTCGATGGCCCGCTCGACGCGGGCGATATGGCGCTCCCTGCCCCACCCGATGCGCAGCCGCCTCAGTTCGCGGGCGAGACCGGGACCCCGGAGCCGATCGCCCGGCGGGGGCGGCTGCACGTCCCCGGCCTCGATCAGGGCGCGAAGGCGCGATTCATGGAAGTCGTTCTCGATCCACTGGAAATAGGTCGTGACCACGCGGCCGGGGCGCGTGCGCTCCACGGGAAGGCCCACCGCGAAGGTGACCGGTATGTCCAGGGCCTCCGCCAGCGCATGCAACGCCGAGCCGTACAGGGAGGGATCCGCGGCGATCACCTCGACTTCGTCCCAGCGCGCCCCCAGGTCGATCGCGCGGCGCAGAACTCCCCGCACCTCGTCCTGGACCGAGCCCGCGGCGAAGAGCTCGATGCGCGGCCGCGCCCCTTCCCAGCGCTCAATGGCGTGCAGGTAGCTTCCGGCCGCGGTGGGTGGCGCTACGTCCCAGAGGATCCCCTTCGGCACCCGCATGCCCTCGACCGGGTCCGTCCGGAGGAGGGTCGCGCCCCGGTTCTGCAAGGCGCGTGCGAAACGTCCCGCGAGGCCACGGTCGGGGAGGCCCGGCAGCAGGAAGGTCGGATCGCTCAGGGGCGGCGCGGCGGCATCGTCTTCGAGAATCCGCGTGGCGGTCCGCAGCACCATCGCATTGTCCGCCAAGTTGCCGGCTTCGAGGAGTTCCTCGTACCGGCGGAGCACGGCCGTGACCAGTGCCTGCCGATCCGTCGCCCCCGCGGGACGCTCGATCGAGCGGGAATCGATGCCTCCCAGGCGCAGGGCCGCCACCGAGTGGCGGACCGCGTCGCGGAAGCCCACCTTCTCGCGGAGCGTCGGAAAACGGGAGTCGCTCCCCGCTGCAAGCGCCTCGTCGATGGCGCGCTCCACGAGCGCGTGCTCGTCGAAGGAGTCGATCACCTTGCGGCCCGTGGCCGACAGTTCTCGCGCAACGATTTTTGATGCGAGGGGTCGTAACGTGTTGACCTCAAAGCCCACCCAGGACCGGCCGCGCAACGCGACCTGCCGCAGCAACTCCTTGCCCCCGCCGCGCGTGCGGGCGATCAGGATCTTGCGGGCCCGCCCGCCGTGCCGTGCGATGCGCTCCAGCTCCTGCACGAGAACGCACGCCGTGGCGTGATCGCCGGCCGGTGGCGGCACCGCGCGGCCGCGGCCCTCCTCGAAGTCGAGGTAGAGCTGGCTCACGTGGGGCTGGCCACGACCGACGTGCGGGTGTCTTCGGCGGGCGTGTCCGGCTCGGTCGCGCCGCCCGTGCCCCCAGCGCCGGGGCCCGCATGCTCGCCGAACAGCCGCCCGAGCCGGCGCCCCTCACGCCGCCGCCAGATGCCCCGGTGGTAGGCGTCGCTGGCCAGCAGGGAGAGGGTTATCGTGGCCTCTCCGTACACCATGCGTTCCCGCGCGGTCTCGACCTTGCCCCACGTGGTGGCCTCGCGCAGGGTCGAGCCCGAGAGGCCTCCGTCGCGTACATCCGCCACCGTGAGCTGCACGGCGTATTTGTGCATGGGGATCCCGGCCGTGCGGGGATCGCCGCCCTCCTCCCCACCCCCCTCCAACAGCATCCGCGCGGCCACCACAGCATCCTGCGCGAAGTTCTTCGGGACGCCTCCACCCACCATGAGCAGACCCGTCTCGGCCGCCGCCAGCTTGATCCTCGCCAGCTCGTGGAAGTCCTTCGCGGAGTCGAATGCGATGTGCGGCAACCCGGCCGCGGACGCCCTCGCCCGGTGCGCGATCGCCCCGAACCCTGCCGACGAATCGCTCAGCGCCGGCACGAAGACCGGCACGTCCTTGCGGTACGCGGATAGCACAATCGAGCGGGCGTCGCCATGGCTGCGTGCCAGGTACGCCCCCAGCTCCCGCACCACTTCGCGGCTGGAATACGCGCGCGGCGCCAGCCCGTCCAGGACCTGGGCCACCGTCTGGTCGCAGACCTGCAACTCGGCCTCGTCGATGTACGTATCGTAGATCCGGTCGATGCCCAGTTCTCTGAGCTCCTCGTCGCTCGCCACCGGCGCCTCGACCGAACCCGGCGCCATGTAGTGGCGGAAGCCCAGCGCCTCGAAGAAGTCCTGGTCGACCACGATCGCGCCCGTTGCCACGATCACGTCGACCATGTCGCACTCCACCAGGGCCAGCAGCGCCTCCTTGAGCCCGGCGGAGACGAGCGAGCCGGCCAGGGTGAGGATCACCACGCCGCGGGGTTCCTCCAGCATCTCGGCGAAGATGTCGGCGCCTTCGGCGAGGTTGCGGGCCTGGAAGGCGGCGCTGCGGTAGGTGTCGACCACCGCGCGGCCGTCGAACGCGGTGATGTCGATGTGCTCGACCGGCCTGGCGAGCAGCCGGCTCTTCCGGATTTCGTCCAAATGCGGCCTCCTGACGGCCTGCCGCTAGAAAACGACCTCGACGCCCAATCTGTACGTGCGGTTCGGCGACAGCGTGATGCTACTTTCGCTGCCGAGGGCCAGCCCGCTGCCGAAGGTCAGGCCGTTGAGCTCGCCGTCGACCAGGGCGTTGCGCGACCAGATCCAGAGATTGCGGCCCGCCGCATACACGGTCGCGCGGTCGGCGTTGATGCGCCCGGCGATGCCCTCGGGCAGCGCGTAGCGCACCGAGACCTCGCGCAACTTGAAGTAGTCGCCGTCGTAGACGAACGCGTTGCGGGCGTTGCTCTGGCTGTACCGGCCGCGCTCCGTACCGTCCGCGTTGTATTGCACGGGGAAGGCATACGCGCATCCCGCGGCCGCCCCCTCCTCGATGCCGCAGCGAACCAGTTCGCGGCGGTAGACACCGTTGAAGGTCGCCCACACCGAGCCCCAGTCGAACACCTCGTGGCCGCCGGCCCAGTCGGCCAGGGCCGAGATGGTGAGGTCGTTGGCCACCGAGATGGTCGTGTTGACGCCGCCGCTCTTGTCGGGTGTCGGGAAACCGCCGGTGAACTGGCGTTCCGAGGCGTCGAAGAGGCCGTCGCCGTTGGTGTCCGAGGGCATTGTCACCCACCAGGCCCCGACGGGTCCGCCGCGGCAGGTGTCCTCGTTCCCCTCTTCGGTCATCATCCAGCAGCCGGTGACCCGCTTCTGGGACCCGTCGACGGAGAAGTCGGGCACTCCGCCCATGTCGGCGATCTTGTTGTCGTTGTACGCGAAAGTGCCGCCGAGCGACCAGGCCAGCACCCGGTGGTTGATTAGCTGGACGTTAATCGCCACTTCGACGCCCCGGTTCAGGATCTCGCCCACATTCTGTTGCTGGGTGCCCAGGCCGGTGACCGGCTGGCGGGGTACGCTGAAGAGCGCGTCCGTGGTCCTTGCCTCGTACACCGTGGCGTTGAGACCGATGCGGTCGGACCAGAGCGCGGCATCGATTCCCGCCTCGATGGTGGAGGTCTTCTCGGGTCTGAGCTCGAGGTTGCCGGGGTTCGCGAAGCGGGGGGCCGACTCGCCCCGGAAGGGACGTGCGGAAAACGTGCGGTCCTTGCTGAAGGCGGCCGGGAACTTGCCCGTCTGTCCGTAGGCCGCCCGGACCTTGAGTTCGTCGACCAGCGGAATCCCGATGTCGTCCGACAGCATGTACGACGCGGTAGCCTTGGGGTACAGCTCGAAGTCGATGTTGTCCCCGAAGCTCGAGCCCGCATCCATCCGGAGGCCGCCCCCCAGGTACACCTTGTCCCACAGGCTCACCTGCTCGTCGAGGTACGCGCCCCCGTTGAACACCTCGACGTTGCCCTCGTATGCGCTGATGAGCGCCGCCGCGTCGAAGTCGTTGGTTCCCGGGAGCGCGAAGGTCCGCCCGTAGCCGTTGATGAGGCTCATGTCCTCGCGGAATCCCTGCACACCCACCGTAAGCGAGGACGCGAGCCAGCCGTCCGCGTTCTCCCAGGCGTGGGTCACGCCTCCGTCCATGGAGACGGAGACGAAGGAGCGGTCGCGCCGGGTGATCTCGCCGGTGGGATCGTCGACCGTGAATCCGATGGGCTGAAGTACGCGCTGCGCGTTGGTCCTGTGGTCCACGCCCACCTTGAGCCTGGTGGAGAGGCCGTCCCGGATGTTCCAGCCCAGCCCGCCCGCGAAGATGGCCCGGTTGACGGCCTCGTCGATGTCCGGCATGAGGAAAATGCGCAGCGCCTCGTGCAGGTCGGACGCCCCGGAGAAGAAGAGCGCGTCGCCGACCTCGAAAGTCGTCAGCGGGTCGTTGATCGCCGCACCGTTGTAGAGACGCTGGAAGTTGTGCCGGACGAAGCTCCCCGAGAACTCGAGGGTGAAGTCGTCGCTCAGCGAAGCCTGCATGCCGCCGCGAAGACTGTAGTTGGTGCTGCCGTCCTTGGGCTGGGTTCCCGTGCGGTCCTCGAGGCGGCCGCTGACGCTGTAGGTGACGTCGGCGGTTCCCCCGGACACCCCGGCGTAATAGCTCTGCACGCTGCCTTGCTGGAAGTAGTTGTCCCGCATGAAGGTCTCGGCGACCTCGCCGGACTCCACGCGTTCCGGGAAGATCAATCGCGTATCCAGGATGTTCCAGAGTTCGGGCTGTTCGATGCCCTGCTCGACCCTGGCCGTGAATCGCGGCGCGCCGGGCGTCCCCTTCCTGGTGAAGATCTGGATGACCCCGGTGGCCGCATCCGAACCGTAGAGGGTCGAGGCCGCGCCGCCCTTGGTGACCTCGATCCGCTCGATGTCGCTGACGAGCAGGTCGGCCAGCGCGGACGACTGCTCGCCGCCGGTCCCGAACGCGGTCGCGTGGTCGTTGTCGACGCGCACGCCGTCCACGTAGATGACCGGGGTCTGCGGGTTGAAGACCGAGGAGATGCCCCGGAAGTTGATCAGCGAACCCGTGCCCGGCTGCGCGGAGGTCGCGCTGATGGTCGCTCCGGCCACACGGCCCTGGAGGACCTGGTCGATGGACTGGACCGGGGCCAGTTCGAAGTCCTCGGCACTCAGCACCTCGACCGAGGTTCCCAGCGCGCGCCGGGTGGTTTCGGCACCCACGCCCGTGACCACGATCTCGTTGAGCGCGATCGCCGTGGACAACAGCTCGATGTCGGCCGTCACCGTCTGGCCGGCAGCCACGGTCACCGTCCGCTCGGCACTTTCGTAGCCGATCAGCGTCACCCGCACGACGTGTTCGCCGGCAGGCACGTTCAGCAGCACGTAGCGTCCGGACGAGTTGGTGATCTGTCCGATTCCGGTCGCCTCGACCAGGACCTGGGCGTTTGCGAGCGAGCGCCCGGAGGCGCCGTCCAGGACCTGGCCCTGGACGACGCCCGTCTGGGCTGCGGCCGGCACGGCGCCGACCGTCAGTGCCAATAGGGCCGCAAGCGCGGCAATGCTTTTGACCAATCCAGCCCTAGTTGAATGGCGACGCGTTGTTCGCCACCAGCACCTTGTTCATGTCGACGTGGACGGTTACCTCCGTCTTGAGCAGGGGGGCACCCGGATCCACACCGTCGTAGAGGTCAAGGGGCGTGTAGATGTCCATCGCGTACTGCGGGGACCCCGGAATGTATCCGGGGACGATCGGCACGGTGCCCGGATCGCCCTCGTTGATGTTGTCGTTCTGGTCGATTTCACGGAGCATCATAGGGAGCTTGATCCCCAGATCGGCCATGCGCCTGCCCTCCAGGAACAGGATCTCCTGCCGGGCCAGCCACAACGCGTGCCACACTTCGTTCTCGCTGCCCAGGCCGGCAATGCTGTCCGCGCTGAGCGAGGTGCCCGAAGTGTAAGGGATCTGGAGTCCGTCGCTCGGGCGATTCAACACCAGCCCGGCCCTGTAGGGACTGTCGGCGTCGGCCCGAATCAGAATCTCCGAACTCCTCGGACGCAGACTCAGGTCCGCGTTCCGCCGTTCGTCGATGTCGTCGAACGACACCATGCCCCGGGTCTTGGCAAGCGTGACCGCGCTCGCCAGATGGCTCCGCGCTTCACCGACGTTGCCGGACGCCAGCGCGGCCTCGGCAAGGATCAGGTGCATCTCCTCGGCCTTGGCGATCGGGATCGCCGAATCACGCTCCGTGTATTTGGGATCCAGGAAGTCCAGCCTCGGAAGCGGCTGCATCTCCTGAAGCGCGCGGAGCACGAGGAAGAAAACCGACGTGTTGGCGAGGAACTGCTCATCGTACGGTGGCGCGTAGAGGAAATCGGGAGACGCTCCCAGCACCGCGTTGGCCGCGGATGCGGCCCCACCCGCGTCACCGAGCAGGCGGTGGGCCCGCGCCAGCGCCGCGTTGGCCTGCGCCCCGAACCCGGCCCCGGCCTGCAAGTCGCTGACCGCCTTGTTCAGCGCCACATCCGCGGGTTGCGTCTGGCCGTCCTCCTCGTGGGGGACATTGGAAAAGACCTCTCCCATGGTCAGGAAGGCCATGCCCCGGTAGTAGTGCGCCTCGGCGACGAGGGCGGGCGGCGCACCCGGGTCATTGGGCGCGATCTCGTTGATCACGAAGTCTGCAAGCGCACGCAACTCCTGGACATTCCAATAGACGCCGCTGGCGCTTGTCCCCGTTCCGTTGAAGATGTCCGGGCTGACCGTATGGGCTTCGTCCATGGTCTGGTTGAGCCCCGTCCCATGTACGGAGTAGTTGTCGCTGACGACCTCGGTCGCGACGACGTACGCGTTGATCATCCGTGCGAACTGCGCTCTGAGTCCGGGCAGGAGTGCCGCGGTCGGGTCTGTGGCCTGCGCCAGGTCCTCGTCGGTGGTCGTCGGGTTGTTCACCTGGGTCGGATCGATGGCGTCACAGGCGGCAACCGCCAGGACGGCGAAGAGCGCCGTGGCAACAGTGCGACCGCCCGTTCCGAAGATCGACATGTTCTGCTTTTTCATTTGTCTGGTCTCCTTTTCACAGCGGTCTAGAACACGACCTCGACACCGAACCTGAAGGTCCGGTTCGGGGACAGGGTGATGCTGCTCTCGCTTCCCAGCCGCAATCCGCCGCCGCTCAGGCCGTTCAGCTCTCCGTCGATCATCTGGTTCCTGGACCAGATCCAGAGATTGCGGCCGTTGGCGTAGACCGTCGCGCGTCCGGCGCCCACCATACCGGCCCAGTCTTCCGGCATGCGGTACCGCAGCGAAACCTCTCTGAGCTTGAAGTAGTCACCGTCGTAGAGGAATCCGGTCCGGGCACGATTCTGGCTGTAACGGCCGCGCTCGGTCCCGTCCGCGTTGTACTGGACCGGGAATGCGTACGCGCAGCCCTGCGCGGCTCCCTCCTCCATCCCGCACCGAATCAGCTCGCGCCGATAGATGCCGTTGAAGGTCGCCCACACGGACCCGTAGTCGAAGACGTCGTGACCCCCGGCCCAGTCGGCCAGGGCGCTGATGGTGAGGTCGTTGCCGATCGAGATGGTGGTGTTGGCGCTGCCGCTCTTGTCGGCCAACGGGAACGAACCCGTGAAATCCCGCTCCGAACCGTCGGGCAGCCCGTCTCCGTTGGTGTCGACCGGCATGGTCAGCCACCAGGCCCCCACGGGCCCGCCGCGGCACGTGCTCTCGTCGTTCGGATCACTCTGAGTCCAGCAGCCCGTCACGCGTTTCTGCGAACCCTCGGCGGAGAAGTCCGGCACCCCGCCCATGTCCGTCACTTCATTGTGGTTGTAGTTGAAGGTTCCGCCGATGCTCCAGGCCAGCGACTGCGTATTGAGCAGCTGCAGGTTCAACGCAATCTCGACGCCGCGGTTCAGGATCTCGCCTACATTCTCCTGCTGGATGCCCTGCCCCGTTACAGGCTGGCGCGGCACATCGAACAGCGCGTCGGTGGTGCGCGCCTCGTACGCGGTGAAGTCCAGGCCGACGCGGTTGTTCCACAGCGCCGCGTCTATACCGGCCTCGATCGTGGCGGTCTTCTCCGGGCGCAGATTCTCGTTGCCGGGGTTGGAGAACCTCGGGGCCGACTCGCCGCGGAAGGAGGTGGCCGAGAAGGTGCGGTCCTTCAGAAAGGCCCCAGGGAATTTGCCGGTCTGCCCATAGGCGGCTCGAATCTTGAGTTCGTCAACCAGCGGGATGCCAATGTCATCCGAAAGGATGTACGACCCGGTACCCTTCGGGTAGAACTCGGTGTCGATGTTGTCGCCGAAGCTGGAACCCGCGTCGATCCGGAAGCCGCCGCCCAGGTACAGCTTGTCCCAGAGGCTGACCTGTTCGTCGACGTAGAAGCCGCCGTTGAAGACCTCGCTGTTCCCCTCGCCCGCGGTGATGACCGCGGCGGCGTCGAAGTCGAAGGTGCCGGGGAGCGCGAAGGTGCGTCCGTTGCCCCAGATGATGCTCAGTTCCTCCCGGAATCCCTGCACGCCCGCGGTCGTCGACGATCCGACGGTTCCGCCGGCGCTCTCCCAGCCATAGGTCAGGCCACCGTCCAGGGACACCGAGGTGAAGGAGCGGTCGTAGCGCCGCAGATTGCCGGTGGGTTCGCCCGGGGTGAAGCCGATGGGCTGGTAGGTACGCTGCTGGTTGTTCCGGTTGTCCGTGCCCAGCGTCATCCTGAAGGACAGGTCGTCCATGATGTTCCAGCGGGCGCCCGCCGAGAAGATGAAGCGGTTGACCGCCTCGTCGATCTGCGGCAGCAGGAAGATGTCCAGGGCCTCGTGCAGCGTCGACGCGCCCGAGAAGAAGAGCGCGTCCCCGACCTCGAAGGTTGTGAGCGGGTCGGCGATGGCGGCCCCGTTGTAGAGCCGCTCGAAGTTGTGGCGGACATAGTTCCCCGAGAACTCCAGGGTGAAGTCTTCGCTGAGCGACGCCTGCAGGCCGCCGCGGATGTTGTAGTTGGTACTGGCGTCCCTCGGCTGGGTACCGGTGAGGTCTTCCAGACGGCCGCTGACGCTGTAGGTGACGTCCGCGGTCCCCCCGGAAACACCCACATAGTAGTTCTGGGCCTGGCCGTTCTTGAAGTAGAGATCCCGCATGAACCGCTCGGTGATCTCGCCGGACTCGACGCGCTCGGGGAAGATCACGCCCATGTCGAAGATGTACTTGAGTTCGGGCATCTCGATTCCCCGCTCGACGCGCGCGGTGATCCTCGGCGCCCCCGGGGTTCCCTTCTTGGTGAAGATCTGGATCACACCCGTGGCCGCATCCGATCCGAAGAGCGTCGATGCCGCTCCGCCCTTCGTGACCTCGATGCGCTCGATGTCGCTGACGAGAATGTCCGCGAGCGCGGACGACTGCTCGCCGCCGGTTCCGGCCGCGGTGGACTGACTGTTGTCGACGCGCACGCCATCGACGTAGATGACCGGCGTCTGGGCGCCGAACACCGATGAGACACCGCGGAAATTGATCAGGGACCCGGTTCCCGGCTGCGCCGAAGTGGCGTTCACCGAGGCGCCCGCGACCCGTCCCTGAAGGAGCTGGTCGACGGACTGCACCGGCGCCAGTTCGAAGTCCTCCGCGGCAAGCACCTCGACCGAGGTACCGAGCGCGCGCCGCGTAGTCTCGGCGCCCACCCCCGTGACGACGATTTCGTTGAGCGAAATTGCCGTCGAGAACATCTGGATGTCGGCGGTGGCCGTCTGGCCGGCCGTGACCGTGACGGTCTGGGTCGCCTCGTCGTATCCGATGAGGGTCGCCTGGACCGTGTACTCGCCGGCGGGCACGTTCAGAAGCACGTAGCGGCCGGCGGAGTTCGTAAGCTGTCCGATCCCGGTACCGGCGACCAGAATCTGGACGTTCGAGAGTGGACGCATCGAGGCCGCGTCCACGACCAGCCCCTGCACAACCCCCGTCTGGGCCAGGGCAGGAGACGCGGCGGTCGCAAGCGCCAGGAGCGCCAACAGGCCCCCCGTCACACTGCTTGCAAGTCGTTTGAATTGCATGGTTCCCTTCCTTGTCTTGATGACTCGAGTTCGCTGGAAACGCCTCGTTTCCCGGCGCCTCCAAAATTTGGTGGAGCTCCCGCTCCAGGTACGGTCAATGCTTGGGTTCGTCGGGCATCTCCTTTCTCCGTCTCTCAATTGGCGGCGTCAAGGCCGGGGAGACAACTTACCTATACATCGAGGTTCCGCACATACTTGGCGTTCTTCTCGATGAATTCCCGGCGGTGTTCCACCTCGTCGCCCATGAGCTGAGAGAAGATCCTGTCGGCCTCGACCGCGCTCTCGACCGTGACCTTGAGAATCGTTCGCGCATCGGGGTCCATGGTTGTCTTCCACAGCTGATCGGGGTTCATCTCGCCCAATCCCTTGTAGCGCTGGATCGACACGCCCTTTCCTTCCCTGCCGTTGGTGAGCTTCCGGATCTCGTCGTCCCGCTCTTCTTCGGAGTAGGCGTAGCGTTCGACCCTGCCCTTCTGGACGCGGTACAGCGGCGGCTGCGCGATGTACACGTAGCCCGCCTCGATCAGCTCCTTCATCTGGCGGTAAAAGAACGTGAGGAGGAGGGTGCGGATGTGGGCGCCGTCGACGTCGGCATCGGTCATGATGATGATCTTGTGGTAGCGCGCCTTGCTGAGGTCGAAGTCGTCCCGGATCCCCGCCCCGATGGCCGTCACCATGGCCCGGATCTCGTCGTTGGAGAGGATCTTGTCGATGCGCGCCTTCTCGACGTTCAGGATCTTGCCCTTCAGCGGCAGAATCGCCTGGAACGAACGGTCGCGGCCCTGTTTCGCGGAACCGCCGGCGCTGTCTCCCTCGACCAGGTAGATCTCCGAGAGCGCCGGGTCGGCAATGGAACAGTCGGCAAGCTTGCCCGGCAGCACACCGCCCTCGAGACCGCTCTTCTTGCGCGCCAGGTCCCGCGCCTTGCGCGCCGCCTGGCGAGCCCGAGCCGCCTGCAGGGACTTCTCGATCAGCTGTTTCGCTGAGCGCGGGTTTTCTTCCAGGAAGGCCGACAGGTGCTCGTTCACGGCGGCCTCGACCGCGCCCCGCACCTCCGAGTTCCCCAGCTTGGTCTTCGTCTGACCCTCGAACTGGGGCTCCATGACCTTGACGCTCAACACGCAGGTCAGCCCTTCACGCACGTCGTCGCCCGACAGACTTTCGTCCTTTTTGAAGATGTTGTTCTTGCGCGCGTAGTCGTTGATCGTGCGGGTCAGCGCGGCCCTGAGGCCGGTCAGGTGCGTGCCGCCCTCGTGGGTGTTGATGTTGTTGACGAAGGTGTGGGTGTTCTCCGAGAACCCCTCGTCGTACTGCATCGCCAGTTCGATCTCGGCCTCCGGCCTGCCCGTCTCGAAGTAGATGACCTTCGGGTGGATGGGAAGCCGCGAGCCGCGCAGGTACTCCACGAACTGCGCGAGTCCGCCATCATACCGGAAGGTCTGCTCGGTCTCCTCATCCGTACGCTCGTCCCTGAGCAGGATTTCCAGTCCCTTGTTGAGGAACGCAAGCTCGCGCAACCTGGCGGACAGCGTGTCCGCGTTGTAGGCCAGAACGGTGAAGATCTCCGGATCGGGCTTGAAGGTGACGAGGGTGCCGGTACCGCTGGCGGGGCCGAGCATGGCAAGCTCCGACACCTTGATCCCTCGCTCGTAACGCTGGTGATAGCGCTTTCCGCCTCGCCGCACCTCCACTTCCAGCCACTCGGAGAGCGCGTTGACCACGCTCACGCCCACGCCGTGGAGCCCGCCCGACACCTTGTACGAACTCTTGTCGAACTTGCCGCCGGCATGCAGCGTCGTCATGGCGAGTTCGACGCCGGGCGCGCCCTCGGTGGGATGAATGTCTACCGGGATGCCCCTTCCGTCGTCGTCGACGCTGACGATGTCGCCAGGACGGATCACCACCCTCACCGAGGTGCAGTGCCCCGCCATCGCCTCGTCGATGCTGTTGTCCACGACCTCGTAGACGAGGTGGTGCAGTCCACGGGCCGATGTGGAACCGATGTACATTCCCGGCCGCTTCCGCACGGCCTCCAGTCCCTTGAGAACCTGGATCCGCCGAGAAGTGTAGTCGCCGCTCTTACTGTCCGCCGCCATGTATTGTCCCCGAATACCCTTTCAAAATGGTCTCGTCGATTCACTCGACCTTTTCAGCCAGCCGGAAGCGGATATCGCCGATGGGCGCATCCGCGCGGCCTGAATTCAGCCGTTCAAGAATCATCCCCTTCATCATCGAAAGCTCATTGAGCCACGCGCTCGAGAGCACCTCCACGACCAGCGTGTCGCCCCGGATTTCCACCGGTCTGGTGACTCCGCTCACCCTGTCCCCCACCGTCCCGGGCCAATCGTCCAGGGCGCCGAGCCGCGCCAGCGACTCTCCCAGGCCCGACTCGGCCAGGTAGCCCTCCAGAACCTCGCCGACCGCCTTGAACGCGGCTCCGCGGGCACTGCCCTTCGCCACCGCGCTCACGCCTCGATCATCCCCTCGCGGATACTCCACCGCGCCAGCGAGGGTCCTCTCAACCGCACATCCGACTCCTTGGGCGCCGTGAGAATCACCTGGCCGGTGCACTCGTCCTGCAAGAGCGCCATGACCCGCTCCGATCGACGCTCGTCCAGCTCGGCAAACGCGTCGTCGAGGAGCAGGATCGGGTCGACCCCGCGCTGACTCCGGATCGTCGCCGCTTCGGTGAGGCGCAGCGCCAGTGCCGCCGTGCGGCGCTGTCCCCCGGATCCGAAGGTCCGGACGGGCAGGGCCCTCTGCTTCGAAGCGATGGTGAAGAGCAGATCGTCGCGGTGCGGCCCGCACGACGTGACGCCGCGACGCAGATCCGTGCTCCAGCTCTCCTCCAGCCGGGCATGGAACCGTGCCCGGATCGCGTCCTCGCCAGGCACGGACGCGTCCTGGTCCCCGGTACCTTCGTGGCTTGGGCCACCGCTTCCGCCCCACGGCAGATCGGGACGATAGGACACGGTCACCGGGTCGCTGCCCGAGATGGCCGAACAATACCGCATGAAGGTCCCGGCCCGCTCCGCGACCCATTTGCCGCGAGCCCGCGTCACACGCGCGCCGTTTTCGACGAGGAGCCCGTCCCATGCCCGTACCGCCAGGGCCCCGGCATCCGCCTTGAGGGCCGCGTTCCGTTGCGCGAGCGCCTTCCTGTACCCGGACAGCGCTCCGACGTACCCCCCGAGGTTGAGCGAGAGGAGGATGTCCAGGAAACGCCTTCGCAGCCGCGGACCCCCATTCACGAGATCCACGTCGGCCGGCGAAAAGACAACCGCCCCGAGGTGCCCGAGCGCTTCGGAGATCCGGATCGAATCGTCCCCGTCCACCGATACCCGCTTCCGCTTCCGCTTCCGGTCGAATCCCGCGGCAACGGTGGCCGGCCTGTCTCCCTGCACGGACCCTCTCAAGTGAAAGACATCCTTCGCGAATTCCGTGAGTTCACCGTCTCCCGCTCCACGGAAGGACCGGAAGCTCTCCAGGTAGTAGATCGCCTCCAGGAGGTTGGTCTTCCCCTGTGCGTTCTCGCCGATTACCGCAACACCCTCCGGGGGGAAGCGCAGCTCCTGTATTCCGAGGTTGCGGAAGTGGCGCAACTCCAATTCACTCAGGACCACGAACGCGGTTGGAACCAGTGGCGAGAAACTCCGGACATGCACTGAATATAACAGGATCGGACCCGCTTCCGACGGCCGTTTGACAGGGCCGCCGAACGACCCGCGAGCCAGCGTGTCCGCGGCCGTCTCTACGATCCCTCGAAGTTCGCTTTCCGCTTCTCGAGAAACGCCGCCATCCCCTCCCTCATGTCGTCGGTGGACGCCAGCAGTCCGAACAGCGACGCCTCGAATTCGAGCGCGTGATCCATCGTGTTTTCGACCGCACCGTAGGCCGAAGCCAGCGCCATCTCCACGGCAACCGGAGCGT
Source organism: Longimicrobiales bacterium (assembly GCA_965208935.1). Lineage (GTDB taxonomy): Bacteria > Gemmatimonadota > Gemmatimonadetes > Longimicrobiales > Gaopeijiaceae > Bin94. The sequence goes on along the minus strand of CBDBPR010000004.1, from coordinate 3,311,407 downwards.
TCCTTGCGATCCGCGCCGCCAGTGCGCGTGCCCGGTCCATCAGTTCGGCGTGGGGGACCACCATGTTCGCCAACCCCGTTGCCGCCGCCTTTTCGGCATCGACCATGTCGCCCGTCACGATCATCTCGACCGCTCGCCCCAGGCCCACCAGGCGCGCGAGGCGCACCGTCCCACCGTAGCCGGGGATGATCCCCAGCCCGACCTCCGGCAAGCCGAAGCGCGCCCGGTCGCTTGCCACGCGGAGGTGGCAGGCCAGGGCGAGTTCGCACCCGCCGCCCAGCGCATAACCGCCGACCGCGGCGATCACCGGCCTGGGAAACCGCTCGATTCGGCGAAGGACCTGCTGGCCGGCACGGCTCACCTCCGTCCCCGTAAGGGTCCCCATTTCCGCGAGCACGCCGATATCCGCGCCGGCCACGAAGGCCTTGTCGCCCGCTCCCGTCAGGATCACGGCGCGTACACGCCGGTCGTCGCGCAGGCGGCCGAAGGCGGCATCGAGTTCGGCCACCACCTGTGGATTGAGGGCATTCAGCTTCGCCTGCCGGTCGATGGTCACCGTTGCGGTGGACCCGGACACTTCGGTTCGTACGTACTGGTTTTCGCTCATCAGGCGTGCTCTCCGCGGGGCTCCTTTTCGGCCACGGAGGAGGCCGTGGCGCGCGCGCTGGGAACCTATGTGTCTCGTTGGGACATCGCCAAGTCGGAACGGGACACAATCGGTCGGCGGGCGTAGCGGTACCGGCGGTCCCAACTTACCTTCCTTGTCCGAACGCCCAGAACCGCTTCTTCACGAGGAACCATGGCGCGCTCTCTGAACAAGGTGACGTTGATCGGAAACACCGGGAGTGACCCCGACGTGCGCACGACGCCATCGGGCACGCGCGTCGGCAAGCTCTCGCTGGCCACCAGCCGGTCCTTCTCCGACCGCTCAGGGCAGCAGCAGGAGCGCACCCAGTGGCACCGTCTCACGTTCTTCGGCCGGCTGGTGGACGTGGTGGAGCAGTGGGTCAAGAAGGGCGATCGGCTCTACATCGAGGGGCGAATCGAGTACTCCCAGACGCAGGACGAACAGGGCGGCACGCGCTATTGGACCGATATCATCGTCAACGAGATGATCATGCTCGGCGCGGGTGCCGGCGGACGGACGGACGCGCAGCCTCCGGCTCGCGGCGGGTACAGTCCGCCTCCCAGGCAGCCCATTACCGAACCCGAGGACGACTTGCCCTTCTAACCGGGCGCAGACGGCATTTTCTGCCGGGGGACAGGATCTTGGCGAACGACGCAATCGAGATGGAGGGCACCGTAACCGAGGTTCTGCCCAACGCGAATTTCCGCGTGAAGCTGGAGAACGGACACGAGATTCTGGCGTACCTGTCCGGGAAGATGCGGAAGTTCTACATCCGGGTCCTGGCCGGCGACCGCGTCAAGGTCGAGATGTCGCCGTACGACCTGACGCGAGGCAGGGTCACGTACCGCTACAAGTAGAAGCGCCAGGAGCCCGTGGACTCCTACTCCTCTTCTTCGCTCTTCCAGAGCCCGAGCAGGTAGGGATCGAAGCGCTCCGGACGCTCCAGATACTGCCGGGCCCAGTCGTCGAACTCGGGCAGGTCGAGTTGCTCCCGGATTCTGGCGGTCGCGTAGCGGATGGCGTCGTTGTATGACGCGGGCGCTGCCCCCTGCGCCAACCGCGCCTCGGTTTCGGCCAGCGCATAGATCTCTTCCGGATCGAGAGACAGGACGGCATCAGCCACGCGGGCGGAGCAATAGTCCCTGTACTTCGCCCTAAGTACATCTTCCCCGTCTCGCTCGGCCATCGTCGCCCTTGTGCCTTACCTCACGGTCCCCAAACGGCTTCGGAAACACGGCACCAGCGATCCCTGGGGATCAAGTCCAGGGACCCCGGTCAGCCAACTCCAACTTTCCGTGTCAGCCACGGTGCGTCAAGGCTGGCAGCCACGGCACATGAGATCCGCAGCCACCGTGCGCCAAAGTCGGTGGCCAGGGACACACCGAAGGAGCGGTGCGCCGGAGACGGCCGGCGATAAGGGCGGCCGGTCCGCCCCTATGGGTGTGCGAAGCCTGTACCCGAGTCCGCGGAGTGGCTCAGGGAACTGTTGTGGCGGCCCTCGGCCTCTCTAAGTCGGTGATAGATCGAACGCCGCGTGAGACCGTACTGGACGACCCGGCTCAGGAAGTCCGGGTCCGAGAGTTGTACCTCCTCTGCTTCCGCAGCCAGGTCGTTCGGGAGACGAACGTTCAGTTGCACGGACCGCGTGTTCCACATGCGCACGACACCCCTTAAGAATGGAAATGTAATTCTCGCCAATTTCAGCCGACAAGCCCTGGGGAAGAGCGTGGCGCCGGCAGCGAGCGGGCAACCCTTCCTACCGAAGGTCCGGCTTGAACCATACAAGGCTCGAACCGGACCCGCAAGCACGTTCCGGTTTCTGTATCCAAATCCCCTAACTCTTTATGTATCAATGTGTTACGAGAATGACCCACTTTCGTAATCCAGTTGTTTCCAGATGGCTTGAGAGGCCTGAAGGTCACGGTTCCGATACAAGCTAAGTGACAAGTTCATAAGCAGTTGGATGCCTCTTCCGAAGTCGGACCGGAAGGCGCATGTAAACAAATTTTTACCAAAAAATCATCATCGGGCGGGGCGGTCGAAAAACCCGTGAAACGCTCGCCTCCGCCGATCTTGAGCAGCGTGGAGCACCCCCGTTGCGGTCGGGAGCGCCCCCCTTCGCCCCCCTTCAGCCCCGTGAGCCTCTGTTCGCCGATCGGATGGTCCGCGGGACCCCCGCGAGCACGTCCGCTTACCCGTTCCCCGAACGGAGAGCCCCGGTCGCAGACCAGCGCTCGTCAGTGCACGGCGAGTCCGCCGCCCACCGCGTCGGGATCTCCGAAGGAAAGCCGGTTCAGGGTCGCCCGTTCGCCGAAAGTCGACACAATGCCGCCGACGGCCCGGAATCGCTCGGGCTCGAAACGCGCGATCAGATGACTCAGGCCGCCGCGCATCCGTTGCAGGCTCCTCCGCAGTTCGTTGAAGTCCACGGGGATCCCGAAGCGCACCTGGCACGATTCAATCCGGCCCGGGGCACCCGCCGGCGGGCGGCCAACCGGCAGGCCGGCGAAGACCTCGCGAAGGACGCCTTCCAGCGTCCGCGCGCCCTCGCGCGTCGGCGCGCGGAACACCAGGGCGTTCGCCTCGTAGTCCAGATGCACCCGCGTCACGGTCCCCTGCCCGGTGACGATGCGCACCACCGTGTTCTCGTGCAGGTCCAGGTCCTTGCAAATGTCGCGGAAGCCGATCCGGAGCAGCGTCGGCCGCGTCAGCGGCGAGAAACCGCGGCGGTTGAGGACCCTGAGAGCCAGATCGAAGCAGTAGCGGCGGAGCTTTCGGCTGTCACGCTGATCAGCGGATCCGGGCCTTTCGGCCGATTCCGGCTCGCGTGCGGTCTGCGGACCCTTTTCGTCGGCTGCCGCCATGGTCCTCAAGTGGGCGAGCGTGGGGTCGTACACCCAGTCCAGGACCACGAGTTCGGACGCCAGATTCAGGTACTTGATCCTCGCCGATCCCAGGTCGATCGCGCGGACGGACGAGGCGAACCGGCCCTCCAGGACCACCGCGAGTCCAATGTCCTGAATCCGGCCGCCCGGACGGTACAGTTCGTGGGCACGCCGGTACTGCACCACGGCCCGCGTGAGCGCCAATTCACAGATACCCGGCACATCCGCCATCGCCTCCGGGCGACTTTCCGTCGTTATCATCCGGGTGCATTGCCTCGGCCGCTCCGTGAACGCGGGCTTGGGAAGGGAACGGGGCCGGGATAATAACCATATGTTTACCCGGCGGGCAAGACACGTGGTCCGCAGATTCCGGCACTTGTTTCCAACCGCCACTCGCGGCTATCATTAAGGTCTTGTCACGAGTTTCTCAACGTGGGGTGATGACTTGGAAGTCTTCGTCAAGGAAAACGAGAGCCTGGAGCGGGCACTTCGCAGGTTCAAGCGAAAGGTGCAGAGGTCCGGGCTTTACTCGGAGCTCCGCAAGCGCCGCTTCTACGAGAAGCCGAGCGCACAGCGGAAGCGACGGCGCGAGGCAGCCATCCGCCGTGAGCGGAGACGCCAGCGCCGGTCGCGACGATAGCCTCAGACCTTTAGCGCCACCGGCCCCGCGGGCGTCCAGTCGTAGAACCCGGCCCCGCTCTTGCGCCCGTACCGTCCCATGGTCACGAGACGCTTGAGCAGGGGAGGCGCCGCGTAACGCTCTTCCCGGTATTCGGCGTACATGATCTCCGCGACCTGGTAGAGCGTATCGAGTCCCACGAAATCGCACAGCACGAATGGGCCCATCGGGTGCCCGCAACCCAGGGTCAGGGCGGTGTCGATGTCTTCGACCGAGGCCACCCCGCGCTCCAGTTGCCGGATCGCGTCGAGCATGAACGGGACCAGAAGCAGGTTGACGACGAAGCCGGAGTTGTCCCTGGCCGTGATGGGCACCTTCCCGACGCGCTTGGAGAAGGCCCGCGCCGCCTCGAAGGTTGCGTCGCTGGTAGCGATGGTCCTGACGACCTCGACCAGCTTCATGACCGGCACGGGGTTGAAGAAGTGGATGCCGATGAAGCGATCGGGCCGCGACGTGGCCGCCGCCATGTCGGTCACCGTCAGTGAACTGGTGTTGGACGCGAAGATCGTCCGTTCGGGGCAAACGCCGTCGAGTTGGCCGAACAGCTCGTTCTTCGCCTCGAGCGACTCGACGATGGCCTCGATCACCATGTCGCAGTCAGCGAAATCGTCCAGCGAAGTGGTGAAGGCGATGCGTGCGAGCACCTCGTCGCGCGCGGCCGCATCGAGCTTCCCCTTCGAAACGGCCCGCTCCAGCGACTTGCCCACCCGGGCCCGCCCCGCGGAGACTGCCGCCGCGTCGACCTCGCACACCACCACGTCGCACCCCGCCTTGGCCGCTACCTCCACGATACCGCTGCCCATGAGGCCGCAACCGGCCACGCCCAACCTGTTGATCTCCAACTTGGAATCTCCTCCGATTGCAGTGTCAGTATTCGTCCTTGCCCATCATCTCGCGGGCCACGCCGTGGAAGTGGCGCCGCACCCAGCGCCGCCATGCCGGCGGAGGGGGTTCGAGTCCTCCGTCGCTCTCGAGCCCATCAAGGATACCCTCAACTTCCAGGTGTACTTCGCCAAGCCGCCGCTGGAAGCCCTGGGCCACCAGGCTCGCGACCAATACCGAGGTGACGACCCCGGCCGCTATGCCACCCGCGACCGCCACGGGCAGCGCAGCCAGCAGAGCGAGTCCAACGCCAACTCCGATCCCTGCAGCAGCGCCGGCCATCCCGCCGCCCAGAACGGCGCCCGTCCTGTATTTGCCGGCCATGCCCGGATCGACGACCAGGTCGACCTGCGTGGAATCCGGGGCCAGTTCGTCCAGGCGCGCCTCTACCAGCCGCGACGCCGCGACGTAATGCTGCCGCGATGTCGAGCTCGCCGCCCGCGCGACCCGCGACGCCCAATCGATTGCGGGACGGTATTGGAGCAGGTCTTCCCTTTGACGGACGCGCTGCAGGAGCTGGCTGCCCACCATGAAGTCGTCCAGTTCCCTGTGGATCCGCGCGCGCGGGCGCTCCACCGTCCGGGCCGAACGGATCTCTCCGGTGGCCAGGAGCGCCCGCAATCCGGCTGGCCCCCGGGCCAGCCGGCCGTGGCCGGAGCGGAGCTCGGCCAGCGCTGTCCGCACATGACGATCCGCCAACCCGACCTCACGGCCGATGCGCACGAGTTCGGCCTCCGTGAACTCCCCCTCCGAACCCCCCGGTTCACCCGCGGCAAGTTCGGAGGCCCGCCGCATCACTTCGTCGAAGTCTCGCCTCGACAGCGTTGCCTTGCCACTCATTCGCCCATCCGCCATGACCCGACCGTATCAGTACGCCTCCACCACCACCGCCCCGCCCTGTCCGCCTCCGATGCAGGCCGCCCCGAGTCCATACCTGGCGCCCCGTCGGCGCAGTTCGTGAAGCAGGTGCAGCGTGATCCTGGTTCCCGAAGCCGCAAGCGGGTGAGTGATCGCGATTGCGCCGCCGTTGACATTGGTGCGTTCGGGATCGAGCCCCAACTCCTTCTCGACGGCCTTGTACTGGGGCGCAAAGGCCTCATTCACTTCGACCAGATCCATGTCCTCCAGGTCCAACCGGGCGGCGGCCAGTGCAGCGCGGGCAGCCGGCGCGGGTCCGATTCCCATGATCCGCGGGTCGACGCCCGCGAATCCCCATGACACCAGCCGTCCGATCGGGGACGCCCCGTTCGCCCGGGCCCAATCCGCCTCCGCCAGCACCACCGACGCGGCGCCGTCACCGATGCCGCTGGCGTTCCCCGCCGTGACCAGTCCGTCCTTGCGAAAGTATGGCCGCAGCCGTCCCAGGTCTTCCATGGTCGTGTCCGGACGCATGTGCTCGTCGATTCCGAAGCGCGACTCGCCCCTGCGCGTCTTCACCGTGACCGGCGCGACCTCGGCGTTGTAGCGGCCGGCGTCCCACGCGGCCCTCGCGCGCCGCTGACTGTTGACGGCAACCTGGTCCGCCTCTTCCCGGGTCACCTCGTACCGGTCGGCCAGTTCCTCGGCGGTCTGCGCCATGCTCAGGCCGCAGTGCGAGTCCGTAAGGGCCTCCCAGAGTACGTCGTGGAACCCGTTCGCCGCCGGGCCCAGCCGCAAACCGCCCCACCTCGCGCCGCGCACGACGTGAGGGGCCTGGCTCATGGATTCCGAGCCGCCGCACAAGGTCACGTCCGCGCCGCCGAGCAGAATCTCCTGGGCGCCCGACACGACGGCCTGGAAGCCCGATCCGCACAGCCGGTTAACCGTGAGGGCGCCGACCTCCTTGGGCACGCCCGCGCGCAGGCCGATGTGCCGCGCCAGGTAGATCGCGTCGGCGGAGGTCTGCAGCGCGTTGCCGTAGAAGACGTGGCCCACGTGTACGGGCTCGACGCCTGCCGCCTCGATCGCCGCCTCCGCTGACAGAACGCCGAGATCGGTGGCGGTGAAGTCCTTCAGCGAACCGCCGAAGGTACCAAAGGGAGTGCGCTTCCCCGAGAGGAAGACGACCTCCTTGTCGAATCCTTGAGTCCCCATCCCTATGCTCCATGAGTGCGTCGATCAGGTCCTTGAAAAGCGCGAAACACCAGTAAACTTAACCCGATGCCGCGCTGAGAAGCCGCGCCGCCATCCATCGTCCGACCTCCTGCGTGGTGGCGCTACCGCCCACGTCGGGCGTGGTGACCCCTTTCGCGAACGACGCGCGAACGCAGTCATCCACATCGGCCGCGGCCTCTTCCATGCCGAGGTGCCCGAACGCAAGGCTCACGCACGCCACCGCCGCCACCGGGTTCGCAATACCCTTACCCGCGATGTCGGGCGCCGATCCATGGACCGGCTCGAAGAGGGCCCAGGACCCCGGGTTGATATTTCCCGAGGGCGCGAGGCCCAGGCCGCCGGTGACCTGCGCGGCCAGATCGCTCAGGATGTCGCCGAAGAGGTTCGAAGTCACCACCACCTGGTACCGCTGCGGGCGGCGGACCAGGTCCATGGCCATGGCGTCGACGTACATGGCGTTGCGGTCGATCTCCGGGAATTCGCTTCCGACCTCGGCGAAGACACGCCGCCACAGGCCCCCTTCGTACACAAGCACGTTGGCCTTGTCGACCAGCGTGACACTGGTGCGCCCGGCCGCCCGTGCATGCTCGAGGGCGGCCCTGACGATGCGTTCCACACCCTTATAGGTGTTGACGCTCTCCTCGATCGCGATCTCGTCGGCCGTTCCGGTCTTGAAGCTGCCTCCCATGCCCGCGTAAAGCCCCTCCGTGTTTTCCCTGAAGAAGACGATGTCGGTGGCGGGGTCCGGATTCCGGAGCGGGGACAGGGCCGGGACGAGGAGCTTGCACGGCCGGTAGTTTACGTACAGGTCCGCAAACAGCCGCAAGCCCAGCAGGATGTCGCGGGCGTGAACGTTGTCTGGTACGCGCGGGTCGCCGAGCGCGCCGAGAAGCGCCGCATCGTAGTCGCCGACCAGGCGGTCGCGGTCCTCGGGGGACAGGGTCGTGCCGTCGCGCAGATAGCGGTCCGCGCCGAGGTCCCAGTCGTCCAGCGTGAGGTCGAGGCCGTGCCTTTCGGCGGCAGCGCGCATCACGTCCTTCGCCGCGCAAACGACTTCGGGACCGATTCCGTCCCCGGGGATCAGCGCGATGCGAGCCACGCGCGAACGTGCGTCCGTCGGAGCCGGCGCCCTGGCAGGCCTCGGTCCGGTCTTTTCGGGCCGACCTCTACGGTACTCTCCCGAACATGATGTTGCAGCGGGGGCAGAAGAAGTCCTTCCCCCGCCTCACGAGGGGCGGGCCCAGTTCTCCCCGCGGGCACATCGGATCCAGGCCCTCGTCCGCCTGTATCCTGACCTTGCGCCGTTCTCGCCATGTGCTGATTCGCAGGGGCAGCTGGTACCTCAGCGCGGATGTCTTGCACTCGAATAGGACGGTACTGGTCCCGTCGGCCTCCGCACGCACTCCGAGGTCCATCAGGAACCCTCCCATGGGAGATGGCACTTGGCGTCCACTGCAATGCAAGCGTTCCATTTTCTTGACTTCGGGCAACTCATCGACGCCGAACCCCACGGGTCCGGGCTTCTTGTCGTCCGCGTCCAATCAACCCCTCCGCTCGAACAGGTAGGCCAGATCCTCGTGGCGGGTCTCCCCGTCTCTGCACACCGCATACCGGCCGCCGGAGTAGATGGACGCGCCGCCGTATTCGCCGTTCTTGTTGATTGCGTAGTAGTTCACGCCGAAGCTCGGCCGCCCGTCCGCGTTCCGGAGCCGGTCTTCAGTCGTGAAGGTCACGATACGCCGAAGCGCCTCGAGGCAGGCGTCGGTCGGTGACATGCCGGAGCGCATCAGCTCGACCACGCTGTGCGAGCCGCAAGTCTTGATCACGGCCTCGCCGCGGCCGGTGGATCCGCACGCGCCCACGTCGTTGTCGACGTACAGTCCGGCACCCACGATGGGAGAATCGCCGACCCTTCCCGGCACCTTCCACGCCAGGCCGGAGGTCGTGGTGACGCCGGAGAGGTCTCCGTCGCTGTTGATGACGTTGCAGTTGATGGTCCCTTGCGGGCGCACCCCGTCGTGTGAATCGAGGATGCCGAGGCCGTAGTCCTCCTGCCGCGAGGAACCGGGAGCGGCATGCCCGGTCTCTTCCGGGGTGAGGTAGTCGTCCCTGTCACTCATCGTCGCGCGCCAATCGATCCAGCGGCGACGCGAGCGCTCCGTCAGGAGATCTTCGAGCTGGTATCCCATCGAAAGAGCGAACCGCTGGGCCCCCTCGCCGACCAGAAGCACGTGGTCGGTGTACCGCATCACGTCCCTGGCCACGCTGGACGGCGTCTTGATGCCCTCCAGACACGCGACCGCGCCCGCGCCCCTGCTGGGGCCGTGCATGACCGACGAATCGAGTTGCACGACGCCATCCAGGTTGGGGAGGCCGCCGAAGCCCACGGACGCGTCGCCGGGATCGCGCTCCACGATGTTCACGCCCTCCACCACCGCATCCAGCGTGTCGCCGCCTTCGCTCACGTTGCGGACAGCCGTTTCCACGGCCTCGAGTCCGTTTCCGCTCGCCACGGCAACCGGGACGACCACGCTCCTGTGCACGGCCGGCGCGCCGCGCAACGGTTGCGCCGAGTTGAGGCCGACGGCGGCACCGACGCCGACCCCGGCAGAGGTCTTGAGAAAATCACGGCGGCTGGTCATTGATCGCACTCCGTGGTGGGAAGGGGTACTGCGGTGAGGAATCCGGTCAGGCGTCCCTGGGCTCTCCCAGGATCGCCTCGCCCGGCCCGCCGTCCACGGCGGGAGGATCGGCGGGTTCTTCACGCCTGAGCCTGGAGATGACGGGCTTGCAGAACTGCATTCCCACGGCCTTGAGCTCGGAGAGCTCCCTGACACCCAGATCCGGATACCGCTCCGCCAGGTATTCGATGGTCTCCGTCATCCAGGAGTCCTGATCATCCACGTGCGCCTGCAACACGCCGCAACGGTGGATGTGACTGAACAACTCGTCTCGCGCCCGGTCCATCGGTTCTTGCTTCGCCACTACTCCTCCTCATAATTGGTTTCTCTCCGCGGGGTTCCGCGAACGCCTGGGCCGGCAGGGCGGCCCGCAAGCGAAGCCAATAAAGTAGGTCAGAAGCGGATTATGGCAAGAAACCAGAACTCGAAGCGGCGTCTTCCGACCGCTCAAGAGACATGAGACTACTGACTTTCGCCGTCTGCGATCAGGCGGCCACCACCCCGGAGGGGAAGCTCGACGTTCATGGAGTCTTCCACGACCTCTATGCTCCGGGCTTTCCGGCGCGCCAGGATCGGATGACCCTCGTCGTGTGCATCGAGTGGGACCCGGACGACGAGGGCCGCCATCGCTTTCGCGTCGACGTGCGCGGTCCCGACGGACGCCGGACCCTCACCGTCGAGGGGGAATCCGAAGTGACCCCGCGCCCCGCGGACCGGCCGCCGCCACGCACTCAGCTGGTGATGCCACTCGAGGACGTGGTCTTCCCGGTGCCCGGACGCTACGACTTCGACATCAGGGTCAAGGGGCAGGTGATGCCGGGTCCGGTCCTCTACCTGGTGGAGGTACCGCCCGAGACGGCGTAGCAGCGCACGGGCTGCCCAACCGTGTCGCCGCCGGGTTATGGCAGCCGCAGGACGCCCGCGGCCTTCAGTGCGAGCAGGACCATTCCCCCGATCGCTCCCAGGGCGGCGTCGTACTCGCGGTTGTGCATGTAGCGTGCGAGGGAAAAGCCCCTCGTTCCGATCCCTGGACCGGGCGGTGGACGGTACGGCGAGAGGCGGGGAAGGAATCCGGGCACGGAATCGCGATAGTCACGGTAGGCGTCGCGAAATCTGACCTCCAGCCCGGCCTGCTCGTGTGCCATCACCGCCCGGTAGGCCAGCGCGAAGTAACCGAGAAAGACCACGCCGAACAGCGGCCGGCCACCGGCGACCGCAGCGCCGATGCCCAGCAGGAAGCTGCCCACGTACAACGGATTGCGGGTGAACGCGTACGGACCCGAGACCGCCAACTCCCGGTCCTTCTCCAGGACTCCCGCAGCCCACCCGCGAACCGCCAGCCCCGCCAGCACGATGGCTCCGCCGATCCACATGGACTCGGCGACGGGCCGCGCCATCCAGAAGAACGCGATGCCCAGGACCCACGCCAACCACAGCCGCAGACTCCGCGCGGCGGCGATCACCCGGCCAGCCGTGGACGTACTGCTCCCTCAGCCGGAATCCGGCACATCGTCCGGCGTTTGGGGGCTGCCCGGCTCGACGTGCAGGATCTCCTCCAGGTGCAGCGTGAGGTTCAGCGGAAGGAACGGGCCATCCACCTTCATGTAGACCACCATCCTGCGCTCATCGTCCGAGAAGTGGATCTCCGCGTCCCCACCCTCCGAAAAGAGGCCGTCGGTCTGGATGATGGGCCGCACCACCACCGTGTTGAACTCGCCCGCGCCCACCTCGCGCCGATCCTTGCGCAGCACATTGAGAACGATCGGGTTTCCTTCGTCGTTGTAGAAACGGTCGAAGGTGTAGCTCTGCCCCACATCGAGGGCGAGCGTGCGCGTGAAGTACACGATCGATATGTCGTCGAGGGGCTCCGGATCGGGGAGCGCCCAGGTCGTGTCGTGGTCGATTCTCTGTACACGGTGCTCCGCCGGGAAGAACTCGTACTCGCGGTAGCGTTTCCCCTGGTCCTTCACGAAGCGCCTGGCAAACAGCCCCTCGGTGTCGATCCAGGAGGTGAATGTCTCGTCGATGCCGTATCCCAGTACGCTGCCCTTGAGCCGCCACTCGGCCACGTAGGTGGGCATGCCATGAATCGTGTCGATTCCTGCGATGGTCATGTGGGCCTCTCCCACGGAGAAGATGCCGTACTTGACCTTGTACCTCAGGTGCTCTCCGACTGCAAACGGTACGCCGATCACCTCGGGCGACGCCCCGTCGGTCGGATCCGTCGCCGACGGGGTCTGGGCGCTGGCCGGCGGCGCAGCTGTCACGGCGAGCGCAATCAGCGCCATCCTCGCGGTCAGGGGCAGACCTCTAGGCCGCGCCATGTCGTTCCGCCTCCAGTGGAGCGAGCCTTCGCAGCCGCAGAATCTGGCGCAATGTCGGCAGGATGCGAATCCTCGTGCGGCGCGGCCGGAGGTCGTATCGCCGAGCGAGGGGCACGTGCGCGACCCGGCGCGCGTAAGGGATCAGCGCCTGCATCAACTCGGCGTTGGCCGCCCAGCCGTCGGTGCTGACCAGACGCCGGTCGCCGGCCTCCCGTATCGCCTTCTTGACGACGACGACCCTGTAGGCACGCAACCCGGCAAGCCAATCGCCGCCGGAGTTGCCGGACACCATCCGGCCGATCGCCATGCCACCGAGCCAACGCGCCAAGCGAATGCGGCTGGGTACGTCCGACGCAACCGTCGCGGCCTCGCCCGCCACGATGTCCGCGCCCCCCTCGAAAGTCTTGATGAGCGCGTGGAGGTGCTCCGGGTGCTCGGTGAAGTCGCCCTGCATGGTGACGATCGCGTCCCGCTTCGGGTAGCGTGTTCGGCCCGCGGCCGCCTGCAACAGCTTCTCCGTGGCGCGACCGTACCCGATGGGCCGCCGCTCGCTGAGCACGGTCAGCGGCATCACTTGCTTGTACTTCTCCAGCAGCGCCCGGGTCCCGTCCCGCGAGGCGTCGTCGAGCACGAGGACGTGGAAGTCGCGGCCCAGCGTCGCCATGACGTCCCGGATCTTCCAAAGGAGCACGCCGATGGTGCGGTCCTCGTCCCTGGAGGGGATACAGATGTAAATCATGAGTCCTGGAGTCGGGTCGGATGGTGGAGAATGAATCTATACCAAACGCTTCAGGGCGGCGGTGTCTTCCAACGCCTATGATGCCAGAAGTACTGCCACGGTTGCTTCCGGACCTGCTCTTCCAGACGGCTCGTGAACGCCCGGGTCAGCATCATGACCGCGGCCGCACGATCACTCCCCGGCTCCACCTCGGGGACCGCTTCGATACGCACCTCGTAGCGCGGCCTCCAGCCAGGCAGCCGGATCGCGCAGAAGGTGGCGAGCACTACTCCGGCCCGCATAGACAACACGGCCGGACCGCGCGCCGTCGACGCGGGCCGCCCGAAGAAGTCCACGAAAACCCCCGCCCTCCTCGCGTCCTGGTCGCCCATGAGTCCCACGACCCGGCCCGCCTTGAGCGACGCCAGCGCCCCGCGCGGCGCGTCGCCCCGCGGGATCACGTTCACGCCCAGTCTCTCGCGCGCCCGGGTCAGATACCGGTCGAAGTGACGATTGCGCTGCCGCGCCACGATGATGTCCATCGGAAAGCCGCGCGCCACCACACCCGCCGCGCCCACCTCCCAGTTGCCGAGGTGCCCGCTCACGACCATGACCCCGCGGCCCTCGCGCGCGGCTTTCTCCAGCAGTTCCCGCCCCACCAGCCGGGTCCGCTTCAGAATCTCGGCGCGGCTGGCTCCCGCCAGGCGGAACATGGCCACCGCCTCGCGCCCGAAGTGCGCATAGCTGCGCCTGCCCATGGTGCGCCGCCAGCCCTCCGTCGCGTCCGGAAACGCCAGGCGTAGCTGCCGTGTCACCACTCCCCAACGGGGACGTCCCACCCGTGCGGCCACCCACCCCAGCAGCGCTCCAGCACGGTCGGCCACCACAGCGGGCAGGCCGCCACAAACGGCCGCCACGACACGCACCAGGGCGAACTCCAGGCGGTGCCGAAACCTGCGCCGGAGCGGCACCGGGCTTCGCGCACTCACTGGAACTGCAGTTCCCGCAGCCGCCGGTACAGGCCTCCCTCCTCCATCAGGGTGGCGTGGGTCCCCTGCTGCACCAGGCGGCCGCCGTCGACCACGACGATCAGGTCTGCACGCCGGATCGTCGAGAGGCGGTGCGCGATAACGAAGACCGTGCGGCCCTCCAGGAGCCGCTCCATCGCTTCCTGCACGAGCCGCTCCGACTCCGTGTCGAGCGCACTCGTCGCCTCGTCGAGAATCAGGATCGGCGGGTTGCGGAGCACGGCCCGCGCGATCGCGATCCGCTGGCGCTGTCCACCCGACAGCGTGGTCCCCCGCTCACCCACGACCGTTTCGTAGCCGTCCGGCAGAGTGGTGATGAAATCGTGGGCGTGGGCCGCCCGCGCCGCCTCCTCGACCTCGTCCGCCGGAGCCCCGGGCGTGCCGTACGCGATGTTGGCGCGCGCCGTGTCGTGGAAGAGAACCGTGTCCTGCGACACGACGCCGAGGCCCGCCCGCAACGACGCCAGCCGGAATTCCCGCACGTCGGTGCCATCGATTTCAATCGCGCCGCTCAGGGGGTCGTAGAACCGGGCGAGGAGGTCCACGATGGTCGTCTTCCCCGCGCCGCTCGGTCCCACCAGCGCCACGACGGAACCGGCGGGCGCGCGGAAGTCCACGTCCCTGAGTACCCGGTCGCCCGTCCGATACTCCATGGACACACCCCGGTAGCGGACTTCCGTGTCGACGCCCGTGAACTCCCGGACTCCTTCCCGATCCCGGTTCTCGGCAGGGGCATCGAGGAATTCGAAGACCCGCTCCGCGCCCGCCAGGCCGGGCTGAATCAGCGCGGGCAGCTTGCTGAGATACTTGACCGGGGAGTACAGCCGCGTGCTGAGCAGGATGAAGCCGAGGAAAGCGGCGGCGGACAGAGTGGCGTCCACCAACACCATCCTGGCCCCGTACCAGAGGAGGATCGCGGTGCCCACGACGACCAGGAACTCCGTGATCGGACCCGCGAGCGCCCGCAGACGGACGGTCCGCAGGAAGGCGTCGAAGTATGTGCGGGTCAGGTTGCGGAAGCGACGTCGCTCGATCGGTTCGGCCGACGCGGACTTTACCACGCGGATCGCCGACACGGTCTCCTGAATGTGCGAACTGACCACGCCCGCCAGATCGAGCACCTGCCGGTCGCCGCGCCGGAGGCGACGCACCAGGGGACCCCAGATGACCATGGTGAGCGGAACCACGACGAATGCCGCCGCGGTCAGGCGGGCCGAGATCTCGATCATCCAGTAGAGGCACGCCGCGAACTGCAACACAGCCGCCGCCGTCCGGGTGAGTTCCCTGGTGACCAGGGTGCGCAGCTGCTCCACGTCGTGGGTGAGGCGCGAAACGATCTGGCCCGTGCGCACCCTCGCAAAGAAGGCGAGGTCCAGGTCGAGGAGGTGGCCGTACACGCGGTTGCGCAAGTCGCGCGCCACCCCCTGCTCGACCCGGGCGGTGAGGCAGGCGCGCGCGAAGTCGACCGCGTTCTTCAGCGCGACCAGCATGAGCAGGAAGAGAATGATCCCGCCCACGACCGATTGCGGATCGCCGTCGAGGTCGACGAAGCGTCCTACGGTGAAATCGAGTGCCTGTTCCAACCGTGCCGGTGTCTCGCCCCCCGTCCCGGCCGGGTCGCTTTCGCCGAACACGGTCCCAAGGAACGGGATCAGCAGGACGAACGAGAACGCGTCGAGCGCGGAATAGGCGGCGCTTGCCGCCACGGACAACAGCAGAACGGCCCGGTGGGGTGCGAGGTGGGCGAGAACCCTGCGCCAGATGATCATGCCCGGCCCCGGCAGGCGGCTGTCAGCGGGGCCGGGGCCGCAGTACCGCGACCGGCACGATCATCTCTTCGGGCGATATGCCCCCGTGCAGGAAGGAATTGCGGTAGCGTCGCTGGTGTTCGCGCAGCTTGGTGGGGTAGACGAAGAAACAGTCGTCCAGCGCGACCATGTAGGTCATCCGCAGGCCTCCACGCGGTAGCCGCAGGTCGGACGCGCGCCTGGTGGTGAAGGCATAGTTCGGATCCTGCGCGCGCAGGTCGTTTCCCATCTTGTAGCGCAGGCTGGTGCTCGCGCCCTTGCGCGCGTAGATGGTCGCGGGACGGCGGCAGTGAATCGATCCGTGGTCGGTGGTCAGCACCACTCGATGCCCCTGGGACGATGCTTCCTTCAGCACGGCGAAGGCCGTCGACCGCTCGAACCAGGAGCGTGTCAGCTGCCTGAGCGCGGCCTCGTCCTTGGCGACCTCCATCAGAATGGGGGACTCGGAGCGTCCGTGGGTCATCAGGTCCACAAAGTTGAATACCATGGCGATCACACCGCCCTTGACCCTGGCGGCGGACCTGAGCCGACCCCGCACCTGCGCCTCGTTGCGGTCGGTGAAGACCTTCTCGTAGTGGACCGGAACGGCGCGTCCGGTGAGTCGACGCAGTTGCTCCCTCAGGAGTTCGTCCTCGAAGGCGTTCAGCGACCCTTCGTCATCCGAGGCATCCCACCACTGTGGCCGCGCGCGAGCGATCTCGTCGGGGAACAACCCCGAAAAGATGGCATTGCGGGCATAGGGCGTGGCGGTCGGCAGGATCGAGTAGTGATACCCTTCGTCGACGTCGAAATACTCGCCGATCAGAGGCGAAATGGCGCGCCACTGATCCAGGCGCATGCAGTCCAGGACAACAAAGTAGACTGGTTCCCTGCCCAGCAGCGGGAGCAGGCGCCGCTCGACCACGTCGACCGAAAGCTCCGGGCGATCCGCGCCGCCCTTCATCCAGCGGGGATACTCGCGCGTTACCCAGCGGCCGAAGTCATGGCGCAGGTCTTCCTGCAGCGACTCAACCGTCCCGAGAAGGCCAGTCTCGCCGGACCGTTCCAGCCACAGGTGCCAGTCAACGAGCTCCTGATACACGCGGGCGAACGCCGAGGCGCTGGACGCGCGCTCGCGCATCCGGGACAGCGCCGGCCACCGCGCCGCGAAGTCCTGGGCCGCGCGCTGCTGCTGGATCGAGGACCCTTCCAGGATGCGGGTCACCACGGAAAGCACCTGGCGGGGACTCGTGGGCTTCACCAGGTAGGCTTCCACGTGGCGTCCGATCGCCTCGGTCATCGTGCGGTCCTCTTCGGACTTCGTCACCATGACCACGCGTGCGTACGGGTCGTCGCGCCGGATCAGTCTCAGGACCTCCAGGCCTCGTCGGCCCGGCATCTGTTCGTCCAGCAGGATGAGGTCGTAGGCGTGCCCGCGGAGAAGGGCCAGCGCGTCGTCGCCGTTCGTAATGGCGTCGACATGGTAGCCCCTCTGCTGGAGGAAGAGCAGGTGGGGACGGAGGAGATCGATCTCGTCGTCTACCCAGAGAATCCGCTTGGCCGCACGTCGCATTCCCGGAACCTAGCAGTCCGTGGACAAAGCCGCCCGCGCACCGAGAGCGGCGAGGCGCCGGGCCGGCAAGGCGCGACGAAGGGCCAGTAGCAGCGCTACGGGCCCGAGGAGCAACGCAGAGCACGGCCTCAACAGACAAAGATGTAAAGTAAACATGACATTGTGTAAACTCTGATTTACAGCTTGAAGAGGTGAGACCGAGCGGCCGGCCCGGATGCATCGCCGTTCGAAGGCCGGGGGATCTTGTTCACGGGCTGCTCGCACGGCTACATGCTGATCGTATAGCGGAACCACGCCGCCACGGGCACGCCGTTTTGCGTACCGGGACGGAAGACCCATTGGGCGGCTTCCCGTATCAGTTGGCGGTTGAACCCCCGGTCCCGCGTAGCCGGATCCAGCCGGGTCGAGTCGGCGACGACCTGGCCGATCTCGTCAACGAAGACCCAGACGTCGACCGTGGTGCCGCGGAGGCTCCGGTTCGCGGGGGGGATGATCATTCCGCGCGGCGTCGGCGGCATCAGGCGTCGAAGTCCCTCCTCGGCGGTGCCGCCGTCGCCCGCGCCGTCTCCCGTCTCCAGCCCGGGTGGCCCGGGTGGCCCGGGCCTTTCCCCGAGCAGCGCCGCGACTTCGATGGCCGGTTCCGTTTCCAGGTCGACAACGTCCAGTTCGATCTCCACGGGTAGTGGAATCGCCGGAGGCCGGATCGGCCGGGTGGGCGGAGCGACGACGTTGAGGGATTGCATCCCACCGGCTGCGGCCCGGTTGTCGCCCGCCCTGGGCCCGGCAGCCGCAAAGGGCGACGGAGGCACGGGCGGCCCGCCCCCGAACAGCAGCACGGCGAGGTGCAACAGCAGCGATGCAACCAGGCCTCGCCTCCACATCGCCCGCTCCTGCTGGCGTCGGCTCCTTACGTCGGCAGCGTTCATTTCAGCCTGGGTGTACGGATGCGGCCGGTTCTCGCGCGGATACGTTCCATACAACCGGGGTGGGTGCAGAGTTTCGCGCCCGGCGACGACCGCGCATCTTCCAACGACCCGTCCTTCCCAATGGAGAAGCTCTCGTGGACCTCGGACTGAAAGATAGGGCAGCCCTCGTCACCGGCGCATCGAAGGGACTCGGTCGCGCGGTCGCGGAGCGGCTCGCCAGGGAGGGCGCGGATGTGGTCATCAACTCGAGGTCCCCCGGAGCCCTCGAGGCCACAGCCAGCGAGATCGCGCGGGACTCCGGCCGCAGCGTCGTGCCTTTCGCCGGCGACGTGGCCGACGAGGCGTTCTGCGCACGGCTGGTGGAGCGCGCGGCGTCCGAGTTCGGCCGCCTG
Organism: Longimicrobiales bacterium; assembly: GCA_965208935.1. Classification (GTDB taxonomy): domain Bacteria; phylum Gemmatimonadota; class Gemmatimonadetes; order Longimicrobiales; family Gaopeijiaceae; genus Bin94. The sequence continues at coordinate 3,292,810 of CBDBPR010000004.1, read as the reverse complement.
GACGTCCTCGTCGCCAACGCTGGCGGCCCGCCGCCGGGCGGCGTAGACGACTTCACCCCGGAGGCGTACAGAAAGGCCGTGGATCTCAATCTCCTGTCGACGGTCCAGCTCACACTGGCCGCCCTGCCGGAGATGCGCAGGAACGGCTGGGGACGCATCGTGGCCATCACGTCGGTCGCGGTGAAGCAGCCGGTCAGGAATCTCCTGCTGTCGAACACCGCACGCCCGGGGGTCGTAGGATTCATCAAGACCATCTCACGCGACCTGGCCGCCGAGGGGATTCTCTGCAACGTGGCGGCCCCGGGTTTCATCCACACCGCGCGGGTCGAGTCCCTTCTGGCCACGCAAGCGGAGGCACATGGGACCACCCGCGAGGCCGCGCTCGAGGCGATCGCCGCCGACATCCCGGCCGGACGGATCGGCAAGCCGGAAGAGTTTGCGAACGGGGTCGTGTTCCTCGCGTCCGAGGCCGCATCCTACATTACGGGACACACCATGCAGATCGACGGGGGGCTCGTGCAGGGGCTGTTATGAAGAGGGAGTTTCGTGCGGCCGGCGGACGCCTTCGCCAATGACCATCGAGGAGCGTATTCAGGCAGCCGGCGGCGGGTGGGCCGGTGCCTACCTGGAGCTGACCAAGCCCGGAATCACGGGATTCGTCGCGCTCACCGCCGTTGCCAGCTACCTGGTGGCCGCGCTGCCCGACATCGTCTACTTCGATCTGTTCCACCTCGTGTTGGGAACCTCGCTCAGCACCGCCGGATCGCTAGCCCTGAACCAGTACCTCGAGCGTGCGCCGGATGGCGTCATGCTGCGGACCAGGGGCCGCCCGGTCCCCTCTGGCAGAATCCCGGAAGCGCATGCCAGGTTCTTCGGGTGGATTCTGCTGCTCGCCGGCGTGGGGCACATCTGGTTCTGGCTCGGCTGGCTGCCCGCGCTGGTGACGGCGGTGGCGGCTCTCCTCTACGACGCGGTCTACACGCCGCTCAAGCTTCGGTCTCCGCTGGCGACCCCGGTCGGGGCGGTTCCGGGCGCGCTGCCCGTGCTCATTGGCTGGACCGCCCATACCGGGAACGTCGACGCGCGCGGCCTGACCCTATTCGGCATCCTGTTCCTCTGGCAACTCATCCACGTCCTGGCCCTCGGGTGGAATCTGCGGGCGGATTACGAGCGCGCCGGTTTCCAGCTCATTCCGCCGGGATCGGCGGGGCTGGTCGCCGGACTGATGGTGGGGTACGCCGCGCTGCTGGCACTGGTGAGCACCCTGCCCACCGTTCTGGGGATGGCCGGCAACGCCTATCTCGGAGCCGCGATCCTGCTCGGCACGGGGATGGTTGCGGTTTCCGTGGCGTTTCTGCGCAACCCCACAAGGCGAAACTGCAATCGCGTATTCGTGGGTTCGCTGCTCTACCACCCTCTGCTTCTCGGCACCATGGTCGCCGGGGCCTTCTGACGACGCTGACGACCCTACGCTCCCGGAGGCTGACATGCTCCAGCAATCCGCACCCCGACGCGAACTCCCGGTATCGCTCACACGCCTCATGGCTCTCGCCTGGGCGATCCTGATCCTCTCAACCACCTGCCTCGAATCCGCCATGGCTCAGCAAACCACCAGGCCTCGCGCCCGCGATCTGGGAATCACCGTCGGGATCTTCGAGCCCGGACCGCACAACGCCATCACCGACGTCGGCGGTGTCCTCGTGGGGCAGGCGACCCTGATCGAAGGCGACGACATCCGCACCGGCGTGACGGCGATCCGGCCGCACGGCGGCAACCTCTACTTCGACCGCGTTCCCGCCGCCATGTACGTCGCCAACGGGTTCGGCAAGCTGCTGGGCGTCACGCAGGTGCGGGAACTGGGCGAGCTGGAGACGCCTATCCTGCTGACCTGCACGCTGTGCGTGTGGAAGGCGGCCGACGCAATGGTCGAATGGGCGCTGGAATTGGAGGGCATGGAGCGCGTCCGGTCCATAAACCCCGTCGTCGGCGAGACGAACGACGGAGGCCTGAACGACATACGCAATCGTCCGATCCGCCCCGCCGACGTCAGGGCGGCGCTCAACGGCGCCACGACTGGCCCCGTCGAGGAGGGAGCGGTCGGAGCGGGCACGGGAACTTCGGCGTTCGGTTGGAAGGGAGGGATCGGCACCAGTTCGCGGGCGCTTTCCGCGTCCCTCGGGGGATACACGGTTGGGGTGCTGGTACAGTCCAACTTCGGGGGCATCCTGCAGATCGCCGGGGCGCCCGTCGGACGGGAACTCGGCCGATACGCCTTTCGCAACCAGGTGGAGGAACGTGATGGCCAGTCGCAGGGCTCGATCATGATGGTGGTGGCGACCGATGCGCCGCTCTCGGAGCGCAACCTGGAACGTCTGGCGATGCGCGCGGTCATGGGGCTGTCCCGGACCGGCTCTTTCGCCGGCAATGGATCGGGGGACTACGTGCTGAGTTTTTCCACAGCCGCGGGCGTGCGGCGGCGGCCGGGAGACCGAGTGCGTACGGTCGAGGACCTCGACAACAACCACATGTCGGCGCTCTTCCAGGCGACGGTGGAATCCACCGAGGAGGCGATCTACAACTCGATGTTCAGGGCGGAGACCGTCAGCAGCCGTTTCGGGACGCGCGAGGCGCTCCCGATCGAGGAGACGGTGGAGGTCCTGCGCCGCTACGGCGTGATTCGGGAGTGAGTGCCGTCGGACTGCTGCCCGGCGGATAGGCCGTCACTTCACCAGCACCCGCCCGGCCCGGGCTCCGGTGAATGCGGAGTTGATGATTGCGGCCTCGCCCCCCACGAAGAGGTGGACGACCCCGGACGACAACTGGTGCGGCTCGGTGAAGGTCGCATTGTCCTTGAAGTAGTCCGAGAACACCACGAGGTCCGCGACCATGCCTTCCTCGATCCGGCCGCGGTCCTCCATCCCCATCACTTCGGCCGGAAGCGCCGTCATGCTCCGTACAGCGGCCTCCAGCGACATCACCCCGTCCTGGAAGACGAACACCCCGATCTTGCGGGCGAATGCTCCATAGGACCGCGGATGCGGCACGCCCACGCCGAATAGCGGGAGCCCGCCGTCCGACGACGTCATCGTCCATTCCTGTGTCATCAGCGTCAACAGGTCCTCTTCGCTCATGTTGAACGAGACGATGGAGGGGCCGCCCTGGAGAATGAGTTCGAGTGCGACGTCAATGGGGTTTGCATCGCGTTCCGCTGCAATATCGGAAAGCAGGCGCCCCTCGATCGAGGGGTCTTCCGCGAAGCGCCGGAACTGGATACGGTCCGCGCCGCCCCTGCGGGCGAGGTTTTCCACCATGGCTTCCCGGATTCGCATGTTTGTGTCCGGATCCGCCACGCGTTCGGCAAAGGCTCCACTGCCCCCGGCCTGGGACCAGCGCGGGAGCAGCGCGGCCGACAGCCCCGTCGCCGAAGCGAGATAGGGGTATTGGTCGGCATACACGGGCAGTCCTTCGGCGCGCGCGGCCTCGATACGCTCCACCATGGCCGCCGCGGAACCCCAGACGGGCGGGCCGAGCGCCTTGATGTGGGTCACGACCCCGGTGATTCCGCTCTGCCGGCTCACGTCGATGACCTCCTCGACCGCGGCCAGCACACCGATGGTGTAGTTCGATTCGTCCCGGATGTGGCTCGTGTAGATGCCGCCGTATTCCGCGGCCACGCGGGCCAATTCGATCAGTTCCGAGTTCTTCGAAAAGCTGCCGGGCGTGTAGAACGTACCGGATGAGAGGCCCCACGCACCGGCTTCCATTCCGGCCCGGACAAGCGTGCGCATCTGGTCCAGTTCGGCCTCGGTGGGAGCACGGTCGTCGCTGGCCATGACCCGTCCGCGTACCGACCCATGGCCGACCAGCTGGGCGACATTCACCCCGAGGCCCTCTTGCTCCAGCTCGGCGCGCTGCTCGACGAGGGCGACGGGCCCGCCGCCATCCGGGTTCACCACGACGGTGGTCAGCCCCTGGGCCAGCAGCGGCTCGGCGTGACTGAGTTCCTCGGTGGTCAGCCCGGGTCCCGAGTGCGAGTGCGTATCGATGAACCCCGGCGCGACGTAGAGGCCGGTCACGTCGAGGATGGTCCCGGCTGCGGCGTCGCTCAGGTCACCCACCCCCGCGACGAGGCCGTCGCGCACACCGACATCGGCCACGACAGGGGGAGACCCCGTACCATCCACGACACGGCCGCCCTGGAGGACGAGGTCGTAAGGGGCGGGCGAACACGAGGCCAGAATGGGCACGGCAAGGAGGGCGGGAGCGGTCGTTCTGACGGGCGGCGTCATCGTGTTCCTCCGGATGGCAGAGCGGGCGCGACGGTTAGATTGTGCAGGTCGTCATGGCTGCCGTCCATGTTTTGCCGCCGTCCACGTTCGCGGGAAGCGCCAATGAGAAGTCACCGGACCGTCTTGCTCGCCGCGGCGCTACCCGTGCTCGCGAGTCCGAGCGCCGCTGCCCAGGTCACTCTGGGGATCGGCGTGGGCGCCAGTTCATCGGAGTTGATCGTGACCGGTCTGGCGGTCGACTCCCAGGAACCTCGCCGGGGGCCCGCGGTGTCCCTGTCCGTGGCGGTTCCCCTCTCCGAGCGAATCGGCATCGAGTTCGGTGCCGGCTACATTCGGCGCGGTTCCACGTCGACCCTGCTGCAGCTCGGCGAGGTGGATTACAGGATCCAGTACCTGCAGTTCTCGGCGCTGGGCAAGGCGAGTGCGCCCGTGATCGGCCAGCGCTTGTCGGTTCACCTCCTGGCGGGTCCCGCCCTCCGCCTCGAGACCTCCTGCGAGCGGGAAGCGAGGCTCGTTCTGCAACCGATCACGTTCCTGGTGGAGTGCGACGCTCCGGAAGCCGACTCGAGGACCGCGGCCATCGACCATGCAGTCCTCGGAGGCGTCGGCGCCCGCCTGTCCGCGACGTCCCGGCTGGGATTCAGAATCGATTTCATCTACTCCCGCGGAATCCGTTCATTCTTCGAGAGCGAAACGGAGACGACCGCCAAAAACCGCGCCCTCACACTCCAGGCAGGGCTGGATTTCCGGATCGGCTAGCGAGGGTCTCGGGTGTTCAGCGCCCTGAGTCCCCCACCACACCCGGCACGATCGCGGCACCTTCCCAGTCGGGATCCGCCACCCCCACCTTCTCGCCCGTCTCGCCGTTCACCCAGATGCCGTGGATCCGCCCGAACGCGCCGTCCCGCTCGACCTCCTCGACCTCCATGCCCCACGACTCGACTTCGGCGACCACCTCGGGCGACCAGCCGATCCCGGGTGACGTTTCCATGGCGATGCCTCCGTCGATCGGGTGCACCCGGGCCGCAGCCAGCGCATCGGGCAGACTCATGCCCTGGTCGACGACGCGCAGGACGGCCTGCACCACCGCCGAGATGATCCTCGCGCCGCCCGCCGCCCCGAGGACCAGCACGGGCTCGCCGTCCCGCACGACCATCAGCGGGGAGATGCTGGAGCGCGCCCGCTCCCCGGGCTCCATATACCCCAGGTAGCCGCCCAGCGTGGCCGCGTAGAGGAACCCCAGCCCCGGCGTCGCCACCCTGGAGCCGAGATTCGGGCCGATGGTCTGCGTCAGCGCAACGTACATGCCGGCGCCGTCGGCGGCCGACAGGTGGGTTGTGTGCCCGTGCGCCGGCCCCCAGCCCGCGTCGTCCCAGTCCGCCGCGGCCACGCGCACCCCGCTGTTCGGACCATACCCGGCGGCCGCGCGTGCCAACGCGCCCGGCACCTCCAGCTCGGCCGCCATGTCCGCCGCCCAGCCCTTGTCGGTCATGAAGGCCAGGTCGCCGGCCCCGTCTGCCCGCGCCTCGGCGCGCTCCGAGAACGCCTGAGCCACCGCCGCACCCACGAGACCGGCCCAGCTGTCGTGATCCAGCGCACTCATGTCGAAGTTTTCGAGGATGTGCAGAATCCCGATCGTCACCGCACCGGAAGCCGGGATGTCGGTGCCCACCAGGTCGTAGCCGCGGTAGCTTCCCCTCACGACGGGGGCGTCCAGCGCCTGGTAGTCCGCCAGCGACCGTGCGGTCACGGCTCCTCCGTGCGCCCCCATGTCCGCCACGATCCGCTCCGCTATCGAGCCCCGGTAGAAGGCATCCGCACCGCCCTGGGCAATGGCGCGCAGGGTCGCCGCGAGATCAGCCTGGACGAACTGGTCCCCGGCGGCGCGCGCTTCCCCGCTCGGCGTCAGGTAATGGGAGCGCGAGCCCTCGAACTCCGCGAGCTGATCAGCGCCTGCGCCGTGGCGCGCCGCCTCTCCGGGAAGAAGCCGGAAGCCCTCCTCGGCCAGCGCGATGGCCGGCTCCATGACCTCTTCCAGCGACTTCGTCCCGTGCTCGCGCAGGAGCTTCGTGAGTCCGGCCACGGCCCCCGGCACGCCCACCGTGGGATACCCATAGGACGCCTGCGGCGCGGTCTCCGGATCGTACGTCGCAGGGGCCTGGGTCGTCGCATCGATCCCGGCGAAGGTTCCATCCGGCAGGCGCAGCAGGATCTGGGTCCGGCCCCCTATGCTGTTCATCGACGGCTCGACGACCGACACGGCAAAGGCCGCCGCCACGGCCGCGTCCGCGGCATTCCCACCCGCTCGGAGCATCCTCGCGCCGGCCTCCGCCGCCAACGGCTGCGCCGCAACCACGACGCCATCCACCGAGGACGCCACCTGCGGCGGTGCGGCCGCTTCTTCCCCACCCGGGACGCTGTCCGCAGGTGCGCAGCTCCACGCCCCCAGCACGGCGAACGTGCCGACGGCGCGCCAGTGTTTCCGGTCGAGCATCAGAAGGGCTCCCATCTGCTGAAGTACTGTGCCATCAATGCCGTCCCCGCCGGCAGGCTTCGCCCACGAAATGCAAACCGCGCGCCCAGTTCGAACGAGCCGGGACCGACATCATACAGCAGGGAAGGCTGGAATTGCACGAGTTCCCGCTGAAAGTTCGGGATCCGGATTCCCTCGGTCACGCCCGAGGCCCCATCCCATCCGTCCACTGCCAGCTTGTATCCGATCCGGCCCACCCTGCCCCCCAGTTGAACGAAGTAGAAGAACTCGTCCCCGAAGTCCTTTCTCGACTCGGTGTTCTCTTCGCGCCACCGATACCCCGCCCAGCCGGACAGGTACACGGAGCGCGGCCAGAACGAGTGTCCCAGTTCGGCCATGACCTCCCAGTCCCGTTGCCCGTCGCCAAGCGGGATGATTTCCGCGTCGACGTCGAACTCCCCGAGCGGGATCTTCGTGCCGCCGCGGATCGCAAACGGCAGCGAGGCGTTCAGCCACGCAAGCGGCGCAACCCGCAGCCACACACGGGTATCCCCGAAGCCGGTCGACTCCCGCCGGCCCGCGATGTCGTCGTACCGCAGACGGCTGAGCGAGAACTGGGTCCAGAGGTCGACGCCGCGAACGAGCCCGAGCGCGCTGGTGAGAAACGAGGAGGTCGTGACCGCGTGGCCGTCCGCGAAGAACGAACGAACCTCACCGGCCGTCCCGAAGTGCTCGCGCGTGTCCTGGTGGTAGATCGCCAATGCCACCCACCCCCTGCCCGGAGCCTCGACCCACTGCGGCGATGCGTCCCGGGCCCCACCCGCAAGCAGGGCAAGCGCCAGCAGCGCCGGTGCCGATCGCGCGGCGATCACTCAACTATCAATTCCGTGCCCGGATGGAACCCCGCCCACGCGAGCCAGAATGCGACATAGGCCTCGGGTATCATTGCAAGGCGTCCACCTTCGAGAGGTCCGGATACCGCCTGACCGGCCACGCTCCAGGTCGAACCCGTCTCGTTGTCCACGATCGCGTCGTTCTCGATGCGGAAGGTCAGCCGCTGCTCACCGACCACCGGACGCACCGCGACGGCCGCAAACCTGTTCGCGTCCCACAGCACCGCCGCCGGTGCCCCTGCATAGTCGAATTCGTGGACCCAGACCTTGCCGCGGGCCTCCATCGCGTGGAATGGAAACGCGATTGCGTCGCTGCCAACGTTGGCCGGCAACCCCAGAACCCGCTCCTTCGGTAGGCGCCGGGTGTCTTCGCGCGGAATCGGGAATCCAAGATAGTTCGGGTTGTCCGGGTTCTCGTATGTGTTGCCGTAGGGGTTCACGTTGTATCCGCCCACGTCGGCCGGGTCGACGCCCACGACCGTGGAGCCCGTGAACAGATCCTGCCACCCGCCCCAGGTCATCTCCACCACGGGATAGCGTGTCAGAGCCTGGCCCATCCGGGATCCGCACGCTGCGGCTCCGCGCATCTGCGGCCACAGCGAGTCGTCCGTGTTGCGGTCGTACATGATCAGGTTGGCCTGAAACAGCAGTCCGGAAACCCCGAATTCAGCTCCGTCCACCGATGACCGGTCGAAAGCCAGCGCCGACCCCGTCAAGGGGCAGTAGGTGACCGCGACCTGTTCGGAGCCGCGGGTCAGGTTCACGATTTCGTGCCGGTACATGATGTTGTGCGGTATGGCAAGCCACTCGCCGTCCAGAAAGACGCCGATCACTCGCGCCTCGCTACTCAGGTACGTGGTCGCCCCCTGGTCCTCGACCGGCACGAACACCGGGTCCGTGAGCGCCGGGATGCCATCGCGGCCGACTCCTCCGTCGGCAAGGTAGAGCGGATTGAGATCACCGCACGCCAGATCTTCGGGGACGACGCCAATCCGCACGTCACCCTGGCAAGCCACCACCGAAGTGACGAATGCAACGGTCACGACGGTGCCGTAACCATATTGAGAGCGCGACATCGCAACCTCCCTGGACCGGAGCCCATGCCAACAGGAACGGAAGAAGACCTTCGACGCACCCTGCGCCGCATCGATGGACGCAGCTACCCCGCGTACCGGGACCTGAAGGGCACCTGGCGCCTTCCCCCATACACTCTCGCGGTTCGCCGGGTCCAAGGCGACCCCTTTGCGGCTCCCAGCAGCCTCGCGGTCGTCCTGGATCCCTCCACGGCCGGGTTCGATACCGCCGCCTTCTCCACGCCACCCAGGCGCGTTGGCCTCTCCTGCCTTCTCGCACGCACCTTCGCGGCCGCGGCCCGGCGCACGCGCGGCAAGCGGGCCGGCAGCGGCAAGAGCGGCGAAATCGGCATGGCCGATCCGGGACAGATGGTCCTCGCCAACACGGCCGTTCTGGTCAACGACGATGGCTCCATCGAGGCGCGTTTCACGGTCGGCCTTCCCGCCGCCGGGCGTCGCGTCCTCGGCCGCACCGCCGAGCGTCTCCTGCTGGACACCCTCCCCACACTGGTCGAGCGCTCCCTCGTCGCCCGCGCCCACGCACCCACCGAAATCGCCCGTCACGCGGAGGCCAACGAAGACGCCGACTTCCTGCGCGGACAGCTCCATGCGCGCGGCCTCGTGGCATTCCTCGCCGACGGCTCTCTGCTCCCGCGGAGAAGCGGCATCGACGATCGGCCCCTACCCGGCGACCGCGCCACGCGCTTCGAGTCTCCGCCCGGGCTGCGCGTCACCCTGGAGCGCCCCAACGGCCCTCCCATCACCGGCATGGGGATACCGCGCGGGGTGACCCTCCTTGTGGGCGGCGGCTACCACGGCAAGTCCACCGTCCTGGACGCGGTCGCGCGGGGCGTCTACAACCACCGCCCCGGCGACGGGCGCGAACTGGTCGTCACCGACCCCACCGCGACGAGGGTTCAGGCCGAGGACGGCCGTTCGGTCGCGGGCGTCAACATCTCGCCGTTCATCGGCAGGCTGCCGGGCGGCCAGGACACCACGGCATTCTCGACCCCGAACGCCTCCGGATCGACCAGTCAGGCCGCAGCCATCATCGAGGCGCTGGAAGCCGGCGCGCAGCTCCTGTTGATCGACGAGGACACGGCGGCCACCAACTTCATGATCAGAGACCGGCGCATGCAGGCGCTGGTGAAGAGCGACGACGAACCCATTACCCCGTTCATCGACCGGGTGCGGGCCCTTTATGAGAATACGGGGACCAGCACGATTCTCGTCATCGGCGGTTCGGGAGACTACCTGGACGTGGCCGACCGCGTACTCGCGATGATCCGCTACCGTCCGCACGACGTGTCCATGGCTGCGCGGGACGTTGCCGCCGCCCATCCCACCGGCCGCCTTGCCTCCCGCGGCGGAGTCGCCTGGCCCGCGCGGCATCGTGTTCCCGATCCCCGCTCGGTGAATCCCCGCCGAGGACGCAGGGCGCAGTACATCAAGGTCCGGGATCGTCGCACCGTGGATTTCGGCACCAGCCGCATCGAACTTGGCGGAGTGCGTCAGATCGTCTCCCGCTCCCAGACCCGTGCGATTGCGCTGGCGCTCGGTCATGCGCGAAAGTTCATGGGCGAAGGAATGGCTGTAGAGGACATCCTGGATTCGCTCGCCGAATCGCTGAATCGCCACGGTCTCGACGCCCTGGACGCCGGCCGGCGCGGAGACCTCGCAGCTCCCCGCATACAGGACATCGCGGCCGCTTTGGCTCGACTGCGAACTCTCACCCTGATTGGAGAAGGAAAGTGAACCGTTCGAAGTACCAACCTCCCCGTCAACCCATGCGGTCCCTGTCGTCACGGTCCGCCGGCCTCGCCACAAGCGGACGCGTGTCCGCCCAGGCCCTTCTGCTGGCGCTGGCAGTCCTCGTCCCGGCAACCGCCTCCGCGCAGGAGCCGGAACTGGTCGCCAACGTCGAGGGCATTACCGAGTACCGCCTCGACAACGGCCTCAGAGTTCTCCTGTTCCCGGACCAGAGCGCGCCCCAGACGACCGTCAACATCACCTATTTCGTCGGCTCCCGTCACGAGGGATACGGCGAGACGGGCATGGCTCACCTCCTTGAGCACATGGTCTTCAAGGGCACGCCCAACCACCCGAACATCCCCCAGGAACTGACCGAACGTGGCGCGCAGCCCAACGGCACCACCTGGCTGGACCGCACCAACTACTTCGAGACCTTCCCCGCGTCGTCCGACAACCTCGAGTGGGCACTCGACCTGGAGGCGGACCGGATGGTGAATTCGTTCATCGCCGCCGATGATCTCGAGTCGGAGATGACGGTGGTGCGCAACGAATGGGAGTCCGGCGAAAACAGTCCTTTCGCGGTGCTTTCCAAGCGCATGAATTCGATCGCGTACCTGTGGCACAACTACGGGAACTCGACCATCGGCGCCCGGGCCGACCTGGAGAACGTGCCGATCGAGCGCCTGCAGGCCTTCTACCGCAAGTACTACCAGCCCGACAACGCGCAACTCGTCATCGCCGGCCAGTTTGACACGGACGAAGCGCTCGCCCTCGTGGTCGAGAAATTCGGCGTCATCCCGCGCCCCGACCGCACCGGCGACATGCGCATCTACCCGACCTACACCGCCGAGCCCGTGCAGGACGGAGAGCGGATGGTGACCCTGCGCCGCAGCGGTGATACGAAGCTCGTCTCGCACCTCTATCACGTGCCCGCGGGCTATCACGGCGACTTCGCGGCCGTGGATCTCCTGGCGTGGGTGCTCGGCAACCAGCCCTCGGGCCGGCTGTACCAGGCTCTGGTCGAATCCGGACTCGCCGCTTCGATCAGCGCGGGCGCAGGCCAGCGGCGGGAGCCCGGCACGCTGACGACCCTGGCGGTCGTGCGCGATGACGGCTCGGAGCAGGAAGTGGCTTCCGCCATGTCCGATGCCATCCAGGAGGTGCTCACCCGGCCGATCACCGGAGAAGAGGTGGAGCGGGCGCGGGCTGCACGTCTGGCTTCCATCGATCGGCTCTTCAACGACTCGCGCGCCATCGCCCTGCAGATGAGCGAATGGGGCGCGATGGGTGACTGGAGGCTCTTTTTCGTGCACCGCGATCGTCTGCGCGAAGTGACTGCGGAGGACGTTCAGCGCGTGGCGGTCAGCTATCTCAAGCCCTCCAACCGCACGGTGGGTTTCTTCATCCCGGACGACAGTCCCGACCGCGCGGAGATCCCGGTGGCGCCCGATATCGCTTCTCTCGTGGACGACTACCAGGGGGACGAGGCGGTAGCAGAGGGCGAGGCCTTCGATCCGTCACCCGCGAACATCGACCGCCGGACCGCGGCCAGCGAACTCGCGAGTGGCATGGAGATCGCGCTCCTGCCCAAGGACACGCGTGGCGAGACGGTCGTGGCTTCCCTGTCGCTCAGGTTCGGGAATGAAGAGGCGCTCACGGGGCGTGGATCCGCGGGATCGCTCGCAGCCGCCATGCTCATGCGCGGCACGGTGAATCGCACCCGTCAGGAAATCCAGGACGAGATGAACCGGCTCCAGGCCCGGGTCTCGGTGGGTGGCGGCGGTGCGAGCGCGTCGGGGCGCGTGCAGGCCACTCGTGAGAACTTCCCGGACGCCCTGCGGCTGCTCACGGAGGTCCTGCGCGAACCGTCGTTCCCCGAGGACGAGTTCGAGACTCTGAAGGAGCAGCAGCTCGCGGTGTTCGAGAGCCAGAAATCGGAGCCGCAGCTCGTGGCGATGCTGACACTACAGCGTCACATGAACCCTCGCGAGCCCGATCACCCCCAGTACGTGGCCACGATGGACGAAGCGATCGCCGACCTCGAGACGGTGACCCTGGACGATGTCAGGGATTTCTACGAGACCTTCTACGGTACCGCAGCCGCCACCATGTCCATCGTCGGTGACTTCGCCGAGGACGATGCCCTTCGGATCGTTCGTGAAGGCCTGGGCGACTGGGTTTCGTCCGTCGACTTCGCCCGCATCGACCGGCCGTTTGTGGAAATCGCCCCCGAGGACTTCGAAATCGAGACGCCGGACAAGGCCAACGCCGTTTTCTTCGCGGCCCAGACCATGCCCATTACCGACAGTCACGAAGACGTGGCCGCATTGACGATGGCCAACTACCTGCTGGGCGGAGGGTTCCTGAATTCCCGGCTCGCCACGCGGATCCGCCAGGAGGAAGGCCTCAGCTACGGCGTCGCTTCCCAGCTGATCTTCCACCCCATCGACGCAGTCGGCCAATTCCTGGGATTCGCCATCTACGCGCCTGAGAATCGGGACAAGGTGGAGGCGGCCTTCCTCGACGAGATTCAGAAGGTCCTGGACGAGGGTTTCACCGACGCAGAGGTGACCGCAGGCATCCAGGGGTATCTCCAGAACGCGAGTCTGCGGCGGGCGCAGGATCCGGGGCTGGCGACGATGCTCAGCAACAACCTGTACTTCGACCGTACCATGGCGTGGCAGGCCGCGCAGGAAGATGCGATTCGGTCGCTGACCACGGAGCAGATCAACGCCGCCGTGCGCCGCTGGATCGACCCGGACAAGATGACCTTCGTGAAGGCGGGGGACTTCGCCAAGGCCGCGAGGGTGATCCCGTGACCGTGCCGATTCCATAGCCGCAACGGAAAGGCGCCGGTCCACGGGGGTCACAGTGCCTCGTGGACCGGCGCTGCCGATGGTGCGACCGGCGCGTCGGGCGTTGCTAGTGCAGGTGGCCGGCCTCTTCGAGCAGCTCGCGAAGCCGGGCCTCCCTGTCCGGGAGCGCCGTCCGGGCAATCGCCCGCGCCAGTCTGATCCGCTCTTCCTTGTTCACCTTGTCCAGCACTGAAATCGGAGTTCCATAGCGCAGCAGAATGCGCTTGGCATCGATCGCTACCGAGTCTTCCACCGCAAGCCTCCTGACGGGACAACAACAGCCGGCACAGTACGAAGTATCACCGTTTCCAAGGACACTTGCCAACACGCACTTGTTGGTACTCCTCGCTGTCCGGCGCGCGCCCGGACCCATTATCTTCCCGCCATGACATTCCCCGTCCTCTCCCGCTCCGTCGAAGACTATCTGAAGGCGGTCTATTCCCTGAACGAACGCGGCAAGGCGGCCGGAACCAGCGAGTTGGCGCGGGCATTGGAGATTCAGCCCGCGTCCGTCAGCGGCATGATCCGTCGCCTGGCTGAAGACGGGCTTCTCCGGCACGAGCCGTACCGCGGGGTCCGACTCACCCGTCAAGGCCACCGCGAGGCGCTCAAGATCCTGAGGCGGCACAGGATCATCGAGACGTTTCTGGTGCAGCGCCTCGGCTACCCCTGGGACGATGTCCATGACGAGGCCGAGCGTCTTGAGCACGCCGCATCCGAGACCCTCATCGACCGCATGGCGGACGCGCTCGGCAACCCGGCGACCGACCCGCACGGCGCGCCGATACCCACGCGGGGCGGCGAAATCGATCGCACCCCCAGCCGCTCTCTCGACGAGGTCCTGCCGGGCACACGCGTCCTGGTCCGGTCGGTTCCGGACGAGAATCGCGAGCGCTTGCGTTACTGCAAGGCCGTTGGGTTGGTGCCGGGCGCACGCGTCACGGTCGCCGACGCGGACGCCGAAGGCGATTCCATGGCGGTGATCGTCGGCGCGGGGACCGAACCCGTGTGGGTCGAGGGGAGGGTCGCGCGACACGTAGCGGTCTCGGAGTCGCCCGGGTCCTGACGGAATCGTGCTGACCCGTCTGGGAAGAGTCCCGCGCACCAGGCTTGCCAGCGTCCCCACACCGCTGATCGCCGTCCCGTCCCTCGCCGCGCACCTGGGCACGAATGTGCGCATCTTCGTCAAGGCCGACGACCGTACAGGGCTGGGACTGGGTGGCAACAAGGTCCGCAAGCTGGAATACGAGCTGGCGCCCGAGCGGCTTGCCGGTGTGACGGAACTTGTCACGGCGGGAGGGCCGCACTCCAATCATTGCCGTGTCGTGGCGGCCGCGGCTGCCCAGCTCGGACTTCGGTGCACGCTGGTCATCAACGGCGAGGCGGAGGACCCGACGCGCGGCAACGCGTACCTTCACCGGCTCCTCGGAGCACGCATCGTGACCGTCCCGGAGCGGGGCGACCGCGATCCGGCAATGGAGGAGGAGGCCCGTCGCGTGGCCACGGCCGGAGGCAAGGCGTTGGTGGTCCCCGTGGGCGCATCGACCCCGCGAGGCACGCTGGGCTACGTGCACGCGGCGGCGGAGATGTACCGGCAAATCGACGCGCCGGGCCCTGCCTGGATCTTTGTGTGCACCTCTTCGGGGGGCACGCTCGGTGGCCTGATTCTCGGGAGCGCGCTGCTGGACTGGCCCGTGCGCCTGGTGGGGGTAAGTGCCGACGAGCCCGCCGCGCTGGCAAAGGACCAGGCGGTCGGCCTGGCGCTGGACGCTGCCCGGCTGCTCGGCCGGGAGGGACTGGCCGACAGCGTTCGCGCCCTGTCCGACAGCGTCGTGACGACGGACGCGTTCGTCGGGGCGGGATACGGTGTGGCGACGCCTGCGGGGCAAGAGGCGGCACGGGTCTTCGGTGCCCGCACGGGCCTGATTCTCGACCCGGTCTACACCGCCAAGGCCGCGGCCGCGATGCTCGCCTGGCTCAGGCGAGGGCGCATTCCCGCGTCCGACCGGGTTGTTTTCGTGCACACCGGGGGACTCCCGGCCCTGTTTCGCTGACTCGCCCGCGAGTTACGTCTACGACGGCTCCAGCCCCAGCAGCCTTACCACGCGAACGGTCTGAACGTCCATTTCGTCGGATTCGATGTACACCATGAGCCCGTCGGGCCCGAAACCGTCGGGGATCCGGAGCCCATCGGCCGCCAGAGTACCCATGTAGTCCCCATCCGGGGTCAGAATGTCCGTCGGCCCATCGCCGTCGCCGCCGGCTCCCGCGCGCGCAATCCAGATGCGGTCCTGGCGATCGACCGCCATTTCGGCGATCACCGGAATCTCGTGCGCGAAGACCATCGACTCGACCTGTGCGAGCATCATTTCCCGCATCTGCTGCTGAAAGCCCTCGTCCATGGCAATCGAGGTCGCGGGTCCCACGATGCGCATGCGGGGACCCCCTTCGGTCTCACTGAACGCCTCCCGGCGGCGCGCCCGTTCCGCATCCATGATGGCGTCCGTCACGGCCTCGGGAGCGATCGCACGGCCCACGCGTCCGGTCACCGTCCCGGCCGGGTCGATCAGCTTGACCTCGTACGCGGTGGAGTCCGCCACCAGGACGCGGCCGTCGGAGAGGACGTCGACGTGAAGTCCCGGATCGAAGGCACGCATCCTGCCGAAGCGCATTTCCACGGTGCTCCGCCCCTCCTCGTCCCTCCCCGTCACCTCGTCTTCCGCCTCGGTAGGCGGAAGGTTCCAGGCACGATAGAGCACGGTCTTACCGGATCCGTCGAGCGAAAACAGGTCGATGGGGCGCCGATGATCCTCTTCCTCTCCGTCGCCCGCCGACTCCTCGCCAGGTGCACCCGTTCGGAACGTCGGACCGCCGGCCGACACCAGACGCCCGTCCGGCAGGGGAAGGAGCATCGACCCGGGCCCGCCACGCGAGAGGTCGACCGGCACGCTTCGGACGAACTCGCCCAACTCGTCGAAAACCTCGAAGGCGCCGGGAAGACTGAAGTCCCAGACCACGAGGCTGCCGTCATCGAGAGCCGCCGCTGCCGTGGGGCTGCTGAACTCCCCCGGGCCATCGCCCGCCGTCCCGATGGTGCGCAAGTGGTCGCCATCGGGACCGATCACGACGACGCGGCGAGCGCCTTCGTCGACGACGTAGAGGGTGCCGGCGGCATCGAAGACGGTCGCGGTGATGGTGCCGAAGTTCTCCCAGTCCTCTCCGGCAAGGGCACCGGCGGTGAAGACCTCCTCGGTCGATGCAACGAGTGGAACATCGACGGCGGCGTCCCCGGTGTCGGGTCCCGATTCGCCACACGCGAGGGGGGAGAGGCAGAGCATCGCGAGGACCGGACGGGTTCGTTGCAAGAGGGGCAGAAGGTCGTGCATTGGAGGCAACCCATGGTTGGAGGACAGTCGGGCACTCAGACGATTGGATGTTCGCGGCAGCGCCATCGTTGCCCGGCATCGGACGGCTTTCCACAACCGGCACCGGCGCATACCTTGATCTCCCCGAAAAGGCCAAACGAAACAGCCGTACGCCACACCGTAGGAGGAATTCCATGGCCAGACCCACTCCGTCAGGACTGTTGCTCTCAGGACTGCTGCTCCTTGCCCTCGTCCCCCTCGCGCTGCCAGCGGGCCTCTCCGCCCAGAACGAACCCGACGGCACGCTCAAGCTCGAGACCTATCTCGACTGGGAATGGGTCGCCGACCCCCGGATCTCTCCGGACGGCAGCCAGATCATCTACACGCAGAGCTGGGTGGACAAGCAGAACGACCGCCGCAGTTCGTCGATCTATATCATGGACGCCGACGGAAGCAGAAGGCGGGTGCTCGTGGAGGACGGGTCCTCCCCGAAGTGGTCGCCTTCCGGTGACCGGATCCTGTTTACCGCGGAGGGCGATCCCGAAGGGACACAGATCTTCGTGCGCTACATGGACGCGGAAGGGGCCATCACGCAGGTCACCCAGCTCGAGAACAGCCCCGGCAACGTCGAGTGGTCCCCCGACGGCACGCAGATCGCCTTCACGATGTCCGTGGATTCGGATCATCCCTGGCCGATCAGCCTGCCCGGGCGGCCCGACGGCGCCAACTGGACCGAGGGGCCGAAGGTGGTCGACCGGCTCGTCTACCGGCGTGACCGGCGCGGCTACATCGACGAGGGTTACTCGCACCTCTTCGTTGTGCCGGCCGACGGCGGCACCGCCCGCCAGCTCACCGACGGCGACTGGAATCACAACGGGGTCGCGTGGACGCCCGACGGCGCGGAGATCCTCTTCACTTCGCTCCGTGTCGAGGACGCCGAACACGAATGGCGCCAGTCCGACATCTACTCGGTCGCGATGGCAAGCGGCGAGATCACCCGCCTGACGGATCGATCAGGTCCGGACGGTTCACCCGTGCCCTCGCCGGACGGCAGTCTCATCGTCTACACCGGCAACGACCTCACCACCGACACCTACATCACGCGCAAGATCCATGTCATGAACCGCGACGGTTCGAATTCACGGATGATCAGCGAGGGATTCGACCGGCAGGCGTCGGGCATGATCTGGGCCCCGGACAACAGCGGCGTGTACATGACCGTGAGGAGCGAGGGAACCAGCAACCTTCACTTCGCATCGGTCGACGGAGGCGTCAGACAGCTCACGGAGGGCAACCACATGCTGAGCGTCGCGTCGATTGCGTCGGGGATGGCCGTGGGGACGCTGTCCGACTATCACCGGACCGGAGACGTCGTGGCGTTCTCCCTCGACAGCCCGAACGACATCACCCAATTGACCGACGTGAACTCGGACGTCCTGGCGGGAGTGACGCTGGGCGACGTGGAGGAAGTGTGGTACAAGTCGGTCGAGGACTACGACATCCACGGGTGGATCATCAAGCCGCCCGACTTCGACCCGTCGAAGCAGTACCCGCTCATCCTCGCGATCCACGGTGGACCGCACGGCATGTACAACGTGGGCTTCAACTTCGGATGGCAGAACCACGCCGCCAACGGCTACGTGGTGCTGTACACCAATCCCAGGGGCTCGTCAGGCTACGGGAGCGCCTTCGGCAACTCGATCAAGAACGCCTATCCCGGCAAGGACTTCGACGACCTGATGGCCGGTGTGGACCTGGTTGTCGACCGGGGCTACATCGATGACCAGAACATGTTCGTGTACGGCTGTTCCGGCGGTGGCGTGCTGACCTCGTGGGTGGTCGGGCACACGGACCGCTTCGCGGCGGCTTCCGCGAACTGCCCGGTCACGAACTGGCTTTCGTTTGTCGGCACCACCGATGGCGCCAGCTGGTACCGCAACTTCGAGCACTTCCCCTGGGATGACCCGTCCGAGCACCTGCGCCGCTCCCCGCTCATGTACGTGGGCAACGTCACCACGCCGACCATGCTCATGACCGGTGAGGGCGATCTGCGGACTCCGATGCCCCAGACGGAGGAGTACTACCAGGCGCTCAGGGTCCTGAAGGTTCCGACCGCGATGATCCGCTTCAAGAACGAGTGGCACGGCACGAGCTCGATGCCTTCGAACTTCCTGCGCACGCACATCTACCTGCGCGAGTGGTTCGAAAAGCACCGCAGGGGAGGGAGTGTAACGGACGAGTAGGGCGAGTAGCCCGCCGGGTCGCTACCGCGCTTCGTAGATCCCGACCCTTAGGGGCGGGTCGACCCACCAGTGGAAATGGAAGCGGTTTTCGCCTTCGACGACCACCGCTTCGCGCCGTTCCCGCGTTTTGGGCCAGTCGTCGCGTCCGTTGTGGACGACGAGGACCTGTCCGGGTTCCAGGCGCTCGACCCACTGCGCCAACGCGCGCTCAAGGTTGCGCAGGAGGTCTCTTTCCGCGTGCCGCTGCACTTCGGCGTCGGCTTCCGCTCCGATTTCGCCCGTCTCCAGCGCTTCGTAGCGGGCCTCGAAGTCGGCAGCGGGGACCGAGAACGCGCGGTCGCGCATGAAGCCGATCTCGTTGATCGCCGTTGGATTGAAATTGGTCTCGACGCTGTGGTAGGCGTTGCCGTATCTCCTCAGAATCATCGTTTCCGTCCAGGGGTGTCATGGCTTAGAAGCGCGGCCAGCTCGTCGGGTTCCAGACGCTTGCCGGCCTGGCTGCCCATGCCGCGTCCCGACCGGGAGCGCTTGCGCACGGGCTCCCGCCGCTGCATCACCGCCCCGCCGGCAAAGTCGAAGTCGGGGTGGTGCACCTTGTCGAGCCGGCGTTCCAACTGGTGTTCCAGCGTACGGAAGGCGCCGAGGTCCGCGGCCGTGACGAAGGTGACGGCTTCGCCGGTCGCGCCCGCCCTGCCCGTGCGGCCGGTACGGTGCACATAGTCGCCGGGGTCCAGGGGAACGTCGTAGTTCACGACGTGCGAGATCCCCTCGATATCGAGCCCGCGCTGCGCGATGTCCGTGGCGACCAGAACGCGTACCTCGCCCGCCGTGAAACGGTCGATCGCGCGGGTGCGGTGGCGCATGTGCCGGTCCGAGTGGATCACGTCGGAAGAGATGCGGGCACTGTCGAGCCGTGACTTGAGCGTGTCCGCGCCGATCTTCGTGCGGGTGAACACGAGCACCTGCTCCCAGCCGGGCTGCTCGAGCAGGTGGATCAGGAGACCGGGTTTCATGTCGGGGCGAACCGAGTACGCAATCTCGGAAATGCCCTGCGCCAGCGTGCCGGAGGGGGTCACCTCGACCCAGGCGGGATCCCTGGTCATGCGCAGCGCCAGATCGTGGACGGCGTTGGGCATCGTGGCCGAGAAGAGCAGGGTCTGCGGCCGTTTGCCCAGACCGCGCACCACCTCCTCGATCTGGGGGCGGAATCCCATGTCGAGCATCCGGTCGGCCTCGTCCAGAATCAGGAACCGCACGCTCTTCAGCTTCGCCGTGCCGCGATTCTGCAGATCGATCAGCCGGCCGGGTGTGGCGACGATGACCTCGTCTCCGCGCTTGAAGGCATCCACCTGGGGCCCGTACGCGACCCCGCCGCACACCACGGTCGAGCGTATGCCCGTGCCCAGCGCCAGAGCGTCGGTGTCGTCGCGGACCTGCTGCGCCAGCTCCCGCGTGGGACACAGGACCAGCACCTGAAGTCCCCCTCCCTCGGCCAGCCGCTCCAGCGCGGGGAGCATGAACGCGCCGGTCTTGCCTGTGCCGGTGCGGGCGATGCCGACGACGTCCCGGCCGCTCATGACCAGAGGGATCGCCTGCCGCTGAATGGAGGTCGGCTGCGTCCAGCCCTGAGCTTCCACAGCGGCCAGGCGCGATGCCGAAAGGCCGAAACCCGAGAATCCTGTTGATTCGGTCAAAAGCTGTTTCTTGGTGGAGGGATCCGCGCCATGCGCTTCGGTCCCCGGTTGAAGAGGTCCGCGCCACGCGTTTCGGTCCCCGACCAATGTAATACCTTCAAGAATGTCCGACTCCAGGATGTCCGTCCTCTTCGTCTGCCTCGGGAACATCTGCCGCTCGCCGCTGGCCGAGGGAATCTTCAGACACCAGGCCGAGACCCGCGGGCTCGCGCACCGCTTCGAAGCCGATTCCGCGGGTACGGGCGCCTGGCACACGGGCGAGCCTCCCGACTCGCGCTCCATTGCCGTGGCGGCATCGCACGGTGTGCGCCTGACCGGGACCGCCCGCCAGGTTGTCATGGACGACTTCGGACGATTCGATCTGATCGTGGCCATGGACAGGAGCAACCAGCGCGCGCTGCAGCGGCTGCGGGAAGGCGGGACGCGGTGGGACCGTGGGCGTCGGCGGTACGGGCGTGGCAGCGGCGCAGCGCCACATGGCGGCCGGAATCGGGCCCGCATCGTCATGATGCGCGACTACGACCCCCAGAGCGGCGATCCGGACGTGCCCGACCCCTACTACGGGGGGCCGGGAGGCTTCGAACAGGTCCACCGCATCCTGGAGCGGGCCTGCGGCGCGCTGCTCGACGAGCTGACCAGACCGGATCGCTGAGGGCGTGGCGGGGGTGGTCGAGGCGGTACTCGAAGGCGCCTGCCGGGGCGCGGGCCTGGATCGGTCATCGGTGGCGTCCGTGCAGCCCGTCGGCGGAGGATGCATCAACAACACGCTGAGGGTGCGCACAGCCGGAGGCGACTACTGCCTCAAGTGGAATGCCGGTGTCGGCCGGGACTTCTTCCGGATGGAGGCAGACGGCCTGTCGGCGCTGGCCGACTCCGACACGGTGGATGTCCCGCGTGTCATCGCTCTCGGCGGCGACGAGGACGAAGTACCCTGGCTGCTGCTCGAGTGGATCGATGAGGCGAGGGCGACCGAGCACACGTGGCGGCATTTGGGGCATCGCCTGGCACGACTGCACAGCACGCGTGAACACCCGTCGATGCGCGTCCGACATGCACCCGGTTTCGGCTGGCACCGCGACAATGTCATCGGATCGCTGCCCCAGCCGAACCAACGGATGGACGATTGGGCGGAATTCTGGACCGAACTGCGCATCCTGCCGCTTGCACGGGAGCTGGGTGGCGACGGAACCCTGTCGCGGAGCCGGCTCGCACTGGTAGAACGGGCCGCGGCCCGGATGAGCAAGCGGCTTGGCACCGCAGCCGCCGCCGACGGGCCCTCATTGCTGCACGGCGACCTTTGGTCGGGCAACGTCCTGTTCGGCCGGAGGCAGACCGCCCCGGACACGGACCCCCTGCCCTTCCTGATCGACCCGGCCGTGTACGTCGGTCACCGCGAGGTGGACCTCGCCATGTGCCGGCTCTTCGGCGGGTTCGCCAGGCTATTCCAGGATGCCTACAACGACACCTGGCCGCTGCAACCGGATCACGAGCGCCGCTTGCCGGCGTACCAGCTCTATCCGCTTCTCGTGCACGCGCGTCTTTTCGGGGGCGGGTATGTGGCGTCCGTCGCGAGGGCTGCCCAGGCTGTGCTCGGCTAGCGCCGTACCGCGAGCAGCAGGCCGTCGCCGACGGGCAGGATCGTGGCGTCGAACCGGGTGTCCGCCGAGACGACGCGGTTGAAGCGGTCCAGTTGCGCCGCCAGTCCGTCGGAATCGGGGTCCAGAACCCTGCCCGCCCAGAACGCATTGTCCGCCATGAGCAGCCCTCCCGGCCGGAGGAGCCCTGCCGCCATTTCCAGGTACGTGGTGTAGCGCTCCTTGTCGGCGTCCAGGAAGACCACGTCGAACGATCCGTCGGGTCCCAGCTCGGACATCACCGCCACGGCGTCCCCGACGCGTATGTCGACCCGGTCGCTCACGCCCGCCGCCTCGACCGATTCGCGCGCGACCGCGGCGTGGTCGGCGTTGATCTCGATCGTGATCAGTCTGCCGTGCGGAGGGAGGGCGCGCGCGATCCAGACCGCCGAATACCCCGCCAGGGTGCCCACCTCCAGCACGCGGCGCGCGTCGGCCGCCGCGACCAGCACCTGAAGCGCGCGGGCGGTAGCGGGCGGTAGCTGGATCCGGGGCATCCCCGCCTCGTCCGCGCGGCGGCGTATTTCGCGCAGCACGGCGTCTTCGCCTGAAAAGTGGCGCTGGACGTACAGATCGAGCGCGTCGTGATCCAGTTCCGAGGGGTCCGGCGCGCCCGACGGAACGCGTTCTGCCCGCTCGTCGGGACCGTCGCGCCCGCTCACTGCCGCGCCAGCACCCGCGCCATGCGCCGCACGCCCTCCTCGATCTCCTCGTCCGAAGACGCCGTGCTCATGCGCGCGTAACGCGCGTCACCGAACGCCTCGCCCGGCACGATCGCCACGCCCGCCTCCTCCAGGATGCGGGTGCACACGTCGCCCGCGCACGTCACCTCGTCGTCGAAGAGCCCGTCCACGCGGAAGTACAGGTAGAATGCGCCTCCGGGGCGGATATACGAACACCCGGGGAGGAGTTCGTCGAAGAGGCGCGCCACCAGGTCGCGGCGGCGGCGAAACGCGGCGACCATGCGGTCCCGGTCGCGCGCGCCCTCTTCACCCCGCGTCAGGCCCTCCAGCGCAGCGATCTGCGAAGGGGTCGCCGCGTTCAGCGACACATGGCTCTGCAACGCCGACATCCTGGCCGCCAGCTCGCGGGTCGTGTACGAGAAGCCCACCCGCCACCCGGTCATGGCGAAGGCCTTCGACATCCCGTTCGTCACGACCAGGTCGCCCACGCGGCCCGGGTCGAGGTCGAGCGCGCCCGGCGCCTTGACCCCCTCGCCGTAGTAGATCTCCTGGTAGATCTCGTCCGAGATCAGGGTGATGCCGCGTCCCCCGGCCCACTCCGCGATCGCGCCCAACTCCGACTTCGAGTACACGGCCCCGGTCGGGTTCGAGGGCGAAGACAGGATCAGCCCCCTCGCGTTCGCGGTGGCGGCCGCCTCGAGGTCGTCCGGCGTAAGCAGGAAGTCGCGTTCCTCGCTGCCCATCACGGGCACCGAGTCGGCCCTGGCCAGAGTGACCATCTCGGGATAGGAGGTCCAGTACGGCGATCCGATCAGCACGTCATCGCCCGGCCCGAAGAGGCAGAAACACGCGTTGAACAGCGACTGCTTCGCCCCCGCCGAAATCACCACGCGTGCCGGATCGGCCGGGTAGTCGGTGCCGGCGGTCATGTATTCGGCCGCGGCAGCACGCAACTCCGGGAGCCCCGCCGCGGGAGTGTAGCGCGTGCGTCCCCGGCGTATGCCCTCGATCCCCGCCCCGGCAACCGCCTCCGGAGTGTCGAAGTCGGGCTCCCCCGCACTCAGGTTGATGATGTCCCGCCCCTCGGCCGCCAGCTTCTTCGCCAGGGTGCTGACGGCGACGGTAGCGGAAGGACGCAGCTTCGCGATGTTTTCGGAATAGGTCATGGGTTAGTCTTATGGTATTGAAGTCCCACCCGCGCACGTTCCGACAATCGGCACAGCCCAGTGCGTTGGCAACCCCGAGCACGTTGACCCCCGATCCGGCACATGGCCACGCCGACGCCCGTCCTTTTCTTCGACTTCACGGATCCCGGATCGTATCTCGCCAGCCATCTCCTGGACGAGGCGGGCGTCGCCGACCGCTGTGAGTGGCTCGGTCTCGAACTGCGGCCTCCGCCCCGGGCTCTCGTCGACCCGGCGGCCCCCGATTGGCAGTCCTACCATGCGCTGATCGCAGAAAGTGCGGCAAAGCGGGGCCTCCCGATGAGCGCGCCGAACTTCGTTCCCTGGACCCGCAAGGCCCACGAACTGGCCGAGTTCGCGCGGGAGGAGGATTGCTACCACGCCGTGAGGCGAGCACTGTTCCAGGCGCACTTTGTCGACCGGGGGGACATCGGGCGGATAGATTTGCTGGTCGAGATCGCGGCCGCGTCCGGAATGGACCGTTCCGGGGCGAAGGCGGCGCTGGATGTCGATCGCTTTGCCGCGACCGTGCAGCGACAAAGGGAACTTGCGAAGAGCTGGAACGTGGCGGAGGTTCCGGCCGTGGTGCATGGAACGCGGCGAATCGAGGGATTGAAGTCGCCCGCGCGGCTGTCGGAGTGGACGCGCCGGGTCCAGGTCGAACTGTTTGCAGACGAAGAGGAGTGACGGTAGAGAAATGGCCGGATACGAGCGCAAGACGGCACTGCGGCCGGCGGATGTGCTGCAAAAGGCCGAGGAGTGGCTGCCAGCCTACATCGGTCTCAAGCGATCGAAGCACACATCCCACGGAGCCACCTACACCGGCGAGGAGGGAACGGTCGTCCTGAGCGCCCATCGGCACGGCCCCTTCACCGAGGTCACGGCCCGCACCGACCGGCTGCGAACATCGCGCATGGACTACGAGATCCAGCGCTTCCTGAACTGGCTGCCGTACGAATACGGCGACGCGGGCGGCCCCGGCTCGGGCGACCCGGGCAGCATAGGGTGACTGAAGCCGGCCCGCGCGCCCCCGCGGCGCGTCAAACGCCGGGCCGCTGACCACCATGGCCAACCCCGTCTCGTTCGAAGAACTGCCGCTCGGCCCCGAGACCGTGGCCGCGCTCGCGGCCGAGGGGATCGAGACGCCTACGCCGTTCCAGGCCGCGGCCATACCGGTCATAGCCCGCGGCAACGATCTGCTCGGCCGGGCGGGTCCAGGCAGCGGCACGATGGTGGCCTACGCCGCCCCCCTGAGCGAACGTCTCGAAGCGGGTGCGGGCTCCCCCGTCTGCCTCGTTCTTTGCACGGGCCAGCGTCAGGCCACCGAACTCGCGCGTTCGCTCGCAGGCCTGTGCGAGGCGGCCGGCGCTCGCGCCGCGGCACTCACCGACCGGTGGAACCTTCCCGAGCGGGCCGATTTCCTCGTTGTGCCCGCCGACCGCTTCCGGGCCGTGTACGATGGCACGATTGCACTGAAGCATCTCCGGGCGGTCGTGTTCCACGATGGCGACGGGGTCGTCGCCAGCGTCGCCGCCGATCACCTGGAGGCCTTTCTCGGGGGCTTGCCCGGCGACTGCCAGCGCATCGTGTGCGGCTTGCCGTTCGGCCCCGCGCTGCACTCGCTGGCAAAGCGGTTTACGCGGCGCGCCGTCAGCGTCCCTCCCCGTCCACGGCCCGGCACGACAGCCGGCCGCGACCCAGCCGGCACGAAGCACCCCGCTCGGGCGCGGAGGCGCCACGCCGCGACCGGCGACGAGGCGCGCGCGCTGCAGGTGGTGGTGGCCGCCGGCGACCGCGCCGAGGCCGTGCTGGACCAGACGGCCGAGCTGCTTCAGGATCCGGTACGCCACGTCCTGGTCTTCACGACTTCGGCCGATCACGCGGCGGACCTGGGCGATTTCCTCGCGACCCATGGGTACCAGCCCGGCCCGCCGGGCGACGAGTCCGTACCCGTGTGGATCTCGCCCGGCGAGGACGCGGCCGCGCGGGAAGCGCTGGACGCTGCAACCGATCCCGCCTCCATCGCGACCCTGTCGGCTTCGGTGCCCCCGGGGGCCGAAATCGCGACGGTCCGCCACGGGACCGGCGGTCCGGCCCGCGTGCTGGCGGAGATTCGCGAGCTCGCGCACCTGAAGGAGATGGCCGCCGAAGCGGCCCTCACCCTGAAACGGTTGCGCCCGGCCCGCCCGCAACGGGTCTCCGCGACCCTGGACCACCTGGCCGATGACCTGCACGGAGCGGCGCGGGCTCCCCAGATCGCGCCCTACTACCTGCTCGTAGAGTCGTTGCTGGACCGCTTTTCGGCGGCCGAAATAGCCGCCGCCGCCCTTCTATTGCTCGACCGCAAGACCCCGAAGAAGGACACTGCCGCCGTGGGAGCAGGCAGCGCGGCCGCTCCGGAGAGCTGGGTCAGGCTGTTCGTGTCCGCAGGCCAGCGCGACGAGGTCGGACCGCGCGAGTTGCTCGGCGCCCTGACGAACCAATCCGGCGTGCCGGGTGACAGGGTGGGCAGAATCGATGTCCGCGACCGCCATTCCCTGATCGAGGTGAGAGAAGGTGACGCGAAGACGGTGATCTCGGCGCTGAACGGCACGACGCTGGCCGGGCGCAGCCTGCGCGTCGACTACGACCGGGCGAAGGGCAGACGGCCGACCGGCGGAGGCCGCCCGCCTGGAAGGGATCGGCGTCCGGTCAGGCCGCCATTTCGTCCCGGCGGCGCCGGAACATCCGGTAAAGGAGGTAGCCGGCCGCGACGAACAGACCGATCTTGAAGGCCAGCGCCATGAAACCGAACAACATCCCGATCAGGGGAATCGCGGCCGCCATGAGCAGCTTCAACAACACGACGCTCACAGCTCCCGTGACCGCGACCGCGCCCAAAGTCCTCACCATCTGCATTTATTGATCTCCTCTATTGCCGGGGTTATCCGGGCTGTGCGTCTCCCTACCCCCTGAAGCGGTAGGAAAGTTTCACGAAGACCCCCTCAGCCTCCGGACGGATGTCACGGAAGCGGAACGCTGCCAGGTCCTCCATGACCCGTGTGTATCCGATGAAGAAGACCGTCCCCGGGGTTGGCTCGTAACTCAGCAGCGTCTCGACGGAGAAGTCGTTGGACTCGGACCCCCCCAGCGCGCGGCACGATGTGCTCGAGCAGAAGGAGACTTCGTCCCCGGCGGTCGGAGTCATCAGAACGCCCCTCTTCTGACTGCCGTACTCCACGATGGTTCTGAAGAACAGGGCCCGGTTGAACTGATACTGGGCCCGGAATCTCGGAATCGTGGCGCTCGAGTAGAGCGAACCGTCACGCTGCCGGTACAGGCTGGTATGACGGACCCCGAGTTCCGAACTGAAACTCGTCGTAAGGAAGAGGTCCAGGCTGGCGTCTCCGGACCAGGAATCGGCGATGTCGACGGGCGTATCGGTGATGAAGTCGAAGAGCGGCGTTTCCGAGCGGGTTACCCGGACGTTGGATCGGACCTTGTCGAAGGGGCTGACCCAGATGAAAACGGTCCCGGAGCTGAGGCCCTGGAAGAGCGACTGGTCGGCAAAGAAGGGCGCCGAACGTCCGTCGGGGGATGTCGCGAACAGACCCTGGTAGTCTGCCGCGTTGAACTGGAAATAGGACCGGGAGTAGTTCCCGAAGATCGTGATGTTGTTGCGGAACGAAACGCTTCCACCCAGCCGCACCCGCCGCTCCTCGGCCCAGCCACGCTGCCAGAAGGTATCGTGGTCCCAGAATCCCTCAGTTTCGATGCTTGGACCCCAGCGCTCGATCAGGTCGCCGGGCTGGCCGCGAAAGTTGTAGCTGATCGACGACCGCAGCTGGGTGGTTCCCGTGCGCCGGATGAAGCCGCTCCCCGCCAGGAAGTCGTCGCTGACGTTCAACATGCTTGCGTCGAACTGCAGGTTGCGGCCCGACCGGCCGAACTGCGCAGAAACGAGGGAGCCGTCCAGCCTGTCCGGGGTTCCCTCCGCCGTGCGGCTGCCGGCGGCCAACAGCGACATGGTGTAGCGGTCCCGGAACTGGAACCTGCCGTCGACGCCCAGCAGCCGGTTGAAGCGGTCGCCCTCGTAGGTCCGGTCGGTATACACCATTCCGATGTTGGAAGTGGTGCCGAGGTCCCGCCGCACACGCAGCATGTTGACGACGGGATTGGCCTGCGTTCCGGAACCGTCCGGGCTGGCAACATCGTCCACGGCGCTGAGCAGTCCGGCGTTGAAGCTGCCGATCTTGCCCTGCACCTTCGCACCGGCCACCGGATTCACGATCGACCGGGTGTACACGAGTTGTTGGGGCAGCCGGAAGATCTCGGTTCCTTCGAGGAAGAAGGGACGCTTCTCGCGGAGGTAAAGAGCGAAGCGCTCGTTGACGGCGATCTGTCCGGCGTCGGCTTCGACCTGTGAGAAGTCCGGGTTGTACGTTCCGTCCAGCGTCAGGTTGGAGGTGATTCCGTAGGTGACGTTCAGACCGAAATCACCGTCGATGCCACTTCGCTGCAATCTCCCGGTGTCGCCGTCGTAGGCCCCCTGCTTGGAGAAGGTCTGAACCGGGTTGACCTCGAGAAACAGGCCGCGATCCAGGTCGCGCAACCCGGTGAGCCGACCGAACTGCTCCATCTTGTTGGCCACGTTGGCCGTGACCGGCGCCCAGGACTCCGAGTAGCCGTTGCGCGCGATGCGACGCTCGATCTGAAGTCCCCAGTCCTGGACATCGTCCTCCCGGAACCTGATGCTCTTGAGCGGTACCCTCACCTCGACCGCGTAGCCCCAGTCGAAGACCTGACCCTCCGAATCCCACACGAAGTCGGGATTCCAGTCGATGGGGGCTCCCCAGCGGCGCTCTCGCCTGCCGCCACCCCCGACGACCCAGAGTCCATCCTGCTGAACGCCGTACGGATTGACCATGATGACGTAGCCGCGCCGACGGTCGTTGAACGTATCCACGATGAACCGCACGTAGTCGTCGGAAAAGCCGAACGAGTCGCGGTCACCGAGCGTGGCGCGGACGCCACCTTCAAGGTCGTCATAGGCCTTGACGGCGAAGTAGATCGCGTCGTCCGTCAGCAGCACACGCGCTTCCGTGCGCTGCGTGGCCGGCACCCCTTCAACCGGATCGAACTGGGTGAAGCCCGTGAGAAGCGGGGCGCTCTCCCAGACGGCCTCGTCGATCTCGCCATCGATGTCGATCGAGGCGTCCGCCACCCATGGGTTTGGTACGTCCAGCTGTCCCGCGCTGCCGTCGTAGACGATTGCGTCGGGCGGGCCGCCCGTGGCACCGCCGGGCGAGCCGGGCTGACGCAGTGCAGCTTCCTGCCCGGCCGTGACCGTTGCGAGGGTCATTGTCGCGAATAGTGCTATCATCGAATGCGTAATCTTCCGTTGGGAACCGGTCGTCCCGGTGTCGGGGCGTGGAGGTGACGAGTGCGCAAACGCAGGGTCGCGCCGCCAGACTCATGAGACACTCCGGGCGACGATACCGTTGAACATGGAACCATTTCACGAGCGGGAAAAGCGGACGCTGCTTCGGAGCGTTGCCGCCGGGGTGGAGAATCCGGTGTGTCCCCGTTGCGGCGGGCGCTGTTCGGTGATCCGCACCCGGACGCGGGCGGACGTCTCCTACGTCCGCGACAGGGTCGTGATCCGGTGTTCCGGGTGCATGCGGACCCTGGCTCTGGAGGCCGGGTAGCTGGAAGAGTGCGGTGATTGACGGCCGGGGTCGGAGGTCGCCACAGTTGACGCCTCCGATTCTCGAAACGCGGAGCCAGTCGCAATGGCGTGTCACGACCGTCGAGTCGTTCTCTCTGCAGCTATTCTCGTCCTCGCCATGCTTGCGTCCCGGAATGAGCCCCTGCGGGCCCAGGACGCGAACGGCGCGGATCCGGTCCCGGGCCCACTCATCCTCGAACTGTCCTCGAGCACCCGGGCCATGGGCCTCGGCGGGGCGTTCTGGGCCGGGGAGGGCGCGAACGCGGTCCTGCATCACCCGGCCCTGATCGCGGGCGAGGGGTTCGGCGGCTCGCGCTCGAGGATCGGGGGGGCCACGCACCTCGCGCTGAGCGGCAGCCGGGCCTGGTTCGGGGGCACTGTCGCGGCCGGCGTGTCGTTTCTCGAGTACGGCACCTCTGCCGAATCGCCGCTGGCGCTTCCCCGCGACGCGGCCGTCCTGATAGGGGGCGGCCACACGTCCGCGTCCGAGTACGTGGCGGCACTGGGGTTCGCCGACGAGCTGTTCAGTGTCGACGTGGGGGTCGCGGCGAAGCTGATCGGCCAGCGCCTGGGCGGGCTGGGCGGCAACACGGTGGCCGTGGATCTCGGCGTGGCGAAGTCGATCGGGCGCGTGGTCACGGCCCTGACCGTGCAGAATCTGGGGCGGGGGCTGAGGCTGGGCCGTCACGAGGTGCCGTTGGCGCGCCGCGTGGTGGTCGGCGCCGGAACGGCCGGGCGGGCTCCGGTGGGGCCGCTCGACATAGGCGGCGCGTTCCAGGTCGCGCGCGAAGGCGACGGCGAAATCGTGCCGGGTGCGGGATTGGAGGTCGCGTGGTGGCCGGTTCAGCGCCGGGTGTTCATCGTGCGGATCGGGGCAGTCCGGGTGGTGGACGAGCACAGCTCACCGTTTACGTTCGGCTTCGGGTTCGAGGGTGACCGCATCCGGATCGACTACGCGCATCGCGAGTACAGCCACGATGACCTCGGGGCGTCGTCGCACAGCATCGGGATCGCGTTCAGGTAGGGGCGCACTCACCGCCGCGGCACACGCGCCGCCCGGAATCCCTGGTGGAGGTGCGCCAATCCCACGTCATCTACCACCACGGTACCCGCGCTGGTTCCGTCGAAGACCAGCGCCACCGCGCGCAGCGCAGCCGGGTCGAAGGCCGGATTGTCGCCCGCAAAGTCGCCCAGCGGGATCGAAAAGTGCTGCAGCACCAGCTCCCAGGGATTGGCGAAGCGGTCGCCTTCGAGGTCGCTGCGCCGCAGGACGCGGATCGTGAGCGGTCTGCGCAACGGGCCATAGTCGGTCAGGCTTACCCGCGCGGTATCGCCGTCCGCGTCGATCGCCGCGACGGTCAGCTGCGGAGGCGGTTTCTCCTCGTCGCCGGAGCGGTCTCCTCTACGGTCCCTGGCGGCCGCGTCCGCAGCGCGATCACGCTCGCCCTCGTCCCCCTGCCCCCCCTCCTCGTCGGCGTCGGGGTGCCTGCGGGGCCCCGGCTCGTCGTCGAGGGCGCCCACGTGCATCTCGAGCGTCGTCTCCACACCGACGGCCCACTCCTGCGACAGTCCGGTGGGCAGCGCAATGGTGAAAACGGGCGGCGGCGCGGTGTCGTCGGAACCCCGGTAGCGGTTGTTCCAGCCCAGCCACAGCGCCTGGTTGAGCTGCGAGGACGAGGTCGTCGGGCGGTTGCTGGAACGGAGCTCCAGGCGGCCCTCCCGCCAGGTGCTGAAGTCGGCGCCGTGGAGGGTCACACCGGGGGCCGAACCGGTCGTCACGTCGATATCCTCCTCGAAGTCGGCCAGCGGCCGGAACGACGAATCCATGAACCGCGTGATGTACATGGTCTTCGGCAGCCAGCCGCCCGCCACACGGTGGTCGCGGAAGAGCGGCCGGTAGCGGTCGTCGCCCTTCAGCGTGATGTCCAGGAACGCCGAGACGAAGACGCGGCCGAACTCGCGCTGGTCCTCGGGCGGGAGCAGCCCGCGGAGCTCCAGGATGCGGGCGCTGCGCGGACCGTTGTCGTGCGCGCCCCAGACGGTGTTCCACTGTCCGTGATTGGCCCGGTAGACGTAGACGGCCGATTTGAACATGCCGGCGCCCCGGCCACCCGTGAAGCGCACGCGGTTGAAGAGGCGCAGCCCATGAAAGCTCGTCACGTCGCCGTCGTGCGAGCCGTGGAAGACCAGGTAGTTGATGTCGCTGAGCGGGGCGCGCTGGTCGGCGGGCATGTACTGGCCGTCCACGGGAGCGATCGAGATCACCGACTTGATGTCGAACCCGAAGTCGAATTCGAGGGACGCGTCGTCGGGGTAGCGGGTCAGCCGGTTGAAGGCGGCCGCGAGCGCCACCGCCTCGCCGCCGCGCGAGTGCCCGATGAGCGCGATGTTATCCATGTCCACCCGGCGATGGAATGGCCCGTCCGGATCCTCGTTGAAGCGACGCCAGGCCTGCAGGTGCTTCAGCAGCAGCCAGCCGCGTCCGTCGTTCTCCTGGCGGATCCCGCCGTTGATGAAGTTCATGTCCACCGACGCGAGGATATGCCCGCGGCTGGCCAGGAGCTCGCCGAGCCAGTCGTACCCAGGGTCCGAGAAGTCGCGCATGTTGTGGTTGCCGTGCACGACCAGGACCAGCGGGTGCGGGCCGGCGGCGTCGGGGTACCAGACGCGCGCGTTGATCGGGAAGCTGTCGGGGGAGAAGCCCCAATAGCTGTTCCGGGACTCCGCCGAGGCCCCGAGACTCACCAGCTTCGAGGCGTCCACGGTCTCGGTCACGATCGCCACCGAGTCGCGGTACTCGGGGCGGTTTTTGTCCGTGCCGCTGCCGTAGTAGAGGGTGAGGACGCCGTGGGGGCCGGTCAGGGCGGGGTTGGGGTGGTCGAGGTGGTGGCCGGACAGGACGGTGGCCGCGTCCGAGGGGGTGAGTTCGAGCGAGCCGGCGCAGGCGGACGCCAGGACAACGGCGACGGCGGCGGGCGCGGCGAACGTGACGGCGCGAGGCCTCCCGGGAGCATGTCTCATGCGGGGCATAGTCGGGGAGATTCGCCCGCGGAGCAAGCGCCCGGCTATCGTATGGGCGGGGACAACCCAACACCGGCAGCGGACGGCCATGGCGACACTCAAGCGCGAACTCGGACTCTTCGACGTGTACGCGATCGCGACGGGCGCCACGCTGAGTTCCGGCTTCTTTCTGCTGCCCGGTCTCGCGGCCGCGCAGGCCGGCAGCGCAATCCCCTTCGCGTACCTGCTGGCGGGTCTCGTGCTCCTTCCGGGCATCCTCAGCATGGCGGAGCTGTCGACCGCCATGCCCCGCGCCGGGGGTATCTACTACTTCCTCGACCGCAGCATGGGCCAACGCGTGGGAGCGATCGGCGGCTTCGGCACCTGGACCACGCTGACGCTAAAGTCCGCCTTCGCGCTGGTCGGCCTCGGCGCCTATCTGCAGGTCTACTTTCCCGAGGCGCCCGCAGGCCCGATCGCCTTCGCCTTCGCGTTGGGCTTCGCCGCGGTCAACCTCTTCGGTGCCAAGGCGACCAGCACGGTGCAGCGCGTCCTGACCGTGGTCCTTCTGGCCATGCTCGGCTGGCTGATCGGCACCGGCGTGACCGCGGTGGACCCACGCGCCTTCGACGGCGTCTTCGACCTCGGCACCTCTCCGTTCTTCGCCACGGTGGGACTGGTAATCGTGTCCTACATGGGGCTCACCCACGTGGCCTCGGTCTCGGAAGAGGTGAAGAACCCGGACCGCAACCTCGCGCTGGGCATGCTGCTGGCGTTCGCTACGGTGCTGCTCGTCTATGTGCTGGGAACCTGGGCAATGGTTGGGGCGGTCGGCGTGGAGGCGCTCTCGGCCGGAGAGGGCAACCTGGCGCCCGCGGCATCGATGGCCAGAGTGGTCGCGGGCCCGACCGGCGAGGCCGTGATGACCGTCGCCGCCATTCTGGCCTTCACTTCGGTGGGCAACGCCGGGGTCCTGTCCGCGAGCCGCTACCCGCTGGCCATGAGCCGCGATCACGTGCTGCCGGCATCCCTGCGCCGGATCAGCCGCTGGGGCACGCCCTGGGTCGCCGTCCTCGCGACCGTGGGCTTGATCGTCCTGTGGCTGGCGCTCTTCGACCCGTCCGGCATCGCGAAGCTGGCGAGCGCCTTCCAGCTCATCATGTTCGCGCTGGCGTGCCTGGCCGTGATCGTCATGCGCGAAAGCGGTCTGGCGCCCTACGACCCCGGCTTCCGCGCCCCCTTCTACCCCTGGGTTCAGATCGTCGGCATCGTCATCCCGCTGCCGCTGATCGTCCAGATGGGCTGGATGGCCACCCTCCTCAGCGTCGCGTTCGTCGCCTTCGGCATCCTCTGGTACAGCATCTACGCCCGCGACCATGTGCGCCGCGAGGGCGCCATCTATCACGTCTTCGAGCGGCTGGGGCAGCAGCGCAATCAGGGGTTGGAGCGCGAACTGCGCCAGATCCTGAAGGAAAAGGGCGTGCGCGACGCCGATCCATTCGAGAGGCTCATCGCGTCTTCGGATGTTCTGGATTACGAGGGCGCCGTTCCCTTCTCACGGCTGGTGGACCGCGCGTCACAGGCGCTCTCGCGACAGTTGGGGGTGAGTACCGCCGTACTCGCGCAGGGACTTCTCGAAGGCGTGGGCACCGGCCTCACGCCGATGTCCCAGGGGGTCGTCCTGCCGCACCTGCACCTGGACTCGATCCCCGGGCCGCGCATGGTCCTCGCGCGCGTTCGCGGCGGGATCGAGATCGACACGGGCACGCCCGACGTGGCCCCGGCCGAGGACGAACTCATCCAGGCCGCCTTCTTCCTCGCGAGCCCCGCGGCCGACCACGGCCGCCATCTGCGCATCCTGGCACAGATCGCGGGCCGCGTGGACGACGAGAGCTTCCTGACCGAGTGGCTCGAGGCCGAGGACAACCTGGAGCTGCGCGAGGTCATGCTGCGCGACGAACGCATGCTCGTGGTGGAGGTGCTGCCCGAGGGCGCGAGCAGCGCGCTGGCGGGCATGACGATCGCGGCCATGGCACTGCCCGAGAGCACGCTCGCCGCCATGATCCGGCGGCGCGGACAGCTCGTCGTGCCCCACGACGACACCGTTGTCGAACAGGGCGACCGCCTGACGATCCTGGGCTCTCCCCGCGACATCATCGACCTGCGGCACCGCTACGACGTGCACGCCACGACCGCGCCGCGCTGGTGGCGTGGCAGGAGACAGGGACGAACACAATGAGACTCTGGACCGGCACCAGCGGCTTCTCCTACAAGGAATGGAAGGGCCCCTTCTACCCCGAAAAGCTGCCGGCCAACAGGATGCTGGCCTACTACTCGCGCCAGCTCAGCAGCGTCGAGATCAACAACACCTTCTATCGCCTGCCCCGGGCCGAGCTGCTCGACAAGTGGGCCGCGCAGGTGCCCGACGACTTCGCTTTTGTCCTGAAGGCGAGCAGAAGGATCACCCACATGAAGCGCCTCAAGGACGCGGGCGATCCCCTGGAATACCTGGTCACGACCGCGGTCGGAGCATTGGGATCCCGCCTCGGCCCGATCCTCTTCCAGCTGCCCCCGTACCTGCGCGCCGACGTGGAGCGCCTCAGCGACTTCCTGGCTCTCCTCACCGACGGCGTGGGAGCGCCCGAGGGCTTCCGCGCCGCCTTCGAGTTCTGCCACGCGAGCTGGTTCATCGACGAGGTCTACCAGGCGCTGGCCGATCACGGCGCCGCGCTCGTCACCGCCGACACCGGCGAGGGCGAGGCCCCGGTCGTGGCGACAGCCTCGTTCGGCTACGCGCGCCTGCGGCGTCCAGGCTACACCGACGCCGAGTTGCACGAGTGGGCGCAGGCACTGCAGCAGCCCGGCTGGAGCGACGTCTTCGTCTTCTTCAAGCACGAGGACGCGGGCGCGGGGCCGAGGATGGCGGCCGGCTTCAGGGACTTGTGGCAGCCCCCCCACGCTTGACACGCCCGGAACCCGGGACCGAACATCCACCTGCGGTGTATCCCGAACGGGTAGCGCGAACATCCGCGCCACGCAGCGACGCAACCGCCCGCCCCGGGCAGCAGGAGCCACTACAATGATCATCAGGATCCGGAAGAACAGCGATGTCCCGTCCTCCGAGATCACGCCGGAGCAGGTCTACATCGACCGCCGCAAGTTCCTCGGGGCTTCGGCCGGAATCGGCGCCGCGACGTTCCTGGGCGCGCGCCGGGCCCACGCCGTCCCCCAGGACGAAGAGCCCAACACCTGGGAAGAGATCACGAGCTACAACAACTTCTACGAGTTCGGGACCGGCAAGGGGGATCCCGCGAAGAACGCCCCCGGCCGCCTCGTCACGGATCCGTGGACGGTGAAGGTGGACGGGCTCTGCAACAACCCCGCCGACTACCACCTGGAGGACTTCATCAAGCCCTCCACCATCGAGGACCGCACCTATAGGCTGCGCTGCGTGGAGGCGTGGTCAATGGTCGTGCCGTGGCGGGGCTTTCCGCTCGTGGACGTGATCAACCGTGCCGAGCCCACGGCCGCCGCAAAGTACGTCGCCTTCGAGACGCTGTGGGACCCGGAGCAGATGCCCGAGCGCAACTGGCGTCCCCGGATCGACTGGCCCTACCGCGAGGGGCTGCGCCTGGACGAGGCCATGCACCCACTCTCCCTCCTCGTCACCGGTCTCTACGGCAAGGACCTGCCCGCCCAGAACGGCGCGCCGCTACGGCTGGCCGTGCCCTGGAAGTACGGGTTCAAGAGCATCAAGTCGATCGTGCGCATCAGCTTCACCGAGGATCAGCCGCCCACGACCTGGGCCACCCAGACCCCACGCGAATACGGGTTCTATTCCAACGTGAACCCCGACGTTGACCACCCCCGCTGGAGCCAGAAGACCGAGAAGCGGATCGACAGCAGCAAGTTGTTCGGGTCCCGCCGCATCGACACGCAATTCCTGAACGGCTACGCCGACGAGGTGGCGCACCTGTACGAGGGGATGGACCTGAAGAAGAACTTCTGACGGTGGAGGCGAACGAGTCCGCGCCACCGCGACCGCCGCGTGCGCGTAGCCGCGCCAACTCGAAGCGCCAGATCCTGCTGGCCAAAACCGCCATCTGGATCGTCGGCCTGGCCCCGCCCATCTGGCTGACCACGGCCCTCTTCCGCCGCACCCTCGGGATCAACCCGGTCGAGACGATCATCCTGGTCGAGGGGCGCTGGACCCTGGTCTTCCTGCTCGCGACGCTGGCCGTGACTCCCATCCGCCGCCTGACCGGCTGGAACCGGATCGTCCAGCTGCGGCGGCTGCTGGGGCTGTTCGCGTTCTTCCACGCGTGCGTCCACTTCCTGTCGTACGTGGGGATCGACCACCTCTTCGCGCTCTCGATCATCGTCGAAGACGTCCTGGAGCGGCGGTACATCACGGCGGGCTTCACGGCGCTGGTGCTGCTGGTCCCCCTCGCGGTCACCTCGACGAGGGGATGGATCCGGCG
This sequence comes from Longimicrobiales bacterium, assembly GCA_965208935.1. GTDB lineage: Bacteria > Gemmatimonadota > Gemmatimonadetes > Longimicrobiales > Gaopeijiaceae > Bin94. Next base: position 3,255,484 of record CBDBPR010000004.1, on the reverse strand, counting down.
CCTCGGCAAACGCTGGCAGCGGCTGCACCGTCTATCTTACGTTGCGGCGTCGCTCGGCGTGCTCCACTTCTATTGGAAGGTCAAGGCGGACACCTTCTGGCCACTGGTGGCGGCGGTGACGCTGGCGGGACTGTTCGCGGTCCGGTTGGCCAACAGGAGGAAAAGGCCAGGCAGACTTGCGGAGCATTGAAAAATGGACGACGCATATCCGTTTTTCGAGGAAGAAGGGTGAAATTGGCACGTTCGACATGGCCTGAGCGGGCGCGTTCGAGGCGGACCGCCGCCGTGCTCCCTGGCGTGCTGGCTGCGACAGGGATCCTGGCAGCGATTCTGACCGGGCCTCCGGCACCGCCCGGACGCGATGGCCCCACCGAGCCGCAACTCGCCGCGCATCCCCCGGCGGTCCTCCCCCCACCCCGCACGACCCGCTTCGTCGCCTCGCTGCCCGCGACCTCGACCGCGGACGCCATGGTCGCCCTCACCTCTTCAATCCCGCCCCCCACAACCGGCTCGACTGCCCCGCCTTCCCCCCAACGGCCGCCGCCGGAGTGGCACGAGTTCTACTTCACGCGGGCGGCCTACGGCAGCTACGGCTGGGGACGGCGCTCGTGGGCCACCGACTATCCCAAGTCCGACCGGCAGTTCCTGACCGTGCTGCAGCGGCTCACCAACCTGGACGCCTTCAGCTGGGAAAACGCGATCCTGCTGACCGACGAGAACATCCGCCGCTACCCCTTCCTCTACGCCCTGGAGGTGGGCTACATGAGCCTCTCGGCAGGGGAGATCGAGGGGCTCCGCAACTACCTCAAGGCGGGCGGGTTCCTGGTCATCGACGACTTCTGGGGCACACGGGAGTGGGCCCAGTTCGAGTACCAGATGAGCCTGGTCTTTCCGCAGCATCCGATCATCGACCTGGAACTCGACCACCCGGTCTTCAACACCTTCTACGACATCGACGAGATCCTCCAGGTGCCCGCCTACGGGCGGTACTGGCGCGGCCGGACGAGCGAGCGCGACGGGTACGTGCCCTACGTGAAGGGGATTCTGGACGACGACGGTCGGCTGATGGTCATCATCAACTGGAACACCGACCTGGGCGACGCCTGGGAGTGGGCCGAACGCCCGGACTACCCGGTCCAGTACTCCACGTTCGCGTTCCAGATGGGCGTCAACATGATCATCTACGCGATGAGTCACTGAGTATATGAGTATATGAGCAGCCTCTTCGAATTCCTCTTCAAATACCGGCCGGTCCTGTATCAGGAGGGCGACCTCACGTTCCTGTCGCCCTGGCCCGTGGCGACCGTCGGCGGCCTGGCCGTGCTCCTGGCCGTGCCTGCCGTGCTCAGCTACACCCGCGCCCGCGCCAAGAGCAGCGCGGCCGACCGCTGGGTACTCGGGGCGCTGCGTGGTGCCGCATTCCTGGTGCTTTTCTTCATTGTCATGCAGCCGGGACTCGTCCTGACCTCGGTCGTGCCCCAGCGCAACTTCCTGGCCGTCCTCGTCGACGACTCCCGCAGCATGACCATCGACGACCGCGACGGTACCTCGCGCGCCGACAAGGCGGCCGGACTCCTCGACCCCGAGGGCGAACTGGTCACCGCGCTGAACGACGACTTCGCGCTGCGCTACTTCCGCTTCTCGTCGGCGACCGCGCGGGTGCGCGGCGTGGACGCGCTTTCGTACGACGGCAGCCAGACGCGGATCGGCCAGGCGCTCGCCCAGGCCCGCGACGAACTACAGGGCGTTCCACTGTCCGGGATCGTGGTGGTCTCCGACGGAGGCGACAACACCGACGAGGCCATCGGCGAGGCGCTGTTGCCCCTGCGGGCGGCGTCGGTCCCGGTGTTCACGGTCGGGCTGGGCGACGACGAGATGGAGGCCGACGTGCAGACCAGCCGCGCGGACGTGCCGGGTCATGCGCTCACGGGCACGTCAATGGTCGTAAACGTCACCGTCGAGGCGCGGGGCTACGCCGGACGGACGGTGCCGATCATCGTCGAGGACATGGGACGCATCGTGACCAGCGAGGAGGTCACCCTGCCCGACGACGGCCAGACCCTGGTGGCCCCGATCGCGATCACCCTGGAGAGCGCCGGCGCGCGCGAGCTGACCTTCCGGGTCCCCGGGCAGCCGGGTGAACGGGTCCTGCAGAACAATGAACTGCACGCGGTCGTTCAGGTGCGCGACCGCACGGAGAAGATCCTGTACTTCGAGGGCGAACCGCGTCACGAGGTCGCGTTCATGCTACGGGCCCTTCAGGCCGACGAGAACCTGCAGGTGGTGCTCCTGCAGCGCACCGCCGAAAACAAGTTTTTCCGCCGCAACCTCGACGACCCGCTCGAACTCGTCGAAGGCTTCCCCACCACCCGCGAGGAGCTTTACGGCTACCGTGCGCTCATCCTGGGATCCGTCGAGGCCAGCTTCTTCACCCACGACCAGCTCGACATGATCGCCGATTTCGTGAACTCCCGGGGCGGCGCGCTGCTCATGCTGGGGGGGCGCCGGGCCTTCACCGAAGGTGGCTACAAGGGCACGCCGATCGAGGATGTCCTCCCGGTCGTGCTCGGCGAACCCACCGGGACCACGCCCACCGAGCGGCTCGCCTTCGTCAAGGTCGAACCCACGCCCGCCGGAGCGAACCATCCCGTGACCCGGATCGAGGAGTCGGTGGACGCGTCGGCAGCCCGCTGGGACTCTCTGCCGCCCGTGTCCACCACCAACATCCTGACCGGGTTGAAGGCGGGCGCCACCGAGCTGCTGCGCGGGACCGTGGTCGACGATCCGATGGGCGACGGGGCCGACGCGCAGTTCGCGGGCGACGAGAGCGACCGGGTCGTCATGGCCTTCCAGCGCTACGGGAAGGGACGTTCGGTGGTGCTGGCGGTGCAGGACACGTGGCTGTGGCAGATGGATCACACCGTCCCGCTCGAGGACCAGAGCCACGAGAACTTCTGGAAACAGCTGCTGAGATGGCTCGTCGCCGAGACCCCCGACCCCGTCGAGGCCGCCCCGACTCGCGAGTCCGTCGAGGCCGGCGAGCCGGTAACCCTCGAGGCGACCGTCCTGGACGAGGGGTTCGTCGAAGTGAACGGCGCCGGCGTGACCGCGCGGATCACCAATCCCGCCGGAGAAGCGCGCGAGATGCCCATGGAATGGTCGGTGACCGAAGACGGCCGCTACAGCGCGACCTTCACCCCGGAAATGGACGGCATCTTCGAGGTGTCGGTGCACGCCGGCCGCGACACGGTGACCCTCGGCGAATCCACAACTGGCGTCCGCGTGGCCCCCGGCCTCGAGGAGTTCCGCGACCCGCACCAGCGCCGCAGCCTCATGGAACGGATCGCGGACGAGACCGGCGGCCGCTACTACACCCTCGACACCGCGAGCCAGCTGCCGGAGGACCTGCAGTTCACGGGCGGCGGCGTCACGGTCACCGAGGAAAGGGACCTGTGGGACATGCCGGCCCTGTTCCTGCTCCTGGCGGGGCTCCTGGGGGCGGAGTGGGGCTACCGCAGGAAGAGAGACATGGCGTGAAGGGGGGTGCGGTCCGCGCGGTGTTGCTGGCGGGCGGCCTGCCCCTCGCGGTCGCCGCCCTGGCCGTCGCCTCCGTCCTTCCCCCTGCCCTTCATGCCCAGAACACCCACGTCCTCCTGATCTCGGGGCTCGGCGGCGATCCCGAGTACACCGAGGCGTTTCACGGCTGGCTCAGCCGGTTCGCCGACGCGGCGACGGAGCAGCACGGCGTGCCGGCGGCGAGGATCACATACCTCGGCGAGAAAACCGAACTCGACCCCACGCGGATTCGGGCACGCTCGACGGGCGACAACATCCGGACGGCTTTCGCCGAGCTGGGCGAGTCAATGGCGGCGCGGGACGAGCTTGTCGTCCTGCTGGCGGGACACGGGACGTTCCGCGACGGGACCGCGCGCTTCAACATCCCCGGCCCCGACCTGACCCCGGACGACTGGAGCGCGATGCTGGCGGGTCTCGGCGACCGGCGGATCACTTTCGTCAACACGGCCAGCGCCTCGGGTCCGTTCATCGAGGCGCTCTCCGGCCCGAACCGCACCATCATCACCGCCACCCGCAGCGGCCGCGAACGCAACCTGACCCGCTTCGGGCTGCACTTCGTCGACGCGTTCGCCAACGAGGGCGCCGACGTGGACCGGGACGAGCGCATCTCGATGCTGGAAGCCTTCGGCTATGCGCTACGCGAGGTCGAGCGGCAGTACGAGGGCGACAACCAGCTGCTCACCGAGCACGCGATGCTCGACGACAACGGCGACGGCGAGGGCAGCCGCGAGCTGGACGACTTCGAGGGCGACGGCGCGCTGGCGCGGACGGTGTTTCTGGGGTCGGTGGGAGGGCCGGCCGGCGAAGCGGCGGTGCCCCCGGGACTGCGGGCGCTGTACGAGGAAAAGGCGGCGATCGAGGCCCGGATCGCGGAGCTGCGGCGGGTCAAGGCGCAACTGCCGATCGCGCGCTACGAGGACGAACTGGAGACGCTGCTCGTCGAACTGGCGCTCAAGAACCGGGAGATCAGGGCGGCGGAGGGGAGCTGAAGGGCTGCTGACCCCGACTGGCGGACGCTGACCCCGACTGGGCGCGGCGCCCATACAAGCATGCGGATGTCCTGGGATTTGCCGCGGAAACGGGGCTGACGGGTTGTGTCGGCGGGGGGCGGGTGTCTCGGCGGTGGCCGGGTTGCGTCGGCGTGACGGGCGCCCAATCAAGCATGCCGGTGTCCCGGGATTCGCCGCGGAAACGTGGGGGTGAGCCGGCGGCGGGCGGGTGGTAGCGCGGCCAGCGTGCGCCCATACGAGCATGCTGGTGTCCCGGGATTTGCCGCGGAAACGTGAGGGTGAGGCACCAGCCTGCCGGTTCGTCCCTCCGCTGCCCCTCCAACACGCCCCTGTCCCATAACGTCGGAACGCAGGCCGATCCCGCTATGGACGGGTTCTGAAATGGCCGGTTCGGCGAGGTCCGGGACCGCCTGCCGGATGGCCGCCAGGAGCCGCTGGGAGCCCCGCTGGCGGGCGAACGGCCCCCGGTGACCCTTCGGCGTCGTCTTGACCCGGCTTTTCGCGTCCTGGGCCTGCACAGAAGGCCGAAAATCGATAGTTAACTTTCAGGCACGATTCACATAAGCCGTTGCCGGAACTCGACCTGGAGGATCACATGAACACCGTCCAACTCGGAGAGCGGATCGCCGAACTCGCCGCCCGGATCAACATCGCCACCTACGAGATGCTCACCCTCATCGCCGAGTTCGACCGCCGCGAGGGGTGGGCCGACGCCTTCGACTCCTGCGCCGAGTGGCTCGCCTGGAGGACCGGGCGCACCGTCGCCACCTGCCGCGAGAACGTCCGGGTCGCGCATGCGCTCGAGGAGTTGCCGAAGACCTCGGCCGCGATGAAGGCGGGGCAGCTCTCGTACGCCAAGGCACGGGCCATCACCCGGGTGGCCACGCCCGAGACCGAGGGCAAGCTGCTCGAATACGCCGACAAGGGGTCGGCCGCGGCGGTGGAACGGATGGTGCGGGAGGTGCGGCACCTGTCGCGGGACGGCGAGATCGGGGCGGAAGAGGCCAGGCACCGGCGCCGCGCGTTCTCGGTCTTCATCGACGCCGACGGGACGTACGTGGTGCGGGGGCGGCTCGAGCCCGAAGCCGGGGCCGTGCTGATGCGGGCCGTCGAGGCCGCGACCGACGCGCTGTACCGGGGCGAGGACCCGGACGCGCGGCCACGGAGCCGCCAGCGCAGGGCCGATGCGATCGGGCTGGTCGCCGAGCGGGCGCTGGCGGCGGGGCTGGGGCGGGGGCGGCGGCGGACGCGGGGACGGACGCGACCGCGGAAGCGACGCCGAGCGGCACGCGGGCCGAGCGGTACCAGGTGACGGTGCACACGGAGATGCCCACGCTGGAGCAGGACGGCGAGGGGGGCCGGTCGGAACTCGACGGAGTGCGGGTGAGCGCCGAGACGTCGCGGCGCATGGCGTGCGATGCGTCGCTGGTGCGGATGCTGCACCGCGACGGTCAGGTGGTCAGCGTGGGGCGGAAGACGCGGACGATCCCGCCGCACATTCGCCGGGCGCTGGAGGAGCGGGACCGCGGCTGCCGGTACCCGGGCTGCGGGGGCCGGTTCACCGAGGCGCATCATGTCCGGCACTGGGCCGACGGCGGGGAGACGAGTCTGGCCAACACCGTGCTGCTGTGTCGGCGGCATCACCGGCTGGTGCACGAGGGCCGGGTGCGGATGGCGCTCGACCGGGCTGGCCAGGCGGTGTTCTTCGCGCGCAGCGGCGGGATGCTCGCGAGCGCGCCGCCGCTGCCGGAGCCGACGCTGCCCCTGCCGCCCCCGCCACCGCTCGGGCCCGGCCAGATGTACAACGGCGCCGCGCGGCTGGTGGACTCGGCGATACCGTGGGAGATGGAGGCGGCCGTCAGGGAGGCCGTCGACGCGGCAGGCGAGGCGGCTGCAGGCCGGGCGGTCGAGGCCGTGGCGGCGGCGGACCGATGAGCCGGCGCGCAGCCGCGGGGGCTCGGGTAGCCACGGGACAGAGCTGCCCCGTGTTTCCCCGGCAAATCCCGGGACACCGCCATGTCGGGGTGGGACAAGGCCCAGGGCAACGGCACTGGCTGGGGGCAACCGGCCAGCCCAGGGCAACGGGACAGGCCGGGCAGTCAGGCCTGAGACTACCCGGGAGCCGGAAGGGCACCGCCGGTGGATCGGGAAGGATCAGGCTTGTCGGCCCAACCCGGGTCGTCACCCGCAGTCCCACACCCATCCGCCACTCGGTACTCCACGCCGTCCATCCCCTCGAAGTCGGCGTCCTGGGTCCAAAGCGTGGCGTCCTCGGCGCGCGCGGTTGCCAGGGCGACGCTGCCCGCCATCGGCAATCCCGTCTCCGCGCTCAGTTCGGCGGCGGCAAGGACCAGGTTCGCGTCGAGATCCACGACTTGCCCATGCTGCATCTGCGCGACGGCGTAGAGCCCGGCGGCAAGATCCCGCTGGAGCCGGATGCGCTTGAAGACCTCGTAGAGGGTGATGCTCGGCACGATCAGCCGCTCCGTCTCCGCAATGGCGTCGGCAAACTCGCCGGCGTTGGGTCCGTCACCGAAGTACTCCAGCCACGCGGACGAGTCGATGACGTTCATATGCGGTCTCCTTCGCGCGGAACGTCGGTGTCGATGCCCCGGACGAACCCGCGGGCGGCCTCAATCGGCTCCAGGGGGATTAGCTCCACTCGTCCCTTGAACGGAAGCGCCTGCATTCTCTGGCCGGGCGTCAACTCGAGTTGCTCGCGCACGTCCTTGGGGATCACGACCTGGTAGCGGGCCGAGATGGTCACGACGGTCATGGTGAGCCTCCTGCGGCAGGGAAGCGTCGTGGCGCGGGGAATCCGAGCATCCTGCACTATGTCGCAAGACAATATCGTTCTCAAACAAGATATCGCAAGACGATTGTGGCTTTGATCGTCTATTCGCAAGACGCAAGCTGGATGACCGCAAGCCGACCAAGCCCCGTGCGAGGCGCCGACCGACCGCCGGGCGCCCCCACATTGGCAACTGCGGGCCGACCGTTACACCTTTGGGCATGACCCATGCGCCGACTCCGGACCGGGCGCGCTTCTCCCGGTTGATGCCGATCGTGCGGCGGGTGCCGATCGTGTTGTTCGCACTGCTCTGCCCGGGCGTGGGCGCGACATCGGTTTCCGCCCAGGAAGCCGCCGGCCTCTCCGCCCTCCGCGCTGGCCGGTACGACGAAGCCGTGCGGGCCCTGAGACCGGACGCTATTGACGGAAGCGCTGCAGCGCTGGCCGGCTGGGTGACCGCGCTCCGCGAGACCGGCGACTACGAGGGCGCCGTACAGGCCGCCGAACAGGGCGTGGAACGGGAAGTCGCCCGCGCATACGCGCTTCTCGGCGCGGCCCTGCTGGACCTCGGCCGGATCGCCGACGCCCGCGCCGCGCTCGAGACCGGCGCCGCCGAGCCCGGCGAGACCGGCGCCCTGGCTCGCGTCGAACTGGGCATCCTCGAATACGACTACGGCGACCGCGACCGCGCCCGCGCCATTTTCGACGGCTTCATCGACTACTACAACAGCGCCGCCAGCCTCACGGCGGCCGAGCTCACGGCGGTCGGGCGCGCGCTCGTCCACCTGTCGCGCTGGAACTACGAGTACGCCCACGACGCCCTGCGCGCCCTGGACGAAGCCATCGCGGCGGCCCCGCTCGACCACGCGGCGCAGCTCACCATCGGCGAACTCTTCCTGGAGCGCTACGACGCGAGACAGGCCGCCGACGCGTTTCAGCAGGTGCTGTCCGAACACTCCGCGCACCCGGGCGCCCTGTTTGGACTGGCCCGCGTGGCAAGGCTGGAAGGCGGCGGCAACCCCGCCGCCGCACTGGAGGCCGCCCTCGAAACGAACCCGGACCTGGCGGAGGCACGCGTCCTGCTGGCCCGCATCCGTCTGCTGGGCGGCAGCCGGGATCAGGCGCTCGATCAGGTCGACCGGGTGCTCGACGCGAATCCGGCACACCTGGAAGCCCTGGGTACGAAGGCCGCGATCCTGCACCTGGCGCACGACAACGCGGGACTGCGCACTGTGATGGACCGCATCGGGGCGTTGACCGACGCACCCACCGCGCCCCTCGTCGTCCTCTCCGAACTCTCCGCGGACCACCGCAAGTACGAAGACGCACTGGACTTTGCCCGCCAGGCCACCGACGCCGATCCCGCCAGCTGGACGGGGTGGGGGCTCATGGGACTGAACCAGGTCCGCCTGGGCCGGGTCGACGAGGGACGAACCAACCTGGAGCGGGCGTTCGCGGGCGACCCCTTCAACCTCTGGTTCAAGAACACGCTCGACCTCCTGGACACCTTTGGAGAGTACCGGATCGTCGAGACGCCGCACTTCAGCCTCGTCCTGCATGAGTCCGAGGCCGATCTGCTCGCACCCTACATGGAAGCGGTGGCGGAACGCGCGTACGCCGAAATGTCGCAGCGCTACGGGTACGTGCCCGGAGAGCCCATCCGGGTCGAGGTCTACCCGCGCCACGCCGACTTCTCGGTGCGCACGGTCGGCCTGGTCGGGATCGGGGCGCTCGGCGTGAGCTTTGGGCCCGCGCTCGCCATCGACTCGCCGGCCGCGCGAACGCGGGGGGACTTCAACTGGGCCTCGACCCTGTGGCACGAGATCGCGCACTCCTTCCACATCGCCGTGTCCGACAGCGAGGTGCCCCGCTGGTTCTCGGAGGGACTGGCGGTCCATGAGCAGCGCAAGGCCCGAGCCGGCTGGGGCCACCAGGCGGGCGTGAGCTTCGTCCGTTCGCTGGCGTCGGGCGAGTTGCGCCCCGTCAGCGAGCTGGACAGGGGGTTCTCGAGCCCGCGCCACCCCGGCGAGGTGGGGGACAGCTACTACCAGTCGTCGCTCGTGTTCGAGCTGATCGAGGAGCGGCACGGCTTCCCGGCCATCGTGGACATGCTGCGGGCATACCGGGACGGCGCCTCCAACGAAGAGGCGTTCGAACGCGCGCTGGGCGTGCCCCTGGAGGACTTCGACGCCGACTTCGAGGACTTCCTGCAGGAGCGCTTCTCGGCGGCGATAGCCTCGGTGGGCGGCGATGACGGCGAGGGAGGCCAGATGATCGCACCCGCCAATCCGCTCGCGGTCCCCGACATCGCGACGCTCGAGGCCGCGGTGGCGCGGGATCCGCGCCGGTTCGTGTCCCGCATGGCCCTCGCGCAGGCCCTCTTCCGGGACGGCCGAGGCGCCGATGCGGCCGAGCACTTCGAGGCCGCGCTCGAACTGTTCCCCCAGTACGGCGGCCCCGACGGCGCGCACTGGTTCCTGGGGCGCATCCGCGCGGAACAGGGCGACCCGGACGCCGCGATAGCGCACTACAGGGCTCTCCTGGCGCTGAACGAGAGCCACTACGACGCGCGGCTCGCGCTCGGGGGATTGCTCGCGGGAGACGCGGGGGGGCCGGGCAGCGCGGGGGACATCACGGCCGCCGCCGATGTCCTTCGTGAGCTGGCGCATATCCACCCGTACGAGATCGAGGACCACGAACGCCTGGCCGAGCTGATGGAGACGATCGACGACCTCGAAGGAGCGGTCGCCGCACGCCGGGCCGTCGTCGCGCTGGACCCCGTCGACCTGGCCTCCGCGCAGTTCCGGCTGGCCCGCGTGCTGCACCGGAGCGGCGACGCCACCGGAGCCCGCAGCGCCGTGCTGGCGGCGCTCGAGATCGCGCCCAACTACGAGGAAGCGCTTGATCTGCTGCTGGAGCTGCGCCGCGGGAGGCCCGGGGCATGAGTCGGGGGAACCGTGCAATGGGCCGGAAAGGGCACGCGATGGGCGCGACAATGGTCGCAGCGGCCACCCTGCTGACCATTTCGCTCGCCGCCGCAGCCACTCGGCCGCCGCAGGGTGCGACGGTCGCAGCCGCGCCGGGACCAGCGCTCTCCTCCTCCCCCCAGCATTTCCTCAATGTCCCCTACGACGGCAGCTACACGTTCGTGCGGGTGCGCTTCAACAGCTTTCGCAGGCGGAGTTTCTCGCCCGGATTCGGGCGCGGCGGCGGACCGGGGTGGGCCCACGACTATCCGTACGCCGACGACAACTTCATCAAGATCCTGGACGAGGTGACCCTGCTGGGCCCGAATACCGAGGGGACCAACGTGATCGACGCCGAGGATCCCGAACTTCACCGCTACCCGATCGCGTACGTCTCCGAGCCGGGAGAGTGGTCGCCGTCGCAGGCCGAGGTCGACAACCTGACCGCCTACCTGCGGAAGGGAGGCTTCCTGATCCTCGATGACTTCCGCGGCATCCGCGAGTGGCAGAACGTCGAGGCGATCTTCCGCGTGATGCTGCCCGACCACCGCTTCCGGCCGCTGGTGCTGGAAGAGCCGATCTTCAACGCGTTCTTCCAGATCGAGACGCTGGACCTGCCCCCACCCACCTTTCAGCAATACCGCCCGCAGTTTCTCGGGCTGCACGAGGGCGACGACCCGCATGGCCGCCTGATGGTCATCGCCAACTTCAACAACGACATCGGGGACTACTGGGAGTACTCGGACATGGGGTATTACCCGATCGACCTTTCTAACGAAGCCTACAAGTTCGGTGTCAACTATGTGATCTATGCGATGAACCGGTAGCCGCCTGTCCGCCCGACACCCCACCGATTACGTTTGTCCCCACAACGATCTCACCTACACCACCGGCAGCCCGTGAACGACACCCTGCAAGCCGCAACCGAACCCCAGGCCGACGTGGCCCTCGCCCGCCGCATCCAGGAAGGACGCAAGAAGATCCTCTCCGAGGTCCGCAAGGTCATCATCGGACAGGACGAGGCGGTCGACCAGGTCCTGCTGACCCTCTTCGTGGGGGGCAACAGCCTGATCGTGGGCGTGCCCGGGCTGGCCAAGACGCTGCTGATACACACGATTGCGCAGGTGCTGGACCTGGACTTTTCGCGCATCCAGTTCACGCCGGACCTGATGCCGTCCGATATCACCGGGACCGACATCATCCAGCAGCGCGAGGACGGTAGCCGGGGGCTCGAGTTCGCCCCGGGACCGATCTTCGCGAACGTCGTCCTGGCCGACGAGATCAACCGCACCCCGCCGAAGACCCAGGCCGCGCTTCTGGAGGCCATGCAGGAACACCGTGTCACGGTGCAGGCCAACACCTACGAGCTGGATCCTCCGTTCTACGTATTCGCCACGCAGAACCCGATCGAGCTCGAGGGCACCTACCCGCTGCCCGAGGCGCAGCTGGACCGGTTCATGTTCCACATCCGCATGGACCACCTGGAGGAGGACGAGGAGATGGAGGTCGTGCGGGAGACCACCGACGAGGTGGAGCCGGAGCTGGGGGCGGTGGTGTCCAAGGCGGACATGATCGCCTTCCAGGACCTGGTGCGGCGAGTGCCGGTGGCCGAACCCGTCATGCGCTACGCCGTGAACCTCGTGCGGGCGAGCCGGCCGAATCCGAACGGGAGTCACGATTTCGTCAAGAAATGGGTGTCGTACGGCGCCAGCGTTCGCGCGGCCCAGTACCTGATCCTCGGCGGGAAGGCGCGCGCGCTCACCCAGGGCCGCCTCACGGTCAGCTTCGACGACATCCGCGCGCTGGCGCTGCCGGTGATGCGCCACCGCATCCTGACCAACTTCCACGCCGAGTCCGAAGGCCGCACTACCGAGGAACTGGTCGCCATGCTCCTCGAAGCGGTACCGGTTCCGCAGTCCGGAATGTAGGGAGCGCCGTGTGACCCGTCCGGCCGGCATCGTGCCCCCGGCGTCTGCGCCGCACCCGGCGTCGGCGGCGCCCGGCTCACCATGACCGCCTCGCCCGCGTCCAGGGCCTCCTTCCTGGACCCCACGGTCCTGGCCAGGATCGACAACCTGGAGTTGCTCGCGCGGACCGTCGTGGACGGGTTTCTGCAGGGGATCCACCGCTCGCCGTACCTGGGCGTGAGCATGGACTTCGCCGAGCATCGGCCGTACATGCCGGGGGACGACATCCGGCGGATCGACTGGCGGCTCTACGCGCGCACCGACCGGTTCTACATCAAGCAGTTCGAGGCGGAGACGAACGCCGACGTGGGGTTTCTGCTCGACGTCTCGGCCTCGATGGGATACGGCTCCGGCGAGACGAGCAAGCTGGACTACGGACGCTTCCTGACCGCAAGCCTCGCGTACTTCTCGGCGGGGCAGAAGGACCGCGTGGGACTGTACGCGTTCGACGACGACGTGGTGGAGCACGTCCGGCCCTCGGCGGCGCACCTGGACAAGGTCCTCTACGCCGTGGCGCGTGTGAAGGCGGAGCGCGAGGGCGGCTGGGACAAGCCGCTCGGACGGGTCGCGAACACCTTTCGGCGGCGCGGCATTCTGGTGGTGGTGTCGGACTTCTACGCCGACCCCGACGAGATTTCGTCGGCACTGGGGTTCTTCCAGGCCCAGGGACACGACGTGGTGGCGTTCCACGTGCTCGATCCGGCGGAGATCGACTTTCCGTTTGCGCAGGCGTCCAACTTCCAGGACCTCGAGACGCGCGAAGTCCTCCAGGTGGTGCCCGAGAAATACGTCGAGGCCTATCGCGGCCACGTGCGCACGCATATCGACGAACTGGGCAAGGGTTTCGGGCGACACGGGGTGGACTACGTCCTGCTCAACTCGGGGAAGCCGCTGGACGACGCGCTCTACGCCTACCTCACGTTCCGGCAGAAGTCGACCAGGGTCCGCTAGCCGCCCGTGGGATTCCTCACGCCCCTCTTCCTGATCGCGCTGGCCGGACTGGCGATACCGGTCCTGATCCACCTCACCCGCCAGGAACGCGGCAAGCCGATCCGGTTCCCGTCGCTGATGTTCCTGGAGAGGATTCCCTTCGAGGAGACCGCGCGGCGGCGCATTCGCCACTGGCTCCTCCTCATGATCCGCCTGACCGCCCTCGTCCTGCTCGTCGCCGCGTTCGCGCGCCCCTTCGTGCGGGGAGGGAGCCTCGCATCCATCGGGGGGCCGGGTCCGGAAGAGGTGGTGATCCTGCTCGACGTCTCCTACTCGATGGAACTGGGCGACAGCTGGGAGGCGGCGACCCGGCACGCGAGGTCCGTCGCCGGGTCGCTCAGGCCCCAGGACCGCTCGTCGCTCATCGCCTTCGCCGAAACCCCGGTGCTGCTGCATCGCTCCGAGAGCGACCCGGCACGTCTCGTGGCCACCCTGGACACGCTCCGGCCCGGCTCACTCGCCACGCGCATCGCGCCCGCCGTGAAGCTGGCGGCGACCACCCTCGCGGCTTCCACCCTGTCGCGTCACCGCGTGGTCGTGATAAGCGACTTCCAGCGCACGGGGTGGCAGTCGGACCCGGACGCCACGTTCCCGGGCGCGGTCACGGTCGAGCCGGTCGTGATCGGCGAGGCGGACGCCGCGAACCTGGCGCTCACCGACCTGGCGCTGCGGCGCCGGTCCGAGGGCGGCCGCGAGCGGGTCACCGTGGAAGCACGGCTCGTCAATTCGGGCGCCGGCGAAGCCACGACCGACGTATCGCTGTCCATCGACGAAAGCGAATTCGCCACGACCACCGCTGTCGTGCCCGGCGGCGGTGCCGCCCCGATTCGTTTCGACCCGTTCACGCTGACCGACGGCTTCACCCGAGGAGAGGTGCGCCTCGCCGAGCCGGCGGGGGTCGGGCTGCCGGCGGACAACACGCTGAGCTTCGTGGCTTCGCCCGGCGGCGACCTTGCGGTGCTCGTCGTCGACCCCCTGGGCACCGGGGAATCGAACCTCTACCTGCGCGGCGCGCTGGGCATTGCGGAGGGCGCAGGCTTCACGACGACGGTGCTGACCGGCAGCCCGAGCACCGAGCAACTTGGTGCCGCAGACGTGGTGATCCTGAACGGGGGTCCCTTCCCCGGCGGCGATGCGGGCAACCGTCTGCGCGCCTTCGTGGAGGACGGTGGAGGGCTGCTGATGGTGCTTGGCGAGCGCAGCACCGTACCCGCCGTTCACGCCGACTTCCTGCCGGCCGCCGTCGGCGCAGTGTCGGACGCCGCGGGGGAGCGCCGCCTCGGTTTCGTGGACTATGATCATGCCGTCTTCGAGGCGTTTCGCGGACCCCGGTCCGGGGACTTCTCCCAGGCCTCCTTCTACCGGACCCGCGCCCTGGCGGTCAACGATGGCCAGGTGCTTGCCCGCTTTGCCGATGGCGCGGCCGCCCTGGTGGAGGGCCGTCGCGGAAGAGGCCGCGTGCTCGTGTGGTCGACGGGCCTGGACCGCTTCTGGAACAACCTGCCGCTACAGCCCGTCTACCTTCCGTTCGTGCACAGGGTTACCCGTTATCTGGGCGGGCGCGGCGAAGCGCCGCCCTGGTATCCGGCCGGTTCGACCGTGAACCTTGCCACGCTGGCCGAGGCGGCCGGATCGGTGGAGATTCCGGCAGGGGCGGCGGCGATGGAACCAGGTGGCGGCGCCGTGGCGGTGGACCCCCAGACCTGGCTTCTGCGGCTGGAAAAGCGCGGGATCTGGGAGATCCGCCCACCGGGGCAACGCCCCGACCGCCCGCTGGCGCTCGCGGCGAACGTCGACGTCAACGAATCGGATCTTGCGAAAGTCGACCTGGAGGAGTTCCAGTCGGCGGTGGGTGGCGGCACCGCTCCCGAGTTGGCGGCGGGAGACGCGGAAGCCATCTTGGAGGTACCCGAGGAAGACTACGAGAAGCGGCAGTCGTTCTGGCGCTACTTGCTTGCCGCGGCATTCCTGCTGATGGTCTCGGAGACGGTGTTGGCCAACCGGCTGTCGCGGGACAGGATCAAAGAAGCGGGGGGAGGCGTCCGAGGCCGACGCCGAGGAGTGGTGAAGACGGAGTCGTAAGCGATTCCGTCACAGACCGAAGGGGGAGAACATGTCCATTGCGGACAACTGGCGCTCCAGAGACCAGATCCTGCGGGTGGTGCGGCGGGTGCGGCGCCGCTGGCGCCTCAAGCTCTTGCTGCGAGGCCTCGCCCTGACGGTCGCCGGTGCGCTCGTTACGTTCCTGGTGTCGGCTTCCAGCCTCGAATTCCTGCGCTTCCAGCCGGAGGCGGTGACCGCGTTCCGAGTCGTCCTGTGGCTGGTCCTGGGCTTCTTCCTCGTCCGCTGGGTGTTCTGGCCAATGGTGCGTCGCATCTCCGACGAAAGGGTGGCCCTGTACCTGGAAGAGAACGAGCCGTCCCTGCAGGCCCGTGTCCTGGCGGCCGTGGAGTCGGCCGGCAAGGCCGACGAACTCGAACGGTCGCCGCTGCTTCAGGAAGTCGTCAAGCGTGCCGTGCGCGAATGCCGGCGCATCGACTACGGCGGCCGCATCGAGCAGCAATCCATTCGCCGCTCGGCGGGAGCGCTCGGCGGCCTCACACTGGCGTCGGTGGCGGTTCTTCTCCTCGGCCCCGGCTTCCTTCGCCACGGCATGTCCGCGCTGTTCCTACCGAACCGATCGGCGGAGTCCGTCAACCCGTACAGCGTCGCGGTAACGCCCGGCGACACCACCATATCACGCAACTCCGACCTCCTCGTCTCGGCTGTCCTGCACGGCTTCGCCTCGGACGATGTCGTGCTCTACACCCGCGAGACGGGCACCAACGGCTTCGTGGACACGCCCATGATCGAGGACGGCGCGGGCGCGTTCGAAGGGCTCCTGCTGAACGTCGCCGAAGAGACCACGTACTACGTCGAGGCAAACGGCATTCGGTCCGGAACCTTCACGCTCGGCGTCGCCGACCTCCCTGCCGTGGACCGGTTGGAGATGGTGTACCACTTTCCGCGCTACACGGGTCTGGCGCCCCGTCGTTTCGAATACGGAGGAGACGTAGCCGCCCTCGCGGGGACCCGGGTCGAGATCGAGGTTACGCCCACGATCCCCTCGCCCGGCGCCCTGATCGTAATGGACGCGGGCGACACGATTGCCATGGAGGCCGGGCCGGAAGGCACCTTCGGCGGCTCATTCACGGTGCGCGAAGAAGGGTTCTACGGCATTCGGCTACAGACCCATGAAGGCGCATGGGTGACGGGCGCGCCGGACTACCGGATCGACGTGCTCCTGGACCAGGGTCCGTCGATCTCGTTCAGCAAGCCGGGGCGAGACACCGACGTCAGCGCCATCGAGGAAGTCTTCATCGAGGCACGCGCCGATGATGATCTGGGCGTAGCGGACGTCCTGCTTGTGTACAGCGTAAACGGCGGACCCTCCGACACCGTGCGCCTGCACGCCTCCGGAGGAGCGCCCGTCACTGAACTGACGGCGAGCCACACGCTCTTCCTGGAGGACTTCGAGCTGGAAACGGGCGACCTCGTAGCCTACCACGGGATCGCGCGCGACAATGCCCCGTCGCCCCGCGAAGCCCTGACCGACATCTATTTCCTGAAGGTGCGCCCGTTCCGCCGTGACTTCCGCGAAGCCGAAGGTGGAGGCGGTGGCGGCGGCGGTGGAGGCGGTGGCGGCGGCGGCATGGACCAGGACCTGTCGGCCATCCAGCGGCAGATCATCGCGGCCTCGTTCAACCTCGACCGCGACCGCGACAGCTACTCGCCGGACGTGTGGGAAGAGAACGTCGTCAGCATTGCGCTGAACCAGGAGCGGCTGCAGGAGCAAGTGCAGACGTTGCGGCAGCGGATCGTGAACCGCGGGATTGCCGGGGCGGACGAGTCCTTCGAGCGGATCGCCGAGACGCTGCCGATTGCGGTCGAGGCCATGTCCGAGGCCATCGACTCGCTGCGCGCGTTGAACCCCGGGGGCGCCATCGCGCCCGAGCAGCAAGGCCTGCGCCAGTTGCAGAAGGCCGAGGAGACGTACGAGCGCTTCGTGTCGCTGGAACGGCAGCAGCAGGGCGGGGGGGGCGGGGGCCAGCAGGGCCCCAGCGCCGAGGATCTCGCCGACTTGTTCGAGCTGGAGACCGATGCGCTCCGCAACCAGTATGAGACCGTCCAGCGAAGCCAGCAGGAGAGCGCCGACCAGGGCGTCGATGAGGCCCTGGAAAAGCTCCGCGAGCTGGCCCGGCGTCAGGAACAGGAGTTGGAGCGCCAGCGGCTCCGGGCATCGGCGCAGCAGGGCGGCGGCGGCGGGAGCCAGGCCGCCCGGGACCTGGCCGAAGAGGCGGAGGAGGCGGCGCGCCAGTTGGAGCGTCTGTCACGAGAGTCGGGTGACCGCGAGCTGGAGGAAATCGCGCGCGGGCTGCAACAGGCGGCAGACGCCATGCGCCGATCCGCGGCGAATCGGGGGAACACTGGCGTGACCGAGGCGCGTTCGGCTCTGGAGCGGCTGCGCGACGCGCGGGATCGCCTGGAAGGCGTGCAGGACGACCGCTTGGAACGGGACCTGGCAGACGCGCGCGAACGGGTGGCGGGGCTGTCCCGCCAGCAGGCGGATGTCCAGAACCGCATGGCCGCAATGCGGCGTGCGGGACGTCCTTCCGCGGACCAGGTCGGCCGGATCAACCAGACCAAGGAAGACATGGCCGAAGAGGTCGGCGACCTCCTGGCCCAATTGGATCAGCTCGGAGCCAGCGCGAGGCGGGATGGCACGGCGGGGGCGCGGGAGCTGGAGGAAGCCGCCGAGACGATCCGTGAAACGCAGTTGCGTGAACGGATCCTCTGGTCTCGCAGCCTGGTGGGGCGTCAGGGCCAGGAGGAATACGCCGAGGCGTTCGAGGACCAGAACGCGCAGGCCATCCAGTCGCTTGCAAACCGCCTTGACGAAGCTGCCGACGCCCTTGGCGACCGGGTCACCGAAGACCTGGCGACGGAGACGCTGGAGTCGGCGCGGGACCTCATGCGGAGCCTGGAGTCGCTGGAGCGCCGCACGCAGAATGAGACGCGCGGTGGCGAGGGTGACCCACAGCAGGGCGAGGGCGGCGAGCAGCAGGGCGAAGGAGGCGAGGGGAATCCGGGCGAGCGCGCGGGAGGTGCGCAGGGCGGGGACGCGAACAACCGCGGCGAGCGCGCGGGAGATCCCGGAGCCCGGCAAGGGGACCCCGGAACACGCACCGGCGCTCCCGGCCCGCGGGACTACGACCTGGACCGGGTCGGCGCGGGAGGGCCCCGCGCGTTCGACCCCGACGCGATCCGGCAGATGCGCCGGGAGATCCGCGAGCGCGCAGGGGAGGCACGAGCACTGGCCGGTCTGGTCGAGCGCGCCGGCGCGGACCCCCGCGAACTTCAGGCCATGATCGACGCGATGCGCCTTCTCGACCGTCAGGGCACCTACGCCGATCCCGAGGAGGTGCTGCGTCTTCAGAGCGAGCTGGTGCAGACGATCAAGCAGCTCGAGTTCCGCCTGCGGCGCGAGTTCGCCGCCGGCGACGAGGAGCAGATCTTCCTGTTCCAGTCCGGCGAAGTGCCGGAGGAATACCGCGCCCTCGTGGAAGAATACTACAGGGCGCTGTCGCGCGACGAAGGCAGTCGGGCGCGTGACGGAGCGAACCGGGGACGCGGCGACGGAAACAACCGGCCGTGAAGAACGGATCAGCCGCGGCCCCGGGCACGCGTACCATCACGCTGTCCGTCGACATCGCCGTCGCGCCGGAGACCGTATGGCGCGCGCTCGCGGACGGTGACCGCCTGGCGAACTGGTTCTCGCCCATCGCGTCGGTCGACCCGGGCGAGGGCGGTAGCGTCACGGTAGCCTGGGCAGAGGGAGCCGAATGGACGAGCGTCATTTCGGTGTGGCGGCCCGTCGAGCACCTCCAGCTTGTCGACGAGCCACCCGAGGACGCGGCCGCGGAGGGCGCCGCGCCCATGGTCCTGGACTACCACCTGGAGGCCCGCAACGGCGGGACGCGCGTGCATCTCGTCAACTCGGGGCTGTCGGCAAGCAAGGACTGGGACGAAGCGTTCCACATGATGACCAACGGCTGGCGCTTCTTCCTCTGGAACCTGAAGCACTACCTGGAGCGCCACTCTGGCACGCGCCGCAACATGATCAGCGAGCGCCCCTGGGTGACAGGCACGCGCGAGGAAGTCTGGGACACGATCTTCGGAGCCGACGGCCTGGGGATGGTGCCTCTGGCGCCGGGTGAATCGTTCAGTCTTCGCCTCGATGACGGCACGGCGCTGGAGGGAACGACCGTATTGTCAGACCGCCCCTGGGCTTTCGCCGGAATGGTGACCTCGCTGAACGACGGCATCCTGCACGTCGAGCTCGAAGGGACGGGCGAGCGATGGAAGATGGGAGTGTGGCTTTCGGCCTACGGATTGGATGAAGAGCGATGCAGCGAGACCGGCGAGGCCCTCGGACAAACGATATCACGGCTCTTTCCCGAGCAGGAATGAGGTCGAAGACGACGGAGCGGAGGGTGCGACTGTTCCTGGCTACCGCCTTCTGCGCAGCCGGGCTCACCGCCATCCCGCACTCCGTGGCCGCCCAGGAAGCCGACGAGGACGACCCCCACCCCCAGCAGGAGGGCCTCCCGCTCGCGCCCGGACGCACCATCTCCACCAGCTTCACCGAGGGCTCCTGGATGTCGGTCGATGTCAGCCCCGACGGCCAGACCCTGGTCTTCGACTTCCTCGGCGATCTCTACACGATGCCGATCACCGGCGGTACCGCAACGCCGCTCACCCGGGGCATGGCCTTCGACGGGCAGCCCCGCTTCAGCCCCGACGGCACACGCGTGGTCTTCACCTCGGACCGGAGCGGCGGCGAGGGCATTCACATCATCGCGCTGGACAAGAGCGATACGGTGCAGGTCACGCAGGGCAAGTCGAGCTCCTATCAATCCCCCGAGTGGACCTCCGACGGCGACTACGTGATCGCCACCAGGCAGGGTCCCGGACAGGGCAAGCTCTGGCTCTACCATGTCGACGGCGGCACGGGGATCCAGCTCATCGACGAGCCCGCCAACCGCCGCACCACCGGCGCCGCCTTCGGCGCGGACGGACGCTACATCTGGTACGCGTACCGCACCGGCAGCTGGGAGTACAACTCGGGCATGCGGCAATACCAGCTGGCCGTGTACGACCGCGAGACGGGGGAATCCGCCACGCGCTCCTTTCGGTACGGCGGCGCCTTCCGCCCCACGCTCAGCCCCGACGGCCGCTGGCTCGTCTACGGCTCCCGCCACATCGGGGACACCGGCCTGCGCATCCGCGATCTCGACACGGGCAACGAGCGCTGGCTCGCCTTCCCCGTCCAGCGCGACGACCAGGAGTCCCGCGCCACCCGCGACGCCTATCCCGGGATGTCCTTCACCCCCGACTCGGACGCGGTCATCGCCTACTACGGCGGCGGCCTGTGGCGCGTCCCCGTCGACGGCTCCGAACCCGTGCCCATCCCGTTCCGCATCGACATCGACATGGCGATCGGCCCCGAGGTCGACTTCGACTACCCGATTGAAGACACCGAGACCTTCGTCGCCAAGCAGGTCCGCGACGCGGTGCCTTCGCCCAGCGGCGACCGCATCGCCTTCTCGCTGCTCGCCCGCGTGTACGTCATGGACTGGCCCGGCGGAACGCCCGAACGCCTCACCGAGTCCGACGCCAACGAGCACATGCCCACCTGGTCGCCCGACGGCGAGGACATCGCCTACACGACCTGGGACGACGCCACCGGCGGGCACCTCTACCGGGTCGACTCGGACGGCGGCGACCCCACCCGGCTCACCACCGCGCCGGCGCTCTACAACAACCCCGCGTGGTCTCCCGACGGCGAGCGCATCATCGCGGTGCGCGGTCCCGGCCGCGCCTACGACGAGGCCCTGACCCGCGGCGTCCCCGGCGGCGCCGACGACCTCGTCTGGATCCCGGCGACGGGCGGCGAAGCGATGGTCATCGCCCCGGCGCGCGACGGCAACCACCACTTCACGAGCAACCCCGATCGCATCTTCGCCTACAACCCCGGCGACGGCCTCGTCTCGTTCCGCTGGGACGGCACCGACCGCAAGCAGCACGTGCGCGTCGTGGGCGCCGGACCTCCCGGATCGAGCACGCCGCCCTCCGCCACCCTCGTCACGATGGCCCCGCGAGGCGACCAGGCGGTGGCGCGTATCTACAACCACCTCTTCACGGTCACGGTCCCGCTCGTGGGCGGCGATGTCCCCACCATCAACGTGGGCAACCCCGCCAACGCGTCGGTTCCGGCCCGCCAGCTCACCGAGATCGGCGGCGAGTTCCCGGCGTGGAGCCACGACGGCCGCAGGATCCACTGGACGATCGGCAACGCGCACGTGGTGTACGACCTCGACGCCGCGCGCGCCCTCGGGGACTCGGTAGCCGCGGCCCGGGAGACGGAGGAGGAGGAGGTCGAAGAGGAGGACGACGATCCCCGCTACGCCCCGGAAGAAGTTCGCATCCGCGTCGAATTCCCCCGCGACATCCCAAGGGGCGTCGTCGTGCTGTCGGGGGCGCGGGTCGTGACCATGAACGGCGACGAGGTGCTGGAGAGCGGCGACATCGTCGTGCGCGACAACCGCATCGCCGAGGTGGGAGCCACCGGTACGGTCACGCACCCGGCCGACGCGGCGGTGATCGACCTTGCGGGCAAGACCATCGTGCCCGGTTTCGTCGACACCCACGCCCACCTGAGGGCCCAGATCAACATCCTCCGCACCCAGCCCTGGTCCTACGCGGCCAACCTGGCCTACGGCGTGACCACCACCCGAGACCCCCAGTCCGGCACCACCGACGTCATCAGCTACGAGGACCTGGTGCGCGCGGGGCGGATCCTGTCGCCACGCATCTATTCGACCGGCCCCGGCGTCTTCTCGTCCGAGAACGTGGAGGACCTCGATCACGCCCGGCATGTGCTGCGCCGCTACAGCGACTACTACGACACCAAGACGATCAAGATGTACGCCGCGGGCAACCGCGAGCAGCGCCAGTGGATCCTCCAGGCGGCGCGCGAACTGGAGCTGATGCCCACGACCGAAGGCGGCCTCGACACCAAGGTCAACATGACGATGGCCATCGACGGCTACTCCGGGGTGGAGCACAACATGCCCGGCTTCCCGATGTACGCCGACATGGTCGAACTCGTGGCGCGGTCCGGGATAGCCTACACACCCACGATCCTCGTCACCTACGGCGGCCCCTGGGCCGAGAACTTCTACTACGTGACGGAGGACGTGCTCGGCGACGAGAAGCTCGCCCGCTTCACGCCCATGGAGGAGATCCTCCAGAAGGCGCTGCGCAGGCCCGGCCCCGGTCCCGGACCCTCCGGCTGGTTCCACCCCGAGGTGCACACCTTCGACCAGGTGTCGGCGTTCGTTCGCGATGTGATTCGGGCTGGGGGAAGAGCCGGCGTAGGCAGTCACGGCCAGCTGCAGGGGCTCAGTTACCACTGGGAACTCTGGGCAACCCAGGCCGGCGGAATGACCGAGCACGAGGCGCTGCAGGTGGCCACGATCCTGGGCGCGCACTCGCTCGGCCTGGACCGCGATCTCGGTTCCATCGAGGTTGGCAAGCTGGCAGACCTCGTCGTCCTCGATGCCAACCCCCTCGACGACATCCGCAACAGCAACACGGTCGACCGCGTCATGATGAACGGGCGCCTCTACGACGGGGACACGCTCGATCAGGTCTGGCCGGACCAGGTGACGGCGGGGCCGTTCTACTGGTTGCGGGAGGCTCCGCCGGGGCGGTGAGCGAGCGAGCTGCGGTCATCCCCGGTCTCGACGTTTTCCTGGACGGGGACGGCGCGTCCGCCGACGTCCGTGCCGCGGTCGCCGGACTCCGCCATGCCCGATTGGGTCTGATCGTGCATCCCGCCTCGGTCACCTCCGAGCTGCAGTTCTCCGCGGACGCCATCCGCGCGTCCGGCTACGACCTGCGCGCCCTGTTCGGTCCCCAACACGGCGCCCGCGGCGAGAAGCAGGACAACATGATCGAGTCGGATCACTACCCCGACCCCGTGACCGGTCTCCCCGTTCACTCGCTGTACGGCAAGGTCCGCAAACCGACCCCCGAGATGCTCGCCAGCCTCGACGCCCTGCTCTTCGACCTTCAGGACGTGGGCGTGCGCGTCTACACCTTCATGTGGACGATGGCGCTGGCGATGGAGGCGTGCGCCGAGGCGGGTGTGCGGTTCGTGGTCCTGGACCGTCCCAATCCGATCGGCGGCGTCCGGCGCGAGGGTCCGGTGCTGCGCGAGGAGTACAGTTCGTTCGTCGGCCTCCACCCGGTCCCGCTGCGGCACGGCCTGACCTGCGGCGAAATGGCGCGGTGGCTGAACGAGGAACGAGGGATCGGCTGCGACCTGACGGTCATTCCCTGCGAAGGCTGGCAGCGCGACAGGTCGTGGGACGACACCGGCCTGCCCTGGGTGATGCCGAGCCCGAACCTGCCCACGCCGGATTCCTGCGTCGTCTATCCCGGCATGGTGCTGGTCGAAGGCACGAACCTCTCGGAGGGACGCGGTACCACCCGGCCCTTCGAACTCTTCGGCGCGCCCTGGCTCGACCCGGTCGCCCTCGTGGCTCGACTCGGCCGCGCCAACCTGCCTGGCGTCGTGTGCCGTCCCTGCCACTTCGAACCGACCTTCCAGAAGCACGCGGGCAAGCTGTGCGGCGGCGCCCAGCTGCACGTCACGGATCCGGACGCCTTCGAGCCGGTCCGCACGGCCATCGAGATTCTCGGCGCGGCCCGCCAGCTCGCGCCTCACGACTTCGCCTGGCTCGACCCTCCGTACGAGTACGAGGAGACCCTGGCCCCGATCGACATCCTGTGGGGCGGCCCGGAACTGCGGGAAGGCGTGGACGCGGGCGCCACCGCCGAAGAGATCCTGGAAAGCGTCGACGCCGAACTGGACGCCTTCGCCGCATCGGTCGAGCGGTATCTGCTGTACTGATCCGACAGGCTACTGAGAATCCCACGGGTCGTTCCGCTTCGCCCGCATCTCCGAGGCTTTGCGCTCCATGTGGCCCTCGAATTGGTCGATGAGTTTGTCCGCGTCCGGAACTCCGAGCCGGGACGGGGCGTTCCGGTCGTCGGCGTCGGGAAGTCCTCGCAACCGATGCAGGGCCAGCCAGCTTTCGAAGCGCCGGCTCAAACGTACCACCGCATAGAAGAACCGTGGGTCCCTCCCACGTCCGGCAAGCAGGTCGATCACGATGGCAATCACCGAAAGGTTGATCGCCACGAAATCCTTGAGCCCGTCGGCCGCCAGCTTCACCTGGAAGACGATGAAGTCCCTGATGACCACACCGCGACCGGCCGGAACGGGGAGTTGACTGCCATTGCGATTCGACATCAGACGGCTCCAGGGATGTTGGCCGACATTCCGGGGCGCCGAGCCCTCCTGCAAGGTCGACGCCGAATTGATTGCACTCGCCGAGTCTGCGGAGCGGTTCCTGCTGTACTGAGATCGATGTCGATCACTCTGGCCTGTAGCGCTCGACTGTAATCTCAGCGGCCCGCGCGCGCATCCGATCCGCGTCGTACCAGGCCTGCATCCGAAGAAGCGTCTCCATGTTGACCCCGAAGGCTTTTTCAAGGCGCAGAGCCATCTCGGGCGATAACGCCGCGTGGCCGTTGAGCAGGTCCGACAGAGTCGCCCGCCGCACATTCAGGATCTTCGCCGCCGATGTGACGTTGAGTCCGAGTTCCTCCACCACTTCGGTGCGAACGAAGTCTCCGGGATGGGAGGGCGTCATTCCGACTTGAATTGCGTCTCCCAACCTCTTTGTGGCCATTTAGTGGTAGTCCTCAAGGTCGAGATGGCTCAACAGGCCATCAGCCGGGCGGTGCGCCCCACACAAAATCGTCGATGCTCCGTGACGCTATCAACGCGGTCAGGACCTTACGTATTCGATCGACTTGAGAAGGGTTGAGGTACCCGTGGTCGTCGTCCTCCAGAAGCGCTCGGAGACCTCGGTGCCGGACCGAAATGACGGTCACTTGTCCGGGAGTGTACGGTATTGGCGTTCACACGACAAGCCAGTGCTGTTTTCGAGAGCGATACAACGCACCTTCTGACAGGGAACGGGAAGAGCGGCGCGGTCCGCCCCCAACTTGGCCATACTCGATCATCGTGCTGTCAGCGAACCCCCTTGGCGTGGGCGGGCAAGAGTCCACTCTCAGCCAAGACCGAGCCGCGAGGTTTCCGGTGCTTCCCTCACCTACCCCCGAAATCCACCACCAGCGGCAAGTGGTCCGACTTCTCCGTATCCGACGCCAGGATGCCGAGCGACTCCCGCGCATGCGCCAAAAGGTCCGCCGCGTCGAAGAGGAACGCCCGCTCGACCCGCAACACCGCGCCGCGGTACAGCAGATAGTCCAGCCTCCCGGGCGAGAACGGGTCCTCTCCCCAGGTGCTGCGCCAGGTGGCCAGGGAGCGGTCGCGGAGCCGCTCGAGGCGAGCCACCTCCAGATCGCGCCCGCCAACGCCAAGCCCCCGCCGCAACTCGTTCAGGGGGCGCGCGGACCCGACCACGTTGAGGTCGCCGGCCACGACCAGTCCCGCGCCGGGCCGATCGTCCAGCGCCGCCGCGATCACCCGGTTCAGCGTGCGGGCCTGCAGCTCGCGCAGCCGATCCTGGGGCGAGCCGTCGTATCCCGCGCTCTGCAGGTCGACCGGAACAAAGAGGACATCCCGTCCGTCGACAGTCACCCAGGCTCCGGTGGCCGAGAGACCGCCCTCCGCTTCGACGCGCGCCAAGACCGGCGGCGGCGCCATCCCGGGGACCTCCGGCTCATCCCCAACTTCGGCCAGCCAGCCCTCCAGCGCGCCGGGCGGGTAGCCGATCCTGCCCATGCCGTGCTCCCCCTTCACTTCCCTCCCACTGGCCCCGACAGCCGTCCGCTGCCGTCCGCCGCCCGAGGCCAGCCACCAAGTCCAGCCCTCCCCTTCGGTCGCGAGATCCCGCGTGAAGCGCGCAAGATCCTCCGGTGTCACGGAGAAGTGGATTTCATCGAGCAGGAGGATGTCGGGTGCGAGCGCGGCGACCACGCGGCGAAACGCATCCTGGTTGTTGCGGAAGCTCATGCTGGAGACGTTCCAGGCCACGACCCGGAACGCTCCCGGAACCCTGGCCACCGCATCGACGCCGAGTAGAGCCGGCTCCTCACCCGGTGCGGTGGCAAGCGTGTGCCGGAACACGGCCGTCTCGTCCACCACTGCACCGGCGCGAAGGTAGCGCAACCGGCCCGCCAGGACGGCTTCCGGCCCGACCGCCGCTCGCTGCCCCGTCGCCTCCGCTACCGCAGCCCGATCCAGGCGCACCTCGAACCGGTCGGACGAGTGCGTGGGGGATACCAGCAGACCCACCCGGGACGCCTGCTCAACCTCGCCCGGCGCACCGCCCTCAATCCGCCGAATCCCGACCCCCGCTCCGTAGCCATCGCGCTCCGGTTCGGCCTGACGCGTCAGGATGACGACCAGATCGGCGCCCTCCACGCCACCGTACGCTGCACCCGTGGCCAGGTCCCCGTCGATGTCCAGCACCAGCTCGACCGAGCCGCGCATCCCCTGCACAGTCACCGTGTGACCCAGGTCGATCAGGAAGTGGAGGAAGAGGGGATCGTCCTGTGCGGCAAGGGTACCCAGGTCCACCGGCGAACCGACCGGAACGTCACCGATCGGGTCGACCACCGCCGCCGCCACGCCCTCCCAGTCGTCGAAGTCGCCGTCGGTCCAGACCGTGCGCTCGTGCGCGGACGGGTCGACGGCGCACCCGGCGGTCAGGGCGACAAGGGCGACCCGCCGCGACCCCATCAGCCGTCCTCCCGTACGATGAGCCACCCTCCGCGATAGTGTGGCGGGAAGACCCCTTCACGCACCACGGTCGTCCGGCGTCCGCCACTTACGTAGGTGACGCGGACATCGACGCGTTCCACGCCCGGCGGGATCCCGAAGTGCGCCGGCGTGGCACCCTGGGAGCAGTAGCCTCCGCCGGTATCGATCAGCCGGGTGCCGAGAATCCGCCCGGTATCGTGGTCGAGGAGCTGGATCTCGGTGCCGGGAATCATGGTCCGGCCGTCGGCGTCGGTCGCGGCGACCTGGAGCGAGCGGGCCGCGGCCTCGGTCGAGAGCAGATTGCGGTACAGGTGGTGGGTACCGCCGGCCTGGTCGTTGTTGGCAATCGCAAGGTCCAGATCGCCATCGCGGTCGAAGTCGGCCCATGCTACGCCGTGGCTGGGGCCGTGCTCCAGGAGGTTGGCGGGAAGCGCGTTGCTGAACCGCCCGTCGCCCTCGTTCATGAACAGGT
The DNA here is from genome assembly GCA_965208935.1 of Longimicrobiales bacterium. Taxonomy (GTDB): domain Bacteria; phylum Gemmatimonadota; class Gemmatimonadetes; order Longimicrobiales; family Gaopeijiaceae; genus Bin94. Next base: position 3,227,806 of record CBDBPR010000004.1, on the reverse strand, counting down.
GGTCCTCGACGGCAGCGATGCCCGACAGGTACGAAGTCACGACCAGGTCGGGCAGGCCATTGTGATCGACATCCGCCCAGGCCGCCGTCGTGGAATGGTAGTCCTCGCCCAGGGCAGCCGGATCGGTGACGTCCGTGAACGTGCCGTCCCCATTGTTGCGCCACAGGATGTCCGGGCCGTAGGTGGCGATGAACAGGTCCAGGTCGCCGTCGTTGTCGTAGTCGGTCACCGCCGGCGCGACGCTGCCGTACTCCTCGCCGCGGTTCGGGTGATTCATCCCGAGCGCTGGCGCGACATCGACGAACGTCCCGTCGCCCTCGTTGCGGTAGAAGGCGTCCTCGTCACCGTTCTGGTTCGAGACGTGGACATCCAGATCGCCGTCGCGGTCGTAGTCGAACCAGACGACTCCCACCGTTCGGCGCGGGTCCCCGAGCCCCGACTCCGTGGTCACGTCGGTGAAGGTCCAGGCCGGGTCCCCGGCAGTCGAGTCGTCCGCCGGCCCGTCGTTCCGGAACAGCCGGTTGGGCTGGTCGCGCATGGCCACGAACAGGTCCAGGTCGCCATCGCCGTCGTAGTCGATCCAGGACGGCTGCCGCGTATTGCCGAGCAGATCCACGCCGAGCCCGGCCGTCACGTCCACGAAAATCTGATCGTCGTTGCGATACAGGCGGTTCGGTGTCTCGGCGGTGGCGGAATGGCCGACGTACAGATCCAGATCGCCGTCGCGGTCGTAGTCGCCCCACGCGGCAGCGCGCGTGTCCTCCAGATCAGCCAGACCCAACTGCGGGGCCACGTCGACAAACGTGCCGGCGTCGTTCCGGTACAGCCGGTTTTCGGAGTAGCGCATGCCAACGAACAGGTCGAGGTCGCCGTCGCGGTCGAAGTCGGCCCACGCGTTCGGCTGCGCGCCTGGCGTGGCGAAGAGCTCCGGCTGCACGCGGTCGAAGACGGGTGTAGTCGGCGGGTCATCGTCCGGCTCCCCACACGCGGTCAACAAGGCGGGGGCGAACAGCAGCAAGGCACGCGCCCCGCTGGCCCACACCCGCTTGAGGCTAACAAACCGCTTGCACCGAGGCTCGCGGGCCCCATACTCACTCCGAATCCCCACTCTGCACCTCCTTGAAGGCGGATAGCACCATGGCGGACGACCCCATGCTCGAGCTCGGACGGAAGATACTCGCCTCGCAGCCCTTCAGCGCGTTGCTGGGCGCCGAGCTGCTCGGTCTGGCCGAGGGTGCCGCGGAACTGAGCGTCCCGATTCGCCCCGAATTCGCGCAGCAACACGGGTTCGTCCACGGGGGCATCGTCAGCTATGTCGCCGACAATGCGATCACCTGCGCCGCAGCCCTGGGCACGATCGTCAGGCTGCCTCCTCCGGACTGACGAGCGACTTCGCTAGCGCCGCCCCCCGCGCCCCCGCCCGGGCCCGCCCCGGCCGCTCATCCGGTTCCCCAGCCGGTACATGACCCTGAGCATGAAGTACTGGCCGAGCGACTCCGTACGCGACTCCTCGATGTAGTTCGCGGAGTTGGTGACGGCGACGCCCTGATTCTGATTCAGCAGATCGTAGGCCTGCAGCTCGATCTCGGCACGGCCGTCGATTACCCGCCGCGTAATGGCGGCGTCCCAGCGCGCGATGTTGCGCGACTCCGCGAACAGACCCTGGTCGTAGGTGCGGTAGCGGAAATCCGTCTCCAGCTCCCAGGCGCCGAGATACCAGGTGCCCTCCGCCTGGTACTCGCTGTTCACGTAGCTCCGGTTCAGCTCCTGATTCAGAGAGTACCTGACATCGTTGAAGCTGAAATCCGCCGACACCTCCACGTCGAACCGGTCCTTCACCCGGTTGTCCACGCCGATCTCGAACGTATTGCGCACGATCCGGCTCTCGTTGGCGGCGAGGTTGACCAGTTCCGTGCCCTCGGAATACGTGACCCGGTACTCCAGGTCGAGATCGATCCCGAGCTTCCGGACGGGGGTGCCGAAACTCGCTCCCAGGTTGCCGGACCATTCGCCGTCGGTGTTCACCGGCATCCGCGTCTGGAATCCCCGCTCGTCGAAGAAGCGCGATGTCGAAATGCTGTTGTCGGTGTAGGTGAAGCCGGCGAAGGTGAAGAGGTTGATGAAGCTGAATTGATCGAAGAAACGGTAGTCGGCGTTGAACCGGTGCCGGTACTCGGGGCGCAGGTCCGGGTTGCCCGAATAGACGTTGAGCGGATCGCGGTTGTCCGAGTAGGGCTGGAGCTGCGTCAGCGACGGCTCGCGACTGGAGCCGCTGTACCGGAACTCCAGGTTCTGTCCATCCTTGATCTCATTCTTGAACTGGGCGTTTGCCAACAGGTGGGTGTAGCCGTTTTCGATCGTCTGGTCGCGGTCCAGGATCACGCCGTCGAGCTGTGATCGCTGCAGCCGGAGTCCGACCGTGAACCAGGAGCGATCGTTGTTGCGGCTGTATCGCGCCCCGCTCAGCAGATACGTGTACGCCCTTTCGAACCCGGAACTCAGCCGGTCGTTGAACCGGGACACGCCGTCGACCAGATCGTAGACCGAGTTGTTGCGGTCCTCGCGCGTCGAATTGCGCTGGCCGAAAAGCTCCATGGTGTGGCCTTCGGCGAGCGGCTGCGTCAGCGAGACGCGCGCGGAGTTGTTCCAGGTCCGCCCGACCCGCGTCTGTTCCTGCAGAATCTCCTCGAACCCGTCGGTGCCGCCCCGCTGGCCGCGCACCTCACCCGTGACCACCGACGACAGGTCCGAAGTCAGATCCGAGTCCTGCAGGCCGCTGCGCAGCTCGGCGACCAGGCTACGGCCGTCCTCATTCAGCCGCTTGCGCCACGTCAGCCGCGCGTTTCCGCCCAGATCGTCGCCATCCACGAGATAGGCGGTGGTGGCCGAATTGAGCATGCTGCCGCTCAGCGTGTGCGTCTGCCGGTTCGCGAAGGAGGTAAGCGACGATGCACGCGTATTGCCGTCCATGCGCAACCGCATGTCGTGGCCTTCCGAGAAGGTGACCTGCGCGTTGAGGTTCACCCGCTGGTTGCGATTGCCGGTCTCCTGGTTGCTGGTCTGGTCCACGAACGATGCGACATTCGATCCGAAGAGCGCCTGCTGCTGCAGCGTCCGGTCCTGGAGATTGTCGAGCTGGCTGACGAAATAGCTCCCCCGTACCCACGTGTCGTCGCCGCCGCCGAAGTCCCGGCTCGCGTTGAGCCCCAGGCTCATCGTCTCGGTAAAGCCGTCGTTGCCCCCGCCGCCGCGTCCGCCGCCACCCGCGAAGTCTGCGAAATCTCGCCAGTTGAACCCGGCCCGGTTGACGTTGTTCGCGTTTGCGGTCAGTGCCAGCTGCGTGTTGGGCGAGAAGCGGTTCAGCGTCAGGGAACCGTCGTAGCGCGCTTCGTTGCCCACGGGTTCCGCGAGGCGGCCCTGCGCGTTGACATCGCCGCCAAAGCCGCCCCGGGCCCGGCCGAAGTACCCGCGGCGCGCTTCCTCCCTCAGCTTGAGGTCGATCGTGCGCTCATCCTCGCCATCGGGAATGCCGGTAAACTCGGCCATGTCGGACTGCTTGTCGTAGACATCGACCTGAGCGACCGCGTCGGCGGGCAGGTTCTGCGTCGCTACCGTCGCATCGCCGCCGAAGAACTCCTTGCCGTCCACGAGGACGTTCTGGACTTCCTCGCCCTGCGCGGTGATCGTGCCGTCCGAATCGACCTGGATCCCCGGAAGCCTGCGCAGGAGGTTCTCGACGGACGCGTTGGGGGGCGTTGGAAAGGCCAGGGCGTTGTAGCTGAGCGTGTCGCGCCGGTTCACGAACGGGACGTGCTCCACACTGACAACCAGCGAGTCCATCTCCAGCGCCGTGATCGACAGGACGACCTCTCCGGCGTCCACGTCGGCGTCCGCAACGTCGAAGTCGCGGCGAAGCGTCTGGTACCCGATCAGGGTGACCTGCAGGATGTACGCCCCCGGAGACAGGCCCGGGATCGTGAATCCGCCGTCGCGCGCACTGAGCGTGTATTTCGTCAGCAAGGAATCCGCCCGCGTCAGCGCGACGACCATCGCGTTCTGGAGGCCGGTGCCCAACGAGTCGGAAACGACGCCGTGAACCTCGTACTGCCCTGCTTCCTCCTGCCCGCTCAGCGGCGTGGATACCGCGTGACAGACGGCCACCACCGCCGCAAGAATCAATCCCCGTCTCACCCTCTGCCTCCTACTCCCCGGCCGCCCCCGCGTCGCCGATTCAGCTTCTCGATCTCGTCGAGCTTCTCCTCGACGATTCCTTCGTATTCCTCGCGCGAGACCTCGTCGCCGTCTTCCGGCGCCCGAATCAGCCCCGCATCCACCTCGCCGAGCGCGATCTCCGACGCGAAGTACTGTGTGCGCCCGCCATCCAGTGACAGCACCAGGATCATCCCGGGAAGCCCCCCATACGAGGCCGGACCCGCCGAAACGGGGATCTCGGGGGTGAACCACGCCTCGATCGAGGTGCCGTCATGCTCGGCCGTCGCTTTTATGACCATGCGACCCAGGTGCTCGGCCTGCTCGGTCGTGAGGCGCCACGCGTATTGCGGCGGCGTGCCCGCGATGCGGAACGTCCGTCCCATGAACTCGCGGGTTTCGACCAGCGCCCCCTGCTCGTGGCTGACCCAGGTGTCGCGCACGATCTCCTGATCGCGGCGCGAGGCGGACTGTCGCTTCATCCTCATCAGCCGCCCGAGCCATCGGTCCGAGAACATTCGGCCATCCGAACCGGCGGAGTCGTCCTCCTTGTCGGGCGCCGTGGTCATGAGCGAGGCCGACGGGCCGAAGTGAAGGAGCATGGTGCCGGTTTCGGAGTCCGGCATCATCTCTTCCCACCCTTCGGGCACCTCGAAGTCGTACTGGTGCGAAAAGGTGTAGGCGATGGTCCCCTGCTGCGCGGAGAGCGTCGCCGGGATCAGCAGCGCGAGCGCGAGGCGCGCGGTTGTGGCAATGCTCATGGTCATACCGTTAGGACAGGGGACCCTTGCCAAATGTTGCTGCCGGGCGTGGTCCGCAGATTCAGGGAGGAGCCTGTTGTCGGGGACACAATGCCTTGGTTTCCCTCTTCCTGCTACCCCGTTTCGGGTACGATGGTTCTCCGCGCTCACCTTTGACCGGTATATGGCTACCATATACCATATATGGCATGAAGACGATCAAGACGACGGTGTACCTGAACGCGGCGGACTACCGCCGGCTCAAGTCCCTGGCGGCCGACGAGGGGCGCTCCGCGGCGGAGCTGGTGCGCGAGGCGGTGGCGGAGTACACGGCGCGCGCGACGGAGCGCGAGTGGCCCAGGTCCATCGGGATGGGTAACAGTGGCGATCCCCACTTCGCCGAGAACTATGAGGACTACCTCGACGGTTTCGGAGAAGACGGGTTGGAGGACTACTTCAGCACGCTGGAATCCTCGCAGCATCCGAAAGATACCAAAGCAAAACCCAGCGGGCTCTCCGAGTAGTCGCGCCTGGTGATCGTAGCCGACACCAGCGCCATGCTGGCACTCCTGGACGCACGCAGTGTCACACACGCGGCGATGGTCGAGGTGTTTCGATCGTTTCGTAGGGAATGGGTCCTGCCGTGGGCCATTCTGCCCGAACTGGACCATATGGTGCCCACAAGGATCGGCCCCGCGGTCGCCTGGGCCTTCCGCGTCGACTTGGCCAAAGACCTCTACACCGTCGAATGGGGTGGCCGGTCGGACCTGCAAAGGGCCCTGGAGCTCCATCGGACCTACCGCGACCTCGCCCTCGGCCTGGTAGACGGCGTCGTGATGGCCGTGGCGGAACGGCTCGAGGCGCGCGCGATAGCAACCCTCGACCTGCGCGACTTCGGAGCGGTCACCCTGAAGGGCCAGCCCGAGATCTGGCCACGCGATCTGTCGGCAGGTCCGGACCCCGACCCGACCCGACCCATCTGGCCGGCCTAGCGTGGCGGCCCGCGGCCCGGCCGGCCTCGGACGCTACGCCCCCACCACCGGCCAGGGCGCCCATTCCCGCCACTTGCCGCGCGTGAAGTCCGGGAACTCCACCGGCGCGCTCCCGTTGGCCACGCTGATCTCCGACAGCTCGCACACCGCGCTCAGGACCGCCGCGTCGTAGACGTTCATGTCGAGCGGCAGTCCCTCGCGCAGGCACTTGATCAGCCGGTAGTCCTCCATGAAGTCCATGCCGCCGTGGCCCGCGCCGATCGAAGCCTCGCGGAGCGCCTGCCACAGGGGATGCTCGAACTCGTCGTAGTAGGTGTCGGCTTCCTCCCAGCGGTGCGACGGACTGCGGCCCTCGATGTAGACTCGGTCGGGGTAGCCCTGGAAGATCCCGCGCGTGCCCTGCACCTTGTTGATGCGGTCGTAGGGGCGCGGGAGGTTCGTGTCGTGGGCCACGTAGATCGTCTTGCCGAGCGCGGTCTGGATGAGGCTCCCGTTGACGTCGCCCAGCGCGAAGGTTTCGGCGCGCTTGGGGTGGTCCTCCGGGTAGTTGGCCCGCGCATACTCCTGCAGTCCGCGCGAGGGGCTGCTCATGGAGACGAGGAGGGCGAAGCGGTCCCCGCGGTTGATGTCCATGCAGTTGGCGACCGGACCGAGCCCGTGCGTGGGATAGAGGTTGCCGTTCCGGGTCCAGGAGTGATCGCGGCGCCAGAGTCCCTCCCCTTCGTCGGCGAACTTGATACCGCGGAGGTCGTGCAGATACCCGCACTCGGCGTGCAGGATCTCGCCGAGCAGGCCCTGCCGCACGAGGTTCAGGCATAGCAGCTCGGCGCGCCCGTAGTTGACGTTCTCCATCATCGCGCAGTGGCGGCCGGTGCTCTCGGCGGCTTCCACCAGGCGCCAGCAGTCTTCCAGCGTGTACGCCGCGGGGACTTCGGTAGCCGCGTGCTTGCCGTTTTCCATGGCCGCGACGCAGACGGGCACGTGCCAGCGCCAGGGCGTGGCCGTGTAGACGAGGTCGACGTCGGCCTCGGCGCAGAGGCGCTCGAAGTCGGTCTCGCCGGCGGTGTAGAGCGCGGGGCGGGGGTGGCCGGCCTCTTCGATGATCGCGGCCGCGCGCTCCGCGTGGGCCTCGCGGATGTCGCAAACGGCCGTGACCGTGCACCCGTCGATGCGCACCAGGTTGCGGACGTGCGCCGTGCCCATGCCGCCGACACCCACGTAGCCGATCCGCACGTGGTCGATCGGCGGGGCGGCGAGGAGGCGGTCGGGTGGGGTGGCGAGCGCTTGCGGCACGGCAGCCGCACGGGCCAGCGCGCCCTGCCCGGATCCCGGCTCGTTGCAGCCCGAAATCGCCCCGGCGGCGACGCCCAGGGCGCCCACTTTCAGAAAATCGCGCCGCTCGAGGCCAGCGGAAGCGGGCATGGTGTCGCGGTCGTGTCTCATCGGTCGCCGTCCTTTGGGCTTGGGTGGGAATCCGTTTGCCGCAAGGTCGTGCGGGGTGCCCGCCCGGTCAACGCGACCGCCCCGTCGGCAGCCACCTCAGCGCGGGATGCAGAGCCAGCAGGGCCGCGATCCCCGCCACCGGCATCGACATGAGCGCGGCGGCGTGCGGGCCCGTCACATCCGCGACCGCCCCCGTACCCATCACGCCGATCGAGCCGACCGTCCAGGCCAGGCCCATCACGATGCCGGAACTCGCCCCGGGCGCACGCGGAAGCATCTCCTGCGCCATGACCACGATGGGCGGCAGCGTCGCCATTCCCAGGAAACCCGCCACCGCGATCGCGGCGAAGCCGAGGCCGCTCCAGGGGCCCAGCCAGACCGCCGCCAGGTGCGCCGGAAGCGCGAGGGCGCAAAGGAGAAACAGGAGGCGCGCACGGTCCATCCGGTCGGCGAGAAGCCCGCCCGCCAACGTGCCGAAGGCCTGCGAGCCCAGGTAGACCGACAACGCGGCGGCACCGAGGGCCTCCGACCCGCCCATTTCGGCGACGATGATCGGTTCCATCGTCAGAAACGCCCGCTGCACGAAGGTCATCACCGCGCTTACTCCGAAGATGATTCCCAGCGGGCCCGCCAGCTGACGGACGACTTCGGACGGCGGAGGTGCCGGCGCAGCGTTCTGCACTTCGAGCCGCCCACTGGGGAGGCCCAGGAAGAAGAGGGGAGCGAGCAGGAGCGCCGGGATCATCGCGACCCAAAGCCGCTCCATCCCGCCCCATGCCACCAGGCCCACGGCCACCAGCGGGCCCGCCGAGTAACCGACGGCTCCACCGAACGAAAAGATCGAATAGCGACCACCGCCGCCCTTCCCCGCGGTCAGCCGGACCGCATACGAAGCGCCTGGCGGGTGGAAGGCCGCGCCCCCCAGTCCCCCGACCACGAGCAGCAGCATCAGGACCCAGTAGGACGACGCGAACCCCATTAGGGACACGAAAACGCCGCTGACGACCACTCCACCCACAGCGAGAGTCCGGCGACCAAAGCGATCCGCCACGTATCCGAAAAAGGGCTGCGGGAGCGCGGTGGCGATGGCAAACGCCACCCCGAGAGACGCCGCGGCCGCGATCGAAATCCCCATTCCGTCCATGATGCGCGGCAACAGGGGATGCACGAACGCGGCGTAGGCATCATTGATCCCGTGCGCCAGCGCGATGATGACGGTGATTCGGACGGTGGAAACGCCTGCGGAACGGGCGTGCGGGTCCGGTGTGCCCGGCGTCAGAGGAGGTTCGGGAGTCTTCAGAGTCGGAACTGTGCTCGGCGGCGGTTGGGTCGCTCTCTGGTTCGCCTGCGGTCCGTGTGAGCTTCCGCCGATCGACTCTTCGGGTCAAGTGGCGGCCCTGCACGTCTGGAAACCCGGCGCGCCAACGCCTAGTATGGATGCCCGGAGACCACGGAGTTTCCACGATGCCGGCCTCCAACGGACCGGTGCCGGGAATTGTCCCCTGAAGTACGCCGAATCACCACACCAGGACACGGAAATGACCCTGATCACAGTCCCGACCAATCGCTTCCCCGCGCGTGCGCGCATCACTGCGCTCCTCACGCTCCCCGCCCTGCTCATCACCCTTTCCGCCTGCGCCTCACAGCCCGGCGGTGCGCCCGGCATGGCCGCCGAGATGGCCCCGGCGACCTTCGCCAACCCTGCCGGCCTCCACGTCAACGCACCCACCCCCGACCCCCGCGTCGGTCTGGCGCCCGGACTCTTCGACGCGGGCGAGGCAATCTGGAACCTTCGCATGGTGTCCACCACGCCCCCCGAAGAGCCGTTCGTCGGAAAAACCAACTCCGACCTGGCCTTCACGGGGAACTATGCCATCCAGGGCAACTACGACGGCATACAGGTCTGGGACATCTCCGATCCGGCGAATCCGACATCGGTCGTGACGTACCGGTGCCCGGCGTCACAGAGCGATGTGTCCGTCTACGACAACCTCCTGTTCGTTTCGGGCGAGGGCTTCGGCGGCAGGCTGGACTGCGGTGATCAGGGGGTGGAGGAGACGGTCAGCCACCACCGGATCCGCGGCATTCGCATCTTCGACATTTCCGACATCAACGCTCCGGACTATGTCGCCAACGTGCAGACCTGCCGGGGCTCGCACACGCACACCGTGCTCAAGCACCCCGCGGACGACGACAACGTATACATCTACGTTTCCGGTTCGGCACCCGTGCGCCCGGCCGAGGAACTGGCCGGATGCTCCGGGGGCATGCCCGACGACGATCCCAACACCGCCCTCTTCAGGATCGAGGTCATCCGGGTACCGCTCGACAATCCGCAGGCTGCGGAGATCGTCAGTTCGCCCCGCATCTTCCAGGATCTGGTTGCACCGCCAACCCACGGTCCGTCGCCGGCCGATCTGGAGGAGATCGAGGCTGCCCGCGCAAGCGGTGCATTCGTGATCGAATTTGGCGGACAAGCGCAGGTGCTCCCCAGCCAATTAATCGACCCGATGTTGGACAGCATCGTCGATGCGCGGGGAGGCGAAGGTCCTCCGACTTCCGCGGATAGCACAGCCCTTCGGGAATACTTCAATCAGATGATCGCCCAGATGGCGGGGCAGGCACCCAGCGGCGCCGACGGCCCGCGCCCCGGGCCCACCCAGTGCCACGACATCACCGTTTATCCAGCGATCGGCCTGGCGGGCGGTGCCTGCGGCGGGTACGGGCTCCTGCTGGACATTTCCGACCCCGCCAATCCGTACAGGCTTGCCGCGGTAGCCGACTCGAACTTCGCCTACTGGCACTCGGCGACCTTCAACAACGACGGCACCGCGGTCATGTTCACCGACGAATGGGGTGGCGGTGGCGGACCCAAATGCCGGGCCAGCGACCCGATGGAGTGGGGCGCGAACGCCGTCTACACGATCGAAGACGGCGAGATGGTCTTCCGGAGCTACTACAAGATGCCCGCCGCCCAGACCTCCCTGGAGAACTGCGTCGCCCACAACGGGTCGCTCATCCCGATCCCGGGGCGCGACATCATGATCCAGGGCTGGTACCAGGGTGGGATTTCGCTGATCGATTGGACCGATCCCCAGAATCCCGTCGAGATCGCGTTCCACGACCGGGGACCGGTCAATGCCGAACAGATGCGAAGCGCCGGGAGTTGGTCGGTCTACTGGTACAACGGCGTGATCGTCAATTCGGAGATCGCACGCGGACTGGACATCTTCGAACTGGTCCCCAGCGACATCCTCACCCAAAACGAGATCGACGCCGCGAATTCGGTCGTCCTGACCCAGCTCAACTCGCAAGGCCAGCCGATCTTCGAGTGGCCGGCAACCTTCGCGCTCGCCAAGGCCTATCTGGATCAGCTGGAACGCTGGCACGGGATGACGGCGCCGCAGGTTGCCTCGGCGCGCCAGGCGCTGGCGTCGGCCGAGGCCGCTTCGGGGTCCGCGCGGGCCAGCGCGCTGCGTGGGCTGGCGGCGACGCTGACCGAACAGGCATCCGGAGCAACGGATTCAGCGAAGGTGGAGGAGCTGATCGACGCGGTTCAGCGCCTCGCGGACGCGGGCTAAGGAGGAGCGATGAGGAGAAGGCGTCCCATGACCGATGACCACAGCGGCAGCGGCCCCGCCCAGGCGGCGATCTTCGCCATCCTCCTGGCGTGTGTCATGTCGGGGTGCGCGGGCGGGCCCGGAGGATCGCCGCCAACCCCGGCTCCGGCCACGCCGGAGTCCCCCGACCCCGCGGCAGCCGAGCCCCGCACGACCGACCAACCCCCCGCCCCAACCCGCCCCGACGCGGAGAGGATCGCCGAACTCGAGGCCATCTACGAGGAGCGCTTTCAGAGCACACTCACGGGCCATCACGAGGCCGACGTGCACTTCATGACCGGTATGATCGGGCACCATGCCCAGGCGCTGGTCATGTCGGGATTCGCACCCGAAAACGGCGCCAGCGAGACGATCCAGGTGCTGTGCGCGAGGATCATCAACGCGCAGCAGGACGAGATCGACGTCATGCAGGCCTGGCTGAGGGACCGCGGCCTCGAGGTCCCCGAAGTGCACATCACGGACGGCAGGCTCATGATCCACGGGCCCGAGCACGCGATGCACATGCCCGGAATGCTCAGCCCGGCGCAGATCGAGGAACTTCGCCACGCCCGCGGACCGGACTTCGACCGGCTCTTTCTCAGGTACATGATCCAGCACCACAAGGGTGCGGTGACCATGGTGGATGACCTTTTCGCCACCGACGGGGCCGCGCTGGGCGACTTCGTCTTCAAGCTCGCTTCCGATATTCAGGCAGATCAGACTTCCGAAATCAAACGCATGGAATTGATGCTGGAGGCGATGACCTCCGGCGGGTCCCCCTTCTCAGGACAGTGACATGACCGCGACCGCCCCCGCGACAAACCGCTCCCGGACCACCCTTCGCCATCGCCTGGCCGGATTCGTGGCCCTGGCCAGCCTGCTGGCCACGCTCCAAGCCTGTGCTTCGCAACCCATGGCCGAAGCGCCGGCCCCCGCGGCCGCCGAGCCACCCGCTCCAACCGCGGCCGAAGCCCGCGAAAACCCGCCCATTACTGTCCGGGCCGCCCCCGCCACCTTCCAGCACCTCGCCGGGCTGCGCGTCAACACGCCCACGCCCGATCCCCGCGTGGGCCTGGCTCCGGGGCTCTTCGACGCCGAAGAGGCCATCTGGAACCTCCGCATGCTGTCGACCACTCCGCCGGAAGCCCCATTCGTCGGCCGGACGAACTCCGACCTCGCCTTTACCGGCAACTACGCGATCCAGGGCAACTACGACGGGATCCAGGTCTGGGACATCTCCGACCCGCGCAACCCCGTGTCGGTAGTCACCTACGTATGCCCGGCTTCGCAGAGCGACGTGTCGGTGTACGACAACCTCCTGTTCGTGTCCGGCGAGGGACTCGGCGGACGGCTGGATTGTGGTGATCAGGGCGTCCAGGAGGCGGTGAGCCACGATCGGCTGCGCGGCATTCGCATCTTCGACATCTCCGACATTTCGAACCCGGAGTACGTCGCCAACGTGCAGACCTGCCGGGGCTCTCACACCCACACGGTCCTCAAGCACCCGGGCGACGACGAGAACGTGTACATCTACGTGTCCGGATCCTCGTCGGTGCGACCGCCCGAGGAACTCGCCGGATGCTCGGGTCTCTCGCCCGAGGAGGACCCCAATTCGGCCCTGTTCCGGATCGAGGCCATCCGGGTACCCCTCGACGACCCGCAGTCCGCCGCGATCGTCAGTTCGCCCCGGATCTTCCACGATCTGGTTGCGCCGCCACGGCACGGACTGTCGCCCGCGGACATAGAGGAGATCGAGACGGCCCGAGCGCGCGGTGACATCATCGGCTACCGCCGCGGCCAGCCCCGGGTCATGCCAGAGCGGATAGTCCGGCCCATGCTGGACAGCGTCGTGGCCGCGCGCGGAGGATCTGGCGAGCCCACCGCCGCCGACCGCGCCGCACTGCAGGCAGCGCTCGACGAACAGGGCAGAGTCCAGGCCGAGCGTGCGGCCCAGGAGCCGGATGAACCGCGTCCCGGCCCCACCCAGTGCCACGACATCACCGTCTATCCCGCCATCGGGCTCGCAGGCGGCGCCTGCGGAGGCTACGGCCTGTTGCTCGACATCTCCGATCCCGGCAACCCCACGCGCCTCGCCGCCGTGGCCGACTCCAACTTCTCCTACTGGCATTCGGCGACCTTCAACAACGACGGCACCACGATCATGTTCACCGACGAGTGGGGCGGCGGCGGACAGCCCAAGTGCCGCGCGTCCGATCCGATGGAGTGGGGCGCCAACGCGATCTTCACCATCGAAGACGGCGACATGGTCTTCCAGAGCTATTTCAAGATGCCGGCACCCCAGACCTCGCTCGAGAACTGCGTGGCCCACAACGGATCGCTCATCCCGATCCCGGGCCGCGACATCATGATCCAGGGCTGGTATCAGGGCGGGATTTCGCTGATCGACTGGACCGACCCGGCCAACCCGGTCGAGATCGGCTTCCACGATCGTGGCCCCTCGGACGGCACACGACAGGGTTCGGGTGGCAGCTGGTCGGTCTACTGGTACAACGGCGTGATCGTCAATTCGGAGATTTCACGCGGTCTCGACATCTTCGAACTTGTGCCCAACGAGTCCATCACGCAGAACGAGATCGACGCCGCCAATTCCGTCGTGCTGACCCAGCTCAACTCGCAGGGCCAGCCGATCTTCGAGTGGCCGGCCACGTTCGCGCTGGCGCGCGCCTACCTCGACCAGCTGGAGCGCTGGCACGGGATGACGGCATCGCAGATCGCGTTCGCCCGCGATGCGCTGACGGCAGCCGAGGGTTCGACCGGCACTCAGCGAGGCAACACGCTGAGCGCGCTCGCGGAAAGGCTCCGGACCCAGGCGGGCGGAGCCGCGGACCCGGACAAGGCTGCCAGGCTCGTGGACGCGGTCCAGCGCCTGGCGGAGGGAGGCTAGCCCGCTAGCGCGTACCCAGCGAGACGCCGACCCGGTACGTCAACAGGTTGGCGTCGCTGACGACGGGATTGGCCCGCCAGCCACCACGCGGGAGCTGGTGCAGGTTTTGGGCGCCGTCGGTCAGGTACTCGGTCAGGCCGTTGTGCTGATAGTGCGCCGCGAGGTCGAGCGAAATCGGTTTCTCGCCCTCGCGCAGCGACACGGACAGGCCTCCGCCCGCGGCGAGCGCCAGGTTGAAGTCGTCGAAGTTGGTTGTCGACGCGAACGGCTCGTCGTACCCGTCCCCGCTGACGCTGGTCTCGGTGATGAAGTACGAGAAGCCAACCGTACCGAAGAAGTACGGCCTCAGCGGACCGCTCCCCAGGTAGACCTGCGGACCCACGCCCAGGGCCAGGATCGAGTTGGTCGTCGAAACGTCGACATCCACAAACGGGACCGTGGGGCTCAGCGAGGTCCGGTAGGACTCGTGCCCGTATACCACGAACGACCCTTCCAGGCGGACGGCCGCAAGACCCCGCTCGTCCAGGAACAGCAGCCCGCCCAGTCCGGTGCCCCCACCCAGGTTCACATGGTTCCCGAACTCCCCGACGGGCACCGCGAGGGCGCCATGGAAATGGAACTCGCCCCTGAGCGGCTCCGGACCACCCCCGAACTGCGCGTCGTTGCGCTGACCCGCCGCGCCATCGGGCAACACGGCTCCCGCCAGCACGACGGCTCCCGCCAGTACAAACGTCTTCGCTGTCATCGTCGCCGCCTTCCCGCTATTCGCTCACTCCCCGGGCCCGCGCGTCCCTGTCGCGCCGGTCGAGCACCGCTCCCGGCAGAGCCCCGGTAGGCTCCCCGCCATCGACCGTAAACTCGCCGTTCACCAACACGTACTCGATACCCGTCGGGTAGAGGTCCGGTTCCATGATGGTCGCCGGCGAGCTGATGTCGTCGTAGTCGAAAACGACGATGTCGGCCTTGTAGCCCTCGCGCAGCAGGCCGCGGTCCTTCAACCCGATGATCTGCGCCGCCAGGCCGGCCGACGACCGGATCGCGAAGGGCAGCGTGATGACGCCGCGCTCCTTGACGTAGTAAGAGATCTTCCGCGCGAACGCCCCGTATGACCTCGGGTGCTGGCCCGGTCGCGTCCAGAGCAGGACGGAGCCGTCGGTGGATGTCGCCGTGTACTCCTGCCGCATGTAGTTCTCAACGTCGAACCGGTGGCCGGCGACGGGACGGAAGCGCACGCCGGCGGGCCCGAGTTCGGTCGATTCCAGGGCGAAGTGAACGAGTTGTTCAAAGGGCGACCGCCCCGCTTCGGCCGCGATCTCCGAGAGGTACCGCCCCACCGTCTCGGGAAAGTCGGGGGCGGAGACGACGACGTGTCTGTCCGCGCCGCCCTGCAGGCGCAGTATGTACTCCGTGTCGCGCTCCAGTTCCGCGGCCGTGAACGGATCCGCCAGGTTGGCGCGCAGGTTGCCCTTCGGGTCGCCCATCAGCTCCGTGTCGCGCCAAAGCGGCGAGTCAAGCCCGCCGGAGCGGTCGGTCCCCGGCGGCGCGTAGCCCCAGTCGGGCAGCACGTCCACTGGCCCGCCGCCGAAGGTCTCGTACGGGTACTGGTCAAGGTAGACGTCCACCCCGTCGCGCCGCGCGGCCTCGATCATGAGGATGTCGGTCTGCGAATGGCCCCAGGTGTCGGTGCCCTTGGCCTTGATGTGCGTGCCCACCACTCGGATCCCGGCGGCGCGCCCGATCTCGATCGTCTCCCGCATGCCGTCCGTGCCGGTGAGCGGCTGGCCGTCCACGATCGACGGGATCTGCCACAGCGGCAGCGGGGACTGGCTGCGCTGGTGGGCGTAGTAGAAGCCGTCGTAGGGCGCGACCTCCCTGGCCAGCGCGATCAGTTCCTCGGTGGTGCTGAAGCGACCGGGCCGGTACTCGGGTCCGGCGCCGAGACCCCATGCTCCAGCTTCCATCCCGCCGCGCACCAGTTCCGCCATCCGCGCGATCTCGTCGACCGTCGCGGGGCGTTCGTAGTCGTCCCCCATCACCAAACCGCGGACGGTCCCGTGTCCGACCATCGGCACCACATTCGTGGCCACGCCCGGCGTCCGGTACGCCTCCATCTCGTCCGGGATCGGCCACACGGGATTGCGGCCATCGGGGCCAAAAACCGAGGTGGTGATGCCCTGCATGACCAGGTTGTGCGCGCGCCGCCCCTCGATGTTGTCCGAAGCGAAGGCGCGGTCGGCGTGCGAGTGCATGTCGATGAAGCCGGGGACGACGTACTTGCCGGCGGCGTCGATGACACGCGTGGCAGTGGCGTCCGGGAGCCGGCCGATGACGACGATCTCGTCGTTCACGATGCCGATGTCGGCGTTGAAGGCGGGGCTGCCCGATCCGTCGAGGACCATGCCGCCCCGGATGAGGAGGTCGAACTGCTGGGCGGATGCGGGGGCGGGAAGGATGAGGGTGGCGGGGGCGGTGAGGAGGGCGGGGGCGGCGAGGAGGGCGGTCGAAAGGGCGATTCGGCGCATGATGTCTACCATAGGACCGGTGCGGGATAGCGGGCGATGACTTCGTCCGGCGTCACGATGGTCATTCCGTACAGGATGGCCTGGGAGACGAGTCCGCGGTCGACGGGATCGCCATGGAGGGGCGGAAGACGATGATCGTGCGCGGCGGCCCGCTCGTCAAAGGGAAGGGGCTCCAAACCGAGCCATTCGCGCCGGCTGGTCACGTAGCGATGTGGAGAGAGCGGCAGCGGCAAGCGGCCGATCCGGTGCTTGATCGTGATCTCCCAGGCGGAAAGCGCGCTCAGGTAGACGGTGTTCCGGGGATCGCGACACATGGACAGGGCTCTTGGCGACAGCTGCGGGTCCGCGGCGGCCAGCCACAGGAAGGTGCATGTGTCGACGAGCAGCCTCACTCGCCGCCGCCGCTCCACTGCGCGCCCTTATCTCCGAAAGATCGCCGGATTTCGTCGGGCAGCGGCTCGAAGAAGCTCTCAGGCAAGGTCATGCCGCGGTCGATTCCGATCGGCCGCTGTTCCGCGGGCTCCGCGCGTATCGGGCGGATCTCGGCGATCGGGACGTTGCGGCGGCAGAGGGTGATCGTCTCTCCGGCCTCGACTCGCGCCAGGTAGCGGGAGAGGCTCGCCCGGGCATCGGCAATGTTGACCTTGTTCATGTACAAGAACCTAGCGTGATAGGTGTACAGATTCAATTCGTTTCAATCCGCTCGAGGGCCCACCGCGCGTGCTCGCGCACCAGTGCCGAGCGGTCGCCGGCGGCGCGCTCCAGCACGGGGATGGCCGCCTCCGCGCCCCAGTTGCCGAGCGCCACGCAGACATTCCGGAGCAGGCCGTTGCGCCTGGCGCGCGACACCGGCGAATCGCGGAACTCTCGCAGGAAAGCCTTGCCGGAAATGTCCAGCAACCGCGCGGCGAGATCGATCAGCGATGCGCCGTCCAGGCCGCTGCGCGGTGCGTAGGCGGGCTCGGCGGTGGGCTCCGCGAACTTTTCGTTCCAGGGGCACACCTCCTGGCAGATGTCGCAGCCGAACACGCGGTTGCCGATTGCGGGACGCAGTTCCACGGGAATGGGGCCCTTCAGTTCGATCGTCAGGTACGAGATGCAGAGCCGCGCATCCATCACCGGCGCGCCCCGGTCGTCGCGCCCGAGGAGGGCGCCGGTCGGACAGGCGTCGAGGCAGCGCCTGCAGGTGCCGCAGTGGTCCTCGCGGAAGGGGGCGCTGGGTTCCAGCGGCAGGTCGGTGAGCAGAACGCCCAGGAAGAAGTACGCGCCCCGGCGCGGGTGGATGAGCATGGTGTTCTTCCCGAACCAGCCCAGCCCGGCGCGTGCGGCGAGTTCCCGTTCCAGGAGCGGCCCCGTGTCGACGTAGGCGCGGCGCCGGACAGGGCGTCCCGCGAGGTGTTCGAGGCGGTCGGCGAGGGCGGCCAGCCTGTCGCCGATGACAAGGTGGTAGTCGCGGCCGCGGGCGTAGCGGGCGACGATGGCGCGGGCGGGGTCGCGGGGTGGCGTGGCAGGCTCGTCTTCGCCGTACGAGTGGGCGACCACGAGTGCGCTCCGGAAGCCGGGCAGCGTGCGGTCGAGGTGGAAACGGCGCCTCACCGCGTCGGGGCGGGCGAGGTAGGCCATCTCGCCGTGCAGCCCCGAGTCGACCCAACTCCGAAAGTGAGCCATGTGCTCGCTGTCGCCCCGGGTGAGGACGCCGGCCATGTCAAAGCCGATGGCGCGGGCCTCGGCGACGGCGTGTGCGGTGTCGAGGGTCATGCTACCATTGTTCGTCGGTTGGCCCCGGACCGCCATGTTCGTCGAGTTGGCGGGTCGCCCGTCCCCAACCCGACCCATCCCCCGGCCCGAAGGAGAAGAGGTTGCAGGTTGCTCGCCGGTCCTGGGCGTCACGTTGCGTCGCGGTCTCGGTCTGGATTGTCGTTCTGACGTCTTCAACCGCTTGCGATGCGTTTGAGCGGGACTACGACGCCTGGGTAGACACGCTCGCCTCCGGGCGTGTCCGCGTATACAACCGGGATCTCCTTCGCTCCAGCCCGGCACCGGATTTCGTGTTGGTCGAGGAAATGCGGCTGGGGCAGGCACCCGGCCGGACCGGAAGCGATAGCCCTGAAGTCTTCGGCAGGGTTGTCGGACTGGCAGTAGACGAAGTCGGCAGGACTTACGTTGCAAACGGGGCGGATCAGGGAATCCGGGTCTTCGATCCACAGGGGGACTTCCTTCGGCGCTTCGGCCGCCGGGGGGATGCGCCCGGCGAGTTCCAGGATCTGCGCGGGGTCGCGTGGCATCCCTCGGGCGTCCTCCTGGCCATGGACATCGGTGCGCGGCGAGTCACCGCCTTCGACTCTCTCGGGTCGGTTCTTGCAACCGCCGGCCACCATGAAGAAGCCGGCAACCTCGGTCCTTTCTGGCGGACCGACACCGATACGCTGGGGTTCATCCATGAGCGGGATCCGGATTCCCCGACGTGGGCAGGGCGTGTCCTCAGACACCAACTCCTGGACGACTTGACGCTGGAAACGGTGGACACGATCGCGCTTGCCGCACGGGGACCGCACTTCGATACGATCCCAACCAACTGGAAGCCACTGTGGTCGGCCGGGCCCGACGGCAGCATGTGGCACGGCAACACGAACAGGTTCCTTTTCCTCAAGGTCACCGACCGCAAGGATACGACCCTGGCCGTAGAGTTGCGCCGTCCGACGCCTCGGCTGGAGGGCCGCGCGAGGGACAGTCTCGGCGCGGCCTGGGGTTTGCCGTCAAATGCGCTCCCCAGATACAAGGCGGTGCTGACGTCCTTCCACGTCGCACGGGGCGGAGGGATCTGGGTATGGAATCCGCACGTGGGCCAGACGTGGGGGAGATGGGAAGTCTTCGACGGCAACGGCTACCATCTGGGGCAGGCGGCCACACCGGTATTGCTCGCCGTGGAGCCACGCCCGGTTTTCGGGCCGGGCACGATTACCGGCGTCACCCAGGACGATGCGGGAGTCCAATACGTTGTGCGCCTGCGTGTGCCCGGAGTGGACTGAGTCGAGAAGACCCGACCGCAGAGGCCGGATCAATTCGCAAGAACGTCCTTCAGGTCGTCGATCCGGGCGGCCGTCACGTGCTTGAGGTCGTCGATCCTGCCGGCCGTCACGTCTCGGAAGTCCTCCACTCGGGCCGCCATGAATCCCTGCATGTCGTCGAAGCGCGCACCGATCTGCCGTTCGATACCTCTGATGTTCTTACCGATCCGTCGCTCGACATCCCTGATGCTCTCCCCGATCGCCGCGTGCGCCTCTCGGCTCTCAGTGCGCACCAGCGCGATCTCCTCCCGCACCTCTTTGAACCGCCGGTCCATGGAGCTTTGCATGTCGTCGAACCGCTTATCCACGGCCTCGAACCGTTTGTCGACTGCCTCGAACCGCTGGTTCACGGCCTCGAACCGCTGGTCCACCGCGTCGAACCGCTGGTCCACCGCGTCGAACCGCTGGTCCACCGCCTTGAACCGCTGGTCCATATAGCGTCGCATGTCGTCGAACCGCTGGTCCACCGACGCGAAGCGCTTGCCCATCCACACGGCGATGGCCGTCAGGCCACCCAACAGCAGGACTATTTCCGCTGCAAATCCAATCCACTCGGTCGTAGGCACCGTCTGCTACACCCTCCTCCCGTCGTCCACACCTGTGAGCCAGTCACCTCATCCGGGCAAGCCGAGTATTGAAGGTCGCACTCCGCACGATTGGCGCCCATGGTAGAATGGGACAATCGCATGTTGGAATCGCGCCGTGTCGCTAAGATGGTTGCCACAGACGCGAACGCAAGGCCGCGGGCCCGGATGCAAGGCCGGAGCGCAGCTCCGGGGCCACGTCACTCACACCGCCGGTACGAATGACCCTCGACCACATCCGCAACGAATTCCCGATCCTCGGGCGTCGCAACTACCTGAATTCCTGTTCGCTGGGAGCGCTTTCGCAGCGCGCGGAGGGCCGGCTCGCGGACTTTGTGGCCAAGTGGCATGACTTCGGGGCCTCGGCCTGGTACGAGCACTGGTGGGGCGCGCTGGGCGAGCTGCGCGGCCGGGTGGAGGCGTTGTTCGGGGCGCCCTCCGGCACGATCGCGCTCATGCCGTCGACCTCGGCGTGCCTGGCCGCGGTCTCCTCGAGCCTCGACTGGTCGAGGCGCAACCGTATCGTCACGACCGAGCTGGATTTCCCCACCCTCCTGTACCAGTGGAAGGTGCGGCCGGACGCCGAGATGGTGGTGCTGGAGAGCCACGACGGGGTGCACATCGACCCGCAGCAGTACGCGGACGCGGTGGACGAACGCACGCTCGCGATCGCCACCAGCCACGTCTTCTTCACCACCGGGGCGGTCCAGGACCTGGCGGCCATCGCCGATATCGCGCGGCGCGCGGGCGCTTACAGCCTGATCGACGGCTACCAGGGAGCGGGCCAGGTGCCGATCGACCTCCCCGCGACGGGAGTCGACTTTCATACCTCGGGGCCGCTCAAGTGGCTCTGCGGAGGGCCTGGCCTGGCCTACCTGTACATCCGCGACGCCCTGATCCCCAACCTCGAACCCACCATTACCAGCTGGTTCGCCACCGAAGACCAGTTCCATTTCAACCCCGGCGACTTTCGCTACCACGGGGACGCGCGGCGCTTCGAGCTGGGGACTCCGGCGCTGGCTACGGTGCACACCGCGCTCGGCGGGCAGGAGATCGTCGACGAGGTCGGGATGGCGCGGATCCACGCGCAGAACGTGGCGCTTACCGAGCGGCTGGTTGAACGCTGCACGGCTGCGGGGTTCTCACTTCGTGTCAGCGACCGGCCGGAGCTGCGGTCGGCGATCGTTCTGGTGCGGCATGAGGAACCCGCGGCGGCCGTCGCCCATCTCGCCGGACGGGGGATCATCGTCGACAACCGGCCCGGGGTGGTGCGCGCGAGCCCGCACTTCTACAACACGCTGGACGAGGTGGACGAGTTCGTGGAGGCGCTGGGCGAGACGGTGTAGCGATGTGCAGCCGCGCGCGGTTCTCGCAATACTGAAGTCACCTTCCATCCGTTCCCCGAACCGGGAGATGCTCCCTTGCTATCGACGCTAGCCCTCGCCGCGGCAATCCAACTGCCCGCCCAGGTGCCGGAACTGGTGCCCGGGACCCGCTACGATCCGGACATACCCACGCTTGAAGAAGTCGCGGGCCACGACTTCGGAGAGGTCATCACACCGCCCGCCGACGTGATCCGTTACATGGAGGCGCTGGCCGCCGCCGCGCCGGAACGCACCCACCTCATCCGTTACGCGGAGAGCTGGGAGGGCCGTCCGCTCGTCGTCCTCGTGATCGGTTCGCCGGAACGCATGGCGAGGCTGGACGACGTCAAGGCGGATCTGGCGCGTCTCGCCGACCCCCGCGGGCTGTCCGACGACGAGGCGGAGGCACTGCTCGCCGAACTCCCCGTCGTCACGGCGCTCATGCACTCGATCCACGGCAACGAGATCAGTCCGGCCGGCGCGGCCATGGCGGAGGCCTATCACCTGCTGGCGGCGACCGGGAACGCGGACGTCGATCTCATCCTGTCGGAGTCGCTGGTCCTCATCGACCCGCTCGAGAACCCGGACGGACGGAACCGCTTCGTATACCAGAACCAGATCGCGCAGGCCAGGTGGCCCGACGAGGCCGTGGTGTCGGCGGAGCACGACGAACCGTGGCCGGGCGGAAGGACCAATCACTACCTATTCGACCTGAACCGGGACCTCTTCATCCAGAGCCAGCCCGAGACGCGGGGGAAGGTGGACGTGCTCCTCGAGTTCCGGCCGCAGATCGTCGCGGACCTGCACGAGATGGGCGGGGACGCAACGTACTTCTTTCCGCCCACGGCACCGCCCTCCAACCCGTGGTACGGCGAGCGGCAGATCGCGCTCATGGACGTGTTCGGGTCGGCAACCGCGGCGCGCTTCGACGAACGCGGCTTCGCGTACTTCAACCGGGAGGTTTTCGACCTCTTCTACCCCGGCTACGTCGACATGTGGCCGATGGGGTACGGCGGGCTCGGCATGACCTACGAGCAGGCGAGCGCGCGCGCGCTGAGGCTGCGGCAGTCGGACGGGGACCTGCTCACCTACGGCGACGGGGTGCTGCACCACTTCACGGCGGCGATCGAGACGGCGCTGACCGCCGCCCGGAACCGCGAGAGGATCCTGCGCGACTACCTCGCATTCCGGCGTGACGGCGTGGCCGCGGGGCAGAGCGGCCCGGCGGAGATCGTGCTCCACTCGGCGCACGACCCGGGTATGGCGGAGCGGCTCGCCATGATGCTGGTGGAAAACGGGGTCGAGGTGTACCGCGCATCGGGGCCCGTGACGGCCGGGGACCGCACGCTGTCCGCCGGCTCCAGCTTCATCGTGCCGCTGGACCAGCCCATGCACGGGTTCATCCACAACCTGCTCGACGCCCACGTGCCCATGGCGGAGGACTTCGTGCAGCGGCAGATCGAGCGCCGCGCGAACCGGCAGCCGGACGAGATCTACGACCTGACGGCCTGGAGCCAGTCGCTGCTCTGGGACGTGGAGGCGATCGAGACGGACGCGACCGGGGCGCGGGGCAATGCGGTGACCGCCGAGGACGCGGCCGCCCGCCCGGAGGTGCTGGGCGACGACGCCGGAGACGAATCGGTAGGCGCGCTGCCCGAAGCGGTCGTCGGCTACCTGATGCCGTGGGGCACCAACGCGGCCGCAGCCGTCGCCGAGGCGTTGCGGGAGGGCATTCGCGTGCGTGCGGCGGGCGCCGAGTTCACGCTGGGGGGGCGCCGCTACGGGACCGGTACCGCGATCGTGCGCGTGGCCGAGAACGGGCCGGATCTGCGCACCAGCCTGGCTCGGATTGCGGCCCGGCACCGTGCCGAAGTCGTCCCGATCGATGACGCCTACGTGCGCGAGGGCATGTCGCTGGGCAGCGGGCGGGTGCGGGGACTGCGTGAGCCCCGGGTGCTGCTCGTCTACGATGCTCCCGGGCAGAGCTACTCCGTGGGCTGGACGCGGTACATCCTCGAACGGCGCTACGGACAGCGCGCGACGACCGTGCGGGCATCGAGCCTCGGCCGGGCGACGCTGGCCGACTTCGACGTGGTGGTCTTCCCGAGCGGGAACTACGGCAGCGCCGTGGGCGCGGGAATGGTGGACCGCCTGCAGGCATGGATGCGCGACGGCGGCACCGTGATCACGATGGCCGAGTCGTCGCGCTGGGCGTCGCGGGCGGGGCTCCTCGCGACCGAGACGGAACGCCGCGGCGGTCGGGCCGAGGGCGATGATCCGCCCGATCCCGGCACCCCGGACCAGCCCATCGAGTACCTCGATGCGATTTCCCCCGACGACGAATCGCCCGAGGGCGTGCCGGGAGCGATCCTGCGCACCGTGCTCGACACCGAGCACTGGCTGTCGGCGGGCACCGACGGCGAGATCGGCGTGCTTGTCGAGGGCTCACGCGTGTTCCGCCCGATCACCCTCGACGACGGCACCAACGTCGGCCGCTACGCGGACCTTGAGAATCTCGTGCTCGGCGGAATCGTGTGGGAGGAATCGCGGCCTCAGCTGGCCAACAAGGCCTTTCTGATCCACCAGCCCGTCGGACGGGGGCAGCTGGTGGCGTTCGCGGAGGATCCGAACTACCGGGCGTATGCGGAGGCGACGCAGTTGCTGTTCATGAACGCGGTGCTGTTGGGGCCCGGGCGGTAGCCCCAGCACGGCCCTCGGTCGCTTCTCGTCAGAACCACCTTGCTAGTTGCTGCCCTCCTCAATGACCCCGGCGCTTGCCGTGAATGCCCTGTGGACGACCGACAACACGCGGTCCGGTTCTGACGTCGGCTGACCGACCGATCTACCTCACGAGTCTGGCTTCGGCAATCGTCAGCCCCCGGTCCGCCGTCCCGGCGACCAGCAGAGAGCCATCGAAAAAGGTAGTGGCACTCCGCATCCACTCCTCCTCGCCGCTCGGCATCGCGACCGGCGTCGCCTCAAAGGTGTGGAGGTCGAGGACGAACCCGAGATTCGCCTCGTCCGTGACTCGCACGAAGAGTCGACCATCGGCAAGAGTTCGGAGTTCGGTCACCGATTGCACCGCCAGCACTGTTTGTGGTCCCCCGAAAGCCTCGGTGATCCGCGCGGCTTCATCCAACTGCCTCGTGCGCACCTCGCGAGGCAGCAGGACCAGGCCCGTCTGCTCCCCTGTCTGGTCGTAGCTGACGAGCGCCAACTGTCTGCCGTCCAGAACATGCACCAGCCCATCGGGTGTCACGGTCACCAGGTTGCTGGGCAGCTGGAGAGATGTGGCGCCATCGGGCCGGAAGGCCTCCGGGACGAGGGCAAACCCGCTAAGTTCGCCATCGGTCACACGTACCAGATAATGGTCGGGGAACGCGTTCCCCGTGACCAGCACCCCAAGGTCCGGATGCATCGCGAGGTCATGCACCAGACCCGATGCCTGATGGCTTCGCACGAAGTCTCCCGTTGATGTCAGCTCGGAAACTCGGACCAAGCTTTCGTCCAGGACAGCTACCGTCTCGCCTTGCCGTACAAGTCGACGTGGGAACTGGTATTCACCAGGCCCTTCGCCCCTCCTGCCGACCTTCCGTAGCGGTCGTAGTGTCGGGTCGAGGAAGGCCAACTCCTGATTCCAACCGTCGGCAACCACATACCCGGAGTCGGTTCCCAGGATCGCGATGACCGATCCGAAGCTTGCGGACTCGTCCTCCCCCGGAAGCCAAGCGGTGGCCGGCCCAATCTGATAGGCCGATGTGCCCAAAGTGAAATAGGTGCCGGAGCCTTCTCGGGCCCGGGAAGGCGGCTCGCAGGCCTCCATGGCCACAAGCAGCGACGCCCAAACGGCGAAAAGCCTCCTCTCCCGGGCCCGAATGGCGTTGTGATTCATCGGCTAAAACCCGAACCACCTCTCGTAGTTGTCACAACGAACCTCGATGTCGCCTCCGCTGCTCAGCCGATAGGTCCCTACGTTGAACGTCTCGGAGGTGGTAGACCCGCCGCCGAGGTTCCCGCCACCGCCCGCGCCCTTCTTGCCAACGGTAACAGATATGCCACCGCCCTTGGTCTTGGTGACCGTAACCTGCTTCCAGCCCAAAAGCGAGCCGTTTCCCATGTAGTCGGCCCCGCCGGAGATGTAGTGGGCGCATTCGCTCTGCGCGACCGCCGACCTTGCGCCGACAACCGCAAGAAGCGCGAAAACGGCGAATGCACCAAAGGCGAGCCAGAACCTAGCTTTGAACATGGTAGTCCTCCTGTGAAGGATTGTGAACCAATAGGCGAGGCGGCGACTCTCGCCCCCCTTCCCTTTTGTCACCGCGAAAGCCCCGATGTGGTCGCGATTGGTCGCGACCCTGCGATTTCCCAGATTCCCGATCACGCTCGTCCTTTCGGTTGATGGTATCCCGGTCTCCGCGCCTGTAAGCAGCACGCCATGATCGCAAATCGGCGTCTAGCGACAGGAACGCTAGTCACTCGCTAGCCGTTCTCCTATGTCGTTTCATGGTCGAACGTTGTTGTCTCACTGGTTTCCTCTGCGACGGGCACCCCGCAGCCTCCGAGTGGTGAGAAAGACAGCCCTCACCGCCTCCCGGGCCCAAAACGAGACGGACACCGTCGGAAGCTGGGCGGGTGTCTTGCCCACGAGCGCCACCGTGAAGCGATGCCATCCCGCACGGTCGCTGAACCCCAGACGCCACGCGATTTCGGTGATTCCAACCCCAGCGTTCTGAAGGGCCATTCCATGGCTGAGCCGGATCCAACGCAGCGCGAGGGACAGTGAAAAGCCGTTCTTGAGAGCCGTTTCGGACAGGTATGCGGGGCGGCACCCGAGAAGCTCCGCCACACGCGCGATGGTTCGAACGTAGGTGCCGTTCTGCGTTGTGCCACCGCCCGGGAGATCCCGAATGTTGAGATCTCTATGGGTCTTCCCGTCCGGCGAGGAAGGACCCGGGATGCCCTCTACGTACTGGAGCGCCACAACTCGCAGGGCGACGCGCAGCATGGGCGGGCCTGGGCACGCATCGATGAAGACGTTGATTTCGGTCGAGTACTTCGGTTCTGGTTCGCTCACGATCTCCCCACTGCTGATGTTCCCGATTTCGAGTTGCGCTGGCTTCGGGCGCTGGGCACGCTTCTGATTCGCCCCGCCCCTTGCTTAAACGGCGCGACAGATGGGGAGGTACTGTCATTTCGCGACAAACGCCCATTGTCGCATCAAGGGAGCTTTCGCGGGGTCAGGGGGGCCTGAGTCGGCACCTCCAAGTCCCAGCGGTCTTCCGCGGGACCAAGGGCCACGCCCCCGGCAGTGGCACGCCCTCTATCTACTTACCAGTTCTCAGCCCGCAAACGTGCAATCACCCCGGCAAGCGGGCACTCGGTGGGCAGCGCGAGCCTGGACTAGCTGGCAGGGACGAGGGCACCGCCGGGACGCCTCGACTCAATCCGCCACCCGCAGCCTGTACTTCGCGATCCGCCACGGCGGGATGTCCGGGTTCTGCAGGACGTACAGATACCGGCCACCGCCGAGTACCTTCACGCCGTCCGGCAATGGCACGTCTTCGTAGAGCTTGGTGCCGGTGTGGCGGTCGTAGACTTCCAGTCGGGTGTGGAGCACCCTGAAGGGAAAGAACGGCTTCGTTTCGTCAAGCTGACCCACCGTGAAAACCAAGTGGTCACCGGCAAGCACATCAATGCGACGAACAAGGTCGAACGTGCCCAACAGATCGCTGAAATCCTGGCCTCCCGGCGAAGTGGTGGAGTACGCACCCCGCTCAATCTCTGGAACCCTGCGGAATGAATGTGATGGCGTGCCGATAGTGCCCACCGAGTCACCGGCTCCGTTCAGAATCGTGGCAGGGTAGAGCAACTGAGCCATTGCGAAGATCGAGTCACCGGCCACCGCGCCGACCACATCCCCGAATCCTTGCCAGTAGGGCTTTCCGAAAATCGGCGTAGTCCAACTCGTCCACGCTAGATTCCCGTCAACCAATCGGTGAAAATAGCCGCTCTGTAACGCCACGTCGTGTATCGACCGAGCCTGGCCTATGCCGTAGAAGACTATGTCCGGCCCGAAGGGAAATATCTGAAACACCCAATTATCGCCGATCCCCACCAGCGTGTCCGGACTCAGGTCACTGTTCAGATAAGTCAGCCACCGGTTGCGTGGACTCGATACGACGATCTGCCCGGAAGCTGTCTCCGCAACACCGCTAATACGTTGCAGTTCCCAGGGGCCGTCTCCGAAGCGTCCGAATCCGGCTTCCAAGGACCCATCATCCGTGTACGTTCGCACGCGGGGCAGGATTCGGTCACCGACGATGAAGCCGCCGTCGTGCCGCTCGGCGAACACGCCGATCTCGGCGATCGAATCGACCGGATCTTCACCCAACTCGATGATCTCCGCGAGTTCGAACACCTCGGGAAACGGGGGGGAGGCGATGGTCTGGGCGGGTCGCTCGCAGGACGCGAGAATCAGAATCTGGCTTGCTGCGATCGTGGCCATCCAGGGGCCGCATACGGATCGGATCAACAACCGATTTCCCGCTACCGGCTGCAAGAATCGCTGAGCGTGTCGCATTCTGATGTCGGCATCCTTGAGAGTGTACTCGGAGCGTCCGTTGTCCTCCTAATATCCTAGTTGCTGATCCTTCCGGGCAGCAATACCGGTACCGGAAGCAGCACACCCTCTATCTACTAACCAGTTCTCGGCCCGCAAACGTGCAATCACCCCCGCAAGCGGGCATTTGGTGGGCAGCGCGAGCTTTGCTGGCAGGGACGAGGGCACCGCCGGGACGCTTCGACTCAATCCGCCACTCGCAGCCTGTACTTCGCGATCCGCCACGGTGGGATGTCCGGGTTCTGGAGGACGTACAGGTAACGGCCACCCCCGAGGACTTTGACGCCGCCGGACAGTAGCACGTCGTCGTAGAGCTTGATGCCGGTCTGGCGGTCGTAGACTTCGATGCGGGTGTGGAGAACCCTGAAGGGAAAGAACGGCTTCGTTTCGTCAAGCTGACCCACAGTGAAGATCAGGTAGTCTCCGGCGACCACATCAATGCGAGAAACAAGGTCGAACGTGCCCAGCACATCGCTGGCATCCTGACCTCCGGGAGACGTAGTAGCGTACGCACCAAACTCGATCTCTGGAACTCTGCGGAACGAGGGTGATGGCGTGCCAATCGCACCCACCGAATCACCAGCTCCGTTCAGAATCGTTGCAGGGTAGAGCAGCTTGGCCATGGCGAAGATCGAATCACCGGCGACCGCCCCAGCAACATCCCCGAATCCGTGCCAATACGGCTTTCCGAAAATCGGCGTCGTCCAACTCGTCCAAACTACCCTCCCTTCCACCAGCCGGTGGAAGTAGCCGTCCTGCATGGCCACATCGTGTATCGTCCTCGCCGGTCCGATTCCGTAGAAGACGATGTCAGGCCCGAAGGGGAACATCTGCAAGACGGCATTGCCGCCGATTCCCACCATGGTATCCGGACTCAGGTCGCTGTTCAGGTAGGTCAGCCACCGATTGCGTGGATTCGATATGACGATTTGCCCGGAAGCTGTCTCCGCAACACCGCTGATACGTTGCAGTTCCCAGGGGCCGTCTCCGAAGCGTCCGAACGCGGCTTGCAGCGAGCCGTCCTCCGCGTAGGTTCGCACGCGCGGCAGGACTCGGTCGCCGATGATGAAGCCGCCATCCCGCCGCTCGACGAACACGCCGATCTCGGCGATCGAATCGGCTGGATCCTCACCGAGTTCGATGACCTCCGCGAGTTCGAAGACTTCGGGAAACGGCGGGGACGCGACGACTTGAGGGGGTCGGCCGCAGGACGCGAGAATCAGAATCTGGCTGGCTGCGAACGTGGCCATCCAGGGGCCGGATACGGATCGGATCACTAACTGGTCTCCCGTTGCAGCCTGCAGAATCGTTGAGTGTGTGGCACTTTGGCGCAGGTAATCCAGGAGAGCGTATTCGGGGCGTCACCTCGCTCTCCTAATATCCTAGTTGTTGATCCTTCCGGGCAACAGTGCCGACACCGGCTGTGGCGGTGCTGTGGCCGGGCGGGAACGAGGACACCGCTGGGCGCCCCGACTCAATCCGCTACCCGCAGCCTGTACTTCGCGATCCGCCACGGCGGGATGTCCGGGTCCTGGAGGACGTACAGATACCGTCTTCCGCCAAGGACCTTGACGCCGTCGGGCAGCGGCACGTCCTCGTAGAGCTTGGTGCCGGTGTGGCGATCGTAGACCTCGAGTCGGGTGTGGAGCACGCGGAAAGGCGGATAGGGCATTGCCTCGTCGAGCGTGCCCAGGGTGAACACCATGTGGTCGCTCCCAACGACGTCGATTCGCGGGACCAGGTCGAATGCGCCCACCAGGTCTCCGAAGTCCTGCCCCTGGGGTGAGAATGAGGAATATGCGCCCGGCTCGATCTCGGGAATCTGACGAAACGACGCCGAAGGAACCCCGATCGTCCCGACCGAGTCGCCTGACGCGCCATAGATGGTTGCCGGATACAGCAACGCTGTCATGATGAACAACGAATCGCCCGCGGTCACCTCACCCTTGGTCCCCCCGGTGAGGCCGCCCCAGTATGGCTTGTCCAACAAGGGACTCTGCCAATTGCTCCATACGACACCGCCATCCACATAGCGATGATAATGCCCGTTCTCGTCGGGCCGTCCCTCGGCAAGGAATTCCTCCCCGACCGCTTCCAGGACAAGATCCGATCCGAACGAGAGAACGTCGAACACCACGTACCCGTTAAGCGGGACGATCGTATCGCGGGCGAGTTCACCGGTCAGGTAGGTCAGTCCGGGATTCCGCCAGCTGACCACCACGATTCTCCCCGAGGGCATCTCTGCCACGCCGTCGATCCGCCGGAACTCCCACGGGCCGTCGCCGAAAC
The DNA here is from genome assembly GCA_965208935.1 of Longimicrobiales bacterium. GTDB lineage: Bacteria > Gemmatimonadota > Gemmatimonadetes > Longimicrobiales > Gaopeijiaceae > Bin94. The sequence goes on along the minus strand of CBDBPR010000004.1, from coordinate 3,197,472 downwards.
GCCCGAATCCCGCTTCCAGGCTGCCATCCCTCGCATACGTCCGCACCCGCGGCAGGAACCGGTCACCGATGATGAAACCGCCATCGCGACGTTCGACGAAGACGCCGATCTCGGCGATGGAATCAGCGGGGTGTTCGCCGAGTTCGATGACCTCCGCGAGCTCGAAGACCTCGGCGAAGGGCGGGGACGCGACGGGCTGCGGCGGCCGATCGCAGGACGCAAGAACCAGAACCTGACTCGCACTGGCGATCATGGCCATCCAGCGGCCGGATCCGGATCGGATCATCAATTGGCCTCTACGGCACAAGCATCAGCGTCGACACAACTTAGCTAGATTATCTAGCTAGCTAAGTTTCGACAATCCTGAACTCCGTACGGCCTCAACTCACCGGCCGGGGCCGCTTCTTCAGTACGAACAGGCCCTCCTGCATGCTGGTCACGATCACGGTGCCGCTTTCGAAGTACGGGTAGTTGCTCCATGCGCCGCCGAAGCCGGGGCCCTCCTTGTACGGCGCCGTATCGAAGGCGGCAACCTCGCGCGGGTTCTCGGGGTCGGAGATGTCGAGCACGTGCAGGCCGTACAGGTAGTTGGCCTGGTACATGAAGCCGTCCTTGATGTACAGGTTGTGAGCGCTGGCCGGGTGCGATCCCATGAACTCCCTGATGAGGACGGGATCCTCGATGTCGCTGAGGTCCCAGATCAGCGTGCGCGTGGTCTCGACGTTGCCCGCGATGACGTCGGCCTCGTCGTCCTGGAAGAAGTAGCGCTGGTCGGGGGTGAGCCAGCCCTGGTGGATGTAGGCCGGGTTCGGTGAGGAGGCGCTCGACACTTCGACCGGGTCGTCCTTGTCCGTAACATCGGTGATCTGGAAGACGCGGCCGTTCGAGTTCAGGCAGAGTTCGCGGCCGTGGTAACGCTCGTCGGGACCGTCGTAGACGACGCACTGCGAATCGTGGATCCCGTCGGACGAGCCGCAGCCGACGAACCAGGGGTTCTTCGGATCCTGGATGTTGATCATGTGCAGACCGCCGCCGCACGCCTCGCCGCCGGCCCCACTGCCCACCGCGTAGGCGAAGCCGGTCTCCTCGTTGATGACGATATTGTGCGAACTCGCGATCTCGGTGTAGTGCACGTCGGGTTCGAAGAGCGCGGGCATGTCCGCGGGCGAGATGTCACGCAGCCGCGTGAGGTCGAAGACCTGCATGCCGTGCTCCCCCGCCCCGTCGGCCACGATGAAGGCGTGGTCCATGTACGTCTTGATGTCCCGCCAGAGCTGCGACGGCGGGGTGTCGGGCGTCTTGGGCAGGTCGCCCACCAGCACGGGGTTGGTCGGATCGGTGACGTCGATGAACGACGTGCCGTCGTTGCGTCCCACCAGCGCATACTCCCGTCCCGTTTCGGGGTCGGTCCAGCCCCAGTTGTCGTTGGCGCGCACGCCGCGCGCGCTGCCCTCGGCCCTCAGCAGCGAGGCCGGGATGTAGGCCAGCAGCTCGACTTCTTCGCAGTCGAAGGGACCGACCTGGCCATCGGTGCAGCGGCGCTCCTCGCCCACCATCGCGCCCATCGCGTCGGGCGCGCTGACGAGCATGCCCGCGTTGTCCCAGCCATCGCCGCCGCGTGCGAAGACGTGGACCGAGCCCGCCTGGTGGTGCATGCCGGGCGCGCCGACGGCCACGACGCCCGCGTCCGCGACGACCAGGCCGCCGAAACGGTCGCTCTCGACCGTCTCCGCGCTGGGGAGCTGAATGCGGCGCGGGGCGGTGGGCAGCGAACCGTCCGCAGCGGCCGCGTACACGAAGACCGAGCCGGTCTCGTAGCCGCGCGTGGTGGGCGAGCCGACCCACACGTCGCCCGCGGCGAAGGCCACGGCCGCGCCGAAGCGGTCGCCGCTCTCGCCGTTCGCGAATGTGAGCCGTCCGTCGCCGGGGACCCACCGGGTGAGGTCGGCGCTCCAGGAATGCGTGTAGACGGCGCCACGGCTGTCGTCCGTCCCCGGCGCACCGACCAGCACCCTGTCACCCGAGGCCGCGAGGGCCGACCCGTAGTTCGCGTTGGCCTCGGGCGCCGCGTCGAGGGCGCCGGCCTCTTCCCAACCCCCTGCCCCAAGGCGGTAGTGATACACGCGGCCCGCGGCTTCCAGGCCCTCGAGGTCGCTGGTGGGGGCATCCCACCGGGGTGCGCCGATCAGCGCGCCGTGCGTGGTCATGACGATCGCTGACCCGAACCCGTCGCCGCTCGTGCCGTCGCCGGGCTGGAGGACGCCGCGCTGCACCCAGTTGCCCGAAGCGTCCCGCTGATACGTGTAGACGGTGCCCTGGGCCGCGGCTTCCGCCGGCTGGCCGGGACGGCCGCGGGGGGCCTGCGCGGTGCCGGGAACCCCGACCAGGAGCCAATCGCCGTCCGCAGCCAGGCTGAGGCCGAAGTCGGTGCCGCAGAGTCCGTCGAAGCGGCATTCCGGGGACTGTCCGGCGATCTCCTCGTCGTCGATCGTGCCCGCGGCTGTCCACGCGCCGCCTTCACCGCGCTCGAAGACGTGGAGCGGGCCGCCCCGCTGACCGATGAACAGGGTGTTGCCGGTCCTGGCCAGGAGCGTGCCGAAGCCGTCCGCGCGTTCGGAATCGGGCGCCAGCAGCATGGACGCTTCGCGCCAGGTGCCGCCGGATTCGCGGTACACGTACACGGCGCCCGGCCGGAAACTGGTCGTGGGCTCGGCGATGAGGATCTCGTCGCCGTCGATCACGACCGCGTGGCCGAAGGCGCCGGACTGCGCGGCGAGCGGGGAGGCGGGGAGCGCGGCGGTGGCGGCGAGCATCGCAGAGGCGGCGGCCAGAAGGACGAGCCCGGTGAGGAAGCGGGCGGTGTATGCGCGGATCATATTCGTGTCTCCGACAAGCGTTGGGATCGTGTTTGTTATCGTGCGAGAATTTCGGCGGCGCGCGGGGCCATGAGCGCGTTGCTGTGGCCTGCGCCGGGAACGATGTCTAGCGCCCAGCCGAAGTCGACCCCGAGGGCCTCGGCCGCGGACCGGGCGGCGGCATAAAAGGTATGGCCGCGGGTAAAACGATGCGGGCCCTGAAGCAGGGCCTCGGGGGTGCGGCGCAGGTTGCTGGCGGTGGTGACGGTGTCGGCGTCGCCGAGCAGCACGGTGACGGGGAGCTGGAGGAAGCCGGCGAGTCCGGCGGCCTCGAAGCCCGAGCCGCCGAGGCCATAGGGCCATGCAACGCTTTCGTCGGGCATGGTGTACCAGCCGGCGTTGGCCGCGACCGCGCGTTCGACGGGTGCGTCGGGGCGGGTCATCAGGAGGCGGTGCACGAACTGGCTGCCCGCGGAGTGTCCGAAGATGCGGAAGGTCGTGCGGGTGCTGCCGGTGGCGGCGCGGACGGCGTCGAAGAGGTGCTCGATGGCGGTGAAGCTCCAGCTGGACTCGGGGTTGCGGGTGGCGGACCCAGCCCCCGCGGCGTCCGGGTCCGGGAACACGTTCCCCAGGTTGTACCACTGGCTGCCGGCGTAGTTGTCGGCGTCGAACTCGGGCACGACGAGCAGGAAGCCGTGGGCGACGGCGTGCTCCTCCCAGTCGTCGAAGTAACGCTGGCCGGCCCTGGACGCGCCGTGCATCACGAAGACGATGGGCGTCTCGGGGGTGTAGGCGTCGGGCATGTGGTAGCGCACGGTGATCGGGCGGTCGGCGTTGCCGCGGGCGTCGTGGAAGGTGAACTGGCCGGACCCGGACTGGAGGGCGGGGACGCCAGGCGCGGCCTCGGCCGCCGGGTTCGCGTCGGCGGCATCCCTCTCGCCGTTTCCGCCGCAGGCCACCGCCAGGATCAGCACTGCCGGAAGCGCCCAGCTCCGCCGCTCTTTCATCCGACTTCTCCTCCTCAACTTACCGGCCTATCCCGCCTCTTCAGGACGAACAGCCCCTCCTGGAGGCTCGTTACGATCACGGTTCCGCTCTCGAAGAACGGATAGGTGCTCCAGGCCCCGCTGAACCCCGGGCCCTCGTGATGCGGCGAGGTGTCGAAGTAGCCGACCTCGCGAGGGTTGACCGGGTCCGAGATGTCGAGCACGTGCAGGCCGTAGCGGTAGTTGGCCTGATAGGCGTAGCCGTCCTTCAGGTAGAGGTTGTGGGCGCTGGCGGGCATCGACCCCATGAACTCACGGATCAGGATGGGCTCTTCCAGGTCGGTGAGGTCCCAGATGAGGGTGCGCGTGGTTTCCACGGCGCCGCTGATCACGTCGCTCTCGTCGTCCTGGTAGAAGTAGCGGTGGTCGGGGGTGAGCCAGCCCTGGTGGATGTAGGCGGCGTTGGGGGACGAGGCGCGGGCGACCGCGACCGGGTTGTCCTTGTCGGTAACGTCCGAGATCTCGAAGAAGGCGCCGTTCGAGTTGAGGCAGAGTTCGTGGCCCGTGTAGCGCTCGTCGGGGCCGTCGTAGGTGACGCACTGCGAGTCGTGGGTGCCGCGCTCGTGGGTGGCACACCCGACGAACACAGGGTTCTTCGGGTCGCGGATGTCCATCATGTGGAGGCCGCCGCCGCAGGACTCGCCGCCGCCGCGGTTGCCGACCGCGTACGCAAAGCCGCTCTCTTCGTTGATGACGATGTTGTGCGAGCTCGCGATGCCGCGGTAGTGCGTGTCGGGTTCGAAGAGTGCGGGCATGTCGGCGGGCGGAACGTCGCGCAGACGGGTCAGGTCGAACACCTGCATGCCGTGTTCGCCGGCTCCGTCCGCGACGATGTAGGCGTGGTCCCTGTATGTCTTGATGTCGCGCCATAGCTGTGAGGGCGGGGTCCCCCACGGCTTGGGCAGGTCGCCGACCAGCACCGGGTTGGAGGGGTCGGTAATGTCGATGAAGGAGGTGCCGTCGTTGCGTCCCACCAGCGCATACTCCTGGCCGGTGACGGGATCGGTCCAGCCCCAGTTGTCGTTGGTGCGCACGCCGCGGGCACGAACGCCGGCGCGCAGGATCGAGTTGGGGATGAAGGACAGCAGTTCGACCTCGCCGCAGTCGAAGGGGCCGACCGCGCCGTCGCTGCAGCGCCTTTCCTCGCCGAGAAGCGCCCCCAGCGCGTCCGGGGCGCTGACGAGCATGCCGGCGTCGTGCCAGCCGGGGACGGGCGCGGGGGCCGGGGGGTCGCCGGGGTCGGTGCGGTCGCCCGGGGCGGGCGCGTCGCCGCGTTCGTAGAGGTGGACCGAGCCGGACTGGTGATGCATGCCGGGCGCGCCGATCGCGACAACATCGGCGGTTGCGACGATCAGGCCGCCGAAGCGGTCCTGTTCGACGGTCGCCTCCTGGGGGAGCTGGATGCGGTGGGGTGAGGCGGCGGCCGCGCCGGGCGTGTCGGGTGTGGCGGCGGCGCCTTCGTACACGTACACCGAGCCGGTCTCGTAGCCGCGCAGCGTGGGGGCCCCGACCCAGATGTCGCCACCGGCGAAGGCCAGCGCGGCGCCGAAGCGGTCGCCGCTCTCGCCGTTCGCGAGCGCAAGCGTATTCGCCTCGGGCACCCACCGCGCGAGGTCGTCGCTCCAGGAATGGGCGAAGACGGCCCCACGGCTGTCGTTGGTGCCCGGTGCGCCGACCAGGACCCTTCCCTCGGCGGCCGCGAAAGCCGACCCCTGGTTGGCGTTGGCCTCGGGGGCCGCATCGAGGGCGCCGACCTCTTCCCAACCCCCCTCCGCCACTCGGAAATGATAGACGCGGCCTGCGTTCTCGAGGCTTTGGAGGTCGCTCGCGGGGGCGGCCCACCGGGGTGCGCCGATCAACGCGCCATGGGGAGTGAGCAGAATCGCGGTGCCAAATCCGTCACCCGGCGTGCCGTCGGCGGGCTGGAGGGTGGCGCGCTGGATCCACTGGCCGGAAGCGCTGCGCTCGTAGGCATGGACCGCGCCGGGTACTTGCGGCGCCTCGGGCTCGTTGCGCTGTCGCGCCTGGGGGTCAGGGGCCGTGCCCGGAGCGCCCACGAGCAGCCAATCGCCCGCTGCCGCCAGCACCAGGCCGAAGTCGGTTCCACAATAGCCGTATTGGCCGCAGCCGGGGTCGAGGCCGGCGACACCGTCGCCTTCGACCGTGCCCGCCGGCTGCCAGGGCCCACCATCCCCGGGGCGCTCGAAGACGTGCAGAGGACCATTGCGTTGCCCGATGAAAAGGGTGCTGCCGGTCTTCGCCAGCACGGTTCCGAAGCCGTCGGCCCGCTCGGAGTCCGGGGCGCGCAGAAGGGCCGACTGCCGCCACTCGCCGCCCGACTTCTCGTAGATGTAGACGGCGCCGGAGCGGAAGTTGGGGTTGGGTTCGGCGATGAAGATCTCGTCGCCGTCGATCACGACCGAGTTGCCGAAGGACGGGGACTGGGCCGCGAGGGACGAAGCGGACGGGGCCAGGATGGCGAGGAGCGCGAGCAGAGACTTGGTCGACTTCCGGATCATGATGTTCTCCTGTTTGTCCACGGGCCGCTAACGGTTCACTGGCCGCGGGCCCGACCTCCAGACCTCCTCGTGGATCCACGGGCGCGCGCCGTAGGGCCGCTCGGTGGGCCAGAGTTCGTCAAGGGTCATTCCGTCGTAGACGATGCCGCCCTTCATGACGAGCATGATGTCGGTCGTATTGCGGATGTTGTCGAGGGGATTGGAATTGAGGACCATCAGGTCCGCGAGCTTGCCGGGCGTGAGGGTGCCCAGGTCTTCCGAGGCGCCGAGGAAGTAGGCCCCTTCGACGCTGGCAAGCTCCAGCGCGCCCATCGGCCCCATCGCGGACTCGGCGATCCAGACCTCCCAGTGGGACGCCAGACCATGCTGTTGGCCGTGCGCGCCAATGGCTCCGTGGGCACCTTCGGCCATCCAGTCCACCAGGACCTGGGCCAGCATCGGATAGCTGTAGTCGGTGAAGGGGCGCTGGAAGACGCGGCGGGCGTGCGGGACGAGCTGCTTCCACGGCATCCACAGGCGCAGCTTCTCGTCACGCCACACCTCGGTCTCGTGGAAGAACCACTCGTCGTTCCACGGCCCCGGTCCGCCGACGACGAAGGTCGGCGAGTAGACGGTTTCGGCGCGCCCGAAGAAGCGGGCCGCGTCCGAGTACATCGGCACGTAGCTGATCGGGTGCTCCCACGCGGTCTGGCCGTCCATGATCATGCCCATGTTGAACGCCAGGTCACTGCCCTCCGACGTGACCATGAGACCGCGCTTGCGCGCGATGTCCGACACCCACTGGCGCTGGTCGCGGCGGGGCTGCAGGTACTGTTTGAGGGACACGGCGCCCCACGACTGGAGACGCGCGATGTTGTCCTCGGCGACCTCGTAGCTGGTGAGCTCGTTCTGGCGGACGGCGTCGCCCCGGTAGAGCGGGTCGCCCGTGGTGTAGGTGCGCGGACCGACCAGAACCCCGGCCTCGATCATCTGGGCCGCGGGGAAGACGTCCTGCGACCACTGCGAGTTGTCGAGGTTGCTGGTCACGCCGTAGGCGAGCGCGACGGCCATCTCGAAGGCGTTGGGCGGGATGATGCCACGGTACTCGCGGAAGAAGTGCGAATGCATGTCGATGAAGCCGGGGATCACGGTCTTGCCGGTGCCGTCGATGGTGTGACCGGCTCCGGTCGCGTCGCATTCAGCCATTGCCCCGACGCAGGTGATTCTGCCATCCGTGGCGATGAGCGTTCCGTTCTCGATGACCTGCCGGTTCTCGAGCGTGATGATGCGAGCGCCGGTGATGGCGACGGTGCCCATGCCGAGCGAGCCGCGCGGGACCTGGAGCGCGATCCGGAAGGTGTCGGTGGTCTCGGCCGCGACGTCATGCGTGTAGTAGCTCGCCGCGCTCCCGAACTCGACCGTGTTGGCGTCGCGCCAGCCGGGGAAGATGCCGCCCCGCCGGCTCAGTTGCCGCACGGGGAGCTGCCCGCCCTTCTTGGCGACCGCGACCGCACCGCCGAGCCCCGCCGCCCCGCTGGGCACCGGCACCAGATACGCGTTGTCACCCTCGTTGAAGGCGGCATGGCGGCCGTCGGGCGAGATCATGACCTCGTCGGCCCAGGGCAGGACGAGGTGGATGCGGGGGTCGGAGCCGTCGCGCGCCACCGAACGCAGCCGCGTGGAGTCGCCCATCGTGCGGTAGAAGATGCGCCCGTCCGGGCCAAAAGCGCCCCGCACGAACTGGGTGCGGGTGGGCAGCGTGTTGCCCGGAACGCGGACGACATGCTGGCCGGCGGACCCCATGCCCGCCTCGTCGCCGGTTTCGGCACCACCGCCTGGTCCGGCCGCCGGGAAGAGCACCAGGTCGTACCACGGGTTGTGCGCCACCGAGCGGTATCGGACCGTGGCCCCCGACCCCCGCGTCGCCAGGATTTCGGTGCCGTCCGGGCTCCATTGGGTGTGGGCGTACTCGCCGGGCTCGGCACTGACCTGCCGGGGGCTGCCGCCGTCGGCGCTGATGGTCATCACATGGCCGGTCGCGTTTTCGTCGACCGTCGTGTAGGCGATCGAGCGGCTGTCGGGCGACCAGGACGGCGAGTACTCGAAGCGTTTTTCGGCATCGGAGGTGAGGCGGCGCGGCCTCCCGTCGGGCAGGTCCATGATCCAGACGCGGCCGGCGGCCGAGAAGGCGAGCCCGCTCACCATCGGGCGAGCCTGTCGTCCAGCGTGTAAAGTTGATGGGGACAGGACCGTCGTCGATGCGGAAGGCCTCGTAGGCCTGTTCGGAGATCACCCTGTGGACGCGCGCGGTGAAGGGAATGGTCGAGACCTCGCCGCTGGCTACATCCAGCCGCCGCAACTTCCCTCCCTGCGCGATCACGATCGACGCGCCGTCGGGAGCCCACGCGTAGCCGGGCAGCATGCGGATCGTCTTCATCCCCTCGGTCATGTCCTGCGCGATCGGGTCCATGACGATCCGCTCGGCGCCCGTCTCCAGGTCGCGGACCCACAGCGCGGTGCTGGGGCCGAACTCGTGGCCCTTCCACTCGATCGTGGCGTCGGGAAGGCGGCGCGCGAAGGCGACGTGGCGACCGTCCGGAGCGATCTCGGCCGCAAAGCCGCCACCGCCCGACAGCCGGTATTGCCGCGAGGGCACGCCACTGGTGACCTTCACCACTTCACCCGTCTTCAGGTCCATGCGGCGCAGGTTCATGGTGCCCTGGAGGGCATCCCGCACGAGCCGGTCGTCCAGCAGAGCGCCGTCAATGTTGTCCACCGCCCACGGCACCGTCTGTCCCGGCGTGCGCACGTGGTAGAAGACGTACCGCCCGTCTTCGGACACCGACGGCCACGACGCCGAGCCGTCGTCGCTGGACACAACCTCGACGCCCGTGCCGCCGTCCTGATGGTACATCCAGATCTCGCCGCTCTGCGCCACCAGGATGTACTCGCCGTCGGCGGTCCATTCGGGCATCGTCACGCGGGTGTCCATGCTGGACTGCACCTGGCGCGGGTTCGTCCCGTCCGCGTCCATGACCCAGAGGTTGGTCTGGCCGGCCCGGTCCGAGATGAACGCGATGCGCGTGCCGTCGGGGGAGTATTTGGGGTGGTAGTTGACCGCGACGCCGCTCACCTGCGTGAGGCTCTCGGCCTGCCCGCCCTCCGCGGGGACGCGGTAGACGTGCGCGAGGAGATCGAAGACGATCCACCGTCCGTCGGGCGACATGTCCACCGACATCCAGGTCCCCTCGTCGGTCTCGAAGTCGATTTCGCGGGTGTCGCCCCGCGCGAGCGTGACGTCCCAGTCGGCGTCATCGGAGCCGTCCGTGGCGCCCGCGTCCTGTGCAAGCGCGGGGGCGGGGAGGGCGGCGGCGGTGGCCCCAAGAGCGAGGGCGACCGCAAGGGAAACGATGGCTGCGGCGCGAGACATGGGTGCCTCCGAGGCTGGAGCGGAGCGGTGGGACACCCGGTCAGAATAGGGAGCGGTGGCGCGGCGGGCCACTGCACGGCACGCGAGGGAGCGCCAGGTAAGCTCCCGCGGCAGGACTCGAACCTGCGACCCGACGGTTAACAGCCGTCTGCTCTACCAGCTGAGCTACGCGGGAATGGGGCACCGCACGACCAGAATGTTTGCGGCACAGATCTTAATTTTCGCGGAAAGTCATAACCGCGTCAATGCATAATCCGGCCCGCGTTGCACGGGGCCTGCGGTCATGCCTGTGGCCGCGTGCAGCCCGGTCGGGAAGCGTCGCCCTACACGTTGAACCGCACGTACACGATGTCCCCATCGGCCACCACGTATTCCTTCCCCTCCACCCGCATCAGTCCCGCCTCTTTCACGGCCTGTTCGGACCCGAACTCTGCGAACACCTCATACGGGATGATCTCGGCGCGTATGAAGCCTCGTTCCATGTCGCTATGGACGCGCCCGGCGGCCCTGCGCGCCACCATTCCGCGCCGGATGGTCCAGGCGCGCACATCCTCGGGCCCCACGGTGAAGAACGAGATCAGGTCCATCAGCGAGTAGACCGCGCGGATGAACCGGGCCAGCGTCGGCTCGGCGAGCCCCATGTCCTCCAGGAAATCGGCCTGGTCGTCCGCGTCCAGCGCCGCGATTTCGGCCTCCACGCGGGCGGAAAGGACCATTCCGGCGGCGCCCATCTCCGTGATTCCCGCCGCCAGCCCGGAATCGAGCGGCTCGCCCACACGATCCTCGTCGACGTTGACGGCCGCCAGCAGCGGGAGATCGGTGAGCAGGCCGTAGCCTTTCAGGAAGCCGCGGTACAGCGCGTTCCGGGGCACCTGCCGCAGCGCCCGCCCCTCCTCCAGCGCGGCGACGGCGGTCTCGAAGGCGCCGATTTCCTGCACGTCCGCCCGTTCCTTGCGGGCGCGGTCGAGCCGGCGTTCGGCGATTCCCAGGTCCGAGAGGACACACTCATCGTGGAAGGCCCGAAGATCACCGATCGGATCGGGCGCCGCGTCGAGCGCGGGATTCACGAAATCACGCAGCACCAGGCAGAGAGCCTCGCGGTCCCGGATCTGCTGCAACGCCGCCGGCGAGAGGACCCGGGACTGGGCACCGTACTCGCCGGGCACATCCTTGAGGTTGATGGTGGCGTGCGTGGTCTTCTTCGGAGAGTAGACCCGCGAGAGGAAATCGACGCGGCCATCCGGCACGCGCACGGTGCCGACGCGCACCTGTCCCCCGTATCCACCCGGCACATCGAGCCCGGTCATGGCATTGAAGAGGGTGGTCTTGCCCGACCCGGCGAAGCCCGCGAGAACGACCTTCACCGGCGTCCAGCGGCGTTGGGGACCGTCCCGGGACGGGGAGACGCCCCTGCCGCTACGGCCACGGATGCCGTCGCCGCGACCGGACCGAAGCCCGGCCGCGGCGCGGCAGCGTTGTCAGCTTCCCCCGAGATTCGGATTCGATTCCCACTCGTCGATGCCGATCTCGAAGCATATGTCGCGGCCAGCAAGCGAGGGATCGTTCGTTCTCCTCAGGTCGTTGAGTCGATGGCCCTGGAGCCACAGCTCGGCGGAGCGCTCGTACATGATCTGCGCCATGACGGCCGCGTGGCTCACCTCGCCCTCATAGGGTTCGAGAGACACGAAGGCCCGCACCTCGTTGATGAGCTCCACGGCACGCGCGGCACTGCCAATATTCAACTCGGCCTCCGCTTCCATCAAGCGGGCCTCCTGCCAGGTCGAAATCGGGATCGGCGAGTCGCGGAACTCGTACTTCTCCTGCTCCACGTACTTCCGCGTCGGATCAGGGCCCGTCTCGTTGGGACCCCTGTCGATGAACGATGTACGCGGATCGGCGATGAAGCGCGGATCGTCGTAGAAGGTGGGATGCACGCCCGCCTCCCGCCGCGTGAGCGTTCGGGTCAGACTGGCCACCGAGTTGTATTCGCGGTTGCTGTTCTGCGAATAGACGGCTTCGAATCGGTATCCGGCCTGAATCGCCTTCGCGTCGGACATGGCGCCCGCATAGTCGCCAAGCATCAGCCTGGCCCGCGCCCGGCCCACCTGGGCCCGCATGGCCCAGTCCGGCGCGCCGGCGGCCGACGCGCGGCTCATCGCCTCGCTGAAATCCTCTTCCGCAAGCCGGTAGAACTCGGCCGGCGGCAAGGCAGGCCCGCCGTTGAGCGTCCCCTCGCAGAAGTTGTCGCCCATCATCACCTTGGCCAGCCCGGACCATGTGCGGACCTGCGCGGGCTCAACCATACCTCCTCCCCCACCGAATGCGTCGTCGATCCGCCGGCCGGCGTCATCAGCCACCCAGATCGCCCTCGACAGATTGTTGTAGACGCCGTTTCCGTTCGAGGTGCGATCCATCAGGCCCGTCTCCACGGACCTCCAGCTCGGGAAGGAGCCGGTGTGGATCAGTTCGAACGAAACAAGTCCAATGATGTTGATGGCCCCCGTGTACATCAGGGCCCAGTCTCCCGCGACACCGTTGACTACCGGTGCCAGAGCCGCTTCCTGGTCGAGGTCCTGCTCCAGGATCTGCTGTTCGTTCGCAACGTCGAGCAATCCGCTGCACGCGGAGAAGGCAAGAGCGGGAAGCGCGAGCGCGAGCACACGGCACAGCGGCGAAGTCTTCCGTACATATGTCATTTTTCCCTCCCCGTCACATCGACGTGCGGAATGTCAACAGGAAGATCCTCGGCGGCGGCAGGGTATCGAAGTCCTGTGCCTGCCTGAGGTTCGCGGCACCGTCCCAATTGGTCTCGGGGTGGATCCCCGAGAACTTGCTCCACATCCACAGGTTCCGGGCGGAGAAGCGGAGGCTGGAACGCGTCAGACCGAACTGGCCCAGCAGTTCGTCGGGAAGGTCGTAGCCGACGCTGAGTTCCCGTACGGTGAAGAAGTCCGCCGGCTCGTAGAAGCCGGTGTATCCGAGCGTGGTGGTGTAGTTGTACAGGGAGTCCGATGCCGGGGTCGGCTCACCGTTCGGCCTCTGCACCAGCGACAGGTACTCGTCGCCGGTACGCACCCGGTTCGACCAGTAGCGCGAGAAGTTGTTCTTTACCATACCGCCCCGGAACTCGGACATGCCGTCGAGCGTGAAGTCGCCCCAGCGCAACTGCATCGAGTAGGACCCGAACCACTTGGGGTCCGTTTGCCCCTGGAACAGCTGCTCGTCGGTGCGGTTGTGTCTCCGAGTGGTCGCATCCCATCCGACGAGTTCGTAGCCCCATGCTCCGTGCACGGGATACCCCTCGCTAATCCGGTAGCCGAACCCCGAGATGTCCGCCACACCACCCATGTCGGTCACTTCGTTCTTCGAGGTCGCGAACTGAACATTCGATGACAGCTCGAAGCTCTCGGAACTGTAGAGGAGAGCGTTCAGCCCGATCTCGATCCCCCGATTCTCGATCTCGCCGATGTTCGTCAGCTGGTCGGCCGTGAATCCCTGGGAAGACGGGAACGGCTTGAAGAGCAGCGCATCCCTCGTCTTCTGGAAGTAGGCCGTGAATTCCAGACCGACCCGGTCATCCAGCAGGCCCGCGTCCATGCCCACTTCGATCTCCTGGGAGCGCTCGGGCCCCAGTTCGGGGTTTCCGATGTTCCCCGGAGTCACGGCAGGCTGTCCGCCCTGTGCCGAAACCGGAGCCCATGTCCGGTCCGCCGCAAACTGTGCCGGCGCCAAGCCGGATTCTCCGTACGCCATGCGCAGCTTCATGGTGGGCAACAGACCCGTGGGCCAGAAGCCCTCCTGGGAAATGTTGTAGGCCACCGAGGCCTTCGGATACAGCTGCGTGTCGAACTCGTTTCCAAAGGCGGAGTTGCCGTCCAGACGCATGCCCGCGGTCAGGAAGACCTTGTCCCAAAGCCCGAGCGTCTCCTGAACGAAGACACCGGCGTTGATCTCCTCGATGCGCCGTTCGGATCCCTGCGTCACCGATGTCGCATCGACCGACTTGACTCCGGGCGCGGGGAAGTCCGTACCACGGGCGTCCACGCGGATCGTGTTCTCAAAGTTGCCCTGGAAGCCCGCGGTCAGCTCCGACGTCACTGTTTCGCCAATCGAACTCGACAGGGTTGCGCGGTATTCGGTCGTAACGTCGCGGAAGCTGCGGGTGTGATTGCGCTTGTTGCCGAGCTTGTTCCCCGACCCTTCGTACGCGAAGGGAAAGAACTTGGTGAATTCGTCCGCGTACCAGTCGACGCCGCTCCGGAAGGTGTGACTGAAGTTGTTGGTGGGTTGGTGCGTCACCTCGATCCCCGATGTGGTGCGCAGCACCCGCTGGAAGTTCTCCAGAGTGCTGTTGGCCGCCACGCTGCCGAAGCGTTCCCCGTACGGTCGCTCCGCGGAAGCCGTGTACGGCAACCCGCTCGCGAACTGCGAGTAGAGTCCGTGGAGCGCGTTGTTGTCGTCGGGAACCCGTAATCGATTGTGTACGATGCCCGTTGTGGCGGTCACCGTCACGGTCGGGCTCAGGACGGTGGTCAGGTTGATCCTGCCGGTTATGACCTTGTTCCAGTTGGCGTCTCCCTTGAGGGACGCTTCCTGGCCCTTGTAGCTCCCCGAAATGAAGTAGCGGACGGCCTGTCCACCCCCGCTGACCGACGCCGAGTAGCGGTGGTGATAGCCGTTTTCGACGAGTTCCGTCGGATCGCGTGCCTGGAAGCCGTCGGGTTCCTGGAAATACTTGTTCATTCTTCCGGGGAACGTGTCCGTGGGCGTCCGCTCGAAGCCCTGTTCGATCTCGAAGTTCCACTGGGGAGCCCCGCTGCGGCCTCGCTTGGTGAAGACCTGGATGACGCCGTTGGCGCCTTGTGTCCCATACAGGGTCGAGGCCGCCGATCCCTTCACGATCTCGATCCGGTCGACCTCCGAGGGGGAGATATCCTGCAGCCGGGAGATGTCCATGCCCCCGAACCAGACACCCGATTGGTCGTGCGAGGCGTCGACCCGGATCCCGTCGATGTACACGACGGGGTCACCGCTGAGCGATACCGAGGTCATTCCACGGATGCGTATCATGCCTCCCAGGCCGACCGTCCCGGAGGCGAGGTTCATCGCTACGCCGGCGGAGCGTCCCTGGATCAGCTGATCGACGCTTGTGATGGGCGCCGACCGAACGACATCCACGGCGTTCACCGTCGAGATCGAGTTGCCCAGCTTGCGCCGGGCGGTTTCGGCTCCGGAGCCGGTCACCACGATTTCGTCGAGGCTGATCGCGCGCTCGGTCAGGGTAAAGTCGGCGAGCGCGGTTTCCCCGACCACAACGGTGACCTGAACCTCCTGCACCCCGAATCCGATCATGTCGGCCCGAACCGTTACCGGGCCCGCAGGAACATTCGGGATGAGAAAGCGTCCGTTGTTGCCCGTTAGCGTGCCGAGACCGCTCCCCAGGATCGAAATCTGCACCCCGGAGAGCTCGCGACCGCTGGTCGCGTTGGTCACCTGACCCGTCACGGTGCCGGCTTGCTGTGCCAGAAGCGGGGCAGCGCTCGCCAGGAACGCTGCGCAGACCGCCAGGCCGAGCCGGATGGCATGGTGGATGGGAATCTTCATCGGTACCTCCTCCTACGGTGGTCCGAAGAACTCCCACCTCAACCCGGGTCGGGAGTTCCGAACCGGTGTGTATGCATGGCAACATACGCTGTTGTATCCATATCGGGCACTCGAATGCGGTCCGGGCCTGGGCGAATCCGCCCTCACGCTGGCGATAAGCCGGCGCCGGCCCGAAGTGAGCGCCCCCGTTGGTCGGGTTTGCATGCGGGCTGGCGACAAGGCTGCCGTTTGCTGTAGTGTGGCGGTTCGGTCATTTCCATTGCGCGCGAAGGATCCGCATGACATCCGACCAGACGCACCGACTTTCCCGCCGTGGCTTCCTGCACGCCGGCGCCGCCGGGCTGGCGAGCGCCCCATTGGCCGCGTGCGCCGCTCCGCCCGATACCGAAGCGTCCCGCAGGCGCCCCGCGCTGACCCGCCCCGATGGTGTCGAGGACGGCGCCTGGAGCCACATCCGCGAACACTTCATCCTCCAACCCGGCACCGCGTACATGAACAACGCCAGTCTGGGAATGCCGCCCGCTTCGGTTGCGGAGGCAGTGGCCGCCGGATACCAGGCCCTGTCGAGGGAACCTCTGCAGGGGAAGAACGAGCTGGGCGCGTTCATCGCAGCGAACGTGGTACCGCGCATGGCCGCCTATCTGGGTGCGGCGACCGATGAAATCGTGCTGACGCGCAACGCCAGCGAGGCGCTGCACATGGGGACGGTCGGCATTCGCCTCGAGCGCGGGGACGAAGTGCTTGTCACCAGCCAGGAGCACCCCGCCGGCCGCCGCCCGTGGGACTACCGGGCCGCGCGGGACGGGATCAGGGTCAACACGGTCTTCATTCCCAGTCCGCTCGAGAGCGCGGAGCAGGCGGTGGAGCTGGTCGAAGAGGCGCTCACGCCGGCCACCCGGGTCATCGCCTTCTGTCACGTGACCCGGGGAGGCCACCTGTATCCCGTGCGGCGACTGTGCGCACTGGCGCGGGAACGGGGAATCGTGAGTCATGTGGATGGGGCGCAGGCGGTCGGCATGTTGCCCGTGGACCTGCGGGCGCTCGGATGCGACACCTATTCCGCAAGCCTGCACAAGTGGCTGCTGGGACCGATGGGAACCGGTGTGTTCTACGTCCGTGAGGGCGCTCGGGACCGCGTTCAGTCGGCTTTTGCGCCCGATGGGGACTTCCCCCCCGATGGAGAGGGCGGCATCGCCGCGTACCAGCCGCCGGGCACGTCGAGTCTCCCCTTGCGGGCGGCCCTGTCCGCGTCTCTGGACCTCGCCGAGGCGATGGGTCCGGAGAACGTGGCCGCGCGCACCCGCTACCTGTCCGAGCAACTGAAATCCCGCCTGGCGGCCATGCAGGGCGTCACGATTCTCAGCGGCTCCACGCCCGCTACTTCATGCCCTGGCTCCACCATCTTCGAGCAGGAAGGCGTGGACGCGGTCGAGGCCGTGAGCCTCGTGGCCCGGCGCGGCCGGATCCACATCGACGAGCATCAGCGCGACGGCCACAACGCCATCCGGATCTCCACCCACGTCTACAACACAACCGCCGAGATCGATCGTCTGGTCGACGTGCTCGCGGGGCTCCCCGCCTGACCCGACCCGTCATCCCCATGCCAAGGAGCTGTCCCGATGTTCCGTTTCCCGACCGGCCTCAGTTACCCGACCGCCCGCACTTTGTCGACCACCCTCGCGCTCGCCTCGGCCATGGGACTGGCGTCGTGCGACATCGAGCCGATCCCGGACGAGAACGGGTCCGCGTCGCAGGTTCCGGCCCCCGACTTCACGCTCGGAACCGAGAACACGCACAATCGCTGGAGCGCAACAATCCCTCCCCAGCTCACCGTCCCCTCCGGCGCCGTCGTCGAGGTGTTGACCAAGGAGGCGTCGGACGGCCAGATCACCGAGTCGACGGTCGTCGACGAACTCGCGGACGTCGATTTCGGCCTGATCCATGCGCTCACGGGATCCATCTACGTTGAGGGCGCCAGCCCGGGCGACCTGTTGGCGGTGACCGTGCACGATGTGCAGGTGGAAGGATGGGGATGGGCGACGATCCTGCCCGGGTTCGGCTTTCTCGCCGATGAGTTCACCGAGCCGTGGATTCGGGGCTTCCCGATGGAGTCGGGCGCAACCGAAGTCGCCTTCAACGAGAACATCACGATTCCGCTGGAGCCGTTCGCGGGCGTGATGGGCGTCGCTCCCGCCACCGATTCAATGCTGGTGACGATCCCCCCGCGCGCCAACGGCGGCAACATGGACAACCGCCACATGAAAGCCGGCGCGACCGTGTACTTCCCGGTGCAGGTGGAGGGCGCGCTCTTCTCGGTCGGTGACGCGCACGCCGTCCAGGGCGACGGCGAGGTCTCCGGCACGGCAATCGAGGCCCCGATGCGGCTTGTCCTCGAGATCGAGGTCATGGAGAACACGCGCGGGATCGTCGAACCCCAGTACGAGACCGACGACTACTACGCCGTGACAGGCTTCGCCACGACCATCGACGAGGCGGCCAGGAAGGCGACCCGCTACATGATCGACTACCTGGTCGCCGAACACGGCCTCACCCCCAACGAGGCCTACGTGCTGTGTTCGCTGGCCGGCGACCTGAAGATCTCGGAGACGGTAGACGTGCCGCACATGCTGGTGAGCATGCACATGCCGAAGGGGATCTTCGGGGCTCAGTAGGGCTGAGGGTACAGAGCGGGTACGAGCGCGCCTCCGGGCGGGCGGCGAACGGTATCCGGCGGAATGGTGTCCCCGGCTGAAGTCGCGGGCGAGTCGGTTTCCGCGCCGGGCTCGACATCGGCAACACCCTGGTCGTTCTCTGGATCCGGATCCGCGTCGGCTGCGTCCTCACCCTCCCCCTCCGTCTCGGCCTGACCCGTCACCATACGCACTTCGCCGCTCTCGGGGTCGGCCGCAAACGCCGTCCGAATCATCGCTCGATCCGACAGCATCCGGATGTTGGGCGCGAGCTCGGCGGGACGCATGAAGTAGCGCTGGCCCACCAGTTCGCCGGGGCGCAGGTGGTGTTCCACGACGACCAGATCCAGACCGTTGCCGGCGGAACCGCGGTCGAAGTCGAGAAGGATGCTTCCCTCGGGCGTGCCCCAGTATGTGACCTGCTCCGGGCGAGCGCCCCCCCGAATCGGCTTGCCGTTCACCGCAACCAGGGGCGGGCCCTGCGCGGGGAGGCGAAGCAGCAGCATCTCCGCACCGATCTGCGACGAGACGCTCACGCGAACGACCCCGTCCGCCACCGTAGTGTCGCTGACAAGAGCGACGGTCGGAGGGGGCAGGTCGACCGGATCTGCAGCCGCGAACGCGTAGGGGATTCCCTGAGTGGTGAGGTCGCTCTGCACCACATCCGCGAATGCGCCCACCGCAGCGGCTGCCCACGCGACGCCCGGGTCGGAGGCGTCCCGCGTGGGGTCGGTGCCCCAGTTGGCGGAGCCGGACTCCCGGTCGAGCGCGTACACGAGCGTCGAAGGGGCCGGACGGGTGGCAGACGGCGTAGCGGTAGACATCCCGACCGCGAGGAAGGCGCCCGCCAACACGAGTCCGGCGACCGGTGCCCACCACCCGTTCGATTCCCGCACCACCTCGAGCGCGGGAAGGATCAGGACGCAGACAAGCCAGGCGAGCATTACGATCGCCGGAGCCAGCGCCAGTCCCATCGCAAGCCAGACGCTTTCGGTAAGCGGGACGAGGACCGCCACAACGGGCAGCGTTGCCAACAGCGCCACGAGCCAGCGCAGTATCCCCATGCCGCCTTCGGCTGGCAGCCCCGCCACCGCCAAGGCTCCGATGCATCCCGCCAGGACCGGCCACTGGAAGTTGACCGCCGCCATCGGGAACATCACGGTCGTCAATGCCGCCAGCAGCGTCGGGACGAAAAGGGCGCCCAGTGTCAGCTCCGATGCAGAACACCACCGGCGGATCAGCGGAAGTGCGGCGGCGACCAGAGCGAATGTGAATGCCACGATAGCGAGCACGTACCAGCCCTCGCTGTGAAAGGCGCCCGCGTGCAGCGCGCCGACTTCAACGTGTGCGCCGAGCCGCCAGCGGAAGAGTTGGTTGGCCGCCACGGCCGCCACGCCGAGGCAAACCAGCGAGGCCACACACCCGAGCAGCATTCTGCCGGGGTGAGATCCACCGCGTTTCGCCACAAGGAACGCGACCGTCCATAGCGCCACCGCGGCCAGGCCGAGAACCCATATCCACAGCCCACCGTAGGTCACCAGCCCCACATACCTGATCGAGATGTAGCTGACGTCCGGGGCATTGACGGCCATCAACCCCGCGTCTCCGAAGTGACGAAGCATGGCCAGCGCGTGCGTGCCGTGGTGCTGCAGTGTCGCCTCGGAGAGGTTCTCCGGCGCATCGTAGGCTTGATGGTATACGTGCGGGCGACCGATCCCGGCGAAGTTCAGTCCCTGCTTTCCGGCTTCCTTGAAGGGCGTGAAATCGGTGTCGTTCGGCATGCGCTGATAGATCTCGTACGCTACCGAATTGGCGGACGGATACGGATCCGCCTCGCGCAGTGCCTCGATCACCCAGCCGTTGGCGGCTCCGGTCTCGAACATCATCGAGGCACCGCCGCCTCCACGCATCTCGAACGCCAGCACGACCGCGACGTCCTGCATCCACGGGTGCTCGTCGACAAAGGCGCGCGCACCGAGAAGGCCGATCTCTTCGGCATCGGTGAAGAGGACGATGAGGTCGTTGCGCAGACCGGGCCCCGCGGCCAGCGCCCGCAGCGACTCCAGGATTGCGGCCAGACCGGAACCGTCGTCGGCCGCACCGCGCGAGATCTCCCGGCCATCGTAGTGGGCCGTGACCAGAACCGCCCGGCCGCCCGGGTCCGACCCGGGAATCCGTGCCAGTACGTTGCGCACGGTGGCCGCGGTGAGGGAGGCACCGCCTCTCGTGATCGACGTGGCGGTCTGGACGGAAGGCTCGTGCCCCAGGCGGCGAAGTTCCTCCAGGAGGTACTCACGCACGCCGGCATGCGCCGGCGAGCCAGGCGGATGCGCCTCGGCAGCGATTCGGTGCACATGCGCCATCGCGCGGGCCGAGGAGAAGACCGTGTCCGGCGCGGTTGCCGGGACCGGGTCCGGCATCATGCCGCCCGAGCGCGACAGCCATGCCGCGACAAGGATCACCAGCAGGGTTGCCGGACCCCGCGCTCCCCTCCAGGGCGCCGGGGTCACATTACTCCTATCGGCATCGGCCGCCCTCTTGTCGGCGGCTGCCGCTTTCCGGCCGGTGGCCGCCGCACCCTCGTCCGCCCCGCGAGCCGCGCCAGCCTTGCCAGCCGCGTCATCCGGCGGAGCTTGCCGCTCGCGCCTGTCCGGTGCGGCCCCCCGCACCGCGCCTCCAGAGTCCCCAGCGGGCTCCCGGACCAGACCCCGACGCGGTTTCGAGGCCGCTACCGACTCTGGCGGCGGGTCTTCCGCACCCGGGTCATCCGACTCCGACTCGCCGCCCCGCTCCTCGGCCTCCTTCGCGATCTCACGCTCCAGCTCCTCGATTTCATCCTCGCTGATCCCCAGTTCCGCAAAGGATGGAATCCTGGGCAGCTTGTCGTCACTCATGGTCCTGGCGTCCGCTGGCTTCCTGGCGTCCCCTGGCTCGCACTCCCCGGCCACTCACTCTACGGTCAACTACCCCGACCGGGCTTCAAAGTGACTATAGGGGGCCGTCCCCCCACGGTCCCCACAAGGCATACGTCCCGCTCGGCCGGCGCCCGCCACGTTCCCGTGATCCCTGCACGTTGAAGAACAACACGCGGCCGTCGGGGCTGAAGCACGAGCCTGCGAACTCGCCCGGCTGTGGCGCGCCCTCCGGCCGCGGCGCCCGCACGAGGTTGATGATCTTGCCTTCGCGGTCGAGCCCACGGATGAACTGGTCGTCCTCGCCGTCCTCGCACATCACGAGGCCGCCGCGGGGACTCAGCACGATGTTGTCCGGACTGTCCAGTACGTCCTTGGAGGGAGATTCGAAGACGAGGGTAAGCTCCCCGGCGTCCGCCGAGGTCGGCCGGTAGTGAAAGACCTGCCCGGACCGGGCATCGCCGCCGTTCGTCGACACGACGTAGATGCCATCGTCTCCGTGGAACGCTCCCTCCAGCCGTGCGAACCGCGCCGCGCCCCTCGCGACGCCCTGCCTGAACACCGCCAGCCGGTCCGCCTCGGCGTTGGCCGGATCCGGATCGTCGATGTCCACCCAGTGTGCCGGCAGCACCTCGCCCGGCGTCTGACCACGCGCGGTCAGATACTCCGGTTGGCCGGTCACCGCCATCATCTGCAGCCTGCCTCCAGCCGCGAGCACACCCGGCTGGTTCGGGATAAAGCGATAGAAGCCGGCTCCGGGGAGGCGGTTGGGCACGTACCACGTGTCCTCGGTCTCGTAGACGATGCCGGTCGCCGGATCCACCGCCACGGCCTCGTGAATGAAGCGCCCCATGTCCTTCAGCGGCACGGGATCGACCGGTCCCGAGGCATCCGCCGGCACCTCGAAGATATAGCCGTGCGGCCTGTCGAAGCCCGCCTCCGGCCCGTCCGTGATCTCTTCGCACGAAAGCCAGCTTCCCCAGGGAGTGGGGCCACCGGCACAGTTCACCCGTGTCCCCGCCAACGACACGAACTCGTCCACCAGCTCCACGGCCAGCTCACCGTTCCGGTCCGAAACGCGCACCTCCAGCGAAGTCGTGCCCCCCGCGCCCTTCGCATCGTAGTAGGGCTCACCGATCGCCTCCGCTCCGTCCGGGTCGTCGACCATCTCGTGGTTGCGGATCAGACGTATGTTCCCGTTGGGAATCGGAAACGAGGCCATGCCGTCAAAGGCGTTCGGGACGGTGAGGCCATCCCGTACCGTCGATGGCAGTCCGCCCGAGCTGATCCTGAGGCAGCGAAAGCTCTCCGGTATCTCCAACTCCGGACAATCGGCGCTTGTGACCAGTTCGCCGTAGGGCTTGATGAAGGGACTGGACGCACCGGTCGCGCGTCCGGCGCTGCCCGTGCACCCCGGTCCCTGTTGCGCAGCGGCGCGGCCATGCACCGCGAGTCCGGCCAGCGAAGGCGTCAGTATTGCACCACCACTCGCGGTGGCAAGCTTCTTGAGGAAGGTGCGGCGGGCTATTGTCATTTCGGAGACTCGCGGTTGTTGCAGTGGCGAATGCTAACACAGTGGCGACGCGGACCCCAATCGCCAAGCCCCGGGAAGTCCCGGGGACGAGGCACGGTTGTTTCGGAAAATGCGGTGAACCCGTACCTTTTCTACCCCCCGTTCCCGACTGGAGGGGTGTCACGAGACATCGGCAAGGTGTCACGAGACATGGGGACGCCGCTCGTAGCGCAAAGGAAGTCTGAAGAATGCTCGTACAGAACCGCCGCGATTTCCTGAAAGTCACCGCGGCCGCCGCCGGAGCCTTCGGCCTCGGTGCGGCCTGCGCCCCATATGAGGACCAGGGAGACGGCTCGCCCACCCCCATGAGCATCCTGGTACTGGGCGGTACCGCGTTCATCGGCCCCCACATGGTCGAATACGCCGCGTCGCGGGGACACACGGTCTCGCTCTTCAACCGCGGCCGCACCAACACCCACCTGTTCCCGGACCTCGAGAAGCTCGTCGGCGACCGGGACGGCGACCTCGCCGCCCTGGAGGGCCGGCGCTGGGACGCGGTCATCGACAACTCGGGCTTCTTCCCCCGGCACGTGCGCGACTCGGCCACGCTGCTCGCCGACTTGGGCCGCTACATGTTCGTGTCGTCCATTTCCGCCTACAAGGACCTGACCCCTCACGGCATCACCGAGGACTACGAGGTCGGACGGATGGAGGACCCCACGGTCGAGGAGATGACCAACACCACCTACGGCCCCCTCAAGGCCCTGTGCGAAGAGGCCGTCCAGGAGATCTTCGGCGAACGCGCCAACATCGTCCGCCCCGGCTACATCGTCGGCCCCGGCGACACCAGCGACCGATGGACCTATTGGCCCGTGCGCGTGGCGGCCGGCGGCAACATGGCCGTACCCGGCCTTCCCGACGATCCCGTTCAGTTCATCGACGCCCGCGACCTCGGGGCGTGGATGGTGCGCATGCTGGAGAACGAGGTCGGCGGCGTGTTCAACGGCGTGGGTCCGGTCCAGCCCGTGAACATGCGTGAGATGCTGGAGACTTGCCGGGACGTGAGCGGCAGCGACACGGCGTTTCACTGGATCGACGCCGATTTCGTCGAGGAGCAGGGCTGCATGTTCCCCATCTGGAATCCCGTGACGGGAGACTGGGGCGGCGCGCATCTGGTCGACCATTCCCGTTCGATTGCGGCCGGGTATACGAGCCGGCCGGTCGCCGACACGATCCGCGATACGCTGGCGTGGTGGAACGGACTGACCGATGAGGATCGGCCCGGCGGAGCCATGCGCAGCGGACTGCGCAAGCGGCCGGAACCGGGTTCCGAAATGCGGCCGGGTCCCGCGACGATCGAGGAGATGATGGAAATCGAGGCGGCACTGCTGGAGGCCTGGGGGGCGCGTGCGTAGGCACAGACGAGGAGAAGCCTGATATGGAGGTGAACTGGTCGCGGAACGAGGGTGTGCTGGTCGCGAAGCCCGTGGGGCGCATCTTCAGTTCGAACTACCTGGAATGGCAGAGTGCGCTCGAGTCCGGTATCAAGCCGGGTGACAACGCATTGGTGGTAGACTTCGAGCAGGTGCCCTACCTGAGCAGCGCCGGACTGCGCGTTCTGTTGACCACCGCCAGGCAGTTCGACGGACCCGACCACGCGTTCGGCATTTCCACCCTCACCCGCGCGGTGCGCAAGGTGCTGGCCGCCAGCGGCTTCGATCAGATGATCGAGGTGTACGAATCCGAGGCCGCAGCGGTCGCCGCGATCAACGGAAACCGCTCCTAGTCGGCCCTAGTCCGGCCCCGCGCCCGCCTTCCAGCGGTCGTACCGCATTCTCAGCGTGATTACGGGGTTGGCGTTCTCGCCCTCTTCGATGTTCTCGTCGGTCACGTCGATATAGAGCGAGTACTCGCCGTCGTTGAACGACTCCCCTTCCGGATCGCCTGGGTTCGCGACCAGGATGTACGCCACGTGTGAGGTCTTGCCGTCGCAGGGGACGTGGTCGAGCACCGGCTCCGACTCGCAGGTGCAGCGAACGTCCCCGCCGGCCGCGTCCGCGGCCTCCATGGCGGCCATGACCCGGTCGGCCATTGTGCCGCCCTCGGACTTGAACGCCTCGACCGCCAGGTGCACCACGTCGTCCGAAGCCAGGATGTTGCCCTGCACCGAGAAGTAGATCCCCGCGTCGGGAATGCTGTCGGCCACCGCGAGGGATGCTTCCCCGTTCCCGCTTCCGGAGTGGCCCGCGCAGCGCCCTTGCAGGTCCACGATCCCGAACTGGCGGCGTTCGAAATCCGGGTCCTCCGAAAGCATCTCGATGATCTGGTCCGGGGCCGTGCCCGCTCTGAGCTCACGGTAGATCAGCTCCTGGTTGGCACGCGTGCGGTCCACCCCGGCCTGCGCAGCTGCAACCGCCACACCCGGCACCACGATGGCCTGGATGTCCATCAGATCCCTGGCCGGGAAGCCAGGGAACCGCGCCTGCGCCACGCACGTCGCCGACGCGATTACCACCTGCCCGGTGCGCGTATCGATCGCGATCACGGACCAGGTAGCGGAGAGCAACGCGGGGAAGAGCCCGAGCACAACGAGCGAAGCGAGCAGGCCGCGGGCTTGCCGTCCCAAACCGTAGCGGGTCATCATAACCTCCGTTTTGGCGTTCTTGAGTCGACAAACGTTCGAGAACGGAACCGGTCGCGCAAGGCGGCCTCGCACACAAACCGGCTGGGACGCCGGGCCGCTCGGCCCCCGGCCAGGGAGAAGTCACAGGTGTCCGACAAAATCACCCGCAGAGACTTCGTCGACCACGGGTCCAGGCTCGCCATGGGCGCGATGATCGTCCCCCGCCACGTGCTGGGCGGCCCGGGATACCAGACCCCGTCCGATCGCCTCAACATCGCGATCATCGGGGTAGGCGGTCAGGGCACCGAGAACGCCCAGGAGTTCGGAACCGAGCACATCGCCGCGATCTGCGACGTCGACTTCGGCGTGGTGCACCGCCGCGTCCAGGAGCGCATGACCGACGGCGACGGCAATCCGCGCGAGAAGGGCTACCGCTGGCGCGACCAGTTCTTCGAGGCCCGCCAGTACACGGACTTCCGCGAGCTGCTGGACCGCGAGGCCGACCTCGACGCCGTCCTCGTCGCCACCCCCGATCACCTCCACGCCCCCATCGCGAAGGCCGCCATGGAAGCGGGCAAGCATATCTTCGTCGAGAAGCCGCTGACCTACACGGTCCACGAGGCACGAGCGCTGGCCGAGATCGCGCAGCGCACCGGCGTGGTCACCCAGATGGGGAACCAGGGCCACTCCGGCGACAGCGCCCGGCTGGTCAACGAGTGGGTCCAGGCAGGGGTCATCGGCGACGTGACCGAGGTGCACATCTGGACCAACCGGCCGATCTGGCCGCAGGGCATCCATCGGCCGGAGCGCTGGGAGGACGGACTGAACCCCGGCTGGTACCAGCAGTGGCACCAGGGCGCCATCCTGTCAGTCGCGGCGGACGTGATGGATGCGGGGTACGCGGTACCCGAGGGCATGGATTGGGACCTCTACCTGGGCCCGACCACGAAGGACATCCCCTACCACCCCGTCTACCACCCCTTCAACTGGCGCGGCTGGGTCGACTTCGGCGTCAGCGCGCTCGGCGACATGGGCGCGCACCTGGTCGACCACCCCTACTGGGCCCTCGGCCTAACCTACCCCACGACCGTCGAAGCCACTTCCACCCCCTGGGGCGGCCCCCAGGACGACCCCGCATCCTTCCCGCTGGCCATGCGCGCACACTACGAGTTCCCGGCCCGCGGCTCCATGCCGGCCATCGACCTCCACTGGTACGACGGCGGCCTCATGCCCCCGCGCCCGTCCGCACTCCCCGACGACGTCGACCTGAACCGCACGGGCGGCGTCATGTTCATCGGCGACCGCGGCATCCTCATGCACGGCACCTACGGCCGCAACCCGCGGCTCTTCCCCGAGTCGCTCGCCGCCGAAGCCGCCGAGGTCCCCAAGACCCAGCCGCGCATCGAGGAGACCCACCAGATGAACTGGGTCAAGGCCTGCAAGGAGGGTGGCGAGGCGTCGTGCCCCTTCGACTACGCGTCCCGCCTCACCGAGGTCATGCTGCTGGGCATCGTCGCGCTCCGCGCCGGCCAGGGCAAGAAGATCCACTACGACGCCGACGCAATGCGCATCACGAACGTCGAGGAAGCCAACCGGTACCTGACGCGCGAGTACCGGGCGGGGTGGGAGGTTTGAGGTAGGCGGGTCCCTGGCGGGCCACAGTACCGACCGGGCTTGACACGTATGGTATACTTTATATCGTATATTGACGATAAACGATTTCAGCACGCAAACGGGAGACGGGAGACCAATGGGAGTCGCCAGGACACGCGAGATCGGCTTTGCCGCCGACATCGTTCGGACCGCGCGTTGGGGGAGGGCGCTCGCGCACCCCGCCCGCGTGACGATTCTGACATTGCTGGCCGAGCGGCGAACGTGTGTGTGCGGTGAGATCGTGGACGACCTTCCCCTCGCGCAGTCGACCGTCTCCCAGCATCTGCGAGTGCTTCGGGAGGAGGGCCTGATCAGGGGCGAGGTGGATGGAACGCGCTCCTGCTATTGCATCGACGCGGAACGGGTCCGCGCGATGATGGCGGACCTGGACCGGCTCGGCGCCAGCCTGGAGCGGAAGGCCGCCTGTGGCTGCTGATTGGATACCCCAACCATGGAGGACACGATGACAAACGTCTGCGGATGTTGCTGCGGTGGCGGTTGTTGCGGCGGCCCCTGCTGCTGAGCAACTTCGGCGAGCCCTCGGGGGCCGGTCAGCCGGATCGGCCGACCCCCGGGGGCTTGCGACAAGCCCATCCCGAGCCCGATATCTGATTAACAGTTCCAAACCCGGAAACGTGCAATCAGGAAATCCGACATGACTCACACGCGCCGCCGCTTCCTCGCCACCTCTGCCGCCGCCGCGGGCGCTGCCGCCCTCACGCCCGCCCAAGCGCTTTCCACTGCAGCTTCGCGGGCTGACTCCCCGTTCGGCACCGCCGCCCCCCACCCGACCCCCACCCCCGCCTCCCCCCGCAACCCCCTCAGGATCCTCATCCTGGGCGGCACCGGGTTCATCGGCCCGCACCAGGTGCGGTACGCCATGTACCGGGGCCACGACGTCACGATCTTCAACCGCGGCCGCACCGCCCCCGACCTCTTTCCCGGCGTGGAGGCGCTCATCGGCGACCGCGACGGCCAACTCGACGCGCTGCGCGGCCGCACCTGGGACGCCGTCATCGACAACAGCGGCTACGTCCCCCGGCACGTGCGCGACTCGGTGGAGCTCCTGCAGGACTCCGTCGGACGCTATCTCTTCACCTCGACCGGATCTGTCTACAGCTTCGACCAGGACGAGATCACCGAAGATGGCGTGCTGCTTCCCATCGAGGACCCGACCAGCGAGGACGTGAACCGCTACTACGGGCCGCTCAAGATCCTGTGCGAGAACGCGGTCACCGATGTCTTCAAGGAGCGCGGCACCGTGCTGCGCCTGCACGTTGTGGCGGGCCCCGGCGACACCACCGACCGCTACACCTACTGGCCCGTCCGGATCGACCACGGCGGCGAGATCATCGCGCCGGGCAGCCAGCACACCCCTGTCCAGTACATCGACGTGCGCGATCTGGCCGAGTTCATGATCCTGTGCCTGGAGCGCGACATCGGCGGCACCTACAACACCGCCGGTCCCAACCTCGACCCGACCTCGATGGCCGAGTTCCTCTACGGGATCCGCGCCATCACCGGCACGCCGCTGTCGTTCACCTGGATCGACGAGCAGTTCCTGGCCGACCGGGAAGCCCGCTTCCAGCTGTGGTATCCGCCCACGGAAGGCCCAATCCGCGGCCTGTCACGGGTGCGGTCCCACAAGGCGGTCGCCGCCGGCCTCAAGTTCCGGCCGCTGGCGGAGACGGCGCTGGACACGCTGCACTGGTTCAAGTCGCTGCCCGACGAGCGCCGGAACGCCTTCGAGCTCAACCTGGAACGGGACCAGGCGATCCTGGAGGAGTGGAAGGCGCGCTAGGGCCGAGCCACATGTAAACCGTAGTTCACATTATGTAAACTGTGGTTGACATTCGCGCGTCTGCTGCGGCCTACATCGGGTCCCCGTAGAACCGCCAGCTCGCCCGAAAGTCCCGCGGCGGCGCCTCGCCCAGCAGCCGCGCCCGCACCATCTCGATCGGCATGCGGCCCCCCTGCAGGATCGTGTCGTGGAACTCGCGCTCGGTCATCTCGCCGCCGCCGACCAGCTGTTCCTGCAGCGTGCGGATCTGCAGGCCGCCCAGCATGTACGCGGCCTGGTACAGCGGCGAGTAGTTCCCATTGAAGGAGCGGCGCACCTCGGCCGTCGCGTTCGCGGGCTCGTGGCCGACCCGGTCCACCAGGAAGGCGATCGCCTCGTCGGGGGTCATTTCACCCAGGTGAAAGCTCAGCGAGAAGATGATCCGCGCGGCCCGGTGCATGCGCCAGAAGAGCATCCCGATCCGGTCCTCCGGCGTCGACGGGAACTCCATGTCCCACAGCCGCATCTCCCAGTAGAGCGCCCAGCCCTCGCCCCAGAACGGCGTCCGGAACAGGTTGCGGTGCGAATTGTAGCGCTCGGTCATGAAGCCCTGCAGGTGATGCCCGGGGATCAGTTCGTGGTGCACCGTCGCGCGCGCGAAGTGGATGTTGTTCCCGCGCATGCTCATGCGCTTCTCGTCGTGCGTCATCTCGTCGGTCGGGAACGAGACGCGGATGACCTCGCCGCCCAGAAAGAACGGCGCCACGCGCTGTCGCTCCGGTGACATCATCTGCAGTTGCCACACTTCATTCGCCAGCGGCGGAAGCGTCACCAGGTCGCGCTCCTCGAGGAAGTCGACAGCCTCCTGCGCCAGGTGGACGATCAGTTCGGGCTGCCGGCCAGGTTCCACGTGCAGCGTCTTCACATGCTCCAACGCCGCCTGCCAGTCATCCCCGTACCCCAGGTCCCGCGACGCCTCCAGCATGCGCGCGTCGCACCACGCGAACTCGCGCTCTGCGATCGCGACCAACTCCTCGGGCGTGTACGGAATCATCTCGTAGATCAGGTCCGCCTCCATGCCGTCCCGTCCGATCGGGTCGCCCACGATCGGCTCCTCCGCGCCCTCCGGCCACCCGACGATCCGCTCTCGCAGCGTAAGCAGGTAGCGGCCCAGCGCCTCGTCGGCCTCCCCGTACGGCTGCTGAGCCCACCACGTGAAGAGCGGGTCGTAGCCCGCGTAGTGGCGGTACCAGGAGCCGAGAGCACTTGTATAGGATTGAAGGAGCCGCACGGCCCGCAGTCCGGTGATCGGCGTCGGTGTCGGCTGCCCATCCCTGTCATCCCCAGCCCCCCCGGCGGTTGCGCGCGACTTCAGCGCGCGGTCGGCGGCGTCCACCGCTTCGGCCAGCGCCGCCAGACTCCCCGCGATCACCTGGCCGTCGACCTCCTTGCGCGAGTGGCGGATGTCCAGCAGCGCGACGATGTCGTCCGCGAAGAGGAGCAGCGGCAGCACCTCGGCCACCATGCGCCCTTCGCGCGCAAGCAGCTCCTGGCGGTACCTCACCTCACTGCCGAGCAGAACAAGATCGATGCTGCCGTCCACGTCGTCGGATGCGACCCGGAGCGCGTCCAGCTCCTTCGCCCACCCGGCCAGGAAGTCGCGCATGCGCTCCTGCCGCGCCGCCGAGTACGGGATGTCGCCCCACCTGCGCTCCAGCACACCCAGGTCGGAGCTAAACCGCTCGACGACCTGCGCGAGGCTGGATTCCTGGAAGTCGGCGACACCCTCCAGGTCCGCGGCGGGCGCGCTGGCCTGTCCCATTGCAATTCCCGGCGCGGCCACCACCGCTGCCAGTGTCCACAGAAACCGTCCAGGGCGATGAGTTTTCACGGGTCCCTCCTATGAGCGTACATTGGACGCCCCCCGGGGCCGCGCTCCTGCGGCCCTCGTGACGACCGTCCACTTGGACTCTGGACCCATGCAGGTATTCGGGCAACACGAAGCGCAGACGCTGGGCCAACTCGCCCGCGTCGCCCAGCGGGCGGAACACGCCGCCCTGATGGCGGACGGCCACCTCGGGTACGTCATGCCGATCGGCGGCGTGGCGGCCTACCGCAACCAGGTGAGCGTGGCCGGCGTGGGGTTCGACATCGCATGCGGGAACGCTGCAGTTCGCACAGATCTCGGCCTGGCGGATCTCGGCAACCGCCCCGGGGGGCTCCGCCGCGGCCTCGAACGCATCGGCGACGAGATCCAGGACGGCCTCACCTTCGGGATCGGCGGCACGAACAAGTCGCCCGATGCCCCCACGGACCACCCGCTCTTCGAAGACCCGGCGTGGAAAGCCGTCCCGTCCCGACACCGGGCCGCACTGCGCGACAAAGCCCGCAAGCAGTTGGGCACGGTGGGCTCGGGTAATCACTACGTCGACGTCTTCGCCGACGAAAAGGACCGCATCTGGGTGGGCGTCCACTTCGGCTCGCGCGGCTTCGGCCACACGGTCGCCTCGTCGTTCCTCGCCATCGGGCAGGGAGCCGAATGGGGGACGCGGGTGCCCGAGGCCGAAGTCATCCTCGACCTGGACGCACCCGTCGGCCACGACTACTGGCACCTCATGAACCTGGCGGGCCGCTACGCCTACGCCGGGCGCGAGTGGGCGGTGCGCAAGGCGGTCGAGATCATCGGCGGGCGCGAGGTCGAACTGGTCCACAACCACCACAACTTCGCCTGGGAGGAGGAGCACTTCGGCGAGACGTTCGTGGTGGTGCGAAAGGGAGCGACGCCGGCGCTCCCCGGTCAGAAGGGGTTCGTGGGCGGCTCGATGGGTGATGATTCGGTGATTCTGGAGGGGACGCGGGGCGCCACGCCCGAGTCAGCGGCCGCCGAGCTTCAAATGACGGCCCTGTACTCCACCGTCCACGGTGCGGGCCGGGTCATGAGCCGCACCGCCGCGCGCGGCAAGCGCCACCGCCGCACGGGCAAGGTGCTGAAGCGCGGCAAGGTGTCCCGCGAAATGATGAACGACTGGGTGGACCGCAAGGGTGTCGTGCTCCGAGGCGGCGGAACGGACGAGAGCCCTCATGTGTACCGGAGGCTAGACGACGTGCTGGCCGCCCAGGGCGACACGGTCAAGGTGCTGCACACGCTCCGGCCGTTGGTGGTCGTGATGGCGGGCGCGGGGTGGTAGGGGCGGACCAGCTAGGCTCGGACAAGGGGTCGGTGCCACTACGAAGACAAGAGCCGGTACCTTGCGACTCGCCAAGGCGGGATGTCCGGATTCAGCAGCACATGGAGATACCTGCCACCTCCCAGCACCTTCGAACCCTCCGGCAACGGCACGTTCTCGAAGAGTTTTCGCCCAGTGTGTCGATCGTAGGCTTCGACCGACACGTCGAGTTCCCTGAACGGAAACCAGGGTCTGGCCGGATCAAGCTTGCCGACGGTGAACACGAGATGGCCGCTACCCACGATGTCCATGCTCGTGACAAGGTCGAAGCTCTCAATCAATCGCTTGATCGGATTGCCCGTCTGGGCCCCCGGTCCCTCGGCGCTGGTGTACGCGAAGGCCCCTGCCTCGATTTCTGGAACCCTGCGGAACCCTGCTGGGGGCGTCCCGATGGTGCCCACCGAATCGCCTGCGCCATTCAGGATAGTCGCGGGGTAAAGGAGGCCCGCCATTACGTAAACGGAGTCCCCATGGACTGCCGCATGGATATTGCCGAGACCGCCCCAGTACGGTTGCCGGCCAACCTCCGTCTTCCAACTGGTCCATTCCACCGTGTCGTCAACCAACCGGTGGAAGTTTCCTGCCATTTGCGTGACGTCAATGTCCGTCCGTAGCCCGCTGAAAAGGAGGTCTCGCCCCAAAGCGCGCACCATCTGTGGCACATGGTTCTCGACCAGCGCAATGGTATCAGGAGTCAGATCCGGACCCAGGTAGGTCAGCGCGCCGCTCCGCGCCCCGGTCACAACGATTCTGCCATCCGCCATCTCCGCCACGCTCCAGATCCTACGGAACTCCCACGGCCCATCTCCGAAGCGCCCGAAGCCGGCCTGGAGCGACCCGTCGGCCCGGTAGATCCGCACCCGCGGAAGGTATCGATCCGCGACGATGAAGCCGCCGTCCCGTCTCTCGACAAACTCCCCGACGGCCGCGATCGAATCGGCCGGATCTTCGCCCAGTTCGATAACCTCCACCAACTCAAAGGCTTCCTCGAACGGCGGCGAAGGCACCTGAACTGGCTGCTGCTCACACGCGACGAGCGAAAGCGACGCCACTAATGCCAGCGGTGCCGCTACTTCCTGTCCCACCTCTACCTCCCCGCCGCCGCCCTCCCCGCCGCCAGCGCCACTGAATCACTCACGATGATCACCTGGAAACCCTGCTCGATGCGCTCAGCGACATCGTCCACGCTGGCGGTGATGCCGCACGGCACCTGATGGGCCCGGCACGCGGCCAGCACGCTTTGGATGGCAGTCTCCACAGCCTCCATGTCATCCCCATAGGACTCGCGCAGGTCGTCGGGACCGGCGAAGACCACGGCGACGCCCTCGGTGCCGATGATCTCGTCAACCCTTTCCACCCCGGCCCGGGTTTCCACGATGAGCATGCTGAACCGCGAGCCCGAGGGGTTGCCGGGCCAGTGGTCGTCGCCCATCGCGGCAACGGCGACGGCCGCGTCCTCGGCCGATTCCACACGCGGGAAGAAGATCGCCGCCACACCCTCGTCGAGCGCTGCAGCCACTTTCGCCTCGGCCGCCTCCACACCGTCGCGAATCGGCGGAACCCTCAAGACGAGAGGGTCGAATGGACCTGACTCAACGGAGTGAAATACCAGGTCGAGTTCTTCGCCCAGGCCCGAGAGCGCGCCCTCCTCCCGGGTCGTCGCTCCCGAGAAGACGGCGAAGACGACCTGCCCGCTAGCGATCATTTCCACCACGGCGGACCGGTTTGGTGCAGCGGACTCCGTCTCGGCAGACTCCATCGCCGGGTCGCCGGCCTGCTCCGGAGCAGAGCACGCGATGGCGGCCGCAGGGAGCGCGATGAGGGCCGTCGTGAGGGCACAGAGCGGAGTGCGTGGCTGAGTGAAGGGCATGAGTTTTCTCGCCTCGGCCGAATTGTGATCTGGATCGCCGACTCGGGAGTGGAGGGTTGCCCCCCTACCCTCGAATCTCCGCGTCAATCCCCTCCTCACCTTCCCATTTCCCGACCACCGCCGCCGCACACGAGTCGCTGTAGACGTTGACGGCCGTCCGGGCCATGTCCAGCGGCCGGTCGATGGAGAGCATCGCCGCGACGATCAGCATCGCCTCGGGATTGTCGCCGATTCCGATCGCGCCCAGGATGATGAAGATCACCACCAGCCCGGCCGACGGAACTGCCGCGGCACCGATCGACGCCAGCAGCGCCGTAAGGACGACGACGACCTGGGTCGCAAAACCGATGTCGGCCCCCAGCGCCTGCGCGATGAAGAGCGCTCCCACGCACTCCATCACCGCCGTCCCGTCCATGTTGACGGTGGCGCCCATGGGCAGCGTGAACGACGACACGCGATCGGACACGCCGACCTTCTCCTGCACCGTCTTCAGGGTGACCGGCAGGGTGGCCGCCGACGAACTCGTCGAGAACGCCACCAGCAGCGGTTCCCTCATGTTCATCGCGTGCTTCCAGGGAGACACGCGCGCCCAGAAGTACAGCAGCAGGGGCAGCGTGATGAAAAAGTGGATGGCGAGACCCGACGTTAGCCCGACCACGTACTGAGCCAGGTTGCCGAAGGCCATCAGGCCCGTCTCGGTGACCATGGTGACCATCAGCCCGAAGACCCCGATCGGGAGCAGCTTGATGATGCCCGTCGTCAGGGCCATCATCGCCTGGAAGAGCGCGCCGACCAGGTCCGTGATCTTCGTGCGGGGCCCTTCCGGCAGGGTCGTGACGGCCGCTCCGAAGACGATGCAGAAGAAGATGACCATCAGCATGTCGCCAGCGGAGGCCGCCCCGATGAAGTTGTCCGGAACGATCGTGTACAGCAGATCGACGAACGACTCCGGCGTGGCGAGGTCAGGGGGCTCCGCTCCGGTGTCGGTCACCGGATACCCCCGGCCCGGATTGATGATGTTGAACAGGAGCAGGCCGGTGAGCGCGGCCAGGAGGCTCGATACCAGGTAGTACCCCAGCGTCTTGCCGAACATCCGGCCCACGGTGCGCCCGCTGCCGGCCGATGCCACTCCCGAGATGATGGAGGCTATGACGAGCGGAACGATGATCATCCGCAGGAGCCGCATGAACAGTCCGCCCACCCAGCCGACGTTGTCCGCGACGGCTGGCCCCCCTGGAGACAGGCCGATGCCGATGCCCAGAATCATCGCGATCACTACCTGCCAGTGAAGACGCTTGTACCAGGGGTTGTCGGGATTGTATTCCATGGGTCTCTCTCGGGAGCAGGAGGCTGGAAACGGCAGGCTCGGGGCCCGGCGCGGACGTTCGCGGGCATTTGCCAACGCGGGAAGGTGGTGGCCGCGATTCCCATCCGTCAAGTTGAGTGAGTTGCCCGGGAGAACACGCGCGAACGCAAGCGCACCGCAAGGAGGAGTACGATCGGGAGTTCGCCGGCCGTGATCTGGTACTGCGCCGCGGCGGCCGTCGCCTGCGGGCTGGAGGTGCCTCTGCGCCCCGCGTTTGGCCAGGAGCCGACGAGCGTCCGGGTCTACGAATCCCCCCGGGCCCCGTCGCCCCCGGCAATCGACGGCGACCTGACCGACCCCGCCTGGCACTCGGCCCCCTGGACCCAACCCTTCATCGACATCCGCGGCGAGGACTGGCCGGCACCCGCCTGGACGACGCGCGCGAAGATCACCTGGGACGACGACCACCTCTACATCGCGGCCGAACTCGAGGAACCGCACCTGTGGGCCACCCTCGCCGACCGCGACGCCATCCTCTACCGCGAGCACGACTTCGAGGTCTTCCTCGATCCCGACGGAGACGCGCTCGCCTACTACGAACTCGAAATCAACGCGCTGGGCACCGAGTTCGACCTCTTTCTCGACCGTCCCTACAACCGCCGCGGCAAGGCCAACATCGGCTGGGACATGGCCGGTCTCCGCACCGCAGTCCGCCTCGACGGCACGCTGAACGACCCGTCGGACAGGGATTGGGGATGGAGTGTGGAGATCGCGATTCCGTGGTCGGCCCTGGCGCCACCGGCCGGCTTTCGGCTACCGGCGGCGGGCGAGGCTGGCGTCACCGACACCGCCGCCACGGCCGAACGCACCTCGCGCCCCTTCCGGCACGGTCGCCCGCCCCACTCCGGAGATACCTGGCGGGTCAACTTCTCGCGGGTCCAGTGGCCCCTCGACATCGTCGACGGCGCGTACCGCCGGGCCCGGCTGCCCACGCACGACGACCCGCATCCGGAACACAACTGGGTCTGGTCGCCGCAGGGGGAGATCAACATGCACATCCCGGAGCGATGGGGCCTGGTGCGGTTCGTGGGAGGAGGCGAGCGATGAGGCGAGGCCCGGGGACGGACCCGAACCCGCCGATGAAACGCCGCGAATTCCTCAGGGTCGCGGGCGGCATGCTAGCCACCACCGCCCCCGCGACCACCGCTCTCGCAAGCTGTTCCCCCGAGCCCGACCCGCCGCCATCCTTCACCGCCTGGACCTGGGTGCACGGCGACCGCGACTACGACTTGGCCGAGTGGCACCGCCGTTTCGCCCGGCTGCGCGACGCGGGCCTGGATGCCGTGCTGGTCGGAGGCGGCGACATCGATCTTGTCTCCGGGGCCGCCCAGGCCGAGGGGCTCGAGTTCCACCGCTGGTTCTGGACGCTGAACCGCAACGGCGACGAGTGGGTGCAGAACAACCACCCCGAATGGTTCACGGTCAGCCGCAACCTCGAGTCGTCGCTCGAACACCCGCCCTACGTGGACTACTACAGGTGGGTGTGCCCCTCGCGCGAGCCGGTGAGGGAGTACCTCCGCGGCCTCGTCGGCGAGTTGGCCGCGCACCCCGCGGTGGACGGCGTGCACCTCGACTACGTGCGGCACTGCGACGTGATCCTCCCGCGCGGCCTCTGGGAGACCTACGACCTCGTCCAGGACACCGAGCTGCCCGAGTTCGACTTCTGCTACTGCGGCGGAAGCAGTCGTGTTCACAATCTGCTGTGAACATTGATCTTACGGGAATCATACCCTGTTTTCCCGCTTTTCGATTCCCGCCGTTCGCCTTGGGTCAGGCGCGAGCCCTCGGGCGGCTCTCCAGAGCCTTCCTGAGCTGTCCAGCGTCGGCCTGCTGATAGCAGCGCAGCACCGTCTGGGCTTCCTTCCACCCACCGAGTTCGCAGAGCACCTTCAGCGGAAGGGCCATTAGGTCGGACGCGAACTTCCGCCTCAGCGAGTGCCAGCCCCTCCCGCGCTTCGGTTCGAGCTCCGCCAGCGATTGGGCTTTGTCCCACCAATACCGGACCGCCGACAGGCCCGCGCACCGCGAGGCGTCCCTTGGGGCAGGCAACACCGGAGAGTCCCCGGCGTCGGGATACCTGCGTTGCGCAGCCTCTTCCAAGGCGACGACGGCCTCGTCGGTCATCGGTGTGACGTGCTCGTAGCCCGTCTTCTCATGCTCCGCCCGCCAGACGATGGTCCTGTCGTCGAAGTCGATATCAGACCACCGAAGCTGACGGATCGCGCCGATTCTGTGTCCCGTTTCGTGGGCCAGCACGAGCGCGACATGGAACCTCCAGTCCACCTTCCGGGAGACTCCGAGCAACGCCCCGTACTCCTCGTCGGAGAGGACGACCCGGGTGGGGTTCTTCTCCTTGGGCGTCTTCAAGCCCCTCAGCGGATTCGAGTCGAGAAGGAGCCTCCCGTTCTCGTCCCGGGACTTCGACGCCCAGTTGAGGACGGCGATCAGGAATCTCAGGTCGAACTCGACTGTCCGGTCGGATACGGGTTTGCCGCTGGGTCCAACCTTGCCGGTCCTCCGCGCCCGGATGAAGCGATCCCAATCGCGCTGCGACAGGGTCGCCGGATCGCGGTCGAGTCCGAAGAACCCGAGGAACATCCTCATCGCAACCCGGTCGTATCGCCGCGACCTGTCGGCCTTGGTCGGCGTCACCTCCTCACCGTAGATGTCAAAGAGCCTTTCCAGCGTGAGCGGCTCGGGTTCGGCGTTGCCGTTGGGCTCATGGACCGCGAAGCCCGCGGCGGCCTCGTCGGCCTGCCTCTTGGCCCGAGTCCAATCGCGGTGCTTCAGCGACCGGCTGAGCCTGCGTCCGTTCTCGCGCCACTCCATCTGGTAAAGGCCGGTCTTGGGGTCTGGAAACACCCGGACCCGGTTCCGGCCCCACTCGCCGGCGCTGTACGAGCGCCGACTTCGTTTCGTGCGTGCCATCGTTCGATTCCTCTCTCGATGGACTGCACGATCTGCGCGAACGAAGTATCGCGGAGCGAAGGCTTCTCCGCCACTCGCGGCCTTTGGCCCGACTCCCTCCTGGGCGGCCGTGTACGACGCGACTCAGGCGGCTCGCAGGGCCTCGACTGCTCGCGTTGAGGGCGTTATCAGACGGCGCGCGCAGGGGGTCCCCGCGTTTGCGGGGTTTCGGAGGAGCCAGATGTGATGGAATGGACGCCCCCTCCCGACAGCCTCACAATTCACCGATGATGGTCGGTTCGTACTTACCGACCATCTGAGGGAGGAGGCATCCAATGGAGACGGCCAACGTCATCGGGATCGATCTGGCAAAGAACACCTTTCAGGTCCACGGCGCGAAGGCCGATGGATCGGTGGCGTACCGCAAGAAGCTGAGCAGGGCGAGGCTTCTGGGGTTTCTCGCCGCCCGGCCGCGCTGTGTGGTGGCGATGGAGGCGTGCGCCAGCGCCCACTACTGGGGCCGTGAGATCACGGCGCTGGGGCACGAGGTGAAGCTGGTTCCGCCGGTCTACGTGAAACCGTTCGTCAAGCGGCACAAGAACGACGCCGCGGACGCGGAGGCGATCACGGAAGCGGCGCAGCGGCCGACCATGCACCTCGTGGAGGTCAAGACGGAAGAGCAGCAAGCGCGGGCGATGCTCTTTCGGACGCGCGACCTGCTGGTGCGCCAGCGCACGCAGCTCATCAACGCACTGCGGGGGCACCTGGCCGAGTTCGGCGTCGTGGCTCCTCAGGGCCCTGCCCGGATCGGACAGTTGGCCGGGGCTCTCGAAGATGGAGACTTCGGCCTGCCGAAAGCCGTCGTCGAACTGGGCGGGCTGCTGCTCGAACGGATCGACGAGCTCGACGAGAGGATCGATGGACTGAGCGTCGAGCTGCGGGACAGCGCTCGGGAAGACGAGGAGGCGGCGCGGCTGATGACGACCCCGGGAATCGGGCCGGTCACCGCGCTGGCCATCCAAGCCTTCGCGCCACCGATGGAGAGCTTCCGGCGCGGGCGCGACTTCTCGGCGTGGCTCGGCCTCGTGCCCAAGCAGCACACGACCGGGGGCAAGCCGAGGCTGGGCAAGATATCGAAGATGGGTCAGCGCGACCTCAGGCGACTGCTGGTCTCGGGGGCGATGGCCGTCATCCAGAGCGCGGTTCGACGTGGCGGTACGGCGGATCCGTGGCTGGCCAGCATGTTGGAGCGCAAGCCCAGAAAGCTGGTCGCGGTGGCCCTCGCCAACAAGACGGCACGCATCGTATGGGCACTCTCGACGAAGAAGGAGGTCTACCGGGTTCACACCGTAGCTGCCGCCGCCTGAACGGAGCGGCCAACCGAAGCAGCTGTCGGGGACGTGGGCAGAACGGACGAAACAGGTATGGGCAAACGGTCAACGAGACGGGATCGGGAAAACCAGGCAAAAACACAAAGCACCAAGCTTGCAGATGTGATTTGGACTCGGTCCGCGTATCTCCATACAGGCCAGCGGCTTATGACAATGCCGCGCGAACAGGCCGGATAGATGACAGCACCTGACCGCCCGCTCGAACCGGTTCTCCAGAACGCTGGCGTCACGGGGGCGTCCATAGATGTTTTTACTTCACAAAAACTCTCTGGCCGGGGGAACCCCGGACCCCTTCACGACATCCGCACGGCCGGAGCAGCGCCGCCCGTAATGGTCCGTCCCCGGAACCCGAGGCCGGACATCGGAGCCGCGCGATCCCCGTGCGCGGTAAAACCGCCCCGTCGCGGTCCTCGACGCCGATGTCGGGCACCGAGGCGCGCGGACGACTCAGCCTCGTGCCGCCTCCATGATCTCGGCCACGTAGTCGTCCAGCCGGGCCATGACCTCGATCACTTCCGCCTTGCTCTCCGCGCTCACGAGTTCCTTCGACAGATCGAGCAGGAGGCGGCGAACCGCGAGCGGGTCGCCCGCCCCGGTCGGCGGTGCCTCCGGGTCACCCGCCCCCACCGACGACAGGTCCGGCGCGGTGGGTTCCTCAGCCGTCACGACCTCCGGCTCCGGCGGCGTCTTCGGCTCCGGTGGCGTCTTGAGCTCGGGCGCGGCGGCCCTTGCGAGCCGCGCCTTCACTTGGAGGGGGTATCTCGCGTGGAACTGCCGACCCGTGAGTTGCCCGACGGAGGGGTCGATCTCACGGGCACCCGCGAACAGGTCCGCGTTGGTGACGCCGGGGTTCGCTTCGAGCGTCCGCTCCACGTACTCCATGACGGCGGCACCATCACCCAAGGACGCTGGCGAGGGGTCGGGTGTCGGAATCGCTTTCGGCTTCCGTGCGGGCCGCCCCTGGGGCGCTATGCTCCGGATCGCCGGTAGCCGATACTTGGCGTGAAACTGTTGCAGCGTCAGACCCCCGACCGACTCGTCGATCTCGCGAGCAGCGGCGAACAAGCTGGCGTTCTTCACGCGGGGATCCTTCTTCAGTTCGCCTTCCACGTACTGCATGACGGCATCCTGCAAGCTGCCCATGTCCGTTACCCTTTCTGGGGGCGGGTCCGCGCCCGGTGGGCGCAGATGAGTCGGAGGCTGTTTGATTGCATTCAACTCGAAATACTCAACGGTGGTCGGGCAGGGTCAATGTCAGGCCACGACACGGTGGATTCGGTGCCCGAGATCGCCCGAGAGAACCGCGATCACTTCCGGGACGAGGGGACGCAATTCCTGCAAGCGGGTGCGTCCGGCGATCATGATGACGACGGGGATCGGAAGACTGCGGATGCTCTGCTGATACGCGAACCCTTGGTCCACCGTGACGAGGACACCGAACCCATGGTCCGCCGCAAGGCGCAGCAACTCTCCGTTCGAGCACCCGGCCCAGCCCATCTGCTGCACCGTCCGCGCTCCGAACGACTCGGGAAACTCAGCCGCGAGCCGCCTTGGAACGGATTCGTCCAACAGCACCCTCATCCGGCATCGCCCACCAGCTGCGCCGTCGCCCGTTCGAGCACCCCGACGGCCTGCTCCCTCGTGACCGTTGGGTAGTCGTCCAGAAAGTCGTCGAGCCGGTCGCCCGCCTCTAGGTGCTCCATCAGGATGCGCACGGGAACCCTGGTCCCCGAGAACACGGGCGTGCCGCCCAACACGTCGGGGTTTCTGTCGATGAGCTTCTCGGTCATGGTGAACTCCTCTCGGGTCGGTCGGATGTCGCGATCAGCAACGCACCAATGCGCCGTGCGGTGTCGGCGAAGTGCTGGACCTCCTCTGGTAGCAGTCTCCGGCCCAGGACCGTGTTCTCGCGATAAGACAGCCACTTCTTGAGCACTTGGTAGCCCCCAAGCCGGTAGTCCCAGACGGCGGTCGGGACGTTGCGCCAGAAGGCTTCTCCGTTCAGGTACACGTCGGAGGTCGTCTCACCGAGGACGGCAAGATGCTCCGTCAACGCGGCGCGCTCGTCCGGTCGATAGGCACGTTCGACGATGCGGCCCCTTCCGGGCATCACGGCGTCGCCCGTCCCGAAGTGGCCCCAGCCCGCAGTCACGGCGAAGTCCTCGCCCGCCATGTAGCGTCCCGTCGCGGTGTCCGGCACCGCGATCTCGGGACTTAGGCGCGTCCCGGTCCCGCCCGACACAGGCGATTCCGAATCGAGCAGTGCGGCGATCGTACGGCCTCTGGTCGCTGATCCAGCGAGTGCTTCCGCCGCTCCTTCGGACTCCCCGTCCGGCCAGCCGGGCAGCGGAATGCGCGGCCATTCCATGCGCAGCGCTCCGGCGTTGGCCTCCCGATACGCCGGATCGTGAAGGGTGGCGAGCACGTGGTGGAACAGATCCTCTACACCGAGACCGAGGCGGTTGAGATACCGCCGTGCCGCTCCCGAGAGATTGGCACGGCGGTCGGTGCCTATAACCGAGCCCAAGCCGTCCTCGCGAAGCCATGCCGGAAACATCAGCGCCCCGCGCTCGATCAGATGCAGAGAACCCATGTCACCCGTGCAACACGTCTGCGGCTGACCGGCTCCCTTCCGCAGATGTTGGGCGGAGGACAGCCACTTGTTCCCCACGAACACATGGGGCCTGTAGTCGGCCCGTGGTCGATCCAGAAGGCCGTCCGGATCCCAGTAGAGCCACCGGTTGTCGAACGGCCGGTAGGCGAAGCGGATGAACCCGGACTCGTCCGGTCCGTCGCGTCTCAAGTAGCGGTCGCGCACGGCACGCAGTGCCTTGGACTTCATGACCTTGGGATAACGCCGCGCGATCTCCTCATGGCTCCGGGCCGGGTCGAAGTATTCGGCGACACGATCCCGGAGGCTGTCGAGGTCGGTGTCCACGAGGAACCCGTCGCGGCTCGTCTTGACGCCCGGGAACGAGACCGGAAACAGGTCGGGCAGCGCGGGCGAGTCGAACCATTCGGGACTCACCGCGGTCTCGGCGAACGGCAGGCCCAGCGGCAGCAGCGGTGCGACTTCGGAGTACAGCACGTCCGGTTCCTCGTCGGCCGTGGCGGTCAACTCCGCTGGCTTGGCCTGTCCCCACAAGTGCCGGAACCCGACCCCTTCGGCGGGTTCGTGGTCCACCTTGCGCACCAGCGTGGCGATGGCAGTACCCACTTGGATGCCAACCGGATCGCCTTCCGTGGAAAAGATGCTCGGGTCCGGCGAGCCGTCCGGCGCGACCTTGCCCGTCTTGTACTTGTCGCCGTTCAGACAGTCGATCCGGATCTCGTCGAACGCTTCGAGGTAGTGCTCCCGCATCCCGGTGAAGGACAGCCCGTCGAGCCATGAGTAGTTGGAGATGAAGCAGACCACGCCTTGGCCGGTCTTCTCGGCGATGCGCCGCTCCGCCATGCGGAAGAACCGGACGTAGAGATCGTTCAGGCCTTGACCCTCCGGCTTCCGTACCTCCTTCGTCGTGCGGTAGGCTTCGGAGAGTTCGCGTTCCTCGTCCACCGCCATGCCCGCAAACCCGTTGTAGGGCGGGTTGCCGAGGATCACCAAGATCGGGATGTCCTGCTTCACCGACTCGGCGAGGTCGCGCTCTTCTTCGAGTTCCGGGAACGGCAAGGGCTTGGTCGTGCGCGGCTCCCAGCCGGTCAGCGCGTTGGTGAGGAACACCCCGGCGCGCTCCGATCCGTCCTCCGCCAGCGGAGCGCCCAGATTCTGCATCGTGAGGCCGACCTGCAAGTGTGCGACCACGAACGGCGCGGGCATGATCTCGAACCCGAACACCCGCTCGGTTGCCGCCTTCCTGACCGCCGCGCCAGCGAGCGCCCCGAGGCCATGCTCGCCGAGATTGCCCGCGATCCGGCGAAGCACCTCCGCCAGATAGGCCCCGGTCCCGCAGCACGGGTCCAACACATAGACATTCTCGGCTGCGAGCCCCGCTGCGATGCTCAGATCGTCCTTCAGCGCCTTGTCCACGCGGGCCACCATGAAGCGGACCACCTCGGTCGGCGTGTACCACACGCCCAACTGTTTGCGGAGCGCCGGGTCGAACGCTTCGAGGAACGGCTCGTAGAAGTACG
The DNA here is from genome assembly GCA_965208935.1 of Longimicrobiales bacterium. Taxonomy (GTDB): domain Bacteria; phylum Gemmatimonadota; class Gemmatimonadetes; order Longimicrobiales; family Gaopeijiaceae; genus Bin94. The sequence goes on along the minus strand of CBDBPR010000004.1, from coordinate 3,153,976 downwards.
GCACCGCCTCGCCCTCGTTGAACCGCGAAAAGAATGCCGTCCGGTCCACCCGGTCGAGCGCGGCCGATGTCCAGTCCAGCACTTCCACCAGCCCGAGCGGCTTCAACCGTCCGGGATCGGCCAACTGCATGAACAAGGCTCGAAGCACCGGAGCCCGCAGGTGCCAGACCTCTTCGCGCCAACGGAATCGACGCGGACTGTAATGGTCCTCGAATAGCGGTCCGTTCTTCTTCTGCTCGTGGCGGGACCACAGCACCCATGCGGAGAAGATGCCGTAGAACAGCGTCTGGATCAGGGTCGAACGGAAGAAGCGCTCCCCGCGCTCGCCCTCGAACCGAATCCCGAGCGCCTCCTCCATCGCTGAGCGGACAGCCAGAAGCGATGAGACGTTTCCCGCCGCCTCTACGCGAGCCAAGCCGTCGCGAGCGTAAGAGGCCAGCAGCCACGCCAAGTCCTTCGGCTCGGCCAAGGCGGCCCGGTGCGAAAGCACCCGGGCCAGATACTCGCCGAGACCCGCGCCAACCTCGCGGGCGAAGGCGCGGGGCGTTTCCACGTTGCGCCAGAAGTCCTCGGCATCTTCGGTCAGCGTGAAGGTTTCGAGCTTGGCGGGGCTGCCCTGCGCGTCCGCGCCCACCAACACGAAGTTCCGTAGATTCGTGACGAGCACCAGACGGTAACGGCCCCAATAGCGGCTTACCTGCCCGGATCCTGCCGTCAACCACGCATCGTCGCCCACGCCCTTGACCTCGACGACGCCACGCTCGGGAACCTGTCCCGGCCTCGGTCGGCCCTTCTGAACCTGCCTCGCCGTGTACAGGGCAAGGTCGGGATGCCCGGCTCCCTGATCGGCCAGTTCCTGAACGCAGAAGACCTTGGGCTTGAGCGTGGCCCCGACGGCTCGCAACAAGCCCTCCAGCGCCGGATAGTAGGAGCGCTCCGCCGTCGCGCCGCCTGATGCGCGCACGCGCCGAAGATCGGCGAAATACGCCTCCACGGCGGCAACCAGCTTCTTGTTCGGTCCGGCCATCGTGTCTTCCCAGCGATTCGACCATGCCTCCACGTGAGGCTGCCATCCGGCAATTCTCAAGGAAGATACCACGTCGCGTGGGTTCGCGGCGGTTCGGACGGCGGCTACATCCGCCCCGGTCCGATGCTCAGAAATCGGATCGGAAAGCCGGGGGTCGAAGGGGGCGCAGCCCCCTCGCCAGCCCCGCTCGGGGACGCGCGAAGCGTGGCCCCAGCGGGTGGGCTGGCTCAACTTCCTTAGCAGCGCACAACGAGCCCGCGGGCCGCGCCCATGAATGGGGTCGGCTCGCCGCGCTGCATCCGCCCTTGGACGAGAACAACCCGATCACGCGCCTCGTCGGAGGGCGGTCCGTCTTTATCGGTGCCGGTTCTCCCGATTGGCAAGGCCAGCCCGTCCGCCTATCATTCGACTTCTGATTTTCCCACCAACTACCGAGCGCGCCGAATGATGACGACCCGAGCCCTCCCGCTTCCGTGTGTATTGATCGCGGGAGCCTTGGGTTGCGGTGACGACTCCGGGCCGGTAGTGGCCGAACCGGACATCCCGCTGACCGCGACGACCGAGGAGGTATTCACTCTTGGCGACGCCCAGCCGGAAGAGGAATGGCAGGCCTTCACGGAAATCTCGGAGGTAGACTTCGACGGCGCGGGCAACCTGGTCCTGGTGGACCGCAGACAGGGTCGCATCGTGGTCGCCGATCCCGATGGGCAACTACGCCATCACGTCTCTCGGCGCGGCGACGGACCCGGAGAACTGCGCATCGTCGGCAGCGTCGCGGTACTCCGCGACAACCGCTTGGCCGTAAACGATGTCGGGCACAATGCCCTGCTCATCTTCGACGAGAACGGGAACTTTCTGGAGCAGACCGCCATCGGCGCACCGACTCGGACATCACGCTCGGATGGCGGGACGACAGGTACGGTGGTGACCAGCTCAGTCCAACCCGTCGCCACACTCTCGGGCAGTCTTCCCGATGGCCGACTACTGCTGAGACGCCTCCAGCTCCGCACGTTTGACATCCATGCCTTGGGGCTGGGAACCGAGGAACTCTATCGCGCATACGAACCCCCGGCCGGGAGTCCTGAGCAGGGTGGCAGTGTTTCGATCCGCTTGGGCGATCTGGAGGTGCCGCTACCCTCCGGGATTCTGCCGCGGGAGTTGGTGTTCGGGCCACCGCTGTTGGGTGCCGCGCTCTCCGACGGGCGCGTTGCCATCGTCGATTCCGTGGGCTACCGGGTCAAGATCCTGCAACCCGACGGATCCCTCGACGCCGCCTTGGAGAGATTGATTGAACCGCTGTCGGTGACCCCGGAAATGCAGGAGGCTGCCCGCGAGCGCCAACGTGGCGGCGCGGGGACGCGGGCTATCGTCATGGGTCCCGGCGTGTCGAGTTCGGCGGGCGAGGGCATAGCGTCATCCCTCATGGAGGCAATGGCCCCGGAGATGGAATTCGCCTCCGAGGTGCCGGTGATCAAGGAAATGGCCGTCGATGCCGAGGACCGGGTCTGGGTCACGCGCTCGGGCATGGATGGCGTGTCCAGAGGTCCAACCGATGTCCATACCGATTCCGGCAACTACTTGGGGACCCTGCGCGCCGATGAGTTTCGGATCCCGGATGCCTTCGGCCCCGATGGCTTGATGGCGTACATCGAGACGAACGAACTTGGCATACCCTTCGTGGGGGTGCTTCGGCTCGTGAACCTCGTTCCCTCATCCTAGGCTCGGGACCGGACACCGGGAGGCCGCGCTGTTGAACGCCGAAGGAGATGGTCGGAGCGGTCACGACTGGTGCCTCAGACGAGGCGCGGGAGTCCCGCCAATCGACTCCGGTTTTCCCGCTTTTGCGGCCCGGTCCAGCAAGGTCCAGTACAACGGCAGGGAACGCAGATCGTGCAGTCCCATAAGTAGTTACACGATTCCCTGTCGTGATTTGTCCCTCTGTTGAGGCGCTACTGCGACGTGTGCCGTGAACAGTTCGCCGCGCTCGACGGCAGAGACCCGCTCGCCATCGCCGACCCGCCCGCCGACGAAGCGTGGCGCCGCTTCCGCTGGGACAGCGCTCCGTGAACCAAGAGTATCAAGGTAAGGAATCGTCTAAGTTCAATAGGGACTGCACGATCTGCCATCCTTGCCTTTGAACGACACTTGGGGCCGTGGCGCCGCAATCGCGGGATTGTCGGCGTCAATTGACGGGAGAATGCCGTGTCGATCAGAACGTGAGGTCGAGCGCAATTCTGAATCCCAGGTTGGGGTTTTGGCCGGGCAACTGGCTGCGCGATCCCTCGATGCCGAGCCGGAGGGTTTGGCTGACGCTGTACCGGCTTCCGAACGACCATGAGCGGTTCCGCCCATCCGCCGAGAGCCGGGTGTAGTTGTCGAGCGCGCCTCCGGTGCCGGAGTTTCTGATCCCGTAGCCGGCTTCGGCGTCGAGCCGCCAGTCCCGGCCCGTGGCGGGCGTCACTGCGTGCAACGTTCCGCCGTCCATGAAGCCGTGGATGCCGTTTTGGTCACGCCCTTGCCGGGGGCTGAGCGCGAGCCGGAACCCTTCGCCCCTTGTTCCGGGATCGAACGCGAGCCTTAGCGCGGCGCCCCATTCACGGTGTCGGCCGGACCCGAGGGCGAGTCTGCCCCTGAGGTCGAGGTCGAGCCCGTGGGCGGCGTATCCGACCGAGGCCCCGGTCTCGGCGCCGCCGCCCGTGTCGGCGTCGCCGCCATCGTATCGCGCCCCCGCCTGGGTGGCGAGCTTGAGTCCTCCCGTCGTCCATGACGCTTCAAGGAGCGCGCGTGCGCGCGAGGCCGTTCCTTCGCGCTCGCCGTCTTCGGCGCTCATGCCGACGGCGAACGCGTCGCCGTTGAGCGCGAGCCCGAACGCTCCGCTGCGGGCGAGCGGCACCCTGACGCCGCCCGAGAGCATGCGCAGCGACGCGCCGGGGTCGCCGTGTCGGTCGTCGTCCCGGACATCTCCGGTTCCGTAGCCGGCCATGGCCCAGAGTCCGATTCCGGGAGAAGGCTGGAGGAACAGGTAGGGATGGACGCTGTTCATGTCGTGTCCGAGCGAGCCCTTGGCGGAGCGGCGCGAGTAGTCGAGGTCGCCGTCGCTGCGCATGAGCGACACCCCGAGAAGCGCGGAGGAGCCGATGCGTGCGTCGGCCCCGACGGTGAGCGCGCGGAGCCCGCCGTCATATTCGATGCCGGGCTCGCCGCGGAACGATTGTGCGGACCCTTCGGCCCAGAGCCCGATCCTTGGCCGCCCCTCGGCGGACTGCGGCCCGAGCGCGGTCGCGAACGAGAGGCTCGGCAACAGGCGCCGGACGGCCTCCCGCCCGGTCGGAAGATCGACCGAACCGGACCGGCGGGCCATGTCGGACGCGGAGGATGCATTGAGGGGCGCGCCGGTGAGCGAGGCGAGGGTGCCGGCGGCGCGTCCGGCCCACTCCGCCGCCGATCCGGGCACGCCGGTGCCGGGGCTGCCTCCCGCGGGCCGCATGACGGCGTCGATGCGCGCGCCGACGGCTTGCCGCGCGCCCTCCGCGACGGCGCGCCCGAAGACGGCGAGTCCGAGGTCGAACGCCTCGTCCCGGAGCGGGCCGGGGTCGCGGTCCGCGATGTCGACCGTCGCGGAGGCGACGGCACCGGCGCTGACGGCTTCGGGCAGAGCCCCGAACCCGAGCGCGAGGAGGCCCTGTTCGGTCCCTGCGGGAACATCGAGCATGAACGCGGCGAGCGAGTCGCCGGGCTGGAACACGACGGAGTCCGGCAACGCCGCCTCGAAGGAGACGGCACGTGATGCCGTGAGCGGCACGGCCACCCGCCGGTCGGCTGCGGGGCTCGCCCGGAGCGTGATTTCGGTCCCAGGCCCGCCCGCGACGGCCGAGTACTCCGCCCGGGCGTACCCGACCTCCAGTTCGGTCAAGGCACCGTCCTCGACCACGGACCTGGAGACCCGGTCTCCCGCGACCGCCGCCACGACGATCCGCGTCGTCGCCGGGACGCCGACCGCCACCCCTTCGGGCAGGTCGCCGAACCGGACGGCTAGAGTGTCGGAGGCCGAGAGACCGCTAGTGCTGACGGCCAAGGCGCCCGTACTCGCTCCGGTCTGGAACGTGACGGTGTGCTTGCCGTCTCCGGCCACGACCTCGATGGCGAGCGCCGAGGAGGCCGCGGGCGACAGGAGCACCGCGACATCGGCGGATCCGCCCGGCGCGGCCGTGTAGCTGTCCGCGCCGAACGAGACGACCGGCGTGGTCGCGCCGACGACCATCACGGCCGGACTCTCGGCCCGCTTGCCCGGCCCGTGGCCGTCCGAGTAGGTGAATACGGCGCGCAGGTACTTGCCCCGGTCGGCTGCGGTCGGGGTGTAGAAGCGCCGCTCCGCGCCCCGCACGACCATCGTCCACGCGGCGCCGTCGGGCGAACGCTGCCAGGTCCGCATCTTGCTCCGCTCGATCGAGCGGTCCTGGTCCGTCAGCGTCGCGGTCAGCCGGACGCCGACCCGCGCCACGTCCGCGCTCAGCGCGATTGTGCCCGGATCGTCCGCGTTGGTGACCCGGATGTTGACCGAAGCCGTGTCGGCAAGCTCGCCGTCGCTGGCCTCGACGCGCACCGCGAGCAGCGTGTCGCCGCTCTCGTAGTCGAGCGCCGCGCCGTCGGCCACCGCGATCTGGCCCGTCGAAGAGTCGATCCCGAACAGGTCCTCGTCTCCGCCCGGGATCAGGCTGTAGGACGGCGAGGTGCCGTCCGGGTCGGTCGCCGCCACCGGCGCGCCGACGTTCGTGCCGCCGGGAGAGTTCTCCGGCACCTCGCGCTCGTACACTGCGGGGAACGAGGGCGCCGCGTTCGCGGGCAGCACCTTCACCGCCGCGCTCGCCGCCCGCTTGCCCGATCCGTGGCCATCCGAATAGGTGAACACCGCCCGCAGCCACCTGCCCTCGTCCGCGTTCACGGGGTTGTACATGCGGCCCCTGCCGACCTCGTTCCACGAGTTGCCGTTGCGCGAGCGCTGCCATCGGCGCTGCGTGCCCGCCTCGCGCACGCCGTCCTCGTCCGTCAGCGTCGCGGTCAACTCGACGCCCACCCGGGCCACGCCGGGACTCAGCGCGACCTCGCCCGGGTCGTCCGCGTTCTTCACGCGGATCGTCACCTCCGCCGTGTCCGCCAGCGTTCCGTCGCTCGCCTCGACGCTCACCGTGTAGAGCGTGTCCGGGCTCTCGTAGTTCAGCGCCGCGTCCTCCGCGACCGTGATCCGGCCCGTCGCCGCGTCGATCTCGAACGGCGCCTCGCCGCCGCCAATGAGACCGTAGCTGAGTTCGTCGCCGTCGCCGTCTTCGGCCTGTACGGGCCTGCCGGCGTTCGTGCCGCCCGGCGAGTTCTCCGGCACGGACCTCTCATAGGCGTCCTTGCCGAACGCGGGCGCCCGGTTCGCGGCCAGCACCTTCACCGCGGCGCTCTCGGCCCGCTTGCCGGGACCGTGCCCGTCGGTGTAAGTGAACACCACGCGCAGCCACTTGCCGGCATCGCTCGTCACGGGGTTGTACATCCGGCCCGTGGCGATGGTGCTCCACGAGTTGCCGTTACGCGAGCGCTGCCACCGGCGCTTCCGGCCCGCGCCGAGCACGCCGTCCTCGTCCGTCAACTCGACGGTCGACTCGACGCCCACGCGGGCGGTCTCCGGGTTCAGCACGACCGCGCCGGGATCGTCCGCGTTCGTCACGCGGATCGTCACCGAGGCCGTGTCGGCAAGTTCGCCGTCGCTCGCCTCGACACGCACCGTGTAGAGCGTATCGGCGCTCTCGTAGTTCAGGGCCGCGCCCTCGGCGACCGTGATCCGGCCACTCGCCGAGCCGATCTCGAACGGGACTTCCCCGCCCGGCAGGAAGCTGTACGCCAGGTCGTCATCGTCGGCGTCGGCGGCCGTCACCGGATCGCCTACCGCCGTGCCCGCCGCCGAGTTCTCCGCCACCTCGCGCCCGTATGCGTCCGCGCCGAACGACGGCGCCTCGTTGGCTTTGGTCGTCCCTTCGCCCGGATCCGACCACTCCCCCGCGCCCTCCGAGCTGACGGCGCGCACCTGCACCTGGTAGGTGGTTCCCGCCTTGAGCCCCGTGATCGTGTGCGCGAGCACGACTTCCAGCCTTGCGGGGTCCGGCCAGTCGTCGTCCCCCTCCGCGCGGTAGCGATAATCGTAGCCCGTGATCGCCGGACCATCGTTGTCCGGCGCGCTCCACGTCACGGCCACCTCTTCGCTGCCGCCCGTGACCGCCGGCGCGTCCGGCTTGCCGGGCGCGGGAACGTCCGTCACGCGAATCGTCACCCCCACCGTGTCCGCAAGCGTCCCGTCGCTCGCCTCCACTTGCACCGCGTAGGAGTTGGGTTCGCCTTCGTGGTCCAGCACCGCGCCCGCCGCCACCTCGATTTGCCCCGTTCCGGCGTCGATCGCGAACGGCAGGTTGCTTCCGGCCACGAAGCCGTACGTCAGGTCGTCCTGGTCATCGTCGGTGGCCGTCACCGGATCGCCGACCGCCGTGCCCACCACGGAGTTCTCCGCCACCTCCCGCTCGTACGCGTCCTCGCCGAACGACGGCGCCGCGTTCCCCGGCTGCACCTTCACCGCCGCGCTCACCGCCCGCTTGCCCGGACCGTGGCCGTCGGAGTAGGTGAACACCACGCGCAGCCACATGCCCTCGTCGCTCGTCGCCGGGGTGTACATCGGGCGCGAGCCCACGTCGTTCCACGAGCTGCCGTAGGCCGAGCGCTGCCACTTTCGGCTCGTGCCCGCGCCGCGCACGCCGTCCTCGTCCGTCAGGGCCGCGGTCATCTCGACGCCCACGCGCGCCACCTCCGGGCTCAGCGCGACCTCGCCCGGATCGTCCGCGTTCGTCACGCGGATCGTCACCGATGCCGTGTCCGCAAGCTCGCCGTCGCTCGCCTCGACACGCACCGTGAACAGCGTGTCCGCGCTCTCGTGGTTCAGCGCCGCGCCCTCGGCGACCGCGATCCGGCCCGTCGCACCGTCGATCTCGAACGGCGCGGCGCCTCCGGGCAGGAAGCTGTACGCCGGTTCGCCGCCGTCGTCGGTAGCCGTCACGGGCTCGCCCACCGCCGTTCCAGGAGCCGAGTTCTCCGGCACGTCGCGCTCGTAGGCGTCCGCACCGAACGACGGCGCCTCGTTGGCCCTGGTCGTCCCTTCGCCCGAATCCGACCATGCGCCCGCGCCCTCCGAACTGACCGCGCGCACCTGAACCAGGTACGCCGTTCCGGCCTTGAGCCCCGTGATCGTGTGCGCGAGCACGACTCCCAGGCTTGCCGGGTCCGGCCAGTCGCTGTCCGCCTTAGCGCGGTAGCGATAATCGTAGCCCGTGATCGCCGGCCCTTCGTTGTCCGGCGCACTCCACGACACCTCCACCTGTTCGGTGCCGCCCGTCACCGTCGGCGCGTCCGGCTTGCCCGGCGCGGGCACGTCCGTCACCCGGATCGTCACCCCAACCGTGTCCGCGAGCGTCCCGTCGCTCGCCTCCACTTGCACCGCGTAGGAGTTGGGTTCGCCCTCGTGGTCCAGCGCCGCACCCGCCGCCACCTCGATCCGGCCCGTTCCGGCGTCGATCGCGAACGGCAGGTTGCTTCCGGCCACGAAACTGTACGCCAGGTCGTCATCGTCGGCGTCGGTGGCCGTCACCGGATCGCCGACCGCCGTGCCCGCCGCCGAGTTCTCCGCCACCTCCCGCTCGTAGGCGTCCTCGTCGAACGACGGTGCCCGGTTGGCCGCCTCCGTCGTCCCCTCGCCCGGATCCGACCACTCCCCCGCGCCCTCCGAACTGACGGCGCGCACCTGTGCCTCGTAGGTGGTGCCTGCTTCGAGTCCGGTGATCGTGTGAGCCGACACCGATCCCGCAAGCGACACCTCCGTCCAGTCACTGTCCGACATCGCCCGGTAGCGAAGATCGTAGCCCGTGATCGCCGGCCCTTCGTGCGCCGGCGCGCTCCACGTCACGGCCACCTCTTCGGTGCCGCCTGCCACCGCCGGCGCGTCCGGCTTGCCCGGCGCGGGCACGTCCGTCACGCGGATCGTCACCCCAACCGTGTCCGCAAGCGTTCCGTCGCTCGCCTCCACCTGCACCGCGTAGGAGTTGGGTTCGCCCTCGTGGTCCAGCGCCGCACCCGCCGCCACCTCGATCCGGCCCGTTCCGGCGTCGATCGCGAACGGCAGGTTGCTTCCGGCCACGAAGCTGTACGTCAGGTCGTCATCGTCGGCGTCGGTGGCCGTCACCGGATCGCCCACCGCCGTGCCCGCCACCGAGTTCTCCGGCACCTCCCGCTCGTACGCGTCCTCGCCGAACGATGGTGCCCGGTTGGCCGCCTCCGTCGCCCCCTCGCCCGGATCCGACCATTCCCCCGTGCCCTCCGAACTCTCCGCGCGCACCTGTGCCTCGTACGCCGTTCCGGCCTCCAGTCCGGCGATCGTGTGCGCAAGCGTCGTTCCCGACGCCGACACCTCCGTCCATCCGCTCGAAGCCTTCGCCCGGTACCGCAGATCGTAGCCCGTGATCGCCGGACCATCGTTCTCCGGCGCGCTCCACGACACCTTCACCTGTTCCGCGCCGCCCGCCACCGCCGGCGCGTCCGGCTTGCCCGGCGCCGGAACGTCCGTCACCCGGATCGTCACCGCCGCCGCGTGCCCGAAGGTCTCGCCGCCCACCGTGTAGGTTGCCGCGACCAGCACCCTGTACGACTTCGGGCCGCGCTCGTAGTCCAGCGCCGCGCCCCCGGCCACCGTGATCTGGCCGGTCGACGCGTCGATCGCGAACTCCGCCGGGGGTCTGCCCGCGAGGTCGTAGCTCAACACCACGCCGTCCCCGGCCTCCGCCGTCACCGGCGCGCCCACCCTGGCGCCCGCCGGCGAGTTCTCCGGCACCGAACGCGTCACCGCCGCCGGGTCGAAGCGCGGCGACGTCCCGGACCTGCCCGGCTCCGACCACTCGCCCGCGCCCTCCGCGCTCACCGCCCGCACCCGCACACGGTAGACCCTGCCCGCCGCCAGGCCCCTCAACGTGTGCTCGAGCACGTCGCCCGCCGACACCTCGGTCCAATCGCCCGAGGAGGATGCAACCCGGTAGCCGAGATCGTAGCCGGTGATCGCGGGACCCGCGTTCGGCGGAGCCTTCCACCACACCTTCAGCGCCTGCCCGCCGCCCCGCAACGACGGCTTCGCGGGCCGCCCCGGCACGGGCACGTCCGTCACGCGGATCGTCACCGCCGCCGTGTCCGCCAGCATCCCGTCGCTCGCCACGACCGACACCGCGAGCAGCGTGTCGCCGCCCTCGTAGTCCAGAAGCGCGCCCGCCGCCACCGTCAGTTGGCCCGTGCGCGGGCCGACCGCGAACGACGACGCGGCTCCGCCGGACGCAAGGGAGTAGCTCAGCGGGTCCCCGTCCGCGTCGGAAGCCGTCACCGGCGCGCCCACGCTGGTGCCCGCGACCGAGTTCTCCGCCACCGAACGCGACGGCGTCCTGCTCCCGAAGGCCGGAGGACGGTTCGGAACCGTCACCGCGAAATCCTGGCTCGCCGAGCCGCCCCGGCCGTCGCTCGCCGTCACCGTCACCCGCGACTCGCCGCGCGAGACCCCCGTCACCGTCACTTCGCTCCCGCTCGCCGCGACCGTCGCAACCCCCTCCTTCGACGACGCGGCCGCGTAGGTCAGCGCGTCCCCGTCCGGGTCCCGGAAGCGGCCCGACACGTCCACCACCGCCGTCTCGCCCGCCTCCACCGTCAGCGCCGGTATCGCGCCCGCCACCTCCGGCGCGGCGTTCTCCGGTCCGACCGTCACCTCGAACGCCTGGGACACCGTTCCGCCGTGCGGGTCGCGGGCCGTGACCGTCACCTCCGACTCGCCCTCCGACACGCCCGTCACCGTGACCTCGCTCCCGACCGCCGCGACCGTCGCAACCGTCTCCTTCGACGACCCGGCCCCGTAGGTCAGCGCGTCCCCGTCCGGATCGGTGAAATGCGCCGAAACGTCCACCACCCTCGACTTCGTGGCCGCGACCGTCAGCGCCGGAATCGCGCTCGCCACCTCCGGCGCCCGGTTCTCCACCGTCACCGCGAACGCCTGCTCGACCGACCCGCCCCGCCCGTCGCTCGCCGTGACCGTCACCTGCGATACGCCGGGGGACACCCCCGTCACCGTCACTTTGCTCCCAACCGCCGCGACCGTCGCCACCCCCTCCTTCGACGACCCGGCCGCGTAGGTCAGCGCGTCCCCGTCCGGATCGGTGAAATGCGCCGACACGTCCACCACCTTCGATTCGCCCGCATGGAGCTTGACCCCCGGAATCGTGCTCGCCGCCTCCGGCGCCTCGTTCACGTCCGTCACCGAGATGTCCACGTCGCCCGTGTCGCTCGCCGAACCCCAGCGCACCGTCAACGTCAGCGCGTACGAAGCCTTCGTCTCGTGGTCCAGAGCCCTCGCGACCCCGATCTTCGCGTCGGCGTCGCCCGCTCCGGCCGCCGCAGCCGAGAAGTCCTCGGAACCCGTGCCCGAGAGCGCATAGCTCAGCGTCCCGCAATCCCCCTTGGTCGTCACCACCACCAGGCTGTCCAACCCTTCCCCCACCTCCGCGTCCTCGCGGACCGACAACGCACCGTCCGACACCGTGATCTCGCACGGATCCTTCGGCGCCGGCTCCACCGTCACCGAAAACACCTGCGTCGCCGTCAGGCCCCCGCGGTCCCGCGCGGTCACCGTGACCGTCGCGCTACCCGCCGCGCGGCCCGTCAGCTTCACCGGGCTTCCGCTCGCGTTCACGGTCAGCCTGCCCGTCGCCGAGGACTCGGACGTGAACGTCAACCGGTCCCCGGCATCCTCGTCCGTGAAGTAGTTCGTCACGTCCACCGACTCCGGATGCCCGACCCGGATCGTCCGCGCCCCGATCGAGCCCTTCGCCCTCGGCGCCTCGTTCACGTCCGTCACCGTGATGTCCACGTCGCCCGCGCCGGTCGCCGTGCCGCCCGCCTCGCTCACCGTCAGCGTCAGGTCGTACGAGTCCCGGCCCTCGTGGTTCAGTCCGCGCTTCACCTCGATCTTCCCGTCGTCGTCGTTCGCGCCCGCCGCCGCCACCGAGAAGTCGCCGGAACCCGTGCCCGTCAGCGCATAGCGCAGCGCCCCGCAATCCCCCGTCGTTGTCACCCCGACGACGTCGCTCACCGCGGTGCCCACGCCCGCGTCCTCCGGCACCGAAAGGGACGCGTCCGACACCGTGATCCCGCACGGCTGCGGCGCCGGCTCCACCGTCACCGAAAACACCTGCGTCGCCGTCAGACCCCCGCGGTCCCGCGCCGTCACCGTGACCGTCGCGCCTCCCGCCGCGCGGCCCGTCAGCGTCACCGGGCTCCCGCTCGCGTTCACCGTCAGCCTGCCCGTCGCCGACGACTCCGAGGTGAACGTCAGCCGGTCCCCCGCGTCCTCGTCCGTGAAGTAGCCCGTCACGTTCAGCGAAACGGGCTGTCCGACCCGGACCGTCCGCGCACGGATAGCGCCAACACTCCTCGGCGCCTCGTTCACGTCCGTCACCGTGATGCGCACGCCGGCCGCGTGGCTCACCGAGCCCCAACTCACCGTCAGCGTCAGATCGTAAGAGTCTCTGCCCTCGTGGTTCAGCCCGCGCTTTACCTTGATCACCCCGTCGTCGTCGCTCGCCCCCGCCACCGAGAAGTCACCCGACCCCGTGCCCGTCAGCGCATAGCGCAGCGTCCCGCAATCCGCATTCGCGCTGACCCCGACCTCGCCGTCCACCTCGTCCCCTACGCCCGCATCCTCGCGCACCGACAATTGGGCCGCCGACACCTCGATCTTGCAGTCCGGATTCGGCTCGTATACCTCAACCTCGAACTGCTGCCTTGCCGTTAGGTTCCCGGTGTCTTCCGCGGTGACCGTTACTGTCGCGGTGCCCTTCTTCAGCCCCTTGTACGTCACCCTGCTGCCGTCGATGCTCACCTCCACAACGCTGGACCTGGACGAGGTGGCGGTATAATCCAACTCGTCTTTGTCCGGATCGCTGAAGTACGACGACACGTCCACCGACCCGCTATCGCCAACGTCGACCCCCCGATCCGATATCGTCCCCTTGGTGTTCGGCTTCCGGTTCGGAACCCGTACCACGAAAACGTCCTCCTCCGTCCCACCCATCCGGTCGTCGGCTTTCAGCGTAACCGTCGTCTCACCCTTGCCCTTCGCCGCGACCGTCAGAGTGTTCCCGCTCACCGTCGCCGTCGCCACGTCCGTGTCCGAGACCTTGACCGTGTAACCGAGGGCATCCCCGTCGGGATCGCGGAACACGCCGGAGATCTCGATCTCCTTCTCGTTCGGGCCATCACCCACGTACAGCCTCAGGTCGGCGAGCGCGTTCTTGACCTCAGGTGCTCGGTTCGGGACCTCGACATCGAATTCGTCGACGATCGCCAGATCGCCCGGATCCGTCGCCGTCACGGTAACCGTAGCTTCTCCCTTGCCCTTCGCCGTTACCGTCAGCGTGTTCCCGCTCACCGTCGCCGTCGCCACGTCCGTGTCCGAGGACACGGCCTCGTAGCTGAGATCATCCCCGTCGGGATCGCGGAACACGTTCGAGAGGTTGATCCGCTGCTGGTTCGTCCCCTCGCCCACGTACAGCGTCAGGTCGTCGATCCGATTGACAACCACCGGTGCGCGATTCGGAACCTCGACATCAAACTCGTCCTTGGCCTCCAGATCGCCATCATTCGCCGTGACGGTAACCGTCGCATCGCCCTTGCCCTTCGCCGTGACCGTCAGCGTGCTCCCCGTCCATGTCGCGGTCGCGACATCCGGGTCCGAGGAGATCGCTTCGTAGCTGAGATCATCCCCGTCGGGATCGCGGAAGACCTTCGAGAGGTCGATCACCTTCTCGTTCGGCCCATCACCCACGTACAGCGTCAAGTCGCTGATCGGATTGTCAACCACAGGCGCTTCATTTGGCTCTGGCACCGTCACACGGAATGCCTGTTGCGCCGTCCCGCTGTGCCCATCGTTGGCGGTCACGGTCACCGTCGCGCTCCCCGCCGACTTTCCCGTGTACGTGACCTCGCTGCCTTCGACGCTGACGCTTAACACCTCCGAATCCGACGAACCGGCCGTGTAGGTCAGCCGGTCCCCGTCCGGATCTTTGAAATACGACGACACGTCCACCGTCTTGCTCTCGTCGACACCGACCGTGTCGGGCTTGATCGTCCCAACCGGCTTCGGCGGCCGGTTCGGAACCGTGACCTTGAAGACATCCGTGACCTCCAGATCGTCAGGATCCTTTGCGGTCACGGTCACCGTCGCCTCGCCTTGCCCCTTCGCGGTCACCGTGAGCGTCGTTCCGCTCACCACGGCGGTCGCCACGGCCGGCTTCGAGGAGACCGCCTCGTAGCTGAGAACATCCTCGTCCGGATCGCTGAACACCTTCGAGAGGTCGATCTCCTTCTCGTCACCCACATGCAGCGTCATGTCCTCGATCTCATCGTCCACCACCGGTGGCCGGTTGGGCTGCGTGACGTTGACGCTCACGTCGATGCTCGCCTGAGCCCCGCATTCGTCGTGCACCGTCACTTCCAACTCGTACAAGCCCGGATCCAAGGCTGCCGTGGTCGAGATCTGCGCGGTCAGGGAGTTGATCGTGAACTTGTTCTCGCCTCCGTCGTCGAGTTCGTAGTACGGGATGCCGTCCGTCGTGTTGGCCGCCACCGTGCCGAACACGGTGTCGGCGGGCACGGGCGCGACGAGCTCGAACATGGTCTTCACGTTGGGCGGAAAGGCGACGCTGCACTCGATGAACGCGGACTGCGGTTTTGAATCGACCTTGAAGGCGCCTTCGGTCCCCGCCCGCGCCGCGTCGACGGCCAGACCCAGCGAGACGTAGAAGACCTCGACGGCCTCCGTGTTGTCGTCCTCAAGCGTCTCCACGCTGATCGGCTTCACCGTCTCGCCCGGCTGGAACGTGACGACCTCGTCGGCCGCCTTGTAGTCCCGGCCCGCCAGGGCCGTACCGTCCTGCGTCCGCCAGCGCAGCGAGATCCGATCCGCCACGGGCATCGACATGATCACCGACGAGTTCCACGTCGATCCTTCCCCGATGGTGTCCGACACCGCCGCGAGCTCGACGGACACCGTTCCGTTGTCCGCGATGGTCGCCGTGGCCTCTGTCTGATCCACGAGCACCGTCCCTGGACCGGTCGCGCCGGTCAGCGCGAGCACCACCGTCTCGCCCTTGTCGAGGATGCCGTCCTTGAGTGCTTCGAGCGCGATCCGGGCGGTGTTCTCGCCCTGGGACACCGTCGCCTCGCCCGACAGCGCCGTATAGTCCTCGCCCGCCACCGCCGTGCCGGAGACCGAGTACCGGACCGTCACGGCCCCGGCGGCGGTGCTCCCCGCCACCGAAATCTCGAAGTGCCCGGTCGCGCCCTCGGCCACCGAGCCGCCCTCGGGCGCGGAAAGGGTCACCCTGAGCGTGTCGGACGCCGCCGCCGAAGCACCGGAGAGCCCGTGCGCTCCGGCCGGAAAGACGGTCGCCAGCAGGAGGCCGCAGGCCGCCGCCGTGAAGAGTTTTCGAGCCGTCCTACGGACTGGGTGCGGAGACTCCGCACCCGACCTGGGACGAGGCTGCTGGATATGGAAAAAAGCTGAACGTAGCGAATTGAGGGTGGTCATTGCGCAAGGGTGCCCTTGGACATGAGGCGGAAGAGGGGTTGTGGCCCGACACGGCCCGGAATTGGAAGCTCGAAAGGCTACAAGGAAATCCAGAACATGCAAGGGGTGCGGAGGAAGTCGGGTGCCACGCGTAAGAACTGACGGCAGCCCAACACGTCCGAAATGGTGGGTTGCCCGGTCAGGGCCGGATGACCCTCACCACCCTGCCGTCCGTGTCCACCACGACCACGGGACCTTGAATCACGTCGTCGGCGAACAACTCCGCAACCGAGCCTTCCGCGTCCGCACCGCCGCCCCGAGCATCGCCCTGCGCCGCCCCCCGCAGGGTGTACGGATCCGCCTTGCTAAC
Organism: Longimicrobiales bacterium; assembly: GCA_965208935.1. Lineage (GTDB taxonomy): Bacteria > Gemmatimonadota > Gemmatimonadetes > Longimicrobiales > Gaopeijiaceae > Bin94. Next base: position 3,137,905 of record CBDBPR010000004.1, on the reverse strand, counting down.
GTCTACTTCGTATCCAAGATCCGCCAACGTCTGGATCGTGATCGCCGTCAGCAACGCACCGCCGCCCGGTGTCATGATGTCGCCGGGGATCACACGTAGCCGCCAGTGGATGCCCACGAGGGGTATCTTGTCCTCCAGCGGCACCTTGCCGCCCGGATACGCCAAGCCGCCTGCGGCGTCGAACGCCGCCGTCGCCAGCGGCCCGGCGAAGTGTGGATCCGTGCCCACGCCCCGGTACATCGCCTTCCAGGCATCCGGGTCCGGACCGGTGGTCCAATCTCCGAATCCCAGCACGTGACCGATCTCGTGGAGTGCGCTCCGATACAGCCGATCAACGTCCGAATCTGGACGGCGAACGTACCAAAGTGAGAATGCGTTCATGCCTAGAAAAGCTTGCCCGGATTCTTCGCGCTTACCGCAGATAGTGGCGGTTGCCGATGCATTACCCTGTAGTGCGACGAATCTCATTCGGATTAGCAAGTCGTCGATGACGCCCACCACGCGCGGCGGGGAGGGTTCATTGGCGCATGAGCCGACCAACGAATCCCGCACCGGCACGTCCGGCAGGTCGCCTGTCACCACCTCCATCCACCGGTCCGCAGCCCGCCGTACCACCGCTTCCTCCTCGACCGTGAACCCCGGATCGAAGTACAGTTCGATGTTGAACGCCTCGGGATCCGGTGCCGGAACCACCCACGCCCGGAAACGATGGGTCGCACCCAGACCTTCGGGGTCGGTTGCCTGTACCTGCACCACGGTCGTATCCACCGACTGCGGATCCAGCCACAGCACCCCGTCTTCGATCCGCGCGGCCACCACTCCGGGCTCGGTCATCGCAACGGCGAAGGCCAGCGAGTCACCGTCAGGATCGTCGAAGTATTGGGCGAGCTTCAGGTCGGCAGAGGGACCCCCGGCCTGAAGCCGGTGAGCTGGAATCGGCGAACGCGCCACCGGGCTCCGGTTGTCTGTCTCCGCGAAAAGCACCAACTCTTCGCCCCGAACCACTTCCAGACCTCCGTAGCCATCCGCCCGCACGTCCGGTAGCGGTGGGAACCCGAGATGCGCCGCACCGCCGTCCGCGTTTGCCGACACCTCGAAGGTGGTACTGACTGTGTCGCCGAGTAGCAGCGAGACGGTGTCGCGCGAGATTGATCCGCGCTGCACCGACACCGGAACCGTGAACGCGAAGGGAGCGCCCGGGGGTACCCGCAACGCCACCCGCGCCGGACTAGGCGACAGCGGGTTGCCATCGAGCCGCACGAACTCAGGCCGGATGGGGAAGGGCGCCCCCGGGTTGGCTTGGAGTGTGACCCATTCGAGTGCGGTCAGCCCCGCGAACAAGCCCGGCGGCAGCTGGGCAAGCTCGTTGCGCTGAAGGCTCAGTTGCGCGAGCTTTGGCGTCCCGGCGAAAACGCCCAAGGGCAGTTCGGCCAGATCGTTGCTGCTCAGGTCCAGCCTCGCCAGTTCCTGTAAACCGCCGAAGATGCCCGGCGGAAGAATCTCCAACCGGTTCCGCTCCAAACGTAGTTGTCGGAGGGCTGGCGTGTTTGCAAACAGCCCGGGGGGCAATTCGGCGAGCCGATTGCCGTCCACATTGATCCGCTCAAGCTGGACCGTCTCCGAGAACAAACTCGGCGGCAGTTCTGTCAGCAGGTTATCCCCGACGGCCAGATGTTGGAGGCGCGACAGCGAGTTGAAGATACCCTCCGGCAGCGAGGCCAGTTGGTTCCCACGCATGGTCAACAACCGCAGATTCGGAAGCCTGCCGAAGAGGTCCGGCGGCAGTTCCGGCAGTTCGTTGTAGTCGAATCGGAGACGCTCCAGTTCGACCATATTCGCAAACGTCCCCGGTGCCAGCTCGGTGATTTGATTGTGCCAAAAGTTCAGCTCTTGCAAGGCCGGGAGCTCAGAGAGCACCTCTTGCGTCAACTGCGTCAACTCGTTCGACGCCAGGACCAGCCGCCGCAAGCGGGAAAGTCTGCTGAAGATTCCTGGTGGCAGGTCCATCAACAGATTGTCGGCGAGATTCAATTCTTCCAGCCCGGCCAGCCCGGCAAAGTCTCCATTCCGAAGCCGTCTGATGCCCTTGCCTACGAGTACGAGGCGACGTATGCCTCCGAGCGTCGCCTCCGTCACCTCCGAGCAACTCCTGACACGGAAGGCTTGGCGTGTGATCTCCGCGCTCACCGCCGGGGTCCGGTTGCACACTCCTTCAGCCGACACGGCCGTGGCGTCGAACCCCACCGCTAGCCCGCCCGCCGATGCCGCAAGCCGCTGGACGCCAAGCTGCTGCCCGAGGGTCCACACAGCCGACGCAAGCCCGAGGCTGTCCGTCTCCGCCGCGCCCGGATTCGCCCGCCCGCTCCCCGCCTCCGGTTCGAACGTCACCGCCGCGCCCCAGATCGGCCGGCCGGTCTCGTCGGAGACGTGTACCGTGACGGAATCCGGCAGCGCGTGCCGGGCCACCGCCCACTGATCGTCTCCGGAGACTATCTCGACGGATGCCACCGCTTCGTCGGGGTCCCGCGCCGTCGCGATGACCTCGGCGCTCGCGTCGCCCCCGGTGGAGACCGCGAGCGTCTGAGGTCCGGGGACCGTCCCAAGGGTCCAGGTCGTCGAAACCACTCCCGCACTGTCGCTCACCGCCGTCTGGGGGTCGGCGCGGCCGCCCGCGTCCGGCTGGAACCGGATCGTCGCAGCGGAAATCGACCGACCGACGTCGTCGAGAGCCCGCACGGCGATGGGTTCGGCCAAGGCACGTCCGTTCCACGCCCACTGGTCCCGTCCCGAAAGCACTTCGAACGACGCCACCGCGTCATCCGGGTCCAAGGCCGTGGCCGCGATGATCACGCTCGCCGCGCCCTCCACCGAGACCGCCAGCGTCTGCGTTCCCGACTCCGGCCCGAGCGTCCATCTGGCCGCCGCCAGCCCCTCTTCGTCGCTGGACACTTCTCCGGGCTCGATGCTGCCATGGCCCGTGCCCGGCTCGAACCGCACCGCCACCCCGGACACCGGCACGCCTCCCGCGTCGAGGACGCGCACGCCGACGGGCTCGGTCAGCGACAGCCCAAGGCCCGCCCGCTGCCCCTCGCCGAACGGCTCCAACACGGCCGCGGCCTGACGCACACGGACCAGCGCATGGTCCGACGAATGGGGAGTCCAGGCCTGAACGCGCGCCTCGCCGTTGCCGCGCGCGGTCACCGTGCCGTTCGCGTTGACGGTGAAGACCGCCAGGTCCCGGCTGTTCCACTGGACCGCGCCGCCGCCCCGAACCGAGAACGTGAACTGGTGTCCGATGTGCGTGAGCGTCACGGAGTCCGGCACGATCTCAAGCGACGGCTCGGGCTCGACCACCGGACCCGAATCGCAAGATCCCATCGCTGCCAGGAGCAGCGTCACGGCCAAGCTCAATGCCCTCGCGCGACCTTGATTCCTGTCGCGCGGGCGCGCGCAATGGTCCGGCGGGTCTCGATCCGCTTCGGCTGTGGGGGTCTTCCTGGGCATGGTCTCTTGGCAATCCGGGCGTGCCCGGAACGCGGGGAGTGCCGTTGCGTTCCGGGACTGGCGACCAACTCAAGCGCCCGAAAGATGCCCGCTCCGATGCCCTTGGAGCAAACGGATCATTTCCCGGCGCGCCCCGATCCGGGTCGGTGCGTGCGCGCTACAGCCTTCTGGAGACCCAGACGGCGCGCCCGATGACGCGGACCTCCTCGGCGAGGCGCTCGTAGCTGTCGTACTCGGGGTTCAGCGACTTGAGCACGATCCTGGGCGGATCGGAGTTGGGAACGTGCTCGATCCTCTTGGCGACGAGTCCCATGCCGTCCCAGATGACGAAGATGCCGGGCGGAACCGGCACCTTGCGGCTCACGTCGATGAGGATGCGGTCGCCGCTCGACAGCACCGGCGCCATCGAGTCCCCGTCCACGGTGATCATTTGCAGATCCTCCGGCTTGGCCCGGAACTCGTGGCGGATGAGCGGATCGGCGAAGATCCACATGTCGCTCGTCTGCTCGAACTCCTCGTTCCACGCGCCCGGACCCGCCGAGGCGCGCACATCGATCTCGGGCACGGCGCTGTAGCCCCTCGGGGCCGCGTAGGGGCTCGCGCGCGCAGGCGCCGGCTTCGGGTTGTGCGGTGCCCGGCGCCCGAAGCCCCGGCCGTGTTTGAGGAGGTCGGGGCTGCACCCCAGATGCTCCGCCAAGGCCTCGCGGTCGTCCTCGGACAGCACCTTGGGCGTGCCCCGGTGGACGAACTGGTGCAGGTACGCGGCGTTGCGCTCGATGGCGATCGACGCGGTGCGCAGGTTGGTGTCGCTGTCGGCCACCATCCTGAGCAGCCTCCGGCGCACCGGGTCCAGTTGAGCGCCTTCCTTCTTTCTTCGTCCCATAAGTCGGAAATTACCTACCATCCGCCGCGAACGCAACGGGACTCCCTCAACCGGAGCCTAGCTGTGCGGCAGTAACCGCTACGGAAGGCGCGCACTCGTCCGGAAACCCTCCGGCGTTCGACTCCGTCGATTCCGACGCTCCCGGAGCCCTCGCCTCATCTGACCCATAAAGTCTTGTTCCGGGCTCTCCGATGGGAGGTACAGGGGCGTTTTCCGCCCCGCTGGCGGCGGGCGCCGAAACCCCGATTCCGTAACTCGTTGCACGTCAACGAGGTGGGAAGTATCCGATTTCCTACCATCTTGCATGACTTGACAATATCCTATTTCGTGGTCGCGCAATGGAGAACCTGACGAGGTGGTTCGAGCGGCGCATTTCGGCGTTCATTCGGGACGCGGCGATGTCGCCGTCCGAGTTCGGACAGCGCGCGGTCGGCGACCGGAGCTTCTGGGGCGATCTGAGGCGGGGCCGTTCGCCGCGGCTGGCGACGGTGGACCGGGCTCTGGCGTTCATGGCGGACTGGGAGCGCGCCAACGGACGGGACCGTTCTTCGGGTGATCCATCGGTCGAGCCGGGACGGAGTCGTTCCGGCGGCAACGGAAACCGGGAGACCAGGGAGAAGAAGACATGAGAACGTTGCTGACGACGATGCGGGGAGCTGCGTGGGCGGTGCTGCTGATGCTCACGCCGGGCGCGCTGACGGCCCAGGGCACGAGTCCGTGGGTGGACGCGGTGAACGAGCTACAGACGCAGTTCACGGGACCGATCGCGCGCGGTCTGTCGCTGATCGCGATCGTGGTGGGCGGGCTGATGTTCGCGTTCGGCGAGGGCGGGAGCAAGCGCACGCTGGCCGGGATCATCTTCGGGATCGGGATGGCCGTGGGCGCGGTGAACTTCCTGGGCTGGCTGTTCTGATGCGGGGCCTCGGGCGCTGGGCGGGCTACGCGGCGCTGAACCGTCCGCTCACGGTGCTGGGCGTGGAGCGGCGGCTGTTCCTGCTGGGCGCGACGCTCGCGGTCGCGGTTTGGAACGCGACGGCCTCGCTGGTGGCGGGCGGCATGGTGTTCACGGGTTGCTACGGCGCGGGCTGGCTCGCGGGCCGGAGAGACCCGGCCATGCTCGCCGTGCTGCGGAACGCCGCCCGTTATCCGGCGCGGATCGATCCGGGCAAATGGGCGGACGAGCCGTGGCATCTCCGTATCCAGACGGACTCGAAGTGAGGGTCGCGGAGGAACGCCGGGCCTACGAGGCGGCGGGCTCGCTGGCCGAGGAGCTGCCCTACTGGGGCTGGCTCGACGATGGCCGCACCTGCCTGACCCGTTCGGGCGAATTGGTGGCGGCGGGCCGGATCCGGCCCGCCGCGGTGGACGGGCGCACGCCCGAACAGATCGACCGCGTGCTCGGTCTTTGGCAGCGGTTGATGTCGGGCCTGAGTTCCGACACGCGGCTCCAGTTCCACATGCTCCGCCGCCCCGGCCTCGCCGAGGGTCCGGACGACGGCGGCTCGGACATCGCGTCCCTGTCGGGCCGCAAGCGAAGCGCGTTCCTCGCCGGGCGCGTCCAGCGGCTCGAAGCCTTCGTGGTATGGTCACACGACCCGGGCCTCCGCCCGGCGGGCGGGGGTTCCGGGACGGGACCGCTGTCGCGACTCAAGCGGCTTCGGAAGCGCCGCAGCAAGACGGCAGCCACCTACCTGGCCTCGGAGATCGAGGCGGCGGCGGGCCGGTTCCGGGCCATGATCGACGCGGGCCGCTCGCTCGTGACCGAGCACACGCCGGTCGAGATGATGGGAGCCCTTGAGGCTTCCCGGCTGCTGTCCGAACTCGTCAACCGCCCCGGCACATTCTGGGACGGTGCGACGGGCAGCGGCATGAACTGGCGGCTCGCGCTATCGGAGCTTGAAGCCGAGCGCTCGCACCTCCGGTTGGACGGCGAACCGGTGATCCTGTACTCGATGCTGTCGCCGCCCGGGCAGGCGCACGCCAACCTGCTCAAGGACCTCTACTGCCTGGACGCCGTGACGACGGTCTCGCTCGAATGGCGTCCGTGGACGGTCGAGGCGGCGCGGCGCCGGATCCGAAGCGCGCAGCGCCACTACTTCTCGCGCCGCTACTCGATGATGGCGCACGCGCAGGACGCTCAGGGCACGGCGGCGGCGATGGTCGATTCCGCGGCGGCGGCAGAGTCCGACCGTCTGGGCGCGGCGCTGGTCGAACTCGAAGCCGACGGCGTGGCCTACGGCGAGGCGTCGCTGACGGTCGCACTGCACGGCGAACTCGACCGGATCGAGCGGCTGGACGGAGACGTGCGCCGCCTGTTCGCCGCGCACGACGCGAAGGTGATCCGGGAAGGCTACGGCCAGATGCCCGCGTGGTTCGCCCGGCTTCCGGCCCAGCCGCGCAAGCGGCAGGTGCGGAGGGTGTTCGTATCGGCCGGTCTCGCGGCGTGCCTCGCGCCCGTGTTCGGCCCTCCGAGGGGGAACCGGAAGAGCCGCCATCTGGACCGCGAGCCGCTGGCGGTGTTCGAGACCCCGTGGCGCACGGCGTACCGCTACGACCTGTTCGCGGGCGACGTGGGCCACACGCTGATCCTTGGGGCGACGGGCTCGGGCAAGAGCTTCACGCTCAACTTCCTGCTCGTCGAGGCGCTCAAGTACGATCCGCGCATCCTGATCCTAGACCTGGGCGGCTCCTACCGCTGGCTGACCCGGTTCCTCGGAGGCCGGTATCTGGAGCTCGCGCCCGGAGAGACCGAACCGACGCTCCGGCTCACGCCCTTCGCGCTGCCCGCCACCACCCGCACGTTCCAGTTCCTGACCGGATGGGTGCTCCGGCTGCTGAAGCTCGGAGGGTACGAGGCCGACGGCGCGGACACGAGCGAGATCCGCGCGCGGATCGAGGACCTCTACGCGCTGGGGACGGAGCGCCGGACCCTCACCGTGCTGGCCGGTTCGCTCCCGGCCGCCATGTGGCCCGCCTTGAGCCGCTGGACGGAGGGCGGCGCGTGGGGCGCGTTCTTCGACAACGCGCCATTGGGCGCGGCGGATATCGAGTTCCGGGACTGGCAGGTGATCGACCTGGCCGGGGCGGCCGAGCACGCGGACCTGTGCGAGGCGGCGCTCGCCTACCTGCTGGAACGCATGCGGCTGGAGATCGAGGACCCGGCCGAGACGGCGCGTCTCAAGCTGATGGTCGTGGACGAGGCGTGGCGGTACATGCAGGACCCCGCCGTGCTGAACTACCTGGCCGAGGCAGCCAAGACGTGGCGGAAGAAGAACGCCGCGCTCGTGCTCGCCACGCAGTCCGCCGTGGACGTGACGGGCATGCCGGGCGCTTCGGCCCTTCTCGAATCGATCCCCACCAAGCTGTTCCTCGCCAACGCCGAACTGCCCGACGAGGCCGGAGCCCTGTTCCGGCTGAACGAGTCGGAGGTCGCCCGCGTCCGGGCGCTGACCCCCAAGCGCGAACTGTACCTCCGCCGCCCGGACGAGGCGGCGGTGCTCCGGCTCGAAGTCGATCCCGAGAGCTACTGGCTCTACACCTCCTCGCCCTTGGATGCCGAGAGGCGCGCCGAGGCCGTGGCGAGGCACGGACTGGCCCGGGCGCTCGAAGCGCTCGCGGGCCGAACCCACCCCACCCCACCAACCGAGAGGACGTGAACACCATGAAGGCAACTCCGACCGCTGCGATCCTGCTGGGGATCGTCGTCGTCCTGCTGACGCTGCTTCTGGCCGTGGTTCCCTGCGATGCCGCCGCGCAGCAAGCCAAAGGCGATGCCGCCTACCTTCGAGTGCCGCTGCTGGAGGAAGGCGAGGAGCGGATCCCCCGGCTCCGCGCGCGCGTGCGCCACACGACCGTGATCGTGCTTCCGGCCGGCGAGCGAATCCTCGACTTCGTGGCCGGCGACTCCGAGTACTGGCACCTGACCGGCGCGGCGAACGTCGCGTACCTGAAGCCTCTGGCCGAGGACGCGGCGACGAACGTGGCGCTCGTCTGCGAGTCCGGGCGCATCTACTCGTTCCTCGTCTCCGAACACGGGGAGAAGCCGCCCCACCTGGTCGTCCGCGTCGAGGCGGGAGCGGAGGGGGAGGCCCCGTCCGGCGCTCCCGGGTTCGTGGCCCGGAGCGAAGTCTCCGCCTACCGGCAGATGGCGGCCGAGGCGGTCGATGCCGCACGGCTGGCCCGCGAGGAAGCCGAGGCGGGGATCGCCGAGGCGCGCGGCTGGGCCGAGACGGAGATCGAGGCATTCCGCGCGTCCTACCCCGGACGGCTTCGGTTCGAGTACCGGCTGGACCGTGATGCCACCGAGCGGCCGTTCCGGGTCGAGGCGATGTGGCACGACGGGCTCTTCACCTACATGCGCTCGCACGCGCAGGAGTCACCGGCACTCTACGAACTCCGGGACGGCGAGCCGAGCCTGGTCGCGTTCGATCTCACCGAGGACGGACTCTACGTCGCCCGTCGCGTTCTGGGCGACGGCTGGCTCCGGATCGGCGACAAGCAGGCGCGTTGGCGGTTCGAGCCCCGGGAGGGCTCGACATGATCCGCTGGAAGCAGGTGGTGAAGGAGCCGAAGGGCGCGCTTCCGGGCGGCATGGTCACGAAGGCGGGGATCGTCCTGATCGCCGTGCTCGTCGCCGGACTGCTGTTCTCGTCGTCGCTCGCGGGTCCCGGCGAAGACGAGGCCGCCCCAGGCGCACCGGCGCAGCCGCGGGCGTTGAACGACCGCGAGGGCCGGTCGCTCGACGAGGGCATCCGCGACGAGACGGCGCGCGAGACGCAACGGGCCGCCGCCGAGTCCCGCGACGATCCGGCGGACCGGGAGGGCGGACCCGCCCCGGGCGCGGGATCCGCGGGAACAGGTTCCGCAGGGGCGGATGCCGGGGGAGGCGGTCGAGCCCCCGGCATGGGCAGGGCCGAGTTCGAGCTGCGCGAGTCGCTCCGGCTCGAAGAGATGGAGCGCCGGACACGCTCGCTCCGCTCGCCGACCGTCGCCCATTCCCACCGTGATCCGGACGCCCGCGTCAATGGCGGCGCGGACGGCAACGCCGATCCGGACGCGGACCTCGTGGAGGCCGCGTTGGAAGGGACGCTCGACTCCTTCGAGTGATCGCTGGCGGCACTTGAGAACGAGATCGCAGCCGGGTTGGCGACCCAACAACTCGCGCCCGGCTCCTCGGTCACTCCCATGCTGAGCGCCCCCCGCGCGCTCGGCACGCCGGAGCCCGCGCTTATCGTCCGGCCGAGCGATCCGCCCGGCTGGGAGCGCATCCACGAGGGCACGTTCCTGGAGGCGGTGCTCGTCACCCAGTTGTCGGGCGAGTTCCCCGGCCCGGTGCTCGCCATGGTGTCGGTGCCGCTGTACTCGACCGACCGCCAGCGGGAGCTGATCCCGCGCGGGGCGCGCGTCGTCGGCACGGCCCGGGCCGTTCAGGACCGGGACCAGACCCGTCTTGCCGTCGCGTTCCACCGGTTGCTGCTGCCCGACGGAAGCTGGGTGGATCTTGAGTTCACCGGCCTCAACCAGATGGGCGAGAGCGCGCTCCGCGACCAGGTGAACCGGCGCTACCTCTCGACGTTCGCCGCCGCCGGAGCTGTCGGCGCGCTGAGCGGTCTCACGCTCGCCGGAGCCTCCCCATACGGACTTCAAGCGGGCGTCGGCCAGGGCCTCGGAGGCAGCGCCACCTCGATGCTGGACCGGTATCTGAACCGGCTGCCCGAGATCACGATCCGCGCGGGCCACCGGCTGCGCATCTGGCTCACCGCGGATGTCCTCGTCCGCACTCCGACGACCCCCCGATGACACGAAAGGACTCTTCCATGCTTCACCGCATCCTCGCCCCCTCACTGCTCGTCCCTGTCCTGCTGCTCGCGGGCGCGCGTCCCGCGAGCGCGCAGTTCGACTTCGGGAGCTGGTTCCAGCGGGCCACGATCATCGCGAACCAGATCACGCAGATCTCGCACCAGGTCACCCAGATCCGGTCGATGGCCCGCCAGCTTACGGAACTCGAAGACCAACTCGACCACATGGAACGCGCCGCCAAGGGCGAGATCGACGCGCTGCTCCGGCCGTTCTCCGACCTTGCGGCCGATCCGGTCGGTCTGGTGCGGAACGGCATCTCGTGGCGATCCGACTTCACGGGCACCGCCCAGGGGACGGTCGATGCCGTCCGGCGCTTCGGACGCGGCGGCTCGTTCACCGAACTGTGGCGCGCCGCGCACGGGACGGCCGACCGGGTGAGCGAGGCCGACATCCTCGCCCTGTACCCGAACCTCCCTGCCCAAACGGCGACACGCGCCGCCGAGGATCACCGCCGCGCCAGGCAATCCGCAGACCGGCAGCGCGTGCTTGATTACGCTGCCTTGGACGCGGCGGCCGCGCTCGCGGAGACGGTCGAGAGCGCGCGGGGCTCGTTCGCCGGCCTCACCGCGAACCGGAACCTGTCGAACACGGCGCTCCAGCAGGCCCGCGTAGCCGCCGCGCTGAGCCAGGGCAGGATCGACGCGGCGGCCGGGCAGGTGCTCGCCCACCGTGCCGCCGCCGAGGCGGGCCGGGCGCGGCAGGCCGAACTCGCCCGCCTCGAATGGCTCTCCGAGTGGCGCGACGGCCGGACGCGCGCGAACGCGCTGGCGGTGACGATGCGGGACGCGGCCTCGCTGAACCGGGCCGCGCTCAAGGGCGGGCTGCTGTTCCGCGTCCCCTCGTTCTACCGGTAGGGCGCGCCGGCCATGCAACTGCCCCCGCAGTCCATCGACCCGAACGTTCCGGCGCAGATCCCGGCGGACCGGCTTCAGGACTTCAAGAGCTTCCTGGACATCGTGCTCGACTCCGTCGTCGGCGGGGCGGCGCCCGACATTCAGGCCGTCGGGCTCCAGCTCTGGGGCGGGCTCGCCGCCGTCATGGTCGCTTGGACCGGCCTCAAGATCGCGTTCAGCGGCACGTTCCAGCCCTGGGAGATCGTGCGCCTCGTGATCGGGATCGCGATCCCCCGCACGCTGCTCCACTACTACGCCGTCCCGATCCCCGGCGTCGGGTTCACGTTCCCGGCGATGATCGCCGGGGGCGGGATCTGGCTCCAGAACCTGTTCCTTTCCGACGTGGTGTCGGCCGGGTATTCGGAGATGACCGCGCTCGTCCAGGCCTACGGCGCGCACCTGGGCGCGGCGTGGTCGAGCGGCAACCTGCTGTCGGTCGTGACGGCGGGCGTCACCGTGCTCTTCTCCTCGCTCGTGTCGCTCGTGATGGGCGCGTCGCTGGTGCTGAGCCTGCTGGCGCTCTTCTGCGTCACGTACGCGCAGGTGATCTGGGCGCAGGTCGCCCTCGCCATCGCGATCCTGCTGGGTCCGGTGCTGATCCCGTTCCTGCTGTTCGAGCCGCTCGCGTTCCTGTTCTGGGGATGGTTCCGGACGATGATGGTCTACACGCTCTACGGCGTCGTGGCCGGTGCCATTCTCCGCGTCTTCATGGGCGTCGGCATGGGCTACATCACGACCTACGCCGATGCCCTCATGGGCACCGGGACCGCCGATCCGCTGGAACTGTGGCTCTGGGCCGTCGTGCTCATGCCGCTCGTCGTCTGCGGCCTCATGGCCGGACTCAAGGTCGGCGAACTCGCCTCGATGCTCGTCTCGGGCTCCGGCTCGTCCGGGTCCGGGTTCATGGCCCTCGTCATGCGCGGAGCGGGCGGCGCGGCCGTCCCCGCCAAGCCCCCCGTCTGACCCGGAAGGAGACCCGATGATGAAACGAGACCGTGACGCGGGCCGCGAGTACGCCGAGATCTGGGGCGAGGCGGTCCAAGCGAACCGGAAGCTCAGGACGATCCTGATCTTCCTTTCCGCGAGCATCGTGCTCGGCGTCCTCGTGCTGCTGCGCATCGCTGGCGCGGAGCCGCCCAAGCCCATCGTCGTCCGCGTGGATGAGGTGGGCCGGGCCGAGGCGCTGGCCTACGAGGCCGCGACCGCGCAGGCCGATCCGCTCGATCCGACAACAAAATACTTCCTGAACCGGTTCGTCCACGACTTCCACTCGCGCCGCCGCGCGACCGTCGAGGAGCACTGGACCCGCAGCCTCCGGTTCCTCTCGACGGACCTCGCGAACGCGGCGTTCCAAAGGGACGGCGCGGAGGTCGCGAGCGTGGCGGCGGGGACCGCCGACACCGAGACCGAGGTCGATCAGGTCGTGCTCCGCATCCACCCCGCGCCCGAGCCGCCGCACGGCGCGACGGCCGACTTCGACGTGGTCCACCTCGACGGCGAGCGGGAGATCCGCCGCGAGCGCTGGTCGCTCACGCTCCGGTTCGAGTTCCTGGACAGCATTCCGAACGAACTCGTCGTCCACAACCCGATGGGACTCCTCGTCACCTACCTGCGCGCCGACCGGGCGCTCGTCACCGGGGAGGAGCGATGACCCTCCACCACCTCAAAGAACGGGAGAAGGCGCTCGAACCGTTCGGCTGGACGGGGGCCAAGGCCGAGTGGATCGCGCTCGTGTGCCTCCACAGCGGCGTGTTCACCCGCGCGCAGTGCGCGCGGTTCCTTGACGCGCACCCGGAGCAGGTGCGGCGCGTCGTCCACGCGCTGATCGCCCGGGGGCTCGCCGCAGAGGAGACCGTGCCCGGCCTCCGGGGCATCGGCCGCGTGTGCCGGATCTACTCCCGGCGCGTCTACCGGGCGCTCGGCGCCGAGCACGTCCGGCACCGCCGCGCCGCCGCGAACGAGGTGCTTCTCCGCCGCCTGCTCTCGCTCGACTACGTGGTCGAGCACGCGGACCTGCCGTGGCTCCCGACCGAGCCCGAGAAGGTCGCCGCGTTCGAGGCGCTCGGGATCGGGCGCGCGCTGCTGCCGTCCCGCCTCTACCGGGGCGCGGCCGGGGACACGCGCCGCTTCTTTCCCGTCAAGCTGCCCGTGGCGCTCGACTCGACGCGCGCCGTGTTCGTCTACGCCGAGCCGGGCCACGAGACCGCGACCGCGCTCCGCTCGTGGGGCGCGGCGCACCGGGGGCTCTGGGACGCGCTCGGGAAGCAGGGCCGCGCCGTCGAGATCGTCGCCGCGGCACGGACGATGGAGGAGATCGACCGGGCCGGACGGGTGATCCGCAGGTGGGCCGAGGCGGGGTCCGGCCCTGCCGAGCCGGACGCCCGGACGGCCGAGGAGCTGGCGCGGATCGAGCGGGCGATCATCGAGGGCGCGGTCCACGTGCTCGAAGAGTTCGGGGGGCTCCAGGCCGCCATGAAGCGGAGCGTCGCGCTGGAGAGCCGCGCGCGCCGCAGACCCAGGCGCGCATCGGTGAGCCGCGCCGCCACATGGCGGACCATCCGCCTCCAGGGAGCCCGCTACCGATGACCGCCAGGCGAGTTGGGGCCGCACCGAGGCGTGAAATCGACGCGGGGGGCCGATTCACAGCCGAGGTGGCCGGCGATTCACAAGGACGCGGGCGGCCATCCGCAGACGCCGTAACGTCTTGCGCCGCCGCGCCCCGGCTGGGCGCTGCCGGTCGGGCCGCTTCGGCGGGGCTGGGAGCGACCCCAGGCCCGCGGGGCCTGGTGCGGGTTCGGGCCGAGGTGTGGATTCACACCCCGGCCCTCCGCCCCGCACGGGGTCGCTCCCAGCCAGCGATCCTTTCAGGAAGGAGGCTGCGCCGATGAAGTCCGCCACCCTGGCCATCATCGGGGCCGCCGTCGGCGCGGTCGGCGCGCGGGCGCTCAAGGCGCCGTTTCCGGTCCCGGACGCGAATCCCTACCTCGACCTGATCGAATGGCACGATCCGGGCCTGCACGCCGTCCTCCGCTTCTGGCACTACGCGTGGCCCGCCGTCCTGGTCGTGCTCGCGGGCTCGCTCGCGATCTCGGTCTGGCGGGTCTGGTTCCAGCCGCTCTTCCGGTTCAAGAGACGGGGCAGGCTGCCCGACTGGCCCAACTCGCCCGAGGACGATGCGCCCTCGGTCGTGGTCGGCGAACTGCACCACCCGACCGCCCAGCGGGAGAGCGAGCGGCCGTCCTGGCTCGTCGTCCCCGAGAAGGGACTCTACACCGGCGTGCTCGTCGTCGGGGCCGTCGGCACCGGCAAGACGACGGCCTGCATGTACCCGTTCGCCCGGCAACTGCTCCACTGGCGGGCGGACGATTCCAAGCGCAGAGCGGGCGCGCTCGTGCTGGAGGTCAAAGGGGACTTCTGCCATCAGGTGCGGAGCATCCTCGAAGACGCCGGGCGCGCGGACGACTACCTCGAAATCGGGCTCGGCGGCTCGTGGTGGTGGAACCCGCTCGACGATCCGCTGCTCGACTCCTACTCGCTCGCCTACGGCGTGGCCTCCCTCATCAACCAGCTCTTCGGCAAGGGCAGGGACCCCTTCTGGCAACAGGCGTACACCAACCTCGTGCGGTGGATCGTGGAACTCCACCGGCTCCTGCCCGGGGGCTGGGTCACGCTCCAGGACGTGTACCGCTGCACGGTGGACGCCGACCTCCTGGCCGGAAAGATCGGCGAGGCCAGGGCGCTCGCCGACCGCGTGTGCCCGCTTCGCGCCGTCATCGCGCGGAAGGATCTCGCGAAGCACCGCAAGGCGCTCGGAGACTGGGACTGGCGGGCGCTGCCGGAGGAGGGGAAGGCGGCCCACCGGCTCGATCCCGCGCTCCGCGAACGGCTCGCCGAACTGAAGGTCGCCTACGCCACGGAGCCCGAGGGAGCCGCCGGAAGCGAACTCCGCGAACGGGTCGAGGCCGTCGAGCGGTGGTACGACAAGGATTGGTCCAAGCTGGACGCCAAGCTCCGCACCTCGATCGTCGAGGGGATCTCCGTCTTCCTCTCGCTCTTCGACCAGCCGGACGTGGCGTCCGTGTTCTGCCCGCCGCCGCCGAAGACCTCCGAACCGGAACCAAAGGGCGGCGCAGCAGCCGAAAAGGACCGCACGGCGCGGGTCCCGCCCATGCCGGGGCTCCGCAGGCGGCTGCCCCCGCTCTCCGAGTTGATCGAGGGCGGCAAGGTCTTGGCGCTCAACATGCCCGCCGGGGCGAACCCGGCGCTTGCCCGCGCCATCGGGGTGCTGCTCAAGAGTGCGTGGATGCAGGCGCTGCTCCGAAGGCCCGCCGAGGCCGCCCGGCGTCCCGGACGCTACATGCGGCCCGCCGTGTTCATCTGCGACGAATATCAAGCGTTCGCCACGGTCGGACAGGACGACCCGGCGGGCGACGAGAAGGCGTTCGCGCTCACGCGGCAGTGCCGCTGCATCCCCATCGTCGCCACGCAGTCGCTCTCGTCGCTCCGCTCCGTGCTGCCCTCCGGAGAGGCGTGGCGCACGCTCGTCCAGACGCTCCGGACACGGATCTTCCTGTCGCTGTCCGACGAGGCTTCGGCCAAGATCGCGTCGGAGATGTGCGGGAGCGTCATGAAGACGCGGGCCTCCTACACGTTCACCGAGACCACGGGCAGGCCCGAGTTCTCGCTCCTGTCGGGCCGAGCCGGGGGCGGGCGCGGCTCCATCGGCGCGAGCAAGTCGTTCCGCCGGCAGAGCGAGCCGGTGTTCACGCCGCGCGAGTTCGGGCTGCTCGCCAACTACCAGGCCATCTGTCTTCCGTACGACGGCGTGAAGTCGCTTCCCGCCACCCGCGTCTACCTGAAGCCGCACTACCTGCCGAGGGAGACGGGCTACTGGCGGCTCCGCGAGGAGGGGCGGATATGAAGCGCGCGAGCGGCGTCGGCCACCTTACCCCGTTTCTTCCGGGGTTGGGATCCCTGCTCGAAGACCCCGGGGTCTCCGAGATCATGATCAACGGACCCGCGAACGTCTGGGTCGAGCGGGCCGGGAAGCTGGAGCCCCACGAGGCGCCCGGACTCACCGCCGCCTGGCTCCACCGCGCGGCGATCCACATCGCCCGGCCGCTCGGGCTCGACCCCGCCGCGAAGCCGGTCCTGGACGCGCGGCTCGGAGACGGGTCGCGGGTCGCGATCTGCACTCCGCCCGCGAGTCCCGAGGTCGCCATCACAATACGCCGGTTCGGAGGCCGGGCATTCTCCGCCGAGGATCTCGTTCGCATGGGCTCGCTGCCGGAGCCGGTCCTCGAAGCCGCCCGCCGGACCCTGCTCGCCCGCCGCAACGTGCTCGTATCCGGCGGCACCGGATCGGGCAAAACGACGCTCCTCAACGCGTTGATCGAACTGCTGCCCGAAGACGAGCGGATCGTCGCCATCGAGGACACGCTCGAACTCAGGATCGACCGCGCCAACTGCCTCCGGTTCGAGGCCGGAGCCACCCACGACACGCCCGTCTCGATCCGCGACCTGGTGCGGCACGCGCTCCGCCACCGGCCCGACCACATCGTCGTCGGCGAGGTGAGGGGCGCGGAGGCTGCCGATCTGCTTCAAGCCCTCAACACCGGACACGGCGGGTCGCTCACGACCGTCCACGCCAACAACGCCCGCTCCGCGCTCTCGCGCCTTGCCAGTTGCGCCATGCAGGCCGGAGACGCGCTGCCCTGGGAAGTCACCTGCCGAGGCGTCGTGGACGGCATCGCGCTCGTGCTGCACGTGACCCGCCGCGACGGCCAGCGGTTCGTCGAGGAGGCGCTCGAAGTGCGCGGCTACGACGCGGCCACCGGCCGCTGGATCACGGAACCGACATGGACCACCCGACCACCGAAGGAGGTGAACGCATGAAGTGCGACGACCAGACCATCCGAGTCAAGACGTTCGAGGATTTCGACCGCGAACTCGCCCGCGACAGCGGCGACACGCTCGAAGTCGACGCCTTCCTGGCCGAGCAGTACGGCCTCTTCCCCGAGGACGTAGGCGACGAGGACGAGATCGCCGCCGCCTGGGGCGACCCGCACGGCGCCGCCGGCGAGGAGGTGGACGCATGAACCACGACGAATACCACCGCAAGTTCGCCGACGCGATCATCGAGCAGATCAGGCAGGGCACCGCGCCCTGGCAGAAGCCGTGGGCGCCGGGCGAGCGGGTGATGCCCATGAACGTGGACACCGACCGCTCCTACCGGGGCGGCAACAGCCTGCACCTCGCCTCCGTGCAGCAGGAGGTGGGCTACGGCGACGTGCGCTGGGGCACGTACCGCCAGATCCAGAACCGGGGCGGACAGGTCAGGAAGGGCGAGCGCGGCACCCGCATCCTCTCCTTCCAGGACAGGAAGCGGATCGCCGTGACCGACGAGCAGGGGCGGCCCAGGCGGGATGCTGAGGGCAAGAAGGTCTACCGCTACGAGAAGCTCAAGGCGCCGTTCGTCCGCCAGTACACCGTGTTCAACGCCGAGCAGGCCGACGGGCTGCCGGAGCGCGCCAACCCGACGCCCGAGCCGCTCTGGAAGGTGCATCAGGAGGCCGAGCGGGTCATGGAGGACGTTGGCGTCCCGGTACGCCACGTCCAGGGCGACCGCGCCTACTACCACATGAAGCGCGACGAGATCGTGCTGCCCGAGCGGGGCCAGTTCCCCTCCGCGAACCACTACTACCAGACCGCGCTCCACGAGCTGGGCCACAGCACCGGGCACGAGTCGCGGATGAAGCGCGAGACGCTCATCGAGGGGATCGACGGCGGGTTCCGCTCGCCCGCCTACGCGAGGGAGGAGTTGCGGGCCGAGATCAGCGCCATGATGACGGGCGAGCGCGTGGGCGTCGGACACGACCCGGCGCGCGGCGCCGCCTACGTCGAGGGCTGGATCCAGGCGCTTGAGGAGGACCCCAGAGAGATCCGCCGCGCCGCCGCCGACGCGCAGAAGATCTCCGACTTTGTGCTCGACCGGCACCGCGAGCGGGTGGCCGAACGCGACCCCGTTGCCGTGGCGGCGGTCCGGACGCCCGCGCAGGGACCGCAGAGGATCGTTGTCCCCGTGCCGAGGATCCCGGTCCCCGAGCGCGGCTTCGGGCCGAGCCGCTGAGCCGTGAGAGGAAGAGAGATGTTCGGCCGCACGGCCGAACCGGACCCCCGTTCCGCCGCGCCACCCAGCCGCGCGAGCCATCGAGCTCGGATGCGGAACGGCCATCGCCGAGAATACGCCGCGGGCCGGGACGGCGGGTCCATCTCCTTCCCCGACCGCTGCGCCGGGGCGCTGACCGACATCGGCGTCCACGGCGCGGTCTCCCACCGCGACATCGCCGAGGTCCACTTCGGCGGCCATCCGTTCACCACCCGGCGCGCCGTGAACGCCTGGATCCGGGACGGCTTGGTCGAGGAACACCGGGCCACCGGACCGAAGGGCAACCCGTTCAAGATTCTCTCGCTCACCCCCAAGGGCGTGGCCGAGGCCCGGAAGCTCGCCGCCGAGCGCGGCATGGATCCCCGACAGGAGATTCGGCTCGCCCGCGTCCGGCCCGCCGAGGCGGCACACGACACCGCCATCCACCGCGCCTGCCGGATCGAGCGGAAGCGGCTCGAAGCAAGGGGCGCCACCGTGCGGCGCGTCCGCCTCGACACCGAACTCAAGAGCAGGATCGCGCGCGCCAGCGAGGCCGCGCGGAAGCGCGGCAAACGGGCCGCCGACGCCGAGCGCCACCGGATCGCGCGCGAACTCGGGCTCCCCATCGACGAAGACGGCCGGGTGCTCTACCCCGACGCCCAGATCGAGTACGAGGACGCGGACGGCCGGACCGGCCGCGTCAACGTCGAGGCCGTCTCCGGCAGCTACCGCGAGGCGGCCGTCCGTGCCAAGGCCGCCGCCGGGTTCGCCATGCACGCCAACGGACCGGCGGCTGCGGGGCTTCTTCGCAGGCTGGGCCTCGGCAGTGAGAAAGGCTCCTGGCTCCGCGGCCCGGCCGACCGCGATCCCGCCACAGTCGAACTCTGAAGAGAGGAGAACCAACATGCAGCCCTGGAAGATCAGCGCGGGACTCACCGCCGCACTCGCCGGATCCGCGTTCCTGCTTGGCGGCGCCCGCCTCGAATACCTCTCGCTCCACTGGCCAAGGATCCTCGCGGAACACGGCGTCGCGCTCGCGCTGCACGCCGCGCTCGCCCTCACCACCATCGCGGCCGCGATCTACATGGTTGCCCGCACCACCGGGCTCGCCGACCTCGGCCGCCGCGTCGATCTCGCCGAACGGTCCGTCCGGCGCGGCGAGGGGGATCCCGGCCTCGCGGACGCGCTCCATCAGGATGAGGAAGGAAAATGGAAATGACCCGCAAGCGCCGAAGGAAGAACGAGCCCGCATCCGTCGAGGGCCTGCCCGCCGACTGGCGCAAGCAGGCCAAGGCGCTCCGCCGCTACGGGGGCGAGACCCCGGCCGTCGCGATCGAGCGGTGCGCCGACGACCTCGAAGCCACGATGCGCGAGCAAGACGAGACCACGTTCTCGCTCGTCGAAGCCGCTCACGAGAGCGGATACTCGAAGGACCATCTGGGCCGCCTCGTGCGGGAAGGCAAGATCCCCAACGCCGGAAGGCCCAACGCGCCCAGGATCTTGCGCCGGCACCTGCCCCTCAAGGCGCCGTCCGGCCCGCGACTGGCGGAGAGCGCCGCCCGCCGCGATGTTTCCAACGAGCAGATCGTGCAGTCCATCATCGACTGCATTGCCAGCTTCCAGTACGATCCACAGCCGTCCTCCGGTAGTCCAGTAATGTCCAGTAATACAGGATGTTATAGGGGTTTACGGTAATCTCCACATCTCTTGCGGTTTATCAACATCCCCTGTATTCTTCTCCGTGTAGTGTTGCAATAAGTGATACGCATTCAGGAAAGGAACCTCTGCATGAAACGACCCAGGACGCTCACAGCCGCCTTCGTCCGCACGATCAACCGTCCGGGCGTCTACGGCGACGGCCGAGGCGGGCGGGGACTGAGCCTCAGGGTCCACCGCACCAAGGCCGGCCGCATCAGCAAGACGTGGCGCCAGCGGCTTCGGATCGAGGGACGGCTCACCTCGGTCGGGCTCGGGCCGTATCCCGAAATCACGCTCGCCGAGGCGCGCCGCAAGGCGCTGGACAACAGCCGGGCGGTCCGCCACGGCGGCGATCCGCGCGGGCACGGCGTCCCCACGTTTGCCGAGGCGGTCGAACGCACCATCGAGCTGCACCGCGACAGCTGGAAGGTAGGGGGCACGGTGGCCAAGGAGTGGGCCGCGACGTTCCGCGTCCATGCCGTGCCCCTGCTTGACAAGCCTGTGGACCGGATCACGAGCGCGGACGTGCTGGCGTGCCTCGCGCCGATCTGGGCATCGAAGCCCGCCGCCGCCCGGAGGGCCAAGCGCCGGTTCTCCGCGGTCTTCCGCTGGTGCGTTGGGAAGAATCTCCGCCCGGACGACCCGGTGGACCGGGCGGTCGCGGCGCTGCCGAGGGTGAACGGCTACGCGCCCACCCATTACCGCGCCCTGCCGCATCGGGAGGTCGCGGCCGCCATCCGGGCGATACGTGGGGTGAGGTACATCCACCCGTCGGCGATGCCGTGCGTCGAGATGATCGCGTTGACGGCGGTGCGGGCCGGAGAGGCACGCGGGGCGCGGTGGGACGAGATCGACCTGGAAGCGGGCGTGTGGACGATCCCGGCGTCGAGGATGAAGGCGGGTCGCGAGTTCTCCGTTCCGTTGAGCACGGGCGCGCTCGGCGTTCTGGAGCGGGCGCGGGCGCTTGCTCCGGACTCGTCGCTCGTGTTCCCGTCGCGGACCGGCGCGGTGTTGCCGAGGAACGCGCCGGGGCGTGTGCTCCGGCGGGCAGGGATCACCTCCACGGTTCACGGGTTCCGGTCGAGCGCCCGGTCGTGGATGGCCGAGACCGGTGTCGCGGCGGAGGTCGCGGAGGCCTGCCTCGCCCACGTCCCGAGAAGCCGGGTCGTTCAGGCGTACCAGCGCTCCGACCTGCTGGAGCGCCGCGCCGTGGTCATGCAGGCGTGGAGCGAGTACGTCGCGCATCCAACAGGGAGCCGCCCGGAGCTGATTTGACCCCGAGACCGGGCTCGGAGGCCGTTTCGGAGGCATTTCGGGTAATCTACGGGCCGCAGGATCGTATGTGGACGCCCCGGAGTGGGCAAGCGCGGATTCAGGAGCCGAGTTGGTGGCAGTTGGCCAAGTACTGTCGTATGTCCGGCCTCTCGATGCAGCGCTGTTCGGCTGCGGGCCCGTATGGTGTTCGTGAGATCGGATCCAAATCGCCTCAGCGGGCTCAAAGGCCCTCCATCCTAGTCCTGGTTTTTCCGATCCCGTCTTGTCGACCGTTTGCCCTTACTCGTTCCTGCGTCCTGCTAACCAACACCTCCCGACAGCTTCTTCGCTTTTCGCTTCTCTCCTTTCGCCGCCCGGTCAGGCGGCAGTGCGAACCCGGTAGATCTCCTTCTTCGTCGTCAGTGCCCAGACCCTCCGCGCCGTCCTGTTGGCGAGCGCGACCGCCACCAGCATCTTCGGCTTGCGTGCCAACATCCCGGCCAGCCACGGATCCGTGATCTCGCCGCGCCGGCTCGCCTGCTGAACGACCGACATGGCTCCCGTGATCAGGAGCCGCCTGAGATCGCGCTGGCCCATTTTCGTGATCCCGCCCAGCCTCGGTTTGCCGCCGGTGGTGTGCTGCCGAGGCACGAGACCGAGCCAAGCCGAGAAGTCGCGGCCGCGCCGGAAGCTCTCCATCGGCGGTGCGAAGGCCTGCAACGCCATCGCCGTGACCGGTCCGATGCCCGGGAGCGTCATCAGGCGCGCCGTCTCTTCGTCCTCCCGTGCGCTTGTCCGGATCTTCCGGTCGAGTCCGTCGATCTTCTCATCGAGCTCGTCGATCCGCCCGAGCAGCAGCCTGCCCAGCTCGACGACCGCCTCGGGCAGGCCACAATCCCCGTCGTCGAGCACCGCGGCCAACTGCCTGATCCGGGCAGTGCCCTGGGGAGCGACAACGCCGTACTCGGCGAGGTGGCCCCGAAGCGCGTTGATCATCTGCGTGCGCTGGCGCACCAGCAGGTCACGCGTGTGAAACAGCATCCCCAGCGCCTGCTGCGCCTCGGTCTTGACCGCCACGAAGTGCATGGTCGGCCGCTGCGCCGCTTCCGTGATCGCCTCGGCGTCCGCCGCGTCGTTCTTGTGCCTCTTGACGAAGGGCTTCACGTAGATCGGGGGAACCAGCCTCACTTCGTGACCGAGCGCCATGATCTCCCGGCCCCAGTAGTGGGCGCTGGCGCACGCCTCCATCGCCACCGTACACCCCGGTTGCGAGGCGAGAAACCTCAGCAGCCTCCCGCGGCTCAGCTTCCGGCGGAAAGCCACCGAGCCGTCCGCCCTCGCCCCGTGGACCTGAAAGCTGCGCTTTGCCAAATCGATTCCGATGATGCTAACCTCTTCCATGTGGATGTCTCCTCCCTGTGATGGTCAGACCTCTCAAGGTCGCGATCGCTTACAGTACCATCCCTGGCACATTGCGATGCCGCCGGGAGGGGGCGTCCACTCCATCGCCTCAGATCGACGATCTCGGGTCTCCGAGGGGTGTGGGTAGGGCGAAACCGGGCCGCTCGGCAGAAGGTGCCGCCGTCGCCGACGAGTAACGGGTCGGCCTGTTCGCCCTCGCCGTCCGTGAGGCGGGCGGCCAAGAAATCGAGGAGCTTGGCTGCGACGGTCCGGCCGAAGCTGTTCCGGGCGGTGCCCGATGGGACGTTTGCGCGGGTGCCCCGCGTGGCTGGCTTGGCCACGCTAAGGTGGACAAGCCAGCATACCCCACAAACTCATACAGATTCGCATCTTCCTGTGTTACTTGAGCTTGCGCGATTCAGCGGCCCGGTTCCCTCCGAATGACTCCCTCCGATTGGGATTTCAGGTGCGAGCCCTCGGACGACTCTCCAGAGCCTTCCGAAGCTGTCCCGCATCGGCCTGCTGATAGCAACGCAGCACCGTCTGGGGACTCTTCCATCCGCCAAGTTCACAAAGAACCTTGAGCGGAAGGTCCATCAGGTCCGTCGCGAACTTCCGGCGCAACGAGTGCCAGCCCCGGCCCCGCTTCGGCTCCAGTCCCGCGAAGGTCTGTGCCTTCCACCACCAGTTATGGGTGCACACGCGGCTGATGCCCTTCGCGGCGTCCGCCGTTGACGGCAGCACCGGGCCGTTCTTCTTCCCCCGGCCCATCCGTCGCGCTTCTTCCAAGACGGCGATTGCCTCGTCGGTCAAGGGAGTGATATGCCCGTAGCCCGTCTTCTCGTGCTCCGCCCTCCAGCGGATGGTCCTGTTCTCGAAGTCGATGTCAGGCCACCGGAGCTTGCGGATGGCACCGATCCTGTGCCCGGTCTCGTGCGCGAGCACGAAGGCGACATGGAACCGCCACCCGACCTGCCGCGACACATTCAGCATCGCCCGGTACTCGTCCTCGGTGAGGACGACCCGGTTCGGGTTCTTCTCCCTGGGCTTCCTGAGTCCCCTCAGGGGGTTGGAGTCGAGGAGGAGATTCCCTTCCTCGTCCCGCGACCTCGCGGCCCAGTTCAGGACGGCCATGAGGAACGTCAGGTCCCATGCGATGGTCCGGTTGCCCACGGGCTCGCCTGACAGGCCGGCCCTGCCCGCTCTCCGGGCTTGGATGAATCGGTCCCAATCGCGCTGCGAAAGTGTCTCCGGCCTTCGGTCCCTGCCGAAGAAGTCGAGGAACATCGCGGACGCGACACGGTCGCGGTTGCGGGTCCGCTTCCCCTTCGTCGGGGTGACCTCCTCACCGTAGATGTCAAAGAGCCGCCCCAGAGTGAGCGGCTCGGGTTCAGCTTCGGCCTTGCCGTTGGGCTCGTGGACCGCGAAGCCTGCGGCGGCCTCGTCGGCCTGCCGCTTCGCGCGAGCCCAATCGCGGTGTTTCAGCGACCGGCTCCGCCTGCGCCCGTTCTCCCGCCACTCGATCTGAAGCAGGCCGGTCTTCGGATCCGGAAAGACCCGGACCCGGTTCCGGCCCCATTCGCCGGCGCTGTAGGAGCGCCGGTCCCGTTTCGTGCGTGCCATCGTTCGATTCCTCCGATGATGGACTGCACGATCCGCCTGACCCAAAGGTCGCGGAGGGCGTTCGCGCGCGCCAGACTCAGTCTTGTCCAACGGCAAATGAGCCTGAACGCGGGGCCGGTTTCCAGCGGGAAGTGAGCCTGAGGGCCGGGGCGAAGAGATCATTGGAGGATGATCGTGACACTTCGCACCGAACGACTTCGCACCCTCGAACAGGTCCGGGCCTTCCTGGACGGCAATGAACCGGCGGACTTCGAGCTCGCCGACCGCACCTCGGCCTACGCCTTCGTGCGCCGCACGCTGGTCCGCTTCGAGTACCACGGCCTCGGGAGGCCCGACAAGGGACTGGTGAAGCGGTTCATCGAGAAGGTGACGGGCTTCTCCCGCGCCCAGGTGACCCGCCTCGTCCGACAGCACCGCCGGACCGGAAGCATCCGCGATCACCGCCGCAAGCCCCCGGCCAACGCCTTCCAGCGCCGCTACACGCCCCACGACGCCGCCCTGCTCGCCGAGGTCGACGAAGCCTTCGGACAGCCCTCCGGACCCGCCACCAAGGTGGTCCTGCAACGCATGCACGAGGTCTACGGCGACGAACGCTTCGCGCGCCTCGCCTCAATCTCCAACGGCCACATCTACAACCTCCGCAAGACCCGCGCGTACCGGACCGGCCGCCTCACCTTCCGCAAGACCCGGCCCACCCCGGTCCCCATCGGGGTCCGCCGCAAGCCGCGGCCCGACGGCAAGCCCGGCCATCTCCGCGTCGACACCGTCCACCTCGGCGACCGCGAGAGGCGCAAGGGCATCTACCTCATCAACGTGGTCGACGAAGTCACGCAGTTCCAACACGTTGGAGCCGTGCCGCGCATCACCCACCACTTCCTCGTCCCGCGCCTCGAAGCCCTGCTGTCCGCCTTCCCCTTCGCCATCCACGCCTTCCACGCCGACAACGGCAGCGAATACGTCAACGGCCGCGTGGCCGCGCTGCTCAACCAGCTCCACGTCGGCGTCTTCACCAAGTCCCGGCCCCGCCACCCCAACGACAACGCGCTGGTCGAGACGAAGAACGGCAGCGTCGTCCGCAAGTGGCTCGGCCACGTCCACGTCCCCCACGCCCTCGTCCCCCGGGTCAACGCCTTCCTCCACGACCACCTCTGCCCGTTCCTCAACTTCCACCGGCCCTGCCTCTTCCCCACCGAAGTCGTCAGCCCCACCGGACGAGTCAGGCGGCGCTACCGGCAACAGGACGTGACCACGCCCCACGAGCGCTTCAAGGCCCTGCCCGGCGCCGAAGCCTTCCTCCGGCCCGGCGTCACCCTCGGCGCCCTCGACCAACTCGCCGCCGCAACCACCGACCTCGCCGCCGCCCAAGCCGTCCGCCGCGCCCGCGACGAACTCTTCCGAGCCATCGGAAAAGCCGGCAACTCCGCCGCGTGAACCGACTCGCGCCAACCGCTGGCTCGCCGGAGACCCTCCTGCTTCCCGGACATCCCCCGGCTCGCCGGTTGCCCCTCTCCCTCGTTCAGGGAGATAATGAAACTCCATCAACTGCCACCTGCTCCGGGCTCCGGCCTCACCTCTCGCGCCTCCCCCGGTTCAGGCTCATCTCCGTATTGGAAAAGACTGACTCACGGCTCCCGTTTGCGAACGCGACCATCAGCGGCTCGGCCCCGCGTCGCGGTCCGGCCCGCGCGTCGGCGGCCGTATCACCAGCCGCGTCCGCTCGGCCTCGCGGCGGCGGATGTCCCATAGTACTCGGCCAAGCGTGTCACTTGCCCGTCGAGCCGCTCGATTCGCCGCTGCAAGACTTCGTTCTCCCCGCTCTGCCGCTCGGCGTGCTGCCTCAAGGCTTCGACGTATTCTCGCAAGACTTCGGCGTACTCTCGCAAGGCTTCGATCTGCCCGGAGTGCCGCCGCTGTTCCTGCTCGTACTGCTCGGACAACTTCCGCAAGGCCCTCGTCAACTGCTCCTCTAATGCGGTCATAGACCTCCTTCACCTGTTCGATAGCTTCACGGCAGGCTGATCGCGCCACGTCCAGCCCGTGTTGTCCAGCGTCCCCGCCGGCAGTACCACGACCCGCTCTCCCTCGATCTCCAGCAGCGCGACCCCCCAGGTGTCCACCTCCAGTTGCGCGAGCGTCTGCCGCGCGTCTTGGATGTCGTAGTCCAGTTCGGCGAGCGTCTCGATCCGGTCCTGAATGCTCGACGCCAACCAGCGCATCGTCGCCCAGCTTCCGCCGAAGAAACCGGTCCAGAGACTCAGGCCGACGATCAGCGGCCGAAGCCACGCCTTGGCCAGCAACTCGCGCATGTTCCCGACCGCCACCTCCGTATCGCGCTCGATTGTACCGAGCGCGTTCCTCACGACGCGCCGCGAGTTCTCGGCGAGCCGCTTCAGCTCGCTCGCGGTCAACTCCTCGATCTCCCTGCGTTCGCTCTCCAGCCGCTTCCGCAACCGGTCGCTCAAATCGTTCGCGGTCGAAGTTCTCTCCATACAGTTCTCCCTTGAGACGCCAGCGGTCCCCGGTCTCGGGGTCCAGTGCGGTGAGTGGAGTCGGGGGGTGGCGCGGTGCCGGGTAGGGTCCGGTGCTTCTTGTCCGCGCTTTCGCTTGGTGCTCAGTCCGGCTCCCATGCGGTCCGTTTCCACTCCCCCGCTCGTCGAACCGGACGTGCGGATTTCCCGCATCCGGCTCTCAGCCGGGATCATGCGTTCGCCCACGGAAGGTCTCCGGTCGTTGGCCCAAGACACGTCAGGCCGCAGTGGTCCCGCAGCCATTCGTCGGGGAAGCGCACGTAGCTTCTCGACCGTCCCTTGTGTTTCCGCCGGAACCACTGTCGCAGCCGCCGGGTCGCGTGCCTGTCCACAGCCTTGTAGGCCGGGCTGACCTGCCCGAGGTCGAAGTAGTTCGCCCATCCGGACATCAGCCGGTTGAGACGCTCTACGACTTCCTCGGCGGACCGTCCCACGTACACCCGGTCCGTTTGCTCGCTGATCCTGCGGCAGATGCTTTGAACGCTCGCCTTGCTGGGCCGGGTCCCGATGTACCGGCTTCCGTCCATTGGGCGATAGTTCCAGCCGATGCGGTACCCGAGGAACTCGATGGGCTCCTCGGGGCATCGGAGGCATCGGGTCTTCCGCGCGTTGACCGGCAGCTTCAGCCTGTCCATGAGCCGGTTGACCGCCGCCAGCATCTCCGCCGCCGGGGCCTTGCCGAGCACACAGAAGTCGTCCGCATAGTTCACGATCTCCGCGCCGAATCGCCGGGCGTAGCCCAGCACCTTCCAGCCAAGGATGAACCGCCGCATGTAGATGTTGCTCAGCAGCGGCGAGATCGGAGCCCCTTGCGGGGTTCCCTTCCGTTCTCTTCGCGCCCGGTTCGTGCGGCGAGTGCCTCCCTCCCCGTCCTGCTCCACCACCGGCATTTCCAGCCACGCCTTGACGAGTCCAAGCATCCGCCCGTCGCTCACGCGCCGCGCGATGCTCTTCATCAACTCGGCGTGCGGTATCTCACCGAAGTAGTTGGAGAGGTCCGCATCGACCACTTCGTTGCGGCCATGGTTCACCAAGCGGTGTATCCGCTCGACCGCGTCCTTGGCGCTCCGTCCCGGCCGGTATCCGTACTGTTCCGGCTCCAGGTCCGCCTCGAAGATCGGCCCAAGCACCAACATGGCCGACGTCTGCGCAACCCGGTCCCTCAGGCATGGGATGCCCAACGGACGGAACTTCCCCGGTTGTTTCTTCGGGATCAGCACCTGTCTCACCGCACTCGGCTTGTAGGCGCCCTCCCTCAGTTCCCGCGACAGTTCCCCGATCCAGCGCTCCACTCCGTACGCTTCGACATCCGCGACCGTCACACCATCGACTCCAGCCGCTCCGCCGTTGCGCCGGACCATCTCCCATGCCGTCAGCAGGAAGTCCTCCCGCCATACCTTGTCGGCAAGGGCGTGGAAGCGCCGTCCAGGTTCTTCCTTCGCTTTCGCATGTAGCACGGTCTGGAGTTTCCGAACGCTCGCCGACCCTGTTAGGCTCCCGCCAGTGGTCATGTCCCTGCCTCCGTTCCGTACCGCTCCCGACTCAGGGTCCCTTCCCTCGGCGGGCATTACCCCGCGTCTCCGGTACTGCGGACCCATCCGCCACCCTGCCGGCCCGGCCTGCCCCTCGCGGGGTTCCGGTTGCCGCGTGCTCGGCACCGGCAGGGCTTCCCGTGTTGCTGCGCTTTCCATCTTCCATGCATGCCAGCGCCATTACCCCGGCGGAAACCGGCCAGTGCGCTTGTCGCTCTCTTCCCGGCCAGCCGTCGGCCTTCCCCTGACTACCGAAGGGTCGGCTTCCGCATTAGGCGTTTCGGGGCCTGCTCGGCGTTCACTCGCGTTCCGGCCTGCATGGTCGCTGAGCCGCCCATGGCGGCCCTTCTCTCCAGAGTGCTTCAGCCCATGTCGTTGCCTCCATGAACCGCCCTGGCCGCTACCAGCCGGAGCGACAGTTGCCGGGTGGGATTCGCACCCACTAGGAAAACGCGCCTTTCCACGGCGCACGGTATTCCTTGCCTTGGCGCGGCACTTCGAGGCCCGCCTCCCGCAGCGCGGCAACGACATCGTGGCGGCCGCGCACCATGCCGTGCTCGACGCGCTGGATCAGGTAGTCCCGGATCAGGTCGCGTGGGGAGGATTCGAGCCGGAGCCCGGCTCGCAGCTGCGCCGCTTCGATGTAGGCGCGGTGTCCGGGCTGCTGCACTCTGGCCCTGGCCGGATCGTCCGGGCGGCCCCAGCCGTGCTCGTGGTTGAAGGCGTCACGGAGCGGATCGAACGTCCGCTGCCAGCCCGGAGGGGCGATGTTGAGACTCCGGCCCGTCTCCAGGTCGCAGCGCGCCGCGAGGACATGGACATGGGCACCGCCGCCCTCCTCACGGTGCAGCACGGCCGCCCATGCGTATCGGTCGGGCTCCAGACCCGCCCAGGCCGACTTCTCGAAGGCGTCCAATACCGCCTCGATCTGCTCGTCGGTGGGGCGGTCGTCCGGCGCCCATGCGATCACGCCGGAGGTGTACCTGTGCTCGAACTCCAGAGAGTCGGCGACCGCGGCCACCATGTCGGGGTTGCCCCGCCGCACCTCGACGCCCTCGCGCGGCTTTCCTGCCGCGTCCTGCTCCCCGAGGAGGTACTTGGCCGCGGCCCGCGCCGACCCGGTCCCGTGCGCGAGAAACTTAAGGTGCATCGTCGCCGTCCGGGCTCTCGAAGCGGGCCAGCGCCGTAAGCGCCCGCTCGATGGCGACGAGGCGGGCGAGAACCTCGACGGCCTCGGCCGCTCCCTTGTGGCGATTGGCCCACCGCGCGATCTGGTTGAGGTTGTTCCCGATGCGCGCCGCCTCCCGGGTGCGCTCGCGCTCGACCTCCGCGTGCGGCGCGGTCCAGGTGCGCGCCCGGTCGAGCGACCGGCGCACCAGATCCGACAGCGTCAAGCCTGCGGAGCGCGCCTTGGCGTGCCACTCGGCACGCTCCGCTTCGCTGGCGCGAACCTTCACCCAAACGGGGCGTCCGGCGCTCACGGCGCGCCGTTTCCGTTGCGGGGGTCACAGGGGGCAGAGCCCCCCGCCAGCCCCTCCGGGAGACACACGGAGTGTGGCCACGGGGGGTAGGCTGGCTTGCTTGTTTCCCATAATCATGCAGATTCCCGCTTGATTTGCATGACCGGGTCACGGGGAAGGCCGCCATCGCAGCGGTGCCGAGGCACCTCTACGAGCGCTTCGGGGAACCCGTTCAGACGCACCTCGCGAAGCGCGGCTTGCGGTGGGACAGAGACCGGCGGTGCCGGGCCGTCCATGCACTCCGGAAGCTGGAACGGCGAACGATCTCGCCAGCGCCCATGTCGCTGGGCGCGGGCACCGGTTCCGCCTTGGGGTGGATCACGCTGACTACTTTCGACTCCTCCGGTCCTTCGACTCGTTCGCTCGGGCTGTCGTTCACGCTTCGGCAACCCGAAGGGCGGCATCCTACGAGTTCCATCTGGCATGGGTTTCAATCCAGCCTCGGCGCCGAAGACCGACCCCGCCCCATGTCGAGAGCTTTCCGGGGGCCGGACCGTCCGCATGGCTCGGATCGGGAGCTTCACAGCGAATGCCGTGGAAGACGGTGCGGAGGTGTCCATCGGGGATGTGCAGACCCGCGCGGCGAACCGGTGTTTCGGCGTCTCCATGCTTGGACGCTGAAGTACCGCTCGAGGGAAAGTCAACCAGTCGGAACCGTCCTATTGTCTCAGCACGTTTCAGAACGTGTCAGAAGGTGTCATGTCTGTCGGATACCGCTGCCAGCGAGCCGTCCGGCAGCGACTTGGGAGAGCCACCCCCCTCGACCGAGCCCGAAGGTAGAGCGCAAGCCCGCGCCTTCCCCTAACTTGATGGACTCTTTTGGCGACGGGAGCGGCTGAGGTCCGTGGAACGCACGGGCCTTGACAAAGCGATGACCATGGTATTTCGCCTTCGTTCGAAGGCCCGAAGGCCCGAAGGCCCGAAGGCCCGAAGGCCCGAAGGCCCGAAGGCCCGAAGGCCCGAAGGCCCGAAGGCCCGAAGGCCCGAAGGCCCGAAGGCCCGAAGGCCCGAAGGCCCGAAGGCCCGAAGGCCCGAAGGCCCGAAGGCCCGAAGGCCCGAAGGCCCGAAGGCCCGAAGGTGTACGACGCCCCGCTGACGCGCGGCTTCAGCGCGTGGCGGTCGGGCCTCCTGCCGTCTTGTGCGCTGATCCTGATGGGAGCGGTTCTGGCCTCCCCTGCCGCGGCCCAGACAGCGGGATTGGTCCAGGTCCGCAGCGGCCCAGATATTGTTGAGGGCGGTAACGCCACGTTCAGGATTTTTGCATTCCCGCCCACGACAACCGCCGTGGATGTCAACCTGCGTGTCACGAGTCAGCACGGGAATTTCGTCGCGACGGAAGACCTGGGCGTGAAGGTTGTGAGGTTGGAACCCGGTGACACAACGACCTTCGTGGTTCCGACGGTGGACGACAGCGTGGATGAGCCGGATGGCACGGTGGATGTGACGTTGCTGCTCGGTACGGGCTACGTCCTTGGTGACAACCCCGACGGCCAGGTCCACGTCATGGACAACGACGGCGACACGGGGGCTCCGTCGTTATCGATCTGGAACGTGCCGCCCAAGATCAACTCGACGGCGGTGCTCGACGTGAGATTCGCGTTCACGGAGGACGTGACGGGGTTCACGACCGACGACGTGACGGTCACCGGCGGCACGAAGGGCGGCGGGTGGTCCACCCTACCGGCCAGAGACTACCAACTGTCCGTGACGCCGACCGGCTCGGCGGACGTGGTCGTCACCGTGGCGGCCAACTCGGTGACCGCCGGCGTCAACACCGGTCCCGCCTCGGCGGTCACGGCCACGGCGACCTGGGACGCGACGGCTCCGGCGGTCACGATCGGCGGGGTGCCCTCGAAGATCAACTCGACGGCGGCGCTGAGCGTGACGTTCGCCTTCTCGGAGGACGTGACGGGGTTCGCGATCGGAGACGTGACGGTCACCGGCGGCGCGGCGGGCGCGTTCACCGCCGTGAGCCGGACTACGTACACGCTGGCGGTCACGCCATCCGGCTCGGCGGACGTGACGGTGGCGGTGGCGGCGGACGCCGCCACCGATGGTGCCGGCAACACGGGTCCGGCCTCGGCGGTCTCGGAGACCGCCGTCTGGGACGCGACGGATCCGAACCTAAACCCGATCCTCGGAGTGCCGGCGAAGATCAACTCGCGGGACACGCTCACGGCGACCTTCGAGTTCTCGGAGGACGTGACGGGGTTCACGACCGACGACGTGACGGTGACCGGCGGGACCAAGGGGGCGTTCTCGGGCAGCGGGAGGGTCTACACGCTGGCGGTCGCGCCCTCCGGCTCCGCAGACGTGGTGGTCGAGGTGGCGGCGGACGCCGCCACCGACGGTGCCGGCAACACGGGTCCGCAAGCGACGGTCACGGCCACGGCGACGTGGGACGCGACCGCTCCGACGGTCGAGATCGGCGGGGTTCCGGCGAAGATCAACTCGCGCACGGTGCTCACCGCGACGTTCACGTTCTCGGAGGCGGTGACGGGGTTCGCGATCGGAGACGTGACGGTCACCGGCGGCGCGGCGGGCGCGTTCACCGCCGTGAGCGCAACGGTCTACACGCTGGCGGTGACGCCGGCCGACGGATCGAACGTGGTCGTCACCGTGGCGGCGGACGCGGCGACCGACGGCCTCAACACGGGACCGGCGTCGGCGGTGAGCGCCACGGCGGTCTGGGACGCGACCGCTCCGACGGTCGAGATCGGCGGGGTTCCGGCGAAGATCAACTCGCGCACGGTGCTCACCGCGACGTTCACGTTCTCGGAGGCGGTGACGGGGTTCGCGATCGGAGACGTGACGGTCACCGGCGGCGCGGCGGGCGCGTTCACCGCCGTGAGCGCAACGGTCTACACGCTGGCGGTGACGCCGGCCGACGGATCGAACGTGGTCGTCACCGTGGCGGCGGACGCGGCGACCGACGGCCTCAACACGGGACCGGCGTCGGCGGTGAGCGCGACGGCGGTCTGGGACGCGGCGGCCCCGACGGTCGAGATCGGCGGGGTGCCGGCGAAGATCAACTCGCGCACGGTGCTCACCGCGACGTTCACGTTCTCGGAGGCGGTGACGGGGTTCGCGATCGGGGACGTGACGGTCACCGGCGGCGCGGCGGGCGCGTTCACCGCCGTGAGCGCAACGGTCTACACGCTGGCGGTGACGCCGGCCGACGGGTCGAACGTGAAGGTCGAGGTCGCGGCGAACGCGGCGACCGACGGCCTCAACACGGGACCGGCGTCGGCGGTGAGCGCGACGGCGGTCTGGGACGCGGCGGCCCCGACGGTCGAGATCGGCGGGGTGCCGGCGAAGATCAACTCGCGCACGGTGCTCACCGCGACGTTCACGTTCTCGGAGGCGGTGACGGGGTTCGCGATCGGGGACGTGACGGTCACCGGCGGCGCGGCGGGCGCGTTCACCGCCGTGAGCGCAACGGTCTACACGCTGGCGGTGACGCCGGCCGACGGGTCGAACGTGAAGGTCGAGGTCGCGGCGAACGCGGCGACCGACGGCCTCAACACGGGACCGGCGTCGGCGGTGAGCGCGACGGCGGTCTGGGACGCGGCGGCCCCGACGGTCGAGATCGGCGGGGTGCCGGCGAAGATCAACTCGCGCACGGTGCTCACCGCGACGTTCACGTTCTCGGAGGCGGTGACGGGGTTCGCGATCGGGGACGTGACGGTCACCGGCGGCGCGGCGGGCGCGTTCACCGCCGTGAGCGCAACGGTCTACACGCTGGCGGTGACGCCGGCCGACGGGTCGAACGTGAAGGTCGAGGTCGCGGCGAACGCGGCGACCGACGGCCTCAACACGGGACCGGCGTCGGCGGTGAGCGCGACGGCGACCTGGGACGCGGCGGCCCCGACGGTCACGATCGGCGGGGTGCCGGCGAAGATCAACTCGACGACCGCGCTGAGCGTGACGTTCACGTTCTCGGAAGCCGTGACGGGGTTCGTGACCGGGGACGTGACGGTGGCGGGCGGCACCAGGGGCGCGTTCTCCGGCAGCGGCAGGAGCTACACGCTGGCGGTCACCCCGACCAGCGGATCGAACGTGGTCGTCACCGTGGCGGCGGACGCGGCGACCGACGGCCTCAACACGGGACCGGCGTCGGCGGTGAGCGCCACGGCGACCTGGGACGCGGCGGCCCCGACGGTCGAGATCGGCGGGGTGCCGGCGAAGATCAACTCGCGCACGGTGCTCACCGCGACGTTCACGTTCTCGGAGGCGGTGACGGGGTTCGCGATCGGGGACGTGACGGTCACCGGCGGCGCGGCGGGCGCGTTCACCGCCGTGAGCGCAACGGTCTACACGCTGGCGGTGACGCCGGCCGACGGGTCGAACGTGAAGGTCGAGGTCGCGGCGAACGCGGCGACCGACGGCCTCAACACGGGACCGGCGTCGGCGGTGAGCGCGACGGCGACCTGGGACGCGGCGGCCCCGACGGTCGAGATCGGCGGGGTGCCGGCGAAGATCAACTCGCGCACGGTGCTCACCGCGACGTTCACGTTCTCGGAGGCGGTGACGGGGTTCGCGATCGGAGACGTGACGGTCACCGGCGGCGCGGCGGGCGCGTTCACCGCCGTGAGCGCAACGGTCTACACGCTGGCGGTGACGCCGGCCGACGGGTCGAACGTGAAGGTCGAGGTCGCGGCGAACGCGGCGACCGACGGCCTCAACACGGGACCGGCGTCGGCGGTGAGCGCGACGGCGACCTGGGACGCGGCGGCCCCGACGGTCACGATCGGCGGGGTGCCGGCGAAGATCAACTCGACGACCGCGCTGAGCGTGACGTTCACGTTCTCGGAAGCCGTGACGGGGTTCGTGACCGGGGACGTGACGGTGGCGGGCGGCACCAGGGGCGCGTTCTCCGGCAGCGGCAGGAGCTACACGCTGGCGGTCACCCCGACCAGCGGATCGAACGTGGTCGTCACCGTGGCGGCGGACGCGGCGACCGACGGCCTCAACACGGGACCGGCGTCGGCGGTGAGCGCCACGGCGACCTGGGACGCGGCGGCCCCGACGGTCGAGATCGGCGGGGTGCCGGCGAAGATCAACTCGCGCACGGTGCTCACCGCGACGTTCACGTTCTCGGAGGCGGTGACGGGGTTCGCGATCGGGGACGTGACGGTCACCGGCGGCGCGGCGGGCGCGTTCACCGCCGTGAGCGCAACGGTCTACACGCTGGCGGTGACGCCGGCCGACGGGTCGAACGTGAAGGTCGAGGTCGCGGCGAACGCGGCGACCGACGGCCTCAACACGGGACCGGCGTCGGCGGTGAGCGCGACGGCGACCTGGGACGCGGCGGCCCCGACGGTCGAGATCGGCGGGGTGCCGGCGAAGATCAACTCGCGCACGGTGCTCACCGCGACGTTCACGTTCTCGGAGGCGGTGACGGGGTTCGCGATCGGAGACGTGACGGTCACCGGCGGCGCGGCGGGCGCGTTCACCGCCGTGAGCGCAACGGTCTACACGCTGGCGGTGACGCCGGCCGACGGGTCGAACGTGAAGGTCGAGGTCGCGGCGAACGCGGCGACCGACGGCCTCAACACGGGACCGGCGTCGGCGGTGAGCGCGACGGCGACCTGGGACGCGGCGGCCCCGACGGTCACGATCGGCGGGGTGCCGGCGAAGATCAACTCGACGACCGCGCTGAGCGTGACGTTCACGTTCTCGGAAGCCGTGACGGGGTTCGTGACCGGGGACGTGACGGTGGCGGGCGGCACCAGGGGCGCGTTCTCCGGCAGCGGCAGGAGCTACACGCTGGCGGTCACCCCGACCAGCGGATCGAACGTGGTCGTCACCGTGGCGGCGGACGCGGCGACCGACGGCGGCGGCAACACGGGACCGGCGTCGGCGGTGAGCGCCACGGCGACCTGGGACGCGGCGGCCCCGACGGTCGAGATCGGCGGGGTTCCGGCGAAGATCAACTCGCGCACGGTGCTCACCGCGACGTTCACGTTCTCGGAGGCGGTGACGGGGTTCGCGATCGGAGACGTGACGGTCACCGGCGGCGCGGCGGGCGCGTTCACCGCCGTGAGCGCAACGGTCTACACGCTGGCGGTGACGCCGGCCGACGGGTCGAACGTGAAGGTCGAGGTCGCGGCGAACGCGGCGACCGACGGCCTCAACACGGGACCGGCGTCGGCGGTGAGCGCGACGGCGACCTGGGACGCGGCGGCCCCGACGGTCGAGATCGGCGGGGTGCCGGCGAAGATCAACTCGCGCACGGTGCTCACCGCGACGTTCACGTTCTCGGAGGCGGTGACGGGGTTCGCGATCGGGGACGTGACGGTCACCGGCGGCGCGGCGGGCGCGTTCACCGCCGTGAGCGCAACGGTCTACACGCTGGCGGTGACGCCGGCCGACGGGTCGAACGTGAAGGTCGAGGTCGCGGCGAACGCGGCGACCGACGGCCTCAACACGGGACCGGCGTCGGCGGTGAGCGCGACGGCGACCTGGGACGCGGCGGCCCCGACGGTCGAGATCGGCGGGGTTCCGGCGAAGATCAACTCGCGCACGGTGCTCACCGCGACGTTCACGTTCTCGGAAGCGGTGACGGGGTTCGCGATCGGAGACGTGACGGTGGCGGGCGGGATGAAGGGCGCGTTCTCCGGCAGCGGGCGGAGCTACACGCTGGCGGTCACGCCATCCGGCTCGGCGGACGTGGTCGTCACCGTGGCGGCGGACGCGGGGACCGACGGCGGCGGCAACACGGGACCGGCGTCGGCGGTGAGCGCGACGGCGGTCTGGGACGCGACCGCTCCGACGGTCGAGATCGGCGGGGTTCCGGCGAAGATCAACTCGCGCACGGTGCTCACCGCGACGTTCACGTTCTCGGAGGCGGTGACGGGGTTCGCGACCGGGGACGTGACGGTCACCGGCGGCGCGGCGGGCGCGTTCACCGCCGTGAGCGCAACGGTCTACACGCTGGCGGTGACGCCGGCCGACGGGTCGAACGTGAAGGTCGAGGTCGCGGCGAACGCGGCGACCGACGGCCTCAACACGGGACCGGCGTCGGCGGTGAGCGCCACGGCGACCTGGGACGCGGCGGCCCCGACGGTCACGATCGGCGGGGTTCCGGCGAAGATCAACTCGCGCACGGTGCTCACCGCGACGTTCACGTTCTCGGAGGCGGTGACGGGGTTCGCGACCGGGGACGTGACGGTGGCGGGCGGGATGAAGGGCGCGTTCTCCGGCAGCGGGCGGAGCTACACGCTGGCGGTCACGCCATCCGGCTCGGCGGACGTGGTCGTCACCGTGGCGGCGGACGCGGGGACCGACGGCGGCGGCAACACGGGACCGGCGTCGGCGGTGAGCGCCACGGCGACCTGGGACGCGGCGGCCCCGACGGTCACGATCGGCGGGGTTCCGGCGAAGATCAACTCGCGCACGGTGCTCACCGCGACGTTCACGTTCTCGGAGGCGGTGACGGGGTTCGCGACCGGGGACGTGACGGTCACCGGCGGCGCGGCGGGCGCGTTCACCGCCGTGAGCGCAACGGTCTACACGCTGGCGGTGACGCCGGCCGACGGGTCGAACGTGAAGGTCGAGGTCGCGGCGAACGCGGCGACCGACGGCCTCAACACGGGACCGGCGTCGGCGGTGAGCGCCACGGCGGTCTGGGACGCGGCGGCCCCGACGGTCACGATCGGCGGGGTTCCGGCGAAGATCAACTCGCGCACGGTGCTCACCGCGACGTTCACGTTCTCGGAGGCGGTGACGGGGTTCGCGACCGGGGACGTGACGGTGGCGGGCGGGATGAAGGGCGCGTTCTCCGGCAGCGGGCGGAGCTACACGCTGGCGGTCACGCCATCCGGCTCGGCGGACGTGGTCGTCACCGTGGCGGCGGACGCGGGGACCGACGGCGGCGGCAACACGGGACCGGCGTCGGCGGTGAGCGCGACGGCGGTCTGGGACGCGACCGCTCCGACGGTCGAGATCGGCGGGGTTCCGGCGAAGATCAACTCGCGCACGGTGCTCACCGCGACGTTCACGTTCTCGGAGGCGGTGACGGGGTTCGCGACCGGGGACGTGACGGTCACCGGCGGCGCGGCGGGCGCGTTCACCGCCGTGAGCGCAACGGTCTACACGCTGGCGGTGACGCCGGCCGACGGGTCCAACGTGAAGGTCGAGGTCGCGGCGAACTCGGCGACCGACGGCCTCAACACGGGACCGGCGTCGGCGGTGAGCGCCACGGCGGTCTGGGACGCGGCGGCCCCGACCGTCTCGTTCGCGTCGTCGTCGTCGAGCGCGGGCGAGGGCGCCGGCACGCGCAACGTGACGGTGAGCCTGTCGCCGGCGCCGACGGCCGCGATCACGGTCAACTACACGGTGGGCGGCACGGCGACGGCGGGCAGCGACTTCAGCATCGGCGGCTCGGGGACGCTGTCGGTCGCGTCGGGCGCGGCGACGGCGGCCATCCCGGTGGCGATCACCGACGACGCGGCGGACGAGGACAACGAGACGGTCGTCCTGACGCTGACGACGGGCAGCGGCTACACGGTGGGGAGCCGGAACAGCCACACGCTGACGATCGCGGACGACGACGGCACGACGCCGGCGGTGAGCCTGTCGGCCGCGCCGAACCCGGTCGACGAAGGCGGCCCGGTGACGGTGACGGCGCGGCTGTCGGAGGCGCTGTCGGGCGGCGTGACGGTCCCGCTCGTGCTGACGGCGGGCACGGCCGAGGCGGGGGACTACGGCTCGCTGGCGAGCATCGCCATCGGCGGCGGACAGACCACGGGCACGGGCACGGTGACGACGGCGCGGGACGCCGACCGGGACGACGAGACGTTCACGGTGGCGCTGGGCGCGCTGCCGGAGGGACTGTCGCCGGGCAGCCCGTCTTCCGTCGTCGTGACGATCCGCGACCGGACGCCGCCGCCCAACCGTCCGCCGACGGTGACGGCCTCGTGCGCGCCTTGCGTGGTGGGGCCGGGCGGCACGGCGCGCCTGACGGCGACGGCGTCGGACCCGGACGGCGATCCGCTGACCTACGGCTGGAGCGCGGCGCGGGGCGCGTTCAGCGGTCCGGTGGACGAACCGGCGGCGACCTGGACGGCCCCGGACGGCCTGGGGCGCTTCGAGATCCTTGTCGTGGTCTCCGACGAGCGGGGGGGCACCGCGTCGGCTTCGGTCGAGGTCCATGCCGTCAACGAAGGGCCGGAGTTCGGGCAGCGGAGCTACCGCTTCCTGTTGCCCGAGAACCTGGACGGCCGGCAGCGGCCGGTCGAACTCGGCACGGTGACGGCCGAGGACCCCGACGGCGACGACCTGAGGTACGGGATCGTGTTCGGCGACTCGGAACGCTTCACGGTGGGGCTGCGCGACGGCGTGGTGAGGTACGCCGGTCCGGGCGAGGACTACGAGACGGAGCCGAACATCTTCGAGCTCACGGTGCGCGTGCGGGACGATTTCGGCGCGGACGACGCGGCGAAGGTGTTCATCGAGGTGACCGACGAGAACGAGCGTCCCGAGGTGACGGCCACCTGCGAGCCGTGCGCGGTGCCGCGCGGCGGCGTGGTCCGCCTCGAAGCGGCGGCGACGGACCCGGACGGCGATCCGCTGACCTACGCCTGGAGCGCGCCGAGCGGCCGCCTCTCGGACGCCGGCGAGCCCGTGGCGCGCTGGACGGCCCCGGACGAACTCGGGACGATGGAGATCCGCGTCGAGGTCTCCGACGGGCGCGGCGGCACGGCGTCGGCCGTGGTCGAGGTCGAGGTGTTCAACCTCGCGCCCGCGTTCGGGCGGCCGGTCTACGAGTTCGAGTTGCCGGAGAACGAGGACGGACGGGAGAGCCCCGTCGTTCTCGACCGGGTGGCGGCCGAGGACCCGGACGGGGACGCGCTGACGTACGAGATCGCGGCCGGGGACCGGGACCGCTTCGCGGTCGGAGCGCGGGACGGAGTGGTGGCGTACGTCGGCCCCGGCGAGGACTTCGAGACGGAGCCGAACCTGTTCGAGTTGACCGTGCGCGCGCGGGACGCCTTCGGATCGGAGGCGCGCGCCCGCGTCGTCGTGACGGTGACCGACGTGAACGAACTTCCCGAGGTGACGGCCTCGTGCGATCCGTGCACCGTGCCGCGCGGCGGCGAGGTGTGGCTGGAGGCGAGGGCAACCGACCCCGACGGCGACCCGCTCGCCTACGGCTGGAGCGCCGCGAAGGGCACCTTCAACGGATCCGTCAACGCCTCCTGGGCGGTCTGGAAGGCTCCGGACGAACTTGGGACGATGGCGATCCGCGTCGAGGTCTCCGACGGGCGGGGCGGCACGGCGTCGGCCGTGGTCGAGGTCGAGGTCGTGAACCGCGCGCCCGCGTTCGAGTCGCCGTCCTACTTCTTCCTGGTGCCCGAGAACGTGGACGGCCGGGAGCGCCCGGCCGATCTCGACCGGGTGGCGGCCCTGGACCCCGACGGCGACGCGCTGAGCTACGAGATCGTGTCCGGCGACCGGCAGCGTTTCGCGGTTGGGGCGCTGGATGGGACGGTGAGGTATATCGGTCCGGGCGAGGACTTCGAGACGCCGCCGAACCGGTTCGAGCTCGTGGTGCGCGCGCTCGACGGGTTCGGGGGCGAGGCGCGGACGGAGGTCGCCGTCGAGGTGACCGACGTGAACGAGGCGCCCGAGGCGGCGGACGACGAGGTGGTGACGCCCGAGGACCGGGCCGTGACGGTGGACGTGCTCGCCAACGACACGGATCCGGAGGGGGACCGCCTGCACGTCCGGTCGGTCACGGCGGCGGCGCACGGGGCCGTGCGCCTCGTCTCGGGCGGGGTCGTGATCTACACGCCGGAGCGCGACTTCCACGGGGCCGACTCGTTCACCTACGTCGCCTCGGACGGGCGCGGCCTCAGGGACACGGCGACGGTCGCGGTGACGGTGCTGCCGGTCAACGACGCGCCGACGGCCATCGGCCGGGTCCCGGACCAGACGCTGGACGAGGGAGGCGCACCGGTCGAAGTGGACCTGTCGCCGTACTTCGGCGACGTGGACGGCGACGCGCTGACCTACGGCGCGCGGTCGAACGACACCGGCGTGGTCGAGGCCGCGGTGGCGGGGGCGGTGCTCGTGCTGACGCCGGTCGTGTACGGCTCGGCGACGGTCACGGTCACGGCGTGGGACCCCGCGGGCCTGACCGCGAGCCAGAGCGTGCGGGTCGGCGTGAGCGACCGGCCGCAGCGCGCGGTCCTCGGGAACGTGCTGGCGGCCACCGCAAGGGGCCATCTGGCGAGCTTGAGGGCGGCGCTGGGCCGCAGGATGCAGGCACCTCCGTGCGAGGCGTCCCGGCTCGCCGTGATGGGCCGGTCCGTGCCGCTCGGGCGAACCGGGGCGGCGGACATGCTGAGAGGGACCTGGACCGGCGCCCGCTCGGCGGCGGCCGCCGCGCTGGGAATGGGCGAAGAAGGCCTCGATCCGTTCGGCGCCGTGCGCTTGCGGGCGGAACGGGGCGCGCCCACGGCGCTGGCGGCCAATGCGGTCCCGGAGACGGCGGCGCGCATGGAGGCCGCGCTCCGGTCGGTGCCCGCCCGGGCGCTCGGCGTCGCGGGCGGCGGGTCCGGCGCGGGCGCGGCGGACTTCCTTCTCGGCTGGGGCGGCTCGGAGCAGGACGGCGGGCGGTGCCGAGGGCGCGGCCGCTGGTCGCTCTGGGGCCAGGGGGACATCCAGAGGTTCGAGGGGACGCCGTCCGCGGACTCCGGCTACGACGGAGAGCTCTCGACCGCGTACGCGGGCCTCGACACGAGGCTGGGCGCGCGCTGGCTGGCCGGCGTGGCGGTCTCGCGGAGCAAGGGCGTGGGCGACTGGCGCGCGGGCACCTCGGAGGGACGGCTCACCCAGTTCATGACGGCCGTCCATCCGTACCTCCGGTGGGACGGCCGGTCCACCTCGATCTGGGCCTCGGCCGGCGCGGGCAGGGGCAACGCCCGGAACGCGCGCGCGGCCGGAAGGACGGGCGCGAGCCCCACGACTCTCCGGCTCGGGCTCGTCGAACTCGAACAGCGCGCCGGAGCGCCGGGCGGGCTCGACTTCGCCTTCCTGGGCGACGCCGCGTGGGCCAGGCTCCGCACCGGGGACGGCGACGAGACCATCGACCGGCAGGACATCGAAGTGAACCAGGTGCGGATCGGCTTCGACCTGTCGGTGCCCGCCCGGCTCGGCGGCCTGGAACTGACGCCGTCCGGCACGGTGCACGCGCGCTTCGACGGCGGCGCGGGCCAGACCGGCGACGGCGTCGAGGTCGCCGGAGGACTCCGGGCCGTGCTCGGCATCGTGCGTCTCGACGCGCAGGCCCGCATGCTCGTCCACCACACGGCGGAAGGCTACGGCGAGCGCGGCGCGGCGGTGACCCTCGCCCTCGGCGGGCAGGGCGGCGAGGAAGGGTTCTCGCTCTCGGTCTCGCCGCGCTGGGGCGGCCCGGCCAGCGCCTCGGGCGCGCTCCTGCACGGTCCGCTCGGCGGGGGATTCCGCAGCGGCGGGCCGGACCCGGAAGGCTGGAACCTCGACGCCCGCGCCGGCTACGGCATCATTCTGCCCGGCGGCCTCAAGCTGGACTTGCAGGGCGGCTACGGCAGCGCGAGCGGTGGACTCGGCTTGCAGTTGAGCGTCGCAACCGCCAGGACGAAGGGCGAAGAGGCCCGAGGGGTGGTTCGCCCGCACTGAGCGCAGCGCGAGGGGTGGACCGATCCTCCCCCGACCGCCACCGTGACGAGCCGCCGGGCGGAACGGGTGCGGGGCGCTGCATCGAAGGGTCTCTCCGCTGGCGGCGCGGGCATGGAATCCGCTCGCGATTTTCCCGCCGATCATCCTGGTTTTCCCGCTTTCGGAGCACGGTCCAGCAGCGTCCAGCCCAAGGGCAGGAGTGGCGGATCGTGCAGCCCTGATTGAACTTACGCGATCTCCTGCCGTAATTTGAGCCTCGGACGTTCCGCATACCCCGTGTATAACACGGGAGCTCTGGCGAGGGGTGCTCCGCCCCCTTCGATCCCCGGAAAAACTCCGCTCCGCTAGCGTTCGCGGTTAGGGTTCCGCCCGCTTCCGCTGGGTCCGAACGTCCCCCGGGCGGCCAGCTGCCGGATGCTCTCCCGCTGGCCCCACCGATCACCGCACGTCGAGGCCGTCGGCTTCGGGTGAGTCCGCGCGGAGTGACCGGCGGTCGGCGTGGTCGGCGTTGCCACCTCTTCGGCGCCGGTCCCCCCGGCCTCCGGGACGGACTATGTCCGTCCCTCCCGCCGGGGGGTCGAGTTCCCCTCCCAACCCCAAGCGGGAGGACCACACCCACCGGCTTGAGCACCTGACCGTCCTACGAGTCAGCGGCCCAGGGTTCGCCATGGCTCGCTCGAATCGCACGAAACCCGTCTGGAGACTTCCGGTGCGGTCGCATGGATTCCAGCACATAATCGGGTATCCGAAGTGATACGGGACTCAGTGCGATGCACTCTAACTTGTTGTATTACAGCCGGTTGCGATCTTTTCAGGGCAGTCCATCATCCGGAGAGGAATGGAAGATGGCACGCACGAAACGTGACAGGCGCTCCTACAGCGCCGGAGAATGGGGCCGCAACCGGGTCAGGGTGTTCCCGGATCCGAAGACCGGCCTCTACCAGATAGAGTGGCGAGAAAACGGGCGCAGGCTCACCCGGTCGCTCAAACACCGCGACTGGAGGCGCGCGAAGCGGCAGGCCGACCAGTTCGCCGCCGGTTTCGCGAAGCCGGGACCGAACGCCAAGCAGGAGGCCGAGCCCGGGCCGCTCACCCTGGAGACGCTCTTTGACATCTACGGTGAAGAGGTGACGCCCACCAAGGGCATCCACACGCAGCGCCACGACCGGACCGCGATGAGGATGTTCCTCGGGCTCTACGGACGGAACCGCGATCCCGCGAC
This sequence comes from Longimicrobiales bacterium, assembly GCA_965208935.1. Lineage (GTDB taxonomy): Bacteria > Gemmatimonadota > Gemmatimonadetes > Longimicrobiales > Gaopeijiaceae > Bin94. The sequence continues at coordinate 3,094,175 of CBDBPR010000004.1, read as the reverse complement.
ACTCTCGCAGCGCGACTGGGACCGGTTCATACTCGCCCGGCGCTCGGGAAGGATCGGACCGAGTGGAAGGCCCGTGTCGGACCGCATGATCGAATGCGACCTCAGGTTCCTGATCGCGGTCTTCAACTGGGCGGCCAAGTCCAAGGACGAACGCGGCCGCCCGCTCCTCGTGGCGAACCCGTTCAGGGGACTCAAGATCCCCACGGAGAAGAACCCCGTCCGGGTCGTTCTCTCCGAGGCCGAGTACCAGGCGCTGCTGAAGGCGTCCAAGCAGGTCAACTGGCGGTTCCGGGTCGCACTCGTGCTCGCGCACGAAACCGGACACCGCATCGGGGCCGTCCGGCAGCTTCGCTGGTCGGACATCGACTTCGAGGGCAGGACCATCCGGTGGCGCGCCGAGCACGAGAAGACCGGATACGAGCACCGCACGCCCGTGACCGCCGAGGCGGTTGCCGTCCTCGAAATGGCGCGGCGCAGCGCGAAGGGCGGAAACGCCCCGGTCATGCCGTCGCCTAGGGACCCCGCAAGCTGCGTCAAAAGCTCGCTGGTCCGCGCTTGGTGGGAGAGGGCCGAGGCGCTCGCCGGACTGGAGCCCAAGCGCGGACGCGGCTGGCACTCGCTCAGGCGAAAGTTCGCGTCCGATCTCATGCATCAGCCGCTCAAGGTGCTCTGCGAACTCGGTGGCTGGAAGTCGGCCAAGACGGTGCTGCGCTGCTATCAGCAGGCCGACGAAGCGCAACTCAGGACCGCGCTCGAAGACCGGCGCAGAGCCGCGGTCTGAGCCGACCAGCGGGAACCGAACGCCGGGAATCCGACCGGACAATCCCGTAACCCTCACGGATCAAACCAGTTGGCAATCTCATTGCCGAAGCTGGGACAGCGTCACCGGGGCAGTGAGGGAACTCGCGCGCGAGGTGCACGGCCACAGCAAGCCCATCACGGCGGCGGTCTTCCCAACCCCGACGATCGCCCGCCGCCTAGTTCGCCAGGCGTGGGACGAGTGGCCGCTCGACCGCGTCTTCCCCATGCTGTATCACAGCTTCTACCTCGAGGATGTCAACTGGATCGGCGACGGCGTGCGCGAGGGCGTGGCCGCGCTGGGGTCGACACCCTTGAACGCAGGACTATACCTTCCGGCGCTCGATCCTCCGCAGCTCGGCGCGGCAGTGGCCACCGCGCGGGAAGCGGGCGCGTCCGGCGTGTCCCTGTTCGAGATGCACGGCCTGACAGAGGAACACCTCTTGGCGCTACGGGACGCTCTCGGCTAGTGTCGTATCCGGCCAGTGTCGTGCCCCACAAACCTCCAACTCGAAAGACGCACCGATGTACAGATCCGTCCGTTGCCCAGGAGCCCGACGACTCCTCGCCTTCCCCCTTGTCGCGGCGCTGGGCGCGTGCACCGTTGCCTACGAGGACGAAGAGGGGGGCACCAGCCTTCGACTCGGCTCAGCCGATTCGGCGGAGCCCCTCCGCTTCGCCGTCGCGCGCTTTCAGCACGAGACCTGCACCTTCTGCCCCGGCGGCGACACGGAGGTCGACGACTGGCTGCGGGCCAGCGAGCCGCTCTCCGGCGAGGCGCTGCTGTCGGGCGGCGGGTACGTGGGCGGGTTCGTCAAGCGAGCGCGGGAGTTCGGCGATGTCGAACTGGTGCCGCTGACATCGCCGGTAGGGGTCTACGGCGGGTCGTCCAGGAGCTGGAACACGAAGGAGACCTTCGACCACTTCCTCGATGTCATGCTCGCAGAACTGCGGGAGCAGCTTCCCGTCGACGGGATCTACCTGGCCCTGCACGGGGCGATGGCGGTGCGCGATGTCCCGCGCCCCGAGGCCGAGATCGCGCGCCGTTTCCGCGAGGTGGTCGGGCTCGGCGTCCCCATCGCGGGAGCCTTCGACCTGCACGGCAACGAGGACGCCGAGTTCCTGGAGCACGCCGACTTCTCCTTCGTCACCAAGCGCTTCCCGCACTACGACGCCTACATGCAGGGTGAGCGCGCGGCGAGGGCGCTCAGGCTCGCGGCGCTGGGCGAATACCGGTCCACCACGGCCACCCGGAAGCCGGGCGTCATCACGGCCACCGTGCTGCAGTGGACGGGGCAGTCCCCCGCGATGGACATCATGGAGCGGGCGCGGCGCTGGGAGGCGCGGGAAAATGACGCGTACGTGAGCGTCTTCTACGGCTATCCCTGGTCGGACGTACCCGATGTCGGCGCGACCGTGCAGGTCATGACCAACGACGACCAGGCGCTCGCCGACCGGATTGCGGACGACATGGACGACTTCATCTGGCGCGTGCGCGAGGACTTGGCGGTGGGCGGCTACCCCGGCCCGGAGGAGGCCGCGGGCACCGTTGCAACGGCCATCGCACGCGGCGAGACCCCCGTGGCGGTCGGCGACTACAGTGACCGTCCCGGCGACGCCACCCACATCCTGAGCGCCTTCGAGGCGGCCGGGATCGGCAAGGTGCTGTACGGCACGATCACCTCGCCCGCCACGCTGGAGGCCCTGGATGCCACGAACGCGCAGCCCGGCGACCCCTTCGACATGGAGATCGGCGGCTTCACGCCGTCCGGCGGCTCGCCCCGGCGCATCGTCGGCACGGTGGAGTACTTCGGCGAGGGTTTCGGCTACGACGCCATCGCCGCGGTCTCGTTCGGCGACGGCAACGTCGTCTTTCTCACGCCAGCCTACGAGCAGGTGCTCTACCCGGACGCCTTCCGCTACGGCGACATCGAGCCCGGCGACTACGACGTCTTCGTCGTCAAGTCACGCGTGCACTTCCGCCGCGGCTTCGACGAAACCGGCTACGCGCGCACGATCGTCATCGTCGATGCACCCGAGCCGTTCGTCGGGACGACCTTCCTGGACGCGTTATCGTATGAGCACGTGAATCTGGGCGAACTGTACCCGTACGGAACGCCGCCGCACCGGCGGTAACGCTGAAAGGCCGAATGAAGATCGACCGCGAGCAGGTCCGACACTGGAAGAAGGTCCTGTCTCCGTACTTCGGTCCGGACGATCGCCGGAGCGCATGGCAGATGGGATACACCGCCGTCCTCTTCGCAGCCGCCTGGGCGCTGATGTACTGGAGCCTCGGCGTCGGCTACTGGCTGACCCTGCTGCTGGCTATCCCCGCCGCGGGCCTGGCGATGCGGCTCTTCATGTTCCAGCACGACTGCGGCCACGGGTCCTACTTCCGGTCGCGGCGGCTGGCCTGCATGACCGGATCCGTCATTGGCGTGCTCACGCTCACCCCCTACCACTACTGGCGAAAGACACACGCGATCCACCACGCGCACTCCGGCGACCTGGACGTCCGCACATTCGGAGACATCGTCACGGTCACCGTCAGGGAGTACGAGGCGATGTCCTTCCTGCAACGCTTCGGATACCGGTTCTACCGCAACCCCTTCATTCTGTTCGGTCCCGGCGCGGCGTTCCAGTTCTTCGTCAAGCATCGTTTTCCGTGGGACGCGCCGCGAGGATGGAAACGGGAGTGGCTTTCCGTGTGGTGGACCAACGCCGCCCTGGCCGCAATCCTGGCTGGCGCATGGCTGACCATCGGCATCGGCACGTTCCTGATGATCCAGCTGCCGATCACCCTGATCTCCTGCTCGATCGGCGTGTGGCTCTTCTACGTCCAGCACCAGTTCGAAGACGCGTACTGGCACTGGCGCGAGGACTGGAACTACTTCGACGCGGGTCTCCACGGCTCGTCGTTCCTGCGCCTGCCCAAGGTCCTGCAGTGGTTCACCGCGAACATCGGACTACACCACGTGCATCACCTGAGCGCGCGGATCCCCAACTACCGGCTCCAGCGCTGCCACGACGAAAACCCGGAGCTGTGGCAGGCCCCGACGATGACGCTTTGGGACGGTCTCAAGACCCTGCACCTGGCCCTGTGGGACGAAGGACGACGAAAGCTGATCTCGTTCCGCGAGTACCGGCGGCTGCGGACGGCAGGGGCGCCTTCGTGAGCTGGTCGAAGAAGGAATCGAGAAGAGGAATCCTTGGCGCGGTCGGTCTGCTGATCGCCGCGACCACACCCATGGCATGCGGAGACGACATGACAGGTCCTGAGAGCATCGAGGGCGCCCAGTTCGCGGCCTCGCTGGGCATCAATCTGGCCAGCTTTACGCGTACTTCATCCGGCCTCTACTACGAGGATGTCGAACTCGGATCCGGCGAGCCGGCCGCCGCTGGCCAGAGCGTGCGCGTCGCCTATACCGGCTGGCTGACCAACGGTACCCAGTTCGACAGCGGCGAGTTCGCGTTTCTCCTCGGGGCCGGCCAGGTCGTACCGGGCTTCGACGAAGGCGTGCAGGGCATGCGCGTCGGAGGAATCCGCAGGATCATCATCCCGCCGGAGCTGGGGTACGGGAACCGTGGCAGCGGACCGGTTCCGCCCAATGCGATCATGATCTTCCGGATCGAGGTGCTGTCGATCGGGTAGGGGGCCGGACGGCGTGGGGCCGCTCAGAAAGCCGTCGTCACTCCCAGCTCACCCAGTCTCATGAAGTCAGCCCTGTTGGCGGTGGCGACCGGCGCGTCGTCCCCCAGGGCGGCAGCCGCAATCATGCAATCAATCAGTGACCCTCGGCGCCGTCCCGAATCGTTGAAGAGTCGCGCGGCGGCCGCCGCGTTGTCCCTGGTGAAATCCCGGTGCCCGTCGATGATCGCACCCGCCACGGCGAGCTCCGACGACGTCAGCGGACCGCACTGAAACTCGGCCCAGGCCACCGAACACACCGCCAGCGACTCGCCGTTGGCGATCCACTGGCGAAGCGCCCGATCCTCCGGTGTTCCGCGAACCAGGGCCCGGATCAGAAAACTCGTGTCGAGGTGGATCATTCGGACCCGACCCAGAGCCGCCGCCCTGCCTCGGCGCGCTCGGCCCGGAGTTCCCGCTCCCACTGCAACAAGTCCACGCCGCGCTCTCGCACAGTGTCCTGCAGTCGAGTTAGCGCTTCCAGAGCCACGCTCTCGTCTCCGTCGTCACCCGCCACCAACGCGAGGCGGAGCGCACGACGGATGACTTCCGACTTGGACACCTCCCAACGCCGCGCTAGCGCCTCCAGCGTGCGGACGGAGTCCAGGTCGAGTGAGTACGTGGATTTGATCGTGGTTACGGCCATATCAAATAGTATGGCCGTATTTCCCCCAGTCAAGCGACAGCGCATATTCTTCTGCGCCCGGCATATCCACGGTACCTGCCCAAGACAGAGGACGCTCCCTTGAAGCATCAGGCGCAAGACACATCTGGTCGTGTCCTCTCGAGCGACCTCCAGATGCCCACCCAGGCCATGTTGGACTTGGCCGCCAGGGCAGCCGAGGCTCTCGTGCAGCGCAGCGAGGCGTTGGGTCGGGTGCAGGCGTGGGACGGCGAGTTCCGTGACGAATTCGTCGAAGAGCTCATGGAGGATCCGCCGGAGCGCGGGCGGGCCCCCGGGGAAGTTCTGGAGCAGGCCCTGGACGATGTCCTCCCAATGGCGCTTCGCCTCGATCATCCCCGATGCTTCGGCTTCGTGCCGTCCTCCCCGACATGGCCCGGAGTTGTCGCGGATTTCCTCGCCGCCGGCTACAACATCAACGCCTGCAACTGGCTCGTAGGGAGCGGCGCCAGCCAGCTGGAGCTGGTGGTTGTCGACTGGTTTCGCCAGTGGCTCGGCTACCCGGACACGGCGGGGGGGCTGCTGACAAGCGGGGGCTCCGCCGCGAGCGTGGATGCGCTCGTGGCCGCGAGGGAAGCCGCCGGATTCCCGGACAACGCCACCGTCTACATGAGTGACCAGAGCCACAGCTCGCTCCCGAGGGCCGCGCGGATCATCGGCGTCCGCCCGGAACACGCCCGACTCGTGCAGAGCGACGATCGATTCCGGATCGATGTCGGGCAGCTCGTCTCGATGCTGGCGAAGGATCGTGCCGCCGGACTGAAGCCCATTGCCGTGTGCGCGAATGCCGGCGCCACCGGGACCGGGGCCGTCGATCCGCTGGAGGAACTGGCCGACGTCTGCACGTCGGAGGGCATCTGGCTGCACGTCGACGCTGCGTACGGCGGGTTCGCCATTCTGACTGAACAGGGCAAGCGGATCCTGCGCGGCATCGAGCGCGCCGACTCGGTCGGGCTCGATGCGCACAAGTGGTTCTTTCAGCCCTACGAAGTGGGCTGCCTGATGGTTCGGGACATCTCGACGCTCGAGAAGCCGTTCGCGGTCCGACCCGACTTCCTGCAGGATGCGCTGTGGGGCTCCGGTCATCCCAACTTTGCGGACCGCGGGCTGCAGGTGAGCCGCGCCGCGCGGGCGCTCAAGATCTGGATGTCGGTGCAGACGTTCGGGATGGCCGCCTTCCGGCGGGCCATTTCCAACGGACTGGAGTTTGCGGAGCGCGCACAGCATTACATCGACGAAAGTCCAGTGCTGACGTGCATGAGCCCCGCTTCGCTGAGCGTGGTGTGTTTCCGTGTCGATCCCGCCGGCCAGAGCATTGCGGAAGACGACCTGAACGACATCAATCGCACCGTGCTGGCCCGCCTGTTCTGGGAAGACCCGGCGTTCGTCTCCTCGGCCATGCCGGGTGGCAGGTTTTCTCTGCGGCTCTGCATCGTCAACCACAACACCACCTGGGACGATGTGCGGGAAACACTGCAGGCCGCCGAGCGCTTCGGGAAGGACGCGCTCCTGCAGCGTCGGCGTACGCTCTAGCCCCCCTCGCAGAAAACGCTCGGCCTGCTCATTGACGGAGCGATAGGGCAGGAACGTGCCGTCGGCCAGCGGTGTGCCGGGGGGCGAACCTCGATCCCTCCGCCGACATCGGCACACGGAAGCTCACCTGTCGGACCGGTGTGCCGTCCGCGAGGAAGAACTGCGTGACAAACCGGTCGCTCACCCACAGCGTGTCCGCCCGCCAACCCATTCTGCGAGGATCGGAGGCGAACTCGCCGGGTCCGCTGCCCGCCCGTCCAATCCGCCCTTCCGGGCGGCCGTCCGACGTGAACACGGACACATGATGGTCCCAACTCTGGATCAGATGGATGCGGCCGTCGGGCCCGGTCGTCAGCGCCCTCACGGGACTCAGCGTGACCTCGCCGGACGCGGACCCCAGACGCAGGGTCTCCTCGAGCTGCCACGGCGTCTCACAGGCCGGCTCCTGCCCAAGGGTGGCGGCCGGAAGGACGCAGGTTCCGATGATCGCCGCGGCCGCCCGCGCCCACGCCCGGCTCGACACCATCGCCGTAGCTCCCGGTTGGTGGCTGCTAGACCCCGACCAGCTCCCCCAGCACGAACACGTCGGTGAGCAGCGCCCGCACGTGGATCGACGCGTTGAGGTTGTCGATCAGCTGGGACGAGACGGAGGCCTGTGCCGCTACCAGCCGCACCAGTGCCCGGGAGGCCTCCGCGTCTCGCCGGAGCACGTCCAGCGCGGCGTCCACCGCGTCAGGGTCCGCGCCGGGTGCGTTGTCCGTCGCCGCGCCGGCGGCCGGGTTGCCACCGTCGCCCGGTTCGGCAGACGCCGCCGTGCCGTCCGCCCCGCCCTCCAGCAGGCGCCGCCGAAAAGCCTCGTCCAGGCCGTCGAGCGCCTCTTCGAAGCCGCACAGGTACGACCGCACCTGTTCCCCAGCCTTACTGGCCGATTCGTCCGCCAACCCCTGAGCGGCGTAGGCGAGGAAGAACTCGTAGCCCTCCTCGATGGCGTCGATGCGGCGCTTCAGGTCGTCGCTCATGGGTGCGGCAATCGGGTCACGCGCTCGTGCGGGCCGGAGCCCTCAATCGCCCTCGGCCTCGGCGGCCTGCGTGCCCGCCTCGGGCACCGTCCAGCGCGCCGGGTCGTGGTTCTCGAGGTAGCGGTCGCGGTCGATCCAGCCGTTGATCATGGACCAGGTCATCCAGCGCTTCTCGGGGCGGATCGCGAAGTAGACGTGCGCGATCACGAGGAAGATCAGGCCGATGCCGCAGACCCCGTGGATCACGTAGATCCAGCCCCAGGTGGCGTCGCTGAACATGTAGGTGCGCTCGGCCCACAGGAAGTTGTCGATGCGGAACATCATCAGGACGCCGGTGACGACGGCGCCGAGCGTCGCGACCATGGCGACGTGGTGGAACATCTTCTGATCCACCGGATACTTGCCGGCCCGCGGGCGTTCGGTATCCGATTGCCCCAGCGCTGCCTTCAGGCCCTGCTTGCCCTCTTCGATGTCGCGGCGGTCGATCCACATCGTCCAGAAGTCCTGCTTCGCAAAGACGTGGTAGATGTGGTAGATGACCGTGAGGATGAGCAGGACCCCGGCGATCCAGTGGATGGTGACCCAGGGGAACTGGATACCGATCACCGGGAAGAAGGCGGTGATGAGAAGCGCGAACATGGTGGCGCTCATCGACCAGTGGAATCCGCGTGCGCCGGGCTTGTGACGCTGGAGCTTGTCAGGGAGCCCCCTGGCTTCGTCGGGGTCGACCTCGCCCGTACCCACTTTCTTGGGCACCATGAGCGCGTGCACCACCACGAAGACGGCGCCGATGATCACGGCCGCCCAGATCAGGTCCCAGGAAACCCCGATCGGGACGTCCTCGCCCCAGGGGTTCAGTGCCCGCCGAAGGAATTCCATATCAGGCTGCGTCCCGAATGGACCGCCTCACCAGGTTCCGCGTGAGCGCGATCTTGTAGTCGTTGTGCCGGAGCGCGCGGGCATCCTCGACCGCGATCTCCCCGGCCATCTGTCCGGTCTCGTCGCTGGGCTCGCGTCCGCGGATCGCAGCCTCGACCGCACCCATCCGCACCGGGTAGGGAGCGATGCTGTTCACCACGATCCGCGCGTCCTGGATCACGCCGCCCTGCACACTGATCATCGACGCGATGCTCACCAGCGAGAAGTCCCATGACTTGCGGTCGCGGATCTTCTCGAAGTACCACCGTGCGCCCTCCCACGGGGCGGGCAGCACGACGCGGGTGAGGAGGTCGCCGGGCTCGAGCACGGTCATCCGCTCAATGTCGATGTCGGGGCCGATGAAGAAGTCGACGGCGGGGTAGGTCCGCTCGCCGGACGTGCTCGCGACGACCATTTCGGCGTCCAGGGCGACGAGTGCGGGTGCGGTGTCCGAGGGGTTGACCGCGACGCAGCGGTCCGCCCCCACGATGCAGTGTTCGCGGTTCATGGAGCGCCGCGTGGCGGCGTAGCAGATGTTGCCTCCCGCGCGGTAGCATGGCCACCCGCTCCGGTAGTACCAGCAGCGGGTATCCTGCACGATGTTGCCACCGAGCGTGCCCTGATTGCGGATCTGCGGCGTGGCGACGAGGCCTGCCGCGTCCGCGAGGAGCGGGTACCCGCTTTGCACGTCGGCGTGCTCGGCCACCTCGGTGAGGCTGGTCATGGCCCCGATGTCGAGCCCGCCGTCGGCGGCGCCCGTGATGCCGCGGATCTCGTCCACGCCTCCGAGGTCGATCACCGCCGCGGGGCGCTTGATCCGGTCCTTGAACCAGTCGAAGGTGTCCAGTCCTCCGGCCAGCACCCATCCGTCGCTTCCGTGCTCGTCCATCAGACGCACCGCGTCGTCGACGCCCGCCGGCTGATAGAGTTCGAACGGCGGGATCATGTCACGAATGACAGCCACTTTGATTCTCCTTGGTCAGACGTGCGTGTTCACGGTCAGACGTGCGTGTCCAGCAACCCGTAGGGGCGGGGCCGGCCCTCCAGCTCCGCCAGGATCATGTCCGAGGTCAGCGGGGTCCGGCAGAGGCACATGCCGCCCATGGCGTCGGCCACCGCGCAGACGTAGGCCGCTTCCCCGGCACCCACCGGCGGCTCGCCGATTCCCTTGGCGCCGACCGGCGTGTGCGGGTCCGGCTCGTTGACGGCGGCGAAGCGGGGCCGCAGTGGCACGTCCAGAATGCCCGGCGGACGCGCCGTGTAGAACCGCTTGGTGAACGGGATGCCCCATTTCGGGTCGAAGACCCAGCGCTGGCTCTTCGCCATCCCGATCCCCTGGAAGACGCCGCCGTTGGTCTGCGCGGCCAGGCTGCGCGGGTGGATCACGGTACCGCAGTCGGTCGCCGACGCGAGATCCACGATCTCGACCTCGCCGGTCTCGATGTCGAGCTCGACCTGGGCGAAGGTGGCCACCCAGGTGAAGACCGCGCCGGGTTGCCCGTAGTTGTCCTTCGCCGCCGCGATGAGACCCTCGCCCGCCAGGCCCGCCACCGCCCCCTTGGTGACGTCGTTCAGGTCCTCGGGGATCTCGCCGCCGCTGAACTTGCCGCCCCGTGCGATCGCGCGCTGCGCCGCCTGGGCGAAGCTGAGGCCCGCGGCGCGGTTGCCTGCCCGAAAGACGCGGCCGTCGGCCACCCGGTAGTCCTGCGGCGATCCGCCGAGCTCGCTCGCGGCCAGCTCCTGAAGCAGCCCGACCATGGCCTCTCCGGCCGCATGGTTGGCGCGGGTGTGGGCATGCGTGGTCTGGCTCCCGGCCTGAACCGTGCTGTACGGCAGGTGCTTGCTGGTGTCACCCCACACGACCACCACGTCGTCCCAGTCCAGATCGAGGACATCGGAGGCGGCGCGCGCGGTGTCGGCAATCGAGTGCGTGCCCAGATTGCCGATCCCCTGGTGCACATGGAGCTTGCCGTCGGGGCGGATGACAAGGAGGCCGTCGCGGCTACTGCTCCCGGCGGTAAACGGGCTGAGGCCCATCCCCACGCCGGTCACCTTGGTTCCCTCGCGACGCCCGGACAGCTGGCTCCTGGCATCCCAGTCGAAGAGCTCGCCGCCCAGGTCCAGCGCCTCGCGCACGTACGCGCTGGTGAACGCTCCCTGGTTGGGCCCGAGCCAGCCGTCGTGACCTGGCGCGTTGACCCGGCGGATCTCCAGACGGTCGATGTCGAGCTCGCGCGCGGCCTTGTCCACCACCGGCTCGAGCATGGCGACGATCTGAGCGCCGCCGGGGGCCCGCTGCGCTGACCGTGGCGGCGTGTTGGTGTACACCGGCACGCCCCTGAAGCGCATGTTCTCGGGCTGGTAGGAAGCAGTGGCCACGGTCGCCGCCGTGAAGAGGTCGGAGGCCCCGTACGCCCCGCTGTCCTGCACCAGGTACAGGTCCAGCGCGGTCATGCGGCCGTCGCTGCGGAATCCGATCCTGGCCCAGCCCTGGAAGCCGGCGCGCGCCCGCCCGATGTAGTTCTCCTCGTAGCGCGTGATCCGCAGCATGACCGGTCGGCCGATCTTGCGGGACAGTACAGCGGGCACCGCCATGATGGGCACGCCCGCGATCTTGCTGCCGAAGCCGCCGCCGCAGTACTCGCCGATCATCACCACGTCCTCGACATCGACGCCCGCCATCGCGGCCACGGGTCCCCGCGTGCGCTCCGTGCTCTGCGTGGAGCCGTGCAGGAAGAGCTTGCCGTTCTGCCAGTACGCCATGCAGGAGCGGGGCTCCATGGGGTGGTGCGTGACCGACTGGTGGACGATGGTCTCTTCGACGATCACATCGGCCTCTCCGAACGCCGCGTCCACGTCGCCGATGGCCCACTCGGCCGTCGGCTCGCCCATGGGCAGCCGGTCCGATCCCGCGTCCTCGAAGACGCTGCCGGGCCACTTGAGCGCGGTCGGCCCGTCCTCGCCGGGGACGTTGCCGTCCAGGCGCGCGTTCGGGCCGCCTTCGCGGAGGCTGTCAAGCGGATCGAGCACGAAGGGAAGCGGCTCCAGGTCGACCCGGATCGCTTCGACCGCCGCGGCCGCCGTCGTCTCGTCCACTGCCGCCACCGCCAGAATGGGCGCTCCCTCGTACAAGGGCTCGTCGGACAGCGCGCCTTCGCGCGTGCCCTGCTCCGGCCGCGGCAGCTCCGACGCCCTGAGGATGCCCAGCACGCCCTCCATCGCTTCCGCCCTGCTGGTGTCCACGCTGCGGACCCGCGCGTGCGGCATCGGGCTCAGCAGGAGCTTGGCGAAGGCCATGCCCTCCGCGTGGAAGTCCTCGGCGTAGCGCGCCCGCCCCGTGATCTTCGCGTGAAGATCCGGTGGGGAGATGTCGGTGCCGATCGTTCTCTCAGCCATCTCGATTCTCCTCTCAGGCCCGGGAACGGGACAACTCGGCCGCCCGCATCGCCGTATTCAGGATCTTGTCGTAGTCGCCGCAGCGGCAGAGGTTGCCCGAGAGCAGGACCGCCGCCTCTTCGCGGGTCGGAGCCGGGTTCTTGTCGAGCATGCCGACCATGCTCATCACGAAGCCCGGCGCGCAGAACGCGCACTGGAAGCCGCCCTCGTCGATGACCGCCTGCTGGACCGGGTGCAGTTCCCCGTCCTGCTCCAGCCCCTCGATCGAGGTGACCTCGCGGCCCGCCACGGAGTGCGTCAGGATCGAGCAGCCGTAGTGCGTGACCCCGTCGAGCAGCACGGTGCAGGCCCCACATTCCGCGCGGTCGCAACCCAGCTTGGTGCCGGTGAGGCCGAGCTGGTAGCGGAGCGTCATGGCAAGCGTCTCGTGCTTGGGGACGTCCACGCGGCGCTGCTGCCCGTTGATGTTGAGGGTGATGAGCCGCTCCACCGCGTCCTGGGCGGAAAGCATCGGCGTCAGCACGCCGCTGCCGCGGAACAGGTATCCCGCGGCCGATGCGGTGGCGCCGGCGGCGATTACCCCCTTGATGAACTTGCGGCGGGAGAAGCCGCCTCGTCGTGACTGGATGACTTCGGGTTGCAACATCTCGCTCTGCACCTCACTCACGGATGAAGGGCGGGCCGGTAATCTGGCTGACATTATAGGGCGGGGTGGGCGGTCCGGCCAATAAGAGGGGCGTGCGGGAGCGAAGCGGCCGACCGAGGCGGGCGGCTGGGTGCGCTTCAGTCGCCGAGTCGTTTCCTTAACGGCCCTCGAGAGCGTCCCGAACCATCTCCGGTGTGAGCGGGGGCGTGTCAGGCTTCACGTCGAAGACCGGGAAGCCGTCGGCGCGCACGGCAGGCTTGGCAGGCCGGGGCACCTTGCGAGCGAGGGCGGACCGAAGGCACCTCATGAAGCCCATGCAGCTAGCCGCCCGCCCCCATCTTCGCGTCCAGCGTCATCTCGTCCTCGTCGATCGTGCCCCACAGGAGCAGCGCCCCGGCCGCGATGATCGCGGACGGGTAGAAGAGCACGTTCGAGCCATCCAGAACCCAGCCCCAGGGGTCGATGATCGACTTCCATACGCCGAGCGCGGTGATCGCAACGACGATGAACGCCACCGGGTAGGCGCGCCGGCGCCACAGGCCGAGGACGACCAAGGCCCCGAGGATGATCTGGAGGACACCGAAGACGTTCTGGACGGCCGCCTGCGTGCCGATCCCGAGGTAGAACGCCTCCGCGACGGCCTGTCCGTGCGCGACGTTCACGAGCTTGTCGAGCCCCCACATGACCAGCAGCCAGCCCGTGGTCACGCGCAGCAGAAAGAGTCCCCAGCGTTTCATGATTTGCCTCCGTGTGGATGTAGTCACTCGTAACGATAGTCCCACGGGTCTGCGACCACGAGGGTATCGAGCAGAACTCCGGTCACTCGCCCTCGCCCGATGCGAATGGGATCTCTCGCCGGGACTCGCGCGACCGGGGGACGGCCAGATTCGCGCCGCGAGGCACGTTGTCGACAAGCCATCGGCCGAGGGGCTCGCGACCCGGCGTCTGCTCGCGCCGAAGGCGCTCAGGTGTTGCGGCATCCATTCATGAGCCTCCTTTAACGCTTCTATCGTCCCCCGTTCGGCCTGCGCCAGCGCACCGGCGGCGGCGGTTCGTCCGCGAAGGTCACCTTGCCGCCGTTTTCGAGCAAACGCAGCGCCTCGCGCACCGCCGTCTCCAGCTGCGGGTCGCCTCCCGCAATCACCGGAGCGGGATCGTTGCGCACCTCGATGTCGGGGGCCACGCCCTCGGCCTCCACGGCCCACTCGCCGTTCACGTCGAAGAAGCCGCCCCGCGGGGCCACGAAGCCGCCCCCATCGATGAGCGGCGGCGTGTCCCAGGTCCCCACAAGCCCGCCCCACGTCTTCGTCCCGACCAGGGGACCGACCCCCCGGAAGCGGAACAGGTACGGCAGGAGGTCGCCCCCCGACCCCGCGCGTTCGTTGATCACCATGACCTTGGGTCCGAAGAGACCGGCCATCGGCTGCGTCCAGGGCTTGCGGTCGCCGGCGCGCGAGTTGAAGTAGCCGGTGAGCTCGCGGTCGAGCATGTCCACGATGTAGTCGGCCGCCGAGCCCCCGCCGTTGTTGCGCTCGTCGATCACCGCGCCCTCGCGGTCCTGCTGCGCGTAGAACATGCGGTTGAAGTAGGTGTAGCCGCCCTGACCGGTGTTGGGCAGCCAGACGTATGCGAGACGGCCGCCGCTCATCTCGTCGACGCGGGCCTGGTTGGCCTCGACCCACGCCCAGCGCCGCAGCGAGCCTTCGTTGCCGGTGGGCTCGACGAGGACCTCGCGGGCGTCCTCGGCGGAGGGTGTGGACGCGACGGTCAGGGTGATTGTGCGCCCGGCGGTGCCTTCAAGCAGGCGATAGGGATTCGCGGGGGCGCGCAGTTCGGTCCCGTCGATCGCGAGCAGATAGTCGCCTTCGTGCACATCCATCCCGGGGTGCGAAAGCGGTCCGGCCAGCCCCGGCGTCCAGTCGCCCCCGTTGTAGATGCGGGTGATCCGGTAGAACCCGTTCTCTTCCTCCAGGTCGGCGCCGAGGAGGCCGGTGCGGGGGTTGGCCAGGTCCGGGTAGTCGCCGCCGCGCACGTAGGAATGTCCGACCGCGATCTCGCCCGAGAGCATGTCCAGCAGGTGGTTGAAGTCGGACCGGTGCCGCACGTCGGGGAGCCACGCCGAGTACCAGTCCCAGACGTCGTCCCACGGCGCCCCGTGCTGGTTGTCGACGTACAGGAAGTCGCGCATGAAGCGCCAGCCGTCGCGGAGCATCTGAGCGTATTCGGCCGTCGGTTCGACGCGCACGCGCAGGTCGCCGAGGTTGAGCGCGCCGTCGCGTCCCGAAGGTGGACGGGCGGTGCTGACGATGTTCCATCCCCCGCTGAAATAGAGGAGGCTGCTGCGGTCGTGGGAGACGGTGAGACGCCCGCCCCTCTCGAGGAAGTCCTCGGCCTCGCGATCCTCGATGGAGTACTTGAGCACGGGGCCGCCGCCGAAGCCGCCGCCCTCGAGGACGAAGACGGCTCCGGCCGGTCCCGGCACCAGGCCTGCGTAGTCGTCGACGTCCAGCCCCGGGGCGTCGATGATTCGCGCGGCGATGCCATCGAAGTCGATGACGACTGCGGGCGGGTCGTCGCTGGAGTCGTCGTCGCTGCGGCTCCCGCCGGCGGCCGCGTCGCTGCCGCCTTCGCCGCCGCTACCCTCGTCGTCGCCGGCTTCCTCGTCGCTCGCGGGCAGGAACGGCGACGGCTCGTCCGCGCCGAGGAGCGCGAGGTAGAGGGCGCGCGTCACCGGCCGCTCGTACGAGGTCATGTCCAGCCAGCCGGTGTTGAGCGCGAAGTTGGTGGAGGCGAGGAAGTAGAGGTACTTGCCGGACTCGTCCCACACCGGCGAGATCGCGTCGGACATGCCGTCGGTGAGCTGGCGCGTGTCGCCGGATTCCGTGTCGTGGACGAAGACCGCGCGCAGCTGGTTGTCCAGCCGCCGGGCGTAGGCGATCCACCGCGAGTCGGGGGACCACACCGGATTCATGGTGCGCTGCGGGTGCGCGAAGCGGTCCGTGTCGACGTGGTCCACCTCGCCCGATTCAATCTCCAGGACCAGCACGCGGTAGTGGGTGTCGGTGAACGCCAGCCGGGTCCCGTCCGGCGACCATTCGGGACGGAAATAGAACGACGGCTCCGGGATCTCGATCCGGCGGGGGTCAGATCCGTCCTGCGCGGCGATCACGAGCCCGTACTCGTCGCCGTCATCGTTGAACCAGGCGACGCGCGATCCGTCCGGCGACCAGACGGCGTGCCGGTCGGCCACACCGGGGCTGCGGGTGAGATTGCGCCACGATCCCTCCTCGGCGGGCACGCTGAACAGCTCGCCCCGCCACTCGAAGAGCGCCCGCTTGCCGGTGGGCGAGAGACGGGCGTCGCGGAGCTGTGGTGCGGGGACCGACTCCCAGCGCGGGCGGGACCAGTTCATGTCGCCGGTCACGTTGATCACGAGCTGGCGCAAGGCGCCCGTCGCCGGGTCGAGTTCGTGCAGGTAGCCGGCCTGCTCGTACACGACCGCACCGTCGCCCGCGCCGAGGGACTTCACGTCGAAGTCGGCGTGGCGTGTGAGCTGCCGCTCAGTGCCCGTGCCCGGGTCGAACGACCACACGTTGCTCGCCCAGTCGCGCTCGGACATGTAGTAGACGACGCCGTCCATCCACACCGGATCCATGTGGCGCTCCCCCTCCCACGGCGGCGTGGTGCGCTCCCAGGTGGAGGTGGAGACGATGCCGATCGGCTGCGCCTGACCCCCGCGGTAGTTGCGCCACTCGGGGTCCCAGTAGCCGATCTCCTGGTACGCGATGTGCGCGCCGTCGGCTGACATGCCGCCCAGATAAGCCTGGGGCAGCGCGAGAGCCGCCGGCAGCCCGCCTTCGGGCGAAACCGTGTAGAACTTCCAGAGCTGTGTGGGGACCCCGTCGCGCCCCGACTGGAAGAGGATGTCGCCATCGGGCGTCCACCCCTGCACGACATCCGCGGCCGGATGCCAGGTGAGCCGCGTGGGCTGTCCGCCTGCGGCCGGCATGAGGTAGACGTCGGTGTTGCCCCCGTACTGGCCGGAAAACGCGATCCAGCGCCCGTCCGCGCTGAAGGCGGCGTCGGTCTCGGCCCCGTCCGAGCTGGTGAGCCGTACCGCATCGCCCCCGTCGCGCCCGACCAGCCAGAGGTCGTTGGCGTGGGTGAAGACGATGTGGGTGGCGCTCACGTCGGGCTGACGCAGGAAGCGCGTGCCCTGGGCGTGGGCGGGGCTGGGGGTGAGGGTGCTGAGGAGGACGGCGAGGGTGGCCGACCATGCGAGGGGGAGGGTTACGGCGAGGCGGAGGGGGGATGGGGAGGGTTGGGACATCGGCTTCGGACTCCGTACGGATGGGGACTGTGTGGCGCTGGTCGGGAAAGCTGGCAGGTTGCGGGGCGGTGGCAAGTGCGGGGGATAGCGTCCACAACGACGATTTCCCGCTTCAGCCCTCCCGCCGTTGGCGATGGTTCCTGGTCTCGCGCACCGCGATCGCCATTGCCTCCGTAGCATTCAATCTGGCGTCTGAACGCGCCTGGACGACGACGCCCTTGGGCTCTTCGCGTTCTCTGCGCACCTTCGCCAACTCGTAGCTCGCTTGCATCCGCATCCAGTGCTCGGCGGTACCCCAGCCGATGGCCTCCAAGGCCAGAGCCATGTTGGGGGACACCCCTGCCTTGCCGTTCAACAGACGCGATAGCGTCCCGCGCTCACACCCCAGGTGCGTCGCCGTCTCAGTCACATTCCATCCGACCTCCTCCATGCTCTCCCGGATCAATTCGCCCAGGTGTGGCGGGTTCAGCATCGGACTGACGTGCTCGTTGTCGCTAGCACTCATGCTCAATTCTCCTGATCGGTCCGTGGTAATCGATCAACGATCGTCATGTGAGTGGCAACACGCTGGAAGTATAGTCGCCCAGCTCCACCTCCACGTCACCGCGCCCCGTCGTCGCCAATCACCGCGAATCCGCTTGCGCCCCCGCCACCCCTCCCCCATTCTGTCCCTCCACACCTGGGCGGCGTACCCGGTCCCCACACCAGGCGCGGGCACCCGATCTTATTGACGCGAGGCGTCGGCGATCGTGGCGCGCCCCCCAGGCACTTATCCCACACGTACCCCACCCTGGAGGCGCCCATGCCAACCGTCACCATGACCGTGAACGGGATGGAGCGGTCGGGAACCGTCGAGGGCCGAACGCTCCTCGTCGATTTCCTGCGCGAACATCTCGGTCTCACCGGAACCCACGTCGGATGCGACACGAGCCAGTGCGGCGCGTGCGTGGTCCACGTCAACGGCACCTCGGTGAAGAGTTGCACCTGTCTGGCGGCACAGGCGGACGGCGCGGAAGTCACCACGATCGAGGGGCTCGCCAATGGCTCCGACCTGCACCCCATGCAGGAGGCCTTCCGCGAGCACCACGGGCTGCAGTGCGGCTTCTGCACGCCGGGGATGGTGATGAGCGCGGTCGATCTGGCCAACCAGAACTCGGACCCAAGTGAACACGAGGTCCGGGAGTGGCTGGAGGGCAACCTCTGCCGCTGCACCGGCTACCACAACATCGTCAAGGCCGTCCAGGCGGGCGCGAAGGCCATGGGAGGTGGGTCATGAGTGCGAACGGTTCAGGGATCGGCGCATCGGTCAAGCGCAAGGAAGACACCCGCTTTCTGACCGGACGCGGCCGTTACACGGACGACATCAATCTGCCCGGGCAGCTGTACGGGTACATTCTCCGGTCGCCGGTCGCGCACGCCGACATCGGCGGGATCGACACCAGCGCGGCCGCGGCGGCGCCGGGTGTGCACGCGATCTTCACGGGGTCCGACATGGAGGGCGTGGGCGGCATCCCGACGGGTTGGCTGATCCACAGCAAGGACGGCGAGCCGATGGTGGAGCCGGGGCATCCGGCGCTGGCGATCGGGAAGGTGCGATATGTGGGTGACTGCGTGGCCATCGTCGTCGCCGAGACGCGCGAGCAGGCCAAGTCAGCGGCCAACCTGATCGAAGTGGACTACCAGGACCTTCCGGCCGTGGCCTCGATCGAGGCGGCGGAGGCCGAGGGAGCGGCCCAGGTCTTCGACGAGGCGCCGGGCAACGTCTGCTACGATTGGGAGGTGGGCGACAGGGCAGCCACGGATGCGGCCTTCGAGGGAGCCACGCATGTGGTCTCGATCGACGTGACCAACAACCGGCTCATTCCCAACGCGATCGAGCCGCGGGCCGCCATTGCGAACTACGACCCCGCGACGGGGGACTACACCCTTTATACCACAAGTCAGAACCCCCACCTGATCCGGCTGCTGCTGGGCGCGTTCGTCCTCGGACTGCCCGAGCACAAGCTGCGGATCGTGGCGCCGGACGTGGGCGGCGGATTCGGCTCGAAGATCCCGCACTACGCGGAAGAGGCGATTCTGACGTGGACCGCCGGGCAGCTGGGGCGGCCGGTGAAGTGGACGTGCGAGCGGATCGACGCCTTCAAGTCGGATACGCACGGGCGCGACCACATCAGCACGGCGCGCCTGGCGCTGGACGCGGACGGCAAGTTCCTGGGGCTCCACGTCTCGACGAAGGCGAACCTGGGCGCGTACCTGTCGACCTTCGCCACCTGCGTGCCGACGTACCTGTACGGGATCCTCTTTGCGGGGCCGTATACGACGCCGGCGGTCTACTGCGAGGTCAAGTCGTTCTTCACCAACACGGTGCCGGTCGACGCGCTGCGCGGTGCGGGGCGGCCCGAGGCGACCTACCTGCTCGAGCGGCTGGTCGAAAAGGCGGCCGTGGAGCTCGGGATGGACCGGGTGGAGATTCGCCGCAAGAACTTCATCCGCGAGTTCCCGTACCAGACGCCGGTGGCGCTGCAGTACGACCAGGGCGACTACGACGCCACGCTGGATCTGGCGCTGGAGGCATCCGACTGGGCCGGCTTCGAGGCGCGGCGGGCGGAATCGGCGGCGCGCGGGAAGTGCCGCGGGATCGGGATTTCGACCTTCATCGAGGCGTGCGGGATCGCGCCGTCGGCGGTGGTGGGGTCGCTGGGCGCGCGGGCCGGGCTGTACGAGTCTGGCAGCGTGCGGGTGCATCCGACGGGCTCGGTCTCGGTGTTCACCGGGACGCACAGCCACGGGCAGGGGCACGAGACCACGTTCGCGCAGATCGTCTCCGACATGCTCGGGGTCGACTTCGAGGCGGTGGACGTGGTGCACGGGGACTCGGCGAAGATCCCGTTCGGGATGGGGACCTACGGCTCGCGCTCGCTGGCAGTGGGCGGGACCGCGATCTACCTGGCCGTCGAGAAGGTCATCGAGAAGGGCAAGAAGATCGCCGCGCACCTGCTGGAGGCGTCCGCAGAGGACATCGAGTTCGAGAACGGCTCCTTCACGGTGGCCGGGACGGACCGGTCGAAGTCGCTCGGCGAGGTGGCGCTGACCGCGTACGTGCCGCACAACTACCCCGAGGGGCTGGAGCCGGGGCTGGAGGAGACGGCATTCTACGATCCGCTCAACTTCACCTTCCCGGCGGGAACGCACGTTGCCGAGGTCGAGGTGGACCCGGAGACGGGCGAGGTGGAGGTGGTCGCGGTGACCGGCGCAGACGACGTCGGACGGATCATCAACCCGATGATCGTGGACGGCCAGCTGCACGGCGGACTCGCGCACGGGATCGGCCAGGCGCTGCTGGAGGAGTGCCTCTACCAGGAGGACGGGCAGCTGCAGACGGGATCGTACCTGGACTACACGATGCCCCGCGCGGCAGACCTGCCGTCCTTCAGCATCAACCACAACACGACGCTGTGCACCCACAATCCGCTCGGCGTGAAGGGGGTCGGCGAGGTCGGCTCGATCGGAGTGCCCCCGGCGGTGATCAACGCGGTGATCGACGCGTTGCGCCCGCTCGGCGTGAACGACATGGCGATGCCCGCCACCTCGCAGAGGGTGTGGCAGGCGATTCAGCAGGCCCAGGGCTAGCAGTCCACGGACTGCCGAAACGAACGGGAGACGAGACCTGTGAACGATTTCACATACCAGGCACCGACATCGTTGGATGAGGCCGTCGCGGCTTTGCGGGGCGATGGCGGCGCGAAGCTGATCGCGGGCGGGCACAGCCTGCTGCCGGTCATGAAGCTGAACCTGGCCGCGCCGAGCGCGCTCGTGTCGCTGGCGGGCGTGCCGGGGCTGGGGGACATCGCCGACGGCGGCGACTCGGTTACGGTGGGCGCGATGTGCAGCCACGCGCAGGTGGCCGGGTCGGCGGTCGTGCAGGCGAGGATTCCCGCGCTGGCGGCGATGGCCGACGGGATCGGCGACGCGCAGGTGCGGAACGCGGGGACGATCGGGGGCTCGGTGGCGCACAACGACCCCGCCGCGGACTACCCGGCGGCGTGCGTGGCGCTGGGCGCGACGATCGTCACCGACCGCCGCGAGGTGCACGCCGACGACTTCTTCCAGGGCATGTTCGCGACCGCACTCGCCGACGACGAGGTGATCACCGCGGTGCGGTTCCCCGTGCCGGCGCGCGCGGCCTACGCCAAGTTCGCCAACCCCGCGTCCAAGTACGCGGTCGCGGGCGTGATGGTCGCCGACGGGCCCGCCGGGGTGCGGGTGGCCGTGACGGGCGCATCGGGTGACGGCGTGTTCAGGGTGGCCGAGATGGAGGCCGCGCTGGGGGCGTCGTTCAGTGGTGAGGCGGTCGCCGGGATCGCGGTGTCGTCCGATGGCATGCTGTCGGACACTGCGGCCGGTGCCGACTACCGTGCGCACCTGGTGACGGTGATGGCGAAGCGCGCGGTGGAGGCCTGCGGATAAGGGCGGCGGCGGGGCGCAGGCGTGCGGTCACTGGAAAGGGGCGAGTAGGGGGATGATGCGCGAGGGCGTCCGCGTCCGCATCGGTGTCGAGGACATTTGCGACCTCGAACACGCCCCGCCGTACCAGCCTCACCGGAAGACTCGGGTCCGCGCCCGCGCGCCGCAGCAGGAATGATGCCTCCGAGACAACGGCTTCGCAGGTGAGCAGCGGTGTGACAACTGCGAACGCGTCGGGCAGCCGTGATGGGTGAAGTGACTCACAGTGCCCAGCCTCCCCGGCCGCGCCCCCCGTCCGTGGACGACGCGGTCGCACTGTTGCGCGGCCAGGGCTACGTGGCCGACATCGGTCTGGGCACGGCGCTTTTCCTGTCGCTGGAGCTGGGACGGCCGCTCCTCCTGGAGGGCGAGGCGGGGGTCGGCAAGACCGAGGTGGCGAAGACGCTCGCGGCGGGACTCGGCCGTCCGCTCATCCGGCTGCAGTGCTACGAGGGGCTGGACCTGGCCTCCGCCGCGTACGAGTGGAACTACGCGAAGCAGATGATCCACATCCGGGCGGCCGAGGGTGGGGGGAGAGAGGGCGGTGGCGGCGGCGCTGGCGTCGACCCGGTGCACAGCGGCGGCGCGGCCGGACACGGCGGAGGAGGAGACCGCCAGGACCATGCGTCGGGGCTCGCCGCTGGAGCCACCGACCTGGCCCGGGATGTCTTCGCCGAGGACTTCCTCATCCGCCGCCCCCTGCTCTCCGCCCTCGACCCCGCCGACGGCGTCGCCCCTGTCCTGCTGATCGACGAACTCGACCGCACCGACGAGCCCTTCGAGGCCTACCTGCTGGAAGTCCTCTCCGACTTCCAGATCACGATTCCGGAGCTGGGCACGGTGACCGCCTCCGAGCCGCCCCACGTCGTCATCACCTCGAACCGGACCCGCGAGATCCACGATGCCCTGAAGCGCCGCTGCATCTATCACTGGATCGACTACCCGACGGCGGCGCGTGAACTCGAGATTCTCGCGTCACGGGTGCCCGACGCGCCCGAGCAGCTCAGCGTCCAGGTGGTCGCTTTCGTCCAGAAGGTGCGCGAGCTGGAGCTGTTCAAACGCCCCGGCGTGGCGGAAACGCTGGACTGGACGCGGGCGCTGATGGCGCTCGACCGCCACACGCTGGACCGGGAGACCGCGCACCGTACGCTGGGCGTGCTGCTCAAGTACCAGGACGACCTGGAGCGGATGGCGGATGGCGGGGTGGACGAGGTGATGGGGGCGGCGGATTAGCGCACCCGCCCAAACCTCACATCACGCGTCCGCCCGTTCGACACGTAGAAGCCGATCACCTGGCCGTTGCGGTCGCGCTCGAATGCGAACGTCATGCCGCCGCCCGAGAAGTTGTCCCTCTCGCCGGGTGTGAGCGTGGCCCTGTCCAGACGGCGCTGATGCACGACCAGGTCACCCTCTTCGACCGTGAACGCGTAGAAGGTCTCGATCTCCTCGCTGAAGAACCGGCCCGCGAAGTCGGCCAGATCCTCCGCCCCCGGCTCCCACGCCTCGACGTCGTCGGCCAGACGGGTCGCGCGCTGATCGCCGCCGTCGCCATGCAGCACCGCGGCTGCGACCGCTCCGTCCTCTCCGCGCACGAACGTGACCGAAGCCGAAGTCCCGGGCAGGCGGAACGTCGAGTCGGACACGGGCACCATTTCGAGTCGCTCCTGCCCCGGCGGCTGCCCGTAGATGGTGCTGCCGTCCCGCGTGAAGGTGAACACGATAGCGGGCGATGAGTCCAGCGCGTATCGACCGGCGAATTCGTCGAAGTCCTCGGGGTCGTAGTCTTCCGCGTTGAAGTCGTCGCCGGCTCCGGCCTCGTCGTCCTCTTCCTCCTCCAACTCCATCGCGTCTTTGAAAAACGCCTCGGCCAGCTCGAAGGCCGTGTCGCTGTCGAACTGCGCGTGGTTGCTCTGGGTGGTGATGCCCGCGTTGATCTCGGGGTAGTAGACGAGCATCGAGCGGTGCGCGACGTCCGCGCCTCCGTGGTGAATACGCTTCAGTCCCCCCTGCTCGTCGATGAACAGACCGTAGCCGTACCCGGTCTCCTCGCCGTCGGTGAGCACGAACGAGGTCATCATCTCGTCGATGCTCTCGCGGGTGCCGACGCGGGGGTTGGCGTAGTTCTCGACCCAGGTCTGCAGGTCCCCGATCGTGCTGTAGACCGACCCGGCCCCGACCGCACCGCCCAGGTCGCCGATCTGGCGGTACCCGTCCTCGGTGGGCGTGTAGCCCTCGGACATGTTGGGGACCATGTGGCGCGGCGACGGACGCACCATCGAGCCGGTCATGTCCAGCGGCCCGAACACGTTGTCCTCCATGAAGACGTGGAAGTCCTGGCCCGAGGTGCGCTCGACGATGGTCGCGGCGAGCCCGAAGGCGGTGTTGTTGTAGTTCCACTCGGCACCCGGGGCGTTCTGGAGCGCCGGCTGCCGCTGCACGATGTCGATAAGCTCGGAACGGTCGATCCAGTCGCCGCGGTCGAGGCGGCGGCCGGTCATGCGCAGCAGGTTGAGGAACTCGCGCAGGCCGGAGGTGTGGGTGACGAGGTGGCGAACCTGGATCGTCCCGTCGAACTCGGGCAGCTCGGGGATGTGGGTGCGGATGTCGTCGTCGAGGGACAGGAGACCGCGTTCCGCCTGGAGCATGACGGCGAAGGCGGTGAACTGCTTCGAGGTCGAGCCGATGTTGGTGCGCGTGTCGGGCTCGAAGGGGATCCCGTAGGTGAGGTTGGCCGTGCCGTAGGTCTTCGAGTAGATGGTTTCGCCGTCCCGCCAGACCCCGACCGCTGCCCCCGGCGACTCGGGGCCGTCGAAGCGCGCCATCATCTGGTCGGCGAGCTCTTTCGGGTCGGTTGCGACGGGTTCGTGGCGCAGCAGGGTGATCTCGTAATTGCCGGCGGCGTCCTCGTCGTCCCCCGCGACGACCAGTTCGATCGTGTGCGTGCCCGCGCTCTCGGTGCGGCCGCTGAAGCGCTCGATCCCCTGGCCGAGTCCTCCGAACTGCCCGATCCGCTCGCCGGCGGGATCGAGAATGCGAATGTCCACGTCGACCGATAGCTGGTCCACTTCGCCCAGGAAGAACTCGTTCTCGTCGGCGTCGATCGTGTAGCGGACCGTTTGTCCGGGGGAGAGAGCGCCCGCCACCACGCTGCCCGGTTGCAGTTCCGTGGTTTGTCCCCACGCCTGACAGCCTGCGATGAGGATCGGGACTGCGAAGCAGAGGGCTAACGGCACGTAGCGGCCACGGCGGTAGCGGGCAACGGACTTCATCGCGGAACTCCAATCGCGCGAAGGGACAGGGCGGAATGTCGGCCACGTTAGAACGGCAGCGCGCTTGTGAGCAAACGGCAGCCTCCTCGAGACCGTGGAAGACCCGGTCGACTTCGGCGTCGTAGCGCCGTATTGATAGACCATGAACAGCACGCTTGGCGACCGTGGTCGGCTCCCCGAAAACGTCGCGCATTTCGTCCGGCTCCTGCGCGCTGCCGGGCTGCCGGTTGGACCCGGTCACACGATTACCGCTGCGCGTGCGCTAGGCGCCGTGGACATCACCAGCAAGCGGCAGTTCTTCTGGGCTCTCCACGGCACGCTCGTCTCGCGCCACGAGCACCGTCACATCTTCGAGAGCGCGTTCCGGCTCTTCTGGCGCGACCCGTTCGGTGTGGACGAAGCCCTGGCCACGCTGTTGTCGCGCTCCCGGATCCCGGTCGAAAAGCCGGCCAGCAGGGCGCCGGGGCGGCTGTCACCCGAGCACGAAGCCGCGAAGCGGTCCCCCGGCGAGTTCGCGCGCGACAAGGGCGAGCAGATTGCCCTGCGGATGGCGTTCTCGCCGGACGAAGTCTCCCGCACCAAGGACTTCGAGGAGATGACCCCCGCCGAGTTGCGGCAGGCCAGGGAGGCCATGCGCAGGCTCGAACTCGACCTGCGGCCGGTGCGCATGCGCCGGCACCGTCCCGACCCGGGGGGGCGCCTGATCGACCTGCGGCGCACCCTGCGAATGACCGTGCGCACCGGCGGCAATCCGTTGCCGCTCCAGCGCCGGTCGATGGCGACACGGCGCCCTGTCCTGGTGACGCTCTGCGACATTTCCGGATCGATGGAGGCGTATTCGAGGATCCTGCTGCACTTCTTCCACGCGCTGACGAACGCCGCCGACCGCGTCCACACCTTCGTCTTCGGCACGCGCCTGACCAACATCACGCGACTCCTGAAGGACCGCGACGTGGACCGCGCGCTCGACCGTGTCGGGGACACCGTCACCGACTGGTACGGGGGCACGCGGATCGGGGGCGCGCTGGGCGCATTCAACCTGCACTGGTCCCGTCGGCTTCTCGCGCAGGGAGCCGTGGTGCTGCTGGTGACCGACGGACTGGATCGGGAGGGCGGGACGGGAATACGGCTACAGGCACGCCGCCTGCGCAAGTCCTGCCGAAGACTGGTCTGGCTCAATCCCCTGTTGCGCTATCGCGAGTTTGCTCCCAAAGCGGCGGGTATCCGCGCGCTTCTGCCCGAAGTGGATGAGCATCGGCCGGTGCACAACCTCGACAGCCTGGAGCGCCTGGCCGACGCCCTGAGCGGCCGCCAGTAGCGTTCACCAAGCTCGTTCAGGCCACCGGCAGCGAACGCCAGGGGTGGAGTTGTCGAGGACGCTGCTGAGTGAAAACAGTCAATTCCTGCTTGTCGTTCCGGGGGAGCACGAAGCCCGGAGGCGCGGGCCACGATACCATCGGAACCGGCGGCCCCGTCTCGATCGCGCTCTGCCCGGTCGACCCCGCGGGGATGAAAACCGGTTCTCCCGGCTCGGGGCTTGCCGTGGCCGGCAGCGTAACGACCTGGGCCGCCCATTCCCTGAAGCGCCGCATGACCCGTCGTGGATCCTCTCCAGCCACGACCAGGGTGCAGTCCAGGAAACGGGCGCAGTACCGTTCCAGCGTACGCCGGCGCAACCCGACACTCCGAGCCACCGTGTCCCAACTGTCCAGCCGGCGCTCGCGCAGCGCCCAGAGGAGGATTGCCCAGCTGATGAATTCCTTCAGCGTGCACTGGACCGGCGATTCCGTGTTCCAATAGCGTCGCAGAACTCTCGGATTCACCCCGGCGTGCTCGGCCAACGAGGCAACGCTCGTAACCGGAAGCAGCGAGCCGTCATCGACCTCGGTCCTGCAAACCCTCTCAACCACCCTGGCAAGTGACGATGGCAGCGCATGGCTTGCGCGCAATCGGCGGCCCAGCACGCGAATCGGATCCTGGTGCCACGGGTCGATTCGCGCGACCACGCGCGTCAAGCGCTCGTGTGCTTCCTCGGCCCAGACGATCTGGAACTCGCTGTAGCCGGGCGAACGCATCCACTGCACCCATTCCAGGGATACCGGTACGACCAGGAGATACGAGGGACCCGCAGGCCCGCCCCGCGCGGACAATGTCCGAAGCCACCGGATATCCTCGTCGGAATACTGCTCCAACCCAACGACGGCAACGCTGGCACCGCCGAGCAGGATGTCTTCAAGAGTCCTGCGACAGTCCGTCACCCTGCAATCAGAGCGCGCCAGCGCCCGCCTCAGCCGCCGCTTCGTCTCCAGCTTCTCGCAGTAAAGGCCTACCATTGCGCAAAAATAGGTGGAATTGGCGCATACGGCAATTGCATTGACGCCAAGTGTTTCCGGACCCGATTACTGGCGCGGCGTACCGCCCTTCCCTAACATGCACCCGCAGGCGCATGGATCGTCGCAGTTTCACAGTTGCCGGCCGACGGGCCGGTTACCGGTTTGATGAGGAGAGCAGAAATGAACACCAGGTTTTCCCGCCGCCACTTCATGGGCAGCGCCGCAGCGGCCCTGGGCGCCCTCGGTCTGCGGCCCGCCACCGCCCTCGGCGCCGGAATCCGGCCCCCCCCACCGGGGATTGCGCCGCGCGATCCGTACGATGACCTCGCGAAGCTCTCTTCGAACGAGAACCCGTACGGCCCGTCGGACAAGATGATGGCGTCCATGAACGCCGCCTGGAAATACTCGAACCGCTACGGGTACCCCGACGGCGACGTCCTCGAGAAGATCGCGGAGCACCACGGTGTCGACACCCGCAACATCATCATGCATGCCGGGTCGGGAGAGACGCTGAAGGTGGCCGCGCTCGCATTCCTGCGGCACGAAGAAAAGGTGGTCGGCGTCGAGCCCACCTTCCTGACCGTGTACCGGGCCGCCTCGGGGGTCGACGCCGATGCGATAACCCGTCCGCTCCTTTCCGATCACACCCAGGACATCGACGACCTGATCCAGGTCACGAAGCGCAACTACCGCGACGTCGGCATGGTCTACGTGTGCAACCCCAACAACCCGACCGGCGTCGTCGTCCCCGATTCCGACATCCGGCGCCTGCTCGACAACATCCCCGAGGACATCCCGGTCCTGATCGACGAGGCGTACCACCACTTCGTGCAGGATCCGCGCTACGCGACCGCGGTTCCCTACATCAAGGAAGGCCGCAAGGTCCTCGTGACCCGCACCTTCTCCAAGATCTACGGCATGGCGGGGCTGCGGCTCGGCTACGGGATCGCCCCGCCCGAGATGATCGCCCAGATGCGGACCTACACCACCGGCACGATCAACGCGCTCGTCAAATGGGGCGGCGTGGCCGCGCTCGAGGACAACGAGTCCGAGGCCTGGGTCAGGGACACGACGATCGCGCTCCGCGAGGCCACGGCGAACGAGCTCCGCAACCAGGGCTTCGAGGTCATCCCGTCGGAGACCAACTTCTTCATGGTGCACACCGGCCGGCCCGCATCCGAAGTGAGGGCGGCCTTCCGCCAGCGCGATGTCGCAGTGGGCCGCGACTTCCCGCCGATGCTGGATTATCTCCGGGTGTCGATTGGGACCGAGGAAGAGATGAAGCGCTTCCTCGCGGGATGGAACGAGATCTTTCCGGACGGGATGACGGCCACGGGAACGAGGTAGCCACAACAATCACACGGCGAAT
Organism: Longimicrobiales bacterium; assembly: GCA_965208935.1. Classification (GTDB taxonomy): domain Bacteria; phylum Gemmatimonadota; class Gemmatimonadetes; order Longimicrobiales; family Gaopeijiaceae; genus Bin94. The sequence goes on along the minus strand of CBDBPR010000004.1, from coordinate 3,065,691 downwards.
CCTGGGCGCGTGAGCCGCCCACCGGTGCGCCCGCGCCCGTGCTGAGGACCCACGTCGCCATGCGCGTGGGGAAACGGGAGCCGAAACGGATTCTGCCGCGTCGGTGCGCGCTGGTCGTGTCGGCAGCCTGGGTCGCGCTCTCGACCTGGGTGCCTCTCGAGGCGCGCGCCCAGGAATGCCCGACCGGGCTCGAAATACTGGTGGAGCGTCCCTTCGCCGATGCCGCTGCCCTGACCGCCGGCTCCACCGTTGTGGTGCGCTCCACGATAGAGGCCGAGCCCTGCATCGCTGTGGTCGCAGGCATCTTCGAGCCGCCGCCCGACCCCGCCACGCTCAACGCCACGCGCCCGCGCGTGCTGTTTCACCTGCCGCATCTGCAGACGCTCACCGGTCGCCGGAGCGAGGTCGACTACTTCACGGTGAGGACACGGCCCGGCACCGACCTCGCCGCGCTGGCGGCCGATCTCGAGCCGCTGCTGCCCGGCGCCCAGGTCCTGCCCGTCACCGAGGTGGCCGAACGTTCATCCACGACATTCCGCGTCGTCAGCCGCTTCCACACGGCGATCGCGGTGATCACACTGATCGCCGGCGGCGTGTTCCTCGGCTGCATCATGATCCTGAAGGTTCAGGAGCGGCGTCTGCCGATCGCTGCCGCGCGGCTCACCGGGATCCCGCGGCGCTTGTTGTTCTGGTGGACCGTTGCCGAGGCCGCAATGCTGTCCACACTCGGCGGAGCCGCCGGTCTCGGCGTCGGGGTCGCGAGTTCCGCGGTAGTCAACGCCTACTACCAGCGCTACTACGACACCACATTGGTGTTCTCCCAGGTGACCGGCGTGGTCGTGACAGAGGCGCTCGCGCTGGCTGTGGTGCTGGGCATGGCGGCCGGGGTGTTCGCGGCCGCCCGGCTGCTGGCAGCGGATCCGCTCGACGAAATGGGGCGTTAGGCAGCCTCGGTCATGCTGGCACTCAACTCCATCCGCGAGTTCCGCACGCGCCCGCTCCGCACCCTGCTGACGCTGGCTGGTGTCGCGGTCACGACCGCCATGCTCGCCGACATGCTCATGCTGGGCCGCGGGATCACGCGGAGCTTCGGTGAACTGCTCGAGTCACGCGGCTATGAGCTGCGGCTCACCCCGAAGGGCACCCTCCCCTTCGACACCGAGGCGACGGTTCCCGGATTTTCGGCCCTGCGGGACAGCGTGGAGAGCGTGGCCGGAGTCGAGCGCGTCGCACCCGTCCTTGCGGCCTCCGTCACAGTGGAGACCTCGGACGATTCGGGACGCTCCGTCGAGGCGCTCGCGCTCGGCATGGATGCGGGCGACCAGGGCCTGTACCGGCTCACGGAGGGAGAGACGCCGCGGCCCGGCGAGGTGCTTACCGACGCGGACGTCCGGGGCTCTCTCGGCGTGGAGCCCGGGAGCGTGGTGCGACTGCGTCCCGCCGGCGCAACCGGGGCCTGGGCACGCCGCGCCACGGCCCAGGTCTCCGGAACCGGCGAGTTCGTCTTCGCATCCCGCGGCGACCTGCAGGTCGTCATGCGCCTCGACGACCTGCAGGCGCTCTCCTCACAGGAAGATCGGGTGTCATTCGCCATGATCCGGATCGGCGAGGGGTTCGAACCCGATTCAGTGCGCGCCGCGATCCTGGCCAGGGTCGACCGCGTGGAAATCGTGACGCGGGCGGGGATCTCGGAGCGCCTCGACGCTCGCCTCTCCTATTTCCGGCAGACAGCGCTGATCCTGGCGACCGTCAGCCTCGTCGTCGCCACGCTTCTCGTCGGCACCCTTACCGCCGTGTCGGTGAGTGAGCGGCTGGGGTTGATCGCGGCGCTGCGGGCGATCGGCCTCTCGCGCCGCCGGATCGTAGGAGGAATTGCCGCCGAGAGCGTGGTGCTCTGCTCCATCGGCGGTGCCATCGGCGTCGCGCTTTCGGTGGTGGTGGCGGGGTACCTCGAGTCCATCCTCTCGGACTTCCCCGGGCTCCCGGTGGCGGTGCGGTTCTTCGTGGTCAGCGCCGACACCCTGATGACCGCCTTCACGCTGCTCCTGGTGTCCGGCACGGTCGCCGGACTGATCCCGGCGCTCAATGCGACCAGGCTCGAGGTGGCCTCCATCCTGCACAAGGAGGCCCCGTGAGCGAGATCGTGGTTGCCGCGCGTGACCTGACGCGCGACTACCGCACGGGACGGTCCCGCGTGCGGGCCCTTCGCGGCGTTTCGATAGCGGTGCCGGACGGGGACTTTCTCGCAGTCACGGGGCCCAGCGGCTCCGGCAAGTCCACCCTGCTGCACCTGCTCGGCGGGGTCGACACTCCGACATCGGGCGAGGTGGTGTTTCTGGGCCGCGATCTCGCCCGGATGTCGGTCGAAGAGCGGGCCGCCCTCCGCCTCGAGCAAGTCGGCCTCGTGTTCCAGAGGTTCCACCTGCTCCCGATGCTCACCGCGCTCGAGAACGTGGAGCTTCCCCTCGCCGCCGCGCGTGTCCCCCGCAAGCTTCGGCGCGCAAGGGCCGCCGCCGTGCTGGAACGGGTCGCTCTTGCCGACAGGCTCCATCACAGGCCCGGGGAACTTTCCGGCGGCGAGTGCCAGCGCGTGGCGATCGCCCGCGCCCTCGCCAACGAACCCGCCGTCGTGCTGGCCGACGAACCCACCGGCGAACTGGACCTCGCCACTTCTCGGCAGGTACTCGCTCTCTTCCAGTCGCTGAACGCGGACGGAACCACGCTCGTGGTCGCGACCCACGACCTGGAACTCGCGGCCGGCGCAAGGCGCAGCATCGAGGTCGTGGACGGCAAGGCGATCCCGTGATCCTGCGCCTCGTCTGGGCCTCGGTACGCCAGCGATCCGGGCGCAGCGCGCTCCTGCTGGGCGGCTACGCGCTCGGCGTGGGGGTTACGATCATCCTGCTCTCGGTGGGGCAGGCCATGGTCGATCAGGCGCGCGACCGGGAGCTGCTGGGTGGCGGCGACCTGATCGTACTGCCCGAGGGCATCGATCTGGAGACGCTCCGGACCGGCGGCGCGAGCTCGATGTACTTCTCCGTCGAGCAAGCCACGCTCCTCTACCGCGAAGTGCTCGCGGGCAGCCGTTTCGACGACCGGATCGCGGCGGCGGCCCCATGGATCGACGACGAACTCCTCTACCTCGAAGCCGATAGCGGGCTGGTGCCGATCTCGGCCGGCGCCACGCTCCCCGGTGCGGCGATGGACCTTGGCGCGGCCCCCGATCTGATCGCCGGCGCCTGGGCCGACCTAGACGCCGACCGCACCTGGCGTGCTCCGTCGGCGGCCGACTTCTACCGATCCATCGATGGCCTGCACCTTCCGCGTGGCGCGGCCGCGCAGGACACGACCTGGGCGGAGTGGCACTACTTCAACGTCATGCTCCCCGATTCGGGATGGCTCTACCTCACCTACATGGTCGGAGGCGACGTGCCCGACGGACGCTGGGGCGGCCGTGTTCTGGCCACCCGGGTCGTTCCGGAAACGGGAAGGGCGACGGTGTACTCGGTGGACGTCGGTTCGGAGACCGTCGCCTTTGCGGAAGGTCACCCCGACCTGGCGATCGGGCGGTCCAGCGTGACGCTAGAAGCGGATGGCTCCTACCGGCTGCGGGCCCGGGTGCCCCTGGAGTCTGGCGCGACGGCTTCGGGCGCGCGCGCCCCCCTCACCGTCGACCTGACCGTGTCGGAGCGCACGCGCCGCTATCTGCCGCCGGTCGACATCGGCAGCAGCGACTTCGTCTCCGGCTACGCCGTCCCTCTGCTCGATGGAATGGCCACCGGACAGGTGTGCGAAGGCGAGCGCTGTCTCCGACTGGACGGCGCGCGCACCTACCACGATCACAACTGGGGTACGTGGTCCGGGGTGACCTGGGATTGGGGGCAGGCCAGGGCGGGCCCCTATTCCGTGCTCTACGGAGGGGTCGCGCGGGAGACCGACGCTGACGCGAACGCGACACAGGGCGGCCGGTTCCTATACCTTGCCGACGAGCACGGTTTCGCGGGTGTCTTCACCATCCGCGAGCTCACCACCCTGTGGCCGGATCCAGCGGGCCAGCGCACACCGGACGCCATCGCCATTCACGCGATCAACGGGCCGGACTCACTGGCCCTGAGCATGACGGTTGGCCACACCCAGGTGACACCAGGACCGGTGGCGCAGGACGGACCGGCCACCCTCTTCTACCAGATGCGCGGGACGCTGGAGTTGTCCGGCCGCCTCTTCGGCGCGCAAGTTCAGGAAAGGGGGGACGGGTTCTTCGAGACCTGGACCCGGGGACGCTGAACCTGGTCACGCCACGACGGAACTGCTGCCGGATCCCTGACACTCACATGACCCGCTCTTCCATCGCCCGAATCGCGGCCGACGTGCGAAGCGGCACCACCACCGCCCGATCACTGGTCGCAGACGCGGTTCGCAACTACGAAGCTTCCGACCTCGGTGCCTATATCGTCTTCGACGCCGAGGGAGCGCGCCGCCAGGCCGACGCGGTGGACGCGGCCGTGGCGCGTGGCGAGGATCCGGGGCCGCTGGCCGGCGTCACGGTGTCGGTCAAGGACCTGTACGGGGTGGAGGGCCTGCCGATCCGCGCGGGCACCAGGCGCGAACTGCCGCAAAGCTGGCAGCGCGAGGGATTCCTGGTGCGTTCGCTCCGCCGCCTCGGCGCGGTCGTCGTGGGCAAGACGCACACGGTCGAGCTGGCCTTCGGAGGCGTCGGCCTGAACCCGAACACGGGCACGCCGATCAACCCCTGGGACCCGTCGGAGCACCGCGCGCCGGGAGGCTCCTCGTCCGGTGCCGGTGTGAGTCTGTGGGAAGGGTCGGCCGTCGTCGCGCTGGGGAGCGATACCGGAGGATCGGTGAGGATCCCCGCCTCGGCCACGGGCGTAGTGGGCATGCGCCACACCACGGGAAGGTGGCCGACCGATGGCGTCGTTCCCCTCTCGACGACGCTCGACACGGTGGGTTTCCTGACCCGCACCGTGGCGGACACGCGATACGTCTTCCGGGCCATCGACCCCCTCGCGCCGGGAGCCGGTCCACCCGACACCGCGGCCGATCCCGACGGCGATCCGCTGGCCGGCCTCCGCATCGGAATCCCGAGGGGCGGGCTCTGGCAGGAGACGCAACCCGACATCGCCGGCGTCCTGCGGCGTGCCCTCGACGAACTTGAGGCCGCCGGCGCCCACGTCGCCGAAGTCGACGCCCCTGAACTGCAGGAGGCGGGCGAGCGCTACATGGCGGGCGGCCTCCTCATACCACCGGAGCGCACCGAGTCGCTGGAACGGCACCTGCCCGGCTGGACCGCCATCCTGGATCCTACCGTGGGCAAGCGGCTGGAGCGGGCCCACCAGGTGAGCGCGGTGGAGTACATCGGGCTCCTTCGCATCCGCCGGCGCCTTTCGGCGAGCCTGCACGCACGCCTCGACGCGCAGCGCATCGACCTCCTGGCGACCCCCACCCTACCCATCACCCCGCCGACCCTGGCCTCGCTGAACGATCTGGACGTCTATCGCACCGTCAACCGCGCCATTCTCTCCGGGACCGGACCCGTCAGCATGCTGGACATGTGCGCGGTCAGCCTGCCCGTCGGCCTTGACGGGCACGGCATGCCCGCAGGCCTGCAACTCATCGGCCGTACGGGAACCGATCACGCCCTCCTGGCACGAGCCGCGGCGGCCGAATCGGTGCTGGGGACGAACGTGCAACGGATGGGAGTGGCACCCCGGGTGGCGGGCTAGGAGCTGTCCCGAGTCTACTGCCGCAACGCCCCGATCACCTGCGCCAGGACCGCGACGGCGATCTCCTCGGGGGTGCGTGCGCCGATCGGGAGGCCCACAGGCCCGTGAATCCGTTCCAGATCGGTTGCCGCGAAGCCCAGCGCACCAAGGCGCTCCCGCCTCGCGCCCTGCGTCTTGCGGCTCCCCAGCGCGCCGATGTAGAAGGCGCCGCTACGGAGGGCGGCGATCAGCGCGGGATCGTCGATCTTCGGGTCGTGGGTCAGGGCGACGACCCCGGTGCGATCGTCGGGCCGCAACGTATCCATGACGTGGTCGGGCCACTCCCTGACGAGCGCCGCGCCCGGGAAGCGGTCGGCGGTCGCGAATCCCTCCCTCGGGTCCAGTACGGTGACTTCGAAGCCGGCGATCTGCGCCATCGGCACCAGAGCCTGCGCGATGTGAACCGCGCCGACGACGATCAGACGCGGTGGCCGAATGTAGGGGCGCAGGAAGACGGCCCCGTCCGGGGTGTCCACGGTGCGAGGATCTCCGGTTCTCAGGGCGGCCGCGACGGCGTCGCCATCAAGCCCCAGCCCGCTGGCCGGCGCTCCGGCAGCGATCAACTCCTGCGCCCCGTCCGACAGGCGCGTCGCCAGCACCAGATCGCGGCCCGCCACCTGCGCGGCCACGACCCCCCGCAGCACGTCGGCCTTCATCCGGAATCGCCGCGCAGGAGCTTCTCGCAGATAAACGCGTTCACAACGGTTTCGCGGATGATTCAGGGATAATCGGCTCCACGAACAGGTGGACCTTGCCCCCGCAGGCCAACCCGACCTCCCAGGCCATCTCGTTGGTGACGCCGAACTCGAGGGTGCGGGGAACGCCCGAGTCGATCACCTCGAGGGCGGTCTGGATCACCGCTCCTTCAATGCAACCGCCCGACACCGACCCGGAGAAATCGCCGGTGTCCGCGATCGCCATGTGGCTCCCGGCCCGCCGCGGCGCCGAACCCCAGGTGCGGGTCACGGTCGCCAGCGCGACGCGCCGCCCTTCGCCCAGCCACTCGAGCGCTTGCGCGAGGACAGGATCTGCGTTCGTGTTCGTGCTGTTCGTATCCATGGCCCCAGAAGTCTACTCCTCAACGCAGGGAACGCAACGTTGGCGGCGAGCGGCACCGACGAACTCCACCAAGCCCTCATCAGGGACCACTTCCGGCGGCCCCGCAGTCGCGGCGCACTGGAAGCACCGGCGAGCTCGGGCCGCGCGCACAATCGATTCTGTGGCGACACCGTGCTCATCTGGGCAAGGCTCGAGGACGGCCTGCTCGCCGAAGTCACCTTCGACGGCCGCGGCTGCGCCATCTCATTGGCCGCGGCCTCCATGCTGACCAGAGTGGCACGGGGGAAGAGCGCCGCAGAGATCGCCGACCTGCGCCAGACCTTTGTCGACGGGCTGGCTCCCGATGCCCCCCCGCTCCCCGAGGAACTGGGTGACCTGCGTGCGTTGGCGGGTGTGCGCCGGTTTCCCAGCCGGATACGGTGCGCCGTCCTGCCATTCGACGCGCTGGAGGACGCCCTCCGGCAGGAATGAGGCATCCCGGGGCCGGGTGTCCGCCCCGCATCGCCGGCAACCGTAGCTGCACGCGACCCACGCACCCTTTCCCGGTCGCGCCCTCCGGCGCTAATGTAGGCGCCGAAGCAACTCCTGCACCGCCCAGAGAACCGAGGAACCCATGATCGCGGGCCCCAAGAACTCATCTGCATCCGGATTCGCCGCGGCCTGCGCCGCGCTGCTTGCTCTCGCCACGCTGGCCGTGTCCCACACACCAGCCGCCGCCCAGCTCACCACACCCGAGGAGCAGTTCGGCTACCGCATCGGCACCGACTACCAACTCGTCAACTACCAGGGTCTGACCGACTACTGGCACCTTCTCGCGGAGCAGTCGGACCGCATGACCCTGGAGTCGATCGGCAAGACCTCGGAGGGGCGGGAACAGTGGATGGCCACGATCACGTCTCCCGCAAACCGGCCCAATCTCGAACGCTACAGGGAAATCGCGCGCCGTCTGGCACAAGCCGAGGGCGTCACCGAGGAGGAAGCCCGCGCGCTGGCCGCCGAGGGCAAGGCCGTCGTCTGGATCGACGGGGGCCTGCACGCCACCGAAGTGCTGGGCATCCAGCAGCTCATGGAACTCGTGTGGCAGATGGTCAGCCGCGACGACGCGGAAACCATGAGGTTCCTCGACGAAGTCATCCTTCTGGCCACCCACGCCAACCCCGACGGCCACGCACTGGTCGCCAACTGGTACATGCGCCACGACGATCCGCTCGAGCGCTCCTCGCAGGGCGTTCCGGTCCTCTACAACAAGTACGCGGGGCACGACAACAACCGCGACTTCTACATGGCCTCGCTGGCCGAATCCGAGAACATGAACCGGGTGGTCTACCGCGAGTGGTTCCCCCAGATCGTCTACAACCACCACCAGACCGGCCCGCAGGGCACGGTCATGTTCGCGCCCCCCTTCCGGGATCCGCCGAACCACAACCTCGATCCGCTCATCATCACCAGCCTCGACCAGGTCGGGTCGGCCATGCATCACCGTTTCGTCGTCGAGGGCAAGGGCGGCACCACAATGCGGAGCGGCGCCAGCTACTCCACCTGGTGGAACGGCGGCCTGCGCACGACGCCCTACTTCAAGAACATGATCGGCCTTCTCACCGAGACCATCGGCCACCCCACCCCCATCGAGATCCCCTTCCTCCCGAATCGCCAGATCGCCCACGGCGACCTGCCGCTCCCGGTCACCCCGGGGCGCTGGCACTTCCGCCAGTCGGTCGACTACTCGCAGACGGCCAACCGCGCCGTTCTCGACTACGCGTCGCGCAACAGCGAACACCTCCTGTTCAACATCTGGCGCATGGGAACGAACTCCATCGAGCGGGGCAACCGCGATTCGTGGACAGTGCTGCCGAAGTGGATCGACCAGGTCGCCGAGGATGTTGGCCCGCGCGGATCCCTGGAGGACTATGAGGCCCACCTGCGCGATCCCGCGAAGCGCGACGCCCGGGGGTACATCCTGCCCGCTGACCAGCGCGACTTCCCCACCGCCACTCGCTTCGTCAACGCGCTGCTCAAGGGCGGCGTCAAAGTGCACCAGGCGACCGCCGACTTCACCGTCGCGGGCAAGGACTATCCCGCGGGATCCTACGTCGTGGTCACGGCCCAGGCCTTCCGGCCGCACGTGATCGACATGTTCGAACCGCAGAACCACCCCAACGACTTCCAGTACCCGGGCGGTCCGCCGATCGCGCCATACGACAACGCCGGATGGACGCTCGCGCTCCAGATGGGCGTCGAATTCGACCGCATCCTCGACGGCTTCAGCGGGCCCTTCGAGCCGATCTCATGGCTGGCGGACGCGCCTCCCGGTACGGTATCGGGCCCCGATTCTCCCGCCGGCTACGTGGTCGATCACGTCAACGAGGCCTTCACGGCCGTCAACCGCGTGCTCGCAGCCGGCGGCGAGGTGCATTGGATCGAAGGGACGTTCGACGCGGCCGGCATCTCGCTCGCGCCCGGTGCCTTCTACATCCCGGCTGGGGCCACCACCCGGTCCCGGCTGGAAGAGTGGGCCGCGCAACTGGGAATCTCGTTCCACGGGGTCACGGCGGCTCCCGAGGCCGCGTTCGAACTGACCCACGCGCGGGTCGGTCTCTGGGACCGCTACGGCGGCTCGATGCCGTCGGGTTGGACCCGCTACGTGCTGGAGGACTTCGAGTTCAACTTCGAGGTCGTCTACCCGCCCGACATCGACGCGGGCAGCCTGAACGATCGCTTCGACGTGATCATCCTGCCCGATGGCGCCATGGGCGGCGGGCGCGGCTTCCGCTTCGGAGGCGGGCCCAGCGACGCCTTTCTGGCGACCCTGCCGGATTCGTTGCGCGCACGGGTCGGGTCGCTGAGCGACGATGCGAGCCTGCCCGCGCTCCGCGAGTTCGTGGAGAACGGTGGCGCGGTGGTTGCGATCGGATCATCCACGGCAGTGGGAAGCCAGTTGGGCCTTCCTCTCGCCAACTTCCTGGTCGACGACGACGGGAGCCCGCTGGGCCGTGACGACTACTTCACGCCGGGATCGATACACGACATCCGGGTGGAGCACGGCAGCCCGATCACGCACGGCCTGGGCGAGCGCGTGCACGTGTTGCACAGCCACAGCCCGGTCTTCCGGATCGGCGACGGTGCGGCGAACGTGCGGCGCCTGGCGTGGTACGACACCGCCGCGCCGCTCGTGAGCGGGTGGGCCTGGGGACAGGAGCACCTGGAGGGCGGCACCAGCATGATCGAGGCGGACATCGGCGCCGGGAAGCTCTTCCTCTTCGGCCCCAAAATCACCTTCCGGTCGCAGCCGCACGGCACCTTTCCGCTTCTCTTCAACGGGATTCATTACGGAGCGGCGAAGCGGCGGCCGGTGAGCTGAGGTGAACGAGACCGGGACTCCGTCCGTTCCCGGCGCGGATTCACTGCGCGAAGATCCGCCACGAGACGACCCACCGCGCGAGGACCCGCCCGACAACCCGTTCGAGCGGTTGCGTAGCCGCTGGCTTGTCCCGTGCACGCTCGGAGCGGGCGCGGCCATCCTCATACTCCTGTTCCTGCTGACGGAGATTATCGGATTCGCCACGGGAAGCACCCTGGCCGACGACCCTGCAACCAGAGAGAGCCTGGCGATGCTTGCGGGCTACGGGGGCATGGTCACGTGGTTCGTCTGGGCGTGCCGCCGTGCGGGCGTCGACTTCAGACGCCTGATCGGGCGGGTGCCCGCGGGACACGACTGGGCGATCACGGGCGCGTTGCTGGCCGTTACCATTGCGTTTTCGTACGGGTCTTGGGAACTCGTCGCCTGGATACTGACCCGCGTGGCCCCGGATCTTCTGACCTGGCTGGTGCAGATGCTGCCGGAACGGCCGACCGGGAACCCGGGGCACCACATCGTCATGGTCCTCGTCCTGGTCGGCGGGGCTCCGGCCGTCGAGGAACTGATCTTCCGGGGCGTCCTGGTCAGTCGCTGGGGAGTAAAATGGGGTTTGAGGGCCGGGATCGTGATTTCGGCCGTGGCGTTCGGGATCCTGCACGCGAACGTCATCGGCATCGGTTTCGTGGGACTGGTGGCGGCCATTCTGTACTTCCAGACCCGCACCCTGATCGTCCCGATCGTCTTTCACGCCGCCAACAACGCGATCGCGGCCATCGGCATGTATCTGCCCGGCGGTTCAGACACCGCCGCGATCACGGATGGCGATGGCTGGCTCGGGTTCCTCCTCGTCTTCGTTACGCTGCCCGTGTTGATCTGGTACCTCTGGCGCTACTGGCCGGCACGCGATGCCGTGATCCCCTATATGGGCGGCGGTGCGGAAGACGAGGGCGCGGAAGGATCCCGGTGATCGAATCGGCACCGTTCCCGGTGCGCGTAGCCGCCATCGACGCCGGTTCCAACGCCATTCGCTTCGTCGTAGCCGACTTCATCGGCCCGGACCGGTACAATGTCGTTCACAAGATCCGCCAGCCGATCCGCCTGGGGCACCGCGTCTTCACGCACGCGGAGCTGGACGAAGAGACCATGGAATGGGCCGTGGCCGCCTTCCGCCTGTTCCGCCGCGAGATCGACGCGCGGGGCGTCGACCGATACCGCGCGGTAGCGACCAGCGCGACCCGCGAGGCAGCCAACCGCGGCAGCTTTCTGGACAGAATCCGGGAGGAGTCCGGCATTGTCCTCGAGCCGATCAGTGGAGCGGAGGAGGCACGCCTCGTCCACCTGGCCGTGTGCAGCCGCGTCGACCTCTCCCGGGGCCGCTGGATCCTGGTGGATCTTGGTGGCGGCAGCGTCGAGGTCTCGCTGGTCAACGACACGGGCATCCTGTGGAGCGAGTCCTACCGCGTCGGCACGGTGCGCCTCCTCGAGACCCTGGCCGAGGCGGAGGGGTGCCACGACTCGCTGCGCGCGTGGGTCGGCCGCCAGCTCCGCGCCCTCACGATTCCGCCCCCGGAGGGCTACGCGGGACCTACTGCATTCGCGGCGACCGGAGGCAACATCGAAGCGATCGCCGAACTCGCCCTCAGCTACGTCGACCCGCTGAACCTCGCGCTGCTGCCGATCAACCGGCTCGACGCCGTGATCCATCTCCTGACCGCAATGAGCGTCCCCGAGACGATCCACGAGCTGCGGCTGCGCCCCGACCGGGCCGACGTCATCCTGCCGGCGGCACTGGTCTACCGGCACTTCGCCGACATCGCCCGCGCCGACCAGATCGTGGTTCCGAGCGTAGGTGTCAAGGAAGGGGTACTGCTGGACGTGGCGGCCAACCCGGCCCTGCACGCAGCGGCTAGCGCCCCCAAGCCAGGTAGCGGATCTGCTGGATCGCCACCGACAGCCCCGCCAGGCTGACCGGCTCCTCGGCCTCCACCTCGCCGAGGATCTCGTGGAACCGGCTCAGCTGTGACTCGTCTTCAGCGAAGCCGAGGGCCCCTGCCAGAGCGTCTTCACCTGAAAGCGAATTCTGGGTGAGGTTCCGCCGGATCGCGCCCAGGTCGTTGATCAGCCCCAGCGCCCAGCGCTGCTGCCACTTGCCGTCGCCGCTGGCCCGCTCGATACACCCGGTCAGCCACGGAATCCGGAGTTCCTCGGTGACCCAGTAGTAGACCCGCGCGGCGCTCACGGGATTGGTTCCGGTGGTTCGGGCCAGGCGGAGGATCTCGAGCAGGTGATCAAGGAAGCGCAGGGCGACCAGGTTCCGGACAAAGGCCTCGTCCCCCGCCTGGGGCATCAGCGCGGCCACCCGCGCTTCGAAGTTCTCCCGGTCCTCTCCGGCTACGATCTCGTGGAACTGCCCGCGCAGGGCTTCGAGACCGTTCAGGCTCCCCTCGATGAGGGCGGTGGTCGACTCCTCCGGGTCGCAATTGGTCAGCACCCAACGCGTGGTGCGCTCGAGTACCCGTGCCAGCCCCATCGTCCAGCGGTAGGTAACCGCCGCGGACACCTGTCCCTCGCGCGACCGGATGTCCGCCAGCAACGATTCGTGCCGGGTCAGCTTCGCGGCCACCAGCCACGCCCGCGCGATCTCCGCGGCGCCGCGGCCCGTCTCGCGCATCAGCCGGTCGATGAACACGGACCCCATGAGGTCGACGAGATCGTTGGTCAGCTGGCACGCTACGATCTCGCGGCGCAGACGGTGGTTGGCGGCGCGCTCCAGGCCCACCAGCTCCAAGGCCTCGGAAGGGAAGTACCCGTGGAAATAGTCGGAGGCCGACGGGTCGTCCGGCAGGTCCGAGGCGAGCAGCGCCGACTTGAGGTACAGCTTGGCGTAGGCCAGCAGAACGGACAGCTCCGGCCGCGTGAGCGACTGGTTCGCCTCCTGGCGCGCGGTGAGCTCGTCCCAGGAAGGCAGTCCCTCCGCGTCGCGGTCGAGGAGGCCGGTGCGGGCCAGGCGCCCCATCAGCGCCCAGTAGTGGTCCATGCCGCGGCGGGCGCGGTATTCGTCCAGCGACACCGCCTGACAGCCGGACTCGTTGTCCGCGAGCACCAGCGAGGCGACCGTGTCCGTAAGGCGGTGCAGCAGGTCGTTACGCTGCTCCCGCGTCACCAGTCCGGCGCCCAGGGCCTCGTTCAGGAGGATCTTCAGGTTGACCTCGCGGTCCGAGAGGTTCACCCCACCCGAGTTATCGAGCGCATCGGTGTTGATCCGTCCGCCGCCGAGCGCGTACTCGACACGGGCGGCCTGCGTGAACCCCAGGTTTCCGCCTTCGCCCACCACCTTCGCCCGGAGATCGCCCACGCCGATGCGCACTGCGTCGTTCGACGCGTCCCCGGCGTCGGCATGGGTCTCCGCGGTTGCCTTCACGTAGGTACCGATGCCGCCATTCCAGAGCAGGTCGACGGGAGCGGACAGCACCGCCCGGATCAGACTCTCGCCGTCCAGCGTCGCCACCTCCGGATCCAGGCCCAGCGCGGCGCGGACGTCGTCGTTCAGATCGACCGACTTCACTCCGCGCGGCACGATCATCCCGCCCGGCGAGAGTTTCCCGCGGTCATAGTCGTCCCACGAGGAGCGGCCCAGCTGGAAGAGCCGCTCGCGCTCCTCGAAGGACGCCTCCGGGTCCGGGTTCGGATCCAGGAAGACGTGCCGATGGTCGAACGCCGCAACCAGGCGAATGGCCCGCGACAACAGCATGCCGTTGCCGAACACGTCCCCGCTCATGTCGCCGATGCCGGCCACCGTGAAGGGGTCCTTCTGGATGTTCCGGCCCATCTCCCGGAAATGCCGCTTCACCGACTCCCAGGCGCCACCGGCCGTGATGCCCACCTTCTTGTGGTCGTAGCCGTTGGAGCCGCCCGAGGCGAAGGCGTCGTCCAGCCAGAAACCGTACTCCGCCGCGACACCGTTCGCCGTGTCCGAGAAGGGCGCCGTGCCCTTGTCCGCCGCGACGACGAGGTAGGGGTCGAAGCCGTCGTGCCGGATCACTCCCTCGGGTGGCGCGGATTCGCCGTTCAGGTTGTCCGTGATGTCCAGCAGTCCGCGCATCAGGGTGCAGTACTGTTCGCGCGCCTCGTGCGCCATGGCGTCGCGGTCGGGCAGCGACCGCAGGCATACGAAGCCGCCCTTCGACCCGCTCGGAACGATCACCGCGTTCTTGACCATCTGCGTCAGCACCAGCCCCAGCACCTCGGTGCGGAAGTCATCCGGTCGGTCCGAGTGCCTTATGCCGCCCCGGGCAACCGACGCGCCGCGCAGGTGAATGCCCTCCATCCTCGAAGACCTTACCCACACTTCGTACTTGAGACGGCTTCTGACCACGCTCTCCAGAAGCCCGGAGTCGAACTTGAGCGAGATGTACGGGACTCCCCCCGACCGCACCGTCGGCGTCCGGCCGCCGGTCCGATAGTAGTTCGTTCGCACGGTGGCCTCAATCACCTTCTGGAACGCCCTCAGCGCGCGGTCATGGGCGAGCGAACTCACCCCGACCAGCTCCTCGGCGATGCGGCCGGCGAGGTCGGGGGCCCTGGGATGGCGGACCTCCCGCGCCCCGCGGCCGTCCGGGTCGCCGGCCTCGACACCATGCGGGTCGAACCTCGCCTCGAAGAGCCGGAACAGGAGCAATCCGATCGCCGGGTGGCTGTCGAGCGCCGCGCGCAGCACCTGCCGGCTGGGGACCGCCCCGATCTGGAACGCGTAGTGCGCGTACGCCCGCAACACCTCGACCTCACGCCAGGCCATCCCCGTGGGCCGGATCAGGCGGTTGAACCCGTCGTTCGTGGCGTCGCCGTTCCGGATCGCCAGGATCGCCTCGGACAGAACGGGCCCCCGCGCCTCGATGTCGATTCCGGTTCCGTCCGCGGTCTTCACGTCGAAGCTGTAGATCGACGAGTCGGCATGACCGCCCCCCTCACGCAGCTCGAACAGCGAAACGTTGATGATGCGGAGCCCGCAGTTCTCCAGAACCGGCATGAAATCGGACAGGATGATCTGGTGCTCCCGGATATAGATCTTGATTTCGCACCCATCGACCGACTCCGCGTTCTCGAAGAAGCGGACCGACTCCATGCGCCCGTCCACCTTCATGGCCTCGAGTTCGGCGATGTCCCTCACGGCCGCCGACGGCTCGGTCGCGGCACGGTACTCCGGCGCAAACGCACCGGCGTAGTGACGCGCCATGCGACGTGCCTCGTCCGGCGGACGCTCCTCGCTCAACAGGTCCCCCACCTCGTCCAGCCACGACCTTGTCAGGCTCGTGACGGTCGCCTTCAGATCGCGCCAGTCGATCTCCGCCAGCCGCTTCCCCGGACCGCCCAGGTAGAAGTGCAGACGCGCCTGGTCCCCGGCGCTCAGCGCCAGGTGGTAGTTGAGGATCTCGACCTTGTAGCGCTTCGCCAGGGCCGCTTCGAATTCGCGCCGGAAGGTCCCCGAGAAGCGGGCCCGCGGCATGACAACCATGATCGACACACCCCTGCCCAGCGCGTCGTGACGGACCGACACGAAGATCTCCGCGGTGTTGTACCGGGCCAGGATCGTGCGGATGTCCTTGGCGACCTCCTCCGCGGACGCGAGGAAGAGCTCCTCCTTGGGCAGCGAACCGAAGATCGTGATGATCTCCTTGTAGTCGTGCTGTCCCTCCGACACCCCCGCCAGTTCCAGCACCTCCGCAAGCTTCTGCCGCAGGATTGGAATGTCCTGCGCGGGCTCCGAGTACGCCTGCGAGGTGAAGAGCCCCAGGAAGCGGTGCTCGCCGGCGACCGACCCATCGGCCCGCAGCTTCTTGACGCCGATGTAGTCCATCCGCGCGCGACGGTGAACGGTCGATTCGGCGTTGGTTTTGCTGATGATCAGGAGCGGCCCGGACAGCGCCCGCTCGCGCATCTGATCGGACAGCGCGCTCATGGGCACGGGACGTGCGAATGCCGACGCCTGCTCTTCCTGCAGAATGCCCAGTCCCGACCCCACGTCGACCATCACGGCGTCCTCGCCACCCGGTTCGCGCGGGCCGAAGGTGTAGGACCGGTAGCCGAGGAAGACGAAGCCCCCGTCCCGCAGCCACCTCAGGAACGCCTGGATCTCGCGGAACTCGTCCCGCCGGTCCCGCACGTCGCGCATCCGGAACCCCAGCTCGGAGACCACATCGGCGATCTTGTCCACCATGAGACCGAAGTCGTCCGTTGCCTTGACCACGTCTTCCAGCCGGCGGGCGGTCTCGGCGCGCAGAGACTCGCGAACCTCCTCGTCGGCGACGCGGGCCAGCTCGACGTAAACCACCGATTCGGTGCCGGCGGCATCGCCAGGCGGGTTCAGGTCCGTGATCCACCCGTCCCCGTCCCTCTCCACGGTCATCAGCGGGTACACGAAGTGCGCGATCTGGAGGTCCTGTGCCGACAGGAACTCGCGGATCGTGTCCACAATGAACGGCCGCTCGGAGACGTTGGTCTGAATGATCGTGACCGGCGCCTGCCCGCCGGCCTCTGCCCGGTCGGGGTTCAGGACCTCCACATCGACCCGGTCCGGACGGCTGCGATTCAGGAAGTCGAGCGACTCCAAGGACATCCGGGCCAGATCCTCGGGCCTCCGCTCCTCCAGGAGCTCCATCGTCGCCTTGCCGAGGAAGAGCGGAACGAACTTGTCAAGGAGCCGGTAGCGGTCCTCCTCCACCGAGTCCTTCAGGAATTCGAGCACCGCTGTGATTGCCCGCGCGCTGGCGGGTGACCCGGAGGGATCGCCTGTCTGGATCATTTGTCGGGGATTCGCTCGGCGTTGACGGTGGCGGGATTCATGGCAATCTCGGAAAACCCGGGCGGCGCCGCCAGACGTTACCTTTGAACGGTCGGCTACCCGTACCCCTGGAGCAGCCCGTACCCCGAGGCGGCGCATTGCGTTTCATCCACATCGCCGATGTTCACCTCGACACAGCCTTCGCAGGCCGGTCGGAAGAAGTGCGAAGCCGGCTGCGCGAAGCCGCCCGCGAAGCGTTCGCGCGGTGTGTCGACACCGCGGTGTCCGAGGAGGTTCACGCGGTTCTCATCGCCGGCGACCTGTTCGACGGACCGCGTCTGTCGTTCGGCAGCGAGGGCCTCCTGGTGCGGCAGCTGGCGGTTCTGGCCGAGGCGGGCATCCAGGTGGTCTACGCGACCGGGAACCACGACCCGGGAAGCGGACCGAGCGTGCAGGATCTCGCCTGGCCGGACAACGTCACCGTCATGGCCGGCGGCGAAGCGGTCACGGTGACCGTCGTGAACCGGCAGGGCGATCCGGTCGGATACGTCACCGGCGCGGGACACGCGACCGCCCGCGAGACCGCCAACCTCGCCAGCCGCCTCCGCCCGCCCGCCGCGACCGGTCTGCCGCGCGTGGCCCTGCTGCACACCCAGGTCACCTCGGCCAGCGGCAGCGAACTCCACCAGGCCTATGCGCCCTCCAGCCTGGAGGTCCTGCGCGGGGCGGGCTTCGACTACTGGGCCCTCGGGCACGTCCACCAGCGTCAGGCGCTCTCGGCCGACCCGCCCGTCCACTACCCCGGCAACCTCCAGGGGCGCACCCCTCGCGAGACGGGCCCCAAGGGCGGTCTGCTCGTCGACCTTCACGACGCCGAGCATCCGGTCGTCGAATTCCGGGAGTTCACGCCGGTGCGGTGGGAGCGGCTCGCCCTGGCGGGCATCGAGAACGCGCGCACGCTGGAGGCGCTCGTGGAACGGGTCGTCGATGCCTGGGACGAGGCCCGGTCGGCCGACCCGGGGAGCGACGCGACGGAGTGGGTGGTGACCGTGGACCTGGCAGGCCCGTCCCCGGTGTGGCGCAAGCTGCGCGAACGGGAGGAGCTGGACGCGCTGGAACAGGAGTGCGCGGACTGCCTCGGCGCGCTGTCGGTCCGGATCCGGGCGGGCGGCACGCACGCGGCGGTCAGGCTGACGGACCACATCGATCGCCAGGACGCGCTGGGCGCATCGCTCCGCCTGTGCAGGCGCGTGGCGGCGGGCGACGACCGCCTGGGTCTCGAAGAGGCGGAGTTCGCCGGGTTCGACCAGGAACGCCACGGGTCCCTCGAGGCGTACCTCGGGCGTCTGCTCGACGGAGCAAGCGCCGAGATCATGGCCAGGATGCTCACCGGCACGACCACCGAGACGGGCTCGCCATGAGGTTCGAGTCGATCGAGGTCGTGCGCTACGGCTGCCTGACCAACCTCTCGACAGGCGAGGACCCGCTCCCGAACATCGTGGTCGTGCTCGGCCCCAACGAGAGCGGAAAGTCAACTTTATTTGACTTAATGTCAACTTTAGTTTACGGATTTCGCCCGGCCACCCGCGCCAGACACCCATTCACGCCCTGGGCGGGCGGAGATCCCGAGGGCCGCGCCCGGATCCGTCTCGACCAGAGTGCCGATGCTCCCGTGGTCGAGATCCACCGGCGTCTGCGGTCGCAGGCGTGGGGCAAGCTGCACGTGGACGAGCGTGTGGACGACATCCGCAACCATCCCCTCCCCGCCGCCCGTCACGTTACCCGCGTCGTGTTCCGCCAGGTATACGCGCTGACCCTGGCCGAACTCGCCGGTCTCGAGGGCGAGAGCTGGGACCTCGTGCAGGATCGGCTGGTGGGGGCGATGGCCGCGCCGGACCTTCACTCGGCACGCACCGTTGCGGCTGGCCTGGAGGACGAGGCGAAGCGGCTGTGGCGCCCCGACCGGCGCGGCCGGCCCCGTGTGCGCGTGCTCGCGGCCGAACTGGCCACCCTGAACGAACGCAAGCGCGATGCCCTCTACCGGGACCGCGCGGTTCGGGAGAAGGTGGCGGAGCGGGCTGACGCGGAGGCCAGACTCCGGGGGCTGCGCGAGGAGAGGTCCCGCGAGCGGGAACGTCACGGCGTGATCGACCACCAGCTGAACCGTCTGCTCCCCGTGCGGCGGGCGCTGGCGCGCATCGACGAACTCAGCGCCGAGGCGGGAGCCGCGAGCGACCTGGAGACGCTGCCGAACAGGCCGGCCGAACGCCTGAGCGAACTGCGCGAGGAAGCGCGGGCCACGGAGGAGCGGGTCGCCCTTCTTGGACGGAGGCGGCGGGAAACGGTCGCGGCCGGTACGGAAGGCGAGCGCCTTCAGGCACGTTGCGATGAGCACGCCGGGGCGCTGTTCGCGGAGCCGCCGGGCGATGGTGGCCGTGAGGCGCTCGCCGCGGTTTCCATGGAGGAACTCCGCGCCCGCGTACGGGCGTTCGAGGCCGCGCGCGAGGACCGCCGCGTGGCCGAGGAGGGCCTCCTGCGCGGCGCGGACGCCGACCTCAGGGTAGCGCTGAAGCCAGCCAGGAGCCGGTTGGTGGCGGGGGTCGTCCTGCTGCTGGTGGGCGTTGCCATCGCGGCTCTCACGCTGCCGCAGGTCGGTTTGGAGCTCCCGCTGGGCAATGCCTTCGCGCTCCGCGTGGGCGCCGTCGCCGCGATCGGCGGGTTCCTTCTGACGATTCTGTGGTGGGATGCCGATCGGCGGGCGCGGCGGTATGGCAAGGCCACCAGCGACGCTCAGGGGCACTTGTCCGGGCAAGTGGCGCAGCTCCGCGAGGCCGAGGAGGCGGCACGCCGCGAGGCGGTGAGCCTCGTCGCCGCCCTGCCCATCCGCGACACCCTCCTGAAGGCCCCGGACATGGAGCTTCCGGCCCGGATCGAGCGAATGCTGGAGCTGCTGGCCACGCGGGACGAGCGCGCCACCGCCACGCGCCGCGACCTGGAGCGTGCACAGGACGACCTGGCAGCCGCCCGCCGGGACCACGAGGCCGTGACCAGGCGCCTGCGCGACCTGGAGGCAAGGCTGGCCGAACTCGGCAACGGCGACGCCGAGCGCGGAGCCCGCGAGGCGGCTGCCCGGACGGAAGCGGCGCAGAAGGCCGATCAGATACGGGGCGAACTGGAGCGGGAGTGGCCCGAGCTGGACCGGGTCGAGGCCGAAATCCGCGAGGCGGACGCGGCCGGCACGGACTGGGCGTCGCTCGCCGAAGCGCTCCGTGACGCATCCGGACGGCACGACGCGTTCGCCGAGAAGGGCGAGGAGCTGCGCAGCACGATCACGAGACTCGACACCGAGATCCGCCACCTGCAGGAGGGGGACACTCCCGACCGGGTCGAGGGGCGCATCCAGGCGGTCAAGGAGCGGATCCGCGATGCGAAGGAGGCCCGGGACCGGTCGTTTCTGCTCGCGAGGATCGTCCGCGAAGCCGATCGCCGCTTCCGGGACGAGCACCAGCCCGACCTGCTGCGCCGCGCCGCGGATCACCTCCGGCACATCACGGCCGGCCGCTACGAGCACATCGAAATGGGCGAGACGGGCGACGAGTCCTTCTACCTGAGCGGCCCCGCCGCGACCACGCCGAGGAAGGTGGGCCAGGCGCTCTCGCAGGGAACCAGGGAGCAGGTGTACCTGGCCCTGCGGCTTGCCATCATCGATCACCTCGACGCCGGCGAAGAGCGCCTCCCGCTCTTCATGGACGAGACCCTGGTCAACTGGGATGCCTGGCGTCGCGACCGCGCCTTCGGGCTGCTGGAGCGCGTCGCCGAGAAGCGCCAGGTGTTCGTCTTCACCTGCCACCCCGCCATGGCCGCCGAACTGGAGGATCGCGGCGGCCGGATCGTGGCGCTGGGGGACGGGTAGCAGTCCGTGGATAAAACCGCCCGGGCACCGAGAGCGGCGAGGCGCCGGGCCGGCAAGGCGCGACGAAGGGCCAGTAGCAGCGCTACGGGCCCGAGGAGCAACGCAGAGCGAAGCGATCCGGCACGCATCGCCGTTCGAATGCCGGGCGGGATTTTGTCCACGAGCTGCCCAGGCCTCAGCCGCTCCGCAGCCTCTCCCGCGCAAGCGTGAAGAACATTTTCGCGCCGACGCGCAGCGACATCCCCAGGCGGCCCGAGATCTTGGAGCGGCCCCGGACGCGGGGCAGGTGCGGCGCCTCCAACTCCACGATGGCGAGGCGCTTGCGCACCGCCCTCAGCTGCATCTGCAGCGTCCAGCCCCAGTTGCGGTCGTCCATCGCCAGACGCTCCAGCGCGTCGAAGCGGATCGCCCGAAATGGCGGGAGATCCACGAAGCGGCGACCGAAAAGCAGCCGCACCGCGGCCAGCACGACGCGATTTCCCAGGCGCGCATGCGTGTGGAGGTTGCCCGTGCCCCCGTCCCGCCAGACCCGTACCCCAAGCGCCAGATCGGCACCGTGCGCCACCGGATCCAGCACGAGCGAGAGCCGCTCCGCGTTTTCGGGGTGGTCCGCGTCGAGGAACACGAGCACCTCGGGCCGACTCGGAAGCGCCGCCAGATGGGCGATTCCCTTCAGGCACGCCGCGCCGTAGCCGCGCTCATCCTCCCGCACGACCACCGCCCCGGCGGCGCGTGCGACGGCCGCCGTGCCGTCCGTGGAGCCGTTGTCGGCGACGACCACGCAATGCAGGCGGCCGATCGGCAGCGCGCGCAGGACCGCGGGGAGCGCATCCTCCTCGTTGAGCGCCGGAATCAGCACCGCCGTGCGGGAGAGTCGCTCGTCGGGGATTGAAGTCACCGCAGAAATAGAACGCGGCGTGCCGCACCGGGCCAGCGGTTGGCGCGGCGCCGGCCGCGCGGTCTGGCGCGGCGAGCGCGGTCGGCGTGGCCCGGCCCCGCCCGGTTGGCGCGGCGGGGCGCGGCTGGGTATGGTGCCGCATGAAATCGCCCACGCGCGTGCTTCTGTTCCTCGGCGTGCTCGAAGTGGCGGCACTGGCCGCCTTCGGATGGCTGACCGGGGCCGCGCTGCCCCTGCCCCGCCTCCTGCTTCCCGCGGCCGCCTTTCTCTGTTACGGCGCCGCAGGGATCGCCGCGACGAAGCGTCCGCCCTCGATCCCCCTCATCTGGGGTATCGGAATACTTGCCCGGCTCGCTCTTCTGCCCCTCGCGCCGGAGCTGTCCGACGACATCTACCGTTACCTCTGGGACGGCCATGTGCTCGGAGAGGGCCTCAACCCCTACGGGCACGCGCCCGCGCACGATGCGTACGCCTCGATCCGCACGCCGTGGCACGATCGCGTCAACCACCCCGAGGTCCCGACCATCTATCCGCCGGTGGCGCAGCTTCTGTTCGGGCTGGTCTGGACGCTCGGCGGAACGATCCCGGTCGCCAAGCTGGTGTGGCTGTGCTTCGATCTCGGTTGCGGGCTGCTCCTGTACCGGATCGCCGGACGCACGGGCCGCAATCCGGGTGCCGTCCTGGTCTGGTACCTGTGGTCGCCCCTGCTGATCGTTGAGACGGCCTGGAGCGCGCACTTCGAAGCGGTCGGGCTCTTCTTCCTGGCGGGTCTCATTTGGGCCGCCACCGGCCGCCAGGGCCGCTCAGAACGCACGCGCACCCGTCACGTCCATGCGGCGACGCTCGGTTCGCTGCTCGGCCTTGCCGCCCTGACCAAGTTCGCGCCCGCCGCCGCTCTGCCGCCGCTTGTCCGCCGTCATGGCGTCCTTCCGGCGGTCGCCTTCGCCGTCGTCTGCGCGGTCCTTTACCTGCCCTTCGCCAGCGTCGGTCTCGGCGCGCTTACCGAGGGGCTGCGCACGTATGCCGAGCACTGGACGGCGAACCAGGGTGCCTTCACCCTCTTTGCGCGGCTGTTCCCCGACCCCGTTCAGGCTCGTGTGGCGGCCGCCCTTCCCGTGCTGGCGGTCGTCGCCTATGCGACGTGGCTGCGGTTCGGCGTCGAGCGGGCCCTGCTGTGGATCGTCGGTGCCGGGCTGCTTCTGTCGCCCACGTTCCACCCCTGGTACGCGCTCTGGGTGCTCCCGATGGCCGCGCTCGGCGGAAACACGCCCTTCCTCCTGCTGACCGGCCTTGGGTTCCTCGGGTATTGGGGGCTGGCGGCGTACCAGCTGACGGGGGTGTGGCCCGAGCCCGCCTGGACCCGCGTGGTCATGTGGCTCCCGGTGTGGATCCTGTTGCTGGCGGACATTGGCGCCGTGCGCAAGGGTTCAACCGGGTCGGGGGCCTTGCGAATGGGCCGCTCGTCCCGGGTTCAGGCCCAATCCCAGGTACCCCGAGGCGAAGAGCGCCACGAAGGGCAGTGACGCCCAGTATCCCTGGGTGATCGCGACGGTGCCCGACAGGACCATGAAGGACCCCGCCGCCACCGCCAGGGACCGGCCGCGGAAGGCGCCCCGGGATCGCTCGTAGCTGGAACGGCCCGCGGCTCCCGCTTTCGGCGTCCGTTCGAACGGGTCCCGGAATCGCCCGAGGCCACGCAGCACCGCTCGGCTGAGGAGCACGGACATGCCGGCCCCGAGCGTGAGCGTGCCGGCCGCACCCCGGAACGCGCGCGCCCAGCGACGTCCTCGTTTGCGGGCGGCAGTCAGGTAGAAGAACAGGAACGGGCCCGTCGCCCCGGCGAACACGGCCAGGTCAACCCACCAGAAGCGGTCGACTCCCAGCGCGCTCCTGGCGATCGCCGAGGGGACGATGAGCAACGCGAGGACGAAGGTGAGCGGATGGGCCAGGTGGCCGCTCAGGTGCAGGAAGGCCTCGAGTTTGACGGCGGGACGAAACCGGCCCCTGAGCAGCTCCGGGAGCACCTTGCGCGCCGTCTGGATTCCGCCCTGCGCCCACCGCCGCTGTTGCACCAGGAGCGACGCCGGAGTGCCGGGAAGCTCGGCCGGCACACCGATGTCGTCGCGCAGCACGAACCGCCATCCCGCCATCTGGGCCCGATAGCTGATGTCCAGGTCCTCGGTAAGCGTGTCGTGCTGCCAGCCCCCCGCGTCCAGGAGCGCCTGCTTGCGCCACAGCCCGGCGGTGCCGTTGAAGTTGAAGAAGCGGCCTCCGAGGTAGCGTCCCCTCTGCTCCACCAGGAAGTGGCCGTCCAGAAGCAGGGCCTGGGCCCGGGTGAGCCACGAGTCCTGTTCGTTGATGTGGTCCCAGCGGGCCTGCACCAGGCCGACGCCGGGATCCTGCATGACGGGCAGCAACGACTCCAGCAGACACGGAGCGGGCACGAAATCGGCGTCCAGGATGAGGATGAAGTCCCCGGTCGCTTCCTCCAGGCCGGCCGCCAGCGCGCCTGCCTTGTAGCCCGTCCGCACGGAACGGTGGAGGACGCCGACCTCGACGCCCCGGCGGCGCCACTTCCGGGCACATCGCTCCGCCAGGGCCGTCGTCTCGTCCGTGGAGTCGTCCAGTACCTGGATCTGCAGAAGCCCGGCCGGATGCCGCAGCCGGCAGGCCGCGTCGATCAGCCGCTCCACGACATGTTTCTCGTTGAAGACGGGCAGCTGGACGGTGACGCGGGCCGTCGACGCGGGGGGCGGTGCCCCAGGAAAATACATATTTTGTGTAAAATACATATCATCTACACCGACCGCGCCCTCTCCGCGCCTTCTGCGCGACAGAACGAGCAGAACGATGCGATGCGCGGCAAAGGGGAGGAGCAGCGCCAGGACGCCCGCGTACAGCGACACCGCGACGATACTGAGCAGATCGATCATTCAGGCGGGGGCGGAGGATTCGGTTCGAAGCCCCGGCACTGCAGTACCGGGAGTGGAGGGTACTTGCGGAAGGTAGGGTCGTGGCGGTGGCGGCCACAGAGGTAGAAGTGCGAGCCTCGCCCCGAGACGACCCGGCGCATCCAGGCGCAGCGGAGACAGAGACCGACCTGGACGGGGTCGGCCCGTTCAGAGGTCATCGGAGTCCCGGATGCCGATGTAGCCGCGATGCCTGCCGCGGTCGCCGCGCCGATGCGAATAGTACCGGCCATCTCCGCACAGGGTGCATTCGCCGCTCACCGTCACGTTCCTCGCCCGCACCCCGGCTGCGCCGGCCCGTCGCTGGATCACGGACCTCAGATCGATGGCGGCGGGAGCACCGGGCGCCACCTGACCCAGCGCGTGGAAGACTTCGGGGCCGACCTCGTAGCAGCGGCCGCAGATGGCCGGACCAAGATGGACCAGGAGCTCCTCCGGGTCGCTGCCGAAGGATTCGGACAGCGTATCCAGCCCCGCTTCGACCACTCCCGCCGCGGTTCCCCGCCAGCCGGCGTGAAGGAGCGCGACGGTCCGCCGGAGCGGATCCACGACGAACACCGGCACGCAGTCGGCCAGGGTAACGGTCAGGAGCACTCCGGTGGCGCCAGTCGCATGCCCGTCACCCTCGCCGGTCACGCACACGCCGCGCGGCAGCCGAACATGTACCTGGATCGACCGTCCATGCACCTGCCGGCTCCTGACGACCGCGCGCCAGCGGGTGGCCAGGGCCAGGTCGACGCTGTCGGGCTTCTCGCTCGGCGCGGAGGCTTCGGCCGCCGCCGCCCGCACGCCCGCGGCGCGCATTCGCCTGGTCGTTCCGGCGCGCAACCACGGGAGCCTGCGCTCCCACGCGGTCACGGGGGTCGTTCCGAACGATCGTGCCTCCATCACCTTCCGGTCTGTTTGGTCCCCCAAATGGGGGATACCGAGTCGCAAGTTGCCCCGGCATATTACCTCCATCGGCGACACCGACGCGAGGAGGCGAGAAATGACCGCTTGGCACCCGCAAACCGAGACGCGAAGGCGACTCGCGATGGCCGCCCTTGCCATGGCTTGTGCCTGCGGAGACTCGGCCACCGACCTGCCTCCGGACGGACCCGATCTGATCGTCTCCGTTCCCGACGTTCCAGCCAGCGTGGCCTACGGCCGCACGTTCTCCATGGACGTCACGGTGCTCAACCGGGGAACGAGGACGGCGGGCCGGACGCAGGTGTTCTTCCTGCACTCCGCCGATCAGACCATCACCACCGCAGATGCCGTCGTGGGCTCCGAGTTCACCGACACCATTGCGGTCGACTGGGAGGTCAATGTCGGGCTCCGGGTGGAGCCTCCGCGCGACGAACTCGGCACATTGTACTACGGGGCCTGCGTCGATCCGCTACCCGACGAGATCGATACCGAAAACAACTGCTCCGTTGCAGCGGGAGTCGAGATCTTCCTGCCACCTCCGTTTGGCGCCGTGGTCGACAGAACCCACGAGTCTCTGACGAGCAGGATTGTCAGCGGGGGAGGCCAGACGACCTACCAGGTCTACCGCAGGCGCGCCGAAGCAGGGGATTTCAGCCGTGTCCGCGACGTTTCGGCGTCGGGCGAGGAGACGAGCTACAACGATACGGGTCTCGAGCCCAACACGGTGTACTACTACAAGGCGATCGCCTGCCATGACGCGATCTGCTCGGAAGAATCGGACGAGTGGGGTGGCCTTACCGAAGTCGTCGGGCCCGTCGACATCCCCGCGGTGCCCGAAATACGGGGGGAGAAGGTCAACATCTCCTTCGGTACCGACAAGGCGCGCGTACACTGGGACGCCGTACCCTGGGCAACGTACTACAGGGTGTACCACGACAACGACCTGGATGCCGAGGTGTCCGCACCCGCCCTGAGCTACTACGACAACCATCCGAACACGTCTCTGGGGGCGTACCAGACCACGACGTACAAGGTGCAGGCGTGCAACAAGGCCGGGTGCTCCGGGGACTCGGAGACGGTCGTCATCACCATTCCGCCACCGGGGTAGAAACAACTACCTTTGTGGCAATCATGAGCAGCACCCATTTCGACGCGCAGAACGCGGCCTACGTCCAGGCGCTCTACGAAGACTTCACCCGGAACCCGGAAGCGGTGCATCCGGAGTGGCGGAAGTTCTTCGAGCGCGGTCGCCAGGCGCTCCTGGAGGACGGGCTCCTTGCGGCGGAGGACGAGTCCAACGGGTCCCCGGCGATTGCGGTCCGGGGCCCGGCGGCCGCGCCCACCCCTGCGGAGCGCCCGCTCGCCCCCTCGCCCGTGGCCGCGGTCCCCCCGCCCACCGCTCCCGAACCCGCGGCGCCGGCCAGACCCGACGCGCGCCTTCTTTCCCTGGTCGCCCGGGCCGCGAATCTGCTGCAGGCGTTCCGCGAACACGGTCACCAAGCAGCGCGCATCAACCCGCTCGGAACCGAGCCCCCCGGCCATCCGCAGCTTGATCCGGCCTACTTCGGCACCACCATGGAAGAGCTGGCCGAAATCCCCACCTCGGTCCTCTTCCACGACGGCGACGAAACGCCCCTCGCCGCTACCCTGGACCGCCTCAGGGCCACGTACAGCGGCGCTCTCGGCTACGAGTTCGAGCATCTGGAAGATCCCGACAAGGTGGCCTGGCTGTGGCGACAGGTGGAACGAGGAACGCACTTCGCCGGCTACACGGACCAGGATCGCCTGCGCACCCTCCACCGGCTCACCCGGGTGGAGGGGCTGGAGCAGTTCCTGCACCGGGCCTACCTGGGACAGAAGCGCTTCTCGATCGAGGGCACCGACATGATCGTGCCCATGCTCGACGAGGCGATCGAGATCGCGGCCGCCGATGGTGCGACCGAAGTCGTGGTCGGCATGGCCCACCGGGGGCGTCTCAACGTCCTCACCCACATCCTGGGTGTCTCGTACGACGAGATTCTGGGCGAGTTCGAAGGCCGGGCCACTCCGGGGAGCGCGCTGTGGGTCCCCGATCCCGGAACCGGCGACGTCAAGTACCATCACGGCGCCACGGCCGACTACACGCTCCGCTCCGGGGACTCGATCCGAATCACGCTGGCCCCCAATCCAAGCCATCTGGAATACGTCAATCCGGTCATTCTGGGCATGGCGCGCACGCAGCAGTACCCGGACGACAACGGCAACACCGACCGCGACACGTCCCGGGTCGTTCCGGTGCTGATCCACGGAGACGCGGCCTTCGCCGCCGAGGGCGTCGTGGCCGAGACCCTGAATCTCGCGCGCCTGCGCGGCTACGAAGTGGGCGGCAGCGTTCACATCATCGCCAACAACCAGGTCGGCTTCACCACCGACCCGAGCGACGGCCGCTCCACCCGCTACGCCAGCGATCTGGCCAAGGGCTACGACATTCCGGTCATTCATGCGAACGGGGACGCGCCCGAGGAGTGTCTCGCCGCCATCCGTCTTGCCATGGCGTACCGCAAGAGATTCAACGACGACGCCCTGATCGACCTGGTGGGATACCGCCGCCACGGTCACAACGAGGCCGACGAACCGGGCTACACGCAGCCGACGCTGTACACCACCATCGCCGACCATCCCACGACGCGCGCACGCTGGGCGCAGTCCCTGATGGACAAGGGGCTCGTGACCGGTGACGAGGTCACTCAGGGGGCCCGGGCGCTGTCCGACGAGCTCCGCCAGGCCCAGGACCTGCGGCGGGAGACCCCGGACGAAGAGGTCATGCTCCCCTGGACGCATCCGGACTTCGGGGCGGTGATGCAGGACTTCGATCCCTACACCCAGGTGCCGTTCGAGCAACTCGCAAGGATCAACGAAGCGCTCCTGACGGTTCCCGAGGGGTTCACAGTGCATCCCAAGCTCAAGCGGCAGCTCGATCGGCGCGGGAAGGGGTTCGGTCCCGACTTCGCGCTCGACTGGGCGCACGCGGAGGCACTTGCCATCGGTTCGCTGCTGCAGGACGGGATCCCGGTGCGGCTCTCGGGCCAGGACTCCGAGCGCGGCACGTTCAGCCATCGGCATCTCGTCCTCAACGATGCCGTCACGGGTGTCCGGCACGCCCCCCTGGCCCAGGTGGCCGACACCCGGCTCGAGGTCTACAACTCGCCGCTCACCGAGGCGGCCGTCATCGGGTTCGAGTACGGCGTCGCCGTCGCGGCCGACCGCGACCTGGTGCTGTGGGAGGCCCAGTTCGGCGACTTCGTCAACGTGGCCCAGGTCATGATCGACCAGTTTCTCTCGGCGGGATGGTCCAAGTGGGGACAGCGTTCGCGCCTGACCCTGCTGCTGCCGCACGGTTACGAAGGCCAGGGGCCCGAGCATTCGAGCGCCCGGCTGGAGCGATTCCTCCAGCTCTGTGCCGAGGACAACATGCGCGTCGTCTACCCGACCACGCCCGCCCAGTACTTCCACCTGCTCCGCGTTCAGGCCTTCAGCGAACCGGAGCGGCCGCTCATCGTGATGTCGCCGAAGAGCCTGCTGCGCCATCCGATGGCGACCTCGCCGGTCAGCGAGCTGGTGGAGGGCAGCTTCGAACGCGTGATCGACGACCCCGCGCTCCAGGACTGGGAGGACGCCGAGCGCGTCCGCCGCCTCATTCTGTGCAGCGGCAAGGTGTACTACGACCTCGCGGGGTCCGGCGCGCGCGCCGCCGCCGACACCACCGCCATTGCGCGCGTCGAGGCACTCTACCCGTTCCCGGACGACGAAATCCGCGCCCTGGACGCCCGCTACCCCAACATCGAGGAGGTGGTCTGGGTCCAGGAGGAGCCCATGAACATGGGCGCCCTGACCTACATGCTGCCCCGTCTGGCCGACGCCATGCCCGGTTCGGTCGAGATCAGGCACGTGTCCCGGCCCGAGCGCGCCAGTCCGGCAGAGGGAGACGCCGGCGAGCACCAGGCCGAACAGAAGCGCATCGTCGAGAGGGCGCTGGCCTGAGGGCCGTTACCAGGGCCCCGGGCTCGTAGGCCGTCTCGCGGCGTCAACCTTTTTCCGGCACCGCAATCCCGTAGTGCACCAGCGTCGCCCGCAGCGTCGGGCGGCCGAGGCGCACGCGGCTGTCATCGAGCAGGAACGAGAAGACGTAACCGGCGCCAAGCATCAGGATTCCGATCAGGAAGCAGTACATGACGGCCCGGTCCGGATAGGTGTCCTTCAGGTATCCCACGTACATGGGTCCGATGATCCCCGCCGCGGACCACGCCGTGAGCACCGTTCCGTAGATCTTCGACATGTTCCTGGAGCCGAAGACATCGACGATGAACGACGGCATGGTCGCAAAACCGCCCCCGAAGCAGAGCAGCACGTAGCAGACGAGGACCGAGAAGATCCACGGGTTCGAATTGGTCATCAGGATGCCGAACACCACCATCTGGCTGGAGAGCAGGATCCTGAAGACCGCGACGCGGCCGAGGCGGTCGGACAGCAGTCCCCAGAAAATGCGGCCCACTCCGTTGCACAGGGAGCTCACGGCAATGAGCGTGGCTCCGTATTCCGCAAGGGTCGCGGGGTCGATCGACGGGTCGGCCAGTCCCCACACCTCCTGAAGCAGTTCGGACTGGAAGCTGATGACCGAAATGCCCGCGGCGATGTTGAAGAAGAACACGATCCACATGATCCCGAACTGCGTGGTGCGCAGGTACGGAGCCGCGGGCTCCACCTTCGGCGCCGGTGCCCGCGGCGAGGTCGGGCGCCGCTCGGCGGCGGGCTCCGGCGGATCGCTCAGCACCAGGCTGCTCGGGATCAGGATGCACGCGAAGACGATGCCCAGCCAGAGAAAGACGACCTGCAGGTCCCCCTGTGCCTGGACGACCAGCAACGGAGCGAGACCCTTGCTGAGCAGGAAGGCCCCGACGCCGAACCCCATCACCACGATGCCGGTGACCAGCCCCTTCCGGTCCGGGTACCACTTGGCCACCGTCGCCACCGGCGTGACGTACCCCATCCCGATCCCAGCCCCGCCGATCACGCCGTAGCCGAGGTAGAAGAGCCAGATCGCATCCAGGGACAAGGCCAGGCTCGCAACCAGATAGCCGGCCGAAAAAAGGCAGCTGCCCGTTACGGCGAGAAACCGGGGTCCGACCTTCGGCAGTGCCTGCCCCGCCAGCGCCGCCGACACGCCCAGCGTAAAGATGGTGATACTGAATGCCGCGGCCGTCTGGCTGAAGGTCCAGCCCACGTCCCGCACGAGCATGGTCTGGAAGAAGCTCCACGCGTATACGGTCCCCAGGCAGACCTGCAACAGGGTGCAGAAGACGGCGATGACGCTCCTGGGCACCCGCGTGGCTGGGGCGGACACGCTAGTCGCCGCCTCCGGCCGCTTTCCCCTCGTCCTGCGCGAGGCCGACATCGTCGGCGACATACTGCATCATGCGGGCCATGTCACCGATCTCGTCGTCCCGGACCAGGACGTCGCCGTGCGTGCTCCCGTCGCTCTCCTTTTCACGAGCCAGGGTCACCACGTACTCCAGCAGCTCGGTCAGCGGCCTGGACGCGAGGTTGACCAGCCAGATCGACGCGAGTACCCCTGTGACGAGGATGATGCAGAAGAGGTAGATCTGCTGGCCCACCGCGCGCTGGATCTTGAGGCCCAGAAGTTCCAGATCCATTCCCACGTGAACGGTGCCCGCCACGCCCGACAGAATCGGACTCCCCACCTCGACGAAATCGCCCAGGCCCGGCAGGCTGCGCTCGACAGCCTCGGTGGCCGACGGATCGCTGGCCAGGATCTCCTCGGGGATGCCCGGAATGAAGGTGTGGGCCAGGAACTCCCCGGTGTCGCTGGTGATGTAGATGTAGCGGATGCTCTCGATCTGGACGAACTGGTCGATCAGCGACTGGAGCGTGGCAAGGTTACGATTGAGCAGTATGTCCACGCTGGAGTCCGCGATGTTCTTCGCGATGCTCTCGCTGTTGCTCACGTATTCGTCCCGCAACTCGCGGGAAACCGTCGAGATCGACAGGATCGAGATCGACAGCACCACGATTCCGAAGAGCGCGAAGAAGCCGAACCGCGTCTTCCGGAAGATTTTTCGAACCTTGAGGGTCTCCTCACCCTTCTGGATCATGGCTGTCATGAGACGGGGAACCTGCCCTCCCAGTCCTCGAGCGGAACGAAGCGCTCGCCCTCGGGGACGGTGTAGTAGATCATTTGCAGGCCCTGGCGGCGGTCCGGCCCGTAGCGCACCCGCTCACCGACCCCGAGGTCGTAGTCGCGCACGGCGAAGACGGCCTCCTCGATCCCGGACCGCTGCGGGTTGTCACCCATGCGCCGAATGATCTCGGTGATCAGCTTCGCGTTCACGAACCCCTCCAGACTCACGAAGCTCTGCGGGAACGTTTCGTATGGTTCGCCCGGAGTGATCCGCTCCACGTTGTCCGGAGGAGGCGGATCGTAGCGGGCCATGAGTT
The DNA here is from genome assembly GCA_965208935.1 of Longimicrobiales bacterium. Classification (GTDB taxonomy): domain Bacteria; phylum Gemmatimonadota; class Gemmatimonadetes; order Longimicrobiales; family Gaopeijiaceae; genus Bin94. Next base: position 3,033,538 of record CBDBPR010000004.1, on the reverse strand, counting down.
CGTGGTATTCGCGGACGGCCGGGAGCGAGGTGTCCTCGTAGCTCGGAACCACCTGCGAGTTGACCAGGAAGCGCGTGTGCGCGTCGGCATCCGAGCGCCCCTCGCGCATCAGGGCCAGGAGGTTCTCGCTGCCCACGAACGACACGTTGGCTACCGGAATGTGGAGCCCGAGATCCTCGGCGTCGCGGGCGAAGGCCGCACAGGCCTGGTAGGCGCCGATGCAGATGACCGCGTCCGGAGACCGCGCCTGCAGGATCTCCACCTGTCCCCGCATGCTCGCCCCGAACTGCGTGCCGCGCATGTAGGTGGCCTCGCCGGCCATGGTCTCGCCGTGCCGGGCCAGCGCCTCCCGCACTCCCGCCCAGCCGCTGCGCCCGTAGGCGTCGTTCTGGTAGAAGACCGCGACCCGGCGGCGCCCGATGCTCAGGAAGTTGTCGACCAGACCGGCCGTTTCCTGGCGGTAGGAGGCCCGAAGGTTGAACGCGAACTCGCCATACGGGGGTTCGCGCTGCGGCTCCGCCCCGGTGAAGGGGAAGAAGAGGTAGACCTGCTGGTCGCGGAACTTCTTCAGCACGGGTAGCGCCCGGGTGACCGTCGGCGTGCCCACATAGTTGAAGAGCAGGAAGACGGACTCGTCCTGGATGAGCTCGATCGTGTTGGCGACGCAGGGATCGGGCTGGTACCCGTCATCGAGGAGCTTCATCACGATCCGGCGGCCGTTGACCCCGCCGTTCTCGTTGACGTGGTTGAAGTACGCCATGGAGCCACGGTAGAGCTCCGTGCCAAGCCCGCGGGAAGGGCCCGAAAACGCGGCAGACACGCCCAGTACGATCTCGTCGTCCTGGACGGTCGCGGCCGTCCGATCACGGAGCCCCGGATACGGATGGATGCCAGCCGCCCCGAGCCTTCCGGCCCACGGAGCCGCCGCCAGTGCCCCAAGGCCCGAGCGTACAAGTGACCTGCGAGTCATCGTGCCCGGGCGTTTTTGTCGCACCTCGCCCTCGTCTCCGCCGCCAATGCGAGTCGTCACCTCAGAATCCTCTCTTCCCTGGGAACAAGCTCGTCTCGCAGCCGGTTACAGGCGCAACAGGGCGCCCACGCCAAGAAAACGTAAGCCATGCACCGTACCCCGATCAACGACTCGGCCTCCTGTCGCCACCTGGCCGCATGGGACCTGTCCGCTTCCTATCGCCGCCGAATCTGTCCGGTCGGGAAGGACACGACGCTCTCGTTGCCGTCCCGCCCGACGGCCGCGACCCCGAATAGGTAGTTGTCGATCACCAGCCCTTCGAGCGTGTGGCTGGTGACATCGCCGACCCAGCGGGAATGCTGCCATCGGGGCGCCGTGGTGTCCCGCCAGTACACCTTGTAGCCCGCCAGCCGGGGATCGTCGACCGCCTCCCACTCCAGCGTGGTAGACGGCCTGACAGCCCCGCCGATCAGCACGCCGGCGGGGGCCGGCGGCGCCCAGGCCAGACCCGCCAGCACCGCCGCGTTGACCGCGGTCATGCGTGCCGCGTAGTCGAAGTCGACACCCTCGATGACGTCGCCGTATTCGATGCCGTTCTCGGTACGGATGTCCTGGTGCTGCCGGGTGTAGTTCTCGTGGGTCTCCATGATCCGCACCGCCGCGAAGCCCGCGTCGTTGAAGGGGCGGTGGTGGCCGCCGCGGCCGAAACGGTCGAGCCGGTAGATCATGATGGGGTCGAGGTTCGGGATGTAGGCGTCGGCGGTCGCGGCCACGTACCGGGCCAGCTGGCGCGACGGACCGTCCACCTCGCCGCCGAAGACGCGGTATCGGGCGCGGTCCCGCTCGGTGTCGGTGACCGGCGTGGGCTCCGAGAAGACACGGAAGGTGTTGTTCTCGATGACCCCGTCGACACCCTCTATGTTGCCGATCATGTCGTTGTTCAGGACGCCGATGATCTCCCAGCCTTCGTCGCGCGCGACCTGCGCCATGTGGCGCCCGCCCCAAAGGCCCTGTTCCTCGCCGGACAGCCCGGCCAGGATCACCGAGTTGCCGAACTCCTGGTCGGCGAGGAGTCTCGCGGCTTCGATCGCACCCGCCATCCCGGATGCGTTGTCGTTGGCCCCGGGGGCGTCGGTTTCGGCATCGTTGCCGCGCGATGCGCGCGAATCGATGTCGCCCGACATGATCACGTAGTGGTTCGGGTTGACGGTCCCGCGCTTGATTGCCAGGACATTCACGATCCAGGTGTCGCCGGGGATGCGGGGGCTGAAGTCCGCGGTGACCAGGTTGCGCTGGTACACGACCTCGTAGCAGCCGCCGCACGCCTCGGAGATGCGCTCGAACTCGGCCTTGATCCAGCGGCGGGCCGCGCCGATCCCCCGCGTCGCGGACAGCGTATCCGAGAACGTGTTGCGGGTGCCGAAGCCCGCCAGCATGCGAATGTCCGCCTCGACGCGTTCCGCGGACGCCGCCTCCACGATGTCGTAGATGCGTGGATCGACCTGAGGGGGCACCTGTGCCGCCAGAACGGTCGGGGCAAGCGTCGCGAGGATCGCCACCAGGCCGGTCCGGACAAAGGAGTCCGGGCTCGTTCCGAAGTCCATTCTGCAAACCTCTCCGGAGGTGGATGAAATGCCGCTCGAAACCAGGACGAACCTAGCCCCCGCCCCGCCCCTCCGCACCCCACACGATCACGATCTTGCCGAAGTTCTTGTTGGCTTCCATGCGGCGGTGCGCGTCGGCCACCCGGGACGCGCGGAAGACCCGGTCTATCGCAGGCGCGAGTGTGCCGTCCGCGAAGCCGGGGAGCACCGATGCGGTGAAGTCGCGGGCCAGGTCGGCCTTCTCCCCCACCCCCCTCGCCCGCAGCACCGTCCCGAAGAGGCGCGCGCGCCGCGCCATCAGGGACCTCAGGTCGACCTCCGCGCGGCTGCCTCCCGGCACGCCCACCACCACGTGCCGCCCTCCCACCGCGATCGCGGCCTGGTTGCCGGCCAGATAGGGCGCCCCCACGAGATCCAGGATCACGTCCGCGCCCCTGCCGCCCGTCGCGGCCCTCACGGCCTCGTGCCACGCGTCCCCACCGTCCAGGCCCAGCCCGAGACCCAGCTCGGCGGCCCGTTCCAGCTTGGACGGCGTGCGCGACGTCCCGATCGTGCGCGCCCCCGCCCGCCGCGCCAGCTGCACCGCCGCGGTCCCGACACCGCTTCCCACCGCGTGGACCAGCAGCGTCTCCCCCCGCTTCAGCCCGGCCTGCCGAAAGACCGCGTCCCAGGCGGTCATGTAGACTTCGGGGATCGCCCCGGCGGCGGTCATGTCCATCCCGGCCGGCACGCTCACGGCTACCCGCTCGTCCACCACGACGCGCTCAGCGTATCCGCCACCCGCGACGATGCCCATCACGCGGTCGCCCGGCTTCCACCGCGTCACTGCGCCGCCCACCCCCTCGACCACCCCCGCGAACTCGAGCCCCGGCACCTCCGAAGCCCCTCGCGGCGGCGGATACAGCCCGCGGCGCTGAAGCAGATCGGCCCGGTTCACACCCGACGCGCCCACCCTGACCAGCACCTCGCGGCTGGACGGCTCGGGGTCCGGCACGGATCCGAGGCGCAGGACGTCCGGTTCGCCGAATTCGGGGATGATGACGGCACGCATGCCTGGTAATGTACTGCGCGTGTGCCCTCGACCCCGAGCGGTTAGAATAGTCCGCCATGAAACTCCCCTTCGACCTTGACCGCCCGGTCACGTTCTTCGACCTCGAGACGACCGGGCTGAGCCTGTCCCGCGACCGGATCGTCGAGCTGGCGATCATCAGGGTGTCCCCGCAGGGCGACGTCTTCGAGAAGGTGCGCCGCTACAACCCCGAGATGCCGATCCCTGCCGAGGCCGCCGCCGTGCACGGGATCACCGACGACATCGTGGCCGACGAGCACCCCTTCCGCGCGACGGCGAAGTCCCTGGCGCGGCTGCTGGAGCCGTGCGACCTGGCGGGCTTCAACATCCGGCGCTTCGATCTGCCGATCCTGCTCGCCGAGTTTCGCCGGGCGGGGGTGACCTTCGAGGTCAGGGACCGGCGCCTGATCGACATGAAGATCATCTTCCACCGCGAAGAACCGCGCGACCTGTCGGCGGCGGCCCGCTTCTACCTGGCGCGCGACCATGAGGACGCCCACACCGCGCTGGGCGACATCCGGACGACCGCGGCCGTGCTGACGGCGCAGCTGCAGAGATACGGCCACCTCCCGCGCAACATGGACGGGCTGCACGCCTACTGCGACGAGAGGGATCCCTTCCTCACCGAGTTCGACCGCTGGTTCTCCGACACGCCGGACGGCCTGAGGTTCAATCGGGGGAAGCACAAGGGTTCGCTTCTCGCTGAGGTCGCCCAGTCGGCCCCCGACTACCTGGAATGGATGATGGGCGCCGACGACATGCCGGCCGAGGTCCTGGAGGCGGTCGGGCAGGCGCTCGCGAGGACCGGCTAGGCCATGACGGCCGCACCCCCACAATCGACCCCAGTCTTCTGCCAGGAGCAGGCCAGACAATGACCGCGCTGAAACCGCCCACCCGCCGCCATCCGCTGGCCCCCCTGGCCCTGCCCGCTCTCGCCGGGCTGGCCCTGGCGACGCTGACACCCCTTCCGGCGACGCCCCTGACCGCCCAGCAGGCCATCACCGAAGCCGAACTGGCCGCGTTCCAGCCACGGCACGTCGGGCCGGCGGTGACCGGCGGGCGCATTCACGATGTCGAAGCGCTCCCGTACGACCCCTCCACCATCTACGTCGCAACCGCGTCGGGCGGGCTGTGGAAGAGCGTCAACCGGGGGATCACCTGGACCAACCTGTGGGAGCACATGCCGGTCAGCACCTTCGGAGACCTGGCGATCGCTCCCTCCGACCCCGACATCCTCTACGCCGGGACGGGCGAACAGCAGAACCGGCAGAGCACGTCGTGGGGCAACGGCGTCTACCGCTCCGACGACGCGGGCGCCACCTGGCGTCACCTGGACCTCGACGACACGCACCACACGGGCCGCGTGCAGGTGCACCCCACCGATCCCGACATCGTGTACGTGGCCGCGCTCGGCAACCTGTGGCGCTCCACCCCGGACCGCGGCGTGTACCGCTCGCGCGACGGCGGACGCAACTGGGACAAGGTGCTGTACGTCGACGAGCACACCGGCGCGATCGACCTGGCGATCGACCCCTCCGACCCCGACGTGCTCTACGCGGCCATGTACCAGCGGCAGCGCCGCACGTGGGGCTTCAACGGCGGCGGTCCCGGCAGCGGCGTCTACAAAACGACCGACGGCGGCGACAGCTGGCGGGAGCTCACCAATGGACTGCCCGACGGCGACAAGGGCCGCATCGGGATCGCCATCGCGCCCACCAATCCCCGAATACTTAACATTCTTATTCAGCATTCCACGGAGTCGGGGGGCTACCGCAGCGAGGACGGCGGGGAGAGCTGGGAAAAGGTGAGCGACCAGAACATCCGGCCGATGTACTACTCCCACGTCTTCATCGATCCGACCAACGCGGACCGCGTCTACACACTGGCCACCTCCTCGCACCGCAGCGAGGACGGCGGACGCACCTTCGTCGAGATCGCCGAGCGCCCGACCTACGACGTGGGCGTGCACGCCGACCACCACACGATGTGGATCAATCCGGCCGACCCAGACCACTTCTACCTCGCGGGCGACGCCGGCCTGCACGAGACCTACGATCGGGGCGTGACCTTCCGCCGCATCAACAACCTCCCCATCGGGCAGTTCTACGGGATCACCGTCGACAACCGGGACCCGTACTGGATCTACGGGGGCATGCAGGACAACCACTCCTGGATGGGGCCGTCGGCGACTCGCTCGTGGGACGGGATCGTGGACGACGAGTGGCGGCAGAGCGGCTTCGGCGACGGGATGTACCAGCAGGCCGACCCGGACGGGCGCACGATCTACATCAACGCCCAGAACGGTGCGTGGACTCGTTTTGACAACAGGACGGGCGACATGATGAGCCTCAGGCTTGCCGCGCCGGAGGGCGAGGAGCCGTATCGCTGGGACTGGGTAAGCCCGAGTCTGATTTCCCGGCACGACCCCAACACGGTGTACGTTGGCGGCAACCGGCTGTTCGTATCGCGCGACCGGGGCGACAGCTTCACGCGCACCGAGGATCTCACGCGGGGCCAGGACCGCGACGAGCTCGAAATCATGGGCGTGCGCGGCGCCGACATCACGCTCTCACGCAACGACGGCACCTCGTCGTACGGCGAGATCATCACCATCTCCGAGTCACCCCATGACCCGGCCGTGCTCTGGGTGGGCACCGACGACGGCAACGTGCAGGTCTCCGTGGACGGCGCCCGCACCTGGAGCGAGGTCTCCGGCAACGCGCCCGGCCTCCCGGACGGCACCTACGTCAGCCGCGTGCTCGCCTCCGGGCAGGCGCCCGGCACCGCGTACGCCACCTTCGACGCGCACCGCGACGGCGACTTCCGCCCGTTCGTCTACCGCACCGAGGACTACGGCGCGACCTGGACCCCGCTGCACGGCGGCCTGCCCTCCGGCGACGACGACTTCCCGGCGGGCTCCATCAACGTGATCGTCGAGCATCCCGACAACGCCGACGTGCTCTTCATCGGCACCGAGCACCACGTCTTCGCCAGCACGGACCGGGGCGCGTCCTGGGCGCGCTGGCCCGGCCTGCCCACCACGGCCTACGACGACATGGTCGTCCACCCGCGCGAGAAGGACCTCGTGCTCGGCACGCACGGCCGCTCGATCATCATTATCGACGACGTGGGTCCGCTCGCCCGGTACGGCGCCACCGCCGCCGACGCGGTCGCGCTGTACGACGCCGGGCCGGGCCGGATCATGAACTACTGGAAGGACACGTCGTACCGGGCCCAGGCCACGTTCATGGGCGACAACCCCGTGGACGGCACGCTGGTCACCTACCGGCTCGGACCGGGTTCGGGGCCGGCCCGGCTCACCGTGCGCAACGCAGCCGGCGACGTGGTCCGCAGCATGGAGGTCCCGTCCGGACCTGGCCTGCACCGGGTCGACTGGGACCTGCGCCACGGTCTGCCGAGCGACGGGGACGACGCCGGGTGGTCCGCGCACGATCCCTCGGTGGTGCCGCGCCCGCTCGGCCAGCGCGGCCCGTTCGTCTCGCCCGGCGTCTACACGGTCGAGCTCTCGGCGCGAGGCGAGGTGCGTGCCGGCAACGTGTCCGTCGGCGGCGACCCCGATCTGCCCCTCACCGTGGAGGATTACCGCGAACGCGAAGCCTTCCTGCTCGAGATCCTGGAGCTGAGCGGTCAGCTCGGAGACGCCGGGGACGCCGCTTCCGACCACCGCCGCGACCTCATGCAGCTGTACGGCGCAATCAACGGCGGCGGCGTCCGCCAGGGCACCCTCCACCCCCCAACAACCACCCAGCGCGAGCAGCTGGAGCGAATCAAGCGCGCGTTGCGGCGGCAGGGACTGGTGGCGGACGCATGACCGTCCTCCGCTTCCTGGTCCTGGTCGTCCTTCTCAACGTCGTCCGCTACCTCGTGGCGGGGGTCATCGAGCAGGCGCTCGTGTTGCCGCACCTCTTCGGTGCCATGGCGGAGAGTCCGGAGTACTTCAGAACCCAATTCGCGACGTGGGACTGGGTCACCTCCTACCTCTACAACTTCGTGATGTGGGGCGTCGCGGCGTGGGTCTTCCACCTGCTCAGACCGGTCCTGAAGGGCGGAGACGTGGTGGCCAGTCTCAAGTCGTTCGGGCTCATGTGGCTGATGTTCGCGGCGGTCAGCGCCATCTACATGAACCACTACAGCCACCCGCGGGACTTCTACCTCTGGAACATCCTGGACGCCGTGATCGCGTTTGCGACGGTGGCGCTGGCGAACGGGCTGCTGTACCGGCGCGTGATGGGCCCGAGCGCGGCCGCAGGGAGTCCCACCGGCGCCTGATGGGCAGCGAGACGCCGTGCGAATAGAGTCATGCCCGTAGATTGACCGAATAGCCCCCGCGACCGACCGGAAAAACGGCCTGTCTAAGAGCCCGTCGCGGAGGGGTCAGAACTCGATGCTTGCCCTCTGTCGGACGGGCCTCCGCCCGAAACCGGGCCGCCCGCCACGAGCACTCCCCTGTCAGGAGCAGCCCAGCCCGGCGTAAGGGTTTTCCCCCTCCCGACTAAGGGTTTTCCCTCTAGTGAGGGGACGGCGCGCGGCTTAGAGTGCCCGACCGAGGGTGCCTCCGAGCCGTCCGATTGGGACGCTGACGACATCCGGCGCACCTGGATCCAGAATGTGGGGTACTAGGTACATGAACTTCAGGTGCGAGGCAGCCACCGGGATACGGACCCGGCCCGGTGGCCGCCGTCCTGTCTGGAAAGGAGGACAAAGCTGATGGACAATCTCGCGCTACTGTGGATCATGGGCACGTTCCTGTACGTCTTCCATCCGGCGCCCACCGACATCGGCGTCTACGGCGGGCCGACCTGGCCCGAAGACATCCACGGCGATCATCCGGCGATCCTGATGACCGCTGGTGCAACTGCCCGCGTTCCGGTCAGCGAACGCTTCGGCATCCGCTACGGTGTCGCGTACAAGCAAGGGAGCTATTCCGTGTGGTGCCAAAGGGATTGGAGCGACGAGTCGTCGCCCGGGTTCCCTCCCTGCCTTGCAAGGATGCGTGACCAGATAGACCACATTGACTTTTCGATGATCGCCGAGGTGCAGATCGCGAGCCACGACGACAAACTGGATCTGCGGTTCAAGTTCGGTCCTACTTGGGGCATACCGGTCAGGTGTCGACTGAAAGACCTTACCCACGCCACCGAAGAAGCGTGCAACACAACTCAGGAAGATGCGCGCCTCGTCGCTGGCGGAGGACTTGCAGTCCGGGCAACGGAGCGCGTCAGCGTGACGCTGGAGTTTCGGTACGGCATCAACCTGAGAGAGTGGGACGATTTCCGGGCGGAAGACTCCAACGGCCTCGGTGTCGCACCCACCCTGATCGCCGGGGTGAACTATCATTTGAACCGCTATTAGTCGACGCGGCCAACGGGCCGCAGTATCTCCGCGTGATGGGCAGCCCTACCGGACCACCTTGAACGCGCGCGAGCGTCCGGGCCCGAACCGGTAGATCGCGAAGTCGTTGTCCAACGCTGCCGCGGTGTGGATACGCAGCCGTTCCATGACCGCGAAGCTGGTTCGGTCCACCAGCGAAAAGTCCTGATCCGGGAATGCACGGCCAATGGCCCAGGCGGCCTCGAGGTCAGGGCTACCGACCGGTTCGACCCTCGCGACACCGCTGCGCAGACCGTCCCAGAAAGCCTCTGCGACCGCCCGGTGAATGCGGTACCGCAGCAGCACCCAGCTCTCCACCAGGACGTGGTCCGTGGTAACCAACCTGCCTCCCTCGCTGAGGATCTCGCACGCGCGGGCGTTGCTGGCGTCGGAGGTGTCGGCCGCGGCGTACCAGACCGACGTGTCCACGAACAGGCTCATTCGCCCAGGCCGGCGAAGGCTCGGCGAACCATCGCGTCCTTGTCGCGGGCGATGTCCGAACCGCCCGACGAGCCCAGGTTGAATACCGCGCTCGGATCGATGTCCTGCACCTCACCCTTGAGGTCGGCCGCCACCAGCCGCCGCACGTATTCGGCGAGGGATATCCCCAGTTCACCCGCGCGCGCCCGCGCTTCGTGCAGCATTTCGCGCTCAAACGATAATTGGGTGCGAGTCATCATGATGTATACATGATGATGTAACCACGTGTCCCAGGCAAGTCGCGCTCCGTCTAGCGGAACCACCACCATCCGCCGCCGCCGCCGCTGAAGCGGTTATTGACGACGTTGTTGTAGATCGAGCCGAACTGGAACGAAAAGCCGAGCTGGAGGGAGTAGTTGAAGTCCTGGGAGCGCTGCTGGAGGTTCAGGAGCGCCTCGGCGTCGGTGGCGCCTTCGGCCGACAGGTAGATCTGGTCGTTGACCCAGGAGATGTTGCCCTCGGCGTTGATGCTGACTCCCCGCGCGATGCGGAAGTCGATGTCGCCTCCCAGCCTCACGTTGTAGAGGCCGATGTCGTGGAGGAAGTGGGACCCGGTCATGCTGATGGAGGCGTCGCCCCACTGTTGCCTCTGTGAGAGTTCGAATTCGAGCGACTGCTCCCAGCGGGTCTCGGCCGTCTGCAGGAATTGCGTCTGCTCGAGGTAGCGCCGGTAGGCCGGCCCGATCTGGTAGAAGACCGTCAGCGCCCGCCGGGTCGCCTCTTCGTAGGGGAAGAAGCTGTATTCGAGCGCCGGGGTCATCTCGGCGCGGAACGCCTGGTTGAAGCGCACGATGCGTCGCATCTCACCCTGGACCCCGATCGACCAGTGATCGGCAAGCGAATACGCGATGAGATGGCTGAATCCCCAATCGGTCCTCGAATCGGTGAAGGTCGACTCGTCGGCGAGGTCGATTTCCCGCTGGTTGTAGTTCACATTCCCCCGGAAATTCATCTTCCATGTGGGTGTCACCCGTGAGGCGCTGAAGCTGCCGTCGATCCGTTGCGTGCGCCGCGTCTGCTCGCCGTTGAGTTCGGTGCGTCCCCCCAGCCGGAACACCCAGAAGTCCCAGGGATCGTCGACTTCCTCCTGCGCGACGACGCGCTCGCCCGGATCGGGGCCCTGCCCGTTCAGCAGCCCGGTGCTGACTTCCTGGAAGGCGGAGATGTCGTCGAAGAATCCGTTGACCGTGGCGAAGTGCAGCAGCCCCACGCCGATCGTACGGGCGACCTCGTCCAGCGTTTCCCGGTCGGTGTTGGTGGGCGGCGCCTGGTACGACAGTTGACGCTCATACCCGAAGCTCCCGGAGCCGATGAAGTCCAGCCGGTAGTCGCGCCCTCCCGCGCCCGTAGCCTGGCTCGTCATGATGACGTGGACGTCCGAGTCGTCGGGGAGGCGCACCCAGTTCACCCACGGCAATTCGGTCCGAAAGTAGTTCTGGTTGCAGTTGCGGCTCGCGCAGTCGAGAAAGACGCTGATCCACTCGCCGTTGGCACCGACCCCCTGCTGTCCGGCGGCGGGCGGCGCGAGCAGGGCCGAGGCAAGGAGCGGCACGATCAACGCGCAGGAAGCCGGCGAGCCGCGCAGGAGACGCGACGCTTCAATCCGGTTCAGCACGCTGGATGCCGATCAGGCCCTGTCGGGATCAGCCGCGCCACGTGGATACGACGATCGCACCGGCGACATGGTTGGTGCCGAATCGCGTCGTGGCATCCGATGCGCTCATGTAGCGGATCTCCTCCACCTCGTGCGGCGCCAGCATCCTCAATTCCTCGACTTCGCCGCGGAGCTGGCCGTCCACGTAGACCCGCGGAGTATGGCGCTGCTGGTCCCGAAGCGATGCCACGCTACGTGGCAGCAGCCACCGGGGACGCAGTGCCCTGACCGCCTCGTAGGTGGTATTGTGAGGGACTGCCATCAGCTCTTCCGCGGTGATCAGGTTTCTTGAACGGCCAGCACCGCTTGATTCTCCCGACGACGCGCATCCCGTCGACAGGAGCACCGCGGCTACAAGCAGGGGTGAATGGGCCCGTGTCAGCATCGTGCACCTCCGGTCCTTCCTTCCGTTCCCGGCCGGCGATTGCGGAACACCGGCCGAATCCGTTTCTTCAAGTTGACACCCGCAGTCCCTGCAGTTGTTGACGGAACGAGTCCCCAAGGTAGAAGGAAGGGGCCGCATTGAGAAAGCCCAACGCCGTACTGGCCGCCGTCGTCACGGCCGCGTTCATGGTATCGGGTTGCATGTCCGTGCAGCGGGCGCCCGTCCCCGGACCCGAGGCGCGGGATGGTCTCGACATCCGAGGTGTGATTGTGGGCGAATGCCCGCCGGACGGGCCCGGGTGCGAGACGTTCGAGTATTCCGAGGTGCACGATTTGAGGTGGACGGAGACCAGCCTGGTGATCACCGGCGCCGTCCACGCGCCCGGGGAAGAAGATCACGGACGGATCACCACGGTCGCCTTCCCCCTGGCGGAGGTCAGCGATGTGCTGGTCAGTGAGACGGCCGGAACGCGTAGCTCGATCATCGTCGCAGGCATCCTCATGGGCGCTTCCGTCATTATCACCTTCCTGGTGACCGGCAAGTCGCAGGATGGCGTGCCGATCGGCTCGTCGGGCTGACCGGGGGGACGACCGCAGCGGACCCGCAGCCGGTCGCGAACGCAAAGCGCCCCCGCCGACCGGCTGGCCGGAGGGGGCGTTTGCCCCTGTTCTACATTCCCCGGTTGGCTACGTACACACCGAGGAGTTCTGAATCTCCGGGTTGAGGGTGCATTCGATCTCCGGAACGGGCATGCACGAAACTCGCGGTTCGGCCCCCGGACCGATTAGCGTCCCGCCCTGAAGGAAGGGATGCTGCCATCGGTCGAGATCGAAGAGGCGACGCCCCTCGATCCACAGTGTCAGGTAGCGTTCCCGGTCCAGGATGGACCAGGCATCGTCCTGCGCGTTCGGGAACTCCAGTGCACCAGCCGCAGCCGGCTGCTCGATCGGCTCCGCGCCGTAGAACGCGCGCACCTCGTTCACCTTGGCCGTGAAGGTCGCAAGGTCGCCACCCACCAACGCGGCCTCGGCCTCGATCAACCGCATCTCCGTGCCGGTGACGATCGGGACGTCACTCCCGGACTCGTTGTACTTGTCCTGCCTGTAGTGGGCGGTCAGTCCGTCCGCGCCCTGGTGCGCGCCGCTGCCCTGGCCCGTGCAGACCCCTGTAGGCGTCACGCCCTTCGACGGGTCGTCGGGATCATTCCACGAGCCACAGATCGTGTACGGTGCACGCGGGTCGCCGTCAAACACCCGTTGCGCCGGCGTTGCCCAGACGCCCACCTCCGCACGTCCCCACGACTCGTTCCATACCCCATTGCTGTTGGCGGTCAGGTGGTAGATGGCGCTGTGCACGAAGTTCGTGGGCACCATGGACGCCGACTGCACGGCCGCCGACCAGTTGCCCAGTCCCACGTTCGCCTGGGCGATGCCGCCATGCGCGGCAGTTACGTAGTCGCTCGCACCGGCCGCCGTCCCTATGGAAACCGCCTGATTCAGCGCAACGATGGCGCTGTCGAAGGCGGCCTCACGGGGCTGAAGCGGCCCCTTGTCGTAGACGAGATCACAGAAGTTCTCGCCCAGCATCCGGTGAGCCAGCCCCATCAGCAGGAAAACCCGCGCTGAACCGTCGAAGCTGTTGGCTTCCCCGCCAAGCACGTCCTGGAGCCGCTCCCAGGCGCCTCCCGCGGCCCAGGCTGCCTCGTGGGCCTGTTCCCAGTGCCCTTCCGAATTCTCGTTGTCGAAGACGCCCCTCCGGTACTGTCCGGTCGAGAAGTAGCTTCCCGTACCAGACAGGTCGTCGGTAAGGCGGGCGATATCGAAGGCGTAGAAGTCTCCGATGTCGTTGAACTCGGCCGAAACCCCGGAAACCAGGATCGGCATGAGCTCCCGCGTGGTGAGGTCCTCGTCCAGGATTCTGCCCGGGTTCAGGACCTCGAGTTCGCAACCCGCCAGACCCACGCCGCACAGCACGACGGCGACGCCGCTGATTCCAGTCCTTCCTGTTCGTTTCATCATCGTATCTGTCCTTCCCTCAGAAGTTCACGGAGAAGTTCAGGATGAAGATCCTCGGCGGCGCCATGTTGTAGTACTCGTTGGGCGTGGAGTCCCCGAACCCGTTGTCGTTGGCCTCGGGATCCAGACCGCGGTAGTTGGTCCAGGTCATCAGGTTCTTGCCGGCGACTCCGATCTGGGCGCTACGCGCGCCCGGCACCAACCCGTCCGGCAGACGGTAGGTGATCGAAGCCGAGCGGATCTTGAAGAAGTCCGCCAGATCGGTCCACATGCCCTGATCCGAGTACGGTCCAATGCAGCGGGCGATGTCCGAGGCCGGCAGGCCCATCTGTGCCACCCGCGAGGACCCCGACCCGCTGAGCGAATAGTACATGTCCTGGATCGCGGGGCATCCGTCGCCCGGCCACACGCGCCTGCGCACGTTCTGGTACGCGATCCCGATGGGCCTGACCATGCCGTACTGGCCCTCGCCGACCAGGTCGAGCGTCAGTGAGCGCCAGAGGGTCAGACGGGTGTTGAGACCCACCGTCTCGGTGGGGAACAGGTTGCCAATGTTCCCCTTCTCGTAATCGGGAAGCTCCCCGATCGCATCGGGATTCGTAAGCGTGTCGTCCCAGCGTATCCACAGCGGAAAGCCCAGCTGGCGGGAGGTTCCCAGATCCTCCAGCGGACCGAGGTCGGTGATTTCGCTGTCGTTGGTGGTGAAGTTCACACCGACATCCCACTCGATGTTGTCGGTGCGGACGGGCACGAAGTTGACCATGGTCTCGGTGCCCCAGTTCTGCACCTCGCCCAGGTTGCGCCAGGTGCATTCCTCAGTCCCGCCCGAAGGCGCCTCCTGCACGCAGATCAGCGCGTCACGGGTTGTCTGGTCGAACGCCGTGAACTCGACGATCAAACGGCCGCCCAGGAAAGAGGCGTCTGCGCCGTATTCCAGTTCCGTGGACACTTCGGGACCCAGATCCGAGTTCCCGAGATTGGCGATGATGACGGCGGGCACCTGCTCGTCGGCGGATGTCGCCTCGTAGGTGCGTTTGGCGTCGAATGCACCGGGGGCCTTGCCGGACTGGCCCCATGCGGCCCGCAACTTGAAGGTTTCGGTCCAGTCGAAGGGGAAGAAATCCTCGTCCGAGATGGTGTAGGCAGCCTGAAGCTTGGGATAGGCGGCCAGACCGAAGCCCTCGCCGAACGTGCTGAAGCCGTCCCACCGGATCCCACCGGTCAGGAAGAGCTTGTCGTTGAGCCCCAGGACCTCCTGCACGAAGAAACCGCCACTTCGTTCGATGATTCGATTCTCAAAGACCCGCGGATTGTTGCCGTCGCCCAGAACCTGCTCACCCGGTCCGGCGAACAACTCGTCGAAGCCGTTCATCGTGTAGTTGAACTCTTCGTATACCTGGCCTCCCCACGAGAAGTCCGAAGTGATGTTGTCCAACGGACTGTAGGAGAAGGTGCCGCTGTAGTCGAAGGTCAGATTGCGATCGAACTGCTGATCGATCTCCCGGTCGCCGGTCGCCTCCTCGTAGAAGCCCCAGCCCTTGAAGTCGATGAAGTCCGACGAGGTGTAGTCGATCCCCACGTTCATCCGGTGCGAGAACATGCTGTTCGGTGCCCATCCAACCGACAGGCTGGTCACATACTGGTCGAGATGGGTCAGAATCTCGTTCTCCAGCACCAGCGAGTCGTCGTTCCCCGGGGTGTATCCGCGGTCCCCGCGCAGCACGTTCAGGTAGAGACCCGATGCGTTGTTCCCGTTGGGGATCCAGGTGATGTTCCGGCGCGCATAGCTGCTGTTCAGCTGTACGTTGAACCCTTCGGCCGGCTGGAAGGTGATGTTGGCGCGAACGTTGTAGTTGTCCGCCCCCTGCGGGTCGACCACGCCCTGCCGGTCGCCGTACTGGCCCGACACGAAGTAGGTCGCGTTCTGTCCGCCACCCCGCACGCTCAGGTTGTACACCTGGTGGCGGGCATTGCGGAACCAGCTCCCGCTTTCCGGACAGCCGGGCTCGTCGACCCCGATCTCACCGGTCTGGTGGTTGAGGATGCTCGGATCACGGCAGGTGTTGAGGAAGAGCCCTGACGGGTTCACATCAGCGCCGGGGCCCTGGTGAGGCATGACGCTGAGACCCTGCTCCACCGTGGCGGTCCACGCGGGCGCCCCGGCGACGCCGCGCTTGGTGAAGATCTGGATCACGCCGCTGGAGGCCTCGGTGCCGTACAGCGTCGTCGCGGCGGGCCCCTTGATCACCTCCATGCGCTCGATGTCCGCCGGGTTGATCATGTCGAAGGCCGACGGAGTCTGAGCTCCCTCGTCGTCCGACCCGATCGGGTTGTTCTCGAGACGGACCCCATCTACGTAGATGAGCGGGTTGTTGCCCTGCTGCAGGGAGTTGTTGCCGCGCAGCCGGATCTGGCTGGCCGCGCCCACCTGCCCGCTGTGGTCGTTCACCTGGATGCCGGTGGTGCGTCCCTGCAACACGTCGCCGAAGTCGGTCACGGCCGTGTACTGGATGTCCTCGGCGACGACCTGGCTGATGCTGTTGCCGACCTCGCGCCGGCGGGCCTGCCCCGCCGTTCCGGTAACCACCACCCCTTCGAGAGCAATGGCGTCCTGGCGGATGTTGAAGTCCGCCGTCGCCGCTCCTCCGGCGGGAACCGTCACCGTCAGCTCCAAGCTGCCGTAGCCGATAAGATCGACTCGCACGGTCTGCTCGCCGGCCGGTACGTTCACAAGCAGGTAGCGACCCACGTTGTTGGTCAGCATCCCCAGCGTCGTGCCGGCGATGGAGATCTGGGCGCCCGCCAGCGGCGCCTGGCTGACCGCGTCTCTGACGCTCCCCGTCACCGTCCCGTTCTGCGCGGCCAGCTGGGCGCTGCCGACGGTGAGGAAAAGCGCGGCTCCGAGCGCTGCCATGCACAGGGAGCCTTTCGGTGGAAGAAGCCGCATGGGCCCTCCTTTCTGCTACGGGGAAACGTCGATCGCGCGTCTCCCCTGGAATATCCCAACTGCCATCATGGGGCGCGTTTCCGCCAGCCGCAAGCGGAATTCGTGGCAGAGGGCTCGGCCGACGTCTTTCAGCGAGGCGACCGCGGCGCCACCGAGCAATCGGTAAGCGTGCTGCAGGTCACCGCCAGGCGCGCCCTGTCCGCCTCGGGCACCGACAGTATCGAGACCGCGGCGACCGCTTCCCGCACGTCGACCTCGCGCGGAGGACGGAATGCGATGTGCACCCGCCAACCCCGCCCGAAACTCGCCTCGTAGCTCTCCAGTTCGACATCGCCGATCCACGGCACGGCGAGCAGTTCGCGGCGCAGCATCGAGACGTCGGCCTGGGTGCGCGGCCCCGTCCCGAGTCCCAGGGTCAGCGTCTCGTCCGAGAAAGGATAGTTCTCCCGCCAGCGGTTCACGGCTTCGTTCACTGCGCGCCATCCCGCCCCCGATTCGAGCAGATGCCGCGCGTAGTCGTGCAACAGGAACTCGTTGTGCTTGACATCGGACCGCAGCGCATCCTCGAAGTGCGTCACGAAGCCCGGCTGATCCCCCCGCACGATCGACTGCACGCCCTTGAGAAAATCCGTGTCCGGGTCTTCCGGATTGACTTCCGAGAGAACCTCGGTCATCTCGGCCCACTCCTCGCTGCCCCAGTCGACCGGATCACCCGTGCGCGCCAGGTAGAGTTCGCGCAATCCCACGACCGTCCCCACGCCGTAAATGACGAAGAGGATCCGGTAGCCCTGGAACACGGCGCGGGCACGTGCGAAGGCGGACGGCCGAGGGGCGGGGGCGCGCCGAGCTGCCGACCTGGCGGGCTTCCTTCTGGCCATTCGCTACAACCCTCCCTGCACCTGCTTGTCGCGCACCTTCCAGATGAAGGAATCGACATAGTAGTGCAGGAGCGCGTAGGCGTACAGCATCATCTGCGACCACAGCTCGTAGCCTCCGGCGTAGTCGAGCGCCGGAATGTTGAACTGGGGAATCGCGGGGTACGGCGCGAAGTTGACGACCCCGAAGCCGAACTCGTCCAGGGGACGGTTGATCAGCAGTTGGAATGCGACCGCGTAGGCGCCCCCCAGGATCAGGAACCAGCGCAGCCGGCCGCTTCCCGTCAGCCGGCTCCAGAATCCGGGCCGCGAGGCGCCCGTGGCCGCGGAACGGCTCATGTAGGAGTAGACCATCACCATGTACTGGACGCCGTGCATGACCCGGTGGGCGACCGCGTAGAGCAGGATCGAGTTTGTGTGGAAGGCCACGAAGTACCACAGGAAGTAGCTCGCGGCGATGAAACCGTACTTGACGGGGTTGATCTGCGCTCCCGCCTTGACCGTCTTCCGGAGGTGGAGAAGGTAGAGGATCACATAGCCGAACGTGACGATCCAGCTGAGCGTCAGGAGCGTCTCCACGAACCCCACGGAAAGGGGGATCTGCATGCGGTGGAGTTCACGGATCCACAGGCCCCGGAACATGGGGGCCTGCAGGAACATGTTCCCGTACAGGATCCAGTGGAGCGCGAGGTCGTACTTGCGGGTGCTCTCCAGTCCCGTCCGCGCCTTGAAGTCGTAGACGCGGCTGAAACCGTGCTGCTGCATGATGCTGTGCTGGTGGTCCCATGCCGACACCAGCAGCAGCAGCGTGATGGGCGCCCAGATCAGGCCCGCCGCGGTCAGGGAGAAGATGGCGATCGGGCCCACGATGAGCCGCGCCCTGAAGCGCTGCCATACGTCGGGCATGCCGTAGCTGCGCACCCAGGTGGCGTAGTGGTGGGGCGTCGTGATCCACAGGTTGATTGACGCGACGGCGACGTACGGAAGCCACGCCTGAAACCCCAGGGCGAGCGCCACCGCCGCAAATGGAAGCCCCAGGAACCACACCGAGTCGGCGCGGGGGCTCAGGATATAGCCCGTCCTGAACATGCGTTGACGGTATGCGCGGAAGGGGTGGGGAGCAATGAGTATTGCGGGGCATGGGCCCCGGGGAACATTGCCTGCGGAACGCGGAGGCAGCAGACTCCGAAAGACCCCGGCGAGCGCTGCCGGCGGTGTCCCAGGCGAACCCGAACCAGGATTTCGGAGCCCCCCATGCTCTTCGCAGCTCACTCGGGCCTGCGCTACCTCGTGCTGGTGGCCGGCCTCTTCGTCGTGCTCTACGCGCTCGTCGGATTCTTCGGGAAGCGCGAGTACTCAACCGCGATGGCCAGACTGGCCACGGTCTTCACGGGCCTGATGCACCTGCAGGTGCTGACGGGAGTGGCCACGCTCTTTGCACGACCGTTCTACACGCAGATGATCGGCCACTTCTTCCTGATGCTCCTGGCCGCGGCGGTGCTGCAGTTCACCACAAGCGTGACAAAGCGCCGCCCACCCGACCAGCGCAGCTACGGGCCTCACCTGGTGGGGGCATTGGCAGCGCTGGCGCTCGTCGCGGCCGGGACCATGGCGATCGGGCGAGGAGTGCTCCAGAGCACCATGTAGAAGAGGGCCCCCCGAAGGAGGGGCGACGCGCCTGACGCTAGCGGAGGGTGACGACAATCGCCCCGTTGAAAAAGCCCGTTCCAAAGCGTGTCGTGGCATCCGCCGGGGTCATGAAGGTGACCCGCGCGATCGACCGGATCGGAATCTCGGCAAGCCGCTCCCGATTGCTGCGCTGAGCGTTGATGACCACTGTGGCAGATCCGTTGCGCGCCCGGAGCCACTGTGGGCGCAGGAGTATGAGGGCATCCATCGCGTGAGTGGCGGAAATCCCCTCCAGCTCGGCCGGTGTGATGTCGCCCGTGCGTCTCGGCAGGGCTGTACTCTCGCCCGCCGACGCGCATGCGTGGCTCGTCAAGGCCATAATGGCCGCAAGCGTCAGACAAGCGGCGTTTGGTTTCGTCGGTCTCCGTCTTCCCCTCAATGCCCGTCTGCCTTGTTTGTGCCTTGGTGTGGCTGTGAAAGCGGTCCTGAGTGGTTGAACAGTCCGATGGGGACGCCAAGAGGGCCCCCCGCGAAGGAGGGGCCCTCTCTATCCGGCTCGGCGAGCTCGGTGGTCCTGGGCGCCGGCCTCAGCCCGTAGGCCCGTTGATGTTCGGATTCGTGTCGACCTCGCCGCGCGAGATCGGGAAGCAAAGGTCCTGTTGGACGAGGTGCGAGCCCTCGTTCTGGCTCCCCGACGGCTGTTCCAGTGAATGTAGATCGCCCGGCGTATTGTCACGGTTCCAGCGGAAGAAGTCGCCGAGGCGGCGTCCCTCCAGCCACATCACCACGCCGCGCTCGAACTTGAGCGCCGTCCACGCTTCGGCGGTGTTGGTCGCCATCGCCGGCTCCACGCCCGCAGCCATGCGCAGGGCGTTGATCTTGCCCATGGCGCCCTGCCAGTCACCTGACACCAGCATGCCCTCGGCCTCGATCAGCCGCATTTCGGTGCCCTTGGAGAGCGGGATATCCGACCCCGAGTCCGCGTACTTCGTCTGCGGCCACCAGGGCACCTGGCCACAGCACTGGACCGCCGCGTCGCCGGTCTCGTCGGTCACCCGGTACGGGACGCGCGGGTCGCCGTCCGGGTTGTTCTCGCTCATGCTGTAGTCCTCGTACTTCGTGTACCTCTGGGTGTGGGCCTTGTACGGCTCGGCCTGGCTCGCGAACTGGATCCGGTTGCGAGTCGCGTTGCCCTCGGTCGCGAAGTACGGCATGTCGAAGACGAAGTTGTCGGGCACGCCGGCCGCGTCGGCCATTGCGCCGGACCAATCGCCCGCGAAAGCCTTGACGGAAGCGCGTGCGGCAACCGCCGCCATGGCCATGTCGCCCGACCCCAGCGAGGCCGCCTGGTCGAAGCGGGCGATCGCGCGTTCATAGTAGACGCTGCGCGGCCCCGCGCCCTCGCCGTCGATCACCGACACGCAGAAGTTTTCGCCGAGGAGGCGGTACGCGTACCCGGTCCACAGGTACGCCTCGGCCAGGTTCGCCTGGTCCTGGGCGCCCGTCTCCATGATCTTGGCGATCCCGTCGTCACCCCACCAGCGGGCGCGCTGGGAGAGGTTCCAGTGGGTTCCGATCGTCTCGTAGTCGAGTTCGCCGTTCTGCCACTCGACAGTGATGCCGAAGCTTCCCGTCGAACCGGACGGATGGATCTCGCGCGTGACCGCCGCGCCGGTGTATCCGACGTAGTTCTGTGCTTCCGCGGCGGCACGCCCGATCCCGCTGACGATCGCCTCCTGGGCCTCGGTCTCGAAAAGGAAGACCTCCTGAACGCGTCCCGGGTTGACGACGGTCGTATCACAGGCCGCCAGCAACCCGAGCACCGCGGCGGAGAGGAGGGCGCCCCGCCGCATGCCGCATGATGTATTCATCGAAATGTATTTCATTCGTCTCTCCCCTCCCTTAGAAGACGAGCTGCATGGAGAACGTGTAGAACGCCGGCGGCGGAACGTGCTCGGTCATGCTGCGCACCCGGGTGTTGAAACCGACGTTGCCGCCCACTTCGGGATCCAGCGTCCGCATGAGCGGATCCACCCACCGGAAGAAGTTCCGGCCCGACAGCGTGACGGTGGCGCGCGACGCGCCGACCATGTTCGCCCACGCGTCCGGCAGGGGCGCCTGCGCACTGACCTCGCGGATCTTGAAGAAGTCCGCGGGCTGCACGGCGAAGTCCGACTGGTAGAATTTCAGGTCGCAACGCGCCCGCTCCTCGGCGGTCAGCGCCGCGTATCCCTGGGTCTCCCAAGTGTTGTAGGCCTCGAAGCATCCGGCCCACCGCACCGACCGGCGGGTAGCCGCGGCCTGCGGGCCGTTCGTCATGAACGCCCCGCCCTGGTACTCGCCCCGGGCGGTCAGCACGATTCCCGCGGGAAGCCCGAAGGTCATGCCGAAGCCCGCGATCGTCGTCGCCTGGTTGGGCCCGTGCACGCACTGTTCATCGGTGCGGTCCAGGATGATCGGGTCCGCGCGATCGTCCGGATTGGCCACGCAGTCGGACCGGATGACAGGCGCGGGGTAGCCTTCCGCCACCCAGCCGAAGCCGCCGATCGAGAACTCGGGCACATCGCCGAGCGAAGTGACTTCGGAGTCGGTCAGGGAAAGCGAGCCGTTGATGTCCCAGGTCCAGGTGTCGTTCCGGATGATGCTGTAGTTCAAGCCGAGCTCGTAGCCGTTGTTGACAAGCTCACCGACGTTGGCAAGCTGGGAACTCGTAAAGCCCAGCGACGGAATCTGGCGCACGCTGAAGAGCGCGTCCGAAGTCGTCTGCCCGAAGTAGGTGAAGTCGAGGGCGAGCCTGTCGTCCATGAACGAACCCTCGAAGCCGAGCTCCAGCTCGGAAGTGGTCTCGGGGCCGATCGTCGCGTTGCCCACGTTGCTGGGCAGGAAGGCCGGTACCCCGCCCCAACCGGCGGCGGCAAAGGTTCGGACGGCGTCGAAGGCGCCGGGGGCGCGTCCCGCCTGACCCCAGGCGGCCCGCAGCTTCATGCTGCCCCAGCCCTCGTCCCAGAAGTCCTCGTCGGAGATGACGTAGGAACCGGAAACCTTCGGGTAGGCCTGGAGTCCGAAGTCGGCCCCGAAGGCGGAGTTGCCGTCAACCCGGAGGCCGACCGTGATGAAGTACTTGTTGGAGATGTCAAAGACGTTCTGCGCAAACAGGCCGGCGTTCACGATCCGGGTACGGTCCTCGAAACCGAGCGTGTTCCCGGCGTTATCCACGTCCGGGTCGCCGGGACCGGGGAAGTTGTCCCCGTAGGCGGTGGTCCGCTCGCTCCGTGTGGTCACGCTCTGTCCGCCGAAGGACAGGGCGGAACGGATTCCCATGGGAAGGCTGAAGTCCAGGGATCCGACATAGTCCACTGTGAGCGTGTTGAACTCGTAGCGGGAGGTGGCCAGAATCCCCGTCGGGGCCCGGATGAAGCCGAAGGGCCGCAGATTGCGGTTGTCCTGCTGGGCCAGGTCGTATCCGATGCTGAAGCGGTTGCTGAAGTTCGCCAGCGGTGAGTAGGTCGCCGTCAGCCCGGTGATCAGGTGATCGATCTGGGTGGTGATTTCCTGGTTCAGGAAGGGGTTGATGGCGTTGAAGGACTCATCGTTGAGGTAGTTGCGGTCGCGCCGGAAGGTGTTGAGCGTCATCCCGTGCGCGTTGTTCCCGCCCGCCGTGTGCTCCAGCTGGTCGTTGGTGTACGACGTGTTCCACTGCAACTGCAGCGACTCCATCGGGTTGAACGTGAAGTTGCCCCGAAGAATGACCTTCTTCTCGTTGTCGTTGGGAAGCACGCCATCGTCGTTCTCGTAGGAGGCCGACACGAAGTACCTCACGTTCTCGGCGCCGCCGCCCACGTTGAGCGCGTACTTCTGCTGGTGCGCGCCCATGTCGCTGAAGAGGCCGCTGTCGCAAGGCTGGTCCTGAACGACGATCGGATCGTCGCACATCGGCTTGTGGCCGCGCAGCCAGGGGTTGATGAAGAGGAAGTCCGACCGGCCGCCCGAAAGCGAGGTCGGATTCTCTGACGGCGGCCTGAGCGACGGATCGGGACCGAACGTCAGGTTGCGGGACAGACCCTGTTCCAGTTGGCCCGTCCAGGTGGCTTCACCGACGGATCCGCGCTTGGTGAAGATCTGGATCACCCCGGCCGAGGCCTCGGTGCCGTACAGCGTGGTGGCAGCCGCGCCCTTGATCACCTCCACCCGCTCGATGTCCTGCGGGTTGATACTGTTGAGCGGGCTGGAGACGTCGTTGTTGCTGCGGCCGGAATACCCGATCGGCGGCACGTTCTTGGCGAAGCCTTCGCTTCGGACGCGCACGCCGTCGATGTAGATGAGGGGCTGGTTGGACTGGGTCATCGAGACGTTGCCCCGCAGCCGGATCATGGCGCCGCCACCGGAGCTCGCCGAACTCTGGGTGATCGACATGCCCGGGACGCGGGCCTGAAGCAGCGCGTCGACGTTGACCGGGGGCCCGACGACCTCCTGCTCCACGTCGAGCTGCGAGATCGAGTTGCCGACCTCCCGGCGGCGTGCGGCCCCCGCGGTGCCGGTCACCACGATCTCGTCCAGACCCAGAGCCTGGGCCGCGATGGCGAAGTCGTGCTGCGTGGTCGCACCCGCGTTGACCGTGAGCGTCGCCTCTGCCGACGCGAACCCGATGCGCTCGGCGCGAATCGTGTACTCGCCCGCCGGAACGTTGAGGATGACGAAGCGGCCGTTGTCACGGGAGAGCGTTCCCAGTCCGGTGCCATCCAGGTACACCTGGACGGACCC
This sequence comes from Longimicrobiales bacterium, assembly GCA_965208935.1. GTDB lineage: Bacteria > Gemmatimonadota > Gemmatimonadetes > Longimicrobiales > Gaopeijiaceae > Bin94. The sequence goes on along the minus strand of CBDBPR010000004.1, from coordinate 3,009,758 downwards.
CACCGGCCGGCCGCTCGTCTCGTCGGTGACCGTGCCTGTAACCGCCCCGTCCTGCGCTTGCGCGCCAGCCGGGACGGCGAGCGCGGCCGCGAGGATGACGACCCCCACCACGCCCACTCCACCCGCGAACGAACGGAGTGCATCGAACAATCGGTTTGTCATGCTTCTACTCCTTGCCAAACCTGTTTGCAGCCGGCCCGGCCCCGGGGCGCTCCCGGTCCGCCCGTCCCGCAGACGACCAACGTCGCGGAACGATCCGACTGGCGATGAACATACCACTTTCGATTTGCGCCACGCCAACAGCGCGACGCCGATTGGCCGGAGGCACGGGCCACGGGCGCAATCAGCGGCCCTGAACATTGATCGAAACCTCGGCTCTCGCCACCCCTTCGACGGCGTCTTCCACCCGTGCCGTGACCGTAAACAGCCCCGGCATCTCGTAGACGTGCTGCATCGATCCGCTTGCGGTCTGGGCGCCCACGGTGGCCAGGGAGTCCGTCGCGCCGTCTCCCCAGGTGAAAATGATGCCGGTCAGGCTGCGGCCGCTGACGTTGTAGAGCACGGACAACTGGTCGCCGACCAGGCCCGTTTCGGGCCCGATCAGCTCCACGGACAGGGGAGTCCCGATTTCGTCGTCGGTGATGCAACCGGCCGCGAGGGCCAACAGGCAGGCCAGGAGGGCGAGGCGCGCACGGCGCGACGCCGGTGCGGCGGCCGTTGACTCCGCGAGGGCGCGCGGGCGTGGCGCGTGTCCTGTCATGGTCGCTAGAACGAAATCCGGATGACCACCGCGATGTCCTCTTCGGGCGGTATTGGCGGGCGCGCTTCACCCCTGCGCGAACCCCGGAACTGGTCCCATGCGATCGCGCCCACGGCGACTCCGAGGATGCCGGCGAGCGCGTAGGTCCTGCCGCGGGACAGGGATCGGATCTCCAGGTCTGCGACGCCCTGCGCGGGGATCCTCAGCCGCTGACTGTACGAGTCGACCCGGATGCCCTCGGCGACCGTGACGAGGGGAACCTCCAACAAAAGGGCACCGGCGTCCGCTTCGATAACGGTTCCCTCCATGGTCCGGTCGCCGCCGAGCAGGTACTCGTCGAACTCTTCGTACTGGGCTTGCGTCAGCAGGGTGCGCACGCGGTCGCCCGGCGTGACGTCCGACAGGGTGACCGGGGAATAGGTGTGGCAGGCGCCAGCCAGGAGCGCTGCCAACAAGGCCGCAACCGCCCCTGTGAGGCGGTGATGCGCGGCGGCGGCGAAAGAAGGTTGGTCCTGTTTCCCGATCATGACGGTTAATAACGTAACACGGCCTCGACCTGGCGAATCACGTCCTGGATTTCGGTGTCATCGGGTGCAAACTCGAGCGCGTCGTAGAGCGACGGAAGCGCCTCCGCCACGCGGCCGGTGTTGGCAAGGGACACGCCCAGGTAGAAATGGGCGCGGGAGAGTCCGGCATCGTTGCGGACCGCGGCGCGATAGGCTGTGATCGCGCCCTCGAAGTCGCCGCGCCGAAACCGCGTATTGCCTAGGTTGAGGTGTGCCAGAGCCTCGGTGGGCCGGACCCGGACGGCCTCCTCGTACATGGCCGCCGCGTCGTCCTCGCGGCCGAGAGTCTCAAGGGCGAGTCCCACGTTCACGAGCGCGACGGGGTCTCCGGGTCCATGGCGCAGCGCTTCCAGGTACACCTGTACGGCCTGCGCCATATCCCCCGCCGCGGCGAGGCCCGCCCCCAGCGCGACGAGCACCTCGGGCGCCGTCGGCCGCACCTCCTGCGCGCGCCGCAGAAACGGGAGCGCCACCGCGGGGCCCTCCACCCTCTCCACCGCAGCCGCCCACTGCGTCAGCGCCGCCGCCCACCGCACCCGGAACCCGTCCTCGTCCGGGGCCCCGCGCGTCACAGCGTCCAGGAGCGCGCGCACATCGGGGTCATCGCCCCGGGTGGCGTGCAGCGCGGCCGCGGCTGCCGCGCGCACGTCCTCGTCGTCGTCGCGGGCCAGGGTGGCCAAGGCGCGCCCCGGGACGTCGTCGAGGCCGCCCGTGCTGCGGTCGCCTGCCGCAGCCGGTCCCCGCGCCTCCCCGCCCCGCACCCACGCGTCCACGGCCATCAGCTTGGCGATGCCGTGCCGCGGCCCCCGCGCGGCGGCCGCGGCCACGGCGCGGTCAAGGTCGCCGGGTGAGGCGGCGGGCGCGGTCGCCGCAATCAGGGCCGCCACCTCCGGGCGGTGCGGCGCGATCTCGCCCCACCACGCGGCGGTCTGGGCGGCCAGCTCGGCGGGTGACCGGTCGCTGTGACATCCCGCGCACGCCGACTGCAGCCCCGCTTCCTCGTCGAAGCCGGGGCGCGGAATCGAGATTGTATGGTCCGCTCTCGCATACGGTATAGCAGGCGAAAGTTCAGGATGCTGTACGTAAGGCATATGGCACGACGTGCAGGCCGCCCCGGGGGAGCCGGCGGGATGAAAGGTGTGCGCCTCGGGATCCGCGACCTTGCTGGCGTGGCAGGCCGTGCACTGGCGATCGTCGAACCTGCCCTCGAGTGCGTTGCCGAAGACATCGCGGTAACCCTGACCGTGCGGGTCGTGGCAGTCGACGCAGGTCATCGAGCCGAAGAGGTAGCACGCGCTGGAGCGGTGGGTCTGCTGGTAGCCGAAGGTGGCGATCCGGCCATCGGGCAGGTAGGGCGAGTCGCCGATGAGGGGGAGACCGAGGCTGTACTGCTGCGGACCGTCGCCTGGGCCGTCACTCGCATCGTCGCCGAGCGCGCGCTTGAGGGCGTGGCATTCGAAGCACACGCGCAACGACGCGTCCACATCCAGCGTGGCGAGCGAGGCGGGGAGCGTCCCGGCGGCGGCCGACGGGGCTCCGGGGAGCGACTGCCGCGCTCGCGACGGGTCGGCGGCCGCCGCACGTGCCTCCTCGACATGCGCCAGCGCCGGGCCGTGACACGATTCGCAGTTGATTGCGAGCGACGTCGCACTCGTCTCGTAGCGCGCCAGATCGGCCCGGTATCGGACCTCGACCTGGCTGCCGTGGCAGTTCTGGCAGTTCGCGAATCGGCGGCTGGTCCCCAGAATTCGCACGGGCGGCCAATCGCCGCACTCGGTGAGGCGCATCGCTTGGGTTATGGGAAGCCACCCGGCATCGGCGCGCAGCCGCGCCCGATCCGCGCCCGGCACCCAGAATCCGCCCACGAACGCGGTGTTGCAGAACCACGCATCGCCGTCCTCCGAGTAGTCGAAGGGAAGAAACCGCTCGGTGCCGTCGGGAAACAGGGATGCGAAGCCCTGCGTCCCGCCTCCAACCATGTGCCCGCGCCCGACCACCCCCGTCACCTCGAGCTCCATCGGTGGACGCCCGCTGCGCTCGACGACGAAGACGTATCGACCGTCGTCCCGCACCACCGGGGACACGACCGCATCGGCAAAGCGAATCGCCGATCCGTCGAAGGGGGCGATGACAGTGGCCGGGCCGGGCGGTCCGCCTGCCGTTCCGTGCGTGGACACGGCCCATGCGTCGTACTGCTCCTGGTGGCACGTACGGCAGGCGTCGGAACCCGCAATCCCCGGAGGGGTCTGAGGCATGGCGCCGGTCGCGAGGATCATTCCCGCCGCGCCAAGCCTGGCCGTGTTCATGGCTCCGGACCTCTCCAGTTGACGTTGCCGGATCTGATCGGCGAGAATCCCCTCCGCCAATCGTTATACGTGACCAGGGCGCCCGTTTCAAACGCGACACCACCCATGACACCAGATTCGAACCCACAAGACCCTGGCGACCTGGCCTTCGTGATGGGCGGCGGGGGCGCCAGGGCCGCCTACCAGGCAGGTGTCGTCAAGTACCTCTCCCGGCGCTTCCCGGAACTCAGGGTACCGATTCTCACCGGGGTCAGCGCGGGGGCCATCAACGCGGCCCATCTGGCGGCTCACCACGGCACGTTTGCCCAGTGTGCCGAGGAACTCACGCACCTCTGGTCGAACCTCGGTGTGGACAGGGTCTTCAGAACGGATCTCAGATCCCTGCGCAACCACGTAATCCGCTGGGGCCGCCAGCTTCTGTCCGGCGGCGTCGGAGGCGAACCCAGGGTTCGGGGTCTTCTGGATACGCAGCCGCTGCGCGAGTATCTGACCGACACGATGCACGCGATCGACGGGGAACTGACGGGTATTCACTACAACCTGAAAACGGGCAGGCTGAAGGCGGCCGCGCTCAGCACGACCAACTACTCCACCGGGCAGTCCATTCTGTGGGTCCAGGGCGAAGGGGTGCGCGAATGGGAGCGCCCCAACCGCCGTTCCCGGATCACCACCTTGTCGGTGGAACACGTAATGGCGTCGTCGGCACTCCCGATCGTGTTCCCCGCGGTTCGGATCGGCCAGCACTGGTACGGAGACGGAGGGATCCGGCTTGCCGCACCGCTCTCTCCGGCGCTTCATCTGGGGGCCAAACGCATCCTTGCCATCAGCACGCGGCGCGCACGCACGTTCCGGGAAGCGGACGAACCGACAGTCAGCGGCTACCCGCCTCCGGTCCAGGTCGCGGGAACGCTCATGAACTCCGTCTTCCTGGACCTCCTCGACGAGGACGGCCTGCGCCTGGACCGCTTCAACCAGCTGCTGAGCCGGCTGGAACCGGAGTCGCGGATGGGGATGCGAATCGTGCGGCGGGTGACGATCCGGCCCTCGGTGGACCTGGGGAAACTGGCCAACAAGTACGAGCCGCAGTTGCCCCGCGCCTTCCGGTTCATGACCCGGGGACTTGGTACCAGGGACACCAAGGCCCCAGACTTCCTCAGTCTGATCATGTTCCAGCCGGACTACCTGGCCGAGCTGATTCGCGTCGGCGAGGCCGATGCCGCGGCGCGCGAGGCCGAACTGGTGGCTCTGCTGGAACCCGAACGCGAGGTGCATCATGACGACCGGTAAGGAAGGCGCCCGCGAGTTCAGCAACGCGCAGGAATCGCGCGATGTTGCCGAGAGCGCCCGTGAATCCGGATGGGAGAAGCGGAGCTTCATGCGGGAGCTCTTCGGAGGCAGGCTCTCGCTGGACCTCGTCCATCCGCACCCCGTCCAGGACCCCGAGGAAGCCGCGCGCGCAGCACCGTTTCTGGAACGGATACGGCGCTTCACGGAGGAACACGTGGACGGCGACGCCTTCGACCGCGAGGGCTGGGTCCCGGACGCGGTGCTCAAGGGCCTCGCCGACCTGGGCGCGTTCGGGATCAAGGTCCCCCGCGAATACGGTGGTCTCGGACTGTCCCAGACCTCCTACAACCGGGCGCTGGCCATCGTGTCCAGCCGCTGCGCCTCCACGGCCGCGTTCCTGTCGGCGCATCAGTCCATCGGCGTCCCCACGCCCCTGGTTCTCTTCGGCACCGAGCAGCAGAAGCGGAAATACCTGCCCCGGGCGGCGGGCGGCGAGCTCTCGGCCTTCGCGCTGACCGAAGCCATGGTCGGCTCGGACCCGGCCAACATGTCCACGTTCGCACAACCCTCCGAAGACGGCTCCCACTACATCCTCAACGGCGAGAAGCTGTGGACGACCAACGGTCCCCGCGCCGATCTGCTCGTCGTCATGGCGCGCACGCCGCCGCGACCGGGGGTCAAGGGGAAACGCCCGATCAGCGCGTTCATCGTGGAGACGGCGTGGCCCGGGGTGGAAGTCGGCCCGATCTGCCGGTTCATGGGGCTGAAGGGGATTTCCAACGGGGTGCTCCGTTTTCGGAACGTCAAGGTTCCCCGCGAAAACCTGCTCTGGGGCGAGGGTCTGGGGCTGAAGCTCGCGCTGATCACGCTGAACACCGGCCGGCTGGCGTTGCCCGCATTCTGCACCGCCGCGGGCAAGTGCGTCCTGGCCGCGTGCCGGAAGTGGGCGGTCGAGCGCGTGCAGTGGGGTGCGCCGATCGGGAAGCACGATGCCGTGGCCCAGAAGCTGGGCAGGATTGCCGCGGAGACCTACGCCATGGAAGCTGTCGTCGAACTCGCGGCAGCCATGTCCGGTCTCGGGACCCTGGACATGCGGCTGGAAGCGGCGATGGCCAAGCTGTGGCACAGCGAGAAGGCGTGGGACCTCATCGACGACGCCGTGCAGATTCGCGGCGGCCGCGGCTACGAGTCCGCCGATTCGCTGCGGCAGCGCGGGGAGGATCCGATTCCCGTCGAGCGCGCCATGCGCGATGCGCGGATCAACCTCATCTTCGAGGGATCGAGCGAGATCATGCGTCTCTTCATCGCCCGCGAGGCTGTGGATTACCATCTGTCCGTCGCGGGAGCCGTGATCGACCCGCGGGTGCCGGCTGGCAAGCGCGCCGCTGCGTTCCTGAAGGCCGCGGCACACTACGCCCTATGGTACCCGGGGCGCTGGCTGGGATGGGGCCGTTGGCCGCGCTACGGCACCTTCGGAAGCCTGGCCGGGCACATGCGCTACGTCGACCGCAAGTCCCGGAAGCTCGCGCGCACCCTCTTCCACGCGATCATACGGCATGGACCCGGACTGGAACAGCGACAGGCCGTCCTCGGCCGTCTCGTCGACAACGGCGGCGACCTGCTGGCCATGATCGCCTGCTGCGTCCGCGCCATGAAGCTCGTGAAGGAGAACCCCGCCGACCGGACGCCGTTCGAGCTGGCCGACGCCGCCTGCAGGCTTGCGAGGCGGCGGATCGACGCGCGGTTCAGGGCCGTCTTCCGGAACGACGACACCGCCGTCTACAAGGTGGCGCGCGGAGCGATGGCCGACCGCTACGAGTGGCTGGAGGCGGGAGTCATCCTGACACCGCCAGCCGAGCGCGACGGACCAACGCCGGACACGAAGGCCGTCTCCGACGAGGCTGGCCGTCCCCAGCCGGCGAGCGCCGTGCCGGCCTGATGGCCCGACCGTTCCTGCTGCTGGTTCTCGTCTGGACCCTGGCCCTGGTCCTGCTCGGGAGCATCGTGCACGCTACGGAATCGAGTCTCGCGTGCCCCGACTGGCCCACCTGCTTCGGGACGATGATGCCCGAAATGACCGGCGGCGTGTTCTGGGAGCACCTGCACCGTCTCTGGGCCGGCGCCCTGTTGCTGCTGTTCCCGGTTGCCGTGGTGCTCACACGGCGCTCCCACCCCGAGCGGAAGGCGCTCTTCCGCCTGGGCCTTGCGGGCATCGCACTGCTCTTCTTTCAAGCCTTGTTGGGTGGCCTTACGGTCATCTACAGGCTGCCCGACGCGATTTCCACGTCCCATCTCGCGATGGCGCTCGTCTTCCTGGCCTTCGTGACGGTGATGCTGGTACGAACCGCGCCCGGGGTCACGGAGCGTGGCGCGGACCCGCGTTCCGACGGACGCCTGGCGTGGCGGGTCGGGTGCTGGATCACGGGCCTGGTGTTCGTGCAGTCGCTGGTGGGGGCGGTGGTTCGCCACACCGACGCCGGCATGGCGTGTCCCGACGTGCCGTTGTGCCTGGGGCGGGTAATACCGCCGCTGGAGTACCCGGCCGTGCAGCTGCACTTCGCGCACCGGGTCCTTGGGGTGGCGCTGGCGGTTGCGGTGGTGATGTTCGCACGCACGGTCCTGACGCACAGCCGGGATGCCTTCTCGAAACGACTGGCGGCGGCGGCCGCTATCGGGATCGTGGGACAGGTGCTGGTGGGCTTTGCGTCGGTGGCGTTTCGACTCGGCGTACCGTGGGTTTCCGCGCACAGCGTGCTCGCCGCGACCCTCCTGACGCTCGGCGTGGCGCTGGCGGCGCACAACTGGGAGCGGTCGCCGCAATGAACATCCAGGCCCTCGGGGACGGCCTGGCCCACTTCAACGCCGGTCTCAACCTGACGAGCGCGACGCTGCTCGTCGCTGGCCTGATCTACGTTCGCCGCAAGGAAATCCGCATGCACCGCCGATGCATGCTGGGAGCGGTCGCTGCGTCGGCCCTTTTCCTCGTCTCCTACGTCCTGCGCGCCGCGCTGACGGGAACCCACAGCTTCCCCGGCCCGGATTCGGTGCGCCGCTTCTACCTCGTCATCCTCTTCAGCCACATGATTCTGGCGGTGGTCGTGGTGCCGCTGGTCATCCGCCTTCTCTTCCTCGCCGGTCGCCGCCGATTCAAGGCACACCGTCGCCTGGCCCGCTGGACGTACCCGGCGTGGCTCTATACTTCGATCACCGGCCTGTTCGTGTACTTCATGCTCTACCACGCATACGCGTAGCTACTCCTTCAGCGCCCACCGGCAGCACCGGTCGCCCCGGGTCTCGCAACTGCTCTTGGTGACCTCCAGGTCGTCTCCCACGCCGCGGACGAGCGCACGCTGACAGAATCCGGTCAGTATCTGACAGGCGGTGCCGCTGGAATCGAGCTGAACCAGCGGCGAAGCCGACACTTCCAGCGTGAACGGGCCGGATACGAAGCCACCGAGACGGCGGCCAAAGAGCTTCGGAAACGCGCGGGCCACCGAGCGCTTGACACGGAACAGCCGCACGCGGCGCGGAAGGAGCCGGGCGCGCGCAGTCCCCGCCGAATCCGCAAGATGACTTCCCATCTCCAGGAAGACCTCGGCCGCATCGGCTCGCTTGTTGACCAGACGCAGGAATTCGGCGAGTTCGTCGAGGGTCAGCTTCCTGCCCTCCCGAACGTATTCCTCGTGAAGCCGGATCTGCCGTTCGATGACGGTGCTCAGTCCAAGCCGACGCGGCATGGTGCGCGAAAACACCTCGTCGTCGATCCACTCGGAGGGACGGTCCACGGAACGGATCGCTTCGAGCAGCGCGAGCGCCACCTTCGCGGCGATCGACGGCTTTTCGATTTTTGTCAAACGGTCCGTCCTGTTGCGTGCCAGACGAGTGGCCGCCGTTGCGGCCATGTTTCAAATTTCGTCACAGAGCGGAGCACGTGCAAACCGCCGGGTTTGCCGCGCACGAGCCCGTTCTCCTAGCTTCCGCGCCGGATTGATTCAACGCCAGGACACGTGGACAACTCTTGAAGCGATACGCCGCCTTCGACCCTCCGGAATACCGGAACTGGGCCCAGGATGCCGCATTGACGTGCGAATACCGCCGCCGCATTGAGAAGGATCCCCAGAGAGCGGCCGCCGTCGGAGCCCTGGGGACCTCCGCGCTTCTGGATCTCTATCGCGACCTGCTCGTCACGCGACTGCAGGACATCGGGCTCAAGCGCTGGGTGCGCCAGGGCGTGATCAGCAAGGCATGGCTGGGCGTGGGCGAGGAAGCGGTCACGGTCGGGTGCGTTGCGGCGCTGGACCGCGACCGCGACGTGGTCATACCGATGATTCGCAACGCTGGCGCCGGGCACATGATGGGCCTGCCGCTCCATCACGGCTTTACGAGCTACCTGGCTACGGCGGACAGCCCCAGTGGCGGCAGGGACTTTCACTACGGCGACATCGACAGGGGCGTGATCCAGCCCGTCAGCCACATGGGCACCAGTGTTCCCGTCGCGACCGGCGCCGCGCTCGCCTTCAGGAATCGGGGCGAGTCGCGCGTCGCGCTCACCTGGACCGGAGACGGGGCGACGCGTACCGCTGCTTGCCACGAGGGGCTGGTCGTGGCCGCCCGCCTTCAAGTGCCCGCGATCGTGGTCATCCAGAACAACCAGGTGGCTCTGGGAACCCGCCTGGACCAGCACGGCGCCGGGCGCATGGAGGACATTCCGCGTGCACACGGAATCCGCGCGCTCCACTGTGACGGGAACAACGTGCTGGACGTGTACGCAGCCACCGCGATCGCACGTGAATGGTGCCTCAAGGGCGAGGGACCGGTGGTGCTCATCGCCGAGACCTTCCGCATGGGCGGCCACGCGACGCACGACGAGCGCGAAGCACGCGAGACCTTTTCGGCCGAACTGTTCGAGCACTGGGGCCGTCGCGACCCCGTTGGACTTTACGAGGCGTACCTGCTCGATGAGGGGGTGTCCAGCGGGACCCTCGGCGAGGTGGAGGCCGGTGCCACCGCAGCCGTCGAAGCCGCTGCGGAGCGGGCGCTGAAGTCGCGCGATCAGTTGCCGGAGCCGCGACACGCGTTCTTCGAGGGTGTGTCGCAGGGCGGCGTATTGCACGGGCTCGCCGACAGGCTGGACTGAATGGCCGCCGCACCCCGGGCAGCGTGCTACATTTGAACCATGTTCGAGAATCTCCGCCGGGCCTTCAGGGAGGCCGTCGACAATTTCAACCGCGAGCTGGAACGGGACGCCGTGCCGGAGGCGGTGGACGGGCTCATTCGCGGAATGCAGAAGGAGGCCGTCGCAACCAGGGCGGGGCTCGAAGGGCTCAAGGAACAGTTGGCGAGGGCGCGCAAGCGGGCCGAGGCGGAAGGCAGGGAGGCCGAGGTTTGCCGGCGGCGCGAAGAACTCGCCCGCAAGATCGGTGACACCGCCACGGCCGAGGTCGCGGCGGAGTTTGCCGAAAAGCACACCGCCCGGCAACGCGTTTTGAGCGACAAGGCGAAAGCCATCGAGGCCGAGATCCGCCTTGGCGAAACCGAGTACGCCGACATGCTGGCCCAGATCAAGAAGGCGCGGGCCGACCGGAGCACCCTGGCGGCTCAGGCAGGCAGAACGAAGGCGCGCGACTCGGTTCGCGGCGCGGACGATCTGTTTGGAGAACTGGACCGCATGGCGGAGAAGATCGGCGACACCGAGGCCGGTGCCGAGGCCGGCAGCTCGCTCTTCGACGACGCGGGCGAGTTTGACGAGGAGCTCGAGCGGTCTCGCAGGGAGGAAGCGATTGACTCGCGTCTCGACGAGTTGAAGCGCCGTATGGGAAGGAAGTAGATTGGGACCATGGAAAACTGGATCGGTGTAGGCATCTGGATCGTGATGGGCGCGGTCGTCGGGCTCGCCATGAAGCTGGTGGTACAGCGTCCCGATACGACCCCCGGGCATACGCGCCTCCTCTGCCTCCTCGGCGCATTCGCCGCCGTCATCGGCGGAATGCTGGGCGTGGGCATCTTCGAATTCGACGACCCCGTCGCGCTCAGCATCGGCGGAATGGGCGGCGCGGTCGGGTTCGCCGCGCTGATGACCTGGGTCTACCGATGGGGGATCAAGGGCCTCACCTGAAGAGCGGAGGCGATCCTTGTCCGGAGTGATCAACGACCCCATCGACTTCGCCACGCGGGAACGCGTGAGGTTCTACCGCGAACTCGACGAGTTCCTGCGCATTCCGTCCGTTTCCGCGAAATCGGAGCACGACCCCGACACGGCTCATGCAGCCGACTGGGTGCGGGAGCGGCTGGCAAGCGCGGGACTGGACGCCGAGGTGATCGCAACCCCGGGTCATCCGGTGGTCGTCGGAGAGTGGCGGGGCGCCGGCCCCCGGGCCCCGACGGTCCTCATCTATGGCCACTACGATGTGCAGCCGGTGGAGCCGTTGGAGTTGTGGGACACGCCTCCCTTCGAACCGGATATCCGTGACGGACGGATCTACGCACGTGGTTCAGCGGACGACAAGGGGCAGCTTTTCCTGCACATCAAGGCGCTGGAAGCGCACCTTGCCACCCGGGGCCGGTTGCCGGTAAACGTCGTCGTATTGGCCGAGGGGGAAGAAGAGGTAGGTTCGCCCAACCTCGTTCCGTTCGTCCGGGCACACCGCGACCGGCTCGCGGCTGACACCGTCGTCATCTCCGACTCGGCCATGTTCGCTCCCGGGATTCCGTCTCTCCTCTTCTCCCTCCGGGGACTGGCCTACTTCGAGATCCACGCCACGGGACCCGCCTCGGACCTGCACTCGGGCGCCTACGGCGGCGCAGTCCTCAACCCGGCCAATGCGTTGGCCCGGATCATCGGCGAACTGCACGACGAAACCGGACGGATCACCATTCCCGGGTTCTACGACGATGTGCGCACCCCGCCGCAGGACACCCTGGAGGGGATCCGCGGCCTGCCGTTCGACGCCAACGGCTATGCCGCCGAGGTCGGTACGGTACCCGCCGGCGGCGAGCACGCCTACTCACCGCTCGAACGTCTCTGGATCCGGCCGTCCTGCGACGTCAACGGCATGTGGTCGGGGTACACGGGCGAGGGCGCGAAGACCGTTCTGCCGGCACGGGCAACCGCCAAGGTCAGCTTTCGACTGGTCCCCGATCAGTCTCCCGATCGGGTCAAGGTGCTGCTGGAGGAACACCTGGCGCGCGTGGCGCCCCGCGGCGTGGAGATCAAGGTCGTCGAACTGCACGGCGGCCGGCCGTGGCTGGCCCAGCCGGAGGGGCCGCTGTTCGCCGCGGCGGCCAACGCGCTGGAGCGCTCGTTCGGCGCCCGTCCGGTGCTCACGGGCGAGGGCGGCAGCATCCCCATCGTCGTGGAACTCGAGGAAATCCTCGGTGCCAACTCCCTGCTCCTCGGATTCGCGCTCCCCGGTGCGAACATGCACGCCCCGAACGAGTGGTTCGCGACGGACTGCTTCGAAAAGGGGATCGACACGCTGATCCACCTCTACGACGAACTGGCGCAGCCCTCGCAGAGCGGGCAAGTCGGGGTCTGAAGCGGCGCCGACCCGAGGGTGGACCGGATCAGGACCCCGAGACCATCGCGGCCGCACGCAGCAGCGCCCGCGCCTTGTTGAGCGTCTCCTCGAACTCCGACGCCGGATCGGAGTCGGCCACGATCCCCGCACCGGCCTGCACGGACGCTTCTCCGTTCCGCACGAGCATCGTACGGATCGCGATGGCCGTGTCCATCTGCGCACCTCCCCAACCGATGTACCCGACCGCACCGGCATAGAGGCCCCGTGCCGTGGGCTCCAGTTCGTCGATGATCTCCATGGCCCGGATCTTCGGCGCGCCGGACACCGTTCCCGCCGGGAAGCACGCGCTCAGGACGTCCAGGGCGGTCAGCCCGGGGCGGGCGCGCCCCTCGACCTGACTGCAGAGGTGCATCACATGGGAGTACCGCTCCACCTGCATGAGTTCCGGCACGGTCACGGTGCCGTACTCCGATACGCGTCCCACATCGTTCCGGCCCAGGTCCACCAGCATCCTGTGTTCGGCCAGCTCCTTCTCGTCTGCGGCCAGTTCTCGCGCCAGGGCCCGATCTTCGCCGGGCGTACGTCCTCGCCTGCGGGTTCCGGCGATGGGCCGCACGGTCACCAACCCGTCTTCCAGGCGCACCAGGACCTCGGGCGACGAACCTACGATGCTGAAGCCGTCGAGATCGAGGAAATACAGATAGGGTGAGGGATTGACCGTGCGCAGCGCGCGGTAGAGTTCGAAGGGCGAGCGCTCGAACCGCGTCGAGAGCCGCTGGCTGAGTACGACCTGGAATGCATCGCCCGCCACGATGTAGTCCTTGATCCGGCGAACCCCGTCCATGAACGCGGATCGCTCGAAGTTGCTTGTGAAGGTGGTCTGGTCACCGCTCCCCGCCAGAGCCAGGTCGAGAGGCGCGGGACCGCCGCCCGTGCGCAACCGCCGGAACGTGTCCTCCAGGCGCGCGACCGCTGCCCGGTACATCCGCTCGAGCGCGTCAGGGTCTTCTTCGCCACGCGTCTCGACGGTGGTGATCACCTTGGCGCGGCCGTACAGGTTGTCCACTGCGACGACCACGTCCGAGAACATCACCACGGCCGTGGGCAGACCCTGGTCGTCCGGCGGGGCGGGGCCCAGGTGCTCGATGCGCCGCACCAGGTCGTAGCCGAAATAGCCGACCGCTCCTCCCCAGAAGCGCGGCAGGCGTGGATCCGGGCAGGTCCGGGCCGCTGCGAGGCGTGCATGCAGGTCTTCGAGAGGATCGTCCGTGCGGTGCCGAACCCAGCCCGAATCGGCATTCCAGACCGACACCTGGTCCCCCTCCAACATCCACACCTCCCGCGGGCGACTGCCCAGAAAGCTGTAGCGCGCCCACTGCTCGCCCCCCACGACCGATTCCAGGAGGAAGCCGAACCCCCCATCCCGCAGCTTGTGATAGGCGGTAACGGCCGTGTCGGAGTCGAAAAGGAATTCGGACCAGACGGGAATGCGGGAACCGGGCGCGGCCAGCGCGCGGAAGGATTCGAAGGAGGGTTCGACGTTCAATGATCGCAGGACCGCGATGGGATGATTCAGACCGCAGACGTTTGACTATCTTCAAGGAATGTAAGTGAAGGAGACACCGCGATGCGTCTGACGGATACAACCCCCGGAGTGACCACCCTAAGCCGCCCCCCGTATCTCTGGGCCGCGGCGGCGGCCACGAGTGTGGGACTGCTGTACGCCCTGACCCTGGCCCCCACCACCGCGTTCTGGGACACCAGCGAATACATCGCGACCGCTCACATTCTCGGAATACCCCATCCACCCGGGAATCCTCTGTTCGTGGTCCTGGCGCGGACCTGGGAGATCATTCTCAGTCCCCTGGGGCTGTCCACCGCCGTGAGCATCAACCTCTTCTCCGCGCTGATGGGCGCGCTTTCCCACGGATTGTGGTTCCTGGTCGCGCACCACATCCTCCGCCATTTCTCGGACAGCCGCCACTTCCGGCTCGTCGGGGCCGCCGCGGCGGTCCTGGTGAGCGCGACGGCCTTCACCGTCTGGAACCAGTCCAACGTCAACGAGAAGGTCTACACGGTCTCGCTGTTCACGATCGCCCTCCTTTCCTGGCTTGCGTTCCGCTGGAGAGAGCGCATCGGCCAACCCGGAAACGACAACATCCTCCTGCTGATCGTCTTCCTCCTTGCGCTCTCGGTCGGCAATCACCTGATGGCGTTCCTGGCGGCCCCGGCGCTGGTCGTCTTCGTTCTCGCCGTGCGCCCGCGCGTTTTCGGCAACGCATGGCTGTATCCGGTCGGGATCGCGGCAGTCGTGGCGGGCCTCAGCATTCACCTGTTCCTTCCCGTGCGTTCGGAGCTCGGCCCCGTGATCAACGAGGCGGAGCCGACCTGCGAGGGCGTCGGCGAGGCACTGGGAAGCATCGTCACCTACGGGGTCGCCGGGTGCGAGGACCTCTCCGAGGCGCTCCAGCGGGAGCAGTACGACAAGCCTCCCCTGCTTCCCCGCCAGGCGCACCTCACATCGCAGATACAGAACTGGCTTCAGTACTTCGACTGGCAGTGGGCGCGTGGTCTTTCCCCCAACGACGTGCTCTTCGGCAACAGCAGGCTTGCGCTGACGGCACTGTTCATCGGACTGGGGGTGTTCGGTCTGGCCGAGCACTACCGGCGCGACCGCGCCAGCTGGCTGTACCTGATCTCGCTCTTTGGCGTGCTCTCGGCCGGACTCGTCTTCTATTTGAACTTCAAGTACGGGTACTCGATGCCCAATCTGGAGGGTGACGACCTCCAGCGGGCGATGGACCGGATCGGCGCCCTCACGCCGGATCAGGTAAAGGAGGTGCGTGAGCGGGACTACTTCTTCGTCGTCGGCTTCTCCGTGTGGGGTCTTGTCGCAGGCATCGGCATCGCGGCCCTTTGGGACCGGCTGACGCGCAAGTCCGGCCGACCCGCGGGGTACACGGCGCCGGTACTGGCGCTTGCGGCAATCCCCCTGGTGCTGAACTTCGGCTGGGCAAGCCGTGACGGGGACTACGCCGCACGGGACTGGGCGTATAACCTCCTCATGAGCGTCGAGCCCTACGCGCTCCTCTTCACGAACGGCGACAACGACACCTTTCCGCTCTGGTATCTGCAAGAGGTGGAGGGCATCAGACGCGACGTCACCGTAGCGGTCACCTCCTACCTGAACACCGACTGGTACGTCAAGCAGTTGCGCGGCCTGACCCGCCCCTGCACGGCTGAACAGGATCCCGACGCCGACCCCACCCGCATCGTGTGCCAGCGCCCATACACGGCGGAAAACACCGGCGCCATGTACACCCACGATCCGGCCGAGGCCGAAGCCGCCGGGAAGGTGCCCCTTCTCGTGGACGAGCCGATACGGGTACCCACGCGCGCGATCTTCCGTGAAGACCTGGACGACGCCACCATCGACCAGGTGGTACGCAGCTACGTTCCGATCGAGGAGCCCCAAGACGTGAACCTGGGTGCGGTAACCGCAAGGATGGCGGCGGGACAGTACCTCTACCCGTGGCACCAGTTCGCGCTTGCGGCGATCGCGAACTCCCTCGGGGATCGGCCCGTCTACTTTGCGTCGAGCGGCAGCGCCGCCCAGACATTCGGTCTGCGCCCGCAGGTCATCCGGCAGGGCCTGGCCTTCCGCCTGTGGCCAGGGGACCCCATGGCGCTGTCATCGCGGGGGGTCATGGCCAGCCTGGGCACCTCGCCCTATGCGGGCGTGATCGGGCCCTGGGTGGACATTCCGCGCACGCGGTTGCTGGCCGACAGCGCTTTCGTGCACCGATCCGGGATTCCCGACGAGTGGGACTACTGGCCGGACCGTTCCACGCGGGGCATCCCCAACTACTACGCCTGGGTCTACCGCGCACTCCGCCAGGACGCCGTCGCCCGCGACGACATGGGTGACATGGCGGAACTGCAGGACCGCGTGGAGGCGTGGACGCGCCTGGGCGCCGTCCCGGTTCCGACGGGGGACGTCCAGCGCTAGCAGCTAGTCGACCTGCAGCCAGATCGTGCCCAGGCCCGATCGGTCGCGGCGCAGGCGGCGTCCCTCGGGCACGTCCTCGACCCTGTAGAGCAGGTCGAAGCACTCGGGGAACGCCGAAGCAACCCCGTGCGTGGTCTTGACCAGGAGCAAGGGAATCCGCCGCGACAGGCGTACCAGTTCCACCAGCGCTCGATGGACATCCTCCCGTCCGAGACGGTTGAGACCGGCGGCCAGGACGACCGATTGCAGCGGAACGCCGGCGTCCACCGCCAGTTCCGCCAACACGATCCTGACCGCCAGCTCCAACACCGCAAATTCCTTCCCGCCCCGGCGTCCTCCGTCGGCCCAGTCGGCGAAAAGTGCCGGGAAGACCCCGGCCAGGCGCCCTCCGGTCAATGACAGAACCCTGGCGTGGGCAAGCGTGCGGACGCGTTCACGCGCGGCGCGCACGAGTTCGGCGCGCACCTCTTCCATTTCGGCGCTCCCGCGCTGCCTCCCCAGCCGGCCTTGCAGGGCCGCCAACTCGTCCACACGACCGATCGCGGCCTCGAGCTCCAGCCCCCGGATCTTCCGGCGCTCCAGTTCCTCGGACAGCTCGTTGACGGCGCTGTCCAACTCCATCGCCCTGGTCTCGATCGCCTTGAGATCGTCGGGTTTGCGTTCGAGCTGATCCCTGCGCCTCCGCCACCAGCGCCCGTCCTGCACCACGGCTTCCCATTCCTCGCGGCGGGCATTCCGCACGGCCTGGGCACGGTCCTGCAGCGGCTGGCCACAGCTGCGGCACGCGGCGTCGTCTCCCTCCTGGTCGAGGCGCTTTAGGCGGTCCCGCAGCTCGCGTTCGCGATCCCGATACAGCAACAGCCGCGTCTCGGCGTCCTGGCGCTCGCGCACCCACGCCATCATCTCCGCTTCCACGTCCCCGTGAAACTCCGCCGCCTCCCCACGCGCTTCCCGCAGTTGCGCCTCCAGCGCTTCCAGACCTTCACCCGACCGACTCAGACGCTCCACGTCCTCCTTCGCCTCGCGGATCATGCGACGCACGAACCCGGCCAGCGACCCGTCGCGCACGGAGCCACCGTCTCCCTCCGGCGCTAGCAGGCGCCCCAACTCACGCACCTTGCGGGTCGTCTCGGGGCCCTGGCAAAGCGTGGCCGCGGCCGACAGCCACGTCGTCACCGGTCCGCCACCGAACCACACGGCCGCGTACTCCTCCCGGGAGAGCACGTGCGCGGTCAATATCGGCGCCAGCACCTCCTCGAAGGCCCGGCTGCCCACCCCCATCGTGCCATCGACCGTGCGTACGAGGACCCTGGGTCCGCCAGGCCGGCCCGGCCTCGTGAACCCCTCGCGCAGCGAAGACATGAACTCCCCCCAGAGCGGATCGCCGTCGGCGACGAAGGCGACCAGACCGCGCCCGTCCTGAAGGTCGAGCAAGGGTCCGCGCAGGCCCGCCTGGAGCACATCGATCTTCATGTCTGCGCCCCCTCCGCCACCGGGACCGCACCCCGCGCGGAAGCAACGAGCCCGGGTACTCCGGCACCGGACGTGCCGCGGCCGCGACGGGCGCCCCTGCCACCCCTCCCGTGCGAGGCCCCCTGTCCAGACAGCGAGTCGATCCTCAACTCGGCCACGCGGCGCCGTACCCGCGCCAGGACCTCGCGATCGAGCACGGCGAGGTCGTCGGCCGAAAGGCCCCGCACCGGAATCCGCAACAGCTTCCCGTCGATTCCCCCGGGGACCCCGCCCAGCGCCTCGCTCAGGCGCCGCGTCACGGTCGCAGTCCCGCCACCGGTGGCTTCCACGGGCGCCAGGCTCACGGCGGCCCGCGCCTCCACGGGCCAGAACGTCACCTCGTGGCCCGATCCGCGACCACGGCCGGATTGTGCCTGGTCCACCCCGAGCCGCACGGTGACGAACCCCTTGGCTGTCGCCGCCTCGGCCCAGGGATCGGCACCCACCCGCTCGAGAGAGCCGGCGTAGCAGGCGCGCTCGGTTACGGGCGTGTAGGTGTGGTTGGATCCCAGCGCGACGTAGTCCCATCCGTCCAGCGGTATCCGCACGGCGTGCGACCGTCCCGACGCCAGCGCGGCATGCATGACGAGAACGTTCCAGGTGGCATCCGGGTCCGGTGACAAATCGACGGCGCGCGACCCCATCACCGCCCGGTGCGGCACCAGGGTGACACTGACCGAGCCGTCGCGCAGGCTGAGCCGACGGACGGTATTGGACGCCACCTCGACCGACTCCAGGGCGCCGACCACCGTGAGCGGCCCGTCCCGGCCTGCGTCCAACGGCGTGTCCCGCGCTCCGGCCGCCACCGCCACCACCACCCCCGGGAGCCTCTCGCGCAGCTTACGGACCGCGCGTCCGAAGGCCGCGATGGGCGTGGCAGTTACGTCGGGGTGGTCGAATACATCACCCGACACGACCACCAGCTCCACCCCGATCTCCGCGATTCGCACCAGGGCCGTCTCGAAGATTCGCAGAACGTCCCGGGCCCGTCCCGCCCCGGCACCGCCGTACCCCAGGTGCAGGTCCGAGATGTGCGCCAGTTTCACGCCGGGTCCTCCTGTCGGTCGTCCGCCATCCGGCCCGGCAGCGGCCACGACTTCATGCCCGGCAGCGGTCCCGGCGGTTCCGATGACCTGTTGAAACACCAGAGTTCGTCCCTACGCGGTGCCAGGCGGGGCGGCCCCCGTGAGCCTTCTACCGCCCCCACGTAGCGAAAGACCTCCATGTCCGCCGCCAACCCCGCATCCGCAAGCGAATCGGGCAGCCGCGCGTGCGGACCGCGAATCCAGACGCGTTCGACCTCAACATCGCCGAGCGCGCGCAGGAGTTCCCCCAGCGGTTGCGAGTGAGCCAGGGACTCACCGAGGGCTCCCCACTCGGCCACGACCGTGAGGCCGGGCGTCTCGGGAACGAGAGCAGATGCCATCCGATCATCGTCCCACCCGAATCCCCTGCACGCCAGATCCCGTACGGCCGCGTCCGGCTCGTATAACGTCCAGAGCCGCCCGTCCGGCTGTGCGGACCAGCTGCCTGCACCCACAAGGAACACCGCATCGTCCTCGGCCAGCGTGCTCTCGACCGCCGCGCGCCAGTCCCCCGCGGGCGGGGGATCGACCGCCAGGTCGCGTTCGCCTTCAAGCAACAGGTGAATCGTCGTTTCCGGAACCAGGGTGTGCCACGCTTCGAAGCGGAGTTCGGGACGGTCCGGGCTGTTCAGAACCAGACGCCGGCGCGGCACCCGGTCGAAGATCCATCCCTGGCAGCGCGCCCCCGCCGCAGCCAATACCGTGGCGCCGAGAAACGCCGTGACCGCCAGGACCGGACGACCGAGAAAGGTGGCGGCCAGAAGAGATCCAGCCATCGCGCCGAAAAGACCGCCGAACCCGATCTGCCGGCGGCCGCTCGTCTCGAGTACCGCAGCGAAACCGCCAAGCCGGCCGAGAACCCCCCCGGCAAAGTAGGCGGGAAGCGCGGCCGTCAGCGCGAGTCCGGCCCCCTGCGCCACCGCCACGCCTTCGAACCCCGCCATTGCCTCCCATACCGCCGTGAAGCCGGCCCCAAGGAGCAGGGCCACCAGAAGCCCCACCCATCCGCGTGCTGCCGCGGGGACCGTCTCCTCGCTGTGACTGCCGTTGCCCACCCACAGCCCCGCGCCCAGGGAGATGGTTGCGACTCCGAGCAGCACTGCCAGAGCCCGCAGGAGACCCTGCGTTGCATCGAGCACGCCCCCTGTACCGGGGGCAAACGGATCGGTCGGAAACAACGGATCGGCCGCGCCTGCGCCCAGGCCCCGGACCAGCCACTGGGCGTCGTAGAGAAGGACGGCCGCACCCGTCGCGATCGCGATCGCAAGGGAGGCTCCCACGAATAGCGCAGGAATCCAGAGCATGCGGCGAGCCCCGGTCATTGTTCCTCCGAAGGTTCCGGGATTGCATCGCTGTGCCGCGACCCGCCGGGCTTCCCGGCGGCCGTCAGGTCTTCGTACCGGCCGAGAAAGAAGACGAGCGGATCGCCCCCCGCGGCCTCTCCGTCGTTCACCTTGCCGACCAGGATCACATGATCGCCGGCCTCGAAGGTGCGGTAGAGGCCGCAGGTCATCCAGGCCACGGCACCGTCGAGTACGGGACCGCCCCCCTCCTTGACGGTAAAGGGGACGTTGTGGAAGCGGTCCGTGCGCTTCTCCTCGGCGAACCGGACCGCTGTCGCCGCGGCGCCGGCACCGAGGATGTTCACCGCAAATGCGCCGTTCGCGAGGATCGCGCTCAGAGAGGACGATTTCTCGGATACGCAGACCAGCACAAGCGGGGGATCCAGAGAGACCGAGGTGACCGAGTTCGCCGTGAGGCCGACGGGCGTGCCGTCGCGGTCCACGGCCGTGACAACGGTCACGCCCGTGGGATAGTGTCCCATGATCCTGCGGAACCAGGCCGGCTCCACGACGGCCGGCGACGAGCCTTCCCGCCCGGACACCGCGCCGCCCATGGCTGGAATCGAGGGTTCGCGACTCATGGTCTCCTTCCTGACGGCTTCCTTACAACTCCGCGAGTATGGACCGGTAGCTCCGGTGTCGTTCCGGCTGGATGTGTCCATCCGCCACCGCGGCCAACACGGAGCAGCCCGGCTCGTGCACATGCGTGCAGTCCTTGAAATGACATGTTCCAAGGAACGGACGGAAGTCCGCAAAGCACCCATCCAGCTCGGCCGACGCCACGCCGCCGAGGCCGACGTCGGAAAACCCCGGTGTGTCGGCGACATGACCGCCATCGGCGAGGGCGATCAGCCGGCTCGACACCGTGGTGTGCTTCCCGATCCTGGATCGTCGGCCGACCCGGCGGGTCCGGAGGTCGAGCGAAGGCTCCACGGCGTTGAGCAGGGACGACTTCCCCACTCCCGACGGCCCCGCCAGGGCCGACGACCCCGCGTGGATCACCGCGCGGAATGCCTCCATGCCGGTGCCCGTCACCGCAGAGGTGGCCAGCACCGCATACCCCGCCGTCCGATACGCGCGCTCCAGCTCGTCCCCCACCGCGCGGCTCCCCGCCAGGTCGACCTTGTTGAGAACCAGGCGCACCTCCATGCCCCCCGATTCTCCCATCACCAGCATGCGGTCGATCACTTCCCGGCTGGGGCGGGGATCCGCAACCGACGCCACCACCAGAAGCCTGTCCAGGTTGGCCGCCACCACCTTGGCGGCCCGGCCCGAGGACGTCCACCGCGACAGAGACGTCCTCCGCGCACGCACGGACTCGATCACGAACGCGCCCTCCGCGCCAGCCGCAACCTCGACATGATCCCCGATCACGACCTTCCCGGGAACCGGACCCGTCCATTTGAGGCGTCCCCTCAGCGATGCCTCGACGATGCCCTCAGCGGTCCGCACACGGTACACGCCCCCGACCGTCTCGATCACCTGACCCGCCCGCCCGCCCCGGGCCGTCGCCCGCCGGGCGTTCACACCCGCACCCCCGGTCCCTGCCGGGGCATGCGTCGCGGTCAGGCCGCGAAGGACTTCAGGGCCTTGCCCTTGTCGCCTTCGCGAAGACGCTTCAGCGCCCTGTCCCGAAGCTGCCGGATCCGCTCCCGGGTCACACCCAGCAGGTTGCCGATCTCTTCCAGCGTGTGCTCCCGCTCGCCCTCCAGGCCGAAGTACAGCCTGAGCACCCGGGCATCCCGCGGCTCGAGCGTCCCCAGGGCGTTGGTGACCGCCTCGGTCAGAAGCCGGTTCTCCACCTCGAGCTCCGGCTCGGCCGCCTCTTCGGTGATGAAGCGCTCCACCAGCTGGGAGTCCTCGCTGTCGCCGATCGGGGCGTCCAGCCGGATCTCCGCCGCGTTGAGCGTCTGCAGCGACTCGACAAGCTGCGGGGTCAGGAACGTCGCCTTGCCCAGCTCCTCGCTGGTCGGATCACGTCCCAGCTCCTGCTTGAGCCGCTCCTTCTCTCGGAAGATCCGCGCAAGATCCGATGCCCGGTTGAGCGGTACCCGAACCGGGCGGCCGTGGTTGGCGAGCGAGGCCAGGATGGCCTGTCGGATCCACCACACCGCGTACGAGATGAATTTCACGCCCTGCTCCGGATCGAACTTCCGCGCCGCCGTCACCAGCCCGACATTCCCCTCCTGGATCAGATCCGTGAGGGAGACGCCCCGGTTCTGGTACTTCTTGGCGACGCTGATCACAAAGCGGAGATTCGCCTTGGCCAGCGCCTGGATCGCCTCTTCGTCGCCCTTTTGAGCGCGCGCGCCCAGGATCTTCTCCATCTCGGGCGTAATCAGCTCGTGGCGGCTTACATCGCGCAGGTACTGATCCAGCGCGGTCTGCTCGTCCAGGCTGGCGTCGAACCCTGTAAGAGGATTGACCCGTCCCTTCCTCCGCCGAGTTTTCGTAGCCATTGCTTCTTCTCGTTTCTTCCGTAGCGAGCCGGTTTGCCGAGTCCGGCGTGCGCGCGGCATGTACAGCCTTTAATCGTAGGGCTGTTGTGTTTCTGTGTCAATCACTGCCTCGAGTGCGCCGGCAGCACGCCCTGCAGTCGCGCCCCATACCCTTTCTACGTTCGTCATGCGCATGCGTTCCCGACCTCCGCCGGGGTCATCGCCAATCTCTCCAGCAGCCAGTCCGGGTCCACCTCGCGCCGTTCGAAGGTGAACAGGCGGAGCACCCGTGCGGTACGGTAGAGTTCCCGTCCGAGTTTCGGCAGATCCATCAGGCCGGCGATTCCCTCCCTTCCCAGACGCACCACGCCGTCCGCCCGATCCACCAGAACATCCAGCTGGAACATGGCTTTCTTGACCGGGAAATCGAGGATCACTTCGCCCGGCTCCAAACCCAGCTCCGCCGCAATCCCGTCTTCCCAGCGCCGTTTCTCGGCCGTGTCGCCGCTGACCCACCCGGGAACCGCACTTCCTTCGAGTTGCCAGGCGGGGATTTCCGTTGCCCGCTTCGGCAGGCGCCGCTCCCGGAGCGCCGGCAGCCACCGGCCGGCCAGACGCGACGCCACCGGGTCCCGACTCGCGGCCGCTCGCCGGCGCAAGTCGTACAACAGTTCCTCGTCCGTGGGCCCGATCAGCTCCTCCGGGGAAAGGAGTCCCGCCTCCACCGCCGTCTCGACGATCCGCTTGTAGAGGCCGGTGCCCGCCCGAACCGCGTGGTGCCAGTACACCGTGCGGAACATCTGGTACTTGGAGAAGAGGAGCGACTCGAGGGTGCTGAGCGACTTCATTCCGACGCCGACCTCCCACTCACCCGTCGCAGGGTCTCGCAGCAGCATGAGGCCCTGCAGCAGGCGCTCCACGTCCACCTCGCCGTAGGGCACGCCGCAGAAGCGGGCATCGCGGCGCAGGTATTCCATCTTGTCCAGGTCGAGGCTGCCGCTCACCAGGCCCCGCAGCGCGTTGTCGCCTTCGCCCTTGATGATGCGGTGGATCTCGTCCGCAGCTCCCGGACCGAGCGGGGCCATCGCGTCCTGAAGCTCGGCCGATTCGAAGAAGCGGGCGCTGATCTCCTCGTGGTCCCCCACGATGCGTGCCGGTTCGAGCTCTTCGAGGGCGTGTGAGAAGGCGTAGTGCCCTATGTCGTGTAGTAGGGCGGCGTAGGGGATCAGGTCAGCCCCCCGCCAAACGTCCGCGGGGGCCTCGGCGCCGGCACGGAGTATGCGGAGCGCCCGCACGGCGAGGTGGTAGACGCCCAGCGCGTGGTCGAAGCGCGTGTGGGTCGCGCCCGGGTAGACAAGGTGCGCGAGACCGAGCTGGCGGATGTAGCGGAGCCGCTGAAACGCCGCCGTGTCGACGATCGCGACGGCGACCGGGTCGAGCCGGATCGTGTTCCAGATCGGGTCGCGAATGATGCGGGAACGCCCATGCCTGAACATGGAGGGCGACATTAGCGTGTTGGACGGGCGCTTGCAATGCCTGTACGGGACTTTCTTGATGGCCGGGAGCCCCCGCGCTCCAGGATCCGTGAGCGCCGGCTGCCCGGGCGCGTTGACCGTGACCGAATAAATGGCGAAGTTGGACGACCATGGCGACCTCCGGACTCCACGAAACGGTGCGCTCGAGTGCCGAAGACCGGCCCGGTGTCTACCGCTGGCTCGGCAGGGGCGGCAGGATCCTCTACGTCGGCAAGTCCGTCCGCGTGCGGTCGCGCCTCCTGTCGTACTTTCGCGAAGAGGCGGGCAAGACGGCGCGCATGGTGGCCGAGGCCGAGGCGGTGAGCTGGGACTACACGCCCAACGAGTTCGCCGCCCTCTTCCGCGAAATGCGGCTGATCCGGGTGTGGCAGCCCGAGTACAACGTGCAGCACAAGCGCGATCGCCGGTACGGCTTCATCAAGGTGACACGCGAGCCCGCGCCGAGACTGATCCCGGTGTCACGCGTGCACGGCGACGGCGCCCGCTACTACGGCCCGTTCGGCCGGACCGCCTGGCTCGCGCGCGCCGTCCACGACCTCTCGCTGGCGACCGGACTGCGGGATTGCCCCGGCGACACCCCGATCCACTTCGGTGACCAGTTCGAGATGTTCGGTGGCGGAAGGACGCCCCGCTGTATCCGGGTGGAAACGGGAACCTGTCCCGGGCCCTGCGCCGGCCGCTGCACCGCCGCCGAGTACAACCACCGGCTGAACGCCGCCCGCGCTTTTCTCGAGACCCGCAGCCGAGCACCGCTGAAGGAGCTTGCGGGTCTGGTGCAGAGGGCGGCGAAGCGCCTCGACTTCGAGTACGCCGCGCGTCTCCACGACCGCAAGGAGACACTGGAGAAGCTATGGGATCACCTTGCCGGATTCCGCGGGCGGATCGAGAACTTCAACCTGGTCTACCCGGTTTCGGGTTTCCGCGGCGAAGACCGGGTGTACCTGATCCGGCGCGGGCGGCTGCACGGCGAGATGCCCTGGCCGAAGAGCGATGCAGCGCGCCGCCGCACCGACGAGGTCGTGGCGGGAGCCTTCCGGCCCGCCCTGGCCGATCGCGACGCCAGCCTGGAGGCCGAAGCGGCGGCCGAGGTGCTCATGACGGTGGCGTGGTTCAACAAGCGGCCTGACGAACGGCGCCGGGCGCTGACACCCGAGAGGTGGCTGGCCGGAGGCTAGCGTCCGCAGTCTGCCCACCGGTAGCCTTGCCGGAGTGCTCTCATGTTGCGTTACTGCAACTCGCGGGTTCTACCTCGTAGCGGGTGACTCGGGTAGCCACCTCGTTGCCGGCCTGGGTCTGGTCGACGACATACAGTGTGCGTCCTCGGAGCGCGACGAGCGGTTGACCGGCCGCGCCAGTGGGCACCAACGTGTCAGCGCATTGCGTCCCGTCGGCCGTCACGGTGGAGACGTAGTATACAATCTCACGGACCTGCATCCCCTCGATCTGGAGGTCGGTGTGAAGGACCAACACATTGTTGGCGTCGTCTCGGGATAACGCCCGAAGCACGGAGATCTCGTTGGCGAACGTTCGCGGGTTCAAGTCAGCCCCAGCGCCCACATCCTGCTCGTCAGGAGCTCCGCGCCGAATCCGGGGCACCAAGTCGATGGCGCCGAGTGTCTGCCGACCATCGAGGGAGGAACGGAGCAGATAGGAAGAGCCCGCAAACGACGAGATCATGTCGGTCATTCCGATGTCGAGCATAGATGCACCCAATGCGCCGGCCATGAACGGGTTCTCTTGGTAGGGAGCTGGTGCGGGAACTCGATCAAACGCGATGGTGCCGACTACTTCGCCCCTGGCTATCGCGACCAAGCTGTCCATTGCGACAGTCCCCACCGTCATCCACGAATCCTGATCCATCCCCGACACCCACATGCGGTCGCCCACTTGGGTCATCGAGGAAGGTTGCATGGTGGGACGGAGACGCACCTGGCCGATCGACTCACCGGTTTCGTAGTCGAACAGCTTGATCGCGGCACCACGCATATCGACAGCACCGACCAAGTCGCGGCCGGCGAACACCGCACCAATGCCTAGAAACTCGCCGGGCCCCTCACCAGCGCCTCCAAATGCACGGACGAACCTTCCGGAAGTGTCGAACTCCAGTATCGCATTGGCGTACCCGTCCGAAATCAGTATGGACCCCTTGGGGCCCCACGCCATGTCGAGGGGTCCACTGACATAGTTCTCTTCGCTCTCCTCGAGCACGATTGAATCGAGAAGTGTGAGCGACGGACCGGGAAGTTGCGGCGCCGTCGCTGTGGCGGTAACGACGGTCAGCACAGCAGCGAGTGTCTGCATGGGATGAAGCGTCCTTTCCGAGACAAAGGGGGGGGCACGGCGTGCCCCCCCTTTGGTAAACCTGAATGGTGGTTTCGGGTCAGAAGTACCAGATGTGACAAGGGCACTCCCAACCCTTGTAGCACAGCCACGAGCATCTGTGCCACACGTAGCTCCAATAGTAGTCCAGCCTTCTTTGAGCAGCTTCTGGAGCGTCGTTCGCCAATGGCGCGGTGCATGTCACGATGGGACGCGCGAGCTTGTGCGCTGTCCGTACGTCCATGTCGGTGACGACAGTGACGGCAGGGAGCTCGTCTGCGGTTGCCGCTGGCTCTTCCGTGGTGAATCCGGAAACCGCCAACGTGGCAAGGAAAAGGATGGGTACTGCTACCCGGGGAGCAAGACGCGTCGGCGTGTTCCTCTCACGCTGAATTGTGATGGAGGGCGGCATATCCGCCCTCTCGGCGACGGAACCTTGGAAGATCAGTACACCCACACGCAAGAGCTTCGGCATTGATTCGGGTCGCTACAAACATCGCAATTGCTCTATTCGTGACTGATGAGCAATTACTTAGGACCACATAATGATATGACCGCGATAACGCACTGGTGAATGGCGGGGTCCGGTCGGCAGGAGCCCCTACTTCCGGACCGCCCACCTCATGGGTGGAATCACCTCGCCCCGGGCGCTCGACTCGATGAGAATCCCCAGCCGGCGGAGGCGCGTCTCCTCGCGCTTCGCACTGACGACCCACCAGGTCACCTGCTTGCGGTACGATGGCCGGGCGTTACGGAAGTAGTCCCACGCGTCCGGCTCCGCCCGCAGCCGCCGCTCGTATTCGGGCGGCAGGACCACGGCTTTCCGCTGCTCGTACGAGGCTCGCTCCTGCTTCTCCGGATCGCGCGCGCGGAACGCCGCCAGCCCCGCTTCGGCCACCAGCCCCTCGGCCATCAGGTGCTCCATGCGGCCAAGGTTGCGGGCGCTCCAGTGGCTCCCGCGCCGGCGCGGCGTGAAGCGGATCCGGTAGCTTCGGTCGTCGATGGACTTCCGGATGCCGTCGATCCAGCCGAAGCAGAGCGCCTCGTCCACGGACTCCGGCCAGGTGATGCTGGCCAGTCCGGTGGCCTTCTTGTAGTAGCCGACCCACAATTCGGCGGTCTGTTCGTGATTCCGTTCGAGCCAGCTCCGCAGGTCGGCGGGAGTGGGGAAGAAGCGCGGGTTGTCGACGCTGCCGATCGGGGGCGCGTCCGTCATCAGCCGCCGGGCATCAGCATCGTGCGCTCCGCCGCAACCGACTCGATCCGCTCGCGCGAATAGAAGACCGGGAAGAAGCGGTCGTTCGCCCATAGCTCGAAGAGGTTGTCGTAGAACGGCGAATCGGGGTCGCCGGACTGGCCGGGTGTGTTGCTGCCCACCGCCAGATCCCAGTTGCCGGTATCCACAATGATCCGGAACGATGCGCCCGACGTCTGGTTGTCGCCTCCGCCGGTGTTGTTGAGGGTGGAGCTGTTGCCGCCCCGGGGGAGCGGCCCGACCGTGAAGCGTGCCGCCAGATCCGCCGGAACTGCGCGCGAAAGCGGATGATAGATCGTCGCGTGCTTGTAGTCGGGCTGGCCGTACTGCCAGCGGTCCATGTCACCGCCCAGTCGGCCGCGGAGTTCGGCCACGGCTTCCTCCAGGCTGCCGAGCAGCACGGCATCGCGCCCCGCGATGGGGTCGTCGCCGAACTCCCCGCCGGGCGCGGTGAGGTGGCCGATCACCTTCACCAGCGCCATGCCGCGCAGATGGGGCCGCGCGGACTCGGGCACCAGCAGCGCATTCGCGTTGGCGCGCAATCGCCTCTCGAACGCGTTGTAGATCGCCGCCGCGACCGAGTTCGGATCCAGCACGAAGTCCCACGCCAGGAGCCGCTCGCGCGCCCGCTCGACATCGCCGCCGCCAGGCGCCACGTGCCGCAGCATCGGCACCAGGGTGCGCGCGGGGATCGAGAGGTAATCGGTCTGCAGCGCCATCATGTCCGCCATGGAATGGAGTCGTCCCGAGCCGAGGACCTCGGCCGCGCGCGTCCAGCGATAGGGGTCGGACCACTCGAAGCCGATCGCGTCCATGTGCGGATAGTCGTCCGGCGTGAGGTGGTTGTTGGCGGTGGCGAAGTACCCCTCGGCCGGATTGTAGACGCTGGGCTTGGCCTTGATGGGCAGGTAGCCGTCCCACTCGTAGCGGCCGTCGCCGGGGACGGGCACCAGGCCGGACCAGTTGCGCCGGATCGGCGCGATCCCCACCGCCTGCCAGCCGATGTTCCCGTCCCTGTCCGCCCAGACCATGTTCTCGCCCGGGATGTTGGAGTAGTTGCACGCCTCGACGAACTCTTCCCAGGAGCGGGCCTGGTCCATGCGCAGGCTCGCCAGGTACGGAGCGCCGCCAGGTTCCAGCCACGCCGCCCGTACCGCGTACGCGACCCTCTCCCCGTGGTTCTCGAAGACCACCGGCCCGTGGCGCGTGTACTTGAACTCGGCTCGATGCGGATCCTGTCCCTTTACCGGAATATCCTCCGCAATGACCGTCATCTCCTCCCATCCGTCCCTGTAGCGGTAGCGGTTCGGATCGTCGGGATGGGTCTCGTAGACGTAGAGGTCCTCGCCGTCGGTGCGGAACACCGTGAGCCCCCACGCCCCATACCCGTTGTGGCCGATGCTCACGCCCGGAATCTCGGGCTCGCCCCCGCCGATCACGTTCCAGCCCGGCCCGACCAGGTGCACCCAGTAACGCAGCGATGGGGACGACTGCGCGCGGTGGGGGTCGTTGGCCATCAGGGGATAGCCGCTCTCGCTGAGCCGCCCGCTCACGACCCAGTTGTTGGAGCCGAGGCTCTCCTGGTCCTGCCAGTCCAACTCCGCGCCACGCACCCCCGCCGCCGCCGCCGCCAGCCGCGCGAACGCTTCCGCGTCCCCCCGGTGCTCGGCCACGAGATGCTCGGGCCGGAACCGGACCGACCCCCGAAACGCGTTGTAGCGCCCCAGGATGTCCTGGCTCAGTAGCGCCCCGTTGATCGCCGGATCGAGCGCGATGTCGGGGTCCCCCGGGTGGAAGTTCGCGACCCGCTTGACCATTGCATCGCCCACGGCCGCAACCGCCCGCCCGTAGTTCAGCTCGGCGCCGATGTTCCCCAGCAGCCCCTGATGCCGCGAGATCACCACGTCCGGCGTCCACCGCTTCGGCCGGATGCCCAGCAGCTCGAACTCGACCGGCAGCAGCGACGGATCCGCCTCGGTCTCGGCGATGTAGGCGTTCACCCCGTCCACGTACGCCGGAATGATCACGTCGCCGCGGTCGTGGTAGTGGTTCATCTCCTGGGTCATGTCGCCGCGGAACCGGAACAGCCGGAAGCCGATGTCGCGCTCCAGCTCGCTCTCGCCCAGCATCTGCGCCACCGTACCCGTCGCCTGTGCGCGCCACACCTCGAACTGGAAGAGGCGGTCGCGCGCCGCCGCATACCCCTGCGCAAAGAACAGGTCGTACTCGGTTTCGGCGTAGATGTGGTTGATCCCCCAGCGGTCGCGAATGATCTCGACGGGGGCCCTGAGCCCCGGCAGGGTGATGGTGGTGGACGAGAGGGCGTCGGTGGCCGACACAGGCGCCGAAACGGGCGCGACCTGCGTGGCTGCGGCCGGCGGCGCGCCAGCATGGACGACGAAGACAACGGAGGCGAGGACGGACTTGCGAATGGAGAGCATGGCAGCACGGGCCGAAGGAACGGGACCTGCGAACGCCCCCAAGGTAGCGCCCAGCGGGTGATGTGCACGATCTTGCCGGAGCCTCGCGCCTTCAAGCACCCCGCAATCCCGGGAGCCAACCATGAAGATCAGCAGATCGCCCGCGCCACTCCTGCTCGCGTGGCTGTGCGCCTGCACCCAGTCCGCCGAACAGCCCGCGGCAGCGGACGCCGACGCGCAGGCCGGCGCAGCAGCCGAACCCGCGCTCACCACCGGCCGCACGCCGCAGTTCGAGAACGAGCACGTCACCGTCTGGAAGAGCGTGATCGTCCCGAACCAGCCCCTCGAGATGCACCGCCACGACAACCCCCGCGCCATCATCGCGCTGAAGGGCGGCACGCTGACCGTCGTGAACGACTCCGGCGAGCGCCACGACATGACCTGGGAGACCGGGAACGCCTACTGGCTGGAAGCCGACCCGCCGGGTGAACTGCACGGCGACGTCAACGAGGGGCCCGAGCCCGTCGAAGTGATCGTGGTGCAGCTGAAGGGGGTGGGCCAATGACACGCCAATTCCAATCGGGGCGTCGCCCTGGCGGCGCGGTCCCCTTCGTTCTAGCCCTGTTGTCCGCGACCGTCGGCGACCTGGCGGCGCAGAAGCCGGCGATCGTCCCCGACGACGCCCCGGCACGGATCCAGCCGTTGCCGACACTGCGGGAACAGGCGGTCGAGCAGCAGGAGTGGCTGGAATTGCGGATTGGGAGGGTCCTGCCGAAGCTGATGGCGGAATACGATGTCCGCATGTGGATCCTGTCGATGCGCGAGTACGCGGAAGATCCCGTCTTCTGGTCCATCATCTCGCCGACGACCTTCGCCGCGCGCCGCCGCTCCATCTACGTCTTCACGCGCCAGGACGACGGGACGGTCGAGAGCCTCGCGCTGGGCGGCACGAGCCAGGGCGGCGTCTTCGAGGCGTACCGCTCCACCCGGCCCGCGCCCACCCAGCCGACCGCGGAGCTCGTCGGCGACGAGCAGTGGCGGCTTCTGCGCGAACTGGTGGAGGAACGCGATCCCGAGAACATCGTCCTCAATATCGATCCCGTCTGGGCGTTTTCGGATGGCCTGCACGCGGGCGAGCGCGAGGCCCTGGAGGAGGCGCTGGGTTCGGAGCTGCTCCGCCGGGTGAAGCGCGAGCCGCGCCTGGCCATGAACTACATCGCGCTGCGCCTCCCCGAGATGATGCCGCGCTACCGGAAGATCCAGGAGACCGTCCACGCGGTGATCTCGCAGGCATTCTCGAACGCGGTGATCACGCCGGGCGAGACGACCATCGAGGACGTGGAGTGGTGGATGCGCCAGCGCGTGCGTGACCTGGGCTACACGGTCTGGTTCCAGGCGAACGTGGACGTCCAGCGCGCGGGCGAGGTGCCTCCGTCCGGCGCGGTGATCGAGCGCGGCGACCTGCTCTGGACCGACTTCGGTGTGGTGGCGCTGAATCTGCACACCGACACGCAGCACCTGGGCTACGTGCTCAGGGAGGGGGAGACCGGGCCTCCCGCGGGGCTGTGGCAGTGCCTTGCCAATTCGAACCGGCTGCAGGACATACTCATGGAGCACATGGAGCCGGGGCTCAGCGGCAACACGATCCTGGCCAACAC
Organism: Longimicrobiales bacterium; assembly: GCA_965208935.1. GTDB lineage: Bacteria > Gemmatimonadota > Gemmatimonadetes > Longimicrobiales > Gaopeijiaceae > Bin94. The sequence goes on along the minus strand of CBDBPR010000004.1, from coordinate 2,977,748 downwards.
GCTGGCGCAGATGCGGGCCGAGGGGATCAACGGAACGGTCTACACGCACCCGATCGGAGACCACGGGCACGGAGCGGGGCCGCTCATCGGCCGGTGGGATGGGCAAGAGGGCGTGCCGGTTCGCGGCGACGCAATCCTGTTGCCGTCGACCTGGCATTCGATCGAGTTGCAGGCAACGACGCCGATCCCGGAGTGGGGCGACAAACCGGCCAGCTGCCGACAGGAGGAAGAGGCCTACCTGGACACCGAGGGTACGCGGCACTGGGTCTTCCGGCGCCAGGACCGCTTCCACCTGGTCTGGTAACGATAGGGCCGCGTCACCTGGACGCGGGCCACAGGGAAAGAGAGATGGCCATGAACGTGAAGCGACGACAACTCATCGCCGGCGCGATCGCCGGCCTCGCCATCGCGCTGGCGTGCGGTCAGGAAGCGATCGATGAAGCGACCTCCACCGGGGCCGAGGCGCCCAGGTTCGAGGTGGATCCCTTCTGGCCGAAGCCGCTGCCGGAGCACTGGCTGCTCGGCTCCACGATCGGGGTGGGCGTGGACTCCCGCGACCACGTCTTCATCATCCATCGCCGCGCCTCAATCGACGCGCGCACGGAGCTGGGTGCGGAAGCCGATCCGCCCGCTGCGCAGTGCTGCCGCGCCGCGCCCGAAGTCCTCGAATTCGACCCGGAAGGGAACCTGGTCAACTCATGGGGCGGTCCGTCCGCCGAGTACGTGTGGCCCGAGTCAAACCACGGAATCACGGTCGACCATATGGACAACATCTGGATCGGCGGCAACGGGGCGACCGACTCGCACATCCTCAAGTTCTCGCGCGACGGCCGGTTTCTGGCCTCCTACGGGCAACCGGAGATGGGCGCGGAACCCGACAGCCACAGCGAGACCCGCTTCAACCGGGTAGCCGAGGTGGCGTTCGACGCCGAAGCCAACGAAGCCTACGTCGCAGACGGGTACGGCGGGCGTCGCGTGGCGGTGCTCGACGCGTCGACCGGCGCGTTCAAGCGCTATTGGGGTGCCTACGGCAACGCCCCGGACGACACGCCCACGCCGCCGTACGATCCCGACGCGCCGCCGCTGCAGCAGTTCCGTACGCCGGTCCACTGCGCCGAGCCCTCGCTCGACGGCCTGGTGTACGTCTGCGACCGTCCGAACAACCGGATCCAGGTCTTCCGGACCGACGGAACCTTCGTGGACGAGGTGATGATCGCACCGCGCACGCTGGGCGGCGGCTCGACCTGGGATCTCGCCTTCTCCCGTGATCCCGGGCAGCGCTACATGTATGTCGCCGACGGCAGCAATCACCGGGTCCACGTCATGGACCGCGCGTCCCTCGAGATTCTGACGACGTTCGGCGACGGAGGCCGGCAGGCCGGCCAGTTCATCGGCGTGCACAGCATCGCCACCGACTCGCGCGGCAACGTCTACACGACCGAGACGTACGAAGGCAAACGCATCCAGAAGTTCGTGTACATGGGCATGGGGCCGGTGTCCGCCGAACACCAGGGTACGCCGTGGCCCAGTGGAGGCGGGGGGCTGTGAGGGAGGATTCGGCGTCGGGTTATCGCTGATTGACCACCCGGATCGGTCCCGGATAGCGCCCCACGACGTCATCCGTCGTCCACAGCGTGATCCCCTCCACCTGCGCCTGTGCGACAAGCATTCGGTCGAACGGATCCCTGTGGATCCCGGGCAGCAGGTCCACGGCAACCGCGTGGGCCCCGGTCACCGGCAACTCCGAGTAGCCGTTCTCAAGCAGTCCGCGACGCAACAGCCGGGGGTCCACCACGAAATCGGCGCGTCCAAGCCCGCTCTTGATGGCGACTTCCCAAAGGGACGCAGCGCTGTACGCCGGCTCTGACGCAGGATCGTTCAGGAACTCGCGCACCTCGGCCGGCAGCCGGTCGGGAAGTCCGGCAGCCCACAACAGAAGATGCGTGTCGAGGAGAGCGGTCACTCTCCGCCCCTGAAAGTCGTCAGAATCTCCTCGGCTCCCATCGTGTCGAAGTCGTCGGGTACCAGGATCTGGCCGCGCATGAATCCCGTGCGCTGCACCGCCTCCGGCTCGGGGGCCTCGACCGATACCACCTTCACCAGCGGCTTCCCCGAGCGCGCGATGATGAAGGGATCACCGGCCACGGCCTCGCGGATCAGCCTGGAGAGGTGGGTCTTGGCTTCATGCATGTTGTAGGTGCGCATAGACGGCCCCACGTCAGGATTAGTTTAGTTCAATAAACTTAGTCCACATTTCGCGCCTGCGCCAACCGCGCCGAACCTCCCACAGCCGCCAGGTGGTCGAAGTCCGAATCGGCCGACTCCAGATCCGCACCGTGATGGAGGGCGCAGGCGGCGATCAGGACATCGGTTGCCGGGGCGGTCACTCCCTGGGCGCGTGCTTGCGTCGCCAATTCGTACGCCTTGGTCCAGACCTCACTGCTGATCGCCAGCTCTGGGAGGACGCGAGCGAACTCCCGCAGTACGCTCCGTTCGTGCGCTCCCCGGGCGCCGTTCCAGAGTTCGAGTTGCACCAGCGGGCACCAGCAGGCGTCCCCGCTCTCGAGCGCTGTCTCTACCCGCGCATGAACTCCGGGATCGCCATCTGGCCGAAGAAAATGGATCCAGGATGAAGTATCGACGAGAAGCAATGCCTCAGCTCCGCTGACGGGCGGCCCGGATCTCTTCCGGCGTAGCCAGGTCGGAGCACGTCCCGCCGAACCTGGTCAGTTCCGCCATCCGCATGCGCCGGTTGAAGTACATGATGGCACCCACGATAGCTTCGCGCTTGGTTTTCGCGTTCGTGAAGCGGATAGCATCCGCCAGTTCCTGATCTGGAATATCGACAGTAGTTTTCATTATTCCAAGATAGTCATTACTAGCATATCATTCAACTGATTAGATATTCTTAGGCTCCGGCTTTCCAGGTCCTCACGGGTCGGTCAAAACGCTTTCGCGAAGCGTCCAGCCCAGTCCCCAACCTCACCCCTCCCAGGTCACCCGTCCCCCCGCCACCGTCCGCAGCACCGGAATCTCCTTGATCGCATCCGGGTCCGCGTCGTGCGGGTCGGACGCCAGCACCACGAAGTCCGCCAGCTTGCCGGCCGTCACCGATCCCTTGATGTCCTCCTCGAACGACGCGTACGCGCCGCCCATCGTGCAGATCCGCATCGCTTCGGGCACCGTGATCCGCTGACTCGGTCCCCACACGCGCCCGTCGAAGTCCTTCCGCGTGACCATGCTCTGGATCGCCATCAGCGGTTCGTAGGGCCCGGGGGTGTAGTCGGACGCCGGCGCCACCGGGATCTCGTAGTCCAGGAACGACCGGTGGGCGAACATCCACTCCATCTTCTCGGGCCCGTACTCGACCCACTTGTTCCCGTGGTAGTGGGCGTAGGTATAGAAGGGCGTCGGCACCGCCCCGGCGGCCTTGATCCGCGCGAGAAGGTCGGGATTCACGAGCGAGCAGTGTTCAATGCGATGCCTCGGGTCCGGCCTCGGCCACAGCTCCTGGACACGTTCGTACGCGTCCAGCACCATGCCGATCGTGACGTCGCCGTTGGCGTGAATGCCGACCTGCCAGCCCGAGCGGTGCGCGACCTCCACGACGTCGTGGATCGCATCCGGCGTCATGGTGAGGATGCCGTAGTCGTCGGGACGCCCGACGTACGGCGTGCTCATGCGCATGGTGCGCTCCGACGCCGAGCCGTCCGCCCCGTACTTCACCCCGCCGACGCGCAGCCACTCGTCGCCCAGTCCGGTCGACACGCCCGCCTGGCGCATGTCCTCGTAGGCGCCGCGCATCATCATGTACACGCGGCAGCTCAGCTCACCGTTGCGGTAGGCGGCGCTGTACGCCCGCACGCTGTTGGAGGACGTGCCCGCGTCGTGGAACGAGGTCAGCCCCGCCCGGGCCATCAGTTCGGTGATGAGCTTCACGCCCGCGCGACGGTCGTCGTCCGTGTGCGTGCCGGGGATCAGGGACGAGAAGACGTAGTTGGCGCGTTCCGCCACCAGGCCGGTCAATTCCCCGCCCTCGCGGTCGAACCTGCCGCCGAACGGGTCGGGCGTCTCGGCCGTCACACCCGCCAGCGCGAAGGCGCGCGAGTTGTACACACTGGTGTGCCCGCCCCGGTGCCCCACCACCGCCGGGTGGTCCGGCACGGCCTCGTCCAGGTCCAGCCGGTTGAGCGGCCGCCCCTCGGCCAGCTTGGTGTCGTCGTACTTGAAGCCCTGGATCCACTCGCCGGGCGGCGTCTCCCGGGCGCGCGCAGCCATGCGGTCCTTGATCTCGGCGATACTGCGCACATCGACGTTCACGTCCTTCAGCTCCCGCACGCCCGCGCCCGCCGGGTGCGTGTGCGCGTCGATGAAGCCCGGCGCGATCACCGCATCCCCGTGGTCGAAGACCTGCGTGCCTGCCCCGCGGAGCGCGTCGATTTCGCCGCGGGAACCGACCGCCATGAACCGGCCGTCCTTCACGGCCAGCGACTCGGCGGTGGGATTGTCGCCGTCCATGGTGTGGATGACGCGGCCGTGGGCGATCAGGTCGGCCGTGGTCAACTCGGAAGCCCCGGTGCGCAGGACAACGCCCTGGCCATCCCCGCAACCGGCGAGGAATCCGGCGCCGACGGTGCCCGCGGCCGCTCCCAGAAACTGGCCTCTTGTCACTGACTTCATGCGTTCCTCCTGCCTCCCTGCCCGCCCGCGGACGGGCGCTCTTCGGTCCGGCTCGACGCAGCGCTCGGTCTGCCTACCGCACCCGATCCCCTATGCGGCTTCCGCGCACCTCCGTGATCCACGGAAAGGGCCGAAACGAATTCCGGTCGTAGGAGAAGTAAATAAACGCCACCCGCCCCTTGAACCGCCAGCGTTCAAGAAAGCCCCAGAGCCGCGAGTCCAGGCTGTCGTCGCGGTTGTCGCCGAGCATGAAGTAGTGGTCCGCCGGAACCACCAGCGGCCCCCAGTTGTCCCAGGTCCCCAGGTAGTCGTCCCTGGCTCCGCCCACCAGGAACCCGTTCTGCCAGCGCATCCCGGGCTCGTGATAGTCGCGCGGGCCACCCGTCTCCACGTAGGGCTCGTCGTGCACTTCACCGTTCAGGTAGAGCACCTTGTCGCGCATCTCCAGCGTGTCTCCGGGCATGCCGACCACGCGTTTCACGATCGTCATGTTCTCTTCGTGATGCGGATCGAAGACGAGGACTTCGCCGCGACCGGGCTCCGAGTAGCCCGGGATGCGGATGTCCGTGAAGGGAATCCGGGAACCGATCGCGAGCTTGTTGACGGCCAGAAAGTCGCCCACGAGCAGGGTGTTCTCCATGGACCCCGAGTCGATCACGTAGTTCCCCATCAGGAAGACCCGGATGAAGAGGACGATGGCGGCCAGGGTGGCCAAATAGCGGATCGATCCGAACAGTCCGCCGCGTCGTGCCGTTCCGCGTTGCGCGCCCGCGCCCTTGTTCGCGCCCGCGCCGTTCTTCGCGCCGGTGCCCTCCGTCGCAGGTTCCCTCGTCGCGCTTCCCCGCTTCGCGCGCGCGGCCTTCCTGGCGCTTCCCCGCTTCGCCTCGCGTCCCCTGCGTCCCATTCCGCGCGCGTCAGCCTCCGGAGCGTGCCCGCGTGAACGGTCCGCCCACGACGCGCTTCACATCGTCCATCTCTTCGGCCGCGCCCGGCGGCGGCTTCGTCTTCAGGCTCACCACAATCGTCACGACGAAGCCGGCCGCGAAGCCCGGGATCATCTCGTAGAGGTCGTAGAAGTGCTCCTTCACCACGAGCACCCAGAGCACGGCCGTCGCGAACCCGGCGATCATCCCCGCGAGCGCCCCCGCGCGGGTCGTCCCGCGCCAGAAGAGCGAGCACAGCACGACCGGGGTGAACGCCGACGCCAGCCCCGACCACGCGAACAGCACGAACCAGAAGATCATGCGGCTTTCGGGCAGCGCGACCGCGAGTCCGCCGAGCCCGATCACCACCGTCAGCCCGCGGCCGATCAGTGCCAGCCGCCGGTCCGAAAAGTCAGGCCGGAAGACCTTCTGCACGGTGTCCCGGACGACCGCCGACGAGGCCAGGATGAGCAGCGAATCCACCGTCGACATGATCGCTGCCAGCACGACCACCAGGATCACGCCCGCGACGATCGCGGGGAACAACTCCGTCGACATCACCGGCAGCACGGTCTCGGGGTCGCCAAGGCCCGGGAACAGGACGCGCCCGGCGACCCCGGTCAGCACCGCCCCGATGTCGAAGACGATGATGCAGGCCACCGCGATCACCCCGCCCTCCGGGATCTGCCCCCGGTCCCGCGCCGACATGAACCGCGTCAGCAACTGGGGCGCGCCCAGGAACGCGAGCCCGATCCCCACAAAGCTGACGGCGCTCATCACGCCCATCACCGACATCCCGTGCTCGCCCAGGGGCCTGAGCAGCGCCGGGTCCGCCGCCGCGATCGCCGCCATCGTCTCTCCCCATCCGCCCGCCTGCCAGATCCCCACGATCGGCAGCACCAGCAGGCACAGGAACATGAGCACGCCCTGCAGGACGTCGCTGTACGCCACCGCCTTGAAGCCGCCGATGCTGGTGTAGAGGAAGATCACGGCAGCGCCGATCAGCACGCCCCCCTCGTAGCTCGTACCCAGGAACGACGAGAACGCCTTGCCCGAGGCCGTGAGCTGGGCGGCGGTGTACGCCCACACCATGCTGAAGATGATCACCGCGCTCACGATCCGGATGGCGTGGGCCGGGTCTCGGAAGCGGTCGGAAAGGTAGTCGGGCACCGTGATCGCGTCGTAGCGGTCGGTGTACTCCTTGAACGGCCGCGCGACCAGCGTCCACGCGAGCGCCACCCCGATCACCTCGCCGAGGACGACCCACAGCGCGTGGAACCCAACGAGGTACCCCATGCCCGTCAGCCCGAGAAGCAGCCATCCGCTCTCGCCGGTCGTGTTCGACGAAAACGCGATCACCCACGACGGCAGCTTCTTCCCCGCCAGGTAGAACCCCGACACCGAGCGGCTCTCGCGACTTGCCCACCATCCGATGCCGATCAGGATCAGGAAGTAGAAGACGAGGACGCCGACGATCGCGCCGCTGGCGCCGGTCTCACCCACGGCTGCGGCCCCGATCCGGTCGCGCGTGCGGGGCCTCCGGCCCACGTTCGCCGCGGTTTCCGGCCCCCCGGACCCGCGCGCCGCCGTGTACCCTGTACGCCGCCACGACCAGCACCAGGCCCGGCAGCGTGCTCAGCACCATCAGGACCCAGGTGCCGAGCGGGAGCCCGCCGCTCACCGGGCCGCCTCCACAGCGGCACAGGCCCGGCCCAGGCGCGCGATTACCTCATCGATCTCCGCCTCCGAGATCAGCAGCGACGGCCCCAGCCGGATGACGTGGCCGTGCAGTCCCCCGATCCCGATCAGGAGGCCCTCATCCCTGGCGGCGTTCAACAGCAGGCCCGCCAGACGCGGCGCGGGCTCCTTCGTGACCGGGTCCTCGACGAGCTCCAGCGCCTGCATGAGGCCCATCCCGCGCACTTCGCCGATCCAGTGGTGCGTGGCCGCGAGGCCGTCGAGGGCCCGGCGGAGCTGCTGGCCGCGTTCACGGGCCCGGGTCCTCACGTCTTCCGCTCGCATGACGTCCAGCGCGGCCACCATGGCGGCCATGCACACCGGGTTGCCCCCGAAGGTGGAGAGCGTCTTTCCGCTCCAGTTGCCCGCGATCTCGTCCGTGGTGATGGTGGCGCCCACGGGCATGCCCCCCGCGATCCCCTTCGCCAAGACCATGATGTCGGGCACGACGTCCCAGTGCTCGATCGCGAACCAGCGGCCGCCCGTGCGTCCGAACCCGGCCTGCACCTCGTCCGAGATGAAAAGGCCGCCGTACGAACGGATGATCTCGGCCATCCGCTGGAAGTAGCCCCGGGGCGGCACGATGTAGCCGCCGACGCCCTGGATCGTCTCGGCGATGAAGGCGGCGGGGCGCCCGTTGGTGGTGGTCTCGATCACTTCGATCAGGTCGCGCGCGTAGATCTCGACCAGCTCCTCGTCGCTGGACGTGCCGAAAGGCGCGCGGTACGGGTACGGCGAGAGCGCGTGCGTGATCCCGGTCACCGTGCTGGGAAGGACGCGCCAGGGGGCGTGCGCGGTCACCGAGATGGCCGAACTGGTGCGGCCGTGGTAGGCCTGGCGCAGCGCGATGATCTCGGTGCGGCCCGTGTGCAGCCGCGCCGCCTGCAGCGCGGTCTCGATCGCCTCGGCGCCGCTGTTCAGAAAGAAGGTGCGGGTAAGGCCGCCCGGCGCGATTTCGGCCAGGGACCGCGCCGCCTCGACCTGACGTTCGTTGACGTACAGCGTCGAGGTGTGCCCCAGGCGGGCCGCCTGCTCCTGCACGGCCTTGACCACGGCGGGATGGCAGTGGCCCAGCGAGGTCGTGAGGATCCCCGCGAAGGCATCCAGGTATTCGCGCCCGTCGGCGTCCTTCACCCAGCAGCCCTGGCCCTCGGCGATCGCCACCGGCTCCTGGTACAGAGGCGTCACGCAGTCGAAGATGTACTTGCGCTGCTCGGCGAGGACTTCGGCTCCTCGGCCTGCTACTGCTTCCATGTGCTCCATCCCGTGTTGGTCTACCAGCGTGAGATCACCACGCGCTGATCGGTGAAGAACGATACCGCGTCCCGGCCCTGCGCCTTGAGGTCGCCGTAGAAGGAGTTGCGGGTGCCGCCGAAGGGGAAGAACGCCATCGGCGCGGCGACCCCGATGTTGATCCCGATCATCGAGATCCCCGCGCGGTAGCGGAACTCCCGCGCGGCACGGCCCGAATTGGTGAAGATCGACGCGGCGTTGCCGTAGCGGCTGGCGGCCAGCATCGCCAGAGCGGCCTCCAGGCTCGGCGCCCGTGCCAGCCCGGCCACCGGACCGAACACCTCTTCGCGGCCGATCGGCATCGCGGGCGTGACGTCCTCGAAGACGGTGGGGCCGACCCAATGGCCCTCCGGGTACCCCGGCACCTGCAGCCGGCGACCGTCCATGAGCAGCCGTGCGCCGTCGCGCTCACCCTCGTCGATGAACCCGTTCACCCGGTCGCGGTGAGCCCTCGAGATCACGGGGCCCATGTCCACGCCGTCGTCGAGACCCCGCCCGACCCTGAGGGACGCGGCCCCGTCGAGGATGCCGTCGCGCATCGGCCCGTAGGCGTCGCCGACGCCGACCACGACCGACCCCGCCAGGCAGCGCTGGCCCGCGGACCCGAACACCGAACCCACGACCGCGTCGGCCACCATCTCCGGATCGGCGTCGGGCAGTACGATCATGTGATTCTTGGCGCCGCCCAGCGCCTGCACCCGCTTCCCGGCGAGCGCGGCGCGCTCGTAGATGATCTTCGCCACCTGGCTCGACCCCACGAACGACACGCCCGCCACGTGCGGGTGGTCGATCAGCGCCTCCACCGTCCCCTTGCGGCCGTGCACCACGTTCAGCACGCCCGGCGGCAGCCCCGCCTGTTCGGCGAGTTCGACCACGCGCTGATGCGTGAGCGGGTCCTGTTCGCTCGGCTTGAGCACCACCGTGTTCCCTGCGGCGACCGCGTACGGCCAGAACCAGAGCGGAATCATCACGGGGAAGTTGTACGGGGTGATCACCGCGAACACGCCGATCGGTTGCCGCCACGTTGCGCAGTCCACGTCCCGGGCCACGTCCTCAAGGGCATCGCCCATCATCAGGGTGGGCATGCCGGCGGCGTGCTCCACGTTCTCGATGCCGCGCTGCACTTCGCCCCACGTCTCGGCCACGTTCTTGCCGTGCTCGCGCGAGAGGCGCACGGCCAGGTCGTCGTGATGCTCGTCCAGGAGCGCCTTGAGGCGGAAAAGCACGCGCGCGCGCTCGGCGACGGGGGTGCGCCGCCAGGACGGGAAGGCCGCGACGGCCGCCGCGACCGCGCGGTCCACGTCGGCCAGCCCCGAGACGGGAACGGCGCCAAGCGTCTCGCCGGTTGCCGGGTCCGTGACCGCGAGCTTCTCGCCGGCGTCGCCGGACTGCCACTCGCCCGCCACGTAGTTGGCCGCGAGGCCGGGTTGGGTGGTCGGCATTTCCCTACACCTCCTCGGAGGACGCGGCAGCCATGCCGACGATGTGCTCGAATTCCGCCTCGGTCACCGGCTGCACGGACAGGCGGCTGCGGTTCACCAGGACCATGTCGGCCAGCTCCGGCGTGGCGCGGATCTGCGGCAGGCTCACCTCGCGCGCGAACTTCTCGACGAAGCGGATGTCGACCATGAACCAGCGGGGGTTCTCGTCGGTCGCCTTGGGATCGAAGTACTTGCTGGACGGGTCGAACTGGGTGTGGTCGGGGTACGACTCGCGGCAGACCTCGGCGATTCCGGCGACGCCGGGGGGTTTGGCGTTCGAGTGGTAGTAGAGCACGCGGTCGCCGATCCGCATTCTGTCGCGCATGAGGTTGCGGGCCGCGTAGTTGCGGACGCCGTCCCAGTAGGTCGTGCCGTCGCGCTCGAGGTCGTCGATCGAGTAGACGTAGGGTTCGCTTTTCATGAGCCAGTGCTGGCGGGCCATGGGAGTCCTCTGAGGCGTGGGCGTGGGCCTGGTTCGCGGGTTTTTCGACGCCCCAAGATACAACGGGGCGGAGCGGCGCGCCGGGTGGTTCGCCGATATCTAGACTTGCAATATAAAGAGTTTATATATATCATGATCGTCATGACGCAGATTACACTGTCCAAACGGATCAACGAGCTGCTGGTGCTGGCGGTGCTGGATTCCGGTCCCGCCCACGGCTACCAGATCGCGCTGTCGGTGGAGGAGCGGACCGCCGGCGCCTTCTCCTTCCAGCACGGCACGCTCTATCCCATCCTGCATCGGCTCGAGGCGGAGGGCCGGGTCCGCGGCGAATGGCACGGTCGGGGCCGGCGTCGCAAGACGTACGAGATCACCGACGCCGGGCGCGCCGAACTGGCTGCCGGCGCCGCCGAGCTGGAGAGACAGTTCCGCGCCCTTCTGGGCCTGCTCAGGGGGACACATGCCGCGTGAGCATCCGCTCGCTCGTGTCGAGCGCGAAGTGAAGCTGGCGCCGCGGCATCGCCTCGACCTGGTCGAAGAGGTGGGCGCCGACGTGCGGGCTCTGCAGGCGGAAATGGAGCGGCGTGGTTGCAGTCCGGCCGAGGCCCAGCGTGAGGCGATTAAGCGGCTCGTGCCCGCTGGCGAAGTTGTGGAGCAACTCGAAGACCGGCACGCGCCGGGGCTGGGGCGCTGGCTGCGCGCAGAGGGCCGCTGGCTGCACGCGGACGGCAGCGGAGATCGGGTGACCGGGCTCGGGATTGGCGCGGCGGCTCTGCTTGGGGGCGCGGTGGGGATTGTCGCAACCGTCCGTCCCGGATTGTCCGGCACGGCCATGGTTTTGTCCTGGGCGCTTGTGATTGTCTTCGCGCTGTTGGTCGCCAACCTGGCGCGAGTGGCGGCGCAGCTCTGGTTGCACGGGGTATTGAGAGCTCGGCGGCGGCGGCTGCTGTGGGCACGACACGCCGGCCTGATCGTCACGGCCGTGGCTCTGGGTGCCCTGGGCGCCGCGTGGGAGGGCTACCTGGTGTTGACCGACACAGAGCATGTGGGGAGCTCGGTGCTGCTGGCGTGGGAAACCGCAGCAACCATCCTGATCCTGACGCTGGTCCAGACCGTACGGAGCACCGCCGCGCTGGTTCGCCGGGAAAATGCGGGAAGCCCGTTGCATAGCCACTCGGTCCTCGTGCTCGGAGCGCTGGGAGCCTGTCTGGGGATCCTCGGGAGCCTGATGGGTGTGCGCGTCACGGCGGGCGCCATCGTCGATGCCGGACAGGTCAGCGCAGCGATCGCCTGGGACGGGGTGGGCCTGGCCGTCGGTCCGTCCATCTTCGGGTTTTTCGTCCTGGGCCTGGCCTCGGTGGCCTGGCTCGCACTGCAGTACGCTGCCGGGCGCGCGTCCCGCTAACGTCCCCCGCCGTCGGCGGCAAGCTCGGCGTTGTCGCCCGCGGCCTCCATGAGGCGCGCGGCCACGTACCCGTTCGTACCGTCGGCCAGCCGAACCCGGAACCACTCACCGGCCGCACCTGTCACCCGAAGCGCCGTAGTGCGGTTCAACTCCTGCAGGATGCTTCCACGCCGCGCGGGAGCCGCACGCAGCCGGATCCCGTCGTTGGCGGGCACGACCCGCTCGCCGAGCAGCGTCACGTCGGCAGTGACCTCCGGCAGCGATCCGACGGGCTGGGTGATGAACGGGAACGGGTCGATCGGACCGCGCCGGTACAGGCCGAAATGGAGGTGCGGCGGGGTTGTCCGCGCGTTGCCAGTGTTCCCCACGAATCCGACGGTGTCTCCGCGCTCCACCCACTGGCCGTCCCGCACGTACTGGCTATCCAGATGGGCGTAGTAGATGCTCGCGTCGTGAACCGGGTCCCGCACCCAGACCACCTTCCCGCCCCGGTTGGTGACTCTCACGCGACGCACCGTGCCGGCCGTGGCTGCCAGCACCGGGGTGCCGCGGGGCGCGAAGATGTCCACGCCGTGATGCTGGCGCCGTCCCCCGTCGCGGGCATCGCCGAAGAAGCTCAGCACGGATGGCACGCCGTAGCCCTCCACCGGAAATCCCAGCTGCGCCTCCTCGGACACATTGATCTGAAAGCGGCCACCACGGAGGAGTTCGGGCTGCACGCGGAGGATGAACTCGCCACCCCTCCACGGCTCGTGCACGAAGGTGTGGGACAGCGAGTCGGACGAGATGACGGGCCTGAGTGGATCCCCCTCGTCCTGTGGCATCCGGAACAGGTCAACGAAAAGGCGCGTGCCCTCTTCCGAGTCCAGCGAGACATGAAAGGTCAGTCTGCGCCCTCTCGGTATGCTCAGCCTGTAGGCGACCGCGGCGGGGATTTCCGGGGAGATGTGGCCGCTTTCCTGGAACGGCAGCGTCACGGTCGTCGGGCTGTCCAGCGCGCCCCGCCCCGCCTCGGTCCAGTCGCGTCCCAGCGCGGTCCCCGCCAGTCCGGCATCGCCGAGAGAAGCCTGATACGCCTCGTGGGGCGTCATGTCCCGGAACCGGTCCTGCAACTGCTCCGCCTGCTCACAAGCCGCGACAACGACAACGGCCGCGAGCGCCGCCAGCCGGCACCAACGTCGTTGCACCATTCACCTCCCAGGCAGTTCGAATCGGCCCGATGTCCCAGGCCGACATTCTTGCGCCCCGGTCCCGGGGGCTACACGGGCCCGGCTTCTCTCACGCTACGCGACACCTGGCCCGCAAACTGCTCGAAATTCGCTCTAAACATAGCGGCAAGCTGCGCCGCCGCCTCATCGTACTGCCTGCCGTCGGCCCAGGTTTCCCGGGGCTGCAGCACCTCGGCCGGGACATCGGGCACGCACACGGGGACACGAAGTCCGAACGCCGCGTCGACTCTCTCCGGGACGCCATCGAGCGCACCGTTCACGGCCGCGGCGACCATGGCACGCGTGTACGACAGTTCCATGCGGGAACCCACGCCGTAGGGCCCGCCCGTCCAGCCGGTGTTGACGAGCCAGGCTCCGGCTCCATGGGAGCGCAGCTTCTCGCCGAGCAGATCGGCGTAGACCGCCGGGTGCTGGGGAAGGAATGGCGCCCCGAAACAGGCGCTGAACGCGGCCTTGGGCTCGGTTACGCCGCGCTCGGTTCCGGCGACCTTCGCCGTGTAGCCGGATAGGAAATGGTACATGGCCTGCGCGGGACTCAGCCGGGCGATCGGGGGCAGTACGCCGAACGCGTCCGCGGTCAGAAAGACCAGGTTGTCGGGGTGTCCTCCCTTGCCCGACGGCACCGCATTCGAGATGAAGTGGATGGGATACGACGCACGCGTGTTCTCGGTGATCGCACTCGAGTCGTAGTCGATCTCGCGGGTGCTCTCGTCCAGGATCACGTTCTCGAGGATCGTCCCGAACCGCCGTGTTGCATGGTAGATGTCCGGCTCGCTCTCCAGCGACAGCCGGATCGTCTTTGCGTAGCAGCCACCCTCGAAATTGAAGATCCCGTCGTCGCTCCAGCCGTGCTCGTCGTCGCCGATCAACCGGCGTTCGGGGTTGGCCGACAGGGTCGTCTTGCCGGTGCCGGAAAGGCCGAAGAAGAGCGCGGTGTCGCCCGCATCGCCGATGTTGGCCGAGCAATGCATGGGGAGCACGCCGCGGGCCGGCAAAAGGAAGTTGAGCGAAGCGAAGATGGACTTCTTGATCTCGCCGGCGTAGGCGGTGCCACCGACCAGCACGACGCGATCCGTGAAGTTGACGACGATGAACGCGCCCGAATTGGTCCCGTGGCGCTCAGGGTCGGCCTGCAGCGAGGGGGCATGATAGACGACGAAATCCGGTTCGAAGGCATCCCGCTCCGCGGCATCGAGCCGCAGGAACATGTTGTAGGCGAAAAGGTCGTGCCACGGGCTCTCCGAGATGACGCGCACGCCGATGCCGTATCGGGGATCGGCACCCGCCCTGGCGTCCCGTACGTAGAGATCGACGGTGTTCAGGTGCGCGATCAGGTCCTCCCTGAGCCGCCTGTAGTGACATTCCGATATCGGCATGTTCACCGGGCCCCAGTCAATCATGTCGGCGCTCTGTGGTTCCTGTACGACGAAGCGGTCATTGGGCGAGCGACCGGTGTGGGGAGAAGTCAACGTGACGAGACCGCCCCCCTGCGCGATTCTTCCCGTGCCGAGCCGCAGCGTCTCTTCGTAGAGCTCGGCGGGCGAGAGGTTGCGCCGAATGCACCCCTCGGGGGTAAGTCCCTGTGCTGTGAGATCCACCTGTGAGGCCTCCAGGATCTGCGTGAGTGTTGCGTTCCGAGTCAGCGTCGGCCGGTCAATCCGGGTCGCGCGACAACGCGATAATGTGACGGCCTCGGGTCCGGGCGTCTACCGATGCGATGCCGATCAGGTGCACGACATCAAGAACGCTGCAGCCCCGCTGGAGAATGTGGACCGGCTTCTTCATCCCCAGAAGAATCGGACCGATCACCTCCGCGTTGCCCAGCTGGGCCAGGAGCTTGTAGCAGGCGTTCGAGGCGCTGAGTGTCGGGAACACGAGCACATTGGCGGGTCCCGTGAGGTCGCTGAAGGGGTACTTACTGGGAATGATGTGAGGGTCGACGGCAACGTCCGCCTGCATCTCGCCGTCGACCAGCAGGTCGGGTGCGAGCCGCTTGATCCAGGCAACAGCCTGGCGGACCTTGGTCGCCTCGGGGTGGCGCACCGACCCGAAGTTGGAGAATGACAGCATCCCGATACGAGGCTCGATTCCCAGATCCGTCACAAACCGCGCGGCGGAGACTGCGATCTCCGCGAGCGTCTCCGGGTCGGGATCGATATTGACGGTCGTATCCGCAAAGAAGAGCGGATCACGGTCACGGAAGGTGACCATGTGGAGTCCCGAAACCCGGCCCACCGAATCGGCCGTGCCGATCACTTCCAGAGCGGGTCGGAGGATCTGGGGATAATTGGAATCGATGCCCGCTACCATCGCGTCGGCGTCACCGGCACCGACCATCATTGCCGCGAAATAGACCGGCTGGTAGGCGCGGGCGCGCGCTTCGGCCAACGTGAGCCCCTTCCGCTCCCGCCGCCGATGGAACGCCTCTGCGTATGCGTAGCGAGTTTCCTCGACTGCCGGAGGATGAATGCACTCGACGCCCTGCAGGTCGATTCCCAGATCCGCCGCAAACCGATTGATCTTGTCGGCCTTTCCGATCAGCACGACGCGGGCCATTCCCTCTTCCACCGCCTCCGCCGCGGCCCGCAACACGCGCTCGTTGTACCCGTCGGCAAGAACGACGCGGGCGGGCTCCAGTCGCGCCCTCCCGAGGATGCGCTGCATCGCCTCGCGTCCCGGACCCAGACTGGCTTCCAGGCGGCCTCGGTACTCCTCGAGGTCGAGATCGATCCGCGCAACACCCGACTCCATGGCCGCGCTGGCCACCGCGGGTGACACATGCAACAGCACCCGAGGGTCGAAGGGCTTCGGGATCAGGTACTCCGGGCCGAACTCGAATCCGTCGTCACCGTAGGCCTTGACTACCGATTCCGGCACCTCGTGGCGCGCGAGTTCGGCCAGCGCCCGCGTCGCAGCCAGCATCATTTCCTGGTTGATCCGGCGCGCGCGCACGTCCAGGGCGCCACGAAACAGGAAGGGGAAGCCCAGGACGTTGTTGACCTGGTTCGGGTAGTCGGACCGACCCGTCGCCATGATCGCGTCATCCCGTATCTCGGCCACCTCCTCGGGAGTCACCTCGGGGTCCGGGTTGGCGAGCGCGAAGATGATCGGATTCGGCGCCATCGAGGCCACCATCTCCGGCGTGATCACGCCCTTCGCCGCGAGTCCGATGACCACGTCCGCCCCCTCCATGGCGTCGGCCAGCGTCCGTACCGGCCGACGCGTGGCAAACGGGGCCTTGTACTCGTTCATCCCGGCCTCGCGTCCCTCGTAGATCACGCCGGCGCGATCCGTCATGACCAGGTTTTCCGTGCTGGCCCCCAGGCGGAGACAGTGGCGCGCGGTAGCCACTGCGGACGCGCCCGCTCCCACGAACACGATGTTGGCATCTCCCATGGCGCGCCCAGTGATCTCCAGGGCGTTGACGAGCGCGGCTCCCGCGATGATCGCGGTCCCGTGCTGGTCGTCGTGGAAGACGGGGATCCGCAGCGTGTCGCGGAGCGTTTCCTCGATCAGGAAGCACTCGGGCGCGCGAATGTCCTCCAGGTTGATGCCGCCGACGGTCGGTTCCAGCATCTGGCAGAAGCGGATGACCTCATGCGGGTCCTCGGTGCCGACTTCGATGTCGAAGACGTCGATCCCGGCAAACTTCTTGAAGAGCACGCCCTTCCCTTCCATGACCGGTTTCGCGGCCAGGGCTCCAATGTTCCCGAGCCCCAGGACCGCAGTTCCGTTCGACACCACCGCGACGAGGTTGCCGCGCGCGGTGTAGCGGAACGCCTCCTCCGGGTCACCATGGATGGCCATGCACGGCTCCGCCACCCCTGGGCTGTATGCCAGCGTGAGGTCCCGCTGAGTAGCGACCGCCTTTGTGGGGACGACCTCGATTTTTCCGGGGCGGCCCTCCGCGTGATACTCAAGCGCGTCGCTTTCACGTGCCGACAATGGTCTCTCCCTCTCTTGCCGTGGCTGTTGGCGGGATATTGCCCAGCCCTCCGCCGGCTGTGATCCTACCGGGAAGCACGGAGTGCCGTCAATTGGGCCCCGTGGAACCGGTGTCGCACCCGATCCCCGTGCAGCGTCCGTGAATCTCACCCTGACCGGCAACCCTTTTGACCACCGCCGAGGTCTACACATCTTGACTGGTTGTGACCCTTACTGCCCTCCTGGGCGGCCCCCGGCTTTTCCATGAAACGATGACACGCGGCAACGCCCGGTGGGCAATTCCCACGGTGCTCCTCTGCGCCGCCTTCGCCGAACCACAGGCGGCAAGGGCACTGCAGGTTGCGGCAGCACCGTCTCCATCCACGTGCGGTTCCGCGCGGATCGGCAATGTCTTCGTCGACAACCACACGGTCTTCGAACTGGACCGGGGATCTTCCGGCCAGGGCGACGGCAGGTCCGGCTTCGCCGACAGGGTGCGTGCGATCGCCAGCCGCCTGCATTGGCGCACACGCCGGAGCTTCCTGGAAAACGAACTGCTGTTCGCGGCCGGAGACTGTCTCGACCCACTGCTCCTGGACGAATCAGGGCGCATTCTCCGCGCCCTGCCCTTCATCACGGACGCGGATGTCTACGCCGTGCCCGTCGCGGCGGACGAAGTTCACGTCGTGGTCGACACGGAGGACGACTGGACGCTCAAGCTGGACGTGCGCCCCGAGTTCGACCAGGGCCTGCGAATCACGTACGCCGGGTTCACCGAGGAGAACCTGTTCGGAACGGGGACGCTGCTCGGCTTCTACCTGCGGGAGCGCGACGAGACGCGCGACATCGGACTGGAACTGAGCACGCTTCAGCTGGGCGGGACGCGCCTTGACGGCCGTATTGGAGGGGGCCGCACGCGCACAGGGGTCTTTTTTCACGAGTCGCTCACCTATCCGTTCGTCGGCGAGGTGGGGCGCTGGGCCTTCATCGAATCGTACTCCTACCGCGAAGACCTCTTCCGGTACGCGGCCCCCGTCGGGTCGCCGTTCACCAACATCAGCCTGCCGATCCAGACGCGTCGCGCCGCAACCACACTGGGCCTGCGCCTCGGGACACCTGGTGATCTCACGGTGCTGAGCGCGGGCGTGTCATGGGAAGACGTCACGTTTTCGGGCTTTCCACAAGACATCACGGTCGTGCAGGACTTCGACTTCTCAAACCCCGTCCCCGCGGACTCCACCACGGTTGAGACGGTCCGGTCGCAGGTCAATCCTCGCCGCGCTGCGCATGTGAACGTCGTGGCGGGGAAGCGGAACATCCGGTACATCCGGCGCAGGGGACTGGACGCGGTCCGAGGCGATCAGGACATCAGGCTGGGCACACAGGCGCTGGTCTCGCTCGGCTCCAGTCTCGGGGCATTCGAAGCGTCCCCCGGCAACATGGCGCACGAACTGCGCGGCCGACTATCGCTCTTCGGAGGGGCGGCAGGAGACAGCTGGGTGTTCAACACCGAACTCAATGTCGAGGGCGCGCGGCTCGTCTCGGGCAACCGATCCTACCGGGGATTCCGGGACGTCGTAGCCGAATTCGGCGCCTACGTCTACTGGCAACCCGGCCGACGTCCGACCGGTCCGGATGAAGTCCCCAATGCAGTGTCGACGGTTCCCCGGCACACGCTGGTACTGGGCGTGAAGGGCGCAGGTGGCTGGAACAGCTTTCTCCCGTTCCAGCTCAACCTGGGAGGCCCCTTCGGGATACGAGGATACGACCGCGCGGAATTCCCGGCCGCGCAAAAGCTCGTGGCCCACCTGGAAGACCGCATCATGCTGGACGGGCCCTTCAGCGACATCTTCGATCTCGGTCTCACCCTGTTCGCGGACGCGGGTGCCGGATGGCAGGGCACGGTACCGTTCGCTGCGGATTCGGAGCTCCAGGGTGCTGTGGGCGTGGGCCTGCGTTTCGTCTTCCCGGCGGGCTCACGCCAGGTTACGCGGCTCGACCTGGCCGTTCCAATGAAGCAGGGCGGACTCCGCGCCATGCAGTTCCGGGTGGGCTTCAGCGCTGTCAGCCTCCTGGCGGGGTTCGGCGACGAGCAGGTCCGGCGGAGCCGCAGCGGAAGCCAGGCCGCCAGCCTGTTCGGCGGACAGTTCAATCGCTGACCCCGGCTTGGGGATCGCAACGGTTGAGCGGAAGGCGACTTCGGCCCGAGCCGCGGCAGTCGCGCGAGTCACAAACATTTGACTTCGAGCGCGTTCGGCGATAAAATGATCGCACTTTCTCCATAATCCGAGGGTCACCGCGAAGAGTTCCCGCCGCGCTTCGCGATGCTCCCGGCCCTGGGGTCTGAGAGAAGGTCAGGATGCAATAACCCTTCACAGGAGGACGGCATTGTTCGCAGCCTCGCGCGGTCTCGATTCCTTTGATCAGTATCTCCAGGATGTGGAACGGTATCCCCTAATCTCGGACCCCGAAGAAGAGAGGGCGCTGGCGCGAAGAGCTCGAACAGGTGACAAGGAGGCGGCGGAACGCCTCGTTACCGCCAATCTTCGGTTCGTCATCTCCTACGTGAAGAAGTACCAGGGACGGGGACTGGGACTCGCGGAGCTGGTGTGCATCGGGAACGAGGGGCTGTTGAAGGCCGTGAAGAAGTTCGATCCCGAGAAGGGCGTGAAGTTCATCTCCTATGCGGTTTGGTGGATCCGCCAGACCGTGCTCCAGGCGCTCGCCGAGCAGACCCGCTCCGTGCGCATCCCCCTGAACCAGAATTCGAACCTTGCCCGCCTGGCGCGCACCAACACGACCCTGACGCAGCAACTCGGTCGCACTCCAACCGACCAGGAACTCGCCCGCGAGATGGGAGAGCCGGTCGACACGGTCCGTGCACTGCGCAGAGTGGCTGCAGCCGAACTCAGCCTGGATGCGCCCCTGGACCGCGGCGACCGCGACAGCGCCAGCTTCGGCGAACGCTTTGCCGGCGCCGATGCCGCCGAGATCGAGGAGGATGTCGAGGCTGTCGCCCGCCGCGACTACCTCGAGAGCATGTTCGACTGCTACCTCACGGAGAGGGAGCGGAAGATCCTCTATCTGTACTACGGTCTCGACGACGGCGAAGAGCGCACCCTCGAAGAAATCGGCTCGCTTCTCGGCGTGACCCGGGAGCGCATCCGCCAGATCCGCAACCGTGCCTTCGAAAAACTCCGCGACAGCCCGCACGGCGACTCTCTTCAGGGGTTCTGGACAGCGAACTGAAGTCCGGATTCCGCACGAGGAGTCGGGCTCCCCGCTAGTCTTCGGCTTTCGGGGTCAGCATGATCATCTCCCGGGCCCGGATTTCGGCCGTGGGAATCGTGATCCCGTCCCGCTCGTACGAGTCGTACTGCAGGTACCCTTCCACGTACAGCTTGTCGCCCTTGGAGACGTAGTCCTCCGCCACTTGCGCGAGCCGGCCCCACAGGTTGACCCGGTGCCAATCGGTTCGCTCCTCGGGCTGCTCCCCCCCGTGCGCCAGTTCGTGGCCAGAGAGACCCGAGCGATCTTCACGCCGGCGCTCGTGACGCGCACGTCGGGATCGCTTCCGACGTTTCCCACCAGGATGATCTTGTTGACGGATCGGCTCACAGTCCATTCCTCCGTTGTTGTCGGCCAGAGCGACGGCTACGCCCTTTCGGCGGGCCCGGTCCGCCCCCATGCCGGTGACCGTTGCGCACGGAAGATGAGCCCGGCCAGTGGGCGTCTACATAGCGGGATGGGACTGATTCTCGCGCAGGGTGGTAACGGCGCCGGCTACGCCTTGCAGTCGTACCAGGTCTTTCCCGTGCCTACATCCACCCGCAGCGGCACGTTGAGATCCATGGCCGATTCCATCACGTCCACGACCGTCCCCGTTACCTCGGCCACCCGCTCTTCGGCAATCTCGAACACGAGTTCGTCGTGGACCTGGAGAACCATGCGCACACCCGGCGTCCCGCCCACGACGTGGCGCAGCCGGATCATGGCCACCTTGATCAGGTCGGCCGCCGTGCCCTGGATCGGCGTGTTCTGCGCCACCCGCTCACCGAACTGACGCACGTTCCAGGCGCGGGCGCGAAGTTCCGGCACGAATCGGCGCCGTCCCATGAGGGTGGCCACGTACCCCAGCTCCTTCGCCTGCGCCACCTGCTCATCCAGGAAGCGCCGCACCCCAGCGAAGCGTTCGAAGTACTGTGCGATGAAACGCTTCGCTTCCTCCATCGGAATCCCCAGCTGCCGGGCCAGCGAGAACGGACCCTGGCCGTAGAGCGTCGCGAAGTTCACGGTCTTGGCCTGGTCGCGCATCCGCCCCGTCACCTCCTCCACGGGCACCTCGAAGATCACCGCAGCCGTCTCGCGGTGGACGTCCTTCCCTTCGCGAAAGGCCGTGACAAAGACCTCGTCCCCGGAAAAGTGGGCCAGAATGCGCAGTTCGATCTGCGAGTAGTCAGCGGTCATCAGCTGAGACCCGGGAGGGGCGACGAATCCGCGGCGTATCTCCCGTCCGACCGCTGTCCGGATGGGGATGTTCTGGAGATTGGGGTCGGAGGACGAAAGACGACCGGTCGCGGCAACCGTCTGGTTGAAGGTCGTATGAATGCGCCGCGTCTCCGGGTTGACCAGCGCCGGAAGGGCGTCCACATACGTATTCCGGAGCTTCTCGAGTTGCCGATAGTCCAGGAGCAGCCGCGGCAGCTGGTGTCCGCGAAGCGCCAGTTCCTCGAGCACCGAGGAATCCGTGGAAGGGCCCGTCTTCGTCCGCTTCAGGACTGGCAGTTCCAGACGCTCGAAGAGAATCTCGCGCAGTTGCGGTGTGGAGTTGATGTTGAACTCCGTGCCCGCTACCCGGTGAATGTCATCGCGAATCAGACGCAGTTCATCGCCCAGCTTGCGGCTCATCTCGGCAAAGAAGGCCGAATCGATGCCCACGCCATTCATCTCCATGTCGGCCAGCACCGGGATCAGCGGGGTCTCCAGTTCCTCGAAGAGCGACTTCAGCGAGTTGTCGTCAGGCCCCGATGGCGGCGCCGCGAGTCGCTCGCGGAACAGGGACCACAGCCGCATCGGCAGCTCTACCTGCTCGGCCGCGAGATCGAGGGCGTCCTCCGCGGAAACCTCGCCCAGGGTGCGCCGCTTCTTGCCCGTTCCCAGCACCCTGGCCAGCGGAGTGGCCGTCAACCCGAGGAAGTCCGTGGCGAGGGCGGCCAGATCCTGACGACGGCGTCCGGGGTCCAGCACGTAGGATGCCACCATGACGTCGCGGAAGGGCCCGCCCAGTTCCAGCCCGGCCCGTCGGCACGCGATCAGTGAACCCTTGATGTCATGGCCGATCTTGACGATTGCGGGATCGGCGAGAACGGCCCGTATCGGAGCGAACGCCTCGTGATCGAGCGGTGGCAGATTGGATGGCTGCGCGTCGTCCCCCTCTCCGAGCGCCAGCGACATAGTGGTCTCGTGCCCGACCGGCAGGTAGTAGGAGGTGTCCGCTTCGGCGGCAACAGCCACTCCGGCAACACCGCCGCGCGTGGGTTGCAGGGTGCGGTTCAACACCGCCACGGCCATCCGTCCCTGCTCCTGGCACGCCTGCGCGACCCCCCGCAACTGGTCCGGATCCGTGACGAGCACTCGCCTGGACTGCGCCACCGGAGGACCGCTCTCGGCAGCGCCGCCGCCGGCCTCGGCGTCCAGCCGGTCCAGCAGGGTCCGGAACTCCAGATCGACGAACAGGGTCCGGAGGCGCTCGTTGTCGGGGTCCGAAGTCCGCAGGTCCTCCAGATCCGTGTCGAGTGCGAGGTCGGTGCGAATCGTGACCAGTTCCCTGGACAGGAGGATCTGTTCCCGGTGCTCCAGCAGCGACTCGCGCGGGCGCTTGGCCTTCACTTCCCTGGCCCGGGAAAGCACCTTGTCGAGGGTCCCGTACTGGTCCAGGAGCTTCACCGCCGTCTTGGGGCCGATCCCCGGAGCCCCGGGCACATTGTCCGAACTGTCGCCGACAAGCGCCAGGTAGTCCACCACCTGGCCGGGTGCAACCCCCAGCTTCCTGGTCGCCGCCTCTTCGTCCACCCAGTTCGCCGCCACCCCGTGCGGCCCGCCCCTTCCGGGATTCAGCAGCTGCACACCGGGACCCACCAGCTGAAAGAAGTCCTTGTCGCCCGAGACGATCACGACCTCCAGCCCTGCCGCCGCCGCGCGCGCCGCCAGGGTTCCGATCACGTCATCCGCCTCCCACCCCTCAACCGCGATCACCCGGTCCCGGAAAGCCTCGACCATCTCCCGGATGCGGGGCAGACTGTCCCGCAGTTCCTCGGGCATCTTCTCGCGCGTGGCCTTGTAGTCCGGGTACAGCTTCTCGCGGTGACTGCGCCCCGCGTCGAACACGACCGCGATGTAGTCGGGCTCGTAGTCGTCCCGGATGCCGTAGAGGAAGTTGGCAAAGCCGAAGGGCGCCGACGTGTTCTCGCCCCGGGCGTTCGTGAGCGGCCGGTTCAGGAACGCGAAGAAGGAACGATAGATCAGCGCGTATGCGTCGATCAGAAAGATGCGCGGCGCGGTTTTGGGCGGGATTTCCATAGGTCGGTCGAATTCGACCCGGTCCCCGGCGCCAGGACGGAGGTGCGCTGCGGTTGGGCTGGCACGGGGCCCCGGAGTAACTTGCAAGCGGACCGGCATGGCAATATAACGAGTTCGGAACTGAACAACGGCGGCAAAGATGCGACATTCGGCGGCAAGTTGATGAGGATTTCGTCCCGGCCACGCCACCGTCCCCGACGCCGGGTGTTCGGGATGGGCCTGCTGGTGCTCCTGGTTCTGGCGGGGTGCGGCGAGGAGGATTCGCCAGGCGACGGGGCCGACGCGGCACGGACGCCCGCTGCAGAGCAACCCGCTGTAGCCGACACGGCAGGGACGCCCGCGATCGAGCAACCCGCGGTCCCCGACACCGCGCAGACGCCTCCGGCGGACTCCGTGACGGCGCCCGACTCGGTGGCGCTGGTGATCGAGGCGGCCGCCGATACCGCAGTCGCGTCCGGCTCGCCGGCCATCGACTCCCTGTCGGTCAGGCTCGCCGAGATCATGGCCGCCCAGGAACGTATCCTCGACCGGCTGGAACTGATGGAGGCCGCGGGGGCGCAGGGGACGGTGTCGGCCGCCGACACGGCCGTGGACGAGGGCCAGGGGCTCGATCTCGAAGAAGCGCGGGATGAAGTCCAGAGTCTCGGGGTCAGCATTTTCTGGTCGCTCGTCGTGCTCGTGGTCTTCCATTTCCTTATTCGCGCCCTCATCTGGATCCTGGAGACCCTCGCCGAACGCAGCGTCCGGCGCAGGCTCACATTCAAGTGGTTGATCCCCATCACACGCATGTTGCTATGGGGGCTCGCGGGCTACCTGATCGTGCGCACGATCTTCCGGGTCGATGCCCAGGGACTGCTCGCCGCGAGCGCGGCACTCGGGGTCGCACTCGGCTTCGCGGCGCAGGACCTGCTAAAGAACGTCTTCGGCGGCCTGATCGTCGTGTTCGACCAGCCCTTCCAGGTCGGTGACAAGATCTCGGTTGGCGGGACATACGGGGAAGTGGTCTCGATCGGCCTGCGTTCGACACGCATCGTGACCGCCGACGACAACCTCGTGACGGTCCCGAACTCCCAGGTCGTGCAGGAGCAGGTGGCCAACGCCAACGCCGGCCAGCTGAACTGCCAGGTGGTCACGGACCTGTACCTTCCCGGCCGGGTCGACGAGAAAATAGCCAGGGAGATCGCTTTCGACGCGGCCGTGACGTCGCAATACGTCTTCCTCGAAAAGCCCATACAGGTCTTCGTCTCCGATCAGTTCCGCACCACCTTCGTGACCCGCGTCAGGGTGCGTGCCTACGTGCTCGATCCGCGTTTCGAGTTCCTTCTGCAAAGCGACATCACCGAGCGCGCCCGGGAAGGCTTCAGGGCCGAGGGCCTCGCCGCGGAGCACGAATGGTATCCGCCCGTCGACCCGGTCGACGTGCCCGTTTCCGGTGGTCCGACGGCAACGTGAACCAGTCCGGCTCCCCGCGTGAGGTCGATCGCGCCCCGCCCGGCATGACCGACGACGAGATCGTCGCCGCGATCGCCGCCGCCGTTCACGATCCCTACCGCGCCCTGTGGAAGGACCAGGAAGACCGAGCCTGGCAACCCGTTCGCCAGGTCCTCGCTCACGCGGTGGCCGCGCACGCGGAAGGCCTCGAACAGCTCATCGCCGCCGACCACGCCGAGGAGCAGTACCGCCGCCGGACCGCGCGGGACGTGCTCAAGCCCATCCGCCTCGTTCTCCGTCGCGGCGACCTCGCCAGGCAGCTCCACGACCGCCTGGCCGCGACCACCGAGGACGTGCGCGCAGCCCTGGGCGACCTGCCTGCCCTCGTACGAGCTCCGGTGGCGTCTGGTGCCCTCCACCGCCGTCCCGCCCTGCGAGCGGCAGAGCGACTCAGGCGGTTCGCCGCACGGGCGTTACGCCCCATCGTGTGGCGGCGTACCGACCACGATGTCGCCGTGGCCCGCCTGGCGCGTGCCCATCTCGCGTCGCACGTGCTTCCGGCGCAGATCCGTGCCTTCCGCTCCAGCCAGCGCCACCGGGCCGAATGGCTGGGGCAAATGGAACGCGCGTGGTCCGCGTGGATTAGCGCCGACGAGGACGGCTCGGCGGTTCCGGATGAGCCCGATCGGGCGCTGGAGGCCGCCAGAACGCTCCATGGCGAGCTGGAGGCGCTGCTCGACGGAGTCACAAGGGCATCGGGGCGTGAGAAGGGCCAGGACTTCGGCCCGCTCGCACACCGACTGAAGGCGACCGTGGCCGTGGCCGGGACGTTTGCGGGTGCGGGGGACGCCGGCTCGCCGGGGGCCTGGGAACATTCGGGGGTCGCACGTCGATGGGACGAATGGGCCGAGCAGACGGCCAACCGGCTGGAGCTGTATCAGCGCCTTCTCGGGGCGACAAGCGGCACCCGCGCGATCAGCCGGCGCATGGTTGGGGGCTGGGCAGCTTCGACGTCGGAGGCGGACGGCGTGTTGCAGGCGGTGGAAGCCGAACTGCGCGCCGGGCTCGCCCGGGTCGCCGGGTCAGCGTCCGTCAGAGCGGGAGTGCCGGCCGCTCTGCAAGAGGAGCAGACAGGAACGAACGAGCGTCTGAGGAGAGCGGCCGAAGCCCTGAATGCACCGTCCAGTGTTGCCCGCGACCTGACCGCCGGGGCCGAGGAGGCCGTTGCGGACATCGAGGCGCTGTGCCTCCAACTGCCGGAATCCGTGACCGTTCACGACATCCCCGATCCCGGGGAGCACATGCGCGGACCGGGACGGGACGTACGAGAGGTCGAATTGCGGGACGCGGCCGTTCAGGCATTCGATACGCTCAGAATGGAACGCATTCGCACGGCGCCGCGGGCGATGGTCCGTGCACTGGAGGAAGCACACGCGCAGGTCGCCGAACTCCTTGAAGTATCCTCCTACGGGTATGAGGCAGCGATTGCGGAGACTTCGGACGCAGGCGCCGCCGAATCGGAACAGGCGATTGCGCTTGTCTCCAACGGACTCGAGAGGGCGCTCCACAAGGCTGCGCGGGCGAGGAGAGCGTTGCAAAGCGGGTTGGAGGCGGCGACGCAGGATGCCATTGCCGAGGTCGACGAGGGCACCGAACGCCTCAGGCGGAGGGTCACCGCCGACCGCCTCACAGCCGGCTACCTGGACGCGCGTTCCTACGTCGCGACCGAGGTGGCACAGGATTGGCGGCGTTGGCGGGAACGTCTCGCCCAGGGGGGCCGCGGGGTTGCGATGGGGCTCCGGAGTCTGGGCAGGCTGCTGCGTCCCCTGGCCAGCACGCTGGGCATCCGTCCACCGCCTCCGGGCGCCACCGATCTCCGCGAACACACGCTGGCCTCGGCGGCAGAGTTTGCACGCACACTGCCGGTCGTCTACCGACGCCTTTTCGCCTTCGAGCCCCTGACGGACGCGCGACTGCTCGCCGGAAGGGAGGACGCCCTTGCCGAGGTCGCGGCCGCATGGGAACGCTGGCGGAACGGCGGACCCGGATGCCAGGTCGTGGTGTCCCCCCCAGGCGCCGGCATCACGAGCTTGCTGAACGTCGCCGCAGCGCGCCTTGCCGACGACGAGCCGCGTGTCGTCAGGAAGATCCTGCAGACGCGCATTCGCACCGAATCCGAACTCGCAGCCGTCCTGGGCGATTGGCTGGGCGTCGATGGAACCGATGACCTCGACCTCCTCGCCGAACGCATTCTTGAAGCACCGCCCGGTGCAACCCCCAGCGTCGTCATCCTCGAGAGCGCCGAACACCTGCACCTCCGCGTTCGCGGCGGAAGTCGTCTGTTCGAGCGCCTGCTCGGCGTCATGACCAGAACCGAGGCCCGGATCTTCTGGGTCGTCTCGCTGTCTTCACCGGCCTGGCAACTGGTCCGCAAGCGTGCACCCGGATACCTGGCCGACGTCAAGCGCCTCTCACTCGCACCCCTCACGGCCGATCAGCTGCGTGAGGCGATACTCGCCCGCCACCTGCGCAGCGGCCTCCCCCTTCAGTACGCCGAGCCCACGCGGCGACGTGACGCGATCCGCACCCATGCGCAGCAGATAGGTCGAAGCGACAAGCAACAGCAACTGATCGAGCGGAACTACTTCGAGCGGCTGCACAGGGCCTCCCACGGCTCCATCCGACTTGCGCTCTTCCATTGGCTGCGTTCCGCCGATTTCCAGTCCCTCGAGGGCAGCCTGCTCGTCCAGCCCCTCGAGCCGCTCAGCCCGCAATTGGAGATGCTCGACCTGACTCAGAGCTTTGCCCTGAAGGCGATCCTCGACCACGGCACACTCACCGTCGAGGAATACCGCGACGTCGTGCGCGCTCCCGAGGCCCGGGCTCCGCACACGTTCCGGTCCCTCGTGGACCAACAAGTGATCGAAATCCCTGCCGCGGACGGCGGATCGGATGACCGGACTCCCACGCGGGCGGATCGCTATCGCGTGAGGCCATTCATGATCGGAGCGGTGATCGCCCACCTGCGATCCCGCAATATCCTGCACTAGCCGCCGGCGGCGGCGGAAGCACCGGGGCGGCCACCGGGGGCGGGCACCGTGAGCCACGCGGCGTCCGGTGCGTCCCCGTGGCAAGTGGTTGGACGGTCAGGCTCGAATCACGTTGGCCGCCTGCAGGCCGCGTTCCGTTTCCCGGAGTTCGAACTCCACCTCTTCTCCCTCGGCGAGGGTTCGAAAGCCCTCGCCCTGGATCGAGGTGAAGTGAACGAAGACGTCGTCGCCGGAGGACCGGGAGATGAACCCGTAGCCCTTTGCATCATTGAACCATTTGACCGTCCCTCTTGCCATCCCTGCCATCCTCCGAAGAAGTGTTGTACTGTCGGCCGCTTCCGGCGAGGAACACGACCGTGACCGTGGTACCGGCTGCATGATGGGGATCCGCAGCCGCGGGCGTCAAGCAAGGGGCGCCGGGAGCGATGGCCACCCTGACGTTACGTCAGGCTTCACGCTATCCGGTGAACTCCAACT
The DNA here is from genome assembly GCA_965208935.1 of Longimicrobiales bacterium. Lineage (GTDB taxonomy): Bacteria > Gemmatimonadota > Gemmatimonadetes > Longimicrobiales > Gaopeijiaceae > Bin94. The sequence goes on along the minus strand of CBDBPR010000004.1, from coordinate 2,949,097 downwards.
CCCCGACCCGGTCACGCACCCTGCGCGTCACGTACCGGGGCATCAGCAAGGCCGCCACCATGAGCACGGCGATCACCACCACGGTATTCACCGGGCGCACGTAGGCCACCCAGAGCAACAGCGGCAACAGTCCCACGCCGATCATTCCGAGGAGCATGACCCCCATTAACGCACCGATTCTCCCCCCGGTGCGGGGCGGCGCCGCGAACGGAAGACGCGGCGCGGCGATCAGCACCGTATGGACCAACAGGTGGGCCATGAGCCCGAGCAGCAGCACGTGTGCCACGGCATGCCAAAAATTGCCAAACGCCCAGGCGAGGACCCCGGCGAGCATGACAAGATACGGGACCAGGAAGAAGACCGTCACGCAATTGCCGGAGTTGCTGACCAGCCTTGCCCGGTCGACGGGGGCCGCGAAAAACACCCATGCGGCCTTGTAGGACTCGCTCCGGAAGAGGTGCTCCATCAGCATCAGCGGCATGCCCAGCACGGCGAGGTGAATGAGAAACAGGTTGCTTGCCCCGAAGCCCAGCTCCACGAAGGGATCGGGAAGCGGTCCGTCCCTGAGCCCCATGAAGACGTAAAGCACCGTGACGGGCAGTATGGCCAGAACACCGAGCCTGAAGTTCATGTCGTCCCGGAACTGCCCGCGCACCAGCGTCGCGACGGCACGCAACTCGGGAGACATCCGGAATCGTGCGGGTCGTCCAGCCACCCGCGGCCGCCGCACAACGGTGCTTCTGGACACGATCGCGCCCAGTCGCTCGGCGTAGGACAACGACAGTCTGCCTCCAACGTACCGAACAAGGACGAAGATGCTCCCGAACGCGACGGTCGCGGACAGGAGGATCGACGCGCTCCAGTTTCCCTCGGCAATGGGAAGAACGCTCGCGAACCAGGTCGAAGGCAGCACCAGGAGCTGTATCGGCGGATTGACCGCGTGGGTCGGGAGCCAGTCCGTCAGCGTGACCAGGGCCAACGGAGCGAATACCGCGAATCCCGCTACGAGCTGCAGGTAGGACAGCACGCGCCGCAGGCGGCGCGGCGGGATCAGGTGAATCATCGCGGCATACATGTACACCATTGCCAGCGTGGTCCAGACGATGACCCCGGCCACCGCCGCAATCCACGCCGCGGCAACCAGCGGACCGTAGACCACCAGAAACGAAATCGTCGCGAATCCGCCCATCAGGCCGCCGATGATGCCGGTGTAGAGCAGGACACTGGTCACCTTCACGACGAAATAGGTTCGCGAGGAGATGGGCTGATAGCCCAGGATCTCGTAGTCGTTCGCCGAAACGACCACCGACTGGAAATCGACCAGGATCGATGTCGCAATCATGATGCAGATCATGAGGAGCACCAGCGTGCCCGATATGAAAGCACCCGGCACTTGCGCGGCGAAGAAGCTGTTGTAGAGCCCGAACAGACCATACATCACGAGCGTGCCCCAGGGAATCTTGCGGCCGTGCTTTTCCTTCGCGGTCGTGGTTTGGAGGGCCTTGGCCGTGCGCAGCTGGTTCTTCAGCATCGTCCTGGTGAGCACGCGCCATTGGGAGTAGTCTGCTCCCGTGGCTTCGACCACCCGCCGTGCGATCATCAGGTCGTGTCCGAATCCAGCGCGGTAAGGAGCCCGCGGGTGACCTCTGCCGCGTCACGCACCCCTGTGAGTCGGGCGAACGCCTGCTCGAGGTTGGTGGCACCCGCCCCGGCCGCGATCGTCGCTGCGGTGCCTTCCGTGACCTTGCGACCCTCGTCGATGATCACGATCCGGGTGCAGATCCGTTCCACCACTTCGAGGATGTGCGAGCAGAAGAGAATGGTTCGCCCCTGCGAGGCCAATTCACGCAGCAGTTCCTTCACCACCAGGGCGGCATTGGCGTCCAGGCCGTTCAGGGGTTCGTCCAGAAAGAGGACGTCCGGGTTGCCGATCAGCGCCGAGGTAATCAGCACCTTCTGTCTCATCCCCTTGGAGTGTTCCGAAAGAGGTTGATCCAGCGCGTCGAGCATTCCGAAGAGATCCAGCAACTCGTCGATCCTCCTGCCGGCGGACCCGGCCTCGATCCCCCGCAGGTTCGCGACCATCATGAGGTATTCGCGCGCGGTAAGGGCCTCGTACATCGCCCCCGCCTCAGGCACGTACCCCAGACGCCTCTTGACCTCCATGGGGTTCTGCACCACATCGAACCCCGCCACCCGGGCCGAACCCTGCGATGGCCTGATCATGCAGGTGAGGATCTTCACGGTGGTGGTCTTGCCCGCCCCGTTCGGCCCCAGAAAGCCGAGGATCTCGCCCGGCTCGACCCGCATGTCGAGTTCCTGGACGGCTGCCTTGCGGTCGAAGTAGCGAGTGAGCTGCAGCGTCTCGATCATGAGGCCGGCCTCGGAGCCCCGGCCTCTCCGTACAGCCACCGGTAGAGCGCCCGATTCCGCACCACGTTCTTCACGTAACCGCGTGTTTCGGCGAAGGGGATGCGCTCGGTGAAGCGTTGGGGGTCCTCCACCTCCGGAAAACGCCGCCAGCGGTTGGCGCGGCTCGGTCCCGCGTTGTACGCCGACAGTACCAGCGGGATGTCGCCTTCGTAGCGGCGCATCATGTCCGCCAGGAATCGGGCGCCCAGGTGCACGTTCAGTTCCGGGGTCTCGAGCGTTTCGGTGCGAAAGCCGCGGGGTCCGATCCGCCCCGCCAGCTGCCGCCCGGTCGCCGGCATCACCTGCATCAGACCGATCGCCCCCGCCGGCGACACGATATCGGGCACGAACGCACTCTCCTGACGGATGATCCCCGCGAGCAGATACGGGTCCAGCCCGAGGTCGCGCGCACGCGACTCCACCAGCTCACGGTGGGGAAACGGGTACACGACCTGAAGCAGCGTCCGGTCCCACGGCCGGCCCTCACCGCGAAGCTGCAGTCCCACGCGAATCCCCTCGAGCACGTGTCCGGCGGCGTGGAAAGCCACCGCGAGGCTGAGCAGGGATGCGGACGAGTCGCCGGCCATGGCCCTCATCGCAGCGATTCGCGAAGCCACCGCACCCTCCAGCCCGGCCTCGTCCAGGAGCGCCAGCATCTCCAGTTCGGGCGCAAGCCATTCGGGGTCGGTGGGAACGGCCGCCTCGCCGGCAGGAACGGTTGCCTCTTCGGCAGGAGCGCCCGTGTCGGCCAGGGCCGGGCGGAACACCGAGTCAGCGGACGGATCGGCGAGGAACGCATAGTAGGACGTCGGACTCTCTTCCCGGATCCGGGCCCGCAGTGCCTCGGCGGCCGCGAAATCGCCGGCCATCTCGGCGAGGTGCGCCCCCCAGTAGCTCGCCTCCTCCCAGCGACGCCCGGCCGGGAAGTCCTCCAGGTAACCAAGGAAGACCCGCCGCGCCGCCTCGGTCTCGTCCCGGGCCAGGTGGATCTGTCCCCACCGCATCCGCGCGAGTCCGGCACGGTCCGCCGAGGGAGACATCGAGACGACCTGCTGATAGTGGTCGACAGCCTGGTCCAGCCGCCCCGCGTCCTGGTGATCATCGCCCCGGAAGAACACGACGTCCAGCGCCGCCTGACTGCCCGGAAACCGCTCCACGAGGCGGTCCTGCAGCGTGCGCGCGTCTCCGTACCGTCCCTGCCGGGACCGGATGGCCGCCCACGCCTGCAGGGCTGCGGCCGCGATCCCCGGATCTTCGGCGCTCGAAAGCTCCCGGTATACTTCCACCGCCCGGGTGCGGTCGCCGCTCCCGTTGTAGGCTCTCGCCAGGGCAAGGCGATCCCGGTCGGTCAGGGTTCCGCCCCGAGTGGCCACCAGCCTCCAGGCGCGCACCGCGAAACCGAACTCGCCGCCGCTTCCCATGGCGTTCGCGACGAGCCGCAGAATCTCCGGACCGGAGCCGACGGCCACGCGCCAGTGCGCCATCGCGGCTTCCGTCGCGGCCGACCCGCGGGTCGTGTGCCGCAACAGGTTTTCCATTGCGGCGACCGACCCGTCCGAGTCGCCCAGCGCGAGCCGGAAGCGCCATTCGCGGTCAAGAAGCCCGGTCCGCGCTGCGGCCGCAGCCTCCCCGCCCCCCGACGCAAAGGCCACGAGGGATTCGAGCGCACGTGCGGTGTCGCCCGCTGCAGCCCATGCATCCATCTCCAACGCCCCACCCAGCCCTCGGACAGCCGGATCGCCCAACAGCCCAAGCAGGTTGCGCACCGCGCCGGCCTCACCCGCATCGGAGAGGACGCGCGCCGCCGCCAGCGCCGTCCAATCGGCCAGTGGCGGCGCCCGGTCGCCAATCGCGCCCACATGCTCGACCGCGAGGTCCGGCGCGCCCCCTGCCGCCGCGGAACGGGCCAGGCGGGAATGGACGACCAGTGTCTCGCGCGCGTCCGCAGCGGCGGTCTGCAGGAAGCGGGTGAGTGCCGACACGGCTCCCTCGGCGTCGCCCGCAGCCTGCCGCGCGGTGCCGAGCACGAACCAGACGCGCGGCGGCACGGCTTCCGCATCTTCCACTCCGGGTGTGAGCGCCGCGATAGCTCCGTCCCAGTTCTTCCACCCGGCTTCGGCTTCCGCCAGCACGAGACGGTCGGCCCAGGACGCCGATTCGACCGGCCCGAGATGAGACCGCAGCGCGCGGCTGGCCTTCCAGTGGCGACTGTCCGCCAGGTCCCGACGGATCGAATCGGGAATGGACGCGCCTAGGGCGACCCGGGGTCGCTCCTGGCCCGAAAGGGGGTTGGCGGCACAGGCGGCGGAGATGGCCGCCGCCAGAAAAAGACGCCGGGCAGCCCGCGGCGCGATTCCCGCTTCAACAGGGCGGGAATGTCGCACGCGGACTGCCCGGGGGGGAATCTCTGCTTAGTCGCCGGCCGACCGGCCCGTCTGCATCGCGAAGAGGGCGTCGATCATCTTCTGCGCCGACTCCTCCATGTCGATCACGAGGTGGTCGATCCGTGACACGAAGTAGTTGTGGGCGATGCTCACCGGGATCGCGATCGCGAGCCCGGCCGCGGTGGTCGTAAGGGCGATCTTGATCCCGGACGCAACCGTGGTGGCGTCCACCTCGCCCGCCAGCTCGATCGCCTGGAAGGCGGCGATCATCCCCATCACCGTCCCGAGGAAGCCCAGCAGGGGCGCGACGTTGGTAAGCGTCGCGAGAATGACAAGGCCGCTCTCCAGCTTGGACAGCTCAATGAGACCCTGGTTCTCGATGGCCTTCATCACGCGATCCGTTCCCTCGTCCTGACGCTCGAGCCCCGCGTAAAGGATGTTCGCGGCCGGGGAATCGGATTCTCGCGTAAGCTCCAGGGCCTCCTTGATCTGGTGCTGCGCAAGGAGTCCGTCGACCGCCCGGAGAACCTTCCTGGTGGCACTGCTCTTGCGGAAGATGTCGATCAACTTCCAGATGATCACGATGATACCCACCACCACGCAGGCCCCGAGCGGCCAGCGCATGTCGCCGGCGTCCTCCCAGGACTGCACCATCTGCTCGGTGAAGGTGAGATCTGGAGCTTCCATCCCGGGAAGCTGAAGCAGTACGTCGAACACGGTCATCAAGCTGGCCAAGGGAACCTCCTGCTTTCGGTCCTGTGCTGATGGTTGAAGTTGGCCGCGCCCAGCGCGCGACCCTTGGAGTCTCGGACTTCCGGACCCTTTTCGCAACGGCTTGCCATAATGAGTATCGCTCGGGGGACTGTCAAGGATGCAAGAGCGCAGGCCGGCCACGTCCCGGCGCGGAACCGGGGCAATGCGATCCCGGACCTGTTCATCGACCCGTTCATCGACGCCATGTCCACTCGCCGGAACCGTACTTCTTTTCCAGCCGCGTTGCCATGGCCGTTTCCTCTCGCGTCATCTCGCCCGGAGCCCAGAGTCCACCAAATTCCTCGGCGAATCCCCAACGAAATGCGTCCACCATGTCCTCCCAGCGGGGAACCTCGCCAAGGATCTCGGCCAACGTGATCGGAGGACCCGTCCCGACCGCCGCAACCGTCGCGCCCGCACCGCGCCGACGACCCGCCCCGTTCGCGACGGGACCCTTAGCCGCGGTCTCCGTGAACAGCGCGCTCTGGTCGGCCACCAGGAGCAGAGACCCGTGCTGGAGAATCGCTCCTCCAATCCGCGCCTGTGCGCTCCCCACGAGCTTTCGCCCCCGAACCACCACCTCTCCCTCGGCGGGCTCGAGAAAGCACGGGCCCGCATCGGGCGCGGCGGGCTGGCCGACGGCGCCCCCGGCATCGACGCCCAGACGCCGCAACCCCCGCAGCAGCCCCAGGTTGATCTTGCGGTAGGCAAGCCGGAGTCCTCCGAATGCGCGCGCCGGAAGGACGACGCAGTACGTGAATTCGCGGTCGTGGATCACCGCGCGGCCACCGGTGGGACGGCGCACCGCTTCCATTTCGGGATGACGGCGGAGCAGGTCCCGGTATCCGACGGTGACGGGTTCGTTGCGTCCGAACGAGAGTGTTGCGGCCGCCCAGCGGTAGAAGCGCACGGTGCCCTCGCCCGGACGTACGTGAAGCGCGAGCGCGTGGTCGCGCGCCATGTTGGCCGTTCCCGGGAGCCCTCCGTCCAGGAGGACGCGCCAGTTCAGGCAGCCGGGTCCGTTGCTCGTCGCGGAGGCCCCGCCGCGGCGGGATGCGTCAGGGAACGTAGACATCTCCCGGCTGCATGACCTGTACGGTTGCCCGGTCCCCGACGAGTGCGCGGAAGCGCTCGGGGTCCTGGGCGATGAGAGGCCAGGTGTTGTAGTGGACCGGAATCACGACATCGGGCTCGATGAACCCGACCGCCTCGGCGGCGTCCTCCGGGCCCATGGTGAAGTTGTCGCCGATGGGCAGGATGGCCACGTCCACCTTGCCGCGCAGCAGCTGCATGTCCATGAGCAGCGCGGTATCGCCCGCATGGTAGATCCGGGTCCCGTCGAGGTGCATCAGGAACCCGCCGGGCACGGTGGTGAACTGTCCGGTCGTGTCGCCATGCACCTGACCCCCGTGCAGGGCGGCGGTCATCTTGACGCGGCCGAAGGGGAAGTCATAACCGCCCCCGATGTGCAACGGATGGCCGTTCGCGACTCCCTGGGTCTCGGCGAACGAGACGATCTCGAAGGTCGACACCAGCGTGGCCCCGGTTTCCTTCGCCAGCGGCAGGGCGTCGGCAAAGTGGTCGAAGTGGCCGTGCGTGCAGAGGATGAAGTCCACCGCTCCAACCTCGGCGCACTTGATGTCCGAGACAGGGTTGTCGTCGAAAAACGGATCGATCACCAGGCGGGTGCCGTCGTCGGTCTCGATGCTGAAGGTGGACTGGCCGTGAAAAGTCAGCTTGGGCACGGGGTCATCTCCTTCTCGGGTAAGGCGCGGTTGAAGCGAAACGGCACGGCACCGGAGCCCACGGCGTGCACACCGCTCACGCCTCCTGCGTTTCGTACTGTTCCACCGGGGGACACGAGCAGACCAGATTGCGGTCCCCCCAGGCATTGTTCACGCGTCCCACATGCGGCCAGAACTTGTGCTCCAGCAGCCAGGGAGCCGGAAAGGCAGCCTGGTTGCGCGTGTAGGCGTGGTTCCATTCATCGGCAGTGACGGTCCTGACCGTATGCGGCGCGTTCTTCAGTGCGTTGTCGTGCCGATCCTGCAGTCCCAGTTCGACCTGCTGAATCTCGGCGCGAATCGATATCAGGGCCTGGCAGAAACGGTCCAGCTCCGCCCTGGATTCGCTCTCGGTGGGCTCGATCATGATCGTGCCCGGCACCGGAAACGCCATCGTGGGCGCGTGGAAACCGTAGTCCATGAGGCGCTTGGCCACGTCCTCCTCAGAGATGCCCGTGGCCTTCTTCAGCGGCCGCAGATCCACGATGAACTCATGGGCCACGCGGCCACTCCCGCTTCCCCACCAGTAGAGGATGTCGAAATGGTCCTCCAAACGCATCGCCATGTAGTTGGCATTGAGGATCGCGGTTCTCGTGGCTTCCGTGACGCCATCGCGGCCGAGCAGCGCGATGTAGGCCCACGAGATCAGCAGAATGCTGGCGCTTCCCCAGGGTGCCGCGGCAACCGGCCCGATCGCGCTGTCGCCTCCGACGGGCACGACGGGGTGGCCGGGCAGGTACGGTGCGAGTTCCTCGGTCGCGCAGATCGGACCCATGCCCGGGCCGCCGCCGCCATGAGGGATCGCGAATGTCTTGTGCAGGTTGATGTGAATCACGTCCGCACCGTAGTCGCCGGGGCGGCAAAGCCCCACCTGCGCGTTCAGGTTGGCTCCGTCCAGGTAGACGTATCCGCCGTGTTTGTGAACGATGTCGCAGACGGTCCGGATCTCCTCCTCGAAGACGCCGTGGGTCGACGGATACGTGACCATGACGGCCGCCAGACGGTCCGCGTGCCGCGCGGCCTTCGCCGCCAGATCCTCGACATCGACATTGCCGCGCTCGTCGCAGCGGACGACCACGACCTTCATTCCCGCCAGGACGGCGCTCGCCGGGTTGGTGCCGTGGGCCGACGAAGGGATCAGGCAGATGTCGCGGTCCTGCCCCAGTTCCCGATGACGCGCACGGATCACCAGCAGGCCCGTGTACTCCCCCTGAGCGCCCGAGTTGGGTTGCAGCGACACCGCGGGCAACCCGGTGATCTCCGCGAGCCACTCCTGCAGATCCGTAACGATGCGGCCGTAGCCACGGGCCTGTTCACGTGGCGCAAAGGGGTGCAGGGCCCCGAATTCGGGCCAGGTCACCGGGGTCATCTGGGTCGTCGCGTTCAGCTTCATCGTGCACGACCCCAACGGGATCATGCTCGTGTTGAGCGCGAGATCGCGTGACTCCAGCCGGTGCAGGTAGCGCAGCATCTCCGTCTCGGAGTGGTACGAGTTGAACACCGGGTGGGTCAGGAAGGGACTGGAGCGCCGGAGCGCTGTCGGGTACGGATCCGGATCGAATGAGGCCGCCAGTTCGGTCGAAGAGCGGGCGGAGCCGAAAACGGCAAGCAGATCGTCCAGATCCGCGGGGGTCACGGTCTCGTCCAGGGCCACCCCGATCGTGCCGTCGCCGAAGTCCCTGAGGTTGATACGCGCCTGGCGCGCGGCGGCGAGCACCGCCTCGGATCCGGCGGAGGGCCTGACGCGCAGCGTGTCGAAGTACAGCCGGTGAACCACCTCGTTCCCGGCCGCCTCCAGTCCGCGTGCCAGCGTGGCGGCCTGCTTGCGTACGCGGGCCGCGATTTCGCGAATCCCCTCGGGCCCGTGGTACGCGGCGTACATCCCCGCCATGACAGCCAGAAGCACCTGCGCGGTGCAGATGTTCGACGTTGCCCTTTCGCGCCGTATGTGCTGTTCCCGGGTCTGAAGCGCCATCCTGAGGGCAGGGTCCCCGTGGGCGTCGACGGCCACCCCGATGATGCGCCCGGGGAGCTTCCGCTTGAACTTCTCGCGGGAAGCGATGTACCCGGCATGGGGACCACCGTAGCCCATCGGCACGCCGAACCGCTGACTGCTGCCGACGGCCACGTCCGCCCCGAACTCGGCTGGTGGGGTAAGGAGAGCGAGGGACAGGAGATCGGCGGCCACGACGACGCTGGCTCCGGCTCCGTGGGCCTCCCGGCACATGGACCTGTAGTCGTGTACGCCCCCGTCGGTGGCCGGGTACTGAACGAGGACGCCGAACACCGACTCGTCAAAGACGAAGTCCTCGAAAGGACCCACGCGAACTTCGATCCCGAGCGGTTCCGCACGGGTTCTGACGACGGCGATGGTCTGGGGGTGGCAGTCTTCGGCCACGAGAAAGACGGTCCTGCGGCGCTTCCTGCCCTGACCGTAGAGCATGAACATCGCTTCGGCAGCGGCGGTTGCCTCGTCGAGCAGCGACGCGTTGGCGATCTCCAGACCCGTAAGGTCCATGATCGCCGTCTGGAAGTTGAGAAGGGCTTCAAGCCGGCCCTGGGCGATTTCGGCCTGGTACGGTGTGTACTGCGTATACCAGCCGGGGTTCTCCAGTATGTTGCGCTGAATGACCCCCGGTGTGATCGTGCCGGAATACCCCATCCCCAGGTAACTCCGCCAGACCTCGTTGTCGGACGCAACCTTGCGCAGGCGGGCCAGGAGTTCCGCTTCCGGCAGGCCCTCGGGGATTCGCAGCGGGCCCCGGAATCGAATCGCAGGAGGCACCGTCTCCTGCATCAACTGGTCCAGGCTGTCACATCCCACCACCTCGAGCATTTCCCGGACATCGTCGGTGCTCGGGCCCAGGTGGCGGGCGAGGAAATCGGGTCGGTGTCTGATTGATTGTGGCATCAGGGGCAATTGCGGCCGGATCGCGGGTTATTCGCCGATGTGTGCTCCATAGCTCGCGGCGTCCATCAGGGTTTCCACCTCGCCGGGGTCTTCGAGGCGCAACTGGATCATCCACCCCTCCCCGTAGGGATCGCTGTTGACCAGCTCGGGATCATCGTCCAGAGCTGCATTGACGTCCACCACCTCGCCGGCAACCGGACAATACAGGTCGCTTACGGCCTTCACGGCCTCGATGGTGCCGAAAACGTCCATCGGGGCAAAGGAATCGCCGGGCTCGGGCAGCTCCACGTAAACCACGTCCCCCAGCTCGCCCTGGGCGTAGTCGGTTATCCCGACGTAGTAGATGTCGGACTCATCAGATTCTCTCAGATACTCGTGTTCGGTCGTGTACCTGAGTCCTTCGGGGATCAAGGACATGGTGGTCTCGCTTGAGGTTCGGGATGTCTCGGGTCTGAAAGCGACAGAAAAAAAGCCGCGCGATGGAAGGGCGTCAAGCCGCCGCTCCGAATCCAATGCGGAACTTTAGTGCGTAGGTTAGATTATCACCCCCTGGAAACACGCTCGGCCCAGGCGTCAGGCCACGGTATTGCCCGCTTCAGGAGGGCTCATGACGACGATGGTCCATTCGCCGGCGCTTACGGTTCTCGGCGACGATGAGGCCATGTTCCGCGAGGCGGTGCGTGACTTCGCGGAGTCGGAACTCGCGCCGCGCGCATCGCGGATGGACGCCGCGCAACAGATGGATTCCGAGCTCATTTCGATGCTGTTCGAACTCGGTTTCATGGCAATCGAGATTCCGGAGCACTACGGGGGCATCGGCAGTTCGTTCTTCACGGCCACGATCGTGGTCGAGGAGCTCTCGCGTGCGGATCCGTCGGTGGGCGTCCTGGTCGACGTGCAGAACACGCTCGTCAACAACGCGCTCCTGAAGTGGGGCACCGAAGAGCAGTTGAGCCTCTACCTGCCGAAGCTGGCCACGGGCACGGTCGGCGCGTACGCCCTCTCCGAGGCGGGAAGCGGCTCGGACGCTTTCGCACTGGACCTGCGGGCCGTCCGGGACGGAGACGACTGGGTGCTCAACGGTCGCAAGATGTGGATCACGAACGGCGCCGAGGCCGGCCTGTTCATCGTCTTCGCCAACGTGCAGCCCGAACTCGGCTACAAGGGCATCACCGCTTTCCTGGTCGAACGGGAAATGTCCGGTTTCGCGGTGGGGAAGAAGGAGGACAAGCTCGGGATCCGCGCCTCGTCCACCACGGAACTCGTGCTCGACGACGTGCCCGTGCCCGCCGGGAACGTGCTGGGGGCACCCGGCCAGGGCTACAAGGTCGCCATAGAGACGCTGAACGAGGGCCGGATCGGAATCGGCGCCCAGATGGTGGGCCTGGCCCAGGGCGCGTTCGATCACACCCTCCGGTACGTGCAGGAGCGCGAGCAGTTCGGCCGTCCGGTTGCCGACTTCCAGGGTGTCCAGTTCCAGTTGGCGGAAATGGCCACCGACATCGAGGCGTCGCGCCTGATGGTGTACAACGCGGCCCGTCTGAAGGACCAGGGCGCCGGGTTCCTGCGCGAGGGCGCGATGGCCAAGATGTTCGCGTCCAGGACCGCGCAGGCGGTATCTTCCCGGTGTATCGATCTTCACGGCGGCTATGGGTTCACCCGGGAGTATCCCGTGGAAAAGCTCTACCGCGACTCGAAAATCGGCACGATCTACGAGGGAACCGACAACATGCAGTTGCAGACCATCGCAAAGGACCTCTTGCGTGGCTAGTGTGCCGAAGGAGGGGCCGTGCCTCAGATAGGCTTGACGGAAATCCTGTTCCTGCTGGGAATCCTGGTACTCATTTTCGGCGCCAAGCGCCTCCCCCAGATCGCGCGCGGCCTCGGCTCCGGCATCCGCAACTTCAAGGGCGCGCTCCAGGCCGGCAAGCAGGCGGACTCCCGGGAAATCGACGACCGGGACCCCTAGTGTCGCGTCCCGGAGTAACCGCCGCTTGCGGGCGGCGATCCAGCCGGGACCGGGGATAGTCCGTGGCGCAGCCGCGCGGGCGTCTCGGCCTGCTCTTCCTGGCAGTCCTGGTCGATCTCGTCGGCTTCGGGATTGTGCTGCCACTCCTTCCCTTCTACGCCCGGGATCTGGGCGCGGGGGGCTTGCAGGTCGGCCTGCTGGTCACGGTGTACTCGGCGGTCCAGCTGGTCATGGCCCCCCTGTGGGGGCGGATTTCCGACCGCTTCGGACGTCGTCGCGTCCTCATTCTCGGCCTGCTGGGGAGCGCGGTCGCCTACGTCATCTTCGCCCGTGCCGACTCCCTGGCGCTGCTGTTCCTGTCGCGCATCGTCGGCGGCATCGGCGGCTCCACCATCCCCGTGGCCCAGGCCTACATCGCCGATGTGACTCCGCCCACGCGCCGGGCCGGCAACATGGGCCTGATCGGCGCCGCCTTCGGCCTCGGGTTCGTGATCGGTCCCGCGCTGGGAGGTATCCTGGCGGGTGTCTCTCCGGGCTCGCCGGCCGCACCGGGCTACGTGGCGGCCGGGCTCTGCTTCGCCAACGCGCTGGTCGCCGCACTCTGGCTCCCCGAGTCGAGGCGATCAAGGGATCGTGCCACCTCGAGGTTCAACCTTGGTGCGGCCCTCACCGAAGTGGGCGGATCCGGGCAGATCATGATCATCCTTGCGGGCTACCTGTTCATCACGATGGCATTCTCCACCCTGCAGCCCACGCTGTCCCTGCTGGCCTCCGAGCGGTTCGCCCTGGGAGCGCGCCAGGCGGGGTATCTGTTCGCGATGCTGGGGTTCGTCTCAGCCGTGTACCAGGGAGGGATCGTTCGCGTGCTCGTCCCACGGATGGGAGAACGCCGGCTCTTCCGCTACAGCGCCGTGCCCTTCGCGGCCGGCCTTCTGGTGATCGGGCTGGCGACGAACCTTCCCCTGCTGCTCGCCGGACTGGTTTTGCTGGGCATCGGCTACGGCGGCGCGGTGCCGGCGGTGCTGGGCCTCCTGTCGCGGGCGGCGAGCCCCGAGCGCCAGGGCGGCGTGCTCGGGGTCGGCCAGAGCGTCGGCTCGCTCGCACGGGTGTTCGGCCCCATCATGGCCGGCGCGCTCTTCGACGTCCGGCTCGCCTTCCCCTACATGGCCGGCGCGGCTCTCATCCTGCTGGCGCTCCTCGTGTCCCGTGGCATTGCCCAGCCGGAAGGGGCGACCCGGTGAACCTCACCGTCGTCCTGCACGAGCCCCAGGACCTGGTCAACATCGCGGCGGCGGTGCGCGCCATGGCGAACATGGGCCTCGCCCGCCTCGCCGTCGTGAACCCGCGCGAGTTCGACGCATGGCGGATCACCGGAATCGCGCACCGCACCGACCACATCGTCGACGCCGTAGCGCGGGTGGACTCGCTGGACGAAGCCCTGGCCGACGCCACCTTCGTGGTGGGCACGTCGGCACGCGCGCGCACCGCGCAACGCAACTACTCGCGGCCGCGCGAGCTCGCGCCCCGCATCCTCCGGCACGCACGCGAAGGGGCCGTGGCGATCGTCTTCGGCCGTGAGGACCGCGGTCTCTCGAACGACGCCCTCGACCGCTGCCACGAGGTCATGGTCATCCCGACCACGCCGGAGTACTCTTCGCTCAACCTGGGGCAGGCGGTGCTGCTGGTGGCGTACGAGCTGTTCCTGGCCGGAGCCGCCGAGACCGGGTCCCTGCCGGTGGGCAAGCGCTCCCTCGGACCCGCCACCGCGGAGGAACTGGAGGAGATGTACGCCGCCCTCGAAGCGGGTCTGGAGCGGATCGATTTCTTCAAGGCCCGCAAGGCGGAGAGCGTCATGCGCACCCTCCGCACGGCATTCGGCAGGACGATGCTGGACGCGCACGAAGCGCGGCTTCTGGCTTCCATCGGCTACCAGGTGCGCAACCGGCTCGATCGAATCACACGGGAAGGGAACTCACCATCATGAAGCGTCGACGCAGCCACCCCATCGTCACCGACACGGCAAGCGCTCTCATCATCGGCCTCGCCGTCGCCGCCTGCGCACCCGAAGACCGCGCAACCCCGACTGCTTCCACCCAAACCCCATGGCCCGGCGACGATTGGCCCGTCTCCACTCCCGCCGCCGAAGGCATCGACCCGGCAGCGATCGACGCGCTCGTGTCCGACATCGACGCGGGACGCTACGGCCTCATCGACCACTTCCTCCTCATCCGCAACGGACGCGTCGTCGCCGACCATCGCTGGGACCACCACGACACCTACGTCGAGCTTCTCGCGGCGCAGGAGGACACGGTCGAACACCAGTACAACTACGACCATCCCGACTGGCATCCGTTCTACCGGGACACGCGCCTGCACAGTCTCCAGTCCGTCACCAAGAGCGTCCTGTCGGTCGCCTTCGGCATTGCGGTCGACGCCGGACACATCCCCCCGGTCGGGGCAGAGGCCTGGCCGTACTTCACCGCATACGGTGTCGACCCGTCGGAGTCCGGCCGCGCCGACGCATCGCTCGAGGACTTCCTGACCATGCGCAGCGGCATCTCGTGGGCAGCCCCGGGCCAGACCTACGAGGACGGGACGCACCCCACCACGGTCATGGAACTGAGCGACGCCTGGATCGACTATGTGGTGAGCCGGCCGGTCACGGTCGAGCCCGGCACCCGCTTCGACTACAACGACGGCGTGAGCGTCATGCTGGGCAGGATCGTGCACGAAGCCACCGGCCAGAGGATCGACGCGTGGGCCGAGGAACATCTCTTCGAACCGATCGGCATCGACGAGTACTACTGGAAGACGACACCGGCAGGCGAGGTGGATTCAGAGGGCGGCCTCTACCTGACATCGCACGACCTCGCGCGGGTCGGCTACCTGATGCTGCGACAGGGCGAGTGGGATGGTCGCCAGGTCGTTTCGGCAGACTGGGTGCGCGCATCCACCTCGGCCGTCGTGCCCGACGTCAATCCGGCCAACGACCGCCCCGACACCGGATACGGCTACCAGTGGTGGGTGCCCGTCCACGAAGACGGCGAGACCCGCATCTTCGCGGCGAACGGATACGGCGGCCAGTTCCTGCACGTGGTCCCCGAGCACGACCTGATCTCCGTGTTCAACGGCTGGACGCTGCACGAGCGCCCCGAGTTTTCCAGCTGGATGGCCATGCAGGAGCGGATCCTGCCTGCGGTTGACCAAGGGGTGGACCCGCAGATGGACTAAGGGGTGGACTAACCCTCTGCTTCCAGCGGCTCCGGATCCGTTTCAGGCTGCCACATCTGCACCGCCGGGAAGGTGGCCAGGAACCAGCGCACCGCCATCAGGAACAGGCCCAGGAACATGAGCCCGATCAATGGCGTGGCCACCGAGAAGACGGGGTCGCCCTCGTGGTGCAGCGAGGGGAAGATCAGCATGTAGTGCCACAGCCACAGCCCCGTCAACACCACCGTGGCGAACGTCTGCAGGATGATCGGCGTCTTCTTGGGCCGTGCTCCGAGCAGGCCCGCGAACGGCGCCACAAAGCACAGGACGATGACGGTCGCCGAAAGGCCGCCCCACGGGTCGCCCGCCCGCGTGTTGATCCACGCCTGCTCCCACTGGAGCTTGCCGTACCAGATCACGATGTACTGCGAGAAGAACAGGTACGTCCAGAACACCGCGAAGGCGAAGGTCAGCTTCCCCAGGTCCCAGAGCGCGGACGTGCCCACGTGCTCGCCGAAGACCGCGTCGCGCCGCCTGAGCAGCACGGCCGCGACCGCGGTGGCCGCGAATCCGCCCCACAGCGCGCCCATGAAGAACCACCCGCCGAAGAGCGTCGAGAACCAGTGCGGCTCGAGCGACATCGCCCAGTCGAATGCCAGCACCGTCATCACGGTCACGTAGACGAGCACCAGAACCGGGGCCATGGTCGTCATGGCCTGATAGCTGCGCGCCTCCTCGGCGGCCAGACCCCGCCAGCCCCTCGTGCACCGCGCGTGCCACCATGAACGCACGCGGGAATCGCCCCCCGCCGGATTCCGAGCCGCGCCAACGCGCCCGAGATCCGGCCTGAGGGCCAGGTACACGAACCCGCACGCCATCGTGAACAGCGCCAGCACCCCGACGAGATTCCTGCTGACCAGGAATGGAACGTTGAGGTAGGCCGCCTTCTTCTGGACGATCGGGTCGTCGGCCATCATCTCGATCCACGGGAAGTAGTCTTCCCGCAGGTTGAGCAGCATCGGAATGAAGAGCACGAAGGCGATGGGCAGATACGCGGCGAACGAGTGGTGGACCCGCCGCACGGACCAGTTCCACTTCGCCTTCACGATCCAGGTGACGGCCCCGACGATCACCCCGCCCATCGCGATGGACGCGAAGTAGTTCCAGTTGACGACGTACGACTGCCACGCGAGGGACGAATCGCGCGACAGGGTCACGAAGAACGACACGATGCCGATGAAGACCATCAGCCGTACGACCATGGTGGCCGTGGTGCCGCGTTTCAGGTAGCGGAGGGGGACTTCGGACGGAATCGCGTGGTGAGCCATGGATCAGTTCACCTCGCCCTCGGGAGGCGTGGTCTCGCCATCACCGCTCTCGGCCTCGCCGTCACCGCTCTCGGCCTCGCCGCCGCCGCTCTCGGCCTGCCCCACTCCCTGCATCTGGCGCACGTAGTTGACGATGTGCCAGCGGTCGTAGTGGCTGATCTGGTGACCGTAGGCCGGCATCAGGGCCCGCCCGACCCGGATCATCCCGTAGAGATAGCCGTCGCTCCTGGCCGCGGCCACCTCGCCGGTCAGAGGATACGCGGCCAGGGCCGGGTGAACCTCGAAGATGTAGCCCGTGGTTCCGGCGCCGTCCGGTCCGTGGCAGACGATGCAGACGCGCTCGTAGAGCTGCTCGCCGCGGGCAAGCGACTCGGCCGTCGCCGGGACCGGATTGGTCAGGCTGTCCACGACCTCGGGACGGTTGGTCATGTCGAGCTGGGTAAACGGCGGCGGTACGTCGGAGCTCCCCTCGGGCTGCCCGACATTCGTGTCGAAGTGACCCGCCGGGTAGTTCCCCGCAGCCATCGGCACGGTACCCTCGGGCGGCAGCAGCGTGTTCTCGTAGGGATCGAACGACCGCTGGTCGCGCATGCTGCGGCCGAAGACGTCGCCCATGAAGTCGTCCAGGGGGACACAGGCCCCGGACACCAGCAGTGCCAGGCCCAGGCCGAGGGCGCCACGCGCACGGTCAGACATCGAATCCCTCCGGATCCTCCCGCAATTCCTCGGGATCGAAGCCGGCCAGGATCTCCCTTGCCTCGTCGATCCGTGCGGGCGGGGCGGTCACATAGACCCCGAACGAGCCGTTGGAGCACTCCGGGTGATACGCCACCAGCGGACGCAGATTGGGCAGCCCGGCGTTGATGAAGAGGCCGATCACGGTCGAGAGTGCGCCGAAAAGGATCGCACACTCGAAGGCGATGATCACGTACGCGGGTATCGACAGGATGGGTTTGCCCCCCGTTACCAGCGGCCAGTCCATCGATGTCCACGATGTGAACGCGAATCCGGTCGCTGCCCCGGTCAGCCCACCGGCCATGGTGAACACCCTCACCGGGCTGTGCTTCAGGGCCAGACCCTCCTCCAGCAGCTCGTGCTCCGGAAGCGGAGCGTAGGCGCGGAACCCCTTGTGTCCGCCCGCGCGCAACGCCTTGCAAGCCTCTACCGTCGAATCGAGATGGGTGAAGAGCGCGAATACACCCTGGTGCCCGCGCCGGCGCTTTGGTCCGATCATGCCGCCCCCTCCTTCACCCGTCTTCGCCGCGGCGGCGGGATTACCTCCTTCATCTCGGCAATCGCCACCGGTGGCAGCAGACGCGTAAACAGCAGGAACCAGAAGCCGAACCAGGCGAAGCTGCCGATCAGAATCCCCATTTCGACGACCGAGGGACGGTACAGGCCCCACGCCCAGGGTTCATATTCGTGCGACAGCGAGGTCACGATGATCACGAAGCGCTCGAACCACATCCCGATGTTGATGAAAATCGAGATGACGAACAGCGCGGCGATCGATCTTCGCACCCGCCTGACCCACAGCATGAGCGGCACCAGGCCGTTGCAGGTCAGCATGATCCAGTTGGCCCACCAGTAGTGCCCGAAAACCCGGTTCCAGAACGAGCCCCGCTCCGGTGGCTCACCCGAGTACCACGCCAGGAAATACTCGGTCATGTACGCGTACAGCACGATGGCGCTGGTAAGCATGCATAGCTTGGCCATCGCCTCGAAGTGCTTGACCGTGAGGTAGTCCTCCAGGCCGAAGAACTTCCGCATCGGCACGGCGAGCGTGATCACCAGCGCGACCCCCGAGAAGATCGCGCCCGCCACGAAGTAGGGTGCGAAGATCGTGGTGTGCCACCCCGGCACGATGGCCATCGCGAAGTCCCAGGACACCACCGAGTGCACGGAAAGCACCAGGGGCGTGGCGAGGGCCGCAAGGTAGATGTACGCCTTCGAGAAATGGTGCCACTCGCGGTCCGTTCCGCGCCAGCCCAGCGAGATGATCTGGTAGAACTTCTTCCTGAGGCCGCGCGCATGGTCACGCGCCGCGGCAAGGTCCGGGATCGTGCCCAGGTAGAAGAAGACCGCGGAAACGGTGAAGTACGTCGTGATCGCGAAGACATCCCACACCAGCGGCGACCGGAAGTTTGGCCACAGGAAGCGGGCATTCGGATAGGGTACCAGCCAGTAGGCGTGCCACACGCGGCCGACGTGGATCAGGGGGAACAGCCCGGCCGTCATCACGGCGAAGACCGTCATCGCTTCCGACGCACGGTAGATCGCCTGGCGCCACGGCGCGCGGAAGAGGAAGAGGATCGCCGAAATCAGGGTGCCGGAGTGCGCGATACCGACCCAGAACACGAAGGTGGTGATGTAGACGCCCCACCCCACCGGCGCATTCAGCCCCGAAACGCCGATGCCCTTGTAGATCTGGTAGAACCACGAGGTGAGGAACAGCCCGACCCCGGCGGCGGCCATCGTAAAGAGGATCCACCACCCCTTCCCCGGCCTCGACAGCACCTTGAGGACATCACGGTTGACGTCCTCGTACTTCCCGACATCCGGGTTCGGGAGCGCTCCTCGCTGGGCCAGTTCGGCGGTCGTCATCGGCTAGTGTCCACCCTCGTCCACGTCGTGGTGGGTGACCTTCTTGAGATAGTGGACCGCGGGCTGAGTGTTGATGAAGGCATCGAGGACCCGGTAGGTGCGCTCGTCGGCGGCCGCCGCAGCCACCTGCGATTCATGATCGCGGATGTTCCCGAAGCTGATCACATCGGCCGGGCACACGCTCTGGCACGCAGTCCGGACCTCGCCGTCGCGCACGTCGCGTCCCTCGACCGCCGCGCGGTTCCCCGCCTCCCGGATCCGCTGGACGCAGAACGTGCACTTCTCCATGACGCCGTTGTCCCGCACGGTCACGTCCGGGTTGAACTGCCAGTTCATGGGTTCGGGAATGTTCTCGCGCGTGTAGCGGTACCAGTTGAAGACGCGGACCTTGTACGGGCAGTTGTTGGCGCAGTACCGCGTCCCCACGCAGCGGTTGTACGCCTGGGCGTTCAGTCCGTCGGGCGTGTGATACGCAGCGAACACCGGGCAGACGGGTTCGCAGGGGGCGTTGTTGCAGTGCTGGCAGAGCATCGGCAGAAAGCGGATGTCCACCGGCCCCGAATGCGAGGCGTCGACCGTCTCGTAGTACCGCTCCAGACGCATCCAGTGCATCTCGCGGCCCATGGTGGCCTGCACCTCACCGACCCAGGGGATGTTGTTCTCGGCCTGGCAGGCGGTGATGCACGCCCCGCACCCCGTGCACTTGTCGAGGTCGACGGCCATCGCCCACCGGGGTCCCTCGTGATCGTACTCGCCGAAGTCGGAACCGGGCAGCGGGAAGTCCTCCGCCAGCCCCTCGGTGGTGACCGGCCGGAAGCCGCCTCCTTCCTGCAGTTCCCGGATCTGGTCATGGGCGTCGGCGGCGCCGTGCTCCTCCTCGGGCGCGTGGCCCAGGGCGGAGAGCGCGACGGCGGGCGTGATGTTGCGGTCGTCCTGGTCGCTCGACCCCTCGGTCGATGTCAGACGCCGCCAGGCGCCCGTCGGGGTCACCGTGACGCGCGTCGATACCAGCGCCAGGGTCCCCGACACGGCATCGGTGGCCTCCGGCAGCAGTTCCATCGGATTGACACCGTTGCCGTTGGCGAACTGGCCGTATTCCGTATGACCGCCGCCCATCGCCAGCGCCACGAATTCTTCGCGTATCCCCGGATAGGTCCAGACCGGCACTTCCACCGCACCGTTCGCCGAGGCGACGCTCACGACGTCGCCCGACCTGAGACCGAGCCGCTCGGCGGTTGCCGGGTTCACCTCGGCCCACGAGTGCCACATGACCTTCGATACGGGATCGGGCAGTTCCTGCAGCCACGGCCTGTTGGCGTGGGTACCGTCGCCGAAGCGCGGTGACGGGTAGACCAGCAGCGTCAGGTCGCCGTCCCCGCTGAGCCGCGGCGTGCGAAAGTCGACCGCCGTCGTCGGAGCCTGGAGGGCGTCGATCCCGGGAGTGAGGTTCGGGTATGACACCGAACCCGTGCGGAGCAACTCGCGCCACAGTGCGTTCGGGTCGTCCACCAGGCCTGCGGCCTCACCGTTTTGCGCCAGCCAGGCGTCGTGCGCGCCGCGCAGGTAGTCGCGGAAGCTCGGTGCACCGAAGTCCTGGCCCAGCTGACGCCCTGCTTCCAGGAGCACATCGCTCATCGGGCGGGAGTCGTAGGTGGGAACGGGGCGCATTGCCGGCTGCCTTACGGAATACGTGCCGGGCGACGGCAAGGCATCGCCCCAGGACTCGAGCGCATGCGCATCCGGGAGCACCAGGTCGGCCATCGCCGATGTCTCGTCCAGCGTGGTCGCGAAGGCGATCTTGAAGGGAACCAGCGCGAATGCATCGCGGAATCCGGCTGCGGGCGGCAGCGAGTAGGCGGGGTTGGTCCCGGCCACCACCGCAACGCCGTACACGCCACCGCTCATCTCGCGGATCGCGTCCGCGACTTGCGCGTATGACGAAGCCTCGGTGTCGGGCGCGTCGTCGATGTGCATCGTGCGGCCCAGACTGCCGGCCGCGGCGTTGAGGATGAGGACAGCGAGGTTTGCCGCCGTGGCGGTCTGGTGGTGCCCCGCTGTGCCCGGCCCCAGAGCCAGTCCCGTACCCGCCTCGAACTGATCCGCGAGCGCCGCCAGCGCATCGGCCTCGACTCCCGCCGCCTCGGCGGCATCTTCGAGTCCGTATCCGGCCACAAGCTCGGTGTACGGTCCGGCGTCGGCGCCTCGCCGTATGAGCTCGCCCGCGACAGCCAGAGCGACCTGGGTTTCCGAACCGGCCCGGGCGGGAATCCACTCGTCGGCGTTCTGTCCGGTCAGGGGAAGGCGAGATCCCACAAAGACGAACTTCCCCTTGGCCCCGTGATCCACCCCATGCATGGCGGCGAAGTCCGCGCCGAACGAAACCGGCGACAACCAGGTCTCGAGAAAGTCGGCGCCGAACGAGACGAGGAAGTCGGCCGCGGCAATGTCGTACCTGGGCAGTGCATTGACGCCGAAGCCGATCTCGGTGGCTCTCCGCAGCGCCGAATCGTCCAGCGGGTCGTGTATGACCCGCCGTCCGCCGACCGCGTCGACGAAGCTGCTGAGGAACGCGCCCTCGGTGGGACCCTTCCTGCCCGTCAGGAACAGCGACCGTCCGCCGGCACCCACGCGATCCACGAGGATCTCGAGGGCCTCGTCCCAACTGATCGCTTCGAATCCGCTGGGACCCGCACGCAGCGGCGCAGCCACGCGATCCGGGTTGTAGAGCCCCTGCAAAGCGGATACCCCGCGCGAGCAGACCCCTCCACGGGAAACGGGATGGTCGGGATTGCCCTCGATCATGACCGCACGCCCCTCGCGGGTCCGCACCCGTATCCCGCAACCGCTCGCGCACTCGCCACACGTCGTGGCATACCAGGTCGCAACCCCCGGAGTGATCTCTTCCGGAGGCGTCACGTAGGGGATCAGTCGCTCGACACTGTCGGTCGAACATCCGGCGACCGCCGCCCCGGCGCTTCCGGCGCCCACGACCTTCAGAAAATCACGCCGCCCGTATCCGTCGCTCATCAGTAGTGACACACCGTGCAATCGCGCGACGCGCCGCGCTCCAGGTGACATGAGACGCACCAGCCCATGCGCAGATCACCGGCTTCGGGCGCCATTTCCTCGAGCACTCCCATGGCCTGCACCTCTCCGTGGCAGGTCTGGCAGGAAACCCCGGCGGCAACGTGGCGCATGTGCGGGAACTTCACGTGATCCGCGACCTTGTAGATGCGCTTCCACGGGATGGGCGTGCCCGAGTTGTGGTACTCGAGGACCCTGGCGACCTCGGCGGGGTCGTTCCGTCCCGGAATGGCCTGGTGACAGCCCACGCACGTCGCCACAGGAGGAATACCGGCATCGACCGAGCGCTCCGCCGAGAAATGGCAGTACTGGCAGTCGATCAGGAACTGTCCCGCGTGGGTGTCATGCGGGAACTGGATCGGCTGGGACTGCTCCGAGTCTTCGGCGACCTCGCTCATCGCGCCGCCGTCGGGAGTCTGTCGGCCGGCGACCAGGGCGACCGCAAAGAGGACCGGTGCTACTGCGACACCGGCCCCCAGGCACAACCTTTTCATTCGAGCAGTAGGCATCGTGGACCCGTCACCGGGTCGATGTTTAGAGTTGAAAGGATTCCCCGGAGGGGCATTCAGAAGCCGAAGGAAGGTAGGGAATCGTCCACGACGATGTCAACGAACCGGGGGGGCGCCAGGTCCCCTTCGACGTGTCGGCGGCCGGGACTCCCGCTTCCGGTCGGAGCGATGGCAGCGCGGTCCGGTCCCGAACCCGCCTTTTGCCGCGGCGCCTTCGTTCACTAGACTAGAACGCATGGAGCCTGCGTCTCTGCCCCCCGATCCATCGGCGCCGCCGGTCCCGCCGAATGCGGACGACGGCCCCGCACCCGGCATCCACATCACGACCTTCACGCACGAAGGACGGTTCTGGGATGTGCACCTGGAGTTCGTGGACGAGGGCCAGGCCACGGAGTCCTGCCGCGGGAGACTCTGCTATATCCCCACCGATCAAGCCGACCACGAGGAGCCGATCCGCACGGCCGTGATCTTCATCGAGCCGAGCTATGAGGAGGTCAGGCAAGCCGCCCTGGCTCTGGACCGCTACAACCTGGCGGCGCTGCTGCGCTCCGTCACCTGAGTCCACTCGCGTACGTGCCGCAGCCCGCCACGCCGCTCCGCTGCCTTCTTCTCCAGGTTCGCGACCCGGGCGACCCGATGATGGCGCACGAGGTTTCGTCCTTCGAGCGCGCCCTCGCGCCCCTCCTGGCGGAGATCGAGGTCTTCGACCTGCTCGGCGGAAGGCTGCGCGGCCGGAATCTCGCCGGTATCGATCTCGTGCTGCTTGGCGGGAGCGGCGCCTATTCCGCCGCGATCGGAGGGCCGTGGTTCGCCACCGCCATGGATTCGCTACGCACCGTGCACGCCTCCGGCGTTCCCGCCTTCGCCTCGTGCTGGGGATTCCAGGCCATGGCCGTCGCGATGGGTGGCCGGGTCGTGCAGGACCGGAGCCGCGCCGAAGTGGGGACCCATCGAGTGTTTCTCACCCCCGAGGCTGGCCGCGATCCGGTATTTGGCGGCCTTCCGTCCTCGTTTGCGGCGCAAATGGGGCACGAGGACCTGGTGACGGAACTGCCGCCGCGTACGACCCTGCTTGCTTCGTCGGACGCGGTCGCCCATCAGGCCTATCGCTTCGAGGACGCGCCGATATACTGCACGCAGTTCCATCCCGAGCTGGATTCGGCGGGACTGCTGGCCCGGCTGTCCACCTACCCGCGGTATGCCGCCGAAGTTCTCGGTGTGCCGTCCCAGGCGATTGTGGACCGCCTCGAGGACACCCCGGAGGCCAATCGGCTGGTGCGCCTTTTTGTCGAGAACATAGTGCGCCGGTAGCCGGCTTTCGGCTTGGGGACCTGCTACGCCTGCCTGATCCAGCGCACCAGTTCCCGCAGCGTCGGGCGCTTCCCCTGCATGAGAATGCCCACGCGGTAGATCCGGCCCGCCACCCAGGCCGTTCCGATCAGTGCCGCCGCCATCAGCACCAGTGAAGTCCCCACCATCCACCACGGCACCGCGCCCACCACCGCCCGCGGATACATCATGATCGGAGAGAAGAAGGGGAAAAGGGCCGCCCAATCCATCCACGGCAAACCGCTTCCCTCGATCGATGTCATTTGCAGGATGAAGGGTATGATCAGGAGCATCATGACGGGAAACTGCGCCTGCTGGGCCTCTTCCTCGGTACTGCACATCGCGCCTACGGCGGCGAAAAGGGACGAGTAGAGAAAGTACCCGAGGAGAAAGAACACCAGCAGCAGCCCGAGGGGACCCGGGCCCGGCAACAATTGACTCAATTCTCCGACATCCACCGCCGGCCAGTTCGCCGCGATCATCGGAACCCCGAGCAGGCCGATCAACGCGGCGCACCCCACCCATATCCCGACCTGGGTGAGTCCCATCGAACCCACCCCGAGGATCTTGCCCAACATGAGCCGCCAGGGACTGATCGACGACACCACAACCTCCACGACCCGGTTGCGCTTCTCGTCCAGAACCGAACGCAGCACGTACGCGCCGTAGAAGAGCATGGTGAAGTACAGGAGGAAAGCCCCGGCAAAGCCGGTCGCCATCCCCGACACGCGCGCCAACTCCGATTGCTCTTCGCCGAGCGACTCGAAGGACAGCCGTCCACCCGCCAGCAGCTCCCGCAGCCCCTCGGCGCTTCCCGCAAACGAAAGGCGCAATTCGAGCACGGTTTCGACGACGACGTTCTCGAACAGGGCCCTGCGCACGCTTCCCGGAGCCTCCTTGCCCCGGTAGGCGAAGGTCCCCTCCTGCAGCGTCAGGTCGTCGAGGAGTACGTACGCCTCGATCTCGTCCTCGGTCACGCGGCGGTCCATCTCCTGGAGGTCGACATCGCGGTCGACCAGTTCGATATCGTAGCCCACGGCCTCCATGCCCGCGGCCACCGCCTCGCCCAGTTGCCCGGTCAAGTCGACCAGGGCGAGATCGCGGTCGGCGCGCTCCGCCTGGATGCTGAGGAACGCACTCAGGCCGATCAGCCCGATCATGAGCACCGGCATCGCGATCGTTGCGATGATGAAGCCCTTGGTCTTGACCCGCTCGATGTACTCGCGCCGCAGCACCACCCATACCTGTCTCACCTGGCACCTCCCGCCACACCAAGGGCCGGTTCCGGGTCCGGTTGCCCCGCATGCCTCACAAAGATCTCGTGGAGGCTCGGCTCCATCAGTTCGAAACGGCGCAGCATCACCCGTTCGGCCACCGCGGCCGCCAGAAGCCGCTCGGATTCGACGCCGCGACCCGCCTCGATGTGGTAGGTGTCGTCGACCTTCGTCGGGTTCGTGATGCCCAGCCTGGCCAGCCACCCGTCGTCGCCCTCGAACTCGATGGCCACCGCACCCGTTCGTTCCCGTCGCTTCAACGCCTTCAGATTGCCGTCGAGCACCTTTCGGGATCTCGAGATGAGGCAGACCCGCTCACAGAGGCGCTCCGCCTGGTCCATCAGGTGCGTCGAGAAGAGAATGGTGGTGCCTTTCTCGTGCTGTTCCCGGACGATGGACTCCAGGACGTCCTGATTGATGGGATCCAGGCCGCTGAAGGGTTCGTCGAGGATCAGGAGGTCCGGATCGTGCAGGACGGTGCCGATGAACTGCACCTTCTGCTGCATCCCCTTAGAGAGCTGCTGCACCTTCTTGTTCGCCCACTCCTCCAGGCCCAGCCGCTCCAGCCATTCCATGGCGCGCCGGCGCACGATCTGACGCGTCATGCCGCGCAGCTCTCCCAGGAAGACGAGCTGCTCCAGCACCTTCATCTTCTCGTACACCCCGCGCTCCTCCGGGAGGTATCCCACACGGTTCCGGCGCGCGAAGTCGGGGAACCCGCCGAGCAGCTCGACGGTACCCCGGTCGGGGAGGAGGATTGCCATGATCATTCGGATCGTGGTCGTCTTGCCCGAGCCGTTGGGCCCCAGGAGCCCGAGGATCGTGCCACGGGGGATTTCGAGATCGAAGTCCGAAACCGCCGTGTGCTCGCCGAAGCTCTTGGTGACGCCCGAAAGGTGAACCGCGTGTTCCGTCACGAAACTGTCCCGGGTGGAGGTGGAGGTCTGTCGATTCGCGCGCACATCCCGGTCGAGTCGCCGCCGGCACGCCAACCCCTTCCGTCAGGATGCCAACACAGGGTACGCCGCGCTTGCCGGAAGTCTTCAACTGGGCTGCGGTTATCGCCGATACCGCGAATCCGGGCGAAGTCACCACGGGACTTCCCGCCTGGATTTTGGTTATTTTGAGAGTGCGTTACCGATACACGAAGGAGTTCGAGTGGCTATCTACCGTACAATCTTCTACGGCGACATTACAGTGGGGACGGGGGGCAGAATGACGATCCCCCTGTCGATGCGGGACCGGTGCGGCATCCAGGAGGGGGACACCTTGACGGTCCGGGTGGAGGAGAATCCGAAGGGGATTCGCCAGCTGGTCATGTGGAGAAGGGTGACCGACCCGGAGGACTGACCGCGATTCAGCCGAAATCGCCCGCGGCACTGCCCCGGGAGGCTGACGGTCACCGCAATTCGGCCCAGCGAACCAGTTCGCCCAGGGGACGGCTTCCGTCGTGGAGCCAGTCCGCTTCGGGGAAGGGGGCCCGTTCCAGAGGCACGATCCTCGTCGCGCCCATGGCAACAAGCGCCTCGGCGAACGCGGGGCGACGCGCGCCCAGGCCGGTGACTCCCACGGTCTGAAGGACCGGGGCCAGCGGCGCCAGGACCTGCTGGCAGCCGGCGAGGTCCGGCACCGGCACGACCCAGGCGGTGCGGCCGCCCACCGGTTCGAAGAGCTCCGGCGGGGCGAGCGCCACGGTCCAGGCCGCGGCGTTGTCGGCCCAGCACCGGATGTCGCCCGAGGCCGCGCGTCGTAACGCGAGCCGTCCCCGCAACTGGTGCCGTGCGGACACCTCGCCCTCGGACGCGGCCGCCGGAGGCAGCGTGCTTGCCAGCGCCTCGAGAGCGGCCGCCAGACGGCCGCACCACCGGGCGGCATCGCCGTGGTTGCCGAGAAACAGGATCAGGTGTGTGCTGACGCAACCCTTCTGGTCGAACAGGGCCACGGCCCGCGCGGCCCGGTGATCGGCATCGGCGGCCGCGCCGGGATCCACGATCGCGACGCCGAGGCGGTTGGGGTGCTCGACCAGCCGCGTGGCGGCGGGGGCTCTGGTGCGAATGGACTCGATCGTGTCGTCGCCGCCGTACACGACCACCTGGTCGGCCCGGGCAAGGACTTCCCGTTCCCAGGCCTCCCAGCGTTGGTCGCCACCGGGCCAGTACTGGACCGCCAACGCGCCGCGCAACCGGTCGTCCGCGCGATGCAGTTCCCGGGCGAACCGGGTGGTCAGGGCGACGTCCCCGGCGCCGGGCTTGGCCAGCACCGGCGACTTGACCAGCAGTGCCCGAATGACGGACGTGACGGTCACCCCGGGCACCGATCCCGCACCGATGTGCATGGTGACGCCCGGCGCGGCGGCCCGGATCTCCCGCCCGGCCCCGTCGACGAACCGGTCCAGCACGGCGGGATCGGGAAACTCGGAGCGCAGCAGGCGATGCAGGGACTCGGTGGTCCACGTGTCGGCCATCCCCCGGATCACGACGCGCGCCATGGCTGGCGTGAGGCCCGCGTTGGTGGCGACCTCGGTCACGACGCGATCGTCCAGCGCAGCGGCGAAACGGTCACCGACGGCGCCGAGAACATTCGCGAGGTCGCTGGCACGCATTCCTCCCAGGCGCTGTCGCGACTCGCTCAGAGCCGAGATCAAGCGACGGGCTAAGTCATGGTCCGACTTGGGGTAACGAATGTTCATCCCACCGGCCGTTCCCACTTGAAGCGCGCCCGGTACCGGCAGGTCCGGAGGCCAGACCCAGGCGTCCGTCGGGGTGCCGCCGCTCATCGGCCCGCCCGGCGGAGAAACGACTCGGCCATGAGCGAGCAACCGCGGAGGCTGGCGCCCGGTGCGCGTCCGGCCAATTCGATGCCGCCGTCGCCGGTCGTGCACCCGAGGTCCTCGGTGAGGACGTGGCAGACCGAGCCCGCGTTGGCGAGATCGAAGTGGCACAGCAGTCCGGGCTGTCCCGGCGGCAGGGGCACAAGGGTGGCCGGGTCCAGGGCGCGCGTGCGCACCCACGGAGGGAATCGGTGACGACGCGGAACCGGCGAGCCCGGTCGTGGCTCCCGGCCGTGCGCCTCGTCGTCGTGCACGCCCGCCATGCCGCCGTACGCCGGGCCGCTTTCCGCCACGCCGTCATACGCCTGCGACAGGAGTTCGGTCATTCCGTACTCGTTGACGATGCTGGACGGACCGACGGCCAGGACGCGTCCGACCCGCGCCTGGAGCGTTTCGCGATCCACCTCCGCGACCCGCCCCTTGAAACCGCCCGTCTCCATGATGCGGGAGCCGGGGGGCAGCGGCAGGCGTCGCGAACCCAGCGCGTCCAGGAGATGGACGAGAGAGAACGCCGTCGTCAGGAGCAGGACGGGGTCCGCGCCACGGGCCGCGTTTCGCACCGAGTCCACATCGGCTCCCGTAACGGGATCGAACGCCCACACCGCTTCCGTGACCTCGGGCTCTTCCGCGATGAACCCCGCCATCCGGGCAAGGGAAGAATCTGTCACGACCGCGGGGTCGGGGATCAGCGACACCATGCGGATCCTCCGGACGCCCCGCAGGAGGTGCCGCCTGTAGTTTCCGCGCGCAGCCGCCCGGTAGAGGTCCAGGCTGGGCACATGGTGTTCGCCCCGCCCACCCCGGCCGCCGCTGGTCCCGCTCGTCCGGAACACCGCTTCCGGCGTGCCGCAGACGATCGGCACGTCCCGAAAGGCCATCACCGGAATCGGCGGGATCTCATGCCAACTGGCAGGTTCGGCGCTTGACGCGCTCTCCCAGAATCGGCGCAACATGGGATTCGACGCCCGCTGGACCGCGTGAATGCGCAGCGCCAGGCGGTTGAACGCGTCGTCCTCCGCGAGGTCGGCGGCGGTGATGGTCCGAGCGGTCCAGGCGTCTTCACCGCCCCAGCCGTCGAACAGCGCTGCGAGTTCCCGCAATACCTGCGTCACGGCAGAAGTCACGGATGCACCGGAATGGCCCGTCATGTTTCCGACATTGCACTCGCTATCCGCTCCGACCCCGGCCACGAACCGCGCGCCCTCCCAGGTTGCCCGTCTGTTCCCCATCACGGATCGTGTGTGCCCCTGAAACCACGACGTGCGCAACGCCATCGGGGTACTGGTGCGGATCGTCGAAGGTCGCACGGTCGCGTACGGTGTCGGGGTTGAAGACGACGACGTCGGCCACGGCGCCCTCTCTCAGCACGCCACGGTCGCGGAGCCCGAGCTTGCGCGCAGGGAGGCCCGACATCTTGTGCACGGCGCTCTCAAGGCTCATGGCTCCCTGGTCACGCACGTAGTGACCGAGCACGCGGGGGAAGCTGCCGTAGCCGCGCGGATGCGGCGACGATCGCGAGAGCGGGCCGTAGGGCGCGTACGCGCCGCCGTCAGAGCACACCATGCCGAGGGGATGGGACAGCATGCGCGCCGTGTTCTCCTCGGACATGCCGAATCCGATCATTCCCACGCTCCCGCCCGCTTCCGTGAGCAGCCGCACGGTGAGGGCGTAGGGGTCCTCGCCGAGTTCGGCCGCCAGCTCGCCGAGCCGGCGCCCCCGCGCAGCCGCGTTGGGGCCGCCGATCCGGGTGATCTGCACGGCGTCCCAGGAGCCCAGCAGCGCGATCTTGTCCCGGCAGGCGCGTTCGAGGGCCGGGCCCGTATCCGGATCGGCGAGCCGTGCCAGGAACCGTGTCGTGCCGCCGGCCCGCGCCGAGGCGGGGAAGAGGTTGGACAGCCCCGTGGCGTAGGCGACGTACGGGTAGCGGTCGAAGTGCACGTCGACGCCCGTCGCGCGCGCGGCCTCGATCGCCGCGAGAGCCGCATCGGCCTTCCAGTGATTGCGCTCTCCCTGCGCCTTGAGGTGCGAGACCTGGACCGCCACGCCCGCCACCCGTCCCACGTGCACGGCCTCTTCGAGCGCGCCCAGCAGGCGGTCGTCCTCGTTGCGCATGTGCGACGCGTACGGGTAGACCGTGCCGCGCAGTTCGCCCGCGAGCGCCACGAGTTCGTCCCGCCCGGCGAAGCTCCCCGGCGTGTATTCCAATCCCGTGGACAGGCCCACGGCGCCCCCCGCCAACGCCTCCCGCACGAGCGCGCGCATGCGCTCGATCTCGGAAGCGGTCGCCGGACGGTCGGCGCCGCCCACGACAAGGCCGCGGATCGCGCCGTGCCCGACCATGGACGCCGCGCTCACCGCCGGGCGCTCCCGGTCGATCCGGTCCAGGAACCCGCCGACGTCGCGGAAGTCGATCTCCACATCGAAGTCGCGGCGGTAGCGGTCGCGCGTCAATTCGAACGCGCCGTCGCTCCAGGGGCCGATCGAGCTGCCGTCCTGCCCGACGACCTCCAGCGTAACGCCCTGCCGAACCCGGCTTTCGGCGCGGGGATTGACCAGGAGAGACAGGTCCGCGTGGGAGTGGATGTCGATGAAGCCGGGCGCAACCGCCATGCCCCGGGCGTCGATCTCGACCGCGCCCGTCGCGGCCACCTCGCCGACCGTCACGATGCGGTCGCTGTCGATGGCGATGTCCCCGGTGCGCGGGGGGCCTCCCGTGCCGTCGTAGAGCGTGCCGCGACGGATCACCAGCGCCTGGCGATTGCGGGTGGCCGCGACCGAGGGCGCGGCAGGCCGCCCAAGCCCCGCCAGCCCGACCGCACCGCCCGCCAGGAAATCGCGTCGCTTCACGTCCCGTCGCTCCTTGTGGCCGCTCTTCCTCCAACTCCCAGCCTGCCCGGCGCGATCCCGCCCGAACGCAGAATCTTGAGCTGCTGCCGCGCCTGCTCGCGTTTCACCAGATCGACGACCGAGACGAGGTGGTCCTCCATTTCGGCGTAGTCGTCGCCCGGAAAGCCGTCCGCTTCGGACTGCTCGAGCGCTTCCCGGAGCCCGCGGATCTCGCGCCGCGCCTTTTCGAGGGCCCGTTGGAGTCGGTTCAATGCGCGTCGGACGTCGGCGTCGAGTGTCTTCATGGCAAGTAAGGATGCGCGGACGGGTCCAGCACCGCCACGCCCGCGGGTTCGAAATGTCGCACGTTGCGGGTCACGACCGTCAACCCGTGCTCAAGCGCGGTCGCGGCGATAAGCAGATCGGGGCTGCCGTGTCCGTGTTTTCCGGTCAGACGTCCCCAGCGGCGCGCGACCGGCGTGTCGACGGGCAGGATGCGATCGGCGTAGAGCCGCAGCAGGTTGTCGAGCCAGACGCCCAGCCTGTCCGCGAATGCGGGATCGCGACTGCGCTGCCGCGCGATGCCACGCTCGATCTCGCCCACGGTTACCACGCTCAGGTACAGGTCCGCGGCACGCTGACCCGAGATCCAGCCAACGATCTCCGGATTGTGGTCGGGTCTGCGGAGCGCCGAAAGGACGTCAGTATCGATCAGGTACATGTGGGCCACCCCTGGGAGGACACCGGAGGCCTTCCGCGGGTGGCTAGAAATCCACCGGGCGCGGCTTCACGGTCAGGCGTTGCAACTCGCAGCCTCCGCGCGGAATCGCCAGCAACAGTTCCTGGAGCGAAGGAGCGTTGGCGTCCTCCAGGCGTTGCAGGCGCTCATAGTCGGCGGTCGCCAGCACGACAACCGCCGGCTTCCCGTGACGGGTCACCCGCTGGGGGTATCCGGCCATGGCCTCGCGGACGACGGCGCTGAAGCGGTTCTTGGCATCCTGGAGCTTCCAGTCGGTCACGGCGGGCTCCTTTTTTATGGACAGATTATCAGGCTAGATGAATTTACTGGCCAGATTGGTTTCGTCAAGGGAAAGCGGCGGTTGCCACGCCATTGGCCCGGAGGTACCTCTTTATTGGTAACCAGGAACCATGGAGGAATGACCCGTTGAACGCATCAGCAAACACCAGGGGCTGCAGGCTGGCCGTAGTGGCCGCTGCCGCTGCCGCCCTCGCCCTGCCGACCCCGGGTACCGCGCAGGAACGCTACGACATCGTGCTCGCGGGCGGGCGCGTCATGGACCCGGAGACGGGGCTGGACGCGGTGCGAAACGTGGGCATCAACGGCTCCACGATCGCGGCCGTCTCGGAGGAGGCGCTGGCAGGCGAACTGGTGGTGGACGTCGCCGGCCTGGTGGTCTCGCCCGGCTTCATCGACCTCCACGCGCACGGGCAGACCAACCGCGCGAACGAGTTCCAGGCGCGCGACGGCGTCACAACCGCGCTCGAGATGGAGAGCGGGGTGGGCAGGCTTGCAGGCTACCTCGCGGAGCGCCGCAAGGGAGCGATCCTCAACTACGGAGCGACGGTCTCGCATATGTCGGTCCGGACGCTGGCGATGCCGCGTCGGCGGGGCGCCGCGCAGAGTGCCCTCGAGGCCGCGGAGAGCGACGCGGAAGGAGGGCTGGTGGAACTGTCGTTCATCGCTTCGGTGGCCAGGTACGACCCGGTCCTGTCCGACGACTATCCCGCGCTGCGCGACGCCCTCGCCCAGGGGCTCGCCGAAGGCGCGCTCGGGATCGGGATGGCGCACCAGTACTACCCCGGCGCGTCGCTCGAGGAGATCCTGGAGGTCTTCCGGTTCGCGTCGGAAGCCAACACCACGATCTACACGCACGTGCGCGACATGACGATCAGCGCAATTCAGGAAGTGATCGCCAACGCGGTGACGACGGACGCATCGCTGCACATCGTCCACATGAACAGCTCCAGCCTCTGGAACGTGTCGCCGGTCCTGGAACTGATCGGGGGCGTACAGCGCCGGGGCTTCGACATCACGACCGAGGCCTACCCCTATACCGGGGCTTCCACGGGACTGCAGTCCACCATCTTCGACCCGGGCTGGCAGGACAAGCTGCGGATCGACTTCGGCGACCTGCAGTGGCAGGACACCGGTGAGCGGCTCACCGAAGAGACGTTCAACAGCTACCGGGCGAGCGGCGGCACGGTCATCATCCACATGATGAGGGAGGAGTGGATCCGCGAAGCGCTGGCCACCGACTTCGTGATGGTCGCGTCCGACGGCATGCCCTACGCGCCGGGCGCGCATCCGCGCAGCGCCGGCACCTTCTCCCGCTTCCTGGGCCGCTACGTGCGGGACGAGGGGCTCATGCCGCTGATGGACGGCCTCGCGAAAATCACGATCATGCCGGCGAAGCGGCTGGAGGGGATGACCGATCAGGCGTCCCAGATGGGGCGTGTGCAGGTGGGCGCGACGGCGGACATCACGGTGTTCGACCCGGAGACCATCATCGACACGGCAACCTTCGAGGACGACCTGTCCTATTCCGAGGGGGTCGCCCACGTGCTCGTGAACGGCGAATTCGTCGTGCGCGACGGGGAGAACGTTCCGGATGCGATGCCGGGGACGGCGATCGTCGGAAGAAAGGCGGCCGGATGAGCACCCCGCGAACGAACCGGCGGCCCGCAGCCGTGCCGCCGCTGATCCTCGCAGCCGCGCTGGTTGTCGTGACCGCGGCAGGGCCGGCCCAGCTCGCGGCCCAGGACTACGACGTGATCATCCGCGGCGGGCGCGTGCTCGACGGTACCGGCAACGACTGGTTCACCGCCGACATCGCCATCGACGGCGACGAGATCGTGCGGATCGGCCGGATGCCGAACGCCACGGCCAGCCGCGAGATCGACGCCACCGGCATGTACGTCTCGCCCGGGTTCATCGACCTGCATTCGCACTCGGACCAGGCAATGACGTCCCGGTATGTGGAAGCACGGAGGGCCAGGAGCCTCAACAGCCAGGGGCTCACGACGGTGATCGGCGGCCCGGACGGGCGCAACACCGCGTGGCCGCTCAGCGCGGAGATCGAGGCGCTGCGTGACCAGGGCCACGCCATGAATTTCGCACCGATGGTGGGTCACAGTACCGTCCGCAATGCGGTGATGGGGAACGACTACGAACGCCCAGCCACAGCCGGCGAAGTCGCGCGCATGCAGGAGCTGGTGCGACAGGGGATGGAAGCTGGCGCGTGGGGGCTCGGCGCGGGAATCGAGTACCGGCCCGCCCGGTTCAGCGATCCCGAAGAGGTGATCGCGCTGGCCGACGCGGTGGCGCCGTACGACGGGTTCTACATCGCGCACCAGCGCAGTGAGGCCACCATGCCGCTCTGGCAGCTCCCCAGCAACGTGGACGACTGGCCGGTCGACGGGCTGCAGGGCCTGCAGGAGACGATCAACATCGCGCGGCAAACGGGGATTCGCGTGGTGGCGAGCCATCACAAGGCGCGCGGGCGCGCCAGCTTCGGCCGCTCGGGCCACGACACGCTGGTGGTGAACGCGGCCCGGGACGAGGGGCTCGAGATCTACCTGGACGTGTACCCGTACGAGACCTTCGGGGGCGGCGCGCGCCCGATGATCCCGCGCTGGAGCCTGGTGGCCGACAGCGTGGACACGAGCGGTGGCCGCGACAGCCCCGCGTACTACGCCGTGGGGATCTTCAGGGACGCGCGCGCACACCTGGCGCGGCGGTGGGACGACCCCGGGACCCGGGCGCGGATTGCGCGGGACATCGCCTGGATCGTCGATCACAACGGCGGCGAGGACCGGGTGGTGGTGGTGGACTATCCCGACGCCGCGTTCGTCGGGAAGACGCTCACCGAGCTGGCCGGCGAGATGGGCGTGACCTTCCAGGAAGTCGTGGTCCACTTGGCCCTCAACGGGTACCCGGAGGTGATTGGCGGGGCCTGGACGCGGGGATACGGCATTCACGATGTCGACGTCATCAACTACTACAAGCAGGAATACACGGCGACGGCCTCGGACGCAGGTGTGAGCGGGGTCGCGGGTGTGCCGGCGTTCTCGTCGCGGCCGGGCGCGCATCCGCGGCACTTCGGCGCCTTCACGCGCAAGATCGCGCACTACGTGAAGGATCTGCAGGCGATTTCGCTGCCCTTTGCCGTCCGTTCGATGACGGGGCTGCCGGCGCGGATTATCGGATTGCCGGATCGCGGCCTGCTGCGCGAGGGGTACAAGGCGGACATCGTGATCTTCGATTACGAGCGGCTGCGGGACCGTGCGACCGTGCTGGAGCCCGACCTGTACAGCGAGGGCGTGGACTACGTGATGGTCAACGGCGTGCTGACGATCGACGACGGCGAGTTCACGGATGCCCTGCCCGGCGAGGTTGTGCTGCGCGGCGGGCGGCCGGTGAGTTGAGCGCGGGTGCGACGCTGAGGCGAGCTGACGCCAGGGCGTCCGGATGCCGACCGTGAGCCGATGACCACGAGCAAAGCTGCTCCCGAGGCGGATCCGCTTGACCTCGTGATCGTCGGGGCCGGGCCGTGCGGGCTGGCTGCGGCGGTGGCGGCGAAGGAGAGCGGGCTGAGCCACGTCGTCATCGACCGCGGGTGCATCACCGAGTCGCTGACGCACTACCCGTACTACATGACGTTTTTCTCCACGGCCGAGCGGCTGGAGATCGGGGGCGTGCCGTTTACGATTCCGGAGCCGAAGCCGACGCGGCGGGAGGCGCTGGCGTACTATCGGCGTGTGGTCGCGCATCATGGGCTGAGGGTGCGGCAGTATGTGGAGGTGACGGGGGTTGTGCGTGGGGATGGGGGCGCTGGGGCCGACGATGCGGGGCCGGGCGGGCGCGGGTCTGGGCCCTCGGGCTTCGTCGTCCGTACGCGCAACCGCGACGGGCACGAAGGTCGGCTGTTTGCGCAGGCCGTCGTCATCGCCACCGGCGGCTTCGGCGAGCCGAACCGGCTGGAACTGGAGGGTGGTGATCCGGACGGGCGCGTCATCCACTACTACAAGGATCCCTATCCCTTCTTCGACCAGGACGTGACGGTGGTCGGGGGAGGCAATTCGGCTGTGGAAGTCGCGCTGGAGCTGTACCGCAACGGGG
Source organism: Longimicrobiales bacterium (assembly GCA_965208935.1). Lineage (GTDB taxonomy): Bacteria > Gemmatimonadota > Gemmatimonadetes > Longimicrobiales > Gaopeijiaceae > Bin94. The sequence goes on along the minus strand of CBDBPR010000004.1, from coordinate 2,912,750 downwards.
TCCGGGTGCGCATGGTGCACTTCCTGGACGTGTTCGACCGGGGCGTGAAGCCGTGGGTCCGGCCCGACATCGAGAACCGGATCGCGAGCGGCGAGATCCCGATGCACTGGGGGTCGCGGGTGGCGCGGCTGGGGCCCGGGACGGCGACGATCGTGCGCGACGGGGGCGGCGAGGCGACGGAGGTCGCGAACGACTGGGTGCTGGCGATGACCGGGTGGCGTCCGAATCGGGCCCTGCTGCACGGCCTGGGTGTGGAGACCGATCCCGTCACCGGCATTCCCGCACACGACCCTGCAACGATGGCGACGAACGTGCCGGGCGTGTACATCGCCGGCGTGATCGCGGCAGGCTTCAACGCGAACAAGATCTTCATCGAGAACGGGCGGGAGCACGGGGGACTGATCGCGGGGCATCTGGCGGGGCGGCTTGGGCCCGGCGGGCAGGGTTGAGTCGCTCGGGGATTGGGTTGACTCCATGCCTGCTCATGTAATATCATTCTTCGTATTACAGTAATACTCCAACAGATAATACTCCAATCTTGGAGCCACCACGATGACACCCGTATCGCTGAAGATGCCGAGGCGGCTCGTTGTTGAGGTCTCCGAAGCCGCCCGCCGCCGTGGGGTCAGTCGATCCGCATTGATTCGCGAAGCTCTCGAAGCTTTTCTGAGTGAGGAGAGGGTCGCGCAACCCGAATCCGCACTTTCCCTGGCGCTCGATCTCGTCGGGGCGTTCCCCGGACCTGAAGACCTGTCGACCAATCCGGACTACATGCGCGGCTTCGGTCAGTGACCCGGAGCGTCATTCTCGACACAGGCCCCCTGGTCGCATTCCTGAATCCCCATGATCGCCATCATGGCTGGGCCCGGGAGCAGTGGGCCGGCATCAGGCCGCCGTTTCTCACCTGTGAAGCGGTCGTCACGGAGGCGTGCTTCCTGGCACATCGTTTCGCATCTCGAGCCGAAGAAGCGGTGGTCGCACTGATCGAGCGCGGTGTGCTGGATCTGTCTTTCCGGCTAGCCGATGAAGTTCCTCACGTCACGCGGATGATGAAAAAATACCACGACTTGCCCATGTCGCTGGCAGACGCGTGTCTTGTGCAGATGTCGAAAAGGCACCCGGGGAGCGTAGTCCTCACTCTGGATGCGGACTTCTGGATCTATAGAAGCGGTACACGCCAATCGATCCCGGTGTGGATGCCCGACAACTGATGCGGCGGGCGATTGCCGCCGTGCTCGCGTGCCTCGCCCCGAGTTGCGCCGATCCTCCGACGTTCCACCTCCCTCTGTCCACCCAGTTTCCCGTCGACGACGTGCGCCTCGGCATGACCTTCGATGACCTTCGGCGGGCACGCTCCGAGATCATGGTCGTCGCGCTCGCCGAAGAGCTTGACGTGGAGCCCCGGTGTTCATCGATCGAGTACGGGAGACTGAACTGGCGCCGGGCCACGTTCCGGGGCGAAGGAGAGGCCGTGGCGGGGGCGGTCGACGTCGTCGGGGTTACGATCGGCGACCCGGGACCGGGGGAAGCTGAATTGGTCACGCGCGCGTGGCTCACGGAATTCGTCTCGCCGATTTCGCCCCTGCTGCACGCCCCGGCGCTGGCGCGGAGCCGCCTTCTGGACGCCCCGCGGCACGGTGCTCTACAACGCCCTGCTCAGGTTCGAGCGTGAACTGCAGGAGCGCGACTTCCTCGAGGTCAAGACGCCCCTCATGTACAACAAGTCGCTCTGGGAGACCTCGGGGCACTGGGGCAAGTACCGCGACGACATGTTCATGATCCGGAACAGCGGCTCCGGGGAGCACGACGCGTCGCTGAAGCCGATGAACTGTCCGTCGCACTATCTCCTCTACCGGGCAAGGCGGCGCTCGTACCGCGACCTGCCCCTCCGGTACGTGACCTTCGATGTGCTCCACCGCAACGAAGTGACCGGAGCGCTGTCGGGACTCGCGCGGGTACGGCAGTTCCAGCAGGACGATTGCCATTGTTTTGTCACAGAAGAGCAGATCCCGTCCGAGGTGGCTTTTCTTGTTGACTTCATCGTGAGCTTCTACGGCGCGTTCGGGCTGGAGGCGCGCATCCGCGACGCGGCCCGAGGTGAGGATCGGGACGGACGCGCTGTGGGATCGTGCCGAAGGGGGACTGCGCGCCGCTTTAGAGGAGACAGGGCTGCCGTACGAGGTGATGGAGGGCGACGGCGCCTTCTACGGCCCCAAGATCGACTTCGCGATCACGGACGCGATCGGCCGCGAGTGGCAGTGCGGCACGGTTCAGCTGGACTACGTCGCGCCGGAGCGGTTCGAACTCGAGTACGCGGGCGCGGACAACCGGATGCACCGTCCGGTGGTGATTCATCGCGCGGTGGCAGGGTCGCTGGAACGCTTCATCGCTATCCTCATCGAGCATTTTGCGGGTGACTTCCCGTTGTGGCTCGCGCCCGAGCAGGTGCGGGTGGTGCTGATCGGGGCGGATGCAGGGGACGCGGCGTCCGTGGTCGCGAAGCGGATGACAGAGGCGGGGCTGCGGGTCGGGTTGCACCCCCGCGCCGCCGAGGTCGACTTCCGCGAGGAGATCAAGGACGCGTCGCACCTGAAGGTGCCGTACATGGCCATCGTGGGCCGGCGTGAGGCGCGGAACGGCACGGTGTCGCTGCGAGCTCGCGGCGCGGGGAAGCGGCAGGTGACGCTGCCCGTGGAGGAGGCGGTGGCACGGCTGCGGCAGGAGTCGGAGGGGCGGATGCTGTGGGGGGCGGGGGATACGATGGAGGCGGCGGGAACACGGTGGGCTGATCGCAGGTAGTCTGGTAGCCCCCGGGGCCGGGGCGACTTTAGCGGTTAGCTCAGCGGAACCTCCAGGCCGATCCTGAGCACGCGGTGGCCGGACAGGATGACGCCTCCGGTACAGCAGTTGCGGTCGGGCACGAGGCCGTACACGAATGCCACCTCCGCGCCGACGGGATAGTCCCGTCCCCGCACGCTCAGGCCGATCATCGCGCCAACGTCCGGATAGTTGGCATAGCTGAACGCCGGGCCCGCTGTGAGAGTGATGTCACCATGCCCGCGCCTGTAGAGCACGGGCACTTCGATCGAATGCACCCGGTAGTCCCCGCTCCCCCTCTGGACGTAGAGGGCGCCGAGGCGAAAGTGGTCGCGCACGTCGAACGACAAGCCGCCGTAGAAACCTCTTTTCGTGTCCTCCCACACGGGGTGGTTCAGGGACGCGAGGGCGAGGCCGAAATGAACCTTTCCGCGCTGTGCGGACGCCGGTGCGGTCGCCAGGGCCACCATGAGAACCGCCAATAGTGTGCGCATTGTCATCCCACGTTCTGAATCCATGTCTTGCGGATGTCGTCTGCATCCCATCCAGCAGGGTTCAAGGATTGCCCCGTGACTCGTGGGGCCGTGCTTGAGGCGACTGTTGGCACCAAAGCTGGCGGCACTTGTCAGCCCCCAGTAGAGGGAAAACCCTGGACTTCGTGAGGGAAAAGCCCGTCAAGCCATTACCGCGAATGGCAGCAGCCGGAACACGGGTGGCCAATCGCGGGTAGTCTGGTGGCATGGTGAGAATCCCTCGTGTCGCCACGGTCCTGTGCATTCCAGCACTTCTCGCGGCGTGTGAAGCCGCACCCGTCGGCGAGGTCACCGGCGCCCGGATCGAGCTGAGCGAATCGGCTATCGAGATACTCGGGGGTTCCGACTCCCTGGTGGTGGCTCGGGATTTGGAGGTAGCAAGCGACGGATCCGTCTGGGGTGCTGAACTCGGCCGAGCCGCTTTTCGTGGGATTCGGCCCGGACGGCGAGCCGCTCGGCTCTCACGGACAATCGGGCAGAGGACCCCGCGACTTCCCCATGCCCGCGGGATTCGTTGCGGGAGGATGGCAGGGGGACGCCTGGGCCCTCGACCTCGTGCGCCACGCGATGATCCGGATCTCCCGGCCGGACGCGGACTGGGAAGAGATCTCGCTCCGGTCGGCTTCCCTCCTGCCCGGCACCGTGCGGGGCGGCAGAAGCATGCTGGGCGGCTCGGTGCGAACCGCGAGACTCGGCCGGGAGTTCATCGTGCCCCGCACGAGCGCGACATTGGAGGGCGGTGTACTGAACTACCGGTTCGCGGTCATGCGGCCCGATTTCGTCGCCTTTGATCCGGAAACCCGCGAGGCCCGAACCCTCGTGGCGCTCGCCGAAGTGCTGGAGGACCCTTCGGGGGGGTTCAACCCGATCGAGGGCAATTTCGGTTTCCCGCTGTGGTATCGGCTCTGGGCTTCCTGTGGTGAGAACGTCATCCGGATCTACGACCGGGTAACGAATCAACTCCGTGGCTTCGACGGGTCGGGAACCGAGTTGCCGCCCGTCATCCTGCCCCCGGTGCCCTTCACGGAGGTCACGGCTCGGCAGTTCGCGGGAGCGGTGTTCGCGATCAGGCAAGCCGAACTGACAGGAGACGTCTGGAGCCGACTCAGCCCGGAGGACAGCGTCCGGGTGATGAACCAGATGGTTCGGTCTGTCCAGGGGCGACCGCACGAACTCGCCAGCTACCTGCCGCGCTACGTGGACTTCCGCTGCAGCGCAGACGGGACGATGTGGCTGAATCCGGTCGATCTCGACGCCGGCGGCCTCAAGGGAGCCACAACGTGGCTACGGATCACGCCCGGCGGAGTCATTCGCGAGGTCCGCCTGCCCGTGCGGTTCGATGCCCTTCGTTTTTCGGATTCCCGGGTCTGGGGCGTGTACAGGGACGAATTGGACGTGCCGGTGGTGGCGTCGATCCGCCTGCCCGCCGGCTGAAAGAGGCCGCTTGGCGGTCAGTTGGACACCAGCCGGTACTTCCCAATCCGCCACGGCGGGATGTCGGCGTTCAGCAAGACGTAGAGATACCGGCCGCCGCCCACGACCTTGCTCCCATCCGGCAACGCCACGTCTTCGAAGAGCTTGGCTCCGGTGTGGCGGTCGTAGCCCTCCACATGCGTGTGGATTTCGCGGATACGAGGCGGAGGTTTCGTTTCGTCAGGACGGGCGATCGTAAACACGAGATGGTCGCCGCCCACGACATCGAATCTGGGGACGAGGTCGTAGCTCGCGAGCAGATCCCGCATCCGATTCGGGTCCGGCGCTTCTCCCTCCCGGAATGCAAAGTACCCCAGCGGTATTTCGGGGATTCTCCGGAAGGACGGTGATGGCACGCCGATCGTTCCGACCGAATCCCCTGCCCCGTTCAGAACCGTGGCCGGGTAGAGCAGCGACGCCATGATGAAGATCGAATCACCTGCGGTGGTGTTTGCCAGTCCGCCCATCCCACTCCAGTACGGCTTCTCAAAAACCGGCGACGTCCAGCGGCTCCACACGACGGCTCCGTCGACCAGGCGATGAAAGTAGCCAGCTTGGGCTTCCCCTGGCCGGTAGTCCTGTACCGAGGTGCCCATGAACACTATGTCATCTTCGATGGGAATCATGTCACCGATCCAGTAGCCTTCGAGCGTCAGCAGGGAATCCTGCGTCAAGTCGCCGTGCAGATAGGTCAACCACGAATTGGGCGCACTGGCCACCACAACCCCTCCGGAGGATGTCTCGGCCAGACCGCCTATCCCGCGGAACTCCCAAGGCCCGTCGCCGAAGCGGCCGAACGCCGCCTCAAGTTCACCGTTCTCGGTGTAGGTTCTGACTCGCGGGCGGATTCCGTCGCCCATCAGAAAGCCGCCGGCGCGCCGCTCCAGAAAGATCCCGACTGTCGCGACGGGATCGACCGGGTCCTCACCTAACTCGATGACTCCTTCCAGCTGGAAGAGCTCGTCAAAGAGCGGTGACGGGACGACAGGGTCCCCTTCCTCGCACGATGCCATAAGTCCGGCCGCAGTCAGGGCGAACACAAGCGCCCAGGTACCCTGCAGACATTGCGCCATGACGGCGCGGCCTGCGTTGGAGCGGATGACCCGACCCCCGGCCACGCATCCCATCAGCTGATCGTGCGCCGCCAGTTCGTAATGATCTTGGGCGCATCCTCCAGAAGCTCGTTGAGGTCGGCGATCACGCCATTAACGATGCCGGAGAGTTCCTGCGCCCGCTGAGCGGCCCCGGCCTCGATCTCGGTGAGCACTTCCATCTGCCCGACGGTGGGCCGCGCCTGCGGACCCGAGACGGCCCGGGAGATGTTCCGAAGCTGCTCGATCAGACGCGGCCAGTCGCGGTAGCTCATCGAGCCCGGGGGACGGCGAACCTCGCTGGACACGGCCGTCAGCTGACCCTGCGCGTCGCCCGCGACAGCCCTCACCTCTTCCTCGTTGGCCAGATCCTTGCCCTCGATGGACTCCAGGAGCCCGTCGATCTGGCCGTCGAGGTCGAGGATCGTGCCCATCATCTGGTTGAGCTGCGTCTCGAGGTCGCGGGCACGCATGGCCGCCACGAAGCGATCCTCGTACACGGCCTGCGAAGCCGCCACGTTCGGATCTCCGCGCAGCTCGAAGTCCTTCGACAGCTCCTGGTCACCCAGGTCGACCGTCGCCGTGTAGGTGCCCGGCACGGCAGGCGGACCCGTAGAGCCGAAGAAGAAGAAGAAGAACCCGCCACCGGGAGGACCCTCTCCCGGGACCGGCTCCGCGCCGGTCCAGCGGAGGTCCCAGATTGCGCGGTTGACGCCCGGCTTGACGTCGCGGTGCTGGAATTCGCGCACGAGCACGCCGTCGCTGTCCGTGATGCGCACGTCGACGGAGTTCCCGGCCGCCTCGGCAGCCTCCTCCGAAAGATGGAATTGGATCCACGCGCCGGGATCGGGATTTTCGCCGGCGAAGCGGCTCTGGCCGAAGTTGCTGGTGCGGCCCCACATCTCCCACTCGGTCGCTGTGCGGATGTCGAAGAGATGGGCGTCCTGGCCGATCGCCTCGGTCAGCTCGACCATGGGCTGTATGTCGTCCAGGATGAACGCGCCGCGCCCGTGGGTGCCGATGACGAGGTCGTTGTACTGGCGCTGGATCTTGACCCCCCGCACCGACACGCGCGGCAGGTTTCCGCGGACGTCCACCCACGTGTCCCCACGGTCCCACGAGGCGAAGATGCCCCGCTCCATGCCGACGAAGAGCAGGTTTGGATTGGCGGGATGCTGCCGGACGACCTTCACGTAGTCGTCCTGGGGGAGCCCGGCGGAGATGTCGCGCCACGACTGCCCGTAGTCGCGCGTCTCGTAGAGGTGCGGGGTGAAGTCGTCGAGGCGGTGGTTGTCGACGGCCATGTACGCGGCCCCGGCGTCCGTGGGCGATGCCTCGATGTTGCCGATCCAGGTCTCGGCGGGCAGACCCGGCACGCGGTCGCGCACATTCGTCCACGTCGCGCCGTCGTCGCGTGAGATCTGCACATTGCCGTCGTCGGTGCCGACCCAGATCACGCCCGGCTCGAACTCGTCCTCGGCGATGGTGAGGATCGTGGTGTGGAATTCGGCGGCCGTGTTGTCCAGGTAGATCTCGCCGCCGGAATCGAGCTGCTTCTCCGGGTCGTTCGTCGTGAGGTCGGGGCTGATCACGTCCCACGAGTGGCCGTAGTCGTTGCTGCGGAAGACGACGTTGCCCCCCCAGTACACGGTGCCTGGGTCGTGCGGCGAAATGACGATCGGCGCGTCCCAGTTGAAGCGGTAGCGCGCCTGGAACATGCCCTGCCCCTGCGAGCCGATCATGAGCGGCCACGGCTCGATCGAGCGCATCTGCCCCGAGTTGATGTCGGTAATGCGGAAGTAGCCGCCCTGCGCGTTCGAGTAGATCAGGTTCGGCTGACCCGGCACCGGCACGGTATAGAATCCGTCGCCGCCGGACACCGTGTAGAAGTAGCCGGGCAGGATGCCGCGGCGGTCGTTGAGCCGGCTCGGTCCGCACCAGTTGCCGTTGTCCTGCAGCCCGCCGCAGACGTAGTAGGGGTCGCGGTCGTCGACGAAGATGTGGTAGTACTGCGCCAGGCTGAAGTTGCGGAAGATGTGGAAGTTGGCTCCGCCGTCGTACGACACCTGCATGCCGCCGTCCGAGCCGGAGAGCACGCGCTCGCCGTCGGCCGGGTCGATCCAGTACGCCTGGTGGTCGCCGTGCACGTCGTTGGCGATGCGCTCGAAGGTGCGGCCCCCGTCGGTCGATTTCGCCAGCGCGCCCGACAGCGTGTAGAGCGTCTCGTGGTCGGACGGGTCGACATAGACATCGGAGTAGTAGAAGGGCCGGAAGTTGATCAGGTTCTTGTTGTTGTTGACCATCGTCCACGTCTCGCCGTAATCGTCGGACCGGAAGAGCGTGCCTGCGGTCGGATACTCGGTGATCAGGTAGACGATGTTCGGACGCGACTGCGCCACGCTGACTCCGATGCGGGCCATGGGCTCGTCCGGCGTGGTCGTGATCTTCTTCCAGGAGATGCCGCCGTCGCGGGAGACGTAGAGCGCCGTCTCCCTGCCGCCGTCGTCGAAGCGCCACGGCTTGCGCCGGAAGGTCCACATGCCCGCGTAGACGTTCCGAGGGTTGGTCAGGTCGATGTCCATGTCCGAGCAGCCCGTGTCCTCGTCGATGAAGAGCACATGTTCCCACGACTGCCCGCCGTCGGTGGTGCGGAAAACGCCGCGCTCCCGGTTGGGGCCCCATTCGTGGCCCATGGCGCAGACCAGCGCCACATCGGGGTCGCGCGGATCGACGACGATGCGCTTGATGCGCTCGCTGTCATCGAGGCCGAGGTGGCTCCAGGTGGCGCCGCCGTCGGTCGAGCGGTACACCCCGTCGCCGTACGAAACCGAGTTGCGCGGGTCCGCCTCGCCGGCACCGAGCCAGAGGACGTTGTGGTCCGAGGGGGCGAGCGTCAGCGCGCCGACCGAGTAGGTGTTCTCGTCGTCCCACTGGTGCTCGAACGTCACGCCGCCGTTGGTGGTCTTCCAGACGCCCCCGTTGGCTGCCCCGACCCAGAAGGTCCGCGGATCGCCGGGCACTCCGATGATCGCGGACACGCGTCCGCCCATGTTCACGGGACCGATGTGCCGCCACTCGATGTCGCCGAGGGCGGCCGAGATGGTTTCGGCGTCCTGGGCGTGGGCCGGTGAGGCGGCGAGCGGGGCAAGGGCGAGCGGTGCGAGGAGTGCGATAGCGAGCGGGAGCGCGCTGCGGAGGGACTTCATCTTCATGTTGGGTTCTCCGGGGGTGGCTTCCAGTGGCAGCCGGTAAGCAGGTGAGTAGCCAACCACTAATACAAGGGATCTCGTCGCGGCAAAAGCTCGGTTTGCCAGGACGGGAGGGTTGATTGCCAGGGACGGAAAGGTTGATTGCCAGGACAGGGGCGGTGTGTAATCTTTACACACTTGGCGAGACACCTGGAGGAGAACGACATGGCTCGACGGGTCAACATCATGATGGACGATGACTCCTGGCGCATTATCGGGCGGCTGCCGCGCGGTACCCGCAGCCGGGCCGTCAACGCCGCCATCCGGGAGTGGGCGGGTGTCTCCATGAGGAGGGAAGCCTCTGCCCGGATGGACTCACTGCGTGCGCGACTGCCGGCGGTCGAGACGTGCCAGATCGTCCGATGGATTCGGGAGGAGCGGGAACGGCGACCGTGATCGTAACGCCCGACGCATCGGTTCTTCTCAAGTGGGTTCTGCCGGGCGACGACGAGCAGGACACGGACGCGGCGCTCGCTTTGCGTGACCAAGCGATGGTCGGGAAGCTCGAGCTGGTGGTTCCCCAGCTCTGGATCTACGAGGTGGGAAACACGCTGGCGAGACGGTTCCCGGATGACGCCGACGAGCTGCTCGCTTCACTGGTCGACTTCGGCCTGACCGAGGCCCGCCTGGACACCGACTGGAGAACGCGCGCGGTGTCCTTGTCCGTGAAGTACGGTGTCGCGTTTTACGACGCCGCGTACCATGCCGTGGCGCTCGGCCTCGATGGCGTGTTCGTCACTGCCGACGAGCGATATGTGCGCTGCGTGGCGGGCGCCGGAGGCATCTCGACCTTGCGGGGCTGGCGGACGGGCTGCTCCTAGCGCCCACCCCCGGACTCGTCCTCCGGACACACTATGTGCTATGAAAACCGGACAAATAATGTGTTCCCAGCAGACCGCCGGTACATCGTTGACTAAAGTCCTTGGTCCTCCTAGGGTCCAACCCGCTGGTCGGGAGGATCCGCCTCTCGCCACGATTACTCGACTCCCGCAGTGAGGAGAATCAATGTCGCGCTTCAACCGTGTTTCCCTGACCCCCTCCCTGGTAGTCGCGATAGCCGTAGTATTCGCTCCCCTCCTCGTGGCCCAGACCACAACGCCGTGTTTCGACGAGTGCCATGCAGCCGCAATGGACCGTTACAACGAAGGCATGCCGCACTTCATGAACGACGCGATCTTCAAGCTGTGTCTCGACTTGTGCTAGCACTGCACCCCGGCGGCAAGCATCCGCTTTCAACTGTGGCGGCCGTCTCCGTGGCGGTCGCCGCAGTTGCGTGTGACTCGGGGGCGGTCACCACTCCAGCCGTCCCCCTCGCTTCTATCGCATCCGTATCCGCACCGTTTAGCGTTGACACGCGCATCGTGCTGGTTGATGAAGACCTCGTATGTGTTAACAACTCCTTCGAGATGCGAGTCCGGTGTGTTGACCAGCGAGGCGACTTGGTCGGAATATTCGGTCGCAGGGGAGAGGGGCCAGGGGAGTTCGAACTGCCACCGAGTCTTGTGCGCGGACCCGACGGCACGGTTGGCGCCATCTCCATCAACCGGCTTGCCATCTTCACCCCCGGTGGGGATCTGGTTGACGAAATAACCTTACCCGTAGGCTTTCCCCTGCCGGCCGCAAAGTCTTTTGATACGACTCTTCTGGCCAACTACTACCTGGGCGGGGCCAATATGACCCTGGTAGAGATCGACCTCTCATCCGCCACCGTGCTGTGGGAACGTCAGGACATCGCCAACATCGCCGCGACCGAGTGCGGCACCGTTGCACTGGGAGTCGCTTCTCCCTCCGGAGGCTGGACGTTCCCCGCGTGTCAGCGTGAACTCGCATTCCTCGACGATCGTGACGCATCCACAGCTACCGCCATCCAGTCCCCGACCTATGCCGAAGAGTTTCCCAACGAACGCGACATCGCGGAGATGCAAGCCCAGACCCAGCCCTTTGCCTTCCAAGCGGACTTGGACGTGTACAGGGAGACCCCGAAGCGCAATCACCTCAGGGTCGGGTCCCTTGCCTACGACGATGAAGGCCGTCTTTGGGTCGCAACGGAACGAGACCGCACCCGGTTCTCCTATTTCGACCTCTATGTCGGCACCGAGCACGTCGGCTCGGTGCGGATCAAGGATCGCCTTCTCGGCTACGACCTCTATGGTTCCACCCTGGCTGCCCTGGTCGAGCGCGACCCCGACACCGACGGAATAGGACGCCGTGCTGTGGATTGGTACGATATTGGGGCTCTGGATTTCGGTGTGGGACAATAGCTCGAACGCCAACGTTTTTCGCCGAAATAACTTCCCTCGAAGGTCGCTAGCTGCTTCCCAACGTCTAGCCTGACCCGGCAGACTGCCTCGGTTCAAGTCTAACGATCCTCGCGACCCCCGGGCTCGTCCTCCACGAACCCCCGGTACCCCAGCGCCCGCTGCCGAGGCCAGACCTCATCCAAGGTCTCCGCGTCGAACAGGCGACCGTTCATCATCACCTGCTCGACCGCTACGGTACCCCGCAGATCGTCGAGCGGGTTGCGCGACAGGATCGTCAGGTCGGCCAGCTTGCCGGGCTCGATCGAGCCGAGCTCCGTTTCGAGGCCGATGCCGTTGGCGCCGAAGATCGTGGCCGACCTGAGCGCGTCATGGTTCGACATGCCGCCCGAGGCGACCATCCACAGCTCCCAGTGGAAGCCGAGGCCCTGCAACTGGCCGTGGCTGCCGACTCCCGCGTAGCCGCCGTCCGCGACGACATCGGCCAGGAAGCGCGCGTGATCCTCGAAGACGTATTCCTCGTCGATCGCCCACGCGACCGAGCCCGCCGCGCCGGCGCGGCGCCGGGTGCGGGCGTCGAGGGTCTCGCGGGGTGTGAAGCGCACCAAGCGCTCGTTGCCGAGGACGTCCTCGGTCGTGAACCAGTAGATCTCGCCCATGGGGCCGCCGAAGGAAACGATCAGCGTCGGCGTGTTGAGGACCCTGGTCTCCGAAAAGAGGCGGACGACATCGTGATAGAGCGGGTAGACGGGCAGGTTGTGCTCGATGCCGGGGTAGCCGTCCATAGCGTGCGTCAGATCGGCCTGGTAGTCGAGTCCGGCTTCGGTCGTCGGCATGAGTTCGAGCTCGCGCGCCGCCATGACGAGCCACTGCCGCTGCTGACGATTGCCCGAGAGGTACATCTTGAAGGTCTTGGTGTCGTAGTAGTCCGAGTAGCGCCGGAGGACGTCGCGGGCGTGGTCGAGGTCGCGGATGCCCTCCAGGGCCTGGTAGTTGGCGAAGACCCCCGGACCGGTGGAGTAGATGCGCGGGCCCAGGATGTCGCCTGACCGCACCCGGTCGGCGTAGGTGAGGACGTCCGAGACGCCGGTCTGGGGGTCACGCGTGGTGGTGACGCCGAACGCGAGGTTCGCGAGGTAGCCCCAAGGCTGTGTGGTGTGGACGCCGGCCGGCGGACGGAGGTGGGCGTGCGTGTCGACGAAGCCGGGCGTGATGGTCATGCCGGAGACATCGCGGACCTCGGTGCCGTCGGGGACGGCGAGGGAGCCGGATGGGCCCACCGCAGTGATGCGGTTGCCGTCGATGAGGATATCGCCCCGCTCGATGACTTCGTCGCCGCGCATGGTGATGACGCGGGCGCCGGAGAGCAGGAGCGTCCCGGTGGGAAGGTCGCGGGGGATGTCGAGGACGACGCGGACTTCGGTGGGCTGGTAGCGGGGATCGGCTTCGTCGGACTCCGCCGCCTCGGCAGCGTCGACGCTGTCCGCAAAGGCCTCCGCGTCGGCCGGGTTGTAGCGGAAGTATGCGTTTCCGAGCGCCCAAACCGCCTCCTCGCCGTTGCTGCTCCACGACTGGAACTCGCCGCCGGACTCGGTGATCCGTGTGACCGGGACCGCCGCGCCGGAGGGACTCCGGACCGAGACCGTCGGGGCCTCGGCACCCACCTGCGGGACGGTCACGATGTAGAGGTCGTTGCCGACCTTGGCCAGCGCCCTTCCCCCGGCGGGCGACACCCGAATCGAGGACGCGCTGGCCGGGGAGCCGCCGCGGTTGGCCGAGAAGCCGGTGACCTTGAGGTGTTCCTTTTCGTCGGTGCCGTCCCAGCGCACCGAGACCAGGCCGCGCGCGCCCGCGTGCAGGTAGATGCGGTCGGGTTGGTCGGTGCGGAAGTGCGGTTGGGAACGGCCCAGCGCCTCCGCCACGACCGTCGCCCGGCCCGGAGCGCCGGCGTCCGCCCCGTACCAGACGATGTCGGCCTGGCCACCGCCGCCGGCGCCTTGCAGACGTGCGCGCACCGGCCTCTGCAGCGCCACGATGCGGTCGCCGCCGGGAGACCAGGCCGGGGATTGCAGGTAGCGCGCCGCGTCCGACACGCGCCGGGGGTCGTCGCCATTCGCAGGGATCTCCCAGAGATGGCCACCGTCCGGCTCATGCCAGCTCACCGCCGCCAACATCTCGCCATCGGGCGACCACGCGGGATGGAACAGCGCACCGTCGACCTCCGCGCCGATCCGGCGCGGGACACCCCCATCCGCTTCCATCACATACAGCTGGCCGAGCGCGGTGAAGGCGATCTCGCTGCCGTCCGGCGACAGGGCGACATCGCGGATCTGGCGCGCGCGGAAGGTCGGCGTGTCCTCGACCGGGTAGTCGAAGTCGAGGCGGGGGCCCGCGTGGATGACCACGTCGGCCGTGAAGGGGATCTCGATGGGCTCGTTCGCATCCGTCTCGCCGGCGGCCAGCGGCACGCGCCAGAGGCGACCGCCGTAGGAAGCGATGAGCGCGGTGCCGTCGGGCGTGAAGGCGTAGCCGGGGAGCAGGTCGAGGGTCGCGCGGCTCTCCATGTCGTCGCGCTGCACGGGGTAGACGAGCCAGCGTTCGTTGCCGGAGGCGAGGTCGCGGGCGCGGAGGCCGGTTGCGTCCTCGTGGCGGGAACCGTAAACAAGCGTTGTGCCGTCGGGGGAGATGGCCGGGCGGAACCCGGAACCGTAGCGGCCGGTGACCGTTGGGCTGCGGCCCGTCTCGCGGTCGTAGCGGACGAGTTGGTACTTCGGGAAGGCCGCGTCGTAGGTCCAGTCGCGGGTGCCCTGCGCCAGGTAGATGTAGCGGCCCGTGGGATCGAAGGCAGCTCCGATGGCCTTGAGCTGCTCGGGCTCGCTGATCAGCGCGATGCCGCTGCCCCCGTCGCGGTGGAAGAGCCACGGCTTGGCGGCGCCACCGAGCGGGCTGAAGGTGCGGGACGCAACCAGGTACTGCCCGTCCGGCGACCATTCAGGCGAGGTGTAGAGGTTGTCGTTGCCGCGGGTGATCTGGGTCGTGTCGGAGCCGTCGGCGCTCAGGACCCACAGGTTCTGCCCGCCGCTCCGGTCCGAGACGAAGACGATTTCGGAGCCGTCGGGGCTGTAGCGCGGCTGGCTCTCGAAGGCTGGGCCGGTCAGGAGCGGGGTCGCGGTGCCGCCCTCGACCGGGAGCGTGTAGAGGTCGCCGAGGAGATCGAAGACGAGGGTCGCGCCGTCCGGGCTGATGTCGACGGAAATCCAGGAGCCCTCGTTGGTGGTGAAGCGGATCTCGCGGGTGGGTTCGAGGGGGAGCGAGGCGGTGGCGAGGGAGTCGGCCTGCGCGGAGGCGGCGGCGGTTTCCTGGGCGTCGGCGGGCGCGGCCGCGATGGCCGCGATGGACGCGATGGCGACGAAGGTGATGACGAGGCTCTTCATTTCGGTCTACTCCCCGAGGCTGTATCGCCGGCGACGGTCCGGCACGCGAGGCACCGTCTCGAACCCGGCCTGAGAAAAATGGCGATCGGCCGTCAGGGCCTTGGCCAGACCCAGTTCCGCCATCACGACGAAGCTCGTGCAATTGGTGAACGAGAGGTTGTTGTCGGTCCATTGGTTGTTGTCGGTCCATTGGTCCTTGTCGGTCCATTCGAAGAAGCGCGTCCGAGCCTTCTCGGCCCGTGAGGCATCGATGCGTTCCCAGCGGATCCGGGAACTGGCGTCGATCTGGGCCCACCATTCGGCGGCCGCGCGCAACCCCAGCCGAACCCGAATGAGCGTCAGCGTCTCGTCGATCACATAGTCGGTCGAGACCAGGATCCCCCCGCCCTCCAGGCACGAATCACGTTCCCGACGGCTGGCTTCATGCGCCGGATCAGCGGCGTCGGCCATGGCCATCCAGCCCGCCGTGTCGACGAAGAGCGCCTGCCGGCTGAGGGGGCTACTCACCGCCCTGGCCATACAGAATGCAGTCGTGATCCACGGCGGTCAGCCCGTCGGTCGACTGGCCCACCGCCTCCGCCCCGTACAGCGAATCGTCCTCCAAGGGGCCGAGAGCGATTCCGCCATGCAGCGGCACGATCCGAAACGCCGGGCGGCTCCGGTAGAGCACGGTGAAGTGCTCCCCGCGTTTCACCCGGTCGATGACGCGCTTCATCTCGTGCCGGAGCGTCTTGACGTTGATTGTGTTTGACATCGGCGGCACCCCCGGACGCTGCGTGGTGAATGGCTAAAGGTAAACTTAAGATAACCTTTGGCATCGGTTGTGCGCTGGAAGCCTTGATTCTAGCGTACTACCCGAGTGCTTTCGATCCTGTGGCGCCGCAAAGGAGATCCCATGTCTACGTTCGTGCTGGTTCGTCGTGTCCACGCATCGGACACCCCGGCGTGCGGATCTCGCACAGCACTTCCTGCGGAGCAGGGCGCTTGCCGCTAGCCTGATCGCTCAGGCCCCCGTCGAACGAAGCGATCTGGTCGTCGAAATCGGGCCGGGCCGCGGCATTCTCACTCGAGAACTGGCGCGCCGCTGTCGCAAGGTCGTCGCGGTGGAGTTCGACGGAGTGCTGGCCGCGGCGCTTCGCACGAGCTTCGTGGCCGACGCCCGTGTTTCGATCGTCAGGTCCGACTTCCTGCGCTTTCGGCTGCCCGATGTCCCCTACAAGGTTCTGGGGAACATTCCGTTCAATCGGACTGCTGCGATCGTGCGGCGGCTCGCCCAAGCCGATGCGCCACCGCAGGACGCCTATCTCATAGTCCAGCGTGAAGCGGCGGAACGATTTGCCGGAGGCCCCTATGCCCGGGAGACCCTGTCCTCGCTGTTGCTCAAGCCCTGGTGGCAAGTCGAGATTGCGCGGCGCTTTCGCCGTACCGACTTCGATCCCCCTCCCTCCGTCGATGCCGTTGCCCTCTGGCTTGCCCGTCGAACGCGGCCGCTTGTGGAGCGATCCCAGGCCGCGGACTACCGGCGCTTCATCCGGACTTGCTTCGGTCGCGACGGCCACTCGATCAGACGATGTCTGCGACCCGAATTCACGCGAACGCAGATCCACCGGTTGAGCCGGGATCTGAGGTTCGATCCGTCGGGGCCACCTTCAAGCCTCATCTTCGACCAATGGCTCGGGCTGTTCAGATTCCGGGGGCTCAGGCCGGACTCAGGATGACCCAGGCCCGAATACCATCTTCACGATCTCGGGGACACCCAGACCGTCCGTCGCCACCCCCATCGCCACATCGCCGCGAATCGCACCGTAGTCCAGAGCGACTTCCCGCGGCCAAGCCGCATTGAACAGCAGCTCGCCTCCGGCGGAGTAGACATGCGCCGTCGCGAGCGAGTCTCCGTCCTCGCCCCAGAGTTGAACCCAGAGTCTGCTGTCCTGATCGAACCACAGATCCTCGATTGGCGGCTTTCGTTCGGGGACTTCGAACGGTGCCCACTCGACCGGTGTTGGCTGTTGCCGATAGGCGGCGGCGATGCTGTCCATCCGGAATTCCTCGCGTCGACGTTCGGCGGTAGACACGAGCGGCCCCGCATGGTCCCTGCGGATGGTGCCTATCCGGACGCCCCCGGCGTTGAACAGATCGATCTCATATAGCGTGGTGACGACCCTCGCATACTCGCCGGCCGCCGAGGTGGCCAGCAGGTCGAACGGAGCGAATGGACCCGGGAGTGCAGGGTACATGACCTCGACACGGCCGTCGCTGAAGGTCGCCGTCATCCAGTGGTGCCCCAGTTCCTCCGCATCCAGAGCCGCAGGCAGCGTGTCTTCACGCAGAACGGTCCCCGCCAGGTCCAGCCAGACCCGCACACCATGCAACCCGGTCTCGTACGAACGCAGGCCGACTTCGCCATTGGGCCCGAACACCGGGTTGCCCCCCAGCCCATCGAACGACATCGACCTGACGTACGCCGCTCCGCCTGCGACGGGCGAAAAGACCTTGTAGTCACGGTACGTATTCACCCAGAGTTCACCACCCGGCGAGATGGCGACGCCCGAGACCTGCGAGAACTCCCCCGGACCTTCGCCGGTTCCGCCAATCGTCCCGACGAACTTTCCATGCCCCGCATATAGCGTGACCCGCGGGCCGATCCTGTCCGCGACTACGAATCGGGAATCGGGGAGTAGAGCCAGGTCTCTCACGTCGGCGAACAGGTAGTCCGGATCGTCCGTGCTCGCTCCCAGACGGAACTCGACGGACGCCACCCTTCGGTCCCCGCCAAACGAGTCTTCGGATGCTCCCGGGCCGGTCGATTCCCGCTCCGAATCACAGGCCGCCACAGCCACAATGATCAGGGCACAGCGGGCACACTGCATCAGAACAACTCCTCCCCCGGCAGCCCCGACGCCTGCTCCAGCCAGCTGACCAGCAGCTCCTCGTCGGGCTCGTCCCCCTCGTGTATGTGGAAGTACCGCACATGCTCGTACTTGGAGGTCACCGGCGGCACGGGACGCAGCGAGCCGCCGTTGAGGAAGGTCACCTTGATGTACTTCGTGAAGCAGTGGAACGAGAGGAACCACCCCCGACCCTCGATCCCATAGAACGGCGAGTTCCACCGGACCGCCTTGTGCACGTCGGGCACGCTCCGCTCGATGAGCGAGTCCAGGTAGCGGCCCACCTCGCGCTTCCAGCCCGGCATGGCCGCGATGTAGGCCTGCACGGGCCCGTCCCCATCACCCTTCGGGATCTGGGGATTTCCGCCCGAGAGGAGCATGATGTTCGCGATTTTGGTCACCTCGCTCTATGTAGGGTAAACTCAAGGTAATCCACGTTGTCGGACCATGGAATCGGTCATTTCATTTGCTCGAGGACCGGCCACTTCATGTGCTAATCACAGCCCGTCTTGACGGACAAGGTCGAGTCTTCACATTGCAGAATGGGTTCGTCCAGCGAACCAACGCAAACCCGTTTCCAGGAGACCTCATCATGGTAGACCTTCAGCGTTGGAGACCGTCTTCCCACGTCTTGACCGTCGTGGGCTACGCGGCCATCGGAGCCATAGCAATCGGCTTCCAGGTGCCTACGGCAACTGCCCAGTTGGCCAAGGCACTACCCGAAAGCCCGACCGTCGAAGCGACCTCCCTTGCCGATGACACGGGCTTTGCGAACACGTCACGGCCACTCGGCGCCTCGCCACTTGGTGCCACTGAATGCGGGCACTGTCATGACACCAACCCTGGCCTGCACTGGGCCCACGGGTTTTGGACTCCTATGTCCGGAGCTGGTATGGGGCACGGCTGGCATTTCTGGAGTGCCAGTGGCTGGTGCTTGTCGACTCACGGCATTTGCATTGTTGCCGTTGCTCCTGGCGAATACGAAACAGTCGATACGCGAGAACTGGTGGAGTTGCTTGCCGCCGCAGTTGCTGCGCAGGATGCCGAGGCCCTTGCACGCCTTGTGGATAGTCCGTCCGTACGCTGGATGTCTGCCCGCGCCGCCCTGCAGGTGCTGGGTTGCGATGGAGAGACCATTGTCGGTCACGTTCCGCTTGAACGGTCCCTGTGGAGTGAAGTTGTGGCGACGAGTACGTCGCTTGACCGCTGATGGGATCGATCCCCGTGTACGTGCGTGCCTTTTCGCTCCTGGTCGCGATTGCCACCGCAGGGCCTCGGCTCGACGCCCAGGAATCTGAGAGGGTGTCCGGCACACCACTTTGTGGCGAATGCGTCATTGTGCTCAATGGCGTCGTCACCATTGGTGGGTTGGAGGGTGAGGGTCTCAATCCAATCGCGTTCGAGTCGCACGTAGCGGTCGACGCACACGATCGAGTCCTCGTCACCTTTTATCGTGTGCCACAGATATCGGTGTTCGATATGGGGGGCACCTTCGTTCGCACGGTCGGACGCCGCGGGGAAGGTCCGGGCGAGTACGGTTTCATTTCACACGTTGCCGCTGATCGGCAATACGTGCACGTATTTGACTACGAGGGCACCCACACGGTACTCGATGAGAGCTTTCAGGTTGTGCGAACCGACCGGCTGCCAGCAGAGGTGCTTTCCGCGGCTGCGCTCGAACCCGGAAGAATCGCTTTTGTGGGCGATTTGCGTACACCGACATCGGTAGGCCACAAGCTCCACGTGATCGATCTGTCGGGTTCAGTGGCGTCCTTCGGCGCGACCGGCTCAGCGCATATTGGAGCGACCGCAGACAGATTTGCGGTTGCAGGTAACGCCGAAACGCTTTGGGCGGTTCAGCAGTCCGGAGACAATCAGTTGATCCGATGGGACCTATCGCCAGAACCTCGGGTGGGTCATGTGTACCATCGTGTGGTTGAACGGTTCGAAGAGGACAACCCCTCGGGATTCAGTTTCCCCAGATCCTACAATGCCGGCGCGATGCTCGATGACCAAGGACTGTGGATTGCCTGGAATGCCCCGGATCCGGAATGGACGGAGCGAGAGGTGAGACAGGGCGAGAGACTCCCCGATGTGCCTATCCAGGATATCTATGACGGTTGGCTGGATCTGGTCGATCCATCAACCGGCCAGACAATTGCTCGAACTCAGTTGGACTCAGTGCTCCTGGGTTTCGCCTCCGGCTCCACGTACGCCGTCGCTTACCGCGAGTCAGAGGCAGGAGTGCCGTATATCACGCTGCTCGCGCCGACATTGTCTCGCACCCCATGACTTGAGACTCATCACGACCACAACGGAAAGCCGTAGTTGCGAAACCCCTCAGCTCGCCACCGGCATCACCCGGTATTTCTCGAACCACGCTACGATGTTCGCGATCTTGGCCATCAACTGACTCGGGCGCCGGCTCATGTCGTGCGACGCGCCCGGCAGCCGGATCACCGCAGTGTCGATCCCGCGCATCTTGAGCGCGTGGAACATCTGGTACGACTCGGACAGCGGCGTCCGTAGATCCTCTTCGCCGGTGATGATCATCGTCGGCGTGGTCACGTTCCCGACAAGCGACAGCGGCGAGAACCGCCAGTAGGGCTCCGGATCCTCCCACGGCAGTCCCTCGTAGCGGCTGAAGTAGTAGCCGTACCAGTTGTCGGCGGTCAGCGTCTTGCTGATCCAGTTGACGACGGGCTTCTGGGACACCGCCGCGCGGAAACGGTCCGTCTTGCCCACGATCCACGCGGTCATGATCCCGCCCGCGCTGCCGCCGGTGACGAACAGGTTGTTCTCGTCGACGTACCCCTGCTCGATGACCGCATCCACGCCCGAAATGAGGTCGTCATAGTCCTGGCCGGGGTAGTTGTGGTAGAGCAGGTCGCCGAACTCTTCGCCGTAACTTGTGCTCCCCCTCGGGTTGGCGTAGAGCACGACGTAGCCTGCGGAAGCCAGAAGCTGCATCTCGGCGGAGAACCTGTCGCCGTAGTTCGACACCGGCCCGCCGTGGATCTCCAGGATGAAGGGATAGCGGCGATTCGCGTCGAAGTCGGGGGGCTTGACGATCCAGCCATGGACCGGGCGGCCGTCGTAGGACGACTCCCACCAGATCTCTTCGACCTCGCCGAGGGTCCGGTTGGCGAGCAGGTCGCTGTTGAGGTCGGAGATGGTGCGGGCTCCGGCGCCGCCGCGGCTGCCGACCGCAAGCTCGCCAGGCATGTCGGGCCGGGTCTGGTTGAGCGCGAAGGTGCCGTCGTTGGCGACCGAGAACGAGCCGCCGCCGTACGGACGGCCGTACGAGGTGCCGCCCAGGTCGCCGGCCAGGACCTCGGTGTCGCCGTCGAGCGTGGCGAACCCGACCTTCGAGTTGCCCTCGTCGTCGTACTGGAAGTAGACGCCGCTGCCGTCGGCGGCCCAGACGGGGCTGGAGACGCTGCGGTCGAGGCCGGCGGTGAGGGTGCGGTGGCCGCTGCCGTCCAGGTTCACGATCTGCAGCCGGCTGACCTGGTAGGTGCGGGTGCGGTCCTCGTAGCCGACGAACGCGACCTGGCGGCCGTCGGGGGAGACGGCGGGGCTGCCGTCGGGACCGGGCCGGTCAGTGAGGGCACGGATGTCGCCGGTCTGTACCGACGCGATGTACAGCTCCGAGTTGCGGTAGTCGAGGACATCCGGGTTGCGGTTTGCGGAGAAGACGAGGTGGGTGCCGTCGGGGAGCCACGCGGCCGCGCTCGAGTGCTGGAAGTCACCCGACGTGACCTGCGTCGGCGTCCCGCCGTCGACCGGGATCACGAAGACGTGGCTGTAGCCGAAGTCGAGATAGCCGACCCCGTCCTGACGGCTCTTGAAGCGGTCCTCCATGATCGGCGGCGCGGCCCACTCGGCGCCCGCCGGCGGCCTTGGGGGCGTGGCCAGGCTCGGCGGGGGGTACGGCACCAGCATGTTGAACGCGATCTGGCGGCCGTCCGGCGACCATCTGAGCCCGCTCGGCGACTCGGTGAGCTGGGTGAGCGTCGCCGTCTCGCCGGTGTCCATCCAGCGCAGGTGGATCTGGCCGCCGGCGGTGTAGGCGATACGCGTGCCGTCCGGGGACCAGCGCGGGGAGCCGCCTTCGCCCAGACGCCGGTGGTCGGAGCCGTCGGCGCCGATGATCCACAGCTCGGAGCGCTTGCGGTCGCGCATGATGTCCATCGAGGTGCGGATGTACACGATCTGGCTGCCGTCGGGCGAGATCTGCGGGTCGGCCGCATACTCGAGCTGGAAGACGTCCATGGGCTCGAAGCGGGACTGGGCGTGGGCGGGTGGGGGTGCAGTGGCGGATGCGACCGCGGCAACGAGGGCGGCAGTGAGCAAGGTGCGATTGATCATGGCATTACTGGGGCTCGCGGGAATTGTGTCGAGTGTCCCCAAGGTTCCCCACAAAGGCGCTGCGGGCAACCGGAGGGGTGACCCCCAGGCTACAGGCCAATCAAACCAACTCCGGCTTGACCTCGTCCCATTCGAGAACCGAGTCGCCAGAATCGCGCAGACGGGCCATGGCCACCGTCAGATCATCATGGTCCTCCAAATAGCGCTCCAACGCAGCGCGAACGACTTGGGAGCGGGTGCTGTTGAGCTCGGTTGCCACGGCATCCAGAGCTTCGCCCATTGCCGTCGGAATCGTTGCTGTGATCCGGCTCATTGGACCCCTCCAATTGACGTTCCTTGAACAACGGCCCCCAATTCTACTTGCCCACGCTTCGCTACACGAGAGGACCACCGCCGATGAAGACGCTCGCACCCCCCCTCGCAGCCCTAGCCGCCACAGCAGTGCTAGCACTCTCTGCTAGCACCCCCGCCTCCGCCCAGCAGTACGACTACCCCGATCCCTTCCCGGGCGGCTACCAGAACCTCTCTGGCAGCAGCGGCGCGGGCCGAATGTACATGGAGAGCTACTTCCCGCCGCCGGTCACCGCGTCGCCCACCTACCCTGCCTGGTCGCCCGACGGCGGGTCGATCGCGTTTGCGTATCAGGGGCGCATCTGGGTGGTCCCGGTCGAGGGCGGCACCGCGCGCCAGGTCACGAGCGGGCCGGGGTACCACTCGCAGCCGAGCTGGTCGCCCGACGGCGCCCACATCGCATACGCGGCCGACATCGACCGCAACTTCGACATCTTCGTGGTTGAGGTGGGCGCGGGCGCCAGCGGGGCAGCCGGCGAGCCGCGCCGCCTCACCACGCACCCGTTCCTGGACCTGCGCCCGCGGTGGTCGCCCGATGGCGGCCGCATCCTGTTCACCACCGAGCGCGACGGGACTTTCGACCTGTGGGCCTACGACATGGAGCGCGGCGAGGCCGAGGCCGTGATCGCCGACCCGCAGGCCAACGACATGGCCGGGGACTGGGTCGGCAGCACCGGGGATATCGTATTCGTGTCCAGGCGGGGCCAGGCCGCGCTCGGCTCCGGTTCCCTCTGGAGGTGGCGTTCCAGCACCGGCGAGGCGGAACTCCTTCTGCGCATTGAGACCAACTACCAGGCGGCGCCGGTCGTCGCCCCGCATGGGGGCATCGTCTCTTACATCACAGACTCCTCCGGCAACAACGACCTCTACGCGGTCCCCAGCGAGAGGTCGCCCCGGGGCATCCAGCCCGTGCGGCTCACGCACACGCGTACGGACGAGTACTTCCCGTCGTGGTCGCCCGACGGCGGCCACATCGTGTACGCGCGCAACGGGGGGACCGACGACCAGCCGCGCACGATCGACAGCGGGATGGGTTTCGGGCTCTACATCGTCACGCGGGGCGGCGGCGCGCCCAGGCCGGTGCGGATCGACGATTACGCGTGGTCCGAGCCGACCGGCCAAGTGCGGGTGCGGGTCGCGGATTCCGCCGGCGAACTGCTGCCGTCGCGCATCTACCTGACCGGCGCCGACGGCCGCGCCTATTTCCCCCACAGCAGCTACCCCCGCGTCGTCAGCGTCACCGAGGACTACTACTTCCACACGGATGGCAGCTTCACGGCGACCCTGCCGGTGGGCGAGGCGCGCCTTGAGGTCTGGCGGGGCTTTGAATACGAGCCCGTTGCGCGCCCGGTCGACGTGCGGGCGGGCGAGCACACGGTCGTCGAGGTCCAGCTCGACCGCTGGATCGACATGGCAGCGGATGGCTGGTATTCGGGCGACAACCACATCCATCCCAACTACGGCGGCCACTACTTCGTGACGCCTGAGGACCTGCGCAACAAGGCCCACGCCGAGGATCTCAACGTGGCCAACGGCATGATCGCCAACTACTGGGGCAACAGCCGGGTCGAGGACCTGGAGCACTTTCTGGGGCATCCGCATCCGCACGGCGGTCCGCGAACCATCGTCTACTACAACGAGGAGTACCGGCCGAGCTTCTTCGCGCACCTGTCGCTCCTGAACCTGGTCGAGCTGATCACCCCCTTCTACATCGGCTCGGTGGGGACCGCGCACCATGCCCTCTACCCTGACAACGCGAATGTGCTTCGAAGGGTGCATGAGCAGGGCGGCATTGGCGGTTACGTCCACCCCTTCGGGCTCCAGCATCGCGATCTGGACGCGGCGGGGGTGGGATATGCGCGCGAGCTGCCCGTCGACGCGATCCTGGGCCTGGCGGACTTTGTGGATGTGGCGTGTATCTGGAGCGACGAGCTCGGGACGGCCGAGGTGTGGTACCGCCTCCTCAACACGGGTTCGCGCATTGCGGGAACCGCCGGCACGGACGTGATGTCGGACATCTGGCGGCACCCCGCGGTGGGTGCGACGCGCACGTATGTCTACACCGGCGAGGACCACCTGCACTATGACGCGTGGGCCGACGCGATGGCGGCGGGGCGGGCGTTCGTGACGAGTGGGCCGATCATGACGCTGGAGGTGTCGGGGTCGGGCGGCGGGCCCGGCGGGGGCGGCGAGGGCGACGGCGGGGCGGGGATGGGCGAGGAGCTGGCGGTCTCGCGCGGCGACGTTGTGACCGTGCGAGCGACGGTGCGGTCGCTGTTTGCCATGCACGGGCTGGAGATCGTGCAGAACGGGCGGATCGTGCACAGGGTGGAGGCCGCGGGCGACGGGCGGTCGATCGACGCCGAGCTGGAGATTCCGGTCGAGGGCAGCGGGTGGATCGCGGCGCGCGCGCTGGGGCCGGCGCAGCACGGGACGATGGACAGCTACCTCTTCGCGCACACCAACCCGGTGTTCGTCATCGCCGACGACGAGCCGATCCGGTCGCGGGAAGACGCCGAGTTCTTCGTGCGGTGGATCGATCACGTGCTGCTTGAACTGAGCGTGATGGACCGCTGGGACGATCCGGCGCACAAGGCCGAGGTCCTGGCGACGTTCGAGGAAGGGCGGCGGCTGTACCAGGCGCAGGTGGATGCGCTGGGGGGGAGCGGGAGGTAGGGCGTGCGGTCCGGGCAGCTGGTCCTGACCGCGGTTCCGGCGGCTCTCGCCATTCAGGCTGCGGCCTGTGAGCCGGATCCAGCGGACATACCCGCGAGCCCGGCTCAGCCCGAAGCCCGGGGCACCACGGTCCCGGGCGAAGACGGCTTCGATCTCTGGTTCGACGCGTGGGGCGAGGGACCGGGC
The DNA here is from genome assembly GCA_965208935.1 of Longimicrobiales bacterium. GTDB lineage: Bacteria > Gemmatimonadota > Gemmatimonadetes > Longimicrobiales > Gaopeijiaceae > Bin94. The sequence goes on along the minus strand of CBDBPR010000004.1, from coordinate 2,887,424 downwards.
ATCATCTTCCTGGCGCGCCATCCGGACGAGAACCGGGCGCTCGCCGACGCACTTTCGGACGGGTACCGGGTGGTCATCCATGAACCCCGGGTGATCACTCTGGGCCAGATGGGTCTCCTGGCCGAGGCGGCGGATGAGGATGAACGGGCGCAGTGGGAAGCGCACCTGGGTGATCGGCAGATCGACTGGGATGCTTCGCAGTACGACGATTATCCTGTCGAACTCGTCATTTCGGACCTGCATCGTGTCGCGGATGCCGCCGGTGTCGACGCGTTCGTGCTCGGCGGGTATTCCGGCACGGCGAGGATGGCCGCCTTCATGGCACCCTACAGCGATCGGGCCGTGGGGCTGCTTGTGGGCGGATACCACATCATCGACGGTAGCGACTATTGGCTGGGCTTCACCGCCGCTTCCTCGACCGCACAGTTGGAAGACCCCACTACCGCCGACTTCACAAGGATGACGATCCGCCTCAACCGCCAGCAGGCCCTCCTGGAGCATGGTCGCGACCACCGCGCGGCGTTCGGCCAGCTCTCCGGCCCCAGGATCGTGTGGGTCGGCGGCGAGGACGGCAGCCCGCAAGACTCGCTAATGGCGGAGGTCTTCCTGGGTGCCAGGATCGCCGATAGGGTACGTAACGCCCGGTCCGACTATGAGTTACTGGGCTTCGCGTTCTTCCAGTTGGACGGGTTGGGACACGTGGCCGCGTACGAAGCGGTTGATCAGGCTGCGCCGCTGGTCCGGGAGGCGCTGATCAGGGCGGGGTGGCGGTAGACAGGCAACTTCTCGGCACGGCTATCCCTCGACTCCCTCCAGGAACGCCCGCATCTCCGGTACCATGACCGCCGGATCGAGAATCGCCGCCGTCTCAGCGCCCGGGATCTCACGTACCGTCCAGCCCATCGCAGCCAGCGCTGGCCGCGCCTCGCGCAACCGCTCGACCAGACGTAGCGGGATGCCCGCCACCGAACTCTCGGCATTCGCGCCAATCAGCGCGATGCGGGGACACGTGATGGCGGCCGCAACCTCTGCTTCGGGCCAATCCTGCATGCCGCTATAGAAGGTGTGCCACTGCGCGTACTGCTCAGGGTTGCGAAGGATCACCATGGCATGGGGCGGGGGCTCGGCGAGTTGCATTTCGCCGCCCCGCAGCATGTCGGCGTAGGGCGCGCCGAGCGGCGGCCAAGTGCCGCAGATCAGCGCCGAGACGCGATCGGAGCGTGACGCCAGCATGAGGCCGTTGATCGCGCCCCAAAGGTGGCCGCAGTAGGCAAAGCGGTCGAACCCGGCCGCGTCCGCGACGGACAGGAGGTCGGAATACACTCGGTCGGGGGTCATCTCGCCGGGCGCCGGAACCATCGTCCTGCCGACATTGGGGTAGTCGACGAGCAGGACGCGGTAGCGATCGGTGAGTCGGCTCAGGAAGCCGTCCTTCACCGCAGCCTGCTCCTGGCCGAAGATCTCAGCATAGGAGGCCATGAGCGGGAAGCCGAGGAAGAGGGGAACGCCGTCTTCGGGTCCGTGCACCTCGAAATGGATGAGGTGCTCGTCCGCGGCCCGGCAGTTTGCGAGCGCGGTGCCGGCAGCGAAGGTCACCGAAGTGCGGATGAAGTCGCGTCGGTTCATGAGAAAAGGGAAGCAACAGGGAGATCGGCCGATCTAGCCATTCTAACGCCCCTGATTCCGCTGACGTTAGTCGTCCGGCAACCATTGCCGCTCGCCCCGCGCCCGAACGAGTTAGAATCGATCCTTGCAAGATGCCGCGTTCAAAACGGTCTTCTGTCATCCTGCGCCGATTGAGGGGCTGGTGCGCGGATACGTGGTAATCCTGCTGGAGTTCCAAGGCACTCACGATCAACTGATGGCCCTCCGTATGGCCGTCTACCAACTCTTGACCGTCCAGCAACTGCTCAGGCGCCAGCGAGCATTGCGCCCCCACCATTCGCTGGAGGTCCTGTCGTTCGTAATCCATCACGGCGAGGGACGCTGGCAGGCGGCCACGAGGCTGCGGAAGCTCTTCCCGAGATGGGTGCCGGGCGACTACAAGGTGATCTCCCGCGGCACGGCCGGATTCCGCGGCGACCTGGCTCAGACGATTCTGCAGCTGGAGCGGGATCGATCCGTCGAAGGCACGCTGGCAGTGCTCGCGGAGCTGAGACGGATTGCTGATGAGACCGGCAGCGACTACGGCCACCTGATGGCCGAGTGCGTGGGGGAAATGCTAGTTTTGACCAAACGGATCACAAGAGCGCAGCTACGGGAGGTGAGGACGATGGCACAGGTTGACACTGCGTATCAGCGGAGCCTCGAGGAGTTTGGGCAGAAGTGGTTTCGCCAGGGGCGCGACGAGGGGCAAGCAGCGATGTTGGACGAGTTGGTCCGTGAGAAGTTCGGCCCCGAAGCGGCCCAGCAGGTATGCCGTCTAGTCGAGCAGATCTTGGGCTCGCAGCAAATGTCGGTGGCCGTGAGGGCAGTGTTGGATTCGACTACACCAGACGAGTTCCTCGCCCGAATGCAGGGGCTTTGATCCGCCACACGAGGGTGGACAACCAGATACAGTTGGAATTTCAGGGGAGGGTTTCGGTGACTTCGTCCTCTGATTCCCCCTCCAACTCAGCCAGCAACTCCCGGACCACCTCGAGAACGAACTCGGGCGTTTCGTAGGGGTAGTTGTGGCCCGTGCCGGGCGGTGTGTGGATGAGCCGTGTGTCGCTCGAGACCTCCAGGTACTGCACGCGCACGCGCTCGAAGAAGTTGACCGCCCGAAGCGCCGCGGCCTTTTCCATGCCCAGCGGCTCGATAATCCCGGTCGCGTCCTCGTCCGGGATCACGACCAGAACGGGCAGGTCGCCGAGTTCACCGTCGTAGACCACGAGGTCCGGCGCGGCCGCCGACACGAAGTCCGCGCTGAACTCCTGGAAGATGGAGGCAGTCGCAAACGACGTGGCGGGACGCCGCGCGTTGGCCGCCATCGCTTCGCCCACATCCGCCAGGAGAGCGCGCTGTTTGCCCAACACCTCCCCGATCTCGCCCTCGGCTTCGGCCATCGCCAGTTCCGGATTGGTCCACCCGCCGAAGATCTTGTCGAGACCCTGCTGCTCGGCATCCCGTACCAGACCGTCCAGGGCCGCGGCACCGTACGCCGGCGCGTAGATGAACGCGTCGGGCGGCGACGCGTCGAGAAGCACGACAGCCGCCGTGCGCTCCGGGTGTCGGCGGGCGAAGTTCGCAGCCAGCAGTCCGCCGTAGGAGTGTCCGGCCAGAACGAACGGGCCCCCCTCCCCGGCGTTCTCGAGTAACGTCGCGAGTTCGACGGCTTCGGTCGCGGTGCGTCGCGGGAACGGGCCTGGATCACTCCACCCGGTGCCGGGCCGATCAAAGAGGATCGAGCGTGTCTCGTGGCGGATCGCCGCGTGCAGGTGATGCAGCGCCAGCCCCTGCGCATGGCCACCCGGGATCCAGATGACCGTCGGCCCGCTGCCGGCATCCCCCTCGGCGAGGATGTGCATCCGGTAACCACCAACATCGACCAGGATGCCAGGAGGCGGGTGTGCATCGGCCAGGCGGCGGATTTCCATCATGGACATGGTAGCGGCGATCAGGACAAACGCCGAAAAGGCACCGGCAAGCACGCCCAGCACCCGGAGAGGGCGGGCCCGTCCCGTTGTCTCGCGAGCCCTGCGCTGACGCGAAAGGACCACGAGGATGGCGCTGATCGCGGCCACAACAAGACCGATGGCGACACCGCCCCACGGGTGCGAGAGCAGTGGATAGAAGGGGGATAGCATGGCGGGGCTGAAGCTGGCGTGCCACGGTGCGCCACGCCAGCCGGGACAGGGTTCGCGTCAACCGCAACTGGACGGCTACCATTGGGAGTTGCCGGCCCTGCCCCGTTACCCGTGAGGAAGTCATGCGACCCCTTGTTGCCAACTCGGCGCCTGCCGTTGGGCGCTCGCCAAACCGCTTGCGTGCGCCCCTGTTCGCCGTTGTCCTGCTTGCAGCCATCGTGGCCAACGCAACCGTCCCCGCGACGGCCCAGTCACCTGTCCTCGACGCCTTCCGCGCCCAGATCGAGCTTGAATCCGTGGGAAGCCCCCGCATCTCGCCGGACGGAAGCATGGTCGCGTTTTCCGTAACGACGACCGACTGGGAGGCCAACCGCTTCGACCAGGAGATCTGGCTGGTGGTGGGGGACGAAGAGCCCTTCCAGCTTACCCGAACCGAACCGGGGAGCAGCACGGGACAGCAGTGGTCGCCCGATGGATCCCGGCTGGGTTTCATCGCCAACCGGGGCGAGGGCGCGCAGGTGTACGTCATCCGTCCCGAGGGCGGGGAAGCGGAACAAATCACCTCCCACGTCGGTGGGATCAGCGCCTTCCAGTTCTCTCCCGACGGCAGCCGGATCGCCTTCGCGGCCACCGATCCAGCACCCGACGACTTCGAAGAGCGCGAAGAACGCTACGGCGACTACGCGGTCGAGGACGCGGACTTCCGCATGACCCACCTCTGGGTGACGGATGCACAAGTGGGCAGCGAACCTCGCCGGCTGACGGGCGGGGAAGACTACACCATCGGCGGCGGCTTCGGGGGCAGTGCGTTCGAATGGTCGCCCGACGGTCGAGAGATCGCCTTCGGCCACACGCCGACGCCCCAGGTCAACTCGTTCCCGCACGCCGACATTTCCGTCGTCGATGTAGGCGTGGGTACGGTTCGGACGCTGGTCGCGGACGCCAGCTCCGAGCGCAGCCCAATGTGGTCACCGGACGGCTCACGCATCCTCTATTCCACCACCGCGGGCGCCAACCCATTCTACGGCAACACGGAGCTCGCCGTAATCGCGGCGGACGGCGGCGAGCCGCGCATCCTGACCGCCGGTTTCGACGAGAACCCGGCGCCAGTGGCGTGGACGGACGAGGGCATCTTCTTCGTCGCGTCGCAGCGCACCGCGCGTCACCTCTTCCTGCTCGATCCCCAGTCGGGCGAGGTGTCGCTCGAGGCGGACACCCCCGAGATGATCATGACGGCCGACCTCTCGAGCGACGGCTCCGTGATGGCGCTCCAGGGCGAGGACCGCAACACCGTCGGCGAGATCTTCCGCGTGACGCGGCGGGGGGGCGGCTCGCGCACGGCCAACGCCACGCAGCCCGTCACCGACATGACCGCCCAACTCGCCGACTGGGGCGACCTCGGGGCGCGCGAGGTCATCCGGTGGGAGAGTGAAGACGGCGCCGAGATCGAGGGAGTGCTCATGAAGCCTCCGGGATACGATCCCGACCGCGCCTATCCGCTCATGGTGATCATCCATGGCGGCCCGACCGGCACGTCCCGCCCGCAGCTGGTCGGCGGCTACGTGTACCCGGTGCTCGAATGGCTCAAGAAGGGCGCCGTGGTCATGATGCCCAACTACCGGGGCTCGGCCGGATACGGTGCCGAATTCCGCGCCCTCAACGTGCGCAATCTGGGCGTCGGCGACGCCTGGGACGTGCTCTCCGGCGTCGAGGCGCTCGTCGTCCGCGGCATCGCCGACCCGGAGCACGTCGCGGCGATGGGATGGAGCCAGGGCGGCTACATCTCGGCCTTCCTGACCACCTCCAGCGACCGCTTCCGGGCGATCTCGGTGGGCGCGGGCATCTCCAACTGGATGACCTACTACGTCAACACCGACATCCACAGCTTCACCCGCGAGTACCTCGAGGCGACCCCGTGGGACGACCCCGAGATCTACGCGAAGACCTCGCCCATGACCTACATCAAGCAGGCGAGCACCCCGACGCTCATTCAGCACGGCGAATTCGACGCACGTGTCCCCACCCCCAACGCCTATGAACTCTACCAGGGTCTCCAGGACGTCGGTGTCGACACCCGGCTGATCATCTACAAGGGCTTCGGCCACGGGATCACGAAGCCGCGCGAGCGACTCGCCGCCATGTGGCACAACTGGGAGTGGTTCGCCCGCCACATCTGGGGAGAATCCGTCGAGATGCCGATCACGGAGGGAGGCTCCGAGCGATGAGCGCAAAAGAGGGCGGGTCAATGGACAGGCGATCCTTCCTCGGAGCGGCGGCGGCCGTCGCGGCCGGTTCAACGCTGGAGACCGGGGCGCCTCCGGCCGGCAATCGGACACCGACTGCAGACGCGGGGATCACAAGCGAGGCTACCGCCGCAGCCACCCCCAGCCAAGCCGCCCCAGCCATCAACGGCTACGTCAAGCCCGGCCTCGAGGCCGTCCGCGAGACGTTCGCGGCCAACGCGCGCCTGATGGGGACCGGCGGCGCGGCCTTCGCGGCCACCCATCAGGGCGAAATCGTCGTCGACCTCTGGGCCGGAATGGCCGACCACGACCGCCCCTGGCTCCGCAACACCCGTGTTCATGTCCAGTCCACCAGCAAGGCGATCACGGCGGCCACCGCAATGGTGCTCCATGACCGCGGCGAGCTCGACCTCGATGCGACCGTCGGCCGCTACTGGCCCGAATACGCCACCAACGGCAAGGAGAACACCACGGTCCGCATGCTGCTGAGCCACGCCGCGGGTTCCACCCAGCTTCCCGGCTACACCGAGTTGCTCGACCTCGACGGCAACGGTTTCGACCAGTACGACGAGATCGCCCGGCGCCTGGCCGCGGCCGAGCCCGACTGGGAGCCCGGAACCGCGCACGGCTACCACGGCTACACCTACGGCAACCTGGTCAGCGAGGTCATCTACCGGATCACCGGCAAGCGCGCGGGCGAGTTCCTGCGCGACGAGATGGCCGGACCGTGGCAGCTCAACACCTGGCTCGGGACTCCCTACGAAGAGCAGCGCGATCTGGCCGCGATCAAGCCGTGGCCCGAGGCTCCCGTGCACGAGTCCATCGCCGAGATGTACGCGAGCGTCACCGCCCAGATGGCGGAGCTGGATCTGTCGGCCCTGACCGATCCGACCACGTGGCAGTACCACGCGGCGTTCCGCGGGCTCCTGGGCGGTCCGATGAACGTGTTCATGCTCCAGGTTGGGCGCCTGTGGAGTCAGCCGAAAGCGCTGGCGGCCGAGTTCGGGGCGGCCAACGTTACGACGGACGCTCGCAGCCTGGCCCGACTCTACACGCCGCTCGCCATGAACGGCGTGCTCGACGGTCGCCAGGTGGTCACGCCGGACACCGTGCGCGAATTCACCACCCCGACCCCGCCCGGCGGCCCGGACCTGCTGATCGGCCTCGAGCAGAAGTGGACGCCAGGGAGCCATCACGCGAACAACTCGTTCTTTCCGGCGCTACCCCCACCCTATGGCCCCAACCCCGACGCCTTCGGGATGAGCGGCGGGGGCGGCAACTACGGGTTCGCGGACCCCGCAGCCGGAATCGCCGGCGGCTTCGTGCGCAACCACTACAGCAACACGATGGGGCTCAGCGCGCTGTTGGTGGATGCGCTCTACAAGGCGATGTGAAGCAAGATTCGCGTTTCAGCTGAAACGTTTCCGACAGCATTGGAGACCGTCATGCCAAGAACAGCGCCGCTACTCCCACTCGCCCTGATCGCCGCCCTCACCACCCAGGCAGTCGCGCAGGACGCCGACGAGTGGAGTATCGAGGAATCGAGGGCTCCTTCCACCACCCCCCTCAGGTTCACCGCTACGGAAGGCACATGGATCAGTCTCGATGTCTCGCCGGACGGGCGGAGCATATGAGGCCTGAATCACGGCAGGGAATCGTCTAAAGTCATACAGGACTGCACGATCTGCGTTTTCTGCCGTTGAGCGACAACGGGTCGTTTCGTCTCAGGATAGCCGGAGTCACGGGGTCGATTGGCGGGAGTCCCGACCGTCTTCTTCGTACGACCATCGGTATCGCGGCGGCGTGTCTGGCGCGGTTTAGAACATGAGGTCGAGCGCAAATCTGAATCCCAGGTTGGGGTTTTGGCCGGGCAACTGGCTGCGCGATCCCTCGATGCCGAGCCGGAGGGTTTGGCTGACGCTGTACCGGCTTCCGAACGACCATGAGCGGTTCCGCCCATCCGCCGAGAGCCGGGTGTAGCTGTCGAGCGCGCCTCCGGTGCCGGAGTTCCCGATCCCGTAGCCGGCTTCGGCGTCGAGCCGCCAGTCCCGTCCCGTGGCGGGCGTCATTGCCCGGAACCTTCCGCCGTCCATGAAGCCGTGAAGCCCGCTTCGGTCATGTCCGTGCTTGGGGCTGAGCGCGAGCCGGAACCCTTCGCCGCGTGTTCCGGGATCGAACGCGAGCCTGAACGCGGCGCCCCATTCGCGGTGCCGGCCGGACCCGAGCGCGAGCCTGCCCCTGAGGTCGAGGTCGAGCCCGTGGGCGGCGTATCCGACCGAGGCCCCGGTCTCGGCGCCGCCGCCCGTGTCGGCGTCGCCGCCATCGTATCGCGCCCCCGCCTGGGTGGCGAGCTTGAGTCCTCCCGCCGTCCATGACGCTTCAAGGAGCGCGCGTGCGCGCGAGGCCGTTCCTTCGCGCTCGCCGTCTTCGGCGCTCATGCCGACGGCGAACGCGTCGCCGTTGAGCGCGAGCCCGAACGCTCCGCTGCGGGCGAGCGGCACCCTGACGCCGCCCGAGAGCATGCGCAGCGACGCGCCGGGGTCGCCGTGTCGGTCGTCGTCCCGGACATCTCCGGTTCCGTAGCCGGCCATGGCCCAGAGTCCGATTCCGGGAGAGGGCTGTAGGAACAGGTAGGGATGCACGCTGTTCATGTCGTGTCCGAGCGAGCCCTTGGCGGAGCGGCGCGAGTAGTCGAGGTCGCCGTCGCTGCGCATGAGCGACACCCCGAGAAGCGCGGAGGAGCCGATGCGTGCGTCGGCCCCGACGGTGAGCGCGCGGAGCCCGCCGTCGTAGTCGATGCCGGGCTCGCCGCGGAACGATTGTGCTGAGCCTTCGGCCCAGAGCCCGATCCTTGGCCGCCCCTGGGCGGACTGCGGCCCGAGCGCGGTCGCGAACGAGAGGCTCGGCAACAGGCGCCGGACGGCCTCCCGCCCGGTCGGAAGATCGACCGACCCGGACCGACGGGCCATGTCGGACGCGGAGGATGCATTGAGGGGCGCGCCGGTGAGCGAGGCCAGGGTGCCGGCGGCGCGTCCGGCCCACTCGACCGCCGATCCGGGCACGCCGGTGCCGGGGCTGCCTCCCGCGGGCCGCATGACGGCGTCGATGCGCGCGCCGACGGCTTGCCGCGCGCCCTCCGCGACGGCGCGCCCGAAGACGGCGAGTCCGAGGTCGAACGCCTCGTCCCGGAGCGGTCCGGGGTCGTCCTCCGCGATATCGACGGTGGCGGAGGAGACGGCACCGGCGCTCACGGCTTCAGGCAGCGCGCCCAGCCCGAGCGCGAGCAGGCCGGACCCGGTCCCGGCCGGGACTTCGAGCACGAACGCGGCGAGCGAGTCGCCGGGCTGGAACACGACGGAGTCCGGCAACGCCGCCTCGAAGGAGGCGGCATGCGTGGCCGTAAGCGGCACGGCCACCCGCCGGTCGGCGGCGGGGCTCGCCCGGAGCGTGATCTCGGTTCCCGGCCCGCCCGCGACGGCCGAGTACTCCGCCCGGGCGTACCCGACCTCCAGTTCGGTCAAGACACCGTCCTCGACCACGGACCTGGAGACCCGGTCTCCCGCGACCGCCGCCACGACGATCCGCGTCGTCGCCGGGACGCCGACCGCCACCCCTTCGGGCAGGTCGCCGAACCGGACGGCGAGAGTGTCGGAGGCCGAGAGACCGCTAGTGCTGACGGCCAAGGCGCCCGTACTCGCTCCGGTCTGGAACGTGACGGTGTGCTTGCCGTCTCCGGCCACGACCTCGATGGCGAGCGCCGAGGAGGCCGCGGGCGACAGGAGCACCGCGACATCGGCGGATCCGCCCGGCGCGGCCGTGTAGCTGTCCGCGCCGAACGAGACGACGGGCGTGGTCGCGCCGACAACCATCGCGGCCGGACTCTCGGCCCGCTTGCCCGGCCCGTGGCCGTCGGTGTAGGTGAACACGGCGCGCAGGTACTTGCCCCGGTCGGCTGCGGTCGGGGTGTAGAAGCGCCGCTCCGCGCCCCGCACGACCATCGTCCACGCGGCGCCGTCGGGCGAACGCTGCCAGGTCCGCATCTTGCTCCGCTCGATCGAGCGGTCCTGGTCCGTCAGCGTCGCGGTCAGCCGGACGCCGACCCGCGCCACGTCCGCGCTCAGCGCGATTGTGCCCGGATCGTCCGCGTTGGTGACCCGGATGTTGACCGAAGCCGTGTCGGCAAGCTCGCCGTCGCTGGCCTCGACGCGCACCGCGAGCAGCGTGTCGCCGCTCTCGTAGTCGAGCGCCGCGCCGTCGGCCACCGCGATCTGGCCCGTCGAAGAGTCGATCCCGAACAGGTCCTCGTCTCCGCCCGGGATCAGGCTGTAGGACGGCGAGGTGCCGTCCGGGTCGGTCGCCGCCACCGGCGCGCCGACGTTCGTGCCGCCGGGAGAGTTCTCCGGCACCTCGCGCTCGTACACTGCGGGGAACGAGGGCGCCGCGTTCGCGGGCAGCACCTTCACCGCCGCGCTCGCCGCCCGCTTGCCCGATCCGTGGCCATCCGAATAGGTGAACACCGCCCGCAGCCACCTGCCCTCGTCCGCGTTCACGGGGTTGTACATGCGGCCCCTGCCGACCTCGTTCCACGAGTTGCCGTTGCGCGAGCGCTGCCATCGGCGCTGCGTGCCCGCCTCGCGCACGCCGTCCTCGTCCGTCAGCGTCGCGGTCAACTCGACGCCCACCCGGGCCACGCCGGGACTCAGCGCGACCTCGCCCGGGTCGTCCGCGTTCTTCACGCGGATCGTCACCTCCGCCGTGTCCGCCAGCGTTCCGTCGCTCGCCTCGACGCTCACCGTGTAGAGCGTGTCCGGGCTCTCGTAGTTCAGCGCCGCGTCCTCCGCGACCGTGATCCGGCCCGTCGCCGCGTCGATCTCGAACGGCGCCTCGCCGCCGCCAATGAGACCGTAGCTGAGTTCGTCGCCGTCGCCGTCTTCGGCCTGTACGGGCCTGCCGGCGTTCGTGCCGCCCGGCGAGTTCTCCGGCACGGACCTCTCATAGGCGTCCTTGCCGAACGCGGGCGCCCGGTTCGCGGCCAGCACCTTCACCGCGGCGCTCTCGGCCCGCTTGCCGGGACCGTGCCCGTCGGTGTAAGTGAACACCACGCGCAGCCACTTGCCGGCATCGCTCGTCACGGGGTTGTACATCCGGCCCGTGGCGATGGTGCTCCACGAGTTGCCGTTACGCGAGCGCTGCCACCGGCGCTTCCGGCCCGCGCCGAGCACGCCGTCCTCGTCCGTCAACTCGACGGTCGACTCGACGCCCACGCGGGCGGTCTCCGGGTTCAGCACGACCGCGCCGGGATCGTCCGCGTTCGTCACGCGGATCGTCACCGAGGCCGTGTCGGCAAGTTCGCCGTCGCTCGCCTCGACACGCACCGTGTAGAGCGTATCGGCGCTCTCGTAGTTCAGGGCCGCGCCCTCGGCGACCGTGATCCGGCCACTCGCCGAGCCGATCTCGAACGGGACTTCCCCGCCCGGCAGGAAGCTGTACGCCAGGTCGTCATCGTCGGCGTCGGCGGCCGTCACCGGATCGCCTACCGCCGTGCCCGCCGCCGAGTTCTCCGCCACCTCGCGCCCGTATGCGTCCGCGCCGAACGACGGCGCCTCGTTGGCTTTGGTCGTCCCTTCGCCCGGATCCGACCACTCCCCCGCGCCCTCCGAGCTGACGGCGCGCACCTGCACCTGGTAGGTGGTTCCCGCCTTGAGCCCCGTGATCGTGTGCGCGAGCACGACTTCCAGCCTTGCGGGGTCCGGCCAGTCGTCGTCCCCCTCCGCGCGGTAGCGATAATCGTAGCCCGTGATCGCCGGACCATCGTTGTCCGGCGCGCTCCACGTCACGGCCACCTCTTCGCTGCCGCCCGTGACCGCCGGCGCGTCCGGCTTGCCGGGCGCGGGAACGTCCGTCACGCGAATCGTCACCCCCACCGTGTCCGCAAGCGTCCCGTCGCTCGCCTCCACTTGCACCGCGTAGGAGTTGGGTTCGCCTTCGTGGTCCAGCACCGCGCCCGCCGCCACCTCGATTTGCCCCGTTCCGGCGTCGATCGCGAACGGCAGGTTGCTTCCGGCCACGAAGCCGTACGTCAGGTCGTCCTGGTCATCGTCGGTGGCCGTCACCGGATCGCCGACCGCCGTGCCCACCACGGAGTTCTCCGCCACCTCCCGCTCGTACGCGTCCTCGCCGAACGACGGCGCCGCGTTCCCCGGCTGCACCTTCACCGCCGCGCTCACCGCCCGCTTGCCCGGACCGTGGCCGTCGGAGTAGGTGAACACCACGCGCAGCCACATGCCCTCGTCGCTCGTCGCCGGGGTGTACATCGGGCGCGAGCCCACGTCGTTCCACGAGCTGCCGTAGGCCGAGCGCTGCCACTTTCGGCTCGTGCCCGCGCCGCGCACGCCGTCCTCGTCCGTCAGGGCCGCGGTCATCTCGACGCCCACGCGCGCCACCTCCGGGCTCAGCGCGACCTCGCCCGGATCGTCCGCGTTCGTCACGCGGATCGTCACCGATGCCGTGTCCGCAAGCTCGCCGTCGCTCGCCTCGACACGCACCGTGAACAGCGTGTCCGCGCTCTCGTGGTTCAGCGCCGCGCCCTCGGCGACCGCGATCCGGCCCGTCGCACCGTCGATCTCGAACGGCGCGGCGCCTCCGGGCAGGAAGCTGTACGCCGGTTCGCCGCCGTCGTCGGTAGCCGTCACGGGCTCGCCCACCGCCGTTCCAGGAGCCGAGTTCTCCGGCACGTCGCGCTCGTAGGCGTCCGCACCGAACGACGGCGCCTCGTTGGCCCTGGTCGTCCCTTCGCCCGAATCCGACCATGCGCCCGCGCCCTCCGAACTGACCGCGCGCACCTGAACCAGGTACGCCGTTCCGGCCTTGAGCCCCGTGATCGTGTGCGCGAGCACGACTCCCAGGCTTGCCGGGTCCGGCCAGTCGCTGTCCGCCTTAGCGCGGTAGCGATAATCGTAGCCCGTGATCGCCGGCCCTTCGTTGTCCGGCGCACTCCACGACACCTCCACCTGTTCGGTGCCGCCCGTCACCGTCGGCGCGTCCGGCTTGCCCGGCGCGGGCACGTCCGTCACCCGGATCGTCACCCCAACCGTGTCCGCGAGCGTCCCGTCGCTCGCCTCCACTTGCACCGCGTAGGAGTTGGGTTCGCCCTCGTGGTCCAGCGCCGCACCCGCCGCCACCTCGATCCGGCCCGTTCCGGCGTCGATCGCGAACGGCAGGTTGCTTCCGGCCACGAAACTGTACGCCAGGTCGTCATCGTCGGCGTCGGTGGCCGTCACCGGATCGCCGACCGCCGTGCCCGCCGCCGAGTTCTCCGCCACCTCCCGCTCGTAGGCGTCCTCGTCGAACGACGGTGCCCGGTTGGCCGCCTCCGTCGTCCCCTCGCCCGGATCCGACCACTCCCCCGCGCCCTCCGAACTGACGGCGCGCACCTGTGCCTCGTAGGTGGTGCCTGCTTCGAGTCCGGTGATCGTGTGAGCCGACACCGATCCCGCAAGCGACACCTCCGTCCAGTCACTGTCCGACATCGCCCGGTAGCGAAGATCGTAGCCCGTGATCGCCGGCCCTTCGTGCGCCGGCGCGCTCCACGTCACGGCCACCTCTTCGGTGCCGCCTGCCACCGCCGGCGCGTCCGGCTTGCCCGGCGCGGGCACGTCCGTCACGCGGATCGTCACCCCAACCGTGTCCGCAAGCGTTCCGTCGCTCGCCTCCACCTGCACCGCGTAGGAGTTGGGTTCGCCCTCGTGGTCCAGCGCCGCACCCGCCGCCACCTCGATCCGGCCCGTTCCGGCGTCGATCGCGAACGGCAGGTTGCTTCCGGCCACGAAGCTGTACGTCAGGTCGTCATCGTCGGCGTCGGTGGCCGTCACCGGATCGCCCACCGCCGTGCCCGCCACCGAGTTCTCCGGCACCTCCCGCTCGTACGCGTCCTCGCCGAACGATGGTGCCCGGTTGGCCGCCTCCGTCGCCCCCTCGCCCGGATCCGACCATTCCCCCGTGCCCTCCGAACTCTCCGCGCGCACCTGTGCCTCGTACGCCGTTCCGGCCTCCAGTCCGGCGATCGTGTGCGCAAGCGTCGTTCCCGACGCCGACACCTCCGTCCATCCGCTCGAAGCCTTCGCCCGGTACCGCAGATCGTAGCCCGTGATCGCCGGACCATCGTTCTCCGGCGCGCTCCACGACACCTTCACCTGTTCCGCGCCGCCCGCCACCGCCGGCGCGTCCGGCTTGCCCGGCGCCGGAACGTCCGTCACCCGGATCGTCACCGCCGCCGCGTGCCCGAAGGTCTCGCCGCCCACCGTGTAGGTTGCCGCGACCAGCACCCTGTACGACTTCGGGCCGCGCTCGTAGTCCAGCGCCGCGCCCCCGGCCACCGTGATCTGGCCGGTCGACGCGTCGATCGCGAACTCCGCCGGGGGTCTGCCCGCGAGGTCGTAGCTCAACACCACGCCGTCCCCGGCCTCCGCCGTCACCGGCGCGCCCACCCTGGCGCCCGCCGGCGAGTTCTCCGGCACCGAACGCGTCACCGCCGCCGGGTCGAAGCGCGGCGACGTCCCGGACCTGCCCGGCTCCGACCACTCGCCCGCGCCCTCCGCGCTCACCGCCCGCACCCGCACACGGTAGACCCTGCCCGCCGCCAGGCCCCTCAACGTGTGCTCGAGCACGTCGCCCGCCGACACCTCGGTCCAATCGCCCGAGGAGGATGCAACCCGGTAGCCGAGATCGTAGCCGGTGATCGCGGGACCCGCGTTCGGCGGAGCCTTCCACCACACCTTCAGCGCCTGCCCGCCGCCCCGCAACGACGGCTTCGCGGGCCGCCCCGGCACGGGCACGTCCGTCACGCGGATCGTCACCGCCGCCGTGTCCGCCAGCATCCCGTCGCTCGCCACGACCGACACCGCGAGCAGCGTGTCGCCGCCCTCGTAGTCCAGAAGCGCGCCCGCCGCCACCGTCAGTTGGCCCGTGCGCGGGCCGACCGCGAACGACGACGCGGCTCCGCCGGACGCAAGGGAGTAGCTCAGCGGGTCCCCGTCCGCGTCGGAAGCCGTCACCGGCGCGCCCACGCTGGTGCCCGCGACCGAGTTCTCCGCCACCGAACGCGACGGCGTCCTGCTCCCGAAGGCCGGAGGACGGTTCGGAACCGTCACCGCGAAATCCTGGCTCGCCGAGCCGCCCCGGCCGTCGCTCGCCGTCACCGTCACCCGCGACTCGCCGCGCGAGACCCCCGTCACCGTCACTTCGCTCCCGCTCGCCGCGACCGTCGCAACCCCCTCCTTCGACGACGCGGCCGCGTAGGTCAGCGCGTCCCCGTCCGGGTCCCGGAAGCGGCCCGACACGTCCACCACCGCCGTCTCGCCCGCCTCCACCGTCAGCGCCGGTATCGCGCCCGCCACCTCCGGCGCGGCGTTCTCCGGTCCGACCGTCACCTCGAACGCCTGGGACACCGTTCCGCCGTGCGGGTCGCGGGCCGTGACCGTCACCTCCGACTCGCCCTCCGACACGCCCGTCACCGTGACCTCGCTCCCGACCGCCGCGACCGTCGCAACCGTCTCCTTCGACGACCCGGCCCCGTAGGTCAGCGCGTCCCCGTCCGGATCGGTGAAATGCGCCGAAACGTCCACCACCCTCGACTTCGTGGCCGCGACCGTCAGCGCCGGAATCGCGCTCGCCACCTCCGGCGCCCGGTTCTCCACCGTCACCGCGAACGCCTGCTCGACCGACCCGCCCCGCCCGTCGCTCGCCGTGACCGTCACCTGCGATACGCCGGGGGACACCCCCGTCACCGTCACTTTGCTCCCAACCGCCGCGACCGTCGCCACCCCCTCCTTCGACGACCCGGCCGCGTAGGTCAGCGCGTCCCCGTCCGGATCGGTGAAATGCGCCGACACGTCCACCACCTTCGATTCGCCCGCATGGAGCTTGACCCCCGGAATCGTGCTCGCCGCCTCCGGCGCCTCGTTCACGTCCGTCACCGAGATGTCCACGTCGCCCGTGTCGCTCGCCGAACCCCAGCGCACCGTCAACGTCAGCGCGTACGAAGCCTTCGTCTCGTGGTCCAGAGCCCTCGCGACCCCGATCTTCGCGTCGGCGTCGCCCGCTCCGGCCGCCGCAGCCGAGAAGTCCTCGGAACCCGTGCCCGAGAGCGCATAGCTCAGCGTCCCGCAATCCCCCTTGGTCGTCACCACCACCAGGCTGTCCAACCCTTCCCCCACCTCCGCGTCCTCGCGGACCGACAACGCACCGTCCGACACCGTGATCTCGCACGGATCCTTCGGCGCCGGCTCCACCGTCACCGAAAACACCTGCGTCGCCGTCAGGCCCCCGCGGTCCCGCGCGGTCACCGTGACCGTCGCGCTACCCGCCGCGCGGCCCGTCAGCTTCACCGGGCTTCCGCTCGCGTTCACGGTCAGCCTGCCCGTCGCCGAGGACTCGGACGTGAACGTCAACCGGTCCCCGGCATCCTCGTCCGTGAAGTAGTTCGTCACGTCCACCGACTCCGGATGCCCGACCCGGATCGTCCGCGCCCCGATCGAGCCCTTCGCCCTCGGCGCCTCGTTCACGTCCGTCACCGTGATGTCCACGTCGCCCGCGCCGGTCGCCGTGCCGCCCGCCTCGCTCACCGTCAGCGTCAGGTCGTACGAGTCCCGGCCCTCGTGGTTCAGTCCGCGCTTCACCTCGATCTTCCCGTCGTCGTCGTTCGCGCCCGCCGCCGCCACCGAGAAGTCGCCGGAACCCGTGCCCGTCAGCGCATAGCGCAGCGCCCCGCAATCCCCCGTCGTTGTCACCCCGACGACGTCGCTCACCGCGGTGCCCACGCCCGCGTCCTCCGGCACCGAAAGGGACGCGTCCGACACCGTGATCCCGCACGGCTGCGGCGCCGGCTCCACCGTCACCGAAAACACCTGCGTCGCCGTCAGACCCCCGCGGTCCCGCGCCGTCACCGTGACCGTCGCGCCTCCCGCCGCGCGGCCCGTCAGCGTCACCGGGCTCCCGCTCGCGTTCACCGTCAGCCTGCCCGTCGCCGACGACTCCGAGGTGAACGTCAGCCGGTCCCCCGCGTCCTCGTCCGTGAAGTAGCCCGTCACGTTCAGCGAAACGGGCTGTCCGACCCGGACCGTCCGCGCACGGATAGCGCCAACACTCCTCGGCGCCTCGTTCACGTCCGTCACCGTGATGCGCACGCGCCCGGATTTGCTGGCGGAACCGCCGCGTTCGCTCACCGTCAGCGTCAGGTCGTATGAACTCCTGCGCTCGAAGTCGAAGCGCCCCGTGATCGCCGCGTCGTCGTTGTTCGCGCTCACCGCCGCGGCGGAAACGTCGCTCGCGCCGGTGCCCGCCAAAACGTAGTCGAGCGCACCGCAGTCGCTCGCCCTCACACGCACCGTCCCCACCGTGGTCGCGTTCTCTCCCACCGTGAAGGTGCTGTCCCCGACCGATGTGATCGCGCATTCCGGCTGCGTAGCGGGGTACACCTCCACGTCAAATCGCTGGGTCGCTGTCAGCCCCCCGCTGTCTCTCGCCGTGACCTTGACCGTGGCGTCGCCCAGCCGCAGCCCTCTAAATCGTACCGTGCTGCCTTCCACCGAGACCCTGGCCACGGCACTGGCCGCCGTTGACGCCTCGTAAGTCAGCGGGTCCTTGTCCGGGTCGCTGAAGTAGTCCGAAACATCCACACGGCCCGTGGTGCCCAATTGAACCTGCTGATCCGGGATCGCGTCCTTCGGCGCCGGTGGCCGGTTTGCGGGTTCTACTGTCACCCGGAACTTCTGCTCCGCCGTGCCGCCGCGGCCATCGTCAGCCGTGATCGTGACCGTCGCGCTCCCGACCGATTCCCCGGTGTACGTGACCTCACTGCCTTGGACGCTGACACTCACCCTGTTCGCATTCGACGACTTGACTGTGTACGTCAGCGGGTCTCCGTCCGGATCGCTGAAGTACCCCGACGCGTCCACCGAGCCGCTCTCCCCCACTTCGATCGTGTCGTCCGGAATCGTCCCGACCGTATCCGGTGGCTCGTTGGGAGGCGGCTCCACCGTGACCGTCGTGTCGGCGCTACCGGTCGCCCCGCGCTCGTCGGTCGCCGTAAGCCGGAACGTCAGATCCGTGTCGTTCGGTACCGAGGGTGCCGTGAAGCTCGCGCTGAGCGTGGTGGCACTCTTGATCGTCACGTTCGGTCTGCCCGACACCTGCGTCCAGAGGTACTGCATGTCATCGCCTTCCGGATCGACCGCCGTGCCCTTCAGGTGCACCGTCCCCCCTTCCTCGACCGGATTCGGAGACGCGGTCGCCGTAACGTCTGGAGGGTTGTTCACGACTTTCACCGTCACCGGCGCGGTACCCGCGTTGCCCGGCGGGTCGGTGGCTGTCGCGGTCAGATTGTACGTCGTCACGCTCAGCGTACCAGCCACCGTGATCTCGCCGCTGTCCTCATCGATCACGAACTTGTCCGACCCCGACAGTGAGTACTTTACCGCCTCCCCCTCCGGATCCTTCGCGCTTACGGTGACCACGCTCGTTGCGTCGACCTTAATGGACACCGAATAGCTCAGCGGATCGAACACCGGCGGATCGTCTGGGTCGACCTCGACGGTCACCGGGGCCGACCCCTTGTTACCTGCGGGGTCCTTGGCCATCGCCGTCAGTTGGTACTCACCCACGGTCAGCGTACCGGACACCGTGATCTCACCGCTGTCCTCGTCGATCGCGAACTTGTCCGATCCCAACCCCGACAGCGAATACGTGACCGCCTTGCCTTCGGGATCCTTGGCGCTCACGGTGACAACTTCGGTTCCCATCGATGCTGTGTTCAGCAATTCCACCGAGTAGCTCGGCGGATTGAACACGGGCGCCTCATCCGGCACCGTGACCTCGAAGCTCTGACTCGCCGAGAGGCTATCCGGATCCTCAGCCGTCACGCTCACCGTCGCGCTTCCCACCGCCCTGCCGGTATACGTGACGGTGCTGCCGGAAACGCTGACCCCCACCACGTTCGGCTTCGACGAGGTGGCGGTGTAGCTCAGCTTGTCGTTGTCGGGATCGCTGAAATGCTTCGACGCATCTACCGACCCGCTCTCTCCCTTGTTGACCGTCGCATCCGGAATCGCGCTCTCGATTTCCGGCTCACTGTTCACCACGATGGTCAAGTTGACGCTCGCGCTATCCCCGCAGTCGTCGAGCACGCTGACCGTCGGGTGATAGCTGCCTCCGTACAGGATGGCCGTCGTCGAGACCTCGGCGGTCAGTTCGTTGATCTTGAACCTGTTCCCTCCTCCGCTCAGCGAGTAGACCGCGAGGCTGTGCGTGTCGGCAGCCACCGTGCCTATCACCGTCCCGGCGGGCACTGGCTCGTTGAGCCGGAACATGGTCTTCACGTTGGGCGGAAACGCCACGCTGCATTGGATGAACGCGGACTGCGGCTTCGGGTCGACGTGGATGGCCTCCTCGGTCTCGGTCCGAGCCGAGGAGTAGGGCAGGCCCAGCGTCACGTAGAAGACCTCGACGGCCTCGGCGTCGTCGTCCTCCAGCGTCTGCACGCTGATCGGCTTCGACGTCTCGCCCGGCTGGAAGGAGACGACCTCGTCGGCCGCCACGTAGTCCCGCCCCGCCACGGCCGTCCCGTCGGTCGTCCACCAGCGAACCGAGACCCGATCCGCAACGGGCGTCGACATGGTCATCGTCGAACGCCACGAGGACCCTTCGCCGATGGTGTCCGGCACCGCCGCGAGCGAGATCTCCACTGTCCCGTTGTCCGCGATGGTCGCGGTGGCCGCCGTCTGGTCCACGAGTACCGTGCCGGGACCCGTCGCGCCGGTGAGCGCGAGCACCACGGTCTCGCCTTTGTCCAGGATGTCGTCCTTGAGCGCTTCGAGCGCGATCCGCGCGACGCCCTCGCCCTGTGCCACCGTCGCCTCGCCCGACAGCGCCGTGTAGTCCTCGCCGGCCACGGCCGTGCCCGAGACCGAGTACTGGACCTTGACGGCCCCGGCGGCGGTGCTTCCCGCCACCGACACCTCGAAGTGGCCGGTCGCGCCCTCGGCCACCGTGCCGGCCGCGGGCGCGGAGAGCGTCACCCGGAGCGTGTCGGACAGCGGCGACGAGGAATCGGAAAGTCCATGCACGCCGCTCGGCGAGGCGGCGGCCAGCATCAGGCCGCAGACCGCCGCCGCGTAGAGTTTTCGCGCCATCCCGAGGCGCGAAGACCGAGGCTCCGCATCCGACCGGGGACGAGGTTTTTGAGTGTTGGGATGGGTTGGCAGTAACGAAAAGAGGGTGGTCATTGCGCAAAGGGGTCCTTGAACAGGAGGGCGGGGGAAAGGGGGTGTGGCCCGACACGGCCCGGAAATGGCGACACAAAGGGTATCAGCGAATCCCGAACATGCAAGGGGCGCGGGAGGACTCGGGGGCCACGGGCAGGAGCGTCGACTGTCCCAGGAGCCCCGCAGGAACAGCGCTACGAACTCAGGGCCGGATGACCCTCACCACCTTGCCGTCCCTGTCCACGACCTCCACCGGAACCCGGATGACGTCGTCGACGGTCACTTCCAACTCCACGCCCCCGGCGTCTACGCTACCGCCACCGACATCGCCTTGGGCCTGCGTGGGCAGCGTGTACGGATCCGCCTTGCTCACGTCGACCTCGTGGCCCAGATCCGCCAGCGCCTGGACCGTGATCGCGGTCACCAGCTCTCCGGAACCGAGCGACATCACATCGTCCGGCATGACCCGCCGCCGCCAGTGAATCCACTTGCCGCTGCCGCCCAACGTGGCTTGGTCCTCGACCGGGACCTTGGCCCCGGCATAGCCTTTGCCTCCCGCGGCATCGAACGCCGCCACGGCGAGCGGACCGGGGAAATGTGGGTCGTTGTGCCAGTCCTTGATTTCCCAGTCGCCGATCCCCAGGACATGCCCGATCTCGTGCATCGCCGTCCCATGGAAGGTGTAGTTGTGGGGGGGCGAGTGGAAGACGCCCGAGAACCAGTTCGCCCCAATGATGGCCAGCCCGGACTCCTCGCGCCGACTGCACTCGGTCGCCAATCCGATCGAACGCCCATCCCCTGGCCTCATGTGCATGTAGATCAGCAAGTCGTCAACGACGCCCGTCAAGCGCGGCGTTGGGGCGCGGTTGGTGCAGTACTCCGGTCCCTCGCCGTCCACCGGCACGTCCGGCAAGTCCCCGACCACCACTTCCGTCCAGCGCTCCGCCGCCCGCCGGATCTCCTCCTTCGCCTCCTCCGTGAAGCCGGGACCGAAGATCAGTTCGATGTTGAAAGCGCCGGGGTCCGGCGCCGGAACCACCCACGTCCGGAACCGCTGTACGGCACGCAGCCCTTCCGGATCGGTCGCCGTCACCTCGACCTCCGTCGTGTCGACCGCTCCCGGCTCCAGCCACAGCGTCCCGCCGTCTATCCTCACTCCGGCCACGCGCGGGTCGCCGGATTTTGCCTCGTAGACGAGCGAGTCGCCGTCCGGGTCGCCGAAGTACTCGGCGAGCGCCAGTCTGGCTGTCGGTCCTGACGCCTGCAATCGGTGCGCCGGGACCACCGACCGGATCACCGGCGTCCGGTTGCCCGCCTCGGCGAACAGCGCGATCGGATCGCCCGCCACCACGCGAAACTCATTGAATCCCTCGGGAGGGGTCGGGGGCGCACCGAGGCTCAGGTACACCGCCTCCGCGCCCGTCGGCGTCACTTCCACCGCGCGGCCGACCGTATCGCCCACCTCCACGGCCAGAAAGCCGCTGGAAGCGCTGCCTCGCTGCACGGACAAGGGGACACGGAACGCAAACGGTGCGCCTCCAGGCACTCGGAGTTCGACGCGCGCCGGTCCGGGCGCGAGCAAGTCGGATGTGTCGGCTCGCACCAAGTGCGCGTGCACCGGGAACGGTATGCCGGGGTTGCCGAACAGGCGCACATACCTCAGGCTCGACAGACCTGCGAAAAGACGCGGCGGCAGCGAATACAGACGGTTGGTCTCCAGCCTGATCCCCTCCAAGCTCGACAGCCCCTCGAAAGCACCCGGCGACAGATCCTCGATCCAATTGGTTGTCAAGTCCAGAGTCCTCAGCTTTGACAACCCCGCGAACACCCCCTCCGGCACGCGAGTCAAACGGTTTCTCCCGGCGAAGAGTAGCTCCAGCTGCGTCGTCGGCTTGAGGAGTTCTGGCGGCAACTCCCTCAGCTCATTCTCGCTCAGGTACAGCACCTTGAGTTCCGACATAGACGCGAAGGCATCCGGCGGCAGCGACTCGAACGAGTTGTCATCCAGATACAGCCGTTCCAGGCCCGCAAGGTCGTCAAACACCCCCGGCGGCAGCGTCGCGAGGCCAGCCGTGCTGAGTACCAGTTCGGCAAGGTTGGTCAGACCCGCGAAGATGTCCGGCGGAAGCTCACCAAGCGGGTTGAATCCCAACCACAGCTTCGATAGCGACGGGAGACCTTGTAAGAGATCCGGGGGCAACTCCTGCAATCGGTTTACATTCAGAAACAGGCTTCTCATCGCGACAAGCTCTTCGAAATCGCCGCTCCGAAGCCGCGTGATCCCCTTGCCTCCCAAGTCGAGGCTGGTAATACGTCCGAGCATTTCCTCCGTCACCTCGGCGCAGCTCCCGACGCGAGCCCTTCTGGCGATCTCGGCGCTCACGACCGGGGTCCGGTTGCACACGCCCTCGTCCGATACTGCCGTCGCCTCGAACGTCATCGCCGCGCCGCCCGCCGTCACCCCCAGCCGTTGCACGCCAAGGGTTTGCCCCAGCGTCCAAACGGTCGTCGCCAGCCCGAGGCTGTCCGTCGTGGCTGTTCCCGGATGTGCCCCCCCGCTCCCTGCCTCCGCCTCAAATGTCACAGTCGCGCCCCAGACCGGCTCCCCACCCTCGTCCACCACGCGCACCGAGACTGGGTCCGGCAATGCGTGCCCCGCCAAAGCCCACTGTTGTTCTCCGGAGTGTGTTTCGATCGAGGCGACGGCCCCATCGGGGTCCCGAGCGGTCGCGTTGACCTCCACGGTGACGCCGCCCGTGGAGACGGAAAGCGTTTGGAGTCCGTGGGTTGCCCCAAGGGTCCAATTGGTCGAAGCCACCCCCACGCTATCCGTCGCAACCGTCTCGGGATCCACGCGACCGCTCCCGGCCTCCGGCTCGAACCGCACGGTTGCACCGGGCACGGGTCGCCCGCCCTCGTCCAAGGCCGCCACCACGATAGGCTCAGCCAACGCCCGTCCGCTCCATGCCCACCGGCCTTCTCCCAACTGCACCTCGAATGAGGCCACCGCCTCGTCCGGCTCCAGCGCCGTCGCCGCGATCTCGATCTCGGCCACGCCCTCCGCCGATACCGCCAGCGTCTGCCTTCCCGGCTCCGGCCCCAGCGTCCACTGGGCCGCAGCCAGCCCCGCGCTGTCGCTGTGCACGACACCGGGCTCGACCCTGCCACCGCCCACGCCAGCCTCGAACCGCACGGCCACCCCGGATACCGGCGCGCCACCGGCGTCAATCACCCGCACCCCGACCGGATCGGGGGGAGACAGCCCACGGGCCGCCTGCTGTCCCTCCCCGAACGGTTCCAGAGCATCCGCGGCTTGACGCACCTGCACCAACGCCTGGTCCGCCGATTTCAGGTCCGAAGCCTGCACGTACGCCACGCCGTTGCCACGCGCCGTCGCGGAGCCGTTCCCGTCCACCACGAACACGGTCGTGTCCCGGCTGCTCCAACGCACTTGGCCCAACCCCGTCCCGCCTCGTCCTCGAACCGTGAACGCGAACTGTTGTCCGATATGCGTCAGGGTTACGGAGTCCGGCACGATTTCGAGCGACGCCTCCGGCTCGGCCACCCCACCCGGATCGCACGCCTCCAGCGCCGCGAGGAACAGCGCCGAGGCGACAACCGGCAAAGCCAGCGGTAGCTCCCGGGCTCGGTTCAATGCAGACGGAAGGGAGAAGGGATCCGACGGATCTCCGCTCGCGTCCGTTGCGCGGATTCTCGTTCGCATAGTCCTTCCAAGTCGGGCCTCGATCACCATTCTCCGTGGTCAAAGATGCCCGACTTCCGGCACGTCTGGCAAACGGGCCGCGTGCTCCGATGTTCCCGACCACCGACACCCCATACGGAACGCTGCTCCGACCTTGCCGGGGCACTGGCCGTGCCGCTGGCGGCGACGGGGAACGTCCCGCGAACCGTAACGGACAACGTCGGACAGCATGCGAATCCGAGCCGCTACCGACAGGTTGACTTGTCCGCCCAAGGTTGGTCACCGTTTCGGGCATGGGTACACCGGATCGGCATTTCAGCCCCGTCGCGAGCGAAGGGGTCGCCCACCTGGAGGAACGCGCGAGGGCGCTGGAGCCCTTCGGCTGGACGGGGCGCCGCGCCGAATGGATCGCGCTCGCCTGCTGCCACGGCGGCGTGTTCACGCGGGCGCAGTGGACGAGCTTCCTCGGGGTGCCACCACGAAAAGGTCGGCCGCGCCGTCCGCAAGCTCGTCGCCCAGGGCCTGGCCGTCGAGGAGAAGCCGTCCGGCATCAACGGCATCGGCCGGATCTGCCGGATCCACGGTCGCAGGATCTACAAGGCGCTTGGTGCCGGAGACCGCCGCCGCCGCCGGGTCACGTCGCCGGAGTGATGATGCGGCGCCTGCTCGCGCTCGACTACGTGCTCGAACATCCCCGCCTGCCGTGGCTGCCCACCGAAGCCGACCGGGTGGCCGTCTTCGAGGCGCTCGGGATCGAGCGGGAGCTTCTTCCCCAACGGGTCTACCGGGGCGCGCTCGGGGGCCTCCGGCGCTTCTTCCCGCTCGGGCTGCCCATCGCGCTGGACGCGGAGCGCGCCGTCTTCGTCTACGCCGAACCGGGCCACGACACCGCGACGGCGCTCCGTTCGTGGGGCGCGAAGCACGGCGATCTCTGGAAGGCGCTCTGGGACCTCGGCCTCAAGATCGAAGTGGTGGCGGTCGTCCGGAGATGGAAGGAGTACGGGAGGACGAGCAGGGTGCTCGCCAACTGGTCGCGGTACCCGCGCCCGTCCGAAATCGACGAGGAGACCCGGCACGACCTCGCCCGCATCGAGCAGGCCATCCTCGGGGGGGATGTCCACACCCTCGACGAGTACGGTGGCTTGCAGGCCGCCATGAAGCGCGCCAACGCCGTTGAGAAGCGGGCGCGAAGGCGTGCGGGCCGGGGCCTGACGGAACGTGCCGCCACATGGATGACGGATCGGCTGGCGGGGGCTCGATTTTACTGGGAGGCCTGATGTCTTGGGCCGTACCGGAGGTGTGCAAGAGACACCGAGGGTCGATGCACGTTTCGGCGCTCCGGTGATGCGCACCGGCTATCCTGCATATCCGCTGGCGCGGCAACGTCTTGCGGCTTCGCCGTGCGGCCGGCCGGGGCGCGGGAGCCGCTTGGGGCTTGGTGGGGAGCGACCCCAGGGGCACAGGTGCCCGGTTCGGGCGCGGGGCCGTGCGCGTTTTCACACGCTCGTCCCCGCCCCCTGCTGGGGTCGCTCCCCTCCATCTATCCTTGCAGGAAGGCTCTCAGCGCCGCCTCGCGGAGGCGGACCAAGCGTTCGCCGACCGGCTCCAAGTCGGGCGGTCGGGCATGGCCGAGCAAGTGTTTGGGGACGCACCCGTTCAGGCTCGCCTGTAGGCCTTCCCGCATGGGACCGCTGGTCCGGGAGCGACCCCGGGCAAGGGTGGGATGGCCGTGCACATCCCAACCGCCGCCGTGGCGTGTGAGGCATGCCGAACACGTGGGTCGCTCCCGGCAACGGGCGCAAGTGCCCGCGCGTCACCGCCGCCCCTGCGGCTGCGGCACAAACGCATTTGCACCAGCGACTTGCGCCATCGGCGGCGTGTCACATCCGAGCGCGTTTCCCGTGCACAACGGCCCCGATGTCAATGTGCACTTCCGGATCGGCAACGGGCCATGTCCACGGGCGGTCAAATCCCGCCTCCGGCGAGGCGGCTCGAACGCCACACCGAATGGCCGTCGATCGTTCCTCCGGGGAGGCCCGATCGGAGCAGTTCCTTCATCTCGGCGATCCGCTGGAGGCAGGCTTGGAAGCCGCCCATCGCCTCGACCGCCGCGTCGTCCATGCCGAGGATGGCGTTCTCGATGCGCGTGATCTCGCGCCGGGCCGCAACGGCGGTTCCGGGCGATTGGACGGGACGCGCGTCCGCGTCCGCATTGGTCCAGTTCCCGAGGATCGTCCGCGCCCGCTCAAGCGGCCTCCGGGCGCACGCGACCCCGGCGACCTCGACCGACAGGTCCAGTTCCCTCAGCGCCTCCCAGAGCTTCAGGTGCCGGTCCCGCCACGAACGGAGCGCGGTCGAGGTGTCCCAGCCGGGATCGGCGTGGACGAACACGGCGCGGCGAGTGTCCAGCGCAACGGGCATCCCGCGCGGGAAGTAGCGCCGCGCGCCCCCGGCGGCACCCCGGTAGACCCGGACGGGCATGGCTGGGCGCCCGATGTCGAGCGCCTCGAACGCGGCGACCTTCTCGGCCTCGATCGGAAGCCAGGGCAGGTCCGGATGTTCGATCACGTAGTCGAACGAGAGCAGGCGGCGCACGGCCACCTCCGTCGCGGTGATCCTCCGTAGACGGATACCCTCGGCCCCGAGCGCCCGGTAGATGCCGCGCGCGCAGATCCGGCAGACCTTCAGGTCTCCGACCGTCTCCTCGGCGGCGAGCCTTCTCCGCGTCAGGAACTGCACGAACCGGAGCGTCTTGAAGCGGTCCATGCCGAACCAGTCCGATAGCTGCGAGCGGGTGAACACGCCGCCGTGCAGGCTCGCCAGCGCGATCCACTCGGCGCGGCGGCCCGTCAACCCCAAGGGCTCCAGCGCCTTCTCGCGCCCTTTCAGATGGTCGATCAATGCGTTCGTCGGCCGTCGGGGACTTCGCGGCACATGAGGGTTTCCGCTGCTGCGGTAGAACTTGCGGTAGGAATCGGGCGAGCGCTTTCGGTGGCGTCAAGCCGCGTCCGCGCGCAATCGTCCCGAGCGATCCGGTGCGGTCCCGGATACGGAACAACTTCCGGCGACCACTCCTCCATCGCTTCCCATGAAACCCAAGGCGCTCGCGTACGGTTCGAGAAGTAAACGGCGCGGGCGCCGCACTGGTCAAGCGGTCTCCGTCCAGCGAGATTGCGTTGCGCAGATCGTGCAGTCCATCGAGAGAGGAATCAAACGATGGCACGCACGAAACGAAGTCGGCGCTCTTATGGCGCTGGCGAATGGGGCCGGAACCGGGTCCGGGTGTTTCCAGATCCCAAGACCGGCATCTTCCAGATTGAGTGGCGCGAGAACGGGCGCAGGCGGAGCCGGTCGCTCGGACACCGCGACTGGGTGAGGGCGAAGAAGCAGGCGGACGAGTTCGCCGCCGGGTTTGTTGGCCCGAACCAGAGCGGCAAGGCGGAAGCGGAGCCCGAGCCACTCAAGCTGGGAGAGCTTTTTGACATCTACGGTGAGGAGGTGACGCCCACCAAGGGCTGGAAGGCTCGGGGGTACGACCGGACCGCCATTCGCATGTTCCTCCGGTTCTTCGGACGGAACCGCGACCCGGCCACCCTGTCACAGAGGGACTGGGACCGCTTCATTCGGGAACGGCGGGCGGGCAGGATCGGCCCGAGCGGCAAGCCGGTGAGCGACCGGATGGTCGAATACGACCTGAAGTTCCTCATCGCGGTGCTCAATTGGGCCGTCCGGTCCAGGGACGACCGGGGCCGCTTGCTTCTCGACAGGAACCCGCTCAAGGGCCTCAGGAAGCCCACCGAGAAGAACCCGACTCGGGTGGTGCTCGCCGAGGAGGAGTACCGGGCGCTGCTGGAAGTCTCCGGGCAGTTGGACTGGCGGTTCCGCGTCGCGCTCGTGCTGGCGCACGAAACCGGCCACCGGATCGGTGCCATCTGCCAACTTCGGTGGACCGACATCTCCTTCGAGGGAGGGACCATCCTCTGGCGCGCCGAGCACGACAAGTCGGGGCACGAGCACGTCACGCCCGTTACCGCCGAGGCGCTCGAAGTTCTCGAAGAGGCGTGGAGGAAGAACCCCGGACCCGGGGAAGCTCCGGTGATGCCCGCGCCCAAGAGTCCGTCGAAGTGCATGGGATCCGCGCTGGCGCAAGGGTGGTGGGTCAGAGCCGAGAGGCTGGCTGGGCTGGAGCGCAAGCCGGGAAGGGGCTGGCACTCGCTTCGGCGGAAGTTCGCCAGCGACCTGATGGATCAGCCGCTCAAGGTGCTGTGTGAGCTGGGGGGTTGGAAGACGGCCAAGACGGTTCTTCAGTGCTATCAGAAGGCCGACGAAGGACAGCTTCGGAAGGCGCTGGAAGCCCGCAGAAGGTCTCACGGCTAGATCCGCAATCGGCGGGAGTCAAACGGCTGGAATCCGCCCATCCAATCTCGTAAGTTCAACTTCCATGGGAAGATGCGAATTCACTCGCGTCCGCCGGACGGGCGTCACATCGCCTTCGAACTGCTCGGGCACATCTACGAGATGCCCATCGAGGGTGGCGAGGCGCGGGCGCTCACCAGCGGCCGCTCTTGGAACAGCTTCCCGCGCTATAGCCCCGACGGCACGCGGATCGCGATCACCTCTGACCGCGGCGGGAGCGAGGACGTGTGGATTCTGGATCGGGGGATGGTGGACGCGGCGAGCGCGGATGCCCCGAAGAACGTCACCCAAATGCCACTCCCCGTAGTACAGGGGTCCTGGTCGGCCGACGGGCGGGCCATCTACGCCTCGGCGCTGGAGCAGAACGGGAGCATGACCGCCTACCGATTCAACCTCTTCGGGTCGCGCCAGGAGCTCGCGTCGGGGACGACCTTCCAGGCGATCACGCACTTCGACGAGCACACGGGGCGCGGCGTCCTCTTCTACGAGCATGTCGACCGGCAGATCCCCCAAAGCGGCGCACGCATCAAGACCTACGACCTCGAGACGGCCGAGATCCGCGTCCACCGCGAGCGGCCCGGCGGCGCCTTCAACCCCGCTCTCTCACCGGACGGACGCCACCTCGCCTACGGACACCGCGACGACCGGGATGTGGTCGTCGTCCTGCAAGACCTGGAGACGCGGTCGGAGCGCGTGCTGGTTCGGGGACTCGACCGCGATCACCAGGAGTCGGGCCCATACTACCATGGCGTCGCCCCGAACCTGGACTGGCACCCGGACGGGACACGCCTCTACCTGACCAGGGACGGCGGGATCCACGCGGTCGACGTCACTTCGGGCGAGATCACCGAAGTCCCCTTCCGCGCACCCGTGGACCGCGAGATCGACGAGACCATCCGCTTCCCCTTCGAATTCCCCGAGGGCGAGACGCACGCCTGGTCCTACCGCTTCGCCCACCGCACCCCCGCGGGCGTCGTCTTCGAGGCGCTCGGCGACATCTGGCTGGCCGACGGCGACGGCGGCATACGCAACCTCACCCAATCGTCCGCCCACGAAACCAGCCCGGTGGTCGACGCAGCCAACGGCTGGCTCTACTACGCGACCTGGACCGACGCAGACCTCGGGGCCGTCCACCGCCGCCCACTCGCCGGCGGCACAGCGACCAAGGTCTCATCCCGCCCCTCCCAGTACATGTCGCTGACGCCGGGTCCCGACGGCACGCTGGCCTTCATCCGCGGCGCCGGGGGCCTCATCAACGGTGCCCGCATCGAGGAGGAGACCGACTTCGAACTGGTCGTCGTGGAGGACGGGACGGAACGCACGGTCACCGATGTACGCGGCAGCGTCATGGCACAGGGGCGCGCGCCCCACACCGTCCGCTTTGACGGAACCGGCGAATGGCTCTACTACACCGAGTTCGTCCTGGGCAATGTCGCAGGCAACCCCGGCCTGAGCGCCGACACCCTGGTCCTCCGCCGCATCCGCCCCGACGGCACCGGCAAAGCCACGCTCTACCGCTTCCCGCACGCCGAACGCGCGGTCCTCTCGCCCGACCTCGCCTGGATCGCCTTCCGCGAGTACCAGCGCAGCTTCGTGACCCCCTTCGAATGGATCGGCAAGCCGGTCACGATCTCGGCCTACGACGGCATCGGCTTCACCAGGCGCATCGACCCGTCCGACGGCGCGAGCATGGCCTGGTCGGACGCGTCGACCGTGTCGTGGCCGCGGGGAGGCACCTTCCACGAGAAGGCGCTCGACGACATCCTGGCCGGCACCGACGGCACCCGGACCACCGACATCACGATCCGCTTCGAGGTTGCCCTGCCCCGTACGACCATTGCGCTGACCAACGCCCGCGTAATCACGATGGACGAAGAGCGAAGTGTTTTGGAGAGCGCGACGATCCTCGTGCGGGGACATCGCATCGCGGAGGTGGGACCCCAGGTCGTCGTGCCTGCGGAAGCGCGCGTGTTCGATCTCGCGGGCCACACGGTCATACCTGGCCTCGTGGACGCGCACGCACACTCGGTCGGGCAGCTCGCGACGACGCAGCTGATCGAGCAGCGGCTTCCCGGCGTCACCGGCTCGCTGGCCCACGGCGTCACCACGCTCTACGAACTCTACGGCTCGGAGGAGAAGGAGCCCTGGGTCAGCGACATGATCCGGTCCGGCCGCATGGACGGCCCTCGCATGCTCTCGGTCGGCGCTCCCATGTACGGCATCCGCGAATACCGGCCGCGGACCTACCGCCCGATAGCCTCGTACGACGACGCCGACCAGCACGCCCGCTTCAGCCGCGACATGGGAATCACCGCGCTCAAGGATTATGTCAACTTCACCCGCGCCGACCGCCACCAGCTGATCACCGCCGCGCGCGCGCAGGGGCTGAACGTGCTGTCCGAGACGGCCGCGATCCCGCAGATGAACTTCACCCAGATCGTCGACGGCGTGACCGGGCTGGAGCACACGATGGGGCTGACGCCGCTGTACGACGATGTGATCGAGCTCTTCCGCGCGAGCGGGACCGGCGTGACGCCCACGCTGCTGGTCGTCTACAACGGCCCGGTCGGCCAGGCGTACTTCGACCAGTCACAGCGCTACTGGGAGGACGAGAAGCTGCTGCGCTTCAGCACGGAAGAGCGGCTGCGCGGCCGCTTCCGGCGCGTCACGCACTACTGGGACGACGACCTGTATTCGCCCGAGATGGTGGCCGCGATGAAGCGCCTCTTCGACGCGGGCGTGCTGATCAACGCGGGCGGCCACGGCCAGATGCCGGGACGCGACATGCACTGGGAGATGGAGCTGTTCGTCCAGGGCGGGTTCTCGGAGATGGACGCCTTGCAGACGGCGACACGGAACGCAGCCGTGTATCACGGCCTGGGCGCGGATCTCGGGTCGATCGAGGCCGGGAAGCTGGCGGACCTGGTGGTGCTGGGGGCGGACCCGCTGGCGGACATCAGGAACTCACAGCAGATCGTCTATGTACTGAAGAACGGGGTGGTGTACAGCGGGGAGGATGCGGCGCGGGTGTATCCGGGGCCGGTGGAGGCGCCGGCGATGTACTTTCAGCGGGAGAGGTGAGGGGCACGCTACTCGGTAATATGTATTTTACGTAAAATACGCATTTCTGCACAGACTCATGCAAGATAGATACGTCGGTGACATCGGAGACTACGCGAAATACAGCTTGCTTCGCGCGCTTTCGCGCGGCTGCAAGCTCGGAGTTTCCTGGTACCTGCATCCAAACGAGGACAGCGGGGACGGAGGTCACGTCGGATACCTCCTCCGACCGGATAAGTGGCGCGAGCCGGATCCAGTGACGTTCTACATACTTCGCAAGATCGTGGGAGACGCGTTCGACGAGATCCACAAGCAGCAGGTTCGCAGTGTAGCGGCGATCGAACAGTCGGGCCTACTGGGGACCTCAACCGTCTTCTGGCGCGACGTGACCGTTCCAGCGGGATGCAAGGGCGGAGAGGCTCTTGCGAGACACCGCGAGGAGTGGTTGAAGAAGTCCGTGCAGCGTCTGAGGGACTGCGAGATTGTCTTTGTCGATCCCGACAATGGCCTTCGGGAGCGAGAGCAGTTCAGGCCCGGACAGTGCAAGTCAGGGAAGAGCATTTGCGAGGAGGAGGCGCTTTGCCTGGCGGAGGGCGGCCGTCCGGTTGTCGTGTACCATCACAATACGATGTTTCCGGGAGGCCACAACGCAGAAGTGAGGCACTGGCAAAGCCGGCTGGGAAGCGGAACCCGCGCAGTCCGCTGGCGGCCGGTATCTCCTCGCACCTTCTTCATTCTCAACTGCACCCGTAAACTGCGTCGGCGGGCGAAAGAGTGGTGTAGGAGGTGGACGTTGCCGGAGATGGTCTACTTCGAAGAATACCCTGATGAACTTGCCGGATCGGGAAAGTCTTCGGCCCCCACCCAAATCCCATGATTCGCTCGGCCCATCCCAACACCACGTGGCGGATTCGAAGGCTCTATCAGGTGCCGACCCCTGATTCCAGCACCCGGACTCGAAACGCGCCGGTAAGCACGTTCCCGGCCCGCTTCACCTGAACCCAGATCGTGTAATCGCCCGCTTGGGGGAAGGCGTACGGGAACTCGACGGTGCCGACATCGTCGGCGCCCATTTGGCCCACATCTGCCCCTTCATCGACCAGGTCGGGGTCCCGCTCGCCAGGCTCCGTCATCTGCTGCATCCGGGGCGCCAGCACGGACAGCGATCCCATCGAGATCGTGCCCGCAGGGTGGAGATGCACGAACACGGAGCCATCGTCGCGGGTGAGGGCCGCGTGGCTGATCATCCCCATGTAGGGTTCAAGCACTGCGGGTTCTCCCGCTGGATCCCGCACGGCGAACGAGAGCACGGTCTCTTCGTCGACGCGCAGTTCCGATTCGCCGAGCCACAGTAAGGTCGACCCGTCCGACAGCGACGCCGACGCGCCGGGAGCGGACACCTGGACAGCCGTCCCCCGCCAGCGCGAGTCGTCAGGATCGCCTTCGAGCATGGCCCTCGGTGCCCCTTCCACCAGCGCCCCCGCCTCCACCAACACCGTATCGACAACCGTCTGGGCGAACCCGGACTCGTGCACGATGTCGCCGTAGATGCGGTATTCCCCCGGAGGCAGGTCCGGCCACGCAACGCGGAAGGTGGCCGAGTCCACCGGCACCGGGTGAACGTGCGCGAAGGCGTCCATTCCGGGCGCGCCGACCACGAACATGTGCATGAGCTTGCCGTGGTCGGGCACCAGGGGGCTCCAGTTCCGGCCCAGCCAGGACGGATCCGTGATCCGGACCTCAAGCACTGGCCCGCCACCGTCGCCGGTCACCACGCCCTCCACGGCCAGGCGCTCGAAGATGCCGCCCCGCACATCCCGGTCGACCGCATCCCACCACGCGTTCCCCCAGTAGGCCCCTGTCAGCAGCAAGGCGGCAGCGCAGGTCATTGCGAACCATCCCCAGCGTCGCTGCGTCGTTTGCACCGCTTCGTCGGGGCCCAATCGACTCTCACGCACGGCCGCGCCAGCGATCGTCACCGCGCCCGCGAGAAGCAGTCCCCCCAGAAGCAGGAGCACCGCGCCCAGCAATGGTGGCATGTCGAGCACGTCCAGCATGACCGAGGTCACGGGCACGGACGCGGTACCCTCCCCCCGCGCACCTTCCACGGTCACTTCGATGCGGTAGGCGCCCACGGTCATCAGCCACAGCTCGGCGCTGTAGAGCTCCGGATCGCCCGGCACGGGCACGGCGGGGTCCGGCGGCGGCGCTCCCCCTTCGGCTGCGGCATCCCATCGCACCGGGCGCACCGTCACCCGCTCGACTTCGCCGGCGCCACCCGGTATCCGCACCGAGATCTCCGCCAGACCCGGCACGACATCGGGCGGACGGACGACCACGGACACGGCGTACGGCCCGGCGTCGCCCGCGAAGAAAACGTTCTTGCTGCGGACGTGTCCGGCGTTCGCCAGGTAGAGCCCCGCGACGAGCAGCAGGGCGCGCCTCACCTGCGGACCGCCAGCATCCAATTGCCCACCCAAAGGCCGACGCGCGCCGACGCGAACCCGATCGGCAGCGCCCACCATGCTCTGGCCAGGAAGTCCGGGACCGAGATCTCTCCGCCCGCGAACCGACCGCCGCCCCAGAACTCGTACTGCCAGCGACCCGGGGCGTTGTTGTATCCCCAGGTGTCACCCTGGAAGAAGTAGTTGCGGGACGCCTCGGAGAGCATGAATTCGCCGAAGTACCAGTGCACCACGCCGAACAGGCCGACGAACACGACGGAACCGAGCGCGGCGAGTCCCCAGTCCACCGAACGCCGTGCCGGTGCCCGCCCGGGTTGAGAGGCCCTTCTCAGAAGCATGTCGAGCGCGATCGCGGGAACGACCAGTACAAGGGGGAACTCAGGCGCGACCATCGCATCCACGTCGCGCAGGATGGGCGCAAGCAGCGGCTCGGCAGGAAAGAGGGGCAGGATCCACATCATGACCAGCGTGACGCCCATGTAGACCAGCGCCGTCCAGGTGGCTGGCCAGCGGAGCCGTGCGGCCCGGCCCACCGCGAAGAGTACCACCGGGTACGCCCCCGCCGAGATCATGTGGAACGTGGGGCCGCGCCAGTCGTTCGGGAACGAGTACTCCAGCATGAGCACCGCGAGCGTCAGCAGCAGCATCCCGGCGCTGTAGGCGTAGGCGAAGCCCAGCCGACGCTGTCCGCGCTCCGACGCCCGATTCTGCCACGACAGCGCCATGAGCAGGGCCCCGAGCTGGATCGAACAGATGCCCAGGGCCAGGACCACGTGTGGCGGACTCAGGATCTCGACATCGAGCCCGTAGGCGTTGTGCCACCAGTCGTCAAGAGGCGCGGAGGTGAGCATCGCGATCGCGCCCCAGATCGCCACCCAGGCCCCCAGCGGCGCGCGGAATCCCCACATGCGCACCGACCGTCCAACCTCGGTACCGGTGCCGGAAAACGTCGTCTTCAGAGCCAGCCATCCGCAGGACAGTCCGGCCGCCAGCCCGCCGGCGTAGACCGCGAGGTGGGCTGGCGTCCAGAACGAGTCGCGCCCGATCGTACGGTGCCAGGAGATGTCCCAGATGATCCCGACGATGACGCTCGTCGATGCGAAGAGGACGGCAGTCAGGTACCACGGGAAGTCGCGCTGGACGTCGTGCTCGGTGGTCTTGAAGATGTTCGGCACTCGGGGATCTGCGGGTTAGGTCGACAGTCGGAACCAAAGTGCAATGAAGCTGTACGATGGATCCATGCCCGACAAGGGATCTGCTCAGTGAAGAAGGGAGTCCTGTTGTCGGCTTGCCTGATGGCCGCCTGTCAGGCAGACGATGTGGATCAATCCACCGGCCGAAGCAGCGGAGGCGACCGGGTCTTCGAGACGGCTTCTTGCGACACTCTGTGGACGTCAGGGGCCGAGGCCGACAGCACTTTCGCTCTACTGTGGTCCCCCCGGAGCGCACCCGGCGGCGGCCTTTACGTAGCGGATATCGGCAATGCGAAACTCCACTACGTGAATGCCGCCGGAGAGCTGGTCTGGTCGTACGGGCGCAGGGGGCAGGGACCCGGCGAGTTGCTAAGTCAGATCGAACCGCCGTGGGAAGGATGGGCCGACAAGCCCTTCCTGGAGCTGGTCGGCCAGGCGATCTCCGTGCGGGGGACCGACCGGTGGGTGTACAGCTTCGAAAAGGCGGGCGAGTGGATCGCGTTTGACCGTGGGGAGATCGAGAAAAGGCATCCCCACATCGAACATCCTGCTTTCGCCGAGGTTGTTGTCACGAAAACTCAATACGGCGGTTCCATGGTGAGCTTCGGAGACAACGCGATCGTTTCCCACCGTAACCGCATTGCGGTACAACGAATGAGAGATAGCGGAGAAGGGCAGGCGGGCGTGAGGTAGCCCTCAGAGCTACAGCGGCAAGAGTTCGTACTTGGCGATTCGCCATGGGGGGATATCCGGATTCAGCAGCACATAGAGGTAGCTGCCCCCGCCGAGCACCTTTGAACCTTCAGGTAGCGACACGTTCTCGAAGAGTTTTTTCCCGCTATGGCGATCGTAGGCTTCGACCGAGATGTCGAGCGGTCTGAAAGGGAACCAGGGCCTGGCCGGGTCCAGCTTGCCGACCGTCAGCACCAGATTGTCGCCGCCCACAATATCCATGCTCGTGACGAGGTCGAAGCTCTCGATCAACTGCTTGATCGGGTTGCCGGTCTGGGCCGCCGGTCCCTGCCCGCTTGTGAACGCCAGAGCCCCCGGCTCAAGTTCCGGCACTCTGCGGAATTCAGGCGACGGCGTGCCGATGACGCCAACCGAATCGCCGGCACCGTTCAGGACGGTCACGGGGTACAGGAGCCCCGCCATGGCATACACCGAGTCTCCAGCCACCACAGCAAAAGCGCGACCCAGACCATTCCAATACGGCTTGCTGGCGGCCAGCGTGTTCCAGCTGCTCCACGCCACTGCGCCGTCTACCAGCCGATGGTAGAGACCGGGCATTTCGGCCGCTGACATGTCTTCCTTGCTCCCACCGAAGACGAGGCCGTCCCCAAAGGGGAGAACTGTACCGGGCACATAGTTCTCGATCAGCAGCATGCTGTGTGGACTCAGATCCGGGGTCAGATACGTCAGCGCCCCGTTCTGCGCACCGGTCACGACGATTCGGCCGTCCTCGACCTCGGCCACGCTCCGAATCCTGCGGAATTCCCACGGCCCGTCTCCGAAGCGCCCGAAACCGGCTTCCAGCGACCCGTCCTCCCGGTACGTTCGCACCCGTGGAAGAAGACGGTCCGCGATCACGAACCCACCGTCTCGCCTCTCAACGAACTCCCCGATTTCGGCAATGGAATCCGACGGATCCTCGCCCAGTTCAATGACCGCCGCCAACTCGAAGACTTCCTCGAAGGGTGGTGAAGGCACCTCTGATGGCGGCTGCTCGCAGGCAACGACCGGGAGCAGCAAAACGAACGTCAAGGAAGCGAGCCGGCTGGCCACGAGGTTGTTGGGCTGCGATTGCAGTGTCTCGGGCCCGATGTTCACGACTAGAAATCGATGCAGCACCACTGGCTCCAAGTGTTACAGTTGGGCGTGTCGCAACCGCCCACAACTGACAAGAGATGGCTGCCCTTTGTCCCCACGTGGCAGTATGGATCCTCCTCGCACGACGATAGCGCCTGCAGTGGCGCCGAGCCGACCGCCCAATACCCAGCCACCATAACAGCTAACAACGACATCATCGCGACACCCCGCAGAAAGCTAATCAGTCTGTCCATCATTCGGTCTCCTTTGTTGACCATCGTTAGTTGCGGATTGTCTCGCCAGCGAGCACCCCTCGAAGGGCACCCACCTGAGCCTCGAAGCTCCAGCCGCACTCCGAACTCGCGCTTCTCGAATCGGCCATCAAAACGATGCCTCTGTGGTCCACCAACAACTTCGTGTTGGGGAGCACAGTGCCCAATGCAAGGGACGCCTCCTCCCGCGAAACCCGTGTTACCTCGGTCCCGCGCACCGCTCGCCTTGCCTCCCTCGGGAGTTCCTCTTTCCCGATCACCACGAGTCGACGGCGCAGCTCAGGGTCGGCCGCCAACGCGTCCCACGCTCCGAACCCCTCGACCACACACCGTCCGCAGGACGCCGGATCGACGATCCATAGGAGAACTTCACCGGACGATTCCGTCGACTCCGAGGGTGTCCCACCGAGCAGCCCCAAATCCACTCGTGCCCCCACCAGGCGGTCGTGTACCACGCTCCGTGCTGCCACCGCGTCGCGCGCCTGGATCACCGCATTCTGATGCCGAATCACGGTCGTCAACCGGAACACGAACATGCCAGCCCCTATCAGCAGTCCAACATTCACCAGTCGAACTAGGCGATGCGTTGGCATACTGCTCATGGGGCAGCGATTCCTGAGGGATTCTTCAAGTGGGTTTTTCGGTCTGGGGGAGTACGGTCAGTCGGGATTCGTGCAGTCGAACCACACTGTATGCGATCGGGCGCCGAGTGGCCACGTTCAAACCCGGCCAATGCTAGACGATTCCCGACGGTCCGGCGCAGGGGAGCATCGTTCTCGTTAGAGCGGCCGGGATCAGGTCAGCAGAGCCCTCGCGGGGGGGGGGTCGGCATCGGACACACGCGGTCGCTAACGGCCCCATGCTCGTCCGCCCCTACTCCGTCGCCCTTCTCCGTCCCCTCACCGGCAGAACAATTCGCGACGGATACTCACTGCTGTGATAGATGATCTGCCGCGCGGTGTTCCACTCCGTGTCGGTGGCGATCGGGTTGCCGGTGTTCTGGTTGGGCGCGATTTCCGGATAGGCGCTGCTCGTCAGATCGATGCGGATCTTGTGACCCGGTTGGAACGAGTGCGCGATGTGGCCCAGGTCGATCTCGTAGCGCGCGATTTCGCCGGGGGTAAGGAGCTCCTCCCGGTCGAAGCCGTTGCGGTAGCGTGCCCTTATGACGCCGGTGCGCGGGCCCAGCCTGACCGCCCTGCCGTCGGGATAGACATCCATGATCGTTGCGACGAAGTCGGTGTCGCGCGCGTCGGTGGCCGCGTGGAACTCGATCACGATCGGCCCGACGACCTCCACAGCTTCCTGAATTTCCTCGCTCGTGTAGACCAATACGTCATCGCGGCGATGGAGAGGAGTGCGATCCTCACCGAGCGGCATCTCGCCGACGGAACCGGGAACCGGCCGCTGAGGGTCGAAGGTGAACCGGTCGGGCGGCGAATCGGCTTCCGGCGGTGTCCATGCGAGCGCCCCGTCGCCGACGATGGAGTTCGCCCTCCCTCCGCTCGTCAGGTACAAGCTGGTCGCCTGGACGTCGGCCGGCGGGTATTCGTCAAACTCACGCCACTCTTCTGCACCGACCACGTAGATCCGCGCCCGCGGCTGGTCATAGCTGTCAGCGGAGCCCTTCAGGTAGTGGTCGAAGAATGCGAGGTGCTCCGCCTTGTTGTCGACGAGTGCGTGGGGCTCGAACTCCATGTCGCCGAGCGTGAGGGTGCCGCCGATGAAGGTCTCGGCATGACCCCAGGGGCCCGACAGCATGTACTGCTCGTCCGCGGCCGGTGAGTGGGCCATCATTCCGTCCCAGTAGAACATGGCGCCCGGCTGGTCGCCGTCGAACCACCCGGTGACGTGCAGAATCGGCAGGTCGAGTCCCCGGAAGTCCTCTTCCGTGAAGTGCAGGCGCTGCCAGTACTCGTTGAAGGTGGAGTTCTCGAGGAAGTCATTGAAGAGCGGCATGTCGCGGCCCATCGCGTCGTCTTGGGTGATGAGCGGCCGGTGCCAGTAGACGGACTCCATGTCGATCCCCTGCATGTTGGCCGCCTGACTGTTCCGCCCGGAGGTATCGTTGATCCAGGCGAGGGCCCAGGACATCATCCACGCGCCCCCGTAGTGCGGCAGCTCGTGCATCCAGCGCCCGGCCGCAGCTGTCGCGACCATGCACCGCAGCGAAGGCGGATGCTCGCGCGCCGCCAGCCACTGGTCGGTCCCCAGGTAGGACACGCCCGCGGTACACACGTCGCCGTTGGCCCAGGGCTGGGACGCCATCCATTCGATCGTGTCGTGACCGTCCTCGCCCTCCTGGAAGAAGAAGCCGAACTTGCCGTCCGAATCGCCGCGGCCACGCACGTCCTGGATGACGACCGCGTAGCCGCGCTCCGCGAAGTACGTCGCCCAGCCGGCGAGGCTGAAGGTCTCGATGGCCATCGTCTTCAAGTACGGCGTCCGGACGATGATCGTGGGGAATGGTCCGCCCTCGGCCGGCATCCAGACGTCGGAAGACAGCTCGACCCCGTCGCGCATGGGCGTGCGGACATCGAACATGCGCGTGACCTGGGCGGTTTGGGCGGAGGCTGGAGTGGATGGCGCAGCCACCAGGACGAACGCGAAAGCGGCGAGCGCCAGGGCGGATACGCCGGACACCAGCGCGGACGGGCGGCTGGACATTGAGGAATGATGACCGGTTACTGACATGACGTGCCTTCCCTTAGGGCAGTAGCGGAGTCCTGCGGGCAGACTAGGCGGTCGCGGCGCAGTCCTCAATAGTGAGCGCCATGGCCACCAGGGGCATCTGCGTGGACGTGCTTCGGGTCGTGATCGCCGATCACACCTTTATCGTGAATGAGACGGTGCTCGACGAGTTGCGGCGTGTGCTGCTCAGGAAGTTGGGGGTGCCGGTGGAGACGGTGGAGGCTGCGGAGGCGTTTCTTCGTCGGCACGGGACCGTGATTGACCGGGCGCCGCCGCTCGGGATCGAGATCCGGGATCCCTGCGATGTGATCGTGCTGGAACAGGCGGTCGCCGGGCAAGCGGCCGTGCTGGTGACCGGAGATCGGGATCTGCTTGATATCGACCATGAGGTGCCGATCCGCATTGTATCGCCGAGAGGTCTGTGGGAGGATCTCAGACGCTGAGGTCAGAAAGCCGCGTTGACCGTATTGGTGGGTCGGACGATGATCCGCACGGGTGTGGACGGCGCAGCACCCGCAAAGTACCCGTACGCGCCTTCCAGGCCGAAGGAAGGCCATGGTTGCCGCACCGGGTACTTCCCCGACACCTCGAAGAAGTCGGCGTAGTGCCGTCCTAATCCAAGCAACCGAAGAGAAAGCTGCACGGGCCGGCCGAGGTACAGCCTCTTGTACAGCGAGGGGCTGGCGCGGCTCAGGCGTAGGTCAGCCCAGCCTGCCTGCACGTCCAGCACCATCGGCTGACAGGACATGGGTCCCACGGGCTCCTGAAGGCCATCGGACTTAATCTCGACGGCGTCGACTACCTCCGAGTGCAGCGTCGCGACATCGGAAGGGACATCGAACCGGATCGGCACGACGAAGTCATCTTCATCTGTGTGTATGGGAGGGAACACCTGGCCGACCGCCGGCTCGAGGATGACGGGCGCGGAGGGCACCACGGTCGCCCCGCTGATGGGGCCTTCTGGCCCGCTGCCCGAAATCCTGTACATAGTGCGCTCGCGAATCGCTTCTGGCAGCCGCGCTCGGAGGCAGATCAACGTCCCGGGCCACGTCTCCAGGTCCGTCATCCGGCAATCGGCCGGATCCACTTCCTCGGAGAAAGCGGCCTCCCAACCGGGGCCCACCAGACGCAGCTCGATTGCGGGAGGGGAACCGGACTGGGAACGGTGAGGGTGCATGGCCAGCAGGCTCACGTCGCTCCGCCCGGCCACGAGAACCACCGCGATGGCCAGGACGTCTGATTCCGGAACGACCTGGTCCGCCGAACGAATGCAACCGGCAAACGTCAGCGCAATCAGCACGATCGCCATCCCTGGTGCCGACCGCCGCCTCAAAACCGGAACTCCACGCCGAAGAACGGAATCATTGGCATTTGGGGCATGTACACCTGGTCGATGATCCCAACGCGGTCGCTGCGCACGTCACGATCGAAATTGGGCTCCGCGACCGTGGCAACCACATTCGGCAAGCTGAAGAGATTGGCTATCGAGACGAATGGGGTGAGCGAACCGCCGCCAAACCAGGAGGTTTCGCGCGTATGCCGCCAGCCAACGTCGAGGCGGGCATAGGGTGGGAGTCTTGCGGAGTTGTGAGTACCTCCCATGGCCACCATGTAACGGAACAGAGGATGCTGCTCCAGGTTTTCGGACGAGTTGTAGTTGACGAATGGCACCACAGCCAGCATTGGTGTCGTAGGCTGGCCCGATCGTGCCGACGCCCTGGCCGACCATGAAGAGTTGCCCCGCTCCAGGGCTACCCCGAGTTCGAACTCGTGATCGCGGTGAAACCGGGGGGTAAAGGTGTCGGGGCCCACGGTTCGTGATGCCTTGCCCCAGCGATAGCTCCCCACGGCGGTAGCGGACCGCCAGCCCCAGCTCCAGAAGACCTCAACGCCCCGCGCTGCGCCGGTGGCCACCTTTCGGCGGGCTGGATCGTCAAGCGTGCTTGCGCCGAGTGGATTGGTCCCCAGCTCGGGGACCCGAATGTTGTCCAGCTCCCTCAAGTACGCGTCCAGCCGCAGGTGGAGTGCTCCCAGCGTCGCCTCCCACCCTGCCGAGAATTCGCTATTGCGCGGCACGGGTCCGTCCACGACCGGGGCCAGAAGGTCGTACGCGATGAAACTGGCCCCAACCGACTCTTCGTCCCGCATGGACGCCAACGCCTGATGGGATCTGGCGGCCACGATGCGGGTCCGCCACCACGAGCCCGAATAGCTCAACTCCGCAAAGGGCGCCAGCATGGTTGCGAGCCCTGAGAAATGGTCCAGCCGTAGCCCTGCCCTGGAAGCCCAACTCCCGCCGAAGCGGGTTTCAACCCTGGAGTACGCGGCAAGCCGCCATTGAGAGGCTCTCAGGTTCAGCGACGACAGGATGATCTGCCGCAGGTCTCTGTGATCATCGTCGACCGCGTAGCCGTGGTCGGCGGTGAATTCGGTGGCCTGTAGGCCGGCCGTCACGGTCGTGTGTTCGGTGTATCGAGTCACACGGACATCCGCCCGTTGCTCACTCATGAAACCGCTGCCCAGGATCACAGTATCTTCGGGTGGCACATAGTCGCCACCAAATCGCTCGGCAACGCTGCTACCGCCGCCAAGCCCAAGGAAATGGCTGGAGAAACGGCTGTGACCCAAGGTCGCGTCGACCAGCGTGGCCGGACCGAGGGGATGGCGGTAGTGAATGGCCACCGCGGTGTTCCCCCAGTCGAGGGTGGCGGTCTCGTTGTACTCCTCGGCGAGGTTGTCGAACGCTTCGGAGTTGGTATAGGCGGTGACTGAGAGGCGCCGAACGCCCCCCAGGTCCTTGGTGAACTTGGCGTGTAGGTCATCGAACGCATACGGGATGACAGCCTCTGTTGCGCCGAGGCCCCTAAGCCCCGAGAAGATGAGATCGATGTAGGTCCGGCGGCCGTCGACAATGAAAGACGCGCTCTCACCGACAGGGCCCTCCACCGCGACCCGCGACGACGCGAGACCTAAGGAGCCGGTCACGCGCCTGCGGTCCCGTGCCCCGTCGCGGGTCTGAATGTCGATCGCACCCGAGAGCGACCCGAACGGTTGTGCGTCTCCGCCCGAGCCCGGCAGAAGCGTCACCCGCTCCACCGCCTCTGCGTTGACTGCCGAAAGAAAGCCGCCGAGGTGGTGGGGGTTGAATAGGCGGACACCGT
This sequence comes from Longimicrobiales bacterium, assembly GCA_965208935.1. Taxonomy (GTDB): domain Bacteria; phylum Gemmatimonadota; class Gemmatimonadetes; order Longimicrobiales; family Gaopeijiaceae; genus Bin94. The sequence continues at coordinate 2,844,365 of CBDBPR010000004.1, read as the reverse complement.
CGAGCATCACGGGGGTCCCGGCGCTGACACCACCCCGTACGAACGGGATCGCGGTCCAGTCCGAAGGGGCCGAAGCCGAAGGCGACATCGAGACCGCCCGCAGTGCATCTGTCTCAAGAATGGTCGGCAGCAGGCGCATCACGGCGGTATCTACGACGAATGCGTCTCTGGAGAGCGAGATCGGGTTGCCCGTCTGCGCGCGGACGTTGACCACGATCGAATCGATCGGCACTGGGGCGCGCCGTAAGAGCACGAGTAGGTCGTCAGGGGGAACCTCGGTGTATGATCGTACCCAGGCTTCGTACCCATAGGCCTCGACCTGCACCCGAACCTGACCTGTAGGCGCGCCCGCCACCACAAAAGCGCCGAAGCGGTCGGAATCTGCTGATGCCGTCGCGGACGAGCGTTCGGCAGCGACCGAAACGGTGACCCGCGCGAATGCCACCGGCTCGAGGTCGATGCTGTCACGGACGACGCCGAAGAGGGTTGTCTGCTGGACGGCGGCCACCAGTAGCGCGGCCGCTGTCATGAATCCAGGAAAGAAGCGTTCATATCGAACGGTGCCCCAGCCAAGATCCACGCCTTGATGTCTTCGAGTCCTATCGCGCGTACGAGCACACGTTCATCCCGAAAGCCATAGTGGCCCCCTTCAGCGTGGACGGTCCGAGAAACCACTAGGACCTGCGGTGTCGCCGCTCGGCCCGGCATATCACCATAGATGTACTTGAGCAAGCCGATGTTGGCCCAGCTGCGACCTGACGTGACTTCGTCGAAGGCCCCGAACTTACGTAGGTGTGCCAGCCCGTTGGCCGCACCCATATCACGAGCGATGCCAACGGCTACAAACCCGCGCTGCTCGGCACGTGCGCGAGCCTGAAGCTCGAGTTTGAGATTGCCGACTAACGTTACCAGCTCGGGCGCATTGGACCAAACACATTGCGACGATCCGACATACACTAGCGCGATTTCTCCACCTGAATCAAGGGTTCCGTCAGGACGGTAGGATGATGTGGCCACGTTCGCGGGGATACTCCACTCAATGTCAATCTCCGGCAAGGGAATCAGCCCGTTTGCACGCGCGCCAATTCCTATGGCTAGACCCAAAAGAATAGGCAACCATACCAACCGTGCTTTCCGTGGACTGCCCGGTTGCGTTCCCCTCCCCGTCGTTACCCCGTTACTCGCCATAGGAGAATCCCCAAGTCTCATCTGTCACCATTGAGGGTCCGTAGTTCGATTCGGGGGAAGGGGTCTTCGAACATCGCTATGTATCGCTCCAGCGTCGGATCGAAGATGACCGGTAGGTCGTCGCCGAGCGAAGCACCGTTCCCCGTTCTCGCGTCAACCAGAAAGCTGTTGACGGAGATGGTGCGCGCCCGGGAGTTGAGGCGTGCTGTCTGCAGCAGGAGGTGATCGGGCCCCAAGCCATGTAGCCCGCCCACAAGGTCTTCAGTGTCTGTTCGGCGGCGTGTTACGTAGGCTCCCCGGGCGTCAAAGCCTTCGACCACTTCCGCGGGAGCAAACCCCTCAATTCGGGCGGTCCAGGTGTTGCTCCGGCTATCGGGATCGAAAGAGCGAACAACCGGTAGCAGTTCAAAAGCAAACACCACGCGGGACGGCTCTTGGAAACATCCGACTACTCCGTCAGCCATCTGACTTCGGAGCAACCAATGAGCGGCCTTGTACCCAGGTCCAAACGGTCGATGGGGCCCATCGGTGGTCGCCACGACCTCGTGGACAACTGTGTTTCGCGCCTGCCCCCAGCCGGAAAGAAAAGCTCGATCGCCCACAGCACACATGTCCTCCGGCACAACGGGGATGTCTATCACCTCATCCAGCTTCCAGCCGTCGCTCGTCTCTACGAACGCTCTTAGGCCACGAGAGCGGGTCGACACAAGAAGTCTGCCGTCGCCGAGGATTTCGATCCCATTTGCGGACCTAAACTCCGCGGGGCCATCACCGATGCGTCCGATTACCTGGACGGCTCGCCCGGTCGAATCAAAGATACGAACCTCTTGAGCCTGGTCGTCCAAGACAAAAATATCGCCCCATGGCGCTACCAGCGCATCCGAGATCCGCCCGAATACCGCCGGATCATTGTCACCGCTCGCACGTCCAATCCTCAGGGTCGTACGAGCGGTGAGCAGCGAATCCCGCATGCTCCGCCAGCTTGCAAGCGCTTCCGAGGTTAGACCCTGTGGCGAACCATCCCGGACAATCCGAGCGGCATCGGCCGGAGGTGCATTCTCTGCCGTGGGGTGCACAATCTCGTGAGCATCCGGGCCCCGCTCGCACGCGGCAAATGCAGCTAGAGCCGCCAGAACAAACCGTGGTTGAGGTAGCAGGGACTTCACCCTACCGGTGTCTTTATGTCCCAATCCTGTTTGCCCGACGGAGAGCCCAGTCGCAACATGGTTGCTTCCTTCAGATGCACTCGTCCCACGGAGTGGTGAGATCGTCGACGCATGTATCATCCCCGGTCCCGGTGTGGGGCTTATGGTAGTCACTGCAGGCTCGGGTTGAGCAGTCGTGATCAGAATCGAGTGGAGGCGCGCAGACCGTGTTCTGGCCGCTGTTGTCGACACATTCGTCACTGTCAAACCACCACCACCTATGATTGTGCTCACATTCAGACTCGTCGCAGTGAGGAACGGCGGCCAGCGGCTCGGGGCCACCCCCAAACCACCCCCCGATCACCGCGCCAGCCAGCAACGACGCGGAAAACAGAAGCACGCTCCTGGTTCCCCTCTTCGAGTTCTCGGTAATCTTCGCCATCTCGACTCCTCCTCACTCGGGCGGCCTGGTGAGCGGAGCGAAGGCACCGCTCGCCGTGGCCGATGTGACCATGTGCGTACTAACGGACGAAAGAGCACCCCCACTCCGCCACGTTCCAACCCGACCAATTCTCGGCGTTTTCCGGCTTTCGGGCGTCGGAACCGCCATTCCAGGACGCCTGATCACTGGATGGTATCCAGAAACACCCTTCCGCCGGGCCTCAAGAACCCAGTCGCTCAGCGGTAGGTGTGGGAGCTGAGTGGGCGTCTTCCCGGTCAGATTCTTAACGAACCTGCTCCAGGATGGAGCGTCTGCGAATCCCAGCCGGCGCGCAATCTGCGTCTGGCTCGCTCCCCCTTCCCGAAGGACCCATCCCTGCAGAAACGTGGTCCACCGGATCGCGACCGCGATGGAGACCCCGTAGCTCCTGGCCACCCTGGATAGGTGGTCGGCGGTGCAGGATACGGCGTTGGCCACATCGCCAAGGCGATGAAGGTGGGCTGGCTTCCGGCCGTTCCCGGTGTTGCCTGGACCGTCACCGTTTGAACCAGGTTCCAGCCCGGCGATCCCCTCGACTGGTTGGTACGCCACCAGACGTAGCGCCCGCACGGCCAACGCCGGGCCGGGACACACCCGGATGAAGGCGAAGGTGCGCCACACAAATCCTGCGGTCTTTCTTGCACTCATCCCTCTCGTCCGCCCTCTTCGGGCCGTTTCGGTCTCGGCCGTGAACGGAGCGCCATCAACTTCGGATACATGTGATCGGCGTTCATGAAAACCCGCCCGTGAGCGTCGATCACCGCGCTGGTGGCTCGCGTTGGCAACACAAGCGTATCCATGTATCCGCCGCTAGATAGGTCGTATCGGTCAAGGATCTGGCGCTGGCCGCCAGTCGTTCCTACGAAGAAAACGGCAAGCGTGTCGCCGTGTGTTGACAGCGACAGGGCCGAATATTCGGTGTCCGGGGCAGCCATTGAGCGCCTGGGGCCCACAAGTTCCAAAGGGGCCGTGTTCTCGACGTAGGGCGACGACAACTGAGGATACTCCGAGCGGAAAGTAAACCACCCATTGCCCATATGCAGACCAAACACCCAGCGGTCGCCATTCCAGTGGGCCATTGGGCCGTAAATGTAGTTGTTCGGCAGTTCCTTGAGCTCCTGCGGCTCGTGGACCGCGGTTATCATCTGCCCGCCTCGGTCGATCAGGAGCCAGTTCGACGGGCCAGTAGTGTGTACTGCGAGGACACCGGAATCCAGGATGGCCATGCCGTGTACACTGCCGACATCGGAGCCAATTGGCGTCTCCCCGATCAGTTGACCGTCACTCGAGAGGATAATGATGCGGCGGTTCCTGTCGTCGATCAGGACTAGGTCACCCGAGTCATCCAACCCCATGACGCCGACGCTCCGAAGTTCTCCGGGTCCACTTCCTTCACGTCCCCACGTCCATGCGAGTTCACCCGCAGCATTGACATGATGGACTTGGAAATTGAACCGGTCCGCAAAGAAGACGCCTCCCTGGTCGTCCGGGACCAGGGATCCGATGTCTCCCAAGGCCTCATTGTCCGCTCCACCGTACACCCATAGCGTATCCCAGGTAATCGGCGTCGCGTGTCGCTGGCCCTGGCCGTGTGTAAAGACAGGCCGTTGCCCAAAGGCGGCCAGAGGCGTGGAGACTAGTCCGGCTACAGCTGCGACAGCAACCGCTAGGACGCGCGTCCGCAACACCCCTGGCCCGTAGCGCTGACGGTTCCTCCTCATGGGATCGGTCAGGGCAACCAAGACGCTTATCATCATACCTCTCCGGATAACCTGCCAACGAGACGGTTGACCAACGTGGCCGGTGGCTGCCCCCCGATATTCAGCGATCCCGCCAAGCTCCCTGAGGCGTCCACTACCAGAGCAACGGGAGTTGTCGATACTCCGGTCCAGGCAGCCAGGGTTGTAACGGTCCGATTGCTGACGAAGAAGTGGGGAAATACGTCGTTTGCCATGTCGAGTACCGCCTGTGTTTCACGCTTAGACACCGCACCGGGCATAATCAAACCCCTGACAGGGATGTCGCGGGCGATCAATTCCGTACCGGCTTGCTCCAGCGTTCCGGCTGTGCCACCGCAGTCCTGGGGCTGCATGACCAACAGGACACCTCCGCCGGCTTGGGCGAGTGCTTGACGGTGCCCGTCGAAGGCTCGGTAAGCCTCTCGATCCAAATAGGAACCGAGCAGAAACAGAGCGAGTGGAATCGTGAGCAGGGCCGTAGGCGATAGCCCACGGATGCGATTCCCAAATGAATGGAGATAGGTTCTCAAAGTACCTCCACCTCTTTTCGTGCCAGAGGTGTCGGTCTGGCTGCGCATCATGGATTTCACCTTGGATTCCCTTTCAGACTCGGTCGGCTCCGGTGGGGCTTCAGCTCTTCACCCGCCCCAGCATTCTGCAACCGCCACCAATACTCACATACTCGACCCCACTCCGCCACGTTCAACCCCGACCAATTCGCGGCGTTTTCCGGCTTTCGGGCGTCGGAACCACCATTTCAGCACGCGTGATCACTGGATGGTATCCAGAAACACCCGCCGTCGGGCCTCGAGAACCCAGTCGCTCAACGGTAGGTGCGGGAGCTGAGTGGGCGTCTTCCCAGTCAGATTCCTAACGAACCTGCTCCAGGAGGAAGCGTCCGCAAATCCCAGCCGGCGCGCAATCTGCATCTGACTCGCTCCCTCTTCCCGAAGGGCCAATCCCTGCAGGACCGTGGTCCACCGGATCGCGACCGTGATGGAGAACCCATAGCGCCTGGCCACCCTGGATAGGTGGTCGGCGGTGCAGGATACGGCGTCGGCCACATCGCCAAGGCGGTGAAAGTGGGCTGGCTTCCTGCCGTTCCCGCTTCCGCCTGGACCGTCGCCGTTTGGACCAGGTTCCAGCCCGGCGATCCCCTCGACTGGTTGGTACGCCACCAGCCGTAGCGCCCGCACAGCCAACGCCGGTCCGGGACACACCCGGATGAACGGGTCGATGACATCCTGGAGGGGTATGGCACCCGACCCGCTGTGGTCGTCAGGGCTCACTTCGTTCTCTCCCCAGGCTCGGGTGGAAGGCGATTCCGCGCGTTCGTGCTAGTCTGAAGCTTCCAGCGAAACCAGCCTTCGGCCCACGACGTGAGGCACGTCCATCGAGTCGCGCCAGATGCCCCAGACATGGGTGTCGGTGACGTCGCTGACCCGCAACCAGAGGGGCAGAAGCACGCGGCGAGGCTCCTCGTACATGTCGCCCCGGCGCACCGCATAGTGCGTCCTCAGCGTGTCAACGACCTCGTGCGTTCTGATCCAGACCTCACCCGAAGCGGCGAGCACGGGCAGTCCATCCGCCGCGGGAAGGTATTCGGGGCTGTATAGAGCCTCGCTGTAGATGTCGCGAAGCCGCTCCCTCGACACCGAAGCGACGTTCACATAGTAGTCAGCCGCTGCCTCAACAAATTTGTCGCGCGTTTCCGCCACCAATTGGGCAGTCAGCCTGTGCGGCCCGAACTGCAGGCGCCGATGCCATGTGGTGTCGCCGTCGGAACCCACTTCGATCAACTCCACCACACCCGGCGTCCCCTTCGTCCGCATGACGATCGCCGTCCCCGGTTCAAACCGCACTTGATCCGCATCGCCAAAGGGCTGCATACTGAACGATCTGCGGCCATCCCCATACTGCAACAGGAGCGCTCTGTTGCGCACGTCCAGCCAGAGAAGAGGCTCGGGCTCACCCCACTGACCGTCGCCCAAAGTACGCACGCGCAGCAGGGGCTGCGAGCCGACCGGGTCATCGCCCCTCAATCCTAGCTCATAGGCCAAGAGGAGGCGAGGCACACCCAGATACACGCCATTCCCAGGCCAACCCAGCTGGATGTCGAATCCCTGGTAGCCGATTCTCCTGCCGGGTCCGCGCTCGCTCGCCTCCAGCTCGCCATCGACCGTAAAGTACGTGAAGCGCGAACCATTGCCTTCGAGTACCGAGAAGGAGCCGTCGCTTTCGACAAACAGATTCTGCGGAGCCGCAAACTCCCCCGGCCCTTCGCCCCTGCGGCCGACCACGAAGCCCAGGGACCCTCCAGGTGTCCACGCACTGACCTGTGAACTCGGAGGATCCAGCACGAGCAGCCTGTCTCTGGGCGGATCGGCCCGGATGACAGGCCGCTGCAGGATGACATCCGCTTCGGGCGCCCCGCCAAACTGGTACTCGGACTCGGTGACCCAGGTCGCGGAGCTCGGTTCGGGCGTGTCGGCGGCGCTGCAGCCAGCCACAACCACCATGCAAGCCGTCATGGCAGCCCTGTACCGCAAGGCGAAGGCGGGAATCCGGGGCATGGGGCTTTGAATGCGCATCAGCCCCGTGTCGACCAGCTCTTGTCCAGCACAAACCAAGCTGGTCACCCTCCGATCCCCCGCCGAGGCGACTCCTCCAAGCCTTGGCTGCGGCTCCTCGCAATAAGCGCAAAATGGTCTAGAGAGGCCGCGAAAGCGGCTGGCGGTATCAGAAGCGACATGGCGACCGTCGCTTGCCCTGCTACCATGAGGAGTCTCTCGGCCACAGCGTAGCTGTCCGGCAGAGCCATGAAGGCCCCGCACACATACGCGGCGTACACCGCACACAGACCCGCAAACCACTTGATAGCCGGTCTGGCTAGCCCGATTCCGCTGTACCGTGCCGCTTCGGGGATTGGTGGTGGAGTCTTGTGGGTAGCTGCCATGTCCCTCTGTGCCGACCGATCACGATTGATTCAAGAGCCTTGGCGGAGCCCGAGGAGACACGGGAGGCCGCTACCGGGAATCTCGTTTACGAGCGGGTGAGCCAGCAAGGCTGGCCGGCAGGACGCCGGAACCAGGCCGGGACGCCGCGAACTCGGCAAAGTCAACGCGCAGATCGGTGATCAGCGCCTCGATCCTGTCGTGCGCGGACTGGTTCTCCTTGTAGATACCATCCAGCAAGATTCACGGACATCTCATATTGTGAGTAAACTTGTTGTTATGCCGTTACTTATGTTATACTGCCGTGTCAGCACGTTCACCGTGTTCCAGTACGGAAAGGGTGATCGGCGGGGTGACCACGAAAGGGTGACCAGATGGGCAAACACGGCAGGAAACTCACCGCCGCCTTCGTGCGGAGCGTTCACGAACCGGGCCTGTACTGGGACGAGCACGGCCTCGTGCTGCGCGTCAAGCCGTCCGGCTACAAGCAGTGGATCCAGCGGCTGTTCATCCACGGCAAGCGCCGGGAGCTGGGGCTCGGTTCCGTCCGCCTCGTGACGCTGGCCGAGGCGCGGGACGCGGCGCTGGCCAACCGCAAGGTGGCCCGCGCGGGCGGCGACCCGAGGACGAAGCGGCGCAGTTCCGTGCCGACGTTCGAGCAGGCGGCCGTCAAGGTGTTCGCGATGCACCGCGCGAACTGGACCGACAGCCACGCGGGCCAGTGGATTTCGACCTTGCGCATGTATGCGTTTCCTGGGATCGGGCGGAAGCGGGTGGACCACATCTCGCCCGCCGACGTGATGGGGGTGCTCATGCCGATCTGGAACGACAAGCATCAGACGGCCAAGCGGGTGCGTCAGCGGATCGGGACGGTGATGAAGTGGACGATCGCGCAGGGCTACCGGGTGGACAACCCGGCGGGCGACGCCATCGGGGCGGCGCTGCCCAAGCCGCCCCGCGTCCAGAAGCACTACAAGGCGCTGCCCTACAGGAAGGTAGCCGCGGCGATCGAAGCGGTTGTTGGGTCCGAGGCGAGGCTTTCGGTGAAGCTGGGCATCGAATTTCTCGTGCTGACGGCCTGCCGATCCGGCGAGGTGCGCGGGGCTCGCTGGGCGGAGATCGACATCGAGGGCGGGGAGTGGGCGATCCCGGCGTAGCGGATGAAGAGCCGCCGGGAGCACCGGGTGCCGCTCTCGGGGAGGGCGCGGGAGATTCTGGCTGAGGCCAAGGCACACGCGCCCCGGTCGGAGTTGGTATTCCCGTCCGCGCGGGGACTGGTGCTGCCGAGCTTCGAGTTCACGGGCTTGCTCAAGGCGCTCGGGGTCGGAGCCGTGCCGCACGGGTTCCGTTCGAGCTTTCGGGACTGGGCGGCTGAGCGCACCGATGCGCCGCGGGCGGTCATGGAGGCGGCGCTGGCCCACGCGGTGCGCAATCGGGTGGAGGCGGCCTACGCCCGCTCTGACCTCTTCGAGCGCCGCCGCGTCCTCATGGAGCAGTGGGCGGAGTACCTTGGGGACCGGGGAGAGGTCACCGGCTGATCGGACCGGATTCTAAGCTGCTGTGTCTGCGGGCAAGCTTGAAGGCCCGTTTTCGTGTGGCGCGAGTGCATTTCGTGGAATCTGTAGCAATAGCGCGAACTCATGGTGTGACGCCGCCGCCGCGAACAGCATCGCCGTCGATGGGCAGTCGTCGAGTACCCGGATCGCCTCGTCCAGCTCCCGCCGGTCTATCGTGAGACGCCACTTCCTGCGGACCTCCAGCGTGCACCCGACGTACCAGCACCGGTTGTAGGGGGGGAGCCACTCCGCCACATCCTTGGCCGCCTTGTCGTGCCGGTTCACGTCCGGCGCGGCGAGCGTGAGGTTCAGAAGATCGCGGGCGAACGCCCGACGATCCTCCGCCGATCGCGCGCACATCCCGCTGTCGTGCGCCTCCGAGACGGCGACGATGTGCTCGATGTCGGTCTCGGCCGGGGAACCGAAGTGCCGGCCGGTATAGGGGCCGTAGATCCGCCCGCCCATCGCCGCGATGATCTCGGCCTCGACGGATGCCGGGTATCGGTAATCGTCCCGGTTGTACGGGGCGCACCGGGCCTCGGGAGCAACCGAGAGCCCTTGCCACAGGTTGGACTTCGGTTCCGGGAGCCCGGTGGACGCCCCGCATCCCATGAGCAGGAAGACCGCGAGCAGACCGGCTTCCCTGAAAGAAGCGGGCCGCGCCGGGTGGGTAGCCCGGCCACGGCCCCGAACCGAACAACATGGAGACGATCCATGCCGAACGGCCTCACCCAAGGTCTGAAACGCGTGGCCCGCCTCGTCCCGCTGTTCCTTGCATGGCCAAACAGCCCGCGAGACCGCCGGGGCCATCCCGTCGGACCGCTGGTGTCGTGAAGTCGCTGGCCGAGGCAGATAATCGTGGCCGACCCGCCACCGCCACCACCTACTCGGCGCGCCTTGTCCGCAGCCTTGCGCTCATGGGAGCACGATACGCCCCGTGCCCGCTTGCGGGAAGTGCATGATCACCCAGGATGGCCGTGAACGTAGCGGCTCCGAAACCGGTTCTCACCGCTGAGTCGCGGACCGCGTCGAGGCCCGATCCGTTGGACCGCGCCAAGGCTGGCTTCACGACCGTTACTGGTCGGGAGTATCCATCTCACAAGCGGACGCCCGTTTTTCGCGAAGCGACCTGCCTCGCAGCGCCCCTTTGCGACGCTTCCGCTTCGGCGCCCGTTCTTGCCCGGTTCGATCATCCGTGAACGCTCCCCGCGGGGCTGGGCGTCGGGAAGGCCGGGCAGGAGTACTCGCGCGGCGGATGCGCCGTCCAAGTGCGGTCCTGCTGCACCAGAGCGTTGGCGAGGACGAGGAGCTTCCGCATCACGGCCGTCAGGGCAACCTTGGGCGGCTTCCCCTTGGCGAGGAGCGCCTCGTACTTCCGCTTGAGGTCGGGATTGTGCTGGGCCGCAACCAGAGCGGGCATGAAGAGCAGCCTGCGGACCCGGTGCCTGCCGCCTTGGATGACGCTGTGTCCCTTCCAGTTTCCGGACTCCCGAGTGATCGGAGCGAGTCCGGCAAGGCTGGCGGCACGGGCACCGGTGAGGGTGCCCAGCTCGGGCATCAGGACGATGAGCCCCGCAGCGGTGATGTCCGAGATGCCGGGGATGGAAGTGAGGATTTCGGCCCGGCGCTCCAAGGTTTTCTCCTCATCGATCCGCCGCCCGATCTCGGCGTCGATGAGCTTCAACTGGCGGTCGATCTGCCGCAGCCTCTGCTTGGTGACCCGCTTGCCCACGGGAGTGCGCAAGTTCCTGCCCCGGTTGGTGGTTGCGGTCCGGTCCCTGACCAGTGCGTCGCGGATCTGCTGGAGCTCGGTGAGGTCACGCTGCCCCTCCGATCTCGCCTCGGTCGGGCGCAGGTCTTCGACGGCGACCGCCATGGTGGCCAGCGTCCGGGCGTCCACCGCGTCGGTCTTCGCGCGCCGCCCGATGGAGCGGGCGAAGGACCGGACCTGGAAGGGGTTGATCGCGTACAGGGGGAGTCCGGCCTTCAGGAGGGTGTCCTCGAAGTCGCGGTGGAAGGCTCCGGAGGGTTCGTACGCGATCCGGTCGATCCCGGAGCCGATCCAAGCGATCAGCCTCCGGAAGCCGGCGCTGTCGTTGGGGAACCGGGACGCTCTCCCCTCGGGCGCGGCGAAGGCTTCGAGCCAGTCCTTGGAGATGTCGATCCCGACGGTGCGGAGGATGCTGCTCATGTGTTCTTCCCTTCTCCTGTGCTTGTCGTGCGAGCCTCGATGCTCGTGTATCCATTCAGGACATTGGGAAGGACGGTGGCGACCACACTTACGCACGGCCCCTTACGGCCTGCCAGCCGATCGATCCGACCACCGTCCCTGTTGAGCGCCCGCTCCGGCTCGCTACGCTCGCCTCTGCGGGCGCTCAACAGCCCGGGCCTTCCCCGTGACCCGGTCATGCAAATCAAGCGGGAATCCGCATGATTATGGGAGACAAGCCAGCCGACGCCACGTTGAACGTGGCGGCTGGCGAGGGGGGACGCTGCGCCCCCCTCAAACCCCCGGCAATTCCGCGCCGCTCCGGAACCGTTGGTGCGGATTCGGGCGGAGCTATCGCCCGGCGGGCTGCCGTTCGAGCCGCCACACGTCAACGTGGTCCAAGTCCATGTCGTCTTGGCGGACCGTCGCCAGATGATCGCCCCGGAAGACGGGGACGGTTCGCTCCTTGAACGGGACGGCGGAAACGCTGCCGAGCAGCCTCCCCTCGGGATCGAAGAACTCCCAGCGGTTGCCGGCGGTGCGGATGACTTCGACCCACAGCTTGCCGTCGGTGGACACGAAGACCTCGTTGATGAACGAAGCTCGTTCAGGCCGATTGTACCCTCGGGGGTTGCACGAGCCGCCCAGCCAACGCTCCATGGCCTCGTCGAACTCCGCGCTGCCCGCGTCCCATTCCTCGTCCGAGATCGGTTCGGTCGGCAGTGTGCGCTCGATCACCCGCAGGGTGTCGCTCTCGCCCCGCGTGACGGCGATCCGGTAGAAATAGCCCCAAGCGGAATACATGACGCCCCCGGAAGCCGGGTGCTGCACCCACTTTGCCCCAGCCGTGTGGCCGTAGAAGCCGACCCTTCCCTCCTCCCAAGTACAGAGAATCCCACCGGTTTGCCCGGGAAGGTCGTCGGGAGCCGTCAGGAAGGGCACGGTGTCGCCCGTGGCTCCGCTGTTGTCGAGGCCGATCCACTGAGCGCCGGCATCAGGATCGAACGCGAAGCGGAAGACCTCGTTCTCGCCGACGGGGTAGAATCGAATGTTCGCGGCCGATCCGGTCAGACCTCCCGTGGTCCTTCTTTGCCCGAGCCACTCGCCGTCAGCCGACCACTCGCCGATGCGCCCTTGAACCGGATCGAAGGTGATGAGCCGGTCCCCGACCCAAGCCAAAGAATAGAGGCTCCTGAACTCGCCCGGTCCCGCACCTTCCCGACCGAAGGTACGCATGTGCGCCCCGTCGAAACCGAAGACGCGGACCTCGTGGTTTATGGCGTCCGCCACGAAGATGGTCTCATCGGGGCCGATGGCGACGGCGCCGACCTGGCCGAACTCGTCGGGAGTCTGTTGTTCCGTCAGCGACCTGGGTCCGATCGAGACGACCGGGGTTAGTTGCCATCCGGCCGGCGTGCCGATGTTGGTGACGTGGACGACGCCGCCCACGGTGTCGAAAGTGGTGGCGAGGTCGCCGCCGCCAGCGGTCGAGGTCCCTTGATCGCAGGCTGCTGCCGAGATCGCCGCGAGGAGGAGCGGAACCTTGGCGGTGGAGACACGAAGCGGATGCGGGCGCGCGACCATTCTTGGCTCGATCATGGTGGAGGAAGGCACCCACAAAGGTTGGCCTGCGCCTCTGTCCCCGCAAGGTCGGCGGCAAGCGGCCCGACACGGTACCGAGGGCGGGGAAACCCATCGCCCGCGATTCTTTGCGCGCATCAGCGCGGGCTTCTCGGGGTCGAAGGGGCGGAGCCCCTCGCCAGCCGCAGTGTTCAACACTGCGTGTGCTGGCTCGTGACCGATATTGGTCACGAGCCAGCACACGACATGGTCCTTGGCTGTGGATCTGGGCACCCTCTCCGGTTGCCCTGTGTGACGCTCAGCCAAAGACCCGCCAGCATTCCCAGCGACAGATTGCCCAGCCTACCCCACCCCCGCTGCGGGCTTCCTTCTCCACCTTCGACAGCGTTGACAATGCGCTAGCTTGGGCGGTAGCTAAGTCGTCCGGCGCGGACTCAGCGACCCAACATGCCGCAACCGCTGGCGGCATGTTGGTCTCCCTGTGGCTGGTCGTTCTCTCACTTGGACTGATCGGTTCATTTGCCGCGCTGATCTCCCGATGGATCGAACGAAATCAGGCGAAGGAGTGACGGCATGAAGGTGGCGGATGCGATCAAGCGAATGTCGAAGCTTCCGTTGCAACGCATCGTGGACAGCTTCACGAAGGACTTCCCGAAACCCGACGAGGACCAAGCCCGGGACATCATTCTGCGAAACGTCGCGGAGCTCACCGACGCAAAACGAATCACGACCGTTCTCCAGTTCGACGGTCCATTCAAGGACCAGATCCGGCAGATCCTAATGCTGGAGGCGTTCGTGAATCGGCCCGACTGGTCGGCATCGGAGCAGGATATCGTCGAGAGCCTGACCCGCTTGGAGCAGGATGTGCTCGACGCAGCAGCAGCGGACGGGAGTCTGCGCTACGAGGACCCGGAGCGCATCGAAATCTTGAAGGACGTACTCAGAACAGCGCTGGACGACAAGCTGATCACTTTTCGTGAGCTGAACCTGCTCCGTACTCTCCGCGACAGCCTTGGGCTGTCCGAGACCGTCTTCCGCATCGTGCTCGCCCAACTAAACCACTTTCCCCAACCAGGCAACGTCCTGCACACGCCGAGTGAGTGCCGCGACGTGCTCAACGCGCTGCAACGGGGTGGCATCGTCTTCCATTGCAACAAGGCGGATGGCTCGCCCTACGTGATTCCGGACGAAATCCGGGCTTCCGTGATGGGAGCGCTTGGTATGGAACTCGGGCTGCACGCTTGGGGCCTGCTCCTCGACGCCCTCACGGTTACGCAGTTGAAGCAGGCGCTGGTCAAGAAGAAACTTCCCACTTCGGGCACGAAGTCGGAACTCAAGAGTCGGGTAATCTCCTCCGGCCTGAGTCCCAGCGCCGCGCTGCGCATCCTGTCCACCGGGGATCTCCACGAACTGTGCTCCTCGCTTCCAGGCGTTCCGGTGAGCGGAACCAAAGCGCAGCGAATCCGACGAATCATCGGGTACTTCGCCAATCTGATAACGAAGGAGGTGTCGGAGGAGGCCTCTCCCGGCGAGCGATTCTACAAGTACCTGCCGGAACTCGCCCGGCGCGACCGGGAGAACCTGCTAGCGAACCAGATCATCAAGAAAGACCTTGATATCGAGCACGGGTTCGAGGCGGCAACGCGGTTTCTCTTCGAATCAAGGCTGGGGCTTGAGTTGATGGAATTGGCCGGGAGCGAGCACCCCGACGGATGCATCCGGTTCGGCGGCCGTCGCACGGCAAACGGAGATGTGCTGATGTGGGACAACAAAAGCACGGAGGCCGCCTACACGTTTCCGCCCTCGCACCTGAGGCAGTTCAAGCGCTATATCCGAGACGCACGTGACCCGGTTGCCTGCTTCCTCGTCATCGTCGCGAAGCCCGACGACTCCGCAATGGACAGCGTCTGGCAGCTGGCAGCCCAATGCACCGGTACCCAGATCTCCGTCATCGCCGCCGAGGACCTTGGCTGGATGGCAGAAGAATGGTGGTCGCGGAATCCCGATGGCCGATTCAACCTCGAAGTTCTCAACATGACCGGCATCTTGAATGGTCCGCTCCTCGAACATCGGATGAAACTTTTTCTCTAAGCGCGGGCGGTGACCGGGGCGATCCTTCGATTCCGCTATCCGCCGCGCAAAGGGTGATCCCCAGGGTGACCCCAAGAGGACACACTAGATCGTAAATGATTGTAGAACATGATTTTATGGCCGTATTCTGCTCGGACTGGTTCTCCTTTCGCATCTCGGCCAGCATTTCGAGGGTCCGGATCTCCGAGTCCTTGATCGCGGTCGAAAGCCTGAGTTCAACTTCGGAAACCTTGAGTTCGACCTCCGAAATCCTGAGCTCGGTATCCGAGATCGACCGCCCGTATGCCCACGTGGCCGACACGGCCGCGACCACGATCGTAAGGATCGTAGCGGTGGCCGTGGCCAGTACCTCCCACAGCTTGGGAGGTTCGGTCAGTCGCTTCATTCCACTCATATTGGTTTCCTCTGGGCAACGGTAGACGCCGTGTGGCGATACCGTCAAGCATAGTGCCCTGGGTTATGCGACTGATCATCAAATGCACCGGGATCTGCGCACTCTGCGGAAGTCGGGGTGTTCCAGACCGACTTGTTACCTTGAATGGCACCGCGAACCAGTCATGACGAGGATGTCAGGAGTCCCATGCCAAGCCGCGTGCCTCAGACTCGGACGGACGACCAAGACGAGACCGGACAGGACGATTTCGAGCAGCAGATGACCGGCGTATCGCGTCTTCCGGGACACGGCCGCCTGGTCGAGGAAACGGTCGTGCGGGCGCGTCAAGGCGCGGCGGTGCGCGAGCGCCCGCCTGGGGAAAAACGGGCAGGGGCAGCAGGTTCGGCACGGACAGGCTCCCGCATCGAGATCGGCTCGGTCGCCGGGCTGAACCGGCGTCAAGCTGACGCGTTGCGGGCCGGCAACATCGCGATCGACGCCCAGTTGGACCTGCATGGCTTCTCGCGCAAGGAAGCTGGGGGCAAGGTAGCGGCATTCCTGACTCGGTCCGCCCGGCGCGGCTTCCGCTGCGTCCTCGTCATCACCGGGCAGGGAAGGCGCGAACCGCTTGCCAAGGCCCGGGGCGTGCTGCGCGGCGGACTTGAACGGTGGTTGAACGAGCCCGCAACCCGCCCGCTCGTGCTGGCGTGCGTGCCCGCTCAGCGCAGACACGGGGGCCAGGGGGCATTCTACGTGCTGCTGCGCCGGCGTCGCAGTGCGGATTCCGTGCCTTCATAGTCCCGTCAGGGTCGATACGCCTCTCCGCGAGATGAGCGGGGTCGCGGGCGAAGGGCCATCACCGTCGGGATGAGGTCGTAGGTAACCATGAACACATTTCCCCCGCTTCCAACGACGGCGTACTTGGCCGGTTGTGGGAGAAACCACGAGTTCAGGTACTCTCCGGTTTGCAAGTCATAGTGATCCAGCCAATGCAACTGTCCGCGACCGCTGCCGGCGAATAGTACGGTGAGGGTGTCGTCGCGCACTGAGAGCGAAGCGGCAGAAGGCACTGTCTCATCAAGGGGCAGGCGGGTCGCGTCGCGCGGCGGGAATTCCGTGTGTTCAACATACGGAGACGCCAACTCCACCTCGCCCTCACGGAAAGTGAACCACCCATTGCCGAACTGGAATCCGAACACCCATCGATCCCGTTTCCACTTGCTCGTCAACCCGGTCCGCTGCAGAAAGGACAGCTCCGCCATTGCCTGCGGGGTGTCGACTTCCTGCACTCGTCTTCCCGTCTGGTCCACCAGGACCCATGGAACCGCGCGCTCCGTGGCCACTACGTAGTCGCCGGACTCGAGGACCGCTACTCCCGAGACATAGCCGGCATCGATGGCGAGCGGGACTTCACGCAACAGTCGGCCTTCCGGGCTCAGGGTCACGATCCGCCGATTCCCATAGTCGACAAGCACGACGTTCCCGTTCCCGTCCAACGCCATCGCCCGGAGGGCACGGATCTCGCCAGGACCACTCCCTTCGCGTCCCCAGGTCCAGTCGAGGCGACCCTGTGGATCCAGGTGGTGGACCTCAAGGAGCAACTGATCAATGAAGAAGACTCCGCCCTGGGCATCTGGCAGCAACTGCGTTGCAGAGGCCAGATGGGCATCGTCGCCAACGAATACCCATGCCGTGTCCCACGCTGGAATGGGACCCCTGCGTGAACCTTGCCCTTCCGTAAACAGGGACGCTTGACCGGCGGCCTGCTGGGACAAGCCCAAGGTGGCGACGCCCACGAGGATCGAGACTGCGACGCGAATGATCATCTAGTGGCTGTTCTCCTCGGCATTGGGCCTCACGAAGACCACGCGCCAACCCCTGACGTCATCCCGCCGAACGGCGACAGCGCCCCCGTCATGGATCTGTTTCAGCTCCAGGTCGGGGTCCGCGATCCACGTTCGCACGAGATCGCCCTCGATGCTCCAGGCCCTCCAAAAGACTCTGCCGCCTTTGACGATGCTCCCGACCCAGAGGTTGCCTGCATTGTCGACGAGAAAACGTGACAGGGCGGGCAGGCGATCGGGTGCCTGAACTGCCTCCAGGATGGACTTGCGAACGCTGGCGACCGGAAGGTCCTTCGAGAGGCTCTCGACGATGTTGCTCACTCGCTCGAGCACGTCCTCGTCCGACGCGGGATCTGTTTCAACGTCCACGGCGGTGCGACCCAGCTCGTTACCGGTGTCGTCGTACAGAACGAACCGGAGTTCCGAGCCGTCAGGCCCCTCCAGTTCGTCCGCGGTCCCGAAGTAGCGACCGTCGGGACTCACTTCAGTCCGCGTGTAGTTCGCCAAGGGGTTCAGGAAGACGAACCCCCCTCCGTTTGGCAGCGCCGCATCCGCTGAGACTCGCCGGTGCCGAGCTTTTCCCAGCGTGTCCAGGATCTGCCCGTCAGTGCCGACAAGCAGTATGGGCTTGGGCTCTGGGGTCGAACTCGAGGTGGTCCGAGGGGCCGCCACCGTGAGGCCCGAGCGCAGGTACCCGACGGGACCGTACCTGGCGGCCGCTGCACGGGGGACGGTGGCATGGCCTCGGAGGTAGCGCCCGTCGCTGGCCATGAGAGAGATGCGCGATCCAAGGCCGTCCACGACCAAGAGGGTATCGCCCCGCCACGCCACATGCGGTACGGACCCGAATTCTCCGGGCCCTCCGCCACTGCGCCCCACGACGTGCCTCCTGCCCTGCGCGTCGAACACCCACACCTCACCCAGGCCGTACTGGGACACGGCGAGGCTCCCCGCCGGACTCAGCGCGACGTCGACGATGAGCCCGAACGAATCATCGCCGTCTATGCTACCCAACGAGTCGACAGCGAACAGACGTGCCGGGGCATCGATCGAACCGGACAGCGCCCCAGGCGATACGTCGGCATCCCCGCACCCAAGCGCCCCGGCCAACACCGCAGCGACAGCCCACCGGACCCACGATCTCGTGCTCATCCGCCTGTATACACAAGTGTCAGGGATGGGATCCTTGAATGCGATAGGCGGTCAGCGACTACCGGGAATCTCCTTTGGGGCCGGGCCGCCCGACGAGGTCCAGCCCGTCGATCCGATACCAATCGATGGCGCGCCTGGCGATGCCATCCCGCCCGGGCTGACGCTCGACCAATGCGGCCATGGTTGACCCCAGGAGGTCGTACCCCATGAGGCGGTCGCGGACCCGCACAGTGCCGACGTAGCCGGTGCCGATATATATGTCCAGGTAGGAGAAGGCGTCACGGTCGCGGGCGGTGCCCACCCAGAGTCGGTCATGGCCGTCGTAGGCCATTGGACGCGAACGCAGGAACCAGCGCTTTGGGGTCTCCCTGAACTCCGTGAGATAGGGCTCCCACGCCGACGCCGGCAGTGAGGTGCCGGCACCACCGGAAATGGTCGCTATAGCGTCCCGATACGATTCCACGTCACGCTCGTTCGGCAACTCCTCAACATAGGTGGGAACCTCGACCGTCGTTACAGCGTCGGCATCCCGGTCAGTCAGGAAAACGATCTCCCTTTGGCACGCGCGAAAAACCCAGCCGCCCTCCCTGCTGGGGAGCTCGGCAATGAGTTCGCCGCACTCCGTCTGGGCCAAGCCGTCAAGATCGTCCCGTCGCCAGAGAATCTCTCCCGTTGCGGCATCGAGTTCCACCGGCACCATGTCGCCGTTGGGAAATCTGAAGAATTGGCCCAATATCCGGGTCCCGAATGGTCCTCCTGGCACGAACCCGGGAGGCAGCCTGGTCTCGGCCACGCGAACGCCTGCCGGCGTGAAGACCGTGAGTCGCGATAGCTCCAGATCGAACACCCCAACGGTGCCGTTCGGTCCGCGCCTTATGAACGCGAGGCTGCGGAACTCCCCGGGACCATCTCCTTCACCCCCGAACACTCCGGACACCGATCCCGTACGGTCGCTGCAATGGACCCGGAACTCGTACGAGTTGGCCACGCACGCGGTGTTCTCATCCGCCAGAGCCAACTCGTAGTGAGCGCTCAGGGGTGCCGCAGTCGAAGCGAACGGGGAGATATGGACGTGAGCCCCCTCCCCACCGTCGTTGTTTACACAACCACCGGTCAAGATGACGACAGCGGCCACTCCAGCCACGCACGAAAGACTGCGCCAGCAATGGCCGCTTGTCGGCCTCCGGGTCACCGGCTGCCCGCAGGAACTGGTCGACGGTGCTGTCAGCATTCCTCCTCAATGCATCGGTCGAAGACCCAGTCAGCCAACCACTTGGGATAGCCCGCATCCAAGGCGTCCATCGCCATGCCGTGGCATTCGACGAAGCACGGAACGAGCTCGATTTGCTGTGCGAGTGCAGGTGGACGCAAGACGGCTAGCATGGCGACTGCGATGACCACTCGGATGCGAAACAACGATGTGTGCTTGGACATGACTTGACACCTCTTGTGGTGGGAGACTGCATCGGAAAAGGGGGTTCCTCCTCCAAGCGGTTTAGCCTAGACGAATGGATCCCCTTTCCGCCACGTCCAAACCCGGCCAATTCTTGACGTTATCCGGCTTTTCAGCGCGCAGCGCACCGCATTCGGCATCCGGACCTCAATAACGGGAAGTCGGGCACCCCGCGACCGAGCCTTTCTCCTGCCCATCCTACCCCCCCGGATTCACCAACACCGTCACATGCGTCGGATGCGCCGCCGACCGATAGACCCGCTTGGTCGCCTTCGCAAAATCCCCCTCCACCGCCTCGAAAATATTCGGCACCCACGTCTGCGGATTGCGATCAATCACCGGGAACCACGTGCTCTGGACCTGCACCATGATCCGATGGCCCGCCTCGAAGCGGTGGTCGCGGTCGCGCAGGCTGATCGTGTACGGAATGACCTCATCCGGCACGACGGGCTCGGGCACGCGGAAGCTGTTGCGGAAGCGCGCGCGGAAGACTTCGCCGGCGACCATGTACTGGTAGCCCCGCAGCGCCGGATTGGGATGATCGTCGGGGTAGACGTCGATCAGCTTCACGATCCAGTCGGCCCCGCCGCCGCTGGTCGAGGCGTACAGGTGGGCCACGATGTCGCCGGTGATCGCGAACCCCTCCTCGAGCGGCTCGGACTCCCACGTCAGCACATCCGGCCGGCCGTCAACGAAGCGCTGGTCCTCGGCCTGCCAGTAGTGCCAGCGGTCGTAGTGGATCGGCCGATACTGAAAGGGGACCGGGTTGTCGGGGTCGGAGACGTACTCGTCGTAGGCGGTGTCGTCGCCCTCCGAAGCCGGCGGCGGGTCGAACGAAACGCCGCCGTCGGCGCGCAGGTACACGTTCCTCGGCACCATGCCCTCGGCGGGCCAACTGTCGTACTGCTTCCACTCGTTGGAGCCGGTCTGGAAGGTGATCGCCTCGGCGGCGGGCAGCGAGCCCTTGTCCTTCAGCCAGTAGGCGAACCAGGGGGCGTGGATCTCGTCGCGGAAATAGCGGGCGGTCTCGCTCTCCAGGTCGAAGTCGAGCACCTGCCTGCCGGCTTCCTCGAAGGTCCAGCCGCCGTGCCGCCAGGGGCCGAGCACGAGGAAGTTCTCGTTGTCGTCGTCGTCCTCCTCAAGCTGCTTGTAGACCTCGATGGGGCCGTAGAAGTCCTCGGCGTCCCACCAGCCGGTGACATGAAGCGCGGGCACGGTCATGCCCTGCAGGTACGGGAAGACCCCGCACATCTCCGTCTCCCAGTACTCGTCCATGTTCGGATGCGCCACGTAGTCGTTCCACATGCGCGAATTGCCTTCAAGCATCTCGGTGACCCGCGAAAGCGGGCCCATCTCCAGGTAGCGCGTGTACTTGTCCCAGGCGCCCTCGGGGGGCCACAGCTCGGGGGGCATCTCGAACCGCACGGCCGCCTCGTACGCATAGTGGAACCGGAAGGCGCCGTTGTGGTGGAAGTCGTCGCCGATGAACATGTCGGCGCAGCTCGCCTGCGGTGAGACCGCCGCAAGCGCGGGGTGGGGGTCGACCATCGCGCGCGTGGCCAGGAAGCCGCCGTACGAGATGCCCCACGTTCCGACGCGGCCGTTGTTGCCGGGCACGTTGTTCACCAGCCACTCGATCGTGTCGTAGAAGTCGGTGGACTCGTCGGTGCCGTCGACGTCGTCGGGCTTGCGGTTGGGGCGCAGCGTGACGAATTCGCCCTCGGACTCGTAGCGCCCGCGCAGGTCCTGCAGCACGAAGATGTACCCCTCGTCGAAGAACTCCTCGTACCAGTCCAGCCGGATCGAATACTCCTGCTCCTGCGGATTGGCGTAGTAGGGCGTGCGCTCCAGCATGATCGGGAGCGGCTCGGTCCGACCCCGCGGGATGTAGATCTCGGTGTGCAGCCGCACGCCGTCGCGCATGGGCACCATGACGTCCCACTTGGGCTCGAAGATGGCCGCCAGGTCGAGGTCGGCGCGGTCCTCGTAGGGATACCGCGTCATGACCTCCTCCTGGGCGCCGGCGGGGGCGGCGGCGAGGAGGGCGGCGGTGGCCAGGAGCCCGCCCGCCGCCAGGCGCAGGTGTGAGTATATGAGTATATGAGTATGCCGGTCGCCCGGATCGCTTCGTCGCATGTTCCGGCCTCTTTCGGAAAACGGTGCGCTACGGGCATTCTTGGGACCCACACCCGCACGGAGCAACCCATGATACGCACGCCAAGGATCGCCGCGATCGCCCTCGCGATATCCCCGCTGACCCTCGCCATCGGAGCCTGCCAGCCCGACGCCCCCGGCGAACCCGCCTACAGGCAGGCCGCCGCGGCAGAGGAGGAATTCCGGCTCAGGTCCGACGTCGAAGCCGCCCTCCCCACCCGCGCCGACGCCTTCACCGCCGACCCCGACGACGAAGACGCCCGCTGGGCCTACGCCGACATCCTCTTCAAGCTCGGCAACATGTGGCAGGCCGACGAGGTCATCGCACCTCTCGCCGATCCCTCCTCGTCCAACGTCGACGACCTGCAGCTCGCCGCCCGCCTGGCCTACCTTCTCGGCGACTACACCCGCGCCGAGACCCTCTACGACCGGCTGATGGACCTCACCGAAGCGGGCTCCGAAGGCCACGCCGACGCGACGCGGGGCCTGACCCTCACCTGGTACCAGACCAACCAGTTCGCCAGGGCGCCCGAGCTCCCGGCACCCGAGGACAATGAGGGCGCGTCCAGCCTCCTCACCTACATGCAGGCGTTCGAAGGCGAGCCCTACGGCATCGAATGGACCACCGACGAGCGCATCTCCCACCTCCCGATGACCAACGACATCACGCAACCCGGCGCCCTCCCCGTCGTCGACCTCGAAGTCAACGGCCAGACCGTCTCGCTCATCCTCGACACGGGCGGCGACCGTCTCTACCTCGACAAGGGCATCTACGAGAGCCTCGGCCTCACTACCCTCACCAACCGCGAGGCCCGCTACGCCTACACGGGCGGCGCAACGGTCGAAGAGCCCCTCGGAGTCGCCGAAACGGTGACCATGGGCGACGTCACCCTCACCAACGTCCCGGTCGTCGGCGCCACCTGGAAGGAGATCGGCCAGACCAGCGACGGCGTCCTCACCACCCAACTGCTCAAGCAGTTCCTGAGCACGATGGACTACGACAACCGCCGCATCACCCTGCGCGAGCGCACCCCCGAGGCCCTCGCCGAGGTTATGACAAACTTTGCCATTCCCCCCCTCGAGGCGCCCTTCTTCATGACAACCACGCACCTCATGTTCGCAAAGGGCGACCTCAACGGCCACGAGATCAACTACTTCATGGACTCCGGGCTCGCCATGAGCATGCCCATGATCGTCGTCGACGAAACGGTCGAACTCCTCGGCCTCGAGACCAACGACATCGAAGGCACTCCCTACTACTGGACCGCCATCGAGTCCCACGGCCTCAACGGGCTCGTGAAAGGCGCCACGCAAGCCATGGGGAACGTCTTCGTCGAACAGGACTTCTTCTGGCAGAGCGGCTTCATGGCGGACGCCCTCATGTCCCACCAGTACCTCTGGCCCCTCGGCTCCTGGACAATCGACTTCGACAACATGACCTACTACTTCCCGGCCCCTGAGTCGGAGGAGTGAGAGTGCGCCGCGGTTCCCCCGGAGCGTCCCCCGCGCGCCTTCGCTTCGCGCTCGGTCTCGCAGTGGCTCCTGCGGTATGCGCCGCCCCCCTCGCAGGCACCGCGTTGCTCGTGGCCTTCGTGTTGCTGCCGATCCCGGCGACGGCCCAGTCCTCCCCCCAGGTCACCATCCACCGCGACCCCTGGGGCGTCCCCCACATCATCGCCGACACCGAGGAGGCCGGCTTCTACGGCCTCGGATACGCCCAGGCCGAAGATCAACTTAAGTTTATCTTGAACATGTACCTCGCCGGGCGCGGCGAGCTTGCGGCGGCATTCGGGGACGGAACGACCTCGGGTTTTGGCGGGCCGCCCACCGCGAACGCGGTCGCCACGGACATCCAGTCCCGCATGTGGCGGCACGTCGAAGAGGCGCAGGCCGGGTTTGAGCGGCTGAGTCCCCAGCTGCAGCAGAACTACGTCCACTACGTCGCGGGCATGGAAGCCTGGATGGCCGAGCACCCGGACGACACGCCGGAATGGGCGCCGGACCTCGAACCGTGGGACCCGGTCGTGCTGTCCCGCTTCGTGCTCTGGCCCGGCTATCAGGCCGGGCAGGGTCTGCAGGATTGCGCGCGCGGCGGGGTCCAGCTGGCGGCCGTCGACCGCGATGCCCTCGACCGAGCGGACCGGCACGCGTCCAACGAGTGGATCCTGGCCCCCTGGCGCACCCGCGCCAATGCCATGATCGTGCTGAGCGACCCGCACGGGGGGATCGACGGCGCCTTCACCTATGAATCACGCATGCACGCGGGCGACCTCCACACGGCGGCCTACTCGCTCGGCCCGCTGCTGATCCTCACGCACACGCGAAACGTCGCCTGGGGCATGACCACCGGCGCCCCGGACGTCGCCGACTGCTACGAGGTCGAGGTCGACCCCGCCGACTCGCTGCGCTACCGCTACGACGGTGAATGGCGCCGGATGGAGACGCACGACGTCACGATCGAGGTCCGCGGCGGCGACCCCGTCACGCGCACCTTCGCCTACACCCGCCACAACGACGTCCTGTCCCCCGTGGTCGCGCGGCAGGACGGCAGGGCCTACGTGGTGAGCACGTCCTACATGCACACCGCCGGCGACTTCGATCAGGAGGTCTACGAGATCAACCACGCGACCGGCATCGCCGGGGTGAAGCAGGCCATGCGCCGGCTCGGCATGTTCCCGCAGAACCTCATGTTCGGCGACCGCCACGGCGACTCGTGGTACGTCCGCGCGGGCCGCACGCCGATGCGCCCCGACGGCCACGACTGGAACCGGCCCGTGCCCGGCAACACCTCGGCGACGGCCTGGCTGGGCATCCACCCGCTCGAGGATCTTGTCCAACTTGAGACTCCCGCCGCGGGCTACATGCAGAACAACAACATCGCGCCCGACGTGATGCTTGAAGACAGCCCGCTCACCGCCGACCGCTACCCGTCGTACATCTACAACGACACGCCGGGCCGCCGGAACTCGCGCGGCGTGCGTGCCGTCGACGTCCTCTCGGGCGCGTGGGACTTCACCTTCGACGACGCCGTCGAACTCTCCCTCGACGAGATGTGGGTCGGCACCGCGGCCTGGCAGGAAGCGCTGAGGCGGGCCCTCAACGCCGACCGCGTCCGCATCCGGGCCGCCGCGCCCCAGGTCCGCACTCTCGCGGCGCACATCCTCGGCTTCGACGGCCATGCCCGCCAGGAGTCCCGGGCCGCTCACGCCTACCTCGTCTGGCGCGAGCAGATCTTCGCCCTCCCCGACCTCGACGACGCGGCCCGCGCGGCCCTCACCGACCCGCTCTGGGAGAAAGACGACCTCCCGGCGGCGCTCCTCCCGCACCTCCTCGACGCCCTCGACGCCACCGCCGCGTTCATGCTCGACACCTACGGCTCGATCGACCGCACGCTGGGCGACGTCTTCCGCATCGGTCGCGGCGGCCGCACCTGGCCCCTCGGCGGCCTCTCGATCGTGCCGCCCGCCGGCGGCGGAGTGGGCTGTGCCCTCGACCTCTCCTGCATCTTCACACTGCGCGCCATGAGCACGTTCAGCCCGCCCGACTCGCTGGGCCTGCGCCATGTCCAGATCGGCTCGCGGCTCCTGCGCCTGGTACAGTTCACCGATCCCATCCGGTCGTACACGCTTCACAATTACGGCCAGAGCGAGGACCCCGACTCGCCCCACTACGTCGACCAGGCCCGCCTCACCAGCGAGCGGCGCCTCAAGCCGACCTGGTTCGACACCGCGGAGCTCATGAATCATGTGGTCTCGACCAGGGTTCTGGAGGTCAGCGAATGACCCTGACGTTACGTTAGGGTGGTGGCTGGTGAGTTCGAACGCCCCTACCGGCTGACGAGGGACAGGGAGCCCCGCGCGGCTGCCGTGTCGGACCCCTACCCGCCCAGCTCCTCCAGCTTCACCCGCGCCTCCTGCGCCGGCCCATAGTCCTCGTCCGCGTTCTCCCACGCGGCGAGCGCGCTCCGCAGATGCTCGACGGCTCCCTCCCCGTCCCCCCGCGCCTCCAGAACCAGCGCGAGTTCGAAGTGCGTCCACGGCTGTGCCGGGACGGGCACCAGCGCCTCCCGCAGCTCGGCTTCGGCCTCGCCCAGCCGGCCCGCCTTGCGCAGCGTGCGCCCGAGTGCGCGCTGGAGACCGACGCCGGGATCGGCCGCCATCGCGGCCCGGTAGTGCTCGAGGGCCGACTCGTAGTTCCCGGCAAGCTCTTCGATCCGCCCGAGGATGCGCTGAAGATCTTCGAGGAGCACGCCGTACTGCATCGCTTCCGCCCTCTCGACCGCCAGGCCGTGGGCCTCGCGCGCGGCCTCGAGGTCGCCCCAGGCTGCGAACGCCGAACTCTCCAGGTACGGAATGAGGTAGTCGTCGAGCGGCGGCGGAATCTGCGCCTTCATCTCTTCGAGGAACGCGGCGGCGGCTTCCCTGCCCGCGGCGTTGTAGATCGCGAGGTCGTCGAGCCGCTGCTGCGCTAGCACGAGCGGGCTCATGTAGCTGGCCGCCTCTGCCGTCCACGCCTCCGCGGCACGGATCGCGTCACCGACTTCGCCGCGGAAGAGGTGGTAGCCCTTGAGTCCATCGAGCACCTGCACCCGTTCGGCCGCCGTGCGCGCCAGTTCGAGCGCGCGTTCGAAACCGGCCCGGGCCGGCTCGAAGCTCCCCACGTAAAGGTCAAGCGTTGCCAGCGCGGCCGTGACCTGCGACGACAGGGGGTCGATCAGGATGGCGCGGTCCAGACTCGCGCGGGCATCGTCGTGCCGCCCCAGGCGCCGTTGCAGCCGGGCCAGTCGGACATATCCGGCCTCGTCGTCCGCGAAGGCGTCGACGTATTCGGTGAGCGATTGAAGCGCGCCTTCGTGGTCCCCCAGCTCGCCCTGCACGGCGGCGATCTGGAGCAGGACGCTTCCGTCACGGGGGTCGAGCCCGCGGAGCGCGGTCAGGGTGGCCAGCATCCCCTCCGAATCACCCCTTCCCTGCTGAACCATCATCCGGTACCTGAGCGCCTGCGCGTCGTACGGATGGAGTTCCACCCACATCTCGACGACCGCGGACGCCTTGACCACGTCCTGCGTGAGGGAATAGAACTCGGCCTTCACGATGAAGCGGTGCCGTTCGGGTATCCGGTAGATGTTCGCCATGGTCGCCTGGAGCGAAGCGATGGCCTCCTCGGTCCGGCTGGCGTTCAGTAGCAACAGGTACAGGGTGAATTGTGCCCCGGCGAAGGCGGGATCCCGGGTTGTCGCGGAGGTCAGAAGTTCGATGCCGGTGTTCAGATCCTGCTCGACGAACATCGCTGCCGTGCCTCTGTAGTACTCGGCCACGGCCTGGGGGTCCTCGGAGAGCCAGTCGCGAACCGGAAGATCCTCGATGCCCTCGCGCTCCGGGATCCCCAGGGCGTCCTTGACCATCACGGATATCTCGTCGACGACGGCCAGGATGTCCGTCCCCTCCTGCACGATCTCTCCGGCCACAGAGCCGTCGCCCACTTGGTGCAGGCGCAACGTGACCCGGTAGCGGCCATCGACGCGCTCGAGTTCTCCCGCTCCGAAGAACTCGGCGAACACTTCCTCGGAGAGCTCACGCTTCAGCGCCGTGGGGACGCCCAGCAGATCGGGGAATCCCAGGGCCTCCAGGCGGTCCCGCAGGAGATAGGCGATGATCGGTTCGTAGAACTCGTCCGGACTCAGGTCGTATTCGATCGCACCCGGGACCGCGTACGCCAGCCACGAGTCCTCTTCCCCGAGGCCTTCACCGAGGTCCAGGGGGAAGAGGAGCGTGCGCTTGCGAAACTCCGCCTTGGCGATCTCGCGCTCGACCACCTCGCCGTCTTCGTTCTCGACCGTGACGGAGGTCGTCGCGGCGCCCAGATCCTCGCCGCCGAAAATCAGCCACAACACGCCCGCGCAGAGCACGATGTTGGCCGGGATCCCGATCTTCTCCGCGCGCGGCATCTCGTCAACATCCTTTCCCGGTTTGCCATGGAACCAGGCGAGCATGAAGACGGTTGGCAGGAGCAGGAGCACCGCAACCAGCGCCACCCTCGTCCAGTGCGGGGAGAGCACGAATTCGTGCACGGCGAAAGTGACGAACTCGATGATGCCCCATGAAGCGCCTACATAGAGCGCGAGGATGTGTGGAACGCGGCGTTCAACGAGGGTGCGGACCAGTTTGGGCATCTGAGATTCCCGCGTTCGGCCAATGGCTGCACAAGTCCAACGGCAGCAACATAGTCCGGGGGCCAGACTGGGGGCAATGTGATTCCATGCTGCCAGACCGGCTGCGTCGTCGATGCCGACGCAGGAACGCCGGATCTCCGGTCAGCCGCCCATGGCGGCCTGAGACGACTTCCTGCCGTGATATGGCCAACACCACTCCTACTGTTACGTCAGGGTAGTCCACTGGCACGACCGTCCCGCCAGCGCCGTGCCGGGCGTTCATTACCGTTAACCCTGACGTTGCGTCAGGGTCGTGGCAGGCGGTGCACAATGGGCTGGGCTGACGAGTGGCGGGCGGAGCGGCGATTCTGGCGGACGGGCGCGGTCGAGTTGGGGGGCAGGCGGCAGGCGAGCTGCCGGACGGGCGGCAGGCGAGCTGTCGGACGGGCGCCCATACGAGCATGCCGGTGTCCCGGGATTTGCCGCGGAAACGTGGGGCTGACGGGGGTGGTGTTCGTCGGGCCGGCGCGCCGTGCTCCGGCGGATCTCCGGATGTCTATCCCTGACGGACTCCGGGATGTCTCTCCCCAGCCCCCTACTGCCCCTCCAGCGGTCGCCTGTCCCAAAACATCGGAACGCAGGCCGATCCCGCTATGGACGGGTTCTGAAATGACGACTTCGGCGAGGTCCGGGACCCGGTGCAGGGATGGCCGCCAGGAGCCGCGGGAGCCCCGCTGGCGGGCGAACGACGCCCGGTGAACCTGCGACGTCGTCTTGACCCGAGATCGTGCGTCCCAGGCCCGCACAGAGGGCCGAAAATCGATAGTTAAATTTCAGGCACGATTCACATAAGCCGTTGCCGGAAATCGACCTGGAGGATCACATGAACACCGTCCAAATCGGAGAGCGGATCGCCGAACTCGCCGCCCGGATCAACATCGCCACCCACGAGATGCTCACCCTCATCGCCGAGTTCGACCGCCGCGAAGGATGGGCCGACGCCTTCGACTCCTGTGCCGAGTGGCTCGCCTGGAGGACCGGGCGCACCGTCGCCACCTGCCGCGAGAACGTGCGCGTCGCGCATGCGCTCGAGGAGTTGCCGAAGACCTCGGCCGCGATGAAGGCGGGGCAGCTCTCGTACGCGAAGGCGCGGGCCATCACCCGGGTGGCCACGCGCGAGACCGAGGGCAAGCTGCTCGAATACGCCGACAAGGGGTCGGCCGCCGCGGTGGAGCGGATGGTGCGGGAGGTGCGGCACCTGTCGCGCGACGGCGAGATCGGGGCGGAGGAGGCCCGGCACCGGGCCCGGGCGTTCTCGGTCTTCATCGACGCCGACGGGACGTACGTGGTGCGGGGGCGGCTCGAGCCCGAGGCCGGGGCCGTGCTGATGCGGGCCGTCGAGGCCGCGAACGACGCGCTGTACCGGGGCGAGGACCCGGACGCGCGGCCACGGAGCCGCCAGCGCAGGGCCGATGCGATCGGGCTGGTCGCCGAGCGGGCGCTGGCGGCGGGGCTGGGGGCGGAGGCGGACGCGGGGACGGACGCGGGGACGGACGCGACCGCGGAAGCGACGCCGAGCGGGACGCGGGCCGAGCGGTACCAGGTGACGGTGCACACGGAGATGGCCACGCTGGAGCAGGACGGCGAGGGGGGCCGGTCGGAACTTGACGGGGTGCGGGTGAGCGCCGAGACGTCGCGGCGCATGGCGTGCGACGCGTCGGTGGTCTCGATGCTGCACCGGGGGGGCAAGGTCGTCAGCGTGGGGCGGAAGACGCGGACGATCCCGCCGCACATTCGCCGGGCGCTCGAGGAGCGGGACCGGGGCTGCCGGTACCCGGGCTGCGGGGGCCGGTTCACCGAGGCGCATCATGTCCGGCACTGGGCCGACGGCGGGGAGACGAGTCTGGCCAACACGGTGCTGCTCTGCCGGCGGCATCACCGGCTGGTGCACGAGGGCCGGGTCCGGATGGCGCTCGACCGGGCTGGCCAGGCGGTGTTCTTCGCCCGCAGCGGCGGGATGGTCGCGAGCGCGCCGCCGCTGCCGGAGCCGACGCTGCCCCTGCCGCCTGCGCCTCCGCTCGGGCCCGGCGAGATGTACAACGGGGCCGCACGGCTGGTGGACTCGGCGATACCCTGGGAGATCGAGGCGGCGGTCAGGGAGGCCGTCGACGCGGCAGGCGGGGCCGTCGAGCAGGCACGCGAGGCGGACCGATGAGCCAGCGGCCACGCATAGCCACTCGCCCCCGCGTTTCCGCGGCAAATCCAAGGACACCGGCATGTCGGGATGGGACACACGCCGACCGGACAGCGGGAGCATGGGACCCGTGGCCAGGGCGGTGAAGTCTTCGCCTCGGCTCGCGTCGGGGCGTAACTTGTACGCAACCAGCCGGATGCGACCGGCTGTCACGAGAGAGGAATCGAATGCCGGAGCTTACAATGACGAACGCGACATTAACGCGATTGCGGTTGTTCGCGCCACTCCTCGCCCTCCCGCTCGTAGCCCTTACGGCCTGTGGCGACACCGGGAACCGATCCGCCACGGGCACCACCGGGATCCTGGACGGCCCGGACGTGATCGTGAACGCCGTGACGGAGGAGGTCTTCAGCGTCGGGTCGGCCATGGCCACGGACTGGCAGGCCTTCGGCAACGTTCGCTCGGTGCACTTCGACGCACAGGCCAACCTGCACATCTTCGACAGCAACGCCGATCACATCGTGGTGGTCGGGCCGGACGGGTCGCTGGTCCGTACGGTCGGCGGGCCCGGGGAGGGGCCTGGTGAGTTCGACGCGGTCACCACGGCGATCGTCGCGCGCGACGGATCCTACACGGTAATGGGATTCACGACGATCGACCTTCTCGAGCCCGACGGCGAGTTTGTGCGGCGCATCACCATGGACCCGTTTACGACGGGAATGGTCATGGCCAGCATGGCGCTTCCCGACGGCCGCCTGTTAGCCGGCCAGATAGTGCGCTTCGGCGGTGACGAGGAGGAGGCCGAGGACGAGGGCCGCCCCATCCACATCTTCCCACTCGACGGCACAGAGCCGGAACTCCTCTACACTGCTTGGGAGCTGCCCGAGGCGGATGAGGACGAAAGCAGCATGGAGTCGACGTCGGGTGGCGTGCGCATGCGCTTCGCGGCGGGCCGCGCCTTCGAGCCCCGCCTCCAATACGACCTTCTAACCGATGGCCGCCTCGCGCTGATCGATTCCGTCGGTTACCGCGTCAAACTCATCGGACTCGACGGCAGCGTCACGGGAACCATCGAGCGGCCGATCGCGCCGCTGCCGGTCGACAATGCGATCATGGAAGCCGAGCGCGAACGCTACAGTGAACGCGAGGCATCAGAAGTTGTGACCTCAAACGGCGTCAACGTGCAAGTCGAGCGGGAGGGCGTGGAGGGACGCACCTTCGCCGACGAGTTGCCGGTGTTGTATGACCTGCAAGTGGACTGGGAGGACCGAATCTGGCTGGAACGCTGGGGTCCGACGGGCGACGACGACGGTCCGACCGACATCGTGACGCCCGACGGCGACTACATCGGGACGCTTCCACCGGACGGGCTCCGGATACCCGACGCCTTCGGTCCCGGTGGGCTTCTGGCCTACATCGAGACCGACGAAATGGACGTGCCGACCGTGCGCTTGCTCAGGCTGGTTGCGCTGGAGCCGGAGGGGTAGGGGCGTATCCGGGGACTCGGCTCCCCCACACCTTCGGGCGACAGCTACGCATCGAGGCAGACAGGCGTCACCTGACTTCAATCAGGCGGCGTCCCTCAACGTAGGTCTCGTCCAGCATCCCGAAAGATAATCCCCAGATCACGTCGGCCGTCCCGTCCAGTGGAAAGAATTTGTCTGGCAACAAGACCCTGCGCAGCGGCCGTTCCTCGGATTGGTCCCTGGCAACCGAGTACCACACACGCAGGGTGTCTCCGTCGTTGGAACCCGAGCCCCTCAGCCAAATGACCCCCTCCGTCGAGGTCATCACAGCGTCGACTGCAGGATAGTGATCCGGCACGTAGAGGCCTCCGCGAATCAGTCGCCGGGCACGTCCGACGGAGATGTCCGGCCAAGCTGCCACGAGTGCACCGGCTTCAGCTTCCACAAACTCGTCCACGGCTTCGGCGGTCAGATGGACAGGCGGGAGGGCAAGCGTTCGGTTCCACACCGTATCGCCCTCGTCAGATGTTTCGACGATGTGGACGGGACCCGGACCGATACCCCTCCTCTTGACCAGGATCACGCTTTCCCGGCGTGCGTCATAGGCAGTCAAATCCGAATCGGCGTAGGGTTGCGCCACGTGCCAACCGCCAACGTCGGACTCCGACAATCGGACACTGAGCATCGCGTTGGTGGCTTCAACCGACACGATGGTATCAACAGCCCAACCGTCTCCTGTTTCCGAGATCCTAAGAACGGGATACTCCAGCTCGGGATCATCACCCAACCAGCCAGTGGCCACACTGGGCGGAGTCCGCGGAAACGCCACAATCGCCCCGTGTCTGTTCACACCCATCGGTGCCAGCCCAAGCCCTCGGTGGCTGACTTGCGAAGGCACGGAATGCACTTCGACGACATGCCCATCTGTCCGAAACCGAATGGCCTCGTGCACATCGATAACGTAGAAGCCGTCATCCCGCGAAACTACCTCAACCGGATCGGTAAACTCCCCCGGCCCTTCGCCCCGTCCGCCAACCTTGTCGAGCAAGACACCATCCGGTGTCCAAACCGTGACCTCTGCAGCCATGCCGTCCAGCACGTAGACCCGCTGCCCGTCCTGGGCAACGCTCACGTCTGCAACCCACCCGAACGTCGAATCACCGCCAGTTGCACGACCGATAACATTTACGACTTCAGTGACCCAATCGTGGGATTGTGTTTCGGGTCCGGGCGCGGCACACGCAGACACCGACATGCAACCAGGGAGCGCGACCAGGCCGAGCATCCGGCGCCGAAACCTAGCCACCTGCTAGCACCCTGCGAGACCACTCCACCCCCACTTCCGCCCCATCCCCACTCCCCAACCGCAGCGTCGCCGGCGGCTCCACCTCGCGGCGCACGTAGCCCAGTCCAATCGTCTGACCGAAGCGGGAAGAGTCCGCGACCGAGGTCACGCGGCCCCGCACTTTCGTCCCGCCTGCTTCGAACAGCTGGTCACCCGGCCGGGCTGGTGTCGACCCGAACCTGAGCGCCCGCAAGTGCCAGTTCACCCGGCCACGATGCCGGATCCGAACGATGACTTCCTGGCCGGTATAGCAGCCCTTGTCGTGATCGAAGGCAACATCGACAAGGCCCGCTTCAACGGGGATCGTGCCGTCGTCCATGTCGGCGCCAAACCGCGGAAAGCCGGCCTCGACGCACAGGGTGTGCCAGACGCCCGACCCGACCGGCATCGCACCGTGCGCTCGCAGCCGCGCCCACACATCTGAAAACGCGGCGGCCCCCACCCAAACGTCCCAGGACGGCACCTGCCGCACGCCGCGCGCCACCAGCGCCCCGGCGGCACGCGTCCCGCCACCGAGCGGCCCGCCGTCCAGCAGGGCGAACCCACTCTCCGGCGCCTCCCCGAACGTCGCCGCGACCGTCTCGGCCGCGTCTGGGCCGACCACTGTCACCAGCCGCGTCGCCGGGCCGAGGTCTTCGAATCGTGCAAGCCTCGGGGGGAGAAACCGCCTGAAGTGCGCAAGGACGTCCTCGTGGGCGGGCTCCGCGATACTCAGCCCCAACCCCTGCTCCTGACCAACGCCCAGCCACAGGGTCGTGACATCGGTGACCATGCGGCCCTTGGCCGTGAGAATGGTGCCGTAGACGGCGTCGCCTACCAGGGTCGTCGAGCCGCCCGCGCCGCCAGCCGCCACCGGCACCCCCGGAATCCGGCTCGTCACGATCCCGTCGAGCATCTGCACCGGGGCGCGGCCGTGCACACGCACAAGCCGGCGGTCGTCGCGGAGCACCATCCCACACCCCTCGACCGCCGCCCGGTACTCCCCTGCGGGGTCGCCGTAGTGGCGCTGGGGACGCGGCTGGCTACCGCGCGCTGCCGGGCTTTCCACCGGCCTTCAGCTCCCGGACCAGCGCCTCCACCCGCTCCACGTCGCCCGCGGCGGGCGCGAAGGCCAGATACGTCTCGAGCTGGGTCACCGCCTCGTCCGCGCGGCCCAGACGCGCCAGCAGGAAACCGCGATCCCGGATCTGCTCGCGCGCGGTCGGCCGCACCACCAGGATGCGCTCGACAGCGGCAAGGGCGCGCTCGTGGTCGCCCGTGCGATGGTGAATCCCCTTCAGGTTGAGCAGCAGGCGGACGATCATGTCTTGCTTGGACGCGGTCTTCAGGAAGCGATCCTCGAGGCGGGCGGGCCGGCCCAGCTGCTGGTGGAGCATGCGCCGCAGTTCCTTGCGCGAGCGGTCGACGCCGCCGTGGAAGGGGTCGATCAGGAACGAGACCGCTTCGCCGCGAAACCGCACCAGGAAGTGACCGGGGAAGTTGACGCCCTCGACGGCCAGGTCGAGTCGCCATCCGACTTCCAGCAACACGATGCCGAGGGTCAGGGGAATGCCCAGGCCCCGGTCGAGCACGTCGTTGAGGTAGGAGTTGCGCGGGTCGTGGTAGTGGTCGCGGTTGCCGCGCAGCTTCCGCACCGAGAACAGGTGCCTGACCGCCTCAGCCAGCACCAGCGCCGGGGCACTCTCGCTGCCCAGACGGTCGCGGGCCTCTTCGGCGAGGATGTCGAGCCGGACCAGGTACCGTTCGATGGGCAGCTGGAGGTACTCCTCGCGGGCCACAAGGAGCGCCGCGCGCGCGAGGCTCATGTCCTCGTCCGAACGGTCAACCTCGCGGGCGAACTCGTGACGCGACGACCAGGCGGGTGCGCTCATCGCGGCCCCCTGACGCTCCTGCTCATGGATCGGTCCTCATGCCAAACAATCTACACTCCCTGGGGGCCGGGGCGGTGTTACTTTTTCGGCATGTCCACCGACACACAGGATCAGAGACCCCGGATCAGGCTGAGCACGTTGTCGCACGGCGCCGGCTGAGCGTGCAAGCTCGGCCAGGCCGAGCTGGCGCAGGTGCTGCGTCACCTTCTGCCGACTGCTGATCCCCGGGTGCTCGTCGATGCGTCAACCGGGGATGACGCCGCCGTGTACCGTATCGCGGACGACCGGGCGCTGGTCGTGACGCTGGATTTCTTCACGCCGATTGTCGACGACCCCCATGATTTCGGGCGCATCGCCGCTGCGAATGCGCTCTCGGACGTCTACGCGATGGGCGGGCGGCCGCTCTTCGCGCTCAACCTGTTCGCGTTCCCGCGCGACCTCCTGGGCGAAGGCCTCGCGGAAGAGATCATCCGCGGCGGGGTGGACAAGGCCCGGGAAGCGGGGATCCCGGTGCTGGGCGGTCACTCGATCGACGACGCCGAGCCCAAGTACGGGATGGTCGCCGTCGGAGAGATCGACCCCGACGCCATGCTGGCCAACGACGGCGCGCGCGCCGGGGACGATCTGGTGCTCACGAAGCCGCTGGGGACGGGCATCGTGGCGACCGCGGTGAAGGCCGGGAAGTGTCCGCCGGTGCTCCTCGAAGCCGCCGTCGAATCGATGGCGCGACTGAATCGGGGGGCGGCCGCGGCGGCGGTGGCAGCCCGAGCCCACGCCGCGACCGACGTAACGGGCTACGGTCTGACCGGTCATCTGGGCATCATGGCGCGCGCGTCGGGCGTGTCGGCGCGCATCGAGGCCGCGCGGGTGCCGGTGCTTGACGGGGTCGCCGACCTGGTCGAGGCCGGACATGTCCCCGGCGGCACCCGCCGCAACCTCGCCGACGCGGCGCCCGTCGTCTCCTACGAGGGCGAAGTGTCCGAGACGACGCGGCTGGTGCTCGCCGACGCCCAGACCTCGGGGGGATTGCTGATCGCCAGTGCGCCGGAGCGGACGGATGAGCTGCTGGGCGAACTGGCGGACCGAGGCGAAACCGCGGCCGTGATCGGCAAGATCACCGACGGGGCCGCCGGGCATATCCTGATCCGCTGAGCGGGGGACGCCCGACTCAGGCCTGGTGGATCGGGGCCCCCGTCTCTTCCGGTCCTACCGGCGCGATCGCTGCTGCCATCTTCGGCTTCCGGGGCGCGGGCATCGCGAGTTCGACCACGCGGTCAAGGTCCTCGACCAGGTGCACGGTCAGCTCGTTGCGGACCGCGTCGGGCAGATCCTCCAGGTGAGCCTCGTTCTCGTTCGGGATGATGATCTCCTGAATCCCCGCCCGCACCGCGCCCAGCACCTTCTCCTTGACGCCGCCGATCGGCAGGACCCGTCCGGTCAGCGTCAGTTCGCCGGTCATCGCCAGGTCGGCGCGAACCTTACGTCCTGAAACGGCCGAGATGAGCGCGGTCGCCATCGTGATCCCTGCCGACGGCCCGTCCTTGGGAACGGCTCCGGCGGGGACGTGGATGTGGATCTCGCGCTTGTCGAGCGCGTGCTCGTCGATATTGAGCTCGGCGTAGTTGCTCTTGGCGTACGACAGGGCGGCCCGCGCGGACTCCTTCATCACATCCCCCAGCTGGCCGGTAAGGACAAGGCCGCCTTCGCCCGGCATCACGCTGGCCTCGACGAACATGATGTCGCCGCCCATCGGGGTGTAGAACATTCCCGTCGCGACACCCACCGCGTCGTGCGCGGCCCGCCGTTCCGGATGGACCCGGGGACGGCCCAGCAGGTCTTCCGCGATCGCGGGGGTGATTTCCATGCCCTCGCTTTCGGCGGCGGCGATCTTCCGCGCCACCTTCCGGGCGAGCTTGCCCAGTTCGCGCTCCAGCTGCCGCACGCCCGCCTCGCGGGTGTACTTCTGGATGACGGCCAGAATCGATTCGCGCTCGACGGCGAGCTCGTC
This sequence comes from Longimicrobiales bacterium, assembly GCA_965208935.1. Lineage (GTDB taxonomy): Bacteria > Gemmatimonadota > Gemmatimonadetes > Longimicrobiales > Gaopeijiaceae > Bin94. The sequence goes on along the minus strand of CBDBPR010000004.1, from coordinate 2,807,410 downwards.
ATCGCGCAGTCCCGATTCGCGCAACTGGCGGGGAAGCAGGTAGCGGAGCGCGATCTCCGACTTCTCCGACTCGGTGTACCCGCGGAACTCGACCGTCTCCATCCGGTCGAGCAGCGGCGCCGGGATGCGGTCCTCGTAGTTCGCCGTCGCGATGAAGAGCACCTCGGAAAGGTCGAACGGCACGCCGAGGTAGTGGTCGATGAACGTCGAGTTCTGCGCGGGGTCCAGGACCTCGAGCAACGCCGCGCTGGGGTCGCCCTGGAAGGAGACGCCCAGCTTGTCGACCTCGTCGAGAAGGAAGACCGGGTTCTTGCTGCCGGCCTCCTTCATCCCCTGCACGATCCGTCCCGGCATCGCGCCCACGTAGGTTCGGCGATGCCCGCGGATGTCGGCCTCGTCGCGCGCTCCGCCAAGCGAAATGCGGACGTACTTGCGGCCTACGGAACGGGCGATCGAGCGCGCGATGCTCGTCTTGCCCACGCCCGGCGGCCCCACGAAGAGCAGGATCGGCCCCTTCCCGCCGTTGGTCAGGGGGTCGGGGAGGGTGAGGTCGTCATCGGCAGGTGACTCGTCGGCTGAGGCGGCTTCGTCCGAGGTGGGCTCGCCCGCGGCGGACTGGGAGTCATCGGCCGGGGGGTCGTCGGCCTCATCGCCGGCGGCCTCCGCTTCGTCCTCTTCCTCTTCAAACCGATCCTGCTGCAGCTTGCGCACCGCGAGGAACTCCAGCACCCGGTCCTTCACGTCTTCCAGGCCGTAGTGGTCCTCGTCGAGGATCTCCTCGGCGCGGTGCAGGTCGATCTTGTCGTCCGTCCGGTCGCTCCATGGCAGCTCGGTAATCCACTCGAGGTACGTCCGGATCACCTGGTACTCGGCAGCCTGCGGGGAGGTGCGATCAAGCCGCCGCAGTTCGCGCTCAACCTCGTTCCGGGCGACTTCGGTCAGTTCGAGCTTCGCGATTCGGTCGCGCAACTCCTCGACGTCGTCGCGGTCTCCCTCTTCGCCCAACTCCTTGCGGATCTGCTTCATCTGTTCCCGCAGCAGCATCTCGCGCTGGCGCTCGCCGAGCTCCTCCTGGACCTTGGCCTGGATATCCTCCTGCGCGTCGATCCGGACCAGTTCCCGCTCGACGGCCACCAGCGCCGCCCGCATCCGGTCCTCGTCGCCCAGCGTCTCCAGCAACTCCTGCTTCTCGTCGGTGGGAAGGTCCAGGTAGAACGCCACCAGGTCCGCGAAAGACCCCGGATCGTCGACGCCCTGGATCAGCTGGTTCAGCGCCTCGGCCGAGACACCCCGGCGCGTGCCCAGCTCGGCGGCGCGCTCGCGCAACTCGCTGTCGAGCGCCTTGACGCCGGGGTCGGCCGGATCGGGGATCGCGTGCCGGTCCATGGGAACCAGCGTGGCCCGCAGCATCGCTTCGCCGTCGTCCACGTAGGCGACCGCGCGGGCGCGCGATTCTCCCTGAACGAGGAGCTGAATGCCGCCCCGGACGCGGTGGGTCTGGATGATCCTGACGACGGTTCCGACCGCGTAGAGAATCTGGGGATCCGGGTCGTCCTGGTTTTCGTTCTGCGCCACCGCGAAGAGGCGGCGGTCGCCTTCGAGCGCCTCCTGCACGGCCTCGACCGTGCCGGGGCGGCCAGCGGATATCGGTACCGCGACGCCCGGATACACGACCGTGTCGCGCAGGGGCATGACGGGCAATGTGAACCTTCGGCTCATGTCTATGCTCTCTTGGCGTCTTGTTCTCAGGGGAGATAATGGGCTTCATGCCAGAAGCCTGCCAGAGTCTTACGACGATCTCCCCGACCAGGTTACCGCAACGTTACTGCCGAAATGGCAGGATTCGATCATCAAATCGGCCATTTTGGCAGGGGATTGGTGTCGATTCGGCCATTTTGGCGGGAGGAATCGCGTCCGGTTCGCTGGCTGGCGGCCGGTCCGCCTATCTCAAATGGACTCCCCGCAGTCGGTTATCCCGATGCTATCGTCACGACTGTCCTCTCTGTGGTCGCTCAACGATCACGCACAAATCGTCGCGCGTGACAAGACGATCCACTAGAATACGACCGGGCGTGACTGATCGAATGGAGCAGCCGTTGCTCAGCGACAGGGACTACAGGGCCGTGTTCGAGGCGTCGCCGGACGCGATGCTCATCGTGGACCCCGCCGGACTGATCCGCGATCTGAACCCGCAGGCGCTGACGATGTTCGGATGGCGCCGCGAGGAGATGGAGGGCTCCGGCGTGGAGATGCTGGTTCCCGACGCCAGCCGCACCCGTCACGAGCGGCACCGCCATCACTACGCCGAGGCGCCGCGTCCGCGTCCGATGGGGCAGGGACTCGAGTTGGAGGCCCTGCGCAAGGATGGCACAACCTTCCCCGTAGAGATCAGCCTGAGCCCCGGCAAACTCGCATCGGGACCGGAACACGTGATCTGCACGATCCGCGACATCTCGGCGTGGAAGCGAATGCAGTGGCTGTCCCGAATCAGGGTAACGGCGGCCGAGAATGAGCGAAGGCACCTTTCCCGCGAGTTGCACGACGAATTCCTCCAGTTCCTCGTGGCGTTCAAGATCAGGGGGAAGCTCCTGGCGGACGAGGCGGACCGGGAGGAGAGAGAACGCGCGTGGGCGGTGATCGCCGACGAGATTCTCAATGCGATCCGGGGGGTAAAGCGAATGATTCGGGGGCTGAGGTCCTCGAAGCTCGAACAGCAGGGGCTTGTTTCCGCGCTTGCCAGCTTCTTTCGCGACATACGGAAGGTGCACGGCGTTACGATCCACGCCAGCCTCAGGCTCCGGTGGGTGGCCGACGAACTGGATCCGCTGACCGTCCTGGCCCTTTATCGGATCGTACAGGAGGCCGTGACCAACGCTGCGACGCACGCAAAGGTGAGCGAGGCCGCCGTGATGCTCAGATCGGCGGGCGGGATGATCATCACGGAGATCCGGGACGAGGGATGCGGGTTCGAGTTGCCCAATCCCGGCGCGGCACCGGACGACGGTCACATCGGCCTCGTCGGGATGCGTGAGAGGGCGGAGGCAGTCGGGGGCAGCCTGACCGTGGAGACCTCGCCGGGCGGCGGAACCACGGTTCGGGCCGCCGTGCCGATGGTGGCTCCGGATGGTGAACCATGGTGAGGGTGCTGCTGGTCGACGACCATAACGTGGTGCGGGCCGGCCTGAGGGCGCTGCTCGAATCCATGGGGCCCGTGGAGGTCGTGGGCGAGGCATCGTCGGGGGAAGAGGCGGTGGACAAGGCGCGGATGCTGGAGCCGGATATCGTCATCATGGACCTGGCGATGCCCGGGATGGACGGCGTCGAGGCGACTCGCCGGATCACGAGACTCGGAATCGCCACGAAGGTCCTGGTGCTGACGATCCACGACGAAGACGAATTCCTCATTCCCGCGCTCGACGCCGGCGCCGAGGGCTTTCTGAACAAGTCCGTGGCGGACACTGATCTCCTGGGAGCCCTGGAAGCCCTTGCGCACGGCCACTCCTACCTGCCCCGCCGGGCGGCCGCCCTGCTCGCGCGGAAGAAGGCGCGGGGCACCGCGGACCGCGAATCGGATCCCAAGGTGCTCTCTGCTCGCGAGCGTGTTGTGGTCGAGTTGTACGCGCAGGGCTTCTCGACCCAGGAGATGGCCAGGGAGATGGCTCTGAGCCCGAAGACCGTCGAGGGCTACATCGCGCGCGTCAAGACCAGGCTGGGGCTGCACACACGGCGGGAAATCGTGCGTTTCGCGCTCGAAGCCGGGCTTCTGCGGGCTGAGGGCGAGGAATAGGGGCACTACGCCGCCGGGACCGCCCACCGGGCCCCAGCAGGGATGGTAGTCACCGCTCGCCCGCGGCGGTAGCTTCATCCGGTCGCAATCCCGGCCGATCAGCCCGATCCCCCAGTCACCAGGACCAAGGACGCATGCAATGCAGACCCGGCACCTTCTTCTCGCGCTCGCCGTGGCCGCGGGCGGACCGATGAGCGCTCTCGCCCAGGACGACATGGGGCGCCGTTCCACCGTCTACGCGCCACGCAACGCCGCCGCGACCAGCCAGCCGCTCGCCACCGCCGCCGCCCTCGAGATCATGCAGCAGGGCGGCAACGCGATCGACGGGGCGGTGGCCGCCGCGGCCGTCCTCAACGTCACCGAACCACACATGACGGGGATGGGCGGCGACGCCTTCTCGATCGTGTGGCTGGCCGAGACGCGCGAACTGATCGGGATCGACGCGAGCGGCAGAAGCGGCAGCGGCATGTCGGTCGAGGCGTTGCGCGCACGGGGACACGACCGCGTGCCGGGAAGCGGGCCGGAAGCGGTCACGGTGCCGGGCGCGGTGTCCGGCTGGAACGCGCTGGTGACACGGTATGGCAACCTCACCCTCGCCGAGGTTCTGCAGCCTGCGATCCGCATCGCGAGCGAGGGCTTTCCGGTGACGCCGGTGATCGCGCGGCAGTGGGCGGGCGCGACCGAGAAGCTGGCCCGCGACGAGGGGGCACGCGCGACGTACCTGGTCGACGGCGAGAGGGCGCCCCGTGCCGGGGAGTGGCACACGAATCCCGATATTGCCCGTTCGTTTCAGAGGATCGCCGATGAGGGGCCCGGCGTCCTCTACGGCGGCTCTCTGGGACGTGAACTTGTCGACGGGCTGGCGGAATTGGGCGGGTTCCTGACGCTGGAGGATCTGGCCACGCATCAGCCGCGATGGGTCGAGCCCATCAGCACCGACTTCCGCGGCTACACCGTGTGGGAGCTCCCCCCGGCGGGACAGGGCATCGCCGCGCTCGAGATGCTGGAACTCCTCGAGCCCATGGACCTGGAGGGCATGGGGCACAACTCCGCCGACTACCTGCACCACCTCATCGAGGCGAAGAAGCTCGCCTTCGCCGACCTGCACCGGTATGTGTCGGACGCGGACCACATGGAGATCGACCCCATGTCGCTCCTGAACCCGGGCTACATCGACGCGCGGCGCGCGCTGATCGATCCCCGCGTCGCCGCCGACCGGGTGGGTCCGGGGCGCGCGGTCACCGACTCCGAGACGATCTACCTGACCGTCGCCGACGCCGATGGCAACATGGTGTCGTTCATCAACTCGGTGTACTCGGGGTTCGGGTCGGGGGTCGTCATTCCCGGGACCGGATTCGCGCTGCAGAACCGCGGCGCAGGCTTCGTGATCGACGACGGCCACCCCAACCAGGTCGCGCCGCGCAAGCGCCCCTTCCACACGATCATCCCGGGATTCGTCGCCAGGGACGGCGAGCCGCTGATGGCCTTCGGACTGATGGGCGGATCGATGCAGCCGCAGGGACACACGCAGCTGCTGCTCAACATGCTCGTCTTCGGGATGGACCCGCAGGAGGCCGTGGACGCGGCGCGGTTCCGTCACCTGTCGGGCACGCGGGTCGCCATCGAGCGGGTCAGCGACGAGGTCGCGGCGGACCTGGAGGCGCGGGGGCATGAGCTCGCGGACTGGCAGCGGACCGACTTCGGCGGCGCGCAGGTGATCCTGCGGCTGGACAAGGGCTGGGCCGCCGCGTCCGAGCCCCGGAAGGACGGGCATGCCGCGGGGAACTGACGGCGAGGGGACCGGCGCGGACGAGGGGCCGCGAGGCGACGACGGGTCGCCCTGGCCGGGCGCGCCCGCGCCCTACGACATCCCCGAAGAGCGGTTGCCGCCGGGCTTCATCAAGACGCTCGACAACGTGCCCGCCACGCCCGCCGTGCCGCATCCGTCGGCGACGGTGGTGCTCATGCGCGAGGGCGGGGAAGGGCCCGAGGTGCTGCTGCTGCGCCGCAACCGCGCGACGGGGTTCGTACCGGGCGCGTACGTGTTCCCGGGCGGGCGGGTGGACGCGGCCGATGGCGAGGACGCGCTGGCCGAGCGCTGGGACGGGCTGACGCGCGAGGCGGCGGCGGGGCGGCTGGGCATCGCGCCGGACGCGGATCCTCCCGCGATCGCGTATTACGGGGCCGCGCTGCGCGAAGCGATCGAGGAGACGGGACTCTTGCCCGGGGTGGTCGCCGCGAAGGGGCCGCCGGGTGGCGACGCGGTGCGCGAAGCGAGGGAAGCCCTCCTGGGGGGCGGAGCCTCGTTCGCGGCCGTGCTAGGGAAGCTCGGTGCGCGCCTGGATGGTGGCGCGGTCGAGTACATCGCTCATTGGGTCACCCCTGAAGTCGAACCCCGCCGCTACGACACCCGCTTCTTTGCGGCCAGGGTCCCCGCCGGGTCGAAGGCCGTCTACGACGAGCGCGAGATGACCGATGCGGTGTGGCTCACGCCCCGCGCGGCGCTGGACCGGCACCGGCGAGGCGGCCTGCCCATGATCTTTCCGACCATCCGGACGCTGGAGGACCTCTGCGACTTTGCGACCGTCGACGAGCTGCTCGCGCACTACGGGCGCGCGCGATCGAGCGGGTGCAGCCGACGATCGTGCGAACGGCTACCGGGGTGAGGCTGCGGGTGCCATAGACTCCAGCACCGTGTGCACCACGTCCGTAAACGCGCCTCCCCGGATCCACCTGCACACGATCACGAGTTCGTTCTCGGGGTCCACGTAGATCAGGTTCGAGCCGGCGCCCGTGTGCGTCCAGGTGTACTCGGGGGCGTTCGGATAGCGGCGCTGATCGGTGTTCAGCGAGAAGTTCATGAAGCCGTAGCTGCGGTTGACCTCGCCCGGGGTGGTCGCCATGTCGAACCAGTCCTCAGAGAGCAGCTGCTTCCCGTTCCAGTTGCCCTTGTGCATGGTGAAGAGGCCGAAGCGGGCCTGGTCGTAGGCGCTGAGGATCATGCCGCCGCCCCAGTGCGCGCCGCCGCTGACCGCCTGGACCTCGCGGCCGTCCAGGATGACCCACGAGTTGTCGTAGCCATGCCATCCCCAGGTGGACGACGCGCCGATCGGGTCCATGACGTGCTCGCGCAGCACCTCGGGCAGCGGGCGCCGCCAGACCGCGGTGGCGGCGAGGGCGAGCAGGTTCACCCGCGTGTCGTTGTACTCGTAGGCGGTGCCGGGCTCGTTGCGGGGGCGCGTGCCCCAGGTGGAGCGGTCCTGGTCGGGGCGGTCGGCCCATTCGGGCTTGCCCCAGAGCGTCCCCTCCCAGTCGCTCGTCTGCCGCAGCAGGTGGTCCCAGGTGATCTTGCGGTTGTGTTCGGACTCGAAGAGCAGCTTCGGGCGGCGGCCGTTCTCGTCGCCGGGCTCGCCGTCGCCGGTGTCGAGGATGATCGGGGGGATGTAATCGCGGACCTTGTCATCGACGTCGCGGATGAGGCCGCGGTCCCGGGCCAGCCCGACGGTGGACGACAGGAAGCTCTTCGAGACGCTGAAGGTGTTGTCGGCTTTGGTGGGGTCGCCCCATTCCGCGATGATGTACCCCCGGTGCACGATGACACCGGACTGCGGGCCGCGGACCGTGAACGGGCCGACGGCGTCGCCCAGGGGCTCGCGGCCGAAGGTGCCGAGGTGGTTGAAGGCGAGGTCGCGGGGGCTCTGGGACTCGCCGGCGATGGCGATCTCGATCGCGCGCTGAATGCCGGCGGGGTCGAAGCCGGCCTGCTCGGGGGTGCGGCGCTCCCAGTCCGGATGGCGGCCGGGGAAGTACGTCTGGGCGGCGGCTGACTGCGCCGTGAGCAGGAGCGCGAAGAGCGCGAGGAGGGTGCGGCGTGCGGTGGCGGCGGGACGGCTGTGCATGTCGGGTTCTCCGGTGTTGTCCTGGATTCGCATGGTCACCCCTCCGGCAGGGCGTCCAGCCCGTCCAGAACATCGAGGTGAACGTACTCGTCGGTGGCATCCAGAACCGGCAGCGTGAGTGCCTTCTCCAGCATCTCCCTGGCCCGTTCCAGCCCGTTTTCCTCGTCGAGCCGGGGCAGCCTGATGCCGTATGCGTGAAGCACGACCTTGGACTCCGGTTCGAGCTCGAGCGCACGCTCGAAGAGCATGACGGCTTCGTCCTTGTTGCCCCCGTACATCATCCGGGCTATACGCCCTTCCGCGTGAATGTCGGCGTGCCACCCGGCCAGGGCCAGGATGGCGTCCGTGTAGTCGGGTTCGATCGCCAGCGTCGCTTCGAGCAGGTCGCGGATCTTGCCCGCAAGCCCCTGGCGAAGCGCCGTGAACGCACCGACGCGCTGGGCATAACGGCCGACGGCGTGGGCGGACTGGTAGTGGGCGTCGGCGTTCTCCGGGTCGGCGGCCACGGCCATCTCGCCCATCCGCATCGCGCGCTCGACGACCGCGCTGAACTCCTCTTCGGAGGCCTCATAGTGGGCGTATATCGCAAGTGATTTTGTAGCTACAACGTAGCCAGCGGAGGTTCCCAATGCTTCGCCGATGTCCGCGGCTTCGACAAAGCGGCCGTCCGCGTAGGCAGCATTGGCGTCATCGAGCGACTGTGCGCTTGCGTCGCCGGCGAGCAGCGTCATGCCGGCGGCCGTGGCGAGTCGCGCAGTGCGGGCAGACGTCATGGTGGTCTCCTCGATTCAGGGGGCCCGGTCAGGCGGCGCCTCTGGCACGAAGTTGGCCAGCGGGCCGTCCGCGACGCAAGTTGTCGGCATGAACCGGAACCCAACCCCGTTTCGCGCCGTCATCGCCCTGTCCGCCGCGCTGATCGCAGCGTGTGCCGGCAGCGACGATGGGCCCGGCAGGGCCGGCACCCCCGAACTGCGCGCCGCCCTGTTCGACACGATCATCGCGCGCACCGAGCGGCGCGAGGCCTTCTCGCCGGTCAAGAACGAGCGCCTGGGACTCGAGCCCCTCGCCGCGATGAGGGCGCTCCGCGACGAGGTCGTCGGCGCGGGGACGGACGACGACCTCTACTACGCGCTGGCCCGGGTGAGTCATGCCCGCCGCGACCGCCACCTCGACGTCATTCTCGTGCCGGGCGGCCTGGCGCCCTCCGACAGCGCGGGCCTCGAGGTCGCCGGCGGCCCCGATCCCGACCCGCCCGCACGCGCACCGGTGAGGGTCTTTCCCGACTACTCCGACGGCGCCGGGGACGCCGACTACTTCGTGGGCGACGTCGCGGCGTTCCTGGCCGACTCCGGCGCGGCCGAGGACGGGCCCGCGCTTCCGTCGATCGGCGACAGGATCGTCAGCGTCAACGGGATGCCCGTCGCGGCGTGGCACGATTCGGCCGCGGCGTTCATCCAGCACTCCACCCGCGCCGGACTCCGCTGGAAGCTGGCCGAGGCCATGACCCTCGCCACCGCCGCCTTCCCGCCCCACCTGCGCGGCGATCACCTCACGCTTGGCGTCCGCTCGCGCGCGGGCGACGAGGCCACCCACCAGCTCCCCTTCTTCGCCCCCGGCGACCTCTTCTGGCACGGCACGGGCGAGCCGAGCTATCGCGGGCTGGCGCTCGCGCTGACCACCGACACCTACGACCTCCTCGTCCCGGAGGACGGCCGCCCCTTCCTCCTCCTCATCTGGCGCGGCTTCCGCGAATCGATGGTCGCCGACGTCGACGGCCTGATCACGTACGCCCAGTCGCGCGGCCTCCTCGATCACGCGCTCGTCATGGACGTCACGCGCAGCCGCGGCGGTTCCCTCGGCGCGTACGCCATGCAGCGCCTGCAGCCCCGCCCGTTCAGGACCACCTTCGGCAACCTGCGCATCAGCGACGTGACGCTGCCCTTCGTCGAGGACAAGCGGCGCGACTTTGCCGCCCGCGACATCAACGACGGCGGCGTGCCCGAGACGATCGACGATGGCACGTGGCTGATGGATTGGCTGGAGGACGACGTTCTCGGCGCGCTCGAGCGAGGCGACGCATACAGCAACGATGTCCCCTTCAAGCTTGCGCACGCTCCGCGTGACTCGGACGGGATCCTCGCGCCGGCGCCCGTGCATTTCCGTGGCGCGTTCGGGGTCATTTCCGGGCCCCACGGCGGCTCGCACCTCGACCAGTTCGTCTCGATCGTCGTCGACAATGGGCTCGGCACGGTGGTCGGGATGCCGCCCGGGGGCTATTCCAACACGTGGGAATGGGACGAAGTGCTGACGTTCCCGGAGACCGGCCGGCCGGTGGTGGAATTCATGTGGAACATCGGCCACACGATCCGGCCGAACGGCGAGATCGCCGAGGGCAACCCGGCGGACGTGGACGCGTGGATGCCGCTCACGCCGGAGAACGTGACGACGTACTACGAGGAGATGCTGGCGCGGGTGCTGGAGTTGATGTTCAACCCGGCCCGCTGACGCGCCGGTGGAGCCGGAGCCCGGTCGCGAACGCCGCCGCCGCGGCCACGGCACCCGCATCCTGGCCGGGATGCTCGCCGGGGCGGTCCTGGGCGCGATTCTGGGCCAGCGCGCGGTCGCGGTGCAGCCCCTCGGCGACCTCTTCATCAGCCTCCTGATCCTGGCCGCCGTCCCGCTCGTCTTCTTCAACCTGCTCGCGGGCCTCACCGCCCTCGCCGACACGCGCGCCCTCGGGCGTCTCGCCGGGAAGACCCTCGGCTACTACCTGACCACGGACGTGATCGCGCTGGCCCTGGGGCTGGGCGCGGCCGCGCTCCTGCGCCCGGGCGTCGGGATGCAGCTCACCGAACAGGTCGCGGGGCCGGTGGGCGAAGTGCCCTCGGTCGCGGCCATCCTGCTCGGGATGATCCCGACGAACGTCTTCCGTGCGTTCAGCGACGGCAACGTGGTCCAGATCGTCGTGCTGGCGCTGCTCGTGGGCATCGCGACCATCGCTTTGCCGACCGGCCCGCGCGCCCGCCTCGCGACCGCATACGACGACCTCGCCACCCTCTTCCGGCGCCTGGTGCACCTGATCCTGTGGACCGCCCCGGTCGGGATCGGCGCGCTCATCGCGGTCACGGTCGGGCGGTACGGCGCCGAACTGATCGGCCCGATGGCGCGGTTTCTCGCGGGCGTGTGGGTCGCGCAGCTCGCAATCGTGGCCGGGTACATGACGCTGCTGCGGTTGTTCAGCGACTTTCGCCCGGGCCGCTTCCTGCGCGACACCGGGTCCCTGTGGGCGACCACCGCAGCCACGACGTCGAGCCTGGCATCGCTCTCGGTGGGGATGGAGACGGCACGGAGGCTTGGCCTTCCCCGCCGCGTGTTCGCCTTCACCCTCCCCCTCGGGGCCCAACTCAACAAGGACGGGACGTCGGCCATGCTGGGGGCGGTCCTCATCTTCACCGCGCAGGCGGCGGGCGTCACCTTCACGCCGGCCGATTTCCTGACGATCCTCCTGCTGGGCCTGCTGCTGTCCGAGGCGTCGGGCGGCATTCCCGGCGGCGGGTTCGTGATCGCGCTCATCTATGTGCAGGCGTTCAATCTGCCCATCGAGGTGGCGGCGATCGTGGGCGGGATCTACCGGTTCGTGGACATCGGCAACACGACAGTGAACATCATGGGCGACATGGTCGGCACGTCGCTGGTCGCCCGTTCGGAGGCGAGACGATGAACCCGGCCATCCGGGCGCTCTTCCCGGGCGCGAGCGAGCAGGCGTACTTCGACATCTCGGCACGCGCGCTGGTGCCCGAGCCCGTGCGGGCCGCGATCGCGGACCACCTGCGGACGCGGATGCTGCGCGGGGGCGACAAGGACGGCATGCGGGCGGTCGTCGAGCGAACGCGGGCGTCGTTCGCGGCGCTGATCGGCGCGGACGCGGACGAGGTCGCGATCACCAAGAACGTGTCGGAGGGGCTCAACCTCTTCGGAGCCAGCCTGCCGTGGGAGGCGGGCGACAACGTGGTGCTGTGCCCGGTGCTGGAGCACCCCAACAACATCTACCTGTGGCACAACTTCGCGCGGATGCACGGAATCGAGGTGCGTTCGGTGGCGCCCGTGGACGGCCACATCCCGGTCGAGTCGATGGGCGAGGCAATGGACGAACGCACCCGTCTCGTGACCATCCCCAGCATTTCATTCGCACCCGGGTTCATCACCGACGTGAAGGCGATCGCGGCGACGGCGCGCCGGGTCGGCGCCCTGACGCTGGTCGACGCCGCACAGTCGGTGGGCGCCCTGCAAACCGACGTGCGCGACCTGGGCATCGACGCCCTGGCGGTCGCCACGCAGAAGTGCCTGCTCGCCGAGTACGGCTTCGGCTTCCTGTACGTGCGCCGCGACGTCGCGGAGACGCTCGTGCCGGTCCACCTGGCCCGCTTCGGGGTCGAACTCGACGGCCACGAGACGGCCTACACCGACGCCGAACTGCGCTACCGCCCCGGCGCGCTCAGATTCGATGTCGGCAACTACAACTACCTGGGCGCGGCTGCGGCCGGCGCGGCGCTGGAACTGCTCGGACACTGGCGAGTCGGCCGCGTGGAAGCGTTCGTGCGCCGCCTGGCAGCAGACATGGCGGGCGGGCTCCACGATCTCGAACTCCCGGTGATCGGCGGAGCCCCCGGGCCGCATCTCGCGCACATCGTCTGTGTGGGCCCCGGTGTAGGCGGCCGCCACTACGGCGCGGGCAGCCGGGAAATGCAGTCGCTGTACGACCACCTGACCACGTCAGGCATCCGCTTGGCGATCCGTAGCGGCGCGCTACGGTTCTCGATGGGTGTCTACAACGACCAGGAAGACGTCGAGCGCGTGGTCGGGGCGGCGCGGGAGTGGCGCGGGATGACCGGTCGTCAGCCGAATCTGGCTAGATTATCTGGCTAGATTTCGTCCGCCCGCCAGTGCCCCCGCCCGTTCCTGATCTCCAGCCTGGTGCCGTACTCCTCTGACAGTTCAGCCAGACGCTCCAGGATCGCCGCACCCGCGTCACCATCGGCCACTTCCGGATAGCCCCGCGTCTCGAAAAACAGCTCGCCGGGCGTCCCCTCGTTCAGCACGACCGGCACGAACGCCGCCTCCCGGACGCCGTCCGCTCCCAGCCACAGCGTCACCACGACGCTCTCCCAGACCTCGCGCGGATAGTTCCCCAGGTCCGTCCTGGTATGGAAGATGAAGTTGCCGAGCCCGTACAGGATCAGGCCGCCCCCGTACGCCTCGACACCCGCGAGCCGCGGTTCCCCGTGACTGATGTACAGGTCGGCGCCCGCGTCCACAGCCGCCCGGGCCCAGCGTTCCTGCCAGCCGGGGCCGGCATCCGTCTGGTAGTGTTGGTAGGCGATGAGGACATCGGTGTTTCCGGCGGCTTCCCGGATCGCGCCGAGATTCCGCTCCCATGCCGCGGCGTCGTCCGGATGCAGGAGATTAACGCCCGGCTTCGTCCCGGTCGCCATTGCCTCGGGCGGCGCATTCACGGTCGCCAGGGCCACCATCCCGACGCGCACGCCGCCCACGTCCCGGTACGCGGGCGACACCGCTTCGGACAGGTTGCGCCCCGTGCCGGCGTGGGTGATTCCGCGCCGGGCGACCTCCTCCAGCGTCGATACGATGCCCTCGTCCCCGTAGTCCCACGAGTGGTTGTTGGCGAGCGCCAGCAGCGAGACGCCGAGCTCGTCCAGGTACTCCAGGACCTCGGGGCCGGCGCCGTGAAAGAAGACGTCGTCGCGGGTCGGCGTGCAGTCGCAGCCGGGCGCCGCGATCGCGACTTCCAGGTTCGTGAAAACGGCGTCCGCGCTGGCGAGGATCGGCGCGACGGTGGCAAGCGGCGCGTCCAGGTATTGGCGGGGATCGTGCTCGATCAGGGCTTGCCCGACCACCGCAAGCGTCACGGTGGGCTCGGAGCCGGATCCGACAAAGTTGTCCGCGCCGGGTGCGCAGGCCGCGCTCGCGAGGCTCACCATCCCCACGAGGCCGAGCCCGGAGACGCCTGCGCGCGTTTGGGCCCGACGGGCAAGTTTCGTCATCCTGTTATCCCCCTCGTTCCTGCCCGTTCACCTGCGAATTGTCCTCGCTGAGGACGAGCCAGCGCAGCTCCCTGGCGCTTACCGACTTGCGCAGCGGCGCGGCGGCTCGGTAGAAGACGAGACCGAGCACGCACCAGACGCCGAGCACGATCCACTCCGCGGGCAGCCCCTCCGCGGCGTGGAAGGGACCCCAGGCGGCCGCGGCGACGAGGCCCGTGGCCAGGATCGCGGTCAGGTAGAGGAACGCGCGGCCTCCGGGCACCTTGTAGGGACGTGCGTGGCCGGGGTTTGTCCTGCGCAGCCGGAGGACGCCCAGCACGACGACCAGGAACACCAGGCCCGCGGAGATCGATCCGGCCCCGACGATGACGAGGATCGCATTTCGTCCGAAGAGCGTGCCCACGGCGCCCATGACCGCGACGAAGATCACGGCGGCGGCCGGCGATCCGTGGCGTTCGTGCACGCTGGCCAGGCGGCGGGGAATCATGTGCGCGCGCGCCATCGCAAAGACGATGCGTGTGGACGCGAAGAATACGGCGTTCCAGGTCGTGATCAGTCCGAAGAGGCCGGCGACCAGCACCACGCGCCCCAGCAGCGGGGACGTGAAGGCGGCCTCGATCGCGCTGGCAGCCGGCAGCTCCGAAGCCAGCAGCTCCGGGCGCGGGAGGCTCATCGCGGTCGCGAGGATCACGAGGATGTAGAACACCATCGCAAAGACGATCGAGGCGCCGATGACGCGCGGAATGAGCCGCAGCCTGGATCCTTCCTCCACCTCCTCCATCGCCTGCGGAATCGTGTCGAAGCCGGCGAACCACCACGCGGCGGTGGCAAAAACGACCGCCACGCCGGCGAAGGCCGCGCCCGGAGTGGCGCCGGTGAACATCGGTTCGAGATTGGCGACGCTGCCACCGGTCACCCCCGCAAAGACGAAGATCGCGGTCAGGATGATGAGGCCGGCCGTCATCAGGTCCTGGAACCACGCGGCCGTCCTGCCTCCGCGGTAGTTGATGACCGTGATGACCAACATGACGGCCAGACCGAGCGCCAGGCTCCACAGCCGTACTTCCTGGCCCAGCAGCGTATAGATGACCGGCCCCCCGAAGCCGGGCACGAGCGCCGACACCACCCACTCCACCGAGATCGCCTCGTAGGACGTGGTGAAAATGTAGGTGAAGGCGAGGAACCAGGCGGCGAAGAAGCTCCAGCGCGCGCCCCACGCCTCGAACACGTACGCGACCTCGCCTCCCGCGACGGGGTACGCCGCCGCCATCTCCGCGTAGCACAGTCCGATCGCGAGCATGGCGAGGCCGCCCGCCGCGAAGGCGACGAGGGCCCCGATCGCTCCGGCGTCGCTCAGCCACGCCCCCATCACGATGATCCATCCCACCCCGATGATCGTCCCGAACGCGAGGGAAAAGAGGGACCTGAGCCGGATGCCCCGGCCGAGCTGTTCGCGCTCGCGGGGCGGTGCCTGCGTTCCTTCGGTCATTCGACTTCCTGGGTGGCGGCGGGCTGCGGACGACTGGCTGACGCCGTCCACGAGGGGTTATGTAATCGTGCGAGGGATTTATGTAATCGCTGCGGAAGGCTCGGGGAAGGATGGCATGACCGATACGGAGAGCGTGGTGAGGCTCGTCGCGATCGTCGGCGCGGGCACGATGGGACGGCGAATCGCCTATGGATGCGTGGCGCTGGGGGTGGGCGTGAAGCTGCACGACATTTCCGGCGAGGCCCTGGAGGAGGCCACGACGGCGGTGTGGAAGCACCTCGAGGGCGGCGTCAGGGGATACGGCCTCACGTCCGAAGAGGCGCTGTCCCTCGTGGAGACCTGCCCGGATCTCGGAGAATGCGTGCGGGATGCGGACTGGGTGATCGAAGCCGTCCCCGAGAACCTCGAACTCAAGCGGGAGGTGCTGGCCGACATCGGCGCCGCCGCCCCGCCCCGCGCGTTCGTCGCATCCAACACCTCCTCCCTGCCCGGCTCCTGGCTGGCGGAGTCGACCGGCCGGCCCGACCGCTTCATCAACATGAACTTCGGCACGCACGAGGACCTCAAGGTGGAGGTGATGGGGCACGCCGGCACCGCGCCGGGCACGACCCGCGCCGCAAAGCGGTTCCTGCGGCAGCTCGGCCTGGTGCCGATCGTCGCGCGCCGGGAGATCCAGGGCTATCCGACCAACCGGATCTGGCGCGCGGTCAAGAAGGAGGCCCTGCACCTGATCGCCGAGGGTTATCTCAGCGGGGAAGAGATCGACCGTGCGTGGATGCTGGACTGGGGGACCCCGGTCGGTCCCTGCGGCCTCATGGACATGGTCGGGCTCGATGTCGTGCGCGATATCGAGAACGTCTACTACCGGGCGTCCGGCGACCCGTCCGACAAGCCGCCGGAGTTCCTGGAGGAGATGGTGGAACGCGGCGAACTCGGCGTGAAGTCGGGAAGGGGCTTCTACGAGTACCCGTCACCCGCCTATGCGCGCGAGGGATGGCTCACGGACTCGGAGGGAGAGGAGTGAGCGCGGGCTGAGCGTCGCTAAAACGCCGTCGCGATCCCGGCATGGATGTTGAAAACCCGGTGCCTGGCGGTCTGGCCGACGATCCTGTCAACGTCCTGAAAGCCGTAATTGTAGAGCATCCCGATGGTGACGCGCGTTGCGCCCGTGCCCATTTCGAAGCCCGCTCCGGCGGAAAGCCCGAAATCGACAGGGCGGGTGTTGAGGTTGTTGAAGCTGGCACAATCTTCACTGGCGCTCAGGCGTTCCGTCCCCTCGCTGATGCTGAAGGCAAAGCGGCAATCCAGCTCGAGCGACACGTAGGGGCCGACCATCGCGTAGAAAGGCAGATCCGGCGCCCCGGGCGGCGAGATGCGGGCCAGCGCCATGAAATCGACGCTCTGGAAGGAGACATCGGCATGGGCCGCCACTTCTCCTTCCACGGCTTCGGTTCGCGCGCCCTTTTGGGCCCACTGGGCACCGAACTGGACCCCCAACGGGGAGTTGCCGACGGGGAATACGAGACCGAATCCGATTGTAACCCCCGTGAGCTGCGACGCATCGACGTTGAATGGCCCCGCAAACGCCATGGTCGCCGAGTTCACGCCGACCATGCCAAGCAGGGTCAGGCCGCCCCCGGTCCCGCCGGTCTGGTCATCCCCGGTCACACCCGGTTGCGGTACGGGCATCAGCGCGGGCGGCGTTTGTGGCCGCGGCGCGGCGGTGGCTACCCGGCTCTGGGCCTGATCGAGCAGGACGAGCGCAAGTGTGTAGTGTTCCCCCTGCCGCCCGGTCAATTGCAGGTAGCGGGTCACGGAGGTAACAGCGGTTTGAGGGTGCCCCGCGTCCAGCGCCACTTCCGCGTGCCTGAACCAGAGCTCTGGTGCCGTTCCCAGTCCATGCCTGGTCTGTAGCGCCAGCACAACGTCCAGTGCCTCCAGTGCGGCACCGTAGTCCTGGTTCTGGATCAGCCGGTCGGCGCGCACCATGTAGAGATCCACCTGGATCTCGGGCGGGAGTTCCTGGGCTGCCGCGACCGCCGGTCCTGCCAGGATGGCAAGGCCCAGCGCCAACGGTGCCAATCGCGGATTCAATCTGCACATGGTTGCGCCCTCGGCTTCCCCAGGTCGTGAATCAGCAGTGCCGCGCAATGTATCAGGGCGGGTGCGCCTGTCAAAAGGCATGGAACCGACTGGCAACACGGGTTCCCCGGGGCTACCATGCTCTGGCCTCGTATAACCGAACCATCGTCTGGAGTCCACGAATGCGGCCCGTCCCGGTACTCGTCCCCGCGCTTCTGCTCGTCGCAACACCGCTGGTCTCGACCCCCGCATCGCTCGCGCAGGAACGCCAGAACCCGTACGGCGAGTGGCGCTACCAGAGCGCGGACGCGTGGGGCACGCGGTATTCCCCGGTCGACCAGATCAACGCGGACAACTTCGGCGACCTCGAAGTCGCGTGGGTGTGGCACGCGAACAACTTCGGGCCCGAGGTCGACCAGCAGATGAAGTCGACGCCGACGTACGTCGACGGGATGCTTTACACGGTGGCGGGCCAGCGGCGCACGGTCGCGGCGATCGATCCGGCGACCGGCGAGACGGTGTGGACCTACCGCGAGCCCAATACGATCCGCTGGGAACGCTCGATGCGGCAGAACTACGGCAAGGGCGTCGCGTACGGCGAACTCGACGGCCGCGGCGTGATCTACTACACGTCGCCCGCGTTCTTCCTGCACGCGCTGGACGCGAAAACCGGGCGCCACATCGAGGGGTTCGGCCAGCCGGTCCCGATCGACGGGTTCCCCGAAACGGGCGTCGTCGACATGCTGCCGCCGCTGCTCGACGGCTGGGGGCCGTGGGACGGCGCCGAGGAGGACTATGATCCCGAATACGGCATCCCCCGCGAGCTCGGGTACATCACGACCTCGTCGCCGCCGATCGTGATCGACGGGACGGTCGTGGTCGGCAACTCGGCCGAGCAGGGGTACTACCAGACCCGGATCGAGAACGTGCCGGGCGACATCCTGGGCTTCGACGCGCGCACCGGCGAGCACAGATGGAAGTTCCACGTCATCCCGCGCCCGGGCGAGTTCGGCCACGAGACCTGGGAGAACGACGCCTGGCAGTACACCGGCGACGTTTCGTCGTGGGCGCCCATGTCCGCCGACTACGAGCGCGGCATCGTCTACATCCCCACCAACCCGCCCACGATCGACTACTTCGGCGGCTTCCGTCCAGGACACAATCTCTTCGGCACCAGCGTGATCGCCCTGGACGCCACGACCGGCGAGCGCGTGTGGCACTACCAGATCGTCCACAACGACCAGTGGAACTACGACCTGCCCAACGTGCCGATCGTCGTGGACCTGACGGTGGACGGCGACGCGGTGCCGGCGGTGATCCAGACCACCAAGACCGGCCTCATCTTCGCCTTCAACCGCGAAACCGGCGAGCCGGTCTGGCCGATCGACGAGGTAGAGGTCGTGCAGACCGAGGTGCCCGGCAACTGGACGGCGGCGACGCAGCCCGTGCCCACACGCCCCGAGCCCATGGAGCCCCTGGGGCTGTCAGCCGACGACGTGATCGACTTCACGCCCGAACTGCGCGCCGAGGCGATGGAGGTTCTGGGCCGCTACCGGGTCGGGGGACCGTTCGTGCCGCGGCTTTACGAGGGGTACGACGGTCCCGTCGCCGAGAACATCCGTTGCTACGGAGGGCTCAACATCACCCACCCCGCCACCCTCGATCCCACCACCGGGATCCTGTATGCGTCGCACCGGCGGAACTGCAGCGGCGGGCGCGTCGGTCTCGGTGCCGACGCGGACGATCAGGACAACCCCAGAACGACGGGCATCACCGTGTCCCAGTGGGTCGCGGGCGCCGGCGGCGGCTTGCCGCGCGTGCAGGGCCTGCCGATTCCGAAGCCCCCGTACAACCGCCTTTCGGCGTACGACATGAACACCGGCGAGCGGCTGTGGTGGATTCCGGTTGGAGAGGTCGCCGAGAACATTCGCGACCACGCGGCCACCCAGGGCGTCGACTTGTCACGCGCGGGCGGAGGGGGGCTCTCGATCCAGATGGTGGCGGGTGATCTGCTCTACACCACGGAGGGCGCGAACGGACCGCCGGTGCTGAACGCCTGGGACAAGATGACGGGCGACCTTGTCGGCACGGTGGAGATGCCCGGCGCCGGCCAGTACGGCATGATGACCTACAGCCACCAGGGCGTGCAGCACGTCGTGGTGCAGGTCGGCCGGCCCGGGCGGCTGGTGGCGCTCAGGCTGCCGGAGTAGGCAGACCTAACGTTACGTCAGGGTTGAACGCCCGTCGGCACGACTGGCTGGCCCCACCTGGTGGACACTCTCCGCCGCCCGCGGCAGGCCCCGCGCCTTCCACAGGTAGAACGCCACCGGGAACAGCAGCAGCACGACCGCCCCTGACGTCACCACCCCGCCCACCAGCGGCGCGGCGATCCGTTTCATCACGTCGGCCCCGGCACCCGCGCTCCACATGATCGGCAGCAGGCCGATCACGTCGGTTGCGATCGTCATCATCACGGGGCGGACGCGCTGGACCGCGCCGCGCCGCACCGCCTGCATGAGCGCGCTCCGGTCGGTGAGCAGCCCCCGGTCGCGGTAGTCCTTCCAGGACACGTTCAGGTAGAGGAGGAAGACGATCGCGGTCTCGGCATAGAGCCCGGCCAGCGCGATGATCCCCACCCACACGGCGATGCTCAGGTCGTAGCCCAGGAGGTGTAGCAGCCAGAACGAACCGGCCGCGGCGAACGGGACGCCCAGCAGCACCATGAACGTTTCGGTGACCGAACGGGTGGTCAGCTGGATCAGGACGAAGATCAACAGAAGCGTGAGCGGGACCACCAGCGCCAGCCGCTGCTGCGCCCGCTCCAGGTACTCGTACTGCCCGCTCCACGCGACCGTGTAGCCGGGGGGCAGCGCGACCGCCGCCGCAACCGCCTCGCGGGCGGCCTCGACATAGCCCCCGACGTCGATGTCGCGGATGTCGATGTACACCCACGCGTTCGGCTTGGCGCCCTCGCTCTTGATGCTGGGCGGGCCGACCACATACTCCATGCTCGCCAGCCGGCCGAGCGGCACCTGGTGACCCTCGTGTGTCGCGACCAGCACCGAGCGCAGTGCCGGCAGATCGTCGCGCAGTTCGCGGCTGTAGCGCAGGTTGACCGGATACCGCGCAAGGCCCTCCACGGTGGTCGTCACGTTCAGGCCGCCGATCGCCGTCTGGATGACCTCCTGCACGTCGCCCACAGTCAGGCCGTGCCGGGCAATCGCGGTACGGTCGATCGCAAAGTCGAGGTAGTTGCCGCCCATCACCCGGTCCGCGTACACGCTGGCGGTACCGGGTACGTCTCGCACGACCGCCTCGATCTCGCGCCCCAGTTGCTCGAGGATGCTCAGGTCCGGCCCCGCGATCTTGATCCCCACAGGGGTGCGGATCCCGGTCGAGAGCATGTCGATCCGGCTCCGGATGGGCATCGTCCAGGCGTTCGTCAGCCCGGGAATGCGAAGCGCGGCGTCCAGTTCCTCCACCAGCCTCTCGGGCGTCATGCCGGCCCGCCACTGAGCGCGCGGCTTCAGCGCAATCGTGGTCTCGAGCATCGACAGCGGTGCCGGATCGGTCGCCGAGTCCGCCCGTCCCGCCTTCCCGAACACGTGCTGCACCTCCGGGAACGTGGAGATGATACGGTCCGTCTGCTGCAGGATCTCCCGCGCCTCGGTGATCGACACACCCGGCAGGGTGGTGGGCATGTAGAGCAGGTCGCCCTCCCAGAGCGAGGGCATGAACTCCGACCCGAGCCGCATGAACGGAACCGCCGTCGCCACCAGGCCGGCAACCGCGATCCCGATCACCCACGTCCGGAACCGCAGCACGAATCCCAGCACCGGCCAATACGCCCCGGCCAACACCCGTCCCACCGGCGTCTCGGAGGACGGCCGGATCTTCCCGCGCACCCAGTACCCCACGAGCACCGGCACCAGCGTCACCGAAAGCAGCGCTGCCGCCGCCATCGCGTACGTCTTCGTGAACGCGAGCGGCTTGAACAGCCGTCCCTCCTGGGCCTCCAGCGCAAACACGGGCATGAACGACACCGTGATCACCAGCAGCGCGAAGAAGAGCGACGGCCCCACCTCCCGAGCGGCACCCGCGACGATCTCCCAGTGCGGCCGCCGCCCCCCGTCGCGAGCGAGGTGCTTGTGTGCGTTCTCGACCATCACGATCCCGGCGTCGACCATCGTCCCGATCGCGACCGCGATCCCGCCCAGCGACATGATGTTCAGCGTCAGCCCCTGCAGCCGCACCACGATCATCGCGAGCAGAATCCCCACCGGAAGCGCGATCACGGCCACCAGGCCGCTCCGCAGGTGGGCCAGGAACAGCAGGCACACCAGGCCCACAATCAGCAGCTGCTGCCCCAGACTGATCCGGATGCTGCCGACGGCGCGGTCGATCAGCGCCGTGCGGTCATAGGCAACCTCCAGCTCCACACCCTCCGGCAACCCCGGGCCGATTTCCTCCAGCCTCGCCTTCACGTCCCGGATCACGCGCCGGGTGTCGGCTCCGGGACGCACGACCACGATGCCGCCCACCGTTTCGCCCTCGCCGTTCCATTCGGCCAGCCCGCGGCGGCTCTCCGGCCCGACGCCCACACGCGCCACGTCCTCCAGCAGAATCGGCGTTCCGTCAGGCCCCACGCCGAGCCCGATCCGGCGGATGTCGTCCAGCGACCGGATGTAGCCGAGCCCCCGGATCATGAACTCCTTCTCGGCGATCTCGATCAGGCCGCCTCCCACGTCGTTGTTGCTCTCCCGGATCGCCGCGCGAATCGCCGAAATGGGGAGGCCGAACGCCCGCAGCCGGTTCGGATCGACCGTGACCTGGTACTGCTGCACGAAACCGCCGACGCTGGCGACTTCCGAGACGCCCGGGACCGCCGTCAGCTCGTACTTCAGAAACCAGTCCTGCATCGAGCGCAGCTCGCCAAGGTCGTGCCGATCCGACCGAAGCGCGTATACGAACGCCCATCCCACCCCGGTGGCGTCCGGCCCGAGCTTGGGCGTGACCCCCGGCGGCAGCTGGTCGGCGACCGAACTCAGGTATTCCAGCACCCTGCTTCGGGCCCAGTAGAGGTCGGTCCCGTCCTCGAAGATCACGTACACGAACGACACGCCGAAGAACGAATACCCGCGCACCACCTGCGCGAACGGCGCGGCCAGCATCTGCGTCGTCAGCGGATACGTGACCTGGTCCTCGACGATCCGCGGCGCCTGTCCGGGATACTCCGTCTGGATGATGACCTGGACGTCGGAGAGGTCCGGGATCGCGTCGATGGGCGTACGCATGAGCGAAAACGTGCCCGCGACCACGACGGCCAGGGTGGCCAGCACGACAAGGAGCCGGTTCTGGATTGAAAGGTCGATGATTCGTGCGAACATGACCGCCTCCGTCAGCGCTGGTGCGACATGTGTGCGGCCGAGTCGGATACCGCCTCTTCCGTTCCGCCCAGCATCTGCGAAATGGCGGCCCGGAGATTCGCGTCGGAATCGATCAGGAACTGCGACGAGACCACCACGTTCTCACCTTCGGCAAGGCCCGACACCACCTCCTGCAGGTCCTCGCTCTCGGTGCCCGGCACGACCTCGCGCGGCTCGAAGACTCCGTCCTCCCTGGCCACGATCACGACCGCGCGGGTGCCGCTGTGCAGGATCGCCTCGCTGGGCACCATCACGGCATCGGCCGCGCCGCCCGTTCGCACCATCACGTTGACGTACATCATCGGGCGGAGCCGCAGATCGGGGTTGGCCACCTCGACGAACGCGGTCAGGGTGCGGGTCTGCGGGTTCACCGCGGGCCGGAAGAACAGGATCCGGCCGCTCCACTGCAGTCCGGGGAACGCGTCGGCCTCGATCGCCACCGCCTGCCCCTCGCGCACGTGGCGCAGATCGTCCTCGTAGAAGTCGGTCTCGGCCCAGAGGGTGGAGTGGTCGGCGATCTTGAGGATCGTCATGCCCGGGCCGATTCTCAGCCCCTCCATCGAGTCGCCCATCTTTTCGACGATGAAGCCCGACGCGGGCGCGAATACCCGGACCGTGCGCGTCACCGTCCGCGACGCGGCAAGCGCGTCGATCTGCTCTTCGGTCATGTCCCAGTAGAGGAGCCGCTCGCGCGACGCCTCGACGAGCGACCGCGCCCGGTCGACGGCCTCCGCGTAGGCACCGCCCTCCTGCAGGCGCGTCACATAGTCCATCGCGCCCAGGAACTCGCGCTGCGTGGTGAGCAGCTGGGGGCTGTAGATCTCGAAGAGCACGTCGCCCCGGTTCACCGTCTCGCCCACGTTGTTGACGCTGGCGCGCTCGATCCAGCCCTCGTACTTGGTCTGCACCGCGACCACGCGCTCTTCGTTGTGGGCGAGGATGCCCACCGTGCGGATGGCGACGGGCAGCGTCCCGCGGCGCACCTCCACCGTGCGCACGGCAAAGTTCTGCAGGAAGCTCCGGCTGACGCGGACACCCGCCTGTGTCCCGCCCGCACCGACGTCGGCGGCGGCCTCGTCCTCGTAGACCGGAACCAGGTCCATTCCCATCGGGGACTTGCCGGGGCGGTCGGAGGTGTAGGTCGGGTCCATCGGCGCTCGCCAGTAGAGGATCCGGCGGCTGTCATCGGTCTGCGCCCCGGATTCAGCGTCGTCCGTCGGCATCCGGTGCTCGCCGCGCATCAGCCACGCGGTCCCGGCCACGCCGACAACCACCCCCAGCGCCACCAGCGCAACGCCTTGAAATCTCCTGGTGCCCTTCATGAGTCTTCCTCCGGAAAAGCCGAGCCGATGGCCCGTTCCATGTCCGCCAGCGCCTTCATGTAGTCGGCCCGCAGGCGCGCCAGACCCAGGCGGACATCCAGCAGCACGTCTTCGCTGTCGAGCAGTTCCAGCACCCCCGTGACCCCGGCCGAGTACGCCTCCTCGGTCGTGCTCAGCGCCTGCTCGGCCTGGGGCAGCAGCGCCCGTTCGAAGAGGGCCAGTTGCCCCTCGATCGTCCTGAGGCCGAATGCCGTCGAGCGGACAGCCAGCGCCACCCCGTTGACGGCATCCTGGTAGGCCTCGTTCGCAGCGGCCAGGCGGGCGCTGGCTTCCTGGACACCGGCGTCGTAGCTGGGCCGAAACACGGGGATGCTGGCTCCGAACGTGAGGCTGAACTGGTCCTGACCGTTGTCGAGGGGCGGCGCCGCCACGCCCGGGTCGTCGCGGCGGGCGAGAACGTTGCCCCAGGCGACACCGACGGTCAGGTCGGGCCGATACCGGCGCCGGGCCAGTCTCAAAGCGTGCTCGCCGCCCTCGATTCGCCGGCGGGCCGCGCGCACTTCCGCCCGCTCGCCGAGTCCGGTTGCGTGCATCCGCTCGTCGTCGATTGGCGCCGCCGGCCGCGTATGGATCCCGACAGTCGCGACGGTCACGTCCACGGGACGGTTAACCAGAATGTTAAGTATCGCTTCGAGGTCGGCTCGCTGCCGCAGCAGCTGCTGACGGCGGTTCAATACCTGCGTGACCTCCGCCTGCAGCCTGACCACCTCCTGCTGCTGGCCGAAGCCCTGCGAATAGCGGGCCTGCGCCAGCGTTTCGTAGTGGAGGAGGAGCTGTTCTTCCTCGCCCGTGATGCGGAGCGCCTCGTCCAGGTATGCGAGGTCGTAGTAGGCCAGCTTGACCTGGCGGATCGTCTCCGCCCGCTGCTCCGCGTACGACTCGGCCCGAATCGCCGACTCGGCCGCGGCGATCCGCCTGCGGTCCGCCAGCGTGCCGAACCACGGGAACGCCTGGCTCAGCGAGACGCTGGACATCTGCGGGCCGACCCGGGTCTCCGGGCCGCGGACGTGCTGAGTGAGCGACAGGGTGGGATTGGGCAGCGTCCCGGCCTGCGGGATGCGCGACTGCGCGGCCTGATGCTCCAGGAGTGCCTGGCGCACGCGGGGATTGGCCTCCAGGGCCTCGCTGATGAGCGCCGCCAGCCTGGTGTCGCCATTGGTCGAGTAGGACGGCGACTGGGCCGCGACGCCCGCGACGATGGTGCTTTCGGCTACGGCGACCGCCAGCGCGGCCGCCATGATACGCATGATCGACATGGGTGCCTCGCCATGGATGAGTCTCGGGAGCCCCGGGAAGGGCGAGTATCTCCGCGCCCGGGAGCGGGCGCGACCGGCTCAGGCGGTGAGGCGAGGAGGGGGTGTTTCCACCGCCAGTTCGGCGGCGACGGGGATCGGATCGGCGAGAAACGCCACCCGGACGGCGGTTCCGGGGAAGCGAGTCATCACAGCCGACTGCGCGTGCCGGACAAGGGAATAGCCGCACGACATGATCATCTGGCAGCCCTGATCGCCGCCGTGGCCCTGGCCGTGCCGGGCCGGAGGCGCCGGGTCCGGCGTGTGTTGATCGGCCGCCGCCGGGGCAGCGTGTGGCATCGCCGCGGCGTGATGTGGTGACGCGTTGGCCGCGGTGCGGTCGGCCGCACCGGTCGCCATGTCACAACGAAGCGCGACCACCTGGGACCACGACAGGGCCAGGAACGCGACAAGAGCTACCGAACGATGCATGCCCAAATGTGGGTCGCGGCCGCGACGGGCGTCAACGGTGGAGCGGTCAACGCCTGGTCAGCGCGCGAATACCACCACACGCCACAGGAACCCGTCGCGCAGGTATCGCCGCGACAGCCCGTGCCGTTCCAGTACCGCCGCGACCTCGTCAGGATCGTGCACGAAGACCCGGAAGGGGTGCCTCCGCAGCCGCTGGATCAGGTTCACGAGCGCGACCCCGGCGCGTATGAACCAGGTTCCGCGCGGGAAGACCAGGCCGAGGGCACGCCGCGCGAGCGGGGCCGCCGCGCCGAGCATCGCGGGCATGTCGGGGTAGCAGCAGACCACGCGGTCCAGGGTGACCACGTCGGCGGGCTCGATCTCCGCGGCCCGTTCCACGAAGTCGCCGTCGAGGTACTGCACCCTGTCCGCATAGCCCCGCGCCTCCGCCTCGGTACGCGCCGCCGCCAGGTAGGCGGGCGAAGCGTCCGCGCTGGTGCCGCCGTCCGCCCCGCGGTCCATGAGCTCGTGCTGTATGGCGCCGACGCCTCCACCGACGTCGAGAAAGGTGCGTCCCTGAACCCCGTCCGCCGCCACCGCTTCAATCAGCCGCCGCGTCACCTTGCCCGGGCCCTTGCGCCGGTACTGCCTGAGCTGACGCTGGGCCAGCATTTGCCATCCCGCGCGGATCTGTTGTGACCATTGAAGTTACGGGATTATGGCGTCGATTTCCCGCCGTTCGGTTCCCGCCGACCGGATTTCAGCCCCGCGGCCTCCGGCGGCTCTGGATAGCCTGCCTGAGTTGAGCCTCGTCGGGCTGCTGATAACAGCGCAGCACCGTCTTGGCCGCCTTCCAGCCTCCGAGCTCGCAGAGCACCTTGAGGGGCAGGTCCATCAGGTCGCTGGCGAACTTCCGCCTCAGCGAGTGCCAGCCCCTTCCGCGCTTCGGCTCCAGTCCCGCGAGCCGTTCGGCCCGCTTCCACCAGAAGCGCGTCTGCGGGAAGCCCACGCACTCCGAGGGATTCCGGGTCGCGGGCAACACCGGCCCGTCCCCGATCCCGTCGCTCATCGCTCGCGCCTCCTCCAAGGCGGCCAACGCCTCTTCGGTCAAGGGCGTCGTGTGCTCGTAGCCCGTCTTCTCGTGCTGCGCCCGCCAGCGGATGGTCTCTCCGTCGAAGTCCACATCGGACCACAGCAGGTTGCGAACCGCGCCGATCCGGTGCCCCGACAGGTGCTCACAAAACTACATCTTGCTGTGAGCGTTGGACTTATGGGATTTGCGGTCCTGACTCCCGTCGATTGACTCCCGCTGGACGGATCAGGCGCGGAGTCTCCTGCGGTTTGCGAGCGCCTGCCGCAGTTGGTCCTCGTCCGCTTTCTGATAGCACTGGAGGACCGTCTTTGCCGACTTCCAGCCGCCGAGTTCGCAGAGCAGCTTCAGAGGCTGGTCCATGAGATCGGACGCGAACTTGCGCCTGAGCGAGTGCCACCCGCTTCCCCGCTTCTTCTCCAGCCCGGCGAGCCTCTCGGCCTTGTCCCACCAAGTGCGGCTCATCCAGCGGGTCGCGCACAGGCGGGGATCGTGTGAGGAGGGCAGCACCGGGACGTCCCCGTCTCCGGAGTTCATCGTTCGCGCCTCCTCCAAGGCGGCCAGCGCCTCGTCGGTCACGGGCGTGGTGTGCTCGTATCCGGTCTTCTCGTGCTTGGCCCTCCACCGGATGGTCCCGCGCTCGAAGTCGATGTCAGGCCACCGAAGCTGCCGAATGGCACCGATCCTGTGGCCGGTCTCGTGGGCGAGCACGAGCGCGACATGGCACTTCCAGCCGACCTGCCGGGACGCTTCGAGCATCGCCCGGTATTCCGGCTCCGTGAGCACTACGCGTGTGGGGTTCTTCGCCCTGGGCTTCTTGAGGCCCTTGAGCGGGTTCCTGTCCAGCAGCAGGCGGCCGTGCTCGTCCCTCGACCTTGCGGCCCAGTTGAGGACCGTCATCAGGAACGTCAGGTCGTGTTCGATGGTCCGGTCGGCCGCGGGCTTTCCGCTCGGGCCGACCCTGCCCGCCCTGCGCGCCAGGATGAAGCGGTCCCAGTCGCGCTGGGAAAGAGTCTCGGGCCTGCGGTCCCTCCCGAAACACCCGAGGAACATCTTCATCGCGGCCCTGTTCTGGAGCCGCGACCGCCTGCCCTTGGTGGGCATCACCTCTTCTCCGTAGATTTCAAAAAGCCGTTCCAGGGTGAGCGGCTCGGGCTCGGCTTCGGTGTTGCCGTTGGGCGCGTCGATGAAGCCTGCGGCGAACTGATCCGCCTGCCTCTTCGCGCGCTTCCAGTCCCGGTGTTTGAGGGACCGGGTGAGCCTGCGCCCGTTCTCCCGCCACTCCACCTGGAAGAGGCCGGTCTTGGGATCGGGAAACACCCTCACCCGGTTCCGGCCCCACTCGCCGGCGCTGTATGCGCGCCGGTCACGTTTCGTGCGTGCCATCATTCGATTCCTCTCTGGATGATGGACTGCCCTGAAAAGATCGCAACCGGCTGTAATACAACAAGTTAGAGTGCATCGCACTGAGTCCCGTATCACTTCGGATACCCGATTATGTGCTGGAATCCATGCGACCGCACCGGAAGTCTCCAGACGGGTTTCGTGCGATTCGAGCGAGCCATGGCGGACCCTGAGCCCCTGACTCGTAGGACGGTCAGGTGCTCAAGCCGGTGGGTGTGGTCCTCCCGCTTGGGGTTGGGAGGGGAACTCGACCCCGGCGGGAGGGACGGACATAGTCCGTCCCGGAGGCCGGGGGGACCGGCGCCGAAGAGGTGGCAACGCCGACCACGCCGACCGCCGGTCACTCCGCGCGGACTCACCCGAAGCCGACGGCCTCGACGTGCGGTGATCGGTGGGGCCAGCGGGAGAGCATCCGGCAGACTGGCCGCCCGGGGGACGTTCGGACCCAGCGGAAGCGGGCGGAACCCTAACCGCGAACGCTAGCGGAGCGGAGTTTTTCCGGGGATCGAAGGGGGCGGAGCACCCCTCGCCAGAGCTCCCGTGTTATACACGGGGTATGCTGGCTTGTCCACCTTAGCGTGGCCAAGCCAGCCACGCGGGGCACCCGCGCAAACGTCCCATCGGGCACCGCCCGGAACAGCTTCGGCCGGACCGTCGCAGCCAAGCTCCTCGACCTCTTGGCCGCCCGCCTCACGGACGGCGAGGGCGAACAGGCCGACCCGTTACTCGTCGGCGACGGCGGCACCTTCTGCCGAGCGGCCCGGTTTCGCCCTAACCACACCCCTCGGAGACCCGAGATCGTCGATCTGAGGCGATCCTGCGGCCCGTAGATTACCCGAAATGCCTCCGAAACGGCCTCCGAGCCCGGTCTCGGGGTCAAATCAGCGCCCGGCGGCCCCCATTCGGTGCGTGACGTACTCGCTCCACGCCTGCATGACCACGGCGCGGCGCGCCAGCAGGTCGGAGCGCTGGTACGCCTGAACGACCCGGCTTCTCGGGACGTGGGCGAGGCAGGCCTCCGCGACCTCCGCCGCGACACCGGTCTCGGCCATCCACGACCGGGCGCTCGACCGGAACCCGTGAACCGTGGAGGTGATCCCCGCCCGCCGGAGCACACGCCCCGGCGCGTTCCTCGGCAACACCGCGCCGGTTCGCGACGGGAACACGAGCGACGAGTCCGGAGCAAGCGCCCGCGCCCGCTCCAGAACGCCGAGCGCGCCCGTGCTCAACGGAACGGAGAACTCGCGACCCGCCTTCATCCTCGACGCCGGGATCGTCCACACGCCCGCTTCCAGGTCGATCTCGTCCCACCGCGCCCCGCGTGCCTCTCCGGCCCGCACCGCCGTCAACGCGATCATCTCGACGCACGGCATCGCCGACGGGTGGATGTACCTCACCCCACGTATCGCCCGGATGGCGGCCGCGACCTCCCGATGCGGCAGGGCGCGGTAATGGGTGGGCGCGTAGCCGTTCACCCTCGGCAGCGCCGCGACCGCCCGGTCCACCGGGTCGTCCGGGCGGAGATTCTTCCCAACGCACCAGCGGAAGACCGCGGAGAACCGGCGCTTGGCTCTCCGGGCGGCGGCGGGCTTCGATGCCCAGATCGGCGCGAGGCACGCCAGCACGTCCGCGCTCGTGATCCGGTCCACAGGCTTGTCAAGCAGGGGCACGGCATGGACGCGGAACGTCGCGGCCCACTCCTTGGCCACCGTGCCCCCTACCTTCCAGCTGTCGCGGTGCAGCTCGATGGTGCGTTCGACCGCCTCGGCAAACGTGGGGACGCCGTGCCCGCGCGGATCGCCGCCGTGGCGGACCGCCCGGCTGTTGTCCAGCGCCTTGCGGCGCGCCTCGGCGAGCGTGATCTCGGGATACGGCCCGAGCCCGACCGAGGTGAGCCGTCCCTCGATCCGAAGCCGCTGGCGCCACGTCTTGCTGATGCGGCCGGCCTTGGTGCGGTGGACCCTGAGGCTCAGTCCCCGCCCGCCTCGGCCGTCGCCGTAGACGCCCGGACGGTTGATCGTGCGGACGAAGGCGGCGGTGAGCGTTCTGGGTCGTTTCGTCATGGGGTCCTTTCTGAATGCGTATCACTTATTGCAACACTACACGGAGAAGAATACAGGGGATGTTGATAAACCGCAAGAGATGTGGAGATTGCCGTAAACGCCTATAACATCCTGTATTACTGGACATTACTGGACTACCGGAGGACGGCTGTGGATCGTACTGGAAGCTGTCAATGCAGTCGATGATGGACTGCACGATCTGCACGTTAGAAACATCGCCGCGCCGGGGTTTCTCCGCCAGTGGCGGCTCGGTCGGCGCGTGGGCCTTTCGGGGCAGATCCCTGCGGGCGATCCTGGGCGCGCCGGGCCGTCCGGCGTTGGGGATCTTGCCGTCGCGCACCAAGCGGCCGAGGTGGTCGGCGGAGTATCCGCTCTCGCGTGCGGCCTCGACGAGCGAGAACGTGGTCTCGTCCCTTTCGACGAGCGTGGCTTCGAGGTCGTCTGCGCAGCGGTCGAGCGCGACGGCGGGCGTCTCGCCCCCGTATCGGCGGAGCGCCTTGGCCTGCTTGCGCCAGTCGGCGGGCAGGTTCTTGACGGACTTTCGGTCACTCATGGGCGTTTCACTCCCAGTCCCCCTCGTCGTCCTTGCGGAGCGAGTCGGTCAGGTTCGGGTCTCCCTCGCCGCGCCGCACGGATCGCTCGGCGAGATCGACCCGTCGTCCGAGGTCGGCGAGCCCGGTGGCCCGTGCGACGCCGTAGATGCTGGCCGCGACGGTTGCGAGCGCGAGCGACAGGTGCAGCGCGAGGCGAAGCCCGTAATCGGCGAGGATGGCGCTCCAGAACGGAGCGAGGTAGTCGAGACGGGATCCGGCGATGAGGAACGTGGATCCCGCGATTGCGGCGGTGAGTCCGGCGCTGATCTTCCAGGGCTGCATGAGTTGGGTTCTCCTTGCGGTCAGAGTTCGACGGTGGCCGGATCGCGCTCGGGATTCCCAAGCCACCCGCCGCCGTCGTCGCCGCCCAGGCCGAGCCTCTTGAGCAGGTCCGCCGCGGCGGGTCCGCTGGCGTGCATTCTGAACCCGGCGGCGGCCTTGGCCCTGACTGCGGGTTCGCGGTAGTTGCCGGAGACGGCCTCGACGTTGACGCGCCCGGATCGTCCCTCGTCGTCGGCGTACTCGATCTGGGCGTCCGGGTAGAGCACCTGGCCCTCGTCGTCGATGGGAAGTCCGAGTTCTCGCGCCGTCCGGCGGCGCTCGGCGTCGGCGGCCCGGTCGCCGTCCCTCCTCCGCGCGGCCTCGCTCCTGCGCGCGACCTTGCTCTTGAGTTCCGTGTCGAGCCTGATGCGGCGCACGGTCGCGCCGCGTTCGAGCAGGCGCTTCCGTTCCTTTTCGCAGGCGCGGTAGACGGCGGTGTCGTGGGCGGCCTGGGCGGTGCGGGCGGGCGCGAACCCGATCTTCTGGCCCGGATCCAACCCCCGCTCCGCGGCGACCCTGCGGGCGTCGGCCACGCCCTTTCGCGTGAGGGACAGCACCTTGAACGGGTTGCCGTTGGGTCCGGTCGCGATGGTCTCGGTGACGAGCCCCTTGTCGATCCATGCGTTCACGGCCCGGCGCGTGGTGTAGGGGTGGCCGCCGAAGCGGGCCTCGGCCAGGTCGCGGTAGGATACCGCGCCGTAGACGCCGATGTCGGTCAGCGCGCCGGCGCAGCGTTCGTCGAAGGAGATGGCGGACCCGCGCTCCCGGCTCGCGGCGTATTCTCGGCGGTGGCCGTCCCGCATCTTGTAACGATTGCGGCTGGGTGGCGCGGCGGGGCGCGGGTCCTCCTCGACCGTGCGGTCGAACATCTCCCTGCCTCTCATCGGTCCTCAGCGGCTCGGCCCGAAGCTTCGTTCGGGCACGGGGAGCTGCGGCATGGGGACCCGGATGCGCTGGGGTCCTTGATGCGCGGGTGCGCGGGATGCGGCGATGGGCGCGGCCTCCCGCGTGGCCACGCGCTCGCGGTGGCGGGTGAGCACGAAGTCGGAGATCCTCTGCGCGTCGGCGGCGGCGCGCCGGATCTCGCGCGGGTCCTCCTCAAGCGCCTGGATCCAGCCCTCGACATAGGCCGCGCCCCGCGCCGGGTCGTGGCCGACGCCGACGCGCTCGCCGGTCATCATGGCGCTGATCTCGGCCCGGAGCTCCTCGCGGGCGTACTCGGGCGAGCCGAACCCGTTGTCGATCCCCTTGATGAGGGTCTCGCGCTTCATCCTGCTCTCGTGCCCGGTGCTGTGGCCCAGCTCGTGGAGCGCGGTCTGGTAGTAGTGGTTGGCGGACGGGAACTGGCCGCGCTCGGGCAGCACGATCTCGTCGCGCTTCATGTGGTAGTAGGCGCGGTCGCCCGCGACGTGGCGGATGGGCACGCCGCCGTCCTCCATGACCCGCTCGGCCTCCTGGTGCACCTTCCAGAGCGGCTCGGGCGTCGGGTTGGCGCGCTCGGGCAGCCCGTCGGCCTGCTCGGCGTTGAAGACGGTGTACTGGCGGACGAACGGCACGTTGAGCCGTTCGTAGTGGTAGACCCTCTTGCCCTCGTCGTCGCGGACCGGCTTGCCCCGGTCGTCGGTCACGGGCAGCCGCTTCCGGTCCTGGAACGACAGGATGCGCGTTCCGCGCTCGCCCTTACGGACCTGTCCACCCCGGGTCTGGATCTGGCGGTAGGTGCCCCAGCGCACGTCGCCGTAGCCCATCTCCTGCTGCACGGCGGCCAGGTGCAGGCTGTTGCCGCCCCGGTAGGAGCGGTCGGTGTCCACGTTCATGGGCATCACGCGCTCGCCCGGCGCCCACGGCTTCTGCCACGGCGCGGTGCCCTTCCTGATCTGCTCGATGATCGCGTCTGCGAACTTGCGGTGATATTCGTCATTCTTCATCGCCCGTCCTCCTCCCCGGCCCCGCGCGGATCCCGGACGGCGTCCCGGATCTCGTACTCGGTTCCGACCTCCTCGGGGAAGAGGCCGTACTCCTCGGCGAGGTAGGCCTCGACTTCGAGTGTCTCGCCTCCGTCCCGCGCGAGTTCGCGGTCGAAGTCCTCGAACGTCTCCACGCGGATGAACTCTTCGTGGCTTATCATGCGTTCACCTCCGTTGGGTGGGTGTGCGTTCCTCTATCCGGCTGCATCGCGGGCTCCGCTCCAGGCGGCGCGGTGATCCAGTGGCCGGTGGCCGCGTCGTAGCCGCATACTTCGAGCGTGTCCTCGACGAACCGCCGCCCGCGGCGGCGGGCCACGTGCAGGACGAGCGAGATGCCGTCCACGACGCCCCGGCAGGTGACCTCCCAGGGAAGCGCGTCGCCGGCCTGCATGGCGCAGCTCGCGAGCCGCGAGAGCGCGGAACGCGCGTTGTTGGCGTGGATGGTCGTGAGCGAGCCGCCGTGGCCGGTGTTGAGGGCCTGGAGCAGGTCGGCGGCCTCGCCGCCCCGGACTTCGCCGACGACGATGTGGTCGGGCCGGTGGCGGAGCGCGTGGCGCACCAGGTCACGGATCTCGACGGGTGTTTCCGAAAGGGTGGACCCGGCCTCGAACCTGAGGCAGTTAGCCCGGTCGATCCTCAGTTCGAGCGTGTCCTCGATGGCGACGATCCGCCCGTCTTCGGGCAGCAGTTCGATCAGCGCGTTCAGCAGCGTGGTCTTGCCCGAGCCCGTGCCGCCGGAGACCAGGATGTTCTGGCGGGACTTGAGGCAGGTCCGGGCGGCTTCGAGAATGTCTTCGGGCAGCGAGCCCAGGCGCACCAGGTCCTCGGCCGAGTATGCGCGCCCCCCGAACCGGCGGATGGTGATCGCGACCTCGGGAGAAGCGGGCGGCGTGCAGATGGCGACCCGCGAGCCGTCTTCGAGCCTCGCGTCCAGGATGGGCCGGGCGGCGGGATCGAGTCCGAGCGGGCGGGCGATGTGGATCGCGGCGCGGTGGAGCCATCTTGCGGTCAGCGCAGGGGCCTCGTGCGGCTCCAGCCTCCCGGCCCGTTCGACCCAGACGTTGCCGGGACCGTTGATCATGATCTCGGAGATGTCCGCGTCCTCCAGCAGCATCTCCAGACCCGGGAGGAACGGCTTCAGGTGGCCGATGCCGCTCGCGCGCTTCATATCCGTCCCTCCTCGCGTTGCCGCCAGTAGCCCGTCTCTCTCGGCAGGTAGTGGGGCTTCAGGTAGACGCGGGTGGCCGGGAGCGACTTGACGCCGTCGTAGGGCAGGCAGACGGCCTGGTAGTTGGCGAGTAGCGCGAACTGCCGGGGCGTGAACACGGGCTGAAGCGCCTGCCGAAACGACTTGCTCGCGCCCATCGTGCCGCGCCCGCCTCCGGCCCGGCCGGACAGCAGCGAGAACTCGGGCCTGCCCGTGGTCTCGGTGAACGTGTACGACGGCTGCGTCTTCATGACGCTACCGCACATCTCGGACGCGATCCGGGCCGACGACTCGTCGGAGAGCGATAGGAAGATCCGGGTGCGGAGCGTCTGGACGAGCGTGCGCCACGCCTCGCCCGAGGGCAGCACGGAGCGTAGCGAGGAGATCGACTGCGTGGCCACGATCGGGATGCAGCGGCACTGGCGCGTGAGCGCGAACGCCTTCTCGTCGCCGGAGGGGTCGTCCTGGCCCACGGTGGCGAAGGCCTGGTATTCGTCACAGATGAACACGGCGGGCCGCATGTGGCGGCCGGGACGCCGGGCCGCTTCGGCGGGACGCCGGAGCAGCGCCTGCATCCACGCGTTCTTGAGCAGCACGCCGATGGCGCGCGCGAGCGCCGGGTTGGCTCCGGCCGGCATGTTGAGCGCCAGCACCTTGCCGCCCTCGATCAGGTCGGCGAGCGGCGGCAGCCTCCGGCGGAGCCCCGGCATCGGGTGGACCTTCGGGGCGTCACCATCGGCTTCGACGTTCCTGCCGGACGCGGCATCGGGCGGGGGCGGACAGAACACCCCGGCCACGTCCGGCTGGTCGAAGAGCGACAGGAACACGCTGATCCCCTCGACGATCGTGGTGCGGATCTTGGCGTCGAGCTTCGTCCAGTCCTTGAGATACCACCGCGCGACGGCCTCGACCTGTTTGACGTACTCGCTCCCCGCGCCGCCGTCCTCGGCCGCCTCCGTCTTGTAGGAGACCTTGAGCCGCTTGAGCCGGGCTTCGAGCTTCGGATCGAGACGGCACGCCGACTTGTCCGTGCCGGGCACGGGTGCCCAGGCCCAGTCTTCGAGCTGCTCGATATGCGCGTTGAGATCCGCGTTGGCGACGACGGCGCGCACGGGGCGCATGCCGTTCGCCAGCTTCTGGGCTTCGCGGATCCTGTCCCTGAACAGGTCCGCGTCCACCGTGCAGCGGTAGATGTCCCGGAGCGTGACCCAGCCCCCGGGCAGGAGCCGGTGCACCTCGATGATCCACCGGACGAGGTTCGTGTACGCCTGTTGCCAGAACGGATCCCGGCTCTTGCCGAAGAGCTGGTTGACGAGGGAGGCCACGGAGTAGGCGAGGGAGTACGAGTCCAGCAGCGGATCGTCGAGCGGGTTCCACTGGAGCGAGCCTCCGAGGCCGATTTCGAGGTAGTCATCGCCCCGGCCGGCGTCTTCGAGGATGCCGCGGACCTGATGGCAGAAGTCCCCCTTGACTTCGAGCACGAGCGCGCCCGCGCGACGCTTGGCGTCGTCCGCCCGCCAGGAAAGCAGCTGCTTCGCGAACGGGTACATGCAGGCCGTGGTCTTGCCGGTGCCGACCGCTCCGACGACGAGCACGCCGGTGTAGAGTCCCTTTTCGGGGATGACGAGCCAGGAGGGCCGCTCGCCTTCGCGCGGCTCGGTCGGATGGTGCGTCTCGCCGATCACGAGCGATGGCGCGTCGTCCCTGGGCGAGGCGGGCCATGCCGGGAGCCTGCCCCGGCGCCGGAAGCGGAAGAGCGGCTGGAGCCAGACCCGCCAGACCGAGAGGCAGAGGCTCCCCGCGAGCACGACGGCGACGGCGGGCCACGCGTAGTACCAAGCGCGGATCACGGAGTGCAGGCCCGGATCGTGCCAGGCGATCAGGTCGAGCACGGGGTTGCCGCCCGTGCCGGGGAACGGCGCCTTGAGCGCCTGCGCGCCGGCCGCCCCGAGAGCGGCTCCGATGACGGCGAGCGTCGAGTGCCTCATCGGCCGGACTCCCTTCCCGGAGGGATCGTTGGTGCGGGAGCGACCCGGAGGGGGCGGGGACGGGTGTTGTGAAAACACACCCGGCCCCGAACCCGTGGCAGGCCCTCGGACTGCCGGGTCGCTCCCGCCACGGCCTCTTCGGCCCGTCCGGCAACGCGCGGACGGGCCGCGAGGCCGCAAGACCCGGCCGCGCAAGCGGATGGACGGAACCCCGCGTGTGAATCGCCGGAGGCTGAAAACGTGAACCGCACCCCCATGTCGTTTTCGCGCGCCGGTGCGGCCGTAAGTCGCCCGCTGGTCATCGGTAGCGAGCCCCGGCGAGGCGCACCGTCCGCCATGCGGTGCCGCGCTGGATCGACCCGCGTCCGCCGTGCCGCCGGATCCGCTTGGTCAACGCGACGCTGCGCTTCATGGCGGCCTGAAGCCCTCCGAACTCTTCGAGCACCTGGATCGCGCCCTGAAGGATTGCGCGCTCGATCCGCGCGATCTCGTCGTGGATCTCCGGGTCAGCGTCGGTGGTAACGCCGTCCTCGGCCCAGCCGCGCATGACCCGCTCGGCCCGGCGGATCTCCCGCGACGTGCGCCCGACGGCCACGACCTCGACGGACCGGCCCAGCCGGGTGAGCGCCCTCCAGAGCCCCCGGTGCGCCGTCCCCCAGGAGCGGAGCGCGGTCGAGGTGTCGTGGCCCGGGTCCACGTAGACGAACGTCGCGTGGGCCGAGTCCAGCGCGACGGGCAGCTTGACGGGGAAGTGGCGGCGGGTGTTCCCGGCGGCTCCCCGGTAGACTCTCACGGGCAGCAGACGGCGCTCGATGCCGAGCACCTCGAACGCGGCGACCTTCTCGGTCTCGGTCGGGAGCCAGGGCAGGTCCGCGTGCTCGATCACGTAGTCGAGCGAGAGCAGTCGGCGCATCAACACCTCGTTCGACGCGTCGCGCCGGTGCCGGACGTGCTCGGCCCCGAGCGCGCGGTAGACGCGGCGCGAGAAGATCCGGCACACCCGCCCGATGCCCCGGACGCCGGGCACGGTCTCCTCGGCGGCCACGCCCCGGGCGATCAGGGCGTGCACGACGCGACGCGCCTGTTCGGGGTGCGCGTCAAGGAACCGCATCGCCTGCGCGCGGGTGAACACGCCGCTGTGGAGACACACCAGGGCGATCCACCCGGCATGGCGGCCCGTCCACCCGAACTCCTCCAGCGCCTTCTCGCGTCCCTTCAGATGCGCGATCATCGGCCGTCCTCCGTCACCAGCGCCCGGTCGGCCTGGAGGTAGGTGACGAGGATGCCCATCGGGTTGTGGACGACCAGCTCGGGCGGAATGCTTTCGAGGAACTCGAACCGGAGCGTCAGCGTCCAGCGCTCGCGCCGGACCTCCCGTGCTCCGGTCAGATGCACCAGGTCGAAGTCGGCCGTCGCGCCGTGCGGCGGTTCGGGCGACGGGTGGATGCGGAGCACGACGTTCTCGACCTGGGCTTCCGTCTCGGCGGTCCCGGCCGCCGTGGCGGCGACCTCTCCGCCGTCCCTCTGGAACGCGGCGTTCGCGAGTTCGGTCGAGAGGAACCGGAGGCTCCGGGTCCAGTGCTCCTCGACGGTCGCACGGCGGCGCGAGTGGAAGTCGGCGACGAACCGGTTGAGGAAGTACTTCGTCGTGGGATCGAGCGGGTCGGCCTGGGCGGTGGCGGCCTCGTAGGCGAGCGCCTCGGCGCGGCCGACTTCGTCGACCCGGATCACGATGGGCCTGGGCGGCTCCGCGCCCGCGATCCGGAGCAGGACCACGACGCCGAGCACGCAGCTTGCGGCCAACAGCATCACGATCCTCCGCAGCTTCCGGTTCGCCTGAACGGCCTCGCCCCAGATCTCTGCGTACTCGCGGCCTGCGCTCTTGTCTCGTTTCATTTCACGGGTCTCCTCGGGCTTCAGACGGGTGGCTTGGCGGCCGCCGCGGGCGCGACCGCGCCCCCGGCTCCGCGCATGACGAGGGCGACGAACCCGGACCCGGCATTGCCGGACCCGGACACCAGCATGGCGGCGAGTTCGCCGACCTTGAGGCTGGCCATCAGGCCGCAGACGACGAGCGGGAGCAGGACGACTGCCCAGAGCCAGAGCTCGGCCGGATCGGCGGTGCCCGTGCCCATCAGCGCCTCGGCGTAGGTCGTGATGTAGCCAAGCCCCAAGCCCATGAAGACCCGGAGCACGGCACCGGCCACGACGCCGTAGAGCGTGTAGACCATCAACGTCCGGAACCATCCCCAGAACAGGAACGCGAGCGGCTCGAAGAGCAGGAACGCGATGAACACGGGACCGAGCAGGATCACGATCGCGATGGCGACCTGCGCCCAGATCACCTGCGCGTAGGTGACGCAGAAGAGCACGAGCAGGCAGAACACGAGCGACGCGCCCATGCACAGGGTGACGAGCGACGAGAAGATCACCGTCGCCCCCGCCGTCACGATGGACAGCAGGTTGCCGGTGGACCACGCGGCGCTCAGGTGCGCGGAGTACGCCTGCACGAGCGCCGTCATCTCGCTGTACCCGGCCGACACCACGTCGGAGAGGAACAGGTTCTGGAGCCAGATTCCGCCTCCGGCGATCATGGCCGGGAAGGTGAGCCCGACGCCGGGGATCGGGACGACGTAGTAGTGGAGCAGCGTCCTCGGGATCGCGATCCCGAGCACGAGCTTGACGATGTCCCACGGCTGGAACGTGCCGCTGAACGCGATCTTGAGCCCCGTCCACGCGACCATCACGGCGGCGAGGCCGCCCCAAAGCTGGAGTCCGAGCGTATGCACGTCGGGCGCCGCGCCGCCGATCACGGTGTCGAGCACCACGTCCAGAAAGCTCTTGAAGTCCTGGAGTTGATCGTCCGGGATCTGCGTCGGGACGTTCGGGTCGATGGACTGCGGCGGAAGTTGCATGGGAACGGTCCTTCGGGCTCTAGCGGTAGAACGACGGGATACGGAACAGGAGCCCGTTCCGGAGCGCGGCGCGGTTTTGCAGCGCTGCGTTCTGCATCGTCCGGGCGAACGCGTTGGCGCGCATCCGGCCCTCGCGCCACTCGGCGAGTTGTTCGAGGCGCGCGAGTTCGGCCAGCCGCGTCCGGTTCGCCTGCTCGACCGCCTGGTGGGCGAGCACCTGGGCCGCAGCCGCGTTGATCCGGCCCTGGCTCAGCGCGGCCGCGACAGCTGCCTGCTGGAGGGCCGTGTTGGACAAGTTGCCGTTCGCGGTCAGATCGGCGAACGAGCCCTGCGCGCTCCCGATGGTTCCCGCGAGGGCGGCCGCCGCGTCGAGCGTCGCGTAGTCGAGCACCCGCTGCCGGTCGGTGGCCTCGCGGGCGCGGCGGTAGTCCTCAAGCGCGCGCGTCGCCACGCCGGGCGCGTGGTTGCCGTACAGCGCGAGGATGTCCGCCTCGCTCACCCGGTCGGCCGCGCCCTGGGCGGTGCGCCAGAGTCCGGTGAACGAGCCGCCAGTTCCGAAGTCGCGCACCGCCCCGACCATGTCCCGGCCTGTCCCGGTGAAGTCGGAGCCCCAGCCGAGACCGTCGCGCACGAGTCCGACGGGATCGGCCGCGAGGTCGGAGAACGGGCGCAGAAGCGCTTCGATCTCGCCTCGGGCGGAGCGCTCAAGGTGGTCGAGTTGGTTCTCCAGTTCCGAAAGCTGGCGGGCCATCGACCGCAACTCGCGGACCTGGTTCCTGATCTGCGTGATCTGGTTCGCGATGATCGTGGCGCGCTGGAGCCAGCTGCCGAAGTCGAACTGGGCGCTCGCGGGCTTCGGAGCCCCGAGCAGCAGCAGCGGGAGGAGAAGGGCCATGATGAAGGTGCGGTGATGCATGAGAGAAGCCTTTCTTGTCATCGGGGGATCGTGGGTTTGGGAACCAGGACATCCGCGGTGAACCAGACGCGCAGGCGGTGGCCCGCGCGGATCGTGATCTCGGGCATCCGGTTCAGGAACCGGTCGAGAGTCGAGGTGGCGCTCTGGCCGAGCCCCTGGCCGACGCCGGCCCGGAGTCCGTAGGGCGAGCCTCCGGCCAGCGTGAGGCCGCTCAAGGCCCCGATGGCCCCGGCCGCCGCGAACGTCGAGACGTAGTGGCGGCTCACTCGATCCCGGAGCGCGGTTTCGCCCGCTTGGTTGAGTCCGGAGAACTCCAGGTCGATCCAGCCGCCATCGGGAAGCAGCAGCCGGTGAAACGCGACGGCGAGGCGGCTCTGGTCTTGGGTTTCGACCGCGCTCGCGGTGCCGACGACGCGCGCGCCGCGCGGGATCAGCACCCGCTGGCGGTCGGCCGAATACAGCGGCACCGACACCATCGCGAGCACAGGGCCGGGAAACTCGCCCGAGAGCTGCGTGAGCAGCACCGCTTCGAGAAACGAGCCCTCGCGGATCCGCTCCCAGCCCGGCGGGTCCTGCGCCCAGGCGGTAAGGACGGGCTCCGCCGTGCCGGGACTGCGTGGCGCGGCCGGCGGTGCAACTCCCGGGGAAACCGGGAAGGGCTGTCCGGCCAACCCGGCCGCCAACTCGCCTTCGAGCGCGGCGACGGACCGCTCGAAGGACGCCAGCGCCGCGTCCAGCGCGGCATCGGGCGGCTCGGGTGCCGCCGGGGAAGCTCCCGCGCCACCGCGAACTCCACCCGGGTCCCGGTACGAGCGCGCGACCGGAAGCGAGCGGAGCGAGCGGGTCCTGCGCTCGATCTCCTCCAGCCGCAACGCCTCGCGAAGCTCGGACTCGGCTTGCGTCGTGCCCACGGGTCCACTGCCGGGGTTGCTCGCCCCGCCGGCCGGGGCCGAATCGTCGGACACGGCGGCCTGCCGCTGTTCCATGTCGGCACGGGCACTGTCGGCCGCCGCCTGCTGGGCCTCTCGGTCCGTCTCGGCCCGGATCCGGCCCAGGAACGCGCGGCCCATGCCGCCGTCCACCGCCTGCGGCTCGGCGGCGGCGGGAGCCATCGGATCCTCGGCGGGACCCGTGAGCGACCAGGAAAACAGCATCCCGGCGACGAGCACGGCGATCAGCGCGATGCCGGCCTTCGTGACGATCCCGCCTGGAAGCGCACCCTTCG
Organism: Longimicrobiales bacterium; assembly: GCA_965208935.1. GTDB lineage: Bacteria > Gemmatimonadota > Gemmatimonadetes > Longimicrobiales > Gaopeijiaceae > Bin94. The sequence goes on along the minus strand of CBDBPR010000004.1, from coordinate 2,765,891 downwards.
GCTGCTTGACCAACTGCTTCCATCGGCTCATCGGCCCTCCTCCCCCGGCTCGAACCGCCACCGCAGCCGCTTGTCGCCGATCTGGAGCCACCCGTCCGCCAGGACATGGCGCGCGATGTAGAGCCCGTCGCTACCCAGGTCGAACGCGACCAGCGCCGGTTCGCCGTCCTTGAGTTCGTAGAGCGCGGGCGACTCCTGCGCATTCGAGCGCAGATAGGTGAACCGCCCGTCGTGCCACATCGCCTCGATGAGGAACGGGCGCTCGGACGCCTCCCGGTCCAGCCGGTACTCGAACCGGAGCCGTCCCGGATACTCGGCGCGGAACGCCTCGATGTCAGCTTCGGCCTGCTGCTGGGTCTCGATGATCCCGGCCTCGACCTCCTCGCGCGCCCTGCGTGCCACCTCGGCAGCCTCGTTGGCCATCCGCCGGTAGGCCGCGACCTCGCTCCGGGCGACGAACCCGGGAGCGCCAGGGGCGCCGCCCCCGTACTCCGCGCCCGGATCGACCCGGACGACCAGGTGGGGCGGCTTGTCGCCGTGCTCGGAAACCAGGAACGAATAGATCCGTCCCGATTCGCAGACGAGCGCGACATTCGTCGCCCCCTCCTCGGCCAGCGGCTTCAGGTACGCGACGTTCGCCGCGCCCGTCAGGTGCCAGTACTCCGAGTCACCGACCACGAAGTCGAGGATCCGCTCCCCGGCCGGAAGCACTATCAACGTCGTGTGGCGCACGCGCGCGCGTAGCCGGGGGATCAGGTCCTCGCCCTCTCCGGCGACCGGCACCCGGAGGAAGGCGGCGTCTTCCCGGGGCTGTTGCGCGGCGGCGTCGGTGGGGACCGCCGCCAGAAGCAACGTCAGGAGAACGACGACGAGCCCCAGCAGGATCGCTATGGTGGCATTTCTCATGGTGTGTTGTCCTTTGTTGGGTTGGTTGGGGTGGGATGTGCCGGGCTCGCGAGCACTTCTAGCGCCCGCGTCAGGCCGTGCTTCGCCACGGCCTCGGCTCGCCTCTCGGCGTCCAGCGGCGACGACGTGTACAGCCAGTAACTCTCCGGATCGACTTCGAGACGCAGCACCGCCGCCTCGTCCGGGCGGCGGAGATACAGTTCGCGCTTGGGCGTGAGCTCCCGGATCCGCGCCACCTCCGACTCGTTCAGCCGGAAGAGCGTCCCGACCTCCCCGGGCAACTCGGGGTTGGCGAGAAACAGCTTGGTCGGCACCGACTCCAGCAGCGCCGATGCGCCGGGCGTCCCGGTCACGTCCACCGCCGACTGGGTGGCGAGCACCAGCGCGGCGTTCTTCTTCCGCCACGTCTTCGCCGCCTCGGCCAGGTAGGCGAGCACCGAAGGGTCCGCCAGGTAGCGCCACGCCTCGTCCACCACCATCAGCTTGAGCCGCGCGGCTTCGGCCGGATCCTCGATCTCCAGCCGCATGCGCTCCAGCAGGTAGGAGAGCGCGGCCTCGCACAGGTCCGCGTGCTCGGCCGCGCCCGCCAGGTCGATCACCTGCCAGTCTCGAAACTCGATGTCCGCCCCGTCGCTCGGGGCGTTGTCGAAGTAGCGGCCCCACGCTCCGGCGCCGGTCCAGCGGCTCAGGGCGGGCCACATCGCAGACGGGAGCGAACCCGCAAGCACGCCGAGGGTCCTGCGCTCCCGGTCGAACGCATACAGGTCCTCGACCCTTGCCCGGATCTCGCTCGTGTCCGCCCCGCCCGGCTCGTAGCCGCCGAGGCGAAGCAGGCGCTGGACCCAGCCCGTCAGGAACTGGAACGTGCGCGTGGTGGGCGGCAGCGCGAACGGCTGGAGCCGCAGACCGAACGCCTCGTCACCCGGCGTGAGCTCCAGGTAGGAGCCCCCGAGGAACCGGGTCAGCCAGCGGTACGACCCGCCCAAATCCAGGATCAGAACCCGGGGGGCGTACTTGAGCGCCTCGACCAGGAGGAAGTTGAGCGCGAAGCTCTTGCCCGATCCCGTCGCGCCCAGGATCAGCGTGTGGCCCACGTCGCCGGCGAACAGGTCGTAGTGGTACGCGGTGCGCCACGGGGTCTCCAGCACAGCGAGCGACTCGCGCCGCAGGTGGTTGCTGCGCACCGAACCCCTCGGAGGGCCGAACACCGGCGCGAGGCACGCGGCGAGCCCTGCCGAGACCACGACGTTCCGCACCTGCCGCCTGCGCGGCTGAGCGGGGAGCCGCGAGAACCAGACCGGGAGTTGGCCGAAGCCCTCCCGGACCGCCTTCGCGTCGTGCGCGGCGAAGAGACGGCGCACGTCGCCGTCCAGCCGCTCGATTTCGTCCAGATCGCCGTGCAGCGCCACGGTCAGCGACGCCTCGCCGTAGGCCACGCCGTCCGCCTCAAGCTCGACGAGCGCGGCGCCCAGCCGGTCCGACTCGGCCGCGGCCGCCGAATCGACCATCGCCGACGCCGTGCCCTCGGTCTCGCGCGCGTGCGCCATCATCGAATAGCGGCGCGAGAAGTAGTGGCGCTGCGCGCTCCGTATCCGCCTCCGCGCCTTCTCGACCGTCCAGGGCCGCCATTCGAGCGAGACCGTCAGCACCGCGTCCAGGCAGTACAGGTCCTTGAGCAGGTTCGCGTGCGCCTGGCCGGGCGGCGACAGCAGCGAGTACAGGATCACCGGCTCGCCGTCGAGGCGGAGGTGGGAACGTTCCGCCTCAAGTTCCGAGAGCGCCAACCGCCAGTTCATGCCGCTCCCCGTCGCCCCGTCCCACACCGTGCCCGGCCTGTTGATCAGTTCGGAGAGAAGGCGCGACCCGCCGCGCGCATCGAGCAGTTCGACGGGCGTGTGCTCGGCCACGAGCGCGCGGCCCGCGTCCACCATCGCCCGTAAGCGGCCGGCCGCGGCCTCGATCTCCGAGGCAAGGTAGGTCGGCGCCGTCTTGCTCCGGCGGCGCTGCCACAATCTTGCGATCCGGGAGACCGGTCCCGAGCGGGAACCCACGGCAACCGGTCGGAGGCCGGGGTTCTGCGACCAGACGACATAGGCGTCGAGCGCCTGCACGCGCTTGCCAAGGAACGCCCGGCGGTTCCGGCCCGAGACCGCCGCGATGCCGGAGCCGTTGTCGTTCGCTTCGCACTCGATGGACGCGGGACGGCGCAGCAGGTAGAAGTAAAGGCGCGCATCGGGGCCGAGCCCCGACAGGAGCCGCTGCCAGAGGCCAAGCACGCGGTCGATCTGCTCCGGCGTGCGGCCGTCAGTCACGGCTGGAGTGATTCGTCCCGCCGCGATCAGTTCGCCCGAACGGGTCAGGCAGGTGCGGCCGTCGTCGAGCCAGCCCCAGTACGGAAGCTCCTCGGCCAGCGACCCGGCCGCCTCGTAGGCCCGAAGCTCGTCCGCGACCCTCATCTGTCGTCTGCTCGGATCCGGAGGTGCCACGGCTCATCCGCCCACTTGCCCGGATCGAAACGCGCCGGATGGCGGGCGGCGGCGCGGAGCACCGCGATCATGGCCGGGTCCTTGCGGCCCGCGAGCCAGCCCGCACCGTAGCAGCCGGCGAACACCACGCCGCCCGCCATCAGCGAGGCGGTCGCGTTCCACACCGCGAGCGCAAGCGTCGCGCCCAGCAGGAACAGTCGCCGCTCCACGCCTAGCACCGTCAGGGGACGGTTGAGCGCCGCGTAGCCCGGCCAGCGCCTCAAGTCCCGCATCAGAACAGCCACGCCAGGAAATTCACCGCGCCCACCGCCATCCCGATCCCGAAGATGATCCCGGCCAGCGTGCGCTTGCTCCCGCCCTCGCCGAACGCGAACATCAGCCCGCCCACCACGATCGCGATCAGCGACAGCCCGCGCGCGATCGGTCCCGTGAACTGCCGCTCAAGCTCGGCCACCGCGTCCACCCACGGACTCGTGCCCTGCGCCATCAGTACCGTGGGCGTAAGCAGCCAGAGTGCCGCCCACACGGTCGTCAACAACGTTCTCATCGTCTCTTTCCTTTTCTCCTGTAAGGGGTCAGTAGGCGACGATCCCCGCGCCGCCCGGTCGTTCCGCCATCCGCTCGCGGAGCCACGCCTCCAACTCCGACTCGATGAAGCCCACGCACCGCGTTCCCAGCGGAACCGCCTGCGGGAAGCGTTCCGCGACCCGCCACCTGTAGATCGTCGTCCGCGACAGGCCCGTGCGGGCCTGCACCTCGGGCATTCGCAGAATCCGGGTCGGCGCCTTTGATCTTTCATTTCTCGGCTGGTCGGTCTTCGCTGTGGTCTTCTTCGTTCTCTTTCGCTCTCTCGATGGCTTCCGGTACCGGGGACGGCTGGGCGGAGCGCGCGCGCCGCGCGAGCCCCTTTCGTGGTCGGCGATGAACGCCAGAACCCGATCCGCCATCCGCAGCGTCAGCGAGCGGCCACGCTCGATCCGGTGCACCAGGGCCGAGTCGCCCACGGCCATCCTGCCGAACCTCGTGGGGCTCACGCCGGTGCTTTCCAGAAACGCCCTAACCCGTGATCTGACGTACTCTTCCAGCGTGTCCATGACCGAACGCTGAAAGCCCTCCCGCAAGCCCGTCAACCTGTTGGTAATAGCCAACAGTCCCGGAACGTTTCAGGAGGTTTCAGACCGCCTCCCGCCCGGAAAACGCCGCCGCCAGCGGCTCGGAAAACGCCCCCGTTGGCGCTCGCGGGACCACCGCCGACGGGTCGGATCCCTCCGGAAGTGACCGTCGCTGCCGACGTGAGATGCACTTCGCACAGAGGACCGGACAAACGATCTGCTCTCGAGGGTCGTCGTTCCGCCTCAGAGAAAGTCCCAGAAAGGGTTGCGTAACGGGTCCATTGGCCATACAATGCGAAAGCTCGACCCACGCGGGGTCGAGGGAACCCTTCTGGAGATAGGAGTAGGAAATGCGGGACTGGCGACTTGGTAGCATCTCACGGTTGATTGGGATGCTCGCCATCCTGATGCTCAGCGCCGTGCAGCAGCCGGTGTCGGCGGCGCCCCCAGACATGCAGCCCTGTTACGGCTCGCCCGGGTGCTTCTGGTGCTGGTCCAACGACGAGGAAGGCAATCTCTGCATCGTCCGTATTTGTCACGAGAACGTGTTCTACCACTGCTTCTAAGAGGCTCCGTCACCCGTTGAGGGGGCAGCCCGAATCGCCCCGGGCCTTGCTCCTTCTGCGCGTGGACCTTCACGAAGGGGCGCTTGGTGTCAGGTACAACACCCACACCGAACCGCTTGGGCACGGTCGTCAACGTAGCCATCCTCTTGACGATCCTGATCCTTCTGTTCGGCCCGAGGGGTCCGCTGGGCCGGTGGTTCGTCGACTGGCGGCGTAGCAGTCAGCAGCGAGCTCTGGTCGAATCGTCTTGGCCCCACCTGATCCAGCATGCGACCGTCCTGTCGAGCACTCCCTCTCCTGCAGATACTGTCGTGGTGTTCACCGACTACCAGTGCCCTTTCTGTCGTTCGGTGGAAACACAGCTTCAGCAGGCGCTCGCGGGCGGGCTCGCTATAGCGTTTCTGCACCTGCCACTTGAGCAGATCCACGCCAAGGCTCGCGAGGCGGCGAGTGCCGCCATCTGCGCGGACGACCGTGCTATGTTCGCGGATATCCACCACGCCCTGATGGAGACGGAGGAGTGGATGGAGGAGGGGCGTTGGGACGCGTTCGCTGGCGAGAACGGGATCGTCGACCCGCAGGAGTTCGTCGCGTGTATGGATAGCGACGAAACCTCAGACCGAGTGACCGCCAACATCGCATTGGCAGCGCGTCTCGGCATTCAGGGTACCCCGACATTCGTCTCGGACACGGGCATCGAAGTGGGGATGGACGGCATTGAGACAGTACTCTCTCTTGTGGGCTCGGGGACTGTCCTTAGGTCATCCGAACTCGGGGATGTCGTGTTCGTGTCGACGGAATCTGAACATGAGTGGGTTTCGACCATCGGTCGGATTCCGGGGGGCCTCATGCTCGACGCCAACAGGATTGTTTTGGCCGACGGCCTTTCGATGAACCTCTTCTTCGTGGACATATCCTCCGGCGAGGTGAGGACGGTAGGTCGCCGGGGTCAGGGACCGGGTGAGTTCCAGCGGGTTAGGACCATCGGACGAACTGAGCAGGGAGGCGTATTTGTCGACGATTTCATAGCCGCTCGAGTCACTGTTTTCTCAGACGATGGAACATTGGTTGAGACTATCCCGTACAAGCCCGTGTCCTTTCGCGGCCACGCTATGGTACCGCGGCCGATCGGCGTCCAGGCCGATGGTGCCATCATCTTCCGCGATGCAGACCCGATTTTCTCCGAGCGACCGAACGGTCCCTATAGAGAGAGGATTAGCTTGTTGGCGCTGAAGCGGGACGGTTCTCGCGCGGAGATCGCGGACCTGCCAGGGCGAGAGATGGTGCGACGGAACTACGGCGGCGTCGGGTTTAACGCCTACGAGAAACCCTTCTCGTATTCCTCTCTTGAAGCTGTGGCGGGCAGTCTGGTCGTGGTGGTGGACACGGAATCTGGCTACCTATCGGGATACGACCGCCTCGGCGAGGTGTCGATAACTTTCGACTTCGGTCGGGGGGTTGTCGTGACCGACGAAGCTGAGCAGCTTTGGCGTCAAGAGCGCATCGCTAGGACGGAGAAACGGAGCAACGTTACGAATGTCCCGGTGAACGCAGGGGCGCTGCTCAGCGGGCTCGGCGACATGGCGAACGACGAGAAGGACTTTTACAGCAATCAGGAAGGAAACGACGTAGCGCCCTCGCATTCGCGCCTGATTGTCGATGGCGACGGAAGAGTATGGGTACAGCGTTACCCGTTGCCCGGTTCCGCCACGGCACTGTGGCAACGATGGCATCTGGGCGACCACGAACTCGACATGGTACTTGAACTCCCAGCCGACTACAGGGTATTGGACGCTCTGGGTGATCGAGTGTTGCTCCGCACCACCGACGAACTCGGCGTTCCCCGTGCGATAGTTGCGACGGTGAAGGCGGTATTGTGATACGCCGGCGGGCGACCTTGATGTTGGTGGCATGCGCCTTCAGCGTTCCATGCCAAGCGCAGGAAACTGTGTATGAGGGCGATCCGACGGGAGTATTGCTGCTCAACGATAGTACGGTGGCGGTTGCCGAAGAGGACCGCGTGATCATCATAGCACCAGCCGGTCGTTGGTCGCTAGAAGGTCCGTTCACGAAGGTGACGCGTCTCACGCGATCGCCTTCCAGCGACCTAGTCGTTTGGGACGACTCGTTGTATGCCGCCTTTGAGTTGTCTGGTTCCTATGGGCGTGGTGCCAAGTGGGGGGTCGTGCGGTTCTCTCAACCCAGAGGGATCGGCGGCGGCGAGGTGAGCTTCTTGGGGTTGCTGAACCGTCATGTCGGGCTGTTCGAGGAAGTCGATATCGGCAACATCTTCTCTCTGTCCGTTGGTCCGTCGAGGAACCCAAGGCGGTATGTGGCCATTGGCACGGATGGCACGCGGAATGTCCTATGGCAGGCTCTCGGGAAGGAGCAGGCAATCCTCTCAACCGCAGGGGGAATGTCCAGCGCCCCGATCATCTTCGGGTACGGAGTGATCGCCAGCAACGTCGGCGACGGCAGGTTCATTGTCGGACAGACCGAACTCACGGAGGCAGTTGTGGTCGACGCTCGCGGGCGGCGACTGGCTACGGTCCCAATGCCATCCGTAGGACCCGCCGTAACCGAAGACCAGATCGCACGGGAGCGGGCACGGTTGATCGCGACGCTCGACGTGGGGCCGCTAGAACAGCAACTGCGCATGGGCATGTCGGAGGAGCAGGCCAGGCAGGTGGCAGCAGCGATGACGGATGGCTCGACCCAAGCGCTTCGGATCACTACTGCCAACTCCATTCCGCCACGGATCTCCGACTTGCGGGTGGACCTCGACCAGAGGGTATGGTTGCGTCGGTTCGTTCCGCCGGACGCGACAACCGCAACGTGGGATGTGCACGCACTGGGCGGCGATGTCGGCCACACCGTGGAACTCCCGGCACATTGGGTGCTGTTCGACGCGGTTGCTGACCTTATTCTGGTGGGTGTGCGGGACGGGACTGGAAACGTGCGCCGTGTCGTGCTCGGCCCCGCCCACAGAATGACTCGCGACCTTCCAAGTTGCCCGTAGCATGGGTGGTGTTCGACCTGCTAGACGGGCTCGGATTGGTCGGTGTGGAGGATGAGTCGAGCGCCTTTGGCCCGGCGTCGGGCTGCGCGAGATAACCCGATAAAGGATGGAGCAGCAGAAACGCGAAACTGGAATCTTGCATCACTCGCGCGTTTGCTCGGAGTGCTCGGCGTCCTTGCTCTGGGCGGTGCCTAGCAACCGATCGAGGCACCGTCTCACGTTTAGCCGTGCGTAGGTATCCCCGGCTGCTGGGTCTGTGTGTATGGCTGCATTGTCTTCTACTGCAACGGCGAGGCTCTGGACCAACTGTTTTTGGGATGCCATCGGCGGGAGAGGTGCGTGTGGGTGAACAGGATCCGATCAACCGGTCAAGACTTCGAGCTGCTCGGATCGCGGATGGCCGCGATCCGGTACTTAACCTCAGTGGCCTGTCTGGCGCGTAGCCATGGGACCAAGTGCCGTCGTTGGTGCCGCTCCTCTTGGTCCCGAGCGCAGGCATTATTCGACCGGTCTACCCCGAAGGCTTCCCGCCACTTGACGCGATTGTCCCGCTGTCGTCCTATGTGGGAATTGGCCTTGGCTTGACGGCAAGAAGGGCAGATCGTGCAGTCCCGATTGAACTTACGTGGTTTCTTGCGGTGATTTGGGTCGTCCGTGACGTGCTGCCCCGTCTCGTGCGCGAGCACGAGCGCGACGTGGAACCGCCAGTCCAACCGCCGCGAGACCCCGAGCAGCGCTTGGTACTCCGCTTCGGTGAGAACAACCCGGGTGGGGTTCTTCTCGACGGGCTTCCGGAGGCCCTTCATCGGGTTCCTGTCCAGCAGCAGGCGGCCCTGCTCGTCCCTCGACCTCGCCGCCCAGTTCAGCACCGCCATGAGGAACGTCAGGTCCGCTTCGATCATCCGGTTGCCGACGGGCCTGCCACTGGGGCCGACCTTGCCCTCTCGGCGCTCCCGGATGAAGCGGTCCCAATCGCGCTGGGACAGGGTCTCCGGCCTTCGGTCCCTGCCGAAGAAGTCGAGGAACATCGCCATCGCGGCTCTGTCCCGCTGCCACGACTTCCGCCTCTTGGAGGGCGTCACCTCCTCACCGTAGATGTCAAAGAGCATCTCCAGGGTGAGCGGCTCCGGCTCGGCTTTCGCCTTGCCGTTCAGGTCCGGGCCGACGAACCCGGCGGCGAACTCGTCCGCCTGCCTCTTCGCCCTCGCCCAATCGCGGTGACCCAGCGACCGGGTGAGCCTTCGTCCGTTCTCGCGCCACTCCACCTGGAACAGGCCGGTCTTCGGATCCGGGAACACCCGGACCCGGTTCCGGCCCCACTCGCCGGCGCCGTAGCTCCGGCGGCTTCGTTTCGTGCGTGCCATCGTTCGATTCCTCTCGATTCGATGGACTGCACGATCTGCGCGAATGAAACCTCGCGACGACGGGGCTCGTCGTCCAGAGTCGGTGCCCCGGCCGGCTTTCGGGCGGGCGCGCCACGGGGGGCGCTGGTTTCTGCGGTTTGTGGAGGAGCCAGATGTGATGGAATGGACGCCCCCTCCCGACAGCCTCACAATTCACCGATGATGGTCGGTTCGTACTTACCGACCATCTGAGCGAGGAGGCATCCAATGGAGACGGCCAACGTCATCGGAATCGATCTGGCAAAGAACACCTTTCAGGTCCACGGCGCGAAGGCCGATGGATCGGTGGCGTACCGCAAGAAGCTGAGCAGGGCGAGGCTTCTGGGGTTTCTCGCCGCCCGGCCGCGCTGTGTGGTGGCGATGGAGGCGTGCGCCAGCGCCCACTACTGGGGCCGTGAGATCACGGCGCTGGGGCACGAGGTGAAGCTGGTTCCGCCGGTCTACGTGAAACCGTTCGTCAAGCGGCACAAGAACGACGCCGCGGACGCGGAGGCGATCACGGAAGCGGCGCAGCGGCCGACCATGCACCTCGTGGAGGTCAAGACGGAAGAGCAGCAAGCGCGGGCGATGCTCTTTCGGACGCGCGACCTGCTGGTGCGCCAGCGCACGCAGATCATCAACGCACTGCGGGGGCACCTGGCCGAGTTCGGCGTCGTGGCTCCTCAAGGCCCTGCCCGGATCGGACAGCTGGCCGGGGCTCTCGAAGATGGAGACTCCGGCCTGCCGAAAGCCGTCGTCGAACTGGGCGGGCTGCTGCTCGAACGGATCGACGAGCTCGACGAGAGGATCGATGGACTGAGCGTCGAGCTGCGGGACAGCGCTCGGGAAGACGAGGAGGCGGCGCGGCTGATGACGACTCCAGGAATCGGGCCGGTCACCGCGCTGGCCATCCAAGCCTTCGCGCCACCGATGGAGAGCTTCCGGCGCGGGCGCGACTTCTCGGCGTGGCTCGGCCTCGTGCCCAAGCAGCACACGACCGGGGGCAAGCCGAGGCTGGGCAAGATATCGAAGATGGGTCAGCGCGACCTCAGGCGACTGCTGGTCTCGGGGGCGATGGCCGTAATCCAGAGCGCGGTTCGACGTGGCGGTACGGCGGATCCGTGGCTGGCCAGCATGTTGGAGCGCAAGCCCAGAAAGCTGGTCGCGGTGGCCCTCGCCAACAAGACGGCACGCATCGTATGGGCACTCTCGACGAAGAAGGAGGTCTACCGGGTTCACACCGTAGCTGCCGCCGCCTGAACGGAGCGGCCAACCGAAGCAGCTGTCGGGGACGTGGGCAGAACGGACGAAACAGGTATGGGCAAACGGTCAACGAGACGGGATCCGGGAAAACCAGGCGTTAACACAAAGCACCAAGCTTGCAGATGTGATTTGGACTCGGTCCGCGTATCTCCATACAGGCCAGCGGCTTATGACAATGCCTCACGAACAGGCCGGATAGATGACAGCACCTGACCGCCCGCTCGAACCGGTTCTCCAGAACGCTGGCGTCACGGGGGCGTCCATAGATGTAAACGCTTCACGTTTACTCTGGTCGAGGGATGCCCCCGAGCCCCCGAAACGACACTTCCGTGCGCCACCAAAGGAGGCCGCCCGACATGGCCCGTCCCCGGAAGTCCGAGGCCGAACTTCGCAGCCGCACGATCGGCGTGCGCGTCAATACCGTAGAGATCGCCGAGCGGGCCGGAGCGGCCCGCATGACGACGGGCGGCTACATGCGCCAGAAGGCGTTTGGGTCATTCGGTCTGCGACCTGCACCGTCGCTCGCCTCGCGGAGGTCAACCCCGACAAGCCGCGGATTCGTCGAGCGGATCAATGGATGGATGAGCTGCCCCGTCCCCTTCCGACACGCTGGTGAAGCGGTGTAGATTCGCAGCATGATCATGCTAAGCGACATCTGGTCAATCGAGAACCCAAGCGAATACAAGATCCACTTCGCCAAGAACAACGGTAGCTCTGAGCCACTCGACATCTTAGCGGGGGACCCCGACGCATGGCAGCGGTGGCAGGAATACCGGCCGGTTGCGAACCAATTCAACCGGGAGTTTATCTTCTCGCTGGCTCGCGTCTACTTCGAGACCGACAGTTGGATGTTCGGGGGGGTCTTTCGGGTCTCCGAACGCCTCTCCGACCGGTACGAGGTCCACCTCACCGACCAAGGTAAACCGTTCATCGGACGCCTGAAGCTGGGCTCACCTTATCGGAGTCGGCAACCAAGGGTCAACATGGAGGGGAGATACGACAAGTTCGAAGTCCTCGAGATTCTCCCCAAGCCCTATTCCGGTCGTCTCTTCCCGGGCTTCGAGCGAATCGACTTGTCGTTCCCCCAACTCGAAGCCCTCGTCCAAAACGACCGCTTGGATTGGCGAGCGCCCTTGGAGAGTGTGAAAGGTGTGTACCTGATCACCGTCCGTACACGAACCGCTGTCCGCCGGTATGTGGGCGCAGCCTATGGCGAGCAGGGCATTTGGTCGCGCTGGGCTCAGTATGCGGAGACCGGTCACGGAGGAACCGCCGAACTCAGACAACTCATGGCGGATCGCGGCCTCGAACACTGCCGCGAGCATTTCCGGTTCGCCCTGCTCGAACATATGCCCCGCAACACTTCCGACGAATCGGTTCAGGACCGCGAACTCCACTGGAAGAAGATCCTTGGAACGCGTGGTCGAGGAGGACTCAACCGGAACTGATTCCCAACGAGGATGTGCCCGACGCTCGCGGCGCGCCGTTGCCGTTGTGGGTCAGAGGGGGCGCGGCCCCCCGCCAGCCTCCGCAGGGGACTCACCGGAGTGTGGCCCCAAGGAGTACGCTGGCTGAGACACGAAACGGGTGTACAGCGCGCCCGTTGGGGCCGCGTCCGGGATCCGGCGAACGTCGCCGCCGACGCGGTGGCGGAGCATCTCCGCAAACGCCCCGAGGAACCCGTTCAGACGGACTTCCCGAAGCGCGGCTGGCGGTGGGACAAAGGAGCCGAAGCGGCGAATGATCCCGCGAGTACCGATGCCAAAGGGCACCGGCACCGCTTCCGTCTTGGAATGGATTCACACTGACTACGGGCGACTCCTCCTCGTGCTGCTCTTCACCCTTCGCTGACCAGAAGGGCGGTACTCTTCCGGACCCATCCGCAATGGGCATCGGTCCGGCCATCGGGAACAAAGGCTGTCGAAGCCGAAGCCGATCTGCGTCCATTTCGGGAGCCGTCGGGGGCGGCCCCCCCGTGCCCAGATCGACATCGGACGCTTCATCACGGAATGACTTCGGGGCAGGCGGGCGTGTCCCTGAGGAAATGGAAGAGACAGGCGACGATCTCGGGTCCCGGGCGGTCCGGGGGTAGGGCAAAGAGCGGGGCTCGGCAGAGCACGCCGCCGTCGCCGTCGTGAGACTGGGGCGAGGACGCCAAGTAGCCTGCCCGCGACGACCCGGCCATCGACGCCTCGGGCGGGGCGCGGGCAGCTCGACTAGGGAGAGAACCAGTTGGTTGAGGTGGTGTACAACAACGGGAACGCGAAGGCACCGCTTGGAAGCGCAATGGTTGCTGTGTCGAAGCTCGTAGGCACGAAAAGAGGTTGGATGTGCGTATGCTCAACCGGAGGTAACGTCATGGATCCTCAGAACCGAGAGGGGTGGGCCACAACGGTCGCCATCTTCCAACTTTTCGCGGTGCTCGTGTCCGCTGTCACGGTCTTCTTCGTGTGGCTGTTCACGAGCAGGGGGAAGACGGCAGACAGCGGACTCAGGTATGCCGTTCATGCTCATCCCGGTGGGCTCTGCGGACATGAGCACGAGACAATCGAAGAGGCCTACACGCGATGCATGCAGCCGAACGACGATCTCGGTCGGATTGTGGGGGTGCGTGCAAGCGGAGAATACCGAGAACTCCGGCAGCCGGAAGTGATGGAATTCGAGAGGATCTACTACGAACGTTACGTGCTCCGTCTCCGGCGAGAGCAGGACGATGTGTGGAAGCATCCAAGATATCAATCGTGACTGGACTTGTCCCGCTTTCACAGGCGGTTTGGACCTGCCCCGCTTTCACGGACGGTTAGTTCTTGGGGTTGATGGTGTCTGATCTGGTTTGCGTCTCCTTTGCTGAGGGGGGTGGCGGAGTCGGACCCTCGTTCGGATGACGGGTCTCCCGTCATCCGAACGAGGGTGGACAAGCGAAGCGCGTCAGCACCACCGGGCCGGCGCGGCATATTCGCCTCAGGCCGCATGATGGGAGCTTCTTGAAGTTGGTCGGCGAATGATGTAGTGATGCGCGCACGCGTCCATCGTCGGGGATGTGTCCGCAGACCTGAAACGGGGAGGCAATGTTGGTACCGTCCATTCAGTCCGATCCGGAGAGAACGAGGGGAAGGTCCCGACGGCTTCGCCAGTACGTGCATCAGAATCTGCTCGTTGATGGCAGGTTCATATGCAAGCACTACCGGCGGTGCCTCGTCAGCAGCCCCAATCGAGATGCCTTCTACGAGGGGCAGATGAGCCATGTGGGCGAACACTACGACCTGACCGTGGACGAGCGAGACCTTCGCATCGTCGTCGTCGGCCAGGAATACGGCTCTCGGCATAGGCGCGTCACGCTAGAGGAGCGAACGGCCATGGGTGACCGTTCAGAAGGGTTCAAAGGCCGGAACCCGCACATGAGGGGAACGACTTCGCTCCTCCGTCTCATGCTCGGGCGGCCCGCCGGGAGCGATTGGGAGGGAGAGTTGTTGCGCTTCCCGCATCCTCAGCCCGTGGGCCATATCCTCGATGGCTACGCGTTGGTCAACTTCCTGCTTTGCTCGGCTCTCCAGACGCCGCGAGCCAACGATAGGTCGGACAAGGGCTCTTCGAGCTCAACCATGCGGCGGAATTGTGCAGAGCATTTTCGAGCAACCCTTGAGGTACTTGAGCCGACCGTGATCGTCGCTCAGGGCCAAGCCGTCCGATCATGGATCGAACGTCCGCTCCGACTGGGAAAGAAGGCTCCTGCCCGATACGATGGTCCGGTGACCCCCGAGGCCACTCGCATTGCCGGACAACGAGTGGAAGTGCTTACGTTCAACCATCCGTCTGCGCCCGGCCATTCGGGGTGGTGGGGAAGATCACCGGCTTCGAAATACTTGCAGAAGGTTGTCGAACCGACGATCAGGAGGTGGCGTGCCAACCTATGAGGCGGTGGAGGAGCTTTTCCACTCCTTAGCAGATGAATACGCGGATCGGGAGCCGACATCGGATGAACCCCCGTGCCTCCGTGTATTAGTCCCAACGCCTGCCCCAGATCGGAGACTCCGGGATCCAAAGCACTCACCAAACACTGCCTTCGGGGTCTCGCCATTCTAGCTCGGTTTTCCCGCTTTCGCGGCTCGGTCCAGCAAGATCCAGTACGACGACAGGAAACGCAGATCGTGCAGCCCTGTAAGTAGTTAGAAGATTTCCTGCCGGGATTCACACCGCCGGCGGTGCGCCGGACCGTCACCCGCATCGTTGTACCGCCACCGCCCCGCCCCCGAGGCCCCGAGCGCGGCGGAGGTGGGTTCGAGCGATGACACGCCTCCGAAACGACGCTTGAACCGATCTTCCGCCAACCGGTCGCCGGTGACATCCCGAAGCGAAGAATTGAGCCGTTGCGGGCCTGCCGGAAATCAAGGGAACGGAGTCCAGTAGGGCGCACGCCCGCGCCATCCCCTAACTTGATGGACTCTTTCCATCAGGCGACGGGAGCGGCCGAGGTCCGTGGAAACGCGCACGGGCCTTGACAAAGCGATGACCATGGTATTTCGCCTTCGTTCGAAGGCCCGAAGGCCCGAAGGCCCGAAGGCCCGAAGGCCCGAAGGCCCGAAGGCCCGAAGGCCCGAAGGCCCGAAGGCCCGAAGGCCCCGAAGGCCCGAAGGCCCGAAGTTCGTGGATCCGCCCCCGTGGCCGTTCTTCTGACGTGCGGATTTCGCGGGTGGCGCAACTCCCTGCGGTGTTGTCGGCTGTTCCTGCTGGCAGGAGTTCTGGCCTCCCCCGCCCAAGCCCAGACTGCCGGACTGGTGCTGTCGCCGAGCCCGCTGGAAGTGAACGAGGGGGACACCGCGAGCTACACGGTGCGGCTCGCGACGCAGCCGACGGACACGGTGACGGTCGCGATCACGGGCCACGCGGGGACGGACCTGACGCTTGACACGACGAGCCTGACCTTCACGACGGCGGACTGGAGCACGGCCCAGCGGGTGACGGTCACGGCCGGGTATGATCTGGACCGCTCGACCGAGTCGGAGACGCTGGTCCACGCGGCGTCGGGCGGCAGCTACGGGTCGGTGACGGCGAATCTGCCCGTGACGGTGCGCGACGATGACCAAGTCAGGAGGTTCCGGGTGACGGACAGTTCAATCCGGATGCACGAAGACGGCGGCACGTTCGTGCAGAACGTATGGCTCTGGTCGCAGCCCTCGGGTGAGGTCACGGTCACGGTGGCGGTGGCGGACACGACCGTGGTCACGGTGGACAAGACGAGTCTGACCTTCACCCCGGTGAACTATGCCATGCCGCAACCGGTGACGGTCACCGGCGTGGACAACGCGGTTCCCAACAATCCACCCCGGCAAACGACAATCACGCTGACGGCCTCGGGTGCCAACTACGGCGGCGTGACGCATGTCATTACGGCAGTCCCATACAACGACGATCCCTGGCCGGTAACCCTGCCGGAGGGAGTCGTTCGGAGCGGAAGCATCGGCTTGATTCTTAGCCAAGGCCATGGCGAGGTGGTGGTGACGCTGGCAAGCAGCGACACCGACGTGTTTACGGTCTCTCCGCCGACACTGACGTGGACGGAGGCGACCTCGGGCAGCCGCCAGACCGTCACGGTCACGACGGTGGAGAACGACGCCCTCGGGGACGGCCGGGCTCTGCTCACGTTTACGCCCAGTGCGAATTACGACCTGCCCATCGCAGGGTGGGACATCACGGTGACCGACAACGACACGGCGGCGGTGGTGGTCGATTCGACGGCGCTGACGGTGCCCGAGGGGGGCAGCAGGAGCTACACGGTGCGGTTGGCCAAGCAACCGACGGCGGCGGTGACGGTCGCGATCACGGGCGCGTCGGGGACGGATCTGACGCTGGACGAGACCTCGCTGACGTTCACAACCTCGGACTGGTCCGAGCCGCAGACGGTGACGGTGAGCGCCGCGCAGGACGACGACGGGGCGAACGACACGGCAACGCTGGAGCACACGGCCTCGGGCGGTGGGTACGATTCGGCGGAAACGGAAAGCGTCACGGTGACGGTGAACGACGACGACGAGCCGGGGATCGTGCTGACACCCTCCTCGTCGCTGGCGGTGGCGGAGGGCGAAAGCAACACCTACACGGTACGTCTGGCGACGCAGCCCTCGGCGGCGGTGACGGTCGCGATCACGGGCACGACGGGGACGGACCTGACGCTGGACGAAACGAGCCTGACGTTCAATCCGAGCGGTTCGGATCTCTGGAGCACGGCCCAGACGGTGACGGTGAGCGCTGGGGAGGACTCCGACGCCTCGAACGACGCGGCGACTTTGGTGCACACGGCCTCGGGGGGCGACTATGCGGGCGAGACCGCGAGTCTGGCGGTGACGACCACGGACGACGAGACGGCGGGGATCGTGCTGACGCCCTCCTCGTCGCTGACGGTGGCGGAGGGCGAAAGCAACACTTACACGGTGAGTTTGGCGACGCAGCCTTCGGCGACCGTGACGGTCGCCATCACCGGCACGATGGGGACGGACCTGACCTTGGACGAGACGAGCCTGACGTTCAATCCAAGCGGGTCGGATCTCTGGAGCACCGCCCGGACGGTGACGGTCTCGGCCGGGGAGGACGGCGACGGGGCGAACGACACGGCGACGCTGCTGCACACGGCCTCGGGCGGCGACTACGCGGGCGAGACCGCGAGTCTGGCGGTGACGGTGACTGACGACGACACGCGCACGGTGAGCCTGTCGGCGGCTCCGAATCCGCATGTGCCCGAGGGCGATCCGGTGACGGTCACGGCGACGCTGTCCGGTACGATGCCGAGCGACATGATGATCCCGCTGGTGCTGACCGCCGGCACCGCCGAGGCGGACGACTACGGGTCTCTGGCGGGCATCATGGTCGCCGGCGGGAACACGGTCGGAACCGGGACGGTCGCGACGGTCGAGGACGCCGACCGGGACGACGAGACGTTCACGGTGGCGCTGGGCGATCTGCCGGACGGGTTGGTTCCGGGCGACCCGTCGTCGGTCGAGGTGACGATTCGCGACGGGACGCCGCCGCCCAATCGTCCGCCGACGGTGACGGCCTCGTGCGCGCCTTGCGTGGTGGGGCCGGGCGGCTCGGCGGGCCTGACGGCGACGGCCTCCGACCCGGACGGCGATCCCCTGACCTATGGATGGAGCGCGGCGCGGGGCGGCTTCAGCGGTCCGGTGGACGCAACGACGGCGACTTGGACGGCCCCGAGCGAACTCGGGCGCTTCGCGATCCTCGTCGAGGTCTCAGACGGGCGGGGCGGCTCCGCGTCGGCCTCGGTCGAGGTCGAGGTCGCCAACTCTGGCCCGGTGTTCGGGCAGTCCTCCTACCGCTTTTTGTTGCCCGAGAATCTGGACGGCCGGAATCGGCCGGTAGAACTCGGCACGGTGACGGCCGTGGACGCCGAGGGCGACGAGGTGAGGTACGGAATCGTGCTCGGCGACTCCGAGCGCTTCACGGTGGGGTCGCTGGACGGGGTGGTCAGGTACGTCGGTCCGGGAGAGGACTACGAGACGGAGCCGAACCTGTTCGAGCTCACGGTGCGCGCGCGGGACGATTTCGGGGCGGACGCCGCCGTGCGGGTGGTGGTCGAGGTGACGGACGAGAACGAGCCTCCCGAGGTCACCGCCTCGTGCGACCCGTGCACCGTGGCGCGGGGCGGCAGGGTGCGCCTTGAGGCGAAGGCGACCGACCCCGATGGCGATCCGCTCACCTACGCGTGGAGCGCTCCGGCGGGCAGCTTCTCGGGCGCGAACGAGGCGGTCGCGCGCTGGACGGCCCCCGCGGAACCCGGGGGCGTGACGATCCGGGTCGAGGTGTCCGACGGACGGGGCGGCTCGGCGTCGGCCGCCGTGACCGTGGACGTGTTCAACAGTCCGCCGGCGTTCAGGCAGCCGACCTACGGCTTCGAGTTGCCCGAGAACCTGGATGGCCGGGAGCGCCCGGTCGAACTCGGCGCGGTGGCTGCCGTGGATCCGGACGGCGACCCGCTGACCTACGAGATCGTGGCGGGCGACCGGCAGCGCTTCGCGTTGGGCGCGCGGGACGGCGCGGTGAGGTACATCGGTCCCGGCGAGGACTTCGAGACGGAACCGAACCGGTATGAACTGACGGTGCGCGCACGCGACGAATACCAAGCGGAGGCTAGTGCCCGAGTCGTCGTGACGGTGACCGACGTGAACGAGCCTCCCGAGGTGACGGCCTCGTGCGATCCGTGCGCCGTGCCGCGCGGCGGCGAGGTGTGGCTGGAGGCGAATGCGACCGACCCGGACGGCGACCCGCTCGCCTACGGCTGGAGCGCGGAGAAGGGCGGCTTCAATGGATCCGTCAACGCGTCCTGGGCGGTCTGGAAGGCCCCGGCCGAACTCGGGACGATGGCGATCCGCGTCGAGGTTTCCGATGGCCGTGGCGGCTCCGCGTCGGCCGTGGTCGAGGTCGAAGTTGCGAACCGCGCGCCCGAGTTCGGGCAGCCGTTCCATCTCTTCACGTTGCCCGAGAACGTGAACGGCCGGGAGAGCCCGGCCGATCTCGGACGGGTCGCGGCGGCGGACCCGGACGGCGACGAACTGACCTACGGGATCGTGTCCGGCGATCGGCAGCGGTTCGCGGTGGGGGCGCTCGACGGCGTGGTGAGGTACGTCGGTCCGGGCGAGGACTTCGAGACGCCGCCGAACCGGTTCGAGCTCGTGGTGCGCGCGCTCGACGGGTTCGGGGGCGAGGCGCGGACGGAGGTCGCCATCGAGGTGACCGACGTGAACGAGGCGCCCGAGGCGGCGGATGACGAGGTGGTGACGCCCGAGGACCGGGCCGTGACGGTCGACGTGCTCGCGAACGACACCGATCCTGAGGGAGACCGCCTGCGCGTCCGATCGGTCACGGCGGCGGCGCACGGGGCCGTGCGCCTCGTCTCGGGCGGGATCGTGATGTACACGCCGGAGGCCGACTTCCACGGCGCGGACTCGTTCACCTACTTCGCCTCGGACGGGCGCGGCCTCAGGGACACGGCGACGGTCGCGGTGACGGTGCTTCCGGTCAACGACGCGCCGACGGCCATCGGCCGGGTCCCGGACCAGACGCTCGACGAGGGCGGAGCCCCGGTCCAAGTGGACCTGTCGCCGTACTTCGGCGACGTGGACGGGGACGCGCTGACCTACGGCGCGCGATCCAACGACACCGGCGTGGTGCTGGCCGAAACGGCGGGTGCGGTGCTCGTGCTGACGCCGGTCGTGTACGGCTCGGCGACCGTCACGGTCACGGCGTGGGACCCGGCGGGCCTCACCGCGAGCCAGAGCGTGCGGGTCGGCGTGAGCGACCGCCCGCAGCGCGCAATTCTCGGGAACGTGCTCGCGGCCACGGCACGGGGCCATCTGGCGAGCTTGAGGGCGGCGCTGGGCCGCAGGATGGAGGCGGGTCCGTGCGAGGCATCCCGT
This sequence comes from Longimicrobiales bacterium, assembly GCA_965208935.1. Taxonomy (GTDB): domain Bacteria; phylum Gemmatimonadota; class Gemmatimonadetes; order Longimicrobiales; family Gaopeijiaceae; genus Bin94. The sequence continues at coordinate 2,745,732 of CBDBPR010000004.1, read as the reverse complement.
CTCGCGGTGATGGGCCGGTCCGTGCCGCTCGGGCGGACCGGGGCGGCGGACATGCTGAGGGGGATCGGGACCGGCACCCGCTCGGCGGCGGCCGCCGCGCTGGGAATGGGCGAGGGATCCGGCGATCCCTTCGCCATGCGCTTGCAGGCGGAACGGGGCGCGCCCACGGCGCTGGCGGCCAATGCGGTCCCGGAGACGGCGGAGCGCATGGAGGCCGCGCTCCGGTCGGTGCCCGCCCGGGCGCTCGGGCTCGGAGGCGGCGGGTCCGGCGCGGGCGCGGCGGACTTCCTCCTCGGCTGGGGCGGATCGCAGCAGGACGGCGAGCGGTGCCGAGGGCGCGGACGCTGGTCGCTATGGGGCCAGGGGGACATCCAGAGGTTCGAAGGGACGCCGTCCGCGGACTCCGGCTACGACGGAGAGCTATCGACCGCTTACGCGGGCCTCGACACGAGGCTGGGCGCGCGCTGGCTGGCCGGCGTGGCGGTCTCACGGAGCAAGGGCGTGGGCGACTGGCGCGCGGGCGCCTCGGAGGGACGGCTCACGCAGTTCATGACGGCGGTCCATCCGTATCTGCGGTGGGACGGCCGGTCCACCTCGGTCTGGGCCTCCGTTGGCGCGGGGAGGGGCAACGCCCGGAACGTGCGGACGGTCGGAAGGACGGGCGCGAGCCCCACGACTCTCCGGCTCGGGCTCGTCGAACTCGAACAGCGCGCCGGAGCGCCGGGCGGGCTCGACTTCGCCTTCCTGGGCGACGCCGCGTGGGCCAGGCTCCGCACCGGGGACGGCGACGAGACCATCGACCGGCAGGACATCGAAGTGAACCAGGTGCGGATCGGCTTCGACCTGTCGGTGCCCGCCCGGCTCGGAGGCCTGGAACTGACGCCGTCCGGCACGGTGCACGCGCGCTTCGACGGCGGCGCGGGCCAGACCGGCGACGGCGTCGAGGTCGCCGGAGAGCTCCGGGCCGTGCTCGGCATCGTGCGCCTCGACGCGCAGGCCCGAATGCTCGTCCACCACACGGCGGAAGGCTACGGCGAGCGCGGCGCAGCGGTGACCCTCGCCTTGGGCAGGCGGGAAGGCGAGGAAGGGTTCTCGCTCTCGGTCTCGCCGCGATGGGGCGGCCCGGCTCGCGCATCGGGCGCGCTCCTGAACGATCCGCTCGGCGGGGGCCTTCGCGGCGGCGGGCCGGACCGGGATCGCTGGACCCTCGACGCCCGCGCCGGCTACGGCGTCAACCTGCCCGGCGGCCTGAGACTGGACCTACACGGCAGCTACGGTGCCGCGGGCGGAGGACCCGGGTTCGGCCTGAGCGTCGGGAGGCAGGCATCGGCGGCGGCGAAGTCCGAAGGATAGGGTTCGGCCACGCCATCACCCCCAATGAGGTCGATCCCGTACAGCCGACCGCTCATCGCGCGCGGCGGATCCCCGCGACAACCGCCAGTGCAATCGCCAGAGTCAGGCATAGCAAGGAAGCGACTCCCTTGAGCGACGTGAACAGCGACGCGGCGGCCACCTGCCCCGTGGAGATTTCGGGGTAGCGCGTCAGCATGAGCACGATCTGGATGTTCTCGCCCAGATCGATCAGCGCCGCCGCAACAGGCAGGTAGGCCAGCCTCCACCAACGCTCCGCGGGTCGGCACCGGTACACGAGTCCGGCCAGAACGCTGGCGTAGAGGACCGGGAACAACGTGTCCAGGGTCACGCTGGCCCACGCATAGACGCGTCGCCCCGATTCGCCGTAGCCCTCCAGCGCGGCAAGAGCCTCGGCGTACGTGTAGCCATCCCGGACATCGAGCGTCTCGCCACCGATCGGCAGGGCCGGAAACACCGCCAGAAGGAGCACGAGGCCGGAGGCCATGGTGGCGCACAGCGCCAGCGTCCCGCTGCAAAACTCGAAGTACTTTCTCATGACATCCCTTCGCGGGACACTGAATCCGGCGGGATGAGCCCGGTGGCGACATCCCGTGGTCTTCGCCGCACCCACCAAAGGTGGAAGCGGGGACTACGGAAGTCCAGCTTCGGGGATCTGCGGATATGGTGGCTCCACAACGGCTCCCGCACGCGGTTCGACAGGCCCGTGCGCCCCGCGCGGGAATCCCGCCGATTGACCCCAGTTTCCCCGCTTTGTCGGCTCGGTCCAGCAAGGTCCAGTCCAACGGCAGGAAACGCAGATCGTGCAGTCCTGTAAACAGTTAGACGATTTCCTGTCGGGATATTGGACTCTGGCGACCCGCTGGGCCATCCTGTGGCCGAACATGTCCTCGATGCCGCGGCACTGCGCGCAACAGCTCATGAGGCGGGCCCCGGACTGCGGGGAGCCGCCTTCCGTCCCATGAGCAACACGCCCACCGCCAGCACCGTCGCTGCGCCGATCACGTTGTGCCACAGGAACGACACGTCGGGCGCGCCGAAGGTCACCGCGGCGACCGCCCCCATCCCGGCGAGCAGGCCCATAAACGCGCCGACCCCCCGCGCCCGCGACACCATGGCCAGCAGGAAGACACCGAGGATCGAGCCGTAGAAGAACGACCCGAAGCGGTTCACGACCTCGATCAGCGAGCCCAGGCTGACCGCGTAGACCGCGACCCCGCACGCGAACACCCCCCAGAACGCGGTTGCAAACCTGGACACCGTGAGGTAGTGGGCGTCGCTCGCCTCCGGCCGGAACCAGCGCCGATAGAAGTCGATGATGCTCGTGGTCGACAGCGAGTTCAGCTCGGACGAGATGCTGGACATCGCGGCCGCAATGATCGCGGCGATGAAAAGCCCGGCAAGGCCGATCGGCAGCTCGCCCAGCACGAAGCGGGGGATGATGTAGTTGACGTCGCGGGAGGCTTCGCCGGTGACCTCTTCAGCCATTGACAAGGCCTCGGCCCGGATAAGCTGGACGTCCGCCTCCCGGGCGAGAAAGTCGTCCATGGCCTCCTGACGGGCCGCGTCCTGGACGGCGGCATCGCTCGTGGCCGCTCCGGTTCCCCCGGTCGTTCCCCGCGCCGCCAACCCGGCCGCGCGGCGAGCAGCGCCCTCCCTCAACTCGAACGCCTCCCCGTAGCGATCCTGGAGAGCCTGGTATTCCGCGCCCCGGACTTCGACCACCGCGCTCTCGTGGGCCGGGTTGTACAGCAACGGTGCCGGGCGGAACTGGTAGTACACGAAGACCATCACGCCGACCAGGAGCACCAGCGCCTGGAGGGGAATCTTCCAGTAGGCGCTCATCAGCAGCGAGGTCCGCGCGGCATCGACGGACTTGGCGGCCAGGTAGCGCTGCACCTGGCTCTGGTCGGTGCCGAAGTAGGAGAGCATGAGGAAGGTCCCGCCGATCAGCCCCGACCAGAACGTGTAGGTCTCGCCCAGGTTGAACGAAAAGTCGAAGACCTTGAGGCGGCCCGTGGCCCCGGCGATGTGGAGCGCTTCGCCCGGCGAGACCGGCATCTGCACGATCAGGACCACGACCACCGCCAGCAGCGCGAAGACGATCAGGATCATCTGCTTGACGTCGGCCCACGTGACCGCCTGGATGCCGCCCAGCATCGTGTACGCGACCGTCGGCACCCCGATCAGCGCCACGCACCACACCAGCGGCCACCCGAACACCGCCGAAAACACCACCGCCGGCGCCGCGATGATCACGCCGCAGGACATTCCGCGCGACAGCAGGAAGAGCAGCGCGGTCAGCGTGCGCGTGCCGGGCCCGAAGCGCCGCTCCAGGTACTCGTAGGCGGTGTAGACGCCAGCGCCCCGCAGGAACGGGACCAGCGTCACGCCGAGGATCACCATCGCGAGCGGCAGGCCGAAGTAGAACTGCACGAAACGGAGCCCGTCGGTGGCGCCCTGTCCCGTCGTGCCGATCATGGTGACCGCCGAAAGCTGCGTCGCCATCACCGAGAGGCCCACCGCCCACCACGGCAGCGAGCGGTTGGCAAGGAAGTATCCCTGGATCTGGTCGGTTCCCCGCGACCGCCGCACCCCGTCCACGACGACGTACGCCAGGTAGGCGCCCACGATCAGCCAGTTGATCGGATGCATTGGGGCTACGTGTGATACGTGGCCTGGAGCAGCCACAACAGCACGAGCGTGACCACCTGGACCATGAGCACCCGCCCCAGCGTCATGCGGAAGCGGGTGCTCCGGCCCTCAGACTTCACTGGCGACTCCTCCACCGCGCCTCGTTCGCACGGATCGCATCCTGGACGAAAGCGGCCAGCCCCTTGCCGCGCTTCTCGAAGTACTCCTCGAAGCGCGGGTCATCCGTGTACATCTCGGCGAGACACCGGTGCATGTGGTGGTTGCAAGGGTAGAACCAGCGGTCGATGTGGCAGCGGTGCTCTTCCGCCAGATCCATCGCGGCCCGTCCGGCCGCCTGGGCGCCCTCGGCCAACAGCTCGGCCAGCCTGGCCACCACCGTTTCGCCCTCTTCCCTGATCCTGACCCAGTCGCTCTTGCCGTAGCGGCGCGTGCGGCGCATCGATTCCCTGTACGCGTCGGTGTCACCCCAGCGCTGCTCGGCCTCTTCCCTGTACTGCTCGTGGTCGAACTCCTCGAGCCCTTCGAACATCTCCGTCCTGTCCATTTCCGTCTCCTCCTCCATCGCCGTCAGGGCCTGGTCGACCCCGCGGATGATCCTGTCCGTCCTCTTCTGTCGCTCCCGCAGCAACTCCCGCTGAGCCACCAGCGCGCTGCGCCTGTCGTACGCCGGAGCGTCGAGCAACTGGCCAATGGCGTCCAGACTGAAGCGCAGATCGCACAGCAGCCGGATCTGGCGCAGCCGTTCCAGATCGCCGTAGTCGTACAGCCGGTAGCCCTGCTCCGACCGCCGCGACGGCACAAGCAGCCCGATCCTGTCATAGTGGTGCAGGGTGCGCACCGTGACGCGGGCCAGCGCGGCCACCTGGCCGACCGTGTGGAGTTGTGGAGCTTGCATGGCTGACATGGTAAAGCCTGACGTTACGTCAGGGTCAAGGGCCAGGCTCCTCGGAGCAGGGCGCGGCGGCGGCCACCAAATCCATCTCCGTTGCCCCCTCCCTCACCAACTGCGGGCCCGACGGATCCCCGATGATCTTGAACGGCACCTGGTGGTAGCCGCGCCGCATCCGGTAGATGCCGAAGTGCTTGTGGTCCAGCGTGAACACCTTCTCGGTGCCCACTTGTTCCGCAGCGGCGACGATGGAGGCGTCGGCGAAGTCCATCGGAATGTCCGCGTAGCGATTCATTAGCTCGAAGCAGCGGCTGAGGCCGTCGCGCTCCAGCGGAACAACGGCAGCGCCACCGTCGCGAATGAAATCGATCAGGCCGGAGACACGGCGCTCCCGGGGTCGCAACAGATGAAAAGCTTCGGTGAGCACCGGAAGTGTTGTCGCCAATCGGTCGTCCAGTCGGCTCAGGATCCGCCGACAACCTGCGTGGCTGTGGTCGGTCGCATCGAACAGGGCCACGAGCGGCCCGGTATCGACCAGAATCATCGTCCGTGTTTCTTTCGGATGATCTCGGCCACCGCCTCCTTGGCCTTCGCAGCAGGCGCGAGCGCCCTCTCTCCTTCCCTCGGAAGCCCAAGGCTCTGGTACACCTCGTAGGGACGCCTCGTGATGTCCGAGTCCAGCTCCCGCTCATACGCGCGCAGGCCCCGTCTCACCACCTCCGAAATCGACAGCCCCGTCCGCCGCTGCAGGTCGGCCAGCGTGGCCTCCGAGGCATTGTCCATTCTTACCGTTCGGGTGCTCATACCATCCTCCTCTCGGGAATGCAGGATAATGCACTACGTTCGTAATACACAAGAGCGAATGGCCTTCAGACCACTGCGGTCAGCCCCCATCTCCCGGCAGGTATTTCGCCGGAATCGGATGCGCCGGCCCCTCGCCGAGCCAAAAGATCGACACCACCCACCAGCGCGAACCGTCGTTCATCAGCTGAATCGAGTTGATACCGCGCGCGAACGGCTCCGGATCGCTCGCCAGCCGCCGCGACTCATAGGTGCTGAACGCGTGCGCAATCTGGCCGTACTCCTCGGTCACCCGGTAAATCTCGACCTCATGGAAGCCGTTGGCCTCGAGCGACTCGCCGACGCCGTCCGCGTACTCGTCGGGCGTGATCACCCTGCGCTGGTACGTCGACTCGCCGGGAGGCCGCCCGACCGGGCTCAGCGTGCCGCCGGACGCGAACAGCGACAGGAAGCGGTCCCAGTCGCGCGCCACGCCCGCGTCGCCCGAGATTACGTCGTAGAGGGCGGTGATGATGGCATCGATGGTCTCGACGTCTGCGGGGTTGGGGGGCGGGGCGGTGTTCTGTTGGGCTGAGGAGGGGGTCGGCGTGGTCGCGGCGGCGGCGGCCACAAGGAGCGCCAGGGTACCGGCAGCGGTGCGGAGGGAGGGTCGGGCACGGTGGCGCGGGGCAGCGGTGGGGCTCATGGGTCTCGGTCCTTGAATGGGTTCGCGTGGAAGCGGTGAGCGTTGTCGGCTCCGGACCCGAAAAGCTAACGCCGGTCCGGGAGCCCCCTGGTTCCGCAAACGGCGAATGTCCGCCGGCCCCTGCGGATCAGGTAGGGCTGCCTCACGTCCGGAACCACAACGTAGTCTCGCCCGTGTGGATACCGGCGCCGAAACGCGGCCACCGGGGCCGGGCTGACTTCATCCGGGTCGATCTTGCACTCGAAGGTGTCCACGCGTCCTCCCGGCCGACGAACCACGAAGTCGACCTCCCGCCCCGACTTGTCACGCCAATAGAAGATGTGGTCGTCCAGATGACGGAACCTGAGGGAGTCCAGCACCAGGTGTTCCCACAGGAGTCCTCGATCGTCCTCCCTGATCCGATTCCAGCCCCGCTCGAACGTGACGAAACCCGTGTCGAAGGCATAACACTTGGGCCGGCTGACGATTTCCCCGCCACCGCCTCCGCGGAACGGCCGCAGCAAGTGGATGGCGTGCGCTATCTGAAGGGCCTCGACATAGGACTTAACGGTGGCGCGGCTCATCTCCGTCAGTCGGGAAAGGCGACTGTAGTCGACCTGCCCGCCGCTCCATCTCATCAGAAGCCTGAACAGCCCAAGGAATCCCTGGCGATTGCGGACGCTGAACAGTTCCAGGACGTCCCGGGCGTAGAAGCTGTCGATCCACTCTGCAAACGCATGAGGAGACTTGGTCTCCGCCAGCAGCGCCTCCGGCAATCCACCGTGCAGAAGGCGGCGGTCGAAGTCCGCGATCCCGAAAGCGCCGGCACACTCCTCCCACAGGACCGGACAGAGGTGCACCGCGCGTTTCCGTCCCGTAAGCGAGTCACGAAACTTGCCGGTTGCGGCCAGCGTGGACGAGCCGGTGCCCAGGATTCTGAGGTGTGGATACTCGTCAGCGGCGATCTTCAGCGTCAGGCTGGGATCGGGAAGGCGGTGCACTTCGTCGAACACGAGCACCGTGCCACGTCGCTGGCCGCCGAGGAAGAGTTCGGGATCGGCCAGCGCCCGCACGGTGGATGGCAGATCGCAGTTGCAGTAGGTGATGTCGGGCACCATGCCCGCAAGGGTGGTCTTTCCCACCCGCCGAACACCCGAAAGCCAGACGATGGACCTTTCAGACCATCCGCGCCGGATTCTCTCCAGCCACTGTGGACGCCGTATCATAAGTGTATTTTACATTTAGTCCGACTAAATGACAAATACAATTGACATTTGATGGTGACGACCGACTCCCGGCGGCCCGGGCACCGGTTGCGCCGCCCGCCCGCATCGACCGAGGTTGCCACCCCATGGAGTCCTTCTTTCCCATGGTGCGCCGCGAAGGCGCGACGCTCGTCTTCCTCATCGCCTTCGCCGCGTTCGCGTTCATACCCGCCTGGCGCGACCTCGAGGTCGGAGGGATGGCCGTGTTCGGCTGGCTGATCGCGACCCTGATGCTGATTTCGCCCACGGTCACGCTCGTGGCCTTCCTCGGGCGCCGGGCCGCCGACGGCCCGAAGACCGACCGGGGTTCCCGCTGATGCTCCTCGAGCGCGTCCTCGTCGGGGCCTACCTGGCCGCCTGCATCGGGATCGGGATCTGGGCGTCGAAGAGGGTCCTGACCTCCCGCAGCGAGTACTGGGTCGCGGGCAGGCGCATCGGCACGGTCGTCAACTCAATGGCGATCATGGCGGCGCTGGCGAGCGGCGGTTCGATCATCGGCGTCATGGGCCTGGCGTACGCGCAGGGCATCCCGGCGACCCTGGCGCTCTTCGGCGGGTCGGTGGTCGGCTTTGCCCTGGCGTCCATCCTCGTGGCCCGACCGCTCCGCAACTTCGGCAAGTTCACGATCACCGACTTCCTCAGCTTCCGGTATCCCCACGCGCTGGTCCGCTACCTGGTCCCGATCCTCATCGTCATCGCCTTCACGATCTACATCGTCGCGCAGCTGAAAGCGGCCGGCATCGCCGCCGAGGCGCTGCTCGGAATCCCGTACAACACGGCCCTGGCGATCGCCACGGTGGTCTTCGTCGTCTACGTCTCGTTCGGGGGCATGGTCGCCATCACCTGGACCGACGTGATCCAGGGCTTCCTCATGGTGCTGGTCGTGGTGGGCACGGCCTTCGTGCTCGTGTGGCGGGTGGGATCGCCCTTCGAGATCATGAGCCAGGCCACCACCGTGGCGCCCGAACTCGGACAGGTCGCGCACCGGCCCGTGTCCAGCTACCTCGGCTACTTCCTGATCTGGGCCACGGCCATCCCCGTGATTCCCCATATCGTCATGCGCGTGTTCACGGCGCGCGACGCCGACAGCGCGCGCATGTCGCTGAACCTGTCGATGCTCGTCTACAGCGTGATGATCCTCGCGGCGGTGCTCGTCGTCGTGCCGGTCGGCCGCATGGACTTTCCGGGGCTGCAGGATGCGGACGAGCTCTTCCTGCGCGTGATGGAGACGCAGTTTCCGCCGCTGATCCGCGGCATTGCGGTCGCGGCCGTGCTCGCCGCGGTCATGTCCACGACGGACGCGCTTCTTCTCGCCTGCAGTTCCGCGATCGCGCACGACATTCTGGGCGGGCTGGGGCGGGGCCGCGCCAGCGAACGCACCCTCAGCCTCGTGCGCATCGTCACGACCTGGGTGATCGGGACCGCGGCCCTCCTGTGGGCATTCTCGCCACCGGAGCTCATCACCCAGTTCTATACGGCCGGCGTCGGCGTGCTCAGTTCCAGCCTCTTTGTTCCCACCGTGGCCGGGCTCTGGTGGAAGCGGGCCAACCTGGCCGGTGGCGTCGGCGCGGTCGTATCGGGCGCGGGCGTCTACATGGTGGTGCAGCTTGGCATCATCGATGTCGGCGTGGCACCGGTGGTGGTGGCGCTTGCCGCCAGTGCCGCGGCCATGATCCTGGGCGGGCTGTTCGGTCCGCAGGAGTCCCGTGAGATGGTCGGGCACATCGAGGCGCTTCACGGGTAGGTAGGCAGATGCGACCGCTTGTAATCGTGTTGGCTGCCCTGGTGGTGCAGGGATGCGGGTTCCTGGACACGGGACTCGTCTGCACCGCCCAATACGTATACGCCGTCACGGTCGAGGTGCAGGACGCGTTGACGGGCGGACCGCCCAGCTCAACGCCGACCGGGACTCTTACGGACGGCGGGTACCGGGAGACCATGGAGTCGTACGGCGGCCAATTCCTGCAAGGGGGCGGCGAGCGCCCCGGGACTTACGACGTCGAGGTGCGGGCTGATGGATACCGGCCCTGGCGGGTGGAGGGGGTGGAGGCGGGGCACGATGGTTGTCACGTCGAGAACATCCAGCTCCTCGCCCAAATGGTCGCGCCGACTGCGCCCTGATCCGCAGTCCATCGATCGGCGCGAGTTCGTTCGCCGTGTGGGCGGCGGGCTCGCGGGCCTCGGTCTGGTATCCTGCTCGAGCCCGCTCGAACCTGAAGACACCCCCGGGGCGCTGACGCCGCCTTCGCGGGCACTCCAGATCGTCGTGGTCGGCGCGGGAATGTCCGGCCTGGTCGCGGCCTACGAACTCTCCCGGGCCGGGCATGACGTGACGGTGCTGGAGGCCCGGGAGCGCGTCGGCGGACGCGTCCTGACCCTGCGGTCGCCGTTTGCTCAGGGGCACTCCGCGGAGGCGGGCGCCGCGCGCATACCTCCCGAGCACGAACTGACCCTGGGATACGTGCGCCATTTCGGGCTGGAACTCGACCGCTTCTACCCGGAAGACGGGCTGTTCCTGCGTGTCCAGAACGGGGAGCGGGCCACGGTTGCACCGGGTTCCTTTCTCTCCGAATGGCCCGACTTCGTGAAGATCCGGGGCGGCACCGACCGTCTGCCCGCGGCCTTCGCGGACGCGCTGGGCAGCCGCGTGGTCAGGGCCGCGCCCGTCACCGAAATCGTCGCCGGATCCGGGAACGCGGTCGGCATCACTACCGCCGACGGCAACTACTACCTGGCGGACAGGGCTTTGGTGACCGTGCCGGTACCCCTTCTGTCCGCAATCCGCTTTTCACCGCCCCTCTCCGCCGCCAAGACCGCGGCGATGAACGGAGGATTCCACTACCAGAGCGCCACACGCGTCTTCGTCCGCTTTCGCGCGCGGTTCTGGGAGACCGAGGGCCTGAACGGCTGGGGGACGACCGACTGGCCCGAAGAACTCTGGCATCCCACCTGGGACACGCCGGGTCCTGAAGGCGTCCTGCTCACCTACGTACGCGGCGACCGCGCAAACGAGCTCGATCGACTCGACGCCGATGCCCGCGTGGCCCGAGTTCTCGCCCACTGGGAGGAGTTCCTGCCGGGTGCCGCCAGCCACGCCGCGTCCGGCACGTCGCACTCGTGGCAGCGGGACCGGTGGAGCCGCGCCGCCTGGGCCGAACCGACGCCGGCGCAGGACAGCGAACTCGGCACGGCGCTCGCCACGCCCGAGGGTCCGGTTCACTTCGCCGGCGAGCACATCTCGGGGGCCCGCGGGTGGATGAACGGCGCGCTCGAGTCGGGTATCCGGGCCGCGCGCGAGATTCACGCGGGTTGAGGGCAGCACCCGCGTCCGGCCGGCGGGATGCTGGCCGTCGCGTCGCGGGGAAGGTACGATGCGTTCAGCGCCGCTTGTCGATTATACAGTGCCCGTCCGTCGATTACCCGGAGGAAAGACCATGAGGACCATCCTGTTCACCGGAGCCATGCTCCTCGCCGCGACCGGAGTCACCGCTCAGCAGCGCCCGGAGCGCGATCCGAACAGCATGGGCGGCGGCGACTGTGCCGCCAACGTCTACAACTGCCGCGACACCCCGAACCCGCTTCCGGCGCCGAACACGGTCTGGATCGAGGAGATGACGTGGATGGACGTCCGCGACGCTCTGGCGGACGGCAAGACCACGGCAATCATCCCCACCGGCGGCGTCGAACCCAACGGGCCCTGGCTCGCCACAGGCAAGCACAACTTCGTGCTGCGCGCCAACTGCGACGCGATCGCCCGCAAACTGGGCGACGCGCTGTGCGCACCGATCATCAAGCTGGTGCCCGAAGGCAACATCGATCCGCCCAGCGGCCACATGACCAGCCCCGGCACCCTCAGCCTGCGGCAGGGGACCTTCGAGGCGCTGCTGACCGATGTCGCGCACAGCCTGAAGATGCACGGCTTCCGCAACATCATCTTGATCGGGGACAGCGGAGGGAACCAGGGCGGACAGCGGGCCGTCGCCGAGCGGCTGAACGAGAAGTTCGCGGGCGCGGCCATCGTGGCCCACGTGCAGGAGTACTACGACTACAACTCGGTCACGCGGTACATGGCCTTCCGGGGCCTGGAGGCCGGGGAGAACGAAGGCCTGCACGACGACCCGATCATCGCCCTCAACATGTTCTACGACGACCCCTTCTCGGTGCGCTACGACGCGCGGGTCGCGGCGGGCAAGGCGACGATCAACGGCGTGTCGCTCGCCGACCGGGTCAAGTCGCTGGAGCTGGCCCGCGAGATCGTGGCGTTCCGCGCCGGGCATACCGCCGACGCGATCCGCGAGGCCATCGCGAACCGCGGCACACTGCCGGCGCCCGACCGGTCGGCTCAATTCGCGGCCATGCGGCGCGCGGCGGGAGGGCAGGCGGGGCGTCCGGGCGGGGGACAGCGTCCGGGCGGCGGCCAGCGCCCGGCCCCCGATCCACGTTCGATGGGCGGCGGCCAGTGCAGCGCCAACATCTACAACTGCGCCGACACGCCGAATCCGCTGCCGGCGGTCAGCACCCTCTGGATCGAGGAGATGACGTGGATGGATGTCCGCGACGCCCTGGCCGACGGCAAGACCACGGCCATCATCGCCACCGGCGGGGTCGAGCCCAACGGTCCCTGGCTGGTGACGGGCAAGCACAACTACGTGCTGCGCGCCAACTGTCCCGCGATCGCGAAGAAGCTCGGCAACGCGCTGTGCGCACCCGTGATCGAGACCGTGCCCGAAGGCAGCATCGACCCGCCCAGCGGCCACATGACCAGCCCGGGCACGATCAGCCTCCGCCAGGAGACCTTCGAGGCGGTGCTCACCGATGTCGCCCACAGCCTGAAGATGCACGGCTTCGAGAATATCGTGCTCATCGGCGACAGTGGCGGGAACCAGCGCGGCATGGAGAACGTGGCCAACGCGCTGACCGAGGCCTGGGATGGCGAGGCCGCCGTCCACTTCATCCCGGAGTACTACCGCGCGCCGCCGGGCAGCCCGAACGTGCTGCGCGACCTTGGCGTCGTCACCGACGAAATGACCAGTGACGCGCTGCACGACAACCCGACCATCACGCTGAACATGATGCTCGACGACCCGGCGTCGGTACGTTGGGCCGCGCGCGCAAAGGCCGGCCAGGCGGTGATCGACGGGTTCTCCATAGCCGATCTCGGCAAGTCACTCGAGCTCGGGCGTCTGATCTCCGACGCACGCGCCGAGCGGACCGCACGGGTGATCGAGGAGAGGATCGCGAATCGGTAGTGACAACTGAAATCGACATTGTGTGAAGTCCCATCTGCCAAGGAGGAAACCATGGCCAAGTACATGTTCCGAACCAGCTACACGCAGTCCGGCCTGAAAGGGCTGCTCGCCGAGGGCGGCAGCGGCCGGGAGGCGGCCCTGCGCGCCACGGTCGAGAGTGTGGGCGGCACTCTGGAGGGGTTCTACTACGCCTTCGGCGACAGCGACCTGTTCTTGATCACCGACCTTCCGGACGAAGCCGCGGCCACGGCGCTTTCCCTGAACATCGCCGCCGCGGGTGCGCTCACGGTAACCGTGACGGTGCTGCTCACCGCCGAGGACATCGACGCGGCGGTCGCCAAGTCCGTTTCGTACCGCTTGCCGGGCGCCTGATCACCGGCCTGCCCGCGCCTATCGCGCCAGGCTCTCTCGTATCGCGCGCACCGTGATCGCGGTGCGATGCTCGATCAGCGCCCGGCCGATCTCGATGGTTCTCTCCACGGGGCCGAGTTCCACTTCGTTGATCGAGTAGAGCCCCGTCTCGATCCGCTGACGCGCGCGAATGCGCTCCGGACCGGTGGTCGCCACGATCGCGGAGTAGTGGACGTCGTCGTGATAGAGATCCCGCGTCGCTGAACAGATGTCCGGCTGCTGGAAGATCTGCAGCTCTTCCTTCAGGAACTCGCAGCTCCAGATGTCCTCGCGATAGTACTCCTCGATGTAGTGGGCCCGCGCGGCGCCGTCCCAGTATTCGTTGAGCCTGGCCGCGGTCTCGGACATCCCGTTCTGGTTGCCCCCGCTGTCGCCGATGAAGACGACATCGGTGAAGCCCTGGCTCCTGAGGCTGTTGGCCACATCCTGGAGCACCATTCGGAAGGTCTCCTGGCGGACGCTCAAGGTGCCGGGGTAGCGGATGTTCTCGGGATCCCCCTCGGGCACGTACTTCATGACCGGCGCACACAGGGCGTCGCCCAGTTCGCGCGCGACCGCGTCGCACATCGCTTCGAGCACGTAGTTGTGCTTGCCGCCCGCCATGTAGGGACCGTTCTGCTCGACGCCGCCGGTCGCGATGATGCCCGTGGTCTTGCCCGAAGCGATCTCGTCCCGCACCTCCATCCATGTCAGTTCGTCGATCCAGATCGAGTTGATGCCCTCGATGGGGCGGGGAGCGGTCATCATGGCCTCCTGGCGCCGCTGCCACTCGGCGAGCTCCTCCGGTGTGCGGGTGCGGCGGTCCTGTCCTTCTGCCGGGAAAACGGGGAGCAGCGTCAGCGCGAGGGCTCCCAGTAACGATTTCGTCGCTCTCATCCCCTCTACTCCTTGATGGCATTGATATGATAGCATAGTTTATGATGGCATTGACATCACAACAGGGATAATGGGCAATCATGGGTCAACTCGCCGTCCGCAAGCTATCACGTCAGGTCATCGACCGCCTCAAGCAGCGTGCCGCGGCCAACGGCCGGTCCGCCGAAGCGGAACACCGCGAGATTCTGCGAAAGGCTCTGCTTCCGGCAGAGGGTGAATTCGCCGAGCGGGCACGGGCGATGCGGCAGCGGCTGGCGTCGTCCATCGACAGTACCGCGACCATTCGGGCCGACCGCGAGCGGGGCCTGTATTCGTGAGGGGGTACGTCGTCGATGCCAGCGTGGCCGTGAAATGGCTGATCGCCGAACCGCTGTCCGAGGAATCGGCGAGACTCCTCGATGCGGACGTTACGCTGCTAGCACCGGATCTGCTCTTTGCCGAAGCGACGAGCGCGCTGGCCGCCAAGCACCTGCACGGCGAGCTGGACGCCGAGGACTTCGCGGACGCGGTGGACCTTCTGCGGACCGCCCCGGTCGGCACGCCCCTTTCAATGCGCCGGCTTGCCCCGTCAAGCGCACGCCTTGCGCGAGATCTGGGGCATCCCGTCTACGATTGCGTCTACCTTGCGCTGGCGATTCACGAGAACTACCCGGTGGTGACCGCGGACACGCGCTTCCATGACAAGGTGCGCAGACATCCCTATCTGGCCGACCGGGTGGTTCACGTCGCCGAACTCTGAGCGTCCGACGTTGCGCCCGCCAGCCCGGCCTCAGCGTGGCGGGTCGAACAGGCGGATGACCTCGCCAGCGGTCATGTCGCCCACCCGGCGCGCCAGTCCCGCCTCGCGCACCGAAGCGATCGCTTCCTCGAAGCGGCGCTTTTCGCTTTCCGGCAGATCGATGAACTCCACGCCGGCCTCCCTCGCCATCTGCAACCCCTCGGCACCGGCTCGCGCGTAGGACTCGGCCCCGGCCAGGGACAGGGCGGCGTCCGCGGCTTCCTCGATCCAGCCGCGCTCCTCGACGGAGAGGGCGTCGTATACCCCCTGATTCATCAGCAGGACGAACGGCAGCCCTGACGCGGGGAGCCAGGTTGTCAGGTAGCCGGTCGGCTCGTGAAGCTGGAAGGCGACGATCCCCGAAGGGGAAATGGCCACACCGTCGATGACCCCCGTGGAAAGACTCTGGTGGACCACCGTACCCGGCTGCATGACGGCGCTCGCACCGAGTGCCTCGATGAACGGGATGGCGCTCCGCGTCGAGACCCGGATCTTGAGCCCGCGCATGTCTTCGAGCGTCCGCACCGGTTTGTCGCGGGTGAGCAGCACGGGGGCATCGTTCGCCCACAGACCGAGCACCTTCGCCTCGTACTCGGACTCCAGAACCGACCAGGCGCGTCGAATGGCCCCGGTGCACTCCACCGCGGTCTTGCAGATTCCCGGGTAGGCGATCAGGTCGGTCCTCGGAAAGACGTCCGCAGTGTAGGCGGGAATCACAAGGGCGATATCGGCCACGCCGCCGAGCAGAATCGAGTACTGTGCCGGCGCCGACGAGTTCAGGGCCCCCGCGGGAAACTGCCTTACGGTGAGCCTGCCGCCCGAGAGCTCTTCAAGCTTCTGCGACAACGGCGTGAACATGCCTTCGGTCAGGACATGATCGGCCGGCAGGAAATGCGCCAGCGACAACTCCCTGGTCTCGGACGGGGGCGCGCATCCGACTGTCAGCGGCAATACGGCCGCGAGCGCAAGGAGTCCGTGGATGGAGCGGCGCGCCACTTCAGGACCCATCCGGGTCGGCCGCGGAAACGCGCAGAGTCAGGATGTCCATGTCGTGAAACTGCTGGTGCCGGACCGAGGACGCGAGGTGTCTGAGCAGCCGAAGCGAGATCTCGTGCTCCACCCGGGCCGCCCTGGTCTGTTCCCTGAGCCACTCCAGGCGGTCCTGAAGATTGAGTTCGTCGCTCCCCGCGGCACCTACCCTGAATTCCAGCACGGCCTCGCCGTCCTCCTCGCGCGCGGTGAGCAGCAGCTCGGGTCTCCCCTTCCCGGCCGCCCCCGCCACTCCCTCGGTCCGCTCCGTCCCTTCCGTTTCCTCGCGCGACTGCAGAAGCGTGAGCAGTGTCTCTTCGCTCGCCGCCTCAAGCCGCCCCAGGACCCCTTCCAGACCGGTGCGGACGGCAAACGACTGGATGAATTCCCTGATACGGGGCAGTTCCGCCATGTCGAGCTTACCCCTGAACCGGCCCTTCCTCTGTACCGTCAGCGCGGTGAGCAGCAGCGCCAGGAGCCCCCCCGTCGTCACCCCGTTGCTGAACACACCGCCTGCGAACTCCGCGAAGAAGGCGGGGAAGATCATGTCGAGTTCCAACGCGACACCGGCCCAGAACGAAACGCCCGCGATCAGGCCGTTGCGAGGGTTCGTACCCATGCTCCTCACGACCTCGCGCATCCCGACCGTAAACAGCATTGCCATGACCACCGCAATGGACGCGGCCACCACGGCGTCCGGAATGGCGAGAACGAGAGCGAGCCCCTTGGGAAGAAGGGCCAGGAGCACGAACGTCAACCCGGCAGCGGCTCCAACGGTCCGCGACGCGACGCCGGTCACTTCGACTGCGGCCACACAATTCGCGTTCGGCGTGTTGGGCATCGTTCCCACCACACCGGCCAGCAGGTTTCCGGCCCCCTCCGCGGCTACCGAGCGCTGCACCGCCCGAAAATCGACCGCCCGGGACCGCCGCCATGCCACGCGTTGGGCTGCGACCGCGACGGCGACCGACTTGGTCGACCCAACCAGGGCCACGAACAGGAAGGCCGGCAACAGCGCCCAGAAGGCAGGCCCGAAGTCGAGATCAAGTCCGGGCGGGCGGCCGGCCGGGATTCCGACCCAGGCGGCATCGGCCACGCGCGTGGTCTCGTAGATCCCGAAGTACCCACCGACAAGCGAGCCTGCCACGAGGCCGGCCGCCGGTGCCCACAGACGCAGCGGTCCCTTGGCCTTGAGGGCGACCCCCACGATGACGGAGATCGTCACGCCCGCGCTGACCGGCCCGGCAAACGGGGGAGCTCCGGGCGGCAGGTCATGCAGCATGCCGAACAGGTGCGGCATCACCGTCACGGGAAGCAGCATCACCACCGTCCCCGTGACGATGGGCGTGAGAAGCCGGTGCAGCAGGGAAAGCCGCACGGACAAGGCCGCCTGAGCCAACGCCGAGATAACGACCAGGACGGCGAGCAGCCCCGGTCCTCCCTGGATCAGGGCCTCCACGCAGACCGAGATGAAGATTGCCGAACTGATGTGCGTCACGGCGTAGCCCGAACCGATCCGTCCCACCCGCACGGCCTGCAGAATCGTGGCGACGCCGCACGCCAGGACGGAGGCGAAAACCGCCCAGAACACGATTTCGTCGGCACCGGCCGCGCGAAACACGATCGTCGGCTGGAGCACGGCCCCGTTGATACCCAGGGCCGCAAGTTGCAAGCCGAGCCCGAAGGTGAGAGCCCGCGGCGGCCGGTCGTCGACTTCGTAGCGCAGTACTTCCTTCATCCGTACATGGCGTTCGGCAGCAGGGTGGCGAGGCGCGGATACAGCGCGAGCAGAATCAGCGCCGCGAGCATGGCTATCCAGAAGGGTATGATGCCACGGAACATTTTGTACACGGGCACGTCAGGAGCCACCCCCTTCACGACGAAGATGTTCAGCCCGACCGGAGGCGAGATCAGCCCCATCTCGAGTGTGATCACGATCATCACGCCGAACCAGATCATGTCGACACCCAGGGACTCGAGAATCGGCTGAACCAGGGGAACGGTCAGCACCAGCATCGCGAATCCGTCGAGAAAGGTGCCGAGCACGATGAACATGACCAGCACCAGCAAGACCACCTGAGCTCCCGAAAACCCCTGTTCGCCCACCCAGTCGGAAGCGGCGAACGCGACGCCGGTCAGTCCGAGGAAGACCTTGAACACGAAGGCGCCGAAAAGCACCAGGAAGGCCGTGCCGCTCGCCTTCAGCGTGGCCCTGACCACCTCGGGCACGGTCTTCCGATTCAGCGCACGCCGCACGCACGCGGCAACCAGCGTCAGCAGCGCCCCCACGCCCGCCGCCTCGATCGCCGAGAAGACGCCGGCGTAGATGCCGCCGATGGTCACGACCACGATGCCCATGATCCACGACGCCCTCGCCGTGGCGCCGAGCCGGTCCCCCCAGGCAACGGGCTCACTGGCGTGCGGCGCCTTGCCCGGGTCGCGCCTTACGACGATCCAGACGGCCAGCACGAACAGAAGCGTGAGCAGAATCCCCGGTATCACCCCGGCCATGAACAGGCGTCCGATGCTCTCTTCGGTGATGATTCCGTAGATGACCAGCCCCGCCGACGGCGGGATCAGAAAGCCGAGCGTGCCACCGGCGGCGATGACGCCCGTCGCCAGGGAATCGTCGTACCCGAATCGCCGCATCTCGGGAAGGGACACGCGACCCATGGTCAGCGCGGCGGCCAGCGACGAGCCAGACAGCGCCGAGAATCCGGCACACGCGACGATCGACGCGGACGCGAGGCTGCCGCGGACACGGCCGAGCCAGGCGTGGGCCGCGCGGTACAGGTCGTGGCTCATTCCGGACACCACGGCCAGGTTGCCCATCAGCATGAACAGCGGCAGGATGGTGAGCGAGTACCGGGAGGCCACCGCGAACACCTCCCCCGCCAGCACGGGCACCACCGCGCCGGCACGAATCAGGGCGATTCCGGCGACACCCACGACAAGCATCGCCAGCCCCACGGGCATGCGGATCAGAAGCAGCAGCAGGAGGGCGAGAAAGCCCAGCAGGGCAACTCCGGTGCCGTCCATCATTCGGCGGGCTCGTTGGGGTCTTCGGCGTTCCACACGGCGAGCCCCAGGAGCAGCTGGGATGCGAGCAGCAGTCCGTACGCCGCCAGCGACCCGCCGAGCACGTAGTAGAACGGGGTGTGCGGGATCGAGACGCTGCCGGTCACGGCGCCGCAGGGAAGACCGCAGCTGCCATGGACGAACAGGGCGTACGCAGCCACCCCGGCCACCGCCACGCCGAGGAGCCTGGCGACCGCGTCGGTGATTCGGGTAACGCCCCGTCCCGCGAAGCGCGCGATCAGATTGACGCAGACGTGAGACCCCTCGCGCGCGCCGTAGGCGACCGCCGCCGCGACCACCACCGTGAGCGACATCGTCGAGATATCCTCGGCCCAGAGCAGTGAATCGTTCAGCACGTAGCGCCAGAAGACCTCGGCCACGGTGACTGCGAGCAGCACCACGAGCGCGACACCACCCACAACCGCGAATGCGCCCGCGGGGCGTCGGCAGAACGATTCGGCCGCCGAGAGGCGGTCCCGGTACCTCTCGAAAAAGGTCATCCGCCCCGGGCGCATCCGGTCCCCACGCATCTAGTCCGGGCGCGAACGAATTCCCGTCAACTCCTCACTCACCCGTCGCAGCCTGGCCCGCGCATCGGCGTCGTAGGCCTGGGCGTTGGCCCTGCGCGGATTCAGGCCGCTGAAGTACTGCCCGCTCTCAAAGTCATCCGAGTCGACCACCTGCATGACCGCGTCGGCGCCCTCGGCGATCGTCGAACGCGGGGTCGCACCCGCGCGCCGCACCATTTCGGTCGGCATGTACGTCGCCGGATGCAGCGAGCCCACCACGATGCCGGTGCCCTCCAGGTCCTCGGCCAGGTCGTGCGTGAACATGATCTGAGCCAGCTTGCTCTGCGCGTACGCACGGCGCCCGCTGAAGTTGTTCTCGATCATCACGTCGTCGAAGTCGATCGGCGTCTGTGCACCCGACGACACGTTCACGATCCGCGCCGGCACGCTCGCCAGCAGCCGCGGCATCAGCATGTGCGTGAGCAGAAAGGTCGACAGGTAGTTCACCTGGAAGCGGTACTCGTGCCCGTCCTCGGTGACCCACCGCTCGTCGGGCGCCGACCCGAACCCCGCGTTGTTGATCAGGATATCCAGCCGCTCGTAGTCGGCCAGCAGCGTCTCCGCGAACTCGCGCACCTGGGCCAGCGACGCGAAGTCGGCGCGGTGGAAGCGCGCGCTCCCGGGCCCCGCGGCGTTGATGGCGTCCACCACTTCGGCGCCGCGCTCGACGTTCCTCCCGTGCACGATCACATGATCGCCCCGCGCCCCAAGCCGCAGCGCGAGTTCCCGGCCGAGTCCGGAGGTGGCGCCGGTCACGAGGACGACCTGCTGTCCGGGTGCGGGATCGGGCGTGGCCTGGGCGTGGGCCGCACCGGGGATGATGGCGTGGGAGATGAGCAGGGCGGCGGTGGCCACTGCGGCGGTGAAGGCCGCACGGGCCGTCAGGCCGACCGGCGACCGGGCAGCCTGCATGAAGATGCGCTTCTTGAGTGCGGTACAGTTCATTGCGCGAACTCCCCCTCTTCGCTGCGGTTCCATGATCGACGCGCGCCGCTGATCGATCGCTGATCGGTTGATGATACTTTCGACTCTGAAGCTCCGCCGGGCAACCGTGTTCAGAGTACTCTTCCGAGTGATTGGCCATTGGGCGATCGAAGCGGGAAGGCCATCCCTGCCTCGGACTACATCGGCACTCAGCCGGACGGCGGTCGAGCTCCTCGCGGCAGGGTTCCATCATCCGGTCCGGGTTCGCGCGCGGCCTTCGGCAACGTGTCGACGCCGACATCGACCGCGGTGGCGGCGCGCGGAAGGGCGGCCCGCGCCTCGAGTTTCCTGATCGCGCGTGAGACGGCCTCGGCCCCGGGGTCGCTTGCCGGAACGCTCCTTGCGGTCTCGCGAAGCCGTGGAAGCGCCTCGACCGCGTTGATCTCGGCGAGCGCGTTTGCCGCGTGCGCACCGACGGTGGCGCCCAAGGCGGCGGCGAGCGCGGCGATGATCTCCGCCCGGTACTCATCGCCGCTTGCCTTGAGACGCGCGAAGTCGCCGGCGAATGCCATGCGCAGGGTCTCGACCAGTTCGCTTTCGCCCAACTGCCGCAACGCTTCGGCGGCGCGTTCGCGAGCGGGCCGGCCATCGGTCCAGGCAGGGGAGCCGAGTAGCGGGACGAGGGGGCTGATCGCATCCCGGTTCCCGATTTGGGCGAGCGCCTCGATTGCCCGCACCGTGAGCTTTTCGTCCTCGTCGCGCAGCACTGCGGCGAGGGCCGGAATCGCCGCCGGATCCCCCAGCCGTCCGAGGGCGGAGGCCGCGTCGCGTCGCATTTCGTAGCTCTCCCAGAGGACGTGTTTGTCCTCGATCCGGCCTCCCGGCGCGCGCAGGCGCCGGATGTGGATGCGGACATCGTCCTCATACGCCCTCCCTTCGTGACAAACCTCGCGCAACACCTCCGCGAAGAGGTCGAACAGGGTCTTCAGTTGCGCCAGCTCCTTGATCACTCCGGCCGCCTGGAAATGGAGTTCGTCCACCCCGTCGGGGAACTTGCTGAACCAGCCCTCGTGAGCCTTGACGGACAGGTTAATGCGCGGTTGCGCGTCGATGAGCTTGCGGATCCTCGGATTGTCGAAGAGACGCCGCACGCGTCCCGGCCTGTTGCTCTTGATCACGAAGTCCTGGTCGAAGCGCGGGTGGCCGACCCCAACGTCCTGCATGCCCAGCGCCTTTCCCAGTCCGCTGAAAATGCTCGCCCGGTAGATCTCGAACCTGAAGCGCTCGGGATTGAAGTAGGGGGCGCGCAGCCTTGTGAAGGTCTGGTTCGTCTTGCCGTCGCCCGTTGTGACCGTGTCCAGCGTGATGATCCAGTCGCCCGCGCGGGCCTGGACCGCGGTCGTGGTGAGGAGTCCCCCTTCGTGGAATTGTCCCCGCACCTCCCGGGACAGCTGCCGCCAGATCGTCTTCTGGCTCGGCCCGAACAGGGATTTGAGGAAGCTCATTCGGTGTGTTCTCCAGGGTTCATCGCAGTCGCACCACAGGGTGCCTCACCTTCAGGTCGGTCTTGAGTTGCAGGTCGTGCACGGTGACGCACAGCCAGCGCTTCTCGTCCACTGAATACGTAACCCGCAGCCTTGGTCCTTCTCCCCTGCCGGCCGGATTGAGCGGCAGCGCCGGATCCGCCTCGTTGAGACACAGGCAGAACGCACGCTCGCCCGCGGTCTCGGGGACGAAGTAGCGGGAGCCGTTGGCCCGCTCGGTCCAGTCGACGGGGCGCCCCGCGACACGCCCGACCTCGCAGATGAAGAGGTTGATGTGCTGCTGGCCGTCGAAGCCCGGAGCGTAGTAGCGCGTCACGAAGTTGTCGACCGTCGGGAAGCACGTTCCGCCGGGGATGAGCAGTTCGTACTCGGCGTCGCCGCCGTCGTCGGGCAGGAGGCGAAGCGCGTAGTCATGGTAGATGAAGTCCTCCACATGCGCGCCGCCCGCAAAGATGCACGCGCCTCGCGCGACGGCCTCGAAGGGGAGCCATTCGCGCACCTTGTCGCGGCCGAGCACGTCGCCCACGACGTTGCGCACTTCGGGAAGCAGGGTGGATCCGCCCTCGAGGATCACGTCGTCGATGTCGTCGGGAACAACGCCGTGGCGGGTTCGCAACTCGGTCAGCAGGGCGTCCAGGAGTTCGCGGATGCGCGCGTACAGGCCGTTTTCGGCCAGGATGTCGCGCAGGATGTCGTAGTCCAGCTTGCCGAACGACTCGCTGCGGAAGGTGAAATCGCCCTCGCTCCCCGCGCTGGCGAGCAGCTTGACGCGCTCGGCCTCCCAGCGCAGCGCGACCTCCCATTCGGGCCAGTCGTGCAGCGCAGCCGGGACAAGCCGGGCCAGGATCCAGCCGTCGACGTCGTCGCCGCCGAGTTCGACCGCCTGCTTTGCCAGCACTTCGGCGCGGCCCGTCTCCACGGTTCGCGCGCCGGCGGCCCTAACGACTGCGGCTTCCATGGATCCACCGCCGAAATCGAAGGCCACGAGCGTGGTGGGGCGCCCGACATCGACACCGTACCCGAGCGCGGCCGCTACGGGTTCGTCGAGCGTGCGGAACGTGATGCCGCTCGGCTTCCCTCTCACGCGCGCCCAGATGCGTTCCCACCATGTGCGGCGCTTCAGGTTGCGGATGATCGCCTGCAGTTCGGCCCGGTACGTCTCGTAGAAGCCGCTGGGCGTTGCAATGGTCACGTCGGTCACGTCTTCGCCGAACTGCGTCTCGAGGGTGCGGACGACCTCGCGGAGGAAGAGCGACGCGATGTCCTGGGCGGTGAAGGCCCGGCCGTCCACCCGCGCCACGGCGCGGCCGCTCTCCGTATCGAGGTGGCGCTTGAAGCCGCGTGCGAAGCCGGTCGCGCGGCCGTCCCAGTTGTAGGTGACGGCCTGCTGTCCGATCAGGACTTCCGCGCCCTCACGGTCCATGACGCACACGCACGTCGGAATGACCGGGGTCTGCGTGAGGGGCTCGATCTTCGCAAGTTCCGGCAGGTTCACGACATGTGCGCGCCCGGACCGGTCCTCGCAGATGGTCGTGTTGGAGGTGCCGAGGTCGATCGCCCAGTGGGTTGGCATGCGGGAAGCTACCGCGCGGTCTCCTGGAATGGAAACTGCAGTTGTCATCATGTATCGTGTCACCATGGGTAACACCCACTCCAATCGGACAGTCGGCATCCCCGCCGGACTGCTAGCTGCGCTCGTCGTCCTGGGCCTGACATCTGCCGGCATCTTCGCCCGCTACCAGGTCCACGGGGATCTCAACGCCATCCACTGTCTGTTCAGTGTTTTCTTCTCGCTCAACCTGCTGATCTGCTACTGGGAGGCGTGTCTTTTTCTTCGGCGGGACTACATCGAGAAGCGCGTCCTGTACTGGCACAAACGCCAGCGTGAGACCGGCCGGGCACCGGCCCGCGAGTTCCTTTTCACCAGGGTGCCTACTCGACGGATCCTGTCTCCGACCGTCTGGGCAGACGCCTGGGCCACCTACTCGACGATCGATCCGGCCTATGCGGACCGCCGTTCGTTCGGCTTCACCGCCGATGTCGGCAACGGCCTCGTCACGCCCATCCCGACCCTGATCCTGTACGCAGCCTATACCCTCGGATTCCTGCCCGCGGTTGTTGCCGGCATCGTCGGTGCCATGCTCTTCTGGCAGTGGGTCTATGTGTCGTCGCTGTACTGGGTCAGCTTCTTTGTGTCCGGGAGACAGAGACACATCAGCAGGCGCGACCTGTACATCTACATCGTCGGCCCGAGCGCCGCCTGGGTGCTGATACCGGCGTTTGGACTGTACGTGTCCATTCGCCTGATCCTGGAGGGGAACTACGGGGTACTCGGGTTCTGAACCGACCAGGGATCGATCACATTCAGTCCCGTACCCTCGAAATCCCGGATATTGCGCGTGACCAGAGCCGCACCGCGTGACCAGGAAATGGCGGCGATCCGGCAGTCGGCCTCGCCGATTGGCCGGCCCGCGCGACGGCGCTCGGCGGCGATCTCCGCGTAGGCTCGAGCCGCGGCGCTGTCGAAGGGAAGGATCCGCCCTCTGAAACCAAGGTCCAGCCAGCGGGTTATGGCAGCTTCCAACGCGTTCCGCCGCTTGCCAGTGGGCATGATCGCCACTCCGTAGAACAGTTCTGCTTCGCTCACGGCCGTCAGGTACATCTCCCGGGCATCGCGCCCGGCGATCCAGGCCGCGACTGCGGTCGTCGGTTCAGGGCGCATCAGTTCTGACACGACATTCGTGTCCAGGACGAACATGTCGGGCGCTCAGGAGAAATCCGGCGGCTCGCGCATGGGGCCCCGCGGAGGAAGATCGAGTTCGATGCCGCCAAGAGACGCAAAGCACTGGCGGGTGAACGCCGCGAGATTCCGGGGACCGCGACGGTCACTTACCGCGTCGCGCAGGATGATGCGCACCTCTTCCTCCATGGAACGGTGATGCTCGGCGGCGCGCACGCGGAGGCGCGTCTTTACGTCGTCGTCGAGATTGCGGATCGTGATGCTCGCCATCGGCCGTGCCCTTCATGGTGCGGAACGTGCGAGAGAACGTAGCGAATGATTGCAGTGCAATCAAGTCTGCGTCTCCGTGACCGGGCTGCGCTGGTTGTCGTGGCCACAATCATGCAGGTTTGGGGGTTATGAGTGGCAAGGGCTTCCATGACCGGTAGGACCCCCTCGCGACACGGATGGGTCGAGGTCGTCTCCGGCGTCATGTTCAGCGGCAAGTCCGAGGAGCTGATCCGGCGCGTGCGGCGGGCGCTGATCGCGGGCCGGCGGGTGCAGTTGTTCAAGTCCCACCTCGACGACCGCTACGGCGGCGAGTTCCGCATCTCGTCGCACGACGGCCGGCAGATCGACGCCGAGCCCGTGTCCAACTCGGTGCAGATTGCGGAGAAGGTCGACCCGGCAACGCAGGTCGTCGCCATCGACGAGGCCCAGTTCCTGGACGACGCCATCTGCGAGGTGGCCGATGCTCTGGCTGACGCCGGGATGCGAGTCATCGTGGCCGGCACCGACATGGACTTCCGCGGCGAGCCCTTCGGTCCCATGGGATTGCTGCTCGCGCGCGCCGAGCGGATCGACAAGCTGACCGCGATCTGCGTCGTGTGCGGCGAGGCGGCGACGAAGAACCAGCGGCTCATCGACGGGAGGCCCGCGCCCGCGGAGGGACCGACGATTCAGGTGGGAGGCGCCGAGTCGTACGAGGCGCGCTGCCGGGGGTGCCATGTGGTGCCGAAGCGGGATCGGGCGCAGGCGGAGTTGTTGTTCGGCGCGGCGGCAGAGGATCGGGAAAGCGCGTAGAGTCAGCCTGCCGGTCAGGCTCCAGGTACTCTCACGATCGGATACGCGCCCCCTGCCTCCAGCCGGTCCGCCAGGAAGCCCCAGTTCGCAAACCCGTCGTCGGACTGCGGTTCGAGCAGGCTGAAGAGCAGGCGTCCCAGCGGCTGGTCGGCGCGTGCCCACATGTCTCCGGGGGCCGGTGTGACCCGGGTCGGCTCGTAGCGGCCGAAGAGGGTTTGCTCGTTGCGGCCCTGGAACGGGCGCTCGGCGGTGCGGACCGAATCGATGCGGAACGCTTCGACGTCTACGGGCATCGGGTCGGCCCCGGGGGCCCCCGCGGCCAGCTCCAGCCCGATGCCATGGGCCGCGAGCCGGATCAGCACGTCTTCCAGTTCGGCGGGGATGAGGTAGGCCTGGGGCACGCGCTCGGTGAGCGTCGGCGCGAACGTCCCGTACTCGTACATGGGCTCGACGTACTGGGTATCGGCGCGCAGGAGCAGGGGCCGTCCGGTGAGCGGGTGCACCTCCTCGACGACCGCGCCCATGAGGATGTCGACCGGGGCGGCCGAGCGCTCGGGCGCGGCGCGCAAGGCGAGGGACTCGCCGACCACCGAGGCGTCGTCGGCGTCCGCGACGATTCGGCGGACCTCGTCCCCGTGCTCGTGCACGTAGTCCAGGATCTCCTCGACGAAGTACAGGGTCGCGAGGACGCGCTCCTCGAAGGTCGCGTACGAGTAGGCTTCGCTGAGGATGGCGATGCGGTTGCGCAGGCCGATGTAGTTGTTGTTGAAGCGGGGGCGGTGGTCGAAGGTGTACCAGCCGCGCTCGCCGCCGCCGGGCGCAAAGGCGTTGCCGTAGTAGTAGTAATGCCAGCCGTGCTCTTGCAGGATGGCCTCGGTCACGTGCGGGAGGAGTCCGCCGCGCAGGAAATCGTCGATTCCCGCAGGCGTGTTCGGGTGAAGCGGTGGGGAGTACGTGAGATGATAGGCGTGCCGCGTACCGTTCGTCGTATGTAGATCCACTGCTACCTGCGGATTGTACTCGCTCAGAAGACGCGCGACCGAACGCGCTTCGGGCGAATCGAGCTTCATGTGATCGCGGTTGAGGTCGTAACCCTGTGCGTTCGGCCGCTGGCCCATGCCGCCGATCGGCCCGTGCTGACGGCCGCGGTTGGTGAGGGTCACGCGCTCGTTGCCGTCGGCGTTGTAGATGGGCGCGATCAGCAGGACCATCGACTCGCGCCACTCGCCGTGGCGGCCGGCCAGGAGGTCGCGGAGCAGCATCTGGAGCGCTTCCTTCCCGCACACCTCGCCCGCGTGGATGTTGCCCTGCAGGTAGACGACTGTTTTGCCGGAGACGCGGACGGACGCGGGGCTCGGGTCGGCGATGTCGCCGACGACGGTCAGCGGTAGGGCGCGGCCCTCGTTGGTGAAGCCATATGTGGTGTAGTGGACCGCCGGCGAGGCGGCTGCCGCGCGCTCGAGGAAGTCGACGACGTCCGCATAGGAGCTGGTCTCGCGGTAGTCGGTGCGCTCGGCGCGGGTGAGGAAGGTGTCGTCGGGCGGGGTAGGCGTGCAGGCGTTGGCGGCCGCGGTGGCCATGGCCACGCCCGCTAGGTATGCAGGCAGCCGGCGGCTGGCTGGACGCCGGGTTGCCGAAGTCGTCATGGGCGTGGCCGAAGTCCGCCTGCGCGTTGCCGAAGTCATCATGAGCGTAGCGAACCCTTCGGTGGTCGGATTGTGTCTTGGGAATTGGGATCCTAAGTTAGCGGTCACGTCCGGGGTTGGGTGTGTGCCGGACGTGATCCCCTGCACAGAGGCGGCCGACATGTGGCAAAGTTCCCGGCGTTTCACTGTGGCCCTCCTGGCCGTCGCCGGTCTCGGCTGCCAGGAGGATTCTCAGAGCGTGCGGAATCCCGATGTTGCGGCCGATCCCGCGTCCGTTTCGCTGTCCGATTCCGCGTCCGTGGATATCGTCCGGATCTCTGACCTGCACGCCTTGAACGTTCCCGAGATCGAGAAGCGCCTGGTCTATTCCACCGCCGCGGACCTCGAGTTCGAACTCGTCGTGGGGGCGGTCTTCCTTCCGGATTCATCGCTCGTAGTCGCGGACCGCAGGTCGTCCGAACTGGTCTTTTTCGATCGAGACGGAAACGTGCGTGCGCGCACGGGAGGGGAGGGGCAAGGGCCGGGAGAATACACGTGGATCGCACGCATCGGAATCGACGCGGACGGGAGGCTTTTCGTCTACGACCGGCGGCAGCGGCAGTTCACTTTCCTGGACTCCGAGGGCAGGGTGACCGATGTCCAGCGCATTGAGCGCAGCGGTGAGGTGCTGCCTCTCGTTCGCCTGGGGACCGGAGGGTCCCTCGCGGTGTACGAGCCGCGGCCGCCCCTCCCGCAGGGATTGCAGCGGGGCCCCCTGTTTCTCGTGCGCGGCGACCAATCGTGGGCGGTGGTCGACACGCTGGGGCAGTGGCTTGGGAAGGAACGCCATCTTACACCAGATGGCCAGGAGGTCGAGGTTGGATTCGGCGCCACCGCGCTCTTCGACGGACGCGGAGGCTACGCGGTGGTGGGCACGAACGATTCCCTGGACGTGACGCTCTACGACGGGACGGCTCCGCGCACTCGCATTCGCGGCGGGCATTCCCCGCGCCAGGTGACAGCCCGGGAAGAGCAAGCCTGGACGGAACTGTTCCTTGCAATGTACCCGGAGGCGTGGCGGGAACGTCAGCGCGGCATGCTGCGGCAGTCGGCGGTGCGAGAAACGTACCCGGCCTACGGGGCGCTCGGCGTCGACGCCGAAGGGCGGATCTGGATTGGAAACTTCGCCAGGCTCGACGAGGCGCAGCGGCGTTGGACCGTTCTCGGGCCCGACGGGTGGCCGCTGGGTGCCCTGCACCTTCCCGTTTTTCGTCCCGAGTGGTACCGCTTCAGAGAGGGGTTGAGCGCCATGGGTACCGGTACGGTCGAGACGACGACCTCGCTTCCGCAACGCAGGCACGAGTTGCTGGACGTGACCGGCGGGCGCATCGCCGTCCTTCGCCGGGGAGAGCTCGCCGGGGAATTCCTGGAGGTATATGACCTGGGGAGCACGTTTCAGCTGAAACGTTTTTCTGGAAGCGGTGCGGGTTCGCCTTTGGCCGACAGTTCGCTAATGCCGCGGTAGCGGCAGGAGGTGACGTGAGAGGTGTGAGAGAGTGGGTGATCGTGGCGGTTGCTGTCGCGGCGGGCGGGGCCGCATGCGGCGGCGACACCGCGACACCGGGCGATGTCCCCGTCCAGATCACGGACAGCGCGGGCGTGCGGGTCGTCACCTACGCGGGTGTGCCGGCCACCGTCGCACCTTTCCAGCTGGCCGGGGAACCCCGCTACCGCCACGGCGACGGTCCGGGCGACTACATCTTCCAGTTCGCCAACGCCGGCCGGCTCTTCCCGGATGGAAGCGCGGTCGTTGCCGATCTCGATGGCGAAGTGGTCGTCCTGAGTGCGGACGGGACGACGTACGAGGTGCTCGCCACCCGTGGAGAGGGACCGGGCGAAGTCACCTTCCCCTACGCGGTGTTGGTTCTCGGGCAGGACAGCGTCCTTTTGCCTGACAGTCGTCAGTCCCGCCTCACGCTCTTCGTCGGCGATTCCGTCGCGAGCATGGTGAGCCTGCCTCGGGCAGCCCACTTCGGCGTGGCGGGGATCGGTTCATCCGGTGAGTTGCTGCTCTGGAACCGATTCCCCAGCCGTTTGTGGATCGATATAGAGGAGGAGTGGCTCGCCGGACACATGACGCTGTTCGATACCGAAACCGGTGCCCTCGACACGGTCGCGTCGTACGACCAGGTCCCGCGACAGCGGTCGGGGCAGGAGCGCCCGATCATCCTGCCCAGTGGCGAGGTCACGGTCGCCGCGGGGCGGTTCGTCCAAACCAGGACCGACAGGCCCGAGATCAGTTGGCGCCTGCCGGACGGCACGGTGGAGCAGATCGTGCGCTGGCGGCCCGGGCCCAACCTGCTGACCGAGGAACTCCTGGAGCACGGCGAAGCCTATAACCGAATGCTGGGCAAGATGATGTACGGAATGTCCGAAGCCCGGCTCGAGGAGGTCATTCAGGCAGACATGGCACGATATCGCGCCACGATCGGCCAGCCGATTCCGCTCTTCGGCACTCCCTTCGCCGACGCCGACGGAAACGTGTGGCTGCCCTCCTATCGGCCGGCCTATCCGGAAGAGGGGTCGCCGTACACGGTCATTTCCCCGGACGGGGAGTGGCTGGGGCGGGTTGAGACTCCATCCAGGTTCCGAATCCTCGATGTGACCGGAGGGCTCGTGCTGGGGGTGCTCAGGGATGAAATGGACGTGCAGAATGTCGTGGTGTATGAGGTGGTCGGGGGGTAGGGCGCGGGTGACAAGCTTACGCACGCGTCCCCAGGTCATCCCCGCGCTCCTGGCACCGATCGCACTCTTGGGCTCGCTCTTCGCCTGCACGGGCGAATCCGCGACACCGGGCGATGTCCCGGTGCAAATCATGGACAGCGCCGGCGTGCGGATTGTCACGTACGATGGCACGCCGGCCACCGTCGAACCCTTCCACCTCGCAGCGGAACCCCGCTACCGCCACGGCTCCAACCCGGGCGACTACACCTTCCAGTTGGTCAACGTCGGCCGGCTATTCCCGGATGGAGGCGCGGTTGTTTCTGATCGGGAGAACAGCGAACTGGTCGTGTTGAGTCCGGACGGCAAGACACACGAGGTGCTCGCCAGGCAGGGAGAGGGGCCGGGCGAACTTATCTACCCCTACTCCATGTTCGTCCTGGGCCAGGACAGCGTCCTTGTGCCCGACAATCGTCTGTCTCGCCTCACTCTCTTCGTCCGTGACTCGGTAGCGCGCATCGCGAGCCTCCCTCGTGCAGCCCACCTCGGTGTGGCAGGGATCGGTTCATCCGGTGAACTGATGCTCAAAAACCGTTACCCCGCCGTTTACCGGACCGTAGAGGAGGAGGTGTGGCTCCCTGGGCACATGACCCTGTTCGATACTGAAACCGGCGCCCTCGACACGGTCGCGTCGTACGACAACTGGCCGGGGAACCCGCCGGGACTGCCGGCGAACCCGATCAGGCCCTTGGGCGAGGTCACGGTCGCCGCCGGTCACTTCGTCTACACTAGGTCCGACAGGCCCGAGATCACCTGGCGCCGGACGGACGGCACCGTAGAGCGGATCGTGCGCTGGCGGCCCGAGCCCGCCCTGCTGACCGAGGAACTTCTGGAGCCCGTCGAGGCCTACGACCGAATGATGGGCCGGATGAACTATGGAGTATCCGATGCCCGGCTCGAGGAGCTAGTTCAGGAAGGCATGTCCTGGTATCGCGCCATGATCGGCCGGCCTATGCCGCTTTTCGGTTCCCCCTTCGCCGACGCCGTCGGAAACATATGGCTGCCGTCCTACCGGATGACCTATCCGGAAGAGGGGTCGCCGTACACAGTCATTTCCCCGGACGGGGAGTGGCTGGGACAGGTTGAGACTCCGCCCAGGTTCCGAATCCTCGATGTGACCGCAGGGCTCGTGCTGGGGGTGCTCAGGGACGAAATGGACGTGCAGAGTGTCGTGGTGTATGAGGTGGTGGGGGGGTAGGCGAGTTGGGGGCCGGGACGACAACTTCCGGATCCAAGGTGATCGTGAGCTTCTGTTTCATGCTGACTCCGGGAGGAGATGCGTCAGGGTCTGATAGTAACTGCATCACCCCTTTCGCCGATGACGTGGCATGTTCCTTGCACGACGCTCCAACGGCTTGAGTGTTCCTCGAACTAGGAGTCCGTAATGACCCGATCCCATCGTCCGGCCGTCATTGGAATCGTCGGAGTGAGCTTGCTGGCCGTTGTCGGCTGCGCCACCAGCCCCGTTCCAGCCCCAGACATCGTGACGCTACTCCCCTACAACGGCGAATGGGTGCTCCAAGCCGCGGACCGTGAACCCGTGGGTTTGGAGCTCGCGTCTCGGGATGGCTACGGGTTCAACACTGTGGCAATGCGTAGGGTCATCGCCGTATTGGCCGTCCGGGCGGAGCGATTCCGAATGGAGGTGAGCGACTCGGTCTTGAGAATCTCCAGCGCCGAACCCGGATTCTCCTTTGCAGTGCCGATCGACGGCACACCGGTGGAGGTGCCTGACCAAGACGATGAAGTACAATCCCTGACGCTGAGCTGGGACGGGGGCACACCTGTCGTGCGGCGTACGATAACGAGCGTCGGCTGGGTTTCCGACCGCTTCGAACTCACGAGCGACGGCGCTCTGGTCCTGACGCGTACAGCCGCCGTGAGGAACGCCGGGGGTAGGCCGGTGGAAAGCAGCATGCCGGCATTCGTCTACACCCGAAGCACCGGCTCGTGATCGTGAACCAGCGTGACCACCCCCGAATGCTGTGCCTGCGGTCTGCGATCCCGCTGTCCCTCTTCCTCCTGTGCGCGATCCCCGCCACCACCCAGGCGCGCAGCCACAGCGGGTGATCGATGGTCGGACAGGCGACGCCGTCGATGCTCTTCCGCGCGACATGATGCTGGAGGGCTTGAAGAGAACGAGGCGCGCCTATCTCGAAGCCCTGCCGTCCGCGGACGAGATTCCGGTTGTCGTCGACATGCGCACGACCTGGGAGGGCGAGATTTGGGTGCCCCGGCGCGGTGAGGACCTGCTCAGCGATGGCCCGATCGACGTGCTCACGGCGGATGGCCGCTATCTGGGGAGCTATCCGAGTGACACCGCCATGCCGACGGCGTTCGGTCCTGGGGGACTGCCGGTCCGCGCAGAGCACTCAGTAGTGATACCGTGCCGCAAGGAAGTAGACCCGATCGTCGCTCCCCTGGTAGACCAGACGGTGCTCGCTGTCGATTCGTCGTGACCATCGACCGGTGAGTTCACGACGGAGGGGCTCGGGCTTCCCGATGCCGTCGAAAGGGTCGTGGAGGATCGCTTCGACCAGCTTGAGCGTGCGGATGGCCCGCTTGCGGTCGGTCCGCGTCCAGTAGGCCAGGTCTTCAAGGAATCGGGGATGCAATACGGCTTCTCGGCGCTGCCGTCCGGTCATTCCTCCGCCAAGCCGAGTTGCCTGCGCAACTGGTCAACGTCCGTGGGCTCCCCCTCACCAGAGTCGGCCCATGCCATGGCTTCCCTAAGGCGCTCGGCGTTGGCCGGAGAGCGAAGCAGGTAGTCCGTCTCCATCCACGAATTGAGATCTTCGGCTGCAATCAGCGCGACGGGCTCTTTTCCCCGCCGCCGGATCACGACCGGCTCGTGGGTGTCGGTGACCTGATCCATGAGGGAAGCGAGGTTCTTCCGCGCTCCCGTGTACGTGGTTTCTCGTATCATACGTGGGTTCCTGGTCCAAAATCGTCATGGCTGATCAATAATTGTACATATACTCTGTACCACTAGCAATCCTGCCGGTGAGCGTTGGCAGAGGTGTGCCAACATCGGCCGCGCGGTGATACCCGTCCTAGTTCAGCCCTCCATCCGCCGCAATCTCCGCCAGCACCGCGGCGATTGCCTCGCCGCTCAGCCACCGCCCCGCCGCCATCACACCAACCGGTCTTCGGACCGTGGCGAGTGATTCCCGGGGGTCGGCGTCGAGCAGAAGAAGGTCGGCGCGCTTCCCCGCCTCGACGGTGCCCGTTTCCGCCAAGGCACCCAGGAACCGCGCGGCTTCCCGCGTGGCCAGTTCGAGAATCCGCATCCGTTCGATCCCGGCTGCTTCGTGGTTGGCAAGTTCTTCGTGCAGCGAGAAGCCCGGTACCACAAAGGGATTCGGGGTGTCGGTCCCGATCAGCAGCCCGGCGCCGGCCTCGTGCAGCGCCCGCACGAGGCGAAGTCGATTCTCGCGGCCAGCATCGACCAGTGCCCAATCGCTGGCGTCCATCCGGTCGAGGGAGCGGGTCGCCAGCCACTCCCAGAAGTCGAGGACCTCGCTGCCGAGGTAAGCCATCTCAGGCCTGAGCAGCCAGGCGTCGATTGTGTCGCGGGGAGCGAGCGCCAAGTCGGCCTGTACCATCGTGGCAACGAGCCCCACTCCGGCATCAGCCACTTGCGCGGCCGCGTCAGCGTAACTGGCCGTGTCGACCGGCATCGCGAGGTAGAGCTTCGACCAGTGCCATCCATTCCGGAACGGGGAGTCGCCCGCCTCGACCAGGTCACCCAGCTCCGTCACGTGTTCGATCGACCACATACCCGACGCGAGCGCCTCTTCGACGGGCACGTCGCGAGGGACGTGACCCGCCACGGCCATCCCCTGAGCGGCGGCCTCTTCGACGATGGCCGCATAGGCGGTCGGCGAGAGATTCGTGTAGACCTTGACGAAGTCGTAACCTGCGGCGGCCTGGGCCCGGACCGCTTCGCGCGCCTCGTCCGCGGACCCGATCGCCAGGTTGTCCTCTCGTACGGGGGGATCGCCGTCGAGTATAGGCCCTGCCGTGTAGATCCCGGGCCCGAGCATCTCCCCGCGCTCGATGAGGTCGCGCCATTCCAGGATGTATGGGCGGCCATCCATGTTCCGCACCGTGGTCACGCCGTTCGCGAGGAAGAGGTCGAGGATGCGCGGGTCCTCCGAGTACTCGAGATGGACGTGCATGTCGGTGAGCCCCGGCATCAGGAATCGGCCAGCGCCGTTGACGATGGTCGCGTCCGTCTGCACCTGCACATCGGCCGTCGCCCCGATTGCCACGATCGAGTCGCCCGATACGAGGACGGTCTGTCGCGCAAGCGTCTCTTCGCCTTGCGTCATCGGCAGGACCGTCACGTCGACGAAAGCGATGTCGCCGGTGATGCCGCTGTCCCGTGGCGGGCGCGACGAGGGCTCGCATGCCAGGAGGGTCGCGCACATGGCGACTATTGGCCTCAGGCCATCGCCGCGTGGTTTCATGCCCGGACGGCCCGCCGCGCGGCAGGTCATCCGCTTTGTCCCGTCGGACACAACGTCCGCATGACCGCCGGCGGCGGCGGCCGTCGGCCGGCCAGAGTCGACTGGTTGAGGTAGTGCTGGGTATAGGCTTGAAGTATCCAGGGACCGTTGGTCCTCCACACTTCCACAAGAGCGAAGTTGCGAGGCTGAAACAGCGTAAAGTCCGCAAAACGGACTGGCTGATCATCGATCAGGAGCTCGACGACTCGCCTGGTTCCTTCGATGTCGGCGATGGCGCATCCGTAGTCGGAATACCCCTCGAAGCTGAACCCAAAGAGCGATCCGGCCATGTCCCAGACGTTTTCCGCCCAATGCGAGTGCAGGGCTTCGCGTCCGATGGCCAGTGGTCTTCTCCTCAGTTGGGTGCCGTTGCGCCTGACTTTGAGGCGTTGTTGATAGCTGCCCACTTCGGCCTCGATTCCTTCGAGCAAAATGGGTCTCGGCTGCAGAGTCACGACGATCCCGTCGGTGTGGGTGGCGTCGAGGCTTAGAGCCAGCGGGATGTATCCGAGCGCGGACACGCGCAGATCCGAGTTTGGGGGAAGCTCCCCGTCCAGGTCGACGGCAAAAACACCGTCTTCGTCGGTGAGATCGTATGCTTGGGTGCCGTCCACCGTGACGAAAGCGCTGAGCACGGCGCTTCCGTTCGAGCCGTCCACGACCCGGCCGCGGACCTGCGAGGCTTGGCCCGTGGCGGAGGGCGGGGCTATCACGCCTGCCGCGAACAGACCGGCGGCCGCAAGCCAAAGGCGCGGCGAGCGGCTCACGTGGCGCGCCGAGCAGGTCGGGGCGTCGGGCCAGCGACACGATCCCCCGGCAAATCCCCTCATCGCACCTCCCCGTCACAGGTCGTCGGATCGACCTCGAACCTCCTGACGACCGTTGCCACGTCGCCGCGGGCGGTGGGTATCTGGTCCACGACGAGCAACAGAGAGCCCTCCAGCGCCACCCTTGGGAGACCAGTGGCAGCTATGGGGATCTCCGTGTCGGCGCACTGGCGCGTGCCGTCGGCGCTCAGGCTCGACACATGGATTCTTACGTCCGAGACCTGCGGACGCGCCGCCGTCCTTTCGGCCTGGAGATCGGTGTGGATCACGATGATGTTCCCGTCCTCGTTCCGGGAAAGGGGTCCCAAAAGGGAAATGTCGTTGGCGAACAGCACTGGATCCATGGCTTCGGTCGGAGTCCGTACGTCCTCTTCGGCCGGCGCGCCCCGGCGCAGGCGGGGTTGGAGATGGAGGGTGTCGATCGGTGCGCCGAAACGGGTATGCAGCAGATAGGGCGTTCCCAGGAAGCCTACTACGATGTCGGTCTCCCCCACGTCGAGAAACGCGTGCCCCAGGGCGCCGAACATGATGGGGTTGGTCTGGTAGGGTGAAGGAACGGGGATGCGGTCAAGTCGCAGGGAACCCCGGGATCCGGCTTGGGCCAGGGACCGGAGCTGGGTGGCGACCAGCGTCCCCATGGCCATCCAGGTATCCGCATCCATGCCCGAGATCCACAGGGAATCGCCTACCTCGGTCATCGACGTGATCCTCATGCTTGGCGACAGACCGATCGACCCGACGGCTTGGCCGCTCTGGTAGTCGAAGACTTCGATCTCCATGCCCATGAAGTCGACGGCGCCAACCAAACCGCCCGCCCTAATAACGGGACCGACCCCCATGAACTCGCCCGGCCCCTGCCCCGGCCCACCGAATGCGCGCACGAAGCGTCCGTCGCTGGCGAATTGCAGGATGGCGTTCGCGAAAGCGTCCGAAATCAGAATAGAGCCGTCAGGCCCCTGCACTACGTCGATGGGTGCGCTCACGTAGTGCTCCGCGTCTTCCTGCAGGATCAGGGTGTCAAGAAGGATGAGCGACGGTCCGGGGAGCTGGCCGAGAGCGCCGGCGGCGGTCGGCAGGGGAAGGAGGGTGAGGTGAACTGCGGCTATGGCGGCGCGCGTCACCGTCCGACTCGAGTGCATACTGGCGATCACCTCAGATCCCCTCGGTTTCGAGCGCGACGATCGAAGATTCGCCGAGACTGCCGGTGTGGAGCGTCCATACTCTGGGCCCTCTGGCTTCCAGCAAGTGCTGGCCGTCCGGAAGGCGGGTCGAGCCGAGGAAACGCCCGGACTGGTGGAATATGTCGTACATGGCTCCGGGTGCCCCGTGCCCGTCGAAGGTACCGGGCGACGGACGGTCTCGCTGGGCCCAAATCCGC
Source organism: Longimicrobiales bacterium (assembly GCA_965208935.1). Lineage (GTDB taxonomy): Bacteria > Gemmatimonadota > Gemmatimonadetes > Longimicrobiales > Gaopeijiaceae > Bin94. The sequence continues at coordinate 2,708,705 of CBDBPR010000004.1, read as the reverse complement.
CCGTCCAGGTCGACGACGATTCGGGAGATGATGGCCGGATTCGGCGGCTCCCCGAGTTCGCGGAGGGCATCCCGCCAAGCGTCCGGCATTTCTTCATCCAGATCCTCCCCACGTTCGGCAGGCGAGAGCGGGAGGGCCTCGCCGACATGGCAGAACCGAACGCGGCTCGTGCCATCGCGGTCGAAGACCTCCAGTTCGTAGCGCCCGTCCGGGTTCGAGATGACCCAGGTCTCTGTGCCGACACCCAGTAGAGCGCGAGGCCATGCGGCCAGCGTCGCACCCGCAAACCCTCTGGCGCGGGACCGCATGACTGTATCGACTACGGGCTGTTCCGGAGACCAGCGGACGAAGGATCGCTCCTCCCAGCCGTCCTCGGTGGGGCCGGGGTATTCCAGCCACACGGTTCGGTCCGGCTGAAGGGCCACGAACCTGACCTGGCCAGATACGTAGACCGGTGACAGAAACGCCTGATCGACGGGAGTGACCGTGGTCGATTGAGAAGCAAGGTCCAGCGTGATCATCCGGAATGCACCGAGGTCCAGGACGAGGAGGGTCTCGGCGTCTACCCAGGCCACCGCCGCGGGAGCCCGGACCTCGCGCGGGCCCTCGGCGCGGGTCATGATGGGCCCCTGCCACTCTCCACCGGGGCCGACCACGATGACTTCGGCCAGGCCCCAATCCGCGATGGCGACCGATCCGTCAGGACTTACGGCTACGCCAGCCGGTCGGCGCAATGCCTCGGCTTCGTTGTGGCCGCCGACACGCCATATTTCGCGCCAGGAGAGTTCCGCAGCCCAGACTCCGACGCTCGTGTTTGCTACGCCCTGGCCATCGGGGTCGGTGATTTCGCACGCAGTAGATTCGGGCGAGTCGCAACCGGCGATCACGACAGTCAGGAGCGTCGTTAATGACAGTCTTGATTTGACGCGTCTGATGGTGTTTTCGGGGCTGCGTGTCATGTCATCCCGGGTACGGCATCTTGGCCGCTGGACGATAGGGTTCAATGTCAAGTTCACCCTCCCGCCCGCGTGTGCGGGCGATGTCGTAGGACGACTGCATGCGCATCAGCGTATCCATCTTCACCCCAAACGCCTTCTCGATGCGCAGCGCCATCATGCCGGACAGGTCCGACCGCCCATTCAGGAACGTGGACAGTGCCGGTCTGGACACGCCCAGCGCCTTAGCGGCGGCGGATACCGTCAGACCGTGAGGCTCGATCACCTCGGTCCTCACGAATGCACCGGGGTGTGGGGGGTTCGGCATGCGCATTTGGCGGGCTCCAGACGTCGCAGGCCCTCGGTGGGAACGCTGCGAATCTACCGTATAGTGTTGCGTAACACCTGACAGTACGTCAAGGTAGGCTTGAATCAGGCGATGCGTGGAGTTGGTGATCGATGACGGTCTCAACCTTCCATCGATCAACGCCCGGAAACCACTCGAGAAACTGGTCGATCGACGCGCCGGGAAGCGTACCTGTGATCGTCCGTTATTCCCGTCCGTGAACCCGCCTCAGTTCCACAATTTCCTCGCCGAGTTCGGTCTTGCGCAACACTGCGGCCAAGTCTCCCACCAGGCCAAGCAACCTCACGTCGTCGGGGGAGGTCAGAATTGCCGCGTGCCCCTCGCCAGGCCTGAAGACGAACCACTCCGGGGCGGCGACTTCGCCGGCGGTGGACTCGATTCCTCCGTACCGGAGCGCAAACACGAGGCCATCGGCCACGATCAACGGAGGACGGCGGGCCCCAGGTTCCAGCGCCAGCCATCCATACGGCGGCAGGTGGTCCGGAAACCCCGTGGCGCGGATCATTCCTTCGATAAAGCGCCCGAGTCCTTCGTCGGCATCCGCCAGGAGTCTCCCGCGCACCCACTCGACGTCGCTTTGCCTCACCGCTGTCAGCAGCGGCACCGGGTTCGGCTCCAACGTCCCCAGCTGGACACCGTCACGGCCGTACACCGAAATCCCGTAGGACTCGTTGTCCATCACCAGGAACACGGAATCGACCACGCCGACCCCGGTCACGCGCCCGAAAGGCCGGGACATCTGCTGGACACCGCCGCGGCCCCGAGGCTCGAAATACCGCTCCGGGCCGACGATGTCGACCAGGCGGTGGGCGGGGGCGCCCCCGGAGTCATGGAGAACCAGCGTCATTGGCAATCGGCGCGTCTCCGGCCCCGCCGGCACATACATCAGGCTGGCTGAGCCGATTCCCAGAAGCGAACCGTCCGCGAAGGCACCGACCACCGAGGTTCCCGGCAACTCCTCATGTGGCGTGACGGCAATGGAGCGAATGGCGAATCCATCCAGCGAGTAGACGTCCACTCTTCTGCCCGGACGGTCATAAGCGTGGATTTGGTCCCCGACCCGGTGCATCCAGCCCATGCTGCGGTACTCGCCCGGACCTTCGCCCTGGCCGCCCACGGTCTTTTCGAGCGTTCCGGCATGAGTGTAGAACCGAAGGCTGCCAGTACTCGCTTCGGCAACGATCAAATGGTGTTCGGTAACTGCGGCGCCGACCACTCGGTAGAGCGGATCTGCCTCAGTTCCCCCGGCGCTCGCAATGACATCCGAGTCCAGTCGCCAAATCGCCGGGCCCGGGTTCCCCGACGCCCGGCCCCCGGGTGTATTCGTCACCAGAGCGACTGCCGCTACCGCAAGGATGGCCAAAAGCGAGTACACGATCGCCCGCTCGCGCGTGATACTCCGTGGCCGTGTGGCCCGCTTCGTCTCCGTGTCCATCTCCTAATAGTTTAGTAGATAGACGAGAGATCGCAAGCGCGGAATGGCTGGCCCCCGTCAACGCCTAACCCGCACCACGTCACGAATCCGGTCGCGCACCTCGCCTGCCCGACCCGCTTCCTCCAGCAGGCTCCACAGCCGTTCGATGGTCCGGGCGTCCATATAACCGGGCACGGTCGTCTGCCAGCCCTGGTCCGCGCGGAACCGGTCCACGGCGTCCACCGACTCCTGGTCGTAGACGAGTACGCCGGGAGAATCGATGGCTGGCGCGGGTGACTCGGGGCGGTAGTAGCCGAGCACGTGGAGCATCACTTTCAGCTGAAACACGTCGCGGCCCACAAACTGCTCAAGCCGGCGAAAGCCGAGCGTTTCCGACGCCACGCTGTAGATCCGGCGCAGTTCGCGGACCGGCTCGGGATGTTCGCAGACGTTGATGTCGGTCGTGACGCCGTCGGGGCGCCTGGACATCCCGGACCGAGGATCCGCCACCAGCACCGCCGCGGACTGGGTCTCTCCGTGGCGGCCGTCGCCGCCCAGACGCTGGCCTGCCAGCAGCGCCTCGATCAGTCGGTCGGCGAGGTGGCGCCCCGATCCCTCGCTTCTCTCGAAGGCAACCGAGACGGAATCGACCACCGCCGTGCCGACCAGTGAGTTGCCCTGAACCGCGTAGTGCCTGCCCGACCGCTCGGCCACCCAGTCGCCCCGCTCTTCGGCTCCGTACTGCCCCGATCCGGTCCACTGCGCCGACCGCCCGTCCGCGGCGATCACGCCCACCTGCCTGCGGTCGCGTCCCTCGTCGGCGGCCACAACCCGGTCCATGGCCTCCTGCGGCGCCACCCCCCGTTCGAGGAGATCGAGCAGGTCGTTCCCGTACTCCACCCGGGTGCCCCCCTGGGTGGCGACGGCGCCCACACCGGCACGGACCCACGGCACCGCGTTGCCCACGCAGGGGTTTCGCGTCGTGACGGCCACGCCGGATTCACCGGTCAAGGGATCGATCGCCACGATCGAAAATGTGTTGAACAGCGGCTCGATGTCGTTCGCAACCGGCTCCAGCCGCACCACGGCAGTCAGCTCCTCGATGTGCTCCAGAGCCAGGTAGATGAATCCGTCCGGCCCCTCGCGGACGTCGCGGATCCGGCCCAGCTCCCCTTCGAGGAGCGTCTCCAGGCTGACGGCGTCGCGACCATCCAGCGTCACGCGGGCGAGCTGCTGGCCGACCATTCCACCGACGAATGCGCTCCCCCGCCACCAGGGGAAGCTGTCGCCCCGGTAGATCATCATGCCCGACACGCCGATCGAAGGCGTCCAGACGAATCGGGGGGACTCCAGGCCCGCGCGTTCCGTCTCGTTGGTGAACACCGTGCCGTCGTAGTTGATGCCGTGCGAGACCACCGGCCATCCGTAGTTGGCCCCGCCCAGGATCAGGTTGAGTTCGTCGCCGCCCCGAGGGCCGTGCTCGTTCGCCCAGACCTCGCCGGTGAGCGGGTCGACGGTGAGCCCCTGCATGTTCCGGTGGCCGTAGCTCCAGATCTCGGGGAGGGCATCGTCCCGTCCGACGAACGGGTTGTCGGAGGGCACGCTCCCGTCGTCGTGAAGACGGACGACGGTCCCCATGTGATTGCTCACGTCCAGTGCGGGATGATCGGCCAGCGCGTTCGGCGTCACCATCCTGTCCCCGACTGCGACATACAGATAGCCGTCCGTACCGAAGGCCATGCGGCCGGCGAAATGGTTGTTGTTGTCCCCCCAGGCGTCAGCCTCGAAGATCTCTTCCACGTCCGTCACCCGATCCCCGTCCCAGCGTCCCCGAACAACCGCAGTCGCTCCCTCCGACCCGTCGTGGTTGGGCTTGCCGTAGCTGAGGTAAAGCCAGCGATTCTGTGCGAAGTCGGGATGCGGGAGAACGTCCATGAAGCCGCCCTGGCCCTCGTCGCGATAGACCGCGGGCAGGCCGGCAACGGGGTCGGGCTGAAGAGCGCCGTCGCGCACCACCCGAAGTCTTCCCGGGCGTTCGACGATCAGCATCTCGCCCCCCGGAAGCCACGCCATCGACCACGGGTGGTCCAGGCCGTCCGCAACGGTCGTCACCCGGAAGTCGTGGCGCGCGGACGAGTACACGCGGGCGGCGGAGTCGGTGGCGTCGTCGCCGGCGGCCCCTTCCGAAGCTGGTGCGGGCGAGCACGCGCAGGCCAAAGCGGCGATCACGACAGTCGTTCCGATCAATGCAAGTCGCATGGCAACCTCCTCAAGCGCTCACGGGTGGAGCGGCAGCCCTGAAACAGGTCTCCGGGCTTCGGGTACAATCTACGGGACGGTCCCCCCCAAAGTAGATTGGAGTCATGCCCGCGCGCCTCCTGGCCACCATGCTCGTGGCCACCACCCTGCTGCTCACCGCCACGCTCAACACCGCCACGCCCACCGCCGCCCAGCGTTCTGCCGAGACCCCGCCCGACACCTATCTCGACGAGACCGCGCGTCACCTGATTCTCGGGGCGAGAGCGGCCCGCGACACGGCCCGGCTGGCCATCGATTCCTACACCGCCCTGGTGCGCGAACGGCTCGGGGTCAGCCTGTCCGTGTCACGACGCGACCGGCGCCTGGCGAACGGCGAATCCGTTACGCGCATCCGGTGGTCCCGGAGCGAACCGGAGATCGTCCACGTCCTGGGATCCCGGTTTCGGTTCACGGGCTTGCACGTGGACGACAGCTTCGGGCAGGTGGCTTTTCGGCATGCGGCGAACCCGCTACAGGATCCGTTCGTCTTCGGCTTCGCCGTCCTGGGCGCGGACTCGGTGGCCGCAGCGGTACGAAGTCCGCTCGACGCGGATGCCGGGAGCTTCTACCAGTTCCAAAGCGGCGACACGATCGTCGTGCAGTTGCCCAGCGGCCGGTCGGTGCGTGCTGTCAGCGTCACCGCGATCCCCCGATTCCGCAGCGTTCAATTGGTTGCGGCCGTCCTGTGGATCGAGACCGAGTCGTTCGGGCTGGCGCGCGTCGCGTACCGCCCTGCCAAGCGGTTCGAGAGCGAGTTTGGCCTTCAGCTTCGGCGCGCAGAGGGGCCGAACCTCGGTCTCGCGGTCGAACTCGACGACGGTTCGATGGCGTGGGACTCCACGACGACACGGGCGCCGGGACGGCTCGGCAGATTTCTGAGTGGTGCGGTCAACAATCTCCTTCCGCAAACGGAGATGGACGTCACGGCCGTGGTTGCGGACTACACGTTGCGGGACGGCTACACGTCGCGCGAGGACTACACCTCGCGGGAGCCGCGATACTGGCTGCCCCGCCGCGTCAGATGGGACGGGTACCTGGGGACGGTCGACGACGTGGGCACGGAAGACGTTCCGCGAGTCGTGGAGCCGGTTTCCTACGAGTGGACTTTCGACATCGAGGACATCCGCGAACGTGGCGCCGCCGCGTCACCGGGCACTCCGGCAACCGCGGCGGAAGCGCTGGGGCAGTGGCGGGAGGCAGGGGACAGCATCAGCGGGGACGTCGCATCGACCGATCCCGGACAGGCCATCACGATCTTGCCCGGGGACAGGGGCCGGCTGGCCACGAACGACCTGCTGCCTCCTCCCATCTGGGACGAGAGCATCGGCGGCCTGGACGACCGTTCCATGGAAGAGTTCGGGTCGATACTGGGCGGCATCGGGACCGGCGAGGACGACGGCCTGGCTCGGGCCGAACCGGGACAGTGCCCGTGTCATTTCGAACCGCCGATCTGGACGTTGAGGCTGCTGCGGTACAATGCGAGGGAGGGACTGTCGGCCGGCACTCGAGCATGGCAGGACCTGGGCTGGGGGAAGGCGATCGCGACCGCACGGTTCAGAACCGCGTACCGGTACCCCGACTTCAGCCTCGCGGTGCAGCACGATCACCCGCGACGACGGCTGCGGGCCTCGGTATACGCCAATGTCCTGCCGTTCCACAATGTGCGGCGTGCTCTGTGGGTAACGGGCGATTCCGTCACGATTCGCAAGACGGTCTACAAGGCGAAAACCGGGTTCGCGCTCCAGCTGCTCCCCGGCAGGGACGAGCGCAACTGGGCGTCGGTTCGCGTGTTCGCTGAACGCGTCAGGACGCTCGGTGAGGACGACTTTGGAACTCGAACCGGCGCTTCCGTTCGCTTGACGCCGTGGTGGGGCGGTCTCGCGGCCCGTTCAGTCGGTGGCGGCGGCGAAATCGCTGTCCGGGGCTCGTTGGGTGCCAACCCTATCGTCAAGGCATCGGCAACCGGGGCGTTGAGCATCCCCCTGGGGGCCGGCTGGTCGTCCGGGCTGGAAGCCGGCGGAGGGCGGATCTGGGGCGATCCGGCGGACCATGACCTCTGGCTTCTCGGCGGAAGCGGCGACCGACTCCGCGGCTATTCGGACGACGTGCTGTCGGGGCGGTCCTTCTGGCGCGCCCGAGCGGAATTGCAGCGGTCGTTCCGGCTGTTCCGCCTTGCGCTCTTCGGTGACTGGGCGTCCTCTGGCGGGCCAGGGCTGTACTCGGCCGGAGTCGGGGTCTCGTTGTTTGGCGGTCTTGTGCGGATGGACCTGGCGAGGGGGCTGTCCGAGGTGGATGGCGGAGGCTTGGGGAAGGCGGGCTGGCAGATCCACTGGCGGGCGGATTCGGTGTTCTGAGGCTGGGGCGCCGCAGAATGTCAACTGCAGTTTCCATTGAGTGAACTAGAGTTTACATCCCCAGGCCGTTGACTGGCGGATGGCGCTGCCCTCCGCACAACCATCCGACTGCCGCCGCCTGTCCCCAAGCTGTGACTGGTCGGAGTCCCACGCCCGCAAGAGAGCAATCCTCCCAACTCAAGGACGACCCTACATGAGTACGAACGCCGAGCAACTGACCCGTACGGTTCGCTGGCTCCAGGTCTACGCCGTAATGATGACCATCGCGCTTGCCGTGCTCTTCATCAGGGGCGGAACGACTTCAGACGGCGATGGGGTGCTCAGAGCCCGCGGGCTGATCATCGAGGACGAAGCCGGGCGCGAGAGAATTCTCATCGGCGCCCCGATTCCCGAGGCTGCGAACCGCGTTCGCACCGATGACGTCCGGATACGCGAAGCCTGGGCAACGCGGTATCCGGACCCGGACGCCTACATGGGCTACTACCAGGACTACAGCCATGAAGCCAACGGCATGCTGATTCTCAGCGAGGACGGGTTTGATCGACTAGTGGTGGGGGATCCTGTGCCCGATCCGATCGTCGGCAAGCGCATTGCGCCGAGTACGGCCATGGTGATCAACGACCGGCCTTGCGGAGGCGTTTCAGGGGCTGATGGTCCGCCGAGATGGCGAGATCGTGCACATGATGAACTTCGCGGAGGGGAACTGAGGGGGCCCTCCTACCCCTCCACCCGCAAATCCAGTCTCCGGTGTGGGGATTCGCCGTCGATCGTCAGGGTGGTCACGCGATCGGGATACAGGTCGGCGAGACTCAGCGCGGCTCGCAACGCGCCCCGGTCGACATCCTCGTCCTCGCCAAGGATCATCAACTCGATCGGGAGGTCGGCGGGCAGCCAGCACACTCGGAAGAATCCGGATGAGCTGGTCTTCTCCTCCCAGCGGACCCGCTGGTCTTCAAATGCAAAGGTGGCCGGATCCCGGACCTGAGCGAAGAGCGCGGCCTCGTGTGCCTTCGCCAGCAGGTGCAGCGTCGCGTCTCTGACCGGGTTCCCGTCTTCGTCCGTCACCCGCCCGGTCAGGATGCCCGTCCGCCAAACGGCCCTGCGATCCGCCCCGATCAGCGGGACGCCGGGCGGGCCGTCCGATCGGCAGACATCGTCCAGGATCTCACTCATCGAGGGTGCTTCGAGCGTGACCTCGACCGGACTCGTGAATTCCGGCCGCAGTGCCACTTCAACGGGCTCCGGCGCGTATAGCAACTGCTCAAGGTCCGGGTGTGTGAAACGCAACTCGTAGGTCGCAACGCCCAGGTGGTCGAGCTCGAATCGACCGTCCGCGTCCGTCACCGTCCGGGTGCCCGATCCCTCCACATACACACGCGCACCGGGAAGTCCGACCCCGAGCGAATCAACCACGGTGCCCGCGACTCGGCGTCCGCTCTCTCCCTCAAAAACCACCCCCTCATCACCATGGACGCGAAGAACCTCCCCGTGCGTCGTGGTGATGCCTTCCAGCGTGGGCGCCAGGCGACCGGTGAGAGGGTTCTCGGCCGCGCCGGCGCTGAACATGCGGATGTGCCACGATGTCACGATCCAGGTCCCGTTCGGGAGTCCGCGGAAGACCACTGCGCCACCGGGCGAGGCGTCCATCAGCCACTCGGGCACAGGGAGATTGACGTAGCGGAAGTCGACCCGCTGAAGCTCGGCCGTCGTCGCATTCAGCCACAGCGTACCCGCGATATCCGGCACATCGCGGTCCGGCACCGGTTCGAAGTCCAGCCCGACAAGCGCGCGTCCTCCGGAGCGGATCCGCAGGCAGTGTGTGTCCAGGAACGCGTCGGAGAGAAGGACGTCGGCGTCAGGGGCCCAGAATTCGGACGCATCCGCTGACAAACGCGCGAACCCTTCGGACACGAGCGAGTCGGCCGCGCGGGCAATGTACGGGGCGGAAACCAGGCTCTGTCTGTACACGCGGTCCTCGACCTCGACCGTTCGTCCCCGTTCGTCGAGCAGCCGGTTGATGCCGAGCATCTCGTACCGGTAGAGGCCCCGGTCCTGCGTCCAGGCCGCTGCCGCAAGCGCCTTGCGCGCCTCGTTCCAGACCCTGGCGACGGCCATTCCCTCCTCGGGACGCACCTCGCAGCGGGGGCCGACCGCGGCCGTGATTCCCGCGAGCGACAACGCCTCGACGGGCGCGGATACCTCAACCGTGACCGTTTCCCCGGCGGAGATTTCGAAGAAGGCCGAGAAGGTGGTCGAGTACCCGATGCGCTCGGCCCGCACGCGGTACTCCCCGGGGCCGGGCGCGCGCAACTCGAACAGGCCGGTGGAGGTGTTGGTGAGGGTCCGCTCGACCGCGCTACCGTCCCGGCCCATCAGGGTCATCATTGCGCCGCCAATGGCGGTGTCGCCGTCGGCGTCGACGAGCCTGCCGCGCACGACCTGGGCGTGGATGGCCGATGCTGCGGCGGCTTGAAAAGCGACGAGGGCGGTCAGGACGCCGGCCCGGATTCTGTCTGCTCGCATCGTCATTCAATACCTCCCCAGCCGCTCACGGTACGACAGCACCTCGCGCCGCAACACCGGTGCGAGCAGGTACAGTCCCAAGAGATTGGGGATCGCGACCACGTAGATCATGGCGTCGGAGAGATCGATCAGCGCCCCGAGATTGATGCTGGCGCCCAACACCACGAAGCCGCAGAAGAAGAGCTTGAACCCGGTCTCGACCGGCCGGTGCTGGCCGGTCAGGTAGGTGAGGGCCTTGAGGCCGTAGTAGCTCCACGAGATCATGGTCGAGAAGGCGAACATCACGGCGGCTACCGAGAGCGGCACGGGAGACCAGGACAGGGTGCTCTCGAACGCCGTCTTGGTCATTTCGATGCCGGTGATGCCGGCGTCGGCGAGCGCGGGATCGTAGATCGTCGTGACGATGACCAGCGCCGTCATGGTGCAGATGACCACCGTGTCGATGAACGGCTCGAGGAGGCTGACGAAGCCCTCGGTGCAGGGTTCGTCGGTCCGCACCGCCGAGTGGGCGATGGCGGCGGACCCGAGGCCGGCTTCGTTGGAGAAGACCGCGCGCCGGAATCCGATGATCATGACGCCGATCATGCCTCCGCCGACGCTCTCGGCCGAGAACGCGCCCCTGCCAGATCTGGACGATGGCGGCCGGCAGCCGGTCGGCGTTGATGCCGATGATCGCCAGGGCCGACAGCACGTAGAGCACCGCCATGAAGGGGACCAGCCTGGAGGTGACCCGCGCGATGCTTCTGATCCCGCCGACGATGACCATCGCGACGGCGGCGGCCATGAAGATGCCCAGCAGCCACGCCTTGTCGCTGAAGAAGCTGTCGGCGGCTCCCGTCACCTCGATGAGAATGGCGGCTGCCTGATTGGACTGGAACATGTTCCCGATCCCGAGGCAGCCGAACACCATGGCGGCGGCGTAGAACATCCCCAGACCGCGGCCCACCCGGGGCAGGTTCCGCAGCTCCAGGCCGCGCTGCAGATAGTACATGGGACCGCCGCTGACCGAGCCGTTCTCGTGGGTGCGACGGTATTTCACCGCCAGGGTGCACTCGGCGAACTTGGTGCTCATCCCCAGGAGCCCGGCGATGATCAGCCAGAGCGTGGCTCCGGGTCCGCCCAGGGAAATCGCCACCGCCACCCCCGCAATGTTCCCGATGCCGACCGTCCCCGATACGGCGGTAGCGAGCGCCTGGAAGGGCGTAACCTCGCCCGGCTGGGAAGGATCGGTGTAGCGGCCCCTGACCAGGTCCAGCGCGTGCTTGAAGCCGCGCACGTTAATGAAGCGCAGGTAGAGGGTGAAGAACACGCCGCCGGCGATCAGCCACGCCACGATGAGGGGCACCTGGGCGCCCGCGATCGGCACGGAATAAAAGATGAAGCCGGCGACGGCGTCCGTGACCGGCTGCATCAGCTGATTGATTCGCTCGTCGAATCCCATCCGGGTGGACCTGTCCTCAGAGGCCCCGGCAGCCGTGCTCGATGCCGGCCTTCACTGCGTCCACCAGCTCGTCGACGTCCGCCTTCGTGACGATAAGCGGCGGAGCGAGGTTGATCGTGTTGTTCAGGCCCGGGACGCTTCGCGTAGTCTTGCCCACCAGGACACCCTCGTCGGCGGCCTTCTTCACGACCGCCGCCATCACGTCCTCGCTCACCGGCGTCTTCGAGGCCTTGTCCTGCACAGCTCGACGCCTGCGAACAGGCCCTTCCCGCGCACGTCGCCGACGTTGGGGTGGTCGGACAGCTCGCGCAACCGGTCCAGCAGGTACGCCCCCATCACGCGGCTGTTCTCGATCAGATCCTCTTCCTCGATGATGCGCAGGTTCTCGAGGGCCGCCACGAAGCCCGCCGTGCAGCCCCCGTAGGTGCTGATGTCCCGGAAATAGCCGTACCTGTCGCTCGGATCCTGCAGAAAGGCGTCGAAGATTTCGCCACGCGCGGCAACCGCCGAGATCGGCGCGTAAGAGCTGGCTAACCCCTTAGCCATCGTGACCATGTCCGGCACGAAGTCGTAGTGCTGATACCCGAACATGGTCCCGGTGCGCCCGAAGCCGCAGACGACTTCGTCGATGATCAGGACGACGCCGTACCTGTCGCAGATGTCGCGGATGATCCCGTAGTACTCCACGACCGGAGGGATGACGCCGCCGCCGGCCGTGATCGGTTCGAGAATGACGCCGCCCACCGTGTCCGGTCCCTCGGCCTCGATGGCGTCCCCCAGGGCGCGCGCGCATTCCACGTCGCAGTCCGGATACGTCTTGCCGAACGGGCAGCGATAGCACATCGCGTGGGGAATCGCCGCGAACCCGTCGGGGAACGGCCCGTACGCCTCCTTGCGCTCCTCCTGTCCGCTGGCCGCCAGGCAGCCGATGGTGGTCCCGTGATAGTCGCGGTCGCGGTAGAGGATCTTGTACTTCCCGGTTCCGTTCTGGTGTGCGATCTGGCGCACCATCTTGATCGCCTTCTCGTTGGCCTCGGAGCCGCTGTTGGCGAAGTAGAGGCGGTCGAGTTCTGGCAGCCACTGGGCCAGCGCGCTCGCGTATTGGGCCGCCGGCACGGTGCCGACGACGCCCGCATAGTACGGCAGGCGTCGGAGCTGCTCGTACACCGCCCTCGCGATGCTTTCGCGCCCGTAGCCGACATTGACGCACCAGACGCCGCCCGACGTGCCGTCGAGGTACCACCTTCCGTGGATGTCCCTTACGCGAGCGCCCTCTCCGTCCACAAACACCTGCGGATCCTGCGTCTCGAACACGCTGTGCTGAAACAGATGGTGCCAGAGGTGCTTCCGGTCCTTCTCGATGATGTCGCGGACGTCCTGGTCGGACGGTAGCGGCAGGGTGTCGGACATGGGGTCGGCGGGTCGGAAGAGGGCTGGGAGAGGGAAGGGGCCTTGAATATAGTTGGCATGACGCCATTTCTGCCGTTGCGATGACGCCGTTTCTGCCGTTGAAGTCGCGCCATTTCTGCCGTTGGCGTCGTGCCGTTTCTGCCGTTGGGGTCGCCCCCAACCCGCCGCGGTGGGGTTTCTGGAACCGTGAGCACGGTGGCATGCTTCGTGCGTCCGAGCGCGGCAGAACAGTCCGCCTGTCAACTCTCCAGAAGGAGTCCCCGAATGACACGTTTTCTTCAACCGGCGCTCATCGGAATCGCCGGGGCGAGCGTTTTGGCTACGGCCGGGTGTGCCAGCCGCGGGCAAATCCCGGAGATCGCAGCCCTGGCATCGTACAACGGCGAATGGGTGCTGGAAGCCGTCCAACCCACAGGCCAACGCCTCCAATTCGTGTCCCCGGAAGGCTCCGGCTTTGCCCGTGGCACAGGACAGAAGGTCGGCACGGCCCTGGGGATACGTGCAGAACGATTCGTGCTGGAAGTGAGCGACTCGGTCTTCCGGGTGTCGAGCGATGAACCCGGCTACTCCTTCACGTTGCCTATCGACGGCACCCCGATCGAGGTCCTTGCGGAGGATGGCGGGTTGGAACAATCCATAGCGCTCGGATGGGATAACGGAATGCCGGTCGTGCGGCGGACGCTGCCGGGTTCCGGATGGGTCTCCGAACGCTTCGGATTGACCGCAGACGGGGCACTCATGATCGCCCGTGCAGCGGCAAGGACAAACAACAGGGGCGTGGATGTGCGAGCCACGGGCGGGGTGATAGTCGCCTACGCTCGGCGCACGGGTTCCTGGAGGTGAAAATGAAACCCTACCCCATCATCACCACCCTGCTCACTCTGGTAGCCGTCGCCGGTCTGTTCTCGCTGCGCATCGTCGGTTTCTACAGCCACCAGGCGCTGGCGGTCGTGCTGCTGCTCGGCCTCGTCTGGGCGATCGCGAGTCGCGGCTGGCTGGCGGGGAAGAGACGCCTGTGCCTGGAGCTGCTCCGTGAACCGGGCGGGCGCGACCATCGGAGCCAACTCCTGCAAGCGATAGGGCGCGCGAGCTTCTGGGCGATGACCGGTGCCGCGTGCGTGGCGGTTTTCCCACGCTCGGCCGAGATGACGCCTCTGATCGTCGTCGTGATCGGCATTTCCGCGCTGCGGGTTGCGGCTTCGTTCGTCGCCCCGCGCCGGACCAACGCGGGGCCGACGCTGGTCATGGTGGCGGGCGCCCTGGTCCTGGCGTTCGATCTGGGTCGCGCGTTCGCGGGCGGGGGCTTCCGGGATGGTTCGACCGATGTCGTGCAGATGGCACCGCCCTTCGAAGGTGAGTGGCTCGTTTTGCAGGGCGGTCCCAGTCCACTTCAGAACCACCATCTTTCGGCCTACAACCAGCGGTTCGCCCTCGATCTCGTTCGGCTGGACAACGGCCGGATCTTCACCGACGAGACGGGCAACGCGTCGATCTACAGTTGGGAGCAGCCCCTGGTGTCGCCCGCGGACGGGACGGTGGTCATCGCAGAGGACGGGATGGAAGATGCGGAGGGCGCAAACTTCGTGACCGATCCCGCGGACGCTGCCGGCAACGTGGTCGTCATTGAGCTCGACACCGGGCATTTCGTCGTCCTTGCGCATCTACGGCACGGCACGGTCCAGGTCAGCGAGGGCGACCGGGTCAGGAAGGGCGATCCGCTGGGCCTGGTCGGCAACTCCGGCAACACGACCATGCCGCACCTTCATCTCCAGGTGCAGACTCACCGGGACCTCTGGGATCCCGACAACCGGTCGGTACCCTTCACGTTTGAGGGTGACGACCGCGTGCTGGCGCGGAATGATCGGGCCGTGGGGGCAACTCGGTAGCTTTGGCGTCCAAGTTTGCCCATCACCGCCTCAGAGCGTCAGACGTGGAAGCAGTACCAAGGCTCGTTCCTCCCCGTGCATTCGGGACAAACGCCGTCCTCATGCGTGCGGTGCCAGGCGATCGTCGCGCTCGCAATCACCTTGATGTCCTCAAGCGCCCTGTAGAGGGTGTGGTACGCTGAGCCAATCACGAGGTGTGGTGGCCGTTCCCGCGTCGCCAGCTTCTCGATGGATCGGAGCAGTTCCAGGGCTTCGCTCTCGGTCACCGGCCGCGTTGGGTCAGGCATGACGGGGTCCCTTGGTTCGTTTGACGGCTTCTGTTCGCGGCCCACGCTCCATGCAGTTTGCCTCAAAACTCCTCACCGCAGTGGCGATCGCCCAAGCAATTGAACCTGAAGCTGCAACAATACCCGCAGCAGTAGGCGTCTCCAGCCACGGTTTGCTTGCAACAGTGGAAAAGGAACCTTGAACCGGACGCAGCAGCCGCATCCTTCGGGGTGGCAAGTGCCAGCGGCAGCAGGGCGACGTTCGCCGCGACAGCGAGCAGGACCCACAGGAGTTTCTTCTTCATTTGCTCTTCTCCAGTCTGGTGCTTAGGGGTGGCTAGCGGTTCATCATCAGAGTGCCTCAATCGCTTGTATCATCTGTCCCAGTCGGCGACCGTGCCCATCGAATCGAAGTACGCCAGCCGAATCGAACACAAACACCCAAGGGGTCCTGAAAAAGAGCGAAAGCTCCCGGTCGGCAGGTGTCAGGTTCTTCACGCTCAGGACATCTACATTCCAACCGAAGCGTTCAGCATAGGCCACGGCCGGCCCCACGGAATCGTTGGTCACCGCGATTCTCTGTACCACCGGCCAGTCGTTGTGGTCCGCCGAGAAATGCTCCGCCCATTCGGGCGCGACGGCGTGACAATGCACGCAATCCGGGTGGAAGATGTACAAGACCGTAGCGATGCCAGCATCCGTAGCGAGTGGAATGGTCGTCGGGGCGTCTCCCTCAAGGCTCCCCGTCAACGCTGGCAAGGTGTCCCCAACCACCAGTCCGGTTGCGGGCGCTGGCGGAGGGTCCCCCTCCTGAGCGCGACTGACCGCCAGGACGATCTGGCTGCCGATCCCTGCCACCAGCAAGAACAGCAATGCGTTCAACCACTGCGTCGCTTTCACGATCAGGCGCCCTCCCTGGAATGGTGCGGCCGACTGGCTCCTACACCCTATCCAAACGCTGGAGAGCTCGTCAGAATACTGTCAATTCGCGACACCGGGGGCCGGATCACATCGTGTTCCCTGACTCCCGATCCGGACCGCCTCTCAGTTCTCCTCCATCCAATCCATCAGCAAAGCCCTCATCTGTGGCATTCTTCGCAGCTTTGACATCGCCCGGTCGAGGATCGATCGCGCGCCCGATTGGCTCACTCCGACTACTTCCGCGGTCTCCTTCACGTTACGGCCCATGAGCGCCCACACTGTCAGCGTGTCACGTTCGCGGTCGGTAAGGCGGCTCAAGGCAGTGTACACGATCGGCCGAGCTTCATCCCTTCGCACCTCGTCCAGGGGATCGGGCCAATCCGCCGCCAACTCCATGGCCCCTGCCAAGGGCACTTCCGCTGCCTGATGCCGCTTCTCGGCCCGTAAGGAGTCGACACAGAGGTTCTTGCTGAGGGCAATGGCCCAGAGAGCGAACGAACCGTTCCACGTGAACTGATCCAGCCGCTCCAGGATCGTTAGCCAACTGTCCTGGAGGAGGTCCCTGGCCTGTTCGTCGTCTCGCGCGTACGGGCGAATCGCGACCCAGATGCGAGGGCTGAGTTCCTCAACCAGCTCACGCAGGAGTTCCGGGTCGCGGTTGTGAAGCCGCTCGATGTCGACTGGATCAGTGATCGATCAATGCCTTCTCGCTATGGGCCTTGTGGGCTTCAATGCCGCCTCGTTCATCTCGTCCCGTCGGTGCGGCCGTAGCGCACTGGCCCTAAAGATAGGCCAAAAGAGCCCCGCCGACCGGACCCAACTGGAAGTCATGACGACCGCGCGTTACCATTGATGAACGATGGGACCTCTAGCGATCGTCACGGGACGCAAAGCGTTCTCGCGCAAGCCTCTAGGCACGGGATTCGCCGGCTCAGCCGTGCGTTGGTTTATCGGACTGAGCGGCCTATATGTTCTCTACGCTTCGGGCACTTTCTTTCGCCTGGATGACGATCTTGGGATTGTCAACCGGCTAGGCATGGTACTGGGGTCCACAACGGCGGCATTGTCGCTTCTGGTAGCGCCAGCCTCATTTGCGGCGGCGGCTCGCCGCCCGATCGTGGAGTGGCACGAACGCAGAATCATCCGCAGCCAGGTCGCGCAACTAGCTCTCCTCGCGCTAGCCGCGTACGCGCTGTATGGTCTCGGACCGCGGGTCAGCTCCGCCTTTTTGGTTCTGGACGAGCCTGCTCCTACCATGCGTGCCGCCCCACAGGTTGTCGAGAGCGCTCGTTTCTGGGTGTCGAGCGCCATCGCCATCTTCACCGTTCTTTCGGGTGTCGCGGGCGGACTGATGGGCCGAGCCACCAAGTGGTGGAATCCCGGGAAGCGAACGACGATGGCGTGGCTATCTTGCCTCGCCCTGTTCCTGTCATTTTGCCTATCGTTCCTGCTGACCAGCAATCTGATTCTACATAGTGGGGTCGCACCGGCATGGATGCTGCCGGGCACTCTGGTACTTCCTACTATTCTGGTCGTAGGGGTGGCCTGGCAGCTGGTTGACGATCTCCGCCTATCGAATGCCTTTCAACGACGTCGAAGCTCTGATTCCCATGACCCGCTCCACATCGACCGCGTGGACCGCGCCGTCAACCCACCAGCCGACAGATCCGCCGAGCCTCCCACCGCAGCGGTCGCCGCCACCCAGGCCGAGCTGGAAATGATTCACTTGGCCAAGGGCATCCGCACCGTGGTCGGTCCAAGTGCCAATCTCTCACCCCAACGCGTGGACGAGATCGTCAACACCCTGCTCGAAGCGCCGCAGCCCAAAGCAGCCAAATCCACCGTTGCCCAGCGGGCACGTGACCGCATCGGCCGCCTGGCGACCGTGGGTCAGTTCTGCACGAACTGGGCCTGTCTCGCGGCAGTGTTACTGATGGTGGGGATGCTGGGTGGAGTGCCGCCGAATCTGGCATTGGCGGGGCTGGCAGGCTTGTTGGGGTCTGTCGTGATTCGGACGACGGCCGACGGGAAACTCAGCATGGCTCGATAGGGCTGATCCGATTCGCGGTCCAGCCCCTCCATTGCTCGCGCTGCAGGCTCGTCCTCACTTTCGGCAACGCATCCGACTCATCGTCAGGTCGGGCGATTTGTCCCGGATGATCGGACCAGTGGTCATTGCGTCGAACTGGGAGGAGCTCGGGACTCTCGCAGCGGCGCACCCGGGTTCACCGGCGATCGTAGACCCCGAGCTCAACGGGATCAGCGCCCACTCCACTCCGGGCCGAGACGAGAGGTCGGGCGTCCCTCAACACGCCCCTCCTCTGATCGAGTACCCGTGTTCCGACGCCCAGATCGCGTCAGCGGCCGACGAAATGGCGGTTTCCGTAACCCGCGTGAAACAACGTGACATCGGTGACATCCGTGCCCTCGAGCTCGCCATCCTCCAGAACATCGACGCTGAACGGGTCCATCGCCTGCTCGCCCGCGCCGAAGTACGGACTCCCGCTGCCGCCTCTCCCATACTCCGTCTCATCATCCGACGCGCGGTCGAACCATGCCTGGTCGCGGACCTGGCCGCCGACTTTGGCGTGACCGAACGCACGCTGCAGCGCCGATGTCGTCGTCTGGGGATCGCCTTTCCCAAGGATCTGTTGGCGCTGGCTCGCGTCTTCGCGGTCGCACGGCTGCTCCATTGGAGCAAACGGCCCCTGAGTTCTGTGGCCCTTGCCCTGGGGTTCTCGAACGACGCGAACTGCTACCGACTGCTGCGTCGCGCCCTGGGGAGTACCCTGTCGCGCGACATGACGAGCGACGACATGGATCGTGTGGAGGAGGTCATTCTGCGTGGGATCGTCGCGCCAGCCCGGGTCGCCGGTGCTCGTGCCTGAATTGACGAGGGGATGAAGTCGCCAAAGCCGATGGTTGAACCTCATCCAGATTGACGCTTCTGCTCTCCCGGATACCCCGCACCATTGTCCGTGCCTACCACGCGGTTTTCGTGTACGCCCAGAATCTCCGCCGTGGCCGCCTCGAGAGTTGGGCTCAAGGGATCGAATGCCGACTTCGACCGCTCTGGCTCGATGGCGACGAACCGGTTGAACCTCTCCCAGTACGACCGCAGGAATTCGTTCGCCTCGCATGGCGATTGGATCCCAGCGTCGGCCAGTTGTTGCGGCAAGGCCTCGCGCAGAATTCGGAACGAGCGCCTGTACCTGCTTCGTGCTTTCGGTCGGCACGAAGGAAGCACCCTGATCTGCAGTGCCCTCATGGCGTCAGGGAATCGGCCTGTTTCCCGACAGTCATCGCTATTCCGCAATGCCGCATCTACGTGAATCGCGTCAAACAGCCCGTTGGCCACGATGGTCTCATAGATGGTGCGGAATCGACACCGGATCGTTTCGCTTTCCACGAAGAGTCCGGAGTGAACGCGATCGCTCGCGTCATCGACCAGTGCCACCAACTCCCAGGTTCGCTTCGGCAACCACAGATAAACGCAGCTGGCCTGGTGAAGCAGTCGCCCCTCAGCAGGTCGCCGACCACGGCCTTCTGGTGTTGATCGAGTGGAACGGCGAGGGGTGACGAGACCCGACTCGTGCAGACGACGCTGGACCCACGTGTATGACCGCCTACCCTCATGTGAGTCGGTGTACGCTCGGTGGAACTTGCGTATGGACCACCCCATGTATCGTTCCGCGTAGAGTGTTACCAAAGCGGCGACTTCCTCATCAGGTGCCCTTTGGGGCCTTGTGGACCGCCGATCTTCAAGCCCCTTCAAGCCCAGCTCCCGATACCTCACGACGCACCGCTGGAAGGTCCGCACGGAGACGCCCAAGAGGCCCGCCGCATGCGCCCGACTGATTTGACGGCTCGTCCACTGCTCATAGACGTCAGGGAATCTCGCCATTCGCAGGGCACGCAGGGCAGATGTCTGGCTCAATGAAGGCTCTCACAGTTGCGATGCAGTTTCACCGCTTCGACTATTCGAACGTCAAGGAACCAAGACGAATACTGTCATTCCACGACATGCAGTCCAAAGCGACCAACCACGAACACCGCGACATTCTCCACATCTACTTCGTCACTGAGCCCCGTACTGAGCCCCGTGCGGACGAATTTTCAAGCCACGTAGAGGATCGAAAACCTGGGCGAAGGCTCAACCTGCCCCCAAGCCGCTCCCGTCGCGAAAACGAATGTTCGGCGACGCATCAGCCGGCTTGGCCAGCCCGTAGGCTCCACCCGGAAATGGCCCGCAGAACTTGGCGGGCACGGCGGTGGGCAGAGGTGGGCCTGCCAGTCGGCCAGACGCTGTCAATGTTGACGATGTGGCAGCGGTGGAGCAGCCGGTCGAGTAAGGCTGCGGCTATGACTTCGTCGTGCAGGATCTCGTCCCAGCGCTCGAAGCCCTGGTTCCAGGTGAGCACAGTCGAGGCGTCCTCGTAGCGCCGGTTACCGAGCTGGAAGAAGAGGATGGCGCCGTTGCGGCTGACGCGCAGGAAGTGGATCTCGTCGTCCACGACGAGTGCTGGATGGGGCAGAGTGTTGAAAGCGTGAATCTGGGCGGTGAGGAGCCGCTCGGTCGCCTCCGCGGCGGTCGTACCTCCGCCGTCCGCGTCGGTGAGGACCTCGTCTAGGGCCTTGAGGTTTCCCGGTATCTTCAGATCAGCCAAAGGGGCTGCACGTGGGCGTCTTCACTGGACATCCCCCCGTGACCTGATCGTTACCGCAGCCAAGGGACGGTGTTCGATGTCCATGACCGGCGGCACCTCGCGCCCGGGTCCGTCTCACCCCACCGGTGCCATGGGCCGGTCCGGCCATAGGTCAGGGCCGTCAGATGCGTTTAGGAACGGGTGGCTTTCCCGTACTCAGGAGCCGAACTCGACCTCGCCGATGTTGTACCAGTCGATGGCCTCTCTCGGTATGCCGTCGCGAGCGGGCCGACGGCGCACAACCGTAACAAGCGTCGAGCCGACGATATCGAAGCCGATCAGCCGATCGCGAACCCGGACCGAACCCACGTAGTCCATACCCGTCCACACGTCGAGGTAGGAATAGTCGGAATGGTCGTGCCTAGTGCCGATCCAGAGACGTTTGCGGCGGTCGAACTTCATCACGTGGCCACCCATAAACCAATCTTTGGGCCTGGCCGCATAGTCCCTGATGTACTGTTCCCGTCGCGATGGGGCAGGCACCATGAAGGATCCCTGCAGTGCCGGTGATTCCAGATTGGAACGCATAATCTGGATATCACGCGCGTTGGGAAGCTCTTCAACGTAGTTCGGCGCCTGTAAGACGGTGGCGGCCTGGTCGTCGCGATCCGCTAGAAACACGAGCTCGTTCCCGCAGGCCGGAAAGACCCAGCCACCTTGCGGTGTGGGCACGCCCGGATCCTTGCGGCCACACGTCGTGTTCGCGCTGATATCCGTGTAGCCCGAGCGTTCCCACACGATCTCGCCGGATTCGGCATCCAATTCCACCAGCCTCAAACCACCCCCTCCGAGTCTCGCCTCAAGGCCGAATACCCTGGTCCCGTCGATCCCGCCGACCATGATGGCCCTGGGGATCATCATTTCAGCCACGGTATTCCCGGTCGGCTCAAAGACGGTCATTCGCCCCCCAATCCCGAATACGGCGACCCTCTGTTGAGGCCATCGGCGAACTTGCATTAAGTCCTGGAACTCTCCAGGGCCTTCACCCTCTCGCCCCCAAACGCCATGCACCTTGCCGCTACGGTCATAACACATGATCCGAAATTCACGGGTGTCGGGAACGCACGCGAGATCGTCGGAGATCGCTGCGATGTGGGTGGTGAAGGCATCTGATTGTACCGACGCTGTCGGCGTCAGGGCCACGGTGGCCTCCGGCAACTCCTCACGTGAGCACGCGGTGGTGACCGCCACGAGTGCGGCGGTCACCACCCGCGTGCGTGGATGCGACGCAATGGACACTGGGCCTATCCCTAGCCGCAGTTGCTGTCCAAGCACATATGGTACCACGAATTGGCGAATTGCCACGCGGGGTCATCGGGGTCGGTGTCACCATCGTAGAGTAACATTGCGATTTCGTGACACTCGTCGACACACGAAGTGGCGGCAGCGACAGGACCCGCTGACACCGTAAGAGCGAGCATGCAAGCAAGCAACCGAACGCGGAACAGCGATGCAGATTCGAACATCGAATGACCTCCATGTGGTAAGGTTGTCATGGCGGGTAGCGATTGTCTCCCGCACGGACACCTAAGAGGACTATCCCTAGGAACTCCTCGTAGCAACCCCTCGTTTTTCTAGTACGCAATCTGGCCGAGTTGAAAGTACGCAAGCTGTCCCCTGCGCATCTGGCACCGGGCCTCGCCCGAAGTCGCCCACTCTCCTCCGCCCCGGCCATCTAGAAGACGCTCGTTGGCGTCAACCCCACGCATTCTCCACCAGTCGGCTTTCGATCGCCCGGATTGGTTTTTGACTCCCACGACAAGGCTTCCGGTCGACTCGTCCTGGTCTGCAGGGGGACCGGAATCCACGATTCCTGTGTGGAGACCCGGGGCGAGCCAACCCGTCGGGGCATCCCGGGACTAACGCACCCTCACAAGCAGAGACTCCGGGCGGGGCACGTGGGGATAAACTCCCCTTCAGGGCGTCACCCACCACCCCCTCACCACGTACAGCACATCCAACTCGTCCTCGATAACTGTGTAGATGCTGCCGTGCCGAACCCAGAGCGGACGGTAGGGTGCTGGCGTGAACCCTAGGCGGATGGAGCCCAGGTAGTCGCCGTCGTCGGAGAAGAGGTCGAAGAACGGCGGGGCGTCGGCCGGGACAGCCCGTTCACCCAGAGCCGGCCTTCGTCGTCCATGAATGCGTCCTCGAGGACTGGTTTGAAGTCCGGTATGAGGGTGGCCACAGCCTCGGCGGCGCGCAGTTCCTCCGGTTGGCGTTCGACGATTTCCCTGGACGTACCGTGAAATGTCAACTACAGTTTCCATTAAGTAAACTAAAGTTTACTTTCAAGCCAAGGCCGCCAAACGCCAAGCAGGTCGAGGCTTTGAGTCTGCGGCGCGTTCGACTAAGCGGCGTCGTTTCCGAATCACATGCGATCTCCGAGCCACAGGCATATCTTGTTGCCGACGGGGTGGTGGCCGACTCAATTGTCGGCGTGGCTGAGCAGACTCTCTTTCTCAGCCGGCTCATGTCAGTCCGACGTCAGAATGACTGCTGGGAGACAGCCGCTTTGGATGGAGTGACAGAATAGTGAATGATCGCCGCCATGTGCTCGCGATGCCCATCCTCTTGGGTCTGCTGGTCGTATTCGCCGACGGCACAGCCGGCCAGAATCCCGGACCCGATCTGATCCTCCGCGACAGCCTCGTGCTGGAGGAGACGGAGGATCACTACATCGGGAACCCACTGGCACTGTTCGTTGCACCCGATGGTTCACTGCTGGTTTCTGACGGGTTCGCCGAGACGGTCCTGCGCTACGACGCGACGGGTCGATTGACCGGACACTTGGGGAGGCGGGGAGGCGGGCCTGGGGAGTTCCTGCATTTGGGCGGTGTCGGCTTTGTCACAGAAGCCGTCGCGGGATTCCTGGACGAAACCGGAAGGCTGGAACTCTTCGACCCGGTGACGGGTGCTCATCACGGCCGCGTGAGGGTGGATGTCAACAACCGACCTTCGTCCTTTGCGGTCTCGGGTGACTCGCTCTGGTTTGCGGGCAACAATCGGGTCTCGTCGGCATCCCATGGGGTGATCGCCGTCGCGGACCTGGTGGACGCAGCCGGTTCCCTGGAGCAAACGCCGCCAATGGTCCTGGACCGTGGGACGGTGCCTGCACCTTACAGAGAGCAACATGCCTTGGCGGGATCGCTGTCCATCGGTTTCCTCGACGTGGGGGACCGTGATATGGTGCTGGGGTTTACTGGAAGTCCCTTCCTTATTCGTATCGGTCACGAAGGTGCAGTCACCGATACGGTTTGGATCGAAAAGGGGCTGCGGCGCGGCGAACCGGATGAAACTGAGTTTCTCGAAGTCATGCGCGGCAAGCAGCCGGGAAGTCAGGAAGACTTACGGTCATGGATTTTCGACTTCTTTACGTCCTCGTCGTTGGTTCGCGAGTTGTCGCGGGACGGTGCCGGGAACGTCTACACGCTTCACCAGGAGAGTGACCGTGACGAAGACGGCACCATGACCGGTGCCAAGCTCTACGCAGCCGTGTCCCGTTTCGACGGTGATCGCGGCTGCGGCGACACCCTGATCCCCACCTCGGATGTCGGAGTGCCGATTCCGCTTCTGCAGGGCAACACTCTGTGGGTCTTGGACCGACGGCTGCAGGCGGGCGCGGAGACTAGCATGGCAACGGTCGTGCAACGATTCACCATCGATCCGGATCGCTGCACGGGTACGGTGCGATGAGGGCGCTGTTCGCAGGTGTGCTCGCGATTGCGGTGTCGGTCGGCCGCGCGGACGGGCAGAGCGGTACGATTGCCTACGCCAGCCGCGTGTCGCTGGATGTAGAGCCGCCCTGGGAACTGGCTGAAGTACCCACAGTGCTGGAAGCATGGGGTAGCGCGCCGTTCCTGCTCCACTTCACTCCGTCGCGATCGCTGATGGTTAGGGGTAGGTGGAACAGAGGCCGCGGGGTTGTTCCCGCCAGGTTTCGTGCCACCGGAGCCAACCTGAACGCCCTGGGACGAGCCCTCGAAGCGTGGTACGCGGTCACGCCAAGCCGCTTCTTACAGGCTTATTTCGGGGAGGAAGGGTCCTCGGGAGTCAAGGTGCTGGAGCTTGGTGGGGAACGCTATCGCGTCCCTGCGGAGGTCACTCCGGTAGAGTGGAGTATCACCGAGCAGCACGGGGAGCATCTGGGACACCAAGTGATCCGGGCGGTTGGTGAGGCTGCGGACCACCGGGTTGAGGCGTGGTTCGCGCCGGACATTCCGGTATCGTTTGGCCCGGCCCTTTACGGTGGGCTTCCGGGGATGATTCTGGCGCTTTCGGTGAATGACGGAGTAACGACCTACATGGCGACCGAGGTCGTGCTGGAGGCGGTGGAAGATGGATTGATCCAGGTGCCTGAAGACGGTCAGGCGACATCGCCGGAAGTGTATCAGTCGTACGTGAGTTCCTTTGTCACGGAGGTCATATCCAGCTTTCGCGATATGACTCGCCGGTATCGGAACGTGGAATGTTTGGTCGGATGGCGAGGCGCCTTGGTGCAATGCAAGCGGGTTCGGGGGGAACTCATTCCGTAGTCCGGCGATGCGACCACCGATTCCGCCAAGCCGTCGACGCGGACCGGGCTAGCGACCAGCATGCTGCGGCGGGCGGGCCAGCTTCGCAAGCGATGAGGGTGCTGAGGAGCCTGGCGGTGGGTCATGGCCGGCTTCAGCGCGTCACCCCACCGCCCCCCTCACCACGTACGGCACATCCAGCTCGTCCTCGATCACCGTGTAGATGTTGCCGTGCTGCACCCAGAGCGGACGGTAGGGCGCGGGCGTGAACCCAAGGCGAACTGAGCCCAGGTAGTCGCCGTCGTCGGAGAAGAGGTCGAAGAACGGCGGGGTGCCGGCCGGGACGGCCCGTTTCACCCAGAGCCGGCCTTCGTCGTCCATGAACATGTCCTCGAGGATCGGTTTGAAGTCCGGCATGAGGGCGGCCACAGCCTCGGCGGCGCGCAGTTCCTCCGGTCGGCGGTCGACGATTTCCTGGATGTAGGAGGACCGGTCTTCCGACGTAACGGGGACTCGCGGCAACGACGCTTCGATCACCATGAGCGTGTCTCCGCCCTGGCCGCGGCGAACCAGGCGGTATGAACCGGTGTTCAGGCTCCAGAACCCTCCGGACGGGTTCACGACAGCGATGTCGGACACGGCAAATGGGATCTGGTAGTACGAGCTCCCTCGTTCCCTTACGGAAGCGTACCCCCGGTATGTGGACTCGCCCATGTAAACCGAGTCGACCTCTTCCGTGGACAGATCATAGGACTTGTAGTACACCCGGAACGAGCCCTCGTAGGGACCTGTCTCCTCATCCACCACCTCCTCCTCGGCGTCGGCGTGCTGGTCCTGCCTCCAGTAGCGCCCCTGCCGGTCGAACGTGCCGTCCCAGATGTACCCATAGCTGCGGATCGGCTTGGTGAACCGGCGAAGCTCCTCGCCCTGGGGGTCCACCCCGACGATCGCCCACTGCCCGTGATCGTTGACCCACAGCAGGGAGTCGCCCGAAAGGACGATCCCGTTGGCCTCCCGGACCTCGCCCGGGCCCTCGCCCTGCCGCACGATCGTTCGGAGGAACTCGCCGTCCGGACTGAAGACGCGAACCTCGATCGCCTGGTAGTCCAGCACGAAGATCGTGCCGTCGCTTGCGGCCTGAACACCGCGGATATCGCCGAAGATGAAATTGGGGTCGTCCCCCCCGCGGGTGCCCAGCCGCAGGTCCACGTGCGCCTCTGCGACTTGCTGGCCGGCGTGGTCGATGGCGGGAAGGGCCGGGTAGCGAACGAGAACCGCTCCGTTGGGGAGAGTCTCGCGCATTGGGGTGGTGGCGGGGGGACCGGCATCGCAGGCGGAGAGGGCGACGGTCAGGGTGAGGAAGCAGAGGGGTCTGAGGTGAGTCATGGCCGGTCTCCTGGCGAGGAGAAGGGATCGGGAGGCGTTCATGGCTCACCGCCAGGAACGGGATGTCCTGCAACGTGGAGTACCCTGTGGTGAGGGGGCGGGTTCCGGAGGTTATTGGGGGCTGAATGCGGAAGGTCTGCTCTCCGGACGAGCATTCTGGGCGCTCGCGAGTGCGCCCCTAGTGTCGTGAAATGTCAACTACAGTTTCCATTTGGTAAACTATAATTTACCCGCCTGGCCTCTTCCATTGGCGGTGCCGCTTGTTTCGTCCCGAACCCTCAACCTCGCGATGCGCCACGGGGGGAAGTCCTTGTTCGTCAGCAGGTAGAGAAACCGTCCTCCCCCCAGAACCACGGAATTCTCGGGCAGCGGCACGTCCTGGTACAGCCCGATACCAGTGTGGCGGTCATAAAGGTCCACCAGCACATGAGACCACCGGAAGGCCGTCCCTTGCGTCGGGTCATAGGTGGCCCTCGTAAACACGAGGTGGCGATCAACCACATCGATTCGTTGAATGAACTCGAAACTGGCCAGGAAATCACCAAACGAGGCGCCGTAGGCCCCGGGGCCCGCGAGAGCGCCTCCCTCCAACACCGGGATCGGCCGAAACGACTCTGAAGGCTCGCCAATCACGTCCACGGTATCTCCATCACCGTTGAGGATCGTCGCCGGAAAACGGGCGCCGGACATCGCGTAGATGGAGTCACCGCTTACCGCAATCGGGGTTCCCACCATCGAACTCCAGTATGGCCTCTCATGCGTAAGGAACGGGTAGTTGAAGCTGCTCCAGGCCACCTCCCCGTCGATGAGCCGATGAAGGATAGGTGGGCGGCCGCGCGAATCGAACCATGTGTCGTGATCAGCAGCCCGAGTCATGCGTACTATCAGGTCCGGGCCCATAGCGATGGCGCTCGTAGCCGGTCCAGGAATTGGCACGAGTGTGCCCGACTGAAGGTCACTGGTCAGGTAAGTCAGGTTCGACTGCAGAGAGTTCGGTACCACGATCGCGCCGGAAGCCGTTTCGGTAACGCTGTTGATCCAGCGGAATTCAAAAGGACCGTCGCCGAACCTGCCAAACGCTGCGACCAATCCACCGTTCTCCGCGTAGCGGCGAATCCTTGGCAGGAGATTGTCGCCAACAACGAACCCTCCGTCCCGGAGCTCCGCGAAGGCACCAATCTCGGCGATCGAATCGGCTGGGTCTTCTTGTAGTTCGACAACGTCCTCGATTTCGAACACCTGCTCGAAGGTCGCCGAAACCGGCTCCAGGTCGTCCGTCGACTCCGCCGTCTGGCCGCAGGCCGCGAATAGCGACGCAAGGACCGCAACCGGCAGGGACAATCTCAGGAATCGGGCGAATGTCGGCGTGCCAATCAACCCGCCGTCACCCCCCCACCACCACCCGACTCACCACCAGCGTCGCCACATCGAATTCATCGCTCTGCAGATGCGCCACGAGCCGGTTGGGCCCGAACGCGATCGGCATCGCCGGCTCGCCGGCCGGCAGCGTCCCCACGTATTCCCGGTCCGCGTTGAACACGTCGATGGGCCCCGCGTCGTCCCACGGATTCTCGCCACGGCGCTGTATCCACAGTCCACCGTCCCACGTGGCTCTGATGCCCTGAACCACGGGGACTTCGTGGTAGAATTCGCGATCCCGAATCCTTCGGCGGCTCTGCTCGGGGTCCGTCCCGAAAGGCAGGCTCGTGGAGGGAGGAGTCGCCAGCCGCTCCTCAAGACGCTGAAGGTGAAAGGCGATCGTTCCCTGCCGGATCCGTTCCGACACCGTCTCCGGCGTGAGCGGCCGCCTGAGCACGCGGGTCACCGATCCATCGGGAGAGGCGAGCTTGACCGTGTACGTCGTGGAGTCGGAATAGGCGATGGTGCCGTCGGGCAGCACGTCCCAGTGCAACGACGGCTCGAAGTACCGGTCGTTCACGGCCGAAGCGATCTTCGGCCAGTCGTCCAGGCTCGTGGATAATGGCGGCTCGGGACGAGGAGCACGCCAGCCCTGCAGAATCGGCTCGGACGCGATAACGTCGCCAGAAAGGTCCAACGCTTCCAGCGCGCGGTCATCGACGCCTTTGGTCCCTTCGTCCGGGTAGGTCATGAGCCGGTTCATGAAGCTCATCATCTCGACGAGCACGCCCTCGACCCCTCGCGCGATCAGTCTGTCGCCCAGCGGATCGGCCCGAATCTCCCTGTGACGAAGCGCGGTGGAGAGCGTCCTGGGCTCGCCGGGCCACCTGACGAACCGCTCGAGTTCGCCGTCCGGGCTGAACACCTGGACCGCGGAATGCTCCGTGTCGGGTACCGCGAAACGACCGTCGCGCCACACCGCGAGCGCTTGGACTTCCTGAAACTCACCCGGACCCTCGCCCTCGCGGCCCACGACACGCACAAGCTGGCCGTCCGATCCGACGACGACGACCCGCTTGTTGAAGGCATCCAGCACCACCAGGTTGCCGGCCCCGTCGAAGCCCGCCTGCAAGGAAACGGCAGAGCCGAAAAGCGCCCACTCCGGCGCGTTCACGCCGCCCACGCGGTAAACCTCGGTCATGTCCACGGTCAGCGGACGGTCCTGCGCGGCGGAGGGGGAGGGGGGGGCCGAGGCGAGGGCCAGGGCCAAGACAAGGGTCAGGGCCCGGGCCGGGGCGATGGCCAGCGCCGGAGCCAGGCTAATGGCCATCCGAGGCGGCAGGTGGTGTTTCACCAAGTCGGCGTTCCTTGGGTTGCGGGGTTCGAGGGGCGGCGTTGTGAACCTAAGGAATCCATCCCATCGTGGGACAGTTCCAGTCTTGACGTTTACGAATATGTTCATCACTATGTATATTATTATGTTCATCGTCCGAATCCTGTGGCACTCGCAAAGAAGGGTCCATGATGACAGCTGTAGCCCGCAAGCTCGATAGCATCAGGCAGTCCGGCGGCATCAGGGCCCGGGAGGTCGCACAGCTTCTGGAGACCACCCCACAGACCATCTCGCGTTGGCAGACCGGACGGTCCACACCCCGCCCGAACAGCCTCGATCGGCTGCTCCGGCTGGAATGGCTGGCTGGCCAGCTCGCCCAGGTGTACGAACCGGGTGACGCGAGAGTCTGGCTATTCAGTCCCCATCGTGACCTGGGTGGTGAAAGGCCGGTCGACCTCATTGCGAACAACAGGATGGACGAGGTTCTCGCGATCATCGATCGCCTGCAGTCGGCCGCGTACAGCTGACTGACGAAGGGCGCATGGTACCGCATCGGCCCTTCGATCCCTCGCTGCTTGACGTAATTGAACACAGCGTCGGTGAATGGAAGGGGACGGCATACAGACAAGTGTTCGCGGGAACCGACGCTCTGCGGGCGAACATTCGGGGCGCTCGATGGAATCCGCCGGGCGAAGAGGCCTTATACTGCGCGCTGCACCCCCGGACGGCAGCTGCGGAAATAGACCACTTGATTGCTCGGCAGCCGGTTCCCATCCGAAGATCGCGGGTCACTCACAAGCTCTCGGTCAGGTTCGCGAGAGTGGCGGACCTCCGGAATCTCGCAGAGTTGGAGTCCGTTGACATCACACCCGAAATGGTTATGGGGGACGACCCGACCACGTCTCAGCTTGTTGGCAGTGCCGTCGCCTGGCTTCAGTGCGCCGGATTGCTCATTCCGAGCGCCCGTGACCCAGGCGACAATCTCGCGGTCTTCGTGAACAACATGGCTCGGACTGATGTCATTGAGCCCGTGTCCTACGAGGAGTATACGCCGGTCGATCACCCGTAGTCAGCGCTCGATCGGGTAGACCTCGATCAGAGTTTCGTCATGGGCGCCCTTTGCCCGGACGAGCACCCGGTCTTCCGAAATATCCAGAATATTCAGAACCGACAGCCTCGCCGGCATCGCGAGTCGCTTCTTTCGTTCCCACGCCTCATTGAAACCGATCCAGACCACCTCGTCCTGAAGTGGATCAGGGTACTCCCGGATCCACAAAAGACCGTCGGCGCCACCCTTCATGGCGGAAAAGGGGGGAAGGGTGGGGCGGGCCGGCAGGTCTTCGATCAGGCGGAGGCGGAACTCCCTGATGGACATCATGAAGTTCCTTCCGCCAAGGAAGATCTGGCCCGGCTCTATACTCTCGATGCTCGCCCGCGTGGTGTCTCTGACAAAGCGCTCCCACCCCGCCTCCGCGCGCTCCTGGGGCTGCTCGAATGTGACTTCCCCGGTCGTCCCGGCCTCGTCGTAGCGCGTGATCGTGATCGAGTCGGTCGTCGCCAGATAGGCATAGTTGTCGGTGACGGTCGCGACGGCAGTCCGTCCGAAGATCACGGGTAGCCCGCCGTGCCTTTGCCCGTCGTCAGTTACCTCCCTCTCCGCCCACTTCTCTTCACCTGGACGGGTGCCCTCGAAGACGATCTCCCCGTCAGAAAGACGGACGATCTCATATGTCACCGGCAGGCGGATCTCCATCGGCCCGACAGACCCGTCGCCCGGAAACCCCCGACTCCAGAATTCGAGCAGCACACTGTTTCCAAAGGCCCCGACGATCCGGCTTGCTTCCCTACGCCGTTCGAGCCTTGTCTCGCCGACGTACCCCCCGGAGGCGTCGAGTCGGGTTACTCGGAAGTGGTTTGCGTCCCAGGTAAGCAGTCCGTCCGCGTGGCGAGCGATTCCGGCCAGAAATCTGTACTCGCCGGGACCATCTCCATGCCTACCGTGCCGGGAAAGCAGCCGGCCCGCAGCATCCAGGATCAGGACTTCGTGCGACTGGACATCGGCGATAGCGATGCCGTCGCCGAAGAAGACTGCTCCAGAGCCCCAGATCCTGCCCAGCGGGAGAGACTCGTCCGATCCCACCACCAGGCTTGGTTCCGCGGCGAGCCGAAACGACTCGTCACCGGGCCACGCGGAGAACAGGTCCGTGACCGCTGCGCGATCCGTGGCTCCCGGACCCGATGCCTCGTCCAGGCAGGCGGCGCACAGCACCAGACAGGAGACGGCCAGCATCGGTGTCGCCAGCGGTCTGCGTAGGGCGTGCGCCACAGCCGTCTCCGGGTCTCATGTCTTCCTTCAGGAACTAGAACGTTAGGAGTTGACGGTTCTCGCGCAAGACCGGGTCATTCGTCCCTTGCGACGTTCAGCTCGTGGACGGTCTCGCCATCTCGCGTAAGCATCAGCCCTTGAAACGGATCCGGCAGGCTTGACACGCCGTGTCCGGCAGCCGCGTTCCCGAGAAAGATCCGGCCGTCCCCATCGCGCACGTAGACGCCGACCCTGCCATCCTGATCGTCCAGGGTCAACACGAGACCCTCGATGCCCCGATCCGAATCGAGGCCAAAGCTGACACGATAGTAGCCGTCCAGCTCGAGCAAGCCGTACCCCGTGCGCTCGAACCCCTCGGGGTCGTTGATCACCACGCCCGTGCTGGGCCCGAGGCGTCTGCCGATGTTCGGATCGGGCTTCGGGTCGCCTATAGCAATCCGGTCAAAGCCGTCCTCGCTGAGAATCAGGATCCCGTTGGTCGAGTGTTGGTAGTCCCGGTACCAACCCATATACCGTTCCAGGTCTGGAAACCGAGGTCCCCAGAGCTCCCGTACGCGGGCTGTGTCGGTGCGAACGCGGTTGGCGGCATCGGGAATCGGCGCGCCGATGAGGATCCGTTCGCGCCCCGCGTGGTCCTCGATAATCAGCCCACGCACTCGCAGGACACCGTCTGTCCCCGTCCCGCTTCTGACGAACAGGACGGCCAGTGCAACGGTCATCAGGATGGCGTATGCCTGGAGCCAACGGACTGCTCGTGTCAGTCGTTCGGTCTTCGTACTCACTGGTTTCTCCGCGGAGGTTGGGTGGTCGTGCTGTCGCCGGTCATCCTGCTTTTGGACAACCCAATCGCTGGGCCAGGTTGTCCAACAGCCGGACCGAGGGCTGACTCCGAGGAAACAGTCGACATCATACATGAGTGAGCAATGGACGGGCCCTTGGGCACAACGACGCTCCGATCTGTCGGCGATGCGCCTGAAGGGAGAATCAACCAAGTGACCACCCTCATCACCACCTTCTGCCAACTCCTCCTCCTGCTCCTCCCTCTGCCCGGCGCCCATAGCCCGGATGCCGCGCCGCTTCTGGAAGGCGCCAGCCCGTCCTTGCCCCAAGTCCCGCAGGAGCCTTCGGTCGACACCGCCGCCTTCCTTGCCGCGTTCGAGCCCGTGCGCGCCATCACGCTGGAAGAAAACGAAGACGTGATCACGGTGTTTCCACGAATGGCGGCCGGTGGCGTTGACGAGCTGCTCGTGGTCGATCAGCCTGAAGCCCAGGTCCGCCTCTATGGTCGGGACGGGTCGCTCCGGACCGTCATCGGGCGCCGGGGTGAGGGACCGGGCGAGTTTCAGACACCCGTGTCGGTCTCACGGGCCATGGATGGGCGCATCGTTGTGACGGACCCATCGCTTTCGCGGATCAGCTTTTTCTCGCCAGAGGGAAGCTTCGATAGCCTGCGGGGGAATGTGCCGGTGAGACTCCTCTGGGATGTGAAGGACCTTGGCACTGACCGACTTCTGATACTTGGTCCCGGCGGAGACGATGTCGGCCAACCCCGTTTCCTTCACATATGGGACGCGCCTGCCGAGCGGGTTGAACGGCGGTTCCTGCCAATGGGTCTTCCGGAAGCGGCCCGGCCGGCCGGTCTTTCCTTTCCGGCGGTGAGCGCTGTCGTTGAAGCCGACACCATCTGGGCCGCGTGGGCACTGTCGGACACACTCTACAAGTTCACCCGCAGCGGCGAGCGTCTGGCGGAAGTCGCCATGCCGCTACTCCGGCCAACCGGCCCCGTCCCGTCGATCGAGGGCGTGGCGCCTGTAGACCTTGATGCCATCGGCAATATCACCCAGGTCGCCGATGTCTTTCCTCTGAGCGGAGGAGAGTTCGCCGTTCAGTCTGCCCGCATGCGGTTCGGCGATTTCGAGGCCGACCTTGTGATCATGGACCGGCTCGGGCAACCCAGGCTGCAGCTTGCCCGGAGTCCCAGATTGTTGTTCGTGGATAGCGAGGGCCTTTACTACTTCGATGACCCGGCGTCCGTCCTGCCCAATCGCTTGATCGTGGCGCGCCGGAGGAGTTCGTGAAGCCGCGGCGGGGCGGTCGGCTCACCTCACCCCGTCCGGCAACCTCTTAACCACGACGTAGGGCACGTCGAGGTCGTCCGTCTCCAGGAAGGCGACCAGCCCGTCGGGGCCAAAAGCGTCGGGTAGGGCCGTGGAGCCGGGCGGGAATGTCCCCAGATAGCGCGCGTCCGCTGTGATCAGATCGACAAGGTCGCCGCCCGCCCCTTCCTCACCGCGGCGGCGCACCCAGATGGTCCCGTCCCAGCCCGTCCGCAGGCCGAGCAAGACCGGCATTTCGTGGTAGAACTCCATGGACTCCATCCCGGCGCGCTGGGCCTCGATCATCCGCTGAACCGCTACCTGCATCGCCGAGTCACCGGCCGCAGGCTGTCGCGCCTCGAAGGCGTCCAGCCGGCGCTCGATTTCACTCCTCCTGATTCGGTCCGTCACGGGCGTGGGCCGAAACGGCCGGGTCACGATCCGGGTCACGCGGCCGCCCGGCGCGGTCAACTTGATTGCGTAGGCAGAGGAATCGGAGAATGCGACGCCCCCGCCAGGCAGCGCACCCGCCATCAGCTCCGGTCCGAATACCTGCCGATCCGAGGGACGGTTCCATGCCGTCGCAACCGTGTCGACGACAGCCTCGTCACCGCCGAGGTCGTAGCTCAGGATATACCGGAATCGGGGTCTCGGCCCCGGATCAGGTCTCGACAAGTAGTTGACCCGGGTCGTGGCCAGCACCCGCTCCATTCCCGGGAAGGCCTGGATACCTGGAAGGATCGGCCACCGCCTGTCGCTCACAGGGATTGTGCGTTCGAACTCGCCGTCGGCACGGAAGAGGGCGAATCCGATGCGGCCTGGGTCGTAGACGGCAACCCGCCCCTCCCGCATGACTGCGAACCGGAGCACCCGTGCGGCATCTCTCCCGAACTCGCCGGGGCCCTCCCCTTCCCCGATGAACCGGCGGACCAAATTGCCCTCCAGATCGACAACCGAGATCCGCATCGCCTGTGTGTCCGGGATGTAGAGGTTGCCGGCGCCGTCGAAGCCGAGACCGGCGACGCTCCCGAACATGTCCCAGCCTCCGCTGTCCAGCGAGCCCACCCGGTAGATCTCCTCGAGGTCGGCGTCGAGGAGCCTGTCCTCGGCCGGCAATTCGATCATTTCCTGGGCGGCAAGTGGGCGTGCGGTGATGGCGACGAGGGTGACGAAGGCCGCTGCGGTCGCCAGCACGCGGCCTGCGTTGTCCTGCGTTGGCGGTTTCGCCATGGTGCGTACTATTGGGGATTCAGTGCCCGATTGCGGCTTGGCGTCGTTCCAGTTTGTCAACTACGGTTTCCATCATGGAAACTCTGGTTTACATCGGAAACCTACAAGGCCATGGCATTGAGCGACGTGCGACAAGAGCCCAGGTCCGCCCGTCGATGGCCTGCACAACGGTCATCGCCGATACGATTCGTAGGCCGCACGGACGACTTCACCGGACGGCTTGCCGCGTATGTCGAAGTTTCGGTGGTCCGCCCACCACTCGGACCAGAGTTGATCGCTTGCCATCCAGTTGTCCCAGAAGAACAGCCCGTTGACCACCCCCGGATAGGCTTGGATCGTGTTGAGTACGGCTCGGTAGATGTTGGCCTGCGTCTCCCTCCCATCATCCACTCCGTCGCCATTGGCGTCCATGAACACGAAGGGCTTCCCCTGGTCCGAGGTATTGGCCGGACTATGGGGTGCTGCAATCACGTCCATCGCGCCGTATTCGAGAAAGACGATTGGGCGGGCCGGATTGTCGTTCGACAGTGGGATCAGGTATTCGCGGAAGACTCGGTCGTAGGCCATCTCCAGGCTAGCGACACTCATTACCGACGACGGCGGGGCATCTGCGAGATCGAACCATGCGCTGATCCCCATGACATCGAGATTCAGGTCTTCCCATAGGCAGAAGGATCCCGGTCCGAAGAAGTCCGGAACCTTGAGCACGTCGTAGTGCATGTCGTACGTCAGCAGACCATCGTATACGGCACGCACCCGATCGACCAACGACCCGAGTTCCTCTCCGAAATGCGTGACCGTGTTGTAGCCTCCGGCACGGGTCCGAAAGAGCCGGTCGGTCTCTGTTCCCAACGAGAACATCCGTGCTCCTTCTTCCTGCGCGATTCTGGCGAAATGCACGGCCTGCCGCGTGTAGCTCTCCCAGAACTCGGCGACAAACCCATCGTGATCGGGATGATCCGGACGCCACGGCCAATGCTCCGGACGTATCCCGCCGCCGGGATCACCGGGATCTCCGAGCTGCCATCGCCGTACGGGGCGCTCCGCCATCGAAGCTTTGTAATCGGTGATCGCGAGGGTGACGTACACGTCGATATTCTCCCGTCTCATGTCGCCAATGAACTGGCGAAGCGCCAAGTCGGAGAAAGTCCCCAATGCCGGGTCGGTACGCTCGACCGAGCTGTCCATGCTGTCGTCGATAAAGAGATGGACGGAAATCCCAACCCAGTTCACATGCAGGCTCTTCAGCCAGCCGACATAGTCCGGTGGGACGAGGGGTCCGGTTCCGGATTTCATCCATTCCTCCACGACCAGTTCGTTGGTTCCCCAATGACCGGATGCGTGAATGGCGCGGAGGGGAAGTTCCACGACGTTGGTCGGCTGCGTAGGCGCTCCGCATTGGTATGGCCCCGAGACGAGCCCAGCCGAGAATTCGGTCGCAAGCTCTCCAGCCGCGGACACGGCCATTGATTGGCTGCGGCCATTCCCCAGCGTCCATTCCGCCGAAACCAGACCATCGGTGCCCGTAGTCGAAGTGTCGGGATTCACCGTGCCGCTTTCGGCTCCAGGGGAGAAGGTGACCGAAACCCCCGCGACACCGCTGCCACCCTCGTCCTCGACACGGACGACCAGAGGCTCTGGCAGCGGGTGTCCCTTGATCCCTTCCTGATGGTTCCCCGAGAGGGTCTTCAAACTCACGGGTAGTTGCTCGACCGTGATGTCGGCGCCAGCGGAGATCCCTGCAACGGTGGCAGTTGCAATGGCGGCCCCATTCCCGGCAGCCGTTACCAGCCCGTCGCTGTTCACCCTGGCCACCGAGGCATCGCTACTTGCCCAGGTCACGGTGATCCCCGTCATGGTCTGGCCGTGCTGGTCACGCACGGCTGCCGTGAGACGGACGGTTGCGCCCAAAGAAACCAACGTCGCGGCCGCGGGAGAGACCGTGATCGTGGTCGCCACGGGAGGGATCGGTGCAACCTGCACGTCGTCCTCGCCGCAGGACGCGGTCAGGAGCAAAACGGCGCAGGCGGCGGTTCGCCGACAGGTACGAGCCCAGCGGTATCGCCACGGCATCGTCACTTCATGGCTTCTCATCGTCCTACAGTGGCTTTTGATCCGCCAATACTCAAGGTGATTTTGGATACGCCGGAATGATCCTGTTGCGAAGGTAGGATCGCCCCCCTATGCGTCCGCCCTCGCCGGCATCCGATACCCAACGTGACGCTCGTTCACGATGTACGCTGCGCTCGCCGCGTCCTCGCCCAGCTTGCGGCGGAGCCTCTTGACGACGGCGTGGACAAGCTTTGGGCTGGCGCGGTCCGGATAGCGCACCCAGGCCTGACGGAGCAGTGAGCGGTACGTGAGCACCCGTCCGGCGTTGGCCGACAGCAGGCGCAGCACCTCATACTCCGTGGCTGTCAGTTCAATAGGACGGTCGGCCAGCGTCACCTGGCGCCGTTCGTAGTCGATGGCGAGCTGCCCCAGGACAAACGGTTCGGGCTCCGGGTGTCTTCTCAGCGCCGCCCGGACCCTCGCTGTCAGTTCCGTCAATGAGAACGGCTTGACGACGTAGTCGGCCGCACCGGCGCCGAGGGCCTTCGCGATCGTCTCGGACCTTCCGTACGCCGAAATGAAGATGACCGGCCGGTCAGCCAACTCGGGAACCTCTTCCATCAGCTTGATGCCGTCGGTCCCCGGCAGCATCAGGTCGAGCAGGACCAGGTGCGGTTGCTCTGCGCGGATGACGCGGGACAGCTCCCGGTGGTCGCCCGTGACCAGCACGTGGTAGCCCGCCACGGTGAGCGCATCGCGGACGAAGAGCAGCGTTTGTGGATCGTCGTCCACCACGAGGATGCGCTCGCGCTCCGGTGCCCGCGCCGGAAGTCGCCGGTCCTGTCCTGCTTCACCCTGTTTGGAGCGCGCCGTTTCAGCGTCGACGCGGGCTTTTTCGGCCACCGGCACCGTGAAGGTGAACTGTGCGCCCCGGCCCTCGCCAGCGCTCGTGGCCCGGATGCGCCCGCCGTGCGCCTCGACCAGTCCCTTGCAGATGACCAGACCCAGTCCATGCCCAAGGCCGCCCTCCGCGTCATCCATCACTGCCTGCTTCCGGAACAGGTGCGGGATGCGGTCGGGTGGAATGCCCCGGCCCCGGTCGGAAACCGAGATCGCGACGTGCGTTCCGTCGCGCCACGCGGCTACGTGGATGGGCGACGACTCCGGAGAGTGCCTTGCGGCGTTGATGAGGAGGTTGTTCAAGACCTGCAGGATGCGTTGTCGGTCGACCATCACGAGGGGCAGGTCCAGCGGAACGTCGACGACAACCCTGTGGCGCCAGGGAGCGGCCTGGAACGTGTTCCTCGCCCCGTCAACCAGCGTCCCGACATCCGAAATCTCCGGCACAACCGACAGCGTACCCGTGGCGATGCGTCCGGCATCGAGCAGGTCGCTGACGAGGCTGCTCATCTGATCGGCCTGCGAATTAATGATGCGGAAGAACTGCAGCATTTCCGCAGGCGCGAAGCCGGGCGATGCGTCGAGCACGGCGCCCGCACAGCCCTTGATGGACGTGAGCGGCGTTCGCAGTTCGTGACTCACGATCGCGAGAAACTCGGTCCGCATCCGCTCGAGTTCCTCGAATGGGGCAAGATCCTGCATTGTGACCACGACGAACTCGACTCCGCCGTCGACCGCATGGATCGGCGTGACGTTGACCAGCGTCCTCACGCTCCGGCCATCGGGCACCGAGAGCACGATCTCCTCGTTGCGCAGCGTCTCACCGCGCCTCAGCTCGTCTGAAATCGCGGGATCTTCCGTAAGGTCGACCTTTCGCCCGTCGGCCCCGCGGGACGTGACGATCTCCAGCAGCTGCTCGATGGGGCGATTCGGCATCCTGAGCCCTTCCACGATCCGCGTCGCCTCCCGGTTCCACGACACCAGGCCGCCGGTCCTGGCGTCGAAGAGGACCACGCCTACCGGCGAAGTTTCGACCAAGGCCTCCAGCTTTGCTCTCGCTCGAAGCTCGTCCCGGTAGGCGCGAGCGTTGGCGATCGCCGCCGCAGCCTGAGATGCAAGAAGCACAAGCATGTCTTCGTCTTCGTCAGAAAACTCCCGCCCGCCTTCCTTGTCAGCAAGAACGAGACTGCCCAAGTGCACACCCTGATGACGGATGGGCGTGGCTTGTAAGGTGTTGTCCGGTAGCACGCCCGGCTGATCATCCGGCGCGACACCGGAAGCTAAGACGCGGTGGGGTCGGTCCGGTTCGTCGGTGGCCGTGAGGAATCCTTGCCGTGCTCCGGTCAAGGCGCAAGCGCTGTCAACGACCTCGCGCAACACTGTGTCGAGGTCCAGGCTCGCGCTGATCCGGACCGAGGCCCGGGACAGTCTCGAGTGGCGCTCCCTTAACGCCTTGTTCTGGCGAAAGAGCTCGTCCGGGTCGTTCGTCACGGGGTTCTCCTTCCCATGCGTGCGCGCAGTGTAACGTGGATTGAGGATTGTCGCCAGAGGATCGCCGAAGAAAGGCTGTCTGTCGCCTACGGGTCGTTGGGGGGGGGGTTATGATAGGAGGGCTGGTGTCGGTATCACTTTCTTCGAGACCGAATTGAGGCTGGCCTGCGTGAGCACGTTGGCGACACACCGTCAAGTCCGGGAGGAGTCACCGCTACGCCTGCTCCGTCACGGAGTCTCCCACTCCGTTTCCAGCAACCGCTCTCGTTCGACTTCCTTGATTCGGTCTTCGCGACTATTAGGGCTGAGCCACACAGATGCTCGGATGGCAATGTGTTGCTTGCCAAAACGATAAAGGGAAGGGATGGTGGTGAGGTTACAGAAGTAGACGTAGGCGTCATCCTCAAGACAAGGCAGGTAAAAGATGTCTGGCGTGATCTATTCCCCGCGACAAGTTAACACCGCCACCGACACCGCCGGCAGGTGGGGGTTTATGTCTCGCAACCCGGTCGAGCTACACACTGCAAGACAGTTCGGCGCCGAGAGGAGTTGTTTTCGCAGATACCTCCGTCGTCACTTCCAATCCGGACTCGCAATTCTAGTGATCGTAGCCGTGGGTGCGTGCGACCGCCCGCCCGCCGGATTCTCGACTGAGTCGGCGTTCGAAATCGTTGATTCGCTCAGTGCGATGCGCGACCGCGGACCAACTCAAGGCGCGCACGAAGTATGTCAGAATGAAACCGAGCCTGACGCGGACACGGTCAGCGAGACATCGTCGGACGTCCTGTTGTATGCCGCGCTTCACCTTAGACGATTGGGGTTCTCCTGCACTGTGCGCTCGGTGAGACACGTGGGTCGCAGCGCCATGGGGATTCGGATCGATGCCGCGAGCGAACTGGTCGCTTGGCGCGAGGGCCGCGCTTCGTCGGCAACTGCGGCACTGATGGCGGTCTCTTACCACGCTGACCCTGACCGAGCGCCTGATGCGTACCGACTGTGGCCGATCGTCGTCGGTCTCGAAGGCATCCGCGCGTTTGTGGAATCAGATGCAACGGACGATATCAGGGACCTGGTCGTTACCATTGGCGACGTTTCGGATTGGGCTGCCGATTTCACATCGACTTGGTTACAACCCTTCCCTTCACCACACAATGACACGTACTCTACCCAAGTCGCTACTTCAGGCCCCGTTGGACCGGCCCCCCCGGTGATGTTGGCGAGTGCTCCAGGATGGGTGATCGGGACGAGCGCGGAACCGGTCAGCGAGGCAGGTAGCCTTGGTTTCTCCGGCATGGGCGAGTTTCCGATACTCGGTGAACCGTCTCCAGCCAATCGGACTCTACTGCGTTCTCGCGGAATCGCACCGATGCCCTTCCGGCTGGTTGCCTTTGCGAGCGATCATCAACCGATTGGACGCGCTGGGTCCG
Source organism: Longimicrobiales bacterium (assembly GCA_965208935.1). GTDB lineage: Bacteria > Gemmatimonadota > Gemmatimonadetes > Longimicrobiales > Gaopeijiaceae > Bin94. The sequence continues at coordinate 2,668,070 of CBDBPR010000004.1, read as the reverse complement.
CCTCGGTTCCGGGGAACTCAGCATCGGTTCTGCGCGGCAAGGGCGACGCGTTCGTCCGTGCGCTACGCGCGGCGGCAGCACCATCACAGCCTGCGTGGACAATGGAGGGGCACTGGTACTGGCTACTGGGAATCTGCCTTCCATTGATACTCGTGGGCCTAGCTCTTCAAACTATAGTCATCAATACGCGGACGCGCTTGTCAAACGTCGAGAAGGCGATTGCCAAACTAGGGCCGTGGCTTCGTCGCAGCGACGACGCGTTGGTAAAGCGGGCAGAGCAGCGGCAAACTCTCGACGAGGCGAGAGAAGGGTTCCGAGCAGTCCCGAAACGGTTACGGGCCTGGTTGTGGCTGAAGTTGGTGGGCGGAATCGTACACCGTAGGCATCTACGGGACGATCTGCGAAGGAGAAAGGCAGATTACCTGAGCCATTTGGAGGTCCAGAACAACGTGCTGAAGAAAAGACAGAAGCTCGAGCGAGGGGACGGATCAAGACTCTTTGGCGGAGTCTGGCAGGGTGTCGCCACGGTCCTCGCGAAGGGCGGTGTGGTGCCTTTGGTGATCGGTGGGTTGACAGCCGCCGGATCGCTTGTCGCTGTGCACTGGTTGGAAATACAGGTTCAGCAACAATTGCTGTCGGACTCACTTTTCGATTTGGGATTCCTGCTACCGTCGGTAGCAGCAGCATATGTCGTAGGGTGCCTTTTGGCTCAGTTGCTGGCATCTCCCAAAGACAGACACAATCCGATCGCTGCATTTGCCTGGGGAAGCAGCCTGGTTGTGTACCTCGGTTTGAATGCGGTGGAGTTGAGCGGCTTCGACGATGCGATCAACAACCTATACGACTCCCAGACGATCGACATGATGTTCGCAAGCCTGGCCATGGTGCTGATCAGTCGTGAGATTCTCTACTCCAGACGGAAGGAGAGGCAGGAGAGCCAAGGGGAAGCGGACTACACTAAGGAACTCGATGCGGTCAGCGATGCGCTCTGGTTCGCCAGTTCCGGAGAGCGGCGAGAAGCACTTCTGCGCTCGGTGACGGGAGTAGTGTACCTCGGACTTGCCGCTCACTGTGTCTGGCGCGGATTCGGCGTGGCGCTGAACAGCGAACAGGCGCCCGTGGGCCTGGTGCCGGTTACAGCGGTTACCGCAGTCGCGTTGTTGGTTCCACTCGCGACCCTGTTCCTGGGCAACGTGCCTCCTGCCCCAACCACGGACCAGCGCATTAGCGTCAAGAGCGCAGCCTCGATACTCTTGGCCATAGTCGGCTCAACACTCGCCTGCGCCGATCGTTCGGACCACCGATTCGAAAACGATCGTCACCTTGCGGCGATTCGCATCGATATGCGTGCTGAGGAGGATGCGCCAGTCGTGTACCGGGTCTTTAGCGGAGATGACGGTAGTCGGCAGGTCGAGCAGACGACGATAGACCGAGCCGATTTCACTTTGCCCACGGTAAGGCGCCGCGATACGGTCGTGATGGAAGACACCAGGCGCAGGCAAGTGCGGTTGGTCATCGAAGACAGCAGTGGTGCCGACATGATGGCAATCTGGCGGGGGAACGACAGCATCGCGGTTCTGCGGGCCGATGGCATCGAGCCTCGTCGAGGCTCCGACCCACGGGTCGTCGAGCGCTGGTTTGACACAGAGGACGACCGCTCGATAGCCCTTCTGGTCGAACTCCCCAGATGTTGGTCCGCTGATCTTGTGGTGGTTCGGCGATTCAGCGGCAGGGCGGCAATGCAATTGGTCGGGCACGTTATCGAACCCGATACAATCGTCGGGGAGCGTCTTGATATGGAAGTGCTCACGACCGTGACGCAACAGCACTCAATGCCAAGGTGCTGTACAACGTCGAGCCGAGCAACTGCACGCCAAACGATGTGAACGCCCAACTTGAGTTGCTCGCGCGTGGTTTCGGCGTGGTCGCTTCTGGGCGGTCTTCTTGGCCGCCAAACACCTTTCACAGGGAATGATTTCGTCAGAGCGCTTTGCAACTCCGTTGACTACAGCGCTGAATGACCGGGGCAGGGTTGCTAGGAATAGTGCCACCATGTCCCGATACGGGGTGCCGGTGGAAAGCTAGCCATCCACCTATCCATAGCCCGAAATGGCCGATCCACGCCTGGAACCAGTTTGCGCGATGACTGCCGGACATGGCGATCAGACGCCAGATGCGATCCGCTCCATACCTGTTCTCTTTGGGCAAAACGCCTTGCCGATACAGGCAATCGTGCACCACACCGGCAACGTCTACCTTCGACCAGTGGACCAGCGGTCGAGCTAGCCACGGAATAGAACTGTAGTCTGTGACGAATCCCGGCGGAACCTCCACCACACACCCGCAATGCCCCGCTCGCACACGCAGTGGGCGCAGCAGCTCTCTGCGTCCGTCTGGGCGGCGTTCTACTTGAAGCGGTCCGTGGGGGTTCAATACTCTAGTCACCATAAGTAATCCAGCGCCGGCACCGCCCTCCGCCGACGCAACTTCGTCCACATCGCCGAATGGTCACTCCAGGCCTGGTGGCGCCATTCGTGATGGTATCCACTGCCGACCACCTCGAAGTGTCGCGACACGAGCGTGTGATCGAAGCAGCGCGGCCCATCACCCTTGCTCACACGGTGCGTCACGGGAGCCTCCCCCTCAAACCCGTGGCGGTCACGGAATGCATCGCGCAGACCGTGGCGTGACGTATCCGCGAGGACCGACCGGACACCCGCAGACCAGTCGGCACGAGGCCGGCCACGGAGTATTCCGCGCGGAGGTCCCATCGCACCGTCGGAGGTCACCTCGGTCTCCGCGAATGTCAGGAACTGGCCCGATCTCAGAAACCGCCTCGGTTCATTGAAGTCGCCGGTGAGAACGCGCGCAGAATCGGCCCCGCTGCGGAGGGCCAGCGCCAGCGTTTCAAAGGTCTCGATCTTCTTCCACGTATGCCCGCTCCCGTGCGGGATATGGGCCGTGAACACGTCGACATCCCCCTCGGGCGCGTTCACCGTGATCCGGCCGAGCACCTCTGGAAACGGTGCCGAGCAACGCCAGGCGTCGCCTCCCGCAGGGTCGGTCCAGGGCCAGCAGCTCGCGATCACGCAATGGTACTTCTTCTCAGCCTTGCGCTCGCGGCAGGGCGCCGGGTCGTGACTGTGCCAGACGTGTTCAAGCCCACGACCCTTCAGTGCCTCGGCGACGTCGTCCTTCTTGTTCGAGCGGACCTCCTGCAGCGTGACGATGTCCGGTTCGGCCGACGCAATCGCGTCTGCGACGGCCTTGATTCGTTTCGAGGAGCCGAGCTGGTCAACGTTCCAGGAGAGGAGATACATCTCGGAGCCTTCGTCGAGCGCGGACTGGTTCTCCACCATGGTTCCCGGGAAGGGCCTCGCGCAACTATCAAGACCGACACACGGGCAAATTGACCATGGTATGTTACTACGGTACCTTTATACACTGGTAACGTTCATTCTCACAAGAATCGAGGAGGGTCCACAGTGAGCAAGGGCCTGGAACACGCCGTCTCCGTGGCCGTCGTGGCTAGCCTGGCTACCTGCGGGGAAGATGGCGGCATGCGCGCGCATGACATCGGTCACGATACCCACGCATCCCGTGCGCAAGACCATGGCTTCAGCGCGGAGAGGCTTACCAGAACGGCGGAGATCGACCTTGACGGGCCGATTGCCGAGGTCTTCCCCCTCTTCAATCCCGTCGAGGAGCCAAAGTGGGCGCCCCATTTCCAGCCGAGATTCATATACCCCGCCGACCGGACCGTCCAGCAGGGGATGACCTTCAAGACCGCCGGCCATGGTGATGAAGCCGACCTCGTATGGAGGATCAACGAGTACGATCCGGCGGCCTACCACATCCAATACCTCGTCTACGGTACGGACCGCTATTGGACGATCACCATCGACTGTCGCGACGTTGACGGTGGGCGGACGTCAGCCCGAGTGACCTATGACTTTCTGCCGCTGGAGGCGGCCGGTGTGGCCGCGAGCGAGGCCTCGCTCAACGCCATGTTCGCCCATGACCTGAAGAATTGGGAGGACGCAATCAACAACTACCTCCTGGTACGCTGAGCCGTGTCGAGGGCACGGTCCGGCAAGGGCAAGGTGGTCGTCGATCGTGTACAGACGGGCGTACGCGTCGAGAGGCGGATCCTGAAGGTCCTCAAGGGGCTGGCCGAGTACCACGATATGTCTCTCGGCGATCTCCTCGAAGGCATCGTGCTCCACGCTTTCGAAGGGAAGGCGCCGTTTCGTGATGAGGCTTCTCTGCAGGTCATTGCCGACCTGAAGCGGATTTATGGGCTGGACTTCGGTGCTGAAGCCAGTCATAAGCTCGTCGACGGCGAGTAGGGCTCGAGTTCCTACGGTGGGCACCCCAACCTGGGCGGGTCGACGGTCCAGCCCGAGTAGGCGTCGCCGCGCCCCCGGATCACCCGCGTTGCACAGCCGACGGGCAGGACCCTGGAGGACAGGGTGATCGGCAACGGCGCCAGGCGCGTCTTCGCGGCGCGCTCCATGAAGGCATGGGAATACGCGCGGACGTGCGTTCCCCTGCGGTACACCTCGATCATGTAGAGCTGGCTGGTCGGCAAGGACTCGAACTGTGCCCAGCCCCCGGGCAGAAGCCGCTCGTCGAGGTAGACCGAGGGGGGGACCAGGGACCCGCGGTAGAAGACGCACCTGTCGAACCCGCACGGCGTGGTGAAGATCCCCGAGCGAGATGCCACAAAGTCGGCGGCCGACCAGTGTCCGCTGCTCGCGAATGCCGCTTCATCATACGTCCGCACCACGGTTGCCACGGCTCGATGGCGGTGCTTGAAGCGATCCATGACGATTTCGAGGCCCTCCAGCAGAATCGGGCCCGGCTGAAGGCGAAGGCGAATCGGGTCGCTCGCAGTCCCCGCCACGACATCGACGGTGAGCGCCACCGGCGCGAACAACCCTGGCAAGCCCGGACTTACCATCGCTCTCAGCATCTGGCGGGCTCCATGGGAGGACGGATCGCATGCACGTTGCGTCTCGGGAAGTACCCCCGTAGGCGCTTTCGGGTTCCAGCGGGCCTTCCATCGGCGGTGAAGCAATGGCTGGCCGAGAAGAAGGGAGAAGAGGGCGGCCAGGGCAGTTCCGGCAGCGCTGGACACACCGAGTGGCCGCGTCACACGTCCCCGTCAGCTATCGATTCCCCCACTCGGATCCCCCAGCCCCCGGTCCAAACACAGCCGCCGAATCTCGGCCATGGTGTACTCGTTGCCCCAGTTCCATTCGGTCTCGAGGGTAGCGTACGCCTCGCGGAACTTCCCGAATGCCCCTTCCGCGTCGCCCTCGGCCAGGAGCACGGCGCCCTCCGTTCGAGTCCGGGCTGTCGGATCGAAGGCGAGCAATGGGCTCTTGCCCGCTCCCTCCAGCCGGCTGCGCGCCGACGCCGCGTCACCGGCGTAGGCGGCCTCGAAGTATGCCGCGGCCAGGTCGATGACCGGTCGATACGGGGGGTACGCCAAGTCACGGTGGTCCAGCAGGTACCCGATGTGCTCACCCGCGGCCTCGACATCCTGGCGGTGCAGCGCATCGGAGTAGGCAGCGAGGCGCCCTGCCAGGTCCTCATGGGAGCCGTCGGCCAGCGAGGCGGCCTTTGCGACGAGGTCCGGGTCCCGGTCGTGCGGAGGCACCTGGGCCACCGCGTACGCGCCCAACGCCATGACGGCCGCGTATCCGTCCGCGTACGCACCGGGACGCAGGAGCTTGAGAATCCGCTTTCCGTCGTTGACGAACGCGCCCTGGTTGATGGGCAACAGCGTCACGAACCCGATACCGACCGACACCAGGCCCAGGAAGAACACGCCGGCGGCCAGCGCATCCTGCACGGGACCTTGCGCAGCCAGAGTGTCCCCGAGGTTCGCGCGCACGTAGATCGCGAACACGAGCACGCCCACCACGATGCTGGTGACCGGTCCGCCCGCGATGAAGCTCAACATGGCCCGCCGCAGCCCCCGGGTGCTTCCGGGCACACTCGACACCACCCCGCCCGCCAAGGACAGCCTTCTGTTGAGCCGCCAGCGCAGACGCCCGTCGGGTTCGCGCTGGATGTGCACGGGTCCCACGATCAGCATGCCCAGGCGCATCCCGCGCAGGCGTCCGCCAATCGCATGACCGAACTCGTGGACAGCGAGCGCCAGGAAGCCCGCAACAACCATGAATGCGATGATTGCGACGATGGACGACGACGCCCCTTCCTCGTCAGCGGCCGGTCCGGGATCCGGATCCCCGAAGAGCGCGTTCACGCCCAGCGCCAGGCCGACTCCCAGCCCGACCGCAAGCAGGAGAGTGGCCGCGGTTCGGGCGCGGGGTCCGACGGTCGAGTTCGTTTTCTGTGTCGTCATGTCGTCTCCTTGGGGGCTTCGCCCCGCTCCGCGCATCAACCGCTCTCCCACAGCCGGGCGCGCTCCACGAACACCATGGGGTCCTCACGCCACTCTGCATAGCCGATTTCCCGATCGCGGGTGAGCCATCTCAGCTTCTCGTCAATGCAGGCCAGCAACTCCCCGTCGCGCGCGTCGAGCGTGAAGCCTCCGTACTCGGCAAGGGAATCGAGCGCGGCGACCACGAGGTCGCCTCCCGAGGCGTGAGCGGCTTCCCCGTTCCCGATCTCTCCCCGTGCGACCGCGTCGATCGTTCCCTCGTGCAGGGCTTCCAGAAGCTCCAGCTCGCCCGATGTGTCGCCCAGATGGACGACCTGGGGCATGGTCCGGGACGGCGGATGGATGTGGGTCCTGCCGTCCAGCACCGCGGACGCGGTCGCCGCTGTAATCACATAGGCAGCCGTGCCGTCGGCGACCACCGTGCCGCCTGGAGTGTCGATCCGCGTGCCGGCGGCCAGTACGCCCTCCTCGTTGGCGAGGCCGGTGATCTGGAGCAGGCGGGCCTCTCCGGTCGTACCCCGCAGCACCCCGACCCGCACATCCCAGGTCAGCCCCTCGTAGTCGGAGAACCGCTCGGCGTCGCTTGCGCGCACCAGCAGCGACTGGCGGAAGGCGATGTGGCCGGAGGTGAAGGCCACAGCCAACTCACCGGCGGCGTCGCGGGTTCGAGACTCCAGAATCGTGATGCCGCCGCCCACGATGTCCACGTCCGGCATCGCGGGCAACAGCCAGATTTCGGGCCATTCGGCAACGGGGCTGCGCACGAAGGACAGCTCTGCCCCTTCCATCGCCTCCAGCGCGGTAAGCAGGTCCGCCTCGTAGCCAAGGTGGGTGTGGAACCCCGGAGACGTGGGATCGGCATCGGCGCTGTAGCTGACCGGCGCGAAAAAGGCGTAGTAGGCCGCGTGGAGAGCCTCGCCGGCGTGCGTGCAGGCACCTGCGGGCTGTTCCGGTGCCATGGCGCGGCAGGCCGAACCCAGGATCACGGTGGCCACAACCCCAGCACCCAGCAATCGAGCACGTCTCACACCGTCCATGAGGATTGAAATGACGCCGACAGCGGCCGACATGGCAACCTTGACCCCGGCACTACAATGGACCGCGAGACATTGTGACCCCGTTCGCCGAGCGAACCACACCAGGAAGAGGAACCGAATGCGATACAAGCTGCTGGGAAGAAGCGGGCTCCGCGTGTCGGAGGTCTGCCTGGGCACCATGATGATGTCGACGGAGTCACCCAGCTCCGCCGGACCCGAGGAGAGCCGCCGGATCCTGGAAGCGTTCGCGGACAGGGGCGGCAACTACTTCGACACGGCCAACGAAGTCTACAGCGGCGGTCTCAGCGAGCGGATTCTGGGTGACTTCGTCGCTTCCGAGCGCCATCGCTACGTCGTGACAACGAAATACACCAACACCTTGTACAGTGCCTTCGATCCGAGCATCCGGGACCATCCTAACGCCGGAGGCAACCACAAGAAGAGCATGGTGCACTCGGTCGAAGGCAGCCTGAAACGCCTCGGCGTGGACTACATCGACCTCCTCTGGATTCACTTCTGGGAGTACAGCACCGACATCGTTGACGTGATGCGCAACGTCAACGACCTCGTGCAGCAGGGCAAGGTCCTTCACTTCGGCCTGTGCAACACGCCGGCCTGGGTGGTGGCGCGCGGGCAGACCGTGGCCGACCAGAAAGGTTGGGAGCCGATCTCGGCGCTGCAGTACCAGTACAACCTGGTCTCGAGGGATCTGGAATTCGAGATCATCCCCTGTGCCCGCGCCCTCGGAATCAGCATGAACGCCTACTCGCCGCTGGCCGGCGGCTTCCTGACCGGCAAGTACACGCGTGGCGACAGCACCGAGAGCCGACGCTTCGACAGCGAGTTCTTCAGACAACTGACCTTCCAGTTCGACGAGAGAGCGTACGACATCGCCCGGAAGGTCGACGAGATCGCCGACCGCCTCGGAACCAGCTCGGCCGCGGTGGCCCTGGCGTGGGTGCGCGACCGCGGCGTGATCCCGATGATCGGGGCCCGCAAAGTCTCCCAGATCGAGGACAGCCTGCGATACCTGTCACTCACCCTGCCCGCCGAGGACATGCAGGCGCTGAACGAGGCGAGCGCCCCTGTTCTGCCCTGGACGTACCACCTCCTCCACAGCGACGAGATCCGGATACGCCAACTCGCCACCGGCGGCATGCTGGACGCGATCGACAACGAGCACTTTCCGTTCTGAGGTGTGAGGCTCGCGGTCTGCAGCGGGCTCGTCCGCGACCAAGCGGACCCTGAAACAGCAACGTGGCCACCGGTGGCGGAGACAGCTACCCTGTTGAGTCAACCAAGCGGAAGGCCCGAAACCCCATTCCACGAAAACTGGACATGACATCTACTGACGAACGATGGGCCGAGGACATCCTGGCACTCCTCACGGGGACGCCGGGCACCATACGCGCTTTGCTTCAGAGGATGCCGCGCGACCTGCTCCACGCGGATGAGGGGGAGGGGACGTTCAGCCCCTTCAGTGTGTTGGGACATCTCATCCAAGGCGAAATCCATGACTGGATTCCGCGTGTCCGCTGGACTCTGGAGCACGGTCGGGAGCGTGCATATCCTCCCTTCGACCGCTTCGCCCATATCGAGCGCATCCGGGGCCGTTCGCTGGAGGACCTGCTCACCGAATTCGAGACGCTACGTGAATCCGGCGTCAAGGCACTGGGAGAAATCCTCGAAGGGGGGGCTGACCCCGATGCGGAAGGACTCCATCCGGATTTCGGCGACGTGACGCTCCGGCAACTTCTGACCACTTGGGCGGTGCACGACTTGAACCACATCGCCCAGATCACGCGGGTCGTCGCTCACCAGTTCGACGACGAAGTAGGCCCATGGAAGGCCTATCTGCCCATCCTCCACCATTGATCACGGCGCCTGCCATCTCCCGCGGAGCAGCAATTCGCCGCTTCCCGCCCCGGCCAGGATCTCTCCGTCCTCATACACCACCTCGCCCCGGCGCAGCGTGATCACGGGCCAGCCCGTAACTTCCCACCCCGAGTAGACCGAGTAACCGGCCCCGGAGAACATGTCCTCGTCGCGGATGGTGCGCGTCTCGTGCGGATCCCAGAGGACGATGTCGGCGTCCGAGCCCACCGCGATCGTCCCCTTGCGAGGGTAGAGCCCGAAGAGCTTGGCCGCGTTGGTCGAGGTCACCGCCACGAAGCGCTCCTCGGAGATGCGCCCCTGCACGACGCCCTCGGAATAGAGCATCGGCCGCACCACCTGGAGGTTGTTCAGGCCGGCGCGGTGCCGGCTGATGGTCTGCGACGGGTCCATCTTGTCCTCGCGCAGATGGGCGACATGGTCCGTGGCCACCACATCCACCGATCCGCTGGCGATGCCCGCCCACAGGGCGTCCTGGTCGCGCTGTTCGCGAAGTGGCGGCTGCCCCACGTAGAGCCCGCGGTCCGGGCCCTCGAAGCGCTCGCGCGTGAAGTGGAGGTAGATGGGACGGGTCTCGACGAAGACGCTGAGCCCGCGGTTCCGGGCGTCCTGCAGCACCCGCAGTGCGCCTTCGGAGGAGACGTGAACCGCGTAGATGGGCGCCCCGGTCGCCTCGGCCATGGCGACCGCGCGCTGGGTGGCCACCACCTCGGCGAGCACCGGACGGCTGTCCGGGAAGTACTCGAGCGAGGTGCGCTCGGCGGCGGTCAGCTCCCCGACCGCATGGGCCAGGATGGGCCAGTCCTCGCAGTGCACCATGGTAAGGATGCCGGCGCGCCCCGCCGCGTCCAGGGTCGCCATGTAGTCGGGCACTGCGGCGTCAAACACGGTCCACACCATGAAGACCTTGGTGCTGGTCTGGCCGGTTTCGGCGGCCAGAGTGCCCATCTGGCCTCCCTGGGTCTCGGGGGTGATGCCCGCGTGCAGGATCACGTCCGCGATCGCCTGCTCACGGATGAGCGCCGCCTCGCGCTCGATGGCCTGCGCGAGCGTCCGCCCCTCGGCCGAGCCGGGCCGCCAGTACCCGCTGCTGCTCGTGTGCCAGGCGAAGTTCGAGATAGTGGTGATGCCTCCCGCGAGCGCCGCCTGCGACCCGGTGCGGTAGTCGTCGCGGGTGCTTCCCCCAAGGTGTACGTGCGGATCCACCCCGCCCGGCATGACCAGCAGCCCGGTGGCATCGATCGCTCGGGCGCCGGCCCCCGCCGCCAGCCCAGTCCCGATCTCAACGATGGTCCCGTCCCGCACCCGTACGTCCGCGTCGAATCGTCCCTCCGAAGTGACCACCGTGCCCCCGCTGATGAGGATCTCCTGCACGGCCAGGTCGAACGCCAACGGTCCCGCCGCCAACAGGCCGGCCGCCAGGAGGGTGCGGAGAGCCATTCTCGGCGAGGGGAAGGTGCCGATGCGTGAGGGAAGGCTCGGCGGGCGGGTCATGGCGTCCTCCTGGGAGTGGGGCGTCACCTCATCCCGCTGAACTGTTCGAAGCTCTGCCCGCTCATCAGGAACACGAGCGAGCCGACGAACAGGCCGACATTGGCCACGACCGCCAGACCGACGATGGCCCATCCCACGGCGCGGCGGGAATGCAACTGGTAGGCGATGTTGAAGAAGGCCGGCGCGGCGAGCGGCAGGTTCTGCACTCCCAGCGCGAGCAGGGTGACCGCCACGGCACCATTGAGCGCCAACGTCTTCGGGCCGGGTCGTTCGCTGGGCGCAAGCAGCTTTTGGGTGTGAACGATCAACCACCAGGAGGGTACTGCCAGCACCACCCCGATCAGGTAGAACACCAGGACCGGACCGTCCAGTGTTCCCATGCCGAGCTTCGTGGTCACCGCCAGGAGGTGGCCGAACGCCATCACTCCGATCATGGTCCCGAAGAACAGGTTCAACGCCGCCAACACCAGGCGCCGGGCGGCGAGCGCCGAACCGCGCTGCCGGATCAACAGCGCCGTAGCAGCCAGCAGGGCAACGCCCATCGACGCAGTCAGCCACTTGCTCTCATCCACGATAAGCGCGACAAGCTGATCGAACATGGGTCAGTCTCAAGCGTCCTTTCGACGTTGGTCCATCCTCGCGAACTCGACATCTTCCGTCACCGGACCTCCATCACCGCGCCGGCCTCGGGATCTCCCAGCTGCTGACGAACATGCCGCAGCGTCTCGGCGTAAAACCGCCCAAGCTCGTCTTCCCGTTCCCGAACGTCGCTCAACATAACGCCGAGGTAGATGATCGGGCCGGGCTGGTCCGTGGCCGCGAAGAACTGCGGTTGGATGATCCCGGCGGAAACGATCCGGTCGTACTCGTGGAGCGATTCCTGAAGGGCGTACGTGAGGGACAGCGTGGAGAGAATCGGCAAATCGAAGTGCCGCACGGCTTCGGTCACGCTGGCCAACTCCCACGCCGTACTCCTCAACGGCGTGAGCCCGAGTCCTTCGGGCAGTGCCCCGCTGATCGAGATTCTCTGGCGTTCGCCTCCTTCGGCAGCCCGCTGATTCTCGACGAGCCTCGGCAGGATCCGGTCGTGATAGGCCATGCGACGGTCGAGGGTTACCGTGTTCTCGGCGATTTCCGCGGCCAGGGCGTAGAGCGTCTCGTTGACGAGTCGGCGGTGGTCGATGGTGGTCATCCACTGATCGAAGCCGAGGGCGACGAGAACGCCAACCACGATGACCACGAACTCAAGCGCGAGGCGGCCGAAGGGGATGCGATCGGTCACGCGTACTCCTCCGGCCCGTGCGCGACCGGGGGAATCGGGAAGCTCGCTTTCGTCGACGGTCCCGTCGCGGGGTGTCTGCGTGTCCATGAGGTCGAACCATGAGGTGTGCTCGGCCGTGTGACAAGGCCATCGGGCGAGTAGCCGCCGCAGCCGACCGTCTACGATCGCCGGGGGTGAATCCAACCAACCCCCGCATTCGTCTTGTCAAACTATCAGGGATGCGGACAACCAAATCCCCGCGTTCGAGGCGCTCAAGAGGATTTTTCGCGATGCCTGGCAGAACACGCAGCATATACTTGGCGGTCCTGGCGACCGCCTTCGTCGTCTACCAGCCCCTGTACGCCCAAGCTGTCATCGGGGGCGACTGGCGCGCGGATGTCGACGCTATCGCGGGTAAGCTCGTCGAGATGGGCGCTGCCCCGGGTATCGGTCTCGCCGTCGTCCAGGATGACTGGGTTGTGCACGCGCGCGGCTTTGGCGTCGCCGATGTGGATGCCGGCAGGGGGGTCGACACGGAAACGGCATTCTACATCGCCTCGACCACCAAGGCGATCACGGCGACCGCGGTGATCGCACTCGCCGATCGGGGGCTCATCGACCTGAGTGCACCGATCACGGCGTACGTGCCCGAGCTTCGCTTCCAGCCACCGCTCGACGCCGGTGCAGTGACGGTGCACGACCTCCTGACGATGACGCACGGCATCCAACAGGGATTGGGACCGGTGGTCTTCCGAACGGCCTTTACCGGCGATTTCACCCACGCACAGCTCATCGACGCCCTGCGGGAATACGTCCCGTCACCGACGGGGCGCCGCTTCGCCTATGGGAACCTCGGTTACAACCTGCTGGGGATGATTCTCGAAAGCACAAGTTCCGAGAGCTGGAAGGAAGTCGTGCGGCATGAGGTGCTCGACCCGTTCGGCATGGATGAGACGACCGCGTACGTGTCGCGGATTCCCGCGGAGCGCCTCGCGCAGCCACATGGCTTCCTGCCCGACGGCTTCGAGCGGAGTCCCCTGCGCAAGGCCGACTCGAACATGCACGCCGCAGGAGGACACTTTGCCACCGCTCGCGATCTGGCACGTTTCGTCGCCGTGCACTTGAGTGGCCGAGCGGAAGGGGGCCGGGGCACCGTGGCGAGTTGGAGCGCGCTCCGAACGATGCAGCAGCAGCACGTGGAGCAAGATCGCCAATTCCTGTCGTTGCATCGCTTCGGGTGGGGTTACGGATGGGATCTCGGCACGTACGAAGGCGACACCGTGGTCCATCGCTTCGGCGGGTTCTCGGGGTACCACTCCCACATGTCGTTCATGCCGCAGCACGGCATCGGAGTCATCGTGCTCGTCAACTCGGGAGGCCCTTCTGCCTTGGCGGCCGACCTCTTGGCGACGTACGTCTACGATCGCCTGCTTGGCAAGGCAGAGCTCGAAGACACTTACGCCGCACGCATCGACGGCATGCGCGAACGTCTCGACGAGGCCCGTCGCGGACTGGCCGCCCATCTGGCGGAGCGGAAGGCACGCCTCGGTCCTCTCTCACATCCCCTCGAGCACTATGCCGGCGTGTATGAGAGCCCCCGCTTTGGCCGGATGGAGTGGCGGGTGGTGGCGAACGGACTCGAGGTTCGGATCGGGGTCGCGCGGAGCCGGGCGGAGGTGTTCGACGCGAGCGAAGACATGCTGCGAGTAGAGCTCGCGGGCGGGAACGTCCTGGATTTCGAGTTCCCGCCGGACGGAGGGCCAGCATCAAGCATCATCTTGCGGACGGGCCCGGATACGGGCGAGGAGTTCCTGCGGATCGGGCATTAGGTGCCCATAGTGGGGTCCATTCACGTCCTATGGGTCACAGCCATGTGGCTGCTCATCGGCCCCACCGTGGCCGCAGCACAAGAAGGACCGGACCGGTTTCGGACCATGCTCGATTCGGTCGCCCCGGGGCTGCTGGCTGAACATGAGGTTGCGGGCCTTGTCATCGCCTACCTTGATGATGGGGTTCCGGCTCTGACCACAGGGTACGGCTTCGTGGATCCTTCGTCGGGGCAAGCGATGACGGCCTCGACGCCACTGAACGTTCAATCGCCGCTTGTCGGCCGCGATCTCGGAAGTCGACAGCTCCAGGGCCGCTCCACCGACATCGCCCTTGACCAGACACAGATCGGCGATGGCATGGAGCAAGGCGAACTTGTAGCTGGCGACAAAGCTGCCCTCTTCCATGAGCCGCTGGAGTGAGCGAAGGAAATCGAGTTGCTCGTTGGCCGTCGGCGGATCTTGGTGGCTCATGGGGTCCAGTACGCCGCGCATTCGGGCAGGACGGCGATGACACGCTTCATGGAACGTATCGATGGGCCGACATGTCAACTAAACTATACATTGGGTACACTTTAGATTACATATTCGGACGGCAATCACCCCGACAGTCTATGGTCTTCGATCGCGCGCGCCAGTGCACCCGGATGCACGTTGACGGTGGACAACCTCCGCGTCAGGGTAGAACATCCATTCAGGACCCGATTGCGGTTTGTCCCGACTCGGCACCTTCGATTGACAGAAGAGGTCCTTGATGAACGCCAGCAGGTTCGCGCGGATTCACTCCTCCGTCCTCATGGCTGTCCTGGCCGCGCCCGCCGGTCTCCGAGCTCAGGAGATGGTCGAGGTCACCGGCCGGGATCAGCTGATCGAACCCGACTTCGAGGAAGTCTTCCGCGTCGGTGTCCTTGAAGGCGAGACCTGGGAGATGCTTGCCCAGGTTACCCAAGTGGCCTTCGACGCGGCGGGCAACCTATTCGTGTTCGACGAGCTGGGATCCAGGGAGGTCAGGGTTCTGGTGTTCGACTCCACGGGAGGGTTCCTGCGCGAGTTCGGCCGCTCGGGCGAAGGTCCCGGTGAGTTCAACCTCCCGGTGGGCTTCGCGGTGTTGAGGGACGGAACCACGGTCGTGAGAGATCTCGGACACCGCGCCTACCAACTGTTCGACGCAACTGGCCAGTATCTCCGCATGGTTCACACGAGCGACGCACCTGGTGGCGTCGCCAGCTCGCGTGCAATACATGGCGATCCGCGCGGCGGAGCCGTGTTCGCCGGTGGTTTCGGTGCCAGCATTGGCCTCCACGGCGGCGATGGCGGTGCCCCGGCTGCCCCCCCGACATCCCGTCCGGTCACATGGGTCGGGCTCGAGGGCGAAATCGTCGAGACCGATACCGTGGTCGATGGTTGGCTTCCTCCCCGCGGGGAGCCTGTCAAAGGCATGGCTGAGAACATCAGGATAGGAGGTGGCTCGTTGGCCGACGCACTTGAACAGGTTGGCTACCCAGCCCGTTTCGAGCCGCCGCTCCTGGTGGGGGTCCTACCGGATGGTGGGATTGTCCACTCCGACTCGTCCGCCTACGCTCTGAAGATCACGCCATCGGGTTCAAGAGAAGTAACGCGCATCATTCGGCGACCGTTTGAGCCCGAGCCCGTGACACCCGCAATTGAACGGGACTTCGAGGAACGACGGGCCGCCGTTGTGAGTGAGCAGCGTACCAGCGGCAGCGTGAGTTTCGCGATCGAGAGGCCATTCTACCACGAAATCCCGGTCCTTCACGATCTCTCCACCACTTGGGAGGGCCGGATCTGGGTGCAGCGTCGCGGCGAACACCCTGAACGCGGCGGACCAATCGATGTTGTGACTCCCGATGGGGAGTATGTCGGCACCTACTCCGCCGAGGCGACCGCCATGCCGGATGCCTTCGGCCCGGACGGAATGGCGGCATTCATCGAGCTGGACGAGTTCGACGTGGCCAGCGTGGTGGTGCGGAGGCTCCCGACCGAAGTCCGGTGAACCCCATGAAAAGAAGTGGGGAAGAAGGCGGCCACGGCTGTCCCGGCCGAATCGGCCACGCCGAGTCTCAACAACCGGGAACCGGCACGAGGGAGGTTGACCGGGTCGCGCGCGGGTGGGATGGGCGCGGAGGGCCTTCGCTATTCGTTACGACCGACCCTGGTGCCGCACACTAACCAACCGGCAGCCAATCGCACGCGCTCGTATCGATCCTGTACCGCCGGATCCAGGTCATCATGGCATCCTCGGCCTCGTTGAGGGTTCGGTCGAGCAGGTACAGCGTGTCGCGGGCCACCGTGTGGACCACGCGCATCTCGTTGGCGAATTCGACCGGCCCATCGACGCACGCAGTTCTGCGGTCGCGGGAAAGCACGGAGGCATGGATGGTCGCCAGAAACTCGACCATCGGAGCCTCCCCCACCACCTCGATGTCGTGATGGATGAAGACCGTGGCGCCTTCCGACATGACGTAGAGGCCACTAAGAACCGACACCATCTCCATGCGCTCGTTGAACGTCGTCGACGGGTTTGCAACATCATCGATCCGCGCCTGCGCGTCATGCGGTACGCCCCGGCGCCGCACGTTGGGCAGATCCACGGTGTCGATCACCTCGCCGTCCCAGGTCGCCACGTACACCTCGTTGGTCCCACCCATTCCGAAGAGCATCGTATCCGGCCACGCAGCCACAGTGCCGAGACCGAACAACCCCATGAACACCTCTGGCCCGCGCAGCGATCGTCGGTAGGCCTCCGGCAGATCGATCACATGACGGAGGCTGCCACCAGCCGGATCCCAGACGACCATGGCCTTCATGCTGTCGAGATCCACGGATGGAATCAGAGCCACGCCGTTGACGACCGTCGTGGTCGCGCCAGCGCTACCGGGGTACGGAGTGAGGCCCGCATGCTCCCCGGTCCCGGAGACGAACCGAGACAGCCGGCGGCGGCCCATGTCGGCACCGACGACCACCGAATCGTTGAGCACGAAGGCCGGGCCGATGCCCTGGAATTCGCCAGGACCGGACCCTGGGCGTCCGTAGGTCCGTTCAACTGAACCGTCGCGTCCGAATCGAAACATCCGTCCCGAGTAGTGATCGGAAACCAGAAAGCTCCCGTCGAGCGTGTCCACGACCAGCGATGACGGATTCCCCAGATAATACTGGTCGCTCTCCTCCAGCAGCACGGGCTCCAGCACAACGACATCGGGGCCCTGGCCCTGGTAGTCCGGATGATCGACTCGGTCATCCGGTTCACCGGAGCAGGCATTGCTCAGCAAGCAAAGGGCAATCGACGTGATTCGGCTGGCAGAGGAGCTCATGGTCGTTGGGAGGTGTGAGGATACGGTGTGAAGAGGGGGAGAAGAGGGCGGCGATGGCGGTTGCGGCCGCGGCGGCCGCGCCGAGCTGCAGCTTGTTGGAATCGGCATGGGGGGGTTGACCGGGTCACGCGGCTGTGGGCTGGTTGCTGAGGGCCGTCGTCGCCCGACGCGTGAGACGTGTCAAGCGCCAGTAACAACCAAAGATAGCGGCTCGGATGGGCGGGTCCATGTCGCTACGGGATTCTGGCTGTGGACTGGAGGTGCCGGTCGGCACCGGTTACCGTTCCCGCCCGTAGGACAACTGACAGCTAGCGACTGGCCGGAACGTCGACCCAACTGACGGCGGCCGAATGGGAGGTGTGTGATGATCGAAGACATCAGGGGTGCCGCAAGCGGCTTTGTTCTGCGCTGGACCGTTCTCTGCGGGCTCGGCCTGGCGGGCGGGCTGGCCGTCGGCCTGGGCCTGGCAGCACCGGTCGAGGCGGTCGTGGGCATGATGTTGGTGACGCCCGTCACCCTGGGGTTGGCCGGCCAGGCGATGACCGGCGAGCCGATGCGCCTGCTGGCGCTCGACATGCTCGGCCGACTCGGCGGGTTGTCGTTTGTCGGGGTGTTCGCCGGCCTGGGGCTGGGCGCGGCGCAATGGCTGGCGATCCGTCCCGCGGCGCCGATGGCCCGCCGGTGGATCGTCTTGTGTGTCGCCGGATTCGGCGCCGGCCTGCCCGCCGGCAGCCTGGCCGCGGAACTCGTGGGGGGACTCCAGAGCCCGGTCGGCTTCGCCGCCTTCCTGGGAGTCGCCGGATTGACACTGGGAGTGTTCACAGCCAGGAGCGGGGCGGCGATTGCCGCCGGACTCGCGCCTCGACGCGCAGACTGAACCGAAGGCGCAGCTCCCGCCACGGGCGCGACGATGGTGTTCTTTGCGCCTACGACCAAGAGTTCCACGATTGGCCATCTCGCGCGCCGCTTCAACATCTTCCCCTACCTCCGCGACGATGAGGCTCGGCGTTTTCGCGGATCCGCGTCAATGGCAGGGCCGAAGGTCAGAGTAACGTCTTTCGGATCACCCCTCGGGAAGCTGAAACGAGCGTATCTCGACGGACTCGATGTCCATCTCGTCCCGGTGCACGGCGACAACTGCCGAAGAGTCGAAGTGGAAGACCGTGAGGTCATTTGGCACGGACAAGCGGCAGATGAACGCGCCCGTCTCGGCAAAGCCCAACCACACGGTGGCGGTCGAACCCGGCCTGTCAAACGTCTGGACCCATATCCGACCCTGGGCGTCAGTCCGTATCTCCGTGACGGCGGGAAACGTGTCCTTGGGCGGAAACGCGTCCAGGCTCCGGCGAAGGAGTGCCAACTCGCCGGCCCTAACCTCGAAATCCTTCAGGTAGGCAGTCCTGTATGTCTCCACGTCTTCCTTGCGCACGGTCAGGTCACCCGGTTTCCACCGGACAATCGACTCGAGCCGGTGTCCGCGATGTACTCGAACCTCGGGCGAACTGCCGTCCGAGGTGTACAGCAGCTCGCCATGGGTCGAAAAAACACCTTTCGACTGAAAGAGCGGCCTACCCCCCCACCTGGACTCTCGATCGACCCACCCCGATTCTCCATACGGCAGTGTCACCACCTTGTCGAGCCGCCTGCCACCCCAGTCGTACAGGAAAATCTGGAGAAACTGTGGTGTCAACCCAGCGCCGGGCGATCGCCAATCCTGACCACTGAGAATTATCCCTTCCCGCCCGAGAACTCCGAAATGACCGGTGGGATTGGGTACCGGCGGCCGGAGCATGATGTTTCTCTCGTGAACCCCGCCTGGCCCGAACAGCGCGAGTCGCCCCAAATCCCAATCCCACACAATGATCGAGTCGCCAGCGACAAAGTCGACTTCGATGGGGTCCTTGAACTCGCCAGGCCCTTCTCCGCGCCGGCCGATGGATTGAAGAAACTCGCCGTCTCGACCGAACACCAACAGCTCGCGCGAGCCCCGGTTCACAACAACGAGGCGGCCATCATCCATCCGGTCGAGGTCTTCGATTTGAAAAAGCGTCCATTCGCCCGAGGTTGGGCTGACCACACGCACATCTGGTGCTTCGGCCAACAAGCACACAGTGCCGGCATCCGGCTCAACAGCACCGCTCGTGGTGATTCGAACCCCCGCGCTGTCCGTCACGTCCAACACGTCTTGGGGAACAGCGCTCTCGCCAATGGCAAGAGCGAGAGCGAGGAGGGTTGCTAGTGCCAATTATCCGGTCTTTGTGGGCAGGAATCGATAGACTTGAAGGGCATCGGTCGATAGTGGGCGCGAAGCCGGCATTCCACAAGACTCTCTCGCCGACCCGCCGTCAGCTACTCCCGTTTCCGTTCGATAGCCTCGGCTGCCCGTGCGATGCGGGTCAGCGCCCGCGATATGGCGTCCAGATGACGTATGATGGCGTCCTGTTGGGCAAGATGCCGTTTTTCGGAACGAGTCATTTCGGCCCCCTTCGGGTCTCATGTTATCGTGGCTCGAGCACAATGACATCCACCCCTTCGACATCCTTGAGGTGGAGTTCGATCAACTTCCTGACGGTAGGCCACTTGAGCTTCCCGAGTCCGCATCCGAGTGCCGGAATGGCGATGGAGTTGATTTCCCGCCATGCGTCATCCGTTTTCAGGTAGCGAATGAGCTTTGCCAATGTGGTCAGTCCACGTTCCACGTATTCCAGGCGGCTGTTGTCCTTCCAGTGATCCCTGGTCGCAAAGTTTATGATGTAGCTCGGCCCTTCTCCCTTGTTCTCGTGCACGAACAGGTCACCCGGTTTCATGCTTCCCTCGCGACACCGCTCCTGATATTCCTGGAAGTTCTCCGGGAACCTGTTCTTGAACTGTAGCGCGAGCCCTCGTCCCATGACGCCTTTACAGTTCACGGAATTGACCATGGCGTCTACGTCCGGGGCCAAGCTGAATATGTCATCTTTCTTGAAGCTGATCATCTTTGCATATCCCGTCCTTATCTGATGTGCTATTGTGGGAGCCCCAAACGGCATCGCAAGCTAGCACGAGCCAAGGCAGGGCTCCACCCGGACAGATACGGGCCACAT
Organism: Longimicrobiales bacterium; assembly: GCA_965208935.1. GTDB lineage: Bacteria > Gemmatimonadota > Gemmatimonadetes > Longimicrobiales > Gaopeijiaceae > Bin94. The sequence continues at coordinate 2,647,729 of CBDBPR010000004.1, read as the reverse complement.
TCTGTCCAGCGGGAAGGAGGGGATAGGAGGGCGGCGATGGCAGTTGCGACCGCGGTGGCCGCGCCGAACTGCAGTTTGTGTGGATCGGCACGGGGGAAGTTGACCGGGTCCCGCGGCGTTGGCCTGGGCGCGGACGGCGGTGGCCGCTCCGTCGATGTTGGGCAACGAACCGTCAGGATCATGTTACCTAATCCTTGAGACCGACAGGCCCGAGACTCAGATTCAGGCGACAAATCCGCCCTCACAAGGAGATCGCATTGCTCGATCCGCCAATGAAGTTCTCTCGAATTAGGCTCGCCGTGGTCGTCACCACAGTCGTGGTTGGCGGTGGAACTGTCGCGTCATGCGGCGACCGGGGGTCAGGCCCGATGCCCCGCACTGACGCGCCGCAGTACGGCGTCCGTGACAGCGCCGGAGTCAATATCGCTGAAAACCCCCGTCCCTCACCTGATTCAAGGCTGGGATGGACGGTGGGCGCGGAGCCTCTGGCCTCGATTGGCACTGCGGAAGCCACGGCGGACTTTCAGCTCCACGGGGTTGAAGATGCGACCCGGCTCGCCGATGGCAGAATCGTGGTGGCGAATGGGGGCTCCATGGAGCTCCTGGTGTTCGACGCGACGGGCCAATACCGGACTGCGTGGGGCGGTGAGGGCGAAGGGCCGGGAGAGTTCAGGGACATGAACCGGGTTCGGCCGTGGGCCACGGATTCATTGATCGCGGACGACCCCGAGCAGGGCAGGATCTCCGCTTTCGATCTGGAGGGCAGTCACGGCTGGACCGTCTCGCTACGCGGCCGAAGTGAGACTACCGGGATCGTGGCAAGCGGGGTTCAGGCCATAAGAGGTATGATGGGGCTCGCGATGAGCCCCGATGTCGTAATCGGCATACTGCCCGATAGAACCCTCTTCACGAGGGATGCCGAATTCTGGCGGACGTCGGGGTTCTGGCGCCAGGATCACGCCTATGCGTTGAGGACCGTCGACGGTGACACACGCGCGTCATTGGGCAAGCATCCCGGGCCACAGACCTTCTCCGGCGGCAGCTATACGCAGGGCAATATGACGTACTTTGTTCCGCTGCGGCACCCCTTCGGCCAGACGACATACACCACGGTCTGGGGCGATCTGGCGGTCATAGGACGCACCGAAGCCTACGAGCTCAAGGCCTACCGGAGCGACGGGTCCCTCGCGCGGATCGTGCGCCGCGACTACGAACCTCGCACCCCGACCCAGGCGGAGCAGGATGCCAGACTTCGGCGCCATGTGGCAACTCTTTCGGCGGAGCGACGTGCGACCCTTGCCGAGATGGCCCCGAACGTGCCGCTCGTCGACGCCTTCCCGGCTTTCGCGGGGGCCGTTGGCGACGCGCTGGGTCATCTCTGGATAGCCGAGTTCGAGCGCCCCGGAGAGGAGTACGACGGCATGCTCTGGACGGTCTTCGATCGGGAGGGGCGCGTGCTTGGCCTGGTCGACACGCCCGAAGGCCTAACGATCTTCGAGATAGGCGCGGACTACATCCTCGCGAAGGTGACCGACGATCTGGACATCGAGTACGTGCGGCTGTGGGCGTTGACGCGGTCGCAGTGACGGCGGGTTTGATTGCCGTAAAATGGAAGGTGTGAGATGATCGAAGATATCAGGGGTGCCGCAAGCGGGTTCGTCCTGCGCTGGACCGTTCTCTGCGGGCTCGGCCTGGCGGGCGGGCTGGCCGTCGGCCTGGGCCTGGCAGCACCGGTCGAGGCGGTCGTGGGCATGATGTTGGTGACGCCCGTCACCCTGGCGTTGGCCGGTTCGATGTTCGGCGGCGCGCAGTGGCTGGCCCTGGGAAGGACCCCGCGGTTCGCGTCATGGGTCGGGACCTCGGGTCTCGGGCTCGGTGTCGGCATGACCATCGGCATCGTGCTGGTCGAGATGCTCGGCCAGGCGTTGACCGGCGAGCCGGTGCGCCTGCTGGCGCTCGACATGCTCGGCCGACTCGGCGGGTTGTCGTTCGTCGGGGTGTTCGCCGGCCTGGGGCTGGGCGCGGCGCAATGGCTGGCGATCCGTCCCGCGGCGCCAATGGCCCGCCGGTGGATCGTCTTGTGCGTCGCCGGATTCGGCGCCGGACTCCCCGCCGGCAGCCTGGCCGCTGAACTCGTGGGGGGACTCGACAGCCCGGTCGGCTTCGCCGCTTTCCTGGGAGTCGCCGGATTGACACTGGGAGTGTTCACGGCGAGGAGCGGAGCGGCGATTGCCGCCGGACTCGTGCCTCGACGCTCGGACTGAACGCACCGGAATCAGCACGTCAGATTTCGAGATCGCCGAACAGCTCTTCGGCGCTATCGAAACGCTGACCCTTTCCGTCGTCCAGTTCCTTCATGGCCTCGACGGTCGTCGCGTTTGGTACCTGGACGATGAAGGGCAGTCGCTTCTCCTCCGCAACCCGCAACAGCACCAGGCGGATGACGTCGGACACGGACAGGCCCATTGCCTTGAGCGCCTCGGTGGCACGCGCTTTGGTGTCGCTGTCGATTCTCGCGCGGACGACGGTGTCGGTGCCCATTCTGGACCTCCTGTGTGTGTAGCTTCATTGTAGCTACAGTCCGACCCGGCAGCAAAAAGAGCGCTTGAACGCCCACTCGAACGCGGTGGCTGCGTAGGTACCGGGTGCCTTCCGCACGGCTGTGAACGCCGCGGAACGCTGCGTAGGCGACGTAGACGGTTGTAGATTGAAGCCGTTCGCGTTTCCGCGCGACGACCCTCGCGGCCTGGCCGAACTCACGCCTGTACATGGGGATCGAACATAGATGAGCCGATCGCAAACCGTCACGAGTGCGTTGGTGGTGCTGACCGCTTGCGGCTGTGGGACGATCGACTCTCCGCCCTCAGATCCACCGCCGATGGCGTGTGCGGACGTGAGATCCCTGGCCCGGGGCCATGATGCTCAGTTCGGTGCCAACGGAGTCGTCCGAGAATGGGACGGCACGCCCTTTCGGGTGGACATGGTGCGCAATTTTCCTCATTTCGTTACTGACCCGGATCTCCGACAGTTGCTCGCTCCTGTCGGCCGGCTGGCCGATCAGATCGAGGCGCAGCTCGGGTATCGGATCGTGGAAATGGGAGAGCTGGTCGATGTACCGTCGGACGCCCCAGCGGACTGGGATCAGAGATTCGCTCTCTATTCGCAATCCCATCGGCTTCGGGAGCGCGGCCAGATTCTCGTTTTCTACATGAACGACGATAACCCGCAAGATTGGGACGGCAGGGGCGGTTCGATCTTGAGCGCGCATCCGTGTTGTGGGACGATCACATACAACAAGCGCGCGATGGGTCGGTGGTGGAATTACGACGACCCCTGCTGCGAGGGTAACGCCAACGGACGCGACGGAGAGGCCATCGTCCACGAATTGTTTCACCTCCTGGGGTTCAAGCACGCCGACGATCAGCCAGAGCTAGTCGGAGTCGAGATGTCGCGCGGTGCGCTCGATGTGCCGTGGCGGACCGGATCTCAGATCTTCTACGCCACAGAGGGTGATGTGGACAACCTCCAGTGTATCTTTCCCGCAGGAGGATGAGGTATTCTCTCATCCCGTAGTTGACCGGGCCGTCGAGGCCATGGACCGCTTCTTCAAGGAGCATTCGGCCTAACGAAGAGCCGGACCCTTGGGGCCAGCGCACCTTCGAGGGACAGCTACGTCACGCGCCACGCTACCCGATCAACTCGATTCTCAGGTTCAGGCCGAGAACGTTCGCAGCAGCGGCGAGCGTGTCGAGTCGAATGTGGTCGTTGTCCGGGTCGAGAATCCTGTCCAATTGGCTTCGGCTCGTGCGCATCGCCCGGGCCATGGCGCTCTTGGTGATCTGCTGCTCTTCCATCGCCTGCTCCAACTGCCAGGCCAGAACGACCGCAGCAGCTTAGGGCGGTCGAATCACTAAGCGATCAGCGGACCGAATGCGTTGCAGCCCCGTTGCCTCACTGGTCCTCAACCCAGGGACAACGACGATTCGTCGGCCGAGCGCACGGGCGACGGAGCGTTCGCCTTTCAACCCATGTGGTATTGCCGGTGGGCAGGGGAGGAGAAGAGGGCGGCGATGGCAGTTGCGGCCGAGGTTGCCGCGCCGAGTTGCGGCCAGTGGAGATCGGCACGGGGGGAGGTTGACGGGGGTCACGCGGCGTTGGGCAGGTCGCGGAGCTCCGGCGCTGCACGGGCTCATTCGACGATCGAACCGGAATCAACACGTCAGATTTCGAGATCGCGGAACAGCTCCTCGGCACTGTCGAAACGCTGACCATTGCCGTCGTCCAGCTCCTTCATGGCCTCGACGGTCGTTGAGTTTGGTACCTGGACGATGAAGGGCAGTCGATTCTCCTCCGCAACCCGCAGCAGCACCAGGCGGATGACGTCGGACACGGACAGGCCCATTGCCTCGAGCGCCTCGGTGGCACGTGGTGTCCCAACTGGCGGACAGGGCCATCGATATCCGGCTGGTGACCTTCCACGGCTACGTTCACGACCAGGAGATGCTGTTGGCCTGGCAGGTACGGGCTGCGGACGATACCCGGACGCCGTCCGCCGGTCCGCCAACCGCGTCCGACCTGAAACGGAAGGCCACCGAGCACGGAGTCGCGGCGATCTGGCAGGATGCCCGAGAATCGCTGGACTACAGTGTTCGGACGTACTACACGAAAGCCGGCATCACCTGCCTGCAGCGGACGACCACCCTGCCCGATGGCGCGCGTGTCCGAGGGTCGCACTGCGTAACGATCGGCGAACCCGGGGAAATCCGGATCACGTTCTATCCGGCGGCCGGTGGCCTGTGCTACGAGGAGTTCGAGCAGGTCGGGGGTGCGGTTTCAGTCGAAGGCGGGAAGCCTCCGAACGCGCCTGCGACGCGACGGGCGCCGGATCAGTGGTATCGCAGGTGGGAGGGGGGGAGAAGAGGGCGGCGGTGGCAGGTGCGGCCGCGGTGGCCGCGCCGAGTTGGAGCTTGTGGGGATCGGCGCGGGGGGAGGTTGACCCGGGGGCACGCGGCGTTGGGATGGGCGCGCAGGGCGATCCCAGCGCGGTGCAAAGATCTCGGCGAGGGCAGGTGTCAGGTGAAACCATACTTGTACAGCCCGGTGGTACCTTAACCGCATGACTCAATTGCACCACCGTTAGCCCGATTCGCACTTAGTTCTGCAGACGCCGGTCCACCTTGATCCCAACGCATGATCTCGTCGGCACCAACCAGGCGCCGCAAAACCCGCTCATCGCTAATCCAAGTCTGGCCGGCTATCCGATTCACGGTCCGTTCGACAACTAGCACCTGTGGCGTCGCCGCCGGCCCTGGCATATCACCGAAGACATACTTGAAGAAACCAACGTTCAACCAGCCACGGCCTGCAACTACCTCGTCAAACGGTCCATACTTGGCAAGGTGTTTCATACCCTCATCAACGACCACATCACGCGCGATGCCCACCGTAGCAAACCCTTTTCCAGTTTTCCGTGCGATGCCGTACCATTCGTCCCTGATCCCGCGCACCGCGTCCGGCAAACCATCTGCGTTGGACCAGCCACACGACGCTGCGCCCAAGTACACCAACGCAACTTCCTCGCCTCCGTCCAGAGGTGCCGATGCACGAAAGGGGCTGTCGTCATTGGACTGGTCATCCCATGTGACCTTGATCACCGGTTTTGGAAGGAACCCCCCAAGGCCGAATACGAAACCCAATACCAATCCCACGGCAGCCGCTCCGAGATATGCACCCTTCGTCACGTTTTTCACTGTTCCACCGGGTCAAAGACACGTATCTCGATCTGGGGAAAGGGGTCAGTGCTCACTACGGCATACCGGCTCTTGTTCATTCCCATCACCTGGGTGAGACCAGGCGCTAGGCTGGCCCCTCTCCCCGATAGCAAGTCAAGCAGGTAGGTATGAATGATGCCCTTGGGAACGGACATGGCCCTGGCGTCCTCCGCCGTCAACGGCTCCAGCCGCTCGACCTGCAACAATGCATGGGAGTCACGATATGGCAGCAGTGTTACTATGACATCCCATTCCGTCGTCGGATCCTGCGTTAGACTGGTCGAGTTGCCCTCCATCACCAACTGTCGGTGATCCATCAGCCGAGCGGTCCAAATGACTGCCCCATCCTGAACATCCATAAGACGTACGAAGTTCAAGGGCACAAACGCGTGAAGCACTGCTTCCTTTCCATCGTGCTGAGTGCATGCTATAGGACCGCGGTTGGCCAACATAAAGCGAATGAACGGCGATGCGTCCAGGTATCCCAATCCGAAACTCCTCACTGACTCTCCAGCTCCAGCCGGAACCTCGTGCAATAGGACATTCCGATCTGTTCTGGTGTCAGCGCCAGCGACAATCGTACGCCCAGATTCCGTGACACAAGCCATGCCGCCGGCCAGCGGCAACGGACGGAACTCTCGAAAACGATAACCTGATACAGTGGGGTGAAAGACCTTTACCTGGCGTCCGGTACCAATGACCAATACATCTCCCGCTGGCTCGACCACGATCCCGTAAGCCCCACGCAGCTCTTCCGGCCCGTCGCCCAAACCACCAAAACTCTCTAAGAACTTACCCGTTGGGCTAAAGATCCTGATCTCTTGGGCATGGCCATCCAAAACGAACAGGCGGTCATCTTGACTCAGAGCTACATCATCTATCTGACCAAAGACCTCCGGCCCTTCGCCAGAAAGGATCCCGAGTCGATAAAGGGTTCGGGCACCTTCAAGGCTCTCTCGCGCAGCCCCCCACGCGGCGCGTCTATCGGCCGACAAGCCCTCTGGGATTGTGTCACGGAGAATTGGAGCCGCATCGCTCGGCGGCTGATTCTGGCTAGTCGGGTGTACGATTTCCTGGGGAACGCGGTCACAACCCATTGCAATTGAAACAAAACAGGCAGGAAGTGTCCCGGCGATCAAGCCCCAACCACATCGATTACTCATTTGGCCTTAGACCCTCAGGATTCAAGGGGCGCTGGTACAAGGAAGCGGGGTCCCCGTCGCATCTTGCTGGCAACGGGGACCCCGACTCCGCCAAGTGCCGGGCTAGAGACAGACGTAGGACTTGCAACCAGCCTCCACCCGGTTGCAACCGGTGTCCGAGCCCGGCGAGTCCCCGCACCAGCTCTTGTACCTGCAGACATCGCTCTCGCAAGACGGAGCCTGCGCCGAGGCTGCCTGGCCGTTCATCAGCCCGGAGGCGATGCCGCCACCGAAAACGCCGATGGAAAGACAAACAGCGAGGACAACGGCCTTCGCCAACAACTTGGAACCGCGTTGCAACATCGTACTGCCTCCTCTTGTGGTTACCGAGTGGCGACTCTCGCCCCTCTATATACTTGACAGATCTCACGGCCCAAATGTGCAATCCGGCCCCGAAGGACCCCCGATCACCGCAGATCAGGTTCTCCCCCACTGAGCGCTCGGGCCACCTCGGCTAGGCCGGCGCCATGACCATCGGTCACGACCCGGCCCTCCTGGTCCAACAAGACTATCCATGGGGTCCGTCGGGTCAGAATGGCGGCGTCCGGCTCACCTACAGGACGCTCCAGGGACAAGACCTCAACGGGCCAACGATGCTCGTTTGCGAAGTCGATCGCTTCGGCCAGGGGGCCCAACGAAATCGCAAGAACGCGCCATTGGTGAGCCTCCCTGCCAGCGAGCCAGGAAGACCAAGCTGGCGCGACACGACGCGAGTGGGCGCAGTCAGGATCGAAAACGAGCAGCAGGGTGGGCTGGCCCGCCCCCAGTTCGGCCGGGGTCCCGTCGGCGTGTCTTACGGAAACCGACGACAGACTGTACCCGAACGGAATCGGATCAGCCCGCGAGTCGGCATCGAACATCGGGGCACGCAGGATCGTCGCCTGTCCAATCGCCGATACAGCGAGGAGCGGGACGATCATGTAGCTTCGCCACAGTCGCTTCCGTGCGAACCACCGGCCCGCAGTGCGAGTCATTGGGGATACTCGACGGCTGAGTTCATTGGCTTGACGAGATGTGGCCCCACGCCCTCAAGAGTGACCGCCAGGCAAATCCCGGATCAGCTCACTCACCTCGTCCCTAAGTGCGCGAAGCTCTGCGGGCGGGTCGGCGTGACCGTGGGCGATGAGCAGATCCAGTATCTCGCTGTGGCAATACGCCAGCTCTTCGACGCGCCGCAGTCTCTGCGTCAGGGTCAGTCGCACTTCCGGAATGTCGCCGCCGGCGCTGTTGGCCATGAGGTGTCACACTCCAAATGAGCCCAAGGCCAAACCCTGGGTCGTCTAATGAGGCCCTCCATTTAACTGACAGTTCTCGCAGCCCAAATGTGCAATGCGCTGTCCCACAGGCCGTGGGACGCAGGGGCGCTCGCGAGCGCAGTCAGGATCGTGCCAGGTCGTAGGAGAGCTCGGTCAGGGTCGCCGCCGACCACGCTGATTGCACTTTTCTCCTCTGAGAACTGTCAATTAATGGTACCGCGAGTTCCAATTCACCCCGTCTGGGACCGCCAGGTCCCGAAAATGGAGGACGAAAGTTGCGAACGATCAGGGTGGTCCTTATCCTGCTCAACCTCGTGTTGGCAGCGGCTCTAGTGACGCAGGCGAACGCCGCACGCTCGGCCGACGCCACGCGCTCTTGTTGCCAAGGCGATGGTCCGGAAGCGTACTGTTGCTATGGCTGCTGTTGGCTCTTTCCGGATTGCGACAGGAACAGTGACTGTCGGGACGGATGAACGGCGGAAGCGGCTCTCCAGAGGGGCATGACGGCGACGATGGCGGAAACACGACGCGGATACGCAGCTTGGATGAGGGCGGTCGCGAGAGCGATGTGGCCCTGGTGTTTGCTATTCATCGTCGGCAAGCCGCTATTGGAACTGAGGCGGCCTCCGTATGAGTGGTCCGTTAGCTCCCTGCGGTGGCTGTGGGGTGTGGTCGAAGACGCCGCGCTAGCCCTTCCGTTCCTGATCTTTGCAGGCGGCGTGGCATTGGTTCGGGTGTTGCGACACTCCCGTCGCCTCGTACGAACGGCGGTGGTTGTCGGTATCTCGGCGGGTGCGGTTTCATACGCCCTGGGCGCTTGGGCGGCACCGGAAGTGCACAGTCGTTTCCTGGCTGCCCTGGACCCTGAAACCGTGGATTTGCGCCGGTTCGGGCCAAGAACCCCGACCGGCATTCTGGCGAATCTGCGGTTCGTGGAGGCAAACCCTCCCGAGGAGTACACTCTGAATGTTGGGGCTCCAGACAGGTTCCCTCCGAGTGTGCTCCGCTGGGAGCTACATCGCCCTCCCGCCATGGCGGTGTTCGCCGTCGTCAACGTGCTCCTGGGTGTGCTGGCCGCGGCACTGACCCTCGATCTCAGTCGTCGCGCGCAGCGTAACGCTCGACTGGCAATCGGGGTGTTCGGTGGGATCGCCTTCTTCGCGTGCCTCGCGGCAGCATCTCCCGTGGGGCCTTTTCTGCGCGACGGCACCATGCGATCGGGTGTTTTCGGTGCGTGGGCGCCGCTCGTCTTCCCGATAGCGCAGGCGTTCGTGCTCGTGTATCTGGTGCGCCGGCGAGAGCGTCACCGACCCCAGACACGGGCGGCCGAGTCCTTCGGGAGATCACCGATGTGAGTCCGGCAACGGAACAGTGCGTGGGCTCCGATGAGTGAATCGACCCGGCCCGACTTCGGCAGCGCTCGGGCACTGATGAAGCGCTTTGGACCCCTCATCGAGATGGTCGCCGAGCGATATGCCGTGGATGGCGATGACCAGGATGATCTATACCAGGAGATCTGTATCCGCGTCCTGGACCGCATAGACCAGTACGAAGGCCGTGGCGCGCTGGGTGGATGGATCCAGAGGCTGGCTCATCGCCTGGGCACGAATTGGAGTAACGCGCGCAAGGCCCACGAGGAGCGGCTGGAACGGTACGAAGCGGAGACGCTGCCGATGGACCTTGCCGAGTCTCTGATAAGCAACCCGGAGAAACTGCATGACTTCAAGGAGTTGGTCCAAGGCCTGGGGGACGTCTTCGCCCGTCTCCCGGAACGACAAGCGGACGTGATGATCTTGATGCACCTGGAAGGGCACAGTATCCCTGAGGTGGCAAAGATCCTGAAGTCGAAGGAATCCACGATCCGATCTCATCATCGACACGCCCGAAAGAATCTTCGCAGGATGCTGGGAGATGGAGAATGACGACTTGTCCTGACCCGACGGCGCTCAACCGCACGGGCGCACATGACGCCGACCCGGAGTTGATCGAGCACCTGAAGACCTGCCCGTCGTGCTGGCTCGACTGGCAGATTCAGCATGGCCTGCGTCACGTGTTGGACCCCCAGAGACCGGTTCGGACCGATCTGAACGAACGGGTGATCGCCAGGATGGCCCTGAGAGAAGCGCAGCTGGAGAGGACTCTGCGGTGGCAGGATCTCGCGATGTCCGCGGTGATGGTCGTGCTAGCGACGGGCGTCTTTTTTCTGGCGACCGGTACCGCGGGCTCGGTAGTGTCCGTGTCCACGGCGCTCTACGCGATCGCGGGAGGTATCGCGGCCGCGCTGTATGTGAAGCGAGAGGACCGCAACGAACGCGCGGCGGCAGTAGCTGCAGCGGGAGTGCTGTCCATGCCGGTCCAGACCTCGATGTAGGAAGGGAGCCCCGGTCGCGGGTCGTAGCGGCAGCTCTCGAACACGTGCGATGCCAAGGCCATCACACCGGGCGTCAAGGCGGCGGGACCGACAACTTCGGATCCAGCAGATGCAGGTACGGCACGCCCTCGTCCGTCTCATGGTAGGCAACGACATACCGGGAGCCCTGTGCGAAGCCGAGCAGATACCCGTCGGTGCGATGACGGGCGATCGTTAGGCCGGTCGCGGGATCGATCAGGTCCACCCAGCCGTCGTGCTGGAGGCGTGGTGGCGCTTCCGCGCTCGGGCTTCCCGCCGCGCTGCGCTGCGTCCAATCGGGATCTGGAGTGGTCCAGACGAGCCATAACCCATCGGCATCCAGCATGAGTCCCCGGTTTCGTGAACTCGGGAACGTGTTCCCATCCGGTGCGTCGTCGTCGAATACCTTCACGCGCCGCTCGAACTCGTTTGTCAGCCTGGGCGTGGACCCCAAGCTCCAGCGGCTCAGGAAGTTGGCATCGGCTCGGACCGTCCAAAGAGTGTCCACCCCATCCCCCGCCAACTTGTAGGAGGTTGAGGAAGGACCACGGTACACGCCGCCCTCGCCGCCGAAGGAACTCATCTCACCCGATGGTGTCAGGACGTGGAGCCTGTAGCCAACGGCAGTCGGTGTGGGCACATTGGCGCTGAACACGACATCATCGGAGTCCGTTACGTAGGTGTCGATGGGCTGCCCTGGGTAACGGTCGGTCCTCACGACATTGAAGTCGTTGTCGAGCATCGTCCTTCCACGGCGATGGTCGAAGACGTGGATGTATCGGGGTCCGACATTGACCCAGTCGATGTGGTAGTACTCTCCCGGACCGTCACCCAGCTGGCCGACCGTTCGAAGGAAAGTGCCGTCGGGTTCGAAGACCGAGAACTCCGGTTGGCGTATGTCGCTGACGATGATCCGACCATGGCGGTCCACAGCCACTCTTGAATAACGAAAGACGACGTGAAGTCCAGGCCCGTCGAGTCCGCCGATGGTCGCAACCGTGTCGAGCGTGATCCGGCAACTCTGGCAGGTTACTTCGCCGGACACCACCTCGCGCTCCTGTGCTGTCAGCGGTGTCGCTGCGGCGTACATGCCGAGCAAGGGGAAGAGGCAAGGGGCGATGATCATGCTGGCGCGACGCGGTCGAAGACGCTCTGGATAACTCAACTTCGTGCCTACCCTCGTCGCTGCCCGCTTACCGGAAGGGCTCATCGATCGCTATCAATCTCCGCGAAAGCTGCTTGGATACTCCGCAGCAGGTTGCGTTGCACAGGAATGTGGCCGGCGATGGCCACCCCATCACAAGCGAGTACTTGAATGGCATCGCGTTCGGCGAACACTTGGACAGGAGATGTGGCAAGCAGGTTCGCGAGTGCCGCCACGTCTTCTCTAGCTACGGCATCCGCCACCGCGTCCGTGAGTTCGCGAGGCGTAGCTGCAGCTTGCTCTGGCAAATAGATGCAAACTCCATGAACGAAGAGGCAAACGCCGTCATACGCTCGCCAAAAGTGCGATCCGTCGCCGGGTCCCCATTCTGAGAATGGATACAGCGCCGATGCGAAATGTTGCTCATCCATGTCATAGCAATGGTAGCAGCCCACGGCGCGCCCAGTTACGGCTCCCGCGTTGGCTCCGAGCGACGATACAGCCCGCGGAGCTCTCTCCTCGACGGCACGTGAAGGACTCGCCGGGCCCACCTGCGCGGCCAGCGAGGAGTTCAAGACGGTTGCCGCAGCGAATGCGATTGCGGCCAAAGCGCCCGGGACGAGGCCTGGGGCAGACCGAGGGAGTGAACTGTGCACGAACATAGTTGAACCTCCGGATGTTGAGTGTGGCGACTCTCGCCCCTCCATATAATTGACAGATCTCGCGGCCCAAGTGTGCAATCCGGATGCGAACGACCCCCGATCACCGCAGATCGGCTCCTAAGGCGAGGAAGGGCTCTATACTGAGGTCCGGAGCCAAATGAAGTCGAAAGTGGGACACCGACATGATTGATCGCTTGCCGCTTCAGGCAATCGCATTGCTGGTCTGCCTGCTTGTGGGCTGCTCCGAATCAGGAACTCGCAGCCCGACCGCTCCAGATCCACCGCCACCGCTGGCCGCCAGCCTGGCGCCGGGCGCCGACAACGTCCAGGCCCAGTTCACCATCGAGATCGAGACGGGTCAGACCGTCCGTTTCACCATCGAGATCACCGGCGGGGACACGAACGCCCAACCTGCTTGGACGTGCGTCTCGGCCAACACTCTGGTGGCGTCGGCCGCCGTGACCTCGTTCGGATGCTCCGCAACGGGAACCGGCACTGGCGCCACGACCATTGACGCGACCGTGACGCGAGGCACGGCCACCTTCAGTGCCTCCGCCAGCCTGCGCGTGACGGGCGAGAAAGACACGTTCGCCTACTGGGATGTCAACGGTAACGGGGATCTGACCTGCACCGAAGCAAGGGACAAGGACAATGGACTGAGACTTCCCGCCTACAAGGACAACCGGGACGGAACCGGACTGATTTACGAGTGGCTGGAACGGAACAGGTCGAGCGACAGCGACGACGACGGGATCTCCTGCGAGAGCACTCAGAACGCCAGCGGCTACATCCCCGTCCGCGTCCCAACCCCCACGCAAACGGGGGACAGGACGTGCCCGGCTGGATCACCCACATGGATGGGACTTCCGGTCTGCGAGGAAGCGGAGCGCACCGGCTACGACCGAGATGCCTTCGGTACGGCGTACACGTCGCTGGAGGACGAGATCATCGACGAGCTACCCAAGTCCGGTGGACAGGTGTACACGCCGTATTCGTGCAAACTGTTCGACATCAGGACCGACGGAACCGCGGCTACCGACATCGACCACATCGTTGCGCTGGCGGAGGCCTACGATTCCGGGCTCCCTACCGCGCAGTTCCGGGATTTCGCAGGGGACCTGGCCAATCTGACCATTGCGGATCCGGTCGTGAACCGGCAGCAGAAGTCCGACTCGGACGCCGGGGGCTGGAGGCCATCGCGCAACACCGGCTGGTTTTCCGCCCAGGTCGTGGCCGTCAAGCAAAAGTACGGCCTGTCCGTGAATCCAGCTGAACGCGACGCGCTGGCGTCGATGCTCGCGTCGGACTCGAGCCGTACTGTGACCTGCGGCTGACCGGACGGACTCCGCGATGTCGTCGTGCGTGTCCACAGGTCGCATTCCGTGACAAATCGACGGATCCGGACAGATACGGGCCACATTCTGTCCAAGGCGAAGGAGGGGGAGAAGAGGGCGGCGATGGCAGTTGCGGCGCGGTGGCCGCGCCAAACTGCAGCCAGTGGGGATCGGCACGGGGGGAGGTTGACCCGGGGTCACGCGGCCGTGCGGTGGTCGCGGCGGGCGGTCACGCGGGGGTGGGGGTTAGGGGACGACCGGAATCGCGGCGACGAAATCAAGGAGACACTCGTCTCTGATCATCCGCGGATCGTCTCCGACTAGGCGCGAAAGTCTGCGGCCATCGGCGTAACCGCAGTCTCATCCTCGAAGCTCACCCAGTCTGCGTCGAACCTCTGATAGAGCTCGATATCCGCCAGGGTGATCCGGTTCGTGGGAAGGACTTCGACTCCCAGGCACTTGATATCAGCCTGGAGCTGCTGCCAGAACGCCAAGAACGCCTGCTCGATCGTTTCCCTGGTCTCCGGCCACTCCGGTAGCTCGGACTGTGACAAGGGTACGGCCAACAAGAGATGGCACTTGTATGATTCGTCGGCAGCTAGCTCTCGAAGGGTATTGAGCCGCAGGTAAACACCCTGAATCCACTCGCTATGCCGTTTCAAGAGCTTCCGCCATCCCCTCGTCCTGACGCTCCACCGGCGATCGAACTCCGTAGGGAACGCGGACCGGATGTACCGCTTCGCGAGCCATTCGGCGACCAAACGTCCCTCTCTGGGGGGCAGGCGGTCTACCGGGCCTTCCTCCATCAACAGCTCGCGGGGAATCTCCCAGCGATCCTGCACAACGAGGCCGAGCGCTATATCCTCTCCCTGCACCGAGACTTCGGACAGCCTAAGCGTTCGCGGGTTTCGACCCGCGGAAAACGGACTCCGTCGTCCTGTGGCATCGTCCAGGATCCGGGCGCGAAGGATCTCTACCAACGGCTCCTTGGCGATGTTCGCGTTGAGGACGTCGCAATCGTGGCTCGTCACGAGGAGATGGTCACGGTCACTCGGCGTGACTCGTTCCGGCGCATGCTCCCATGCGGACTCTGCCAGCCGTCGATCCAGGATGGCTCCCTGCCCCCACCCCAGTCCCGCTACCCGATCCCGGTCGAATTCGCGCTCCATCGCTACTCCCGCGGCCACTCCATGAGCGCCGCGTTCGTCGCAAGATTGATCTTCCGTTGCTCAGCGTCCGGTTCCTCGAAACCGGCGGCGCGCAGGCGAGCTTCACGCTCTTCACGCCGCGAGTCGATGGCGTCTCCCAACGCCTTCACCCTGCGAATCGCGCTCCGCAGGTTGGCTTCGTCGATCGTCTCTTCGCCCAATGCATCGAGAAGGGGTCGGCCGCCGGACTGTAGTGGAGACCTGACAAATCGCGGGAAAAGCGGGTTGGCCGGCGAAACCCGTGATTCGCGGAGCAACCGCAGTAGCATCCCAATCCTCGAGAGGTTGTCGTCGTTCGGTTGACCGTCGTCGAGCCAATCGTAGACCGTGGGACGGGAGACTCGCAGGATGCGGGCGAGTTCGGACTTGTTCAGCGAGAGCGCCGCCTGCAGTTCGCGTACCTGGTCCGCGACTGAGAGTGCCGAGATGTAGTGTGTGGGGACGGCGAACCGTACAACGACACGGCGTTCGATTCCCGGACTGGACGTGATTCTCGGAAAGACCAGAAACGCGACCTGCGAGTTCCAGGTGTCCGGCGTTTCGGGGATGAATCCACCCGAGGCGTCCGAATACCAACCGACGATCATTTCCACTCCTCAATCGCTTCCTCGGTGACCACATGATCGTGGAACGTCTCGACGATGTGATCGTGCATTTCGTAGGTGCGGGCCACCACCCACTCCGAGTCAGGGTCGAAAGTGCCCTCAACGTAGTGATCCATGTCGATCAGGGTGATCAACTCGCTAGGGCGCACCTTTGGTGAGTACCTTGGCGCGGCCGCCATGAGATCGGGAGGAAGCGAATGACCCTGGTCGTTTTGGACGATGCGGACGATCATCGCGCCGGGGTGGCCGCCGACCTCTGTCTGGCCTCTGCTCTCCACGTGCAGGAGGTGTCGTCCCGGCTGGAAGACCTCGTCCGACACTCCACGGAGGCCTGGCCGCAGGTAGAACCGAAAGTCCTTGCCGGCACTCGGAACGACCACGTCGACGTACCGGAGGCCGACTCGGTGGACCACGCCGAAACCGTCGTGCTCGGACTCGGCAAGCACTGTTTGGACGGCCGACTGCAGCTGCTCGGCGAAGTCCTCGAACCGCGTGTACTCCGTGGTCTGCAGGATGACGTTGTCTTCCGTCACCAGGATGCTCGTCGTCTCTTCCCTGTCGCGGTACTCCCAGCGCTGCTGCTCGACCATCTGGACAGGGGCACCGCCCCCGGGCTCGAAGGTCACCTGCTGCACCTTGGCAGCCCGCTCAATCGGGAAACCGGTCCGCCGGAACGCGTCCTGGATCGCGGGAATGTACCGCGCCATCTGGCGGATCCGGCTGAAGCGGACCTGGCAGAGAACCAGTACCAATGGCTGTGCGGAGAGGGGCTCGTACCGGCAGTTTCGGCGCACTGTCGTTCCTTGAGTTTACAGTTCACTTTACATCTAGATACGCGAGAAAGGTCACTTTGGTTGCCGGAGGGCGCAAGGAGGGCTGTTTGGGGGCGTGACTGAGGCTGGATGTAAAGTACGCTGGCTCGGTCAGCAGTTGGTCATCGAACGCCGCCAGCGCCACGCGCGCCAACGCGACTCACGGCGCGCGGTTTCGGCGTATGAAGGCGGCAAGCAGTTCCCTCGCCCTATCCACGATACTGGGTCGGGCGACCGCGCGGACCTTGTTGGACACTTGCCCGGGACCCTCGATTGCAGTCCGCAAGCGGGCAACCAGTTCGTCCGCTGTTTCATCCGGGCGTGCTACTACGTAGACAAGGTTCCGGGTTATGTCCGCGTCCTCCCTGTCGAGGCCGGGTACGCGGTCGCGGAAGTAGAGTCCGGTTGGGCCGTCCACGACTTGAGTTTCGTACGCGCCCAGCGAAACGATGTCGCAATCGCCAGGGTCACAGGTGCTGGCCTCGCGTGCGCCACGGATCGCGGCCCGCCCGTCTCGGGCCCCGTGCGTGAACCCGGTCCAAGTGCAAGCGGCGTACCGAATCCTCCACTTCCCGTCAACCGTGATCGGGGCCTTGCTCCAGTGTTTGCGTAGGGTCATGTCCGTGCCCATCAGTTCGGCTAGTTCCGCTTCCGGGCTAGGGAGTGTGCCAAACAGCCGAAGAAAGGCCAGCGCCGCGCCGGGATCGGCGACAGCCAGGACGGTGGGCACCACGCTCGCAAGGCATGCCGCCGCCCTGGCGAACTCGAACACCGGGGGCGTCCCATGCCAATGCGGGGTGCGGCTAGTCATCTCACCTCACCCCCGGAACCGGTTCTCGTTGTGCCACTCCAGGTGTTCTCGGCCCGGCCGGTGCTCGGAGCTCCTGGGAACCCACAGCTCCGTTCCACCCAGGTCGTAGTAGTATTCCCCGTCGTCGAAGTCCGTGTGGATGTGGCCGCTTACCTCGAGCTCGTAGTCCGGTGTGACCGTCACGTAGCCGGCATCGAACAGCTTGTGGATATCGGAGCGCAGCAGTAGCCCGTTCCTGACATAGTGCTGTGGTTCTTCACTAAAGGGCCGGATGTGAGCCGCCTCGAGCGCCGGAAACGCTTTCTCGCGCGTTACGGCGCACTGCCTCCCGTACACGTCGGCGACGACCGTCCGGAAGATCCCCTGCCCGACTCGGGGCTTCACGGGTATCGGATCGCCGTAGCCGCCGGGGAGATCGAGCCAGCTCGCAGGCTTGGGCTCCGAGACGATGGTGCCACGCAGGCGATCGATTACCTGCGCCCACAGCGTCCGTCCGATCTCCGCTCGCAGGTCGTATCCCTTCCCGCGCTGCGTTGACGGGGCCCAGTCCGCTGGCTGGGGAATCCAGTCCTTCTCTTCCCAGAAGAAAGGCTCGGCGAGGAGGATGCAGCCAATTGTGTAGTCCTCCCACGGCCGCGGACTGTCTCTTCGCAGTCGAGCCGTCCGCTCCCGAATCTCCGCCAGACTGGAGGCGCCGTTCTTCTCTGCGAACGACTGCCAGGCGAGGCTTATCGGAAGCTCCGAATAGTGCTCGTAGAATCCTCCACCCACGATCGCGTTGTCCGGACTCTTGAGCTTGAACAGCAGGGGCTGACCGCGTTCAAGCACGCCGAACTGCCCACCCCATTTCCTCGGCGTCCAGAAGTTGACCTCCTGCACGGGTCCGCGGCGAGAGAGCATCCTCAGGTGCTCGAACCATCCCTTGTCGGTGACCGCGACGTATGCCTTCACGGTCTCCCCAGACGGCTCTCGAGCCGCTCGATCAATTCGGGCGTAGACTCGCGGTAACGCGCGACAACGGTCACGAGATTCCGGGAGATGTCCAGGTCTTCGCCGTCCAATGTCGGTACGTAGTCCTTGAAATACACCCCCGTGGGCCCTTCCGCCACCTGCGTTTCGTAGACGCCCAGGGATACTATCTCGTCGTCGTCCGAGAGGCTCTTTTCACGAGCGTCGCGAAGTGCATCGCGCGCGGTCGGCGCGCAGCGGCAAAAGGCACTATGGGTGGCGGCGGCATATCGACGGCGCCAGTTGCCGTCCACCGTGATCGGCTCCTTCGTCCAATGCTTGCGTATCGTCAGTCGTACACCCGCCAGACTGGCGAGGAGTGCAAGCGATGCTGTCATCGACCCGGGCTCCGTCGCAAGTGTTGCCAGCATGAACGCACAGAGTCCCGTTGCGGTGCGGAATGCCCGCGACTGGCGATGCGTTACGAACCCCTGTAGCGAGACCATGTGGCCACCGTACCCTCCATGACATAGGGTGTCAACCGGAGATTCCGAGCGACCGGAATACGATGGCACCTCGTTTTCTCGTCAAGCTGTCGAGATCAACGGATCGGAACCGGCGGATCAGCTGTCCAGGTCCAAGTCGTGCTGGATAATGTATTCTCGACCGAGGTCACATAGACGGTAGTCTCCGGGATCTCCGAGAAGCTCCTTTTCGACATAACGGGCGCTTTCCATCGCGCCCAACAGGTGCCTGGCCCGCAGGGGAGTAGTATTCAGCGCCGTAGCCAATACAGACACCTTTATCGCGATGGACCCGGACTCGTCTTGAGCCATCTTTCCGATCGCCGCGAGGGCTTGGTGGAACCTGTTCTCGCTCATTGCGTCCTCAGGTTGGTTGCCCAGGGATTGACCGATCAGGAAAGAATAACCCCGCCCGAGGCCTCTCGGCGTGTCGGGCGGGGAGCAAGTACGTGGCATGATGCTACCCGGGAGCGTGCGCGTCAATCTTGGGGACCGAGTGCCGCGCTGTGCACGCAGGGGTTCGATGAGCACCGGGAGTTCGAACCGCGAGGATCGAACCGGAATCAGCACGTCAGATTTCGAGATCGCGGAACAGCTCCTCGGCACTATCGAAACGCTGACCCTTTCCGTCGTCCAACTCCTTCATGGCCTCGACGGTGGTCGCGTTTGGTACCTGGTCGATTCTCGCGCGGACGACGGTGTCTGCCCTCATTCTGGACCTCCTGTGGTGTAGCTTCATTGTGGCTACAGGCCAATCCGGCAGCAAGGAGACGCCAACCAGTCGTGGCGCGACTGGACTGGTGGAGGGGAGGGGGGAAGAGGGCGACGACGGCAGTCCCGGCCGAGTCGACTACGCCGCTTTGCAACTGTCGGAAAGCGGCAAGGGAGGAGGGTGACGGTGTCACACGGCCTGTGGCCCCGGTCGCGGAATCTCCGTCGCCACGCGGCGTGGGGTCGCAGCACGAGTTTCTGCCAATGTCAACCATGATTTCCATTAAGTGAACTCAAGTTGACATTCTCGTGGACCTTCGCCTCATTCTCCCCGACGAGCTTCCGGCTCACGCCCTTGGCGAACACATCGGGCGCGGCGTCGAGCAGCTCGCGCGTCCACGCGCTCACCTGGTTCGGTCAGGAAACCGCGCTACTGCGGTGTGAGCTTCAGGCTCCCGCCGTACCTGGGTCCACGGGGGGCTTCGCGGAGGGTTTGGAAGCACGCGCGCCCGGCTTGCTTGGCGGTGGCGGAGGGGTAGGGGTAGGGGTGCCGTAGACTCGTCCCAGCAAACTGCGAAAGCGTTCGGGTTCGGAGCGGTCGCCCGGGTATGTCGCGACAATCTTCTTCTCAGCCCCGTGGATTGTGTCGCTCATTCTGCCCTCCTCAGGCGCGGGAAATCAAGGCTAGCAAAGTGGTGAATGGGCACAGCGCTGGTCAACGGCGACCGCCTCATCGACCTACTGATCGAGCACGGCATCGGCGCGCGGACGCGCTCGATCGATGTGCTCACCTTCCATCCAGAAGGACTATCCCCCCATGAAGACTGACATCGCCATCTGGCCGCTCGACCCGACCACCCCCGCCGGCAACCAAGCTCCACACCACCGAGCGCGTCGAAACCGAAGAAGCGCTGGAAGTCATCCTGGTGGCGAACCCGGACATGCCGTCGACCGCGCTCACGCCGATTGGCCGACAGATCCCGGCCGAGACTGGTTTGGTCGACCTCGTGGGCATCGACGAACCCTCCTGGCCGAGCGATCCGCCAAGCCCGCCATCGAGCATAGGCGACTTCGACGAATGTCACGGAAGCCAAAGCGGAGAGCCCCCCACGCCCGTCCGAATGGTCCTAGCCAGTCTCGGCCTCGATGCGAGCGCCCACCGAACGGTGTCCCACCTGGCGGACAGGGCCATCGACATCCGTCTGGTGACCTTCCATGGCTACGTTCACGACCAGGAGATGCTGTTGGCCAGGCAGGTACGGGCCGCGGACGATACCCGTACGTCGTCCGCCGGTCCGCCAACCGTCCGACCTGAAACGGAAGGCCACCGAGCACGGAGTCGCGGCGATCCGGCAGGATGCACGAGAATCGCTGGACTACAGTGTTCGGACGTACTACGCGAAAGCCGGCATCACCTGCCTGCAGCGGACGACCGCCCTGCCCGATGGCGTGCGTGTCCGCGGGTCGCACTGTGCAACGATCGGCGAACCCTGGGGAAATCCGGATCACGTTCCAACCGGCGGCCGTCGACCTGTGCCCCAAGGAGTTCGAGCAGGTCAGGAATGCGATTCCATTCGAAGGGGAGAAGCCCCGAACGCGCCTGGGACGCGACGCGATGGGTGACGGATCAGTGGCATTGCCGGTGGGAAGGAGGCGGAGAAGAGGGCCGTGATGGCAGTTGTGGCCGCGGTGGCCGCGCTGGGCTGGAGCCAGTGGGGCTCGGCACGGGGGGAGGTTGACCTGGTGGCGCGGTGTTGGGCTCGCGTAGGTAATCCGCCACGCGGGCCGGTCCGCGACCAAGCGGATCTTTGAAAAGCAGTTGTGGCCACTGTTGGCGGAGACCGCTACCCTGTTGAGTCGATGAAGCTGACGCACCCCGACATGATCCCGGGCGCCGGTCCGCCAAGGAGAACCGGATGGAACAGGAAACATCAAAAATTACCTACGAGCACGTATGGGACTATGTGCGAGCGATCCCGACGGGCAAGGCGACCACCTACGGCGCGGTCGCCAAGGCCCTGGGGACAGGTAACAAAGTCGTCGGAAACGCGCTCAGGGGCTGCCCCCCCGATGTGCCGTGGTGGCGCGTGACGAATGCTAAGGGACGCATTGGCCGCTCCGCTCGCCGACATATCGCCCAGATCATCATGCTCGAGTTGGAGGGCGTGCCGGTGACGGTTCGGGTGTCCAGCAACCGGATGGTCAAGGAGGTCAATCTTGAGTCGAAGTGAGATCCAGATGGGCCTGATGAACTTGCACGACGTATTCCTGAACGCTTCGCTTCAACGCCGTAGCATGGACAGTTGCTCAGTTGAGCAGGACGTCACGTTTTTCCACATGTCAGACCGGGCCCGGTTCGAACGTGTCTGGGTTACGTTTCTCTACGTCCTCGTGGAGGCTTGGCAATCGCCGCCGATGGAGCCGGTCCGTGAGCACATTTCGAGTGTTATGGATGTCTCTCCGCTGAACGGCGTGCTCGCCGAACTGACCTCAGCAGGTGACCTAGCGAAGATGCGCGAGGTGCGAGACTACATGTGCCACCGGGATCGACGTGAATACTGGGACACCGGGAGGGTGGCAGTGGCCGGGATGCTATCTACGCATGTGGCGCTCCACGATGCATTTGGCGACATGCTGCTGAAAGGGCTTGAACCATTCACCCAACCAGTAGACTCAGAGTAGGTCCATTACGCGGACCTTCGGCCAGCCGACCCAGGACCGCCTCCGAGGGCCAATCACCCGTCTGAAGGGGGCGTAGCCGGTGGTGGGGAGGTAACCTGTAGCCTGCGTGGCGATCCGTCCGCTCTCATCGGGAAGAATACACGCTCAGCGGCGTCCCAGTCCCGCAGCTTGTCCTCATCGCTTCGGTTGCTTTGAGCGAAGAGCAGCCTCGCCTGTTCCGATTGCTCTAAGCACTTGACCAGGTGCTCCACGCCCCGGAGCGTGTGCGTACCGTATTCCGACACACTTTTGCCCATACAGGTCGCTCGGTGCTTCCGATGGATGTCTTGGAGTCTTGGAATGATCTCCCCAATCTCGTCCAGTCGCAGGACTGGGCGAGCAGCCTCGCCGACCGCGGTTGGCGCGTCTCTATGCGCGACGACCCTGTTTCGGTGCTTTCGAATCTCCTCGGCCAATTCTAGAACGCTCTCCATTTCGAACCCCAACTCGCGCCTCAGTCGCTCCGGTAGCCGAGGGTCGTCGAGGAGCGCGCTAAGCGTCTGGTTTCTGTGCCCCCCCATCTTTGACGAATCCGTGAGGCGTGAGATCGAAAGGACGATCGCAGAGATCATCCAGCCTTGGACTAGGTCCCAGAAGAATCCGCCCCACCGCGGTCTCCGCAGTTTGGCCGCTCGCTCTGGACCCTCGACGTACAAGAAGTTGTAGTTGTCCCAAAGGTCTTGTAGTTCGCGAAGTTCGTTGTCCCATAGCTGGTCACTTATCTCATCGAAGTCCGATGGCTTCATCATCCTGTCTCCTTATGAACGGCCGAGGGTCGCATAGTCATTGTCTTACCGCGAGCGCGGTCGCCTGGGCACGCCCGGCCCAGGCATCGGTCGCCGGTCGAATTGACGATACCACCTGCGAGGACTGGGACGCTTCACGCCCTCGAGCACTGCCATAGCCTTCTAATCCTCAGTGGCTCCTTGGACCAAGGCGACATTCACCACAGGCCGTTCTGCCCAGGCCATTTGCCGAGGCACTAAGCCAAGTTCAGTTAGGTCGCCGTGTCCAAGGTCGTTGAGTAGCGTCCCGGCGGCGTCGGTGATGTCGTAAACCCCGCATACATCGCAGGAAAAACGCTGGCACTTGCGGTATTCCTCACCATGAATGAGCGCGGCATCTTCGTGGTATACGAACCCGTCGTAGTTGGCGCGCTCACCGCACAGCAGGCAGGGATGAGACACTCGCCACTGCATTGCCGACAGCATCGCCGTGTCCCAGTAGGTGCTAATGTCGCTGATGTCGCCGATGTCAAGGCAGAGCGGATCGTCACCTACGGTGTCGGTGTTGAAAGCCAGCCGATACTCACGCTCGGACGCATAGTCGAGATGCTTGAGAAAGACTGGCTTGAAGCTAGGCTTGGATTCAATCGCCACAGAAACAGGGTACGAGTCGTAGTACTGGACCAGACCGCGGCGCCATTGACGGATGCCTTCACGCTCTACCGCCTTCGCCACTCGCCGTAGGAACTCCTCGCCATCCAGTAGCATGACCGCGTGATTGCCAAATCCGTCAAAAGTCGGTCTGGATTCTTCAACCTGATGCTTGATTTGTTCGATCGTTTTCCACGGATCGTCGACATCCTCTGTTGGTCGCAAGATGGTCATGCAAAACACATGGAGATTGTCGATGGAGGGATGGTTACGTCGGGCTGGCCCTACAAGGTCCAAACGGTGCCACTCACCATCATCGGCTTGAATGGAGACCTCTGCGCCTTCGTACAGAATCGCCCCCTCGTTTTCATCCGCCCTCACACCCGCCTCGGTTCGCCGGAACCAATTGAGTCGTCTAGCGAATAGTACGCCGGCCCGCATTTGGTCAGCGTGTCGCTTCTCTGTAAAGCACTTCAGCAGGAGCCCTAAGGGCATCCTTTCGTCAGGCAAGGCTTTCCTCCCTCTGGGCAGAGGTTACGAGAAGGCGCGGCTGCGGGATGTGAAGACTCGCCAGTCCGATTCATCGCGGCAACCCCGCCATCAGGTGACAAGCTGGCAACCATGCCTCCCCACGGTGTCTCCCCATCGACTCCCCGTGTAGCCACGAGTATCTGCTCAACGGTCCCACCTATCGCGACCCCTACCTCTCACTTACCGTCCAGAACGACCTCACCCGTGACCCGGAGCTGTCTGTGACCACATCCCGCAACGTCGACATCGAGCTGGGCGAACTGGCGATCGCGATGGAGACACGAGCCCACGGGCATGTGAGCATGGAACCCGTAACCCGACCCAACAATCGGGCCCCCCTCGATCACCGCTCAATCACGGAACGCCTGTGGAACGCATCGCCGAGTGACCCCGCGCTCCCGTTCGACGCGAACGCGGACGCCGAACTGGTCTGCGTCACTGCGAACAACGGATTATGTGGGGTCTCACGCCACTCCGTGGTACCACAGCAAATGGAGGAGGAGCTTCAATCCCAGCTCTCGCTGGCCATGGACACAGAACCAGATGGTACCGCTTTCCAGCACAGTGCCCGGACCACGAACCGGCCGAGACTCATGGGCCTGGATGGCAACTGATTCGGATGGCGCTCTAGTCGTTACGGTCCACGCGCGTGCGGGCACGAAGTGGTTTCCGGCGGCGGCTTTTGCCGTCGGGAATGGCAGGAAGGGGCTCATTTCGTGGGAAGCGGTGTGGCTTGGCGGTCCACCCGATCACGAACAATGGCCCCCACCTCCGTCGTGGGACACCGATGGTCCTCTCCATGTGCCGATCGGAAGATGGCTGTTACTGCGTCTGTTCCCCAACGTGCTGTCCTTTGGGGAGGAGGCCTCGTGGTTGATCGGGTTCTCTCGGTGCGTTGCCTGGGCCTGGTTGCTACTCGGGCGTCCGCCTGCGCCGAATAGACTCTACACCGAGGCTGAGAGCCCGCTGATCAACAAATGGACCCGTGCAATCGCCCGCTCCATGGACGCTTCCGGCAATGCGGTGGAAGTCGAGCCCAAAGGATGGCACCTGGCAGCTTCAGACGGGACTGCCGATGTCGGAGAGACCTCCTTGGCCATCTGCCTCTGGCCACCAAACGCTCCTGGTCCGGGCACGGGGTCTCCGATACTACTGGTCATTCGGCCTGGCCCCGACATGGCCGCTCGCATCGACAGACACCCGGGTCTGTCAGGACAATCGCTTCCGGGGGACTTGGACGACTACGTCGAGCGAGTCCTGGTAGCGGCAGCGGGAGTGCATTGGGCGGAGCGTGGTCTGCTAACTTAGCTCGCCGACCGGTTCCTGTCTCTCGACTGCAGGTGGGCACTCGCCGGCTGGTAGACCCGCGACAACCAAACACGCCGAAGGAGATGCCCCAAATGACAGCCAGTTACGGCTCGGGTGACGTGTCGATCGCACCGTCCACGGTGGGCAACGTCGCCGTGTCGAACGTTCGCGCCGTCCGGGCCCTGATCCCGCGAATTCGCTTTGATCTGTCCTGGACGCTGAATCACGCATTCACCCTGGAAGAGGGCCACCCGGGGAAGCAGTTCATCCTCACCGACTTCCCGGGCGAGCTGACCGTGGGCCCTGACAGCCTGTTCGTTGGCAACCTCGTCAGGGACGCATCGGGCCACCCCATTCGGTCGCTGTCCCATGTGGCGACGCAGGGAAGCTCCGTCGCTCTCGATCTGGGCGGACACCGGCTCGAACGCATTGAAGAACATCGGGCAGGAGGCGTGCTCACCATGCAGATGCAGCTGTGGCCCCGCGTCGAGATGGGCGGGAAGACAATCCACGCCAAGGTCGCCAGAATCCAGTTCCAGATCCCGCGTGACGACTGGCTCGCGGTGGTCGGCACGTTCACCGGAGAGCAGATCGACCTCCTGGAGATCCGCTACCACCTCACGCACGCGAGTCGTTTCCAGCCGAGCCTCGGCGTGCTCCAGCGTGCGCGTGAGGCCGTCGATCGGGGCGATTTCGACGCCGCCGTGATCCAAGCGAGGAAGGCCGTCAGCCTCATGGTGGAGTCCTTCGAGGGGCCCGACGGAGGTAGCCTCAAGACCACCTTGGCCGACAGGCTCGATGACGAACATGCCAAGCTCTACGCGGGCCTGGTAAGCCGTGCCAAGGTCATGGGCAATAAAGCCGCCCACAGCGCCTCGGCCCGCGAGTACACGCGTGGCGAGGCTCTGTTCACCATCCGCTTCGCAACGATCTTGCTCGAAGTGATCGGCGGGCTGGTGTCAGAGTGACCGCTGGGCGGAGTGGTCGATATCGTCGGACACCGAGGTAGAATGTCAACTGCGGTTTCCATTATGTGAACTCTGGTTGACATCATAGTGGTCGATGGCCGGTCAGAGATGTTGGAAGACGTGCTGGTGGCGAACCCGGACATGCTGATGAGCGGGCTCACGCTGGTTGGCCGACAGATCCCCGTCGAGACCGGTTTCGTTGACCTCGTGGGCATCGACGAACCCGCCTGGTCGGTCTCGGGCTCGATGCGAGCGCCCACCGAATGGGGTCCCAACTGGCGGACAGGGCCATCGATATCCGGCTGGTGACCTTCCATGGCTACGTTCACGACCAGGAGATGCTGTTGGCCAGGCAGAGCACCCAAGGCCTGAATCACGGCAAGAGATCACGTAAGTTCATACAGGACTGCACGATCTGCCACTCTTGCCACCGGGCTGGACCCTGCTGGACCGTGCCGCGAGAGCGGGAAGACCGGACTTGATTGGCGGGAATCCCGGCGTCACCTTCGCCGTCGCGTTTGCCTACCCGCTCCCGAGGGTCGCCCCGCGCTTCTCTTCCTATCATCGCGCCTACTTCGGTTCGATGGAGGCGTGTTGACAACCAATCGGTTCTCGCTTCCGGACAGAGCCTCCAGTCCCCCACCTTAACGCTCAACCCTTTCGTGGCTTGGCCGGATTCTCCCCGCACGAGCTTCAGGGTTTTCCCCTATGAACTACAGGGTTTTCCCCTACGAACTACAGGGTTTTCCCCGACGAACTACAGGGTTTTCCCTCTAACGGCGGGTCGCCATAGCGTGGCATCTTGTGGCTGTCTGGAGTTTGGGCATTCAACCCCAAGGAGATGCTACCATGAGAAACAATACCCTCATCCTGCTGCTCGCCGTCGTGATGCTCCCGGCATGCAACGACATCACGCCACCCCAACACGCGCCCCCGCCGACATCTGGCGAGGACCCGGACCCCATCTCGAACGTGGCCGCCGCGATTGCCCATTCTATGGCCGCGGGGGATGTGCGGTTGCATGTCCTGAAGGCTATGAGAGCGTCGAGATGGGTCGAACACCGCTTGATGTTGGCCGACTTTCTCCGCGAAGGAGAGAGCGAATCATTCCTTCGGGAGAGCGCCAACGCGCTGGCGATTCCCGATGACGAGTTCATCGCCCGCATAGAGGGGCTCGGGGACATCGAATTGGTCGTCCCAATCCGGGAACACCGCCTTACATGGACCGGGACAGCGCGAATCGGCGTAGCAGGCATGTGGGACCCCGACTCGCCTGTTCTGGTGGTCCATGAGTCCTCCGGCACGAGTCACCAGATCGAGTGGAGGCACGCGATTGGTCAGTATGATGCCCTGCTCCCGGTGCGCCCGATGGAAACGATCGGGACTCGGATTGGGCGGCAACCGGACGTACCCGGGCCGGTCATCCAAGATTTGGATGATGGGGAGGTCGCGGTCGTGTGGACGCTAAAGGTCGGCAACGAGACGGCGAGGTCCGTGGATTTCGGCAGTTTCGATTCGGAGGAAGCCCTGCGGGAATACCTGAGAACCCAATTTGTTACGGACACGGCCGCGCTAGCGCAAGGTGACTGCGCCGAGTCCTTGAACAACGACTGCGGCGGCACCGGTGGCGGCGACGGCCAAGTATCCAACTCGCCGACAACGCTTGATGCATTCGCCTTGAACATCTCGACCGAGATCGGTACCGAAGAGGTCGAGATCACCGTAGGGTATACCAATGCCGACGGGACCTGGATCAGTGGCACCGCACGTTACGAAGGGGTAATCCCTTTCCAAGCCTACACCCCAGAGGATGAGATGTTGCCTGTCTCGCCCGCCCCGGGAGGCGCCACGTTCGGAGTGAGCGCAGTGGAAACGGATGTCCTGTTCGATGACGACCTCGGTTCGGCCTCTTTCAACTACAATACGGGCCCGGGGACTTACGTTCTTACCCACATCGTCGTCGACCTCTCCTGGTAGGCAGAAACGCCATGATTCGCCTGCGCGCAAACGGCGCCCCACAGTGCGTCATCGGTAAGAGCGGCGTATGACCAACGCCCTCCTGATCCTCGCCCTCCAACAAGCCGCGCTCGCCGGCGTTGTCCGCGACAGCATCGACCTGGAACCGGTGGCCTTCGCCCAGGTCAGCGTTGTTGCGGGCGACGTCGCGGGCGCGGCAAGCACCGACCGTTTCGGCGCGTTCGTCATGCCGGACGTCCCGAGCGGCCAGGGGCTCCGCTTGGAGGTGACTGCTTTTGGGTACGAGCCGTGGGTCCGAAGCTACGACCGACTGCCCGCGGAGCCCGTCCGCGTTCTGTTGCGGCCAGCTCCGGTCGCGCTCGAAGGAATCGAAGTGCTCACACAGGGCCGTGCCGGCGACCCGATCTCGCTGTCGCGTGACGCCTTCGTCGTAGACTCGGCACTGATGCGGACGTTGCCGACGATACTTGAGACCGACGTGCTGCGGGCGACCGCGGTGTCGCCATCAGCGTCGGCGCCCTCCGACTACGCCGCCATCCCCTACGTCCGGGGCGGCACGAGCGAAGGAACCCCCGTGCTGCTCGATGGGGTTCGCCTGTTCAACGCCTTCCACCTCGGCGGGTTTCTGTCGGCCGTGAACGCGGAGGTGGTCGAGCGCGCGACGCTGCTGCCGGGATACGGCGCGGACGTGCTCGAGGTCGGATCGCTTTCCGGCGCAATCGACATTGCGACCCGCGACGGGGCCCGCGATGGGCGTCACATGGCAGGATCGGTCGGTCTGGCTTCGTCCAGACTGTCGGTGGAGGGGCCTGTCGGCGAGGGGCTCTCCTACCTCGTGGACGGACGCCGGACGTATATCGACGGATTCACTCGGCTGCTTGAGGAAGGGGGCGTCATCGAGCAGCACCTGCCTTACTTCTTCCAGGATCTGCACGCCAAAGTGACGAAGGACTGGGGCGGCATCCGCCGTCTCTCCGTGAGTGCGTATGCCAATTCCGAGGCGCTAGGGCACTTCGACTCCCAACGGACCAGGACGCTCGACCTTCAGTGGGGCAACGCGGCCTTCTCGATGCACTACCGGGACAAGGTTGGTGCTAACGGGCTCCTCGACGCGACCGTCGGCCGTAGCAGGTTCTCCAGTGAGCTGCTGGGTCTGGGAGGAGGCTCTGCTTCGTACCTCAACGGGGTGCTCCGTGAATACGAACCGCCAATCGACACGCTGTTGTCCGGCACCGGATCGATGAGCGAGGATCGCGCGGACCTGCGACTGACCTGGCACGCGGGCCGCGCCACGGTCGTCGCCGGCGCGCAAGCGACGCGATTCTCGGCCGAGCACCTTTACGACCTCGGCGACGAGTTCGAGGCGGACGACGGCTATTTCTTTTCACCCCTGGACCTTCGCCAAGACCTCTGGCGGCTCGCGGGGTTTTCAAGGGTCGATGTGAGTCTCGGTCGAGGTCTGTCCTCGCGGGGCGGACTACGGATCGACCGCTTCCGGGGTTTGGCGACCACGGTTTCGCCGTTTGCCGAGCTGACCTACGCCGGTTCGTGGTGGGATGTCCGATTGTCGGCATCGCAGTCCCGCCAGGCGCTGTCCTCCGTGCGCAACGAGGAGGCACTGGGAGCGAGCTTTCTTGCCTACGATCTGCTCGTTCCGGTAAACTCCGGCCCGGTTCCCCGCAACTCCCAGTTCTCGGTCGGCTGGGAGGGCTCCAGAGGAGCACTGCGGATCCGCATCGACGCATATGCGCGCACGCTCGCCAACCTGAGGCTGCCCGCGCTGGGTGACAAGCCCATCACCGCTGCCGCGCTTGGCGACCCGTCGCTTTGGGAGGTGGCGAGCGGGGCGGCGCGGGGCATCGAGGCATCGTGGAGTTGGCGGGGGGACCATGGGCTGTCGGCGCTGGGGAGTTACCGGTGGGCGAGGGTGTCGCGCACGGTAGGTGACCGTACCTACACGCCACGCTTCCACCGGGAGCACGAGATCGAGTTCGCCATGTCGTACGCTCGGGGCACGTCGTCCTGGTCCGCGCGCTTCTCACTGCGATCGGGTCAGCCGACGACTCCGCTGGAGGCCATTGTTCCCGTCGAGCGGCATCCGTTCGGTACGGTGCAGTTCGTGCCGCTCGGTGGTCAATACAACTCGGGGACACTGCCGCACTATGCGCGCATCGACGTGGGGTGGCGCCGTCCCACGCAGGTCTCGTGGTTCGGTGGAGGGTCGGTCGTCCCCTACGTGTCGGTCGCCAATCTTTTCAGCCTGCCCAACGTCGTCGGGTTGCAGGTGAAGAGGGAGGGCGCCGACGGCACCGTCAAGCGGGTGTATCTGCCGCAGCTTCCGATGATTCCATTCTTCGGCGTGGAGTTTCGGTTTTGAGGTCGCGCGCGCGCTTTCCGCTGGGGTCCCTCCTGCTGCTCTCGGCGGCCTGTGACGGCTTCATCCGTCCGCCCGATCCGCTTGAGGCAGACCCGGACGTGGTCACCGTGACGATCATGCTCGTCGCAGGCGAGAGTTTTGCCCGCATGCTGGCGATCCATCCGCACCGGCCACTCACCGACAGCCCACCAGTAGTGGACGCGGTGCTGCAAGGACCCGGCTGGACGGCGTCACTCTCGGAAACGCTGCCTGTGGAGTCGTGCACGGTGGCCAGTTCGGACAGGTGGCCCGGACCGGCAAGCTGCTTCCGTGCCGCGCTTCCAGAGGCGATTCGGCCTCGGACCCGGTATGGGATCGAGGGCACCGCGCTGCCGGGGGCATTCACCGGCTCCGTGGTCGTGCCCGAGACACCGATTCTGCTGGAGCCGGGCGACACCGTGACCCGGCCGCCGCCGACCGAAGGGCGCCGGGTCGAGGTCGTGGTTCGCTACGGGATCGACCCCGATGTGGGCACCGTGCGGGCCGAGATCCGGTCCGCCTTCGAGACCTCGGACGACGGAGCGGAGGTAAAGGTCGACACAGGTCCGTTCGACCTCATTCCCTCAACCCTCAAGGGTGCCGGGACCGACACGCTCTCCGTGCGGTATCGCGGCAGGCCGATGCGCGTGTCGCTGAGGCTGCTTGGAATCGGGTGGAACTACACCAACTTCGTGAACTACGCGAGCAGCTTTCCGCTGCCCGAGCCCTGGCCCGGATTCGGCATCGAGGGCGAAGGAGTCTACGGGTACTTCGCCGCCACCGCCCCGTCGCGCGCGGTGGAGATCCGAGTGCGATAGGCGGACTCGGCGGCGATCCGGACGTTGTTCGCAGCACGCGGCACGGAGGCCCAACGACATTCAGAAGCGTCGGTGTGCACGTCGCAACGGCCAATATGCGCTCGCCGACCCATCTGCTCGGTCATCGCGCCATTGGCGACGTGCCACGGTGCCGATTGACAGCCCCCTTCAACGCCCTGCCTCCACCTCGAAAGCTGGACACGTAAGATGAAACCAATTGCGGACCAACTCCGTAGGACATCGCCCCTCGGGTCACCGAGGCGTGAAAGGCAGCACGATTCCAACGAGGCGAAACACCGGAGCAAAAGCGTAGTAAGGTTGATCCATCCCACGGCCGAAGTGATGCCCGTGTCGATCGATAAGGGCACTGGCGGAATTCAATCGCCGCTCCGGCCTCGGGGTACATGGACGGCCCGCCATCGCTAGCCGCCATTCCGCCGCCGACCGAGCTTCGCCGAGGCTCGCTACGCTCGCCTCTGCGGGAGCTCAATAGCCCGGGCCTTCCCCGTGACCCGGTCGTGCAAATCAAGCAGGGATCTGCATGATTATGGGAGACAAGCAAGCAAGCCAGCTTACCCTCCGTGGCCACACTCCGTGTGTCTCCCGGAGGGGCTGGCGGGGGGCTGCGCCCCCTCTGACCCCGCGTTTCCGGCCCGCCACCCTGAGCGGAGAGCGGCGAGGCGCTCCCACCCACGAACCCCGTCGCCGCCGACCCGGCCGACGTGATCCTCGACGGACCGCCAGCCTGGAGCTTGGCCGTGACCGGCGCCGGCTTGAGCATCCGCCCGTGGGTAGGTCTCTGGCCGACTGGGTGGCAGCCATCCAGTCCATGCCCCCCACAGCCCTGCCGAGCCCGGAAAATCGCTCTCATGGCCATTCTAGGCGTTTTGGGGACCGTTTGGCGGAAGCCGAGGCCGCAGGATCGTATGTGGACGCCCCGGAGTGGGCAAGCGCGGATTCAGGAGCCGAGTTGGTGGCAGTTGGCCAAGTACTGTCGTATGTCCGGCCTCTCGATGCAGCGCTGTTCGGCTGCGGGCCCGTATGGTGTTCGTGAGATCGGATCCAAATCGCCTCAGCGGGCTCAAAGGCCCTCCATCCTAGTCCTGGTTTTTCCGATCCCGTCTTGTCGACCGTTTGCCCTTACTCGTTCCTGCGTCCTGCTAACCAACACCTCCCGACAGCTTCTTCGCTTTTCGCTTCTCTCCTTTCGCCGCCCGGTCAGGCGGCAGTGCGAACCCGGTAGATCTCCTTCTTCGTCGTCAGTGCCCAGACCCTCCGCGCCGTCCTGTTGGCGAGCGCGACCGCCACCAGCATCTTCGGCTTGCGTGCCAACATCCCGGCCAGCCACGGATCCGTGATCTCGCCGCGCCGGCTCGCCTGCTGAACGACCGACATGGCTCCCGTGATCAGGAGCCGCCTGAGATCGCGCTGGCCCATTTTCGTGATCCCGCCCAGCCTCGGTTTGCCGCCGGTGGTGTGCTGCCGAGGCACGAGACCGAGCCAAGCCGAGAAGTCGCGGCCGCGCCGGAAGCTCTCCATCGGCGGTGCGAAGGCCTGCAACGCCATCGCCGTGACCGGTCCGATGCCCGGGAGCGTCATCAGGCGCGCCGTCTCTTCGTCCTCCCGTGCGCTTGTCCGGATCTTCCGGTCGAGTCCGTCGATCTTCTCATCGAGCTCGTCGATCCGCCCGAGCAGCAGCCTGCCCAGCTCGACGACCGCCTCGGGCAGGCCACAATCCCCGTCGTCGAGCACCGCGGCCAACTGCCTGATCCGGGCAGTGCCCTGGGGAGCGACAACGCCGTACTCGGCGAGGTGGCCCCGAAGCGCGTTGATCATCTGCGTGCGCTGGCGCACCAGCAGGTCACGCGTGTGAAACAGCATCCCCAGCGCCTGCTGCGCCTCGGTCTTGACCGCCACGAAGTGCATGGTCGGCCGCTGCGCCGCTTCCGTGATCGCCTCGGCGTCCGCCGCGTCGTTCTTGTGCCTCTTGACGAAGGGCTTCACGTAGATCGGGGGAACCAGCCTCACTTCGTGACCGAGCGCCATGATCTCCCGGCCCCAGTAGTGGGCGCTGGCGCACGCCTCCATCGCCACCGTACACCCCGGTTGCGAGGCGAGAAACCTCAGCAGCCTCCCGCGGCTCAGCTTCCGGCGGAAAGCCACCGAGCCGTCCGCCCTCGCCCCGTGGACCTGAAAGCTGCGCTTTGCCAAATCGATTCCGATGATGCTAACCTCTTCCATGTGGATGTCTCCTCCCTGTGATGGTCAGACCTCTCAAGGTCGCGATCGCTTACAGTACCATCCCTGGCACATTGCGATGCCGCCGGGAGGGGGCGTCCACTCCATCGCCTCTAACGCACGAACTCGACCCCGGGAGGGGTAGGAGTACCCCCGGTTTCGGGCTTCCGGCCGAGGAACTCGACATCCTCGCGGGGGATGATCGAGCCACGGAAACGGGTCGCGGCGTCGCTCTCGACGGCTGAACGGCTGGCGGTGGCAGCGGTGCCCGCGTGCGCCATCAGGTGATCCTGCCGCGGCGCTCCGCGCCCATGGACATGGCGCGCGACGGTCGTTCGGGACTCCCCACCAGTTGTCAATGCTTGCTGAAGCGGGTCTGTAACCCCGCGTCCAAGGGGTGAGGTCAGGCCGCACGGTCCTCCGCCGGGCGTGGAGGCCGGTAGCAGGTCTGGGTTCTGAGCATGGCACAGGCGACCCCGAGCAGGCGGTCCGCGACGGAACGCAAGGCACGAGCATGGGTGTGGCCGCGGGCGCGAAGGGCGGCGTACTTGGCCTTGCTGACGGGATCGACCTGGACCGCGCTCCGCGCCCAGTGGTAGACTGCGTCACGAAGGCGGGCGTGGGCGGACCTGCGGCGCACCACCAGCAGGGACTTGCCGGATCGCCGCGTGACGGGCGCAACGCCGCACATGCACCGCAACGCCTTGTAGTCCCGGCGCGCCAGCGCTTGGGGCGCCTCGGCGAGCAGCGTGGCGAGGACGGTCTGACCGACTCCGGGCAGGGAGGAGAGGACCGTCACGTCGCGCTGCCCGCCGGTTTGGTCGGAGCCGGAGTCCTCGTCGGCCAGGACGTTGATCAGGCGCGCGATCTCCCGTTTGGCGTCGGCGAGTTGGCGATGCACGAGGCGGAGGCGCTCGGAGGCGTTCCGGATGTGGGCCACCGCGGCCTCGGTGGTTCCGGGCGCGACGGCGATCGCCGGGGCGCGGAGGATTTCGAAGAGCTGGTCTGCGGTGATCCGCCGGATCCTGTGGCGCTTGAGAAGGCTCTCCAGCGTCCGGCGCTGGACCCGTCGGGCCTTCGCGGGCGTCGGAACCTTGGCCCAGAGATCGAGGAACCAAGCGTCGGCGACGCTTCCAACCGCTTCGAGGAGCTGCGGATAGTAGCGCCACAGCTGCTCCCGCACGCGGCTCGACAGGCGGGTGCGCTCCCGTGTGAGATCCTCGGAGATCCGCGACCATGCCCTCAACTCGATGACGGCCGGGTCGACGGGGTCGATCCTCCGGAAGTGGCGAAGATCCGTCCTCAGCGCGTCGGCGAGGACCCGGGCGTCGAGGCTGTCGTCCTTGGCCCCGGCGGGCGAGAAGCGGTCGCGGAACCGGTCGAGTTGCTTCGGGTTGATCGAGTAGACCGCGAACCCCCGGTCCAAGAGGCTCTCGACGACCGGCCCGTGCGGGACTTCGATCGCCACCGGGATGTCCGCGCCTCCTCCGCACTTGGCGGCGATCCAATCGGCCATCTCGGCGAGCCCCTTGCCACTATGGCGGAAGATGCGTTCCGCCCGCTTCGAGCCGTCGCTGCCGACCACGAAGACGTGGTGCGCCTCCGTTGCCCAGTCCACGCCGGCGAACCAAGCCTCAGGTCTTGCCATGCTCCCTCCAGTGTGAAGGTGTCATTGAACAGCCGAGGCTGCGCCGCGATGCCCGCCGGTCCCTGTACTGGCGCTCGATGGCGCAACTCCCCACTGGGCATCCATCGCGGCTCCGGGCCGGGGCACAAGTCCCAAAAAGGTGCTCGATGGCACTGGGGTCCGGTCGGTTGCTCCCGGCCTGGTCGCCGTCCGCTGCTTGAACGTCCTTTCGATCTACAGCAAATCGTTCAAGAACGGTACAGGGGTCCGGGGGCTTCCCCCCGGGCGGAACGCCAAGGGTCCGAATCCCGGCAGGAAATCGGCTAACTGCTTACAGGGCCGCACGATCTGCGCTTCCTGCCGTTGTACTGGACCCTGCTGGACCGTGCCGCGAAAGCGGGAAAACCGGGTTTGATTGGCGGGAGTCTCGCGCCCGCGTCGCCTCTTCGCCGAAGGTCCCGGAAGCCTGCCTTGCCCATGTGCCGAAGCACCGGGTCGTCCGGTTGCAGTGTCGATCAGAAACCAAAGACGCCCGACCCCGAACAAACCGGGGCCGGGCGTCTGGCGCGGAGCCGTTTTCGCCTTAGCAGGCTACTAGAACTCGCAGTCGAGCGGGCTGCCCACGCAGCGCCACTTCTGGTCGCGGGCATCCCACAGGAGGTGGCCCTCGTCACCGCTGGCGCTGACGGGCTCGGGCATCGTCAAAGCGAGCCCCATCGCCAGGAAAGCAGCCGCGTACGCTGCCACGATCACTCCTCTGCTACGTCGCTTCATCTCTTTCATCTCGTTCCTCCGTTTTTCCGAATGGTGAACTGCTCGTGAATGACTTCCCTCGTTGGTTGTTGCTGCGCGTCAACCCTCCGCCACGACAAGGACGGATGGCATCGGGGCAGCCCTCACTTGGCGGGTGGCATTGCGCCCTCCTTTCTTCGCAGAAGGTGCTCCGTGGTTACCAACAGAGCGTCTCCTGAGCGCGCTTGGCTCACGGTGACGACACGAGTCCCGTCGAGTAGAATCCGGGTTGGCGTCACCGCCGCCACGCCAAGGGCGGTCAGCATTGCGTGATCGTCGTCAAAGACGAATTCAGATCCGGGGATCTCGCTCGCCGCAATCGCGCGGTAGATGTCGCGATCTCCGCCCACACCAATCGGGACCATGGTAAGGGTCGGATACCGATTGGCAAGATCATGCCATTGTGTAACCTCGGCTTGACAGACCAAGCAG
This sequence comes from Longimicrobiales bacterium, assembly GCA_965208935.1. Classification (GTDB taxonomy): domain Bacteria; phylum Gemmatimonadota; class Gemmatimonadetes; order Longimicrobiales; family Gaopeijiaceae; genus Bin94. The sequence goes on along the minus strand of CBDBPR010000004.1, from coordinate 2,611,169 downwards.
TCGCCTACGCTCACAAGCAAGACGAGATTGACGCCGTCGGAGACGATCTCCCTGATGGCCACATTGCTCCCGTCCTGCCGCTCCACCTCGACATCGGGAATGTGTGCTCCGGCGAAATCGAACTCGCTGGCTGTCGGCTCGTCCGGTAGCGGTGACCGGCCGATGAACGTGGCCAATGCGAGCGCGAAAAATGCGATCACGCCCAGGGTGGTCCCGAAACGGGTCATCGAGTTCACGATCCCTCCTCGACCTGCGGAAGGTACATGTAGATCGGTATGTCCTCCATGGATTCTTCACCGGCAAAGATCAACGATTCGGCGTCGCTGCCCACCAAATGACCGGGGAGCGAATCGTAGACCGCGACGAGACGCAGACCGACATCATACTCCGCGAGCAACTGAGTTCCGCCCCCGGAGGTGCCGTACTGGCGGTACAGCCGTCCTCCCGCGAATGCCATGACGCTTCCAAGTGTTGCCGACTCGATCCAAGCTCGGGCGGCTGGCAGCGTGGTCACCGGCTCGTCAGGTGGTAGTAGCTGCGACCAACCGGGTAGTTCGCCGGCCTGCGTGCAGACGTGGACACCGGAAGCCGAGAACAGATGTAGTTCGGGCGTGAGACCCAGGCTGATGGCCAGCAAGTCGTCCGGCAGCGTGGCCAACCAAACTTGGTCCACCACGAGATTGGTACGGAGAACTAGCGAATCGGCTGGTAGGAAGGCGCTCTCGCGAGATCCGTCCAGCGTATAGGTCGAAGCGGCATTTTGGCGGCCCCGGCGTGCAGCCAGCAGGCCGCCTACCGCGACGGTGGATGGCCCTGTTGCCACGACTGATCGCGGATCTTGGCCACGAATGACGAAGTCGGAAACGAACTCGCCTGTGGCCTCGAACACCGAGGCTCGAGAATTGCCCGCGTCCAGCGCCAAGACTCGACCATCTGGCAAGAAGACGGCGTCATAAAGGCTTGTGAATTCGCCCGGTCCTCGACCGTAACGACCGATCGTTCGGCGCACCTGGCCGTCGCCGTCCGCAACCTTGAGATCGTTGCTGTGTGAGTCCACCAAGAGCAGGAGGCCCTCGGGGTGAGAAACGTCAAGGGTCCTCACGCCCATTACGGGATTAGCTCCGCTCGACAATAGTCGAACTGAGCCGTGCTCCGAGAACGCGTCGGCAAAGTTTCTGATGGCTGCCGGGACGGGGCTGGGGTCGCATGACTCGGGGGAGTCGGGCGGCGCATGCCCGCATCCTGTCCCGAGCAAGACGGCCAGCGCGCCCACGAAACGAAACTGGCGCGGACCACGGGTCGACGGCGAGTCAATCATTTCTTCTGCCCCCCTATTCTCTGGTTGGCCCCGCCTTTCTCAGCTTGGCAACTTCAATATCAGTGACGCATGTCAGTGCTCATAGGGGGAAAACCCCCTAGTTCGTGAGGGGGAAAACCCGCGATCTCGTGAGGGGAGTCTCCCGTCCGCCCCGTGGGACGCAGGTCTAGTCGCCCGATCAGGTCAGGGCCTTCCTGAAGCTGTACCTGGACGGCGCGGTATTGCGGACGGCTCGATCCATCCTCGACCGGTGCGTGGCGGCGGACCTCGATGCACCGGATGCGGAAGATCATCCTCGAAGACGAGGACGCGGAGATCGATTCGGTCAAGACGGGCGAGGGCGGTGGCAAGGGCGAGACCGCGGACCGGGTCATCCGGGCGGCCACCGAGGACATCCCGGCCTCGGTGGCGAAGGACGAACACCCAACTCTTCAAGCCGTTCGCCGACGACCCGGATTTCCGGCGGTTCGTCAGCCCGTCTCTTCGTAGGCCGGCTGGAACGCCGTTTTCGTCGGCAGAGAGCGGACAGGCGGCGAGAGCAAAAGCCTGCCGAAGACGTTGCGGGGGTGTTTTTCCGCCCCGTTGGCGACGACCTCCTCCGCCCGCTTTACGCTATCGAACATCCTCGAACGTTATCGGAAAATTGGGGATTCCTGGCAGGTTGACTTGCTGGCGGACGGTTCTTCAGCGTTCCAGGCATGGAGACGCCGAAACAGCTGTTCGACACGCCGGTGAACCTGTTCTTCGGGGACACGACCGCTCCGTCCCCGAAGGCATTCGTGATGTGGGTTCCGATCTGGACCTCGGGGCTGGTCCCGCCCTGGAGGCACCCTGGGCTGGTTGCGGATGGGCTTCGGCGGCATTTCGTCCCCTACGGCTGGATTGAAACCCATGGCGGATCGAATTCGTAGGATGCCGCCCTTCGGGTCACTGAAGCGTGAAGGGCGGCACGAACAAACGAGGCGAAGCACCGGAGGAGTCGCACGTAGTCAGGTTGATCCACCCCAAGGCGGAACCGGTGCCCGTGTCCATCGACATCGGCGCTTGCGGGATCGTTCGCCGCACTGGCCTCCGTCTCACCGCAAGCCGCGCTTGCGCGAAGGCTGCTTGAACGGGTTCGCCGAAGCGCGTGCGGAGGTGCTCCGCCACCGCATCGGCGGCGGCGGTCCCCGGGTTCCGAACGCGGCGCCCAAGCGAGTGTTGGACGCGACTAAGGTCGGGGAGTATCCATCTCGCAAGCGGACGCCCGTTTTTCGCGAAGCAACCTGCCTCGCAGCGCCCCTTTGCGACGCTTCCGCTTCGGTGCCCGTTCCTGCCCGGTTCGATCATCCGTGAACGCTCCCCGCCGGGCTGGGCGTCGGGAAGGCCGGACAGGAGTACTCGCGCGGCGGCCGCGCCGTCCACGTTCGGTCCTGCTGCACCAGGGCGTTGGCGAGGACGAGGAGCTTCCGCATCACGGCCGTCAGGGCGACCTTCGACGGCTTGCCCCGTGCCACGAGCGCCTCGTACTTGCGCTTGAGGTCGGGATTGTGCTGGACCGCGACCACCGCGGGCATGTAGAGCAGCGTGCGGACCCGGTGCCTGCCGCCTTGGATGAAGCTGTATCCCTTCCAGTTTCCGGACTCCCGGGTGACCGGGGCGAGTCCGGCGAGGCTGGCGGCCCCCGACCGGGTGAGCATGCCCAGTTCCGGCAAGTGAACGATCAGTCCTGCGGCGGTGATGTCCGAGATGCCCGGGATCGAGGTCAGGATCTCGGCCCGGCGCTCCATCTCCTTCTCCTCCCCGATCCGCTGCCGGATCTCGGCATCGATGAGCTTCAGCTGGCGGTCGATCTGCCGCAGCCTCTGCTTGGTGACCCGCTTGCCCACGGGAGTGCGCAAGTTCCTGCCCCGGTTGGTGGTTGCGGTCCGATCCCTGACCAGCGCGTCGCGGATCAGCTGGAGTTCGGCAAGGTCGCGCTGCCCTTCCGATCTCACCTCGGTCGGACGCAGGTCCTCGATGGCCGAAGCCATGATGGCCAGCAGCCGGGCGTCCACCGCGTCGGTCTTGGCGCGCCGCCCGATGGAGCGGGCGAAGGACCGGACCTGGAAGGGGTTGATCGCGTACAGGGGGAGCCCGGCCTTCAGGAGGGTGTCCTCGAAGTCGCGGTGGAAGGCTCCGGTGGGTTCGTACGCGATCCGGTCGATCCCGGAGCCGATCCAGGCGATCAGCTTCCGGAAGCCGGCGCTGTCGTTGGGGAACCGGGATGCTCTCCCCTCGGGCGCGGCGAAGGCGTCGAGCCAGTCCTTGGAGATGTCGATCCCGACGGTGCGGAGGATGCTGCTCATGAGTTCTTCCCTTCTCCTGTGCTTGTCGTGCGAGCCTCGATGCTCGTGTATCCATTCAGGACAGGAGGGAAGGACGGTGGCGACCAAACTCCCAACGGCCCCTTACGGCCTGCCAGCATATCGATCCGACCACCGTCCCTGTTGAGCGCCCGCTCCGGCTCGCTGCGCTCGCCTCTGCGGGCGCTCAACAGCCCGGGCCTTCCCCGTGACCCGGTCATGCAAATCAAGCGGGAATCTGCATGATTATGGGAGACAAGCCAGCATACCCCCGGTATAACCGAGGGGCTGGCGAGGGACGTTGCCCCTTCGATCCCCGACAGACCCGCGCTCCGGTGGATGGCGCGGGCGGGGGCGTCGCCCCCCTTCCCCCCGTGGCGGCGCGGCCCGATGGCTAGAAGCCGTCCGGTCCTCGTCGCCGTCCGCCTCACGCCGGACGAGTCCGCCGACTGGCGGACCAAGGCCAAGGCCGCCGGCGTGCCGCTCTCGGTGCTGATACGCTGGGCGATGGCCCGCACGCGGACCTGGACGGTCCCGGCAGCCAATGTCGAGCGCGAGCGCAACCGTCAGGTCTCCCGGATCGGGAACAACCTCAACCAGATCGCGCGATGGGCAAACACCCACAAGGGGGCGGTCGAGGCCGTCGAGGTGATCGGCCACCTCATCGCCATCAGGAGGGCGCTCGCGGCCCTGTCTCGTCTCGAAGACCCGGACGCGGATGCTGGTTAAGTTCTTGGCCCGCGGGACCGGATCGGCGCGGGACGCGGCCAAGTACCTCCTCGGGGAGCTGGACGCGGCCGGGAAGCCGCGCGAAGGCGTCGAGGTGCTGCGCGGGGATCCGAACGACGTAGCCGCCTTGGCCGACACGCTGGAGTTCGAGCACAGATACACGTCCGGCGTGATCGCATGGGCACCGGACGACCGCCCCACCGACGAGCAGATCGAAGCCGTCCTCGACGAGTTCGAGAAGACGGCCTGGGCGGGGCTGGAGCCCGACCGCTACGCATGGGCGGCCGTGCTGCACCGCGAGAAGGGCGGCGGCGCTCACGTCCATGTGCTCGCCGCCCGTTGCGACTTGGAGACCGGCCGCAGCCTGAACATCGCGTCGCCGGGCTGGGAGAAGACCTTCGGTCCCCTCCGGGACGCCTTCAACCACGAACACGGCTGGGCTCGGCCGGACGACCCGGCGCGGGCCAGGGTGGAGCAACCCGGCCACCGCGCCTACATCGAGGCAGCGCGGCTGAGGGCCGGGCTCCGGCTCGAAACCTCGCCGCGCGACCTGATCCGGGACTACCTCCTCCAGCGCGTCGAGCACGGCATGGTGAGCAATCGCCACGATGTCGTCGCCGCGCTCCGGGAGGCGGGCCTCGAAGTGCCGCGCCAAGGCAAGGAATACCGTGCGCCGTGGAAAGGCGCGTTTTCCTAGTGGGTGCGAATCCCACCCGGCAACTGTCGCTCCGGCTGGTAGCGGCCAGGGCGGTTCATGGAGGCAACGACATGGGCTGAAGCACTCTGGAGAGAAGGGCCGCCATGGGCGGCTCAGCGACCATGCAGGCCGGAACGCGAGTGAACGCCGAGCAGGCCCCGAAACGCCTAATGCGGAAGCCGACCCTTCGGTAGTCAGGGGAAGGCCGACGGCTGGCCGGGAAGAGAGCGACAAGCGCACTGGCCGGTTTCCGCCGGGGTAATGGCGCTGGCATGCATGGAAGATGGAAAGCGCAGCAACACGGGAAGCCCTGCCGGTGCCGAGCACGCGGCAACCGGAACCCCGCGAGGGGCAGGCCGGGCCGGCAGGGTGGCGGATGGGTCCGCAGTACCGGAGACGCGGGGTAATGCCCGCCGAGGGAAGGGACCCTGAGTCGGGAGCGGTACGGAACGGAGGCAGGGACATGACCACTGGCGGGAGCCTAACAGGGTCGGCGAGCGTTCGGAAACTCCAGACCGTGCTACATGCGAAAGCGAAGGAAGAACCTGGACGGCGCTTCCACGCCCTTGCCGACAAGGTATGGCGGGAGGACTTCCTGCTGACGGCATGGGAGATGGTCCGGCGCAACGGCGGAGCGGCTGGAGTCGATGGTGTGACGGTCGCGGATGTCGAAGCGTACGGAGTGGAGCGCTGGATCGGGGAACTGTCGCGGGAACTGAGGGAGGGCGCCTACAAGCCGAGTGCGGTGAGACAGGTGCTGATCCCGAAGAAACAACCGGGGAAGTTCCGTCCGTTGGGCATCCCATGCCTGAGGGACCGGGTTGCGCAGACGTCGGCCATGTTGGTGCTTGGGCCGATCTTCGAGGCGGACCTGGAGCCGGAACAGTACGGATACCGGCCGGGACGGAGCGCCAAGGACGCGGTCGAGCGGATACACCGCTTGGTGAACCATGGCCGCAACGAAGTGGTCGATGCGGACCTCTCCAACTACTTCGGTGAGATACCGCACGCCGAGTTGATGAAGAGCATCGCGCGGCGCGTGAGCGACGGGCGGATGCTTGGACTCGTCAAGGCGTGGCTGGAAATGCCGGTGGTGGAGCAGGACGGGGAGGGAGGCACTCGCCGCACGAACCGGGCGCGAAGAGAACGGAAGGGAACCCCGCAAGGGGCTCCGATCTCGCCGCTGCTGAGCAACATCTACATGCGGCGGTTCATCCTTGGCTGGAAGGTGCTGGGCTACGCCCGGCGATTCGGCGCGGAGATCGTGAACTATGCGGACGACTTCTGTGTGCTCGGCAAGGCCCCGGCGGCGGAGATGCTGGCGGCGGTCAACCGGCTCATGGACAGGCTGAAGCTGCCGGTCAACGCGCGGAAGACCCGATGCCTCCGATGCCCCGAGGAGCCCATCGAGTTCCTCGGGTACCGCATCGGCTGGAACTATCGCCCAATGGACGGAAGCCGGTACATCGGGACCCGGCCCAGCAAGGCGAGCGTTCAAAGCATCTGCCGCAGGATCAGCGAGCAAACGGACCGGGTGTACGTGGGACGGTCCGCCGAGGAAGTCGTAGAGCGTCTCAACCGGCTGATGTCCGGATGGGCGAACTACTTCGACCTCGGGCAGGTCAGCCCGGCCTACAAGGCTGTGGACAGGCACGCGACCCGGCGGCTGCGACAGTGGTTCCGGCGGAAACACAAGGGACGGTCGAGAAGCTACGTGCGCTTCCCCGACGAATGGCTGCGGGACCACTGCGGCCTGACGTGTCTTGGGCCAACGACCGGAGACCTTCCGTGGGCGAACGCATGATCCCGGCTGAGAGCCGGATGCGGGAAATCCGCACGTCCGGTTCGACGAGCGGGGGAGTGGAAACGGACCGCATGGGAGCCGGACTGAGCACCAAGCGAAAGCGCGGACAAGAAGCACCGGACCCTACCCGGCACCGCGCCACCCCCCGACTCCACTCACCGCGCTGGACCCCGAGACCGGGGACCGCTGGCGTCTCAAGGGAGAACTGTATGGAGAGAACTTCGACCGCGAACGATTTGAGCGACCGGCTGCGGAGGCGGCTGGAGAGCGAACGCAGGGAGATCGAGGAGTTGACCGCGAGCGAGCTGAAGCGGCTCGCAGAGAACTCGCGGCGCGTTGCGAGGCACGCGCTCGCTACCATCGAACGCGATACGGAGGAGGCGACCGGGAGGATGCGCGAGTTGCTCGTCAAGGCGTGGCTCCGGCCACTGATCGTCGGCCTGAGTCTTTGGCTCGGTTTCTTCGGCGGAAGCTGGGCGACGATGCGCTGGTTGGGGTGGAGCATCCACGACCGGATCGAGACGCTGGCGACGGCGAACGTACGAATCGAGGAGGCGCACGGGACGCTGGCGGAACTGGAGGCGGACACCTGGGGGATCGCGCTCCGGGAGATCAAGGGGGAACGGTACGTGGTGCTGCCATTCGGGACACGGGCGGACCCGGGCTGGGAGGTGCGGGACCGTCCAGCCGTGAAGCTGTCGAACAGATAAAGGAGCTTTATGAGCGAGTTGGAACGGCAGTTGACGGAGGCCTTGAAGAGGTTGTCCGTGCAGTACGAGCGGGAACAGCGGCGGCACTCCGGGCAGATCGAAGCCTTGCACGAGTACGCCGAAGTCTTGCGAGAATACGTCGAAGCCTTGAGGCAGCACGCCGAGCGGCAGAGCGGGGAGAACGAAGCCTTGCGGACGCGGATCGAACGGCTGGACGAGCAAGTGACACGCTTGGCCGAGTCGTACGGCACGCTCGCCGCGACCTTGTGAGGATGGTGACGGCGATGGTGACGCGCCGACGCGGGCGCGACCGCGACCGCGATTTCGGTCCGAGCCGGTGACGAACGGGAAATCTGGCGCGGACGGCCTTCCGCAGCGAACTTCCGTTTGCGCAGATCGTGCGGTCCATCACGCGAGGAATCGAATGATGGCACGCACGAAACGAAGTCGGCGCTCCTACGGCGCCGGCGAATGGGGCCGGAACCGGGTGAGGGTGTTTCCCGACCTGAAGACCGGCATCTTCCAGATCGAGTGGCGGGAGGACGGGCGCAGGCTCACCCGGTCCCTCAAGCACCGGGACTGGAGGCGCGCGAAGAGGCAGGCGGATCAGGTCGCCGCCGGGTTCATCGACGCGCCGAACGGCAAGGCCGAAGCCCAGCCTGAGCCGCTCACCCTGGGAGCGCTTTTTGAAATCTACAGTGAGGAGGTGACGCCGACGAAGGCCCGGAAGTCGCAGCAGCACGACCGGGCCGCGATGCGGACCTTCCTCGACTTCCTCGGGCCGAACCGAAGACCCGGGACCCTGTCCCAGCGGGATTGGGACCGGTTCATCCGGGCACGCCGGGCGGGAAGCGTCGGAGGGAGCGGCCAGCCGGTGTCGAATCGAACGATCACGCAGGACCTGAAGTTCCTGAACGCGGTCCTCAACTGGGCTGCCAAGTCGAGGGACGAGCGGGGCCGGTTGCTGCTCGGCTCGAACCCGCTGAAGGGGCTCAGGCCGCCCAAGGAAAAGAACCCCGCCCGGGTCGTGCTTTCCGACGAGGAATACGACGCGCTCCTGAAGGTGTCCCGGCAGGTCGGCTGGAAGTTCCACGTCGCCCTCGTGCTCGCGCACGAGACCGGTCACCGGATCGGTGCCATCCGCCAGTTGCGGTGGGCCGACATCGACTTCGAGGACCGGACGATCCTGTGGCGCGCCGAACACGAGAAGACCGGATACGAACACCGCACGCCCCTGACCGCCGAGGCCATCGCCGCGCTGGAAGAGGCGCAACGCAGCTTTCCCGGAACCGGGGAAGATCCGGTGTTGCCCGCGGCCCATCGTCCTTGGACGTGCACGGGCGAGTCGCCGGTCGGCGACTGGTGGAACAGAGCCGAGACGCTCGCGGGACTGGAGCCCAAGGCGAAGCGGGGCTGGCACTCGCTCAGACGCAAGTTCGCCAGCGACCTGATGGACCTGCCGCTCAAGGTGCTCTGCGAACTCGGCGGCTGGCGGGACATCAAGACCGTGCTGCGCTGCTATCAGCGGGCCGACACGGTACAACTCAGGAAGGCCTTGGATGACCGCCCGAGGGACCGGTCCCGGTCCCAAGTCGATTCGGCGGGAACCAAACGGCGGGAACCCGCCCGGCGAACCTCCTAAGTTCAGCATTCACAAAGAGATGCGAATTCGGTAGCATCTAACCCCCGGCCAGAGGTTTTCGTGAAGCGAAAACACATCTGGCTCCCCGGTGACCCGCAAAGACTCCGGGCCCAGGAGCGGCCGACCGGCCGCTCACCCCCCGAGGCGGAACGGCGGCTGCCCCGGGACCCAATGATCCCGCCCTTCGGTGCGGGAGCCGACAGGCGGAACCACGGGTCGTCGGAATCGCCGTGACCGTACAGTCAGGGGAACGTCTCGGGCGGTGTCAACAACCGCCGAAACGGCGATGTCCAACGGGTTCCAGAGCCGTCCGAAAGGCGAACCGGCCTGCGCCAGCGGCGCCCCCGCCACCACCGTCCAACTGGTGCTCGGTGTAGCTAGACCGGACGCAGCAACACCCGGCGCGCGGTCACCGCCCATTTGGACGACGCGTCTGGTCGGCGCGAAGTTTCAACCGCAGATCGGGCCTGAGCAGCCGCAGACGATTCCGGCTAGTCAATCGGAATAGGCGGTTTCCCCTACCCAGCTCGGCGGCTGCGGCTCTTCATCCAAGGGCTTGCTATTCGTCTCGCGATTCTCAATCAGTTACAGTGCGTGCGGAAGTCCCCGAATGCCGGGGAACCGCACGGAGTGGGGTCCAGCGCCCCGCGCCTGCGCTCCGGTGGGCCCACCGGCTAACGCAGCTGGATTCGCGGGACGCTGGGCCCCCGGTTCCCCCTTCCGAGTGGCGTATCGGCGGGGAAGTGTCCATCCCTGTCCCGCTTCCCCGAAGCGTAGCGGGGACCGACTGACCAGTCGGCCCGGCCGCCCTGGGAATGCCGGATTCTAGGGGATATGATCTTCATGGCGGCGAACTCGAAGGTGTTACGGGCATCGGATCGGGTAGGGGTGCCCCGATGTCCGTTAGCCGGGCATGGAAGAGACTCCACCAGGACGAGGGTACGCGTCCTGCCTCGTGAAGAGTCCGGACCACCCTGTGGGGATGGAGGATCAACACGTACGCGTACTCACGACTCCCTTTCTCTCCCACCCGTATGAAGCCAAGATCGACCAGGGTGCGCACCCGCTCCCGCCAACTCCGAATCGAGCGTCCCCCTCCTCCCATAAACCCCACGGCATTTGCGCACTCCTCTTCATCGACGATCTCGACGAAACCGGGCGGATCGAAGCATCGGGCCCACAATTCAAGGTAGACCTGCGATGGATCGATTCCGTCGGACAGCGTCTTCGCCAATCGAGCGATCATCGGCAAGGTCCGGGGCGACGGGAAGAAGCCGGGCAGATCCCGGTGGGAATACGTCACCTGACTGGCGTCGGGCCAGAGGTAGTCCCTGATCAGTTTCCTGCGGGAGCTTGTCGTTGCCATGTTACTTTCTGGCTAAGGTCCGCCATATCGTTCTCGACTCCAAGATGGAGGATCAACAAGATGGAGGATCAACAAGATAGCCGTCAACGACTTACCCATCCGAAGCGATCCTCCCGGTCCCGAGTGGAAGACCGTCATCGCCCGAATTCGACGCGGACAGAAGCCTCGTATTCCGTCTCTGCGGCGTAATCCCGCCTACGATGTCATATGATACAACAATTTACGACCGCATGCCGTGTTCCCCTGTTATCCTGTCATCCACATGTAATCCGGTTATCCGGCGACCCGCAGTCAAAGCCCGCCACGCGTCCACTTCCAATCCAGTCTGGCTAAAACGCCCCCCTTTCCCGAACTTCCGTACGCGCAGATCGTGCAGTCCATCAATCGAGAGGAATCGAACGATGGCACGCACGAGACGAAGCCGCCGGAGCTACGGCGCCGGCGAGTGGGGCCGGAACCGGGTAAGGATCTTTCCCGATCCCAAGACCGGCCTGTTCCAGATAGAGTGGCGCGAAAACGGTCGACGGCTGAGCCGGTCGCTGAAACACCGCGACTGGAGGCGCGCGAAGAGGCAGGCGGATCAGTTCGCCGCCGGGTTCATCGACGCGCCGAACGGCAAGGCGGAGGCCAAGCCCGAGCCGCTCACGCTGGAGAAGCGGACTGTATCGGGCGTGAATCACGGCAGGGAATCGTCTAACTACTTACAGGGCCGTACGATCTGCGCTTTCTGCCCTTTGACCGCATCTACTCCCGTCGTTCAGAAACAGCGGCGAAGTCCCCTCAAATCGCGGGAATCGCCTTCCCCTTCGCGACACCCTCCACCTACGGTCTTGAAAACGATGGCGCAGGCGGGCAGAGCGGCCAGCGACGCTACCTTACCTAACCTAGAAGGTTCGTCGGACGTCCCTCATGGTCCGGCACGTCATGACGCACGATCCCGTGAGATCCGGGCCAAGCCAATCGGAGGACGAACTCACGATCCACATGACCGCACCCGACTTGAACGGGACCGCGAACTACATCTGGGCCATCAAATCAAGGACGACGACTTGCCTGAAAAACCCACGCTGCGAGGGGGGCAACCCATGTCGCAGTCTGGACAGGCAGCAGTCAAGCTTCCGTAGACTGGAACGAGCGGGCGGACGTATCGCTAATCCTGGCAGAGTAGGAACTCGGTAGAATGACATGACCGTGGATAAAACGATGTGCCCAATCGAACAAACGACTTCTCTTACGCCGCTTGTGTTCAAGAAACCCATATATGAGTTCACCGCTAGAAGGATCAGTACAGGCGGGATTGAAATGAATGTCAAACGAAGCTCTGTGTCTATGTTGGCCAATATCTCTGTACGTCAGATCCAGCCTGAGTATGGGTATCGTCAAGTATTGCGCCTTTGACGACTGTTCGTAATAGAAAATCATCGCCGACGCAACAACCGCGTATGCGTACGGTACTGCAAGCGCGAATGGTTTTCCTTTGCTCGGGCTTGTAGTGATATAGTCGATGAACTCTTGCTGGTGATGCCGCCATCCCACATGCAACACGGATTCATCTGACAAAGAGACATGTACCCTTCCGTGCGCAAACGAGAGTGCGCTGGCATCTTGTGCGATCTCATTCACCTTTTGGACTGCCCCTTTCATCGGAAACGTCCATCGTACATGAATGTTGTTGGCGCTTCCCAATCCGATGTTGCGCACATTCATGAACAAGAGACGGCCAGCATGGTCCTCGCCTTTCGCGGTTCGACCTGATTCACGGTGGGCCGTCAAGGCTACCACGCTGTCTGATGATTCGTCGGTCCACATCCGTGGCACCGGTAGGTCGCCAGAGCTCATGCTTCTGATCATGGCCCGAGACAACGCAAAAGCCGGTCGATACGCTGCACGCTGCTGGCGGACAAGAACGAGGATCGTCCATGCGGCGAAAACCGCCGACAAGCAGGCACCGATACTCGCACCTAACGCGATGTACTGATCAACTGTCAATCCTGCACCTCCCGATTCTCCATTTACGTACCCTCAAGCCATTCGAATTGGACGTTCAGCGCGCGAAGCATGGCAAAGGTGTTCTCGCGCCGGACTCCGAACTGATCGCAAAGATCGGGCAGCTTGACCTCCTTCTTGGACTGTGGCGCGCTCTGCTCGTTGGTCACGACGGTCGCGCCGTAGACCTGCGCGTAGGCCACCAGCCAGCCGTCCGCGCCGGTCGCAAACTTCGCCTTCGCGTGGTCGAAGAACCTCGATTGGCGCTGGACCCACATCATGATGTCCGTGTACGCGTCTGACACGTCGGCGGTGTCCACGGGGAGGAAGAAGTCGTCTGGAACTTCGTTCCTCACCCAACGCACGAGGTCTTCCGTCCTGCTGGCCGCGAGGAGTTCGCCGCGTACCCGGTCTATGCTGTAGATCTGGCCCGCCCGGTGGTGATGAAGCAGGCTCTTCCAGAAGCCGGGGCAGATGTCGAACGGGTAGTACAGGTTTTTTGCCGTGATGAAGACATCCGAGTCCACGAGGTAGGGCCGACCTGCGTTCATGGGAGGTTCATCCCGAGCCGTCTAGCGTACTTCTGGAATGTTCCGCCACGCAGCCCGGTCAGGTCGTAAGCTTCCTTGAAACCGATCCGGCCCTCCATGGCCGCATGTAGGACTTGGGTGGCGAAAAGTTCGCCGACGCGCGTGTTCTGGTTGTTGAAAAAGTCGCCTCCGGTCGCCTTGGTGCCACTCCTGCGCTCGCGCTTCAGATAGCCCTCGTAGAAGTCGAAGAAGGTGCTGCGTTCGATGAGTGTCAGGTCCAGAGCGCGGCGGGCGGCGACCACCGGGCTCACCTTGAATGCCCGAGCCAGCGAATCGAAGGGATCCGGCAACCGTCTGACTGCCACCCAACGTGCTCTGACTTCTTCGGCGGGCACCAGCATTTCAGCCGCCGCCCGGTTGCACCAGTCTTCCACCTCCGTACCGCCGGGAAGCAGCGTATCGAAGCCGGACACCCCTTCCGTTCCAAGCCAGACGTGGGCCAACTCGTGGGCGAGGGTGAACATCTGTGCCGACTTGGCATCGGCGCCGTTCACGAAGATCAGCGGCGCGAAGGGGTCCGTCAGGGCGAAGCCGCGGAACTCCTCCACCCTCAGTCGGCGATGGGTGTTGTTCCCCACCACGCCGTTGATCACTGCCATCACACCAAGGTGCTCTATCGCACGGCGCAATTCGCCCACGGCGTCCTGCCACGTGCGAACTCGGGCCGCCCACCCTTCGTCCAAGTCGAGGGTACGCCGCATCTCGCGACCCGCCCCGTCCGGGTCGTCGGCGAGGCGGGCGCTTCCCACGAAGGCCAGTGGTTCCGCCTCGTGCTCGATCAGTGAGTCCCGCAGCCATGCTTGGCGGCGCTGCATCGTGTAGAGCGAATCCAGCAGGTCGGGACTCGGCTTGGCTGCGGCTGTGCCCGACACGGTGCGGTAGTCAGGCACAGGGAGGCGCTCGTCGGGCGGCTCAGGGAGGAACAGGTAGCCGAGCGGCGTGTGGGTGACCTTGGCCAGCCTCTCCAGTTGTTTCAGCGTCGGCTGCCGCTCGCTTCGGACCCAAGCCCGCAGCTGCGGGACGCGCTCAGCGATCTCGGCCACGTCATGGCCCGCACGTTCGCAGGCCCAGCGAAGCATCTCGGGCGGCACGGGGACGCGGATCATGCCCAAGCCGCCCCAGCGGTAGCAGCTTCGTACGCGGCACGTGTCAGCGTGCCTTGCAGGAGGGATTCGAGAAGGTGACTGCGGGTGCCAGCCACCGAACCAAGCCCGTCTTCCAGCCGGTCGCAGAGCACCATGAGTTCACCTACTTTGGCGACGATGCGGTGCTGCTCGGCAAGCGGTGGAAGGGGGACGGGCAGGCTCTCCAGTTGCTTCTTGCTGACGCTCGGAAACGCCATACCTCTCCCCATTGCGAGAATGTCTTCGCGTGCTTTCCAGAGAAAGATGCGGATGAACTCATCATCGAAGGAAGAACTGATGGCGGCGACACCCCTGCCAATACAGGCTCGGAATCCAGCGACGTTCGTTCGTCCGGTGGTCGATCCGCGTACGCATAGGAGAAGATCCCCCTCTTCGCAGAACTTCTTCGGCGAGGTTGTGAACTGGTTTATGATCGTTCGCCCAAATGGCCCGGTCGTGAACTCCACCGGACCGTTGATGAGCGGAACCCCGTCACCGGACCGATTATAGGTCTCACCCGGCGGGCTCTGGCCCATGGTGACGCCGGACACCCCAGCAAGCGGCGTCCATTCCCAACCGTTCGGTAAGGCGAAGAGTTCTGCATCGACTGCCCCAGTGTTGAGCGCATGAACCAACCGCCTTTTCCCCCTAGCGGCTTGGGGTCTTTGGCTTCGGACTAGCTCTAGCAACGCCGACGCCGGTTCGTCCGCCGGATCCTGCTTGACCAGCTTACCCCGCACGGCGAGGCTGAGGATCGTCTGGCGCAGGTGCTTGACCTGATCGTTCCGGGCGGTCAGCGCGGGAAGGGCATGGATGGCAAACCGCGCGTGCCCCGGAAACGCCGCTGCGTCCGTGTCGGGAGCGGTCAGGCGGGCCAGGCTGGCTTTGGTAAGCCTGTCTCGGGCGTCCTCGCGCGCGGCGCAGGTCTCCTCCAAACGGTCGCAGAGGGCCATGAGTTCATCGACCTTGGTGACGATCCGGCGCTGCTCAGCGAGCGGTGGGAGCGGGAACGGAAGAGCCGCGAAGTCAGTGCTATTGATCGCAGGGTAGGCTTGCCCGCGCTGGCTTCGCTCAACACACGCAATCATGAACGGACTGCGAAGAACGATCCAAGTGTACCGAGAGAGCACGAGCCCGTGCCCGTTCAAAACCTCGAATGCTGTACTGGCAATGGGGGGAGGCTCGAAGTCGTCTTCGATGATGGCAACGTTCAAGAGATACGGGCGAACGCAGGAGTAAACGACATCACCGGATCGTGCGATCTTGCGAGCTCGACTGGGCGCGTTGCCGGGCTCCAACACCCTCGGATCGGCGACCAGACCTGCCTTCTTGTCGATGGCCGATACGTCGATGTAGGTAAACGATCGGTCGGGAAGTTTCTGACCCCGATCGCTCACGACCTCCCGGATTCGAGTCCAATGCCAATTCTCGGGAAGGGAGAAGGGCGGGTCATCGAGACGAGAAGGAAGTTTGCGCCTTCTGAGCTTACCCGCCTTCACCAATCGGGCCTTTTCGGCTGCGATCCGTTTCAGCAGTTCCGAAGCCGGTTCATCCGCCGGATTCTGTTCCACTAGCGTCCCCCGTACCGCGAGATCCAGCACGAACCGGCGCAGGCGGTCGATGGCGTCTGGCGCGTCCGCCACGCGGTCGTAGAGGGCGAGGAGGCGTTGGGCGTTCATCGCAGTAGCGCCTCGGCGAGGATCTCCTTCAACTGTTGTCGGACCGACACCACCTCGGCTTCGGCGCTGTTCAGTCTCTCCAGAAGCGCCTCTGGATCGCCGAGATCCTCTTCCTCCGCATGAGGATTCCTGATGTCGAGGTTGTAGCCGCGCGCCTTGATCTCCTCGGCGCTAACCTTCCAAGCGCGGCCACCCTCCTCGCGTCCTCCGCGCTCCGCTCCGCCCCACCATTCGATGCAGTCGTCGAGATGCTCCACCCGTATCGGCCGGGTCATGGAATACGCCTTCTGGCCCTCCGGCACGAGGTGCTCCCAGAACCAGACTTCCCTTGTCGATTCCCCCTTCTCGAAGAACAGCAGGTTCGTCCCGATCGAGGCGTAGGGGCGGAACACGGAGTTCGGCAGGCGCACGATGGTGTGGAGGTTGCACTCCTCCATCAGGTGCTGCTTGAGCCGGGTCTTGACTCCCTCGCCGAACAGGGAGCCGTCGGGAAGGACCACGGCGGCGCGGCCTCCGGGCTTGAGCAGCCGGATGATGAGGGCCAGGAACAGGTCCGCCGTCTCACGCGTCCGGAAGTGCGGCGGAAAGTTCGACTCGATCCCGTCCTCCTCCTTGCCGCCGAAGGGCGGATTGGTCAGCACGATGTCCACGCGCTCGTCGCGGCCCCACGAGATGTAGGGCCGTGCCAGCGTGTTGTCGTGCCTCAGGAACGACGGGTCCTCGATGCCGTGCAGCAGCATGTTGGTGACCGCGAGCATGTGGGGAAGCGGCTTCTTCTCGACCGCGCGCAGGGAGGCCTGCATACGCGCCCGGTCCTCCGGGCGCTTCACATGATGGTCGCTCATGTGGCGGATGGCGCAGGTCAGGAATCCTCCGGTGCCGCACGCCGGATCGAGAAGGGTCTCGCCCGGCTTGGGGTCGATCATCCGGGCCATGAACGAGGTCACGGCGCGCGGCGTGTAGTACTCGCCCGCGTTGCCGGCCGATTGGAGGTCGTTGAGCACCTGCTCGTAGATGTCGCCGAAGTGCCGACGGTCGGCCAGGTTGTTGAAGTCGATTCCGTTGATCTTGTTGACCACCTGCCGCAGCAACTGGCCGGACTTCATGTAGTTGTACGCGTCCTCGAACACGTCGCGCACGACGCTGGCACGGGGTGCGGCCCGCACCGGGAGTGCCTTCAACTGGGGGAACAGCTCGCCGTTGACGAAATCGAGCAGATCGTCGCCCGTGATGCCTTCCGGATCGGCGGCCCAGTTCCGCCACCGCAGAGGGGTGGGGACCGGCGAGCGGTAGCCGTCCCTGAAGGTTTCGAGTTCCTGATCTTGATCGTCGATGATCTTGAGGAAGAACATCCAGCACAACTGGCTGATGCGCTGGGCGTCGCCATCCACGCCCACGTCTTGGCGCATGATGTTCTGAATGGACTTGACGAGCGTGCTGACGGCCATCTCTCAGGCGCTCTCCCGGTAGAGTTCGGATTGAAGGTCGTGCACGGCTTGCTCGAAACCGGGCTTACCGCCGAATGCGCGAACGAGTTCGAGCGGCGTCCCGAGGCCGTCGAGCGGTGGGATCGTGAGCACCTTGCCGTCGTCGAGATTGAGGACGCCCTGGTCGGCGTACTTGTCGAGGAGCGCGTCGAGCACGGCGCGTGCCTTGCCCGCGTACTGGGTGAACACGTCACGTTTCTTGACCCTGTCGGCCCGTTCGCGGCGGGTCAGGGGCTCGGCACCGAACGCAATGTGGCAGATGAGATCGAACGGGTCGAGATCCTTGCCCAACTCTTGGATGATCTTCGCCAGCGGCAGTCCCTCGGACTCCATCTCGTCGATGATCGCCTGCTTACGCTCCTCCCCATTCCAACGATTCAGGAAGTCGTCCAAGCTCGCAAACCGCTTGCGCAGTGCTCGTCGCGTGAAATCGCGGAGCGACTCCGTGATGAGCTTGCCGTGCCGGTCAAGGTACTGCACCCGCTCAGCGGCCACGTTGGCCTCGATGCCATCGACATAGATCTTCTTCAGTGGCCCGGTCGACGGGGGATCGGGCGGGTCGTCCCAGTCGTCGACGATGATCTCCTCCTCCTCGGGTCCGTCCGATCCGTTCGGTGGCGGCTCGGGCGGGAGAACGGGATCGTCTGGGCCGGGCTCGTAGATCTGCTCCGGCTCACCGTCGAACTCCGGATCCGCGAAATGACCCGTGGCACCCCGGAAGTCGATGAGCGTGAAGTAGTACTTCTCCGAGTCCTCGTGAACGCGGGTGCCGCGGCCGACGATTTGCTTGAACTCGGTCATCGACCCGACCTCGCGTTCGAGGGCGATCAACCGGCAAGTCTGGACATCGACACCCGTCGACAGCAGGCGCGACGTGGTGACGAGCACCGGGTATTTCGATTCAGGATCTATGAAGTTCCCGAGTTCGTTCTTTCCCGCCTCGTCCTCGCCCGTGATCCGCATGACGTATCGGGCGTTCCCTTGGACCAGATCCGCGTTCTCGTTGACCAGCGCTTGGCGCATCCGCGAGGCGTGCTCCTGATCGACGCAGAAGATGATCGCCTTCTGGAAGCGGTCGCCGCTCTCTTTCAGGAACGCCGTGATCTTCTCCGCGACCGCCTTCGTGCGTCCATCGATGACCAGCTTCCGGTCGAAATCTCGGCGGCCGTAGAGCCGGTCTTCCACCTCCTTCCCCTCACGGTCGCGCTGTCCCTTCTCCGGGCGGTAGCCCTCGATGTCCCGGTCGATGTGAACCTTGACGACCTTGTAGGGCGCGAGGAACCCGTCGCTGATGCCCTGCTTCAGCGAGTACTCGAACACGGGTTCCCCGAAGTAGGCGATGTTCGAGACGTACTTGGTCTCCTTCGGCGTGGCGGTGAGGCCGATTTGAGTCGCCGAGGCGAAGTACTCCAGAATCTCGCGCCATGCCGAATCGTCGGCAGCACTGCCCCGGTGGCACTCGTCGATCACGATCAGGTCGAAGAAGCCGGGCGAGAGCTTCCTGTACGCCTTCTGGTGCTCCTCCGGTCCCGTGATCGCCTGGTACAGGCCGAGGTAGACCTCGTAGGACGTGTCGATGCTGCGCGACAGCTTGGTCATCGCGCCGCCGAACGGGCGGAAGTCGTTCGCCATCGTCTGGTCGACGAGCACGTTGCGGTCGGCGAGGAATAGGATGCGCTTCTTCCGCCGCGCCTTCCACAGCCTCCAGATGATCTGAAAGGCGGTGTAGGTCTTGCCCGTCCCCGTGGCCATGACGAGCAGGATGCGGTCCTGCCCCTTCGCGATGGCCTCGATGGCCGCGTTGACGGCGTTGGCCTGATAGTAGCGTGGCGTCTTGCCGCCGCCGTCCTCGAAGTAGTCCTGGAGGACGACCTCCTCGGCCTTGGGCGTCAGCCCCTTCCAAGTCCGGTAGCGCCCCCACAGATCGTCCGGCGACGGGAAGGCGTCGAGCGGCAGGTTCACCTCGGGAGGCGTGCTCGCCTCCGTACGGTCGTGGAACAGGAAGCCGTCGCCGTTCGAGGAGAACGCGAACGGGATGCGGAGCGTCTCGGCGTAGTCCAGCGCCTGCTGCATGCCGTCGCCGACGGAGTGGGTGTTGTCCTTCGCCTCGATCACCGCAATCGGGATGTTCGGCTTCACGTACAGAACGTAGTCGGCGCGCTTGCGCTTGCGGCGCGCCACCAGCCTGCCGCGCACGACGATGCGGCCAGCGGTGAACGTCACTTCCTCACGAAGCTGCGAGATCTCGTCCCAGCCCGCCGCGCGCAGAGCGGGCGTGATGAACTTCGTGCAGATGTCGCGCTCCGTAAGGCTCCGCTTGTCCATCCGGTTCAGCGGCCTCCCGCCCCGGTTCGCCTCCGGGCCGCCGTGCCGGGACGCTTGGTTCCCATGTCGAGCGCCTTCAGCCGCTCGTACTCCTCCACCGAGAGCACCACGACGACCGGCCGCCCGTACTTGGCGACCGTAACGGGGGCGGCGCGGGCGAGGTCGATCAGTCGCCCGAAGCCGTACTTCGCGTCCTTGGCGTTCAGCGTTCGCATGCGATTCCTCCGGCGGGTGGCGGTCCCTTAAGTCTTGGCCAGTTTGGCCTACCCGCGCAAGCCATGCAGCAACACCAAGACAGGTGAGTGAGAGTCGCAGCGGGGGCGTCCGGACCAGCCGCTGGCGGCGGCGTCCGATGGCTCTGACACGTTCTGAAACAACCTGACACGTCCTGACACAATTAGGGTGTTTCCGACCGGTTGACTTCAGGGCCGACGACCATCCAGCGTCCAAGCATGGAGACGCCGAAACACCAGTTCAACACGCTGATCCGCACATTACCGGGGGACACCTCCGCACCGTCTGCCACGGCATTCGTGGTGAAGCTCCCAATCCGAACCGCGCGGACGGTCCCATCCCCGGAAGCTCTCGACACGGGCTGGAATCGGCTTCGGCCGCCTTCGGTTGCGGCTGGATTGAAACCATCTGCCGATGGAGTCCGTAGTATTCTGCCCTTCGGGCTACCGAAGCGTGAAGGGCAGCACGAGCGAACGAGCCGAAACACCGGAGGAGTCGCAAGTAGTCAGGTTGATCCATCCCAAGGCGGAACCGGTGCCCGTGCCCAGCTACATGGGCGCTGGCGAGATCGTTCGCCGCTCCGGCTTCCGGAGTGCATGGACGGCCCGGCATCGCCGGTCTCCGTCCCACCGCCAGCCGCGCTTCGCGAGGTCCGTCTGAGCGGGTTCCCCGGACCGGGCGCGGAGGTGCTCTTGCGGGGCGTCGGATCCTGCGGTCGCCGGGTCCCGAGCGCGACTCGCACTGGGGATTTTGGCGCGGCTAAGGCCGGAGAGTATCCATCTCGCAAGCGGACGCCCGTTTTTCGCGAAGCAACCTGCCTCGCAGCGCCCCTTTGCGACGCTTCCGCTTCGGTGCCCGTTCCTGCCCGGTTCGATCATCCGTGAACGCTCCCCGCCGGGCTGGGCGTCGGGAAGGCCGGACAGGAGTACTCGCGCGGCGGCCGCGCCGTCCACGTTCGGTCCTGCTGCACCAGGGCGTTGGCGAGGACGAGGAGCTTCCGCATCACGGCCGTCAGGGCGACCTTCGACGGCTTGCCCCGTGCCACGAGCGCCTCGTACTTGCGCTTGAGGTCGGGATTGTGCTGGACCGCGACCACCGCGGGCATGTAGAGCAGCGTGCGGACCCGGTGCCTGCCGCCTTGGATGAAGCTGTATCCCTTCCAGTTTCCGGACTCCCGGGTGACCGGGGCGAGTCCGGCGAGGCTGGCGGCCCCCGACCGGGTGAGCATGCCCAGTTCCGGCAAGTGAACGATCAGTCCTGCGGCGGTGATGTCCGAGATGCCCGGGATCGAGGTCAGGATCTCGGCCCGGCGCTCCATCTCCTTCTCCTCCCCGATCCGCTGCCGGATCTCGGCATCGATGAGCTTCAGCTGGCGGTCGATCTGCCGCAGCCTCTGCTTGGTGACCCGCTTGCCCACGGGAGTGCGCAAGTTCCTGCCCCGGTTGGTGGTTGCGGTCCGATCCCTGACCAGCGCGTCGCGGATCAGCTGGAGTTCGGCAAGGTCGCGCTGCCCTTCCGATCTCACCTCGGTCGGACGCAGGTCCTCGATGGCCGAAGCCATGATGGCCAGCAGCCGGGCGTCCACCGCGTCGGTCTTGGCGCGCCGCCCGATGGAGCGGGCGAAGGACCGGACCTGGAAGGGGTTGATCGCGTACAGGGGGAGCCCGGCCTTCAGGAGGGTGTCCTCGAAGTCGCGGTGGAAGGCTCCGGTGGGTTCGTACGCGATCCGGTCGATCCCGGAGCCGATCCAGGCGATCAGCTTCCGGAAGCCGGCGCTGTCGTTGGGGAACCGGGATGCTCTCCCCTCGGGCGCGGCGAAGGCGTCGAGCCAGTCCTTGGAGATGTCGATCCCGACGGTGCGGAGGATGCTGCTCATGAGTTCTTCCCTTCTCCTGTGCTTGTCGTGCGAGCCTCGATGCTCGTGTATCCATTCAGGACAGGAGGGAAGGACGGTGGCGACCAAACTCCCAACGGCCCCTTACGGCCTGCCAGCATATCGATCCGACCACCGTCCCTGTTGAGCGCCCGCTCCGGCTCGCTGCGCTCGCCTCTGCGGGCGCTCAACAGCCCGGGCCTTCCCCGTGACCCGGTCATGCAAATCAAGCGGGAATCTGCATGATTATGGGAGACAAGCCAGCATACCCCCGGTATAACCGAGGGGCTGGCGAGGGACGTTGCCCCTTCGATCCCCGACAGACCCGCGCTCCGGTGGATGGCGCGGGCGGGGGCGTCGCCCCCCTTCCCCCCGTGGCGGCGCGGCCCGATGGCTAGAAGCCGTCCGGTCCTCGTCGCCGTCCGCCTCACGCCGGACGAGTCCGCCGACTGGCGGACCAAGGCCAAGGCCGCCGGCGTGCCGCTCTCGGTGCTGATACGCTGGGCGATGGCCCGCACGCGGACCTGGACGGTCCCGGCAGCCAATGTCGAGCGCGAGCGCAACCGTCAGGTCTCCCGGATCGGGAACAACCTCAACCAGATCGCGCGATGGGCAAACACCCACAAGGGGGCGGTCGAGGCCGTCGAGGTGATCGGCCACCTCATCGCCATCAGGAGGGCGCTCGCGGCCCTGTCTCGTCTCGAAGACCCGGACGCGGATGCTGGTTAAGTTCTTGGCCCGCGGGACCGGATCGGCGCGGGACGCGGCCAAGTACCTCCTCGGGGAGCTGGACGCGGCCGGGAAGCCGCGCGAAGGCGTCGAGGTGCTGCGCGGGGATCCGAACGACGTAGCCGCCTTGGCCGACACGCTGGAGTTCGAGCACAGATACACGTCCGGCGTGATCGCATGGGCACCGGACGACCGCCCCACCGACGAGCAGATCGAAGCCGTCCTCGACGAGTTCGAGAAGACGGCCTGGGCGGGGCTGGAGCCCGACCGCTACGCATGGGCGGCCGTGCTGCACCGCGAGAAGGGCGGCGGCGCTCACGTCCATGTGCTCGCCGCCCGTTGCGACTTGGAGACCGGCCGCAGCCTGAACATCGCGTCGCCGGGCTGGGAGAAGACCTTCGGTCCCCTCCGGGACGCCTTCAACCACGAACACGGCTGGGCTCGGCCGGACGACCCGGCGCGGGCCAGGGTGGAGCAACCCGGCCACCGCGCCTACATCGAGGCAGCGCGGCTGAGGGCCGGGCTCCGGCTCGAAACCTCGCCGCGCGACCTGATCCGGGACTACCTCCTCCAGCGCGTCGAGCACGGCATGGTGAGCAATCGCCACGATGTCGTCGCCGCGCTCCGGGAGGCGGGCCTCGAAGTGCCGCGCCAAGGCAAGGAATACCGTGCGCCGTGGAAAGGCGCGTTTTCCTAGTGGGTGCGAATCCCACCCGGCAACTGTCGCTCCGGCTGGTAGCGGCCAGGGCGGTTCATGGAGGCAACGACATGGGCTGAAGCACTCTGGAGAGAAGGGCCGCCATGGGCGGCTCAGCGACCATGCAGGCCGGAACGCGAGTGAACGCCGAGCAGGCCCCGAAACGCCTAATGCGGAAGCCGACCCTTCGGTAGTCAGGGGAAGGCCGACGGCTGGCCGGGAAGAGAGCGACAAGCGCACTGGCCGGTTTCCGCCGGGGTAATGGCGCTGGCATGCATGGAAGATGGAAAGCGCAGCAACACGGGAAGCCCTGCCGGTGCCGAGCACGCGGCAACCGGAACCCCGCGAGGGGCAGGCCGGGCCGGCAGGGTGGCGGATGGGTCCGCAGTACCGGAGACGCGGGGTAATGCCCGCCGAGGGAAGGGACCCTGAGTCGGGAGCGGTACGGAACGGAGGCAGGGACATGACCACTGGCGGGAGCCTAACAGGGTCGGCGAGCGTTCGGAAACTCCAGACCGTGCTACATGCGAAAGCGAAGGAAGAACCTGGACGGCGCTTCCACGCCCTTGCCGACAAGGTATGGCGGGAGGACTTCCTGCTGACGGCATGGGAGATGGTCCGGCGCAACGGCGGAGCGGCTGGAGTCGATGGTGTGACGGTCGCGGATGTCGAAGCGTACGGAGTGGAGCGCTGGATCGGGGAACTGTCGCGGGAACTGAGGGAGGGCGCCTACAAGCCGAGTGCGGTGAGACAGGTGCTGATCCCGAAGAAACAACCGGGGAAGTTCCGTCCGTTGGGCATCCCATGCCTGAGGGACCGGGTTGCGCAGACGTCGGCCATGTTGGTGCTTGGGCCGATCTTCGAGGCGGACCTGGAGCCGGAACAGTACGGATACCGGCCGGGACGGAGCGCCAAGGACGCGGTCGAGCGGATACACCGCTTGGTGAACCATGGCCGCAACGAAGTGGTCGATGCGGACCTCTCCAACTACTTCGGTGAGATACCGCACGCCGAGTTGATGAAGAGCATCGCGCGGCGCGTGAGCGACGGGCGGATGCTTGGACTCGTCAAGGCGTGGCTGGAAATGCCGGTGGTGGAGCAGGACGGGGAGGGAGGCACTCGCCGCACGAACCGGGCGCGAAGAGAACGGAAGGGAACCCCGCAAGGGGCTCCGATCTCGCCGCTGCTGAGCAACATCTACATGCGGCGGTTCATCCTTGGCTGGAAGGTGCTGGGCTACGCCCGGCGATTCGGCGCGGAGATCGTGAACTATGCGGACGACTTCTGTGTGCTCGGCAAGGCCCCGGCGGCGGAGATGCTGGCGGCGGTCAACCGGCTCATGGACAGGCTGAAGCTGCCGGTCAACGCGCGGAAGACCCGATGCCTCCGATGCCCCGAGGAGCCCATCGAGTTCCTCGGGTACCGCATCGGCTGGAACTATCGCCCAATGGACGGAAGCCGGTACATCGGGACCCGGCCCAGCAAGGCGAGCGTTCAAAGCATCTGCCGCAGGATCAGCGAGCAAACGGACCGGGTGTACGTGGGACGGTCCGCCGAGGAAGTCGTAGAGCGTCTCAACCGGCTGATGTCCGGATGGGCGAACTACTTCGACCTCGGGCAGGTCAGCCCGGCCTACAAGGCTGTGGACAGGCACGCGACCCGGCGGCTGCGACAGTGGTTCCGGCGGAAACACAAGGGACGGTCGAGAAGCTACGTGCGCTTCCCCGACGAATGGCTGCGGGACCACTGCGGCCTGACGTGTCTTGGGCCAACGACCGGAGACCTTCCGTGGGCGAACGCATGATCCCGGCTGAGAGCCGGATGCGGGAAATCCGCACGTCCGGTTCGACGAGCGGGGGAGTGGAAACGGACCGCATGGGAGCCGGACTGAGCACCAAGCGAAAGCGCGGACAAGAAGCACCGGACCCTACCCGGCACCGCGCCACCCCCCGACTCCACTCACCGCGCTGGACCCCGAGACCGGGGACCGCTGGCGTCTCAAGGGAGAACTGTATGGAGAGAACTTCGACCGCGAACGATTTGAGCGACCGGCTGCGGAGGCGGCTGGAGAGCGAACGCAGGGAGATCGAGGAGTTGACCGCGAGCGAGCTGAAGCGGCTCGCAGAGAACTCGCGGCGCGTTGCGAGGCACGCGCTCGCTACCATCGAACGCGATACGGAGGAGGCGACCGGGAGGATGCGCGAGTTGCTCGTCAAGGCGTGGCTCCGGCCACTGATCGTCGGCCTGAGTCTTTGGCTCGGTTTCTTCGGCGGAAGCTGGGCGACGATGCGCTGGTTGGGGTGGAGCATCCACGACCGGATCGAGACGCTGGCGACGGCGAACGTACGAATCGAGGAGGCGCACGGGACGCTGGCGGAACTGGAGGCGGACACCTGGGGGATCGCGCTCCGGGAGATCAAGGGGGAACGGTACGTGGTGCTGCCATTCGGGACACGGGCGGACCCGGGCTGGGAGGTGCGGGACCGTCCAGCCGTGAAGCTGTCGAACAGATAAAGGAGCTTTATGAGCGAGTTGGAACGGCAGTTGACGGAGGCCTTGAAGAGGTTGTCCGTGCAGTACGAGCGGGAACAGCGGATCGCATGAGGATTGAATACCGGCAGAAAATCTCCTAACTACTTACAGGGCTGCACGATCTGCGTTTTCTGCCGTTTGGCTGGACCCTATTGGACCGTACCGCAAAAGCGGGAAAACCGGACTTGATTGGCGGGACTCCTGCCCGCGAGTTGCCTCTTCACTGACGTTCCCGAGAAGCCCACAAAACCCATGTACTCAGCGTGCACAGAGCGCGCCGCACACTGCGGGTTCTTGGGGAACGCATGGTGCCGGACCGGTCTACGGCCGGGGATTCGCGGGTTACCGAAGACATCATGGGTCCTGGTGGCTTGACCCGGCGCTGCGCTCCAGTGCTAGCTCCGCAACCATGCGCCAAGCCCTGCCACTGAGCATCCATCTGGCGGCGGTTTGGGCCGGATTTCTGATGGGTAGCACGCGGAAAGTGTTTTCGGGCGTCTTCTCGACGACGTACAAATACCAGCACCCCGCTGTTTCTCGGTCCTCCGCTTTGAACGATTCTCGTACTTGGGCACGGCTTAACTCAACGACCTCGTCTCCGTCCCACAGGCGTCCCTTTCCCTTCACCTCGATGAAGCGAACCTCGTTGTTCTCCGGGTCGATGCTGCGGATGTCCCACCCGACCTGATGCGGATCGCCAAACTCCGGTTCACGGTTGGCCTCCCTTTCGTATCGGGCCGCAGCCTCTCTATACTCCTCGTCACCAAGGGCTCCGCCGGAGCTCCCCCCGGTCCTCTTCGGCTCAACCGTGTCGTCGTCCGCATTTGGTGGTTCGAGCTTTCCTTTCAGTGATTGCTTCAATCGGTCTGCCAAAGCGTTCTGCCTTGCGACAGCTCTGCTTTCGTTGTAGGAGCCGCCCCTTGAATGCGGCCCTGCTGGTTTTCCGTTCGAGGTGTCCGACACTTCGGCGGCGGCGGCGGAAGGGTCGGAACGACCTGTCTGGTCCTTTGCAGTATCGGTGTCCGCCTTTCTCGACCTTTCGGCTTGAGCCGTGTCCGTAGCGTCGCGCGACACGGTCGGCACCTCATCCGTTTCGCTTTCTTGGCTCGCGGTCGTTGACTCGTAGCCGGGAACATGGGACCGCCCGAACTTGTCCACGGACAAGCGGAAATCCTCCTGGTCGCCGATCACGGCCAACACGCCGGTTAGGTCGGCTGCAAGAGCGGCGCGCTGACGCAGGGAGGATTCTCGGAGAAGCTCATTGGCCGCGTCGGCACCGAACTCGACCGGCCGACCGGAAACAGTAAGGATACCCCCATGCAAACGGGCGCTCACGGGTATTCGTTGGGGGGGACTGTCACCGACCCGAACCTCCACAGCCAACTCCCGAGCGGATTGTAGGTTCGGTGCTACCGGATCGCTGCTCTGTCTGTCGCTGTCCGATCGTTCGCGTCTCCGAGCCCTTTGGAGAAGCCCGTAGACGATGGCGAACCGAGCCTTCCAGTCGTTGCGGGCGGGGGTCTCGCCTCGGATACGCCAATCTGGAGTAACGGTTGATGACAGCAGCGGCAAGTCCATGGAATCCGCCGTACGCGTTTGCTCTTCCCGTGAACGGCCGAGGTGTCCTGCAGTGACTATTCGCCCTGGAACATCGTTCGGAATGAACCTCCTATCCGCGATGTCATCCAAATAGGTGCGGTCCGACCCCGCCAAGGAGATCCACTCCCGTTCCGCAAAGACCATAGCGGCGGGCTTGGCCTCTTTCCAGCGAGTCAGCAGGGAGTCATCCGTAGCACAGTCTTCCAGGCAGTAGGCATACGCCATCGGGAGGATGTCGCGAACCTCGCTTGCCAGCCCTTTCGGTGCCGACCGTGCGCGTTGCCACGTCCCGACAATGAAATCCAGGGCTTGTTCACCAGTGGTTGTTTCCGGGAAGTCGATGGGAAAATCGGGATGCTGAAGCTCCGCACGCAGTGGCTCGGTGATTGAATCAAGCGGCGCGATCCAACCACCGAGTTCCCCTCGACGCCCTCCGACGCGCCGAACGATCCGTGTGACCGGAACACGGCGACCATCGCTCAACGGAACCGTTAGATCTTGGAGAACTTGGTCGAAGAGGTGCCAGTCAGCATCCGTCATTGGCTGTTGGCGGCAGTCCGAGAGAAGTTCGGCAAGCTCCTCCGTTTCGAGACGTGTACCGGTCGCTAGGAGTCTCCGGAGCGAAGTGGCTTCCGGGATCGCAGCGCCGAATTGCAATCCTTCCTGATCCAGTACCGTGAGAAGTGCGGGCGGTAGTTGCGCCACCGGTGCTTCCTCTCGTGCCGGATCGGAGTTTGGCAGCGTATCTCTCGGACACCTCAACTCCTCGTCGTCGCAAGGAACCCAGGCGAGCTCGGACAGTTTGGTGACCCAGGCACTCGGTGTCCTTCCGACCAGTTCTTGGTGCCCGTAATAGGAATAGGTAGTCGTTCGTCGGCCTGTTTGCTTCAACACCGCAAAGCCGTCGGCTAGCCACTTGGCCAATGATCGCCGGAGTACTTCCGGTGCGTTGGGATCGGGAAGACTCGGAGCGATGTCGAAGTCCACAAGGCGATAGCCGTCGTTATTGGAGGTAGTTTCCACCGGAAGCGAGCGGCCTAGGAACGAGGCGACGTTCTGACGCTCCCGTCGGTCACACCGTTGTCCTACCTCTTGTACTGCCAACTTGCCGCGGGCGCCGGCCTTCTCGAAGAAAACGCGCCACTCATGGGGGGCACCGGTCGTAGGGTCCTCTTCGAGATACTCCCGAGCGATTGCGGGCACGCCTCCAAATAGCTGACGCCGGTCCTGGCCGTGCTCTATGTACGGATCGGCGAGGAGCGCATCACCAACCGGCACACCTCGCAGGTTCCCTGTCGATTCCACGAGGACGTAGACCAACAGCTTAGGGCGACTTCCATGCTTGGCCCAATGTCCGAGTGATAGAAGCGGCGACCAGTCTGGATTCGCCGATGAAGCGAGAGTTTTCACGGCGTCGTTCACGATTTCTCGGAGACTAATGCCGCGAGCGTGATCCTCGACCCAGTCCCAGACTTGAGAGAGCAGCATAGATCTCGGTTCGTTCGGTCTCCGTTGGCGAAGCGCGGAAACCCATCTGGGGTCCAGCCGATTGGTGTCGCGAACGACCGATTGCAGGAACCGCCGGGTCTCCAGACCGCCCGGAGCGCCTTCTGCGGGAAGCCCTTCCTTGTGGAACGTCGTCTCGTTCACCGGCAGCCACCGCCCGGTTATTGATCGCACGCAAGGCAGTCGGACATGCTTCCACGCATCTTTGGATGTCAGTTTGGCGACAGCCGCCCATACGCGAAAGAGCAAGTGGCTGCGGACGGCATCGTCGTCAGGAAGTACCGTCCACCAATCGTCCAGACCCCCTTGCCACGCAAGTGCCAAGTGCTGAGGACGCATGCTGGTGAACAGATCGAGTCGTCGCAGTAGTTCCGTCGCATCGGGGCCAACGATGTCGCTTCTGAGCACAGACCCATTCAGGAGAACTGAAGGCTGCAACTCTGGGTTTTCCGCGAATGCCCTGGCGAGGGGATCAGGGGGCACGATGGCTTCTTTGGACCTGACGAATGTGACCGCTCGGGTATCTGTCGTCCAAACGGGAATCACCGGAGCTTCCGCGAGACGATGTCGCAAACGTGACAGCCAGTCTTCCTGCGCAAGGAGCATCTCAAGGCCTCCTGCGTCAGGCGACGGCAATGCGAGAGCCTGAAATGCCGCTTTCGCAGCATGAACCTCGGTCAGCCTACCGGAACACCATTCGACGAACTGTGCCAGTATGTCCACTATCCCATTCGCTATGCCGCGCTGCCAAGGATTGTCCTCCAACTCCCGAAGTCCACCGCGCGAGATGTCGAGCAGCCAGTCCGCGTTGATATGGAGGCCGAACGGCACAGTGACCTCTGTGGGCAAGGTGGCATAGACACTGCCTCTGTTCGGCGGGGCCGGTACGCCTTCATTGTCCAGCGGGAGCACGCCCAGAATCCGCCGGGGTTTGGCGGCTTCGGCGTAAGCTCGATCACGTTCTTCGTCCGTCGGTTGAATCCTCCGATGTTCGAGGAAGACAGCGATCGCATCCCTAGAAGGCTGAAATTGAGTGGAAAAAAGCTGCCAGATAAGGTTCTCTGCTTCGGAGAGCGCCGTCGCTTCGAGGCTTCCCCCCTTTTCCTCGGCGACCCCCAATTCCCAGACCGCCCCGTTCACGTCGAACAGCTCTAGACCCGCCACCGCGAGTATCGCGAGGGGTGTTCGATCCGTGTCAGGAAGTAGGCGCGCCAGATCGGATTCCAGATCAGCGTTCTGATCCATACGCGTGGACAGTTCGAAGCGAGTAGTGAAACCTGGATCAGGCCGAGGAACCCCTGGATCCCATATCGGAACCACTGCCCCGAGAAGGTCAGTCTGGACATCCCCGTACTCTGCCCCCTTCACCCGTTCGACCTCGTACCGAAACGTCCAACCCCAACCGGATATGCGAGCTTCTTGGAATCTCATGAAGACGCTCTTGAAGCCGATTCCCATGAAGCCCACGGAGGACGCACTCTTCGTCGATCGGAATACCTTCGAGAGTGCCTCGACATCGGGTTCGTCGAACTCTCGCGTCCCGTCATGTTGGAGAATGAGCGTGTCGCCGTCATCGGATACCTGAATTGCGATGGACTGCGCTGAAGCATCAAGGGCATTTTGGATTAGCTCGAAGATGTAGACCCAGCGGTACGCGAAGATCAGTTCAAGGCTGCGTAGAATGCCCCGGCCATCGCTCGTACCGTAGAACTCCCGATTCTTGCGGGCAAGCTCGGCGACGTATTCCCGTCGCTGCTGACTCACGCTGGCCAATCGGGTTTCCTCCGTCTGTTTGGTCCGTTCGGTACGAGCAGGAACCATTTTAGGAGTGTCCTGTCCTGATGGCCAGGCTGCGTCGGCTTCGACGCACGGGTGCCTCTGCGTCAGGACACCGGACCGCCCCAGCGAGCGCCACCGCCACCGAACGAGGCAACAGAGCATCTACCGCCCCACACGGTCCATGAGGCTTGCCGAGAGGACCGGGCGCTTCCCACGGAACCAGGAGGATTCCCCCCTTGCGAGGTGAATGCGGGATCTCCCGGATAGCGCCGGAGGCGGGCCGGGAAAACCGGGTTACCCATCGCACTTCGCCATCTCGGCCGCGAGCGGGGCCTGCCCAGCGAATGCCAACATTCGACCCTGTTGACGTTCGCTGCCTATGATGTCCAGCGCCGTCTGAACCTCTTCCACCGGATGGTCGAGATATATCGGGCCTCCTGCCTGAACACCCCGTGTCAGAACAACCACCGCGATGCCCTCGTCCCTCTCCCATGGATACACCGCGTATTTACTCGTGTCCGTAAGGTACAGGCTGCGGCACAGGCCCTCGCACAAGGATCTTAAATTTGGGTAGGTCATCTTGGTCGGTCCCGTCATGAATCCGAAAAACGCAGGGTCCGGTGACCTCATGACCAATGTCGTGAGCTTCAAGGACGGCATTCACGAGCGCCAGCAACGTCTTCGCTTTGTCGTCCAATTCGATTCCCTTTTGCTCTCGCGGGCGTTGTAGGACTCAAAATACTGAGGACACAGGCAGGGTGAAGGTCGGTCGCCTATTCGTGATTTCGCCTCTTCCAGAATCGAATTAGCTTGCAAATGACCTCGAAGACTCCATAGCGACGGGTCCGGCAGTGGCTTTCCCGGAAGAGTATCCACCGTACAATTTGACAGGAATCGCTACAGTACTTCTTCCGATTACCCTCAAGCGGCACTTCGCACAGCCGACAGTAGCTCATCGCTCCAACACTAGTCCTTCCACAGCCTTACGGCACGAGATAGGGCTGACTTGCAGCATCTTCCGCTGCGCGTCGGCCAGTATCAGGAATGTTCTCTTCTTGGTCCAATTTGTCATTGGCATTGTTTCCTGAGGTAGGAGGTGGCTGCGTCGATTCCGACGAAATAGAGTGTCTCGGTTATGCCAAGAGTTCTATTGACTTCCACTACTAATGAATCTCTGACTGCCAAGAAATCGTCCAAAACTAGACTTGTGACTCTGTACGTGCGCAAGTTGTTGGTAGAAATCATAAGGTAAGCACCTACGGTCAGGAAACCTGGCTTGGCGCGTAGGTGCTGATATTCGGCATCTCGGTCAGAGAACATCGGAGTATCTGCGAACCAAATCGATGCCTCAATGTTTGGGCTTCGTGGACTGCAATACAACGATACATATGTGCCTTGCGCATTCTGCGGGCTCCGGGCAGTATAGAGCTCAAGATTCTCAGTGAATGGGTCGATTTGTTCTCCAAGTGTCCATTCCTCTTCAAGCACAAACGGTTCCGGGCCACCATCATCCAATGATGAGGCAACCTCCGTGGCGGCTTCCTGTTCTTCTTGTCGTGAAGCAACAAAGGCATCTACGACTGGCATGATTGCGACCAGCAACACGAAGAAGGTGAGCACTGCCATATAGCGTTTCATTGACCTTGTGTTCTTGACGAGTTCCTGCAGGATGGCAGTTTGCTCAGACATGGCCTTCCTCCTCGGAAGATTGCATTATTTGGAGGCGGCTACGTTCTAGCGCGTGCGTGCGCCCAATTGATCGATGGCAGCCGCCATGGGTGGTATGCCCTGTCAACCTGATGCCAACTACCAGCCAGGGCCGCATCTTCTGAATCATCTCTCTCTGCCATGGGTTGGGCGCGTTGACTTACCGAATCCCTCCAACTCCTTCACGAATCTGGGTTCGTCCGGCAATAGGTCTATTGCTTTTCGGTATGCGTCCTTGACCTCGCGAACGGGCATCCTCAACCAGCGGAGCGTTCGGGCGAGTTCTCGCCAAGCCCAAGCATGGCGTGTGGGAGATGCATCGAGTTGAATGACCCGTTCCAGAAGAGCCCGCGCTTCCGTGAGTAACCTGTGGTTCGATGTTCGCTCTCGACGCCAGAAGGCCTCTTCCGCCAAGCGCATCTTTGTCTGGGCGAATTCAAGGAGGGCACGCGGATCACCATACAGTCCCTCGGCAGCACGTTCAAAATACCGGTGCGCCGTGCGAGAATCTCTTGCACGACGGGCGAGGATGGCGGCATCAACGGCATCTTGGACGGACATGACCGAGTGGTCTCTCCTTAGTAGTTGTCTCGCCCTTGTTTGTTCGCCGATTCCAAGCAGCGCTTCGATCAGCGTATTCACTACGTGCGCCTTGGCACTCTCGGCTCCCTGCGCCGCAAACACCTTCATCACCTGTTCGGCACGCCTGATCTCTCCCCGTTCCGCAAGGCCTTGGATCAGCGCCGACGCAAGGAGCGCCGAAGCCTGATGGGATTCCCACGCGGACTCGACGCGCCGAAACGCTTCTGTGGATTCTCCGAGTCCCCGCAAATGGGCAGCGTCGCGCAACGCCGAGAGAGCGGCGTATTCCGGGTGGGCGGGCAGCGTCGCCTGAAAATAGGTCCGTTGTTCGTCGAACTCGAAGCGGGGCGGAGGGGACCCGTTGGCCTCCATCGCCGAAAACACTTTCGGCAGTCCGGAAAGACGACCCTCGGCGAGTTTCAACTCCTTGAGGAACTCCCCGATGCGGCGATGTCGCGCCGGTACCGCAGGGACCCTGGCTGTCGGTGCCATGTGCTGGAGATCGATTCCCGGAACAGGACCAGGATAGCTAACTATCTCAACCCGGCTGGGATACAAGTAGACCTTGGTGGGTTCCGGTTGATCGACATCGTAGCCACGATGATACACCGCGTTCACGAGCGTCTCGCGTAACGCTGGCAGGGGATAACTGACCCACCCCCTCACTTGGCTCCGGTCTCGTCGCTTCTGAAGATGGACAGTCGAGAGGTTTTCCAAGTAGTTCAGGCAGTCTCGCAACTGGTCTGCCAATCCACCGCGAAAGGTGCGCTCCTCCTGCACATCCCCTGCTCGGTCTGCGGCGAAATGCACGACTTCGATGTGGGCACCCCGGAACCAGCGTTCGGGATTGCCCGAGAAGAACAGGAGGCCGACGTTTCGCGGCACTTCGTGATCGTTGACCGTTATTGTGATGCGCAGCCGCCGGTAGACCTCCGCCTCGCTCGGCTCGTCCAGCAACCCGCTTCCAACATCGCGCAGATACTCGCGTACCTTCGCCTCTCGAAGATCGCTGACCCGTGCGTCCAGTGTCCTCCGATCGTCCCACGGCACTCGCGCCGTTTGCTCGACGAGCCCTCGCAACAAGTCTCCGCGCTGTTCGGCATCGACTGTCTCGGCGCCGAGGCGGATCCAATACCGGAGCTGACCACGAGGACCGGGCGCACGGTGTGGCCTCATTTCACTCCCCGGCACCCACACCACCAGGATGCGTCGGCCCGAAACCGTTTCGGGTGACAAGATAGGCTGATACGCTGGGTCGATCCGATTGCAGTTGCCGCGAATCCACTTCTGCGCAGCATCGCCCTCGGTGTCGGACAGCCCACGAGCCGGAAGGTCTGCCCGGCCATCCCTCTCCTCCACGCCGATCACGATGTAGCCGCCGTTCAGGTTGTGGTAGTCGTTCGCGAACGCGCAGATCGTGCTTAGGACCTGTGGTCCGGTCACTTCCGGATTCCAAGACCCCTTGAACTCCACGCGCTCCGACTCCACTCCCCGGCAGTGGAGAAGATCGTCCAGATTGAAGGGCAGGATCGTGCTCATAATGGATTATGGGGCGCTCTGGCCTTCGAGTCACCCCTTGAGGGTCTACATGGGATGCACCGCGCGTTTCCGGACACGGTCGGGACACTAGGGCGAAGTCTCACCGTTACGCGCCTCGGTCGTCGTATCAGGCCGTCACGTCCATGGTGACATCAAGGCTCACCGCTCGAACCCACCCCCGCCACGCTCCGGGCCTCGGGGCCGGGGCGGTCGCGGTACAACGATGCGGGTGATGGTCCGGCCGCGCTCGCGCTCCCGTGCCTGTTCGCGCTCCCTCTCCCTCATGGTCTCGCGCACCGACCATGCGCGCCGCTCCGCCTCCACCAGCCTGTTTCGATAGAACTTGCCCCAACCGCGCTCGATCTCCCGGGCTCGCTCGCCGTGCGCCTTGCCCAACTCGGCCCGCTCGTCCCCGTGGTACCGGTCGAGGTCCTCGCGCCAGCCCTCGACCAGATCCTCCCGGCCCCGGATCGCCCCGGCCAGCTCCCGTAGCGAGCGGTGGAGTCGCCAGATCCGGAGCCGCCCAAGCACGGTGCGGCTCTCCCGGTCGAGCCTCTGCCGCATCTCCTCCTGCCGCTTGTGCAGCTCGGCCCATTCCTTACGCGCCCTGGTCTCAAGGTGCTGGAGGCTGTACTCGCGCCCGTCCGCGACCGTCTCCCAAGCGTCCGCCTCGCCATGCCGCCATGCCGCCATGTCGACTCGATCCTCGCGGCGGGGCTTCCTCGCCCGCCGCGCCCGCTCCGGCTGCATCCCCTCCCTGCGGACGCGGGCCCAGTGGCGCGGCCGGTTCGACGGGCCTCGAACCACCTCTTGGCCCGCCCGCCGCCGCTCGTTGTTCTCGACCCGCCGCTCGCACCGGATCTGGCCCTGTTCCCGCTCGTAGCCCTCGGCCCAGCGCGACAGCCGGAGCTTGCTGTTGCCCAGCTTCGCCGCCTTCCCGGTCTCCGGATCGACCCGGTTCGCGATCACGTGGACATGCGGGTGCCGCGTGTCCTCGTGCGCGACGATCAGCGCCTCGTGGCCCTCCAGCCCCAGCGCCTCCAGACTCCCGTCCACCGCCCGGTTCATCTCCCCCTTGTCGAGCGTCTCGTCCCGAGCCCAGCTGAGCGAGTAGTGCAGGACCGGCTTCGCCAGCTTCCGGCCCCCTTGCGACGCGCCCGCCAGCCGCTTGAGGTCGGGGGCCGCCTTCGCGGTCGCGGCCATCAGCCGCGCCGCACGCTCCGGCCGGAACGTCGCAAGGTTCCGGGTGTCGGCCCACCCGACCCGCTCCGATGTCCTCGGACGGCGGTCGTCCGGCTCCGGCGCGTCGTGGAGGCAGTACGCCGCGACCCCGGCGAACGAGCGCCCCAGCCCGTTGATCTTCGGGATCACCGGTCCAGCGCCTCCCCGCTCAGGAGACCGGCCGCAAGCTCGCCCACCCGCTCGACCGCCTCCAGCGTCCCGGACGGTGCGGAAGCCCCGGCGTTCAGGGCGCGGGCAATCTGGTTTAGATTGACGCCGATCCGGTGGAGTTCGACGCGCTCCCGTGCGCCGAGACGGAGAACGGCCGCCTCGCGGACCGGCTGCCCCAGCGCCCTGCGGCGCATGTAGCCGGTCGTCGTCATGCGGGCCGCTCCGGCCCGCTCGGCGATCTCCGCGGCCTCGGCGGTGTTGACGCGCACGCCGATCGTGCGGCTGCGCAGTTCGGCCTCGGGCTTCCGGGGACGGGCCATTTCGGGCTGCCTCCTCTGGTGGCGCGCGGAAGTGTCGTTTCGGGGGTTCGGGGGCATCCCCCGACCAGAGTAAACGTGAAGCGTTTACACATCTGGCTCCTCCACTAACCGCAGAAACCAGCGCCCCCGTGGCGCGCCCGCGCCAAAGCCGGCCGGCGCGCCCAACTCTGGACGACGAGCCCACCCTGCGCGAGGTTTCATTCGCGCAGATCGTGCAGTCCATCGAACGAGAGGAATCGAACGATGGCACGCACGAAAAGAAGCCGCCGGAGCTACGGCGCCGGCGAGTGGGGCCGGAACCGAGTCCGGGTGTTCCCGGACGCCAAGACCGGCCTGTTTCAGGTGGAGTGGCGCGAGAACGGGCGGAGGCTCACCCGGTCGCTGGGGCACCGCGATTGGGCGAGGGCGAAACGGCAGGCGGACGAGTTCGCGGCCGGGTTCGTCGGCCCGGACCTGAACGGCAAGGCGGAAGCCGAGCCCGAGCCGCTTACCCTGGAGATGCTCTTTGACATCTACGGTGAAGAGGTGACGCCCTCCAAGGGGCGGAAGTCTTGGCAGCGGGACAGAGCCGCGATGGCGATGTTCCTCGACTTCTTCGGCAGGGACCGAAGGCCGGAGACTCTTTCGCAACGCGACTGGGACCGCTTCATCCGGGAGCGCCGAGCAGGAACGGTCGGACCCAGCAGAAAGCCCGTGGGCAACCGGATGATCGAATGGGACCTCACGTTCCTCATGGCGGTGCTGAACTGGGCGGCTAGGTCGAGAGACGAGCACGGTCGCCTGCTGCTGGATAGGAACCCGCTCAAGGGCCTCCGGAAGCCCGTCGAGAAGAACCCCAACCGGGTTGTTCTCACCGAGGAGGAGTACCAAGCGCTGCTGCGGGTCTCGCGGCAGTTCGACTGGAGGTTCCACGTCGCGCTCGTGCTCGCGCACGAGACGGGGCACCGGATCGGCGCGATTCGCAACCTGCTGTGGTCCGATGTGGACCTCGGCGGGGAGACCATCCGCTGGCGGGCGCAGCACGAGAAGACGGGCTACGAGCACACGACGCCCTTGACGCCCGAAGCCGTGGAAGCCCTTGAGGAGGCGCGAAGGCAAAGCCCCGCAGGCGCGGATGCGCCGGTACTGCCCGCGACTAGGAATCCGTTGGAGTGCGCGGGCTTCACGCAGGCCCGTTTCTGGTGGAAGAAGGCCGAACGTCTCGCGCGACTGGAGCCGAAGCGGGGCAGGGGCTGGCATTCGCTGAGGCGGAAGTTCGCGTCCGACCTCATGGACCTACCCCTCAAGGTGCTCTGCGAACTCGGAGGCTGGAAGAACGCCAAGACGGTGCTGCGCTGCTATCAGCAGCCGGACGAGGCCCAACTCAGGCAGGCAATCAGGAGCCGCCGGAGGGCGCGGGGCTGAAATCAACTCGGCGGGAACCGAACGGCGGGAAATCGCCCGCTGGATCCCGTAAGTTCATTCATCACAACAGATCCGCGCGGGATGGCACATGAGGGAACAGCGGCGGCACTCCGGGCAGATCGAAGCCTTGCACGAGTACGCCGAAGTCTTGCGAGAATACGTCGAAGCCTTGAGGCAGCACGCCGAGCGGCAGAGCGGGGAGAGCGAAGCCTTGCGGACGCGGATCGAGTCGCTCGACGGGCAAGTGGAACGCTTGGCCGAGTGCTACGGCACGCTCGCATCAACCTTGCGCTGATGGTGACCAGACTGCGCCTGCGCGCGGATCGCGACCGCAGCCGCGATCTCGGGCCGAGCCGCTGATGGCTTCCGTAAGGGTTGGATCTGGCGCGGGCGAGGCTGCTCCGCGAGCTTTCGTTCGCGCAGATCGTGCGGCCCATCACGAGAGGAATCGAATGATGGGAAGCACGAAGCGGGACCGGCGCAGCTACAGCGCCGGCGAATGGGGCCGGAACCGGGTGAGGGTGTTCGCCGATCCCAAGACCGGCATCTTCCAGATCGAGTGGCGGGAGAACGGACGCAGGCTCACCCGGTCTCTGAAGCACCGGGATTGGGTGCGGGCCAAGCGGCAGGCCGACGAGGTTGCCGCCGGCCTCGTCGGGCCGGACATGAACGGCAAGGCGGAAGCTGAGCCCGAGCCGCCCACACTGGGAGCGCTTTTTGACATCTACGGTGAGGAGGTGACGCCCACCAAGACGCCGCAGTCCCGGCGTCGGGACCGGGCCACGATGGCGATGTTCCTCAAGTGCTTCGGGAGGGACCGTCGGCCGGAGACCCTTTCGCAACGCGACTGGGACCGCTTCATCCGGGAGCGCCGGTCGGGAAGGATCGGTCCCAGAGGCAAGCCGGTGGGCAACCGGATGATCGAATGCGACCTGACGCTCCTGATGGCGGTACTGAACTGGGCGGCGAGGTCGAGGGACGACCACGGTCGACTGCTCTTGGACAGGAACCCGCTGAAGGGCCTCAAGAAGCCCAAGGCGAAGAACCCCACCCGGGTTGTTCTGACTGAGGACGAGTACCGGGCGATGCTCGGGGTGTCCCGGCAGGTGGACTGGCGGTTCCACGTCGCGTTCGTGCTCGCGCACGAGACCGGACACAGGATCGGCGCGATTCGCAACCTCCGGTGGGAGGACATCGACTTCGAGGGCAAGGAGGTGCGGTGGCGGGCGGAACACGAGAAGACGGGCTACGAGCACACCACGCCACTGACCGACGATGCGCTGGCCGTGCTTGAAGAGGCACGGCGGGTGAACCCCGGAAGCCGGAACGATCCGGTGATGCCCGCACCGAAACAGCCCTCGCAGTGTCTCGGTAGGTACTTGGCGCTCAGATGGTGGTATAGCGCCGCGAAACTCGCGGGTCTCGAACCGAAGC
This sequence comes from Longimicrobiales bacterium, assembly GCA_965208935.1. Classification (GTDB taxonomy): domain Bacteria; phylum Gemmatimonadota; class Gemmatimonadetes; order Longimicrobiales; family Gaopeijiaceae; genus Bin94. The sequence continues at coordinate 2,572,061 of CBDBPR010000004.1, read as the reverse complement.
GCGGCCGGGGCTGGCACTCGCTCAGGCGCAAGTTCGCTTCGGACCTGATGGACCAGCCGCTAAAGGTGCTCTGCGAACTCGGCGGCTGGAAGGAGCCCACGACCGTGCTGCGTTGTTACCAGCAGGCCGACCCGGGACAACTTAGGAAGGCTCTGGATGGCCGCCGGAGGGTTCGCACCTGAGATCTCCCAAAGGGCGGGAATCAATCAGCGAGAGTCGAACTACCGAAGCCCGCAACTACCACGTTCACAACAGGATGCGCGTCTAGCAACACTTGCTGGAGAAGCTCTTTGACATCTACGGTGAGGAGGTGACGCCCTCGAAGGGGCGGCCGTCCCGGCGGGGGGACAGAGCCGCGATGGCGATGTTCCTCAAGTTCTTCGGCAGGGACCGAAGGCCGGAGACACTCTCACAGCGGGACTGGGACCGCTTCATCCGGGAGCGTCGTGCGGGCACGGTCGGCCCTAGTGGCAAGCCCGTAGGCAACCAGACCATCCACAGGGACCTGACGTTCCTGATGGCGGTCTTCAACTGGGCGGCGAGGTCCAGAGACGAGCAGGGGTGCCTGCTGCTGGACAGGAACCCGCTGAAGGGTCTCCGCAAGCCCGTCGAGAAGAACCCCAACCGGGTCGTTCTCACGGAGGAGGAATACGGGGCGCTTCTGAAGGTGTCCCGCCGGGTGGACTGGCGGTTCCGCGTCGCGCTCGTGCTCGCGCACGAGACCGGGCACCGGATCGGTGCCATACGCCAACTCCGCTGGTCGGACATCGACCTTGAGAGCGAAACGGTGAGGTGGCGCGCCGAACACGAGAAGACCGGCTACGAGCACGTCACGCCGCTGACCGACGAGGCGGTTGCCGCCCTGGAGGAGGCACGCGGAATGAACGCCGGGACCGGTGACGCGCCGGTACTTCCCTCGTCAACGGATGCCACGCAGTGCATGCACCGCGTTTCCACCTATCGGTGGTGGAGGAAGGCCCAGGCGCTGGCGGGACTCGATCCGAAGCGCGGGCGCAGCTGGCACTCGCTGAGGCGGAAGTTCGCCAGCGACCTGATGGACCTGCCGCTCAAGGTGCTCTGCGAACTCGGAGGCTGGAAGGCGGCCAAGACGGTGCTGCGCTGCTACCAGCAGCCGGACGAGGCGCAACTCCGGCAGGCGATCCGGAGCCGCCGCAGGCCGCGGGGCTGAAATCCAATTGGCGGGAATCAAACAGCGGGAACTCGCCCGCCGAATCCCGTAAGCTCAATGGTCACAAACAGATCCGCGCGGGATGGCGCATGTTGGCCAGGCAGGTACGGGCTGCGGACGATACCCGGACGTCGTCCGCCGGTCCGCCAACCGCGTCCGACCTGAAACGGAAGGCCACCGAGCACGGAGTCGCGGCGATCTGGCAGGATGCACGGTAATCGCTGGACTACAGTGTTCGGACGTTACTACACGAAAGCCGGCATCACCTGCCCGCAGCGGACGACCACCCTGCCCGATGGCGTGCGTGTCCGCGGGTCGCATTCCGTAACGATCAGCGAACCCGGGGAAATCCGGATCACGTTCTATTCGGCGGCCGTCGACCTGTGCCACAAGGAGTTCGAGCAGCTCAGGGGTGCAATTCCGTTCGAAGGCGGGAAGCCCTCGGACGCGGCTGCGACGCGACGGGCGGCGGATCAATGGTGTTGCGGGTGGGGGGGAGAAGAGGGCGGCGATGGCAGCTGCGGCGGCGGTGGCCGCGCCGAGCGGCAGCTTGTGGGGAACGGTACGGGGGGAGGTTGAGCGGGTCACGCGGCAGGGGGGTGTTCACGGAAAGCGGTGGCCGTGCGGCGCGGAGGTTCAGGTCCCCAACGGCTGCGAGGAAATCACCCATTAAGTTAATTGTTCGATTTATAGACACTATAACGTCAACTATTGACAGTATACGTCATATTAGTTACCTTATTGCAGCTTGGGAGTCACGCCAGCTTTAACGGCGTTCCCGAATACATACGCAGGATTCCGCCAGCGGGGACAGGAGGTGCCCGATGCTATACGTACCCGAAGAGCAGGTCACTGAGGTCGTCAGTGGCCACACCTTCCAGACCTCCAGTGGTCGAGGTGCCGTTCGCCTCGCCGACGTGGTGGTGCCCGAGCTGGGTGAACTGGGAGCTGAACGGGCCCGGAGGGCTCTGGAGGACCTCATTCTGTGGGAATTGGTTCGAATCAAGCTGAGGGTCTTTGATCGCGCCGCCATCCGAACTGCCGATGTCTGGCGATACGTCAACGGTAGGTACCAATACGTGAATGCACTCATCCGCGTCAGCCGGAACTAACGAGGGCCGCCCATGCCGATTACCCAGCACGAACTCGCTCGACGTCTCCGGGCCGCGCGCAAAGCCTGCCACATCACCCAGGCGAAGGCGGCACGAGTCCTCGGGATTTCCCGCTCCGCCGTGTCCCAGTTGGAAGCGGGACAGCGCGGCGTGTCGGGCCTGGAACTCTACAGGCTGGCCCAGCTGTATTCCCGCGACATCGGAGACTTCCTGGAGGACCGGTTCGAGGAGAGTAGTCCGGTCATGGCAATGTTCCGGGCTCATCCCGAACTGAAGGAGAGTCCAGCCGCAATGCAGTCTCTTCGCCGTTGCGGGGAACTGCATCGTGAGGTCGCCAATCTGCACGACCTGCTGGAGCTGGACCGCGGTATCTCGACCATCCCCGAGTACTCTCTACGCGTCCCAAAGTCGAAGTGGGATGCGGTTCAACAGGGCAGGACTGCCGCCGAAAAGGAGCGTCGGCGACTCGACCTGGGAATCGCCCCACTTCCCGACGTGGCCGACCTCCTGGGAGCGCAGGGTATAAGCACCGTTCTGGTCAAAACGGACGATGGCATCTCTGGACTCACGCTGATCAGCGCCGACGGCAATGTCCTCGTCGCCGCAAACCGGACCCATCCCATCATGCGCCGCCGCTTCTCGTTCGCGCACGAGTACGGTCATGTCCTTTTGGATCGCGAACTGAGGACGATCTTGAGCTATGCCCGAGACCGGTCAAGCCTGATGGAAGTGCGCGCTAACGCGTTCGCGGCTTCATTCCTCATGCCCGCCGAGGGCGTGCGAAGCTACGTCAATGCGCTGTCCAAGGGGCTGGGGAGCCGCACCAGAGCGGACACTTTTGATGAAGAGGCACCAACTCGCGTAGAAGGAAGGAAGGCTGCCGATACACAGAATATCGAACTGCATGATGTCGTCAGGATGGCCCACCATTTCGGGGTCAGTTGCACCGCCATGCTCTACCGGCTGAAGGGGTTGAGTTTCGTGACTGAGGAGGAGCGCGTATCGCTGGCTGAACTGGACAGCGCGGGACTCAGCAAGGCCCTCAGGGGATTCCTGGGTCTCCCGGAACCGGACGACGCCGACGGCGAGAGGCGGGTCCACGCTAGGTTCGTGGCGATGGCGATCGAAGCATACACGCGCGCCAAGATCACGGAACGCAAGCTCGATGAACTGGGAGGTCTGGTTCAGGTATCAGATCTCAGCCAGCGGCTCTGGCAGGCCGGCTTGGGGATGGAGTGCGGCCCTGTCCACGAAGAGGTCCAATGAGCATCCGGCGTTCCTCTGCCCTGGGCCTTGTAACGGTCGCACTGGACGCCAGCGTACTGATCAACTTCCTGATCCTGAACCGTGTGGCCATCCTGGCGGGCTTGCCGGGACATCGCTTCGTCGTACTCGATGCGGTGGAACAAGAGGTTCTGCGGCCCGAGCAACAGGTCGTCCTGGCTCACGCGTTCGATGAGAATCTGATCGACCGAGCGGGGGCGGCGACACCAGAGGAACTTGCGACCTTCGCCGCACACAGGAAAGTGATGGGTCTGGGAGAGGCGGCGTGTCTGGCTGCGGCCGAACACCGCGGCTGGATGCTGGCGTCCGATGAACGCAGGGTGTTCCGCAGGATCGCCTGCGAGCGCATCGGAGAACCTCGTATTCTGACGACACCGTCGATACTGGCGCGCGCCGTGAATGCCGGCGTGATCAGCGTCGGCGAACTGCGTGACGCGAAGGCGAAGCTCGAGCGCAACCGATTCCGGATGCGCGCGGGGACGTTCGATGACCTTCTCGCGGAATGAGGGGTTCTCGTGGAGAATCTGACCTGCCCTGTTTGTGCTGGTGCTGCGGGTGGCACGTGCACCCTTTATGACGGCAATCCTCCCTGGGCCGAATGCACCATCTGCGGGCGGTACACAATGGCCTCATATCTGTACTCGGAGATTCGTGCTAATCGCCTCGCTCCAGGTCCGTGGGACCTCAACCCCATCCAACGAGCGGCCCTCTCGCACCGGATACGCGTTAAGTCGGACATTGCCGAATCCGCGAAGCGCCTCGTCCACCTCACGGGGCCCGTCCTTGCCGACCTTCGAGAAAGCGCGGAGCTACCAAGCCTCGCGGCACAAGCCGCCAACGCGATTCGTTTCATAGGCGATCACGTTTCACGCTCCGGATCAGCGCTCGCAGAGCCTCCGCCTGAGTTCCATGCGATCGTTGGATCACCCGATCCCGCTTCCGCTGAGTGGCTGCTGATCCAGTTGCGCGACAAGGGTATCGTCGATATCGGTGCGAAATCCCTAGCGTCTAGGCCTCTTCCGGGGCAACAGACCGTCGGCATCAAGACGGTCCTGAAGACCCTCAGACTCACCTTGGACGGCTCAGAGCGCTATCAGACGGAGAAGCGTTCTGGAGCCAGTAGCGACTATGGGTTCATCGCCATGCAGTTCAATGAGCCAACGCTCGACAACTTTGTCCGTGATGTGGTTAAGCCAACGATCCGGACGGCGTTAGGTTACGACCTCGTTGACATGCGGGATGTTTCCCGTGCCGGAGTCATCGACAATATCATGCGCATGCAGATACGAGGGGCAGCGTTTGTGATCGTTGATTTGACCCACGGAAACAAAGGTGCCTACTGGGAAGCAGGCTATGCCGAGGGTCTGGGAAAGCCGGTGGTCTACATATGTGAAAAAGACGTTTTTGAAGAGAACGGAACCCATTTTGACACCAATCATTGCACGACGGTGGTCTGGTCCGCCGACGACCACAGAGCCTTCTGTGACAGCTTGATTGCCACGTTGAGGCGCTCGCTCGACCTTGGGTCGTAGCGGTTAGGGATCGCGTGCCCAGGACATCACAAGAAGTCCAGTTCACCTGAAACCGGAGGGTATGATGGCAAACAACACCAGCTGGCGGTCGAAGCTCACGGTCGAGGAGAGGATCGCGCTCAGGCGCAGCAACGTCCGGACGTCTATCACGCACGGCGCTGCCTGGTTCCTGTTCGGCGGGGGAGGCGCACTCGTTTTGTCCCTGCTGATCTGGGGTGGAAGCGGTGGGGGAAGTGCTGGTCCGAGTTCGCCTCCCAACCTCACTGTTGCCGTGGATCTGTTCCAGACGATCCTGCCGATCGCTGCTTCCATCGTGACGTTCTGGTTCGCGGGACGCGTGTACGAGAAGAACGGTGATAACGAGGGAGACAGCGACCCTAAACGTCCGTGACGGCGGGTCAGGTAACCAGTTTACAACAACGCGGCCGATCGACCTCCGAATTGTGACCGGGCATGCCGCTTGCCAGCCGCTAGCGGCCTCGTCAATGTCGGAGGCCAACCCCTATCGGCCACGCGCTGAGAATCACGCGGACGGACGTCACGGACCCTACCACTGAACCAGATCGACGACGAGGCGAGACCATTGAACGACACGAGTGACCACCTTAGGAGCGCTGAAGAGATAGTGGAGGTGCAGGAATGAAGGAGCTTTTCCAATGGGTGCCGTGGTTCCGGGAACTGGCCGAGGCGGTGGGGGAGGGCCGACGAAAGGGTCTCGTTGAGCGGGCGAAGAACGTGGATTGGGCTGGCGGTAGGTGTGCTGTCCTCGATCAAGGGGAGGACATGGCCGACCCGCTGACGTTTTTCTACCATCTCGCGGCGATCGCGGGTGGCACGCCGAAGAAGAGAGAGACCGTCTACGCCAGTGTCGCGAAGGTGTTCGGGCTCGAGAGCGAGCTCGATTACACTCTCGAAGACGGATTCATCTTTCCGATTCCGCCGGGATTGGTCGTGCTTTTCAACAACACGGGAGCTGATCCGCGCCTTCTGTGGGAGATGTTCGATCAGGCGCGCGCCTTCGACGGCACATCGCACCGCGCCGACTACGCCGACACCTTCGCCAGGACATTGGAGATCAAGGGAGTCGGGGTCCCGAAGCTGACGCAAGTCCTCTTCCTGATCAATCCGAGAGCGTTTCTCCCCTTTGATACGATGGCCGTACTGCCTTTGGGTATCGGCAGACTCGCAAAGCCGCCAGCCAAGATGTCCTGGGACGAGTACGCCGACGAAATGAGGACGATCCGCGCCGCGTTCCCCGGGTGCCACGGCTACGAGATCAACGTGATCAGCTACCTGTGGACGAGCGGCCACTATCGGCGCAAAGGCAATCGGTGGTATCAGATCGGCACGAATGAAGACGGGTGGCGGCAGTTCCGGGACAATCACTGGGTTCACCACGGTGGGCAGGACGACACGCACCAGACCGGTGAAGGCGAGGTGCTGCGCGATCCCAAGCAGGATGACCGATTTGGCGAACCCGAACCGGGGGATGTCGTTCTCGTTCACACGGGGACACAGGAAGGGCGCGGGATCGGGATCGTGTACCGCAACGACTACGGCAAGCAGCCACATCGGAACGACCGGGTCCACGTGCTGTGGGTGAACAAAGAGCAGGCGCCTCTGGCCGCCGACCTAGCGACGGTGGCGTTTTCGAGAGCTGACGACGCCTCGTACGAGGCCTTCGCCAAGAGCGACGCGTATTCGGCGACCCTGGACTTGCTGGAACCGCCCCAGTCGGAAACAAGAGGATCCGGTTCCGAGGGAAAGAGCATTCACACGCTTTACGCGGAGTTCTACCGGCCGTTGGTGGCGCGGTTGCGCCAGAGAGGCGTTCGTCCAGGTGTATGGAAGGGCCGGTGGCGCTCGTTCCATACCGGATACCGGGGTGCCACCTACGGCACGGGGTTGGACGGCGGAAAGGCACAGGTGTTCCTGTCTTTCAGAGGGCCCGGCAGCGAACAACGTTTCAGGGCGCTGCTTCGACTCCGCGAGGAAATCGATGAGAAGCTGAAGGAGACCGTCTCGTGGCTCGACGAGAGCCACGGAGGTTGGAGGACCACCGTCCTGTTGGAAAGGGACGACGCGTTCAACTTGACAAGTCCTGAGGAGGACCTAGAGGCGACGCGGGCGTGGATGGCCGACAGCCTGCTTGCGCTGAAAAGCGCTGTGCAGCCACACTTGGACAAAGTGATGCAGGAGGCCGGCCTTGAACTTCCGTCTCCCGCCTCGCTGATCCAATACCTCACAGAGTGTGGTCTCTTGTTCCCGCGCGAACTCGTCGCCAACTATGTCCTTGCTCTGCAAACCAAGCGGTTTGCCATCCTGACGGGCATCTCGGGAACCGGGAAGACTCAGATCGCCAAAGCCGTGGCGAAGCACTACGGACCCGCACCGCAAACGGTGGTGAGGAAGATACCGAGAGACGCATTTGCAATCGAGGTAAACCCGTACCAGTTCAAGTACTCCAGGATAATCATACCCGTCGCGGTGGCGGTGAATCTCGACCTGCTTGGCCCGGACGCGCCACTGTCCAAACGCAAGATCCGATTGCGCTATCCGGCGGGTCAGGTAGCCCTGACCTACAATCAGAATCGGCAGGGCGTGACAGCCCTCCTGTTCCGCGGCGAGTTCAAGGAGTGGTTCCGCTCGAACGTCAAGACGGGTGACCAAATCTGGCTGCGCGTCCAGGAGGGCGAAGCACCCGACTCCAATGAACTCGAGATCGGACTGTCCGAGACCGAAACCGTCGAAGCGCCCATCCGCAACTACGAGGTCGTCCCTGTCCGCCCCGATTGGGTCGACAATCGCGGGCTGCTCGGCTACCTCAATCCCCTGACAAACGAGTACTCTACCACTCCATTCTTGAATCTCCTCCTCCGGGCCCGCGCGGAGGAAGAGAGAGCCGAGGCTGCCGGCGAGGACCCCCACCCCTTCTTCGTCATTCTCGACGAGATGAACCTAGCCCGCGTCGAACACTACTTCTCGGATTTCCTGTCGGCGCTCGAATCCGGCGAGGCCATCCCCCTATATGAGGAAGAGGCTGTCGAGAGCGGCGAGTCCGCGTCGGCCCTCGGTGTTCCGAAAGAGCTGAAGGTGCCCGGCAATGTCCTCTTCACAGGGACCGTGAATGTCGACGAGACGACTTACATGTTCAGCCCCAAGGTGCTCGATCGAGCGTTCACCATTGAGTTCGACCAAGTCGACCTGGAGGGGTTCACGACGGGGGAAGCCAGTGACGAAGCCTCCGGGCTGAACCTCGATGGCGTCGAGGATTCGCTCGATCTTCTGCGAGCCGGGTCCTCGGGCGGGGACGACTGGAAGCCGAGCCGTGAGGACTGGCAGGAGTTCAGCGAGGAAACGAGCAAGCACCACACGGCGCTCCTCCACCTCCACGGCATCCTAGAAGTACAGCACCGGCATTTCGGATACCGAGTCGCGAACGAGATCGCCCGCTTCGTGAACCTGGCGCGAGAGCAGGCGAAGGGCACGGACGCGGCGGTCGACGCAGCCTTCGACCTGGCCGTCCTGCAGAAGGTCCTCCCGAAGTTCCACGGAACCCAGCAGGAGTTGCAGTCCCTTCTCGAAGAGATCTTCCAGTTCGCTGTGCATGGCGGCGACCACGTTTCAAAGAAGGACCAAGAGGTCGAGCTGGATGACTGGAAGGTGGTCAAGGGCCGCCTGATGGCCAGATCCAAGACCCAGTCACCCGCCGACGACCCCGGCACCGAAGGAAACGAAACGGATTCCGACGACCCGGGGGCTGCCGACGCCGACACCGACTCCCCGACCTACCCGCGGACCGGTGCGAAAGTCTTGAGGATGCTCCACCGACTTCGGGACCGCGGCTTCACGTCGTTCATTGAGTGACCGGTCTGTGAACGGTTCCGCCAAGGTCAGACGGACTTCGCGAGTCACTATCCACGCGTATCACTCCCGCGAGCGGGCGCGGCGCAAAGGCCCCGGTTACCGCCTGCAGAGTGAACGGCGGTGGGTCGTCGAAGGCGACGATCAGGCCCTTACGCAGATAGCGAACCAGCTCCCGAGTGCGAGTCGGACCCGGGTGGGAAACGCCCTCATCCTCAACCTCGTCAACTCGGTAGGCGTCCTGGATCTCCCGCACCTGGGAGAGGTGGAACTGGTCTCGCGCAAGTTCGGCACGGACCAATTCGACGCCATGCTCCGGGAACTGACTGACTCGGCGACCACCCTCCCATTCTCAGCAAACCAAGCCGCTGCCGGACGCTACTCCGTCAGCACCGCACCCCGCGACGATGTCCTCTACCACGCTTTCGTCTACCTGCGCTACATCCTCTCGGAAAGAGCCCCGGAAGAAGTACGCCTGCTGCCCGCACTCGAGATGATCGTCAGGGAGCCGCACCGGTTGTGGCGCAGCCACCGCCGCGACGTCCGCATTGAAGCCATGACGAGAGTGGATGCCCACACCCCGCTCGATCTCGTCACGCGGCCCGGGGTCGCCGTGGCTAAGTCGTCACTCTCACCCTCGGGGGCGAGGCTCGCTGAACGACTGCGCTGGCGCCTCCCGGAGTTCGTCTCCGAGCGGAAGATCAGGTCGACAACCGATACCCCCGAGAACCGGTTCGTGAAAGCGTTCATTGGGCAGGCGCGGACGATCATCGGTCGCATGCGGTCGGCGGTGAGCTCCCCGGAGCCCGACGCGTTCCGACGGAACCTGTTGCGGGACTGCGATCGCATGGAGTCGTCGCTGATGCCGATCGCCCGACACAGCATGTGGGAAGAAGTCGGAAGAATGGTGCGGATCCCCTTCTCGTCGACGGTGCTCCAGCGACGGCGGGGGTATCGCCGCGTGCTCCAGCACTTCTCCCGGATTCGCCTTGCCCCGACGATCCCGCTCGACAAGGAAGGCATGCGCGACCTCCTCGAACTCAAGAACATCGCGCTTCTGTACGAGCTTTGGACCTTCTTCCGGCTGGTTGACGAGATTTCGGAGGTGCTAGGGAGCCCGCCGGCTCGATCGGGGGGGCTGGCCAGCGGTGACTTCCAGACCGCTTTCGCAGCTGGCGGAGCCTTCGAATGGGATCCGGGCGTGCGCCTTGTGTACAACCAGGGCTTCTCCAGGTCTCGGAAGCGACAACGGTACTCCTACTCCGTGCCGCTGATTCCCGACATCGCTCTTTCGATCCCCGACGGACCGAACGCCGGCCTCCACCTGTTCGACGCGAAGTTCCGGGTCCACGGACTCGCCGACGTGGGGTTCGCCGCGGACGCCAAGGACGCCGACGACCCGAAGTCCGCCGAGCGGAAGGGTTCGTTCAAGCGTGCGGACATCTACAAGATGCACGCCTACCGCGACGCGATTCCGGACGCGCGGTCGGTGTGGATCCTGTACCCGGGTGGGGAGTTTCGGTTCTTTGGGAAGCCGGAGGATGGTGTGCGGCGTGGCGTTCGGGTGGTTTCGTCCCGCGAGCGGTTGCCCGAAAAGTTAGAGGGTGTCGGGGCAATTCCGGTTATTCCTGTGGTTGGGGAGGAGGTCGGAGGTCAGTCAGCGGTGGGCGCGGACGATGCCTTACTGCGGGAGACTCTGCGGCGGATGCTGGGAGGTGGGGACAAGAGCGCTCCGCAGCCGTCGTAGAATCGGGGCGCTTCGGGTGCTAGGCGGCAGGGCAAACCTCCACGTGGCGCTCGGCCGAAAGCCTCGCGGCACTCCCCATGGTGAAGATTCGTACACGTCGAGGCTCAAGCGGCTCATCGAACTCAAACGGCATCTCGCCGCGCTGGTCCACCAAGCCCGTGCTGGGAACCTGCACGTCTTCGGCACGTTCGGGGTGCTCCGCTGAGAGGAGGCGCTTATGGCGAACGACACCCTCGTTCATATCGACGATCGCGAGTATGAGCTTGAGCACGCCCGCCGGCGTCTTCCGATCCACTAGGAACCTCCTTTGGCCACGAGACACGAGAATAGTCTACAAAATGTCAACTAAAGTATACAAACAGTAATGTAAACATTACATTGTGGTTCTGCGGGGCCGACTTCACCTGAACCGAAGCCCATGGCTTCAGTTCGGATGGGGACGCCAGTGAATCTATCCGATTCTCACGAGCGTTGTATCAACGATCGGTGATCCAGGACCGTCTACTCGATGAGACGGCAACGCTCTGCCGCCGAGATCCCGGCGGGCGAATCCGACGATGGCGGTCGCCGACCCCGGACAGATAAGGACCACATTCTGTCCGGCGGCGGTCGGCGTCCGCGTTGCGCCCCGTCCCCATCGGGAGCCAGATTCGGAGCCGCAGACTCTGATAGAGTTCGAACGCGGGTCTTCCCATAGCATGCCTCGCCTGAAACCGAGGAGACGATGCCAAGCCCTAGACTTCCGATTGCTACCGGACTCGCGGTAACGTTGACGGCGGTGTCCGCCTGTGGGCCCAGCCTCGAGGGGACGTGGTCAGGGTACGACAGTTCGGGAGAGGCAATCTCCCTGACCTTCGGTACTGACAACTCGCTTACGATAGTGACCGCCAATGCTGATACCGCAGTACCACCGGAGGGCGACACCCTGAAGTACGACGTGTTCGACGAACTGAAAACGACTCAACAGGCCACCGGCTTCATCCCAATCGGCGAACCCGACTATGAGTGGCCGACAGACTTCACCGGTGACTGCTACGGACTGGACCGACGCTGACTCGCCGGCTCCCGAAGACGACTGAGCAAGTCGGTCTTCCATCCGATGAGCGGGAGGAGTTTTCGCCTGATGAGCGACACACGGAGCAAGACCCGATCCTGTCTGGCGAGGCTCAAGGGATGGGTGAGGCACGCGCTGCGAGGGCGTTCTTCTCCCAAACAGAAGGACGCCGAGACTGTCGCCTTGGCACAAGAGGCTCCGCGCCAGCCGGTTGGACAGATCCTGGCACACGAAGAGCACCAGCCGGTCGCCGTGGTCGACCTGGGCCGCGATATCAGCGTCGCCCTGCGTGCTTCGTGGGACGAGGGGCGACCCTTCGGGTCCGGGGGTGTGATCGAGAGCGCTTGGCTGCAACCGCTCTTCGGCGCCGGGAGCACGGCGGCATCGTCCCTGCTCGCCGGCAACGTCTTCCTTGCGACAGCCGACCCCAACACGCTGATGCAGATAGGTAGCGGAGTCTCCACGGCCGTACTGCGCGGGGGCCGGATCGTTGAGCACGCGCCGTTCATCGCTGCCGGCAGCGCCATCGTGCCGGTGGTGGCGCCCTTAATGCTCTTCACCACGATCTCGTCATTGATCACGGGCGCGCGCTTGCACCGAATGCAGAGGGCTCTCGGCACTCTCTCGGAGACTCTGACGCGCGTGCGTGAACTTGAGGAGACCGAGGTGTACGCCAAGTTGCAGAGCGCAGCGCAGCTACTCGACCAGATCTGGTCACAGTTCGAGCACAGCCAGCGGTTCACCGATGGCATGAGGTCGGAGGTCGTGCAGGCCCGAAGTGACCTGAACGTACTGCATTACCAGTTCGGACATCTGGCCAGCCGTGAGATACACACGCTGGGCGATGCCAGGACGGCGGTATCGGACATCAACGTGTTCTTCCTGTCGAGCCTCATGGACATCCGCGCCGACGTGCTTCGTTTGTACCTGACCCTCCAGGACGATCCGAGCTACGCCGGACAGCGGCAAGCGGCGCTGAGCAAGAAGGTCGAGGAATGTACCAGCACGTTCAGGACACTGCTCGACGACGATCCAATCGAGGGCTTCCGAGAGAAGCTGCAGGAACAGCGGTCCAAGGGTGCCTTCTACGATCCTCGAAGGTGGTTTGGAATCCGACGAAGCGACCAAACACCGGATGCGGACGCTATCCTAGACGCTTTCGAACCGATCCGCGAACGAATCGGGCGTTGGACGAGCGCGTTCGATTCGTCGATCGGTCCGGCGTCCCGGCAATCCATCGTCGTGTATCGAGACGCGAGCGGCGAACGGGCGCTGCAGGCGCGACACACTCGGGATCTGCGATTGCAGCGGGTGACTACGTAGCCATGGACCTGACCCGCGCCGAAGCCCCGCGCCCAAACGTCGCGAGCACGGACACCGTCCCCGCCCTCCTCCGCTACCTCGACGACGTCCGCCAAGCCCGCAACAAGGCCTCCGTCCACCTCCTCCAAGACCTGACGCCGCATCTGCACGCGGCCCGCGCGGTCGAGCGCGAACTCGATCGCCATCTCGCGCGCCGCTTCAACGTCTTCCGATACCTCCGCAGGGATGAGTTCGGTCTCTCACGGATCGTCGCCGATCTCCTCGATCCAACCGGCGAGCACGGCCAGAGCACGACCTTCCTGGAGGCGATGATGGAGCTGCTGGGGGTTACTCCTGACGCGGGTGATCCAGGCCGATCCGAACTCAATCATTCTGGTGAGCTCCCCGCAGCGGCGACCTGGACGGGGCGTCTCGCCCGGCTTCGGTCCACCGCCACCGACAAGATCCGTGTCGTGCAGGAGCGTGGCGGGCTCCCGAAGCGCCGGCGCATCGACATCACGGTGGAGATTCTGACCGACGACCGTCCGTTCTGCCTCGCGTTCGAGAACAAGCCCTACGCCGACGACCAGCCGGAGCAGTGCAAGGACTACTTGGAGTTTCTCGACAGCGTGTATCGCGGACGCTTCCTCCTGGTCTATCTGCCACCCCGCTACCGGACGCCCGACGAATCCAGCCTTCCACCGGAGGATCGCGAGCGCTGGAAGAACCACTTCCGCGTACTGCCCTATGCTGTGGACGATTCGCCCGTTGGCGGCAACGATCCATCCGATGGGGATGACACGGCGCGGGTGCCGGCCGGCTCGGGTGAGGACGATTCGCCCGCCACGGATGACAACGTCATGGCCGCCCAGCATGACCCCGCCGTCGGCGACGGTGCCTCGCTCGCGGACTGGTTCGGGACCTGCTGCAAGCTCAGCGACGCCGAGCGGCTGCGCTGGTTTCTGCGAGAGGCGCAACTCTACTGCCAACACCATTTCGGAGACTCGACCATGACCGACACCGAAGCCCGCTACATCCGCGAATACCTGGGCGAGAACCCGAGACACCTGCAAGCGGCGTTTGCGGTAGCCCGCGCGTGGCCTGCCGTCAAGCACGATGCGTGCCGACGGTTCCTGGAGCACCTGCGGGATCGGGTCAAGGAGCGGGTTCAGGAAGCGGTTCCGGCGATCGCCGGCGATCTGGATGTCGGCTGTCACTACGGTGGAGACACGAACTGGTCGAACTACCTGCGGATCTACCGCTACGGATGGGTGCGGTGGGACGACGTATCGGATCCTCGCTCGGACGGCCGAACCGCAGTGATGCTGGAATGCGGCAGGGGAGGTCCGACGAGCTGGAACTGGGGTGTGCGTTGTCCGACGAGCAAGGCCAACATGACCGAGCCCGAGAAGGAACGCCGCCAGGAAATCGAGGCCGCTCTGAATCGAAACGGCCTCTCCCCTGCCGATGGCCAACATTGGCCAAACGTAGCAAGGCCACGCCACCAGGATTGGAGCACCATCGTCCCTGAACTCGTTCAGGAGCTGGCCGACGGCGGTGGCAAGATCACCGACCACTACGTCAACGGGCTACTCCGGATCGCGGAGAAGGCGATTCCCGCCATTGACGAAGTGGAGCTCGAGAACAGGTAGTCCTTGCGGCTCGGCGGATTGCTGAGCCGCAAGGAATCCGGCATCACCCGTCTGCAACGGACGACCACCCTGCCCGACGACGTGCGTGTCCACGGGTCGCCTTCCGTGACGATCGACGGGCCCGGACAGATACGGGCCACATCCTGTCCGGTGGTGGGACGGGGGGGACAACAGGGCAGCAATGGCCGTTACGATCGCGGTGGCCGCGCCGAGCTGGAGCCAATGGGGATCGGCACGGGGAAGGTTGACCGGACGGGTAAGGCCCCGCCGTCAGCTACCCCCGGTTTCCGTTCGATAGCCTCGGCTACCCCGTGCGATGCGAGTCAGCGCCCGCGATATGGCGTCCAGAATGTCGATACAGATTGATTCCGGCTTTCATGCTGTGTTGGCTATTGCCAACCCAGCCGTCCGAAATAGGTTCGGGCGCTATTTCCTTTCGATACGGAAAGAGTAACAGAAAGGTAACAGCTCTTGATTATGCCGTTTTCCGGTGGCTACTATTCTCTTGCAACTTGCAAGACACACCTGTAAAAAGGAGTTGGAGGATGACAATGAGAGAGCGAAAAGACGTTGATTCCCGGGTTTCGAAGATTTGGAAGATCTGCGGGTCATGCGGGAATCACTTTCCCAGCTTTGGAGACGAGGAACCTTGCGACAACTGCGGATATGACGAGTTTGCCGAATACCGTAATCCGTTCGGATTCGGTAAGACGAAACAGCCAAACTGAGCGGGGGTTCATGGTTACTCATGTATGTAATCCCGCCGCGGTTTCCATTACGTAGACTCTCTTGTCGCAAGCGGACGGGGCGATCAATCGAGTCACGCCGTGGGGAGCTGATCGCGAAAGCCGCTGGCGATGCCTGGGCCAGATCGCCGGTCCTTCACTCCCGACAGCCGCACCGGCCGGCGACAGGACATCATCGAAGAACCCGGGAAGGTACTCGTCAGGTTGACAGCGCTCCTCGAACGCACGGATAGTCAGGACCCGAATTCAACCGCGTGATTATCGGCACGGCGAAAGTCAGTGATCGGCATGCTCTGGATTCGGTGATCGGCATGGAGTGGAATTACTGATCGGCATGCGCCGGAATCAGCACCAATACCACCACCTGCGGAGGTAACCCTGTGGGCATTCAAGAGCCCTCGTTTCGAAAGCGCTCATCCCAATTGGTCTGGTCGGGCCCGAGGGCGAGTGGCCTGGCCGGCGACACCGGCGATATCTACGAGCAGCCATTCTCCTCGGCCAAGCACTCGCTCTGGGTGGCCAGTCTTGTTAGCGACCATGATCGATCTCGACTACCTGAGGCAGCTTCCAGAGTGACCATCGGAATGTACTCCAGCCGCTTGGGGGGATCCGACATGCCACTCGTCTGCCGGACCACCTCGCCCGCCGTCGTATATTGTCAGGCCACCAAGCCGCGTAAACGCTCTCGGTCCGGATAGCGACCGAATCCCCGCGCATCAATCACGTAGAGAGGAACAATGCGGAAGACCTCATCCATCCCCACAGCCCCATCCCAGACCGGAATCACCTCTAGCCTGAGACGCCTGATCACCAATCCCAAGCGATTCGGTGCGATCCACCTCTGGAAGGCACTGACACCGGACGAGCGGGTGGCGGCCGCGACCCACTATCTGGCCGAAGAAGAAGACGCTCGGAAGCGGTTGAACTGGATCGTCGCGAGAGCCCGCAATTTTCGGCCCGCCACGGTTCAACGGTGGCCGGAGGCGAAAGTCGTCAAGGCGATCAGGCATGTTCCGCTCAACGACGACCCCCGGGTCGCTGAGCCACTTCTGCAGTGCCACCACCTTCCCGGCCAAAGCGACATGGTCATCGCGTACATGAACGGGTTGGGTGTCTCCCACGATCAGGGCAGAGTCGAATCGTTGTCGGTCATAGACGCGAAAGAAGACGTGGTGCGGTCTGCGACCCGCGAGATCGTGGAACAGTTCGGTTTGCGGGCGGCGGCGGTCTACCTGTTGACGCTGAGGCTCTTTGGCGCGCCCGCGGGCGAGGCGGGACGGGCTTGGCTCCAGGAGCTTCTCGAAGCGCCGGACGGTGCTGCGGCCCTCGAGTCAGATGAATCGGCAGCGCCCGAGGAAGAGGCCGTCGAGGATGATGCCGAGGAGGACCAGCCGGAACAGGATGATCCCACTCGCCAACCCTCGTTCACCACACTGGACGGCTTGCTGATCCTGGCTGCGGTCAACACCGCCCAAGGCATCGAGGGAGCGCTCGACGAGGATCAACTGGACGATGTGGTCGATGAACTGGTCAAGCTGAACGCGTCACGCCACCAGTCCTACTTTCATGCCGGTTTCCGGGATGTGCTCTTCGACAAGCCGGTCGGCGAGGAATTGCCGGCAACGAACAAGTCGCGACTCCGCTGGTATTGGACCGGTGCAGTCCAAGGATGGGCGAGGCGAGAGAGGTGGGACTGCATCGTTCGCGAGCACGCGACCAATCCCGTAATCAAGGAACTCGGCAACGGAACGAACGAGCCGTCGGTGGCCGCAGTGCTACATATTGCCGAGGCGCTCCGACACGAAGGCCAAACGACCGAGCTCCCGCAGTTCGTGAAGGTGCGAGCCTTGGTCGAAAAACCGGCACTCTTCAAGCTGCTGCTCGATGCCGCTACCGAGCTCCTGGGAAAGGGTGACGCGGCCAAAGCGCTGCCTCTCTTCGAACTGCTCATGAAGACCCGCAGGGAACTTGAGAAGCGGGGCGTGTCCCCGACCGAGCGAATACTCCTCGACGCTCACCGCCGCATGGCGCACTGTCTTAGGCACCTTCACCAGCATCGTCGCGCTCGAAGGTTGCTGGGAGATCTCCTGAATCAGGATCCCGATCCCAACATCCGTGCCATGGTGCACGCTGACCTGGGGCTCCTCGCCGGCGGCTTCGACGCGTTGGAGGAAGTCGTGCTGCCTCTGCGCCACGACGAACTCGCCGGCTTTCTGGAAAGGCTCGCTAAGGGTGTCGAGCACTTTAGGCAGTCGGTCCACATCGATACGGCGTACTCGGCGCACGGCCACTACTGCCTGGGCGTGTTGGCGCTCGGGCGCGCCGTGGGTGACCGCGAGTTCAAGGATGCCGAGCGTCACCTGCAGTTCACGCGCGTCCGGTTCTCGGAGACTGCGGATTCCTATTCCAACAGCCTCGTCGAACACGCCAACCTCTACTTCGGTATCGCCAAGGCACAGCACCCCTCGGAAGACAAGCTCGCACACGCAGCCGACGTGATGACCAAATCGATGGCGTCAGGGGCGCGCATACCGGATTACCTGGTCGAGCAGACGATCGAAATGCTCGTACTGGCAGAGGAAAAGGAGGACCTGCACCGTGTGGTGAGCGCAATCATCGACGCAGAAGGCGGTCGTGTCCTCGACGAGTTGGCAAAGTGCGAGCCCGCACTCGATCATTGCCCCACGCTGTGTGACGCACTCAAAGCGCGCGCGCAAAGCGAGGGGAGACCCAGCAGCGCGCGGGCGGCTGATCTGCGCTCGGCACTACTGGGGTTCCAGCGACAGGGCAATCCGGAAGCCGCCGCGGAGGCACTGGACGGACTCGACAAGCTCGCTCAGGACGGCGTCGGCGTGTCGGAGTTCCTTGCGTTGTTGGAGGATCGGTCTCGGTACGAGCCTGCCTGGGATTGGGACGACGCGACGATAACCCGGGCCAGGTGCCTCGAGGTTCGCGGCAGGTACCTCGATGCGGTTCATGTCCTGCAGGACCTGTTTCACCGTCTGGCCACTCAGGAGCGCGAAGCCGGATTGGACGACGCCGCGGGTGTGCTGGACCGGATACGCGGATACGGGATTGATCCGTCGTCCTACAGCAACCTGACCGACCGATACAACGCACTCGCCGCACAGGAATCCGAGGCGACGCCGCTATCGGACAGCACGCCCGCGCGGGGCGTGAAAGTTCTGGTTGTCGGCGGCGCGGAGCAACAAGCGCGGGCCGAGGACATGGTGCGCCGAAAGCTGCAGGACACCGACCCGCACATCCGCGTGACCTTCATCCAGACGGGATGGAGCGAGAATTGGCTCCGCAAATTCCGCGAGATCGAAGGGGCGATGGCGAACCACGACGCGCTCGTCATCGTGCGCTTCATGCGGACTCATCTGGGGCGAAGAATCCGCGAAAAGTGGACGGGCGGCCCGTGGCGCTCCTGTTGGGGGGGCGGACACGGAGCGATCGCGGAGGCCGTGACCAGGGTGGCCGCGGTGGTTCGCTAGGGAGGCCGCCAAAACCGCAAAACGCGGCCTCGAACCGGCCCCGCCGACGCCCCTATCTGTCAGCGGTGTCCTGAGGGTCGGCAAAGCCGTTCGCGAGGTCGCGTCTTCTCGAAACCGCCGCACTGAGACCCGCGGGAATGTCAACTACGATTTCCATTTAGTGAACTCTGGTTTACAGTCAACCGGCACCCCAGCCCACGGCCATACCCTTACGTCGGTTCGTATACGAACGGGTCAACGAGGGCGGCGCGGTATCTCCAGATCGGAACCAAGCCCTCATCCGTTGGCGGTCCGTCTTTGTACCAACGCTGGCCATAGAGCCATCGAAGCAGCTCGCCATAGTTCTCGGGCTCCCCGAGCGTCGTAGGGCTCATCCCCGATAGCGCTCCATACCCTTTCTGGGATCGCGTGTTGAGCGACAGCAACCGATCCGGTCGCGCCAGGGTAAGCAAGAGCGTTGCGGTTCCGTAGCCCACGTTGTCGATGTCCATCAGTGCCCGCATCGCATCAACGGCGATGTCCGGGAACTCGTCGTTAGCTCGCCTGACAGCGTCCAGACTGGATCTGATCTTCCTCTGATTCTGGCGCACTGCCGGCCAGGCTTTTCGGACTATGCGTCCAGTCAGCCCCCACCACTCCAGATCCTTGCGGCGGTAGCTACCTTTCAATCGTTTCCGGGAGTCGGCATCTAGCTGCGACCAACTCTCTTCGCCCAGCAGCAGCTTGCGGCGGTCAGAGATCGCTCTCATGTAACTCTGATCTTGCGGGTCGAGGATCTTCCATCCCCGTCCTTCGTCTCTCAAATGCTCCTCGCACTCGATCAGGGCCTCGCGGTATCCCTCTAGAGACAGCAGTCGGTGGGCATCATCGCCGAGAAGATCTGTCGGGTTGGACACCGACCCTGACGTGATCTGCCGAAATTGTCGATGCGGCGGACTCCGCTTCCAGTCTTCCGTGTACCGACGGATCTCTTCCGAGACGGGCGAATCCACGCGACAGCGGTCCCAGCGCTCTTGGAACCAATCGGCAAGCTCGTCGGCGCGCTCGCCGGGACCCACCTCCAACACGATCTCTTCGTTCGCGTTGGAGTGACCGCCGAACCCGGCCCTCGTAAAGTTGGCGCTTCCGATCAATGCCTGACGCTTCACGATCCCGCGCCCGTGCCGTTCGAACAGGTACAACTTAGGATGGAAGAGGCGGTGTCCCTTCGGAACGATCCTGATGTCGCCAGCCGTAATCTTGGTCAATTCCTTCAAGGCATCGGGATGCGTCGCGTTGCCGGACAGCCCGACGATGGCCCGGATCTTGACGCCCCGGTTCGCGGCAGCATCCAATGCTCGCATGTGCTCTCCAGGAGTGGCCCAAGCCGTGGCGAAATCGACAGAATGCGCTGTACTCAGAAGGGCCGTGAACCGGGCAAGCAGGTTGTCACCGCAGCGGCCCTTGCCTCTCATCGGATACGCCAGAAGAGCTTGTTGCTGGCGTCACGTCCGCCCATCTCCCGGACGCTTCGGGCGTAGGGCACGAATTGTAGATCAAACTGGTGATGGCGGATCATGAACACCGACCCTCCGGAGTACAAGACGCTGTTCGCGGACTATGCCAGCCCGACCTACACGTCATCTTCGGATGATGTGCGAATGATCCGGCCGGGTTTGGTAGCCTGGACCCGGTCGGGTTTGGTAGTCCGGCCAATGGGGTGGCATCGGTCGTTCAGGCCACGGGTCGGTTGTTGGTGCGGGCATCGGACCGTCTGGTCGTGGCCGCCACCAACTCGGAGACCGCGCCGGACTTGAGGTGTCGGTAGAGTTCTCCTCCTCTTGAGGCGTGTTTTGAGGTCGCTGAACGAGCCGACGTGGCGCTCGGAGAATGAAGCTGATTGGCCACCCCACCGTGACACCAAGGCCCTCTTGTCGAACTTCTGCGATCTCGTTTCTGATTGCCTGAAGAATCCGCTCGATCTTCCGGCGCCACCGAAAGGTCAGGACGGCGCCAAGGATGGTGAAAGCCAGCCCAACAGTCATCACATCCATCGTTTCTTACCTCTCACCAAAGAGTTTAGAGTGTTCCAGCCGGAATCTCAGAAGCTAACGGATAACGGACAGCGGACGGGGCACCCTCGCTCTACCCCCACAAGGCCGGGGGGCGTGTCAGAGCGCCCCCGGCTTCTCTCGTGTGGCATCCATTTCACCCGGCGCACGATCACCGCGCCCCCATCGGGGCACAACTGCGGTTGCCGGGGGCGACACATGGCCGCGAGTACTGCGGCCGGCCGGCCGGACAAGCACCCCTACGAGCTCTTCCTGCAGCTCGCGGAGATCGAGCACCGCACCACGAAGGTCGGCAGGCCTCAGTCGAACGGCTTCATCGAGCGGTTCCACCGCACGCTCCTCGCAGAGCCCCTCCGGATCAAGGGCCGGACGACCTGGTACGACAACCTCGAGGAGAGGCAGAAGGACCTCGACGGCCATCTTGAGACCTACAACACCCGCCGGCCCCACCGCGGCCGCGGAATGGAGGCCAGGACGCCCTACGAGGTCCTCAAGGCCGGGATCCCGCTGAAGCGGCCCACCCGGAAGCCCGAACCCAGAAAGGAGGTCAAGACCGCAGCGTAGAACTGACCTCGGCGAGCCCGGGTGTCATGTGAATACCATACTTGTACAACCCGGGCGAGGCTACGTGTCAGGCGAAATACCGGCCTTGTACATACCGTAGCGCCCACATGTCATCAATCCTCGGAGGATTCGTCATCCAATGCCTGCTCATCCTCTGCATGCTTTCTGCTCGCTACTTGCTCGTCCAACGTCATTTGCCGAACATGCCTGGGGGGTTGATGGTCCTTCACCTTGACTATTGTATGTACGACCTTCATTCTGCCTTCTACTTCTATGGTCTCTGTTTTCATATCAGCAATGATGGTATCTCCGTCACCAAATCTCTCTTCATACTTCTTGACCCTTTCCAAGAATCCATCATCCTCAACACTAGCAAAGAAGACAGACTCTCCTCGTGCGAATCGCCATTTGCCACCGGGTTGGAAATTGGGAGACACCACCCTCAGGTAAACCTCGGATGTGCTCTTGTGAACCCCTTTCTCCTCAGGTGATGGTGCCCTATAGTACGGGGCTTCGTCACTCGTGATTCTCACGCTTGGAAGTTCAACCCCGCTAAAGCTCCCGATTGTCAGAGTATCCATCCCATCACGCTCTAACGGCCTGGTAATTGACTCGGCGGACTCTCTAGCCCTTGTGTCGTTATAGAGATTGTAAGTGTTACTATTGACGGTGATGTTGTTGTTGTCACCTTTGATCTTGAGAACGATATCGTCGCCATTCTTGTGGATTGGTCCGACGGCCTCCGCCTTTTTTCCACCCAGCCTTCTAATCAGGCCAAGTAAACCGGTATGTCCGGGACCGAACAGCAGTACCATCAATTCCTTCAGTGACGCATCATTCATAAACAGACCGGACGCCTGTTCCACTATGAAGTTGATCTCGAATGATCCCTTGACGAAATTGGTTTCGACCTGAGACGTTACGCGACTACCATCGCCAAAGAGGTTCTGGCTCGCCGCCGCAACCATGTTCGCCATGCCAACTATCGCCGTTCCAGCATCGACGGCAGACATGCGGCCCTGGCGAACCACGGAGCCATCGTAGGAGATTATCATCTTGGTGTCATCTGGTTTAAAATCGTTGAGCATTCGTCTATCAGGCTAACGGGCTTGAAGGTTTGAGCGCATCCGGTCGGATTCACATCGACGAAAACAGCTACTACGATGCATCGTCGCGTCACCTCCGTCCAGGTCAGCGACAACGCTGACGTGGTCATCGGTGACGATGCACGGCCCCGGCGGCGTCCCTACGACACCTCCACTTGAAGGCTGGTTGCATGCGGTTGCTCGGCCAGATGTCGCGGAGAGCGCCGGGCTCGGTTGTCGGCGTGGTTGGCGCGTCAAAGTAATCTAACGTGTTCGGTAGTGACCTTCGTCGTCAAGCAGGAACCCCACATCCCGCTTGAAGTTCGATCCCGCAGTGGCTACGAGAACGTGAAAGCGAAATCATAACTCCTCCAGGACTTTATTGATCGCGGTGACCACGGCGTCCCTCGGGTGGCCGCAGCTGACGAACACCATCACGACACCGTAGTCGCCGTGCAGATGCCAGAGCGGGGGTGTCCCGTCGTACTTGCCGTGGACCTCCTTGAACACCATTCCGTCAGGTGTGCTTTGGGGGAGGAATGCGGGCGGCTGCTTGATCATAGTAGCCGTGAATTGCGAGTTTAGCGGGGTTCGGCCCTCCGGTCGCGCTCGCGAGCACCGGCGGCGTGCTTGCCGCTCCACGGTAACAGGCCTCCACGGCTTGCCGCAAGGTTCGCCCCTCGGCACGAGGGCTGCCTTCGCGTCAATCTGCAGGGTGCTTTAGGCCCGCTTGCTCGAGTTGGGGCTCCTCTCTAGGAACCACCTTCCGGTCGACGCTAACCGAAACGGAGACGGTGTCTCGAATGGAGATGTGGGTCACGGTCCTGGTCATGGATTCCAACAGATCGGATAGATCAGCTTGGTCGTCCGACGAGGAAATGGGCAAAGATTTGATACTAGTAGCAACCGTCGAATCGTCGGTGTACGGCTCTATGGCTCGGTAAGCATCAGCCCTCGTCGATGCCAACGCTACGGATAGGATGAGCGTGCCACGGACAATGACCACATACCTTGGCTCCTGATTCTCTTCATAGGTTTCTACAGTCACACTGTCCATACCCTCCACCTTTCGCAGTCAGTTCCGAATCCGTCTATTGGTTACCGCATCCGACACGCTCGTCACAGATTCTGGAGCACTCCGATTTGCCTTGGAGAAGCGCACGTCGGAAGCGATGCTGGTGGGGGCCTAGGTCCGCGTCGGTCGGATCCCATCCGACGACGGATTCAGAAGCCCCGCCGACGCAGTTGACGGAGGTCGGCACTGGTGGGGTAGTGCGGGTCCGACAGATACGTCTCGAGGAACTGCCGACTTCCGCTCTGCCCGACGAACCACCTCAGCCACGTTCCAGTGCGCTCCTGGAGCGTGTGGCGCTCGCGGCGAATGAAGGTGTACCCTTTCCTCGCCAACTCACCGTAGCTCCGGCTGGACGAACACGCCCCGTTGCCGGTCGGTTCCCCCTCGGGACCAGGCGGGCGCGACGCGAGATCCGTGAGCGTGTTGAACAACGCGTAGCCGTTCGCGCCGACCGATTCCCGGTAGCCTTCGCCCACATGGTCTACGATCTCCATCAGCCTCTGCCAGTCGCGCTCGCGGTCCTCCGGCAGCCCAAGCGGCTTCCGGATTCCGAGAACAGACAGGACGATGGGACAGAAGCGACCGGGCGGAATCTCGATGCCAAGTAACTTCCGCCGCTGACGGCGCAGTTCTCCTATCGCCTTGCGGAACTTGGCTTCCGTGACCTCCCGCTCGATCACTTCCTCGATTCGGGCCGTGTCGTGTGCCACTGCGATTCTCAGCGAGTCGTGGTAGTAGAGTTGGCCGTTCGAGCAGGCACATCGCAAGACACCAAGGCGAATGGAAAACGCTCGGGTTCGGTTGTAGCTGTTGGTGACCCGCAAGAACGGTTCGTAGAGGTCCGTCTTGCCCCCTCCGAACGCCCAGTCCTCCTGTAGTACGGTCCCCGAATGTCGGAGATCGATCCGGCAGTAGCTGCCTGTCTGCGGCGCTTCGACCTCAACCACCTCCCAATGCGCGGGCGCCGTCGTCGGAAACGCCTTGATGCAGCACCTCCGCGCGAGTTCGAGCGCCGTGTGATTGTCGAGAACCCGATACCGGTCGCTGACGACGGAGAGAATCCTCCTCGAGTCCGTGTTCACGATGGCCTTTCTACCGGAAACCCGCTCAAGCAGGCCGGGTTCCGTTTCCGCGAACACACCGACCTCGGCGACCGGAAACATGACGGCGTCCCATCCGGCCTGTCCGGAGTAGATCATGGGGTGGCTCCCTCTGTTCTGGGGCGTGCGTGAGCACTGACCCGCGAAAGATTGCCGCGCATCGTAGCGGTTGCAAGTGGGATCCTGCGGTCCTACCGTGCCCCACTCCGAGAACCGTTTAGCGGAGGAGATCACCATGGATGCTGCGAGTCTCAGTCGAATCGAATTTGTCCCCCTGAAGGACGTGTGGGGCCATGAGGCGGCCGATTTCACACCCTGGTTGGCGCAGTCGGAGAATCTCGGACTGCTCGACGACGCCTTGGGAATGAACCTGGAACTGGTCGAGCGCGAGGGATCGGCGGGGCCGTATTCCGTCGACCTCCTCTGCCGGGATCCGAACGAGCAAACCAACGTGGTGATCGAGAACCAGCTCGAGCAGACCGATCACGATCACCTCGGCAAGCTGCTCACCTATGCCGCTCACTTCGATGCCGGCGTAGCGGTCTGGATCGCCCGCACCTTCACGGAACAGCATCGGGCCGCACTGGACTGGCTCAACAAGGTGTCTTCGACTGGCACCCGCTTCTTTGGCCTGGAGATCGAAGTGTGGCGAATCGGCAACTCCGGGCCGGCACCGAGACTCAACGTGGTAGCGAGCCCGAGAGAATGGACGAAGATTGAACAGAAGGGGTTGACGATCACGCGACAAATGCAGCTCCGCTTCTGGGAGGATTTTCGCGACTACGTTTCGCGAAACGGAGAGTTCGTCACCAAGGTCCACGCTCCTAGGCCGCAACATTGGTTGGGAATACGCGGTTTCGGACGCGCGGACTTCTTCCTCTACGGTTTTGCTGTCTGGGCACAGGGTGGCGGTCATCAATTGAGGGTGGAACTGCAAATCAAGGGCAAGGACTCGGACCACTACTTCGGGCTGCTCCACGGGAGGCGGCAAGAGATCGAGCACCGTTTCGACGACCAGTTGCAATGGTACAATCCGCCCGATACGCAGACGCGGACAATCTACTGGTCCCTACCTACCGATTTGACGAATCCGGATCTCCGCACCGACCAGTGCCGCTGGCTTCTGGAACGAGCCGAGGCGCTATACCAGATTCTCGCACCGCGGATCGCGGACCTCCCGGCACCTTAGACGCCGCGCAACGGGCCGGATAGAGATGCCGAGCCAGTCGGCCCGGTGTCCGAGGGCGCTCCTCAAGAATAGGAAACTGCCGATCCGAGGCCGCCGGCATCCGGCGCATTCGCCCTGCTGTTACATTAGGCGGCGATCACCCCCGGCACGCTGGCACACCAACCGCTTCCCGGGAACCGAGTTCATTTGCCGTCTCGACCTAAGGCCCCCGACACCGATGATCCCAGACCAGCTACTGTCCGTCAAGAACGATGTCGCAGCAGGAAAACGCCGCTGGGCGAAGATCAAGACGCTCCTCTCCTGGTTCGAGAAGAAAGGCCGAGGAAAGCACGTCGTCCAGACCATTCAAGGTGCCCTGGACAAGACCCGGCTCTATACCAAGCCAGCATTCACTTCTGGAAGCGTGCATGACTACATCGAATTCAGGAGTTGGGCTGAGACCACCGACGGCTCAGCAGGGTCGACCGGTTCTGGCGAGACCCAAGACGATACGCAGTCGACTGGCCAAGACCAAGCGGAGTCGGATGAGGGCGACCAAGGAGGCGCCCCCCGGCTCTCCCAGTCCACCGGGTCCAAGTTCTGTATCGGGATGCTCGAGGCCGCGAATCGCCCGAACGAGGTGCTGACAATCACACGCGACAAGACCGTGGCAGAGGCCACCACCCTGATGATGACACATCGGTTCTCGCAGCTGCCCGTTACGCAGGACATGCGCCGGATTGACGGCATGATCAGTTGGCGATCGATGGGCAGGGTACGAGCGAGGGGCGACGCGTGCGAGTTCGTGCGTGATTGCCTGAAGCCAGTTCGGATTATTGATCAGGACGCTCCGTTCTTCGAGGCCGTGGACACGATCACCGAGAAGGAAGTCGTCCTCGTGCGGGGGCAGGACCGCTCTATCACGGGAATCGTGACGACCAATGACCTCAGTCGCGAATACCACCAGAAGGCCGCGCCGTTTCTGCTATTGGGAGAGGTAGAGGATCGTATTCGCATCCTGATCGACCAGAATCTTGCCGCCGAGGTAAAAAAGATGAAAAACCGCGGCGATGATACCAGAGAGATCGAGGAAGCGTCCGACCTGACATTCGGAGAATACGTCCGACTGTTGGAGTCGCGGGAAAACTGGAAAAAGCTGCGTTTGGAAATCGATCGCAAAATGTTCGTTGGACTGCTGAACGATGTCCGGGAGGTCCGAAACGACGTCATGCATTTCCGGCCGGACTCGTCGGAGCCAGAGGACCTCGACAAAGTGAGGATGCTGCATAGTTTGTTGGAACAGCTTGTCCAGTGAGCGGGGGGTGAGCTGTCCCGCCTAGCGAGAGCCCAGAAGCCCTGACCCACGGCAACGACCTGGGTTTCCTCGGCGCGTCGCGCGGGAACGCGGGCTGCCGGACGACGGCGACCGGCTTGCCCAATCCGCATTCCATCGACATGATGGAGCGCTGATTCCCACGCACGTAACCCCCCCACTCCGACCCCGGCAGCCCACCGTGCCGCGAATCTTCGATAACCTCACTCCGCCCACCAAGCTCCTTCCCGCCCTGCAGGAGACGCTCGCCCTATCCTCCCGCGCCGATTTCTGCGTCGGGTACATCAACCTCCGCGGATGGGGCGGCGTGGGACCGCTGCTCGACCGGTGGGAGCAGGGCGATGGGCCGTGCCGCATCCTCGTCGGGATGCAGACCGTGCCTGACGATGAACTCCGCGAGTACTTTGCCAGTCGGACTCAGGAGCGCGTTGGGATCGACAACAGCGCCGCGCACCGCCTCCGCCGCAAGTTCGCCAAGCAACTCCGTGAACAGCTGACATTCGGAGCGCCAACCAACGCGGACGAGGCGGCGCTACGGCGGCTCGCCCGGCAACTGCGCGCCGGCAAGGTCAGGGTGAAACTGTTCCTACGACACTCCCTCCACGCCAAACTCTACCTCCTGTACCGGGAAGATCCGGTGAATCCGGTCACAGCGTTTCTCGGAAGCAGTAACCTGACCTTCGCAGGGATGGCGGGGCAGGGCGAGCTGAACGTGGACGTGCTGGATCAGGACGCCGCCACGAAGCTCGAACGCTGGTTCGAAGACCGATGGGAGGACCGGTTCTGCATCGACATCACCAAAGAGCTGATCGAGATCATCGAGGAGAGCTGGGCGCGTGAGGAACTCGTCCCGCCGTACCACGTCTACCTCAAGATGGCTTACCACCTTTCGTACGAGGCGCGCGAGGGGCTGAACGAATTCGCCATCCCGAGGATCTTCAAGGACAAGCTGTTCGACTTCCAGGCGGCCGCGGTACGGATCGCCGCGCGCCACCTCAACAAGCGCGGCGGCGTGCTCATCGGCGACGTTGTCGGACTCGGTAAGACGCGGATGGCGACCGCAGTGGCCAAGATCTTCGAGGACGACCTCGGACTCGAGACGCTGATCATCTGCCCGAAGAATCTGGTGACGATGTGGGAGGACCACGCCCACGAGTACCAGCTGCGGGCCAAAGTGGTATCCCTCAGCAAGGTGCTCACGGATCTCCCAGAGATGCGGCGCTACCGGCTCGTTCTGATCGACGAGAGCCACAACCTCCGAAACCGTGAGGGTAAGCGCTACAGGGCAATTCACGAATACATCAGCGAGAACGAGAGCAAGGTCATCCTCCTGACGGCGACACCCTACAACAAGACCTACCACGACCTCTCGAACCAGCTGCGGCTCTTCATTCCCGAGGACGAGGACATCGGAATCCGTCCCGAGCGCCATCTCCGGAGGGAAGGTGAGGTCGAGTTCAGTGCAAGCCATCAGGTAGGCCTGAGGACCTTGGCCGCTTTCGAGAAGAGCGAGTTCGCCGACGACTGGCGCGAGTTGATGCGCCTCTACCTAGTCAGGCGCACGCGGACGTTCATCCAGAAGAACTACGCGGAAGAGGATCCCGAAACGGGCCGTCCTTGCCTGATCATGGCTGACGGATCCCGGCGGATCTTCCCCGAGCGCGTCCCGAAGACCGTGACGTTCCAAGTCGAGGACGAGGACCCTGACGATCAATACGCTCGGCTCTATCGTGAGGATGTCGTCGCGACAGTGCGCAACCTCTCCTTGCCGCGCTACGGGTTGGGACTCTACGTGTCATCCGAGGGGCTCGACGACGCTTCTGGAGCAGAAACGAGGCAAATCAAGGGCCTGTCCCGAGCCGGCAAGCGCCTGATCGGCTTTTGTCGCACGAATCTCTTCAAGCGCCTCGAAAGCAGCGGTTCTGCCTTCATCCAGTCCGTGGAACGCCACGTCTTGCGCAACTGCGTATTCCTCCACGCGATCCGCAACGATCTACCACTTCCGGTGGGAAGCCAGGAGGCCGCACTACTGGATGCCGTGCCTCCTGACACGCGCTTCACCGACGATGAAGACCACGACGAGCAAGGCGCGATTCCCTTGGAAGACGAGGAGCCGCAGGCCAATCTGTGGGACATGGAGGCGATCGTCGCGCGCGCATCGCGTGTTTACGACACCTACCGGAAGAGCCGTTTTCGGAATCGATTCAAATGGCTAAGGTCGGACCTGTTCGTGCCCGCGCTGGAGAATGACCTGGAGACGGATACCACGGCCCTGCTGGACATCCTGCGGAAGAGCGGCCCTTGGGACGAGACCCGCGACGCGAAGCTGGACGCCCTACACGCGCTGCTGACGGAGACGCACCCCGACAGGAAGATCCTTGTTTTTTCACAATTTGCCGACACTGTGGACTATCTGGCCGGCCAGCTCAGAGCTAGAGGTGTGGAAGCACTGAAGCGAGTCACGGGCGGCACCGAAAACCCGACTCTGCTGGCCAAGCGGTTCAGCCCAGACAGCAATGATGGTCTAGCTGCCGGAACCACAGAGTTACGGGTGCTAATCGCCACGGATGTGCTGAGTGAGGGACAGAATCTGCAGGACTGCGCGGTAGTCGTGAACTACGACCTGCCCTGGGCGATCATCCGGCTCATTCAGCGGGCAGGGCGCGTGGACCGAATCGGCCAGAGGGACCCAACCATACGGTGCTACTCGTTCCTTCCCGCAGATGGCGTCGAGCGTATCATCAACCTCCGCGGCCGTGTCAGGCAGCGTCTGTACGAGAACGCCGAGGTGGTCGGCGCCGACGAGGCGTTCTTCCAGGACGACGAAAACGAGGAACAGCTGATCCTCGATCTCTACCATGAGAAAGCGGGCATTTTGAACGACGAAGACGATGGAGAGGTGGACCTCGGCAGTCAGGCCTGGCAAATCTGGAAGAACGCAACCGAGGATGATTCGAACTTGGCCGACACGGTCCGTGCACTTCCCGATGTCGTGTTCACCTCGCGCCACCACATTCTACCACGAAGGCCGGATGGCGTTCTGCTCTTCCTACGCACTGCCGACGACTACGATGCCCTCGCATACGTGAACGCGAACAACGGCCAAAGCGAGTCCGAGTCCCAGGTCGAGATTCTGGCCGCCGCTGAATGCGAGCCGGATACCCCAGCGCAACCTCGCGACGAACAGCACCACGAGCTCGTAGCAGAGGGCGTCAGACACATTGCGAGGGAGCAACACAGGGTCGGTGGACAATTGGGCTCGAAGCGCGGCGCCCGCTATAAGACCTACACACGGCTGAAGAAGTGGCGGGAGTTCGCGAAAACACACATGCCCCTCTTCGATCTCCCGCCACTCGAGCTAGCCCTCGACGACATCCTCAGATTTCCACTCAAGCGCGGTGCAGCGGACGCGCTTAATCGGCACCTTCGTACGGGTATGGACGACCACGAACTAGCCATTCTCGTCATCAGGCTTCGTGAGGACGACCGGCTTTCGGTCCGGGACGACACTGACCCGGAACCGCGTGAACCTCGCATAATCTGTTCAATGGGACTCTTTGGGCGGGTGCAGTGACGTGACCACTAGCGTTGAGAGAATGCGGGAACGCCTTCGCAGTTTTGATTTTGTCGGCCTTCTGGTGGAGGAGTTGGGGTGGAACCATCACCGGGGCGCCGCCATCACCGTGATTGCGCAAGAGCAACATTTCCGGGTCACTCCGATCGCGGAAAAAGCGGGATTCGTCGTTTGGCGGTGCGAGGCAAACGATGGCCGGCTTCCGAAGCACTCGATCCGGCGGCAGGTCGAGACGAAGGTCACCAAGCTTTCATTCGAGCATCTGATCGTGTTCGTGGATGATGCCCAGACCGAGCAGGTGTGGCAGTGGGTAAGGCGCGAGCACGGCAAGCCCGATGCCAGCAGAGAATACACCTACCGTGCGGGCCAGTCCGGCGAACCAGTGCTTCAGCGGCTCCGCGCGCTTCGGTTCGGGCTACACGAAGAACGGGATCTGACGATCGCTCTCGTCGCGGATCGGGTAACCGGCGCGCTCAACGCGGAGAAGGTCACCAAGCGGTTCTACAACAGCTTCCAAAGGGAGCTGAGAGCCTTCCAGGACTTTATCGAGGGTATCGAAGCGTCCACGGATATCGACTGGTACGCGTCACTCATGCTGAACCGGCTGATGTTCATCTACTTCATCCAGAAGCGCGGATTCCTGGACGGCGAGGTCAACTATCTCCGAAACCGTCTCGCTCACGTTCGCGAGATCGCTGGCCCGGATCAGTTCTACGACTTCTACCGCACCTTCCTACGGCGCCTGTTCCACGAGGGGCTGGGAAAGCCGAAAGGAGACAGATCACCTGACCTCGGTGACCTGCTTGGTGAGGTCCCGTTCCTGAACGGCGGAATCTTCGACATTCACGATCTTGAGCGAGACAACCCCGACATCAGGATCCCAGATGAGGCCTTCGAACGGCTCTTCAGGTTCTTCGACGGGTACGCATGGCATCTGGACGAACGGCCTCACGGCAAGGACAACGAGATCAACCCAGACGTCTTGGGCCACATCTTCGAAAAGTCGATCAACCAGAGGGAGAAAGGGGCCTACTACACAAAGGAGGATATCACCGGCTACATGGCGGAGAGCACGATCGTTCCGCGACTACTGGACTTGGCCACCAGTGACTCCGGCACCTCCGAGTCCCGCTCGCTACACACGGTGCTTAGGCGCCTACAGGAGGATCCCGATCGCTATGTCCGCCCCGCGGTCGGCCACGGCCGGGCCTGGGATGCTCGAGATGTCAGGGATCCGGTTCGCATCGATCCGCCGCTCGAGCTTCCGGACCAGATCGAAGCCGGGATTAGCGATGCGACGAAGCGTACTCACTGGGATCAACCCGCATCGAGTGAGAACGGCCCGCCGCTAGGATACGCACATCCTCGCGAAACGTGGCGACAGGTGGTGGCACGCCTCGAGCGTTACGTCGAGGTCCGCGAGAAGCTGGCGTCCGGCAATGTCCACGATGCGAACGAACTCGTCACCCTGAACCTCGACAGCCAACAGCTCATCCTCGACGCGATTGCGCAGACCGACAACCCAAATCTGGTTTGGGCAATCTGGCGAGCGGCCAACTGCATCTCGGTCCTCGATCCGACCTGCGGCTCGGGAGCCTTCCTATTCGCGGGCCTGAAGGTGCTCGAACCCGTCTAC
Source organism: Longimicrobiales bacterium (assembly GCA_965208935.1). Classification (GTDB taxonomy): domain Bacteria; phylum Gemmatimonadota; class Gemmatimonadetes; order Longimicrobiales; family Gaopeijiaceae; genus Bin94. Next base: position 2,539,496 of record CBDBPR010000004.1, on the reverse strand, counting down.
GCTGCCTGCCTGGCCAGGATCCGGGATCTTCGACCGGATGGGGCTGACGACGTGCTAGCCGAACTGAGACGGCATCCAAGCGAGCGTTACTTCATCCTAAAGTCGATCGTGCTCAACAACCTCTACGGCGTGGACATCATGAAGGAGGCGACTGAGATCTGCAAACTGCGCCTTTTTCTCAAGCTCGTCGCCCAGCTGCAGTCCTACGACCAGATCGAGCGGTGATTGTGTACTTGACTCACACAAGATAACTGGTTTTCGAGTCATTTTCTAGCCTTCCGGTAGGCCACGAGCCACCGGACGAACAGGTTCCGGTCGAGCCTCGGCGGGTGTTTCTGGTACGCCTCGGGGTGTTGCCTGATGAACTCCTCGACGAGCATGTACCCGGCGTGTTCGTGGGTGGCGATCCTCCAAGCGTCTTCGGGAGAGACCTCCGTTTCGCCGGGGGCGATTAGGTTCCGTGTCTCGCGGTTCAGGCGGCGAGCCGCCGCGTCGGCCCGTTCAGTCTCGGAAGCCTTGCGGCGTTCGCGGCCCATGTATCGGGCGCACGATATGAGGCAGGCCACAATCACCGTCCAGACGATAATGGCGTGCCACCAGCCGGGTGGGATGTTACCCATGATCCACCCCCTTGCCTCGGGAATCGTCGTGGCCCCCGCTGCCCCTCCAGGCACCAAGCGCTTGACGAGTTCCTTCCAGTCGCCGAACGCGCCGGGCGCACCCACGGCCCGGTCGGCCCACGGTAGCCACCGCCGCAATCGTCGAAGCGTCTTTCCCATGCTGCATGATACTGCCTCCCTTCTGTGAGTCAAAGAGACTCGGTTGGTGTGCGCCAAGTAGCTCGGGACACGGCGCGCGGTCCTCTTTCTCTTGCGATGTTCGCCGCGGGTGCGTACCGTCTCCGGGTCATCAATCAGTGCGAGGCCCTTATGTCGGGTCGCTCGCTGAACACAACAGCTCCGTTACGGGGCCGGAACACGCGGGTAGCTCCCGCGCCGCGCTCCAGGGGTGAATAGGCGGGGCCGTCGGAGCATTTCCTCCACTGATTGGTGACAACGGCCCGGCTCCACGTCCGGGCGTCACCCGTCCATCATAGGAGGCCCGCCCCATGAAGAAGTCCGCCCTTGTTTTCGCCGCCGCAGCCATGGCCCTAGCAGGATGCGGCATCACGGCACCGTTTCCCGAGGGGCTGGTCCGGCTCGACGTGACCGTGACCATGGACGACAACACAGCCCTGCCCGGTGCGCTGGTCGTAGTCCAAGCCGCCGGCGGCAATCGCGTACTGACCACGAACGACCGAGGCCGGGCGTGGACCGACGCGCCGCCCGGAACCGTTCAGGTGACGATCACCTACGCGGATCGGCTGTGCCTCCACGAAGGCGCCCGCGTGCTGGTGCCGGGTGTAACCTCCAAGGTCGAAGCCGAATGCGCGTTCGGTGCGGAGCAGGAGCAATGACGCGCAAGCGTCCCGCCCTGCTGCTTTTGGCCATTGCCGCCTGTGCTGAGCCCCCGACACTGCCGATGACGGCAACCGCGAGGGCAGTTCGGGCCGATTCGGGCTCGACCATTACCGAGTACGTTCCCCCGCACCCGATAAGGGCCGTTTGGGAGCGCCCCCCAACCTCCGCGATGCTTGAGTCGTGGGACCGTGCGGCACGGCGCTGGAGCCGAATCCTCATCCCTTCTTTCGTCGGGCCGGTCGTCGTGTCCGAAGACTCGCCCTGCGCGGAGATATTCGGCGTCGGCACCAAACTGGAACCGCTCACGATCGCCATTCTCGATGGTGGCCCTGACCGGCGGGTCGTCGCCGCTTCCCCGTGTGTGCAGGGAGTCTCGGGACAAATCGTCGTTCGGTCTGACTGGTGGGAGCGGGGGCTGGACCCCGACGAACCGTACAACATGGAAAACACGCTGGTTCACGAAATCGGCCATATTCTCGGAATCGGCATGGGGTGGAAGTTCTTGGACGACGACGGCCGCGTAATCCAGCGCGGGGGATGGTGGGGCGGTCGGGTCAAGACGGTCAGGAGCACGGTGTCCAAGGGCTCCGGCAGCCCGCCCGACACTGTCGAGTGGCCCTACTTGGACGACCCGGACATTGCCGAAACCCTGGCCTCCCTGACCAAGGGAGAATGGGACGGCAAGATGGTTCCGCTCAACATCGGGGAAATCCATTGGCACGGGTGCCTTGCCCCGCCCGTCGGGTGCCGCAACCCGCACCCCAATGGGTGCGAAGGCGTCAAGTACGGCGGTGACGTGATGGGAAGCGCGGGCGGCATCACCATGCTGACGCTCCGAGCACTTGACCCATCGCTATGGCACTGGATACCAAGTGCCGCCGAACCATACGGCGAGCCGTCGGACGACTACTGGCTTTGGTTCTGGCGCACCTTCGGTCTATCAAGGTGCCCCCGGCCCCTGTAACATGGGACCCAAAGGGACCGTGAGCCTCTGACAGCCCACGATCCCACCTACAAGCGGCGGGCGCCCGGCTGCCACCGGGACACCCGCCTACGCACGACACCGAAAAGGAGACCCACGATGTCGAACGATCCTGTCCTTCCCGATCCTCGGGAAGTCGCGTCCAGCCTCTTGAACCAACACAAGAATGCTGGACGCACCGATGCGGACAAGCGGCGCTTGGCCATCAACAGCACCCTCATCACGTTTCTCTCCCACACGTTCGAGCCGCATGACCTTCAGCACCAAGAGGGGCTACGCGGCCTTGTGGAAGACACCGCCACGCTTCTTTCCGAAATGGTCTCTGCCAAAAATGGCGGAGAGTTCGACCGGGCCTATGTGCGGGGACTCTCGCACGGATTGAAGGTCGTGTCAGAACACTTTGCGGCGCTCATCCGCAACAGAGACTAGCCAAGTGGCGCGGCGCGTTGCGCCTTGAGCGCTTGGTCAATCGCCTCGCGCGCCCTTTCCAGCCGGTCCCAGACCATCAGGGACCACGCGGCGCGGAACGACAGGTCCGCAATTTGCTGCACACTCATGGTATACCTCCATGCAGGGGGAAGCCCCGTGGCCGGGTGCCACGAGAGAGGCCGGAGGCGCTTCGACACGCCCCCGGCCTTCGGGGTTCCTGCTGGTGGGTTTGGATCAGCCCGCGATCCCACCTACAAAGCGGCGGGCGCCCGGCTGCCACCGGGACACCCGCCTACGCACGACACCGAAAAGGAGACAACGATGTCGAACGATTCCCCGCAGCGTCACGTCATCGCGATTGATCCCGAAGACGTGTTCTACCTCGCTAGGATGGCGGCTAGTCCTTTGCCTCCCGAGTTTCCCGCGGATGCTGACGCGGCGCTGAAGCTCTGGTTGCAGGACACACGGGGTGAACTACACGAGACGTTGCCCATCCTTCTGCGGCGATCGCAGATTCGGGAGATGTTGACGGTTCTTCGTCGCGTCCGAGCGGTCCAGGATCCTTGATCCACGGTGCTCGTCCCTCTTGCTTTCTTCCCATAAGGTGTACCCTCCCAAGTAAACTCGTAGCCGGATTGCCACGAGAGAGGCCGGAGGCGCTTCGACACGCCCCCGGCCTTCGGGGTTCCTGCTGGTGGGTTTTGGATCAGCCCGCGATCAGCGTCCGGTACTCAAGCGGGCTGGTGCGCATGATGCGCCGGAGCGCATCGCGGAACATGTAGGGGTTGTCGCGGTTGTTGAACCGCCACTCGAGTTCCTCCAGGTAGCGGTCCATGTGCTTCACGCTCATCTTGTGGAAGCTGCCCACGATCGACCGCTTGAACAGGCTCCAGACGCCCTCCACGCTGTTCGTGTGGACATCGCCGACCACCCACTCCTCGGCGCTGTGGTTGACGCTCTCGTGGCGCCGGGTGTCGGTCTCCAGCCCGACGTGGGACCGGAGTTCGTCGGTGTAGATCGCCTCGGCCTCGTCGGCCACGGTGCGCTTCACGAAGTCGTGAATGGTGCCCTTCCGGATGTTCGGGATGCGCTCGATGCGAACGCGCCCGCCGCGCTCGACGGCCCCGGCCACCCATGTCTTGTTGTCCCGCCAGTTCTCGCCCTTGGCCTTCCCGCCGATCATGGTTTCGTCCACCTCGACCACGCCGACGAGCGTGGGGCCGGTGAACGGGTCGTTGCCCATGGCCTCGCGAATCCGGTGGCAGAGGTGCCACGCGGTCTTGTATTGGACCCCGAGCGACCGCTTGAGCTGGTTGGCGCTCATGCCCTTCTTGCTCTCGCACATGAGGTATATGGCGAGGAACCACTTGCGTAGCGGCAGGTGCGAGCGGTGCATGATCGTTCCGACCGTCACGCTGAAGCGGTAGTCGCACGACGCGCACGCCCACACGTTGCGCGTGGTGATCTCGGATACGTCCATGTCGCCGCACCGCGGACAGGCCACGCCGGACGGCCACCGGATTGCCTCCAGGGCGTCCCGGCACCTATCATCCGTGTTGTAACGGTCCAACAGCGAAACGAGGTTGATGTTCTTCATGGCTGACTCCTTACTGATTCAGGCGCCCCCTGACGTGGGCGGTAGCTTCGAGCATTCCGACGAATCGGTCCTCGATTTCAGATCCTTTCTTCACGCCGCTGTCGAACAGCGCCTTGCCGACTACCCCCTCGACCATCTCCGCCACACCCAAGAGATGCTGTCTCTGGCCGGGCGTGGGATTCAGGATGGCATGGTCGAGCAGAACCCTGGCGACGAGAAGTGAACCCCAGAGGTACTCGGGGCTATCCAGTTCCTCGGGCGGCGGCGGTATGGCGACCGCGCGGGCCAGTTCCTCGAAGGTCGGCATTCTGGTTTCACCGTTCGTCGGCGGCATGGCTTTGGCTCCCCTTCTCTCGGGCAAGGATGTTGAACGAGTGAACAAACGACGCAAGCAGACGCGGCGGCGCAAAGTCCCCCGAAACATCGGGGACAAGACCGACCGCGAAATCATGGAATCCGTACTCGGTAAGCGTGTACTCAAAGAAGCCGACCGTGTTTTGGCCGAGTACAACGGAACTACCGATAACGCATCCACTTAGGGAAGTTAGCGGCTTGTTCCGTGTGAGTCAAGTACACAATCACCGATCGAGCCTCTCCCCGACATAGACTTCAATATCCGCGCGGGCAACGCACTCGTCGGTTTCTCGTCGGTGCACTCCATCAAGAAGTCCTTTGAGGGGGACCTTGTGAAGGAATCGGCGCTTCCCGATATCGTAGCACGCACAGCTGACGCCGCCACCTCGTTCGCACGGTTTCAGCGCATCCAGACCGATTCCGGGGTCGGCGCTGCTGACACCCGTAGTGCCAAACGCGGTCTTCGACTTCGCATGAACGACCTCCGAGACGAACTGGATCGGCACTTGGCGTCCGACTATGGTATCTCCCTCGACGAAGCTGGACGTTTTGACGAATGGCGAAGCAATCATCAGCCCTTTCACTGGTGTGCCGAGTTCTACGAGGTGGTGGAGGAACAGGGCGGGTTTGACGTTGTGATCGGGAATCCACCCTACATCGGCATGCGCGACGTTCGGAAGCAGTATGCTCTCGCCAGCTCGTTTTCTACCGGGCCATGCCCGGATGTATACGCACCAGTGGTGGAGCGTAGCATTTCCGTAATGTGCCCTGCCGGGCGGATGGGGATGATCGTCCCGATAAGCCTTACTTGCGGTCGCGATTTCGCGTCACTGCGGGAGCATCTTCATTCTTTTTGCGCTCCCACATGGTTTTCTTCCTTTGACAGACGGCCGTCCAAGCTCTTTACCGTTGACGGCGAGAGCATTCGCAGTACGATAGTGTTAGCCCAGCGTTCCGTTTCCCCTTCTGACGAGAATTCCCGCGGCCCATCGTACACGACCAGACTCCATCGCTGGTTTGGGCCGTGGCCGCATGATCGGGATCGAGGCGGCGGCGATGAGCGGCCGACGCTGTTTCCCCTACTCACCTATTCGGCATACGTTCCCGCTCTCTGGTCCGCCTTCGTCCCAAAGATTGGATCGCAAGCGGTACTTCAGGCAATGGAGCGTCTGTTGAGGCGAGACTATCGTCTCCAGAGGGAATTGACGACCCGTCCAAGCCTGCCATCCGATGACCTTCATTTCACCAAGATAGGATACAATTGGGTGACGTTCTGTGTTGACCGTCTGCCGGTCATGCATCGCGATGGCAGGATTATGACGCAGGCCACGACCTCAAAGTACGGCACGCTCCGTTTCGCTGACAGCGAAGGGCGCGACCTCGCAATGGTTATGCTCAATGGTAAGTTGCTATACCTGTGGTGGGTCGCCGTCAGCGATGGATTCAACGTTACGCAATCCAACTTCAAAGTGGCTCCCATTGGTCCTGGAAAGCTGACACATGAACGGTATCGTCGGAACATCGTCGCTACCTTGCCACTTCTTCGAGAGGCCATGAACCAGAACGTTAAATACACACCCACATCCAACAAAGTCGTTGGAACGTATCGACTGGCGCTCTGTCGCGACGTTACCGATCGATCCGACAAGATCCTGTTGGAAGCCCTGGGCCTTGCGCATCTGTGGGACGACATCGCTCTGGAGTACTCACTATTGGTCCGTACCGAGTTTGTCGCAGATGGTGTTCAGTAGCGGCCATCGGATCGCCCAGAAACCCGGCAATATCTGGAACGCGTGCCGGATCGTGCGGCTATAGCCGGGAACAGTCTACGAGCTCCGGCCGGGATTGGGCGCCTGGACGCGCAACTCTTTCCCACTGCAACCCAGCGATCACCGTAGAATACGCACCGTGCACCGACCACGGGCTTCGAAGTCTCTTACATACCTCACGTCTTCCGAGATCGCCCGATCAGGATCGTAGACGAGAAAGAGAATATGGCATCGTTCCGGGTACTTGGTTAGATCTGCCGCGATGCCCTCAGAAGCCTTCGACGGCGGAGTACCCATTCTTATGTACTTGCATTCGATTAGTAGATCATGTTCTTCTACCGTGTGATCCGGGATCACCTTCGCACATGCAAATGACACTGTGGGATGTTCGCTAGCCAGTTCCACATGAGATCCAATGAATGCTGCAATCTTGCTATTGAGATCCGGCTCGTTTCGGGGTCTCTCCACCGCGAACATCGTGCCGACAGCGTCTTCCACGAGTTTGGCGATATCTCTGACGAGCCTAGTCACGGGCGCCTGATGGTACTCCCGTGCTGCTACCAAACCTAGAAGACTGAATTGCTCCAGTGGCCTGAGAGGATCATCATGTAGGTCCCGCATCCGACGGATTCCCTTCCCCACGTTGACGCCGTGAAGACGGACCAGTTGCCACACGTGGTCCACCACGTCGAGATCCGTTTCAACGTCGAGGAGATCGCTATCCAGATCTGCGAGCTCCCGGAGGTACTTCTGAGCGAAACCATCAGGCGTACTCGCTGCGAAGTCCGCAGCCTGCCGAAGGTAGTCCACCACCGTAGTCCTAGACGCCTTGTTTCCGATTTGTCTGTGGACAATATCTGTCGCGTAGAGTCCTGGATCGTCAACATTCTCGCGGCCAGCTGCGTAGATAGCCAAACGCCTATCTACGCATTGGAAGCACTCCCCACAATGCGTCCCCTCTGGTAACCGCTGGAATGTCCGGGTACAACTAACGGTGCTGGTGATTAGGTTCTCGGCCTCAGCCGACACTAGCATGTCCACTACATCGCGTTTGGTCTTCCACAAGAACGGCGTTGCAATCCTAAATGGCTTGTCACCAACCAGCGACAGGAAATGCTCCATGTTGCCGATTGCCCGGGGGTGCGTCGTCCGCGATGCCCTCGCGTTCGCCATGTCCTCACGACGTGGAAGGTTGAGACTGGTGACCCCGTTCTCGTAGACAGTCAACGTCTCGGATTCCACCGCTTCACAAATCGCAAATCCGATGGCCGCGTAGAGAAAGGTCCGACTCCGCTGCGTCTCCTCGATTGCTCTCAACCCCCTCAGGGTGGCTTCGAACGTAAAGTGATGCACACGCTGTGGAAAGCGGTCGCTCAGCGCCCTCGCCAACGACCGTTGGACCCGTTTTGTCACTGGCTGGGATTGGTGGCTGACCAAGATCACCGGCTGTTCGGTGCGCGTAAGAGTGTTCACGGCTCCGCAGAGGGAATCCAATCCTCCCGAAAAGAGCGTCACCGCTGGATACTCGCCCCGAAACGGCCTATCAATGTCCTCGCGGTCAAAGAGGCTGGTCGGACCCGTGTCATGGCCACCCCGAAATGAGAACGAAAAGCTGGTATGGCCGGTCATGAACGCCAACGACCGATTAAGGGCCTCTTGCACATCGGCGCCACTCCAGAACTCCAGATCTCGCACTCTTGTACGAATGTGAAACGGTCGCGACCACGAATGGAATTCCAGCGCGTCCGTCTTCCCCCGTGCAGTCAGCCGGTCGGCCGCATGTACGTATGCGGCGATTTCGAGTAGGTCTAGGGTTCGTGGCGGAATGTGATAGACATTCCTGACAAACGGGGCTAGGCCGATCCGTAAGTTACGGCTTGCAAAGTCGGGCCTGTACTCCAGAAACGTTGGTGGCTCTAGGCCATTCGCGGTTGCGCCGTTACAGCAGAAAGTGACCTGGCGGTCACTCATCCTGACGCCTCCCGCTGAAGCTCCTGGCGCAGCTTTGCGAGTGCGAATGAAAGGAACCCTCGTCGCCCTTGCTGATCGATGGCACCCCGACGAGCATACTTGTTATACCAACCCGCAGCATACGACTGCGTAATTCGCGACGCTTCGAAAGCGTGGCGGGCGATTGCGCCGGCGTGATCCGCTAGCCGAGCACCAAACTCCTCACGCGTTTCAATCGTGGCAAATTGCGCTGAGGCTTCCCGTTCGAGGAAGTACTTGAGGTATCTTTCGAGGAACTTGCCGAAAAACACCCGTGATATCTCCGAGAATGCAGCACCTTTGTTGGCCGCATGCCAAGTCTCCTGTACCTTGGTGTTTGACTCAAAGAGTTTCTGCTGCTGTGATTCTCGCACGGTCCAAAACGCGATCGCGTCTGCAGCGGACCGCTTAGCGAGTTCAGCGTATTCGAGAGAGTCTCGATTGGCATCTACCCAAGAATTCAGCTGCCTAGCTATTTCTAGCGGCGATGGATTTGATGTAAGGTCGATGTTGAGTTTGTCGGTGGCGATCCCTCCCTCTCTCGTTCGAGTGCAAAGAGCAAGGAGGAAGTCGAATGCTGCTTGGAAGCCCTCATCGCTCTCAAGTGCTTCGAGACGCCGACGGACGTAACGGACAGTTCGACTGGCGAGATCGTCTACCACATTCGGGTCGTCGCCAAACCCGGAAATATCGGCCACTAGTTGTCGCCACTGTGCCGATTGTGGCAGGAAGGCGTTTCGCTCATGCCCCATTTAGATCACCGATCGTGTACTGGCGCCAAGTCGCACTGCCCGCTGCCCTCGTTCCTCAGCTTCGCTTCCCGTCCGGCTTCCAACTCACGTGTGTCCTGCTCCCCTGCCCCCTTCACAACACCCCATCCCCCACAATCCTAACGTTACGTCAGGGTTGCCCGCGCAATCTACGGTCGCCGATCTCCCCAACCCCCTCAACACGGCCTCGCCCTCACGCCGCTCTCCCACCCCACGCTCACCAACACACCACGCGACCCCCCTCACGACACCATACCTCCATCTCCACCCGGCACGATCTCCTCCATCCCCAACCCCCTCAACACCGCATTCACCTCCCCCAACTCCCTCAGCACGGCACTCACCTCACGCATCACCCGATCCCCCCTCCCCCGCACTCACCGGCACCCCACCCAGCGAGATCTCCTCCAACCCCACCCTCCTCAACTCGGCATTCACCTCCCCCAACTCCGCCTCCCACACCCCCTCCATCCTCGCAATCAACCCCCCCAACCGCTCCACCATAATCTCGAACACCGCGTACATCCCGCTCCCCGGCCGCCCATCCCCCCTCTCCGACATCGACAGCAGGTTGGCCAGGCGGTTATTCACCTTGATCGGGAAGTTCAGGGGGTCCTGGTTCGAGCGGTTCCGCACCTGGTAAATCTCGCCCTCCACGGCCGACGCGGCCGTCCGCAGCCGCTCCGCGGCCGCGATCAGCGTTTCATCATCGTCCGCCGCGGCCAGGCGCTCGTCCAGCTGCGCCTTCACGTCGCGGATCGCGATCACGGCCGAGTTCGCCGCATCCACTTGGTCGCGGATCCGGACCCCGAACTCGTACTGGGCCTGCAGGTCGTCGACCGTCACGTCGGTGATCCAGGGGTGCGGCAGTACCACCACTTGGGACCGGCTCACGTGGTCGCCCATCGTCAGGCGCACCGTGTACGTCCCCGGCGGCACCGCGGGCGCCATCGTGCGGACGCCCCACAGGATCATGCCGGGGAACGTGGCGGCGGGGTCGGTGCGCAGATCCCAACGCACCCGCTGCAGTCCGGACCCGGTGGGGAGCGCCGGCCCGGCCCACCGGTCCCGCTCCTCGCCCTCTTCCGCAGGCTCGAAGGTGCGCACCACGTCGCCGGTCGCGTCGATGATTTCCAGCGTGGCATCGGCCGCGCTCCCGCCCCCATCCCCCACCCACCAGGACAGGACCACGCCATTCGCGGACCGGTACGCCGGGGCCGGGGTGAACAGGACCAGGTCGCGGTCGGTCGTGGTCGCGTCGAGCTGGCGCAGCGGGGCGATGTTGTCGAGCGACCAGAAGCCGCGGCCGTGGCTGGCCATGGCCAGTTCGTCGTGCTCGGGAATGACGTCGGTGATGGGGATGTCGGGAAGGCCGGGGTTGAGCTCCTGCCACGAGGCGCCGTCGTCGAACGAGATGTAGACGCCGTGGTTGGTTCCGGCGTAGAGCAGCCCCTCGCGGGCGGGGTCCTCGCGGATCGAGTTGACGTAGGCGTCATCGCGCATGCCGTTCGTGATCCGGGTCCAGCTCTGGCCGAAGTCCTCCGTTTTCCAGATGTGCGGGCGGAAGTCGTCGAGCAGGGCGCGGCGGGCCGACACGTAGGCCTTGGCGTCGTCGAAGGACGAGGCGTCGATCAGGCTGACGCGGCCGAAGTCGGGCATGTCGGGGGGCGTCACGTCGGTCCAGTTGGCGCCGCCGTCGGTGGTGACGTGCACGAGTCCGTCGTCCGATCCGGTCCAGATGATGTCGGTGTCGCGCTTGCCGGGCCCGACCGAGAAGATGGTCGCGTAGACCTCGGGGCCGTTCATGTCGCCGGTGATGGGGCCGCCGGAGTGGCCGAGCGTCATGGGATCGGCGCGGGTGAGGTCGGGGCTCAGCGCCTCCCAGTTGGTGCCGCCGTCGGTGGTGCGCCAGAGCCGGTTGGACGAGGCGTAAAGGATATTCGGATCGACGGGCGAGAAAATGATCGGAAAGGTCCATTGCCAGCGCTCGACCATGTCGCTGGCGGGCTCGCCGGAGTAGAACCAGGGGTAGGGATTGACCTCGCGCGAGGTGCCCAGGCGGCGGTTGAACCTGTCGAGGTAGCGGCCGTTGTTGGTGCCCGAGAAGAAGACGTCGAGGTCCTTCGGATCGGGCGCGATGTAGCCGGGCTCGCCGCCGCCGGCCCGGTAGTGGACGTCCATGGAGCCGGCGGTGATTGCGGGGGCGCGGGCGCCCGAGTCGTCGGCGGTGTCCGCCAGAGCCTGCTCGAAGCGCTGCGCGTTCCAGTCGGACGGTAGGCAGAGCGTGCTGTTGTCCTGCTGCGAGCCGCAAATGTGCCACGGGATGTGCGCGGTCGTGACGCCGTGGTAGAACTGCGCGGTCGAAAACTCCTGGTCGGTCCACTCGCTGCCGGTGGTGAAGCTGACCGCGCCGCCGCCGTCGTTGGCGACCACGACGTGCGCGGGGTCGTCGGGGTCGATCCAGAAGTCGTGGAAGTCGCCGTGGGTGCCGTTGTTGATGACTTCGTACGTCGCGCCGCCGTCGGTCGAGCGGAAGAACGACGTGTTCTGCACGTAGACGACGTCCTCGTCGTGATGGTCGGCGTACACGTGCGTGTAGTAGAACGCGCGCTGCCGGATCCGCCGCTCGTCGTTGATGAGCTCCCAGCTGTCGCCCCCGTCGTCGCTGCGGAAGAGCCCGCCGTCGTCGTGCTCGAAGAGGGCATAGACGCGGTTGGAATTGGCGGTCGACACGGCCAGGCCGATCTTGCCGACGACGCCTTCGGCCGGCATGCCGGGGTTGCGGGTCATCTCGGTCCACGTGTCCCCGCCGTCGACCGATTTGAACATGCCGCTGCCCGGCCCGCCGGAGGACATCGTGTACTCCTTGCGGAAGGCCTCCCAGAGCGCCGCGTAGATGATGTCCGGGTTGTTGCGGTCGATCGCGATGTCGATCGCGCCGGTGCGCTCGTCGCGGAAGAGGATTTTGGCCCAGGTGTCGCCGCCATCGGTGGACTTGAAGACGCCGCGCTCCTCGCTGGGCACCCCGTATTTCCCGAACGACGCGACGTAGACAATGGCTGGATCGGTCGGATGGACGCGGATCGTGGAGATGCCATGCGACTCGGAGAAGCCGACGTGCTCCCAGGTGGCGCCCGCGTCGCGGCTCCGGTAGACGCCGTCGCCCGGCAGGATGTTGCCGCGGATGCAGGTCTCGCCGGTGCCGATGAAGACGAGGTCGGGGTCGGTTTCGGCCACCGCCACCGCGCCGATCGACGCCGAGCTGATCTGGAAGTCGGTGACGGGGAACCAGTCCTCGCCGCCGTTGGTGGTCTTCCACAGGCCGCCGCCGGTGGCGCCAAAGTAGGCTTCCTGCGGGCGGCCGACGACGCCGGAGGTCGCGATGGACCGGCCGCCGCGGTCGGGCCCGAGGTTGCGCCACGAGTAGCCGGCGAGGAAGGCGGGGTCGAGGGTGACTTGCTGGGCGGCGAGGGCTTGCGGACCGGCGAGTGCCAGGAGGCCGGCCAGGGCCCGGGCGGCGGGCTCCGGCGACGCCTGGCGGGTGATCATCGTTTCATCATCGACGGGCGGCGCAATGGCCAGAAGGGTCGCGGCGAGGGCCAGCGGCTTGACTGAAGAGCGGTTCACGGTGGCGGATCCTGTGCGTGGGGACGGCGAATTGGGCGGGGGTCAAGCTACGGGGAGGGTGGAGGGGGGGACAAGCGGAGGGGCGCCACATCGCCCGCGTGGTTGCGTTTCCACGCCCACAGCGGTTGCGATTCCACGACCGCAGCGGTTGCGATTCCACCGCCATAGCAATTGCATTTCCGATGCTGACACGATTGCATTGCCAATGCTGATGTCATTGCATTTCCGATGCTGACACGATTGCATTGCCAATGCTGATGTCATTGCGTTTCCAGTGCTAGAATCATTGCGTTTCCGCGATTAGCATCGCATCTTGGGAATCATGAGTCCCCGAAACAAAGCACCGACAGACTACCGGCCCCGCATCGCCGACCAGGAGTTGGCCTGGCGCCTTGCTTCCTCCGGTGCCGTCGTCATCGAGGGGCCGAGAGTGTGCGGCAAGACCACGACCGCACGGCAGGCGGCGGCGAGCGAGGTGCTCATGGACGCCGATCCCCGTGTCAGTGAGACCATGGCCGTGGATCCGGCTCTGTTGCTGGCGGGAGCGTCCCCGAGGTTGATCGACGAATGGCAGGCGGAACCGGCGATATGGAACCATGTCCGGCGGGCCGTGGACGATCGGCCGGGGCTGGGACACTTCATCCTGACCGGCTCGGCGGTTCCCGCGGACGATGTGACGCGGCACACCGGTGCTGGCCGCATGAGCCGGCTCCGCCTTCGTCCGATGTCGCTCTTCGAACTGGGGCACTCCACCGGTCACGTATCGCTAAAGCGGCTCATGGCCGGTCGGAGTGCGCGCAGCACCTCGAGCGACCTGTCGCTGGAGGCGCTGGCTGAACTGCTTTGCGTAGGAGGCTGGCCGGGCCACCTGCGCCGGCGTTCGAGCGATGCAGCGATGCTTGCCAACGAGGACTATCTGGCCGAAATCTGCCGGGTCGACATCAGCCGGGCTGGGGGTGTCAACCGGGACCCGGAGAAGGTCGCGCGCTTCCTGCAATCAATCGCGCGCAACACGGCGACGGCGGCGACGGCAGCAACGATGGCACGCGACGCCCAGGGCTCCGAAGCGGCATTCACCGAGGGGACCGCGCGCGTCTACCTCGCTGCGCTCGAACAGCTCATGGTCGTCGAACACCAGCCCGCATGGGCACCGCACCTGCGCTCGCGCTCCCGACTCCGCACGTCGCGCAAGCGGCATTTCGTCGATCCTTCCCTCGCGACGGCGGGACTTGGGGCGGGGACGGAGCACCTGCTCAGGGACGTTCCGTTGTTCGGTCTCCTATTCGAGTCCATGGTCGTGCGCGACTTGCGAGTGTACGCGCAGGCGATGCGAGCCAAGGTGTATCATTACCGCGACAACACCGGCCTGGAAGTCGATGCGATCGTGGACGCCGGACCCGGGCGATGGGGCGCGTTCGAGATCAAGCTCGGAGTAGGCCGGATTGAAAACGCCGCGAGGACTCTGCTCACCTTCGCCGAGCGGGTTGACACGGCCCGTTGCGGCGACCCGGCGGTTCTGGCCGTGGTGACCTCCACCGGCTACGGATACCAGCGCCCCGACGGCGTGGCGGTGATTCCCGTGGGCGTGCTCGGGCCGTGAAGCTTTGTGGCAGACCCCCCTCTCACTCCCCTCCGCGTTCCACCAACCGATAGACCGCCACCGTGGGCACAGCCAGTTCGCCGCGCTGCCCCAGGAGCACCCAGTCCGGACCCGCGTCCAGGAGGGTCGAACCGGTGGGCATGGTGGCACGGCGAATCCACGCGCCATCCGCGCCGAGCAGGTGCAATTCCTGCTCCGATGACCGCCAGCCGTAGGTCGTCACCCACATACTGCCGTCGGGCAGCGTCAGGAGAGCTTCGTACGCCGGAAACTGCTCCGGCAGCCCGTCCCTGATGTCGGGCCACCGCTGCCTTTCGAAGCGTCTGCGGTCCTCGGGCTCATCGTAGCGCACCAGCCAGGCGTCCCGGTATCTGTCCAGGTGCTCGCGGGTGACCGCCAGATCCGGCCCGGTCCAGCGCGCGATGCGGGTCACGCCGCCGGTCCAGTCCATATGCTCGAGTTCGTAGTCGTCCGCCGACCCATGCCAGACACCGGTCGGCGCGACCGCGAACACCATGGTCCGTCCCCAGATTCTGGGACCGTCGCCGCCGCGAGACCGGGTGCGCTCCGTCCCGGCGATCCCGGAACGCAAAGCGACGTGCCCGCCGTCCCGGGCCAAACGCAGCTCCATTCGCCAGCGGTGGTGCTCACCCGGGGCCACCGTCCGGTCGAAGTCCGGCCACGGGGTGAAGACCAGGTCCCCGCCGGACGTGCATGCGGGCTCGTTGTAGGAACTCACTCCTTCCGCAGTGAGCGACCGCGTGTCCGTCACTTCACCGTCCAGATCCAGCTGCGTGATCCGGTCCAGATGCCAGTCGAACACCGTGATCGCCGCCCCCGGACAGCCCCGCAGCAGGCGCAGTCCCCCGTAGTCCCCAGGCCCCTCGCCATGCCGTCCGCTGGTCCACATGTGCCGGCCGCCCGAGTCGAACCTGCGGACGTTGTAACTCTGCTCGTCCACGACGACGACGCTCCCGTCCTCCAGGCGGATCGCGCCGGTCACGTCGCCGAAGATGTACTCGAGGTCCCCATCGATGATGCCGATCCGTACCAGCGGTTCTTCGGCCAGGATGAGGTCGGGGTCGCGCGGGCCGTCGCTCTCGACGACGGTTTGGAGTGCGAACGGGCTGGCCGACGCGGCGAGCGCGGGGCCGGCGGCGAGGAGTGTGGCGGTGCAGGCGATGACCGGGATTGCGTTGCTGCGCATGGGTCGTCCAATGTTGGCCTGGAACGGGTGAATCGGCGGGGTCAAGCTATCGAGAGATTTCACAGCTTGCTAATACCCCTCAGTCTGCGGTACCCCATGACCGTGCGTCTCGAACTCAAAGCTCAGATCGCACTGCACGGGTTTCTGAGGCATCGGCCCGCCTGCCGCCTTGACGGACCATTCAGCGCGGGTAAAGGCCCCCATGCGCTCCATGAAGACGTGCATCACCGTGTCTCGGCCAGCCACGCCCGTCACGGTGAGGTTCTTCAGATTGGCATTCGATTTCCCCCACGCATCCATCGCCAACTGCGTCGCTCCCTCGACCCCGGGGATTGGCTCGGCATCGCATCGGGTGATTTCCGTCTCCAAAGCCAGCCGCACCGTGGTTGGATGGACGTGCCGCTTTACCCCACCGGAAGCGATCGCTTCGATGGTGATCACGGCAGTGCCCGGGGTGTGACCGGTGAGGACGAGTATGTTGTTTTCGTACGGCGCTGATCCGGGATCCGGGATCTTGTTGCTCACGGTAACAACCGTCGTGTCAGAACTGTGCCCGCGGTGGCGGACACCGGGAGCATCCCAGGCGTACCCGTAATCGAAGCACGAGAGGTATGTCATCGAATGCTGGCTGATCGCCCAGATCGGCTCCGGACCACCGCAAAGCGGCGGTGTGTAGTCGGGACCGATGATATCGGTACAACCGGCAACCCCTAACAGCGCAAGCGCGACTCCACGGATACCCCGGAACATGGCGACCTCCTTCCCCAACCGGGATTACTCCGATCCGCAGGTCAGATCGGGAAGTTCAGCGGCATCAGCGACTGCGACATGTCGATCTTCACCTCGTGGCCGCACACCGACCCGTGGAAGAAGCCCGTTGACGAGTTGTCGGGGTCGGGAACCACACTCGCCGTCGCCTCTACCAGGCCGTCGATCTGACAGCTTCCTGAACGCAGGTTCAGTTGCCAGCCCAGGCCACCGGTGATCGAACCCTGGATCCTGACGACCTCCCCGAATCCTGGCGTGCCGGTCTCCAAGTGCAGGTCGGAGCGGAGGCTCGGATCGCCGTCCACCAGGAACGCGTAGCCCTGGTTACTCATCCGGCACGCGATCGGCACGATCGTGAGGCTTACGTCCGCCCCCTCCGCGTCGCCTTCCGCCTGAAACTCTTCGACAGTCTCGATCACTTCGACCTGTCCCCCGTGCGGACACTGGACCATGACGCTGCCGGGGTGGATGGGATTGGCTTCGTCGTTGAGCGACAGGCGGGTGATGCCGCGGAACAGTGCCACGGCCTCGTCCTGCGTGAGTTCGCGGGGGGGCTCCTCCGGGGGCTGGTAAACTGGTGCGGCCGGGTCCTCGCCGCAGGCCGCCGCCAGAGCGAGCGTGAGAACGATTGCGGGAACGGTGCGAGCGGACATGGTGTGCCTCCTCTTTTCCCGGGCCGATCGTCATCGCGCGGCCCGTCTCAGTCGGCCGGACCGGGGCGTCCGATCCGGTACACACCAATTCTCGGCAATGCATTTCGGGCTCAATAGCGGGAAAACCCTGCATTTCATGAGGGAAAACCCTTGGGCTATGAGGGAAAACCCCCAGGCCATGTAGGGGTTTTCCCTTAACCGCGGCGCGGTGGCTCGGGGTCAGCCGGAAGCAGCTCTTGGAACTCGTCAACTGCCTGAGGGTCACGGATAGGCGCCGCAGGACCTCATGCGCCATGCCCGGGTGCAACTATTCGGTCACCGAAGGTTGTCTACGCGGTGTCCGCATTGATTCCCACGGGGAGAACTACACCTGCCGAAGGAGAATCTGGTGAGTACGAATCCCGAACGACTGACGCGCGCGGTCCGTTGGCTGCAGGCATATGCCGTCCTGATGACGATTGCGCTGGTTGTCCTGTTCTTCAGGAGCGGCCCGACCACGGACGGTGTGCTGCGTACCCGCGGGCTGATCATCGAGGACGAAGCCGGACGCGAACGAATCCTCCTGGGTGCGCCTATTCACCAGGAATTCGAACATGGGACCAACGGACTGGTCATCCTCAGCGAGGACGGTTTTGACCGGCTCATTCTCGGTGAAGAGACTCCCGATCCGCACGTAGGCAAGCGCATCGCGCCGTCCACGGGTCTGGTGGTCCATGATCGCATCGGATTCGAACGGGGGGGTTTTGGCGTGCTCAGCCGCGAGGACAGCGATTACGTCGCTTTGGGTCTCGATTCAAGTCGTGGAGAGGCCGTTTCCCTGATCGCGTACGACGAGGGCATGGTCGGTGTCTACCTGAACGAAGGCGGAGACTTCATGTTTCTTGGCAAGGGACCTGAGGGCTCCATGCCATACCACGACGAGCCCTTTCTTGGTCTGACGTTTTGGCGGGGCGGAGAGGTTATTCACGAGCTGAATGTCGAAGACGGCACCTGAGGCAGCTGGAGGTTCAACCATGTCACAAAGTCGCCCTTCCTTCCGAGGCCGCACGGCCGCTTCGACCCTGGCTTTCGCCGCAGTCCTCGCGCTGTCGGCCACCGCCCCCCATCCCCTCTCTCCCCAACAGCCCTCCACCGTCACCGACAGCGCCGGCGTCATCATCGTCGCGACCACCAGCCCGGCCTGGCCCACCGGCACCGGCTGGCGGCTCGCCACCGAACCCACCCTGACCATCGGCGACGAATCCGGCGATCTCAACTACATGTTCCAGGGCGTCTCGCAAGCGTTTCGCATGGACGACGGGACGATCGTCGTGGTCGACCGCCTCGCCAGCCAGATCAGCCTCTTCGACGCTGCCGGCGTCTTCATTCGCAATCTCGGAGGCAGGGGCGAGGGTCCCGGCGAGTTCCAGATCCTGCACTACGTGTGGGCCAGGGGCGACACCGTTTGGGCCTCCGACGGCTTGCTGAGCCGGATTTCCGTGTTCGACCGCGAGGGGAACGTGCTGGAAACCATTCCGGTGGAGGTGGCGCCGGGCATGGGGTCTGCGACCGCCGCGACACAATTCGCCGATGGAACGATCCTCGTGTCGAACGCACCGTCCGGAGGTTCGCGCCTGGGCACGGGCGACGTAATCGAAGGCGGTGTCTGGACCCTCAGCCGGTATTCCGCCGGCGGCCGGTTCATGAACGCGATCTCCGGCCTGCGCGGGTCCTCCCGGTGGGAACACGGCATTCAGGGGATGTCGCCAGGCATGTACCTGCCGTTTTCCGTGGGAATCCCCGCGTACACCAGCGGCGAGGACCACGTCTACGCCGGAAGGGGCATCGAGCCGGGCGTCGGACGATGGAACCACGATGGCACGCTGTCCCGTCTCATCCGTTGGGCGGCTCCGGAGCGCCCGGTATCGGACCGGGACAGGAGGCGGTTCCGCGAGGCCAATTCCGCCGCACCCCGCTATGTCGAGCCCACCGCCTGGAACCGCTACCTGCGCGAGGTCCCGTTTCCCGAGCGGATACCCGTGTACCGGCGCCTGATCCTCGACGCGGAGCGGAATCTCTGGGCCGAGCGCTACCGGGCCCCCTGGGAGGAGGAGCCTTCCTGGTACGTGTTCGATGAGCAGGGAGTGTGGCTGGGCGCGGTCGCCGCGCCATCCGGTCTCCACGTCTTCGAGATCGGGACGGACTACGTGCTCGGGCGGTACCGGGACGAATTCGACGTGCAGTCGGTCGTCATCATTCCGCTGGATCGGGGGAATTGATCCGGGGCGGGCACGTGTGCGACCTCGCTACGCGCCGGCCCGGCTTGCCCCCTCACCATCTCCAGGCTTCCGCGTCCGGCACGCCTCGGCTGACCTGAACCTCGAGCCCCGCCTCGCGCGGATGAGCAAGCGCGGCAGCGCCGGCGGGACCCTCTGTCCGCCAATCCCGAAGGACCCCCCGGAAGCGTCCCGTGACCGGATCCCGGAGAAGAGCGGCGGCGGATCCGCCGTTCCGGTCCATTTCCACGGCGCCATCCGGCCCCGTGAGCGTGATCCGCGCCAGAGCGCCAGCCCAATCCGCGTGTGCGGGCACGGCGAAGGCGAACGCGGTGCTGCCGTCGCCATCAGCGATCTCTTCCATGTCGAAGTTCAGCGAAAAGAGTTCGTAGCCGTGCGCGTCCGACCCGAAGATGCGGTACGCTCCGCCGCCCTCGGGCAGCGCCGGCGGCGCATCCACGACGAAAGCGGGCTCGAGAAACGGTGCGCCATCCGGATTCGCGCCGCCCCAGAGCAGGAGCGAGGTCCCGGTCGCGGCGGCCACGGACGCGCTCGCCGACGACGCGCCCGATTCCCTGGTCAGGCGGTGGCCCATGGCCTTGCGGAAGTGGTAGTCGCTGATCCACTCGGAACCGCAGTAGGCCATCAGTTCCGGCGTGTCCGGCGGCACCAGCGTGCCCGACCGGAAATCGTAGCCCCAGGCGCCGGTCGACCCGTCCGGATACGGGTACGCGGGGTCGACGCCGAGCGGGTTGCCGCACGGCGCGTGAGCCAGCGAAAACGTGTGTCCCAGTTCGTGTGCGACGATCCAGTCCTCGAGGTCCGCGACGGCCACACCCTGCCCTTGCCACGCCAGCCCGCCGCCGACTCGCGGGCCCCACGTGCCCAGGTAGTACCCGGTATTGCCTTCCGCCAGCCTGAGCAGATTCAGTTCCGTAAGAATCTGGTCGGCGTTGGCGGACGAGGTCCACACGGGCTCGTGGGCGGTCAGCTCCATTCCTTCGACGGGCAACAGGGTTCGCGTCATCTCGAACAATTCGTCATCCGCGGTGAGCGCGTTCACGACGTCGACGATCGACAGGTCCGGGTCCGGCCGCCGAAGGAACGGGACGACGACGAGATCGAAGGTGGGCACCGCCAGCACGCCGGCCGCCAGACGTCCCGTTTCGGGAATCCGCTTCTGAACGTCCACGGCGGCATCGAGCGTCCCGCCGGGATCGACCTCCACGACCATCTCGAGACCCGGGACGATCACCGATCCGGGGATCGTGACGTTCGCCGACGCCTCAAGGTCCCCCTCGTCGATCTCGGTCGGAATGGGCGACGTCTGGCCGGGAATATCGGCGACGTATGTTTCACTGCCGTTCTCGAAGAACGTGGCCCGCATGGGCGGAATGTGTGCGCCGCCGGCGTTGGCCGACGTCACGAAAACCCGCAGCAACGCGTCCTCTCCGGCCACGAGCGAAACCGGAAAGTCGATGGACTGCACGGCCTGCGTCAGGTGGGCAACCGCGCTCCCGGGGGCGCATAGCGGTGCGTACGGGTCCGGAATCGCCAGCAGCCACGCCCGGAACTCGTTGTCGCGCGGAACGCAGATCCCGGTGCCACCCAGCCGGAATGTATTCAGCCGGAGGGCCGTCAGTGCCTTCGGCAGGGCGCCGGACATATCCGCGTTATCGGAGACGTCGAGGACCATGAGCCTGCTCATCCGGGAAAGCTCCGCGGGCAGGTTCCCGGTCAGGGCGTTCGCGGACAGATTCAGTTCGTCCAGATTCCGAAGGCGACCCAGTTCCGGCGGAACGGAACCCGTCAGCGCATTATCCCGCAACCTCAGCTTGTACAGCTGCTGAAGCGTGCCCAATTCCGGCGGAATGGAACCTGCCAACTGATTCCACCCCAGGTCCAGTCGCTGCAGACCGTCGATCCGGGCGAGTTCGGGCGGGATCTCGCCGGTCAGGCGGTTGTATTCCAGAGAAAGATAGTAGAGTGGAAGATTCGCGAGTTCGGGCGGGATCTCGCCGGTCAAGGCGTTCTCACTCAGGCCGAGAAATCTGAGTCGCGGAAGGTTGCCAAGTTCGGGCGGAATGCCACCAGTCAGCCCATTCTGCGCCAGGCCCACATGTTTCAATGCGGGCATTCTCGCCAGCTCCGGCGGGACCGGGCCCGACAGTTCGTTACCGTTGAGGGTCACGAACGTCAGCTTGCTCAACTTCTCGAATTCGGGCGGAATGCGGCCCGAAAGGAAGTTGTACGAGAGATTAAGCTCGACGACGCGCCCGTGGGCGTCCGTCGTGACGCCCTCCCAATCCCCGAGGGGCGCATCGGTGAGCCAGTTTTCCTTGCGCTCCCAGCCGGGGCCGCCGGTCGCCTCGTAGAACGCTTCCAGCGCCGCTCGGTCGTCGGCGCTGGCAACCGTTATCTCGGCCGCACCGGAGGCCTCGCCGGCCATTGCGGTGATCGTGGCCGTACCTTCGCCGACGCCTCGTACCAGGCCCGACGGGTCCACTGTCGCCACGGACCCGTCGCTCGACGCCCATGTGAACGCCGCACCGCTCACCCGATGGCCGTTCGCGTCGAACGCATCGGCCGCGAGCCGCAAGGTGTCGCCGGGTCCGATCACTGCCTCGGCTGGCGTCACAACCACAGAACGCGCCGGCAGCATCACCGCCACAACGGCGTCGCCCGACGCCTCGCCCGCCGTCGCGGTGACCGTCGTCTCGCCCACGCCCACCGCAGTCACCAGTCCTGCCGAATCGACCGTCGCCACCGTCGCGTCAGAGCTCGACCACGCGACCTCCGCGTCCGGTATCTCACGTCCAAACTCGTCCAGCACCTCGGCCACAAGCCGGACCGTGTCGCCCAGGGCCACCAGCGTCACGGTGTCCGGAGTCACCGTAACGCTCGTGGGCACGGGCGCCACGACGGTCAGTTGCGCCGCACCGGTCACGCCACCCGACGTGGCGGTTATGGCTGCCGTGCCGGGCGCCAACCCGGTCGCGAGCCCGGTGTCATCCACCCGCGCCACGGCGGTATCGCCCGACGCCCACGCGAAAGACGCCTCCGCCACCGGGTGACCGTTCGCATCCTCTGCCGAGGCTGCCAGCCGCAGCGTGTCCCCGGTGACCACCGTATCGATCGCGGGTGTCACGGCCACCTCCGCCACGACCTGCGCCACCGTCACCGCGGCGCTTCCGGTCGCCGTCCCGGATGTTGCCGTGACCGTGGCCGAGCCGTTGCCCGCCGCGGTCACCAGCCCCGACGCGGCTACGGTCGCCACCGAGGCATCGCTGGTTGCCCACGCAACGGTTGCACCCGACATGACCTGTCCGTTCTGGTCGCGCACCTCTGCCGACAACTGGACGGTCGTGCCCAGGGCGCTCAGCTCGGCGGTCGCCGGGCTGACGGTCACCGTGGTCGGCCGGGGCGGATCCGGTGGCGGCGGTCCGACAGTTGCATCACCGCATGCAATGGTCCAGGCGGCGATCGTCAGCGCGGCGGATACGGCAAAGGCAACGCGGCAGCGAGTCATCGTCTCGTCCCCCGTGATCCCCACGCCCGCGCGTCCGGAAGCCCGCGGCTCAGCAGTTCGTCGAGACGACTCGGGTCGATCCCGGCCGCGACCGCCTGGTCGGCAGCGGCCTGCGCTTCTCCGGGGTGACCTCGCAGGATGGCTCGCACCTGGCCCGTGGCCGGATCACGCAGGATCGCCATTGGACGGTCGGTGGTCTCGTCCAGGGTGGTGGATCCCCCGGGTCCGGACAGCGTGATGGCGGCGAGCGATTCCGCCCAGCCCGGTCGCACGGGGAGCGCGAAGGCGAATGCGGATCGTCCGTCGCCATCGGCCACTTCCCGCATGGCGAAGCTCAGCCTGAAGAGCTCGCGGCCGTCCTCGGCGGTGCCGATCAGGGTGTGGTCGCCGCCCGCCCGTGGAAGCGAAGGCGGAGCCGACAGCACGAAGGCGGGCTCCAGGAAGGGCTCGCCGTTCGGTCCGGCACCGCCCCAGAGGAGCAGCACCGGGCGCTCGGCGGCCGTGCGGGCCGAACTCGGCATCTCGTTGAACAGCCTGTACCGCAGCGCGTTCGAGAAGCTGAAGTCGCTGATCCAGCGTGGGAGGCAGTAGCTCATGAGATCGCTGGCGCTGGGAGGCACGAGCGCGCCGCTGCCGAAGTCGTAGCCCCAGGTGCCGATCGAACCGTCCGGGGTGGGAAAGGCCGGGTCCGGGGCACCTGCGCCGCCGCACGGAGCGTGTTGCAGATACATGTTGTGACCGAGCTCGTGCGCGATCGTCGACGCGGAAAGGACCGAGAAGCTGCTCTGGCCTGGCGTGTTCGCCACCCCGAAGGCGCCGGTGACCGGCCCGGCCATCAATCCCAGATAGTAACCGTCGCCGCCCTCCATGACCTGGATCGCTTCCGTCGCCAACAGGAGCTCGTAGGCCGAGTTGCTCGTGACGGTGACGGCTTCGTGGTTGGTGATTTCAAGTTCGCCCACCGGCAGGAGCACCCGCGTATCCTCGAGGAGTTCGTGTCCCGTGGGATCGGCCGCCATCCCGGCGGTCGCCCCCAGGACTGAAGCATCAGGGTTCTCGGCCCACAGGAAGGGAATCACCGTCAGGTCCAGCACGGGCATCGCCCGAACTTCGAGCTTCAGGCGCCCCTCCTCGGGAATCCGCCTTGTGATCTTCACGCCGGGATCCAGCGTTCCGTCGGGATCGATCTCGATCTCGATCTCCGTGCCCGGCTGCAACACGTGTCCGGGGATCTCGGCGTTGGCCGATCTGGTCAGGTCACCCTCGACGACCTCGGCCGGGATGGCCGTGGACTTACCGGGAATCTCGGCGACATGGACCTCGTTGCCGTCCGAATGGAAGCTGGCGCGCACCGGTGGGATCGTGGCGCCGCCTCCGTCGGCTGCGGTGACGAAGACGCGAAGCAGGGCGGGCTCTCCGGCCACGAGGGGCACGGGGAACGACCTTGACTGAACGGCCTGCGTCAGCAGGAACGGGGACTCGGCATCGTCATTGTCACCGCACAGTGCCACGCGCTGATTCCAGATCCTGCCGAGCCAGCTTGTGAACGACTCGTCACGCGGTGCGCAGAGCTCGGTGCCGCCCGTGAGCAACGCCTCCAGCTGAGCAAGCCTGGTCAGCGCGGCGGGCAGCGGACCCGACAGACGTGGGTTGCCGGTGACGTCGAGCCGCGTCAACGCGGCCAGGTTCCCGAACTCCGTTGGCACTCCGCCCTCGAAATCGTTGTCGGAGAGTCCCAGCCACTGGAGCTCCCGCAGATCGCCCAGCTCCGGCGGAAGCGGGCCGGTAAGGCGGTTTCCGAATAACAACAACGCCTGCAGGCCCGCCATGGCTCCCAGTTCCCCCGGTATCGGGCCCGTGATCTCGTTGTCGTACAGATAGAGTTCCTCAAGGCCGGTCAGCTGCCCAAGCTCCGGCGGGAGTGGCCCGGTGATCTCGTTACGCTCGAGCTGCAGCTCCCTGAGGTTGGTCAGGCCTCCAAGCTCCGGCGGGAGTGGCCCGGTGACCCCGGTGTCTGCGAGATAGAGCCATTCGAGACTGGTCAGCCGTCCAAGTTCCGGCGGTATGGGTCCAGTCAGGTTGTTCCGGCCAAGGAGCAGCGACCTCAGCTCGGGGAGACTTCCCATCTCCGGCGGAAGCGATCCGGTCAACCGATTGCCACTGAGGCCCAGCACCCGCAAGCGCTTGGTCCTGGCGAACAGCCCGGCGGGAATCGGACCGGTGAGCTGATTCACTGCGAGGCCCAGATGCTCGATATTGGAAAGCTCCCCAAGCTCCGGCGGAATGGTGCCCGTCAGGCGGAGCACCGGAGATCTGAATCCCGGCAGGAAATCACGTAAGTCTAATCAGGGCTGCACGATCTGCGTTCCCTGCCGTTTCTCTGGACCTTGCTGGACCGACCCGCGAGGGCGGGAAAATCGGAGCTGAATGGCGGGACTCCCGCGCCCGCGCCGCCTCTTCGCCGAAGGTTCCCGCGGCCCGTGTCGCCCATGTTGCGGAAAGCGTCGGATCGTTCGGGGGCACGGGTGCCGCCGCGACGGACTCGGAGCCCGCCTACGGGGCTTTCGGAGGCGTTTCAGGCGTCCTGAGCCGGTCGTGGAGTCGCGGGCAAGCGAAGATCTCCGATCTCCGAGGGGTAGCGGGGGCAGTGACCCGGCGGCGGCCAGAGAGCGCCGCCGTGCCGGGCTGGCAGGTCGAGGCGCACCCATCGTCCTCGCCGTCCTCCGGCGAGAAGGGGTACGGTGAAGCGTAACTCCCGTTTGGTCTTGCCCTTGCGCTCCGTTCGCGAGCCCCGTTAAAGTTCGAGTCCTGCCTCTCCGCCCCCGGGCCGGCACCGGAAGCCTTCCGGCTTCGGTGTTTTTTCGGGGGGGGGGGGGGTGAAAGTGAAGGTTCTTCTTCAACACCCCCCATCCCAAGGAGAGAAACCAATGAAGAAGACGATCCTCTGTGCCCTGGCCGCGCTGGCCGTCTCCTCGTGCGGCGAGATCCCGACCGAGGCGGTCCCCGCCGACGCGGTGCCGGTCGAGGGCGAGACCCTCGCCGGGACGGAAGCCGAGATGCAGGCCGCCGCCGACGGCGGAAACGGCGTCTGTGAAGTGGAATTCGATGACGATCTCACCTTAATCTCCTCCGGCGCCTTGACCGTCACGGTTCCGTGGCGCGTGCACGGCACGCATCCCTACCTTGTGAGCTTCAATGCCATATCGTGGGGCCCCGGCCGGACAAGACACGAACTCGGCGTTCTTCCTGTGAGTAGTGCGGAATGCCGGTATCCCTTCCGACAGTTCCACGGCGGAAGGGACCACTTCTGCTACATCCTCGCCGGGGTCCCTTCCTTTGGGCGGTGGCGATACGACAGCGAGACCGGCAAGAGCTCGTCTAGGCTCACATACCTTCAATTCAGGACAGGCAGCTCTGGCTACCCCAATGTCACGGAGATCTCCTTCTCGGGTGCGGGCGGCCGCAGCAAGGGCTGCAACTTCAGGGGCAGGGTGAAGACGTAGGCCCGCTTACCCGAAGACGCGGGCGCGGCGGAGGGGCCGCGCCCGCACGATTCCCTCCCAAGGGTGTTGACGGTCACGGCTGAACGCGAATGCGGCGAGCACCTCGTCATGCCTCTGCGAGACGATGCGCCCGCCGCTGGGCTTCGGGATTCAAGAAGCTGAAACGCCGCCGCCGACAGGTTTTTTGGTCCGGATCGGGAGCCGTCTCCGCCGGAGCCGGGCAACCGCGCTTGGGAGGCACTCCATGGCTGGCTCACGACCGTTAGTGGTCGTGAGTATCCATCTCGCAAGCGGACGCCCGTTTTTCGCGAAGCAACCTGCCTCGCAGCGCCCCTTTGCGACGCTTCCGCTTCGGTGCCCGTTCCTGCCCGGTTCGATCATCCGTGAACGCTCCCCGCCGGGCTGGGCGTCGGGAAGGCCGGACAGGAGTACTCGCGCGGCGGCCGCGCCGTCCACGTTCGGTCCTGCTGCACCAGGGCGTTGGCGAGGACGAGGAGCTTCCGCATCACGGCCGTCAGGGCGACCTTCGACGGCTTGCCCCGTGCCACGAGCGCCTCGTACTTGCGCTTGAGGTCGGGATTGTGCTGGACCGCGACCACCGCGGGCATGTAGAGCAGCGTGCGGACCCGGTGCCTGCCGCCTTGGATGAAGCTGTATCCCTTCCAGTTTCCGGACTCCCGGGTGACCGGGGCGAGTCCGGCGAGGCTGGCGGCCCCCGACCGGGTGAGCATGCCCAGTTCCGGCAAGTGAACGATCAGTCCTGCGGCGGTGATGTCCGAGATGCCCGGGATCGAGGTCAGGATCTCGGCCCGGCGCTCCATCTCCTTCTCCTCCCCGATCCGCTGCCGGATCTCGGCATCGATGAGCTTCAGCTGGCGGTCGATCTGCCGCAGCCTCTGCTTGGTGACCCGCTTGCCCACGGGAGTGCGCAAGTTCCTGCCCCGGTTGGTGGTTGCGGTCCGATCCCTGACCAGCGCGTCGCGGATCAGCTGGAGTTCGGCAAGGTCGCGCTGCCCTTCCGATCTCACCTCGGTCGGACGCAGGTCCTCGATGGCCGAAGCCATGATGGCCAGCAGCCGGGCGTCCACCGCGTCGGTCTTGGCGCGCCGCCCGATGGAGCGGGCGAAGGACCGGACCTGGAAGGGGTTGATCGCGTACAGGGGGAGCCCGGCCTTCAGGAGGGTGTCCTCGAAGTCGCGGTGGAAGGCTCCGGTGGGTTCGTACGCGATCCGGTCGATCCCGGAGCCGATCCAGGCGATCAGCTTCCGGAAGCCGGCGCTGTCGTTGGGGAACCGGGATGCTCTCCCCTCGGGCGCGGCGAAGGCGTCGAGCCAGTCCTTGGAGATGTCGATCCCGACGGTGCGGAGGATGCTGCTCATGAGTTCTTCCCTTCTCCTGTGCTTGTCGTGCGAGCCTCGATGCTCGTGTATCCATTCAGGACAGGAGGGAAGGACGGTGGCGACCAAACTCCCAACGGCCCCTTACGGCCTGCCAGCATATCGATCCGACCACCGTCCCTGTTGAGCGCCCGCTCCGGCTCGCTGCGCTCGCCTCTGCGGGCGCTCAACAGCCCGGGCCTTCCCCGTGACCCGGTCATGCAAATCAAGCGGGAATCTGCATGATTATGGGAGACAAGCCAGCGTACCCTCGGTATAACCGCGGGCTGGCGAGGGGGTGCTCCGCCCCCTTCGATCCCCAGGACAAACCCCCGCCCCGGCAGCGTTCGCGGTTCGGGCGTCCGAAGGTTCCCCCCGGCGGCCCGTCACCGGATGTTCCGCCGTCGGCTTCGCGGCTGAGTCTGCGGAGTGACCGGCGAGGCGGCGTCGGCGGCGTTGCCACCGCTTCGGCGCCGGTCCCCCCGGCCTCCGGCACGGACTCCGTCCGTTCCTTCAGCCGGGGTCGAGTCCCTTCCCACCCCGGACGGAAGGAATCCCGTCCAAACGTCCCGGTCGGAGGGACGGGCTCCGCCCGCCCCGGAGACGGGGAGGACCGGCGGGCGCAGGGCTGGAGCGGGCCGGGGAGGCCGGTTCGCCGGTCTGGTCCCGCATGCACGCCGATGGCGCGGCTTACGAAGTTCGGCCTCGGGCTTCCGGGACCGGGCCATGTCGAGCGGCCTTATCCGGCGGCGCCCGAAAGGTCGTGTCGGGGGTCTGGGGGCATCCCCCAGCCAGAGTTTTTGTGAAACAAAACAACATCTGGCTCCTCCACAAACCGCAGAAACCAGCGCCCCCGTGGCGCGCCCGCCCGAAAGTCGGCCGGGGCACCAACTCAGTCAGTCAGTCTTTTCCAATACGGAGATGAGCCTGAACCGGGGGAGGTGCGAGAGGTGAGGCCGGAGCCCGGAGCAGGTGGCAGTTGATGGAGTTTCATTATCTCCCTGAACGAGGGAGAGGGGCAACCGGCGAGCCGGGGGATGTCCGGGAAGCAGGAGGGTCTCCGGCGAGCCAGCGGTTGGCGCGAGTCGGTTCACGCGGCGGAGTTGCCGGCTTTTCCGATGGCGCGGAAGAGTTCGTCGCGGGCGCGGCGGACGGCTTGGGCGGCGGCGAGGTCGGTGGTTGCGGCGGCGAGTTGGTCGAGGGCGCCGAGGGTGACGCCGGGCCGGAGGAAGGCTTCGGCGCCGGGCAGGGCCTTGAAGCGCTCGTGGGGCGTGGTCACGTCCTGTTGCCGGTAGCGCCGCCTGACTCGTCCGGTGGGGCTGACGACTTCGGTGGGGAAGAGGCAGGGCCGGTGGAAGTTGAGGAACGGGCAGAGGTGGTCGTGGAGGAAGGCGTTGACCCGGGGGACGAGGGCGTGGGGGACGTGGACGTGGCCGAGCCACTTGCGGACGACGCTGCCGTTCTTCGTCTCGACCAGCGCGTTGTCGTTGGGGTGGCGGGGCCGGGACTTGGTGAAGACGCCGACGTGGAGCTGGTTGAGCAGCGCGGCCACGCGGCCGTTGACGTATTCGCTGCCGTTGTCGGCGTGGAAGGCGTGGATGGCGAAGGGGAAGGCGGACAGCAGGGCTTCGAGGCGCGGGACGAGGAAGTGGTGGGTGATGCGCGGCACGGCTCCAAGGTGTTGGAACTGCGTGACTTCGTCGACCACGTTGATGAGGTAGATGCCCTTGCGCCTCTCGCGGTCGCCGAGGTGGACGGTGTCGACGCGGAGATGGCCGGGCTTGCCGTCGGGCCGCGGCTTGCGGCGGACCCCGATGGGGACCGGGGTGGGCCGGGTCTTGCGGAAGGTGAGGCGGCCGGTCCGGTACGCGCGGGTCTTGCGGAGGTTGTAGATGTGGCCGTTGGAGATTGAGGCGAGGCGCGCGAAGCGTTCGTCGCCGTAGACCTCGTGCATGCGTTGCAGGACCACCTTGGTGGCGGGTCCGGAGGGCTGGCCGAAGGCTTCGTCGACCTCGGCGAGCAGGGCGGCGTCGTGGGGCGTGTAGCGGCGCTGGAAGGCGTTGGCCGGGGGCTTGCGGCGGTG
This sequence comes from Longimicrobiales bacterium, assembly GCA_965208935.1. Taxonomy (GTDB): domain Bacteria; phylum Gemmatimonadota; class Gemmatimonadetes; order Longimicrobiales; family Gaopeijiaceae; genus Bin94. The sequence continues at coordinate 2,509,545 of CBDBPR010000004.1, read as the reverse complement.
ATCGCGGATGCTCCCGGTCCGGCGGTGCTGTCGGACGAGGCGGGTGACCTGGGCGCGGGAGAAGCCCGTCACCTTCTCGATGAACCGCTTCACCAGTCCCTTGTCCGGTCGCCCGAGGCCGTGGTACTCGAAGCGGACCAGCGTGCGGCGCACGAAGGCGTAGGCCGAGGTGCGGTCGGCGAGCTCGAAGTCCGCCGGTTCATTGCCGTCCAGGAAGGCCCGGACCTGTTCGAGGGTGCGAAGTCGTTCGGTGCGAAGTGTCACGATCATCCTCCAATGATCTCTTCGCCCCGGCCCTCAGGCTCACTTCCCGCTGGAAACCGGCCCCGCGTTCAGGCTCATTTGCCGTTGGACAAGACTCAGTCTGGACGACGCGCCCCGTTGTCGCGAGGTTTCAATCGCGCAGATCGTGCAGTCCATCGAACGAGAGGAATCGAACGATGGCACGCACGAAACGAAGTCGGCGCTCGTACGGCGCCGGCGAATGGGGCCGGAACCGGGTGAGGGTGTTCCCCGACCCGAAGACCGGCCTGTACCAGTTGGAGTGGCGCGAAAACGGGCGAAGGCTCACCCGGTCGCTTGGACACCGGGACTGGGTGAAAGCCAAGAAGCAGGCCGACGAGGCCGCCGCGGGCTTTGCGGTCCACGAGCCCAACGGCAAGGCGGAAGCCGAGCCCGAGCCGCTCACGCTGGGCACGCTCTTTGACATCTACGGTGAGGAGGTGACGCCCACCAAGAGCTGGACGTCACGGCGGCACGACCGGGCCGCGATGCGGATGTTCCTGGACTTCTTCGGACGGGAACGGGACCCGGCAACGCTCTCCCAGAGGGACTGGGACCGCTTCATCAGGGAGCGGCGCGCGGGAAGGATCGGACCGAGCGGGAAGCCGGTGTCCAACCGGACCATCGAGTTGGACCTGAAGTTCCTGATCGCGGTGCTGAACTGGGCGGCGAGGTCGAGGGACGACCGGGGCCGCCTGTTGCTCGACCGCAACCCGCTCAAGGGCCTCAAGAAGCCCACCGAGAAGAACCCGACCCGGGTGGTGCTCGCCGAGGAGGAGTACCGGGCGCTGCTCGAAGTCTCCGGGCGGATGGACTGGCGGTTCCACGTCGCCCTCGTGCTCGCGCACGAAACCGGCCACCGCATCGGCGCGATCCGCCACCTCAGGTGGCTGGACATCGACTTCGAGGGCCGGACCATCCTCTGGCGCGCCGAGTACGACAAGTCGGGACACGAACACGTCACGCCGGTTACCGACGAGGCGCTCGACGGTCTGGAAGCGGCGTGGAGGAGAAACCCGGGACCGGGGGAAGCGCCGGTGATGCCCGCCCCCAAGAGTCCATCGAAGTGCATGGGGTCCGCGCTGGTGCAAAAGTGGTGGGGCAGGGCCGAGAGGCTGGCGGGACTGGAGCCGAAGCGCGGCAGAGGCTGGCACTCGCTGAGGCGGAAGTTCGCCTCGGACCTGATGGACCAGCATTTGCCAGCGTGCGCGGATCTGTTTTGACCCATTGAACTTACGGGATTCGGGCGTCGATTTCCCGCCGTTCGGTTCCCGCCGACCGGATTTCAGCCCCGCGGCCTGCGGCGGCTCCGGATTGCCTGCCTGAGTTGGGCTTCGTCGGGCTGCTGGTAACAGCGCAGCACCGTCTTGGCTGCCTTCCAGCCTCCGAGTTCGCAGAGCACCTTGAGGGGCAGGTCCATGAGATCGGACGCGAACTTCCTCCTCAGCGAGTGCCAGCCCCTACCGGGTTTCGGCTCCAGTCCCGCGAGCCGCTCGGCCTGCTTCCACCAGAAGCGGGTCCGCGGGAAGCCCACACACTCCGAGGGATTCCGGGTCGCGGGCAGCACCGGCACGTCCGCGCCAGCGGGGTTGTGCCTTCGCGCCTCCTCAAGGGCTTCCATGGCTTCGGGCGTCAGCGGCGTCGTGTGCTCGTAGCCCGTCTTCTCGTGCTGTGCCCGCCAGCGGATGGTTTCCCCGTCGAAGTCCACATCGGACCACAGCAGGTTCCGAATCGCGCCGATCCTGTGCCCGGTCTCGTGCGCGAGCACGAGGGCGACGTGGAAGCGCCAGTCCAGCCGCCGCGAGACCCCGAGCAGCGCGTGATACTCCCCTTCGGTGAGAACAACCCGGGTGGGGTTCTTCTCGACGGGCTTCCGGAGGCCCTTGAGCGGGTTCCTGTCCAGCAGCAGGCGACCGTGCTCGTCCCTCGACCTCGCCGCCCAGTTGAGCACCGCCATGAGGAACGTCAGGTCCGCTTCGGTCGTCCGGTTGCCCACGGGCCTGCCACTGGGACCGACCCTTCCCGCGCGGCGCTCCCGGATGAAGCGGTCCCAATCGCGCTGGGATAGTGTCTCCGGCCTTCGGTCCCTGCCGAAGAACTTGAGGAACATCGCCATCGCGGCTCTGTCCCGCTGCCAGGACTTCCGCCTCTTGGAGGGCGTCACCTCCTCACCGTAAATGTCAAAGAGCGTCCCCAGAGTGAGCGGCTCGGGCTCGGCCTTGGCCTTGCCGTTGGGCTCGTACACCGCGAAGCCCGCGGCGGCCTCGTCGGCCTGCCGCTTCGCGCGAGCCCAGTCGCGGTGCTTGAGCGACCGCGTGAGCCTCCGCCCGTTCTCCCGCCACTCTATCTGGAAGAGGCCGGTCTTCGGGTCGGGGAACACCCTCACCCGATTCCGACCCCACTCGCCGGCGCTGTAGGAGCGCCGGTCCCGTTTCGTGCGTGCCATCATTCGATTCCTCCGATGATGGACTGCACGATCTGCGCATTTGAAAGCTCGCGGCGCGGTGGCTTGCGCGCCAGTCGGGGCTCGGTTGGCGCGTTGGCTTTCCGGGGGAGATCCTTAAGGGCGATTCTGGGCGCGCCGGGCCGTCCGGCGTTGGGGATCTTGCCGTCGCGCACCAGGCGGCCCAGGTGGTCGGCGGAGTATCCGCTCTCGCGGGCGGCTTCAACGAGCGAATAGGTGGTCCCGTCCCTTTCGACAAGCGTGGCTTCGAGGTCTTCGGCACAACGTTCAATCGCCGTGGCCGGGGTATCGCCCCCGTAGCGGCGGATCACATTGGCCCGCTTCCGCCAGTCGGCGGGCAAGCCCTCCACGGATGCGGGTCTGGTCTTCCGTCCGCGCTTCCGAGTCATTCCCATTCTCCCTCGTCATCCTGCCGGAGCGAGTCTGAGAGACCGGGGTCGCCCTCGCCGCGCCGCACGGACCGCTCGGCGAGATCGACACGACGACCGAGATCGGCAAGCCCTGTGGTGCGGGCGATGGCGTAAATCGCGGCCGCGACGGCGGTGAGCGCAAGCACGGCGTGGAGGAGGAGCACGACTCCGTGCCCGGCGAGGATCGCGGGCCACTGGGGCGCGAGGTACTCAAGGCGGGATCCGCCGACTAGGAACGCCGACCCGGCGAGTGCGGCGGTGAGGCCCGCGCTGATCTTCCAAGGCTGCATCGAGTTTCCCCTTCCGGGTCAGAGTTCGACTGAGGCGGGATCGCGGTCGGCCGGCCCCTTGAGCCAGGAGCCCTTTTCGCTTCCCCCGAGCCCGAGCTTGCGGAGCAGGCCCGCCGCGGCCGGGCCGTTGGCGTGCATGGCGAACCCGGCGGCGGCCTTCGCGCGCAGCGCCGGTTCGCGGTAGTTGCCGGACGCGACCTCGATGTTGACGCGCCCGGTCCGCCCTTCGGCGTCCGCATACTCGATCTGCGCATCCGGGTAGAGCACCTTGTCCCGCTCGTCGAGAGGCAGTCCCATATCGCGCGCGACGCGGCGGCGCTCGGCATCGGCAGCCTGTCTGCCGTGCTTGAGCCGGACGGCCTCGCTTCCGCGCGCGACCGCACTCTTGAGTTCGCCGTCGAGCCGGACGCGCTTGACGATGGCGCCCTGTTCGGCGAGGCGCTGCCGTTCCTTTTGGAAAGCGCGGTAGATGGCGGTGTCGTGCCCGGCCTCGGCGGGCTTCATGCGGTGCGACCGGATCCGTTGCATGGGAGCCATCCCGCGCCGGGTGGCCCTTTTCCGGGCCTCGACGACACCCTCGCGGGTGAGAGAGAGGATCTTGAACGGATTGCCCTTCGGTCCGGCGGCCCGGTACTCTTCGACCCATCCCTTGCGGACCCAGGCATTGACGGCCCGTCGGGTGGTGTGGGGGTGGCCGCCGAAGCGCGCCTCTGCGAGATCGCGGTAGGAGACCGCGCCGAAGACGCCGATGTCGGTCAGCGCCCGGTCGCAGCGTTCGGAGAAGGAGATGGACCCGCGCTCCGGGCTCGCGGCGTATTCTCGGCGGTGGCCGTCCCGCAAGCGTTGGCTGTTGCGGCTGGGTGGCGCGGCGGAGCGCGGGTCCGGTTCGGCCGCGCGGCCGAACGTCTCTCTCCCTCTCACGGGTCAGCGGCTCGGGCCGAAGCCGCGCTCGGGGACCGGGATCCGGGGCACCGGAACGACGATCCGCTGGGGTTCCTGCGCGGGCGTGCGGACCGCGGCCACGGCGACGGGCTCGCGGGCGGCGATGCGCTCGCGGTGCCGAACGAGCACGAAGTCGGAGATCTTCTGCGCGTCGGCGGCGGCGCGCCGGATCTCTCTCGGGTCCTCTTCGAGCGCCTGGATCCAGCCCTCGACGTAGGCCGCGCCCCTGCTCGGGTCGTGTCCGACGCCGACGCGCTCCCCGGTCATCATGGCGCTGATCTCGGCGCGGAGTTCCTCCCTCGCGTAGGCGGGCGAGCCGAACCCGTTCCCGATGCCCTCGATTAGCGTCTCGCGGTTCATCCGGTCCTTGTGGCCGGTGCTGTGGCCCAGCTCGTGGAGCGCGGTCTGGTAGTAGTGGTTGGCCGACGGGAACTGGCCGCGCTCGGGCAGCACGATCTCGTCGCGCTTCATGTGGTAGTAGGCGCGGTCGCCCGCGACGTGGCGGACCGGCACGCCGCCGTCCTCCATGACCCGCTCGGCCTCCTGGTGGGCCTTCCAGAGCGGATTGGGGGTCGGGTTCGCTCGCGCGGGCAGCCCGTCGGCCTGGTCGGCATTGAACACGGTGTATTGGCGGACGAACGGCGCCTTGAGCTTCTCGTAGCGGTAGATCCGCTTGCCCTCGGCGTCCCGCTTGGGACGCCCGCGCTCGTCGGTGACGGCGATCCGCTTCTTGTCCTGAAAGGAGAGGATGCGGGTGCCGCGCTCGCCCTTACGGACCTGTCCGCCCCGGGCCTGGATCTGGCGGTACGTGCCCCAGCGCACATCCCCGTAGCCCTCCTCCTGCTGGACGGCGGCCAGGTGCAGGCTGTTACCGCCCCGGTAGGAGCGGTCGGTGTCCACGTTCATGGGCAGCACCCGCTCGCCGGGCGCCCAAGGCTTCTGCCAGGGCGCGGTGCCCTTCCTGATCTGCTCGATGATCGCGTCGGCGAACTTGCGGTGATACTCGTCGTGGTTCATCGCCCGTCCTCCTCGCCGTGCGGGTCGTCCCAGGCGGCCGCGATCTCCTCCTCGGTCCCCACGTCCTCGGGGAAGAGGCCGTACTCCTCGGCCAGGTAGGCCGCGACTTCGAGGGTCTCGCCCCCGTCGCGGGCGAGTTCGCGGTCGAAGTCCTCGAACGTCTCGATGGGGACGGTTGCCGCGTTCCAGGTCATGGGTTCACCTCCTTCGGTGGGTGGGTATGGGTTCTTCTTTCCGGTTGCGTCCCTGGCTCCGCTCCAGGCGGCGCGGTGATCCAGTGGCCGGTAGCCGCGTCGTAGCCGCATACTTCGAGGGCGTCCTCGACGAACCGCCGGCCCCCGCGGCGGGCCACGTGCAGGACGAGCGCGATCCCGTCGACGACGCCCCGGCACGTGACCTCCCAGGGAAGCGCGTCGCCGGCCTGCATGGCGCAGCTGGCCAGACGGGAGAGCGCGGATCGAGCGTTGTTGGCGTGGATGGTGGTTAGCGAGCCGCCGTGGCCGGTGTTGAGCGCCTGGAGCAGGTCCGCGGCCTCGCCGCCCCGGACCTCGCCGACGACGATGTGGTCGGGCCGGTGGCGGAGCGCGTGGCGTACCAGGTCGCGGATCTCGACGGGCGTTTCGGAAAGGGTGGCTCCGGCCTCGAACCGGAGGCAGTTCGCACGGTCGATCCTGAGTTCGAGCGTGTCCTCGATGGCGACGATCCGCTCGTCTTCCGGCAGGAGTTCGATCAGCGCGTTCAGCAGCGTGGTCTTGCCCGAGCCTGTGCCGCCCGACACCAGGATGTTCTGGCGGGACGCAAGCGTGCTCCGGGCGGCTTCGAGGATGTCTTCGGGCAGCGAGCCGAGGCGCACGAGATCCTCGGCCGAGAAAGCCCGGCCCCCGAACCGGCGAATGGTGATGGCGACCTCGGGACTCGCGGGTGGGGTGCAGATGGCGACCCGCGAGCCGTCTTCGAGCCGCGCGTCCAGGATCGGGTTCACGGCGGGATCGAGCCCGAGCGGCCGGGCGATGTGGATGGCGGCGCGGTGGAGCCAGGCGGCGGTGAGTTCGGGCGCCTCGTGGGATTCGAGGCGGCCGCCGCGCTCGACCCAGACGTTCGCGGGACCGTTGATCATGATCTCGGAGACCTCCGGGTCCCCGAGCAGACCCTCCAGGCTGGGGAGGAACGGAGTGAGATGACCGACGCCGCTGGCGCGCTTCATATCCGCCCCTCCTCGCGGAGCCGCCAGTAGCCCGTCTCACTCGGCAGGTAGTGCGGCTTCAGGTAGACGCGCCGCGCCGGAAGTGACTCGACGCCGTCGTAGGGGAGGCATATGGCCTGGTAGTTGGCGAGCAGCCCGAACTCGCGCGGCGTGAACACCGGCTCGAGGGACCGCCGGAACGACTTGCTCGCGCCGATGGTGCCGCGCCCGCCTCCGGCGCGGCCGGACAGGAGCGAGAACTCGGGCCTGCCCGTGGTCTCGGTGAACGTGTAGGAGGCCTGCGTCTTCATGACGGAGCCGCACATCTCCGACGCGACCTTGGCCGACGCCTCGTCGGACAGGGAAAGGAAGATCCGGGTGCGGAGCGTCTGGACGAGCGTGCGCCACGCCTCGCCCGAGGGCAGCACGGAGCGGAGCGACGAGAGCGACTGCGTGGCGACGATCGGGATGCAGCGGCATTGCCGTGTGAGCGCGAACGCCTTCTCGTCGCCGGAAGGATCGTCCTGACCCACGGTCGCGAACGCTTGGTATTCGTCGCAGATGAACACGGCGGGCCGCATGTAGCGGTCCGGGCGGCGCGCGGCCTCGGCGGGCCGCCGGAGCAGTGCCTGCATCCACGCGCTCTTGAGCAGGACGCCGATGGCGCGGGCAAGCGCCGGGTTGGCCCCGGCGGGCATGTTGAGCGCCAGCACCTTGCCGCCCTCGATCAACTCGGAGAGCGGCGGCAGCCTGCGCCGGAGTCCCGGCAGGGAATGGCTGGGGACGTCGGCATCGCCGTTCTGGACGGGCTTCGCTTCCCCCGCCGGCGGCGGGCAGAACACGCCCGCAACGTCCGGTTGGTCGAAGAGCGAGAGGAACACGCTGATCCCCTCGACGATCGAGGTGCGGAGCTTGGCGTCGAGCGCTGACCAGTCCTTGTCGTACCACCGCTGGATGGCCTCGACCCGCTCCCTGGACTCGCCGCCTGCAACTCCCCGGGCGGATTCCTCGGCGTAGGTGATTTCGAGCTTCGCCAGCCTTGCCCGCAGCTTGCCGTCCAGCCGGGAGCGCACCCGGTCGGCGCCGACCGGCTCCCAGTCCCACTGCTTGAGCGCGTCGGCGTGGGAGATCATGTCGTCGTCCGGGATGACGGCGTCGACCGGGGATATCTGGTCCGCTAAGTCCTGGGCCTCGCCGAGCTTCCGGGCCAAAAGGTCCGCGTCCACCGTGCAGCGGTAGATGTCCTGAAGCGTGACCCAGCCCCCCGGCAGGAGCCGGTGAAGCTCGACGATCCACCGGACGAGGTTCGTGTACGCCTGTTGCCAAAACGGTTCTCGACTCTTGCCGAAGAGCTGGTTGATGAGGGACGCCACGCCGTAGGCGAGCGAGTAGGAGTCGAGCAGCGGATCGTCGAGCGGGTTCCACTGGAGCGACCCGTCGATGCCGATTTCGAGATAGTCGTCCGCGCGCCCGGCGTCTTCGAGGATGCCGCGGACCTGGTGGCAGAAGCTGCGATCATCCCACCCAAGTCACAATGGGACAACGACTTGGCTACACGCTGTGGGCTGCGTGTATCACTTGGTGTGTCCGAAGGTCGGGCTACAAGAGAGTAAGCGGCCGCGAGGACTTTCCGCGAGGGTCAGTAAGGCGATGCCATCGCGTTTGTCGGACCCTGACCAGGGTGGCGATTTCCCCTGGAAAACGACTGGCGGGCAAATGACGTTGTCCAAGATTCCCTACGAGGTCGGGGCCAACGGTCAACTTCATGACAGGACCACGCACGCCAACAGCGCCATATACCGGAACGGCTGCGACGGACATCGCCATCAGACTGGCGGCCTGCCGCCAATCCATCCTTCCACCCCCGCGCCGGTGTTCTCGACCCGCCGGAGGGACCGACGGGGGTCGCAATGGCAATCGGGAGGTTCGTTTCCAGCATCGGTTAGGGTGTGGTACGATAGAGATACACTCCATAAGATAGTAAACTTTACTTTACATCCTATGGCCCAATGGTGCGGCTAGACGGCTCGTATAGCGAAGAACATAAACTGTAGTTTACATCATGATCCATGCAATTTCCTTTACGAGGTTGGAACGGTAACGGTGGAGAACATGGGCCTCGGAGGGGTCACTGTCAGTCTTTCCGGCATGGCCGATGCCCAGACCACGACCGACGGTTCGGGCCAGTACTCCTTCACCGGACTGCGGGCCGGAACGTACTCGGTCGAGATCTCGAGCTTCGACAGCAACGAGGTCAGCTTCTCGAGCACCTCGGGCGCCGCGACGGTCGGCGTCGGCGAGTCGAAGGTCGTGAGCTTCGACGGCACGTATCTCCGCACCGCGGGGATCCAGGGCCAGGTGACTGTAGACGGCGATGGCCTTCAGGGCGTGACGGTTACGCTGGTGGGCGAGGGCGAGGAGCGGACCGACGTGACGGATGCGGGCGGGCTCTACGCGTTCTCGCAGCTCAAGAGCGGCACCTACCAGGTCGCCATCACGAACCCCGATCCCGAAGACTACGAGTTCGAGACCACGTCAAAGAGCGCGACGATCGCGACGGGCGAGACCGCCAACGTGCCGTTCGAAGGCACGCTGCTGCGGACCGCCGGCATCGCGGGCCGGGTCAGCCTCGACGACGGCATGGGCCTTGACGGCGTGACGGTTACGCTGGCGGGCGCGGCCGAGGCGACGGCGATGACGTCGAACGGCGGGCAGTACGCCTTCGCAGGTCTGGCGGCAGGCACGTACGTGCTGAGCATCGAGAACCCGGACGCGAACGCGTACAACTTCGCCGAAGACGAGATGATGAAAACGGTCGTGCTCGAGGACGACCAGTCCGCGATCGTGAACTTCAGCGGGACGCACACCCGGACCGCGATGATCTCGGGCGTTCTGTTCATCGACGAGGTGGACCAGAACAAGATGCATGACGCCGACGAGCCCTCGATCACCCAAGCGCTAGCACCCTGGCTTGCGTCCCTGGCCGCCGATGACCCGGCGAGGGCGGCGGTGGGCGCTGTGCTGGCCAAGGCAAAGGTCAAGCTGCGCGGCCCGGATCTCAGCGACGAGATGGACATCGCCATCGACCCCTTGACCGGCGCGTTCTCGACGGGCGCGGCCCTGATGGCCGGTTCGTACCAGGTCGAGTTGCCGGTCAACGATGACGACGTGGCGGCGGGACTCGCCGCAGCCGGCGTCGCCTTCGTGGGCGAGTCGATGGTGGTAACCGTCGAGGCTGGCGGCAGCGAGACGGCCAACTTCCCGTTCCGGATCACGATGCAGACGGTCGCGACCGGTGCCCGCATGGGCGGCGGCGGCCACTTCGGCCTTCCGGTGGAGGGCGTGAAGCTAGCGCTGTATGCCCGGGCCGACGGCACCGACATGCTGGGCGAAGCCACAACCGACGAGATGGGCAGGGCCACGTTCAACTTCGCGCGTGCGGACAACACCGGTCCGGCGGGCAACGACAACATCGTGTTCGTGAGGGCGGTGGAGTCCGGCCACGACGCGCTCAAGGTCTCAGGCAACGAGTATGTGGAGATCGCATACGCGTCGACCGCACGCCTCTACGCCGCGGACCACGAGAAGGAAGTGGCGACGCTGATCAACATCGCGATCGCGTTCGACTTCTGGGTCAAGAGCAACGAGATGGCCCGCGACGGCGACATGGGGCTGGGCGGCTGGAACACCATGGTCTACATGGGCGATCCGGAGGACGAGGACAACGAGCCGATTATGGTTCCGAATCCCATGGATCCGACGATGATGGTCAACGCCACGTTGCCCACGGACACCACGTCGGGCGACAACCTGGGCAAGAGCACGTTCAAGTACTACGCCGACCCGACGATGGTCGAGTATCCCGTGACCTTCACGGTGATGGCGGCCATGGATGACGAGGCCGCATGCAAGGGATCGGGCCTGATGGCGGTGTCCGACCAGCCCGACCAGTGTGAGATGTGGGAGCAGAGCGACGCGCTGACGCACACGCACACGGGGCTCGATCTGCCGCCGGGTGAGGACGACGACATGCTCGACCTCGGCCCGATCCGGATCACGTTCACGACGCAGACCATCTACGTGGGTGCACACCGTGAGCTGGACGACCGGACCGGGTTCACCGACTTCATCGGTATCGGTGACGGGGATGCCCGTCCCATGGGCACCGCCGAGGACGAGATCGAAGTCAGCCTCATGGTTGCGGACAGCAGAGGGCGTCTCAGAGCCTACGAGTACGACCACGACATGGACGACGACACGGACGACTGGGAAGCGACCGCCACCTTCGACGATACGGGCATCGTGTCGTTCGCCCACGTTCCCGCGGATGCCGAGATCACGGTCGTGGCCGATGCGGGCAGCGGCATGATGATCGTTCCGGACGATCGCTACACCAGGGAGATCGACGCGTTCGGCGATCAGCTGAACGACTATCCCGACGGCAAGATGGTCGGCGCATTCGGCGACATGAGCGGCGCTCGCGCCGATGTCTGGCTGTGCCCGCTGTGGAGACAGGACAACGAGGATCCCAACGACAACTGCTCGACCTTCGCCTACAAATGGACGACCGGGACGATCACGGGATCGATCAGCGGTCTCCGCCAGGGCGACAAGGCCGACGTGACGCTGACCCCGGTCAACAGCAACGAAGACTACGAGGACGACCTTGCCGACGACGCCACAATCACCGCCGGCAGGGGCGGAGCGGCCAGCTACACCTTCACGGGTGTCGCGGACGGCCGGTACATGGTCACGCTCGAAGCCAACGCCGGAAGCTGGGACGAGGACGAGACCGACGTGCTCTCCGTCATGCACGACGAGGACAACGACGACGAGGACTACACCGGTGACACCGATGGCGAAGGCCTGGACGCCACCGACCTGCGCGGCGTGATCCGTGGCCGGATCGCGAACGATTCGAACAGCCGTACCGGCCTGACGAGCGACGAGTCGCGGGCTGGTGTCGTGGTCGAAATCTTCACGGCGAAGAAGGTCGGCGGCTCGGGCACCTACAAGAACAATTACGTGCCCAACAAGGCCGTGACGGACGCGGCCGGCGACGCGGTGACGGCCGAAACGGACGGGGACGGCGTGTTCATGTTCGAGAACCTGGTCGTGGGCGACGACTACTTCCTGAAGCCGCAGGAGACCGACCTCTATATTGCGGTCAGGAACGGCAACACCTCCATCGGGAACCCGGGCGAAATGGCGACGGATGTCGTACCACACGCGCTCACGGCAGCCACGCTGCCGCCCCGGGCGGGTACCGAGCCCGGAATCCCGACGTGGGACTACCACACGAGCACGGCCACACCCAATGGCGACGCCAACTTCGTGCTGCTGTACAAGGACGGCGAGGTCGAGGGCAAGGTGTCGGATCCGAGCGAACGGGCCGCGCACAGCCGCACGGTCGTCGAACTGCACCTCTGCAAGACGTCGAACCAGGTGCTCGATACCAGCGTAGACCCCCCCACGGTAACCACGCCAGCGACCGGGTGCGGCGGAGGTGTAAATGCGTACGAGGGCACGGTTGTGGAAGCCGACGTGGACTCGAGAGGCAATTGGAGCGCCGAAGGCCTCAGGGAGGGCCTCTACGAGGTGATCCCGGATCTACCAGCCGGTTACATCAGCGTCAACGTGTCTGGCGAAACTACTGAGGATTCCCCGAATACGCTGTTCACCCAGCAGTTCGTTGATCTGAGGGGTGGCCGCGCCGATGACGACACCCAGACGTTCCACATCAAGGATCGGAACGCGGGTGACGGCGCTACGTTGACGAGTGTCGAGGTCGACGGTACTGCCTGTGGCAGGGGCACCGCCACTAACCCTGCGGATAACAACTGCGGCCACGACGCCGCCGGATCGTTCTCGGTGGTGGCTACCGCGTCCACGGGCGCCATCGTCCGTCTGAGTTCGAGCGCGACGGACGCGACGCCCCCCGCACCGGGGTATTCGATACAGGTGAGAAACGGGAGAACTTCGACGGTCTCGCTGTCTAGGCCTGGCAGCCTGAGGTTCTTCGTTCACGTCACGGCCGAGGACGGCTACGCGTCCAACGACGCGGCCAGCGAGGGCTTCCATCTCCGGCGCGACGCTGACGTGCGCTTGAAGGAAGTCACGATCGCATGGAGCGGCGACAGGATCGAACTGGATCGTGACGCGCTCAATCTGGATCCCGACGGTGAGACGGATCCGGTGACGGGAACGACCACCTTGAGGGTCACGGTGGACAAGGGCGACAACAACGGGGATATCCCGATTACGGATCTCACGGTTACAGCCGTTAGCATGACTACGGGATTCGGCGTGGCCGGATTTGGCACCGTCGACGTGACCACAACTCCGGTCGCGTGTTCCGCCGCAGACTTCACTGGCCTCAGCGGAGACGGCACCCTCACGTTGCCAGCCAACACGGCGACCGACAAGGGAAGCGACGGAGTCTGCTTCCGGATCGCGGACACCGACGGTGAGACAAACGCGGACGCCAACGCGAACAACAACCGCGACTACATCCTGATCGTCACCAGGAAGTAGGCACGGACCAACCCGTCGGGATTCCGTCAGGAATCGTGACGGCGCAGTAAGGTCGCCCCCGCCCGGTTCGCCGGGCGGGGGCGATGTCTTTTGTGCTCCCGCTACCCGGTCGCTCGGCGCATTGGCGCCAGGCCACGAAACCGCGAACGGGGGCGATGGACTCTCCGCAGAGGCACCGTCGACGCGGTGGTGGCTCGTTGCCGATCGACTGTCGGGCGACAGCCCACATGCCCAAAATGACAACTACGGTTGACATTTGTCCCGCAAGCGACGGCCAGCTCCACCGAGTCCCCTTCTGCGCCTCCGCCAATGCCGTCGCGCCCGTAAACACTACCAATCTCTATGGTCCAGCCCCGGTAATGTTGCGGGATTTCGTCATCATCACAATACTACCCTGCTCTTCGCGCGCCCAATCTTGTAAAAAATACCTTACACTTTGTAATCGCGATCTCTTTGTCGCACTGATGGCGTCGGCCAAGGAGTTACGGGCCGCGTGTACTCCTTCTTGTCACGCGATCGGTCGCATATATTGTCGTGACAAGTGAGCGATCCCCAGGAACCGGCCGAGTGTCCTGGTCGCAATGCGCCGCGCGCGTTGGCCGGTTTCGGAAAGGATGAACAAATGGCGGGCGATTCGGGCGACTTGAGGAAAGAGATCGAGGCGCTCCGGGAACGCGTGTCGAGACTGAGTGCCGCCGTCCTGCGCGCGAGCAGCAGCCTCGACCTCGACACCGTGCTGCAGGAGGTCGTCGACAGCGCGCGTGCCCTGACGCGGGCGCGCTACGGCGTGATCGTCACCGTCGACGGGACCGGACAAGCCGACGAGTGGGTAATGTCCGGCTTCGGTACGGTAGAGCAGGACGCGCTGGTCGCTTGGCCGGATGGCCCGCAACTGTTCGAACACCTCAGGAGTCTTGCCGTGCCGATTCGCGTAGGCGACCTGCCCGCCTATGTCCGGGCGCTGGGCTTTTCGGACGAGGTGATGCCATCGAACACGATGCTCGGCACGCCGCTCCGACACCGTGACATGAACGTCGGCAACTTCTTTCTCGGCGAGAAGGAGGGCGGGCGAGAGTTCACCGACGCCGATGAGGAAGTACTGACGCTGTTCGCCGCCCAGGCGGCGACCGCGATTGCCAACGCTCGCGCGCACCGCGACGAGCGCAGAGCGCGGGCGGACCTGGAGACTCTCATCGAAACATCGCCCGTGGGGGTGGTGGTATTCGACGGGCTAACCGGCGCGCTGGTGTCGTTCAACCGGGAAGCGCGCCGGATCGTCGACGCGCTGAACACGCCTGGGTACGCCCCGGCGCAACTGCTGGAGACGATCACCTGTCGTCGCGCTGACGGACGAGAGGTCGCGCTGGCCGATTTCTCCCTGGCGCAGCTATTGGGCGCGGCGGAGATAGTGCGCGCGGAGGAGATGACGCTTTCGGTCCCCGATGGCCGGAGCGTAACCACCCTGGTCAACTCAACGCCGATCCAGGCGGAAGACGGCACAGTCCTGAGGGTCGTGGTTACACTGCAGGATCTGGAGCCGCTGGAGGAACTGGAGCGCATGCGCGCAGAGTTCCTGGGCATCGTGAGCCACGAGTTGCGGACGCCGCTGATCTCGATCAAGGGCTCCACGGCAACTGTCCTGGGCGCCTTTCCGACGCCGGACCCGGCCGAGATGCTGCAGTTCTTCCGGATCATCGACGAGCAGGCCGACCGCATGCGCGGCCTCATTGCCGAGTTGCTCGACCACGGGCGCATCGTGAGCGGCACACTATCGGTGTCGCCCGAGCTGTCGGAAGTCGCGAATCTCGTGGAACAGGCGCGGAGCACGTTCGTGAGTGGCAAGGGACGCCACGACCTCGACATCGACGTACCGGAAGACCTGCCGCCAGTGCTGGCCGACCGGGCGCGCATCGTCCAAGTCTTGAGCAACCTGCTGTCCAACGCCGCGAAATACTCTCCCGAGTCGTCGCCCATACGAATCGACGCGAAGCGGGACGGCGTGCGTGTCGCGATTTCGGTTAGCGACAAGGGCCGGGGAGTGCCGCCGGATCGGCTGTCGGACCTGTTCCGCAAGTATGCCGCCCCGGTCGGTGGGGACAGGGAGCCCGACGGGGTGGGGGCCGGCCTCGGCCTGACCATCTGCAAGGGCCTTGTGGAGGCGCACGGGGGCCGGATCTGGGCCGAGAGTGGTGGTGTGGGGCGAGGCACACGGTTCATCTTCACCGTGCCCGTGGCCGAGGAGCCGGGCACCACCTCTGCGCGTCTGGCGCTGGCTGGCCCCCGCAGAGTCCGACAAGGGCAGGACAAAACGCCCATCCTGGTGGTAGACGACGACCCACAGATGCTTCACTACCTCCGGGACGCGCTCACCGGCGCAGGGTACACCCCAATCGTAACGGGGGACGCCGAGGAGGTGGCCAGCCTCGTCACGACGCACAAGCCCGGGCTGGTTCTGCTGGACCTGCTGCTGCCCGGAACCGACGGCATTGCTCTGATGGCACAGGTTCCGCAGCTAAGCGACGTGCCCGTCATCTTCATCTCCGCCTACGGTCGGGACGAAACGATCGTCAGGGCGCTCGATGCCGGAGCGGCGGATTATATCGTCAAGCCGTTCTCTCCGTCGGAGGTGACGGCCAGGGTGCGGGCTGCCCTGCGGCGGGTGGCGGGGCCCGAGCCGTTTACGCTCGGCGAGCTGAGCATCCGCTACGACCAGCGCCGAGTCGCCGTGGCAGGCCAACCGGTGCAACTGACCCCCACCGAGTACGAACTCCTGCGTGTGCTGTCGATGAACGCAGGACGGGTGGTGACCCACGAGTCGCTGTTGCGCCAGGCGTGGCGCAGAGGAGACCAGCGTCCGCCAGACCCGAAGCTGGTGCGGGCTGTCGTAAAGCGGCTCCGCCACAAGCTGGGAGACGACGCGGCCAACCCGGCCTACGTCCGCAACGAGCGTGGGGTCGGCTACCTTATGCCGGCAGGACCTCCGTGAGAAAGAGACCTCGGCGACCCCCGTGCTCTCTGTCGCGCTACCGGCTACCGCCCCTGTGCCTCTATCAGCACAGTTGGCGCCTTGTCGACTGGACGTGAGCGCAGTGCGGGCGACTGGGCCGAGACCAACCGATTTCGTCCTGGGCCGGTGAGCGCCTAGGCAGGACTCGTACCCGGCCCGGAGCCGCGATGGATGCTCTGTGCGGTGTCCGGCACTCCATTCCAATCCCAGCCGATCACCCCGACTACGACGGCCCGAAGGTCCCGTCGTGGACCGGGCACCGGGATTCGCGACGCCCCATTGGTCTTCGTCGGCGTCCTCGACACCTCGAACGGTTGCACGTTCGGATGTTCGAGTCCTCGAGCCGCATACCCGACTCGTGATCGCGGACAACGACGCGCCGCGGTCCATGATGCCGGCCACTACGAGCCGGACCTGAAGCCCAGAACTGGCCACGCACTACGCAACCACCGCGCTACCGCTGCGGCCCAGCGCTTCTCGCGTCAAGGCGAAAGATGGCGTCCGCGTCCAGAGCGTCGGGCGCTGGATCACAGCGTCCCGTACTCGCTCGTCCGCCACGAGGTCGGCGTTCGGATCAGGCGCCGCGAGGCTCCGCACCCTCGACCGTCTCCTCAACAACGCTTAGCGTACGGTTCGGCAACTGGCCCGTGATCGTGATGGTGGCGCTCCCGCCGACACCTAGGTGATGGGTCACCGAGCCGTCCGCAGGAGACAAGAGCGAGAAGTCGATCTTATTGTCATCATGACAACTATACATGACATCTCTGTGGCCACTAATGGGATCCACCGTCTATCGCCGAGCGACGGTATTGGAGTCTTCGCGACCGTACAGCACCTCCAAACCCGATTTGCGTGCCAACGCGGTGGCACACGGGCGAGGCCAGCGTTTCGCCCAATGGGTCCCGCAAGAACCCACGCCACCGTACCAACCCGGCTGAACAGGGAGCGCGCGGCGGAAGGCCCGGCCTACCCGAACTCCGACATCATTGCTGCAACCGACCCGCCGGGCTTAGCGCGTATCGAGCCGGCCGGCCGCGGCGAACGGCCCGTGTGCGACCGGCGATCTGGGACGTAGACCACGATCCAGGCGTACCTGTTCGATGTTAGGTTTGCCGATGGACTGTCCGCCGAGTTCCAAGTCAATCCGGGGTCGGCACCTGGACGGAAGCCGAATCGGCAGCCCGGATCCACGATCGGCCAGATTCCGGTCGTGCTGTTGGAGGACGTGGACGCCGCCCAACACTTCGGTAGCCCCCACCGCCTCGTCTGCCTCGACAGCCTCCACCTCACCGATTCCCCCGTTGTCAGGGGAGGAGCGTGCGAGTGCGGGCCGAGTGCCGGCGCGGGGACGATCTCGAGTATCGGCGACGAGGTGATGCCGCCGCGGTGCTCGGCTAGCTGCTCCACCGGTGCCACCCCGTCAACACCTGCGGCAACAGCTTCCGCCCTTCCGAGCTCTCCGAAGCGATCCACCAACATCGGGAGACGGGCAGTCTTGACGACCACACGCCCGGCCCCGCTGCCTGCTCCGGTCGCATCGCCGGGCTTGTCGACGGGATGTTCAGGGCGTGGGCTCCTGTTCGGCGAGAGCTCAGCCGAGACCCTCTGGCGAGGGCCACCACGCGGTGAGCCTGTATTCGCACGAGTCAGCGACATTGGCACCGGTCCCGGCAAACGGGTTATTGTTGGCAGTATGCCCGGTCAGTTCTCCTTTGGTGCCGGGCCGCTGGCTGGGACGGTTTGGCCACACACCCCAAGGAAGGTCTCGTGATTGCCGCCTACTCCGACCATCGGGGCATTCAGCAACTCATCGAAGGCCATTTCCCCGGCCCGGCGCACCGGACGGCGGCAGACTTGAGCGAACTCCGCAAGATGATGACGGAGGCGCGGGTCGGGATCGTCGGCACCTTGGAGTGCAGCACCCGGCTCGTTCGGCACCTGAAGTCCGTTTTCAGACTCGATCGGGCGACCGGACCCACCTGCATCGTGGTCACCCGTGTTACGTACGACAACCTCAGGAACCTCCGGGACGTCAGGGGCGACCGGCTCCACGTCGTGTGGATCGAGGAGGTGGAAGAACGACTTCCTAAAGTGCTCGAAACGGTTGCTCCGGACAATCCGCTCCGAGCCTGGGGGCTCCGGTTGCTGAACGCACGCTCGCCAAGCCCGACCATTGCCAGTGCCGTCCGGCTCATCTGCAGGATCTCACCCGACCCTCTGGCTCCGCCGGTCAGCTCGGTGATCGAACTGGCAAGACGTGTCAGAATCGATCCCAAGGAACTCAGCAACCGCTGGAGAGCCGAGATGCCCTTGGGCTGCACCCTGAAACAGTTGCTCAGCTGGGGCGTTCTCGTGTGGGCGATTCGCCATCGCAATGACGGTACTTGGAAGGGGGTTGCGCGCGCGGCCGGTATCGACCAGCAGACACTGCGACGGTACAGCCTGAGACTCGCCGGGTGCAGCCTTGCGGAAGCGGCCGATGATCCTGCCCTGGTCGCTCGCCGCCTCGACGAGTGGTTGTCCGGAGTCGCAATCCGGTAGCGGTGCCGTGCGATCTTCCCAACGCTCGATGGACGGGACCCGCAGATTCGGTTGTCGGCTGAAGCTCTACCCGACGGCCGCGCAGGCGGAGCGGTTCGCGGTCTGGGCCCGCGCGGGAAGCGGGTTGCGCGACCTGCTGCTGGAGCGCGACCAAGGCTGCTATGAGGACACCGGCGGACATCTATCCCTCAACGCGCTCCGGGAAGTGATCTACGAGTTCGCCGACGGCCATCCCGGACTCGACTGGCCCGCGCACTCGAGGAACCAGCACGCCAGGGACCATGCCGTCGCCGTGCGCCTCGCATTCCGGCGGCTGAAGGCCGGGAAGCGCGGCAGGAAGGTTGGCTGGCCCGTGCCACGTCGCGGCCGCCCCACCACGATCTACGTGCACAATCAGACGCTGAAGATCAGCGGCGCGTACGTCAGGCTGTCGATGGCCCGTCACGGCTGGACCCGCTACCGCGGCTCCATCCCGGCCGGACGGATCCTTTCGGGCCGCATCCGGCACGACGGCACTGCGTGGACACTCTCGCTTTCGATCGAGGCCCCCGTGCCCGTCCACGTCGCTCCACGGAGAAGCGCCTGCCGCGTGACGCTGGCCCCCGGCTCGATCGTGGTGGCCGATACACATCGGACGAGGGCGTATTCGGACATCGGGTCATCCAAAACGGACGACAGGAAGCTCGTCCGGCTGAGACGCCGGGTGGCGAGACGGTCATGGCGCTGCACCGAGTGCGGCTACCTGATGAGGAGCGACAGGCGTTCCGGCCTGCTCGCCGGCGACAAGCGGCAGGCGCCGTGCGGTCACTGGATCGTCGACTACGAGAAGACAGCCAGACTGAGACAGGCCGAAGCCGCGGTGCGGAGGCTGACTCTGAAGAACCGAAACCGCCGAAAGGACGAAATCCACAACGTGACAACCGCCCTCGTCCGCAACTACGGGCAGATCGGGGTGGACGCCCGCGAAGGACGCGGGACGGCCACCGTGGACTTCCTGCACCAAATCGCCTACAAGGGTTCATGGCACGGACGGGAGGTGACGCTACGCGGTACCGCCGCGCAGGCGGAAACCGGCCCCGATACAAACGGGGCAAACGGACGTGGAGACCTTGCCTGACGAGGTCGGCGAAGCGTCAATCCTGCTGAAGACGACCCGGTGGGGACCGCAGTCCCCCCGGCGAACCGATCCAATGTAGAGAGTGCGACCTGGTGCGACCCATTTCTGGCCGGTGCTGCCCTGCCAGGGACTCGCGACGCGTGCCACGAAAGGACTGGCTCCCGGCATGACCTCCCGGCAAGCAGACGGTCCATGAGGCCGACTCGCCGTTTTGCGCGTGCGCACCGAGGCAGTGATGAACTGATGATGAGGGTGTCACACGTTGGAGAGACCTATGACCACCCCTGTCCAGGAGAGCCTCCCACATGACGAGCATCAGGAAACTCCGCGCCCTCGCCCGCGAACTAGCTGGCGAAGCGTGGGAGTACGAGCGCCGCCAACTAGCCGCCCAGGCGTACGTTCGCCGCAAAGCGGCCAATGTGCTGGTGACCCAAGCCGACACCATCCAACGTGAAGACGCCATGTTCGACGATCCGCACGTCGAGTTCGACCGACCCGACCGGCTCCGGGGGGGTGACTAGGCGCACCCCCGGTCGAAGGACCGTCGCCGGCATCAGACACACGACGGCTTGACGGGGTGTCGGTTCCGTCCAAATACCAGCCATTTGATGCCGTTTTCCCGCTATTTCAGTACGGCGGATCCAGAGATGACCTTACGGCAAGAATGGCAGATCGTGCAGTCCTGATTGAACTTAGACGATTTCCTGCCGTGAATCATGACCTCTGTTAGGTTGGCTGATAAGCGTGAGGTCGGTAGTTCAAGTCTACCCAGGCCCATTGGATCCCCGGCGAGATAACGCGAGTAACGCGAGGCGCCCTGAGCCGCGCTCACTCGTACCTCAGCGACTCCACCGGATCGAGACGTGCCGCCTTGCGCGCGGGCAGTATTCCGGCCGCGAGCCCGATCGCCATGAGCATGCCTACGCAGATCGAAGCGATCGGCAGGGAGAGTTTCGGGTTCAGGATGTACTCCATGGCCGGGTTCTCGCTGGGAATGCTGTCAATACCGGTCACCAGGAGCGCGGCGATAGCGAGTCCCAGCAGACCCCCGCCGACAGCGATGAGGATCGCCTCGCACAGGAACTGGTTGACGATGTGCCGTCGGCGGGCGCCCACGGCGAGCCTGATGCCGATTTCGCGTGTCCGCTCACGCACGACGACATACATGATGTTCGCGACGCCGACTCCGGCGACCAGCAGCGTGAAGGCACCCACGAGCCCCAGGAACACCTGGATGCCGTAGCCGATCTGGCCCACCACCTTCTCACCCTCGATGAAGTCCCAGATGCTGAGCGCTCGTTCGTCCGCCGGATCGAACCGGTGTCGGCTACCGAGGATCCGGTACAGCTCGCGCTTGGCGAACGGAGCGTCCGCGATGTTGCGGGGGCGCACCAGAAGGTGGTTCACGAAGTCGTTGCCGTAGATGCTCCGGAAGGTGGAGGCCGGGATCACGGCTCGGTCTTCATCCGGACCGTTGTTGCTCGAGTCCTGGAACTTGGATTCCATCACTCCGATCACCCGGAAGGAGAGCCCGTCGAGCAGCACGGTCTGCCCCACGGGCGGCGCGTCGCCGAACAGGCGCGCCGCGATCCCGTCGCCGAGGAAGAGCACACGCCGCCTCTGATCCAGGTCGCGCTGATTGATGAAGCGTCCGCCGGGAGCCGGGAACATGCGCCGAAGCTCGGAGAAGATCGGGGCCACGCCCTCCATGTAGGTCGTGGTCTGGTTCTCGCCCGCCTCGATATGCGTCCTGCCGCGTCCGTAGGAGGGGCTCCCGAACTCGAACTCCGGGACAGCACGCAGGACCAGGTCGAGATCATCTTCACGCAGCCGGATCCGGCGCCCCTTCGAGAGGCCGGCGTGCTCGAGGCTCGTCTGACCACCGTAGACCATGAAGATTCGCTCTCCCGCATTGAGCAGGCCGACCGACACCTGGTTTCGGAGCCCCTGGCCGAAGGCAAGCAGCAGGACGATCGAGATCGTGCCCCACACCATGGCGAAGATCGTAAGCAGGGTGCGGGTGGGGTGAGCCCGCAGGTCACCGAGAACCTCTGCGAGAAGAGTCCGCCACATCGGTCAGGTCACCCTGGGGGCGCGGTGCGCCGATGCTAGTAGCGGAGACATTCGACCGGATCCAGCGCCGCGGCACGACGGGCGGGCAACAAGCCGGCGAGCATCGCGACGAACGCGAGCAGCGCCATCGTGACAAGGGCCACCTGGAGCGAGATCACAGGCGTGCCCACGATCTCCTGCATGGACTCCTGCATGGGGAGCAGAGACATCGCCTTCACGATGCCTGCCGATATCAGGACGCCGAGCGCGGCCCCGACAGCCACGATGAGAGCGCTCTCCGCGAGGAACTGCCAGAGAATGGACCGCCGAGTCGCGCCGACCGAGCGCTTGATCCCGATCTCGCGCGTCCGTTCGTGCACGACGATGTACATGATGTTCGCGACGCCGATCGCCCCTACGCTGAGCGTGAAGCTCCCCACGATCGCGAAGAACAGCTTGAACCCGAGGAACAGGAAGCCGAACATGCGCTCCCATTCGGCCGTGTCCCAGAGTTCGAGTGCGTCCTCGTCCCGTGGATTGAAGCGGTACTTCCTGCCCAGCACCTCGTAGACTCGCGCCTCTACCGCCTCGGTGCGTGAAGCGTCCGCCGTCCGGTAGACCAGGTTCGAGACGAAGCGCGAGCCGAAAAGGGCTGCGTGCGTGCTCGCCGGAATGAACACCCGGTCCTGGTCACGCGAGTTGTAGGAACTGTTCTGGATCTTGGGCTGGAGGACGCCGATTACGGTGAAGGGGGAATCCCCGATCCGGACCTGCTCCCCGACGGGATCCACGTCACCGAACAGAACGCTGGCGACCTCGTTGCCGAGAAACACCACGCGTCGCCGCTCTTCCTGATCCGGCTCGTTGATAAACCGGCCGCCCGGAAGCGGGATGATGTTCCGCATCTCGCCATACACGGGATGAATGCCCGTGATATTGGGATTGAGTCCGTTCCGGCCGCGGCGGACGGGGGCTTCGCGCGTCGAGTACTCGGGGCTGATCATCGTGATGTCGGGGATCTGGCGGGCGAGGATCTCGGCATCGGCTTCGCGCAACCGGATGGTTCGCCCCTCCCTGAACCCCGCGTGTGCCAGCACGGTCCGTCCGCCGAAGAGCACGACGATCCGGTCGCCCAACCCGTGAAACCGCTTGATCGTCTGGCGCTCGAGCCCGACCGAAAAGGCCAGCAGAATGACGACCGCCACCGTGCCCCAGGTAATCCCGAGTACGGTCAGGATCGTACGCAGACGCTGGGCGGAAAGGTCCGACCACAGTTGGCGGACCCCGTCGACCAGCCTCACGGCGTCTCCACTCCCCTGCTAGGTGATCTCGCGCCGCGGGGGCTCCATGATGCGCTCGCCCTCCGCCAGGCCCTCGAGCACCTCGACACTGATCCCGTCGCTGAGACCCGTCCTGATCTCGCGCTCCTCGGTCTCCTCGGGCCCAAGGTACACCGTCACGAACGTGCCTCCCTCCTCGAACCTGACCACGCGCTCCGGGATGGTCAGAATGTCCGAGCGGCGCTCGATGATCACCTGGGCGTTGGCCGAATACCCCGCTCTCAGCAAGGTCCCCTCCGCGGGCAGGACCGCGATTTCAACCGGGAAGATGGTGGCGTTCTCTTCGTCGCGTCCCGTGAGCGAGATCTTCGTCAGTCGCCCGTCCACGCGCGCGTCGGGAAGAGCCCCGATCGTGACCTCGACCGGCATTCCCTCCGTCAGTCGACCCACATCGATTTCATCGACCGTTCCGCGGAAGAGCAGTTCGTCCATCTCGGCCATCGTCATGAGGACGGTCCCTTCCTGGAACGTCGTGAGCGGGACCACGGGATCCCCGATTTCCACCATCTTCTCGAGAATAAAGCCCTGGATGGGGCTCTGAATGACCGTCTCCACGGCCTCGTCTCCGATGGTCACGCGCCCTTCCGAGAGCAGGGCCAGGCGCTCCCTCGCGATCTGGAGCTGGAGCGAGACTTCGCTCGCCGAGTAGTCGGCATCCTCAAACTCCTCATCCGATGCGAGCCCCTGGTCGCGTAACGCGGCGAGCCGGTCGCGACGCCTCTCGAGCTGCTGCAGTTCGATCTCGCGCAATTCGATGGCACGGCGCGCCTCGACCAGCTCGATCGGTGTCGGGTTGGGCTGGACCTCGAGCAGAGGCTCACCGCGCTGGACGTATTGGCCGGGTTCCTTGAACATCCGGCGCACGACACCCGCGAGCTGCGATTTGACGCTTACTTCGACCAGCGGTTCAATGCGTCCGACCGCCAGCGCGCGGTCCACGATCTCACCCCTCTCCACGGGGACCGTGTCCACCTCGGTCTCGCCGCCCCCGGCCGTGAACACTGCGAGCGCCGAGGCTCCCAGGCCTCCCGCCACGATCGTGCCGACAAACACCTTCGTGCCTGTTCCCATGATGACTTCCCGCCCGAGTCGCACCCATGAGCGAACTGGCCCGATTCGTTGCAGCACCGCCCATGCCACACTGAAGACCTACGGCTCGACCGGGGGGTCGGTTTCGCTCGATTACCGCGGCAGGCGAAAGCGGAGAGAGACGACCGAGTGCACCTCGGTTGTCGGGTCCATGACGACGCCGACGATCACGTCTTCGCCGAAGAATGGCGGTGGATCCGCCAGCAACGGGGCCGGGACGACGACGGTGCCCCGGTAGCGCCCGTCGTATTCCAGGACGTCGAAGTAACGCGACGATCCCATCCCCTCCGGGGGCCAGCGCTCGACCCAGATGCGGTTGCCGGTGCCCACGTGGAGCGCGATAGACGCTGGTAGCGAGTCCGGGATCTCCCCCCGCCGAATCTCCGGCGCCACGTGCAGGACGTCTTCCAGGGGGACGGGGAGGGAATCGATGCGCGCCTCGAGCGCCCTGATGCTGTCTGCGCGTTCGGCAGGCGGCACGGCTCGCCCCTCCATTTCGGGGCCGGCTATCGTCCTGAGAAGCTGGCCATCCTGATCAAACTCCTGGATCTGGTACGTCTCTCCGTCGCTCGCGACGATCGTGCCGCGTTCGGTCATGTCCCAGTCCGCGCGGGCACCGAAGGGTACGATGTTCAGTCCATCGACCAACCAGCCGCCTCCCGCGTTCACCATGTAGAACGCCGTAAACTGTCTCCCGAGGTTCCCGACGGCGGGCACTCTGACCGTGTCGCCCGTGTGCCCCCCTGGGCCGTACTTCATGTAGAAGTAATCAACGGGCTCATCGCGGATGGAGGTATAGTGCGGGTAGTAGTAGACACCGTCGACCAGTCGGGCCCGCTCGGAACTGGTATTGGAGAGCGCCGGAGTCCTCCAGGTGTCGACTACCGCGTCCGGATACTCCGACGAAGAACTGGTCGCGAAGGCGGTGATCCGTGAACCCCGCACGAAGAGCCTGCCATCGGCTGTGGGCAGGATGTCGACCGGCCACGTGAACTCGCCAGGCCCTTCGCCCTCCCGTCCGATCCAGGCCACGAACTCTCCGTCGGACCCGAAAACCCGGACCGATGGCGTGAGTTGGTCCGCGACGTAGATCCGGCCGTCACTATCCGCGGCCACGGAGGTCACCTCGCCGAAGATGTACTCCTCTCGCTCGGCGCCCATGGCCTCGTCCCCTATCCGGGCGGCGACGACCGCGGTTACGGTGTCCTGTTGGGCGGTCTGGACCGGATGGGTGACTGCCGCCGAGACCCCGACAGCGCCGATCGCCGTGACTACGATTGCCGAGGCCATGCTGCTCGCGTGCGGGCGGTCCGGCTCGAGGATAGCCGCGATCCTCCTCTCCAGCTGCGAATGTGAGCGCTGGGCCATCGGCAGGGACAAGACGGGGCGATGGGCACTCATGCCCCCTGTGAGGGAGAGCAGATGGGTGGCGTACCTGGAGGGGCGGGTACCGAGGGCCAACACCTCCTCGTCACAGGCTTCCTCGCTCGCGGTTGCCGCAAACCACGCGGCCACCCAGCTCAAGGGGTGGAACCAGTACAGAGCGAGCCCGACCCGCACCATGAGTTGCCGGAGCACGTCACGGCGACGGACATGGGTCATTTCATGCGCCAGCACCACGGTCCATCGCTCGTGGGTCCACAGCGTCGCCGACATGGGGAGCAGGACGACAGGCCTCCGCAGCCCTCCCGTCATGGGCGTGGCGGCCTTGGGGCTCAGGACGACCCACACGTCCCCGGGAATCCCCAATCGCCGGCGGACCGCTTCTACATGTTCGAGCCGCGCGGGATCGCGAAGCGGGGTTGCCGTGCGGACCAGTCTTGCGAACCGGAGCCCACTCATGGTCAGCGAGACCAGGGCGGCGGCGCAGCCCACTCCCCACAGCAGAATCGGGAGGGGGATGGAGCGCGATGGCGGCGAGGGCTTTCCCGCCGGGGCCGCCGCGAGTGCGGCGGCGGATCCTGCGTCCGGCGTTGCAGGGTCCAGTGCGGGGAGGGTGATGAACCCGCCTGTGGTAGCGTTGACCCGCGGGGGCTGTTCGAGCGGCAGCTGGGGAGTGCTGCCCATGGCGGGAATGATGCGTACCTCCCACGAAGGGACGACGAAGCTGAGGACAGGCAGCACGAGGAGCAGCGCGAAAGTCATCGTCCACAATGAATGACGGACCCTCGCGGCCCTCTTGCGTGCAAGCCACGCCAGGGCAAGCCCTGCCGACAGCAGGACCGTCACCCTCACGACCAGTTCCAACACGCTCAGGACGTGGGATGCGGTCAGCCAGTCCATCACCGTCCCTCCTCGGACGCCTCGTCGATCAGCGTCTTGATGCGCGCGCGCTCCTCCGGGGTGAGCTTGCTGTCTTCCATCTGGAGAAGCGTGGCGACCGCGCCCTCCACCGAGCCGCCGAAGAACGTCCTGAGGACATGCCGCATGGCCGAACTGCGCGCCCGTTGTGCCGGGACCGTGGGCGAGTAGACGTAGCGCGGCCCATTGTAGGCGCTTGACAGATGTCCCTTTTCGACGAGGATTCGCAGCACCGACCGGACGGCCGAGTCCGTGGGCGGGTCGGCCATTCGCTCCCGAATCTGGACGGCGGTCGCATCGCCCATTTCGTGGACGATGTCCATGACTTCGCGCTCTCGTCGGCTGAGTTGTGGCAGGTGGGTCACTGCGGCCTCGCTTGCCGGGCGGTGAAGACGAGCGACTCGGTGTGTTGCCCGCCGATTCCTAACGATAACGTAGTGATGCTGAAAAATCAACATAGTGTTGAGAATTCAGCTTTGGTTGGGCAGGGCGACGCCGGGATCGGTGTGGAGCCGCTGGGGCCGATCGGCCTCCTGGCGGGCGGTTACTCCAGACTCAACGCGTGAGCAGCAGCCTGGGCCCGATGAGCCTGTCCGGATCCGCGTCCGGCTTCGGTGTGAACTTGTTGATCCAGCCGCCGCTGTACGATGCGATGTACAGGGCGCCGTTCCCGTCCATGTCCATCTGGTGGGGCAGCGACAGGCCACCCGGCCATGTGCCACGCCCGATTGCACCGGCCGCGCCGTATGCGCCCCAATAGTCCCGAAGAACGCCATCGCGGTCGTACTTCAGAACGCGGTTCAAGCTTCCGTCCAGGACCCATACCGCGCCGTTTTCGTCCGGCCAGATGTTCACCGGGTCGAAGATGTTCGGCCATTCCTCGATGAACTCCCCGTCGTGCGTGAACAGCTGCAGGCGCTCGTTCTGCCGGTCCCCGACGTAGACGCGGTCCTCGTCCACCGCGAGACCGTGAAGGAGATCGAACTCGCTTGGCCCGGTGCCGAGGCCGCCCCACTGCATGATGAACTCGCCGTCCTCGGAGTACTTGATGATCCGCGAATTCCAGTATCCGTCGGCCAGAAGGAAGCTCCCGTCCGGGAGGAACGCCAGCTTCGACGGCCAGCCGTAGGTATGGGGACCCCAGTCGGAGCGCGCGCGGGCGGCTGCGCGGGTTTTGGGATGGTCGCGCTCGCCCAGGCGCATCGCGATCTCGCTGCCATCGTTGGTGAACTTGACGACCTGCATGTGACCCTGGCCGCCGCCGCTGTCGATCACCCACACATGCCGTTCGGGGTCGTAGGGGTTGATGTACACCTGGTGCGGGAGCGTGAAAATCGAGTCCCACTGCGCCCATTGTTCGACGATCTCGCCGTTCCCGTTGGCGACGACCACGAAGTTCGTACGCCGCAACCGCCCCTCGCGGGGAGCGGATCGATCGGCGGGCCAGTCGCCGCGCGTGACCACGATGATTCGATCCGGGTGGTCCACCGCCACGCCCGCCACCTGACCCCAGCCCCATTCGCCGTCGTGGTTGGGTGCGGCCTTCCACCACCCGGCGACCGGATCGTAGGGTCCCGTGCGGTCGTCTCCCCCCTTCACGATGGCGCCATCCATCCCACCCATCGTCGCGGCGGCCGTGCGGTCGCCACTCTCGCACCCCGAGACGGCAAGCGCGGCGGCAAGAGTCAGACAAAGCGACCTGGTATTCATGAGCCGGGCCGCTTTCGCTCCGCATCCGTGGCGGCGGGCGCCCATGGGTCGTCGACGCCCGCACCGGTGCAGAAGTCCCCGGTATCCAGGAAGTGCGTGTGGAGGCATTCCAGGGTCGAACCCAGAGCGGTCAGAAGTTCGACGGTTTCCGGGTACGGGACGCGCGTGAAGAAACCGGCCCGGCCGCCGCGGGCCATGTCGGCCGTGGACTGTCCGAGGCGCGTGATCGCGGTGACGTCGCCACCCCGCGACACGAGATACTCGATCATTTCGTTGTCTCCCCGTGAAGCCGCGTAGTGCATCGGCGTGTAGAGCCACGAATCGCGCTGGTTGACGTCCGCGCCGAGTTCCTCGATCAGGTATTTGACGGCGGGGATGAACTGGTCGGGCCGGTTCCGGACACTGAACGCGCCCAGCCCCAGGTATCCGCCTCCCGCCGCGGCGTGGATCGGCCAGGCGTTCGGCGCGCCCTCCGGAATCCAGGGAAGCGCGGAGTCTTCCTGCTGCCGGCCGTCCTGCTGCCTCCGCTCGCGCATCCCGACTTCCGGCCACCGGGTCGGGATGTGGGGATCCGCTCCGTGTGCGACGAGGAGCTTCATCGCGTCGAGATCCTGGGCAAAGGCCGCGCGCCAGAACGGCGTCGCCCCGGTCAGGTCGATCCCCATCTTCGTGAGTCCGTACTCCCAGTACCAGAGGTGCGTGTTCAGGCGCGGGTTGGGGTCGGCGCCAGCGGTGAGGAGAGCGTGGAGCACGTCCATGTGCCCGGCTCGCTGTACATCCTGCGCGCGTGGCTGGGGGTAGTTGGACTTGGGTGCCCAGTGGGTCTGCAGGACGGCGAACAGGGGCGTCGCGCCGTCCGTCGATGCGGCGAGATTCGGATCGGCCCCGCGCTCGATCAGGACGAGCGCCAGGTCGAATTGGCCGTTGAGCGCCGCCATGAGGAGCGGGCTGGTGGCGTCCGCGCTGACCTGGTCGATGTTCGCGCCGCTGGCGAGGAGGGCCGTCGCCGCTTCCATGTGGCCCTCGCGCGCGGCGTGCAGCAGCGCGGTCATTCCGCCGGTGCGACCGACGAGCACCTCGCGGTACGGGGGCCGTACGAGGTCGGGGCCGCCCGGGTAATCCGGCCCGGTGCGGCCGAGCGAATGCGGGCCGACTTCGCCGACATCGTAACCGGAGCGGAGGAACTCGCGCTGCGCACGGATGGCGGCCTGGACATGGGCGGGAGTCGGTTCGCCAGGCCGTCCGGCTTCCGGGTCCACCTGGGGTCCGTACGCGCCGAGCGTCTCCGGCGGCGCGTCCAACATGTCGCGGAACCGGCGGTTGGCCTCACGGTCGAGCGCCAGACTGGGCAGCACATCGACCACGGCGGTCGCGATGTCGGGGTCGGCGCCCGCCTCGAGCAGCCCGGTCACCGCAGCCGTCCTGTTCGCGGCCGCCGCAAACATCAGCGGCGTCTGACCCGCCGACCCCTCCCGGGCGTTCGGGTCGGCGCCGTGCTCAAGCAGCGCGGTCACCGCCACCGCGCCGCCCACGGCGCCCGCCGCGAGGTGCAGCGCCGTCACGCCGCTGTTCGTCGTCACGGCGTTGGGGTCGGCACCGGCCTCGAGCAGGCGAGCAACGACGGCCTCGTGTCCGGCTCGGGCCGCCAGGTGCAGCGGCGTATAGTGGCCGATCCGCGTGCCGGCGTCGACCGTCACGCGCGCATCGATCAACGCGCGGGCCACCGCGGCATGCCCGCGTTCGGCGGCGAAGTGCAGGGCGGTCATCCCGTCGCCCCGCTTCGCATCCACGTCCACACCGCGGCCAATCAACTCCTGAACCGCCTCCAGGTCCCCGCGCCGAGCGGCCTCCAGCAGCGCGTCGCCCGCAACGGCTTGCTGCGCCACCAGGGCCGACGGCAGAACCACCGCGAGCATTAGTGCAACCGCGGCGCCTCTCATGCCGGGCCGCTCCCGCCCGAGGGCACGCCACCGGCAAGGTCAAGCGAGAACGCGCCGTCGCTGTCGCCGAAGGTGGCCATCTCGGGGTGTCCGATCTTGCGCATGAGGCTCACGAAGGCGTTGGCCATCGGGGTCCCGTTCGGGGCGCGCAGATGGATGCCGCCCTCCAGCGCCCCGTTCGCCCGGCCCATGACGAGCAGTGGCGCGCGCCGGTGGTTGTGGAGGTTTCCGTCGGCCATCGGCGAGCCCCAGACGATCGCCGTCTTGTCGAGCAGCGAGGCATCGCCTTCGACCGTGTCGCGCATCTTCTCGAGGAAGTACGCGAGTTGCCCGAGGCGGTAGGTATTGATCCGGTTGAAGTCCATGATGTCCTCGGGGACGTTGCCGTGGTGCGAGGCCCCGTGGATGGATCTCGTTGTGCCGCTGCCAGGGAACGTCCGGTTCGACTGGTCGAAGCCGGTCTTGAAGGTGATGACACGCGTCAGGTCCGTCTGCAGCGCGAGCAGCTGCAGATCGAACATCAGCCGCATGTGTTCCTCGAAGGAGTCCGGCACGCCCGACGGCGCTTCGGGCATCGCGCGCTCCTCGCCGCTCGTGTTCCGCGCTTCAACCAGCTGGATCCGGCGCTCGATCTCGCGGATGTGGTCGACGTACTCGTCCAGCGCGACCCGATCGGTTGCCCCCAGGGTCCTCCTCAGCCGAACGACTTCGGTCGCGATCCAGTCGATGATGCTGCGGTCCATGCGCCGCCGCGCCGCCCGATCCGCGGCCGTGTCCCCGGCGCCGAACAGCCGCTCGAACACGACACGCGGCTCGCGGATCGCCGGAAGCGGCTGGTTGGGCGAGGCCCACGCCAGCGAGGTCGTGTACGCGCAGTGGTAGTTGTACGCGCAGCCGCCGCCACGATCGATTCCCTCGATGCACAGTTCCAGCGACGGGAGCACGGTTTCCTGCCCGAAGCGTTGCGCGTGCAGTTGATCGAGTGAGGTGCCCAGGAAGATGTCGGATCCCTGGGTCTGCTTCGGATGCGCCTGCGTCAGGAACACCGCCGTCGACCGGTCGTGGTCGCCGCCGATTTCCTCCGCCCTGAACGCTTCCGCCGAGCGGCAGTCCGTATTGCTCACGATCGTCATGTACTCGCGGAAGGCTTCCAGCGGCTTGAGCTGGCTGTCCGCGACCAGTTCGAAGTCGCGCCCGGTGGCGGCTGGCGCGAACAGGTGTCGGGCGTCGCCCCAGTCGCTCGATCCGGCCACGCCCATCGACTCCTCGATGCAGACGAGCCGCGTGAATTCCGCCGCCTTCTTCGGGTCGGCCCGCAGGCGTCCGGCGGGGATCATTGCGTCGAGCAGAGGCAAGGCCACGCTGGCGCCAGCCCCCCGCAGGAAGGTGCGGCGCGACAGGTGTCTGCCGGTGATGAGGTTCATGATTCTCCCTCCTTGTCCACGCCGGACGCCGGTCGCGCCATCCGGAACGGGTCGCTGTTCACGACGCCGAGGATGAACGAGGACATTCTGTGGTCGTTGGCCTCCGCTTCGCGCGCGATGGCCCGGATCGTCGGCTGATCGAAGTACTCGGTTCTGCGGCCCATCGCGTAGGCGAGAAGGTGGGCCGTGAAGTTCCGGACCAGGGGGACTGGCCGTTTTGTGAGGACGTCGACGAGGCCCGCGGGCGTGCTGATCTCGGTCCCGTCGTAGAACGTCCCCCGCGTGTCGAGCGCGACGCCGTTCTCGCGAACCCGCACCTGTCCCGTCACATCGTAGTTGTCCAGAGCGAGCCCGATCGGGTCCATGAACCTGTGGCACGAATTGCAGGTGGGATTCGCCCGGTGGATCTCGAGCCGCTGCCGCGTGGTCAGGGGCCTCCCGTCACGCGCCGACTCCGTGTCGTCGAAGGCGGGGATGTCGGGTGGGGGCGGCGGAGGCGGCGTGCCCATGAGGACTTCCATCACCCATTTCCCGCGGAGCACGGGCGACGTGCGCGCGGACATCGACGTCAGGAGCAGCACGCTTCCGTGCCCCATCACGCCGCGCCGGCTGTCGTCCGGGTAGCGCACGCGGCGGAACCCGGGGCCCGAGACCCCCGCAATCCCGTAGTGCGCGGCGAGACGCTCGTTCAGGAACGTGTAGTCCGCCGTGTAGAGTTCCAGAAGACTCCGGTCCTCCCGAATCAGGTGGTCGAAGAGGAGTTGTGTCTCCCGGACCAGGTCCTCGCGAAGCTGACCCGTGAAATCCGGATAGAGATAGGGCTCGGGCTGGTTGTCCTCCGCGTCCTGAAGCCGCAGCCACTGCGAGGCGAAGCGGGTGGATAGCGCCCCGGCCCGCGGGTCGGCCAGCATCCGGTGCACCTGCGCCTCGAGAACCGCCGGATCCGAGAGCCGCTGCTCCGCGGCCAGCGTCAGCAGTTCGTCGTCCGGGCTTGCCGCCCACAGGAAGAACGACAGGCGCGAGGCGAGGTCGATGTCCGCGATCCGGTAGTCCTCTCCGGGCTCGGCCCCGGATGGCGCCTGTTCGAGCCGGAAGATGAAGGACGGGCCGGCGAGGATGGCCTGGAGCGCAGTCCGAATGCCGATCTCGAAGCCACCATCCGCCGCCGCGCGGTCGTAGAAGGACATCGGGCCGGCGAGGTCGTCCTCGGTCACCGGCCGCCGGTAGGCTTCGCGCGCGAGCCGGGCCACGATCAACTCGGCGCACGCGCGGGCCGCCGCCGCTGTCGCTGCCGCCGCTCCCGCCTGTGTCGCCGCCGCTGCCGGTGTCCCGCCCACGGCCGCGCTCCCGTCCGGATGGCAATGGAAGACCTTTCTCCGGCTCGGCGTCTCCGAGAGTCCCGTGCTGCGCTGCGGGCCGGTGATCATCAGCTCGCTCAGGTGAGGAAGCGCCGTGATCCCGTAGTTCGCCCACGCCTGGGAGTCCTCACCCCCGACGAACGACCAGCCGGGCGTCTTCAAACGATCCTCGTACGGCCCCTCGATCGTGCGCACGAACGCCGCCGCGACCTGGCGCTGGCCCGCCCGCACGAAGATCGGTTCGGTGCGGATCGGGACCGTGGAGCGTCCCCCGTGCTGGAGACCGAGGAGCGCCACGCCCTCACCGTCGACGGAGATGTCGACATCCTGGAAGCCGGTCCCCTGACCGAAGAGCGTCTCGATTGAAATCACGTACTCTCCGTCAACAGGGAAGTCGTGGGTCACGACCATTCCGCCGCGCGTCCCGTACGGCGTGCCCTCGATGTGGTCCCAGGCATGCTGGGAGACGTCGATCGGATTCGTGTACTTGGCCGTCTTCGACAGCGCCTCCGGGTTGCCGACCGCGAGCCGGCTCACCTCGGTGGCGGCCCTCAGGTACGCCTCGAGAAGCGTGGTCGAGAGGCCCTGCGCGTCCGCCATGTTGTCGAAGGCGCCGAGATAGGTGTCCGCGGGCAGCCAGCGGCTCGCGTCGATTTCGAGAGCGAGAAGGTCGCGGATCACCCGCTCGTACTCGGCCCGGTTCAGCCGCTGGAAGCGCCGCGAGCCGGGATTCCGGTCACGGGCGGCCTCCCGGTCGACCACGACCTCAAGGGTCTCGACCAGGGCGAGCAGGGTGTCCGGGGGTGGCCGCCGCTGGCCGGGCGGCGGCATCATCCCCGCACGCAGTTTCCGGATCATCTTCTCCGCGGTCGGCGCCTGCTCGTGCGCGCTGGCCACGTCGAACTCCTCCAGGGTGAGGTTCCCGCGGAGGAGGCGTTCGTTGTGACAGCGAACACAGTAGCGCTGGATCACGCCGGTAAGATCCGCCGTGTCGTCGACGCCCGCGTCACCGATGGCCGCCACGCCGACATCCGGGCCGTGCGCTGAGGGTGCCCCGGACGCACGGTGCCCCGAGGGCAGCCCCGTGAGGGCGAACCAGAGCAACAGGATCGCACTAGCACCCAGTGTTTTCACGCGCCCGTCCCCAGGAACGACGGATGTTGGTGGTCAACCCTCCAACATAGGCTATCGCTGCCCGGCCGGCACTAGCCGGACGATGCCGGTCGCCGGCCCATCGACGTCGCGCGTCTCCCCGTCGATGGCGAGGTAGATGAAGCCGTCCGGTCCCTCCCGGACGTCGCGGATGCGGCCGATGTCAGGGATGCCGCCGATCCCGCGCAGGAGGACCTCCTCGTGTGTCACCTCACGCCCGTTCAGCCGCAACCGCACAAGGCGCCGTCCGCTGAGACCGCCGACCAGCATGTCGCCGCGCCACTCCGGGAATGCGTGGCCGGTGTAGAAGAGTATCCCGGAGACGCCGATCGAGGGCACCCAGACATGGTCGGGCGGCTCCATGCCGTCCATGAGCGTTCCCGGGTGAATGCGGGAACCCGTCCGGTAGTTCACGCCGTACCCAACGACCGGCCAGCCGTAGTTGCGGCCGGGCTCGATGAGGTTGAGTTCGTCCCCACCCTGCGGGCCGTGCTCGTTCTGCCACAGGTCTCCTGTCTCCGGATGCACCGCCATCCCCTGCGCGTTGCGGTGGCCCCACGTCCAGATCTCGGGGTGGATCCCCTCCCGGCCGACGAACGGGTTGTCGGCCGGGACCCGCCCGTCGTCGTGGATCCGGATCGTGCTCCCGTTGTGGTTCGACAGATCCTGGGCCGGATGCGCCTCCAGGTCGCCCGCGGACGGCCACTGCCGGTCGCCCAGCGTCATGAACAGGTAGCCGTCGTGGTCGAAGACGAGGCGTCCGCCCCACATCGAGCTTCGGTCCGTCCCGTTCCCGAATGCGTCCGCGTGGAAGAGTTCCTCGACCTCCGTCAACCGGTCGTCCTCGAACCGGCCTCGGGCAATCGCGATCGCGCCCAGCGAATCCGGCCCCGGCTTCACGTAGCTGAGGTAGAGGAGCCGGTTCGTTTCGAACTCCGGATGAAGGATCGCGTCGCGCAGTCCGGCCTGCTCGAAGCCGCTCATGGAACGGGCGCCGCGCCCGAGTGCCCGGATCGGCGGCAGACCCTCCACGGAATCAGGAAGGAGAACGCCGTTTCGGATGATTCGAAGCCGACCGGGCCGCTCCGTTACGAGAAGGTCGCCTTCGGGCGTGAAGGCCATCGCGAACGGACGCACCAGGCCGTCGGCTACCGCTTCCACACGGAAGTCGTGAAGCGCGGTTCTGACGACGACGATGATGTCGACCGGCGGGTCCGAGTTGGCCGAAGTGCAGCCCGCGACAGGCAGCAGAGGGATGAGAAGGGCGAAGCAGCGGAGATGGTTCATCTGGAGGCTTTCCGTCCGGGTGGCGTGCGATTGAGTTAAGGTAGCAATGCACCGGATCCCCATTGCCACCCTTCCCCGAAGGAGATCCCGAAGTGACCCGCTACGACGCGTACGACCCCTTTGCGCGCATCTACAACCGGCACTGGGGTTTCTTCGCGACGAAGGCGTACCCGATCCTCGACCAACTGGTCCTGCGGAATCTCTCCCCTGGAAGCGCCGTACTGGACCTCTGCTGTGGCACCGGACAGCTTGCCGCCGAGCTCTCGCGGCAAGGATACCGCACGACGGGCCTGGACGGCTCGGAACGGATGATCGAGATCGCGAAGCAGAATGCCCCCGACGTGGAATTCGTCGTCCAGGACGCCCGGAACATCGCCTTGCCGCACAGGTATTCTGCGGTTTTCTCGACCTTCGACAGCCTGAATCACGTGATGAGCCTGGACGCGCTGGAACAGGTGTTTCGAAGTGTATTCGCCGTGCTGGAAGGCGGCGGCTACTTCGCGTTCGACCTCAACATGGAAGAGGGCTACCGGTCCAGGTGGCGAGGCTCGTTCGGATATGTCGAGGAGGACCACGTCTGCGTGGTGCGATCCTCACATGATGCGGATGAGAAGACCGGAAGGCTTGATGTGACCCTGTTCGAACTGAAGGGTTCGGGTTGGACGCGGACCGATTTCCCTTTGACTCAACGCTGGTATGACGAGGGTGAAATCAGGGAGCGGCTGCGAAAGGCCGGATTCGAAGAGTTGCAGTCTCTCGATGGGAACGAACCCATCGTAGAGGGCGGGGTGCACGAAGGCAGGATGTTCTTCGTCGCGAGAAAGCCGTAGCACTTCCCCTTCAGTTCGCAGCCACCGACCCCACCGTCCGGAACCCGGGGTCGTCCAGCGCGCTGAACACGAGCTGGGAGCGGTCGAGGACGACGCCGCGCTGGATCACGGCCAGGATGTCGCGGGTCGCTCCGATGTTCGCTGCCGGATTTCCCCGCACGACCAGCAGGTCGGCGGTCAGGCCGGGTGAAATGGCGCCCCACTCGCCGTCCGCGTCCATGAGGCGTGCGGCGTGGTGGGTGGCGGCGGAAATCGCCTGAAGCGGCGTGAGGCCGGCCTCGACGAGCAGTTCCAGTTCGCGGTGGATGCCTTCGCCCTGGAAGACGCCGGGGTAGGGCGCGTCGGTGCCCGCGACGAGCAGCACACCGGCGTCGCTCAGCCGCTTCACGTTGGTCATGGCGGTCATGAGGCGCTCCTCGATGGCGGCCACAAACCCGGCCTCCGCGTCGGACAGGGTCCGAGTGGCGTGCTCACGCAGCGCGTCCAGAAACCGGGGGGGAGTGGTGGCAGCGATGAGCGGGTGGTCGAGAAACGCCAGGTCGCGCAACCGTCGCCGTGCGAACGACTCCAGCACGGCCAGTGTCGTGATCGTGGCCGTGCCGTGCTCCACCATGGCCGCGATTTCGTCGTCGCTCAGCGGGCCGGAGGGCGCATGGGCACGTGCCAGGACACCGGCCTCGACCGCGGCCGCGTAGTCGCCGCGCGAGCCCAGGTCCACGATCACGGGCAGGCCGAATTCGGCACCCGCCTGCACCAGCGAGTCGACCATCTCCGCGTCGAGGCCGGCGTATCCCTTGAGCGCGTCCACCCCGGCCGCGGCCAGCTGAGAAGCGTGCCTCCACATGGCCGAAGCCTCGAAGGTGAAGTAGGTGATGGGCGGCCATATCGGCACGGGACCGTCCACGAGCGGTCCCGCCATGTACACCCGGGGGCCGGGGAGTCGGCCTGCCTCGGTCTCGGCCTGGATCTGCTGGATGAACGGCAGCACGTTGCCGGCGTCGAAGACCGTGGTGACGCCCGCATGCAACAGCGCGTTCAGGTAGCGGCGATAGCCGAGCATCTCGGTGCTGACGCCGTCCCACCCCCCCACCATGTGAACGTGCATGTCGGCGAGGCCGGGCATGACCGTGCCGCCCTCCGCGTCGACGACGGTGGCCCCGTCCGGCACGGCCACCTCCGCCGCAGCCCCCGCGGCGACGATCCGGTCGCCCTCGACGACGACCACGCCGTCGGCGATCGGCACCCCGCCCATCCCGTCGAGGATGGTCGCGTTGGTCACGGCCAGCGTGCCGGGCTGGCTCTGGTCTTCGTTGGACGGCGGGGCACACGCGGCGGCGGTGAGGAGTACGGCGGCGGTCGAGAGGGCAACGGCGGCGCGTCGGCCGGCGATGGCCGGGAGGGTGGTGGCAGGGTGGAAGGGGACGGTCCGGCGGGCGGCCCCGAGTACCGGAGAGCGTGTCGGCATGGTCATCGTCCTGCGGCCTCGTTGGGGTTCATCCGCGGCCCGCCAGCATGGCGTCCAATGTGGCCCGGTCGAGCCATTCCCCGCGCCGCACCACCCCCGCGATCCGGCGCGTGTTCCCGATGGCGGCCAGGGGATCGGCTTCCAGCAGCACCAGGTCGGCGGGACTTCCCTCCGCCACCATGCCCGCCCCCCCGCCACGACCGAGAAAGCGGGCCGGGAGGACCGTGGCGCTCTGCAACGCCTCAAACGGGGACAGACCCGCGCCCACCAGTTCCTCCAGTTCGCGATGAAGCGCGAAGCCGAGCGGCGGGGTGTCGGTTCCGGCCATCACCGGCGCGCCCACGCCCACCAGCGCGCGGATCAGGGAATCGGCCACCGCGAACCCGTCCATCGCGGCTTCGAAGTCGTCCGGGGTGAAGTTGCTCATCCACGGGATCGACATGCGCCGGGTGTAGAAGGCGCGCATGCCGGCGGTCATGTGGGACGCTTCTTCGGTGGCGAGGTAGGCGTCGACGAGGCGGTGCGGCTTCATGATCATGCGGACCGAGAGCGTGGGGACGCTCCACACGCCGGCGTCGCGGGTGCGTTCGGCGAGCGCCTGGATGCGTGACGGATCGCCGTGCGCCCATGCCAGCGTGCGGGAGCGGAGGTCGGCGCCGGGCTGGTTGGGCGCGTCTTCGGGCACGAGGTGCCAGATGTAGCCGCGCAGGTGCTCGATGCTGGCCTGGCCCGCCGCGAGCGCGCCGTCGAGTCCCACTTCGAAGGGAACATGTCCCGCCACGGGAATGCCCAGCGCGGCAGCCTCGGTGACGATCCCGCGGTACGCCGCCGCGGGCACGTTGTTGTAGACCTTGATGAAGTCGTATCCGGCCGCGTGCTGTTCACGCACGGCTGCGGCGCCGTCGATGCTGTCGTGCACGATCACGCGTCCGGCCGTGTCGATGACGGCAGCCAGTTCCGGCGGAGGCAGCCCCTCGATGATCGTGCCGGCCGTGTAGATGTCGGGCCCGGCCAGTTCGCCACGGGCGATCCGGTCGCGAAAGTCGAGCGTCGACGGGCCGCCCCAGAGAACCCGCACGCCTGTCACGCCCGTCGCAATGAAACGGTCGAGCGCCGACGAGTCCTGGAAGTGCACGTGCATGTCGTTCAGGCCGGGGATCAGGAAGCGCCCGCGGCCGTCGACCCGCACGGCTCCGTCGGGGATAGCGGCCTCGGGGTCGCTGGCCGGCTGCACCGCGACCACGCGCCCGTCGCCCACCAGCACGGTCATGTCGCCCAGTACCTGCTCGCCGTCCATCGGGATGACCGTGACGGATTCGATGGCGAGGGTGGCGGAGGCGGCCGACGTGCCGGTCCGCGCCCCTTCGGGAACACACGCGGCAACCGACAGCGCCACCACAGCAATGAGCGGCCACACGGCGGCGGTCACTCGGGCAACGGCCATTGCGAAACTCCCTTCAAGCGAAGCGGTGCGAACAACATGCCGGTCGCCCAGGCTGGCGGGCAAACGGCGCGGGGCCTAGACTGTGCGCATGCGAGATCCGTCGTCCCATTCATCGTCCCGCACCGTCGCGCTGCTCGTCGCTTTCGGCCTGCTTGCGTGGGGCTGCGAGGCTTCGCCTCCCGATTCCGACGACGCGGAGGCCGGCACCCAGACTCCGGACTCCGTCGAGGAGCCGGACGCCGCTCAGGCCGGCCAGGACGAGGCGCAGGAGACCGCGGAGGACTCGGCCCAGGCCCCCGACCCCGAGGCCGCGATCATCCGCCTCGACCCCAACGACCCGAACCTGGAAGTCTGGCGGGACCGGGACATCTCGAACGATCCCCCGCGGGAACCCGGTCCCATCCGGGTGGGATCGGTCCTGACCTTCTTCGGCCTGCCCGTCGCGCGCACCATCGAGGACCTGGTTGCGGGCGAGGTCGAGGTGGCGTTCATGGGCGCGCCGGTCGACATGGGCGTCGGCTTCCGCGGGGCGGGAGAGGGACCAACCGCGTTCCGCGCCATGAGACGCAGCGTCGGCAGCATGGAGACGATGGTGCGCTGGCGAAGCGAGTTGACGGCGGTGGACTACGGCAACGCTCCGATCGACAACCTCAGCACCGAACGCAGCATGCCGCCGATCCGCCGCATGGTCCGCGAGATTGCCGAGACCGGCGCGATCCCGGTGATCATCGGGGGAGACCACTCGATCGAGTTCGCCAACGTGGCCGGCCTGGCCGACGTGTACGGCAAGGAGAACGTCGGCGTCATCCACTTCGACGCCCACTACGACGCCGGGGGTACCCGCAGCGGCCACCTCATCTCGCACGCGCAGCCGGTGCGCCGCCTCGTGGACGAAGGCCACATCCTTGGCAGGAACTTCATCCAGGTGGGGCTCCGCGGGAGCTGGCCGGGCCCGGAGGGCTTCGAATGGATGCGCGAGAACGAGTTCCGGTACCACACG
This sequence comes from Longimicrobiales bacterium, assembly GCA_965208935.1. Classification (GTDB taxonomy): domain Bacteria; phylum Gemmatimonadota; class Gemmatimonadetes; order Longimicrobiales; family Gaopeijiaceae; genus Bin94. The sequence continues at coordinate 2,469,366 of CBDBPR010000004.1, read as the reverse complement.
ATGGCCGAGATCGACCGTGACGGCTGGACCACGGTCATGCAACGCGTCCTCGACGAGGCCAACGACGGGCCCGAGTACCTGCACATCTCGTTCGACATCGACGTGATGGACCCGGCGTACACGTCGGGCACCGGTACGCCCGTGCCCGGCGGCCTCACCCCCCGCGAGGTCTTCCCGATCGTCCGTGGTCTCTGCTCCGAAAACAATGTGGTCGGGTTCGACCTCGTCGAGCTCAACCCGCTGGTCGACCCCGGGTACACGACCGCGCTCAATGCCAAGCAGGTCGTGGACGAATGCATGACGGGCATCGCGCTGCGGAAGCTGGGCCTCGGCAGCCGCGACTACCTGAGTCCGCTGACGAGGCGCGACGCACGCAGGTAGGGAGACATGGGGTCACCCCGCAAACGTTCGACCACCACGCGCAGGGACTTCCTTGCGGGCACGGCGGCGCTCGCGGCGGGCGGGTTCTCTGCATGTGACGCGGGCGCGGGCAGCGGCCCGGACGAGGCCGGGGCGGGCGGCGAGGAGTCGCCGGCCGCCGGTGCGAGTGCTGCCGTGGCCGAGGCCACCCCCCAGCCGTCCACCGACATCACTGCCGCAACGATCGCCGAAGCCGAAAAGCTCCACGCGGTCACCTACACGGACGAAGAGCGCGAACAACTGCTCCAGTCCATCGGCGGGCAGGTCGCCGGGGTGCGCCAGCTCCGCGACGTCCCGCGCGATCTGGCGCTCCAGCCGGCGATCACCTTCGACCCCCGGCTGCCGGGCGTGTCCTACGCGCCACAGGAGAACCGGGTCGTCCTCTCCCCTGAAGACCCCGCACCCTTACCGGCCAACGAAGCCGACATCGCCTACGCCTCGGTCCGCGAGCAGGCCCACTGGATCCGCACGGGCCAGATCACCAGCCGCCGCCTCACCGAGATCTACCTGTCGCGGATCGAGCGGCTGGCGCCCGACCTCTACTGCTACATCACGGTCACCGCCGACCACGCGCTCGCGCAGGCCGCCGAGTCCGACCGCGAACTGGCCACCGGCCGCTACCGGGGCGAACTCCACGGCATCCCATACGGGATCAAGGACTGCTTCGACACGGCCGGGATCGCCACGACCTGGGGCGCGACCCCCTATCGGGACCAGGTGCCCGACCGGGACGCCCGCATCGTCACCATGCTCCGCGACGCCGGCGCCGTACTCCTCGGCAAGCTCGCCACCGCCAGCCTCGCCAACGGCTACCGCTGGTTCGGCGGGAAGGTCCGCAACCCGTGGAACACCGAAGAACACGCGGGCGGGTCCAGCGCCGGGCCGGGATCGGCCACCGCCGCCGCGCTCTGTTCGTTCTCGATCGGGACCGACAGCCTGGGCTCGATCCTCAACCCCGCCGACCAGTGCGGCGTCGTCGGCCTGCGCGCTACCTTCGGGCGGGTGCCGACCGCCGGCGCCATGCCCCTGACCCCCAGCCTCGACCGGATCGGGCCGCTCACCCGCCGCGTCGAGGATGCTGTCCCCGTCATGGCCGCGATCAACGGCCCGGATCCGACATCGGCGTCCTCCATCGACAGGGGCTTCGACTACGACGCGGGCCTGGACCCGCGGACCCTGCGCGTCGGCTACTCGCCGGACTGGTTCCGCGAGGTCGGCTTCGGCCCCGGCGCCACAGTCCCGGTCGCCGACGCCCACCTGGAGGCGCTCCGCGAACTGGGCGTCGAAATGGTCGAGGTCGAGCTGCCTTCGTTCCCGTACAGCGCGCTGATCCCCAACCTGTACGTGGAAGCCGCGGCCATCTACGAGGAGCTGACGCTGGACGGCCGCGACGACCAGCTGCCCCCGGAGGGCTGGCCCGACGCCTGGCGCCGCGTCCGGTTGCTGTCCGCGGTCGACTACCTGCAGGCCGAGCGCCTCCGCCGCGGCCTCATGCACGAGTTCCATCGGATCTACAGCGAAGTGGACGCGCTATTCGCCCCGACCTACGGCTCCTTCGAGCTGCTGATGGCGATGAACTACACCGGACACCCGGGGATCAGCCTGCGCGCCGGCCTGGACGAGAGCCCGACCCGGAGCGCGGGCCCGGTTCCGGACGATCCGCAGGGAGAGCCGCACACGATCACGCGTAATGTGGCTCTTCATGGCGGACTCTTCGAAGAGGGTAGGATCCTCGCGCTGGCCCGGGCGCTCGAGGAGCGGCTGGGGGTGTATCACCACCGCCCGCCGATCGGGTAGGCTCGGGCGCGAAGTTCCGGGTTCGCGCGGTGCGGTCGCGCGGCGACGCGACCGGTCGCCTACTCCCCGGACACCTACTCCCCGGACCACCCCCGCGGCGGCGTCTTCGGCGGCCCGGTGTCTGACGGGATGACGAGTTCCAGCCCGGTGTAGCGCGCGATCACCGCGAAGTCGCGGTTGCGGGCCAGGAGGGGGCGGCTCTTGTCCAGCGCGGTCGCGGCGACCACGCAGTCGATCATCGAGCGGATCGTGAAGCCGGTTCGGCGGCAGATGCGGTAGATGCTCGCGGCTTCCATATACAGGCCGAGCGATGCGGGCTCCAGGACCTCGAAGCGGTTCAGGAGTTGGAGGAGCGCCGAGGCATTGCGGTCGCTGCGGCTGCCGGAAAGCAACTCCATAACCACGACTGCAGGAGTGGCGATGGGTTCATCGGCCCGGATTGCCGCATCCATGCAGAGGTCGTAGGAGCTTTCCATGCGCCGCGTGTACTCGACCCAGGCGGAAGTGTCAACGATCACGTCGGCTCAATCGATGTCACTCGGGTCAAGCAAATCGTCACGCAGGTCAATCATCTCGATCGGGGGCTCGTTCCGCAGCTCGTCGAGATCTCCCTCCCATCCCACGCCGCGCATTGCGAGCGCTTCCTCCTTGGTCATCGGCGCAAACGCCTGCCGGCAGACCGCCTCCTTCACGGCCGCCGACCAGTCGCGCAGGTTGTAGCGCTGGCGCACCGCTTCCAGATGGTCCTCCATCAGCCTCACCTCGATCGTGACGTAGCGGAGGAACTCCGGCTTGATGACGGAGTAGTTCGGGCGCGCTTCGCGCACCGCGCCCACGCCGCCGCGCCGGTCAAGATCCGCCGCGCCGCGCAGCGTACGGCGCACCCACGCGGACACGGTGACGCTATTGCGCCTGGCCGCATCCCGGACCTCCTCGAGATCGGCGTCGGACATCACTACCTGGAGTCGTTTACTCATGTTTTGAGTATATCATACTCATCACGGGGCGGCCACCCCCGCGCAGTGCCCGCCGTTTGCCCGTAAGCCCCGCAACGGGCATCGTGTCCGTAGCCGGCGCATTGTGCCGGCCGAAAGCCGCCCCACGCCCAAAACGCCGGAGTATCGCCCATGGAGCGCCGCGCCGTCTTCTTCCCCGTTCTCGCCCTGGCCACGCTCGCCCTGTCCGCGCTCACCGCCGCGCCCGCGCAGGCCCAGCGCTTCTCGATCGAGGACGTGCTCAGTCCCGGCTACCCGGTCCAGCTGGTCGCGGCGAAGGATGCCGACCGGATCGCGTGGATCGAGTACGAGGAGGGGCGCCGCAACGTCTACACGGCGACGGCTCCCGGGTTCGAGCCCGTCCGGCTCACGCGGTACGAGGACGACGACGGGCGAGATCTGTCGAACCTGCGCATCTCCGACGACGGCTCGACGCTGGTCTTTCTGCGCGGCCACACCCCGAACCGCGAGGGATGGATCGCGAACCCGGCCAGCGATCCCCGCGGGGCTGAGCGCGCGGTGTGGGCGGTGAGCACGGCGGGCGGCGAGCCCTGGCGGGTCGTCGAGGCGTGGAACGTGGCGCTGTCGCCCGACGGCGAATGGGTCGCGTACGCGAAGGACGGGGCGATCTTCCGCGCGCCGGCGAACCCGGGCGTGGTGACGACCGAGCCCGAGCGGCCGCTCTTCAGCGTGTTCGGCAGGCAGGGCAGCCCGGTGTGGTCTCCCGACTCGCGCAAGCTCGCCTTCGTGAGCGACCGCGAAGATCACAGCTTCATCGGCGTGTACGACACCGACAACCCGGGCATCACCTACCTGGGACCGGCCGTGGACCGCGACACCAGCCCGACCTGGTCGCCAGACGGCACGCGGGTCGCCTTCATCCGCAGGCCGGGGCTGCCCTTCGGGGCCCGGGCCGACCTGGGCGAGGCGAGCCCGGACGACCTGCCGGACGGCATGACCGAGGCGCGCTTCGCGGGCGGCTACGACTTCTCGATCTGGGTCGGCGACGTGCGCACCGGCGAGGCGCGCGAGGTGTGGCACAACACCCCGGACGACGAGATCCACCGCGAGGTGCGCTCGGTGATCTGGGCGGGCGACCACATCATATTCCAGGCCGAGCCGGACGGGTGGCGGCGCTACTACTCGGTGGCGGCGGCAGGGGGTACCACTTCATCCGTCGAACTTACGCCGGGAGCCGGCATCGCGGAGTACATTTCGCTGTCGCCGGATGGCTGCACTCTCTTCTACGCCACCAACGCGGGGGATATCGACCGCCGCCACCTGTGGCGCGTGCCCACTGCGGGGGGCGAGGCGCGGCAACTCACACACGGCGACGGCATCGAGACCTACCCGGCGGCGCTGGCGTCGGGGGACGAGGTGGCCGTGCTGTACGCGGATGCCAGACAGCCGCTGACCGTGGCCGTGGTGCCTGCCGACGGCGGTGAGGCGCGGACGATCCGGGAACTGCCGGCGCGCTACCCCTTCGACGAGCACGTCGTGCCCGAGGCGGTCACGCTAGAGGCCGAGGACGGCTACGAGTTCTACAACCAGCTGTTCCTGCCACCGGACCTGCAGCCCGGCGAGAAGCGGCCCGCGATGATCTTCATCCACGGAGGGTCCCGGCGGCAGATGCTGCTCGGCTACCACTATATGCACTTCTACCACATGGCCTACGCGATGAATCAGTACTTCGCGAACAAGGGCTACGTGGTGCTGTCGGTGAACTACCGCAGCGGCATCGGGTACGGTCGCGAGTTCCGCAACGCGCCGGGGCGCGGCGGACGCGGGAACACCGAGTACCGCGACATCAAGGCGGCCGGCGAGTACCTGCGCGACCGCGACGACGTGGATGCGGCGCGGATCGGGCTCTGGGGGCTCTCGTACGGGGGCATTCTCACGGCGCAGGGCCTGGCGCGCGACTCGGACCTGTTCGCGGCGGGCGTCGATATTGCCGGCGTGCACCTGTGGGGGAACTCGATCGATCCGGAGACGGTGTCGTACCAGTCGTCATCGGTGGCCGAGGTGGAGAACTGGACGTCACCGGTGCTGCTGATTCACGGCGACGACGACCGCAACGTGGCGTTCTCGCAGACGGTCGGCCTGGTGCAACTGCTGCGCGCGCAGGGTGTGCCGCATGAACTGATAGTGTTCCCTGACGATGTGCACGACTTCCTGCTGCACGAGCGCTGGCTGATCACGTTCGATGCGACGGATGACTTCTTTGATCGCTACATGGGGGGTGATGGGGCGGTGGCTACGGAGGGGAGGCGGTAGGGGGGAGGCGCAGCCGTCAGGTCGCGAACATTCGTTGCAGGACGCTGAGCACCTCGTCCATCGTGTCGGTGGGCAGGCTTCCCAGACGCCGGACCATTCGGGCGTAATCGATGGCCCGCAGCTGGTCCACGACGACATGGCCGACCCTGTCCCGAAATCTGCACGGAATCCGGAACGGACAGGGATGGCCGCCGGTCGTCATCGGCGCCACCAGGAAGGTCCCCAGGTGGTCGTTGAGTTCGTCCGGTGAGACCACCACGCACGGACGCGTCTTCGTGATCTCTGAGCCACGTGTCGGATCCAGCGAGATGAGGTAGACATCGCCCCGCCGGGGCAGGTCTACTCCCAATCCCATTCGGACTCGTCAAAGACGGTGCGAGTCGGGTCGTCCAGGAGGCCGCCTTCACAGCGGTCGACAAGTTCGCGGGCTGCTTCGGCCCACCCGACCCTTGGGGCGTCCTCGATGCGCTCGATCAGCAGACCCGTGTCCACGATGCGCATCCGCAGAGAGGCATCGAGGCCGGCCGCCTCGACGAACGCCTTGGGGATGCGGACGCCGCGTGAGTTCCCGATCCTGATGAGTCTTGTTCGCATGGTCTCTTGGGTCTGAGAGCGACAGTGATTACAATGTAATTACGTCAATCCCCGCGGACAAGCCGGTAAACCCTGACCGTATGCGCTCCGAGCGCCGAGGTGTGAACCCCGTATACGCGGCCGTTCGCGACCTCGTGGGCGGCGAACCCATCGGGCAGGTGCACCGGTCCCAGCCAGACACCCGCTGAATCGAGCACGGTCCAGGTCTCGGGTGGGGCCGGGTCGCGCGGCGGCCGCAGATCCTGGATGCCGAGTCCGGTCGATGGAAAGTGGCGAGCCCAGATGTTGCCCGCGTCGTCGACCAGGAACCGGTCGAAGAAGGGCTTGTGGGTCGGGACCCGTGGAAACTCGCGCAGCGAGGGGAAGGAGAATAGCGCGTCGGGACTGCCTTCGTACCTGGCGAGAAACTCGGTTCGCTTGTCCATGTACCGGTCGTGGTCGGCGGCCGTGACCTCGTCGGGAGTGGCGTGCCAGCGGATCAGTTGCTCAAGGCCCCCGCCGAGGGAATGGACCCGAAACTCCGCCCACCGCCCGAACCCCGCGATCAGGTGGTCGCGCCGGATTTCCACATTGGCGTCGACCTGGGTCCAGGGCAGCACCACGAAGACATCCTCTCCCCGCCGCGAACCCGTGAACCCCTCGCCTGTCACCTCCCGGGCGACGGTGTCGGTGACGACAAACGCATCGTCAGTGTGCACGAGCACGCTGCGCAGCAGCCACTCCTCACCTGTTGGCGGGGCCGGGCCACCGGTACTGCGCGAAGCCACGAAACGCCTGCAGTCGGGCGCTATCGCCTCGAGCGACCAGGTCGTGCCCGCGCCCGCACTGTTGATGCGGCGGATGAACTCGCCGTCGCCGCCGAAGAAGCTGAGTTCGGTTCGAAAGCGCACCACGACAGTGTCCCCGGCGCAGCCGTACAAATCCCAGATGCCGCCAACTTCTCCGGGCCCTTCTCCACGGCCGCCAAAGCGGTGGACGAGCTGCCCTCCGGGATCGAAAACCGAAACGACGGCGGAGTGCTCATCGGCTACGGCAAAGCGCCCGCTCGGCAGCACTACCATAGCTCGAATCGATCCGAAGAGGATGTCCGTCCCGCCGCCCATCGGCTCCGCGGTGCCGATCGTCACGGACGGGTCAGGGACCACTGTCCACTCCGCTCCCGCGTCCCACCGTGGCGCCTCACTGGTGACTATCCGGACGCCCGTACTGTCCCGAACCGTCGTCGCCACTGGCGCTGATGCCTGATTCGAGCCATCGGCACAGCCCGCCAAGACGAGAATCAGCGAAACGTGGAACAGGCTGCCGGGAACAGAGGTCTCGTCGATCCAGGTCGTCATCGTTCGGAACGATGCTACGCGGTCGCAGGCGTCGTCAATGAGCGTCATGGCGGATGCCGTGCTTGCCGATGCGGTGCGGTCCGGAGGCTCTATTGTACCGTCATACGTATGTTAGCATTATACGTATAGTGCTGCTCGTGCGGTGCTACCGCCGCGGCAAGACGATTCACGCAAGGAGCAAGCGTTGCCGACTCTTCTCGCTTTTGCGCTCACTGCGGCCCAGGCCCCGTGTGATGGTTGGACGACCGAGGAGTTCTGGCGGGCGGTGGATGCGGCGACGGTAAGAGGGTGCATTTCGCGAGGGTACAGCGTCGACGATCGGGCCACCATCAACAACGAGACCCCACTGCATTGGGCGGCAGGGTTCAGCGATGACGCCGAAGTGGTCAGCGTGCTGGTTGAGGCTGGAGCGAGCCTGGAAGCTGTGTCCGGCAACGGTCGCACGCCGCTGCACTACGCGGCACGGAGCAACGGCAACCTGGAGGTGCTGCGCGCCCTCCTTCGATACGAGCCAGACGTGTACGCCCGGAACGACGAGGGGCGTACGCCGCTGCACCTTGCTGCCTTGTGGAACGATAATCCTGGTTTCGTAGAGGAACTTGCGAGGGTGACCGACATAAACGTCAGGGCGAGGGTCGGAGAAACGCCGCTGCACTCTGCTACCAGGAGCCGGGGGTTCCCCGCAGTCCCGGACCCCAACCCGGACGTGGTGGCAGTGCTGCTGCGGCGCGGCGCCGACCTCGCGGCAAAAGCGGACGGAGGGGCTACCCCCGTTGGGTGGGCTGACGACGGACGTGTGGTCGAGATGATCCAGGAAGAGGAAGTACAAAGGGAAGCGATGCGGGAGCGGTTCCTTCAATATGTCGCAACCAGAGTGGCCGCCGGCACCGTCGTGCTGGCCGTGCTCGGGTATCTGTGGACACGCCTATATGGCAGGCACGCATGAAGAAGTTGATCTACAAGGAGTTGGTGGCGGCTTCCTCGCGTCCGATGGTTCTCTCCATCCTGGCCGCAGGCGACCAGTACGGCTACGAGATCATCAAGCAGGTGCAGCGGCTGTCCGGGGGCGACCTGGAGTGGTCCCCCGGGATGCTCTACCCCCTCCTGCACCGGCTGGAGCGTGATGGGCTCATCGATGGCTACTGGCAGCTCACCGAAGAAGAACGACCCCGCAAGTACTACCGGCTGACCGCCCGGGGTCGGCGGCAGATGTCGATGGACCGAGAGAGCTGGCGGGCGGTGTCCGCAGCCCTCGAGATCTCCTGGCGAGGCGGAAGTGTTTCGCCTGGATGAGAAGATCCGGGGCTGGAGAGAGAGCCTGGAAGACAAGGGATGGTTCTCGCCGCGCGAACTGGATGAACTCGAGGATCACCTGCGGGCCCACACTGCTCGGGAACTGCAGCTGGACCTCGACAGCGACGCCGCCCGCGAACTGGAGACCGCCGCGCGGCAGGAACTCGGGGAGCCAAGGGCACTCTTTCGGGAGTTCGAGAAGTCGGAGACGCCCTCATGGCGGCTTCTCCTGCCGGCCGGTTGGGGGCTGTACGTGCTGTCCTTCCTTCTCCCCGGATTCGGCACCGTGGGGTTCGGGCCCTCCTATTCGGGCTTCGCAATGTCGGGTCCCGGATACGAGTTTCTTCGACTCGCGCTGGCAAACGGCTGGGTCCTCCCGCTGCTGCTGAACCTGCCGATGGTCCTTACGCTGCCGACTCTCGGGCGCGCCCGGCGGCCCCTGGACGGGTGGCTGCGGCACGTGATCGGAGCGGCGGGCGCTTCGGCCCTCGGACTCGGGGTTTTCAATTTCCTCCGCCCGCTACCGCTCCCGGTCGACGGCGAGCGGCTCATGTACGGACATCTGGGGCCTGCCTACTGGGCGTGGTCCGCATCGTTCGCACTGGTGGCCGTCTCGCTGTGGTTGCGCGATCGCGAGTGGGCGCCCCGCCGGCCCAGGGAGTCGATGGCTTAGCCGGGCGAGCTTAGGCGCTCCACAGGTTCTCCTCTCCGCTCGATTGCGTCGCCTCGCGACGCGCTGGACGCGGGGTCCCCTCAGGAGGGAGCATTGCGACTCATCTAGATGGTAGATACATATATATCGTTTATCTATATACATAGCACTACTAATATCAGGGAGTTGGGAGTGCTTCAGCTGCGAGTGAGCCCGATTCGAGTCTCGTCCTTGGCCCTTGCCGCTCTCGCGTGTGTCTGGGCGTGCGCATGCGGCGGCGACAGAGCCACGGAACCGGTACAGCCACCACCCGACCCGCCACGCCCGACCACGGTTACGGTCAGCCCGGCCACGAGCGAACTGACCGCGCTGGGCGCGACCCTGCAGCTTTCGGCCGAGGTACGCGACCAGAACGGCCAGGTGATGGCGTTCAACGTGACCTGGGCGAGCAACAACACGTCGGCCGCGACCGTGGACGCATCAGGTCTGGTGACGGCTGCGGGGAACGGCACGGCCACGATTACCGCAACGGCGGGGACGGTATCGGGCAGTGCGGCGGTGACGGTCGCCCAGCAGGTGAGCGCCGTCGAGGTCGCGCCCGCCACCGGCGTCGTGCTGCCGGGCACCACGCTCCAACTGGCAGCCGAGGCACAGGACGCGAACGGCCACGCGGTTGACGGCTCCGAGTTCGTGTGGGCGTCCAGCGACACCGCGGTGGCAGTCGTGGACACGACCGGGCTGGTTGCGGGGATCACTTTGGGGGAGGTGGAAGTGTCGGCCACATCGTCCGGGGCGACCGGACGGGCGCAGTTGGTGGTGGTGGAGCCCGCGCCCACGACGGTAGCTGTGAGCCCCGACACGTTGATGTTCGACGCGCTTGGCGACACGCTGCGGCTAACGGCCGAAGTGCAGGACCAGGCCGGGCGGCCAATGCCGGACGAGTTGGTCATGTGGACCGCTGGCGACACCCTGGTTGCAACGGTGACCGCGGCCGGCGTGGTGACCGCCGCGGGGAACGGCGCGACCACGATCGCCGCGACTTCTGGCGCGGTGTCGACCGAGGCGGCAGTCGAGGTGATGCAGGTGGCGCGCACGGTGACGCTGTCGGCCACAGCGGACACGCTGATTCTGGGCAACAGTCTGCGCCTGGCGGCCGAGGCGCTGGACGCCAACGGACACCCGATCGCAGATGCGGCGTTTACGTGGTCATCCAGCGACGCGGCGATTGCGACCGTGGACACCTCGGGGGTGGTAGGAGGAGTTGGCGAAGGAACGGCTGAGATCACCGCCGCAACCGGAAACGTCCAGGGAGTCGCAAGGCTGACGGTGTTCAGTCCGGATCGCGCGCCGCTGGTGGCGCTCTACAATGCGACAAACGGCCCGCGTTGGTTGAAGAACGACAATTGGCTGACCGACAAGCCGCTCGCCCATTGGCACGGCGTGCGTACGGACGCATCGGGCCAGGTCGAATTCGTCAATCTGACTGGCCGGCTGGACAGCCACGGAAACTGGACACGTCATGGCCTCAAGGGCACGATTCCGCCCGAAATCGGCCGCCTCGACAAGCTCCGGTTTCTGTGGCTCTACGGCAACGAACTCTCCGGGACGATCCCGGCTGTGCTCGGTGATCTGACCAACCTCGAGCAACTGGACCTGTCAGACAACGAACTGACCGGTTCGATCCCCTCTGAACTAGGCGGTCTGGTCAAGCTGAAGCACTTCCTGTTCCACAACAACGCCCTCGAGGGCGCAATACCTCCGGAGTTGGGGCGTCTCGGCCAATTGGAGATCCTGTCGATCCGGAATAACGACCTCTCCCGGACGATTCCGGCCGAACTCGGTGGCCTGGCCAGCTTGCAGCAACTGTATCTCGACGGGAACGAGCTGACCGGGCCGATCCCGTCTGAATTCGGTGATCTCATCAATCTGACCCAGCTGTGGCTGTCCGGTAACGGCCTTTCAGGTCCGATTCCCTCTGAACTCGGCAACCTCACGCAGCTCCAGGGTCTGGTGCTTTACGACAACGACCTTTCCGGACCGATTCCGCCCGAGCTTGGGAACCTGACCAGGTTGGATCGCCTCATGCTGTCGGCGAACGACTTGACCGGCCCGATCCCGGTCGAATTCGGAGGATTGACCGAACTCGTTACCCTTACGCTCCAGACCAACGGGCTGACCGGACCAATTCCGCCGGAACTCGGCAACCTTCACGCACTGGCCGTTCTCGCCCTGCACGGGAACCGGCTGACGGGCCCGGTGCCGGCCCGTCTCGGCGACCTCACGGCTCTGGAATACCTGCTCCTGCAAGACAACGAACTGGAGGGTCCCGTGCCCTCGGCGTTCGGCGCCCTGACAGCCCTCCAGCAGTTGAACCTCACGAACAACAGTGGAATGATGGGCACCCTGCCGGTGGAACTGACCGCACTCACCCGCCTCCATTTCTTCCTTGCCGGGGGTACACAGCTGTGTGTGCCCTCCGAAGTCGATTTCGAGAGGTGGCTGGGCGCCATCTATAGACATCGGATCGGCCGCTGTCCGGAGGCGAGCGCGTCGATGGCCTACCTCGTCCAGGCGGTTCAATCGCGAGAGTTCCCTGTCCCGTTGGTCGCCGACGAAGAGGCGCTGATACGAGTGTTCGTGACGGCCCGGCAAGCCACCCGCGAAGGGATTCCCCTGGTGCGCGCACGGTTCTTCGTGAACGACCAGGAGACGCATGTGCAGGACATTGCGGGCAAGCGGTCGCCGATCCCGACCAGAGTCGACGAGAGCAGTCTCGGCAAGTCGGCCAACGCCGTGATTCCGGGACACGTGATCCAACCGGGGCTCGAGATGGTGATCGAGGTCGATCCCGAGGGGAGCGTGGATCCAGGCCTGGGGGTAGCCAGGCGGATCCCCGAGACCGGCCGGCTGAGGGTAGATGTCCATGACATGCACACCCTCGATCTGACACTGATCCCATTCATTTGGAGCGAGAATCCGGATGGGTCGATCGTGGACCTGGTCAGGGAAATGGCGGCCGATCCCCGGAGCCACGAGATGTTCCATGACACCCGGACTCTGTTGCCGATCGAGGGCATGGAGGTGCGCGCGCACGAGCCCGTGATGTTCTCGTCGAACAAACCCATCGACATGCTGCTCGCAACACGGGCCATTCGGGTCATGGAGGGTGGAACGGGCTACTACAAGGGCATGATGTCGGGGAACCTCGGGGGAATCGCGTTCAGACCGGGGTGGTCCAGCTTCTCATCACCGCACGGGCCAACCCTGGCGCACGAACTCGGCCACAACATGAACCTCCAGCATGCCCCCTGCGGTGGTGCGTCCAACCCTGATCCTGCCTATCCGCACGAGGAAGGCGCGATCGGTGCGTGGGGCTACGACTTCCGCAAGCGTTCCCTCATACACCCGTCCGTGAAGGACATGATGACCTACTGCGGCGACTCGAAGTGGGTCAGCGATTTCTACTTCAGCAATGCGCTACGCCACCGCCTGCGGTACGACGCCCAACCGGCGCTTCCGGTCCACGTTGCTCAGACACGATCACTCCTGCTTTGGGGAGGTTTGGACGCTGACGGCGAGCCCTTCCTGGAACCTGCTTTCGTGATCGATGCTCCGGCGGTGTTGCCGGACGCGGCGGGCGACTACAGGCTCACCGGACGCGCCGCGGACGGCAGCGAACTGTTCTCGCTGAGCTTCGCGATGCCCGACGTTCCCGACGGCGACGGAAGTTCCGCCTTCGTGTTCGCGGTGCCGGTGCCAGCTGTCTGGGAGGGGACGCTGGTCAGCATCACGCTTTCGGGGCCGGATGGGTCGGTAGCGCTTGACGGCAACAGCGACCGCGCCATGGCTATCGTGCGCGACCCGGGTTCAGGACAGGTGCGTGGCTTCTTCCGTGACACGCCCGCGGAGGAGGCGTTCCAGATGGCAGCGATGGTGGTGCCCGGCGGAGGGGCTATCGAAGTGCTCTTCAGCCGCGGAATGCCGGATGTCGCGGCTTGGGAGCGGTGACGAAGTGTAGAACGCCTCCGCGGCTGAGGAGCATCGCTGGGGAGGCCCCGGCTGATTCCGATTTCACGGCCGGAAACCAGCTGGTCCGGAATGACCCCCGCCCAGTCTCGAGCGAACTGGCTCAGGCCGCCGGACTCCTCGCCGCAGAGAATATATCGATATACTATATATATCAAGTAGCGATCTAACTCTGGGATCGATCGCTCATTCCAGGGCCGGGCGCCGCGTGATGGCTGGGGGACCGAGGAGCGTGGCGACCAGAGTGTCGGTGGGCCGGCAGCAGCGTGATGGGCTCATCGAGAGCATCGTGGAGGAGGCGAACATGAAGGGACGAGCAATCGCGGTAGTCGCCTTGGTATTGTGCTGCGTGCTGGCGCCGCTTGCCGCCTCGGCACAGATACCGGGCGAGCGAATTCGCATCACGCTCGCTGCGGAGCGAATCGTCGGTGTGTTGGGGGAAATGCGGCCGCAGGAACTGGTAGTTCTCCAGCAAGCTGGAGGCACCGGGTTGCGATCGATCGCACTCGGAGAAGTCCTGCGGCTGGAACGAAGTATCGGCGCGGGTAGCCGATGGAAGCGGGGACTGCTAATCGGTGGCTTGAGCGGTCTAGCACTGGGCGCTGTGCTGAACGCCCAAGAATCAGGGCCTGATTGCGACCCCAGCGAGTTTACCTGTCTAGGTGTGAACCCCGTATCCGATGAGTCGGCCCTGGTGGTGGTCGGGGTCCTAGGCGGCCTCATCGGAGCCGGCATCGGATCGGCGTTCAGGACAGAGCAGTGGGAGCCAATCGAACGCTGGGATGCGCCCCGACCGCTGGGTTTGGCAGTCAGCGTACGCACGGGGCCGAAGGGAAGCGCGGCCTTCTTGATTGGTGGGAGGCTCCGGTTCTGATTCGCGGGCCAGCGAGTAACCTCGGATTTGGCGGATCGCCGTCTATCTAGCATTGCGATATATATAGTAGTACGATAGATATAATTGGTCGCGAGTCCGAAGATGCAGTCAGGAGGGACCCATGCTTCGCACCGGCCGCTGCTCGCTGATTCTGATGGCGTTCCTGCCTTTTACGGTCGCGGAAGCTCATGCCCAGCGACTGCTCGAGATCGACGGCATCCAGCTGCGGGGAACCGCGCGGATTGTGACGTTTGGCGCGGGTATCTGCAACGTCGACGAGGAGCGGGAGACCGCCATCACGTACGAGCGGAAGAAAGCGAACCACGGGCAACCCGTGGATGTCTGGCAACTCGATTTCTCGGTCTACAACGGATCGGGACGATACCTGGATCACCTGATTGCCACGTATCAGATCGCTTCGGAGTGGCCGCCCTGCACCAATTGGAGCGGGCCGTCCGGCACATATTCCGAGCCGGTCGAGTGGGCCCGCACCGCGGGGCATATTCAGGAGAGCGGCCGCAACGTGGTCGCGCCCGACCAGACGCTGACGAAGACGGTCTTTCTCGTCGTGTTCCACGAGCACGAGCCGCACTTCGAAAACTGGTCGCTGGACTATGACTTCGGGGAGACCGCCGTTCCGTCGACGGGAGAGAGGTTGGATGTGGAGCAGCGCCGACCGGAGCCGAGAGCGGGAGCGGCCCCCGAGGCCCGCGCCACGGACGAGTCGCCCGGCTGGCCGGAAGGAGCGTTGCCGGCGGGGATACGCGACGGAGAAACCTGCTCTGGAGCAGCGGCGGGTACGGCCTGCTGGATGGAACTGGCCAACCAGCCAGGGTGCTACCTGTGGAATCCCGGTTTGGTGTTGGGCGCAACCGCCACATGGAGCAGTCGGTGCAGCGGCGGCTTTGCGCAGGGGCTGGGGGTCATCAAATGGGCCTACGATGGCGGGGAGCAGGTATCGGAGGGCTCGCTGGTCGATGGCAAGATGCACGGGCCATGGGTCATCCGCTATCCGGACGGACGGGAGAGCCGCGGGTCGTATGTCGACGGGAACAGGCACGGTCGCTGGGTCGAGCAGTACGAGGGAGGAGCGGTAGGTGAAGGTCGGTATGTGAACGGCGAGGTGAGCGGCGATTGGGTCTACCGCTATCCGGACGGACGGGAGAGCCGGGGGCTGATCGTCGACGGCAACAGGCACGGGCGCTGGGTCGTTCAGTACGAGGACGGCGAAGTAGGTGAAGGCCCGTATGTGAACGGCCAAGCAACCGGCGACTGGGTCTACCGCTATCCGGATGGACGGGAGAGGCGGGGGCCGCTCGTCGATGGCAATCGGCATGGCCGCTGGATCGAGCAGTACGAGAGCGGAGCGGTAGGCGAAGGCCCGTATGTCAACGGCGAGGCAAACGGCCAGTGGGTCTTCCGCTATCCGGACGGGCAGGAGGAGTGGGGCCCGCTTGTCAACGGAGAAAGGCACGGTCGCTGGGTGGCGCGCCCTCCCGACGGCACAACCTGCTCTGTCCAGTTCGTGGACGGCCAGCGGCAAGGGGAATGGAAGTGCTGACAGGTGGTGGGCCACGCGTCGGCGCCGAGCTTCGTGAACCTCAACCATCCGGCGTGAGCGAAGCTGCCTTTGGCGCTGCTGATCACCGTCGGATCCGTGGGTTGTCAGCAGGACGGCCGAGTCGGGGACAGCGCCGGAGAGCCGGCGTTGGTCGCGCGGGCGCAGCCGGTGACGCTCCCTGGCCGTCCACTTCTGCGGCGAGTCGGCCACGGCGCCTCCCCACGGATGTTCCGCCGCCCCGCCCCACGACGGTCGAGGCCAGCCAGACGGTGTCCGAATTGACCGCCATCGGTGCCACGGTCGTGACTCGAATACGGCGTATCGTCATATATCTAGTATTGCGATATATACAGTGATATGATACGTCTAATTGATCGCTAGTCCGAAGATGCAGTCAGGAGAGACCCCATGCTCCGCACCGGCCGCTGCTCGCTGATCCTGATCGCGCTCCTCCCGCTCGCGGTCGCGGAGGCTCATGCCCAGCGGCTCCTTGAGATCGACGGAATCGAGCTGCGGGGCACCGCGCGGATAGTGACGTACGGCGCGGGCATCTGCAACGTCGTGGAGGACCGGGAGAGCGCCATCACCTACGAGCGGAAGAAAGCGAACCACGGGCAACCCGTGGACGTCTGGCAACTCGATTTCTCGGTCTACAACGGATCAGGACGATACTTGGATCACTTGATCGCCAGATATCACATCGCTTCGGAGTGGCCGCCCTGCACGAATTGGAGCGGGCTGGTCGGCACATACTCCGAGCCGGTCCAGTGGGCCAGCACCGCAGGGCATATCCAGGAGAGCGGCCGCAATGTGGTCGCGCCCGACGAAACGCTGACAAAGACGGTCTTCCTCGTCGTGTTCCACGAGCACGAGCCGCGCTTCGAGAACTGGTCGCTCGACTACGACTTCGGGGAGGCCGCCGTTGCGACTACCGGGTCGAGGTCGGATGTGGAGCAGCGTCGGCCGGAGTCGAGAGCGGGGGCGACCCCCGCAGCCCGCGCCACGGACGAGTCGCCCGGCTCTCGGGAAGGAGCGCTCCCACCGGGGATACGCGACGGAGAGACCTGTTCCGGAGCAGCGGCGGGTACGGCCTGCTGGATGGAGCTGGCCAACCAACCGGGGTGCTACTTGTGGAATCCCGGTTTGCACTCAGGCGCAACCGCCACGTGGACAAGCCGGTGCAGCGGCGGCATTGCGCAGGGGCTGGGGGTGATCAAATGGGCCTACGATGGCGGGGAGCAGGTATTGGAAGGCTCGCTGGTCGAGGGCAAAATGCACGGCCGCTGGGTCGTTCAGTACGAGGAAGGAGATGTAGGTGAAGGCCCGTATGTGAACGGCAAGGCGACCGGCGACTGGGTCTTTCGCTATCTGGACGGACGAGAGAGCCGGGGACCTCTCGTCGATGGCAACAGGCACGGCCGCTGGGTCGAGCGGTACGAGAGCGGAGCGGTAGGTGAAGGCCCCTATGTCGACGGCAACAGGCACGGTCGCTGGGTTGTTCAGTACGAGGACGGAGAAGTAGGTAAAGGCCCGTATGTGAACGGCAAGGCGACCGGCGACTGGGTTTACCGCTATCCGGATGGACGGGAGAGGCGGGGGCCGCTCGTCGATGGCAACAGGCACGGCCGCTGGGTCGTTCAGTACGAGAGCGGAGCGGTAGGTGAAGGCACGTATGTGCACGGCGAGGCAAACGGCCAGTGGGTCTTCCGCTATCCGGACGGGCAGGAGGAGTGGGGCCCGCTTGTCAACGGAGAAAGGCACGGTCGCTGGGTGGCGCGCCCTCCCGACGGCACAACCTGCTCTGTCCAGTTCGTAGAGGGTCAGAAGCAAGGGGAATGGAAGTGCAGACAACTTCCGGTGACGCGGACGGCTGATATGAACGACGCACAGAATCGATGCTGTAGCAACCCTTTGGCGATTCTAGGGACTTGCTCGCTAGCTAACGAATAGACAACAGGGAGGTAAGCATGCCATTCTGGAGAAGGTCATCAGACCTTGACACGGAGAAGCAAGACGGTGTCGCACAGAAGCCAAGAAAGGGATCTGAGAAAGTCCAAGTACCCACCATCTTTGGACTTCTGGGGGTGCTGTCCGGAGTCGCACTCACTGCCTACTTTGATCTTAGCACAGCCTCACGCATAGCGGAGATCCAAACGCACGCCCAACACGCAGCTGCTGCCTACGCGGATTTCTTGGCCGCCGATGCTGCCAGTCGATTCGAACGGGGAGCAGTTTCCGAGACAACGTCAAGCTGGGCTCGAATAACGGTGTTTGGGGACACCACACTTGTTGCTGCAGTGGCTCAATATGCATGCAAGCCGAGTAGCACCATTGTAGGACCCAATGACGGTTTACTTGAGGTTGTACCACATATGCGAAGACATCTGTCACAAGACTCAGTCAAACAGGAATACCTTGAGGTGTTGCTGGTGCGTCCAACGATTCGCGGCAGCCCAGGCGACAAGCAAAGACAGGAACGCTGCGAAGCCATACTGGCCGACACTGGTGTAGCGCCGCAAGCAGACTATTGACTTACGTTATACGAGTACAGTATGTGTAAGCACGATATGCACGGGTTAAGGTCTGGACAAACCGTACGTAGTCATCGCAGCACGTTCCAAGGCGACTGGTGGCGCTGCTCCTGCCGTTGTTGACCGGGTTTGCTGTCGGCAGCCTCATCGTGGGCTCGCCGGAGACGAAGGAGGAACGGGCGATGACGCCGGTCCTCGTCGAGTCGTGTCGGTCGAGCCGTTTGCCGTGTGATTTGCCCGGAGCGTCCGATGACGGCGTGGATCGTGGCACTAGCTGCCTTGGCGCTGAGGGCCTTGGCCGCCGCAACTGCCGCTGCACAGACCCGAAGCAATCCCGTGTGCGAACTGACTCTGTCTAATCCGTGGAAGCGGGACCGTCGACGTCGAATGCAAAGGAGGGAAGCCATGTCAGGTGCCATCCCCGGACCAAGCAGCTCCAGCAGAGTTGACGAAACGACGCCCTTGGTCGTTCAGCGTTTGAACAATGGGCGGCGGCTACTACAAGGGAATCTGAAGGTGAACATCGCCAAAACGGGTGTGAGCAGGAAGGTTTGGTTGCAGGTTCCCAAGGGCTTCGATACCGACTACAGCTCGTTGTCTTGGTTCGGCCGTCCCGTAGTGCACTGGTCAAAGGTGGACGTAGCAGGCGTGGTGCATGACTACCTCTACACAAGGGCCGGTAACAACGCCGCGAAGAAGCATGGATTCCGCAGCAGGCTGGACTTGGACAACATTTGGTATCGGATTGCAATAGCGGGGCAGCATGGCGCTCGTCCGTGGCAAGCGGGAATCTGCTGGTTCTTCATCAGGATGTTTGGGTGTCTTGCCTACCTCAGGCGACCAGGGACGCAACTGTCACTTGACGAGTGCGGATGCGGCTGCTGGTCCATAGACCAAGAGTAGGAGCTCAAGCCCGGTTGAGCAGCCGAGGATTCACCGTCGCCGGCACATGAACTTGGAGCCCAAGGGTAACGACATGGAGGTGTTTTCCAGTGTGGCCGCCCGAACGGTCAATGGACCATTGTGACAGTCGCAGATCAGCAGGCTCCCTCTCAACTCACCGGCCTGAGCGCCCTCCTCAACGCCTCCACACCCCCCACCACCGGCAACTCCACGCTCGTCCCGCGCAGATCCACCGTCAACATCGTCCCCGGGTCCGGGTGCACCGTGAAGTACTTGTCGCTAGAGAACACCATCAGCCCGATCCGTGCCCCTGCCGGGATCACCTGATCATCCGGCTGCAGCGCGAACTCCAGCTCGACGAACTCGCCCGGCGTAAGCCCCGTCCCGGACCGCGGAATCGCAATGTCTGCCGCACCGGCATTGCCCGGATCCGCCCAGCCCTTGGTGATGATGTTGTCGTTGATGTCGTCGCCGTCGGTCCAGGGTAGTGAGACGAGCCAGACGGTCAGGTTTGCGGCGGCTGCATCGGAGGCCACGCGCACGCGCACCGTGGCCACGCCCGAGAGGTGAACATCCTGCTGGAGCGACGGTGTCGCATATAGGAGCCGGTGGTTCGACCATTCCGCCGCGGCGAGTTGGCCGCCCTCAAAAGCAAAATTGTCCACAATGCCGCCGGTACCGTCCGCGTCGCCGGCGTTGAGCGAGAGGGTTCCGGTCCAGTTGCCGTCGCCCGCGGGGTGAAGGGGGACGCCCTCGGCTTCGGGGTGCGGATAGTCCGGGTAGGCGGTAGGCTGCTGCCGGTCGTCGGCCTCGCGGACGATCCACGCGCGCGGGTCGTTCTCGACGCCGTTTTCGACGCCCAGGACGTAGCGGGTGAACCATCGGTTCATGAGCTCGAGGGGCGGGGGACCGCCGTGGCCGCCCTGGTGATAGTAGATCTGGACGGGGACGCCGCGGGCCTTCAGCGCCTCGGTGATGCGGTAGCTGTGCTCGGGCATCACGTTCCAGTCGTTGAAGGCGTGGGCCATGAGGGTGGCGGCGCGGACGCCGTCGATGTGGTTCAGGTAGTCGCGGCCGGCCCAGAAGTCGTTGTAGTCGCCGGTGGTGCGGTCGAGTTCGGCGTACATCTCGTCGCGCACGTTGGCGATGCAGTAGTCGCGCACGTCGGGGTAGCCGCTGAAGATGAAGTCGAAGAGGACGTCGATATCCTCGCCGGGATAGCCGCCGGGGGAGCGGACGAGGCCGTTCGAGCGGTAGTAGTGGTAGTACGACGTGTTGGGCGCGACGGGGATGATCGCTTCGAGGCCGTCGACGCCCGTGGTGGCCGCGGCCAGGGGCAGGGTGCCGTTGTAGGAAGTGCCGGTCATGCCGACCTTGCCGGTGGCCCAGTAGGCCTCGACGGGTTCGCCGCCGTCCACGCTGGTGAAGCCGCGCGCGCGCCCGTTCAGCCAGTCGATGACGGCCTTGGGAGCGAGCGATTCGTTGGCTCCGCCGACGGTGGGGCAGCCCTGGGACTGCCCGGTGCCGGGCGACTGCGAGTGGATGACCGCGAATCCGCGGGGCACCCAGGTGCGGACATGCGAGTTGGAGATGACGGGCTGGCTCTCGATGTGCCGGATGGTTGCGGGGAAGGGGTCGCGCGCCGGGGGATCGCCGCCGACGTCCTGCCGCAGGTCCCAGAAGTGGTCGAGGTTGATCCCGGCGACGCCGGAGTAGTAGGGGCTGGTCTCGTATATGGCGGGGACGGTGAGGCCCTCGGTGTCGGTCTGGCCGGGGCGCGTGACGGCGACGTGCACGCGGTCGGGGCGGCCGTCGCCGTCGGTGTCGAACTCGGTCTCGACCCAGAGGTCGTGGCGGATCCAGGTGGCGGAATCGGCGAAGGCGGGGACGACCTGGGCCTGGCCGTCTTCGATGACGGGGGCGGTCTGGGCGGTGGCGGGGGTGGTGAGGGCGAGGAGAGTGAGGGGGAGGAGGGGGAGGAGGGCGGCGGTGGTGGCGAGGGGGCGCGGGCCGCGCGGGCGGGTGGGGGTGGGTGGGGCGGGGCGGGGGAATGTCATGAGTCGGGTCCGAAGGTTGGTTGGGAGGCGTCGGGACGTCACAGGCACCGTTCGCTGATCGCCGCGACCGCGGCGTCGATCTCGTCCCGGGTGTTGAAGAAGTGTATCGACAGGCGGAAGTCGCGGGGCTGTTTGACCGGCGAGGCCAGAATGCCCGCGTTGTCGCGCAGGTCGTTGTAGAGGTCGGTGGCGTCGCAGTCGGCGGGGAGCTGCAGCACGAAGACGCCGGAGCGGGCGGGCCGGGCGCGTGGTGACGACACGGAGAGGCCGTCGGTCGCGTCCGCGGCGTCTATCGCGTGGTCGACCAGTGCCTGGATACGGTCGCAGATCCGCTCGAGGCCGATGCTCTCCATCCACTCGACGGCGCTGGCGAAGCCGGCGAAGTCGGCCAGGGCGCGCGTGCCGAACTCGTAGCGCGCTGCGCTCGGGAGCAGGGTGTAGTCGCCCTCGTAGTCCATGGTCGCGTGGCTGTGGGAGCCCGCCCAGCTGAGTTGCACGTCGTCGAGGACCTCGCGCCGGACGAAGAGCGCGCCCGTGCCCTTGGGGCCGAGCAGCCACTTGTGGCCGCAGGTCGAGTAGCAGTCGCAGCCGAGCGCGCCGAAGTCGGTGGGGACGCAACCCGGGCCCTGGGCGCCGTCCAGGTGGTAGCGCACACCGCGCGCTCGGAGCAGGCGGCCGAGTTCGGCGGACTCGTCGGTGGGGATCGTGCGCCCGTTGTTGCGGGACACGTGGCTGATGCTGACCATCCGGGTGCGGCCGGACAGTTGCGCCCTGATCTCGTCGATGAGCGAGGTCCCGGCGCTCAGATCGATCTCCCGGATGACGATCCCGAACCGGTCGCGCAGGACGTACCAGGGGATGACGTTGGCGGGGTGCTCGACGTTCGAGATGATCACCTCGTCGCCCGGCTGCCAGTTCAGGCTCCAGGCCACGATTGAGATGCCTTCCGAGGTGCTGTGCGTGAGCGCGACCTCATCGGCTCCAGCACCGAACACGCGCCCGAGTTGAACGCGCAGGTCGGGTTCGATCGTGGCCATGTCGGTCGCGTAGCGGGGATCGGCGGGGCCCCGGTTCTGGAAATCCAGGCGCTCGCTGACCGTGGCCATGACCGCGTTCGGAGAGGGACCGATGCCTCCGGTCTGGAAGTACACGCTGCCGGTGGCGGCCGGGATCTCGGCGCGGGCGCGGGCGACCCAGGCGTCCTGTGGGCGGGTGCCGGCCACCGTCCGATTCGCTGGGGCGGGCGGCACTGCGCCGCGGGCGGAAGCGTCCGAGTGCAGCGCCGCGAGCTGCTCGACCGGCACGACCGGCGCCGCGGCGGCCCACAGGGCAGTGTGCCGAAGAAACCGGCGGCGGTCGGGGGTCGACATCCGGGTGTCGGCCATCGTCAAGTGACCACGAACCGGATCGCGAACAGCACGGCCACGGTGGCCACCGCGGCGTTCAGTTCGTGACGACGGCCCGCCAGCACCTTGATCAGGGCGTAGGCGATGAAGCCGAGACCGATCCCGGTGGCGATCGAATAGGTGAACGGCATGGCGATCGCGGTCACGATGGCCGGAACGCTCTCCGTCAGGTCGTCCCACTCCACGCCCCGAAGCGCCCTGGCCATCACGCATCCGACGAAGACGATCGCCGGAGCCGTCGCGTAGCCGGGAATCGCCGTCGCTACCGGAGCGAACAGGAGTGCGACCAGGAACAGGCCCGCGACCACCAGCGCCGTCAAGCCGGTGCGTCCCCCGGCGCGCACGCCGGCCGCGCTCTCGATGTATGAAGTCGTCGTCGACGTGCCGAGCAGCGAGCCCACGATCGTGGCCGAGCTGTCCGCCACCAGAGCCCGGCGCAAATGGGGAACGCGACCGGTGCCGTCGGTCAACCCCGCTTCGTTGAGCACGGCGACCAGAGTGCCGCTGGTGTCGAAGAGGTCCACCATGAGGAAGGCGAACACGATCGCCACGAGGCCCACCTCGAACGCGGCCGCGATGTCGAGCTGAAGGAATGTCGGGGCCAGCGAGGGCGGGGCGGCCAACACCGATTCCGGCGGGGGAGACTGCCCCGCGATCCACCCGGTCAGCGACACGGCCAGTATGCAGATGAGCACTGCACCGGGCAGCTTGCGCTGTTCCAGCGCGACGATCCCGACGAATCCCAGGGCCGCCAGCAACACGGGCCACTGTGTCACCCTGCCCAGCGTGACGAGCGTCGCTTCGCTGGCGACGACCACACCCGCGTTGCGGAGCCCGATAATCACCAGGAAGAACCCGATTCCCGTCGCGATGGCCAGCTTCTGCGAGCGCGGAATGGCGTTGACCACCCACTCGCGAACGGGCAGCACCGACAGGATCAGCATCAGGACGCCGGAACAGAAGACCGCGCCAAGCGCCGTTTGCCAGGACAGGCCCAGGGTGCCCACCGCGACCGCCGCGAAGTAGGCGTTCAACCCCATGCCAGGGGCCAGCGCGATGGGGAAGTTGGCGTACAGTCCCATCACCGCCGACCCGAGGGCTGCGGCGAGACAGGTGGCGACCAGCACGGCCCCCGCGTCCATTCCCGCGCCCGCCAGGACCAGCGGGTTCACGAAGATGATGTAGGAGAGCGTCAGGAAGGTGGTACACCCGGCCAGCACCTCGGTCCGCACGGTGGTGTTCCGCTCATCCAGCCGGAAGTGGCTCATCATGGGGCCTTCGCTCCTGTCCGCTTCGCAGTGTCTCGCCGCGGCCCGCCGCCTGTGGCTAGGGCCCCAGCGCTCCAATCGGAATCACGCCCACCTCGCCGCCGCGCACATGACCGTATCCGTTGGGCACGATCACCGCCAGATCTGGCAATTCGGCAGAAACTCCCCGAATAACTGGGCGCGGGCATGCCGCACGGACAGATTTCATGCTGAATCTGTCCAACGGGCCTAGGCATGGCCGTTTCCGAGTGTGGTGTGCAACGGCGGACCGGGTGCCTCGTGCCGCGCAGCCAGCAGCCGCCACTTGCGCCATACCCTCCCGCGATGGAGTCTACGCTCTCCCCCTGTGCCGCGCCGCCACAATTCACCGCGTGGCGCAGTCCGGGTCACCGCAATAACGCGTTCGCTCTCATCCCCCCACCCAAGGTCAGTTATGCGCAACCATCGTTCCCGGCTGTCGCTCCTCATCGCTCCCGCTGTCCTGCTCTCCGCGGCGGTCGACCGGCACCCCGCCACGGCCCAGCAGGCCCCCGACCCCGCCGCGTACACCGCGCTGGAGTGGCGGCACATCGGTCCCGAGGGCAACCGCTTCTCGGCGGCGGCCGGGATCGTCGGCGATCCGCACACCTACTACGTCGGCGCCGCGTCGGGCGGGATCTACAAGACGACCGACGGAGGCGTGCACTGGGACGCGATCTTCGACGAGCAGCCCGTTCAGTCGATCGGGTCGCTGGGTGTGGCGCAGGCCGATCCGAACATCGTCTGGGCCGGGACGGGCGAGGGGAAGATCCGCAGCCATGTGTCGCTGGGACAGGGCGTCTACAAGTCGACGGACGCCGGGGCCACGTGGACGCTGATGGGGCTGGAGCAGACCGGGCGGATTCCGCGGATGGTGATTCATCCGACCAACCCCGACATCGTCTTCATGTGCGCGCTGGGGCATGCGTATGGGCCGCAGCCGGAGCGGGGCGTGTTCCGGACGATGGACGGTGGTGCGACGTGGGAGCGCGTGCTGTTCGTCGACGAGGACACGGGGTGTTCCGATATCGCCATGGACCCGTCCAACCCGCGCGTGCTGTTTGCGGGCACCTGGCAGCTGGAGATTCACACGTGGGGGCGGACGTCCGGCGGCCCCGGCGGCGGCTTGCACGTCTCGCGGGACGGCGGGGACACCTGGACGAAGCTGAACGGGCCGGACAACGGGATCGGGCTGCCCGAGAAGCCGGTCGGGAAGGTGGCGGTGGCGGTCGCGCCGTCGAATCCGGACCGGGTCTACGCCATGCTCGAGACCGGCGACGGGATTCCCTGGGAGGGACGCGAGACCGAGGACGGTCAGCTCTGGCGCTCGGAGGACGGGGGGCGCACGTGGGCGCTGATCACGCGCAACCGCAACGCCATGGGCCGCCCGCACTACTACTCGCGCGTGGTCATCTCGCCCAACGACGAGGACGAGGCGTACTTCCTCACGGCCTCGTTCACGACCTCGACGAACGGGGGGCGGACGCTGGACGTGACCCCGCGGCCCCAGGCGCCCGGCGGCGACCACCACGACATGTGGATCGACCCCACGAGCCCCGACCGCATGATCGTCGCGCACGACCAGGGGCTGTCGATCTCGATCAACCGGGGAAAGACGTGGTTCCGACAGCGTCTCACGAACGCGCAGATGTACCACGTGACGGTCGACAACGCGATCCCGTACAACGTGCTCGGCAACAAGCAGGACGAGCCGACCTACCGCGGGCCCAGCAACAGCCGCATCCAGGGCCAGCGGCGGATTACGGGGATTCCGCGTGGCATGTGGCATCACGTGGGTGGCGGCGAGAGCGGGTGGGCAACGCCGGACCCGACCGATCCGAACATTGTGTGGTCCTCCGCATCCGGATCGGGGATGGTGGGCGGCATCGTGGTGCGCTACGAGGAGGACCGGCGCCAGTACCGCGCCGTCGAGGTGTGGCCGGAGCAGAGCCGGGGGGCGGCGTCGGGCGTGCGCTACCGCTTCATCTGGGACGCGCCGATTCACATCTCGCCGCACGACAACAACACCGTGTACGTGGGGAGTCAGCACGTGCACCGCACCCGCAACGGCGGTCAGAGCTGGGAGGTGATCAGCCCGGACCTGACGCTGAACGACCGCAGCCGCATGGGGCTCTCGGGCGGCCTCACGGGCGACAACATCGGGGTCGAGTACGCGGGCACGGTGTTCGGCATCGCCGAGTCGCCGGTCGAGGAAGGGCTCATCTGGGCGGGCACCAACGACGGGCTTCTTCAGGTCACGCGGGACGGCGGCGCCACATGGACGGACGTAACCGCAAACATGCCGGATTTGCCGGAGTGGATGGCGGTGCGGTCCATTGCGGCTTCCCGCTACGACGCGGGGACGGCCTACGTGGCTATTGACGGCCACCAGGTAAATGTGCGCGATCCGTTTGTGTATAGAACACGGAACTATGGCGCCTCGTTCGACAAGATCACGGACGGGATTCCGCCCAGCATGCTCAGCTACACGAAGGTGATCGCGGAGGACACGAAGCGGCAGGGACTACTGTACGTCGGGACCGAGAACGCGATCTACGTGTCGTTCGACGATGGCGACAACTGGCAGCCACTCCAGAACAACCTGCCTGCCGCGCCGGTGTCGGGACTCGTCGTGCAGGAGCATTTCGGCGACCTGGTGGTGGGCACGTACGGCCGCGGCTTCTGGATCCTGGACGACCTCACGCCGCTCCAGCAGCTCACGCCCGAGGTGACGGCGTCGTCCTCCCACCTCTTCGCGCCCCGCGACGCATACCGCTTCCGTGCCATCACGCCGCCGTCGGTCCCCTACAGTGACCCCACCGAGGGCAGGGATCCCGAGTACGGCGCGTCGATCAACTACTGGCTGGGGGACGGGGCGGTCGAAGCGGTGGCCCGAGGCGAGGTCGAAGCGCCCGCAATCGAGATCGTGGACGCTGCGGGCGAGGTGGTGCGGACGCTGCGGGGCACCAACAACGCCGGCCTCAACCGCATCCACTGGGACCTGCGAGACGAACCCAACGGGCCCATCCGGCTATTGACCAGCCCGATGTACGCGGAACACATCGCGGTCGGCGAAGAGGGACGCGATGCGCCGGGGTCTCGGCAGATCTCGATCCTGCTTCCCCCCGGACGCTACACCGTGCGGCTCAACGCAGCCGGCGAGACCCACGAACAGCCGCTCACGGTCCTCAAGGACCCCCACTCGGCAGGGTCCGAAGCCGACATCGCGGCGCAGGTGGCGTTCATCCGCGAGGTCCGCAACGATGTGGTCGCGGCGGGCGAGGCGGTCCACCGGGTCGAAGCGATCCGGGTCCAACTCGCGACCATGTCACGCTTCGCCGACGACGAAGCGCTCACCGAGGCGATGGCCACACTGCGCGACCAGCTTGTCGACCTGCAGAGCAACATGGTCGACCTGCGCCTCACGGGTCAGGGACAGGACGGCGTGCGCTTCGAGGCCAGGTTGTTGCAGAAACTGGGCTACCTGACCGGTGCAATCGCCGTGGCCGACTTCCCGCCCACCGACCAGGAACTGGAGGTGAAGGTGCTGCTCCACGAACAACTGCGGGAGCACCTGGAGGCGCTGGAGGCGCTGGTGGCGAACGAGGTGGCCGCACTGAACGAAATGCTCAGGGCGCGTGGCATGGTGATCATCGCGGAAGGAGGGTAGCAGGGCGCCAGGAAACGCAGTCCCCGGGCCGGTCGCTGACTGGAACGGCCGGCCCGCGGACCACTAACGCCTTTCCAGCACACAGTACCGGTACAGCTTGAGCGTCTCCCGCCAGTCTTCGGGGTAGTTCGCCACCATCTCGCCCAGCCCGAACTCGACGGCCAGGCTGGCGAAGGAGCCATCGTCGACCACGCTGAACGGTGCCTGCTCCTCGAACACGGCCAGGTCGGCAAACCCGGTCGGAAACGAGGCGCCCATCGCCTTCTCCACGCCCTCGAGCCGCTTTCTGTCCTCGTCGGTTTCGAAGTCGCGGCTCTGCAGGTCGACCGCGAAGTAGTCGAAGGCGATGCGAAACGAGGTCATGGCGTCGGCGAGCCCGTTGAGGAAGGGCATGATGGTCTCGGGGGGCAGGTACATGGTGTTGCCCTCCCAGACCATCAGGGTGGGGGCGTTGGGATCGAAGCCGAGATCGGCCAGGCCACTCGAAACATCGGCCTCCAGGTAGTTGGCCAGTAGCGACGGCGGTTGCTGGAGCCCGTTGCGTGCCAGAATCACGCGCTTGAATTCGACGACGGCCTTCTGGTCGACTTCGAAGAAACGGGCGTCCGCGTCGGCATAGATATGAGCGCGCATGTCGAAGCCGCCGCCGAGCAGGACGACCTGCCGGGCTCCCGCCGCGATCTCCTGCTCGACGAGTCGGTTGAAGTAGCGCGTGCGGAATCGGACCATGGTGGTCGACGGCGGGAAGACCGCGTCCAGTTGCTGGGCGGCCGCACGGGCGCGGTCGTTCGAGAACCACTCGGCGTACGGATCGTCGAAAAGAGGTGGCGACTTCTCGGGCTCGAGGGCCCGGATGGATGCGATGACGAACGCGGTCGCGCCAATCTCGTTGATGTCGATCATGACTCAGGAAGGGTTTGAGGGGACTGGCTGTCCGATTTTGTCGCAAAAAGGCTCAGGAATACGACAAAATCGGCGATTACGACAATATCGGACAAAACTCGGGTTCCCGCGCGCGTTTCGTCAACGTTTGCGGAGCCTTTGCACGGCGGTCGATCCGGACCTCCGGGCAACCACCACCCCCGACAGGATCACCACCGCGCCGATCAGTTGCTGCGGGTTTGGTGTCTCACCCAGCCAGATCCACGCGGCCCCGAGCGCGATCACGGGCACCAGATTCTGGTACACCGAAGTGCGGCTCTGGCCGATGACGCGCACACCCCGATACCAGAGCAGGTACCCGACCGCGATCGCGAAGATCCCCGCGTAGACGACCCCCAGCCACGCTTCCAGGGAGACCGCCGCCCAATCCATGCTGAGCAGCTCAGGGACGCCCATCAGCACGAGGACGGGCATCGCCGCCCACAGCGTCCACGCGGTCATTTCGAGGACGCCGCGCCGCTTGGTCATGCGGCGGCCGTAGACGGTGTAGATCGACCAGGAGATCGCCGCCCCGAGAACCATCAGGTCGCCCCACCGCGCTCCCCCGACCTCGTTGCCGCCCCCGGTTATCAGTACGACGGTGCCGGCCAATGTGGCGACGACACCGGCGAGGATGCGCGGGTTGAACCTCTCCCTTCCCACGGCCAGCCCCAGGAGCAGGACCCAGACCGGACTCGTGGAGAGGAGCAGGGCCGCGTTGCCGGTCAGCGTCCAGGCCAGTCCATAGATGAAGCCGATCTGGAAGGTGACGTGGCCGAAGACGGCCAGCGCGAGGACTGGAAGCCAATCCTTGCGGGCCGGCATGAGCCGGCGCCCCTGCATGCGCAGCAATAGCCAGACAGCCAGGGCGGCGCACGGGAATCGGAGGGCGTTAAAGGCGAGCGGGCCGATCTCGCGCAGCGCCGCCTTCACGACAGGGAAGTTGAGTCCCCATATCAATGCGGTCGCGAAGAGCCCGAGGTCGACGGTGATGTCGTAGCCCCTCGGTCGCACCCGGCCGGTGCGCCGCGGCTTCATCCGCTCCGCCTTCAGTGCCACGGCAGGTGACTCGACTCCACCCTGTAGAGGATGTAGTCGCGCAGCCCTGCGGCGGTGTCCCGCGCGATGTAGGGAACCGTGACGACGCCCGACGAGAGATGCACCTCCAGCGTCGCCAGTCTTTTGCGGCGTTGCAGCGGAGACCGCTTCACCGTTACTCCCTGAACCTTGCGGAAGAGGAAGGCGTCGACCCTGCTGCCGACCAGCCCTTTCCGGCTTGCCAACCCCTCGTCGCCGTGGAGATAGCCCCGCCTGCGCCAGCTCTGCAGGCCGATCAGTCCCGACAAGACCAGCCACAGGAGGCACCAGGCGGCGAAGGGCGCGCTCGCGATCGCAGCCGGTCCCCATTGTGCAAGAGTGAACACCGCACCGCCCAGGACCGGAACGGCAATGGACCGAAGCACGACCGCCCGGATGTAGTAGGGTGACACGCGCTTGAAGTTCGGGCTGGCCGGAAGCAGCGTGAGTCCCGGCGCCTCCGGCCCGAAAACCTGGCGGCGCGTCTGCTCGGCGACCGCACCATCGAGGAGCGGTACGGCGAGGTTCTCCGCGATCTCGAGGTTCCCGGTGTTGTCGCCACCCGGCACCGGTATCGCACCGGCCGGAAGCGCTTCGAGCCGATACCGTCCAAACCAGCGCAGGACGAGGTTCTGCGAAAGCGTGAGCTGCTGGATCTTGGCGGACTCGACGACGACCTCCTTTTGCGTGAGGAGCCCGCTGCGCGAGCGAAACGCGGTGCCCTGGCGCCACAGCGTGAAGTCGTGGTGGCGCAGGAACGCGCCGATGACGACCGCGAGAAGCAGGAGGATCAGGCCGGCGAGCACTACGAGGATGATGGCCGTCGCCTGGCTGAAGGTGCCGAGGTCGGCGACGGCGGTCTGCAACCCTTCGAGTACGCCGAGGATCGCCTCCTCAAAGGGCTCGGCCGCCTGTGCCAGGGCGGCGAGGGCACCCGCGAGCACCAAGGCTTTGCGGTCGGCGAGCCCGATTCGCAGCATGTCACTGTTGGCGAGCCTGACAAGGACCTCGCCGGTGGCTGGAGCCGATGCGTCCCCCCACAATCCGGCAAGGCCCTCGGCGCCGGCGTCCTCCTCGCCCACGGGGAGCCCCCGGCCTTCCTCGTCGTCGCCAGCGCGTTTCCTGCGCCGCCCGCGGTCGACCCGGGTCCGCAACCAGTCGGCCAGTTCGGTGTTCACGGCGGGGAGCCGCCCCTCGGCCGTGGCGGTGCCCGCGGTGTCGAGCCGAACGGTCACCAGGCCCAGGATCCGGTCGACCAGTGAACGCTCGACGTTGATGCCCTGCACCCGGTCGAACGGCAGGTCGAGCGCGGTCCGTTTCACGAAGCCCTGGCGGATGAGGATTCGGTCTTCTTCGAGCTTGAACCTGAAGAACCAGTACCGGAGCAGGGCAGCGGCGCCGATGGCCAGGACGACGAGCAGGATCGCCCACGGCAAGGAGCCCCGCGACAGGAAATCGAAGCGGGTGAGGTACGCGATGGCACCGAAGGAGGCCACCAGCTGGATATAGCTCCCGGCGACCGCCTTGATCGTGGCGCCGAGGAAGAAGACGACCGCGAACGGCGAGGTTCGCCGCCAGACGCCGAAATCAGGCCGGCTCGCCGACACCGGACTCCATCGCCCCGGCGGTCTCGGCTTCGATTCGCGCCGAGACAAAGACCCACAGCTGTTCAGCCGTCTCTGCGCCGAGCCCGCGGATCTTGTGGGCGCCGCCGCCCGCGGGGAAGACGGACAGGTTCGCCAGACCGAACCTCCGGTCCAGGGGTGTGCTGTCGGTCTTGGTGTGCTGGACGCGGTTGAAGGGCACGGCCCGCACCGAACGCCAGAGCACGCCCGACCGGTACAGGATGTCCCGGCCACGAACGGCGTAGCCGCGGTAGGGCACCGCGATCATCGGCCATATCAGCGCCCACAGGGAAATCGTCCCGAACACCGCCCACGCGACAGTCGGCAGCAGGGGCGCGGCCCTGATCAGCATGGCCAAGCCCCCTGTCGCGACGCCGTAGTGCACGCCCGCCCCGATTCCCGCGAACACGAGGACACGGAGGAGGACGCCGGTCTGCAGGCGCCGGGCGAAGTGGGGGTGCAGCGGCTGCCAGTCGACGTGTTCCGCGCGGGGCAAAGCTTCGGCTGGGACCTCGGCGTTAGCGAACATGCCGAGCCGTGTCATCGATCGTCCTCCGGGTGACTCCTGTGGCATCTTCCGAACTTCGCCATCGTTTCACCAATGTAGTAGGCGGGAGTCGGAAAGAAGCAACGCGGAGCTGCCAGGGAATGACCCACGACGAATACGTTCGCTGCGATGCCACGAGGCTCGCCGGGCTGGTGCGCACCGGCGAAGTCACGCCGCTCGAGTTGATCGAGGTCGCCGTGCGGCGCCTGGAGCAGGTCAATCCCCGGGTCAACGCAGTCGTCTACCGCATGGACGCGGAGGCCCGCCAACGCGCTGTCGGCCAACACGCGGCCGGGGTGGACCTCAACGCCATCTTTGCGGGTGTGCCATTTCTTGCCAAGGATCTGCTCAGCGGCTACGCCGGGCACCCGACCTCGGGCGGTAGCCGCGTCGCCAGGGACCTCGTCGTCGAGAAAGACACGGAACTGGTGCGGCGCGTGCGCGCGACCGGGGTCTCGGTCCTGGGCAAGACCAACGGTAGTGCAGCCCGGCGATGAGCGACGACGCGATCCCCAACCAGGGATCCAGCCCGTAGCCGATCAGGTCTCTCACGTCGGCGCCATACCGATAGTCGAGAGACAGGTCGAGGCGGGGCGAGACCTGGAGCCCCGCCCCGGCCCCGATGACGAGTCGCCAATCGGTGCCGAGGTTCGCCGTCGAGCAATCCTGCACCCCCCCATGCGAGACGCTTTTCCTTCGGCATTTGACCGGAATGCCCCACGTGGGGCCGAAGACGAAGCGGACATCAAGCTGGGCAACTACCGGGATCCGTGCCTGCCCGAGCATGGAAAAATCGATGTAGTCGTACAGGCGGTGCACGGTTTCGGCTTCGTGGGTCTCCAGCATGTCCGGCAGGACGCACGGTGGGGTGGCCCCGGTCGGTGCCTGCCGTAGTGCGGGGAGGTAGGTTTCGTCCTTCGGGCGAGCCACGCACCTCTCGACACCGCCCTGCTTGTACCCACCGCCGAACTGCACCCCGAAGTACTCGTTGAAGGCAGTGTGTGCGGTGAGTCCGATAGCCATTCGGCGAAACGTCTCACGGTCGTCGATCTCCGGCCAGTACGGCCCCCCGCTGATCCCGACCTCGGTGATGGGCGGTTGCAGGATTACGCCGAACAGTGCCAGCACGATGAAGCCTGGAAGTCTATCCATCGCCCGGTCCTGCCAACGGGCGCAGCCGCGTCGAATCCGGCGGCGGCCACGCATCGCTGCCTCCAGGCACCATCTCGCGGCTCTCGATCAGGTACCGGAGAATCGCGTCGTACTCGTTGTCCGGCAGGCTGCCGGGCGCCTCGTGCGGCATGGCCACACGCAGGTAGCGGTCGAGCTGTCCCACCGTGGCGTACGCGGCCAGGACGCTGGGCGTAACTGCGGCCCCGATCCCGTTCGGGACATCGTGGCAGTAGCTGCAGCGCACCGTGTAGGCCCACTCGCCGTCGACGGTGGCGGTCTCGGGGACTTCGGCGTCGGAAGAGCAGCCTACGAGCCA
This sequence comes from Longimicrobiales bacterium, assembly GCA_965208935.1. Taxonomy (GTDB): domain Bacteria; phylum Gemmatimonadota; class Gemmatimonadetes; order Longimicrobiales; family Gaopeijiaceae; genus Bin94. The sequence goes on along the minus strand of CBDBPR010000004.1, from coordinate 2,436,031 downwards.
GGCGGTCGCGGCGATCAGCAGACCACGCCGGAGGCTCCTGGCGGCATTCACCCCACCTCCACCGGGTGCGGCAGCGCCACGTTCAGCAGGTAGCCCTTCTCGTTGTAAACGCCTTCCAGCGGCTGGGTGTCTCCAGAGGCGTCGGTGGCCCGGGTTCGCAGCACGTGTTCCCCGGCCGCGGCCTCCCACTCGAACTCGAAGCGGCTCCAGGCGTAGGGATGGTCGGCGGACGCCCCGATCAGACGCGCCGGTGCCCACGGTCCGTCGTTCGCGCTCCACTCGATGCCCGCCACCGGTCCTCGCGGCGAGTAGGCGAACCCTCTCAACCGATGCGTCCCGGCGCCGATTCGGGCCGGCCGCGGCAACGCCAACGCGCTCTTCACGCTGCCGGTCGTGATCGGGGCGCCATCGGCCGGCGCGTACCGGTCCGCGGGCCACTCCTCCCCCACCAGCACGTACGACGACGTGTTCGCGCGCACCCACACCTTCTCGGTCGCCACCTCGACGCGCCCCACCCACTTCACGCTGGACGACCCCACCCACCCGGGTACCACCGCGCGCACGGGAAAGCCGTGATCGGGCGGCAGCGGCTCGCCATTCATGGTGAGCGCCAGGATCGTGGCCGGGTCGAGCGCCTTCGCGAGCGGCATCGGGCGCTCCCACGCGCCGTCGTCGAGCCCGATCACGTTCACCTCGAGCGCGTCGTCGCGCACACCCGCGGCCGCCAGCACGTCGGCGAGGCTCGGCCCGGTCCACTCGGCGCACCCGATCGCCCCCGTCCCCCACTGGCTGCCCGCCGCGGTGCGTCCCGTGACCGACTGGAAGAAGCCGCGCCAGTTCCCCGCGCACTCGATGTACGCGATCAGCGTCTGGCTGGGCAGCGCGCGCAGGTCGTCAAGAGTCAACCGAACCTCCGACTCCGCACCCGGCCCGCCCACCGTCAACACATACGAAGCCGCGTCGATCACCGGCGTCGGCGCGTGATTGCGCACGAAGAAGAGGTCGTTCGGGGTGAGGAAGCCGTCGAGGTCCTCCAGACGCGTCTCCAGGTTGGTGCCGTGCTGGACGAACCGGGACGGATCCTTGACCCAGATCCCGGCCGCCGCGTCACCCGCGCCTCCAGCGCCCGCCCCGGGTGCCACGCCCGAGCCCGCACCGGACCCCGAACCGCCGTCGCTCGCGCCCTCGGGCGCACACGCGGCCGCGCCCGCCCCCATCGCCATCAGCGTCAGGGCTTCTCTCCGGTTGACCAACGCCGCTCTCTTGTTCACGACACACCTCTCCATTGTTCGGCCGACACCTGCCTCTGCGCGCACACAGTCTTTTCCAATACGGAGATGAGCCTGAACCGGGGGAGGCGCGAGAGGTGAGGCCGGAGCCCGGAGCAGGTGGCAGTTGATGGGGTTTGATTATCTCCCTGAACGTTGGAGAGAGGCAACCGGCGAGCCGGAGGATGGCCGGGAAGCAGGAGGGTCTCCGGCGAGCCAGCGGTCGGCGCGAGTCGGATCACGCGGCGGAGTTGCCGGCTTGGCCGATGGTGCGGAAGAGTTCGTCGCGGGCGCGGCGGACGGCTTGGGCGGCGGCGAGGTCGGTGGTTGCGGCGGCGAGTTGGTCGAGGGCGCCGAGGGTGACGCCGGGCCGGAGGAAGGCTTCGGCGCCGGGCAGGGCCTTGAAGCGCTCGTGGGGCGTGGTCACGTCCTGTTGCCGGTAGCGCCGCCTGACTCGGCCGCTGGGGCTGGTGACTTCGGTGGGGAAGAGGCAGGGCCGGTGGAAGTTGAGGAACGGGCAGAGGTGGTCGTGGAGGAAGGCGTTGACCCGGGGGACGAGGGCGTGGGGGACGTGGACGTGGCCGAGCCACTTGCGGACGACGCTGCCGTTCTTGGTCTCGACCAGCGCGTTGTCGTTGGGGTGGCGGGGCCGGGACTTGGTGAAGACGCCGATGTGGAGCTGGTTGAGCAGCGCGGCCACGCGGCCGTTGACGTATTCGCTGCCGTTGTCGGCGTGGAAGGCGTGGATGGCGAAGGGGAAGGCGGACAGCAGGGCTTCGAGGCGCGGGACGAGGAAGTGGTGGGTGATGCGCGGCACGGCTCCAAGGTGTTGGAACTGCGTGACTTCGTCGACCACGTTGATGAGGTAGATGCCCTTGCGCCTCTCGCGGTCGCCGAGGTGGACGGTGTCGACGCGGAGATGGCCGGGCCTGCCGTCCGGCCGCGGCTTGCGGCGGACCCCGATGGGGACCGGGGTGGGCCGGGTCTTGCGGAAGGTGAGGCGGCCGGTCCGGTACGCACGGGTCTTGCGGAGGTTGTAGATGTGGCCGTTGGAGATCGAGGCGAGGCGCGCGAAGCGTTCGTCGCCGTAGACCTCGTGCATGCGTTGCAGGACCACCTTGGTGGCGGGTCCGGAGGGCTGGCCGAAGGCTTCGTCGACCTCGGCGAGCAGCGCGGCGTCGTGGGGCGTGTAGCGGCGCTGGAAGGCGTTGGCCGGGGGCTTGCGGCGGTGATCGCGGATGCTCCCGGTCCGGCGGTGCTGTCGGACGAGGCGGGTGACCTGGGCGCGGGAGAAGCCCGTCACCTTCTCGATGAACCGCTTCACCAGTCCCTTGTCCGGTCGCCCGAGGCCGTGGTACTCGAAGCGGACCAGCGTGCGGCGCACGAAGGCGTAGGCCGAGGTGCGGTCGGCGAGCTCGAAGTCCGCCGGTTCATTGCCGTCCAGGAAGGCCCGGACCTGTTCGAGGGTGCGAAGTCGTTCGGTGCGAAGTGTCACGATCATCCTCCAATGATCTCTTCGCCCCGGCCTTCAGGCTCACTTCCCGCTGGAAACCGGCCCCGCGTTCGGGCTCACTTGCCGTTGGACAAGACTCACACTAGCCCACGGCGCCCCGCCGCCACAAGTTGACAAGGGTGCGCTGTCGCGCCCGGACCAAGCCTGCGCAGTTGGAGGTGCCCCGATGATCGCCCGCCATTCCCGCCGCCCCGCCCGCCGCATCCGCCCGAGCCGCCGCGGCCTGCTCGCCCTGGCGATGTTGCCGCTCCTCGCCGCCGTCACCGCCCCCGATGCCGCTGCCCAGCGCGAGCGCGTCTACGCGACCATCGACTCGCTCCGGCACATCCAGTCCGTCGAGCCCCGCATCGGCCCACCCGGCACGGTCGTCGAGATCTACACCGAGAACCTGCCGCCGCAGGCCAGGATTCACGTCGGGGTCGGCGCGATGCGTGCGGGCTTCGAGGCGCTCGCCGAAGGCACGCAGGACATCTGGGGCGAGGTGTCGGCGACGGTCAAGGTTCCGGGCTACGCCAACTGGGAGCGTCCGCTGGTCTTCATCGTCTTCAACGGCGTGTTCAGCCCGATCGGCATCTCGGACCCGTTCCACGTGACCGACGAGAACGGAATGGTGCAGCGCACCGGCCGTATCACGGACGAGGGGCTGGAGTGCGTCACTCTGCGCGACAACGACCAGTACATGTACGCCCTCAGCGGCGATGTGGAGGGGCTGAGTCCCGGCGACGAGGTGGTCGTCGAGGGCGCGATCACGCTGGCGGGGCAGTGCGGAGGGGCGGACGCGATCGAGGTGGTTCGGTGGAGAGAGAGCGGCTGATTCCGCGCTGTCGCCCGGTCACGACGACCGGCCGGCCCGTTCACAACAATCGGGAAGGGATGATGAAGATGAGAGGCACGGCAACCCATGCGACTCCGATCCTGCTCACCGCGCTCGGTGCGCTCGCGGCGGCCTGCGCGGCCCCGGACATGCCCCCGATGCAGTCGGACGGACAGACCCACACCTTCGAACTGGAAGCGGGCACGTTCTTCCTGGCCGAGGTGGACCAGATCTCCAACGACTTCACGGTCACCGTCACGGATCCCGACGGCGAAACGGTGACCGAGGTGGACGGCCGCACAAGCGGAATCGAGACCGTCCGGTTCGAGACCGAAGCGGCGGGCACCTACGAAGTCGCGATCAGCGCCAACGACGACGAAGCCGGCGAGTTCACATTCAACGTGCTCCGCTCGGAGCCCATCGCCACGGATCCGGCCGCGAGACTCGACCAGATGATGGCGGTCTACGACGGCGACGGCCGTCCCGGCGCGGTGGTCGGCGTGGTCGACGGCGGCGAGTTGGCCCTGGTGCGCACCTACGGAATGGCGAACCTGTCGCACTGGGTGCCTTGGGCCCGCGGGACCATCTCCAACATCGGGTCGGTTACCAAGCAGTTCACCGCGATGGGCGTGCTCACGCTCCAGGCGCAGGGCAAGATGTCGCTCGACGACGACATCCGGACCCACATCCCCGAGCTTCGTGACTTCGGCACCCCGATCACGATCCGCAACCTGCTCAACCACACCGGCGGCTATCGGGAGATCTACAACCTGCTGCCGATCGGGGGCCACCAGGGCGAGGACGCGTTCTCCCGCGAGCGCGCGATCGCCATCGTGCAGCGGCAGCCCGAACTGCAGGCGCCGCCGAACACCGAGTGGAACTACAACAACACGGGCTACATCCTCGTGTCGCTCGCGATCGAGCGCGCGAGCGGGCAGTCGTTTGCCGACTACATGCGAGACAACGTCTTCGAGCCGCTGGGCATGATGGACACGCGGGTCAAGATGGTGCAGGGCGAACTCATTCCCGGCAGCGCCCAGGGCTACATCGCGGAGGCGGGCGGCGGCTACCGGACGACGCGGGATCTCGCGGCGTCGGCGGGTGCCGGAGGCGTGTACACGACGGTCGACGACCTGACGCGCTGGATGCTCAACTACCGGGACGCCACCGTGGGCGGGCCGGAGGCCATCGAAGCCATCGCGACTACGGCGGTCCTGGAGTCTGGCGACTCAACCGGCTACGGGCTGGGGCTAGGCCTGGGCGAACAGGGCGGCCGGACGCTGTACACGCACACGGGCGGCGATGTCTCGCACCGCGCCTATCTGGGCTACTACCCGGAACTGGAGAGCGGCGTGATCCTCATGAGCAACAACGCGGCCTTCGACCTATCGGTCGGCGGGGAGATCGGGGAGATGTTCTTCGCGGAACACTTCGACGAGGCCGAGGGGGAGGAAGAGGCGGAGGCTGACGGGGAAGGCGAGGCGGACGAACTGGACGAGGATGCGGGCATGTCGGACGCGCGCAAGCTGGCGATTGCAGGGGACTGGGTGCTCGAGACCCAGGGCATCTCGCTGGCCATGACGGTTGCCGTGGAGGACGGCGATGTCTTCGTCGACGTCCAGGGACAGGGCCGGACGGCGGCGCGCCCGACATCGGATTCGACGCTCGAGATCGCGTCCGTGAGCGCCGAGTTCACCTTCGACTTCGATGACGACGGCAGTGCAAGCACGGGAACGCTGGTCCAGTCCGGACTCGAGATCTCGATGCGGCGGGTCGATCGGGCCGGGCTGGCCGAGGAAGCCCTCGCCGCGTATGTCGGCCGCTACTACTCCGACGAGCTGGAGACCTTCTACGAAGTCGCGGTCGAGGACGGCGGCCTGGTCCTGCGCCACATCGAGATGGCGGAACCGCTGGCGATGCAGCACACGGACGGAGACGAGTTCTCGACGGAACTCATCTTCCTGAACACCATCGCGTTCGAGCGCTCGGGAGGTGGCGCCGTGACCGGGTTTACCGTGTCGAACGGCCGGACGAAGGGGGTGCGGTTCGGGAGGATGTGAGGGTCCAGCTCCGGCTGGTCATCGTCTGGTGCAGTTCAATCGCACCTTGGATGAAGCCGGGGAGTACTCTCAGGCACCGTTCCGCCTTCTCGACACTGTAGTCATTGGCCGTGTCGTCACGATGAATGACAGCCGGAACTTTGTGTAGTCGATCATCGCTCAGTACCGACCGACGTGATTGCTCCTACCCCACCGGCTCCAGCCTCACGATCGGCGTCTCGCCGTCGCCGCGCGCCTCGAGGGCGACGTAGATGAACCCGTCCGGTCCCTGGCGCACGTCGCGTACCCGGCCCATCCCCTGGAGAATCGTCTCGCTCGCGACGACCCGCCCGTCCTCGATGGTGAGCCGGTCGATGCGCTGGCCCGCGAGGCCGCCGGCGAGCAGGTTGCCCTGCCATTCCGGGAACTTGTCGCCGGTGTAGAAGGCGAGACCGGAGGCCCCGATCGACGGTACCCAGATGTGCAGGGGCTGCTCCATTCCCTCCATGTGCGTCGCTTCGTGGATGGCGCTCCCGGACCGATAGTTCACGCCGTAGCCGATCACCGGCCAGCCGTAGTTCGCGCCAGGGGTCGAGACGTTCACCTCGTCGCCGCCCTGGGGGCCGTGTTCGGTGGACCAGACGGCACCAGTGCCGGGCTGAATCGCCAGGCCCTGCGGGTTGCGGTGGCCGTAGCTAAAGATCTCGGGACGGGCGCCCACCTGGCCAACGAACGGGTTGTCGTCGGGAACGCTGCCGTCGTCGTGCAGCCGCACGATCACTCCGTGGTGGTTGGAGATGTCCTGGGCCGGGTGGGCGGCGAGGTCGCCTGCCGGGCGAGCCTGCCGGTCGCCGACGGAGAGGAAGAGGTAGCCCTCATCGTCGAAGGCGAGCTTGCACCCGTAGTGGCCGTTGCCCTCGGAGACCGCCTCGAAGATCTCGTCGGTCATGGTGAAGCGGTCGTTCTCGAAGGTGCCGCGGATCACCATCGTCGTCCCGCCGGGGGAGTTGCCGGTGGCCTTCGAGTAGCTGATGTAGATCAGCCGGTTGGTCGCGAAGTCCGGGTGGGGGAGGACTTCGAGCAGCCCGCCCTGCCCGCGCGCCACCACTTCGGGGATGCCCGGCACCGGGTCCGGAAGGAGTATGCCGTCGCGGACGATGCGCAGCCGGCCGTCCCGTTCCGTGACGAGCATGTCGCCGTCGGGCAGGAACGCGATCGACCAGGGCACCACGAATCCGTCGGCAACGGTGACCACTCGATAGTCGTGGAGCGCGGTCCGGTGGATGTCGGACTGGGCGCAGGCGGGGGACGAGGCCGCGAGCAGTGCGGCCGAAACGACGAGCAGGGAACCGGTGCGTGCCATCTTCATGCTGCCTCTTTGTGTGGGGCCCGACCGCCGACTGGCGAGGGGCCGTAGTGACCGTAGCGACTTGGTGACCAGGCGTTGCAGAAGTTAAGGCTGGCGACCGGTGGAGGAAAACCCCGCGGAGGAGGGCGCGGGCGTTTCAGCTGAAACTTTTTCGCGCCCGCGTGCCCGCGTGCTTTCGCGCCCGCGTACCTTGTAGCGTTTCAGCTGAAACTTTCTGGCGCCCGAAGCACCCCGCGGCGTTTCCGGTATACCGGCAGCTAGGCTCTCAGCATCTGGACCAGCTCGCCCAACTCCGCGTCCCACCCTTCGTCGTTCTGTCCGCGGTGCAGATCGGTCCTGAAACCGGTCTCGAGCAGGTGCAGCGTCGTGCCGCCGCCATCGCGGGGTGTCAGCGTCCACTGGACCCGCGTCGCTGGCGCCTCCTCGAAGGCGACATCCGGCTCGTGTACCCAGCTCCAGACCAGCCGTCGCGGCGGATCGACTTCTTCGATGCGCATCGCATAGCGGCCGTGGTTTTCCCATGTCATGGTAGCGTCGCCTCCGGGCCGCAGGTCCACTTCCGCCTCGTCGCCGAACCAGCGCGCCAATTCGGCCGGATCGGTGATCGCTCGCCACACGCGCTCCACCGGAACGTCGAGTTCCAGCACCTTCTCGACCGTGCGCTCGCTCATCTCTCAATCCTCTCCGTGCAGGTGGAATCGCAGACGTTCCAGGCGCTCGTCCCAGGCGGCGGCGTACGGGGCCAGCCAGTCCTCGACCTCCCTCAGGGGCTCGGGGCGCAGCGCATGCAGCCGCTTGCGGCCTTGCGCACGCTTCGTGACGAGGCCCGCGGCGACGAGAATGTCCAGATGCTTGGTGACGGCCTGCCGACTCATGGGGAGGCAGCGGGCGAGCGTCTTCAGCGAACTCTCGCCCTCTTCGCGAAGGCGGCCGAGGATGAGGCGGCGGGTCGGGTCGGAAACGGCTGCGAATACGTCGGGCATGGATTCAATATGCAACTAAAAGGTTGCATGTCAATGGGGAGGATCCGGGTCCGGTGCTCCTTGGGGCGAACGCGTCAGCCCGGGCCAGCGCGTCGCCCGGGGCCAGCGCGTCACCCGGAGTCGCTCGCCACCCGCGAGAGGCGCAGCACCCACTCCCGCGACCGGTTCCGCACCTGCAGGCCCGATCCCGAGTACGCTTCGGTCAACCCTCGCACCCAGCGCGTTTCCGCTTCGATCACCCATGCGCGCATCACGCGAAGGCCGAGCCCCGCTCCCGCCGCGACGCCCAGGACCGTTCCGCGCTCCTCGATGAGCACCTGGGCCAGGACCGGGTCCTCGCGGTTGCGCAACAGGTAGTCGATGACGGGTCCCGCCACCGTGAAGACGTGTGCGGGCCCGAGCGACACACTCGCCTTGGCCTCGATGTGCATGCTGAGGTAGTCGCCCCGCACCTCCCCGTCGACCGGGTTGCCGCGGGTGTCGGTGGACACGAACCCTCCGCGCTGGGCCAGTCCACCGTCCGCCCTCATCCGCAACCAGGAGACCGGCGTGGGGACATCGACGAACGCGCCGGCCAGAAAGCCGGAGCGCAGCGAGGTCTCGACCGGCGGGCTCCAGAGCATTTCCGATTGCGTCCGTCCGGCGAAGCCGCCGGTGAGCCGTCCGGAGTCCTAGGCATCGGCCGGAGGCCCGCTGAGCGCGAGGGCGACGGTGGCCAGCACGGTCCACTCCGCATGTGCATGCATGTGCTCTTTGCCCCCTTCCTGCTTGACGATCCCGGCACGCGGGAAGAATACATGCATGTAGACACGGGGCGCGTCGATCAAGCCATTAAGGTCGCTGGATGGGATCACGGGCCCCGGGAACGCATCGAGAGTCCCTGACTGCCTTCGGGAGCCCCGACATGAGGTCCAGACACCGGATCCCCCGCCTCTCACTCGTCCTCGCGGCCGCACTTGGCCTGTGCGCGACAGCGAACCTCGCGTCCGCGCAGCAGATGGACGTGACCCGCTACCACCGCGCCGAGCGCCTGCTGGCGTGGAACGTCGATCCGCTCATCAGCGGCGGCCCCGTCTCGCCTACATGGATGGCGGGCGGAAACCGCTTCTGGTACCGCAACCAGACCACATCGGGGGCCGAATTCGTGCTGGCCGATCCGGATCAGCGCTCGCGGACGCTTCTCTTCGACCATGACCGGTTGGCGGCAGCCATGTCGCTCGCCGCCGACACCGCCTTCGACGGGAGCAAGCTGCCGTTTCGCATCTTCGAGTTCGGCGAGGGCGATGGACCGGCTCCGGACGAGGGCACCATCCGCTTCAACGCCAACAAGCGCGGCTTCACCTGCGACATCCGCGCCTACGACTGCGTGACCGGCGACACCCTGGTCAGCCGCGTGCCGTTCGTGCGCTCGCCCGACGGACGCACGGAAGCCTTCGTACACGAGCACAACCTGTGGATCCGTCCCGCCGAGGGGGGCGACTCGACGCAGCTGACCACCGACGGCGAGGAGTTCTGGTCCTACGGCACGACGGCCCCGCGCCCCTCGCAGATCATCGCGTCGATTCCCGCGCGTCCCGTCCTGCAGTGGTCCCCCGACTCCCGGCGGATCGCGGTCCAGCGCATGGACGAGCGCGACGTGGAGCGGATGCCGATCATCTCCCACACCTCCCAGCGGCCCAAGCTGTACACCTACCCCTACGGCCTTCCCGGCGACTCGATCATCGGAGCCTTCGACATCCACGTGATCGACGTTGAGGGCGGCGGCAACCTCAAGCTCCAGACCGACCCGCAGCCTTACATGACCTTCACCGCCACGGGCATGCGCGACTCCACCTGGGTCACGGTGAAGTGGAAGGAGGGCGGAGAGCGCCTGTACTACGTGCGGGGGTCGCGGGGCGGCAAGAGCGTCACGCTGTACGAGGCCGACCTGGAGACAGGCGCGGCCCGCACGATCATCGAGGAGACCCGCGCCACGCACGTCGAACTCAACCTCGACCTGATCGGCGGCTACCCCAACTGGGACGTCATCAACGGCGGCGACGACGTGATCTGGTTCTCGGAGCGCGACGGCTGGGGGCACCTGTACCGCTTCGACGGCAACGGCGAACTCCGGAACCGCATCACGGAGGGCGCGTGGACCTTCGGCGATATTCTCGACCTCGACGAGGCCACCGGTCGCATCGTCTTCACCGCGCGGGGACGGGAGCCGGGGCGCATCCCCACGATGGCCGACCTGTACACGGTCAACCTGGACGGCTCGGGCCTCACCCATCTCGGCGGCGGGGACGCGGACCACACCCTGCGCGCCAGCCCCGACGGCAGCTACTTCGTGGACTCGTACTCGCGGCCCGACGTCCCTCCGGTCAGCGTCGTGCGGGATCGCAACGGCCGCGTCGTCCTCGAACTGGAGACCGCGGACGTGTCGCGCCTCGAGGAGGTGGGTTGGTCCGCGCCCGAAGTCTTCGAATACAAGGCCCGCGACGGCGTGACGAGCATGTACGGCCTCATATACAAGCCGTCCGACTTCGACCCCGACAAGGTCTACCCGGTCGTGGAGTACATCTACCCCGGTCCCTTCATCGGCAGCGTGGGACGGTGGAACTTCACCGGCGGCCTGCTGGGCTCGGCACTCCGCGGCGACCAGGACGCGCTGGCCGAACTCGGGTTCATCGTGGTGCAGATGGACCACCTGGGCACCCCCTACCGCTCCAAGGCCATCCAGGACAACTACTGGGGCAACATGGGCGACAACGGGATCCCCGATCACATCGCCGGCGTCAAGCAGCTGGGCGCCCGCCATCCCTGGATCGACCTGGAGCGGGTCGGGATCTACGGGCACTCCGGCGGCGGGTTCGCCTCGACCGACGCGATCCTCCGCTACCCGGACTTCTACAAGGTCGCCGTGTCCACCGCCGGCAATCACGACAACCGCAGCTACCACGCCGCTTACGCCGAGAAGTACCAGGGCCTGCTGGTGCGCGACACCGTCGCCGGCACCGACAACTACGCCAACCAGGTGAACGCCTCGCTCGCGGGCAACCTCAAGGGCAAGCTCTTCCTGATGACGGGCGACATGGACGACAACGTGCATCCCGCGATGACCTACCAGGTGGCCAACGCCCTGATCGCCGCCAACAAGACCTTCGACTTCCTGATCCTGCCGGACCGGGCCCACGGCCTCTCCGAGCCCTACGTGATCCGGCGGCGCTGGGACTACTTCGTGGAACACCTTCTGGGACTGGATCCGCCGCCGGACTACCAGATCCAGCCGCCCCCGGGATGAGATGAGTACGATATGAGTACGATATGAGTATGATTCGACAATTTTTCGCGATCCGGGCACTTTCCGCCGGTGCCTGCGGTTCGGTTCTGTCGGCCGTCGCGCTCGCGGGTGTCGTACCGGCCGCCCAGGCCCGGCAGGCATCCGCCCAGGCCCGGCAGGCATCCGTCCAGGCCCGCATCTCGGAAGAAGTCCGGGTCCTCGACACCTATCCCTTCTCCGACCCCGATCCCATCCCGATCCTGGCCAGCGATCCGCGGCTGTATCCCTACCACGCCTTTCGCGGCTACTCGCCGGCCTCCGAGCCGCGGGAGTGGAGGGTGGTGAGGATGGAGAACGACCTGATCGAGGTGTTCGTCCTCCCCGAGGCGGGCGGCAAGGTGTGGGGCGCGGTGGTGAAGGAGACGGGGCACGAGTTCATCTACCGCAACGAGGTCATGAAATTCCGCGACATCGCGCTGCGCGGACCGTGGACCTCGGGCGGGGTCGAGTTCAATTTCGGCGTCATCGGCCACACGCCGGCCACCGCCACCCCCGTCGACTACACGGTGCGCGAAAACGCGGACCGGAGCGTGAGCACGTTCGTCGGCGCCATGGACCTGCCCTCGCGCACGCAATGGCGGGTCGAGATTCGCCTTCCCCCCGACCGCGCGTACTTCGAGACTCGCGCGCTGTGGTACAACCCCACGCCGCTGGAGCAGCCCTACTACAACTGGATGACCGCGGCGGCCTTCGCGCAGCAGGATCTGGAATTGTTCGTGCCCGGGGACTCCTACCTGGAGCACTCGGGTCGTGAGCGTCCCTGGCCCCTCGACGAGGCGGGACGCTTCCTGCCGATGTACCGCAACAACGACTTCGGCGGCCACAAGTCGTACCACGTCGTGGGCGAGCTGAACGACTTCTTCGGCGGCTACTACCACGACGATGGCTACGGCTGGGGCCACTGGGCCCGCTACGAGGACATGCCGGGCCAGAAGATGTGGCTCTGGTCGCTTTCCCGTGAGGGCGGGGTGTGGGAGGAGCTGCTGACCGACACCGACGGCCAGTACGTGGAGTTCCAGGCGGGCCGGCTCTTCGTCCAGTACCAGCCGGGCGACCATGTGAACCCGGTGACGCAGGCAGCCTTCGATCCCATTTCGGCGAGCAGCTGGACCGAGACGTGGTTCCCGCTGGAAGGAACGGGCGGGCTCACCGACGCGTCGCGCGAGGGTGCGATGCACGTCGAGCGGGAGGACGGCGGCGCGAGCGTGGCCGTGACCGTGCAGGCCTTTGGCGACGTGGCGGACACGTTGCGGGTGTGGTCGGGCGACGAACTGGTGGCGGCCGAGCCGGTGGATCTTGCCGCGCTCCAGCCGCACCGGGCGAGGTTCGCCATCGACGCTGAGCGTGCCTTCCGGGTGGTGCTGCCCGCGCTGGATCTCGACTACTCGTCGGACCCGGCGGTCCGCACGCTGGACCGCCCGTTCGAGATGGACCCTGTGGCCTGGGAGAGTACGCCGGAGGCGGACCGGCTCGTGTTCCAGGCGCGGGAACTGGCCAAGGGGCGCCGCTACCGGCAGGCGCGCGAGCTGTTCGACGCCGCGGCGGCCCTCGAGCCGTGGAACCGGGGCGCGCTGCTCGGATTGGCCGACCTGGACCTGAGGTCGGCGCGCTACGAGGACGGGCTGGAGCACGCCCGGCGCGCGCTGCAGCTCGACACGTACGACGCGGCGGCGAACTTCATGGCCGGGAACCTGTACCGGGCGCTTGGGCGTGACGTGGACGCCCGCGAGGCCTTCGGGTGGGCGGCCCGCACGGTGGCGTTCCGGACCGCGTCCTACGTGCGCCTGGCCGAGATCATGACCGGGGCGGGGGAGTGGGAGGAGGCGGAGCGGTATGCCCGCCTCGCGCTCGACTTCGACCGCAACAGCGTACCCGCCTGGCAGTTGATTGCGGCGCTCGGCCGGCTCGCGGGCGGCGCGGCCGCGGTCCGGGAGGCGCATGACGCCCTGTTGGAGATCGATCCGCTGCACCACTTCGTGCTCGCGGAGCGCTACCTGGCGGACCCGACCGCCGCGGGCGCGGCGGCGCTGACCGGAGCGATGCAGAGCGAGTACCCGGACCAGTCCCTCCTGGAACTGGCGGTGGCCTACGCCGGCTGGGGCCTGGGCGACGACGCGGTGTCCGTGTTGGACGTGGCCGAGAAGGCCGCGTGGGAACGGCCCTGGCCGCAGCTGGGCGGTGGGGGTGGCGGGATGGCGGGGGTGGGCGACGAGCCCCGGGTCAGCGCGGCGAGGCCCCTGATACGCGCGTGGCGGGCCTTCCTTGCCGACGATCCGGGCGGGCTCGGCGAGCCGGGCGACCTGGCATACGCATTCCCCTTCCGTCCGGAGACCCTTCCGGTGCTGCGCTGGGCCGCACGCCACGACAGCCACTGGGGCTGGCGATACCTGCTCGGCCTGAACCTGTGGGCGCTGGACCGCAAGGCCGAAGCAGCCCTGGCGTTCGAATTGCTGGGCGCCGAACCCGACTACGGCCCGGCGTACGCCGCGCGCGGCCACCTCCTCGGTGAGGTGGACGGCCGCGACCCCGGCCTGGACTTCACGCGCGCGGTCGAGTTGGCGCCGGGCAATCGGATCCTGCGGACCACGCTGATTCGGTACCTGCTGGACGAAGGGCGCTGGGCGGCCGCGCTGGAATCGTCCGCCCGGGCACGGGAGATCTTCCCGGACGACTTCAACCTGGCCCTCCTGCAGGTCCGCGCGCTGCTCAATGCGGGAGGCTACCGCGAGGCCATCGACGTTCTTGCCGGCACCCACGTCCTTCCCTCCGAGAACGCACGCGAGAGCCACCATCTCTACGAGCTCGCGCATGTGGGCGCCGCAATGGACGAAATCGACGGGGGCAATCACGCGGCGGCGCGGGACTACCTCGAGGCGGCGCTCCTGTGGCCCGAGTCGCTCGGTCAGGGACGGCCCTTCGAGCCGGATGAGCGGCTGGTCCGGTATCTTCTGGGCGTCGCAGCCCAGGGCATGGGCGACTCGGACGGCGCCCGCGCCGCGTTTGAAGCGGTGGCAGGTACCATGGGCAACACGGCAGAGGCCCCTGCGGACATCGGCGATCTTCTCCCAATCGCCGCTTTCGAGATCCTTGGGGGCAATCCGGGAGTGGCGCTGGACGATGCCCTTTCCACATTCATGTCCGACCGACGGGACGCGTCCGGTGCGGACGCCGACGCTCCTCCCGCACTGGAATGGCGCTTCGTGATGCGGGCGCTCGCGCTGGCGGGGGCGGCTCCGGCACGCCTTGGGCGATAACGCGTTGACGGCAGAGCCGCTATGCGTGGATGGCCGGTGCCGCTCAGCCGCTCCCGCCGTTGACCACCTCCAGCAGCCGCGCGCAAGTGGCCCAGAGGTCCCGGGCCAGTTCCGGGTCGCTCGGCCTCAGCACGGGCCGACCGGTGCGTCGCCCCTTGCGGGACCGCGCGATCGACCGGCACTCGCGCGCAATCCCGCGGCGCTCCTCCGGTAACAGGCGCCCGCTCACATGCGCCCAAAGGGCTGGACGGTGCAGCGCGGCCCAGGCGAAGTCATAGAAGTCCCTGGACACCATCTGCCCGGAGTCGAGAACCCTCCCAAACAGTTTTCTCGTCAGAATGCTGCCGGGTGACTCGCACCTGATACCCATCGCGGTGCGGCCCTCGGCGGGGACGCCTGCGTCGACCCCCTCAAACACGAACGACAACCTCACGCCGCGCGCCGTCTACATTACTGATCGGCGCCTGGCGTATCGCCAGACATCGATCCTGCCCTGACGCTGAAGCGCTTCGAGCCCTTCCCGAAGCGATCCGGCATCCAGGGGCTCGTCCTCCTCCACGACGAAGTCGAGGTCGGTGCTGTGCCGGTGGTTCCAGCGCATGGCGAGAACCGTGCCGCCGCCCAGAATCAGCGAAGCCCAGTCCCGCACCAGTAGTTCCTCCATCACTTCGCCGGAATCGGCGAGGGCCGCGTGGTGGGCGCCGGGCAGCGTCAGCTTCAGCCCGCCCGCCACTCGTCATCCCAATCTTCGTAGAGGTACTGGCGCATCCAGCCGACTGCGTAGTGCGCACGGCATTCGATGATATGCATCACGCGGGCGATTTCGTAGATCGATGCACCGCAGCTCTGGCGAAAGGCGAAGAGGTCGATTCCGCGCAGGGCCTCGAAGAAGTCGTGCAGCGCTGTTTCCTCGTCCTGTGTCAAGACACCGTCCCTGTTGGTTCGCATCCAGAGCCGCATGCGGGCGGCGTCCCTGTCCATGCGAACGGGACTCCCGGACATGTGCTGGTGCCAGAGGGCACGGATGGTGTTGGGATCGAGCGGCGCCCGCTCCCGGAACGACGGGACGGCCCCGTACTCATGCAGCGGCGGCAGCACGGGCCGCATCATCCAGGGGGTGGGGGCGCCCCTGCCGCGCCGCCAGGCTGCGGTGCTCATCCGGTCGGTTCGTTCGTTCATCGTCCGTGTCTTGCCGCGGGGGTGGACCCAAGCTACGGCAGGGCCGGGATCGCTCCAAGCTGCTGGGTGCCGCGCCTTCGCGCGGGGTTGCCCCAGGATTCGCCTCAGCAGCGCCTCCAGGGTGCTCACGAGCGGATTGGGGGCCACGCCCGACGCGACAAGCTCGGGCGCGACTGTGAGGGTGACACCGTCGGCGACCGGGAACGGAACTCCGTGGCCTCCCTGCAGCAGGATCCTTATGGACGCAGGGGTGAAGCCGAGATCGCGAAGCTGCGAATAGCGCCGTATCGCGGCTACGTGCTCGGCACCGTAGCGTGCGTGCGCGCGGCCACCGGCCGGCGGGGGGATGAACTTCTCCGCGATCAGGTAGCGCACCTGGCGAGCGGACAATCCGGTTCGCTCCGACAGTTCCACGAGCTTCAACGCAGGGCTCCCTGCCTGGCGACAGCCATGTTTTGTTTCGACAATTAAATTGTCGAAACGATCTGCAGCGTGTCAATGCCGGGATGGGCGGTCGACCCCGGGGTGACAATGGACAGGTTCGACCGGGGTTTCTACCTTGGCTTGTCGAGGGGTCGCTAACACACCGCTGGGACGAACACGAATGAGGAAGGCCTTCCTTCTGGCCGTTTTGGGCGGCGCGACCCTGGTAGCGGGGACGTACGCGAAGCCCATTGCAACACATTCGCTCGCCGGATCTCCGCAGACGCTCCAGGGATCCGCTCCAGTGCTTGCCGCGCCCGTCCGGCCGCTCCCCGCTTCCGACCCCGCGGCGCTTATCGAGGTCGTCGAACGGTACTGCACCCGGTGCCACAACGAGCGCCGGCTGCTGGGCAACCTGACGCTCGAGGGCTTCGACGTCACCCGCGCCGACGAGAACGCCGAAACCGCGGAGCGCATGATCCGCAAGCTGCGGGCCGGGATGATGCCGCCGCCGGGTGTACGCAGACCGCCCGCAGACACGGTCGCCGCGCTGGCTCAGTTGATGGAGCAGGTGATCGACGAGGCGGCCGCGGCGAGTCCCCGACCGGGCACGCGGCCCTTCCAGCGCCTGAACCGCGCCGAGTACGCGCGCGTCGTGTATGACGTGTTCGGGCTCACCATCGACCCGGCGGAGTGGCTGCCGCAGGACCGGATCACCGCCGGCTTCGACAACAACGCCGACGCGCAGACGCTGTCGGCCACCCTGATGGACGCGTACCTGAACGCCGCAAGCGAGATCGCTCGGCGCGCTGTCGGCGACCGCGACGCGGCGGCGTCCTCGGTCACGTACACCAATCCGCCGACCGTCTCCCAGCACGAGTGGGAACGCGTCGAGGGGGCGCCGTTCGGCACCCGGGGCGGGGTCAGCGTCCTCCACTCCTTCCCGGCCGACGGTGAGTACACCTTCGAGATGAGCTTCATGTCCGGATGGGGAGAGCGCTTCCACGACATCGACATCTCGATCGACGGCGAGCGGGTCGCGCTACTCCGGTACGGCGGGGACATCGACTTCCAGGGACGCAAGAGCTTCCCCTTCCGCACCGACCCCGTGCTGGTGCGCGCGGGGGAGCATCGGGTCACGGCGGCGTTCGTGCGCCAGATGGACGGACCGTACGAAGACCTCATCCGCCCCAACGACTGGTCGCTCACGGGAACGGAGACCAGCTACGGGACGACCTCGCTCCCCCACCTCATGAGCCTGACCCTCGAGGGCCCACACAACCCCACGGGCGTGTCGGACTTCGAGGCGCGGCGCCGCGTCTTCACCTGCCGGCCCACAAGTCCCGCCGAGGCGCTGCCCTGCGCCCGCGAAATCGTGTCCCGGCTGGCGGTCGACGCCTACGGCCGCGACCTCGACCGCGATGAAGTGGACGACCTTCTCGACTTTTACCGGATCGGTTCCCGGGAGGGCGGCTTCGAGGCCGGGATACGGACGTCATTGGAAGCCATACTTTCCTCCCCCCACTTCCTCTTCCGCATGGAGCGCGAACCCGGCGGCGTCCGTCCGGGCGAGGCGTATTCGCTGGCCGACGAGGATCTGGCGGCCCGGCTGTCCTTCTTCCTCTGGGGCACCACGCCGGACCGGGAGCTCATGGACGTGGCGGGGGAGGGCGGGCTTTCCGACCCGTCCGTCCTCGAGGCACAGGCACGGCGCATGCTCGCCGACCCGCGTTCCGAAGCGCTGGCTACGCGCTTTGCCGCGATGTGGCTGCGTTTGCAGGACCTGGAGAACGTCGAGCCCGACGCTTTCCGCTTCCCCAACTACAGCCGTCAGCTGGCCGCTGCCATGCGGCGGGAGACCGAGCTCTTCTTCCTCGATCTGGTCCGCGGAGACCGGAGTCTCATCGAGCTCTACGGCGCGGACTACACCTTCGCGAACGAGCGGCTCGCGCGTCACTACGGAATCGACGGCGTGCGCGGCGAGGCGTTCCGGCGCGTCGCCTACCCCGACGACCGGCGGCGCGGGGTGCTGGGACACGGGAGCATGCTCGTACAGACGTCCTTCGGGAACCGCACGTCCCCGGTCCTGCGCGGCAAGTGGGTCATGGAGGTGCTGATGGGCACGCCCCCACCGCCGCCACCTCCGGACATCCCCGAACTCGAGGAGACGGAGGGTGCCCGGGACGGCCGGATCCGCACGACGCGCGAGCGGCTCGAGGAGCATCGCGCCAACCCGGCGTGCTCGTCGTGCCACAACTTCATCGACCCGATCGGGCTGGCGCTCGACAACTTTGACGTGACGGGCCGCTGGCGCGTGCGGGAGCAAGGGGCCGTGCTGGACACCCGCGGCACATTCTACGACGGCACGGTCATCGCCAGCGCACGCGACCTGTCCGAGGTCCTGCTCGAGCGCCCGATTCCCCTGGTTCGCAACTTCACCCAGAACCTCATGGCGTACGCGCTCGGGCGCTCGATCGACTACCGCGACCAGCCGGCCGTGCGCGCCATCGCCAGGGCCGCGGCGGAAGACGACTACCGCATGTCTTCGTTCATCCTGGGGGTGGTGGGCAGCGACGCTTTCCGCATGAGGCAGGCGCGTGCGGGTTCATCCATGGACCGCTAGATTTCGAGGTCGGATGCACAGTTGATACACGGAGCCGACATGCACTTCCTGACCTCCAGATCGCTGCCGCGGAGGACCTTCCTCCGGGGCGCGGGCGCGACGGTCGCGCTTCCGTTGCTGGACGCGATGTTCCCGGCGGGGCGGTTGCGCGCGGCGTCCCTCGCCGACCGGCCCACGCGGCTGATCTGCATCGAGGAGGTTCACGGCGTGGCCGGCTGCAACGAGTGGGGTGCCGAGCAGGACCTCTTTGCACCTGCCACCGCGGGCCGAGATTTCGAGCTGGTCGACGCCAACGTCCTCAAGGCGCTTGAGCCCTGGCGGGACTACATGACCATCGTGAGCAACACCGACGTGCGCATGGCGGAGGCCTTCGAGGCGCAGGAGGTGGGTGGCGACCATTTCCGGTCCAGCGCGGTGTTCCTCACGCAGGCGCACCCCAGGCAGACCCAGGGCTCCGACCTCTTTTGCGGCACGTCGCTGGACCAGCTGCACGCCCGGCGATTCGGTCAGGAAACCGCGCTTCCCTCGCTTCAGCTCTGCATTGAGCGGACCGACAAGGGAGGCGGTTGCGACTACAACTATTCCTGTGCGTACACGGACTCGATCAGCTGGGCGACGCCTTCCACGCCGCTCCCGATGATCCGCAGCCCCCGCACCGCGTTCGACATGCTCTTCGGTGCGGGAGGCACCGCCGAGGAGCGCGCGCGGCGGCGGCACACGCACAGGAGCATTCTCGACTGGGTGGTCGGCGAGGTGGCCGACATCAGGCGCGAACTGGGCGCCGTGGATCGTCGCCGCGTCGACCGCTATCTGGAAAGCGTGCGGGAGATCGAGCGGCGAATCCAGCAGGTCGAGGCGCGCAACACCAGCGGTGAGCCCCGGGAGCTCCCGGGTGCGCCTCCGGGGGTGCCGGATTCCTTCAGCGAGCACATGCGGCTCATGTTCGACCTCCAGGTGCTCGCCTTCCAGACCGACACTACGCGGGTCGTGGCCTTCAAGACCGGGCGCGACGCATCCAATCGCGTGTTCCCCGAGAGCGGATCGGACAGGCCCTTCCATCCTGCTTCGCACCACGGGGGCAGGGAGAAGAACATCCTCGAGTTCA
This sequence comes from Longimicrobiales bacterium, assembly GCA_965208935.1. Lineage (GTDB taxonomy): Bacteria > Gemmatimonadota > Gemmatimonadetes > Longimicrobiales > Gaopeijiaceae > Bin94. The sequence goes on along the minus strand of CBDBPR010000004.1, from coordinate 2,416,139 downwards.
ACCGGATCTGCCAGTACCGCACGGGGCAGCTGGCGTACTTCCTCGAGCGGCTGCAGGAGACCATGGACGGGGACTCCAGCCTGCTGGATCAGTCCATGATCATCTGGGGTTCTCCGATGGGCGATGCCAACCTGCACAACCACCGCCGCTGTCCGCTCGTGTTGATGGGCGGCGCCAACGGCCTGCTGGAAGGCGGCGTGCACCTGAAGGCGGCCGCGGGAACGCCGATGGCCAATGTCTTCACGACGCTGCTGCACCGGCTGGGCCATGACCAGCTGGAACGGTTCGGCGACGCGACGGGCGAGTTCTCGCTGGCGACGCCCGCGGAGGCCGCGACGGGGTCATGAACCGGGCCGGAGGCGCGGTCGGCGGGATGACCGGGGCCGGTTGCCGGTGCTGGCGGCTCCTGGTTGGCCTGGTGGGTGTGGTTCTGGTGCCGGGGGGGGTTGCGGCAGTCGAGTTGGCGGCGGAGGGGGTGGTGGCGGGCGAATCGGCGGCGGTCGGCGCGCCCACGTCACCGGTGGCGGGTTTTGCCGTGCGCGCCGCCCCCGACTCGCCGGTGGCCGATGCCGCGCAGCGCGGGGACCTGGCCGCCGTGCGGCTTCTGCTGCGCGACGGGGCCGACGTGAATGCCGCCCAGGGAGACGGCATGACCGCGTTGCACTGGGCAGCCGAACGCGGGAACCGCGAACTGGCCGAGGTGCTCCTGTACGCGGGCGCGAGAGTCGACGCGGGCACCCGGATCGGGCACTACACGCCGCTTCACCTGGCGGCGCGCGCCGCGCACGGGCAGGTCGTGACGCTCCTGCTCGACGCGGGTGCCGATCCGGAGGCGCGCACGACCAATTCGGGCGCGTCGGCGTTGCACCTGGCCGCTGGCGCCGGGGACCCGTCGGTGATCGAAGCCCTGGTGAAGGCGGGCGCCGGCGTGAACGCGCGCGAGGCCGCGTGGGGCCAGACGCCGCTGACTTTTGCCGCGGCCAACAACCGCACCGGTGCCGTTCGCGCGCTGCTGGACGCTGGCGCGGACCCGTCGCTGGCGGCGTATTCGGTCGACGTCGAGGAGCGTGCCAACGCGGATCAGGCCGCCGAGAGACGGCTCGACGAGTTCCTGGCGGCGTTCAAGGAGAAGGAGGGGGGAGGCGCGGACTGGCAGCCGACCCCGCGCCAGGTGCAGGCGGCGATCGAAGCGTCGCGGGAGATCCAGCGCAAGTGGCCGGACGTTCCGGATCCCGCGGACGACGGCGAGGAGGCTGAGGAGGGCGAGGAGGGCGAGGGCGGCGAGGAGGGCGAGGAGGGCGAGGAGAGCGAGGGGGGCGAAGGCGCCGAGGAGAGCGCGGCAGCCGATCCCGCTGCCGAGGCGGTCGACACGCTTGCCGCAGCCACCGAGGCTGCCACCGCCGAGGCCACCGAGGCCGACACCGCCACCGCCGAGGCCACTGAGGCCGCTGCCGCTCCCGAGCCCCCCGAAACCGCCGCCGAATCCGACACGGCCGGCGCCGAGTCCGCCGCCGCCGAGGAGCCGCGACCCATGTCCTACGCGCAGCTCGTCGGTGCGTGGGGTGGGCTCACGCCGCTTCTCCACGCGGTCCGGCAGGGCCACCGGGCGGCCGCCGAGGCCCTGTTGGCGGGTGGAGCCGACATCGATCAGCCGTCGGAGGGCGACGGGACGACTCCCCTGCTGATGGCGGCGGTGAACGGGCAGTTCGACCTGGCCTTGTGGCTGATTGACCGTGGCGCCGATCCGAATGCGGCCAGCACGGCCGGCGCCACGCCGCTGTTCGCCGTCCTCGAGCGCCAGTGGGCGCCGCGGGCGTCGTACGCGCATCCCACCGAGCATGAACAGCAGTCGGCGACCCACCTGGACGTGTTGGAGGCCCTGCTCGACGCCGGAGCGGACCCGAACACGCGGCTCAAGAGTCACCTCTGGTACATGGAGTACACCTTCGGCGTTCTCCGTGGCAGCGGGATCAACCTGCAGGGAGCGACGCCGTTCTGGCGGGCCGCCTACGCGCTCGACGTGGACGCCATGCGGCTGCTCAAGGAGCACGGGGCGGACCCGAACATCGCCACCATGAAGCCTCCGCAGCGCCGCCGCCGTCCACCCGCCTCCGAGCAGGAAGAGGAGAAGGCTGAGGGGGAAGAGGAGCAGGCCGCAGAAGGAGAGGAGCAGGCGGGCGAAGAAGCGGCCGCGGCGGGCAAATCGCCGAAGCCCGGGGGTGCGGAGGCTGCCGAGGCGACCGAGAGCGAGCCCGCCCCGACCGAGGGCAACGCGGAAGCGGAACCCGTCGGAGAGGAGGCCGAGGAACCCCGCCCGGGTGCGAGGGAGGCGGAGGAGGACTTGTCAGGCGTGCCGCCCGTCCCGGTCGGAGGACCGCACATTTACCCGATCCACGCGGCCTCGGGCGTCGGGTACGGTCAGTCCTTCGCGGGCAATGCGCACCGCCACGTTCCGGACAACTGGCTTGCGGCCGTGAGATTCCTGGTCGAGGAGTGTAGCGCCGAGGTCAACGTGCGTGATGCGAACGCCTATACGGCGCTGCATCATGCTGCTTCCCGGGGCGACAACGAGCTTGTTCTGTACCTGGTGGAGCACGGCGCGGACGTCACGGTGGTGAGCCGCAGGGGTCAGACCACGGCGGACATGGCCAACGGCCCGATCCAGCGCCTTCAGCCCTTCCCGGCCACGGTTGCGCTCCTGGAGGAACTCGGGTCGAAGAACAACCACAAGTGCCTGTCCTGCTGAGGAGTCGTCTCAGGGCGAAGGCGTAATCCCCAGCGCCTCCGCAACCTCCTGGGCGACGCGCAACTCAAGCACGCCGCGCGACTGGCAGTGGACCATGTTGCCGCTCACGGCGCGAGGCTCCCCGAAAGCGTCGACGATGGTCAGCACCTCGGTGCTCTGCGGCCCCTTGGCAGTGAGCCTGGTCGATATGGACAGGGTGACGTCGTACAGGTTGGCCATCGGGCCTGCAAGGCCGCTGCCGCAGTCGACAAACGTGTTCATGCGGTCGCCGCCGACCCGCCGGGCCGAGTAGCCGGGATTCCCCAGTTCCATGGTCTGCGGGTTGGTTGACGTCACCGGGATTCCCAACTCGCCGTAGACGCCTCCGAGAGCGCGCCAGGCCAATTCGGCCGCCACGCCGATCGTGCGCACGCCAACCCCCGGCTCGTTGAAGATCTCCAGGCGCTCGTAGTTGCCGACGCGCAGGATGGTACGGCGTTCGCCCGGGACGACGGGCCGGTCATTCTCGGCGTTCGCCGAGCCGGACGAGCCCGAAGCGCAGCCGGCGGACCCGACCGCGACCGCCACGGCCGCGACGGCCAGAAGCCGGAAATGCAAGTGGGTGCCTTCGCCTCGGCGGGAGCGTGTCCGCGTCATCATTGGCCCTTTCGGGTTGTGGGAGTACATCGGCCTATGTCGTGTACACCGCAGGTGGCACCGGGGTTCTCTTCACTCCCGCGCCTCCGCGCCGGACTCGAAGACTTCGATGTCCTCCCGCCTCAGTGCGGCCCGGGTCCGGTTCAGCCAGGAGGACCTGCGCACCAGTACGAGTTCAAGGTACGGAGGGGCCGGAATCCCGTCCACGATTCGAATGAAGTGGAAGTCGCCGAGTTCGCCGGGATGGCCGATGCCGTAGCTGCGCCCCGCCCACGAGAAGCGGATCTCCGGCGCACCCACGAAATCGGCGCGCTTCCAGAACTGCTCGATGTACACCTCGTCCTCGACGGCGTAGATGCCCGGGGCCAGGCGGTCGCCGTGCCGGTAGTAGCCGGGGTCGAAGTCCAGTCCCTGATGGCGCTGGAACGTGTGTTCCATGGCGTAGTCCACACCCAGCAGGTCGTCGGTGTCGGCGAGTGATTCGAGGTGGTGGCGCAGCTCGTGGGTCAGGGTCTCCCAGATCTGTTCGTTCCAGTCGAATGTCGGATCGACGGCCGCGAGCGCCCGGAAGGATCCCCAGTGGAGGAGGACCTGAGACCGCAGGGTGTCGGGCCCGTCCCAACTCGACGGGTAGGACTCGGTCAGGCATTCGCCAAGCGTGTACACGCCGGGGAAGCGTGGGTGGGGGAGCGCATCCCGGTGCACGGTCAACCCGTCGACGCCCTCCCGGTAGGCCTCCGGAATGCTGTCGTAGATGTGGCGCGATTGCGTTTCGAAGGTCTCGAAGTCCATGCGGATGGGAATCTCGGGGGTCGATCCGGCCAACTCCGGTGGAGCCGGAGGGCGCGCCGGCAGCCAGGGTCTGCTATGCTCCTTCCTGAACTATCGCGCGGAGGCGCCCTTGCCGGTACCGGGACGCGGCCGTCAGGCCGCCATGATCTTCATCCTCATCACGGTCTTCATCGACGTATTGGGGATCGGGATCATCATCCCGATTCTCCCGGAGCTGATCAAGGACTTCGCCGGCGGCAGCACCACCCTCGCCGGGCGCTGGTTCGGCGTGCTGGCCTCCACCTACGCGCTCACGCAGTTCATCTTCGCGCCGGTCCTGGGAGCGCTGTCGGACCGCGTGGGTCGCAGGCCCGTGATCCTGATCTCGCTGTTCGGGCTCGGTGTGGACTACATCATCATGGGATTCGCGCCGACGCTGGGCTGGCTCTTCGTGGGACGGCTGATCGCCGGCGTGATGGGGGCGAGCATCACCACCGCCAACGCCTACATCGCCGATGTCTCGAAGCCGGAGGATCGGGCGCGCAACTTCGGCCTGATCGGCGTGGCGTTCGGGTTGGGCTTCATCTTCGGCCCCGGCCTGGGCGGAATCCTCGGAGGAATCGACCTGCGCCTCCCCTTCTTTGTTTCGGCGGCGCTCGCGCTGGTGAACTGGCTCTACGGCTTCTTCGTACTGCCCGAGTCGCTGCCGCCGGAAAAGCGGGACGCGTTCAGCTGGAAGAAGGCGAATCCGGTCGGCAGCCTCTTCGTGCTCGGTTCCTACCCCCTGGTGGCGGGCCTCACGGCCGCGTTCGTCTTCGTGGTGCTGGCACAGCGCGGCCTCGAGACGGTCTGGGTCCTCTACACCGGCCACAAGTTCGGCTGGGACGAGCAGATGAACGGCTTCTCGCTGATGCTGGTCGGGCTGATGGCGGCGATCGTCCAGGGGGGACTGGTGCGCCCGATTGTGGGCAGGCTCGGTGAACGCCGAGCGATCCTGTACGGCCTTGTCGTTGCGGTCATCACCTACCTCGGCTACGGACTCGCAACCGCGGGGTGGATGCTGTTTGCGTTCATTGTCTTCGGCTCCATCGGCGGTGTGGCGGGACCCGCGATCCAGAGCCTGGTCGCCGGTTCCGTGCCGCCCGAGGACCAGGGGAAGGTGCAGGGGGGCATCACGTCGTTGATGAGTCTGACGAGCATCCTGGCGCCGCTGATCTTTACCGCGGGCCTGTTCAGCTACTTCACGTCCCCGGATGCGCCGATGGAGCTGGCGGGGGCGCCGTTCCTGCTGGGGGCGGTGATGTACGCGCTGGCGTTCGTGTCACTGCTGCGGCTCTTCCGGAGAATGCCGGGGTAGGGGCGGATCGGGCGGCCCTGTCCACGGGCTGCTGGCGGCGCTCGTTACCTTTCTCCACTGGCGAAGGCACGGGAGCGATAACCAATCCCGGAGGCGATCACCCGAAAACCGGATTGTCCGTGAAGACGGGACAACTGCATACAAGATGATCCCGGGCGTAAGCAGAAGCCCGGAAGACCGCGAGGCGTACTCCTGCGACTTCGCCAGAATGACCAGGCGGGTGCCGGAAGGGGTCGCCACACCGCAGAGCGTGGAGGAAGTGGCAAGCCTCGTGCGCTACGCCGCGAAAGATGGCGTCCGGGTGACCATTCGTGGAGCCGGGCACTCGCAGGGCGGGCAGACCCTGACGGACTGCGGCGTTGTAGTCGACACGACATGTCTGGATCGCATCCGGCCGGCGGGCCCGGGGTTGGTACGCGCACAGGGGGGCGTGAAGTGGGGCGCGCTTGTGGACACGCTGCGCGAGGAAGGGAATCTCCCCCGGGTGCTTCCGGACTTCGGCGCGTTGACCGTCGGTGGGACGCTGTCCGCGGGAGGACTTGGCACGACTTCGCATCGATACGGAGCCCAGGCCGGACAGGTGGAACGGCTCGAGGTGGTGACGGGCACGGGCGAACGAGTGCGGTGTTCCGCCACGCGGAACGCGGAGCTTTTTGATGCCGTGAGGGGTGGTCAGGGACAGTTCGGCATCATTACCGAAGCGTGGATCCGACTCCGCAAGGCGGGCAGAAGATTCCGGCAGCATGAGCTGCATTACCGCGACTTCGAGCGTTTTGCGGATGACCTCGAGCACATCGTCGAGGCAGACCGCTTCGAACACCTGCGGGGGGAGATCCGGCACGACGAGAACCTGATCGTCCTTCACGCGGGCTTCGAGTATGACGAGGAGCCCGACGACGAGAGAATGCTGCACGCGCTGGGATACGACGAAAACGCGTACACAAGGGATACGGCCAGCGTAGGGCGCGCCGGCATGTATCCGCCGTGGAGTTTCAGCCGAATGTTCTACTACCCCTGGCGGGATTGGTTCCTGCCGTGGGAGACCCTGCGAACGGTGCTCGCGCAGCCGTGGCTGGACCCGGATTCGGTGCCGCGCAGACCCTGGCGCTGGATCGGACTATACCCGATGGGGCGGGAAGCGACCTTCGCTCCGCTGTTCATGCGTCCGCCCGGCGAGCGGGCCATCTCGTACTCGGTCCTGACGGTGATGGCCGAATCCCGGCATGCCCAGGCGCTCGCGCTGGCGCGTCACCTGGAGGAAGTCGACAGAACGCTGGTCGGACTTGGCGGCAAGAGCTATCTGTCCGGCGGAGTGGGCTATGGCCCGGCGCGGTGGGCGGAACACTACGGGGAGATGCTCGAAAAGGGCATGGGATGGAAGCGGGAATTCGATCCGAAGCACGTGTTCTACGCGGCGGGCATGCCTTTCTCGGACCGCTCCGCAGCCGTGCGGCCAGGGGCCTGACAAAAGGGGACACCGAAAACAGCATGGTTGAAAAGTTGCCGTCGCAAGGACGTTCGCGCGGACTCCTGAGCCGAACTACGCCCTCCGACCGCGGTCTCATCGAGTTGCCGCGGCTTACGCCCCATCTTGGGTTCCACGTAATCGCCGACGAACAGGTGCTGCTCGTTTCCGAGGCCTTCAACACACTGTTGAGAGGACGGATCCACTGCGCGCTGGTACCTCTGCTGGACGGGCGGCGCACCGTGCAGGAAGTCGCTGCCGCCCTGGCTCCTGACCATTCGGCACTCGACGTGCAGACAGCGATTCTGGCGCTGGCATCCCGTGGGTATGTCGTTTCGGGAGACTACGACATGGCTCCGGGGCGGGCAGCGTACTGGTCCTCACTCGGTGCCTCGCCGCGCTGGGCGGAGCGGCGCCTGGCAGCGGCTGCCGTGGCGGTGGCGGGGGATGACGGTGTGCTTGCCCGTGCGCTCGACGGACTGGGCGTTCGGACAGGCGGCCAGGCGTCGTCCGTCCGCCCTTCCCTGGCCGTGATGCTGTGCGCGGACTACCTGGACGAACGGCACGACGCCATCAATCGGCAGCACCTGGCGTCGCGCACGCCGTGGGTGCTCGTCAGGCCCAACGGCATGCAGCCGCTGTTCGGACCGGTCTTCCGACCCGCCGAGGGTGGTGCCTGCTGGGAGTGTCTTGCCTATCGCCTGCGGGGCCATCGGGAGGTCCACGGCTTCCTGCGCAACCTCGGCCTCGACTCATCGGCCGTCGAGCCCCTCGCGTCCGAGCCGGCCGTGCTTGGGGCGGTGTGCAGTCTGGCCGCGTCCGAAATCGCCAGGTGGCTGGTGCTGGAGGACCTGGCGCCCATCCATGAGCGGGCCATCTCCCTGGATGTCGCGGCCCACCATGGCGCGCAGCATCCGGCGATGCGGCGCCCACAATGTCCCGCGTGCGGCGACGAGGCTCTGTATCGGCCCGACCGTCCGGCGGAACCGGTGCGGTTGCGGGCGAGCCCCAAGGGCTTTCGGAACAGTGGCGGCCACCGATCGGTCCCTCCCGAGGAGACACTGGCCAGGTATCGCCATCTCGTCAGTCCGGTCACCGGCGTCGTGACGTGGGTGGCCCGCACCGCGGACGAAACCGACCCCTGGCTCCATGTGTACTGGGCGGGCAGCAATCTCGCCCCGAGAAGCCGGAACCTCGCTTCATTGCGACGGAGCCTGCGGAGCAAGAGCGCGGGGAAGGGCAGCTCGCCTCAGCAGTCGGAGGCCAGTGCGCTCTGCGAGGCGGTCGAGCGCTACTGCGGCGCCTTTCACGGCGACGAGATCCGCTGCCGGAGGCGTCTGGCGGATTTTGAGAAGGCTGGAGAGTCGGAAGCCATCTCCCCGAATGAGGTGCAGCTCTTCAGCGAACGACAGCTGGATGACGCGGACAGGATCAACGCCCGCGGTCATCCCTACAACTTCGTCCCGCCGCGGCTCGATCCGGATGCCACGATCGACTGGTCGCCCGTGTGGTCGTTCACGCAGCGGCGGCACCGGTATCTTCCCACGTCGATCCTCTACGGCATGACGGAGGCGGGGGGGGAGGGTCGCGGGCCCGGTCTCAAGGCGGACTCGAACGGGTGCGCGGCGGGCAACACGCTCGAGGAGGCTATTCTGCAGGGGTTCCTCGAACTCGTGGAACGCGACGCCTTCGCCATCTGGTGGTACAACCGCCTGCGCCTGCCGGAGGTAGACCTGGCCAGTTTCGACGACGCTTACCTCGCGTCCGCGCGCGGCTACTACGGCCAGCGGAATCGGGAGATGTGGGTGTTGGATGCAACCAGCGACTTCGGGATTCCGGTTTTTGTGGCCGTTTCCCGCAGGACCGACGGGGAGACGGAGGACATTCTCTACGGGGCCGGCGCGCACACGGATCCGCACATCGCCGCCCTGCGCGCGGTGTGCGAGTTGAACCAGTGCCTGCAGTGGATCCTCGGACCTGCCCGGAGCGGCGTCGGCGCTGCTGCCCATGATCCGGTGAGCGCATCGTGGTGGCGCACGGGCAAGCTGGCGGATCATCGCTACCTGGCGCCCGCGTGCGGGGCGGCGCGGCGTGGCAGGTCGGACTACCCGGTTCCTGACACTGCCGACACGCGTGAGGATGTGGAACACTGCCGGGCGCTGGTTGAGGCCCGTGGCCTGGAGTTTCTCGTACTCGACCAGACGCGGCCCGATATCGGGATGCCGGTAGTGCGTGTCATCGTGCCGGGCCTGCGCCACTTCTGGGAACGTTTCGCCCCGGGGCGGCTCTTCGATGTCCCGGTCTCCATGGGTTGGCGGGAGAGCCCACTTCCGGAGCACGACCTCAATCCCGTTCCCGTCGTCGCCTGAGCAACGCCGACGTGCAACACAACTTCGGACAACACCGCCATGAACATTGAAGAAAGCCGAGCCGGTCTCGAGAAGCACATGCTTGCCCAGGCGGACTCCGTCGGTGAATTGCTGGAACAGTTCCGGAGTCGCATCTCCCCCGAACTGATCGACGGCCCCGGGTGGGACCGGCTACTGGAGAGGGCGAGGGCTCTGCCGATCAGCCTGGCAACGTCGGGATTCGGATTCGAGTTGCCGCTGCACGAACCCGAGCGGAGGGCCGATCTGGGGGTCGCGCTGTTCGAGGGCAGTCTGTCGGCCAGGCATTTCGAGGAACGGTGCCGGACGCAACCGGCCGATCCGTCCACGGCGGCCGCTTTTCGGCTCCTGCGCACGATGAAACGAGAGTCGGCGATCCAGCGAATCGGCGGCACCAAGCTCATGCTCGAGTACGACATCGATCCCGGACGTGCCGAGCCCCCTCCGGACCCCGGGATCTTCCTTTATCCCGCCCCCGACGCGCTGTCCTGCGAGGAATCGGTCCCGGGACTCGAAGGTTTCCACGCCGCCGCGGACGCGGTGGCCGGCGCTGGCGGCTGGAAGCTGGAGGCCTCTGAACGCCATCGGATCGAACGCGTGTTCTCGGCCATGCCGCCAGGCACACACGTCGGTTCCGTCGGCGCCTTTCCAGCTCGGTCCGATGGATTGCGGATCGCAATCACGGGCTTCAGGAAGACCCGCGATTTCACGGCCTTCCTGGAGCGTACCGACTGGCCCGGGCGCCCCGAGGCGGTCGCTCCATTCGTGTCGGAAATGGAGGAACGCGACGCCTTCGCTCACCTGGCGGCACATTTCGACATCCCGGCACAGGGAGGGTTGGGCCCCGCGCTCGGCGTGAGCTTCTACGCCCGCGACACCCAGTGGGTGAAGGAGGTCGACCCCTGGATGGAACTCATTGACGGCGTCGGCGAACACGGCCTCGCCCTGCCGGACAAACTGTCCGCACTCGCGACCTCCTGGTCGGGAGTTGAAGCGGTGTTCGGACGCCGCACCATGCTGCTACTGGTCAAGGGCATCCACCACATCAAGCTCGTGGTTTCCGATGGCCGCTTCACACAGGCCAAGGGCTACGTCTTCGTGCTGATGCTTCCTCCGTTCCCGGCTGCCGCGACAGGAGGCCCGTAGAGGAAGCTGTGGGCAGGCCGCTGCCTCAGGACAACGGCCGGACTGCGATCAGCCGCAGCAGCAGAGACCGGCCGCGATCGCCTCCAGCCTCTCCTCGTCCAGCTCGACGTTGGGGCTGATGGGCAGCGCGATGTGCAGGACGTCCATGTCGCTCTCGTGCACCTGGATCCTGGCGTGGTCCGGCACATCGATGCCGAATTCCTGCTTGATCGCGTTGTTTGGGTCCGCCACCAGCCGTGCGCGGAATTGGGCATCTTCGGATGCCCGCGCGATCAGCTGATGCTGCATCTCGTTCGACGCCTGAATGACTGACTGGACCGACATGTTGCCTCCTTTGCGGGACAAGAACGTGCTTTTTGCGGGACAAGAACGTGAGAGCTACTAGATTGTTTACAATAACACCTTTGAAGCGAAGTTCGCACGGTGTGGCCTAGGAGATGCGACAAAAAAGGACATCATCATGTTCAACCGTTTCGGTAACTCGTTTCGTGAACAGGCGATGGCTGCGAGCGAAAATCGGCAGCAACTCGACCGTCTGCTCCGCGTTACGGCCCCGCACGAGCGCATCGTTCTCGCAACGACGGGATTGCTGCTTGCCGGCCTGGGTATCTGGATCCTGTTCGGCAGTATCGATCGGGAGATCACGCTTCAGGGTGTATTGGTCGAACCGGGGCAGCGCTACGAGATCGTCGCCACGGAGCCCGGGTACCTCGTGGAGTACCTGGTCGAGCTCGGAGATCGGGTCGACGCCGGCGGGGCGATCGCGCGCCAGAGCGTCCCGGCGTCGGCGGGCGAGGCCGGCGTTCTGCCGGCGGGAGCGGAGCAGCGCCCTCCGGATTCGGAAACTATTGCCAGCCAGATGGGAGGCGAGGTCATGGTGCTGCGCGCCGCCATGGGCGATTACCTGTCGGCCGGCACCGCCGTAGCGCAGCTCCGGGAGCCTGTGGATCGCCCCCTGCAGGCGGCGGTGCGTGCCTCTCCGCAGGTGGCGCAACGCTTGCGTCCGGGCATGCGGGCGTGGGTAGAGGTACAGTTCGACGGCGAGACGCATCGGCTGGAAGGGAGGGTGAGTGCCGCCACGGGACCGTCCCCGGTGTGGCTCTCGAATTGGCCGGTGGCGGACGCGGAAAGCGCGCCGCGCATCGACATAGACCTCGACGCGGTGCCCGGTGTGGCTCTCCGCGACGGGACGCCGTGCCGGGTTCGGATCAGTCTCGGGCGATACTCGCTGGCGGCGCTGCTCGGCCTCCGATCGGTCTGAAATGGCGTCACGCGGTCCACCCACGGCGTCGCGGGATCACCGGGACACCTCCGGCGAACGAAGTCGCCGCGCCATTACGCCTCTCCTCCTCCAGACACATGCGACAGAGTGCGGTGCCGCCTGCCTCGGGAGCGTGCTGGCCCATTTCGGGCGTTGGGTACCCCTCACGGAATTGCGCGGCACGTGCGAAGTCGGGCGGGACGGATCCACCGCCGCGGGCCTGAAGCGAGCCGCCGAGCACTACGGCCTCGAGTGTTCCGGCTGGAGCGTAGAGGTGAAACGGCTCAGGCAGATGCCTCTGCCGATGATTCTGTTCTGGGAATTCAACCACTTTGTGGTTCTGGAAGGATTCGACCACAAGTGGTTCTATCTGAACGATCCGGCCACGGGGCGCCGCAAGCTCTCCGCGCAGGAGTTCGATGCGGGGTTCACGGGGGTTGCCCTGAAGTTCCGCCCCGGCCCGGAATTCAAACGTGGAGGCGCACCGTCAAACCTGTGGCAGCGTCTCCCACACTGGTTGAGCGGGTCCTCGGGCGGCGTGGCGCGTGCCATCGCGTGCGGGCTGCTGCTTGCCGGACTGGCGCTGTCGGTGCCGTTCGCCGCCTCGCTGTTCGTCGACCGCATTGTGGGCGAAAGCGAGCCCTGGGGACTCCCTGTGGCGGGAGCGCTGGCGGTGGCCGGTTGTCTGGTGTACGGCATCGCCTGGATGAAGGGGTGGTTCCTGCGACGCCTTGCGATCCGCATGTCGATCGTCTTCGGCAACCGTTGCGTATCACGGCTGATGCAGCTGCCGGTGGAGTACTTCAGCCACCGGCTTGTAGGCGAGTTGACCACGCGCATCTTTTCGATCGACAGGATCGCGTGGGGCCTGTCCGAGCTCTTCATCGGCCTTTTGATCGACATCGCCATGAGCACCGTTTTCCTGGCGGCCATGGTGGCGTACGACCCGCTGCTGGCTCTCCTCGTCCTGGGGCTGACGCTGGTGAACGCGTTGCTCCTGCGTCCGGTCGCACGCGTCCGCTCCGAGGAGGCCGTTGCGCTGCGCCACGAGCAGGGATTGCTGACGGGCGTAGGCACTCTGATGCTGAGCCATGCGGACACGCTGCGCATGACGGCTTCGGAGGACCGGATGTTCGCCCGCTGGGGCGGCCATCAGGCTCGTGAGTTGAGGGCACACCAGCGATTCGCCGAACTCGGCTACCTCATCGCGGCCACGCCGGGCCTGTTGAAGATACTGGGTGGTGCCGTGGTTCTGGCCGTCGGGGCGACGAAGGTCATGGCCGGCGACCTGACGCTGGGCGCTCTGCTGGCGTTCTACCTGTTGTCGGTGCTTTTTCTGGACCCCGCCGGACGCTTCGTCGAATTCGTGCTCGAGCGCCAGACGCTCCTCACCGACATGCAACGTCTGGACGACATCACGGAGACGCCGAGAGATCCGGGCCTGAAGCGCCTGGCGAGCATGCCTGAGGGGATCGCCACCTTCCACGGGCGACTTCGGTTGGCGGGGCATGTCGAGTTGCGAGATGTGAGCTTTGGCTACAACCGGAATCGCCCTCCGCTGATCGATAGCTTCAGCCTCGTCGTCAAGCCCGGGCAACGCATCGCGGTGGTTGGGCCGAGCGGGTCGGGGAAGTCGACGCTTGCCCGCCTGGTAGCGGGCATCCTGCATCCCTGGTCGGGAGAGATCCTGTTTGACGGCCGGCCTCGGCACGAGATTCCCCCCGAAGTGGTGTCGCGCTCCCTGTCCATGGTGGACCAGCACGTGGTGCTCTTCTCCGCCACCGTGCGCGACAACCTCACGCTGTGGAACGCCGCGGTTCCCGACGATGACATCGTTGCTGCGGCCCGGGATGCCGCCATCCACGACGAGATCCTCGGGCGGCCCCTCGGCTACTCGACAAGAGTGGACGAAGATGGCGGCAATCTCAGCGGTGGACAGCGGCAGCGCCTTGAGATTGCCCGTGCGCTGGTCGGGAACCCGACGGTGCTGATTCTCGACGAGGCGACGAGCGCGCTGGACCCGGCGACCGAGGTGCGCGTCGACGACGCGCTGCGCCGCCGGGGCGTCAGCTGCCTGATTGTCGCGCATCGGCTGAGCACGATTCGGGACTGCGACCAGATCATCGTGATGAACGAGGGCAAGGAGGTGCAGCGCGGCACCCACGACGAACTGCTTGCGGACGCGGACGGGCTGTACCATCGCCTCGTGCGGACGGAGTTGGGCGTATGACCACCCCGGAGGGGCTCTCGCTCGCCCAGGCCGCCGCCGAATGGGGAACCGCCGTGCCCTGCGCAGGCAATTTGCCCGTCGATATCGGCGATCCCGAATTCGCGTGGTTCATCGAATCCGGCGCGGTCGACCTCTTCCTCGTCGAGCGACAGGGCGGCGTGGAGCAATCCGCGCCACAGCACATGCTGCGTGCCGGTGCGGGCCGCCTGCTGCCCGGTACCGCGCCACAGGAAGACGTCACTTCGCTGGGAGTCATCGCCAAGGGGCTGCCAGGCACCACGCTCCGGCGTCTTCCGGTCTCCCGGCTGGGCGCGATTCGCAGTGCGGAACTGGCCGAGCAGATTGACGCATGGCTCGCGGACATCTCGGCGATGCTGGTTCGTGACGTCACCCATAGTCCGCGGACGGACGCGCTTCTGGACACAGGCGAGGCGCCGATGACAAGGCACGGCACCCTCGCCGTGCGTCGCGGAGTAGTGTGGATTACCGGGTTGGTGCCGCATGCGGGCCTGTTCATGGGCTTGATCGACCCTGCCCAGGGCGAGACCGATCCCGGTCCGACCGGATGCGCGCTGCCGCTTACGCCCGCCACATGGTTCAGCCTGACTCGGGAGGTGCGAGTCTCGACAGCGTCCTCCGTGGAACTCGCCGAACGCCAGCGGTTGTTGCCGGCCGTGAATGCGTTCAACCACATTGCGTTCTCGCTCGAGCGGCTGAACCGTCAACTGGCGGTTGTCGACCAGGCGAACCTGGCACGAGCACGGGTTCTCGGCCGGCGCAGTGACGAGGAAGACGCCCGCCGGCGCCTCTTTGATCTCTATGGGGTCCTCGATGGCGATGAGGGAGCCGAAGAGACGGATGTCTCGGCGCTGTATGACGCCCTGAGGGCGATCGGCCGACACGAGGGGATTGCATTCCAGCGTCCGGTCTCCACGGGACGACCCGACCCGGAGGCTGCCCTCTCCAGGGTGCTTCGAGCGTCCGGAGTACGCGCCCGGCAAGTGCGGCTTTCGGAGAAGGATCGGTGGTGGGTCGGCGACAGCGGCGCCATGCTGGCGTTTCGAGCCGGAGACGGCAGGCCTGTGGCGCTCCTGCCCGGCCTGTTGGGGAACTACCGGGAAATCGATCCCGCCAGACGGCGCAAGCGGCGGGTCACGGCCGCCCGCGCTGCGTCGCTACGCCCGGATGCCTGGCTTTTCTACCCACCCTTGCAGGGCGAAGCCAGCAGGTGGCGCGACCTGCTGAGACTCGCCGGAAAGGGATTGGGCGCCGACTCGGCGCGCATCGTGTTGACGGGGGTGCTCGGCGGTCTGGTCGCACTGTTGCCGGCCATTGCGATCGGCTTCGTCGCCGACGAAGTGATTCCGGTCGGTGATGTGGGACTGTTGTACGGGATCAGCGCGGGCCTGGTGGCGTTCGGTCTCGTGCGCGCCCTCATGCGCGTGCTTCAGGGCATGACGGTGATGCGTTTCGAGGGCCGTGCAACGTCCCGCCTGGAGTCCGCGTTCTGGGACCGGTTGCTGCGGCTGCCGACGCGGGTCCTCAGGCGTTATCCGGCCAGTGACCTGGCGATGCGGGGCATGACGTTCCAGAGAGCGCGCGACGCCGCGCAGGGCGTGATCGGCAACGGCGTGCTGGCGATCGTCTTCCTGTCGCCGGCGTTCCTTCTCATCGGCCTCCGCGATCCGACGCTGGGATGGCTGACTGCCGCGTTCGGCCTGGTGTCGATGGTCGCGACGGTGGTGCTCGGACTGCGGCAGATTGCGCCACACCGCCGTCGGCTTAGGGCCGCCAGTCGACTGGCCGGCCGGTTGTTCCAGCTTATCAACGGCATTTCCAAACTGCGTGTGGATGGGGCCGAAGGCTCGGGCTTTGCGGTCTGGGCCCGGGGCTATCGCGAACAAAAACGCGCGGAACTGGAGGTGGGGGCGGCCGAGATGCATCTTCGGGCACTCGGGGCCGCCCTGCCACTGCTGGCGGCGGCCGTGCTGGTCCTGATCCTTACGCTATCCGGCCCGGAGACCGTCGCGGTCGGCGACTTCATCGTCGTTTACGTCCTGTTCCTGCTCTACCAGGCGGCGGTGGTCCGCCTGGCTGAGTCGGTCGGCGTACTGGCTGGCATCGTGCCCGCGTTCAATCAGATTCGGCCGCTGCTGGCCGAGACCCCGGAGACGGGCGCTGAAGGGCGATCCGTGGAAGTGCTGGGCGGCGATGTCGTCTTTGACCACGTCTCGTTCCGCTACGACGCCGACGGGCCGCTGATTCTCGATGACGTATCGATTCAAGTCCGGGCGGGGGAGTTCGTCGCAATAGCCGGCGAGTCCGGGGCGGGCAAGAGTACTCTCTTCCGCCTCGCGCTCGGTTTGGAGCGGCCGTCGAGCGGAACGGTCTACTTTGACGATCGCGATCTTCAACACCTCGATCTCAAGGAGGTGCGCCGGCATATCGGCGTGGTGCCGCAGCTGGTGCGACTTCACCCGCAGGATCTGTGGGACAACATCGTCGGAGATCATCAGGGGGTCACTGCCGAGGATGCGTGGCGCGCGATCCAGCTCGCCGCCATCGACCGCGAGATCGCGGCCATGCCGATGGGCATGCTGACACCCGTGGGCGCGAGTGCCGCCGTTACCTCGGGAGGCGAAAGCCAGCGCATCCGGCTCGCCAACGCGCTGATCAGCGATCCCCGCATCCTGTTGCTCGATGAGGCCACCAACTGGCTGGACAACGATACCCAATCCAGGGTCCTGGCCAACCTGGCCGGCCTCACGTCGACACGCATCGTGATTGCGCAACGCGTCTCCACACTGCGGCACGCGGACCGCATATACGTGGTGCAGTCGGGCAGGATCGTCCAGGAGGGCTCCTTCGAGGAGCTGGCTGCAACCCCCGGCGTCTTTCAGGACCTCGTGCGCCGGCAGGTGGCCTGACCGGTGGCTGGAACGTTAACTTGGATTGGGCGGGGTTCAGCGCGGCGTGTCACCTTGGTAGAGGGTTCCCAGGATGGAAGCACGTAGTTCCAGCGCCTCGACAGCCATGAGCGGACGGGTCGTCCAACCTTCGGTTTCGAACGCGCTCCCGCACTTCGCTCCTCTCCTGATCTTTCCGCTCGTTGCCGCCGCCGCCATTCAGGGCGGTTGGTGGATCGCGGTTCCATTTGTGTTCTTCATGCTCGCGGACCGATTCGACAGGTTCTTCGGCGTGGAAGAGCGGAACATGGATCCGGCCACGACTCACGAGAGCCAGTTGTTCCTGTACAAGCTGTCCCTCTGGCTGTGGGCGGCGTTCTGGCCGGTAATCTTCGTGTTTTCGCTGTGGCAGATGCTGGTTGCCGACCACCTGTCCTGGTGGGAAATCGGATTCATGGCCGGCTTACTGGCAATGGTGGCGCAGACGGTCTTCGTTGTGGGCCACGAACTGGTCCATCGGCGCGCGCTCTGGGAGCGTCGGCTCGGTGAGCTGCTGCTGGCTTCCGTCTCCTATCCGCACTATGCGACCGAGCACGTCTACATTCATCACCCCCGCGTGTGCACGCCGCTGGATCCCGGGTCCGCACCAAAGGGCTTGAGTTTCTGGCAATACCTTCCCCGGGAGGTGGCAAACAATCTCCTGGGTGCCTGGCGGTTCGAACGCCGCCGACTTGCCCGCCGTCAGCTTCCGATTTGGCACTACACGAACGCGTTCTGGCGCTACATCGTGGAGTTGGGCATCTGGTACGGGCTCATTTACTGGATTGGCGGGGTGTGGGCCGTGCTGGCATTCGTCGTTCTGTGCGGGAGCGTGGTCTTCTCCATGAAGATCAGCAACTACGTGCAGCACTACGGACTCAGGCGCATCCGCATGCCCCACGGCCGGTTCGAGCCGGTGAAGCCGCGGCACGCCTGGAGTGCCGCCTACAAGTTCACCAACTGGCTGTATTACAACATGCAGCGCCACGCCGACCACCACACGTCCAACCGGCGCTATCCGCTCCTGCAGCACTATGGCGAGACCGACTCGCCGCAGTTGCCGGGCAGCTACATCCAGATGAACGGCCTGGCGCTGTTCCCCAAGCGGTGGTTCGAGACCGTCGACCCCTTGCTTGATCGTCAGCGCGCCCAGTTCTATCCGGAGATCGACGACTGGAGCGCCTACGATAGCCGGGCATTCGCGGCGCGCCCCGACGCATTCGACGTCATTGCCGAAATCCACGCGGCCGCCCCGCGTCTGGCCACGTGGATCAACAAGTCCCCGGAGCTGCTCGACAGGCTTCGTGACCGGGAATTCACCGATCTGGAGCTGCCGGAGGGCTTCGGACCGGACCCGGAATTCGAGACGATCGCCCGTTGCGGGCTGGCGCGGCTCTACTGGACGCACGAACTCGGGGTCGCCGAGATGAGGGACCAGCTCGCCGACATTCACATGCAGGACGCGGGCGAGGCGGTGGATGCGGCGCGGGAATGGTCGAACGGCAAGGTCTTCCAGATCGGCGTGCACACGATGCGAGGCAGCCTGTCGATGAGCGAGGCGGGCACGGCGCTTTCCCGCGTCGCGGAAGCGTCCATTGCCACCGTGCTGGCGGCGGTCGAGGAGGACCTGGAGGACCGTGGCGTTTCGGGTGCCAGTGGCGGCGTAGCGGTGGCGGTCGTTGGGCCCCTGGCCAGCGGGGAGGCGATGCCGGGCATGGAGCTCGATGTCCGGTTCGTGCACGACGGCGGACCCGCCAGGTACCACGAAGCGCTGGTCCGCCGGTTCCGCAAGGCGTTGCGCACGCTGTCACGCGACAACCTGCTTCTCGCACAGGTGCCGCGCCGCGGAATGGGTGGGCTGCTGTCGCTCGCTACGCTGGAGGACCAGTTCCGGAACCCCGATTCGGCCGGTGAGCTTCTGGCGCTCGCGGGGGCGCGTTGCGTGTTTGTGTCCGGCGACAACGAAACCCGGGAGCGGTTCGAGCAGGCTCTGCAGGATGGCCTCGACCAGGTCAAGGCCAGCGACGTGCTGAGGGCCTCGCTGCGCGAGACCGCCGCGCAGGAAGTCAAGCCGGACCTGCTGTCGGTTGCCGACATGCGTGGCGGTCTTCAGGACCTCGAGCGCGCGGCTTTGGCCCTGCGATTGATGCTTCGCGAGTCCGGCACGCCGGATGAACACGCGGGTTCCGTCTTCCAGGCGGCAGGCGAGCGCGGGCTGATCGCCGCCGATGCTGCCGAGCGGCTCGCGGCGGCAGCGCCACTGTGGCGGGACCTGCGCGGCTCGCTGCGGCTCATCGCCGGGGATGGGTTCGCAGTCGACACCGCATCGTCCCAGGTCAGGACCGGGATCGCCAGGGCCTGCGGGATGGACGACTTCGACGCGCTCGCTGCCAGGTTCCATGACACCGCGTACCTTGCCGCTGCCGACATCGACGCGCTTGCAGATTGACCCCGCGGCGCTGGACGAGTTCGTCGCAACGAGCCGGGAGCGGGTCAACGCCGTACTTGACGAGTGCCTGCCGGCCGCGACGCAGCATCCCGCGGAGTTGCATCGCGCTCTGCGCTACGCGGTCTTCTCCGGCGGCAAGCGTCTGCGTCCAACGCTGGCGTTCGGCGCCGCCATGGCGGGCGGGGCGGATCCGGAGCAGGCCATGCCCGTCGCCATCGCAGCGGAACTCATTCACACCTGCTCGCTCGTCCTGGACGACCTGCCGGCGCAAGACGACAAAACCGTGCGCCGGGGGCAGCCAGCGACCCACATTGCCTTCGGCAGTGCTACCACCATTCTGGCGGGCAGTGCCCTGCTGGCCGAGGCGTTCGCACACTGTGCCCGACTGCGCGATCCCTCCGCGTGTGTGGCGGTCGGAACCCGTTTGTCCGAAACCATCGGCTCCGAGGGACTGATTGGCGGACAGATCGACGACCTCGCATTCACGCCCTCGGGAACGAGCCTGGAGGAGATCACGCACATCCATCGGCGCAAGACTGCCGCCCTGTTTCGCTTTTCGGCCTGGGGCGGCGGCCTGGCCGCGGGGCTTGCGGGCGAGCACCTGGACCGCCTCGACGCGTTTGCGTGCGCCTATGGGCTCGCCTTCCAGGTTGTGGACGACCTGCTTGACGAAGATCCGGGGCAGTGCTCGATACTGCACGTGCTTTCGCGGCGAGAGGCGCGTGCGCACATCCGTGGACTGCTTGACCAGGCGGCACGCGAGATCGAGCTGTTCGGGCCGGACGGTTGGGTGCTTGCCGGTCTGGCGCGGCGTGTGGAAGGGCTGATCCCCTAGCAGGCCGTGGACAAAATCCCCCGGCATTCGAACGGCGATGCATCCGGGCCGGACTGCTAGCATGAACTCCAGCGACGGGTGGCGCGGCCCGATCGCCTACATGGCGCGGAACAATACCGCGGTCAACGTCATCATGGCCGTCCTGCTGGCGGGCGGCCTGTACACGGCGTTCGGTCTTGTTCAGGAGGTTATCCCCGACGCCTCGCTGGACCGCATCCAGATCCTCGTGCCCTACCCCGGCGCTTCTCCGGAAGAGGTGGAGGAGCTGATCGTCCGCAGGATCGAGGAGCAGATCCGGGGCGTCGAAGGACTCGAACGCGTCGTCGCGACGGCATCCCGGGGGTCGGCATCGGTGGTTGCCGAGTTCAGGAACGGAACGAACATCGGCCGCGCGCTCAACGAGGTGAAGGCGGAGGTGGACCGCATCCCTACGTTCCCGGCGGAAGCGGAACGCCCCGATATCCGGGAAATCACCACCCGGCAGGTCTTCCTGCGCCTCGTCGTCCACGGCGATGTCCCGGAGCGCACGCTCAAGGAGTTGGCGTACAGGATCGAAGAGGGCATCTCGGCCCTGCCCGACGTGTCCCTGGCACGGACGAGCGGGACCCGCCCGGACGAGATATCGATCGAAGTTCCCCAGGTGCGGCTGCGCGCGCTCGGGATGACCCTCGCGGAGATCGCGCAGGCGGTGCGCCAGGGCTCGCTGGAACTGTCGGCCGGCGGGGTATCGGCCGGCGAAGAGGAGATCCTCGTCCGCACGCTGGGACAGAACTACAACCAGTACGACTTCGAGGACATCGTCGTCCTGACCCGTCCTGACGGCACTTCCGTCCGATTGGGCGACATCGCCACGGTGCGTGACGGCTTTGCCGACAGCGATCTCCAGATGCGATACGACGGCCGGCCCGCCGCGCGTGTGGACGTGTACCGCACCTCCGACGAACATCTTCTGGACATCAGCGCTGCGGTACAGGACTACCTGGAGGCGAGCGTGGTGCCGGGCCTGCCCGCCGGCGTGGATGTCGCGATCTGGAGCGACGACGCTGCCCTGGTCGGCGGGCGGCTGGGCCTCATGGTGAAGAACGGACTGATCGGTCTCATCCTCGTCTTCATCACCCTGGCGCTCTTCCTGGAGATCCGGCTCGCGTCGTGGGTCGCCGTGGGTCTGGCCGTTTCGTTCGCGGGAGCGTTCCTCGTGATGGGCTTCCTGGGCGTGACGATCAACATGTTCTCGCTGATGGGCCTCATACTCGCGCTGGGGATCGTCGTGGACGACGCGATTGTCGTGGGGGAGAGCGTCCATCTGGAGCGCGAAAAGGGCGCCGGGGGACTGGAGGCGGCGATCCGCGGAACGAAACAGGTGAGCAGTCCAGTCATTTTCGCCGTCCTCACGTCGATCATCGCCTTCTCGACCCTGATGACCGTCCCCGGGGCACAGGGCAAGCTGGGGCGTGCCGTCCCCATCGTCGTCATCGCCGTTCTCTTCATTTCGCTGCTTGATTCGCTGCTGCTGCTGCCGAACCACCTCTCGCACCTGCCCGCGGCCGGCCGACGGGCGCGGCATCGGATCGGCAGGGTCTGGGGCAGGCTCCAGAAGCGCGTGGATGTGCTTGTCAAACGGGTCGTCGATGGCCCGCTCGACCGTGGGTTGCGTCTGGCGACCGGGCGGCCGCTGATCGTACTCGCTTCCGCCGCCGCGCTGCTCGTGCTTTCGGCCGCTCTGGTCGTGTCGGGTTTCGTGCCCAGCCGATTCATCATTCCGCTCGAGGGCGACATCGTGTCGGCGGACCTGGAGCTCCCGGCCGGTACGCCGGGAGAGCTCACCGCCGAAGTGGCCGGGCGCGTGGAGGCGGCTGGACGCCGGGCGGTGGCGCGCGTCGCTGCGGAACACGGCCTGTCAACGGACGACGCGCCGCTGGAGGTCGGCGTGGCCGTCACGGTCGGGCAGTCGGCGGAACTGTTCGACCCCCTGATCGGCGACGTGGTCCGGGCCGCGCGCGGGCACGTCGCGACCGTCCAGTTCAAGCTGATCGACTGGGAAGGCCGTAACATCGCCGCATCCGCGCTGGAGAGGCTGTGGCGGGAAGAGGCCGGTGTGATCCCCGAGGCGACGGAGTTCTCGATTACCTCCAGCATTGTGGGCGGGGATCTTCCCGTGCACTACGACCTCTCTCATCCCGACCCGGACCGCCTGCGTTCGATCACCGACGATGTCGTCGCGGAACTCGCCGCCATCGATGGCGTCTTCGATGTGCGGGACAACCTGGACGAGGGCTTCAACGAACTCCGGCTCGAACTGGACCCGCCCGCGCGTACGCTCCAACTGACGCTCGATGATTTTGCCGGCCAGATGAGGGCCGGCTTCTTCGGCGTGGAAGCGCTCAGGGTTCCTCGAGGCCGCGAGGACGTACGGGTCTACGTAAGGCTCCCGGAGGAGGAGCGAAGGTCCGTGGTCGATGTCGAGAAGTACATGGTGCGAATGCCCGGCGGCGGAAACGTGGCCCTGGGACAGATTGCGTCGGTGGGCCTCGACAGGTCACCGTCCTCGATTCATCGGATCGACGGGCGGCGCGCCGTTACGGTTACGGCGGACGTGGACGCCATCCACGCGACCGGCCGACAGGTGGACGATCGCGTGGAACGGGACATTCTCGCACCCCTGGAAGCCCGGGATACCGACTTCGCCTATGCATTCGGCGGGCAGCGCAAGCAGCAGGACACGATCAATGCGGCCCTGGCCAGATCGGGGTTCTTCGCCCTGATCATCATGTACGCCCTGATGGCGATCCCCTTCCGATCCTGGTCGCAGCCGCTCATCGTGCTCGCCGCCATACCCCTCGGGGCGGTCGGCGCACTGGTGGGACACATGCTGCTCGGCCTGGATCTCAGCATCTGGTCGACGCAGGGGCTGGTCGGCGTGAGCGGCGTCGTCATCAACGACTCGCTCGTGATGGTCAAGTTCATGAACGACTGCAGGGACTCCGGCATGGAGCCGCGAGAGGCCATCATCGCCGGCTCCAAGGTCCGGTTTCGGGCCATTCTCCTGACGTCGCTCACCACCTTCCTCGGTGTCGCCCCGCTGGTGCTCGAAACCAGCACGCATGCCCGGCATCTGGTGCCTCTGGCGACCTCGGTCGGGTTCGGCATTCTCGTTGCCACGTTCCTCCTCCTGCTGGTCGTACCGGCGCTGGTTACGGTGCAATATCGGGCGGGGGACTGGTTTGCTCGCGTGCGGGGACAGGAAGGGCGGGTTTCTTGAGGCCTACCTGGCTACCTCCCCTCACCCGCCCACGGATACGGCCCCGGCATCTCCACCCCATGCGCCTCGAATAGCAACTCGACGAGCCGCTGCCACGAACTCCAGCTGGTGGTGCGCCCGTAGGCTGACTTGGTCTTGTGGGCGATCGCGAGGTCCAGGGTCGGAAAGACGCTGATCCACTGGCCGACCGCGCCGCGTCCCGTGTACGCTCCCTCGAAGGGGCCGCTGACGCGCGGGCCATCGAAGACCCACCACATGTAGCCATACCCGAAGTAGCCGTCGCGCCTGCGTGGCGGGTTCATTTCCTCGAGGGGCGTGACGACGCTGACGATCCGCCGGGCCCAGTCGCGCGAAACCACCTGCTCGCCGTCCCACGCGCCCTCGTTGAGCATCAGGTGCCCGATGCGCGCCATGTCCCGCGTGGAGAGCCAGAAATGGTAGGCGGGGTTTCGCGAAACACTCAGGTTGCCGCTCTTGCGCTGCACGGACCGGTCCCAGTCCTCGAAGCCGAGCGGAATGGCGAGCTGGGCCTGTGCCTCGTCGTAGATGTCGCGCCCGGTGAGCTGTTCGAAGACGGCCCCGGCGGCGTTGAAGTCCCAGTTGCTGTACAGCATGTACGTGCCAGGCTGCCGGGACCCGCGTGGCGGCGCCTCGGCCAGGTTGTCGCCCGAGTTCGACGCGGGGTGGTAGACTCCCGAGCGGGCCGTCACCAGGTGGTCGACCGTCGCCTGCCGTTCGATCGGCAACAGACCGCCGACATCGTCGACGCCCAGGTCTTCCAGCGTGGCGTCGAGGTCGATCACGCCGTTCTCCACCCAGTGCCCGTACAGCATCGCCAGGATGCTCTTGCGCACGGACGCGAGGTACGAGAGCTCCTCGATGTCGCCGAAGGTGAAGACGACGCGGCCCCTGTGCGCGACGACCACGCCGGTCGAGTTGGCACTGTCCCGAAGGAACGCGGCGGCGCGCTGGAGTACGTCCGGGTCCCAGCCGTGCTCGCGAAGTTCGGGGCCGCGCAGCACATCCCACGACTCCCCCGGAAAGACGCAATCGTCGCACTGGGCGGCGAGTGGTGGGGCGGGGAAAAGCGCCAGGACAGCAAGGAGGGACGCGAACAGTCCGCGTGCGAATGCGGTTGGGCAAGCCGCGCGGGAGACTTGGCGCGTCATTGGTCCTCCTCCCCCTCAACTCCAAGCTGCCCCAGCAGGAACGCCAGCTCCATCGCCGTGTTCCGCACGCCGCGGCTGAACGTCCGTCCGCCCGCGTGCCCCGCGCGCGGATCGTAGTCCAGGATCACCGGCAGCCCCGAGCTGGTCGCCGCTTGCAGCCGTGCCGCCATCTTCCGGGCCTGGAGCGGCGGCACGCGCGTGTCCAGATCGCCCTGGGTCAGCATGACCGCCGGATACGCCACGCCGTCAAGCACGTTCTGGTACGGCGAAAACGTCCGCAGCACCTCGAACTCCTCCCTGACGGCCGCGTTCCCGTACTCGAGCAGCGCGGGCATGTTGTTGCTGTCGGTGAACTGGTAGAAGCGCACCATGTCGAGGTCGGGCAGCCCGCAGAAGACCGCCCGGTAGAGGTCGGGCCGCTTGGTCAGCGCCGAGCCGACGAGCAGCCCGCCGTTGCTGACCCCGCGAATCGCGAGCCGGTCCGGATTCGTGTAGCCGTTCGCGATAAGCCACTCGGCCGCCGCGATGAAGTCGTCGAAGACGTTGGGCTTGTTCTCCAGCATCCCCGCCCGATGCCACTCCTCGCCGAATTCGCCGCCCCCCCGGAGCGTCGCCAATGCGTAGACCCCGCCCTGCTCCATCCACGCCGCGGCACCGTTGTTGAACCGGGGCATGTTGTTGCTGTTGAAGCCGCCGTACCCATACAGCAGCGTCGGCGTATCGCCATCCGGCTCGTACCCCCGCCGATGCGCCACGTACATCGGCGCCTCCGTCCCGTCCGCAGACGTGTACCACACCTGGCTGACCTCGTAGCCCTCGCCGTCGAAGGGCACGGCCGACAGCAGCCACGGCTCGGTCTCGTGCGTCTCCAGGTCGATCCTGACGATGTGGGTGGGTGTGACGAGGGATGTGAGGGTGAGCAGTCCCGCGCCTTCGCCCCACGAGCGCAGTGTCGCCACATGGTGTTCGGGAAGAGGGATTTCCCCCGTCCGCGTCCCGTCCAAGTCGTAGCGCACGATCCTGCTGCTCACGTTGTGGAGATAGTCCGCGTAGATCGCGCCGTCGATGATCTGGTAGCCGGTCAGCAGGTCGTCGGCTTCGGCGATCACCTCGCGCCAGCTGGCGGGATCGGGGTCGGGGTCAGCCAGATCCACCGCCACCACCCGGTTCCTCGGCGCGTCGAGGTTCGTGAGCAGTTGGATCTCGTCGTCCATGAAGCGGGCGCGGAAGCGCGCCGGCGCGCCCACACTGATCGGCCGCGGTTCGGTCCCGGCTTCCAGGTCGTGCAGGTAGACGTCGCTGCGGGCCCACCCGTGTTGCACCGTATAGATCATGTAGCGGCCGTCGCCGCCCTGCGCGGCGCTGATGAACGTCTCGGGACCGTGTCCGGCGCCGAACAGCTCGGTATCCTCGGAGATATCGGTGCCGAGGGTGTGATGGCGAACCCTCGGGCCGACTTCGCGCGACCGCCAGGTGTAGTAGAAGCCGGTGCCGTCCGGGTTGAAGAAGGTGGACCCATACAGGAAGTTGGGGAGCCGGTCGGGCAGATCCTCGCCGCTCGTGACGTCGTGGATGCGGATCATGACCTCGTCCTGTCCGCCGTCCCGGATCGCGTACATCATGAGATTGCCGTCCGGCGAGAAGTCGCGGATGCTCACGCTGGTCGTGCCGTCGGGATGGATGTCGAGCGGATCGAGGACGAGCTCGAAGTCGTCGTCCGGCTCTACGGGCTCGCGCTGGGGCTCCTCGGGCGCCGGGCGGCGGTAGATCGCACCCAGCTCGCGGTCCGGCGCGCGGAAGGCGAAATACTCGTAATCGCCTGCGCGGCGGGGGAAGAGCGCCCCGGGGACGTTCATGAGTTCCCGCAAGCGCGTCTCCAGTCCGCGCCGCAGCGGGGTATCGCCCACGATCCGCTCGGCGTACGCGTTCTGCTCAACGATCCAGGCTCGCGTTTCCGGGCTGTCCTGGTCTTCCAGCCAGCGATAGTCGTCGGCGATGGCGACGCCGTGCAGCGTGTCCACGACGGGATCGCGGGCGGTGTCCGGTGGGGACGGATAGGGGGCGCACGCTGCCGCGGCCAGTACGTAGGATACGGCGAGGCGGACGGCCGGGGTCTTGCGTGGGCCGTCGCGGACCTTGCGGAGACGAGGGGCGTGGCGAACGAATCGATACGGCATGGCTGGCTCCAACTCGGGCGTGGTGGCCGCGTCGCTACTGACGGGTGCCGCAACGTGCGACTGCGTGGGCGCGGGCCGCAAGACAACAGGGGGGCGCCGCCGGGCGGACGATGTGTGCTCTCCGGACTCCGTCGCGCTGTTAGTTCAGTTTATTCGCTAAATTGAACTAACAATCGCACGGCAGATGCCGGACACGGCCAGATGCCTGGACACGGCTGGTCGCATCTGGAGCCTGCGGTCCGCAGGTTTCACGGAGGTACTGTCGGCGGTTGCCCGTCATCGAATCCCGGCCAGCACCTCGTCCAATGCGGCAGGCTCCGGCGCGATCTCAACGGAGCGGCGCGGCCGGCCCAGCACCCGAGCAATCCCTGGCGGAACCGGGATCGGCTGCCCGATCAGCGGCTCGACGACTTCCGCGAACTTGGCGGGATGCGCGGTCGCGAGGACCACGCCGCGTGCACGGGGGCCGCTGCGGGCACCCGGTCGCGGTCGCAGTTCGCGACGCAGCCCAAGCAGCCCCACCGCCGTGTGCGGATCGATCGCGATGCCGCGCCGCCGCCACAGGTCGCGGATGCAGTTGCGGGTCTCGCTGTCCGTCCAGGAGGAGCCGGTGAACGGGGGGGCTTCGCCGAACATGTGCCGGATCCGGCGGAAGTTGCTGGGATCGCCCACGTCCATGGCACTGGAGATGGTCGGGCGGGAGGGGCGGGGGTGAAATCCCCGTCCCGCAAGGTAATCGGGCACAACGGAGTTCTCGTTGGTCGCGGCGACGAAGCGCGCGAGGGACATTCCGAGCGCGCGACGCGCGATCAGGCCCGCCGTGAGGTTGCCAAAGTTCCCCGAAGGCACTGACAAGACCAGTTCCGAGTCCGGCGCCGTCCGCGCGAGTTCCGCCCACGCATGCGCGTAGTAGAAGGTCTGGGGCAGCAGGCGGCCGATGTTGATCGAGTTGGCGGAGGTCAGCCGGGAGTGCGCACTCAGATCCGGGTCGGCGAAGGCCTGGCGGGCGAGGCGCTGGCAGTCGTCGAAGGCGCCCCTGACCGCAACGGCGGTGACGTTGCCGCCCAGCGTGGTGAACTGGGCTTCCTGCCGGGGGCTGACCTTGCCGAGGGGGTAGAGGATCACGACGCGGATGCCGGCGAGGTTGTGGAACGCGTGCGCCACGGCTCCGCCGGTGTCGCCGGAGGTGGCCGCGAGGATGGTGAGCGGGGGAGCGTCCGTGTCGCGAAGCGCCGCCATCATGCGGGCCATGAAGCGTGCGCCGATATCCTTGAAGGCGTGCGTGGGACCGTGGAAGAGCTCGAGCATGTGGATGCCGGGCTCGATTTCGCGCAGGGGGACAGGGAAGTCGAGCGCGCCGTGCACGGCGTCGTGGAGGATGTCGTCCGGGACCTCGCGGCCCAGCAGGTGGCGGGCGACCACGAAGGCCCGTTGGGGGAACGTGAGGTCGGTCAGGATCGCGCGGTCATTGTCCGGCAGGGGCGGGACCGAGGCGGGGACGAAGAGTCCGCCGTCCGGGGCCTGGCCAAGGAGCAAGGCCTCCTTAAATGTCCAGGTACCGCCGATGGGGCCGCCAAGGGTGCTGATCAGCTGCATTGCATGTATGGGATTGCGGCGATTTCGGGGAACATATGGCACTACTGGGTGAAACATACGGAGGGCCGTCAACCAAAGGAGACCTCCCATGACCCCCAGGGTTCCCTGGATTCCTGTTGTCCTCGCTGTGGTCGCAACGGTTCCGGCGACTGGTGAAGCCGCCCACGCACAGGTGCTCGAAGGCGTTGTGGTCGATTCCGCCACACAGGCGCCGGTCACTGCGGTGCTCGTGTCGCTTTCGGATGCCGACAACCGCAGTCTGCAGCGGTTCCTGGTGGACGCGGACGGGTTTTTCCGGTTCATCGTTCCCGGACCCGGACGCTACTCGTTGCGCGCGGAGCGGCTCGGGTTGTCGACGCGGACGCTGGCCGGCCTCGACGTCGGACCGGACGAAACCGTGGCGGTCAGGATTCCCCTGGCGCACCGGCCGATTGCCATCGAAGGCGTTCGTGCAACCGGGAGTCGGCGCTGCGAGCTGAGCACCGAACTGGGCACGGCGACGCACCTCGCGTGGGAGGAAGCCCGCAAGGTCCTGAACGCCGCCAGCTTCACGGACGAGGAGGGCCTGTACGTCTACGATCTCGAAAAGCATGTGCGGGAGCTCGATCCCGGTTCGCTCAGGATCCGCAACGAGACGCGCGCGCACAAGCGGACCACGACCCGGCAACCCTTCGACAGCCGGCCCGTGGAGCTCCTCGTGGACGGGGGATGGGTCGTGGAGGAGCCCGCAGGCAACCGCTACTTTGCGCCGGACGCCGACGTGTTGCTGTCCGACGATTTCCTCGCCACGCACTGCCTGCAGCTGCGTGCCGCCGACGCGTCGCGTCCCGATCTGCTGGGTCTGGAGTTCCGTCCCGTTCGCGACGGGTCGGGCGGACCGGACATCGAGGGGGTGCTGTGGCTGTCGCGCGAGACGGGCGGGATCGAGTGGCTCGACTTCAGGTATCTCGACCTCCCCGGGCTGTTGAATGAGCACAGAAGCGACCACATCGGCGGTCGCGTGGACTTCCGCGGATTGCCGAACGGAAGCTGGATCGTGTCGAACTGGCACATCCGCATGCCGCTGATGGTCCTGGAGCGCGACGGCGTCTTCGGAATGCGGAGGACGAGACTCACCGGGATCGCGGAAGAAGGAGGACGGGTCGTGCAGGCGGTCGGGACGGGAACGCGGCGGGTGGCCTACACACCGGCGGAGGGCGTGATTACCGGCGAGATCGACCGGCCGGAGGGCCGGGTTGCGGTGGTGGGCACGGGCGTGGAGGCGGGAGTGGACGCAGATGGACGGTTCACGATTCCCGGACTTCCGGAGGGAGTATACCAGGTGGCCTATCTGCGCCCCGTGTTGATGGGTCTGGATCGGGACTAGGCGTTGACGGACGTTCGAGTCACGGGCGGCGACACGACCGCGGTCCGCCTTCGGGCGCCGGATCCGCGTGAGGTCATGGCGAGGGCGTGCGGAGCCGACGAGGAGACCTGGGATTCAGGCATGGGGGTGATTCTTGGGCGTGTTGCGGACGCGGATTCCCGCGTCGCTCCCGGGATACCGGTCGTGGCGCAGTGGACGGCGGGACTCGATGTCCCTCCGCGCCTGCGCGTCCGGTACCGTTCGGAGCGGACGGAAACCGGCCCGGCCGGCGAATTCCAGCTTTGTGGCGTTCCGGCTGACTACCGGGTGGTCACGGTCACCGCCGGGTCCGGGATGTCGCGCGTGTCGGAGAATGTGATCCTGTCGGAGGAGGAGCCGGTGGTTGCGGTGTCGCTGGAGTTGAGGCGATAGCGGCAGCCCGTCCGCGATCAACGGGGCGTGCCCGCCTCACCATAAGGGCGCGGTCACGCTGACTCCAGGATCCGCGCCCCTTCGGCATCCGTCCGGGAGACCACGAGGTCCGACGAGACACCCGTGGCCGCGCGGAAGGCCTCCGCCATTGCCGTCGCGGCCCTTTCCGCGGCCGTCCGCCCCCGGCACAACGCGAGGACCGACGGTCCCGAGCCCGAAAGCCCGGCCGCGACGGCTCCTGCCTCGATCGCGCTCACCTTCACGCTCTCAAACCCGGGGACGAGTTGCGCCCGCTTGGGCTCGGCCACCGCATCGCGCATGCAGCGCGCGATCAGGTCCCAGTCGCCGCTGAACAGCGCGGCCACCATCCCCGCCGCGTTCCCCCATTGCTGCACGCCCGCCGAAAGGGGGATCGTGTCGCCCAGGATCATCCTCGCGCGGCGCGTCTCCACCTCCATGGCAGGGTGCGCCACGGCCACCATGAGATCGTCCGGGGTCGGCAGCTGAACCATCTTCGGGGGACGGCCCGGCAGCACGAGCACGAACCCCCCGATCAGCGAGGGCGCCGCGTTGTCCGCGTGGTCGGCGCCCGAGCCCTTGCGCTCGCCGATCATGGCGCACTCGAGCAGCGCAGTCCGGTCGAGGTCGCCGCCCAGCAGCGCGTCGGCCGCTACGGCCCCCGCCACCGCGCTGGCCGCGCTGCCACCCAGTCCCGAGGCCAGCGGGATCCCCTTGCGGACCTCGATCGCGACGCCCGCCGAGGAGCCCAGCCGGTCGAGTACGCCGTCCACGGCCAGCGCGGCGGCGTTGCGGGCGGGATCCGTCGGCACGCGTCCACCGTCTCCGGTGACCGATACCGAGACGATGCCGCTGCCCTCCGCGGCGCGCACGACCACCTCGTCGCCGGGACCTTCCAGCGCCATCCCGAAGATGTCGAAGCCGCACCCCAGGTTGGACACCGACGCAGGGGCGAAGACGCGGACCTTCCGAGGCGATTCGGCCGATCGAGACATGTCAGCGCCCGGGGCGCCCGGAATCCCCGGACGGAACGCCGGTTCTGGCCCTTTCCGCCCGCCTCCTCGCCCGCCGCCTCCGGAACGGCATCGCCGCCATGCCCGGCAGCGTTGCCCAGTCCCGCCGCTCCACATCCTCCAGCCCGAGCGTCAGCGCGCGCGGATCCGCGACCAGTCGGAAGCTGCCGAAGATCCGGTCCCAGAAGGAGAAGACGCTCGAATAGTTGGAGTCGGTCTCGGGCTGGTAGTCGGAGTGGTGCACCCAGTGCATCCAGGGGGTGACGATCAGCCACCGCAGCCACCGGTCCGCGCTCGCGGGCACGCCCACGTTGCCGTGGTGGAAGAGGATGACCGGGAGGAGCACGGCCTCGTACAGCAGCACCTGGCCCACCGTCATGCCGAGCAACGGCAGGACCGCGAGCCGCGCGACCGATGACAGAACGATCTCGCCCGTGTGGAAGCGCAGCCCCGAGCTGGCGCTGAGTTCGCGGTCGGCGTGATGCACCGCGTGAAAGCGCCACAGGAACGGAATGCGGTGGTTCAGCCGGTGCCAGAAGTACTGCCACATGTCGAAGAGGACGAAGCCGAGCGCGAAGGCCCACACGCCCTCGATGCCGAGCCAGTGGAGGAGACCAAAGGAGTTGGCGCGGGCCCATTCGGTCGCGACCAGGGTGGCCCCCGCGAAGATCAACGACGCGACGACCGCGTTGAAGACGCCCAGAGCGACGTTCGAGGCGTCGTGCCGAACCCGCTCCCGCCGGCCCTCGAACATGGGGATGAGCCCCTCGAAGAGCCACATGGCCCCCAGGGCGGCGGCGGCCAGCATGGGCTTGTAGGCGAAGAGCGACTCGGTCATTGGGAGCGTCGGAAAGGGTTTCACGTTCGCGCCAGCAACGACGGTAAGGTAATCGGTGCACCGGGGGGGCACGACTGAACCGACTGTGCGGCCGTCCATGCCCCTTGCGCTCACAGAAGAGATCAAGTCGTCTTTCAGTGTGAACGCACGAATCGGACTCGCCCTTCCAATCGACCTCTCGGTCTAGCGACACTGTGACCAAACGCAAAAGCCCTCTCCGGTTTTGGGCATCATGGTTGCTGCCGCCCGCTTTCGTGCTGACCCTTCTATTCGGCATCAGAATCACTGGGAACGGTGACGTTTCCGACCCCTATGTGACCTGGAAAGTGGGACGGGTTGAGACGAGGGTGGCCGAGGCGGATCCAGCGTTGCCTTTCCAGAACCTGACACAGCTCGCGCTTGGTCATGACGAGTCGTTCTTCTATGCGCTCGATTCGTTCGCGGGCCGCATTCACCGGTTCGACCTTGAGGGGACGGTTCTGGCGTCCATGGGTTCTCTTGGCAAGGGCCCCGGCGAAATGGGAATGCCGACGGCCATCCGAGCGGTCGAAGATGGTGTTTGGGCGCTGGACTCGGGAAATGCCAGGGCGCTGTTGTTCGGACCCTATGGCCAGGTGCTGAAGACCCTTGCCTTCGAGGAGAATCCGGCGACCATCTTTGCGCCGCTGGCGGGCGGGTTGGTGGTTCCGGGACTCGTGTCACCGTTCCCCGGGGACACAGGCGCGCCTTTACTTGCTCATGTCTCCGAGGATGGGATTCGCGCCCTGGCCACGGACGGCGTCGAAGTTCCTGAAGTGCTTGCTCGAAGCGGATTCATGGACCGGATACAAGGGTGGATGCTGGCTCCCGTGTCCGAGTACGAGGTCGCGCTTCTTCGCAATGGCAGCGTGCTCGAGGGCTGGTGGTTGGCGTTGAGTCACGACTATCGCGAGATCGCCGAAATCGAGTCCATATCAATCCCGGAGAGCATCGTCGACCTTGTCCGGGATGTGGAGGTTCCGGAACCCGATCTCCAGTTGAGACCCCTCACCGGAGTGCGCACGGTCGGCGAAGACCTGTGGGTCATGACCAACGGGCTTGGTCCCGACCTGTTCGGATTCACTGCTCCCCCGGGTTCGGGCGACAACCGCGTGTCTCTGGTGTATCCCGGGGTCCTTGCGGACGAGTTCATCGTCGATGCGATCGTGCTGTTCGACCGCGTTGTTGCCATCACGCCAACGGAGGTCCTGATCCTGGAAGCGCACCCCTGTGCCTACTGGCACGGCAGCGACGCCATGTCGTGCAGCGCCACTTGACTGGTACGACATCAGCGCCCCTCGACTTCAGTCGCCATCCGGATTAGGGTCATCGCTGGCGGGTCGGATCGACCCTGCAGCTGGCTACCCGGTCCCACGCGGGCCAGCCCACCCTAGCCGGAGCCCTTCCCCTTGCCACTCACCCACAACTACTCGGGCTACAAGTCGTACCAGTACGTCAGGACCGACCGCGATTTCACCGAATACGACCTGATCGAGGGCGAGTCTCTCTTCGAGCCGTACCTCGTGCCGCTCACGCCCGCCCAGGAGGCCCGCGTACTGGACCTCGTCGAGCGCACGCTCATGATCTCGCTCCACGAGCACCCGCACCTCTTCCCCGCCAAAGCCGACCAGATCCGCGCCTACGACTCGGAGGGCCGCGTGCACACCGCCTACGAGGCGCTGGCCGACTCCTGGTGGGACTGCGTCTTCGACAACTTCCTCGACGGCGCGGCGTGCATCACGTCGAAGAACGGGTGGAAGTGGGACGACATCATCTACGACATGGGGATGCGCTTCTGCGACCTCGCGCACCAGGACTTCATCATCAAGTGCGAGCGCGTGGACGACATCCAACGCGCCCACCGTGAAAAACGGATCGCGCTGGTCGCGGCCCAGGAAGGCGCGGCCATGATCGAAAACGAGCTCGACCGGATCGAGATCCTCTACGGGATCGGCCTGCGCGTGCTGGGCATTACCTACAGCGAGTCGAACGCGCTCGGCACCGGCCTCAAGGAGACCCGCGACGGGGGACTGACGTCGTTCGGGCGCAAGGCGGTGCGGCGAATGAACGAGGTCGGCCTCGCAATCGACTGCGCACACGCGAGCGACCAGACCACCCTCGACACGGTCGAAGTCAGCCGCCACCCGATCTTCCTCACCCACACGGGCGCACGCGGACTGTGGAACATCAAGCGCCTCGCGCCCGACAACGTGATCCGCGCGGTGGCCGACAAGGGCGGCGTGATCGGGATCGAGGCAGCGCCCCACACCACGGTCTCTCCACGGCACCCGCGCCACGGGATCGAGTCGTTCATGGACCACTTCGAGTACGTGAAGGACCTGGTCGGTATCGACCACGTCGCCTTCGGGCCGGACACGCTGTATGGGGACCACGTCGGGCTGCACAAGGAGTACGCCGCGGCGCTGTCGATCGAGGAGACGCAGACCGGGGGGCAGGACGGCGACGGCGGGGCGGGTGACGGGGCTGGAGCGGGTGGCACCCCCCAGCACATCCCGGTCGACTACGTCCGCGGCATCGAGAACCCCACCGAGGGCTCGAAGAACATCCTTCGCTGGCTGGTGAAGGAGGGCTACAGCGACGGCGACATCGCGAAGGTGATGGGCGAGAACATCATCCGGGTGCTGAAGGAGGCGTGGCAGTGAGCGGGGGCCGGCAGGGCCAAGGCCATAGCGACGCGGGCGCAACCCCCGAGGCGCCCAGCCGCATCCCGATCGTCTCCATGATCCTGATGGCGGTCTTCCTGGTCGGCGGGAGCATCGGTCTGCTGATGGACTGGCCAGCGGGCCCTTACAACCTCGACTGGGGCGTATGGGTTGTGCTGTATGGGGGATATGGGTTCGTGATCGGGGCGGCCATCCTTCACGCCCGCACCGGGCGCTGAGCGGAGCGCGCTGCGATGTCCACGGCGGCCCTGTACACCGTCATTCTCATCCTCTACTTCTCCTGCCTCATGGGGCTCGGTGTCTGGTTCAACCGACGCAACCGCTCCAGACAGGAGTTCTTTCTGGCGCGCGGCGACCTGGGGCCGGCCACCCTCGGCTTCTCGTATTCGGCCACGCAGATGAGCGGCAGCTCGTACATGGGCGCGGTGGGCACGGAGCGCGAGCTGGGCTACAACTTCGCGCCCGCGGGCGTGTCCTCGGCGGCGGCGGCGTGGTTCACGTACATCCTGCTGGGCGAGCGGCTGCGGCGGCTGGCGTCGCGGATCCGGTGCACGACGATCGTCGACGTCTTCCAGGCGCGCTATCCGGGGCGCGCGGTGGCGATGACCGCGACCGGGCTCATGCTGGTGGCGTTCATCCCGCTGATCGCGGCGCAACTGAAGGCAGCGGGGAACCTCTTCGAGGTGCTGCTGGGGATGCCGTACCTGCCGGCGCTCTTCGTTTTCGGGGGCATCGTGATCCTGTACACGGTGATCGGCGGCATGCACGCGGTCGCGTGGACGGACCTGATCCAGGGCTCGATCATGATCGTCGGCTTCGCGGTGCTGGCTCCCGTGGCCGTCCATGCGGCGGGCGGTTTCGGCGACATGCATCTGCGCTACGCGGAGTTCAACCCGGACGGGATCTCGTTCCTCGGCGGAATGCCGGCGATGTGGGTGGTGTCGTCGTTCCTTGTCTGGGGGTTCTTCCAGATCGGCGGGGCCCCCGCGGCCGTCACCCGCTTCCTGATCCCCGAGGACCGCGGGACGCTGCGGCGCGCGCTCGTCTATTCGATCGGCTTTTCGTCGTTCATCTTCATCGGCTCGACCCTCATAGCCATTGCGTCGGGCGTGCTCCTGCCCGACCTGCAGCAGACCGACCTCGCGCTTCCCACGCTGGTGCAGCTGCTCCTGCATCCGCTCTTCGGCGGGATCCTGGTCGCGGCGGTGCTCGGCGCGACGATGTCCACGATTGATTCGGTGCTGCTGCTCGCGAGTTCGCTGGTGGTGGAAAACCTGTATGTGCCTTTGGCAAAGAGCGAAGTATCCCAGGAACGGGGCGTGCGTCTCGCGCGCTGGACGACGCTGGGGATCGGGGCGTTTGCAATGATGGTCGCGATCGATCCGCCCGCAACGATTCTGTTCATCGTCACGATGTCCTTCAGTTTGCTGGCGTCGGCGTTCACCTTCCCGCTGCTGCTCGGGATGTGGTGGCCGCGGGCGACCCGCACCGGCGGCCTGGTCGCGATGATCGGCGGGGCGGCGACCTGCGTGCTGTGGTACGTGCTGGGCTACCTGGAACACGGCACCCTCGACAACTGGATCGCGGGGCTGTGGCCTGCGCTGATCGGGCCCGCGGTGTCGCTGGTTCTGCTGGTGGGCGTGAGCCTGATGACGGCGCCGGCGCCCAGGGAGGTGCGGGAGGTGTTTTTCGAGTAGGGGGATGACTATCCTGCCGCCTGCCGCTTATTCCTCAAAGGAGGCCAGGATCATGAAGGCGATGGCACCTGAATCCCGTCTCTTCCGGCTGTCGGCTGGTTTGTCGCTGGCCCTCCTGGCAATGCTGATGGGCAACCCCGCCGACGCCCAGCAGCCCGCCTGGACCGTCGAGGCCCACACCGGCCCGGTCCGCGAACTCGCGTTCGAAGCCACCGAAGGCACCTGGATGAGCGTGGACGTCTCGCCGGACGGCGGGCACATCGTCTTCGACCTGCTCGGCGCGATCTACGAGATGCCGGTCCTTGGAGGGGACGCCGTCGCGCTTACATCCGGGCGCTCATGGAACCTGTCCCCCCGGTACAGTCCCGACGGGCGGCAGATCGCGTTCTCGTCCGACCGGACCGGCAGCCACCAGGTGTGGGCGCTGGACCGCGAATCCGGCGAGGTTCGGCAGGTCTCGGACTGGCCGGACGCCAACATCTACCGGCCTCAGTGGTCCGCCGACGGCCGGCGGCTGTATGCGGGGGTGTCGGGCGACGGCATCGCGAGCCAGCTGGTGGCGTTTGATGTGGATGGCGGCAGCGGGCGGGAGTCGCTGATCACCGGTCGGGGGCCGGTCAACGGGGCCCAGCCGCTTGCCAGTGGCCGGGGCTTCCTGTTCGAGCACCACGCGGTGGCTACGTACCCTTTCGGCTTCAATCCGTACGTGATCCCGCCCGGCGGCTCCCGGATCGAGTGGTTCGACGAGGCGACCGGGACGAGCGAGATCGTGGTCGAGCGGCCGGGTGGCGCGTTTCAGCCGACGCTCTCGCCGAACGGCAATGCACTGGCATACGTGCACAGGGGCCTGGAGGGCACCGTGCTGATGCTCCTCAACCTCGACACGCGGGAGGAACGCGTCCTGCTGACGGGCCTCGACCGCGACCGCCAGGACACGCGTCAGGCCTATGGCCCCTACCCGAACCTGGCGTGGTACGAGGACGGGAGTGGTGTTGTTCTCGGCTACGAGGGTGGCCTTGCGTCGGTGGACGTGGTCACCGGGACCGTGTGGCGGATTCCGTTCAGCGCCCCGGTGCGGCGGGAAATGTCCGAGACGATTCGCTTCCCGACGACGTTGCCCGAGGACCGCACGCGCACGCGGACCCACCGCTGGGGACGGCGCGTGGCCGGGGGGGTCATTTCGGAAGCACTGGGCGATCTCTGGCTCCACGACGGGTCGGGAGCGAGCAACCTGACGCGCTCGGAGGCGCATGAGACGAGCCCCGTGGTCGATCCGGTGTCGGGCACGATCCATTTCGCGTCGTGGACGGACGAGGCGCTGGGTTCGGTGCGGCGGATGGACCTGGGGGGCGGGGGATCGGCCGACGATGCGCCGCAGCTGACCGCGGTGGCTTCCCAGTACGGGAGCCTGGCCCTCTCTCCGGACGGGAGCGAACTGGCCTTCGTTCGGGGGACCGGCGGGCTGCACCAGGGGCGGTGGCTGTCGAACCAGACGCAGTTCGAGCTGGTGGTGCGCGGTCCGGACGGGGAACAGCGCCTCACCGGGGTGGAGGGGCAGCCTCTGGAGTACGCCAACATCGCCGGGAAGATCCCGCCGGCGGTGATGTTCGGGCCGGACGCGGACGTGGTCTACTTCACCGAGTTCGCGGACGGGGTGCTGGTGCTGAAGCGGATCGGGACCGACGGTGCCGGCGAGCGGACGCTCTACGTGTTCCCGCACGCGGTCGACGCGGTGCCCTCGCCCGACCTGGAGTGGATGGCGGTCCGGGAATACCACCGCAGCTTCATCGTACCCTTCGAGCCCCGGCCTGGCGACGAACCGGTCACGGTGTCGCCTTACGATGGGCTGGGGGACGCGATCCGCGTCGATTCGGAGGACGGCGGCTACATGGTCTGGTCCGAAGACGGCGAGACGCTGGGGTGGACACGCGGCACCGGCTTCTACGAGAAGACCATGGACGAGATCGTGTCGGGCTCCTCCACCGCCCGCCGCACGGAGCTGGCGATCGAATACGAAGTGGACCGCTTGGCGGGCGTCGTGGCAATGACCAACGCGCGCGTCATTGCCATGGACGCGGCCCGCACGGTCATGGACAGCGCCACGGTGGTGGTCGACGGCGGGCGGATCGCGGCGGTCGGGCCTGACGTGGAAGTCCCCCAGGGCGCCCGCGTCTTCGACGTGCGCGGCAGCACGATCATTCCCGGCCTGATCGACGCACACGCGCATCCGCACATCGACCATTCCTCGCTGCACGTGATCGAGCAGGCGCCCGCGTATCTGCGCGGTCCCGTCGCGTACGGTGTGACCACCATGATCGAGGTGTACGGGAACGAGTACCGCGACGGCTGGCTCACGGACATGATCCGCTCCGGGAAGATGACGGGGCCGCGCTTTCTGACGACCGGCTCCGTCATCTACGGCAGGAGACAGAGCGGCCGGCTGCGCATGTTCCGCCCGATCGAAACCCTCGACGACGCGCGCGAACAACTGCGCTGGAACCGCGACCACGGCGCCATCGCGGTCAAGGACTACTCCCAGCCGACGCGGAAGCGGCGGCACCTGGTCGCGACCGCGGCCCGGGAACTGGGCCTGAACGTCCTCTCGGAGTCCGCGGCCGACCCGCAGATGAACCTGACCCAGATCATGGACGGGGTGACGGGCCTGGAGCACACGATGGGTCTGGCGCCGTTCCATGACGACGTGGTCCGGTTCTGGGCGGGCACCGACGCGGGAATGACCCCGACGCTGTCCGTCGTGTACAACGGTCCCATGGGCGAGGGGTGGTTCCACCAGTCCGGCGAGCTCTGGGAGGATCCGAAGCTGACCAACTTCATCGATCCCATGTCCCTCATGCGCGTTCGCCGCAACACGCACCTCTGGCCCGACGACATGTACGCGTGGGAGATGGCCCGCGAGCTGCGCAAGCTCTACAACTCTGGCACCTCGCTGCAGCTGGGCGCGCACGGCCAGATGATGGGCCTGGGCACCCACTGGGAGCTGGAGCTCTTCGCCGGCGGGGACTTCCCCCCCTCGCAGATCCTGGAGATCGCCACCATTCGCGGCGCGGAACACCTCGGCCTGGATGCCCAGATCGGTTCGTTGGAGGTCGGAAAGCTGGCCGACCTGGTCGTGCTGGATGGCAATCCGCTACACGACATTCGTAACGTCGCCCGGATTCGTTACGTGATGAAGGGCGGCGTCCTCTACAGCGGGGCGGATGCGGCGCGCGTCTGGCCCGACCCGCGTCCGGCGCCAAGGCCGTACTCCATGCGGTAGCGGCCAGCCGGGGGCGGCGCTTCGTACATGCCCGCTTTTCCGCACAAGCGCGCAAGCGGTATCATATCCCAATGACCGGGTCCCCCCAACCCCACCGCCACCTCGGCCTTCTCGGTGCGACGGGCATCGGTGTCGGCGCGATCGTGGGCGGTGGCATCCTCGCCCTCGCGGGCGTTGCGTTCCAGACCACCGGTCCCAGCGCGATCGTGGCGTTCGCCCTGAACGGGGCGATCGCGTTCATCACGGTCTTCTCGTTTGCCGAACTGGCCGCGCGGTTCCCCCAGTCGGGCGGCACCTACACCTATGCGCGAAAGGTCCTGACCGTCGAGGCGGCCTTTGCCGTGGGGTGGATCGTCTGGTTCGCCTCGGTGGTCGCGGCCGTGCTGTACGCGATGGGGTTCGCGGTCTTCTTCGTTCCCCTGCTGGAGCGGATCGCGATCCTGGTAAACGGGGAGGCTCCGGCGTGGCTCGGGGGTCGGGGAGCGCTGGTCTTTTACGCGCTTGCCGCCGTCGGGCTCTACGTCTGGCGCCTGACCCGGTCGGCCGCGGGCGGCCGCCAATGGGAGACGGTCGGGAAGGTCGTCGTCTTCGGCGTGATCCTTCTGGCGGGGTTCCTTGCGCTCGCCACCGAGGCGCCGGCGCCCGGCGAGCTGGCCGCGCGCTTTCGCCCGTTCTTCCTGGAGGGCTTCGGCGGGCTGGTCCAGGCGATGGGCTACACCTTCATCGCCCTGCAGGGCTTCGACCTGATCGCGGCCGTGGGAGGTGAGGTCAAGAGGCCGAGGCGCAACCTGCCCCGCGCGATGTTCCTGTCGCTCGGGACAGCGCTGGTCATCTATCTCCCGCTCCTCTTCCTCATCGTGGCCGTCGGTGCGCCGGCAAGGCCCGTGGCCGAGGTGGCCGCCGAGAATCCCGAGATCATTGTGGCGGTGGCGGCTCGCAACTTCATGGGCTCGGCGGGCTACTGGCTGGTCGTGGTCGCGGGTATCCTGTCCATGCTGTCGGCGTTGCAGGCGAACCTGCTGGCCGCGTCACGTTTCGCTCGCACGATGGGATCGGACCGGACCCTGCCGCAGCGCTACGCCCGGCTCGCCCCTGGAACCGGGACGCCCACCGCCGCGATCTGGCTGTCCGCCGCGGTGGTCGCATTTCTCCTTGTCGCTGTACCGAACGTGGCGGTGGCCGGCGCCGTCGCCAGCCTGATCTTCCTGACCTGCTTTTCCCTGACGCACCTGATCGGCTACCTGGCCCGCAAGCGCGTCGGGCGGCCGTTCGCGTTCCGGACGCCGTGGTTTCCTACCATTCCGACCGTCGGCGGTTCCGCGTGCATGGCGATCGCCCTGTACCAGGCCGTTGCGGTGCCACAGGCGGGCGTGCTCGCGGCACTCTGGCTTGGCGCCGGCGCCATTTTTTACGCGTTGCACCTCGCCCCGCGGGCGCGCGTCGTGGACGCTTCATCGGAGGGACGCGATCCCCAGATGATGAGGTTGCGCGGGCGCCGTCCGGTGGTGCTCGCACCGATCGCCAACCCAGCCAGCGCCGAAATGCTCGTGACGATGGCGAAGGCGCTCGCTCCGCCGGATGTGTCCCGAGTCCAGTTGCTTTCCGTCGTCGGCTCGCTCGAGGACGTGTCGGGGGACGGGCTTCGCAGGGGAATCCGCGATGCCCAGGCGGTGCTTGGAGGAGCCCTCAGGACGGCCATCGATGTGAAGTTGCGGCCCGAGGCGCTCATCACGCTGCACAAGGATCCGTGGAGCGAGATCGCCCGTGTCGCCGAAGCGACCCGTTGCGAGAGTATTCTCCTCGGGGTCGGGCACCTCGACGATTCCCTCATGACGGGTCCACTGGCGCGCCTCATTGGGGTCGTCGATGCGGACGTGGTGATCATGCGGGCGCCGCAGGACTGGAAGCCGGAACAGGCCCGTCGGATCCTCGCGCCGTCCCGGGGTGGGCGTGACCAGAGTCCGGTGCGCGCGCGCCTGCTGGGCAGTCTGTTGCGGACTGCGCCGCGGGACGTCGCGTACATGGGAGTGGTGACCGCCAATGTCGGCGGCGGCGTGCGCAAGCGGGCGATGCGCGATCTCGAGCGGCTCGCGTGGGACGAGGTGGGGGAGTCGGCGCACGCCGAACTGGTGATCGGGGACGATGTGGTCGCCCAGGTGGCGAGCCGGGCGGAGGAGACCGACCTCCTCATCCTGGGATTCCACCGGCGGGGCCGCCGGCGCGCCGTATTCAGCAGCCTGATGCTGAAGATCGCCCGCGCGACCAGCTGTCCGCTTGTGATGATCAGTCACCGGCGGGGTGCGTCGGTGCTGCCGGACAGGTCGTTGTTGTCGAAGGTGCCGCTGGCGGACAGGTAGGCGCACCGACCGCCGGAGCATACTCATATACTCATATACTCACCTGCGTGGCTCAGCGTGCCTCCAGGCCCCGCAACAGCCCCTCGTACACGGCCACGGCCTCGTCCACGCGCGCAAGGAACCGATCCCGCTCCTCTACCGTGACCCAGCGGTCGCGTGTCACAACCCGGTCGCGGAACGCCTCGACCGACTCCAGCAGGAAACGGATGTCGTCGGCGGACCGGTACTCGCTCTCCCCCGCCACCACCCACACTGGGCTCGTCTGCGCGAAGGCGTAGCTGTCGGCCACGAGCGGTGACGGTGGCCCCAGCGCCCGCCCGGCGATCCAGCCGCTGCCATCCAGCCGAACCTGGCTCTCGACCCGGAAGCGCTCGCCCATCCCGGCCACCTCGTGAACCTCGGAGACAGCGCCGTTGACCACGATCTCGACCCGGTCCAGCGGGCTGTTGGTGGCCACGTCGATCTCGACCACATGGGCCCGCTCCCCGCCACCCCCTCCCGGCACGCGGATCTCGCCACCGGGCTCCGCGCCGTCGACGGTCAGGAAGAGCAGGGGGCCGTTCGTCGCGAAGGTGCGGCGCTCGCGGACCGCCTCCAGCCACGAGTCCACCGTGAGTTCGCCCTCGACGCGCGCGTAGGTGCGGCTGGCACC
The DNA here is from genome assembly GCA_965208935.1 of Longimicrobiales bacterium. Lineage (GTDB taxonomy): Bacteria > Gemmatimonadota > Gemmatimonadetes > Longimicrobiales > Gaopeijiaceae > Bin94. The sequence continues at coordinate 2,373,379 of CBDBPR010000004.1, read as the reverse complement.
GGGCCCCGGGTCGCGCCACACGTCGGAGAAGTTGTCCGTGCCCCCGGTCGCGGCGAGGCGGAAGCCCGCGTTCAGCAGCCGGTAGTAGATCTCGGCGTTGTTCAGCTCGTCGTACCAGAAGCAGATCACGTCGTAGAAGTCGCCGACACCCAGGGCGACATCCACCGGGATTTCCGACACACCGATGTAGTCGGGCAGGGCCACCAGGCCGCTGAACGGATGCATGAATCCGCCCGTGGCGCCCTGTTCCCGCGCGGCCGCAAGGTAGTCGGCGTTGAGCACGTCCGCGGCGAACGGCGTGTTGGCCGCGCCGCCCACCAGAGGCATGATGAACTCCTTGACCCCGGCCAGGCCGACGTGGCCGAACGACCCGCGGAACTCCTGCGCGTACTGCAGGATGTGTTCGCCGGTGGAGAGGGGGTGGGGCTGGCCCGTGAGGTCGTCCCACCGCCCCATGAGGCGGGTGCCGTCCATGTGGATCAGGGCGAAGGAGACCCGGAGGTCCTCGCTGACCAGGTCGTTGAAGAAGTCGGCGTGCGTGAGGCCGAAGCGTCCCTGATGCAGATCGTGGACGTGCGTGTCCCCCGAATGCCAGCCCGCCTCCCTGGCGTCGACGAGTCGGTCCAGCTCCATCACGGCCTCGACGCGCCCGCCCGGGGGCACCTCGACCGTCTGCGAGACCGGGCGAAACTCGAGCCCCTTGCGGGCCTGGATGGTCGCCGGTCCGGCCGGGACCTCCACCTCGAACGTGCCGGGCGTGCGGAAGTAATGGGTCTCGGTGGGGGTGAGGACCCGGTGAAAGCCGTCCCGGGGCGCGTAGCCGCGGCCGTCGGAGGCGGCAATCGACACTCGCGCAGGGGTGTGCGGGCCGTCTGTGCCCACGACCCGTCCGTACACCCGGCCGGTCGGCGCCAGGTGCCTGCGATCGCTCACGTCGAGTGTGCGCCAGGATCCGCGCGCCCCGCCCGCGACACTCATGACGTGCAGCTCGGTGTGCCCGCGCTCGTTCGACACGAAGGCGATCTCCTCGCCGCTCGGACTGATCCGCGGTGTGAGTTCGTGGCTGGTCCCGCCCGTCAGTCGCAGCGGGTTGCCCCCGTCCGCGCCGATCAGCACCAGGTCGTTCGAGCCGGCCTCGTCCGAGACGTAGACCAGGGCGCTCCCGTCGGGAAGCCAGTCGGGCCGTGCCCGGTAGGCGGTCTCTTCGGAGCGGACGAGCACGGGCTGGTCCGTCGCCCCGTCGCCCGCCGACGCCGCTGTCCAGATCCCGCCGCTTCCGGCCACTCCGGCCGTCGGCGCCATGTAGGCCAGCACTCCCTGCGCCGACACCCGCGGCTGGTACTGGCTGCCCGGCCCGTCGGCCACCGCCTCGCGCTCGCCGGTCGCCACCTCGATCCGGTGAACGTCCATGCCCCGCCCGGCGGTGGCGAAGTACACGTAGCGCCCGTCCGGGCTCCAGGACGGTTGCACGTCCACCCGCCCGCCCTCCACCAGCGGGGTGACCTCGCCGCCGTCCACGTCCAGGAGCGCGATGTCCAGACCCCGTCCCGTTTCCACCGTCATGACGATCCGCGACCCGTCGGGGCTCCAGCTCGGCTCGAAGTGATACCAGGGCCCCTGCGTCAGCTGCTCCACCGTGCCGCCGCGCGCGGGGATGCGCCAGATGTCGCCCGCCATCGCGAACGCGATCCAGCCGCCGTCGGGCGACCACGTGGGACTCATCGGCCCCGTGCTCACGGGCGGCAGCATATGGAGTTCGCCGCGTATGTTGCCCTGCAGGCTCGCGTAGCGAAGGACGGAGGCGCGGTCCTGCGCGTGGAGGCCGGTGCAGGAGGCGGCAGCGGCCGCGCAGAGGATGAACCGTACCGGCGGTTTCCGTCGATGAGGTTTCATGGTTTACGATTGGATGAGAGTGACCCCGCTCGCTGCAGCCGCGTCGCACAGTCGACGGTCGAGCGAGGCCAGGGGCAGTGATCGGCGCAAGGCGGTTTCGATGTAGGCGCAGTCGTAGACCGACAGACCGTGTTCCCTGGCGAGATCAAGGACGATGCGGTCGTTGTGGTCGTGGTCGCACGAGATGCGCATCACGGCCAAGTCCACGAGCCTTGCCCGGCTGAAGCTCGCACCGATGCGGCCGCGTCGTTCGTTGGTGACCAGTGCATTACGGATTTCGTACCACCAGATGCCCGGGACCACCGCGCCATGCTCCACCGTCAGCCGCATTGCCTCGTCCGCCAGCGTGTGCTCTTCGTCGGCCAGACACCAGCACAGTGCGACGGACGCGTCGATGACCAGCGGCATCAATACCGATGTCCCTCGTGCACGGTTGCCACCAGCTCCGCGATGGTGGCCTTGTGCGCCAGACGGCGCCGACTCTCCTGTACGCGGCGAGCCGCCTCCCGGGCGCGGGAACGCTCGTCTTTCTCCACAGGCACGAGTCGCGCGATCGGACGACCATGTCTGGTTATGGTCACGCTCTCTCCGTCCATGACCCGCCGAAGTAGCCTGGGCAGGTGGGTCTTTGCCTTGTACGCGCCAACTTCTTCCAATTCGCACTCCTTTCGACCAGACGATACGACCAGTCTAATAGGAGAGCTCCTGGTCCGCCAGGGTCGAGGTGGCCCATATCGCCACGGGTTTGCGCGGAACCCGCGCCATGCCCAGGATGGACGTAGCCCCGGGGAGGCCGGGCCGCCCAGTTCAACGAAGGGAACAGAGCCATGAAGACGCGCTGGATCGGATGCATTTCAAGCCTCGTGGTGATGGCGGCGCCGGCCCCCGCTGCCGGGCAGGAGGTCGACTACCACCGGGCGGAACTGCTGCTCAACTGGCACACGTCGCCGCTGATCGCGGGCGGGCCGGTCACGCCCAACTGGATCAACGACACGGACCGCTTCTGGTACCGCAACAACACGGGCGCCGGACACGAATTCACCTACGTCGATCCGGCGGCGAACGTGAAGCGGCCGCTCTTCGACCACTACCGTCTCGCGGCGGCGCTCTCCCTTGCCGCCGACACCAGCTACGTGCCCGAGAAGCTGCCCTTCGAGGACTTCGAGTTCGTGGGCGGGGACGAGACCCGGATCGAGTTCGCGGCCCGGGCGAAGCGCTTCGAGTGCGATCTGGGCGAATACATGTGCCAGGTGGGGGACACGCTGCCCGACGACACGCCGTTCGTCGAATCCCCGGACGAGCGCTGGGAAGCCTTCGTCACCGATCACAACCTCTTCGTGCGCCCTGTCGGCGGGGGCGACACCATCCAGCTGACCACGGACGGCGAGGAGTTCAACGGCTACGGCCTCGCCTACCCGCGCCCGAACGACATCCGCAACGAGCGGGTGCGCCGGCCGGACGTCTACTGGTCTCCCGACTCCCGCAAGCTGCTGGTGCAGCGCATGGACCAGCGGGGCGTCGAGCATCACCACTACGTGTCGTACACGCCGCAGCGCACGGTGCACTATTCCCAGCCCTATGCGCTGCCGGGCGACTCCATCGTGCCGCTCCCGGCCTTCCACATCCTCGATGTCGGCGAGACGCTGGGCGCGGTCGCGGCGGGCGGATCCGACGGCGACGCTGCAGCGGGGTCCAGCGGTCCCGGCAGCGCGCTCCCCGAGGTCGGCAACATCCGCGTTGAACTCGAACCGCGTCCCAACCGCCTCTACCTGGCTGGGTCGCAGGTCGATTCGCTCTGGTCGGCGGATTCGCGCTTCGCGTACATGCACTGGGAGACACGCGCGTCGAAGAGCAACCACCTGGCCGAAGTCGACGCCTCCACGGGCGATTTCCGGCTCATCGCGGGCGACAGCTCGCGCACCTGGGTCGAGACCGCGCAGCGCAACCCCACCTCCTGGTTCGTGTCCGAGGGCACCGACGACGCCTTCTGGTGGTCGGAGCGCGACGGCTGGGCCCACATCTGGCGGTTCGCGAAGGACGGGACGGTGAAGAACCAGGTGACCTCGGGCCCGTGGGCCGTCGGCGCGATCTGGCACGTCGACGAGGCGAACCGGCGCATCTACTTCACGGCCTACGGACGCGAGGAAGGAGTCCCCTACTATGGGCGCCTCTACCGCGTCGGCTACGACGGCAGCGGCCTCACCATCGTCGCGGGCGAAGTGGGCAACCACGCCATCTCGGTGTCGCCCTCCGGCCGCTTCTTCGTCGACACCTGGTCCACCATCGGCGATCCACCCGTCTCGCTGCTCAAACGGCTCGCCACCGGCGAGGTGGTCCGCACTCTGGAAACCGCCGACATCAGCAAGCTCGAAGAAGTGGGCTGGCGCGCCCCGGAGGTCTTCTCGGTCAAGGCCCGCGACGGCGTCACCGACATCTACGGCCTCATCCATTTCCCCGACGACCTGGACGAATCCGCGCTGTACCCGGTCATCGACCACATCTATCCGGGTCCGCAGGTGGGAAGCGTGGGCTCGTGGACCTTCAAGTCCGGCGGCGAGGACTTCTCGCTGGCGAAGCTGGGTTTTGTGGTGATTCAGCTCGACCACATGGGGACGCCCCACCGCTCCAAGGCGTTTCACGACATCTATTACGGCGACTTCAACGATAACGGCCTTCCCGATCACGTCACCGCTATCAAGCAGCTGGCCGCCCGCTACCCGTTCATGGATCTCGACCGGGTGGGGATCTACGGCCATTCGGGGGGCGGCTTCGCGTCGACCGATGCCATGGTGCGATTCCCCGACTTCTTCAAGGTCGCGGTGTCCGGGGCGGGGAACCACGACAACGCCAGCTACAACATCTACTGGGCCGAGAAGTACCAGGGGCTGCTGGTGGCCGACTCCGCCACCGGCACCACCAACTTCACCGACGAGGCCAACAAGACCCACGCCGCCAACCTGAAGGGCAAGCTGCTGCTCATGCACGGCGACATGGACGACAATGTCCACCCGGCGATGACGGTCCAGCTGATCGACGAGCTCACCAAGGCCAACAGGGACTACGATCTGATCTGGGCGCCCGACCGGGCCCACGGACTGAACGAGCCGTACTTCATCCGCCGCCGCTGGGACTACTTCGTGGAGCACCTGCTGGGTGCGGAGCCGCCGAAGGAGTACGAGATCACGCGTCCTGTAAACTGAAGTTTACTCCGTGTAAACCGGAGTTTACCGAGGCCCCGGATTTGACGTGGGGAACAAATCGTCCCAACATCTACTAACAACATAGGAGTTGGTGTTCGGACTCCCCGTCCGGAAGGCCGGACGACGCACCGTTCACCGCCAGGTGCGGGTGGCTGCCCGCAAAGGAGATGGCATGAGCCGAACGCTCACCACTCGAGAGATGGACATCATGGCTGTCTTGTGGGACCAGGGATCGGCGACCGTCGCCGAGGTCCGCGAGCGCCTCGACGACGATCTGGCCTACAATACCGTCCTCACCATGCTCCGCATACTGGAGGCCAAGGGCATGGTGAACCACGTCAAGGAGGGGCGGGCCCACCGGTACCAGCCGCTGCTGGGCAGGGTGGAGGCCGGACGTTCCGTGCTCGGCCGCCTGAAAGAGAAGGTGTTTTCGGGTTCGGCCGAGCTCCTCATGACCCAGTTGGTGTCGGACGAACAGCTGTCGCCGGAGGCCGTAAGGCGGCTCCGCGAACTGCTTGACCAGCAACTGGCGGCGACGGGCCGCCACGACGAAGGAGAAGACGAATGACTGCCGCGTGGATGCTATGGTCGATTGGAGCAGGGCTCCTTTTCCTGGTCGCGGGACTTGCCCTCGAGAGGCTGCTGGACGGCAGGCGGCGCTGGGTATGGATGGCGGCCGGCGCGGGTACGGTGATTCTGCCGGCCGCCCGCCTGCTCGCGGGTGCGCTCGGTTCTCCGGCCGCAGGTCCACCCCCGGCGGCCCCGGTCATGCTGGAACCCCTGGCGGTTACCGTGGCCGGGGACTCCGCGCTCCACTCCCTGGACGGCGTGCTCCAGCTGGGCTGGGCCGGCCTTTCGGCGGTGTTGCTGATCACGGCCCTGATCGGGGCCTCGCGGTTTGTCCGCCGGCGGGCGTCCTGGCGCGAGGGGACGCTTCTCGGGCGCAGCGTGCTGTGGTCGCGCGATGCCGGTCCGGCCGTCGTGGGACTGGCCGGTTCGCGAATCGTGCTTCCCGAGTGGGTGCGGGGTGCGGGCCGCGAGCGGCAGGAACTGGTCCTGGCGCACGAGGAGGAGCACCAGCGCGCGCGCGACGCACAGCTTCGCTTTCTGGCCGCGGCGCTGCTCGTCGCGTTCCCGTGGAATCCCGCGCTCTGGCTCCAGTACCATCGTCTCGGTCTTGCGCTCGAACTCGATTGCGACAGCCGCGTGATGCGCCGCTGGCCCGACAGGCGCGCGTTGTACGGAGACCTGCTGCTTCGCGTCGGGACCGCGCGCGGGATCCTGCCGGGCGTGGCGGTGGCGGCGCTCGCGGAACAGCCCTCGCTGCTGGAACGACGTCTGCGCGCGCTGCTGAACAAGGCGCCCCAGGTCAGGCTGGCTCAGGGGGCGATGCTGCTTTTTGGCGCGATAATGGTTGTAGGGCTGGCCGTGCTGATCCCGGGAATCACGGGTGAAGGTGCGAGGATGGAGCCCGAAGCCGGGATGGACATCTCCGCCGAGCCGGTCTTTACCCCCTACACCGTCAAGCCCGACTACGTCAACGTGGCGGAAATCATGATGGCGCTCCAACGGGAGTACCCGCCGCTGCTGCGGGATGCCGGCATCGGCGGCACGGTGCTCGTTTGGTTCTTCATCGACGAGACGGGGACGGTGCGGAACCAGGCCGTTCAGGAGAGCAGTGGGCACGGCGCCCTCGATGAGGCCGCCTTGCGGGTGGCGCGGGTGTTCAAGTTTACCCCGGCGCTCAATCGGGACCGGGCCGTGCCGGTCTGGGTCCAGTTTCCGATCACGTTTACGACGGAACCGGGGGCCGAGGCCGATGCGGAGACCGCGCAGAGAGCGGCGGCCGAGCGAGCGCGCATCTCGGGCGAGGCGGCGGCAGCCGGCGGGACCGATGTGGACATTTCGGCCGCACCGGTCTTCACGCCCTACACGGTCAAGCCCGACTACGTCAACGGTGCCGAGGTCATGAGGGCACTCGAACGCGAGTATCCACCGCTGCTCCGCGATGCCGGTATCGGTGGCACGACACTTGTGTGGTTCTTCATCGACGAGACGGGAGTGGTGCAGGGTCAGGAAGTCCAGACGAGCTCCGGCCACGAGGCGCTGGACCAGGCCGCATTGAGGGTGGCGCCGGTGTTCCGGTTCACTCCGGCGCTCAATCAGGACCAGCCGGTACCCGTCTGGGTTCAGTTGCCGATCACCTTCACGACGAGGTGACCGCGGGCCGGGCACCGGGCGGAGCGTCCGGTGCCCGGCCCGTCGAGTCCGTGCACAAGCCCCCCACGGCATTCGAGAGGCACGTGGCCGTATCTTACACACATGGCCACTCCGCACCCCCTTTCGGCCCCCCTGACCTTCGCGCCGCGACTCAAACACTACATGTGGGGCGGGCGTCGCCTGGCGGACCTTCTCGGCCGCGACCTCCCGGACGGTGTCGTCGCCGAGAGCTGGGAGGTGTCGGGACACGCGAGCGAGCCGTCCGTGGTGGACCGGGGGCCCCTCACGGGACGTGATCTGCCCGGTCTCGTGGCCGAGTACGGGGCGTCGCTTGTGGGTGCGCGCGGGAGGGAGGCCGCCGAGCGGGGCGTCTTTCCGCTCCTTGTAAAGCTGCTCGACGCGACCCACGCGCTGTCGGTTCAGGTGCACCCCGACAATGAATACGCGGCCGCCCACAATCTGGGCGAACCCGGCAAGACCGAGATGTGGTACGTCCTCTACGCCGAGAAGGGCGCCCGCATCATACACGGGCTCCAGGCGGGCACGGATCGGGCCGCGCTCAGCCGCGCCGTCTCGCGCGGCACCGTCCCGGACTGCCTCAACCGGGTACCCGTCGCACCGGGGGACGCGATCCTCGTCCCGGCGGGAACGGTGCACGGCATCCTGTCAGGGATCGTGCTGGTCGAGATCCAGCAGTGTTCGGACACGACGTACCGGATCCACGACTGGGACCGCCCGGATCCCGACGGAAGGCCGCGGCAGCTGCATGTCGAGCGCGCGCTGGACGTGATCGACTTCCTGGGCGCCGTTCCCGCGCCGACCGCCCCGCGGCTTGTCCACGAGAGCGGCGGGGTGAAGCGCGAGGTGGTGGCCGAGTGCGAGCATTTCGTCGTCGAGCGGGTGTGCATGGACGCAGGGTGCGACTTCGAAGCCCTCCTGGACGGCGAGACGTGCGAGGTATGGGGCGTCCTGTCGGGCGCGGCGACGCTGGAGGGCGGCCGGGCGGGGGCGCTCCAGCTACGAGCGGTCGGGTTCTCGCTGCTCCCCGCGACGATGGGCCCGTTCCGGGTCCGTGCCGGCGAAGACGTGGTCGCGCTGCGCGCATACCTCCCATGAAACGAAGGGGTGGCCTCGACCGTCGCCGAGACCACCCCATCCGCAGTGCCCCGCCAGGGACTCGAACCCCGAACCTGCCGATTAAGAGTCGGATGCTCTACCAGTTGAGCTAGCAGGGCGCGGGAGGACGATCAATATACCACAACTCGGGGTGTCCTGTCCCTGCGCATGGCGGTCGCTTGTCTCGGCCCCGCGGCTGCCAGGCGGAGCCCGTCCCTCTGCTCAGCGTCCCGGGCGATCGCGCCTCGGCGCCCATGCGCCCCTTCGGCCTCGGTCGAAACCGCGCCCGCGCCACGAACCGCGCCGCCGGTCGACGCGCGGAATCGTCCCGCGCCGGTTCTGCCACGCCGCCCGCCGGGCTGCCCGCCGGAGCTCCTCCTGCTGGTCGCTCGTGAGGATCTCCCCGAGCTGGTCGCGGAGGTTCTGGCGGGTCGTCGCACCCGCCTCCCTGAGCGCCGCCATTTCGTCCCGGATGGCGCCGCGCTCGACGATCCCGGCGCGGATCTCCGAGGCCATTTCCATCAGCCTGGCCGCGTTGGCGGCTCTCTCCGCCAGGACTTCGACCCGAAGCGCCTCCAGTCGGGTTACCTGGTCTTCGGTCAGCTCGAGCGCGTCCGCACGCCGCAGCGCGCTTTCGACGGGCGACAGGCCGGTGTTTCCGGCGCGCATCCCTGTATTTCCTCGCCGCTGGCCCTCGGCGTCCTGCGCCCCAATTGCCGTTGCCGCCGCAAGCACGAGTGCCGCGACGGTGGTGGTCCTGATGTTGCAACGTGCCGTATTCATCGTGTTTTCTTCCTATGTTGAATGGCTCCATACTGCATCTTCCGGGAACGTGCTGTAGGTTCCACGTTCCGGGTTTACGACAGACGGTGCCGCGGGTCCGTTAGGAAACACATGTTCTTCAGACAGATCGTCGACGACAAGCTGGCTCAGCATGCCTACCTCGTGGGGTGCCAGCGCTCGCGCGAGGCCGTCGTGATCGACCCTCAGCGGGATATCGACCGCTACGTGGCGATCGCGCGGCGGGAGGGGCTGCGGATCACGGCCGTCACCGAAACCCACATACACGCCGACTTCCTCTCGGGGTGCCTCGAGTTCACGGATCGCCACGGGTGCCGCGCCTACCTCTCGGCCGAGGGCGGCCCGGACTGGGAATACGAGTGGGCCGAGGGTCGCGACCAGGTCACGCTGCTGCGCGACGGAGACAGCTTCAGCGTAGGGGGGATCGAGATCCGGGCGGTGCACACCCCAGGCCACACGCCCGAGCACATCAGCTTCATGATCACCGACCTGGGGGGCGGTGCCTCCGAGCCCATGGGCATGGTATCGGGCGACTTCATCTTCGTTGGCGATCTCGGCCGTCCGGACCTGCTCGAATCCGCCGCGGGACACACGGGCGAGATGGAGCCTTCGGCCCGCCGCCTCTACGGCTCGGCGGTCGGAGTCTTCGAACTGCCGGACTACCTGCGCATCTGGCCCGGACACGGTGCCGGCAGCGCCTGCGGCAAGGCTCTCGGCGCGGTCCCGGACACCACCGCCGGGTACGAAAAACGTTTCAGCCCCGCGCTGGCAGCCGTTCGCAGCGGCGAGGACGCCTTCGTCTCGTACATCCTCGATGGCCAGCCCGAGCCCCCCCTCTACTTCGGCCGCATGAAGGTCGAGAACCGGCGCGGCCCCGCGCTCCTGGGTTCTCTACCCCAACCCCGGCGGCTGACGGGTTCCGAACTCCTGTCCCTGGCGGCCGGCCCCGGGTCGGTCGTCCTCGACACCCGCGCGGATCGGCTGGGCTATTACGAGGCCCACATCCCGGGTTCCATCTACGCACCCCTCAACAACTCCTTCCCCACGATCGCGGGCTGCTACATCGACCCGGAGTCGCGGATCGCCCTCGTCTGCGAGGAGGGGCAGGTCCAGGAAGCGGTACGGGACCTGGTCAGGATAGGCCTCGACCGGGTAGTGAGTTGGACGCCGCCCGCGGAGCTGGAGGCTTGCCGTGCCAACGGCAGCCGTCTGGCGAGCATCGAAGTCATCGATTTCGGGGAACTCGAACGCCGCCGCCCCGATGTCGGCGTGCATGTGCTGGACGTACGGCGCGCCACGGAGTTTGCACGGTCGTGTGTCGACGGGGCGACGAACATCGCCCATACACGGCTCGCGGCAAGACTCGACGAACTCCCCCGTGACGGCGAACTGCTCGTCCATTGTCTCAGCGGCGCCCGCGCGTCGGCGGCTGCGTCACTGCTGGAACGAGAGGGTTTTCGCGTCGCGGCCGTGAACGACATCTTCACGCCAGCGTATCGACATGCTTAGGAGTCCGTGGGGGCTTTGTCCACGGACTCCGAAGGCCCCCGCCCGGGTGGTCACGCGGAAGCGCGTCGCGCTGCTCGCCCTGGCGGCCTGCGTCCTGCCCGTCACCACGGCCCATGCCCAGTCGCGCGCCACGGAGGCGGACCGGTATGCGGCTGTGCTGCGGCTGGTGGAGCAACTGAAGGCCGACTACCCCGATGTCCCGACGATCTCCGCGGAGTCACTCAGACAGGTGCTGCCCTCGGCCGACATCGTGCTCGTGGACGTGCGCAGCGACACGGAACGGGCCGTGTCCACGTTGCCGGGGGCGATCACCGCGGCGGAGTTCGAGGATCGCCTGGACGAAATCGGGCGAAGCGGCCGCACACTCGTCGCGTATTGCACGATCGGCGCCCGCAGCTCGGCCTACGCCCGCAGGATGCGCGCACGCGGAGTCGACATGGTGAACCTTGAGGGCAGTGTCCTCGCGTGGACCCATGCCGGGGGAATGCTGTCGTCCGAAGGGGCGGCGACCAGGCGACTCCACGTCTACGGCCGGCGCTGGAACCTCGCAGCGGACGGATACGTGACCGTCTGGTAGCGAACCCGCCGCGTGAAGACAGCAACGATATTGCGGCCGGCGGCCCCGAGTCACGCACTGGCTTCCGCCGCGGCAGTGTGCGTGCTGCTGACGGCGGTCTCGACGGCCAGCGCGCTTCAAACCGGGAGCCGCTGGACGAACTCGAGCGAGCTCAGCTTCGTGCGCACCGGGGGCAACGCGGTGGCGTCGACGCTGGGAATCGGGAGCACGCTGACGCGCTCATGGGAACGAAGCGACGTGAAGATCGAAGCCGGGGGAATTCGGACCCGCACCACCCGGCTGACGCGCACCGCAGTGGGGACGCCGACGGACTACCGTATCGACGAGCAGTCCACCACCATGACGTCGGTGGAGAACTACTACGTCAGGATGCGATTCGATCGCAGGGTGTCCGACAGGACGGCGTTCTTCGTACAGTCGGGCTGGACACGCAACACCTTCGCCGGCGTCCGGAACCGGCTGGTCAACGTCCTGGGGGTCTCCACCCGCTGGACCGAATCGGAAGAACGGAGTTTGCGCACCGCCTACGGCCTTACCCATACGGTCCAACAGGACGTCGTTGCCGATCCGGAGTGGAGCAACCGCTTCCTGGGAGCACGGGTTTCGTGCGAGTGGCGGCTTCAGGTGACGGACAACTCGGACTGGCGGAGCGATCTCGTGCTCGACGGCAACGGCGACGACCCCCGTGACGTGCGCGCCGACTGGACCAACTCGCTGAGCGTCGCCATGAACGAACACCTGGGCCTGAAGACTTCGGTCCGCGCGACCTTCGACAATCGTCCCGCGCTCGCCAGCGTCCCGTTGTCGACCCCGCAGGGCGAGCCCGCGGGCGAGGTGCTCGTTCCCCGCAAGGAGCTGGACCAGGTCGTTACCGTGGCCCTCGTGGTGAGCTTCTGAGCGCGGTGGATCCGGCCCGCAGGCCGAAATCCTGTCCTTCGACGTACGGTTCCCCGAAGCGGAGCAGGGTCGTCATGGCCGGCTTGTCCGGCTGAATCACAACAATGTAGAGCCTGTCGTATTCGAATTCGTCGATCGGATCCGACGGGTTGCCCCCCAGGGCCGCCACCAGTTGCGGCGTCGTGTTGCTGTGGCCGGCGACGAGATGACGGCCGGGAGTCGCCGCGATATCGCCGGCGAGCGCCTCCAGCTCGCGCGGGTCGTAGATCGCGAACTCCACTCCGGCCCGCTCGGCAAAGGGACGTGCCGTGTCTCGCGTACGCTTGAAGTCGGTCGTGTGGACGTGGGTCAGGTCCACGTCGGCGAGCATCCCCAGGAGCTGCTGGACGCGGATCTGGCCGGCAAGCGCCAGCGGTGGATCGTCGGTACCGTCCTCGGCGCGCTCCGCGTGGCGCACCAGGTATACGACCACGGCCTCGTCGTTGCCGTTGGGGGCAGCCGCGGGCAGTTGGGACCAGGCGGGAGATGCCGCGAACGCGGCGTTTGGGGACGATCCGAGGGCAGCTGTCGCGAGAAGCCAGGGAAAGGCTCTCGAAGTCTTCGCGAAGCGGTTCCGGGTCATTCCCAGCCGGGGTTCCCAGGTTGGAAGGTCGTGGACTCGGGAAACGTCACGGACCCATAATCGCATGTTTATTGCAATCCCGCAAGACATTTGTTCCGTTGCAATGACTTGAGTTAGAAGACAGCGCGCTCCCACGCTGCGATGTCGTCCCGGCCACCGGGTATGGCCGGCACCGTGCGGTCGCTATCATCATTCAGGTCCAGGAGGACGGGCTGAGGAATCGCCGCCGGGAGTCCGCAGGGCTTGCCGGAAGGAGGAAAGTCCGAGCTCCGCAAGGCAGGGTGCCGGGTAACGCCCGGGCGCCGCGAGGCGACGGAAAGTGCCGCAGAGAGCAGACCGCCGATGGTCCCCAGGGACACAGGCAAGGGTGAAAGGGTGCGGTAAGAGCGCACCGGGCCGCTGGCAACAGGGGTCGCACGGCAAACCCCACCCGGAGCAAGGCCAAATAGGGGACGAGGGGTCGCCTGCCCCGCACGAGTCCCGGGTAGGCCGCTAGAGGTTCGGAGCGATCCGAATCCCAGACAAATGATTCCGCCCCGCCGCCCAGGCGGGACACAGAACTCGGCTTATGACGCCCGTCCTCCTGGATCATTGCCCTTGACCCCGGATCGGCCGTCCCGGATCATTACTGCTCCCTGCGCCCGTAGCTCAGCTGGATAGAGCGCTGCCCTCCGGAGGCAGAGGCCAGAGGTTCGAATCCTCTCGGGCGTACTCAGGCGGCCCCGGTCGCGGGCGGCTCGGCCTGCGGCGCCGGTTTCCGCGGGGGCTGCCGCAGCTCCACCGGCCGTCTTCCGGCCCTGGCCCGCAGGTTCAGCCCCTCCACGAAGATCGAGAAGCCCATCGCGAAGTAGATGTACCCCTTCGGGATGTGCTGTCCGAAGCCCTCGGCGACCAGCGTCATGCCGAGCAGCAGAAGGAAACTCAGGGCCAGCATCTTTACGGTCGGGTGATCGTTGACGAATCGCGAAACCGCGCCCGCGGCGAGCAGCATGACGGTGACGGCGAGGATGATGGCGATGGCCATCACCGCGAAGTCCTCCGCGAGGCCCACCGCGGTGATCACCGAGTCGAGGGAGAAGACCATGTCCATGATGGCGATCTGGACGAGGATGGCCCCGTAGCTCGCGGCGCGCGCCTTGCCGCCGTGCTCGTCGTCCCCCTCGAGGCGGTGGTGGATCTCGCGCGTGGCCTTGGTCAGCAGAAAGAGCCCTCCGACGATCAGGATCAGGTCGCGTCCCGAGAAGGCGTGCCCCACGAAGCTGAAGAGAGGCGCCGTGAGCCTCATGATCATGTTGATCGTGCCCAGCAGCGCGAGCCGGCTGATCATTGCCAGCAACAGGCCCAGACGCCGGGCGCTCGCCTGTCGCTCCTTCGGCAGCTTGTCGGCCAGGATCGATATGAAGATGATGTTGTCGATCCCGAGAACGATCTCCAGCACTGCCAGGGTGGCCAGGGCAACCCAGGCTTCCGGATTGGCAATCCATTCCATTGGCGGTAGCCTCTCGGTGGTTGGTGGTCTTCCAACTTACTCCATCGTTTCCACCAAACTTCACGGAGGACTGCATGGCGGGCTACTCGGGAACCCCGCTGGCGCGAAAGCTGGGGATCGGCGAAGGGAGCCGCGTCGGATGGGCTGGTGGCCCGGACGACTTTGCCGCGGCGCTCGATCTGCCGGCCTCGGTGATCGTCGACCAGGGCTTTGCCGGACCACGGCGCTACGACGTGATCGTGGTTTTCCTGCCGGCGATTGCGGCGCTTGCGGGAACGGTCGAACGCTTCAGCCGCCAGCTCAACTGGAATGGCGGGCTCTGGCTCGCCTGGCCGAAGCTCTCAGGCAGATTGGCAGGCGACATCCGCGAGGCGGACGTGCGGCGAGCAGGTCTGGCGGGCGGCCTGGTGGACAACAAGATCTGCGCAATCGACCGGGACTGGTCGGGATTGCGCTTCGTCTACAGAAAGGAGGATCGACCCAGGTGAAGAATACCGACACGCAGGCGTGGCACGGCGCGGGGGGCGCGAACATCGGCACCGACGGTGCGCCGATCGGTCTGGAATCATTGATCGAAAAATGGGATGGCCTGGGTGTCGTCTCGTCCTATCACGCGGATACCCGGAGCTGGATCTTCGTGGCGCTCCACGACAACACCCTCGGCCGTCCCACCGGCGGCTGCCGCCTGAAGAGCTATCCGTCGCCGGCCGACGCGTTGCGCGACGCGATGAGGCTGGCCGAGGGAATGACCAGCAAGTGGGCGGCCATCGACCTGCCGTACGGTGGCGGGAAGTCCGTGCTCTCCGTTCCCCGGCCGGTGGCGGGCGAGCGGCGCCGAAGCCTGTTCAGGCGGTTCGCCCAGGTGCTGAACGCCCTGGACGGGGGCTACAGCGTCGGCGAAGACCTCGGGACGACCCGGGACGACATGACCTTCCTGGCCACGCTCACGACGGCGGTCGCGGGCAGCCATGATGGCAACCCGCCGCCGAACCCCAGCCCCTACACGGCGGTGGGCGTTCACGCGGGGATCGCGGCGGCGGTGAACCATCTCTACGGCAGCCCGGACCTCACGGGAAAGTCCGTGCTGGTCCAGGGCGCGGGAGACGTGGGCGGCGTCCTGGCCCGCCTTCTGCGCGACTCCGGGGCCCGGGTGCTCGTGTCGGACATCGACGGGGAGCGCGCTGGCGCCGTCGCGGCGCAGTGCGGCGGGACCGTGATCGACCCCGATGCCGTGTACGACACGGAGTGCGACGTGTACGCCCCGGGCGCGGTGGGCGCGACCGTCAACGAGCGCACGATTCCGCGCCTGCGCTGCCGCATCGTGGCCGGCCCCGCCAATAACCAGCTCGAAGTGCCCGAAGACGCGGAGCGACTGCGGGCACGAGGCATCCTCTACGCGCCCGACTACGTGATCAACGGCGGCGGCGCGATGTCGTTCGGTCTCATGGAGCGGGGAATACGCGACCCCGGCGACGTCGAGTCGCGCGTCCGCTCCATCGGGGCATCGCTTGCGGCGATCTTTCGCGAAGCGGACGAGGCGGGGTGCTCTCCCGTCGTCGCGGCCCGCGAGCGGGCGGCGCGGGCGCTCGGAGGGAGCTGACCCGCGTGCAACCGTCCTTCCGGCCCGCCTTGTCACCCCGGGGGCAGGCTCGACGCAGGCCCGGGGGTGGCGGGCGAACCGCGGCGCGGTGACATTTCTGCAACGACAGGAGAGGGCGCAAATGTGGAACGCAGGAAGATCGAGGGCCGCGGCGGCGCTGCTTTTCGTGCTCGCACCGGGAGCACTTGAGGCGCAGGAAGGCAAATCGGACGAGGTCGTGTTCCTGCGCGCGGTGGGTGAGCACTTCGGCACGCCGCCGGGCGAAGTCATGGTCCTGTCCCGGTGGAATCTGTCCACCGCAGAGATCCCGGTCGTCCTGCGGCTTGCGACTCGTGCCGGCGTGCCCCCGGACGTCGTCGTGGCTCAGCGGAGGCGCGGTGCGACATGGTTGGAGATCGCCCGGACGTACTCTGTGCACGCGGGTGACTTCCATGTCCCCATCAACGGCTCGGCGGGGTTCCTCGCCGCGGTGTACGCGCGCTTCGAGGCCCGTGTCGCCTCCGATTGGCGCGATGTCTCGCTCTCGGACGAGGAGCTGGTCGGGCTTGTGAATGTGCGCTTCCTGTCGCGCTCCCTGGGCGTGCCCGCTTCCAGCGTGGTCAGTGAACTGGGCGGTGGGGATGTCGTGGCCGCGTACATCCGCCTGAGTGGCCGCTACTGACCGTGAACGCACGGCCGGGGAGTCCTTCCCCTTGAGCGAGCCCCGCTACATTCCGCTCGAGTCATGGATCGAGCGCTCGCCCGCCGAGATGACTGCGCGCGCTTCCGAGTTCCGGGCCGATGCACAGCGCCGCCGCACGGTAAGGGAATACAGCGACCGGCCGGTGCCTCGCGGCGTGATCGAAGAGTGCATCCGGGCGGCGGGGACCGCCCCGAGCGGCGCGAACCATCAGCCGTGGCACTTCGTGGCCGTTTCGGACCCGGAGGTAAAGGCCCGCATCCGGGTGGCGGCCGAGGCCGAGGAGCGGGCATTCTACCGCGGCGGCGCCCCCAGGGAGTGGCTCGACGCCCTCGCCGCGCTCGGCACCGACGAGCACAAGCCCTTCCTGGAGACCGCGCCCTATCTGATCGCGATCTTCGCGGAGCGGTACATGGTCGGCAAGGGCGGCAGAAAGGTGAAGAACTACTACGTGCAGGAGAGCGTCGGCATCGCGACGGGCATCCTGATCACGGCGCTTCATCATGCGGGCCTGGCGACGCTGACCCACACCCCTTCGCCGATGAACTTCCTCAACGAGATTCTGGGAAGGCCGCCGAACGAGCGTCCGTTTCTGCTGCTCGTGACGGGGTATCCGGCGGACGAGGTCCGTGTGCCGGCGATCACGAAGAAGGCGCTCGCGGCCATCGCGACCTTTCGCTAGTACCTTCCTTGCAGATAGAATCTGTCGCGAAGCAAACCCGCAACGACCAGGGAACGGCCGAACCCGGGAACGCAAAATGGGCGTCGATCTCAAGCCTCAGACATCTCCGGAAGCGATCCGCGTCTTCACGCGCGCGCTCCTCAGGGACCTCCAGGCGCTGGAGCGCCTCCTCGCGGATGACCGGATCGAATCCGGCATCCGCCGTTTTGGCGCAGAGCAGGAGTTCTTCCTCGTAGACGAGGCCTGGCGGCCCGCTCCGGTGGCTGTCGAGGTTCTCGAAGTGCTGGACGACGAGCCGTTCACGACCGAGCTGGCGCGCTTCAACCTGGAGGCGAACCTGTCTCCGCGGGTTCTCGAGGGATCGTGTTTTTCCGACATGCACGCGGAACTCGACGGCTATGTCACGCGCGTACGGGACGCCGCCCGGCTGTACAACTCGGAGGCCGTGCTCACCGGCATCCTTCCCACGCTCACGAAGTCGGATCTCTCCCTCGACAACATCACGCCCCGGGACCGCTACTACGCCCTCAACGAAGCCATGAACCAGGCGGGAAGCGGGTTCCGTCTGCGGATCAGGGGCACGGACGAGCTCATGATCCAGCACGATTCGGTGATGCTCGAGTCGTGCAACACCAGTGCGCAGGTCCACCTGCAGGTCTCGGCCGACGAGTTCGCCCACTTCTACAACGTGGCCCAGGCCGTCACGGGCCCCATACTCGCCGCGTCGGTCAATTCGCCGCTTCTCTTCGGCCGCCGGCTGTGGGCCGAGACGCGGATCGCGCTCTTCCGGCAGTCGCTCGATACCCGCGGGGCGGACCTGCACATGCGGGAGATGAGTCCGCGCGTGCGGTTCGGGGGCAGCTGGCTGGAGAAGTCGGTGGCCGAGCTCTTCCAGGAGGACATTGCCAACTTCCGCGTGCTGCTCGCGATGGATGTGGAGGAGGACGCGATCGAGGTGCTGGAACAGGGGGGTGTCCCCAGGCTGCAGGCCCTTCAGCTCTTCAACGGCACCATCTACCGGTGGAATCGGCCCTGCTACGGCATCTCGAACGGGAAGCCGCACCTGCGTATCGAGTGCCGGGCGCTTCCGGCCGGTCCCTCCACGCTGGACGAGATGGCCAATACGGTGTTCTGGATCGGCACCGTGCTGGGCGTTGCCGAAGCGATACCCGACCTGACCGACCACATGGAGTTCGACGACGCGAAGGCGAACTTCCTGGCTGCCTCGCGGCTGGGGCTGAGCGCCGGAATGACGTGGCTCGACGGTAAGAGTGGGCCGGCCGACCGCCTGATCCTGGACACGCTGCTCCCCTTCGCCGCGGACGCACTGAGCCGCTACCCGGTACACAGGACTGAAGTCGACCGCTACCTCGGCGTGATCGAAGAGCGCGTATCGGCCGGAGTGACGGGGGCCAGCTGGGCGATCCGGTCCCTGAGCAAACTCAAGGGTGCGGGCACCAAGGGCGAGCAGCTGGCGGCGCTCACATCCGCGACCGTGCGCCAACAGAAGAAGGGACTGCCCGTCGCGCGGTGGGAGCCCGCCGAACTCACCGAGGCCGGCGGCTGGAAGCACAACTACATGCGAGTCGAACAATACATGACGACCTCGCTGACGACGGTGAACCAGGACGAGCTGGTCGAACTGGTCGCGTACCTCATGCACGTCCGGCAGATCCGCCATGTGCTGATCGAGGACAACGAACACCGGCTGGTCGGCATCGTGTCCTATCGTTCGGTCCTGCGCCTGATGGCCGAGGGCCGCACACAGGCGGAGGCCGAGAGCATCCCGGTGAGCGAGATCATGGAGCGCAATCCGGTGACGGCTTCGCCGGATACGACGACGCTCGAGGCGATCAACAGGATGCGGAGCAACCGGGTCTCGGCGCTGCCGGTGGTCCAGGACGGCCAGCTGGTCGGCCTGGTGAGCGAGACGGACTACATGCCGATGGCCTATCATCTTCTCGAAGAACGGCTCCAGGAAGACTAGGGCCGCGTGACCGACGGGGTGGAGGGCGCGTCCGGGGGCCGTGCGACCTGGCTGTCGCGTCCCGGCGTCATCGGCCGCGTCACGGGCGTCGATTCGGGCCCGCTGCTCCTGTGCATCGGGGGGCTGCACGGCAATGAGCCGGCCGGCGTGCGGGCGCTGGAGGCGATCGTCGAGACGATCGCTGCGCGCAGGCAACTCCTGAGGGGCGAGTTCATTGCCCTCGCCGGCAACCTGCAGGCGCTTGGAGCCGGGCGCCGGTTCCTCACCTACGATCTGAACCGCGTGTGGACGCCGGGCCGTGTCGCGGCGGTGAGGTCGCTGGCTGGCGCGAACGGCAGCGCGCTGGAGCATGAGGACCTGGCGATGTTCCGGATTCTCGACGTGCTCGACGAGGTGGCGGAGCGGCGCCGGGGTCCCGTGTTCGTTCTCGACATCCACACGACCTCGGGCGGCGGCGGCGCGTTTACGACAGCGAGCAACCTGTCGCACAACAAGCGTTTTGCGATGGCCATACCGGTACCCCTGGTCATGAACCTCGACCAGCACCTCGAGGGCACCTTCAACAGCTACATGGACCACCTGGGGTACACGGCGGCGGTCTTCGAATGCGGGCAGCACGAAGAGGCCGAGTCGAGGGTGAGGGCGGCCAGCGCGGTCTGGCTGGCGATCCATGCGGCGGGCCTGCTGGACTGGCAGGACGCGCCCGAGGCGGCAGCCGCGTTCAGGGCGCTGAGGCAAGCCTACCGGGGACTGCCCCGGATACTCGAGAGCACATACCGCCACCCGATCGAGCCGGCCGATCGCTACCGGACCCGCCCGGGCTTCCGGAACTTCCAGCGCGTGCGCGCGGGCGATGTCGTCGGTGACGACCGCCGTGGCGAGGTCGCGGTTCCGAAGACCGGCCGACTCCTCATGCCGCTCTACCAGGAGCAGGGCGAAGACGGCTTCTTCGTCGTGAAGGAAGTCGCCGGCGTCATGAGTGAAACGGCGGTGGCCGCACTGGCGGGTACGCTTCCCTCCGGCGGCTGAATCCGTGTGCGGCCGCTTCAGCCTGACCCATGAAATCGACGCGGTCGCCGACGCGTTCCGTGCGGAAACCGCTCCGGGCCTGACGAGCCACCGGCCCCGCTACAACATCGCCCCCACCGAGGACGCGCCGATCGTGATTGCCGCGCAGGGCGGGCGGCGGGCCGGTCTCATGAGGTGGGGCCTCGTTCCGCACTGGGCGGAGAGCCCTCGCGTGGGGGCCCGCATGATCAACGCGCGGTCCGAAACGGTGGATCGCCGCTCTGCCTTCCGCGAGTCCTTTCTCGCGCGCCGTTGCCTGGTGCCCGCGGATGGCTTCTACGAGTGGGAGAGCCGCCCGTCGGGAAAGCAGCCGTACTGGCTCCACTTGGCGGCGCAGGACCTCTTCGCCATGGCCGGAATCTGGTCCTCCTGGCGCTCAGGCACCGGCTCCAGGCTCCTGACGTTTTCGGTTCTCACGCGGGACGCCCCCGAGGCCATCCGCTGGCTCCACGACCGGGTCCCGGTCATCCTTCCGCCGCACAGCTGGGACGACTGGCTGGCGCGGGGCACCACGCCCCCGGCGCTGCACGCCATCCTGGGCGCCGCCGAGCCTCCCGACCTGAACCTGCACCCCGTCTCCAGGGCGGTGAACCGCGCGGGCTACGACGAGCCGGACTGCGTGGTGGCAGTGGAAACCGACGAGTTGGAACTGTTCATGTAAATTTCAGTAGACATAACTCGTTTTTCCGTCTACTGTACTATACCGCGCCCGCCGTCGCGAAGACCGCCCCCAGGCGCTCCAACGCGTCCACAAGCTCGTCCTCCGGCAGGCCGAACCCGATCCGCATCGTGCCTTCGATGCCGAAATGGGCGCCGGGCACGATGAGCAGGCTGTGCTCGACCCGAAGCCGCTCGGCGAGTTCCAGCGACGCGGTCGGCTCGTGGTACCGCACCATGCAGATCGCGCCCGCGTCGGGTGGCGTGTAGCTGAACAGGCTTCCCTGGGCGTCCATCCAATCGCTCATCACGCCCAGGTTGTTGCGGATGATCCCGCGGGTCCGTGCGAGAATCCGGGGACGCACGTCCGGCGAGAGCGCGACGGTGGCCAGCGCGTCCGAGAGCGATGCGGGCGCGATCGTCGTGTAGTCCGTCCGGGCCCACAGCCGCTCCGCGACGTCTTCGGGTCCCACCACCCACCCCAGGCGCAGTCCGGGCAGCCCGTAGGCCTTGGACATCGTGTTCGTCACCAGAACCCTGTCGTAGCGGCCCCAGAAGGACGGGACCGGGTCCTCACCCACCTCGGCACCCCGATACACCTCGTCGGAGAGGATCCAGGCGCCGTGCCGGTCCGCCAGCGCGGCGATGTCGTCCACCTCGTCCCCGGTCAGGCCCACCCCCGTCGGATTGTTCGGGTTCGTGACCAGGATGAATCCCGCCCCTCCCTGCAGCGCCGCTTCCAGCTGATCGAGATCGGGACGCCAGCCGGCCTCCTCGCGCAGGTGGAAGGGCACGTACCCCCCGTCGAAGTTCTCGATCAGCCCCGGGACCTGCATGTAGTTGGGCAGCATGACCGCCACCGGCCTGCCGGCCGCCGCGAGTTCCCAGAATCCCACGAAGTTCGCCTCGGCGCCGCCGGTGGTGACGACCACGGAGCGGTCCGACGCGCCCGGGTACAGCGAGGCGATGATCGCCCGCAACTCGTCCGAGCCGTTCGACTGTCCGTATCCGAGCCGCACGTCCGCCAGATCCGTGGACCCGCCGGCCATCGAGAGCAGCTCTCCGACCGTCAGGGGATGAACGCCGCTCTCCGACAGGTTGAACGCCACCCGATGCTCCCAGGTGGATTGCCACCGCTCCATCGCGAAGGGAGTGAAGCCCACGGGAATGTCTGCCTCCGTCTTGTGTAGTCCGATCAATCGCTAGAGTGTTGTCGCACGCAAGGAAAAGATGGCGCATCCCGTGTACCGGCGAAACGGGGCCACGCTCCCCGGAGGGACATGATCGAGATCGAGCAGCACACGCTCGCCAACGGCCTCAGGCTCGTGCTGGCGCCCGACCGGACGACGCCCGTCGTGGGGGTGAACCTCTGGTATGGCGTGGGCTCCAGGAACGAGACGCGGCCGCGCACGGGGTTCGCTCACCTCTTCGAGCACATGATGTTCCAGGGCTCGGCGAACGTCCCGAAGAACGGGCACTTCCATCACATCGAGAAGGTGGGGGGCACGGCCAACGCCACGACGTGGTTCGACCGCACGAACTACTACGACACCGTCCCGTCCCACCATCTCGACCTGGCCCTGTGGCTGGAATCGGACCGCATGGGCTGGATGGTGCCTGCGATGACCGAGGAGAAGCTGGAGAACCAGCGCGACGTGGTCATGAACGAGCGGAGGCAGCGGTACGACAACCAGCCCTATGGGGACTGGGACGAGAGGATGCAGTCGCTCCTCTTCCCGGCGACCCATCCGTATCACCACACGGTGATCGGCGCCATGGAGGACATCGCCGCCGCCACGCTCGACGACGTGCACGAGTTCTTCGCCACCTACTACCTCCCGAACAACGCCGTGATTTCCCTCTGCGGCGACTTCGACGCCGACCATGCGCACGGCCGCGTGAGGCACTACTTCGAGGAGATCCCGGCGGGCCCGACCCCGCCCCCCGTCCCCGGCACGGCAGCGATCCCCTTCGCCACCGGCGAGACGCTGCGCAACGATGTTCACGCGGCGGTGCCCCTGCCGCGGATCTACATGGCCTCGCGCGTCCCGCCCTTCACGGCCGACGCCTTCTATGCCGGGGAGGTGGCTGCGAACTGCCTCGGCTCGGGGCGGTCTTCGCGGCTCTACGACCGCGTGGTGCGCTCGCGCCGTGCGAAATCGGCCAGCTGCCACCTGCTTCCCCTCACCGGCGGCGTCACGATCTTCCTGGTCATCGCGACGGGCTTCCCGGACACCGACATCGACGACCTGGAGCGCGCCGTCGCGGCGGAGATCGACGACGCGGGCACGCTGAAGGAGGAGGAGGTCGCGCGGGCGGTGGTCGGGGCGGAGACGCGCACCCTCAGGGAGCTGCAGCGCGTCGAGACGCGGGCCGACCTGCTCTCGATGTACGCCACCTGCTTTGGCGACGCCGCGCGCCTGAACGACGACCTGTCGCGGCTACGCAGCGTCACGGTGGAGGAGGCGCGCGATTGGGGCCGCAGGTATCTGCACCCCGCGAATCGGGTCAGCGTGCGGTACATCCCGGGTGGACCCGCCGTCCCCGGCGAAGCTGCCGCATGAGCGCCGGCCGGTCTCCGCCCTCGGCCGGTCCCGTCCGTCCCTACGCGTTCCCGGGCATCGAGCGGCGACGCCTGAGCAACGGGATGGACGTACGCCTGGTCTCGCAGGACACGGGCCCGATCGTGACCGGGATGATCGTGCTGCGCGCCGGCGAGACGGCCGTCCCGGCAAGTGACTGCGGGCTGGCGGTCCTGACCGGCGACGCTCTCGAGGGAGGGACCTCGCGCCTGTCGAGCACGGAGCTTGCGCGCGCCCTCGAAGATGTCGGGGCGAGCTTCGGCGCGGCGACCGGG
Organism: Longimicrobiales bacterium; assembly: GCA_965208935.1. GTDB lineage: Bacteria > Gemmatimonadota > Gemmatimonadetes > Longimicrobiales > Gaopeijiaceae > Bin94. The sequence continues at coordinate 2,349,525 of CBDBPR010000004.1, read as the reverse complement.
TGGGACTCGACCACGGTGGCGGTCTCCTGCCAGGCGGAACACCTCGCGCGGGCGATGCCGCTTCTGGCGCAGATGGTTCGGCGGCCGGCCTTCGAGGAGGCGGAGTTCGAGCGCTACCGGCAGCAGCGGCTCGCCACGGCCGTGCAAAGGCGGATGAACCCCTCGGCGCTGGCAGTCGATGCGCATGCCCGGTTCGTCTTCGCCGACGGCGCCACCTACGGCCGGCCGCTTGGCGGGGTCGAGACCTCGCTCTCGCACCTCGGTGCGGAGGATGCGCGCGGCTTTGCCGGCGGCCGCTACGGTCCGGCCGAGGCGGCGGCCGTGATCGTGGGCAGTCTCGGTCCGGCCGAGGCGCTGGCGGTCGCGGAGGAGGCGCTGGGCGACTGGCACAGGGACGTCGCGGCGCCTCCGGAGCCGAACGCCCGCCCCCGCAGCCGGAAACGGGCCGTGCACGTGGTGAACCGGCCGGGCTCCGTGCAGTCCCAGATCCGGGTGGGGCACGTCGGCGTGGATCGCGGGGTGGACGACTATTTCGCGACGATTGTGCTCAATCTCATCATGGGCGGCTCGTTTTCGTCGCGGCTCAACCTGAATCTGCGCGAACGGCGCGGCTTCACCTACGGGGTGACCTCGTCGTTCGCGCCGCGCCGGGGACCCGGACCGTTCGCGGTCTCCACGGCCGTCGAGAACGCGGTGACCGGGGCCGCCACGGCCGAGATCTTCCGGGAGATCGAGGGAATCGTGGCGGCCGGGCCGAATCGGGACGAGGTCGAAACCGCCCGCAACTACCTCGCCGGCGTGTTTCCGCTGCGGCTGGAAACGACCGGCCAGATCGCGTCCAGAGTCGCCGGGATGATCGTCTACGGCCTCGACGACGACTACTACCGCACGTACCGGGACCGGGTCGCCGGGGTGACGGGTGCCGACGTCGCCGCCGCGGCGCGCAGGCATCTCCGGCCCGCCGAGCTGTGTACGGTCGTGGTGGGTGACGCCGGCGAGGTTGCCGGGCAGTTGGAGGCGCTCGACATCGGTCCGGTCCACGTCCACGACGAGATCGGGCCGGAAGCCGGCCGATGAGCGAGGACCGGCGGGCCCTGATGAACACGTCGCTCATTCACGACGGCCGGGTCGTGCACCTGAGCGTCGACACGGTCCGCTTCCCCGACGGTTCGGTCGGCGAACTGGAACTCGTGCGCCACCGCGGCGCGTCCGCCGTTCTGCCCGTGTTGGGGAGCGAGCGCGACGCGGATCCGGACATCCTCCTCGTGCGCCAGTACCGGTACGCCGCCGGGGGCGACATCTACGAAGTCCCCGCGGGCATCATCGAGCCCGGCGAGACCTGGGAGGAGTGCGCCGAGCGCGAACTGGAAGAGGAGGCGGGCGTGCGCGCGGGCAGGCTGGTCGCGCTGACCACGATCCACACCACCCCCGGCTTCACCAACGAGGAGATCCACCTCTACGCCGCCTTCGACCTGGTGGCCGGACGGGCGCGGGCCGACGACGACGAGTTCCTGGAGGTCGTGCGCCTCCCTCTTTCAAGGGTTCTGGAGATGGTGCGCGCGGGAGAGATCTCGGACGGCAAGACCCTGGTGACGATCCTGTACGGAGCGCGCTTCCTTCTGCGCGGCGGGGGGCCCCGCTAGCCTGCCTGTCTTTCCAGCGGGAATCGGGTGTCACCCGCCGAGGACACGTCCATCGCCGAAACCCTGTCCCCAGGCGGGTTTTTGTTTGGCACGGTTCCTGCGCAATCAAGCGTGGAAGAGTGCCCTGCGTGCGGAATCAGGGGTGGTTTCACTATTGCAGATCCGTTTGGAGGAGCGTGTTGACATGGCAAGAGCCAAGTCGCTGCCGATCGAGCGGGACGGGGTCCGCCGACCCGGTTCAGCCAGTGAGATGAGACGGAAGCTTGCAGCTCTCGACGACAGTCAGGTCGTTCAGTGCTTCCTCGACGGCGAAGACAGCGCATTTGCCGAGCTGGTGCGCCGCTACGACCGACGCCTTCAGAACTTCGTCCACCGCACAGTGGGAGACCGCGAGCGGGCCGAGGACCTCGTCCAGGAGACCTTCGTGCGCGTATACCGACACCTGCACCGATTCGACCAGGCGAGAAAGTTCTCGACCTGGATCTACACGATCGCCGGCAACCTGGCCAAGAACGAACTCCGGAACCGCGCCCGGAACCCGCTGGTGCTCTTTCAGACGGTCACCAGGAATTGGGACGCGGACTATCGGCCGCTCGAATGGGAAGATCCCAGGACACGCCCGGACGATCTGTATCGCCGTCGTTTCCTGCGCGAGAAGGTCAACGAAGCGGTCGCCGAGCTGCCGGACCACCACCGGACCGTCTTCGTGCTGAGGGAGCTGCAGGGCAAGACGTACGAGGAGATTGCCGATATCACCGGATGCAACCTGGGCACGGTCAAGAGCCGGCTGAACCGTGCCCGCAACAGCTTCGCGCGCATCATCGGGCCCATGGTCGACTGATACAGGCGGCCGGCGGCCACGGGCTCGCCGCCCAACCGAAGGCTCACAGCCGGCCCGGGGAAAGCGCGGCGTCGAAACCGTCGGCGAGAGGTCGCCGGATCCGTCGCGCTCCGCGGGACACTCTCGTCCCGGGGAACCTTCTTCGCTGCCCGGCTGTATACAATTCCTGAAGCAGCGCCAGACCGAAACAAGCGGCCTGCAGGGGTGTACCTCGTCGGTGCCGGCATCTCCGCGACACTGGCGGGGCGGCCGTATGGCGAGGATATTGGTTGGCGGACTGACCTTCCTGGGAAAGAGCGACGGGCACCGGATTTCGTGAAGAGCAAGATCTCAATGTTCCGGAAAACGGGCCGCGGAGGGCGGCAGGCCGTGCCGCCGGCGTGTCGGCGCTTCCTTGACGGCTATTCGGACTACCGCGATGGCCGCCTCGAGCCCGAGGCCAGGGCCCGGGTGGTCGGCCACCTCGAAGCTTGCCCTCCCTGCGCGCGGTACGATCGGGTCATCCGCAAGGGTGTCCAGGTCCTGCGCGCGGAGCACCCGGAGACGGCTGCCCGTCCGACCCGGGTTGCCACCGTGCGCCACCGGGCCCTTGCCGAGGAACGCAGACCCCAGGCGTTGGGCGCGGCGGGTTCCGGAATGACGCTGGCCGCCTCCCTGATCGTCACGGTGCTGTTGACCGCCGCGGCCTGGCTCCCGTTCCTGTCGCTGCCGACGCCCGAGGTCGAGATGCCTCCGGTCGTGGCCAGCGCGCCCACGGTGCCGCTCGTGCCGCTGGTGTTTTCGCTTCCGGGCCCGTTCCCGGCGCAGCAGGCGCGCACGGCCCCGGTCGAAATCGCGCGCGCCATGCTCTTCGAATACGGTCACACGCCCGCCCGCCCCGTATCCCGCGAGGTCGAGACGGGGCTGGATCAATATTAGCACCCGCGCGCAGGGCCCTGCGGTGTCTCTGCCCCGGTCCCTGAGCGCCTCGGTAAACGGGGGCGTGTTCTTCCTCCACGGCGGTGACGAGTTCAGGAAGGCGGCCGCCGCACGAGCCCTCGTCGAGCAATACGCCGACTCCGCGACACGGGACTTCAACGTCGACGTACTCCGCGGGTCCGAGACGTCCGTGGAACGCCTCGCGTCGGTGATCTCCACCCCGCCGATGATGGCGGATTGGCGCGTTGTGCTGGTCAGGGAGGCCGAGGCGCTGGCGTCCAGCCCGGCAGCGCGCAAGGTCGTACTCGATGCGGCGGGGAAGCCGCCTCACGGGCTCGTGCTGATTCTGCAGGCCACGGTACCGAAGCAGTCCCGGGCGAAATTCTACAAGGATCTGGCGCGAGTCGCGCAGGCGGCGGAGTTCAAGCCCGTGCCCCGCGACGCGGTTCCGGCCTGGCTCGTGTCCTGGGCGGCCGGGGAACTCGGCGCCACGATCGAGGTCGCGGCCGCACAGGCGCTGGCGGGAGCCGCGGGCACCGACCTGGGTGTGCTGACGCAGGAGGTGCGCAAGCTCACCGAAATGGTGGGGCCGGATCGGCCCGTCGATCTGGATGCCGTGCGAAGAGGCGGCCTCCACCTGCCGCAGCAGGATCGCTGGGCGTGGTTCGATTTGGTGGGCAACCGGCAGGTCCGCGAGGCGGTGAGCGGATTGCCGGTTCTGCTCGCACAGGGAGAGACGGCCGTGGGCCTGGTTATCGGCCTGTCGACCACGCTGCTGCGCATCGGGGTGGCTATCGAGGGAGGCGCTGCCGCGCTTCAGCAGGCGCTGCCACCCTACCAGCGCTTCCTCACGCGCAGAATCATCGGGCAGGCACGGCGCTGGACCCGCGCCGACCTGGCCCGCGCCGTTCACGGACTTCGCCGCGTGGACCAGCTGCTCAAGGCGAGCGCGATCTCCGACGAGGTCCTTCTCGAGGAGTGGCTGCTCGGCCTGCAGGTGCGCCGCCGGGGCTCGGCGGGAGCGGCATAGCAGTCCGTGGATAAGGCCGCCGAGCACCGAGAGCGGCGAGGCGACGGGCGCCTGCGATGACGGCACCAGGCATGGTCGCGACGACGGACCCCGAGGCTGTGGGGGGCGACGTCCAGCTGAGCATTCGCGGGATGCACTGCGCCGCCTGCGTAACCACGGTCGAGCGGGCACTCGGCGCCGTCGACGACGTGGCGGAGGCCAGCGTGAGCCTCGTGGAGGAACTTGCCACGGTGAGGCACGAGGGCGCCGTTCCCGATCCGGGCGCGCTGGTGGCGGCGGTGGAGCGCGCGGGATACGGGGCGGACGTGCTCGCCGGCTCCGCCGCGGTTCTGGAGGCGGCGGTCGAACGCGACCGGGACCGGGATGCGGAGCAGGCCGACCTCATGAGGCGCTTCCGCGTCGGCGTGGCGTGTGGCCTGCCGGTGGTGCTGATCGGGCACTGGGAGATGATCCCGGGGCTTCCCGCGCTCAGCGGCGACACGCTCCGCGCGGCGTGGTGGCTCTCGGCCGTTCTGACCCTGCCGATTCTCGTGTACGTCGGGCGGGGATTCTTCACGGGGGCCTGGTCGGCCGCGCGTGCGCGGAGTTCCACCATGGACACGCTGGTCGCACTGGGAACCGGCGCAGCCTGGCTGTACTCGACGGTGGCGGTGGCCGCGCCCCAGCTCTTCCCGGCGGGGAGTGGCCGTCCCTTCTTCGAGGCCGTGGCGGTCGTCATCACCCTGGTGGTCCTGGGACAGGCCATCGAGGCACGGGCGAAGGGCCGGACCGCGAGGGCGCTCCGGGCCCTGTTCGACCTCACCCCGGAGACGGCCGACCGCGTCATGGGCGAGGACGTCGAAACGGTTCCGGTGGCGGAGGTGGTGCCCGGCGACGTGCTCCTGGTCCGCCCCGGTGCGAGGATTCCCCTGGACGGCCGGGTTCTCGACGGCAGGAGCGAGGTCGACGAATCCATGCTGACCGGCGAGAGCGCTCCGGTGGACAAGGCTCCGGGCGACGCGGTGGTGGGCGGCACGGTCAACGGCACCGGCGCGCTGACGGTGCGCGCGACGCGCGTCGGTTCCGACACGGTCCTCGCGCGCATTGTCGCCATGGTGAGGAGGGCACAGGGGACCAAGCCGCCGATTCAGAGGACGGTGGACGTCGTGGCGGGCTACTTCGTGCCGGCGGTGGTGCTGGTCGCGCTGGTGACTTTCGGGGCGTGGTTCCTCATCGGGCCCGAGCCGCGGATGAACTTCGCCATGGTGACCGCCGTTGCCGTGCTGGTGATCGCGTGCCCGTGCGCGCTGGGCCTCGCCACGCCGATCTCGATCATGATCGCGATCGGGCGGGCGGCCGGGCACGGCGTCCTCATCCGCGACGGCGAATCGCTGCAGCGCGCGCGCGACGTCGACACGGTGGTTCTGGACAAGACCGGGACACTCACGCTCGGCAAGCCGGTGGTGACGCACGCGAACCCGGCGCCGGGTGTCGGCGAGGAGGACTTCCTGGGTACGGCGGTGGCGGTGGAGGCGATGTCGGAACACCCGGCCGCGCGCGCCATCGTGGCGTACGCGCGGGAGCGGGGGGTCCGGGCCGGGGAGGCGGCGCACTTTGCGGCGCATCCCGGGCTCGGAGCCTCCGCGGTGGTCGCCGGCAGGCGGGTGCTCGTGGGCTCGCCGAAGTTTCTCGAGGGCGCGGGCGTCGCGACCGCGCCGGTGCGGGGGCACCTCGACCGGGGTGCCGCTGAAGGGGGGACCCCGGTCGTGGTGGCGGTGGACGGAGCGGTGACGGGGGTGTTCACGGTGGCCGATACGGTGCGTCCCGGTGCCCGGGCCGCGGTGGAGCGCCTGCGCGCACGCGGGGTGGAGGTGATGATGCTGACCGGCGACGAGGAATCCGCAGCCCGAAGAATCGCTTCGCAGGTCCGGATCGACCGCGTGCGTGCACGCGTGTCCCCGGAGGAGAAGGCCGCCGAGATCGGCGCGCTGCGCGAAGCCGGCCGCGTGGTCGCAATGGTCGGCGACGGCATCAACGACGCCCCCGCACTGGCGACAGCCGATGTCGGCGTGGCGATGGGCGGCGGAACCGATGTCGCGCTGCAAACGGGCGACGTCGCCCTGCTCGGCGACTCGCTGCGCGGAGTCGAGACCCTGCTCCGCATCTCCGCTGCGACCCGGCGCAATATCGCGCAGAACCTGGTCGGGGCCTTCGCGTACAACGTGATCGGCATCCCCGTTGCGGCGGGCGTGCTCTACCCGTCGCTCGGCCTGCTGCTCTCTCCGATGATCGCCGGAGCGGCGATGGCGTTCAGCTCCGTCACCGTCGTGACCAACGCGAACCGGCTGCGCCGCGTCGACCTCGGGTAGCGTCGTTTCCCGGCGATTCGCCGCGGGCCTTCAGGACGGCGTTGATCGACGGTCGCAGCCGCGGTATCGTTGGTCCATCCGTGATCCCGTTCCCGGCCCTCAGTCACCCTCCAATCGCCCTTGGGCAAACCAGGCAAAGCTTCTGAACCGCGGCCTCGAGACCCCGCTCATGCGCCAGTGGCGCGACGCGAAGTCCCGCCATCGGGACGCCCTCGTGTTCTTCCGGGTGGGTGACTTCTACGAGCTCTTCTGCGAAGACGCCGAGGAGGGGGCCCGCCTGCTCGGACTGACGCTCACGTCCCGAAACAACGGCGCGGCGAGCCGGGTGCCGCTGGCCGGCGTACCCGCGAAGGCGCTCGACGAGTACCTCGGGCGGCTGGTGAAGCTCGGCAAGCGAGTCGCGATCTGCGAACAGGTCGAGGATCCGGCCGAGGCCAGGGGCATCGTGCGCAGGGAGGTCGTCGAGACGGTGACTCCCGGAACCGTGGTGTCGGACAACCTGCTGGAGGCATCGCGGAACAACTTCATCGTGGCGCTGGTTCCCGGAGAGCTTGCGGCCGGTCTGGGGGCGCTGGATGTCTCGACCGGCGAGATCGTGCTTCTGCAGCTCACGCCCGACGAACTGGAGGACGAACTCGACCGGCTGGAGCCGCGTGAACTCCTGATGCCCGAGTCAGGCGGCGAATGGTGTGACAGCGTCGGGGACCAGGCGGTCCGCACCACCCGGCCCGACTGGATGTTCGACCTGGAAGCGGCCCGCGATGAGCTCCTCGGACGGTACGGTGTGCTGTCGCTGGACGGGTTCGGCTTCGAGCGCGGCGACGAACTGCTGATTCGGGCGGCCGGCGCGCTGGTCGCCTACGTCGAGGACATCCGCCCCGGGTCCGTGGAGCACCTGCGGGCTCCCCGAATCCAGCGTCCCGAAGCGGTCATGACGCTCGACGCGATGACCCGTCGCAACCTGGAGCTTGTCGAGCCGCTGCGTCCGCAGGACGGGGATGCGTCGCTGCTGTCGGTGCTCGACGCGACAACCACGCCCATGGGTGCCCGCCTGTTGCGGACCTGGCTTCTCAGGCCCCTGCTCGACGCCGGGGAGATCCGGGACCGGCTGGCCGGCGTGGCGGAGCTGTTCGACAATCCGGACGCACGTGCCCAACTCCGGGCGGCGCTCGGATCGATTCGTGACCTGGACCGCCTCGCGACCAAGGTGGGGACTGGCCGCGCCTCGCCGCGCGAGGTGCTGGGGCTCGGGCTCTCGGTGCGCCAGCTCCCCGCGGTCGCGCGATGCGGCGAAACGCTGCACACCGGCCTGCTCACCGGACTGTGCGGGGATTTCGATACCCTGGAGGACGTGGACGCGCTGATTACGGAGGCGATCTCGGAAGACGCTCCGCCGACGCTGGCCGACGGGGGCGTGATCCGGGAGGGGTTCAGCGCCGAACTCGACGAGCTGCGGGCGCTCAGAGACGGCGCGCGCGAATTCATCGCGGGGTTGCAGGCCAGAGAACGCGAGCGGACGGGGATCGCCTCGCTCAAGGTCGGCTACAACAAGGTCTTCGGGTACTACCTGGAAGTCACCAAAGCCAACCTGGAGCGCGTCCCGGAGCACTTCATCCGCAAGCAGACGCTGACCGGCGCAGAGCGGTACTTCACTGCGGAACTGAAGAAGTGGGAGGAGAAGGTCTTCGGGGCCGAGGAGAAGATCGGCCGCCTGGAGCAGACCCTCTTCCTCCGGGTGCGGGGAGAACTGGCCCTCGTGGTGAAGCGGATCCAGGAGGCGGGACGCCGGATTGCGATGCTCGACGTCATCGCGGGGCTTGCCCAGGTGGCGGAGGTGCGCGGGTACGTGCGTCCCGAGGTGACCACGGAGTTCGACATCGACATCGGGGCGGGCAGGCACCCGGTCGTCGAGACCATGATGCCGCGCGAGGACTTCATCCCCAACGACCTGGCCCTGGACGAGGACGGACGGATCGTGATCCTGACCGGCCCGAACATGGCCGGCAAGAGCACGGTGCTGCGCCAGACCGGCCTGATCCAGCTGATGGCGCAGGTGGGGTCGTTCGTACCGGCCGACAGGGCCCGCCTCGGCGTGTGCGACCGGATCTTCACGCGCGTAGGCGCTTCCGACAACCTGGCGCGCGGCCAGTCGACGTTCATGGTCGAGATGAACGAGACGGCGTCGATCATCCACGGGGCCACCGAACGGAGCCTCGTGCTGCTCGACGAGATCGGCCGGGGGACCTCCACCTACGACGGCGTCTCGATCGCGTGGGCGGTGACCGAGCACCTGCACGAGCAGGTAGGCGCCAAGGCCATCTGCGCGACCCACTACCACGAACTGACCCAGCTTGGCGATCTTCTTTCGGGCGTGCGCAACCTGAACGTGGCGGTCCGCGAATCGGGCGAGACGATCGTCTTCCTGAGACGGCTCGAGGAGGGCGGCGCGGACCGGTCCTACGGGATCCAGGTCGCACGGCTCGCGGGCTTTCCTCCCAACCTGATTGCGCGCGCGATGGAACTTCTCGCCGAACTCGAGGGAACACACACGGGTGGGGGTGCCGGTCTCGGCCGCCGGAGCGACGGAGCCCCTTCTTCGAAGGTCGGCCGGGACCAGTTGTCGCTGTTTATGGCCCCACATCCGGTGGTGGAGCGGCTGCGCGCTCTCGAGCCCGACCGCATGACCCCATTGGAGGCGCTCAACCTGTTGCACGCTCTCCAGGCCGAGGCGAAAAAGGGATAGCCGGACAGAGAGGATGGGTGACGTTTGATCGAGGCCAGGGGGTACGGCGTCCCGGGAGCCTGTGGACACGGGCTACTGGTGACCTGGTTCATCCTCGGATGCGGTGGCGACCAGGGGATCGAGCGGCCGACGCCGCTGTTCTCGGACAGCCCGGTGGAGTACCCCCTCGAACTGTGGGACCAGGACGTCGAGGGGAGTACGGTCGTGCGCGTGCTGGTCAACCGGGAGGGCGGCGTGGACAGCGTAGCCGTGGTGGAAAGCAGCGGTCATGCGGCCCTCGATTCGGCAGCCATCCACGGAGCCAGAAGCATGGAATTCGAGCCCGCGCGGCGGGCGGGAGAACCGCTCAGGGTCTGGGCGCGCGTGCCGGTGCACTTCTCGAAGAGCGGCGAGCCGCCCGCGCAGCCGCCGCTCCGGAGGCGACGGTGAACCTGGCAAGGGACCGGGGTTCGCGCCACGCGAAGCCGTACGACGATGTCCTCGACCTGGTCGGATGGACACCGCTGATCAGGCTGAACCGCGCCACGGGCGGGACCCGCACCCCCGTGTACGGGAAGGCCGAGTTCATGAATCCGGGTGGATCGGTCAAGGACCGGATCGGGATCGCCATCATACGGGCCGCCGAGGCCCGCGGGCTGCTCCAGCCGGGCGGCACCGTGGTCGAAGGCACCAGCGGCAACACGGGGCTCGCGCTGGCGATGGCGGCCGCGTCGCGCGGATACCGGTGCATCTTCACCATGCCCGACAAGATGAGCCGCGAGAAGGTCAAGCTGCTGCGGGCGTTCGGCGCCGAGGTGGTGATCACCCCGACCGCCGTTGGGCCGGATCACCCGGACCACTATGTCAACCGGGCCCGGACCATCGCCGAGGCCACCCCCGGCGCATTCCTGGCCGACCAGTTCTACAACCGCGACAACCCCGAAGCGCACTACCTGACGACGGGCCCCGAACTGTGGGAGCAGACGGATGGCAGAATCACGCACTTCGTGGCGGGCGCAGGGACCGGCGGGACGATCTCCGGCACCGGGAAGTACCTGAAGGAGATGAACCCGGCGATCCGCGTGATCGGCGTGGACCCCGTGGGGTCGGTCATCTCCGGCTACTACAAGACCGGAGAGGTCGGTGCCGGTGAGCCCTACAAGGTCGAAGGCCTGGGGAACGACAAGATCCCCGGGACGCTGGACATCGAGTACATCGACGACTACCGGACGGTGACCGACGCGGACGCCTTCGCCATGGCGCGCCGGCTGGTCCGCGAGGAGGGGCTGTTCGTGGGCGGATCGACCGGCCTGATCGTGCACGCGGCGCTGCAGGAGGCGCGCCGACTCGACGACCCCGACGCGCTGGTCGTGGCCATCCTGTGCGACTGGGGCGAGCGCTACCTCACCAAGCAGTACGACGACGAGTGGATGCGCAACAACGGCTTCCTGGAGCGGAAGCAGGCCACCGTGGCGGAGATGGCGGCCGCCAAGCTCGAACGGCTGCCGGGCCTGCTCACCGTGACGCCCGCGACACCTGTGCGCATGGCCGTCTCGACGCTGTCCACGCACAACGTGTCGCAGCTCCCGGTGGTGGTGGCCGGGGAATGCGTCGGGAGCGTCGCGGAGCGCGAACTCATGGCGGCGGTGCTGGCTGATCGCACTGTCCTCGAGCAGGAGGTGGAATCGGTGATGGGACCGCCGTACCCCGTGGTGGACGAGGGTGCCGACGCGGACGCGGCCACGCGGCTGCTCACGCGGGGCGCGCACGCGGTGCTCATCCGGTCGCACGGTTCCCTGGACGGGATACTGACCCGGTATGACCTCGTGCGGTCGCTGGCGGCGTCGCCATGAGCGGCGGGAGCGTGGAACGGGGAGGGGCGCGCGGCGGGGAAGGGATAAGGGTGCGCGCCGGGCAGGGGGGGCGGGCCGGGGAATCGCGCGAGGGACCGATGCGGGTGGTGGTGCTCCTGGGCGGCAGCTCCGAGGAGCGCGCCGTGTCGCTGGCGAGCGGCTGTCAGGTGGCCGCGGCGCTGCGGGGCGCGGGACACGCCGTGACCGGCATCGACTCGGCCGCGGGGCCCCTCTCCCGGGCGCTCGAACGCAGGATTCGGGAGGCGGGCATCGGCCGCGCCGACGTGCCCGAGCCTCCCGCAGGCGCACCGAACACCCTTCCGGACGCGGCGGTTATCGCATCCGAGCCCGCGCTGGCCGAGGCGGACGTTGTCTTCCTCGCACTCCACGGCGGAGCGGGAGAGGACGGCACGATTCAAACGCTGCTCGAGGTGTCGGGGATTCCGTATGCCGGAAGCGGTCCCGTGGCGTGTGCGCTAGCGATGAACAAGGACCTCACCAAGCGGCTCCTGCGGGACGCGGGCGTGCCGACCCCGGACTGGATCGCGGGGGAGGAGGCCGGGGATGTCGTGGCCGGGCGACTGGGGCTGCCCGTGATCGTCAAGCCGGTGTCGGGCGGCTCGTCGGTGCGGCTCACGCTGGCCCGGACGGCGGCGGAGGTGGACGAGGCGACGGCGGTTGCGGCCGGCGGTGGCGACACCGTGATGTACGAGGCCTACGTGGCGGGCGGCGAATTCACGGTCGGGATCCTGGACGGCGAGCCGCTGCCGGTCGTGGAGATCCAGCCTGTGCGCGAGCTGTTCGACTTCGATTGCAAATACGAGGCGGGCATGGCGCTGGAGATCGCGCCGGCGCGGATCGGTCCGGGGCTGACCGGCACGCTGCAGCGGAGGGCCCTGGAGGTGCACCGGCTGCTTGGAATGGAGCACTTCTCGCGCGTAGACTTCATGGTGGACGGGGACGGGAAGGCGTGGTGCCTGGAGGCGAATGCGCTGCCCGGCCTGACCGGGAACAGCCTGCTGCCGAAGGCCGCCAGGGCGGCGGGCATCGAGTTTCCGCAGCTGTGTGAGCGAATCTGCAGATTGGGCTCACGGGCGGGAAGCCGGAGCCGGAGGTGAGGGTGCGTTGCGCCCGTCCCGGCGGCGCGCGAATGTTGGCGGTGGTTGCCGAACGGAGCCGGGCAGGAGGGATGCCGTGAGATACGTGAACCAGTCATCGTCGTTCGGCGGTCCCTCGGCGCGCTTCCAGGTTACGCATTGGGTGCGGATCCTGCTCATCGCGAATGCGCTGGTCTTCCTGGTCGGGCTCGCGGTGGGCCGGGGCCTGATCATCGATCTGTTCGCGTTCTCGCCCGATCGTCTGGCGGACCGGCCCTGGGGCATGGTGACGTACATGTTCGTGCACGCCGGCCTCTGGCACCTTCTGATGAACCTGCTCTTCGTGTTCTTCTTCGGGCCGCCCCTGGAGGAGCGCTGGGGATCGGACATGTTCATCAAGTTCTATCTCGTGTGCGGGCTGGGCGGCGTTCTGCTCAGCTTCGCGTTCTCCGGCGCCACGATCGTGGGGGCGTCGGCGGCGTGCTATGGACTGATGCTTGCATTTGCGTTGGCGTGGCCGGAACAGCCGGTCTACATCTGGGGCATGTTCCCCGTCCGCGTGAAGTGGCTGGTCGGGTTTCTGGTGGCCCTGAGCTTCGCGAGCGCGATCGGGCCCAGCCGCGACGGCGTTGCGCACCTGGCCCACCTGGGGGGCGCGGTGGCGGGTTTCCTGTTGGTGAAAAGCGGGTGGATGCCGTCGTACGGGGGCGGGTATGGGGGGATGGGGCAAGGCGGCACGGCGGGTTGGGGGGATGGTCGGCGCGGTGGGCGCGGTGGGGCTGGGCGAAGCGGCCGGGCGGGGACACGCGGGCGCGGCTGGCCCGGGCGCCGCCGCAGCGGGCGGAGCGGGTCCTCGCGATGGGGCGCCGGTCCACGCGGGTCCTCGCGTGGCGGGTCCTCGCGTGGTGGGAAGGCGGGGGCGCCCCGGCGAGGGCGACCTTCCCGGCGTGGGCGTGAGAAACGGGACGAGACCGCCGGATCGGGACGCATCGCGGCTGCATTCGAAGAGCGGCGGGCGCGGCAGCGCGCGGCCAGGGAACGCGCCGAACTCGACCAGGTCGACGCGGTTCTGGACAAGATCTCGGCGAAGGGTATCGAGTCGCTCACCGCGGAAGAGCGCGAGCTCCTGGACCGGGTGTCGAGGCAGACGAAGGCCAACTAGCAGTCCGTGGATAAAGCCGCCCGGTCGGCACGGATGCATCGCCGTTCGAATGCCGGGGGGATTTTGTCCACGGGCTGCTGGAGGCCGCGAAATGCGGCGCCCCGCGCGCTCGCGTCACGGTCCCCTCCTTGACCCGTGCGTGGCGCGGTTTCTACAATCCGCAACCCTTCGCCGATCGCGAAGGTGCCCCATCCCCGGATGACGGCGGCCCCCAGGGGCGTCGTGCGGTCCCGGGCGAACGGGATCAGGCAATCAGCGACAGGAGGTGGCATGGCCGCGGCCAAGTCTTTCAGAACGGAACAGATCCGCAACGTGGTGGTGCTCGGGCACGGCGGGTCGGGGAAATCGACCCTCATCGACGCGGTGTGTTTCGCGTCGGGGACCTCCCGGCGCAAGGGCAAGGTGGGCGACGGGACGGCGTTGACGATGACGACGCCCGAGGAGACCGGTCACGGCATGTCGATGCAGCTCACGGTCGCGCACGCCGTCTGGAACGGCACGAAGATCAACCTGCTGGACACGCCGGGATACATGGACTTCGTCGGCGACGCGACCGCTGCCGCCAGGGTGGCCGATGCCGCCGTGGTTACGGTGAGCGCGACGTCGGGGGTGGAGGTCGGCACCGAGATGGTGTGGCAGCTCTGCGAGGATCGGGAGCTTCCCCGCATGGTGTTCGTGTCCATGATGGACAAGGTGCACGCCAACTTCGCCAAGGTCCTCGACGAGGTGAAGGAAATGCTCGCCCCGGGCGCGATTCCGGTAGAGGTTCCGATCGGCGCGGGAGACGGATTCCGGGGCATCGTGAACCTCTTCACGGGCAAGGCCCACATCTACAAGGCCGGCACGATGACGGGCGAGTACGAGGAGGGACCGATTCCCGACGACGTCGCGGACGAGGTGGAGGAGTGGACGACCGAGCTCATGGAGACGCTCGCCACGACCGACGAGGACCTCCTCGACCGCTACCTGGAGGGGGACGAGATTTCGCCGGAGGAGCAGATCGAGGCGTTGGCGCTGGCGGTGGCCGAGGGAGAGGCGATCCCGGTGTTCTGCGGGGCGGCCGAGCAGTCCTGGGGGGTGCGCACGCTCGCGCAGAAGATGGTCGAGTTGCTCCCGCATCCTGGCCAGGGCGGGGATGTCGACGCCGCGGGGGCAAACGGCGACTCGGTCCGGTTGCGCGCGGCCGACGACGAGGGCGTGAGCGCGCTGGTCTTCAAGACGAGCGCGGAGCCCCACGTAGGCGAGTTGTCGCTCTTCCGCGTGTATTCGGGGATGATCGTGAACGGCACCGAGTTGCGGAACACCACGCGCAATGCGACCGAGCGCATCAATCACCTGGCCATTCCGCAGGCAAGGGAGCGTGTGGAGGTGGAGGCGCTCCACGCGGGCGACATCGGAGTCGTCGCCAAACTGAAGTCCACTCACACCAACGACACGCTCTGCGGCACCGGGCACCGGGTGATGCTCGAGGGGGTAGCCTTCCCGAGTCCGGACATCTCGATTGCGGTACGCGGTGCGGCGCGGGCGGACGAGGACAAGCTGGGCGAGGCGCTGGGCAAGCTGCAGGAGGAGGACCCCACCTTCGTCGCGGCGTTCAACCCGGAGTTGCGGCAGACGATCGCGCGCGGAATGGGCGAGCTGCACCTCGACGTGCAGTTCGCGCGGATGAAGCGGAAATACTCGGTGTCGGTGGAGACGGAGCGCCCGCGGATCGCCTATCGGGAGACGATCAGGGGATCGGCGGAGGGGCAGGGGCGCTTCAAGAAGCAGACGGGCGGCCGCGGCCAGTTCGGTGACTGCCGGATCCGCCTGCGCCCGCTGGGTCGCGGCGAGGGCTACGAGTTCGTCAACTCGATCAAGGGCGGCGTGATCCCGACGAAGTACGTGCCGTCGGTCGACCGCGGGATTCAGGAGGCCGCCGGGAGGGGCGTCGTCGCCGGGTATCCTCTGGTCGACTTCGCCGCCGAGTGCTACGACGGTTCATACCACTCGGTGGATTCATCGGACATTGCGTTCAAGGTCGCCGGTTCCTACGCGTTCAGGAACGTTGCCGAGAAGGCGAGTCCGGCGCTCCTCGAGCCGATCATCGAGGTCACGGTCACCGCGCCGGACGAGTACGTGGGAGACATCATGGGAGACCTGAACGGGCGCTCGGCGCGGGTGCTCGGCATGGAGCCCGAGGGCGGGAAGACCGCGATCAAGGCGCAGGTGGCCGAGGCGGAGCTGCACAAGTACGCTTCGGCGCTGCGCTCGATCACCCAGGGCAGGGGACACCACCGGCGCAAGATGCTCGGCTACGACTTCGTGCCGGCGGCACGGGTCGCGCAGATCGTGGCGGAGGCGGAAGAGCGGGACGATTGAAGCGGGCGCGGCCGCGGGTCACATCCCGTCCGGCCGTACGGCGCCCTGCCGCGGCGGATGCACCTTGCCGCACCTTGGCGCGGCCCGCGCCCCTACCGTGTGTAGATCAGCAGCACGCCGTTCCTTCCCCGGTCCCCGTAGAGCAGGCCGGCCTCCAGGGGCGTAATGAACTGGATGCTCCTGACGTCCTGCGGATTGAGCTCGTGGAGGAAGAAGGAGGGGTCGGGGACGGGACCGTCGTTGATGCGCACTTCGACCATGTTGCACGCATTGGGGTCGCTGCTGCTGCGGGCCCGGAGCATCTCGATGCAAACGCCCATCTGCGGTTGTCCGAACGCATCGGCGATGTAGGTCTCCGTAACGGACAGGCCGGGCATCCGCGCGGCGCGCGCGAGCGAGGCGAAGTCGAACATTCGTGGCATCAGGGAATCCACCTGCGCCTCGGTCAGTCCTGAAAAGCGCGTGCCCGGCGTGGTGGTGATCCTTCGATCCCTCCGGCGTCCGGTCACGACGAGGGGCTCGAGGACGATGGCCTCGGTGGCCAGCAGGATTTCAAACCCCAGCGCCTCGTTGCTGAAGACCGTCAGCGAGTCGATACGGGTGGCGTAGCCCAGGTTCTCCGTCTGGATGATCTGTCTGCCGGGGGGGATGCCGGCGAATCCGAACCTGCCTTCGGCATTCGTGATCGCGCTGTTGTTCGTGCCCACGAGCTGGACCTGGGCTCCCGCGAGGGGCGCTCGCGTGGCGTAGTCCATCACGGTGCCGTTGATCGTGACCGGATCGGATATGTGGATGGTCATGTCCATCACGTGCGGGCCCGGCCGGGCGATCTCCACGGGGAGCGTCGCGTTGGTGCCGAAGGTCGCCGTGATCGACAGTTCCGCGTTGGCGTCCAGGCCGCACAACATGAATTCGCCGGAGTGCTCGGTTCGTGTTTCCGCGACCACGCGCTGCCTCTGCATGACGCCCACCCTGTCGCCCAGCGCGACGACCCGCGCGCCCGGCAGGGGGACGGAGGTCAGCGCGTCGGTGACGATCCCGCCGATCGCGGTGTTGCCCAGACCGGTCTCCGCCGAGCACCACGCGGTCAGGATGGTCTCCCTGGAGGGGATCGCGAGATAGGCCTCGGCCACGCTCTCGCCCCGGACGACGACCTGCTGGGTCGACCCCGCGACGCCGAGGGTGCCGAGCCGCGGGTGAAAGAACATCACCGTATGCTCGCCCTCGGGGACGCTGTCCAGGCGGAACTCGCCGTCTTCGCTCGTGTTCCCGATCGCGGACGTTCCCAGGACGGCGACCCGGGCCTCCGCCAGGGGAGAGCTGGTGGTGCTGTCGTACACCATGCCCAGGATGCTCCCGGTTGGTCGGTCCGCATCCTGCGCGGCGAGGGCCGCCGTCTGCGTGCAGGCGATCAGGACGGCGGCCAGGGCGTGGAGTGGGTGCTTGATCATCGTGCCTTCAGTCTGGTTCACTGCGGGCCTGTCGCGTGGCCGGCTTCGGGGTGGCAGGGGGCGGACCGTGCGCCATACCTGTTGAACCCTCCCAGATACTATATCGTTCCAGGCCGCAAAAGGTGACACCGCCCCGGGAATGCGGGCCCGTTCGATGAGATCGGGGGCTGTGCCGGTTCGCTATATTATCCCATCGGACGCCTGGCGCGCATCCCGGGGTTGCCGGGTCGTTTTCCTACGGAGGGGAGCTGTGGCGGGACACAGCAAATGGTCGCAGATCAAGCGCAAGAAGGCGGTCAACGACCAGAAGCGCGGCCAGATGTTCACCAAGCTGATCCGCGAACTCACCGTAGCGGCGCGCGAG
This sequence comes from Longimicrobiales bacterium, assembly GCA_965208935.1. Lineage (GTDB taxonomy): Bacteria > Gemmatimonadota > Gemmatimonadetes > Longimicrobiales > Gaopeijiaceae > Bin94. Next base: position 2,331,735 of record CBDBPR010000004.1, on the reverse strand, counting down.
GGGGGCGGGGATCCCAACTTCAACCCGCGGCTCCGGCTTGGCGTGGACGCGGCGAAGTCCGCCAACATGCCCCAGGAGAACATCGACCGGGCCATCAAGCGCGGCACCGGCGAGCTGGAGGGCGTGACCTACGAGGAGATCGTGTACGAAGGGTATGGTCCCGGCGGCGTGGCGCTGTACATCGAAACCCTGACCGACAACCAGAAGCGGACGGTGGCCGAGGTGCGCCATCTGCTGGACAAGAATGGCGGCAATCTGGGGACGGCGGGCTCCGTGGCGTGGCAGTTCGACCGCAAGGGGATGATCTACGTCGACGGGGCCGAGGTCGATGAGGACGCGGTCTTCGAGGCCGCCGTCGAGGCGGGCGCGGACGATGTGGCGAGCGAGGCGGGCGAATACGTCGTGAAGACCGGCGCGGGTTCGCTGCACGAGGTGCGCCGTGCCCTCGTCGGCGCGGGACTGACGGTTGCTTCCGCCCAGCTCGCGATGGTCGCCAGGAACGAAGTGGCGGTTGCCGGAAAGACGGGTGAGCGGCTGCTGAAACTCCTGGAATTGCTGGACGACCACGACGACGTGCAGCAGGTGCATTCGAACGCCGATCTCGACGAGTCGGTGCTGTCCCGGGCCCTGTGAACACGGGAGCCGGCCCAGGCGGCTGCGTGCTGCTCGGCATCGATCCGGGCACGGCGGTCACGGGGTTCGGCGCGGTGGCGGTAGATGCCCGGCGCCGCGCGGAATTGCTCGAATGCGGGGTGATCCGGACGTCGCCCGAGGCGTCCCTCGTGGTGCGGCTCCTCGAGATCCACGAGGGTGTCGAGGAGCTAATCGCGCGACTGGGTCCCGAGGTCATGGCGATCGAGAGCGCGTTCCAGGGCAAGAACGTGCGGAGCGCGATGACGCTGGGACAGGCACGCGGCGCGATCATCGTGGCGGCCGCCCGGAACGGCGTCGAGGTGGCCGAGTACGCGCCCCGTGCGATCAAGCAGGCGGTCACGGGCACCGGGGCCGCGACGAAGGAACAGGTCGCGTACATGGTTCGCCGGCACCTTCGTCTCCGGTCGGATCCGAAGCCGCGCGATGCGGCTGACGGGATCGCGGCCGCGCTGTGCCACGCGTACACGGGACCGCTCCCGAAAGGCGCGGCTTCCTCCCGGGCGGCCTCTTGATCAGCCGAGTCCGCGGACGGCTCGTCGGTCTTGACGTAGACCGGGTCGAGGTCGACACGGGCGCTGGGGTCGTGTACGAAGTGCACGTTCCACTCACGGTGTTCAATCGCCTTCCGGCCCAGGGCGACGAACTGGAACTCCTCACCGCGTACATCGTGCGCGACGATACCCCCAGCCTGTACGGATTCCTCGACATACGCGAGCGCACCCTCTTCCTGCGGCTGCTGACCGTGCAGAAGGTGGGCCCCCGGCTGGCTCTCGCCATGATGAGCGCGTACCATGCCGGCAGGCTTGCGCGTGCCATCGCCGAGCAGGATGCCAAGGTGCTCATTCAGGTCAGTGGACTGGGCAAGAAGACCGCCGAACGCGTGATCCTGGAGTTGTCCGACAAGGTCCGCGACATTGCCGTTACGGAGGCGGGGGATGACCCGGACTCGGGCAGGGCCGGAGAGGCGGTGGCCGCCTTGATCAGTCTCGGGTACTCCTTCGCCGAGGCCGATACGGCGGTGCGCGACGCGTCCGGCGGCGGCGGTGCAGAGACGACGGAAGAACTCGTGCGGCGGGTCCTCGCAGACCGCGCTTCCGGCACGTAGCAGCCCGTGGACAAAATCCCCCCGGCATTCGAGCGGCGATGCATCCGGGCCGGCCGCTCGGCCTCACCTCGTCATTCTGTAAATCAAAGTTTACACGATGTCATGTATACTTTACGTTTGGGGATGTCGGGGCCGCGCTCTGCGTTGCTCCTCGGGCCCGTAGCGCTGCTACTGGCCCTTCGTCGCGCCTTGCCGGCCCGGCGCCTCGCCGCTCTCGGTGCTCGGGCGGCTTTATCCACGGACTGCTACGCCACCTCGATCGACTCGTCCAGGAACACGTCCTGGATCAGGTTCAGCAGCTTGACCCCGTCGGCCATCGGACGCTGGAACGCCTTGCGCCCCGATATCAGCCCCATCCCCCCGGCCCGCTTGTTGATCACAGCCGTGCGCGCCGCCTGCGCGAAGTCGTTGTCGCCGCTGGAGCCTCCCGAGTTGATCAGCCCCACGCGGCCCATGTAGCAGTTGGCCACCTGGTAGCGCGTGAGTTCGATCGGGTGCTCGTCGGGCGCCAGCTCCGAATACACCTTGTCGTGGGTGCGGCCGAAGCCGATTGCGCGGTAGCCGCCGTTGTTCTCGGCCTGCTTCTGCTTGACGATGTCGGCTTCGATCGTCACCCCGAGATGGTTGGCCTGGCCCGTGAGATCGGCGGCGGCGTGGTAGTTGACCCCGTCCTTGTTGAAGGCGGACTGGCGCAGGTAGCACCACAGCACCGTGACCATGCCCAGTTCGTGCGCCATCTGGAAGGCTTCCGAAGTCTCCTGCAGCTGGCGCATCCCCTGGTCCGAGCCGAAGTAGATCGTCGCCCCGACCGCCACCGCGCCCAGCTCCCACGCCTGCTGCACGCTCGCGAACATCACCTGGTCGTAGCGGTTGGGGTAGGTGAGGAGCTCGTTGTGGTTGAGCTTGACCAGAAACGGGATCCGGTGGGCGTACTTCCGCGACACCGAGCCCAGCACGCCCAGCGTGGACGCCACCGCGTTGCACCCGCCCTCGAGCGCCAGCTCCACGATATTGCCCGGGTCGAAGAACGGCGGATTCGGCGCGAACGACGCCCCCGCCGAGTGCTCGATCCCCTGGTCGACCGGCAGAATCGACACGTAGCCGGTTCCCGCCAGCCGCCCATGCCCCAGGATTTGCTGCATGCTGCGCATCGCCTGAGGGTTCCGGTCCGTGCCCGCAACGACGCGGTCCACGAAATCGGGTCCGGGAAGGTGGAGTTGTTCGCGCGGAAAGCCTCTTGCGCGGTAGGTGAGAAGGTCTTCGGCTTCGGCTCCCAGCAGGTCTTCGATTCGGCTCACTTGGCGGCGCCCGGGGTTGGGGTTGGATGGGTGGCTGAAGCAGCCCGGCCGCTCCGGTGCGGCACTACTGCAGCACTATAGCAGGGAACATATGTGGCGCAATCGGAGCCGGCGGAATTGTCGGGAAACGGGACGCCCCCACGGGCTTGACGCGTCCCCACGCGCAACGGCGCGGCGCCAGCGACTACGACACCGGGCGGCCCCGCGCCCGCACGCTGATCGGCTGCACTCCGCTCTCCGCGAGGAACTCGTTGAACGCATTCACCGCGTCCAGCAGCTCGCCCAGCGTGCTCTCGTGGCCGGCCCATTCCTCCCTCAGATCGGCCCAGCGTTGGCGCGCCCCGGCGGTCACCGGCGGCTCGGAACCGTCCACCGAGCCGATCAGCGCCAGGATCTGCGCGTCCAGCTTGTTACGGAAGTTGATCACGTCCTGGAAGGTCCTCTGGCGGCGCTGCACCAACTCTTCCTCCCAATCCGTGATGGAGCCGGTCAGCGATTCTCCCGATGCCCGGATCGAGTCGGCCAGCGGATGGTCCTCCGTTCGTTCGACGATCGCATCCACCTGCTCCGACACGTCAGCGAGCTCGTTGACGGCCCCGTACAGGTCGCGGATAACCTGTTGGGCCTCGCCCACGAAGCGCTGCTGCGTCTCGTACTGGCCCTGCGTGGCGCTCCAGCGGGGGTCGGGTGCCAGCGAGACCGTAACCGTCCGGCTTTCCTCGCCGTGGGTCAGCCGGACCTGGTAGTCCCCCGGCGCGACGACGCGGCCCTGGAGGCCGCCGAATTGCTGGTAGCCCTCGATGCCGGTGATCGCTTCATGGCGGTAGTCCCAGGCCAGCCGGTTCAGCCCGGCCTCGGGAGTTGGCAGGGAGGAGTAGTCCTCGTTCCCGGCGGCCTCGGGGTCGGTGGCGTACGTGCGGATGGCGCTGCCGTCGGTCCCGAGAATCTCGATCGTGACCAGCGAGTCCGGCTCCTCCGCGAACGCGAAGAAGATCTGGGCGCCGCTCGGAGGATTGGCACCGGGCGCTCCGGCCCCGCCTCCGCCCCCGAATCCTCCCCCGAACGAGGCCATGATCGCCTCGCGGGGCGTGAACAGGTGCATGTCGGCGGCGGTCGCCGTCCCGGTCAGCTGCTGCACCGGCGACAGGTCGTCGAGGATCCAGAAGCCGCGGCCCTGCGTGGAGGCGACCAGGTCGTTGTTGCGGATCGTGAGGTCGGTGATGGGGACGATCGGCAGGTTGCGCTGCCACTTCTCCCAGCTGTCCCCGGCGTCGCGCGACAGGAAGAGCCCCATCTCGGTCCCGGCGTAGAGGAGACCCGGCGTGACCGGGTCCTCGCGCACGACACGCACCCAATGCTCTTCGGCGATGCCGTTCGTCGTGGCCTCCCAGCTCGCTCCGTAGTCCCGCGTGCGGAAGATCATGGGCGTGAAGTCGTTGAACTTGTACGCGGACGCGACCACGTACGCTGTGGCCGGATCGTGGGGCGAAACCTCGATCGAGTTGATCATCGCGCTGCCGACGTCGGCCGGGGTGACGTCGGTCCAGGTCGCTCCGCCGTCGCGCGTGAGCTGGGCCAGGCCGTCGTCGGTGCCCACCCAGAGCGTCCCCGCCTCGTGGGGCGACTCGACCAGCGCCATGATCGTGTTGTAGTTCTCCCCACCGGCGCCCTCGTTGGTGATCGGGGTGCCTCCGGCGCCCTGCCTGTCCTCTTCGTCCCGGGTCAGGTCCGGCGAGATGGCCTCCCAGCTCTGGCCGCGGTCGCGGGTGGCGAACACCACGTTCCCCGCGTGATAGATGGTTGCGGGGTCGTGGGGCGACGCCACGATCAGGGCGTTCCAGTTGAAGCGATAGCGCTGCTCGCCGGCGTACGTGCCGAGGCCCAGGAATGGGTATGCCATGATCGGCTTCTGCAGGCCCGTGGTGCGGTTCCAGCGATCGATCAGCCCCTGGTAGCAGCCGCCGAAGATGTCCTGCGGGTCGTTCTCGTCAAAGGCCAGGAAGGCGCTCTCGCAGCCCGCGACCGAATAGAAGTCGCCCCACTGTATGCCCCCGAGCGAAGCGGACGGCATGCCGATCGCCGAGTTGTCCTGCTGGCCCCCGTAGACGTGATAGGGGAACTGGTTGTCCGTGATCACCCGGTAGAACTGCGCCGTCGGCTGGTTGCGCTGCGTGGACCAGCTGTCGCCCCCGTTGAAGCTCACGTTGGCGCCGCCGTCGTTGGCGTTGATCATGTTGTCGGCGTCGGCGGGGTTGATCCACAGGTCGTGGTTGTCGCCGTGGGGCACCGTCACCGTCGTGAAGGTGCGGCCTCCGTCGATCGACTTGAGGAACGGCGCGTTCATCACGTACACCGTCTCTTCGTCCTGCGGATCGGCGAAGATCTTCATGTAGTACCAGGAGCGTGTCTGCACGATGCGCTCCGAGTTCATCTGCCGCCACGATGCGCCCCCGTCGTCGGACCGGTAGACGCCGCCCTGGTCGGGCTCGGCCTCCACCACCGCGTAGAGCCGGTCGGGATTCGCGCGCGAAACGTCGACGCCGATCTTGCCGACCAGCTCCGGCAGACCCTCGTTGATCTCCTCCCAGGTGTCTCCGCTGTCCGTCGACTTCCAGATTCCGCTGCCCTCGCCGCCCGACTCGACCACCCAGGGACGCCGGAGGTGGTCCCAGAACGCGGCGTAGAGGATGCGCGGGTTGGTCATGTCCATCGCGAGTGCGGACGCCCCGGCGCGAGGGGAGACGTACAGCACCTTCTCCCAGCTCCGGCCGCCGTCCATGGTGCGGTAGACGCCGCGGTCCTCCGTCTCGCCGTAGGGGGCGCCCTGGGCGGCGACGTACACGATGTCCGGGTTGCGCGGGTGGATCCGGATGCGCGAGATGGCGCGCGTGCGCTCGAGTCCCATGTGCGTCCAGCTCCGTCCCGCGTCTGTCGACAGGTAGACGCCATCGCCGTGGGATGTGGTGACGCCGCGCACCGCGTGCTCGCCCATGCCTGCCCACACCACGTTCGGGTCCGACTCGGCGACCGCGACCGCCCCCACCGAGCCGGTCCCGAAGTGCCCGTCGCTCACGTTCGTCCAGGTGATCCCGGCGTCGGTGGTCTTCCAGACGCCGCCCCCTGTCGCGCCGAAGTAGTAGGTCTGGTCGTCCCCGGCCACGCCCGTGACCGTGACCGAGCGCCCGCCGCGCGTGGGGCCGATGTTCCGCCACGCCATGGCCTGGGTGTAGCGGGCGAGGGTGGTGGTGTCGGGGGATTGGGTGGCAGCGGGCGCCGCGGACGCTGCCACGGGGACCGCGAGGGCGAGGGCGGCGATCAGCGGCCTGGCGGCCGACGTGAGTTGGCACATGCGAGCGAAGTGCATGAGAGGAGTTCTCCGGTGGTCAGTTGGCTCCGGTGGTCAATTGGGAAGGGCGGCTCCAACCTTAGCCGCTGGCCCGCGCGTTGCCTAGCCGACCCTTCCACCGCAGTTTCGCTCGCAGGCACGTCCTGGCGCCGGGAATACAGGATCCGCGACCACGCACGGAGGCACAGCATGACCAGCAACCCGAAGCTCACCGGACTCCTCATGCTCGCCGGTGGCCTCCTCGCCGGCGGCGCGGCCCCGCTCCAGGCCCAGACCGGGGACGACCCCATCGTGCGGCTGTGGGCCTATCCCGCCGAGCTGGAGATGCGGGTGGGCGACGAGGTCCGGGTCACGATCGCGGCCTACACGCGGTCGGGTGCCCGCGTCGAGGATCCGGTGGTGCGGCTCGTGGGGCCACGGTCGGCGGTGCGCGTACGTGACGGTGTCGTCACCGCGCTGGCGGTCGGAGACCATGCGCTGATCGCCACGCTGGCGCAGGGGGCCGACAATCCCGCAGGCGAACCGGTCACGCTCAGGGTGCCGGTCAGCATTGCCTGGGCCGATGTCGCGCGGGTGGCCGTCTCTCCCGCCACCAACGACCGACTGTTCGTGGGAACCACGCTTCGCATGGCCGCGCGGGCCGAGCACGCGGACGGCAGCGCGCGCACCGATCCGGACGTGGCGTGGCGCAGCGACTCGCCGGACGTCGTCACCGTCGACGGCTTCGGGCGCGTCACCGCCGTCGCCTCCGGCACGGCAACCATCACCGCCACGGTCGAAGGGGTGCAGGGCGCGGCGACCCTCTCCGCGGCTCCCTTCACCGGCGAGTCGCTCGAGATCGTCGGCGGGGTGGCCCGCGCGCGGACCGGCGACGTCATCGGCTTCGGCGCGGAGGTGAGGGACGGCGGCGGCGACCTCGTCAGCGGCGTCCCCGTCGAGTGGACGCACGCGTACGAGGCGCCCGAGGGGATCATGGCGCCGCCCGCCCCGGCGCAGATGCACGGGGGACGCTTCGTCGCGGACGTCCCCGGGGTCTACACGGTCATCGCCGACGCAGGGCCCCTGTCCGCGCGCACCTCCTTCCGGGTCGTCGAGCGCGACGTCATCCAGGAGCTGGAGATTCACGGGCACGGCCGCGAGCAGCGCGTCCGGACCACCGACTTCTGGGTGTTCGAGGGCCGGGACGGGCGGGATTATGCGCTCACCGGTGCCAAGCGGTCGGACGGCCACGGCTTCGTCTGGGACGTGACCGACGTCGGCAACATCGTCAAGACCGACTCGATCCAGGTGGACGCGCGCTCGGTCAACGACATGAAGGTCTCGCCCGATGCCCGCTACGCCACCATGACCCGCGAGGGAGCGTCGAACCGGCGCAACGGCGTCGTCATACTGGACCTCGCGGACCCCGCGCACCCGGTCATCGCGTCCGAAGTGACCGACTACGGGCTCACCGGCGGCGTCCACAACGCCTTCCCCACCGAGAGCCACGTATTCGCGCTGGCCGGCGGGGACAAGTACGTGATCCTCGACGTGAGCGACCTCTACAACCCGCGGCTCGTGGGGGAGTACAACCACCCCAACAGCCGTCTGCACGACGTGTGGGTGCTGGACGGGCTGGCGTATTCGGCGGAGTGGGAGAACGGGCTGGTGGTGGTCGACGTGGGGGATGGGCGGTGGGGCGGTTCGCCCGAGAACCCGGTCTTGGTGAGCAGCTACCCTGTCCCGGGCGGTGCCACGCACGCGGTCTTTCCGTACGTGTCGCAGTCGACGGGCAAGCACTACGTCTTCCTGGGCGACGAGATCATGAGCCGGCGCGGACTCGCGTGGGAGGGGCCGGGACAGGGGCGCGGGTCGTACCAGCTGCCCTACGATCCCGAGACCGGCATGCACGGGATCCCGCTCGCGACAAGGGGCTACATCCAGATCGTCGACTTCTCCGATCCCGAGAACCCGGAGATGGTCGCTCGCTACGAGGTGCCCGAGTACGGGACGCACAACATCTGGGTGGAGGACGACATCCTGTACCAGGCGTATTACGAGGGCGGCGTGCGCATGGTGGACGTGTCGGGCGATCTGATGGGGAACCTGTACACGCAGGGACGCGAGATCGCGGTCTTCAAGGCATACGACCCGATAGGCTACGTGCCCAACTCGCCGATGGCGTGGAGCGCGATGCCCTTCAAGGGGCGCATTTTCTTCTCGGACACGAATTCGGGGCTGTGGTCGGCGAGGCTGGTGCCGCGGAGCCGGCCGGTGAGCTGAGGCCGATGTGGGGCGCCGGAAGCGTCCGCGACTCCGGGAACACACGCGCGGCGCTTGAAACACCCGCGGCCGCCGGGCGTAGAACCCACTCATGAATCCTTCCGACGCCGCTGAAGTCCCGCGCCCCACCGGTCCCTCCGAACCCATCCGCGTGGGGCTGCTCGGCGCGACCGGCATGGTCGGCCAGCAGTTCGTTCGCCAGCTGGACAGGCACCCGTGGTTCCGGCTGGCCTGGCTTGGCGCGAGCGACCGCAGCGCGGGCCGAAGCTATGGCGAGGCCACGCACTGGGTGCAGGACCGGCGCATGCCCGGGGAAGTGGCGGACATGGTCGTGCGTGCCTGCGCCCCGGCGGCCGACTGTCCGCGGCTGGTCTTCTCCGCGATGCACGCTTCGGTCGCCGGACCGATCGAGGAGACGTTCGCACGGGCGGGGCACGTCGTGCTGTCCAACGCACGCAACCACCGCATGGACGAAGACGTGCCCCTGATCGTGCCCGAGGTGAATCCGGGCCACCTCACGCTGATCGGGCGGCAGAGACACGGGCGGGGCTGGCCGGGGGCGATCGTCACCAACCCCAACTGCTCCACGATCACGCTCGCGCTGGCCCTCGCTCCGCTGTGCGGTTTCGGCATTCGACGCGTGGCCGTCACGACCCTGCAGGCGGTGAGCGGGGCGGGGTATCCCGGACTGTCGGCGGTGGACGTGCTGGGCAACGTCCTCCCGTTCATCGGCGGCGAGGAGGAGAAGCTCGCGACCGAGACGCTCAAGGTGCTGGGCGAGGTACGGGCGGAAGAGGACGGGATCGTGCCGCATGGGGCGGTGGTGAGCGCGCACTGCAACCGCGTGGCGACCGTCGATGGGCACCTGCTCTGCGCGTCGGTGGAGCTGGGCGCGCGGCCGTCGCCGGGTGAGGTGCGGGCGGCGCTCGCGGCGTTTCGCGGGCGGCCGCAGGAGTTGGGGCTGCCGACAGCGCCCGAGCGGGCGGTGGCCGTCCTCCAGGATCCGGACCGCCCTCAGCCCCGCCGCGATGCGATGACCGGAGGGGGCATGACCGTGTCCGTTGGACGTGTTCGGGAGTGCCCCATACTGGGGATCAGGTTCGTCGCCCTGGGGCACAACACGATTCGGGGCGCGGCGGGAGCCTCGGTTCTCAACGCGGAGTTGCTGCTGGCGGAGGGGTGGCTGGGCTGACGCGTTGGCGGGCGGTCAACCGCCGACCGTCCCGCTCAGCGCACAGCCGCGGGCAGCCTGCGCACCACCACTCTGGCGACCTCGAGTTCGTCGAGTTCGATGAACGCGGCCATGCCGTTCGGCCCGAAGGCGTCGGGCATCTCCGTGGCGTCTTTCGGGAAGGTGCCGACGTAGCGCCCGCCGGGAGTGACGACATCGATGGGCCCGTCGCTCTCCGGTTCGTCGCCGCGGCGGCGCACCCAGATGCTGCCGTCCCACGTGGTGGCAAGGTCGCGCAACACGGAGAGCTCGGGGTAGTAGGTCGGTTCCGGCATATCGAGGGGGATCGTCGGGTTCAGCCCGCCGGGGTCGCGGCCGCCAGGGGTGAAAAGCCGGATCTGCACGGATCCACCTGAACCCCCGCCCCGGGCGGCCTCCTGCTCCTCGCGCTCCTGCTTCTCGCGATGCTCCCTCTCGATTCGAGGCGTGACCGGCTCGGGCTGGATGAGGCGCCGAATGATCTTCGTCACTTCGCCGGCAACCGGATGGGTGACCTTCAGGGCGTAGGCCGACGAGTCGGAGTAGACGATGTCTCCATTGGGCAACACGCCCGCCAGCAGCGGCGGCTCGAAGATGGAAGGTTGCGAAAGGCCGCTCAAGGCATCGGCCAGCGTCGCCCTGTCACCCCCGGGGATGCTCATGTTCCCGGGCAGCTTGAGACCGGCCTCCTCCCGGGGAGGCAGCCAGGCCTGGACGACGGTGTCGGTTCGGACCTCCTCGCCGGCGAGTCCGAGCCGCATGATCGGTCGGGATGTCGGCGGACCTGCGGCGCCGATCATGGCGATGCCACTTCCGAAGCTGCCGGTGAACGCGGCACCTCCGCGCGGATCGGCCAGCAGGTCGCGCGCCATCCCGCCCGGGCCGCCACCCTCGCTGCCCTGCACCATGCGCAGGAATCTGCCGTTGGCGTCGAAGAGCTGATAGGCGCGGTGTCCGAAGTCGCTCACAATCGTGGTGCCGTCCCGCATGACCACGAACCCCGCCGGCATGTTGAACTCGCCGGGCCCTTCACCGGAGGTGCCGAATTCGCGCAGGAAACTGCCCGATGCGTCGAAAACCAGCACGCGCGTTCCGTCCGAGGCCAGTCCCATTACGCGTGTCCCATCCCCAAGGGACATTCCGCCGCCGCCGTCCACGATGTAGAGATTCCCGTTCTCATCGAACGCGACGTGCATGACGGTGCCGAACATCTCCCAGTCGTCGCCTTCGAGCACACCGATGCGGAAGATTTCCTCGAAGTCGGCGTCCAGGCGCTGGTCGCGCCCGGCAAGGTCGATGACTTCCTGGGCCGGGAGTGGTCGGGGGGGAACCGGCAACGCAACCGCGAAGAGGGTGACAGCTGCGAAGAGGCGGAGGGTCTTGACTGGCTGTGACATGGGAACGCCTCCGGTTTGCAGTGGGAGTACGCCTAATACGCCGTCGCCGGCGCGGTGCTTCATGGCGGTCATTGGCTGGCGTCTTGTCCCGCGGGCACGCCCGAGGATAGAATCACCGCGAAACAACTCGGCCTGATGCGGTATCAGTCGCTCAGCCGATGCGACAAAACCGGACATTTTACGACAATTTCGGACAAAAGTTAGACAATTTCGGACACAGACCCGTCAATTTCGGCGATGGCCATGCCCCTGGCCTGCCGTGGAGACGGATCCATTCCCGGGAGCCGACCCATTCATTTCCTCATTGCAACCCTTGTTCGCGGCCAGGAAGTCCCGGGCGGCGAGAGCTCCAACCTCGTGTGGATCGCGGCGGCGATCGTCGTCCTCGTGATCATCCTGTACACCCTGACCGCGTTGTTCTTCGCCCGGGGCCGCTGGTTCGGGCCGCGTAACATCGACATGTCGCTGGACGCGGGCGTGCGGCATCTGCTCGACGAGTTTCTGACCGAGTTCGGGGGCCGTCTGCGGTGGAACCAGGAATCGAAGGAGCGGCTGCGCGCCGCCGGCGAAGAGGTGCTCCTCAGCCTCGCGGCCCACGACGGCGAGGAGGCGGTTGGGCTGCGGCGCTTGCGCGTGGCCGTGCGTCAGGACAGGGGCGTCGCCGTGCTGGAGTTCCTGGCGGCGCCCCAGGGGACCAACTTCGAGGAACAGTTGAAGCTCCTCGAGGAACACGCAGCTCCGGCCACCGATCAGGAACTGTCGCTACGCCTGCTCAACCACTATGCGTCGTCGGTGCGCCACCGCCACTACCACCTGAACGACCTGCTTACGGTGCGGGTGGCGGGATCGCGGTAGAGGCCCCCGCCGTCCCAACGCCAAGCGCCTGAGCCAGGAAGGCCACCGCCCGGGGAATCGCTGCGCGAAGATCGAACACGTCGTGGCCGGCCCCCTCGTAGATGTAGGCCTCGAAGTCGGGTGCGCCGCGCCCCAGGGCCTCCATCGCCGCCATGAGCGCCTCGGCCTGGGAGACGGAGACCGTCTGGTCGAAGTCGCCGTGATGCAGTTGCACCGAGGGCAGATCCCGCGCAAAGAGGGTGGATGAGCGCCGCACCAGTTCCAGCCGCATGTCGCCGCGGGAGTACTCGCCGCGGATGTGGGGCTGGATGAAGGTCGAGTCGAGGTGGGCGACCCCGGTGAGTTCGCGCGGCATGCGCAGGGCCGCCTCGCGCACGATCTCGCGCACCCAGTCGTCGAAGAAGTACGTCGGGCCGAAGAACGCAACGATCCGCGCGATCCGCGGGTCCCGCACCCCCGCCAGAAGGGCGACCCCCGCGCCGCGACTGCCCCCGAACAGATTGATCGAGTCGGCTTTCGCCTCGGGAACGGTTTCGATGGCCACATTCACAAGCGCCAAAGCGTCGTCCACATCGTAGTCCCACGGGCTGGGTGGCCCCTCGGAGACCCACACGCTGTCGCCGTGAACCAGCGGCTCGGCGCGAAACGACGGAATCACGTACACGAAGCTGTCGCGCAGTTCCCCGAGCGCAAACGCCGCAATCTGAATGTCGCCGATCGACACGCCGCCATCCCCCCCGTGCAGGTAGGCCAGCACGGGCAGGCTCCCGTCTGCCGCGCCGTCCGGCACCAGGATGGCCCCGTAGTGGCGCACCCCGGCGACGCTGTGGGAGACGATGCGCAGGTCGACTTCGGAGCCCCCCAGATCGAGCCGTTCGGCCAGCTCCACTCGCACTTCCGCCGCAGAGATATCGCGTGCGGCCCAGTCGGCGCGCACGGCGTCGAGTTCGGCGTCGGTCGGAGGCATGAAGAGGGTATCGAGTTCCGCCTCGAGGTCGAGGGCCACCGCCGTGACCGTCGTCGTGGCACTTGCCGCGGCGACCGTGATAGTGTGTCGGCCCGGATCCGGCCCCAGAGTCCATTGCGTAGCGGCGCTGCCGTCGCTGCCGGTGGTCGACGAGGCGGGATCGGCGGATCCGTGGCCCGCGGCGGGCGCAAAGGTGACCGTCTGCCCGGACATGGGCCCGCCCTGGGCGTCCAGGACGCGGACGACGATGGCGTCCGCGAGCGACAGTCCCTGCACGGTTTGCTGCTCGCCGCCGGAGAGGGTCTGGATGGTGGTGGGGGTGGGAGGCGCGGGTGGCTCGACGGGGGGTTCGACGGGCGGCCCGAGGGCCTCGCTGCAGGCGGCGAGCGCGGCGCAGGTCGCCACGGTGACGAGCGCACTTCGGTGGTTCGGCGCAAACTTCGCGTGCGAATGTTGTCTCAGTGACGTCCTGCCTTGCATAGTGACAACTTCACCTGTCACCCACAGTCCCGGTAGGTCTCATGTTCGAGATGGCCACGAAGCACCACCGGCGCATCACACGCCGCACCTTCCTGGGTGCATCCGCCGGCATCGCGCTCGCGAGCGCCGGCGCCGGATGCAGTGAGTCCCGGACAGGCGTACGCGAGTCCCGATCCGGCATGTCCGAGTCGGGGTCCGACGCGCCCGATGCCCAATCCGACCTCTTCGTCATCAACATGCTCGGCGGGATCCGCAACCCGAACGTCCCGAGGTCTGGAGGGCCGTCCGGAGCCCTGGAAGGCGAGCAACGCACGTCGCTCGACGAGCGCGCGCTCGCCGACGCCCTCGCGTCCGGCACCGCCGCGGTCAACACCACGATCGGCTACGTCGCAGGCCCCCGGGAGCCGTTCGAGAGTTCAGTCGCCGACATATCGCGCTGGAACCGGATCATCCGGACGCATCCCGACGTCCTCCTGAAGGTCTGGACGGCGAACGACATCGAGAGAGCCGCGCGCGAAGGCAGGGTCGGCATCATCCAGGGCTTCCAGAATGCGGCGATGATGGGGGACGATGCACAGCGGGCAGGTGTCTTCGCGGGTCTGGGCGTGAAGGTCATCCAGCTCACCTACAACATCGCCAACCAGCTCGGACACGGATCGATGGTGCCCGAGAACGGCGGGCTCACCGACTTTGGGCGCGATGTTGTCGCGGAACTGAACGCCACGAACACGCTTGTTGACCTGAGCCACAGCGGCGAGCAGACCTGCCTGGACGCCATCGAGGCCTCCACCGCGCCGATCGCGATCACGCACACGGGCTGCAGGGCGGTGACGGACCTGCCGCGCAACAAGACCGACCGGGAACTGCGCCTGATCGCAGAGAGTGGGGGGATCGTGGGGATCTACTTCATGCCGTTCCTCGCGGCGGACGGAATGGCGGTGGCGGACGATGTCGTGCGCCACATCGAGCACGCCGTGCAGGTGTGCGGCGAGGAGCACGTCGGGATCGGGACCGACGGCGGCACGACGGCGCACGACGACATGGAAGTGGCGTACGAAGCCGCGCGCAGGGATGTCGAACGGCGCCGCGCGGCGGGGATCGGCGCTGCGGGCGAGCGGGCCGGCGTCGTGCCGTTCATCCCCGACCTGCAGGGTCCGGACCAGTTCCGGAAGCTTGCGGACATGCTCCTGGCGCGCGGGCACACGCTAGAGCGCGTCGGGAGGATCTTGGGGACGAACGCGCTTCGCGTCATGCGCGACGTGTGGGGCGGATAGCGATCAGACGCTCGTAAAATATCGATTGGATGCTGATACGATTGACTATCGGCCGCTTTGCTGAACCGGCGGCTGTCACACCTCCCACCCCTGCGCTGTGGAGCTGAGGTGAGCGGGTGATCAAGGGCGGGGCGGCAAGACACGCAACGGTTCCGTCCGAGGAGGTTGTCGATAGGGAAAGCAACGCAGGAGTCCGCATGGTGAACCGGAGACGAATCCGACGGATTGTGGTCGCGATCCCGGGCGTGGTCCTCGGCGCCGCCACGTGTGGTGAGGAGACGTTGCGTCGGGCGGACACGACCTTCGTCGCAGACAGCGCGGGCGTCGAGATCGTCACCAGCGACCCGCTGAACGTCGGCGCAGGATGCATCCTCGGCGACCAACCGATCCTGGCCATCGGTGCGATCGAGGGCGAGGATCCCTACCTCTTCCACCAGATTCGAGACGCCGCCCGGCTCTCGGACGGATCCCTGGCGGTTGTAGACGGTGGCAGCAGGGAAGTCCGCGTGTTCAGCGGGACCGGCGAGCACCTCCGTTCAATGGGAGGGGCTGGCGAGGGCCCCGGCGAATTCCGCGGACCGTGGCTCCTCTGGGTGACGCCTGGCGATACCCTGTGGGCCAGCGATTACATGCCCTGGCGCTTCAACGTCTTCTCTCGGCTCGGCGAATTCAGCCGCGCGGTGCAGCCGGATCCCTATCAACTCCACGCGTTCGTGCGTGGCGGTGTGCTGGCGAATGGAACTTCGATCAACGTCACGCAGGCCATGGCCGCGCCGGGGGGCGAGGAGACAACTCTGCTGGTGCTGGCCCACGGCCCGGACGGGGCCCTGACCGACACCGTGGCCGCGCTTCCGGGGTCGCGTTTTGAGCCGGTGAGCGACCTCCCCGGGTTCTTCCTCATGCCTGTCTTCCACCCGAGCTCGCTGGTCGCGGCGCGTGGACGCACCATTGCGATGACCGACGCCCGGGATCCCGAGGTACGCATCCTCGATGCGGAGTTCCGACTGCGCCGGATCATTCGCTGGCTGGACCCGGACAGGCGTGTGACCGATCGGCACGTCCAGGCCTTCCGCGAGGACTACGTGGCGGGGCGCGGGGGCCGGGACAGCCCTGGTTGGAGCGCGGCGGACGAAGCCTCCGTCGGCGACTCGCGGTCCGTCGCCGAGCTCTTCCCCACCGCTTCCGACCTCATGCCTGGCCGTGACGGCCGCCTGTGGGTGAAGCGCTTCGCGAAACCGCGCGAGGAGGCGGAGTGGATGGCGTTCGGTCCGGAGGGCGGCTTCGTCTGTCATCTTGCGCCGGGACCCGACCTCACACCATACGAATTCGGCTCCGACTACATGCTCGCGCTCGGCCTGGATGACCTGGGCACGGAGCGGGTAGTGATGTACCGGTTGCACGCACCGGACAACCGGGACGGCGGCTGATTCGTCACGTGGCGCCGCGGGTAGCGGTTGTGAGCTGTACGGGTTGACCGGCGCGGAGGTGCCGCCGCGCTGATCCGCAGCCGTCTACCGCAGCAACTCCGGCAGCAACTCTCCCGCCTTCCCCTTCAGCGCCACCGTGGCCGCGCCCGTCAGCCCGGTCTCCTCGGTGTTGACCTCGATGATGCGGCCGCCGGCGCGCAGCGTAGCCAACGGGATGGCGGCGGCGGGATAGACGACCGCGCTGGTCCCGATCACGAGGCACAGATCCGCCCGTTCAGCCATTGACTGGGCGCGCCCGAGCACGTCCGGATCTAGCATCTCCCCGAACAGCACCACATCGGGGCGGCGCAGCCCGCCGCAGTCGGCGCAGCGCGGAAGGGAGTCGCCCAGCGGCTCGGCCTCGGCGCGGGCGCCGCAATGGTTGCACCGGTCGCGCGCGATCGCGCCGTGAATCTCCACGGGAAGCGCGGCGTCCGGCGGCCCGTTGCCCGCCTCCTCGCGGGCGGCTCGGGTGTGAAGACCGTCGACGTTCTGGGTCACCAGGCCCTGGGCGCCCCGGCGCAGGAAGAACCGCGCCAGCGCGCGGTGGCCGTCGTTGGGTACGCATGTCCCCAGAAAGCTCCGGCGCCAGGCGTACCACTCCCACACCGTTTCGGGATCGCGCTCGAAGGCGTCGATCGTCGCGAGTTCCTCGGGCCGGTAGTTGCGCCACAGCCCGCGATGGCCGCGAAACGTCGGCACGCCGGACTCGGCGGAGATGCCCGCACCCGTCAACGCGACCACGCGGTCGGAATCGGCCACCAGCTCCCGGGCCTCGCGTATCGGTCCGTCATCCGCGGGGCTTCCCCCGCTGGCGTCTCCTGCCATATTTCTCGCTTCCGTAATCCAATTGCGGTTCGGCCGTATCTCCCCGGGTCCCGTTCGGACCCAATCCCCACCCACCACTCTGGGAACACAAGCACATGCATGACGAAACCATTGCCATTCATCTTGGCTACGACTCGGAACCTACGACGCACGCCGTCGCGGTGCCCGTCTACCAGACGGTCGCCTATGAGTTCGACGACGCCCAGCACGGCGCCGACCTCTTCAACCTTGCCGTCCCCGGCAACATCTACACCCGCATCATGAACCCCACGCAGGCCGTTCTCGAGGAGCGGGTCGCGCGCCTGGAGAAGGGCGTCGCGGCGCTGGCACTGTCATCCGGCAGCGCGGCGGTGAACTACTCGATCCTCAACCTGGCCAGGGCCGGCGACAACATCGTCTCGGTGCCCCAGCTCTACGGCGGCACCTACACCCTCTTCGCGCACATGCTGCCCCAGCAGGGCATCGACGTGCGCTTCGCCAAGGGCGATTCCCCCGACGATCTGGCCAGGCTCATCGACGACCGCACTCAGGCGATCTTCTGCGAGAGCATCGGCAATCCGGCCGGCAACATCGTGGATCTGACCGCCGTGGCCGAGATGGCGCGGGCCCACGGCATCGCCACCATCGTCGACAACACCGTGGCTACCCCCGCGCTCCTCAAGCCCGTGGAGCACGGCTTCGACATCATCGTCCACTCCCTGACCAAGTACATGGGAGGACACGGCAGTTCACTGGGCGGCGCCATCGTCGACTCGGGCAACTTCCCGTGGGCCGAGACCAACGGGCGCTACCCGATGTTCACCACGCCCGAGCCCAGTTACCACGGCGTCGTGTACACCGAAGCGCTGGGTCCGGCGGCGTACATCGGCCGGGCCAGGACCGTGCCGCTGCGCAACACGGGCTCGGCGATCTCCCCGTTCAACGCCTTCCAGATCATGCAGGGCATCGAGACGCTGAACCTGCGCATGGAGCGCCACTGCGAGAACGCGCTGGCGGTGGCGAAACACCTGCAGGGCCACCCGAAGGTCGAATGGGTCCAGTATGCCGGGCTCCCCGGCGACCGCTACCATGACCTGGCCGTCCGGTACCTGGGCGGACGGGCGTCGGGGATTCTGACTTTCGGCGTGAAGGGCGGCTTCGAGGCCGGCGTCCGCTTCTACGACGCGCTGCAGCTCTTCAAGCGGCTGGTCAACATCGGCGACGCCAAGTCGCTGGCCTGCCACCCGGCATCCACCACGCACCGGCAGCTCACCGAAGAGGAGCAGCTGAGCGTCGGAGTGCGTCCGGAGACCATCCGGCTGTCGGTCGGGATCGAGCACATCGACGACATCGTCGAGGACCTTGACCAGGCGCTGGCGGCTGCGTAGCCAGCCCGCCAGCCGGAGCCAGGCAACGTCCTGCAGCGGCCCGTGGCGTCGCGAATCCGCTTCGCCACGGGCCCGCAGTCAGTTCCCCGAGCGCACGTACTTCGTCAGCCCGCCGCCAGCCGCGGCCAGCGAGATCGGCCCTTCCGCGGCGTACACGTTGCCGTCCCAGTCCGCCGCGACGCCCTCACCGGCGAAGCCGTGCGGACGCTCCTCGGAGATGTCGTGCGGCGGGATGAACGCGGTCACCCGGTCCTCCGACGCGTGGCCGATCCGGATCCCGGTCATCCAGCCCTCGTGGTTGTTCGGGTTGGACTCGGAGTCGATCGCGTACAGGTTGTCGTCCGCGTCGATGAACAGCCCGCTGATGCGGCTGAACTGGTAGTACGAGTCCAGGTGGTTGCCGTCCTGGTCGAAGATCTGGATGCGGTGGTTCCCGCGGTCCGCCACGAAGAGGCGGCCCTGCGAGTCGAATGCCATGCCGTGCGGAGTTCGGAATTCGCCCGGACCATCGCCGATCTGGCCCCACTCCATGATGTACTCGCCCTCCGGCGAGAACTTGATGATGCGCCCGGTCGAACCCTCGGGGGGATTGGCGTTCTGCCCGCTGTGCCCGTCCGAGACGAAGATGTCCCCGTTCGGCGCCGTGATCACGTCGCACGGCTGGTTGAAATAGCCGGGCTCGGTGCCCACCCTTCCCGCCTGGCCCAGGGTCAGCAGCACCTCGCCCTCGGGGCTGAACTTGATGACCTGGTGGCCCTTGTCCACCGTACCCATCGAGTCGGTGACCCAGACGTTGCCGTCGGCGTCCACGTGGATCCCGTGCGGAAGGACGAAGAGTCCCGCGCCGAAGCTGGCGAGAATCTCGCCGGTCTCACGGTGAAACTTGAAGATCGGATCGACCAGGGTTTCCGCGCATCCACCGGCCAGTCCCACGCCGCCGCAGCGGTCGTAGGCCCAGATATGACCGTCGATCGGATCGATGTCGACCCCGGCCGTCGAGCCCCATTCACGCCCGTCGGGAAGGTCGACCCAGTCCGCCATCACCTCGCCGGCCGGGTTGGGGAGTTCGCCGGCCACAGCCGGGTCGGGGATGGCTGTCGGATCGGCGGCCGCCGCGCCCGGTTCCTCGGCACTTTCGTATGCGCAGCCGGCTGCCGTCAGCACTCCGAAGAGCGCGACGAGCGACCACGTCGGGGGTACTGCGCGGCTGTGCGTGGCTGTTCCGGGCTTGTTCATGGCTAATCCCCTCAGGTTGAAGCTGACCGCTGCGGGCACCCGGCCCTGGGGACCCGGGCATCTGGCTCCGGAAACCCCCTGCACTGGCATGCTGCGTCCGCCGGGGTGCGGTAGTCAAGGCGAAAGCGCGATTTGGCTGGCTGGCGCACCGTCACCAGGGTATCTTGCGGGCATGATTGGCCGGGTTTCCGTGTCCGTGGCGCTTGCCGTGCTGGCCCACGTGGTCTCCGCGCCCGCCGCGGCCCAGGTGGGCACGATCACGGGCCGCGTCACGGACCTCGAGACCGGTGGTCCGGTGGCGGACGCGGCCGTCCAGGTGCTGGGGATGCAGGCGGGAACGGTCGGGACCAGCGAGTCCGGCAGCTTCAGCGTATCCGTCCCGGCGGGCACCCACTCCATCGTCGTGACCCGGATCGGCTACGAGACCTCCCGCACGGATGGCGTCAGCGTCGCGGCGGGCGCATCGGTCCCGGTCGATATCCAACTGCGTTCCCAGGCGCTGGCGCTCAACCAGTTGGTGGTGACCGTGTCGCGCCGCGAGGAGAAGGAACTCGACGCCCCGGCCTCGATTTCCACACTGACCGGCGAACAGATCTCGCGGATGATCGCGCGCACGCCGGCAGACCACATCAAGACGCTGCCCGGCGTCGATCTCGCGGCTACGGGACTCACGCAGAGCTACGTGGTCGTGCGGGGATTCAACAATGTCTCCTCGGGACGCCTGCTGAGCATCGTGGACAACCGCTACGCGCGCATCCCCGCTCTCCGGATCAACGCCATCAACATGATCCCCACCACGGACATGGACATCGAGCGCATCGAGCTGGCGCGGGGACCGGGTGCCGCGCTGTACGGGCCCAACGCGGCGGAGGGCGTGATGCACATCATCACTTCCTCCCCGATCGACAAGCCGGGCACGACGGCGTCGATGGCCGGCGGAGAACGCTCGCTGTTTCAGTTCCTGTTGCGCAGCGCCCATCGGGTTTCGGATCGCTTCGGACTGAAGGTCTCGGGTCAATACCTCCGCGGCGTCGACTGGGAATACGAGGATCCGTGGGAGGTGGCTGCGCGCCAGCAGATCCCCGGAAATCCGCGCATAGGCGTCCGCGATCCGCTGAACGAAAGGTTTTTCGCTGACATCCGGACGGATTTCCGGTTTTCCGACGACGGCGAGTTCATTGTCTCGGGGGGGCTGAACAACTCTCTCAGCAGCATTAACCTCACCTCGGTCGGCTCGGCCCAGACGCACGACTGGCAGTACCGTTACGGGCAGGCCCGGTTGCTGAAGGGGCGCCTGTTCGGGCAGTTCTTTCTGAATCAGACGCACTCGGGCGACAACAGCTACCTGCTTCGCAGCGGGGAGCCGATCGTCGACCGTTCGCGCACCATGGCGGCCCAGCTGCAGCATGGCCTGGACCTCGGCGACCGGCAGAGCCTCACCTACGGATTCGACTGGCAGCGTACCGAACCCCGCTCCGAAGGTACGATCTACGGCCGCAACGAGGACGACGACGTGGTGATCGAAGCCGGGGCCTATCTGCACTCGGAGACGCGGCTCGGAGACCGGGTGGATCTCGTGACCGCGTTCCGGATCGACGACCACAACCGGTTGGCCGACCTGAACTTTTCGCCCCGCGCGGCGCTCGTTTTCCGGCCCGCCGAGGGTCAGAACCTGCGGCTGACGTACAACCGCGCCTTCGCCACGCCCGGAACGTCCGCTCTCTTCCTGGACATCCCGACGGGCTTTCTGCCGCTGGCTCCGGACGTCGGCTACACGCTGCGCGCCCTCGGGGTGCCCGCGGGCGGGCTCACCTTTGCGGATCGGTGCCCTGGGGGACTCATGGACTACTGCATGCGCTCGCCGTTCATGGCCGGCCAGCTTCCCGCAAATGCGGCGCTGTTCTGGGATGCGCTGGTCCGGCAGTTCGCGCCCGCAGCGTTGCAACAGTTCCTGATGGGTCCCGGGAACCTCCCCACCGACCCGGTGCTGGCCACCGTCTTTCGGCGCCTCAACACGGATGCGCTCGGACCCGAAGGCGGCGATCTCTTCCCTCTCGACGCCGGACCGTCCGACCTCCCCGGGCTGGTGCCCACGGTGTTCAGCAGCATCGAGGCGGGATACAAGGGACTGGTCCGCGATCGTGTCCGGCTGGCGGCCGACGTGTATTTCGCAAACGTCGAGAACTTCGTCGGCGCGCTGAAGGTCGAATCTCCGAACGTCTTTCTCGATCCGGCCTCGACCGGCCTCTTTCTCGCAAGCCGTCTGGGCCCGCTCGTTCAGGCGGGTGTCGTCACGGCGGACCAGATCGCCGCGCTGACCGCGGGACTGGCTTCCGTGCCGATCGGCGTTGTGGCCCCGGATCAGCTCGACGCTCCCGATCTGGTTCTCGCCTCCCGCAACTTCGGATCCGCCAGCTACTGGGGCACCGACCTGTCGGCCCAGATCATCGCTTCCGACCGGTTGAGCCTGACGGCCGGCTACTCGTTTCAGAGCAAGGAGTGCTTCGACTTCGACTTCGACGGCGCGTGTCCCGGCCCCGACGACCTTTCGCTGAACGCCCCGAGCCACAAGGGCTCCGTGGGCTTCGCATTCACGGACCGTGCGGCAGGGTTCCTCTTCGATGGCCGCTGGCGGTTCTCCGACGGCTTCGACATGAGGTCGGGCGTCTTCGCCGGCCCGGTGGAGGCCTACCACGTTCTGGACGTGACGGCCGGCTATCAGTTGCCCTTCCAGCCGAGTGCGCGGCTGGAGCTGACGGTGTACAACGTGCTGAACAACCTGCACCGGGAATTCGTCGGAGCTCCGGAACTGGGACGGCTGGCTCTCGTACGGATACGGTACGACTTCTAGCAGCGAGTCCTCTGCCTCATGATCCGGTCATCCATTCAGCCTCGGCTGATCCACGGGTTGGTAGCACTCCTCGCGGCTGCAGCCCTGTCTTCCGCATGCGGGAACGGCACGGCGGAGCCGGAGAGACCCACGGTCACCGGCAATTGGGTCGGCAGCGGCGTATCGGCGGGCGCCCTCGAGAAATGGAGTTTCGACCTGGAAGAGGCTCCCGACGGAAGTGTCACGGGCTCGTTCGTTCTCCGTGTCGAAAGGCTGGTGTTTTCCGGAACCCTCAGCGGTCGCCACGACTATCCCGCGATATCCCTCGATCTCGACATGGTGTTCTTCGGGCAGATCGTGTCCGGCAGGTACAAGGGACAGATGACTTCGCCCGAGAGCATCGAGGGGGAGTATCAACTCGTGGACGACCCCCGGACGCTGGATCTGGAACGGCTTGGCACATGACGGCGGCAAGGCGCAGCCGGCCTTTGGCTACGGCAGCCGATACCGCTCCAGATAGGCCAGGTCCAATTCGTCAAAGGTGACGAGGTAGACGTGCGCAGGGCCGAAGCCCGCCACGATCCGGTCGCCCTCGAGGGTCAGCGCCTTGACGAGTTGGCCGCTGCGGTTGAACAGGTCGTAGCGGGTACCGCTGTCCGCAGGCAGGTGCCGGCGAACCCACGCCCGGCCGAGCGGGTCCACGCGCACCGGCGTGTTGTGGAAAGTCGGCTTGACGTCGTGCCAGGTGTAGTCGTCGTAGTCGACCTCTTCGTCCGGTGGCCCGAATCCCCCACGCGAGAAGTTGGTGGTCCTGGTGCCGTCCTCGCGCACTCCGGAATCCATGGAAATCCCGCCGTGCCGCTGCGCTGCTCGCAGGTCCTCCGCCATATCGGCTCTGGTGACGGAAACTGGTGCGTACGGGATGGTGTCGCCGTAGGTCACGGCACCGTCCGGCGCGAACCAGTTCACGCCATAGTGCCCGGCTCGGGCAATGACCACCGATCCGTCGGGGGCCACTCCCCATGCGTCCTGGGGCGACAGTCGAACCGGAATGACGTAGGTGCCGTCGTCGGTCTCGGTGATCTCGTAGTCGCGCAGCTTGTATCTGGCCACGGTGTCCACCGCCGCGGCGCTCAGACCGACCCGCAGAATCGCGCCGCTGTCCGGTGGCG
Organism: Longimicrobiales bacterium; assembly: GCA_965208935.1. Taxonomy (GTDB): domain Bacteria; phylum Gemmatimonadota; class Gemmatimonadetes; order Longimicrobiales; family Gaopeijiaceae; genus Bin94. The sequence goes on along the minus strand of CBDBPR010000004.1, from coordinate 2,307,988 downwards.
GATAGCCTCCCAACACGGATACGAAGGCGTTGCCCTCCTCATCGACGGCGTCGGGCAGGACCATGACAGGCGCATCGTCCCCGGCGAACGTGGCGATCGGGCGACTCGCGCCGAACACGAGATCCGGCCCGATGCGCACCAGCCGTGCATTGCCCAGGTCCACGAGGAGAATGGAGTCGCCCCGGAAGGGCCAGACGGCGTCGGGTTGCAGGTATTCGCCCGGCCCCTGACCCACACCACCCACCACGGTGCGCGTACCGTCGTCCATGTGGACGCGGTAGAGCGCCTTCCCCAACGGGTCGGCCACCAGGACATGACCGCCCGGAAGTTCGACCGCGGTGTGGACATAGCCAAAGTCATCGGGAAAGACCGCGTCGGGCGGGCCGAGCGGTTCGGGTTGCGCGAAGTTGTCCGTGGTGCTGCCGCCGGTGCCCGATTCGGCGCAGGCGTGTACACAGAAGGCCGCGAAGACAGCCCATCTGGCGTGCCTGCTTGCGGGAAGGTTGCTCATTCAACGCCACTCCCTGTTAGAGTTAGACCACTGACTCCCGCATGTCCGCGGTGAATTCCCGATACCCACCATAACGCAGAGCATACCGGCTCGGTGTCGCGCAAAGGCCAAGGCATCCGGATCCAAGACCGGGGAGTTGTTCCGACCCGTCCCCCCGGCCCCATCCGCCACGCCGAACGCCTGGACCCCTCCATCTTCGCCTTCCCGGTGGAGAAGATGCGGAGCGGTTACTACTCCGATAAGTACTTCGTGCGGGCGCGCGAGATGCTGCTCGCCCAGGGTCGCGGGCCCTCGGTCACCATGCAGGTGTTCCAGAAGCACGATGCCGTGGTCGCCGGCACCGACGAGGCCATCGCCATCCTGAAGCTCTGCCTCACGGAAGGGTACGAGTTCAGCGAGTTGGAGGTGTGCGCCCTGCGCGACGGGGACCGTGCGCGCCCCTGGGAGACGGTCATGCTGATCACCGGTCCGTACCCGGCTTTCGCGCACCTGGAGACGCTGTACGCGGGGGTGCTGGCCCGCCGGACCCGCATCGCGACCAACACCCGCGCGGTGGTGGAGGCCGCCTGGCCCAAGCCCGTCATGTTCTTCCCCGCGCGCCACGATCACTGGATGGTGCAGACCGGCGACGGCTGGGCTGCGCACATCGCGGGCGCCATCGGAGTGTCGACCGACGCGCAGGCGTCCTGGTGGGGGTCTTCCGGGATCGGCACCGTGCCCCACGGACTGATCGCGGCCCACGGCGGTGACACGGTGGCCGCTACGAAGGGGCTCGCCGCGCAACTCTCGGACGACGTGCAGATCGTGTCGCTCGTGGATTTCGACAACGACAGCGTGGCCACCTCGCTGGCGGTTGCGCGCGCCCTGGGCGACCGGCTTTGGGGGGTGCGGCTGGACACGTCCGGCACCATGGTGGACCGGGCGATGATCGGCGAGATGGGCGACTTCGACCCGCGCGGCGTCAACCGCCACCTGGTTCACAAGGTGCGCGACGCGCTCGACGGCGCAGGCTTCGAGCGCGTGAAGATCGTCGTTTCGGGAGGGTTCGCCGCCGACAAGATCCGGGCCTTCGAGGAGGCCGGCGTGCCGGCGGATTCGTATGGCGTGGGATCCGTCCTCATGCGCGGTTCCTTCGACTACACGGCCGATATCGTGCTGGTCGAGGGTGAGCCGGTGGCCAAGGCCGGCCGCTGGTACCGCCCCAACGACAGGCTGGAGCTGGTGACATGAGCGGGGGAGAGAGAGCGGCCCGCACCGCGCGGGTGGGCTGGGTCGTCGATGTGCAGGTCGACTTCATGGACCCGGCAGGCCGGCTTTATGTCCGCGATCTCCTCGACGACTCCGATCCGGGTGCCGTAACCGTCATTCCCGCGCTGGAAGCGGCCGCGGCGTGGATGCGGGAGCACTGCGACGCCGTTGTCTACACCGGCGACTGGCACGGCCTCGAAGACCCCGAAATCGACCCGGTCGCCCCGGATCCCGCCCGGGACACCTACCCCCCGCACTGCATGGGGCGGTCGCCGGACCCGGACGAACGCGCCGGCGCGGAGGTGATTGCGGAGATTCGCCCGGTCGACCCGGTCGTGCTAGCACATGATGCTAGCACTGACTCCGCGGAGTCGGCCGCGCGGCGCGCTGTCGCGGAGCGGCGGCCGGTATTCGTGCAGAAGACGCGCTTCAACGTCTTCGAGGGGAACCCGGGCTGCGAGGTTTTCGTGAGATCGCTGGTCGCGGCGCTGGGCCGCCCGGCCGAGTTCGTGGTGATCGGCGTGGCGCGCGACGTGTGCATGACCCAGGCCGTGGACGGTCTGCAGGCGCGCGGCTACGACGTCACGGCGGTCCGGGACACGACGTGGGGACTGGGACTCGAACCCGAAGAGGTCACGCTGGCACGCTGGGCGGAGAAGGGCAGGGTGGTGACGCTGGCGGAGCTGGAGGCGTCCGGGTTGTGATGTCGCCCCCCGGCCTCGGCGCCCGTCGCCTGGCGCCGCTGCCTACCCCTCCGGCAGCGCGTACCGCTCGAGGTAGGCCAGGTCCAGTTCGCTGAAGGAGACCATGTACACGGACTCGGCGCCGAAGCCCGCCACGCGCCGGTCGCCGTCCAGCGTAACGGCGGCCACCAGATGCCCCTGTCGGTCGAAGAGGTCGTATGCGGTGCCGCGGCCCGCGGGCACATGACGCCGCACCCAGGCACGGCCTCCGGGATCGACCCGAACCGTGGCAGAATGTAAAGCAGGCTGGTGATTATGCACTTGACACAAGGACAAAATCAGTTACCTTTCATGTATGAGAGTCATTTACGCTGCCCCCGCCCTTCTCTTGGAGGACCCGGTCCACCTCGTTCATGACGCGCTTTCCGAAGATGCGGGTCATGATCTCGCGGTCAGTGCGAGTCGCGATGTCCTTGGGCAGCAGCGGCTTCTTCTTGGGAGGTTTCTTAGCCATGGGTAGGATGAACCTCGTAGCTCTGATGGATCGGTATAACTGCGACGACAAGTGCCGGGAGGCGCTGGAGAAGATCAGGTGGCCGAGCGGTCCCGCGTGCCTCCGGTGCGGCGACACCGAGGTCGATCCGATCCGGGGTCGGGGCCAGTGGATGTGTCGGTCCTGCGACTACCAGTTCAGCGTTACGGCGGGAACGATCATGCACCGCTCGCACCTCCCGCTTCGGAAGTGGTTCCTTGCCATCTACCTGATGTGCGAGTCCAAGAAGGGCATGAGCGCGAACCAACTCAAGCGTAGCCTCGGGGTCCAGTACAAGACCGCCTGGCACCTCTGCCACCGGATCAGGGAGGCCATGGGTAACGACCCCTTCACCGGTCCCACGCTGTTCGGCATCGTCGAGGTGGACGAGACCCTGGTGGGCGGGAAGATCAAGGGCGGCAAGAACCGGCTCAAGAACAAGACGTGGGTGGCCGGCGCTATCGAGCGTGGCGGGAAGGTTCGGCTTGAGAGAATCCCCGACATTCGGAAAGACACCATCCAGGACTTCATCGGGCGCACCGTCAGCAACGAGGCCGAGGCGATCTACACCGACGAACTCCGGTCCTACGTCGGGCTGGAGACCGACACGCGGCGGCACGAGACCGTCCAGCACAACGCCGACGAGTGGGTGGTCGGGGATGTCCACACCAACAGCGTCGAGGGCGTCTGGTCGCTGTTCAAGCGGTCCATCGTCGGCACCTTCCACAAGATGAGCGTCAAGCACATGGACCGGTACCTGGAAGAACTGGAGTGGCGGTTCAACAACCGGAACAACCCCCACATCTTCCGGGACGCACTGGCGCGGATCGTGAACACCGACCCGTTGGAGTACCGGACGCTGATTGCCTGATCCAGCGTCACACCCTACGTTCGTCCTGCCATCTACAAGCGGGGACCCATGTCGGGTTACCTGCTGAATACAACAGCCCAACAGCGGGCGTGCGGGTAGCTCCCGGCGCTCCGGGCGAATAGGCAGGACCTCTCGCGGTACTTCCCTGCGTGTAGATGGCAACGGCCCGGCACCCACGTCCGGGAGCCGGGATGCGTGCCCCTCTACGGAGAGTGCCCTGCCATGAAGACGCTGCCCGTTGCCATCCTCGCTGCCCTCACTCTTTCTTGCGAGACCGTCGAGCCGGAGCCGGTTCCGGGCTCCGTCGAGGGTTCCGTCGAGTACTGCTGGAACGCAAACTGCCATCCGTGGGAGTGGGGTGGAGAAGCGATACTCACGGGTATTGGCCCGCCTGTCAACAGCACGTTTCTCATCGGGACATTCACCTTCACCAGCATCCCACCGGGTCGCTACTCGGTGCTCGTGGACTCCTCGATAACCCTTCGCCTCTCGTCCCTCGTATGCGTCCCCAAGTTCTCGCCAAAACAGGTCGAGGTACTTGAGGCGCAAGCCGCCCGGGTGGTCGTTCAGGCTCAATTGGCGTGTCGGTAGACTAGCCATGCCGTGATTGCCGCCTTTGGAGCCATGCGATCAGCGACTTCCTGTGAATGAACGCCTCTCCCCGAGTCTGGAATCCCTTCGGATAGTCTCTGGCATACTCGGCAACCAGAATCTCTCCCGCCTTGCGAGGCTCCGCTGGAAGCTCTCCGATCCAGTAGGGGAGTGCGAGTTTGCACGCATCGTAGTAGTACATCCACTCGCTGTCTCCCGGCAGGATCGCTAGTCCGTTGGGCATGAAGTCAACAACAAGTGGCGGGACAGCAGGAAGCGGCTTGCCCCTCGGCACACTCTTTTGTCGGGGCCAGAGCCCGTATAGAATCCCACCGGCACCGAGCACCATCACGGGCCAGGAGCCGACCACCTCGTATGCTGTGCCGAACAGGTCTGTGAGGTCACCGGGCAGGGTGTACCACTTGGCAGCACCACTAAGGACGGCTACCATGCCACCTCCAATGCTGCCAACTCTCCGTTTCTTGTCCATGCATCCACCCTAACACCCCTCCTTACTTGCCGCAAGTGCATAATCACCAGCAGGCTTTACACTTGGCCAACTATAGTTGTCATAATCGGGCTCTTCCGAGCTCCTGGAACTGCCGCGGTAGAAGGTAGCGGTCGCTCCGCCACCGACGGAACTCGTCATGCTGATACCGACTCCGGCGTGACGGCGCCTGTCACGGAAGAACTCGTCCATCTCGGCCGTGGTGATCGGGATCGGTTCGTACGCGACCGTATCCCCACGTGTCACCGAGCCGCCCGGCGCATACCAGTCCACGCCGTAGCCCACGGAGCGGGCCACGACCACCGATCCGTCCGCGGCAGCGCCCCAGGCGTCGGCTGGGGACAACGGAATCGGCGAAATGCTGATCCCTCTCTCTGACTCATCGACTTCAACATCCGTGCGCTTGAAACTGCCCGCCGTATCCACCGATTCCGTGGTCAGGCCGACACGGAGAATCGCGCCGGGAGCTTCGGGGTCGGCGAAACCGATGCCGGCGGCGTAGACATTCCCCCGGCGGTCGACCCCTGCCGGAAGCGCCATCACGAACCCTCCTTCGTCCGCCGGGCGAGCGATGGGGTGGGCCGGGCCGAATTCGAGGTCCGGCCCGAGCCGCACCAGGCGCCCGTTGCCGAGATCCACCAGCAGCGTCGAGTCCCCGGGCAGCGGCCACACGGCGTCGGGTTGCCGGTACTCCTCCGGCCCCTCGCCCACGCGGCCCACCACGGCGCGCGTGCCCGCGTTCATGTCCACCCGGTAGAGCACATTGGCGAGTGGATCCGGGACCAGCACATCGCCTCCGGGCAGCTCGCGCACGGCGTGGACATACGCGAAGTCCTCCGCGAAGGCCGCCTCGGGAGGACCGAGGGGCGTCGACGGTGGCCCGGCGGCTGCGTCTCCACCGCTCTCGGCGCAGGCGAACGCGGTCAGCAGCAGAAGCGCTGGTCCCGCGGCGTGTCGGCAAAGGGACAGGTTACGCACGGCGATGTCTCCGTAGTGGGGTCAGGGCCTGCCGAATTATGACACCGCGATGTCGGCCCGTGGTTGTCCGCGCTAGCGGTACCGCACCCCCTCCTTGAACACCATGTCCACGTCGCGCAGTGCCCAGATGTCTTCGAGCGGATTGCCGTCCACCACGATCACGTCAGCGAGCTTCCCGGCCTCGATGGTGCCGAACTCGTCTTCCATCCCCAGCAGCTCCGCTCCCCGGCGCGTGGCCGAGACGATCGCCTCCATCGGCGTCATCCCCAGTTCGATGAAGATCTCGAGTTCGCGCACGTGGTTCCCGCTCTCGTGGAAATTGAGGCGGGTGCCCTTGTCGGTCCCCATCGCGATCGGCGCTCCCGCGGCGATCAGCTTGGCGAGGTTCAGGCGTCCCAGCTCGTAACCGGCCCGCTGCTTCTCCAGTGCCTCCGGGTCGCGCGCGAGGTCTCCGGCCACCCATTCGCGGGCCTCCTGGACCATGTCGGCGGGAGCGTGGCGGATGTACCACGGATCCTCCAGGCGGCCGGGGTCCTCCATGTAGGTCACGTAGACTTCGCGCACGACCATCAGCGACACGGAGTAGACGTTCTGGTCCACGAAGCGCTGCACCAGCTCGTCCGAGAACTCGCCCTGCGGCCCCACTTCCTCCTCGGCGACGAGCGTGGGGTGTTCCATGGCGTCCACGCCCGCGTCCAGCACCGCGACGATGCTCTCGATCGACGATGTATGGGTCGTGACCCGCAGTCCGCGCGCATGCGCCTCGTCCACGATCTCGGTGAGGGCCTCGGTGGAGAGCACCGGCGGCTCGTTATCGGGTCCGCTATGGGCGGAGACCTTGATAAAGTCGACCCCGCGCTGCGCGTAGTCGGCGACGATCTCCCGGCCATGGGCCCCGTCGCGCACGGGCAGCCTCATCGCGGCCCGCGCGTATTCCACGCCCTCGGGCGGGATGCCGGCGAAGATCGAATCGGTCGGATCGTCGAACATCCGGTAGACGCCCGGGTAGTTCAGGATCGTTCCCGAGGTGAAGAGGCGGGAGCCTGCGATCAGCCCGGCCTCGACATCCTCGCGCAGGCGGATCATCTCCTCAAGCGGGTCCATGGTGTCACGCGAGGTGGTGATTCCCTGCATGAGGCTCGCGTTCAGGTTGCGCGCCCCGATCTCGTAGTAGTCGCGGTAGCGCCCCGCGAAGTACGCGGGGTGATTGGACTGCCCGTCGAAGATGATGTGGCTGTTCCCCTCGATCATCCCGGGCATGACGGTCTTGCCGGCCACCTCGATGACCGTGGCGTCTGCCGGCACGGCCACGCTGCCGGCCGCGCCGGCCGCCACAATGCGGTCACCGCGGATCACCACCACGGCGTCCTCCACCGCCGCGGCCCCCGTCCCGTCGATCAGCCGGCCGCCCGCGAGCGCGGTGACGTCGTCTCCCGCCCCGGGAGGGACGCAGGCGGCGATCAGGAGGGTGGCCAGTGCCAGGGGGCCGGAAATGATGGTGCGGCTGCGCGCGGCCCTCTCAGCCGCGCCCGCGGTTCGTTCGGTCATGATATCGCTCCGGACCGGGTCATGGTTGCGCCGTTTGCGTCGGTGCCAGGTACGTGGCGAACCAGCGGACGATCCACTGAAGGCGCTCGAGGCGGTGCAGCGGCTGGCCGGACCTCGGAAGGCCGTGCCCCTCGTCGGGGAAGCGGACGAAGAGGGAGGGCACCCCTTCACGGGCCAGAGCCCGGTACATCTCCTCCCCCTGGCTGACCGGCACGCGGAAGTCGAGTTCGCTGTGCAGCACCAGCGTCGGAGTCGTGATGCGGTCCGCATGGGCGATGGGCGACGACTCCCACAGTCTCATGGGGACCTTCCAGGGGGTCCCGTCGAGTTCGAGTTCGACCCACGAAGGGATGTCGGCGGTCCCGAAGAAGCTGATCCAGTTGGAGATGCTCCGCTGGGTGACCGCGGCGGCGAAGCGGTTGGTGTGCCCGATCACCCAGTTCGTCATCAGGCCGCCGTAGCTGCCCCCGGTAACACCCAGCCGCGCCGGATCTATCCATGCGTGCTCTGCGAGGGCCGCGTCCACCCCTGCCATGATGTCGTCGAATGCCTTGCCCACCAGGTCGCCGGTCACGGCGTGCTCGAATCGCTGACCGTAGCCGGTGCTGCCGCGTGGGTTTGTGAAGAGGACGCCCCAGCCCTGGCCTGCAAGGATCTGGAACTCCAGGCTGAAGCCGGTGCCGTACATGCCGTAGGGGCCGCCGTGGATCTCGAGGACCAGCGGATAACGGGCGCCCGTGCCCATCCCTGGTGGGCGCATGATCCAGCCCTGGACGTCCCAGTCGTCGGCCCCGCGATACCAGAACCCCTCCGCGTCCGCGAGTTGCCGCGTCGCCCGCCACTCGTCGTTGAAGCCCGTCAGCGCCCGGCCGTTGGAGCCATCCACGGCGCCTTCCGTCACGTCCGGCGCGCCACTACCCGCCACGTACACTTCCGCGGGCGCGGTGGGCGTGGTCCACAGGTACGCCAGCGTTCCGTCGGAGCCGACGGCGAACTCGGTTGCTTGCCCCTTTCCGCCTATAATCGGGTCGTGCGTTCCGTCCAGGCCGAGCCGGTGGATCTCGATGTTGCCCTCGATCTGGAACGAGACCGCGAGGTCTCCCGCGGGCGTCCAGGCGAAGCTGGACGGCGTGTGATCGATGTCGGCAGTCAGGTTCCGGGGCTCCCCGCCGTCGCCGTCCACCACCCGGATCTGGTGCTGCGAGCCGTAGTCGTGCGGGTCGCTGTTTCCCCGGAACGCGAGCCAGGCTCCGTCGGCCGACCAGCGCGGCGCGGCGTCCGTGCCGGGGCCCCCGGAGAAGTGTTCGGCTTCGCCACCGTCAGCGGAGACCATCCAGATGTCGGTGTCCCGGTTGAAGTCGGGTTCGTCCGTGCGGTTGGAGACGAAGGCGATCCTGTCGCCGGCCGGAGACCAGGCGGGTTCCGAATCCTCGAAGGGCCCGTCGGTGACCTGCACGGGTTCCTCACCGTCTACGGAAACGACGAAGACGTGAGGGTAGGACGACCCGAGGTAGGTCGTGCCGGCACGGTAGCGAAGACGGTCCGCCACGATAAGGTCGCCCGACTCGGACTTGACGGCCGCTCCCAGCAACTGCTCGGCGGCCGCGGGCTCGCTCACCTCCGAGACGACCGCAAGGCGGCGTGAGTCGGGGGCCCAGGCCAGGCTCGAAATGCCGGATTCGAAATCCGTAATCCGCCGGGCGTCTCCGCCTGCGGCCGGCCGAACCCAGAGCTGCTGCGACCCGCTCCGGGACGATCGAAACGCGAGCCACTGCCCATCCGGCGACCACTTGGGCGACCGGTCGCTGTCGCCCCGCGTGAACGGGTCGAGTTCGCCCGTGGCCAGGTCGGCCTCCCAGACGGTCCTGCGGTATGCGTTGGCTTCCCGGTCGAGGCGGCTGGTCACGAACGCGAGCCGCCCGGCTTCGGGGTGAAGGTCCAACTCGGCGACCTCCACGACTCGGAAGAGGTCGTCGGGCGACACACGGGCCGGCTCGGACCCGACCGCCGGGTCGGTGTCCTGGCTGGCCGGATCGCAGCCGGCGGCGGTGGTCGCCAGACAGAGGCCGATCAGAGTTGCGCGGAGCCTGTCGCATCCTGCGCGTGCGGGAAGGACAGTTGTACGGCCCCTCACGGTGGGCCTCCGCTGTCCGAAGCCGCCGCGGGCTCCGCGCTCAGATATCGGTCCAGGTACTCGGCGATGCGGCGATAGTAGTCCAAGCGGGCGCGGGGCCCTCGTATTCCATGGGCTTCGTCGGGATAGAAGATCCATTCGAAAGTGGTCCTTCCGTGCGCGAGAAGTTCGTTGACGAGTGCCGCCGCGTCGAGGTGCATGGTGTCCTGGATGCCGCTCAGGATCAGCATTGGGCGGACCAGGTTGGCGGCGTAGGTAATGGGGGAGCCGCGGCGCGTCCCGTCGGGGTTTTCCCAGGGGAAGCCGAAGTGCTCTTCGTTGTACCCCGGTGCCAGGTAGAAAAAGCGCTCCCAGTCGGTGACCGGAGCACTGGACACCCCGGCTGCGAAAGTTTCCGGAGACCGCAGCAGGGCGCTGGCGACCATGAATCCGCCGTAGCTGTGGCCCCAGATGCCGATGCGGTCCATGTCGACGTAGTCCAGGCTCCTCAGGTACTCGACCCCGCCGAGCACGTCGGCCACGTCCACGTCGCCGAGACGGTCGAAGACGTCCATCCGGAACTTGCGGCCGTAGCCTGCGCTGCCGCGGAAATCGATGTCCAGGACCACGTATCCCTCCTGCGCCAGGTAGCGGTTGAACGCGGTCTGGTCGAGCCGCATCCAGCCCCGGAAGACGCTCTGCGCGTACCCTGCGCCATGGACGAAGACCACGGCCGGGTACTTGCGGGCAGCGTCGAATCCGTGCGGTCGAAAGACCCTGGCCGTAACCGCGCTGCCGTCATCGGGGCTGGGGAACCGGACGATCTCGGGTTCTCGCAGGCGATATCCCTCCAGCCACTCGGGAACGGCGAGCGTGGTAAGCTGGCGCGGCTCCCCGGAGTCGGTCTCCTGCACGTACAGTTCGGGCAGTGCCGTGTGGTTGCTGTGGAGGTATGCCACGCGGGAGCCGTCCGGGGAGGGGGTGGAAGAGAGGTTCACGCCCGGCAGCGGCGTGACGCGTCGCCACTCCCCACCGGCGGCCGGGACCTCGTACAGGTGCCGCTCCGGGGTCCCGGCTTCGTTCGAGGGGAACAGGATGGTGCGGCCGCCCCGCGACCACACCGGCGTGACCTCGGAACGGTCGTACACCTGATTGCTGGTGACCGTGAAGTCGCCCGACGTGATCTGCAGCGGCCGGGGATCGTCGGCGCGGGCGTCGATCGTGTAGACGTGATTCCAGTCGGTGCGCTCTGATGTGAAGAGGAGGTGCCGGGAATCGGGCGACCACCCCACCCAGATGGCGAGCGGCGAGATCCACGCTTCCACATCCTCGCGCCAGATGGTGCGCACCTCGCCCGTCACCGGCGACGCGATCCGGATTTCGCGCGCTGTGTGGTCCAGCGACAGCCAGTTGATCGCGACTGCGTTGCCGTCCGGGGACCAGTGTGCGCGGCTGCCTCCACGCAGGGAATACCGCTCGCCCTCGGGTGGCCCCAGCCAGGTGGTCTCGCCGCCGTCTGCCGCGATTACGCCCAGCCGCACGCGCCCGTAGCCGATCAGCGTGAACCTCACGCCGATGATGAGGCCCGAGAAGTCGGTGTAACGAAAGCGGCGCTGTTCGTCGGTCGCCTGAGCGGTGTAGAGGATCTTCGTGCCGTCCGGCGACCAGTTTGGCTGAAGGTTGTGCCAGCCATCTCCGTGGGAGCTGGTGAGTTGCCGCACGCCGCCGTCCTTGAGGTCGAGGACCCAGAGTTCGCTCTCGCGGATGTAGGCGAGCTTGCTCCCGTCCGGAGACAGCACCGGGTCCGGGCCGTTGAAGTACTGCTGGGGCGTGTAGCCGGGCGACGTGGCGCCGAAGTCCACCAGCGTGCGCGCGGCCCCGGTGTTGGCGTCGGCGGCGTGGATGTCGCCCCCGGCCATGTAGAGCAGCGTGCGTCCATCGGGGGTCCAGGGCTCCGGCAACAGCGTGCGCATCACCGCGTCGGCGGGCCGATCCGGCGTCCCCGGCCGTGACAGGGACAGCCGGCGCACGCTTCCGTCCACCTCCGCGATGAAGATGGCGCTGGAGTTGGTTTCCCCCTCGCCGAGGGTGAACGCGATTTGCCGTCCGTCCGGGGACCATTCCGGGGCGGACAGTTGACGGAAGGTCCAGAGGTTGTCGGTCGTCAGCCGCGGTGCCTCCTGCCCGAGGGCGGGTGCCGCGGAGATGAGAATCCCGGCGGCTACACACGCAACGAGACCACGGGACACACGGCCCGAGTGAAATGGTCGGAGGGCCGGCCTCATGTGGGCGCCGGCCCTCATCCGCCGATGTTCGGGTTGCCCAGCCGCTCCAGATCGGGCAGCGGCCAGCAGGTTGTCGTTCCGTGCCACCGAAGTGGCGCCGCCCTGGGCCTCGGTCATGACGCGTCGGGTAAGACAGGGGAATTCATCGCGCACCTCCAGTGGCGGAAAAGCGAGGTGCCGTTGCCGCCGGGTGGCCTCACTGCGGAACGGCTACAAGAGACAGGAATCCAGATCGGTACACAGAGGTGTAGTACAATTATGAGTGGCGAAGACTGGAGCCGCAAGCAGAATCTTGCCCGAATCCTCGCGGGCGGTCTCGCGAACGGAGCGTCCGTGGCATCGCGGACCGGGCGGCGGGTTGCCCTCCCAATACGATGCTCGGCCCGGCCTGACTGGGGCCGCTCAGCCCCCGCGCCGCGTCATCACCATGTTCACCGCCGCCTCCGATGTTCCTCGAATCCCGTGGCCCGCCGATTTCTGAGCCGCGTGCCCTCGAACTCCCGCGCGTGGCCCCACGCGATCATCGTCTGGAAGGTTCCGGTTTCGCGGCGCGGCGGGGGCTTGCGTTGCGTGTAGCTCCCGTCGGGTCCCATTTCCCAGGCGCAGCGGCGATCGGCCAGCTGGATGTCGAGCACCTGGCGCAACTCGGCGCGGAGCGTCACGTCCTCGACCGGCACCAGCGCCTCCACCCGCGCGCTCAGATTGCGTGCCATGCAGTCGGCCGATCCGATGAAGTACTCTTCGTCGCCGCCGTTGTGGAAATAGTAGATCCGGGAGTGCTGCAGGAAGCGCCCAACGATGCTGATCACGCGGATGTTCTCGGACAGACCGGGAATACCCGGACGGATGCGGCAACTGTCGCGCACAATAAGGTCCACGGTCACGCCCTTGCCCGACGCCCTGTAGAGCGCGCGCGTCACCTGCGGGTCCTCCAGCGCGTTCATCTGGAACTGGATGCGGCCCGGCGAGTCCTCGGAGTGCAACCTGATTTCACGCTCGATCCGTTTGAGAAGCGCGCCGCGCAGGTGTTTCGGGGCTGACAGGATCTTCCAGTATTTGCGCTTGGGCCGGTATCCGGTGGTCAGATAGTTGAACAGTTCGGTAAGGTCGGCCCCGATGGACGAATCGCACGTAAGCAGACCGTGATCGCAGTATTGGCGGGCGGTGCCGACGTGGTAGTTGCCGGTGCCGATGTGGGCGTAGCGGCGGAGCCCGTCCTCGTCCTGCCGGACGACCAGAATGACCTTGCAGTGGGTCTTGAGCCCGAGCACCCCGTATGTGACGTGAATGCCGTGGGCCGAAAGCTCGTTGGCCCACTGGATGTTGGCCGCCTCGTCGAACCGCGCCCGCAGTTCGATGACCACCGCCACCTGTTTGCCCGCCCGGGCCGCCTGCACCAGCAGGTCGATGATGCCGCTGGCGGGCGCCATGCGGTAGAAGGTCATCTTGATCGCGCGCACCTGCGGATCCGCGCAGGCTTCCCGGAGGAAGCGCAGAACCGAAGTGTCGAACGCCTGATACGGATGATGAAGCAGGACGGGCCCCTGGTCGCGGATCACGTCGAAGACCGGCAGGCGCGTATGCAGGTCGGGGTGTTCCGCCGGATGGTGGGCCGGATCCATCAGGCCCGGCCGGGGCAGTTCGTGGAGCGCCATCAGATCGCGCAGACCGAGCAGCCCGTCCCCTTCGAAGATATCGCTGTCCTTCAGGCCGAGTTCGTTGGCGAGCATCTTGCGCCGGTGGGGATCGAAGCCCGCTTCGACCTGGAGGCGCACGATCGGCGCCAGGCGGCGCTTCCGCAGGCCCGCCTCGATCAACTCCAGCAGGTCGTCCGCCATGTCTTCGTCCACGTCGTAGATCGCGTTGCGCGTGACGCGGAAGATCTCGCACGCCTCCACCTTCATCCCGGGAAAGAGCAGGTCCAGGTTGTTGGCCATTACGACTTCCAGCGAGACCCAGGTGGATGTCCCGTCGACGCGAACGAACCTGGGGATTCCCGTGCCGACCGGAACCTTCACGCGTGCCAGCGACGGGTTGTCCTCGGCGCGATGGCGAAGCGTAACCAGCAGGTTCAGCGAGAGGTTGGAGATGAAGGGGAAGGGATGCGCCGGATCGGTGGCCTGCGGGGTCACAAGCGGGTAGATGTTGCGCACGTAGTGGAGGCGCAGCCACTTCCGCTCCTTCTTGCTCAGCTGCTCCCAGTCGACGATCCGGATCTCCTGTTCCGCCAGTAGCCCGAGGATCTCGCGGCCCGCCTTCCGCTGCCGCGTTTCAAGCTCCCGCACCACGGCGTAGCACTGGTCGATCTGCTCGCCTGGGGTGCGTCCGTCAATCGTGCGCTTGATGATTCCGGCCTCGACCTGCTGCTTCAGTCCGCCGATCCGCTTCATGAAGAACTCGTCGAGGTTGGATCCCACGATCGAAAGGAACTTCAGCCGTTCCAGCAGGGGCGTCCGCGGGTCTTCCGCCTCGTGGAGCACGCGGAAGTTGAAGTTGAGCCAGGTCAGCTCGCGATTCAGATAGTACTCGGGCCGGGCGAGGTCATGCTCGTCGGCGTCCGGAGGGATCGGTGTGGGGTCCGCCGGGGTAGTGAACGCAGGCGGATCGGGGGACTCTGCGCCTGCCGGATCCGCTGTTCCGGAGGGCTCCCGGACCTTGCCGGGCTCTCCGTCGGCGGCGGTGCGCACCTCGTCGGCGGGAACGCTGGCCAGGTTTGCGCGTACTTCCTGGTGAGACCGGATCGAGGCGGAGTCGGACATGCGTAAACATATGTTATGGGGTGACGCGTGACCAGAAAGTGCGGCGAGTGCCCGACGTCTCGAACGGTGTTTCTCAAGGCGCATTCAGGTTGACGCTCTGACCCGCGGCGGCGACCTTCACTCAAGCGGCGCCGTGCGCTTTACTTGCGGGCAGAGGAGTTACTGAAATGACGAGATCAATCGGACTCGGAGCCGTCATTCTACTCATGGGCTGCTCCACCGCGCCCGTGTCCTTCCATGGCGTTGCACCGCCGGGGAAAGACGACGCATACGAGTGTGCCGTGGCCCAGTTGAACATCCTGGGGTACACGATCGAGGACGGCAACAAGGACACCGGCTTCGTGCGGGGCCGCAAGCAGACCTCGGGGCTGGGCACCCAGCTTCTGACCGGCAACGCGTACCACGATATTCTCACCGCGACGGCCTTCGACAACCCCGGCACGGGCGAGACCAACCTCCGTGTGGTGGCCTCGAGGGTGGCCGACCACGACATCAGCATACTCGGCGGACTGAGCGACGAGCAGCCTGCCGAAGGCGTGGAGACCATCGCGCCCTCGGACAGCGGCAAGGCCGACGCCCGCGTGCTGTTGGCGGGCTGCGGCGTCAACAACGTGGTCGGGCCGTCCCAGGACCAGGAGCAGTTCGTGCTCGAAGGGGTCGTTTGACGCAACCCGTGTCGCGGCCCGGGTCCGGGCCGCGAATCCACCAGGTACGGCGGGAAGTAGACGCCTGCTCGCCGGCGGCGCTGCTTTCCGCGGGCCAGGGTGGGGCCCGAGGTTTCTGGGCCCTGGGCGATCGCTGGATTGCCCACACGGGCGTTGTCCGGGAGATCGCCGTTCCCGGACGACTGTTCGCCGAGGACGGCGGCCGGGCCACGGCGACCGACGAGCCGTGCCGTTTCCAGGCGGTGCAGGATCAGGCTGCCGGGATCTTCGGTGGCATCGAGGGCGGCGGGCGTTCGCGCGTATTCGGGGGCTTCGCCTTTGCGCCACGGGCGAGCGGCGATCGCATGTGGGCGTCGTTCCCTCCGGCGCTCTTCCACCTTCCCGAAGCGGAGCTGGAGCACAATCCCGTCACGCGGAAGTGCACCCTGGTCGTGCGTGCGCGAAGCCGGGCCGAGGCGCGGCGCAAGTGGGATGCGTGGGCGCGGGGTGTGAGTGCCGGAGCGACGCGAACGCGCCCCGTTCATCGCTACAAGGGCCCGACCGCGTCCGGCACGAGGTTGGCCGCATCCAGGCTCGAACGCGCCATCTGGCACCGAATGGTGTCGGGCACGCTGCGCCGGATCGGGGACGGCGAGGCTGAAAAGGTCGTGCTCGCCCGGACGATGGAAGTGGACCCGCCCCATCCGGTCGAACCCCTGGATCTGGTGATGGCCCTCTGGGAGGAGAACCACGGCAGCCACGTGTTCCTCTTCGAGCCGGGACCGGGGTCTGCCCTCGTCGGTGCGGCGCCCGAGACGATCGCGACCGTCGTGAACGGCGTGGTGCGCTCGACGGCGGTGGCGGGCAGCATAGCCGTGGGGGCCGACTCGGTCGAGACCGCGCAGCTCGCGCGCGAACTCTACAACAGCAACAAGGACCGCGCCGAGCACGACTTCGTGGTACGGGACATGGTGGCGAGGCTGTCCGCGCTCGGGTGCACGGTGCGACGGGACGTTGCGCCTCACGTCCTGACGCTCGCACGAATCCAGCACCTCGAGACCAAGATCGCCGCGACGATCCCGGACGCCCTGACCCTCCTCGACATCGTCGCTTCGCTGCACCCCACGCCGGCCGTGTGCGGCATGCCACGCAACGTCGCGCGGTCGATCCTCACGGAGAGCGAGGTGTTCGACCGCGGATGGTACGCGGGACCCGTGGGATGGTTCGGGTCCGACGGCAAGGGGATCTTCGTGCCCGCGTTGCGTTCGGCGGTGGGCACGGGGTCGCGCTGGCGGCTCTTCGCGGGCGGCGGGATCGTGGCGGGGTCGGATCCGGCCCTTGAATGGGAGGAGACCGAACTCAAGTTCCAGCCGGTGCTCCGGGCGATGGCGCGTGCGCGAATCGCCGCAGGGGCGGCGACCGGCTCGGGGTGAGCGAGCCGCCCGTGGACACAATCCCCCCGGCTTTCGAGCGGCGATGCCAGGCGTGACCGGCGGGGAACTCAACCTCGCGTGGGCACAGGCCATTTTCAGCACGCTCGCCGAGTACGGCGTGGAGGAAGTGGAGATCGCTCCCGGCTCCCGGTCGGCCCCGCTGGTGCTCGCGGCGCGCTCGCTTCCCGGCATGCGGGCCCGCGTGCACATGGACGAGCGCTCGGCGGGCTACTTCGCGGTGGGGTACGGCCGCACCCATCTGGGGCCTGCGGCGGTGGTGACGACGTCGGGTACCGCGGTGGCCAACCTGCTGCCGGCCGTGATCGAGGCCGACCAGTCCGATCTCCCGATGATCCTGGTCACCGCCGACCGTCCGCCGGAGATGCGCGGCGCGGACGCGAACCAGACGATCCTGCAGCCGGGGATCTTCGGCGGCCGCGTGCGCTTCGAGGCGGACCTGCCGCTTCCGTCGCAGGTTGAACTGCAGAGCACGGGACCCCGATCGATGATCCACACGGTTCGCAGGGCGGCGCGGCACGCGTTGGGTCCACCCGGGGGGCCCGTCCACCTCAACGTACCGTTCGACAAGCCGCTCCAGCCGGAGTCCGCAGAGGGGATCACGCTGCGGGAGCCGGGCGACGATGGGCCCCGGCCTTCGGAATCCGAACTGGAGCGGGTGGCCGAAGCCGAGGCGGCCGAGCCCGGGTCGTGGCGGCCCCGCCCGGGAGGACGTGTCCGGGGGTCCGATCGCGACACGCTCGTCGGGCGCCGGCTGGGGGCCGCGCGCCGTCCCCTGCTCGTCGCGGGACCGGTGTGTGACCCGGGACTCGACGGCCCGGCTCTGGCTCGGTTCGCCGCGTTGAGGAGCGTGCCGACGCTGGCGGATCCGCTCTCGGGGGCACGGTTCACGAGCGGCGTCGACGAGGTCGGCGACGCACCCATTCTGGGAGCGTACGACCATTTCCTCCGCATTCGCGAGGTGGTCGAGCACCTGGAGCCGGATCTGGTCATCCGGGTCGGGCGCACGCCGACCTCGCGGGTTCTGGAAGTGGCGTTGGAGAACTGGGCAGGCGCGACCCAGATCGTGATCGATGACGGGACGCATCGCAAAGACCACCAGGGTCTCGCGGACCACTATCTGCGCGCCTCGGCGGCGCGCGTGCTCGACCGCCTGGCGCGTGACGGCGGCGACGACAGCCGCGGCGACACCGCCCCCGGGCCGCCCTCCTCTTCCCGGCTTCGCTGGGCGCGCCGCTGGACGGAGATCGAAGCGGCTTCCTGGGAGGCCGTCGAGGCGAGCGCCGGGGACGTCGACAATGAGGGTGCCTACGCGGCGGCGGCGATCCGCGCGCTGCCGCCCGGTGCGACCCTGTTCGTCTCGTCGTCCATGCCCGTCCGGGACGTGGACGCCTACGGCCACCCCGCCCCGCGCGGCCTTCAGGTCCTGGGCAACCGGGGTGCGAGCGGAATCGACGGGGTCGTCTCGTCGGCGCTCGGATGCGCCGCCGGCGGCGCCGGTCCCGTGGTCGCGCTGGTCGGCGACCTTGCCTTCTACCACGACATGAACGGCCTCCTCGCGGCCCGCGACCGGGATCTCAACGTCGTGTTCGTCTTGGTCGACAACGACGGAGGCGGCATCTTTCACATGCTCCCGATCCGCGACTTCGAGCCGGTCTTCACGCCCTACTTCGCGACGCCGCACGGGCTTGATTTCCGGCACGCGGCGCGAATGTACGGACTGCCGTTTACGGACGCGGCGAGCCCGCAGGCGTTGGAGGAGGCGGTCGCGGAAGCCGTGGGGCGCCGGGGAGCGGAGGTGATCCGGGTCCGCACCGACCGGGAACGAAACAGGCGGAGCCATCGCCGTGTCCAGGCGGAGGTGGCCCGGAGCGTGAACGAGCTCTTGAACCGGGAGACGCCATGACCGACACGGCCTGGAGGACGGTGAAGTCGTACGAGGACATCACGTACAGGAAGCGCGACGGGGTCGCGCGCATCGCCATAAACCGCCCGGAGGTGCGCAACGCGTTCCGTCCGGAGACGCTGTTCGAGCTTCTCGACGCTTTCAACGACGCCAACGAGGACTCGTCGATCGGCGTGGTGCTCCTGACGGGCGAAGGGCCAGCGAAGGACGGGAAGTACGCGTTCTGTTCCGGGGGCGATCAGCGGGTGCGGGGAGACGCCGGTTACGTCGGAGGAGACGGCGTGCCGCGTCTGAACGTGCTCGTTCTGCAGCGCCTCATCCGCACGATGCCCAAGCCGGTGATCGCGCTGGTGGCGGGGTACTCCATCGGCGGCGGCCATGTGCTGCACGTGGTGTGCGACCTGACCATCGCCGCGGACAACGCCGTATTCGGCCAGACGGGTCCGAAGGTGGGCAGCTTCGACGGCGGCTTCGGTTCGTCTTTCCTCGCGCGCATCGTCGGCCAGAAGAAGGCCCGCGAGATCTGGTATCTGTGCCGTCAGTACGACGCCCGCGAGGCCGAGGAGATGGGTCTGGTCAACAAGGTCGTCGCCGTGGACCGGTTGGAGGACGAGGGGTTCGAATGGGCACAGCGAATCCTCGAGCACAGTCCCCTCGCGATCCGGCTCCTCAAGTCCGCCTTCAACGCGGACGTCGATGGACAGGCGGGACTCCAGGAGCTCGCCGGCAACGCCACGCTCCTGTTCTACATGACCGAGCAGGGGCAGGAGGGGCGGGACGCCTACCTCGAAAAGCGGAAGCCGGACTTCCGGAAATACCCATGGCTGCCGTGGTGAAATACTGCGGCGTGGGCGGTGCAATGGCCAGGCGGGCGGGCGCGCTCCTCCGCCACAGCCGATGACGCGCACGAAGGCCTGGATCCTCGCCACGCGGCCGCGTACGCTCACGGCGGCGTCCGCTCCCGTCGTTGCGGGCACCGGCTTCGCGGCCGCCGACGGTCAATTCGCCGTGGGCCCCGCGGTGGCCGCGCTGGCCGGTGGCCTTCTGATCCAGATCGCGACCAACCTGGCCAACGACTACTACGACTTCTTCAAGGGCAGCGACACCGCCGAACGGCTCGGGCCCGTCCGCGTCACCCAGGCCGGCCTGCTGTCGCCCAGGTCGGTCTGGCGCGGCATGGCGCTGACGATGCTGGCGGCCTTCCTGATCGGCGTGTACCTGGTGGCCGTCGGCGGCTGGCCCGTGGCGGTGATCGGGCTGCTGTCGCTGGCGTTCGCCGTCGGGTACACGGGGGGACCTTATCCGCTTTCCTATCATGGTCTCGGGGACGTGGGCGTCTTCATCTTCTTCGGGCTCGCGGCCACCGCCGGGACGTACTACGTGCAGGCCCTCGCCTGGTCGGCCGACGCGATCGTCGCGGGCGTGGGGATGGGGGCCTTCAGCACGGCCATCCTGGTCGTGAACAACCACCGTGACCGCGAGACCGACGGGGCCGCGGGGAAGCGCACCCTTGCCGTGCGGTTCGGCGACCGCTTCAGCGTGGCGCAGTATTTCGCCTGCCTTGCGTTGGCGACCGCCGTGCCGATTGCGGGGATCGCCGCGATGGGGTGGTCGCCCTGGACGCTCCTGTCGCTGACCGGGTGGCTGCCGTGCATTCCGGCCGCATCACGGGTCGTGGCCGTGATCCGCGAGCAGGGCGGCATCGACCGGCGCACCCTCAACCCGGCGCTGGGCCAGACGGCCCGCGGAGTCGCGTTCTACGGGGCGGGGCTCGCGGTCGGCATCCTCCTCGGGACGCCTTGACCCCCGCGGACGATCTCGCGCGGCGGGCCGCAACCACCCCTGACGCCACCGCCCTGATCTGGGACGGCGGACGCTTCACCTTCGCCGAACTGGACGAGGCCGCCACCCGCTGGTCGAACCGCATCGGCGACACCGGCGTACCGCCCCGCTCCTTCGTCACGCTGTGCCTCAC
Source organism: Longimicrobiales bacterium (assembly GCA_965208935.1). Lineage (GTDB taxonomy): Bacteria > Gemmatimonadota > Gemmatimonadetes > Longimicrobiales > Gaopeijiaceae > Bin94. The sequence goes on along the minus strand of CBDBPR010000004.1, from coordinate 2,287,385 downwards.
GCCCGGCCCACAGGCGGCTGCGGCCCTCTTCGGAGCCTGGAGGACCGAGTGCATCGCCATGCCGCTCCACGAAGGCCTAACGGACGCCGAGGTTGCGCACGCCCACCAAATTGTCAACTCTGCTTTACATATTGACAACTCCGGTTTCCATTTTGCCGGCGTTGCGCCCAGCGGACCCGGCCTCCCCGCGGCCTCCTCACCCCACGTGCCGTCCCGCGTTGTCGCGTTCCTGCTGACCTCCGGCTCTTCCGGCGCCCCCAAGGCGATCGGCTTCGGCTATGACGCTCTCGCCGCGTCGGCCGCGGCCGTCACCCGCCGACTCGCGCTGACCTCGGACGATCGCTGGGGGCTGTGCCTGTCCGCCGGCCACGTGGGCGGCCTGTCGCTGGTCGTGCGGGCGGTGATGAACGGTTCCTCCGTCCGGCTCTGGCCGTCGTTCGACGAGGACGCGGTCGCCCGGGCCGCGCTCGCCGGGCAAGTGACCCACCTGGCCGTCGTCCCCATCATGCTTCGCAGGCTTCTGACGCGTCTGCCGACCGAGGTCCCCGAAACCCTGCGCTGCGTCCTCGTGGGAGGCGCGGCGTCGTCACCCGCCCTCCTCGACGATGCCTGGCGCGCCGGCCTCCCGGTCGCCCCGACCTGGGGCATGACCGAAACCGCGTCGCAGGTCGCCACCGCGCCCCCCGAACTGGCGCGCCGCGTCCCCGGCACCGTGGGCCGGCCGATCGCCGGCGTCGAGGTCCGCGCCGGCCCCGGGAACGTGCTCGCGGTCCGGGGGCCGACGCTGGCGTCCGTGGCGATCGCCGGACCGGGCCACCCCGCCGAACCCCTGTGCACGGACGCCGACGGCTGGTTCACCACGAGCGACATCGGCCGGATCGACGCCGAAGGGCTCGTCTGGATCGAGGGCCGCAAGGACGCGATCATTGTGAGCGGGGGGCTGAACGTGAGTCCCCGCGAGGTCGAGCAGGTGATCGAGACGCTCCCCGGGGTGGCTCGTGCGGTGGTGTTCGGCGTGCCGAGCGAGGAGTGGGGCGAGGTGGTGGCGGCGGCGGTCGAGCCCGAACGCCCCGCGGGAGTGGCCGGGCACGACATAGAGCGGCACTGTCGCGCCCACCTCGGGCGCGGACGCCGGCCAGGGCGGATCGTCGTCGTGGACGAGCTGCCTCGGACCCGGACGGGGAAGGTGATGCGGGCGCAGGTAGCCGAGCGATACGGTCCAGGACTAATGGAAACAGACACATGATCGACGAATTCCGCCGCCGCGGCCTCCTCGCGGACGCGACCGAGCACGCGGCTGCCGCCCTCAAAGCGGGACAGGTCACCGGCTACATCGGCTTCGACCCCACCGCATCGTCGCTGCACGTCGGATCGCTCGTCCCGATCATGGGGCTCGTCCACCTGCAGCGGGCCGGCCACTGTCCGATCGCGCTCGTGGGCGGCGGCACGGGCCTCATCGGCGACCCGTCGGGCAAGGCGCAGGAACGCCTGCTCCTCGACCGCGCCCGGGCCGAGGAGAACGCCGAAGGGATCCGCAAACAGCTGGCCGCCTTCCTGGACTTCGAGTCCCGCACAAACCCGGCCCGCATGGCGAACAACCTCGACTGGCTGGACAAGCTCGGATTCGTCGATTTCCTTCGCGACATCGGCAAGCATTTCTCGGTCAACGCCATGCTGCGCAAGGAATCGGTCCGGCGGCGCCTCGAGGACGACGAGTCCGGCATCTCCTTCACCGAATTCTCGTACCAACTGCTTCAGTCCTACGACTTCTGGGAGCTCAATCGCCGCTACGGCTGCACGCTGCAGATGGGCGGCTCGGACCAGTGGGGCAACATCACCGCGGGCATCGACCTGGTGCGGAGGCTCGGCGGGCCCCGCTGCCACGGCATCGTCTTCCCGCTGCTCACCGCTTCCGGGGGCGAGAAGTTCGGCAAGACGGAGGAGGGGACCGTCTGGCTCGACCCCGGGCGCACGTCTCCCTACCGCTTCTACCAGTTCTGGCTGAACACCGAAGACGCCGACGTGATTCGCTACCTGCGCCTCTTCACCCTGCTCGGCGAACCCGACGTCGCCGCGCTCGAGCACGCCGTGGCCGAACACCCGCACCGTCGGGACGCGCAGCGCCGGCTGGCCGCCGAGGTGACGCGCACGGTGCACGGTGCCGACAGCCTGGAGCGCGCGGAGCGGGCGTCGCGGGTGCTGTTCGGCGGCAGCCTGGAGGGCCTCGGGGCGGCGGACATCGAGGAGATCTTCGCGGATGTGCCGTCGACCGGGCTGGCGAGGTCGGCGCTGGAGGGGGACGGCATCGAACTGGCCGTGCTGATGGCCGATGCAGCCATGGCGCCGTCCCGCAGCGAGGCGCGGCGCCTCATCAGGGGCGGGGGAGTCTACCTGAACGGCGTCCGCGCAACCGACTCCGCCGTCCGCATGGTGTCAGGGGACCCGCTCCACGATCGCTTCCTGGTCGTCAGGGTCGGCAAGAAGCGCTATTTCCTGGTGGAACTCGATTAGCGCCTGCGCCCGCGTTCGGCATGCGGGGCGCCGTGTACTATATTCGCCCACTCACACCTTCGAATGGCAGCCTGAATGAAGACAAGTACCGCCATCCCTGCCCGTCGGGTGGGCGTGGCCCGGATCCGTGTGTTGGTCTCCCGGTGTGCCTGCGTGATGGCCGCGTTGGCCCCCGGAGCTCCCCTGTTCGCCCAGAACTCGCCGGTCGGTGCCGCTGCCGACATCCCTGGCGGACGGCTGGCCACATCCGCGTTGGCCACCGAGGTCACGGAAGCGCCCGAGATCGACGGGCGCCTCGACGAGGCGGTGTGGGGGCAGGGGGTCGCACTGACCGACTTCACCCAGCGCGAGCCCTTCGACGGGCAGCCCGCCAGCGAGCGCACCGAAGTCCGCGTGATCTTCGACGATCAGGCGCTCTACGTCGGCGTCTGGGCCTTCGACAGCCAGGCGGACGCCATCACGTACGGCGAACGTATCCGCGACTACGAGGTGAACCAGAGCGACGCCATTGTCTTCGTCCTCGACACCTGGAACGACGACCAGAACGGCTTCGTCTTCGGCACCACGCCCACCGGAATCGAGTACGACGGCCAGGTCGCCAACGAGGGGCGCGGGGGAGGCCGTTTCCAGGGAGGCGGATTCAACTCCCGGCGGCGCTTCCAGTCCGGATCCGGCGGCGGCTTCAACAAGAATTGGGACGGGAGCTGGACCGTCGCCACCACCGTCGACGACGGCGGCTGGTACGCGGAGTTCCGCATCCCCTTCAGCACCCTGCGCTACGGCAACGACGCCCGGACATGGGGCTTCAACGTCTCCCGCCGCGTCCGGCGCCTCAACGAGGAATCGTTCTGGACCCCCGTGCCACGCGAATTCAACCTCTACCGCCTCAACTACGCCGGCGACCTCGAGGGACTCAGGCCACCCTTCCGCCGCTTCGCCACGGCCACCCCCTACCTGCTGGGCTCCACGGCCCGCGACTACACCAACCCGGGCGAGGCCGGCTTCGGCCAGGACGGCGCTATCGGCGGCGAGGTCAAGTACCAGGTCACCCAGGGGCTTACGCTCGACGTGACGTACAACACCGACTTCGCGCAGGTCGAGGTTGACGACCAGCAGCTCAACCTCACGCGTTTCGCGCTCAACTTCCCGGAGAAACGGCCGTTCTTCCTCGAGAACGCCGGGTTCTTCAGTGTCGGAGGAGGAGGCGCGGACCTGTTCTTCAGCCGCGCCATAGGCATCCACCAGGGCCAGCCGGTGCCGATCAGGGGCGGTGCCCGGCTGTCGGGCCGGGCCGCAGGCCTGAACGTCGGGCTGCTGCACATCGAGACCGGCGGAGCGAGCGAGATCGGGGCGGACGCGCACGGCTACTCGGTCGTCCGGCTCGCCAGGGAACTCCCCAACCGGTCCCGCGTCGGGGGCCTGTTCATCAACAAGAGCGGGCCCGCGGGAGACTTCAACCGCACCCAGGCGGTCGATGCCGCCGTCTCCGTGGGACAGGCGATCACCCTCGGCAGCTTCGTCGCGACGACCAACGGTCCCGGAGCCGGCAACAACGAATACGCCTGGGACGTCTCCGGCAACCTCAACATGCGGACCTTTGTCATGACGGGTCAGGTCCGGGAGATCGGGGAGGGGTTCAACCCGGAAGTGGGCTTCCTGCCCCGCGCCGGATACCGCTACTACCAGTCCTACATGATGTACAGGATCCATCCGGAGTGGCTTCGAGAAATCCGGCCGCACATCTCGTACTACACCTACCAGAGCCGCAAGAACGGAGTCGAGGCGGGCTTCCAGGAATCGGGCTTTCTGCATATCGATTCCCACTGGGAGTGGCACTCGGGAGCGCAGATCCACACCGGGATCAACCTCGTCACCGAAGGCATCTACCGGCCCTTCACCATCCGCGGCACCGACGTGACCGTACCCGTGGGAACGTACCGCGGCTGGGAGTCCCAGCTGGTGTTCAACAGCAACCCCATCTCCCGGTTTTCGGCGACCTCGCGCATCAACTTCGGGCACTTCCTCAGCGGCTCGCGTGCGGGCGGCAACGGTTCGCTCACCTGGCGCCCCAACCCGTCGTTCAGCACGTCGGCGCGCATCAACTACTTCAATGTGAACCTGCCTCAGGGCGAGTTCGAGACCGTGCTGCTGGGAATGAACTTCGGCTACTTCTTCACGCCGCGGATCTACGTGCAGTCGCTGGTGCAGTACTCGAACCAGGTCGACAGCTGGTCGGCCAACCTTCGCTTCGGCTGGCTCAACACCGCGGGAACCGGACTGTTCATCGTCTACAACGATGTGCAGGGCCTGGACTATCGTGCGCCGTGGAAAGGCGCGTTTTCCTAGTGGGTGCGAATCCCACCCGGCAACTGTCGCTCCGGCTGGTAGCGGCCAGGGCGGTTCATGGAGGCAACGACATGGGCTGAAGCACTCTGGAGAGAAGGGCCGCCATGGGCGGCTCAGCGACCATGCAGGCCGGAACGCGAGTGAACGCCGAGCAGGCCCCGAAACGCCTAATGCGGAAGCCGACCCTTCGGTAGTCAGGGGAAGGCCGACGGCTGGCCGGGAAGAGAGCGACAAGCGCACTGGCCGGTTTCCGCCGGGGTAATGGCGCTGGCATGCATGGAAGATGGAAAGCGCAGCAACACGGGAAGCCCTGCCGGTGCCGAGCACGCGGCAACCGGAACCCCGCGAGGGGCAGGCCGGGCCGGCAGGGTGGCGGATGGGTCCGCAGTACCGGAGACGCGGGGTAATGCCCGCCGAGGGAAGGGACCCTGAGTCGGGAGCGGTACGGAACGGAGGCAGGGACATGACCACTGGCGGGAGCCTAACAGGGTCGGCGAGCGTTCGGAAACTCCAGACCGTGCTACATGCGAAAGCGAAGGAAGAACCTGGACGGCGCTTCCACGCCCTTGCCGACAAGGTATGGCGGGAGGACTTCCTGCTGACGGCATGGGAGATGGTCCGGCGCAACGGCGGAGCGGCTGGAGTCGATGGTGTGACGGTCGCGGATGTCGAAGCGTACGGAGTGGAGCGCTGGATCGGGGAACTGTCGCGGGAACTGAGGGAGGGCGCCTACAAGCCGAGTGCGGTGAGACAGGTGCTGATCCCGAAGAAACAACCGGGGAAGTTCCGTCCGTTGGGCATCCCATGCCTGAGGGACCGGGTTGCGCAGACGTCGGCCATGTTGGTGCTTGGGCCGATCTTCGAGGCGGACCTGGAGCCGGAACAGTACGGATACCGGCCGGGACGGAGCGCCAAGGACGCGGTCGAGCGGATACACCGCTTGGTGAACCATGGCCGCAACGAAGTGGTCGATGCGGACCTCTCCAACTACTTCGGTGAGATACCGCACGCCGAGTTGATGAAGAGCATCGCGCGGCGCGTGAGCGACGGGCGGATGCTTGGACTCGTCAAGGCGTGGCTGGAAATGCCGGTGGTGGAGCAGGACGGGGAGGGAGGCACTCGCCGCACGAACCGGGCGCGAAGAGAACGGAAGGGAACCCCGCAAGGGGCTCCGATCTCGCCGCTGCTGAGCAACATCTACATGCGGCGGTTCATCCTTGGCTGGAAGGTGCTGGGCTACGCCCGGCGATTCGGCGCGGAGATCGTGAACTATGCGGACGACTTCTGTGTGCTCGGCAAGGCCCCGGCGGCGGAGATGCTGGCGGCGGTCAACCGGCTCATGGACAGGCTGAAGCTGCCGGTCAACGCGCGGAAGACCCGATGCCTCCGATGCCCCGAGGAGCCCATCGAGTTCCTCGGGTACCGCATCGGCTGGAACTATCGCCCAATGGACGGAAGCCGGTACATCGGGACCCGGCCCAGCAAGGCGAGCGTTCAAAGCATCTGCCGCAGGATCAGCGAGCAAACGGACCGGGTGTACGTGGGACGGTCCGCCGAGGAAGTCGTAGAGCGTCTCAACCGGCTGATGTCCGGATGGGCGAACTACTTCGACCTCGGGCAGGTCAGCCCGGCCTACAAGGCTGTGGACAGGCACGCGACCCGGCGGCTGCGACAGTGGTTCCGGCGGAAACACAAGGGACGGTCGAGAAGCTACGTGCGCTTCCCCGACGAATGGCTGCGGGACCACTGCGGCCTGACGTGTCTTGGGCCAACGACCGGAGACCTTCCGTGGGCGAACGCATGATCCCGGCTGAGAGCCGGATGCGGGAAATCCGCACGTCCGGTTCGACGAGCGGGGGAGTGGAAACGGACCGCATGGGAGCCGGACTGAGCACCAAGCGAAAGCGCGGACAAGAAGCACCGGACCCTACCCGGCACCGCGCCACCCCCCGACTCCACCCGCCGGGCTCAATCACGATGGAGCCCGGTTCGTCGAGAGCGGCACGCTGGCGCGCTCGTTCATCGTGAAGTTCACGCGGCAGTTCAATTTGCTGGGCGGGTAGCCGGCGGGGGCCACGCATCATTTTTTGATGCGCGCGGGATTGCCACCCGTTAGTCGCTTGCCGCCGGGCCGCACAGGGGGAGGTGGTCGTCGCCAGCCTCCTGATCAGCCTCACGCGACTCTATCCCCGCGCTCCAGCTCACAGCCGTCCCGAACCAGCCCGTCCCGTCGCCGAAGACGGAGGGAACCCGGATCTGGCCCTCCAAACCGAATCTGACGCGGATCCAGTTCGCCCAGTTCCGGTCAACCGCCCCGATGGTCACATCGGCGCTGGCCCCTGCCGGGAGCCCCTCGTGCAACACTCGCTGCAATGCCCACTCTTCGCGCTCGATCAGCTGATAGAGAAAGTCCCCTGGAAAGAGGATGCCCGTATGGTCCGGACCGCGAAGGGTCGCCGGAAGCGACAAGGGCCCTTCGTCGGGCCACAGCTCCCCCAGTCCCGCCACTCGGGCTTCTGCGAGAAAGGCTCCGGCTCCGTACACACGCGGCCAGCGAAAACGATACCCGGTGTCCGGCTTCAGGCGGCAGCGACCGTCCTTCAGGGACAGGCCGGACGCGCGGAAGTGACCGGGTAGCCGGCTCGCACCTTTCAGAATGCGGCCGTCCGGCAGCACGACTTCCAGGGAGAGCAGTTCTCCCGGGGCGAAGTGACTTGGCCACGCTCTGCCGACATGGCAGGAGCCTGCTCTTTCACGGTGCGTCATGCAGGCCGATTGCGGATCGGGTGCTTCCTCAAGCCACATCGACTGGCCGTACTCTCCGGTAATCCGTACGGTGGCCCCTGGCAACTCATACGAGAGGGAACGATGACTGCGCGTGATCAGCGCCACGACGCGCATCTCCGCCTCTGAAGGCTGGAGAGGATCGTCGACCGTGAGCACGGCCGTCACCGCCGCCACCACCAGCTCGGGGGAGGGAGCGATCTCCACATCGGTGAGTGAGCAACCTGCCAGTGCGAGCAAGGCCGGAAAGGCCAACCGCTGCGTGCGCATCAGAACGACACCTCCACTCCAATCGTCGGCAGGACGGGAATCATCGAGAATCCTGTGCGAACGGGCGGGATGCCCCCGTAGTGGTACTGGTAATAGTGGACGTTCTTCCGGTTGTACACATTGATCACATTCAGGTATGGGGTCACGGTTCCCCATCGCTTCTGCCAGGTCTTGCGGAGGCTGATGTCCAGGCGGTGGTAGGCTGGATAACGCGCAGCGTTCCTGGGGCCGAAGAAGATCCCCTGCCCGTAGGTCGGCTCGAAGCGCCGGTCAACGATCTGGTGGTCGTAGATGTAGAACAGCGCGACAGGCGGGGTATACGGCCGTCCGGTGCCGAAGTTCCAACGCAGCCCTATCTCGCTGTCGCCGGACAGTTGTCGACGCAGGACCAGGTCCAGCTCAACCCGGCGGTCGAAGACCGGCGGGTACTCGATGAGCGGGGCTGGATCCAGCCCGGAGTCGGTATCGGGAAAGGCGCGGGTGGCCTTGAGCAGTGACACCGAGACCCAGCCCGTGGTGTTCCCACGGTCTCTCCTGATCAGAAAATCCGCCCCATAGGCCAGTCCTTCGCCGGAAAGAAGATCGTCGGCGGGATCGCTCGGGTCGTCGCCCCAGTTCTGCGCAGCCAGGCCATCGTAGGTCCGGTAGTATCCCTCCAGCGAAGCAAGCCACGTGCTGCTGCCCCACAAGGCCTCGATCCCGCCCTGAATCTGATCCGACATGAGCACGGGAGCTCTGTTCCCTGCGAGCATCCACCAATCCAGGCCGATCGGTGCCTCCTCGTCTCGCAGCGAATGCACGAATTGCGTGTAGCGACCCGCAGCCGCTTTCAGCGCATAGGTGCCTTGGCGAATGAGGCGCTTCGCCGCGATACGGGGTGCAAGAGTTGCTGTAGTCCGGTGACCGCCGGGACTCCAATTGTCGAGCCGGAGGCCACCCTCCAACAGCCAGTGGACGTTGGGGCGCCAATGAATTTGTGTGTAGGCCGCGTATACCCAGCCCTGGCCGGATCCGGTCGGATAGGCGTAGTCCGGGGCCCCGCCGTGAAGGGCGTTTTCGTAGTTCATACGGTGGGCGGCGAGTCCCGAGGTCCAGCGCGTGTCGGCCGTGGGACGGCGCTCCAGGTCGGCACCGAGCGACCACTGGGCAATCCTGGTTCCCACGCCCACGTCCCCATGGGGCGAGAGTGCGAGTTCCGCGTTGAAGCGCGAGACGCTGCCGTAGACATCCCATGCCCCGCCGTCGCCGCGGGGGCGCGTCCAGGAGGCACCCACAGCGTCGTTGCCCCACCGCCACTGACGGTTGGGAATCACCTCCCAATCATCCGGATTGCCGCTGCCACTGAGAATCTCGGCATGTCTGAGATTGATGACGTCGCGTCCGGAATAGGCCGTAGTCCGTACCCGGTCGCCGTTCTTCGTCCAGCCTTCGAAAGCTGCGTGGGCACTCTGGAGCCGATAGGGAAAGGGTGCATCGAGAAAAGGTCTGGTCAACAGATCCAGGTAGCTGCGGCGCGCGGCGAGCTGCCAGCGTGCGCTGGCGAGTCCGAGACCGTCCGATACGTTGCCGGGCAGGCTTCCCCTCACGGTTGCCCGGCTTGAGATCAATCCGACAGCCGCGTCGACGTCCAACTCACCGTTGCCCATGTCGGATTCCAGGAGCAGCACCGACGAAACACGTCCGCCGTAGCGTGCCGGGAATCCTCCCGACTGCAGTTCCGCCCGCTGTAGCGCATCGGGATTGAAGACCGAAAAGGTGCCCATGCCGTGAAAAGGGTTCAAGATGGGAACGCCGTCCAGGAGGATGAGGTTCTGGTCGGCGGATCCGCCCCGCACGTTGAAGGAAGCGGTGAAGTCCGAGACCCTGGTTACACCGGGCAGCACCTCCACGCTCCTCACGGGATCTGCTTCTGCGACTGCCGGAATCGACTTGAGTTCCGCGCGGTCCAACTCGTGCGCCGCCACTCCTGCCGACCGTTCGAACCGTGCGCGCTGCCTGCTCCGCTTTCCCTCCACGGCCACACCGTCCACCGCCACTGCTTGTTCGCTCAAGGCGATTTCCACCGCAAGATCCGCCCCAGGCGCCAGCGCGACTTCAGTCTCTTGCTGCCCATAACCGATCCGTGAAACCCTGAGGAAGTAGTCTCCCGCCGCCAGACCGTCGAAATGAAAGAACCCGAGCCGGTCGGTCCCGGCGACGAGGAGGCGGGCCGTATCGATCGCAGGCAGCAATCGCACCGTGGCGCCCTCGATCGGCACAGCGACTTCAGACCTCACGCGGCCGCGCAGTACCGAGTTTGGAGCGGCGTCCCGGTTAGCCCTGGGCACGACGACCACCTGCGAAGCCAACTCGACGTAGCCCAGGTGCGTATCGGAAAGCAGCCGATCCAGGGCCCTTGCCACGTTCAGCGTGGCACAATCGCAGTCGACCCGGAGCTTGCCCGGCAGGAGACTGGGGCTGAAGGCAATCTGGACCTGCGAGCGCTCTGCGAGTTGGGAGAGGGCTGCAGCAAGCGAAACCCTCTCGATGGAGAGGCGCGAGACCGTTGCCAGGAGACTGCCAGGACTGGGATCGACGCCGAAGTCACCCTTCAGAGCCGTCAGTGCTTCGTTGCTCTGGGCGGCAAGCGACGAAGGTAGCGCGACGACCGGGAGCGCGGGAATCAACGCGCTCGCGCAAACGCCGACGTACGCCAGGATGTCTTTCATCTTGCCCATCAGCCGGCCGCCGGTCCGCAGAGGGGGAGGTCTCTGTCACCGGCCTCCGGGTCCGCGCCGCGCGACTCGACCTCGACCTTCCAGCGCACGGCGGTCCCGAACCAGCCCGTCCCGTCGCCGAAGACGGAGGGGATATTGACTTCGCCGTAGGTGTCAATCCGGCCGAGACGCGTCCAGTTGGCCCAGTTGCGGTCGACGGCACCGATCGCAACCTCGGCGCTTGCCCCCACCGGCAAGCCCTGGCGCAGCACGCGATAAAGGTCGCTTGTCTGTACGTCGGACACTTCAAGGAGAAAGTCGCGTGGGAAGAGCGCTTCCGTTTCGTCCGCGCCGCGCAACGTGACCACGAGGTGCAGCGGATACTCGCTGTTCCACAGTTTCCCAAGCCCCGCAAACCTCGCCTCCGCGATGTAGCCCCAGCTTCCTGCTGAGCGCGCCCAGTCGAAGCGATAGCCGGTGTTTGGGTCCAGGCGGCAACGTCCAGCTTCCAGAGACAGATCCGCTGCGGTGAAGAGGCCGGGCATGGTGCTCTGGCCCGTTAGAATGCCGCCGTCCGGGAGCGTGACCGTCAGCGTCAGCCTTTCGCCCGGTGCGAAATGTGTTCCGGGTACAGCGGCAAGATGGCAGGAGCCTGCGGGCGGGCGGCGGAAGCCATAAAGAGGTGTCACACAGGTCTCGAGTGGATCGGACACCTCGGCCAGGGGCAGCATCTGTCCCGATTCACCGACAATCCGGACCGACGCGCCCGGCACTTCGTGTGCCCACTGACGACGGAACCGTGTAACCAGCGCACTGGCCCGCGTATCGACGCGGGACGGATCGAGCGGATCGACGGTTAGCACCACGGTTACTCCGGCCACGATCATGTCGGGCAGGGGCTCGACGTCCACGTCGGTGAGTTCGCAGCCGGTCAGCAGGAGCAGAACAGGCAGGGCCCACCAGCGCCGGCCGGTTGCGGCACGTCTCCAGGGGACCGATCGCAGGGGATTGTGCGCGCGCATCAGAACGACACCTCCACTCCGATGGTGGGGAGAATCGGGAGCATCGAGGCTCCGTTGCGAACGGGGACTTCCGGTCTGTAATCGAAGGAGTAGAGCAACACATTCTTCCGGTTGTAGACGTTGATCACGTTCACGTAGGGGGTGATGCGTCCCCACTCCTTCGCCCAGGTGCGCCGGAACGTGACGTCCAATCGGTGCCGTACCGGGTAGCGCTCCCCGTTTCTGGGGCCGAGCACCACGCCGTCATAGGTCGGATCGACCAGCAGGTCGACCATCTGGGCGCGATAGATTTCGAAGAAGCCGAGCGGGCGGGTGTACGGGAGTCCCGTACCGAAGTTCCAGCGCATGCCGGTCTCGACCTCCCACGGGAGGTTGCGGCGGAGCACCAGATCGATGTCGAGGCGGCGGTCGAACACCGGTGCGTACCTGATCAGGGGCGCCGGATCCAGGCCCGACCCGGTGTCACGGAACGTGTGCTCCGCCTTGAGAAGCGACACGGAGAGCCAGCCGGTGATGTCGCCCAGATCCCTGCGAATCATCAGGTCTGCCCCATAGGAACGCCCCTCGCCGGACATCAGGTCATCGGTGGGATCTTCGGGATCATCGGCCCAGTTCTGAGCCGCCAACCCCTCGTAGCGGCGATAGTAGCCCTCCAGACTGACGAACCAGGCGTCGTTCATGCCCGCGAATCCCTCGAAGCCCGCCTGGAACTGCTCCGAGACCAGCACGGGCGCCGCGGCGCCGGAGAGCATCCACCAATCAGGACTGATTGGCAGCTTCTCGTCCCGCACCGACAGGATGAACTGGGAGTAGCGTCCTGCAGCCGCCCGCACGGCCCAGGAGCCGTCGCCCACGAAGCGCTTCAATGCGAATCTTGGTGAGACCACCGTGGTGGCGGACGCATCACCGGGGCGCCAGTAATCCAGCCGCAGCCCGCCTTCCAGCAGCCAGTCCGAGTTCGGGTTCCAGCGGACCTGCGAGTAGACCCCCGCCTCCGTGCCGTCTTCACCTCCGGTCGGGAACGCCTCGGGTATCCCGCCGTCGATGGCGTTGTGGTGATTCAGCCAGCCAACAACCCATCCGGATTTCCAGCTCAGACGGGGGGCGGGCCGGCGCTCCATGTCGCCACCGAGTGCGGCACGGCTGATGCGGGTCATGACCCGTGCATCTCCGAATTCGTCGAATTCGAACTTGCTGTCGAAGCGTGAAAAGGAACCATGCAGATCCGCCGCTCCGCCGCCCGGGAAGGGACGTGTCCAGGAAGCGCCAACGGCGTCGTTCCCCCACCGCCACTCGGGGTTGAACGAATTGCCGTCACGGGGATCGCCGAACTCGTACCCGTCAAGGATTGCCGCCAGATCCTTCATATTGATGACATCCCGACCCGAGTAGCCGGTGACCCTGATCCTGTCTCCCTTCCTCGTCCACGCTTCGAAACCGCCCTGCAAGTCATTGAGGCGATATGGGAAGGGGGCTTCCAGAAAGGGCCTGGTCAGCACGTCCAGGTAGCTGCGGCGGCCCGACACGCGCCAACGCGCGCTGGCCAGCCCGAGCCGTTGCCGCAGGTCCTCGGACAGGCCGCCCTTCACGGCTGCCCGGCTCGCGATGAGGCTCACACCCGCGTCGACCCCAAGTTCCCCATCACCGAGATCGGATTCGACCTTCAGCACCGAAGACGTCCGCCCCCCGTATTCCGCGGGGAAGCCTCCGGAGTGAAGCTCCGCCCGCTGCACCATGTCGCCGTTGAAGACGGAGAACAGCCCCATGGCGTGGAAGGGGTTGAAGATCGGCATGCCGTCCAGGAGGATCAGGTTCTGGTCCGCCGACCCGCCGCGGACGTTGAAGGCGGCGGTGAAGTCGGACACCCTGGTCACACCGGGCAGCACTTCTACGCTCTTCATGGGGTCCGGTTCGGCGACGCCCGGGATCGCCTTGAGTTCCTGGCGATTCATCTCCTGGACCGTGACGCCGCCCGACCGCTCGTACCGCTCGCGCTGCCGGCTCCGGCGGCCTTCCGCCAGCACGCCGGCCAGCTCGACTGCCTGTTCGGCGAGGGCAACCTCCATGTGAAGATCGGATCCCGGGGCCATGTCCACGCCCTGCTCGTGGAGGGCGTACCCGATGCGGGCGACGCTCAGCGCATACCGCCCTGGCGCCAGGTCGTGGAAGGCGAAGTAGCCCAGCCGGTCGGTCCCGGTGATGCGCCGGTGGGTCGTGTCCGCTGCGAGCACCAGGCGGACGGTGGCGTCCTCGATGGGAACCGCGACTTCGGAGCGCACGCGGCCGCGCAACAGTCCGTCGGGCGGCGCAAGATCGCTGCCGGCCTTGGGGACGACGACCACCTGCGAGCCGAGTTCGACGTAGCCGAGGTCTGTCTCGGCAAGGAGCCGGTCGAGCGCCCGGGCGAGGTTCAGCGTCGTGCAGTCGCAGTCGACGCGGAGGTCGCCGGGCAGAAGACTCGGGCTGAAGGCGATCTGCACGGTGGACTGCTCGGCGAGCCGCGCGAGGGCCTCCGCCAGAGGCGCCTGCTCGATGGAGAGCATGGAGATGGTCGCCAGCAGGGTGCCGGGCGCGGGGTCCACGCCGGTTTCGCCCCGGAGCGCGGCCAGCACCTGGGTGTCCTGCGCGGAGAGCGCCGCGGGGAGCAGGACGGTGGCGGCGAGAAACCGCGTGATCATCCGCACGGCCCGCGAGAACCGGGTGCCCCGCCGTCGCGGGCTCACGAGGCCGCTCCGCGATCGGCGGACTCGATCGTTACAACCCCCGCATCGATGCTGCAGCGGGCGTCGATCACGCTGCACACGACGGTCATGATCTGCGCCAACGACTTCGACTCGAACCACATGGTCAGCGTCTGGTTCGTGAGCGCGTCGTCGCGGATCACCACGTCGGTGCCATAGCGCGCTTCGACCTCTTCCATCGCCACGCCCAGCGGCGTGTCGTGGAAGATCAGGAAGCCGTCCAGCCAGTCGGCCATGCTTCCGGTGGGCTCAGCCGCTCCGACCGGCTCGGGCAGCCCGCGCAGCAGCCTCGTGGCCTGGCCCGCGCCGACCTGCACTTCATGGTCCGGACCGGCGAGAGCGACGCGGCCTTCGATGACCGCGACGGACAGCTCTGCCGCGTCCACGGCCAGGTGGAAGCGCGTCCCGAGCACCTGGGCCGTCCCGACATCCGTCACGACGCGGAACGGCCGGGCCGGGTCGCTTGTAACAGCGAAGAAGGCCTCGCCGTCGAGCGTCACCTCGCGCGCGGCTCCCTCCGGGAAGTTCGTGGGCCAGGCCGTGGCCAGGCGGCTGTCGGGCCCGAGGCGGATCACGCTGCCGTCACCCAGCCGCACCATCTCGGTCTCTCCGGGGCCGGTCACGAATTCACGGGTTGCAGCCGTCGTGCCCGCGGATCCGCTGTCACCACGCATGCCGCCGACGACTTGCCATATTCCCAAGCCCACCACCGCCACCACCGCCGCGGCCACCAGTTCGAACCGGCCACGCCGCGGGCGCAGGACTCTGAACCGCCGCCCGAGGCGCGCTACGCCCGATCCTGCCGACGCGGTCCGCCGTGCCTCAGCCCTCCAGATCACGTCCTCGGCGGCCGGCGGGTCTCCGGGCGCGATGCGGCGGTCCGCGATGCGGCCGGCCTCGACGACGCGGCTCAGCTCGGCCAGGGCGCGTTGGCGGTCTGGCCGGCCGCTGGCCCCTTCGTCGTCGGCCGTCAGCCACTCGTCGACCGCCGCGTCTTCCTTTTCCGTCGTCTGCTTGCGCAGATGCCGAAGCAACAATTCGTCCATTCGGTCCTCCCTGGTCATGCTGACCCGCCTTGCTCGCCCTGACTCGCACTGACCGCCTGCCGCACGCTTCGCAAAGCGGCGCTCATCTGGTTCGCCACCGTCTGCGCCGAGATGTCCAGCACCGATGCGGCCTCCGCGTGGCTGAGCCCCCGCTGGAAGACGAGTTCGAACACGTCGCGGCGCCGCCGCGGCAACGATGCGACGGCGGCCTCGAAGGCATCCGCCAGCACCTTTGCGTCGAACTCCTCGGCGGGTGTGGCGGGGCGCGGGGAGTCTGCCCACTGCTGGCGCTCCGCCCACCGCCGCCGCACTCCCTGCTTCCGCTTCTCGTCGATCACGAGGTGCCGCACGATCCGGTACAGATACGCGCGCGCGGAGCCCCGCGGCCGCCAGCGCCGCCTCCGCTGCCACACCTGGATGAACGCGTCCTGCACGACATCCCGGGCCAGCTCCACGTCGCTCAGCTGCCGCGCCGCGTAACGCACGAGGTCTGCCCAGCAGAGGTCCATGAGGCGGCCGAGCGCCCGGGACGACCCGCCCCTGATCGCGTCCATGAGGCCATCGAGCCGGGGGTCGCCGGTTGGCAGCCGGTCGTCTTCAGTGGGCGGCCGGGGGTCGTCGGTTTCTCGCATCAGTTGCAGGCTTTGCATTCGACTCCGCATTCGGTCTCGTCCTGACACTTACGCCAAGGAAGCGGATGAGGAGCGCCTGACTACCATGGGCGCATCCTGGCAGACTGGGACAACAAGTATTATCATGATTCATGAAGTATGCTAATGATCAATCGACCGAGCGTCGTGTCGCGGAGCCCGTCCAGGTCTACTTGCGTCCGACTGAGCGAGATCGCTTGGAGCGGCTGACGGCGAAGCTCGACACCACCAAATCCGATGTGCTGCGGCGGGGCCTGGAGGCTCTGGAGAGCCAGTTGACGGATCCGGAGCGTCACCCCGTGCTCGAAATCATCGGAATGATGTCGACGGCGCATGGCCCGGGGGTCGATGTCGCGCGAGCGCATGACGACTATCTGGCCGCCACCGAGGCGGCTTCCTGGTCCAGGCGGCGGGGCGTGCGGGGCGGGCGCGGGCTGACCGGCAGACCCGGCGGGCAGGATTCGGAGTGAAGGGCCTGTTCATCGACGCGGGCGCGTGGTACGCCCTCACCGACCGCGGTCATCCGGATCATGCCGTGCTGGCCCGGACGCTGCGGGAACGGGTGCGCCGGGGCGTGCGAATCGTGACCACAAGTGTCGTCGTGGCCGAGACACACGCTCTGCTGCTTCGTCGTGCGGGACGGGCGGCCGCGCTCGCCTTCGTGGAAGCGGTCCGGCGACCACCGAACCGGATCGAGTACATCACGGCGGAGCGCGAGGAGGAGGCGGTCGGCCAGTGGCTTAAGCGATTCGCGGATCAGCGGTTCTCCCTCGTTGATGCGTGCAGCTTCGCGGTCATGAGCGAGTTGGGCATTCGGGAGGCGTTGACGCTCGACGGCCACTTTGCGGTTGCCGGTTTTGTGGTCCTGCCGGGGCAGGGCTGAGGGTGGGGCAGGTGAGGATGTCGTGCTGCTACACCCCGCCTCTCTACCATGATTCCGCAGCCGAGTTGTAGGCTGCGCTACAGATCCAGAGCGCTGGCTTGGGTTTTCGATAGAGGTATGCTCATGATTATGGATCCCTGGCAGCCGCGTACCTGAAGAGCATTGCGCGAGGCATTGTAGGCAACGACTTCGTCAAACCTGTCCAGCGTGGCCGCGAGGGACGAGGGCGTGCCCGTCATCGTTGTCTCCCAAATCATCTGCCTGTCGACGTCCAGCAACGCCATCCCGCTGTCACAAGACGTCCCCTCGGGATGAGCATCTACGCACCACCCTTCCTCGCAGTCGTGAGTCGACTCGTCGTATGAGCGATCCACGTCTTCGTCAAGTGCACTGTAGTAGAAGCTGTGCTCTTCAGATTCGCAGTCCTCCTGAGAACACGTACCGCAGTCGTAAAAGGACCCGGGCGGCCAAGAGAACACCGGCTCGAGGTACACCGGCACGTCCAAGCCGGCGTGTGGCACGACCTCGTGGACTGACGCGACCACGACAACGTCCGCGTCGTCCTCTGCGAAAGCCAGGCTCCCAGCCGTTGCGAGCATCGTTGCGATCATGATAGTTCTCATCGTCCTTACCCCCCTTGTCGTGAAGGCCTGTGGATCTCCAGTCTGTGCACCCACACGACCGGATTCCCGATTCCGTCGGTGTCGTTGCGAACCGCCAATCCTCCTGCCAGCAGATCGTCGAAGAGTTGCGGCATGCGCCGATAGGAGACTACGACCCTCCGCCTGAGATCTACGGCCTCTAGAACGGTATTGCGGTACTCCTCGCGGTTGGTCACCCTGTAAAGTCGACCGCGTGGTTCTACGGCCGATCGCCACCGTTCCCCGGGTACTTTCGCGAGTACCCAGAGAGTATCGCCGACCTGTTCCAAGGCGTTGATCATTGTCAGCGGCGGCATGTCAGCATTCGACCTGGTCTCCCACCAGACTTCAAACCAGGGCGGTTGACGATGGAGCGTCTCATCCAGACGACCATTCGTCGACCAGCGTTCGATCAGATACTGATTGATCCGAGCCGCCCAGAACGATGCGGTGTCCGAGCGGGCGAGCCTTCGCTGGTCGATGATGTCCTGCATGTCGGCCCGGTAGACACCGCCCGCTACCGACCCGAAGGAGCGCCGTATGTTCCCATCGCGGTCCAGCACGTGAAACGGGAGGCCGGCGCGATCTGCGGTGTGAATGCCGTAGTTGGCCAGGAGCGATGTGCCAACGAAGAGTTCAGGTCCTTCGGGCCGAAACGCCAGACGGAAAGTTCGGGCAAGCTCGAGGTCGGAAGTGTATACGGTCACTCGCTGGAGGATGCGGTCGACGACGAAAACGGAATCGGCCTCGCCGAACGCGATCCCGTTGACCCGGGAAAACTCGCCCGGCCCCTCCCCGCGCCGTCCGATACGATGCGCGATTCTTCCCGAACCATCGAAGACCCAGAAGTAGGGGGCCGACCCACCGCGTACAAAATACCGGCCGTGGCGGTCGATGCGAACGATGTTGTAGTCGCTCTCAAGCATGCCCGGGCCTTGGGCGTCGCCAAGCCTCACCAGCGGAACGGAGACAATCTCACAGTCGGAGCACACCGGCCCGGCGAGCTCGGTCGTTGAGCCGCTCTCCTGCGACTCAGCCATTACCGGTGACAGGCACAACAACCCGGCGACGAAGACTGCACCTGCCCTGGCGGCCAACCCTCGGTGACACATGACAGCCTCCCCTACAGTGAGGAATCGAGTCGACACCCCCATTATCGCTGTCGACCCGTTAGCTCAATAGAGGGAAAACCCTCAGTCAATAGAGGGAAAACCCTCAGTCAATAGAGGGAAAACCCTCAAGATCGCCCCGGCAGCGCCGGTTGCGCGTCCCGTGATGGCTTGGGATACTTACCGCATGAATAGCGACCCGCACCGACCCAATCGCCACGCTCCTGCGGGCACGGCTCCCGGCACCGCGCTCACCGCCGCGCTCGTCGCCGGCACAGCCCTCCTCGCCGCCGCCTGCTCCGAGGCCGCCCCCCCGTCCGGCCCGCCCGCCGACGACGCCTCCTTCGACGTCCTCCTGACCGATGCCCGCGTCGTCGATGGCGCCGGCAATCCCTGGTTCCGAGCCGACATCGGCCTCCGCGGGGACCGCATCGCCGCCGTCGGCAACCTCTCGGGCCGCACCGCCAGCCGCACCATCGCCGCCGCCGACCGCGTGGTCGCCCCCGGCTTCGTCGACATGATGGGCCAGGCCAGTCTCGTGCTCATCACCGACCCGCCGAGCGCCGAGAGCAAGCTGCGCCAGGGCATCACCACATACCTGTCCGGCGAGGGGGGCTCGGCCGCGCCCCAGAGCGAGGCCACGCTCAGCAATCCGCCCGTGATCGACGGCGACACCCTGCGCTGGCGCCGCTACTCCGAGTACTTCGCGATCATGGAGCGCTACGGGATCCCGATCAACGTGGTCCACGACGTCGGCCTGACGCAGGTACGGCGCGTGGTGCTCGGCGACGAAGACGTCGCGCCTACGCCCGAGCAGCTCGAGCAGATGCAGGCTCTTGTAAGAGAGGGGATGGAGGATGGAGCCGTCGGCGTGTCCACGTCCCTGATCTATCCGCCGGCGATCTACGCATCCACGGATGAGCTGGTCGCCCTCAGCGCGGTGGCCGGCGAGTACGGTGGCGTCTACTTCACGCACATGAGGAACGAGAGCCACGCGGTCCTCGAGGCCATCCGCGAGGCCCTCACGATCGGCGATGGCGCCGGCGTCCCCGTCCACATCTACCACCTCAAGGCGGCCGGCCAGCGCAACTGGCCCCTCATGGACGAGGCCCTCGCGCTCATCGACTCGGCCCGCACCGCCGGCATGGACGTCACCGCCGACGTCTACCCCTACGTGCGCAACGGCATCGGCCTGGGCTCGTTCCTGCACCCGCGCCACTACGCGCGCGGCGCGGACGCGTTCCTGGCCACGCTGGGCGACCCTGAACTGCGCGCCCGGCTGCGCGAAGAGGTCGAGACCGACCCCGACTGGGAGAACTGGTACCAGCACGTCGGGATGGACTGGAACAACGTGCTGATCGTCTCGGCTTCGGACGCGGTCGACCCGGGGGTGGTGAACCGTTCGGTGGCCGAGGCGGCCGAGGTCCTCGGGACCGATCCCTGGAACGCCTTCTTCGACCTCGTCCAGGCGGGCGGCGTCAGCGTGAACCCGCTCAGCATGAACGA
Source organism: Longimicrobiales bacterium (assembly GCA_965208935.1). Taxonomy (GTDB): domain Bacteria; phylum Gemmatimonadota; class Gemmatimonadetes; order Longimicrobiales; family Gaopeijiaceae; genus Bin94. Next base: position 2,267,180 of record CBDBPR010000004.1, on the reverse strand, counting down.
GGAGCAGAAGTGGGCCGCTTTGCGAGCGCCGTTCGTGATGATCGACACGGATGCCTCGCCGGTGAACCCGGCGTCGGTGTCAAGCACGCACCCCCGGGCCTTCGGGGCGTTCCCGCGCGTGATCGCCAAGTACGTGCGCGAGGACGGCGTGATCACGCTCGAGGAGGCTGTGCGCCGCATGACCTCGCTGGCGGCGCACCGCCTCGGGATGTACGACCGCGGCATCGTCGCCCCCGGCATGGCGGCGGACCTGGTCGTGTTCGACCCCGCGCGGCTCCGCGACCGGGCCGACTTCGGCGCCGACGCGACACTGCAGTCCGAAGGCGTCGATTACCTGTTCGTGAACGGCGAGCTCGTCATCGACGACGGCGAACTGACAGACGCGAAGCCGGGGAGGCTGCTCCGGCGGGGCGGGTGAGGGCGAGCGTCGCGCCCCGGAGGATTCGCGGCCGTGTGGTGAGCGCTCGACGTTTCAGCTGAAACGTTTTTCGGCAGAGGCGCGGACCGGTCAGCAGCGCTCAGAGGCCCTACAGCGCCTTCAGCCCGCGGAACGTCCACCGGCGGACGGGGGATGGAGGTTGGGGATTCGGGTCGGGTTGCCACCAGCAGTCGTTGTGTCCAGCCATGTCGCGGGCGCGCTGGTGGCGGAAGGGGTCTACGGTTTCTTCGGCTTCCTTGTCTTCGGTACGCCACGCGTGGAGCAGGTGCCGGGCTGGCCAATATCCGGCAAGGGCGGCAGTTTCGAGCCGTTCCCTCGCCTCCGGGTCAATGTAGAGTTGCGCCTCCGCGTCCGCATACATCATCCCGAGGCGCAACCGGGCATGTTCGTGTCCCAGATCGGCGGCGGCACGGAACCAGTAGGCTGCTTCTTCGCGGTCACGGCCCACACCCACACCATGGTAGTACGCCTCGGCCAAATGGACCTGGGCTTCGACGTGGTCCTGCTCGGCGGCGCGTTGAAACCACCGCGTGGCCTCGGACGAGTCGCACCGCACCCCCTGGTCGCCCGTGAGGTACGCGGCGCCCAGCCGGAACTGCGCCTCGGCCAGCCCTCGCCGCGCCAGAAACACGAGCGCGTCATGCGGCAGGTCGGCGGTGAAGATGCCCCTGCCCTCTGCAGGCGCTTCTCGAGTGCTGGCCGGGGGTCTCGACATAGTGTTTCATTCCCAGGAAAAGGGACCGAAAAAGGGACCGGTTGTAGTGCATGCCCTCTATTTCGTTAACAGTTCCTACGCCGAAAATGTGCAATCGCGGCTTTACGGTGACGCGGCATCAGCCCGCCTGAAGCCTGCTCTCGATCCACTCCACCATCTCGTCCGGCACGCCCGACTCGCCGGCGAGCCGCCGCCAATCCGCCACCGCCCCCGCCACCTGCTCGACGATCTCGCGGCCGCCCTTCGGCACGTCGAACAGCTCTCCCACCTCGATCAAATCGCGCCGGTGGATCGAGCGGAACTTGCCGTTGACCGACATCTGGTGCTGGCGCGTCCACGCGTCGTTTTCGGCATAGGTCATGTCGTAGGCGGGCGCGAGGCGCCACCTGCCGGCCGGATTCATGAGGAAGCCGAAGTTCTTGACGTGGTCGTCGAAGTTCACGGTGGCCACGGCGAAGACCATGCGCCGGAAAGCCTCGTTCACCGAGCGCTGTCCGAGCCCGATCGCGCGCATGGTGTCGAACCAGCCTTCGTAGCTGAAGACGTACTGGTCGTTGAAGTCGACGTGCTGAAGCCCTCCGAGGCTGTGGAAATGGAAGCGCCGAAAGAACCCGGTCGCCTTGTCGGGCGCACGGTCGAAGCGCCGCACCATGAAATGCGCCCGGTCTCCGTCATGGAGAAGGTGCGTCTCGGGCATCTCGATCCCGGCATCCCGCGCCATGCACGAATAGGCATACTCGATGCGTCCCCAGGGCCCCGGACCCCCGGCGGCAACCATTCCCTGTCCCGCGGCCTCTCTGGTGACCCCGTCGAACTTGATGAGCCATGGTTCGTCGCCGGGCTGCGGCGACGCGAATCCCGAACGTACCCGGCCGGCCCCACGATTCCAGAGAATCAGCGCCTTCGCCCGGGCGCCTCCCGCACTGCCCCCGACCTGCATGATCTCCGGCACCGCCACCGACACGTCCCCCTCGATCACGCGCCGGGCCTGGTCTACGAGTTCCCTTACCTCCAGGGCTTGTTCGGTACCCGGTCCGGGATCGAAGGGAGGGCGGAACTCCAATGCGCCCATGGCGCGATCGCCGATGTACAGAAGCCTCTGCAGCGGCGACTGGGCGTCGTCCGGCTGTCCTCGCTCCTCGAAATACCGGCGGATGACGGCGTTTCCGAACTGATCCGGCAGCGCATCGGCGAACACGCCTGGCAGGCCGGCGAATGCGGGCTTGCGCGCCAGCTCGGGAAAGGACACCGGGCCTTCGCGATCCGCGGGCAGATGGATCGGCGAAATCTCGAGGCCCGAGGCCCGGAATTCGGAGTCGTATTCGAAGGTGATCCGTCCGTCGGGCCCCTCTCGGAGCATCCCGACCTCACGCCCCCAGATCCAGACGCGAACCCTTACATCACCAGTCACGACCCCGCCTCGACGCACGGCGCCTGATCTTCCCCCGCAGCCTCTCGACATCGTACGGGGACACTTCGGGCATGGGGACGAATGCCTCGAACGCCTGCAGCCGCCCCAGCGCGCGCATGACCTGCACCAGGTTTTCGGTCCCGACGCTGTGCCCTGCTTCGAGGCGGTTGATCGTGCGCGAGCTGACTCCGGAGTCGGCGGCGAGGTCGCTGACCCGACGATTCTGTTGCAGACGAAGCGCCTTCAGCCGTGCGCCCACTTCGCGAAGCACATCCGGCGTCCGGCTCGTGGCGACAATGGCTCTCATGGTCCGGCCACCTCCTTTACCACAAGGTAGCGGCGATGTAGCCAATTATCTACAGCGTCATATACGGCGTATTGTAGTCTAATTCGACATTAGCACGTCATATATGGCTTACAAAGTCGTGCCCACCGGATCGACGCGCACCGTCACGATGTCGGTGTCGTGGTACTTCTGGTGCCGCACCGCGGTCGCGATGTGGCGCAGGAGGCGCAGGGAGAAATCGCGCTCGACCGGGACCTCCGTCACGCTTCCGCCGATGAAGGCCATGCGGTCCTCGATGTTGCCCTCGCCCGCCGCCGCAAGGAACTCGAGTTCGGCCCCGCCGGCTTCCGCCCGCGCCGTAACCCGCAGGCGTCTCACCCCGAACCTGTCGTCCTCGGCCACCTGGTCCAGAACGATCAGCAGCGTCTCCTCGGCCGCCAGCCCCAGCCTTCGCGCCATCTCTTCGCCCAGCCCGGTGCGCGCGGCGAAGTCCTCCAGGAACTCCTGGATCTTCGGCTGGGCCTCGATGTCCAGCGTGGTTTCCATGCGCCGCCGCCGCGGTCCCGCCAGCTCCATGAACGCGGAGAGCAGGATCGCGGTCAGGCCTCCGGAAGTCATCCCGTTCTCCAGCAGCTGTCCCGCCCAGCCGCCGAAGTACTCGGACGGGATCTGGCCGCTCTGAAAGCCCGCCCCGATCCAGAACGAGACGCCGATGATCGTCGCCTTCCGGTAGTCGATTCCGTCCTGGGTGACCATTTCGAGGCCCAGGACGAAGAGGATCGCGATCAGCACGATGATGTAGGCGCCGACCACCGGGTTGGGGATGGCCAGCAGCACCGCGGTGGCCTTGGGGAAGAATGCCAGTGCGATGAATGTGAGCCCGATGCAGACGCCCACCCGCCGCGCGGCGATCCCGGTGATCTCGACGATGGAGACGCTGTTGGAGTAGGTCGTGTTGGGGACTGTGGCCAGGAGCCCCGACAGGAGGTTGCCCACCCCGTCGGCGGCCACGGCGCCCTGGACGGCGCGGAAATCCGTCGCCCGCCGCTTGCGCCAGGACACGCGCTGGATCGCCATCCCGTCCCCGATGGTCTCGATGGCGCCCACGAGCGTGACGAAGACGAAGGCGGGCAGCATCGCCCAGAACTCGGGGCTCAGCCTCAGGTCGAATCCCGGCCAGCCCGCCGCCGGGACGCCGAACCAGAGCGCGTCGCCCACGATGCTCGTGTCGTAGATGCCGTAGCCTGCCGCCATCAGGCATCCTCCGGCGGCACCGATCACCGAGCCCCACAGGCGCAGCGCGCCTCTCGCCCGCAACACGATCAGGATCGTTATGACCATCGTCGCCAGCGCGGTCATGGGTGCGGCTGCCGGCTCGGCCCCCTCGGGTGTCTGGAAAACGAGGTCGAAGCCGATGGGCATGACCGTGACAGCGATCAGCATGATGACGGTGCCGGCGACCGTCGGCGTGATGACGCGCCGGAGCAGCGAAAGCCGCGACGAAATCAGGAACTGGAAGAGCGACGACGCCACGATCAGGGTGGCGAGCAGCGCCGGGCCTCCGCGTTCCAGCGCCGCCACCGATACCGCGATGAAGACCCCGGACGTGCCCATCAGCAGGATGTACCCGGCGCCGATCCGGCCGGCGATGGGTCTGGCCTGGATCAGGGTCGAGATACCGCAGACGATCAGCACGGCGAAGGCCGCCCACGCCAGGTAGCTCTCGCTCGCGCCGCCGGCGCGCACCACGATCGCCACCGTGATCACGATCCCGGCGATGTTCAGGAGGATGTACTGGAAGGCGAGCCCGAACGATACGGGGTAGCTGGGGGTTTCGTCGGCCTGGAAGCGGAGTCCCTGGCGTGTGTCGTTAGCGGTCATGCGTGGCCGTCGATGGCGGCCTGGTGGCGGCCGAGGAAGGTCTCGAACGCGCGGGCCAGCTCGTGGCAGTCCTCGTCGTCGTGGGCGAGTGAGACCGAGATGAAGCCGCGGCGCGCGATCCAGAAGCCGGCAAGCAGCATCTCGAGGTGGAAGAGGTCGCGCGCGGCAGGCGGAGTCGCGGCCGTATCGGCGTGGCAGCGGATCGGCGCGCGTTGAAAGTGCACGTTCATGATCGAACCCCTGCCCGTCACCTGCGCAGGCGCGCTCAACCGGGTCGCGATGTCGTTGAGGGCGGCGCGCAGCGCCTCGCCGCGACGGTTGAGCCGGTTCACCACCCCGGGCGTGAGCACGTCGCGCAGCCCGGCGAGTCCCGCGGCCATCGTGAGCGCATTGTTGTTGTGCGTGCCGGCGTGTCCGAAGTGATCCGGCCGACGCGGGTCGAACCGGTCCATGAGATCGGCCCGGCCTCCGAACGCGCCGAAGGAGGCGCCGCCACCGAGATACTTGCCGAAGGTCGTGAGGTCGGCGTGGATGCCGAGCACCTCCTGGACGCCGCCCGGCGACAAGCGAGAGGTCTGCACCTCGTCGAAGATCAGCAGCATGTCGCTGCCTTGGGTGGCGTCCCGGAGGGCGCTCAGGAACTCCCGCGCACCGGGAATGCAGCCGCCTCCTCCCAGCATGGGCTCGACGAGCACGCAGGCCAGCTCGTCCCCGTGCGCCTCGATCAGCGACCGCGCCGACTCCGCGTCGTTGTATTCGCCGACGATCCAGCGGAAGGGAAGGTTGAGCCGTCGGTCCGGACCGCTGAAGCTCAGGGGACCGCCATGGTAGCCGCCGTCGAACACGAGAACCGAGTCGCGCTCCGTGACCGCCCGCGCAAGGCTCACGGCCATCAGGTTCGCCTCCGTTCCCGAATTCGTGAACCGCACGCGTTCGACGGAGGGGAAGCGCCCGCAGATCAGCTCGGCGAAATCCTGCTGGGTCGGCGTGGGGCCGCCGAGCGCAAGGCCGTTCTGCGCCGCAGCGGCGATCGCGGCCTGGAGGACCGGATGCGAGTGCCCGTAGAGGCCGGCCGTGTGGTCGTTGAGGAAGTCGACGTACTCGTGCCCGTCAAGGTCGTGCAGCCGGGCTCCCGCGCCGCCGCCGATCGTCACCGGGAAGGGCGTGTAGTGGTTGACGGTGCGGGTATCGCCCCCGGGAAGGAACCTCGTGGAGCGCTCGAAGCGGGTCCGGCTCAGCGGGTTTGCCGCAGTGTACCGGGCCGCCGCTTCGGAGGCGAGTTCCTGCAGGGTTGGCGTCATTACCGGAGTCATGATGGGATAATCGGGGCCGTCTGTCGGGAATGGCAAGCCGGGGACGTGCGGTGGCCCCCACTAGGCCGTCGGATCGACCCTCACGGTCACGACATCGATGTCCTCGTACTTGTGGTGCTGCACCGAGGTCGCGAGGTGGCGGAGCAGCCGCAACGAGAACTCATGCTCCTCCGCGGTGTCCACCGGGTGTGTGCCGACGACTGCCAGGTGATCCTCGATGTTGCCCTCGGTGCCTCCGGCCAGGAACTCCAGTTCGGCGCCTCCCGACTCGGGTCGTGCTGTGAGCCGCACCCGACGCCGGCCGGTGTCGCGCCCATTCTCTCCTTTCGTCTCACCGATCAGCAGCAACAGCGTCTCCTCGGCCGCGTGCGCCAGCCGGTTCGCCATACCGTCCCCCAACCCGCGACGGCTGGCGAAGTCCTCCAGAAACCGCTGGATCTTCGGGAGCGACTCCACCTGCAACTCCGTCTGCATGCGCATGTGCCGCGGCCCCGTCAGCTCCATGAACGCGGTCAGGACGAGCGCGGTCAGTCCCCCCGAGGTCATCCCGTTGCTGAGCAGCTGCTGCAGGAAGGGCGCCAGTGCATCGGTGGGAATCTGGCCGCTCTGGCAGCCGACGCCGACCCAGAACGAGAACCCGACGACCGTGGCCTTGCGGTAGTCCATGCCGTCCTGCAGCACGATCCTGGTACCCAGCATGAAGAGCACGGCGATGATCACCATGGCATAGGCACCGAGCACCGGATCCGGGATCACCAGGAGGACCTGCGTAACCTTCGGCAGGAAGGCGAGCACGCAGAAAATGATGCCGATACACACCCCCACCCGCCGCGACGCGATCCCCGTGATCTCGACCACCGACACACTGCTCGAGTAGGTGGTGTTGGGCACCGTGGCGAACAGTCCCGAGAGCAGGTTGCCGAAGCCATCGGCGGCCACGGCCCCCTGCACGGCCCGATAGTCGGTGGCCCGCCGCTCGCGCCACGAGACCTTCTGGATCCCCACCGCGTCTCCGATCGTCTCGATCGCTCCCACCAGGGTCACGAAGGTGTAGGCCGGCAAGATTGCCCAGAACGCCGGACCGAAGTCGAACCCCGGGCCCGGCCAGCCCGCGAGCGGCACACCGACCCACATGGCCTCGCGGACCGGTCCGCCGTCGAGCAGCCCGAAGAACGACGCCGCGATGACTCCTGCAACGATCCCGATCAACGGCCCCCACAGCCGAGCCGGACCGCTGAACTTCAGCATCACCGCCAGCGTCACCACAAGCGTCGCCATGACGGTGACAGGCGCCGCCAGGGGTCCGCTCCCCTCGGGCACGTTGTCCATGAAGTCGAAGAGGAACGGCATCACGTTGACCGCGATCAGCATGATCACGGTGCCCGCCACGGTCGGCGTCAGGATACGCCGCAGCAGCGACAGGCGTCCCGCGAGCAGGAACTGGAAGAGCGACGACACGATGATCAGCGTGGCCAGCAGACCCGGTCCCCCCTGCTGGAGCGCCGCCACCGATACCGCGATGAACGCCCCCGACGTGCCCATCATCAGCACGTATCCCGACCCCAGCCGTCCCACGCGCCGCGCCTGCAGAATGGTGGCCACGCCGCTTACCAGGAGCGCGCCGAAAGCCCCCCAGGCCAGGTATGCCGCGCTGCTCTCGGCGCTGCGCAGCACGATCGCGACGGTGAGCACGACCCCCCCGATCGCCAGCACCGAGTACTGGAGCGCGAGCCCCACGGCCAGCGGCCAGGGCGGTCTTTCGTCGGGTTGGTAGCGGACGCCGTGTGCGGCCTTGTCCGGCTCGGATACCATGAGTGCGTCCTTACGGATGGGAGTGATCCGTGCGGCATTGTAGATTCGACGCACGAACAGCGGTCAGCCAGTCACCAAGATAGGGCACATGAACATCGATCAGCTGAATCACTACAAGCAGAAGCTCGCCTTCGAGACCGATTCCTGGGACGTATACGAAGCCCTGGGCAAGGGCGAGCCGGTGGTCGTGGTCGATGGCCGGTCCGCCGAGGCCCACGCCCGCGAACACATTCCCGGAGCCGTGAACCTGCCCCACCGCGAGATCACCGCCGAGTCCACGGAGCACCTCGACAGGTCGAAGCTGTATGTCTGCTACTGCGGCGGAAGCAGTCGTGTTCACAACCTGATGTGAACATTGACCTTACGGGACTCAGACTCCGTTTTCCCGCTTTTCGGTTCCCGCCAATCGACTTGGGTCAGGCGCGGACCCTCGGGCGGCTCTCCAAAGCCTTCCTGAGCTGTCCAGCGTCGGCCTGCTGATAGCAGCGCAGCACCGTCTGGGCTTCCTTCCACCCACCGAGTTCGCAGAGCACCTTCAGCGGAAGGGCCATTAGGTCGGACGCGAACTTCCGCCTCAGCGAGTGCCAGCCCCTCCCGCGCTTCGGTTCGAGCCCCGCCAGCGATTGGGCTTTGTCCCACCAATACCGGACCGCCGACAGGCCCGCGCACCGCGAGGCGTCCTTGGGGGCAGGCAACACCGGAGAGTCCCCGGCGTCGGGATACCTGCGTTGCGCAGCCTCTTCCAAGGCGACGACGGCCTCGTCGGTCATCGGTGTGACGTGCTCGTAGCCGGTCTTCTCATGCTCCGCCCGCCAGACGATGGTCCTGTCGTCGAAGTCGATATCAGACCACCGAAGCTGACGGATCGCGCCGATTCTGTGTCCCGTTTCGTGGGCCAGCACGAGCGCGACATGGAACCTCCAGTCCACCTTCCGGGAGACTCCGAGCAACGCCCCGTACTCCTCGTCGGAGAGGACGACCCGGGTGGGGTTCTTCTCCTTGGGCGTCTTCAAGCCCCTCAGCGGATTCGAGTCGAGAAGGAGCCTCCCGTTTTCGTCCCGGGACTTCGACGCCCAGTTGAGAACCGCGATCAGGAATCTCAGGTCGAACTCGACTGTCCGGTCGGACACGGGTTTGCCGCTGGGTCCAACCTTGCCGACCCTCCGCGCCCGGATGAAGCGATCCCAATCGCGCTGCGATAGGGTCGCCGGATCGCGGTCGAGTCCGAAGAACCCGAGGAACATCCTCATCGCAACCCGGTCGTATCGCCGCGACCTGTCGGCCTTGGTCGGCGTCACCTCCTCACCGTAGATGTCAAAGAGCCTTTCCAGCGTGAGCGGCTCGGGTTCGGCGTTGCCGTTGGGCTCGTGAACCGCGAAGCCCGCGGCGGCCTCGTCGGCCTGCCTCTTGGCCCGAGTCCAATCGCGGTGCTTCAGCGACCGGGTGAGCCTGCGCCCGTTCTCGCGCCACTCCATCTGGTAAAGGCCGGTCTTGGGATCGGTGAACACCCTCACCCGGTTCCGGCCCCATTCGCCGGCGCTGTACGAGCGCCGACTTCGTTTCGTGCGTGCCATCATTCGATTCCTCTCGTGATGGACCTGCACGACCTGCGCGAACGAAACTTCGCGGAGGGAAGGCCCTTGCGCCAGTTGCGGTTGCTCGAAAGCCGGTTTCCGTCCCGGAAACCCGGTCACCGGGGCCGGGCGGCGAGCGCACATCGACCTCGGGGTCCGTGTGCGCGGACACGCGTTCCGGACGTGCACGCCGGCGACGGCACATGTCGTTTGCCGGATTGCGGTTGCACAACGGCCTCCGGGGCGGTTGCGCCGCGCCGGAAACGGAGGCCGTGACCGGAGCGACCCCTTCGGGAAGGCAGCCCGAGACTCGCTGATGGCGGTCGCGGATGGTTTGGATGCCACCGCCAGCGGCCTTCAACCCTTTGGGCAGCACCCGCGTCCGCATTGCGTGCATTCCGCCGCTGGGTGGGGTGGACCTTCTCACCTCGTCGGGTCGATCTTGCAGACGAACGCGGACGGTGCCGAGTCTTGGTGGGAACAAGGGGAGCACCGCCCCCTTCCCACCGCCGGTGCATCCATCCCCACGTGGAGCGAGAGAGCCCCATTCCTGCAAGGAGCAGTCGCCGTGATCGACCAGCCCGCGACCAAACCGAGAACCCCGAGCGAAATCTTCCCCACGCTGAGCGAGGACTTCCGCCGCCGCGTGGTGCAGCGCGCTTTGAAGCACCGTCCAGAGTGCAAGGCGCTTCGCCGACAACGCGGGGCCGCCCTGCGGCGTCTTCGGGTGGACGGATACCGGGACGCCAGCCGCGCGCCCCGGCCCAAGCTCCTCCAGCCCGTCTTGGAGGCGATCCAGCACCACGATCACGACCTCGCCCGCGCGATCCTCAATGCCTGGATCGACTCCCACGGAGGGCTTCGCGATCGAGCCGCCCAGCATCTGGCAAGCAAGGGCATGCCCGTGCCCGAGCCACCCGAAGCGCGGTTCGATTCGTTTTGGACGCGCGAGGCGTGGCGCGCCGAACGCGAGGCGTTGGCGGCGACCGACGACGCGGTGGACCGCGAGTCCGCCGGCCTGATGCTCTGCCTGCTCGCCCGGCGCTTCCCCGCGCCGCCGCCATTGGTGTCGCCGCTCTTTCAGGATTGGCTCGACATCCTGCAAGACCTTCGGCCCAACGCGCCCGAGTGGGACGAGGCCGACACCCTCGTCAAGTGGATGGACGACATCCGGCGAGACAAGGAGCGAGAACTGGTTGGCTGGTGCCGGGAGCAGATCACGGGCCTTTGCGCCTCCCTTCAAGAGCGGTTCGGCGACGAACTGCGCTACCTCGGCATCGACCCGGACCCGTGGCCCGGACTGGTCGAGGAGCGGCCCGCGCTGACCAATTCGGCCCTCCCGCTCCTCATCTTTCTGGAAGTGAGCTTCGAGGCATACGGGCCGATCCGTCCCCAGGCCCCCTCTCGCGACGAGGAGCTTGAGCGGTCGGTGCAGCGCCGCGAGTGCGAGGACGCCATTCTCGCGGCGGTCGATGCGTGGCGGGAGCGGGTTGCCAAGCCCGACCCGCCGGACGAGGACGGATCCGGGACCGAAGCTGACACCTTGGAAGGAAGTACGGCTTCCAAGACGGCCGACGGCGCGGAAGCGGAGCCGGAACCTGATTCCGGTGCGCCCGAAGACGATGGCGATTCGGCCCGGCGCGAGATCGAAGCCCTTCGAGGGGACCGCGAGCGCCTCGAAGCGGACAACCGGACGCTCCGGGAGGCCAAGACGCTGGGAGACGAGGAGGCCGGACGGCTACGGGACGAGGTTGCGCGGAGCCGGAGGATGGAGGAGCACTGGAGACGCGCCTACGTCGAGGAACGCAGGCAGGCCCGGGTGGGCGACGGCGAGCCCGTGGCGGCGGAGCCGGTCGGGAGCGTTCGCGAGGCCATCGCCCAAGCGCGGGAGATGTTCCCCGACCGGCTGCTCATAAAGCTCAACTCGCGCTCGAACGAGGACACGCCCTTCGCGAACCCCGCCGAGGTGTTCGACGCGCTGGCGTGGCTCGCCACGGCCTACCGGAACGGGCCGACGGACCGGATCGGGGAAACCTGCCCCGGCTGGTTCTACAGGTCGAACCAGTCGGCCGCCACGATGGGACGGTTCCGGGACTGGTACCGGACCCGCGTGAACGGAACCGCTTGGAAGCTGGCCGCCCACCTCGGCAAGGGGGCCAGTCACGACCCGCACCACACGATCCGGATCGCCTTCGCCTGGGACGAGCCGAACGAACGCGTCATCGTCGGATTCGTCGGCCTGCATCAGAGGAACCGGAGTTCGTAGGACAGCGGCGCGCGCAAGGGTGAGGACGATGGCCCGGGCCGAGGTTCACAGCAACCCATCGTTCCCGATCGTTGGGGGTGTCGGAGCCGTGACTTGGAGGCGTTTTTGACGCTCCCGATGCCGATCCGTGCGTGCACATCCCACGTCGGGGTGCTTGTGCACGGAAACCGCCTTCCCGTGTGCACGCCTCCGGTTCCGCATGTCGCTAGCGAGCTTGCGGTTGCACCACGGCCGCCGGAGCGGCGATGCCGATCCGGCCATCGAGGCCGTGGCTGGGAGCGACCCCCCATCTCGGCATGCCTCGATCGGCATCGGGGAGGATGGCGATGTGCATCCCCATCCTCCCCTCCGCTACGGGGTCGCTCCCAGCCAGCGGTCCCTCGCGGGAAGGGGTTGGCGGTCGTCTTCCGCGCTCTCCTCCGACCTCTCCAAAGCCGCCAAGGCGGCAACTGTTCGGTCAGGCGTGCGCGGCGCTCCCGACCCGTCTCGTCGCGGTCAGCCGCGCGCCGCCTTCATGATCTCGGCGACGTATTCATCCAGCCGGGCCATGACCTCGATCACTTCCGCCTTGCTCTCCGCGCTCGCGAGTTCCTTGGCCAGATCGAGCAGAAGGCGGCGAACCGCAACCGGATCGCCCGTCTCCACCGGTGGCGCATCCGCGGCGGCGGTCTCCTCAACCGTTGGGACCTCCGGTTCCGGCGGCGTCTTGGCCTCGGGCGCGGCGGCCCTTGCGAGCCGCGCCTTCACTTGGAGGGGGTATCTAGCGTGGAACTGCCGGCCCGTGAGTTGCCCGACCGAGGGGTCGATCTCGCGGGCGCCCGCGAACAGGTCCGCGTTGGTGATTCCGGGATTCACTTCGAGCATCCGCTCCACGTACTCCATGACGGCGGCACCATCACCCAAGGATGCTGGCGAGGGGTCAGGTGTCGAAACCGCTTTCGGCTTCCGTGCGGGCCGCCCTTGGGGCGCTATGCTCCGGATCGCCGGTAGCCGATACTTGGCGTGAAACTGTTGCAGCGTCAGTTCCCCGACCGACTCGTCGATCTCGCGGGCAACGGCGAACAGGGTGGCGTTCTTCACGCGGGGATCCTTCTTCAGTTCGCCTTCCACGTACTGCATGACGGCATCCTGCAAGCTGCCCATGTCCGTTACCCTTTCTGGAGGCGAGTCCGCGCCCGGTGGGTGCGGATGAGTCGGAGGCTGTTCGATTGCATTCAGCTAGGAATACTCGACGAGCGGTCGGCAAGCGTCAATGTCGCCGGGCCGCCGATGGCCCCGGAGTTCGGATTGGCGTCGCCCGTCACCTGAAGTAGCGCCAGTGATCGACGGCGTACACCTCGCCCGTCGTCCGGGGGATCGCCGACACCAGTCCCGAGGAGCGCCGCGTGCGTCCCGCCGCGAACCGGAAGCCCGGGCCGGAGGCGTGTTCGTCGCAGGCCAGACAGGGGTTCAGGCTGCCGTCCTCGTCCGTGCGCGCGCCGTCCATGTCGTTCGTCAGCACGTTCCACAGGCCGTAGTGCCCGATGCAGGCCCCGGCACAGCGCCGCCTCGTATGCAGCACGTTGTATGTCCACGTCTCGGCGCAACGCTCCGACAGGCCGATCTCCTCCATGAGGCACTGCTTGACGCCCCCGGCCGTCAGCCTTCTCGCGCATGTCCTCGCGGGCGAGCTTAGATCCGGTCTCGCCATGTAGGCCGCGAGATCCCGCAGCGACGAACAGGTGCCGCAGTGGCGGCGGTGGGTGACGACGTGCCCCTCCGCGACCGCGCTCTCCGCGTCGGGGAAGGTGCGGAGCCGGTAGTCCACGCGCGCGGAATCGGCGAACCGGACGGCGCACACCTCGGTGTCGGATGCCAGCGAGGAGTACCATTCGAGGACCGGCTCCTGCCCTCTGAAGGAGAACGTCCCCGCCGCCTCGTCCCACTCGTAGCTCTGTGGATGCGGGGGGAGCGGATACCGGAGGTCGGCCAAGGCCGGACAGGATTCGCGGTACGGCGGCTCGTACGGGTTCTTCGTCAGAAAGCCGCGCGTGGGGGACGCGCTCTCAAGACCGAGCCGGTCGTGGATATCGTCCGCATTGAGCAGGTTGGCTCGCCGCAACCGCTCGATCAATGCGCCTGAGCCGGGAGGGAGCGCCGCGACGACTTCGCGCTCGACCGACGCCCGGTCGTCCAGAACCGCCTGCCGGTCGGAGGACGACACGAGGAGGATCAGGAGCAGCGCCACAACACCGAGGACGACAAACGCGCCCGCACGCCGGATCCGGCTGGCCATCACCGCACCGACTCCCCAACCCGAGAAGACATCCGATCCGGCAAATCGGCGGGGCAGCGGCCACCGCCGGTCACCGTCCGGCTCCGTCGTCCGCGAACGCCGACCGCGTGGAGTTGAGCCTTCCCGCAGGGATAATTCTTGGGGGAGCGACCCCAGAAGGGGGCGGGGACGAGCGTGTGAAAACGCGCACGGCCCCGCGCCCGAACCGGGCACCTGTGCCCCTGGGGTCGCTCCCCACCAAGCCCCAAGCGGCTCCCGCGCCCCGGCCGGCCGCGCGGCGAAGCCGCAAGACGTTCCCGCGCCATCGGATATGCAGGCCGGGCGGTGCGCATCACCGGAGTGCCAAAATGTGCATCGACCTCCATTGTCTCTTGCACACCTCCGGTACGGCCCAGCACATCAGGACTCCCACCAGATTCGAGCCCCCGCCAGCCGGTCCGAACTCCATGTCTTTACGCGTTCCGTCAGCCCCCGGCCCGCACGCCTGCGCGCGCGCTTCTCAAGGGCGACGGCGCGTTTCAGGGCGGCCTGCAAGCCACCGTATTCGTCGAGCGTGCGGACATCTCCCCCGAGGATGGCCTGCTCGATGCGGGCGAGGTCGCGCCGGGTTTCCTCGTCGATTTCGGACGGACGCGGATACCGCGACCAGTTGGTGAGCACCCTGCTCGTCCTCCCGTACTCCTTCCATCTACGGACGACCGCCACCACCTCGATCTTGATTCCGAGATCCCAGAGCCCCTTCCAGAGATCGCCGTGCTTCGCGCCCCACGAGCGGATCGCCGTCGCGGTCTCGTAACCCGGCTCGGCGTAGACGAAGACGGCGCGCTCCGTGTCCAGCGCGATGGGCAGCCCGAGCGGGAAGAAGCGCCGGAGACCCCCGAGCGCGCCCCGGTAGACCCGTTGGGGTAGAAGCCCCCGCTCGATCCCGAGCGCTTCGAAGGCGGCCATCCGGTCGGCTTCGGTGGGAAGCCACGGCAGGCGGGGATGTTCGAGCACGTAGTCGAGTCCGAGCAGGCGCCGCATCACCACCTCCGGCGAGGTGATCCTCCGGCGGCGGCGGTCCCCCAAGCCGAGTGCCTTGTAGATCCCGCGCCCATGGATCCGGCATATCCGCCCGATACCTTTGATGCCGGGCGGCTTCTCCTCGATGGCCACGCCCTGGGCGACGAGCTTGCGGACGGCGCGGCCCACCTTTTCGTGGTGGGACCCGAGGAAGCTCGTCCACTGTACGCGGGTGAACACGCCGCCGTGGAAGCAGGCGAGCGCGATCCATTCGGCACGGCGTCCCCTCCAGCCCAAAGGCTCCAGCGCCCTTGCGCGTTCCTCGGCGACCGTCCCTGTCGCCGCCGGACCGAATCGTTGTTCCGGCGTATCCATGTCTGAAACGGTGACGAACCGTTTGTAGTCGAGTCAACCAGCGGGCGGTATCCCATGCGCCGGTAAGGTGCCGGGGTGTTCAATGCCGTATGCATCTCGCCGGACACCGCCGCCAGCCGCTCCCCCGGTGGAGACACTCCGCCTACGCTTCAGCCAAGCTCCCCGGCGATGGCTTGGAAGGCTTCCAAGGCGGCGTGCAGATCCTCGACGATCTCGGCGGCCAAAACCTCCGGCTCCGGGAGATTCTCGCCGTCCTCCAATGCGCTGTCCCTAAGCCACAGAAGGTCCAGATTCAGCTTGTCCCGCTTCGCCAGTTCGTCGTGCTCGAACACCCGCCAGCGGCCACCCTCGTCCTCCGGGCTCCATGTCGGCTCCCTCTTGTGGCGCTCGCCAGGCCGGTAGCAGGCCACGAAGTCGTCCAAATCTGCCCGCCGGAGCGGCTTCATCTTCAGGGTGAAGTGCTTGTTCGTGCGTAGGTCGTAGACCCACAGACGCTCGGTCCACGCCTTCTCGCGCGCGGGCTTCGCGTCGAAGAACAGGACGTTCGCCTTCACTCCCTGAGCATAGAAGATGCCGGTCGGGAGGCGGAGGAGCGTATGCACGTCGAACGCTTGGAGCAGGTTGCGCCGCACCGTTTCGCCCGCGCCGCCCTCGAAAAGGACGTTGTCCGGCACCACGATGGCGCAGGTGCCGTGCATCCTGAGCAGCGTCTTCACGTGCTGGAGGAAGTTGAGTTGCTTGTTCTTGGTGGCGGTCCAGAAATCCTGACGCTCGTAGGTGTCGGACTCCGTCTCCAGTCCACCCTCCTCGTTCACGATCCGGACGCTGCTCTTCTTCCCGAACGGCGGGTTGGTGAGCACCATCGAAAAGCGGTCGTTGGGATCGTTCGCCAAGCTGTCCACTCCCGAACGGATCGGGGACTCGTCCGGGGCGATCCCGTGCAGGTAGAGGTTCATGATGCAGAGCCGGGCGGTCGCGGGCACGATCTCCCAGCCCTGTACGAAGCTCGTCCGCAGGTGCGCCTTCTGGTCGGGATCGAGCGTGCTCCCGTGCTCGCGGACTACGTGGTCGTGCGCGGCGAGCAGGAATCCGCCCGTTCCGCAGGCGGGATCGCAAACGGTGTCGTCCGGCCCCGGACGCACACAGTCCACAATGGCCTTGATGAGTTCGCGGGGTGTGAAGTACTGCCCCGCGCCCTTCGGCGACTCCTGGGCCGACTTGGCCAGCAGGCCCTCGTAGATGTCGCCCTTCACGTCCGCCCTCATCGACATCCAGTCCTCGGGTTCGATCAGGTCCACGATCAGGCGCTTCAGCGTCGCCGGGTTCTGGATCTCCTGCCGGGCCTTCTTGAAAATCTCCCCCAGCATCCCTCCCCGCCTCGGAAGTTCGGTCAGGATGCGCCGGTAGTGGGTCTCCAACTCCTCCCCGTCGCGGGCGAGAAGGCTGGGCCAGTCGAGTCCATCCGGCACGATGGGCGGGCGGTTCCACGGCGGCCGGGTCCTCTGGTGGGCCATCTTCAGGAACAGCAGAAATGTGATCTGCTCCGTGTAGGCCATGTAGGACAGGCCGTCGTCGCGGAGCAGGTGCGCGAAGCTCCACGCCTTGTTGACGATCTGCCGGGTGTCGTTGTCGGGCATGGGGAAATGTACGGTCTTGCCTCAGGCAGCGGTATCGCGCTCAGAAGGTGGACTCTAGGTGCTCCGCGAGTGGTACGGTCGCCCCTCCTCTTCCAGCGAATGTGGTTTCTCGGCTTCGGCGCGTCCGTTTGAGCTTCAGGAACGCATCCCGGCGACGAGGACGGTCCCGGCTTCCGGAATGCCACCCCTTGAGGGTGACCGATTCGGGCCAATGGAGCGTGCGCGTGTCGGGGGAACCGGCGCGTGGCGTTCCGCTCAGGAGGGCGGCTAGAGGCGATGGGCCTGGACCCTGTAGATTGCCGTACCACGGACAGCGATGGAGGAAAGACATGACCGGAACCGGCAACCGGATGCGGTTCAAGGCGAACGGCCCCGCGATTCCCGATGTCCTCTTGGATGAGCGGGACGCTGGCAACGTCGTGTTCCTCTGCGGCGCTGGAGTGTCGATCGAGGCCGGAATGCCCGAGTTCAAGGACCTCGCGCAACACGTAGTCGGCGAGCTCGACCCGCCGCAGGATTCCGAGATCCGACGGGCTCTCCAAACATACGACGCCGACGAAGACTCAACTCCGGTCGGATGGCGTCAACGGTCACTCGATGAAGTGTTCCAGATGCTGTACGATGACTACCGTCCCGAGCAGGTGGCGGAGAGCGTCTGGAGGACACTGAGCAAGACTCGGGAGGCGCAGCCACACCACACCATCGCCCGCCTTTCCGCAAACACGGGAGGGCACCCGCAGATCGTCACTACGAACTTCGACCACCTCTTCGAGACGGCGATCGGCAAGGAAGCGCCGAGATACGAGGCTCCGGCGTTCCCCGACCTCCGCCGCTCACCGAAGGGGATCACCTACCTGCATGGCCGACTGGCCGACTCGGAGTCCGGCCCCCACAACTACATCCTCAGCAGCTCGGATCTCGGACGCGCGTACCTCGCGGAAGGATGGGCCGCCGGGTTTGTCCGAGAGCTCCTGCAACGCTATACGGTGGTGCTCCTCGGCTATCAGGCGGAGGACCCTCCGCTACGCTACTTGCTCCAAGGTCTCGACAGCGCCGGCAAGCCATCCTGGGACCGCTTGTTCGCGTTCGACAAAGGAGATGATGAGCATGTTCGCGCCAAATGGAGTGGCCGTAACGTGCGAGCGATCCCCTACAACGGGAACAAACACGACGCGCTGTGGGAGACCCTGGAGGCTTGGGCTGAGCGAGCCGACAACCCCGCGGAGTGGAGGAACGCCGTCGTGGAGCGGAGCGGGGCCGGGCCGCGGGCACTTGAACCCCACGAACGAGGCATGATCGCGCATGTCGTGAAGACGGCAACTGGCGCCAAGCAGTTCGCCGATCAGGATCCGGTGCCGTCGGCGGAGTGGTTGTGTGTATTCGATGCGTCGTACAGATACGCGATGCCAAAGAGCGGCATCGGCAGCTCCCTGCAGCCGTCGGATCCTCTTCTGCAGCCGTTCGATCCTCTGGAGACGTATGGTCTTGATGACGATCCGCCGCGACCGTCCGGCACCTTGTGGGATGGCGGTCCCCAGGGTGAGGACCTGATCTCGTGGCGGCGGGGAGACGAGAGCGCGGACCGTTGGCAGGGCCTGTCCCGCCGCCCAAGGCTGCAACCCGCGCCGCTGCCGCCCCGTTTGTTTCACCTTGCCCGTTGGCTGGTGTCGCGCGTGACCGACCCTGTCCTCGCGTGGTGGGTTGCCCGGCAGCCCGCGCTACATCCACAGCTACACCAGATGCTGAAGAGCACTGTGGAAGGCTCCCCCAGCCTCACGGATGACGCAAGGCGCGGGTGGATGGTGCTCCTTGAGGCGCTGGAGAGCCGAGCACCCCACCCCGTTGATGTGGACCTGCACCATCTCCCGAAGCGAATCGGAAAGCACGGTTGGCGGGCCGGTCTCATCCGTGAGTTCGAGGCTCTGACGGAGCCTGTCTTCGAAGCCGGGCCGCCGCGCACCCTCCGGGAGCCGCAACCGCCGTCCGGCGACTGGTCGGATGTCAAGTGGCGGATGGTGGCCGATATCCGCATTCGTTTCCCCTCGCAGACAGTCTCTTGGCCGACCGTCCCGGACGACAATCTGCCATCGGTCTACGCCGCGCTCGAAAGGAATCTGCTGCGGGTCTGCGCGCGGACTCAAGAGGCCAGTGAGATCGGGTGGGAGGGTGCCGATGTGCGCCCGGACAGCCGCGACCGGAACGCCTACGTGAGCTTGTTTCGAGAAACTCTGGATCGTCTGGCGAGGCGTGATGATGAGCGGGTGAAGCGACATATCGCGCTGTGGCCCGATCCTGATCCATACTTCTTCGACAGACTCCGACTCGACGTCTGGGGCAAAGCGAGCCTGTTCTCCGGCACCGAGGTCGTGGATCATGTTCTCGCGCTTTCGGACGAGCAGTTCTGGCGCGACAACGACCGAAGAGAGTTGATGTCTTTGCTACACGGGCGATGGGATGACACTTCGGCCGAGCAACGGCGTCGTATCGGCCAGCGCATCCTGGACGGTCCGCCACGAGCCTACGATGAGAACGAAACACGCCGTCAGGCGACGGCCGCATCGTGTCTTGGTTGGCTCATCCAGAACGACTGCGCGCTGCCAGACGATCTGGTCGAGCAATGGAAGACCTTGAAGGGCAAGATGCCCGGTTGGGACAGTTGGGTCAACGAGGGCGTGTCCGCGCCGATAGCTCTCGGGGTCGGAGACGTGGAAACGAACGAAGACACGTCGGTGTTGGATGGCGTTCCGGTCGGAGACATCGTGCGCGTGGCATTGGAAAACTCGGGACGCATCTCGCTGTCTGTCGTGAACGAGCCATTCACCGGACTGGTGAAAACTCGACCGGGCAGGGCGATCCGTGCGCTCGGTGCAGCTGCCCGTCGCGGTGAGTTCTCAGCTTATCTCTGGAGTTTGGCCCTACGCCACTGGCCCGATACCGCGCCGCGCCGCGCAACTAGGGCGTTGCACGGGCACCTGCGGCGGCTCACGGCTGAGACGATCGTAGCGATGCCCAATCCGATCGGGGAGTGGCTGGAAAAGCGGTTTCCAGATGTAGCCTCGGAGGACAGAATCTTTGCCGTCGAACTATTCGACCACCTGGTCGAGTCGCTCTCGACAGCTGCCCCGGAGGGACTCGGAAGCGGGCCGGTTAGACCAACACCTGCGAGCAGGGTCCCGTCCTCGCGACCGACACTCCTGCGTGCCGTCAATGCGCCGATTGGCAAAGCGGTCCGGGGCCTGATCGAGGTGCTCAGCCGGGACAAACCCGAGGAGTGCACCGGGCTTCCGGAAGACTTGAAGCTCCGGTTCGAGAGGCTCCTGAGTGCCGGCGGAGAGGGGGCCGATGATGCGGTCTGCGTGCTGAGCAGTAGAATCGCTTGGCTGAATTGGATCGACCCAAGCTGGGTAGACACGAACATGATCCCGTGGTTTCATCCAGATCATGAACGCACGGAACCTGCCTGGAACGGGATTCTGTCGGCGCGGACCCAGTGGTCGATCCGACCCCACTTCGACAAGATGAAGGAAGGCTTTCTTGCCTTGCCGAACGCGATGTACGAATGGGGGTGGCGGGAGAAAACCCAGAAGTACAGCACAGCCATTGTTGAGTTGGTTCTGTTCTCGAGGACAGACGAACCCGGCCTGTCGTTCGAGGACGCCCGCCGATGTCTACGACGGATCAGGGCGGCGGATCGTGAACATGTCATCTGGTTTCTGGGACGCGTGGGCGCAGAGAACGACGATGGCTGGCGGACCCTCGTCATGCCGTTCATTAGGAAGGCTTGGCCCAGAGAACGCCGGTGCCGCACGAGTGGAACGAGCGGCGCGTGGCTTTCGCTACTCTGCCACACCGGCGATGCGTTCCCGGACCTGCTCGCTGCCGTTCGAGACCATCTTGGCGCTGTTGACTGGCGCCACGCCATGCTGTCCGGTTTGGAGCCGTTGGTGGAGAGGTTCCCAAGGCAGACGCTCGATCTCCTAGCTCGCGTCGCGCCCGACGGTGTGGCCGAGGCACCCTACGGCCTGTCCCAGGTACTTGATCTGCTGGCCGAGGCGAGACCGGACCTAATAAGCGACCCACGGTACAGGAGACTTCATCGACTGGCGGCTCGGGAATAGCCTTGGATTGAAGTGAAGTGAGTGTTGACTCGCCGGAGCGGCTCAGTGGCGTCGCGCAAACAATGGGCTAATCCCGCAGCTCGGTAGAATGTGCCGGGAGAGGTTGAGGATTCAGGGAACTCTCGGCGTGAATCTCAGGTTCGATTCCATGGGGCGGCGCTTGCTCTTCCTTCTCGCGCCTTCCCGCTCGGCACGAATCCGCTCAAGGAGGACGGAGGCAGGCTCGTCGTCGGGATCTTGTGGGACCAAGCGACCCTCGAAGGCACGCTTCAGGATGGATTGGCGAAGGCGGGAAGCGCCTTGGATCGACACCGTGATCGTCGCCGCCGTTTCCTTGACGAGTATCGCACGCTGTTCGGCTACCCGACGAGCGATGCGCCGCTGTTCGATGGCGGGCGCTACCGGAAGCGGGACCGCCTTGATCTTCTCCAAAGTGAGGTGGCGGATCGTGGTTTCCGAATACCTCGGCATTCCGATGCCATGAGCGACTTGGTGAGCAAGGCAGTACTGAAGGAACTCGGTCGAAACGTCCGCCAAGTGGGGTCGCGCACGGTGAAGCGCCTTCTGGTACATGAGAGTGGCATCCGGCCCCTTGTAAACGGAACAGCGCCCTGGCTCCCCGCCCTCGCAAACCAGCAAGTCGCCGCGACGGACCGCGTACCTGTTCAACTCGGATTCCTTGAAGGACATCGACTTGAGATCCGATTCGTCAATCGAGAACCACCTGACGTTGCTGTTCCGCAGGTATAGCCTTCTGTTCTCGGCTCCCTCCCGTGCCGTTCGAGACAACATCTTACCCAACTGGACGTCGCAAAGCGCCTCGAAGCTCGCCCAGCACCACTCCTCCGGCAGTCCCGGCAGCCCGCTCGTGTCCGGCGTGACCGGCTCCTTGTACTTCGCCCTCCAGTTCTTCGGCGGCTTCCTGCCCTTCGCCTCGAACTTGGCGAGTTGTTCGGCCTCCCAGCGCTTCCGCCGTTCGGCCAGGATGCGCCGAAGCAAGTCTTCGCCGGTCTCCTCGGGCGGGTTCTCCCTCCTCCAACGCTCGGTCAGCCTGCCCTCGACCGCCGCCTTCAGGACGGACGCGCGGTAGCGCTCCAGATTCGCCTCGGCGCGCTTCAGCGCGGAGATGCCCTCGTCCAATCTCGCGAACAGCGACTCGATCTTGGCGACGATGCGGTGCTGCTCGGGAAGGGGTGCGAGGGGGATCTTGGTGCGCCACAAGGCGTCCATGCGGACCCTCATGAGCGATCCCCCAACGCCCGAGACGCTGGAGGTCAGGTGTCACCGAACCTGGGGCGTCCGAAGTGCTTGCATGGCGAAGCGCGGCGTAATGCCGGCGACACGCGGAAGAGAGACCCATTCGGTGGAAGCGATTTGCGGATCGCTTCCCGCCTCTCCGACCACCCAGACACGATTGATACGAGGATTGATCCGGCACAGAAGCACTGAACCGGCTGCGACTTCCTGCTTGGACGAACCGATCTCAGAGCCGTACAACCGCTCAGGTGCCCCGGTCTCGAAGGATGGCACGCTGTACAACTCGAATCGCCGGTCTGACTCTTTGGCGGGCACCACGGATGATCTGCGATTGCCGCGAAACAATTCCCCCAACTCCACTTCCACCCATCCCGATGGCAACGCGCTCACGCGGCCAACCTCTCATTGAGTTCGGCCAGCAGCGGGTTCAGGTCGTCGCCGAACGCCCGGTACACGCCGCCGAGCCCACCCCACTGGTTGAACGGCACGTCCTCGAAGTCGTCCGGGCCGATCCGCAGGCTGCTCGCGATGTGGTCCTTGATCGCGTCCAGCCATTGCCGCTGGCGGGGCGTGAAGGTCTGTCCGACGTGCTCCTTCTCCGCGAGCCACTCTCGGTAGCGGGCTTCCACCTGCTCGGCGACCGGGACGAGCGTCCCGCCGGGCTCGATCGCGTGCCTCACGATGGCCACAAGGTCCACAAGCGCGCTTCCGCCCCTGCCTTCCACCTTGTCCGGCTCCAGCGCCTCGTAGAGCCGCCACAACCCGTTCTCGGGGTCGTGGATCCCGACCGGCGGGCTCCTCAGCGCGTCCCTGAGCTCCTTGACGTGCCGGTACCGGAGCCCCGCCCGATACGGGCGGTTGTACAGGATTCGAAGCGCCTCGATCTCATCCTTGTTCTCCTCGATGAACCGCTTGAAGTCGTC
The DNA here is from genome assembly GCA_965208935.1 of Longimicrobiales bacterium. GTDB lineage: Bacteria > Gemmatimonadota > Gemmatimonadetes > Longimicrobiales > Gaopeijiaceae > Bin94. The sequence goes on along the minus strand of CBDBPR010000004.1, from coordinate 2,243,896 downwards.
CAGCTTGGACCGGGCGCTCTCGACGGCCGCCTCGCTGTGGCCGAAGTCGAGGAGCACGTCGATGGCCGACTCGTCGATGATCTGGTAGAGGCTTTGGGCGATCTCGATGATCGCCTTCCTCAGCCCCGGTTTGGTGAACGGCTTGAGCGCCTCGGCCATGCGCTCGCGCTCTACGGTGTCCAGTTGCTCCGGGGTCGGTTCGTCGTCCTCGGCGAGACCGAACCGCTCGACGGCGGCCATGCGCGTGCCCTGAGCGTCGATGCTGGTCAGCAGCGCGCCCGTGAGCGCCGCGAGGCTCGCCCCGCCCGCCTCCTTCGCGATCCGCGCCGCCTGGCTCTCGTCCACCCGCCGCCCGAGCCGGGCCAACCGCGAGGCCAGGCTCGATACGAGGTCCGCGTGCGCCATCCCCATCGCCGCCATCTGAAGCAGCCTTTTCATGCTGACCGACGGCTGGCGCTCCAGCGGCGGCGACACCGTCTTGTCGCGCTCGCACACGCCGACCGCATCGACGATCACGAAATGCGTCTTGTGCTCCGCGTCCGGGGTGACCTTCCGCAGGTCGCCCGGCTCGATGACGCGCACGCCGCGGCCCTTCATCTGCTCGAAGTAGCCCGCCGAGTTCACGTTGCGCATGAACAGCAGGCATTCGAGCGGCTTCACGTCGGTGCCGGTCGCGATCATGTCCACCGTGACGGCGATGCGCGGGTTGTAGGAGTTGCGGAAGCTGCTCAGCAGGTCCTCCGGCGAGGCACCGGTCGTCTTCGATGTGATCTTCCGGCAGAACTCGTTGCCCTTGCCGAACTCCTCCTTGAGGACCTTCACGATGTCGTCGGCGTGGCTGTCGGTCTTCGCGAACACGAGCGTCTTCGGAACCTCCGTGCGGCCGGGGAAGATCTTCGTGAACAGATGGTCGCGGAAGGTGCGCGCGACGAGCCGGATCTGGTCCGGCGCGACCACGTCGCGGTCGAGTTGGTTCGCCGTGTAGGTGAGGTCGGCCTCAAGCTCCGCGTGCGTCGTCTCGCGGGTGCGCCGGTCGCGCTTGGGCACGTACGTCCCGGCCTCCGACAGCACCGCTCCGCCCTCTTCGGTGATCTTGGTCTTGATGCGGTAGATGTCGTAGCCGACGTTGATCCCGTCCGCCACGGCCTTCATGTGCGAGTAGTCCTGCACGACGTTGTTGCGGAAGAACCCGACGGTCTGCGGGCTCGGGGTCGCGGTCAGCCCGATCAGGAAGGCGTCGAAGTACTCGATCACCTGCCGCCAGACGTTGTAGATCGAGCGGTGGCACTCGTCGATCACGATGAAGTCGAAGTGCTCAGGTGGCAGACCCGGCGTGTACTCGACCGGGACGGGCTCGCCGCCAAGCGGGCCGCCGGACTCGAACAGCGACTCGTCCTCGTTGGCCGAGTCGTACTCGGGATCGCCCTTCAGCATCGAGTAGAGGCGCTGGATGGTCGTGATGACCACCTTGCTGGACGCCTTGATCCTGTTGCCGCTCAAGCGCTGGACCGGAAACTCGTCGGAGAACGTGTACGCGGAGCCGGGATCCCGGAACTCTTGGAACTCTCTCAAGGTCTGCTTGCCGAGGTTGTTGCGGTCCACGAGGAACAGGATGCGCTCGGCCCCGGCGTGCTTGATGAGCCGGTGGCAGGCCGTAACCGCCGTGAACGTCTTTCCGCTGCCCGTCGCCATCTGGATGAGGGCGCGCGGACGGCCGTGGGCCAGCGACCGCTCAAGCTCTCGGATCGCGTCGTGCTGCACGTCCCACAGGCGGCCCTTGGGCAGGGCGGGCATTCGGCGGAGTTGGGCGCGCAGCTGCGCTTCTCCCAAGCCTTGGAGCCGGAGAAGCTCCTCCGGGCGGTGGAACGTGAAGATGTCCCGGCTGCGCGGTTCCGGGTCGAGTCCGTTCGTGAACTGCGTGACCTTGCCGGTGGACTCGTAGGCGAACGGAAGCGGGCGGCTCCAAGCCGGGACCCACTTGTCCAGTCCCTCCGTGTACTTCTCGGACTGGGGCAACACGCCTTCCAAGGTGTGTCCCGCGGGCTTGGCCTCGGCGACGCCGATGGCGCGACCGTCGGCGTAGAGCAGGTAGTCGGCGGAACCGGACTTGATCTCCGCGCCGACCCTCCACTTCAGTGGATACTCCCGAACGGCCACGCCGCGCCCGGCGTGGATGTCCATGGACGAGAAGTCCTGAACCGTCCACCCGCAGGCCTCAAGCTGCCCGTCGATCTCCTCGCGGGCGCGCTGTTCGGGCGTCAGTGGCATGGGGCTCTTGCCGGTTGGTTGTGGTCGTCAGGCCACGGCGAAGCGCTCGACCGCGATCTCGCCCGCGCGGCCCCGCGCCTGCCAGAGATCGTAGGCCATCTGCATCCCCAGCCACGTCTCCGGCGTCGAACCGAACGCCTTCGACAGCCGGATCGCCATATCAACCGAGATCCCGGTATGCCCGTTCAACAACTCCGACAGCGCCTGCCGCGTGACGCCCAGCCCCTCGGCGGCACGGGTCACCGTCAGCCCCAGCGGTTCGAGGCACTGCCGCCTCACGATGCCGCCCGGATGCGGCGGGTCGTGCATGGCCATGATCTTCCCTCTCCTCAGTGGTAGTCCACGTAGTCCACATCGACCGCCGCGCCGTCCTCGAACCGGAACGTCACGCGCCAGTTGCCGGACACCGAAACCGCGTAATGCCCCTTGAGCCGTCCCTTGAGCGCGTGCAGCCGGAATCCCGGCAGGTCCATGCCTTCCGGTCCCGAACTGTGGTCCAGCGCCGCGAGGATGTCCCGCAGCTTGCCCGCGTGCTCGGGCGCGACTCTGCGCTCCGTCCTGCCCTCGTAGAACGCCTTCAGCCCCCGGTGGCGGAACGATGCGATCATCATCCAAGTCTAAGGCTGTCGCCCGCCGGACGACAACCGGCGAACGCCGCGAGCGGCGTGAAGCGGCACGGTCCCGACCGGAACCGGACGCGAACTTGACGAAAGGGTGGTGCGGAACCGCAAGTTGTTGGTGGGCAATGACAAGACTCTTCCACATCTCGGACGTGGAGAACCGACATGACCAAAGCCGATCTCGTCGAACGGGCCGCCGATGCGGTCGGCCCAAGGGTCACCAAGAAGGACTGCGGGCTCGTCGTCGACGCTTTCCTCGACGCCGTGAAGGACGCGCTTGAGCGGGGAGAGGGCATAGAGATCCGGGGATTCGGGACCTTCAAGGTGCGACGCCGAAAGCGCCGCACCGCCCGCAACCCCAGGACGGGGGAACCGGTCGAGGTTCCCGCCCGCCCCGCGCCGGTCTTCCAGCCCTCGTCACTGCTCCGTGACCGGGTGACCGGGGGGAACGCCTCCGCTTAGGCACGGACATGCGTTCGGTACTAAGGTGGGATGGTTCCGGGACGGTTTTCGACTCCCGCAACTTCCCGGGAATTGGGGCGGTTTTCCCGCTTCAGCGGCACGGTCCAGCAAAGTCCAGAGAAAAAGCAGGAAGCGCAGATCGTGCTGTCCTGTAAGTAGTTAGACGATTTCCTGCCGTGATTCTTCTCTCCGTAGAGGCGCTACTGCGACGGCATCGGCTGCAACGCGTCGACAAAGACCGCGCTGAAGCTCCTCACGCTTGGCTTTCAGGTGCGCGAACTCATGGGTGGTCTGGATTGGTGGAAGCGCGACGGTTACGCCACGGCTGGGAAGACCGCGCAGGTCGGCGCCGCGATCAGCTGCGGCTGCTGAGGATTTAGCGCTTTCCGACTCGGCTACATTCCCGAAACGGTAGCCGCCTCGTCGTCCGACCCCTTCACGAACCGGTCGAACCACTCTATCCAGCGGGCCCACATGTCGAGGTTGCTCTCGATCGCGCGGGGTGTGTGCGACTCGAAGGGGTACTCGTACAGCACCGCCGTCTTGCCGAGCCCGGTCAGCGCCTGGATCAACCGCTGCGACTGGATGGGGTACGTGCCCGAGTTGTTGTCGTCGGCGCCGTGGTAGAGCAGTAGCGGAGTGTTGATCTGGTCGGCCTTGAAGAACGGCGACATCTCCATGTAGATGTGCGGCGCCTCCCAGATGTCGCGCGGTTCGGCCTGGAATCCCATCGGCGTAAGCGACCGGTTGTAGGCGCCGTTGCCGGCGATTCCGGCCTTGAAGAACGGGGTGTGCGCGAGGAAGTTGGCGGTGGCAAAGGCGCCGTAGCTGTGTCCTCCGTGCCCGATCCGGTCCATGTCGATCACGCCCAGGCCGTCGACGGCGCGAATTGCCGCGTACATCCCGTCGACCATGTTCGAGATATAGTAGTCGTTGTAGTTCTGCCCTACGATCGGGATGTCGGGGTATATCAGCGCGTACCCCCGGGTGAGCCAGATGTCCGACCAGCGGAGCCAGGTGAGCCGGGTGTGCGCGTTGTGGTTGCGGGCGCGGATGGTGGCGTTGGCGAAGTCGTTCTCGCTGCGGTATTCGCGCGGATAGGTCCAGAAGATGGCGGGCACCTTCGTCCCCTCCACATAGTCGACCGGCAGCGAAACGCGTCCCTGAACCTCGAGGCCGTCGCGGCGGGTGAACGCGAAGTCGATGCGGCGAGCGGCGGTGAGCTGCGGGAACGGGTCAACGTTGCGGGTCAGGTTTTCCATGGCGCCGCCGGCGGTTGTGCCGCCCGCGCCCCCACCGGTCGCGCCCCGCGTCCACAGGTGGCTGTCCGGGAACGTGTTCTTTCCCTCGCGGCTGACGATCATGCGCTCCAGATCGGGGTCGAGCGGCACCAGCGGCTGGTCGAAGGTGTCGCGCGAGCCCTCGAAGAGGCGCTCCGTCGTGCCGTCGGCCAGCGAAAGACGGTCTACGAAGGGCTGCGGCCGGAAGTCCTCCTTCCAGCCGTCGCCGCGCAGATACGCGCTCTGGCCGTCCGATGACATCCAGGCATGCTCGATCCCGTTGCCGGTGCGGGCGGTCAGCAGCTCGCCGGGAAGCGCCGGCGCGTCGCCCGGGTCATGGAACGGCACCAGCGTGCGGCCCTCGGCCGGGGTGGCGGCCGGGTCGAGTGCGAAGTGGACGATGGCGTTGTCGCTGTCCTGCGTCACCGACGCGAACGCATGACGCCCGTTGCGCGAGTAGGAGACCGAGGTGATGCGGTGCTCGCTGCGTGCGACTTCGATCGCGTCCCCGTCTCCGAAGGGTGGGGACAGGAGCATGATGCGGTCCCCGCGGGGCCCGTCCGCACTCTCGGCCTCGTCATCGCCGGCGGCGACGCGGTGGAGGTAGGCGATTCCGCCGCCGTCGGGACGCCAGCGCCAGTCACGCGGGACATCCTGCGGCCCTCCGCCCCGGCCTTCACGCAACTCGCGCTCTTCCAGGGTGGCCAGCACCTCGCCCGTCGCGATGTCCAGTACCTCGGTCACGCGCGGGAAGCCCGTGTAGCTGTTGATGAATGTGAAGGGGCGGTCGATGCGCGTGGCGATGAGGTGGCGTCCATCCGGGCTCAGCGAGATGGTCTCGTACATCCCCACCTCGCCGATCGGACGGGCCGGCTGTCCCGGGACCAGCTCCACGACCTGGCTGCGCGTGTAGTGCTCGAACAGGTCCGCCTCGTGGTTGTCCTGCAGCAGGAAGGGCATGGTGCGGTTGGGTGTGGCCTCTGCGCGGGTGTGCCGGATGGCCGGGCCGGACGGGAGGGCAGGTGGCGGGGGAGGGGGCCCGCGGTCCGCCGGCGCGGCCAGGGTGATCAGCGAGCCCGAGGGCGTCCACTGCAGCATGCGCGAGGGGTCGGTCCCCTGGCCGCGTGAGGAGGTGCCGATCGTCGTAATGACGTGGGTGTCGGCGGCGGGGCGAACAGAGCCGTCCCCGGGGGAAGCGATCCAGACCTGCGTGGCGTCGTCGAGGTGCGCCAGGAAGGCGAGCTGCGACCCGTCCGGCGACCACATGAGGTCACTGATGTAGACGCCGTCGGGAAGATCGACATCTGTGAACGAGCGCGTCGAGAGCGAGTAGAAGCGGAGGCCGTACAGGCCGTAGATGTCCAGGTGCCACGGCCGGTCGGTGCGGGCCCGGATCTCGAGCATCCCCAAACGGAGCGTCTCCTCTCCGACCTCCTCCAGGGTGGAGAGCTCGGTCGAGAGCGGGATCACGAAGTGGTCGCCGTCCGGGCTGATATGATTCAGAGTGGCGAAGTTGGGGTCCGTGGCGAACAGGTCGGCGACAGGGCCGGGTGGCAGGATGTAGCCGGTCTCGGGATCGAGGCGCTCGCCCGGCTCGCTATTCGGGTTCTGCGCAGTCAGCGCGGACGCGAAGAGGAGCGGTATCGTGACGGGAAGCAGGCGTGGGGAGACGCGAAGAGCTTGGAGCGTGGTCATGCTGGCAGTCCTGACAAAGAGGGTTCGGCGAGCCTGGCAGATCGTCATATGACCGCAAACTACGACATCGCCGTCATCGGTGCCGGGTTCGCGGGGCTCGCGTGCGCGCGCCGGGCGGCGCAGCGCGGCCTTTCCGTGGTAGTCCTGGAGCGGAAGGCGGAGCCGGGCGAGCGGATCCACACCACGGGAATCCTGGTCCGGGAGGCGTGGGAGGAGTGGGCCGCGCCCAGCGCCCTGGTGCGCCGGATCAACCGTGTCAGGGTCTACACGCCCAGCCACCGCTTCGTCGAACTCAACGGCGACCGCTACTTCTTCATGGCGACGGACACGGCGCGGTTGATGCGTCACCTGGTCGAAGAGACTCGGCGCTCCGGAGCGGAGGTGCGCTTCGGGGAGAGGTTCCGGGGCGTGGCGCCGCCGGGGAACGGGCCGCCGGGGAACGGGCCGCCGGAGAACGGGCCGCCGGAGAACGGGCCGCCGGGGAACGGGCCGCCGGGGAACGGGCCGCCGGAGAACGGGCCGCCGGAGAACCCGCTGTTCCTCAACGACTCGGGAGTTGCCTGCCGTTTTCTGGTTGGAGCCGATGGGGCCCGCTCGCGGGTGGCCGAGAGCTTCGGGCTCGACTGCAACCGGCGGCTGCTCAAGGGAGTGGAATGGGAATTCGAGCCATTGACCAGCGTGGGGGACTGCCTGCACTGCTTCATCGATTCGAAATATGCCCCCGGGTACATCGGGTGGGTGGTGCCCGGGGTGGCCGCGACCCAGGTCGGCCTTGCCGTTCATCGCGACCGGCGCGTCGACATGCCGGGATTCGTCCGCAGAATCGACCCCCTGTTCGGGTTGTCGCGGAAGCGTGTGCTGGAAAAGCGGGGCGGAGTGATCCCGATCGGTGGACTGTTGCGGAAGTTCCATGGGGAAGACGTGGTCCTCGTCGGAGATTCGGCGGGCATGGTGTCCCCGCTGACCGCCGGCGGCATTCACAACGCCTACCGGTTCGGGAGGCTCGCCGGCGACGCCATCGCGGACTATCTGGAGAGTGGCGGGCCGCACCCGGGCCAGGTCATACGCAGGGCCTTCACCAGGCCGAGGTGGAAGCACGCCGCCCGCTGGGGCTACGACCACCTGCCCGTGGCCAGGGCTCTGGACGCCGGACTGGTGACCTGGGGGATGTTCCGGAGACTCGCGGGCGCGGTTTTTTTCGACCGGATACGATAGACGACCAGGGAGACGCAACTTGCCGTACCTCACGAATGTTCGCGCAGTGACCCCCGGCCTTCCGCGGCTTCTCGTCGTGTGCACGGCCGCCGCAATGATCGGCCTGGCAGCCCCGGCGGCACCGGGTACCGGCGCGGCCGTGTTCGCCCAGTCGATCCCGCTGTCCGAGGCCACGGTCGCCGACCTCAACGCCGCCTTCGCATCGGGATCGCTCAGCTCCGAGCAGCTGGTCTCTCTCTTCCTGGCGCGCATGGGGGCCTACGACGATCAGGGGCCGCGCCTCAACGCGATGCTCGCCCTCAATCCCAATGCACTGGAAACCGCGCGCGCCCTCGACGCCGAGCGCCAGAGCAGCGGGCCGCGCTCGGCCCTGCACGGAATTCCGATCATCCTCAAGGACAACGTCGACACGCACGACATGCCGACGACCGCAGGCTCGATCCTGCTCCGTGGTTCGGTCCCGCCCGACGACGCCTTCATCGTGCGGAAGCTGCGCGAAGCGGGTGCGATCATACTCGGCAAGGCGAACATGAGCGAGCTCGCTTCGGGCGTGCAGATGAGTTCGATCGATGGCCCGATGCGCAACCCGCACAACCTCGACCGCACGCCGTCGGGGTCTTCCGGGGGGACCGGGGTGGCCATTGCGGCCGTGTACGCGCAGCTCGGCATCGGCACCGACACCGGCGGCTCGGTTCGGGGCCCGTCCACCTCGAACGGCGTCGCGGGGCTCAAGCCCACGCTGGGGCTGCTGAGCCGGGACGGGATCGTGCCCCTCGCGCTCTCCTTCGACACCGCCGGCCCGATGGCGCGGCACGTGTACGATCTGGCCGCCATGCTCAGTGTGATGGTGGGCGTCGATCCCGCCGACCCGGCAACCGCCACCAGTACCGGGCGCTACCAGACCGACTACGCCCGGGCCCTCGACGACGGTGCCCTCGCCGGTGCCCGGATCGGCATCGCGCGCGACTTCCTCGGCTACGACACCGAGGTCGACTGGATCATCGAGGCCGCGCTCGACGCCATGCGCGAGGCCGGCGCGACGGTGGTCGACGTGCGCTATCCGCCGTGGCTTCTCGACGCGAAGGCCGAGTTCTACCAGACCATCCGCTTCCGCGAGTTCCCGGCGCAGATGGAGGCCTACCTGGCCACGCTGTCGCCGGGCTATCCGCGCACCGTGGAGGAGATGGTCGAGCGTGCAAAGAAGATTCTCGCTCCGCTTCCCGACGGCGGCAGGCCCAACCCCACCCGCTGGAGCTTCTTCGAGCAGGAACTGGACGGCGGCTCCCTCGACGACTCCGAGTACGCGGCGATGCGCGACCACGGTCTACCGCTGGTGCGCGCCCTTCTGGTCGGTGTGCTGGACGACAACGACCTGGACGCGATCGTCTACCCCACCTCGCCCACGCGGCCCGGTCCCGCAGGCGTCTACCGCGGCTCGTCGGCCCCCAATCCGGCGCCGTCCGCCACCAACCTGGCCAACCTGAGCGGCCTCCCCGACCTGATCGTGCCTGCCGGTTACACGGGCGGCCGCCTCCCGGTCGGCATCTCGTTCCTGGGGCGCGAGTTCAGCGAGGCCCGTCTGCTTGCGCTGGGATATGCGTTCGAACAGGCGACCCGTGTGAGGCGCGACCCGGTCCATGCGCCCGCGCTGCCCGGAGATACGATCCGGCGCTGAGAGCCCATGTGAATTGCACGAGTATGGGGGGCCGCGCCGAACGGGTCGCCTATTCCGCCCTGGCCTCTGCAATCATGACCAGCGACGGCAGCAGGTAGAGTATGAAAAGCCGGAGAATACCAATCCGCCGAGCATGCTCACAACGAATGGCACGAGAATCATCAGTTCCTCGCTCCGCACGTAGAGCAGTGGTGCGAGCGCCAGGATCGTCGTCAGGCTGGTCAGAAACACGGCCCGGAAACGATGGCGGGTTGCGGCGGATGCGGCGGCGATCGCCGGGATCATACTGCTCTCTCGACGCAGCACGTTGTAGCGATCCATCAGCACGAGCGCGTCGTTTACGATGACGCCCGCGACTCCGATCACCCCAAACAGCGACATGGCACTGAAGTCCCATCCCAGGATCCAGTGACTCACGACCGCTCCCGAAAACGCGATCGGAATACCGACTACGGCGATCACGGGTTTCCAGTAGCTGCGGAGGAAGGCAGCGATCAGCACATACATCGCGATGAGCAGCAGGGGAATCAGCACGGCCAGGGTCCCAAGCAGGTTACCCTCCGTGCGGGCGCTGCCGTGGGGTTCGATTCGAAGATTCCGATATCTCTCGAGCAGCTCCGGAACAAAGCTCTCGTTTATTTCGCGCCTGGCCTGAAGGGGCGTCAGCAGTGCAGGGTCGGCTTCGGCGCTCACGAGGGCGGTTTGCTGGCCGTCGATGCTGACCAGTGCCGCCAGTTCGCGCCGCTCGCTCAGATCGGCCACCGTTGAGAGAGGGACCTCTCCTCCGGATGCCGGGGGGGCCGGGCTGGCGCGATTCTCCCCGGTGCCGGGCCGATGGATCCGTTCGCTCTCAAGCTCGCGCATGCTCTGGCGCCGTTCCCTGGGGTATCTCACCATCACCCTGATCTCATCGTGGCCGCGCTGAATGCGCTGGACCTCCGCTCCGTGGAAACTGGCACGGAGCTGTACCCCTATCCCCGCGGGCGTCAATCCCGCTGCTGTTCCCGCAGGAGTCAGTTCGATTTCGAATTGGCGCTTGCCCAGCACCAGATTGTCGGAGATTCCGTACATCCCCGACATGGACGCCATCGATGCGGTCAGCTCGTTCGTGGCGGCTCGCAGGCTGTCCAGGTCGTCGTGCTTCAGGGCGTAGGCCACGCCGGACTCGGACTGCGTGCGCTGCGTGTAGTAGGCCACGCTTTGCAGGTACGACACATCACCGATGTTCTCACGCCATTGACGCGTGACCCCCAGTACCGACGTGCGCCGGATCGGCCGCTCATTCAGATGGACCACTACGGATGCCAGGTGGCTTCTGTTGGGACCAGGTTCGGCTGTTCGCCGCGAGAGGACGTTGCCGGCCATGATGCTGACCGCCTCGACCGACGTTCCTTCGCTCTGATCATTCACCGCCAGTGCCGCGTCGGAGAATCGCTCCGCCGCGGCGAGCGTCACTTCGAACGGCGTGCCCACGGGCAGCGTGAGATCGGCCTGAATGTTCTCGGAGGCATTCAGCACTTCGTCGAAGTAGACGATGCGCACGACGTCGGCTCGGAGCAGCACGAGTGCGAACAAGACGAGCAGGGTTCCCAGGACGGGCGCAAACCAGAGGTGGCGAATGGACTAGGAGACCGCGGGCACTACGACCATGTCGCGAAGCGACTGCAAGCGAACGTGTGCCCGATGCTGAAGGTCTGACAGCGGCGGCCGGCTCCAGCGCCCCGGATGGGACAGGTGGGCCGGCAATATGAAGAATGCCTCGATCAGCGAGACCGTCAGGACAAAGAACGCCACATACGGAAACACGTTGACGATCTGGAGTCGAGGGGGGGTGATGAAGAGAAGCGGGATGAAGGCGAGCATTGTGGTTACCGCGCCGATCGTGATGGGCCCCACCATGGCGCGTGCGCCCGACACCGCGGCCTCGAGTGGTTCCTTCCCGCCCTCTCGTTCGGCCGCGATGCTGTCGCCGACGACCACCGCGTCGTCCACGACGATGCCCACCATGAGGAAGAAGGCGAAGATCGTTCCCAGATTGAGCGTGAGGCCACTCATTCCGAAGAAGATCAGGGAACCCACAAAGGACAGGGGAATGCCCAGGGTGACCCAGGTGGCCACTCGAAGGTCAAAGAACACGACAAGGCACAGCAGGACCAGTATCGTGCCCACCACTGCGTTTCCGACGATCGACGATATCGTGTCGACGGCATCGCCCGCCCGGTCGCTCCAGATGCCGATCTCGACGTTCGGAGGAGGTTGGTAGCTCGCAAGCCAGCTTCTGATGTCCTCGCCCATGGTCATGATCGACTGCTGCCCGGTCGCGTCGACGCGAACCAGTATGGCGGGGTCTCCATCAACCCGGGTGACGATGTCTTCATCCACGAACCCGTCACGAATCTCCGCAACCTCGCCCACCGTGAGAATCGAGCCGTCGAGCCGCGTGATTACCGGAATGTCCTCGAACTCCTCGCCGAACTGCCGCTTTGAGACGGTGTGCAGCACGAGGCCTCCGGCGTCCGTACGCAGTTCGCCGAAGGTCAAATTCAGGGAGGCGCGCCGAATCGCATCCGTGATCTGGTTGATGGAGAGTCCGTTGCGGCGCAGCTCCACCTCGCTCAGCTCGATTGAAATCTCGCGATCCCGCGTGCCGAGGAGCGTCACCTGGGAAACGGACGGCAGCTCGAGCAGCCCTTCCCGCAACGCCTGGGCGGCCAGCCGCAATTCGTTCTCGGTGGCCGATGCGGACGAGACGGAGAGCGTCAGCACCTCGAGCTCTACCCGACTGTATTCGATCTCGGGCTGTTCCGCGGAAACCGGCGGAAAATTCTCGATGCGGTCCACTGCATTCTGGACGTCGTCCAGGACGGCGGGGGCGTCCGCAAAGGTGGCCAGTTCGACCGTGACCAGGGCGAGCCCTTCATAGGCCGTTGCAACGACACGCTCGACCCCCGGCAGACCGACGACATTTTCCTCGAGCCGCCGCACGATGTCCTCCCGAACCTCCCTGGGCGAGGAACCGGGCGATCTTACAGAGACGGTGACGCTGCGGAGGTCGATCTCCGGAAAGTTCTGGACAGGGAGGTTGGAGCCCGCGATCAGGCCGCCGACGATGAAGAACACCATAAGGAGGTTCGCGGCGACCGGATTCCCGGCGAAGTATGCGATCAGCCCGTTCTTCACAGTGACTATCGGGTTCCTCTTGTCCTCGACAGGTGTGCGGCCCTAGCAGTCCGTGGATAAAGCCGCCCGAGCACCGAGAGCGGCGAGGCGCCGGGCCGGCAGGGCGCGACGAAGGGCCAGTAGTAGCGCTACTGGGCCGAGGAGCAACGCAGAGCGCGGCCCCGACAACCCCAAATGTAAAGCATACATGACAAAGTGTAAACTTTGATTTACAGAACGTCGAGGTGAGGCCGAGCGTCCGGCCAGGATGCATCGCCGCTCGAATGCCGGGGGGATTTTGTCCACGGGCTGCTAAGACCCTGCGCCCGCCAACTCGACCGCCAGTCCTTCCCGTGCTCCAGGCAGGGCGCCGATGACGATGCCGTCGGCCGCGTCAAATGCCTCGACCACCAGACCCTCGCTGGTCCACCCGATCGCGTTGGGGACAACCCGGCGCAGGGCGCCGTTTTCGACGACCCACACGGCGTCGTCCTGCTGCAGAACCGATTCCGGCAGCAGATAGACGTTTCGGTGTGGGGGGCCCTCGATCTCAACTTCGGCGAAGGTGTTCGGCAGAGGCAGCGAGCTGGCGCGCCGAGCGGCCGGGAACCGCAGGAAGATCGTCGACAGACGCGTCCTCGGCGCAAGCACGGATGAGACACGGACAATCCTCGCGGCATGAACGCCCGACACCGTAGATACCCGGGCGGAGCGGCCGACTGCCGGGGCCAGATAGGCCAGGTCGGCCACTTCGATCGGTGCATTGACCTCTAGTGCTTCGGTGCTGTAGACGATGCCCAGAATCGCTTGGGTGCCGACAAGCTCCGGCGGGCCGACCAGCTCACCCACGCTCACATCCGCGCTGATCACGCGAGCCTCGTAGGGCAAGGAGATTTCCGTGCGGCTGAGCGCGAGCTCGGCCAGGCGCAGCGCGGTTCGAGCGCTCTCGAGCGCGGCTGCGGATACGGGCCCGGGCTGTGTCGACAGTCGTGCCTCGGCCTCCGCAACCGCGTTTTGCGCGGCTTGTACCTCGAGCGAGTACCTGGCCGTATCAATCCTCACGAAGGGCTCGTCCGCCGCGAGCCTTCCGCCGTTGGTGAACTCCGGAGACACCCAGGTCACGCGGCCTCCCACTTCGGCCATCACCGAGACGCGGTCCGCGAGTGTGACCGTGCCGGTCAGTTCCACGGTCATCGACTCCTCGGTCACGACCGGGTCGAATGTGCTGACCGTGGGCGTCCCGGATTCGACCGCGGCTCTGGAACCCACTTCGACTTCGACTCGGGCAGGCGCCCGGGCCAGGCGCAGGGCAACTACGACCAGAACGGCGATGAGGAGTAGTTGTGCGTACCCACGCCACTTCGATCGAACATTTCCGTCAGCAGAATCGCTTGGCATCTCTCAACCATTGCGCCGTGAAGGGGTCGGACAGCCATCCTAACCGCTTGCGTGAATAACCACAAACTTCGCTCCACCCGTCTGCCGCCAGCATCGCGCACGGGGTTCGCCGTCAGCGGCGTCGGCCCTTACCTTCCTGGTATGACAACCCCATCACGGCTCGAAGGTCTCGTTCTTGTCATTTCCGCGTTTGCGTTCGCTGCAGCGAGTGCTATTCCGGCAGGCGCACAGGCCCAACAGGGGACGATCACGGGCCAGATCACGGACGCCGAAACAGGAGAGGCCCTTTCCGATGCGGCGGTCGAGGCGCTTGGGGCGGCGGGGCCGATCGCGACCAACCAGGCAGGGCGTTTCAGGCTTGGCGTGGCTCCCGGGTTACACACACTCGTGGTCACGCTGATCGGATACGAAACCACGCGGGTCGATGGCGTCGAGGTGGTCGCCGGCGGCACTGCGGAAGTTTCCGTGGCGCTGCGCTCGCAGGCACTGCTCCTCAATCCCCTCGTCGTCACGGCGTCGCGCCGTCAGGAGAAGGCGCTCGACGCGCCGGCGTCGATTTCCACCGTTTCGTCCAGCGACGTGGCCCGAACGGCGGCGGTTACCGTAGCCGAACACGTGCGCACGCTGCCCGGGATCGACGCGGCCCAGACCGGACTGAGTCGGACAGCGGTTGTGGCGCGCGGGTTCAACAACGTGTCCTCCGGCGCGCTCCTGACGATCATCGACAACCGCTATGCACGCATTCCTTCACTTCGGTTCAATGCGTACAGCCTGTTCCCGACGACAGATCTGGACATCGAGCGAATCGAGGTCTCACTGGGCCCGGGAGCCGCGCTCTACGGCCCGAACGCATCGAACGGCGTGATGCATATCATCACTTCGTCGCCCCTCGACAAGCAGGGCTCCACCATTTCACTGGCGGGAGGTGAGCGTTCGGTTTTTCATGGTCAGTTCCGCTCCGCCCATGCTGCTTCCGAGAACTTCGGCGTCAAGATTTCGGGACAGTACCAGCAAGGGAACGACTGGGAGTATGACGATCCGTTCGAGATTGTCTCTCGCGAATATGAAACGTCCAGGTACAGTGCCGATGCCCGGTTCGACGTGCGCTTCGGCGATGACGGCGCGTTCATCCTGAATACCGGAACCAGCAAGATCGGCGGCGGCATCTCAATGACGCGGATCGGTGCCAGCCAGGTGAGAAACTGGGGCTACAACTTCGTCCAGACCCGCCTGACGAAGGGTCGGCTCTTCGCCCAGGCGTTCCTGAACCAGACGAACTCCGGAAGCACTGCAACGGGGGGATCGGCTGAAACGGGAACATTCCTGCTGCGGACCGGCAGCCCGGTGGTGGATCAGTCGCGTACCATGGCGGCCCAGTTTCAATACAGCTTCGACGTCGGACCCTGGCAGAGCTTCATCTACGGCGTCGATTGGCAGCGGACCGAGCCGCGCACCGGGGGTACGATCTTCGGGCGGAACGAGGACGACGACATCGTCTCCGAAGCCGGCACCTATCTGCACTCGGAGACGTCTCTGGGCGACCGGGTGGACCTCGTCACGGCCATCCGCCTGGACGATCACAACCGCCTTTCCGACGTGAACATCTCACCTCGGGCCGCCCTCGTGCTTCGCCCGGCCGACAACCACAACTTCCGCCTCACCTACAATCGGGCCTTCGCGACTCCGACCACCACCAATCTCTTTCTGGACATCATTGCCGGGCAGATCCCCGTGGGCGGAGGCATCAGCTACAACATCCGCGCGCTCGGCGCGCCCCCGGGTGGCTTCACCTTCGGGGCCCGGTGCCAGGGCGGCGTCATGTCCTACTGCATGCGCTCGCCCGTTGTTGCCGGCCCCGTCCCGGCAAACGCCGCGTTGCTCTGGGAGGCGCTCCTCCAGCTGCTGCCTTCGCTCGATCCCCGGACGGCGCCGCTGGTCAATTTCCTGAAAAACCCGGGGGCCCGCCCCGGAGATCCGGCGCTTGGCACGGTGTTCCGCCTCCTGGACCAGTCGGCCACCGATCCCTCCATGAGGTTCCCGCTGGACAGCTCGCCGGCGGAGAACACGACCGAACTCGCCCCGACCATCAACAACACCTACGAGGTCGGCTACAAGGGCCTGATCAGGAACAGGGTGCTCCTGTCCGTGGACGCCTACTTCAGCCGGGTGCAGAACTTCATCGGCCCCCTGCAGATCATCACGCCGAACGTGTTCCTCGATCCCGCCAGCACCGGGGCGTTCATCGTCCATCGCCTGACCCCGCTTATCCGGGCCGGCCGCATTACCCGGGAGAGTGCTCTGGGAATCGCCGAGCTTCTTGCTTCAGCGCCGCTGGGCACCGTCGTGCCGGATCAGTCGGAGTCCGCTGACCTCATCGTCACGTATCGGAACTTCGGCGAAGTGGATTTCTGGGGGGCGGACCTTGCGGCGCAGATTCTCGCATCGGACCGACTGCGGATCAACGCGAACTACTCCTTCCAGAGCGACGAATGCTTCGATTTCAACGAAGACGGCCTGTGCACCAGTTCGGACGACATCGCGCTCAATGCCCCCAATCACAAGGGATCGGTGGGGTTCACTTTTGACGACCGGGCTGCGGGTTTCTCCTTCGGCGGACGGCTGCGGATGACCACCGCCTTTCCGATGAACTCCGGCGTGTACAGGGGTGATGTGGACGGATACAGCATTCTGGATGTCCTGATCGGATACCGGCTCCCCTTCCAGCCCGACACGCAGGTCTCGCTGACGGCGAACAACGTCCTCAACAACCTGCACCAGGAGTTCGTAGGTGCGCCGGAGATCGGCAGGATGCTGTTGGCGAGGGTGCGGTACGACTTCTGAGGGCCGTCAGCCCGACACCGAAGCCGCCACCCCTGCCACAACCGCCGCATACGGGTCCTGTTCCCGGCGTCAGACCGCCCGCCACGTTCGATCGCCAGGCTGGCGGCCGCGTGGAAAAGCCGGCGCTGGAGCCAGGCTTGTCGCCAGGACTCCGGCTGCCTACCGTGCCTGTCACAACTCACATCTGCCGGAGACACGAATGACCCGGACCAGGATCGCTTTCGGAGTCCTTGCCACCGCGGCCCTGGCCGCCGCCGCCCCCCTCCATGCCCAGCACGACACCAGCAATCCGTACCGCCCCATCTACGGGTGGGGCGAGCTGCCCGAGGGCCGCGAGTGGGGCTCGACCAGCGCCATCGAGATCGCGCCGGACGGGAACATCTGGGTCGCGGAGCGCTGCGGCCGGAACACCTGTGTCGATTCGGATGTCGATCCGATCCTGCTCTTCGACAAGGAGGGGAACCTGCTGCGCAGCTTCGGCGCCGGCCTGATCGCATGGCCGCACGGGATCGACATCGACCACGAGGGCAACGTCTGGGTGACCGACGCGTGGCGGTCAATGGCGACCACCACCGGCAACACGGTGCTCAAGTTCTCTCCCGAGGGAGAGCTGCTGATGACGATCGGCACCCCCGGGGAAGCCGGCGACCCGCCCACCCACCTCACCCAGCCCTCCGACGTGCTGGTCGCGCCCAACGGGCAGATCTACGTCGCCGACTCACACGACCGCACCCGGGGCCGGATCGTTCGCTACGCCGCCGACGGCACCTACATGGAGACCTGGGGCGAGCTGGGCTACGGGCCCAAGCAGTTCCGCGATCCGCACGCGCTCGCGATGGATTCGCAGGGGCGGATCTTCGTGGGCGACCGCTATAACAACCGCATCCAGATCTTCGACCAGGAGGGCGAGTTCCTCGCGATCTGGACGCAGTTCGGGCGCCCGAGCGGGCTCTACATCGACGCCGACGACAATATCTACGTGGCCGATTCGGAGTCGAGCCCGGCGCCGAACGAGTTCACCGGGCAGCGCAACGCCGGGTGGGAGAAGGGGATCCGCATCGGCGACGCCCGCATGGGGTGGGTGCACCACTTCCTGCCCGACGACCGCGCCAACGTGATGGGGTTCAGCGGCCCCGAAGGCGTCGCGGTCGACGACGAGGGCAACGTGTATGGCGCCGAGGTGTCCCAGCGGCGGATCACCAAGTGGGTGCGGTTCAGGCGGTAGGGGTCATGCCCCCCGCACCGCCCGCTTCACCAGGTTCCTGAGGAGCGGGATCTTGAAGTGGTTGTAGTCGAGGGGATCGGCGCCCCGGACCGCCAGCTGACCGGCCATCTCGGCCGTTTCCTCGTCGCGGGGACGCCCCCGCACCAGGTCTTCGACCGCGGTCAGGCGGCGCGGGATGCACTGCACGGCCCCGGCGACGATACGGGCATCCTCGATGACGCCGCGGCCGTTCCCCCCGCCGCTCACCCGCACCGCCGCGGCTACGCTCACCAGCGCGAAGTCCCAGGTCTTCCGGTCCGCCACCTTCTCGAAGTGGAAGTCGGCGCCCGCCCAGCGCTCCGGGATGCGGACCGCGGTGAGGAGGTCGCGCTCTCCCAGCACGGTCATGCGCGTGATGTCGACGCCGGGCGGCATGAAGAACTCCGCCGCCGGGACGACCTTCTCGCGGCGGGCGCTCCGCACGACCATCCTGGCGTCGAGCGCCACCAGCGCCGGTGCGACGTCGGACGGGGTGACGGCCACGCAGCGGTCGGCGCCGAAGATGGCGTGCTCGCGGTTCATCGCGCCGGGGGCGCCCGCGTAGCAGGTGTTGCCGCCCGCCCGGTAACAGGTCATGCCGTAGCGGTAGTACCAGCAGCGCGTGTCCTGGCACACGTTGCCCCCGATGGTGCCCGCGTTGCGGATCTGGGGGCTCGCGACCTCGGCCGAGGCGTCGGCCAGGAGCGCGTACCGTGACCGGATGAGGGGGTCAGCCTCCAACGCGGCCAGCGTGGTCATCGCGCCGATCTCGATGCCATCGCCGCCGCCGGGGCCGTCTCCGCCCTCCAACTCCCTTACACCCCTGAGTTCTGCGATCCCCTCGAGATCGATCACCACGGCCGGCTGCTTGCCGCGGTTCTTGAACCAGTCGAAGCTGTCGTAACCGCCGGCCAGCGGCCACGCGTCGGCCCCGTGGCGGCTCAGCATGTCGAGCGCGCTGTCCAGGTCGGCCGGCTGGAGCAGGTCGAAGTGGGTCATCATGTCGTTCATCATGGCCGCCTCCAAGGCCTTCTCACTGCGTGTTGACCTCGAGCGGCCGGTGTGACTGGGCCTGCTCGGCGAGCACGTTGACGATCATGTCCGGGACCACGGGGATGCGGTTGAAATAGTGGCCGCCAAGGGCGTCGGAGATGGCGCAGAGTAGCGCTGCCGCGGAACATCCCATCAGTGGCTCGCCCACTCCCTTCGCGCCCACCGGGTTCTGGGGGTCGGCGATGTCCGTGGCGGCCCAGTCGAGGTGGGAGGGCACGTCGAGGTAGGACGGCGGCTTGGCCTGGTGGAAACCGATGTTTCCGGCCACCCCGTAGCGCCGGTCGTAGACGTGCCGCTCGAGCGCCGCCATGCCGAAGCCCATGACTGCGCCGCCCCTGACCTGGGCCGCGAGCCCCTGCGGGTGCACGACGGTGCCGCAGTCGGCGACGCCGAGGTAGTCGACGATCTCGAAGGCGCCGGTTTCGACGTCGAGCTCGATCTCGATGAATCCGGCCGCGAGCGCGGGTACGGTGCCGTCGCGGGGCAGGTTGTCGCGTGCGACGCCGATCAGGCCGCTCCCCGCCAGGTTGGCGACTGCAGCCGCGGTGACCGGGTTCAGGTCGTCCGGCACGTCGTGCCCGCTGAAGGGCCCGCCCAGGCGGATCGCCCGCTCGGCCGCCCGCGCGTAGCTGATCCGGCTGGGCGGGTTGGCGCGCGCGAAGACCGCCTCGCCGCCGATTTCGTAGTCCCCGGGCGAGCCGCCCAGTTCCATCGCCGCGATCGCCTTGAGCTTCCCGACCGCGTCGGCCGCCGCGACCCAGGCGGCGCGCGTCATCGTGAAGGTCGTGTTGCTCCCCACCTGCGGGCTGGCCGACGCCAGGTGGCGCGACGAATCCCCGCGCACGATGACGCAGTTCTCCCAGTCGTACCCCAGCACCTCGGCCGCCGCGCGCGAGACGGCGGCGTACGAGTACGTGCCGAGGTTCCCCACCCCGCAGTGGATGTGCAGCTTGCCGTCGGGCGTGATCCGCACGAGCCCGTCCTGCCCGCTCATCCCCGCCGAATGGAAGGCCTGGCCGACCGCGACGCCGGTCACCTTCGACCCGCGCCGCACGCCGCTCCGAGCCAGCCGCTCGTCCCATCCGAACCTGCGGGCGCCCAGATCGAGCGCTTCGCGCAGGTGCGCGCTTGTGACCGGGCCCTGGTTGCCGCCGTAGCGCGAATCGCTGTCGGGCGCGTTGATTCGCCGGATCGCGACCCGGTCAACCCCGAGCCGGGCCGCCGCCTTGTCCAGCAGCGGCTCCACTGCGCAGGCGATCTGGTTCTGGCCCGGACCGCGCTGCGCCCCCCGCGCGGGGGTGTTGGTGAGCACCGGAATCCCGCGGAAACGCATGGCCAGGGGGGTATAGACGATGGAGACGGCGCCGGCCGCGCTGCCAAGGTCGCCGAACCCGCTGTTGGGACCGTTTTCCTGCACGATGAAGAGGTCCACCGCGGTGATGCGGCCGTCTTCCCTGAACGCCATGCGGATCCGTCCCTGGAAGCCCGCCCGGGCCGACCCGATCGCGTACTCCTCCGCCCGGCTGATGCGCATCATGACCGGCCGGCCCGTCTTGCGCGCCATGTGCGCCGGAATTGACATGACCGGGTACGCACTCCCCTTGGACCCGAACCCGCCGCCGCAGAACTCGGCCACGAAGACCAGGTCGTCCGGGTCGATCCCGATGTAGCGGGCAAGGCTGCCCAGCGTCGCGCTCTGGCTCTGGCTCGACCCGAAGACGTGACACTTCCCGTTCTGCCAGTACGCCATCGCCGAGCGCGGCTCCATGGAGTGGTGCGACGTGCCCGCCGTGACGAAGCTCTCGTCGAGCACGACCGCCGCGTCCCGGAAGCCGGCCTCGAGGTCGCCGTACGACCACTCGTTGTTGACCTCTCCCATGGGCAGCTCGCCGTCGGCCGCGGCCTCGAAGTCGGCGTCGGTCCACTTGATCTCGAAGACGCCCTCCCGGCGTACCACCGTGTTGCCGTCCACGCGGGCGTTGGGGCCGTCCGGACGCAGGCTCTCGAGCGGGTCGACCACGAACGGGAGCGGCTCGAGGTCCAGCTTGACCTTCCTGATCGCATCCTGAGCGGTGGTCTCGTCCACCGCGGCCAGCGCGGCGACCGGCTCGCCCACGAAGTGCGGCGTACTGGTCAGGATGGGGTTCCCCGGCGCGGGGATCTCGGGCACGTCGGCGGCGGTGAGGATCGCGACCACGCCCTCCATCGCGAGCGCCTCCGAGGCGTCGATGGCGCGCACCCGCGCGTGCGGCATGGGACTCGTGATGAGGCGGCAGAACAGCATCCCGTCGGCCCGGAAATCCTCGGCGTATTTGGCGCGCCCGGTGACCTTGGCGATCACGTCGGGGGGCGTGAAGTCCTTCCCGATCAGCTCAGCCATGGGAGGCCTCCGGGGCGGCGGTCGCGCGGTCGGGCGTGGACGCGCCGCCGGCCGGCCCGTTGCTGGCGGTCGACCCTCCGCGCGCCGCGCGCATCACCCCGTTAAGGTAGTGGCCGTAGGCGCCGCAGCGGCAGAGGTTGCCGGACATCGCGCGGCGGGCCTCGTCGCGCGTGGGGTCCGGGTTGGCGCGGAGCAGCGCCGCGGCCGCCATCACCTGTCCCGGCGTGCAGAATCCGCACTGGGGGCCGAGTTCGTCGATGAAGGCGCGCTGAACGGGGTGCAACTCGCCGCCGGGTCCTTCCAGTCCCTCGACCGTCGTGATCTCGCGGCCGCGAACCCGGTGCGTGAGCGTCGAGCAGGAATAGTGGGCCACGCCGTCGATCATGACCGTGCAGGCCCCGCACTCGGCCCGGTCGCAGCCCAGCTTGGTGCCGGTGAGCCCGAGCTTGTAGCGCAGGGTCATGGCGAGCGTCTCCTGCGGGAGAACATCGACGCGGCGCGTGCGCCCGTTCACCTCCAGTGAGATCAGCCGGCCGACCGAACCTCGCGCAGCCCCCTGAGGCCGCGCTGGCGCTGGCGCCGAGAACCACGACATCGCCGACACCGAGGCGCTCGTCGCGATCACGCTCTTGATGAAGCTGCGGCGCGATACGTTGCCGCGTCCCGGCAGCGGCGGGCCTTCGTTCATCCTGTGATTCCCTTTTCCTGAGCGCGCTTGGGACATCCCATTGATGCTAAGCGACGGCGGATTCGCGTACAACCGCAGCGTCCCAGGGTTGCTGTATGGTGACGATCGGACTATCGTGGCGCGCTGTAGCGAGGGGGCCACCGGAGGTCTGTCGGAAGCCGATTTGGTCCCGCCACTGCAGCCAGGCCCGCACCGCGCCCGCACATCCGGGGCCGCGCCCGCATCCAGCAGGACTATTGTCATGATCCTCGTCCGTCACGCTACTGTTCGTTCACTTTGGCCTTTCGGGGCCGCGCGCTGCGTTGCTCCTCGGGCCCGTAGTGCTGCTACTGGCCCTTCGTCGCGCCTCGCCGGCCCGACGCCTCGCCGCTCTCGGTGCGCGGGCGGCTTTGTTCACGGACTCCTTGCGGCCGCGGCCTTTCTGCTTGCGGTGCCGGCCTCTGCCCAGTCGCCCGAACTCGTGTTCCTGTCGAACATCACCGGCACGGAACGCGCTGGCGCAGCGCTTGCGACCGTCGAGGAACAGACGGCGGCCGCGCTGGACCTGCTCGGAGAACAGCTGGCGGCGCGCGGGCTCCGCTACGAAGACGTCGTCGCGGTCAACGTGTTCCTCAGGGACACCCGGCACTTCCAGGCGATGAACGGGGTGTACCGCGGCTACTTCCCGGTAGACCCGCCCACGCGTGCGACTGTCGAGGCGGACCTCCCCGGCCGGGACGCGCACGTGCAGATCTCGGCGGTGGCCACGCCGGACGAGACCGAGGTCATCTCGCCGGCGGGGCTGCAGTCGCCGGCGCTGCCGTATTCGTGGGGCATCCGCGCGGGCGATGTGCTCTTCATCGCGGGCGCGACGAGCCGCGATCCGGAGACCTATCAGCCGGTCGGAGGCGACGTCCAGGCCCAGACACGGCGCGTCTTCGGGAACATCGGCATGGTTTTGGAGGAGGCAGGAATGGGCTACGGCGACCTCGTGAGCTGCAAGGTCTTCCTGGACGACGTGCGCCTGTGGGGCGACATGAACGAGGCGTACCGCGAGTTCGTCACGGCCGACGATCCGCCAGCGCGCGCGGCGGTGCGTGGCGGGCTCATGAATCCCGCGTTCCTCGTGGAGATACAGTGCGTGGCGGAGCGGTCGGACGAGCGCCGGGTCGTGCTGCGCGAGGGTCAGCGGCGGGGACGGTCGCCGCTTTCTCCGGCCATCGCGACCGGTGGACGCGTCTGGCTTGCCGGCATGCTCGCGCAAGGGGAGGACGCACGGGACGAGGCGCGGAACACGCTGGCCAGTCTTGGCGGAACGCTCGAGGCCGCGGGACTGGGATTCGGGGAAGTGGAGGACGTCTGGGTCTATCTGACCGACGTGCGCGATGCGCCGGCCGTGCTTGAGGTGCTGGCCGAGGTGATGCCGGGCGAAGTGCCGCCGGTGACGGTCGCGGGGCTGCCCCTGGTGGGTCGTTTGGGGGTAGAGATTCAGATGACGGCGGTGGTGCGCTGAGCCACTCGTGAGCACGTCCGCCACGCTGCTGGAAGAGGCGATCGGCCGTGTGGCGGCCGCCGCCCTACCGGGGGATCCGGCTGCGGTCCAGACGCACCTGGACGCGCTGACCAAGCCGCCGGGAAGCCTCGGCCGCCTGGAGGAACTCGCGCTGCAGGTGGGCTGTGTGCTGGGCGATCCGCCGCCCTCGCTGGACGGCGCCGTGGTGTTCGTCTTCGCGGCGGATCACGGGGTCGCCGGGCGGAACGTGTCCGCGAATCCGTCCGAGGTCACGGCGCAGATGTGCGCCAACTTCTCCGGTGGCGGCGCGGCGATCAACGTGCTTGCGCGGACGTGCGGGGCCGAGGTGCGGGTGGTCGACGTGGGCGTCGCGGCGGATGTCACCGGGTTGGACGGGATCGAGCACCGGAAGGTCCGTGCGGGGACCGACGATCTGTCGGTGGGGCCCGCGATGACGGCGGACGAGGTCATGGCAGCGCTGGCGGTGGGGGCGGAGGTGGCGGGCAGTGCGGACGCGTGGACCGTGGGCGTCGGCGAGATGGGCATCGCGAACACGACCGCGGCGGCGGCGGTGACGGCCTGCCTGACCGGAGCGCCGCCACATGAGGTCGTGGGCCGCGGCACGGGGGTCCACGATCGTGGACTGGACCGCAAGCGGGCCGTGGTGAAGCGTGGGGTGGCGCGGGTGGTTCGGCTCGAGGACCCCCGCAACGATGCGCTCGAGGTGCTGCGCCAGGTTGGCGGGCTGGAGATTGCCGCGATGGCGGGGGCCATGATCGGGGCGGCGGCGCGGGGCGCGCTCGTGCTGGTCGACGGTTTCATCTCCTCCTCCGCGGCGCTGGCGGCCTGCCGCGTGTGCGCCGCCCTGCCGCCGTACCTTGTCGCATCGCACCGCTCGACCGAGCCGGGCCACGCGGCGGTGCTCGACGCGCTCGGCCTGGTTCCGCTGCTCGACCTCGAAATGCGGCTGGGCGAGGGCACCGGGTGCGCGCTCGCCATCCCGATCGTGCGGGCGGCCGGGGCGCTGCTCGCTGACATGGCGACATTTCAGTCGGCCGGGATATCGGGACCGGGTGGAGATGTGCCCGGGGGCCCCCCATGATGAGGCTTGTCGTGGTGACGGGAGGCGTCCGCTCCGGCAAGAGCCGGTGGGCGCAGGACGAGGCACTGGCGCACGGGGGCGACGGGGTCACCGTAATCGCGACCGCGGAGGCCGTCGACGACGAGATGCGTGACCGGATCGAGGCCCACCGGCGCAATCGTCCCGCCGGTTGGCGCACCATCGAGGCACCGGAGCGGGCGGGCGAGGCGATCCTGGCCGCCGGGGCGGACACGGTCGTGCTGGACTGCGTGACCGTGCTCACCGGCATGGCGATCGGGCGCGCGGGAGCGAAGAGCGAGGCGGCGGCGCTGGACGCGATGGCCGCCGAGATCGACGGGATCCTCGAGGCACGGGAGGCGCGGAACGGGGTGCTCATCGTCGTGACGAACGAGGTGGGGTGGAGCGTGCATCCGCCCACCGCGCTCGGACGCTGGTACCAGGACGGGTTGGGTATCGCCAATCAGCGTCTGGCCGCCGCCGCGGATCGGGTGGTGCTTATGGTCGCCGGGCTGGAGACGCGGCTGAAGTGAGAACCGCTCTCCGGGGTGCGCGCGCCGCTCTGGTCTTTATGACCCGTGTGCCGGTCGGCGGCTTCCCGTACTCGGCCGAAGAGTGGCGCTGGGCCTCGGCGTGGTTTCCGCTGGTCGGGCTGGCGATCGGAGGGGTGTGCGCAGGCGTGTGGTGGCTGGTCGCGCCGCTGGGGCCATGGGTCGGCGCCATCACCGTTCTGGTCGCGTCGATCCTGCTTACCGGCGCCTTCCACGAGGACGGACTCGCGGACACCGCAGACGCGCTGGGCGGAGCGCACGACCGCGCGAAGATCTTCGTCATTCTCAAGGACTCGCGGATCGGTGCCTTCGGGGCGCTCGCCCTGGTGGTCTCGATCGCGTTCCGGTTGGTGCTGCTCGCAGGGCTGGCGGGGGTCGCGCCCGCCACGCTGGTCCTGGCGCACTGCCTTGCGCGGCTCGGCCCCGTCTGGTTGATGGTCGCGATGCCATACGTCACCGATGCGGCGGCGAAGAACCGTCAGATCACGCGCGCCGGGCCGGCGCAGGGCGTCCTCGCGACCGCGATCGGCGTGGCGGTGGCAGGGGCCGTGGTGCTGGTCGGGGGCGCGATCGACGCAACCGCTGCCCTCCCCGCGTTTGCCGCCATGGTCCTCGCCACCGCCATCTGCGGCTGGCGCTTCCGCGCGCGGGCGGGCGGAGTAACCGGCGACTTCCTGGGCGCCGCCGAGCAGGTGAACGAGATTGTGATTCTATTCACAATCCTTGTCGTGCAGGTGGCAGGGGTCGCCCCTTGATTCACCTCCTCGCCATAAGGCACGCCCCCGTCACCGTCGAACGCGTCTTCTACGGGCAGACCGACGTGCCCACGACCCTGAGCGCCGCCGAAGCCGTCGCCCGCATCGAGCCCGCCGTGGCCGGGTTCACCCCGCGCACCATCTGGTCGTCCGACGCAGTGCGCTGCCAGGGGCCCGCCGCGCTGCTCTCGGAGCGGCTCGGCGTCCCGCACCGCGTCGACGAGCGGGTGCGCGAGATGTCGTACGGCGACTGGGAGGGGCGCGCGTGGGACGGCGTGCCGCGCGCCGAAATCGACGAGTGGGTGGCCGACTGGCAGAAACGATCCCCTCCCGGGGGCGAGAGTGTCGCCGCGTTCACCGAAAGGGTCGCAGCGTGGTGGCGGAATCTCGGGCCCGGCAACCACTTCCTCATGGCGCACGCGGGCGTGGTGCATTGCCTCGATGTTGTTGCTGGCGGCCTCCCCTGGGAAAAGACGGTCGACCAGCGGCTCGACTTTCTCCAGGCCAAACGGTTCTCGCGGGCGGTGTCGCGGGCGCGCTGACGCCCTTCCGTCCCTGACCGCAGCCGGTCCCGCCGGCGCGCCGCAGTCACCCCTACCGAAAACTGCGAATCTCCAGCCCCACCGGCCCCGAGCCCGAGGCGATACTGTCGGTTAGCGCAAAGGTCTCGGGCGCGTATCGGAAGATGCGCGGCGCGAGCCCCTGACGGGTACTGCCGAAGAAGGTCTGATACAGCGCGCCGTCCGCTGCCGTGTGCACCGCAAACGCACCGCGGCAACCGCCTCCGTCGAGGGGCGCACAGATGGGGTCGGAACCGTCCCGCACGAACGCCCTGGTGGCCGTGTTCCAGGCCACGGTGCCCGCGAAGAAGGCCGATGCGAAGAGCGTGCCGCCCTGCGAGACATGCACGTGTCCCGAACCCACGGGGAAGCCTTCGACCACCTCGACCCGCGCAAGCGAAGCGGGATCGATGATCGCGAGAGTCGACGGAGTGACATAGTCGCCGGTATTCATCACATACAGCAATCCGTCCGGACCGATGTCCCCGAACTGCGGATTGGTGCCCCCGGTCTCGATCTCGGCGGTCACGGTCATGGTCCGCGGATCGATCGCGGTCACCACGCCGTCGCCGGCCGGTGCGTAGCTGTCGTCCAGGTTGGCCGAGATCACGAACGCGAGCGAGTCGGAGAACGGCACGATGCCGGTGGGAAACTGGGTCACCGAGACCAGGTCGCCGATCGAGCCGCCGCCCTGTCCGAGCATGAACCTGCCCACCTGGTCCGTTTGCTGGTTGGCCGCGAGTACCGTGCCGGCGCTCACGAACGCCGATCCGGTTGCGTTTCCGGACTCGAAGAGGAAGAAGCCATCGATCTGCTGGCTGCGGAGGTCGATGACGGCAACCGAAGCCGCGTTGCCGAGGGGAACGACCCCGGTCTCGCCGCGGATGCTGATTCCGGTCGGCGTCACCGCGCTCGACGCACCCAGGGCGATGTCGCGGTTCTCGCCCGGATCGCCCAGCTGGAAGAGGCGAACCGCGTTTCCGCTCGAGTTCACGACGAACCCGATCTGGGGATCAGCCACCGTTCCGTCGATGAATTCCAGCTCCTCGACCAGCAGCGAAACCGATGCGTTGCCGGTGTTTCCGTCGGAGTCCGTAGCCGTCAGCGTGATCGTGTGAACCCCCACCGACGGCGATGTGACCTCCAGCGACGAACCCGTGCCGAGCGCGCCGTCGATCGAACTGGACCAGGCCAGGGCGGCATCGCCGAGCGTACCGTCCTGCGGATCGGTGGCGGTGCCGGCAAGGCTGACGCGCGTTCCCTCGTGGATGGCGAGCCCGGAAGCTGGCGAGGTGATGACGGCGGTAGGGGCGGAAGGTCCGACGGGTCCGGTGGGCACCTCGTCGCCGCAGGCGGTGATCGCGAGCAGGACGAGGAGTGTGGTGGAGCAGAGGGCGGTGTTGGTCATGAGAGTGGCATCCATAGTTAACAAAGTGGTTAAGTATTGATACGGATAGCGGGCATGAGCGCCGCGATCATCGTCCGGCTCCGATGCGGATCCGTGTCGACCAGCCGCGGCCCGGCAGCGGATAGTCGACGAGCAGCGCGGCGCGTTCGTCGAGGAGGTTGCTGAAGGCCAGATCGAGCCGCCCGTCACGCCCGGCCAACTCGAATGGCACGGCGATCCCGATGTGGAAGAGCGTGTAGGCGGCGAGGCCGTTCAGCGGGGAACCGGGCACGGTGCGGCGCTCGCCGACGTGTGTGGCCGCCGGGACCAGTGTGATTCCGGCCGGCAGTCCGATGACGATGTCCAGGTCGGCGGTGAAGCGCGGCCGGTAGGCGACCTGGCCGTCGAGCACCGCTCCGGTGTACTCGACCTCGGACCAGGCGGCGTTGGCGGCTACGCTGTGCGCATGCCCGAGCGCGGCCAGGTCGGTCGTGACGCCGATTTCGAGGCCGCGGCGCGCGACGTCGTAGTTGTCCGGGCTCCACACGAAGCGGTGGTCCGGGAACCAGAGGATCATGCCGTCGAGATTGGCGCGGTAGGCGGTCGTGCGGAGCTCGCCGCTGGCGGGACCGACCGACCACCGTCGAGCGACGGTCGCCGTGAGTTCGCCGCGAATGCGCTCCGGTCCGAGGTCCGGGTTGGGCTCGACCAGGACCCCTTCCTGGAAGAAGAGATCACCGAGTCCGGGGGGTGAAAAGCCGCGGCCCCAGCGGAGGTCGAGGGTGAACCCGGCGCGGGTCAGGGTGGCGTCGACGGCGGGCGAGGCGGTGACGCCGTCCACGAGTTCGTGCCGGTCGGCGCGGATCGCGGCGCCCAGGTCGAAGTGGACGCCCCGCCCCAACTCCCAGCCGCGGTCGATACGCGCCCACGCCCCGACTTCGTCGAGGCTGACGGCGGGCGAGGTCAGCACATTCGACTCGACATCGAGACGGGCGGCGTGGAGGCCGAACCGCAGGGCCAGGACGTCCACGCGGGGCCGCGGTGCCGGACCCCGGCTCAACCAGCCCTCCAGAGCGAGTTCCGCGCGGCGCACCCGGGTGCGGGTATCGTAGGCACGGCCGAATGGGGGCGCCGGATCAGCGTATTCGGCGCGTTGCCACTGGATCGAGGAGCGGGCCGCGCCTCCGAGCGGTGACCCGGGCGCGGTGCCGTCCGACTGGATCCCGACGCTCAGCCCGTATCTCCGATGGTGCTGTCGGGCGGTGAGCGAGGGCTGCGCGATCGTACCGGGGCTCCCGCGTTCGGCATCGCTGAGGTGAGCGCGCAGCGATGTGTTCGCGCCCCCACGCCGAGTGATGCGGAAGTCGCCGCCCACATGTGAGAAGGCGGAGTTCTCGCGGATCGCTTCGCCACCGCCCCGGAAATCGGGTACGTCGTAGGTGAATGCGCCGTCCGACCGCCGCCAGCGCGCGCCGCCCGCCAGGGACCAGGTGTTTTCGAACCCGCGCGACCCCGTGACCGCCGTCTCCACCGTGGACCAGGCACCTATCACGGTGGTAACGGCGCCGGTGGCCGCCGTCCGGTCGGGGCTCTCCAGAAGGACCACGCCGCCGAGTGCCTGCGGACCGTACCGGGCCGACTGCGCGCCCGGAATCACGACGATGCGTGAGATGGACTCAAGGTCCACCGTACTCAGATCCGCTACCCCGGTGAGCGGAGAGTTGATCGGCGTTCCGTCGAGGAGCACGAGGACCTGGTCGCCACCGGCGCCGCGCAGCTGCAGGACCGCCGGAGCACCCGGCCCTCCCTGCCTCACGACAGTCGCGCCCGCGATGCGGTCGAGCGCGGCCGGGAGATCCGACACCCCGGGCGGCAGGCTCGCCGTTTCCAACACGGTTGCGGACAATCCCCGCTGAAGGGATGCGGCCTGCACATCCAGCCCGGCGATCCGAACCGGCGCGGGCTCGAGCACGACCGGGGCGCGCGTCCAGCGCCCGTTTACGGCCTCGACCTCGATCACGGTCTCCGCGAAGCCGAGCGCGGAGATCACGAGCGCGTGCCGTCCCGGCCAGAGGCCGCGCAGGATGGCTACGCCCCGCGAGTCGGTCGTCGCCGCGAGCCCCGCGCCCCGGACTGTGACGGTAGCGGCCGGTATGGCGATGGCGCCCGCATCCCCCGACGCATGCACCGTCACCTCGACGGTCGCGGCAACCTGGGCATCCAGCAGGCGCACCGTCGTGGCCGGCACGACGGTGGCGGCGGCCAACACGGCCATGACGAACTCGGTCTTCACTCGACCCCGTCTTCTCCG
This sequence comes from Longimicrobiales bacterium, assembly GCA_965208935.1. GTDB lineage: Bacteria > Gemmatimonadota > Gemmatimonadetes > Longimicrobiales > Gaopeijiaceae > Bin94. The sequence goes on along the minus strand of CBDBPR010000004.1, from coordinate 2,213,764 downwards.
GACGGGGAGAAGCACGGGCCGGACGTCCACGCTGGGGCGAGAACGCGGGACCACGCCCTCCCTCGAGGGTGTTGATCCAATGACGGAGGAGAGGTCTCCTGGCTTGGGGACGGTTCCGCTCGCCTTCCCAGGCATCGCTGCCCAGTGGCTTCGTGAGCGGTACCACGAGGGATCGACTCCCTCGGTCCCTTTACAGTGGCGGGGCCGCGCCGGACTTTCACCGGACTTCCGAGCGCCCCTCCGTCTGTGAACTGCGATCATGGATACAGACTCCGCAGGCAGCGCGCAAGCCGTCTGGGCAGCCCCGGCCACCTGCGGCGAACTCGTCCAGGGGTTCCACCGGGGCCGATGGCTCCAGATCGCGGCGCCGGTCGAACTGTACCGCACCGCCCGCGCCGAGGTTGTGCCGCTGGACGAGGCCGACCCCGGTGCCTCCGGTCGCTATGCCAAGGTGCAACTGGGTCTCGGCATGCTCCTGCGCGGCTTGCCCGGCCGAGCTCTGCGAGCGACGCTGGGCGGCGACGAGATCCCGCGGGGAGTCGGGTTCGGCAGCAGCAGCGCCGATCTGGGCGCGGCGTTGAGCGCCGGGGCGGACGCCCTCCACTTGCCGGAGGCGCATGAGGCCGCGGTCCGTGCAGCCCTCGAGGTCGAGCCGACCAGCGGCTCCCTCCTCCCGGGCCTCCTGCTGTTCGATCACCGGGAGGGCACGATCCGGGAGCCGCTGGGCTCCCCCCCATCCTTGAACATCCTCTGCATTCGACAGGCAGGGGAGGTGGACACCGTCGCCTTCAACCGCCGACTCCCCGCACGTCTCCCGCAGCACGCCCTGAGGGCCTGGGATGACGCCTTCCGGCTCTGCGCCGAAGGCATCGCGCGCGGCGACCTGCGGAAGATCGGGGCTGCGTCGACCGCCAGCGCCGAGGCGGCCCTCCATCTGGGATGCCCGCCGGCCCCGCCCGGACTGGCGCTGTGCGCTCGTGAGACCAGGTCGATCGGCGTTGTGCGGGCTCATTCGGGAACCGTATGCGGACTTCTCTACCCGGTGACCGAGACGCCGCCGCCGGAGAAGGTTGCGGACATGCTGAGCCATGCGGGCGTCGTCACGGTGCCCCCACTGCCCGCGCGCTCGCCCGCGATGGTCACGGCGCTGCGGCTGGTCGGCGGAGGTTGCCGGGTTGCCCCACGCATGGAGATGCCGCTATCGTGCTGCGTTGACGCGAGGGGGCCACCGGAAGTTCGGTCCGAAGCCGACGCGGCCCCGCCACTGTAGGAGGCCAGGACCCCGCCCACGGGTCCGGCACGACTCGCTCGATCGCCACTGGGGTGTCCCGGGAAGGCGAGCGCAGTCGCCTTGAGCCAGGAGACGCGGTTCCCTCGCCCATTGCGCACCATCCTTCGAGGGAGGGGACCCGGTGTACACGGCAGACCACGCGAGGACGCCGCCGCCGCCGCGGGCCGTTTGCTCAGGCGTCCCGTCGATCGCCGGCGCGGCAGTCTCGATCTTTCTGGCCACCTGCGCGCCGGTTGGGAGCCCGGACCCCGCCGCGGTTTCCGTTGTCGACGATACTGGACGCACCGTCGCACTGGCCGCTCCGGCCCGCCGGGTCTTTTCCGTAATCCCCTCGCTGACCGAGTCGGTCACCGCGCTCGATCCCGGCGTACTGGTCGCACGCACCCGCTTCGACCGGGCTCCCGCACTGGCCCACCTTCCTTCGCTAGGCGGCACCATTCAGCCGAATCTGGAGGCGCTGGCCGGCCTCAGGCCCGACCTTGTCATCACATGGGCCGACGCGTCCCAGCGCGCGGTCGGGGAGAGGGTGGACGCGCTCGGCATTCCCGTCTACAGGGCCGAGGTGCAGACCATCGCCGACGTGCGCGGTCACCTTCGCCGCCTGGGTACGCTGCTCGGCCGCACGGCACGGGCTGCCGCGCTGGTGGACTCGCTCGACCTCGCGCTCGAGGATGTGGCGGCAGCAGCGCGTGGACGCGAGCTGGTCGACGTCTACTACTCCGTCTGGCACGATCCCCCGCAGACGACCGGCCCTGGAACCTTCATCGACGAGGTGATCGAGTACTCTGGCGGCCGCAACATCTTCGCCGACGCCGGGCGCTCGTGGCCGCGGGTGTCCATCGAAGCGATCCTGCGGCGCGATCCCGATGTCCTCGTCATTGCCCGACATGCGCCGGACGCCCCCGGTGCCCCGTGGCTCGAGGCGCCGGGGTGGCGGGAGCTGCGCGCGGTTCGCGAGGGCCGCTACCTGATGGTCGACGGTGACCTGTTCAATCGTCCCGGTCCTCGAGTGGCCGAGGCGGCAAGCCAGTTGGCCCGCTTCCTGCACGGCCCGCGTTGACGCACACCCCCCGCCGACTCGCGCTTCTCGCGCTGATCGTCGTGGCTGCGGTCGCCTTGAGCCTGTCCTTCGGCGCCTCGGGAATCGGCCCCGGCGACCTCTGGCGGGCCCTTTCGGGCAGCGGCGACCCCACCACGCGGTCGATCCTGTTTCAGCTGCGATTGCCCCGGGCCGCCCTGGCCGCGCTCGTCGGCGGCGCCCTCGGCCTCACCGGCTGCACCTTTCAAGCACTCCTCCGCAACCCGCTCGCCGAGCCGTACGTGCTGGGCGTCTCGGGCGGAGCGGCCGTCGGCGCGGTGGCGGTCGTGGTGACCGGCATCGGCGTGGCCCTTCCGTGGATGCTCCCCCTGGGCGCGTTTCTGGGCGCGGTGGCGGCCATGGCCCTGGTACTGGAGGTCGCGCGGCGAGCCTCGCCCGGTCGCATGGACACGCGTGTCCTGATCCTCTCCGGCGTGATCATCGGCGCCTTCTTCAACGCGGTGATCCTGCTTCTGCTGTCGATGGCGGACGTCGAGTCGTTTCGCTCGGCGATCTTCTGGATGATGGGGAACCTGTCCGGCGCCGACTGGGGATCGACCGGGCTACTGGCCCTCCTGCTCGTGCCCGGGGCGGTGGCCGTGCTATCCCTGGCCCGGGCCTTCAACCTCCTTTCGCGGGGCGAGGAGGTCGCCTTCTACCTCGGCGCTTCGGTGCAGCGGGTGAAGCTCACCGCCTACCTGGCCGCGTCGCTGATGGTGGCGGCGGCGGTCGCGGCAGGGGGCGTGATCGGCTTCGTCGGGCTGATCGTTCCGCACGCCGTGCGGCTCGCCTGGGGGAATGACCACCGCCTGCTTCTCCCTGCCTCGTTCCTGGCCGGCACCGCCTTTCTCCTGCTTGCCGACACGATTGCCCGACTGGTCGTCGCCCCGGCCGAGCTCCCGACAGGTGTGGTTACAGCCGTCGCGGGGGTGCCGTTCTTCGTGGCGCTGCTGCTGCGTGGGAGGCGGCGGTGAAGGATACGGCCCCTTCTCGCGACTGGCGGCCCGTACTCCGGGGCCGGGACCTGAGCTTCACCCATCGGCGGGCGGAGGACGCGGCCGTGCGAAGCGTCTCGCTGTCGGTCTCCCCGGGAACGCTGCTGGCGGTAGTGGGGCCCAATGGTGCCGGCAAGACCACGCTGATGAGACTCCTCTCCGGATCATTGCCGCCGCAGGAAGGTGTCGTCACCCTCGACGCCCGTCCGCTGACCAGCTTTGCCGACCGTGAACGGGCGCTTGCGATCGCCGTGGTGCCCCAGTCCGAGTCCTCGCCCTTCCCGGTTACGGTGAGGGAGATGGTGGGGATGGGGCGGTATGCGCACCTCGGCGCCTGGGAGCGGTCCGGGATCAGGGACCAGGAGGTTGTGGACCACGCGATGGTGCGGTGCGCGGTTGCCGGGTTTGCCGACCGCCGGCTGGGCGAGCTCTCCGGGGGTGAACGACAGCGGGCGCGAATCGCCCGGGCGCTGGCCCAGGAAGCGCCTCTCCTACTCCTCGACGAGCCCACCGCCGGACTCGACCTCCGCTACCGCATGGAGCTTTTCCACCTGTTGCGCCAACTCCGGGCAGCCGGGCTCGGTGTGCTCGTCATCACTCACGACCTCAACCTCGCCGCCCGGTTCGCCGACCGGTTGTTGCTGCTCGACCGCGGCCGCGCGCTGGCCCGGGGCGCTCCGGACGAGGTACTGGCGCGAGCGTCGCTGGAAGCGGTCTACAAATGGCCGCTCAGGGTGGTGCCGCACCCCGGACCCGGCAGCGACACCGGCGCACCACAGACGGTCCCGCTCAGGAGGGACGATCCATGAACACCGTGGAGCAAACGCCCCACCTCCGGGCCCTGGGACTTGTGAGCGCCCTGGTTCTGGATCGTATCCTGGGCCAGCCCCGCGCGCATCCGGTCCGCGCGATCGGGTTGCTCCTCGGGGGCGCGCGCAGGATGCGTCTGAGCCGGCAGCCGCTGGGAAGCCTGATCGAGGGGGCAGCGGCGCTGGCGCTGGTGGCCGGGGTCGCCGCCGCAGCCGTGCGCGTCCTCTCGCCGCGCCCCCGGCGCTCGTCCCCGAACCCCTCCCGATCCCCGATTCCCACCGCGCTCCTGGCAGCAGGACGCGAAGCTCTTCTCCTGCATCCATCGCTCGCCCTCGAAGCGCTCGTAGAAGCGGGGACCAGGGTGGGCGCGGCTCTGAGGATGGGAGACCTCGACCGGGCAAGGCGGTGCCTGGCGAGGGACCTGGTCAGCCGGGACACGCGTGCGCTCGACGAGTCCCACTGTGCCTCCGCGGCGATCGAGTCGATGGCCGAGAACCTCTGTGACTCGGTGGTGGCGCCGGCCTGCGCCTACGTGGCGGCCGGACTGCCCGGCGCATGGGTCTACCGTGTCGTCAATACCGCCGACGCGATGTTCGGTTACCGTACGCGCGATCTGATCTGGTACGGGAAGCCGGCGGCGCGCGCCGACGACCTGCTCAACTACGTACCGGCCCGGTTGGCGGCCGTCCTGATCGCGATGGCAGCAGCAGGCCAACCGCTGTCCCGCGATCGCTTCCGCCCACCGATCGGAGACCTCCTGTGTCGCCTCCCGCGCGAGTCGGCGCGCGCCGCGGGGCCCAACGCCGGCTGGCCGATGGTAGCGGCTGCGCTCTCCCTCGGCGTCCGGCTCCGCAAGCCCGGCATCTACACCCTGAACGGCGAGGGTGTTCCGCCAGACGCCCGTGACATAGACGCCGCCGCGACCCTGATCCGGCATGCGGCCTGGCTGGGCGTCGGGCTGATCGCCACGGTCGAGGCGTGCCGCCCATGATGCACAATGCCGAGCACCGGAAGTGGCGTCCTCCGCTCGCCGACCCGCGTGTAGCCCAGACACCATTGGAGTTCCACGGCGGGCCAGGATACGAGCACGACGGGGAGTACCCTTCGGTTGCCGCCGATCTCAGCACCAACATCAACCCGTACGTGCCGGACGAGGCCGTGCGGCAAGCGGTAGCCAGGGCGCCGATCGACGCCTATCCCGATCCCGCTGCGAGCAAGGCCCGTGCTCTGTTGGCCCGCGCATGGGAACTGGACTCGGAGCGCATCCTCCTGGCACCCGGGGCCTCCGAACTCATCTACCGGCTCGCCCGTTGCTGGATCCGCCCGGGCGATCCGGTCGTCGTGTGCGGTCCCACCTTCGGCGAGTACCGCCGCGCCGTGCATCTTCAGGGCGGCGAATACCACGAGGTAAGGGGGTCGGCACCCGGCTTCGCGCTGCCGCTCGCGCGGTTCTCCGATCGGGTCGGTCGGCTCTGTCCGCCCGTCGCGTTCCTCTGCACACCCAACAATCCCACCGGTGAAGCGCTCCCCGACGACAGAGTCGCCGAACTGGCGTTTCGCATGCCGGCGGGGACGTTGCTGGTGATCGATGAGTCCTACCGATCCTTCGCGGCAGGGCACCTCGCACCGCCCCACCTCCCCAACGAAGATCGCGTCCTGCATCTGCGCTCCTTCACCAAGGACCTGGGCGTGCCCGGGCTCCGCCTTGCCGCCGCCATCGCCGCGCCCGCCATCCTGAAGCCGCTCGTCCGGGCCGCACCGCCCTGGTCCGTGTCTTCGGTCGCCCAGGGTGCCCTCTGCGCCGCGCTGGCTCCCTCCGCGCTCGTCCGCCTCGAGCACGGCCTCGCCCGCCTCGCGGGACGGCGCCAGGGTCTTTCGGCGGCGGTCGCCCGGCGCGCATGGCAGCCGCTCCCCTCCGCCACCGGCTTCGTCCTCTCCGCGGTCCCGAGCGCCGGGGCCACAACCCACGCTCTGAGACTCCGGGGTGTCCGCGTGCGCCACGCGGCCTCGTTCGGATTGCCCGGACACATCCGTGTCGCGGTCCGCCGCCGTGACGAAGAGGATCGCTTCCTCGCCGCTCTCGATGACATCGCCGCCCCCACAGCAAACGCAGGAGGACCCTCGTGACCCAGGACGACGAGCGCCGCTCCGGACGCTGCCGCCCCGCGCCCCGCGAAGCCGCCGATCCCAAGTGCGCGACTGGCGATCGGGGCCCGCGCCACCCCAAGGCCCCCGTCCCGAAGCAGAGAACGCCCGGCCCCTACCGGGTTCCGCCCCGGGAGAGGCGCAACGGCCTTGTCATCCTCAACACCGGCAACGGCAAGGGGAAGACGACGGCCGCGCTGGGGACGCTGTTGCGCGCGCGCGGCCGCGACATGACCGTGGCAATGCTGCAGTTCCTGAAGACCGAGGGGGTCAAGCGGGGCGAGCACATTGCGGCCGAGCAGCTTGGCGTTGAGATCGTGCCGATGGGCGCGGGGTTCACCTGGCTGAGTGAGCGGATTGAGGAGGATCGTGCGCTGGCGCGCGAGTGCTGGGCGCAGTGCCGCGAGGTGCTGGAATCGGGGCGCTACGACATCGTGATCTTCGACGAACTGACCTACCCGCTCGCTTACGGGTGGCTGGACCACGACGAGGTGCTGCCTGTGATCCGCGAGCGTCCGGTCGGGACCCATGTCGTCATCACCGGGCGCATGGCCACCGAGGAACTCATCGAGTTCGCGGACCTCGTTACGGAGATGACCGAGGTCAAGCACCCCTACAGGACGCGTGGAATCGGGGCGCAGCCCGGGCTGGAGCTGTGAGCGCACGCGCCCGGACCGCCGCCGCCCGCCCCGCCCCCGTCCTCATGCTGCAGGGCACCGGGTCGGGCGTCGGCAAATCCCTGCTGACGGCGGCCTTTTGCCGGCTCGCCCATCGCCGTGGGATCGCCGTCGCCCCCTTCAAGGGCCAGAACATGTCGAACAACGCCGCGGTCACTGCCGATGGCGGCGAGATCGGGCGGGCGCAGGCGCTGCAGGCGAGTGCCTCCGGCGTAGACCCGCACGTCGACATGAACCCCGTGCTCCTCAAACCGCTCGCCGACACACGTTCCGAGGTCGTCCGCCTGGGGCGCACCGACCGCGACGCGACCGATCTCCCATGGCGGGAGCGCAAGTCTCGCCTCTGGCCGGTCGTGGCCGCAGCCCTCGGCCGGCTGCGCGACCGTTACGAACTCGTGATTGCGGAGGGCGCGGGCAGTCCGGCCGAGACCAACCTGCGTGACAGCGACATCGTCAACATGGCGGTCGCCCGCCACGCCGCCGCCCACGTCGTGCTCATCGCCGACATCGACCGCGGCGGCGCTTTCGCCTCGCTCTATGGCACCTGGGCGCTCCTGTCGGCAGCCGACCGAGCGCTCTTTCGCGGCTTCGTCCTCAACCGCTTCCGCGGGGATCCAGCACTTCTTGCGCCCGCTCCCGACACCCTGCGCGAGCGCACCGGCGTGCCCGTTCTGGCCGTCGTCCCCTGGATCGACCACAACCTTCCCGAGGAGGACGGCGGCCCGGCCCTAAACGCCGGCCCGGAACGCGCCCCGGCCATCGCCGTAGCCGCCTGCCCGCGCGCCGCCAACCTCGACGACCTCGATCCGCTGCGCCGCGAGCCGGGCCTGCGACTGCGCTGGATCCGCCGCCCGCATGACCTGACCGCGCTCACCGCCCCGCCGGGCCTGGCCGCCATCATCCTGCCGGGCTCACGCAACACGCTCGACGATCTCCGCTGGATGAAGCACACGGGCCTTGCCGACGCCATCCGCGCGCTCGCGAAGGACGGGGTGCCGCTGGTCGGCCTCTGCGCCGGATACCAGATCATGGGCAGCCGAATCACGGACCCGGACGACATCGAGGGCGGGGGGGAGGAAGCCGGCTTGGGCATTCTGGACCTTGCAACCGAACTGGCTCCCGCCAAGGAGGTTCGGCTGACACGCGCGCGCATCTCCCGCGACCCCCCACGCTGGCTGCAGGACGAGGAGGGTGAGAGCGTCGTCGGCTACGAGATCCACCACGGACGCACCCGAGCCGCGCCCGCGCTCCGACCCTGGCTCGCCGACGGACCGCGCGGCCTCGGGCACGCCGACGGCGCGCACTGGGGGTGTTACCTGCACGGCGCGTTCGGAAACGACCGCCTGCGCGCGGCCTGGCTCCACTCCCTTGGCCTCCGGGGCGGCGCGGGGACCTGGCACGGCGCCGTCGATCGCGAACTGGACCGGGTCGCCGACATCGTCGAGCGCTGCCTGGATGTCGACGCCGTCTTCGCGGACGTGCTGCGTCGCCCGCCTGCTGTCAGCTCCCGCGAAGGCCGATGCTTCCCCTCAAGCGAGCCAGTCACTCCCGGACGGCAACACGGGACCCGCGCGCCAACATGACCCGCGCGCCACCCACCGGACGCTGCTCGTACGTCGTCGCAGCCGCCTGTTCGAGCCGGGCATCGTACTCGTTCATGCGACCGAGGTCGTCGGTCCAGAAGGTCAGCAGCGCCCCCGACCGAGGGATCGCGCCGGCGACAAAAGCCCGCAGACCGCGATCGTCGTTCACGCCGTACAGGATCAGGTGCGGCGCCGCCTTCACGGAATCGATCTGCGGGCCCTCCACCGCAAGCACCACGGCGCCGAGGTCGAGCTGATCGTGCTGGATCACGACCTTGACGTAGCCGAACCGGTCGTCCACGTCGATTCCCATCTGCTGCTGGGCCGACAAACCGCCAGGGTCGCGGGCCGTCACCGTCACGACCGCGCCACCGCTTGCCAGGCCGGTTACCGTGAGGAAGCTGTCCGAGACCGTCGCCGTGGCGATCGAGCTGTTCGACACGGTGGCGGTGTAGGTCAGGCGGTCGTTGTCCGGGTCGCTGAAATAGCCGGTCAGGATCACCGTCACGGTATCGCCCACGAGGATCCGGGCGGCGGGGATCGTACCGGTCGCCACGGGTGGCCGGTTGGCCGGCGGCGGAGGCGCGACCGGTGCGTCATCACCGCCACAGGAGTGGACGACGACCGCCGCCACTGCGGCCAGGATCAGCAGAGCACCCCTCTTCACGGCCGCTCCCTCCTGTCCGCCCGCGCGGGTCGGCGCGGAATCGGGTCCGAAGGCGGTACCCGTATTGCCGGCGTCTCCGTCGCCTGCCCCTCGTCGCCCGGTGGCGTGCCGCAGCCGGACCCTTCGCCGCCCGCAGCGCAGTGATCGAGCCACCGCAGCACGTCGCCCGCGTTCAAGGTTCCATCGTGGTTGCCGTACCAGTCGAGGAAGCGTTCCTGTCCCGGCTGGAGCCGCTCCTCCCCGAGGAGGTGGTGCGCCGCATCCTCGACCGTCAACGGGGCTACCACCTGGAGGCGGTCCACGATCAGGCCCACCAGGTACGGTCGACCCGGAACCCCGATCACGATCGTGTCCTCGTACATGCCGGGATCCAGAGACTCCGAGGAACGTGACCAGACCAGCGGGTTCTCCCTGCTGCCCGCTGTCTGTTCGATCGTCAGCCACTCCGAGCCGCTGGAGGCCGTCCACGCCGACGAGGCGGCACCGAAGCCGGTCAGCCCGGATGGCAGCGAGTCCAGGGTGACGACGGACCAGCCTGACACCCCATGGGCCGAGGTGAGACGCAGTGCCGGAAGGGATAGCGGCGGTTCGACCGACAGACTGTACACCAGCGTCGCGGGACTTCCCGTTGCCAGGGGGGCCACGACCACTACCGAGTCCACGTGGATGCCCTCGGACAGGCTATCCGGATCGATCGTCCATCGGACCACGGCGCTGCCGACCCCTGAGGTGTCGATGAGTTCGAGCCAGCTGGTACGTCCCGGATGGCTGGCGGTCCAGGCCGCTGTTGCTGCCTGTGGGCCTTCGAAGTCGACTGCCACCGAATCCGTGAACGCTTCCGTGCTGTCCTGCAGCACCGAGGTCAGGGTTTCGGCGCGGGCCAGAGTCATGTGACCCTTGGGCACGGCACTGTGGACGGTCACCGGAACCGTGATGCCTTCGACCACGCCGGCAACCGTCACCCGGATGATGGCCGTGTGGTCGCCGGGGGGAAGATCGGTGGCGGCAATGCGGTAACCGAATCGCCCGCGCCCGGCTCCGGACGCTCCCTGAAGGGTCATCCACGGAACGTCCGAGGCGGTTGCCGTCCACATGGCGAGATGATCGTCCCGACCTCGGGGCGCCACGATCACCTGACCGTCGGCCAGAGCGTCCACCCCGGAGAGGATCGTGTCGCTCAGCGCCGAGGGCCGCGTCCGTGCCGTTAGCGGAACGTCGATCGGGATCTCGAACATCCCCCGGCCGTGTGTGGCGGCGAGCAGCCTTCCGGTTCCCGGACTGGCCGCGATGTCGAACACGGCGGCCATCGGCAGGCCGTCGTCGAGCATGTCCCAGAAGTCGCCTCCCCGGGGCGAGTGGAACACGCCCAGGTCGGTCCCGATATACACCCCGTCGGGGTTCTCCGGATCGTACAGGACCGCGTTGACGGGGTGGTCGGGGAGGTTGCCCGTGCGGTCACGCCACGTGCGCCCGCCGTCCATGGTCTGGAAGACGTGACCGGTTCCGAAACCGCCGGCCACCGCGTACGCCACATCCGCGTCGTCAGGATGCACCGCAAGGTCACCGATGTACCGATCTGCGGGGAGTCCCTCGGCAGGCCCGACGATGGACCAGGCCGCCCCCGCGTCGCGTGTAACAGCTACACCGCCGAGGCTGAGGGAGGCGTACACGGTATTGGGGTCGGACAGCGACGGGGCGATCGCGGCGATCCTGCTGTACCAGGCGTGTCCAGGGAAGGTTTCCGACACCCGGATCCACTCTTCAGCCGCATTATCGGTACGATAGAGCCGCCGGGTGCCGAAGTAGAGCCTCTTCGAGTCGATCGGATCCATGACGAGAGGGGGGAGGAACGCAGCGTCTTCACCCAGGTCGATCCCGGATATCCGCCGCTCGCCCGATCTTCGCGGCCCGCCGTATGGCGGTTGCCATTGCGTCTCGGCGTACCAGATGTCGCGGTTCTCGGCATCGATGGCCGTGAATCCACCGTCTCCGCCGAGCACCTTTGTCCATGTGGTCGTCCCGGCCGCGGACCGCAGGGTGCCGTGATCCTGAGTTCCGCCGAGGGCCACGGACGGATCGGACGGATGTGCGGTGATGCCCGGATAGTACTGCGCCAGGGCCAGGTTGGTGGCCAGCGAGGTCCAGCTCGTGCCGGCGTCAGGGGACCGGTACACGCCGCCGTCGTTGGCCAGGTAGAGGACGTCCGGACCGCTCAGCGTGTCGAAGACCAGCAGGTGTTGATCCACGTAGAGGTTGCCCGGGTGGATCTCGCGAAAGGTCCGGCCGCCATCGATGGAAGCCTGCAGGATGATGGCGCCCAGGTAGAGCCTGTCCGGGTCCAGCGGGTGCACCGCCAGGGTCATGTCGTACCAGCATTGGTGATGGCAGGTTGCGCCCTCCGCATCGAGTTCCTGCCAGGTCGCGGCGCCGTCGTCGCTGCGGTACAGCAGCAGGCCCTGTCGGGTCTCGCGGTCTTCTCCGACGTTCACGACGCCGGCATACAGGGTCGCGGGTGCGGAGGGGGCGATCGCCAGATTGACGCGCCGGATATCGGTATCGCGGAGACCTGCGGAAGCCTGCTTCCACGAGCGCCCGCCGTCGCTGGATTTGTGGATGCCCCAGTTGCCGTATCGCGGATCCGAATGGAAAGCCGCGTACAGCACAGAGGGGTCGCCGGGATCCATGATGAGGTCTGTGGCAATGCCGCGCCTGACCAGGGTCCAGCTCCGGCCGCTGTCCATCGAGCGAAACAGCCCGAAGTCGGTGGCCGCCAGCACCGTCGTCGAGCCGAGTGATCCGGCGGTCACCGGATCGACGACCACGCGGGCGATTCGCGCCCCTCTGCCTCCCGGTATTCGCAAGACATCGGCCCCCTGCTCCTCCCACGTCATGCCCCCGTCCACCGACCGGAGCATTCCGCAACCGTAGTAGCTGTCTCCCGAGAAGTGCTGCTCGCCGGTGCCCGCGTAGATGATGTCGGGGTTGACCGGATCCATGGCGATCGACCCCATCGCCAGCGAACACTCGTAGTCGGTGAGGGGCGTCCAGGACACACCGCGGTCTTCCGACCTCCACACCCCACCCTGAGCCCCGCCGATATAGAGAACGGCCGGGTTGCGCGGATGGATCGCGATCGCCGACACCCTTCCGGCCACGGGACCGGTCCAGGGGTCGGCGATCTGTTCAGGCCCGATGAACCGCCACGGGGCGCCGGGGCCACGCACCCTCCGGAGCCCGATGCCGCGCATGGCCATGACCTGGCGCCTTGCGATCTGTAGACGGGCAGCGATATCCGTCGCGCCGCCCGCGTAGAGTCGCAACCTCTCGTATTCGATGCGGCCGCGGAGCTGCTCCTCCTCCTGAGCGGTGGCGCCGGAAGAGAGGGCCAGGACCGCCAGAGCCGGCAGGAGTACCGTTGGGCTCCATCGCGCAGCCCGTCCGGGGCGCGCGCGCTTTCTACTCTGGCGACTGCGGATACCCATCGGAGTGCCGCGTCACTCGTCCTCCCCTGTCACGCCGCGGTCCGGCGTCTGGAATCACGAATGCTGGCAACCGTAGACGGCGGCGGCTTAATGTGTCAAGCTCGCAAACACCGGTTCAACCGGCACGAGACATTACCCCCACATTGGCGAGCCCGACCATGAAGACCGAAATCCACCACGACCCGGGCCCGTTTCATCGCCTTCACCGTTGTCCTTCCCGCGGCTCCCCCGATGGGACATTGCATGCTGCCCGTGTCACGGTCATCGTCTCTGCCCTCGCCGCCCTCGCCGCCTGCGACCGCCCCGCCCCCGCTGCCATCCCCGTCGTCGAGGCCACCATCGCCGGCGTGCAGGAGGCCATCTTTTCCGGCCGGACCACCTGCCGCATGGTCGTGCAGTCCTACCTCGACCGCATCGACGCCTACGAGGGGCGGATCAACGCGATCACCGTGGTAAACCCGGCCGCCCTCGACCGCGCCGACGAGCTCGACGCCGCGCTGGCCGCCGGCGACGAACCCGGCCCCCTCTTCTGCGTGCCCTTGCTCGTCAAGGACAACTTCGACACCCACGACATGATCACCACCGCGGGCTCGATCGCGCTGGAAGGCAGCATCCCCCCCGACGATGCCTTCATGGTGCGGCGCATCCGCGAAGCCGGGGCCATCGTCCTCGCCAAGACGAACATGGCCGAGTGGGCGTTCAGCGCGCGCCAGTCGGTGAGTTCGTCCTTCGATACGACGCGCAACGCCTACGCCCTCGACCGTGTGCCGGCGGGCTCCAGCGGGGGCACGGCGTCGGGCGTCGCGGCGAGCTTCGGCCTGATCGGCCTGGGCAGCGACACGGGCAACTCGATCCGCGGGCCGTCGTCCCGCCTGGCTCTGGTCGGCATCCGCTCCACGATCGGACTCACCAGCCGGGACGGGGTCGTGCCGCTTTCCTTCGACCGCGACATCGCCGGACCGATGGGCCGCACCGTCGAGGATGTCGTCCGCGTCTTCACCGTCGTGGCCGGCTACGACTCCGCCGATCCCTATACCGAAGCCGGCCGCGGGCGCAGAGAGGACGACTACACGACCTTCCTCGACGCCGACGGGCTGCTGGGCGCGCGCATCGGCGTTCTGCGCGCCCTGGTCGACACGGAAGACGCCGACTCGGCCGTCGTCGCCGTCTTCGAGCGGTCGCTCACCGAACTCGCCGGGCTCGGCGCCGAAATCGTCGATCCCTTCGACTTCGACGTGCAGGCCCAGCTGGATCGCGAGAACATGTTCTGCGGCCGCTTCCGCTACGATATGCACGTGTACCTCGGCTCGCTCGGCGACGGAGCGCCCATCACCGACGTCGTGCAGGTGCTTGAGACGGGCCAGTACTCGGACTACGTCGAGAACTCGCTCCGCCGGGCCGAGGACACACCGCTCGACGTGCATCCCGCCGACCGGGATCCGCCGTGCCCCGACTACGTCGAAAACGAGGGGCGCCAGGCCTACCTGGCCGACCTGGTGGCCGCCATGGACGCCGCGGAAGTCGACGCGCTCGTCTATCCGTCGTGGCTGAGCCCCCCCGCCCACATCGACCGCGGGCGCGAGGAGTACAGTGGCGACAACTCGCAACGCGTCGCTCCCGCAACCGGAATGCCCGCGATCACCGTGCCGATGGGTTTCACCGACGACACCCACCCCGCCGGGCTGCAGATCCTCGCCCGTCCCTGGGCCGAGGGCCTCCTCTTCCGCCTGGCCTACGCGTACGAGCAGGGCACGCGCCACCGTCGGCCGCCCCCGGGCTTCCCGGAGCTCGAAAACTGAAGCAGGCCCTTGCGCACGAGTACGGCCCTGGCCGGTGCCCGGTTCGGCGGGCACGGTCCTGCCCGACTTGACCTCTACCGGGATCAGCCGGGCGCCCGCGTCGACGAGGATGTCGATCTCGTGCCCGGTGGCGTCGCGCCAGAAGTAGAGCTTCGGATCCTGCCGCCTTGCCGCGTAGGCCTTGACGAGTTCGGCGACGACGAACGACTCGAAGACGGCGCCGCGCAACGGATGTCTCTCGAGCGTCGCCGCATCTTCGATGCCCAGCAGGTAGCACACCAGTCCGGAGTCGAGAAAGTGAAGCCGCGGACGCTTGCGGAGGCGCTTGCGGAAGTTCGCGTGATGCGGTGGCAGAGTGGTCGCGATGTACCCGATCTCAAGCGTCGTGTCAAATCGATGATGTGATCACCCAAATGACATGCACTAACCGCCGACTCCAGCCCCTTTGGCCCCGGATGATGTAAACTACGCTTTACACTATGTAATCCAGAGTTTACATTCTCCCTACTCTGGAGGCCATCTCGGCAGCGCCCGCCCCGTCGTCCACGGCACCCCCGCTTCCTCCAGCCGTGCCTCGAGCGCCGGCAGATCGGTCTCGACGAGCTGCCGCAGGTCGGGATACAACCCGCCGAACAGCCGCCGCGCGATCCGGTACTGCTCGCGGTGCGTCTCCGTCGGCCCGTGCATGCCGTTCCAGTGCCCGCGCACGATCTGGTTCACCCGCCCCGTGATGCCGGGCAGGTCGGGCTCCGCGCGCGAAGTCCGGGTCCGTGATCCTTCGAGGGTTTCCCGGAGGTCGAGAAGCCTGAGCTCCTGGGCGCGCGCCTCGTTGGCCAGCTCGACCGGCGCCGCTGGCCAGCGCTCCAGCGCCTGCTTGATGGCCGAGATCCGCTGTGCGGCCGCCGCGGCCACGCGCTGGCTCCCCGTGACCGCCCGCAGCAGCTCGCCCGTCTCGCGCTGGAACGCGAGGATGCGCGCCCGGTCCCGTTGCGGGATCGCGGGCTCGTTGATCGGCGCGATCGTGAACGGC
Source organism: Longimicrobiales bacterium (assembly GCA_965208935.1). Taxonomy (GTDB): domain Bacteria; phylum Gemmatimonadota; class Gemmatimonadetes; order Longimicrobiales; family Gaopeijiaceae; genus Bin94. Next base: position 2,198,207 of record CBDBPR010000004.1, on the reverse strand, counting down.
ACCGGCCCGGCAAGCTCCGTCACCTCGCCGTCGACGCGCTGCGCGAGCGACACCGTGTAGTCGCCCGGAAGCGCCATTGGTCCGTTCCCGCCGCCGCCAAAGCCGCCGAACCCACCGAAACCGCCACCCCCCCCACCGCCGCCCGTCACCGGGTTGTAGCCCGGGTAGCGGTAGTTCCACGTCGCGCGGTGAACGCCCCGGCCCGTAGAGCCATTCACGACGTTGACCACGGAGCCCGTGCCGTCGCGGACCGTCAGGAACACGCGCGGCGCCTCTTCACGATCTTCAGCTTCCAGCTCCTCCCACGACGGATATGGCGTGTCTTCGCCCGCACGCTGCGCTCTCCGCTCGGCCGCTCTCCTCTCCGCCTCACGCGTCCGCAGCGTCTCGCCCATCCAGTAGGTGAACGTCACGCCCAGCGGCGGGTTGTCGGCCTGGTAGAAGTCGCTGCCGTTCGCGCCGCCGGGGTTCCAGGGCACGTACATGTCTCCATCGGCCACTTCGAAGATGTGACCGCCGCCGGCGAGGATCTCGCCCGACGCGCGGGCCAGCTCGCGGAGCGGCGTGTAGTCGTCGACCACGTAGAAGCTGCGGCCGAAGGTTGCGGCCACCAGGTCGCCTTCGCGCTTCTGGATCTCGAGCTCGCGCACGGCGATCGTGGGCAGCCCGCTGTCGAAGTCCATCCACGACTCGCCCCCGTCGACCGATACGAAAGCGCCGAACTCGGCACCCAGGAAGAGCAGCCCCGGCTCGACGTGGTCCTGCACGATCGAGAACGACGGGCTGTTGTCGGGCAGACCGCCGGTGATCATGGTCCAGTCGGCGCCCCGGTTCGTGGACTTGAGCACGTACGGACGGAAGTCGTTGCGCTTGAAGTTGTTGACGACCACGAACACCTCGTCGGGGTTGTGCAGCGACGCCTCGACGTCGTGCACGAAGCTGGTGTCCGGCACGCCCGGCAGGCTCTCGACGGCGCGCCACGTCTCGCCCCCGTCCTCGGTGATCTGCACCAGCCCGTCGTCGGTGCCGACGTAGATCAGCCCTTCGGCCAGCGGCGATTCCGAGACCGCCACGATGTGTCCGAACGACGAGGTCGAGCGGTTCTTGGCGACCGCGTCGACGCTCCAGACGCGCCCCATGACCTCGAGCTGATTACGGTCGATGTTGCGCGACAGGTCACCCGAAATCGCGCGCCAGCTCGTTCCCTGGTCGTCGCTCTGGAAGAGGATCTGCGCGCCGAAGTAGATGCGGTGGTTGTCGTGGGGCGACATGTGCAGCCCGGCGTCCCAGTACCAGCGCAGCGGCGGGCCGTCGGGATCCGGCTGCGGCTGAATGTCGAGGCGCTCCTTGCTGCCCCGGTCGAAGCGCGAAATCACCCCGTACTGCAGCTGCGAGATGATGATGTCGGGGTTCTCGGGATCGATCACCGGGTCGAATCCGTCGCCGCCGAGGGTTACGTACCAGTCCGAATTGCGTATGCCGCCGCCCAGGGTCTGCGACGGGCCGCCCAGCGTGTTGTTGTCCTGCGTGCCGCCGTAGACGTAGTAGAACGGCTCGTCGTTGGAGGTCGCGACCTTGTAGAACTGCGTGAGCGGCAGGTTGGGGAAGAAGTGCCAGTTCTCGCCGAAGTCATGCGTCTCGTACAGCCCGCCGTCGTTGCCCAGGATCAGGTGCTCGGGGTCGTCGGGGTCGAATGCGATCGCGTGATGGTCGACGTGCACGCCCTGGGTGGGCAGCCGGCCCCAGGTGTTGCCTCCGTCGTCGGACATCTCGACGAAGGTGTCGAGCGAGTAGATGCGGTCGAAGCGGTGCGGGTCGGCGTAGAGTTCGTGGTAGTACATGGCCGCGCCCGATTGGTAGCGCGAGGTCCGGCTCCAGTTCTCGCCCATGTTCTCGCTGCGGAAGGTGCCCCCGCTGCCCATCGACGCCTCGACGATCGCGTAGAGCACGTCCGGGTTGATCGGCGAAATCGCCATCCCGATCCGTCCCTTGTCGCCCGACGGCAGCCCGCGGTTGATCGCGCGCCAGGTGTTCCCGCCGTCGGTGGACTTGTGGATGCCCGAGCCCGGCCCGCCGTCGATCATGGTCCACTGGTGCCGACGGCGCTGCCACGACGACGCGTACATCACGTCCGGGTTGCGCGGGTCGAAGTAGACCTCGTTGACCCCGGTGTGCTCGTCGATTTCGAGGACCCGTTCCCAGGTCTCGCCGCCGTCGGTCGTGCGGTACAGGCCGCGCTCGCCGCCCGCGGCCCAGAGCGGGCCCTGCGCCGCGACGAACACCGTGCGCGAGTCGTCGGGGTGCACCGCGATCATGCCGATGTGCCGGGACGTCTCCAGCCCCATGTTCGTGAACGAGCGCCCGCCGTCGACCGACTTGTAGACGCCGTCGCCGTACCCGACCGAGCGCTGGCCATTGTTCTCGCCGGTGCCGACCCACAGCGTGAGGTGGTCGCTGGGGTCGAGCGCGATCGCGCCGATCGAGTACGAGCCGTAGTTGTCGAAGATCGGCGTCCACGTGGTGCCCGCGTTGGTCGTCTTCCACACGTTCCCCGACGAAGCCGCGACGTACCAGGTGCTGCGGTCCGTGGGGTCGATCGCGATGTCGGCGATGCGTCCCGAGGCGGTCGCCGGGCCGATGCTCCGCCAGCGGAACGAGGAGAGGAGGCCGGCGTTCAGTTCGGCGGGGGCGTCCTCGTCGCCGCCGGCACCGCCCCCGCGCTGCTGGGCGGGGAGGGTGGCGGGGATCGCGAGGGACGCGAGCAGGGTCGTGGCGAGCAGGGCCGCGAGGGGGAGCGTGCGGCCCGGCAGGTCGCGCGTGCGTGTGGCGTTGCCGCGAAGGGGCTTGCGTGTCCGATGGTCGTGCATTGTGGTTCCTGATTGGGTTGTGATGGTGCTGTGACGCTGGAATTCTACAGTTGACCCCACGGCGGTTGCGAGTTAGTCATATTTCTGACTAAGCAACGGAGGGCCCTGATGTCGACAGTCAACGTTCACGAGGCCAAGACCCACCTCTCTCGCCTTCTCGTGAGGGTGGAGGCGGGCGAGGAAATCGTGATTGCCCGGAGCGGCAAGCCGGTGGCACGCCTTTCGGGATATCGGAGCAGCCGTCCGGTCCGGCGCTTCGGCGCGCTCAGGGGACGACTCACCGTGGACGACAGCTTCTTCGATCCACTGCCGGAATCCGAGCTGGCGGCCTGGGAGAGGTGACTCCGAGTGCGAGTCCTGGTGGATACACATGCATTCCTGTGGTGGCTGGCCGGCAACACGAGACTGCCGGACGCTGCACGGGATGTGATCGGCGACGCGGACAACGACGTTCTGGTGAGTGCCGCTTCGGCGTGGGAGATCACCACCAGGCACCGGCTTGGCAGGCTCCCGGGCGCCAGCGTCGTCGCAGGTGACGTCATGGCGGCGATCGAGGATCATGGCTTTCAGCCGCTGGCCATTACGGTCGCGCACGCGGAGCGAGCGGGAAGGCTCCCGGGATCACATCGCGACCCCTTCGACCGCATGTTGATCGCCCAGGCCCTCGCTCACGACCTGCCGCTGGTTTCGAACGAATCGCTCTTCGATCGATATGGGGTGAGGCGGATCTGGTAGGCGGGCATCGCCGGAATCCCACGTCGCGGTCAGCTCCCCACCCCGATCGGCGCCCGAATCAGCTCGTCCGGGATCTGGAACGCATCCACCAGTTCCACCGCCCTCGGCGCCAGTTCGCGGCACCGGCGGTTGACCTCGCGCCGCACGGCCTCGCTCTTGGCGGGCTCAAAGTAGCCCGTTTCGAGGTACCACGCGCGGTGCTTCTCGAGCGTGGCCAGACCGTAGAGGGTCACGACATCCGCCACCAGATCCTTGCCTTCGTCCTCCGGCGATCCCGCCAGCGCCGCCACCGATGCCTCCATGGCGATCTGGTCCACATGGGCGCGCGCCAGCGTGATGAGGTGGTCCTGGCACTCGTTTACCGCCTCGAAGCTGTCCATGCCGCCGTCCATGCGCGACTTGAGGCGGCGGGCGGCGGAACGCATCAGACGCTGTTCGCGGTAGCGAAGCGCTGACAGTTGGAACTCGCGGCTGGCCAGATGCTCCGGATCGGTCCGGCGGGTCACCACCGGGTTCATGTCCGCCAGGCGGGTGCCCGCCAGCTCGGCCAGGTACCGCGCCATCCCCCACATGGTGAGGTCGCCGATGTGCCTGCGGTAGCGGGACAGCAGACCCTTGGCGACGAGCTGCAGCAGAACGGGGTTGGCGCCCTCGAAGGTGACGAAGACATCCGTGTCGGCCATGAGGCGGCCGAACTGGTTCTCGGCCAGATACCCCTGGCCTCCGCACGCTTCTCTGCACGCCTGCAGTGTATCGAGCGCATGGCGGGACGCGACCGCCTTCAGGGCGGCGGCCATGACCTCGAGCTCGCGGGGATCCGTCCCGGAATCGCCGTAGCGACGCGTCAGGTCACGAATCGCGAAGCCCAGGGCGTAGGTGGTTGCCAGCCGCGGAAGCAGCTCTCGCTGGAGGGCGAGGTGGTCCAGGACCGGCACCTCCGGACCTCCCGCAGGGCCGAACTGGCGGCGGTGCGCCGCGTAGCGGATCGCGATGGTCAGCGCCCTCTTCGTCACGGCGTGCGAGGCCGCGGCGATGCTGATCCGGCCCGACACCAGGGTGCCCAGCATGGTGAAGAAGCGCCGCCCCGGACTCGGGATGGGGCTGTGATAGCCGCCGTCGGCGCTTACCTGGGCGAAGCGGTCCAGCAGGGCGTCCCTTGGGACCCGCACGCCGTCGAACCGGATCCGGCCGTTGTCTACGCCGTTCAGCCCCTCCTTGGCGCCGCAGTCCTCGATGCGGATCCCGGACAGAGGCGCGCCGTGCGGGTCGCGAATGGGAACCAGGAAGGCGTGGACGCCATGGTCCTGCGGCGGCGAAGCCGAGTTGGCGACCGCGTCGCCGCGGTTGGGCATGCACAGCCGGGCGAAGACGGTCGCCGTCCGTCCGTGCAATGCGGCGTTGCCGATGTAGTCCTTCTGCGCGTCCTCGTCCGGGGTGTCGATCACGAACTCCCGCGCCGCAGTGTCGTAGGTGGCCGTCGTGCGGATGTCGCGGACGTTGGACCCGTGGCCGCGCTCGGTCATGGCGAAGCATCCGGGCAGCTCCAGCGAGGCCACGCGCGGCAGGTACCGGCGGTGGTGCCTTTCCGTCCCAAGTTGCGCGATGCTGCCGCCGAACAGCCCGAACTGTACCCCGTACTTGACGAGTACGCTGAGGTCTCCCAGCGCGAGTTCCTCGAAGACGGCGACCGCGCCGCAGACGTCGCCCTGACCACCGAACTCGCGTGGATAGGCGATCGCTCCCAAACCCTGTTCCGCCAGCACGCGCACCGCGGCGAGCGTCCGCTCCCGGTACTCCGCACGCGGGATTTCGTCGGGCATGGCCAGCTCGGGTCGAAGAAGAACCGCCCGCACGCGCCGCCGGAGTTCGGCGTGGTCGCCGGCAATGAGAACCGCGACGCCGTCGGCCGGGCGCGGTACTCGGGCTTCCGTCTCGAGCACCTCGGAACCGGCCCCGGTGATCTCCCGGAGGGCCTCGGCTCCTGCCAGTCCCAGTTCCAGTTCCACGCGTTCCAGCGTCGCCAGGGCGTCCCCGCGCCAGGGTACCTGTGTGCCCGGCGCACCCTGCACGTCACTCTCGGCGGCGGCCAGGCCGGCTCGAGTCAGCGTCAGGGCATCCATGCCGGCGGCCTCGCGAACCAGCGCAGTCGCTTCTCCGAAGACGGTGGGCGCCGGAGGCACGGACGGATCAAGCCAGTCCCGCACCCGCTCTCTGCCCTCGGGCGTCATCCAGTCCGCCCCCTGCAGCGCGCGAGTGATGGCGCTCAGTTCGTCGTCTTCCATCAGCCCGTCCGCCCAGACCGCGCACAGCATGGGCAGGAATGCGAGGAAGGTCGGGTCGGTCGAGAGGATCGGCGGCGACGAGGCCGGCATGGTGCGGGACTCCTTGGGGGATGATGCTGCCGAAAGATACGTGCAGGGCGCCGGCCGGGTGCACGGGAACCCTCGCGCGCTCGTCCCGTCCGCCACCCTCATGTTCATCCCGCGCGCGGCCCTCCGGCGCGGCTACCCCTTGAAATCCGGCACTCGCCACGGCAGAATCGACTCTTTCCCGATCCATCCGTCCCCCTAAGCCGAACAGCGCCGATGAGCCGACCTCTGGTGGGCGTGATCATGGGATCCCGCAGCGACTGGGACACCATGAGGCACGCGTGCGACACACTCGACGACCTGGGCGTGCCGCACGAGGCGAAGGTGGTGTCGGCGCATCGGACGCCGGACCTTCTTTTCGAATATGCGTCCAGCGCCGAGGAAAGGGGCCTCAAGGTCATTATCGCCGGGGCGGGCGGTGCGGCGCATCTGCCGGGAATGGTGGCCTCGAAGACGGTGCTCCCCGTGCTGGGTGTGCCGGTCCAGTCACGCGCGCTGCAGGGTCTCGACTCGCTGCTGTCGATCGTGCAGATGCCGGGAGGCGTCCCCGTCGGAACGATGGCCATAGGCGTCGCCGGCGCGACCAACGCGGGCCTGCTCGCAGCCCGGATTCTGGGCGGCGACGACGCCGCCATACGGGACGCGGTCCGCGCCTGGGCGAGCGCGCGCACCGAGGCGGTGATGGCGGACCCGGATCCACGCCAGCCCCCCCCTCGGTGAGGGTCGGCGTTCTCGGCGGCGGGCAACTGGCTCGCATGCTGGCGCTCGAAGGCATCCCCCTGGGGCACCGCTTCACCTTTCTGGAACCGGCCCCCGACCCGCCCGCCGGATCGCTCGGCAAGGTCGTGGACACGGCGTACGATGATCCGGCGGGCCTCGCGCGCATCGCCGCGGCCACGGATGTCGTCACCTATGAGTTCGAGAACGTCCCCGCCTCCAGCGCCGCCTACCTCGCTGCCCGACTGCCCGTTCTGCCCCCGCCGGCGGCGCTGCGGGCCACGCAGGACCGCCTGGCCGAGAAGCGGCTGTTTCGGGAGCTGGACATTCCGACCGCCCCCTTCCGCCGGCTCGACACGGCCGACGAACTCGACGCCGCGCTCGCCGTTGCCGGTCTCCCCGCCGTCCTCAAGACCCGGCGGTTCGGCTACGACGGCAAGGGGCAGGCGGTCGTGCGTTCGGCGCAGGAAGCAGCGGTCGCGCTGGCCGAACTGGGACCCGGGCTCATCGTGGAGGGCTTCGTGGACTTCGCCAGGGAACTCAGCATCCTCGGCGTCGGTGGCCGCGATGGCAGCCGCGTCTTCTACCCGCTGACCGAGAACCACCACCGCGACGGCATTCTGCGGGTCAGCCTGGCCCCGGCGCCGGCCATGGCCCCGGAACTCCAGGCCCGCGCGGAAAGACTCGCCGCGCGCGTCATGGACCGGCTCGGCTACGTCGGCGTGCTCGCCATCGAACTGTTCCAGGTCGGCGACCGGCTGCTGGCCAACGAGATGGCGCCGCGCGTGCACAATTCAGGGCACTGGACCCTGGACGGTTCGAACGTCAGCCAGTTCGAGAACCACATCAGGGCGGTCACCGGACTTCCCCTGGCGGAGCCATGCGTGCCCGGCCCCGCGGCCATGGTCAACATCATCGGCGAACTCCCCGATCCGGCCGCCGTCGCCGCGCTCCCGTTCGCGCACCTTCACCTCTATGACAAGGCGCCGCGCCCGGGGCGCAAGCTGGGCCACTTGAACATCACGGACCTGGGCCGGAACGGCGTCGCGGAAGGCATCCAGCGGGTCAGCGAATTGCTGCCTGGGTAGCGACTCGGCGCCCACATGTCCGCACCCCCAACGCCCCACAAATCCGCGTAGTCTTTTCCAATACGGAGATGAGCCTGAACCGGGGGAGGCGCGAGAGGTGAGGCCGGAGCCCGGAGCAGGTGGCAGTTGATGGAGTTTCATTATCTCCCTGAACGAGGGAGAGGGGCAACCGGCGAGCCGGGGGATGTCCGGGAAGCAGGAGGGTCTCCGGCGAGCCAGCGGTTGGCGCGAGTCGGTTCACGCGGCGGAGTTGCCGGCTTTTCCGATGGCTCGGAAGAGTTCGTCGCGGGCGCGGCGGACGGCTTGGGCGGCGGCGAGGTCGGTGGTTGCGGCGGCGAGTTGGTCGAGGGCGCCGAGGGTGACGCCGGGCCGGAGGAAGGCTTCGGCGCCGGGCAGGGCCTTGAAGCGCTCGTGGGGCGTGGTCACGTCCTGTTGCCGGTAGCGCCGCCTGACTCGTCCGGTGGGGCTGACGACTTCGGTGGGGAAGAGGCAGGGCCGGTGGAAGTTGAGGAACGGGCAGAGGTGGTCGTGGAGGAAGGCGTTGACCCGGGGGACGAGGGCGTGGGGGACGTGGACGTGGCCGAGCCACTTGCGGACGACGCTGCCGTTCTTCGTCTCGACCAGCGCGTTGTCGTTGGGGTGGCGGGGCCGGGACTTGGTGAAGACGCCGACGTGGAGCTGGTTGAGCAGCGCGGCCACGCGGCCGTTGACGTATTCGCTGCCGTTGTCGGCGTGGAAGGCGTGGATGGCGAAGGGGAAGGCGGACAGCAGGGCTTCGAGGCGCGGGACGAGGAAGTGGTGGGTGATGCGCGGCACGGCTCCAACGTGTTGGAACTGCGTGACTTCGTCGACCACGTTGATGAGGTAGATGCCCTTGCGCCTCTCGCGGTCGCCGAGGTGGACGGTGTCGACGCGGAGATGGCCGGGCTTGCCGTCGGGCCGCGGCTTGCGGCGGACCCCGATGGGGACCGGGGTGGGCCGGGTCTTGCGGAAGGTGAGGCGGCCGGTCCGGTACGCGCGGGTCTTGCGGAGGTTGTAGATGTGGCCGTTGGAGATTGAGGCGAGGCGCGCGAAGCGTTCGTCGCCGTAGACCTCGTGCATGCGTTGCAGGACCACCTTGGTGGCGGGTCCGGAGGGCTGTCCGAAGGCTTCGTCGACCTCGGCGAGCAGGGCGGCGTCGTGGGGCGTGTAGCGGCGCTGGAAGGCGTTGGCCGGGGGCTTGCGGCGGTGATCGCGGATGCTTCCGGTCCGGCGGTGCTGTCGGACGAGGCGGGTCACCTGGGCGCGGGAGAAGCCCGTCACCTTCTCGATGAACCGCTTCACCAGTCCCTTGTCGGGCCTCCCGAGGCCGTGGTACTCGAAGCGGACCAGCGTGCGGCGCACGAAGGCGTAGGCCGAGGTGCGGTCGGCGAGCTCGAAGTCCGCCGGTTCATTGCCGTCCAGGAAGGCCCGGACCTGTTCGAGGGTGCGAAGTCGTTCGGTGCGAAGTGTCACGATCATCCTCCAATGATCTCTTCGCCCCGGCCCTCAGGCTCACTTCCCGCTGGAAACCGGCCCCGCGTTCAGGCTCATTTGCCGTTGGACAAGACTCGCGTTTGACATTTCAACCCCCTTCCCCTACCTTTTTCAGGCTGTCCAGGAAACGTGCCTGGAGGGTTCCGCTTCCAGGCGACACGGCGCGCTTGATCGAACAGGCGCGCTTTTGTTCGCCTGGTAGCTGGACCAGACGACATGAACCGCGGACCCGGGTCAGATGCCCACACTGAACCAACTGGTGCGAAAGGGACGCGCGCGGCTGGCGAAGAAGAACAAGTCGCCCGCGCTCCAGAAGAACCCCCAGAAGCGGGGGGTCTGCACCCGTGTGTACACGACCACGCCCAAGAAGCCGAATTCGGCGCTGCGGAAGGTCGCCCGCGTCCGTCTCACCAACGGCTACGAAGTGACGGCCTATATCGGCGGCGAGGGTCACAACCTTCAGGAACACTCGATCGTGCTGATTCGCGGCGGCCGGGTGCGGGACCTTCCGGGAGTGCGTTACCACATCGTTCGCGGCACGCTCGACACCTCGGGTGTCACCGAGCGCCGGCAGGGGCGGTCCAAATACGGAGCGAAGCGGCCCAAGTAGCGCCGCATTCGAGGGAGTAGCCGCATGAGCCGACGTACCCGGGCGATCCGCCGACAGATTCCCGACGACCCGCGCTACGGGTCGGCCGTCGTCCAGAAGTTCATCAACGGGTTGATGCTGGACGGCAAGAAGTCGCTCGCCGAGCGGATCTTCTACGAGGCGATGGGGATCGTGGAGACGAAGTCGGGCCAACCGGCCGTCAACGTATTTCAGCAGGCGCTGAACAATTCGAAGCCGGCCCTGGAGGTGAAGAGCCGCCGCGTCGGGGGCGCCACGTACCAGGTCCCGATCGAAGTACGGCCGGAACGCCGCCAGGCGCTTGCAATCAAGTGGCTGATCGGCTTCGCGCGGTCCCGCGGGGAACGGACCATGGCGCAGCGGCTGGCGGGCGAACTGCTCTCCGCAAGCCGGGGCGAAGGTGCCACTGTGAAGAAAAAGGACGACACCCATCGGATGGCCGAAGCCAACAAAGCCTTCGCGCACTACCGCTGGTAGTCGTCCACCCCGCCGTCGCCGGCCCGCGGGGTCGGAGGCGAATGGGAGGGATCCCGGCGGGGATGCTGTTTGACAGGTGAAAAGAACCAGAGTTGCGAAATAGATCATGCCCAGAATGACACCACTGCCGAGGCTCCGGAACATCGGCATCATGGCGCACATCGACGCCGGCAAGACGACGACGACGGAGCGCATTCTGTTCTACACCGGTCGTCTGCACCGGATGGGCGAAGTGCATGAGGGTGCCGCGGCCATGGACTGGATGGAGCAGGAGCAGGAGCGCGGAATCACGATCACGTCCGCGGCGACCACCGCATTCTGGCAGCGCGACGATTCGGAATACCGGATCAATATCATCGACACGCCCGGTCACGTGGACTTCACGGCCGAGGTCGAGCGGTCGCTCCGAGTGCTGGACGGGGCGGTCGCTGTTTTTTGTGCGGTAGGCGGGGTGGAGCCCCAGTCCGAGACCGTGTGGCGCCAGGCCGACCGTTACGGCGTGCCGCGGATCGCGTTCGTCAACAAGATGGACCGCACCGGTGCCGACTTCGACCATGTGGTCGGCATGATGCGGGAGCGGCTCGGCGCGAATGCGTTCGCGGTGCAGTATCCCCTGGGCGAAGCGGACCTCTTCACCGGCGTGATCGACATCGTGGCCATGAAGGCGTACGTCTGGGACGACGAACTCGGCGCGACGATCACCGAGGTCGGGATCCCGGACTCGCTGCGGGCGAAGGTGGAAGCGCTGCGGCACGAGCTGGTCGAGGCCGCGGTCGAGCACCACGACGAACTCCTCGAGAAGTACCTCCTGGGCGAGGAGCTGACCGAGGCCGAGGTACGCCAGGCGATCCGCGCGGCGACGGCTTCCGGAACGCTCTTCCCGGTATTCTGCGGCTCCGCGTTCAAGAACAAGGGCATCCAGCGCCTTCTCGACGGCGTCATCGACTACCTGCCGTCGCCGCTGGACGTGAAGGCGATCATCGGCCGTCCGCCCCACGGCGATTCGGCCGGCCAGACCCGTGCGGCCTCGGACGACGCGCCCCTCTCGGCGCTGGCCTTCAAGATCATGACCGATCCGTTCGTCGGAAAGCTGACTTATGTGCGGGTCTATTCGGGCTTGCTGGCCAGGGGCAGCCGGGTGCTCAACGCCACGCAGGGCCGCAAGGAGCGCGCCGGCCGCCTGCTGCAGATGCACGCGAACAAGCGGGAGGAGCGCGAAGAGGTGTTCGCGGGCGACATCGCGGCCGTGATCGGTCTGAAGGGGGTGCGCACGGGAGACACGATCTGTGCGCCCGAGCACCCCATCATCCTCGAAGCGATGGACTTCCCGGAGCCGGTGATCGCCGTCGCGATCGAACCGCGGACCAAGGCCGACCAGGACAAGCTCTCCGGTGGGCTGACCAAGCTGGCCGAGGAGGACCCTACCTTCCGCGTGCATACGGACGGCGAGACCGGGCAGACGATCATCAGCGGGATGGGCGAGCTCCACCTCGAGATCATCGTGGACCGCCTGCGCCGCGAATTCTCCGTTTCGGCCAACATCGGCAAGCCGCAGGTCGCCTTCCGCGAGACCATCCATCAGGCCGTGGACGGCGTGCACGGCAGGTTCGTACGCCAGACGGGCGGGCGGGGCCAGTACGGTCACGTCGTGATCGACATCGAACCGCGTCCGGCGGGGGCGGGTTTCCTGTTCGAGGACCGGGTAAAGGGCGGCACGGTTCCGCGCGATTTCATCCGCGCCGTCGAGCGCGGCATTGGCGACGCGTTACAATCGGGGGTCGTCGCGGGATACCCGGTGGTCGACGTCAAGGCGACCCTTGTCGACGGTTCGTCCCACGACGTCGACTCGAGCGAAATGGCCTTCCGGGTCGCGGGTTCCCTCGCGCTCAAGGAGGGACTCCGCCGCGCACGTTCGGTGATGCTGGAGCCGGTCATGGATGTCGAGGTGGTCACGCCGCACGAATACATGGGCGACATCATCGGCGACCTTTCGGCCCGTCGCGGCAAGGTCGGGGGCATGACCGACCGCGGCGACGCCCAGGTCATCGGCGCCAGCGTGCCGCTGGGAGAGATGTTCGGATACTCGACGCGGCTTCGGTCCCTGAGTCAGGGCCGGGCCGTTTTCACGATGCAGTTTTCACACTACGACGAAGTCGCCCGGGTCAAGTCCGGGAAGAGAGCCGTGGCGGGCGTGTGATGCCGCCGCACACACCACAATCTGAGCGGGGGTAGCATGGCGAAGGAGACGTTCGAGCGAACGAAGCCGCATGTGAACGTGGGGACGATCGGTCATGTGGACCACGGGAAGACGACGTTGACGGCGGCGATCACTTTGGCGCAGGCGAAGAAGTACGGTGGGGACGCGATTGCGTTCGACGAGATCGACAAGGCGCCGGAGGAGCGGGAGCGGGGGATTACGATCGCGACGGCGCACGTGGAGTACGAGACGGAGAACCGTCACTACGCGCATGTGGACTGTCCGGGGCACGCGGACTACGTGAAGAACATGATCACGGGTGCGGCGCAGATGGACGGGGCGATTCTGGTGGTGAGCGCTGCGGACGGGCCGATGCCGCAGACGCGGGAGCACGTGTTGCTGGCGCGGCAGGTGAACGTGCCTCACATCGTGGTGTTCCTGAACAAGGTGGACATGGTGGATGACGAGGAGTTGCTGGAGCTGGTGGAGCTGGAGGTACGGGAGCTGCTGAGCGAGCAGGGGTTTCCGGGGGATGATCTGCCGGTGGTTCACGGGAGTGCCCTGGAGGCGCTGGAGGCCGGAGGCGAGGGGGAGGCGGCGGCGTGCATCGATGAGTTGATGGACGCGATCGACAGCTACATCCCGGAGCCGGAGCGAGACATCGACAAGCCGTTCCTGATGCCGGTGGAGGACGTGTTCTCGATCACGGGGCGGGGGACGGTGGCGACGGGCCGGATCGAGCGTGGCGTGATCCACAAGGGGGACGGGGTGGAGATCGTGGGGATGGGAGCGGACCGCAAGACGGTGGTTACGGGCGTGGAGATGTTCCGCAAGCTTCTGGAGCAGGGACAGGCGGGGGACAACGCGGGTCTGCTGCTGCGGGGCGTGGGGAAGACGGAGATCTCGCGGGGTCAGGTGCTGGCGATCCCGGGGTCGATCACGCCGCACACGAAGTTCAAGGGCGAGGTGTACGTGCTGACGAAGGAGGAGGGGGGCCGGCACACGCCGTTCTTCCACGGGTACCGGCCGCAGTTCTACTTCCGGACGACGGACGTGACGGGTTCGGCGATGCTGCCGGACGGGGTGGAGATGGTGATGCCGGGAGACAACGTGCAGATGGAAGTGGAGCTGATCACGCCGATCGCGATGGACGAGGAACTCCGCTTCGCCATCCGTGAAGGCGGCCGCACCGTCGGTGCCGGCGTCGTTACCGAAATCATCGAGTAGGAATCATGGCAGCGAACCCCGGCTCGGCGGAAGGGCAGCAAGGGATGACGAACAGGATACGGATTCGCCTGAAGGCGTTCGATCACTGGGTGGTGGACCAGACCGCCGCCGACATCGTGCGTACGGCGCAGAAGACCGGCGCCAGGATCCGCGGGCCGATCCCCCTTCCGACGCGCCGCCAGCGGTGGACGGTGCTGCGGTCGCCCCACATCGACAAGAAGAGCAGGGAGCAGTTCGAGCTCAGGACGCACAAGCGCCTGATCGACATCGTCGAGAGCCGCCCCCAGACCATCGACGCGCTGACCAAGCTGGACCTTCCCGCCGGCGTGGACGTCGAGATCAAGGTGGACTGACAGATGCCAGGACTAATCGGCAGGAAGATCGGAATGACTCGCGTCTTCACGGACGAGGGCCGTGCCGTGCCCGTAACCGTGGTGGAAGCCGGACCTTGTTCGGTGTTGCAGGTGAAGACCGACACCTCCGACGGCTACGCGGCGGTTCAGGTCGGTTTTGGCGCCATGAAACACAAGAGGACCAGCAAGCCCCGGCTCGGTCACGCGGCAAAGGCCGGACTCGATGCGGCTCCTCGCCTGATCCGCGAATTCCCGCCCGCTGACGGCGACAGCTACGAACCTGGCCAGGAACTCACGGTCAACCTGTTCGCCGAGGGCCAGCGGGTCCGGGTCACCGGCGTCACGAAGGGGCGCGGCTTCCAGGGCGTCGTGAAGCGGCACGGCTTCGCCGGCAGGCCGGCCAGCCACGGACACCCCATGTCCCGCACCCCCGGTTCGATGGGTCCGGGTACCGACCCCTCGCGGGTCATCAAGGGAAAGAAGCTGCCCGGCCGCATGGGCGGGAACCGAAAGACGATCCGCAACATGGAAATCGTGCGGGTCGATTCGGATCGCAACCTGCTGTTCGTCAAGGGCGGGATTCCGGGCAGCAGGAACAGCTACGTCCTGATCCGGAAACAGTGACATGTATCAAGCCACCTACTTCAAGACGGACGGATCGGCGGGTTCGGAGGTTACGCTCCCGAGCGCTCTCTTCGACGGCGTGATTCACGAGGCTGCGCTCCACCAGGTGATCAAGGCCCATATGGCCAATCGTCGCCAGGGCACGGCATCCAGGAAGAACCGGAGCGCCGTCAGGGGCGGGAGCCGCAAGCCGTGGAGGCAGAAGGGCACGGGTCGCGCGCGCCAGGGCACGATCCGGGCGCCTCAGTGGAGAGGCGGCGGCAGGGCGTTTCCGCCCCAGGCCCATTCCTGGAACCAGAAGATTCCGAGACGGCTGCGCGCCCTCGCCCGCAGTTCCGCGTACAACAGCCGGGCCGAGGCGGGGCGCGTGGCGGTCATCGAGGGGTTCGACTTCGAGGCGCCGAAAACCCGCCAGTTGACGCAGCTGCTCGGGAAGATCGAGCAGCCCGGCAAGATCCTGTTCCTCACCAATGGGCTGAACCGCGAGCTGTACCTGTCGGGGCGCAACCTTCCCGGCGTGCGGGTCATGCCGTTCGGCCTGGAATCGACCTACGACGTCGTCTGGTCCGGCACGGTCATCATCGAGGAGGCCGCCCTGGCCACGGTTGGCGACGGGGTGGCCAGCGACGACCGTCCGCGCCGGCGTCCCATCGGGCCAGAGGAGGCATGATGCGGGAAGCCTACGACGTGATCGTCGCGCCGGTGGTCACCGAAAAGACCACCGAGCAGATGGAATCGAGCCGGTACACCTTCGTCGTGAACAAGTGCTCCAACAAGCACGAGATCGCGCGAGCGGTCGAGGCGTTGTGGGACGTCAGGGTCACCGGCGTGCGCACCATGCGGTACCCCGGCAAGGCCAAGCGGGCCCTCCTGGGACGGATGGTCAAGAATTGGGACCTCGGTCGGCGGCCGTCCTACAAGAAGGCGGTGGTGCAGCTGGTCGAGGGCGATCAGATCGAATTCTACGAGATGGGTTGATCCATGGCGCTGAAGAAATTCAAACCCGTGACGCCGGGAACCCGGTTCCGTTCGGTCACGGCCAAGGATGTGGTCACTCGCAAGGAGCCCGAGAAGGCCCTCACCGAGCCCCTGAAGAGGTCGGGCGGACGCAACCACCACGGCCGCATCACGATCAGGCGCCGCGGCGGGGGCAACAAGCGCAGGTACCGCAAGGTGGACTTCAAGCGCAACAAGCACGGCGTCTCCGGCCGGATCGCCGAGATCGAGTACGATCCGAACCGGTCCGCGTTCATCGCACTGGTGCACTACGAGGACGGCGAAAAGCGCTATATCCTCTACGTGCGGGGCATGGGCGTCGGGGATGTGGTGGTGTCCGGCCCCGATGTGGACATTCGGCCGGGCAACGCGCTGCCCCTCGAGCGGATCCCGCTGGGCACCACCGTGCACAATGTCGAGATGAAGCCGGGCAAGGGCGGGCAGATGGCCCGTTCGGCCGGGTCCGGAGTGCAGGTGGTGGCCAAGGAGGGCGACTACGTGACGCTGCGCCTTCCGTCCACGGAGGTACGGCGCATCCACAAGCGGTGTCTGGCCACCGTGGGGCAGGTCGGTAACGCGGACCACAACCTGCGGTCGCTGGGCAAGGCGGGCGCCAACCGCTGGCGGGGCCGCCGTCCCAAGGTGCGCGGGGTCGCCATGAATCCCGTGGACCATCCGCTGGGTGGCGGTGAGGGCAAGGCGTCCGGAGGGCGACCGCCGGTCACTCCGTGGGGCAAGCCCGAGGGTACGAAGACACGCAAGAAGAGGAAGCAGTCGAACAAGTTCATTGTCCGTGGGCGCAAGCGCGGCAAGGCGACGCGCTGACCATGGGCTGCGAGAAGACCGGGTAGGAGCCAATGCCGCGAAGCGTCAAGAAGGGCCCGTTCATCGACGAGAAGCTGCTGCGAAGGGTGGAGCAGATGAACGCGCGCAACGAGAGGTCCGTTATCCGGACCTGGTCCCGCGCGTCGACAATCTCTCCCGACTTCGTGGGACACACCGTCGCGGTTCACAACGGCAACAAGTTCATTCCGGTGTACATCACCGAGAACATGGTCGGTCACAAGCTCGGCGAGTTCGCCCCCACGCGCCTCTTCCGGGGTCACGGCGGCAAGCTGGCCGACAAGCGGTCGAGGATTTGAGATGATGGAGGCGCACGCGATCGCCAAGGACATCAGGATGAGCCCTCGCAAGGTTCGGCTCGTCGTGGACCAGATTCGGGGCCGGTCCGTCAACGACGCGACTTCGGTGCTTCGCTTCTCGAAGAAGGCGGCGGCGGTTCCGGTCGAAAAGACCCTGCTGTCCGCCGTGGCCAACGCGCGTGAGAAGGCGGATCGGGACGGGGATTCCCTGGATGTGGACGATCTCGTGGTGAGCCGCGCCTTCGTCGACCCGGGCCCCACACTCAAGCGATGGAGGGCGGCTGCGATGGGACGAGCGACACCCCGTCGCCGCAGGACGAGCCACATCACGGTCGTCGTGACAGCGAAGGAGAACTAAGCGGATGGGCCAGAAAACCCACCCCCACGGATTCCGGCTCGGGATCGTTTCGGACTGGCGCTCCCACTGGTACGCCGAACGGGACTTCCCCGCGCTCCTCAAGGAGGATCAGACGATTCGCGAATACCTCCACCGGCGGCTTCATCACGCCGCGGTGGCAACGGTGGAGATCGCGCGCAAGCCGTCCAAGCTCGTCGTAACGGTGCACACGGCGCGGCCGGGCGTCGTGATCGGCAAGAGGGGGGCCGAGGTGGACAAGCTGCGGGACGAGCTGGCGGTGCTGACCAACAGCGAGGTCTCCGTCAACGTCGAAGAGATCAAGCGCCCCGAACTGAACGCGCGCCTCGTCGCCGACAACGTGGCTCACCAGATCCGGCAGCGCATCTCGTTCCGGAGAGCGATGAAGCGGGCGGTCCAGTCGGCCATGCGCGCCGGCGCCGAAGGGATCCGCATCCAGTGCGCCGGCAGGCTGGGCGGTGCCGAGATCGCAAGGACCGAAGGCTACAACGAAGGCCGGGTGCCCCTGCACACGCTGCGTGCGGAGATCGACTATTCACACGTCGAAGCCCGCACCACGTATGGGACCGTCGGCGTCAAGTGCTGGATCTTCAAGGGCGAAATGATCGAAGACCGCTTCGGTCGGACGTATTCGGCCGGACCGAACGCCTAGGAGACCGTGAGGAGATAGAGCAATGCTGGCACCGAAGCGGGTAAAGCGCAGGAAGACCCACAAGGGGAAGATGCGCGGGAAGGCCTACCGGGGAAGCAGGGTTTCGTTCGGGGAGTACGGCCTTCAGGCGCTCGAGGCGAGCTGGATTACGAACCGCCAGATCGAGTCCGCCCGTGTGGCGATCACGAGGCATGTCAAGAGGGGCGGGAAGGTGTGGATCCGGATCTTCCCCGACAAGCCAATCACCAGGAAGCCTGCCGAGACCCGCATGGGGAAGGGGAAGGGAAACCCGGAGGAATGGGTCGCCGTGGTAAAGCCGGGGCGGATCATGTTTGAACTGGAAGGCGTGTCCGTCGATGTGGCGCGCAGAGCGATGCAGCTGGCGTCCTTCAAGCTTCCCGTGAAGACCCGGTTCGTCGTTCGGGAATCTCAACTCTAGGACCAGGGAGCAGATACAGGTGAAGGCGGAAGAGATTCGCGAGCTTGACGACGCCGAGCTGAACCACCGGCTGGGCGAGCTGCGCCTGGAGCAATTCCGGCTCCGGTTCCGCAGCGCGATCATGCAGCTCGAAAACCCGAGCTTGCGGCGCGAGATCCGGCGGGACATCGCGCGCATCAGGACGATTCTGCACGAGCGCCGCGAGGCGGCGGAGGCGGAGCAGCAATGAACCCGAACGACGAGCGCAGCCGGCGCAAGGTGCGTACCGGGGTGGTGGTCAGCGACCGCGCCGAGAAAACGGTGACGGTGATCGTGGAACGCCGCTTCGCCCACCCGCTCTACGGCAAACAGGTGAAGCGCACCACGAAGTACCATGCACACGACGAAACCAACGAGTACCGGGTCGGTGACACGGTCTCGATCATGGAAACGCGCCCGCTCTCGAAGACCAAGAGGTGGCGTGTGGTTGAACTCATCGAACGGCCCGCCTGACGTCCGCGGGTATAGGACCGGAGAGATCCGATGATCCAACAGGAATCGATGCTCAAGATCGCCGACAACACCGGTGCGAAGCGGGCGCTTTGCATCCGTGTCCTCGGCGGATCGGGGCGGCGCTATGCCCGGATTGGCGACAGGGTCATCGTTACGATCAAGGACGCGGTGCCCAACGCACCGATCAAGAAGGGCGAGGTCATGGAGGCGGTCGTCGTGCGCACCGCCAAGGAGATGCGCAGGCGCGACGGAAGCTACATCCGGTTCGACGACAACGCGGCCGTGCTCATCAACGCCCAGCAGGAACCGCGCGGCACCCGGATCTTCGGGCCCGTCGGGCGAGAGCTGCGCGAAAAGCGCTACATGCGGATCGTTTCCCTGGCACCGGAGGTGCTTTGATCATGGGCTGGACGAAGATCGTCAAGGGCGACCGGGTCAGGGTGATCCGGGGCAACCACCGGGACGCGGAAGGAACGGTGCTCCGCGTGATCCGCAAGACCCGCCAGGTCGTCGTGCAGGGCGTGAACATGCGGAAACGGCACACGCGGCCGTCACAGGAGAACCCCGAGGGGGGCATCATCACCTTCGAGGGTCCGCTTCACATTTCGAACGTTATGCTGATCGAACCGGCGACCGGTGAGGCCAGCCGCGTCCGGATACGCGTGGAGCCCGATGGACTGAAGGAACGGATTGCCGTCAGGAGCGGAAACCCCGTGCCGAAGGGAGCCTGATCCCGCGGCATCGAAGCGAGGATACGAGAGGAAGATGGAACCACGGCTGTTGACCCACTACAAGGAGGTTGCCAGGCCGGCGCTGCAGGAGCAGTTCGGCTATGCCAACCCTCACCAGATCCCTCAGGTTGTGAAGGTGACCCTCAACGTCGGCGTTGGAGAGGGCAGCCGGGAGCGCAAGCTGGTGGACTCGGTCGCCGGCGAACTGGCCGTGATCTCGGGACAGAAGGCCGTGATCACCCGGGCCCGCAGGTCGATCTCCAACTTCCGGCTCCGCGAGGGCATGCCGGTTGGCGCTTCCGTGACGCTGAGGCGGCGCGGCATGTGGGAGTTCATCGACCGCTTCGTCTCGGTCGCCGTACCCCGCATCCGTGACTTCAGGGGTCTCAACACGCGCTCCTTCGACGGCCGCGGCAACTACACGGTCGGGGTCAGGGAGCAGATCATCTTCCCCGAGGTAGACTACGACAAGGTCAACCGAATCCACGGAATGGACGTGACGGTGGTGACCTCGACCGACAAGGACGACCAGGCGTACGCACTTCTGCGACAGCTCGGATTCCCCTTCCGGGGCGAAGTCCCCGTGATCATCGGGGCCCAGGCCTGAACGAGGAGAGACGGAAACAGCCATGATGACCGATCCCATCGCGGACATGCTCACCCGAATCCGGAACGCCGGGAGGGCCGGGCACCGTTGGGCCGATGTGCCGCTGTCAAAGCTCAAGGTGGAGGTGGCGCGGCTCCTGAAGGAGAACGCGTTCGTCCATGACTTCAAGGTCCTCAACGATGGCCGGCATGGTCTCGTTCGCGTGTACCTGAAGTACTACGAAGGTGAACACGTGATTCGGCGCATCGCCCGGGTTTCCAGACCGGGACGGCGGCGCTACGTGGGTGTCGACGAGATTCCACGAGTCCGCAACGGGCTCGGAATGGCCATGCTTTCCACCTCCCGGGGTCTGCTGTCCGACCGTGCCGCCCGCCAGGCCGGCGTGGGCGGCGAGCTTCTCGCGGTGATCTGGTAGGAGGTTTCGATGTCAAGAATTGGCAAGAAGCCGGTTACGATCCCCGACGGCGTGAAAGTCACCCTGGACGGACAGCGGGTTGCCGCCAGAGGTCCCATCGGAGCGCTCGAACTGCAGGTGCGGGCCCCGATCCGCGTGGGCTGGGATGGTCAGGAGGGCAAGACGCTCCTGGTTACCCGGCCGGACGACCAGAAGCAGAACCGGGCGCTGCACGGGCTGACGCGTTCCCTGATTGCGAATATCGTCGAGGGAGTCAGCCAGGGGTTCAGCAAGACCCTGGAGATCGTGGGCGTGGGCTACCGGGTCCAGCCTCAGGGCAAGGGCCTCCGGCTGAGCCTGGGGTTCTCGCACCCGATCGACTTTCCGGCGCCGGACGGCATAAGCTTCGAGACCCCGAACCAGACGATGATCGTGGTCAAGGGTGCGGACAAGCAGCAGGTGGGTCATACGGCTGCCGTAATCCGGGCCTTTCGTCCCCCGGAGCCGTACAAGGGGAAGGGTGTGAGATACAAGGACGAACACGTCCGGCGTAAGGCCGGCAAGACGGCCGGAGCATGACGATGATCAAACCCAGCAAGTTGAGAAAAAGCCGCCGGCTGCAGCGCCAGCGACGCCACGCGCGCATCCGGAAACGGGTGCACGGGACGGGGGATCGGCCCCGGCTGGCCGTGCACCGGTCGATCCGCAACATTCAGGGCCAGCTGATCGACGACGACTCGGGCCGGACCCTGATGGGTCTCTCCACGCTCGCCCCCGAGCTGAGGGATGCGGCCCCCGACGAGGGCAGCCGCAAGGTGGAGGCGGCTCGCGCCGCGGGGAGACTGCTCGCCGAGCGGGCATGCGAGCAAGGGGTTACCCGGGTCGTGTTCGACCGGGGCGGCTTCCGGTATCACGGCCGTGTCAGGGCGTTCGCGGAAGGCGCGCGCGCAGGAGGTCTGTCGTTCTGATGGCCAGAGACAAGCGTCCCCCCCGCGAGGGGGCCGAGCAGGTCGAGAACCTGATCCATATCAACCGCGTGGCAAAGGTCGTGAAGGGGGGGCGCCGCTTCTCCTTTACGGCGCTGGTCGCGGTCGGCAACCAGGCCGGTCGCGTGGGGATCGCCCACGCCAAGGCGAACGAGGTGGCGGAGGCGATCCGCAAGGCCTTCGAGCAGGCCCGCCGGGCCATGATCGACGTGCCGGTCACGCAGGGAACCATTCCTCACGAGATCATCGGGCGCTGGGGCGCGGGCCGTGTGCTGATGCGTCCCGCGGCGCCGGGGACCGGGGTGATCGCGGGCGGTCCGGTGCGCGCCGTGCTCGAGGCCGCGGGCATCACCGACGTGCTGACCAAGAGTCTGGGCACGAACAACCCGATCAACGTGGTGCGAGCGACGGTCCACGGGCTCGAGAACCTGGTCACCGCGTATGATGTCGCCGCCGAGCGGGGCATTTCGGTTGAAGAACTCGGGGTGGTGAATCGTGGCTAGGCGCATCAGGATTACGCAGGTACGCAGCGCCGTGGGACGTCAGAAGGTGCAGCGACGCACCCTCCAGGCGCTCGGAATCCGGCGCCACCAGCAGGCCGTGGTCCACGACGACACGCCTGCGATCCGCGGAATGATCGCGAAAGTGGACTATCTGGTAGAGGTGACGGAGGTGGACTGACCGATGATCGAGCTTCACAACCTGCGGTCCCCGAAGGGGTCCCGTCGATCGCGCAAGCGCGTGGGACGCGGACCCGGCTCCGGCAAGGGCAAGACGTCGGGCAGAGGAGACAAGGGACAGAACTCGCGCTCGGGCGGCGGCGTGCCGGCCTGGTTCGAGGGCGGCCAGATGCCCCTGCAGCGGCGGATCCCGAAGAGGGGATTCAAGAACCGCAACCGAATCGAATACCAGGTCGTCAACGTAGGTGACCTGCACATCGTGGATGGAGACGCGACGCCCGAGGGGCTGAAGGCGGCGGGACTGGTCCGCTCCCTTCGCCGCCCGGTGAAGATTCTCGGAAATGGTGAAATCGCCGTTGCGGTCACCTGTTCGGTGCATGCCGTGTCCGCCGGTGCCCGCAAGAAGATCGAGGCCGCCGGTGGCTCGGTGACGACGATCTCCCTGCGCGGCGGGGAAGACCACGGGGAAGACCAATAGTGCGTCCCGCCGAGGACATGGGGAGGGGTCCCGACAATGGCTAATCCGATTCCGAATCTCTTCCGTGCCCCGGAGCTGAAGAAGAAGATCCTCTTCACGCTCCTGATCATGTTCGTCTATCGGATCGGATCGCACATCACGGTGCCCGGCGTCGATGTCGGCGCGCTCCAGGCGCTCTCCGGCCAGTTTTCCGGCACCTTCCTCGGCGTGTACGACATGTTTGTCGGCGGAGGCCTGAGCCGGGCCACGGTCTTCGCGCTGGGGATCATGCCCTACATCTCGGCGAGCATCATGTTCCAGCTGCTCGCTGCCGTCTTCCCGACCGTGGAAAAGCTGCAGAAGGAGGGCGAACAGGGGCGGAAGAAGCTGACCCAGTGGACCCGTTACACCACGGTCCTGCTCTGCCTCATCCAGTCGTATGCGTACGCCTCGTTCCTGCAGAGCCTGGGCGAGGCCGTTCGCGTGCCCGGCATGGGCTTCGTCTTTTCGACGGTGATCACGCTCACCGTCGGCGGCATCTTCATCATGTGGATGGGTGAGCAGATCACGGAGCGGGGCATCGGCAACGGGATGTCGCTGATGATCTTCTTCTCGATCATCCAGGGGTTCCCCCAGGCGATCGTGCGCACCTGGGAATCGCTGATGATCGGCGAGATCGGCCTGTTCGAAATCGTGGCGCTGCTCGCGGTGGTCGTGGGCATCACGGCGGGCGTCGTGGCGATGACCATGGCGGCTCGAAAAATACCCGTGCAGATCCCACGGAAGGTCGTTGGCCGCGGCCGCATCCGCGAGGGACAGAAGAGCTTCATTCCCCTGCGCATCAACTCGGCCGGGGTGATGCCCATCATCTTCGCCCAGTCCTTCATCGTGGTCCCGGGCACGCTCGCCGCCTTCAGCTCCGTTCCGTTCATTGCGGACCTGGCGGACATCTTCCAGCCCGGGAACTGGGCGTACTACCTCACGTATGCCGCGCTCATCGTCTTCTTCACATACTTCTACACGGCGATCATCTTCAACCCGGTCGATCTGGCGGAGAACCTCAAGAAGCAGGGCGCCTTCATCCCGGGAGTGAAGCCGGGCACGCGCACGGCCGAGTACATCGACCGGATCCTCACCCGCGTCACCCTGCCCGGATCGGTCTACCTCGCGCTGATCGCTCTCGTCCCGTTCTGGATATTCGACATCTTCGCGATCCAGAACTTCTTCTTCGGCGGCACCAGCCTGCTCATCGTCGTGGGCGTGGGCCTCGACACCGTCCAGCAGGCGCAGCAGCACCTGTTGCTCCGGCACTACGACGGCTTCATGAAGAAGGGGCGTGTGAAGATGCGCGGCCGCCAGCGGTACGTGTAGCGGTCCCCACCACATGACTGCAGCGCAATCCCCGGGCCGGGTCATCGTCCTCCTTGGGTCGCCGGGGGTCGGGAAGGGTACCCAGGGGATCCGCGTGAGCCGGGCCATGGGCTGGGCTCACGTGTCGACGGGCGACCTGTTGCGTGCGGCGCTGAAGGCTGGCACGGCGCTCGGCCTCGAAGCCCGCAGGTTCATGGACGCCGGCGAGCTCGTGCCCGACGAGGTGATGGTGGACCTGGTGCGCGAACACCTTGTGGCGATGGGTTCCGACCAGGGTGTCGTCTTCGACGGATTCCCGCGGACGGTGCCGCAAGCGGAGGCCCTGGAGGCCGTCCTGGCCGGGGAAGGGCGCCGTGTCGACCAGGTCGTGCTTCTGGAGGCCGAAGAGGAAGTGCTGGTGAAGCGCATCTCGGGGCGCCGGTCGTCTCCGAGCGGGCGCGTGTACAACGTCCATTTCGACCCGCCTCGCCGGACGGGCTTCTGTGACGATACCGGCGAGCCCCTGATACACCGCGCCGACGATCAGCCGGAGACGGTGCGCACCCGGCTCTCGGTCTACCGCGAAGCCACGGCCCCCCTCATCGGCTATTACGAAGCGAGGGGAGTCCTCGTGAGGGTCGATGGGGCGGGCGACATCGGCGAGGTACAGGCAGCGCTGCGCGAAGCGGTTGGGGTTGCGCACGGCTCCACCGCGACGAGGGCGTGATGGCCAGGCGTGCCGGCAAGGCGATCCACCTGAAGTCTCCCGCCGAGATCCAGGCGATGTCCCGTTGCGGCGACATCATCGCCGGTCTTTTCGACGAGATCGAGCCGCTCGTGCGCCCCGGTGTGGCCACGGAAGCCCTCGATCGCTTCGTGGACGATTTCGTGCGCTCTCACGAAGGCGCGGTCCCGGCGTTCAAGGGCCTGTACGGCTTCCCCGGCAGCGCCTGCATCAGCATCAACGAGGAGGTGGTGCACGGGATACCGGCGAAGCGCACGCTGCGGGACGGCGATATCGTCTCGATCGACGTGGGCGTAAGGCGTAAGGGCTGGTGCGCCGACTCGGCATACACCTTTGCCGTGGGGGAAATCGGACCCGGGGCGGCCGACCTGGCGGCGGTGACCTACGCGTCTCTGGTGGCGGCCGTGGCCGCCGCCCGGCCCGGTGGCCACGTCGGTGACATCGGAGCTGCGGTCGTGGAGACAGTGGGCGAGAGCGGCTACCGGATCATTCGCGACCTCGTGGGGCATGGCGTGGGGCGTGATATCCACGAGGAACCGCAGGTATCGAACATCGGCCGCGCCGGCTACGGCGTGCCGCTCAGGCCCGGAATGGTGCTGGCCATCGAACCGATGCTCGCGGTCGGCACCGACGAGATCCGGACCCTCGACGACAAGTGGACGGTCACGACCCTCGACGGCACGCTGTCCGCCCACTACGAACACACGGTCGCGATCACGGACGAAGGCCCGCGCATCCTGACCGGAGGCGGGATCTGGGACAGGACCGGGGCAGTCTTTTCCAATACGGAGATGAGCCTGAACCGGGGGAGGCGCGAGAGGTGAGGCCGGAGCCCGGAGCAGGTGGCAGTTGATGGGGTTTGATTATCTCCCTGAACGTTGGAGAGAGGCAACCGGCGAGCCGGAGGATGGCCGGGAAGCAGGAGGGTCTCCGGCGAGCCAGCGGTCGGCGCGAGTCGGATCACGCGGCGGAGTTGCCGGCTTGGCCGATGGTGCGGAAGAGTTCGTCGCGGGCGCGGCGGACGGCTTGGGCGGCGGCGAGGTCGGTGGTTGCGGCGGCGAGTTGGTCGAGGGCGCCGAGGGTGACGCCGGGCCGGAGGAAGGCTTCGGCGCCGGGCAGGGCCTTGAAGCGCTCGTGGGGCGTGGTCACGTCCTGTTGCCGGTAGCGCCGCCTGACTCGGCCGCTGGGGCTGGTGACTTCGGTGGGGAAGAGGCAGGGCCGGTGGAAGTTGAGGAACGGGCAGAGGTGGTCGTGGAGGAAGGCGTTGACCCGGGGGACGAGGGCGTGGGGGACGTGGACGTGGCCGAGCCACTTGCGGACGACGCTGCCGTTCTTGGTCTCGACCAGCGCGTTGTCGTTGGGGTGGCGGGGCCGGGACTTGGTGAAGACGCCGATGTGGAGCTGGTTGAGCAGCGCGGCCACGCGGCCGTTGACGTATTCGCTGCCGTTGTCGGCGTGGAAGGCGTGGATGGCGAAGGGGAAGGCGGACAGCAGGGCTTCGAGGCGCGGGACGAGGAAGTGGTGGGTGATGCGCGGCACGGCTCCAAGGTGTTGGAACTGCGTGACTTCGTCGACCACGTTGATGAGGTAGATGCCCTTGCGCCTCTCGCGGTCGCCGAGGTGGACGGTGTCGACGCGGAGATGGCCGGGCCTGCCGTCCGGCCGCGGCTTGCGGCGGACCCCGATGGGGACCGGGGTGGGCCGGGTCTTGCGGAAGGTGAGGCGGCCGGTCCGGTACGCACGGGTCTTGCGGAGGTTGTAGATGTGGCCGTTGGAGATCGAGGCGAGGCGCGCGAAGCGTTCGTCGCCGTAGACCTCGTGCATGCGTTGCAGGACCACCTTGGTGGCGGGTCCGGAGGGCTGGCCGAAGGCTTCGTCGACCTCGGCGAGCAGCGCGGCGTCGTGGGGCGTGTAGCGGCGCTGGAAGGCGTTGGCCGGGGGCTTGCGGCGGTGATCGCGGATGCTCCCGGTCCGGCGGTGCTGTCGGACGAGGCGGGTGACCTGGGCGCGGGAGAAGCCCGTCACCTTCTCGATGAACCGCTTCACCAGTCCCTTGTCCGGTCGCCCGAGGCCGTGGTACTCGAAGCGGACCAGCGTGCGGCGCACGAAGGCGTAGGCCGAGGTGCGGTCGGCGAGCTCGAAGTCCGCCGGTTCATTGCCGTCCAGGAAGGCCCGGACCTGTTCGAGGGTGCGAAGTCGTTCGGTGCGAAGTGTCACGATCATCCTCCAATGATCTCTTCGCCCCGGCCTTCAGGCTCACTTCCCGCTGGAAACCGGCCCCGCGTTCGGGCTCACTTGCCGTTGGACAAGACTGGGGCTACCGAAGGAAACCGATACCAGCTATCTTTAAAAGCTATGCTTTGAACGATTGGACCAATGCCAGCCAGGGGAGTCCGTCAACGTGAAGGTCCGCACCAGCGTGAAACCCATGTGTGAGTACTGCCGCGTCGTCCGCAGGAAGGGCGTCGTCCGCATCATCTGCAGCCGGAACCCCCGGCACAAGCAGCGTCAGGGCTGAGGGCGGCAACCATGGCACGCATCGCGGGGGTCGATCTTCCCAGGGGCAAGCGAATCGAGGTCGCGCTCACCTACGTGTACGGCGTGGGGCGCACTTCATCGAAGCAGATACTCGAGGCTGCGGGCATCAATCCCGATCTGCGCACGCACGAGCTGACGGACCAGGACGCGAGTCGACTGCGGCGCGAGATCGAGCAGAACTACAAGGTCGAAGGTGCGCTGCGCACCGAGGTGTCCATGAACATCAAGCGTCTCATGGACATCGGCTGCTACCGGGGTCTGCGTCATCGCCGGGGCCTGCCCGTGCGGGGACAGCGGACCCACACGAACGCGCGCACCAAGAAGGGGCCCAGGCGCGCGATCGCGGGCAAGAAGAAGGCTCCCAAGAAGTAGCCGGGTGCAACGGATACCCTAACGGGCGGACTATTACAGGCGCGGGGTAGTGTCCCGCAGGAAGGTGCCGGTTGGCAAACCCCAGATCGACGCGGACGAAGAAATCGAAGAAGGTCGTCGCGGCCGAAGGCGTCGCGCACATCAAGGCGACCTTCAACAACACCATCATCACCATCGCGGACCAGGCCGGGAACGTCCTGGTGTGGGCGACGGCGGGGACGGCCGGCTTCAAGGGGTCCAAGAAGTCCACGCCCTTCGCCGCAACCATGGCCGCCGAACAGGCCGGCCGCGATGCCGTCGCCATGGGCGTGCGGCAGATCGTCGTCCGCGTGCAGGGACCCGGCTCGGGGAGGGAATCCGCGATCCAGGCGCTGGCGGCGGCCGGGCTCAACATCGTCTCGATTCACGATGTGACGCCCCTGCCGCACAACGGCTGTCGGCCACCCAAGAAACGCCGCGTGTGACGGAATAAAGAGACTCCATAACAATGGCACGATACACAGGTCCGGTTTGCAAGCGATGCCGCCGGGAGGGGCAGAAGCTCTTCCTGAAGGGCGCCAAGTGCTACACCGAAAAATGTCCAGTCGAGCGACGCCAGTATCCGCCGGGCCACCACGGACCGGCGGCGGTGAGGCGCCGGAAGCAGTCGGATTACGCGATGCAGCTGCGCGAGAAGCAGAAAGTCAAGCGCATCTACGGACTGCACGAGAAGCAGTTCCGCAACCTGTTCGAGTACGCCGCCGGGAGGCCGGGCGTCACGGGCGAGAATCTCATCATTGCGCTGGAGAGCCGCCTGGACAACGTCGTCTTCCGGATGGGCATGGCTGCCAGCCGCCGCCAGGCTCGCCAACTGGTCCGGCACCGCCACGTCGCCGTCAACGGATCCACGGTGGACATTCCGAGCTATCGGCTCTCCGCCGGCGACGAAGTCGCGTTGCGCTCGAAGTCCCGTGAACTGGATCTGGTTGCGGCGAGCCTGCAGGCACGCACCCGGCCGCCGCTGCTGGACTGGCTGTCGCTCGACGAGAAGAAGCGGGTCGGCAGGGTCGTGCGGGCGCCCACGCGGGGAGACATTCCTCTCGCCGCGCAGGAACAATTGATCGTCGAACTCTATTCCAAGTGACCCTGCGGAGAGCCGCACCGTCGACGGTTCACGGGGATTCAAACGGGCACAAACCAGCCAGGGGGATACCTACGGTGACTTTGGAGCTTGATCTTTCAGGTCTCGTTCTTCCCGAGCGCATCGAGATTGCGGAGATGTCGGAGGACGGCCGTTCTGCGGTTTTCGTCCTCGAGCCCCTCGAAAGGGGCTTCGGGCATACGCTGGGCAACTCGGTCCGCCGCGTACTGCTTTCCTCGCTCAAGGGATCGGCGGTTTGGGCATTCCGGATCGACGGGGTGGTCCATGAGCATCAGACCATCGCTTCCGTCGTGGAGGATGTGCACCAGATCATCCAGAACCTGAAGTCGCTCGTGGTCAGCCTCGACGACGACATCGACGAAGCGGTGCTTTCGATCCGGGCGGCCAGGGCGGGTGCGATCAGCGCGCGCCAGATCAAGGCGCCCGGGTCGGTCACCATCCACGATCCCGACCATCACATCCTCACGCTGCAGGACGACCGGGAACTCAACATCGAACTGCGCGTCAACAAGGGTCGCGGCTTCGTGCTCGCGGATCAGGGCCCGGTGCCGAAGGACTCCCCGGTGGACCTGGTTCGCATCGACGCGATCTACAATCCGGTATTGCGCGCGAACTTCACCGTCGAGGAGACGCGTGTCGGGCAGAGGACGGACTTCGACAAGCTCTCGATCCACGTGGAGACCGACGGATCGGTCGATCCGGAGAGCGCCATCCGGTACTCGGCGGAACTGGTCCGGAAGCACCTGGAGTACATGCTCTACTTCTCGATCGGCGGACTTCCCGAGGACGAACCGAGCGCGCCCGCGCCGATCCCGGAGAAGATGATCGAACTGTTCCACACTCCGATCGGCGACGTGGCCGAGATCAGCGTCCGCTCGCGCAATTCGCTGGAGAGGGTATCGATCAACACGCTTGGTGACCTGATCAGCCGCACCGAAGAGGAAATGCTGGACATCGACAACTTCGGGAAGAAGTCGCTGAAGGAGATGCGCAAGCTCCTGCAGGTGCACGGCCTGCGGTTCGGAATGAGAATCGAGGAGGGAGACGACGGGAGGCTCTTCCTCGTTCAGGAAGGCGCCGTCGAGCCGACGGGGGAATAGCTCATGCGTCACCGAAAGAAGGGTAGAAGCCTCTCGCGCTCGCCAAGCCACCGCAAGGCGCTGCTGCGGAACATGGCGATGTCGCTGTTCCTGCACGAGCGGATCACCACGACCACGGCGCGCGCCAAGGAGTTGCGGCCCTACGTGGAGCGCCTCATAACGCTGGCCAAGCGGGGAGATCTGCACGCACGCCGGCTGGCGGCCCGCCGGATCGCCGACCGTGATGTGCTGGGCAAGCTCTTCGACGACATCGCCCCGCGCTACGCGGAGCGCCCGGGAGGCTATACCCGCATTCTCAAGCTGGGCAACCGCAAGGGTGACGCCGCCGAAATGGCGCTGATCGAGTTAGTGTGATAGAATCGGGCGGCACGGGGAGGTTCCGCCGAACCTCGACAGGCGAACTTGGAACGCGCAAAGGACAGGCCAGATGGTAACGTTGCTGAATTCCCGCTCGGGGGCGGTTCGACCGGGGACGCTGCTCATGCTGCTGAGCTTCCTCGTGGTTGGGGGTTTCCTGTACTGGCTCTCCGTCACGGCCGAGCCGACCGAAGTGGTGGTCGAGGAGGCCGTAGACGACGTCGTCGTGAACGAGGTCGCCTTCGCGGACTTCTCCAGTGGACCGCCGGCCTACGTGGGACAGGAGCTCACACTGCGGAGCGTCGCGGTGACCAGCCTGTTGCGGCCCCACGCCTTCTGGACGAACCTGGCGGACCAGCAGCAGACGGCTTACCTGCTGCATCTCTCCGACGCCCTCCTGGCCGACTCGGTGTCGGTGGACCTGGGGATGATCGTGGACGTCACGGGGACGGTAGTGCAGATGTCCGACTCCATTCTGGACGCCTGGGAGGCCGCCGGAGCCTTCCCGAACGATATCGATCGCCTCACGGCCGAGTTCGCGGAGACTTTCATCGAGGTCACCGTGCTCGGCGGTGACGGGATGGCTGGCGAGTCCTCCGAGGCCGGCGAGGCTTCCGAGCCTTCCTCCTGAGACGGTCTCCGCGCCGGCATCGGTGGGAATGAGGGCGGCGCGGGCCGAAGTCGGACAGTGGGAGATGGCGGACACCGGTCGGGAAGACACACCGAAGTCGAAGCGGTCGCGCCTGGAATCGGGTGACGCCGTGCTCGGGGTTGTAGGCCTCGGGTACGTCGGCTTGCCGCTTGCCGCCGAGGCCGCCCGGCACGGGATACGGGTCATCGGTTTCGACGTGGACTGCGGGGTCGTGGACAGCGTCAACGGGGGCCTGAGCCACATTGCCGATCTGCCCGCGTCGGCGGTGTCCGGTGCGCGGGAACGCGGGTTGCTCGAGGCGACCGCGGACATGAAGCGCCTGAGCCGGTGCGACGCGATATCGATTTGCGTGCCCACCCCTCTGTCGAAGACCCGGGATCCGGATATCTCGCACGTTCTGGCCGCCGCTGAAGCCGTGGCCGCGGTCCTCCGAGAGGGCCAGCTCATCGTGCTGGAGTCGACCACCTACCCGGGAACGACTCGCGAAGTCGTGTTGCCGATCCTGCGCCGGGGTGGACTCGAGGCCGGGACCGACTTCCAACTGTGCTTCTCGCCCGAACGCGTGGACCCGGGCAACGAGACCTGGAAGACGGGGAACACGCCGCGCATCATCGGTGGCGTCACGCCGCGATGCACAGAAGTCGGCACTGCGTTCTACTCGCGCTTCGTGGACGACGTGGTGGCGGTATCCTCGGCCGAGGCCGCCGAGCTGGCGAAGATCCTCGAGAACGCGTTTCGCGCGGTGAACATCGGGCTGGTCAACGAGATGGCGCTGATTGCGGACCGGCTGGGGCTCGACATATGGGAAGTGATCGAGGCCGCGGCCACCAAGCCGTTCGGATTCATGAAGTTCACGCCGGGACCGGGTCTCGGCGGCCATTGTCTGCCGGTCGACCCGCACTACCTGTCGTGGAAGATGCGGGCAATGGACTACCGCACCCGGTTCATCGAGACGGCCTCCGAGATCAACGCGGAGATGCCGACGTTCGTCGTCGGCAAGGTTCGGGACGCGCTCAACGGGGCGCGCAAGCCCGTGAACGGGTCCCGGATCGTACTGCTCGGCGTGGCATTCAAGAAGAATGTCTCCGATGTGCGCGAATCCCCCGCGATGGACATCCTGGAGCTGTTGGAGCGCGACGGGGCGGAGGTGCTGTACCACGATCCCCACGTGCCCGATTGGCCGACGCGTGATGGTCGCGTGCTCCGTTCGCAGCCCTTCATCGATGGTCTGCTGCAGGGAGCGGACGCCGTCGTGATCGTTACGGATCACTCCGCGTTCGACGCGCGGGAGATCTATCGGCTGTCGCCGATCCTCGTCGACGCGCGCAACGCCACGGCTGGGGTTCCCGAGTCCCGGAGCACGTCCCGTCCGCAGCGCTGGATTGTGAAGGGATGAGGATCGCGGTGCTGGGAAGCGGGTATGTGGGACTGACGACCGGGGCGTGCCTGGCGGAAACGGGCAACGATGTCGTGTGCGCGGACGTCGTACAGGAGAAGGTGGACGCCCTCAACCGGGGCGAAGTCCCCTTCTTCGAACCGGGTCTGGCCGCGCTGCTGGCAGAGAACGCGGCAGCCGGGCGCCTCACCTTCACCACCGACAACGCGATGGCCGTGCGCGAATCGTACATCGTCTTCATCACCGTAGGGACGCCGCCGGACGACGACGGCTCCGCGGATCTGCAGCATGTTCTCGCGGCGGCGCGGGATGTCGGCCGCGCAATGGACGGTGAGCGGATCGTGGTCACCAGGAGCACGGTCCCCGTGGGAACCACGCGGATGGTGCGTGAGGCCATCGAGGCCGAGACGGATCATCCGGTGCATGTGTGCTGCAACCCGGAATTCCTGAAGGAAGGGGCGGCGATCAGCGACTTCAAGCGGCCGGACCGCGTAGTGCTGGGCGTCGACGACCTCGGAGCGGCGGAAGTCCTCCGGGACCTCTACGCGCCCTTCGTGCGGACGGGGCGGGAGATCCTCGTCATGGACACGGCTTCGGCCGAAGTCACGAAGTACGCGGCAAACGCAATGCTGGCCACCCGCATCAGCTTCATGAACATGATCGCCCGTCTTTGCGAACGTTCGGGCGCCGATGTGGACATGGTGCGCCTGGGCGTCGGTTCGGACGCCCGGATCGGCCCGACCTACCTGTTTCCGGGTTTGGGCTACGGGGGCTCCTGCTTCCCCAAGGACGTCACCGCCCTCGCGCGGATCCTCAACGCGATGGAAGTCGATGCGTCGATCCTCGAGGCGGTCGAGCGCGTCAACGAAAAGCAGAAGCGCGTTCTTCTCGAGATGGTGGTCGAGCGTTTCGGCGAAGACCTGCGGGGGCGGGTTTTCGCCGTGTGGGGACTCGCGTTCAAGCCGGATACCGACGACATGCGCGAAGCACCCAGCCTGGTGACCATCCGTGGCCTGCTGGCCCGGGGCGCCAGGGTTGTCGCCCACGATCCGGCCGCTCTGAAGGCGGCGCGACGCATCCTGGGATCGGATATCGACTACTGCGACCGCAACTACGATGCGCTGGCCGGGGCCGACGCGCTGCTCATCCACACCGAGTGGCATCCCTATCGGCACCCGGACTTCGCGCGGATGCGGACGGCGCTGGCCCGCGCGGTGGTCTTTGACGGGCGCAACCTCTATGCCCCGGGAGTCATGCGGGAGATGGGCTTCGAGTATTTCTCGGTGGGACGGCGTCCCGCCCGGCCGGTGGCGGGTTGAGCGGTGCGCGTGCTGATCACCGGAGTGGCGGGCTTCCTCGGCTCGCACCTCGCGGATCGCTTCCTGTCCGAGGGATACCGCGTGGTCGGCGCGGACAACTTCGTCACCGGGTCGTCCGGCAACCTCGCGCATCTCGAACGGGACCGCCGCTTCCGCCTCATCGAACACGACATCTCGAAGCCGCTGTCCGTCGATGAGGCGTTGGACGGCGTCCTGCACTTTGCATCGCCGGCCAGCCCGCCCGACTATCTCGATCTGCCGATTCAGACGCTCGACGCCGGAGGGTTGGGGGCCCGCCACACGCTGGATCTCGCGCTCCGCCACCGCGCCCGCTATCTGCTGGCTTCGACCTCGGAGGTGTACGGAGATCCCCAGGTGCATCCCCAGACGGAGGACTACTGGGGCCATGTCAATCCGGTCGGCCCGAGGAGCGTCTACGACGAGGCGAAGCGGTATGCCGAGGCGATGACCATGGCCTACCACCGGGCGCGTGGGCTCGACACGAGAATCGTGCGGATCTTCAACACCTACGGAACGCGCATGCGTCCCCACGACGGCCGCGTAGTGTCCAACTTCATCGTGCAGGGACTGCGCGGGGAGCCGATGACCGTGTACGGCGACGGTTCGCAGACCCGTTCCTTCTGCTACGTGGACGATTGCGTGGACGGGATCTTCAGACTCTTCGAGTCGATGCGCGTCGATCCAGTCAACATCGGCAACCCGGAGGAGGTCACCGTGCTCGAACTGGCTCGCATGGTGATGAACGAGACGGGATCGTCGCAGGCGCCCGTGTTTCTTCCGCTGCCCGCCGACGACCCCGGTGTGAGGTGTCCGGACATCGCGGCGGCGCGGAGGTGCCTCGGCTGGTCGCCGCGCATCGGGCTGCGCGAGGGCTTGCGGCGGACCGTCCGCTACTTCGCCGACCTGGCCGGGGGCGCGAACGTGCGGTCCCGGGCAATTCGGGAGGTGGCCTCGTGACCGGCGCCGGATCGTGCCGCACAGCTCTCTGCCTGGGCGCGCTCGTGCTCCTGATCCCGGCATGTGGTGCGGATCCGGGTGATGCGGCCGCACTCCTGCGCGGCGACCGTGCGTTCGCGCGCGGCGAGTACGAGGAAGCGCTCGCCGAGTATCGTCTGGCGCTGCTCAGGGAGAATCCGGGCGAGGACGGCGTCGTACGGGCCGCGCACGCCTACGTAATGCTCGGGCGGGTCGACGAGGCGCGCTCGCTGTACGAACAGGCCGTCGCGGCCGACGATTCCTACGCCAATCAGGCGGTGTCGGACTTCGTCGCCCTGGCAAGGCGCGAGCACGAAGCGGGCGACAGCTACGGCATGGCCTCGGCGATGGAGGCGGCGCTGCTCTTCCGCCCGGGCATCGTCGTGGAGGGGCTGGCCCTGCCGATGGCACGGCACTACAGCAACAGCGGCGAGTACGCACGTGCGCGGCCACTCTACCTGAGGGCGCTGGGCCAGAACCGCGACGATGCGGACATCGTGTTCGAGACCGCGCTGGCGCACGAGGAGATCGGCGACTGCGAGCGGGCTCTGGTGTACTTCGACCAGTTTGGGGAACTGGCGCCGCGGCGTACCGCGGAGGTCAGCTGGCATGTGGGCTCCTGTTCCTTCCAGGTGTCCAGGGAGTTGGCGGAAGAAGGGGCGCTCGACGAGGCGCTGTTGTATCTGGATGCGATGATCGATCTGGCGGAACCCAGGCCGCTGCTGGCCCAGGCATACATGGACAAGGGCGAATTGCTCGCGCAGCTCGGTGACTGCCTGTCCGCGGTAGAGGCCTTTCGAGCCGTTCGGGATGCGGACCCCTCCGGGTCCGGTCCACTCGTGGGTCAGGCGAGAGCGCGCGTGGACGAGATCCGCTTCGGGGAGAGGGGGGACGCGCCGTGCTGACCCGTTCGGTGGCCGCCGGGGCCCTGGTCGGATTGCTGGGAACGGCATGTTCCTCGGCACCGCCCTTTTCGGGGTGGACGCCGGAACAGCTCTACGAGCACGGCCAAAGGGCCTTCGACCAGGGGGACTGGGACGAAGCGCGGCGGGCGTTCGAACGCCTGGTGCTGACCTTCCCCGGCTTCGATCAGGCGGTGGAGGCGCGCCACTACCTGGCCAGGACCTTTTTCTCGGACGGGGAATTCGTGAGCGCGGTGTCGGAGTATACGCGCATCGTGCAGGTATACCCGGACCACGAACGCACCACCGAGGCCTACATGGGACTGTGCCGTTCCTATGCGGCCATGTCTCCGCATCCTCAGCGGGACCAGCAGTACACGATACAGGCCCGCACGACGTGCCAGAACGTAGCCAACGACTTTCAGGGTACGGCGGTGGGTGACTCGGCGGCGATGGTTGCGGGGGACATGCACGCCAAACTGGGCGACAAGGCCTACCAGGAGGGCTATTTTTACTTCCAGCGTGACATCCTCCCGTCGGCGGAGCTTGTTTTTCTTGACCTGTTGGAAGCCTTCCCGGATACCGAAGCGGCGCCGCGGGCCGTGGCGCGCCTCATCGACATATACGAGGCTTGGGGATGGGGTGAGCAGCAGGAAGAATTCAGGAGCAGACTGCGCGAGAGCTATCCGGATTCGCCCGAGGCCAGGGAACTCGACGCACCCGTCGCCAGCGACACCGTTTCAACGGTCAGGAGCCGGGCGCCTCCCGGTCCGCGTCTCCTGACGAGATGGCCCGACGACCGCGGGTAGGGATCTTCGGCGGTACTTTCGACCCGCCCCACCTCGGCCACGTTGTGGCGGCCCGGGAGGTTGCGGATGCGGTTGATCTCGAACGCGTTCTCTGGGTTCCCGCGGCGATTCCTCCGCATAAGAGGCACCGAATCCTGACGCGCGCGACCGTGCGGCGGCGAATGATCGAGGCGGTAATCGCCCGTGATCCGCGTTTCGAGCTTTGCGACCTCGAGTTGGAGCGTGGGGGTGTGTCCTACACGGTGGACACGTTGCGGAGTCTCAAGGCAGCACACCCGGAGTGGTCTCTGGTGCTGATCGTGGGAGCGGATCTGGTGGCGGGGATGTCGGCCTGGAAGGAACCGGACGCGGTCGCGGAGCTGGCGGAGCTGGTGGTGATGTCCAGAGGCGGACAGGCACCCGGGTCGGACTGCCGGGGGAGGGTCGTCCCGGTAACGCGGGTCGATGTCTCCTCTTCACGGGTCCGGAACCGCGTCAGGGGACGAAGGGCCGTTCGAGACATGGTGGGGACCCACATCTTGTCCATTATTGAGAGCGAAGGTTTGTACAGACAGCCCGAACGCGAGAAGGTGGGCGTGGACGGGCAGCGAATCCAGGAGGACCGGGCGTCTTCCGTCGAGGGTGACCCCGGACAAGCGGAATGATCAAAGGCATCGTCAAGAAGATCGTCGGTTCCCGGCACGGCCGCGAAGTCCGACGGCTGAGCCCGCTGGTCGACGAGATCAATGGGCACTACGAAGGGCTGGCGGACCTGTCCAGGGCCGAGCTGATGGCCAAGACGGACGAGTTCAGGGACCGCATCGCCGAATACACGGCCGACACACAGGGCCGGATTGAGTCCGCCCGGGAACGCAAACGCACCTCGACGGACCCCGACGAGCGTGAGACGCTGGGACTCAGGATCGGGAAGCTGGAGGAGGAATACCACGACCAGCTGGCGGAGGTTCTCGAGGAGCTTCTCCCGGAGGCGTTTGCCGTCGTGAAGGAGGCCTGCCGCCGCCTGATGGGCACGGAGGTGAGGGTCACGGGGCAGCAGCTCGTTTGGGACATGATCCCCTACGACGTCCAACTGATCGGGGCCGCACAACTTCACCGGGGCCGCGCGTGCGAGATGGCGACGGGCGAGGGAAAGACGCTCGTCGCGACCATGCCGCTGTACCTGAACGCGCTCGCGGGGCGCGGCGCGCACCTGGTTACGGTCAACTCCTATCTGGCTCAGCGCGACGCCGAGTGGATGGGCGCCATCTACAAGTTCCTCGGCCTGACCGTGGACTGTATCGATCTGCACGACCCCGGAACGCCGGAACGCAGGGCCGCATACAACGCCGACATCACCTACGGCACCAACAACGAATTCGGCTTCGACTACCTGCGCGACAACATGGTGCATTCGCTTGAACAGAGGGTCCAGCGGGCACATCACTTCGCGATCATCGACGAGGTGGACTCGATCCTGATCGACGAGGCCAGGACCCCGCTGATCATCTCCGGGCCGGTAAGCCGCGACACGTCGACGCCCTTCAAGCAGATGGCGCCGGCGGTGGGGGCGCTGCACCGGAAGCAGAACCGCACCGTGAACCGCCTGGTCGGCGACGCCGTGCGGATGCTGAATGCGGAGGAGGAAGAATACGAAGCGGGCGAGAAGCTGCTCGCGGCGAAGCGGGGAGGGCCCAAGAACAAGCGGCTCATGAAGCTGTTCGCCGACCAGCCGGCGGTGGTAAAGCTCGTGGAGAAGGTCGAGGGCGACTACATGCGGGAGAAGCGCCTCCACGAGGTGGACGAGATGCTGCTCTTCGCCATGGACGAGAAGGGCCACAACGTGCACCTGTCGGACACCGGCCTCGATGCGCTTTCTCCCGGTGATCCGGACGCCTTCGTGGTGCCGGATCTCTCCGAGGTCATCGGCGATACCCAGGAGGACGAGAGCCTGACCGTCGAGGCCAAGCGGGAGAAAATCGAGGGGCTGGAGGCCGAGTACGCGGCAAAGTCGCAGCGAATCCATGTCATTCACCAGTTGCTCAAGGCGTATACCCTCTTTCACAAGGACGAGCGCTACATCATCGGCGACAACGGGTCGATCGTAATCGTCGACGAATTTACCGGGCGCCAGATGCCCGGGCGGCGTTGGAGCGACGGACTGCACCAGGCGGTGGAAGCGAAGGAGGGCGTGGAGATCCGTGGCGAGACCCAGACGCTCGCCACCATCACGATTCAGAACTACTTCCGCATGTACGAGAAGCTGGCTGGGATGACGGGTACCGCGGAGACCGAGGAAACCGAGTTCCATCAGATCTATAATCTCGACGTTTCGGTCATTCCGACGAACCGGCCGGTCGCGCGCGACGACCGCGAGGACCTGATGTTCCGCACCAAGCGTGAGAAATACACGGCCATCATGGACGAGATCGAGCGCTTGAACCGGCTCGAGCTTCCGGTCCTGGTGGGGACGACCAACGTCGAGGTGTCGGAAACGCTGTCGCGCATGCTGCGCCGGCGCCGAATCACCCACAACGTCCTCAACGCAAAGCAACACAAGCGCGAGTCGGAGATCGTGGCCGTGGCCGGGCAGCCGGGTGCGGTTACGATCGCGACGAACATGGCGGGCCGTGGTACCGACATCAAGCTGGGATCCGGCGTTACTGATCCCCGAACCATCGATTGGGCCACGCAGCGTGGACTCGAACTGGATTCGGTCGTACCGACCGACCCGACGCGCTGGGAGGAGCTCGACGACGCGCCCGCCGACCACGTGATCGAAGAGGGCGGGCTCCATATCCTCGGCTCGGAGCGCCACGAAGCCCGCCGGATCGATCGTCAGTTGCGCGGGCGGGCCGGGCGTCAGGGTGACCCGGGGGCCTCGCAGTTCTTCCTGTCGCTGGAAGACGACCTGATGCGCCTGTTCGGAGGCATGGAGCGAATCGCCGCCGCCATGGACAGGATGGGCGCGGAAGAGGGGGAGGTGATTACCCATCGACTGGTCACACGTTCGATCGGCAGGGCGCA
The DNA here is from genome assembly GCA_965208935.1 of Longimicrobiales bacterium. Lineage (GTDB taxonomy): Bacteria > Gemmatimonadota > Gemmatimonadetes > Longimicrobiales > Gaopeijiaceae > Bin94. Next base: position 2,158,778 of record CBDBPR010000004.1, on the reverse strand, counting down.
GAAGCGGGTGGAGGGCAACAACTTCGAGGCGCGCAAGCGGCTGCTCGACTACGACGACGTCATGAACCAGCAGCGTGAGGTCATCTACGACCTGAGGCTCTTTGCGCTCGAGGGCGGCGAGGATCTGAAGGCCGAAATCTGGGATATGGTGCACCACACCATGGAAGGGGTGTTTGACGACCACCTGCCCGATTCGGAACTGGAACAGGGGATCGAGGTGGGCGGACTGAGGCAGCGGATGCTGCTCGATCTCCACACGGTGCTGCCGCAGGTGGACAACGAGGATGACCCCGAAGAAGTCGACCGCGAAGAAGTGATTGCGCTGGCCGAGTCGTCGGTCCGCGAGGCGTTCGAAAGAAAGATCGAGGCGTTCGGGGAGCACGGCGAGCGCGTGATGAGCTTCGTCATGCTGTCCACGATCGACGGCAAGTGGAAGGACCACCTGTACGATCTCGATCACCTGAAGGCATCGATCGGCTTCCGGGGCTGGGGTCAGAAGGATCCGCTGGTCGAATACAAGAAGGAAGCCTACGAGATGTTCGTGGGGCTCATGGACGACGTACGGCGCACCGTCACCCAGCAGTTCTTTCGCGTTCGGCTGGAGAAGAGTCCGCCGATGCGCTTCCAGCGACAGCGCCGGCTGTCCTACTCGGGCCCAACGGACTCTCCCGGTTCCGGGTTGCGCGCGCCCGGCCGCGCCGGTGCGGGGCGGATGGCTCCGGCGGCCCGGCCCGCGGAAGCCGGAAGACCCGGCCAGGCGGCGGTGGATTCGATGGGGATGGCAGCGAGCGCACACCGCGGGACCATGTCACCCCCCCAGGCGGGCGGTCCCGACGTCGGCAGGCTGGCCACCAATCGCGGCGAAGCACGGGCGAAGGTGCCGGTGACCGCGACCAAGGCACCGGGGCGCAACGCACCCTGTCCGTGCGGGAGCGGGCGAAAGTACAAGAAGTGCTGCGGTCGGGCGGGATAGCGGCGGCCCTGCCCCCGGAGACGCGCCCCCGGGAGCGGCTTCAGCGCCACGGGCCGGGGCCCCTCTCCGAGCAGGAGTTGCTGGCGCTGGTGATCGGGTCGGGAAGCACGGCGATGCCGGCGCACCGCGTGGCGGAGCGGGTACTGGACCTGTCCGGGGGGCGGCTGCGCGACCTCGCGCGGATCGACCCGGGCACTCTGGCAGGCGTTCCGGGAATCGGCCCCGCCATGGCCGCGAGGATTGTTGCGGCCATCGAGCTTGGCAAGCGCGTGGGGTCCGCGCGCTCGCGCCACGAGGAGCCCGTATCGGGGCCCGGAGACGTCCACGATATCTTCGCGCCCGCCCTGGCCCACCTCGCCCACGAGGAATTCCACGTCCTGCTGCTCAACGCCCAGAACATCCCGATCTGCCAGAGACAGGTAACGCGCGGCATTCTCGACGCGTCCCTCATCCATCCCCGCGAGGTCTTTCGCGACGCGATCGTTCTCAGGGCGGCGGGGCTTATCCTGGTGCACAATCATCCATCGGGGAATCCGGAGCCTTCCGCGGAGGACCTCAAGGTGACGCGGCAGTTGAGCGTGGCGGGAGACCAGCTGGGCATCCCCGTCCTGGACCACATTATCGTGGCGGGAGGCACCTTTTCGTCGCTTGCGGGCCGGGGCTGTCTGCGGGAACCTTGAAGGCTTCCGACAATGATCGATCCGGAGGGTGCAGTGGACGGGACCAACGCGGCGCGGCGGGAACACATCCCCGTTCGCGTCATGAAGGACCATGACGCCATCGCGGCCGAGGTGGCCGGGCGAATCGCGGCGCTGATCCGACAACGCGCCGCGGAGGGCCGCAACGCGGTACTGGGTCTTGCGACCGGTTCGACGCCGGTCGGGGTCTACCGCGAGCTGATCCGGTTGCACCGTGAAGAGGGACTGGACTTCTCCAACGTCGTCACCTTCAACCTCGACGAATACTACCCGATGCAGCCCGGGAGCATCCACAGCTACCATCGCTACATGCGGGAGAATCTCTTCGAACACGTCAACATCCGGCCCGATTGCTGTCACATACCCCGTGGCGATCTGGGCGGGACCGAGGTGGAGTCACACTGTCGGGACTTCGAACGCCGCATCCGGGCTGTCGGAGGCATCGACCTGCAGATTCTCGGGATCGGACGCACCGGACACATCGGCTTCAACGAGCCCGGGTCGGCTCGCCGTTCGCGCACCCGGCAACTCTACCTCGACACGGTAACCAGGACCGATGCCGCGTCCGATTTCTTCGGCGAGGAGAACGTGCCGCCGCAGGCGATCACCATGGGGGTCGCGACGATCCTGGAGGCGCGCGAAGTGGTCCTGCTGGCCACCGGCGAGCACAAGGCCGCGATCGTGCGTCGTGCAGTGGAGGGCGAGGTTCATGCCGATGTGGCCGCCACCTTCCTGCAGCAGCACCCCGCGGCGACGGTCTATCTGGACCCCGCGGCGGCGGCGGATCTCACACGGATCCGCACCCCGTGGCTGGTCGGGGATGTTGAGTGGACACCCCACTGGGAGACCGAGGCCGTCATCTGGCTGAGCCGGCGCACCGGCAAGCCGATCCTGCACCTCGCCACCGACGACTATCGGGAACACCACCTCGGGTCGCTGGTGTCGCGATACGGGTCGGCCGAGCCGCTCAATGGAGAGGTGTTCAATGCCCTGATTGCCAAGATTCGCGGCAAGAGTCGGTTGCCCCGCGGGCACCGTATGCTGGTGTTCTCACCACACCCCGACGACGACGTGATTTCGATGGGCGGGCTGCTGCGGAAGCTCACCGAGAACGGGAACGACGTTACGGTGGCCTACCAGACGTCGGGGAACATCGCCGTCTTCGACCACGAGGTGCGTCGCTACCTCGATTTCATGCGCAGGACGGCCAGGGTGATCGATCTCGGTGAGCGGGAAGCGCTGGAAGCGGTATTGAGATCCGTGGAGGAGGATCTGGCGGAGAAGGAGCCTGGAGATGTCGATTCCGCGGTGGTGCAGGACCTGAAGCGGATCATCCGGGAAAGCGAGGCGTCGGCGGGTATCGCGGAACTGGGCCTGTCTGCCGATCATGCGCGCTTTCTCAACATGCCTTTCTATCAGACGGGAGAGGTCAGGAAAGATCCGATCTCGGAGGCGGACGTGAGGATCGTTGTCGATCTGCTGGAGGAAGTGCGTCCGACCATGGTATTCGCCGCGGGCGACCTGTCCGACCCCCACGGTACGCACCGCATGTGCCTGGAGGCCGTCGAGCGGGCACTCGGACGCTACGGCGGCGACCCGCCCTGGCTGTGGCTCTATCGCGGCGCGTGGCAGGAGTGGAGCGTGAACGAGGCCACCGTGCTCGTGCCGCTCTCGGACGGTGAGATGCGCGCCAAGGTGCAGGCGATCTTCCGCCACGAGTCGCAGAAGGACTCGGCTCCCTTCCCCGGTCCGGACGACCGCGAGTTCTGGCAGCGCGTGGTCGATCGCAACCGGGGGACGGCGGACCTGCTCCAGTCCCTTGGGCTGCCCGCCTACCGGGCCATGGAGGCGTACGTGACGCTGCGGGGGGAGCGCAGGGTGGAGGCCAGGGAGATTCCGACATCGTCGCTGGCGGAGAAGTAGTAGATTTCGGTTTTCCCACAGGCCACGAGGAGAAGCCCAACGATGTCAGAGTGTCCCGTGTGTGCCGGAGAGGTCGAGATCTCTCCCGACCCCGTGGAGGGGGAGCTGCTCGAATGCGAGGAGTGCGGCGTCGAACTGGAAATCCTGACGCTGGCTCCTCTCACGCTCGGAGAGGCGCCCGACGCGGAAGAGGACTGGGGTGAATGAAGGTCGGATTCCTTCACTCCCTTATCCGGAAAGACGAGAAGCTCCTGATTGCGGAACTCCGCAAGCGGGACGATTTCGAACTGGTCTTCCTGGACGACCGCAAACTGGTCCTGGATCTGGGACACGCCCCCGAGGTCGACATCGTGCTGGAACGATCGATCAACCATTCGCGCGCCATGCACGCGTTGCGGCTCTTCGAGGGTGCGGGCACACTCTGCGTCAACACCTATGAAGTCGCGCGGCGGTGCGGGGACAAGATCCTCACGGCCGCGTCGCTGCAGGAATGCGGGGTGCCGCAGCCGGAGGTGCGCGTCGCGTTTACGCCGGAATCGGCGCTGCGGGCGATCGAGGAACTGGGCTATCCGGCCGTGCTCAAGCCGGCGGTCGGATCGTGGGGCCGTCTGCTGTCGAAGATCAACGACCGGGACGCGGCGGAGACCGTGCTCGAGCACAAGTCCATCCTGGGCAGCTACCACCATTCGATCTTCTTCGTGCAGCAATACGTGGAGAAAGACGGTCGCGACATCCGCGCATTCGTGGTCGGAGACGAATGCGTCGCGGCGATCTACCGTTCCTCCGAGCACTGGATTACGAATACTGCGCGCGGAGGTCGTGCCACCAACTGCCCGGTGACCGTGCCCCTCGCCGAGATGGCGCTGCGCGCTGCGGAGGCGGTCGGCGGCGGGGTCCTCGCGGTCGACCTCTTCGAGACCGCGGACGGCCTGCTCGTCAACGAGGTGAACTACACGATGGAGTTCCGCAACAGCATCGACGTTACCGGGGTGAACATCCCGGAGCGTGTCGTGTCCTACGTCGCGGAGGCGGCGCGCCCATGATCCGCGTCGCAATCGCGGGAGGTTCCGGCTACGCGGGCGGCGAGCTGTTGCGGCTGCTCACGGCGCACCCGGATGCCGATGTCGTCCAGATCACGTCGGAACGGCTGGCCGGCAAGCTCGCGCATCGTGCCCACCCCAACCTGCGCGGCGCCACGCGGCTGCGCTTCCGCACTCTCGGCGAACTGGACGAGTGCGACGTCCTCTTCTCCTGTCTGCCGCACGGCGAGTCCGCCCGGCGCATCGACGACTTCCGCCGTGTCGCGCCGCGCGTCGTCGATCTCGGCGCCGACTTCCGCCTGGACAATGCCGCCGAGTACGAACGGTTCTACGGACGGCCGCACCCGCGCCCCGACCTGCTCCGGCGCTTCGTGTACGGGATCGCGGAACTCAACCGGGACGCACTCGCCGAGGCCGACCTGGTCGCGTGTGCGGGGTGCAACGCGACGGCCGCGATCCTTGGCCTGCGTCCGCTGTACCTGGAGGGGGTGGCGGACTCGGCGGTGGTCGAGGTCAAGGTAGGCTCGAGCGAAGCCGGCAACCGCGCGACGCCCGGGAGCCATCATCCCGAGCGAAGCGGCGCCATGCGTTCGTACAAGCCCACCGGGCATCGCCATCTTGCCGAAATCCGCGCCGCGCTCGGGGGCGACATTCACTTTTCGGCCACCGCGGTCGAAATGGTGCGGGGCGTCCTCGCCACCTGTCACGTTTTCGTGAATCGCGACCTCGACGACAAGGCGCTGTGGCGAATCTACCGCAGGACCTACGCCGCCGAGCCCTTTGTTCGCATCGTCAAGGAACGCTCCGGCATCCACCGATACCCGGATCCCAGCCTTCTCTCGGGCTCCAACTACTGCGATGTCGGTTTCGAGCGTGACCCATTGGCCAACCGCGTCGTGGTGGTCAGCGCGATCGACAACCTCATGAAGGGTGCGGCCGGGCAGGCGGTGCAGGCCTTCAACGTGATGCACGGTCTTCCCGAGACCCGCGGTCTTGAGTTCCCGGGCCTTCACCCGGCCTGACATGTGCCGCCTGCTGTGCGTCCAGGGCCGCGAGGACTTCGAGCTGGCGGGTCACCTGGATGCGTTCGCCGTCATAGCACGGGACAGCCGCGAGTACCAGGGCCACGGCTGGGGATGCGCGTGGCTTGAAGATGGCAGGTGGCGGCTCTACCACGACATCGCACCGATCTGGGAAGATCCCTGGAGGCCGCCGGGCCGGGCGAAGCTGCTCGTCGCCCACGCAAGAAGCGCGTTTCGCGACGAAGGGATCCGGGTGGAGAACAACATGCCGTTCACCGACGGAGAACGCGTCTTCGTCTTCAACGGCGAACTCTACGGGGTGAGGATCAAGGAGCGGGGCCGGATCGGTGCCGAGAAGGTGTTCAACTTCGTCAAGCGCTTCGATCGCGGTGACTTCCGTTTGGCACTCCGGAGGGGACTCGGCGTGATCGAAAAGCGCACTCGCCGCGTGCGTGCAATGAATCTGATCGTGGCCGACCGGTCGGCGCGGGTTCACGTGGCGATGAACTTCCGGGAGGATCCCGACTACTTTCAAATGCACACTGCGGAATCGGACGGCATCCGAATTGTCTGTTCCGATCCGTATCCCGAGTCCACCGGGCATGGCCCGTCCGGGGTATCCGGCGGGTTGCCCGAGCCCCGTACGCCCGGAGCGCATGCGGGGGCGGCCACGGCATGGGTTCCCCTGCGCAAGGGTGAGGTGCTGACTTTGACGGTGAACGATCTGAGTGGATGAATGGAGATCAAGGTGTTGCTGCTGAAGATAGGGGGCGGTGAATCGATCAACCTGGCAGGGATCGCGAACGACCTTGCCGGCTACGATGCTTCGGTCTGCATAGTGCACGGGGCGAACGCGCTGCGTGACGACCTGGCCCGGCGGCTGGAGGTGAACAAGCAGGTTCTGACGTCCGTTTCCGGATACACCAGCGTGTACACGGACGAGCAGCTCATGGATGTGATGCTCATGGCGTACTCGGGGCTCCGCAACAAGCGCCTGGTGGAGCTGTTGCAGAGGAAAGGGGTGAACGCCGTGGGACTCACAGGCCTGGATGGAGCCCTCGTGCGCGGCGTGCGCAACAAGGGCATCCGGGTGCGGCAAGGTGGGAAGACGCTGATCAAGCGGGATCTGTCAGGCAAGCCGGTCACGGTGAACCGGAGGCTGCTCTGGCTCCTGCTGGGCAGCGGCTTTACGCCGGTCGTGACGGTGCCGGTAATCGACGAAAACAACTTTGCCATCAATTCGGAAAACGACGACGTTGTCGCCGCGTTGAACGTGGTGCTGAAGGCGGATATGGTGGTGCAACTGATCGAGGCGCCCGGAATCCTGAAAGACCGGAACAACCCCGGGTCCCTGATCCGGCGCATGGCCCGTACCGAGTTGGCCGAGCGGGAAGAGCGCGCGAATGGTCGGATGAAACGCAAGCTGCTGGCCCTCAGACGACTCACGGAAGCAGCATCCACGCGGGTCGTGGTGGCCGACGGACGCAGTGAGCATCCGCTGACGGACGCGCTGGCCGGCAAGGGGACCGTGATCCTGTGAGCGCACACGCGGACTGGCCTGGCGGCCACATCGCCGAGCCTGGGGACGCTCGCGCGATCGAGCGCGCCCATGGGCTTGAAGTCTATCCCAAGCGCGACATTACACTGGTGAAGGGGAAGGGGGCGGAGGTGTGGGGCGACAAGGGCCGCCGCTACATCGACTGTGTCGCAGGCATCGGAGTGGCGAGCGTCGGGCACGCCAACGCCGCCGTCGCCGAAGCCGTTGCCGAGCAGGCGCGCACGCTTGTGACCTGTCCCGGGATCTTCTACAACGACGCGCGCGCAAGGTTGCTGGAGAAACTGGCCGAGGTGGCCCCGGAAGGGCTCTCGCGCGCGTTCCTCTGCAATTCGGGCACCGAAGCGATCGAGGCGGCGTTCAAGTTCGCGCGCGTGGAAACGGGGCGAGTCGGAATCGTTTCAACGATGCGGGGATTCCACGGTCGCACGCTCGGGGCCCTGAGCGCGACCTACAGAAAGGAATACCGGGAACTCTTCAAGCCTCTCGTCCCGGGCTTCTCGTTCGTACCGTTCAACAACGTGGACAGGCTGCGCGCGGCGGTGAGCGAGGAAACGGCGGCGGTGGTGATCGAGCCCGTCCAGGGAGAGGGCGGGATCCGTCCCGCCAGCGCCGGGTTCCTGCGTGCGGCGCGCGAGGCCTGCGACGATACCGGCGCCCTCCTGATCTTCGACGAGATCCAGACGGGGTTCTGCCGCACGGGCAGGATGTTCGCATGCGAGCACTACGAGGTCACACCCGATATCCTGTGCCTCGCCAAGGCGATGGGGGGCGGGGTGCCCATCGGTGCGGTTCTCGCGGCCGACTGCGTCAACCCGCCTGTCGGCAAGCACGGCACGACGTTCGGCGGGAATCCGCTCGCTTGCGCAGCCGCCCTGGCCGCCATCCGGTTCATGGAGGACGAGCGGCTGGCCGAACGTGCGGCACGTCTCGGCGCCCGCTTCCGCAACCGGTTCGAGCGCGATTTGCCGGCTCGCGTGCGCGCGCTTCGTCAGGTAGGCTTGATGATCGGTGTCGAACTGCGCGAGCGCTGCGTACCGTATCTGAAGGCACTGATGGAACAGGGCGTGCTCGCGTTGCCGGCGGGCAGTACGGTGATACGGATACTGCCCCCGCTGGTGATCACCGAAGAGCAGGTTGACGAGGTGGTGGACGCCCTTGTGCGGGTTCTGAGCTGAGAGAGTGAGGTAATCATGAGAAAGGTCACACCGGTATCCGGTACATCCATCGCGTTGCTGTTTGGGCTGTTTGCGGTCATTGCCTGCGGGGAACAACCCCGGCCGGACGCGGTCGAGGACGGCGAAGCTCCCGAGGAAGCCATGGCGGCGGAAGGCGGGAACGCCATGGAAGCGGAGGCCGACGAGGCGGAGCGTGCAGAGCATGGCGAGGAGCACGAGGGCGAGGAGCACCGAGAGGGTGGGGAGCACGACGAAGGCGGCGAACACGGTGAGGGCCGCGCGGACGGCGAGCATTCGGAACGCGGTGAGCACGGCGAAGAGGGTGAGGAATCGGGCGACTACATCGGCCGCGACGCGAATTGGGACACCACCCGGCGGGGAATGCGGCTGACGCTCTCGTACGATGCCGCGCGCGATGCCTTCACGGGAACCGTGCACAACACGACCGAGGCGACCATCTGCGCCGTTCGCGTGGAGGTTCACCTTGGCGGCGGCCCCGAACTGGGACCCACGGAGCGCCAGGATCTCGCTGCGGGGCAGTCCATCGCCGTCGCGCTGCCGGCGGACGGCGAGAGTTTCGAGAGCTGGACCGCTCATCCGGAGAGTTCGGCCTGCGGCGGAGTCTGAGCCGCTTCACTCGCCCAGCTGCTCCAGGGCCCCCAGCGCAAGGAGCGGCGCCCAGCTCTGGAAGCGCTGACCACGTCCCTCCCCGCTGCGGGAATCGAAGTTCTCGCGGCAAAACCCCGTGCGCCGCCGGTCGTCCAGGAACATGCGCGCGCCCTTCCAGGCGAGGTCATGCGCCGGTTCGTGAAAGCCGTAGCGGCGCAGGCCGTGCAGGATCAGGTAGTTCATGGGCGGCCAGATTGAGCCACGCCAGTACTGCTGGTCGCCAAAGGCGGGGTCATCGCGTGAGATGCTGGGCAGCACCCAATCGCCCTGGAAGCGCGTCGGGTCGAGCAGCGTATCGAGCATGCGCAGCGCCCGCTCCGGCGAAGGGATGCCCGCGACGAGAGGGAGGAAATTCGAGGCGGCAACCCGCGTGGACGGCCCCGAGGGCAGTTCGTCCAGGTACAGACCGGCCTCCTCGCACCAGAGCACCCGGTTCATGAGTTCGCCAAGGCGCCGGTAGTCGGAGGCGAGACGCTGCGCGGTGGCGTCGTCTCCGAGGATCCGCGCGATCCGTGACAGGCACTCGAGGTCGAGGGCGCGGTAGCTGCACAGGTCGACCGCAGACATCGCGAGGACCTGCCGCTTCGGGTCCCACGCGGCCTCGTCCCAGAGGGGCAGATCGTCCTGGCCCGATTCCCAGGCTGCGCGCTGGTGGCCGCTCGCGCCCTCCTCCCACGGTGGTACGAGCCCGGGGCCGGGGACGAGTTCGGTGTCGGAGCCCCACGCGAGAAGCCCGGGCGTCAGGCCCTCTCGGCGCGGCCTGCCGCCCTTGTCCGCGACCCACCAGTTGCACCAGGCGAGGAGGTCGGGGAAGGCCGTGGAGAGGGCGTCGAGGTCGGGGTGGGTCTGGTGCAGCCGGAGTGCTGCCCAGGAGCCGATGGGTGGTTGCGAGCGGTCGGGCGTGCCGCCGTGGCGGCTTCGCCAGTTGGGGATACAGCCGTTCGGATAGTGGGACCGAACGCCGGCCAGAAGCGCGGCCCAGGCGAGTTCACCGGACACGGTCTTGAGTTCGAGGGCATTGAAGAAGCTGTCCCAGCCGAAGACGGTCCAGTCGTCGGGTTCGACCGGGTGGCTGCGAGCGTCCGTGTCGGAGTCCGCGCGGGCTGTTGGTGCCGCGGTTTGGCGCCGGCCCGACTCGGCGGAGACATGCGGTCGGGGGAAGATCCAGCGGCGGCCCGCAGGGGTGTACAGCCGTCCCGTTTCGGGCTGAATCAGGACGGTCCACATGAGGTTGTCGGCGATGCTCTCCAACAGGTCCGGGTGACCTGCCGCCCGGGGGCGCCGCCGCCGCCACTCACTGCGCGCCCCGTCGATCCAGGCGTCCGCCCGCACGACGAGCCGCGCAGCCCGGGCGGCGGTGCCGTCCCCTCCCCACGCGGCCACCATGACCAGGCGACCGGTCACGTGTTCCGCGACATCGAGGATACGGGCCACCTCGCCGACGGGCGGCGGCTCCACGCGCGGCGCCGTGCCCGGTGCGAACGCGGCGGCGATCTCCACGCCCCCGGATACCGTACGCCAGCCGGCCACGGGGACAGCGCCCGCCGCGTCCGCCATGGCCTCGCCGTCTCCCTCCACGAACTCGGTCCAGCGGGGCTCCCGTTGCCAGGGCGCATCGCCGATCAGCTCCAGACGGCCCGGCGCCCCGGCGGTCGCGCGCAGCGCCACGGCGTCCTCCCGGCGCGACCACTCCAGGATCAGCGTGCTTGACCGGGGTTCGGATTCGGGGGACGCCTCGGCGCGCAGGTCGAACTCCATGCGCGCGTACGAACCGTCGGGCGCATGCGGCCCTACACGCGTGACCATCCAATGCCAGTCGTCGCGGTCGCGGCGGCGTCCCTCGGGATCGGTGAAGGCGAGGCGGATGCCGACGCCATCGTTCGGACCTGTGGCGAAAACGAGTCCGGCCCAGCGGGATGCTTCCAGCGCGCCGATCAGCAAGTTTCCCCCTCGAGTCGGTGTTGCCATATTCGCAGAAGGTCGTATCTGCGTCACATCGGCGCTATCCTTCAGGGAGATGGACTGGCGGCTACCGGGGGCGTATGTTCCCTCTGGTGCGAGGTATCCGAGCAAGCGGAAGGCGGTGGAACGTGAGATTCCGCAGGGAACCGCAGGGGTGCCGGGGTTGATGGCGGTCGCGACCGAGAGTGTGACGACCAGCGCACTGACGCTGCCTGAGGAGCTCATCCTGATGCTTCTCAACGAGGAGAACGGCTACTTCCACCAGGTGCCCGGCTGGCGATTGAACTGCGCCGTCGTCGGCGCGGTGCTCGCGGAACTCTCCCTGCTTTCGCGCATCGATACGGACCTGGAATCGTTGTTCCTGGTCGACGCGGCGAAGACCGGGGATCCGGCTCTGGATCCCATTCTGGAAGAAATCGCGAGCGAATCGGTCCAACGAAACGCACAGTACTGGATCGAACGGCTGGCCCACCGTGCCGAATCCGTCATCGACCTGACCCTCGACCGGCTGGTCGACCTGAAGGTCCTCGAATACCATGACGGCGATTTCTGGACGGTGGCTGGAACCGTCCGGCATTCGGAAATGTATGGCGACACCGAGGAGGACACCGCCGGACAGTTCATCAAGACGCGGATCGGCAAGGCGATTTTCACCGACTCGATTCCGGATCCGAGAGACGTGATCGTCATTTGTCTCGTCAATACCTGCGATGTTTTCCGGTTCATGTTCCAGCTCGATGAAGAAGCCGAGGAGCGCATCGAGTTCATCAGCAAGATGGACCTGATCGGCCGCTCCATTGCCGCCGCGGTTCTCCACAATGTCGCGGGACCGCTGCTTCGGCGTTCCCGTTTGACGAAGCACATTCCGCGCGTTCCACTGCGCAAGCTGCTGTCCAATCCCAATGCGCGCATCGGCAATCTTCCCGCCGTTTTTGCAGATCTGGCCAAGCAGTACGGCCCAGTCTACCAGATTCGTACGCCGTTCAAGAAGCCCATGGTCTTCCTTGCCGGAACCGAAATAAACCGCTGGACGAATCGGCACGGCCGGATGCACCTGAGGACGAGGGACTACTTCGCCGATTTCGAGAAGGTCTACGGCGCGTCCGGCGTCTTGCCCTCACTGGATGGCGCGGATCATTTCCGGCTTCGCAAGGCCCTGGCGCCGGCGTACTCGCGCCGGAGACTCGCGGATCAGGTGGGCGACCTTATCCACCATACCCGGAAACATATGGCGGAGTGGCGGGTCGGTGACACCGTCTCCGCGACGAAGATGTGTCGGCGAATGATCAACGCGCAGATTTCGCCAATGTACGTCAGCGTGGATTCGCAGGACATCTTCGACGACCTGTCGGTATACAAGGAACGGGCGCTCAACGTTCACATCACCAAGACCCTGCCCAGGTTCATGCTGAAGACTCCGGGAATGAAACGGCGGGCCAAGGCCGTGGACACGCTGCTGGGACGCATCCAGAGCGTTCATACGCCCGCGCAGCGAGCCGGGTGCCCGCGGAACCTCGCGGATGATCTGCTGAGCCTCAACGCGAGCGATCCGCAGTTCGTTCCGGAGTCGAACCTGCGTTTCGCGCTGTCCGCGGCGCTGATTGCCAGCGTCTACCTGGGTGACGCGTTCAGCTTTGCGGTCTACGCCATGGCGTCAAGGCCCGCCGACTATGCGAGGATCCGGGACGAAGCCGCCGCCCTGTTCGGAAACGGCGATCCCGATGGCGACGACTTTACACCATCCGCGTTGGACTTCACCCACCGCTTCCTCATGGAGTGTCTGCGGATGTACCCGATCGTGCCGATGTCCATGCGCACTGTCATGAATGGCTGCGTGATCGAAGGCTACGAACTGCCGGTGGGCAAGACAATCTTCATCGCGCAGACCGCCACCCATTTCATGGACGACGTCTTCCGCAACCCGTTCACATTCGATACGGACCGCTATCGGGCTCCGCGTCATGAGCACAGGGGTCCCGGGTACGCGCCGTACGGCCTGGGCACGCACAGGTGTCTCGGCTTCCGCTGGATGGAACTGCAGCTGGCCGTCAACCTTCTCATGGTCGCGCACTACTTCACGGTCGAGGTGTTCCCGGAGGATTTCAGGTTCCGGTTCAATCCCTTCCCGTCGATGAAGCCGAGCAAGAAGCTGAAGTTCCGCATCGCCCAGCAGGTGCGGGAGCTGCCGGCCTAGCGTCCGGCCGCACCGTGATCTCGCGAGTGGCGCCTCGCTCGCCGCCGGCGACATTCTCGTCCACACCCAGGCTGATCCAACAGAAATGAGCGGGAACTCGACCAACCACGGAGAACCTGGCGGCCCCATTGCCTACATGGCGGGCAACGGCGTCGCCGCCAATCTGCTCATGTTCGGGATCATCGCAGCGGGTCTGGTGTCGCTGACCGGTCTCGAGCAGGAGGGATGGCCCGAGGTACCCTTCAACCAGTTCGAGATCTCCGTGCCCTTCCCCGGCGCAACCCCCGAGGAGGTAGAGGAGGCCATCGTCGTCAAGATCGAAGACGAGGTCAGGGGGCTCGCCGATGTGAAGGCGGTCAGGTCCATTGCTGCGCCGGGGATGGCGTCCGTCAGGGTTGAAGTCAACTCCGGCACGGACATGGGCGCCAAGAAAGACGAGATCGAGTCGGCGGTCGGGCGTATTCAGACGTTTCCGGGCGGAGCCGAACGGTTCCAGATACGCGAGATGACCAACGCCCAGAGCATGATTCGCCTGATCGTCTACGGCGACGTTCCCGAGCGCTCGCTCAAGGAGCTCGCGTACCGGATCGAAGACGACCTCGCTGCGCTTCCCTCCGTCTCCCAGGTGGTGACCAGTGGAGTGCGCAACTACGAGGTTTCGATCGAGGTGCCGCTGCAACGTCTCAGGGCTCTCGGCCTGACCCTGACCGATATCGCGAACACGATTCGGCGCAACTCACTGGACTTGTCCGCGGGGAGCATCGATACCCGGGAGTCCCAGGTGCGGGTGCGCACAGTTGGCCAGAGCTACGACCAACAGGATTTCGAGGAAATCGTGCTCCTCAGCCGGGACGACGGCACGGTCGTGCGTCTGGGTGATGTCGCCGAAGTGCGTGACGGTTTCCAGGACACGGATCTGATCGTGCGGCATCAGGGCCAGCCCGCAGTCTTCGTCGAGGTATCCCGGGCGAAGGGCGAAAGGGTCATGAGCGTGGCGCGTGCCGTCAAGGAGCATGTAGCCAACGAGGTGATCCCTTCACTCCCCAACGGCGTGGGCGTGACCATCTGGAACGACGACTCCACGGCGTTCACGGAGCGTGCCGCCCTCCTCCTCAAGAACGGGGCTCTGGGGCTGCTGCTGGTGTTGATCGCGCTGGGCCTTTTTCTGGAAGTCCGGCTGGCCTTCTGGGTAGCCGTCGGCCTTGGCGTTGCGGGGATCGGCGCCCTGGCCGCCATGATGGTGTTCGACATCGCGATCCACGCTGTCTCGCTCTTCTCTTTCGTGCTCGCCATCGGAATCATCGTGGACGATGCGATCGTCGTCGCCGAACATATCCATCTGGAACGAATGCGAGGCACGCCGGGGGTCGTCGCCGCCATCCGCGGTGCGCGGCGGATCAAGGTGCCGCTGATCTTCGCGGTGCTCACCACGATCGTTGCGTTCGTCCCCCTGCTCTTCATTCCCGCGGGGTTCGGAGAAGTCTGGAAGGCGCTGCCCATCATCGTCATCGCCATGCTGGTGATCTCACTGATCGAATCGCTGCTGGTGCTGCCCAACCACCTGTCGCACCGCCTGCACGGCCCCGATTGGGCGCCCCGCACGGGCACGGAACGGTTCGTCACCCGTATTCAGGGTCGCGTCGACTCGCTGCTGAACCGTTTCATCCAGGGCCCCCTGGATCACGGGATGCGGTTCGCGACCGATCGTCCCGGTGTAACGCTCTCCGCAGCTGCCGCCGTCTTCATATTGACCGTTTCCCTGCTCCCGGCGGGCATCGTCCCAACCACCTTTGCGACCGAGGTTGAGGGGGACTTCGTAACCGCCACGCTTCAGATGCCGGACGGAACCACCGCCCCGCAGACGGACGCGGTGGCACAGCAACTGGAGGCGGCCGGTCATCGGGTCATCCAACGTCTTTCCGAGGGCCGGCCCGAAGATGCGTCTCCGCTTCTGTCCGGCGTTACGGTTGTCGTCGGGCAGCGGTCACGGATCGAGACTGGAGGTCTCAACCCCTCGCCCACCCTGAACCCCGAAGCCAACATCGCCACCATCGAGTTCAAGCTCCTGCCCGCGCAGCAGCGGCGCATCACGTCGGGAGAAGTCATGCAGGCCTGGCGTGAGGAGGTGGGTATCCTGCCCCAGGTGCGCTCGATAACCTTCATGAGCGAGATCTACACGCTGGGCAACCCGTTGGAAGCCGTGTTGTCCCATCCTGATCCGGAGCGCCTGGTGGTAATCGCATCGTCCGTGGTCAATGAACTCCGTCGAGTGGGTGGGGTCTTTGACATCCACTCGGATCATACGCCCGGCATCCCGGAAGTTCAGCTGGGACTGTTGCCTGAAGCACGAACCCTCGGCCTGACGCTCGACGCGCTGGCCCTGCAGACGAGAGCCGCCTTCTTTGGGGCGGAGGCCCTGCGGGTGCAGCGAGGACGCGACGAAGTCCGGGTCTACGTCCGACTGCCCGAGGAGCAGCGTAACTCGCTCACCGACATCGAGAGCTACCTGCTCCGTACGGAAAACGGCGCCGAGGTGCCGGTGAGCCGTGTGGCTTCACTCAGTCCGGGCATGTCGCCGCCGGCCATCCATCGCCAGGACGGCCAGCGCGTCGTCACGGTCACCGCTGATGTGGACCCGAATGTGATTTCCGCCGGGGAAGCCAATGGCATCCTGGAAAACACCATCCTCGCGGGACTGGTCGATACGGATCCCGGTCTGACCTATACCTTTGGCGGCGAACAGCAGCAGCAGCTCGACTCTCTGGGCGCGCTCTACCGTGGTTTCGCGATAGCGTTGCTGATCATCTTCGCGCTGCTGGCCATTCCGCTGCGTTCCTATACCAAGCCCTTCATCATCATGGCCATCATCCCGTTCGGGTTCGTCGGCGTGATCCTGGGCCACTGGATCCTGGGAGTGGCGGTGAGCGCGGAGTCCTTTGTCGGGATCTTCGGCCTGGCGGGCGTGGTGGTGAACGATTCCCTGGTCATGATGGACTTCATCGATCAGGAACTCGAGGAGGGCCTTCCGGCGCGCGAGGCGATCATCGAGGGAGCCAAGGGCCGGTTCCGTCCGATCATGTTGACTTCCCTGACCACCTTCCTCGGCTTCACGCCGCTGATTCTCGAAGACGCCATTCAGGCCCAGTTCTTCGTCCCCTTCTCCGCCTCGATCGGGTGCGGCATCCTCTTCACCACGGCCATGCTGATGTTCCTGGTGCCCGCGCTGTCCTCGCTGCGCCTGCGCTGGGCCACCCGGGGCGGTTAGTTAGCCGGTAAGGGGCTTGCGCGCCAGGAAACAGTAGAGCGGCGAGAAGATCCCGGTCCTGCCGCCGGCGACATAGGCGTCTGCAGTCCGGTCCATAAGTTCGACAACCTCCGCCGATCCCCTGGGGAACACCCGCAGCAACTCGGCCAGCCTGGATGCCCAGAAGAACATCCTGCGACCCATGGGAGCCTGGACGAGAGCGCTGCCGAGCCATCCGCGCCGGGCCTCCATGGGCTGATACCACGGCGTGGTCGGACGGGTCTCGTCGGCTGCGAGGTCCGTCGCCTCCAGGACCTCGAATCCCGCGGTTTCGAGGGCCCCGTCTACCTCCCCGAACGATGCGATATCCTTGAGCGCGATACCGTGCATCAGTTCCCGCTTGATGGCCCGGTGGCGATCATCGTCGGGATTGTA
Source organism: Longimicrobiales bacterium (assembly GCA_965208935.1). Classification (GTDB taxonomy): domain Bacteria; phylum Gemmatimonadota; class Gemmatimonadetes; order Longimicrobiales; family Gaopeijiaceae; genus Bin94. Next base: position 2,141,885 of record CBDBPR010000004.1, on the reverse strand, counting down.
CTTGTCCGTCATGCACATTTCCTGGCCCCAGAAAAGGGCTCCGGGCTTCAGGACACGGTGGATTTCGGCAAACGCCCGTGCCTTGTCGGGAGCATGGCAGGTCGATTCGATCGCGTAGCCCCGATCGAAGGCCGCGTCCGCGATGGAGCTCATGTTCATGAAGCTGCAAGCGAGGCAGTCGATCATGTGATCGAGCCCCGCTTCGGCATTCAGCGACCTGGCCCTGCTCAGCTGGGTTTCACTGCTGTTGATTCCCAACACCCGGACACCGGCCTCGCGGGCGACGCGGCGCATTGGACCCCCGATCCCGCAACCGATGTCGACCACCGCCATGCCTTCACGCAGTTCGAGCTTGGCGATCATCTGCCGCTGGTGCCGAATCTTTGAGTCCTTCAGGCTCTCGCCGGGCGACAGCGGTGCAAAATGCAGGGATTCTCCCCAACCGAAGACCATCAATTCGCCACAGAGGTCGTAGTACTCCGTTACGGTCCGGGTGTGGTCGTAGCCTGCTGCCCCGCCATCCGAGGCGAACGCTCTGTCCGTCCATCCTTCGAAATCCCGCACGCGACGGCTGACGTTCGTGTTGCCGAACGCGGCCCTCAGTCCATCGGATAGTCGACGCAATTGCTTCGCTTTCTCGTGTGGGTGTCAATGGCCATTGATCGAAGGAGGCTCGGCCTGGTCATGGATCTCTCGGTGTGAGCCTCAGCATCGCAGTCACGCGCCCCGCCTCGGCGGCAAGGCTGACGCGGATGCTGCCCGGGCGGCTCGACACGGTGGCGGCGGCATCGTCCGTGGCGGTATCGACCGGCGTGCCGAAGAGATGGACGTCGTAGTCACGACCCGCCGTGCCCTCGACGGTCAGCAGCCATCCGCCGCCGTCAGCGACCAGGTCGATGATGCGCAGGCCCGTGCTCCGCTGCCCCGGCTGCAGATCGATGCGTGGCGGTGCGACGGCGAGGCCGCCCCGCCAGGTGGCGATCACCTCGGCGGACCCGTCCCCCGTCAGGCGCAGCGCCCGGGGCACAACCGTCGCATCCGTCGCCCCCACCGGCACATCCGGCACGACCTCGATATCCACCGGCGGCCCTTCACTCCGGACGATCACGCGCTGCTCCCCACCGGTGCCGGTCCAGCGCCGCGTAATGTCCACATCGACCGTCGTTTCACCCACCCGCAGTCCGCGCACCGACGCCCCGTCCCAGTCCGCCGGCAGCTGCGGCGCGAGCCGTGCCCGGCCGTTGGGCGCGTCCGGCTGCCACCCGAAGACGCCGCGCAGCAGCGGCGTCACCAGCATAGAGGTCGCGAAGAACTGGTGCGGAACCGTCTGGTCGAGGGGCTGGTAGAAGGAGCCCGAGAAGAGCTCGCCGTGGCGGCCGAGGCTCCAGTCGAAGGTCATCTGCTTGACCGCGTCCATCAGGTGGAATCCCGCCCACGGGCGCCGGTAGCGGTACTGCGCCCACGACGCGAAGCCGGTCACGAACGGCCACACGGTGCCCATGTTGTACTGGAGCGGGTCGTAGAGATCGCTCTCGGTCGAGAGCATGTGCGCGCCCCAGTCCGACGACACGCGGTCGCCGGCGATCAGCGCCAGCGTCGACCTGGCCCGCTCGTCGTCGAGCAGACCGAACGCGGCGGCCGTAGCCGGCCACACGGTCAGGTTGTCGTTGGTGCCGCCGCCGGCAAGGATCCCGAACGCATGATGCCCCACGTCGGGGCGCCAGTACGCGTCGTTCAGTGTCGCGCGCGCGGTCGGGGCGATCCGCGCCGCCTGCGCCGCCAGCTCCCCGTCGCCCAGGTGTTCCGCCATCACAAGCGTGCCCTCCAGCGCGGCCACCCACACGCCCGCCAGGTAGATGTCCTGGTGCAGCGCCTCGCCCAGACCGCCGACCTCCACCGCGCCCAGCCCGCCCACCGTGTTCTCGATGATCCCGTCGCCGTCGGTCTCCGCGCTCAGGCACCACGCCCACGCGCGCGTGTACGCCGGCCACAGCTCGCGCAGCAGATCGTCGTCGCCGCTGGCGAGCCAGTACTGGTACACCGCGAACATCCAGTGAGGCGTCGTGTCGGCGTGGTAGTAGGCGTAGGGGTAGGTGTCGAACCAGTCGATGTGGGCTGCGGCCTGCGAGATCTCGTGGGTGATCTTGCCGTCGCCGCGCTGGTACTTCGCGAGGAAGGCGAGTTCCTCGGCTACCAGATCCCACTGGCCCAGCGCGTCCATCGCGTAGGTGTTCATCATCGCGTCGCCGCCGAAGAACCAGCCGAAGCCCGGCCGGCCGCCGTCGCCCGACAGTCCCCAGCCGGCCACGAAGCCGCACCCCAGGTCGGGGTTGCAGACACGCTGCTCCTCGAGGTTGATCTTGGCCCATTCGAGCGCTAGGTCGAGCGACGGATCGGGCGTCTCGACCGAGGCGGTATTCGCCAGCACCGAGTCGGCCCATGCGCGTGTGTCCCGGTAGAGCGTCTCGGCGCCCGAAATCAAACGTCCGTACCGCGCAAACACGGTATCGCGGGGAACCGTTCCGGCCGCCACCGCGATCGGAATGAACTCCGCCCGCGCGCGCTCCGGATCCACCGGAATCACCATCGTGCGCGGCGCCTCGCCGAGCTGGTGCGCGGGATGCTCGACCGAGTTGGTCGCCCACGGCGAGCCCACCACCGCGTTCCGCGTCTGCAGGCTCTCGGAGAGCACGAAGACGCGCCGGTCCCCGTCCCAGTACGCGTACTGCCCGCCCAGCGACCCCGGCCACATGTAGTTGAGCACCGGGTGAAACTCGGCGACGATCTCCATCGGCTCCGGACTGTCGACCTCGAGCAGCACGAGGAGGCCGGTCGCGGCGGTGTCCCTGGGCGCGAGGATGTGCTGCCGCACCTGAAACGCCGCGTGGCTGTACGTGATGGTCGTCATCTCGGGCCGGACATGCACGGTACGCGCCACCTGCCCGCCGGGAATCGGGGCGCCGTAACCGGATGTCGAAAAGGCGAAGCGGAAGCCGCTGCCCACCTTGAGCGGATGCACCCACAGCTCGGCCTCGCCCGTCTCCAGCCCGAGCCAGGCCGCGCGCGGGCCGGTTACGCCGAGGTATTCGCCGGGTCGTACGGGGCCGGTCAGCTCGATGGGCGACGCCGCGATCTCGAAGCGGGGGACCGACAGTGCAGCCAGGTCGCCGGGCGAGGGGTCGGGGAGGCGCTGGGCCGCGGTGGGGTTGGGGCGGGGGATGAAAAGGGCGAAGATGGCAACCGCGGCGAAGATTGGGGCCAGCGCCGGGAAGGGGCGGGCGGCGGGGCGGGGGGAGGGTGAAGATCTCATCCGGCGGTGGCCTCGCTCCTCTGGGGGTTGACGCTGACCGTCGGTCATGACGATGTGCTTCCCCTGACGCGCGACGCGGAATCCTGACTTTTCCAGCGCACGCACCGCCCGGAGGTGGTTCACCCCGGGGATCTTTGGCATGGCCTAGACGGGGACCTCGATTTCGCGGACAATCGAGCCGGCGGTGTTCTCAACTGCTACCTCAAGGTATTCCCGGATCGCGATAGGTCATTCCCGATCCCCTGTCAGATCCGCTGCGAAGTCTGCCTGAACGATGAAATGCCGCGTGTCAGAAGGCAAGAGACGGCCACCCGTCCTATCGGTCCAACCTCAGCACCTGCGGATGCTGCACGTCGAGCTCGCTGGTCCAGACCCCTAGAATCTCGTCCACACCAACCTCCGTGACCCTGAAGCTTGCGGGGATCTCCACGCTTCCAAGCCAGCCGCCGTCGGAGGCAAGCACCAGCCACTGCTCCGCTCCGCCGCGCTCGCTCTGTCCCGGAAACGGCCGGAGCCAGACCGCGCCCGTCGGGTCGACGAGCATGTCCGCGTAGGCGGGCCGGGTTTCCGGCGAAGGCATGTCTTCGATCGCCTGGACAAAGAACGGCGGAAGGGACGTGGCCCCCGGGGGAAGCGGAATGTCGAGACGGGCGTTTCGTTCGACCGCGACCTGGTCGGGGGTCAGGGCCAATGGGTAGTCGGGGATGCGGAGAATGCGGACGGTGTCGCCGGTCGGGCCCAGCGTCTCGATCTGCATCCGGTCGGAGCTCCCCGTGAAGATGTGCCCCTCATGCACATCCAGCACCGACTCCTTCCCGAAGAGCGGAGGCCCGCTCAGCATCTCGGCCACGTACATCTCGGAGCCGGGAGTCGGTCCGATGCTGTCCAGCCGAACGCCCTCCAGATCATACGACAGCAGGACTTCGGGAGGCCGGATAACGCCGTAGACCTCGGGGTAGTGCGTCACTGCCCGCACGATCAACGTACCGTCGCCCACGTGGCGGATGTCCGTGACATCGTCAACGATCTGCATGGTCCGAATGTGCTGCAGATCGGGGCCGAAGAGTGTTACCCGGGACCGGATGTCCCGTGCCAGCAGCGAATTGCCCACGACTTCCACCTGCTGCAGATTCGTGAACTCGCCCGGTCCCTCGCCGTGCCCGCCCGCGGCGCCGACGAAGCTGCCGTCGGCCGAGAACGTCCTGATCTCGTTCGACCCACGGTTGACCACGACGATGCCCCCGTCCGGCAGCCGCTTGACGTCCCGCACCTGGTAGAAGTTGTGCGGATCGCCGGTGCCCGACTCCGCCAGGTCGACCAGGGGCTCCGGGTCGACGCGCCAGTGCGCCGAATCGCCCCAGGCGGGCCCGAAGGACTCGACGATGGTGATGCCGGCGCTGTCGCGCTGCACCGTCAGCGGGGGACCGTCGTCGGAGGAAGCGCAGGCGGGGAGCACGCACGCGAGCAGGGCGCAGGTGCCGACTCGCGTCAGCCGGGTGGAGAGCGGGTTGCATGCGGCAAGCACGGATGTCATTCGCCGTCCCTTTCCAGGCGCAGCACCCGCGGATGCTGCACGTCCAGTTCGTCGTGCCAGACGCCCAGCACCTCGTCGATGCCGATGTCCCACACGTGATAATCCTCGGGTACCTCCACGCTGCCGAGCCACCGGCCGCGGGGGTCGAGCACCAGCCACGACTCGGGGCTGCCGCCCTCGCTCATCCCGCGGAAGGGCCGTAGCCAGATCGCGCCCGCGGGATCGACGATCATGTCGGCGTAGGCGGGCCGGGTGGTGGGCAGCGGCATGTCCTCGATCAGCTGGCGAAGCCGCGGTGGCATCGGCCGGCCCTGGGGGGTGGGGGCGTCGAGGCGGGCATCGCGCTCGGCGACGGCCCGCGCCTCACTCACCGTCAGGGCGTACGGCGCCAGGCGCAGGATCCTCACCGTGTCGCCGGTCGCGGTCATCTCCTCCACCTGCATCCGGTCGGAGGAGCCGGTGAAGATGCGGCCGCCGTGAGTGTCGACGACGGCCCTCTTCTGAAAAAGAGGCACGATGCGCATGTCGCCGACGACGTAGTCCTCGTAGCCCGGGGTCCAGCCGATGCTGTCGCCCCCGCTCCCGTCCAGCCGGTACGTGCGCAGGGTCTCGGGGACGCGGGTCAGGCGGCCGAGCTCCGGGATCGGGGGCACGATGCGAGCGACCAGACGACCGTTGCCGAGGGCGTGGACGGCGAGGGTCCTGCGGGCCAGCCGCGTCTCGCGAATCACGACCGGACCGGGGCCGAAGACGCTGATCACGCCGTCCCGGTCGACCACCAACATCGTGTCGCCCGCCACCTCCAGCTGCTGCGCGTTGGTGAATTCGCCGGGGCCCTGCCCCTGCCCGGTTCCGCCGAACGAGCCGAGGAGGGCGCCATCGGCCGAAAACTGCCGGATCTCGTCGGAGCCCGCGTTCAGGATAACCAGGGATCCGTCCGGGAGCCGCCTCATGCCGCGGACCTGGTAGAAGCTGTGCGCGTCGCCGGTGCCGGTTTCGGACAGGTCGAGGATCGGTCGGGAGTCGATGCGCCACGCGTTCGGATCTCCCGGGTCCGCCTGCGCTGGAGGCCCCCAGGCGGGCCGTAGTGACTCGACGATCGTGATGCCTGCGCTGTCGCGCTGGATCGATGGCGGGGGACCGTCGCCGCCGGGGGTGCAGGCGGGAAGGAGTACGCCCACGGTGGCGAGCAGGAGGCGCTTGCTACTATTATAATAGCAAAATGCTATCATTCGAAGCTTAAGGAGGTGGAGGATGGCGGACGTGGCCATCCGGGGAATCCCGGACGAGTTGCACCTGGAACTTAAGGCGGCAGCGGAGAGAAATCACCGCAGCCTCAACGGAGAGATCGTGGCGAGGCTGGCGGCCTCGGTCCGCACGGCGCCGGTCGATGCCATCACCCTCCTGGAGCGCATCCAGCGGCGGCACCGGACGCTCGGCCCGATCGAGCTGGGCGAGGCGGCGCTGAGCGGCCTTCAGGACGAAGGCCGGAGCGGTCCGGGTCGAGGGGATGCGCCCCGAACCCCGTGGACGGGCGGCGAATGATCGTCGTCGACACGAGCGTGATGGTGCGGCTGGTCGTCGGGGGGCGCGACGGCGCGGACGCGGCCCGGCTATTTCGGCAGGATCCCGAGTGGGCCGGCCCCGCGATCCTGATGAGCGGCGTGCGCGACGTGCTGCTGGGGCTGGTGCGCGGGCGGTCGATCACGGTGGACCAGGCGAAGGCCATGTGCGACGACGCGGCGCTGGCGCTGGGCGGGAGGATCGTGACCGTCCCGTCCACGCGGGTGCTCGATGCCGCGCTGGCGTGCGGGCTGTCGGCCGAGCAAGCCGAGTTCGTGGTGGTGGCGCGGGAACTGGGCGTGCCGCTGGCGACGGCCGACCGGGCGGTTCTGAGCGCGGCGCGGGACGTGGCGATTTGGGTGGACACGGGATGACGAATTGCAATTCGTGGATTGCGAACGTTGCAATCATACGAACATGATCATTGCAATCATGGGAATGTGTGACTAGAATGGATCCTCGGCCGCTTCGTAAACCGGGATTCGCCAATGACCCGCTACCCCGACATCCCATCCCGTCACTTTGTCCGGGAACCCGCCGTGACGGTGCGCGAAGGACTGAGGTCACGGGACTACCGACCCCGCATCGCGGACACCGAACTCAGGCGGCGCCTTGGCCGATCGGGAGCCGTATTGATCGAAGGGCCGAGGGCCTGTGGCAAGACGGCGACGGCGAGGCAGATTGCGGCAAGCGCGGTCATGTTGGACGCCCATCCTTCCGCCCGCCGCGCGGCCGCCGTTGATCCCGGGTTTCTGCTCCAGGGCGAAACGCCCCGCCTCATTGACGAATGGCAGGTCGTCCCCGAAATCTGGAACCATGTGCGCCACGCCGTTGACGATCGTCGGGGCCGTGGCCACTTCATCCTGACCGGATCCGCCGTCCCCCCGGACGACATCACCCGGCATACCGGAGCAGGACGCATAGGTCGGTTGCGGCTGCGCCCCATGTCGCTCTTCGAGCTGCAGCGTTCGACCGGCCAGGTCTCGCTCGCAAGGCTGCTGGCCGGTGATCCGGTACCGACTTCATCTGCCGAGTTGACCGTGCCGGAGTTGGCGGAACTCGTGTGCACGGGCGGCTGGCCCGGACACCTGGGTTCGTCGGAAGACGACCCCCCGCTGTCAGCTACCGACGCGATGGCGGAAAACCGGGACTACCTCGGCGAGGTCTGCCGTACCGACATCCACCGGGTGGACGGGTCGGGCCGCGATCCGGCGAGGGTCGGGCGGTTCCTGCAGTCGCTGGGCCGCAACGTTGCTACATGCGCGAGCATGGCTACGCTGGCCCGGGACGCTGGCGGACCGGACCATCACCTCGACGCGTACACGGCCAGCTCGTACATGACCGCGCTGGAGCGGCTCATGATCGTGGAGAACCTGCCGCCCTGGGTCCCGCACCTCCGGTCGCGGTCACGGCTCCGCACCTCCGCAAAGCGTCACTTCGTCGACCCCTCTCTTGCCGTCGCGGCCCTGAGTGCCAGCACGGATCACGTACTGAACGATTTCGAGTGGTTCGGCTTCCTGTTCGAGTCGATGGTCATCCGGGACCTTCGCATCTACGCCCAGGCCGCCGGAGCGACCGTACATCACTACCGCGACAACACCGGGTTGGAGGTGGACGCGGTGGTGGACGCCGGACCGGGGCGGTGGGCGGCGTTCGAGATCAAGCTCGGTGCGAGTCGGGTCGACGAGGGTGCAAGCACGCTGCTGAAGTTTGCCGACCGGGTGGATGTGGAGCGGTGCGGAGAACCCGCGGCCCTCGGCGTAATCGTGGGAAGCGGGTATGGGTACGCGAGACTGGATGGTGTGGGTGTTATTCCGGTAGGGGCGCTGGGGATTTGAGCTAGCGCACCTCCGAGTAGAACTGGCGGCAGTACAGGCGGTATTTCCCGATGGGACCGTCTGCGCGGCACAGGCGAGGCGGAGACCGGAAACGCTTGCGCTCCCAGATGATCACGTCCTGCTCGACGTAGCGCTTCTCCTCTTTCAGAAGGATGTGGCTCATCACCCTGTGCCGCAGCCTCATGGGCAGGAACCCAAGCCCCGCGATGAACCGCCCCGGCCGGCGGATTTCGTGGGCCTGCGTAACCAGCGTCAGCTCTATGAACTCTCCGTCGACGGGCGTTGCGAGCACCCACAGTCTCGCGTCCATGCCGATCGACCTTTCGTGGACCTCGACGTAGGAATACCCCAGGCCATGCACGTGGGTGACCGCCGAAACATCGGACCCGAAGTCGATCAGACCCGCCACCCTGCGCACGCTCTTGAAGTCGAAGGTGCTCTTCAGATACGCCCCGTCGATCGACAGCGGACCGGTCGGCACCACGTTCTCGTAGCCGTGCGTGTATTCCAGGTGCTCCACGTCCACTGAGTTTTCGGTCGTCTCCTGTGGATGCCCGCGGAACCGCAGGGTCACGGACCGCAGCGGACTCCACTGCGCACCGGCGGGCGGCTCTTTCGGCAGGTGCCACTGCGCCGGCCGCGCGCCGAGGCCCCACCAGGCGAAGATCATGCCGAGGATCTCGGCGGTCTCGTACACCTTCAGCCTGGCGGCCTTGGGGGCCGGGGCGTTCGGCGTGGCGACGCATCGGCCGCCTGTATTGAAAGTGAATCCGTGAAACGGACAGACCAGGCAGCCGTCGCGCACCAGGCCGCCGACCGTCGGCCCCATGTGCGAGCCCAGGTGCGGACAGAATGCGTCGGCCACGCACACGTGGCTCTCCTCGTCGGCCCAGACCACGATCTCCTCACCGAGCCAGGTCTTCTCGATCAGCTTGTGCCGCTCGATGGACTCGCGCGTCGCGACGAGGTACCAGCCCTCCGGGAAGGGGGGCAGCCGGTCCGTTGGCATCTTCGAAGGCCTACGGTCCCGGCCGGTCTCACGTCCGGTCCGCGCCGGAGGTGCAGGCAGCGAAGTGATTGAAGCCATGCGAGTCGTCCTTTCCGCCCGAAGCACCCTTGGAAGCGACTGGACGCGACAATATCAGTCAAAATCTGTCCGAAATTGTCGCATGCCGTCAAGCTGGTGCCTTCCGGAAGCGCCAGCCGTACATGATGCGCCCGTAGTAGTTGAACATGCGCCGCGCCTCGGGGTCGTCGAAGGGGTAGTCCGCGCCGAGCTGGCGCGCGGCGGCCAGCCCGGTGACGAGGCACGTCTCCTGGCTGTTGATCAGCGTGTGGGCGCCGCAATGCCATGTTCGTCTTCCGCCCTGAATGAACCGGAACAGCGGGACAAGCCACGCGACGTGGCGCACGTCGTGAACGATGTGCTGAAACCACCACTTCCTGATGACCTTCTCTTCATCGATCCGGGTGACCGGGTTGTAGGTCACCAGACAGGGCCTGTCCGACCGCTTGGCCCAGGGCTGCTGGTTGTGCATGATGTACGTGATCTCGTAGTTGTCCGGCCTGGCGCCGTATTGCTCGATGTGATTGCTCCGCGTCTGCAGGGGCTTCACCTCGTTGTCCGGCAGCACCGATGCATCGGAATGCACGACGGTGTGGTTGTGGAGTTCGCTCTCGTAGCGTATGGACGAGAGGATATGGCGCTCCATGAACGTGGGCGCGTCGAGCATCATCAGCGTCTGGTTCGCGTTGCAGGCGAAGATCACGTCGTCGAAGGTTTCGCGAACGCCGTCTTCGTCCTCGACCACGACGTCGGCCCTGCGGCGGTACACCTTCCGGACCGGCCGGTTGAGGTGGATCCGGTCCCGGAAACCGGCGGACAGGCTCTCGTAGATCCGCCGGGTTCCCCCGTCCCACGTCTGCATCGGTGTCGCGACCTCGATGTCGAAGAACTCGAGATACCTTGAGAACAGCGACGCCGGCATGTCGAACACGTTCGTTGCCATCAGAAAGTTGACGAACATCGGCTTCAGGATCTTGTACCTGAATTCCCCGCCCAGACCGGCCAGGTTGAGCACCGTGCCCATGCTGATGTAGTTGAACGGGTTCAACGCGTTCAGGAACTTCGAGCGGGCGCGGGTCAGTCCGCCGAACCAGTGCAGCCGCCTCAGGATCCGCTGGAACCTGGCGATCTCGGTCTGGAGCTGTCGCCGGATCTCGGAGTCGAAGTCGTGTGCGTACACCTGGCCGCGGTACCTGACGCTGTAGCTGAACCGGGTGTCGATCAACTCGATCCCGTGCTCCTGCATGAGCAGCAGGATGTGGTGGTACACCGACGGAATGCACGCGGTAACCGAGATGTCGAACGGAATCGAACTGCCGTCGTCCTGCGGCATGTCGACGGTGATTGCGTTGCCGCCAATCTGCCCGTTGGCCTCGAATAGCCGGAAATCGAATCGGTCCGGGTGCCGGTGCAGCGCCCACGCGGCTCCCAGGCCCGAGACACCGCCGCCGATGATCGCGACTCGCCGTTGTTCTGCGCGCATATGACAAAGATCGCTTGCCAGCGCGCTCGTCTCCAGAGGGACCGACCTTGCCGGACCCAGGTTCGGCGACGCTGTTCGGCACGAACCAGCTGGTCATGGTCGATCCGGGCACCTTCGAACATCCGCCACATGTACTTCGATCCGAAGACCAGCACCATCTGGTTCGGCACCGACGTGAACACGGTCGGGCGGGCGGTGCTGCCGCCGCTCAGGAGGGTCAGCGAGTAGGGGTGAAAGCGATCACTTCGATGCCTACCGACCTGGCAGCCCTGGCAAGCTTGCGATCCAACGTGGCAAGCCTGCGATGGTTCCGCAGGGCCAGGTCCAGATATACCGCGTCGTAGGCCGTCAGACCACAGGTCCGGGCGAGGCGCATCACCTCGTCTTCGCGAGGCGCGTGATCGAGTTGGATCCGGAGTCTCTGCAGCCTGGAGAGCGCCGCATCCGTATCGCCCGGCTCGATTCTGCCGAGTCTCTCCGCTCTGAGCAATGCGTTGCGGATTTCCAACCACCATAGTGCGGGGACGAGGGCACCGTTCCCCCTGACCACTTCGAGCGCAGCATCGGCAACCCGCGACTGCTCGTCGGACAGGATTCATGCCGCAGTGGTGGAGCAATCGACCACAGGAGCGCTCACCGGCGGCCCTCGTCGCGTAGCGAGAGGATTTCAGAAACGGTGAGGGAACCGATGCGCGCCCGGAGCGTCCGCAGGCCCTCGGCAGCCTCGTCGGCCGCTTGTTGGTCGGGATCGCCGGCAGGAACCAGCATGGCAGTAGGGTGCCCGCCGTCCTCGACCACCAGTCGCTTACCCACATGTCTCAAAGCTCGTTCGACGTGTCGGATATGCGACCGGTGCCCCGGATTCAGGATCTTCCGCACCGCCCCTTCGGTTAACCCCAAACGCACCGCCAGTCCGACATTGGAGAGCCCCTGGTCACGCATCGCCGTGTAGAGCGCGAGCTTTGCGGCCACTACCAATGGCACCGCAACCGTGACCTGTCCTGGCAACACGATACCCGGCGCAGGGATATCCTCGCGCGACCGCACATACGCTCCGAGCGCAACGGCCAGTGCATCTTCGGCCAGCGTCAGAGCTTCAGCTTCATCTTCGCCACATGTGAGGGCCTCGGGGACATCCGGAAAGGAGACGGAGCATCCGCCGTCCTCCTCGGCCGTGAGCACACACGGGTAGGCGTATCGCATTGGAGAATACCGTCGCCGCTGAACGAGTTCGATTGTATTCATCGACAATGCTCGTACCCAAGAGTACGAATGTCAAGAGACTCTCTGTCCATCGCCGACCGCCATTCCCACTTCCAGCGATTCCGAACTGCCGCGCCTCATCGGGGCGGCAATCGCGGGTGGTTCGCCGCCGTGGGAACGATGGCACCGAAGAGTGGGCGCATGAATGTCTGAATGGGACTAGTATGTTGCTTGAACTGTGAGCAGTCCGAAGGGCAACCAGGGGGAATCGTCATGTCCACCAATCGATCCGTGTGCAGCTCCGTGGTACCGGCGTTGCCGAGAGTCGCGCTCCACTCCTCTCTACTGACCACACTCGCTCTCGCCGCCGCCTGCGCCGCTCCTGTGGGCCCGGCGCCGGACGACACATCAGCCGCCAGCCAACCCCCCGAAGCCGACCACTTCGTCCCCTCCACCCCGGAGAACCTGAACTGGGGCTGGTTCCCTACGACCAAGGAGCCCGTGCTGCGCATGCAGTCCGGCGAGACCGTGCGCGTCAACACGCTGACCCATGTGGGCGCGGGCCAGAACGAGGAACCGGTAGCATACCTGACGGGCCTGGGCATCCCGCAGGGCGAGATCCTTCAGGACGTGCTGGACTTCTGGGCCACGCGCGAGGGACGGCCCCGCGAGGGGCGGAGCGGCCACGTCATCACGGGCCCGATCCACGTCGAGGGCGCCGGGCCCGGAGACGTGCTGGAGATCGAGATTCTGTCGATCGAGACGCGGGTTCCCTGGGGCGTCAACAGTACGAGTGCGCGGGGCGGCGTGTTCTCGACCTCCTATCCGGGGTACGCAGAGGGTGATCCGGCGCTGGACATTCCGCCGGGCACCCGCCACGTGATCCGCACCGGTGAAGTCGACGGCAGGGAAGTGGCCTTCTTCTCCGACGACATTCAGGTCCCGCTCGCTCCGTTCATGGGCATTCTGGCGGTTGCGCCCGACCCGGTCTTGGGCCAGCCCGGCGTGACGGTCCCCGGCGTTCAGGGTTCGCGTCCCCCCGGCCCCTTCGGCGGCAACCTCGACGTCAAGGACCTGAAGGCGGGCACGACGGTATATCTGCCCGTGTTCCAGCCCGGAGCCCTGTTCTATGTCGGAGATGGGCATGGGGCTCAGGGCGACGGTGAAGTCAGCGGGACGGCCATCGAACAGTCTCTGACCGGCACATTCCGGCTCACGGTGCACAAGGACCGCAGCATCACGGGCCCCAGAGCCGAGAATGGCGACCACTACATCCTGATGGGGATCGACCTGGACCTCGACCGCGCGGCCCGCCACGCCGTCCGGGAGGTCGTGGACTTCCTCGTGGAGGAGAAGGGGCTCACCCCGGCCAGGGCCCTGTCGCTGGCGAGCATCGCTGTGGACTTCCGGATAAGCGAAGTGGTGGACCTGACTCAGGTGGTGTCGGGGTTCATCCCGAAGGACGTGTTCCTGCGGTAGCGGGCTGGGGCCCGGCGTTGGAGTCGACGCGAAGTGGGGGACGACTCAGTCGGCTGCGGCCGTCGCGATCGCGGCGGTGTTCGCGAGCAGCCATGCGGACGCGGCACAAAGCTGCAGCCAGTCGCCGGTTGAGCTGATCCCGGACACGAGCACGCTGGCGATCCAGCATAGGCTGGCGGCCGTTTGGCCTACCCGCTCGACACGCAACGCCCGCTTCATTCGCCTTGGCTTCGGAGCCACGGACGCCTGGGCGTCGGCATGGTCGATCAGCATACGCACTCCTGTCCGCAGCAGGAAAGATCGTCGAGGTACATGCCCCACGTCCTGTACATCTCAAGCCCCTCGGCGGGCAGGCCCAGCGAGGTCGCGATCGCCTTGGCGACTACCGCGAACCGTTGGCGGTACTTGTATATGAAGCAGAAAATGTGCTTGTCGTGCCGCACGGACGCTCCGCACAGGTAGATCCCGGGGACGGTCGTCGATTCGTCGTGCTTGTTGAGGAGCGGGAATCCGTCTTCTCGTGACTCGAAGTGGTCCATCACGAGCGGATGGCTTCCCGCAAACCCACCCGCGAGGAGGGGCGGCACGGGCGTGTGAAAGACCAGCCCGTCATCCGTGGCGACCTCGAATCCGGCATGGGCGGTAGCCACAGCGGTGACTGTAGTGTCGGGAAAGAGCTCCACGCGCTCCGCGTACGAGGGGCGTCGTGTGCGCTCGAGCGAGAAGGTGGAAAGCGCGACGCTGGGATCGGAGCTCTCGGACGCCCAGGGACGCCCCCGGTCGAAGAGGCGCACCCTCCTACCGCGCTCGGCCAGGTGGCCGGCGACATCGACGCCGCTTTCGTAGCCGCCGACGACGATGAAATCGTCCCCGTCCAGCTCGGCGTAGCTGGGAAGCAGCGCCGTGTGCAGGCACAGCTCGCTGCCCTCGAAGTCGTGCAAGCGCGGGTACTGAAAGTCGCCTGCGGCCCAAATGACGTGCCGGGCCCGCACATGTCCCGCCGTCGTTTCGACCACGAACTCTTCGCCGCGCCGGTCGATCCGGAGGACGTCGACGCCCTCCTGGATCGGCAACTCGAAGTGCCTGGCGATCGCCTTGAGGAAAGCCGCATACTCACGCCCCGTGGGGTGTTCGACCCCGAGCGTCACGGCGGCGGAGGTCCCGATCACGACAGAGTTCAGGTCGAGCATACCGACCGAATTCGTCGGGAACGAAGGTGTGATGAAGCGGGTCTCGGCCGGCCACCGCGCGAACGAGGCGCCCACCGAGTGGCGTTCGAGCACGACGAAGTTCTCGATCCCCGCGTGCCCGAGCGCGACCGACACGCCCACACCGGCGGCCCCCGCACCGACGATGATCACATCAAACAGGTCGTCCGGAGCCTGAGTGTTCATCGGCCTTCCTTTTTCCGGCACTTCATAGGTGCGGGGTGCCGCAGGGCGGATGGTGCCGCACGACTTGGGCTTGCGTGCCCGCTTCTGCAAGCGGCTTGCGAGTAGGAAAATACGCAAGTGGCTTGCATGTGCAAGTGCTTGTCCCTAGCGTTTTCGAACGTCAGTTCTGCCGCGCAAGGGGAAGGTCCATGCGAATTACGAAGGACGAGGCCCGTCGTAAGCTGCGCGCGCGCGGTCTGCGCGTAACTGCGCCGCGCGTTGCGGTGCTCGGCATCCTGGCGGACGCCCGGAGTCCGGTATCCTTCACGCAGGTGCTTGACCTGCTCGGCGACGCGGACTGGGATCAGGCGACGATCTATCGCAACCTGGTCAAGTTGCGTGAAGCCGGCCTCGCCCCCGTGGTAAGTCGGATGGACGGTATCGATCGATACGCGCTGGCGGGAGACCACGAAGACGGCCATCGGCACCCGCACTTCCTGTGCGAGGACTGCGGCCGGGTGGCCTGTCTGAAGGAGGAGGTCACTGCGGCGTTGTCGATCGAAGGGCGGTGGGCCGAGTCGATCCGCGGCGCGATGGTGCAACTCCTCGGCCACTGCCCGGACTGTCTCACCCAGCCCGACGTCTGAGATCCGTCAGGCCCGATGGGTCGCTCCCGCAGCAACCATGGGTCCCTAGGCCTCGCCGTCTCTGCAGTCCCCCAGGCTGTAGTTCGGGTTGTTCGCCTCGTTGCCCGGAATCACCAGGGACAGATCCGTGCCGCGCTGCAGGTTGTCCTTGTGGTAGGGCCCCCACGGGTACACCGAGTTCGCCGCGCGGCCGTACTGCCGCACGAGGCGCCTCAGGTCGCCCAGACGGTGACCGGTGTTGAACAGCCAGAATGCGCGCTCGCGGAACATCAGGTCCACCCGTGCATCCTGAGTGCCCGGATCGGGGACCGGGTCCATCCCGACGGTACCGCGGGCCGCGTTGATCGTGGCGATCCATCCTGCGAAATCCCCGGCGTTCAACTGCGCCTCGGCCTCGATCATCCGTGCCTCGTTCCCGCTGGCGGTTTCCACCGGCGCGGCGCGGCTCGTGAGCTTGAGGTAGCGGTACATCGGGGTCTCGGAGTCGAATCGTGACACACCGACGTACTCGGTGGGCACCCGCGGATCGCCCGCGGTCGCGAAGTCGAGGCCGTTGCCCCCCTCGTTGTTCGACACCGAGTAGCGGTCGAGCTCCCAGTTGTCCACGTACATGAAGTTCTCTTCGCGGGAAGAGTTCGTGGAATGGACCGTCTCGTACAGGAAGTCGGTGGGTACGGCCGCCACGGCGGCGGCTGCGGCCGCGTAGTTGCCCTGGTTGAGTAGCGCTCTGCCTCTCAGGACGCGTGCGAAGTTGGCGATTCTGGCGCTGCCGCCCGCCGCCTGGTCGGCCATGTTCAGCCGTTCGATCGCGCGGTCCATGATCTGGTCCGTGCTCAGGGGCGTGCCGTACTCGATCTCGGGTTCGGTTCTGCTGAAGGGCACCGCCCCGCAGTAGGCTTCGCCCATGAGGATGTGCACGGCCGCGGAGACGGCGTAGAGTTCGCCGATGCGCGAATCGGCGCCGCCCGAGACCTCCTGCAACAGGGACGCCGCGTCCTCGGCGGAGACCCGCGCTACGTGCAGGTTCTGGTACATCTGGTCCCATGAAGCGTTCTGGGGGTCCATCTCCCGCAGGTCCATGGCCCGGATCAGCGGCGGCGTTCCGCCGAATGAGAACTCGTCGCTGAACCAGCCCATGGCCTGCACCAGGCCGAGAGCCGACCCGGGACCGCCCGCGGCCCCGTCCTTCGCGAGCGCGAACTCGCCGATGGCTCCGTTGTACAGCGCCGAGGCACCCTGCAGCGTCCGGAGCTGGTCAGGCTCGATGATGTCGGGATCCTGTACGTCGAGAAGGGTGTCGCAGGCCGCGAGTGTCGCGATCAGAGCGAGCGTCGCGATCAGCCGGCCTCTTTCGTGTCGTTGTCTTCCAATCCTGCTCATGTCCGGTGTCCTCTCTGGAGTCGTGGCTGCCATGGGTCAGTAACCGAGGTTGACTCGGAGCATGAACGTTCTCAGCTGGCCCGCCTGCACGAAGTTGTAGTTGGGTCCGTCCGTGCTTGCGCCGGAGGTGTTCACCTCGGGGTCCCAGCTGGTGAAGTTGGTGAAGGTGTACAGATTGCGTCCGGTGAGGATTACAGCCGCCGTCCTGGCGCCGATCAGCTCCGCCCACGCGCGCGGCGTGTTGAGGCGGATGTGCGCCTCGCGGATCTTGACGAACGAGGCGTCCTCGGCGTAGGCACCGAAGGCCCGGGAACCGGCGACCGCCTTGGCTTGCGCTTCCAGCGGGGCGTTGGGGTCGTTGAGATCGCGGCAATTCTGTACGAACGCGCACTGGAAAAGGGTGTTCACGTTGTGGGAGACGTATCCACCCTGATAGTCGGCCAGGCCACCGATCTCGATGCGGTCGCTCCAGAGCGACAGGCTGGTGGCCAGCTGCAGGTTCTGGGTCGGGATCGTGCTGCCGTTGAACACGGCGGTGTCCGACACCACGACCTCGCTCGGGACGATGATGCCGTCCCCGTTCGCGTCCTCCCACGACTCCAGCCTCGGCCACCACAGTCCGTAGAGCGGGAACCCGACGGCCTGCTTGTAGCCGAATCCCTGGAGGGGCGTCACACCCTCGCCGAGCTCGATCAGCTCGTTCGAGTTCCTGGCGCCGGTGATGCCGACGGTCCAGTTCAGGTCCTCATTCTCGATAATGCGGGCGTCGAGGCTGACCTCGAACCCCTGGTTCATGACCTCGCCCAGGTTTTCAACGCGGGTCTGCGTCGCGCCCAGCGACCCGGGCAGTTCGCGGTTCACGAGCGCGTCCGTTGTGCTCTTGTTGTAGTAGGTGAACTGGATATCGACGCGGTTGTCGAGTCCGGTGACGTCGAACCCCAACTCGTATTCGGTGGAGCGCTCGGGGCGGAGTTCGATGTTGCCGAGGCCGCCGATGGTCACCGAGGGCTGGGAGGTCGTCTGATCGCCGACGAGGATCGAGCTTGTCACGGGCAGCAGGTACCTGAGCGCCGCGTTCGCGTCGGGCTGCAGGCCCGATTGGCCGAAGGCGCCGCGCAAGCGGAGTGAACTGATCCACGAGGCGCCCGGGTCGTCGATCGTGATGAACGACACGGAGGCCTTGGGGTACCAGGCCGCCTCGAAGCCCTCGCCGAACGCGCTGTTCTGGTCGACGCGCATGGCGCCGATCAAGTAGAGCCGGTCGTTCCATCCCAGTTGCTGTTCGAGATACGAGCCCACGGTCTTCGTCTCGACGGTGATCTCGCCGGAGTTCTTCGTCGCACCCGCGTCGATGGACTGGCCGCCCGGCGGGAACACGGCCGCCGAGTTGAGGGTGCCCTCGAGGAGATCCTCGTTGTACTGGGCCCCGATCGAGGTCCGTGAGCTGATCTGGTCGGTGATGTCGAAGTTCGCGCTGCCGCCGAGGTCCACCGAATACTTGTACTGGGTGAAGGAGTCGATGGCGCGGATCCCCTGGCGCTGCTGGCCACAGATCGCGCAGCCCTGGCCCGGCGCGTTGAACGACTCGTCGCTGTATCCCGTGTAGTCCATCCCCACGGTGGCGTGCGACGTGATGTAGTCGGTCGGCCTCCAGTTGAGTCGTGCGCTGTTGATGAAACGGTCGGTTTCCCGCCACACGATGTGCGCGAAGTTCTGATCCGGGGGCGCAAAGCCGAAGGGGCTTCCCGCGTTCGGGTTGGCGGTACCGAAGATCGCAGTCCCGTAGATGCCCTCCAGGTTGTCGCCCGTCTGGGGCAGGTAGACATCGCTCTTGACCAGCCCCACGGACACGTTCAGGTCCATGTTGTCGCGAACGTCGGCCGTCAGATTGGTTCGAAGGTTGAACTTCGTCAGCACATTCGGCTGGAGCTGCCTGTCGGGGATCACCGTGGTGCCGCGTTCATCGTAGAGGAACTCGCGGCTGACCTCGGGCATCTGCACGACGCCGGTCTCGTTCTCGAACTCGGCGGATACGAAGTACCGGACGGTGTTCCCGCCGCTCACCTGCGCCCCGTACTGCTGCCGGTGACCGTTCTTGATGGGCGAGTATTCGGGTTCGGTGAGGAGGTTGCGCGTATGCAGCTGCTCGATCGTGCACTGTCCCATGGCCTGCTGCATGGGCAGGCAGGGCCTCGTAGCTCCATTGGGGGCACGCCCCTCGGAGTAGTAGATCCCGGGGTATTCCGCCTGATCCTGGCTCAGCCCCTGTTCGACCCAGATGTTCCAGCGCGGCGGTCCCTCGGTGCCGCGCTTGGTCGTGATCCAGATGACGCCGTTGGCGGCCTGCGTCCCGTAGAGTGTTGCCGCCGAGGGCCCCTTTACGATCTCGACGCTCTCGATTTCCTCGGGGTTCAGATCGTTGAAGAACGACGGTTCGCCGCCACCGATGTACTGGTCCCCGCCGAGCGCCGGTGAGCCGGAGTTGACCCGGATCCCGTCAACGTAGACGAGGGGGTCGGGGGACAGCGTCGCGCTGGAGATGCCGCGGATCCGGATTCTGGCCCCCGTGCCGACCGTGCCGTCGGACGGGATGACCGAAACCCCGGAGGCACGGCCCTGCAGCAGCTCCTGGAAGCTGGTCACCGGGGCTACCTCGGTGAGGATGGAGGTTTCGATCTTGGCGACCGCGTTCCCGATCTCCCGGCGGCGCTGCTCCCCGGTGGCGGTGACCACGATCTCGTCCATCGACAGTGCGACGAGGCCCAGGACGAAGTCGCGCACCGCGGTCCCGCCGGCTTCGACCGTAACGGACTGGGTCGCCGAGGCGTATCCCAGCAGCACCACGGTGATATCGTGGTCGCCCACCGGCACGTTGTTGAGGAGATAGCGGCCGGATTCGTTGGACACGACGCCGATCGTCGTTCCCTCGACGGTGACCTGGGCTCCGGCAAGGGGTTGACCCCCTTCGTCCTGAACCGAGCCGGTCACGGTGCCCGTCTGGGCCAGTGCCGGTGCGGCCGCGAGAGCAAGAGGGACGAGGGAGAAACCGAACTCGCGCAGGCGTTTCATAGCCTCCTCCTTGCGGCGAGGGAGCGGCGCCCGGCGATTTCGTGTGGGAAGTCGGACGCCGAGTAACCCATCCACCCATCCGATCCACACGCGTGTCAACGTACGGCGGGGCAGGGAGGATTGCCACAGGGCTACGTTCCCAGGAGCGTGTTCCTGCGTTGTAGATTGGAGCCAAGGGCCCGGATCGGGGGGACCGTCGTCGCCAAAGGAGAGAGGGTGGGCGGCGACAGGAATGACGGCCCCTTACCGATCACGGGCCCTTTCTTATTGTGGTCGGCCCGGGATGGCGCGGCGTCCAGGGTCGAAGTCCCCGCAATAACCCCCAGCATCGCTCGTCCACTTCAGCCCTTGAAGTTGAGCGCCGCGGCCACCCGGGCCTGGTTGTCGTTGAGTGTGATGAACGAGATCGCGCCTGGATCGGGAGCCGCGTACAGGGCGGTCGCCACGTGCCAGAGGTCGGCGCCGCGCAGATAGCCGGCACCCAGCGCCCCCTTTATCTCGTCGGAAAGGGGACGGTTGGTCAGGATCCAGCCGATCCGGTCGAGAAGGTCGGTAGGCACCCGGCACCCCTCGTGTGAACACGCCGCGCGCAACTCGGCCTCGAGCAGATTCGACGAGATGACGCGGGAGAATCCGTTGAGCCGGTCCGCGAGGGCATCCGCGCCGTCCTCTCCGAACGCGATGGCGACCATGACCGAGGTGTCCACGTAGGCAACGCTCATTCGCCGCGCTCCGCGAAGAAGCGCTCGAGTGCGCCCGGCCTCGCAGCGCCCACACGGATCGGCAGGCTCGGATGCTTCGCTGGCACAAGAATCCCCCGTTTCTCAAGCTCGGCGAAGTGTTCCTCGACGCTCATGGCCCCGCGTTCGAACGGACGGATTTCCGCTACCGGATCGCCTCGGTAGGTGACGGTTACCGTTCCCCCCTCCCGCACCAGCCGCATCACTTCGGAGAACCTCGCTTTTGCTTCGTAGGGTGAAAACACAGCGTTCATGTTCGATCCAATCTAACCAGTCAGACTAGTTTGTCAATTTGCCCGGACCCATCCTCGACACCGGGCCTCGGAGCGGTGCCGGACGGGGTCGGAACATACTATCAGCGGATTCCCTCGAGCTGTATCCCGCGTACGAAATACCGCTGCGTGAATAGAAAGAGCAGGGCGATCGGCAGCACCGCCACCACGCCCGCCGCCATCTGATAGGGCCAGTTGATCTCGTAGGTCGAATGGAATGCCGCGATCCCCACCTCGACGACTCGCATCTCCATGGACCGCGTCGCCAGCAGCGGCCACAGCAGGTTCTTCCATGCGTCGATGAAGGCGAAGAGCGCCAGGGTGGCCACGGCGGGCTTCGCCAGCGGCAGCGCAACGCCGAGGAACACCCGGAACGGGCCGGCGCCGTCGACCCTCGCGGCGTCTTCCAGCTCGCGGGGCAGCGTCCGAAAGTACTGGCGCATCAGGAATATGCCCCACACGGAGACGAGTTCGGTGGAGATCAGGCCCTGGTAGGTGTCGATCCAGCCGAGGGCGTCGATCAGAAGGAAGCGGGGGATGAGGACGATGACGACGGGCACCATCATGGTGGCCAGGAAGAGCATGAACACCTTTTGCCGCCCGGGAAAGTCGATGCGGGCGAAGGCATACCCGGCGGTGGTGGCGGTCACGATCTGCCCGGCTACGACGGCTACGGAAAAGACCAGCGAGTTCAGGAAATACCGGCCGAACGGCTGGGCGGTCAGCGCCTCGGGATAGTTCGACCAGAGCGGTGCGGCGGGCAGGATGCCCCGGCCCGAGAAGACTTCGAGCTGCCCCATCAGCGAGGTAACGGCCATCCACAGGAATGGCGCGGCCATGACCAGGCAGGTGCCCAGGAGGACGGTGGTGCGCAGAGTCGGGAGCGTGCGCGCGGCCCGCGGTCCCTTACCCATGGCCTGCGGTCCCCTACCCATGGCCTGCGGTCCCCTACCCATGGAGCGTCCTCCTCTCGAGCAGCCGGAAATGCAGCCACGTCGCGACGAACACCACGGCGAAGAGGACCCAGCTCATCGCGGCCGCGTTGCCGAAGCGGAGGAACTCCCAGGCCTCGCGGTAGATGTGGTACACGGCCACGTCCGTCGCGCCCAGCGGGCCGCCCTCGGTCATCACGTAGACGAGCCCGAAGACCTGGAACGAGCCGATCACCGAGGTGACCAGCACGAAGAACAGCGTGTGGCGCAGGCCGGGCAGCGTGATGTGGCGGAAGCGCTGCACCGCGCCGGCTCCGTCCACGCGCGCCGCGTCGTACCAGTCCCGCGGGATGGCCGCCAGCCCCGCCTGGAAGACGACCATCTGGTAGCCGACCACCATCCACACGCTGATCGCCATGAGGGTGACGAGCGCCACCTCCGGCGAGGTTAGCCATGCCACCGGGGCCAGCCCCAGGGACTCCAGCAGCCGGTTGACGGGGCCGTAGCCGTCGTTCAGCAGCCACTTCCACACCACCGCGATCGCGACCACGCTCGTGATGCCGGGCAGGAACAGGGCCAGGCGGGCCAGGCGCACCGAGCGCCGCGACCCCCGGGTGAGCAGGGCGAGCGCCAGCGCGGCGGCCATCGCCAGGGGCACGTGCAGCGTGAAGATCGCGGTGTTGCGAAGCGCCGCCCACCACTCGCCATCTAATAGAATAACACGATACTTGTCAAGACCCACGAAGGGATGCACGGGATCGACGAGATGCCACTCGTGCAGGGAGATCCACAGCGAGAAGAGCAGGGGGCCGAAGGTGAAGATGGCGAGCAGGAGGGCGGCCGGAGCGAGAAACGCCCACGCGGTGACGGTGCGGCGCAGCAGGGGCGGGCGCGCCGAAAGCGGGAGGAGGAAGAGGATAAACACCGTGAGCAGGGACGCGGCGGTGGCCGCGGCCGCGAGCGGGACGGTCGGTGCGTGCGTCTCCTCGTAGCCGAGGAGGGCGAGGTGGAGGGCGGGGGAGGGGGTGTCGGGGCCCCGTGCGGTGAGGGCGACGAGGCCGGAGTGCCAGGTGGCGCCGGCCGCCTCGACCGTGAACGGGGTGGCGGTGGGGGGGGCGGAGATGGCGGCGACCGCTTCGCCGACATCCCGTGGCATCGTCCAGAGCTGATCGGGTAGGGTCAGTGCGGCGGAGGTGGCCCAGGGGAGGCCCGCGACGCGAGCGGCCCGGCCGGGATCCGTGCCGAGGGCGAGGGCCGCATTGACGGCGCGGAGCGCGTGTCCGGCGTGGCGCTCGCTGAGGGCTTCCAGCTCGCCGTCGGCCCAACGGTGTGTGGTGGCGGCGACCGCGCCGAGCAATGCGGTCGCCGTGAACGCGACGATGGCGGGGTAGCCGGGGCGCGGGGGGGCTCGTCGCCGCGCCACGGCCCAGGCAGACATGAGCAGTGATCCCAGCAGCGCGAGGGCGGTGGCGGTGGGGGGGAGGGGGGACTCCCGGGGTTGCGGCGGGACGGCAATCCGGACGGCTGGCTGGAGCGAGCCGGCACGGTAGGCGTAGGCACCCGGCCCGGAGGGGGGTTCGCCCGGTCCGACCCGGCTTGCCGGGGGTGCAGGCACCGCCTCGATCGCAATGCCGGAATCCAGGAAGCTCCGCGCCGCTTCGTCCGCGCCTCCGGACAGCTCCCATAGTTCGGCGGCCATGCGCGCGACACTTCCGCTGGCGGCCGCCTGCGCGTCACCCAGCCCCCGGGCCGCCACCGCGATTGTCACCGCCGCCCCCGCCGTGAACGCCGCGGCGACGAGCGCGGGAAGCGCGGCCCGCCCCCTCATCGCCTCAGCACCTCGTCGACTCGGCGGGCAACGTCCGCCGCACTCGAGGCCAGATCCTCACCCGTGAGCAGCCGCCGGTCCATGATTTCCACCGCCAGCGCCTCGACGCGGGAGAAGTCCCGGACCTGGGCGCCCCACGTCACCCTGGCTCCCTCGACGAGCGAGATGAATGCGGCCTCCACCCCCGTGGTGTCCCGCGCGGCGAATTCCGCCGCCACATCAGCGCGGGAGGGGATGGCCAGCCCGGAGCGCGCGCGGATCCGCTGCGCCTCCGGAGATGCGAGGAAGCCGGCCAGGTCGATGGCCTGACGCAGGTTGGCCGCGTTCGGCGGCACCGCCCACCCGGAGGCGTAAAGCACGCTCGTCGCCGCGCTTTGGGATGGATGATGGGGAATCCGGACGATCGCCAGATCCAGCTCGCCCGCGTCCACGAGGTCACGGAAAACGGGCAGCGTCCAGTGACCGGACAGCAGAAACGCCTGCCCGCCCGAGGCGAAACGGGCTTCCCGGGCCGGGTCTCCCTGCTGGACGAACTGGGCGCCGGGGGTCAGTCCGTCCTCCGCGAGGCCGGTCAGGAAGGCGTATGCGTCCAGCGCGGCGGGGGCGTCCATGAAACCCGACGCGGCGTCGCCCCCGGGAGACAGGATGTCCCCGCCGGCGGACCACACGAAGGGCACCCACTGGTAGAGGTTGCGCGGAAAGTCGAAGCCGTAGACGTCGGGCCTGCCGTCCCCGTCGCGGTCGATGGTGGCCGCGCGGGCCGCGCGCCGGAAATCGTCCCATGTCCATTGCGTGCTCGCGGGCATGTCGATTCCGGCGCGGGACAGCACGCCGCGGTTCGCGTACAGCACCATCGGCGTGAAGTCCTTGGGCAGCGCGAAGAGCGTCCCGCCGCGCCGGAAAGCGTTCAACACCTGCGGGAACACGCTGTCGGCGCGGAACCCGAGCGCCTCCTGGTACGGCTCGAAGTCGACGGCCAGCCCGCGGTCGACGAAGGTGGGGATGTCGGGGGAATCGAGAAGGTAGACATCGGGAGGGCGCCCGGCCGCGATCGAGGTGAGGAGCCGCTCCTCGTAACCGTTCGGCGCCGACTCGAGCACCACGCGCGTGCCCGGGCGCAGGGTTTCGTACCGGTCGGCGACCCGTTGCTCGATCTCGAGTTCGTTGCCCCCGGCCCAAAGCGCGACCCGCAGGGTGACGGCTGCGGGTCGTGCGGGAGAGCAGGCCGCCGCTGCGAGAAGGAGCGCGATGGCAAACGCGCCTCTGGCGGGGTCCTGGCAAACTCTGAGAGACAACATATAGTGCATTATCAAGTGTCACGCAATAGACTGATGGGACGAGGCGCGGGCCCCACGCGGCTGCCATCGGGACCAAAGAGGTGGGTCCTCTCCCAGGCGACCGCGATGCTCACACGGTCGCCCGGACCGACGCGTACCGACGGTGACGCCCGCACCACCCACGCGGCGTCGGCCGGCCCGTCCAGGTGAACACGCTGCTCGCTGCCGAGCGCCTCGATGCGCAGGGCCGTGGCCGCGAGATCGGGCTGCCGCAGTGCAGGGGTGATGTCGGGCCGCGGTCCCGGAGGGGCGATCGCGAGATCCTCCGGGCGGACCGCGAGCGTTGCAGCGTCGAGGGGCCGGTCCGGCGCGAAGCGGAAGGGTCCGCCCGAGAGACTGCCGTCGGCCTCGCGGGAGAGCTGGAGCCGGTTAATGGGGGGAGATCCCACGAAGGTCGCGACGAAAAGGTTCGCGGGCTGACGGTAGATCGCGTCGGGCGTGCCCACCTGGAGAATCCTGCCCTGGTCCATCACCGCCACGCGCTGGCCCAGGGAGAGCGCCTCGGTCTGATCATGGGTGACGAAGATCATGGTCGTGCCGAGACGCCGATGCAGGGCCGCGATCTCGTCGCGGGTCCGCAGCCGCAAGCCCGCGTCGAGGTTGGACAGCGGCTCGTCGAAGAGGAAGACGCAGGGGTCGCGGACCATCGCGCGGCCCAGCGCCACGCGCTGCTGCTGTCCCCCGGACAACTGGCCCGGACGGCGCGACAGCAGGTCCTCGAGCCCCAGTACCCTGGCCGTCCGGTCCACCCTGTCCTCGATCTCGGTCCTGCTCGCGCCGCGTACGCGGAGGCCGAAACCCAGGTTCCCCGCCACGGTCATGTGCGGGTACAGCGCGTAGCTCTGGAAGACCATCGCGACGTCGCGGTCGCCGGGGGCGACGTCGTTTACGGGACGCTCGCCGATCAGGACTTCGCCGCCGTCCGGCTCCTCCAACCCCGCGATCAGGCGCAGCGCGGTACTCTTCCCGCACCCCGACGGTCCGACCAGCGCCATCAGCTCCCCGGGACGGACCTCCAGGTCGGCGGCGGCGACCGCGGTCACGGCTCCGAACCGCTTTTCCACGCCCCTGAGGGTGACGCCGCGCGGTACCGGGGTCATGGCCACGGGACCCGAAGGGGGCGGTCGCGCGGGCCGTCGTGGCGCCGCCCGTCCACCGTCAGCGCGGCGCGGTTCCCGGTCAGTTCTACCGAGACGGAGTGTCCGCGGGTCTGCACGGGGCCCATCGCGACATCCCGAAGGCCATGCGGCAGGGGCCACACCTGCGCGCGCTCGTGATCGATGTCCAGTCCGGCGATTCCGCGCGCCATCAGGTCCAGCACCCAGGAATGCTGATAGTCGTCGATCCCGCGAAACGTGCAGGCGCGCCCCGTGTGCGGATTGTAGTGCTCGTAGCAGTTGGGGCGGGCCGGGTCGCCGCCGGTGAACATCATGCGCACGAACCGCGTGAGCATGTCCGCGGCCAGCGCGCCCGCCCGGCCATTGCCCCGCCCCCAGCACCGCAGAAGGCCCTCGATCACGTGGCTCGTGGTCATGGGCCACACGCGACCGTTCCAGGGACAATTCCGCCGCTTTCCGCGCCAGACTCCCTCGGCCGAGAAGCGAGGGTCGTCCACGCTGGACGAGGGAACGGGGTAGCGCGTCCCGAAGGTTGCCGGGTCTTCCAGGTGATCCATCATCGCACCGAGTCGGGATCCATCCACCAGGTCGGTGAGCATCGGATAGAAGCCGACGGCCGCCTTGACTCCCGTACGCTCAAGGGTACGCCCGTCCAGATCGGTGAAGATGCGCGCCTCGGACGACCACATGCGCCCGCGGATCGCATCGCCGGTGCGCGACGCCAGCGAACGCCACCGGGGCCGGTCCGCTTCACGGCCCAGTTCGCGAGCGATCTCGTCGAGCGCGCGGAAGAGCAGGTACGCGTACACGGTGACGTCGATGCCCTTCAGACGCAGGCGCGGCTGCCACCCGGCGGTGTCGGCGTGCGGATCGACGGCCATGTAGCGCGACATGTACTCCTGGCCCGTTTCGAAGTGGTTGACGACCGTGAACATCCCCGAATCCTCGGGGTCGCGCGACCGGTTGAGCCACCCGGCGTACCGGCACAGCCCATCGTAGCATCGCGCGAGACGGACCGGGTCGGGGTGCATGCGGTGCACGGCCAGGACCGTGTCGCCCCAGTTGGCGTGGTAGAAGTCGGTGCGCTCGAGATGGCTGCCGTAGAGCCGCCCGTGCAGGGAGCCGTCCTCCTTCTGGTTGTCGAGGAAGTTGAGGATCGATCCCCACGCCTCGCTCCCGCCCGCGCGCCACCGCATCTCCATCATGTGGCACTGCGCGCTGTAGGTGATCGGGACGTGGAAGTACTCGGGTCCCTCGGCGATGGCGGGGTGTCGGATGTTGCCCCAGCGGCCGTCGATGCGGTTGAGCCCCAGCCCATGGATGCGGTAGTCGAAGTAGCGGTCCAGGTGCGGGTCGCCCGAGTTGAAGACGGGAAAGCCGGCGAAGAAGGACCGCCATGGGCGCGTTGGCGGTTTGTTGGCCGGCCGGCGGGGGCGGCCGGTTGCGGGGATTCCCGGCGCAAGCCGCATGCACAGGCGGATCGGCCGGTCGCCGCGGACCGGGACTGCCACGGCCACCCAGATCCATCCGATTGCGTCTTCAGGGCCGATTGCGTCTTCCGGGGAAGGTTCGGTCGGTGCGAGGGCCGGTGGCGGCTGCGGACCCTCGGCAAACGGAGACAGCTCCCAGTCCGGTGACGAACCTCCCTCCGAAGCGACGATCCGGCGCCAGGCGGGGGTCGGGTCGCCCAACAGTTCCACGGTGATGGGCAGCTCCTGATTCGCGCGATCCCGGACCGTCCGGACCCACTTCACGCCCGTTGCCGACGCGCCCACGCCGGTCGTCGCGCGCAGGGGCTGCGCGGTGAACGCGACGAGCCAGCCTTTCGTGGGGGACGGCAGCGTCCACGAGGACTCGAGACGGCCGCCGGGAGAACGCGCCGGTCCTCGGTGGTCGTCAGCGAACCGCCGCGCGCACACCAACGCGTCGTGAGGCGGCCCGGGCGCCACCGTGACGCGTGGCCGGCGGTCCGGATCTCCGGCTCGAGTCGGATCTCGCGACCTTCGGCGTCCAGCAACGCCACCGTGAAGCACGGCCCGAGTTCATGGTGCAGCAGATGAACGGGATCCCAGAAGCCCGGCTTGCGCAGCCAGCGCGGGAAGGGTGGCGCCCACACGACGCCGTCCAGCCCGCCCAGGAACCATTTGTCGGGACGGGCGAGTGCGGCGATGCGGTCCTGGGCGGTCGGAAGCGTCAACTGGCTATTGTCCCGCGCGCCTGCCCGGAATGCCATTGCGTGTCCGACACGCGAGAACAGGTACGCTGGCGGTGGTTTGGAACTGGTGTCGTGTCACTGGTGATCCGCCATCATATCACAACCCTGATTCCCCTGATAGATTGGGCACATGGCGACGACGGCGGCGGCTCAACGCACCACGACGATCCGGGGGTTTCCGCGTCCTCTGGCACGGGCCATGGAGCAGTATGCCGACCGTCTCGACATCGACACGATTCGCGCGGCCTACGAGTTGGCGGACGAGGCGCATGCGGGGCAGCGCCGGGCATCGGGGGAGCCCTTCATCAACCACGCCGTGGAGGTCGCGACGATCGTCGCCGAGCTGCAGCTCGACACCGCTTCCGTGATCTCGGCGCTCGTCCACGATGTCGTGGAGGACACGGTCGTCTCGATCCACGGGATCCGCGAGATCTTCGGCGAGGAGGTGGGCGCCATCGTCGACGGGGTCACCAAGATCGGGAAGGTGCGCTTCCGGTCGAGCACCGAGCGGCAGGTCGAGAACTATCGCAAACTACTGCTCTCGATGGCCCAGGACGCGCGCGTAATCCTGGTGAAGCTGGCGGATCGCCTGCACAACATGCGCACGCTCGAGCATCTGCGGCCCGGCAAACAGAAGCCGATCGCGCGGGAGACGCGCGAAATCTACGCGCCGCTGGCGCACCGGCTCGGCATGGCGGCAATCAAATGGGAGCTGGAGGACCTGTCCTTCAAGTTCCTCGATCCCGAGTCCTACGACGGCCTCCGCAAGCTGGTGCGGCAACGGCGGCGTGCCCGTGAGCGGCACATCCTGGAGATGCAGCGCCCACTCGAGGACGCGCTGCGGACGGCGGGGGTGCCGGCCGAGGTAACGGGGCGTCCAAAGCACCTCTGGTCGATCCACCGCAAGATGGTCACCCAGGACCGTAGCTACGACGAGATCTACGACCTCATGGCGCTGCGCGTGATCACGGATTCGGTTGCCAGCTGCTACGCCGCGCTGGGCATCATCCACGGCCGGTGGACACCGATTCAGGAGCGGTTCCACGACTACGTGGCGACACCGAAGTCGAACATGTACCAGTCCATCCACACGACCGTGTACGGCCCCGGGGGACGCAGGTACGAGGTGCAGATCCGCACAGCAGAAATGCACCGCACCGCCGAGTTCGGGATCGCGGCGCACTGGCGGTACAAGGCTGAGGGGAGGGAAAGCGGGGTCGACGACGCCCTCACCTGGTTCCGCCAGGTCCTGGAGTGGCAGAAGGACGCCAGCGAACCGGAGGAGTTCATGGAGTTCCTCCGCATGGACCTCTTCCAGGGGGAGATCTTCGTCTTCACGCCGAAGGGCGAAGTGAAGCAGTTGCCGGTGGGATCTTCGCCCATCGATTTCGCCTTCTCGGTTCACACCGAAGTGGGGCTCCACTGCGCCGGCGCCAAGGTGAACGGACGCATCGCGCCGCTGTCGCGGCAGCTGGCCAGCGGCGACTCGGTGGAGATCATCACCAACCCGCGCCAATGGCCCAACCGCGACTGGCTGGGTTTCGTAAAGACCTCTCGGGCGAGAACCCGGATCCGGCAGTGGATCCGCCGCGAGGAATTCGACCGCGCCCGGCAGCTCGGCCAGGAACTCTTCCAGCGGGCCCTGCGCAAGGCCAAGCTGTCGAGGCCCAGCGACGAGGAGACGCTCCGGGTAGCCCGCAAGCTGGGGTTCAAGAGCTTCGACGAGGCGCTGGCAGCGCTGGCCCGCGGCGACATAGGGCCTTCCGCGGTCATCCGCGGCTTCTATCCGGACGAGGATCCGGCCCAGGTCGTGAAACGGTCGCCCTCCGCGCTGGAACGGATTGCCGAGAAGATCCGCAAGTCCAACCGCGGCGTGACCATTCAGGGGATGGACAACCTGATGATCCGCTACTCGCAGTGCTGCCAGCCCGTCCCGGGAGACAAGGTGATCGGGTACATCACGCGGGGGCGCGGCATCTCGATCCACCGGACCGACTGTCCGAACGTCCTCAACCTGAACGAGGACCCGGAACGGCGGGTGGAGATCGAGTGGAGGGCCGAGCGCGGAGACCGGTTCTTCGTGCATCTGCACATGGAGGGGACCGACCGCCGGGGACTGCTCGGGGACGTGGCCAGGACGATCAGCGAGACGGCGACCGACATCCAGCACGCGGACATGCGCGGTACGGACGGCGGCATGACCGCCGCATTCGTCGTGGAGGTGCAGGACCTCAACCACCTGCAACGCGTCATGCAGGCTGTCCAGCGTGTGAAGGGAGTGGTCTCCGTGGTGCGGCGCGAGAGCATCCACGAGAGCGAACTCTTCGATGCCTGAATTCGAGATTCGGGCGCCCTTCGAGCCGCAGGGCGACCAGCCCGCCGCAATCGTCGAGCTGAGCGAGGGGCTGCGGGCCGGCACACGCTTCCAGACGCTGCTGGGGGCGACGGGGACCGGGAAGACCCTGACCATGGCCCACGTCATCGCCGAGTCGAAGCGTCCCACCCTGGTCATGTCGCACAACAAGACGCTCGCCGCGCAACTCTACGGCGAACTCAAGTCGCTGCTCCCCGCCAACGCGGTCGAGTACTTCGTCTCGTACTACGACTACTACCAGCCCGAAGCCTACGTCCCCGCGACCGACACCTACATCGAGAAGGACGCGTCCATCAACGAGGACATCGAGCGGCTGCGGCTGCGCGCCACGTCCTCGCTGATCGAGCGTCGCGACGTGGTCGTCGTGGCGTCGGTGTCCTGCATCTACGGTCTGGGCAATCCCATCGACTACCGGGGACTGATGCTCCACCTCGAAGTCGGGGAGGAAGTCCCGCGCCAGCAGATCCTGCGGGGTCTGGTCGACATCCTGTACAAGCGAAACGACATCGCCTTCGAGCGGGGCGCCTTCCGCGTGCGCGGCGACACGATCGAGGTCTTTCCGGCCTACGAGGAGCAGGCGATCCGGATCGAACTCTGGGGCGACGAGATCGAGCGGATCACGCGCTTCGACCCGCTTACCGGCGAGACCATCGCCAAGCTGGAGCGAACGTCGATCTATCCGGCGTCGCACTACGTGACGCGGCAGTGCACGATCGAGGAGATGGCTCCGTTGATCCGGCAGGAGATGGCGGCGCAGGTGGAGGAGTTCAAGGCGGCGGGACTCCTGCTGGAGGCGCAGAGGATCGAGTCCCGCACCAACTTCGACCTGGAGATGATGCTCGAGATGGGGACCTGTCCCGGCATCGAAAACTACAGCCGCTACACCAGCGGGCGGGAGCCGGGCGAGCGTCCGGCGTGCCTGCTCGACTTCTTTCCCGAGGACTTTCTGCTGATCGTCGACGAGTCCCACGTGACCATTCCGCAGCTTCACGGGATGTACAAGGGCGACCGGTCGCGCAAGGAGACGCTGGTGCGCCACGGCTTCCGCCTTCCGTCGGCGATCGACAACCGTCCGCTGCGCTTCGAGGAGTGGCGGTCGCTGCTGAACCAGGTCGTTTTCGTGTCGGCGACGCCCGGCGACTACGAGCTGGAGCAGTGCGGGGGGGTCGTGACCGAACAGATCATCCGTCCCACGGGGCTGGTGGATCCGCCGATCGACGTGCGTCCGGTGCGCGGCCAGGTGGACGACTTGCTCGCCGAGATCCGGGAGCGGGCGGAGAGGGACGAGCGGATACTGGTCACCACCCTGACCAAGCGCATGGCCGAGGACCTCTCGGAGTACTTCCAGTCGGTCGGGGTCAAGGTGCGGTACATGCACGCCGACATCGACGCGATCGAGCGGATGGAGATCCTGCGGTCGCTGCGCCTGGGGAGGATCGACGTGCTCGTGGGCATCAACCTGCTGCGCGAGGGGCTCGATCTGCCCGAGGTCTCGCTGGTCGCGATCCTCGACGCCGACAAGGAGGGATTCCTGCGCAACGCCCGCTCCCTGATCCAGACGGTGGGCCGCGCGGCGCGCAACGCGAACGGCAAGGCCATCCTCTATGCGGACACCATCACCGGGTCGATGCGCGTGTGCCTCGACGAGACCGGGCGCCGTCGGCGCGTGCAGACCGCGCACAACGAACGGCACGGGATCGTCCCGAAGACCATCCGCAAGAGCGTCGAGCAGATCGAACTGTCGACCCGGGTGGCCGACGCGCGCGACAAGCCCGTCGCCAAGGTGGCGGAGCCCGCGCCCGGCTACACGGACGAGGTCGACTCGGAGGCCTTCGTGAAGATCCTCGAGGAAGAGATGGCCAAGGCGGCCGAAGCGCTCGACTTCGAGAGGGCGGCCGCGCTGAGGGACCAGCTGTTCGACGTCAAGGCGGCGGTGGGGTGAAGCCGACGGCGGAGACCGGCGAAGACCGCGCGCCGACCGGGGATGCGGAGGCGTCCGTTTCCGCAGCTTGTGGCGTCACGCATCTGACCGAGGACGAACTGGTTGCATGGGGATGCCGGATCGGAGCCGCGGTGACGGTGCCGGTCTTTATCGGCCTGCTCGGCCCGCTGGGCGCGGGCAAGTCCGTTCTCGCAAGGGCGGTGGCGCGCGGGGCCGGCGTACAGGGCGCCCTGCCGTCGCCGACCTTCAACATCGTGTTCCGGTATCCGGCTTCCGGGCGGCGGCGAAGCGGGGCGCCGCGAAGAGATCGCCGGCCGGCGCGCGGACGCCGGCGGGCGCGCGGACGCGGAACCGGCAACGGAGCCGCCGTCGTGCACGCCGACCTCTTCCGCATCGCCTCGGTGCAGGAGTTGGCCGCGATCGGCTGGGAGGACATGGTGGCCGACCGCGGGGCCATCGTGCTGGTGGAGTGGTGCCGACGGGCCGGAGACGAACTGCCGCAAGACCGCTGGGAAGTCACGCTGGACTTCGTCGACGATGATGCGCGGCGGGCGGTGCGCGTGGAGCGCGTGGGGGAGCCTTCCCCGCTTCCGGGCTTCCGCGTGTCCCGCGAGGTGATGGAGTAGCGCTCCGTGGCGCCGTCGGGCGGATACGGGTGACCGAACGGGCGCCGGACGGTCCCGTGGTGGCGATCGAGACCTCGGGCAGGTTGGGGTCGGTCGCGGTGGCGATGGGCGGAGCGGTTGCGGCCCGCCGTTTTCTGACCGAGCGCGCGGGACACGCGTCGGGCCTGGTTCCGGCGGTGCAGGAGGTGCTCGAGGAGGCCGGAACCGGTCTGGCGCAGGTCGCGGGCGTGGTGGCCGGGGCCGGGCCGGGTTCCTTCACGGGGGTCCGGATCGCGGCGGCCGCGGCAAAGGGGCTCGCGGCGGGCCTGGGCGTGCCCCTCTACGCTACCTCCAGCCTGCGCGCGGCGTCGTATGCCATGGAGGCCTTCGGGGATGACCCTCGGGAACTCGTGGACGCGGTCGCGGAGGCGGAGCCTGGAACGGATGCCGATTGGGACGGCGCGGCAGTTTCCCGGAAGAGCGATGGGCGGGAGGTGCGCTACGTGCTCTTCGACGCTCGGAACGGTCGGGTGTACGGCGCCTGCTACGACGTGGGGGCGAATGGACCGGCCGAGGTGACGGCACCGCATGGCGGTACGATCCTGGAGGTGCTCAACCGACGGCCTGCCGAGGGGACGCGCTTCGTGGGGGATGGCGCGGTGGCCCATGCGGCGCTGATTCGCACCGCCGGCTACGAAACACGGCCGCCCCCGGCCGGGATTGCCATCGCGGATGCCGTGGTCAAGTGTTGCCGCTGGGAGCCGGTGGATATTGCCGATTGGCAGCCCGACTACATGAGGGAGTGGAGACCCGGATGACGGCGCGGGTCTCCGTGCGGCGGGCCATTCGTTCGGATCTGGCTGCCATCCGCAGGATCGAGGAGACGTCCTTTTCGCGTCCCTGGAAGAGCGAGACCTTCGACGAGCTGCTCGGAGCGCCCGGGATGGAAGTGCTCGTCGCGGTTGCGGGCGCGGAGGTGGCGGGCTATGCCGTGCTGATCGTCCGGGAACGGGAGGCCGAACTGGCCAACCTGGCCGTGAGCGGTCCCCACCGCGGCGAGGGGATCGGTCAGGCTCTGGTCGCGCGCGCGATCAAACTCTGCGGTGGGCGCGGGGCACGAAGAATTCTGCTGGCGGTGCGGGCGTCCAACCGTGCGGCGATCCGTCTGTACCGGCGCTACGGGTTCAGGACAATCGGCAGCCACGGCTCCTACTACGAGCATCCGGCAGAAGACGCTTGCATCATGCTGCTCACACTGCCGGAGGAATGCTGACGGGGGTTCTCGTTTCGCGGTGAGCGGCTAACTTTCGACGCAGGTACTGCAACCGAATGGAGACGATGCCCGAGGACGGCCGAAAGGTCCTGGTCACCGGCGGGGCCGGTTTCATCGGGAGTCATGTCGCCGACGCCCATCTCGACCGGGGCGATCGGGTCTGGATCGTCGACGATCTTTCTTCCGGCCGGCTGGACAACGTGCCGTCGGGAGCCGAGTTCCACCGGATGGACATTGCGGACCCCGAAGTGCGCGACCTGATTCGCGATGTGGGGTTCGATCTCGTCAATCACCACGCTGCCCAGATCGACGTGCGCCGCTCCGTGGCCGATCCGCTCCTCGACGCGAGGATCAACATTCTCGGCCTGGTGAACATTCTCGAGGCCGCGCGGCAGGCCGGCACGCGGCGCGTCGTGTTCGTTTCGAGCGGGGGCGTGGTCTACGGCGAGCCGGAGGCGCTTCCGACGCCGGAGCACGCGCCCAAGTCGCCTCTTTCCCCCTACGGGATCTCCAAACTGGCCGGGGAGTACTACCTCAACTACTACCGGGAGGTCCACGGGATGAGCTACGTGGCGCTCCGCTACGGCAACGTCTACGGCCCTCGGCAGGATCCCCATGGTGAGGCCGGGGTCGTGGCCATTTTTGCGAACCGCATTCTGGGAGGAGAACCCCTGGGCATCCACGGTGATGGAGAACAGACAAGGGACTACGTCTACGTAGGGGACGTCGCGCGCGCCAACCTGGCGGCGGCGGACATGCCTCTGCCGGCGACGGGCGGCATCGACGCGCGGGCTTTCAACGTGGCCACGGGTGTCGGGACCAGCGTGAATGAACTCGCGCTGACGCTGGAGGAGGTCGCGGGGACACGCACGACAAGGGTGACCTGGGGAGCGCGGCCGGGGGAGCTGCGCCACAGCGCTCTTTCCGTCGGCCGCATGGCCCGGCGGGGATGGGCCCCGGCGTTCAGTCTGCGCAAGGGACTGTCCGCGACCCTGGAGCACATCGCCGCCCAACACGCGGTGGCACACGTCGGATGAGCGCACCTCCTCAGGACCTCCGGACTCCGCAGACCATCACGGACATGATCCTTGGGGCCAGTCTCCCGACGCACGTCGTACTGGCCGTGCTGGCGCTCTTCTCGATCCTCTCCCTGTGGGTGATTCTCGCCAAGGTCCGCCGGTTCCGCACGGTCCGCCGCGAAGGCGACGAATTCCTCGCGCGCCTGGACCGCGTCAACAGCCTTGGAGAGGCCTCGGAGGCCGTGCTCACGCTGCCGGAGTCACCCTACACCCGCCTCTTTCGCGCGGGCCTGAACTTCTTCGCGGAGCTGAACCCGGGCGCACTTGGAGGCTCCGCGCACGCCACCGGGCTGTCACTGACGCAACTCGAAGCGCTGCGCCTGGTCATGGACAAGGTCGAGGCGGAGGAGGTCGACGAGCTTGGCCACGGCCTCAACTGGCTGGCGATCATCGGGTCGGTTTCGCCGCTGCTGGGCCTGATGGGCACGGTCATCGGCATCACGAACACCTTTCTGGGCATCACGGCCTCCGCGTCCACCAACATCAGCGCGGTGGCGCCCGGGGTGGCCGAGGCCCTGATCACGACCGTTGCCGGCCTGTCCGTCGCGATCCCCTCGGTGATCGCGTACAACCACTTCGCGTCGCGCCTCAACCTCGTTCTCGGCGAGCTGGAGGGGTTCGCCAGCGAGTTCATCGGGACCCTGGCCAAGGAACGGCACGTATGAAGAGGCGGAGAGGAGGCCGCGGCCGGCTGCCGGTTCGCTCGGAGATCAACGTAACGAGCCTGGTCGACGTGGCCTTCACCCTGCTGGTCATCTTCATCATCACGGCCCCGGTGCTGCAGGGCGGCATCGAGGTCAATGTGCCGGAGGGGCACGTGGAAGTCGTCGAGGCGTCGGACGACATGATCAGGGTCGTCGTCAGGGAAGACCACACGATCTTCGTCGGCGAGGCACAGGTCGCGGAAGCCGATCTGCCGGAGGTCCTCGCGCAGATCATTCAGGAAAACGGCGCGGACAGGGTCTATCTCTGGGGTGACTCGCTGGCCGTCTACGGACGCGTCGCGGCAGCCATCAGCGCGGTGGCCGCACAAGAGGGCGTGGGCCTGTCCCTGATCCTCCGGGAGATCCGCCGGTGATCGGGACTCGTTCGTCCACCGAGCGCGGTGAAGAGCCCGGGCGGGGTGACAAGCGCGGAAAGGCCGAGCAGAAGGCGCGCAAGAGGCTCGGAAAGAAGCCCCTGGGACTGTCTTTGTCGATCCATATGGCAATTTTTGTCATTTTGTTCTGGGTGATTCCGGCGCTGCAGCCCGAGCCGGTGTTCTACGAGGTCGTCGAGATCAACATGGTCGCGGCCGCCCCGGAGCCGGAGGACCAGCTCATAGTGGAGACCCCGGACGACCCCGAGCCCCAGGAGGAGTCTCCGATGCCCGAGCCCGAACCGGAGCCGGAGCCCGAACCGGACTCGCTGGAGACGCCCCCCGCCGAAGAGGAGCCCCCTCCGGAGACCGAAACGGTTTCGACCACGGCCCCGGAGCCGGAAGACGGCGATGATGAGGTCACGGCGCGGATCGAGGGATTCCGGCGGGACTTCCCGGAGTATTACGAGCGCATTACCAACCACATCAGACGTTGCTTCCGGCCGCCGGACACGGGCCTCCGGGATGTCGTGGTACGCTTCCTCGTCCAGCGGGACGGAAGCACCACCGATATCGCCATCGTGTCTTCATCCGGGAGCTTCTCGTTCGATACGGCGGCAGAGGAAGCGATCGAGTGCGCGGGCCAACCGGGCCGGCTGGGGCCGTTGCCCGACGAGTACTTCTATCCGGTGCTTCCAATCAACTACACCATCAGTCCGAGAGGACGCTTCATGTTGCTGCTACAGGAGTTGGGAGCCACGGAATGACGACGCGCGGCGCACGCTGGCCGGCCCTCATGACGATGCCGGCGGTCTCGCTCGCGGTGCTGGCTGCCGGGAGTGCGGCCCAGGAAGAGGAAGCGGCGATTCCCGGCGTTTCGCTGGGGTTCGTCTACGAAGGGGAACGCATCCCGCCCATCGCCATCCGCCCCTTCACGGGGGGTGGCCCGGCCTCGGAGATCGCCTCGATCATCGGGACGGACCTGGACTACAGCGACCGCTTTTACGTCAGGGATTCGCTCCCCGGGGGGGTCGACACCGAGGGCATCCAGTACAGCCTCTGGGACCAGTACGGGGTCGACTGGCTCCTGACCGGGAGTATCGACAGCGAAGACGGAATCGCCTTCCTCGAGGTCGAACTCCACGACATCGTATTCAGCAGCGTTCGCTCGCGTGCCCGATTCCCCATTCCGCCTCCCGGGCACGAGGGGTTCCGGCTCGCCGTCCACCGGGTCTCGGACGCGGTGGTCGAGTGGGTGCATGGCGATCCCGGAATGGCCGCAAGTCGCATCGTCTTCTCGATGAGGCCCTTCGGGAATCCGGCCAGCAAGGAGTTGTACGTTGTCGATTCGGACGGCGAGGGGCTGCGGCGGGTGACCTGGGACGACGATCTGGCGGTCTCTCCGGCCTGGTCCCCCGACGGGACGCACATTGCCTATACCTCCTTCAAGTCCGGTCTGCCCAGGATCTACGAGCTGAACCTGGCGGACGGGAGCGAGCGAACCATCGAAGGCAGTTCGGGCGAACAGCAGTTCTCTCCTTCCTACCATCCCGATGGGGACCGCATCGCCTTCTGGAGCCTCGAAGCGGGGGGCGCGAAGGGGATTTCGACCTACAACATCCGCGAGGGCTGCTGTCTGACCCGGCTGATCGGCGGATACCACCAGAACATTCAGCCGTCCTACTCCCGCGACGGGAGCAAGCTGGCATTCCTATCCAACCGCCTGGGTTCGCAAACGCCCCAGATCTACGTCATGCCGGGCGAGGGGGGCGACGCCGAGCTCCTGTCCCCGTACAGATACGGGCGGGGTGGCTACTTCGCCGATCCGGACTGGTCGCCCACGGCGGACAAGGTGGCGTTTGCCGGTGGCATCGTCGACCGCCGGGTATACAACCAGTACCACATCTTCGTCCGCGACATGGAGAGGGCCGACAACCGCCTCGTGCAGCTCACCAGCGAGGGCAACAACGAGGACCCCAGTTGGGCGCCCGATGGCAGACACCTCGTAGTCGCCGGGGTGCGGAGCTACGGGTACGGAGTCTTCGTGGTCGATAGCGCCACCGGCCGCACCCGCCTGCTGGTCGCAGGCGTGCGCGCGGAGGACACCGACTGGTCGCCCCGGCTGCCCTGGCAGGGCGATGGCGTGGAGACCGGGGGAGCGGGCTTTGGAGCCCAGCCCGGGGACTTCCGCTGAAACGTCCTGTTCAGGCGCCGCGAACCCTTGCAAAATCCGAAGAAATCGCGTAAATACATCGCGTGTATACACCCCGACCCGGGACTGGCTCCACGCCGGAACACTTACCTCCACCACACGGGAGAAGGGATGTCTAGATCACGGCTCATCCTCGCTGCCTGCGCAACAGCGCTCATTGCCACCGCCTGTAGCCCTCCGCCTCCGCCCCCGGATCCCGCGCCAACGGGCCCGACGGCCGAAGAGCTGGAGCGGATGAGGCAGGATTCGATCCGGGCGGCCGAGGAGGCCGCGGCGCGGGAACGGGCGCGATTGGAACAGGAAGCGGCGGCGGCGCGGGAACGGGCCGCGGCGGCTGCGCGGCGCACCCTCATGGAGGTGGTCTACTTCGACTATGACGAAGCGGCCATCCGTCCCGACACCGAGGCAAGGCTCCGCGCCAAGCTCGACATCCTGCGGGACAACCCCGGCGTCCGCTTGCGCATGGAAGGTCACGCCGACGAGCGCGGCACCTCGGAGTACAACTTTGCGCTGGGGAACGATCGCGCCGAGTCGGTGATACGATTCCTGACCGGCTTCGGGCTCGACATGGGCCGCTTCGCGTCGGTTTCGTACGGCGAGGAACGACCGGTGGCGCAGGGATCCACGGAGGAAGCGTGGGCCCAGAACCGCAGAGTCGAATTCGTGATCACCGCCGGCGGCAACGACCTCGGACGGTAGGGCGCGTTTGCCGGGGTCGCCGGGACGACGCCCTGCCAGGGGGGCGAAATGGATTGGCCTCGGTGTGCTGGTAGCATCGCTGGCCGGGTGCGCGACCAAGTCGGACTTCCGGGTTCTCGAGTCCGAGGTCCGCGCCCTGGCCGCGCGGCAGGACACCGCCACACTGGCGCTGCAACGAGTGCAGCGGGTGAACCGGGCCGTGCTCGACTCCGTGGGGACGCTGTCGGAGTCGGTCTTCGAATTCAGGGGTGACGTCAGCAATCGGCTGCTCGCGATCCAGGACCAGCTTCTGCTCCTCGGGGAACTCGTGGGCCAGAGCCAGCGAAGCCTGGCCAACATGCGCGAGGAGCTCATCGCACAGCGGGAGCAGCTCGAAGAGCGTTTGAGGGCGCGGGGGGCGCCGGGAGACACGCTCGAAGTGATCGGTGGGGAGGTCGGCGACGAGGAGGTCGCTGGTGGCGGCGACGCCGCCGACGAGGCGTTCGCTTCCGTGGAACAGGCGCTCGACCGCGGGAACCTCACTACGGCGCGCCGGGGTTTTGAGCGATTCATCTCGATGTACCCGAACAGCGACTTGGCGCCATCCGCCCATTTGTACCTGGGGGAGCTGTTGAGTGGCGAGGAGCGCCTCGAGGAAGCCGTGGCGATCTATCTCGAAGTCCCCAGGCTCTTCCCCACCGCCGAAGAGGTTCCCGACGCGCTGTACCGCGCAGGGGTGCTCAGCATCGAGTTGAACGACTTCGAGCAGGCCCGCCAGTTGCTGGAGCGCCTCGTCAATACCTATCCGGGTCACCGCTTCGTCGAACAGGCGCGGGAGCGGCTCCAGGGCATTCCCTGACGGGACGCCGATGATCTGCCCGGCCTGTGAATCCGGGTCCAGCAAGGTCGTCGACACGCGGACGGCCAAGGGTGGCCGGGCGATTCGCCGCCGTCGCGAGTGTCTTGGTTGCGGGCAACGGTTCACGACCTACGAGCGTGTCGAAGAGCGTGCGGTGAGCGTGGTCAAGCGCGACGGCAGCGCGGAAGACTTCCAGCGCGACAAGCTGGAGGCGGGGATTGTCACAGCCTGCACCAAGCGTCCGGTGTCGCCGGCGGAGATCGAGGCCCTCTTGAACCGCATCGAAGACAACGTATTGGGGTCGGCCCGCGTCGAAATATCGTCGCGCGTGATCGGCGAGCAGGTCATGGAGGGGTTGAAGCCGCTCGACCGGGTGGCGTATGTACGCTATGCCTCCGTGTATCGGGACTTTCAGCACATCGATGAATTCCAGGAAGTCGTGGACGAACTCACCGTGAGAGAACAGCACGAGAACCGGCGGCGCTTCCAGGGTGAACTGCCGCTCGTGGATGGCGATGACATGGGAGACGTGCAATGAACAGGCTGCGCGACGGCCTCCTCTCACGCGGGCGCCGCAACCCCAAGGCCGAAATGCCGTTTCTGGACCACCTGGAGGAGCTGCGCTGGCGCATTCTGTGGAGCCTGGCGGCGATCGTGGCGGGGTTCGCGATCGGTCTGGCGCTGATGACGATGTTCGACGTCTGGGAAATACTGCTCGAACCGGGTCGAGCCGTGTTCGGGGAGGACTGGGAACCCCAGGTCCTTGCGCCCACCGACACCTTCTTCATTCTCCTTAAGGTCTCCCTCACGATCGGGCTGATCCTGGCGTCGCCCACGGTCATCTACCAGACCTGGGCCTTTCTGGCGCCCGCGCTGGAAAGGCACGAGAAGAGGGCGATCATCCCGGCGCTCTACATGGGGATGGTGCTGTTTGTGGCCGGCGTCGTCCTGGCGTACTTCGTCCTGCCGATCTCGCTGCGCTTCCTCACCGGCCTCCTGACCGGGCTCGTGGAACACAACTGGACCTTCGGTCTGTACATGGGGTTCGTGGTCAAGCTCCTGCTCGCCTTCGGCATCCTCTTCGAACTCCCGGTGGTGGTGCTGGTGCTGAGCGTGCTTGGGCTGGTTACGCCCGCGTTCCTCCGGTCGAAGCGCCGGCACGCGATCGTCATCATCGCGACCCTTGCGGCGCTCCTGTCGCCGGGCGACGTGATCGTCGTCACGGTCATCATGATGGTGCCGATCTACCTCCTCTTCGAGCTCAGCATCCTGATGTCGGTGGTGATCTGGCGTCGCCGGGAGCAGAGGCAGCGCGAAAGCGAGGCGGAAGCGGGCGGCGCGGTTGCCCCCGTGGACCCGGATCCGCCGCCAGGGGCCGAGCCCACCCCGTACGACCACGGTGACCCGGCCCGCGAGGGAGACGGCGACGAGTCGCACGGATCTGACGGTGCCGATTCCGGAGGAGACTCGACCCCGGACGGCGAGGAATAGGGCGCTCGTGGGAAGTCGTGCGTTCACCAGACTCGCCCTGGCGGGCTGCTTGCTGGCCGGTTCCGCGGCGTACGTCCCGGCGTCGGCGCAGGAACTCTCGGATTCGCTTCGCAAGGTCGTACAGGAGCGGCTGGAGGCCCTAACCAGGCGCGTCGGCGACTCCACCGGCCTCGCCCCGCCGGACACCACCCAGGAACGAAGCAGCCTCGCGGACATGGCGCAGGATTCGACGGTCAGGGAACTGCTGTCGCTGCCGGGCTACGAACTGGTTCAGTACCGCAGCGAGGACGCCACCTTCGAGACGGAATCGAGAATACTTACGCTGTTGGGCTCGGAGGGCACGAGCGCGGTCATCAACCGGGAAGGACTCGAGCTGTCGGCCGATTCGGCGCTCGTGTTCGACGAGAACACGGGGCGGCTGGTGACGAGGGGCCAGGAGGCGACCTACCGGCCCGAGGAGGGCGACGAGGTGCTGACCCGCCGCATCGTCTACGATCTCGACGAGGACCGCGCCACCGCCCTCGACGCCAGGACCCAGATGAACGCGGGGATGGGAAACTGGATCGTCCGGGGCGATTTCCCCTGGGTCAACGAGGACGTGTCCTTCGGTCACGACATCATGTTCACCAGCTGCGAAGAAGACGAACCCCACTACCACTTCGTCGCGCGCGAAATCAAGATCCATCCGGGGGGCACGCTGGTTGCGCGGAACGTCCTGCTCTACTTCTCGGACGTGGGCGTAATGTGGCTCCCCTTCATTGCGCAAAGCACCGAGCAGGGACGCCGGTCCGGACTTCTGCCGGTCCGCTTCTCGGTGAACGACATCGTGCGCACGTCGGGGAGCTATGCCCGCCGCATCTCCAACCTGGGCTTCTACTGGGCCATGAGCGACTACTCCGACGCCGAGCTGGGGATGGACTGGTGGAGCGGCAACTATATGGCGATGACGGGTCGCGTCCAGTACAGCTGGCTGCGCCAGTTCCTGGAGGGCAGGGCCAACTTCCGCCGCTTCTGGCGCGCCGAGGGCGGAACGGAGCTGGCGTTCGACACCGACCACAGCTGGGAGATATCCGAACGAATGCAGCTGCGGCTGTCCGCCGCCTACGCGTCCAGCTCGGCCTTCGTGCGTCGCAACTCCTTCGACCCGCGCGAGGTCACGCAGTCCATCGATTCGGACGGCGGGCTGAACCGGCGATTCGACTGGGGGAATCTCTCGGTGAGCGCGAGCCGGAGGCAATTCCTGTCCGACGACCGCGTCGAGGCGACCATGCCGACGGCCAACCTATCGCTGTCGACGATCACGCTCCTGTCGGCCCCGTTCAACCGGGCGCGCTTCTACAACAACATGACCCTGTCGGCGTCCGGACGCTTCTCGCGAACCATCCGCGACCTGCCCGTGCAGGACCTGTCACAGGGTCCATTCGAACTGGGCAAGGCGGACAGCGAGGCGTTGCGCGGCGGCATTTCCGCCACGCTGTCGGCCGGTGCGTTCTCGATTGCGCAGAACTTCGAGGTGAACCGGAACATCCGGCGTGACCTGCCCCTGAACTTCTTCGATCCCACCATGCCGGCCGCGCGCGCCGGCATCGGCAGCGTGGGCGATCTGCAGCGGTCGATCGTCTTTCCGCAGGCCGCGGAGACGATGAACCTCAACGCCGACGATCGGACCTGGTCGACGAGCATCAACTACCAGGTGAGCCTGGTCGGCTCCACCTCGATTACGCCCCAGCTGGCGCTCTCGGGCAACGCCATCCGGTCCGACACCAGCACCGTCGGGGCCGGCGGCTTCATTTCCGCGCCCAGTCGCCTGTCCTTCGGGGCCCAGCTCAAGACGGACTTTTACGGCTTCTACAATAACGATCGCCTGCGCCACAAGGTCTCCCCGACCTTCGACTACGCGTATTCGCCGGAAACCCAGCCCACCGCCATCCAGCAGGCGACCTTCGGGACGCGGGCGATCCAGCCGAAGAACGAGCTCCGCTTCGGACTGACCCAGACGATCGAGGCCAAGGTGGGCGACGAGGAGTCGGATACCACGGCGGCCGGGGAAGCGGAGCCGCAATCCACGGATGGGGGCCCCCGCCGGCTGCCGCAAGCGCAAAAGGTGACTGTCCTGGCGTTGCGCACGAGCGCTGTGACCTACGATTTCGAGCAGGCCGGACAACTTGGCCACTTCACGCGCGGTTTTGCCGACAACCTGCGGATTTCCCATCAGATCAGCTCGGATTACCTGAGGGGACTGTCGGTCTCGATGGAGCACGGAGTGTTCGACAATACGGGAGTCACTCCGGAGGGCGGGGCGCTCGGCTTCGACCCGTTTCTGTCGAACGTCAACATGTCGTTCTCCCTCAGCAACGAATCCGCCTTGTTCCGCTGGATCCGGCGCCTTTCCGGCGAGGAAGAGGAGGATCCGCCTCCAACCACCGACACGCCGGAGGAAGAGACGGATCCGACCGACCCCAGCGGCTTCGAGACTGCCGATCTCGGTGAGTCCACGGTCGTCCCGACCGGCGGCCGCGACCGCGACCGGGAAC
The DNA here is from genome assembly GCA_965208935.1 of Longimicrobiales bacterium. GTDB lineage: Bacteria > Gemmatimonadota > Gemmatimonadetes > Longimicrobiales > Gaopeijiaceae > Bin94. Next base: position 2,097,373 of record CBDBPR010000004.1, on the reverse strand, counting down.
GGCAGAGTGCTCCGAGTGGCGAGGTGGGCAAGTGGAACGCGTCGTTCTCCTATTCCCTCGCCCGCAGCCCCGGGATGCAGGTGGGCGGCAACCAGATGATCCAGGCCAATCTCAGCTTCCAGCCTACCGAGAAGTGGTCGGTGAACTGGCGGACGTCGTACGATGTGACCGGGCGCATCTTCAACGATCACGTGATCAGCCTGAAGCGCGACCTGCACCGCTGGGAGGCCGATTTCTCCTTCCAGCAGACGGCCACGGGTAACTGGAGCTTCGTCTTCGAAGTGGCGCTTTCCGACAACCGGGACCTTCATTTCGACTACGAGCAGCGAGCCGGGGGCACCCAGGGCCCCGGACGGTCCAGGCCCGGGCGGGGTTTCTGACCGGCGAAGGTCGTCGGCGTCCCGCATTCGCCTTCGGCCCCTGCACGAAGTCCCGCGGCTTCCGCTGCAGGTGACGCACCGTCACCGGCAGTGGACACTCACTTGTGGGAGCCAGCGTCGTAAGTCGTTGTAGGGGTGATGGATCGGGTTGTGGTACGTCGGATGCATCTGTGAATGGTCAGGGCCGCGGCCGCGTGGTGAGGTCGAGCCCGTTCACGGCACGATGCGAGGGGGAAGCATGAGAATCTGGAAGTGGGGGATAACCGTGGCGGCCGTGCTGGCCGCAGGATGCGACGACGACTATTGGCTGCTGGCGGATCCGCCGGATGCGCCCAGGGATCTCGAGGGCTACTACTACGCTGGCGCCGTCGATCTGTCGTGGCGCCTGGGAGGAGGGTGGGATGGAGAGGCCTTCCGTGTCTACGGCAAGCGGGTGAGCGATCCGGACTACTTCTTCATTGCAGAGGTTACGAGTTGCACGGAAGGGCTGTGCGTCTACCGCGACATCAACGTCCGGGCCGAGGTCACGTACGAGTACTACGTGTCCGCCGTGAGCCCGGATACCGGAGAGGAGACGGCGAGCGACTACTCGGTCGAGGTCTACGTGCCCAGGCCGGTGCCTCCTCCTGTGCCGGATCCGGTGGAAGCGGTTGCGCTGGACAACTCCGCCTACGTGCGCTGGCACGACGGTGCGTCGGCGGAGGACGACTTTGCCTTCTATCGTGTCTACGTCGCGGACGGCGACAGCGAGTACCTGGTGGGTGAGACGGATTCACCGGGGTTTCTGGACTTCCTGGCCGAGAATGGACGAACCGCGTCCTATTTCGTAACGTCGGTCGACGACCAGGGCCACGAGAGCGAAGCAAGCGAGATTGCGTCGTGCACACCGAGACCCGACTACACCGGCGAGGTCATGTACTCCTACGAGGACGTCGCCGCCAGCGCGGGCTTCCGCTTTCAGGAGGCCGACGACCTGCAGGCGGTGATGTCGGGGGACAGCCCGCACCGTCATTTCCGACTCGAATCCGATGGTGCGGGCCTGTGGCTTGCGCCGGGACCGGAAGGCCGGGTGCACCCCGAGGCCCACTGGACATCGGCCCTCAAGTGCGGGGTCGGCTCCGACCCGGATTGCCTGTCCTGGGAACGCGCTCCGATGTCGGGTTACTCGGCGAGGCGGATGCCCCTGGACGCGGGGTTCACGTACATGTTCCAGGTCAGTGGCGACGACGGCGAAACGCGGTTCGGATCCGTCCGGGCGAGCCACCTTGGCCTGGATCAGGACGGGAACCGGCTGATCGTGTTCGACTGGGCCTACCAGACCCAGGCCGGCAACCCGAGCCTCTCGACCGCCGGCGGCACGCAGGGCTGGTAGGTAGAGCCGAACGCGGCGAGGGGTTGCTGCTGGCCGCGAGCACCGTCCGACCCTGTGCACGGGGGACGCGGGCGCCATGACCGAGGTCGTGGAGACCGTTCCGAACTTCAGCGAGGGCCGTGATCCGGAGTTCGTCGGCGCGGCGGCGGCCGCTTTCACGGATGCGGGGTGCGAGGTCCTTCACACCACCATGGACCCCGATCACCACCGCTCGGTGATCACGGCGATCGGGTCGCCCGCCTCGGTGGAGAACGGTGCGGTGGCGGCGGCCGCTGTGGCACTCGAGCGCATCGACATGCGCCGGCACCGGGGCGTCCACCCGCGTATCGGGGCGCTGGACGTTCTGCCGTTTGTGCCCCTGCACGGAATGGATATGGCGGGCGCGGCGGCGTTGGCTCACCGGGCTGCGGCCCGAATCGCCCGGCTGGGGATTCCCGTCTTCCTGTACGGCGCGGCCTCGAAGCCGCAAGACCGCGGGCTGGCTTCCATTCGGCGCGGCGGCTTCGAGGCACTGGCGGCGGGCCCCGGGCGCGGTCGCGCGGCGGCCGACCTGCACGGACGGGGTCCTGGCCGTGCGGCGGCCGGCCTGCATGGAGGGGAAGTTGGCCGCGTGCCGGAGCCCACGACGGCCGCGCACGGGCACCGCTTTGCCCACCCCACCGCGGGAGCCGTCTGTGTTGGAGCCCGGGAAGTGCTGCTCGCCTGGAACGTGGACATCGAGGGTGTAGCTCTGTCGGCGGCCCGTCGCATCGCGGCCGGCATTCGCGAGGCGGGCGGGGGCTTTGCCGGCCTGCGGGCCCTAGCGCTTCTGCTGCGCGGACAGAACCGCCTGCAAATTGCCATGAACCTCGAGGACCCTGCGGCAACCGATCCGTTCGTCGTGTTCCGAACGATCGAGCGCCGGGTTCGAGTCCTTGGAGGACGCGTGGCCGGAACCGAGTTGATCGGGATGCTCCCCGATCAGGTCCCGCCGGAGACGGCTCGCCGGATGCGGGTTCGCGACTGGTCGGAGGATCGGGTGTTGCGCCGCCGTGTGCAGTCCTACCTGGGGGCACGCTCGCCGGCGGGCGCCGGCTCGGAGGCATGACGTCGCCACTGGTGCGGTTCGCGAATCTCCGGGACACGGCGCTGGCAGTCCGTGGATAAAGCCGCTCGAATGCCAGGGGGTTTTGTCCACGGGCTGCCAACCATGCGTTTCACCTTCCCTGCCGCTACCTTTTGTCTGCAAGAGCGTCCTTCCTGCACCTGCCAATGACCTACCCGCTATCGGCCTTGCCCAAAACAACAACAGGACTTGCTGCGATCCAGGCTCCGGTAAAGGAGCGGCTGGACAGGGTCTTTGACGAGTTGCGGACCGTGGCCGTGTCGGAGTTCGACATGGTGGAGGAGGTCAACCAATACCTCCTCAGCGTGCCCGGCAAGCTGTTTCGACCCACGCTTGTGCTCCTGTCCAGCGATGTCGGCGGCAAGGCCTCCGAGGATTCGGTGACGCTGGGCGCCGTCGTGGAACTGGTGCACATGGCCACCCTGGTGCACGACGATGCGGTCGACCACTCGGTGCTGCGCCGCGGGATGCCCACGGTGAACTCGCTCTGGACGCATCAGATCGCCATCATCATGGGCGATTACCTCTACAGCCGGGCGGTGACCGAACTGGCGCGGCTCGGCGACCTCGAAGCCGTGCGGGTTCTCGCTTCGGCGGCCAACGAGATGAGCGTGGGCGAGATGCGTCAGCTTCTCTGCTACGACGACATCAGCTACTCGGAGTCGGAGTACTTCAAGCTGATCTCCGCGAAGACCGCGTCGCTGATGTCCGCAGCCTGCGAAATGGGCGCGCTGGCCGGTGTGCCGGCGTTTCGGGCCCCGCTCAAGCGGTTCGGGCACTGCCTGGGCATGGCTTTCCAGATCGCCGACGACATGCTGGACTACGCCGGCAGCGAAGAAGAGACCGGGAAGCCCACCGGACTGGATTTGCGCGGCCGCAAGGTGACCCTGCCTCTGGTGGGAGCGCTTCGCGAGATGACGGTCGCGGAGGTCGAGCAGGTGCAGCACATGTTCACGCTGGTCGAGCCGGGCGACGACGACGTGGCTGCGACCATCGGCCTTGTGCGTCGCAACGGGGGTCTGGAATACGCCCGCAGCAAGGCACGCGAGTACGCGGATTCAGCCCAGGCCGCGATCGACCCGCTACCACCCGGGCCCGCGTTGGACGCGCTCAGGGAATCCGTCTTCTACGCAGTCGAACGATCGCGGTGACGGCGATGGAGCCCCGTTAGCGATGGAGCCCAACTACAAGCGCAGCATCACAAGGGGATTCTGGACGCTGGCCCTGGGCATGTTCCTCGGGGGACTCCTCACCAAGCTGGCGGAGACCTTTCTGCCGGATAGCGCGGCGCGCGCGTTTCTCACGGGATCGGTGGAGGCGTCCGTTGGCCCGTTTTCGTTGGACCTGTTGGCTGTGGCCATCACCATCGGACCCATATCGTTCTTCCTGAACGTCTTGACGATTGTCGGAATCGGGATCGTGGCGCTGGTGATCCGCTGGTGGATGTAGCTTCGCGCGGGGCGCCGCAGCTCTGGCCGGTTTCGCCGTGATTCCGTCCGGTTTCTTTGGCCAGGCGTGGCAAAACCGTTAGGTTGTCGTTCCAGCGACTGACGGACCGAAACCGGGGAATGCCCCCGCGCCGGGTCCCGGACACAAGGAGATGTGGATATGCCTTTCGGAATGGGCATGACGGAAGCGATCGTCATCTTCCTCATCGTGCTGCTGCTGTTCGGAGCGAAGCGGCTTCCGGAGATCGGGACCTCCCTGGGCAAGGGAATCCGCGAGTTCAAGTCGTCGGTGCGGGAGATCGAGTCGTCGGTCCGCGTCGAGGGCGAGTTGAAAGCGCCGCAGGATGACGCCACAGGCGCTCGAGTCCCGGAAGGTCAGGAGGAGGGCGCACCGCGCCGCCTCACCACGAATTGATCCGGTTGACGCCGGTCCGCTGGCGAAACCGCCCGCCCGCTACCAGAACACCGGTGGCAGTTGCGACAGCGGCTGGTCTTCCGGCGGATTGAGCACCTGCTCGCGGCGGTCGACGATGTCGGCTGACTCGCGCAGCGCGTCGATCCACTGATTGAGCCGTTGCTGCCGCATCATGGCGACCGTTTGCGCCCGCTGCAGATCGAGTTGGTCCAGCCACGCGGTACTGTCCGCGGGCTCTGCGCCCGTTCGTTCGATCACAAATGCGTTCGTGTTCGCGCGGATTGCATCCGACACCTCTCCGATTTCCAGACCGAAGGCCGTCCCGACCGCCGCATTGTGACGGCCGAGGCCCGACACGAATTCGTTGCGCGCAAACGGCCCCGCGTCCAGCGCTTCCAGTCCGATCTCGCGCGCGACTTCGGCCAGGGAGCGTCCCTGTCTGACCTCCTCGACCAGGGCACGGGCCTCCTCCAGGGCGACGTCGACCTTCTTGCGCGTTCCGATGTTGCCGCGTATCGCCGTCTCGGCTTCTTCCTCGGTGAGGTAGCGCGCGGGGTCGAGCGAGACGAGCTCGAGGGCGTAGAAGGATGTTCTGTTCTCGAAGACCGGGCTGACGTCGCCAACCGACGTCTCCTCGGGATCGAAGACCCATTCGCCCCCTTCCTCCACATCGCCCGCCCCCGGGACGATCGGACGCGTCTCGATCAGGTCGAGCGTGTCGGCTTCGAGCCCGACAAGTGCCGCCGCGTCCGTCAGCGTCATCGACTCGCCGAGTTCCTCGAGTGAGTCGGCCAGCGCAAGCAGGTCGATCTCCGATTCGTCCGTACGTTCGAAGGGGAGCAGAATGTGGCGGGCCGCCGCGGAATCCTGTCCCCAGCGTTCGGTCACCTCGATGAGGTGGACCCCGAAGTTGGTCCGGACGGGCTCGGTGACCCGGTTGAGAGGCGTCGCGAACACCGCCGAATCGAAGGGCACCGCCATGCGTCCCTTGGCAAAGACGCCCAGGCTGCCCCCTTCCGCGGCAGAAATCGCGTCGGAGGACTCCGTCTGCGCCAGTTCCGGGAAGTCGGCCCCGTCCAGGATTTCCTGCCGCAGCTCGAGGGCCCTGTTCTCCACCGCCAGGGTGTCCTCGGGCGTCGGGGCCTTGGTGAAGGCGACCGATATCACGCTGGCGCTGGCGGGGACGGAAAACTCCTCGCGGTTGTCGCGGTAGTAGTCACTGATTTCCCGCGGGGTGATCTCGATCTGGTCGTCGGACACGCGCGTGAGGGGTTCGAACGCTACGTAGCGAACGCTCGCCCTTTCGTTGCCGTCCTTGTAGGCCATCCAGAGTTCGGCGTCGGAGACATAGATCCCCGATCCCACCTGTCGCAACAGCTTCCCGCGGGGGATCACGTCCCGATAGTAGGCTTCGAGCTGCAGGAGTTGCACGCGCTCCGCCGTGGCGAGGAACTGCTGGTACTTGGTGATATCGAATGCGCCGTCCGTCATGAAGGCCGGGCTGCCAACCACGTCGGGGGGCGGACTGAAACGCGCGGCGTTCATGACCTCCTCGTCCGATACGACGATCCCCCTCCGCTCCAGTTCCTGCTGGATCAGGATCGAGTTGACGACTTCATCCCACGCCTGGTCCTCGATACGCGTGTTCTGGACCGTCGTGATCGGCTCTTCCTGCATCGCCTGGGCCTGGTCGTACAGGTTCCGATACGAAGCCATGTACTGCTCGTAGACGACCGGTGTCCCGTTTACACGCCCGATCTCGCCGAACGATCCGGCGGTCTGTCCCGTGATGTCCATGCCCCACTCGAAGAACATGAGTCCCCCGAAGGCGAGCGCCACGAGGATCATGATCCACTTTGTGCTCTTGCGAAGTTCCTGCATCATGGCGGAAGCCACCTCCTTGATCGGCCGAACGGGTCGAAACGCCCGACCGCAATCGTGCAGCCGGGCGCTTCGTTTCCCACCGGGAAGCTAACGCAGTGCGCCCCGCGGCAGAAACCCCGCTGCCATCAGGGGGCCATTCGGAGTGCGGGCGCCTGCTTGCACCGGTGCGCCGGACGCGGGCGCGGTAGCCGCGGGCGCATCGGCCGCCCGCACGTTGATGCTGGCCGAGGGCGCGTTGACACTGTCGGCGCGGTAAACATATTTTTCGGCCCGGACTGCCGAACGCGAGGTCCGTGACCGAAACGCAGATGCCGCCGGAGAGGACCGACCGTGAGAATCGCCGTAGTCCACGGCCCCAACCTGAACCTGCTCGGCACCAGGGAGCCCGAAGTCTACGGTACGGCCACCCTGGAGGATGTCGACCGGGAACTCGCCGCTCTGGCCGAAGCGCTGGGCGTCGAGATCGAGGCATTCCAGTCCAACAGCGAGGGCAGGATCCTCGATTTCCTTGCCGATGTCCGCGAGCGCGCGGACGGAGTGGTCATCAATCCGGCCGGGCTAGGACACACCTCGGTCGCCCTGCTGGACGGACTGCTCGGCATTTCCAGGCCCTTCGTCGAGGTGCATCTGAGCAATCCGGCGAGCCGCGAAGCGTTCCGGAGGCACTCGATGATCACGCCGGCGGCGGTGGGGATAGTCGCCGGTTTCGGGGTCGACAGCTATCTTTCAGGGCTACGTTGCCTGCACGGCCACCTGCTGCGGCAGCGACACCAGTGATTCCCGGCGGACAACGACCGCAGAGGCGGAATCAAGCCCCACGAATCAGGAGACTGCAAGGACGGCATGGCAAGCACCGCTGACTTCCGCAACGGCATGGTGCTGGATATCGACGGCGCGCTCTGGACGATCACGTACTTCCAGCATGTGAAGCCCGGGAAGGGCGGCGCCTTCGTGCGCACCAAGTTGAAGAACGTCCTGTCCGGCGCGGTGGTGGACAAGACCTATCGGGCAGGCGAGAGGGTAAACAGCGTCAGGCTGGAGCGAAGGCCGGTCAACTACTCATACACGGACGGCGACCTGTACCATTTCATGGATCAGGAAACGTACGACATGATCCCCATCGGCGGGGACATGCTCGGCGAAGACCAGTTGAAGTACCTCAAGGAGAACATGGAATGCGAGGGACTGGTCCACGACGGCAACGTGATTTCGGTCGAGTTGCCCGCGTTCGTCGAGCTGGCGGTCACGGATACCGATCCCGGGCACAAGGGCGATACCGCCCAGGGAGCGACCAAGCCCGCGACGCTCGAGACCGGTGCGGTCGTGCAGGTCCCGCTGTTCGTCGACGTGGGCGACGTGCTGAAGATTGACCGGCGCGAGGACAAATACCTTACCCGGGTGAGCGGATGATAGATATCGAATTCGTGCAGGCCCTGATCCGGATGCTCGACGAATCGTCGCTGGACAACCTGGAGCTAAGACGGGGCGGCACACGGATCCGGCTGTCCAAGTCGCCGGGTGGCGCGACCGTTGTCGCCGAGGCCCCTCCGGCCCGATCGTCGGCGGACAATTCCTCGCCACCGCCCTCGACGGCCTCGCCTGCGCCCTCGGAGGGCTCTCCGGCCGCCCCCTCGCCGTCGGTTGCTGAAGCACCGGCGACCGGCCTCGCGGACATCACGTCGCCGATGGTGGGGACCTTCTACAGGGCGCCGTCGCCCGAGGCCGATCCGTATGTCGAGGTGGGGGGCACGGTTGCCGCCGGCGACGTGCTGTGCGTGATCGAGGCCATGAAGCTGATGAACGAGCTCGAGTGCGAGGTCGCCGGTCGAATCGTGGAGATCTGCGTCGAGAACGCCGAGCCCGTCGACTTTGGACAGGTTCTGTTCCGCGTGGACCCAGCCTGACCGGACACACCGCGCGAGCATGTTCTCCAAGCTTCTCATCGCGAATCGGGGCGAGATCGCCCTGCGCATCGTGCGCGCGTGCCGCGAGCTGGATATCGCGACGGTTGCCGTGTACTCGGAGGCCGATCGCGAGTCCTTGCACGTGCGGTTCGCGGACGAGGCCGTGTGCATCGGCCCGCCCCAGGCTGCCGAGTCGTACCTCAAGGTGTCGCGCATTGTCGCGGCGGCGGAGATCACGGGGGCGGAGGCCGTGCACCCCGGGTACGGCTTTCTGGCGGAGAACGCCGAGTTCGCGGAGATCTGCGAGCGTTCGGATCTGGTGTTCGTGGGGCCGTCGCCGGACCAGATCCGGTCGATGGGCGACAAGGCGGTCGCTCGCGAGACGATGCGCGCGGCCGGGGTGCCCGTCGTGCCTGGGTCGGACGGGATCGTCCGCAACGAGGACGAAGCCCTGTCGCTCGCCCGCGACATCGGCTTTCCGGTGATGATCAAGGCGGCGGCGGGCGGCGGCGGCAAGGGAATGCGCGTCGCGACGGACGAGTCGGATTTCCAGCGGCACTTCAACGCGGCGCAGGCCGAGGCCGCGGCAGCCTTCGGCGAGGACGGCGTCTATCTCGAGCGTTGCATCGTGCGGCCCCGGCACATCGAGTTCCAGGTGTTCGGGGACCGGCACGGACGGGTGGTGCACGTCGGTGACCGCGACTGCTCGATCCAGCGCCGCCACCAGAAGCTGGTGGAAGAGGCCCCCTCGCCCGGACTGACCCCGGAGCTTCGGCACCGCATGGGCGAGGCCGCGGTGGCGGCGGCCCGCGCGATCGAATACGTGGGCTCCGGAACCGTGGAATTCCTGCTGGACCCGTCCGGCGAGTTCTTCTTCATCGAGATGAATACGCGCATCCAGGTGGAGCACACGGTTACCGAGGTCACTACCGGTCTGGATCTCGTCAAGGAGCAGATCAGGGTCGCAGCCGGCGAACCCCTGTCCTTCCCCGAAGGGGAGATCCCGCAACGCTGCCACGCCATCGAGTTCCGGATCAACGCCGAAGATCCCGACCGCGGGTTCGCCCCCGCTCCCGGCACCATCACCACCTTCCATCAGCCGGGGGGACCGGGCGTGCGCATCGACACGCATGTCTACTCGGGTTACCGCGTGCCGCCGTTCTACGACTCCCTGATCGCAAAGCTGATCGTGTCGGGAAAGACACGTGACGAGGCCGTCGTGCGGGGCCGGGAGGCGCTGGAATCCTTCATCATCGAGGGCATTCCAACGACGATCGGGTACCTTTCGCGGATCACGCGCGACGAGACGTTTCGGGCCGGCGGCGCCGACACGAGCTTCGTGGAGCGATTCATGGGCGCCAACGCCACGCCCTGAGCAGCCGCATGTGGATCAGCGTCCATTTCTCCCCGGAAGAGGTCGACCGGAGCCGACTCGCCGGGACGGCGGCAGTCGTCATCGATGTGGTTCGCGCGACGTCGTGCATTGTTGAAGCGGTCGCGAACGGCGCTCGGGCCGTCCATCCCGTGGTGTCGGTCGAGGAGGCGTTCGAACTGCGCGGCTCCCTGGGGGCGGAAGCGCTGCTGTGCGGCGAGCGCAGGGGACTCCGGATCGATGGCTTCGATCTGGGCAACTCGCCCGCCGAGTTCTCCCGGGAAACCGTGTCCGGGAAGCGGCTGGTGATGACCACCACCAACGGTACCCGGGCGTTTGCCGCCGCGGCCACCGCCGACCACGTGTTCACGGCGTCGTTCCATAACCAGAGCGCGGTCGTGGCCGCACTCCCGGGCGACGGATCGGTCGTGGTGGTTTGCGCGGGCAAGGAGGGGCGGTTCTCGCTGGACGACACCGTGTGCGCGGGGATCATCGTTCGCGGGTTGTGCGGCCGCGTGAATGGGCCGGTACGCATGAACGACGGGGCGGTGGCGGCGGCCGATCTGGCCGGCATCCACCCGGTGACCGGAGACATGCTGGCGGCGACGGCAGCGGGGCGGGCGCTCGTGGACGTGGGTCTCGGCTCCGACCTGGCACTGTGCGCAAGGGCCGACAGGCATCAGATTGTACCCATGATGTACAATGGCGTGATTACGGCCCCGCGCGGCTGAGCGGCGTGCCCAGATCCCGCGGGGCAGGGAGGACGGCGAAGCGCGCGGCCGCGCGAAGGCGGCCCGGCGCGAAGAAGAAGCCAGCGCGGCGAAAGGCCAGCGCCGGCGAACGAATGCGGCAGCGCCGTGCCGTGGCGGCGATCACGGCCGTCCTGGCTTTTCTGGTCGCCGCGGCGATCTTCCCGCTGAGGCTGCTGGGCGAGCGTGCCGCCGGGGTCTTTCGCTCGGGGAACCCTGTAGGCGAGGTCGGGAGCTTCATTGACGAGCAGCTCGTGGCCGCGCTGGGCCTGGGATCCGGGGCAGTGCCGCTCGCCCTCCTGGCGGCGGCCGCTTCGACCGGCAACTGGTGGCCGGCGCCCCGGCGCAAGAGCCTGTGGGTCGTCACCATTTCGGTGCTGGTTCTGTTTCCCGTGTCGGCCTTCCTGGCCGGGGCGGACGGAGTGGCGACGGGATTCGTCGGGACTGCGATCGGGGGGGCGCTCTACGACGCGATCGGCCCGGTGGGCGCCTGGGTTCTGGTGGGTGCCGCGGTCGTTGCGACGTCGCTCGCCGCGTTCCGCTTCAATCCGTTGGCTCCGCCGGCGGCCGTCGTGGCCAGGACGTACCGCGGCACGAACCGCGGCGTTCGCGCGCTCGCGGCGGCCGGAGGCAGATGGCGGAGCCGCAACCGGAAACGGCGCCGGGCCAGGCGTGCGGAGAGGACTGCGCAGGAGGACGCCGGACTGGCCGGCGCGTCGCCCGATGAAGGGGTCGACGCCGTGGCGGGGACCGTGTCGGAGCCGGAGCCGGAGATTCCGGAGCCGGGAATATCGACGGCGCAGCCCGCCGGGCCCGATCTTCTCCGGGACGACGAGTTGCCGTCCGTGGACTACCCGTTGCCGGGCCTGGAGCTTCTCACCGCGCCGCGGCGCGAGAGCCGTCTGGACATGGAGCGCGAACTCGACGGTCTGGCCGAGGTGCTGACCCGGACCCTGGAGACCTTCAACATCAAGAGCAGGATCGCGGGGCGCACGACCGGTCCGGCGGTGACCCAGTACGAGGTCGTTCCCGCGCCGGGGATCAAGGTGAACAGGATCGCCAATCTGGACGCCGATCTGGCCTTGGCGATGAAGGCGAAGAGCGTGCGGATCGTCGCTCCCATACCGGGGAAAGGCGCGGTCGGCGTCGAGATCCCGAATCCCCAGCCCGAGATGGTTCGTCTGCGCGAAATCCTTGACGCGCCGGTGTTCGCACGATCGCGCGGCCTGCTGCCGCTCGCGCTCGGCAAGGACCTTACGGGCAACCCGTTCGTCGCGGATCTGGCGGGGATGCCCCATGCGCTCATAGCCGGCGCCACGGGTTCGGGCAAGTCCGTCTGCCTCAACACGATCATCACCAGTCTCGTCTACAGGCACGGCCCCGACCGGCTGCGATTCCTCCTCATCGATCCCAAGATGGTCGAGCTTTCGGCGTATGCCGATCTTCCCCACCTGCGCCACCCGGTCGTGACGGACCCGCGCGAGGCCGCAGGCGCGCTGAAGTGGGCGGTCCTCGAGATGGACCGCCGCTACGGCCTGCTCAGCGCCAACGGGGTGCGGTCGCTGCACGAGTTCAACGAGCGCCTGGAGGGGGGCGCAAAGATGAAGCTGGCGGTGCCGAACGGCCCGGAAGAGGAAGAGGACAGCTGGATCTACGACGGCGGGCCACTCCCCTGGATCGTCGTGGTCGTGGACGAACTGGCGGATCTCATGATGACCGTCCAGGCCGAGGTCGAGAAGCCCCTGACACAGCTCGCGCAGAAGGCCCGGGCGATCGGCATCCACCTCCTCGTGGCTACCCAGCGCCCCAGCGTGAACGTGATTACCGGCCTGATCAAGGCCAACTTCCCGTGTCGGATCGCTTTCCGGGTCGCCTCCAAGACGGATTCCAGAACGATACTCGACCAGAACGGCGCGGACTCGCTCCTGGGGTCGGGCGACATGCTGCTCCTGCCCCCGGCCAAGAGCGAGCCTGTCCGGATGCAGGGAGCATTCATCTCCACGGGCGAGACCGAGGCCCTGATGGGGTGGTACCGCGAACAGGCCGACACCCTGGAGGCGCTGAAGGCCCGCGTGAGGAGCGACGAGGCCGACATCCTGGACGCCGTCAAGGCCGCGGAGAGCGAGGACGACGCAGGCGGCGACGGGGCCATTCGCGGCGATTGGGACCCGCTCTTCCGGGAGGCAGCGGGTGCGTGCATCCAGCAGGGCGCCGGATCGACCTCACTGTTGCAACGGCGCCTGCGGATCGGGTACGGGAGGGCGGCCCGGATCGTCGACCAGCTCCACGACGCGGGTGTCCTGGGGCCCCCGGACGGCTCGAAGCCACGCGAGGTGCTGGTGGGCCAGGCCGGACTGGACGAGATATGTCCCAGCTGATGTTCCCGCGGACCGTTCGCGCCGCAACGCTTGTCTTCTCGACAGCTGCCGCGACGCTGTTCCTTCCGGCCACGGCGCGTCTTGCCGTCGCGCAGGAGGACGGCGCGCTCCGCACGATGGAGGACGCGGCGAGGCGCTACCGCGAGGTGCGTGCGATGTGCGCCGACTTCGAGCAGGTGATCGAGGTCCGGCTGCTGGGAAGGACCATCGAAAGCGCGGGCCGCATCTGTCAGCGGCGGCCCAACCTCTTTTCGATGCGTTTCACCGAACCGCAGGGCGATCTTGTCGTCTCCGACGGCGGGTTTTTCTGGGTGTACTACCCCAGCATGGACGACGAGCAGGTCATGCGCTATCCCGTGGCCGATTCTCCCGGCCGCCACGACTTTTTTCGCGAGTTCCTGGAGGATCCGGCCGCCAAGTACGCGGCCAGCGACAGCGGCACGGAGTCCGTCGCCGGTCACGAATGTCGCGTGGTGAGCCTGACTCCCACGGCCGCGGCATCCTACCGCCGGGCCAGGTTGTGGGTCGACGCGCGGTCGTACCTCGTTCGGCGGTTGGAGCTGCACGAGGAAAGCGGGAACATCCGCACCGTGACGCTGCACAACGAGGATCTCGCTCCCGTGCTCGATCCGGCGCTGTTCACGTTCCAGCCACCAGCCGGCGCGCGCGTCCTGGGGCCTCCCGGTTCGCCGGGGACACGTACAGACCCATGAGGCTGCGCACACGGGAACTGCCCGTGTTCCCCGTCGCCTCCGGACCGGTCCGACCGGATGTGGACCCGGGGGTGCGTGCGGTTGACCCACGGTCCTTCGAACTCGGTCCCGAAGACGGGCCGCGTCTGGGCGTGGTCACCCTCGGCTGCGACAAGAACACGGTCGACTCCGAACACATGATGGCCGCGCTGGTGTCCGCCGGCGCCAGGGTCACCAGCGATGTCGAGAGCGCGGAAGTCGTAGTCGTCAATACCTGCGGGTTCATCGATGCCGCCAAGGAGCAGTCCATCGACACGATCCTCAACGCCTGCGCCCTGAAGGAGCGGGGCCAGGTCAAGGCGGTGGCCGCGGTGGGGTGCATGGTGCAGCGCTATCGTGAGGAACTGGAACGCGAAATCCCGGAGGTCGATCTCTTTCTGGGAATCGCGGAGATGTCGCGGCTGGTCCCGGAGCTGCGCAATCGCGGGTACATCGGCGACGACTTCATCCCGACGATGGAGCGGCCGCTGCGCATCCTGGCCACCGAAACGCGTCACGTCTCGTTCCTCAAGGTGAGTGAGGGCTGCGACCACCGCTGCGCGTTCTGTGCCATTCCCCATATGCGGGGCCTGCACCGCTCCGCGGATCTCGAGAGTCTGGTCTCGGAGGCGCGGGCGCTGGGCGAGCAGGGTGTCCGCGAACTGAACCTGGTTTCGCAGGATACGACGTGGTACGGACGGGATCTGTGGCGCCATGACCGCTCGGCGCCCCTCCTTCAGGATCTGCTGGAGGCACTGTTGGAGGGCACGGGGGTGGACTGGTACCGGCTTCTGTACATGTACCCGTCCGGGATCACGCCCGATCTCGTGTCGCTGCTCGCGCGCGAACACCGCCTGCTGCCCTATCTGGACATGCCGCTGCAACACGGGAGCGACCGGATCCTGACCCGGATGCGGCGCCCCGAGCGGCAGGCAACAATTCGCGAACGGGTCCGTTGGCTCAGGGACAGTATCGACGACCTCACCCTGCGTACGACCGTGATTGTCGGTTTTCCCGGGGAAACCGACGACGACGTGCGCGAGATGATGGACTTCCTCGAGGAGATCCGGTTCGATCGGGTCGGGGCCTTCGCGTACTCGATCGAAGAGGGAACCGCAGCCGCCGCGATGCCCGACCAGGTGCCCGACGAAGTCAAGGCGGAGCGGCTGGCACTCGTCATGGAGCGACAAAGGGAGATTTCGTACGAGTTGAACCGTGCCAGGATCGGGCGCCGCGAGCGGGTGCTCGTGGACTCGCTCACCACGGAGGAAGAAGGATGCCAGGCCGTGGGGCGGAGCAGAGGCCAGGCCCCCGAGGTCGATGGCAAGACCTGGTTGAGGGAGTTGGGGCGGGCGCGCCCGGGTGACATCGTGGAGGTGGAGATCGTGGACGCCGACGACTACGACCTTACCGGAAGGGTGCTACTCAATGCCTAGCGCGAAGCGCCGTGTGCAAGTGGGTGTCATAGGAACGGGTGCCGTCAGCCAGCTCATGCACCTGCCGATTCTGTCCGAGCGCGCCGACGTCGAGGTCGCCGCCATATCGGATCTGGACGATCTCAAGGCGCGCGCCGTCGCCGGGCGCTTCGATGTGCCGCGAATCCTGGACGACGACGCCCTGGTCGCGGACGACCGGATCGACGGGGTCGTGATCAGCGCGCCGAACTTTCTTCACGAGGGGCTCGTGGCGAACTGTCTCAAGGCGGGGAAGCACGTGCTGGTCGAGCGGCCCCTCGCATTGTCGTCGGGCGGCGTGCGCTGGGTGCTCGAACAGGCTGAGGGCACGGGGTGCGGGATCGTGCTGGGGATGTCGCACCGGTACCAGCCGGACGTAAGCGCGCTCCGCGCAGTGATCGCCGACGGTGGGCTCGGAGAGGTGAGCACCGCCCGCGTCGACTGGCTAAACCAGGCCGTCCGGCGGCCCCGCACGGGATGGCGGCGGCGCGCGCTCGAGTCCGGCGGGGGAGCGCTGATGGATCTGGGCGTGCCGGCGCTGGACCTCGCGCTGTGGGTTCTCGGCTATCCCAGGGTCGTCCGCGTCTCCGCACTGACCCCGGGGGACGGGTTCGATGTGGAGGAAGAAGCCCACCTCCATGCGGTGACCGAGGACGGGGTCGGCATTGTCCTCGCCGCAAGCTGGCGCTTCCACGGCACGGAAGACCGGCACTCGCTCCAGGTCCTCGGCGCCGAGGGCTCGGCCCGGCTCTCTCCGCTGTCGATCTTCGCCGAGAAGGCCGGGCGGGCCGCCAACGTGACCCCACGGCTGCCGATTCCGCGCGGCGGCGAAGATGTATACACGAGCGGGTATCGCCGACTGCTGGACCATTTCGTACGCGTGACGGCCGGGGAGGCCGCCCCCGAACCGCCCGCCGAGCAAGCCGCCCTGATGGGTCTCATCGAGGGGGCGTACGAGTCGGCGCGGGAGGGCCGGGAAGTCTCCCTGCCCTGATGCGGGCCGCGGGTAACGTGACGCTGCGCCCTCTCCTGCTGGCGGCGGCGTCCGGCGTCCTCGTGGGTGCGACCTTCACGCCGCATGGTGGCCCGATCCTCCCATTTCTGGCCTTTGCTCCGCTGGCGCTGGCCCTCCGCTCCAACTCGCAGCCCTTCGCACCGGGTTTCGTGACCGCGACGCTCGCCCACGGGATCGGCCTGTACTGGATGATCCCCGCGCTGTCCTGGAGAACGGCGCTCGCCGTTCCCGTGTACCTCCTCGTGCTCGTGATGATCGGCATCGTCGCCGGAGCCGCCACCACCGGCGCGGTCGACCTCCACCGGCGGAGGCGCTGGCCGCTCCCACTTTCGCTGGCGATGTGCTGGACAGGCTTTGAATGGACCGCGGCCCACGTGCCGGGCATCTCCTACGCCTGGCTGAACGCTGGCGGCTCGCTGGCGTGGTACCCGACCGCGGCCGCCGGGGCGGAACTCCTGGGCGCGCGGCTGCTCACGGTCTGGACCGTCGCCTGCGGGGCGGTGGTCGCCAGGGCCGCGCAGGGTGGGTGGGCCGTCAAGGGCGGCTGGGCCGCGAAGGGTGGTTGGGGCGAGTGGTTGCGGGCGACACCGGGGCGAGCGCTCCTGCTGGCAGGGTTGGTGGGCATTCCGTTGGCGCTCGGCAGCGTTCGCCAGCGGGGCTTCGCGGGCTTCACCCAGGAAGACCCGCTGTTGCGAGTGGCCATGGTGCAGGCTGGCCATGGCAGCGTGGCCAACGGGGGCGAGGACGGAAGCCGGGCGGAGGCGGTGGAAGGCGTGGCGCAGTGGATCGAACCGCTGCGCGCTCTGCGCGAGACCGAGCCCTTCGACATTGCGGTGTTTCCCGAGCGGCATCTGGCGGCGACGCTCCGAGACCCGGCCGGTGGCTCGGTGTCGGCGGCGGGCCGGGAAGTGGCGGGATTCGCCACCGCATTGGACGTCCCGCTTCTCGTGGGCGCGCTCGACGGCCAGGTCACGGATGCGAGCACGGACACGCTCTGGTACAACGCCGCTTTTACGCTGAGCCCCGACGGAACGGTTTCCCGTGGATACCGAAAGCGCCGTCTGGTCCCGGGGCTGGAGGCGGCGGGCCTCGTCGGAGATGCGTTCGGGGCCCGGAACCGGGGTTATGCTGCGGGTCGCGAAACGCTGCCGCTGGCTGCCGGAGGCAGCGCCGTCGGCGCCATGGTGTGCTATGACTCGGCCTACGCGGAGACGGCCCGGGCCCTGGTTCGCGGTGGGGCGGAGTGGCTCGCCGTCCTGTCCAACGACGACTGGCTGGACCCCGATCTGCCCTTGCGCGTGACGTGGGCATACTGGCAGCACGCCACCCACGGGCGCCTGCGGGCCATCGAGAACAGGATCGGTCTGGTCCAGGTCGCATCCACGGGATACACATTCGCGGTAACGCCCGCTGGTACCGGTCCCGAGTCCCTTCTGGATCCGGCCGCGCAGGGAATCGCGGTCGCGGGCGTTGGCGGCGCGGCCGCCCCGACCCTGTTCACAAGGGTCGGGGACATCCTGGGTCTGGCCTGCTTCGTCGTCTTCGTCGCGGGACTGTTCACGCGCAGTCCCCGAAACGGGAATCTCCCGGCGCCGGCAACCCGTCATTAGTTTACCTCTTCCCCTTTCACGAAGAGCCGGTTCATGCTGGACGAAATCAAGGCGAAGATCTCCGAGGAGGTCGAGGCGCTTACACGCGAACTCAACATCGAGCTGCCGGACAGGATCCAGAAGGCGGTCGAGTTGGGCGACCTGCGCGAGAACGCGGAGTACAAGTCCGCGCTGGAGCGCCAGCAGTTCGTTCAGGCGAGGATCGGACACCTGGCCGGTCGCATGGCGGAAATCTCGAAGATCAACGTTGCGGACATGCCCGTGGACCGGGCGGGCTTCGGGTCCAGGCTCAGGGTGCGGGACCTCGCGCTCGATCGCGAGGTTACGTTCACGATCGTGGCGGGTGACTACATCGACCTGGAGGCGGGACACGTCTCGCTGGACTCACCGATCGGAAGGGGACTGATTGGCTCCCGCGAGGGCGACGAGGTCACGATCGAACTGCCTGCGGGCCAGCGGCGGTTCAAGGTTCTTGAGCTGGCCACCTTGCCCCGGCAGTTGGCCGATGGAGGCACGTAGCCCGGTCCTTCGGCCCGCCCGTCGGTCGACCGGCTCACCGAACCGGCACCCGAGTCAATTCCCCTTCAGAATCGATTCCTGGACGATCGGTCGCAACAAGCGGTCGACAGGTGCCCCGCCGAACGGCTGGAGCTGGGTCCATGCGAAGGCGACGAGGTCTTCCGCCGGATCGATCCAGAAGTAGGTGTTGGCCACGCCGGACCACCAATAGGCGCCGTCCTCCTCGTCGGCGGGCACCGCGAATCCCAGTCCGAATCCGGTATCGCCGAGCCCGGGCAGAATCGGGATCAGGTCACTCGCCAGGTGGTTGCGCGTCATTTCCCGTACGGTTTCCGGGTGCAGCAGCCGCACCCCGTCCAATTCTCCCTCGCCCAGCAGCATCTGGGCGAAACGCAGGTAGTCGGTCGCGGTTGACGTCAGGCCACCGCCGCCGGAGAACCAGGTGGCGCGCCGGGTGAACGCATCGTCGCCGGGGTCTCCCGCGGGTTGCAGCCCTCGCCTCGAGATCCGGTACATCCGCGTGAACCGGTCGTGCTTCCCGGCGGGCACATGGAACCCGGTGTCGTCCATGCCCAGGGGTGCGAAGATGCGCTCGCGGAAGAAGTCGTCGAGCGATTGGCCCGACACGACCTCCACGACGCGCCCCAGCACGTCGGTCGACATGCTGTATACCCAACGGTCACCTGGGTCGTCGACGAGCGGGAGCGAGGCAATGACGTCGACACGTTCTTCCAGATCCCGCCGGGACCCTGTGGAGGCACCGTACAACGCCCGGTTGTACATCGAGTCGACGGGACTGTCGCCGAAGATCCCGTAGGTGAGCCCGGAGGTGTGCGTCAGGAGGTCGCGGATCAGGATGGGACGGTCGGGGGGACGGGTGGCGCCGCTCTCGTACACTGCGGCGTCGGCAAACTCGGGGATGACGCTCGCGAGCTCGTCTTCAAGCGACAGAAGCCCTTCCTCGACGAGCATCATCGCGGCGACGCTGGTGACGGGCTTGGTCATCGAGTAGATGCGGAAGATGTCGTCGCGTTCGAGCGGGTCCTGGTCGAGCACGCGCCATCCGTGTGCTTCCCAGTGCACGATCTCGCCGCGCCGCGCCACCATGGTCATGATCCCGGCGGTGCGGTCGGCGTCGATGAACTGCTGCATCGTCGGCCCGATACGGGCCAGAACCTCGCTGGAGAGACCCACGTCCTCCGGGGCGGCGGTCGTCCATTCGGTGGAGGCGGCTCCGGCTGGCCCGGTCCCGGTGTCGAGTGCGAAGGTCCAGATGTACGGCGCCCCCACGGTGGAAACGCGCCCGGCCGCAATCGATACGTACTGGCGGCCATCGATCGAGTAGGTGACTGGCGACCCGGCGCCGCCACCGACGTCCGCGGACCAGAGTTCCTGTCCCGTGCGGGCGTCGAGCGCCGCCAAATTGGAGCCCGTGGCCCAGAACACGAGGTTGCCGGCGGTCGTCATCGTGCCGCCGTGACCACCCCGGGCCGGGACGCGCCACACCTCGCGGTTCTCCGCGGGATCCCAGCCCAGCAGAAGATTCGCCGGTCCCTCAAGAGCCGGCCGCTCCGGGCGGCGACCAGCGTCGCCACGGGCCGTCCCGGTGTTCCACCTGCCCTGCCGGTACTCGTAGCTGCCGGTCATCTCGTAGTAGTAGTTGTTGTTGGTCGCGGGCAGGTAGACGAGGCCGGTCCCCGGGTTGAAGGACATGGTGTGCCAGTTGTGGGCGCCGCGCGGCCCGGGGGCCAGATAGACGCCCCGGCCGGTCATGCCGTATCGCGCTTCCGGCGTCTCGACCGGGCGCCCGGTCTCCAGGTCGACGCCGGATGCCCAGGTCAGGTCGTCCGCGAAGGCTTCCGCGGATATGAGCTCTCCGGTAATCCGGTCGACCACGTAGAAGAAGCCGTTTTTCGGCGCCTGCACGATGACCTGCCGCTCGCGGCCGCCGATCTCGAGGTCCAGGAGCATGAGGGGCTGCGTGGCCGTGTAGTCCCAGTCATCGCCCGGCGTCGTCTGGTAGTGCCACACGACCGACCCGTCGTCGATGTCCAGCGCGACGATGGCCGACAGATAGAGGTTGTCCCCGCCACCGGGGCTGCGGTGGTCCCGGTTCCAGGGTGATCCGTTCCCGGTGCCGATGTAGAACAGCCCCGCGGACTCGTCGTGGACCATGGCATCCCAGACCGTACCGCCCCCGCCCGCAACCCACCACTCGCCGGTCCAGGTCTCGGCCGCCGCACGCATCGCCGCGCTCTCAAATCCGAGTGCCGGATTCCCCGGCACGGTGTAGGTCCGCCACAGCTGCTCCCCGGTCGCGGCGTCGTAGGCGGTGACGTAGCCGCGCACTCCGTATTCGGCGCCGCCGTTGCCGATGATCACCACGTCGCCCGCCACCCGGGGCGCTCCCGTGATGGTGTAGTCGGAGCCGGGCGGGGTCGTCTGCGTGGTCCACATGACCGAACCGTCGTGGCGGTCCAGCGCCACCAGGCGGCCGTCGAGCAGCGCCGCGTACACGACATCGCCGTCCACCGCGACGCCGCGGTTGACGTCGCCGCAGCATGCACGGGGCCCGCCGTTCTCGGCGTCCGGAATTCCCGGGTCCCAGCGCCAGATCTCCTCGCCGGTGGCCGCGTCCAGCGCGAACACGAAACTGAGGGCGCCGGTCGCGTACAGCACGCCGTCCACGATGAGGGGCGTCGTCTCGAGGCGGGCGCCGGTCTTCGGAATTTCCCAGCGCCACGCGAGTTCGAGTCCGCCGACGTTGTCGGTGTTGATCCGGTCGAGCGGGCTGTAGCGCGTCTCGGCCGCGTCCCGCCCGTGCATGGGCCACTGGGAGACGGCCCGGTCGGTCCCGGCCTGCTGTCCGGCCACGGATGAGCTGCCGGTGCTCGCGAATGCCGCCAGCATGCCCGCGACTGCAATCAGGGTGGGCATTGCACGGGCGGCGAGGGTGGGTGGGACGAAGGACGTCGGCTTCATGAGGATCCCGGTTGACTGGGTGGGTGGTTGATTGACTGAAGAGTGCGCTCGGATCCGAGCCCGGCGCGAAACAAGATGCGCCGGGTGGCTGGATTCCGCGAATCGCCGGTATCTTTGACCCTCATGAGATCGAACGATGTGCAGTCCTGTGCGATGCCGGCATCCCGCTTCTCGCCGCTTTTCGCCTGCCTGCCGCTACCGCTGGCCGCGTGTGCGGACCAACCTGAGCCGCCCGCCTTCGTTGCGGCCGCCGATTCCCGCCAACTCATGGTCTCCGTGATCGAGCCCGCCGCCGAAGTCTACTGGGACGCCGTGGGGGTGATCATGGACGAGGGGGGCACGCATGAGATCGAGCCGCGTACCCCGGAGGAGTGGGAGTCCGTCGAGAACGCAGCCTGGGTACTGGCAGAGTCGGGGAATCTGCTGTTGCTGGAGGACCGTGCGCAGGGCAGGGGGCCCTGGATCGCCATGTCACGCTCCATGATCGAGGTCGGCAGGCGCGCGGTGGACGCGGCGGCCGCGAAGGACCCGCAGGCCGTGTTCGACATGGGTGCCGAAGTCTATTTCGTGTGCACGGGATGCCACGCCGTCTACGCTACTGAAACGTTGCGTCCGAACGCGTTGCCGAGCGCTGCGACCGGAGATTCCGCGACCGGAGATTCCGCGGCCGGAGATTCCGCGGCCGGAGATTCCGCGGCCGGAGATTCCGCGGCCGGAGATTCCGCGGCCGGCGTGCCGGCGGACGGGGACCCGCGCTCCCCGGATCCACGTCGCCCGTGATCGAGCGCTTCCTGGGCTGGCTCGGCGAGACCCCGTGGAGCGTCGCGCTCCTGGAATCGCTGTACGTGTGGCCGCTGGTGGAATCGACGCACGTCCTTGCGCTGGGCCTGTTCGTCGGCACGACCGTCATGATGGACCTTCGCCTGGTGGGCATCGCGTTTCGCAAGGTTCCCGTCCGGGCATTCACCGGGCGCCTCCTGCCGTGGACGCACATCGGCTTCGCAATCATGGCCGTGACCGGGCTCCTCCTCTTCTACTCCCAGCCGCTGCGCTACTACCACAACGTCTTCTTTCGCGTGAAGGTCGTGGTGTTGATTGCGGCCGGAATCAACGCGTTCATCTTCCACCGGGGGGCACAGCGCCAGTGGGGAGACGCCGCCGTACCGCCTCGGGCCGCGCGCGCGGCGGGGGCGGTCTCCCTGGCGGCATGGACCGTGGTCGTCGTGACCGGTCGCCTCATCGCCTACAACTGGTTCGACTGCGACCTGCAGCCTCAGCCCGACTGGGTGAACTGGGCGGCAGGCTGCGCGGCCGGATCGGAGTAGAGATCGTGTCCCTGGCCGCCCCCGCGTAGCCCCATGCTCGAACCCTTCTTCCGCTGGTGCGAGTCCACGCTGATCGGCAGGGCCGTGGCCGAATCCGTCTGGGCATTCCCGATCCTCGAGGCGATCCACCTGCTGGGACTCTGCATGCTGGGCGGGGCGCTGCTGGTGGTCGACCTGAGGCTGCTGGGCGCCGGACTCACCGGGCAGCCGGTTGCCCAACTCGCGCGCAACGCCCGGCGGTGGCTGATCACCGCCCTCGTGATCATGGTCGCCACCGGGATCCCGCTCTTCCTTTCGGAAGCCATCAAGGCGTACTACAACACCTCATTCTGGGTGAAGATGACCACGCTGCCCATCGCGCTCCTCTTCACCTTCGCGGTGCGCGAGCGCGTGGCGCGCAACGAGGGGCTGGACCCCGGCGTCCGCGGCAAGATCGTCGGCGCGGTGTCGCTCGCGCTGTGGTTCACAGTGGCGGCTGCGGGGCGGTGGATCGGGTTTTCGTAGCCCATGGTGCCGCGACGATCACTCCGTCGCCAGATCCCCGTGTACCCATTCAAGCAGCTCCCCAGCGGTCTTGCATGTGAACACCTCGGCGACGGGGTGTCGATCCCGGGGCTTGCAGCCCCACTATTCCTATTATAGAATAGTGAACCGAGGCTCGTGGACCGATTTCGGCCATGGGTGACCGGCCTTCCTCCCGGAGGCGCAATGAGCCTGGACAACGTGCTCCTGATGATGCTGAATGAGCCGGCTACCGGCTACGATCTCAAGAGCGAGTTCGAGGCCGGGGCGATCACGTTCTGGCCCGCCACGCCTTCGCAGATCTACTCGACGCTCGATCGGATGGACGAGCGTGGGCTGCTCGAGTCGCGGCTCGAAGCGTCGGCGAAGGGGCCGGAGAGGCGCGTCTATGCACGGACCGCCAGAGGCACGGAGCGGATGCGGGAGTGGGTCAGGTCAGGGCCCGTGCTGGGGCGTGAACGCTTGGCCTACATCGCTCAACTCAGCGGCATCGGTCTGCTCGACGATCCCCGCGTCGGTGTCGACTTCCTCGTCCAACTCCGACGCTGGTTCCGAGGGCGGCTGGAGACCTTGGCCGGAATCGAAGCCGCGCTACTGCGCGGCCGTGAACCGATCGAGCTGGACGACGCGAGCTTCTTCGATTGGGCCGCTCTCCGGATGGGGATCACCGCGCTCGACGCGAGGGTTCATTGCTGCTCCGAGCTCCTGGAGCTGCTGGAGGAGAGAGCGCCCGATCCGTCGGGTCGCGGGCCCCGCTCAGGCGCACGGACGGCGGACGCATGAGGGCGCCCGCGGATCCGACCCGACCCCATCCCCCGGATGCCGGCTCGATGTGGGCGCCGCGGCTGTCTGGATGGATCATGGCGTGGACCATGATTTTCCTGACCTTCACATGGACGCCGACCATGCGGGCCCTGCTCAAACCGGAAGCATCGAACTGGCAGGTGTTCGGCATGGGCGGCTCCGGGTTCTCCATGGAGTTCGTGTTCATTCCTGGGGCCGCGGTGTACGGCCTGTTGCTCTTCTATCTACACGGCCGACAGCGACTCCGGGGTCTCTTCCACGGGATGCTGTTGACGCTCCACGTCACGGTCACGCTCGGCCTCGTCGTGTCCGCTATGCGATTCAGCCCCGAGGCCCGGTTCATGGGCGCCGCGTGGGGTTTCGACATTTCGCTCGCCGTACTTGCGATTCCCTTCTCGATCTTCACTGGCCTGGCAGTGGTCTGGTGCGTGGTGGAAATGCGAAAGCCGTACGACGGGCTCCCCGCCGGGTGGTTTCAGATCGGCTGGAAGAAACTCGCCGTGGCGATCGCAATGCTCCCCGTCGCGATGCTCTTCTTCGCGATGGGAGAGGCGTACGACGGGTGGATCAAGGTGGCGATCGCAGTGACGATTCTACAGTGGATCATGCTCGCGGAAGCCGTTGGCCACCGGCCGCGGTCGGTGCGTGATCCGACGAGGGTTGCCTCGCCGTGACACTCAGGACGGTCCGCGCTCGCGGGGAGCGCCTGGAGGTGTTCGCTCATGGCGGACAGTTGACCAGGGAGAGCTGGGACGGGCAGGCGACCGCGGGCGTCCGTCGATAGGGAGGTTGCCGGTGGCTGAACCGAGTCCCCAGGAGCGATACCTCGGCGGGTTGGAAACGCACGATATCGCCGAGGTGCGACGGGCGTTCGATCAGGGTCTCGACCCCGAGGCACCCATCAATGGTCGGACACCAGCTCAATGGCTGACCGAGATGTACTTCCGATCTCCCAGGTTCGCGGACATGGCACAACTGGTGCTGGATCGTGGAGCCACCCTCGACGATCCCGAGCTTGTTCCGGTCCTGACCGGCGACATCGATGGCCTGAGGCGCCGGCTCGATGAACACCCTGATGTGCTCCACCACCGGACAACGCTGGTGAGCGTGTTCACGCCACTGGAAGATGCAACGCTCCTGCATGTCGCGGCCGAGTACGCGCTGACTGATGTTGCGCGGGTGTTGCTGGATGCGGGCCTCGATGTGGATGGGCGGGCGGGGACGGATAGACACGGCTTGAACGGACAGACGCCCCTGTTTCACACCGTGAACTCCAACTGGAACGTGGCGTACCCTGTCATGCGATTGCTGCTGGAACGTGGCGCACGTACCGATATCCTGCTTGCCGGGATCGTGTGGGGAAGAGGGCAGGACTGGGAGACAACGTTGCTCGATGTGACTCCCCTGTCGTACGCGCAGTCTGGACTGCTGCCGCAGTTTCATCGGCGATCCACCGAGATCTACCAGAACGTTGTCGAAATGCTGACGGCGGCCGGTCGTCCAGTACCACCGCTCGAGAACGTGCCCAACAAGTACAGTCGGCAATTCGCCATCGAACGATAGGCGCACCCGAGACCGGTGCTACGCGGTGCGGATGGCCCCCGTGGGGTCGCTACCGAACCCGAGTGCCAGCAGTCAGTGCTAGCACCGCCCCCGCTCGCGCCGCGCCCGCAGCAGTTCCTCGTCGTAGGGCGCCCCCGTTCCCGACGACCCCAGGAAGATCTTGCTTCCGTCCGTGAAGGTCACGTCGCGGCCGTTCGCCCGGTTCAGCGAGTGGTCCTTGGCCTGGTATCCGTCCACGATGATCTCGGTGCCGGGCTGCAGGCAGTCGCGCCTGAGCCCACGCCGCAGCAGGACGTTCGGCGTCCCCCCCTCGACAGCCCACACCTCGGTCGATCCGTCCTCGTTCTCGATCTCGAGGTGGATCCAGGTGTGCGGGTTCACCCACTCCAGCCTCACGATCTTTCCCTGCAGGCGCACCGGCGCGTTGCGGTCGAACTCGGCCCCAAACGCATGATGCGCCACCAGGGGCACCGCGATCCCCGCCGACAGGGCCAGGCCGCCGGCCACCATCGTCCAGGTTTTACGCATTTTACGTATTTTACGCATTTTACTGGTTCCCCTGATTCCTTCGCTCTTCGGCCCGGGCCCCGCGCAGGACGTTTTCGAGCGCGTAGTTCGCTTCGTGGCAGGCGTACTCGTAGACGAGCCCGTCGAGCCGCGTGAACGGCACCTCGCCGCTCCAGGGCCGCGTGAACATCAGTGGGTCCTCGACGGTGAACTCGTAGTTGATCGTATGTTCGTCGGCGCGCGTGAAGCGCTCGGTCACCTTGAACTCCTCCGACGGAGCGAACCCCTGAAGGGTCTGGTTGGGGTGGAGGTTGGTGGTCTCCACAACGAGCGTGTCGCCGGCCCAGTGTCCCCAGGAGTCTCCCATCCACGGGCGGATGTGCGGCGGCAGCCGGTTCGGTTCACCGAGGCGAATGACCCTCACGTCGTGCACCATCTCGGTCATGATCATTACATGGTCCGGGGTCTGCACGATGGTGTAGTTGTTGTTGTAGAAGTAGTTGGGCAGCATCGGCGGGCCCGCGTTCGACCCGAACGACATGATGCAGCGCTCGGCCAGGGGACGGTTCTCGGGGTTGTCGTAGGCGCCGAACTGAGCACGGAAGCGACGCCGCTCGCCCATCCGCCGCCGACCTTCCTCGTTCAGTGCCGGCACCCGTCCGTTCTCGGGGTCGACGACGAGCGAAGTCCTGGGTTCGCCGTTGAAGACCGCGACGCGCTCGCCGGCGTCAATAAAGAAGGAGTTGTAGCCTCCGGTGCCCCCCGATGCGGCGTCGAAGAGCGGGTTCCCGGTGAACACGCCGCCGACCGGCGGAGCCTCGCGGTTCGGATCGCTGTCGGCGTAGGCCTCCACGCGGGAGTCGTAGAGCCATCCTTCGATCTCGGCGACCTCTTCCCAGGTGTAGACCGGCCCCAGGTCATCCCGGCGCTGAATGGTCGTGATCGTGGCGTTGGACCAGTTGCCCTGCAGATCGGGGTGCCCGGCGGGCGTGCGCGGGACGACCCACTCGCGTGCCTCCTGGTCCTGCTCCTCCTCCTGGGCGATCACGGGTGGGGTGTGGGGCGCGGCAGCCGCGGTCGCCGGCGGGGCCAGGGCGATGGCCGTGACAACCGCCAGCGCGAGGGCCGCGGCCGTGCGCCAGACTGGTGTCGCACGGGGCGCGCGGTATTCCGCAGGCATCCCGGCACCGGATTTCACAGGTCTAGCGGCGAATCGGGTTCTTGCGCAAATGGCCATAGATCAACTCCTCCACGAACTCGACGCACTTGAACTGACCAAGGCGCGCGTTCGGGTCGATGTTGCGATAGAGCGGCATCCGGATCGTCCAGGGACGCGAGAACGTCTCGGGGTCATCGAGCTCGGCTTCGTACATGATGTGGTCGGGACCGAGCATCGTGTAGCGCTCGGTGACCTGGAGCCGCGTGCTGTGGTGGTTGCCCGCGCGGTCGAGCCAGGTCTGGCCGTTGAAGCCGTTCACTTCGACGACGAAGGTGTCGCCCTCCCAGCGGCCCACCGACTGCCCCATCCACGAATCGACCTGTGGGGGACCCGGATCTTCCAGGTAGACGTCGCGCATGGCCCCAGCGTACTCGTACGCGATGAAGAACCTGGCCTCGCTCTGGAAGATCCGCAGCGGGAACGGCATGTAGGTCGCCCGGGGCACGCCCGGAAGGTAGCACCTGATCTCGGGGTCGCGTTCCAGCCACAGTTCGCGGTTTTCGTCGCGGCGGGCGAGCGCTTCCGGCAGGTAGGGGATTTCGCCGCCCACGACCACGCCATAGCCGGATGGGACCGACCCGACCGCACCCATCGCCAGCACCTCGTTGGCGGGCACGGGGATCACCGGACCCGGCTGCATGGCGAGTGCGGGGCGCGCCGTGTGCGGCTCGATGTCCCAGTGCGCGTTGCCGAGCGCCTGCCACAGCCCGTTCATGTCGGGCCTGCCGGCGGCCGTCCGGGGAATGGCGGCGTCCTGCGCGCAGGCCACGCCCGGTACGGCGAGGGCCGACAGGGTCGCCAGGGCCGCCAGCATCGGTGTTCTCGTGTGTTTGGTCACGTTCCCAATGTGCGGAGTCACGCGGATTCGGTCCAGTTACCGGGCGCCGAATGCCAGGAGCAGGTTCCCGGGCATCTGGTTGAACGTCCCGTACCCGCTGTTCACGAAAAGCATCCCTCCGGCAACCACTGGGCCAGGACCGTCGATCGCGCCTCCGCGGGCGGGCACTCCGTTGGTGGACTCCAGCACCTCGGTGGTGTCGAATTCCCAGACCACCGTCCCGTCCATGGTTGAATGGGCGCGAATGATGCCGTCGAGGCCGCCCGCGAACACGATGCCCTCGATCGCGGTGACCGCCGCCGAGATGGCCGCGTAGCATCGCTCCTTGCCCTCGCAGCCGTTCTCGGGCGCCGGCGCGCTCCACACGAACTCGCCGGTCATCAGGTCGAGCGCGTACAGCCCCGGTGCGCGTTCGTGCTCGGGGTTCACGTCCGTGATCACGGCGCTCCGGTCGGCGTTGGGCGCGTATGCGAGCCGGCCGTCGGTGGCCATGCCCCAGTGAATCCCGCCCAGCATGCTGCCCTTTCCCACCTGGGTCGACCAGAGCACGGCGCCCTCCGCGTCGGGATCCAGCGCCCACACGGTCCCCGATTTCTGCCCGGCCACCAGGATCTCCCGGCCGTCGGGGCGCGTGGCCAACATCGGGGCCATGCCGAAGTCGAGGTCCGGCCCGACGGGGTCCGGGCAGTTCTCGCGGAACCGCATCTGCGTACAGGCCATGTTGAAGGCGTCGCCGGATGTCGCCTGGAAGGACCACGCAAGTTCGCCGGTCGCCATGTCGAGCGCGACGACCGCGTCGCTGTTCCCGGTGGTCGGGCGGTTGAGGTTCTCGCCCGTTCCCGCGTAGACGAGGCCACGCCGGGGATCCACGGTCGGACTGGACCAGACCGCCGCGCCCGAGGGCGCCCACCGTGGCGTGCCCGCGGCGTTGGGCTCGATCGCCTCCGGGTAGCCCGGAATGATCCGGTGATACCACAGCGTCTCGCCGGTGAGGGCGTCCAGCGCAGCGACCGCTCCCGACGATGTGCAGCACTCGTAGCGGGGATCGCCCGCCAGGACGACCTCCAGGGAGGAGATGGGGACGAAGAGCCGCCCGTCGTGCAGGGCGGGGCTGCCGGTCCCGTGGGCCGCCGGGTGCCAGCCCACGCGGGACCTCCACAGCAGGGTGCCGCTTTCCACGTCCAGCGCGTAGACGTTCGTGCGCGAGTCCATGAACCAGGCCGTCGGCCTCTCCTCGGGTCCGTCGCCCAACAGGACCGCTCCGCGCACTCCGGCGTCGGCCTCGAACCTCCAGCGGATGCACCCGGTGCCCGCATCCAGAGCCAGGACGTTGCCGAAAGGCCCGCCCACGACCACATGTCCACCCGCGACGGCAGCGGATGTGCGAACCTGGCCCGCATCCGGAAACGCGAACGCCCAGCGCAACTCCAGCCTGGGCACGTCCGCCGCGTCGAGTCCCGCCCTTTGCGGGGGCTGGAAGCCCGTTCCGGCCAGGTTGCCGCCGAACCCCATCCACGACACGGTTCCGACATCCACGGGGAACCATCCCGCTTCCGCACAGAACGCCGATTCGGGGAAGCTCTCCTCCACATGGGCGCGGCCGGCCAGGTACTCCGCGACCCGGATCCGCTGCTCCGGAGACAGGGGCGCGCCCTCCGCGCGCATGGCGCCGTCTTCCAGGGAGGCCACGATGGCGCGCGGAGACAGCTGGTTGAGCAGTCCGGTGCCAGGCGTGCGCTCGTCTCCGGCCGACGTATGGCAGCTGGCGCATTCGTCCGCGAAGATGCGCGCACCCTCCCCCTGCTCCTGTTCTCCGGCGTCCTGCGCCTGAATGGATACGGGGGTCAAGGAAGCGACGAGTCCGATGGCCATCATGACCGCCGCGCGGTTTCTCTTCATGGATTCACGCTCCGCTGACAGAGCTGACAAGGCTGACAAAGCGAAAGCCCCCGGGAGGTCCGGTGCTATCCGGAACATCCCGGGGGCTCTTAAACCGGCCGCAACCCGGCGCGAACACCGCCTACGGCGCGAACAGTTGGATCGTGATTCGGCTTAGTTGCCGAAGCGGCGACCGCTTGCCCTTGCCGGGTTGGGCTGGGTACTTGGACTAGACAAGAGATCACCTCCTTTTTTCGGGTTCGACATCGGGCGGGATTCCACATCCTGCTCGAAACCGTGCCGCCGACTGTCGACGACTCGGCAATGGCCTTGTGAGCCACCTGTAATGTATACTCGGCTGTATTCGGGGATCAAGCCGGGAGGCCATCCACGTGAACCGACGCCTTTCCTGCCGGGCCGGCACCACCTTGGACCGGGCCGGCGCCATCGCCGGAGTCGCCGCTATCGCTGCCGCGTGCTCGGGGCCCAGCCAGGCCGGTCCCGCCGATCTGATTCTGGCGGGCGGTCCGGTGATCACGCTGGACAGCGAGAGCCGGGTGGCCGAAGCGGTGGCCGTTCGCGGTGATCGCGTGGTCGCGGTGGGGACGGCGGCCGAGATGGAGGCCCTGGCGGGCCCAGGCACGGAGCGCGTGGACCTGGCGGGGCGCGCCGTCACCCCGGGGCTCATGGATGCGCACGTCCACTTCGCGAGTGGTGGGGCGAGCCGGCTCTATCGTCTCGACCTGAGCTACCCGAACGTCGAGAACATCGGCGACGTGCAGCGTGTGGTGGCCGAGCAGGCGGAGCGCGTGGGCGAGGGTGAGTGGGTGCGGGGCGGTGGCTGGGACGAGGGCAAGCTGGCGGAGTTGCGCTACATCCAAGCGTCTGACCTGGACGCCGTCGCACCCGAGCATCCGATCTGGCTGTCGCACACGATGGGGCACTACGGCGTTGCCAACTCGCTTGCCCTGGAGATGGCGGGGATCACGCCCGACACGCCCGATCCCCCAGGCGGCACGATCGATCGCGACACCGACGGGAACCCGACCGGAGTCCTCAAGGAGTCCGCCCAGGGGCTGGTGTCGCGCCTCATTCCCGGTATCGGCCCCGATCAGCAGCGCGAAGGGATCCGCTCCCTCGCCGATGCCTTCAACGCCGAGTGCATGACGGGAGGGAAGGATCCGGGCATTGGCCCGGGCACCTGGAATGCCTACCGCGACGTTCTGGCCGACGGCGATCTCAGCGTGCGGATCTTCGCGCTGTGGCGGGGACGCGACGGCACGATCGACGAGGTGCGCGCGTATGCGGACAGCCTCGCGAACTTCACGCGACCGTACGAGTCGACCGGTGACGACCGCCTCATCTCGGGCGGCGTGAAGCTCTTCATCGACGGCAGCGGCGGCGCCCGCACGGCGTGGCTGTACGAAGACTGGAACCGCGAGCACACGGATGTGGACACCGGCAACCGCGGCTATCCAACCATGGATCCGGACGAACTGCGGCGGCGCTTCCGGGCCTATCACGACGCCGGCCTGCACGTCAGCATCCATTCCATCGGCGACCGGGGGATCGACTGGACCGTAGACAGTTTCGTGGAAGCGCTCGAAGCGACGCCGACGCGCGGGCTCCGGCACGGCATCATTCATGCGAACATCCCCACCGACCGTGCACTGGACATCATGGCCGAACTCCAGGGGGACTGGGACGCGGCCTATCCCGAGCCGTCCCCTTCGTTCACCTGGTGGATCGGCGACACCTACGCGGGCAACTTCGGCCCCGAGCGGGCCCTGCGTCTGAACCCGTTCCGGTCGTACCAGGAGCGCGGCATGATATGGGCGAGCGGGTCGGACTACTTCGTCACGCCCTTTCCGGCCCGGTACGGTGTGTGGGCCTCGGTCGCCCGCCAGCCGCTCCTCGGCGTCTACGGTTTGCAGCCCTACGGAACGGCCCAGTCGGTCGACGCGGAGACCGCGCTGCGCTCGTTCACGATATGGGCCGCGCACCAGATGTTCCTCGAGGAAGAGGTGGGGACGATCGAGCCCGGCAAGTACGCGGACCTGGCGGTGTGGGACCGGAACCCCCTCACGGTTCCCACGGACGACCTGCGCGACATGGCCTGCGAGATGGCGGTGTTCAACGGGGAAGTGGTGTACCGGCGGGCGGCGGCGTCCGAGCCTGAAACGGCGGCCGAGAAGGAGACGGCGGCCGAAGACAATGGCGAACCGGCGGCTCACGCCACGCCATCCGCACAGCGCCAAAGGACCCTTCTCCTGTGGGGCCGTGCCGGCCCCGACCGCGTGCAACTGGATCCGGCGGTCGTCCTGCATGGCGCGGCATCACTGCCCGAGTCCCCCGGACCCTACAGGATCGAAGGCCATGGCCCCGATGGCCAACAGCACTTTTCGTTTACATTCGTGCCCGCCGTCGAGGCCGAGACCGGTCAGGGACATTTTGTCTTCACGCTTCCCGTGGATCCGGCCTGGGCTGGCTCACTGGCACGTATCAACCTCTCCGGCCCGGCTGGCTCGGACGCCCTGGACGCCGCGACGGATCAGCCCATCGCGGTGATCAGCGACATGGAAACGGGGCGCATCCGTGCGATTCTGAGAGGCACTGACGCTCTCGAGGGATCGGACGCGCGTGAGCGACTGGCTGCGGGAGCTGTCGTCTCCTTCAGCCGCGGCCTGCCCGATGCCGCGGCGCTGCGGGGGAGGGAGTGACCGGAGTGGTCGCCGCCAGCCGCAAGCGTCCCCTTGCCCGCCCTCAAGCCGCCTTGTACGCCCTCCGGAAAACCAGCGCGCTGACCAGCACAGCGATCCCGATCCACACGACACCCCAGGTCACCGTGGGGATACCGGTCATCTCGGCCAGCATTGCCGCATCGGACCGCAGGTGCGGCCGGTCGATGACGTCGCTCTTGATGTCGAGGATCGCGTACAGGCAGCTGGTCAGGCCCAGCGCCGTAAGGACTACGCGGCTGGCGCCGGGACCGAGCTTGCGTCCGGCGATCACGAGGGCCGTGCCGAAGCCCAGGCCGAAGAGGAGCCCGAAGCCGTTGCGGACATAGAGTGCGGTGAGAGCCACGACCATCACACCCACGGCAAGGATCAGGAAGCGGTTCGAGATCCGCCTCGCGCCCGCAGCCGATAGCAGCATCACTCCCCAAAGCAGGCTGCCGAGGTATCCGGCGGACAGCGTGATGAAGGCGTTGCCGCCGCCGCAGTAGCAGGCCCCGCCCTCGGCCGGGTCGAGGACGATCCGCTCGATCGTGCCGCCGGTCGCGACCGACGCGATGCCGTGGCTGATCTCGTGCAGCATGACCACGAAGATCTTGAGGGGGTAGACCACGGGTGTGTCCCACAGGAACCAGACGGCGGTGAAGTAGACCGCGAAGCCGCCGAGGAAAACCAGCTTGCGCCGGGCCGTGGAGGGTTGCCGAGCTTGGGTCATGACCTGGATTCCGGTTTTTCGATTGAAGAGAAGCGTGTCTGAGCCCCCATGGTGTCATGCAACGGCGGAGGTCGCCAACCGCCGGGCTTGACTTCCCTACGTGCCACGGGCCTTCCCTGTTCCGATGATTCGCGTGCGAGGCCGGGTTGCCGGCAGCCATTGGCTCGCCCGCGCCGCTTCGGTAGCTTGAGTCGCCACGGCGAAGAAGTCCACCGGGAGGGTCCTGTGAAGAAGAGCGCGTCCGCAGTGGTCATGGTGCTGGGATGGGCTGCCTGTGAAGTGCCCGAATACAAGCTCCTGGAGGTCGGGGATCCAGCGCCCGCCTTCGCGGCGACCACGCTGGACGGAACCGAAGTGGGCATTGAGGACCTCACCGGCGATCCGTTCATGCTCAACATCTGGGCGACCTGGTGCGCCCCGTGCCGCGAGGAGATGCCCGAGCTGCAGGAACTGCACGATACGTACGCCGGTCAGGGGTTTCAGGTGGTGGGCGTGAGCGTGGACGACCGGGGCGCGCTCGCCATGATCGAGGCGTTCATCGCCGAAATCGGGGTCGACTTCCCCATTTATCACGATCCCTCCTGGGAGATCGTCGACTCCTATTCCCTTCTGGGATTGCCGGGGACGTTCCTCGTGGACGGCGAGGGCACGGTCGTGCGGAGATGGATGGGCCCCTTCCGGCCGATGGAGGAGGATGTGCAGGAGGACGTGCGGGAGCTGCTGGAGGCCGGCGCGGCCGCACAGCCCTGACGCGGCGCGACAGGCCTACCTGTGAAGTCTGAGGGACAACGCGAGGCCGCGCCCGCAGGCGACAGCTCTACCGGGCCGAAGAACGAGCACCGCCCCAAGGTCGTCGCGGGACTGAGCCGCGACCTGGGACTCGTCTCGGCGCTCGCCATCGGGACGGGCACCATGATCGCTGCGGGGATCTTCACGCTTTCGGGGCTGGCCGTGGGATACGTCGGCAGCGCGGCGATCGTCTCCTTCCTCCTGGCCGCGCTCGTCGCGGCTTTCACGGCGCTGACGTACTGCGAGTTCACCTCCATCTACCCCTTCTCGGGCGAAGGCTACCTCTACGCGCGCAAGACCTTCCCGCCGCTGCTCGCGTACCTGGTCGGCTGGTGCCTTCTGCTGGGCTACACCTCGTCGTGCGCGTTCTACATCGCCAGCCTGTCCAGCTACTTCAACGAATTCATCTGGCACTTCGCGATCTCGGCGCTGCCCGGGATCATCTTCCTGGCCGCCCTCACGGCGCTCAACGTCAAGGGCACCAAGGAGAGCGGCACCTTCCAGATCGTGGTAACGGCAGCCAAGATCGTGCTGCTGGTCTGGTTCATCGCGGGGGGACTGGGCGGGCTCGACATGGGCGTGATCGCGGATCGCTTCATCGGCGACATCCCGCTCATCGCGTCCACGGCGGCGCTCGTCTTCATCACCTTCTTCGGGTTTTCGGCCATCGCGGCTTCCGCGGGCGAGGTCATCAATCCGACGAAGACGATCCCGCGCGCCATCTTCATCTCGATGATCGTGGTGACGGTGCTCTACGCGCTGGTCGTACTGGTCGTTGTGATCGCGGACCTGACCGAGTACACGGAAGCGGCCATGGGCGTCGCCGCGAGGGCCTTCCTGGGACCGATCGGCGGCATGGTGATCGTGGGCGGCGCGCTCTTCTCGATGATCTCCGCCTCGAATGCGTCGATCCTGGCGGGTTCGCGCGTGGCGCTTTCCATGAGCCATCTGCGGCACCTTCCCGGTGTCTTCGGCCGGATCAACGCGCGCTCGCAAACCCCGATCTACGCACTGGTGGCCGTGGGCGGCGCAATCGGCATCTTCGCATTGCTTCTGCCGCTGGAATCACTGGCCCACTTCGCCAACCTCGTCCTGCTCCTCGCGCTTTGCTTCGTGAACGCGGCGCTGATCGTGCACCGGCGGCGCTTCCCCGACATGGAAAGGCCGTTCCGGGTCCCGCTGGTGCCGCTCCTCCCAGCGCTCGGAATCGCGGCCAACATCTACCTGATCCTGCAGATCCCGGTGCAGGGACACATCCAGCCGGTCGTGCTCGCGATTCTGGCGCTCGCACTCGGGCTGTTCGCCTACGCGGCGTGGCGCGGCACCCGCTTCGACGTGCCCGATCCCGCCGGTCCCGGCTCGAAGGTGGTGGCGTTGCGAGCCTCGCCGCGCACGGCCGGCTTCCGGATCCTGGTGCCCGTGCACAACCCCCGTACCGCGGAACCGCTCCTGCGCCTGGCTGCGACGATTGCCAGGCGCCGCGGCGGCGCGATCATCCTGCTCAGGGTGGTTCAGGTGCCGGACCAGCTGCCGGCGGAACTTGCGCGGGCATCGATCAGGGGTGAGGAGCGGATGCTCGAGAGCCTTCAGGCGCTGGAGGGGGACATCGGCGTGCCGATCACGACGGAGGTGCGGGTGGGACGGAACGTGGGCCGCGCCATCCTCGAGTCGGCGCGCGAGGACCGGTCGCACCTGATCGTGCTTGGGTGGAAGGGCTTCACCACGACCGCACGCAAGATCCTCGGCGAGGTCACCGACGATGTCGTCCGGCTCGCCCGGTCGGACATCATGCTGGTCAAGTTCGGTGGCGAGCCCGCGGTGCCGCGCCGCATCCTGCTGCCCAGCGCCGGAGGAATCCACGCACACAAGGCGAAGGGATACGCGCTCGGCATGACGGACGCGAACGGCGGTGAGCTGACGCTTGCGTCGGTCGTGCTGGCGAACGCGCCGGAGGGACGCCAGGCCGAAGAGGAGGAAAGGCTTGGCGAGGAGCGCGCCGAGTTGCCCGAGGATGCGGTGGTCAGCACCCGGGTCGTCTCCGGGACCGGTGTAGCCGAGTCGATCGTGGCCGCGGCCCCCGACTACGATGCAGTCATGATCGGGGCGTCGGGGGACAGCTTTTCGAGCCGCATCCTCTTCGGGTCGATCCCGGAGCGGGTCGCGCGCGAGGCGCCTGGGATGGTGGTCGTGCTCAAGAGCCACGACCGGGTCCGGGCGTTTGTAGGGCGGGTCGCGGCGGACTGACGTGGAACGGTCGATGTCCGCGCCCGGAAGCAAGCCTGGTTCAACAGCCGACGGTCGCAGGACCGGCCGGGGTCTGTCCCGCGGAGGTTCGCGACGGAGGCCTCTGGCGAGACCTCGCGTGCGCACCGAGAGCGGCTTCATGTCTCGGGACCGCATGCTGGAAAGAGCCATGCAGATGCGCCCGTGGGACGTGATCGTCGTCGGGGGCGGCTGCACCGGGATCGCGACGGCCCTCGATGCCGCCGGCCGCGGGTACCGCACCCTGCTGGTGGAACGCGGGGACTTCACCGGCGGCACCTCCAGCCGCAGCACCAAGCTGATACACGGCGGCGTCCGCTACCTCCGCCAGGGCCGGGTGCAGATGGTCTACGGCGCACTCCGGGAACGCCACCGGCTGTGGCGGAATGCGCCCCATCTGGTGGACAGCCTCCCGCTCGTAGTACCCGCGTACCGGTGGTGGGAACGCCCGTACTACGGCGTTGGGCTGATGGTCTACGATGCGCTCGCAGGCCGCCGGGGCCTCGGGGGTTCGAGGGTCGTCGGCAGGCGCGAGTGCCGCAGACGCGTGTCGACCCTCGAGGGAACCAGCTTGCGGGGCGGTGTGCTTTACCACGACGGTCAGTTCGACGATGCCCGGCTCGGCTGGACGCTGCTTCGCACCGCGGCCAACTTCGGCGCCGTGGTGGTCAACTACGCGGAAGCGGCTGCGCTCCGGGCATCCCGGGGGAGGATCAAGGGGGTGCACCTGCGTGACCGGATCGGCGGTGACGAGTGGGTTGCACTGGGCGCGGTCGTGATCAACGCCACGGGGCCCTCCGCCGATGCCGTGCGCGGGCTGGACGCCGCGCGCGACGGGTCCGGGGTCGTCCTCAGCCGGGGCGCGCACATTGTCGTGAGTAGCGCGTTCCTCCCCGGCGATACCGCCGTGCTGGTCCCGTCGACGGACGACGGCAGGGTGCTCTTTGCAATCCCCTGGCACGGTCACGTGCTGATCGGGACGACCGACGTGCCCGTGGCCGAGCCGGTGAACGAGCCGGTGCCGACCACCGCCGAACTCGACTACCTGATCGACCACGCCAGCCGGTACCTGACGCGGCCGCTGGCCCGGTCCGACATCCTCTCCGCCTGGGCGGGACTGCGTTCGCTGGCGGCCGTGGACGCGGGGGCGGGTGACACGGCCACGCTGTCCCGTGACCATGCGGTGAGCGTTTCCAGGAGGGGACTCGTGACCGTCGTCGGCGGCAAGTGGACGACGTGCAGGAAGGTCGGACAGGACACGGTCGATGTTGCGGCGGAGGTGGCGGGCCTGTCACCCGCGCCATCGGTGACGGCGCGCCTTCGCGTGCACGGGTACAGTCGGCGGAAGGCCGTGCGCGCCCCGTGGAAGGTGTACGGATCGGAGGCGGGTGCCGTTAGCGCAATGGAGGCCGCGGACGAGAGTCTGGCCGCACTGATGCATCCCGGCCTGCCGTACCGGCTGAGCCAGGCTGCGTGGGCCGCCCGCCACGAGATGGCGGTGCGCGTCGAGGACGTGCTCGCGCGGCGGACGCGCACGCTGTTTCTCAATGCGAGGGCGGCGGTGGCCGCCGCTCCCGAAGTGGCCCGGGTGATGGCGGCGGAGCTGGGGCACGGCCAAAGCTGGGTGGAGGACGAGGTTCGTTCGTTTGGAGGGCTGGCAAAGCGCTACCTTCCGGCATGCTGACCCGCAAACAGGAGCAGATGGAGATGCCCGACTCGCCCGGAAGGCCCGGGAAGGACGAATACGCCGACTTCTACGGGCCGTACATCGCGGCCGTCGAGGAACCGCTGCTCACCGGCCTGGAGGGTGACGGCCAGGCCTGGCGCGCACTGCTCGCGACCGTGCCGCCGGACCGGGAGGGCTACCGCTATGCGGACGGCAAGTGGTCGGTGCGCGAGGTTGTCGGCCATGTCATCGACGCCGAGCGGATGTTCGGCGTGCGCACGATGGCGTTCGCTCGAGGGGACCGGTCGCACTTTCCCTCATTCGATGAAAACGCCTACGCAGAGGCCTCGGAGGCCGACAGGCGCACGCTCGCCGATCTGGCCGAGGAGTTTTCGGCCGTGCGGACCTCGACCCTGCTTCTGCTGAGGAGCTTCGAGGACGAGGCATGGGACCGGCGCGGCGTCGCCAGTGGCTACGAGTTCACGGTGCGAAGCCTGGCGTGGATCATCGCCGGCCACTCGCGGCACCACCGGGGGGTGCTGGCGGAGCGGTACCTGAGTGGGTAGAGAGACGCGCCTGGTGGCCCGTTGCGGGTGCCTGGCGGCGGTGCTTCTGGCAGCGGGTGTTGTCGGCGGCTGCGACTCGGGGAGCGACGACGGCGGCACGCCGCAACGGAAGGTGGAGGCGGGAGTCGAAGCGGTTCGGCATGGTGGTTTGGGGGACTACGAGCGCCCGGCGTTCACCGTCGAACATCTTCTCGCGATCGGCCAGGAGGGCGGGGCGCCCGAGTACACGTTTGGGAGTGTCGCCGGTATCGATGTCATGTCCGATGGCACGATCGCGGTGCTGGACGGGCTGGCCGGCGAGGTGCGGACCTTTGCGCCGGATGGATCGTTTGTACGCCGGATCGGGCGACGGGGGGAGGGGCCGGGCGAAATCAGCGGCGAGGCCGCCCTCGCGTTGGTCGCCGTGGCGCCGCGCGAGTTTCTGCTTCCGGACATCATGACCCAGGCCCTGAACGTGTTCTCGCTGGACGGTGAAGTGGTACGTACGGCCCGTTTCGACATCCAGCAGCTCTACATCCCGGAATGGCGCACGACGGACGACTTGCAGCCGGTGGTGCGGGTGTCGACGCCCGGGGCGGAAGTAGTGGCGCACTACTCGCTCGTTGGAGCGAAAGGAGCCCTGGCAGACACACTCGCGGTTGCTGCGCGCGCCGCGAGCCTGGAAGCCTCGGACGGACAGCAGCCGCTGTGGCAGGATCACCTGGTCTGGTCGTTCGACAAACCGGATCTGGTCGTGTCGGGGTGGATGTTCACGCCGCAGTTTGCCGTGCATCGGGGTGGGGAGGTGGTCAGAACGGTCTCCTGGGACCACGTGGCCGCGCGCCTCACACCGGAAGAACAGGAAGCGGTCCTCGGGATCGTGGCGTCCGGGATGGGGACCGACGCCGCCAGCATGCCGGACGCGTTCCGCGCTCAACTGCGTCTCCCGGAGCAGTTGCCCGCCATGGCCGACATCGAGGTGGCCGGCGATCTCGTGCTGGTGCAGCGCGTCCGGCCCGTCGAGGCCATGGATCTGCGCGTGATCTACACGTTCAAGGCCGCCGGATTCGGGGACCGGATCTGGGACGTCTTCTCGCTCGACGGGGACTACCTCGGCGAACTTGACCTGGGTGCGCGCGCGGACGTGTTCGACATCCGGGGCGACACGGTCGTCGGGGTGCGCGAGGACGACGCGGGGCTGCAGCAGGTGTTCCTCGCACGGTTGCCGAGGAGGCTTCCATGAACTTCCGCGTGATCTCCCGAGCCGAAATCCTCTCGCTGATCACCATGCACGACGCCATCGAGGCGATGGCCCGCGGCTTCGCGCAGCTGTCGGCGGGCCAGGTGGAGATGCCGGTCCGGGTGGTCCTGTCGTCGGGCGACGGATTCTCGCTCTTCATGCCCGCGCGTCTGGGGGCGACCGGCGGCCGGGGCGCCAAGATCGCGTCGCTCTTCCCCGCGAACCGCGACAAGGGGCTGGCGACGATCAACGGCGTGATCCTCATGATCGACGATGAGACCGGACTTCCCGCCGCGATCATGGACGCCGGCGAACTGACGGCGATCCGGACGGCGGCTGCGGCCGGGCTCGCGGCGAGGCTGCTGAGCCGCCCCGACTGCCGGGTGCTGACGATCTTTGGCGCGGGGGCACAGGCGCCCTGGCAGATCGAGGCAATCCGCGCGGTGCGGCCGATCGAGGAGGTGCGCGTGGTGTCGAAGGGCGGGGATTCGGCGCGGCGGCTGGCGGCCTCGCTGGAGGGGGTCGAGGGGCGAGCGGTCACCGATCCCGCCGAGGCCGTGGACGGCGCCGACATCATCGTGGCCGTGACCACGGCGGGCACACCCGTGTTCGACGGCACAGGACTTCCCGCCGGCACGCACGTGAGCGGGAGCGGCAGCTTCCAGCCGCACACGCGCGAGGTCGGCGACGAGGTGGTGACGCGGGCACGGGTCGTGGTGGAGGAGCGGGAGGCCGCGCTCGAGGAGGCGGGAGACCTGATCATCCCGATCGAGGAGGGACTGGTGACCGCCGACGTGATCGACGCCGATCTGGGCGAAATCGTCAACGGCGACGCCCCCGAGGGCAGTGTCGGCCACGAACTGACTTTCTTCAAGTCGGTGGGCACGGCGGTGCAGGACGTGGCCATCGGGGCCGAGGTGCTGCGCCGGGCGGAAGAGGAGGGGGTGGGGCGGGTGGTGGGGCTGTAGGTAACGCACCGCGTCGGCCGGTAAAGCCAACCGTCAATTGACAGGCGACGGGCCGGGTTGGTAGACTTCCAATGAATGTGATCGTCTCGTTCAGGCATCGTGGGCTCAAGGCCCTGTATGAAGGACGAACGGTACGCCGCGTCGCACCGGATCACGTCCGGAAGCTACGGGATGTTCTCGCGATTCTCGATCGTAGTCGAGGGCCGGAGGGGCTGGACCTGCCGGGCCTGCGTCTTCATCGCCTGAGGGGGCGGTCAAAGGGTCACTACTCCGTTTGGATCTCGGGGCACTGGCGAGTAACATTTCGATTTGAGGACGGACACGCGACCGATGTCGACTATGTGGAATATCACTGAAGGGAGAGGACCGTGGCCATGAAGAATCCCCCGCACCCGGGCGGGATCGTTAGGCGCCAGTGTCTTGAGCCTTTGGGACTGTCGGTGACGAGGGCCGCCGCAGGCCTCGGGGTGACCCGTCAGGCCCTGTCGGAACTGCTCAACGGTCACACCGGGGTTTCGGTAGAGATGGCGATTCGACTCTCGAAAGCGTTCGGTTCGACACCGGAGACCTGGCTTGGGATGCAGATGGCGTACGATCTGGAGCGTGCCCTCGACCGCGCCGATGAAATAGAGGTGGACAGATTCGAGGCTGCCTGATGCCCACAGGCGACCTGCCCCGATGAGCCACCCCTTCGACCCCGCCCTCCTCGCCGAAGCGCGAGCGCTCCAGGACGACATCCTCGTCGTCAACGGCCTCGACGCCTCCCTGCTCAACGAAGAAGTCGTCCGCACCCTCAAGGCCGGTGGCGTGCACATGAACATGTCCACGCTGCCGGATCTGTCGCTGTCGTCGCCCTTCCACCAGTTCATGCTCGATCACGCGGACGACCTCACCCCCGTCACCACGGTCGCCGGCATCCGTGCGGCCCGCGCGGCCGGAAAGGTGGCGGTCGGCTACTGCTGGCAGTGGGTCGACGTGGACGAGGATCTGTCGCAGCTGGCCGG
This sequence comes from Longimicrobiales bacterium, assembly GCA_965208935.1. Lineage (GTDB taxonomy): Bacteria > Gemmatimonadota > Gemmatimonadetes > Longimicrobiales > Gaopeijiaceae > Bin94. The sequence goes on along the minus strand of CBDBPR010000004.1, from coordinate 2,055,475 downwards.
GTACCACCGCATCGGGCTGCGCAGCTCGGGGCTCGTCTACAACGTCGGCAACTACATCGGTTCCGGCTGCGTCGACCCCAACCCGGGCCCGCTGAGCCTCTACGGCATCCAGGTGGTCGAGGCGCTTCAGGATCTGCGGATCGTCGTGGACATCGGCGGCCATTGCAGCGAGGCCACGTCCTACGACGTGCTCCAGGTCGCCGAGGGTCCGGTCGTCTGCAGTCACACGAACCCCCTCGCCCTCCGCGACAACCCGCGCGCCATGACCGACGGACTGATGAGGGCGATCGCGGACACCGGCGGCGTGATCGGGATCGCCGCGTTCAACTTCTTCGTCGTGGCCGAGGGGCAGGCGACGCTCGAGGACTTCCTGCGCCAGTTCGATCACATGATCGACGTCGTTGGCGTCGAGCACGTTGGCTTGGGGCTGGACCAGATCATCGGCCGCAACGACAGGGGTCCGGTGAACCCCGTCACACTGCCGCCCGAGGCCTATCCTCAGCGCTACGAGGACTGGATCTACGTCGAAGGCCTGGACGACTTCACGGGGGTTCCGCTGATCACGGCGGGGCTGATGGAACGAGGGTATTCGCCCGACGACATCGAGAAGATCATTGGCGCCAACTGGCTGCGGGTGTGGGAGGAGGTGTGGGGGGAATGAGCGGCCGCAAGATCGCCCGTCGGGACTTCGTGGCGGGTGCCGCGACGGCTCCGCTGGCACTCGCGGCACTCGGGTGCTCAGGGGGCGACGGTGACAACGGCCGTGACGCGGGCCGAGGACCGGTCGCCGCCCCAGGCGAGCAGGATCGGCTTGCGCAGATCCTCGACCAGGCCGTCGTGGTCGGCCCCGTGCCCATCGCCTCGCCGATCCGCGGAATCCAGGCCGAGCGCATGCGGCTGGCGGCCGAGCGGAGGGCGGGGATCCCGGCCCGCGTGGCGTCGTGGGACCACGAGCTGGCGCACGTCCGCACGCAGGTGCGGGCCGCGAAGGCGGCGGGGGTCAACGCCTTCATGGTGCCGGTCGTGGTCGGTGAGCACGAGCCCGCGGTGTCCGAGAACCTGCGGCGGTTCCACGAGGCGGTCCGCGCGCTCAACGACGAAGTGGTCGCGGTGCTCGATCTCGACGGGCTGGCTGCGGCGGTGGCGACGGACCGGGTGGGCCTGATCCCCTGGTTCCAGGGTGCCAAGATGGTCGAGGCCGATCTCGCGCTCTTCGCCGCCTACCGCGCGTCGGGCGCCGGTATCATCGCGCCGACCCACCTCTGGAAGATGCCGTACGGAGACGGGGCATTCGAGCGTTCCGACCAGGGCCTGACCGCTACGGGCTGGCTGGCCGTCCGCGCGATGAACCGCGAGCGCATCGTCATCGACCTGTCCGGGATGGGTCCCCGCTCCAGCCTCGAAGCGATGGCGACGAGCGAGCACCCGGTCATCTTCAGCCATTCCAACGCGCGGGCGGTCCACGATCACCCGATGAACCTGAGCGACGAGCATTTGCGCGCCTGCGCCGAGCTGGGCGGCGTGGTCGGCGTGAGCGCGTTCCCGGCGTACCTCTCCGCCGACGCGAGGCCGACGCTGGACGACGTGCTGAACCACCTGGATCACATCGTGGATACGGCCGGGATGGACCATGCGGCGCTCGGTCTGGACTTCACCGATCTGCCCCGGAAGCGGTTTCCCTCGGACCCGGTTCCCATTCCTCCCTACCGTTTTCCGGAGGGGTTTTCAGGGTTCGAGGACCTTTCGCGGCTGCGTGAAGGTCTCATCTCGCGTGGATATGGCGTGGGTGAACGGGCGAGAGTCCTCGGGGGCAACATGGTGCGCGTGCTGCGCCGTGTCTGGGGGGACGGCGCGGGGTGACCGGGCGATGTGCGCGCACTGCGCCCACTCCGGCGGGGCTGCGCGCGACGGGGCGCGGCGGCCGTGTGCGCCCCGCGGTCCGCGCGGTATTCGGGGCCGCGCTGCTCGGTGGCCTTCTCTTCATCCCCGGGCCGATTGCATCCCAGTCGGGGGCGGCGGGCGCGCCGCGGGAGACCGCGTCGCCCTCTTCCCCCGCATACGACGTCAGGTGGGCCATGAACGTGCCCGTCCCCATGCGCGACGGGGTGCGCCTGGCGACCGACCTCTACCTGCCCGACGCGGAAGGCCGGTTTCCGGTCGTGCTGGTGCGCACGCCGTACGGGAGCGAGACGCCGGGGTTCGCGGAGCAGGGGCGCTTCTACGCGACGCGGGGATACGTTTTCGCGGTGCAGGACACGCGCGGCAAGTACGATTCGGACGGGGAGTGGTACGGGCGGCGGAGCGAGCGGGACGACACCGACGACACGATCACCTGGGTCGGGACGCAGGCGTGGTCCAGCGGGGATGTCGGGATGGTCGGCGCTTCGTACGGCGGCCTGGTTCAGATGATGGTCGCGCCGGCGGGGAATCCGCATTTGAAGGCGCTGATCCCCGAGGTGACGCCGGTCACGCTGGGGCGGACGCCGGAGGCCTGGCGGCGGCTGGCCGTCTACGGGCGGGGCAACAGTGCGCCTTCGGAGCTCTCGTGGCTGGTCACCACCGACGGGCGAGTGAACCAGAACGGGAGCGCGTACGACTGGACCGAGCTGTTCCGACATCTGCCGCTGGCCGAGCTGCCCGCGCGGATGGGGCGCGAGATTCCGATCTGGGAGAAGCTGATCCGCAACGAGATCGGGCTCTGGGAGGAGTACCTGGAGTCGGCCGCGCGGAACCAGTGGACGGAGCCGATTATCGGCTGGCCGGACCATCGCGAGCTGTACCGCGCCGTCGATGTGCCGATGCTGCAGCGGACGGGCTGGTTCGACGCTTCGACCGACCACGCGTTCCATAACCGCGAGCAGGTGGTGCGGCACAGCGAGAGCGGGCTGGCGCGGGGGCAGCAGCACCTGCTGATCGGGCCGTGGCCGCATGCGTATTCGGGGTCGTCGACGATCGGGGCGCTGGACTTCGGCGAGGCGTCGGTGCTGGATCTGCGGGCCGTCCACCTGCGCTGGTTCGATCGCTGGCTGAAGGGCGTGGACAACGGGGTGGATCGCGAGGCACCGCTGCAGCTGTTCGTGATGGGGCGCAACGAGTGGCGCGAGGCGTGGGAGTGGCCGCTGCCTGGGACCGAGTTTGTGCCGTTCTACCTGCACTCGGGCGGGGATGCGAACACGAATCGGGGCGACGGGGTGCTCAGCCGCGAGCCGCCTGGGGACGAGCCGCCGGACCGGTACGAGTACGATCCCGGCGATCCGACGCCGGCGATCACCGGCGGGGAGAATGCGGAGATGGCGGGGGATGGCCCGGTCGACGTCGGGTGGCTCGAAGCGCGGGACGACGTGCTGACCTACACCACTGCGCCCCTGGAACGGGAGGTCGAGATCACCGGCCCGGTGTCGGCGACGCTTTTTGTGGCGTCATCGGCGCCCGAGACCGAGTTCATCGTGCGGCTGGTGGACGTGCACCCGGACGGGAGCGCGTACCCGGTCTGGTACTCCTATGCGAATGCGTTTGGAACGCGGGGGATCGACCCGGTGGGCCGGACGGCGGAGGGCCACCGGATCTGGAAGCTGGAGTTCGATCTGCCGCCGACGAGCCAGGCGTTCCTGCCTGGACACCGGGTCCGGGTCCAGATCACGAGTGCGGCGTTTCCGCTATTCCGGCACCTGAACACGGACGGGGATCCGGCCTGGGAGACGGAGTGGCGGGTCGCTGAGCAGACGGTGTTTCACGATGGAGAGCGGGCGTCGCGCGTGGTGTTGCCGGTGAGGGTGGAGTCGCCACCGAAGCGAGACGACATGACCAGGAAAGACGACAAATGACCTACCTGCACCGCCAAGCGAGCCCCATGAAGGCCAACTCACTTCGCACCCTCGCCACGCTGGCCACGCTGCTCGCGGCTGCCACGCTCCCGGCCACCGGCCAGGTTCTCCCCGGCCCCGACGGCCCCGTCGAATTCATCGGGTTGGACCAGTGGAGTGCCGGTGAGCTGTTCGACGCCATCCAGGACGTGGCTCCCGACCAGCCCTTCCACGCCTGCGCCGTCGTCATGAAGCAGGAACTCGGGTTCGCCGAGGCGGCCGCGTTCGTCTATCGGACACCGGGCGACTCCTACACGGTCGTGGTCGGGGTGGAGGACAGTGCACGGGTACGGTACCGGGCGGTCGGCGCCGAGACGGTCGCGCTGCCCGAGACCTGGGAGGCACTGAGGGTGCTTGCCACAGACAGCCGCAACCTGCGCTCGCTGGACGAGGCAGCGCGGACGATCCGCTCGCGCCGCGGATTCTTCGACAGGATCATGACACGGTTGCTCTTCGGAAGGATGGGAGTCGACCGCGAGACCCTCAGGCAGATTCGGGAGCTCGTCGACAACGCGACGGCCGAGGAGGATCGCCGTCTCGCCCAGGAAGTGCTCGCCCGGGATTCGTCCGCGGCGTCGCGGGCGGTCGCCACTCTGGTGCTGGGCAACTTCCTCGAGGACGACACGTCATGGCACGCGCTGGCGGGTTCGCTGACCGATCCCGAGCCGCGCGTCGTCAGGATGGCCAGCAACGTGGTCAGGGGGCTGGAGACGGGTACGCTGGAGCCCGTCGACTGGTCGGCGGCTCGTAGCCACCTGCTGGCGCTCTTCGACGGAACCAATCCGTTCGCGACCGGGGACATGCTGGAAGTTCTGGTCGCCACGGACATCGCGCCCGAGTTCGGACGACAGTTGGTCCGAGAGACCCCCGACCTGCTTCTTGCGCACGCCGGTGCCGAGCACGAACGGACTCGGGAGCCGGCCATCGCGTTCCTGCGAGCGGTGAGCGGCGAGGACTTCGGGACCGATGTAGAGGCGTGGAGGGCCTGGGCAGGCAGTCAGCCGGAAGAGCCGTAGGCCTTCAACCCTCGGTCGAACGTCTGGATGCGCGTGACACCGCGGCGCTGACAGCTGGCGAGGTGACACAGGTCGCGAGCTTCTAGCGTCGGGTGCCGCGCGGCGAGCTCGATGCCGAGGATCACGTCTTCGCGCTCCAGTGGCCACACCTCCATCCGGGTCCGTTCGACGATTTGCAGCGCAGCGGCGAGCGCCCGTGCGCGGTCTACGGGCAGGTACGCGTGGACCAGCTCCTGCAGGACTTCCGACGACGTGGCGAGCGGCTGTTGATTCGTCGCCGCGTCGGCGAAGAAGCGACGGGCCGGCTGGCGGAGCGGATGCTCCCTTCCGACCGCGTACATCAGGACATTGGTGTCGACGAAGACCATGGCTCGCAACGTCAGGTCCCGGATTCACCCCGCCTGCGGGACGCGCGCATGACCGCGAGATGCTGCTCCCAGTCCGGCTCGGTGCCGCATCCCGCCTCGGCGTCGCGGTCGGCGAAGAATCGCCACACGTCATCTTTCGTGCGAAACGGTTCACTGCCTGCACGACGGTCAAGACGGTCGGCGGCGGCTGCGCGCAGCCACGCGCTCAGGGTCAGGCCCTCGCGGTGGGCGGCGGCGGCGTAGCGGGTGCGGTCGGGTTCGGAGACGACCAGATGGATTCGCGGCAATGGACTGTCTCCGTAGTGTGTGTTAATCATGAACAATCACATGAATCATACACATCATGTGATCGTGTTGCAAGCACGTGAGCCTGATCGCGAACCGGCTGGCGGCTGGGCTTCAGGACGCGTCGCCTACCGAATCTCTTCAAGGTGCGATTGCCGCGCCGAAGCCTCCGCCAGTTTTCGAGCCGCCTCGACACCGAACTTGCGCTCGACGAGCCTGTGCAGCAGCCGCCACTGCTGCTCGATAGCCCGCACGATGCCCTGCTCGATGCCCTGCTTGACCAGTTCGGTGACCAGATTGTTCTCGGGCAGATCCCCCGTGCCTCCACGCCGCTCCTCCAACAACAGGTATTCGAACCGTGGTTGCGTCGCAAGCCACCGAACGTGGGTCCGGATGGTGGGCACCTCCATGGCTGGATGGGACGGATTCCACGTTGGCAACCGGATCTTGGACCGGACTGCAGGTGGTGTGAATCATTCTATTGTAGTTATTTGCTAATTTCACTATGTTAAACGAATGACATTCTCTGAACTCCTCGAGACGGTTGAAGACGAGCCCGTCTTCGAGACAGGGTTGCTGATGGCGGGTCGTAGCCATGAGCCGGGCCTTCCCGCACAGTTGAGCCGTTGGTCCGCGTCGGGAAAGCTGTTTCGGGTGCGTCGCGGTCTGTATTCGCTGGCGCCGCCGTACCGCAAGGTCATCCCTCATCCCTTTCTCGTCGCCAACCGCCTGGCGCCCGGATCCTACGTGAGCGGGCTTTCGGCGCTGGCGTACGCCAATGCCATTCCGGAGTTCGTGGCCGAGGTGACCAGCTGTGGACCGGGGCGTCCCCGGATTCGAGAGACGCCGCTGGGGCGGTTCTCCTTTCGGTATCTCAAGCCGCTGCTGCGAGGCGGGTATCGGCTGGTCGCCCTGGGCGGTGGCCAAAGCGCGTTCGTGGCTTCGCCGGAGAAAGCTCTTCTCGACCTGATCCACCTTCAGCCCGGCGGCGATGATCCTGCGTGGATCGACGGGCTGCGGCTGAACCTGGAGGCCCTCTCGGTGCGGTGTCTGGTAGAGCTCGCGGGCGCGGCGGGACGTCCGAAGCTGAAGCGCGCCGCCGCTCATCTGGAACGCGGGGCAAACGATCCGGCCCTGGCCTACCAGCCGCTATGAAGGACCATCTGCGCTCCCTGGTGCGCGGCCTGGATCCCCTGGTCGGCCGCAACGTGCTCCGGGAGTACATCCAGGCCCGGATTCTCGAGGGCCTGCAGCGCGCCGGGGCGATGTCGCCGCTCGCGTTCCAGGGTGGCACCGCCCTCCGCTTCCTGTATGGCCTGCGCAGATACTCCGAGGACCTCGATTTCGCGCTGGAGGGGCCGCGCGAGCTCTACGACCTGCGTGGCTGGATGCGGGCGATCGTGCGGCAGTTCCGTAGGGAGGGCTACGAGGCCGAAGCGTCGGTGCGTGACCGCGGGAATGTCCATACCGGCTGGATCCGGGTGCGCGGGGCGCTCTACGAAACCGGGCTGTCGCCCCACCGGGACGAGACGCTGGGGGTCAAAGTCGACGTGGACACCCATCCGCCCGCGGGTGCCGTCACCGACACACGACTGGTCCGAAGGCACGTGTCGCTGAGGCTCCACCATCACGACCGCGCGTCACTTCTGGCGGGCAAGCTGCACGCGGTCATGTGCCGGTCGTGGACCAAGGGCAGGGACATCTATGACCTCGCCTGGTATCTGAGCGATCCGACGTGGCCGTCGCCGAATCTGGAGCTGCTGAACGCGGCGATCAGGCAAGGCGATGCGGAAGCCGTGCCGCTCGATGCGTGCACCTGGCCCGGAGTTGTGGCGAAGCGAGTGAAGGGACTGTCGTGGGAGACGGTCGTTGCCGATGTGCGTCCTTTCCTGGAGGGCGACGAGGAGATGGTGGGGAAGGGGGATGTGTTGGGGTTGCTGGAGACCAGGGCCTGATTCTTCGGCCGACCGGTTCGCCGAGCCCCCTCCGCAAGTGCGCGAATCTTATCTCACCGCGTTCGAGTGCCAACCCTTCCAGACGGGCTTCCAGCGGCGGAACAAACCGATGAAGACGGGATTGGTCCAGACCAGGGTCTTCCACACGGGCCATTTGTCGAATCGCCGACAGGAGGGCCTCACGCGCGGTTCTAGCAGGAAGCAGACGCTGCGACGGCTTCGTCGAGCCAGTTTCCGGAGGCTCCAGAAGAAGTCGACGTCCTCGCCGATCCACACGCTCTCGTCGTAGCCACCGACCTGTTCGAACGTGTCCTTGCGACAGAACTGCGCCGCGCCTTGCACCATCCCGGTGAGGCGGGCGAGGAGCCGCCAGGCACGAAGGTAGAGCCGGACGGAGAGGAGCTGCGGCCGATAGTCCACATCCACGCCGCCGCCGATGCATGCCCGGTCCCGCATCGCCTGGCAAATCGCGACGAGGAGGGTGCGGGGCACAATCACGTCGGCATCGAAGAAGACGAGTACATCGCCCGAGGCGCGGCGCGCACCGGCGTTGCGGGCACGTGCGATGCCTTGCACCGGTTCGTGGACGACCTCGGCGCCAAGATCGCGGGCGAGTGCCGCGGTCCCGTCCTCGCTGGCATTGTCGACGACGATGATGTCGACCCTGATGTCGGGCTGCCCGCGCAACTCCTCCGCGGCGGAGCGGATCGAGCGCAGGGTCGGCCCGAGGTACGCTTCCTCGTTGAATGCGGGAACGATGATCGTGAGCTTCATGCCGGGCACACCCTGGCCATCGGATCAGCTGGCCCTGTTGCGCGATTCCGGGGGTTACGACAGGCGATCCGTCACTCCACCTCCCCCGCCTCGGCCGTCAGCACCTCAAGCATCTCCATGTAGTAGTCCCGGCGTGACCGCTGGTCCTGCGTGAGCGGAGCGACCACGCCCTCGATCTCGCCTGACAGCCGGCCGATCCGGCTGGCCAGCTCGCCGAACTCGCGGGCCAGATCGCGCAGCTTCATGGCGCGGGGGCCGGTGTCGTCGTCGTCGACCTCATCGAGCGCGTCCTGGATGAGGGCGCGTTCGTCCGCGGCCCGGGTCAAGGCGTCGGCCAGTTCCAGGAGCGTGTTGGTCCACGCGGCGCGCACGCCCGGTGACGCGCCGATGCGGGGGTCTTCGCGCACGACGAACTCCTGTGCGAGGTCGGCCGCCGTGCCGTCCTGTCCCGCGACCTCCAGCCGCGCCGTGTACGTTCCCGGTACGACGAGCGGGCCGCGCTGGAACGGTCCCGGCGCGACATCGCCGCTGCCGCCGAGGTCGTGGCGCATGTCCCACACCACGCGGTTCATGCCCTGCCGCGTGGTGCCGGTCACCGTGGCCACGTGGCCACCGTCCGCATCCTGGATTGCAACCGCCACCGCGCCGTCCCCGGCGGCCTCGCCCCCGAGCCAGTAATCGATGATTGCGCCGAGAGGGGGGTTTTCGCCCTGGTAGTGCACATCTCCCGTGTGGGCCTGGCGACCCGCCCGACGGATCTGCACGGCCGGCTCGATGGTAAAGAGGTGGGCGCTCTTCCCAACCACCTCCTCCGACAGCTCCTGGAGCGCGTTGATCTGATCGAGGATCCAGATGCCGCGACCGTGCGTCCCCAGCACGAGGTCGTTCTCGCGTGGATGGATGACGAGGTCGTTGAAGGGGAGCGTGGGCATGCCGCCGCGGAGCTCGGTCCAGTGCGTGCCGCCGTCCATGGTGTAGTAGACGCCGATTTCGGCGCCGAGGAAGAGGACGGAGGGGTTGCGGAGGTCCTCGCGGATGGTCCGGAGCACGCGGTCGGCGGGGAGGTCGCCGGTGATCGAGACCCAGCTCTGGCCGTAGTCGTCGGAGCGGTAGAGGTAGTTGGCGTAGTCGTCGTTGCGGTAGTTGTTCCAGACGGCGTAGACGCGGGCCTCGTCGTGGCGGGATGGCTCGATGCCACTGACCCAGGCGCCGTTGGGGAGGCCGGGGAAGTCGATGCGGGCGGCGGGCGCGGCGTGGGTGGCGGGCCCGTCGGAGTCGGAGATGTCGCGGGCGGACAGGTCGGTCCAGCGCTCGCCGCCGTCGTGTGAGACGTGGAGGCGGCCGTCGTCGGTGCCGGCGTAGATGAGGCCGCGGCGGAGCGGGCTTTCGGAGACCGCCGAGATGGTGGGCCAGTAGGGGATGCCGTCGTCGAGCGAGGGCAGGTAGTCGTCGGGCATCTGTCCCATGATCGGGACGGAGCGACGGTCGGTGCCGGTGGTGAGGTCGCCCAGGGCCTGCCAGGAGTCGCCCCGGTCCGTGGTCTTCCACATGATGTTCGTGCCCGCGTACAGGGTGGACGCGTCGTGCGGCGAGATGATGAACGGGCCGTCCCAGTTGGCGGGCGCCATCGCGTTGCCGAGGCGCTGTTCCTCGAAGGTGCCGACCTCGCGCCAGGTCTCCCAGTTGCGGCGTCCTGCGATATGTCCGATGGGGTCGCCGGGGCGGATGGCCGTGCGCTCGCCGGTGCGCATGTCGTAGCGCGACAGGTTGAGGTACTGGGACTCGGTGTAGATGACGGTGTTGTTGGTCGTGTCCGCGAGGTTGATGAACCCGTCACCGCCGCCCAGGCGGGTCCAGTCGCTGTTGACGATGCCGTTCTGGCGCCATGTCTCGCTGGGCCCCATCCACGAGCCGTTGTCCTGGAGCCCGCCGTAGACGTTGTAGGGGCGGGCCATGTCGACGCTGACGCGATAGTACTGGCTGACCGGCAGGTCGGAGATGTAGAGCCAGTTGAGGCCGCGGTCGTAGGAGATGCCCAGGCCGCCGTCGTCGGCCTTCATGACGTGGCGGGAGTCCGAGGGGTTGACCCAGACGAGGCGGTCGTCGCCGTGGAGGCTCTGGGGCGGGACGGTGAAGGTGCGGCCCCCGTCGTCCGAGAAGGAGTAGCTGTTGACCATGTAGATGCGCTGATCGTCGCTCGGGTCGACGGTGATCTGGCTGGCGTACATGGGGCGGGGGTTCCAGTCGCTCATCAGCTCCCACGTGTCGCCGCGGTCCTCGGAGCGGTAGATGCCGGCGCGCCGCTCGGTGTAGGCGGTGGATGCGTTGTAGCGGTACCCCTGCTCGACGCTCACGTAGACGATGCGGGGGTCGCTGCGGTAGATGGAGATACCCATGCGGCCGATCACGTCCTCGGGCAGGCCGCGCGTGATGCCGGGGCCGGTCAGCCGCTCCCAGGTGTCGCCGCCGTCCATGCTGCGGTGAAGGGCGCTGCCGGGACCGCCTCCGTGGAAGCCCCAGGGGCGGCGCTGGCGCTGGTATGTCGCGGCGTAGACGATGTTCGGCTGGTCGGGGTCGAGCGCGACGTCCACGGCGCCGGTGTTCTCGTCGACCTGCAGGATGGGTTGCCAGGTCGCGCCGCCGTCGGTGCTGCGGTAGAGGCCGCGCTCCTCGTTCGGGCCCCACAGGTGGCCCATGGCGGCGACGTAAACGAGGTCGGTGTCGTCCGGGTGCAGCGCGATGCGCCCGATGTGCTTGCTGTCGCGCAGTCCCATGTTCGTCCAGGTCTCGCCGCCATCCGTGCTCTTGTAGACGCCGTCGCCCCACGACGAACTCTGCCGGTTGGCGCGCTCGCCGGTGCCGACCCATACGATCGACGTGTCCGCCTGGTGGAGCGCGATTGCTCCGACCGAGTGCGTGCCCTCGTTCTCGAACACGGGATCGAGGGTGATGCCGTTGTCGCTGGTCTTGTAGACGCCGCCGGTCGCGGAGGCGACGTAGTACTTGATCGGGTCGACCTCGGCGACGGCCAGGTCGACGATGCGGCCGCTCATGACGGCCGGACCGATGTTGCGCGGGCGGAGGCCGTCGAGTTGGTCGGTGGTGACCTGGGCGTGTAGAGAGGAGGTACCGGTGGTCAGGCACGCGACGAGAAGCCAGGCGCGGGAACGGTTGTGCTGGGTCATTGGTATCTTGGGGGTGGGAAGACGAGTGGGGATCCGGGCCCCTGAACATCGGCTGCGCGGAGGTTCGTATCAACCGAGGGACCCTGCCGGGGCTCGCGATCGGCGTGCTGATCGCGGTGCATGGATGCGGCGGTGACGGCCCCCCCGGGGGCGCGGACGGCAGCTCGGACCCGCCGGAGGCATGGCGGCTGGACCCGGTGCCTGTGATGAGTGTCGGCGACACGGAGGCGGACCCGCTATACGAAGTGGCGGGCGTCGTGATCACGGAGCGTCACGTCGTCATTGCCCAGCAAAGCACGGGGACTCTGCGCTTCTACACGCGAACCGGTGCGCTGGACACGGTGGCCGGGGGAAGAGGAGAGGGTCCCGGTGAGTTCGGCGACCTTGAGTGGGTGAAGCGGGCCGGTGAGCACCTCTTCGTCTACGATTCGAACGGTCACAGGATTTCGAAGTTTGGCCTGGATGGCCGTCTGCGGAGTTCGATCTCGCTGGCTCGCCCGGAGGACTACCCCGGAATCCTGACGTTGGACGTGTTCTCGGACGGGTGGGCGCTGAGCTACGCCTACGATCTGTACACGCCGACGGAACCTGCCGTGCAGCGGATTCCCCTTCCGCTGATTCTCTCCGACGAGCAGGGTGCTTACGTTGGACGGCTCCTTGAAATGGCCGGCCCGGAGACCTGGTCCGAGCCCTTCGGCCGTGCCGGAAGAAGGCAGATGTTCCGGTTCTTCGGCCGCGCATCGGAAGCCCTGGTCATCGACTCCCTGGTCGTTGTTGTGGAAAACGATTCGTACGACATCCCGGTGTACGGGCGTGACGGAGTTGTTCGGGACACGTTGCACCCAGCAGTTGTGCCGGAACCGACGCCGTTACCGGGTGATCAAGTGGAGTTCATTCGGGAAACTCTCCTCGACTCGTGGGATCTGGGCGACCGCCGGGGCGCAGTGGAGGGTTTGCTGGATGCAATGGGGTTGCCGGAGTACCTGCCCTCCTACGGCTGGCTGTCGCTGGGATTTCCGAATCGCCCGCCGGTGACAGTTGCCGACGGGCTGGTGTGGGCGCTCCGCTACGGCGGGATCCCGCGGGAAGGCGCCGAGCCCGATGGGCCGGAGTGGTTCGTGTTCGAGGTCGGCAAGGGCCAGATCGCCACCCTTTCCTCGCCGGACGATGTCATCCTCCTGGACGTGGCGGGTGACGTGGCCGCGGTGCTGCGGCGCACGGATCTCGACGAGGAGATCGTGGAGCTGCGGCGGATCGTGGGGAGGTAGGGGACCTTGCGCTGGTAGCGGCGGAACCGCTGCCGACGCACCGTAACCGCTTCACACGGCAGGTTGACAGGGGGTCGAAATCGCGAGGAATTGTTGTATATCGACCCATAGACGATCCAATATTCAACAATAATGTATAGCGAGCGTGTGATGCAGCGGGCCCGGCAGCGCTCCTTCCTGACTGCACTGGGACTTGCGCTTATAATCTCTATTGCACTATATGTGTACATTGGTCGGTCCGTGGGCGCTGGCGGTCGATCAGGTGACCATGACGATCCCGCCGTCTGGCGGCTGGACCCGGTGCCTCTGATGACCGTCGGCGCCACCGATGCGGACCCGCTCTTCGAGGTCATCGGGATCGCGATTACGGACGGCCACGTCGTGATCGCGCAGGAGAGCGAGGGCACGCTTCGCTTCTACGACCGGACGGGCACCCTCGAAAAAACAGTCGGAGGGAGGGGCGAGGGCCCCGGTGAGTACGGCGGCCTCGACTGGATGCGGCGCGTCGGCGACCATCTCTTTGCGTATGATCGCTCTGGACGTGAAGTCTTGAAATATAGCCTGGACGGCCGATTGCTTGGTACGGTGGCGCTTTCTCCACCGGAAGAGTATCTGCCAGGGTTCTCCGCGCTGGGCGTGTTCGCGGATGGATCGGTGCTGGCCGAGAAATGGTATCTGCATTGGCCGACGGAGCCGGAAGTCGCGCGCGCGTCGGCTGCGCTTCTGCTCTTCGACGACGAGGGCGCGTTCGCTCAACGGCTGCTTGAAAAGGCGGGGCCGGAGGTCTGGTACGAACCCGTGGGCACCACCGGGATGAGGCAGATGATGCGCTTCTTCGGCCGGGTCAGCCAGGTGGTGGTCGTCGACTCCGTGTTCGCCGTCCTGGAGAACGACTCATACGATATCCCCGTGTACGGGCGTGACGGGGCTATTCAGGATACGCTTCGTCCCGCTTTGATGCCGGAACCCACGCCGTTGCCGCAGGCGCAGGCAGAGTTCGCACGCCACTCCCTGCTGGACTTCCATTCCGCTGACATGGGTTCGACCCGGGGCATCGTGGAGAACATGCTCGCGGCCCAGGGATTCCCGGAATACCTGCCTCCGTACGGTCGCTTGTCGCTGGCACGTCCGCATCACCCGCCGGTAGCGGCTGCGGACGGGCTCGTGTGGGCGCTTCGCTACGGAGGAATCCCCCGAGAGGGTGCTGAAGAACCGGATGGCACGGAGTGGTACGTGTTCCAGCCGGGCATCGGCCAGATCGCGACCCTGACGTCGCCGGACGTCGTCATCCTTGTCGACGTGGCGGGTGATCTGGCCGCAGTTTTGCGGCACACTGAACTGAACGAGGAGATTGTCGAGCTGAAGAGGATCGTGGGAAGGTAGGGTGTTCTACTTGCCGTCCAGGAGAGGGCCATGGGCCTGAACATCAAGAATGACGAGACGTGTCTGCTCGCGCGTGAACTGGCCCGGTTGACCGGCGAGACCATGACCCGGGCCATCACGGTCGCGTTGCGCGAACGCCTTGCAAGCGAGACGCGTCGGCGCGACCTGGATGCCCGCGTGGAGGAGTTGCTTGCGATTGGCCGGCGCTGTGCAGCGTCTCTGGAACCTGGGCCGTCTGCCATGGAGCATGGCGATGTGCTCCATGACGATCTGGGCCTGCCCGGGGCATGCGAGTGACTGCTGATCTTCGGGCCAACGCGCCCCGGCGTCTTTCCACGGCAGTAGCCATCACTCTGTCGCTGACCGCCTGGATTCAACCCGCCCAGGCCCTCCAGGGCAACCTCTCACTGGGCGTGCGCGCGGGCACGCTCGGCTTTGGCGCCGAGGTCGTCACGGCGCTCGATGAACGCGTCGCCGTCCGGGCCGGGGCCGGACTCCTCGGGTTCGATCTCGATCTCACCGGGAGGTTCGGGCTCGCCGGCGACCGCACCGCGGAGCTGTCGCTGCCGACCGGGCTGCTCTCGCTGGGCGTCGAGTTCTCGTTCGCGTCGAGCCGGCTGCGGGCGGGCGGCGGCATGGTGATGCGCACCAACGACCCCGTGCACGTGATCACGTACGAGAGCGGCGCCTCGATCAGCATCGGCGGGGGCGGCTACCGCTATCCGGAGGTCCTCACCGTGACGACCACGCTGATCTCCGGGACGGCCGCGCCCTACCTGCTTGTCGGACTCGGATCGAATTCCGCGCGCGGCCTCGGTCTCGTGCTGGACCTCGGCGCGGTGTTGAATGTCGCCCCCAGGTTCGACATGACCGCCACCGGTGATCCCGCGGTCATGAGCTCCCCCGGATTCCGCGCCGACCTGGAGGCCGAACGGCTGCAGGCCGAGGGCGACGCGTCGATCTTCGTCAACGTCTGGCCCGTTGTCAGCATCGGGCTGCGCTACGGACTGGGGTAGGAGGCCCGCCGACTCGAGCCGCGTGGTTGGGATCGAGCGGACTCGCCGCTACCGCCGGTGCAGCGCCATCGCGCCCCGGATGGCCGCCAGAAACCGCCCCGCCTCCACGATCCGCGTGGCACTGCGCCCCGCCTCCCCGGAATGCGCGAAGAGGTCGGTCACGGTCGCGGACACATCGGCCCGGCGCCGCAGGAACCGCTCCAGCGCGAGGGTCTCGGTGAACGGAATGAGGTGGTCCTGGCGGCCGTGGATGAGGCGGACGGAGGGCAGAGAGCGACCATTCAGTGCGCCGGCAAGCTCCAGTTGCGGATGCGTCGTGCGTGCGGCCTCGGTGAGGAGGAATGCCATCTCCCTGGCGCGGCCCGGCTCGGGATCCTGGGCCGCGGGCGGCGCGAACAGGCGGAACAGCTCCCGGTTCTCCGCGGACACTGACTCGATCAGCTCGTCCTTGAACGGATCGCTGCTCGGCTCCCATGACATGAAGCCGTGGTCCCCGGCCATCGCCGCGAGCCGGCCCAGCGCGCGGGAGACATCCTCCGCGCCCTCGTAGCCCGGAATCCGGTGGAGGTAGTTCGCCGCCACCACCCAGCGCCCGTATGGATCGGGACGCAGGTACCCGGTGCGGCCCTTCCACCGGAACTGCCCCGTGAGGCCGAAGCGAACGGTGGTGAGCAGATCGTGGTAGCCGCCGTATCCGAGAACGCCCCGCACCAGCCCCCGTGGGGCCAGATCCGCGCCCGCGATCAGCGCCTGCGGGCAGCCGAAGGACAGCCCGACGAGCACCACTCCCCCGGGGCGGACATCCGGGTCCGCGCACATGTACTCCGTCGCGACATCGAGCGCGTGCAGGGCGGGCGCCGGGTCCAGTTCCAACCGGCGCCAGGCGCGGACTTCGGGGACGATGACGTCGCCACCCGTGCTGGCCAGCGCGGCCGCGAACCGCACGATCGCGGTGTGTTCGTGGCCCGGACGCGTGGCGCCGTGGAGCAGCACCCACCCGGGACGCGGACGGCTCCCCGACGCGGGCCGGTATCGGTTGGCGCTCAGGGTGCCGGCACCGTCCCCGAGCGTCACGCTCTCGGTGGCGACCCCCGGAAAGGGCACCCCCGAGGCCGACCGCGTCCAACCCCTGGCGTAGCGCAGGGCATCCAAGGTGGGATTGGCCACGGTGGGGCTCCGGTGATGGTGGAAGGCGGCCGCGCCGCGTGCCGCGGCCGCCGCGGCAATGAGGTGGCACGGCAACCCGCGCGGGCACTTCGCGGCCGCCTTGCCAATCTAGCGGGCCGTGGACAGAATCCCCCCGGCGCGACGAGAGTGGAGCCATGACAGACAACGCACCGACACCTCCCTGGAAGGCCGCCGCGTGCGCTAGCGCAGGCGTGTTCTTGCTGTATGTCCTGACGCTCGCTCCGACTACGGCGTGGTGGGACACCAGCGAGTACATAGCCACCGGCTACACCCTGGGCATCCCGCACCCGCCCGGGAACCCGCTGTTCGTGGTCCTGGCCCGTGTGTGGTCGCTGCTGCTGGCGCCGCTCGGGCTGTCGCCGGCCGTCCGGATCAACCTGCTGGCGGCGGCAACGTCGGCGGGGGCGTTCTACTTCTTCTTCCTGATCGCGCACAGGACGCTGGTGCAGGTGGGTGCGCGGGGCCGGGAGGCGCTGGTTGGGGCGGGCGTTTCCGTTCTGGTCGGCGCGACCGTGTTCACCGTGTGGAGCCAGAGCAACGCGAACGAGAAGGTGTACACGGTGTCGTTGCTCATCGTTGCGGCGGTCAGCTGGCTGGTACTGCGCTGGCGGGACCTGCCGGCGGGCGATCCCCGTGGGAAGCGGATGCTTGTCGCCGCGGTCTATCTGATGGCGCTGGGGTCGACCAACCACCTGATGTCGGTGCTGCCGGCCGGGGCGGTGTTCCTGCTCGTCGTATTCGCGAGGCCGGGCGTGCTGGTGCGTCCGCGCTTCGTTTCCCGGTGTCTGCTGGCGGCGGTGGTGGGCCTGTCGTTCAGCTTCTTCCTTCCCGTTCGAGCCGCCCAGCGCCCGGTCATCAACGAGGGGGACCCGCTGTGCGACGGTTTCGTCGAGGCGGCCGCGGCCATTTACACGAACGGCTATGCGGGGTGCCCGGCGCTGGCGTCGTCGCTGCAGCGCGAGCAGTACGCCAAGCCGCCGGTCACCACGCGCATGTCTCCGGTTGGGCACCAGATCCACAACTTCTACCAGTACTTCGACTGGCAGTGGTCGCGAGGGATGGATCCGGACGAGCCCGTGAGCCCGGCCCGGAGTCCGTTCACGCTGCTCTTCCTGGCGCTTGGGTTGGCGGGGTTTTACGTCGTCTGGCGAGCGGACCGCGACACCGGCGTGTACATGGC
Source organism: Longimicrobiales bacterium (assembly GCA_965208935.1). GTDB lineage: Bacteria > Gemmatimonadota > Gemmatimonadetes > Longimicrobiales > Gaopeijiaceae > Bin94. The sequence continues at coordinate 2,037,994 of CBDBPR010000004.1, read as the reverse complement.
CGTCCTCATGGTCACGCTCTCCTTCGGCCTCGTGTTCTACCTGAACTTCCGCTACGGGTTCTCGCTTGCGCCGGAGATCACCAATCCCGACCTGCACGAGGTCAGGGAGCGCGACTACTTCTTCCTCCTCGGATTCGCGCTGTGGGGGGTGATGTCGGGCCTGGGACTGTCGCGGTGCTGGCTGTGGCTGGCCGGCCGAGCTGGGAGCGCCGTCAAGGCTGCGCCCGTGCTTGCGGTGGCGGCCATCCCGTTCGTTCTGAACGTGAACTGGGCCAACCGGGCGGGCGACCATGCAGCCCGCGACTGGGCGTACAACCTGTTGAACAGCGTCGAGCCGTATGCGCTTCTGTTCACCAACGGCGACAACGACACCTTCCCGTTGTGGTATCTGCAGGAGGTCGAGGGGATCCGCCAGGACGTGACCGTCATTGTGGTGCAGTACCTGTTCACCGACTGGTACCCGAAGCAGATCCGCGAACTCACATCGCCGGACCGGCAGCGGCCGTACGTGGCGGTGGACGGACTGCCGTTCGCCGACCGGGAGCCGCCGGCCCGCTCGGCGGTCGGCATAACCGACGATCAGCTTGCGCGGATCGGCGACGGAAGGTTGCCGGATTCACTCAACGTTCGGCTCGGCGACGTGGTTGTGCAGTATCCCGCCGGAATGACGCTGCGGCGCGGACACCGGATCGCGCTGTCGATGATCCGGTCGGTGGCCGGCGACCGCCCCGTCTATTTCGCGGGTGCGACCGGCGAGATGGCGCGTATGGGGCTCAGCGGATGGGGCGTGCGCGAGGGTCTCGCCGTGCGGCTGCACCCCCGCGATCTGGAGGGGCCGCAGCCGCCTTCCTACCGAAAGGTGCGGGAGGAGCTCGGAGGCGACTGGTTCGACTATCCGCGGACCGCCCGGCTCGTCGACGAGGTCTACACCTACCGCGATATCCGCACGCGCCCGATCCTGCCGGACATGTCGACCCGCAACATTCCGCTGCAGTTCTACATCATGACGGCGAAGCTCGCGGTGATCGCCGCGGCGGAAGGCGACGCGGAGGCCGCGGATCGCTACGGCACGATGTCCACCGACTTCCTGGCGGTCTACCAGGGGGGGACGGAGGCGCGGCGGACGAACTGAGGGACGGCCGCCGCGACCCGGCGCATCAGTTGCTTCTCGTAGGGACCATTGCCCTGGATGCTTCGAGCGGGACGTCACCCTGTATGCGAATGCCGAGAGCCTCCTCGCCCCCCTCCAACTTCATGAAGATCTGAATGACGCCGTTCGCGCCTTCCTCGCCGTAGAGCTTCTCGGCGGCCGGGCCCTTGATCACCTCGATGCGGTCGATGTCGTCGGGGTTGAGCTTGCTGATGCTGGGGAGATCCAGATCCGCCAGGTCATTGATCCCGTTGATGCGGACCCCGTCGATGTAGATGAGGGGAGCGGGGTCCATGCCTGATGCGCGCGCGTGCAGCAGTTCCTCCGCCCGACGCTCCATTTCGCCTTCGGTTCTCACGATCGCTTCCTCGTCCATCGCCTCGATGAGGGCGTCCTGGACCTGGGTCGGGACCGGGGTGTCGCAAGCGACGATGAGCGCCCCGGCGGCCAGCGCCGCCAGCAGCAGCGCCTGGGCCGCATTCAGCTTCGTTCTCTTCTCGTTCATGGTTCTCAATCTCCGTTCGAGTAGACTCTTCGGTTGGGTCATCGCGGGGATCAGGGTCCAGCGGCTCCAGGACCGGGTGCCCGCGTCCAGCAGCACATCGCCGTAGTCCTCGGGCGCGACGCCGGACCCGAGGATCCGCAGGTCGCAATCCATTTCCACCGCGCTGCGCAGTCGGCGGGCCATCCACCATGTTGCGGGACTCCAGGGCAGGGCCGCCACGATCAGGCCGGCGTACAGGAGCGACAGATGGTCGCCCGTGCGAGCGTGCTCGGCTTCGTGCCGAATGATCACCGCCCTCGCTCGCCGTTCCAGGCGCAGGACCCAGGCCGGGACAACGACTTTCGGGTTCACGACCCCGACCAGTGCGGGCCCGAAGCTGCGGGACACGTAGACATCCGTGTCCTGAATCCACCGGCGCGGCCAACGGCGGCGGGCGCGGGCCACGAGGACCAGGAGCGTGCAGATGACGGCGAGCGACGCAAGGGATCCCGCGCCCCACAGGGCCAGCGCGGCGCGCACGGACTCCGGCCCGGTCGGAAGCGGCACCAGTGTGGCCAGGGTCCACGTGCCCCCCGGCGGTGCGCTGAGGACTTCGGCGGGGACGGGCGCCGCGGAGCTGACGGTCGACAAGGTTTCCGCCGATCGAGCCGCGGCAATGGTCCCGGCCACCGGAATCGCCACCGCCAGCGTAAGAGCCGCGAGCCAGACGAACCGGCGCGGCCATCCCGCCGAGACGGCCAGCTTTTCGGCCGCCCATCCGGCTATTGCCACGACCCCTCCGATCAGCGCCGCGTACAGCATCCACGCAATCATTTCTCTTCACTCCTGCGTTCCGCCCGGTCCAGTACCGAGCGCATCCGCTGAATCTCTTCGTCGCTGAAATCCCGATCCTCCACCAGCGTCGCCAGCAGCATCTCGGCCGATCCATGAAAGATCTTGTTGACGATTCGTCGCAGCGCCCGTCCGCCCGCATTTGCCGATGCGACCAGCGGGACGTAGCGGTAGGCGCGCCCTTCCTGCTCGTGGCCCACCGCCCCCTTTTCCTCGAGGATCTGGAGCATTTTCAGGACCGTCGTGTAGCCGACATCGCCGTCCAGGGCGTCGCGCACCTCCGCGACCGTCCCGGATCCTTCGCGCCACAACACGCTCATGATGTCGAGTTCCCGATCCGTGAACCCCTTGCGACCGCCGTCGCGTGGCCTGCCGGTCATCGGCCGTCCCGCCCCTCGCCCCGGGCGCCGCCGGCTGCGCCACCGCGCGCGGCGCCGACCTCGGCCATCACCTCGCGCACGCGGGCGCCGAATCCTCTGGCCATCTCCATGACTTCCTCCTCGTTGACGGTGAGCACCCGTCCGTTCTCGACCACCACCCGGCCGTTGACCAGCACCGTGGTCACGTCGCTCCCGCGCACCGCGTACACGAGGTGCGAATAGACCGCATACAGCGGCGTGAGGCCGGGGCGGCGCGTATCCACCAGCACGATGTCGGCGCGCTTCCCCGGCTCCAGCGACCCGATCTCGTCCTGCAGGTTGAGCACGCGCGCGCCGCCCATCGTCGCCATCCTGAACACGATTTCCGCCGGGAGCGCGGCCGGGTCGCCCAGCATGAGCTTGTGCAGCTTCGCGGCGGCGTCCATCTCGTCGAACATGTCCAGGTCGTTGTTGCTCACGGGTCCGTCGGTGCCCAGTCCCACGGGGATGCCAGCGGCCAGCGCGGCGGTGACCGGCGCGGCCCTCGCGATCCCCAGCTTCATGTTGCTCTGCGGATTGTGCGCGATTCCGGCTCCCGCTGCGGCGATCCGCGCGATGTCGTCGTCCGACAGGTAGATGGCGTGGGCGAGCACCGTTCCCGGCCTCAGGGCGCCGATCGACCCCAGGGCTTCGATGACGCCCATCCCGGTCGACTCGCGGGCGGCCGCGTCCTCGCTCGCGTCCTCGGCGGCGTGGATCTGGAAGACCGCGTCGTACTCGTCGGCCAGGCGGAAAGCGGCTTCGACCGCGTGCAGCGGGGTCGTGTAGAGGGCGTGCGCCGCGACGGCCGGGACCACCGTGGGATGGCCCTGATAGCGTGCCATGAACTCGGCCGCGTTCGCGAGGGTCTCCTCGGGCGACGCATGGTCGGGGGCGTCGAAGCCGATCACGTGCGGGCCGGTGACCGCCCGGATGCCCGCGTCGACCGTCGCGCGTGCCATGTCATCGCGAAAGTAGTACATGTCGGCGAAGGTCGTGGTCCCGCTCTTGAGCATCTCGACCGAGGAGAGCAGCGTTCCCCAGTAGACGAAGTCGGGGTCCACGAGTGCGGCCTCGGCCGGGAAGATGTAGTCCTCGAGCCAGGTCAGAAGCGGCAGGTCGTCGGCGAGACCGCGCAGCAGCGACATCGCGGCGTGGCCATGCGTGTTGACCAGTCCCGGGATGACCAGCTGACCGGTGGCATCGATGACGTGCACGCCGGTGGGGCGGGGGTCGTCCGGCGCGAGGAGCGCGGCGATGCGGTCGCCCTCCACGAGAACGGCGCCCCCGTCGAGGATCGTGCCGGGCTCGTCCATGACGACGACCGTGCCGCCGTCGACGAGGAGGGGGCCGTCCGGTGGGGCGGGGGCAGGACCGCACCCTGCGAGCACGAGTGCCACACAGAGTGTATACTTTACTTTACATAGTGTAATCTTTTGTTTACAGTTGGTGCCTCGGCGACACCGCCAATCACGAAAGATTTCGTACATAGTCATTGAGACACCTTAATGGTGATTGTGTTCCGGTGTCAACGATGACCTTCGTAGCAATGTCATGCAAGACCATGCCAGGTGGACTACCGACGCAGTGGCATCCAGTCGCAGTCCTCGGCGTCCACGGCGATGCGCCGAAGCACGGTCACGGCGTCGCCTCCGCCCAACACCTGTTCCAGCACCAGCAGCCTGTCACCCTCGAACCCGACGACCGGACGGGACTCCGGTCCCAGTGGCACGCGTCCGTCCGGACACGCCCGCGTGCGGTCCGCGTCGATGACCGACACCCACAGCGTCTCGGTGTGCAGTGGGGGGTCCTCTCCCGCCAGATCGGCGTGCACGAGCAGAAAGGAGCCGTCCGGACGGCGGTGGAGGCCAATGGTCGACGGGAACAGACCGAAGATGCTGAAATAGGCGCCGGTTTGCCGGTGGTCCATGATCACGGGCTCGGGATCGGCGGGGGTCTCGCGCCGGCGGACTGCAGGTACCTCGAAGCGGTCGAGCTCCCGGCCGGACTCGTGTGCCATGACCAGGTACGGAAGCGGCATGAACGCCACGAGCAGCGTGTCGGCCCACTTCGTGAAAGGCAGGGAATTGAACATCCCACCGACCGGTCCTCCCTCCCGGTACGGCTCCGGCAGATCCACAACGGGTTCGGCCTCGTCCTCACCCAACGTGAGCCGACGGACAGCGCTGCGGGGTGAGTAGTGAGCGCCGCTGATCCAGAGATCGTCCGTGTCGATGGTCGCCGATTCCACGTATCCGCGTAGCGGGAATCGCTCCACAAACCGGCCGCCGTCCCGTTCGAAGCGCTGAGCCGCGAAGGGCTTCCACGAAAGCACCAGTATGTGGTCGGCGCCGTGGGGCAGTGCGATCTGGGCCTCCTCCCATTCGCCGGGCCCCTCGCCTCCGGCGCCGTAGCGCATGACCAGGCGTCCCTCTGCGGAGTATAGAAACACGCGGGGCTGCCGGAAGTCGGTGACCAGGTAGCCTGCGGTACCGTCCGGGACGATCGACCCGGGGTAGACCAGGTAGTCATCGCTGGATTCCTCCAGCACGATCGAATCGCGAGCCTCCACCGCAGGTTGGGCGAACAGACTGGCCGTCGGTGTCCCGGCAAGCGCGAGCACGCCGAGGCCGACCGACCTCATGACGGCGGCGTGGGAGTGGTTGACGGGCATCGAACGGGCTCCTGAATCCAGTGTGACGAAAACCTTCGTACACAGGTGTGATACATTGAAGCCGGTCCCGGGTTGCCGTCGGGTGTGTCAGGGGACACGTCGTTGATGGCGGCGGGCGGTGGTCCAAGGATCCTCCACGAGCCGGTTCATGACACGACAGAACAAGGTCGGCGCCACCAACGCCGGCAAGGACGACCCGCGCAGCCTGCTGCGCCGCCGCGACCGGGGCAAGGACGATGCGTGGGTTGCCGCCTTCATGAAGCGGGCGGCCTACGGCTTCCTCGCCACCGTGGGGCACGAGGGTCAGCCCTTTCTCAACTCGAATCTCTTCGTCTATGACGACACCGGCGGAGAACGGCGCATCTACCTTCATACGCACAGGACCGGCCGCACGCGCGACAACCTGGAGTCGGCCGAGAAGGTCGCGTTCAGCACGGTCGCCATGGGCCGTCTTCTGCCCGCTCCCGAGGCGCTGGAGTTTTCGGTGGAATACGCGGGCGTCGTGGCCTTCGGGACTGGGCGGGTGGTGGAGGACGAGGACGAGGCCCGCATGGCCCTGCAGATGCTCCTCGACAAGTACGCACCCCACCTCCGGCCGGATGTGGATTACCGGGCGACCACGGACGACGAACTCAAGCGGACCGCCGTCTACCGAATCGATATCGAAGCCTGGAGCGGCAAGCAGAAGGAAGTGCCCGAGGACTTCCCCGGCGCATTCAATCTGGATCTGCCGCCGGTGCCGTTCCCGGATCGCGCGGGCTAGCAACTCCCGGCTCACCCGCGCGCGCAAGGCGAGTTCCGCGGGGCAACAAGGCGGGAATCTCCCCGGATCGAGGGTTTTCCCTGCGAAATACAGGGTTTTCCCTTACGACCTGCAGGGTTTTCCCTTACGAAATACAGGGTTTTCCCTCTACAGGCGCTGAATTGTGCTTCCGAAATTTCAGTTGCCGCGACCGGATGTGCCGAGTCGTGGTCAACCGAGACGGGGCCGCTTGACGAGAAAGCGGCCCGGAAAGGAAGGCAGACGATGTCACGCCTGACACCCGCAATCGCCCTCATGCTCATTCTGGCAGGCTGCGACGACCCGGTAAGTCCGGCGCGCCCGGGCCCGGAACCCCGGGCCGAGGGACTGACGGAAACCCAATCGGTGTCGCTGTTCACCGGGATCACCAGGCTCACGTTCGCCGACACCGACGTCCTCCGTCCGGGCAGCCTGATGATCGAGTGCCCCAATGGCGGCCAACTCAACGTGGTTGAGACCATCGAAGAGTACCAGATGGACGACGGCCACGGGGAGGTGGCCGTTGCCTTCGCGATCAGGCCGACCAGCTGCAGCCTGACGATCAGCGGAGACCAGTTCATCGTGGATGGGAGACTCGATATCCAACTGGGCATCGAAACCTCGGAATCCGAAATGGTCGCGGTCACCGGCACCCTTGCCGGAGAGTTGCTGTGGGGGCTGCCCGAACGCTCGGGGCGGTGCCCGGTTGGCGGCAGGCTTGTCGCAGACGCGGAAATCATCCCGGATCCGGACACCCAGGGTACCGGCTACTTCAGCGGTTCCGTGTGTGGCCATGACGTAAGGGTCGATTTTTCGGAGCTCCTGTGGCCGCTGCCCCACCTGACAGAGGTGTTGGGGCCCGCAATCATCCCGACTTGAGGAGGTCGCAAATGAAGCAGGCCAGCGAATCGGGTGCGGTGCCGGTGAGGTATGGTGGGCTCGTCACGCTACTGACGCTGGGGATACTGGCAGGAGCCGCGACCGCCACGGTACTGCGCACACTGCCGCTTCCGAAGTCCGAGGGGACGACCACTCCTCCGCCCGGTTCGGCCGATGAGTGGCTCGGCATCGGTGGCGCCTGTAGACCGCCCGGAGCAGGCACGTGATCGTAGAGATCCGGGTGCAGCGCCTTAGCCACTGGGACTCGGAGGAGCACGTCCGGCTCGTGGAGACGCAGGACATGAGCAAGATCATGGGCGAATTGACCGAGACGGCCACGCGCTATGCCAGCGTCCGCAGGGGCCATTGGCGAGCAACCGCCTGGAGTATGTCCGGCATGCCGGTCGCCAGCGTCAGCGTCTCTCCGGATGCCGCCGCCCGCCGGAGTGGCTCCCTTCGCAGGGCCGCCGGATAGAGGCAGATCGGCGTCGGGTCGAGGTGTGGGCCGGGGCGGGGCGCAGTCCCTGCCGCCCAACGACTCCTCCCGGACCAGGGGCCCTGTTCAGCCCGCGTGCTTCGCGGCCAGCGCCTCCAGCCCGGCGTCGATCTCTTCGCCTGACACCCAACGCCCGCGCACCATCACGCCGGCGCGATCGAACAGGTTCGCCAGGTCGTCGAGCGGGTTTGAACCCAACAGCACCAGATCCGCGCGCTGTCCCGGCGCGATGGTCCCGAAGTTGCCGTCGAGCCCCAGGTGAGAGGCCACGTATTCGCCCACCGTGACCGTGCCGCTCTTCAGGATCTCGTAGTTCGACATCCCGGTCTCGGCCATCACCTGCAGCTCCCGGTGGAGTGCGAACCCCGGCACGTTGAACAGCTGCGGCGAGTCGGTTCCCATCAGGATTGCGGCTCCTGCGTCGGACAGCGCCGTCAGGATCCGGTCGCGAAGGTCCAGGTAGACCGCGACCTCCTCGGGCGGTCCGCGCCCCGCGCTCGCCCGCCTGCGCCATCCCTCCCGGGTCTCGGACGACACGTAGCGCATCTCCGGCTGCTGCAGCATGGCGTCGGCGTCGGTCGCGCCGTAGAGGTTCCGCCACAGGTACTGGGTCGGGACCACATAGACGTCATGCTCGATCGTCATGCGGACGATCTCGTCGAGCTTGGCCTCGTCCACACCCCGGGCCAGCCCGCCGAGGCTGATTACGCCCGCGTTCACCTGTGCCTGCACGTCGTCGGATGCGATGGCCTGGATGTAGCCGTCCAGGTGGTCGACCGTCGACATCCCCGTCTCGATCGCGTGCACCAGTCCCACGTCGGCCGGAACGTGCCCGCTGTAGGTGAATCCCATCGGTTGCGCCACGGCGACCATGTGGTCCCACGTCTCCCGCGACACGCCGGGGTGGATCTTCTGCAGGTCGTACCCGGCCTCCACGTGGGCGCGGACCAGCGCCTCCGCCTCGGCCGGGGAGGGTGCGGACGCGCCGTTGATCGACGGTGCGCCGACGTAGAAGTTCGGGCCCAGCACCTCGCCGCGTTCGATTTCGTCGGCCAGAGGGATCTGGTAGGCCGAACCGAGCATGCCCCGGATCGACGTGATCCCGTTGGCGACGTACAGGAAGAGGATGTCCTCGACCTCCTCGCGGGGAGGATCGTCGCCCTGAGGGACGTGCGCGTGCATCTCGGCGAGCCCCGGCATCAGGAAACGGCCGGCCCCGTCGATCCCGGTCGCCCCGCGGGGCACATCCACCTCGCCGGCGGGCCCGACCGCCGTGATCACGCCGTCTCGAACGACCACGGTCTGCCCGGGGACCACTGCGTCCGAGGTCATCGGGAGCACGGTCACGTTCGTGAACGCGGTGAGCCCGGGCACGGTCCGGGCTTCGCAGGCCGCCAGCGCACCCACCCCCGCCAGGGCCAATATCTGCAACGTCTTCATACCATTCCCCCTGATGCGGTTCCGCCGGCACTTGCGATGAATGCGCACGAGCCCTGATCTCTCATCATTATACGTGACGACCCGAACCATGCGCGACGACCTAGAGTGACGATGAGTTCAGCTGCGAACGTTGGCCACGGCCGCGCTTCGGCGAGTCCCGCCGCGCCCCGGCTCGCCAGCGCCCGCCCGACCACCCAGCGAATCCCTTCGATCGACGTGCTTCGCGGGTTTGCGGTCCTCGGCATTCTGATCGTGAACATGCAGGGGTTCGCGAGAATCTCTACAGCCTACCTGAATCCGGTCTCCGCCGGCGGATTCGAAGGCGTTGAGGTGTGGTTGTGGTCCATCGTCTACCTCTTCGCCGACACCAAGTTCATCTCGATCTTCTCGATGCTCTTCGGGGCGGGCATGGCGATGATGAGCGACCGGATGGCCGCGCGGGGCACCACCGGGACCCGACTGCACTACCGCCGCCAGTTCTGGTTGCTGCTGATCGGACTGGTGCACGCCTACCTGATCTGGCACGGCGACATCCTGGTGGCGTACGCGCTCTGCGGCTTCATCCTCTATCCCTTGCGGAACCTGCCGCCGCGCCGGCTGCTGTGGATCGGAGGGTGTGCGGTGGCGTTTGTGGTGCCGCTTTGGGGCCTGTTCGGCATGTCGATAGCGTACTGGCAGCCGGAGGATCTGGCGCTGGCGGTTGCGGAGTGGAGCCTGCCGCAGGAGGTGTTGGACGCGGAAATCGCGGCCTTCCGCGGTCCGTGGGTCGGGCAGGTCCAGGCCCGCGCAGCGATTGCGCTGCCGCTTCAGACGACCGCTTTCCTGGGCTTCTTCCTGTGGCGTGCCGGCGGACTGATGCTTGTGGGGATGGCCCTGTATCGGCTGGGCGTCCTGGCTGCGTCGCGTCCCCCCGCCTTCTACCGCCGCATGGCGGTCGTCGGCCTGGCGGCCGGATTGCCACTCGCCGCCGGTGGAGTCGCGTACAAGCTGTACCACGACTTCGCTTTCGAAAAAACCATGTTCCAGGGAACGCTGTTCAACTACGTGGGCTCGGTGGGCGTCTGCCTCGGGTATCTCGCGCTGGTGATGCTGGCCGTGCAGTCAGGTTGGCTGGCGGGCCTGCAGCGGCGGCTGGCCGCGACGGGCCGGATGGCGCTCACGAACTACATCGCGCAGAGCGTGATCTGCACGCTGATCTTCTATGGGCACGGCCTGGGGTTGTTCGAGAGCGTCGGCGCGCCGGGGAGGCTCGGGATCGTCGTGGGCATCTGGGTGTTGCAGCTGCTGTGGTCGCCATGGTGGCTTGCGCGCTTCCGCTTCGGGCCGCTCGAGTGGGCGTGGCGCTCGCTGTCGTATATGAGGAGGCAGCCGTTGCGGAGGTGAGGTGGGAGGGAGCGCAGGCGGTGCCCGACCAGGGTGTGGTGGCTTCTGGTTGCGAGGAAGACGGGCTTTAGCGTCCGCCCACGGCAATGCGATAGCGAACTACCCGCTGGACGCCCAGTTCGTCCCGCGTTACCGACCACACATGGTCGCCGTCGAAGATGGGCTCAGCTGGACCGACCAGGAATCCCTGGGGTGTGCCCAATGTCCCCAGGTAGGTGCCGTCGGGCTCGAATGCGTCGTAGCGCACCGGCGATTCCCACGTTACCGGCTCGGAACGCGGGTTGTCCGGATCGTGGGCATCGTTCACGACGGGTCGCGCCTCTGTCGACAGCTGCACCCAGATGCGCCCGTCCTGGCCAGCGACAAGACCGGTGAATGGAGGCTTGGTTTCGGGGACTGCAGGTCCGGTCCAATTCCAGTCGGGTTGCGTGCGGCGAATGCGTAGCGTCGTGCGTTCCTGATGGTGGTCGCGTTCAGCCTCCGACGTGGCGACAAGCTCGTTATCGCGTTCGATGCGCAGGACGCCGTCGTCGCGCCACAAGTCGACCCGGTAGTCGGTGGAGATGCCGGTCAGGAAGTTTCCGTTCGAGTTCATGGTCCAGTGGTGACGAGCCGTGAGGGGAACGGCGACCGAGGTCGTGGACCGGCCCCCGACCGGAAAGGGAAGGCGAACTGACAGGGAAGGAGGCTCAAAGCCGGCGCCCGGAGGCGCGAGCGAGTCCAGAAGTTGTCCGTGCGAATCCATGACCAGGACGTATTGGCTCACTCCCCCGGCCGAGGAGCTGCTTGCCGCTGTGACGAGCACATGGCCATTCCGGTCGATCCGCAGCGGCTTGGCCGGGAGGATGACAGCACCCGGAGGGTACGTCCAGTACTCGCGGTCTCGGGGTTCCGGTCCCAGTACCTTGACGAGCATGTCCGCCGGTTCGTGAGCGATGATGCGACCGTCGGGAAGTACGGCGACCGAGAAGGCGTTGCGGATCTCTCCCGGGCCCTCGCCCCGCCTCGCCGCCGTCTCGATGTATGCTCCGTCGGGGTCGAAGACACGGATGCTCCTGGCCTGGCCATCCAGGACGTATACCCGTCCCGCGTCGTCCACTGTGATCGCGTAGATGCTGCCGAAGAGGTATTCCTCCGGACCGTCCAGCTCACCGATCGATACCTCGGGAACCAGTGTGGCCTCCGTTCCCCAGACACTGCCCGAGATGGTGCGAATGACGGTTGTATCGCCATGAGTCTCGACTACCGCATCGGGACCGGGGGCCCCGGACCCCGTGTCGCTTGAACAGGCGACAAGGCCGGCGCTCACCGCGGCGACCAGAAGGATCCTCCTCCCGGTCACGACCACCGGTACACCCGGACCCTGGCCACATCCAGCTCGTCGCGGGCGACGCCCACCATGCGGTCTCCGCGGACCGCGTACAAGTCGACGTCGACGGGAAGATCGACCGATACCAGGTGGGTGCCGTCCGCCTCGAACGCCGCCCATTCGGTCGTCGACCGGTCGGCCCTGCGAATGCCCACCCAGATGCGGTCCTGGTCGTCCACGACCATCCCTGTGAGGGCGGGCCAGACATAGGGCGCGCCGTCCCGCAGCAGCCGGCCGAACGCGTCGCTGAGGCCGTCCGCCGCCGCGTCCAGCTCGCCCCGCGTCACGGGAATCGGCGTGGTCTCGTACGAGAACACGGTCTCCACCTGCCCACCGAGGTCCAGGATTCGCACTTCCAGGGCGTCGGACGAAGTGTGGACGACGCGGTCTCCTCCCAGGATGCCGACAAACGACTCCCGCCCGAACGGGTGGCCGGCCATGCTCACGAATCCCTCGCCCCGTTGCACCAGTGCCTCGCCGGCGGGGTATTCGAACAGGACCTGGTCTGCCACGCGGCCGTCGGCTTCGTGGACGTGCCGCAGCACCGTCGTCCGCGTGGATCCTTCATCGGACCCGTCGGCCATATACGCGGTCGAGGAGCGGGCGATGTAACCGGCTGATCCGGTAAGCCTCCACACGCTGCCCGCCCTTTCCTGCGTGCCCAGGGGTAGAACGTACGCGGGTTCGTCGCCTGCAGCCGGGAAGACCGTAATGCGCTGCAACTGCGAGTCCCAGACAAGGACGCTGTCTCCGGCGAGAACCTGGACCTGAGCCGGTCTGCCGAACTCGCCGGGACCCTCGCCCTCCCTGCCGAGCAGGCGATTGTGGGTCAGGTCGGGGTCGAGCGCGATGATGGCGGCCTCGCTCCCGTCGACCACATGGACGTTGCCCTGGGAATCCGTGGTTGCGTCCCACACGTAGGAAAGGAAGACGTCGTCACCGGACGTGGCCTCCAGGGCGGCGGTGCCCGCGGCGGCGGTGGCCCACGGACGCGGCATTGCGGTATTGGCTGCGGCATCCGGCTGTCCGGTGTCGGCGGAACACGCGGCGGACAGGGCGGCAGCGAGGAGGAACGGACCAGTCTGGAAACGCTGTATCACCGCGAAATCCCGGTGATTGACAAACTTTGCCATTTCTCACTCCCATTCTCACTACAGATGACAACTTTCACGGCGAGGCGGTTGCGTTGAAGAGGCCCCGGGACCGGACACGCCCATTGTGGGACGAAGATCATGCTCAACGCGTTTACGCCGCGGTCGCAAGGGGTGGCGGCAACCCGGCATCCGTTGCACTCTGTAAAAGAGATTACAAGAAGCCGGTTTCCCGTGACACGGCGCGCCGCAGAGCGCCCATGTGCCGTTGCTCGCCCGCGGACACGGCCCGGCCGTCAACCGAAGTGGAGGTTCCCGATGAACGGACGCGCGATCCTTGCGGCTTTTCTGGGGGTCGTCATGGTGGCTGGCGCAATCTCTCCCCGCCCCGTGTCCGCCATCCAGGACCTGGCAATCGCCGGTCGCGCCGGCACCCTGGGGCTCGGTGCCGAGGTGGTGCTCGTCGCCAACGACTGGGTTTCGCTGCGGGGCGGGGCCAGCCTGGTCGGATTCGATGCGGACATCACGTCCGTGTCCGGGCTGGAGGACAACCGCACCGGCACACTGGGGGTCCCGAAGTCCGTGTACACCTTCGGTGCCGACATCGCGGTGGGGAACTTCCGGATCGGCGGCGGGATGCTGTACAAGAAGCACGACCCGACCTATGCGATCACGCTGGGGAGCGGTGCGGAGATCGACATTGGCGCCAACACCTACACGGAGCCCGAAGTCACCCAGTTGACGACGACCCTGGTTTCCGAACCGTGGGCCCCGTACGTCCTGCTGGGCTTCGGTCAGCACGCGACGCGGGGCGTAGGGATCTTCCTGGACGTGGGCGTCGCGTTTCTCGAGCAATCGGATCTCCGGATGAGCGCCACCGGGGACCGTGCGGTGCTCGACTCCCGGAGGTTCCGCGAGGATCTGCGGGCCGAAGAACGCAGTGCGCTGGAAGACGCCGGCGACTTGAAGAACTACTGGCCGATCCTGAATCTGGGGCTGCAGTTCGCGGTCGGCGGACGGGGGCGTCGTGGGAGGTGGTGATCCCGGCCCTTCCCTGACCCGCGAGGAACTGGCCCGCTACGCGCGCCATCTCGTCCTTCCCGAGGTCGGAAAAGCCGGTCAGGAACGTCTCAAGGACGCGCGTGTGCTCCTGGTCGGGGCTGGGGGACTGGGTTCGCCCGCGGCGCTGTACCTGGCCGCCGCGGGGGTGGGGACGCTGGGCATCGTGGACCCGGACGTGGTCGACGTGACCAACCTGCAACGGCAGATCCTCCACGGAACCGGCGGCCTCGGCGCCCCGAAGGTGGACTCGGCGCGCGCGCGTCTGACCGACGTCAATCCGCATGTGCAGCTGCAGACCGGGGCCCTGCGCCTCTCGTCCGCGAACGCCCTCGAGATCTTCGCGGGATTCGACGTCGTGGTCGACGGCAGCGACAACTTCCCCACCCGGTACCTGGTCAACGACGCGTGCGTGCTGACCGGCAAGCCGAACGTCTACGGCTCGGTGTACCGGTGGGAAGGCCAGCTGTCGGTGTTCGCAGCCAATGGAGGCCCGTGCTATCGCTGCCTCTTCCGCGAGCCGCCCCCTCCGGGTCTGATCCCGAACTGTGCCGAAGCCGGGGTCTTCGGGGCCCTCCCGGGCGTTATCGGGGCCGCTCAGGCCATGGAGACCGTGAAGCTCCTCCTGGGCGTCGGCCAGCCGCTGGTGGGACGCCTCCAGATCTTCGATGCGCTCAGCTACAGCTGGCGGGAGCTGGAGATCCGTCGCGATCCGGATTGTCCCGTGTGCGGGGACCAGCCGACCCAGACGGGACTGATCGACTACGAGGTCTTCTGCGGGGTTGCGCCGGAGGTGCCCGTGGACGAGTCCGCGGTGGGCAGCGTGGAGGCGGACGAGCTGGCCGGGGTGATGGCCGGCGATCCGCACCCGTTCCTCCTGGATGTCCGCGAGCCCATGGAGTGGCAGATGATGAACCTGGCGGAACTGGGAGCGGTGCTCGTCCCGATGGGCGAAGTCGGCGAACGGCTGGAGGAGATTCCGCGGGACCGCCCGGTGGTCGTGTACTGTCACACCGGCGTGCGGAGCCTGAAGGTTGCCGAGGCGCTCGTCGAAGAGGGATACGAGGACGTTCGGAACCTGGAGGGGGGGATTGTGGGGGTGCTGGGTTAGGGCGTTTGCATCGCCTGGTGTCAGGGCAACTTCCGGCCGCTCTGGTGTATCTTCCTAGCATGCGATTACACGTTCTCATCCGGCCGCTCCTTTTCGCCTTCGTCCTGGCCGCCTCCGCGGGCTCACCCTCGTCGCTCTCGGCGCAGGTCACGCCGGCAGACTCGGCCGCAGTGCTGCTCGCGACCGCAGCGGCATTCGAGGCCGAGGGAGAGAGGGGCGTCGCCGAAGCGCTCTACCGCCACATCGCGCAGCGCTACCCGGGAACGCCCGCCGCCGAGTCGGCCCTGGAGCGGCTGGGTGGGCGGACGACCGCGGGGGGCGAGACGGAACTCAGGGTCTGGGCGACCACCTATGGACTCTGGATGGGTGTGGCGATCCCCCTGGCGCTCGAATCCGAGGGACCCGAAGCATACGGGGCCGGACTGCTCCTGGGCGGACCGGCCGGATACCTCGCGGCACACCAGTTCGTGCGCTCGCGGCCGGTCTCGCCGGGGCAGGCCCGGGCGATCAGCTGGGGAGGCACCTGGGGCGCCATTCAGGGAGCGGGCTGGGCCGTCGCCCTGGGTCTCGACGATGACAGGATCGAGGACAGGATCTGGTCGATGATCGCGGGGGGGGCGATCGGAACGTTCGGCGGGGTTCTGGCCGCGCGGCGCGAGATCACGCCCGGTACGGCTACCGCTGCGACGGCAGGCAGCGTCTGGGGCCTGTGGTTCGGGGTGGCGACCTCGGTCCTGGCGGACGCCGGCGAGGATCCGACTGTTGCGGCGGCCATGATCACCGGCAACGCGGGTCTGGTGGCCGGAGCACTCGCCGGAAGCCGCTTGCCCCTCAGTCGGGGACGCACCCGCCTGATCAGCCTGGCTGGCGTGATCGGAGGTTTCGCAGGCCTGGGCACGGCACTGATCGCGGAGGTCGATGACGACCAGAGCGCGATCGCCTTCCCGCTCGTGGGGAGCATTGCGGGGCTGATCGCGGGCAGTGTGCTGACCCGCGGTGAGGACCTGGAGGCAGACCCCTATGAAACGGGCGCTTCGGGCCTGGGTGCGGGGGCGCTGGTCAACTGGACGGGGGGCGCGCTGTCGCTATCCACGCCGTTGCCCACGCCGACATGGGATCTCGCCGCGAGAGCGCACGGACAATCGGGCCTGGCCTGGAAGATACCGCTGCTGAACGCCCGCTTCTGAGCCGGGTCACGCGCCCCTAATATCCCGCCAGCCCCAGAATCCCCTCCAGAACATCGTCCGCCTGGGGCAGGATGGCTTTTTCCAACTGGGGTGAGAACGCCACCCAGGTGTCCAGCGCCGCCACCCTGCGCACCGGCCCGTCCAGCCACGGAAACAGTTCGTCGGCGATCAGCGCGGCGATTTCCGATCCGATCCCCCACGACAGGGCGTCCTCGTACGCGACCATCACCTTGTTGGTCCGGCGAACGCTGTCGCCGATGGTCTCCATGTCGAGCGGGGACAGGGACCGCAGGTCGATCACCTCCGTGCTCACGCCGTGCCGCTGCTCGGCCACGCTGGCCGCGTCCATGGTGCGCTTCACGAGGGCGCCGCAGGTGACGACCGTCAGATCCCGCCCGCGCCGCACCACCTTGGCCTTTCCGAACGGGATCATGTAGTCCGGGCCGGGGTCGGCGCCCTTGTTGTGGACCTGGCGGTAGAGGTGCTTGTGTTCGAGGAACATGACGGGGTCGTCGCAGCGAATCGCGGTGCGCAGCAGGCCGTTGGCGTCGAGCGCGTTCGAGGGAAGGACGACGCGGAGTCCGTGGGTGTGCGCGAACAGGCTCGGCGCGGTCTGGGAGTGGTAGATTCCCCCCTTGATGTAGCCCCCGTAGGTGGTCCGCACGACGACCGGCGCGGCCCACTTGCCGGCCGACCGGTAGCGCATGGTGGCCAGCTCGTTGCGGATCTGCATGAACGCGGGCCAGATGTAGTCGACGAACTGGATCTCCGCCACCGGTTTGAGCCCGCGTGCCGCCATGCCGACGGCCCGGCCGATGATGTTGGCTTCGGCGAGCGGGGCGTTATAGACGCGGTTGCCGCCGAAGCGCGACTGCAATCCGTGGGTGACCTTGAAGACGCCGCCCTTGCCCTTCACCTCGCCGAGGGCTTGCTCGCGTGAGGCATCGGCGACGTCCTGGCCGAAGACGACGATCCTCGGGTCGCGCTCCATCTCGGAGCGGAGACACCGGTTCAACAGGTCGACCATGGTCAACGGACGGTCGTCGGCGAAGACCGGGCGGTCCTCGGTGTCGAAGTCGCGGCCGGTCGGGTCTACGGTCTCGGAGTAGAGCCACTTGGCGGCCGTGTCCACGGGAGGCTGCGGATGCTCCAGGGCCTGGTCCGCGGCCGCGGCCACGGCCGCTCCGACGTCGGCTTCCATGCGGTCCAGTTCTTCCGGGGTGGCGGCGCCCGTTTCAATCAGGAGGCGGCGCGCCTTCGGCAACGGGTCGCGGCGATCCTGCGCCTCCCGCTCGGCGGGTGTCCGGTAGGCCGTCTCGTCGTCCGATCCGGAATGGGAATACGGGCGGGTCGTATGGGCGTGCAGCAGCGCCGGACCCCGGCGTTCCCGGCACCACGCCACGGCTTCGCGGGCGGCCCGATGGCTTTCGAGCACGTCGGTTCCGTCGCACTCGAGGATCTTCAGGTCCGGGAAGCCGGTGAGCAGACGCGACACGTTGCCGCCGGCGGTCTGGACCTCCACCGGGACCGATATCGCGTACTCGTTGTCCTCGACGAGGAACAGGATGGGCAGCTTGAGGTTGCAGGCCGTGTTGAGCGCTTCCCAGAACTCGCCTTGCGAGGTGGTGCCGTCGCCCGCCGTGCAGAGCACGATCTCGTCGTCCGCGAAGGACCCGACATGGTTCCGCAACTCCGGCAGGCGGCTCGCCCGGAGCCCGGCTTCGGCGCATCCCACGGCGTGCAGGAACTGCGTCCCCGTGGGTGAAGATGCCGACACGATGTTGAGGCGCGCCTCCGAAAAATGGGCCGGCATCTGGCGCCCACCGCTCGCCGGATCCGCCTCGGCCCCCATCCCCTGCAGCAGCTGTTCCATCGGGGGCACGCCGAGCGCGAGCGCGAGGGCCCGGTCCCGGTAGTAGAGCAGGAACCAGTCCGACCCGGGTCGCAGAAAATCGGCGAGAGCCACCTGAATCGCCTCGTGGCCGGCCCCGGCGATCAGGAAGAAGACCTTGCCCTGCTTGTAGAGCATGGCCTCGCGATCGTCGATGTTGCGCGCCGTGACCATCGTCCGGTACCAGCGCAGCAGGGTATTCGGACTGGGAAGGTCCGATTCGACGTCCGAGCCGAGTTCGTGCTCCAGTGTGGCCATGTACTCCCGAATTTGGTGGTTAGGAGTTCAACCGCCTGCGCTGACAGACTGGGCCTGCTTCAGCGCGGTGTCCAGTGCCTCGGTGGAGGCCGCCGGTTCCTGGCATGTGTTTCCGAGGCAGACGAAGGCCTCGCCCACCCGGTCGCCACGCCCTTCCATGGCGGGCAGCCGCGCGACTGCCGGATCCGCCGGGTCGCCGCCGACGATGACCCGGTTCGGATGGGGATCCCCGTGAGCCCGGCCATGCATACCGGCGACGCGCTCGAAAGGTCCCACCAGCGCGATTTCCAACCGTGGAGTCTCGCACATGACGGCCGTGGAGAGAAGACGCCCCGCCGCGGGGGGATAGCGCTCCATCAACCCGCGCTCGCGTGTCAGGACCCTCTCGGCCAGTCCGGCGTGCTCCGCGTTGCTGGTGATCCCGGCCGAGCGGGCCAGCAACTCGGTCGCCAGCGAATTGCCGGACGGGGTGGCGTTGTCCATGATGTCGCGGGGCCGCACCAGCAGCCCGTCTTCGTCCACCGGCGCGTCATGGAAGAGGCCTTCGGCGTCGGACCAGAAACGCGCAACCATGCTGGCCGCGATCCAGTCCGCTTCCGCCAGCCAGCGCGGATCGAGGGTTGCTTCGTAGAGGGACAGGCACGCGTTGCCGAGGGAGCCGTAGTCCTCCAGGAACCCGTCGATGTGCACCCGGCCCGCAGCGAAGATGCGTTGCAGACGGTCGCCGCGGCGCACGGTCGCGAAAAGGAATTCGGCCGCCCGCTCCGCCGCGCGGGTGTAGTCGGCGCGTCCCAGCGCGGGCCCGGCCTCGGCCAGCGCGCGGATGGTGAAGCCGTTCCAGGACGTGATCACCTTCTCGTCGCGCAGGGGCTCGGGCCGCGTGCTCCGGCGTGCCTTGAGCACATCGAGCGATTCCCGGAGCAGACGGTCCAATTCATCGCGCCGGATTCCCTCCTGCCGCGAGATTGCCTCGAGATCGTGAGGCAGATGCAGGATGTTGCGTCCCTCGAAGTTGCCGGCCTCGCTGACGTCGTAGACGCGCGACACCAAGCGAGCCGCGTCGGGCTGAAGCGCTTCGCGGACCTGGGCGGGCGTCCACAGGTAGAACGCGCCCTCCTCCCCTTCGGAGTCCGCGTCGCGTGCGGAATAGAATGCGCCGTCGGGCGACGTCAGGTCTGCCAGAACGTAGTCGAGCGTCTCCTCGGCGACCGGCCCCATCTGGTCGGCACCGAGCAGATGTGCGCGCGTCAGCGCCCGGGCGATGAGCGCGTTGTCGTACAGCATTTTCTCGAAGTGGGGGACCAGCCAGCGCGCATCGACCGAGTATCGGTGGAAGCCTCCGTCGGCGTGGTCGCGAATGCCGCCGGCAGCCATGCGCGAGAGCGTGTGCAGGGCCATGGAGACGCCATGGGAGCGCGGGCCGCCGGTGCGCAGCAGGAAGTCGAGGAAGACCGGTTGCGGGAACTTGGGTGCAGTCCCAAAGCCGCCGTTGGAGGGGTCGAACGTCCTGCCCGCGGCGGACACCGCGTGCGCGAAGAGCTTGCCGTCCGGAGCGTCGAAGTGGCCGGACGCCGGCTGCGCTTCGGTCGCGCTGCGGGCCAGGATCTCGGTCAGGTGGTCCCCGCGGCTGGCGACCTCGTCGCGGCGCGACGCATAGGCGTCGGCGGCGGCACGCAGCACCTGGCGGAAGGACGGCATGCCGTGCCGGGGTGCGGGGGGGAAGTAGGTGCCGCCGTAGAACGGTACCCCCTCCGGCGTGAGGAAGGCGGTCAGCGGCCATCCGCCCTGACCCGTCATGGCCTGGACCGCGCGCATGTAGATCGAATCCACATCCGGGCGCTCTTCGCGGTCGACCTTGATGTTGACGAAGTGCCGGTTCATGAGGCGCGCGGTCTCGGCATCCTCGAACGACTCGCGCTCCATGACGTGACACCAGTGGCAGGCCGAATAGCCGATCGACAGGAGGATCGGGCGGTCATGCTCGCGGGCAAGCGCGAGTGCCTCGTCGCCCCAGGGATGCCAGTCGACGGGGTTGTGAGCGTGTTGCAGCAGGTACGGACTGGTCTCGAGGCGGAGGCGGTTGGTCATGGGAACGAAGTTAGAGGGGTGGCATGGGCAGGGCGAGTGGCGGTCACGGCGTTGGTTGTGCCGTGGCAGCGTCGGTGAGAGCTTTTCACGCAAATGATCCGCCCGTTCATTCTCATCGCGCTCAAGCGCCCGCGGCTCTGGCCCGCGCTGGTCGCCGCCGCGTGGGCGTTTCGACCCGGAGGCTGGTATCGCAAGGCGCCCTTCCTGCCGCTTCCGTCGAAACCGTACATGCGCTGGCGGCTGGAGACCGCGTACGGAGACCCGGATGCGGTCCCGCCGGCCGACGAGATAGAGCGCTTCGTCACGTGGTCCGCGGACATGCGCCGCCGCATGCGCCCGCGCGGCCTGGTGCCGATCTGGGTCAAGATCCTCCTGATCGCGGCGCTGGTGGGCGTGGTTGCGTGGGTCAACCTCCGCGCGGGTGAGCTGGCGGGGCTGCGCGAGGCCGTGGCTGCCGCGGGCTACTGGGGGCTGCTTGGGGTTTCAGTGGTCAGCGGCTTCAGCCTGGTCGCGATACCCGTCGCGTTCTTCTATCCACTCCTGATGGAATCCGGGTTCGCGCCCGTCCCCACGCTGGCGACGATCGCGGTGGGCATGACCCTGGGCGATCTGCTGGGATACCTGATCGGCGATGCCACCCGGGAGCTGGCGAGCGATCGACTGGCGGGCCTTCGGGCGCGCGCCGAAGCGCTGCACGCCCGCCATAGGTTTCTGCCGTTGGGCCTCATGTTCCTTTACGCGGCCTTTGTGCCGTTCTCGAACGAACTGCTCGTGATTCCTCTGGCCTTCATGCGGTACTCGCTGGTCGGGGTCATGACCGCTGTGCTGTGCGGGAACGTGGTGTTCAGTACGATGGTCGCGTTCGGAGTGTCCTGGGCCGTCGGGCCGGGTGGGTGACCATGGTGGTCGTCGGCCTGACGGGGAATGTGGCAGCGGGGAAGTCGACCGTCGCGGAGTTGTGGCGCGGCGCGGGGGTTCCGGTGGCATCGGCCGACCGGCTGGCGCGGACGGCGGTGGAGCCGGGGAGCGCCGCGCTCGCGAAGATCGTGGACCTCTTCGGAACCGGCGTGCTGAACGAGGATGGTTCGCTGGACCGCGCAGTCGTGCGGCGGCGCGTCTTCCGTGACGAAGAGGCGCTCCGGAGCCTGGAGGCCATCGTTCATCCCGAGGTCAGGCGCCTCAGGGACGAATGGACCGAAGATCGGCGGGCGGAGGGAGCACCCCTGGTGGTGTGGGAGATTCCGCTGCTGTTCGAGACGGGGATGGAGGCAGAGGTGGACGTCGTCATCGTCGTGGACGCACCGGCGGACGTGCGGCGCCGGCGCATCGTCGAGACAAGGGGAATGACGCGCGAAGAGGCCGAGGCGGTGATGGCCGCGCAGCAGCCCGCGGAGGCCAAGAGGTCGAGGGCCGACATCGTGCTGAACAACGGAGAAGGCCGTGCGGAGTTGGCCGCCGCAGCCGCCGAGGCGCTGCGGGGATTGCGGTCGCGGAGTGCGCGACGATGACGGAGCCGCAGGGTGGCCGCGGCCGGACCGAACGCAGCAGCCGATTCGACGAAGTGCTCGAGCGGCTGGACCGGGCCTCCTCGGTCGTGATCACGACGCACGCGAACGCGGATGGCGACGGCGCCGGCTCCGAGGTGGCGCTCGCCGCGTTCCTGAGGGAGCGCGGGGCCGATGCGTGGATCGTGAATCCGACCCCTTTCCCCGAAAGCTTGGGCTTCCTGCTCCCGGACGCTGGGTGGGTTCTGCCGCCAAAGAGCCGCCGCGAGGCCCGGCACTGTGGTGAAGCCGATCTGGCGGTCGTGCTCGACACGGCCCAGTTCCCCCGCATCGGCAGGATCAAGTCGCTGATCCGGCACCTTCCCAAGGTCGTGATCGACCATCATCCCCCTGCAGACCGGCCGATCGACGGCATCGTCGTTCGGGATACGTCGGCATGCGCCACGGGCGCTCTGGTCTTCGAACTCATTGACAGGGCCGGCGGGCCCTGGCCCCAGGCGGTTGCGCGTGCCCTGTACGTGGCCTTGATGACGGACACGGGCGGATTCCGCTTCTCGAACACTGATCGAGATTGCTTCCGTGTGGCGTCGCGGCTGGTGGAACTCGGCGCCGTGCCGGAGGCCCTCTTCCGGGCCGTCTATGGTCGCTTTCGCCTGCGGCGCTTTGAACTGCTGCGGGAGGCACTGGCCACACTTACGGTGCACGCGGACGGCCGGATCGCCTGGATGACGGTCCCGAAGGACGTGTACGACCGTGTGGGAGCGACGGTCGAGGACCTGGAGGGCTTCGTGGACGTGCCCCGCGACATCGACGGAGTCCAGGTGGCGATGCTCTTTCGCACCACGGCCGACGGCAGGATCAAGGTCTCGCTGCGGTCGGTGCCGCCGATCGATGTGGGGGCGGTCGCGACCGGGTTCGGCGGTGGAGGGCATGCGCGGGCGGCTGCGGCCGTCGTGACGGGGCCGCTGGGTGAAGTAATCGCGCGCGTGCTGCGCCGGGTGGAGCGGCTTGTAGACGAGCAGGGGCCGGCGGGGGGCGTGTCAATCTTCTAGAGCCGTGCCTCCGGGGGTAGATTAATGGGACCATGGCCAGAACACCCTACAGCAGTGCCCGGGGAGAGGCGGAAGACGCCGGGCCCGGCGTCCCGGAGGCGCTCCCGCGCACCCTCCGTGAAGTGGGCCGCCGGCTGGGGCCGGCCGCGATCGATCGGCTGTGGATCTTTCCGCCCATGGTGCGGGGACGACGCGAATGGGGGCTGGTGGCCGCGAGCTGTTTCGACGGCAGGCAGGCGCGGCGGCTCATCACGGCGCGCTACTCTGCCCAGCGAACCGGCAGGGGCCTGTACATGGACTCGCGGCTGCTGGACGAAGGCGTGGCACCGGCCGACCGCTTGCCCCGCGTGATGGAGGGAGTCGTCAAGCGCGGTCCGAGGCCGCTCGGCAGTCCACGCGTTGTGGAGGTGGCCGGGGGGGCGGAGGCTTTCGATGCCCTGATGGCGGGTTTCGACGGCGACCTCTTCCAGGAGGCGGTGGCCGGGCCGTCGGCCGCCGGATGAAGCGATGAAGGCGGGTCCACGCAACGTCGAACCGTACCTGCGCATTTTCGCGCGCTATCTCCGGGAGCAAGGGTTGCCCGTGACGCAGCAGCGCCTGGCGATCGCCAAGGCGGTGTTCGGCTCTTCGCGGCATCAGTCGGTGGACGATCTGGACGCTGTTCTGCGATCGAATGGCCTGCGTTTCGGCAAGGCGACGATCTACCGGACACTTGACCTGCTGATCCGCAGCGAACTCGTGGAGGAGCACGACTTCGGAGAGGGCTTCAAACGCTACGAGCACCGGCTGTCGAGGGATCCGGTCCACCACCACCTTGTGTGCACGGAGAGCGGCGAAGTCATCGAGTTCCGCAGCGAGGAAGTCAGGCGGATTGTCGAGGAGACGGCGGCTCGCCACGGGTTTCGTCCGACGCACCACAAACTGGTGATCTTCGGATTGAGCCGGGCCAGCCAGGAGTCGGGAGCAGACGTTCCGTACCGCGGCATCACCTGTCCAATCGAGACGACCTGATCCCGAACCGGCCATGCCCAACCGCAGGGACCCGGAGGCTGCCGCCCGCGCGGGCGCACGGACGATTCACGACCTGCCCGACGGTCTCGACGGTCTTCCGTGGGAGCTTCCACGCGTGTTCCTGGGGCTGGACGGGGAAGGTGCTACGCCGCGGGGCGCGCGTACCTGGATTCTCCCTGTGCCCTATGAGGCAACCACCAGCTGGGCCTCCGGGACGCGGGAAGGCCCCCGCGCAATCATCGACGCGTCGCGCTATGTCGAACTCTTCGACCACCGACTGGACCACGACCCTTCGCGCGAAGGGGTGTACACCTTCCCGGCACTGGAGCTTGCGCGCGGCGACGCCACCCGTGCGATGGCGGAACTCGAAGACGCGTGCGGCCGGGTGCTCGACGCGGCCGCCGGCCGCCGCGTGCTCATGATCGGAGGCGAGCATTCCGTCTCCGCGCCCGCCATCCGGGCCCACGCGCGCCGGTCGCGGGAACGCATCTCCGTGCTGCAGTTCGATGCTCACCTCGATCTGCGCGAGCGCTTCGACGGGAGCGCGCTTTCGCACGCCTGCGCAATGAGGCGGGTGATCGGCGACGTGGACCTGGTCACAGTGGGCGCCCGGGGGATCAGCGCCGAGGAATGGCGGTTTGCACGGAGCAGCGACAACGTGTCTGTCATTACCGCCGGGGAGATGGCGGCAGAGGCGGGGGAGTCTCACGACTGGATGGACCGCGCGCTGGAGGCGTTGCACGATCCCGTGTACATCACCTTCGACGTGGACTTCTTCGATCCGTCCCTCGTACCGTCCACGGGCACACCCGAACCGGGCGGCGGACGCTGGCACCCGACGATGGCGTTCCTCCGCCGGGTTTTCGGTGAACGCCGCGTCGTTGGGGTCGACGTCGTCGAGCACGCGCCGATCCCCGGGTTCACGGCCCCGGACTTCCTCGTGGCGAAACTCGTCTATAGGATGATCGGGTACTGGAGCAAAGGTCTTTCTTCATGAATGAATCCATCGGAATCGGCATCGTCTTCCTCGCGGGAATCCTGTCGTTCCTGTCGCCCTGCGTGCTGCCGCTCGTGCCCAGCTATCTGTCGTTCGTGACAGGCATGTCCCTCGAGGACCTGCAGCAGGGCGTCGACCGGCGGCGGGTCCTGGTGCACTCGGCCCTGTTCGTGACCGGCTTCACCCTGATCTTCGTGTTGCTGGGCGCGTCAGCTTCCTTCATGGGGCGTTTCCTCAACTACTACAGCGACTGGATCGCGCGGATCGGCGGGATCATCATCATCATCCTGGGACTCCACCTGATGGGGATCCTGAAGTTGACGCCCCTGATGCGCGAGAAACGCGTCCACGTCGCCGACAAGCCCACGGGGTACCTGGGGACGCTGGCCGTGGGGTTTGCATTCGGGGCGGGGTGGACCCCGTGCATCGGGCCCGTGCTCGGCGCCGTGCTGACGATGGCGGCATCGCAGGAGCAACTGGGACAGGGCACGATGCTCCTCTTCGTGTACTCGATGGGGCTTGCGATTCCCTTCATCCTCGCCGCGCTCGCGCTGGAGCGCTTTCTGTCCGCGTTCTCACGCTTCCGCCGCTTCCTGCCCGCCGTTCAAACCGCGGCCGGGGCGCTCCTGGTGCTGCTCGGCATTCTGCTGGTGACGGGCTCGTTCACCGTGCTTGCGGCCTGGCTGAATCGCTTCGCACCCGAGTTCCTGCTGGAGCGCATATAGCAGCCGGCGGGCAATCCCCCAGGAGATCCTTCCATGGCGCTTGTTCCTTCCACGATGCTCGAGCTCGGCAGCCGGGCCGCCGACTTCTCGCTGCCCGAGCCGGCCACCGGCCGTTCGGTGGCACTCGCGGACTTCGAAGGGTCACGGGCCCTGCTCGTCGCGTTTCTCTCGAACCACTGTCCCTTCGTCAAGCACATCGCGGACCGTTTCGCCGCCGTGGCCGCTCACTACGAACCGCGGAGCGTCGCGATCGTGGGGATCAACGCCAACGATATCGCGAACTACCCGGACGACAGCCCGCAGCGGATGAAGGACGAGGTGCGGCGGCGGGGGTACACTTTCCCCTACCTCTTCGACGAAACGCAGGAGGTGGCGAAGGCCTACCGCGCGGCGTGCACACCCGACTTCTTCCTCTTCGATGCGGACCGCCGCCTGGTGTACCGGGGACAGTTCGATTCCAGCCGGCCCTCGTCGGGGGTGACCGTGTCGGGGGACGACCTGTGCGCGGCCATCGACGCCGTATTGGCGGGCCGCGTGCCTTCCGGGGACCAGGTGCCGAGCGTGGGGTGCAACATCAAGTGGAAGTCGGGCAACGAACCGGCCTGGTACGGGTAGCGGTCCAGGCTGGCCACGGTGACGGCTACGCCGCCCCCGCCACCGCCTGCTCCAGCAACTGGCGTCTGAGGAGCGTCGCGTAGGTTCCTCCCGCCGCAAGCAGCTGCCGGTGCCGGCCGCGCTCCACGATGCGGCCGTCGTCGAGGACCAGGATCAGGTCGGCGTCCTTTACCGCCGTCACGCGGTGGGAGATGATGAACGCGGTTCGGCCCTCGAGCTCCCCGCGCAGCCCACGCAGGATGCGCGACTCGGTCTGCGTGTCCACCGCGCTGAGCACGTCGTCGAGCACGAGAACCGGGGGGTCGATGGCAAGCGCGCGGGCCAGCGTGGCGCGCTGCTTCTGGCCACCCGACAGGTTGATGCCGCGCTCTCCCAGCCGGGTCTGGTATCCGCTGGGGAATCCCGTCACGGTCTCGTGGAGGTGGGCCGCAACGGAAGCGCTGCGGACGCGCCGCATGATCTCGTCCGTTGGCTTCGACGGAGGGAGTCCCAGCGCGATGTTCCGCCCCAGGCGGGCCGAGAAGAGGAAGCTGTCCTGGGGGGCGAAGCCGACGCGCGCGCGGATGTCGGCGGGATCGTAGTGCGGCAGCGGCGCGCCGTCGAGCAGGATCTCTCCCGTGGTGGGGTCATGGATGCGGGCGATCAGCGAAACGAGGGTGCTCTTGCCGGACGCCGTCGGGCCGACGATCGCGATGGTCTGGCCGGGTTCGGCGGTGAAGGTGACGTCGTGCAGGACGAGGCGCTCGGTGCCGGGATAGCGAAACGACACGTCCCGGAACTCGATGGGCGCCGGTCCCGGGGGCGGGGCGGCTGGCGCGGCGGGGGCCGAGATGGAGGGCTCGATCGCCATGATGCGGTTGATTCGGCCCATCGAGGCCGCGCCGCGCTGGTAGAGGTTGACCACCCATCCCAGCGCGATCATCGGCCAGGAGAGCAGCACCAGGTAGAAGGAGAAGGCGACGAAGTCCCCCGTGGTGATCACGCCGGCCATCACCTGGTGGCCCCCGTACCAGAGCACGACGACCATCGCCGCGCCGGTAAGCAGTCCCATGATGGGGTGGAAGGCGCCGGACACGTATGCGAGGTGCATATTCCGGCGGAGATAGTCGCGATTGAAGCCGTCGAATTCGCCTGCCTGCGCTTCCTCCTGCCCGTAGGCGCGCACGATGCGCACACCGGACAGGTTCTCCTGCACCATCGTGGACAGCGCCGCGAACTGCTCCTGGATTCGCTCGAAGCGGTTGTGGATCGTCTTCCCGAACCAGGCCACGACCGGCGGCAGGACCACCATCGGCACGAGGGACACGAGAGTGAGCATGGGGCTGATCCAGATCATCAGGGCCAGCCCGAAAACGAAATTGACCACGGTGTTCGCCGTGTACATCACTGCCGGTCCCACCGCCTGCCGCACGGCCAGGGTGTCGTTGGTGGCCAGGCTCATCAGGTCGCCGGTGCGGGTGCCGCCGTAGAAACCGGCGTCCAGACGGAGGAGATGGCGCAGGAAGTCGTTTCGCAGATCGACTTCGACCCGTCGGCTCAGTCCGTTGAGGATTTCGCGCATCCCGTACCTGGCAGCGTTGCCCACCAAAGCCACTCCCACGATCAGGAGCGCGTAGTGCAAAATGGTTCGCCGGGTGGCGTCGGAGTCGATGCCGGCGTCCGCCGTAAGCGCGTCGATCGGCAGCTTGAGCAGGTAGGGGTTGGCCAGCGCGAAGCCGTTGGCGAGTATCACCAGCACCAGGCCCCAGAACATCGGCCGACGGTAGGGCCGGAAGTACGGGAGGATGGTCTTGAGTTGCTTCATTTCGGGTTGGGGGCCGCCTGCTCCGGGGTAACCGGGTTAATATTAGCGCACGAAACGCACGTGTGAGCGACTGGTGAGCGAATGGCCGAAGACATCCCGGAAAAGAGAATAGCGATGACCGTGGCGAGATTCCCGGGACTGTTGCTTGCGGCGTGGCTGCCGCTTTGCGTGGCGTGTGGGGGGGACGCGGACTCGGCGGGGCAGAGTGTTGGGGAGGCGGAAGGTGTGTCCGCGCCCGGAGGGGTGGTAGGGGACGAAGTGGAGTCGGACATCGTGCCGCCCCCGGCTGACACGGAGGATCCGCGGGTCGAACCGGCGCTGGACACGCTTCCGACGGCGGGAGATACCGACTCGCTGGCCGGCGATGCACCGGAGGCCTCGGACTCGGTCGCCATGCCGCCACCCGATGTTCTCATCCCGGCCGGGACCCGGATCAGCGTCATCAGTGACGAGGACATCTCTACTGCCGACTACTCGGTGGACGATCCCGTTGTCGCGACGGTGTGGGAGGATGTAGCGGGCGTGGACGGAGCAATCCTCATTCCTGCCGGAACCAGAATGCTGGGGCGCGTCCTGGCGTCGGTCGGATCGGGAGGGGTCGGCGAGGCTCCGGTCCTGGAGATCGCGTTCGAGACCCTGTCGTCCTGGACCTGGGAGCGGCCGGTGGAGGGCTCCGTCGCCGAGGCGCTGGTGGTATTGGATCCGGCGGGGGACTTTGAGCGCCGGCGGGCTGATGGGCGGTGGGCGGCGGTGACGATGGTACCGGCGAAGATCATGGCCGGCAGCCTGATCGTCGTCGAATTGCGCGCGCCGGTCCTCGTGCCTCCGGCTCTCGTGCTGCCGGATTCGGTGATGCGGGGCGACACCGTGCCGCTGCCCGCGGACACGGCTGCGCTCTATTCGGGGTAGCCGACCGCGAGTCCGCCCCTGCGGGGGTCCGACCAGCCCGACAGCGTGCCGTCGGGCATCACCATGATCAGCTGCACGTCGCCGGACATCCCGCCCGTGAAGTAGGCGTCGGGCGGTCCGGGGTCCCGTTCGCGCACCGTATGACCGCGGGCTTCGAGCGCCCGGACCGTGCTTTCCGGCAGCCCACCGTGCTCGAACATGATCGCGTCCGGCAGGTGCTGGTGATGCACGCGCGGGGCATGTACGGCCTGCACCACGTTCATCCCGTGATCGACCACTTTGAAGATGGTCTGCAGGACCGTGGTGATGATGGTGGCGCCTCCGGGAGTGCCGCTGACCAGAAGGAGCGCGCCCTCGGCGTCCTCCACGATGGTGGGGCTCATTGCCGAGAGCATCCGCTTTTCGGAGGCGACCGCGTTGCGCTCACCCTGAACGAGGCCGAACTGGTTGGGGGTGCCCGGCTTCGCGGAGAAGTCGTCCATGGTGTTGTTCAGGAAGAACCCCGCACCCTCGACCACCACCTTGCCACCGTACCACGAATTGAC
Source organism: Longimicrobiales bacterium (assembly GCA_965208935.1). GTDB lineage: Bacteria > Gemmatimonadota > Gemmatimonadetes > Longimicrobiales > Gaopeijiaceae > Bin94. Next base: position 2,008,240 of record CBDBPR010000004.1, on the reverse strand, counting down.
GCTCGTCGTTACCGCGACCGCGTTCCCCTCCCCGTCGACTACCGCGTAGTGCGTGGTGTGGCTCTCGTCCAGGAACTCGTCCACCCCTGGACCGACCTGGGCGGACGGCGTGGCCCGTTCCATGGAAATCGTCCCGGCGCGGGTCTCGGCGTATTCCGGAGAGGTGAGTTCGGCCAGGGGCATCTGCACGAAGTCCGGATCGGCGAGGTATTCGTTGCGGTCGGCGTAGGCGCGTCTGAAGGCCTCGGCCATGACGTGGATCGCGTCGGGGCCGTTCCACCCCAGCGCGGCGAGATCCCAGCGTTCGACCTGGTTGGCGATGGCGGCCATGGTTACACCGCCGGACGAGGGTGGCGGCATCGAGTATACGGTGTGGCCGCGGTAGACGAACGAAACGGGATCGCGCCAGACGGCCTCGTAGCGGGCGAGGTCCTCCAGAGTCATGATGCCGCCGCCCCGTTCCATCTCGGCGGCAATGAGCGCCGCGGTCTCGCCCCGGTAGAAGTCGTCGGGTCCATGATCGCGCAGGCGCGTGAGCACGCCAGCCAGGTCGGGTTGCGAAAAGGTGTCGCCGACCTGGGGAACCTCGTTGCCGGGCAGGAAGACGCGGGCGCTCGCGGCGAAGGCGCGAATGCCGTTCTGGGCGGCTTCCAGGGTGGAGACGAGGCGCGTGGTGACTTCGAATCCGTTGGCGAGGCGGATGGACGGGTCGACGAGATCGGCCCACTCCAGCGACCCGAAGCGCTGATGAGCCTCCCACAATCCCGCAACCGTCCCGGGCACGCCGGCGGCCAGGTGGCCGACAACCGACCTGTCGGTGACGTTGCCGTCCTCGTCCAGGTACATGTCGCGCGTCGCCGCGATCGGCGCCTTCTCGCGGTGGTCGAGTGCGTGGACGCTGCCGTCGGCGAGGCGCACCATCAGGAATCCGCCGCCGCCCAGGTTGCCTGCCTCGGGGTTGACGACTGCCAGGGCCAGCCCCGTGGCGATCGCGGCGTCGACCGCATTGCCGCCCCTGGCCAGAATGTCGGCCCCGACCCTCGATGCGTACTCGTCGGTTGTAGCGACCATCCCGCCCGTTGCCGTGACGGCATCGCCGTCGGCGGGGAACGGCCAGCCGTCCGGAAACGCGCCTCCGGTCTCGACGAAAGAGCTCGGGGCGGACGGTTGAGCGTCCGGCGGCTGACATCCGGCAACGACTGCAAACAACGCGGCCAGTGACGCAAACCGGGCCAGCGAACGGGCCGGATGCCGGATCGCTGCGGAATGAGTGGAGGCGGGCGATCGCCGGGAGCGCGGCCTCGGGGGCCTGGAGTCGATACTCATGGTGTCGGGTCGGCTTTCATTAAGTTGACAGGGCATTCACCCACGGGGGCGATGAAAGATGCTGGACGACCGCCTGACGGAGCAACGGAACCCTCGCAGCGAGGCCATCGATCGCCGTTCGTCGCTCGAGGTCGTCCGGATCATCAACGAAGAGGATCGTTCGGTTGCCGACGCGGTGCGCAGTGAAGCCGCAGCCATTGCCGAGGCCGTCGACCTGGCCGTCGCCTCGTTCCGGAGCGGCGGGCGGCTCATCTATGTGGGTGCGGGAACATCGGGCCGACTCGGTGTTCTGGACGCGACGGAGATGCCACCCACGTACGGCACCGACCCCGATATGGTACAGGGCGTGATCGCTGGCGGCCTCGAGGCGCTGGTGCGGTCGCAGGAAGGTGCCGAAGACCATCCCGTAGACGGTGCGGTGGCCATGGACGAAAGGGAGGTCGGTCCTCGCGACTTCGTCATGGGGATCGCGACTTCCGGAACGACGCCGTACGTGCACGGCGCCCTGGCGCGGGCGCGGGAGCGGGGAGCGCGTACCGGTTTCCTCCTGTGCACGCCCCCGGGCCACGCGTTGCGGGCGGCCCACGATGTCGTGATCGCCCCGCTCACGGGCCCCGAAGTCGTCACGGGCTCGACCCGCATGAAGGCCGGCACCGCCACCAAGATGGTGCTCAACACGCTCACCACGGCCGCGATGATCCGCCTCGGCAAGGTGGACGGCAATCTGATGGTGGACCTTCAGGTGACCTGCGAGAAGCTTCGGGACCGGGGTGAGCGCATCCTGATGGCGACGCTCGGGCTCGGCCGCGAGAGCGCCACCGGGTTGCTGACCAGGGCCGGCGGACACGTCAAGACCGCGCTGGTCATGCATCGGCTGGGCCTGGAGCGCGACGAGGCGAAGGAAGCGCTCGATCGGGTGCACGGCGTGGTCGCTGCGCTGGCCCCGGCCGGTGACCGAAATGGCTGAGAGGCGTTTTCCCCCGGCGGATCGCTGGCTCGTCCCCGTGACGGTGGTCCTGGTCCACCTCGTGCTGGCGTTCCTGTCGGCCTCGCCCGCCATACACACGGGCGGCGACAACGCAGCCTACATCTCCCTGGCCAACTCGCTCGCCTCGGAAGGCAGCTATGTCGAGTCATGGCACCCCGGGGCCCCACCGCACACCAAGTACCCGCCGTTGTATCCGACGGTGCTGGCGCTGATGATGCTGCTGGGCGCCAAGACCTGGGGAGCCTTCAAGGTGGCGTCCATGCTTTTCACGGGACTTGCGGTCGCCGCCTGTTTCCTGATGGTGCGGAAGGCCCGCGGTCCCCGGGCCGCGGTGGCCGTATCCGCCCTCTTTGCCGTCGCTCCCGCCCTGCTGTTCTCCGCCCAATGGATACTGGCGGACCCGCTCTTCATGGTGCTCACCCTGGCGTGCCTGTGGCTGCTGACTCCGGACCCGGACGTGTCGACGAGCTCGTTGGCCCTTGGTCTGGTCGCCGCGACGGCAGCGTACTTTACCCGGTCGGCTGGACTTCCGCTGCTCGTTGCCGTTGTCGTCTGGCTGACGTTGCAAAGGCGCTGGAGGCCGCTGGCGGCGTTTGCCGGGTTGTTCGCGGTACCGGGTCTCCTCTGGCAGTTGCGAACCGGCGCGGACTACGTCTCCGAGTTCTGGCTCGTGAATCCCTACGCTCCCGATCTGGGCCGCGCGGGCCCGATGGAACTCCTGGGCAGGGTGGCCGAGAACCTGTGGACCTATACCACCGACTATGTTCCGGCCGGTCTCACGGGTCTGGATGGCCTGGCCGCCGGCGTCATCGGCGTGCTGCTCGCCGCGCTGGCGCTCGCTGGGTGGTTACGCCGCATACGCGCGGGCCCGCAGGTCAGCGAGATCTTCTTTTTCCTCTATGTCGGGCTGATTGTGGTCTGGCCGGCGGCCTGGTCGGGGGACCGCTTCGCTCTGCCCATCCTTCCCCTGCTGCTGCTTTATGCGGGCGAGTCGGTCGCGCTGATGGCACGGAAGTGGCGGGCACGCGAAGAGGAAGCCCCGTGGCTGCCGTGGCTCGGCCGCGCCGCGGTGGTCGCGGCGGCTGCGGCATTCCTGGTCCCCGCCGGCAAGGCGTGGTACCAGCGGGCCGAGAGGGCAGGGCAGTGCCGGGCCGTGCTGGAGACCGTAGGACCGATGGGGTGCTACCTCGGGGTCGTCGCCGAGTTTCACGCGATGGCCCTGTGGGCGGGGAGGAATCTGCCCGATGGTTCGGTCGTCCTTAGCCGGAAGCCCCGCCTCTTCCACGTCTTCAGCGGGCTGCCGTCGGTCACGTATCCGTTCACGACCGATGGCCGAAGCCTGCTCACGGAAGCCGACTCCATGGACGTCGGGTACCTCGTGCGCGGCAACTGGGACACAACGGGCCGCCTCTATGTCGATCCGGTGCTGAGCGCCAGTCCGGACCGATTCTGCGTCGTGGCCCAGCTCGGGTACGACCGTGAGTCTCCGGTCTCCATGCTGGCGATCATGCCGCCGGTATCCGATGATGTCACGGTCCCCGACGAAACGGCGTACGCCGTGTTGCCGTGCCCCGACGCCGTGGACCATGTGTTGCCGTCCGCGGCTGCAATCGCCTCGATGACGGTGCCGATCCTCGATCGATGAACCCGCGACATCCGATGTCAATATGACCAGACAAACCGGCCACGGGCGCTTCCTTCCGCCAACCGTCGTGGCGCTCGCCGCCATCCGTCTCGTTTCCGCCGGACCGCTGCAGGCCCAGGCCACGCCACCCAACGAGGAATGGCGCGAATTCCCGACCGACCATTTCGTCGTCACATACCCGGCTCGGCTGGGTGATCTGGCCACACGGGCGGCAGCCCTGGCGGAGCGGGCGTACACCCTGCTGGCGGAGCGTTTCGTCGACACCCCGGCGGTCCCGGTCCAGCTGCTGCTGACCGATCACGCGGACATCGCCAACGGCTTCGCGTCCCCCAACCCGTACAACCGGATCACGATCTTTGCCCGCCCGCCCACGGATGGCGGGAGCATCTCCTACTTCGACGACTGGCTCGAGCTGGTCATCACCCATGAACTCGTCCACACGTTCCACCTGGACATGACGGGCGCCCTCGGCAACGTGGTCCGCAAGGTGTTCGGGCGGGTGCCCGCCGTCTGGCCTGTGTTCCCATCGGGTGCGACGCCCACCTGGTTGACGGAGGGGCTCGCCACGTACTTCGAGTCGCAACTCACCGGTGCCGGCCGGGTCAAGGGCACCTGGCAGGAGATGGTTATGAGGACGAACGCCCTGGAGGGATCGCCGGGTACGCTTGACCAGGTGTCGGGACATTCGCCCGTCTGGCCCGCAGGGCACCGTCCCTACGTGTACGGCGCACGGTATCTGGCGCACATGGCCGAGGCCTACGGCGAGCAGTCCATGGGGGACTACGCGCGGGCGGTGGCGGGCTTGTGGGTTCCCTTCCGGCTCAACTCGGCGGCGCGCGACGCCTTCGGCACTACGGTCTCCGACAGCTGGGAGGTGTGGCAGAACCACATGGCTGCAGTGTACGCGGCGGACGCTGAGGCCCTTGCGGCCGTGGCTCCCATCACGGAGGGGGAGACCGTGGAGGGTTCCGGGAGGCTGGCCGAGCAGGCCATGGTTTCGCCCGACGGCGAACGGCTGGCCTTCGTCCGCTCGGACGGCGTGGACGCGACCCAGATCCGCGTCTCCTCGCCCGACGGATCGAATGCCCGGCGGCTGACGCGCGTGAACGGGGTGGGAGGCACTCTTTCGTGGATGCCCGACGGCGGAGTGCTGTTCAGCCAGCTGGACTTCACCGATCCCTACCGGCTGACCAGCGATCTTTATCGCGCGGCCCCGGACGGCACCGTGGACCGCCTCACGCGGGGCCGGCGGCTGACCTACGCGGACGTGTCGCCCGACGGATCGCGGGCCGTAGCCGTACAGGAGGGTGGAGGCACCAACAACCTGGTCATCGTGGACCTGGCCACCGGCGAGGTCACACCCCTCATGGATCCACAAGCCGACCGGCACTGGGCCTTCCCGCGCTGGTCGCCGGCGGGCGACCGGATCGCGGCGGTGCGCTGGGTCGCGCCGGCGTTCATGGACATCGTCGTCCTGGACGAGCTGGGTGCCGTGACCGTCGAGGTCACGCATGACCGCGCCATCGACACGACTCCTTTCTGGACTCCGGACGGCTCCACCGTCATCTGGTCCTCCGACCGCACGGGGATCCCGAATCTCTTTGCCGCCGCGCTGCGGGGCGACTCCCCCCCGACGATCCGGCAGGTCACCAATGTTCTCGGCGGCGCGTCGCATCCATCTGTTGACCCGGCCTCCCGGTGGATCCACTTCTCCTCGTACCACACCGACGGCTGGCATATCGAGCGGATCCCCTACGCGCCCGGGGACTGGTTGGAGCCGCAGGCGACAAGCCCCCGCTTCGCCGAGGGACTGAGCGGCGACGAGACCGGTGTGCCCGAGCCCGCGGCGGCCGAGGCGTCGACCGTGGCCCGGACACCGGACCAGGGCACCGGCCGTCCCGCCGGCGAGCGGAGCTATCAAGCCGGCTCCACGTTGTTGCCACGCTATTGGCTTCCCCTCTACACACGTTCAGAGGAGGGGACCGACCAGAGCGGCACCAGGCGTGAGGTGTTCGACCAGGCGATCGGCATGCGGCTGGTGGGGAGAGACCTCGTCGGGAGGCACGGCTATTCGATTGCCGCCCGTATCGGCCTGAACGACCGACGATTCGGAGGCGGGTTCTCGTACAACTACAACGGCCTCGGAAACCCGACGCTGGGCCTGTCCCTGTCCCAGAGTCATGACGCTTCCTCGAGAACGCTCCCCGTGCGTTTCGCGGACGACTCGACGCGCGAGTTCTTCCTGATCGAAAGGGAACGGCGGGCCTTCCTTTCCACTTCCTTCCTGCGACGGCGCTACCGCACGAGCACCGCCCTCTACGTCAGGGGTGGCGTCGTGCGCGAAGAGCTGTCGCTGCAGGATCCCGACGGGAACGAGGGACCAACCCTGACCAGTCCGGCACCGCGTACGAGCTACACCGAGCTGAGCGCCACGCTCTCGTCGGCGAACACACAGCGGCGTGCGATGTCGTTCTCGCGCGAAGACGGGCTGCGCGGCTTCGTCACCACCAGGATGCGCCGGCAGCGGGGTGTGGACGCGGGGGATCGCGGCGTCATCGGTGAGGACCGCGGCTACGGTGAGATCAGCGGCGAGTTGTCCGCATACAAGGCGCTGGGGCGTCTCGGGTTCGCCAACCACGTCCTCGGGTTGCGCTTCTCGGCCGGTGCGGCCGCCGGACCCGGGGCCAACCAGTTCCATTTCGACGCTGGCGGGGCCGAGGGAACGGTGGAATCCGTGACCGGCCTGGGTCTCTTCGGCGGATCGCCGCGGCTCTTCCCCGTGCGAGGCTACCGCACCAACTACCGGTCCGGGCGGATCGCCTGGACGGGGAGCGTGGAATACCGCTTTCCACTTGCCGTGATCGACCGGGGACTCGGCCTGTTTCCGCTCTTCTTCGACCGCATACACGGTTCGGTCTTCGCCGATGCGGGGAATGCCTGGGGGCCGACCCTGAACCAGACGGGCTACGACAATCCCCGCCAGGCGATGCTGGCAAGCGTGGGCGCGGAATTGTCGGTGATCGTCGGGGCCCTGTACCTGCCCGGAACGACGATTCGCGCCGGAGTCGGTCTGCCGCTCAGGTTCGAAAGCGATCCCGTCTTCTATGTGCGCGTGGGGAATCCGTTCTAGCAGCACCGGCCCGGCGTGTCCCTACAGTCTTTTCCAATACGGAGATGAGCCTGAACCGGGGGAGGCGCGAGAGGTGAGGCCGGAGCCCGGAGCAGGTGGCAGTTGATGGGGTTTGATTATCTCCCTGAACGTTGGAGAGAGGCAACCGGCGAGCCGGAGGATGGCCGGGAAGCAGGAGGGTCTCCGGCGAGCCAGCGGTCGGCGCGAGTCGGATCACGCGGCGGAGTTGCCGGCTTGGCCGATGGTGCGGAAGAGTTCGTCGCGGGCGCGGCGGACGGCTTGGGCGGCGGCGAGGTCGGTGGTTGCGGCGGCGAGTTGGTCGAGGGCGCCGAGGGTGACGCCGGGCCGGAGGAAGGCTTCGGCGCCGGGCAGGGCCTTGAAGCGCTCGTGGGGCGTGGTCACGTCCTGTTGCCGGTAGCGCCGCCTGACTCGGCCGCTGGGGCTGGTGACTTCGGTGGGGAAGAGGCAGGGCCGGTGGAAGTTGAGGAACGGGCAGAGGTGGTCGTGGAGGAAGGCGTTGACCCGGGGGACGAGGGCGTGGGGGACGTGGACGTGGCCGAGCCACTTGCGGACGACGCTGCCGTTCTTGGTCTCGACCAGCGCGTTGTCGTTGGGGTGGCGGGGCCGGGACTTGGTGAAGACGCCGATGTGGAGCTGGTTGAGCAGCGCGGCCACGCGGCCGTTGACGTATTCGCTGCCGTTGTCGGCGTGGAAGGCGTGGATGGCGAAGGGGAAGGCGGACAGCAGGGCTTCGAGGCGCGGGACGAGGAAGTGGTGGGTGATGCGCGGCACGGCTCCAAGGTGTTGGAACTGCGTGACTTCGTCGACCACGTTGATGAGGTAGATGCCCTTGCGCCTCTCGCGGTCGCCGAGGTGGACGGTGTCGACGCGGAGATGGCCGGGCCTGCCGTCCGGCCGCGGCTTGCGGCGGACCCCGATGGGGACCGGGGTGGGCCGGGTCTTGCGGAAGGTGAGGCGGCCGGTCCGGTACGCACGGGTCTTGCGGAGGTTGTAGATGTGGCCGTTGGAGATCGAGGCGAGGCGCGCGAAGCGTTCGTCGCCGTAGACCTCGTGCATGCGTTGCAGGACCACCTTGGTGGCGGGTCCGGAGGGCTGGCCGAAGGCTTCGTCGACCTCGGCGAGCAGCGCGGCGTCGTGGGGCGTGTAGCGGCGCTGGAAGGCGTTGGCCGGGGGCTTGCGGCGGTGATCGCGGATGCTCCCGGTCCGGCGGTGCTGTCGGACGAGGCGGGTGACCTGGGCGCGGGAGAAGCCCGTCACCTTCTCGATGAACCGCTTCACCAGTCCCTTGTCCGGTCGCCCGAGGCCGTGGTACTCGAAGCGGACCAGCGTGCGGCGCACGAAGGCGTAGGCCGAGGTGCGGTCGGCGAGCTCGAAGTCCGCCGGTTCATTGCCGTCCAGGAAGGCCCGGACCTGTTCGAGGGTGCGAAGTCGTTCGGTGCGAAGTGTCACGATCATCCTCCAATGATCTCTTCGCCCCGGCCTTCAGGCTCACTTCCCGCTGGAAACCGGCCCCGCGTTCGGGCTCACTTGCCGTTGGACAAGACTCCTACTTGACCACAAGGGGTTGGGGTCTTAAGTTACAGGCCCCACAACATCTGGTGTATTTTCTCACGCTGCCCGCCTGAAACTCCAAGAAAAGGATTGGCGCCCCGATGACTCCGCCATCTCCGGCCCCGCGTCTGTTCGACGATAAGGTTCCGCATGACCTGGCTGCTGCCGGCCTTTCAGAGAACGCCCGCATCGTTCTTGCGCGCCGGTACCTGAAGAAGGACGAGGCCGGCCAGCCCACCGAAGAGCCGGAGACCATGTTCTGGCGCATCGCCCGGGTCATTGCGGAAGAGGACAGGAAGCACGGGGTCTCGGATGCCGCCGTGGAGGAGGTCGCGCGCAGCTTCTACGAGTTGATGACGAGCGGGAAGTTCGAGCCCAATTCGCCGACGCTCATGAACGCGGGACGTCCGCTCGGCCAGCTTTCCGCGTGCTTCGTGCTGCCGGTCGAGGACGCCCTGTCGAACGACCGCAGCGGGATCTACGACACGCTGCGGGCGATGGCGCTGGTGCACCAGTCCGGTGGCGGCACGGGCTTTTCGTTCTCGCGGCTGCGTCCCGAGGGCGACACCGTGCGTTCCACGATGGGGGTGGCGTCGGGTCCGGTGTCCTTCATGCGCCTGTACGACGCTTCCACCGAGGTCGTGAAGCAGGGCGGCACCCGCCGCGGCGCCAACATGGGGATCCTCCGCGTGGACCACCCCGATATCCGCGAGTTCATCCGCTGCAAGAACGACACGTCGCAGATTACCAACTTCAACATCTCGGTCGCGATCACCGACGCCTTCATGCAAGCGGTCGCCAGCGACGGGGAATACGACCTGGTGAGTCCCCGGTCCGGCGAGGTGGCCGGGCGCGAGAAGGCCCGTGAGGTCTTCGACATGATCATCGAGGGTGCGTGGAAGACGGGCGAGCCGGGCGTCTTCTTCATCGACCGCGCCAACGAGCACAACCCGGTGCCGAGGCTGGGCTGCTACGAGGCCACCAACCCCTGCGGCGAACAGCCGCTTCTGCCGTACGACGTCTGCAATCTGGGCAGCGTCAACGTCGGCTGTTTTGTCCGCAACGGAGACTTCGAAAGCCCGGAGGACGGTATCGACTGGGATGCGTTCCGCCGCGTGGTGCACCTGTCCGTCCATTTCCTCGACAACGTGATCGACGCGAACCGCTACCCGCTCGAGGACATCACGGATCTCGCGCACCAGATCCGGCGCGTCGGCCTGGGGATCATGGGTTGGGCCGACCTGCTCGTGCGTCTCGGTGTCAGGTACGACTCGGACGAAGGCGTCGCGCTGGCGCGCACCGTCATGGCTTTCATCGAGGAGGAGACAAGGGTTGCGTCGGAGCGCCTGGCCGAAACCCGCGGAGCCTTCCCGGCCTGGGAGGACTCGATCTGGGGTCCGGACGAAACCTGCGCCCGAGACGCTGACGGCGACCGCATTCGCCCGCACAGGAAGCTGCGGAACTGCAACCTGACGACGGTGGCCCCCACGGGGACCATATCGATCATTGCGGGGTGCAGCGGGGGCATCGAACCCCTGTTCGCGGTGGCCTTCATGCGCAACCAGGCAGGGGTGATGATGCCCGATGTCAACGAGGACTTTGTCGCGCGCGCCAGGGCGGAGGGCTGGTACACGTCGGAACTCATGGAACGAATCGCCGAGCAAGGGCACATCCACTTCGACGAGGTCCCGGAGGAGGTCCAGCAGGTCTTCCGCACCGCCCACGACATCACGCCCGAGTGGCATGTGCGCATGCAGGCGGCCTTCCAGGCCCACGTGGATTCGGCCATCTCCAAGACGACGAATTTCCCCTTCGAAGCCAACCGGAAGGATGTGCGCAAGATCTACGAGATGGCGTTCGAAATGGGGTGCAAGGGCGTGACCGTGTACCGTGACGGGTCCCGGCCGATGCAGGTCCTTTCCACCGGCAAGACCGGCCAGGAAGAAGATGCCGGCGCCTTGGTCGACCTGGAGGAACTGCGGGGACAGCTTGCGGACTCCAGAGCCAGGACGCACGAACTCGAGGGTGAGCTGGACAAGCTCCGCCTGGAGCTGGAGGAACACGATCGCAATGCCGCGGCTTCGCGCCACAAGCGCAAGCGGCCGTCGATGCTGACCGGACGCACGATGAAGATGGATTCGCCGCTGGGCGACCTCTACGTCACCGTTAACGAGGACGACAACGGCAAGCCGTTCGAAGTCTTCTGCACCCTGGGCAAGGCCGGTGGTGCGGCGATGGCCGACTCGGAGGCTATCGGGCGGCTGATATCGCTCTCACTGCGGTCCGGCATACCGCTGACGGCCGTGCGCGACCAGTTGCGGGGGATTTCCTGCGACCGTGCGGTGGGTGTGGGTCCACAGAAGGTACTGTCGGCTCCCGACGCGATTGCCCAGGCTCTGGAGCGGTACATGTCCGAGAAGCAGGGCGTACAGGCGGAGCTGCCCATCAACGTGCCGGTTCCAGCGGCTCCCGGTGGGGGCGGGCCGGCGCCGCAGCCGGGCCATAGCCCGTTCGTGGACCACACCGCGACGACGCTGGGCGCGTGCCCGGAGTGCGGAGCGGGGCAACTGGCGTTTGAAGAGGGGTGCAAGCGCTGCTACGTGTGCGGCTTCTCGGAGTGCGGGTAGGCGTCAGGATCGCCGCTTCGGGCGGGTGACACGCGCCCGGCGGCCTGGCCTTCAGGATCCTCCGGCGGGGTTCCGGTAGTCGAGCGGCGGGTCGCGGTCTCCCACGAGCGACACGTAGCGGAAATCGGGCCCCACCCGTTCCCGGTATTCGGCCTTCGCCGCCTTCAGCAGTTCCGCATCGGTGAAGAGGTCCACCGCAGTCATTGCGAGCGTCTTGGCCGCGACGATCATCCCCTTGTTCCCGATCGAGGTGCCGCCCGCCGCGATGGCCTGCCAGGAGTGCGCGGGCGTGCCGGGCACCCAGGTCGCCGTGCCGATCCCCACCGTGGGCACGACCCAGCTCACGTCGGCCACGTCGGTCGACCCGCCGCCCTGCCGCGGCGCGTAGGGCAGCACCCCGGCCGCGCTCTCGATGGGCGGCCGATTGTTCAAGGTCTCCTGGATCTGTTCCGCGAACGCGCGCTCCTTGTCGTCGTACGTCACCCCGCCCACCTTTTCCAGGTTGGTCTGAGCCCGGCGCTGCAGCGCGTCGTTGACGAGCATCGCGTACAGGCCGTGGATCACCTCGAACTCCATCTCGGTGCCGGTACCCAGGGCCGCGCCCTCGGCCGCCAGCACCACGCGGTCGAAGATCGAGCGCGCCGCCTCGACGTCCGGGTTCCGCACGTAGTAGTAGACCTCGGCGAAGTTCGGCACGACGTTCGGCGCCGATCCGCCGGCGGTGATCACGTAGTGGATGCGTGTCTCCTGCGGGACGTGCTCGCGCATCAGGTTGACCATGTGGTTCATCGCCTCCACGCCGTCCAGCGCCGAGCGGCCCTGTTCGGGAGCACCCGCCGCGTGCGCCGAGATGCCCCGGAAGCGGAACTTGGCCGACTTGTTGGCCAGCGACGTGGATGGGCTGGCGTCGTTCGCGCTGGACGGGTGCCAGTGCAGCACCGCGTCCACGTCGGCGAAGAGGCCGCCGCGCACCATGTAGACCTTGCCCGCGCCGCCCTCCTCGGCGGGTGTGCCGTAGAGCCGGATCGTGCCCGGCGTCCCGGATGAGGCCAGCCAATCCTTGACCGCCAGCGCGGCCGCCACCGACCCGGCGCCGAAGAGGTGGTGCCCGCACGCGTGCCCGGCCCGCATCGAGAAGACCGGATCGGGGTAGGGGCTGCGCGACTGGGTGATCCCGGGCAGTGCGTCGAACTCGGCCAGGACCCCGATCACCGGCGTCCCTTCGCCCCAGCTCGCCACGAACCCGGTCGGCATGCCCGCGACCCCGGCCTCGATCTCGAATCCGGCCCGGGCGAGCTGCTCCTGCAGCAGCGCCGAGCTCTCGGTCTCCTGGTAGCCGACCTCCGCGAGGTCCCAGATCTGTTGGGCGACCGTGCCGTAAGTGTCCGAGTGGGCCTCCACGTGGGCGATCACCGATTCGTGGCCGTTCTGGGAGGCCACGGGAACGGGGAGGGCGAGGACGACGGTCGACAGCAGGGCGGTCGTGAAACGCGTGCTCATGTGTGCCTCGAGTCGTGGGTGGGAACCATGCCTGGAATGGAACATAAGCCGCACGGCGCCAGGCCGCTCGTCGTGGCGGTCGAATCCTCGGGACAGGGTGTACATGACGCCCCGGAATCACGATTTTCCGCGTGCCCACCCCGAGAAGAGGCCACACAGGAGAACGAATGCCCCGGAGAGATCGCGTCCGCGTCGCCGCCGTCCAACCGCGCGGCTACCCATTCGATAAGGCGGCTGCCGTCGAGCACGTGTGCGCTGCAACCGCCGACGCCGCGGCGAAGGGCGCCGAACTAGTACTCTTCCCCGAGGCCTTTGTCGGTGGCTACCCGTGGGGCCTCGCTTTCGGGACATCGGTCGGAGGCCGCAAGCCGGCCGGCCGCCGGGCCTTCGGCCGCTACCACGACGCGGCGGTCAAGGTGCCGGGCCCCGAGACCGAGAGGATGGGGCGCGCGGCCAGGGAGGCGGGGGTTTATCTGGCCGCGGGCGTGATCGAGAAGGGCGCCGCGCATTCGCCCGATACGCTCTTCTGCACCCTCCTCTACTTCGCGCCCGACGGGACCGTCGCGGGTTTGCACCGCAAGCTCAAACCCACGGCCGCGGAGCGCCTCATATGGGGAGAGGGCGCCGGGAGCACGCTGCCCGTACTCGATACCCCGTTCGCGCGGGTCGGGGGGCTGATCTGCTGGGAGAACTACATGCCCCTGGCGCGCATGGCCATGTACGGCAAGGGCGTGGAGATCTACCTGGCGCCCACCGCGGATTCGCGCGACCGCTGGCAGGCCACCCTGCGCCACATCGCGCTCGAGGGCCGCTGCTTCGTGATCGGCTGCAACCAGTTCGTCACCAGGGATCACTACCCGCAGGATATCGAGGTCCTGGGCGAGCTCGACCACTGGCCAGACACGCTTTCGCGGGGAGGCAGCGCCATCTACAGCCCTCTGGGCGAACTCCTGGCCGGCCCGCTGGTCGGCGAGGCGGGCGTGCTCCAGGCCGACCTCGACCTCGGCGATATTCCGCGCGGCAAGTTCGACTTCGACGTAGTCGGCCACTACGCCCGACCCGATGTCTTCGAATTCCGCGTTCACGAGGAACCTCGGGCGGCGGTGGGGATTTCGCCGCCGGACCGCTAGAATAGACACCCGCTTTCAAACGGCAATTGCCGACCCTCGCAAAGGCACCCCTGCAATGACGACAGCCACGGCCGCCCCTGCATCCTCCTCGACCGCCCAATACCTGGAAGAAGCCGAGCGCTTCTCCGCCCACAACTATCACCCGCTGCCGGTGGTGCTGGACCGTGGCGAGGGCTCGTGGGTCTGGGACGTGGACGGCAATCGCTACCTGGACATGCTGAGCTCGTACTCCGCGCTGAATCAGGGACATCGGCATCCGGCCATTCTGGAGGCGGCACGCGAGCAGCTGGACCGGCTGACGCTCACCTCGCGCGCCTTCCACAATGACCAGATGGGCCCGTTTCTGAGAGAACTCTGCGAGGCGTCGGGGTTCGATGCGGCGCTGCCGATGAACACCGGTGCCGAGGCCGTGGAAACCGCGATCAAGATGGTGCGCAAGTGGGGGTACCAGGTCCGTGGCGTCCCGGATGACCAGGCCGAGATCATCGTGTGCGAGGACAACTTCCACGGGCGCACGACGACGATCGTCGGATTCTCGTCCGAAGCACAGTATCGGGAAGGATTCGGCCCCTTCACCCCCGGATTCAAGCTGGTTCCGTACGGGGATGTGGAGGCGCTCAGGCGGGCGATGGGGCCCAACACCGTCGGCTTCATGGTCGAGCCCATCCAGGGCGAAGCGGGGGTCGTCGTCCCGCCCGACGGCTACCTGCGCGAAACGGCGGCGCTCTGCCGCGACAACGGCGTGGCGTTCGTGGCCGATGAGATCCAGACGGGGCTGGGCCGTACGGGCCGGCTCTTCTGCTGTGACTGGGAGGGCGTGCGCCCGGACGTGCTCGTCGTGGGCAAGGCGCTGGGCGGTGGAGTATATCCCGTGTCGGCGGTGATCGCGGACGCCGAGTTCATGGATGTCTTCCGGCCTGGCGACCACGGCTCGACCTTCGGCGGCAACCCGCTGGGCGCCGCGGTGGGGAGGGCGTCGCTGCGAGTGATCATCGACGACGAGTTGTCACGGCGCTCGGACGAACTGGGTTCGTGGTTCATGGACCGACTCCGCGGAATCGCCTCGCCGCACGTCGAGGAGGTGCGTGGCAAGGGACTGCTCATCGGGGTGGTGATCAGGGAGTCCTCGGGGCCCGCGAGGCCGTTCTGCGAGGCGCTGCAGGAGCGCGGCATCCTCGCGAAGGAGACCCATCACCAGATCGTCAGGTTCGCGCCGCCCCTTACGGTGGACCGCGCCGACCTGGAGGCCGCCCTGGCCGAAATCGAGGCCGTTCTGAGGTGATTTGAACTTAGCTTAGCTAACTAAACTTAGCTAACTAAGCCAAGTCAGGGTCCCGCCCGGTGCAGGTCAACCGCCCGGTGCGGTGATCGTGCCCTGCCTGGAGGTGTCGATTTCGGCGGCCTCGCCTTCGCCGAACAGCACCGCGGCGATCTGACCGTAAAGGAAACTGCGCGACTCCGCCTTGCGGGGGTCGAGCCCGTAGTGGTTGATCAGCAGGGTCTGGTGCTGCAGCCAGTCCTGCCAGCAGCGTGCGCAGATCTCGCGCTGAATCCGCTCCCCGAGTTCGGATCGGAATGGGGGTCGGGGCAACGCGGGAGCCGGATCCCCCGGGTGGCGGCGGCAATCGATGGTGTTCACGCCGACAAGATAACATCGCTGGAACGGTCCCGGAGCGCGGCCGTGCGACCCCTGGGCGAGGCGCCGAGCGCGCCGCTGCATCTGGACGCTGGTTCCCTCGGGCTTAGATTGCTTCCATGCGTCGAACGCAGGCAACGGAGGTACATCATGTCTTCAGCGAGAACGCCCGAGGCGATGTCAGCGGCAAACGGCGAGGGCCCCCTGTTCAGCAAGGAGCAGCTGGCGCACCTGGAGAACAGGTTGCTGGAAGAGCGGAGCAAGGCGCTTCGCGGACTGGGCGTTTTCAACCAGGCGTCCAAGGAAGACCGCGGGGCCGTGGATTCGGATCTGGCGGCGTACACCGATCACATGGCGGATCAGGGGACCGAGGCGATGGAGAGGGAGAAGGCCGCGCTCTTCGCGACCAAGGAGGGGCGCTACCTCTACAGGCTTCAGGAGGCCCTTCGCCGGCTCTACCGTGATCCGGACAACTTCGGACGCTGCCACGCCACCGGAAAGCCCATCGGCTTCGAGCGCCTGGACGCGCTTCCGCACGCCCGCTACTGCATCGAGCACAAGCTGGAACTGGAGAAGCGCGAGGGCTGACCCGGCCCGAATCACGTCATCGCCGCCAGGAGCCTCCCGCCCAGGACCTCCGCCTGCCACTGCCGCACATCGCCGACCGCGACCAGTTCCTGCAGACTTCCCGGGTTCGCGGCGGCCACGGCCCTCAGCACGTTGTTGGCCATGACACGCCCTCGATCCAGTGCCAGTTCATCGGCTACCCGGTTGCGTGCGGCCTTCAGGCGCTCGAAGGTGGCTTCCTCATCGGGGGACGGGCGCGATCGCTTCCTTGCCGGCGAGGGGTACGGGGACAGCTCGGCCGCGGGGAGACGGTCAACGTCCTCGAGCACGCGCAGGAGGGACTTGCCCCTGGTGCGTGCGAGCCGAGCCGGGAAACCGTTCACGTGCGCGAGTTGGTGAAGGGAGGCGGGTGAACTGACGACCACCTCGAGCAGCGCAGCGTCGGAGGCCACCCTGAACGGAGCACGGTCCAGGTCGCGCGCGACGGCGTCCCGCCAGCCGATGACCGCGCGCAGTGCCGTCACGGCCCGCGGGGACAATCGCCGCGCCGCCCTGAAACGGGTCACCGGATCGGCGGGCGGGCCCGGTGTCTCGGGCGACGACGCGTTTCGGACGAGGCAGGCGCATTCCTCCTCCGCCCAGGACGCGCGGCCCACCTCCCGCAGCCGCTCGCCCAGGATTGCCGCCAGGCGATGAAGGTGGCGCGTGTCGCCCGCGGCATAATCGACCATCTCCTTCGACAGCGGTCGCCGAGCCCAGTCCGCCTTCTGGAATTTCTTCGAGACCCGAATGCCCAGGTGTCTTTCGAGGAGTGCCTGCAGGCCCACCGCGGGCTCCCCGAGCAGACCGGCCTGCACCTGGGTGTCGACCAGGTGGGCCACGCGAATGCCCAGATCGCGGCGCAGCAGACGGAGATCGTAGGCCGCGCCGTGCATCATTATCCTGCGCCGCGGGTCCTCCAGTCCCTGCAGTTGCGGCCGGAGATCAACCGCGAGAGGGTCCAGCACGAACGTCCGCGACGGCGTGGACAGCTGCACCAGGCAGAGCCGGTCCGAGTAGCGGTGGTAGCCCGCGGCCTCGCAGTCGACCGCAATGGTGTCGGCCGCAGCGATGGCAAGCCCCGCTTCCCGAGCCCGCTCGGGTGTGTCCACATAGGACGTAGCTCTCTGCAAGGTGCCGCGCGTTCGGTTGGGGGAAAGCGTCGCAACGTGGTCGGCCGCAACAAACTAACCTAGCTTCCCTCCCAGCGTTCCATCATGCCTGTGAATGGCTGTCACGGCTGCGGTCTTCCACGACACTCGTCATCGGAGGGAGTGCGTTGCAACAGATGCTGAGAACGAAGGTGGTCGCGACGATGGGGCCGGCCAGCTCCACGCCGGAAGTTGTCACCGATCTCGTGCGTGCCGGAATGGACGTCGCGAGGATAAACATGTCCCACGGCAACCACGAGCATCATCGGCGCGGCGTGCGGCTGGTACGGGAGGCCGCACGGAAGGTCGGCCGGCCCGTAGCCATTCTGGCCGACCTGCAGGGACCCAAGCTCCGCGTGGGCAGCCTCGAGAAACCCATGACCCTGAACGACGGCGACGTGGTCACGATCGCGCCGGCCGGCGAACAGGAGCCGGGCGAGATTCCGACCGCCTACACGCAGCTCGCCGACGAGGTGACGCGCGGCACGCAGGTGCTCCTCGACGACGGCCAGCTGGAGCTGGAGTGCATCAGGACCGACGGGCAGCGAGCGGTCTTCAAGGTGGTTCGTGGCGGAATCCTCCGCTCGCGCAAGGGCATCAATCTGCCGGGTGTCGCCGTCAAGACGCCGGCGGTGACCGACAAGGACAGCCGGGATCTGGACTTCGCCCTCGAGATGGATGTCGAGTTCATCGGACTTTCGTTTGTTCGCAACGTGAACGATGTGCTTGGACTGAAAGACCGGATCAAGGGCCGCGCATGGCTCGTCAGCAAGATCGAGAAGGCGCAGGCGCTGGAAGAGCTCGACGGAATCATGTCGTTCAGCGACGCCGTCATGGTGGCGCGGGGCGACCTCGGGGTGGAGCTCCCCTTCGCGTCCGTTCCCCTCGCGCAGAAGCGGATCATACAGGCGGCAAACGGACATGGCTGCCCGGTCATTACGGCGACGCAAATGCTCGAGTCCATGACCATGTACCCGCGCCCGACACGGGCGGAGACCTCGGATGTGGCCAACGCGATCATCGACGGAACCGACGCGGTGATGCTCTCGGGCGAGACCGCGGTGGGCAAGTTCCCGGTGAAGACCGTGGAGGTCATGGTCGGCATCGCGCGCGAGATCGAACGGAGCGGGGTGCTCGAAAAGGGACCCCACTACCTGGACCAGATGGGACCCATCCGGCGGCGCGGCGCCTCTCCTCGCGAGCACGCGGTTGCGGCCTCGTCGGTGCGCGCGGCGCGGGATCTGAATGCCCCCGCGATCATCGTGATCACCCGCAGCGGCTTCTCGGCCCGGCTCGTTGCGTCCTACCGTCCTCCCATCCCGGTGTTCTCGGTCTGCACCGACCGCAAGGTTCAACGTCAGCTCTCCGGGGTGTGGGGCGTGCGGCCCGTATTGGCGGAGCGCGGAGAGATCACCTACCAGAACCTGACCGACTTCGGCAAGCGCGTTGTGCTCGGTTCCGGCATGGGCCGGACCGGTGATCCGGTGATCGTGACGTCGGGCCTGCCGTTTCACTCACCCGGCTCGACCAATACCATGCGTATCGAGCAGCTGTAGCACGCGTTCCTCCAGCGGCGGCGAGAGATTACCTGAATTGCGCTTGACCTTTCTTGGGACCGGCACCTCGTTCGGCGTTCCCGTGATCGGGTGCACGTGCGTCAACTGCACTTCAGCGGACCCGCGCGACAGAAGAACGCGTCACGGAGCGCTGTTGACGCTGGACGGCGGAAACCTCCTGATCGACACTCCGCCCGAACTCCGGCTCCAGCTGCTCGCCGCGGGCGTCGACCGCATCCACGCGGTCTGGTACACGCACCTTCACGCCGACCACGTGCATGGAATCGACGACGTCCGCATCTTCTCCTCGCGGGGCCGCGGCCCGGTTCCGACCTACCTGCCCGAGGAATCGCGGCCGGAAATGGAGTCGCGATTCTCATACATCTTCGACGACCGGGTCGCGGTCGCCCGGGGGACCAGCAAGCCGAAGCTGGAACTCACGACATACGTGGAGAACGCGGCGGTGAGCGTGCTCGGTGCCGAGATCACGCCGTTCAGGGTTCCCCACGGCCCTGTCGACGCGTTCGGCTTCCGTGTGGGTTCGCTCGGATACGTGACCGACGCCAAGCGCCTCCCGGCAGCGGCCCGCACCATCCTGGACGGAGTCGACACGCTCGTGCTGAACGCACTCTGGTGGGGCCGCCCGCACCCCACGCATTTCAACATCGAGGAAGCCGTCGAGGCTGCGCGCGGCATCGGGGCCCGCCGAACGTTTCTCACGCACCTCACTCATTTCGTGGGGTACCGCGAACTGTCGGCGGCCCTTCCACCGGGGATCGAGCCCGCATACGATGGCCTCGTCGTGGATCTGGCCGGCCCCTCCGCGGAGTAGCATGTCCTCTCCGACGATCGACTTTGCCAACGCGGTCGCGGGCGTCGTCCCGGGGACGGGCATCGACCCGGACCGCCTGCACGGCGACCTGGCCGCGCGGTTCCGGGACGCTCACGCGGCGGTGGAAGCACGCAGGCGCGCCGGCGAGATGGGGTTCTTCGCTCTCCCCGCCGACCGCGATCTCGCCGTAAGCACCGGGGCTGTCGCCGCGACGGTCGCCCCGCGCTTCGAGTCGCTGGTCGTCATCGGGATCGGCGGGTCCGCGCTCGGAACGGCCGCGCTGAGGGACGCGCTGCTGCCCCCTTCCTGGAACGAGCTGGACGCGGCCTCGCGCGGCGGCCGTCCACGGCTCCACCTCATGGACAACCCGGATCCCGATTCCGTCGCCGCCCTGCTCGGCCGCCTGAATCCCGCACGCACCTGCTTCAACGTGGTCAGCAAGTCCGGATCGACCGCCGAGACCATGGCCCATCTCCTGGTCGCGTGGACCTGGGTGGAATCCGCGCTGGGTCCGGGCGGTCCGCGGGAGCGCTTCGTCGTGACGACCTCGCCCGGGTGGGGTCCCTTGCGGAAACTCGCCGAGGACCACGGTCTTCTCGCGCTGGACGTGCCGCACGCCGTGGGGGGCCGCTTCTCGGTGCTGTCGCCCGCTGCCCTGTTTCCGGCCGCTGCAACGGGAATCGACACGGGCGCGGTGCTGGCCGGCGCCGCCGAGATGGCCGCGCGCTGCTCGACCCCGGAGCTGCAGCGGAACCCCGCGGGCGTCCTCGCGACGCTGCTGCACGCCGCGGACACCGAATTGGGCTGCCCGGTACACGTCTTCATGCCTTACGCCGACCGTTTGCGGGGACTTGCATACTGGATCCAGCAGCTCTGGGCCGAGTCGCTCGGGAAGGCGGTCGACCGCGAGGGACGCCTCGTCGAGACCGGACCCACGCCCCTGCCGTCCTTCGGTGCCGGCGACCAGCATTCGGTCCTGCAACTGCTCATGGAGGGGCCACGAGACAAGATCGTCGTTTTCCTGGGCAGGGAGGTGCCGGAACGGGACGTGGGGATCCCGGAGCGCTTCGCGGAAGATCCGGCCCTGGCCTGTCTGGGCGGCCACACGCTGTTCGACCTCCTGGACGCGGAGCGCCGCGCAACCGCAGAGGCAATGAGGAGGGAAGGACGCCCGAACCTCACCGTCATGACGGAGCGACTGGACGCGCACGCCGTGGGGAGCCTGTTGATGCTCTTCCAGATCGCGGTCGTATACGCGGGTGAGCTCTACGGCGTGAATCCCCTGAACCAGCCGGGGGTCGAGCTGGGGAAGAAGCTGACGTTCGGGTTGATGGGACGGGACGGATATCCCCGGCCCGAGGCGCCCCGATCCGATTCGCGTTGGCGTGTCTGACGCGGTGCTTTTAGCTTAATCCGCCAGGAGGCGAGGATGAGTTCTGGAGAAGATCAACACACTGTCATTATCGAGAAGGACCGCGGTCCCGAAATCGGAGCGTTCCTGGTCGGGGCGCTTGTCGGAGCGGGCCTCGCGCTGCTCTTCGCGCCGGGGTCGGGCGCCGAAACGCAGCGACGGATCCGGGAGCAGGCCAGGAAGCTGAAGGACCTCACTGAGGAGCGGGTCCGGGGGCTGCGCGAAGACATCGGCACACGCATGGATTCGGCGAAGGGCGTGGTGGCCCAGGGACGGCATATGGCGGCGGAGGCCCGCGGCGAGCTGGAAGAGAAGCTGGAGCGGTCCAAGGCGGCGTACCGCGCGGGCATCGAAGCGGCTCGCGCGGAGTCGCAACGCCAGCTTGCGGACGGCGAGAGCCCGCAAGCGTCAGAGGGGGACGCCTGACGAAAACAATGCGCATCCGGAGGAGCCCACCCACGTGAAGATCTACCTGGACACCGCCAACCTGGATGAAATCCGCGAAGCCGCGAGTTGGGGGATTCTGAGCGGCGTAACGACCAATCCCAGCCTGATGGCGAAGGAAGCCGGAGCCGACTTCGAGGACACGATCCGGACCATCGCCGGTCTGGTAGACGGCCCCATCAGCGCCGAAACCGTCTCGGAAGACGCCGACGGCATGGTTGCAGAGGGAAGGGAGTACGCGGCCTGGCACCCCAGCGTGATCATCAAGGTGCCGAGCACTCCGGCGGGGTTGCAGGCGGTTCACCGGCTCGGACAGGAGGGCATCCGGTGCAACGTGACCCTGATCTTCAATGCGAACCAGGCCCTGATGGCCGCGCTGGCGGGGGCGTTTGTGGTCTCGCCGTTCATCGGGCGGGTCGACGACATGTCCGAGGACGGGATGGAGCTGATCCGCGAGATTGCGGCCATCTTCGAGCAGGACCCGGATATCCACACCCGGATCCTCGCCGCGTCGATCCGTCATCCCCGTCACGTGATCGAGTCCGCGCTGGCAGGCGCCCACATCGCCACCTGCCCCTTCAAGGTTCTCCGGCAGGGCATGAAGCACCCCCTTACCGACCGCGGGATGGCCAGCTTCCTCGCCGACTGGAAGGCCAGGGAGGCGGCCATGGCGGTGACGGCGGGGGCAGGGGTCTGATCGCGGCGCCTCACCGCTCTCGATGGTCGCGCGGGATCATTCCTCGGCTGCTGGTGGCTCGCGGCGCGTCGTTGCCCGCAACAGGAAGGCCCGGCACCAATACGAGGTCCTGGACACCTGGGAAGCCGGGCTGGTGCTGTGGGGAACGGAGGTGAAGTCCATCCGCGCGGGCAAGGTGGCGTTTCAGGACGCGCACGCCCGGACCGAAGCAGGCGAGATGTGGCTGCACAACCTCCACGTGGCACCGTACGAGGCCGGGAATCGGTGGAACCACGAGGAGACCCGGCCGCGCAAGTTGCTGCTGCATCGAGGTGAGATCCGGCGGATCACCGCGCGGGCCGAGGAAAAGGGGCTCGCGATCGTTCCCCTGGACCTCTATTTCCTCAG
Organism: Longimicrobiales bacterium; assembly: GCA_965208935.1. Classification (GTDB taxonomy): domain Bacteria; phylum Gemmatimonadota; class Gemmatimonadetes; order Longimicrobiales; family Gaopeijiaceae; genus Bin94. Next base: position 1,985,602 of record CBDBPR010000004.1, on the reverse strand, counting down.
GGGCAGAGCCAAGGTCACGCTGGCGCTTTGCCGCGGCAGAAAGCACCGGGACCGGCGAGAGGCGCTCAGGCGCAGGACCATGGAGCGTGAGGCGGAGAGAGCGATGAAGGACCGAGCCGGGTGAGCACCACGCGCGAAGTGTTCGGCACCCGCTTCGCGAACCCCGTGCTCATGGCCGCCGGCACCTGCGGCTTCGGCGAGCCGCTGGTCGACGTCATGTCTCCCGGCGAGGTCGGGGGGCTCGTGACCAAGTCGGTCACGCTCGCGCCCCGTCGGGGAAACGCGCCGCCCCGCGTGACCGAGTACCCCGGGGGAATGCTCAATTCCGTCGGCCTCGCGAACCCCGGATTGAAGGGTGTGCGCGACCGGAAGCTGCCCTGGATGCGGCGCCATCTCGGGGATCTTCCCATTCTGGTTTCGGTTGCGGGAGCGACCGTGGACGAGTACAAGGCGGTCGTCCGGGGACTGGAGCAGGAAGAGGGGTTCTTCGGATTCGAACTCAACCTCTCCTGCCCGAACGACGCGCATCTGCACGGGGTGCCGTTCTGTCTCGATGGCGATGCGATGCGCGAGCTGCTCGATCGTGTGCGGCCGCTCACCGCGCGTCCCCTGCTCGTCAAGCTCGCGCCCAACGATCCCGACATCGCCGTGACAGCGGCTCTGGCCGTAGCCTGCGGTGCGGACGGCATCACGGCCATCAACACGCTCCCGGGACTGCTCAGCGACGCTGGCGGGCAGCCTCGGCTGGGAGCCGGCCAGGGCGGCGTGAGCGGCCCCGCGCTCCTTCCGGCCGGCCTGGCTGCGGTGCGACAGATCGCCGACGCCGTGGATGTGCCGGTGGTGGGCGTGGGCGGGATTCTCACGGGTGACGACGCGGCGGCCTATCTCGCGGCGGGTGCGTCGCTCGTACAGGTGGGAACCGGGTCTTTCGCGGATCCGCGGTGCGCGGGCAGGGTCGCCCGGCAACTCGCGTTGCGGAGTTGGACCTCGTGAACGGGGGCCGGATCCCATGAACGACCGGGTGATCGTCGCGCTGGACGCCTCGAGCGCGGAGCACGCGCTGCGCCTCGTCGACCGCATCGGGCCGGCGTGCAGCTTCTACAAGGTGGGGCTCGAACTCTACGCCGCGGCCGGACCCGCCGTGGTGCGCGCGTTGCGCGAACGGGGGCACCAGGTTTTTCTCGACGTCAAGCTGCACGACATCCCGAACCAGGTGGCGGGCGCGACGGCCAGGGCGGCCGAACTCGGCGTGACCTTCCTCACCGTGCATGCGATGGGGGGCCGCGACATGCTGGCCGCGGCGGGCGCGGCGGCGAAGGGGTCGGTCGGGCTTCTGGGAGTGACCGTGCTGACGTCGTTGGACGAGAAGGGCCTGGGAGCCGTGTTCGGACGCGGGATCCCCGACGTGGGCCGGGAGGCGGATCGCCTTGCGGCGATGGCGAGCGAGGCGGGGCTGGCGGGGGTGGTGTGTTCGGCAGCCGAGGCGGCACGGCTGAGAGCCAGGTTGGGTCCCCGTGCCGCCATCGTCACTCCCGGGATACGGCTCCCCGGCGACGCGGTGCACGACCAGCGGCGCGTGCGCACGGCCGGCGAGGCCTTTCGGGACGGCGCAACCCACATTGTCGTCGGTCGCCCCGTGACCGGCGCCTCCGATCCGGCGGCGGCCTACGCGCGCATCGTCGCGGACGCCGAGGGCGGACGCTGACACACGCCAGTTCGCGCGCGCCTATATTTCACCGGATGAAACTCTACGACTCGCTGCGCCGCGACACCCATGGCTTCGTGCCGCTGAACCCTGGACGCGTCACCGTCTACGGCTGCGGACCGACGGTGTACGACTTCGCCCACATCGGCAACTTCCGTGCCTTCATGGCATACGACCTGCTTCACCGCCATCTCAGGTGGCGAGGTTACGATGTGGACTTCGTTGTGAACTTCACCGACGTGGACGACAAGACGATCGCCGGCGCACACGCGGCGGGTCAGCGGCTGGCGGAGCACACGGCGCCCTTCGTCGACGCGTTCCTGGAAGACGCGCGAACGCTCGGGTTCCTTCCGTTTTCGCGCCACCCGCGCGCCACCGGGCACATACCCGCCATGCTGGACTTCGTCGAGCGGCTGGTTCGGGGTGGCAACGCCTATCACGCCGCCGACGGTTCCGTGTACTACGACGTCTCGTCCTTCCGTGACTACGGCTGTCTCTCCGGCAAGGGAACGGAATCGGGGAGCGCGCGCTCGCGCATCGCCTCGGACGAGTACGAAAAAGGCGACGGCCGCGACTTCGCGCTGTGGAAGGCCGCGCAGCCCGCCGACCTGGAGGTGGGCGCCGTGTGGGACTCGCCATGGGGGCCGGGCAGGCCGGGGTGGCATCTGGAGTGCTCGGTCATGGCCCAGGCCCTCCTCGGGGACACGATCGACATCCACCTCGGGGGGGAGGACCTACTCTTCCCGCATCACGAAAACGAAATCGCGCAGTCCGAGGTGGCCACCGGCCGGCCCTTCGCCCGTTTCTGGATGCACGTGAAGCACCTGAAGGTCGACGACCGCAAGATGTCCAAGTCGCTCGGGAACTTCCACACCGTGCGGGAACTCGTCGACCAGGGCCAGGATCCCGCCGCGATCCGCTGGGTGCTCCTGTCGGCACACTACCGCAGCGAACTGAACTTCACGCGCGATGGCCTCGAGGACGCGACCCACGCGGTTCAGCGCCTGCTGGATCTCCGGCACCGCGTCCGGGAGGCACCGACGGCACCGGGGCGGGGAGGGACGCTGGCCGCCTCGTCGCGTGAGCATCTCGCGGCGTTCGGCCGGGCGCTGGATCAGGACCTGAATGCGCCCCGCGCCATGGCCGCGTTGTGGGCTCTGGCGAGGGACGTCAACACGGGTCTGGACGGAGCCGGCGGGGGGATTGCGAGCCAGGACCGCGCCGAAGTGCTTGCCGTGCTCGGCGAGATGGATGCTGTACTGGGCATACTGGATCTTGCCGCCGGGAGCCGCGAGGTGGGCGACGAAACGGAGGAGCGGATCCGGCGAACGGTGGAGGCCCGCGACCAGGCCCGGGCCCGGCGCGACTTCGAGACCGCGGACCGCCTCCGCGACGAGTTGGCTGCCGAGGGCGTGCAACTCGAGGACGGGCCGGAGGGTACGAGGTGGAAGCGGGTGCACGTCGGCGCCGCCGCGAGGAGCGGCTGATCCCGGGCGGGACTCGCTGCCGGAAGGAAAGGCCGGGGTCGCAGGGCCGGACCGCCGCGTGCACTTCCCTCGACCGGTGATCGGAGGCAACTTTCGCAGGCGCTGACGTAGCTCAGTTGGTAGAGCAGCTGATTTGTAATCAGCAGGTCCGGGGTTCGAGTCCCCGCGTCAGCTTCTCGCTGGCGGAGACCGCAGTTGATGCTCGCCCACTGAACAGTTATCTTTCTTTGCTCGTTTCCATCCGAGCCCGGGGACGCCGACAGCCAGCTTGGCGGGCAGGGGTGGGAACGTGTTTTTTGGTGGGGTACCGAAGCGGCCAAACGGGGCAGACTGTAAATCTGCTGGCAGACGCCTACGTAGGTTCGAATCCTACCCCCACCATGGAGGCATTCCGGGGCTGGGCACGGGGTCCCTCCGATGGCTGCGGGAGTAGCTCAGTTGGCTAGAGCATCAGCCTTCCAAGCTGAGGGTCGCCGGTTCGAATCCGGTCTCCCGCTCTCGGTTCGGCCCGGGTTGTCCGGGGCGGACCGGTGCGATGCGAGGTGCTCTGGTAGCTCAGTGGTAGAGCGCTTCCTTGGTAAGGAAGAGGTCGCGGGTTCAATCCCCGCCCAGAGCTTGGCGGGACGGGGAGCCGACCCGCGCCACTGAAAGGGCAGCGACAACAGCAGGACGACACCGGGCAGTGAGGGGCGCCCGTGTCCAGGGACCACAATCTGAGCGGGGGTAGCATGGCGAAGGAGACGTTCGAGCGAACGAAGCCGCATGTGAACGTGGGGACGATCGGTCATGTGGACCACGGGAAGACGACGTTGACGGCGGCGATCACTTTGGCGCAGGCGAAGAAGTACGGTGGGGACGCGATTGCGTTCGACGAGATCGACAAGGCGCCGGAGGAGCGGGAGCGGGGGATTACGATCGCGACGGCGCACGTGGAGTACGAGACGGAGAACCGTCACTACGCGCATGTGGACTGTCCGGGGCACGCGGACTACGTGAAGAACATGATCACGGGTGCGGCGCAGATGGACGGGGCGATTCTGGTGGTGAGCGCTGCGGACGGGCCGATGCCGCAGACGCGGGAGCACGTGTTGCTGGCGCGGCAGGTGAACGTGCCTCACATCGTGGTGTTCCTGAACAAGGTGGACATGGTGGATGACGAGGAGTTGCTGGAGCTGGTGGAGCTGGAGGTACGGGAGCTGCTGAGCGAGCAGGGGTTTCCGGGGGATGATCTGCCGGTGGTGCACGGGAGTGCGCTGGAGGCGCTGGAGGCTGGTGGCGAGGGGGAGGATGCGGCGTGCATCGATGAGTTGATGGACGCGATCGACAGCTACATCCCGGAGCCGGAGCGGGACATCGACAAGCCGTTCCTGATGCCGGTGGAGGACGTGTTCTCGATCACGGGGCGGGGGACGGTGGCGACGGGCCGGATCGAGCGTGGCGTGATCCACAAGGGGGACGGGGTGGAGATCGTGGGGATGGGAGCGGACCGCAAGACGGTGGTGACGGGGGTGGAGATGTTCCGGAAGCTTCTGGAGCAGGGACAGGCGGGAGACAACGCGGGGCTGCTGCTGCGGGGCGTGGGGAAGACGGAGATCTCGCGGGGTCAGGTGCTGGCGATTCCGGGGTCGATCACGCCGCACACGAAGTTCAAGGGCGAGGTGTACGTGCTGACGAAGGAGGAGGGGGGCCGGCACACGCCGTTCTTCCACGGGTACCGGCCGCAGTTCTACTTCCGGACGACGGACGTGACGGGTTCGGCGATGCTGCCGGACGGGGTGGAGATGGTGATGCCGGGGGACAACGTGCAGATGGAAGTGGAGCTGATCACACCGATCGCGATGGACGAGGAACTCCGCTTCGCCATCCGTGAAGGCGGCCGCACCGTCGGTGCCGGCGTCGTTACCGAAATCATCGAGTAGGAATCATGCCGAGCATCACCAACGCCAGGGATTTCATCCAGGAATGCGTCGTGGAGATGGAGAAGGTCACGTGGCCCGACCGCGACCAGCTTCGCAACGCGACCTGGGTGGTCATTCTCTTCACAATCCTGATATCGCTGGTCATCTGGATCATGGACACCATCTCCAGGCTGGTCATCGTCGACTTTATCATGGGGGTCTTCCGGTCTTGAGCGGCGAAGAGCGCTGGTACGCTGTCCAGACGCAGGCGCGGCACGAGAACCGGGTCTGTCGCATGATCCAGCAGGAGATCGACAAGGACACGGATCCCGAACGAGGGATACGGGAGGTTCTGGTACCGACTCATGAGGTCGTCGAAATCCGGCGCGGGAAGCGTGTGCCCGTGGTCAAGCCGCTCTATCCGGGCTACGTCCTGGTGCGGATGATCCTGAACCAGCAGACCGAGCACGCGATCAGCGCGATGAAGGGCGTGAGGTTTGTTGGACAGGGAGGTGGACCCCAGCCGCTCCGCGAAGAGGACATCAACCGGATCATGGGCGTCGAGGTCGAGGAGGAAGTGGATGGCCGGGAGGAGATCCCCTTCCGGACGGGGCAGGTCGTAGAGGTGATCCAGGGACCCTTCACGGATTTCTCCGGAACGGTCCAGGAAGTGTACCCCGAAAAGGGCAAGGTCAAGGTCGAAGTGTCGCTCTTCGGGCGCCCGACATCGGTCGAGTTGGACTTCACCCAGTTGCGGGGCTTCTAGAGGTCCGCGGGAGTCTGCAAAAATGGCAAAGAGAGTTCTGGGCTTCATCAAGCTGCAGATCAGCGGAGGGCAGGCGAATCCGGCGCCGCCGGTCGGGCCGGCGCTGGGGCAGCATGGCGTGAACATCATGGACTTCTGCAAGCAGTTCAACGCCAGGACGAAACAGCAGGCTGGGACCCTGATCCCCGTCGAGATCACGGTGTACGCCGATCGCTCGTTCTCGTTCATTACCAAGACGCCTCCGGCCTCCTTCCTGATCAAGCGCGCCGCGGGACTCGAGAAGGCGTCGTCAGAGCCGCACATGGAAAAGGTCGCGACGCTGTCGGTGACGCAGGTCCGGGAGATTGCGGAAGCGAAGATGCAGGACCTGAACACCGACGATGTCGTCTCGGCCATGAGAATGATCAAGGGCACCGCCCGCTCGATGGGAATCGAGGTGGACGGCGAGCTCACCGCCTGACGGAGGCACGCGTGCCAAAGCGCAGCAAGAAATACACCGGCGCCCGGGAGACCTACGACCGGCAGACCCGACACGCGCCCGACGACGCACTGGGCAGGGTCAAGGACATCGCTTTCGCCGGCTTTGACGAGAGCGTGGACGTCGCGACCCACCTCGGGGTCGACCCCAGGAGGGCCGACCAGGTCGTGCGCGGCACCGTAGTGCTGCCGCACGGGACCGGCAAGGCCCTGCGGGTGCTTGCCATTTGCCAGGGCGACAAGGAGAACGAGGCGAAGGAAGCCGGTGCCGACTTCGTCGGCGTCGAATACGTCGAGAAGATCAAGGAAGGCTGGCTCGATTTCGATGTCTGCGTGGCCACCCCCGACCTGATGCGCATGGTCGGGCCCCTCGGCCGCATTCTGGGACCCCGCGGGCTGATGCCGACCCCGAAGGCCGGAACGGTCACGCCCGATGTCGGCCGCGCGATCCGGGAGATCAAGGCGGGCAAGATCGAGTATCGCGTGGACAAGACGGGCAACCTGCACGCGCCTATTGGGCGGGTCTCCTTCGACGTGGAGCTGCTCTCGGAAAACCTGAGGGCGTTCATGGCCTCGGTCCTGAGGGCAAAGCCGGCGGCGGCCAAGGGCACCTACGTCAAGAGCGTGACGGTGTCGAGCACCATGGGCCCGGGCGTCCCTGTAGATCCCAACAGCTTTACGCGGAGCGCCTGAAGACGATGACCAGAGCACAGAAGGAGAGTTTCGTCGCGGAGTTCCGGGAGCGCCTCGACCGTTCAGAGGCGATCTTCCTCACGGACTTCACGGGGCTCGACGTCAAGGCCATGACCAGCCTCCGCAGCAGGCTGAAGAAGTCGGGCGGCGAGTACCTCGTAGTCAAGAACCGGCTGGTGCGGCGCGCGCTGGCCGACACGCGGATCCCGGACATTTCCGGGTTCCTGACGGGGCCCACAGGCGTGGTCTTCGGGGATGGCGACGTTGTCGATGCCGCCAGAACCGTCACGGACTTCGCAAAGGAAAACGGGGACAGGCCGGTCTTCAAGGTCGGCGTCCTGGAAACCGATATTCTCGACCCGGCGCAAATCGCACGCGTCGCCAGTCTCCCTTCGCGGGAGGTCCTCATGGCTCAGGTCGCTGGCGTCCTGGAGGGGCCGATGTCCGCTCTGGCAGGCGCCCTGAGCGGCAAGCTTCAGGAGATGGCGGGACTGGTCGACGCACTGCGCGAACAAGCGGAGTCGAAGGCAAACGACGGCTGACCACTACGCCCGGGTGGCCGGGTGAATCCACGAAGGAGACATACAATGGCTGTAGACCAACAGGAGCTTCTCGAGACCTTTGGCAAGATGACCGTGATCGAACTCTCGGAGTTCGTCGAGGCCTTCAAGGATCGGTTCAACGTGACCGCCGCGGCTGCTCCCGTCATGGCGGCGCCGGCCGAAGCGGCGAACGGCCAGGGCGAGGCTGCGGAGCAGGACGAATTCGAGGTGGTTCTCGAGTCGTTCGGCGCCAAGAAGATCCAGGTCATCAAGGTGATCCGTCAGATCACCAGCCTGGGGCTCAAGGAGGCCAAGGAGCTGGTCGACAAGGCTCCCAGCACGGTCAGGGAAGCGGTCAGCAAGGACGAGGCCGCGGACATCAAGGAAAAGCTCGAGGCGGCTGGCGCCAGCGTTGTAGTCAAGTAGGTGCGCCTATCCGGGGCGCCTTCGGTGGCAGGAGCCAACCGAAGCCGGCGGGACGGTCGTCCAATCGTACGGCTTGCGGGTGGACTGCGTCCATCCGCCGCACCCCGGTGCACAACATCCGCCGTGACGTCCGCAATTACGACAGGGGAGTTGTCTGTTGGCTAGCATGAATGGTTCGCAAGAGGGTGCCCGCCCGGTCGTGAGTTTTGCCAAGCTCGAATCCGGGATGCCCATGCCCAATCTCCTGGATGTCCAGCTCCACTCTTTCGCGAAGCTCGTGGAGATGGGAGTGGACCAGGAGGAGATGTGGGATTTCGGACTCGATTCCGTTTTCCGCGACATCTTCCCGGTTACCGATGTGAACGGGAAGCTGACGCTCGAATACGTCAAGTCTTCGCTGGGCGTGCCCAAGTACACCGTCGAAGAGTGCATCGAGCGCGACATGACCTACGCCGCGCCGCTCAAGGCGACACTTCGGCTCGTCGTCTGGGAGAAGGTGGGCAAGCAGGATCCCCGTCCCGGGACGATTGTCGAGAAGGAGGTCTATCTGGGTGACCTGCCGCTTCTCACCGGACTGGGGACGTTCATCATCAACGGGGCCGAGCGGGTCGTGGTCAGCCAGCTCCACCGGTCGCCCGGCGTCGTATTCGAAGAGGACGTGCACCCGAACGGCACCAAGCTCAACAAGGCAAGGATCATCCCCTTCAGAGGGTCGTGGGTCGAGTTCACGATCGATATCAACGATATCTGCTACGTGCACATCGACAAGAAGAAGAAGTTCCCGGCCACCGCGCTGCTCCGGGCCTTCGGGTACGGCAGCGACGGTGACATCTACCGGCTCTTCTTCGACACCCGCACGGCCGACGTGCCGGTGGAGGACGAGGATGTGCGCGACCTTGCCGGGGCCGTGATCGCCGAGGAGATCGTGGACCGCGAGACCGGCGAAGTGCTGCTGGAGGACGGCACGGAGCTCACCGAGGACGCGATCAGGCTTCTGCAGCGCGGGGGCTACGGCGACATCATGGTGTACCGCTCCGCGAGCGAAGGCCGCGGCGGACGCCCGGGCGAGAGTCCGATCGTCAAGAACACGCTCCGGAAGGATCCGACGGCGAGCGAGGAGGAGGCCCTCAACGCCATCTACTCGCTTCTGCGGCCGGGCGAGGCTCCCAATATCGCGACCGCGCGGGCCGCACTCGACCGCGTGTTCTTCGATCCGAAGCGCTATGACCTGGGACGGGTGGGCCGGTACAAGATCAATCAGCGGCTCGGACTGGATATCGGTTATGGCGAGACCGTGCTCACGCGCGAGGATTTCGTCTACATCCTGCGCTACCTGATCGAACTGAGCGAGGGCCGCGGCAGGATCGACGACATCGACCATCTCGGCAACCGCCGTGTACGCACGGTGGGCGAACTCATCGCGAATCAGTTCTCGGTGGGCCTGTCGCGCATGGCCCGGCTGGTCAAGGAACGGATGTCGATCAATACGGATCCCACCAAGATCAACATCGACGACCTGGTCAACGCCAGGACCGTCTCCGCGGTGATCCAGGCGTTTTTCGGCTCGTCCCAGCTGAGCCAGTTCATGGACCAGACGAATCCGCTGGCCGAACTGACCCACAAGCGCAGGCTGTCGGCACTCGGCCCGGGAGGGCTCACCCGCGAGCGCGCGGGCTTCGAGGTTCGCGACGTGCACTACTCGCACTACGGGAGAATGTGTCCCATCGAGACGCCGGAGGGGCCGAACATCGGGCTGATCACCTCGCTGACGACGTACTCCCGCATCAATGACCTCGGCTTCGTGGAAACCCCCTATCGAACGGTCGAGGGGGGCAAGGTCACGGGACACATCGAGTGGCTGTCCGCCAACGAGGAGCAGGAAGCCACGATCGCGCAGGCGAACGCGCCGCTGAAGTCCGACGGGAGCTTCCGCAACGAAACCGTGCTCTGCCGGAGGCGCGGGGATTTCCCCCTCGTGAGGCCCGCGGACATCGACTACATCGACGTGGCTCCCGACCAGCTGGTTTCGGTCGCGGCCGCGATGATCCCGTTCCTGGAGCACGACGACGCCAACCGAGCGCTGATGGGCTCGAACATGCAGCGCCAGGCGGTGCCGCTCCTGTACACCGACGCACCCCTTGTAGGCACCGGGCTCGAAGCCAAGGTCGCGCGGGACTCCGGAGCGGTGATCACGGCGCGCCGGGACGGGCGGATCGTGCACGTGACCGCGGACGAGATCGTGGTGGACACGGGGGAGCAGAAGGCGGACGAGCCGAATCGCCCGCTGGCCAAGCTCAGCCAGTTCGACCGGTATCGGCTCAAGAAGTTCTGGAGGACGAACCAGGACACCGCCATCAACCAGCGTCCGCTGGTGGACTCGAAGCAACTGGTTCAGGAAGGTGACGTCATTGCCGACGGCCCCTCGACCAACCACGGCGAACTCGCACTGGGACGCAACGTCAGGGTCGCGTTCATGCCGTGGTACGGGTACAACTTCGAGGACGCCATCGTGATCTCCGAGCGGCTGGTTCGGGACGACCTGTTCACGTCGATCCACATCCAGGAACTCGAGTTGCACGTACGCGACACCAAGCGGGGAATGGAGGAGATCACCCGGGAGATCCCCAACGTCGCCGACGAGAGCCTGGTTGATCTGGACGAGCGAGGCATCGTGCGCGTCGGCGCGCGCGTCAAGAGCGGTGATATCCTGTGCGGAAAGATCACGCCCAAGGGCGAGACCGAACTGTCGCCCGAAGAGAAGCTGCTGACCGCGATCTTCGGTGAGAAGGCCAAGGACGTCAAGGATTCGTCGCTGCGGATGTCTCCGGGCATGGCCGGGACGGTGATCGACGTCAAGATCTTCTCGCGCCGCATCGACGATCCGCTTCTCGAGCGCGAACACGGCGCGCGCATCGGTGAGCTGAGGCAGCGCGAGCGCGAGGAGATTCTGCGCATTACCGAGGCCCGGGACGAGGAGCTTCGCGACCGCCTCCATCTGCAGACGATTGCCCTGTGCCTCAAGAAGGGCACCGTCCAGCCCTACTTCGAGGAGGGCAGGAAGCTCAAGAAGAAGGATCTGGACCAGCTTAGGCTGGCGGAGGTGGACCTCACGACGCTCAAGGTCCAGAACCAGGAAGTGAGCCGCGAGATCAAGCTGCTGATCGACGAGGCAAAGCGGCGGATCGAGGCCGTGCGGGAGCGGACCGAGGAGCAGATCGACAAGGTGTTCCAGCCCGACGAACTGCCGCCGGGAGTGGTCCAGCTCGTCAAGGTCTACATTGCCGAAAAGCGAAAGATCTCGGTCGGGGACAAAATGGCGGGCCGCCACGGCAACAAGGGGATCATCGCCCGGATCGCTCCGGAGGAGGATATGCCCTATCTGCCGGACGGGTCCGCGGTGGACATCGTCCTCAATCCCCTGGGCGTGCCTTCGCGCATGAACGTCGGGCAGATTCTGGAGACCCACCTGGGATGGGCGGCGGACAACCTTGGCTTCGAGGCGAAGACCCCGGTCTTCCAGGGCGCTTCGGAGGACGAGATCGCCATGCTGCTCAAGCTAGCGGGTGTCAAGTGGGCGTCCGAGTCGCTGAGGGCGGGAGTGCCGTGGCCGCTGGGCCCGGAGGACTACTACAGTCTCCTGGATCTGGTCAGGGCTCATCCGGAGACGGGCAGGATACGGGTTGCGGCCAACGGCGATTCCAACGGTGCGGGTTCGTCTCGCGCGGCAGGGATCGGCAAGAGCCTCGACGAGTATGCCGGTTTCGCCGAAGAGGCCGGAGCGTCTGCTGCGTTGCAGACGTTCCGCGACTTTCTTGTCTCCGTGGGCATCCGGCTTGCGGCCCGGCGTTATCAGGTGCTTGCGCAGGCGTTCCCCGCGATTGCCGACAGTTACGGGAGCGCCTTGCCCGGGCCCGGTCTCGAGGCTGCGGTACAGGAGCTGTTGAACGAGGCCGAGGTCCTCGGAAACGGCAAGGCCTGGCTGAGGGACGGCCGCAGCGGTGAGAAGTTCGACTTCCCGGTGACGGTCGGCGCCATCTACATGCTGAAGCTGTCGCACCTCGTCGACGACAAGATTCACGCGCGGAGCATTGGTCCCTATTCGCTGGTCACCCAGCAGCCGCTGGCCGGCAAGGCGCAGTTCGGTGGACAGCGCTTCGGCGAGATGGAGGTGTGGGCGCTGGAAGCCTATGGGGCGGCCCACACGCTTCAGGAGATTCTCACCGTGAAGTCCGACGACGTGACCGGCCGCTCGAAGGTGTATGAATCGGTCGTGAAGGGAGAGAACCTCCCCAAGCCGGGCGTTCCCGAGTCGTTCAATGTCCTCGTGAAGGAACTCCAGGCGCTTGGCCTGACGGTCGAGCTCGGCGAGGAAGAGGGATGATGAACGCACCGGTGGGCGGTCCACGGATCGTTGGCAGGGCATCTCCGGGGCTTCGGGAAGAGGCTTCCGGGCACGGCAAACTACATTCCGCCAGGGCGCGGGATGTTCAAGAAACGGTGGTCAGAACATGATCGATTTCCCCCGCGCGAGAGAATCCCGCTCCACGGACTTCGACTACATCCGCATACGCATCGCGTCTCCCGAGGACATCCGCGAATGGTCGCATGGCGAGGTGACGAAGCCGGAGACCATCAACTACCGGTCTTTCAAGCCGGAGCCGATGGGGTTGTTCTGCCAGCGCATCTTCGGGCCCGTGAAGGATTGGGAGTGTGCTTGCGGCAAGTACAAGCGCATTCGCTTTCGCGGGATCGTCTGCGACCGCTGCGGCGTGGAGGTGACGCTTTCGAAGGTGCGGCGCGAGAGGATGGGGCACATCGAACTCGCCGTGCCCGTATGCCACATCTGGTTCTTCAAGACCTTGCCCAGCCAGCTCGGATACCTGCTGGGCATGACGCTCAAGGACCTGGAAAAGGTCATCTATTACGCGGCCTATGTGGTCACCGACCCGGGCGACCAGGACGTGGAGTTCCTCGACCTTCTCGATGAAGACGAGTACTACGACCTTCGCGTCAAGGCCCGTGAGGAGGGCGACAGGGAATTCAAGGCCGAGATCGGCGCGGAAGCCGCGAGGACGCTGCTGAAGCGGCTCGATTCGCCGGAGGTCGAGGTTGGCGAGCAGAACAGGGACGGGCGGGGGCTGGACCGCCTCGCCGAGAGGCTTCGCGAGGAGATCGGCTCCGAGACCTCGCAGCACCGCAAGAAGAAGAAGCTTCGCCGCCTCAAGGTTGTCGACGCCCTGCGGAACTCCGGAGACACGCCGGACAGGCGAAACAAGCCCGAGTGGATGGTGCTGGATGCGATTCCCGTGATCCCGCCCGATCTCCGGCCGCTCGTCCCGCTGGACGGCGGACGCTTCGCCACCTCCGATCTGAACGACCTGTACCGGCGCGTCATCAACCGGAACAACCGCCTCAAGAAGCTCATAGAGATGCGGGCGCCCGAGGTCATCCTCAGGAACGAGAAGAGGATGTTGCAGGAGTCGGTGGACGCGCTGTTCGACAACGGCCGGCGGTCCAAGGCGATTCGCGGCCGGGGAAAGCGGCCGCTGAAGTCGTTGTCGGACATGCTGAAGGGCAAGCAGGGGCGGTTCCGCCAGAATCTCCTGGGCAAGCGCGTGGACTATTCCGGCCGATCGGTGATCGTTGTGGGGCCGGAGCTCAAGCTGCACCAGTGCGGGTTGCCCAAGGCTATGGCGGTGGAGCTGTTCAAGCCCTTCATCATTCATGAACTGGAACGCCGCGGCGAAGCCGAAACGGTCAAGCGGGCCAAGAAGATCGTGGAGGAGGACGATCCCAAGGTCTACGAAGTGCTGGAGGACATCATCCGTGACCACCCGGTGCTGCTCAACCGGGCCCCGACGCTGCACCGGATCGGGATCCAGGCCTTCGAGCCGGTCCTGGTTGAGGGGAAGGCCATCCGCATCCATCCGCTGGTGTGCGCGGCATTCAACGCCGACTTCGACGGCGACCAGATGGCGGTGCACGTGCCGCTGTCGTACGAGGCGCAGCTGGAGGCCCGCGTCCTCATGCTCGCGAGCAACAACGTGCTGCTGCCTTCGAACGGCCGGCCGGTCGCGGCGCCCACGCAGGACATGGTCATCGGTTCGTACTATCTCACGAAACCACCGCTCCAGGTTGCGGACCTGGAGCCCGTGGTGAACGACGGCTCGCTCCCCGAGCCTGCCCGGGCCGAGGCCGAAGCAAGGCTGGCGGAGCTGTACGAGGACGCGCCCCACTACTCCACCTACGGCGAGGTGGAGATGGCCCAGAGTCTCGGCCATGTGAAGTTCTCGACGCCATGCCACTACTGGGTCGACGCGCACGGAGATCCCGACGATCCCGACAGCATCGCCGAGGCAGGCTGGGTGCGCACGACCGTAGGCCGGGTGCTCTTCAACTCGATCATCCCGGAATCGCTCGGCTTCCTGAACCACACCTTCGGCAAGAAGCAGCTCGGCGACCTGGTCTTCAGGTGCTTCACGCGCGCGGGTCTGGCGGCGACCACCGTGTTCCTCGATCACCTGAAGGACTTCGGGTTCCGCTACGCGACCATGGGCGGCGTATCCGTCGGGGTCGACGACCTGGAGGTGCCGCCGGAGAAAGCCGACCTCCTGACGGATGCCACCCAACAGGTCTCACGCTATCAGACGGCCTACGATTCGGGATACATCTCGAACGGCGAGCGTTACAACAAGATCATCGATACGTGGACCCACGCGAACAACGACGTGGCCGACGCCATGGTGGACCACCTCAAGCAATCGCGCGGCGGCTTCAACCCGGTCTACATGATGATGACCTCCGGCGCGCGCGGTAACCGCGACCAGATGCGCCAGCTGGCTGGAATGCGCGGCCTCATGGCCAAGCCCCAGAAGAAGCTCACCGGTGGAATCGGCGAGATCATCGAGAGCCCCATCCGGTCCAATTTCCGTGAGGGTCTAACGGTGGTCGAGTACTTCATCTCGACGCACGGGGCACGCAAGGGCCTTGCGGACACCGCGCTCAAGACCGCGGATGCCGGATACCTGACGCGCAGGCTCGTGGACGTGGCTCAGGATGTCACGATTACCAGCGACGACTGCGGCACCATCCTCGGTCTGGAGATGAGTGCGCTCAAGGAAGGCGAGGATATCGTCGAACCGCTGGCGGACCGGATCGCGGGCAATGTGGCGCTCGAGAGCGTCTACGATCCCATCGACGGCGAGCTCATTCTCACCGGCAACGAAATGATCGACGAACGTTCGGCCGAGGCCATCGAGGCGGCGGGGATCCAGTCGGTCAGGATCCGGTCGGTGCTGACCTGCGAGAACAAGCGCGGCATCTGCCGGATGTGCTATGGCCGCAACCTGGCGACGATGGGCCCGGTCGACTCCGGAGAAGCCGTGGGCATCCTGGCGGCGCAATCGATCGGTGAGCCCGGCACCCAGCTGACGCTGCGGACCTTCCACATCGGCGGCACCGCGGCCCGTATCGCGGCGCAGAACCAGCGCAGGTCCAAGATCTCCGGGATCGTCGGGCTGGAGCGCGTGTCCACTGTGGAAGACCGGCAGGGGAACCGCATCGTCACGACGCGCGAGGGCAAGATCGTGATCCAGACGCGGGAGGGCCAGGTCCGGAGCCGGCTTTCCGTGCCCTACGGCGCGACCATCCACATCGAAGAGGATGAGGTGATCAAGACCGGCGACCTGCTCTTCAGCTGGGATCCCTATTCGGAACCGGTCGTCTCGGATTCGGACGGGTATGTCCGATTCGTCGATATCGTCGAAGAACAGACCGTTCGCGAGGAACTCGACGAGTCCACCGGACGCCGGCAGAGGATGATCATCGAGGATCGCGACAAGAAGCTCCACCCGACCATCCAGATCCGTAGCGGCGAGTCTCCGACGAGCGAGCTCCTCAAGGAGTTCATCATTCCGGTCGGCGCCCAGCTGATGTGTTTCCACGGGGACCCTATCCACCCCGGTGATCCGATCGCGAAGATCGGGCGGGAGGTCTACAAGACCCGTGACATCACCGGAGGCCTGCCCAGGGTGGCGGAGCTGTTCGAAGCGCGGAAGCCCAAGGATCCCGCGGTCGTCACGGAGATCGACGGAGTGGTCTCGTTCGGCGATATCAAGCGCGGGAAGCGGGAAGTCTTCGTGACCCCGAAGCAGGGA
Organism: Longimicrobiales bacterium; assembly: GCA_965208935.1. Taxonomy (GTDB): domain Bacteria; phylum Gemmatimonadota; class Gemmatimonadetes; order Longimicrobiales; family Gaopeijiaceae; genus Bin94. The sequence goes on along the minus strand of CBDBPR010000004.1, from coordinate 1,969,452 downwards.
CAGCGACAGCGCTACGACGTCCCCGTCGGCAAGCACATGCGCGTTCACCAGGGGGACCAGGTGCGCGCCGGCGACCGCGTCTCGGAAGGGCCCATCAACCCGCACGACATCCTCCAGATCAAGGGATCCAGGGCCGTTCAGGAATACCTCCTCAACGAGATTCAGGAGGTGTACCGCCTGCAGGGCGTGAAGATCAACGACAAGCACATCGGCGTGATCGTGCGCCAGATGCTGCAGAAGGTGAGAGTGGTCGATCCCGGCGAGACCCAGTTGCTCGAAGGAGAACACATCGACCGGGTGGAGTTCCGGGACGTGAACCAGGCCGCCGCGACCGAGGGGCGGCGGCCGGCGCGGGCCGAGCCTCTGCTGCTCGGGATCACGAAGGCCAGCCTCACGACCGAGTCCTTCATCTCGGCCGCCTCCTTCCAGGAGACGACACGGGTGCTGACCGACGCTGCGGTCAGGGGCGCGAAGGACGACCTGAAGGGGCTCAAGGAGAACATCATCATCGGCCACCTCATACCGGCTGGCACAGGGGTGCACAGGTGGCACGATGTCGAGTTCCAGGTCGAGCAGGCCTTCTACGACGAGGAGATTCTGCCGCTGACCGCCCCGGGCGAACTCCTGCCCGGCCTCGGCGAAGCAGTGGAGGAGGTCACGGCGGAGTAGGCGGCGTGCCCGTCCCTCGCAACCGGGGGGCGGGCGTGACGCGAGGAGAGAGGAGGCCACCAATCGATCCGAGCCTGGCGGAACGCCTGGCGGAGACGGAGCAGCGGTTCCGGGCCGTGGAGCGCGAACTGTCTGATCCGGGGATCGTGCGCGACCTCGACCGCCTGAGGGAACTGGGCCGCGAGCGGTCGCGGCTGGCCGGAGCGGTCCGGGCGGGGCAAGTGGTCACCGACCTGGAGACGGAACTCGTGGACGCCATGGACCTCGTGGCCGAATCGGCCGACGCGGAGCTGCGGCAGTTGGCCGGCGACGAAGTCACGGACCTCGAGCGCCGCCTCGTGGACGCCGAGGCGCGGCTGCGGGAGGCCCTGATACCTCGCGATCCCATGGAAGACCGGCCGGCCGTGGTCGAGATCCGCGCCGGCACGGGCGGGGACGAGGCGGGACTGTTCTGTGCCGATCTGGTGAGGATGTACAGGCGGCTCGCCGAGCGGAGCGGCTGGACCGTGGAACTGCTCAACGTGTCGGAGGGCATTCCCGGTTCGGTCAAGGAGGCGATATTCACAGTGCGGGGCAAGGGCGCCTATGGCCGCCTGCGGTACGAGTCGGGGGTCCATCGCGTACAGAGGGTTCCCGAGACCGAGAGCCAGGGGCGCATCCACACGTCGGCGGCCTCGGTGGCCGTGCTGCCGGAAGCGGAGGAGGTGGACATGCAGATCGATCCGGCAGACCTGCGCATCGACGTCTTCCGGTCGTCCGGCCCGGGAGGACAGTCGGTGAACACGACCGACTCGGCCGTCCGCATCACTCATCTGCCGACCGATCTCGTTGTGACCTGCCAGGACGAGAAGTCGCAGCACAAGAACAAGGCGAAGGCGATGAAGGTGCTCCGGTCTCGCTTGCTCGATCGCAAGATCGCGGCCCGCGAGGCGGAGCGCGCGGCCGAGAGAAGGTCGCAGATCGGCAGCGGAGACCGCTCGGCCAAGGTCAGGACGTACAACTTCCCTCAGAACCGGGTCACCGACCACAGGATCGGACTGAGTCTCTACCGTCTGGCCGAGATCCTGGACGGAGACCTCGACGAGATCGTTTCCGCACTGCGCATCACGCGCGAGCGGGAGCGTCTGGCGAAGGGGTAGCCGAGTTCGTGAGCGGATCGGTTCCCGGCACCGCCCGGCGCATCTGGACGGTCATGGAAGTGATCCGTCTGAGCGGCGACTACCTCGCCGAGAAAGGGGTCGACGACGGTCGGCTCAACGCCGAACAGCTCCTCGCGCACGTGTTGCGCACGGAGCGGCTGCAGCTCTACCTGCACTTCGATCGCCCGCTCGGCGAAGAGGAGCTGGCGAGCTTCAAGCGACTGCTCAGACGGCGAGCCGCGCGGGAGCCGCTCCAGTACGTGCTCGGAACAGCCCAGTTCAGAACGCTGGAATTGAAGGTCGATCGCCACGTCGCCATTCCTCGTCCCGAGACCGAGTACATGATCGACGTGCTCCTGCGTGTGGGTGGCCGTGGCCGCTTCGATGCGGCTCTGGACGTGGGCACCGGGTCGGGTGCGATCGCGCTTGCCCTGGCCGCTGAGGGCATTGCGCGCTCCGTGGTCGCCACGGATGTGTCCACGGCCGCGCTGGAGGCGGCTCGGCAGAACGCAACCGCCGCAGGTGTGGATGGAGTGGAGTTTCGAGGCGGTCACTTGCTCGAGCCGGTCGCGGGCAGGACGTTCGACCTGGTGTTGTCGAATCCCCCCTACCTTACCGAGGCCGACTGGCTCGCGACCGATCCCGAGATACAGGATTGGGAGCCGCGCGTGGCGATGGTGGCGGCGGAGGCCGGACTCGGAGTCATCCGCGGTCTGATTGGCGGGCTTGACGGGCTTCTCCGCGCGGGTGGCTGGATCGGGCTCGAAGTCGGGTGTGAACAGACAACGGCCGTTGCCGCGATGATGGAGGCCTGTCCGGGCCTCGAGAGGGTGCAGGTGCATGACGACCTGGCGGGTCGTCGGCGCTATGTTTTTGCACGGCAGCTTGCGGGCGCGGGAAACGGGACAGGGGACGGATAGGTATCGCGGTTCGGTCGCGAGGCGCGCTTCGCGGAACAGGAGTCGAAGGATGTCCGAGATAGAGGAAATGGCCGGCTCGCTGGGTCGGGCCCTGGGACGCACACCCGAGTACCGCACGTTGGCGCGCGCCCTCGAGAGCGCCGACGACGACCGCGACATTGTGGCGCTGCGCAACGAGGTGCGTGAACTCGAGAGGCGGCTGCAGGAGGCGATTGCCGCGGGCAAGGAGCCGGACAGGGAGACGATGGCGCAATTCGAGGCCGCCGTCGGGCGACTCCAGGCGTCATCGGTCTACCAGAGCGTGGTCGCCGCCCAGTCGAATTTCGACAGGATCATGCACCGGGTTGATGCGGAGATCCACAAGGGGATGCGCGAAGGAGCGGCTTCCCGGATCATCCTGACGACGTGACCGCCGATGTCGACCGGCCAGAGTCAGGAAAGGGAAAAGGGCCTGAAGGCCTTTCGATATCCGGTCTACGCCATCATCGAACCCGTCGCCAGATGGTTGGTCAAGCGCGGTGTCCACCCGAACGCGATCTCGATCATGGGCTTCGTCGCGACGCTGGGAGCGGCGTGGCTCTACTCGCAGGATCATGTCCGCACGGCCGGGTTTTTCGTGCTGCTCGGGGGGCTGCTCGATATCTTCGACGGCCGCGTGGCGCGGATTTCCGGCCTGGCTTCCAAGTTCGGGAGTTTCTTCGACTCCACGCTCGATCGCATTTCCGAGATCGCGATGTACATCGGCCTCATCACGCTCTACAACGGGTATATTCTGGACGCGGCCGACATCTGGATGATCTATGTCATCGCCCTGGCGCTCGGTGGTTCGCTGATGGTGAGCTACACCCGGGCCAAGGCCGAGGCGCTGGGTTTCGATTGCACGGTCGGCCTGATGCAGCGGGCCGAACGGATTGTGCTGCTTGGCTTCGGCTCGGTGATCTTCGGTCTCGCCTGGGGCGGCATCGTTCTGAGCGCGATCATCATCGTGGTGGCTGCGCTGACCAACTTCACCGCGGTTCACCGGATCGTATGGGTATACCGGCACGGCACGGGCATTCCTCTCGACGGCGGCGACGACGCCGCCGGAAAGGTCTAGAGATTCGTGGACCAACCTCCGAGCATCACGTCGCCCGAGGGACGCGTCGGCGTTCTGCTGCCAGGGCTCGGTGCCGTGGCCACCACGTTGGTTGCCGGCGTCGAGGCGGTGCGGCAGGGGCTCGCGGAGCCCTTCGGCAGCCTGACGCAGATGAATACCGTACGGCTCGGCAAACGCACCGACGCCCGCGCGCCCCTGATCCGCGACTTCGTCGGGCTCGCGGGTCTCGAGCAGCTCGTGTTCGGCGCGTGGGATCCCATTCCGGACGACGCCTACGCGAGCGCCGTGAATGCGGGCGTGCTGGACCCGACCCGTCACCTGGAACCGATTCGTGACTTCCTCGCGTCCGTCGTCCCGATGGCGGCCGTTTTCGATACCGCCTACGTGAAGCGTCTGGACGGTCCCAACTGCAAGTCCGGCACCAACAAGATGGAACTCGCGGAAGCGCTTCGCGAGGACATCCGCCGCTTCCTGGCCGCCAATGCGTGCGCACGGGCGGTAATGATCTGGTGCGGCTCGACCGAAGTCTTCCAGCGCTCCGGTGCGGCCCACGCCACGGTGGAGTCGTTCGAGCGAGCGATGCGCGACAACGACCCCGCGATCGCTCCCAGCATGATCTACGCATACGCGGCGATCATGGAGGGCGTGCCCTACGCCAACGGGGCGCCGAACCTGTCGGCGGATGTCCCGGCACTCGAGGCGCTGGCCCGCGAGCGTGCCGTTCCCATCGCCGGCAAGGACTTCAAGACGGGCCAGACGCTCATGAAGACGATCCTTGCACCGGGACTGAAGGCGAGGATGCTGGGGGTCAACGGCTGGTTCAGCACGAACATTCTCGGCAACCGGGACGGGGCGGTTCTCGACGACCCGGCATCGTTCAAGACGAAGGAGGAATCCAAGCTCGGGGTACTCGACTACATCCTCCAGCCCGACATGTACCCCCAGTTGTACGGGGACATCTATCACAAGGTCCGAATCAACTACTACCCGCCGCGCGGCGACGACAAGGAAGGTTGGGACAACCTCGACATCTTCGGCTGGCTCGGGTACCCCATGCAGATCAAGGTGGACTTCCTGTGCAGGGATTCCATCCTCGCGGCGCCGATCGTCCTCGACCTCGCGCTCTTCCTGGACCTGGCGGGCCGCGCCGGTCTGGGCGGCATTCAGGAGTGGCTGTCCTTCTACTTCAAGAGCCCGCAGACGCCCGAAGGACTCTACCCGGAGCACGACCTGTTCATTCAGCACTGGAAGCTGAAGAACACCCTGCGGTGGCTCGCCGGAGAGGAGCAGATCACCCATCTGGGCCGTGAGTACTACGGTTAGCTGTCCTTGGGCAAACCTGCACCAGCACCCAGGCCGGCGAAACGCGGGGCCGGCAGGATGAGCCGGGGGCGCTTCATCGTCGTGGAAGGTGCGGAAGGGGTGGGGAAGTCCACGCAGGCTGCACGGCTGGCGGCGTTCCTGCGTTCCCGGGGGATCACCGCCGAGCTTCTGCGCGAGCCCGGTGGAACCGCGGTCGGCGAAGGAATCCGGGACCTCGTACTGGCAAGCGGGGAAGCGATTCCTCGGGAGACCGAGTTGCTCCTGATCGTGGCCGCTCGTGCCGCTTTCGTCCGCCAGCGGGTTGAGCCGGCACTGTCCGGGGGGACCTGGGTGGTGTCCGACCGTTACGATCTGAGCACATTCGCATACCAGGGGCACGGGCGCGGCATAGACCTGGACTGGGTCGAACAGGTCAACCGCTACGCCACGGCGGGACTGACTCCGGATCTCTATGTTGTCCTGGACCTGCCCGTCCGGGAGGGCATGACCCGTCTCGAACGAAAGGACAGGCCGCTGGACCGCATCGAGTCGGAAACGCCCGGCTTTCTCCGCAAAGTCCGGCGGGGATATGTTGAACTGGCCGATTCGGTGGCGTGCGCCGAGCTGGTATCGGCCAGCGGGAGCCCGGACCAGGTCGAGGCCAGGATCCGCGACGTACTCACCGGGTACTTCCCCGGTACATTCTCCGCTCGCGGAAGCGGCGGGGCCGGGTCCCGGAACGGGGAGCCGGCGCGTGGCGCGAAGGAGACGCGATGAAAGTCACGAAGACCACGATCGTTCCGGCGATCCTTGTCGTCCTCGCGGTGACCAGCGGTGGCTGGCTGCTGCAGCGGGACGTCGGCATGGACGCGAACGTCTACTTTCAGACCCGGCTTCTGGAAGAAGTGGTCTCTCGTATCGACCGCTATTTCGTGGACGAGGTCCAGGTGGACGAGCTGTACCAGGCCGCGCTGCGGGGTGTTGTCGAGCAGCTCGGCGACCGGAACTCGCAGTTCCTGGAGGCATCGGACTGGGAGAACGTGCGGATCCGGACCCAGGGGGAATACGGTGGCGTCGGCCTCGAGGTCGACGAGCGCGACCAGCATCTGACCATCGTCGCCCCGATCCCGGGCACGCCGGGAGCAAGAGCGGGACTGCGCCCCGGTGATCGCATCGTTGACGTGGACGGGGCTTCCGTGGAGGGATGGCCGATCGACCGGGCAGTCGATCTTCTCCGCGGCGAACCGGGAACCACGGTCACCATGGGCATTCGGCGGCCGGGCGTGGAACGCGTCATGTCGTTCGACGTGACGCGCGAGGTCATCCACTTCCCGTCGGTTCCCTTCGCCACGATGCTCGGCGGCGGTGTGGGCTATATACCGCTTCGGATCTTCAACGGGACCACCACGGCCGAAGTGGGCAGCGCGATCGATTCGCTGGTGGCCGAGGGCATGACGTCCCTCGTTCTGGACCTTCGCAACAACCGTGGCGGCCTGCTTACGGAGGGGGTGGGGCTTGCCGATCTCTTCCTGGACGACGGGATGGACATCGTCGAAATCCGTGGCCGGAACACCGCGCCCGAGAACTACAGGGCACGGGACGGACAGGAATACCCCGACCTTCCCATCGTGGTGCTTATCGGTCACGGGAGTGCTTCCGCCGCCGAGATCGTCGCGGGGGCTCTTCAGGATCAGGATCGGGCGCTCCTTGTCGGGGCGACGACCTTCGGCAAGGGGTCCGTTCAGTCGCTCTTTCAACTCTCCGGGGGCAATGTCCTCAAGCTCACGACAGCGCGTTGGTACACGCCTTCGGGCCGCTCGATCCAGAAGGAACCCGCCGACCAGCTCGCGCGCGCGGAGAGTGGCGTGGTGACCCTGCCGGGAGACGCGGCCGAGCGCCCCAGCCTCGCCGACAAGCCCGAGTTCAGGTCGGCAGGAGGCCGGCTGCTGCACGGAGGCGGTGGAATCGTGCCCGACATGTGGGTCCTGCAGGACACCCTGACGACCGAGGAGTACGCCGCCGTTCGCAAGATCTTCGAGGCGGGGTCGGGGTTCCATGTCGCCTTGCAGAACTGGGCGGTCCGCTACATTCAGGCCCATCCGGAGCTGCAACGGGGATTCCGGATCACCGATGCCGATCTGGCCAGCTTCCACACCGCGCTCCTCGAGCGTGGAGCCGAAGTGAGCTTCGATGATCTTGTCCGCGCCCGCCGCTACGTGGACTTCCATCTGGGGGCCGAGATCGCGCTGCAGGCATGGGAGGATCAGGGACGTTTCGATCGGACCGCCGCAGGCGACCTGCAGCTGGGCCGGGCGATCGAGCTGCTTCAGGCGGCGGACGACCGGCTGGAACTGTTCGAACTGGCCGGAAGCCCGGTCGCAACCGGTCGTGCCGGGGCTGCCGGTTCGCCCGGAGGAAGTGCTTCGCCCCGCTGATCCGGAGCATGTGGGGACGATGGGCTCATCCAGCTATGGAGGTGGCCCGTTCATGAAGCCAGCTTCAGCCGGAACAGTCGGATCCCTGGAGGTGGAGGTGGAACGCGGACCCGTTGTGGAGTCGAGGCACCGGGTGCACGGAGTCGTCGCGGACCATTCGGGAGCAACGCTCCGCTGGGGTGACCCCGACCTGCGCATCTGGCTTCGCTCGGCGGCCAAGCCCTTTCAGGCCGTGCCCCTGATCGAAGACGGGGCTGCCGACCATTTTGGTCTGTCGGAAAAGGAGATCGCCGTTTGCTGCGGCTCACACAATTCGGAAGAGGCGCACATCGCGGTCGTGCGCTCCATTCTCGCCAAGGCGGGTGTTGCGGAACGACTGCTGGCGTGCGGGCCGCATCCACCGCTTCTCGCTGCGCGCCGCGATGCGATGGCAAGAAATGGCACACGGCCCACGCCCGTCATGAGCAACTGTTCCGGCAAACACGCGGGCATGCTTGCCCTGGCGGCCTTTCACGGCTGGCCGCTGGACTCCTACATGCGCCCCGACCATCCCGTGCAGCGACGCATGCGCGACGAGGTCGCCCGTTGGACCGGTGTGGATCCCGCCGGCATGCCGAGCGAGGCCGACGGCTGTGGTGTTCCGACGTTCGCGATCACGCTGCGGGACCTGGCCAGGGGCTCGGCTCGCCTTGCCGCGGCGTCCGGCTCACCGGGCCCGGCACGGCGGGTCGTGGATGCAATGACGCGCGCCCCGTTCATGGTGGCGGGCAGCGAGCGCCTGTGTACGCGGCTCATGGAGGAGGAGCGTGGCCGGGTCTTCGCCAAGGTGGGAGCCGAGGCGATCTACATGGCGGGACACCTGAAGACCGGGATCGGGGTCGGGGTAAAGGTGGAAGACGGCGCCTGGCGGGCGGCGCCGCCGGCCCTGTTGGCGGTGCTGGATCGCGCGGGCGTTCTGTCTCCCGGCACGATTGCGGCGTTGGCCGATTTCGCGGCGCCCGTCATGAGGAACACTCTGGGTGACGTGGTCGGTCGCATGAGGATCAGGGAGGTCCCGTGTTCATAGACTCCGTAAAGATCGAGGCCGAGGGGGGCCGGGGCGGTTCCGGGGCCGAGGCGTTCCGGCGCGAAAAGGGCGTGCCGCGTGGGGGGCCGTCCGGTGGTGACGGTGGAAGAGGCGGTGACGTGGCGGTTGTGGCCGATGGCGGCCTGACCACGCTGAGCGACTATCGCTACAGGCGGCACCACCGTGCGGAACGGGGACGGCACGGGGAGGGATTCAACCGGACAGGCAGGAGTGGGAAGGACCTGGAATTGCGCGTGCCGCCCGGCACCATCGTGTTGGACGACGAGAGCGGAGAGATGGTGGGAGAACTGCTGGGGGACGGCGAGCGACTCGTGGTTGCTCGCGGCGGACGAGGAGGCAGGGGCAACGCGCGCTTCGCGTCCTCCACCCGGCAGGCGCCCCGCCGCTGGGAACCCGGCGCCGAGGGCGAGCGTCGCCTGATCCGTTTCGAGCTCAAGCTCCTGGCCGATGTGGGCCTTGTGGGGGAGCCCAACGCGGGCAAATCGACGCTGCTCGCGCGGATCAGTCAGGCGCGGCCCAAGGTCGCCGACTACCCGTTTACCACGCTGACTCCCAACCTGGGAGTCGTGGAGTTGTCCGACTTCCGTTCCTTCGTCGTAGCCGACATTCCGGGGATCATCGAGGGGGCGCACGACGGCAGGGGACTCGGTCATCGCTTTCTTCGCCACATCGAGCGCACCCGCATTCTGGCGCTGCTCATTCCGATCGACTGCGAGGATCCCGGGAGGATGCTCGCGGGTCTGCGCACCGAACTGGAAAAGTACTCCGCCCGTCTCGCCGAGCTTCCCTACGCGGTCGTCTTCTCCAAGATGGACCTCGTTTCGCAGGAATCGAAGGAGCCCGTGGTGGACGCACCCGATGCGTCGGGCATCTACCATGTGAGCGCGGTGACCGGCCGCGGTGTGGACCGATTGCTGGAAGGTTGCTGGCAGCAACTGGAAGCTGCCCGCGGTGCAGAGCAGGCAGGGAGTGGCGAGTGGTAGCGCCGGCCGCTCCGATCATCGGGCCTGAATCACGGTCGACGGCGGCACCGCGGATTTCCGAGGCTGCGAGGGCGGCGATGACCTTGCAGGCGCTGCCCGGGTTGGGTTCGGTTCGCTTCCGCCGGCTGGTCGATCATTTCGGGAGTCCGGGCGCCGCGCTGGACGCGAACGCCACCGAGTTTGCCAATCTGGCGGGGAAGCGCGCGGCGGCGGCACGACGCGGGGCCGTCCTTGCCGCCCGCGCCGATGAGATGATTGCCCGGTGCAGGGCTGCCGGAATCGGCCTCCTGGTGTACGGGACGTCCGGCTACCCGTCCTCTCTGCAGGCGTTGCGCGGCCCGCCCTCCGTACTCTTCTTCGTCGGCAGACCCGAGTTATTGCACGGACAGTGCATCGCCGTGGTCGGTTCCCGAAGGGCGACCGCGTACGGTCGCCGGATCGCTCGCCGCCTGGGTGCTCATCTTGCGGGCACTGATCGTTGCGTCGTCTCCGGGATGGCAATGGGAATCGACGCCGAAGCGCATCGGGGCGCCTTGCCCGGACCCACGGCGGCCGTGCTGGGGTCGGGAGTGAATGTGGTCTCGCCGCCCCGCAACGCCTCTCTCTATCGGCGCATCCTGGAGAGCGGGGTGATCGTGTCGGAATACGCCCCGGACGTGAGGGCGGAGCCACACCACTTTCCGGCGCGCAATCGGATCATCGCCGCGCTGGCCACCGATGTCGTCATCGTGGAGGCCTCGAACCGAAGCGGTGCGCTGATCACGGCCGACATCGCGCTTGACCTGGGCCGTGAAGTCCATGCCGTGCCGGGCCCGATCGACCGACCCACGAGCGCGGGGACGAACCGGCTCATTGCCGACGGGGCAGGCGTGATCGTGGACACGGGCGCTGCTGATGCCCTTCCCGGCGCGGAGGCGCTCCCGGTGGAGCATGACTTGCGGACATTGCTCCTCGCGGTGCCCCCGGCACCCGTGACCCTCGAGGAGCTGGCAAGGGTCACGAAGATCCCGGTGGAAGACGTGGCCACATCCGTCACCGTCCTGGAGATTCGAGGCTACCTGACACCCACCCGGGACGGCCGGGTCATGCGCACCCCCGGCCGGCGCGGCACTGGCCCTGGCCAGGCGGCGGGGAACGGGCGGTGACTACCCGGATCACCAACGTCTACGTCCACGCGCCCTTTTGCGCGCGGCGCTGTTGCTATTGCGACTTCGCAGTCCATGTCGACCGCAGTCCCGACGGTGGGCGCTGGCTCGCGGTGATTCGAAGGGAATTCGAGACCGTGCGGGACTCGGGCGAGGCACCCCTGGCCGAGGCCCTCGACACGCTGTACGTCGGTGGCGGCACGCCATCCGTTCTTGACGGCCGCTACATCGCCGAGCTGGCCGACCTGATCGGACGCGGGCGGATGCGGAGTCCCGGGTTCGAGTGGACGGTCGAAGCCAATCCCGAGTCCTTTACCCGCGAGTTGGCGCGCCAGTGGCAGGCAGGCGGCGCAAACCGGGTTTCCTTCGGCGTGCAGAGCTTCGACTCCCGGGCGCTGAGATGGATGGGTCGGCTCCATTCGCCCGAGCAGGCGCAGTCCGCGGTGCGCCAGGCGCGGGCCGCCGGCATCACGAACCTGTCCGTCGACCTGATCTTCGGGTTGCCCGACGGCGTGTCCCGCTCGTGGAAGCACGACATCGACAGGGCGCTCGCTCTGGGCGTGCCGCACATCTCGCTCTACGGCCTGACCGTGGAGAAGGGCACCAACCTCTGCCGAGCGGTCTCGCAGGGCCGGGCGCGAATGCCCGCGGACCGCCGCTACCGGGAGGAGTACCTCTTCGCGGCCGAAGCGCTCGCCGGCGCCGGATACGATCACTACGAGGTGTCGAACTTCGCCCTGCCCGGGTTTGCGTCCCGGCACAACCGCGCCTGCTGGACGGGGGCGTCCTATCTCGGGCTTGGAAACGGGGCCCACAGCTATCACTCGGGGCGGCGCTGGTGGAACGAAAGGGACTGGGGCACGTATGCTGAAGGAGTGGAGCGCTCCGGGCACGCTCGTGGCGGGACCGAGGCGCTGACGCCGGAACAGGCGCGCCTCGAGGGCGTTTGGCTGGCCCTGCGCACCGCGGATGGCCTCGATACGTCGGGCCTCGGAGCCGGCGTGAATCCGGTGGTCCGCGACTGGACGGCGAGGGGCCTTGCCCGGAAGACCGGCGAGCGAACCCGCCTGACGCCGGCCGGGTGGCTGTTGCTCGACGACCTGACACTGGAACTCGAGGCGGCGCTGCACCGTCAATAGCAGTTGACGGCTTCCGCTTCCGGGGGATTATGTAAAGGCCCGGAGCAAACGGAGTGGAACCTGGATCATGGCATCGCGAACACGGAAGGAGGAAGGCCGGCTCTCACCGCGCGAGAGCAGTGTGCTGGAAGCAGTCGTGCGCACCTACGTGGAGACGGCCGAGCCCGCGGGCAGCCGCACCATTGCACGGCGCTATGACTTCGGCGTATCCCCCGCCACGATTCGCAACACCATGGCGGATCTGCAGGAAGAGGGCTACCTGACGCATCCGCACACGTCGGCCGGCCGGGTCCCGACCGAAATGGCGTATCGCGTGTTCGTGGACAGGATGGTGCGGCCCGAGCCCCTGTCCGCGTCCGAAAGGGCCTCGATCGAAAGCGAACTGTGGTCGGGCGAGTCGACCCTGGAGCGAATCCTCCGCAACGCCGTACGCGCGCTCGGCATTCTGGTCAACGAGCTGGGGGTCGGATCCGTTCCGCAACTCGACACCGCGCGCATGGAGAAGATCGATCTGATACGGGTTTCCTCCGTCAAGGTCCTCATGGTCGTCACCGTTCAGAGCGGCATGGTGAGAACGGTGTACGTCGATCTGCCGGGCGATGTCCCCAGCGACGTTCTCGAGGGGCTGCAGCGAGTGCTGAACGAGCGCCTGGGCGGTCTCACCTTCGTCGAGATCCGCCGGTCCTTCGGAGAACGTCTGCGGGACGCAATGGAGGACCCGGCCGCGCAGGATATCCTCAATATCTTTGTCGAATCGAGCGAGGAGTTCTTCGCGGCCACCCCGGGTCCGCAGGATCAGATCGTCCTGGGACAGACGTCCGCCATCGCCGCTCAGCCGGAGTTCTCCACCAACGAGCGGCTGAAGGATCTGATCGCCCTGACCGAGCAGAAGGACCTGTTGGCCAGGGTCCTGGGGACTCGTGTCGCAAGAGGAGGGCCCCAGGTGACCATAGGAGGCGAACACGCTCCGGAGCTGGCCGGATTCACCCTGGTGACATCCGGGTATCAGCTGGGGGGATTGAGGGGGGTGGTCGGAGTCATCGGACCGACTCGCATGCCGTACGAGAAGGTGATTGCCATTGTGGACTATACTTCATCACTTGTGACGCGCATGCTGCAACCCTAGAACGACTCGGGAATCGATGTCCGACTACTACAACCTGCTTCGCGTTCCGAAGAGCGCGAGCCAGGAAGAGATAAAGAAGGCGTACCGCAAGGTCGCACTGGAGTATCATCCGGACCGGAACGCCGGCTCCAGGGAGGCCGAAGAGCGTTTCAAGGAAGTCACCGAGGCCTACGAGGTCCTCCGCGATCCGGCGAAGAGAGCCAGATACGACCGGTACGGCAAGGAAGGCCTGCGGGGACAGCGTGGCTTCGGGGGCGGCCTGGATTTCTCCGATGCGCTCGAGGTCTTCATGCGGGACTTCGGGGGATTCGGAGGATTCGAGAGCCTCTTCGGCGGACGGCGTGCCGGGAATCGTCCCGTGCGCGGCAAATCGTTGCGCCTCAAGTTGCCGCTCACCCTCATGGAGGTGCGCAATGGCGTGACGAAACGAGTCCGTGTCGCCGTTCTGGACCATTGCCTTTCGTGCAGGGGCAACGGGGCCAGGGATGGCGCCATGCCGGTACGTTGTTCGGTGTGCGAGGGGGCCGGAGAGGAACGGCGCGTCGAGCGCTCCGTCTTCGGGCAGTTCGTGAGCGTGGCCCCCTGCCGCCAATGTCGTGGCGAAGGGGCGGTCATCACCGACCGGTGCCCGGACTGCCATGGCGAAGGCCGTACCAGGGTGAACCGCGAGATCGAGGTGAAGGTGCCGCCGGGAGTCTCCTCGGAGAACTACATTACGCTGCGGGAAGAGGGGAACGTCGGGCCGCGCAACGGTCCGCGCGGGGACATCGTGGTACTCATCGACGTAGCCGAGGACAAGCGCTTCGCCCGCGACGGGAACGATCTGATTACAGAGGTGCCGATCAACTTCAGCCTGGCGGCGCTCGGGGGTCGCGTCACCGTCCCGACCGTGGAGGACAGGAAAAAGGTCGATGTTCCCGCCGGGGTCCAGAGCGGCCACATCATCCGTGTGCGGGGAGAGGGTTTGCCCGACCTCGACGCGCGGGGATACGGCGATCTCCTGGTTCGCCTTGTCGTCTGGGTTCCGCAACGCCTGACGACGGAGCAGGAGCGCACGATCCGCAAGCTTCGCTCGTCGGAAGACCCCCCGCCGGAAAAGGTCGATCCTGCGGAGAACCGGGGATTCTGGTCCAGGGTCAAGGAGGCGCTGGGGTAGCAAAATGTAAAGTAAACATTACATATTGTCATGTTCAGTATACATTTTGCCGCTTAGAAGCTTCCTCGCGTTTTCCGCCTTTATGACCCAGCGGCACACGTCGACGCGTGATCCGGGATCGAGATCGTGCGCGAGCGCGGCCAGCGTCGCCCACAGTGACTGAGCCAGAGGAGAATGGTTGGGGGCGTCGCTGGGGTCCATCAGCATCACCCACCCCTCCAGCACGCGAGGGCCGCCTTCGGCATCGGAGGTTTCCAGGGGCACCTCGAGAAGCAGCAGCCTTCCTTCGGACCGGGCCGCCAGCCGCCGCAACGTTTCCCGGCTGAGTTCGATCGGTGGCCGCTGCCGCCGCAGTTCCCGGTTCAGCCGACCGGTGGGCAGCACACCGGGTCCGGTTCGGCGCAGGATGTCGATCACGCGTTCTGTCGTTCGAACCATCTCTCGTGTGCCTCGCTTTCGGACGGCGCTGCATCCCGGGCCTTTCTGACGGACGACGCGGAGCTTTGCCAGGCGCACCCAGGAGCCCGTGGACAGAATCCCCCCGGCATTCGAACGGCGACGCATCCGAGCCGGACCGCTTCGCTCTGCGTTGCTCCTCGGGCCCGTAGCACTGCAAGTCGGACGCTTGGAATCCCATGATGTCCGGCATCGTTCATAGTAGTTCGTAACATCCTGTGTTAGCAACGCTTTAGGTAGGATTAGCCCTACCCCGTCCGTCCAGCAGCGGCCCTTGCCATCCCGTTCCATCTCGGCTACGATTAGGGGATGGATAATGTGAACAGAAACCCCACGAAACGCCCGCGAGGCAAGCCCCGGGGCCGACATCCACACAAGCGGCTCTCGGCCCCCTTCGTGCGCTCCGCTCCGCCCGGTCGGCACTGCGACGGAAACGGACTCTACCTCTACGTCCAGAAGACCGGAACCCGGAGTTGGATTCAACGCCTCGTCATCCGGGGACGCAAGCGCGAGCTCGGACTCGGCAGCGTCGAACTGGTATCTCTCGCCGAAGCGAGGGAACAGGCGCTCGCCAACCGGAAGCTCGCCCGTTCGGGCGGCGATCCCTTGGCCGAGAAGCGGCGGCTGGTCGGCATCCCCACCTTCGCCGAGGCCTCGAAGCTCGTCGTCGAGCAGAAGCGGGCCGGGTGGCGTAGCGCGGCCTACGCCAAGGAATGGTTCCGCAACTTGGAGATTCACGCCTTCCCCCGCATCGGGGATGTCGCCGTCTCGGAGGTCACGAGCGGCGATGTGCTGGAGATCCTCACCCCGATCTGGCACACCATGGGTCCCACGGCCCGGTTCGTCCACATGCGCATCCGGGCGGTCCTGGAGTGGGCCATCGCCATGGAGTGGAGGACGGACAACCCCTGCGACCGGATCCTTCACCTGCTGGGACCGCAGCACGATGTCGTCACCCACCACAAGGCCCTGCCTCACGGCGAGGTCGCCGCGGCCGTCGCGAAGGTGCGGGCCGGGGATCCGGGAAGGGTGGACACGTTGGCCTTCGAGTTCCTCGTGTTGACGGCGGCGCGGGGCGCCGAGGTCCGTGGCGCGGTGTGGAGCGAGATGGATCAAGAGTCGGGCGTGTGGACGATTCCGGCAACCCGGATGAAGACCGGACGGGAGCAGCGGGTGCCGCTGTGCGGCCGGGCGCGGGAGATTCTGGAGGCGGCCCGGAAGCTGGAGGGCGGGAAGAGCACGGTCGTGTTCGTGAACGAGCGCGGGAGGGCGCTGGACGGGAAGCGGCTGAACCGGCTCTTGAAGAAGCACGGGATCGCGGCGGTGCCGCACGGGTTCCGGTCGTCGTTCCGGGACTGGGCGGCGGAGAAGACGGACCATCCCCGGGAGGTGGTCGAGGCGGCGCTGGCGCACGTGGTCAAGAGCAAGGTGGAGGCCGCGTATCGGAGAACGGACCTGTTCGAGCGGCGTCGTCGGCTCATGGCCGACTGGGAAGCGTATCTCACCCAAGATCATTGAGACGCTGGGGCCAGCCTCTCTATACTTCACCCTGCGGCCCCCGCGCCGGACGGCAAGTAGCTTCGAGGGGGTGCGTGAGCAAATCGGACGAAACTCAGGAGGCCAACACCGGCGATGCGTATTCCCGACATCACGCGCGACGAGGCGCTAGACCTTGACCGGCGGTACTGCGAGCTTCCGTCCTACGAGGCCGGAGTCACGAACGGTCAGGCGGATGAGAAGATCGAGAGGCGGTTCCAGACCATTCGCAACCGGGGGCACATGGTGCCCGAGGACCTGCGCCTCATCGCTAGGTGGAAGTACCCGGGAAGGGCATTGGTGGACCTCGTCGGGAAGAACACGCCGACCGAAGTAGAAGAAATCTCCCGGGCTTCGTTCTCTGCTGAGACCGGGCGGCTACGCATCGGGGCGCTGTTGGCTCTCCACGGCGTAGGGTGGCCGATGGCCAGTGTGATTCTCCACTTCGCGTGCCCTGATCGTTACCCCATGCTCGACAAGCGCGTGATGCGCGTGATCGGATCTCCTGCCGCCTACAGCTTCGACCGATGGGTCGAGTACACGGCTCTGTGCCGGAAGGCCAGCCGATGTCTCGGCGTGAGTATGCGGACCCTTGATCGGGCGCTCTGGACTCTGGATCTGACAGGTATGCCCGATGGTGCCAAGCAGAATGGCCCTTCCGTGGATCCGTAGAGGAACGTACCGTCGGGACGACCTATCCTCGTCCTCCACGAGGCCCGGGAGCTTGCCCGCGACGGTCTGCGCGAAGCCGTTCCGGGCGATGCCCGGAGAGGCGTTTTCGGCGGCTCCGCCGATGCTGGCTTCCGGCCCGGTAATGGCCGGCAGCCAGCACACGCGATGTTGAACATTCGCGGCTGGCGAGGGGCGCTCCGCCCCCTTCGGATCCCCCGTCTTTCGTGCCGCCCGAATAGGCGGCGGGATCGCTCGATTCTCGGCGGTTTCGGTGGAGCGTCTGTCTACGGAACACTACGTCTGGGCAGACACCAGCGTCGGTCGGTGGACGACTAGTCTGGCGGTTGGTTCCTCAGTGATTCCCTATCCACCACTGCACCTCGCTGGATCACGAGATGTATCTGCTTGGTGTTGCGGATCGACTCAATGGGAGAGGCATCGAGAACCAACAGCGTCGCCTCGTCCCCGGGTGCTACGCCCCAGTCTCGATCCAGGAAGCGGGCGGCGTTGGTCGTTGCGCTCCGAAGCGCCGACCATTCCGACAGCCCGGCCCCGATCAGAAGCTGGAGTTCCCGGTGTACCGAGTAACCGTGGAAAGCGCCAATGTTGCCCGCGTCGGTCCCGGTGAGCATGGGAACGCCGGCATGGGCCAGCGCGCGAACCGCTTCGCGATTCGGCCGCAGGAGTGTACGCTGCCGTGTCACCAGTTCTGAAACCCACGGGGGCCATCCATCCGCGTCCCGGTACGCTTCGAGCAGACCGCTGGATATGGTTTCGACGAGGAGCGGGTCTTCGAGAAAACCGGAGTCGTCCGCCAGACGCGCCAGATCGCCATGCCACACAAGCGTGGGAATGTGGGAGAGTCCCGGCTTGGGCCAGTTCCTCGGCAAGATCGGAGGGAATCGCGGCCGGGCCAGGGGTATGGGTCACGGCATCCGCCCCCGATGCGGCCGCCTCTCGCATGTCCTGCCAAGTACCGACATGAACGACCGTCTTGAGACCGTGCTCGCGAGCCGTTTCGATCAGGGCGCCCAGGGTGGGCAGGTCGATCGTGGGCAGGCTGAAGTCGCCATAGACCTGGTGGTCGTACACGATCTTGACGACATCGGGCGCAGACGCGGCCAAGTCGGCGACCTCGTGCCGGGCTTCATCCGGGGTGTCGACGATTCGGGTGGGAGTGCCGAACTGGGAGCAATGTCCGTTCGTCGCGGTGAAGCATGGGCCGGCCGCGAGGAGCACGGCGCCCTGCGCACCCTCGTCCCGCTGTCGGTCGCGGAACTCCAGGATCATCTGCTCGGGGCTGAACAGATCGAGGATGAAGGCGACGCCATTGTAGAGCGCCGCGCGGGCGGCTCCTTCGGGTCCGAGCAGCTGCGGTGTTCCACCCGGCGAAGCGTGGCCCCAGGAGTGTATGTGCAGGTCTGCCAGAGCCGGGACGACAAAGCGGCCTTCAACGTCGAGAATCCGGCCCGCAAACTCCGGTGGAATGTGAGTCACGACGTCGCTTATTCGGCCAGCTTCGATGAGGAGAACGCCGCGTCGCACCGACTCGTCAGCGGGGTTCAGGATGACCGCATCCGCAAGAGCTAGATCCTGGGCGGCCACCGGGCTAGGGAAAAGGGTGGCAACGCCGAGCAATGCGACCGCCGCCGTGGTGGCAAGCAGCTGGGTAATGCGTGCGGTCATGTAGGGCACTCCTGAACCGAATGGGGCGGAAGCCTAAGCGCTGTCACTTGGAAAGACGTTCCCCACGGGCTCAGGGTTGCGCAAGGGTCAAGCCATTCTGGCGGGCAATTGCGGCGTCGTGGGTCTCCGCGTTCACCCCCGAGCAGACATCGCGGCGCGTCGATACGCGCTCGGGACCGGGTCGCGGCCCGGGCACTTCAAGCGTCAGCGCGGCCGTCGTTGTGGGTTCCCCTGAAATCGTTGCCGCTCGGAGTCGCGGCGACGGGTTACCCCGCCCTCGGTACCGTGTTGGCCGCTTGCCGCCGACCTTGCAGGGACCGGGGCGCAAGCCAACCTTTGTGGGTGCCTTCCCCCACCATGATCGAGCCAAGAATGGTCGCGCGCCCGTATCCGCTTCGTGTCTCCACCGCCAAGGTTCCGCTCCTCCTCGCGGCGATCTCGGCAGCAGCCTGCGATCAAGGGACCTCGACGGCTGGCAGCGGCGGCTTCGCCACCACCTTCGACACCGTGGGCGGCGTCGTCCACGTCACCAACATCGGCACGCCGCCCGGATGGCAACTAACCCCGGTCGTCTCGATCGGACCCAAGTCGCTGACGGAACAGCAGACTCCCGACGAGTTCGGCCAGGTCAGCGCCGTCGCCATCGGCCCCGACGAGACCATCTTCGTGGCGGACGCCATAAACCGGGAGGTCCGCGTCTTCGGTTTCGACGGGGCGCACATCCGTACCTTCGGCCGGGAAGGTGCGGGACCGGGCGAGTTCAGGAGCCTCTATTCTCTGGCTTGGGTCGGGGACCGGCTCATCACCTTCGATCCGGTTCAGGGGCGCATCGGCGAGTTTTCGGCTGACGGCGAGCGGCTTGGCCAACGAAGGACCACGGGAGGTCTGACCGGATCGGCCGCGAACATTCGATTCTACCCCGTCGGCGAGAACGAGGTCTTCCGCTTCGCGTTCGATCCTGATGCCGGCGCTCAGTGGATCGGCCTCGACAACAGCGGAGCCACGGGCGATACCGTGCCCTTCCTGACGGCTCCCGAGAACCTTCCCGGGCAAACCGGGGGGATTTTCTGCACTTGGGAGGAGGGAAGGGTCGGCTTCTACGGCCACACGGCTGGGGCAAAGTGGGTGCAGCACCCGGCTTCCGGGGGCGTCATGTATTCCGCTTGGGGCTATTTCTACCGGATCGCCGTCACGCAGGGCGAGAGCGACACCCTGCGGGTGATCGAGCGTACACTGCCGACCGAGCCGATCTCGGACGAGGAATGGGACGCGGGCAGTGCGGAGTTCGACGAGGCCATGGAGCGGTGGCCGGGCGGCTCCTGCAACCCCAGGGGTTACAACCGGCCTGAACGAGCTTCGTTCATCGACGAGGTCTTCGTGTCCACCGATGGCAAGCTGTGGGTCGAAGTGATCCGCGCCGACGGCAACCGCTGGGAGTTCTTCGATCCCGAGGGGAGGCTGCTCGGCAGCGTTCCCGCCGTCCCGGTCAAGGAGCGAACCGTCCCCGTCTTCCGGGGCGATCATCTCGCGACGATCCGCCAAGACGACATGGACTTGGATCACGTTGACGTGTGGCGGCTGGAGCGGCAGCCCGCCCGACGATAGATCCGCCCGAATCCGCACCAACGGTTCGGGAGCGGCGCGGAATTGCCGGGGGTTTGAGGGGGGCGCAGCGTCCCCCTCGGCAGCCCGCCACGTTCAACGTGGCGTCGGCTGGCTTCCGGCCATTAAAGGACGGGAGCCAGCCCAGCGGACGCCCCCGCGAAATGGCCTCTGGAGCCGCTACGTGCGGCACGCGCTCCGCGATCCAACGCGGCAGGGCATGTGGCAGCCACCACACATGTCGCTATCTTCGGGAGAAGCCCGATTGGGTGAGGTCCGACGAGCACCGGATTCGTTCGCGATCAAGGGCTTGGTCGACCCCAAGTCGAACGCGACCACAGGAACATCACCGAGAGACCACAGATTTACAGCAATCTCATCCAACTGAGCGGCAACTCGACCGAGAGAAGCACTTGGCGGCGCGTACCAGTAGGCTCCGCAAGCGTAGAATCTTCAATCGACGAGGCCGCCTTACAGGAGATCTTGTTCCGGCACGCGGACATCCTCCCGCTCGCTGAGATCGACCCTGCATACCACAACTCGGTTCCGGTCTGCGTGGAGCTCGGAACGCGAGCCGGATCCGCCGATGCGTTGTACCTAACGCCGACCGGCCGCATCGTTCTTGCAGAGTTCAAGCTGTGGAGAAATCCTGACGCACGGAGGGAGGTGGTTGGCCAGATTCTCGACTACGCCCAGGTACTCGCGTCGTGGAGCTACGACGACCTGGACCGGGAGGTCAGGAACCGTACCAAGCGGTCGCCATTTGACATCGTTTCCGAAGCACACGGCGAGGTAGAAGAGCACATCTTCGTCGATGGCGTCGCCCGCCGGCTCAAACGGGGCGAGTTCCTTCTCCTGATCATCGGCGACGGAATCCGCGAGGGCGTCCAAGACATCGTCGCCTACGTGCAGGAACACAGCGGACTGCGCTTCAATCTCGCGCTCATCGAGGCTGCCGTTTTTCGTCGTGACGATAGCGAAGACCTGATCATCCAGCCTCGCGTCCTCGCGCGGACCGAACTCGTGCCCCGCACGATCCTCATTCGCAAGACCGTCCTGGAGGAGACCGACGACGATCCAGTTGTCGAACATGAGGCATCGCCGATCGAGGATGAGAACGAGCGATTCTGGAGGGCGGTGTTGGACGACTTCGCCTTCGACGATCCCACACCCGAAGTGCCTCAACTCTCCAGCTACGCGACGGCCTGGGTCAAGGTCGAAGGATCGGGATTCGGGGGCTGGGGCCTCTCGTTCGGCGCTTTTCTGAACCGCAGCCAATCCGGCATCGGAACCTACCTCACATGGCGTGCAGGCTTCCCCGAGGAAGGAAGGGTCTTTGACGAGATCATCAGCGCCTTGGACGGCAATGAACCCTTGGCGGCCGTGCTCGACGGCTGCAAGCGCTGGACGAATTCGACAGGACAGCCGCGCTTGGGCTTCAGTCGCCATACGGAGTTCGTGGACGGGACAGCCATCCGCGACTTCGAAGAGGCCGTCGAGTGGATGCGCGAACATTTCAATCGTCTGGTGACCGCGTTGCACCCCGAGTGTCGACGCAGGCTGCGTCAGGGGTGAGCCCCGTTGAATAGCTCTCGCCGCCATCGGCCACACTGCGAGTTCGGGTCCACCGAAGTTCACCAACGTCGCACGGAATCCCGTTTAGGAATGGGGATGTAAAAAGGGGATGACAGCTAGATCAAGTTACATAAACGATTGCAAAATATGCAACTTACGAAAATCGCGCGGAATAGCCCTGCTACTGGCCCGTCGTCGCGCCTTGCCGGCCCGGCGCCTCGCCGCTCTCGGTGCTCGGGCGGGTTCATCCACGGACTCCTAGAGTACCCGTTGTTTCGGGAGCGTCATATAGCTGAATGGGACTATTGTACGGCGGGTTGTTCGGGAGCATGGGATCTTTCGTCATATTTGAGGGGACGAACCGACAGCGACACGACCAGACGGAGGGTTCCTGTCAATCATGCTGATCGAGACTTTGCGAGCGGACCTTGCCGCCGCCCGCCGCGCCAGGGACAAGGTTCGCACGCTGGTGCTTTCCACCACCCTGGCCGACGTGCGAAACCGCGAGATCGAGTTGGGCGCCACCCTGGACGACGAGGGCGTTCAGGGGGTCATAGCCAGGGCGATCAAGCAGCGCCGTGACGCCGCGGCTCAAATGACCGCAGGCGGCAGACCGGAACTCGCGGAAAAGGAGCTGACGCAGGCGGGCGTGCTCCAGCACTACCTCCCCCCGGAGCTGACCTCCGCGGAAGTGCGCGAAATGGTCAGGGAGATCGTTGCCGGGAGCGGTTCCCAGATGGGGGCCGTCATGTCCCGGCTGATGCCGCGCATTCGGGGCCGCTTCGATGGCAGGGAGGCTTCCGCGATCGTGCGCGAGGAGTTGAGCGGGTGATGACCGGCGCATTGGCGGCGTCGCGTCCGCACCGGTAGTCCGCCGTGTCCGCCCGCGCTCTTCAGGTCCTCGAGTTCGCGGGAGTGCTGGAGTATGTCGCCGGCTTTGCCGGCAGCGATTCGGGGCGGCGAGCGATCCTCGGACTTGAGCCGTCCGTCGATCCGGAGACCGTTCAGACGCGATTGACCGCAGTCGACGAGACCGGGCGCTTCCTCGCGGCCCGGGAGGCCTGGGCGCTTCCCGGCTTCCCGGATGCCGGACACGCGATCCGGAGACTCGCGGTGGAAGGCTCGGTGCTGTCGCCGCAGGAGCTCCATGCGGCCGGGGGACTGCTGGCGGCCGGCAGGGTGCTGCTCGGGTCGCTGAACGACGTGGCGGCGGAGTTGCCCACGCTGGGGGCCCTGGCGTCCCGGCTTCTGGCCGCGAAGGGAATCGAAACGAGCGTCCTGCGGGCGGTCGATGCGGAAGGCACGGTCCTCGATGGTGCCAGCAGCGAGCTGAGACGCGTTCGAATGCGCCTGAGCGGCGCCCACAACCGGGTGGTGGCGCACCTGGAGCGGTTTCTGGAGGGGCTTGACGAACGATACCGGGTCCCCGGCGCGTCCGTCACCATCCGCGAGGGGCGTTATGTGATCCCGGTGCGCCGCGAGGGAAAGCGGTCGGTCGGCGGATACGTTCACGACGAGTCGGCGTCCGGAGCCACGGTGTTCGTGGAGCCGTCGTCCGCGATCGAGATCATGAACGGGGTCCGGGAGCTGGAAAGGGCCGAGACCCGGGAGGTCCAGCGCATCCTGCGGCAACTCACCGACCGCTGCCGCCCTCTCTCCGGGGAGCTGGCGCAGTCGCTGGCCGCGCTGACCGAGATGGACCGGCGAGTGGCGCTGGCGCGTGTTGCGGCGCGGTGGAGCGGATCGATCCCGGAGGTGGGCGGAGGTCCGCTGCGCATCCGCGGTGGCCGTCATCCCCTGCTGGTTGCGACCGGGGTCGACGCGGTGCCCTTCGACCTCGCCCTCGATCCGGACGAAAGCGTGGTGGTGGTCACGGGCCCCAACACCGGGGGCAAGACGGTCTTCCTGAAGGCGGTGGGGCTGATCGCGAGCCTCGCCCAGTCAGGGGTCATTCCCCCGGTCGGGCCGGGGACCCGGCTGCCCGTCTTCCGCGGCATCTTTGCCGATATCGGCGACGAGCAGTCCATCTCCGACAGCCTGTCCACCTTTTCGGCCCATCTGCGCAACCTCCAGGAGATTCTGCAGGACGCGAACCCGAGCTCTCTGGTGCTGGTCGACGAGCCCGGCACGGGCACGGACCCCAAGGAGGGTGAAGCGCTGGCCCGAGCGCTCATCGAGACCCTGGCCGAACGCCGGTGCACCGCCGTCGTGACATCGCACCTGGGCGGCCTGAAGCGCCTCGCTGCGCCGGACAACGGCATTGTGAACGCTTCGCTCCATTTCGACGGCGAGCGTCTTGCCCCCACCTACCGTTTCTCGAAGGGGAGGCCCGGTCGCAGCTACGGGCTCGCGATCGCGCGGGGATTGGGGTTTCCTCAACAAGTGCTGGATCGCGCGGAGCGATACCGTGACCGCGCCGAAGCCCGGCTGGACGACCTGCTGGAGAGCCTCGAGGGAAAGGAGCGTCGCGTGGCCCGGGTGCTCGCCGATCTCGACGGAGAGAGGAAGCGGCTCACGACGCTCGACGCGAAGCTCGAAGCGCGTGAAGAGGACCTGCGGCGGGTCGAGCGCGAGCACGCCGCACGCGCGCGGACCGATGCCCGCCGTCTGCTGCTGGATGCCCGCAAGGAAGTCGAGTCGGTCATCAGCGTCCTGCGGGAGCAGGCTGTAGCCGGCGACTCGTTGACGGAGGTCTCGCGAGCCGCCCGCCGCACCGTCGAGGAAGCGGCGCGCGCCCTGGAGGAGCCGTCCCCGGAGACGACCGCTCCACCGGCCGGGGAGGTGGTCCTGACGGAGGGGGCGAGAGTCCGGGTCGGGGTTGCCGGGGCGCTGGGAGAGGTCGTGGCGGTCGAGCCGGAGCGGGTCGTCGTGAACGTGGGCGGGGTAAGGATGAAAGTGGCGCCCGATCGCCTGGTGCCGGCCGAGGCGGCGCGCGGCGAAGAGGGGAGGCAATCGGACGCGCGGGCGGCCGGACGAGCCCGGCCGGGCTCGTGGACCGCGCCCGACATCGAGCCGGTCACGGAGCTCGACATGCGTGGCCTGCGGGCCGACGAGGCCGAGATGTCGCTTGCACGCGCCCTGGATGCGGCCGCGGTGGCCGACATTCGGGAGCTTCGCGTGATCCACGGCAAGGGAACCGGGGCGCTCCGTGCCCGGGTGGCGCTGGTGCTGGAACGTGACCCGCGGGTCGAGGGGTTCGAGTCTGCAAGGCCGGCGGACGGAGGCTACGGCGTCACCGTGGCGAGGATGCGGTAGCCATGATCCCCGACGACGTGGTCGCACAGGTCAAGGCGCGCGCCGACATCGTCGGCGTGATCGGCGAGTTCGTTCAGCTCAGGAAGGCGGGCAAGGAGTTTCGCGGACTCAGTCCCTTCAAGAAGGAAAAGACGCCCTCGTTCTACGTGAACCCGGCCAAGGCGTTCTTCCACGACTTCTCTTCCGGTGAATCTGGAGACGTCTTCTCGTTCCTGATGAAGCACCAGGGGATGAGCTTCGTCGACGCGGTCAAGTACGTCGGAGCCCGCAGCGGCGTGGAGGTGCGGGAGATCAGGCGCGGGCGGGGACGCGAGGACCCCTGGCGGCCCTACTACGAGGCGTCCGCCTACGCGAACACGTTCTTCCAGGAACGGCTCTGGGAGTGGGAGGGCGGCGCCCGCGCGCGCGCCTACCTGGAAGAGCGGGGCATCGGGCGTGAGTCCGGCGAGGACTTCGGGCTCGGATACGCGCCCGACGACTGGAGGGCGTTTCGCGAGGCCGCAGCGGTGCACGGCCTGGAGGAGAGGATCCTGCTGGACGTCGGACTCCTCAAGAAGAGCGAGAAGAGCGACGAACCCTACGACGCGTTCAGAAACCGCATCATCTTCCCGATCGAGTCCGAATCGGGACGCGTGCTTGCCTTCGGCGGAAGACTGCTGGGCAGGACCGGCAAGGGGGCTCCCAAGTATCTCAATTCGCCCGAGAGCCCGATCTTCCAGAAGGGCGAGGTCCTCTACGGGTTGCGCAAGGCTCGCAACCACATCCGCCGCAACGCCTCCGTGATGGTCGTGGAGGGCTTCACGGACGTCGTGTCTCTTGCAAGCGTTGACGTACGCAACGTCGTCGCGCCGCTGGGCACGGCGATGACCGAGGCGCACGCCAGACTCCTCAGGCGCTACACGAAGCAGGTGAGGCTTCTGTTCGACAGCGATCCTGCGGGACAGCGCGCGACCTTCCGTGCCGCGGACATCCTTCTCGCGCAGGGACTTCACGCGTCGGTGGTTACGCTGCCCGACGGCGAAGATCCCGATTCGGTGGCCCGCTCGGGAGGCGCCGAGGCCATCCGGGAGTTCGTCTCCCAGGCGGTGGACGTGCTCGACCGCAAGATCGCGATGCTGGAGGAGCGGGACTATTTCACTACGATCGAAAAGACGCGGCGCGCTCTGGATCGACTCCTGCCAACCGTGCGGGCCGTAACCGATCCGAGGCTCCGGGACATCTACGTCGCCAGGGTCGCCGAGCGTACCGGCGTGCGTCCGGAGACGCTGGTGGAGGAAATCGGCCAGCGGGTCGCGCCGCCTGCGGCCGCGACGCACCGCGACTACCGCCGCCGCCGCCGGGTTCCTCCGAGTCCGCAAGGCATGGGTCCGGAGCAGGAGTTGTTGCGGCTCATGCTCCACCACCGCGACTGGATCGGGAAGGTGGCCGAAAGGGTGGGACCTTCCGATTTGGAGGATGGCGCGGATCGTGTGATCTTCGAGGGGCTGATCTCCGATCCCGGGCTGGTCCTGTTGCCCGAGAGCGCGTCGCCGGAGGCCATGCGTCGTTTCGAGCAACTCAAGGCGGATCCGGGGATGGCCAGGGAGTTGGAACAGGTCCTCGCGGACGTGCTGGCGAGGATCCTGGCCAAGGTCATCAATCGGCGAATGGACGGTGTTCGGGCCCGGTTGCATTCGGCGGCGGACTACCAGGAAAAGGTCCAGCTGACCAGTGACCTGGAGGAACTGCGCAGGGAAAAGGCGGCCCTCCCCGGAGCCGACTGGAGCGGGTCCGCGAGGGCGTTGGTAAACATCGGAAAGACTCAAAGGAAGAGAGAAGGCACACCGTGACCGTCAACAACGGGCCGATCTCCAGCCGCTTGCTGGAGCTGCAAACCCTTGATCAGAACATCCGCACAACACGGGATCGCATCGATGCCTTCGGGCCGTTGCTGGAGGAAGTCGAGGAACCGTCCGTCCGATTGGCCGGCGAGGCGGAGGTAACCGCGACCAAGGTGAGGGAACTGGAGCTGGAGGAACGCCGGTTGCGCTTGGCGGCGGAGGAGAAGCGAGTACGCGTGCACCGTCTGGAAGATCGCCTGAACCTGGTCAGGACGGTGCAGCAGGAGGCGGCCGTGCAGGCGGAGCTCGGACTGGTGCGGCGGGCTCTGGATCAGGAGGAGCAGGAGGTCGTCAACCTCCTGGACCAGATCGCAAGGTTCCAGGAACGCCTGGAGGATTTGCACGCGGCCATGGACGAGGCCCGCGCGGCGGTCGAGCCGCGCCGGAACGAGATCCTGGCGGAGCAGGAGGCCGCCGAGGCCCAGGTGGCGTCGATGCAGCTGCAGCGGGACACCTTTGCCGAGGGGATCGATCCCCGCTACCGGCGCGTCTACGACAACCTGATCAGGGGTGGCCGCCGCGTGGCAGTCGCGCCGATGACCGCGGATGGAGCCTGCGGGTACTGTTACTCCGTCATACCGCTGCAGGTTCAGAACGAGATCCGGGCTCGCGCGCCGCTGGTACTCTGCGAAGGCTGCGGCGTGATCGTCACAGGCCCGGCCGTTGACGCCGAGGCCGAGAGCGTAAGCGGCTAGCCGGCGGTCGAACCGGCCGACGCGCATGCGTCTCCAACGCGGATGAGCGCCCGGGAGGCCGAGGCCGGGGTGGTCCCGCCGCGTCCACGTCCCCGGTGGACCGTTTCCGCTCAGCCGGAACGACGGGTCGTCGGTACCCTCGAGCGGGACCTGAAGCTTCCGAGGGCATTGTGCCGCCTCCTGGCCGTCAGGGGGCGAACGACACCTGAGGCCGCAAAGTCCTTCCTGCGTCCCCGCCTGGAAGATCTGCACGATCCCGCTCTGCTCCGGGACTCGGACAGGGCGGCGCGCCGCCTGGCTCTGGCGGTGGAACACGGGGAGATGGTGGTGGTCCATGGCGACTACGACGCCGACGGCATTGCAGGCGCCGCACTGCTCGCCGGCTGGATTCGTGCACTGGGCGGGAAGGCCGAGGCGATCGTGCCCGACCGGACCCGGGACGGCTACGACCTCTCGTTCGCGGGGGTGGACCGGGCCATCGCGCTGGGCGCCGGGGTGATCGTCACGGTCGACTGTGGAATCGCGGCGCTCGATCCGGTCCGGCGGGCCGCCGCGGCCGGCGTGGACGTCATCGTAACCGACCACCACATCCCTGGACCCGAACTTCCCGAGGCCCTCGCCATCCTCGATCCGAACCGTCCCGGCTGCCCCTACCCCGACAAGCGGCTCTGCGGGGCGGGCGTAGCCTTCAAGCTGGGGCAGCTGTTGTCCCGGCGCCTGGGCCGGTCAGGCGACGAGGCCTGGAGTTACCTCGACCTCGTGGCACTGGCGACCATCGCGGACCAGGTGGAGCTGGAGGGCGAGAACCGCATACTCGGGAGGTACGGTCTCCGGGCGCTTGCGCGCACAATGCGGCCCGGTCTGCAGGCGCTGATGACAAGCGCGAAGTTGGCCCCGGGCAACGCTGTCACCCCCGGGGCGGTGGCTTTCCGGCTGGCCCCGCGGATCAACGCCGCCGGCCGGGTAGGCGACTCCGCGAAGGCGTTGCAACTGCTCATTACGGAGGACGCTGGCGAGGCGAGGTCGCTGGCCGCGGTGCTGGAACGGAACAACGGCGAACGGCGCGAACTCGAGCGCCGTACCACCGAGGAGGTGTTCGCCGCGCTGGAGGGCGCATACGAAGCGGCCACCGATCGCGGCGTGGTCGTGGCGGGTGAGGGGTGGCACCCTGGGGTGATCGGGATCGTC
This sequence comes from Longimicrobiales bacterium, assembly GCA_965208935.1. Taxonomy (GTDB): domain Bacteria; phylum Gemmatimonadota; class Gemmatimonadetes; order Longimicrobiales; family Gaopeijiaceae; genus Bin94. The sequence goes on along the minus strand of CBDBPR010000004.1, from coordinate 1,940,710 downwards.
GCGTCCCGCGTTGCCGAGCGCCTGTTCCGCCCGGCGGTTGTGATCGCGCTGGACGGAGCCAGGGGCAGGGGAAGCGCGCGTTCGATCCCGGATTTCGATCTCCACGCGGCAATCTCGCAGTGCGGGTCGCACCTCGAGCGCTTCGGCGGACACCACCAGGCGGCGGGCATGGACATTCACCGCGATCGCGTGCCCGCGTTCCGTCAGGCGTTCCGGGACGTGGCGCGTCGCCGTCTCGGGAGCGCGGAGCCCCGGCCCTCCCTTCGCGTGGACCTGGAGGTCGAGCTGAACGAGGTCGACTTCGATCTATGCCGCTATGCCAGGTATCTGGGTCCCCATGGCCGGGGCAACCCGGAGCCGGTCTACGTCGCCCGCGCGGTTCGCATGGATGGAGGCCCGCAAGTGCTGAACGGAGGACACGTCAAGTTCACGATCGCCGATGGTCGCGCCCGGCTTCCCGCGATCGGCTTTGGCCTGGCGGATCGACTGATCCCGGAGTTGACGAACACGGGGCTGGTGGACGTGGCGTTCAATCTGACCGAGAATACGTTCAGGGGCGTAGCCACGATGCAGGCCCGGGTCGTGGATGTTCGTCCGGCAGATTGAGTTGCCGGATTCGCTCTTCATACGGGAGGCCAACGCGTGCGCATCATCGCCGGGCAGTGGAAGAGCCGGAGGCTCGCTGCGGTTCGGGGACGGGGTGTCAGGCCGACCACCGACCGTGTCCGCGAAGCATGGATGTCGATTCTCGCCGACCGGATCAGCGGTGCCGCCGTGGTGGACCTGTTCGCGGGTTCCGGCGCGCTCGGCCTCGAAGCGCTGAGCCGCGGTGCGGCCCATGTCACGTTCGTCGAAAGGAGTCGCGGCGCGCTGCGGGTGCTGGAGCGGAACATCCGGACGCTGGACGCGGGCGCGGCTGCCACCGTGATCCGCGGCGACGCCATGGCGCACGTCCGGTCGGCGAAACGGTCTCGCTACGACCTTGCCCTCGCCGACCCTCCGTACGACCGTGGCTACACACGTGCACTCCTTGCCCTTTTCGCCCATCATCCGTTCGCCCGCGAACTCTGGCTGGAACACGCGGCCGGGGACGCGGTTCCCTCCGGCATGTCCCTGCAACAGCGCAGGTACGGGGACACCACCCTTACGGGAACCGTCGCGGCCGCCGGACGGCCCCGGCGCGACGCAGCGTTGTCCAACAGACTGACAGGAAGCGGCGCATCATGACGATCACCCGTCCCATCGTGGCGGTCTATCCCGGTTCCTTCGACCCCGTTACGCTCGGTCACGAGGACGTGGTGCGCCGTACGCTCCGCTTCTGCGACCGCCTTGTCGTGGGCGTCGCCCAGTCCTCGACCCAGTCGAAGCGGCCGCTCTTCGAGGTGTCGGAGCGGCTCGAGATCATGAAGGAGGTCTTCGGCGGCGACGACCGGGTGGAGTGCGTCACCTTCTCGGGCCTGCTCGTGGAGTTTGCGCGGAGCGTAGGCGCGCGCTTCATCATCCGTGGTCTGCGGGCGGTCTCGGACTTCGACTACGAATTCCAGATGGCGCAGATGAACCGCGAACTCTGGCACGATGTGGAGACTCTGTTCCTGACCCCGGACGTTCACTACTCCTTCCTTTCCGCCTCCCTGGTGCGGGAGGTCGCGTCGCTCGGCGGCGACGTGAGCGCCTTCGTGTCAGCGCCCGTGCTCGAACGGATGCGCCACCGGTTCTCGGACCGCGCCTCCGGCTGAAGTCTGCCATTCGATGGCGAGGCCATGGGTCCACAGCACCTTTACGCGGGACCTGGAAACGAGGGCCCGGACGCTTCTCCGCACGGTCGCCTTTCCCGAGGCGGATGACCCCCGGGTGGTCGAAGCCGCCGTTCACCTGGCCCGCCGCGCGGCCGTCAGGCCGGTGCTGGTCGGGCGGAGGGACGGGGTGGCGCGCTTGCCCGACGACCGGCAGGCTCTCGACGAGGTCGATCTGGTCGCGACCTCGTCCGATTCGCTCGACCGCGCATTGGCCCTGTTGTCGGAGGGAGCTGTGGACGGCGTGGTCGCCGGGGCCGTCCGGACGTCCGCGGAAGTCATCCGGGCGGGGTTGAACAGGGTCGGACTGCGCGCGGGCGTCCGCCTCCTCTCGTCGTGTTTCTTCATGGAGGTGGACGACTTCCGCGGCGACGGATCCGAGGTCCTGACCTTCACGGATGGCGGTGTCGTGCCGGATCCCGGTGCCGGCGCTCTGGCCGAGATCGCCCAGGAGGCCGTGCGCGTGCGCAAGCTCGTTGTGGGTGACGAGCCGCGCGTCGCCTTTCTGTCCTACTCCACTCTCGGCAGTGCGCGCGGCCGGTCCGTCGAACGCGTGCGAGAGGCTCTCGAGCGATTCCGCGAACTCTGTCCCGGCGTGCCCTCCGGCGGGGAACTGCAGGGCGATGCCGCCCTGGTTCCGAGCGTTGCGCGCGTCAAGGCGCCCGGCGATGCCGTCGCCGGCAACGCCAACATCCTGGTGTTTCCGAGCCTCGATGCGGCCAACATCGGATACAAGCTGGTCCAGCGACTCGCCGGCGCGCGCGCGCTGGGTCCCGTGCTGCAGGGTCTCGGAGCCCCGCTGAACGACCTGTCCCGCGGCGCCACCGCCGAAGACATCACGCACATGGCGGCCATCACTGCGCTCATGGCGGGGAATGCCGGCTGAAGCGTCATCGGCCGGGATGTCTCTCCGGGGCGTGACGTCTGCGGGCCCTGGCGGCAGATCGCACGTGTTTTCCGGGGGCGCACACCGTCACTATCTTTGCTGCGGAGCCGAGTCAATTCCGCAGGAATCGATCCGCGGGCGGGCGGGCGGGGTTCGCGGCCGACCCTCGGAACATTTCCCACAACCCGGGTTGCGGGGGGACGATGACTTTCAATGTTCGAAGCGTGGGGGACACCACCGTGATTGCGGTCGAAGGCCAACTCATCGTCGGGAACCGGCAGGAATTGAAACGGAAGGTCCTGGCCGAGCTCGAACGGGGGGCCCGGCGCTTCGTCATCGACTTCACTCGCACCGGCTACATCGATTCATCGGGGCTCGGCATTCTGGTCTCGCTGTCGAAGAGCATCCGGAAGGAGAGGGGCGACCTCCGCCTCGCCTCGCTGAACGATGATCTCCGGACCCTCTTCGAGCTGACCAAGCTCGACACCCTCTTCGAGATTCATGCCACCCTCCGGGACGCCCTGGCTGGCTAGTGTCGTGGTGATTCTCCACGGGCTCGCGCGGTGGCTCGTCCCCACTGTCGGGAGATGACGGTGAATCCACGCGCCGCCGTACTCGAACTGCCCAACGACATCTCCGCCATCGAGACGGCCGTGGAACGTGCGGTGCACTGCTGCACGTCCGCCCGCCTGGCGCACAACCGCCTCATGTTCAACTTTCGCGTCGGGCTTACCGAAGCTCTGGCGAATGCGATCCTGTACGGGAACGGCGACGATCCGCAAAAGCGTGTACGCGTGGAACTGCAGGTCCGTTCGGGCGAAGTGCGGGCGCGCGTCACCGACGAGGGGGACGGGTTCGACCCGGATGGAGTTCCCGACCCCCGGTTGCCAGAGAACATCCCGAGGCCGGATGGGCGCGGGATCTTCCTGATGCGCGCACTGATGGACGAAGTGCACTACAACGAGCTGGGCAACTCGGTCACGCTTGTCCTTCGGGAAGGAACCCGCGCCGCCCCATGACCCGCGACACCGCTTCCCGACCGCCGTTGCCGGAAAGCGTCGGAGGGATGCTGGAGGACTTCCGCGCGGGGTTCGGGCTGGAGATCCGGGCGTGGCACGTGGCCGGCGGCGACCTGATTCCCGTCTTTCCCGCCGGCGCCAGCGGACCGCCGCTGCCCCTGGGGGCGCGTTTTCGCGTGACTCCGGCCGGTGGACCGCCGCTGGAGGTGCAGGTCGAAGCGCACGGGACCGCGGACACGGTCTCGGACGTGCTCCGTGCCGCCCTCGAGCGCACCTGTGAGCTGGCCGGACGTATCGCGATCCGCGAGGGGCAGCTGTCGGAGCGGCGGGACGAGATCGGGCTCCTTTTCTCCATCAGCGAGACGCTGGCGTCGGTCCTCGATCTGCAGGAGGCGGCACAACGCATCCTCGAGGAGGGAGTGAGGGTGTTGGGCGCGGAGAAGGGATCGCTCTGGGTGTACAGCGCGGACGACGACATGCTGCGTCTGGCCGCCTCGGTCGGCGGCGACGACGGGCGCGAATGGATCCCGGTCGGGGACGATGCCTCGGTCACGGCGCGGACGTTCCGGTCGGCCAGACCCGTGACGACAGGGGTGCGCGCGCAGCCTAGAGGCGACGGCGACGGTGAGCGCAGCGGGGAGACGGAGACCCGTGTCTCCGTCCCGATTCGCCACGCACCCGCTTCCGGCCCGGCACGCACGATAGGCGTTCTCAACCTGATCGGCAGCAGGAACGACTCCCGGTCCGCCCCGGGCGACCGCAGGGTCCTGGTCACGGTCGCCAACCAGATCGGGGCCGCTCTCGAGATGCATCGCCTGTTTCGCGAGAACATGGCCCGGGAGCGCGTCGCGCGTGAGATGGAGCTCGCCCACGATCTTCAGATGAAGCTCCTCCCTTCGGTCCCGAACATTCCGGGAATCGAGGCCGCCGCGCGTGTTTTTCCCACCGAGTCGGTCGCGGGCGACTTCTACCAGATCGTGCCGCTGTCCGAGGAGCGCATCGGAGTGATGATCGGGGACGTCTCGGGGCACGGCTTCCCCGCTGCGCTGATCATGGCGCTGGTGATGAGCGCCGCGGAGATCTTTGCCGAGCAGGGCGCGTCGCCGGCCAAGGTTCTGGAGTACATGGATCGCGCGATCTGCGACGAACTGGAGTCGACCGAGATGTACCTGTCGCTCTGCTACTGCGTCGTTTCCCCGCGCGACGCCACGGTCACCTATTCGAACGCTGGCCACCCCCACGCCTTCGTGGTGAATCCGCGCGGAAGACATCGGCGCCTGTTCGCAACGGATCCCCCCATGGGCACCGGCAAGCCGCCCTACGGAGAAGCGACGGTGACCTGGTCCCGGGGAGAGGACCTGCTGCTCCTGTTCACCGACGGCCTGTCGGACACGCTTGCGCGGCTGCGGCGCCAGAGCGGCGAGGAGCTCGTGCTCGCAACCGTCGCCAGCCACGCGACGCGGTCCGCGGGGGATATCCTCAAGCACCTGTTCGAGATGTCGGCCCAGGCGATCCCCAGCATGCCGGCCGACGACCGCACCGCGGTCATACTTCGCACCCTGTAGCGGATGCGCTCCCGCCGTCCGAAGCGCTCGCTGGGCCAGAACTTCCTGGTCGACCCCAATCTCCAGCGCAAGATCGTGGCTGCGGTCGGCGCCGGCGAGGACGAGCCGGTCCTCGAGATCGGTCCGGGAAGGGGCGCGCTCACGGAGCACCTCGCGCGGCGTCGGGTCCGGCTGACGGTGGTCGAACTTGACGACGAGCTCGCGGCGGCGCTGGCGGAGCGCTACGAGGACAACCCCCGCGTGGAGGTGGTGCACGGGGACATCCTGTCGCTGGACCTTCCCGCGCTCGACCCGGAGTGGGCGCGCACCGTGGTGGTGGGCAACATACCCTACAACATCACCACGCCGATCGTCTTCAGGCTGCTCCGCCTGCCCTATCCGTCGGATATCGTGCTGACCGTACAGGCGGAGGTTGCGGCGCGCATGCTGGCGGGTCCGGGCAGCCGAACCTACGGCGCCCTCTCCGTGGGCGTGGGCATTCATGCGGCCCCATCCCGGGTCTGCAAGGTGCCGCGAACCGCCTTTCGCCCGGTGCCGAGGGTCGACAGCGCGGTGGTGCGCCTTACGCCCCGTTCTCCACCGCGCCTCACCGCTGGCGAGGCGGATCGGGTTCGCGTGCTCACTCGCGCGGCCTTCTCGTGGCGCCGCAAGCAACTCGGGACGATTCTGTCGCGGCACCCGGACCTCCGCATTCCGCGCGCGGAGGTTCACGAGCTGCTGGGAGAGCGGGGACTGTCGCCGGCGGTGCGCCCGGAGCAGCTTTCGCCTGGAGAATTCGTGGAGCTGGGCATGGCCCTGCCCGCTTGACAGGCCGCACATCCTTGTCAGGTTCAGCTTGTGAACGATTTCACAAAGAGGATTCCGGACGCGACGGTTCGACGCCTGTCCCTCTACCTCCGCTTTCTGGAGGACTTCGCGCGCTCGGGCGTCACGAGCGTTGCCAGCGGGGCGTTGGCGGAGCGCGGTGGGGCTACGGCCGCGCAGGTGCGCAAGGACCTCTCCTACCTCGGGTCCTTCGGGAAGCGCGGGCTCGGCTACTCGGTCGCGGAGCTCACCGGCGTGCTTCGCGGAGTTCTGGGTCTCGACTCGGTCTGGCGTGTCGCCCTGCTCGGTGCCGGAAGGATCGGGACCGCCCTGTTCGAGTATGAACCGTTTCGCGCGCGGGGCTTCAATATCACAACCGTGATCGACAACGATCCCTGCAAGGTGGGGTCGCACCTGGGCGACATTCGGATCAGGGGCGAAGACGAGCTCGAGTGCGCTTTGCGCGACGACGCGATCGACCTGGTGATCGTGGCGGTACCGGCCCTCGTCGCGCAGGGTCTCGTGGATCGCGTGGTCGCGGCGGGGATCAAGGCAATCCTCAACTACGCGCCGACCCAGTTGCGCCTCCCGGACGACGTGGCGCTCCGCAACGTGAGCATGCTCGTCGAGCTCGAGGGCCTGTCGCACGCGCTGACCCGCCGGACGGGATGACGGGCGCCCCCCGGTCCCGCACGCTGCTGCAGAGTGCCTGGGCCGAGTTGCGGAGGGGCCCGGTGCCGACCGCCGAGCTGGCGCGCAGCGTGCTCGGCCTGGACGGCCATCCAGGTGCCGCATCGGCCGCGGTGTTCGCACTGCTGGGCGGCGACGAGCGGTTCGTGGTCGACGGCGAGGGCGTCTGGAGCCTTCGCAGTGGGGCGCGCCGCCCGGGCTCGCCCCTGTCGAGGCTGTGTTACGCGGTCGTGGATGTGGAGACGACGGGTGGCCGCTACGAGGCCGGTCACCGCATCACGGAGGTGGCCATCGTCGAGGTGAGGGACGGGGGGATCGTCGACGAGTTCCGGACCCTGGTGAATCCGGGGCGCTCCATGCCGCGCCACACGGCTGCGCTCACCGGGATCACCGACCGCATGCTTGCGGGGGCTCCGGCCTTCGACGAGATCGCGGACGAGGTGTTCCGGCGCGTGTCGGGGCGCGTCTTCGTGGCCCACAACGCCGGGTTCGACTGGGGCTGGCTGCGTGCGCAGCTCGGCGACGCGCTCGGCGACGTTCCCGAGGTCGACCGTCTTTGTACGATCAGCATGGCCCGCCGCCTCGTGCCCGAGCTGCGGCGGCGCAACCTCGACGCGCTGACGGATTTTTTCGATGTCCCCGTATACCAGCGCCACCGAGCGCACGGAGACGCCCTTGCGACGGCACGCATCCTGCTGCGGCTCCTGGACCGCGCGGAGCAGCTGGGCGTGGGCGACCTCCGGTCCCTCCGGCGCTACCGTCCGCCGCGAGGCGCGCGCACGCAGGGCGATCTGTTCGCCCACCCGCCCCGACAGCGAGGGAAATCGACGCGAATGGGTGCTTCGGGGCGCCGGGTCCTGCTATAATTCAGGGTCTGGAAGCCGTCTCCAAACGTGTAGAGGGGGACCTTCCGCGGCGATCTGCGCAATGACTTTCCGGGCCGAGCGCCGGTCCGAACCGCTCACACCACGACCAAGGCACCTCGATTTGGCCCACCCGGCACATACACCCGTCATACTTGACGGCGTTCGTACACCCATCGGGCGATTTCTCGGAGGGCTGAGTCCCCTTTCGGGGCCTGAACTCGGCGCCGTTGCCGTGCGTGAAGCCGTCGTGCGTGCGGGTATCGACAAGTCGGAGGTCGACGAGGTGATCCTCGGCAACGTCGTGAGCGCGGGCTCGGGGCAGGCACCGGCCCGGCAGGCGGCCGTGCACGGCGGCATTCCCGCGACCGTCCCGGCGGTGACCGTGAACAAGGTGTGTGGATCCGGACTCAAGGCCGTGATGTTGGCGGCCCAGGCCATCAAGGCCGGCGACGCGCGGCTGGTCGTGGCCGGTGGGTTCGAGTCGATGTCCAACGTGCCGTACTACCTCCGGGGAATGCGCGGCGGGGTGAAGTTCGGCGACCGCACCGTACAGGACGGGCTCGTGTACGACGGGCTGTGGTGTGCCTTCGAGAAGTGTCACATGGGCGGTCACGCCGAGTACACGGCCGCGAAGGCGGGGATCAGCCGGGGTGAAGCGGATGCGTTTTCGGTTGCTTCGCACAGGAAGGCGGTGGCCGCGATCGACGACGGGGAATTCCTGCCGGAGATCGTCCCGGTGCCGGTGGAGACGCGCCGGGGCACGACCCTGGTGGACACCGACGAAAGCCCGCGCCGCGACACATCCCTGGAGGCCCTCGGCCGCCTGCGTCCCGCATTCCGCTCCGACGCTCCCGAGGGCCTGGACGAACTGGTCGTCACGGCGGGCAACGCACCGGGGCTCAACGACGGCGCCTCGGCCCTGGTGGTAGCCAGCCGGGAGTATGCGGACGCCAACGGACTGCGCTACCGGGCCATCATCACAGGGTATGCGGCGGGTGGAACGGAGCCGCGGGACCTCTTCTTCGCTCCGGTCACCGCGGTGCGGAAACTGATGAAGCTGGACCGCGCCGAAATAGGAGACTACGGCCTCGTCGAAATGAACGAGGCCTTCGCGGTGCAGGCCATTGCGGACATGCGCGAACTTGCGATCGATCCCGAGCGGTTGAACGTCCGCGGCGGAGCCGTGGCCCTGGGTCATCCGATCGGCGCATCGGGCGCGCGTATCCTGGTCACGCTGTTGTCGAACATGGCCGATCGCGATATTGAGACCGGCATCGCCACGCTTTGCCTGGGTGGCGGCAACGCCGTCGCCATGTCGATACGAGCCAACTGAGCCGAAGAGGAACGCCGCATGATCCAATCCGAAGCGACAGGCAGCCCCGTGATCGCGGAAGCCAACCCGCGCAGCTCGGCGGTGTTCGCCGCCGTTCGCTCCTGGCCTCGTCCGATCGCGGTGCCGTTCGCGGTTCTCCTCTTTGCGCTGCTGACGGCGCTCAGCGCGCGCCTGTCGGTGCCGCTGGGCGTCACTCCGGTGCCGATGACGCTGCAGACACTGGTCGTGCTGCTTGCCGGAGCCCTTCTGGGACCCGTAGCGGGGGCCGCGTCGCAGTTCACCTATCTCGCCCTGGGAATCGCCGGGGTTCCCGTGTTCGCGTTCGGCGGGGCCGGACTCCCCTGGATCTTCGGAGCAACCGGAGGCTACCTGATGGCCTTCCCGATGGCAGCGATCCTGACGGGATGGATCGCCGGAAGAGAGTGCGGGGCGGTGCGAACTGTGAGCGCGCTTGTGGCGGGCACGGTGATCATCTTCGCGATGGGGGCCGCATGGCTCGCGGTCGTCACGAACATGGACCTCCGGGCGGTCTTCATGGCCGGTGTCCAGCCGTTCCTTCCCGGAGCGCTGATCAAGATCGCCATTGCCTTCGTCGTCATACGGCAGGCGATGACCCGGGGTCTGTTGCGCTGAAGCCGATGCCTCGTCTCCTGCCGGCAGGGAGTGAGGTCCTTCCCATCCTGACCCGGCTGGCCGGCTTCGCGGGTGTGTTCTTCGCGCTGCTGGTCGTCTTCGCGGCGCTCGTCGGGGACGGGACCGCGAGTCTCGCGGTGGAGGGGACCGCGATGTTCGTCGTCGCCCTGGCGGCAACCGTGATCGTGTTGCGCTTCGATGGACGGCGCAGTCTCGATGTCGTCGGCTTGCCGTGGTCCGGCTTCGCGCGCGAACTCGGATGGGGACTCGTTCTGGGAATCGCCTTCGTGGTTCCCGCCGTCGTGATCGCAGTGGGTGTCGGCGGGTTGCGCTACGGTCCGGACGCCGGAACGTGGATCGAGTACGGTGGCACCGGGCTCTGGGCCGCGCTGATCCTGCTCGTGGCAGCTACCGGAGAGGAGATACTGGTCCGCGGCTATCCGCTTCGCGTGCTGGCCGACCGGTGGGGCCGCGGCGCGGCACTGGTACTGACGTCGGTGGTGTTTGCCGCTCTCCACGGCGCGAATCCGAAAGTCGGGGCGCTGGCGCTGGCAAACATCCTGTTGGCCGGTTTTCTCCTGGGATTGATCTGCCTCAAGACCGGGAGCCTCTGGTTGGCGAGCGGCGTCCACATGGGCTGGAACCTCGCTACGGGATTCCTCGCCGATCTGCCCGTCAGCGGGCTGGAGATCGTGGACGCACCGCTGATCGAGGTCACCCGAGCCGGCAGTCCCCTTGTCACGGGCGGGGAATTCGGCGTGGAGGCGGGACTGGCCGCGACCGTCGCGATGGTCATCGCCATCCTGGTTGTGGTGCGGACGGAAATCCTCACCCCGGCACAAGCCATATGAGCATGCATCGGGTTGCCGTCATCGGGGCTGGCACGATGGGCAACGGCATCGCCCATGTCTGCGCGCTCGCGGGGCTGGACGTCACGCTCGTGGACTCCGATGCAGGGGCCCTCGACCGGGCGGTCGCCACGATGGCCCGCAACCTCGAGCGGCAGGTGGCCAGGGGAAGGATCACCGGACCCCGGCGTGCCGAGGCCCTGGCCCGCGTGGCGCCCGGACAGCTCGGAGACGTGGCGCGGGCCGACCTGGTGATCGAGGCGGTCCCGGAGATCGCGCAGCTCAAGTACGAGCTCTTCGCCGCCGTGGACCGGCTTGCGCCCGAACACGCGATCCTGGCATCGAACACCTCGTCGATCTCGATCACGGCCATTGCGGCCTGCACGGATCGACCCGGGAAGGTCATCGGGATGCACTTCATGAACCCGGTCCCGATCATGCAGCTGGTCGAAGTCATCCGCGGCCTCAGGACCACGGACGCGACCACGAAGTCGGTGATGGAGCTGTCGCGGGCGCTGGGAAAGACGCCCGTCGAAGTCAGGGACTTCCCTGGGTTCGTCTCCAACCGCATCCTCGCGCCGATGATCAACGAGGCGGTCTTCGCGCTCATGGAGGGGGTCGCCGAGGCGGAGGCGATCGACGCGGTGATGAAGCTGGGCATGAACCATCCCATGGGCCCTCTGGCGCTTGCCGACCTGATCGGTCTCGACACCTGTCTGAATATCCTGGAGGTTCTGCACCGCGAGCTGGGCGACGATCGCTACCGCCCGTGTCCGCTGCTGCGCCAGTACGTCGCCGCGGGGTGGCTGGGGCGGAAGACGGGGCGGGGCTTCCATTGCTACGAAGGGAACGCCTGAGTGCTGACCGACGAGCAGCGGGAGATCCGGCAACTCGCCCGCGACTTCGCCGAGGGCGAGATCATTCCGCACGCTGCCGCGTGGGATCGCCGGGGCACCTTCGACGCGGAGATCCTCGACAAGCTGGCGGAACTGGGATTCCTGGGGATGCTGGTGCCGCCCGAGTACGGCGGGCTGGGATTCGACGTGCCCACCTACCTGGTCGCGCTCGAGGAAATCGCGCGGGGCGACGCGGCGCTGGCGCTCACGGTGGCCATTCAGAACGGCCCCGTGCCCCACATCCTGCTGACCCACGGCACCGAAGAGCAGAAATCCCGCTGGCTTCCGGCACTGGCTGCGGGCGAGAAGATTGCCGCCTTTGCGCTGTCCGAGGCAGGGGCGGGGAGCGATCCGGCCGCGATGGGGACCCGTGCCCGGAAGAACGATGGGGACGATGGCAGCTGGATCCTGACGGGCACCAAGCGATGGGTGACGAACGGCGCCCGTGCGGATCTGGTCGTCGCCTTCGCCCTTACGGGCCGGGAGGGTGGCGCGAAGACGCCCATCGGCGCGTTCCTCGTGGATACCGCCGCCGAGGGCTACAAGGTCGGGAAGCGGGAAACCACCATGGGACTGCGCGCCTCCGAGACGGTCCGGGTTGAGCTCGATGGTGTCCGGGTGACGGATCGACGACTCGTTGGCGACCCTGGCAGCGGGCTCAAGTACGCGCTCGGCGCGCTCGATCTGGGCCGGTTGGGGATCGCCGCACAAGCGGTTGGAATCGCTCAGGCGTCCCTGGGGCACGCCGCGAGGTACGCCAGGGAGCGACGGCAGTTCGGCCGTCCGATCGCGAGCTTCGGTGCGGTTCGCAGCAAGCTGGCGGTGATGGCGACCAGGATCGCCGCGTCCCGCGCCCTGTTCATGGAGGGGGCGGCCGCATGGGAGGACCGCGACCGCCTGACCGACGGCGGTCTCCCCATCACGGCCCGTTCGGCGATGGCCAAGCTGTTTGCCAGCGAGACCGCGGGTTTGGTCACCGAGGAGGCGGTGCGTATCTTCGGCGGTTACGGTTTCATGCGGGAGTTTCCGGTTGAGAGACTCATGAGAGACGCCAAGGGCACCGAGATCTACGAGGGCACGAGCGAGATACTCCGCTTCGTGATCGGCCGCTCTCTCACGGACGCGAGCTAGCTCGTCGGATGATCAAGGAAACGGAAGGGCGCGAGCGGCTGGAACGCCTGGATCGTGCGGATCCCGTCGTCCACCGCGCGGTGCTGGCGGAAGAGGCGCGGCAGAAAGCCCAACTCGAAATGATTGCGAGCGAGAACTTCGTGTCGCCCGCGGTCCGGGAAGCGCTCGGCACCGTCTTTACCCACAAGTACGCGGAAGGTCTGCCGGGCAGGCGGTACTACGGCGGGTGCGAGTTCGCCGATCAGGTCGAGGATCTGGCCCGCTCCCGCGCGAAGCAGTTGTTCCAGGCCGACCACGCGAACGTGCAGCCTCACTCGGGCGCCCAGGCCAACATGGCCGCCTATTTTGCATTTCTGAAGCCGGGCGACCGCATCCTCGGCATGAACCTCAGCCATGGCGGGCACCTCACCCACGGCTCCCCGGTCAATTTCAGCGGGCGCCTGTTCGAGGTGTCGGCGTATGGCGTACGCGGGTCGGACGGGCACATCGACTACGACCAGGTGCGGGACACCGCGCTCAAGGTGCGTCCGAGACTGATCGTAACCGGCGCGTCGGCGTACCCGCGCACCATCGATTTCGAGAAGTTCGGCGCGATCGCGCGGGAAGTCGGCGCCTTTCACCTCGCGGATCTCGCGCACATCGCGGGTCTCGTGGCGGGGGGTCACCATCCAAGTCCCGTCCCGCACGCGGACGTCGTTTCGACAACGACCCACAAGACTCTGCGCGGCCCGCGCGGCGGACTTCTGCTATGCCGCGAGGAGCACCGGGCCACGATCGACCGGATGGTCTTCCCGTTCATTCAGGGCGGTCCCCTCATGCATGTGATCGCGTCGAAGGCGGTCGCGCTCGGGGAAGCGCTTTCCCCGGAGTTCAGGGACTATGGGCTACGGGTCGTCGAAAACGCGCGCGCGCTGGCGGACCAGGTCATGGCGCGGGGCGTGCAACTGGTTTCGGGCGGTACGGACAACCACCTCATCCTCGTGGACCTGCGGGACCGGGAGCTCACGGGAAAGGACGCCGAACAGGCACTGGAGCGCGCGGGAATCACCGTCAACAAGAACACCGTGCCGGGGGAACGGCGGTCGCCATTCGTCACTTCCGGCCTGCGCATCGGCACACCGGCGCTCACGACCCGGGGGATGGGACCGGCGGAGATGAAGGCGATCGCCGACTGGATCGCGGACATCCTCGATCGTCCCGCTGACGAATCGCTGATCGGTCGGATACGAAACCGCTCGGGCGACCTTTGCGCAGCCTTTCCGCTGTTCGGGGATCTGGCGGGACCCGCATGAGGGTGTAAAATTGCAGTTGTCATGAACGCTTGCGACTTTGTCATGGTTCTGGACCGGCTCCAGGAACGCAATCCGCGCTATCATCGGATCGCGTATGATTTCCTGCTCGATGCGCTCCGAACGGTGATCGCCGGGCTGGGCGAGCGGCGCCACATCTCCGGCCAGGAGTTGGCGGACGGTGTGCGGCGCCTCGCGATCGAGCGCTTCGGTCCCCTCGCGCGCACTGTTCTGGAGTATTGGGGCATCCACTCGACCGATGATCTCGGTGAGATGGTCTTTGCCCTCGTTGAAGTCGGGGTACTTACCAAGCAGGAAGAAGATCGGCCCGAGGATTTCGAGGGTCTATTCGACTTCGAGGAAGTGTTCGACCACAACTACCCCTGGACGGTAGCGCCATAGATTAGCAGACAACCGTGCGGCGCCGGACCGGTCCCGGACAGGACGGCGGCTCCGCACATCACCCGAGAAGAGGCGCAGGCGTGTTAGCCTCTTCTCACTTTCCCCGAGGGACTGATGAACACGGTGGATGATGCCGGCTTTACCGCTTGTAAGAAGTGTGGCGACGGGGTGCTGCTCCCCATGTCCGACTACGGACGTGACGGAGCGCCGATCCGCTACAAGGCCTGGGTGTGTTCGAATCCGGATTGCGGCTTCAATATCCGGATAGACAACGGCGAGATCACCTTCGGCCGGTCGATCGGACAGAGCTACAAGTAACCGTGAACCCGGACAGCCTGCGCAGGCGGTTCGGGAAAGCGGTCGTGCGTGCGCCCACTGCGGCGCAGGCCGCCCGCTACGACCGGATCTCCATCGACGAGCGCGGGGTTCCCGAGGCCGCGCTCATGGAGAATGCGGGCCGACAGGCCGCACTCATCATCAACCGGCTGTTCCCCGAGGGTCCCGTCGTTGCCCTGGTCGGCTCCGGTAACAACGGTGGAGACGCGCTCGTGTGCCTGCGCGCCCTGGCGGCCTGGGGCCGGCACGTCTCGGCGGTGCTGGTCGGAAATCGTCCCGAGACGGACCCCGTAGTGCATGGATGGGATTTGTCGGCATCCGTTTTCGATCCGGAACGTCGGCGTGCCGAAGAGCAGTTGGGCCGGCGGCTGGAACGGGCTGCGGTCCTCGTGGACGGGCTGCTGGGCACCGGGATCCGCGGGGCGCCCCGAGCACGGCAGGCCGTCGCCATCCGCGCGGCCAACCGGGCACGCGGAGCCGTCGTTGCCCTGGATGCTCCGTCAGGTGTCGACGGGACCAGCGGCGATGTTCCCGGCACCGCGATCCGGGCCGATGTCACGATCGCGTTCGGATGGCCGAAGCTGGGCACGCTCCTGCACCCGGGACGGCAGCACTGCGGCCGCATCGTGGCGGTCGAGATCGGGTTCCCGCCGGCGGACGGCACGGGGTGGGCGCAGCTGATCACGCCCGCGTGGGCAAGTGACGTGCTCCCGCGGCGTGCGGCCGTCACGCACAAGAACGCGGTGGGCGCCATCGCGATCGTGGCCGGGTCGGCGATGCCCGGTGCCGCCGTGCTGGCGGCGCGGTCGGCGTTTCGTTGCGGGGCCGGGCTGGTGCGCGTCTGCGCCTCGCTTCCGGCACGCGAGGTCGTCGCGGAGGTGCCCGAAGCCATCTTCGTGGACGCGCGCGACCGTGATGCGCTCGGCGCCGCCATCGAGCAGTCCGATGCGGTCGCGCTGGGTCCCGGCATCGGCACGGACACGGAGGCAGCGGCGCAAGTCGAGGCCGCGCTGGCGGCCCGGGGCGACCGCCCCGCGGTCATCGATGCCGATGCGCTCACGTTGCTGGCCCGCGGGGCGGGCGGCGGTCCCGGTGCGGTGCACGGTTCACGCGCGGCGGGCCGGGGCGGGGTCGTGGTCACGCCCCATCCCGGTGAGATGGCCCGCCTCGTCCGGGCATCGACAACGGACGTGCAGGGGGACCGTGTGGGCACGGCAAGGCACTTCGCCGCCTCGCACGGCGTGGTGACGTTGCTGAAGGGCGCGCCTTCGCTCGTGGCGGAGCCAGACGGCGGCCTGCTGGTGAGCACGCACGAGACTCCGTCCGCGCTGGCGGTCGCCGGCATGGGCGATGTGCTCACCGGCGCGATCGGTGCCTGCCTCGCCCAGCGAGCGGATCCCGTTGCCGCCGCGGGCCTGGCGCTCCATGTGACGGGCGCGGCAGCCTCGCTGGACGGCGGCGGCGCATCCCTGATGCCGTCGGACGTGGTGGAGGCGATTCCGGGCGCCCTGTCCGCCCTGTCGCGCCCGGGCGGTGCGGACACGGACCTGCCGTTCCCGTTCGTCACCTTCGACCAGCGCCAGCCGGCGTAGAGGGCAGTCCGTGGACAAAATCGCCCCGGCATTCGAGCGGCGATGCATCCGGGCGGCTTCGTCCACGGACTGCTAGCCGTGATGACCGAGCGCGAGCTCGTCGAACGGCTGGCCGCCATCGGGTGGAAGGGCAGTCGGGCGGTGCTTCTCGGGCCGGGCGACGACGCGGCCGTGCTCCGCGGCGGCTTCACCATATCGACCGACATCGCCGTCGAGGGCGTCCACTTCCGGTTTGACTGGATCTCCGCCGAAGAGGCGGGCTTTCGGGCCGGCGCGGCGGCGCTGAGCGATCTGGCGGCAATGGGCGCGGTGCCACTGGCGTTGCTGGTCTCGTTGGCTGTGCCGGGAGGCGCGGACCGCGCCATCGCGCTCGATCTGCAGCGGGGCGTGCGGCGCGCCGGAGACAGGGTGGCCGTCGCCATCGTCGGCGGCGACGTCAGCCGGTCCCCGGGCCCCTCAGTACTGGATGTGGTCGTGGTTGGCAAGGCTACCGGCTACGTGTCGAGGGGGGGCGCCGAGCCTGCTCAGCAGCTGTGGGTTTCCGGATCGCTGGGCGGGGCGCGCGCGGCGGTACGTGCGTGGTCCACGGGGAAGTCACCGGATCCCGCGGCCAGGATCCGCTTCGCCGCCCCTCCCAACCGGATTCCGCTCGGCAGCGCGCTGGCTGGACGCGGAATCGCCCGTTCCATGATCGACCTTTCGGATGGTCTCATCCTCGACGCCGGGCGCATTGCGGCAATGTCCGGCGCGAGAATCTGCATACGTCCGCACCGGGTGCCGGTGGACCCGGGCGCACACGGGGACTTGAACCTCGCCCTTGTGGGAGGCGAAGATTATGAACTTATGTTTACGGCCAACCCAGGCACGGAACCCAGCATTCTGGCCCTCGGACAGGAGTTGTCGGTGCCACTGACCCGGATTGGTATGGTTGAAGCAGGGACCGGTGTGGTTCTCGAGGACGAACGGGGACGGCGCACGGATGCCGGAGACGCCGGCTTCGACCACTTCGCAAGCCCGTTGCCGGACGGGCCGCAATGATTCGCCAGCCGTGGGTGTATGGCGTGGCGGCCGCTTCCACGATCTTCTTCGGCGGCACGGTGGCGCTGCGGTCCGCGTTGCGCATCCGGTGGTTTCACGGTTTTGCCGAGCGGGCGACGGCCAATTGGGCCAGGGTGATCCTGTGGGGCGCCGGGGTGCGGGTGACCGTGAAAAACCCGGAGCGCTTCGGGGAGGGCGGTGGCCAGATCCTCGTCTCGAATCACCAGAGCTGGTTCGATGTCTTCTCGCTCGCGGCGGCCCTCCCGGTGCGGTTCAGCTTCGTGGGGAAGAAGGAACTGAACCGCATACCCTTCCTGGGCCATGCCTGGGAAAAGGTGGGTCACGTCGCCATAGACAGGGGCGACCACCAGTCGGCGCTGAATTCGCTGGGCAGTCTGGACGGGCAGATACGTGACGAGGGACGCACCATCATCATGTTTGCCGAGGGGACGCGCTCGCCCACGGGCGAACTGAGGCGCTTCAAGAAAGGAGCCTTCGTGATGGCCATCAAGGCCCAGGTTGCGATTGTCCCGGTCGCCCTGGCCGGGACGCGCCGGGTCATGGCAAAGGGGGACTGGAGGATCTCGCCGGGACGTGTGACGGTACGCGTGGGGCCACCGATTCCGACAGCCGGGCTCACGTTGCGTGATCGTGACCGTCTGTCCGCACAGGTCCGTGAAGCGATCCTGGCGTTGCGGGATGCGGGCGCCGCCTCTCACTCGAAAGAGGCGGGCGACAAGCCGGGAAGCACCTCGACGACCGGCCGCCTCGAACTCACGGCCTAGACGCAATCCACATGTCCGCCATCGTCGACATCAGGGGGCGCGAGATCCTGGACTCGCGCGGCAACCCGACGGTGGAGGCCGAGGTGCTGCTCGAGAGCGGTTACCGTGGGAGGGCGGCCGTACCCAGCGGGGCGTCCACCGGCGGCCATGAGGCGGTGGAGCTTCGCGACGGCGATGCCGGACGATACCTGGGCAGAGGGGTGCGCGACGCCGTGCGGAATATTCGCACGGAGATACTGGGCGCCTTGCGCGGGTTCGAGGCTCGTGAACAGCGCGATGTGGATTGCACGATGATCGAAGTGGACGGAACCCCCGACAAGGGTCGCCTGGGCGCCAACGCGGTGCTGGCCGTCTCCCTGGCGGTCGCGCGGGCCGCCGCGTCCGAGACGGGGCTCCCGCTGTACCGTTACCTCGGAGGCGATGATGCACACCTCCTCCCCGTTCCGATGATGAACATCCTCAACGGCGGCGCGCACGCGTCGAACAACGTGGACATCCAGGAGTTCATGATCATGCCGGTGGGCGCGGGCTCGTTTTCCGAGGCGCTGCGCATGGGCGTCGAGGTCTTCCACACGCTGAAGGAGGTGCTCGCATCGCAGGGCAGGAGCACCGCCGTGGGGGACGAGGGCGGCTTTGCACCCGACCTTGCCTCGAACGTGGATGCGACGGAATCGGTCATCCATGCGATAGAATCGGCGGGATACCGCCCCGGCGAGGACGTCCTGCTCGCCGTTGACGCCGCGGCGTCCGAGTTCTACGCGGATGGCCGGTACACCTTCGTCAAGTCGTCTGGTGCGTCCATGGACACCGCGGGCATGATCGCGTTCTGGGAGGACATGGTCGGACGCTTCCCCCTGGTCAGCCTCGAAGATCCCCTGGACGAGGATGACTGGGAGGGCTGGACCACGCTCACGAGCCGCCTGGGCGGACGCTGCCGCGTCGTGGGTGACGACCTCTTCGCGACCAACGTCACGCGGCTCGAGCGCGGAATGCGCGCCGGGGCCGCCAACTCGATCCTGGTCAAGGTCAACCAGATCGGCACCCTCAGCGAGGCGATGGACGCCGTGCGGGTGGCCCAGGAAGCGGGTTGGGGCACCGTGATCTCGCACCGGTCGGGTGAGACGGAGGACACCTTCATCGCCGACCTCGCGGTGGCGACGGGCGCGGGACAGATCAAGACGGGCGCGCCGTGCCGCACGGACCGGGTGGCAAAGTACAACCAGCTGCTTCGGATCGAGGAAGCCCTCGGCCGGCAGGCCGTCTACGCAGGCAGGAGCGCGCGGCCATGAGGCGGCTGGTCTTCCTCGGACTCCTGGCGCTTGCGGGGTATTTCGCCGTTTTCGGCGGGGAGTACTCGGCGCTCGACGCGCGCAGGGCGAGAGCGGAATTGGCGGCCCGACGCGGTGAGGTGGAGCTGGAGATGCGCCGGATCGACTCGCTGCAGGCGCGTATCGATTCCCTGCGCCACAACGACGAGGCGCTGGAACGCCTTGCGCGCGAGCGGTACGGGCTTATCCGCGACGGCGAATTGCTGTACCGCCTCACGGACACCGGCCGGGACGAGGAGACCCGGGAGTCGCCCCCGGAGGACTCGCGCTAGCGCGTTATTCTTCCTCCGCCTCCGCGGGCACCAGGGCTCCGGCGGTTTCCACGGCATCGTCTCCCGGCAAATCGGCCCCCATCCCGAGCGCCAGCCTGGCACCCTCCAGGAACCGCTCCGCGTCCCCGGCCTCGAGCGCCGCCAGCGCCGCTTCCGGGTCGGCCCCCAGACCCTTGACCGCGGCAGCGGCCAGCGCCTTCGCGTCATCGCTTGTCAGTTGTGTCGGCAGACCGGCGGCGGGGGCGCCCGTGGCCTTCTCCATGAAGGGCGCGAACAGGTCCACGGGAATCGGGAACAGCGTGGTCGAGTTGTTCTCGGCGGCCACCTCGACGACCGTCTGCAGGAAACGCAGCTGCAGCGCCACCGGATACTGGGAAATGACCTTGGCGGCCGCTGACAGCTTCCGGGACGCCTGGAACTCGCCCTCGGCCGCGATCACCTTCCCGCGCCGTTCGCGCTCGGCCTCGGCCTGCTTGGCCATCGCCCGCTTCATTTCCTTGGGGAGATCGATGTCCTTGATCTCGACCGCGGTCACCTCGATACCCCAGGGATCCGTCTCCAGGTCGATGATGCGGCGAACGATCTCGTTGATCCGTTCCCGCTGGGCGAGGAGTTCGTCGAGTTCGGACTGTCCCACGACGCTGCGCAGGGTGGTCTGCGCGATCTGGCTCGTGGCGAAGTAGTAGTCTTCGACCTCGACCACGGCCTTGGCCGGGTCTACAACCCGGAAGTACACCACGGCGTTGACCGTGCAGCTCACGTTGTCCTTGGTGATCGTATCCTGCGGGGCGATGTCCAGAGCGATGATGCGCAGGTCCATCTTGCGCATGCGTTCGATTCCGTACGGCACCAGGAACACGATTCCGGGACCCTTGGCCCGGGTGAGCTTCCCGAGCCGGAACACGACGCCCCGCTCGTATTCCCACAGGATGCGCAGCGAACTCAGCAGGCCCACGAGGCCCAGCGTGGCGAGCGGTATAAGCAGGAAACCGACGTCCATCGGACGTACCTCCGGTTGGTTGCGGATGTTCCGCAGTCGAATTCGGGCGGCGCCAGGGTGGCGTGGAAGTGCCGCTCGAGGCCGGCGTGCGGAGTAGGGCAGGGGACTAAATAGGGGTCCCGACAACCCCGCTTGACAAGCCCTCCCGGCTCATTGAGCTTTCTTGCCGTCGCCGGAGTAGCTCAGTTGGTCAGAGCAGCGGAATCATAATCCGCGTGTCGGGGGTTCAAGTCCCTCCTCCGGCATTCGATGAACAACCCCTCCTCGCGGTCGTCGCTTCACCGCCGGATCGAGGTCGACACGCCCGAGCACGTGCGACTCGACTACGTGCTGGCCGACCTGGGATCCCGCGCGGCGGCCCTGGCCATCGATCTGGCCATCCTGGTCGGCTCCCTCGCTCTGCTCGGTGTGGTTCTCAATGAAGCCGGCGTGCTGGGCGAATGGGTGCGCGCCGTAAGCGGAACGATCCTTGTCTTCGCCCTATTCTTCGCGCAGTGGGGGTACTTCCTCCTCTTCGAGGGGCTCGGCGGCGGACGCACTCCGGGGAAGCGCGTGGTGGGGCTGCGGGTCATCCATGTCGGAGGCGAGCCGCTGTCGTTTCAGGGGTCCGTGCTCCGGAACCTGATCCGGATTGTGGATCTGCAGCCGGCCGCGTCCGGGATGGCGGGCGCGGTATGCATCCTCGTCAACCGGCGGGCCCAGCGGCTGGGAGACCTGGTGGCGGGAACCATCGTGGTGCGAGATGCGGGCGGCAGCGAACTGCTTGGCGCCGATGCGCTTCCGCCGGGGCGCGTGGGACGGCCCGTGCTATCCGTCGAGCAGTTCGAACTCCTTGCCGGGTACATGGCTCGGCGGGAGGGGCTGGACGCGGACGTGCGCCGACGTGTCGCCGCCTCGGTCGTCAAGCCGCTCGGCTTTGCGTTCAGGGACAGTGCCGATCAGGCCGAACTCACCATCGACGAAAGGCTGGCCGCACTCTACGAGGAAGAAGCGCCCCGGCACGCGGCCCGCCGGGGGGGCGCCAGCCTGCAGGCCGCCGCGATGGCGCGGGAGCAGCGGGAGGAGTGGGCCGCCTACGTGGACCTGGTGGAGAAGGGACGCAAGCAGGGTCTGCCTAGCCTTACGGAAGATGAAGTCAGAGCCTTCGGGCAGCTGTATCGGGGCGTCACGGCGGATCTGGCGAGGGCGCGAACCTACGGTGCCTCCCCGGGCCTGCTGGGGACGGTTCAGCGGTGGGCGGGCGCGGGACACAACCTGCTCTATCGCGCGAGGGGCCGGGTTGCTGTCTCGCTCGGGCACTGGGTAATGGTCGAGTTCCCGCGCGCGGTGCGCCGTTTTCACCGCCCTGTCCTGCTGGCCATGGTCCTGTTCTATGGTCCGCTGCTGTTTACGTACGCCGCTGTCCGCGACGATCCGCTCCTGGGGCGCAGGCTGGTTGCACCGGGAATGCTGATGCGTGCGGAAAACACGGTGAAGGGCGACATCGACACGAGCTACCTGCCAGACGCGGTTGAGGCGACAGACATGCCGCTTTTCTCCTCCTTCCTGATCACCAACAACATCGGTGTGACGTTCCTGGCCTTCGCGGGCGGCTTCCTGGCCGGCGCCGGAACCCTGTTCATACTGCTCATGAATGCGGTCTCGATCGGCGCGGTGCTCGGAGTCTACGGAAACGGAGGGGTTCTCGGGGTGATCCTCGCCTTCGTGTTCCCGCACGGGTTCCTGGAACTAACCGCGATCTGCATCTCGGGAGGTGCCGGGTTCGGATTGGGGTCGGCGCTGCTGATGCCCGGCCGGCTCACCCGCGCCGAGGCGCTGCGGGAGCGTGGCCGGGCCTTTCTCTCGCTGCTGGGCGGGGCCGCGATCATGCTTGTGCTTGCCGGCGTCGTGGAGGGCTTCTACTCGCCGTCGTCGTTGCCGGCTGCGGCCAAGTTCGCGTTCGGCGGAGCGACCGCGGTCCTGCTGGTGCTCTACTTCGCCTTTGCGGGGCGGCGGTCCGACACACGGACGCCCAGGCCGCCCTCGTCGGCGGAGGTGGTCGGAGCGGCGCACGCGTCCTGACGTTCAGAGCAGCCCGCGCTCCTTGATCTCGACGTATTTGTCCAGGGTGCGGACCAGCGTGTCCCCGGGGGGCGTGTCCACGACGAGGATGCCGGTCTGGCGCATGACCTGAAGCGTGGTCGCCCGCGCCTGCACCAGTTCCTCGGCGGCGGCGCGGTAGTAGGCTTCGTCCGATTCCTCCACCGCGCTCATGGCGGCCGCTTCCAGGGCCGGATTGCGGATGGCGATCGCGAGCGGGAGGTGGGCACGCCCGATTCTGGCCAGTGAGGTGACGAGCGCCCTGGAGACGGAGCCGTCGATCACGTCGCAGAAGAGGATCACGAGCGAGCGCTTGCGGAACGTTCGTCCCAGCGTTGCCAGCGCCAGCGGATAGTTGGGCTCCGTCAGCCGGGTCTCGACGCCGGCAAGGACCCTGGCGAGGCCGGCGGGATCGGCACGGCGCGGGGGTGACACATGGCGGATGCGGTCGTCGAATACGAGGACGCCGATGCGGTCCCCGAAGTTCTGGGCGCGGCTGGCGAGCATCATGCAGGCGCCCAGGGCGTAGTCCATGCGCTCGCGCAGCGGCGAGAGCCTTTCCCGCATGTGGCGCCCGGCATCGATGGCGAGCACGATGTTCTGGCTGCGCTCGGCCTCGTAGTTGCGCACGACGAACTTGCGCCGCTTCGCGGACGCCTTCCAGTCGATGGTACGGGGATCGTCTCCCTGGGCGTAGTCCCGGAGGCTCTCGAACTCCCGCCCATCACCCCATTGGCGGTTCCGGCGCGACCCGGGGGCGCGCAGCCGGCGGCGGATCGCGTAGCCGCTGCGGTCGCGGAGCAGATCCCGCACGCCCGGCTGCACCTGCAGCGTGTCGCGGACGTCCAGGCTTGAACGGACCCAGGCCAGCCTCCAGGGCGAACGCGTGCGCAGGTGAATGGCCCCGAGGGTCAGAAACCCGCGCGACCGGGGCATGACCTCGTAAGAGCGGCGAACCGACGACCCGGCGCGTATCTCGACCCGCTTTCCGCGCTCCCACTCGTCCGTTCCCTCCGGCCCGGCCAGGCGGCGCAGACAAGGGTCGAGATCGTCCGTAACCCGTATGGTCACATCGCGCGTGCCGGGGTTGCTCATCGTAATAAGGACGTCCGTCACCGCCGCCATTGCGGAAATGCGGGGGACTTCGCGGGTGGCAGACGGTGCGCGGGCGCGGCGGCCGTCGATGACCACCAGAAGCAGGATCAGCGCGTCGGCTGCAAGCGCGAGCGGCGTGCTCACGAGGAAGAGAGGCGACACCAGGCCGAGGAGCGTCAGCGCGCGGGCGCTGGGGATCACGGACGGCAAGGACACCCCCCCGCCGACCGCGCCTCGCGAAGTCTCGTCCGGCATTCCGAGCGCACCCGCACTAGCGGGGTGCTTCCAGCGTCTCGAGCAGCGACCTGAGTTCGTCGTCCGAGGAGCGTCCTTCCACCTCGGCTTCCGCGGTGAGCACCACCCGGTGCCGAAGCACGGGAAAGGAGAGCGACTTGACGTCGTCGGGGGTCGCGAAGTCGCGGCCTTGCAGGTAGGCTTCGGCGCGAGCGGCCTGGAACAGCGCGACCCCTGCACGGGGACTCGCCCCCAGCACGAAGGCGGCGTCATCCCGCGTGGCCCGCACGATGTCGGTTACGTAGCGCCGGACGCGTTCGTCCATGTGCACGCCGTCGACCGCCGCGCGCCGCTCGACCAGCTCCTCGCGGGTCATGGGCTCGCCCATGGAATAGGTCGTCTCGTCGTCGGCTCTGAACCCGGCCTCATGGCGGTCGAGGATCGCCTGTTCCGCCTCGGCGGGAGGATAGTCCACGACGATCTTCATCAGGAAGCGGTCCACCTGCGCCTCGGGGAGCGGGTAGGTGCCCTCGTATTCGACCGGGTTCTGCGTGGCGAATACCGTGAAGGGGGCGGGCAGCGCACGGGTCTTGCCATCGACGGTCACCTGCCGCTCCTCCATCGCTTCGAGCAGCGCCGCCTGCGTCTTGGGCGGCGCCCGGTTGATCTCGTCGGCAAGCAGCAGATCCGCGAAAACGGGGCCGGGCCGGTAGGTGAAGCCCGCGTCGCCCAGGATGTTCACGCCGACGAGGTCGGTGGGCATGAGGTCGGGAGTGAACTGCACCCTCCCGAAACCGAGTCCGAGCCCCCGGGCCAGGGCTCTCACCGCCAGGGTCTTGGCGGTTCCGGGGACGCCCTCGACGAGCGCGTGTCCGCGGGCGAGGAGCGTGATCATGAGTTGTCTGAGCACGGCCTGCTGGCCAAGCACGACCTGCTCGAGATCGCCGAGCAGGCGCAACGCCGCGTCCGGCGATGTCATGGGCTGGACCTCCTTGCGAGGTGTTCGTCGATACCGGCGGCGATCGCCGGCAGATTCGGGGGCTCGTCCCTCAGGCTTTGCCGCACCCTGTTCAGCGGGCCCTTGCGGCCTTCCGAGGTCGCGAGCCTTCGCAACATCGCGTCGGCCTCGGCCCTGTCACGGGGGGGTGGGTGGCGTGTGGCCCGCGCGAGCCGGGACAGCAGCCGCAGGGCGGCGGTGCGGGTGGCACCCGCCTTGCGATAGAGGTCACCGAGCGCCGAGACGTGCTCCAGCGGCGACCTGCGTTCGCGGTCGGGCGGGGCCACGCGCGGCATCGGGGCTCCGAAGCGAAGTCCCACGCATGCGAGGATCAGAAAGCTCAGCACAATGAGGTGCAGAAGAGCCCGTCCACCAGGGCTGTCAAGGAAGAAGCTCCTAATTGCCTGGGCGCGCGTGAGCGACCCGCGGATCCCCTGGTGGTACTCGGCGAAGAAGACGGTGTCGTCCGGTGCCGTATGGGCGAGAGCCGCCCTGACCGCGAGGACCGCAAGGGGGTCATCGCCCGCCCGCTCATTGGACAGGGGTGCCGCGCTTGTCATCATCACCACCCGCCCCCCGCCCAGCCCGAGCTCCGCAGCGGCGGTCCAGGTTTCCTCCTCGGAGTCCTTCGTCGTCAGCAGTCGCTGGACGTCCCCGACCCGGGCCGCGACCGAATCATCGTCCACCCCCAGGACACGGAAGCCGTGATCGACGCGCCCGGGCGGTCCCAGCCCACCCGTCAGGGCGTGGTCCGTCCACTCGGCGTGCGCCAGGCTGTCACCACGGAACTCCTCCAGCGCCGACCGCTCGCGAAAGTACACGCCAAGCGAGTCGACCAGAGGAGTTTCCAGCGGGTAGGGCGCCGCCAGAGAAAAGAATGGAGAGTACAGCAGTGTGCCGCCGTCCCTCACATGATCCAGGAGGGCGTGGACCTCGCGCGGCGTCGCGAACAGTTGCGGGCGCAGCAGAACAATGGTGCCGCGGACCGGGTCGGCGTCCGCCAGTGGCGTGGTGCGTGGGTGCGTGCGGCGGCCGAAGTGTTCGATCGCACGAGCGAGGGCGGCCACACCGTCCGGGGTCGTCCGCAGCGAACTGCGCTGGAGACTCGTCGCCCTCCGGCCCTGAGGCCGGGCGAGGAATCCGACCCCCAGTGCGAAGACCAGGACCACAGCCACCCACAAGGTGGGTCGTCGCCAGCGCGCGCCGGGGCTGCCGTGGGGATCACTCATCGGACCTCGATTCGTCCGCCGGCGGACTGGCGGGGCACCCCGCTTCCCGGGCCAGACTCTCGAGGCCTGCATACTTCGAGACCGAAGGCCGGTCCCGTCCGAAGGAGAAATCCTGGAAGGCGGTCAGGAATCTGCTGCCCGGACTCATGGACCCCCGGGAGGTGGCCTGGCGCCGGGCCAGTTCAAGCGCGTAGTCGCCGGGGGTCTTGGAGCTGTGGAAGGAAAGCGTCCCGTGCTGCTCGAGTGTCAGCAGGAATCCCTGGTAGAGCGCTGTGGCGGCCGGGCGCAACTCGCCCCGGATCGCCCGTTCACTGGCCAGACTCAGCCACTCGCCGGCTTTCCGCGGAGGCTCTTCCGCGGTCAGCCCCAGGTCGTCGCCTTCGTGGCCGGGAAGCAGCCTCCGGCCATGTCTGGAGACGACGATGGCCGCAGCCACGAGTAAAGCAAGCGGAACGATGATCACAAGGATCTCCGCGAACCCCTCGATGCCATCGCCCGTCAGGCGTTGCAGCCAACCCCAGAGTTGAACGAGTTGCTGCCAGATCCACGTCAGAAACTGCCACCTTCCCGGTTCCTCGAAGGTGACGAACTCGGAGCTGGCCAGGATCTCCCGGAGTGTCCGCGAGACTTCGCCCGCGTCGGGGAGCTGATTCACGGGGTGCCGGAATCCATGATACCCGCCGCCGTCTCGAGATCATACGCTTCCTTCCGAACGCGGCGGTCGTGAAAGAGCATCAGGATGCTTCCCACCATGAAGGGGGTCGTCAGCGGCGAAATGACGAAGCTGGCCGTGTTGAGCAGCCATTGCCTGCCTGAGTCGATGGTGCCCAGTTCCTCCGGTGACAGGAAGAGGTTGTCAAGGCCGAACAGGGCCTGGACGGCGAAGCCGGGCGCGAGGTTGATGATCTGGGCGACGCACATGATGCCGATGACCCGCAGCCAACCCCCGTTGCAGAGGCTGAGGGAGCGCCGCAGCGCGTCCATGGCCGTTCGGTTCTCGATGATCACCGCGGGCAGAATCCCGAACGTCGCGGCAAGCCAGGCGAGCCCCACCGCAATGATCGGCAACAGGAACACGAGGAACGCCACGATCGCCATCAGCGCGTTTCCGGTGGCGATGAGAGCTCCCGCCACGGGGGTGCTGACCATCAGGACCACGAAGCCCACGACGATGAAACCGAAGAGGGCGAACAGCGCCGCCCCCGCGGCGCGAGGCAGGTGCCGTATGGCGTCCAGATAGGCTCGGCCCACCGATGCCTGGCGTTCCTCGATCCGTTCGACCATCGCCGCGGCAACAGCCAGCACGCCCACCCACGCCATGGCTCCCGACACGATCCCTATCGCGATGACGACGCGAAACTCCGCGAAGAGCGCGTCGAAACCGGAAGCGCCGTCGCCCAGAAGACTGGACAGATCCGGCTCGAAGAGCAGGGCGAGGATATAGCCGGGCAGCGCCCCCAACAGCGCGATGAGATAGTAGAGACCGAAATCGCGGCGGTAGAGCTGCACCGCGCCGTCGAGGATCTCGCCGAATCCATGGGGCCGAAGTGGTATTGTAGACATCGCGGGAACCTATCCGGTGGGCTGGTGGTGACGCCAGATTCCCTGGCAGTCGGTGGACACAATCCCCTCGGCATTCGAGCGGCCATGTCCACGAACTGCCAGAGAGCCGATACCGAGGAGGAGGGTCGTCATGAGAATGATCGCGAGGATCGCGGCACTGTTGGGGGTGTGCAGCGTGGGGGAAGCTCTGCCCGTCGCAGCGCAGTCGGAGTCCCGCGAGCGTCCGGGAGTGCGGGTTGAAGTCACCGATCCCCATGTGGGGACGTTTTCCATCGTCGGATTCGACCCGGAGACGGGCGAGGTGGGCGTGGCGGTGCAGTCGCGCGTCTTCTCTGTAGGCAACGGCGTCATCTGGGGAGAGGCGGGGGTCGGAGTGGTTGCCACGCAGGCGATCGTCGATGTGAGCTACGGTCCCCAGGGGCTTGAGCTTCTGAAGGAGGGTTACTCGCCTGCGGACGCAGTCCGTGAGATCCTCGCGCGCGACCCGGACCCCGACCCGGAGCGGTGGACCAGGGAGGGCAGGCAGTTCTCCATAATGAATGCGCGCGGCCAGGTGGCGACCCACACCGGCCCACGGGCCAGCGAATGGGCGGGACACCGCATCGGCGAGCACTGCTCCGCCCAGGGCAACATCCTGGCGGGTCCGGACGTCGTGGACGACATGGTGGAGGCGTTCGAATCGACCAGCGGACACCTGTCGCTCCGCCTGCAGGCGGCCCTGGAGGCCGGTCAGGCGGCGGGCGGCGACACGCGCGGAATGCAGTCGGCCGCGATGCTGGTGGTCGGTGAAGACATGGGTGTATGGCTGAACAACGATGTGGTCCTGCGGTTGCAGGTGGACGATCATCCAGAGCCCATCGCAGAGCTGCGCCGCCTCGTGGAGATGGCCGCCGCCCGGCGGGAACGCCGCCGCCGCTGAGAAGCGGGTCCGGCGCGGACCGCTGCAGACGGTCAAGTCCCTCTCAGGCTCCGCAGCACCGCCAGGTTGCGCAGGTCCGCCGCGACGCCGTCGTCGCCCTTCGGGGTCTCCAGGATCTTGGGCACCCGATGGAATCGGCGGGTATTCATAAGGTGGCGGAACGGCTCAACGCCGATGGTACCCTCACCGATGTTGGCGTGCCGGTCCAGGCGTGAGCCGAACGGGGCCTTCGCATCGTTCAAGTGGAAGAGCTCGATTCTGTGCGCGCCGAACGTGTCGTCCGCCCGCATCCAGACTCCGGCGAAGTCAGCGTCGAGGTCCAGTCCGCCAACCCACGCGTGGCAGGTGTCGAAACAAACGCCCACACGGGCGTTCATTGGCGCGGGAATGAGCCGCATGATCCGGTTCAGCTCCTCGAAGGTGCCTCCGACCGAGGTGCCTGTGCCGGCGGTGAGCTCCAGCAGCACGCGCGGGCCGGCGACCGCTTCCAGGGCCTCGGCGATGGCCGTCGCGTTGCGTTCGATTCCGCTGTCCGGGTCTCCATCCGTGGCATTGCCGGGATGCGTGACCACGGCGTCCAGGCCGAGGGTCGCGGCTCGTGCGAGTTCGCCCCGGAAGCAATCGGCAGAGCGGCGCCAAAGCGCTGGATCGGGACTTGCCAGGTTGATCAGATAGGAGTCGTGCGAGACGGTGAACCAGGCGCCGTTGCGCTCAATCGCCGCCTGGAAGTCCCTCACGACGCTCGCGTCCAGCAGCGGCTCGGCCCACCGACTCGGCTGCTTGGTGAAGATCTGAAAGACGCCCGCCCCGATCTCGGCGGCCCGGCCCGGTGCGTGGTGGATGCCGCCAGCCGTGGAGACGTGCGCGCCCAGTTCGTCGTAGGTGAACATGGAATCCAACGTCCGCGGGGCCGGGAGTGCCGGCAAGTCACTTGCAATTGGATGCGCGGCGGCTTGACCTTTCAGCACCTGACCGCGTCCGCGCATAGCGGCCCGGGCGACACACCCATTTCAACAGGACATTTCTGATGCTCACCGGCTCGACTCTCTACGCTTCGCCGACCCGAGGCCGAAGTCCCGGCTCGCTCCGGGTCGGGACGCTCGCTCTGTTGCTGGCGGCCTGTGCCGGGGGCACGCCGGTCGCGACTCCCGTGCCTCGGCCACCAGCCGACATGGATGCTCCACCGGAGGGTGCCGAGGCCGCGAACCTCGCCGGCGATCCTTCGTCCGCGGGCGAGGAAGCCCCGGCTCCGGCCGCCGCTCCCGCCATCGCCACCTCTTTCGACACGGTCCGGGCGGGTGCCTTCGACAACGGCAAGATGTGGACCTTCGACGCGCCGCCGACCGCGTACCTTGAGGCGACCTACGGCTTCTCACCGGACGCCGACTGGTACGAGCGCGCCCGGCTGGGGGCCCTCAGGATTCCCAACTGCTCGGCGTCGCTGGTTTCGCCCAACGGCCTCGTCATGACCAACCACCACTGCGCCCGCGACTTCGTCACGCAGGTGTCGGAGGAAGGCGAGAATCTCCTGGACGACGGCTTCTTCGCGGCCTCGCCGGAGGAGGAACGCGCGGTCACCGACTTCGAAGCCGACCAACTGATCGAAATCGTGGACGTTTCCGCCGAGATCCGGTCGGCCGTGGACGCCGCCGGCGATGCCGAGGCCCGGAGCGCGGTCCGCGACAGCCTGAGCGAGGCGGTAGCCGATCGGGTCGCCGGTGAACGCGGGGGTGAAGAGGCCGGAATCGCGGTCGAAGTGGTGTCGCTCTACAACGGCGCCCTCTACTCCGCGTATGTCTTCCGACGATACAGCCAGGCCAGGCTCGTCATGGCGCCCGAACTGCAACTCGGCTACTTCGGCGGCGATCCCGACAACTTTACCTATCCACGCTATTCGCTCGACTTTGCGTTCTTCCGACTCTACGGCGACGACGGCCGGCCGATCGCCACCGACGACTACTTCCGCTGGAGTACTTCGGGGGCCGCGCCCGACGATCTCGTCTTCATTATCGGCAACCCCGGGAGCACGTCTCGTCTGCAGACCGTCGCCGAGCTGGAGTATCGGCGCGACGTGGAAATGCCCGCGCTTCTGGCCTTCCTGGACTCGCGGATCGCGGCGATCCAGGGGTATGTCGCGGGACGCGAGGACGACCCCGGGATTGACGAGGTTCGCAACAGCGTCTTCGGGCTGCTCAATTCGCAGAAGGCCTTCCGGGGGATGCTGGAGGGGCTGCAGGATCCATATGTCATGGCGCGCAGGGCCGCCGCGGAACGCAGCTTCCGCCAGTCCCTCGAAGGCGACTCCGTGCTGGCGGAGGCCTACTTGCCGCTCTTCGCCGAAATTGCCGAACTGCAGGCCCAAAAGGCGACCATGGTGGCCGAGACCAACGCCTTCGCCGTCTTCGGCAGCCCGGACTACGAGGCGTCTACGATTCTGCGTGCGTTTGCAGCGTTCCAGTACCTGATAGGGCAGCAGAGCGGAGCGACGCAGGAAGAACTCGACGGCTACGCGGAGCAGCTTCGCGAAGTGCCGAACCGGCCGGCCGAGCTCGACGAGGCCCTTTTGCGCGCCCGCTACGACGACGTGGTCGAGGCCTTTGGCGAGGACGACCCCGGTGTGCGGATGATCCTCCAGGGACGCAGTCCCGGGGAAGCCGCGGCCGCGTTGCTTTTCACCTCGTCGCTGGCCGACTCGGCGGCCGCGGAAGAGGCGTTGCTTGCCGGAGCGCTCAACCCGGCGACGGAGCCGGCGTTCGCCGTGCTGCAGGGGTTCTTCGCACGGTTCGGCCCGTTCCAGGGGCTCATGGCCTCGGTGGCGCCGGAAGAAGAGGAGATCGCGGCCCGTCTCGGGCGTGCCCGGTTCGAGGTGGACGGCACGCGGGTGCCGCCGGACGCGACATTCTCGCTCCGCCTGGCGGACGGCGTGGTCTCGGGGTACCCCTACAACGGTACGCTGGCGCCTGCCCACACCACCTTCCACGGACTGTACGACCGGCACTACTCGAATCCGGGCTCCGAGGAATGGGCGCTTCCCGAACGCTGGAGAAGCCCGTCCGCGGACTTCGATCTTTCCACGCCACTGAACTTCGTGAGCACCGCGGACATCATCGGCGGCAACTCCGGCTCGCCGGTGGTGAATCGCGACCTGCAAATCGTGGGCCTGGTCTTCGACGGGAACATTCAGAGCCTGCCGGGAGACTACATCTACCTGCCGGAGCTCAACCGGTCGGTCGCGGTGGACGCGCGGGGCATATTGGAGGCGCTGCGGGACATCTACGGCGCCGGATGGATCGCCGAGGAACTCACCACAGGCCGTCTGCCCTGACAGTCCGTGGACGAACCCCCCCCGGCATTCGAACGGCGATGCGTCGCGCTCGTAACCGGCGCCTCGTCCGGCATCGGGCGGGGTCTGGCCATTCGCTTGGCGCGGGACGGGTACGCGGTCGGTCTGGTGGCCCGTCGCACGGGCCATCTGCGCGAGGTGGCTGCCGAGATCGGAGAGCGCGGCGGGACCGCGTCCGTGCACCGCTGCGACGTCTCGGAGCGTGCGCAGGTGCTGCACGCCGTCGAAGACTGCAGTGCCGAGCTGGGCCCGGTGGACGTCCTGGTAGCCAACGCCGGGATGGGATCGCATATGCCCGTCGATGAGTTGAACGGTGACGAGGTCGAACTCGTGATGCGGGTCAATTTCCTGGGGGCCGTGCACGCGGTCGAGGCGTTGCTGCCGACGATGCTGTCCCGCGGCTCGGGACACCTGGTGGCGGTAGTATCCATCTCACAAGCGGACGCCCGTTTTTCGCGGAGCAACCTGTCTCGCAGCGCCCCTTTGCGACGCTTCCGCTTCGGCGCCCGTTCTTGCCCGGTTCGATCATCCGTGAACGCTCCCCGCCGGGCTGGGCGTCGGGAAGGCCGGGCAGGAGTGCTCGCGCGGCGGCTGTGCCGTCCAAGTGCGGTCCTGCTGCACCAGAGCGTTGGCGAGGACGAGGAGCTTCCGCATCACGGCCGTCAGGGCGACCTTGCGCGGCTTCCCGTTGGCGAGGAGCGCCTCGTACTTCCGCTTGAGGTCGGGATTGTGCTGGATCGCGACCACCGCGGGCATGTAGAGCATTCTGCGGACCCGGTGCCTGCCGCCCTGGATGAAGCTCCGTCCCTTCCAGTTTCCGGACTCCCGGGTGACCGGGGCGAGTCCGGCGAGGCTGGCGGCTCGCGACCGAGTGAGTATTCCCAGTTCCGGGAAGTGGACGATCAGTCCCGCGGCGGTGATGTCGGAGATGCCCGGGATCGAGGTCAGGATCTCGGCCCGGCGCTCCATTTCCTTCTCCTCCCCGATCCGCTGCCGGATCTCGGCATCGATGAGCTTCAGCTGGCGGTCGATCTGCCTCAGCCTCTGCTTGGTGACCCGCTTGCCCACGGGAGTGCGCAAGTTCCTGCCCCGGTTGGTGGTTGCGATCCGATCCCTGACCAGCGCGTCGCGGATCTGCTGGAGCTCGGCAAGGTCGCGCTGCCCCTCCGATTTCGCCTCGGTCGGACGCAAGTCTTCGACAGCGGCCGCCATGGTGGCCAGCATCCGGGCGTCCACCGCGTCGGTCTTGGCGCGCCGCCCGATGGAGCGGGCGAAGGATCGGACTTGGAAGGGGTTGATCGCGTACAGGGGGAGCCCGGCCTTCAGGAGGGCGTCCTCGAAGTCGCGGTGGAAGACTCCGGTGGGTTCGTACGCGACCCGGTCGATCCCGGAGCCGATCCAGGCGATCAGCCTCCGGAAGCCGGCGCTGTCGTTGGGGAATCGGGACGCTCTCCCCTCGGGGGCGGCGAAGGCGTCGAGCCAGTCCTTGGAGATGTCGATCCCGACGGTGCGGAGGATGCTGCTCATGAGTTCTTCCCTTCTCCTGTGCTTGTCATGCGAGCCTCGATGCTCGTGTATCCATTCAGGACATCGGGAAGGACGGTGGCGATCACACTACCCACGGCCCCTTTACGGCCTGCCAGCCTATCGATCCGACCACCGTCCCTGTTGAGCGCCCGCTCCGGCTCGCTACGCTCGCCTCTGCGGGCGCTCAACAGCCCGGGCCTTCCCCGTGACCCGGTCGTGCAAATCACGCGGGAATCTGCATGATTATGGGAGACAAGCCAGCCTGGCGGGCTACTGCGGATTACCCCGGCGTTCGGCCTACTGCGCGTCCAAGGCGGCCATGATCGGCTTCTTCGAGAGCCTCCGCCTGGATCTCCGCCACACGGGGATTGCCGTGACCATTGTCAGCCCCGGCTTCGTTCGCACCCCGATGACGGGGGGCGAGGGATCGGTGCGGCCTTTCATGGTCGAACTGGAGCCCGCCCTGGACCGAATCGCCCGCGCAATCCGGGCACGTCGCCGGTCCCTGGCCTTCCCGTGGCAGATGGCGTTGCCGGCCTCCCTGGCCAGATCGCTGCCGCCCGCGCTGTTCGACTTCGTGGCGCGCCGGATTCGCCACTAGTGTCGTGTTCCGGAGATGTGGAGGGAATACCCGGTGAGCCTGCTCCGCCCGCGTCCGGGTCATGCCTTTTTCGGTGGCGCGCCTTTGCTCATGGCCCACCGCGGCGGGGCGCGGCTACGGCCGGAAAACACCCTGGCGGCGTTCCGCTGCGCGCTGGATGACTGGGACGCGGACGTCCTCGAGATGGATGTCCGGCTCACCGCCGATGGACGGGTCGTGATCATTCATGACGAGACCGTCGACCGCACCACGAACGGAAGCGGGGCCGTACACGAAATGAGCTGGAGCGCGATCCGAAAGCTGGATGCGGGCTTTCGCTTTCTCGACCTCGCCGGCCAGGCCTCGCACAGGGGTCGGGGCATTCGCATTCCCCTGTTCGACGAAGTCCTGGAGGCCTTCCCCACGACGCGAATCATCGTGGAGCCCAAGGCCGCGGCGGCGGCCGGTCCCCTGGTGCGGGCGATCCGGTCGGCCAATGCGGCGCACCGCGTCCTGATCGGGGCCGAATACGAAGCCACGCGGGTCGCGGCGCGGGGATATTCCGGGCCCTGGGGTGCGTCGCGCAGGCAGATCGTGCCGTTCTGGCTCCTGCATCGGATTCCCGTCATCGGACGGTGGTATGTGCCCGCCGCGGACGCCTTTCAGGTCCCCGAACGGTCGGGGCGGCTTCGCGTGCTCACGCCCGCATTCGTCCGTGCTGCCCATGCCGCGAACATGCCCGTGCATGTATGGACGGTCGACGAGCCGGACGACATGCGGAGGCTGCTGGACTGGGGTGTCGACGGTATCCAGACCGATCGCCCTGACCTCCTGGCCCGGGTGCTGTCGGAAGTTGCCGGGCGCCCGCCGGCTCCGGCGATCACCGCGAGGCGTGACGCATGACCCGTACCCGTCGTGGCGACCGCCGGCGCGCGCTGGATGCCCGTTTCGGCGACCACCTGGCGGGTTCCGGATGGCTGGACGGGACTGCGTCGATCGTGGCGGGCGTGTCGGGCGGGATCGACTCGATGGTGCTCCTTCATCTGCTGCGCTTCGGCGGCATTTGCGACTCCGTCGCTCTCCACGTCGCCCATGTGGACCACCGCATGCGCCCGGACAGCGGCGAAGACGCCGGGTGGCTGGCGGAGATCTGCGCGGACTGGAGCGTCGGCTTCCACCTGCTCACCGCGCCGCGGCCGGTCGCCGACGAAGCGGAGGGGAGGAAGCTGCGCTACGAGTACTTCGAGAAGGTGAGACGCGGTCTGGACGGCCGTGCGGTGACGATGACCGCCCACACGGCCGACGACCAGGCGGAGACCGTGCTTTTCCGGATCGCACGGGGGAGCGGCCCCCGCGGTCTGCGGGCAATCCACGCGGTCCGCCCACTCTCCGTGATCCGTCCCCTGCTGCCATTCTGGCGCCACGAGTTGGCTGCCCATGCGGCCGAGCGCGGCATCCCGCACCGCGACGATCCGACCAACCTGGACACGCGCTGGGCCCGCAACCGCCTCCGCCACGCCGTCCTGCCCGTGCTGGAAGAGGCGGTCCCGGGGGCTGCGGCGGCCCTGGTCGCGCTGGCCGACACCAGCCGACTCCAGTCCGCCGCGCTGGACGAGCTCCTCGACGAGCGCATCACGGCGTTGTCCACGGCGCCGCCCGTCCTCCCGCCCGAGACGGCCGCGCCCCCCGCCTCGCCCGGCGGCGGCGACCCCGAGCCGCACGGCCCCAGCGCCTTCACACTCGACCGCGCCGCCCTCCGCGCGCTTTCGGACCCCGTCCTCGTGCTCGTGCTCCGGCGCGCCGTGGCACGGCTTGGCGGAGAGCCTTCGCGCGCGGCCACCGCCGAGCTGCTTCGTTTCGTGCGCGAATCCGCCAGCGGCCGCCGCCTGCGCCCCACCGGAGAGGTCACGGTCGAGCACCGCCTCGACGAACTGCGCATTCGTCGAGCCACCCCGTCGCGAACCCGGCAGGGCACCCCTCACACCGCGCCGCCCCTCCACATTGGATCGGAGCCCGGACAGGGGCGGTACGCGCTCAACGGCTGGCTGGTCGAGGCTGCCTGGGGCCCGGCTCCGCGCCTCGGCTATCCCCATGTGGCGCACTTCGCGCCGGGGAGCGTTAGCTTCCCTCTCTCCCTGCGTCCATGGGCGCCGGGAGACCGTATCAGGATGTCATACGGAAGCAAGAAGGTGAAGAAGGTTCTCCTGGAAGCGCGTATCCCCGCCGACCGTCGCGACGGAGTACCGGTCGTGGCGGACGCCGCCGGCACCGTGCGGTGGATTCCGGGCATTGCGGAGCCGTACGCCCCGGCTCCCGAGACCGTCCGGAAACCACCGCCGTGCTGCGTGGAGGTACGCATCGTGCGGGACGCACCCAACGTCGCCGACACCCCCGACCACCCCGATACCCCCAACCACGCCGACCGAGGAGGTCCAGGTTGAACGCCACCGCCCGCGCCCAGCTGGGTACGCAGGAACTGAAACGTGTTGTATTCACGGAGGTCATGATTCGAAGACGTGTCCGGGAGATGGGCCGCGACATCGGTGACTGGTACGAGCCGGACGACGACATCCTCGTGCTCGGGCTGCTGAAGGGGTCTTTCGTGTTCGTCGCGGATCTGGTCCGCGAAATCCCGCGGCCGATTCAGGTGGACTTCATCCTGGCATCCAGCTACGGCGAGGAACGCGTGAGCAGTGGCGAGGTAAGACTGGTGTACAACCCGCGAACCGACATCACGGGACGGCATGTCGTCCTCGTGGAGGACATCGTGGACAGCGGTACCACGATCAACCGGCTGGTGCCGCTTCTGCTGGACCGGAAGCCCGCCAGCCTCGAGTTGTGCACGCTCCTCCACAAGCGGTTGTCCCACCCGAAGAAGGAACCCCGCTGGGTCGGGTTCGACGCTCCCGAGGAGTTCCTCGTGGGCTACGGGTTGGATTTTGCGGAGAGTTTTAGGCACCTTCCCTATATCGGATCGATCTGATTCACCCGGCGACTGATGTCCGAGAACAATCCCTCACCGAACGAACCGCCCCGGAAGCTGAAGCGGGTTTCGCGAACCGCGTCATTCTGGGTGCTTCTCGCGCTGATGTCGGTACTCGCGTTCCAGTTCATGCGCGGGGGCGAGCAGACGGCGGGTGAGATCAGCCAGTCGGAGTTTCAGCGTCAGCTCGCCAACAACAACATCCTCGAGGTGACCTTCTTCGGCGATGCGGAAGTCCGCGGAGAGTTCAAGAACACGATCGTCCTCGATGAAACCGACGTGGACGAATTCGTCGTGCGGATCGTGCCGGGCGTCGCTGCGACGATGATGGAAGAGCTCGCGGCACAGGAAGTCGAAGTGCGGGCCCGCTCCCAGTCCCCGGGGTGGCTGCCGCTGATCGGCACGTTCCTGCCGTGGATGCTCATCATCGTTTTCTGGATCTGGATCCTCAGGGCGATGCAGAGCGGCGGCAACCGCGCGTTCCAGTTCGGACGCTCCCGCGCACGGCTCATCAGTCCCGATACGCCCCAGGTCACCTTCCAGGATGTCGCCGGGGCCGACGAGGCCAAGGAAGAGCTCGAGGAGATCATCGAGTTTCTGAAGGACCCGCCGAAGTTCTCGCGCCTGGGTGGCCGCCTGCCGAAGGGCGTGCTTCTGGTCGGTCCCCCCGGCACGGGCAAGACGCTGCTGGCGCGAGCGGTCGCCGGCGAAGCCGGCCGTCCTTTCTTCCAGATGTCGGGCTCCGACTTCGTCGAGATGTTCGTGGGTGTCGGTGCGTCCCGCGTACGCGACCTCTTCGAACAGGGCAAGGCCCACGCCCCGTGCATCATTTTCGTCGACGAGATCGATGCCGTGGGCCGGCACCGCGGGGCCGGGCTGGGGGGTGGCCACGACGAGCGTGAACAGACGCTGAACGCCCTGCTGGTGGAGATGGACGGCTTCGAGGCGAACGAGGGCGTGATCCTCCTGGCCGCGACCAACCGTCCGGACGTTCTCGATCCGGC
Organism: Longimicrobiales bacterium; assembly: GCA_965208935.1. Lineage (GTDB taxonomy): Bacteria > Gemmatimonadota > Gemmatimonadetes > Longimicrobiales > Gaopeijiaceae > Bin94. Next base: position 1,902,651 of record CBDBPR010000004.1, on the reverse strand, counting down.
GCTGCTGCGCCCCGGGCGGTTCGATCGGCAGGTCGTGGTGGACCTTCCCGATGTGAAGGGACGGGAGGGCATCCTCCGGGTCCACGCGAAGAAGCTGCCCCTCGAGGAGGACGTGGAGCTGTCCCTGGTCGCGCGGGGGACACCCGGCCTCAGCGGCGCGGACCTGTCGAACATCTGCAACGAGGCCGCGCTTTTCGCGGCTCGCCGCGGGGTCGAAAGAGTGGCCATGGAGGACTTCGAGCAGGCCAAGGACAAGGTCATGCTCGGTACCGAGCGGCGCAGCATGGTCCTGACCGACGCCGAGAGGCGCCTGACCGCGTATCACGAGGCCGGGCACGTGGTGATCGGGGTCAAGATCCCCGGCCTCGATCCGGTCCACAAGGTAACGATCGTGCCGAGGGGCCGGGCGCTGGGGCTGACCGCCTCGCTGCCCGAGGAGGACCGGCATTCCCACACCCGGGATTGGATGAACGGCCAACTGGCGATGCTGTTCGGGGGCCGGGTGGCCGAAGAGCTGGCCTTTGGCCCGGAAAAAGTGACCACGGGCGCGGGGAACGACATCGAACGGGCCACGAGCATGGCCCGCCGCATGGTGACCCGGTTCGGGATGTCGGACCGGATCGGTTTGATGGCCGTTGGAGACTCGGATCAGGAAGTGTTCCTGGGACGGGAACTCGTCCAGCGCCGCGAGGTCTCGGACTACACCGCGCAGCAGGTGGACGAAGAGGTGAAGCGCCTTCTGGACGAGGCCCTCGCCAGGGCGCGCGAGGTCATCGAGGCCAACCGCGGGCTCCTCGACGAGCTCGCGGAAGCGTTGCTCGAGCGGGAGACTCTGAACGGCGACGAGATCCAGCGACTGGTGGACGGCAAGCAGCTGGCCCCGCTTACCGGTGACTTCGATGCCGAACCGGCCCAGCCCGAATTGCCGGGCGCGGAAACGAAATCGGTAGCGAAACCGAAGACGGGACTGGTGGGGCCGGAACCGCTGCCCTCGCCCGGCTAAGTCGCCCCCCCGCCCCTCGGCGCTAGACGGGGTCCAGGACGGTCGACGGACCCAGCGGGGAGGTCGCCGACCTCGGAAGCGAGAGCTCCAGGATGTCGCGGAGCCGATCGCCGTCGACGCCCCTGTCCAGACGGCCCCGGAAGGCGACGGAGATGCGGGCGGTCTCCTCGCTGATGACGATCACGATCGCGTCGGTTTCCTCGCTGAGCCCGATGGCGGCCCGGTGACGGGTGCCCATCGACTTGTCGGCGACCGGGTTTTGCGTGAGGGGCAGGATGGCCGCGGCGGCCTGAATCGTGTCGCCGACAATGATCACCGCACCGTCGTGCAGCGGTGAACTCGGCGCGAAGATGGTGCCGAGCAGCTCGGGCGAGACGACCGCGCCGACGTGCTTCCCCGTTCGCGCGTACTCGCGCAGCCCGGTCTCGCGCTGCACGGCCAGAATCGCGCCCACCCCGGAACGGGCCAGTTGTTCCGCGCTCTCCACCAGGCGGTCCACGATGCGCTCCTTGCGGCCGGCGCTCAGCACGTTCACCAGACGGCTCTGGCCGAGCCGGGCCAGGGCGGCCCGCATCTCCGGCTGGAAGACCACCAGCGCCGCGATCGCACCATACTGCAGGAGCGCCTCGATGAGACGGCGAATCAGAGAGAGTTCCAGGATGACCGCCAGCAGATATAGCCCGGCCAGAAGGAGAACGCCCAGCAGCATCTGCATCGCCCGCGTCTGCCGCAGGAGCAGGAGCAGCCGGTAGACCAGCAGGAAGACGATGAGGATTTCGACCAGGTCGTTCCACCCCGGCCGGAGAAACTGCAGCTGCTGGAAGAAGCCGTTCATGACCCGTCAACGATAACGGATACGGGAAGCGAAGGTGGCCGCGCCCGCGCCTCGCGAGGCGATCCGCCACGCGTCGCCCTGCGTGTCCCGCCGGTGATCCGGACTTCGTTGACGTCGTGGGTCCGGCATCCTACATTCCCGCCGGTACATCCATCCACTTGCGAACACTGCTCACCAGGGAGTCCAGCGTTGGGCGACAGCTACGGTCTACTCACACTTTTCGCGGACGGCGGCCTGATGATGTACCCGCTCGTCCTTTGCTCACTCATCGGTCTCGGGGTCATCATCGCGAAGTTCTGGACCTTGATGGTGGCCCACCGGAAGACGGTGGCGGTGATCGAACAGGTTGAAGAGGCGGCCATGTCCGGGCGGCTGGACGAAGCGGCCGAGGTCGCTGCGACCACTCCGGGTCCCGCGGCGGCCATTCTGTTGGCAGGCCTTCGCCGGATCCGCAACCTCACGGTCAACAAGGGCGAACTCGAGCAGGTAATCTCCACGACCGGCGCGATCGAGTTGAGCTTCCTGGAGCGCGGCCTGGTGATTCTGGCCACGATCGCCAACGTCGCGCCGCTGATGGGCTTTCTCGGCACGGTGGCCGGGATGATCGTGGCCTTTGAATCGATCGCCTCCGCCGGTGACGTCAACCCGGCGCTGGTCGCCGGGGGCATCAAGGTCGCGCTGCTGACTACGGCGGCCGGGCTCACTATCGCGATCCCCGTCAATATCGGCTACAATTACTTCGTCGCGCGGATCGATACCCTGATCGTGGACATGGAGCAGAGCACGCAGAAGATCCTCAACATTGCGTGGGATCTGGAAAAGGAAGGGAAGCTTCAGGTACTTTCCTAGAGCGCTTGGCAGGCGCGGACGGCGTCCCTCCCGGGCGCGGAACTCCGCGACCTTTTTGCGGTAGAACACAAACAGGGAACTTGGACAACCACACGGGAGAAAGACCCCATGGCGGTTCTCGGCAACAAGAAATCCAAGGTCTCCGACGAGATCCCATCCTCGTCGATGGCCGACATCGCGTTTCTCCTGCTCATCTTCTTCCTGGTCACGACGACCTTCCCGAAGGACAAGGGGCTCGCAATCCTCCTTCCCGAGAGCGAGTCCGAGGTCGAAGTCAGCCAGAAGAACATCCTTCACATCATCGTCACGCCCACGGGGGCGGTGAACATCCGCCGGGGCGAGAGCCAGCAGGAGCAGACGGTTCGTCCCGACGATGTGGAGTCCATCTGGCGGCAGGATGTGGCGCAGAACGAGAATCTGATCGCCGCGGTAAAGACGGATCCCAACGCTCCGTACCGCTTCATGATCGATGTTCTCGACGCCCTGCAGAGCGCGGGCGCCGAACGCATCTCCCTCCAACTCCTGGAGTAGCGCGCAATGGGTCTGAAAGGCGGTGGACTGGAGCGTAAGCAAAAGGCGTCGCAGGAAATCCCGTCGTCCTCCATGGCCGACATCGCGTTCCTGCTGCTGATCTTCTTCATGGTGTCGACGGTCTTCCAGAAGGACCGCAACCGGCAGATCGACTGGGCTGCCGCGGAAGCCACGGAGAAGATCGACCAGAAGCAGAAGAACATTCTCAATATCTGGGTCGAATCCAACGGCGACATCTACATCAACGATGTGTTCCGTCCGATGGACGAGGTCCGTGTCCTGGTGGCGCCGATGTACCGGGACAACCGCGAACTGGTGATTTCGGTTCGGTCGGATCGCGGTGTTCCGTACCGATTCATCGACCAGTTGCAGCAGGAGCTGGTCGCAGCGGGCATAGTCCGGGTCGTATTCGCGACCGAGCTTGAACAGAGCATGACGAGGGAGAGACGATGAGCGAGCAAGCAATCATGGAATCGGCCGTTCAGGACAGCGCCAACGATCTATTCAAGAAGTCGTTTTCGTCCTGGTTCTGGGGCTCGATGACTACGGCGACGGTGCTCCATTTTGCCATATTCGCCCTCTGGCCGGAGATGACGCCCGACGACGTCAGCCTGTCGATGGACGAAATCGAAGCCATCGAGCTCCCCCCCGAGATCGAGATCCCGCCGCCGCCCGAGGCCATTGCCAGGCCGGCGACGCCAGTGGTGGCGACCGCGGAGATCGAAACCGACATCACCATTGCGCCGACGACGTTCGAGTCGGTCTCGGTCGAGGATCTGCCGCCGCCGCCCGACGACGTGGAGACCGATATTTCGGCCGCGCCCGTCTTTACCCCGTATACGGTGAAGCCGGACTACACCAATGGCGCCGAGGTCATGCGCGCCCTGGAGCGCGAGTACCCGCCGCTGTTGCGTGACGCGGGAATCGGAGGCACGACCCTCGTCTGGTTCTTCATCGACGAACAGGGAATCGTGCGCAACCAGCAGGTACAGGAGTCGTCGGGACACACCGCGCTGGACGATGCGGCGTTGCGCGTCGCGCCCGTGTTCAAGTTCACCCCGGCCCTCAACCGCGATAAGGCGGTGCCGGTCTGGGTGCAGCTGCCGATTACCTTCACGACCAAGTAGCGCCAACGGCTGACCGCGAAGCGGGAACGCCCCGCCGGCCGAGGGGCCGGCGGGGCGTTCCCTTGTGGTCGACGCCCGCGCCGGCAGTACCCGGCCCGGGCGCTCCTGCGACACAGCGTGGAAACAGGACGAAAATGGTAAACAAGGATGTTTACTATCGCGGCATCCAGGAACGGCTGCCGCGCGTACTCGACCGGATCGCGGCCGCTGCGGAGCGCAGCGGCCGCGATCCTTCCGGCGTGAGGATCGTCGCGGTCACCAAGGGTCACGCTCCCTGCGCCGTGGAGGCGGTCGCCGAGGCGGGGCTGCGGGACATCGGCGAGAACCGCGTGGACGAGCTCCAGCGCAAGCGCGCCGTACTGAACGATCTCGCCGTCAACTGGCACATGATCGGGCACGTGCAGCGCCGCAAGGCGGGCCCCGCGGCCCGTCTTGCGGGGCTCGTTCACAGCGTGGATTCGCTGCGCCTTGCCGAGAAGCTGTCGCGTCTCGGCGAGGCCGAGGGGCGGCGCGTGCCCGTGCTCGTCCAGCTCAACGTCTCCGGCGAAGCCACCAAGGGGGGCTTCCCCGAGGCGGAAGCGCTGGACGGGGTCGCGACGGTGGCCGCGCTTGGGGGGTTGCGCGTCCTGGGCCTCATGACGATGGCGCCGTTCGTCGCCGAGGAAGCCGTGCTGAGGTCCACCTTCCGCAAGACGCGCGAGGTGATGGAGGCCGCCGCCGGCACCCCGGGATTGGAGGGGTGCGAACTCTCCATGGGCATGTCCAACGACTACGAAATCGCGGTGGAGGAAGGCAGCACGATGGTGCGCCTCGGCACGACGCTGCTGGGCGAGCGTCCCGGGTAGGTCCGCCGAGCGATCCACTGGCGCGGTAGCGAGCCGGCTCGACGGAACGATTCGCTCCCGTGAGCGGTAGCATTACGCAGGTGTCGACAATTGCCGCACAGGGAGCGAAAGACGATGCACGCACAAACCACCCGACAGCAGCGCACCGCGACCGAGAGTGCGAACGGCCGCTTCAAGAATTCGTTCTCGTCCTGGTTCTGGAGCTCCATGATCGCGGCCACGATGGTTCACTTCGGGTTCTTTGCCTATCTGGAATTCGCGGAGCCGCCGGACCTGAGCCTGAACGGCGAACCGCCCGAGGTGATCAACCTGCCGCCGGACGTCGAGCTGCCCCCTGCGCCCGAGGCCATCGCCAGACCCGCGACCCCGGTGATTGCCCCCACGGACATCGAAACCGACATCACCATTGCCCCGACCACCTTCACGTCGCTCTCCGTCGATGACCTGCCGGAGCCGCCCGGCGAGGTGGAGTTGGACGTCTCGGCGGCGCCGGTGTTCGTCCCTCGTACGGTCGAGCCCGACTACACGAACGCCGCCGAGGTGATGCGCGCGCTGGAACGCGAATATCCGCCGCTGCTGCGCGATGCCGGAATCGGCGGCACCGTCCAGGTGGCGTTTTTCATCGACGAAAACGGTGTGGTACGGAACCAGGTGGTGGAGGTGACCTCCGGGCACAAGGCTCTCGACGATGCCGCGCTGCGCGTGGCGCCCGTCTTCCGGTTCACGCCGGCGCTCAACCGGGACAAGGCGGTTGCCGTCTGGATATCGCTTCCGATTACCTTCAGAACCAACTAGCGCGCTCGGTCGCCCCACACGCGGGAACGCCCCGCCGGCCGAGTGGCTGGCGGGGCGTTCCCTTGTTGGGCAACCGCCCGCTCGACATCATGGTGCGCCTGGGACCAGGCTGCCGGGAGAAACGACCGAAATGACGCCAAGCGAGATGACGCGTCTTCACGAGGCGGCGCAGGCGGTTCGCGCCCTCGGAGGACCGGCACCCCGGGTGGGAATCGTCCTGGGGACCGGCCTGGGCGGCCTGGCCGACGCCATCGATGTGCACGCGTCGGTCGCGTATCCGGACCTGCCGCACTTCCCCGTCTCCACGGTCGAGAGCCACGAGGGCAGGCTGCTGCTCGGCACGCTCGAAGGCGTCCCCGTCGTGGCCATGCAGGGCCGCTTTCATCGCTACGAGGGGTACTCGCTGAAGCAGATCGTCTTTCCGATCCGCGTCATGAAGCTGCTCGGGGCGGACACGCTGTTCCTTTCGGCGGCGTGCGGCGGAATGAACCCATTGTGGGGACCCGGTGACCTGATGGTGCTGGACGATTTCATCAACCTCATGGGGTCCAGCCCGCTTGTGGGCCCCAACCTGGATGAACTCGGGCCGCGCTTTCCCGACATGTCGGCACCCTTCGACCCAGGGCTGCAGGACGTGGCCCTCGGGGTGGCCATGGCCGCCGCAGTGCCGCTGCGCCGCGGGGTGTACGTCGCGGTGGTGGGCCCGCAGCTCGAGACGCGCGCGGAGTACCGCATGCTCCGGGCCATGGGCGCGGACGTGGTGGGCATGTCCACCGTGCCCGAAGTGATCGCGGCGCGCCACATGGACATGCGCGTGCTCGCTGTCTCGATCATCACGGACCAGTGCCTTCCGGACGCGCTGGAAGAGGCCGACGTGCCGACGATCATCGCCACCGCGCGGGCGGCGGAGCCGAAGCTGACCACCCTGGTGACCGGCGTGTTGCGGGAGATCGCCGAGGGGGATCGTCCGTGACGGCCCCGATGCGCTACCCGGCCGTGCCCCGTTCGCGCGTCGCGCTCGAGGAAGCCGTGCTCGGCACCTGGCGAGACGAAGACACCTTCCAGCGCACCCTCGACGCCACCCGTGACGGGGAGCCGTTCGTGTTCTTCGAGGGTCCGCCCACCGCGAACGGCCGCCCGGGCCTGCACCACATCATCAGCCGCGCCATCAAGGACCTGGTCTGCCGGTACCAGACCATGCTGGGGAAACACGTGACGCGCATCGCGGGGTGGGACACGCACGGCCTGCCCGTCGAGATCGAGGCGCAGAAGCAGCTCGGCATCGAGGATAAGCGCGAGATCGAGGAGCGGGGGATCGCCTGGTTCAATGAGCGCTGCCGCGAGTCGGTGTTCACCTACAAGGACGAGTGGGAGCGTTTCTCGGAGCGGATCGGCTACTGGCTGGACTACTCGCGGCCGTACGTGACGTTCCACGCGGAATACGTGGAGACCGGGTGGTGGCTGCTCAAGCAGATGGCGAACCGGGGGCTCCTGTACCAGGGCCACAAGGTGGTGCCATGGTGCCCCTCCGACCAGACCGTGCTCTCCTCGCACGAACTCTCGCTCGGATACCGCGACGTGAAGGATCCGTCGCTCTGGGTCACCCTCGAACTCCTCGACGGATCCGGACGCCAACTGCTCGTGTGGACCACGACGCCGTGGACGCTCGTGTCGAACGTGGCGCTGGCCGTGAATCCCGCGATCGAATACGTCGAGGTCGCCGACGATGGCAGGCGACTCATTCTGGCGAGAAGCCGGGCGGAGGCGCTGTTCGGCAGCGAGCACATTGACGGCGTGGTGGATGCGGCCGAGCTGATCGGCGCGCGTTATCGGCGCCCGTTCGAACTCATCCCGGCCGACACGGTGCGGGGGAAGGCCTGGGAGATCGTGCCCGGCGACTTCGTGTCCGACGAGGAGGGGTCCGGGATCGTGCACATGGCGCCCGCGTACGGGGCCGACGACTACCAGGCGGGGAAGGACTTCGGCCTGGCCGTTCTCGAGCCCGTGCAGCCCGACGGAACCTTCGCGGCCGACCTTCCGCTCGTCGGAGGCGTGTTCTTCAAGGATGCCGACGAGCTGCTGCTCGGGGACCTGAAGGAGCGCGGGCTGGTCTTCCGGTCGACGCGCGAGACGCACTCCTACCCGCACTGCTGGCGCTGCGACACGCCCCTGGTGTACATGGCCCGGCACAGCTGGTTCGCCCGCACCTCGTCGCTCAGGGACGACCTGCTGGAGAACAACGCGCGGGTGTCGTGGCATCCGCCCGAGGTCGGGGAGGGGCGTTTCGGCGAGTGGCTGAAGGGCAACGTCGACTGGGCGCTGTCCCGGGACCGCTACTGGGGTACGCCGCTGCCCGTGTGGGTGTCCGAGGACGACCCCGAGCGGACCGAGTGGATCGGGAGCTTCGCGGAGCTGGCCGAGAGGGCCGGCGAGCTGCCGGAGGACTTCGATCCGCACCGGCCGTTCATCGACGAGATCACCTGGAAATGTCCCGAGACCGGGGCCACCATGCGCCGCGTGCCGGAGGTGGTCGACGTGTGGTTCGACTCGGGTGCCATGCCCTGGGCCCAGTGGCACTATCCCTTCGAGAACCGCGAGCTGTACGAGCGCCACTTCCCGGCGGACTTCATCTGCGAGGCGGTGGACCAGACGCGCGGCTGGTTCTATTCGCTGCACGCGATCTCGACGATGCTGGGCCTTGGCCCCGCCTTCCGCAACGTGATCGTCAACGACCTCATCCTGGACGCCGAGGGGCGGAAGATGTCGAAGTCCAGGGGGAACGTGGTCGATCCGTGGGACGCGGTGGCCGATCACGGGGCCGACGGGGTGCGCTGGTACATGGTGACCGTGAGCAATCCGTGGCTGCCCACACGCTTCGACCCGGAGGGGGTGAAGGAATCGGCGGCGCGGTTCTTCGACACGCTGCTCAACACATACCGCTTCTTCGCGCTCTATGCGAACGTCGAGGACTGGGCGCCGCGGGCGGACGCTCGCGGTGCGGGCTCGAAGGCGGCAGCGCCGGACGCGGCGCCGGATGTGGCGGGCCGCCCGCCCCTCGACCGCTGGCTGCTGTCGCGCCTGCATGGTCTGGTGGCGGTCGCGCGGTCCGAGATCGACGGCTACAACCCGACGCGCGCCTATCGCGCGGTTGCGGCGTTCGTGGACGCGGAGCTGTCGAACTGGTACGTGCGCCGGGCCCGCCCCCGATTCTGGGGGAACACCGACGCGGCGGACTCGGCGGCGGCTTTCGCGACCCTGCACGAGGCGCTTCGCACGGTGGCGCTCCTGATCGCGCCGATCACGCCGTTCGTCTCCGACTGGCTCCACCGGGCACTGACCGGGCGGTCGAGCCACACCGAGCGGTTTCCGGAGGCGGATCCGGCGATGATCGACGAGGTGCTGGAAGCGCAAATGGCGGACGTCCGCAGCCTCAGCACGCTGGCCCGGTCGGCGCGGGAACAGGTGAGAATCCGGGTGCGGCAGCCGTTGGGCCACCTGTTGGCGGTTGTGCCGGGGGCGCCGCCCGCGGACGAGGTGCTCGCGCTCCTGATCGACGAGATCAACGTCAGGAAGGTTGAATTCACGGCCTCGTCGGAGGGGCTGGTGACCCTCGTCGCGCGGCCCGTGTTTCGCGCGCTCGGCCGTCGCTTCGGCAAGCTCACCCAGGAAGCCGCGCGGAAGATTCGGGAGCTCGGCGCTGAAGAGCTGGGCGTGGTGCGCGCGGGCGGGACGGTGCGCCTCGAGGTGGACGGGGAGGCGCACCGGGTCGGCGGCGACGAGGTGGAGGTCTTGGAGGAGGCGCGCGGGGGGTGGATCGTGCGGTCGGAAGGACGCTACACGGTGGCGCTCGACCCCGTCCTGACCGACGGACTCCGCCGCGAAGGCCTCGCGCGCGAGTTGGTGAACCGCGTGCAGCGCCTGAGGCGGGAGTCGGGACTCGACATCACCGACCGGATTCGACTGGCGGTGGAGGGCACCAGCGCGGTATGCGAGGCCGTGCGGGAGCATGAGGCGGTGATCGCGCGGGAAACCCTGGCGGTGGCTGTGCGCGTCGGGCAGGGCATGGACGGCGATTTCGAATATCGGAGCGAGGCGGTGCTGGACGGGGAGGCGGCCGAACTCGGGCTTTCACGCCACTCGTGAGTCCGGAGTCGGGCGCGGGTCCTGCGGCCGGAGGGGCCGGGACCCGCATGTGGCGGACAGGTACCGGGGCGAGCGGGCGCCTGGACCTCTATCTGGCCCGAAGGCTCGATTTGTCCCGCAGTCGAATCCAGGCGCTGTTGGAAGAGGGACACGTGCGGGTGGACGGTGCCCGCCCGAAGAAATCGGACCGGATCGGCCCGGGCCAGCTGGTGGAGGTCGAGGTGCCTCCCCCGGTGCCCCTGGTGGCCGCGGCCCAGGACATTCCGCTCGAGATCATCTTCCAGGACGAAGACGTGGTGGTCGTGGACAAACAGCCGGGGCTCGTTGTGCATCCCGCGCCCGGACACCGGGACGGCACCCTGGTCAACGCGCTCCTCTACCACATCGGGGACCTGTCCGGCATCGGGGGCAAGCTGCGGCCGGGAATCGTGCACCGCCTCGACATGGATACGTCGGGATTGATGGTGGTGGCCAAGACCGACCGTGCGCACCAGCGGCTCGCGGGCGCGCTCAAGGCGCGGGAGGTGAAACGCACCTACCTGGCAACCATCTGGGGCACGCTGAAGACCTCTCCCACGATCGTCGATCGGCCGATCGGGCGACATCCGAGGCACCGTTTGCGCATGGCGGTGGTGCCGGAGGGCCGGCCGGCCCGGACACGATTCCGGCACCTTGAGGCGTGGACCGCGGCGAGCATGTGCGAAGTCGCGCTCGAGACCGGGCGCACGCACCAGATCCGCGTACACGCGGCGTCGATCGGACACCCGGTCGTAGGCGACGCCCTCTACGGCGCCGGCCGGGAGCGCGGGGTTGCGGGGCCGCAGCGCCCATGGGCGGCGGCGTTGGCGAAGCGCACGCCCCGCCAGTTCCTGCACGCGCACCGACTGCAGTTCGATCACCCGGTGTCAGGCAAAACCCTGGTCTTCGAGTCGGGCCTGCCGGGCGATCTGGCCGCGGTGAGGGAATGGGCCGTGTCCCACGGGAAGGGGCCGGTGCCGTGACGGCCGGGATCGCGCTGGCGCTCATGATCGCGCTGGGCGGAGCGGGTCAGCAAGACGACGAGTGGCGGACTCTCGCCGGCTCTTCCCTGACGGCGCGCTACCAGGGGGTGGACTCCCTGAGGGCTTCCAGGGCACTGGTAACGCTCGACGCGCTGGGACAGCTGCCGGGTCTGCGGGAGACGGGCATGCGCGTCGTGCTGACGGTCGCGCCGACCCGCGAGGTGATGGACTCGCTGGTGGGAGGGAGGGTGCCGGAGTGGGCGGGCGCGGTGGCGATCCCCGAGCGCATGGAGATGATCATTCCGGGCGGGCGGTTCTGGCCGCCTTCTCCCCTGGATGAAGCGCGGATCCTGCGCCACGAGTGGGCGCATCTGGCCCTCGCGCACGAGATGGGTGACCTGAGAATACCGCGCTGGTTCAACGAGGGATACGCGGAGTGGACGGCGGGCGCGTGGCTCGACGGCGGCGCGAGGAAGCTGGGCATGGCGCTCGTCTTCGGCGATGGTCCGCCGCTGGACTCGCTCACGCTCGGATGGCCGCGGGAGCGCGTCCCCGCGGAACTGGCCTACCTGCTCTCGGCTTCCGTAATCCAGTACCTGGTGGAATCCAGCGGCAGGCGCGGTCTCGAGACCTTCCTTGCCGAATGGAAGCGTCGCCGCTCGTACGATGCGGCGCTCAGGGGCGTGTACGGCGCGACGCCCGCCCAACTCGAATCCGACTGGCGGAGATGGGTGAAGAGACGGTACGGCTGGCTCATCGTGCTGTCGGATTCCGCGTTGTTCTGGGCGGTCCTTGCCGCAGCTCTCACGGCGATGTTCCTCGTCCGCAGGCGGTATCGGCGCGAGCAAATGGCCCGGCTGAGGGCAGGCGAGCCGCCGGATGCACCGCCGTTCTGGGTCGTGGCGGACGAGAGGCCCGGAAGGGCTCGCGCGGAACCGCCGGTTGACCGGCGCGGACCGTCTCGGTAGCGTCCGAACATGGCTCGAAGAAGAAAAACGGCCGCGGCCGAAGCATCCCTTCGGTTCTCAAAGGCCAACCTGTGGTTTGCGTTGGCGGGACTCGCCACGGTCGCCGCGGGCTACTATGTGCTGAGCCTGGGATCCATCACTCTGGCCCCCGTCCTCCTTGTGGTCGGCTACGTCGTACTCCTGCCCCTGGCGATTATTCGCTGAACTCCGAGGTGGGAGCATCGCGGCCGCCACCGGTCAAGCCCGAAGGAGCATCGTGATGTTGCGCCGTCTGATCGCTGGCGCGGTGCTGCTGGTCCTGGCAGCGTCCGCCGCCCCGCCCCGCCTCGTTGCCCAGCAGTCCGCGTGGCGCTGCCCCGACCCCGCTTCTCTGATCGGTGACCTTCAGGGTCCACTCGCGCACGTGCGGTACCTCGCGGACGACCTGCTGGAGGGCCGCGCCGTGGGCACGCGCGGCGAACGGTGCGCGGGCGAGTACATCGCGGCGCAGTTTCGTGTGCTCGGCCTTCGGCCCGCCGGAGACGAAGGCACATGGTTCCAGGCCTGGATGGTCCGCACGGGAAGCGTGGCGGGGGCCGGGAACGCTTTCACGCTGGCCGGGGTCGACGGCACCCCCTTCGCGCTGGGAGAAAACTGGATCCCCTACGGCTTTTCCGCGTCCACCCGCGTGCGGGCCGAGCTGATGGACGCTCCCGGGGAAACCGGCGACCCGGGTGCCGGCCCGGCGCACGGCCAGCTCGAGGGGCGCGCCCTGGTGATCGAGGGCGCGGCGCCGCACCCCCACGCGGCCGCCCCCGACGCCCACAGGGTGGGTTCGAGTGCGGCGTCCATGGGGGCGGCCGGGCTGATCGTGCTGCTGGACGGCTCCGCGCCGCTCCCTTCCCTGGAAGCCGAACGGCGCGCACCCCTCGCCATCCCCGTCATCGCGGTGCGGGGAGCCGCCGCCGACCGGGTCCGCGCGGCCGCCGCCTCGGGCTCGTCGGCAAGCATCGTCACGGTGATCGAGCCGGTCAGGCGTGAGGCGCGCAACGTCGCGGCCCTCCTCCCCGGCTCGGATCCGCACGGCGGCCAGACCCTCGTCATCGGCGCCCACTACGACCATCTGGGGTTCGGCGGCGCGGGCTCGCTCTCACCCGATGCCGTCGGCGAAGTGCACAACGGCGCCGACGACAACGCATCCGGGACCGCCGTGCTCATCGAAGCCGCGCGGGAACTTGCCACGGGGCCCCAGTTGGCGCAGAACGTCCTGTTCATCGCCTTCACGGGCGAGGAGCGCGGCCTGTGGGGGTCGGCGCACTACGTGGAAGCGCCGCTGCTCCCGCTGGACGGCACGATCGCAATGCTCAACCTCGACATGGTGGGCCGGGTCGCGGACGACGCGCTCACCGTCTTCGGCACGGGGACGGCGGAGGAGTGGACGGGTGTCCTCGACCGTGCTAGCGCGGCGACCCCATCCCCCCTCGACCTGCGTTACAACAGCGACGGCTTCGGCGGATCCGATCACAGCTCCTTCTACGCGCGGGGGATTCCCGTCCTCCACTTCTTTTCCAACACCCACCGCGAGTACCACCGCGTCGAGGACGACTGGGAGCTGGTCAACGCCGAGGGGATGAGCCGGGTGACCGATCTCCTGGTTTCCGTAGTCCGGGAAGTGCTCCCGACCGTGGGCCTGGCGTCGCTGACGCCCGTGGAGGGCGCTGGCAACCCGCCGGGCGTGGCGGGGCCCACGGACGGCAGCCCGGCACGGAGCGGGTTCCGGGTCCGCCTGGGGACGATACCCGATTATTCCCGCGAATCGGGCGGAATGGGCGTCACTGGCGTGCGAGAGGGCAGCCCGGCCGCTAAGGCGGGCATCAAGGGCGGCGACATCATCGTGAAGTTCGGCGACCATGACATCGAGGACGTGTACGGCTACATGTACGCGCTGAGCGAGCACGAGCCGGGCGACGAGGTGGAAATCACGGTTCTGCGCGACGGCGAGCGAATGGTCTTCACGGCGGTGCTCGCGGTGGGCGGAGGTTAGCAGCGGACCCGGTCCGACGCTGCCACCGGTGATCTTGCGAAACCGGTCCCCGTGCGGCAGTATCCAAATACAGATACTGCAACCAGGAGGTTGTTCTCACCGGTCTGACGAGACCCGTCCCTGTCCTGGTACTGGCGGTCTTACTGGGACTTAGCCTCCCCTCAGGGACCGACTCTGCGCGGAAAACGTCGGAGTCGTTCCGGCCGGGGCCGGCCGCCGTATTGTCTGCCTCCGCCGCATCTGCCTTTCCCGCCGCGGATATCGTCCAGCAGTACTGCGTTCGCTGCCACAACGAACGGCGCCTGCTCGGCAACATGTCGCTCGAAGACTTCGACGCGGCGAATCCGGTCGCCAATGCGCCGCTCGCCGAGAAGATGATCCGCAAGCTGCGCGCGGGCATGATGCCGCCACCGGGGGTCAGCCGGCCGCCGGACGACGAGGTTCTGGCGTTCGTGACCGGGATGGAAGAGACGATCGACGCGGCGGCCGCGCGGAACCCCAACCCGGGTACGCGCACCTTCCAGCGTCTCAATCGGGCCGAGTATGAGCGCGCCGTGCAGGACCTGCTGGGTCTGGAGATCGATGCGTCGGCGTACCTGCCCGGCGAGACGGTGAGCGCGGGCTTCGACAACATAGCCGACGTGCAGAACCTGTCCGCAACGCTGCTCGAGGCCTATCTCACGGCAGCGAGCGAGGTGAGCCGACTCGCTCTGGGCGACGCCAACGCGACACCCGCCGAAGCGACGTACGAAGTGTCGCGCTACGCCGAACAGCGCCACCACGTTCCGGGCGCTCCGTTCGGCACCCGCGGCGGAATCTCCGTCGTCCACAACTTCGTCGCCGACGGCGAGTACTATTTCCGGCTGGCGTTCCAGCACGAGTCGACCGGGAACTTCTTCGGGCAAACGGCACCCTTCGACGAGGAAGTCGAGGTATCGATCGATGGCGCCCGGGTCGCGCTGATTCCGCTGGACCGCTGGATGCACCGGCAGGATCCGCGCGGGGTCGAGGTCGTGACCGATCCGATCAGGGTTACGGCGGGGCCGCACCGCGTGTCGGCCGCGTTCATCAAGGTTACGGAGGGGCCGGTCGAGGATCTGACTTCACCCCACGAGTGGTCCCTGGCCGACAAGAAGATCGGATACTCGTACGGGATCACGGGCGTTCCCCACCTTCGCGACCTGACCATCGGCGGCCCATACAACGTCACCGGGGTCTCGCCGACGGCGGCCTGGCAGCGCGTCATGAGTTGCCTGCCCTCCACTCCCGCCGAGGAGCCGGCCTGTGCGCGCGAGATCATTGACAGACTGGGCACACGGGCTTTCCGGCGCCCGGTGACGGAGGCCGAGGCCGACGGCCTTATGGGCCTCTTCGCCGAAGGCACGGCCGAGGGCGGGTTCGACGTCGGGGTGCGGACGGCGCTCCAGGGCATTCTGGCGAGCCCGGATTTCGTGTTCCGCTTCGAGGAGCCGGCTCCGGGCAGCGTCGATGCCAACGGGATGTATCGTCTTGGCGACGGCGCCCTCGCGTCACGCCTGTCCTTCTTCCTGTGGGGACGTCTGCCCGACGAGGAGTTGGTCGCTGCCGCGGCCGCGGGCGACCTGGCGCGTCCGGAGGCTTTTGAGCATCAGGTCGAGCGCATGCTCCGCGATCCGCGGGCCGAGGCGCTCGGGACCCGGTTCGCGTCGCAGTGGCTGCGCCTCCAGGACCTGGACAAGGTCCACCCCGACGCATTGCGCTTCCCGGACTTCTACGAGCAGCTCGCCGAGGACATGCAGCGCGAGACCGAGACGTTCTTCAACGCGCTCGTTCGTGAGGACGGGACCCTCTTCGACCTGCTCACGGCGGACCACTCCTACATGAACGAGCGGTTGGCGCGGCACTACGGGATTCCCGGCGTCGCCGGCGAGCACTTCCGCCGTGTCGAATACCTGAATCCACAGCGGCGCGGCATTCTCGGCCACGGCAGCTTCCTGACCCTCACTTCGCACGCCAACCGGACCTCGCCCGTGCTCCGCGGGAAATGGGTGATGGAGGTGCTGCTCGGCACGCCTCCGCCTCCGCCTCCGCCCGACGTCCCCGAACTGGACGCCACGGCCGATGCGAGCGAGGGACGTTTCCTCACGGTGCGTGAACGGCTCGAGCAGCACCGTGCGAACCCGACGTGCAACTCCTGCCACCGCTTCATCGACCCCATCGGTCTTGCACTCGAAAACTTCGACGTCACCGGAGCGTGGCGAGTGCGGGACGCGGGCTCGCCGGTCGAGACGCTCGGCGAACTTTACGACGGCACGCCGATCCACGGGCCCGACGATCTGCGGGCAGCGTTGTTGCGGCGCCCGGAGTCCCTGGTCCGCACCTTTACCGAGAACCTCATGGCCTACGCGCTGGGGCGCCGGATCGAGTACTACGACATGCCCGCGGTGCGACGGGTGGCACGTGCGGTGGCAATGCAGGACTACCGCCTGTCGGCCTTCATCAGGGAAGTGGCGCAGAGCGACCCCTTCCGCATGGCGAAGTCCGCCACCGTCGTCGAGGAGCCGATGGGCGGCGACCCCAACTGAGGAGAGCGAACAGCATGGAATACATCACGGGAGCAGCCATTCCTCGCCGTACCTTTCTGAGGGGTGTGGGAGCCACGATCTCACTGCCGTTCCTCGACGCCATGATACCCGCCGGTCGTGCCCTGGGAGCTTCCGCGGACGGCCCGACACGGCTCGTGGCGATCGAGATGGTGCACGGAGCGGCAGGGAGCAACGAGTGGGGCCGCGCGCAGAACTATTGGTCTCCGGCGCAGACGGGCAGAGACTTCGACCTGACGCCCAGCGCGCTGAGCCCGCTCGAACCCTACCGGAAATACCTCACGATCGTCAGCGACACCGACATCGAGCCCGCCGAGGCCAAGAAGCCGAAGGAAATCGGGGGCGACCACTTCCGCTCCAGCGCTACCTTCCTCACACAGTCGCACCCGCACCAGACCGAGGGTTCCGACATCTTCGTCGGCACGTCCCTCGACCAGATGTTCGCGCAGCGCTTCGGCCAGGACACGCCGATCCCGTCCATGCAGCTCTGTATCGAGAACGTGGACCAATCGGGCGGGTGCGCGTACGGGTACGCCTGCGTCTACACCGACACGATCAGCTGGGCGTCGCCCACTGATCCACTCCCGATGGTCAGGGATCCGCGGGTCGCCTTCGACCAGCTCTTCGGCGCCGGCGGCAGTCCCGAGGAGCGGGCCGCGCGCCGCCGGACCAACAAGAGCATCCTCGATTTCATTACCGGCAGGGTGTCGCACCTCAAGCGTACGCTGGGTCCCGCGGATCTGGTTCGGCTCGACCGCTACCTGGAGCATGTCCGGGAGCTGGAACGCCGAATCCAGCGCGTGGAAGCGCAGAACACGAGCGGCGAGAGCCGGGAGTTGCCCGAAGCTCCGGCCGGCGTGCCGGACGACTTCGAGGAGCACGTCAAGCTGATGTTCGACCTGCAGGCGCTGGCCTTCGCCTCGGACGTGACCCGGGTGTTTTCCTTCAAGATGGGACGCGATTCGTCCGCGCGCGTCTTCCCGGACAGCGGCGTTGACAGGCCCTTCCATCCCGCGTCGCACCACGGCGGGAACGAGGATAACATCACCGCCTTCTCGAGGATCAACCGGTACCACGTCGGCATGCTCCCGTACTTCCTGGGGCGGCTGGAAGACACGATGGAGGGGGATACGCACCTTCTCGACAGGACGATGATCATCTACGGGTCCCCGATGGGCGACCCCAACATCCACAACCACAAGCGCTGCCCGCTCTTCGTTGCCGGCGGGGCGAACGGGCAACTGGACGGCAACCTCCACCTCCGCGCAGCTCCGGGCACCCCGATGGCCAATGTCATGCTGAGCCTGGCGCACAAGCTGGGGCTGGACGACATGAAGCGCTTCGGCAACAGCACGGGCGACTTTTCCCTGACGGTGTAGGCTCATGGCGACCCGCGTGAATGCCTGGCTTGCCCTGCTGCTCTTCGCAGCCCTGGCACCGTGGGTGCCGGACGGGGACCGCACGGTTGCCGGTGCCGGGTACCCGGTGCCGCCGCCGGTGTTGGACCCGTCGACCGAATCGCCGGTTGCGGACGCGGCGATGCGCGGCGATGCGGATGCGGTCAGGGGCCTTCTCGCGGAAGGAGCGGATGTCAACGCCGCCCAGGGAGACGGGATGACCGCGCTCCACTGGTCGGCGCGCAACGGGGACCCGTCGCTGGCGGACATCCTGCTCGACGCGGGGGCCGACGTGCACGCGGGGACGCGCATCGGCTACTACACCGCGCTCCACATGGCCGGCGAGGTCGGTGCGGGCGAGGTGGTCGCGCTGCTGCTCGACGCGGGTGCCGACCCCATGGCGCGGGTCGACGTGGCCGGGAGTCCGACGCCGCTCCATTTCGCAGCCGCCTCGGGCAGTGTCCGTGCCGTGGAGGCGCTGCTGGACGCCGGCGCCGATGCAAACGCAACCGAGGAGTCCTGGGGACAGACGCCGCTGATCTTCGCCGCGTCGAAGGGACGAACGGAAGCGGTGCGGTCACTCCTGGCGGCAGGTGCGGATGCGTCGATGCACACCCGGGTAGTGGACGTGGTGGCCCGGGCGGTCACGGACCGGATCGAGCGCTCGGAGCGCAACAGGCGCGTCGCGGCGGGTGAACCGTGGGGACCCGAAATCGCCGAAGCCCTACGCCGCGAGCAGGAGGAGGAGTCGCGCCGCGAACGGGCCGAAGCCGCTTCGCTGGAAGAGTCCGAGACGCGCATGATCGAGGAGCCGGAGCCGCTGTCGTACGGTGAGCTGGTCGGCGGACACGGCGGCCTCACCGCGCTTCTGCACGCGGCCCGGGAAGGTCACGCGGAGACCGCGTTCGCGCTCCTGGATGGCGGTGCGGACATCGATCGGACGAGCGCCGGCGACGGGACCAGTCCCATGCTCATGGCGGCGATCAACGGACACTACGATCTGGCCATGCGCCTGCTCGCGCGCGGCGCCGACCCCAACCTTGCAAGCCAGGCCGGGGCCACGCCCCTGTTTGCCGCGCTCAACACGCACTGGGCGCCCAAGTCGCGGTACCCTCAGCAGCACATCTACATGCAGCAGGATCACACCTACCTTGAGGTGATAGGGAAGCTCCTCGAGGCGGGCGCGGACCCGAACGTGCGTCTCAGCAAGCACCTCTGGTTCATGTCCTTCAATTTCGATCTGCTCCAGATCGACGCGAAGGGGGCCACACCGTTCTGGCGCGCAGCCTACGCTCTCGACGTGGAGGCCATGAAGCTCCTGGTGGCTCACGGCGCCGACCCTTCGATTCCGACGGAAAAGGTTCCATCGAGGCGCTACGGTCGTGGGGGAGACGACACGGCCGATGCATCCGGCTTGCCTCCGGTACCCGTCGGCGGTCCCGCGGTGTACCCCGTGCACGCGGCCGCGGGAGTCGGATACGGTCAGGGATTCGCGGGCAACGCACACCGTCATGTGCCCGACGCCTGGCTCCCGGCCGTCCGCTACCTGGTCGAGGAGCTCGGGGCCGACGTCAACGCGCGCGACCATGAAGGATTCAGCCCACTCCACCACGCCGCCGCCCGCGGCGACAACGAAATGATCCTGTACCTGGTGGAGCAGGGCGCCGATGTCACCCTGGTCAGCAGGCGCGGGCAGACGACGGTGGACATGGCCAACGGCCCGGTGCAGCGGATCCAGCCGTTCCCGGAGACCATCGCTCTGCTGGAAAGTCTCGGTGCGGTGAACAACCACAACTGCGTTTCCTGTTGAGGCGTCCATGCTGAAGCACGCGGCCCCGGTGGCGGCGGCCGGCGTTTTGCTCGTCGGCCTCGGGGTCTCGCTTGCGCCCACGCCCGATGGCCGGGCCGCAGACTCATCGGTTGGATGGAGCCCGGCCCAGACGGCCTCCGGGATCGCCGGACCGGCCGGCGCCGGGGCCCTCGGCGACAACGAGGTCATCCGGCAATACTGCGTTCGCTGTCACAACGAGCGGCGGCTGCTCGGGAACATGTCCCTGGAAGCGTTCGACGCGACCGACGCGCCCGCCGACGGCGAACTCGCCGAGAAGATGATCCGCAAGCTGCGGGCGGGATTGATGCCTCCGCCCGGGAATCGGCGCCCCGAGGAACCCGTCCTGTCGGGCCTGATCGAGTCGCTGGAGTCCCAGATGGACCGTGCCGCCGCCGAGAACCCGAATCCGGGCCGCCGCACCTTCCAGCGCCTGAACCGGGCGGAGTACCAGGCCTCGATCCGCGACCTCCTCGACCTGCAGATCGACGCGGGCGCCTACCTTCCGCTCGACACCAAGAGCGCGAACTTCGACAACATCGCCGACGCGCAGCTCCTGTCGGCGACGCTGACCGACGGCTACCTGCGCGCCGCCGCGGAGATCAGCCGGCTGGCGATCGGCGACCTCCACATTACGCCGAGCGAGTCGACGTACCGGGTTTCTCGCTGGGACTCCCAGAGCGAGCGGGTGGAAGGCGCGCCGTACGGCACGCGGGGTGGCGTGTCGGTCCTGCACAACTTCCCCGCCGATGGCTACTACGGCTTCCGCGTGTCGTTCCACCACGAGACCACGGGAGCGCTCGTCGGCAACGGCCGCAACGCGCTGCACACCGGGGACGGCGAGCCGGAGCTGGTGGAGATCTCCGTCGACGGTGAACCGGTGGCGGTGCTGGAGGTCAACCGCTGGATGCACACCTCGGATCCGGACGGTGTGAACATCCGTTCCGAGCGCGTTTTCGTGCGCGCGGGCCCGCGTCAGGTGTCGGCGGCGTTCATACGGCGCTCCGAAGGGCCGCTCCAGGATCTGATTTCGCCGCACGACTGGTCGCTGGCCAGCACCAGTATCGCCGGCAGCTACGGCTTCACCGTACTCCCGCACCTGCGGGACCTGGCGATCGGCGGGCCGTACGATCCACAGGGCGTATCGGACACGCCGAGCCGCCGGACGGTGTTTACCTGCCGGCCCGCGACCGGGACCGACCCGGAAGCGGCCGCAGCCGAGGGGCGAGGCTGTGCGCGCGAGATCGTCGCCAGCCTGGGCACCCGCGCGTACCGGCGTCCGTTGACCGAGGCGAACATGGCCGCGCTGATGGGACTCTACGACGCCGGCGCCGAGGTCGAGGGCTTCGAGGGCGGGGTGCGCATGGCGCTGGAAGGGATCCTCGCCAGCCCGCACTTCATCTTCCGCATCGAGGAGCCGACAGCGGCGGGTGGGCTGGCTGGCGGGACGGGCGAGGGGCCGGCGGGAGCGTACCCCGTCGGCGACCACGATCTGGCCGCGCGCCTCTCCTTCTTCCTGTGGGGATCCGGCCCCGACGACGAGCTGATGGCGGTGGCGCGCGAGCGCCGGCTGTCGGACCCGGCCGTGCTGGAAGGCCAGGTGCAGCGGATGCTGCGCGACCCCCGTTCCGCCGCGCTCTCCACGCGCTTTGCCGGACAGTGGCTGCGCCTCCAGGACCTGGATAAGATCCAGCCCGACCCGCGCGTAAACCCGGACTTCGACGAGCCGCTCAAGCGCGCGATGCTGGAGGAGACCGAGACCTTCTTCGACAACCTGATCCGCCAAGACGCGTCGGTCATGGACCTGTACAGGGCCGACTACACCTTCGTGAACGAACGGCTGGCGCGGCACTACGGCATCCCCGATATCGCTGGCGACCGCTTCCGGCGTGTCCGCTATCTGAACAACGAGCGGCGGGGCCTGCTGGGTCACGGCAGCATCCTCACGCTCACCTCGCACGCGGGCCGCACGTCGCCGGTGCTGAGGGGCAAGTGGGTGATGGAAGTGTTCCTGGGGACGCCGCCGCCACCACCCCCGCCCGACGTGCCCGAACTGGAAGAGGAGGCCGTGGGGGACGGCCGCTTCCTCACGGTGCGCGAGCGGCTCGAAATGCACGCCGCCAACCCGACGTGCAACTCCTGCCACCGCATGATCGACCCCATCGGTCTGGCGCTCGAGAACTTCGACGTGACCGGCGCGTGGCGCATCCGGGATCAGGGCGTTCCGATCGACGCGGCCAGCGACTTCTACGACGGCACGCCCATTGCGACGCCCTCGGAGTTGCGCGCGGCGCTGCTGAAGCGGCCCGAGCCGCTGGTGCGTACGTTCACCGAGAACCTCATGGCATATGCGCTCGGGCGTCGTCTGGAGTATTATGACATGCCGGCCGTGCGCCGGATCACCCGGGCCGCGGCCGAGGAAGACTACCGGGTATCCGCGTTCATCGTCGGGGTGGCGACCAGCGACGCGTTCCTCCTGAAGGCCGCGCCCGTGATGGTCGACGGCGAGGCGCCGAACGGAAACGGAGGCTGACCAGGATGCATCTGATCACCGGGCGGCACCTGCCACGCCGGACGTTCCTGCGCGGCCTCGGCGCAAGCGTCGCGCTCCCGTTCCTGGACGCCATGGCACCGGCCCGGGAGCGGTGGTCGGTCACTCGGGCGCGCACCGCGCTCGACCGCACCCGTCTCGTCGCGATCGAAATGGTGCACGGCTCGGCGGGCAGCAACGCGTGGGGAGCGACGCAGCACCTCTGGTCTCCCCCGGAGACGGGCCGCGGCTTCGACTTCGGGCCCAGCGTGCTGAGTGCGCTGGAACCCTACCGGGACTACCTCACGATCGTCAGCGACACCGATGTCGAGGGTGCGGAGGCAAGGAAGCCCAAGGAGATCGGCGGCGACCACTTCCGCTCCAGCGCGACCTTCCTCACGCAGTCCCACCCCAAGCAGACCGAGAGTTCGGACGTCTGGGTCGGCACCTCGCTCGACCAGTTGTACGCCCAGCGTTTCGGGCAGGACACCCCCATCCCGTCCATGCAGCTTTGCATCGAGAACGTCGACCAGGCCGGGGGGTGCGCCTACGGGTACGCCTGCGTCTACACCGACACCATCTCCTGGGCGGCGCCCGACCAGCCGCTGCCCATGGTCCGCGATCCACGGGTTGCCTTCGACCAGCTCTTCGGAGCCGGCGGCAGCCCCGAGGCCCGGGCGGCCCGGCGCAGGGCCAGCGCCAGCATTCTCGACTTCATCGTCGGCGAGGTGAATGCGCTGAAACGGGAGCTCGATCCGGTCGACGGACGCCGGGTGGACCGCTATCTGAGCGACATCCGTGAACTCGAACGGCGGATCGCCCGTGTGGTGGCGCGCAACGAGAGCGGGGAACAGCGCGAGCTTCCCGGTGCGCCCGCCGGAGTGCCAGACTCCTTCGACGAGCACGTCAAGCTGATGTTCGATCTGCAAGCGCTCGCGTTCCAGGCGGACGTGACCGGCATCTTCTCGTTCAAGATGGGCCGCGACGCCTCCAGCCGGGTCTACCCCGAGAGCGGCGTGGAGAAGGGGTTCCACCCGTCGTCGCATCACGGCGGACGCCCCGACAACGTGCTCGAGTTCGCCGAGATCAACCGGTACCACGTGGGACTGGTCCCCTACTTCCTGGACCGGCTCGCGAGCATCCAGGAGGGGGACGCCAGCCTGCTGGACAAGACGATGGTGCTCTACGGCTCGCCGATGGGCGACTCCAATGTGCACAATCACAAGCGCTGCCCGCTCTTCGTGGTCGGCGGGGCCAACGGCCGCATGGACGGGGACCTTCACCTGCGCGCGGCACCCGGAACGCCGATGGCCGACGTCATGCTCAGCCTCATACACAAGCTGGGCATGGACGACGTGGAGAGCTTCGGCAACAGCACGGGCGCATTCCCGCTGGCGGTGTGAGGAGGACGGCATGAGGATCGGCATGGCGGGATTCCGCGGTTGGACAAGGCCCGGCGTCTCGCGTGCGGTGGAGTCCGCCTCCCGTGCCTGCGGACAGCCGGTCCCGGCGGCGCCTGCGGGAAGGCTCGCGCCGCTGCTGCTGGGAGCCTTGATCGTATGGCTCCTTGCCTTGCCCGACGCCGTGCTCCCGACCGCCGCTTCGGCGCAGATGCCTGCCGAATCCGCCCCGCACGCGGCGTCCATCTCTCCCGTGGCCGACGCGGCCATGCGAAACGACGTGGTGGCCGTGCGGGCCCTGCTTGCCGACGGTGCCGACGTCAACGTCCCGCGCGGGGACGGCATGACCGGCCTCCACTGGGCGGCGCTGAACGGCAACGCGGAGATTGCCGGGCTCCTGATCGCCGCCGGCGGCAATCTGGACGCGGCCACCCGCCTGGGCGCCCATACGCCCCTGCACGTCGCCGGCAAGGAGGGCCACGGCGAGATCGTCGCGATCCTGACCGCGGCGGATGCCGACGTGGCGGTGGTGACCGAGACGGGGGCCACACCGCTGCACTTCGCCGCCGCCGCCGGGGATGTGCGCGCCGTCACGACGCTGCTCGACCACGGCGCGGCCGTCGACGCCATGGAGCCCGAGTGGGGGCAGACCCCCCTCATGTTTGCGGCCGCGCTGGGCCGCACGAAGGCTGTGACGAAGCTGCTCGAAGCCGGGGCCGATGCGACGATCACCGCGCGCGTGATGGACCTCGTCGAGCGCGACATCATGGATCGCGCCTCGGAGCGGCGGCGGCGGACGGAGGTCGCCGCGATGCGCGGGGGCACGGATGCGCAGAGCTACCCGGTCGAATCGGGTGTCGCGGGCCGCCAGCTGCAGTCTTCAGCCGCCCCGGTCACGTCGCGGGAGGAGCAGGCCAGGCAAGCCGCTCAGGAGGCGCTCGAAGCGCGCCGCCAGACCGGCGAGCCCATTCCGCTGAACTACGCGGACCTGGTCGGCAAGCACGGCGGCCTGTCCGCGATTCACCTCGCGGCGCGCGAGGGCCACACGGCGACGGTCATGGCGCTGCTGAACGGGGGCGTCGACATCGACCTTCCCACAGCGGCTGACGGCACCACGCCGATGCTCATGGCGGCGATAAACGGCTACTTCGATCTCGTGGCCGAACTCCTGCACATGGGTGCCGACCCCAACCTGGCCAGCGACGCCGGCGCGACGCCGCTCTACGCCGTCCTCAACATCCACTGGGCACCCAAGGCCCGGCACCCGCAGCCGCTCGAGCACGAGCAACAGGAGACGGGCTACCTGGAACTGATGCGCGCCCTTCTTGAAGCCGGCGCTGACGTCAATGCCCGTCTGGAACGCACCCTCTGGTTCACCACCTACAACCGGGACCTGCTCGGCGTCGACCGCACCGGCGCGACTCCCTTCTGGCGCGCCACGCACGCGACCGACGTACCCGCGATGAAGCTGCTCCTGGAGTACGGCGCGGACCCCGGCCTCCCCACCACCAAGGTTCCGCAGCGCAGCTTCGGGCCGCGGAACGACACCGATCATTCCGGGCTGCCCCCCGTCCCCATCGGTGGCCCCGCGGTCTACCCCATCCACGCGGCGGCCGGGGTCGGCTACGGCCAGGGCTTCGCCGGCAACTCGCACCGCCACGCCCCGGACGGCTGGATGCCCACCATGCGGTTTCTGGTCGAAGAGCTCGGCGCCGACGTCAACGCCCGCGACCTGAATGGGTACACGCCGGTGCACCACGCCGCCGCCCGCGGGGACAACGAGATGATCCTTTACCTCGTGGAACGGGGCGCGGATGTCACGACCGTGGCTCGCAACGGCCGCACCACGGTGGATATGGCCAACGGGCCGGTGCAGCGGATCCAGCCGTTCGTCGAGACCGTGGCGCTACTGGAACGCCTGGGCGCGAAGAACAACCATCGCTGCGTGAGCTGCTAGTCTGGCACGCCCGCGGGCTAGCGCCGCTGGTGATGCTCCTCGTAGTGCTTGCCCAGCCAGTCTTCGCCGTAGTCGTTGCCGGGGTCCCGCATGATGCTGTGCACGTGGTTGGCTGCGTCCCCGCCGACGCCCTCCTCGACGATGTACTCGATGAGCAGGGAGGGGCCATGCACCCGGTAGTAGTAGCGCGCTGACGGGTCATCCCCCGGTCCGATCCAGGCGAAGTGCAGGGCGTCCAGCCCGTCCGCGCGGACCTTCGCCAGCTGCGCATCGGCCGCTCCGTGGTCCGCGTTCGCCGCATACTCCTCGACGAGTTGCCACAA
Source organism: Longimicrobiales bacterium (assembly GCA_965208935.1). Classification (GTDB taxonomy): domain Bacteria; phylum Gemmatimonadota; class Gemmatimonadetes; order Longimicrobiales; family Gaopeijiaceae; genus Bin94. The sequence goes on along the minus strand of CBDBPR010000004.1, from coordinate 1,876,514 downwards.
GAGCATGCGCTGGGCCTCGTCAAGCGCGGAAGCGGCAAGTCCTGAAAACTCGGTCAGGCTTCCCTTGCGCCCGGGACCGGTGAGCACGTCGCCCGGGATCTCACCGCCCAGGACCGCGATCGACCGTTGCCTGTCGTCGAGCGCCTGCAGCAGCTGCCAGCCCCGCTCACCCTCGTTGGCGAGCACTCGCCAGCCCGCTTCCAGCCCACTCTCGATCTCGTGCGGTTCGGCCCCCAGGAACAGCGGCGTGAACGCCACCCGGTCGCCCGCGACCGTGAAGCTGGCCGCCAGGTGATGACCGTTGACGAGCCATCCCCAGGCCGGATCGCCGGGCTGGCCAAAGAACGAGATCCAGTAGTTCGCGGATGTCCAGCTCTCCAGCAGGCTCGCCGGCAGGCGTCGCTCACCACGCGCGACGGCCGCGGACGCGTCCTCGTGCAACACCTCATCCAAACGAATCACGCCCACGATCTTCTGATACCCCTGGCTGCTTGTCGACGCGCGCAGCAGGTCGTGGAACCCGCGCCTCTGTCCGTCGGTGAGATCACCGAACCTGACCCCCGCGCGTTCCACCATGCTCGCCGGCAGGTTGCTCCAGCGCGTGCGCTCCGAGTCGGCATCGAAGGGGAATTCGGCGTCGGCCCGTTGTTGGGGTGAAAGGGCGTCGAGGAACTCGCGGGCTGCCTGGGCCATGCGCTCGGAGGAGGCACCGGCTCCGGCGGCGGATGAGTTGGCAGGAGTCGTCTCGGCGCTGTCCGGCTGCGCCTGGGTGCCGTCTCCGCGACAGCCGGCAAGCACCGCGGCGGAGATGAGCGCGAATACCGGCAGATGGGTGCGGCGGGAACTGGTTGGCATGGCGCCGTCGGCCTCCTTCGGGTCCGGTCTGCTGGGTAGCATTGTCGATTTGGGCACGCCCAATACTAAACATTCCTTGCCGTCCGGGCGCTCGCGTCGGCATTATCGAACTCGGGAAGGAGGAAGTGCCATGAAGCTGTTCAGGGAGAACGGCCAGGTGATCGCGGTGATCGTCAGCCTGGTCGTCGTCGCCGTGCTCCTGTCGGGACAGATCGGTCGCGTGGAGGATCGGCTGGCTGGCCGAATCGACCGCGTGGAGGTACGCATCGACGGGGTGGAGGAGCGACTGACCGCCCGCATCGACCGTGTGGAGGCCCGTATCGGGCGGGTCGAGGATCGCGTGCACAGCATCGAGGTCTTCCTGCGAGGGGACAGGGTGGGAAGCGGCGAAGAGGCCCAGTGAAGCGGGGTGCGCGTTTGTGCGCCGCCGGTGCGGTGGTCGCGCTGGCCGGCTGTGACCCTCGGTCGGACACGGGCTCCACCGCACCCGCAGTGCCGGGGGCGCCGGTGGAGATCGAGGCCGTGCCCGCGCTGAGCGTGGGTGTCCTCGGTGGCGATTTGCACCAGGAGTTCGATCGGGTGGTGAGGCCGTTTGTGTTGCCGGACGGGCGGAGCAACTGAGGTCCGAATCACGGCAGGGAATCGTCTAACTACTTACAGGGCTGCACGATCTGCGTTTCCTGCCTTTGTACTGGACCTTGCTGGACCGTGCCCCGAAAGCGGGGAAATCGGAGTTGAATGGCGGGATTCCCACGGCCCTCGCGCCGCTTGGTCGCCGAAGGGTCTCCCACAGGCGTACACGAAACGGAAACACGCGCGAGAGCGGATAAGCGCTTGCGGGATCACGCTGACCGATCCCGATTAGGACCGAGATTCTCGAATGGCCTACCGATCAATCTCTACGACGACTTTCAGACCCTCGACGCGGAATTCGCGCGTATCGTCTACGCCCTGGCCTTCCCCGATGTGACTGGCAAATGCCTGCTGCTCACGATAGCCAACCGCTTCGAGGACTTCAATGTAGTCGAACGTTTTCCCGCAGGCAGAGCATGAGAAGTCCGGATTGTGCTGTGCAGCGAAGAAGTCTTCGAGCACATCGATGTCGCAAGCTACGCACCAGAGACGGGTAGTGACAGCTTCAGCTTCTCTGTGGGAGTGATCTTGGGGGAGAGGTCCGCTTGCCTGGCTCTCGCTGTCGGGTTCAGGTGGACCGATCCGGATCTTCCGCCGTACTCGCGCGGGCAGCTTAGTTGCGGCATCCAAAAGCGTGAGGGAGGCAGTCCGAACGACCATCAAGAACCATAAGTCCAACACTACGCTCCAAATGGCCCCGCCAACGGCCCCGCCGAGGAACAAGACCCACCAGCTTTCGATACCGAAAAGCCAGAGTCCGCAAATGAATATGACGACCCCGGCCCATTCACCCAAGATCAGTCCGGCCAATGCGGCCAGCCACCACGGCATACCGAACACCATTCCCAAAAGGGTACTGGGAGCAATGTAGAGTGCCCAGATTCCGAGGATTCCCACTCCCATCTTCAGGCGATTGGCGTTCGGAGTAGTCATCAGAGTCGGGAGGCGTTCGTCCCCGGTATCAAGCGCACCTTGAGCGCACCATCCGAATTGCGCCACTCCGTGACCCGTTGCGTAACGGTCGAGATGGTCACCGTGTTCCAGCCGTAGTGCCAGACCTCATATCCTAATGCGGAGTACCGTTGGATCTCCGCCGGGGTTCCTTGAATTCGCACCATGTCGTCCGCATGTGAGCCTCGTGTGAAGAACTCGGAACCGGAAATGTTCGGCCCGGGAATCATCCGAACCTTCAGAGTACCGTCGGTGTTCCGCCACTCCGTGACCCGTCGCGTAAAGGTCGAGATGGTCACCGTGTTCCAGCCGTAGTGCCAGACCTCATATCCGAGTGCGGAGTACCGTTGGATCTCCGTCGGAGTTCCTTGCACTCGCGCCACATCGGCCTCGTGGGAGTCTCGACCGAAGAAAGCCGGGTCGGCGGCAGTAGCCACCGAGTCGACCGGGTCCCCAAGACTCGGAACGAACGTGCCGGGCAGCGCTTCCGACCGAACATCCATGATGCCGGATCTTCCGCCCTTGGCCTGTTCGCGTTCGCGCTCACTCACGGCGAGAGAATCCCTCGCGCCCCTCAGGCGCCGGGCCTCCTCCTGCTCCTGCAACCGGCGCAGCCGCTGGATCGGCTCCGGCAAGGCGTCGAATTCGCGTTGCGCGATCAGTTCCCGGTATTCGGCCCTGGCCTTGGCGAACGGATCGTCGACACGCTCGATCTGTGTCCGCGACCGCTCGTAGTTTTCCCAGTCTACGCTGTCCGGTAATGATTGCAGCAATGGGTTTGGTTCCGGCAAATCCCTTCCTGCGTCATTGAGAAACGCACCGACGATCATGAAGACAGCTATCATGGCCGCAGTCTTTCCCCACTCCTTGGGATCCTGCCACGCAGCCCTCGGACCCTTCTGATTCGGATCCCGCCTGCGGCGCCCACCCTCTGACCGGCGATGCGCCATGATCGCCTCCCAGTTCGAGCGCCTTGGCTCCGCCCAACTACTCCGCCGACGGTGCGCGTTTTCTCGCGGTTGTTCTGGTCTCGTCCGCGGCTGTGGCCCACCGTGCGGGCTTTCGAAGCCATCTTGACGGCTACTTCTGGGGGGCCTGACAGCTCCGTCGCGATCCGGAGCGCCAACCTCGCGAAGCTGCTCGTATGCTCGGTTCACATCCTTGAAGATCCACTCCGACGCCCGATCCCCGGGGTTCTTGTCGGGGTGGTGTTTCTTGGCAAGGCGCCGGTACGCCGTCCGGATCTCGTCTCGAGACGCTCCGTGCTCCAAGCCGAGGATTTCGTAGGGATCTACGTCCGGGCGGCTCATTTCCGCTCCACTCCCGGAGGCGCGGAAGACCCCCCGGCACGACAAGACGGTGACCATTCCGAGAAAGCGAGTCGCGAAAGACAACTGTTCATCTGGGCATCGTACCCATGGCGAGCCCAAGCAAGCAAGATTGGTGGAAAATCACCTCCGCCTCCGGGTAGGTCGTGTCGGTCGTTCCCGGTGGGTCCGAGCGGGTCTTTCCCGCTGGATCCGTGCCCGGCGGATACCCGTGGGCCAGTTGACCTGCTCCGCTGTCTCCACGATTTCGAACCCGAGTCCTCGGAGTTCGCGCAGCTCCGGCAACGCTAGCCGGAACATCCCGTCGATCTGGGCGTAGAGGGCCTCCAGTTCACGCTCCTTGGCGGGGCGCCTCTTGCCGCGGTCGGTGCGAACGTCGTCACCCTGACGGCGAAGCTCGGAAGCGTCCCGCGCGGTGCGCCCGGCCAGCGTGCGGGCGCGGCAGACCGCAGGGACCTGCCTCGCGTTTCCCAATCCGGAACACGCGCCTGAGCGGGCATACCCCTCCGCCCAGTCGGAAATGGCGTAGAACTCGTTTCCGAACCGGGTGTAGGTGCGCGGTCGGGGAGGCTGCAAGCTGTACACCCCCGTAAGAAGCCGGGCGGTCTTGGGAAAGGGCTTCGGCCCGTTTTCCCGCTCGTTCCACATCGCCTCGTCCACCGCGACAACCACGGCGTTGCCGAGATGCCCCGTCCAGCCCCTCACGATGGTCTGGACATGCAGCGGGGAGACGTTGAGCACCGCGCCCACGCCGCGATACGGCAGGGGAGTGGACCGGTCGAAGTACTGGCGTTCCGCGGGCCAGTTCGCCATGTAGGGGGGGATGATCTCGTCCCCGAAGAAGTTCCGGTTGGTCCGAATCTCGACGATCGGCTGGGCGACGGCCGGGATCCATCCGACGGCGAGGTTCCCGTGAACCAGCGACCATACGAACTTCGGCCCCGCCAGCGTTTCCCTTCCGGCGACGAGGTCCAAGGCAACTTCGGGGAGCTTGATGAACGCCGCCCCGATCTGAAATGGGACGGGGATCCGAAGGTCGGCGTCTCCGGCGACATCGTAGAGCGTCACCCAGGACGCCTTGTCGTAGTCGGTCTCTCCCTGATAAGCCAGTTCCCGCGCTCGGGTGGATCCGTTGAACGCCCAGGCGACGCATGATAGCGTGGCCAGGCAGGTGCCCGACCAGATGACCTTGCGAATGTGGGCACGCTGCTCGGCGGTGCGCGGCGGTGCCGCCGGGTCGCCTCTGCGGGGCTTGCGGAAGATCTGGTACAGTTGGTCGAGCCCTTGGATCGCGGCGTTCAGGAACGGGACGGTGTGCACATACATCCGCCAGCCTCGCGATGAGCCGATGTTCGCGAAGTCGGACGAGACCATTCGCGCCGCGCGGGCCGCGGCATACTTGGTGGCACCGGCGCGGCAAGCGCGCTCGAACTGGTTGACCCGGGTTCCGGCTTCCGCGATCCACGCCGGTCGCGTAAGCGCGTAGACCAGCCGCGACCACGTCCTCCTCGCCGCGAGTCCCTTCCGCACCCTCCCGCCCTCGCCCCGGATGTCGGCCAGGTGCGTCTCGGACTCCACGAGCCCCGAGTAGAAGCCACCCTGCAATAGGTACTCCTGCATCGGTTCGGAGCGCCCGGTCGTGAGGTCGCGAACGGCCTGGGCTCCCCCGGCAAGCGTGCCGCCGAAGGGCACCTGCGGATACCGGCCCGCCACAAACCCCGCGAGCGTGTCCCGGAAGAAGTTCTTGACGATGAACACGGGCATCGCGGTGATCATCGTCGATACCGCCGTCTTGAACACGGCCAGCCACTGGATCACCGGGTGCATCGGCGGCTCGTGAATGCTCGCCAGCATGGACGCGAGCGCGTGGTCATGGACCACGAAACGCGTGCGCCGCCGTTCCAAGAGGACTCCAACGGTGAAGGCCGGTCCCACTCGGCGTCCGCGCGCTTCGGTGGCGACCGTGTTCCCTTGGGCGTGGGCCGACAGAGTCTGAAACAGTTCGGTGCGAGACCGGCAGGCGAGGGCATGATGGATGTTGCGGGCGAAGGTGTTCAGCAGCGCACCGGATAAGTCGCCGGGCAGCGGACCCTGGTAGAGGAGGCCATCGCCCTCCTCGGCCGGGTGACGCCGAGTCGCTCTCAGTGGGGTCAGCAACGGAATCCGTCCGCGCCTGAAGGTCTCGGCCTCCGCCGACGTCAGGTAGCGCATCTGCACGTAGTAGCGCAGCATGGCCCGGTGCAGGTCGGTCAACTCCGTGGCGAACGTCCGAATGTCCGCGTGCTCGGCGGCGTAGCCCAGCAGGGCAGCTAGATCCGGCTCCCCGCGGCCCGCGAACGCAGTTGTTGCATCGCTTCCGAACCGCGCCGCATACCGGACGGCCCGCTCGAAGTGGTCAGGTCCCTTGGCGGCGACTGGCTTCACGATGGCCTGTAAGCTGCGGGCAGCCTCCGGCAGGGCGACCCGGCCGGTCCCTTCGGCGTCCTCGCGGAACCCCCCACAGCGCCAGACGTACTGCGCCAGCGACCGGACGTGGTTGATGTGCTCGAAGCGCTCCCCCACCGACTCGTTGCCGAACCACTCGCCCACGGTCTGCGCCGCGTGCCAGCGGTGAACGAAGAGGGTGCGGGCGAGACGGAGGCGTTGCCGCCAGAGGGGCCAGTGGTTCATCGTGGCTTGTGAGTGCCGTGGTCGGATGGGTGAAGGGTCCGGCGCTGTTGACGCCTCGTAAAGATATGTGTATCGTGTATGACACACAACATCAGCCCCCGAATTCAATGACCCGCTTCGGAACCAGAACGCGCCAACTGCGCGAGAACCTGCGCCAGCACGACCGCCGCTACTCGTTGCGCCAGGTCGCCCAGCGCGTCGGCGTCGAACCAGCCTACCTGAGCAAGATCGAGCGCGGTGTGGCCGCACCCCCATCGGAGGCGACCACCGTTCGGCTGGCCCGGGAGCTGGGCGAGGACCCGGATGTCTTCCTCGCCATGGCGGGCAAGGTATCGAGCGAGTTGCAGGCGATCATCCGCAAGAGGCCGAAACTGTTTGCGGATCTGATCCGGCGGCTTCGTGACGCACCCGACGAGGCGATCTTCCGAGTCGTGCGCGTGGTGCGGGACGGCGAGTGGTGACGTGGCCCTCGGAAACGAGATCGGCATGATCACCATCGAGCTCGACGGACTGGCCTTCAGATTCCCAAGTGTCCATCGAGACGCCGGTTGCCGGATCGAGTTTCAGCGCACGTTGCGCATCCCGGACGACGGCCGGACCTATCCCCTGCCCCCCGGACTCGGACGTTTTCCGCTCCGTCACATCGACGACTTCGCGGAGCGTCTCCCGGAAGACAGCGTACGTCGCGGGGGCGTGGTGATGCCGATGCATCAGGCCGAAGCGGTGTGGATCAGCTTTCTCGGTGGGCTCGGTCCCAATGCGTACCCCTGTGCGATCAAGATCGCCACCGGGAAGGTCTGCGCGGTTGGCGGAGAGCCGTGGGAGGAAGGTCTGACTCGGGATCCTCAGAACTATCTGGTCGTCCCCGGACAGCCGTGGCTGGACGGCTACTGCGTTGAGAAGGGAGCCATCCGGCAGTTCGTGGCGATGCCGCTCGGCGAGGGCTACAGCGCGGAAGAGCAGCTGACGGGCGAAGCGGAGCATGGCGGCCTGCAACTGGCGGTCTACCCGATGAGGCGGGAAGTCCATGAGGAGCTGCCCAAGCCGAGACAGGGGATTCGTGTTCGCGAGGGTCTGGAGCTTTTCCCTTCCGACCTGATGGGCGTCGCTCCGGGGGGACGCATGGCCCAGCAGATCTACCGGGACGGCTTCGGACTGGACGCTTGGGACCAGCAACGCGGTGCCCGGTGCTTCGTGACGCTGGCAAATTCAAGGCAATGGATGGCGATCACCGGGGAGCGTCCGCCGACCCAACCACCTACGCCACACGAATACGCCAAGGCCGGGTTGCCGTGGTTCCTCCATTACGACAGGGACCGCGAGGCACTGGCGGGAACCGAGCGGCTCGACGGGCTCAGAAGTGTGACTGAAACAATGCGGGGGCGGCGAAGGGATGCCCACGCAACCACGAGGTCTTGGGAAAACGAATAGAGCATTGACGCTCGGACCAGCTGGGTAGATAGATAACATACCCTCAGAACCGGCTCGGCCTCGGGTGGGCTGGGCCAACCGACTCGGTGAACCGCTGGATCCTCACATGGACTGCACTTCTAACGCTTCGGCAGGTCGCCTTCCTCGGACCTCACCTTCTTCCATTGCCGCAAACCCAAGACGAGGTAGCTTACTCCGACAATCGTAAGTACGAAGGCTCCCGAAATCCAGCCGGGATCCCCCCCTGGTAACGATTCGGACGACCATCCCCACACCTCGGCCCATGCAGTCAAGGAAAAGAAGAGGAATACTGATCCCAAGCCCAACTGGTTAGCCCGCAGCTTGCCTCCGAAGGGCGAGGCTCTTGAAATCTCCCAAACCACGAATCACGGTCTGTAGTTGGTCGGGAAGGTCGGTTCTGTACATTGAGTAGAATCCCCCTGCCCGTGGCTGGTAAAACCAGTCCCGGCTATGCATGAATGATCGATGATCAGCCGGAGAAAGTCCTCCCCGCAGCAACTCGCGCACGGCATTGGGAACTGCGCAGTCCAAGCACACTGGCCTGCCCTCACAGTCGCCACAGGGGGTCGGTCGATACCCGATTTGTTCCTCCAGCGCTTCGGCCAGGCTGGTCTCACTCGCCGTACCATCTGCCGTACCAATGCCCATCGGATCCCAAGCTGTCGAATCCGCATCTGGCCAGTCGACTGACCCGCAGCAGTACATACAACAACGAGGTAGCATATTCAATACCTCTTGCAGGCCTGGGCTCGTGACCCGGCCTCTGACGTATCGAGCCGGACAGGGGTCCGCGCCACCTACCTGAGGCTCTCTTCGGCTCATACTGTTCCCGTGTTGCGGCTGTTGTGACCACGCGGCGGCGGTAAGGATGTCTCGCCCACCCAAACTGAATCGACGACACCGACCCTCGGTGTGCTCAGTGGCCAATCGTAAGCTAACCCGAACTTCCGCAGCCCGAAAGCAACAGTCTTGTCCAACGGCAAGTGAGCCCGAACGCGGGGCCGGTTTCCAGCGGGAAGTGAGCCTGAAGGCCGGGGCGAAGAGATCATTGGAGGATGATCGTGACACTTCGCACCGAACGACTTCGCACCCTCGAACAGGTCCGGGCCTTCCTGGACGGCAATGAACCGGCGGACTTCGAGCTCGCCGACCGCACCTCGGCCTACGCCTTCGTGCGCCGCACGCTGGTCCGCTTCGAGTACCACGGCCTCGGGCGACCGGACAAGGGACTGGTGAAGCGGTTCATCGAGAAGGTGACGGGCTTCTCCCGCGCCCAGGTCACCCGCCTCGTCCGACAGCACCGCCGGACCGGGAGCATCCGCGATCACCGCCGCAAGCCCCCGGCCAACGCCTTCCAGCGCCGCTACACGCCCCACGACGCCGCGCTGCTCGCCGAGGTCGACGAAGCCTTCGGCCAGCCCTCCGGACCCGCCACCAAGGTGGTCCTGCAACGCATGCACGAGGTCTACGGCGACGAACGCTTCGCGCGCCTCGCCTCGATCTCCAACGGCCACATCTACAACCTCCGCAAGACCCGTGCGTACCGGACCGGCCGCCTCACCTTCCGCAAGACCCGGCCCACCCCGGTCCCCATCGGGGTCCGCCGCAAGCCGCGGCCGGACGGCAGGCCCGGCCATCTCCGCGTCGACACCGTCCACCTCGGCGACCGCGAGAGGCGCAAGGGCATCTACCTCATCAACGTGGTCGACGAAGTCACGCAGTTCCAACACCTTGGAGCCGTGCCGCGCATCACCCACCACTTCCTCGTCCCGCGCCTCGAAGCCCTGCTGTCCGCCTTCCCCTTCGCCATCCACGCCTTCCACGCCGACAACGGCAGCGAATACGTCAACGGCCGCGTGGCCGCGCTGCTCAACCAGCTCCACATCGGCGTCTTCACCAAGTCCCGGCCCCGCCACCCCAACGACAACGCGCTGGTCGAGACCAAGAACGGCAGCGTCGTCCGCAAGTGGCTCGGCCACGTCCACGTCCCCCACGCCCTCGTCCCCCGGGTCAACGCCTTCCTCCACGACCACCTCTGCCCGTTCCTCAACTTCCACCGGCCCTGCCTCTTCCCCACCGAAGTCACCAGCCCCAGCGGCCGAGTCAGGCGGCGCTACCGGCAACAGGACGTGACCACGCCCCACGAGCGCTTCAAGGCCCTGCCCGGCGCCGAAGCCTTCCTCCGGCCCGGCGTCACCCTCGGCGCCCTCGACCAACTCGCCGCCGCAACCACCGACCTCGCCGCCGCCCAAGCCGTCCGCCGCGCCCGCGACGAACTCTTCCGCACCATCGGCCAAGCCGGCAACTCCGCCGCGTGATCCGACTCGCGCCGACCGCTGGCTCGCCGGAGACCCTCCTGCTTCCCGGCCATCCTCCGGCTCGCCGGTTGCCTCTCTCCAACGTTCAGGGAGATAATCAAACCCCATCAACTGCCACCTGCTCCGGGCTCCGGCCTCACCTCTCGCGCCTCCCCCGGTTCAGGCTCATCTCCGTATTGGAAAAGACTGCAACCAACTGCTTGCAGGGGCATGACATAGGCGGGATTCGGAAGGGTACGCCAATGGGTACGGTTCATGGACGGACGCCGAGGAGGCAAAACGGTTCCGGCCCGGAGGCGGGGTCGGAACTGGTGAGGATATCGGCGGCCACGGCCCCCTCCGCAGCGGGCTGGACGCGTTTGCGGGGGAGGGCGGGGAGGTCGGCGAGCAGCATCTGGAAGCTGTGGACGAAGAGGCCGTCCGGCGTGCGCTTGCCGCCCTCCTTGACGCGGGCCGAACGCCAAGGCGGGCGGGTTCTGCGGGGAGGACCGCGTGGCCTCCGCCGATTGGTTCGTCGACTTCGGCCGACTGCGCGGCGTGGTGGGGCGCGTAGCGGCGCCCGAAGGCGTTGGCCGGGGGCTTGCGGCGGTGATCGCGGATGCTTCCAGTGCGGCGGTGCCGCCGGACGAAACGAGTGACTTGGACGCGGGAGAAGCCCGTCACCTTCTCGATTAACCGCTTCAGCAGTCCCTTGTCGGGTTCCCCGAGGCCGTGGATCCCTCGAAGCGGACCAATGTGCGGCGGACGAAGGCGTAGGTAGAGCCAAGGTGCGGTTGCGATCGTGAGGTGATTACCGTACTTGTACAGCCCGCCGGTTCATTGCCCGTCCCAAAAGGCCCGGACCCGTTGCCCGCGATCTGCTTCGGGTGGGTCCCGGAGGCCGAAGGGGCGGAGCTTCTCTCAGCCACGCTGCAGCCACCAGGAGTGTGGCCCGGGAGTATGCGGAACGCCCGAGGACCGATTCACGGTAAGAGATCGCGTAAGCTAAATCAGGGTTGCACGTTGCGCCGTCTACCCGGCATGTAGAGTGTCCCACTCTGGAGGTACGACCGTGAAGTGGAGCCGAGACAGCTCTCCCGTCGAGTGGCAGCACCGGGAAGGAATGCTGGACCGTCGAGGCGGAGCGCTTCGGGCGTGCTAGTACATCTCTCTTCGAATCTGCTCCGCCGCGTGGAGGCTCCCGGTGTGGTAATCGATGAAATGAACACGCCCGTCCAGTTCTTCCTCGGCAATGCGTCGCAGCGTCTCAAGGTCCTCGTCGAACGAGCGGCTAATGCCGGCGTGCCTTGCTGCTGCACCGAGAGCGATGATGAGGGTCTTGATCATTCCAGCGAGGTACTCCGGGCGGAGGTGCTGTTGATCTGTATCGGAACTGTGTGCCATGTCGGTCTCCTGAAAGAAACGCTGAACTGCGGCACCGAGGTCACTGGCTAGCGCTAGCCTGCCCTCGGGGCCGGGTGAATTGGCGATTGAAGGAGGGGGGAGTGCCCTCGCCGACCTGATTCGCCTGACTCCAATACTGCACTCAAGATCCCGCTACGTTCAAGGAGAGGCGAACCCCACCTCGAAATACTCGGGTCAGGGGGCCGGTTCGGCCTCTGGTCCTCACCCTTCACGTAATGGGTCGGCGCGGCAGGCGTTCCAGAGAAGGTGCTCCTGTCGGACAGTTTCGACCAGTGGTGGCTTGCAAATCGTGCTTCTCGCTGGTCTCTGGGTGTTGGTGTCGATCGAACCTCGGGCAGACTTGGTGTCGCAGTGCTTCCGGCGGCGGTTCGTCGATCAGATCCGAGCACATAGGGTCGAGTGGGAAAGGGGGTCTCCGGCACCGGGGTCTCCGGGACAGCCGGAAGATCTCACGAAACGCAGGAGGAACGGATGCTGGCCCCGACGCGTTCGAGCATCTGGAAGGCACCACCTCGGTGGCCTTACCACGACCTTGACGATCACCGCCAAACCAATACCCTTCTTCCATGACCACCAAGGACACCCCGGCAGCAACTCGACCTCCCGACGACTACCCCGCCGCCCACCGGCGCCACTGGCGGGACGCGGAGACCCTGTTCGAGATTGACCGGCTTGGGAACGCCGATCACCTCTACGGCTTCAGCGCGGAGTGCGGCCTGAAGGCGGTGATGACGAGGTGGGGGCTGATGGAAAAGAAATACCACCACCACGTTCAGATACTCTGGCCCACGTTTGCTACCCTGGCCGAGGGACGCGACGGCCAGCGCTATCTTCGGCTCTTGCCGAAAGGAACGCCGTTCGGGGACTGGTCGCACCTCGACCGCTACGCCACGACCGGGTACACCAGCGAGGAAAGCGTTCAGTCGCACCGGAAGGCCGCCCGTCAGGTCCGCGCAATGGTCCAGACCGCGGAGAACTCGCTATGAACGGGTCCTTTCTTTCCTTCGACTCGGTACGCGCTCGGGTCCGAGATACACTCGCTGGCTTCACCCTGCCGGAAAATGCGCCCGATGTGTATCTGGTCCGGAATCTCCTCGGCACGGTGCGTCTGGCGGCCACCGAAGAGGCAGAATCAGACGATCCTCTGCGCCTTGCCCTGGAAGACTTGGGTCGCAAACTGAGCAACGCTCTGGGTCCCTACGGCTCTGGCGATCAGGCACTTGTCCTTTGGCTTGCGGAATCGCTGATCAACGGCCTTCGCGATGCGAGACGCAAGTTCCTTCCCGGCGTCTACTGGGTGGACCGTCTCGTGGTCGGCGGTGGCTGGTGGACGGTCGGCGACCACCGCCCTGATCGCATTCCGGCACGCTACACCCTCTACTCGGCCAAGGGGGGGGTGGGCCGAAGTACCACTGCGGTTGTGTTGGCCCGTCACCTCGCCGCGAAATCGATCAACGTGCTCGTGTTGGACCTCGACTTGGAGTCGCCCGGATTGGCCTCCGCAGTGTTGCCGCCCGAAAACCAGCCGACCTACGGGGTGACGGACTGGTTCGTCGAGGATTTGGTCGACCAAGGGGACCGCGTGCTGGACGACATGACGGGTTCTCCCCCTTGGGCGCGCGACCTGCCCGGCAGCGTCTGGATCGTGCCCGCGCACGGTCGTGAACCCGGCGAATTCCTTGCCAAGTTGGGGCGGGTGTACGTCGATGCGGCGGTTGAGCTGTGGCCGAGGCGCCTGAATCGTCTTGTGACCGGTCTGGAAGAGGCGCTGAGGCCCACGGTCGTGCTGATCGAGAGCCGGAGCGGGTTGCATGACATCGCGGCGGCTACCGTCACCGACCTCGATGCCGAAGTGCTCCTGTTCGGCGTTGATTCACCCAGCACATGGATGGACTACGAGATTCTCTTCGATCATTGGAGGAGACAGGGGTTGGCGGCGAGGATGCGGGACCGGCTGTCGATCGTGTCCGCGCTGACACCCGAGACCGGAGAGGAGCCTTACTGGGAGCGCTTCCGCGAGAGGGCGTGGGATCTCTTCCGTGATCGCCTATACGACGCCCTCTCCGGGGCGAACGACGACGATCCTGAGGCGGTGTCGCATGATATGGATTCGCAGGACGCAGCCCACAGCCCGCTGGTCATCCGCTGGAACCGCGGTCTGGCAGGTGGGACGGATCTCCGACGGTTCGAGGAATCCGCGGTTCAACAGGCCTACTCGTCCTTTCTGCGCTCCTTTGACCAGCGCTTCGGGTACGTCCAACTCTCCGCGCCAATCGTTGTAGTGTCCACCACAGCCGACGCCGCCAGACGATTGCTTGACATCGAAACGCGCCGGATCACCCTGGCCGAATTGCCGGAGGGAACCAGCCACGGTGACCGGATACGTCCCGAGCATGTGTACTTGCCGCCTTCGCATCGCAAGGCGCTGGCTCCAAATGTCTCCTTGGTGACTGGAATACGCGGTTCGGGCAAGACGTTTTGGTGGACTGCGTTGCAGGATCCTGCTGTTCGACGGTTGATTGGAGACGAGGGAAGCATCTCGGCCATTGGGTCGCAGAGCGTGGTTCGGGCTGGATTCGGCGTTCTGGAATCTCCCCGCGACTATCCCACCCAGTTCGAGTTGGTCACGCTACTCGGCGCTGGTGTGGATCCCCGGCTGATCTGGCGAGCGGTTCATGCCCGGTGCTTAGTGGACTCGGACCATCCTCTGGCCGCGCTCGATTCGTGGCAAGCACGCGTCCGGTACGTACAGGACAACACAGACCCAGTGGTACGTCTGTTTCGCGACCGGGATAACTCATTGGATGCGGAGAGTGCGTACTCAATGGTCGTTTTCGACGGATTGGACCGGGCCGCCGACAGGTGGGGGGACGCCTTCAGGATGATTCGCGGCCTCCTCCGACATGCTCTCGATATGCGATCATATCGCAGGCTTCGCGCCAAAGTCTTCCTGAGGACGGATCAATTCGACGAGGGAAGGATCGCCGATTTTCCCGATGCTTCCAAAATCCTCGCCGACGCAGTCGAGCTAAGCTGGCCACGCCGTGACCTTTACGGCATGCTCTGGCACTACTTGGCCAATAGTCGCGCCGGGGCGACGCTTCGGGAGTTTCTGACGCCTGGAGATTGGCCCCATGTGGAATTCGGTGGACGTGTCATCTACGGCGTTCCGGCGCTACTGGGCTCGGATGAGGAATACCAGCGTCAGCGATTTCACCAAATCACCGGGCCGTGGATGGGCTCCGACCGGAGGCGAGGATTCCCTTACACCTGGATCCCGAATCACCTGGCCGATACCTCTGGAAGCGTGAGCCCACGCTCGTTCCTCAAGGCTCTCCGAACCGCTGCGGTAAACACTGCCGAACGCCATCCCGGCTACGAGTACGCCCTCCATTACGACAGCATCAAGCGCGGTGTCCGCGAGGCGTCGAAGATCCGTGTTCGCGAATTGCGGGAGGACTACCCTTGGGTGGGCAGCCTGCTGGCTCCATTGTCGGGGGTCGTCGTACCGTGTCGCTTCACCGATGTGGAAGGAATCTGGGTGTCCCAGCGGACCATCGAGGATTTGAAAGCGGATGCACAGGAGGACACTGTGAAGCTTCCGCCACGAAGCGTTGGCGATGGACCCCGCGGTGTCCGGCGCGACTTGGAGGCGCTGGGCGTGTTCCGGCGCCTTGGCGACGGACGAGTGGACATACCGGACGTTTTCCGGCTCGGCTATGGCATCGGGCGAAAGGGGGGCGTGAGGCCCGCTCGGTGAGTACAGAAACACGGAGTGACCATGGACGCCAAGCTGAAGCACCTTGAGTTCATTCAGGGAGTCATCAACCGACTCGCGTCCGCGTCGTTCAAGATGAAGGGGTGGAGCGTGGTCCTTGTCTCGGCGCTCTTGGTGTTGCTGGCGGGATCCAGTCCGCCAAGAGACGCGGCCCGCTTCGCTTTACCTCGGGGGTGACGGATGATCAAGCGCAGAGTCTTCTACAGCTTCCACTACGCGCATGACGGCTGGCGGGCGGCGACCGTGCGCAATATCGGCGTGGTCGAGGGCAACAGGCCAGCAACCGACAACAACTGGGAGCAGGTGAAGAAGGGCGGGGACGCCGCGATCAAGAGGTGGATCGATCAGCAGATGAAGGGACGTTCCTGCACGATCGTCCTCGTTGGGGCCCACACTGCCGGGCGTCGATGGATCAACTACGAGATTGAGCAGTCGTGGAAGGAAGGGAAGGGGCTGGCAGGGATTCGCATTCACGCCCTTCGGGACCGGGACGGCCATTCGTCCCATTCGGGAATGAACCCGTTCGATGGCTTCACAATCCGGAGCCCACACGGGTATGATCAGCCTCTCGACCGAATCGTGCCGCTCCACGATCCGCCGGGATGGGATAGCAAGCAGTGCTACGCCTGGATCCGGGACAACCTCTCCCACATCGTGGAGGAGGCCATACGGATTCGGAATTCCTACCAGTAAGCATGATTATGGGAAACAAGAGCGTACCCCGTGGGGCCACACTCCGTGAGTCCCCTGCGGAGGCTGGCGGGGGGTTGCGCCCCCTCTGACCCCGGCGTTTCCGGCCCGCCACGGGAGCGGCGGGCGGCGAGGTGCTCCAACCCCCGAGCTCCGTCGCGGGGGCCACGGCCGAGCGTAGCCCCGTCGTGGCAGACGACCCGGCCGACTTGATCCTCGACGGACCGCCAGCCGGGAGCTTTGGCCGTGACCAGCACGAAGCTTGAGGATCCGCCCGTTCGTGGGGCCTTGGCCGACTCGGTGGCGACCATCCAAGCCCATGCTTCCCCGACACCCGGAAGACCGGTCTCGCGGCGATTCTGGGCGTTTTGGGGGCGGTTTGGCGGAATCCGAGGCCTTAGGATCGCGTGTAACGCACGAACTCGACCCCCGGAAGGGTAGGAGTACCCCCGGTTCGGGCTTCCGGCCGAGGGACTCGACATCCTCGCGGCGGATGATCGAATTGCGGAACCGGGTGGAGGTCCGCTCGCGACGGCGGACGGCTGGCGGTGGCCGCGTGGCCCGCGTGCGCCATCAGGTGTGACTCGGCTCCGGCGCTCCGCGCCCATGGACATGGCGTGCGACGGTTGTTTCGGGACTCCCCACCAGTTGTCAATGCTTGCTGAAGCGGGTCTGTAACCCCGCGTCCAAGGGGTGAGGTCAGGCCGCACGGTCCTCCGCCGGGCGTGGAGGCCGGTAGCAGGTCTGGGTTCTGAGCATGGCACAGGCGACCCCGAGCAGGCGGTCCGCGACGGAACGCAAGGCACGAGCATGGGTGTGGCCGCGGGCGCGAAGGGCGGCGTACTTGGCCTTGCTGACGGGATCGACCTGGACCGCGCTCCGCGCCCAGTGGTAGACTGCGTCACGAAGGCGGGCGTGGGCGGACCTGCGGCGCACCACCAGCAGGGACTTGCCGGATCGCCGCGTGACGGGCGCAACGCCGCACATGCACCGCAACGCCTTGTAGTCCCGGCGCGCCAGCGCTTGGGGCGCCTCGGCGAGCAGCGTGGCGAGGACGGTCTGACCGACTCCGGGCAGGGAGGAGAGGACCGTCACGTCGCGCTGCCCGCCGGTTTGGTCGGAGCCGGAGTCCTCGTCGGCCAGGACGTTGATCAGGCGCGCGATCTCCCGTTTGGCGTCGGCGAGTTGGCGATGCACGAGGCGGAGGCGCTCGGAGGCGTTCCGGATGTGGGCCACCGCGGCCTCGGTGGTTCCGGGCGCGACGGCGATCGCCGGGGCGCGGAGGATTTCGAAGAGCTGGTCTGCGGTGATCCGCCGGATCCTGTGGCGCTTGAGAAGGCTCTCCAGCGTCCGGCGCTGGACCCGTCGGGCCTTCGCGGGCGTCGGAACCTTGGCCCAGAGATCGAGGAACCAAGCGTCGGCGACGCTTCCAACCGCTTCGAGGAGCTGCGGATAGTAGCGCCACAGCTGCTCCCGCACGCGGCTCGACAGGCGGGTGCGCTCCCGTGTGAGATCCTCGGAGATCCGCGACCATGCCCTCAACTCGATGACGGCCGGGTCGACGGGGTCGATCCTCCGGAAGTGGCGAAGATCCGTCCTCAGCGCGTCGGCGAGGACCCGGGCGTCGAGGCTGTCGTCCTTGGCCCCGGCGGGCGAGAAGCGGTCGCGGAACCGGTCGAGTTGCTTCGGGTTGATCGAGTAGACCGCGAACCCCCGGTCCAAGAGGCTCTCGACGACCGGCCCGTGCGGGACTTCGATCGCCACCGGGATGTCCGCGCCTCCTCCGCACTTGGCGGCGATCCAATCGGCCATCTCGGCGAGCCCCTTGCCACTATGGCGGAAGATGCGTTCCGCCCGCTTCGAGCCGTCGCTGCCGACCACGAAGACGTGGTGCGCCTCCGTTGCCCAGTCCACGCCGGCGAACCAAGCCTCAGGTCTTGCCATGCTCCCTCCAGTGTGAAGGTGTCATTGAACAGCCGAGGCTGCGCCGCGATGCCCGCCGGTCCCTGTACTGGCGCTCGATGGCGCAACTCCCCACTGGGCATCCATCGCGGCTCCGGGCCGGGGCACAAGTCCCAAAAAGGTGCTCGATGGCACTGGGGTCCGGTCGGTTGCTCCCGGCCTGGTCGCCGTCCGCTGCTTGAACGTCCTTTCGATCTACAGCAAATCGTTCAAGAACGGTACAGGGGTTCGGGGGCATCCCCCGACCAGAGTTTTTGTGAAACAAAAACATCTATGGACGCCCCCGTGACGCCAGCGTTCTGGAGAACCGGTTCGAGCGGGCGGTCAGGTGCTGTCATCTATCCGGCCTGTTCGCGCGGCATTGTCATAAGCCGCTGGCCTGTATGGAGATACGCGGACCGAGTCCAAATCACATCTGCAAGCTTGGTGCTTTGTGTTTTTGCCTGGTTTTCCCGATCCCGTCTCGTTGACCGTTTGCCCATACCTGTTTCGTCCGTTCTGCCCACGTCCCCGACAGCTGCTTCGGTTGGCCGCTCCGTTCAGGCGGCGGCAGCTACGGTGTGAACCCGGTAGACCTCCTTCTTCGTCGAGAGTGCCCATACGATGCGTGCCGTCTTGTTGGCGAGGGCCACCGCGACCAGCTTTCTGGGCTTGCGCTCCAACATGCTGGCCAGCCACGGATCCGCCGTACCGCCACGTCGAACCGCGCTCTGGATGACGGCCATCGCCCCCGAGACCAGCAGTCGCCTGAGGTCGCGCTGACCCATCTTCGATATCTTGCCCAGCCTCGGCTTGCCCCCGGTCGTGTGCTGCTTGGGCACGAGGCCGAGCCACGCCGAGAAGTCGCGCCCGCGCCGGAAGCTCTCCATCGGTGGCGCGAAGGCTTGGATGGCCAGCGCGGTGACCGGCCCGATTCCCGGGGTCGTCATCAGCCGCGCCGCCTCCTCGTCTTCCCGAGCGCTGTCCCGCAGCTCGACGCTCAGTCCATCGATCCTCTCGTCGAGCTCGTCGATCCGTTCGAGCAGCAGCCCGCCCAGTTCGACGACGGCTTTCGGCAGGCCGAAGTCTCCATCTTCGAGAGCCCCGGCCAACTGTCCGATCCGGGCAGGGCCCTGAGGAGCCACGACGCCGAACTCGGCCAGGTGCCCCCGCAGTGCGTTGATGAGCTGCGTGCGCTGGCGCACCAGCAGGTCGCGCGTCCGAAAGAGCATCGCCCGCGCTTGCTGCTCTTCCGTCTTGACCTCCACGAGGTGCATGGTCGGCCGCTGCGCCGCTTCCGTGATCGCCTCCGCGTCCGCGGCGTCGTTCTTGTGCCGCTTGACGAACGGTTTCACGTAGACCGGCGGAACCAGCTTCACCTCGTGCCCCAGCGCCGTGATCTCACGGCCCCAGTAGTGGGCGCTGGCGCACGCCTCCATCGCCACCACACAGCGCGGCCGGGCGGCGAGAAACCCCAGAAGCCTCGCCCTGCTCAGCTTCTTGCGGTACGCCACCGATCCATCGGCCTTCGCGCCGTGGACCTGAAAGGTGTTCTTTGCCAGATCGATCCCGATGACGTTGGCCGTCTCCATTGGATGCCTCCTCCCTCAGATGGTCGGTAAGTACGAACCGACCATCATCGGTGAATTGTGAGGCTGTCGGGAGGGGGCGTCCATTCCATCACATCTGGCTCCTCCACAAACCGCAGAAACCAGCGCCCCCGTGGCGGCTGCCCCGCAAGCCTGATCCCGCGCCCTCCCCCGGAAGGCCGACCGAGCCGAAGACGGTCGACCGAAGACTAGCGGAAAACCCCCATCTGGCTCCTCCACAAACCGCAGAAACCAGCGCCCCCGTGGCGGCTGCCCCGCAAGCCTGATCCCGCGCCCTCCCCCGGAAGGCCGACCGAGCCGAAGACGGTCGACCGAAGACTAGCGGAAAACCCCCGGCCACGCGAGCTTTCGTCCGCGCAGATCGTGCGGTCCATCACCGAGAGGAATCGAATGATGGCACGCACGAAACGAAGTCGGCGCTCGTACGGCGCCGGCGAATGGGGCCGGAACCGGGTCAGGATTTTCCCGGACCCGAAGACCGGTAACTTCCAGATTGAGTGGCGCGAGAACGGACGAAGGCGGAGCCGGTCGCTCGGACACCGCGACTGGCCGAGGGCGAAGAAGCAGGCGGACGAATTCGCTGCGGGCTTCGTCGGCCCGGACCTGAACGGCAGGCAGGAAGCCGAGCCCGAGCCACTCAAGCTGGGCGAGCTTTTTGACATCTACGGCGAGGAGGTGACGCCCACCAAGGGCTGGAAGTCTCGTCGCTACGACCGGGCCGCCACGCGCATGTTCCTCCGTTTCTTCGGGCGGAACCGCGATCCGGCCACGCTTTCCCAAAGGGACTGGGACCGCTTCATCAGGGAGCGCCGTGCGGGCAGGATCGGGCCGAGCGGCAAGCCGGTAAGCGACCGGATGATCGAATACGACCTGAAGTTTCTGATCGCGGTGCTCAATTGGGCCGCAAGGTCGAGGGATGACCGGGGCCGCTTGCTTCTCGACAGGAACCCGCTCAAGGGGCTCAAGAAGCCCACGGAGAAGAATCCGAAACGGGTGGTGCTCACGGAGGAGGAGTACCGGGCGCTGCTCGAAGTCTCGGACCGGATGGACTGGCGGTTCCGCGTTGCGCTTGTGCTCGCGCACGAAACCGGCCACCGGATCGGCGCAATCTGCCAGCTTCGGTGGTCTGACATCTCCTTCGAGGGCCGGGCCATCCTGTGGCGCGGCGAGCACGACAAGTCGGGGCATGAGCACGTCACGCCCGTTACCGCCGAGGCGCTCGAAGTGCTGGAAGAGGCGAGGAGGAGCAACCCCGGATCTCGGGAAGCTCCGGTGATGCCCGCGCCCAAGAGTCCATCGAAGTGCATGGGAGCCGCGCTGGCGCAGGGGTGGTGGGTCAGGGCCGAGAGGCTGGCGGGGCTGGAGCCCAAGCCGGGAAGGGGCTGGCACTCGCTTCGGCGGAAGTTCGCCAGCGACCTGATGGGCCAGCCGCTCAAGGTGCTGTGTGAGCTTGGAGGTTGGAAGACGGCCAAGACGGTGCTTCAGTGTTATCAGAAGGCCGACGAAGGACAGCTTCGGAAGGCGCTGGACGCTCGCAGAAGGTCTCGCGACTAAGATCCGCAATCGGCGGGAGTCAAACGGCTGGAATTCGGTCGGCCAATCTCGTAAGTTCAACATCCATAGGAAGATGCGAATTCACTCCCGTCCGCCGGACGGGCGGCTGGTGGTTCCGAATTTGGGAAGTTACGACATCCGGGTTTTCACTGAGGACGGAGGATTCCTGGTGGACCTGGGTGGTCGAGGTGAGGGTCCCGGTGAGTTCATGTACCTTTCGACTGCCTGGCCGCGGGGAGATACCATCGAAGCCTTTGACAGCAGGCTGCGGCGTGTAACTCGTTTCCTGCCGGACGGCTCCGCGGAAGTTGTCCCGATTGCCAGTGGAGAGTATCCCGATCTCGGGTTGGGCGCGGGTCCGCTGGGACGAGGCTGGGTGCTGGGTGGCATTATCGCTGCGGGCCACGGACAGCGTGACGGTATTGCGGTCCATCACTTCGACCGGGACGGCAGTCACCTCGGCGAGCTGGTCTCGGTCGGTGGCATCTTCCGGTATTCTGCCGGCAATCTCGGTGGTGGACCCGAACCTCTGTCCCCCCGGTCGGTGGCCGTGGCAGATGGACGCTATCTCTACTTCGGTGACACCCTGGAGCCTGTGATTCGCCGCACTTCCGCGCCCGGCATGGCGGACGGAGAGATCGCGTGGGAGCCGACGGAGTCCCTGGCGGTGCGCGATGCCCTCGACCGGGTGATCGATCAGGCAGTATCCGAGGCACCGGCGGACGAGGCGTCGGCCACGCGGGCCCGACATGAGGCAGCACCCGTTCCGGACGAGCTTTCGGTGTTCTGGGATTTCCTTGTGGACCCGGAGGGGTTTGTCTGGATCCAGCCCTATGATCCGCTTGCGCATGCCTTCGCGCTGGGAGGGAGATACATCGGAGGGGTCGGCAGCGGTGGGGCGTGGTTGGTCCTGACCCAGGCGGGACAACACGCCGGTTCGATCGAAGTCCCCGATGGCCTCGAGTTGACGCAGATCACCCCCACGTCCGTCGTCGGGATCCGCCGCGACGAACTCGGCGTCGAGTCGGTGCACGTACACCGGATTCGCCGCAATTGACAAAGTTTGCCATCGTATGACAAAGCTTGCCATCGTGACGGCCCGGCACCCGCGATCCTTCGGAGGCACCATGGCCTTACGCACCGCTTTCGCCCCGCTCGTCGCCGGATTCACCGTCGCGATTGCGCACGCCGCCGGCGCCCATTCCCTGGACGCGCAGGTCGTCCGCGTGGAGATCGACGAGCGAGCCCCCTTCGCCGGCGGCCACGCGTTCGGCGACACCGGGCCGTACGAGAAGATCGTCGGGAGACTCCACATCGAGGTGGACCCGAACGATCCCGCCAACGCCCGCGTGAGCGACCTGGGTCTGGCGCCGACGAACAATCGCGGACGCGTGGAGGTCTGGACCGACTTCTTCCTTCTCAAACCCGTAGATGCCGGCCGCGGCAACGGGCGGCTGCTCTACGACGTGGCCAACCGCGGCAACAAGGTCGCGCTGGGGACCTTCAACGGAGGGGGCGGCAACGATCCGGCCACGCTGGCAGACGCCGGTGACGGGTTCCTCATGGAAGAGGGCTATTCGATCCTGTGGAGCGGGTGGAGCGGGGACGTGGTGGCCGGCAACGACCGCGTCCAGATCGGGGTGCCGACCGCGCGCAACGCCGACGGAAGCTCGATCGTCGGGCGCATCTACGCCGAGCTGGAGTCGACCGTGTACGGCCTGTACATCGCGAATGTGCTGGAGCCGGACAGCGACGCCGCGATGCGCAGGTACCGCAGCCTGCCCTTCGACTGGGGGAGTTCGCTGCCCTATCCGTCCGTTGGGGCGGATAATGGCAGAGCGACCCTGGTCAAGCGGGCGGACCGCGGCGCGAAGGGGGTGGAGATTCCGCGGGACGAGTGGAGTTTCGGGCGTCTGGAGAACGGCGCGGTCGTGCCCGATCCGACGTGGGTACACGTGGACGAAGGGTTCGAGCCGGGCTGGCTCTACGACCTCGTGTACGAAGGGAAGGACCCCAGGGTCACGGGGCTGGGACTCGCGGCCACCCGCGACGTGATCTCGTTCTTCCGCTATGCGTCAGACGACGAGGGGCCGCTGGGCAACCCCCTCGCCGGGTCGGTGGAGTACGCCTACGGCTACGGCGGGTCGCAATCGGGCCGCTTTCTGCACCACTTCGTCTACGAGGGATTCAACGCGGACCTGGAGGGGCGGTTCGTCTTCGACGCCATCATGCCCCATGTCGCGGGCGCGGGGAAGGGGATCTTCAACCATCGCTTTGGCCAGACCACACGGCACGGAAGCCATCACGAGGAAGGGCTGTATCCGTCGGACTTCTTTCCCTTCAACTCCGTCCACCAAGTGGATCCGGTGACCGGCGCCAGCGGATCGATGCTCGATCGGGCGCGGGCGAGCGGCCACGTGCCGAGGATCTTCTTCACGCAGACGTCCACCGAGTACTGGTCGCGGGCGGGTTCGCTCCTGCACACCGATGTCGAGGGCACGGTCGACGCCGGGCTCGATCCTTCCGTGCGCATCTACCTGATCGCGGGCACGGCGCACAACTCGATGACCGGCGGCGTCTATCAGAGTCCAGTGAACCGGTCCACCACGCGGCCCGTGATGCGGGCGTTGCTTGTGGCGCTCGACCGGTGGGCTGCCGAGGGAGTCGAGCCGCCCGAGAGCCGCTATCCGCGAATCGACGACGGCACGCTGGTCGATCTTGTGGCGTTTCGCGCGGGCTGGCCCAGGATACCCGGGGCCCTGGCGCCCGAGGACTTCTATCGGCCGTTGCGTCTCGATCCCGGTCCCCGCTGGTACACCGAGGGGATCGCCGACCACGTGCCGCCGAGGGCCGGGCCAGCATTCCGGACGCTGATCCCCATGGTCGACGCGGACGGCAACGAGGTGGCGGGGATCCGGCTGCCGCACGTGGCGGTGCCGCTTGCGACCTGGACCGGGTGGAACCTGCGGGACGCTGCCTGGGGAGCGGGCGGAATGCTCACGCGGTGGATGGGGTCGTATCTGACGTTCCCCCGGACCGAGGCGGAGCGGTCGAGCCTGGGGGACCCGCGCAGGTCGGTGCAGGACCGCTACCCCACGCACGAAGCGTACGTGTCTCAGGTCGAGCGCGTGTGCCGGGAGCTGGTGGCCAGTGGGTATCTGCTGGAGCGGGACGCCGCGGCGCTTGTGCGGGAGGCGGCGGACCGCGAGTGGTGAACGCAAACGGGGCGGGCTGCATGCGCTGGCCAGGCCCGACACGCAAGTCGAGCCTCAATACTTAACATTATTGTTTAGTATTGTGTGCGCACGCCGGGTGGACACCCTGAAGGCACTGCCGCACTGCGGTCCGGACCTGGGCCATGGAGATGTCCCGCTGGTCCGCCCGTTCGGCCACCAGGCGGGCGATGTCGTCCAGCGTGCGGCGACCGTCGATGGACGAGACCACCATACGGATCATGGAGGCTTCGGACCAGAACAGCGCCTGGCCCTCGAACATCGGAATGGGGAGGTGTCGAAAGACCAGCCAGGGCGGCGGACCGACGTCCGGGCGTGAGCCAGTTTCCGGCGCTTCGAGCCGGGTGGCGGAGAACGCCAGCACCCACTCAACCTTCCCGCGGCCGTTCAGTCTGGAGACCAGATAGGGCACGGCCGCGCTCTTCCACGGTCCCATTCGGAACCCCGCACGTTCGGCAAGGTCGAACAGTTCCTCCCTTGCGAAGCGGCGCGAGACGGGAACGTCCAGGTCGTACTTGAGGGGACCCAGGTTCACCCAGCGCCCGCCCGGCTTGAGCATCCTGTGAAGGGTGCCGATCAGGTCGCGGACGTCTTCGGGCCCCTGATCGATGAACCACGGCGTCAGCACCGTGTCGAAGACCCCGGCGTTCAGCGGCGGGTCGACGGCGTCCGCCATCAGGAAGTGGAAGCGGGCATCGTCGACCGGCCCCTGCGGTGCCGTGAGCGACCACTCCTTCACCGCCTGGCTCAGGTCGCCCATCTCGAGATTGGCCTCGCGGATGGTCAGGGACTCTCCGTGCGTGACGGCGTAGGCCGCCGCAAAGAGGACCGGGTCCAGATCCATCACCATGATCTCCGCATCCGGGTGGTGGTGATGGATGTCGTAGGCGAGCCGGCACGCACCGGCGCCCATGACGAGCGTGCGCCCCGGTCCGGTGTTCCCCAGCACCTCCTCCACCATGGACAGGGCCTGCTCGTTCTCGCCCTCCGGTTCCGGAGGCCAGCCCCAGTCCCGGTAGAGGTACGGCAGGTGATGCAGAATGGCCGGCGCCTGTTCCGGCCAGTCGGGCCCTTCCGGACGGATCGTGGCCGGAAGCCGTGGTTCGAGGATGGCACGGACATCGGCCAGCTGCCCGGCGATCCCCTCGATCGTGGTCTCGCAACGCCGGCGGGTGGCTGGCAGAAGGTCGGAAGCCTGAAGCTGCTCACGGATGTCCTGGACGGTTCGCTTCACCTGCCGTTCCAGATGGTCCAACTGGCGCCTGCACGACGCGAGATGGGCGAATGGCTCGGAGAGGAGCACGGGAATGCGACCCAGCCGGGGATATGCCTGTCCGCACTTGCGGCATCGGAGCGTCGGCGCGCCCAGATCGATGTCGGCCGAACACCGGGGGCAGAGGACCGCATGCAGAAGGCTCTCGACCTCCGTCCCCGAAATGTGTCCTGCGCGCTCGCGCGGTGGTGTTCTGGACATCGATTCGTCTCAAATTGATTTGTGACCGTGGGACCGGTAGCCTAGAATGTTGGTATCCAGCGTCGGATACAAGGCGTTCAACGGGGGTGCAATGGCGCCGAAAAAGCCGAGAAACGAAGGCCCGTTGGTCCCGTGCCAATCCGGCTGGGTCACGGATCTTCCCGGTCCGACGACGGGTGACCGAGTCTTGCCGGGAGGGTGGGCGGCGGGATCGATCGTCGCCGGGCTGGTGCTCGCGTCGTGCTCTACGCTCCCTTCCACTTCGGCCACGGGCGACGCCGGGGCGGCGACCGATGTGGCTCCCCGGGTGGTCCAGACGCCGGAGACGCATCCCCCGCTCATGGCCACGGGCGCCGAGGCCCAGGCCATGGTCAACGGGTACTGCGTACGCTGCCACAACGATGTCCGTCGCACGGCATCGCTGGAGCTGGACCGGTACGACGCCGCAAACCCGGCAGCCCACCCCCGGATCTGGGAGAAGGTGGTCGGCAAACTGCGCGCGGGCGCCATGCCGCCTGGCGGTGTGCGACGGCCGGACCCACAGACCTACGACGCCGTGGCTGGTTGGCTCGAGTCGGAGCTGGACGCTGCGTGGACGGAGCGTCCGAACGTGGGTCGCATCAACGCGGTGCACCGCCTGAACCGGACCGAGTACAACAACGCCATCAACGACCTGCTGGGACTGGATGTCGATGTCATTGATGCCCTGCCCGGCGACGAGACCATGGGCGGCGGGTTCGACAACGTGGCGGACGCGCTCAGCATCTCGCCGCTGCACATGGAGCGGTACCTCTCCGTCGCCCGGATGGTGACCCGATTGGCCGTCGGGCTGCCGCCCGCCGGGGCGGGCTCATCCCGCTACGCCGCCGACGACGCCAGGCGACAGAACGTCAGGATGAGCGACGACCTGCCTCTTGGCTCGCGTGGCGGCATGGCAATCCGCCACACGTTCCCGGTGGACGGCGAGTACCGGATCCGGGTCCGTCTTCAGAAGAACTACGCCGGGTACGCCCGCGGGTTGGCGTGGAGGCAGGAGCTCGAAATCCGCATCGACGGAGCCCTGGCGGCCACGCTCGCGTTCGGTGGGGACGGGCTGCAGCATCGGCCCGTGGCCAACAGCTATGCCGGGGCGGGTGGCGGTCCGGGCTGGCCCGGGTCTCCCGAATGGGAGGACTACGCGAAGTTCGGCGCCGAGGCGCCTCTTGCGGCAACCGTGCGCGTCGAGGCGGGCAACCGAATCGTCGGTCTTTCATACGCCAGGGATCTGGGCTACGGCGAGGAGTATCTCCTCCCTCAGGTCCCGGTCCAGACGCGCGGCCAGATCGACTACTTCAACAACGAGCACTTCGGCTTGTCGGGCGTGCTCGGCGTAGAGATCGACGGCCCCTTTGGCGAGACGGCGGTTGCCGACGACACCGGAAGCCGGCAGACGATCTTTACCTGCGAGCCCGCGTCCACCGCCGCGGAGGAAGCCTGTGCCACGGAAACCCTGACGGGAATGGCGCGGCGCGCCTACCGCCGGCCGGTGACCCGCGAGGACGAGGAGGTCCTCCTGCACTTCTACCGCATGGGCAGGGACGAGGGCGGGAGCTTCGACCACGGGATCCAGCTGGGACTGGAGCGGATCTTCGTTGATCCGGACTTCCTGCTGCGCGTCCACCGCGAGCCGGAGGGGCGCAGTCCCTACCCGCTGAGCGACCTGGAGATCGCGTCCCGGCTTTCCTTCTTCCTGTGGAGCAGCATTCCGGACGAGGCGCTCCTCAGGGAGGCCGAGGCGGGCCTGCTCACCGATCCCACGGTCCTGAGGGAGCAGGCCCGGCGGATGCTGAGGGGCTCCCGGGCCCGCGAAACGCTCGTGGACGACTTCGCCAGCCAGTGGCTGAAGCTCCGCGAACTGGACGACCGGCTCCTGCAGGACGACATCTACCTGGAATACGGACACAACCTTCGCGAGGCCATGGAAGAGGAAACCAGGCTTTTCCTGGACTACAACATCCGCGAAAACAGAAGCGTGCTGGAAGTCCTGAACGCCGACTACACCTTCGTGAACGAGCGTCTGGCCGACCACTACAACCTTCCCCGCGTCGCCGGAAGTCACTTCCGCCGCGTGCAGCTCCCCGATCTGGAAAAGCGGGGCGGCCTTCTGGGCCACGCCAGCATCCTCACGGTCACTTCGTACCCCGAACGGACCACTCCCGTGCTTCGGGGCAAGTGGATTCTGGAGAACATCCTGGGCCGTCGCGTGCCCCCGCCCCCGCCCGGTCTCGACACGAGCCTGGAACCACCCGAAGAAGATGGCAACGCGCGCCAGCCGACGATCCGGGAGCGGCTCGCCAGGCACCGCACGGATCCGACCTGCGCCAGCTGTCATCGGACGATCGATCCGCCGGGCTTCGCACTGGAGGCGTACGACGCGGCCGGCGGTTTCCGCCTGATCGACGAACTGGGCAACCCGGTGGACGACATGGGACTCTGGCCGGAGACGGGGCAGGAGATCCGGGGCCTCGCGGGTCTCCGAGATCTCATATTGGAGAACGAGGAGCAGTTCGTCCGCACCGTGACGACAAAGCTCATGCAGTATGCGCTGGGGCGCGATGTCGAGTACTATGACCAGCCGGCGATCCGCAGGATCATGCGCGACGCGGAGGCGGAGAACTACACCTGGTCGTCCATCATCCTGGGGATTGTGGAGAGTCCACAGTTCCTCATGCGGATGAGTGCGGCGGAGAACCCGCCTGCAGGTCGATCGCGGCTGCCAGGCATGGATTCCGGAGGAAACAGCAATGGACCTCATCACCGGTAGGCACATCTCGCGGCGCACTGTCCTTCGCGGCGCCGGGGCGGCGCTGATGCTGCCCTTCCTGGAGGCGATGACGCCGGCTCGTCTGACGGCCGTCAGGGGTCCCAGGCGCAAGTCTCCCCACAGGTTCCTCGCCTACTACACGCCCAACGGGCAGTCCATGCCCTACTGGACTCCGACCGGCGAGGGCCGGGACTTCGCTCTCTCCGAAATCCTGGGTCCGCTGGAGCCGTTCAGAAGCAGGATCATCATCCCGACCGGCGTGAACGCGTCGTGGAACTTCAATCACGCCGGCGGTCCCACCAGCTTCCTGACCGGCATGGTGGGCCGGTCGCTCGGCGACATCGACGCGGTCGACAACACCGACATCATCGCGGCGGAGTCGATCGACCAGATGCTGGCGCGCGAATGGGGCAGGGAGACGCAGCTGGGCTCGCTGGAGCTGTCCCTGGACGGCCCGCCCAACGCCGGAACGTGCGCCATCCTGAACTGCGCGTACACGCACACCATCTCCTGGCGCACGCCCACCCAGCCTCTCCCGATGGAGAACCACCCGCGGACCGTTTTCGAGCGGCTTTTCGGCGATACCGGCACGACCGACCGCGAGCCCCGCGAGCGGCGCCTGCACCAGCAGAAGAGCCTGCTGGACTCGGTCAACGACAAGTTGCGGGCGCTCAGGCGCGAGCTGGGTCCCGAGGACCAGCGCAGCGTCGAGCAGTATACGGAGGCGGTGCGGGACGTGGAGCGGCGGATCGTGATCGCGGAGGAGCAGCTGGACGTGGACCTCCCCAACATGGAGCAGCCGCAGGGCATCCCGGAGACGCTGGAGGATCACCTGGAGCTCCTGCTGGACATGCAGATCCTGGCCTACCAGGCCGACATCACGCGGGTGTCGACGATGATGATCGGGCGCGAAGTGAACGCGCGGCCGTATCCGCAAATCGGCGTGCCGGAGGCGTGGCATCCGCTGTCGCACCACGGGAACCGGCCCGACCTGGTGAAGTATGTGGCGAAGATCAACCGGTACCATGTGGAACTCTTCACGCGTCACCTGACCAAGCTGAGCCGCACGCCGGACGGGGACGGCTCCCTGCTGGACTCGATTACCGGGCTGTACGGATCGGGGATCTCCAACAGCCAGCGTCACGCGGGGGACAACATCCCGCTCGTCGTCTTCGGCGGCGCCAACGGCAAACTGAACGGCGGACAGCACATCAGGTACGAGGGCGGACCGACGCACGCGAACCTGCTGGCCACGCTCATGGACAAGATGGACATGCCGATGGACAAGATCGGCGGCAGCACGGGCCGGCTTCCCATCGACACCCTCGGCGAGCTTTGAGCGGCAGGCGAGGCCGTGGCTGAACGATGCCCATCTTCGAGTATCGATGCCGGGACTGTGGCGAGGAGTTCGAGTGTCTGGTCCTGCGCTCGTCCGGGCCACCCCGGTGCCCCGCCTGCCACGGCGAAGACCTGGAGAAGCTGATTTCCCTGCACACCGTCAGCTCCGAGCATTCGAGGAGGCGTGCGCGGCAGAGCGCCCGGGCGCACGCCAGCGGGATCCGCCGTGAGAAGCGGCACGAGGACCACAAGGTGTTGCACGACCACCTCGCGGACGACCACTGATGAGGACGGGGTCGATCCGGACGGTGGCGGGAGGCCTGGTAATCGCGGTTTCCCTGGCGTGCCAGCCGGCGCCGGACGTGGACCGCGGGAGCGGGCAAGCCGCCGGCTACGAGCTGGTAGAGGGCTGGGGCGGCGCCCGCGAGGAAGTGGGGACCGTAACGGCGGTGGATGTCGACAACGACGGCAACGTCTACGCCTTCCGCCGGGACGCCAACGATGTGTTGAAGCTCGACGCCGACGGGAATCTGCTGGAGGAGTGGGATCAGGACTTCGCACTGTGGGCTCACGGCATCCGCGTCGGGCCCGACGGGGCGATCTGGACCGTCGACGGACAGGGGCACCAGGTCAAGAAGTGGAGCCACGACGGTCGCGAACTGCTCATGACCCTGGGCGAGTACGGAGTGGCCGGCGAGACCGCGGATCTCTTCGATCGTCCCACGGACATCGCCTTCGGCTCCGATGAGGAGCTGTTCATCTCCGACGGCTACGGGAACAATCGCGTCGTGAAGTACGACCGCAACGGAGAGTTCGTCACGGCGTGGGGCGAACCCGGCACCGGGCCGGGACAGTTCGACCTTCCACACACGATCGTGGTCGACGCGCGGAACCGCGTGCTCGTGGGGGATCGCGAGAACGCCCGCATCCAGATCTTCGACCTGGACGGCAATCTCCTCGAGGTGTGGGACCACCTGGGGTCGCCGTACGGTCTCGCGATCGACGACAACGACCGGCTATACGTGGCCGACCTCGTGAACGCCAGGATCTGGATCGCCCGGGCCAGCGACGGCGAACTCCTGGAGTCCATCGAGGATACGAAGGCCATCCACTGGATCGCGGTGGACGGACACGGGAACGTGTATGCCGCGACCCCCGCGCCTTCCGACAGCCAGTTCTGGGACGATCCGTCCGAGGTCTGGTATCTGAGGAAGTACCGGAAGGTCGGAGACCCGTGATCAGGCCGGTTGTCATGGTGTCCGGGGTCGTGGCCGGGCTGGGGCTCCTCGCCGCGGCGGTGGGGGCACAGGAAAGCGCTCACGCCCACATTCTGCAGGTGGTGAATCCCGAGGCGGCCTCGGTGGCCGAGCTGGGCTTCCTGCGGCAGGCTTTGGGCGAGGCGGGCACTGCGGCCGAGTACGCGTCGTTCGCGGCGGGCGGACAGCAGCGCCCCGGCGATCTCCAGGCCATGAAAACGCACGCCGGCAACGTCCTGCACGCCCTGGATCCCAAGCGGATGGACAACGGCCCCGGCCTGGGCTTCGGACTCGTGCAAGCGTCCCGCCAGACCATCGCGAACATTCGGATGGCGGCAGACGCTCCCGACGCATCGGACGGCCTGCGCATACACGCAAGGCACGTGGTGAGGTGTGTGCGGAATACCCTTTCACGTGCGGAGAGGATGCTGGAGATCACCCAGCGCATCCTTGCCACGGCGTCGGCCGAGGAGGCGGACCAGTTGTCCGACGAACTCAACATTCTGGGATTTCAGCTCCGCAACGGTGTGGACGCGAACGAAGACGGGCGCATCACCTGGCAGGAGGGAGAGGGCGGTCTGTACGTGGCCCAGGAACACCTTCGATTGCTGTTGAAGGGAGAGGGGATCGGATGATGCTACCCCTGGCGCTCGCGGTGGCACTCGCGGCTGCGGACGATCCGGCCGGCGTGATCACCGCCCCGGCTACGGGCGATCCGTCCGACGTGACAGCCCTCCCTGTGGGCGATCCGCCACTGGTAGAGGCCGCGAAGGATGGCGATGAGGCGACGCTCCGCACGCTGGTGGAGCAGGGCGCGGATGTAAACGCCACGGGCGGCGACGGCTCGACCGCGCTCCTGTGGGCGAGCCACCGGGATCTCAGGGAAAGCGTGGCACTGCTGATCGGTGCCGGGGCGGATGTGGACCGCGCCAACGACCTGGGCGCGACGCCCCTGTGGGCGGCGGGCGAGAACGGCAGCGTGGCGGTGACGGAGTTGCTTCTGAATGCCGCGGCGAACCCGAATCTTGCGCTGCGCCATGGGGAAACCCCGCTCATGGCCGCCGCCAGGGCGGGCGCCGCACGGGTCGCCGAGCTGCTTTTGGAGCACGGCGCGGATCCGAACGCAAGCGGACCGCGCGACCAGACCGCGCTGATGTGGGCGGTGCTGAACCGCTCGCCGGGCGTGGTGAAGACCCTGCTGGATCATGGGGCGGATGTGCACGCCCGGACGATTGTGACCGTCGAGCTGAAGGCGCACGAGCCCCATACGCACATCCAGAACCAGGGGTGGTTCGAACATGGCGGCAACACCGCCCTGATGTTTGCGGCGCGGGTCGGCGACCTGGAGTCCGCGAGACACCTGGTGGCCGCCGGCGCAAACGTGGACGACCGGTCGGGTTTCGGCGTCAGCGCACTGGCCATGGCCGCCTACTCCAACTTCCGCACGCTGGTGGCGGGGCCGGCCTTCTCGTCGGGCGGTCCCTACACGATGGGCGGCCGCGAGGGCTTTCGCCCCGGCCGGTACGCGGAACTCATCGAGTTCCTGCTGGAGGCCGGCGCCGACGCCAACGCCGGATCCGACAGGTTCACGGCCCTGCACACCGCCATCCTGCGCCACGACCAGCGCTCGGTGGACCTGCTCCTGGAGCACGGAGCCGACATCACGCTCCCGGTCGCGGCCTTCACACCCCACCAGCGCGGGTCCAACCAGGCCTTCTACTTCCACAACGGCTGGATCGGCGCCCGGCCGGTGTGGCTCGCCGCCCGTTTCGGCACGGCCGGCATACTCCGGAGCCTTCTGGCGCACGGCGCGGACCCGCGCTTCGTGCACCGCAGCGAGTACTTCGCCGGCAGCGACGGCGCCCTGACTTCGGGGATCTTCGCGGCCCGGCAACTGGAGGTTACCAGCACGGTCATGGCTGCCCTCGGGATGAGTAATGCGGGAAGGCCATGGGTCTACGAGCGCGTCTGCTCGCCGGAGCACGAGCAGGCGACGCTGGAAAAGGTGCAACTGCTGGTGGACGCCGGTGCGGACCTCGACATGACGACCGACCAGGGCTTTACGGCCCTCGATCAGGCCAGGGCACTGAAGTACGAGTCCGTCGTCGAGCTTCTCGTGGCCGCTGGCGCGCCCGGAGGAGCGGGTTCGGACGAGACCGAGTACGATTTCCTGAACCGGAGGACGCGGGGAGGCTGCCGGTAGGCAACCGGGGTCGGGCGTAGCGGGCGCCCCCAGCCCCTCAGTGCCCCGCCGCCATCCCGTCCATCCGCGGCTCCGACGCCGCGGCCCACCCCCGCTCCAACCGCATGATCGCCTGCCCGCCCCCGAAGAACACACCGGTGGGGTCGGCCAGCACGTGACCCATCGCCTCCAGCTGCTGCCGCACTTCGAGCGGGACCACGGACTCGACCGCCACGCGGTTCCCGGCGAGGTGATTGAAGCGCGCCGCATCGAGGGCCTGCTGCAGGTCCATGCCGAAGTCGACGAGGTTGATCAGCACCTGGATGTGCCCCTGGGGCTGCATCGCGCCCCCCATCACCCCGTAGCTCAGCCACGGCTCCTCACGGCCATCGGCCGCGGTCTTCGTGACGAAGGCCGGGATGATCGTATGGAACGGCCGCCGCCCCGGTGCCACTGCATTAGCCCGATCGGGATCGAGCGAAAACCCGACGCCGCGGTTCTGGAGCGCAAACCCGGTCCCCGGCACCACCACGCCCGACCCGAACGCGCTGGCGATGCTGTTGATGAACGACACCATGTTGCCGTGGCGGTCCGCGACGGTGAAGTACGTGGTCTCGCTCGCGGTGATCGCCTTGCCGGGATCGGCCCGCTCGATGGCGCGTTCGGGATCGAACAGCGCGCGCCGCGCATCGATGAACTCGTCGCTCAGCAGATCGTCCGGCGTAACCCTCATGTTGCCGGGGTCGCCGACGAAGTGCTCCAGGTCGGCATACGCGAGCTTCTTGGCCTCGATGAGGTGGTGCAGGTACGCGGTCGAGTTGTGTCCCATGGCCTTCAGATCGAACGGCTCCAGGAGTCTGAGGATTTCAAGGGCGGCGATCCCCTGGCCGTTGGGCGGCAGTTCATGGAGGCGGTAGCCCCGATACGGGACGGAGATAGGGTCCACCCAGTCCACGCTGTGCGACCGCAGGTCATTCATGGTGAGGAATCCGCCCAGTTCGGTGACGCGCTCGACCATTGCTTCGCCCAACTCGCCGCGATAGAGCACGTCCGGCCCCTTCTCCGCGATCAGGCGCAGCGTGCGCGCGAAGTCGGGGTTGCTGAACCACTCGCCGGGGCGCGGAGCCCGCTCGCCGTCGATCAGGAACGTCGCGCGGGCGCCCTCATCCCGGCTGAGCATCTCTGCCGCCCCCTCCCAGAAGTCGACGATCACCGGGCTCGCGGGGAATCCCTGTTCCGCCATCCGAATCGCCGGTTCGAGCGCTTCGGCCAGGGAGATCGTGCCGTAGTGGTCGAGCAGCGTCTGCCAGCCCGCCAGGGCGCCGGGCACCGTGATCGTCTCGGCGCCGGAGCGCGGCATCTGCTCGTGACCGCGGCCGACCAGTGCGTCGCGCGTCATGAGCGTACCGGCGCGGCCGCTCGCGTTGAGCCCCACCAAGCGCCGCTCGTCGGCCAGCCACAAGATGGCGAACATGTCCCCACCGATGCCCGTCATCATGGGCTCGACCACGTTCAGCATGGCCGCGGTGGCCACCGCCGCGTCGATCGCGTTGCCGCCGCTCTGCAGCGCCGCCAATCCGGCGCCCGTGGCGAGGGGCTGGCTGCTGGCGACCACCCCGTTCGGCGCGTAGACGGTCGAGCGGCCCGCCATCGTGCCGGACCGGTCCTGCTGGGCGTGGGCGGCGTGGCCGGGGTTGATCGCCAGGCCGATGGCGGTGAGCGCGGGGAGCATCCGCGTGCGCGGGCCGGCGAGCTTGCGCGGAGCGGCGGGCTTGCGCAGGGAGGGAGCGGGCAGGATGCGCATGGGGCACTCCTTGCGGGACTGTGTGGCGATGCGCGAGGCTGGTCGTCAACCTCGCGGGCCGGATGGCTGCGATCAAGCGCCCGCATTCCCGCCAGGGACACGTCATGACGCTTCACGATTTCCTGGACTGCCACTACGGCGCCGACGGCGACGCGGTACTCCGTCGCATGCTCGACGAGGGCGCCGACCCGAACCGACGTGACGAGCCGCACCGCGAGACCCCGCTTCACACGGCCACGCGCCGTCGCCGTGCCCCGGCTGTCGACATTCTCCTTGCTCACGGCGCCGACATCGATGCGCGCACGGCGGGTGGCAAGACCGCATACGCGCACGCCGTCCGGCGCGGGTTTGACGATGTCGCTGCCCTGCTCGTCCAGCGCGGCGCCGACACCGAACTGAACGAAGCCGATCGGTTCGCGGTCGCGATCGTCAATGGACGCCTCGACGAAGCGCGGGCCATCCTCGCCGCTCACCCCGGCGTGGCCCGAACCGGCAACCCGGAGGAGGACCGGCTGCTGGCGGATGTCGCCGGCCGCAACGACCGCGAGCCCGTGGCGTTCCTGATCGAGGCCGGTGCAGACCTGACCGCGAGGGGTCTCGACTCGGGCACGCCGCTTCACCAGGCGGTGTGGTTCGGCCAGCCCGCCAACGCCCGCCTGTTGATCGATGCCGGGGCGCCACTCGACGTCTTCGAGGA
This sequence comes from Longimicrobiales bacterium, assembly GCA_965208935.1. Lineage (GTDB taxonomy): Bacteria > Gemmatimonadota > Gemmatimonadetes > Longimicrobiales > Gaopeijiaceae > Bin94. Next base: position 1,840,543 of record CBDBPR010000004.1, on the reverse strand, counting down.
TGTCCACGATTCGTCGCCGCTGCATTGGGCCGTCCACGGCTCCCGGTTTTCCGGCGGGGCCGAAGAGCGACAGGACGCCTATGTGGAGCTGGTCGAGATGCTGCTTGCGGCCGGGTCCAGCCTGCACTACCCGGATGACCCGGGTGGCGACTCATACAGGAAACGACTCCTGGAAGATGCGACCCCGCGGGTCCTGGAGGTGCTGCGGAGGGTCATGGCCTGACCGGGGGGGGGGTGGGAGATCCGCGCGGGTCCGGGAGCGGCGCGGGCCCGGGGCCGAGAGTGGAGCGGGTCTGGTGCGGGCGAAGGTCCGGGAGCCGTTCGGGTGTCACCGGTGGGCTGCCATGCGTATCATCTCCGAATCGGCCACTCGTTCACGGATGTGTTCATGAATCAGCGACGCTGCTCCCCGATGTCCCTCGCCGCGCGCCTCTTGCTCCTCGGGCCGATGATGGCCTTCGCGGCGTGCGAGTCACCCCAAAGCGCCTCTCCCGCGGACTCCGACATCCCCATCACGGAAAGCGTCTACGCCGCCCGCCCCTTCGAGAGTCGGCTCATCGACGCCACGCGCGACTTCGTCCTGCACGCCATGCGCGCGCACGGAACCCCCGGGCTCAACCTCGCCATGGGCTACCGGGGCAAACTGATCTGGGAGGCCGGCTTCGGGTGGGCCGATGTCGCGGCGGGCAAGCCGATGACGCCCGAGACCGTGTACCACTCCGGCTCGCTGGGGAAGACGTACACGGCGACCGCGATCATGCACCTGGTCGACCGGGGCGTGATCGCGCTGGACGACCCGATCAGCCGGCACCTGCCGTTCGAGGTGCTCAACCCGCTCGGCGACCGCGACGTCACCGTCCACGATCTGCTCACCCATCGCTCCGGGCTTTCCGGCGGCGGCGCAAAGGGAGTGTGGGACAGGCCCGTGCCGCTCGAAGAAGCACTCAGGGCAAGCTACGCCAGGGACACAAGCCCGCTGCTCGGGGGGACAACGCCGTTCTGGATCGGCAAGGTGGGCACGCAGATTGTATCGGGCGTGAATCACGGCAGGGAATCGTCTAACTACTTACAGGGCCGTACGATCTGCGCTTTCTGCCCTTCAACGGCGTCGACTTCCATCACCTGAAAAAAGCGGCGAAGTCGCCTCGAAACTGCGGGAATTTCCCTACCCTATCGGCAGCCGTTCAGACGCGATTGCCGCTCACCGCACGTTGCCCTTCGGATGAGGGCGGGACCTTTCCCGAAACCCCGGTGTGAGCAGGTTCCGCCTCCGGGACGGGCAGAGACCGTCCCGGAGGCCCGGGGGACCGGAGCCGAAGCGGTGGCGACGCAGACCACATCGCTCGCCGGTCACTCCGCGAACTCAGCCGCGAAGCCGAAGGGCGGCGAACCGGCGGTGATCGGGGTCAATGGCCGCCGTCGGGAGAACATCCGGCGACTGGCCGACTGCGGGGGGACTTCGGACCCCAACCGCAAACGCGCTGCCGCGCGGGATTTAACGGGGGGATCGTGGGCCCCGGGGCGTTCGCGTCAGTTGCAGCCTCCCAACCCGCTGCACCTGGAACTCGTCCAATGCTACCCCGTATAGCCAGCCGTCGGCGACCGCAAGCAGCCGAAACCGCTCGGGAAGCACGTATCGCAGTCGTTCCGTACCGTAGCGGTCGACTTCCGTCCAATGCTGCCGGCCGTCGCCGCCCACCATCTGTCGCGCCCACACGTTGCCATCATCCGCGACCAGGAGGTCCGTTGCCACAGACCAATGTTCGGGCCATCCGTCAATGTCGACCTGCGCCGGGAGATTAGGTTCGGCCCGCCGCAACTCCTCTCGCTCCGCGCGTACACGATCCGACGGGCTCACACGACGCGCCGAAAAGCCCAGTGAAACCGTATCCACTGCGAACCAGGCACTGATGTCGCTGACGTTTGCCAACGGCCTCGGAGTTCTGGCGGTGTAGAAGGCCACCAAGCCTGTAACACCATCGGCAACGACGATGGCGCTGTCGCCCATCGCCGCCCAAGCTCCTCCTTCCCCGAAACGCGGATTAAACCCGCCCATGATGCCGTCTGCCTGCCATCTCGCGTTGCCGAAATGATAAGTGGCGATAGTATCGCCACCGGCACCCGCTGGGAATGCCAGAAGCACATGGTTGAATGGCTCGCCGACCGCATTTCCCCCGTAGGCGTACCAACCCAAAGTAACAGCAGCCGTTACTCCGTTGCGGAGGGGTACTGTCCATCCTACTGGAACGTGCGCGCCGCCCGCCACAGCCGCCCCCAAACGCCGCGTCTCAATGTGTTCGCCGTCCAAGCCGAACCGCACTATCCGTCTCTGCCTCTGATCGATGACCGTCACCACCGAGTCGACTTGAAGCCCCCCCGGCAACAGAAGCTCGCCCGGTCCGCTGCCTTGCCGGCCGTATTCAACGACCAGACGGCCGGTGTGGTCGAACTGAAACAGCCTCATGCGGCCGATATCGTTGACCCAAACGCCATTGTCCTTCACCACGATTTCCACAACGCGATGCAGGAACCCGCCGTCGAATTCGGGAGGAACCACGGTCTCCACCGTGTGGCTGGACAAATCGATGGAGGGAGCCTGGGCCGTGGCCTGTGTCGCAGCGCAGATGGCAACTGCGACACAGGCCAGGGGTTGGCTCTTCATGAGGTAACTACCTCTGCAAGGCTTGGCGCCACAGGGTTGTTAGGCGAATGTCGCACGATGTTGTCGGAACAACCCGCCAGCACCGTCGTCCCGTCCGTGTCGATCACCACTTTGTCGGTGAGCACGGTTCCCGCCGGTGACAGATCACCCGGGCTGATGGCGGCGAAGTCGTTGCATGAACCAACCTCGTTGCACCACTGCTCCTCCTCTTCTTCACCGGGGAATACCGCGAAGAAGATAGCGCAGTATTGCGCACTGCCGCCCGAAATGCAGTTCTGTGATGACGTGCACGAAGCGCAGGAGGCATCGGCCCTTTCCGCGGTGGCGGATACCATCGCAACAGCCACGATAACGCCCAACACATACAGAAACAGCTTCTTGGTCTTCATTGCTTGCTCCTTTGTTGGTTGCTTGCTGACCAAGTCCAATCTATGGACTGCAGCTCCCAGGATTCCCCACGATCCGTGAGAGCGATAATCGTTCTGTCTTCCGGATAGCTGGCGACAACACCGAACGGTTGATCGATCACTGTGCCTAGCCGTGTGGTGATGCTGCCATCAAGCTCAAGGCGGTGGAAGGCCATTCGCCGCAACCGCGACGTCAGGTCAGCCAGCACCTGAACCATGGTTCCGCAGTCGAGGGGCCACACACCCAAGCTCACCCAGCGCCCTTCTCGCATCGGATTCGCCTGCTGCGAATCGCGAACTTCGAACCAGCCGACAGTGGATCCGTCGGATGCTATGAGCCATGTGGCAAACGGTGGCTCTATGTTTCCGATGGCCACGGCCGCATCGCCGACGCTCCCAATCCACACGGGCACGTCGAACCATCGAACCGCATCGAAGTGCGAAGTACCGTTCGAGTCCTTTCGTTCGCGGTAGAGCACGCGGCGGTCGCCTTCGGTGGCGGTGATCCACAAGGCGTCGGTCGTAACGGCCACACCTTCAACCACGATGGCTGCTGGTAGACGCCCGACTTTTCGTGATCGCCCGATCACGTTGTCCCCGCTGGGGCCCAACTGCACGATCTCTCCTTGATGCGTAATGGCTACGGCCGTGGCGGATGGGGAGGGTCGGACGACGGCGACGGGATCCGATACCCATTCGATCAGCGAATCGGTGGCCAGCACGTACAGATGCCCCTCCGTAGTGGCGATCACGCTCGTGTCAGTACCTACGGGAACGACCGAGGCCACGGCAAGTCCGCGATCTATCGTCCTTGTCGACCGCACAGCGAACGTGGCTTGCGAAGATTCCACGCAATCCTCCTGTCGCTTGGCGAGCACGGCGATGTCCGGGTGAACCTGCCACTCTCCGGCAGGAGCCACGTCGCATCCGCTGGAGAGCGATGCCCCCAATAGCAATGCCGTGGTGACGACGCGCGCCCGTATCACCCCCCGCTTCCGCTGTCTGGATGTTCGAACCATGTGGATCATTTGGCTGAGTGACGTGAGCCCGAGTTGCTCGCCAAGTCGCGTGGTAGCGCTGGGACTCGTAGCGATCCAAGCCTGCCGGAGGCAACCGAACGCTCCACGATAGCGAACCCAAAACCAATTTGACGACTCAGGTTGGTCCTCCATAGGGGGAAAACCCCTGAATGTCGTGGGGGGAAACTCCCCCCAAGCAACGAAAGGAAACCCTCGACGCCGGACCCTCGACCGCACGCCAACCCAAGTGTTTTCCCGCTTGTATGCACCGCCGGCAATCCCAACGCGGCACCCTCAGCCCACTGGCCGCAAACTCCGATCGGTTCCGTAAGGCGCTCGCCGCCGAGAGGTAGCCGGGAACAGGACGCGCTACTTCCGCCTCGCGTTCCGCAGCCGCCAGATGATCTGGAACGCTGTGCACGTCTTGCCCGTGCCCGTGACCAGCGGGAGGCGATCCTGCCCTTGACGATGGCCCATTCCAGCCGCCGACCTCGCAAGACGATCTCCTCGGCTTCGCGCGTCAGTCCGAATCGCCGCTGGCAGACTTTTTCTACCCCGTTGGCGACCGTCTTTTCCGGCTGCTATACGTTATCGAACATCCTCGAACGTCATCGGACGATAGGAGATTCCCGACGGGTTGACTTGCTGGCGAGCGGTGCTTCAGCGTTCCAGGCATGGAGACGCTGAAGCACCAGCTCAACACGCGGGTTTGCTCTTCCCTCGGGGCGCGACCGCACCGTCCGCGAAGGCAGGATTGAAACCTATTACCGATGGAATCCGTAGAGTGCCGCCGCATGAAGGGCAGCATGAGCAAACGAGGCGAAGCACCGGAGGAGTCGCACGTAGTCAGGTTGATCCACCCCAAGACGGAAGCGGTGCCGGTGCCCATCGGCATCGGCGATGGCGGGATCCTTCGCCGCGCCGGCTTCCGGGGCTCATGGACGGCCCAGCACCGCCGGTCTTCGTCCGACCGCCAGCCGCGCCTCGCGAGGTGTGTCTGAACGGGTTCCCCGGAGCGCCCGCTCCGGCTCGCTGCGCTCGCCTCTGCGGGCGCTCAACAGCCCGGGCCTTCCCCGTGACCCGGTCATGCAAATCAAGCGGGAATCTGCATGATTATGGGAGACAAGCCAGCATACCCCCGGTATAACCGAGGGGCTGGCGAGGGACGTTGCCCCTTCGATCCCCGGCAGACCCGCGCTCCGGTGGATGGCGCGGGCGGGGGCGTCGCCCCCCTTCCCCCCGTGGCGGCGCGGCCCGATGGCTAGAAGCCGCCCGGTCCTCGTCGCCGTCCGCCTCACGCCGGACGAGTCCGCCGACTGGCGGACCAAGGCCAAGGCCGCCGGCGTGCCGCTCTCGGTGCTGATCCGCCGAGCGATGGCCCGCACGCGGACTTGGACGGTCCCGGCAGCCGAGGTCGAGCGCGAGCGCAACCTTCAAGTCTCCCGGATCGGGAACAACCTCAACCAGATCGCGCGGTGGGCAAACACCCACAAGGGGGCGGTCGAGGCCGTCGAGGTGATCGGCCACCTCATCGCCGTCAAGCGGGCGCTCGCGGCCCTGTCTTCCCTTGAAGACCCGGACGCGGATGCTGGTTAAGTTCCTGGCCCGCGGAACCGGATCGGCGCGGGACGCGGCCAAATACCTCCTCGGGGAGTTGGACGCGGCCGGCAAGCCGCGCGAAGGCGTCGAGGTGCTGCGCGGGGATCCGAACGACGTGGCCGCCTTGGCCGACACGCTGGAGTTCGAGCACAGGTACACGTCCGGCGTGATCGCGTGGGCACCGGACGACCATCCCACCGACGAACAGATCGAAGCGGTTCTTGACGAGTTCGAGAAGACGGCTTGGGCGGGGCTGGAGCCCGACCGCTACTCATGGGCGGCCGTGCTGCACCGCGAGAAGGGCGGTGGCGCTCACGTCCATGTGCTCGCCGCCCGGTGCGATTTGGAGACCGGCCGCAGCCTCAACATCGCCCCTCCGGGCTGGGAGAAGACCTTCGGTCCCCTCCGGGACGCCTTCAACCACGAACACGGCTGGGCTCGGCCGGACGACCCGGCACGGGCCAGGGTGGAGCAGCCCGGGCACCGCGCCTACATCGAGGCGGCGCGGCTGCGGGCCGGACTTCGGCTCGAAGCCTCGCCGCGCGACCTGATCCGGGACTACCTCCTCCAGCGAGTCGAGCACGGCATGGTGCGGAATCGCGCCGATGTCGTCGCCGCGCTCCGGGAGGCGGGCCTCGAAGTGCCACGCCAAGGGAAGGAATACCTCACCGCGCTCGACCCCGAGACCGGGGACCGCTGGCGTCTCAAGGGAGAACTGTATGGAGAGAACTTCGACCGCGAACGATTTGAGCAACCGGCTGCGGAAGCGGCTGGAGAGCGAGCGCAGGGAGATCGAGGAGTTGACCGCGAGCGAGCTGAAGCGGCTCGCCGAGAACTCGCGGCGCGTTGCGAGGAACGCGCTCAGTACAATCGAGCGCGATACGGAGGAGGCGACCGGATGGATGCGCGAGTTGCTCGTCAAGGCGTAGCTCCGGCCACTGATCGTCGGCCTGAGTCTTTGGCTCGGTTTCTTCGGCGGAAGCTGGGCGACGATGCGCTGGTTGGGGTGGAGCATCCACGACCGGATCGAGACGCTGGCGACGGCGAACGCGCGAATCGAGGAGTCGCACGAGACGCTGGCGGAACTGGAGGCGGACACCTGGGGGATCGCGCTCCGGGAGATCAAGGGGGAACGGTACGTGGTGCTGCCATTCGGGACACGGGCGGACCCGGGCTGGGAGGTGCGCGACCGTCCGGCCGTGAAGCTGTCGAACAGGTAAAGGAGCTTTATGAGCGAGTTGGAACGGCAGTTGACGGAGGCCTTGAAGAGGTTGTCCGGGCAGTACGAGCGGGAACAGCGGATCGTCTGAGGTCCGAATCCCGGCAGGAAATCGGCTAACTACTTACAGGGCTGCACGATCTGCGTTTCCTGCCGTTGTAATGGACCCTACTGGACCGTGCCGCGAGAGCGGGAAGAATGGACTTGATTGGCGGGACTCGTAGCCATCGTCAAAGCCCGGGCTCGGAGGGCCAAAAGCTGGTGTAGCGGGGCACATGGTGACCGGCCACACGCAACTCCGGTCTACACAAGGAACACTCTCATGGCCTCGTCGCCGAGGTGGTTGATCACCTTGACTGCAATCCGGCCAGAAGCAGGCTTGGAGAACGGTCGAGAGACGCTGCGGCGGAGAGTGGCCCAAGCCTCCTGATCGATTTCGGCCTTGAGTGTCGTCCTCAGCGCTTTGTAGGGATCGTTGGCACCGAGAAAGTACGCTTGACGGACGAAGAAGCTCTCCTCGTTGTAGTCCGTGTCGATGAACCAGCACGCGATTCCATCCGTATCGTCGGCACGGATCTCGCCAGTGCTTGGGTGGAAGACATCGACGCCCTTGATCTCCACTTGGATCTTCCCATCGCCCGCATCTTGGATCTCGATGTCGGGCTCACCAAAGACCACGAAGAGGTTGCCCTTGCCGGTGTTCTTGAGTTCATCCGCCATGTGGAGATCGGCGTTCATGCGAGCCTTGATGATCGGAATCCGGCCGAGCTTGGCGAAATCCGCCGACTGGGCATCGTAGTTGAACGCGCACGCGACCAGGGTGTCGAATCCGGCCTCTGCCGCCTCCCGCGCTGCCGCTGCGAGGTCCGGACGGGAAACCGTGCCGAACTCCGGCCCGATCAGGATGCCCGCCTGTCGTAGACGGTTCTTCTCAACGTACTGGCCTACTGCACAGACGCGATCGCCGGGCCACCCCGTCACAGCGCTGAAATCGATTCGGTCTTCCCGATGAGCTTGTTGGACACCCGCCGTTCGCAGTTGGTCCAAAATCGTCCCAGCGAATTCCTGCTGTAAGGCTGCCGACCTCCCCGGAGCCGCTTCCAGGCCAATCAAATCGTCGTTGACACTCACGGGTAGCATTCGGTGCGGCGACAGACTCTCGACCGTGAACGGGCCAGCGACCCGGACGACGTTCTTGGCCGTATAGGGCTTGTCATAAAGGAACTCGAAGGGAGCCTTGGCGGCGATGGATGCGTCAACCTCTCTCTGTCGGGCGATGCGGGTGCTCCACCATCTGCTGTGGAGTTCCCGAACGTTGGACGGCCAAGACTCATCAGGTTCGCGTGGCATCTCCCACTCCTCCCACTGGGTTCCGATCAAGGCATTCAACTTCATCCGGAGGGGTTCCAATGTCTCTTGGTGTTGCTTCCAGATGACGTCGATCTCAGCGTCATTTGCGATCTGCCTCAGCGTGATGTGCGGCACCCTCTCGTAGACAAAACCCTGTCGAACGCGCCCATATGTGGGCGGGTCGGCCTTTGCCTTGCGAGTAATCTGCGCCTCCTTGCGCTGGCCTTCGGGGCTGTCGGCCAAGAGGTAATAGGGGTAGCGGGCACCCATGATACGCGCTCTCGCCAGTGCTAGTGCCACGCGTGAGGTGTCGATGGTGATCCAACGGCGGCCCCATTGCTCGGCGACGTACGCGGTTGTGCCCGATCCGCAGGTGGGGTCGAGAACGAGGTCGCCGGGGTCGGTGGTCATGAGGACGCAGCGTTGGATGACGGTTCGTGTCGTTTGCACTACGTAAGTCTTCTTTTCGAACTCAATTGTGTCTGACCACGAGTTTTCAAACGAAGAATAGGGATAGTCCGAGAAATATAGCTTGTAGTATGGCTTCGATCCAAGTATAAAGAGCCGATCAGCCTTCTTGAGATTCTCAACACCAGCCCTAGTTGTTCGCCAAGACTTGCCGGATGACGTGCGCCATGTATGGCCCATTAGTTTCAACGGGAAAGTGCAACTCGCTGTGTAGCCAGAGGACGCTAAGTCACTACGCTTAAACAGATTTGGGTAGGCCTTTGCCACGTCACTTCGTGACGCCTCAGAGGCCGTAAGTCTCTCAAAACCTCCTGGCCGATGATCTGACAGATTGAATTCAGACGAACGCCCGATATTCTTCAGGCGCTTTAGATCCCGATACTTCAGCGATCCCTTATCTCGTGCAAACCAAATAACATGGTCAAACACGTTTGCGAGCTGCCCAGAGGACATTGGCATCATAGATCTAAAATGGATCATTGACACAAAGTTCCCCTCCCCGAACACCTCGTCCATCACCGTCCTCACCCGGTGCACGTTCTCCTCCCCGATCTGCACGAACACCGATCCGCTCTCGGTCAGCAGATCCCTCGCCACCGTCAGCCGGTCTCGCAGGTACGACAGATACGAGTGAATCCCGTCCTGCCAGGTGTCCCGAAACGCCTTCACCTGCTCGGGCTCGCGGGTGATGTGCTCCTTCTTCCCGTCCGTGACGGTTCGGCTCATCGTGGACCATTGGAAGTTGGAGTTGAACTTGATCCCGTACGGCGGATCCAAATAGATGCACTGGACCTTCCCCCGCAGATCCTCCCGCTCTGCAAGCGATGCCATTACGTGCAGGCTGTCGCCCAGGATCATCCGGTTCGACCAATTCGCGTCGTGCTCGTAGAAGTCGGTGGATCCAGCCTCGGGTGGCAGGCCGTTGAAGTCGGCGAACAGGTCGATGGCCTCGTCAGGCGGCCCGGAGTCCTTGGCATGTTGAACGAGGTCGTCGATCAGAACCTTGGGGTGTACCTTCTCCTGAATGTAGAGAGGTGTGGCTTGGGCGATCAGGTCGCCTTGGTCCTGCTCATCCTTGCCACGCCAGATGAGTTGGGGGTCCAAGTCGCGGTTGCGCCGCTGGTAAGCAACCTCGATGGGAGCCCGTTCGTCCTCAGCCATCACCGCCCGGAACTCGGCCGTAGGGATGTTCTTTCGGCTGTCTTCAGCGTGCCTGATGGATTCGACCTTTTTGGGTGCCTTCTTGCGAGCCATAGGTGCTATGTGTCGTCTCGGGAGAACGCCGCGCCGAATTGGGCGGCAAGGGAACGAAGCGATCGGTCGCCCGTCCAAAGACGTGAACCTCGTCGGACCACGACCGCATGGAGTAGATGAGCGTCGATGAACCCGATGCCCGCGCCGGCCAGTTGCTCGGCCTCGATCCAGCCGATTACCTCTGTGTGATCCCGGGCCTCGATTCGGGGCAGGTTACGCCAAGAACGCAGGTGGTCGCTGCGGTTCTTGAAACGACCGCAGGCAAGTTCACCGAGGACCATCGGGTGCATCAGAACCTTGGAGGATCCGAGAAGCTTCATAAGCATCGGGTGCGGGTGCCGCAGGTGATTGATCCAGACGTTGGTGTCCACGAGGATCATGCCCAAGGCCGACGCCGCGGAATGAACTCCGCCTCGGGATCCGAGCCGCCCGCCCGGATCAACGCTTCTTCTGTGGACATCTCCCGCTTTTCCGTCGCGGTGCGCATCACATCGTCCAGCTTCTCCGGGATCGCGGTCGCGAGATCGGACCCCAACTCGAACACGTCCTGGAACTCGGCGAACGACCATCTGCCGTACCCGCCGTGGCGGTTGATGCCCGGAACCCAGTAGTTTTCCATGGTGGCCTTCTTGTCCTCGGCGTCCTCCCGCCGGTACCCCTTGATCTCGATGATCAGGTGTAGCGGATCGTCTCTTCCTCGTCCGTCGTTGACGAGAACGACGAAATCGGGAATGTAGGTCCGCTTCTCCGAACCGTGACGGTAGGGCACTTCCAGTCCAAGGTTGTGGTTCTTCACGTAGGCTAGAACCTTGGGATGGGCCTCCACCACCCGACAGAACTCACCTTCCCAAGAGCTGTCGAGAATGGCCCAGTTGACGTGACAGAAGCGCGCGTCGGTCCTGTAGCGATGGGTCTTCGTCGTCTCGAAACGGACGTGAGCGGTGGAGCCCTCGGGATTGTAGGGATCGAGCAGGGCTTTGACCTGCGCCGTCCCATTCGACTCAAGGATGGCCGCCGTGATGCGTTCGCAGGCGAGATTCGCCAACTCGCGATAGAGGAGTTGGCCGTGATGCGTGTCTCCGGTGCAACGCAGACACGTGTCCAGCCAACGGCGGGCGATCTGCTTGAGTTGCCCGAATAGGTAGAGCTTGGGGCTCTCCCCCTCGTCGCGCCACTTCGTGTAGAGCAGGTGCTTCGTGAGGTAATAGGTCACTGTGGCGCGCCGCCCTTCGAGGTGTTCGAGCGTCAGGTCCACGCCCTCTCCCACGATTCCCTCGTTCTTCGTGATGGACGGTCCCACGAGTTCGGGCGTCAACTTGAGGCTCGAGGCCTCCGTGAAGTCTGCCGTGAGTCGCTCCTCCGGCAGTTCGACTCGGTATCCGATGACTCGGGGGAAGCGGATCTCGCGCTCGTCGCGCTCTGGACGCACCGCGCGGACAGTGATCGTCTCCTTTGGCGGTTTCGGACGCACGACGACGGGTTTCGCCGTGAAGTCGAACGGGATGCCGAGCACGTCCGCATACTCGACATCGAACAGCCCCTCTTCGTTCAGATCGTAGCTCTGCCGCCGGAGCGCCCGCCCGACGGCTTGTTCGCACAGCAACTGGGTGCCGAAAGCCCGCAGGCCGAGCACGTGCGTGACCGTGTTCGCGTCCCAGCCCTCGGTCAGCATCGAGACTGAAACGACGCAACGGATCGAGTCGCCCAGCCGACGACGCTTCCCGACTGTGTTCATAACCTCACGTAGCAGATCCTGGTCGGTGATGTTCTCACCGGCGTGTCGGTCGCCCGTGCGCGCGATCCTCTCGCGGCGAAAGCGTTCGATCTCGTCGGCCGCCATCCGGCGGAACTTCGGGTCGAGCGCGTCCCCGGATTCGAGTTGCCGGCTGTCTATCAGAAGTGTCCGGGGGCGCGGCAAGCGCTGGCCGTTCTCGTCGAAGTTCTGGAACAGTGCCAACCGACCGTTCGCGATGGCGGATGTACCGTCCAAGTTGGTGCGCTCGAAGCCCGAGATGTAATCGTACACGAGCTTCGATGTCGAAGTGTTGTTGCACACGATGATGAAGCACGGCGGAACCCTGATGCCCGCCTTCTCCCACGCCTCAAAGGTCCGCTCGTAGTGACCGTACAGGGCGTCGAGCGCCGACTTCAGGTCGAGCGGCAGACTCAGCGGATCGAGCGCCCCGGCCTTCCCGCGCCCCTTCTTGGGCATCTTTCTCCCAATGTGTTCCCACAGATTCCGGAAGCGGGGCATGTCGTACCCTGGAACGTCGTCCGCAACCGGCACTCGCGGGAGCTTGACGATCCCGCACTCGATCGCGTCCATGAGAGAGAAGTCACTCATCGTCCACGGAAAAAGCGTGCCCTCAGCGTAGCCCGAGCCGCGCAGGAAGAAAGGGGTGGCCGAGAGGTCCATGACTCGGCTTATACCGATCTTGCGGTCGACTGCTTCGAGCCCGGAGACCCAAAGCCGGGCCGCCTCCGTGTTCTCCTTGGCTTCCTTCCTGTCGTCGCCCTTGAGCGTGCGCTCGTCACGGCTGCCCGGCTTTTCGCGGTAGCAGTGATGGGCCTCGTCGTTCAGGACCATGATCCGTTTCATGGCCATGAGTTGGGGCATGACGCGCCGGATCATCTGGCCGGTGCTCTCCGTCGTTTCCGGTGCGGGTCCCCGCCCCTGAAGGAGCGCACGGCTGCCCTTGGAGAGCTTCATCCGCTCGCGAAGCTTGAAGGCGTGGTAGTTCGTGATGACGATTTTCGCGTGGGTCAGGTCCGGAAGCATGTCCCCCGGAACCAGTTCCCGGTCCTTGTAGTAGCTGTCGGGATCGTTGGGTTGGAGCACCCGGAGACGGTCACGGATCGTGATTCCGGGGGTCACCACGAGGAATCCCCTCGTGTACTTCCGGCTCTGCGGCTTCCGCACAGCGTTGATCGTCTGCCAGGCGATCAGCATCGCCATCACCGTCGTCTTGCCCGTGCCCGTCGCCATCTTGAGCGCCAGCCGCGAGAGGCCGGGGTTGGCCTCTTCGCTGGCATCGGCCATGTGTTCGAGGAGTTCCCGGCCGGCCTTCCGCAGTGGAGCCACCTCCGTGAGCCAGATCACGGTCTCCACCGCTTCGATCTGGCAGAAGAACGGACGGATGCCGGAGAACCGATGGGATCGCCAATGCCGGAGCAGGCGCGCCGTCTCGGGGGTTACTCGCCAATCGCGTTCGTCCGGGATGCGCCTCCATTCGTCCACGCGCTCGCGCACCCGGTTGATGATCGTGGCCAGATACTGCTGGTCCTCCGTCGAGAGCCCCTTGCCCTCGTCGAGGACCATCCCGACCTGTTCGACCCTTGGCCCCTTCCGGGCTTTCTGCTGCTTCGGATTGGGAATCGGCGAGACAAAGGAAGCCGGACGCCGGTAGGCCAGGACCCTTTGGGTCGGCTGCCCGGAAGCGTCCAGCTGCCAGTGGCGAGCCGGGCGCTCGTAGGGCGAGTTCAGGATCGGGCGTCCGTAGAACCGCTCCACAGAGGACGCGCCGGTCGCCCCCGTGCTCTCGCCCTCAGTAGCGGCTTCTCCGGAAATGCTCATCTGTACCCTGAATGATCGTGGCGTTTCTGTCGCGAGGACGGCGCGTTTCGTCCCCGATCCGCGCCGCCACGAAAAGCTCGCATGGCGCGGCGGGGGTCGGCAACCTCTTCGGGACGAGCCGTTACCTTGGCCGTCCTCAGCTGCGACGGTCTCGCCGCGAACAGTACCGGGCGAGGAGCGGGCTGCTCCCGGCGAGAGCCCGGCAGCCATCAGGGGTCCGCTTCGGGATCCGTCGGTTCCTCGTGGACCCGCCGCCGGGAGCCCGTCGCTCACCCGACCCGTACCCTTCGGAGACCGGTGATTGTCGATCCTGAGCGATCCTACGACCGTAGATTACCGGGACAAGCGTGGGATCGACCGGCAAAGGGGCGTTGGAGTCTGCGCGGGGAGGGTCAGGTCAGATCTCGGCGCCGCATTCCACGACCCGCCGCCGGTTTGCCGATGACATTCCCGCGCTTGTCGGGTGGCGGGCAGCTTCCGGGGTCCGCAACCTTCCGCCTGCCGTCCCCCTTGCGGTTGACGGGCAGGTTGCCGATGATTCTGCCGATTCCCAACTTCCAGAGGAGAAGCAGGTGGCGAAGCCCTTTCTGCGGTGGGCCGGTAGCAAGCGGCAACTGGTCGGCCGTCTCGCGGAATACTGGCCAGGCGGCCGCGCGAAGTACATCGAGCCGTTCGCTGGTTCCGCCCATCTCTTCTTCCAGATTGAGCCCCGATCCGCCGTCCTGGGCGACATCAACTCGGCGCTCATGGAAGTCTACGAAGTCGTGCGGGATTGGCCCCTCGCCCTTCACGAAGCCTTCAGCGCTTGGGCCAACGAGGAGGAGCAGTACTATCGAGTCCGCGCGATGGACCCCAACACCTTGGACAAGACGGTTCGTGCAGCGCGGTTGGTCTACTTGAACCGCTTCTGCTTCAACGGCCTCTATCGGACGAACGGCGACGGACGCTTCAACGTGCCATACGGCGGCAAGAGATCGGGTCGGCTACCGTCATTGGTTGAGCTAGAGGATGCGAGCGCACTGCTGAGGCAGGTAAAGCTGGTTGCTGGCGACTTTACTACCGTTCTTCAGGAAGCTGGCTCGGGTGATTTCGTTTATCTCGACCCGCCCTTCTCGGTTCAAAGTCGCCGAGTGTTTAGGGAGTACGATCCGGCATCGTTTGGGCCCGCAGATCTTAAGCGGATGCGGGCCGCCCTCGTCGACCTCGATAGCCTCGGGGCAATCTTCCTCCTAAGCTACGCCGACTGCGCCGAGGGCAAGCTTCTCGCGGAAGGATTCCACCGCTCTCGTGTCGTGACCCGACGCCGCATAGCTGGGATCACGGATAGTCGAGGAACTGCCAACGAACTCCTAGTCACCAATGCTGATGCCGCTGATCTCGCTCAGGAGAATCTAGCATGATTTGGGGGAGCAAGCGTGAACCGGCCCCCATTATTCCCAAAGGAGAGTTGATTCACCTTCGGGTGGCTGATCTGCGACCGAGCCCACACAACCCTCGCACCCTGTTCGACCCTAAACCTCTTGCCGCTCTGAAGGAGAGCATTCGAGAGCATGGTGTACTTGTACCCTTGACTGTGTACAGGCTGCACGGACAAGAACTCTACGGGATTGTGGATGGCGAGCGCAGATACCGATGCTGCAGCGAGTTGTCGCAAGAGGGACAAAGTATCCAAGTTCCCGCTAACGTAGTGGCAGCACCTAAGCCAATGGCGTCGCTGATCTATATGTTCAACATCCATCAGTTCCGGCAACAATGGGAACTGATGCCGACTGCCCGAGCTTTACAGTCGATTATCAGCGAACTAGGAACAGATGATACGACAGAGCTGACTGAGTTGACAGGACTTAGTGAACGGCAGGTGGAACGCTGTAGACTGATCTTGTCGTTTTCTGATAGGCATCAACAACTCTCGCTGGATCCGGATCCTCGGCTGAGGATTCCGTCGAACTTTTGGGTCGAACTCTCTCCGGTTCTTGATCTCACGAAGAGGCTCTTGCCGGATCTCGTCCAGGATGAAGGGCGAGACGCAATCACGGACCGATTAGTAGAGAAATACCGAAACAAGCGCATTAGGAGCGTGATTCACTTCAGACGAATACTAGAGGCGTATGACGCGCAAGAAGAACAGGAAGACGACGAAGGGGTCGAAGCCATCGGAGATCGCCTTCGTGAATACATACTGGATCCGGACTTGGAGACCAGGAGAGCATTCGATGGCTTCATCATGGACCGCCGGAGCAGGCAGAGGGCGACTCAGGCGGTGGACAAATTCATGAGCGAATTGCGGAAGGCCAAAGTGGATCACATCACGGACGGGAGAGGAACTCTTATTGACAAGCTCTCCGAAGTTCGTGATTTCGTCGATACTTTGTTGGCTAAACTCGAAGGAGACGATCCCCCTCTCGATGACGAGGAAGGCGGCTGATTGATCCCCTTCCGCCATCTTCCAGCCTACATTCGAGCCTTCTGGAAGCTTCGCGGATACGAGCCCCAGAGGGCGACGTTCCGCGGACTCCTTGGTTGGGTCAGGCAATTTCCGCCGCAATACCGGGCCGATTTGATCAGACTGGCTGCGAATCTTCGCTTCGTCTCTGAGCAGGAAACGATCAAATCGCTCGTATGGTTGAATCGCGGAGTTCTCCGAGCTCTGGAAGCGGATGACGTAACCATCGGGAGGGTGATCTACATGACAACCGATTCAGCAGGTAGTAGCAGTGGGGTGATGTTGAATCTACTCCGCGATCGTGGAAACCTGGAACGGCGCGGAGCCCGTTTTCTGCACTCCAGAGACGCGAATGGGATTCGGAAGACGACGACGGCACTTGGTTCCGGAGCGATCATCTATGTGGATGACTTTGCAGGCACAGGGAAGCAGTTCACAAGATCGCGAGAGGCTGTAGCGGATGAAGTCGTCGGAGCTTTCTCTGAATTCTTCTTGCTGCCCTGCATCTGTGAGGAAGCCTCCTCGAAGATACGCGCACTCGGTGTAGAGCCCCGGGCTACCATTGTCCACAAGAGGTCTGAGCGGCCTCTGTTGAGAGAGTCTGGACTCTTGTCGTCGGAACGACTCGAAGGGCTATTGGCGCTGTCAGGCCAACATTGGGGTCCCCCGAGGAAGTCTTTGGGTTTCAAGGGCTTGGCGACAAACGTCGTGCTCTACAGGAATGCTCCTAACACCACACCCCTGATCTTTCGAGGTCATCTTGAACAACAGCCGTTGCGGGGAATCGTGCCTCGCTTTGATGATCTGCCGGTCGAGAATAGCTGACAGGGTCACCGCTCGAACCCTCCCCCGCCACGCTCGGGGCCTCTGGGCCGGGGTGGTCGCGGTACAACGATGCGGGTGATGGTCCGGGCGCGCTCCCGCTCCTGTGCCTGTTCGCGCTCCCTCTCCTTCATGGTCTGGCGCACCGACCATGCGCGCCGCTCCGCCTCCACCAGCCTGTTTCGATAGAACTTGCCCCAACCGCGCTCGATCTCCCGGGCTCGCTCGCCGTGCGCCTTGCCCAGCCCGGCCCGCTCGTCCCCGTGGTACCGGTCGAGGTCCTCGCGCCAGCCCTCGACGAGATCCTCCCGGCCCCGGATCGCCCCGGCCAGCTCCCGTAGCGAGCGGTCGAGCCGCCAGATCCGGAGCCGCCCGAGCACGGTGCGGCTCTCCCGGTCGAGCCTCTGCCGCATCTCCTCCTGCCGCTTGTGCAGCTCGGCCCATTCCTTACGCGCCCTGGTCTCAAGGTGCTGGAGGCTGTACTCGCGCCCGTCCGCGACCGTCTCCCAAGCGTCCGCCTCGCCATGCCGCCATGCCTCCATGTCGACTCGATCCTCGCGGCGGGGCTTCCTCGCCCGCCGCGCCCGCTCCGGCTGCATCCCTTCTCGGCGGACGCGCACCCAGTGGCGCGGCCGTTCCGATAGATCGCGAACCACCTCCTGGCCCGACCGCCGCCGCTCGTTGTTCTCGACCCGCCTCTCGCACCGGATCCGGCCCTGCTCCCGCTCGTAGCCCTCGGCCCAGCGCGACAGCCGGAGCTTGCTGCCCGACAGCTTCGCCGCCCTCCCGGTCTCCGGATCGACCCGGTTGGCGATCACGTGGACATGCGGGTGCCGCGTGTCCTCGTGCGCGACGATCAGCGCCTCGTGGCCCTCCAGCCCCAGCGCCTCCAGACTCCCGTCCACCGCCCAGTTCATCTCCCCCTTGTCGGGCGTCTCGTCCCGAGCCCAGCTGAGCGAGTAGTGCAGGACCGGCTTCGCCAGCTTCCGGCCCCCTTGCGACCCGCCAGCCAGCCGCTTGAGGTCGGGGGCTGCCTTCGCGGTCGCGGCCATCAACCGCGCGGCCCGCTCCGGCCGGAACGTCGCGAGGTTCCGGGTGTCCGCCCACCCGACCCGCTCCGAGGTCCTCGGACGGCGGTCGTCCGGCTCCGGCGCGTCGTGGAGGCAGTACGCCGCGACCCCGGCGAACGAGCGCCCCAGCCCGTTGATCTTCGGGATCACCGGTCCAGCGCCTCCCCGCTCAGGAGACCGGCCGCAAGCTCGCCCACCCGCTCGACCGCCTCCAGCGTCCCGTCTGGTGCGGAAGCCCCGGCGTTCAGGGCGCGGGCGATCTGGTTTAGATTCACGCCGATCCGGTGGAGTTCGACGCGCTCCCGTGCGCCGAGACGGAGAACGGCCGCCTCGCGGACCGGCTGCCCCAGCGCCCTGCGGCGCATGTAGCCGGTCGTCGTCATGCGGGCCGCTCCGGCCCGCTCGGCGATCTCCGCGGCCTCGGCGGTGTTGACGCGGACGCCGATCGTGCGGCTGCGAAGTTCGGCCTCGGGCTTCCGGGGACGGGGCATGTCGGGCTGCCTCCTTTGGTGGCGCGCGAAAGTGCCGTTCAGGGGGTCTGGGGGCATCCCCCAGCCAGAGTAAACGTGAAGCGTTTACACATCTGGCTCCTCCACAAACCGCAGAAACAAGCGCCCCCCGTGGCGCGCCCGCCCGAACGCCGGTCGGGGCACCAACTCTGGACGACGCGCCCCGTCGTCGCGAGGTTTCATTCGCGCAGATCGTGCAGTCCATCGAACGAGAGGAATCGAACGATGGCACGCACGAAACGAAGCCGCCGGAGCTACGGCGCCGGCGAGTGGGGCCGGAACAGGGTCCGGGTGTTTCCAGACCCGAAAACTGGCCTGTTCCAGGTGGAGTGGCGCGAGAACGGGCGAAGGCTCACCCGGTCGCTCGGGCACCGCGATTGGGCGAGGGCGAAACGGCAGGCGGACGAGTTCGCGGCCGGATTCGCCGAACCCGAGATCCGAGGCAAGGCGGAGGCCGAGCCGGAGCCGCTCACGCTGGAGATGCTCTTTGACATCTACGGTGAAGAGGTGACACCGACCAAGGGGCGGAAGTCCTGGCAGCGGGACAGATCCGCGATGGCGATGTTCCTCGACTTCTTCGGCAGGGACCGAAGGCCGGAGACCCTATCCCAGCGCGACTGGGACCGCTTCATCAGGGAGCGCCGGGCGGGAAGGATCGGGCCGAGCGGCAAGCCCGTGGGCAACCGGATGATCGAGTGGGACCTGACGTTCCTGATGGCGGTGCTGAACTGGGCGGCAAGGTCGAGAGACGAGCACGGCCGCCTGCTGCTGGACAGGAACCCGCTGAAGGGCCTCCGGAAGCCCGTCGAGAAGAACCCCAACCGGGTTGTTCTCACCGAGGAGGAGTATCAGGCGCTGCTGCGGGTCTCTCGGCAGTTCGACTGGAGGTTCCACGTCGCGCTCGTGCTCGCGCACGAGACCGGGCACCGGATCGGGGCTATTCGTAACCTCCTCTGGTCAGATGTCGATTTCGAGGAAGAAACCATCCGGTGGAGGGCCGAGCACGAGAAGACGGGCTACGGCCACACGACGCCCGTGACGCCCGAAGCCATGGAAGCCCTTGAGGAGGCGCGAAGGCACAGCCCCGCAGGCGCGGATGCGCCGGTGCTGCCCGCGACTAGGAACCCCTCGGAATGCGCGGGCTTCACGCAGGCCCGTTTCTGGTGGAAGAAGGCCGAGAGGCTGGCCGGGCTTGAGCTCAAACGCGGCAGGGGCTGGCATTCGCTGAGGCGGAAGTTCGCGTCCGACCTCATGGACCTCCCCCTCAAGGTGCTCTGCGAACTCGGAGGCTGGAAGAACGCCAAGACGGTTCTGCGCTGTTACCAGCAGCCCGACGAGGCCCAACTCAGGCAGGCAATCCGCAGCCGCCGCAGGCCGCAGGGCTGAAATCCACTCGGCGGGAACCGAACGGCGGGAAATCGACTGCGAAATCCCGTAAGTTCATTCGTCACAAACAGATCCGCACGAGATGACAAATGAGGGAACAGCGGCGGCACTCCGGGCAGATCGAAGCCTTGCACGAGTACGCCGAAGTCTTGCGAGAATACGTCGAAGCCTTGAGGCAGCACGCCGAGCGGCAGAGCGGGGAGAGCGAAGCCTTGCGGACGCGGATCGAACGGCTGGACGGGCAAGTGGAACGCTTGGCCGAGTGCTATCGAACGCTCGCCGCGACCTTGTGAGGATGGTGGCGGCGCTGAGCCGGCGCGCTCGGGATCGCGACCGCGGCCGCGATCATGGGCCGAGCCGCTGATGGCTTCCGTAAAGGCTGGATCTGGATCTGGCGCGGGCGATGCCGCTCCGCGAACTTTTGTTCGCGCAGATCGTGCGGCTCATCACGAGAGGAATCGAATGATGGGAAGCACGAAGCGGGACCGGCGCAGCTATAGCGCCGGCGAGTGGGGCCGGAACCGGGTGAGGGTGTTCGCCGATCCCAAGACCGGCATCTTCCAGATAGAGTGGCGGGAGAACGGGCGCAGGCTCACCCGGTCTCTGAAGCACCGGGATTGGGTGCGGGCCAAGCGGCAGGCCGACGAGGTCGCCGCCGGCCTCGCCGGTCCGGACCTGAACGGCAAGGCGGAAGCCGAGCCCGAGCCGCCCACGCTGGGAGCGCTTTTTGACATCTACGGTGAGGAGGTGACGCCCACCAAGACGCCGCAGTCCCGGCGTCGGGACCGGGCCACGATGGCGATGTTCCTCAAGTGCTTCGGCAGGGACCGTAGGCCGGAGACCCTTTCACAACGCGACTGGGACCGCTTCATCCGGGAGCGCCGGTCGGGAAGGATCGGTCCCAGAGGCAAGCCGGTGGGCAACCGGATGATCGAATCGGACCTGACGCTCCTGATGGCGGTACTGAACTGGGCGGCGAGGTCGAGGGACGACCACGGTCGCCTGTTGTTGGACCGGAACCCCCTCAAGGGTCTCCGCAAGCCGATCGCGAAGAACCCCACGCGGGTCGTTCTCACCGAGGACGAGTACCGGGCCATGCTCGCGGTTTCGCGGCAGGTCGATTGGCGGTTCCATGTCGCGCTCGTGCTCGCGCACGAGACCGGGCACAGGATCGGCGCGATTCGCAACCTCAGGTGGGAGGACATCGACTTCGAGGGCCGCGAGGTGCGGTGGCGGGCCGAACACGAGAAGACCGGCTACGAGCACGTCACACCGCTGACCGACGATGCGCTGGCCGCACTTGAGGAAGCGCGGCGTGTGAGCCCCGAAACCGAGAACGATCCGGTGATGCCCGCACCGAAACAGCCCTCGCAGTGTCTCGGTAGGTACTTGGCGCTCAGATGGTGGTATAACGCCGCGAAACTCGCGGGTCTCGAACCGAAGCGGGGCCGCGGCTGGCACTCGCTCAGGCGCAAGTTCGCGTCGGACCTGATGGATCAGCCGCTAAAGGTGCTCTGCGAACTGGGAGGCTGGAAGGAGCCCAGGACCGTGCTGCGTTGTTACCAGCAAGCCAACCCGGGACAACTCAGGAAGGCTCTGGATGGCCGCCGGAGGGTCCGCACCTGAAATCCCCCAAAGGGCGGGAGTCAATCGGCGGGAGCCGAGGCTCCGACGTCCACAAATCGCACGATCACAACAAGATGCGCGTCCAGCGGCACTAGCTGGGCACGCTTTTTGACATCTACAGGGAAGAGGTGACGCCCACCAAAGCGGAGCATTCGCAGCGGCACGACCGGGCGGCAATGAAGATGTTCCTCGGGCTTTACGGACGGAACCGAAATCCCGCGACGTTGTCGCAACGGGACTGGGACCGCTTCATCCGGGAGCGTCGCGCCGGTAGGATCGGACCGAGCGGACAACCCGTCTCGGATCGAACCATCCAGTACAACCTGAAGTTCCTGATCGCGGTCTTCAACTGGGCCGGCAAGTCGAGGGACGAGGAGGGCCGCCTGCTCCTCGAATCGAACCCGCTGAAGGGGCTGAGGACGCCCACGGAGAAGAACCCGAAGCGGGTGGTTCTCGACCGGCGGGAGTACCAAGCGCTACTAAAGGTGTCCCTCCAAGTGGACTGGCGGTTCCACGTCGCCCTCGTGCTCGCGCACGAGACCGGGCACCGCATCGGAGCCATCCGCCAGCTTCGGTGGGCCGATATCAACTTCGAGGGGGAAACGGTCCGGTGGCGCGCCGAACACGACAAGACGGGCTACGAGCACCGGACGCCGCTGACCCCCGTCGCGCTCTCCGCTCTGGAGGAGGCGTGGAGGCGAAACCCCGGATCCGGGGACGCGCCGATCCTGCCCGCGCCAAAGAACCCCTCCGCCTGCATGAGTTCGTGGGTGGCATACCGGTGGTGGAGCAGGGCCGAGAGACTCGCGGGACTGGAGGCGAAGCCGGGCAGGGGCTGGCATTCGCTGAGGCGGAAGTTCGCGAGCGACCTGATGGATCAGCCGCTCAAGGTGCTCTGCCAGCTTGGCGGCTGGAAGACGGCGAAGACGGTGCTCCGGTGCTATCAGAGGGCCGACGAGGATCAGTTGAGACAGGCCCTCGCGAACCGCCCCGTTCACACTTGAACCAATCGGCGGGAGTCAATTGGCGGGAATCCGGACAACGACCCCCGCAAGTTCAATCCTCACAACAGCTTCTCCGCTCGGAACTGTATGCCGGGCCGGCAAGGCGCGACGAAAGGCCAGTAGCAGCGCTACGGGCCCGAGGAGCAACGCAGAGCGAAGCGGCCCGGCCCGGATGCATCGCCGCTCGAATGCCGGGGGGATTTTGTCCACGGGCTGCTCAGTCCTTCCGCGTCACGTAACCGGCTCGAAACGCTGCAGCATCCGGGTGCGCAGCGCAACCGCGAGTTCCTTGCGATGGGTGGCGCGCACGGGAGCGTCGCCGAACCGGATTGTGCAGTACACCCGCTTGAGTCCGAAGAGGGCCAGCGCGTGAGGCACGAAGCCGATCCCCTGCCACCAGCAGACCCGGTCGCGGGCCGAAGGGCCTCCGGGAGGCGTTCGATACGAGAGCGTCAGCCAGTAGACCGGCATGCCGCGCTCGGCGGCGCGGGCCAGGAGTGCCGGCTTCAGCGGCCGAATGGTCGAACCGTCGCTGGTGGTCGCCTCGGGGAACACCAGGACGCGGTCGCCGCGCTGCAGGGCCGCCTCCATGCCGCGCTGCACGCGTATGACGTCGCGCTTCCTGGCCCTGTCGACGAAGACGGTTCCGCCCAGCGCCGCCATGGCTCCCCAGAACGGCCAGCGTCGCACATCGGCCCTGGAAACGAAGACCATCGGCGCGACGGAGTTCACGGCCGCGATGTCCAGGTATCCGAGGTGGTTGGAGACGACCAGGGCTCCCTCGGGCGGGGGCGTCCCTTCGGCGGATACCCGGACGCCGGTGGCGAGCATCATGCCCCTCCCCCAGGTGCGTTGGGCACCGCGCCGGATCCGGGATCGCAGCCCTGGCCCCGCAGCCCGCATCGCCAGCGTCGGTGCCCAGGCCGCGAGCATGGCCGTGGCGACGGCGCTGGTCAGCAGGAACACCACTACCGTCCGGCAGATCGCGCGGAGCCATTCGCCCGCCCGCAGCCGCAGCCGGGACATGTCAGGCGTGGTGTCGGGCCCTTCGGCTTCGGCAACCGTCTGCAAGCGCGCCCCGGCTCCTTGTTTCGGCGATGCGGATGACTGATGCACGGAAGAAGCTACAACCGGTTCCCATGCGCCGCATGTGCCCTGGCGACGGCGGTGCGCGAAACAAACCGTTTCGGTGGCTCGTACCATCAGGAGCGTGGCCCGACCACAACGAGCGTGGCCCGATGAACCCGCCGAG
This sequence comes from Longimicrobiales bacterium, assembly GCA_965208935.1. Classification (GTDB taxonomy): domain Bacteria; phylum Gemmatimonadota; class Gemmatimonadetes; order Longimicrobiales; family Gaopeijiaceae; genus Bin94. The sequence goes on along the minus strand of CBDBPR010000004.1, from coordinate 1,816,879 downwards.
GAACCCGGAGAAAGACCCATGTCCGACCCCTATTCGGAAGCGACTCGTCACGACCGGCGCGGAATGTCCCCGTTGGCAAAGATCATGATGGTCGTGGCAGGGTGCGCCGCGTTGGGGATGACGGCGCTTGTCGTCGTGGGCCTGCTGCTGGTGCGCAAGGCGTCCGACAGGGCCGTCGATTTCCGCGAGAATCCGGCCGAGGCCTTTGCGGAAATGGCCGAGCGGTTTGCCGAGGACGTCACGGTCGTGGAGACCGACGAGGACGCCGAGCGGGTGGTGATTCGCTTCGGCGATGAGCGCGAGTTGGTCACCGTGGACCTCGCGCAGGCGATGGACAGGATCCGCGAAGGCGTTCGGTTTGAGGGCGAAGCGAGCGAATCCGGCGGTCGGATCCGGATCCGGACTTCGGACGGCGAGACCAGAATCGAACTCCGGGGGGACGGGGACGGTGGTTTTCTGCGAATAGACTCGCCCGACGGCGAGTTGCGGTTAGGTGCGGGCGATGAGGCGGGAGAGCTTCCCCGTTGGGTGCCGGTGTATCCCGGTGCGCGGGTTCGGAACGTGCTCTTTGCCAACGAGTCGGAGTCGGGGCGGGCGGGGGCCGTGGTGTTGAGCACCGACGCGGCTGCCGGCGACGTCGTCGCCTGGTACGAAGACCGGCTGGACGGGGCGGGTTACAGCACATCGGTCGTGGTCGTGGGGCCGGACCGTGGACGCCTGGAGGTAACGTCGTCGGGTGGCGACGGCGACGAGGGGCGCAAGCTCTCGGTGGTGGCCGGGCGGGACGACGACGGGAGCGGGTTGATCTTCCTCCTCTACGGCGAGGGGAAGTAGATCCGGGGGGAGCAGATCCGAGGGCTTGCGCTGCCGGGGGCCTTGGGCGCTCCAGCCTAGCGGGTCCGGAGGAGCAGCGCGCCGTTGGCCGCACGGGCGCCATAGCGGGCCAGCGCTTCGAGAGGCGGTATGATCTCCAGGCTCGCCAGGTCCGCCGGCGTGATGTTTGCGAGGACTTCGGCGGGATCCGGCACGGGAACGTCGTCCACAACTACCGCCATCATGGCGCAGGCGCCCGCGCGAGCCGCGATGTCGTCCTCGGTGGCGAAGCCCAGCGGGTCCGTTGCGCCGGCCAGCCGGCTGCTCGTCTTGGGCAGGACCGAGCGATTGCGCCCCAGCTCGACACACAGGCCGGTTTCGGGAGCTCCGGTGGACAGTGCCATGCGGCGCGCGCGGAGTCCCGGGATGTTCATCGTCGCCAGGAGCGACACCAGGTCGCTGCGGGGTCCTCGCGACTCGATCTCGGCTCGTGTGAGCCGCCCGACCAGTGTGCCGCGGGAGCGCTCCCCCGGCAGCAGGCCTCGCAGGCGGCCCGCATCCGGAGTATTGCGCGTTGACCGGACCGTGAGCGAGTCGAGCGTGATGGGTGTCGGGGGGAGCAGGATGTCGACGGTGACGTCGTCCGCACCGATTTGAAGTTGGGGAGAGATCGCCTGCTGGTACCCGATCCGCGCTACGCCCAGCATGTAGGAGCCGCTGCCCGGCGTGTCGATCGCGAAGGTGCCGCCGGGATCGGTAAACACGCTGGCCACGCGGGCACCGGTTTCATTGACCAGGACGACGAGCGCGTTCTCGATGGGAAGGGCGGAGGCGGGATCGGTGACGGTACCCCGTACCGTCTGGGCGGCGCCCTCCTGCCACGTCGGCAGAGAGCCCGCCAGAACCGCCAGCACGGCCGCGACCACTTTGATTTGCATACTGTGCCCTCTGTTTTTCACCCTCCAAGTTACTATCCTGAGTCGTGTACGTTAAACCCGCAACGACCCGCGACGGCGATCCCGGTCAGGAGGAGGCACCCCCAATGTCACACCGGCTCAAGTTGATTACCCCTTGTGTGTTCGTGGGCCTGCTTGCGGCGGGTGCATGCGCGCCCGAGCCCGCCGAGGTTGCCGAGTCCGGAACCGAGGGCGTCCTCGACTTCCCCGCCATCGCCGCCGCGATGCTGGACCGGGCCGCACTGCAACCTGGCGAACGGGTGCTGTTGCTGGGACAGCCCGGGACCCGCTGGGATGCGGTTCTGCCTCTTCTGAGCGCGGGAATCCAGGAGGCGGGAGCCACCTATCTGGGTGCGGTGGATATCTTCGGCGCACCGCTGCCCGGAGCGGAGTCCGCCGAGTTCGCGACGGGGCTCGGACTTGATCCGGAGGGGTGGGGGAGCGCGCTGGCCGGCGTGGATCTCGCGATCAAGCTGCCCGGCGCCATACCTTCGCCCGCAGTCGACTACGACGTCTATCGTGCGCTTCAGGATGTCCTGCGCGGAGACCGCGGCCGCACCGTGCACTTTCACTGGGCCGGCGCGACCTCGTTCGGGATGGTTGAGCTGCCCGTGGACGCGAACGTCGACATGGTGTACCAGACGGCGCTGCTGGAGACCGACTACGAGGTGCTGGCCGCGACGCTGACCGCCTTCGAGGCCGCGTTGCGTGCGGGCGTGGCGCGGGTGACTACTCCGGCCGGCACCGATATCAGCTTCGAGGTGGCCGACCGGCCGGTGACTCGCCAGGACGGGGACGCCTCGGCGGCGCGAATGGTGGAGGCGCGCAACCTGATCGACCGCGAAGTCGAATTGCCGGCCGGGGCCGCGCGCGTGTCGCCCGTGTTGGAGACGGTGGAGGGGAGGATCGCCTTTCCGCCTGCCCAGTGGGGTGGCAGCGCGGTCGAAGGGCTGGTCCTGAGCTTCCTGGAGGGCCGTGTTGTCGACGTGGAGGCGGAGCGTGGCCGGGAAGGGGTGATCGCGGAGATGGATGCCGCCGGCGATGCGGGGCGCACGTTTCGCGAGCTGGCCGTGGGCTTCAACCCCTTTCTCGCGATTCCGGACGGGGAGGAATGGATCCCCTACTACGGATACGGCGGCGGGGTGGTGAGGCTCTCGCTGGGGGATAACACCGAGCTCGGTGGGGCGGTCGGCGGAGGGTACGTTCGCTGGAACTTCTTCACCGACGCCACGGTGATGGTGGGCCAGGAGGTCTGGGTTCGGGACGGAGTGCTGGTGGCGCGGTGACGGGCGGCCCCTCGGGGGGTCACGCCCTGCCGGCCGGTGGCGTGCGAACGGATCGCGCCCTGCCGGCCAGCCGTTCCGCCTCGAAAAGACCGTCTATTTCGCCGGACTCGTACGCCGGCGTCCACTTCGCGACCGCCCAGTAGGTGAGGAATGAGAATCCCACGCCCGGGAAGACCTGGTGGACGCCCCCGGTACCCGGCAGACGGTTCCACAGGAGGAGGACCGCAAGCCCGACGACGAACGACGCCACCGTCGCAGTGCCATTGCCCCTTCGCCAGTAGAGTCCCATGAGAAGCGCCGGCCCGAAACAGGCGCCGTAGACCGCTCCCGAGAACGCGGTCAGCGCGACCACGCCGTCGGGAGGGTTGAGCGCGATGATGGCGGTGATGAGGGCGAAGAGGGCAACGTACCACCGGGTCGCCGTCAGGGTCCCGCGTTCCGAGACGGATCCATACGCCACGCCCACCAGGTCCCGCTGCACGGTTGAGGCGAGTACGAGAAGCACGCTGTCCAGCGACGACATCGCCGCCGCGACCATGGCCAGCAGCAGAAACGCGCTCGTGCCGGCGGCAAAGACTTCCGGTGCCGCGAGCAGGCGGGGCACGACCAGGTCGGTATCCGCCAGGCCGCCGGGAATGATGTTGCGCGCGTACAGGCCGACCGGGATCAGAAGCGAATACACGAGGATGAACGCGGCCGTGGACACCCACACGCCCTTCCGGATCGCGGCCCTGCTCTCGAGCGCGTAGAAGCGCGACAGCTGCCGCGGCTCCACGGCGAACTTGACGGTTCCCGCGAACACGACCCCCAGTGCCAGCGGTACGGACACGCCGCCCCCCCAGCGCAGGAGGGGTTCCGTGGACGGGTCACCCGCCAGCGCTCCGACGGAGTCGAGTCCGCCCGCGGCCGCAACCGCCCCGCGAAAGAGGAGGATCCCAGCCACGATCATCACCACGCCCTGCACGGCGTCGGTCTTCACCACCGAGATGAACCCGCCCACGACCGTATAGATCATCACGATGAAGAAGACGATGATGATCGCCGTCCGATACGGAATCTCGAGGAAGACCTCGAGCAGGTTCCCGATCCCCTTGAACACCGCCGTCATGTAAAAGAACGACGCGAAGATGACGATCAGGGCCGCGAGGACGCGTGCGGACGTGCTGCCGAAGCGGAAGCCGATGAAATCGGGGATCGTCAGCGATCCGAGGGATTCGGTGAAGGTCCGCAGCCGTGGCGCCACCGCGATCCAGGCGAACAGCGAGAACCCGACCACGGCAGGGACGAGCAGGAACCACGTGATCCCCCAGTCATACGCTTGTCCGGAGAAACCAACGAACGAGTTCGTGCTGGAATAGGTCGCGAAGAACGAGAGGCCGATCGCGATGGGTCCCATGGAGCGTCCGCCGACGAAATAGTCGGTGACGCCGCTCGTCTTGCGGTTCCCATGCCAGGCGTGGTAGGCAAGCAGGACCGTGTACACGAGCAGGAGCGCGTGGACGATCCAGTACGTACGCAGGTTGTCCAGGATGGCCTGAATCAAGCGGGCTCCTCGTTCGGGTGGGGGTCCGGCGTGCCGCGGTCGGGGGAGGCGGATCCGTGTGGGTGGACTTCGGGCCCGCGCAGACGGGCTGCGGACGGCATGAACATGCGCGCGACGGCGTCCTTTCGCACCTTTCCCATAGCGTTGCGGGGCAGAGAAGAAACGCGCAGGAACACCTGGGGAACCTTGTACGGGGCCAACCGCTCCTTGCCCCACGCGCGCAGCGCCGGCCCGTCCGCGGAGCCGAAACCGTCCGCTGGCACCCATGCCGCGCAAATCCGTTCGCCCCACTCCGGGTCCGGCACGCCGACAACGGCAAGGTCGCGGATGCCGCCGTGGGTCCGGTACAGTTCCTCCACCTCAAGCGCCGACACCTTGTAGCCGCCGGTCTTGACGATGTCCACGCTGCGCCGTCCGAGGATCCGGTAGTGGCCGCCGTCGCCCACCCGTCCTTCGTCGCCGGTGCGGAACCAGCCGTCGCGAAAGGCCGCGTCCGTTTCCCGGGGGCGCCGCCAGTACTCGCGGAAGACCTGAGGGCCGCGGACGACGATCTCACCCTGGCCTCCCTCGGCGACCGGTCGCCCTTCGCCGTCGACGATCCGCACCTCGACCCCGGGCAGCGGATGTCCCACGTGTCCCGCGCGGCGTTCGCCCTCCAGTGGATTGGACAGCGCCATGCCGATCTCCGTCATGCCGTACCGCTCCAGCAGCGTATGGCCGGTGATTTCCCGCCAGCGCCGAAACGTCGCCACGGGAAGCGCTGCCGAACCCGACACCATGAGACGGAGCCGCCGGGCCCCGTGCGCCCACCGTTGCCGCGTGGAGCGGGGAGCGTCCTCCCAGGCGCGGATCAGGCGGGCGTACACGGTGGGGACCGCCATGAAGAGCGTGATGTCGCCGGACGCGAGGCGCTCCCATGTGGCGGCTGGCGCCCCCGGGCCGAACTCGCACGCGGCACCGGACCAGAGGGCGCAGGCCAGGGCATTGACGAGGCCGTGTACGTGGTGGAGGGGAAGGGTGTGGAGAATGCGGTCGCTTTCGCGCCACGCCCACGCGGTGGTCAGCGCGATGATCTGAGCCGCGACGTTGTGGTGGGTGGTGACGACCCCCTTGGGGCGGCCCGTGGTGCCGCTGGTGTAGATGATGTACGCGGGGTTGGTGGGGTGGGGTGGGGGGAAGTCGGCGCGGTTGGGGCGGGAGGCGGGCCGGGGTGGGGGTGCGGTGCCCGGGACTTCCAGGACGGGGATGCCCCGCGCCGACGCGGTGGCGGCCAGCGCGGCCGAGTGCGGCAGCGCCGGATCCAGCACGACGACGCCCGGTTCGGCGTCTGCGAGCACGTACTCGAGTTCCGGGGGCGGGTGTGACACTGCCAGCGGCACCGCGACCCCGCTTGCCAGCCATGTGCCCAACTGGACCGCCACGTGGCTGCATCCGGGCGGAATCAGGTAGGCCACGCGCTCGCCGGCGAGGGGTTCGTGGGGCGACCCCCGCGGTGCGGCCCTTGCATGTGCGGATCCCGCTTCCGGTGGACGGGATGTTCTCGCCGCACCCATGAGGCGGTCACGCGTCGCGGTCGCTGCGGCCAGCAGATCGGCGTAGGTCCAGCGGCTCTCGCCGTCGATCAGGGCCGTTCGGTCGGAGCAGGAGGGCCGCGCCAGCCGGGCCGGGAGGGTGTTGACGTCGGGTGCGATCGGAAAGCTGCGGGGTTCGAGGGACGGTGTCCGGGGCAACCCCGAAGTTTGACGGGATATGCGTGCGCGCAACAGGCCGCAGGATTGGTCTCCCGAGAGCAATGTTGGCAGTGTCGGGGCCTGAGCCCATCTTTCCCACCATGTCCGCCGACTTCAACAAACCGTCGGATTCACCCCGTCGTGGCGACCCCGTCAGCCGGGGCGCCTGGGCCAGGGTCCGCGATGCGGCGCTCCTGGACAGGAGTGTGTACGACGAGGTGGCCCGGGATCGGCGCGCCACCCGCGAGGCGGCCTGTGTGGTCATTCTCGCTTCGCTGGCGGTGGCCAGCATCGATTACCCGCTGGGGTGGATCGAGATGGCACAGTCCGCTGCTGCCGCCGTTCTCCAATGGTTGGTATGGGCGGCCATGGCCCATATCGTGGGTGGGAAGATTCTGGGCGGGAACGCCGAATGGGGAGCGCTGATTCGCGTTCTGGGTTTTGCAAGGGGGCCCGGGATCTTCGCGGTCCTGGCGCCGCTGGTCGGTGGGATCCACCTCGCTGCGCAGGCCTGGGTGCTCGTGGCCGGGACGGCGGCGCTGCGCGCGGCCATGGGCTTCGGTACAGGGCGCGCTCTGGTGACCGCGTTGGTGGGAATGGTGCCGTACTGGTCCGTCCAGCTCTTCTACCTCCACTAGAGCAGCCCGTGGACAAAATCCCCCCGGCATTCGAGCGGCGATGCATCCGGGCCGGACGCTCGGCCTCACCTCGTCTAGCAGGTCGCGTGTTCATGCGAACAACAAGGGCGATTCGGTGGGGAAGCGGTGGTGTCGCCGTTCTTGCAGCGGTCGGGGCATGGTTCGCCGGTCCCGAGGGGTCGGGCACGGGCGCGCCGTGGCCCGTCCAGGCCCAACCGGACGGGGAACGCCTCGTCGCGTCGCTTGGGTGCGGCGCCTGTCACGAGGGAGTACCCGAAGCGGAGGAAATCCGGCTGGTGTCGCCCGCGATGGGGGACGGAGCCGCAGCCTTGGCACCGGCCTACATCTTCCACTACATGGCCGATCCCCAGACGATCCGGCCCGACATCGCACCGGCGCGGATGCCTCGCTACGACCTAACCGAGCGCGAGCGTGTGGCCCTGGCGCTCTTCGTCACGAACGAGCGGGAGCTGCGGGGTGTGGACGATGCGTTTCGCGCAGCGCTGGCACGTCACCCGGACGCGGACAGGGCCGAGGGCCGAACCCTGTTTCAAACCCTGAACTGCGCGGGCTGCCATGCGCATCCGGATGTGGCGCCCAGCCGCAATGCGCCGGACCTGAGCCTCCAGGGCTCAAGGGTCCTTGCGGACTGGCTGGCCGAATACCTCTCCGACCCGGTGACGATCCGGCCCTCCGGACCGGTCCCCGGACTCGGTGGGCAGATGCCCGATTTCCGCTTGGCGTCTGCGGAGGTGAGCGTGATTACCGGTTACCTGATGGACCGTTCGGCTTTTGCCGTAGCGGCGTGGGAGCCAGCCGAGCTGTCCCCGTTCTCCATGGAAAAGGCCGAAACGTTGCTGCGGGATCGATGGAGCTGCCTCGGCTGTCATCAACTCGGTGATGACGGCGGCCGGGTCGGGCCCCGCCTCGATGGCATCGTGCATCGGCTTCAGCCCGGATACGTCCGCCTGCTGATCGAGGACCCGGCCCATCTGGCCGCCGACATCGTCATGCCGGGATCGCTGGAGCAGCCGGACCGGCTCGATCTGGTCGCGTCCTTCCTGCTTCGCCGGGAAGTGGAGTGGCTCGGCAGCGATCCCGTCCCCGGAATGCCCGCCCTGCCCGACACTGCTGCCGGTCCCGAGGCCACGGCAGCGGTCGAGGCGGCCATGCCACGGACGGGCGAAGCGCTATACCTGTCGCGTTGCGCACCCTGTCACGGTGTTGACGGTAGTGGCGAGGGCTTCAACGCACCCTTCATGCCTGTGCCCCCCGCTGCGCATGCCGATTCGGCAGCGATGTCCCTTCGTCCCGACGACACGTTGTACGACGGCATCCACGCCGGAGGCTGGATTCTGGGGAAGAGCCACCGCATGCCAGCGTTCGGAAAGTCCCTGGACAACGGTCAGATCAGGTCGCTGGTCGCCTACATCCGCACGCTTTGCCGTTGCGAGGGGCCTGCCTGGTCGCGGGACGGCCGCGGCTAATGGCGGGCGGCCAGGGCGAAGTCCGCCTAGAACTGCCAGACCACCAGCAGCTGGACGGTGTTCTCATCGACGTCGGTCCCCAGCTTGTTGCGCCAGTACTGGTACTCGATGCCCACGAAGTGCCCGTTCTGTTCACCGATATCCCAGCGCACCTGCGGCTGCGCCAGGATCGAGAACGGTACGTCGCTGCCCAGTTCGTCGGTGGTGGGGCTGACGTATTCCGCATGGCCGGTGATCGATAGGGACTGACTGCCGAGGTTGAAAGGCAACAGCCCGTTGATGTCGAAGACGAAGCGGTTGCCCGCCTTCGGCGCCCCTCCGCTATCGAGGCCTCCGCTGTAGTCCACGGCCCCCATGAAGTCGGTGTTGAGAAAAACGAAGCCCGGTATGCGCCACGAGATGCGAGCCCCCGTGAGCTGCTGCATGAAGTTGGCATCTCCGCCGGCGGCAAAGCCGAAGATCACGCCGAGGTCCGCAACGGGACCGGTCTCCAACCCTCCGCCACGCAGCTTGGTCAGGCTCATGTTGGAGTACAACTCGCCATAGAAGTCGATGTCGTTGAAGCCGTCGTCGACCCCGTCATCGATCACGTCGATGAAGAAAAAGTGGTCGCCGGACTTCCAGAACGACGCGTGCTGAAAGGTGACGACGACCGTACCGGTGCTGGTTTCCGCGAACGGGTTCGTGAGACTCCCGTACTGGACGTGCATCTCGGTCTGGGCCTGGGCGGCACCCGGCGCGGCCGTCAGCAGAAGCACGGCGAGCAGGGTGCGCGACCCGTACCTGACGGTCACGCCCGGCCTCTCGTCCTGATGGTACCCGGCACGCGGATACGGTCGACGAGTTCGCGGACGCTCTCCGGCGGGGACGGTGTGAACTTCGATACCGTGAACGCGACGGCGAAGTTGAGCAGCATTCCCACGGTACCGATCCCTTCGGGCGAGATGCCGAACCACCAGTTCTCGGGCGAGTCAGCCGCGGGGTTCACGAAGCGGAAGTAGATGATGTAGGCGGCGGTCAGGGTGATCCCCGACAGCATGCCGGCGATCGCCCCCTCGCGGTTCATCGTGCGCGTGAACGTCCCCAGAATGATCACGGGGAAGAACGATGATGCCGCCAGGCCGAACGCAAACGCGACGATCTGTGCCACGAACCCCGGCGGGTAGATGCCCAGCAGACCTGCCACGCCCACGGCAAAGGCCGCACTGATCCGCGCAGCCAGCAGTTCGCCCTTCTCCGAGATGTCCGGTTTCCACGCCCGTTTCAGCAAGTCGTGGCTGATGGCCGACGAGATCACCAGCAGCAGCCCCGCCGCCGTCGACAGCGCCGCCGCCAGCCCGCCCGCCGCCACCAGTCCCACCACCCAGTTGGGCAGGCGGGAGATCTCCGGGTTGGCGAGCACCATGATGTCGCGGTCGATCGTGAGCTCGTTTTCGGCCGCGTCGCCTAGGTACTGGATGTTGCCGTCGCCGTTCTTGTCCTCGTAGGTAATGAGCCCCGTGTCCTCCCACTTGCTGAACCACTCGGGCATCTCCGCGTACGGCTGTCCTGCCACCGTGTCCAGCAGGTTGGCACGCGCGAACACGGCCACCGCGGGCGCGGTCGTGTAGAGGATGGCGATGAAAAGCAGCGCCCAGCCCACCGAAATCCGCGCGTCCCGCACCTTCGGCACCGTGTAGAAGCGGATAATGACGTGCGGCAGCCCAGCCGTGCCCACCATGAGCGCCGCCGTGATGAAGAACACGTCGATCATCGACTTGGTGCCGTCGGTGTAGGGCGTGAAGCCCAGCTCCTGGTGCAGCCCGTCGAGCTTGTCGAGCAGGAAGACGCCGCTGGTCGGGTCCGCGCCCCCGAATCCGAGCTGCGGGATGAACGTCCCCGACAGCATGATCGCCAGGAAGAACGCCGGCACCATGTAGGCGAAGATCAGCACGCAGTACTGGGCCACCTGGGTGTAGGTGATGCCCTTCATCCCGCCCAGGACGGCGTAGAAGAAGACGATCCCCATCCCGATGACGACGCCGACGGTGACGTCCACCTCGAGGAAGCGGCTGAACACGATGCCCACGCCGCGCATCTGGCCGCTCACGTACGTGAACGAGACGAAGATCGCGCACGCCACGGCCACCACCCGCGCCACCTGCGAGTAGTACCGCTGGCCAACGAACTCCGGCACCGTGTACGCCCCGAACTTCCGCAGGTAGGGTGCCAGGAGCATGGCCAGCAGCACGTACCCGCCGGTCCACCCCATCAGGTAGACCGAGCCGTCGTATCCCATGAACGAGATCAGCCCCGCCATCGAAATGAACGAGGCTGCCGACATCCAGTCCGCCGCGGTGGCCATCCCGTTGGCCAGCGGCGACACCCCCGTGCCGGCCACGTAGAAGTCCTTCGTGGAGCCGGCCCGGGACCAGATCGCCACCCCGATATAGAGGGCGAACGAAACCCCCACCATGATGAAGGTCCAGAGACGGACGTCCATGGGCTAGCGGTCCATGGACAAGGCCGCCCGAGCACCGAGAGCGGCGAGGCGCGGCGCCCTCATTCCTCGGCCACCCCGAACTCCCTGTCCAGCCGGTTCATCAGGCGCGCGTAAACGAAGATCAGCACCACGAAGACGTAGATCGACCCCTGTTGCGCGAACCAGAACCCGAGCTTGAAGCCCGTGCCGGGGATCCGGATCGCGTTGAGCGCGTCGGCGAAGACGATCGCGCAGCCGTAGGACACCACGAACCAGATCGACAGCAGAACCCCGAGGTAGCGGAGGTTGCGGGACCAGTAGGCGTTGGCGTCAGGCAAGGGGAAGGGTATATGGGAGGAAGGGAAGAGGTCGACGGGTTCGATGCGGCCACAACTTGGGCAAGCAAGCGGCCGTTCGCCAGCCCTGCCGCGAAGGTGGTCTGCTATATTGCCCAATCGGTTCTGCGCCGGAACGGAGTGGACATGCGCCAGCACAATCGAGACGTCCGGGTGGGCCACTCCTGGCGCCCCGTCGCAGATCTCCCCGAGGATTGGTACCTCCTGGCCGATGCCGGCCTCCGGCGACTGGCGGATGAGTGGTTCCAGCACCGCAAGAAGCCTCACGAAAAGGGAGCCATCGCCGACTTCAGCGAGCGTTTGAAGCGTGAATGGGCGATCGAGACGGGGCTCATCGAAAGGGTCTACACCCTGACTCGAGGCATTACGGAGGTCCTGATCGAGCACGGTCTGCGCGAGGAACTCATCCCCTCGTCAGCGACCGACCGGGATACGGGGCTTGTCTTCGACATGATCCAGGACCACGCCTCCGCCGTGAACGGGCTGTTCGACTTCGTGAAGCAGCAGCGCCAGCTATCCACCAGCTACGTCAAGGAACTCCACTCGGTGCTCCTGGCCCACCAGGAGACTGCAAGCGCGCGGGATGTCTTCGGGCGTCGGGTGGAGATGCCGTTGACCATAGGAGAGTACAAGCAGCGGCCGAACAACCCTGTCCGGCCGGACGGCCGGGTCCATGAGTACTGTCCACCGGAGCAGGTGGCGTCGGAAATGGACCGGCTGCTCGCAATGCACCTGGAGCACGCGGACCGGGGAGTGCCGCCTGAGGTCGAGGCGGCATGGCTTCATCACCGCTTCACGCAAATCCACCCCTTTCAGGACGGAAACGGCCGTGTCGCCCGTTCGCTGGCGACCCTGGTGATGATTCGTGCCGGATGGTTCCCGCTCGTTGTGACGGATGCCGGACGGGCCGACTACATCGATGCCCTGGAGCTGGCGGACGCCGGAAACCTCCGGCCACTCGTGCACCTGTTTGCGGGTATTCAAAAGCGAGCGTTCGAGCGCGCGATCAGGATCGCGCATGACGCAGCGGCCGGGTGAGCGTCGCGCTGCCACTCCATTGGGCCGCCTATTCTCTTACGAGCACGATCGGGGAGCCGCCTCCATTCGGCCGCAACTCGATCCTTCCCGTGTCGGCGATCTCGCCTTCGTAGATCAACGGACCCTTCTCCTTCCACTCCTCCCACACCCGCACCCGGTTGTCGGTGTCGACTTCGAAGTGGTGGACCACATCCCCGTCCTCGAACCGGAAGACGGCCATCCACGCGCGATTGTACTCGAAGAAGACACGCTGCAGGCGTGCGCCGTCGCTCTCGACCGTGGCGTCGCTCTCGACCGTGGGGCCGAGGTCCTCCACCGTCCAGACGCCATCGATCGGCGTGGGCTCGCGATTGTTGTAGTTGGCGGCCCAATACCCGAATCCCCATGCTCCGGCGAGTACGGCCACTACAGCGGCGGCCCGAAGGATCACCGTCCGCCGAGGCGACTCGATGTCGAGCAGGACTGCATCCGCCAGCCGCCGCGCGTGCGGACGGAGCACAATCATCAGACAGACCAGCACCGTCAGCGAGGCCGACAGGGCGCCCACGCCGAACAGGATGTCCGTGAGGATGATGTTGCCCACCACCGGCAACAGGACGAGCGCGCCGATGAGGGAGGTCCGTGGCCAGGCGAGCAAGAGCCCGCCGCCGATCTCGACCAGTGCGATGACCGTGCCGTAGAAGCCGGAGAAGTAGTACCAGGTCAGCCAGAACCCGCTGACCTGGCCCATCGGCTTCGTGACTTCGGAGTCGAGCACCGTGAACTGGGAGCCCGTCAGCTTTGCGAAGCCGTAGGCGATCATGATGACCGCCGCCAGCCATCTCGCGACCCGAACGCCCCTGCTCATTTCCGCCCCCTACATCAGCCCGGAAATCACCCCGTCCTCGTCGATCATCATGTTGAGCGCGGCCGGCCTGGCCGCGAGCCCCGGCATCGTCATGATCGACCCTGTCTTCACGACCACGAACCCCGCGCCCGCGGACGGCGTGACCTCCCGTACGGCGATCCGGAAGCCGCGCGGGCGTCCCAGCAACGTGGGGTTGTCCGAAAACGAGTACTGCGTCTTGGCGATGCAGACGGGCGCGTCGGCCAGCCCGAAGGACTCGAGACGCTCCAGTTCCGCGGTCACTCCGGACTGGAAGTCCACCCCCGCCGCGCCGTAGATCCCGGTCGCCACGGTCTCGATCTTCTCCTTGAGCGGCATCGCGTCCGGGTAGAGGGGCCGGAAGTCGGCGTCCCCGCTGTTGGCGATCTCCCAGACCGCGTCGGCAAGATCCACGCAACCGGCACCGCCGCCGCCGTGCGGATCGGCCTCCACCGCGGCGATCCCGCGGGCCGCGCAGCCATCCAGCACGGTCGCGATCTCGGCGGGCGTGTCGCTCGCGAACCGGTTCAGCGCGACAACCGCCGGGACCCCGAACCTGGCCACGTTCTCGACATGGCCGTAGAGGTTTTGCATGCCGCGCCGGAGCGCGTCCACGTTCTCGGTCGCCAGGCTGTCTTTGGATGCTCCCCCATTCATCTTGAGCGCGCGGATCGTGGCCACGATCGCGACGGCATCGGGGCTGAGCCCGCCCAGCCGACACTTGATGTCAAAGAACTTCTCGGCCCCCAGGTCGGCCCCGAAGCCCGCCTCCGTAACCACGATGTCGCCGAGCTTCAGCCCCGCGCGGGTCGCGATCAGCGAGTTGCAGCCGTGCGCGATGTTGGCGAACGGCCCCCCGTGGACGAACGCAGGCGTGCCCCCCAGCGTCTGCACGAGGTTCGGGTGCAGCGCGTCGCGCATGAGGATGGTCATCGCCTTGTGAGCGCCGATGTCGCGGCAGCGCACCGGCTCGCGGCTCCGCGTGTACCCGATGATGATGTTGCCCAGACGACGCTCCAGGTCGGCCAGATCGCGCGCCAGGCAGAAGATCGCCATGACCTCGGAAGCGGCCGTGATCATGAACCCGTCCTCGCGCGGGATGCCGCCGAAGGGCCCGCCCAGCCCCACGATCACGTTGCGCAGCGCGCGGTCGTTCATGTCGACGGCGCGCCCCCAGGTGATGCGGCGGTGGTCCAGCCCCGTGCTGTTCGGCCGGAAGAGGTGGTTGTCGAGCATTGCCGAAAGCAGCGAGTGCGCCGACGTGATCGCGTGGAAATCGCCGGTGAAGTGGAGGTTGATGTCCTCCATCGGGACCACCTGCGAGTACCCCCCGCCGGCCGCCCCGCCCTTGATCCCGAAGACGGGACCCAGCGAGGCTTCGCGAATGCAGAGCACGGGGTTGCGCTCCCGCAGGTTGAGCGCGTCGGCGAGTCCCACCGAGACCGTGGACTTGCCCTCGCCCGCGGCGGTCGGGCTGCACCCGGTGACCAGCACCAGCCTGGCCCCGCGGTCGGGCCGCGCCTGCACCACGTCCAGGGGGACCTTGGCCTTGTCGTGGCCGTATTGCAGAATCTCGTCCGGACCGAGTCCAACGCCGGCGGCGATCTCGGCGATCGGCTTCATTCGGTGAGCTTGCGCGATTTCGATGTCGGAAAGCATGGTAGTTATCGGAGAGAGAGTGGGGGCGTGCGGTCGGACTCAGGTGACGCCGGGACACGAAAAAAACGGCGATCAAAGTCTGGCGCGGATGTGAAGTGCGAGCAAGGGGGATGCACAATGTGGGGAGCGATCATCGGGGATGTCGTCGGATCCGTCTACGAATGGGACAGGATCAAGACCAAGACGTTCGACCTGTTCCACTCGGAGGGTCACTTTACGGACGACTCGGTCTGCACGGCCGCAATCGCCGACATCCTCCTGCACGACCGCAGGGCTCCCGAGACTCTCCAGAAATGGTGCCGCCGGCATCCCGCGTCCTACGGCAGCTGGTTCGTCGACTGGATGTGGTCCGATCACCCCGAGCCCTACGGGAGCTTCGGCAACGGCGCGGCGATGCGCATTTCGCCGGCCGCATTTCTGAACTACGACGACCTCGACGCCGCGCTCACCGTCTCCGACCGGCTCACGGGCATCACGCACAATCACCCGGAGGGGCTCAAGGGGGCGCGGGCGACGGTGCACGCGACCTGGCTGGCGCTCGAGGGCGAAGAGGCGCACGTCATCCGCAGGACCATCGCGGCCCGCTACCGCTACAACCTCGTAAGGTCGGTCGACGACATACGGACCTTCTACCGATTCGACGAGACCTGCCAGAACACGGTCCCGGAGGCGATCACGTGCGCTCTCGAGTCGACCTGCTTCGAGGACGCGATTCGCAATGCGATCTCCCTGGGAGGCGACTCCGACACGCTCGCCGCCATCGCCGGTCCGATCGCGGAGGGACTCCACGGCATTCCGGAAGGCATACAGCGGGTCGTGGAAGAGCGCTTCCTGGCCAGGGCGCCCGACATCGTCGAGGTGATGCACGAGATGTACGACGAGGTCGAGAAGCGGCGCGCCAGGCAGCGGAAGCTCCGGCGGAAGAAGGCTACAAGGCCGCGAACCCGGTTTCCGGCCCGGTCTGGCTGAGCGCCGGCGGCGGCCCCACCGGCTTCAAGGCCACCGGACACGCCTTGAGCGCGGCGGTCTGCGTCACCGGATCGTAGCCGCCCCCGGTCAGCACGTTCACCGGGACGTCCTCGAAGGCGAACGACGCGAAAACCGTCCCCTTCGGCGACTTGTTGGTCGCGCGCACCTTCACGTAGACGCAGCCCCGGGGATTGCTCATCTCGGCGTAGCCGCCATCCTCCAGCCCCAGCCGCATGATGTCGTCGGGGTGCACCTCCAGCGTCTCCTCCGACAGCAGGTAGTCGATCCCGTCCGAGCGCCCGGTCTGCGTCCGCGTGTGGTACTGGGGCAGCCGCCGGCCGGTCGTGAGCCACATCGGGTACTCGTCCGAAAGCGTCTCCTCGGGGTCGCGATACTCCAGCATCTTGAAGATCCCGCGCCCGTTCTCGAAGCGCTCCTCGTGCAGCCTCGGCGTCCCGGGGTGATCGCGGGTGGGCACGGGCCACTGGTACTCGCCCCGGTCGATCCGGTCCCAGTCGAGCCCGTTGTAGAGGGGTGAGAGGGCGCAGAGCTCGTTGAAGACCTCCTTGGCGGACGCGAAATCGAAACCTTGCCAGCCCATTCGCCGGGCGAGCCGGGAGATGATCCACCAGTCGGGCTTCGCTTCGCCTGGCGGCGGCACCGCCGCGCGCAACCGCTGCACGCGCCGCTCGGTGTTGGTGCAGACGCCGTCGGTCTCGGCCCAGGCCGTGGCCGGGAACACCACATCGGCCACCTTCGCCGTCTCGGTCATGAAGATGTCGATCACGACCAGGCAGTCGAGGCTCTTGAACGCGTGCTCGCAGTGGTGGCGGTCCGGGTCGGTGACCAGCGTGTTCTCGCCGTCGATGATCATCGCGTGGATGCCGTCGCCGCACAGGTCCAGCGCCGTGACCTTGGTCATGCCCGTCTCCAGGTCGACCTTGCGCCCGTACGCCCGGTGGAACTTCTCCTGGTGGGCGGGATCGGTGACGGTCTGGAAGCCGGGATAGTTGTTCGGCAGGGCGCCCGCGTCGCCAGCGCCCTGGATGTTGTTCTGCCCGCGCATGGGGTTCACACCGGTGCCCTCGCGGCCCAGGTTGCCCGTCATCAGGGCCAGGTTGCAGAGGCTCTGCACGTTGTCGACACCGCAGATGTGCTCGGTGACCCCGACCGTGTAGTAGATCGCGCCCCGATCGGCCCCGCCGTAGAGCAGCGCCGCCTGCTCGATGTCCTCGGGGTCGCACTCGCAGATCTCCGACGCCCACTCGGGGGTGAAGCGCTCCACATGCTTCATGAAGTCCTCGCCGTGGGCCGTGCGAGCGCCCACGAACTCCTCGTTCACCAGCCCTTCGCGCACGATGACGTGCGCCATCGCGAGCAACAGCGACACGTCCGAGCCCACGCGGATGGGCAGGTGCACGTCGGCGATCTCGGCCAGCCCGATTCGGCGCGGGTCCGCGACGATCATCTTCGCGCCGCGCGCGAGCGCCCGCTTGAGCCGCGTGGCGGCAACGGGATGGCACTCGGTCATGTTGGTGCCGATGCAGAAGATCACATCGGGCTTGTCCATGTCGGCGAGAGGGTTCGACATCGCCCCCCTTCCGATTGTTGCCGCCAGACCGGCGACTGTGGGGGCGTGTCAGGCACGGCTGCAGTTGTCTATGTGGTTCGTCCCCAATCCCGCCCGAATGAAGCGCTGCATCATGTAGGCGGCCTCGTGGGGCGCGCGTCCGGAGGCGATTCCGTAGACGGCGCGGCGCCCGTGGTCCTTCACAACCTTGCGCAACTTGCCGGCGGCGAAGTCCAGCGCCTCGTCCCACGACGCGGGGCGCAGCTCCCCGGTCTCGTCGTCGCGGACGAAGGGCGTGGCGAGGCGATCGGGATGGTGCACGAAGTCGAAGGCGAACTGCCCCTTGACACACAGCGCGCCCTCGTTGGCCGGTCCGTCCATCGCCGGCACCACGCCGACGATCTTCTCCCCGCGCGTCATCACGTCGACCGAGCAGCCGACGCCGCAGTAGGGGCAGATCGTGCGCGTCGTTTCGGTCTCGCCCGGAACGTCCTTGTTGGCGAGCGCCTTGAGGTCTCCGAGCGCACCCGTGGGACAGGTCTGGATGCACTGCCCGCAGAAGGTGCACGCCGAGTCCTTGAGGTGGCCCCCGAACTCGGTGGTGATCTGGGTGTGGAAGCCGCGATTCATCACCGAGATCGCGTAGTCCCCCTCCTGCTCCGCGCACACGTGCACGCAGCGATAGCACGAGATGCAGTTCTCGTAGTCGCGCTTGATGAAGGGGTTTTCGTCGTCCGGCCGGCTCGTGCCCGACGTGGCGCCCGCGAAGCGGCCGGTGCGCGCACCGTAGCGGTCGAGCAACTCGGCCATTTCCTGCGACGCGTAGCCGTGCATCGGGTCCACGTCGGTGTCGCGGTTCTCCGACGCGACCATCTCCATGAGGATCCGGCGCTGCACTTCGATGCTGGCGGTCCGCGTGCGCACGACCATGCCGGGCTCGGCCTGCATCGTGCACGACGCCACCGGGTTGCGTGCGCCTTCCAGCTCGACGACGCACAGCCGGCAGCCGCCGAAGGGCTCGAGCCGGGGGTCGTAGCACAGCGTCGGGATGTCCCTGCCGTGGCGCTCCGCCACCTCGTACAGCGTCTCGCCCCGAGTAAAGGCGACCTTCTCCCCGTCAAGGGTCAGGCTTGGTGCGGCGCCGTTTTTCCTCATCGTGTCGTCCCTTCCGTGGACGCTCGCCCATGGTGTGCCCTGGCGGGGCCTCGCACATGCGCGCGAATCCGGTCCGGGAAATAACGGATCAGGCTCTCCGTAAGCAAGGGCGCGGCCTGTCCAAGTCCGCACGCGCTCGTCTTTTTCATGACCTCGTTCAGGTCACTCACCTCGTCAACCCAGGCCTCGACGGTGAGGGGGCCGCTGCCCTCGAGCCGCTCCACCAGACGCTGGCAGCCGATCCGGCAAGGGAAGCATTTTCCGCACGACTCCTCGGCGAAGAACTCCATCGATTCGCGGGTGACCCGGATCATGTCGCGGGAGTCGTCGAACACCATGATCCCGCCCGCGCCGAGGAAGCTGCCCTTCGACCGGATCGAGGGTTCGTCGAGCGTGACGTCCATGTCCGGCCCCGCAAGGAAACCCCCGGACAGGCCCGCCATGGTGACGGCCTGGAAGGAGCGTCCCGGCGGCGCACCTCCCGCCCAGTCGTTGAGGAGCTCCATGAGAGGCAGCCCGATGGGGACCTCGTAGTTCCCCGGCCGCGCAACGTCGCCCGACAGGCTGATCACCTTGGTGCCTGCGTGATCGCCGAGTCCCAGTCCCCGGTACCACTCCGCGCCGCGCACCAGAATGGGGGGCACGGAGGCCAGCGTCTCCACGTTGTTCACGACCGTGGGGAGGTCCTCGTACCCGTGCGTGACGGGGAAGGGGGGGCGGTTCCTGGGGAAGGGATGCCTGCCCTCCAGGGAGTTGAGCAGGGATGTCTCTTCGCCGCAGATGTAGGCCCCGGCCCCGCGCCGCACCATCAGGTCGAAGGAGAAGCCGGAGCCCAGAATGCCGTCGCCGACCAGGCCCGCCGCCGCCGCTTCCGCGATCGCGCCCTCGAGGATATCCAGGGTCTCGGGGTACTCGTAGCGCAGGTAGATGAAGCCGCGCTCGGCGCCCGTCGCGTAGGCCGCGATCGCCATCCCCTCGATGAGCGCGTGGGGGTCGTGATCCATGAGCAGGCGGTCCTTGAAGCAGCCGGGCTCTCCCTCGTCCGCGTTACAGACGATGGTCTTGGGAGTGCCGTGGGCCTCTGCCACCGCGCGCCATTTCCGGCCGGTCGGGAAGCACGCGCCACCCCGGCCGGCCAGCCCGCTCCGGTCCACGGTCCCGATCACTTCGTCGGGAGTCCTGCCGGTGACCGCATCCGTCAGCGCCTCGTATCCACCCTGCGCCCGGTATCCCTTCAGGGTCGCGCGCCCGGGGTCGCGGATCCCCGCGAAGACGCATTCCTCGATGCCCGCGGACGAGGGGGCCGGCAACGGCGACGGCCCGGTCACGAGGCTGCCCGCCGTCTTCCCCGTCAACACCGTTCGGCCATGGATCACGGGCACCGGCTGGTCGCACCTGCCCGGGCACGGCATGGTGTGCGGGTCGTGTCCCGCTGCCCGGAGGCTGGCGATCAGGACATCGGAGCCCCGCATGCTGCAGACCGGTCCGTCACATACTCTGGGCCGTTCGGCTCCGCCCTCCTCGCGGGAGAAGTGATGGTAGAAGGTCACGGTCCCGAAGAGGTCCGCCAGCGGGATGCGCAGCCCCTTCGATACCGACCGCAATGCCGGCTCCGACAGATACCCGTCGCGTGCGTGGAAGGCGTGGAGCAGCGGCAGCAGGGGTGCCGGTTCGTCCTTCCAGCGCGCAATGAGGGCTTCGTCTGTCGGGTTCGGCATCCGGGCCACGCTGTGTTGCGGGGAGGGAGTTTGCTGGGTCCGTTGGTGGACGCGTTCGGGTGACTCTTCGCGGAATTCCCGCGCGCCCTACATAATAGTTGGAGGAAACATTTGGCGACACCGGAAGGAAAGGGAACGGCAATGAACCAGCGCCGCGCGAGCATGGGCGGTCCGGGCGGCCGCCGCCGCAAGGCCGCCCGGGTGCGCGTGGGACGCCTGCGCGGTGGCCGGTTCTCGACGCGCGGCGACAGCGTGGCCGTGGAGGAGCCGATGGAGGTCCGGCTGGAGGTGCCGGGCGACGACGGTATCCGCGAACACCCGATTTCGGTGACGATGAGGACACCGGGGGACGACTTCGAACTCGCGGCCGGCTTTCTCTTTACCGAAGGCGTCGTCATCGACCCGGCGGCGGTGGCCGATGTCCGCTACTGCCGAAACGTGGACCCGCAGGAGTACAACGTGGTGACGGCTTCCGTGCGTGACGCTGCGGCCTTCGACGCCGGCAGCCTGACGCGCAACTTCTACGTCACCTCGTCGTGCGGTGTGTGCGGGAAGGCGTCGCTGGAGGCCGTCGAAGTCATGGGGTGCCGGCCGGTTGCCGAGGGCACCTTCACCATTGCCGAAGACGATGTCCGCGCCCTGCCCGACAGGCTGCGAACGCTGCAGCGGACCTTCGAGCGCACGGGCGGCCTGCACGCGGCCGGGCTCTTCGACGACGACGGCCGGATCACGGTGGTGCGCGAGGATGTCGGCCGCCACAACGCCGTGGACAAGGTGATCGGCACCCTCGTGTTGTCTCGCGCGCTCCCCGGCTCGGGGTCGGGCCTGATCGTGTCGGGCCGTTCGTCGTTCGAGATCCTCCAGAAGGCTGCCATGGCGGGCTTTCCCGTGGTGGTTGCCGTGGGGGCGCCGTCGAGCCTCGCCGTTACCTTCGCCCGGCGCTTCAACATGACCCTCGTGGGATTTGCCAACCGGGACGGGTACAACGTCTATTCCGGCGCAGACCGGATTGGGCGGGGCGACGGAATCGTGCGGGGCGGCGGAGCGCGGGCGTGAGCGCGGGCGCCGGTTGCGACGGATCGTCGTTGCTCGGCGTCGTTCTGGCCGGTGGCGAGAGCCGCCGCTTCGGATCGCCCAAGGCGCTGGCCACGTTGCATGCGAAGCCTCTGTGGCAAGTGGCGGTGGAGCGGCTGGGCGCGGTGTGCGACCGGGTGGAGGTGTCGGCCAACGACCCCCGGGTGGCCGGCGCGGTGCGGTCGAAGGCCGCGGCGTTCGCGGACCGCGAGCCGAACGCGGGCCCCCTGGCGGGTCTCGATGCAGCCCGGAGGCGCGCGGTTGAACTGGGCAGCGGGGGGATCATGGTGTTGGCGGTCGACACGCCATGGGTGCCGCGCGAAGCGCTCGTCCGCCTCGCCGGGCAATGGCGGTCGCACGGCAGGGCGTGCGTGGCCGCGACCGGTCCGCCCTGGGGCTTCGAACCGTTGACCGCGGTCTATCCCGTGTCTTCGCTGGATCGTCTCGAGGACGCGTTGCGGGGCGGCCATCGCCAGGCCGGGGCGTTTGCGGCGTCGCTGAACCCCGTGGTGGTGGATACGGGCGTGGCGTCCGCGCGCTTCCGCAGCGTCAACCGGCCGGAGGACCTGCCGCCCCCCGCATTCTCGATCGTCGGCAACAAGAACTCGGGCAAGACCACGCTGACGGTTGCGGTGATCGCCGAACTGGAGCGCCGCGGGCGCAGGGTGATGTCCGTCAAGCACGGACACCGTTTTCGGGTGGACACTCCCGGCACGGATTCGTGGCGCCACCGGCACGAGGGCGGCGCGGAGCGCGTGCTGCTCGCCGGTCCGGATGAATTCGCCGTGATGGGGGACTGGGAGAGCGGTTCCGAGCCACCTCTCGACCTCCTGCTGTCCCGTCACCTCGCGGAGGCCGAGATCGTGGTCGTCGAAGGATACCGCCACGAGGAGCTTCCCAAGGTGGAGATCTTCCGCTCGGAGGTGCAGCCCGAGCCGGCTTTGGGGCCGGAAGCGGCCCGCGAATGGGGCATCCTCGCCGTGGTCACGGACCGCGACGACCTGCGGTGGTCCGCGCCGGTGCTGGATCCGGACGCCGCCGACGTGGCGGCGCGCGTCGCCGACGTCGCGGAAGGGGCGCTGCTTTGACCACGCCGCTGCCCGGGCGCCTCGCCTCCCTGGATGCCTTCCGGGGCCTCGCAGTCGCGGGAATGATCCTCGTCAACAACCCGGGGAGCTGGTCGCACGTCTACGGCCCCCTCAGGCACGCTCCCTGGCACGGCGCCACGCCGACCGACCTCGTCTTCCCTTTCTTCCTCTTCGCCGTCGGCGTGTCGCTGTCCTTCTCCTTCGCGGCGCGGACGGCGAGGGGGGACTCGCGCCGCGATCTGTGGACCCACGTCGCGCGGCGCGCCCTCATCATCTACGGGCTCGGCCTCTTCATGGCGGCCTTTCCCGGCTTCGACCTCTCCACGGTGCGGCTCGTCGGAGTGCTCGCGCGCATCGCCCTGGTCTACCTGATCGCGGGCACCCTGGTCCTGTGCCTGTCCCGGCGGGCCGTGTGCGCCGTCATGCTGGCGCTGCTGTTCGGCTACTGGGCGCTCATGTCGTGGGTGCCCGTCCCCGGCTTCGGACCGGGTGACCTGTCGGCCGAAGGGAACTTCGCCGCGCACCTCGACCGCATGATTCTCGGCGTGCACATGTGGAGCGGCGGCGGAGGCGTGTACGATCCCGAAGGCCTGCTCAGCACGCTCCCGGCCGTGTCGACAACGCTATCCGGGATCTTCACGGGGGACTACCTGCGCGCCAGGCGAGCCCTCGGGGACAACGGCGTGGGACCCGTGCGCCGTCTTGCGGTGGCGGGCGTTGCCCTCGTGCTGGCCGGATACGCCTGGGACTTCCTGTTTCCGATCAACAAGCCGTTGTGGACCAGTTCGTACGTGGTGTTCACGACCGGATGGGCCCTCGTGGCGCTCGCCTCCCTTTACTGGCTGATCGACGTGCGGGGCCGGCGCGCCTGGGCGAAGCCGTTCCTGGTGTACGGGATGAACGCGATCACCGTCTTCGTCGCCTCGGGGCTCGTGGCCAAGGCGCTGGTGCTGTGGAGGGTGCCGGCGGGGTCGGACGGCGCCACCACATCGCTCTACAACCGGATCTACGAGGTCGGCTTCGCTTCGTGGGCCGGTCCGCTCAACGGGTCCCTGGCGTTCGCGCTGGCGACGGTGCTCCTGTGGCTCGCGGTCCTCTGGGCGATGTACGCGCGGAGGATCTTTATCAAGGTCTAGACTAGGGCGCTGCGGCGCCCTGCTGGGGCTGCCCCTGATCCGGCTCCGTGCCGGAGGGAAGCGCCGCTTCGCTATCCGCTCCGCGCAACTGGGCGTCGAATTCGGACGCGTGCACAAGACGGTTCAGCGATCCCTGCAGCTCGTCCAACTGCGCTTCCAGAAGACCGAGCCGCCGCTCGACGATCTTGATGGACTCCTGGGTCCCCTGTCCCTCGAAATAGCGTCCAAGCGCCTCGACGATGGGCTTGAGCGCGTAGCGCGCCGTGAGCCCGATCACGGGGACGAGCACCACCGAGACCCCCATGATCACGGCTATGAGTGCTACGATGTCGACGGGCAGTACCTGCATGGTGATTCCTTTCGGCCGGTAAAACTTTCGCGGTGCTCCGAGCGTAGGTCCCGTAATTGAGCGTCCCGGTCGTGGTGGCCGGGCCGCGCGCGGTAACCCAACAAGGATACTGGGAATGAATACGTGGAAAGTCACACCCGGGTTCAGCCGGGCAAGGTATGCCGTGCCGGCGATTCTGCTTGTCGCGGGGTTCGTTCCGGCTCCCGGATCGCTCGCCCAGGAGACCTACCGGGTGGACGGTGGCAGCGTCGCGATCTACAACCTCGCGGGCGAGGTCGAGGTCGTCCGGGGGCGGGGGAGCCAGGTGGAAGTCGACATCAGCCGCGGGGGTGCGGACCGGGCGCGTCTCCAGGTGGAGGTCGGACGGATTGGAGACTCCGAGGCCCTGCGCGTCATCTACCCGGAGGACCGCGTCGTCTACGAGCGGATGGGACGCTCCAGCACTACCATCCGCGTGCGGGACGACGGGACCTTCTTTCGCAACCGGTCGTTCGGCGGTCTTTGGGACGGAGACGAAGTTCGGATTTCGGGACGCGGCCGGGGATTGGAGGCGCACGCGGACATGATCGTGCGCGTACCCGCCGGCGTCAGTGTGGCTGTCTTCCTCGCTGCGGGGTCGGGACACGCCGAGGGATTGGCATCGGATCTGGTATTGCGCACCGCTTCCGGTGCGGTCGAGGTGGCCGGCATCGTGGGGGACGTCGAGGTCGACACGGGATCCGGCTCGGTGACGATCGCGGACGTGGAAGGGGACGTGACGGCGGACACGGGCTCGGGTTCGATCGGCCTGGAGGACATCCGCGGAGACCTGCTGTCCGCCGACACGGGTTCGGGCAGCGTAAGCGGGCGCAATGTCTCGGTCGCCGAATTGCATGTGGACACGGGTTCCGGAGGCATCCGGATCGAGGGGCTGAGCGCCGCGGACGTCGAGTGCGACACCGGCAGCGGCTCCGTGCGCCTCGGCATGCTGTCCGACGTGGACAGGCTGGTCGTGGACACGGGTTCCGGCAGCGTCTCGCTGGAAGTGCCGCGCGACTTCGGGGCCGAGTTGGAGCTGGACACAGGGAGTGGCGGCATCAGCGTCGATGTTCCCGACCGGGTGGTGGAGACCTCCAGGCGGCACCATTTCCGGGGCTCCGTGGGTGACGGCGAGGGAACCGTCGTAATCGACACGGGTTCCGGCGGCGTGACCATCCGCCGAGGCTGACTCCCCGCCGCCATCTGCATCATTTGCGTCCGTTCCAGCCTTCCGGAGGCGATGCCGGTCGTCTTCGCCGGACCTTTTTGCGCCGTTGCGATGTAAAACTCATGTTGACCTTGACCGAAATGGAATCGTACATTACTCAGTCTTCCAAACTGAATCTGCGACGCCCTGGCGACGGCGCGGCGGCAGCCGTATTGTGTGCGGCTGTTGGCCCCGCGCGGTTGGCGGTGCGTCGCGGCGTACGGAGAGTCCCGGAGACTTACCATCGAGAAGAGAGGAAACATGAGGAGTTGGCTACGGATCGGGATTGTCGCGACGGGCGCGCTCGTCCTGCTCTTCGGGCCCTTGCTGTCGGCGCCGGCGAGCGCCCAGGTGTCCGAGCGTTACAGGGTGATGGTGACCAACCTGATGCCGCTCAACGACGCCAATGACGACTTCGGCAAGGACCTCGCCAAGGAGTTGCGCGACCTGATCAACCAGTTCGGCACCCATCAGCCGATCGACGAGAGGGAGATCAGGGACGCGGCCGACAGGTTCGACCTCGACATGGAGGACCTGGACTGCGTCCGGTCGCAGCAGCTTGCCGGGCAGATCAACGCGAACGTGGTGTTCTGCGGCACCTACACCGAGGACAAGGACGCCGACACCTTCTCGCTCCAGGGGGTCCAGTTCGCCGCCCCCGGCGGTCCTTCCTTCATGATCGAGGACAAGACCTGGCACAAGGACGACGACGAAGTCGCGGCCCAGGAGATCGCCGGCGCGTTCGAGACCTACGTCGACCAGCTCCGCACGGCACAGTTCTGCGGCGACTACTACCAGTCCAAGGACTGGGAGGGCGCCGAAAGGACCTGTACTGCCGCTCTCGAGATGAGCCCGGGCAACTCGCAGGTCAGGTTCGTCTACGCCAACGTCCTCTTCCAGACCGAACGGCTCGATGAGGCCTACCAGGAGACGCTCCAGGTCATCGAGGCGGATCCGCTGCACGAGGGCGCCCTGCAGCTCGCCGGGTACGTGGCGGCCAACCTGGGACTCAACGACGAGGCCCGGGAGCACTATTCGGCCTACCTCGCGCTGAATCCGGGCGATGCGATCATCCGGATGCAGATCGCCCACGACCTGGCCCAGGCGGGTGACGTCGAGGGCGCCATGCTCCTGACGGAAGAGGGGCTCGCGATCGAGCCGGACAACGTGGATTTGCTGCTTCGGCACGCCGCCTACGCGACGCTTTCCGCTCAGAACCTCACGGCCCGTGCGGAGCCGGGGGCCCCGCTTTCCGCCGAGGTGGCCGAACTGTATCGCAAGGCGATGGGTTCGTACGAGGTTGTCTACGAGGTCCAGGGCGACGAGATGGAAGTGGCCCACATACTCAACATGATCGCCGGCTTCACGGAACTGGAGCAGCTCCAGGACGCGATCGACATGGCCGCGCGCGCGCTCGAGACCCACGGAGACGACGCATCGCTGTGGTCCCGCTACGCCGATGTCCTCAAGAGGGCCGAGCGCGTCGAGGAGGCGATCGCGGCGCTGAACGAGGTGGAGGCGCGGGATCCGGGCTTTGCCAACGTAAAGGCGCGGCAGGGCTCCTGGCTGCTGGAGACCGGCCAGGAGGACGAGGCGTTGCGCTTCCTGCAGGAGGCGGTCGAGAAGGGCGAGCAGACCGCGGACGCCATGGCCGTCCTGCTCCTCGCCAATGCGCACTCGAAGGGCGTCGTCCCGAAGGATTGGGGCCACGCCCTGCGCGTCATCGGCCATGCGAAGTCCTTCGAGAACGAGGTCAGCGAGGGCACGAGGGGGCAGTTGGACTTCTGGCACGGCTTCTCGCTCTTCAACCAGGCGCTGGAGCAGGAGCGGCCGCAAACCCTGGAGACCGCGCAGCTCACGCTGCCCAAATTCCAGCAGGCGGCGCGGTTCTTCGTGCTTCCGAGGGTTGCAGCCTACGCCGAAGCCAATGCGATCGGGTTGCAGCAGTTCCGGGACGCCACCCAGCAGTACATCGAGATCCAGGAAGCGATCATTCAGAGAGGGCGCTGACCTCGTCGCCGTAGGCGAACGACCGGGGCGCCGCGGGCCATTTCGGCCCGCGGCGCCTTTTTTTTGCCCCAAACCAGGTTCCAGGAGTCCCAGGGTGGGATTTGGTGTTGCGAAGTGGGGGTAGGGTGTATTACTGTGGGATGGCGTGGGATGTTGTGGGATAATAGGGGATATGAGACCAGGGTATGGGACCATGCCGGGATTCCTTGGCCGACACGAGTACCAGATCGACGCGAAGGGGCGGGTCAGCCTGCCCTCGGCGTTTCGTCGTGTCGTGTCGTCATATCCGATGGTGCTGATGCAGTGGCAGGACACGCATCTCGACCTCTTTCCGCAGGAGACCTGGGCGGACATCCAAAAGAACCTGCTGACCCACAAGAGGGCGAAGGGGGACAAGGGCGCCTACGTGCGACGGTACACGGGCCGCGCTGTGGAGGTGGAGCCGGACAAGCATGGCCGCATTCGTATTCCACCCCTGCTGCGGCAGGGGGTGGGGCTCGAGGATTCGGTCGCGTTTGTGGGCGCCCTGGACCGGATCGAGCTGTGGCCTCCTAAGCGATTCGAAGAGCACATCCGTGCGGCGGACGAAGACGATGACGAATTCGCGGCCCAGATCTTCGGGTGATGCACGTGTGCGCGTCCCGAAGTACCACCGCGCAGTTCTCGTGGAGGAGGTCATGAGCTACCTGGCCGGCGACGGAGGACTGTACCTGGATGGCACCGTCGGGGGTGGCGGTCACTCGGCCGCGCTGCTGGAGCGGTGCCGGGACTGCCGGGTGTTTGCCGTCGATCGCGACCCCGAGGCTCTGGACGCCGCTCGCCCACGCCTTCGTCGCTTCGAGGGACGGGTCATGTTCGGCCGGATGTCGTTCCGGGACGCCGGCAACGATCCCCGCGTGCGCGCCGAGGGACTGGCCGGCGCGCTTCTGGATCTGGGCGTGAGTTCCCATCAGCTCGACACGGCCGCGCGTGGGTTTTCCTTCCGGCGCGGCGCGGCCCTGGACATGCGCATGGATCAGCGCTCGTCGCTGACCGCGGCCGCGTTCCTGGCTTCGGCTTCCCGCGACGAACTCGTGCGAACGCTGCGGGCGGGTCAGGCGCCGAGGCCGGCGGCGGTGGCCGCCCGCATCGTCAGACGCCGCGCGGACAGGCCTGTTCGTACCAGTGACGATCTCGTCGCGGTTCTGGAGTCGGTACTCGGGCGCCGCGCGGCCCACGCCGAGAAAGCGCGACTGTTCCAGGCGCTGCGCATTCGGGTGAACGAGGAGATCGAGGCCCTGAAAGCGGCGCTTCCCGCGATCCGGGACGTGCTGCTGCCGGGCGCCGCCTTCGTGGTCATCTCGTATCACTCGCTGGAAGACGGCGTGGTCAAGCGCGCTTTCCGCGAATGGAGCGATCCCTCCCACGGGCTTCCCCGGCGCCTTCCCGTGCGCGCGGCCGAGCTGTCGAGCCGCGGCATGGTCCTGACGCGGAAGCCGGTAACTCCGGGGAGCGTCGAGATCGAGAGGAATCCACGTGCGCGCGCGGCGAGGCTGAGGGCCTGGAGGCGGGCCACGTGAGGCGCCGCCGGAAGCGGGGAAGGTGGAGCGCGATCACCGTCCTTGCCGCGGTGACCGCTTCACTGGCGACCCTGGGATGGCGCCAATCGACGACGCGGGAGACCCTCGAGTCGCTGGACCGGGTGGACACGGAACTGGCCGTCCTGGCCGACCGGCAGGAGGAGTTGGCGCTCGAGCTGGTCGGCATCGAACGGCGTGCCTGGATTGTCGCGCAGGCTGCCGAACGGCTTGGGCTGCGACCCGCGAGCGAGCGGGAAACCGTCATCGCGTCGGGGAGCACGCCATGAGTCTGAAACGACGCGACCCCTACCGGAAGGTCGAGATTCGGCGCCGTTGCATGCTGCTCTTCTGGGTGGCGCTGGCGGCGGTTCTGCTCGGGCGCGCGGCCGAGGTGCAAGTCGTCGAGAGGTTCGCCTGGAGGGAGGACGCCGCCGGACAGCAACGAATGAGCCGGGTCGTTCCCGCGCCCAGAGGCCGCATTCTCGACCGCAATGGGTCGGAACTGGCGGTGAGCCACTGGCGGGCGGCCGTCGGGATTGCGCCGGGTGAGATCCAGGATCTGGAGGAGGTCGTCGCCGCGCTCGAGGAGAACCTGGGGCTGCGTCCCGACGTCGCGCGCGATGTGTCCGTCGATACACGATCGTGGCGCGTTGTCCGGGGTCGATACTCCATGACGCAGGTCGAACGCCTGCGGGGACTGCGCGGTGTGCACGTGCAGGGCGAAATGAGGCGGCTGTATCCCCGCGAGAACCTGGCCCGGGGCTTGCTGGGAGTGGTGCAGGACGGCGTGGGGACGGGTGGAATCGAGCAGACGATGGATTCGGTACTGGCGGGAAGAGCCGGGCGGGAGATCGTGGAGCGTGACAATAGCGGACGGCAGATACCGGGCCAGGTCATCACCGTGCAGGAGCCCGTGGCGGGCCGGGACGTCGTACTGACGATCGACGAAGACCTGCAGGCGCTGGCCGAGGAACTCCTTGCCATGTCCGTCGATTCCACCGGGGCCCGGGGCGGGGATCTCGTCATCACCGATCCCCGGACGGGCGAGATCCTTGCCATTGCGTCGTTGGCCGAGGGTTCGAACAACTCGCTGTCGGCGATCAACGCCCCCTACGAACCGGGCTCCACGATCAAGCCGTTCACGGCTGCCGCCCTTCTGCGGCACGGAGTCGCCTCCCTGGCGGACTCGGTGGACACCGGCACGGGGAGCTGGGACGTTGGTACTCGCCAGATCAACGACATCTACGGCGGCGGCTGGTTGACTCTGTACCAGGTCGTCCAGCGCTCGTCGAACATCGGTATCGCCAAGTTCGCGGAGAGGCTCACGGAGGGGCAGCAGTACACGAACCTTCGCGACTTCGGGTTCGGCACCCGGACCGGGGTCATGCTCCCGGGCGAGGCGGCGGGCATCCTCAGAAGGCCGGAGCATTGGTCGGCGCTGTCGGGCCAATCTCTCGCATTCGGGTATGAGCTCTCGGTGACGTCGCTGCAGATGGCGATGGCGTTCGGGGCCCTGGCGAACGATGGCCGGCTGATGGAGCCGCGTCTGATCAGGGAGGTGCGGGACCGCGACGGGAGATCGGTGCGCTTCGACAGGCCCCGGACCGTACGGCGCGCCGTCCCGCCGGGGGTTACCGAGGCCTTGAAGCCGGTGCTGGTCGATGTCGTGGAGCAGGGGACCGGCACCCGTGCCCGGATGGCTTCGTTTCTGATTGCCGGCAAGAGCGGCACGGCCCGCGCGATGGGTCGGGACGGACGTTACGAAGGCAATGCCTACTTCGCTTCCTTTGGAGCGTTCTTTCCCGCGGACGATCCACAGCTTCTGCTCTTCGCGAAGCTGGACCGCCCGTCGGGCGAATACTACGGAGGCGCCGTCGCGGCTCCGCTGACCCGGGCGATGCTGGAGGGCCTGTTGCCGACGCGGCGCATTCCCGTGGACCGGGGCGTCCTGGCCCTGGCGCGGCGTCCAGTCCCGGTCGAGCCGGCGATGGGCGAGCCGCTCGTACGTTTCGCGGCCGCAACTTCGACGCTGGAGCCACTGGCTCCGGGGCCGTCCGCCGATCTTCCGGATCCGCGCCGGGGAAGCATGGCGCTCCCGGACCTTGGTGGGGCGCCGATCCGCGTCGCTCTCCGGCGGTTGCACAGGATGGGCCTGAGGGTGTGGCTCGATGGCGGAGGATCGGTGCTGATGACCGTCCCCGCCGCCGGCACCGGCGTCGCGCCTGGAGATACCGTGCGCGTGTTGGGGCGGGAGGGGTGACCGTGGCCATGGAACAGGTGCTGGCGGCGATCGAGGATGCCGGAGTGATCGTCCGGCGGATGGCGCCGCCGCGTGGTGAGTTGAGGCGCGTGGAGGTCTCGGGCGTGCAGCAGGACTCGCGCGCCGTGAGGCCAGGCGACCTGTTCGTGGCCTGGGCGGGCGCGTCCCATGACGCCCACGAATTCCTGGGTGGTGCCGTGGCGGCAGGAGCGGCGGCGGCGATCGTGGAGCGGCCGATCCCCGGGGTGCCCGTCCCGCAGATCCAGGTCGACAATGCGCGGCTGGCGGCGGCCGTGGCCTCCGGCTTCGTGGCCGGGACGCCGTGGCGAAAGCTGCGCACGGTGGGCGTCACCGGCACGAACGGCAAGACGACGACGACACTGTTGCTGCGCGGCCTGTTGGGAAGGGAGGCGCGGTGCGCGGCGATCGGCACGCTGGGTGTGGTCGGACCCGACGGCCGCATCGAAGACGGCACGGTGGGGCTCACGACGCCCGGTCCGGTGCGGTTGGCCGAGTGGCTTGCCGCGCTCGCCCGCGCCGGCGTCGCCGGCGTCGTTGTCGAGAGTTCCTCCCACGCGCTCGATCAGTTCCGCCTCGATGGCATCCGCTTCGATGTCACGGCTTTCACCAACCTGACCCGCGATCACCTGGACTACCACGGCAGCCGTGACCGGTACCTGGCCGCGAAGGCACGCCTGCTGCACCTGGGGAAGCCCGGTGCCACCGCCGTGATCAACGCCGACGACGAGGCGTGGCGGGCGCTCCGCCCCTCGGGTCCGGTCGTGACCTACGGCATCCGCGCATCCGCGGATCTTCGTGCGGCCGGACTCCGTCTGTCGTCGCGCGGGTCCAGCTTCGAACTCGTCTGGCAGGGCCGCCGGTATCGGGTCGAACTGCCGCTCCCGGGCGGATTCAACGTCTCCAACGCGCTGTGCGCCGCCGCGTGCGCCCTGGCCCTGGGCCACGAACCGGGCCGCGTGGCGGCGGGACTGGCCGAAGCTTCGCCCGTGCCTGGACGCCTCGAGCGCGTCGCGCGGAAGCCGTTCGATGTATTCGTCGACTTCGCGCACACGCCGGACGCGCTGGACCAGGTCCTGAAGGCGCTCCGGCCGCTGGTTTCCGGGCGCCTCATCGTGGTGTTCGGCGCCGGGGGGGACCGGGATCCGACCAAGCGTCCCGAGATGGGAGCGGCGGCCTCGCGCCACGCGGACCTGGTCGTCGTGACCTCGGACAACCCGCGCACCGAGGATCCCGCGGAGATCGCGGCGCAGGTGTCGCGCGGCGTCTCGGCGGTCGACGCAGTGGAGATCGTGGACCGGCGCGAGGCCATAGGCTGGGCGCTGGACCAGGCCGGGCCGGGCGACGCCGTGCTCCTCGCCGGCAAGGGCCACGAGGCGTACCAGATCGTGGGCACCGAGGAGCGGCCGTTCGACGAGCGGCAGATCGTGCTCGACCACCTGGGCGCCGGCGCATGACGGGCGCGGCCTTCGGCTGGAGCGACGCCTCCGTGCGGCGGGCGCTGGGTCTCCCCGGCGGCGATGCGGAGTGCCGGTACCGGGGCATCTCCACCGACACGCGGACGCTGCGGCGCGGTGACGTGTTCGTCGCGCTCGAAGGTCCCCGTTTCGACGGACACGAGTTCGCGGCGGAGGCTGTGGCGGCTGGCTGCGCGGCGGTCGTCGTCAGCCGTGACACCGGTGACCTGCCGGTGCCCGTCTACCGGGTTGCGGACACGCTCATCGCGCTTGGGGACCTCGCCTTGCACCGGCGCAGCCACGCGCGCATTCCTGTCGTCGGGATCACGGGGTCGTCGGGCAAGACCACGGTAAAGGACCTCACGCTGGGCGCACTCTCGTCGACGCCGAGTCCGCACGGGACGTTCGCCAACGACAACAACCGCGTGGGCACGCCCATGACCATCCTGTCGATGCCCGACCGCGCGACCTCGCTCGTCCTGGAAATGGGCACCAACGAGCCCGGGGAAATCGCCGAACTGGCCCGGGTTGCACGCCCCACGGTCGGGGTGGTCACGACGGTTTCGGAGAC
The DNA here is from genome assembly GCA_965208935.1 of Longimicrobiales bacterium. Lineage (GTDB taxonomy): Bacteria > Gemmatimonadota > Gemmatimonadetes > Longimicrobiales > Gaopeijiaceae > Bin94. Next base: position 1,783,888 of record CBDBPR010000004.1, on the reverse strand, counting down.
GCACGTCGAGCGGCTCGGGGACTTGTCCGGGGTGCTCTCGGAAAAGCTCGACCTGCTCCGCGCGGTCGACGCGGCGGGGACCCTGCTGGTGGGCGACGAGCCGCCGGAACTGGCGCGCGAGGCCCGCAGGATCCACCCCGACGTCGCGGTGAGCGGCTGGTCGGACCGGGCGGACGGCGATCTGCGTCCCTTCGACGCCCGCCTGCGGGCGGACGGCACGTACGCGTTCACATGGATGGGCGAGCCCGTTTCCATGCGGATCCCCGGCGCGCACAACGTCTACAACGCGCTGCTGGCGCTCGCCGTGGCACGCTCGCTGAACGTGGCGCCGACCCACGCGGTCGCCGGCGTCTCGGCCGTCGCGCCCGGCGCCATGCGCGGCGAGGTGCGCAGCGTGGGCGGCCTCACGCTTCTGGTCGACTGCTACAACGCCAACGCGGCAGGAGTCGAGGCGGCGGTCACCACGCTGGCAGGCATGGGGACACGGGCACGCCGGGTGGCGGTGCTCGGGACCATGCTCGAACTCGGGCCCCGCTCGGGCGCGATCCACCGCGAGACGCTGGACAGGGTCCTGGGCGCGGAGATCGACCGGTACGTGCTGACCGGAGCCTTCGCGAGCGCCGCCAGCGACGTCCCGGACGACCGCATCGTCGCCGTCGCGCGCGTCGACGACCTCGCCGAGCGCCTGCCCCGGCTGGTCGGCCGTGGCGACACGGTGCTCCTCAAGGCGTCCCGCGGCGTGCGGCTGGAGCGCGTCATCCCCGGCCTCGAGTCCGGTTTCGGCGGAGCGCGGGCCTGATGCTGTACCACCTGCTCCCCCGGCTGGAAGACGTGCACATCGTCTTCAACCTCTTCAACTACCTCACCGTCCGGTCCGCCGGCGCGATGGCCAGCGCGCTGATCCTCATGTTGCTCCTGGGGCGCCGCTTCATCGCCTGCATGCGCGCGCGCGGCATCGTCAACGTGCCGCGCAACGGACTCGACCGGGGGCAGGGCCCGAAGGTCAACATGGGCGGGGTCCTGATCGTCGCGGTCGTTGCCGTCTCGACCCTGCTCTGGGCCGAACTGACGAACCCGTACACGATCATCGCGCTCGTGGTGATGCTGTGGATGGGGTCGATCGGCTTCCTGGACGACTACCTCAAGGTCGTGCGCAAGACGCCGCGCGGGCTGGTCGAGCGCTACAAGTGGGCGGGATCGCTGGGGCTGGGCGTGGCGCTCGGCGCGTTCCTCATCACGTGGGGCCCCATCGCACCGGTCGGGGCCACGACGACGAACCTGCCGCTTTTCGACGAATGGCAGCTCGTCTTCACTCCGGTCGCCTACCTGCTCTGGGTGACGGTGGTGCTCAACGGCGCCACCCACTCGGTGAACATGACCGACGGCCTCGACGGACTGGCGCCCGGACTGGTCGCGATCGCCGTCGGGACCTTCGGGATCTTCGCGTACGTGATCGGGCGGGTGGACACCTCGGCCTACCTCGGGCTCTTCTACCTGCCCGGCGCCGGGGAGCTGGCCGTGTTCGCGGCGGGGATCACCGGTGCCGCGCTGGGCTTTCTGTGGTTCAATGCCCAGCCCGCGCAGGTGATCATGGGGGACACCGGCTCACTCGCGCTGGGAGGCGCCATCGGGGCCATGGCCGTCCTGCTCAAGGCCGAACTCCTGCTGGTGGCCGTGGGTGGCGTGTTCGTAGCCGAGGCCGCGTCCGTCATCATCCAGACCCAGTACTTCAAGTACACGAGACGGCGCCACGGAGAGGGCCGGCGCGTTTTCAGATGTGCCCCGATTCATCACCACTTCCAGATGATCGGCTGGAAGAACGAGCAGGTCGTGGTCCGGTTCTGGATCCTGGGAATCCTCTGCGCGATGGTCGGCTTCGCCACGCTGAAGCTGCGATGAGGTCGGGGAATGAGAGAGAGACAATTGCGGTCATCGGGCTGGGCGCGAGCGGAGACGCCGCGGCGCGGCTGGCCCTTGCAAAGGGAGCGAGAGTTCATGTCACGGATGCGAGCAGCGAGGACGCAGTTGCAGCCCGTGGAGCCGCTTTGCGGGATCTCGGAGCCGAGATCCGGCTCGGCGGACACGAGCTGGAGAAAATCGCGGCGGCGGACACCGTCGTCGTCAGTCCCGGCATCCCGCCGGCGGCGGCTGTACTCGCCGCCCTACGCGCACGGGGCGTCGATTGGATATCGGAGCCTGAATTCGCCAGCCGGTTCATCCAGGGTCCACTGACCATCGTGACAGGCACGAACGGGAAGACGACCACGGCGGCGCTGAGCGCCCACCTGCTGCGTGAGGCGGGCGTCGACGTGGCCCTGGGGGGGAATATCGGCGGAGGTCTGGGCCCGCCGGCGTCCACCCTGGCGTCCACCCGGCCGTCCGCTGACCGATTCGTGCTGGAGCTGTCGTCCTTTCAGTTGGCCGACATCCGGGACCTCACCCCGGACGTGGGTGTGATGACCAACCTGGGCGTCGACCACATGGACCGCTACGCCACTGTGGAGGACTACCACCGCGACAAGCGCCGGCTGTTCGACGCGGGCGTCGACAACACGACCTGGGTGCTGAACGGCGACGACCGCGTGGTGCTGGACATGGCACGGGACGTGCCCGGAGCGCGCCTGACCTTCTCGCTCGAGACGTCGGCCGCGCCCGGGGCATGGCTGGACGCGGACCGCCTGATGGTGGACACGGGGCAGGGTCCCCGGCGGGTCGCCCGGGCCGCCGACGTCAGGCTGGTGGGAAGGCACAATCTCGCCAACGTGCTGGCCGCCCTACTGGCGGCGGCCGCCTCCGGGGGCACGCTCGACGGCGCGCGCCGGGCCCTGCGCTCCTTCGCGCCGCTGCCGCACAGGCTGGAGCCGGTGGGGACGGTGGACGGGGTGCGCTGGGTGAACGACTCGAAGGCGACCAATGTCGCCGCCGCCGCGGGGGCGCTCAGGAGCCTGGAAGGTCCCGTCGTCCTTCTCGTGGGCGGGACCGACAAAGGGGAGGATTTCGGTCAACTCGTGCCCGCGATGAAGGGCCGGACACGCGCCATCGTCGCCTACGGGGCCGCGGGGGCACGGGCGGCGGCCGAGGTGGCGGGGCGGGGGACCCGGGTGGCGCGCGTCGACGGCACCTTCGAAGAGGTGGTGGAAGCGGGTCGGCGGCTCGCGCGGCCGGGCGACACCCTGCTTCTTGCGCCCGCGTGTTCCAGCTTCGACATGTTCGAGAACTACGAAGCCCGGGGCGCCGCGTTCCGGGCCCTGGCGTCGGAAGCCGGGAGGGATGCCCGATGACCGCGCGGGGCGGGGTCTCGCGCGCGCGGCGCACGCTCTCTCCTCGCACCCGGGATTCGCGCCGGCGCGCCACGTGGGCGCTCGACGTCGCCGCCAAGGCGCGTCGGTCGCTTCCCGAAACGGGAATCGGGCACGGCTGGGAGACGACGGCCATCGTGGCGTTGACGGCCGTGCTCCTGCTCTTCGGCCTCCTCACGCTGCACAGCGCGAGTTCAGTGATGGCGCAGCGCGGGGACCTTCCGCACTACCACTATGTGGCTCGACAGGGAATCGGCGTCGCGATCGGGATCGTGATCATGCTGACCTGCGCTCGCATCCCGACGCTGTGGTGGCGACGGTTCGCGCACCACATCCTCGCGGGTGCCGTGGTGCTCCTCGTCATCGTCATCCTTCCCTTCACGGAAGCGATCGCGCCGACCGTGAACGGTGCTCGCCGCTGGCTCCGCGTCGGCGTCACCTTCCAGCCCTCGGACCTGGCGAAGCTGGCGGCCGTCGCGTGGACCGCGGCGCTCGCGGTTCGGAAGCAGCCGCTGATGCGCAGCATGCGCCGTGGACTGGCGCCGTTCCTCGTTGGCTGGGCCCTCGTTCTGGTGCCGGTGGCGCTGGAGCCGGACCTGTCCACGACATGCCTGATCGTCGCCGTGGCCATGTCCATCGTGTTCGTGGCCGGCGCACGCGTGGGACACTTCGTGGTGCTCGGCCTCGCCTGCATTCCCCTGGCCGGGCCGCTCCTCCTTTCCGGATACCGCGGTGCCCGCTGGGAATCGCTGTTGCTCAATCCCGGCGCCATACCGGACGGTCCGGGATTTCAGAGCTACCAGAGTCTCGTGGCCATCGGCTCCGGCGGGGTGACGGGGGTCGGCTTCGGAGAGGGACAACAGAAGTTCGGGTTCGTGCCGGAGTCCCACAACGACTTCATCTTCGCCATGATCGGCGAGGAATGGGGCCTCGTCGGCACGGTCGCCGTCATTCTCGCGTTCCTCGCCATGATCGTGCTCGGCTTCAGGATCGCACGCCGCGCCCGCGACACCTTCGGTGAACTGCTCGCCGTCGGAATCAGTTGCCTGATCGGATTCCAGGCATTCCTTCACATCGGAGTGGGTCTGGGCGTCATGCCGGCGACTGGCCTGTCGCTGCCGTTCATCTCCTACGGCCGCAGCAACCTCGTGGTCATGCTGGCGGCCGTCGGCATACTCCTTGCCGTGGCCCGGGAGGCTCCGGGATGCGAAATGCAACGCACTGCGGAGGGGCCCGGATGATGATCGTCTTTTCCGGCGGAGGCACCGCGGGCCATTTCCATCCGGCCAGAAACATCGCCGAGGCGCTGTCCGCGGCCATGCCCGGTGTGGAACCCTACTTCGTGGGCACGGAAGGCCGAATCGAGGCCGCTGAACTTCCCACCCTCGGGTATCCGTACAGACTGCTTCGGGTCGCGGGCCTGCGCAATCCGCTGCGGGAGGCGCGCCGGCGGGGGTCTGTGCCGGTTCGGGCGCGCCGGGCAGTGGGCGCCGCCGCAGACAGTCTGCGGGCGCTGTGGCTCCTCGCCGCGGCCGTCCTGCGGTTGTTGCCCGACTTCCGGAAGCGCGAAGCGGCAGCCGTGGTCCTCACCGGAGGCTACGTATGCGCGCCAGCCGGCATCGCGGGACGACTGCTCGGTCTTCCCCTGATTCTGCAGGAACAGAACATGCACCCGGGCAAGACGACCCGGCTGCTTGCGCGGTGGGCCCGGCAGATCCACCTCGCGTACCCGGAGGCGGGCGCCGCGCTTCCCGGGCGCGCCCGGCAAAGGGTGATTCGGAGCGGCAATCCGATCCGGCCGCTGCCGCCCGCCGAAGCCCGTGGCAAGACGGCGGCGCGCCGCGCCCTGGGGCTGCCGGAGACAGGCACGGTCGTGCTGATCGTGGGCGGAAGTCAGGGCGCCCGCAAGATGAATCGTGCATCGATCGAGATACTGCAAGACGGATTGCCGATCGATGGAGAATTCGTCTTATGGGTGACCGGGCGAGCACACTATGAGGAGGCCGAGGCGGCACTGGGCGAGTCGGTTTTCGATCGCTTTGCGGTCGTGCCGTACCTCGAGGCGGGCGCGATGTACCAGGCGCTCGCCGCGGCCGATCTGGTGGTGTCGCGCGCGGGCGCCATGGCCACCTCGGAGTTTCTGGCCTGGGGACTGCCGGCGATCCTGATCCCGTTGCCGACGGCGGCGGGCGATCACCAGACCGCGAACGCCCGTGGGCTGGCCGCGGCCGGGGCGGCGGTGCTTCTGCCCGAAACCGATACCTTGACCGGGACCCGGCTGTGGGGCGAGGTCCGGCAGCTACTCGATACGCCCGGCAAGCTGGACGCCATGTCGCGCGCCGCTGCCGACCGCGCGCGGCCGGAGGCGGCCCGCGAGGTTGCGGCCGCCATCGCCGATCTGCTGCGCGCCAACCGGGAAACGCCCCGATGACGCCCCGCCTGCGCTCCCTGGCCGCCCGCGGCCCCATCCACTTCATGGGCGTGTGCGGCGCGGGCATGGCGCCTCTCGCCGAGATGGTGCTCCGGAGCGGGGCCCCGGCGACCGGATGCGACCTGGTGCGGGGGCGGCCGGTCGAGGTTCTGTCCAGTCTCGGGATGGAGTTTGCGCTCGGACATGACCCCGCGCACGTCGAGTCCGTCACCGCGCTTGTCGTGACCTCCGCGGTGCCGGCCGGCCACCCCGAGCTGCGGGCCGCGCGTGCCCGGGGGATTCCCGTTTTCAAACGTTCGGTCGCGCTCGGGGACTGGGTAAACGATGGCCGCGTCGTGGGCATCGCCGGCACGCACGGCAAGACGACCACGACGGCCATGGCCACGCACGTCCTGGAACACGCGGGCATCGACCCCACCGGCGTCGTCGGTGGCGAGGTCCGCGGCTGGGGGGGCAACCTGAGGCCGGGCGGCTCCGATGTCTTCGTGGTCGAGGCGGACGAGTACGACCGCTCGTTCCTCGACCTCGATCCCGGGGTGGCCGTCGTGACCAACGTCGAGGCCGACCACCTCGACGTCTACGGCGACCTCGCCGGTGTCCGCACGTCCTTCTCGGATTTCATCGGGCGTCTCGACCCGGCGGGCACCCTGTGGGTCTGTGGCGACGATCCCGGGGCCGCGCGGATCGGCGTGGAGGGCGGGGACCGCACGCGCAGCTACGGGCTTGGCGCGGGCGTGTCGCTGCGTGGGACCCTGGTGCGGGACAACGGGGCGGAGAGCGTCTTCCACGTCATCGAGGACGGCGTGAGCGCGGGTGACATGACCGTGCCCGTCCCCGGGCTGCACAACGTCCGCAACGCGTTGGCCGCGGCCGGCGTGGGGCGATCGTTCGGCGCGGCCTGGGACGATATCCGGTCCGGGCTCGCCAGCTTTCCCGGCGTGGGGCGGCGGTACGATGTCCTGGGGATCGCCGCCGGGGTGCAGGTGATCGACGACTACGCCCACCACCCCACCGAGATCGCGGCAACGCTGGCGGCGGTGCGGCGGGCCAACCCGGGACGGCGCATCGTGGCGGTGTTCCAGCCCCACCTGTTCACCCGCACGCGCGACTTCCACGCCGAGTTCGGCGGGGCACTGGCCGCGGCCGACCTTGTCTGGGTCACGGATGTCTACCCTGCCCGCGAGAAGCCGCTTCCGGGTGTGACCGGGGAGCTTGTGGCGCGTGCGGTGCCGGGGACCGACGTCCGCTACCACGGGGAACTGGCCACGCTCCCCGACCGGGTGGCCGGGCAACTCCTGCCCGGCGACGTGTGCGTCGTGATGGGCGCTGGCTCGATCGAGGACGCCGGGCCCGGGATTCTGGCCAGACTGGTGGATCGCGGGGAGGAACAGCGATGAGCCGCTCCCTGATCCCGCCGCTCGAGCCGCGGGCCCGTGCCCGTGCCCGGCGCAGCTTCCGTGCCGCCCTGGGGAGGATCGCGAAGCGCGCGGTCCTCGTGCTAGGAGTTGCCGGCGCAGGCGCCTTGTTGGCGTTCGCCGGCTTCCACTTCGCCGCGCAGCTGTCCTGGTTCCGTGTTGCCAGGGTGGAGATCACGGGCACCAGCTACCTGACGCGGGCCGAGATCCTGGGTGCCGCCGGGATCGAAGCCGGGAGCAGCGTCCTGGAGAAACGGTCGCGCCTCGAGGAGCGCATCGAGGCGCTCGCGCTTGTGGAATCGGCGACGGTCGAGCGGGACCTGCCGTCCACGCTGTTGCTCGCGATCGACGAAGCGAAGCCCGTGGCGCTGGTCGCCGAGCCGATCGTCGTGCCGGTCGACCGAGCCGGGAATCGCATCCCCTTCGGCCCGCGCACCGCCCTGCTGGATCTGCCGCTGCTGCGCGTCGTCCCGGCCGGAGCCGCCGCCGCATCGGGAGCCGCCGTTCCCTCGGGGCTGCCCACGCTGGCGGACGAAGTGTCGCGGTTGGCCGAGCAGGTGCCCGAGGTCTTCGCGGTCCTTTCGGAGGCGCGGGGCGGCGACCGCGAAGTGACGCTGCTGCTGGGCGAATCCGGCGTCAAGGTGCGCTATCGGCCGCCGTTCTCCGAACCGAGGCTGCGCGCGGCGATCGTCGCCCTCAACGACGCGGCGAAGAGGTTCCCGGAGCGTTCTCCCCACGAGGTGGACCTGCGCTTCGAGGACCAGGTGGTCGTGCGGACCGCGGTCGTGGTGGAAGCGGGGGGAGGATAGCGCCGATGAGATCGATACTGGTCGCGGGGCTCGATGTCGGTTCGACGACGACCCGTGCGGTGATCGGCCGGCTGGTGCAGGACTTCAACCGTCCCGAACTGCGTATCGTCGGTGTGGGCCGGACGCCCACGGTCGGGGTGCGCAAGGACGTGATCACGGACCTCGAGGGCGCGACGAACAGCATACGGGTTGCTGTCCAGGAAGCCGAACTGATGGCGGGCATGCGGGTGGACCGCGTGTACGTGGGCGTTTCGGGTGACCACGTGAACGTGAACCGTTCCGTCGGTGTGGTGGCGGTGGCGGCCCACGAGATCGTACCCAGGGACGTGGACCGCGTCCACGAAGTGGCGCAGGCAGTGCCGCTGCCCCGTGACCGCGAACTCATGCACGCCATACCGCAGGAATACCAGGTCGACCATCAGCGCGGCATCAAGGATCCCGTCGGGATGCCCGGCACCCGCCTGGAGACCGATCTGTTCCTCGTCACCGGGTGCGCTACGGCCCTGGGCAACATTGTGCGGGCGGTCGAGAAGGCGGGCTACCGGGTGCAGGACGCAATCGTCGAGCCTCTGGCCGCGGCCCGCGCCGTGGTGCCCGAGGACGAGAAGGAGCTGGGCGTCGCGATGGTGGACATGGGTTCCGCCACGACCGGCCTGTCGGTCTACCAGGAGGGCAGGCTCTGTGATCTCGAGGTGCTGCCCCTGGGGGGCTCCATGGTCACGAGCGATCTGATACGCGGCCTTTCGATTCCCTTCGCCGAGGCGAGCCGTGTCAAGGAGCACCACGGCGCCGCGCACGCGCGCATGGTGGATCCCACGGAATTCGTGGAACTGCCGGGAGCGAACGGCCACAGCCGCAAGGTTGCCCGCAGGTTTGTGGCGAGCCTCATGGAGGAGCGCCTGCAGAGCATGTTCCTGCGGATCAGCCGCAGGCTGAACGGCAACTTCGGCGCCGATGCGCTGGCCGCGGGCGTGGTGATTACGGGCGGGGTGGCGCAGACGCCGGGCATTGCCGAACTGGCCCGGAAGTGTCTCGCAACGCCTGTGCGGGTCGGCGTCCCGCGCGAGGGTCTGTCCGGATTGCTCGACGTCGTTGCCGCGCCCGGGTTTTCCACCGCAACGGGACTCGCGCTGCACGGCGCCGACTACTTCATGGATACCGGTGAAGGCGCCTCCACCGTGGCCTCGGGCATGGTCACGCGAATGGGGGCGTGGCTCAAGGAATTTTTCTAGTGCGGACTGTCAAACCACGGGATCAGGCATCCCAGGAAAGGAGATGAGGCGATGATTTTCGAACTCGACGATGCCCCGAAGAACCGGGCCCTGATGAGGGTGATCGGAGTAGGCGGGGCGGGCGGCAATGCCGTCAACCGCATGATCGACGAAGACCTTGAGGGGGTCGAATTCATTTCGGCCAACACGGACGCGCAGGCCCTGAGCCGCTCCAAGGCGCCGCACGTGATCCAGCTGGGCAAGCGCCTGACCCAGGGTCTCGGTGCCGGTGCTCGGCCGGGCATCGGGCGGCAGGCGATCGCGGAGGACTCGGACGAGGTGCGGGAGGTGCTCGAGGGAGCCGACCTGGTGTTCATCACGGCCGGCATGGGTGGTGGCACGGGGACCGGCGCGGCTCCGGTGATCGGTGAGATGGCGAGAGAGCTGGGCGCGTTGGCCATCGCGGTGGTCACGCGGCCGTTCGCGTTCGAGGGCAAGAAGCGCTTGCGTCAGGCCGAGCAGGGGCTGGCGGAGCTGAAGCGCACGGTCGACACGATGATCGTGGTCCCGAACGACCATCTCCTCTCCGTTGTCGGGAAGGGGACTTCGTTCAAGGACGCGCTGAAGCGGGCTGACGAGGTGCTCCTGCAGGCGACCCAGGGGATCAGCGACCTGATCCGCGTGAGCGGCGAGGTCAACGTCGACTTTGCCGACGTGCGCACCATCATGGCGTCGTGCGGTGCGGCGCTGATGGGAACCGGGGTCGGCCGGGGCGAAAACCGTGCCATCAGCGCGGCCAGGGACGCAGTCACCTCTCCGCTCCTCGACAACATCTCGATTCGCGGCGCCCAGGGCGTGCTCATCAACATCACCGGCGGCTCGGACCTGACCATCGACGAGGTGACAGGCATCTCGACGATGATCCAGGAAGAGGTCGGGGAGGACGCCGAGATCATCTTCGGCACCGTCCAGGATGCAACCATGGAGGGCGAGGTGCGGGTGACCCTGATCGCCACGGGCTTCAAGGAGGGTGGCGAGAGGCGGCAGGAGAACCAGGTGTTGCGCCCCCGGTTCGGGGCCGCTCATGTCAACCGCGCGAGCGAGCACAGGCGGGCGGCCGCCGGAGGCGGTGTCGAGCCACCTGCGGTCTTCCGCAGGGAAGCGGTCGGCGGGAGCCCGCAGGCACACGTCGGCGGCATGTACCGCGATGCCCCGGAGACAACCAACCTGCATTCGCTGGGATCTCGTAGTACAATGGCACGACGTCCGGTTGCCGACGGCGGTCTGGGTGGCACGAGTGGTACCTTGATCCGCAGGGAGCTGGAGCTGCCGACCTTCATCCGGAGGAACTACGCCTGATCCCGAGGCTCGACAAAGGGACGAAACGTGTGCTGAGCGCCGCGGTGCCGCTGACGGGCGCTGTGGCCGTCGTCTTCGTCCTATGGAACCGCGGCAGTGTGCCTGAAGCCGATGTCCTGGACGACGTTTATGCGGTCATGCCCGAGGTCGTGGACGTGCGTTCCCTGTCCGCCGGCGTCACCCTCGGACAGCTTCTGGAAGACGCGGGCATGCGCGGGACGGATCGCAACGGCCTTCTCCTTGCGTTCCGGGAGCAGGCGAACCCACGCCGCATGAGGTCCGGCGCCGAAGTCCGGATCGTGCGGCGCCGATGGGGCGAGGACCCGCTTCGGATCGAAGTCGATCTCGACCGCGACCGCTTGGTCCGCCTCGAGCGCGCCCGCAGTGGCTGGACGTCCTCGCTGATCGAGCTGGTGACGACGACCGACACCGTCTTTGTCGCGGGGGAGATCCGATCGAGCCTCTGGACCGCCATTCTCGGCAACGGCGGGTTGGGCGGCGTGCCGGTGGCGGACCGGCGCCAGATGGTCGGCCAACTGGACCGGGTCTTCCAGTGGCAGATCGACTTCAGCCGCCAGATCAGGGACGGCGACACCTATCGCTTCGTCCTCGAGCGCGAGAGACGCCCGGACGGCAGCATGCGCACCGGCCGGCTCCTCGCGGCGGAGCTGGTGAACGCCGGCCGCGCCTACTACGCGATCCGGTTCGAGCCCCGCGACGAGTCCCAGAGCTGGTTCGACCTGGAGGGGCAGTCCGTGCGCCGAGCGTTTCTCATGAAGCCGATCGAGCTGAGCCGGATCTCCTCCGGCTTCACCAACAGCCGGTTCCACCCGATTCTGCGGCGCTGGCGGGCCCATCGCGGCGTGGACTATGCCGCCAACTCCGGCACGCCGGTGCAGGCTACGGGTGGCGGTGTCGTCGTGCGCCGGGGGTGGGGCGAGGCCTACGGGCGGGTCATCGATGTGCGACATCCAAACGGCTTTCTGACGCGCTACGCGCACCTCAGCGGGTGGGCGCGCGGCTTGGCCGTCGGTTCACGGGTAACCCAGGGCGAGGTCATCGGATACGTGGGCATGACGGGGCTGGCGACCGGACCCCATCTCCACTACGAGATGCACGTCGGGGGCCGGCCGATCGACCCGATCGCGATCGACCTGCCTGCCGAAGACCCGGTTCCCGAGGCGGACATGGCGCGCTGGGAGCGCGTGCGGGACGAGCGACTCCGGCTGTTGCTCGGTCTTCCCGGTCCCGAGACGTTCCGGGAGCGGCGTACGGAAGCGCGGGTGGCGGATTCGGACGGCTGACCCCCGGCCCCCTGACAGTCCGCGGATTACATTACAATCATGGTACCAGCGCTCCTTTTCCTTCTCGTTGCGGGCGGCGTTTGCGGTTGGGTCTACTACCGGCGTGAATTCCGCGTGCGGGCACGTCCGCTGCTCCTGGCCGCGCGGATCGGGGCGGTTGCGGGCGTGACGGCGCTGATCTGGAATCCGGTCGTCTCGACCGCGCCCAGCGACGCGGCCCCGGCGCGTTTCGTAATCCTCGACGCGAGCGCCTCCATGAGCGCCGTCGCCCCGGAGGGGGTGCCGCTCTGGGACTCTGCGGTTGCGCGCGCACGGCAACGGGCCGAGGCTGGGGCCCGCCTCCTGTCGGCGGGTGCAACCGTCATGGCGATCGATCCCGATTCGCTGGCCACGGTTTCGCCATCGGCCGTCCAATCCGTGCTCGGCGAGGCGGTGGCGGTTGCGGCCGAAGCGGGGGCAAGGGAGATCACGCTCATCACCGACCGGCGGGTCAGCGATCCCGTCGCGATCACGCGGACCGCGAGGCGGCTCGGAGTGGGCGTCTCGGTCGACAGTCTGCACGCACCCGGCGTCAACCTTGGTCTGGCGCGCCTCGTGGTGCCTCCGACCGCGGAGAGCGGTGCGCAGATCCAGGGCCAGGTGGATGTGCAGGGGACGTCACGGGAGGACTCGGTGACGGTCACTGTCCGCGTCGATGGTCTCGCGAGCCACACGCTCCGTTTGGCGGCGCCGGAGCAGGGCGGCCTCAGCACCGCCGAATTCGTGCTGGGGGGACTCACCGCGGGGTCGCACAGGGTGACCGCGCGACTGGAGACACGGGACGCCTTCCCGCTGGACGACGAGCGCACCGCGGTCGTGGAGGTCGACCCGGAAGAGACCGGGGTGCTGCTGGTGTCCTTCGGGCCGGATTGGGAGCCACGATTTCTCCTGACCGTGCTGGACCAGGTCACGGGGTTGCCGGTGCGGGGATACCTCCGCGCGGGGCCCGGGAACTTCCAGCCCATGATGGCGACGGGGGTTGCCGAGGCGTTGGACGAGGAGGGGTTGGAGCGGCTTCTGCGCCGCGCCGAGATGGTGGTCGCGATGGGCGTGGACGGCGCGTCGCTCCAGTTCCTTGAACGGGCGACGGCCCGCACCCGGGGCCTGATCGTCTTTCCCTCGGACGGTGCGGGCGCCGCGTTGGCGGGCGTGGCCGCGGGCGCACCGCTGCCCGGGGAGTGGTATCTGCACGAGGCTCCTCCGTCACCGATCGCCGGCGAGACGGGCCGGCTTCTCGATCTGCCGCCGCTGAGTGCCGTCCTCCCGCTGGTGGACGACGGCGGCGGAGAGGCGCTGAGCGTCCGCCTGGGTGGCGCCGGCGAGCCGGAGGCGGCGCTGGTGCTGCGCGACGAAGGCGGACGGCGCGTGGCCGCCGTGCTCGCCCGCGGCTTCTGGCGCTGGGCGTTCCGGGACGGTGCGCCGCGTGAACACTACCGGAGGCTGTGGGCCGCGGTAGGCGGTTGGATCCTGTCCGAAGGACCGGTAGCCGGAGGTCCCGGCGTGCGTCCGGCCGAGCCTGTGCTTGGGCTGGGGACTCCGGTTCGCTGGCGCGGCCGGGGGTACGAAGGGGAGGAGATATCGTTGAGCATCACGGATTCGGCCAGCGCGCCGGCGCTCGACACGGTCACCGTGGTCCCGCCCGGGGCGCTGTTCACGACGCCACCCCTGCCGCCGGGACGGTACGAATACACCGTGGCTGCTTCCGATACCGCCGTGGGAGCTTTCGAAGTGGAGCCCTTCACCGAGGAGATGCTGCGCCGCGCCCTGGATCCGGCCGAACTGACCGTTCCGGCCGGTGAGCGGGGACCGTCGGCCCGCAGCGGCCGGCCGCTGCGGACATGGCCATGGCCCTACCTGCTCGTCCTCGGCCTCCTGTGCGCGGAATGGATCGGCCGCCGGCGAGCGGGCCTCCGATAGCAGCCCGTGCCAGCAATGAGCATCTGGCGGCGCACGCTCGCCCGGGCGATTCCCGCGTCGTTCCGCAGAGTGGACGCCGCCGCGCTTGAAGACCTGGAGGAGCGGCTCATCATGGCCGACTTCGGGGTGGAGGCCAGCATGCGGTTCGTCGCCGCCGTGGACAGGGAAGCGCGCAGGGGCCGGGTGAGGGACCAGGCGGGGCTGCGCGCGGTGCTCGCCGACCAGCTCCGGGCGGTCTTCGACGGTGACGGGAACGGGCGGCTGGCCGTGGCGGCCAAACCCCCGACGGTCTATCTGGTTGTGGGCGTGAACGGCGTGGGCAAGACCACGACCGTGGGCAAGCTGGCGTACCGATTCGTGTCGGCCGGGCGGAGTGTGGTGATCGCCGCGGCCGATACGTTCCGGGCGGGCGCGATCCCGCAACTTGCACGCTGGGCCGAGCGGGCCGGGGCCGATTTCGTGGGTGGGCAGCCGGGCGGGGATCCGGCAGCGGTCGCCTACGATGCGCTCGAGGCGGCATTGGCCCGGCGCACGGACGTCGTGCTCGTGGACACCGCGGGGCGCCTCCATACCCACCGCGGTCTGATGAGCGAGCTGGCCAAGGTGGAGCGGGTGATCCGCAAGCGCCACACGGGTGCTCCCCACGAGACGCTCCTCGTCCTCGATGCGACGGTCGGACAGAACGGACTCGTCCAGGCCCGGGAGTTTTCGCGCTTTGTCGGTGTCACCGGCATCGTGCTCGCCAAGATGGACTCCACCGCCCGCGGCGGCATCGTGGTGGCCCTTCGCGACGAGCTGGGGATTCCGGTCCGGCTGGTGGGGGTGGGGGAGGCCCTGGACGACCTTGTGCCTTTCGAGGCGGAGGACTTCGTGGGTGGCCTGATGTCATGACCCTGCTCGACAAGCCCGTGCAGTTCCTCAAGGGGGTCGGACCGAGGCGGGCGGAGGCCCTGGCACGCATGAGGATTCTGTGCGCGCGGGACCTCCTGTACCACGTTCCGCGGCGCTATGACGATGCGTCGACGATCACGCCCCTCGGACTCGCCCAGGTCGGCATGGACGTGACCGCGGTGGGAGAGGTGCGGAGCAAGGGCGTCGTTCCCACGCGGTCGGGGCTCCGCATCTTCCAGGCCGTCATCCAGGACGACACCGGGATCATCACGTGTGCGTGGCCGGGGCAGCCGTGGGTCGAGCGCGGCATGCGGGTGGGCGACCGGATCCTGGTCACCGGGCCGGTGAAGTTCTTTCATGGCCGCCAGATTCAGCCGCGGGAACACACGCTCCTGGCCCGCGCTTCCGATGGCACCCCGCCGCCCGACTCGGCCGGCCGGATCTTCGCCATCTACCCGGCCTCCGACGAACTGCCCCAGTGGATCTTCAGGCGTGTCTTCTCGCAGAACCTGGACTGGCTCCTCAAGCAGGTGAGGGCCGAGGAGTATCTGCCGGCTGCGGCCCGGCGGGACCTCATGGAGCTTCCCGAAGCGCTCGGGACGCTGCACCGCCCGCGCTCCCTCGCGGAAGTGGACGGCGCCCGGCGCCGACTCGCGTACGACGAACTCTTCTTCCTTCAGCTCCTGCAGGCGAGGGAGCGCTACCGCGCCACGCGTGAACGCCCCGGAATCGCGTTCGGGCGCACCAACGAGCTCATCCGCGCTTTGCACGGACGCCTGCCGTTCAAGCTGACGGGCGCCCAGATCGCCGCACTGCGCGAGATCTACGCCGACATGACGTCCGCGCGTCGCATGAGCCGCATGCTCCAGGGCGATGTGGGCTCCGGAAAGACCCTGGTCGCCCTCTTCGCCATGCTGCTGGCCGTCGAAGGAGGGTACCAGGCCGCCATGATGGCCCCCACCGAGATTCTCGCCGAACAGCACGCCCGGCGCATCGGCGAGCTGGGGCTGGACGTCGCGTTGCTGGTGGGCTCCATGACCGCCGCCCGCAGGAAGGCTGCCCTTGCCCGAATCGCGGATGGCGACGCCACGCTGGTCGTCGGTACGCACGCGCTCATTCAGGAAGGGGTCGACTTCCGGGCTCTCGGGCTTGTGGTGGTCGACGAGCAGCACCGCTTCGGGGTACGGCAGCGCATGGCCCTCGCCGAACGGGATCCCGCTCCCGACGTGCTGGTCATGTCGGCCACACCGATCCCGCGTTCGCTCGCCATGGCCCTGCACGGCCATCTCGATATCAGCGTGATCGACGAACTCCCCCCGGGGCGGCGTCCCGTGAACACGCGCCTCGTGGGCCCGGAGGAGCGCGGCCAGGTGTTCCGCGAGGTCGGAAAACGGCTCGACCGGGGACAGCAGGCGTACATCGTCTATCCCGTGATCGAGGAGTCCGTGAAGACCGACCTGCGCGCCGCCGAGACCGAGTTCGAACGGCTGCGGCGCGAGGATTTCGCGGGGCGTGAAGTCGCGCTGCTGCATGGACGGCTGCCCGGCGACGAGAGGGACGCGATCATGCGGGCCTTCCTGGCGGGCAGTGTACACGTGCTCGTCGCCACGACCGTGATCGAAGTGGGGATCGACGTGCCCAACGCCACGGCCATGGTGATCGAGAACGCGGAACGCTTCGGGCTGAGTCAGCTCCACCAATTGCGCGGCCGGATCGGGCGTGGCGATCAGGGGGGCGTGTGCTTCGTCATCTCCGACGGCGGCGAAGGGGCGAACGAGCGCCTGCAGGCATTCGCCCGGACAACCGATGGCTTCGAGATCGCGGCGGCGGATCTGCGCATCCGTGGACAGGGGGACCTCTTCGGCGCCGAGCAGCACGGCCACCGCACGGAGCTGAAATTCGCCGATATTCTCACGCACGGCGACCTCATCGCCCCGGCCCGGGACCGGGCCCGCGCCCTGGTCGATGCGGATCCACTTCTGGCCGCCGACGAAAACGCGCTGGTCCGGTTCCTGCTGGAGCGGCGCTACGGCGACAGGCTTGAACTCTTCGGGCTGGGTTGAACCGCCCATCAGGCTTCCGGTAGCTTTCGAATCCAATGTCCCTGGTCAAAGAACTGCCCCGCCTCGCAGACGAGGCGGTCACCGTTTCGGGATGGATCGCCTCCGTCCGGGTGCACGCCAGAGTCGCCTTCGTGGTCCTGCGCGACGGCACCGGCGTGGTTCAGGGCGTGGTCGTCAAGTCGGCCGTGCCGGAAGACACCTGGGATATCGTCACGTCCCTCACGCAGGAAAGCTGCGTCGCCGTCGGCGGCGTGGTGCGGGAGGACGCGCGCGCGCCGGGCGGATACGAACTCACGGTATCCGACCTGGAGATCGTCGGCGCGAGCGACGAGTATCCGATTCAGCCCAAGGAGCACGGCGTCGAATTCCTCCTGGATCACCGTCACCTGTGGCTGAGGTCCAGCCTGCAGCGCGCGGGGCTGAAGGTGCGGGCGGAGGTGGAACAGGCCATTCACGACTTCCTGTATGATCGTGACTTCGTCCGGATCGACACCCCGATTCTCACCGGGGCCATCGGCGAGTCCGCAGGCACGCTCTTCGAGACCGACTATTTCGGCGAACGCGCCTTCCTTGCCCAGACCGGTCAGCTCTACGTGGAGAGCGCCTGCCCGGCCTTCCGCAAGGTGTACTGTTTCGGCCCGACCTTCCGCGCGGAGAAGTCGAAGACGCGCCGGCATCTGACCGAGTTCTGGATGGTCGAACCCGAGGTGGCGTTTGCCGATTCCAACGACAACATGACCCTTCAGGAAGCGTTCGTATGCTACATGGTCGAACGCGCTCTGGAGCGCTGCGGTCCCGAGTTGGAGGTGCTCGGCCGTGACCGGAGCCGGCTGGAGTCGGTGGTCGCACCCTTCCCGCGCATCAGCTACTGCGAGGCCGTCGAGCGGCTCAATGCCGAGGGACGCAAGTTCGAGTGGGGCAGGGATCTGGGCGCCGTCGAAGAGACGATCATCTCCGACTGGTTCGACCGCCCGGTCTTCGTCTACAACTACCCGAAGGAGGCGAAGGCCTTCTACATGAAGGAGAACCCCGACGATCCGCGCACGGTTCTGTGCAACGACCTGCTCGCGCCCGACGGCTACGGCGAGATCATCGGAGGGAGCCAGCGGGAAGACGACCACGACCGTCTCCTCGCGCGGATACGGGAAGAGGGCCTGCCCGAGGAAGCCTACACGTGGTATCTGGACCTGCGGAAGTTCGGGACTTTCCCCCACTCCGGCTTCGGATTGGGGGTCGAGCGGACGGTGGGATGGATTACGGGCCGGCCGCACATTCGCGAACTCGTTCCGTTCCCGCGCCTGATCAACCGTCTGACGCCGTGAGGGCGGCCGCGGTGGCGCCCTGAACGTGGCCACGCTGGTCATCGATCTCATGGACCGGCGGCCGATCTGGGCGCTTCCGGATCGTGCGCGCGAACGGATTGTCCGGGCAGTGCCCGCAGACTGGACGGTGAAGTTCATGGAGACACCGGCCGACGGTTCGGGTGACGGCGTGCAGCGTGCGCCCCCCGAGCTCCTGGAGGCGGTGAGGTCGGCGAAGGTGTACATGGGGTACGGGATCCCCGCGGAGGTGCTCAGGGCCGGCCCCGCGATCGAGTGGGTGCATTCGGGGGCCGCCGGGGTGGGATCCTCGCTGGGACCCGAGATGCTCTCCAGCGACGTCCTCTTCACCAACTCGGCTGGCATCCACGCCGAGCCGATGTCCGAGACCGTGATCGCGATGATCTTCCACTTTGCGCGCGGTCTCGACCTGGCTGTGCGGGCCCAGCGTGACGGGCAGTGGAGCGCACCGTCCTACTGGGCGGCCGACGCGCCGGTGACCGAGGTGGGTGGAGCCACCGTGGGCATCGTCGGGTACGGCGGGGTCGGCAGGGCCGTGGCGGACAAGGCCGTCGCACTGGGATGCAGGGCGCTGGCGGTGCGCAGGCGGCGTGCGGCGGGGGGCGGGGAAGGGGTTGAGGTGGTTGCCGGGGAAGACGGACTGAACCGCGTGCTATCGGAGTCGGACTACCTGGTGCTGGCGGTTCCCGAGACCGGGGATACACGGGGAATGATGACCCGGAAGAAGCTGTTCGCGATGAAGCCGGGGGCGGTCCTGATCAACGTCGCGCGCGGACGGCTGGTCGACGAGGAAGCACTGCTGGAAGCGCTGGATTCGGGCCATTTGCGCGGAGCCGGACTCGACGTGTTCCGAAAGGAGCCCCTGCCCGAGGGTCACCCGTTCTATGCGCACCCGGGCGTTGTGATGACCCCCCACGTGTCCGCGACCACCCGCAGGTTCTGGGATCGCGAGACGGACCTGATCACGGACAACATCGGCCGGTTCGTGCGCGGGGAGCCCCTGCGCAACCTGGTCGACAAGCAGGCCGGGTACTAGCAGCCCGTGGACAAAATCCCCCCGGCATTCGAACGGCGATGCATCCGGGCCGGACGCCCGGCCTCACCTCTTCACGCTGTAAATCAGAGTTTACACAATGTCATGTTTACTTTACGTCCTGGCCTGCCGGGGCCGCGCTCTGCGTTGCTCCTTGGGCCCGTAGCGCTGCTACCGGCCCTTCGTCGCGCCTTGCCGGCCCGGCAGAGCACCTGAAGCGCGAATCACGGCAGGAGATCACGTAAGTTCAAATGGGACTGGACGATCTGCCACTCTTGCCGTAAGATACGCATCTGGTCGCGCCGTCCCGGAAAGCCGGGAAAGTCGTGCCGACTGGCGGGAATCGGCAAACGCATGGCCGTGGGTTTGGATACCCGTTTGGCGAATGCTGGTTTCGGGAGCCCAAGTTCTTTACTCCTCCGTCTGGAGCAACCCTTTTTCGAGGGCGAAGCGCACGATGTCGCGCCGGTTGTCGAGACTCAGCTTGGACTTGGCGCGTGCGATGTACCCCTCGACGGTCTTGGGACTGACGAGCATTTCGTCCGCCGCCTCCCGGGCCGAGAAGCCTCTGGCGTACAACTCAACCGCCGTGCGCTCCCGCTCCGACAGTGCCTCGATCCCCTTCTTGTTGCGCGATCTGTCCACGGCCTTTCGCCGGGCGATCAGAGCGGCGGCGCGGCGTGGCAGGTACGAGTGTCCTCGTGCGATGGCCTCCAACGCGCGCAGGAGATCGGTGTCGGCTGCCGACTTGTTCAGAAAGCCGGCCGCCCCGGCCTCCATGGCGGGCGCGAGGAATTCGTCCTCGTCGTGGATCGTCAGCACAAGCACCTTCGCGCCGAGATCGAGCGCGGCGATGCGCCGGGTTGCCTGGACCCCGTCCATTCCGGGCATCGCCAAGTCCATGACCACGAGGTCCGGTTCAAGAGAACGGGTCTTCCTTACCGCCTCTTCTCCCGACGATGCCTCGCCCACGACATCGACCCATCCGCTTGCTTCGAGCAGCGCCCGGAGCCCGGCCCGCACGACGGCGTGGTCATCGACCAGCAGCACCCTGGTCAACGCTGAATCCCTCGCGCGCCACCGGGGTCCGGCTCGCTCGTCGGCACGGAGGCCCGGATGGTCGTTCCCTCGCCGGGTGCGCTTCGCACCGTGAAGATTCCGCCGACGAGCGCGGCCCGCTCGTGCATTCCGGTCAGGCCGATGCGACCATCGCCGTCGAGCGCCTCGGCTTCCGTCCACTCGAATCCGCGTCCCTCGTCGCGGATGGTAGCAATCACGCGTCCGTTGGCGGTTCGAAGCGTCACCACGGCTTCACCCGCTCCCGAGTGCTTCACCGCGTTGGTCACGGCCTCCTGCACGATGCGGTAGAGGCTCAGTGTCGCCAACGCGTCCAATTCGTCCTCGACCTGCTCCAGTTCGCTGTCGATCCTGAACCCGTACACGTCCTCGACATCCCGGAACATCGATTGCAGCGCGAAAGCCAGACCCGAGGGTTCGAGGATCGGGGGAAGGAGGCCCCGGATCATCCGCTTCACTCCGCCGATGGCGTCGGCGATCTCCTCGGCGATCCGCTGGCGCGCCCGCTCCCGCTCGCCATCGTCCCGCTCGTCGGCGAGCAGCTTCACCCGGATCTTCAGCGCGACCAGTGTCTGAAGAAACTCGTCGTGCAGTTCGTGCGACAGGTGTTTCCGTTCGTTCTCGGCCGCCGCCATCAACATGCTCGACAGCCTCCGCATCCGCTGCCAGGCGGAGATGTCGCGGACAGCGCAGATCACGTGTCCCGGTCCCGCACCCAAGTCCGACGGGGCCAGGCTGATCTCAACAGGGAAAGTCGTGCCGTCCACGCGGAGAGCTTCGAGTTCCAGTCCCCGGCCCATCGGTCGGGCGCGGGGGGCCTCCATGTATCGCTGCCGGTGACTCCGGTGCAGGTCGCGGGTGGCGGCCGGGACCAGTCGTTCTACCGGAGATCCCTCGATCTCCTCGCGGCTCCACCCGAACATCGCGACCGCCCGCCGGTTGAGGTCCCGGATCATGCCCTCCGAGTCCACGACCAGCATCGCGTCCGGCGATGCCTCGAACACCGCCGTGTAGTCGCCTCGCCTGAGCAGATCGGGCTCCGTTCCGTGGGTTGGGTCCGACCGGATCCGGTGCGGATGGGCGGATCCCGGTGTCAGCCTGTGCTCACCCACAAGACGCCCGCCGCCAGAAGCTGTCAAGAGAAGCCCGCCGATTCAACGCCGCGAATCCATCAGCCGTCCTGATCCGGATTCGTCCGGCGTGGTCACGAGGGCCAAGGCACTTCGGGATCGGTGGCCTCGACCGGGCGGTGTCCATCCCCCACAGAGGGCCGAAGGGACTGCGGAAGCGGAATGCTCGCGACCCGGTGCAAATCCATGTCGTCGGTGACGACACCCAGAAGGTGCGAGCCCGACACCCTGAAGAGTTGGAACGCGGGAGGCAGGGTCACTTCCGAATAGGAGTGCATGTTACCCGAGAGGGCGACCGTGCGCCACGTCTGGGAGAAGCCGAGGCGGATGGGCTGCGCCATCGTATTCCTGCATCCACACCTGGCCCTCGGAGCACTTCAGGTCAACGGCGAGCGGGGCCGCCGCCGGGAACTGGTCTCTGCCCCCCTCCTCGGCACGGGCCAGCATCGCTTCCATCTCGCTGGCCTCAACGCTTTGCCGCTGCAACTCGGCTTTCATCTGGCCCTTCAGGTAGTTGATCCGATCGGCGCGGGTAAGCGGTGGGACATCCCACGGCACGAAGAGCGAATCGCGTTCTTCCCAAGTGGAGTCGATTCGGTAGAGAAACCGAGCCATCGGGTCGAGCACCACGACGCTGCCGTCCGGACACGCGTCCCAAAGGGGCACGGGGACGAGGACGCTCCTCGTCCGCACTTGCTCGTGGAACGCGCCTTGCAAGTCCCCGAAATCGACCAAGCGTTCGACGTTGCCGTCGGCGGTGGTGCGGACCAGCGTGGCCGTCCACAGGTCACTGCCCCACGTGACGGCAACCATCTCGGTACCGTGACGCAGGCCATGGACAAATGGCTCGACGGGGGACAGCACCCAGATCAGGCCGCCCCTCGCAAGCACGTCCGTGATCCCCCAAAGCGAGCCCTCAGTGGACTGCCAAGTCACCTGGTCGGAATCGATGCTGATCAGCGCCGGGGCGGACGTGCGTTCATCCGCGCAGCCCACGAACAGGAGCGCAAGCGCGAGAATCAGTAGTGACATCGGGACTCTGGAGACTCTGCGGTTGACCATCAGAGTCCTCCAGTCTCGCTTGTGTTGTGCTTGGACGTGGAGTGAATGGGAGAGAGCTGACCCTCTCCCGCCAACTCGGTCGAGCGAGGGTAGCGTCCCGGAGAATCGGGGCAGCGTTCCTCCTGAGACACGAAGCCATCCAAGTCGAACCGGTAGTGGTGAGTACCGCCGCTGGTCGGCACGACGGCCACCAAGTGGTGCCCGGCACGCAACTCCGCCCACATGTCCGGGGGGTCAGGGTTCGCCAAGACCGCGATGGTCGGGCTGGGTGGCCGGCTAATCCATCGAATCGCATGCGTGCGGCCGTAGGGACCAGCAACCTCAGGGTCAGCCGCGCGGGTGGCGACTCTGGCCTCACCCTCGATGTTGCGGACAAACGGACCTTCTTCAAGGACCACAGCGGCCATCGCGGGAAGCGAGTCCGAACGGCAGAAGATCGCCAGCGTCGCATACGCGTCCTCGTACGGATGGGGAGGTCCTTCGGTCAACTCGCCTCGCCTACCGAACGCGATGCGATCGCCGTCCATCCTTGCCCACTCCTGGCCACCGCTGGCGGCCACGAAGGCCAAGACAAGCACAGGCACTCCGCTTCGTCTCGCCCTCATGGTAGGATCCATTCGCCAATAGCCGGATAAGGAAAGCCTTGTCTCAGAAACCCCCAAAGACGGTCGCCCGTCGAGGAGACCGCAAAGCTGAGTAGGGAATGATCGACGCCGAATTCGCGAACGAAGTTGCCCGACCAATCAAACTGGTGGATCGTCGTGACCGGACCGTCGGCACTCCCTTTCCACAGCAGGTAGAATCCACCCTCCGTGCCGTAGCCGGCCAAGTAGCCGGACTCGTTGTCGTCTTCCCAATGGAAGCGGCCGCCCTCGTCAAGCCGATAGCTGGTTCTGGTTTCGCGGGGACCTCTTACCTTGCGTACGACCGCCCCATCACGGTCGCGCACTTCGATCCAGTTGTCGAACTGATAGGCGAGGGCAAAGCGTCCCCCACTCGGGCGCATTGCCACGTAGCTTCGGTTCAGGAACCTCAAGCCCGTCTCCTGGGGCATGTCCTCTCGCGTGAACGGCTGGGGGTACTCCACTTTGCTCCACTCCGAGACGTGCCGACGATCCGAATCGAACGACACCCTTGCCACCGAGAACTCAGAGAACATTCCATGAACCACCGCCACGTCTTCCCCGGCCCACATCGGTGTCTCGGGCGCAATGGGCGCCCCATTGAACGAGTACCGTTCGCCTATCGTCCAATCGGTCGGCCCTTCACGCATGGACACGGGAGTCCAGTTCCACGTCGCGAAATCGTAAACCCACCAAGTATCCGGGTGCAGTGGGTCGGGAGAGATCCTGAAGGGTTGCCTGAACTCGTAGGGTCCGTCGCCGTGGCCTCCGAAGCGGGATACCACCTCTCCACTCTTGATGTCCAGAACCATCAGGTGACGTTCGGTCGCGTCGTCGCCCACCAGCAGATACGCGTCATCGACCACGCCCAGAGCCAACACGTGGCCGAAGTCCTTGCGCCCGCCCAACAGTCGGTTCGCTTCGAGAGTTGGCTGCACTGGACCCGTCCAGGCCGCGTCGACATCGCCTCTCTCGTCCTGAAGTGCAGGGGCCTCCGCGCAAGCCGCAACAAGAAGGCCCATCGTCGAGATTCGCGGCAGGTATGACATGATCTCCATTCCTTTCTGTGTCGACCACCCCCCGGGGCCGCAGCGTGATCGACTGGCGCTCCCAGGGGGCGGGCAGGACGGACGTTAGGTGCCCGGAGGGTCAGCGCACCCGCGGCTGCACTTGTAGCCGACGAGTGGCAATTCGCCCAGCAGGCAAGCGTAGTCGTCGTCCTTCTCGCACTCCTCCGCAGCGCACGCGGAGGCGAAGCGCAGGACGGAGCCCTGGCTCGCGGGGGACGTGTCCACCACGATGGGGACAGCGAGGAGCGCCGCCGCCACAGCCAGAGCGCGGACGGCCTTGAGAGGGTTCGCCATTGGAGTTCTCCTTTCGGCGATGAGGTGGAGGTGGCCGTTCGTCGGAACAGCCTCGACTTCCACCTCTGGGTTTGACACCAATCAGTTTAGGGAGCGGCGCCTTGCCGGCGTTAGAGGGAAATCCCGGAAGTTCTGACGGGAGAAACCCGCGACGTCATTGACGGGAGATTCCCGCCATGACGGGGGTTACACGTTCCAGACGGCTCCCCGATTGGTTCCCCCCTGGATACGCTTAACCGCCGTGACGGTCCGTCGGTCTGACGGGCAGACGAGACCCGGCCAACCCCACCACCGAAACAGGAGGACGCCGAGGCCGCGCATCGCCCGTTGGAACGCGCTCGAAGCGTCCGCCGCGTCCCACGTCCGACGATACTCGGTCGGGGTGCCCAAGCGGGAGGTCGTTCCGGCAGGCCGCTGGCACCCGCGCTCGAAGGACCGGAGCCACTTCATGACGTTCCGGGACCTCGTGGACCATCAGCAGGGTCGCGCGGTGGCACGCCCAGGCGCTTACCTGTTGCCTAATGGCCGAGCAATCTGACCAAATCCTCTTCCGACGGACTCCCGACGACGCGCGCGTATGGTGACACGAAAGTGGGCGTGCCATTCACCTTCCAGCGCATTGCCAATCGAACATCTTGTGCCAATCGCTCCGTCGTAGCCGACGAGTTGAGGCAGGAAAGGAATCGGGCGACCGATGGAACACCGGCCCTTTGAGCCGTCGTCTCCCAGTTTGAATCGGCCTTGGTCCAGTCCGCTGCCGTCATCAGATGTTCATGCACTCTGGCGAACGCCCCCTGATCCTCCGCACAGATGGCAGCCCGGGCAGCCTCACGTGCCCGAGGCGATCCTGGCACATGTACTACGACTACCGCTACATCCTCATCGACAACCATTCGGTTCACACGCGCATGCGACATTCGACAGTAGCGGCACAGGTAGTCGCTGAACGCGAAGGCTGCGACCGGGCTACCGTCATTCCCCTGTATGCTTCCCCGCGTCGACGCTGCTTCCTCCCACCCTGCTCGATACAGCTTCACAACCTGTCTTTGCTGATTCCAGGCTGCGATACGGCTTCCCAGGGACCCCGAAGGCCGCAAACTGATCGCGGTCAATAGCAGCAAACACAGCGTCAATCCAGCTTCCGCAGTCCCGACCCGCTTCACCGGCTGCCGTCCCTCTCCTCTGCGGGCAAGGGAGCAACCACGATCCGCTCAACGTCAAGCGAATCCTGAACGACGCCGACCGCCATGGTCTCGTCGGCCCACAGGAGCCTCAACCTTTCCGGAAAGTGGTAGGCTTGTCGTTTCCTTGCGAGTTCGGAATGGGCGACCCACCGGCGGGATCCCGGAAAAGCCTGATCCGCGCCGTTCTGCGGTGGCACATATTCCGCTACCCACAGCCGACCGTCCCGACCGACAACGATCACACCCACGGCGGGAAGAGAATCGGGATATGGCAGGAGCTCCAGTTCGGCTAGCCTGACGGCTCGAAGTGGCGTCCCTGGCAGTCGTAGACGTTCCACCTCTCTCCGGCGGATCGCGATGTCGGCCTCTCTTTGCGCAGGTGACACCGCCCTCCTGCCTGA
This sequence comes from Longimicrobiales bacterium, assembly GCA_965208935.1. GTDB lineage: Bacteria > Gemmatimonadota > Gemmatimonadetes > Longimicrobiales > Gaopeijiaceae > Bin94. The sequence continues at coordinate 1,757,936 of CBDBPR010000004.1, read as the reverse complement.
TTCGAAGTGTACGGATTCGAGTGGGCTCCCAGCGGAACTGACGCGCGTCGCCCGGGGAAACCAGGTCGAACCGAAGTAGACAACGGTATCGTCGGCCGCTGCAAACGACCGGGGGGAAAACGGAGCCATACCTCTTGCAAACCTCGAAGAACGATACCTGTACAACATGGCCCCGGCGGTCTCGCCGACCGATTGGAATCCGCGGCCCTCCGGAGACGTGAGAAAGACCGTTACGACACGAGAATGCGAGACTCCAGGCTCATCGTACCGATCGTCAACCGCTTCCGCCGTCCATAGTAATCTTCCGTCCCGCAGGGATCCACGAAGGGTCGGGAAGCGCAGACCGACCGGCAGATCCTCAGGTGACACCCAACGGACTCGACCCCCTTCGTACGGCCACAGCGAAGCCCGGTATCCCCGGCGGTCGAACGCCAGAACCGAATCACCTCGGTATTCGAACACTCCGTCCAGCCTCTGGAACTCGTCCGGTCCATCGCCAATGCCACCCAGGCTCTTGCGCCAGTCTCCATCAATGCTGAAAAACCTGACCGTACCATCGCCCGAATTCCCGATGACCAGGACTCCGGCTTCCCTGTCGACAAAAGCACCGATGATGTCCTGGAAGTCCGTGCCGCCGTCGCCCGACCAGTCGCCCAGAACCAGAAGGGGCCGTGGTGCGCTGAAGGCTGCACTGTCAGGGGCACCCGAGGAATCCGGTCGAGTGTCTGAGTCTCCGCAACTGATCGACCAGCTCGCCAGCAAGATCGAAGCGGAGCGTCCGATGCGACCTGGAACCATGTCCAATGTGCTGCTACTCCGTGGTCTACCAGGAACAGTTCTCTTCGTAGCAATCGTCGTAATCGGGGTCGCACTCCTTCCGGGCTTCTTCGTCGGAACGCCCCTCCGCGCAGCGGTCCCACTCGTCAAGACATTCGCACTGACACGCTGGAGGAGTGTCACACACGGCCATTGCTTTGCCTGTCGGAAGCAGGACAACGGCGAGGAGCATCAAGTTGAGCCCACCTAGAACCAGTCGTCGTTTCATGATGATGCCTTTCTCGTTACGGAGTGGGTCATACGGACCTTCCAGCCTGCACCTTAGTATCGGCAGCTTCCAGTGGAGATCCTAGCGGGAAATCCCGGTAGTTTTGACGGGAGAAACCCGCAGCCTCGTTGGCGGGAGATTCCCCCCGAGCATGGGGCTAGAACCTCTAGGCGGTCACCTTGACGCGCTTGCCGCCTTGAGGTTCTTCTTCTGCCGGGCAGACGACCTGACGGCGGGAAGCCCAGCCAGCCCCAACGAAACAGGCGGACCCCAGAGTTCGCGCACGTCCTTTCTCGACCGCGCATTTCTGAGCATGCGCAAGCGCGACCTGTAGGGCGTGCCGGAGGATTGAGCCGGCCGTTGCCCTCCCAAGGCGTACCGGAGCGGGACGCGGATCGAGGAGTGATGGGTCGGCCGGTTGCCCTCGCGTCTTTGAGGCTGGCGTCGTCAAGGCCGGGGAGCTTGCCCGCGACGGCCTGGTCAAGGCTGTTCCGGACGGTGACCGGAGAGGTGTTTGCGGCGGCTCCGCCGGGCTGGCTTGACCCACTGTTAGGTGGCAAGCAAGCAAGCAAGCAAGCAAGCAAGCAAGCAAGCAAGCCAGCTTACTCCTTGTGGCCACACTCCGTGAGTCCCCTGCGGAGGCTGGCGGGGGCTACGCCCCCTCTGACCCCCCGTTAAATTGCGCTCCGGCGGCGGGCGATCACCGCCGGTCGATGCCCGTCGGCTTTGCGGCTGAGTCCGCGGAGTGACCGGCGAGCAGTGTCGGCGGCGTTGCCACCGCTTCGGCGCCGGTCCTCCCGGCCTCCGGCACGTTCCTTCCGCCGGGGTCGAGTCCTTCCCCACCCCGGCCTGTAATGACTGCCGGATGCGGGTGGAGGTGGCTGGTCCTGCGTGTCCGGTTCGCTTTGGGGGTCGCCGGACAGGAAATGGCCGTTCGGCCGGACACGGCCCCGGCCGTCGATGTCGCTGGCGCGCTCGCGGTTGCAGCACGGCCAGCGGAGCGCCGGTGCCGATCCGCGCTCCTTGGACGTGGCTGGGAGCGACCCCCCATCTCGGCATACCTCGATTGGCGCCTGGGAGGATGGAGCCGGACAGCCCCATCCTCCCCGACGCTGCGGGGTCGCTCCCAGCTAGCAGTCCTTCCAGGAAGGGTGTCGAGCGCCGCTTCGAGGCGGGGCATCATCCGCTTGCACGCCCGGTCGCCCGTACTGCCCTCACGTCCATTCGACATGGCGCAGGGAGCGCCGCCGTCGACGAAGAATGACGCGCCGCCGACTGCTGCTCGCCGTCCGTGTGGCTGGCGACCAGGGGGTCGGGACAGCCTGCCTGCGACGGTTCGGTGACCGCCGTCTCAGGCCGCGCGGCGAACTGATGAAAGGCGAGTTGGAGGCCGTGGTGGACGGCGTGTCGCACCAACCGACTGTCTTCTTGAATGTTACAGCCAGCGTGGCTCCCCGGAGGAACGCCGCAGCCTCGCCTACCGAGGGCGCAACCGCGGTGTCCGTCGTGGCGTAGTACCCTTCGTATTCCCCCCACCCTTCCGGCGTGTAGACGTGGTCGAGGCTGACCAGCCAGTCGCCGCCGTTCGATGCCGTCCCCCTCCAGTCGCCTACGGGCAGTTGGGGTGGTGGAGGCGGGTCGCCCTCCATGATGCAGCCCGCCATCGCCAGCGCGGCAGCGATGGCGGAGCGGATCACTTCCTACCCCTCGGAGGCTTCCCCGCCAGCACGATCAGGAGCGCGACCAGGATTCCTATGCAGGTAGCGGCGAGCCAGCCCGTGGCGCTCATGTCGGCTCGTTCTTGACCCACGACCACGACCGGGAGCCGCGGATGGGCGTTTCCCGAACGTCAATGCGGTAGCCAGCGATGAAGATCCTCGTGTGGTCGTGGAACACTTCAATGGCCTGAATGCTGTCGGGGTTCACGTAGACGGTGCTCCGGTTCTGGAGGTGCGTGAGCTTGAACGCGCGCTGGGGGTTCACAGGCGTTCCTCCGGGGCATCGAGTCTCTGGCTCATCAACCGGATCTCGGATTCGATAAGCGGAATCTTGGCGACATCCTCGGCCATGCTGTCGATCTTCTCGTCCATGGCCTCAACGCGAAGGGAAAGGAGGTCTATCTTCTTGAGGATGTCCGAGAGGGGCGTTGTTCTTCAGGTGCTCGTAGAAGGCGATCTGTTCTTCGCGGATCAGGCTCCTGATATGATCGAAGTCGCCACGTGTCAAGCTCATCGGCCACTCCCTTCTGCGGTGCGGGGGACACCCCTAATCTAACCCAAACCGCCATAGGATGATCGTGACAGCCGAGACGGTGAACTCCAGCCCTTGCACGTCGATTTCGGGTAAGTTTGGCCGGGCGTTGATCGGGCTCCACAGCCTTCCCGAAGATTGAATTGGGAACCGTGTCCCCTTACACTGGACCAAGGGCGTCCCGATTTCCAGGGGGACGGCGTCGAGCGCGTGCACGGCCACCTTGGACGCCCTGCTCCCGTTTTCACCTTCAGCCGTGTAGGGAAATGTTCTTTCACGACGTGAACCAAGAGGACTTCATCGAGCTCCTTCGAGCACTCCCGAGCACCCCCGCGATGACCCGCGCCCACATCATTGGAGCATTCGGTGTTCTGGTGTCCGGCGACGACCCGGCGGGCTGGTGGAATTCACTGTTGTGGGACCGCGACGAGGAAGGGGCAGCGAAAGCCGTAGCGCAGTTGATCATCTCGAAGGGTGGGAAGCGCGTGGTCAGCCTGATCAAGGCCCAAGCCAACGGTCGAGATGTCGTTCCCCGAGCGGATGATCCGAAGCTGGCGCGGCTGCTTTTCGACGAGTCCCTGGACGGTTTCACTATCAGTGAGCAGTGGGCATTGAGGGACATCGTCTGCGAATACTACGCGGAGACGCAGGTGGTCTTGGAAGATGACGACGACCTGCCGGAGCCCGAAGGCGAGGCGGATCCGGAGGACCCGGTAGAAGATGAGGAGGGCGGGGATCATGATGTCAGCATCTCCGACCTCTTCTCGGGCAAGCCGCGGGCCAGCGCACAGCGGGGAGCCAAGTGGACCTTGAATCGCCTCCAGACGCCGTCGAGGGGGTTTCTGATGGTGCCCGATCGGTGGAAAGAGAAGGACCTGGAGGACTTCCTGTGGGCCAACTGGGAGGCCATCGACTTCGGATTCGACCGGCCGATCTACCTTGTAGGGAAGCAGAAACGCCTCAGCGGCAGCACGAGCGACCGGGTTGATCTCCTCGCCAAGGGCAGGTCGGGCGAACACATCGCGATGGAACTGAAGATCGTCGAAGCGCGACGCGGCGACTATACGCAACTCACGTCCTATATGGGGAACCTGGAATCGAGCGGTGTACCTGCGGACAAGGTGCGAGGAATCCTGGTCGCGCCGGCCTTCTCGGACAAGGTCCTCAACTCGGCGGCCATCGAGCCGCGCATCACCCTTCTCCGGTTCGACAAAGGACTGTAGAAAGGCCCACACCTGCCCGGGCCGATGGTCCGTGGGGCGGAGAATGCGGCCACTTGAGAGAGTCGGCGTCGGCTCACAGCCGACTGGATGGCCGCTCCTCACGTCCCTGAACTCCGGTAGGAATTGCGTTGGTGGCGTGGTGATATGCGTTTCCACAGTGGTGGCCCTTCCCGTAGGGACTGCTGGACTGGGAGCGACCCCCGAGGGAGGGTGGGATGGACGTGTACATCCCAACCCTCCCCGATGCCTGCACGGGGCATCGAAACAGGGGGGTCGCTCCCAGCCGCGGCCTCGACGGCCGGATCGGCATCGCCGCTCCGGCGGCCGTGGCGCAACCGCAAGTACAGCAACAACATCCGGAATCGACGTCGTGTACGTCAGGAGCGCGATTTCCGTGCACATGCACCCCGACATGGGACGTACACTCGTGGATCGGCTTCGGGAACGTCGAAAACCACCTCCGAATCATGGCCCTCCGCACCGACATCGACAAGCTCTAGCACCACGGTCGGACGCATCACCGACGACGACGATTCCACCGCCCCGAGCGTGCCATCTGGCGGAGAAGACTGCTCTCCGCGAGCTTTCGTTCGCGCAGATCGTGCAGTCCATCAATCGAGAGGAATCGAACGATGGCACGCACGAAACGAAGGCGGCGCTCCTACGGCGCCGGCGAGTGGGGCCGGAACCGGGTGAGGATCTTCCCCGACCCCAGGACCGGCCTCTTCCAGATAGAGTGGCGCGAGAACGGTCGCAGGCTGAGCCGGTCGCTCAAACATCGCGACTGGGCGCGCGCGAAGCGGCAGGCGGATCAGTTCGCCGCCGGGTTCATCGGCGCGCCGAACGGCAAGGCCGAAGCCAAGCCCGAGCCGCTCACGCTGGAGAAGCTCTTTGACATCTACGGTGAGGAGGTGACGCCGACCAAAGGGCGCGCATGCGCGGGGGCACGACCGGGCCGCCATGCTCATGTTCCTCCGGTTCTTCGGACGGAACCGCGACCCGGCCACCCTGTCCCGGCGGGACTGGGACCGCTTCATCCGGGCACGGCGCGCGGGCAGGATCGGACCGAGCGGCAAGCCCGTGTCGGATCGAACGGTCGAACACGACCTGAAGTTCCTGATCGCGGTCCTGAATTGGGCGGCGAAGTCCCGCGACGAGCGGGGGCGGTTGTTGCTCGACTCAAACCCGCTGAAGGGCTTGAGGACACCCACCGAGAAAAATCCGACTCGGGTGGTCCTCGCCGAGGAGGAGTACCGGGCGCTGCTGAAGGTGTCGCGCCGGGTGGACTGGCGGTTCCACGTTGCGCTCGTGCTCGCGCACGAGACCGGCCACCGGATCGGAGCGATTCGCCAGCTTCGGTGGAGCGACATCGACTTCGAGGGCGGGGCGATCCTCTGGCGTGCCGAGCACGACAAGTCAGGCTACGAACACGTCACGCCCGCCACTCCAGAGGCATTCTCTGCTTTGAGTGAGGCGCGGGGGCCGATCCCCTTGGCCGGGAAGGCTTCGCTGCTCCCCGCGCCCAGGAATCCGGCGGCGGCTGTGGGTGCCGCTCGGTTGCACGCTTGGTGGCAGAAGGCCCAGATTCTTGCGGAGTTGGACCCGATGCCCGGCAGGGGCTGGCATTCGCTGAGGCGAAAGTTCGCGAGCGACCTGATGGACCAGCCGCTGAAGGTGCTTTGTGAACTCGGCGGCTGGAAGACGGCCAAGACGGTGCTTCAGTGCTACCAGAGGCCCGATGCAGGACAGCTTCGGAAGGCTCTGGAAGACCGGCGCCGGGCTCGCGACGGAAATCGAGAATAGCGGGAGTCAAACAGCGGGAGTCCGGGCTGTCGAACACGTAAATGCAATCTCTGCACGAAGATGCGAATCCTAACGCACATGCCGGCCCGGCGCCTCGCCGCTCTCGGTGCTCGGGCGGCTTTGTCCACGGACTGCTGGAACCGAGTACTGGAACGGACTAGCCCGGCCCGCCGACGGGCCGCTCCCGCCGCTTGACCTCGTTCCAGATGCCGTCCAGGCGCTCGAGCGCGGTTCCGGGCAGCGGCAATCCGCGTGCCTTCGCCAGCCGTTCCACCTCGCGAAACCGCGTCACGAACTTGCCGGTCGCCTGGTCCAGCGCCAGGGCGGGATCCACCTGCGCGAGGCGGGCCAGATTCACCACCGCAAAAAGCAGATCCCCCAACTCTGCCTGAGTGGCCGCGCGGTCGCGGGCCCCCTGCGCCGTGGCCAACACCAGGGCAGCGACCTCGCCGGCCTCCTCGAAAACCTTTTCGAGCGCACCCGCGGGTTTGCTCCAATCGAACCCCAACCCGCTTGCCCGCTGCTGGACCGCCAAGGCCCTGGCCAGGGCATCGCGGCCCTCTCCCGCTCCGTCATGGACAGGCGTTCGCCCGTCCGTTCGCGTACCCCCGTTGTCCAATTCGCGCCCCCTTTGTCGGATCGCCTGCGGTCCCGCGCGAAGTTACGCGTGGCCGCGCGACGTGTCATATTATCTCGCGAACCACATTCGACCCTCCATATCCGCGCCGTGTCTTCCGCCCACCGCCCCACCCACCCCCGCGACCGCGCATGGGTCGAAGTCGACCTCGCCGCCATCCGACGCAATCTGAATCGCGTCCGCGAGGTCGCGGGTGCGCATGTCAAGCTGGTGGCCATGGTCAAGGCCGACGGTTACGGCCTCGGCGTGCGGCGCGTCCTGGAGGCGATTCGCCCCGCCGGCCCGTTCGGCTACGGCGTCGCGACGCTGGACGAGGGGCTCGAACTGCGAGGGCTCGGCGTGCCCGAACCGATCATGGTGTACAGCCCGCTCCCGCACGACTCCCTGGGCCGCTGCGTGGCCGCGGGCCTGGTCCCCGCCGTCTCCGACCTCGCCACCCTCGCCTCGCTCGACCGGCTCGCCGCCCCGAGGTCCGGGTCCCGCCCCGCGATCCCGTTCCAGATCGAGATCGACACGGGCATGGGGCGGGCCGGCTTCCACCTGGACGAGGCACCCGTGTGGTGGCCCGAGGTCGAGCGGGCCACGCGGGCCGGCCTTCGCCTCTTTGGCGTCTTCACGCACCTCCACTCCGCCGATCACTCCGATCTCGACAGCGCGCGCGCCCAGGTCGCCCGATTCGACCGGTTCGTGCGCGACGCCGCGGGCATCGGACCGGACGTCCTGGTTCACTGCGCCAACAGCGCGGGCTCGCTGCGCCTGGTTTCCCGGACCGCCAACGCGGTGCGTCCCGGCATCTATCTCTACGGGGGCGATATCGGCGATCCCGCCAACCCGCCGCGACCCGTTGCCGCCGTGCGCGCGCGGGTGGTGCTTGTACGCGAAGTTCCCGCCGGCACGACGCTCGGCTACGGCGCGACCTACACATCCCGCGACACCGAGCGCTGGGCCGCGGTCGGGATCGGCTACGGTGACGGGCTGCCCCGCGTTCTGGGCAACCGCGGGCGGGCCATCGCCGGGGGACGCAGGGTGCCGATCGTGGGCCGGATCTCCATGGACACAACGGTGGTACGAGTCTCGGGGGATGTTTCGGTCGGCGATATCGTTACGTTTGTCGGGCGCGATGGCGAAGCCGAACTGTCCCTGGAGGAGGTTGCCGAGGCGGCGCGGACCATCGGGTACGAGATCCTGACGGGACTCTCTTCCCGGTTGCCCAGAATACGAACATGAGCAGTCACGTCCCGCTGCAGCGGTTGAAGGATTTGGCCAGAGCGATGTGGAGGCGCTCATACGCCCCCTATTCGGGGTACAGGGTCGGTGCGGCGCTCGAAACCGAATCGGGCGCGGTGTTCACCGGATGCAACGTTGAGAACGCCTCGTACGGTCTAACGATCTGTGCGGAAAGGGGGGCGCTGGCGGCGGCGGTGGCGCAGGGTCACCGGAGCTTCCGGCGCCTTGTGGTGGCGACGGAGGGCGACCAGGCCGTGGCGCCGTGCGGGGCCTGCCGGCAGGTGCTCGCGGAGTTTGGAACCGGGCTGGAGGTATATGGGATTGGAACGAAGGAGAACCAGCGTTGGACGCTGCAGGAACTGATTCCCGAAGTCTTCGTGCTCACCGATGACTGAGGGTCCCGACCGGGCCTGCCGGGGCGGAGTCGCGCTTGTCGCCGCGCTGGTCCTCGCCGGCTGCCAGGAGTCGCTGCCGACCGCCGCGACCGACGACCTCGTCCGCGGGGGCGTGGCGGTGGAGGTGATTCTGCCCTTCGAGGACTTCGGAACGCGCACGCGCGTATACGGCGGGTACGGCAGGGCCTCCGAACTCGGCGGCGGGTTCGTCGCCCACGCATTCGGGTCCGGCACGGGGGGCGTGCAGGAGGAGGGGGGACTCGAGGCCGTCACGCTGCTCCGCTTCGGACGCTACCCTTCGGTCGTATCGCTGATCGACACGACCGGCACGACGCGGCCGGACTCGTCGCTGACCTTCCTGTCGGGCCGCATCGCCGCGCGCTTCGATACGCTGTCCAGCGTGCTTCCGGGTCCGGTCGAGGTCACCGCGCGAGCGATCACCGAGCCGTGGGACGGCATCAGCGCCAACTGGGAATATGCCATAGACACGCTCGACAATCACGTGCTCTGGTCGCAGCCGGGCGGCGGGGTCCTGGAGGAGATCGGCAGCGCCGTCTGGGATCCGGCCACGGATGGGGATTCGCTGCACATCACCGTCGACTCCGCGCGCGTCGCATCATGGGCGGACACGCTGAACCTCGCGCGCGGCGTGCACCTCAGCACGGACCATCCCGGCGTCCGCCTCCAGATGCGCTCGGCGCTTCTGTGGCTCGAGACCCTGCCCAGCATCAACCCCGACACGCTGGTCGACGTCCTCGCCGACACCGAGGCCACGAGCTTCATCTACGACCCCATTCCGCGCATCCCCGACGGCTCGCTCAGGGTCGGCGGCGCTCCCGCATGGCGGACCGTCATCGACCTCGACATCCCCAACACACTGAACGGACCGCCCGAGCTGTGCGAAGCCCTGGGCTGCCCGCTGGAGATCACCGAGACCCACGTCTCGTACGCGGCCCTGCAACTCACCACGCACGCCGAATCGCCCGCCTTCGCCCCGTCGGACACGCTCACCATCGACCTGCGCATGGTCATGGTTCCCGAGATCCTCCCGAAATCTCCTCTCGGGCCGGGCACCACGGGCATCACCGGCGTCGCACTGCCGCCCCAGCTGTTCAGGCCGCCCGCGGGACAGATCGTCGAAGTCCCGATGACGACCGTCGTTCGTGACCTCCTTCGCGGCGAAACGAGCGACGGGGACCCGGTGAGCAGCACGGTGGCGCTGCTGTCGACCTTCGAGCCGCTGTCGATCGAATACCTGTCCTTCGCGGACGCGGTGGGTCCCGGAGCACCGCGCCTGAGGCTGATTCTGAACTTCTCCCAGGGCAGTGGAGGCTGATCATGGGTCGCCGAATCCCGCCCCTGGCAACGCTCTTCGGGCTGCTTCTCACGGCGCTCATTCCGAGCGGCGCCAGCGCGCAGTCCTTCCTGGGCTATCGCGCGCTCGGCCTCCCCGTTGGTGCTGCCCAGGCGCGGGCCGTAGCACTCGGAAACCTCGGAATCGGGCTGCCTGGCGTCCAGGTCAACGCAAGCGACCCCGCGTCGGCCGCGCGGGTCCTGTTCCCCACGGTCAGCGTCTCCATGCAGCCGACCTGGGGCGAATTCGACCTGGACGGCCAGACCGGCACCGCCCGCACGACCCGCTTCCCGATGATCGGGATCGGGTACCCGGTGCCGAGCGCCGAGGGCACGGTCACCGTGTCGCTGAGCGGACACATGGAACAGCGCTGGGCGGGAGAGCAGGACCGCGTCGTCAGCCTCGGCGGAATCGACGTGCCCGTCAACGACCGTTTCGAGACCAACGGGGGTTCGTCGGTAGCGCGTTTGGGCTGGGCGCAGCGGTTCGGGGACCGGTTCGCGCTGGGCGCCTCGGCGGGGACCTATATCGGCCGGATGGACCAGGAGTTCCAGCGGACGCTCGACTCGCTGGTGGTCGGCGGCGACGTGCGCTCGTACGAGGAGAACAGTTCCTGGCAATACGGGGGGTACACCTTTTCGGCCGGTTTCATGGCCGACCCGCACGACCTCATCCACCTGGCCGGCGCCGTCGAATGGTCGGGTGACCTCACGCAGGAGCCCCGGCTGGAGACCGGCGACCGGGGGCACTCGTATTCGATCCCCCTGCGACTGTCCGGCGGAGCCACCAGCAGACTTTCGCAGCGACTGCACATCAACGGCTCGTTCGTCTACCAGGACTGGTCCACTGCCCAGGGCTTCGAGCCGGGCGTCGTCAGCGACGAGAAACTCAGCTACGGGGCCGGCCTCGAAATGCAGCTGATCCAGCGCGAAACCCGCAGCCTCCCCCTGCGCCTGGGATACCGGCGTTCGGCGCTGCCCTTCGGCTATCGCGACCAGGGCGCCATCGAAACGTCGTGGTCGCTCGGTTTCGGGATGAACCTCGTGGAGATCGAAGGGGTGCGGTTCGGGTGGATGGACTTCGCCGCCGAGCGCGGCACGCGCATGAGCGCCCCGCTGAGCGAGAACTTCTGGCGGGCGACGATCTCCATCGGGATCTCGAGCTCGTAGTCATGCGCGTCCACTACAAGACGTTCGGCTGCAAGGCCAACCAGTACGACACCGAACGCATGCGCCAACTGATCGAGGCGGGCGGCAGCGTCCGGTCGTCCTCGCTCGAGTCCGCCGATCTGTGCGTGATCAACACCTGCACCGTGACCAACCAGGCCGACGCCGGAGCGAGGCGGTACATCCGCAGGGCCGCGCGCCGCAACCCGAAGGCGCGGGTGGTGGTCGCCGGGTGCTCGGCAGCCCTGCGCGGCGAGGAGTACAGGGGGATGGAAGAGGTCGACGGCGTGGTGGAGGGCCACGATCCCCGCGAGGTGCTGGAAGCGGTCTCGCGGGCGTGGGGGGAAGGTGGCCATCTCGCACAGCTCGGTTCCCGCGCGCGTCTCGACCGCACGCACGTGGAGGGCATCGCGGCGACCGTTCTGCGCCGGCGGGCCGGGGCCACGCGCGGGTGGCTCAAGGTCCAGGACGGCTGCGACCGCAAGTGCGCCTTCTGCGCGACACGGCTCGCCCGGGGCCGCAGCCGCAGCCGCGATCCCGCCCACATCGTCGCCGAGGCGCGAGTCCTCGCGTGCAGCCACCCCGAGCTGGTCATCACGGGTGTGCATATTGGGCACTACGGCCGCGACCTGGAGCCGCAGGGCACGCTGACCGCGCTGGTGCGGCGGCTGCTCGACGAGGTGCCTGGCCCGCGCTTCCGGCTCGGCAGCATCGAGGCCACCGAAATCGACGACGGCCTGATCGACCTGCTGGCCACCTCCGGCGGCCGCCTCGCGCCGCACCTGCACATGCCGCTGCAGAGCGGCGCTGACCCCGTGCTGCGCAGGATGCGGCGCTGGCACACGCGCGAGCAGTACCGGCGCCGCGCCCACCAGATTGCCGCAGCGGTGTCGCCGGTGGGGCTCGGCGCCGACATCATTACCGGCTTCCCCGGCGAGACCGCCGACGACCACGCGGGCACCCGCGACCTCGTCGACGAGCTGCCGTTCACCTACCTGCACGTCTTCCCGTTCTCGCCGCGCGACGGCACCGTGGCCGCCAACCTCCCCGATCCCGTCCCCGAGCGCGTCTCGAGGGAGCGCGGCCGCGAACTGCGAGAGCTGGCCGCGAGCAAGGGCACGCGCTACGCTCGCGCCCGGGGCGGCTCCGAGGTCGAGGTGGTGATGGAGGGCACGGGGGGCACGGCCCTGACCGGCGACTACCTGAGGGTGACGGTCGCCGGCGCCCGCCGTCCCGACCCCGCGGTGCTGCACAGGGGCCGGCTCTCCGCCGACGGGTCGCACGTCGCGGTTGACGGGCGCCGCGTCGCGGTCGACGGGTCCCCCGTCGCTGTTGACGAAGCGTCTCACCCGGTGCTGAATTAGAGTCCCATGAAGAACGGACGCCGGCGGGCCTACGTCGAGACCTACGGGTGCCAGATGAACATCTCCGACGGAGAGCTCATGGAAGGCGTCCTCGAGGCAGACGGCTACGAGATCACGCAATCGCCGGAGGAGGCCGACGTCATTCTCGTCAACACCTGTGCGATTCGGGAACACGCCGAGCGCAGGGTTCTCGGGCGCGTGGCGCAACTCAACGGGCTGAAACGCGAGCGCCCCGAAATCCTGATCGGCGTGACGGGGTGCATGGCCCAGCGCATGGGCGACCGGCTCCTGTCGCGCGCCCCCTACGTCGACCTGGTCATGGGACCCGACGGGTATCGGCGGCTGCCATCCGCGCTGCGCATGGTCCAGCCCGCCACGGGGCGCCCGCGCAAGCAACTGTCGGTACTGGACCTCGATCCGGGCGAGAACTACCGGGGACTCGAGCAGCGGCGCCGTTCGCAGGTGACCGCCTGGGTCCCCATTCAGCGCGGCTGCGACCATCGCTGCACCTTCTGCATCGTCCCGTACGTGCGGGGCCCGGAAAAGAATCGGGATCCGCACGAAGTGGTCGCCGAGATACGTGAGATCGCCGACCAGGGCATCAGCGAGGTCACGCTCCTGGGGCAGACGGTCAACTCGTACGAGTCCGGCGACTGGACGTTCCCGGACCTGCTGCGCGCGGTGGCATGGGTCCCGGGGATCCGCCGCGTACGCTTCACCTCGCCGCACCCCAACGACGTGACGCCGGAGCTCGTCGAGGTCATGGCGGAAGAGCCTGCGATATGCGAACAGCTGCACCTGCCCGTTCAGTCGGGCAGCAACCGGGTTCTGAAGCGCATGGTCCGGCGCTACACGGCCGAATCGTTCATGGACAAGGTCGAAATGGTGCGTGCCGGCGTGCCGGATATCGCGCTCTCGACCGATGTCATCGTCGGCTTTCCGGGCGAGAGCGAAGAGGACTTCCAGCAGACCCTCGAGCTGCTCGCGAAGGTCAGGTTCGACGACGCCTTCACCTACCGCTACAGCCCCCGCGCCGGCACGCCCGCGACGCGACTTCCTGCGGACCAGTTCATTTCCGACGACGTGGGGCAGCGGCGCCTGGAGACGCTCATTGAGGAGACACGGGCCGTACAGGCCGAGATCAACAGGGGGGAAGTGGGCCGGCTGGAAGAGTTGCTGATCGAGCGCAAGGGCAAGACGCCGGGTACCGTCATGGGACGCACGCGCCGCAACAAGGCGGCCGTGATGCCGGGCGGCGAGGCCGACATCGGGCGCTACCGGACAGCGCACCTGGTCCGGACCACCGGCGCGACGTTCGTCGCCGAACCCGTTGCCGCGGCCATCGCCGGCTGAACCGCGATGCGTCGCTTCTATGGTCTGGCGGGGCTGGCGGTGGTGATCCTCGCGGGAGTCGCGTTCGCACGCGGGAACGCGGGCCGTGAAGTCGCGATCAATCTCGGCATCGTGACGCTCGACAGCGTCCCCGTGACGTTCGTGGCGTTCGGGGGCATGGTCGTCGGGATGGCCGTGGTGCTGGTCGCGGGAATCAACGCGGACCTCAAGGTGCGCAAGCTCCTCCGTGAGCGGCACATGAAGGAAAGCCTGGCCGAGCGCGGCAGATCCGCCGAGCGCGGCAGATCCACTGAGCGCGCGACATCCGTCGTGCGAGAGGGAGGGACGCTTCTGGAGTGAGGGGTGCGCCCCCGATCCTGTGGACGGCCGTGGGCTTCGCCTGCGGGGCGGCGGCCAGCGCGGCCCTGGGGTTCGACCGAACCCTCCTCTCACTCCTGCTCGTCATCGGTCCCATCGCGCTATGGCGCGGTCCCGGAACCCGGTTATTCCCGCTCGCGATCTGCTTCATCGCCGGACTTGCCTGGGGTACGGCGGACCGCCGCGCCACGGAGCATTGCCACGCAGGCATCGCCGACGGCGACGAGACCCGGGTCGATGGCTACTTCACGCAAGCCAGTGCCGAGGGGGCATCCACCCTGCGCCTGACATCGGGGAGCCGCGAAGGGTGCGAGTTCCGGGTATACACCCGCGCGGAGGCGCCTCCGGAAGCCAGTTCGGTGACGGTTGAGGGACGCTGGTTCAGGTCCGAGCGCCCGGACGGCTCTGTCTCGGTGTACCTCAGCGCCTCGTCGATCAATGGGCAGGAAGGGGTGCCGGTGCCGGCGACCCTCCGTATCCGCGCCGCCATCCGGCAGCGGGCCTCCGAAGCGCTCGAGCGCCGCCTCGGGGGACAGGCGGGCGTGGCGTCGGCGTTGGTACTGGCCGAGCGCGACGGAATTCCGCGTGAACTCTGGGACGCTTTTGCGCGCTCGGGCGCCGCTCATCTGCTGTCGATTTCGGGTTTCCACGTCGGGGTGGTCGCGGCGCTGCTCGGCGGCCTCATCGCGCTGGCGGGCCACCCTCCCCGTACCCGCGCGGCGGGCGTTGCCGTGGGCGTTTGGGCGTACGTGCTGCTCATCGGCGCACCCACCTCGGCCGTGCGCGCCGCCTGGATGACCACGGCGTTCGTCCTGGGCCGGATGCGCCAGGCCCCCGCCCGGAGCCTCGGCGCGCTGGGTCTCTCGATGCTGATGATCGCGCTGCTGCGGCCCTCGGTCGTTGCGGGCGCCGGATTCCAGCTCACCGTCACGGGCACGGCCGGTATCCTCGTCATGACTCGGTGGATCATGCGCCACTGGCCTGCACACCGCGGACGATCCTGGATCGCGCCGCCGCTGGCCGCCGGGATCGGCGCGTCCGTGTTCACGGCCCCCGTGCTCGCCTACCACTTCGGACAGATCCCGCTGCTCTCGCTCCCCTCCTCGATCGTGCTGACGCCGCTCGTCGCGACCGCCGTGCCCGGCGTGATCGCCGCGATCGTCATGGACATTCTGCACATCCCGGGAGCTGCCGTGGCGGGCGCCGGGGCGGAAGGGCTCCTGCAGGCCGTCACCGCTACTGCCGCGGCGCTCGGCGAGCTTCGCTGGACCGTTCTGATAGTGACCCCGCGCGAAGCCGCCCTCCTCACGGCGGGGGCGCTGATGCCGATGCTGCTCGTCAACGCGCCGTGGCGCACGCGGCCAGCCGTAAGGGCCGTCATTTCGGCACTCTCGGCGTGCGCGCTCCTCTGGACCGGTCAGGCGGCACTCGCCTTCGCGGGCCGGGGCGCGCTCCACATCGTCGCGATCGACGTCGGGCAGGGCGACGCCATCGCGGTGCGCACCCCGGACGGGCACTGGTTCCTCGTCGACGCGGGCCCCCGCGGCTTCGGCGGATCCGATGCCGGACTGACCCGCGTCGTGCCGTACCTGAATGCGCGCGGCGCCCGCCGTCTGGAAGCCGTGATCCTCACGCATCCCGACGAGGACCACGCGGGAGGTCTCGCCGCGGTGCTGCAGAACATCTCGACACGCGCCGTCCTGGGGCCGGGGCTGAGCGCCGGCCAGAGCGGCCATATGGCGGGGTTGACGGAGGCGGTCGATGCCGACGTCCCCTGGCGGCGTGCCTGGGCCGGAGATTCATGGCGCGTCGACGGCGTCGACTTCCGCGTCCTCAGCCCCGAGCCGCCCGCAACGAGCGAGGCCGCGAGCGGACCCCGCGCCCCGCCCTTGGCCTCCGTCGATCCGAACGACTGGTCCGTCGTGCTGCGGGTCGACTACGGCCGCTTCTCGGCGCTGCTCATGGGCGACGCCGACGCCGAAATCGAGGCCGGCCTGCTGGAAGAAGGCGAGGTCACCCTCCTCAAGGTCGGTCATCACGGCAGCCGCACCTCTACCGCCGCGGAATTCGTTCAGGCTGTCTCGCCCGAGTACGCGCTCATCTCGGTAGGCGCGCGCAACCGCTACGGCCACCCTGATCCGGTGGTCCTCGACAGGCTCGAACGCGCCGGAGTGCGCATACTCAGGACCGACCGCGACGGCACCGTGGGAGTCGTCGCACGCCGCGACGGTACGGTAAGGGTGGTCCCGTAGACCCATTGCCTTGTCCCGGCCCCATGACTTGGCCATCTTCCCGACCCGTGGCCGGCCGCAGGGCCGCGCGAACCCACACCTCCCCACCCCTTTACCAGGATCGGCCGTGCGAAGCAAGGTCGTCACCATAGATCGTCACATCATCGACCAGGAGCGCAACTACCCGGACGCTTCGGGTCGCTTTTCCGCCCTCCTGTACGACCTCGCCCTGGCCGCCAAGATCATCTCGCGGGAAGTGAACATGGCCGGCCTGATCGATATCCTCGGTCAGACGGGCGAAACGAACGTGCAGGGCGAGCGCGTGCAGAAGCTCGACGTGTTCGCCCAGGAGGTGATCGTCAAGGCGATGGACCACGCCGGTCACCTTTGCTGCATGGTCTCCGAGGAGCATGGCGAGATCATCCCCATACCCGACAGGTTCGACATCGGGAACTACGTCCTGCTCTTCGATCCGCTCGACGGCTCGTCGAACATCAACGTGAACGTGTCGATCGGCACGATCTTCTCGATCCATCACAGGGTGACGCCGAAGGGCGGCGCGGGCACCCTCGCGGACTGCCTGCAGCCGGGGTATCGGCAGGTGGCGGCAGGCTATGTCGTGTACGGGTCGTCCACGATGCTCGTGTACACGACCGGTGCCGCAAGGGGAGTTCACGGATTCACGCTTGATCCCTCGATCGGCGAGTTCCTGCTCAGCCACCGCGACATCCGCATCCCCGACCCGCCCGCGAAGGTCTATTCGGTCAACGAGGCGTACTACGCGCGCTGGTCCCGCGGACAGCAGCGCCTCGTCGACCGCTTCCGGGGGGTCAACGGCGAAGGAGAAGGCGGATTCAAGTCCCGCTACATCGGCTCGCTGGTATCCGATTTCCATCGGACGCTGTTGCAAGGAGGAATCTTCATGTATCCCCCGGACTCGAAGTCGCCCGGCGGCAAGTTGCGGGTCCTCTACGAGGCGGCCCCGCTGGCGATGATCTGCGAGGCGGCCGGGGGACGCGCCTCGGACGGTGGCCGGAACATCCTGGATATCGTTCCGGAAGGCCTGCACGATCGGACACCGCTGTTTCTGGGGTCGGCCAGCCTGGTCGATCTGGCGGAAGAATACCTGAGGACTTAGCTAGATTAGCTAAGCCAGGTTACCCCAGCCTGAACCAGCCCCGGTCTCTCCGCCCGGAGGCCGGTGCCGGACGCCGACTCCTAGCGTCCCGTTCCCGGCGGCCGGAGTTCGTTCCAGCGCTCGATGAAGGCCACGGCGGCATCCTCGAATGCCCGGGCCGTCCGGCGGCCTCGCTCCGCCGTCGCTTCGCGCGGATCGCGTTCGCCCCACACTCCCGTACTGCTCATCTGGTGGGACGCGGTCCCCTTGCCGGTCGGTTCATCCTTCAGCCCCTCGGCCAGGAATACCGTCAGGGCGGTCGGATCCCCGGCAAGCACGTCGGGAACCATCGCCTGGAGGTGGGGCGGCAGGGTGAGTTGCGCCGTCATCGCCGCGTCGAGGTCGACCAACCGGGGAATCAGGTACATCGAATTGGACGTCTCGCCGGTGCCCCCGTGGCGGTCGAGCACCGCGGGGCTGTCCGGCGGCGGCCCGGATGGGGTGCGCTCCATGAACGGTGCGGCGGCGGCACCCAGGTCGACCGCGATGCCGGCGGTCTCCTGGTTGATGCGGTCGACGATGAAGGTCGTGATCGCACGGTTGCCGCCGTGCGCGTTCAGCATCAGGAAGCGCTTGAAGCCGTGCCGGATGAGGCTCTTGACGGACTCCACGTAGACCTCCTGCACCAGCGTGGAGGGCAGGGTGACCGTGCCCGCAAAGCCCATGTGATACGGGGACTGGCCCGGAAGGAGGATCGGGACCACCAGCACATCCGTGCGGAGCGCAAGCCGCTTGGCCCGCTCGACGCCGTTGAGGTAGTCGGTGCCGATCGGAAGGTGGGTGCCGTGCTGTTCCAGCGCGCCCACGGGGATGACGACCATGTCGCTCCGGGTCAGGAAGTCCTCCACCTCGGGCCGCGTCATGTGCGGGAGGTAGTTGTGGACCTTGAGGACCGGGGGCGGTTCGGGGCTCTGGCCCGCAGTGGGCGCGGGCGGCGTGAGGACCGTCAGGATCCCGGTTGCGACGGTTGCTCCGGTGGCGATGATCAGGGCGCGGATACGCATTGGCTGAATGTCCTGGTGGGTGTGCGTGGTGGTGCGCAGCCGATGGGCGCGCGGTCCTGCAAAGTGCCACGTGCGCCGGCGCGTGGCGAGCGGATGGCGACGACTCCGCCGGTTCCGGCATTCGGTCGTGTCGGGCAGCTCGGCCGCCAATGCGAATCGCCCCCGCCCGGTGAACCGGACGGGGGCGACCAGTACTTTCACGACTCTCGGGAGAGAGCCGGTTCAGGTGAGCGTATCAGCCTGACGAACGCTGGAGGTTGATGCTCATTGCCGCCTTGACGCCGTCCTCCGACGTGACCTCGACCTTGGCGGTGGTTTGTCCTCCCGCGACCAGCCCCGTGACAGTGCAGGTATGGATGGTGGCGTCCGCCGTGCCCGCTTCACAGGCCACTGCATCGCCACCGACCGTGACGCTGGCCGTCTGTCCGGGGTGCAGGTCGACCACGATGTCCGCGCTGGCGTTACCCGAGACGACTGTCTCTACGACAAACTCTCCGGCTGCCCATGTGACAACGGTGCCATCGGCGGTAAGACTCTCCGGCACGTTGTTCCGGGGCGCCGTGCGCGTCACGCCGAACGAGTAGTCGTGATCGTTGTAGCCGTTCGCCGCCGTGACCCTCACCGTGATACTGGTAGTGATCGGGGTGCCGGCGTCGGCGGTGCCGGTCGCGTTGTACGGCAGGTTGGACGGCGAGCGTCCCTTGACCGCGTTGGTCAGCATCGCCCTTGCGGACGCACCCGCGGACTGCTTGGTCCGGATCGTCACGCCGCCGGACGCGAATTCGATCGTGGAGGTTGTGAGGCCAACGTTATCCGAGCCGCTGTCGGCCTGGTTGAGGATGGTGGAAAGATCGGCGTCCAGGTCCACGGAGTCCCCATCGGCCTGGAACTCCTTCACCACCAGTTCGGTCAGCTCGTCGGCCGTGCCCGCCCGGGTGTTGTAGACGTGGAAGTCGTTGCCGGTCGAGTACTGGTTCCGGCCCATCACCGAGGTGATGATGGACGTGGGACTCGTGTTGCCGGTCGCGTCGTCGTCGGGCTTGCCGTCGGCATCCAGCTCTGCCGCAGCCAGTCCGCCGCCCGTGTACCAGACCGCGTAGTAGCCCTCCAACAGACCGTTGAAGTCGTAGTCGCCACCCCTGACGGTCCTTGTGGAGACGACGTCCTCTCTCTGCCAGTTGCAGGCCTCGGGAGTTTCATCGCCGGTGTCCGGAGTCCCATCGGGGTCGGTGGCCGCGGCGTACGTCCTGCAGATCGCGCCCTCGACGATGATGCCGGTGTCCGTGGAGCTGCCGACGTCGTTCACGAAGCCCGACACGTTGCTGGTCTTGTACACCAGGGCGAAGTTCTGGAGCGTCGCCGAAACCGTGCTGGGCGCATCCGCACTCGCGGTCGGCGTCGTTCCCGAAGCCGTGTTGGTCGCGTGGTCCCAGCCCGGCAGCATCAGCGGTTCCTGCGTGACCCCCTTGGCCGGGTACTCGTCAGGCGTGACCACGCCCGATTTGCTGACCTTGAGGCTTCGGAGACCGGCGTAGTCGTCCGTGGCCACGACGTCGACCCTGTACTTGGCACCCTCGGTCAGGTTTTCGAAGGAGTACAGGCCGCTGTCGTCCGTTTCGGCCGTCGCGGCGACCTTCGTATAGACGGTGTCCCTGGCGTTGGCCGCCTGCAGCAGCCTTACTGTCACGCCTGCCATCGCCTCGTTGCCGCGCGCACGCCCGTCGCCGCCGTCGTTGGCCACGAAGCCCTTGATGGCCAGCCGCAGCTTGGTCGCGGTGAAGTCGGCGTCGGCCATCGACCATGCAGTCCCGACATAGTCGGTGTCCTCGTCCTCGTCGTCTTCGGTCTCGTCGTGGTAGATCCCCAGCTTGAAGCCACCCTTGGGCGCGAAGTTGTTGTCCGCCGTGTTCGGCGTGCTCAGCGTGTATTCGCCGTCCTGGATGTCGGAGATGCTGAACTTCCTGTAGCTGCTCTTCTTCGGGTCGCTGCCCGTCTTGGTGCTCCGGTCGTCCGAGTAGTTGTCGGTCTCGGCGCTGAGGCTGACCGAAGCCCCGCCCGGGCCCGCGACGCTGCCGCTGGCCGAGCCGGTCTTCCACTGGTATGCGAACGTTGCGCAGTCATCCTCGTCCGTGGACACCGAGCAGAGCTTGACTTCGGGCATCGCGCCGCCCTCGTCGCCGAAAGAGCCGTAGGACATGCCGATGTCCAGATCCTGGCCGAACGCATCGATATCGCCGATGTCCGTCTCGCCGACGAGCATCCGGTCGCTGCCGACCTGGAACCGCACGGTCAGCTCTTCGTTCGCCGGCAGGTTCGGGAACGACGCCATGCCGTCCTTTCCGATCGCCATCGAACTGATCGGGTCGGTCGTGGCCTTGCCGTCGTGATCGTATTCGTACGGGCGCAGCCGGCCGCGGCTGTCCCGGGTCATGAGCTCGGCGCTCATCTCGCCTGCAACGGCCGCGTCAGGACGCGCGTCGCCGCCCATCGGGGCGCGGTAGTCCGTCCAGCCGGGCTCGTCGTCGACCTCGCGGTACACGCCGACGGTCAGCGTCTGCGTGGTGAAGGTCACGTAGATCGGGCCGCGGTCGTTCATCTCGGCCGTGTTCATGTCGGGGTGCACGAGGCCGGTGTGGACGTGCACCAGGGCGTCGCTCTGTTCGAACATCTCGCCCATCGCGCCCGCCTGCTTTTCACCGACCATCACGGTGAACGTCGCCGGCAGGTCGGCCGGATCGACCATGTAGGAGAGCCCTGACCTGCCCCGACTTGCCATCGCCGTGTCCGTGGGCATCGTCGCATTGACCGTGTCGCCGTCCTCGTCGACCATCATGAGCGGCATGGCGTCATCGGCCTCCGGATCGCCCATGTACACCTCGGTGTTCCAGCCGCCCAGCCCCATGTCGCCGCCACGCGCGTCCGCGTCGCTCTTCACCCAGAACTGGAAGTTGGCCATCACGTTGACCAGCCTGGCCGCCGCCGGAGCCGACGATGCCCGCTCCGTCGCGGCGTACGACACCTCGGTGAAGTCGTTCTCCGACACCACCAGCGCGTCGTGGCCGGTCGCCTTGACCTTCACGAACACGATGTTGTCGTTGCCGGTCGGTCCCGTGTTGTCCGCGCGGGCGAAGTCGAACGTGGCCATTCCCGCATCGTCCGTCGTGGCCTCACCCAGCATGCCCGTCATGTCGGCGTTGGCGTACAGCGCCAGCTCGACGCCCGCGACCGGCGCCCCCACCTCATCCGCGTTGCCCATCCTCGCGCCGGCCACGAGCGTCTGCATCGTGATTCGGAACGGGAAGTTGACCTGCGCGTTGCCGCCCGCCTCCACGTTCACGATCGTGCCGGTCAGATCGCCGGCAAACGCGAAGCCCGCTTCCGCAATCGCCGCCGCCACCTCATCGGTCATGTTGACCAGCACGCGGTAGGCGCCCGCGGTCAGCCCCTCGAAAGCGAAGCTGCCGTCGTCCATCGTCACGCCCACGGCCACGTCGTTGATCCCGGGCCCCTGGAGGGCGACCGGTATCCCCGCATGCGCGAGCGCCGGCTCGTTGGCCGTGTACATCTTGTCCTGCGGCGCCTCGTCGAGGTACATCATGCCCGACACCGATGCGGTCCGGGTGTGCGTACCATCGAAGTTCACGATCGCCGACTGGTCGTCCATCAGCTCGACGTTGGTCGAGGTCGTCTCGAAGTCGTACGCGACCTCGTTCGGGTTGGCGATGCTCACCACGTAGGTGCCGGCCGCCAGCCCCGCGAAGGCATACTGTCCGCCGTTCGATGTTTCGGTCGTCGCCTCGGCCGCACCGGCCAGCGTGACCGTGACACCGTCCAGCCCCATGCCGGCGACGCTCACGCGCCCCGCGATCCCGGCAGTCCGCAGCAGCGTCCCCTCGAACGGCACGTTGGCGGTCTCGCCCGTCGCTACCGTAGCGGTCTTCGAGGTCACCTCGAACTCGTAGTCGTCGGCGTCGTACCCGGAGATCGCGATCTGGTACGTGCCCGAACGCAGCTTCGAGAACGAGTAGAGCCCGCCCGCGTCCGTCACGTCGGTCACGTCCTCGCCCTGGCCCATCAGCGTCACCGTCACGCCCTGAAGGCCCTCGCCGTCCACGCTCACCTGTCCCTGGATTCCCGCGGTGCGGAGGTACGTGCCGTCGAAGCTCACGACCTTCGATTCGCCGACGCCGACCGTCGCCGCACCCGAGGTGCTCGAGAAGCCGATCTCGCCCGCGTCGAAGCCGGAAATCTCCACTGAATAGGTTCCGGCCCGCAGCCCCGTGAAGGAATACTGGCCGCTTTCGTCGGTCGCCGTTTCGGCGTCGGCCATGCCCGAAAGCCGAACGATGATACCGTGCTGACCGGTGCCTTCTACCGTTACCGTCCCCGTAAATAATTCGCGTGTGTGCCGGGGACGATGGTTACACGGTGTGGGAGGAAAGGCATGAAGCAACGCGATCGTGACGTACCGGTCGAGGTGGCGAAGGTGGCCGACCACTACGTCGAGGCAATCCTCGCGGCAGTCGAGGACAGTAGGCGACCGGCCACGCGCCGGGCTTACGCCGGGGCCTGGAGGAAGTTCAGGGGATGGACCGAGGCCGAGGGGCTCGATTCGCTCCCCGCCGACCCGATGACCGTTGCGGCGTATCTGGTCCATCGAAGCGGGCAGGGGCTTTCGATGTCGTCGCTGGAGATGGACCGCAAGGCGATCGGCTACTACCACCGGACCGCCGGCCAACCGAATCCGGCGACTTCGGAAGGGGTTCGCGCCACGATGGCCGGGCTGCGGAACCAGGCCACCGACAAGGGCCGCAACGATCCCCGCCAGGCGCGGGGCCTCACGGCCCGGCTGCTCACGCGGATCGAGGAGACGGCGTGTCTGCCGCGCACGGGACCGTCGGGCCGCACCGAGTCGGCCGGCGTCGCCCGCCGCAGAGGCAATGTCGACATCGCGCTCGTATCGGTGATGCGCGACGCGCTGCTGCGCCGGGGAGAAGCCGCCGAGCTTCGCTGGCGGGACATCGAGTTCGTCCACGACGGAAGCGCGCGCCTCACGATCCGGCGTTCCAAGACCTCGGTGACCTCGGCGGTGCAGTTCATCGGGTTCAAGGCCTCCATCGCACTCCGCTACATTCGGCCGGCCAACCCGGATCCGGACGCGCGGGTGTTCGGAATCGCGACGGGTCGCACGATCTCCAACCGGATTGCCGCGATGGCGCGCGCCGCGGGCCTCGGAGAGGGCTTCACCGGTCATTCGCCGCGGGTGGGGATGGCGCAGGACCTCACGGCGACGGGCATGGGGCTGACCGCGATCATGGTGGCTGGCCGCTGGAAGTCGGAACGGATGCCCGCGTACTACAGCCGGGGGCAGGCGGCGGGCCGCGGAGCCGTGGCGAGGTACTATGGCGACTTCGAGTGATGGGGGGTGACGTAGGCCCGACTTGGACAATCCTCAAGCGGAAGCTATACTGTATGACACAGAAACTGTGAGGCTGTATCGATGAGAAACATCACCGTATCCGTTGACGAGGAAACCCATCGGCGCGCCCGTGTCCGCGCGGCGGAACTGGACACGTCGGTGTCGGCGCTGGTGAGGGAGTTCCTGCGGCGTCTCGCGCCCGGCGACCGACGGAGTGAGAGGCTGGAGTCTCAGCCCCTTGAGTCCGCGCTTGAGCGCCGCCGCAGGCTCTTCGACGAGGTCTTCGCCGACTTCGACGCGCGCGGCATCGGGTTGCGCATGGCCGACAACCTTCCTCGAGAGGCCATCTACGACCGTTCGGCGAGCCGTTCCGAAGTTGATTCGGCCCGTCGCCTCAGGACCGACGGCGAATAGTCCAGGGTGCGCTTCGTCGACACGAACGTGCTGCTATACGCGGCGAGCATTCTCCCTGAAGAAAGGGACAAGCGTGTCCGCGCACGGGCACTCCTCGCGGAGCCGGATCTCGCCGTTTCGGTGCAGGTTCTCCAGGAGTTCTACTACCAGGCGACCCGCGCCACGCGACCCGGTCGTCTCTCCGACGACGACGCCATGCGCTTCCTCGAGCCGGTGTTGGAATTGCGGGTCCAGGCCGTGACGCGCGGCGTCTTCAAGAGCGCGGTTTCGATACGCCGCCGCTTCGGCCTTTCCTATTGGGATGCGGCCATTCTTGCCGCCGCCCGGACGCTCGGCTGCGACGCCGTCTACTCCGAGGACATGAGTTCGGAGCAGGACTACGGCGGGATCCGAGTCGTCAATCCGTTCCAATGATCTCCGCCACCAACCTCTCCAAATCCTTCGGCGAACGGATCCTCTTCGAGGGAGCCTCGTTTCGCCTCAACCCCGGTGAGCGCTACGGACTGGTCGGCGCCAACGGTTCGGGGAAGACGACCCTGCTGAACATCCTGGCCGGGGACATGGAGGCGAGCGAGGGGTCGGTCGACATGCCCCGGAGGATCCGTCTCGGGGTGCTGCGGCAGGACCGCTTCCTGTACGAGGACGAGCAGATCCTCCAGGTCACCCTCATGGGCAACGGGGAGCTGTGGCGCGCAATGGCCGAACGGGACGAGGTCCTGGCGCGCGCCGGCGAGCACTTCGACGCCGAGCGCTTCTCCCGCGTCGAGGAGGTCTTCGAGCAGCACGACGGCTACACGGCCGAGCCGCGCGCGGCGGCAATCCTCGAAGGCCTGGGGCTCCCCGCCAGGGTCCACCACGACCCGCTTTCCACCCTCTCCGGCGGCTTTCGCCTGCGGGTGCTGCTGGCCCAGGTCCTGGCGAGCGCCCCCGACGCGCTCCTCCTCGACGAGCCCACCAATCACCTCGACATCGTCTCGATCCGCTGGCTGGAGAAGTTCCTGCGGGGGTTCCGCGGCCCCGTCGTCGTGATCAGCCACGACCACCGCTTCCTCGACAACGTGGCCACGCACATCCTCGACATCGACTACGAGACCGTGATCGGGTACCCGGGCAACTACACGCGCTTCCTGGGGGCCAAGGCGGCCGAGCGCGAGCGGCGCGAGAAGGAGATCGCGGTGCGGGAACGCGAGATCGCACACCACCGCAGGTTCGTCGACCGTTTCCGCGCCAAGGCGTCCAAGGCGCGCCAGGCCCAGAGCAAGCTCCGGCTGATCGAGAAGAAGGCGGAGGCGCTGGTCGAGCTGCCGAAGAGCTCCAGACGCTACCCGACCTTCCGCTTCGAGCAGCGGCGGCCCAGCGGCCGCGAGGTCCTGCGGGTGAAGGGCGTCGGCAAGTCGTTCGGCGACAACCGGGTGCTGCGCGACGTGAACCTGCGGGTGGGCCGGGGCGACCGGCTCGCCATCGTCGGCCCCAACGGGATCGGCAAGTCCACGCTGCTCAAGATCGTCGTGGGACGGCTCGAGGCCGACGAGGGTTCGGTCGCCTGGGGATATGAGACTTGGCCCGGGTACTTCGCGCAGGACCCGAAGGACCACCTTGCGGGCGGTGCCGCAAACGGGGGCGGGGCCGGAGCCGGCGCCGGAGCACCGGCGCGCCGGACCGCCGAGGCCTGGATCAGCGACTACTGCGAAGGCAAGGGCACGGGATTCGCGCGCGGCAAGATGGGCATGGTCCTCTTCACCGGCGACGACGCCGACAAGCGTCTCGGCGCGCTCTCCGGCGGCGAGTCCGCGCGGCTGGTGCTGTGCAGCCTGATGATCCGCGCGCCCAACGTCCTCGTGCTCGACGAGCCGACCAATCACCTGGACCTGGAGTCGATCGAGGCGCTGGTCGACGGGCTGAAGCACTTCGCGGGCACGCTGGTGTTCGTGTCGCACGACCGCTGGTTCGTCGGGCACCTGGCCAACCGCATCGTCGAGATCACCGAGGACGGCATGCGCGACTACCGCGGCACCTACGAGGAGTACGTGCACCACTGCGGCGACGACCACCTCGACGCCGACACCGTGCTGGAGCAGGCCAGGGCGGGTGCCAGGGCCGACGAGGCCCCGCGGGGCACGAGCCAGCACACGTGGGGAAAGAACCGCCGCGCCCGCGCCCGCCGCGACCGCAGGCTGCGCGAACTGGAGGCCGCCGGCGCGAGGCTCGCGGAGCAGATCGACGCGGCCGAAGCCCGCGTGTCCGAAATTGACGCAGTCTTCGCGTCCCATACCTTCTACGAACAATCGGCGCCCGAGGAGGTCCAGACGCTGCAGGCCGAGCGCCAGGAGCTGACCGGCCGGATCGCGCGCCTGATGCGCGAGTGGGAAGCGGTGGAGGCAGAGGTGGAAGCCGCGGGCTAGGGACCAACCGCAAACACGACCTTCCTGCCCCTACCCCCCCACCCGTGCAAACAACTCCGCGTCGCTGTCACAGTCGATGATCGCGTCAGCGACTTCGGCGAGCCGTTCCGGATCGACGATGTCCTCCAGCAGCCGGGACAGTTGCTCCGCCGTCTCCGCACCGAACTTCCTCGTTGCCAGCCGCCCCACCAACGCCCGCCCTTCGGCGCGGCCACGCTCCAGACCCTGCTCCAGCCCGCGCTCCAGCCCCTGCTCCAGCCCGCGCTCCAGACCCTGCTCCAGCCCCACCTCGACACCCGCGCTGTGCGCCTGCTCCCGCATCTCCTTGACTCTCTCGTACATCGTCTCATCCTCCATCGACATCCGCATCCTCACCACTTCTTCTTCGGGAATCTGCCACGCTTCCGCGGCACCCGCCACCCACGAAAACAGCGCCTCGCGGAGTTCCGCGAACCCCGGTCCCGGAAACCGGCCGGTCAGGCCTCGCATGACCCGCCGGAGATTCTCGGCCGAGGGCTCCCGTTCCATCTTCCCGAGTGAAGTGACCAGATCCTTCGAACTCGGGTCCTGTTCGCCGATCCTTTGCAGGTCGAGCAGGAGATACCGCGCCCGCGGCAGATAGCGTGGCAGCGGTTCCGGCACCGCGGCGATCAGTTCGGAGATGTCCGTTGCGGCTCGCCAGCGGGGCTGGCCGTTGTACACCGTGACCGGCAGGACCGGCGGCAGCTTGTCGCCCGCCTTCAGCTCCTTGCGGCGGAGCAATTCCTCGTAGGTCAGGCAGACGTATGTCAGTATGCGGAGCGCCATGAAGTAGTCGCTCTCCGACTGGAACTCGAGAAGGATCAGCAAGTAGAGCCAACCGCCCCTGAAACCAATCTTCCAGAGCAGATCCAACTGGCGCTTGACCTGGCTGCCGCTGATGCGATCGGTGGGAAGGGCCTCGAGCGTGTCGAAGTCGAGTTCGTCGGCCAGGTTCTCGCCCACGAAGTTGCGTACCAGCTCCTCGACGGCCGCGCGCTGGGAGAAGATGAGCTTGTAGGTCTCGTCGTGTTTGCGGGCCAATCCGGGCTCCGGCGAGGCGCTTTCGCATGACGGCCCCAGGTCGTCGTGCGCGGGTGCGTACTGTCTCTCGCGGGAAGTATCGGATCGTCGGCGGGGCGCCTACATGGCCCGATGGGAGATATTCTTGTAGAGTGTTGTTATTCAAATACTTACATCGCATAGGATGGTTGTCGTTCCCTTATCAGTTCGTGTTTCCTGAACGGGATGTAGATCGACGCCCTCGAACGCTCTCGGATGTGTCAGCGTCTGCCGCTAAGTCGGAATTACCCGCCCGGCCAGCGGAGACTGCTCGGCGGAATCCCCGCGCCGCAAGTTGCCCGCGACCGCGACCAGAACTCCCCCCCGGTCCGCTGGACACCCGCCCCGGCGGCCGTCCGAGGTCGAGCTGGTAACCACGACCGGGGAGTTGCGCTCAGGGTTGAGCAAGTCAATGTCGGACGGATGGGCAGTGTGGTGGGGGTCCGCAAGCGGGTTGCCCGCCAGTTAGGTTTGGACTCCAAGCGAACCTCGAACGGCAGCGACACATGTACGGCCACCTTATTCAGTTGAGCGGCGACTTTACGGAGAGAACCACTTGGCGGGGCGTTGCTCCCGTGTCGAAAGAACGTGCGAACACCATCGACGAAGACCGCTTGCAGGACATCCTGTTCGAACACGCGGAGATTCTGCCCCTCGACGAAATCGACTCCGCGTACGAAGCGCCGGTCCCGGTCTGTAGGGAATTGGGCACGGGGGCGGGGTTCGCCGATGCGCTATACCTGACCCCGACCGGGAGGATCATTCTCGCCGAGTTCAAGCTTTGGAGGAATCCGAGTGCGCGCAGGGAGGTGATCGGCCAGATCCTCGACTACGCCCGTGTACTCGCGTCGTGGAGCTACGACGACTTGGAAAGAGAGGTCAGGAACCGCGTAAAGCGGTCGCCCTTCGAGATTGTTTCCGAGGCCCACGGCGACGTGCAGGAGCACATCTTCATCGATGCCGTCACCCGCCGACTTAGACGAGGCGAATTCCTGCTCCTGATAGTCGGTGACGGAATCCGCGAAGGCGTCGAAGACATCGTCTCCTACGTGCAGGGACACAGCGGTCTCCGCTTCCATCTCGCGCTCGTCGAGGCAGCTGTCTTTGCTCGTGCAGACAGCGAAGACCTGATCATTCAGCCACGGATCCTAGCAAGGACCGAACTCCTGCCCCGGACGATCCTCGTCCGCAAGACGGTGTCGGACGAAACTGACGACCCTCCGGTCCAAGAGCATGTGCCGTCCCCAGCCGAGGACGCGAACGAGCGATTCTGGACGGCGGTGCTGGAGGACTTCGCCTTTGACGATCCCAAGCCCGTCGAACCTGAACCTTCCAGATACGCAAGTGTCTGGGTGCCGGTCGAAGGATCGGGACACGGAGGCTGGGGGCTCTCGTTCGGTGCCTATCTGCATCGCAGCCAGTCCAGCATCGGAGTCTATCTGACATGGCGGAAAAGCTATCCAGAGTGCGAGAGGATCTTTGGTGACATCGTCGACGCTCTGGACGGTAACGAGGAACTAGGACTAGGCAGCGCACTCGACGGCTGTATGCGGTGGTCCAACGCCACGGGACAACCGCGGCTGGGCTTCCATCGCCGTACGGAGTTCGTAGACGGAGAGGACATCCGGGACTTTGACGAAGCCATCGAGTGGATGCGCGATCACTTCAATCGCCTCGTAACGGCATTGCATCCAGAGTGTCGGCGGAGGCTGCGCGCTAAGGGTTGACGCGACCCAGGCAGGGGACCCGACGGTCCGGTGGGCGCTGGTGTTCCGGGGGGCTACCCGTAGAAGCGTTTCGGCAGGCGTCCGGCGGGCTGGCTTGTGCCACGCTACGGTGGTCAAGCCAGCCGACGCAGTGTTGAACACTGCGGACTGGCAAGAGGGGATGCTGCGCCCCCCTCGAACCCCCAGCCTTCCAAGCCACGTTCCTCAACGCCTGTGGGCGGTGGACTGGAGACTGAATCACGTCGCCCCAGTCTGCGTGCCGGTGGGCCGGGATCACGCGGGCCGCATGTCGAGCGGTTGGTGGAAACGGAGTGGACGCCGCGCGAGCCGCCTGCGAGATTCTCGGCACCGGCGAACGGCTTGATCGAGTGTGGTCGCGGGCAGGTCGCGCAATGTCAGGCCGATCAAGCTACATTGCGGCACTTCAGACGCGATCCGCGACAAGCGAGCGAGCAACAATGAACCGAATCCCCGCTACGTGTTGCACCCCCGTTTTGACTCTCCCAGCGCTCTTTTTGACCGTTGCCATGACCGTAGCTGCTTGCGACAACGCCGCCGACAGCGCGGCAACCGACGCCGAGTCGCTCGCTCGGCAGGCCGTGATCTGGGATAGCGCAGGGGTTAGGATCGTCGAGAATCCCCGCCCGCCGGGGGATTCCAGGCTTGGTTGGCAGGTCGGGTCGGATCCATCGGTTTCGATCGGGGCGCTTGAGGGTGAGGAGCCGTATCTGCTCGACCGCGTACGAGGGGCGCTTAGGCTGTCCGATGGCCGGATCGTGGTGAGGAACATCGGCACTAACGAGTTGCTTGTTTTCGATGCATCGGGGCGCTACCTGGCGACGTGGGGGGGTTCCGGAGACGGTCCCGGCGAATTCGACAATCTGCTGGGATTGGCCCCTTGGCCGGGTGATTCCCTGATGACTTGGTTTGCGCAGGGCCGTCGTCTCACCGTCTTCGACAACCGCGGAAACTTCGGCCGTACCTTCGCGCTGGAGGGGTTGGTCCAGCGGAGCCCCGAGGTGACCTTGCCGACTGGTCGGATCCTGGCAAGTGAGAGCCTTCCTGGGACCATCCTTCGCGATTCGCGACAGGATGGGTTGCACCGGGCCGAGGATCTCTACCAACTGCACGGAGCCGAAGGAGGGCAGCAGGCGCGACTTGGCAAGTTCTTGGGCAAAGAGCGATACACTGCGTACAGCGGCAACCGCATAGGCGTGATGTCGCTCATCTTCGACCACGACATCGCCAGCTTCATGTGGGGCGACCTCGTGGTCGTCGCTCCGAACTACAGCTACGAGATCAGGGCATTCGATGCCCACGGAGCGCTGAAACGCATCGTTCGGCGCGACCATGAAGTGGTCGCCCGGACGGACGCCCACTTGGACGCCTACATCGAGGATCGGGTCAACCGCGAGCCCGAGCGGCTGCGCGCCGACAGGCGGCGGACGTTGCGTGAGCGGTACGAGGGCATCCCGCTCCCCGAGACCCACCCCGCATTCGTCACCGCGATCGCGGATGTCCTCGACTACCTCTGGGTTCAGGAGTACCGCCTGCCGGGAGAAGGCGACGCCAACCCGGCGTGGACGATCTTCGATCCAGAGGGGCGAGTCCTGGGCTTCGTGGAGACGCCCGCCGGACTCACCGACATCTACGAGATCCGCGAGAGTAGTATCCTCGGGCGCGTGACCGACGAACTCGGCGTCGAGTACGTGCAGGTGTGGCCGCTGAGCCGGTGGGGAAGCTAGGGAGAGCCGGGTTGTTGCGGGCGTTCCGGCTAAAGCGCTTGCGCCCGATGGCACTGCGGCGTCGGTCGTCGATGCGGTAACCAACCATCGCGGCGAGGACGTCGCCCGCGATCCCGCGCGCATCGGCGCGGTGGGTCTGGGGGTCGAGGGGGCGGAGCCCCTCGTCAGCCTCCGTGTTATACACGGGGTATGCGGAACGCCCGGGGCTCAAATCACGGCAGGAGATCACGTAAGTTCAAACAGGGCTGCATGATCCGCCACTCCTGCCCTTGGGCTGGAACTTGCTGGACCGTGCCCGAATGGCGGGCAACGCGGAATGTTTTGCGGGAATTCGGACGGGATCGGGTTGGGGTGTGCGTGGTCGTCCACCGACACCAAGAAGTTCCTATTCTACGGTTTGGAAAGACTCCAGTTGTTTCCCATGAGGAGACGAAGTCGGTGAGGGGTTCAGCCTCGACCCAAACGCCTAGAGTCAACTCTCTGGTCCCATCGGGTCAGCACGGAGAACGGGCGGCTGCCTAGTTCCCACACCACCATCTTCAGATCGGCGTCTTCGAGGCGCGCACCACGCAGGTTAGCACCGCGCAGGTCGGCACCCCGCAGGTTCGCCCACCGAAGATCTGCGCCGGTCGGGCTCTTTGCGCAGGTGCCGCGTGAAGAAAACCGAGTGTAGAGAATCGCCCCGGTAAGATCCGCACCGTACAGGATCGCCCCGGTGAGGTCCGCGCCCCGAAGATTAGCATCTTCGAGGTCCGCGCCCCGCAGGTTTGCGCCTTCGAGGTCTGTCCACCTAGGATATGCACCCATTTCACACCCCCGCAGGACGACCTTCTTCAGGTTGGCACCTTCGAGGTTCACGTCCCGAAGATTCTCCGCCCTTATCCGTAGCCATGCGCACTCAAGGTCTGCGCCCCGGAGGTCTGCCCGAATTAGGCTTGCCTCAGTAAGGTCTGCGCCCAATGCATCCGCGCCCAGCAACCTCGCGCCTTCAAGGTCTGCGGCCCTAAGGTCGACTCGCCGGAGAATCGTTCCGGTAAGGTCTGCACCCCGCAGGTTCGCGCGCCGCAGCCTAGCACCCTCAAGGTCCGCGCCAAACAGGTCCGTGCCACTCAGGCGTGCGCCTTCGAGGTCCGCGCCCCGTAGCCTCGCATTCCGCAGGAGCGCGCCCCCGAGATTGGCGTAGCGAAGATCCGCTCCCGCGAGGATTGCCTCCGCAAGGTCAGCCCCCCGAAGGCTCGCGCCGGCCAACATCGTGCCTCGCAAGTTCACCTTGGCGAGGTTTGCACCGGTCAGCGGCGACAGAGGTTTCCAACGATTGCGGAGCACCGCCTTGGTCAAATCCGTGCCTTCGAGGTCCGCCGCCCGCAGGTTCGCGCCCGCTATTTCCGCCGCTTCAAGGTTCGCCTGCGTAAGCCTCGCGCCTTCTAGATCCGTGCCCGACATACGTGTGCCGCGAAGGCTCGCCCACCTCAAATTAGCTCCTCGAAGATCAGCAGCGTATATGATCGCACCGGTCAGATCGGCGTCTTCGAGGTCGGCCTCCCGCAGCATAGCCCAAGCGAGGTTCGTGCGTGTCAGGTTCGCCGCCCGGAGGTTTGCCTTACCCAGGTATTTCAGTTGTGCGCCTTCGAGGTTGGTCCAACGCAGGTCCGCGCCGCGAAGATGCACGTTCCGTAGGTCCCTTCCGTGCAAGTCAGCGCCCTTCAGGTCCGTCCACCGCAGCTTACAGTCGTCGAGGTCGGTGTCATCGAGATCCGCGCCGCGAAGCCGCGCGCCGCGCAGGTTGGCACGAACCAAGCGCGCGCCACGCAGGTCAGCACCTTCAAGGTTGGTACCGTAGAGCTTCGCTTCAGAGAGGTCTGCATCACGCAAATCGGCGTCTTCGAGGTCCGCACCACGAAGATCTGCACCCAATAAGACTGCTCCGGAAAGCGCTGCTCGCCTTAGGTCTGCTCCCGCGAGGTCCGCGAACGCGATCTCTGCACGTCTGAGGTCCTTTCCCCGCAGGTCCGCGCCGTAAAGGTCGGCATGTCGGAGGTCCTTGTCGGTAAGGTCCACCCGTGCAAGCCGTGCACCGCGCAATCTTGTCCCAGTCACCCTGGCCCAGTCTAGATTGGCGTCGGTGAGAATTGATCCGTACAGGTCGGCCCCGCGCAGAATGGCGCTCTCCAAGTCCGCCTCGCGCATTGCTGCCCACCTCAGGTCCGCGTCTTCGAGATTCGCTCCTCGCAGATCCGCCTCGTCGAGGTTCGCTCGCCGCATGTCCGCATCTCGCAACCAAGAATCACCTAGCATCGCCCCCCGGAGGTTCGCCTGCCGCAAGATCGCGCCAGCGAGATCCGCCCCTCGAAGATCCGCTCCCTGCAGATTGGCGCCTTCGAGGTCCGCTTGCCGCAGCATCGCGCCCCGCAGATCCGCGTCTTCTAGGTCCGCCCGCCGGAGGTCGTTGCCTTCAAGGCCATCCCCCGCATTCACTTGGACTTTGAAGCTCACGCCCCGCACGCCTTCCACCCTGTCTACCGCGTGTTCGTAATCACCGGTTGCAATGATCCGTGCCGCCGTCAGGATCACCCCGGTTAGGTCGGCGCCGCGTAGCCAAACGTCTCGTAGGTATGCCCCGGACAGCTCGGCGCCCCGTAGGTTCACTCCTTCCAGGTCCGTGCGGTACAGCCACGCGCCAGTCAAGTCCGCGCCTTCGAGATTCGCCTCGCGCAGGTTAGCCCGAGTCAGCCAAGCGCTTCCGAGGTTCGCGCCTCGTAGGTTCGCCCGGCGGAAATTCGTCCACCTCAAGCTCGCGCCGGTCAGGTCCGCCTGCCGCAGCTTCGCGCCTTCGAGGTACGCGCCCCGCAGGTTCGCGCCCCGCAGGTCAGCCCCGCTCAGGTCTTCTTCGTATAGGTGCGCGCCTTCGAGGTCCCTAAAGGCAAAATCTCGCCCGCGCGAAACGGCGGTGCTCACCCTTGACCCACAGGTTGGCCGTACTGCCGCACATCCCCAGCGCGTAGCAGCCCCTCTTCGATCCGTGCGAGGGGGTCAAATGGGCGCGTGAATGGCATCAGTTGGCGAGTTCCGGGAAGGGCTTGGAGTTCCCCGAGTCTCTCCACAGCGCACATCTCCCGCAAGACATGGGGGCGTAGAAATCCTCGATGGACACCTCCGCACCGTCTTCCCCGGCATTCGCGGTAAAGCTCCCTATCCGAACCGTGCGGACCGGTTCGGCCCCCGGAAGCTCTCGGCATGGGCCGGGATCGGCCTCGGCTGCCTTCGGTTCCGACGACTGGATTGAAACCCGTGGCGGATGAGACTCGTAGGATGCCGCCCTTCGGGTCACCGAAGCGTGAAGGGCAGCACGAGCGAACGAGCCGAAACACCGGAGGAGTCGCAAGTAGTCAGCTTGATCCACCCCAAGACGGAACCGGTGCCCGCGCCCAGCTACATGGGCGCCGGCGAGATCGTTCGCCGCTCCGGATTCCGGAGTGCATGGACGGCCCGGCATCGCCGGCCTTCGTCCCACCGCCAGCTGCGCTTCGCGAGGTCCGCCTGAACGGCTCCCCCGGAGCGCTCGCGGAGGTGTCCCGACACCGCTGCGACGGCGGTGGTTGCCGGGTCCCGGACGCCGCGCCCAAGGGCTTGTGGGACGCGGCTTATGTCGGTCAGCCAGCCTACCCTCCGTGGCCACACTCCGTGTGTCTCCCGGAGGGGCTGGCGGGGGGCTGCGCCCCCTGTGACCCCCGCAACGGAAACGGCGCGCCGTGAGCGCCGGACGCCCCGTTTGGGTGAAGGTCCGCGCCAGCGACGCGGAGCGTGCCGAGTGGCACGCCAAGGCGCGCTCCGCAGGCTTGACGCTGTCGGATCTGGTGCGTCGTTCGCTCGACCGGGCGCGCACCTGGACCGTCCCGCACGCGGAGGTCGAGCGCGAGCGCACCCGGGAGGCGGCGCGCATCGGGAACAACCTGAACCAGATCGCACGGTGGGCGAATCGCCACAAGGGGGCGGCCGAGGCCGTCGAGGTCCTCGCCCGCCTCGTCTCCATCGAGCGGGCGCTTACGGCGCTGGCCCGCTTCGAGAACCCGGAAGACGACGATGCACATTAAGTTTCTCGCGCACGGGACCGGGTCGGCGCGGGCTGCGGCCAAGTATCTCCTCGGGGAGCAGGACGCGGCCGGGAAGCCGCGCGAGGGCGTCGAGGTGCTGCGGGGCAACCCCGACATGGTGGCCGCGGTCGCCGACTCTCTGGAGTTCGAGCACAGGTACACCTCCGGCGTGATCGCATGGGCGCCGGACGACCACCCCACCGACGAGCAGATCGAGGCGATACTGGACGCCTTCGAGAAGACGGCTTGGGCCGGACTCGAACCCGACCGCTACGCATGGGCGGCTGTGTTGCACCGAGAGGAGGGCGGCGGCGCCCATGTCCACGTCCTCGCCGCGCGGTGCGACCTTGAGACCGGCCGGAGTCTCAACATTGCCCCTCCGGGATGGCAGCGGACGTTCGATCCGCTCCGTGACGCCTTCAACCACGAGCACGGCTGGGGCCGCCCGGACGATCCGGCCAGGGCCAGAGTGCAACAGCCCGGACACCGCGCCTACATCGAAGCGGCGCAGCTGCGAGCCGGGCTCCGGCTCGAATCCTCCCCACGCGACCTGATCCGGGACTACCTGATCCAGCGCGTCGAGCACGGCATGGTGCGCGGCCGCCACGATGTCGTTGCCGCGCTGCGGGAGGCGGGCCTCGAAGTGCCGCGCCAAGGCAAGGAATAC
Source organism: Longimicrobiales bacterium (assembly GCA_965208935.1). Taxonomy (GTDB): domain Bacteria; phylum Gemmatimonadota; class Gemmatimonadetes; order Longimicrobiales; family Gaopeijiaceae; genus Bin94. The sequence continues at coordinate 1,721,805 of CBDBPR010000004.1, read as the reverse complement.
CGTGCGCCGTGGAAAGGCGCGTTTTCCTAGTGGGTGCGAATCCCACCCGGCAACTGTCGCTCCGGCTGGTAGCGGCCAGGGCGGTTCATGGAGGCAACGACATGGGCTGAAGCACTCTGGAGAGAAGGGCCGCCATGGGCGGCTCAGCGACCATGCAGGCCGGAACGCGAGTGAACGCCGAGCAGGCCCCGAAACGCCTAATGCGGAAGCCGACCCTTCGGTAGTCAGGGGAAGGCCGACGGCTGGCCGGGAAGAGAGCGACAAGCGCACTGGCCGGTTTCCGCCGGGGTAATGGCGCTGGCATGCATGGAAGATGGAAAGCGCAGCAACACGGGAAGCCCTGCCGGTGCCGAGCACGCGGCAACCGGAACCCCGCGAGGGGCAGGCCGGGCCGGCAGGGTGGCGGATGGGTCCGCAGTACCGGAGACGCGGGGTAATGCCCGCCGAGGGAAGGGACCCTGAGTCGGGAGCGGTACGGAACGGAGGCAGGGACATGACCACTGGCGGGAGCCTAACAGGGTCGGCGAGCGTTCGGAAACTCCAGACCGTGCTACATGCGAAAGCGAAGGAAGAACCTGGACGGCGCTTCCACGCCCTTGCCGACAAGGTATGGCGGGAGGACTTCCTGCTGACGGCATGGGAGATGGTCCGGCGCAACGGCGGAGCGGCTGGAGTCGATGGTGTGACGGTCGCGGATGTCGAAGCGTACGGAGTGGAGCGCTGGATCGGGGAACTGTCGCGGGAACTGAGGGAGGGCGCCTACAAGCCGAGTGCGGTGAGACAGGTGCTGATCCCGAAGAAACAACCGGGGAAGTTCCGTCCGTTGGGCATCCCATGCCTGAGGGACCGGGTTGCGCAGACGTCGGCCATGTTGGTGCTTGGGCCGATCTTCGAGGCGGACCTGGAGCCGGAACAGTACGGATACCGGCCGGGACGGAGCGCCAAGGACGCGGTCGAGCGGATACACCGCTTGGTGAACCATGGCCGCAACGAAGTGGTCGATGCGGACCTCTCCAACTACTTCGGTGAGATACCGCACGCCGAGTTGATGAAGAGCATCGCGCGGCGCGTGAGCGACGGGCGGATGCTTGGACTCGTCAAGGCGTGGCTGGAAATGCCGGTGGTGGAGCAGGACGGGGAGGGAGGCACTCGCCGCACGAACCGGGCGCGAAGAGAACGGAAGGGAACCCCGCAAGGGGCTCCGATCTCGCCGCTGCTGAGCAACATCTACATGCGGCGGTTCATCCTTGGCTGGAAGGTGCTGGGCTACGCCCGGCGATTCGGCGCGGAGATCGTGAACTATGCGGACGACTTCTGTGTGCTCGGCAAGGCCCCGGCGGCGGAGATGCTGGCGGCGGTCAACCGGCTCATGGACAGGCTGAAGCTGCCGGTCAACGCGCGGAAGACCCGATGCCTCCGATGCCCCGAGGAGCCCATCGAGTTCCTCGGGTACCGCATCGGCTGGAACTATCGCCCAATGGACGGAAGCCGGTACATCGGGACCCGGCCCAGCAAGGCGAGCGTTCAAAGCATCTGCCGCAGGATCAGCGAGCAAACGGACCGGGTGTACGTGGGACGGTCCGCCGAGGAAGTCGTAGAGCGTCTCAACCGGCTGATGTCCGGATGGGCGAACTACTTCGACCTCGGGCAGGTCAGCCCGGCCTACAAGGCTGTGGACAGGCACGCGACCCGGCGGCTGCGACAGTGGTTCCGGCGGAAACACAAGGGACGGTCGAGAAGCTACGTGCGCTTCCCCGACGAATGGCTGCGGGACCACTGCGGCCTGACGTGTCTTGGGCCAACGACCGGAGACCTTCCGTGGGCGAACGCATGATCCCGGCTGAGAGCCGGATGCGGGAAATCCGCACGTCCGGTTCGACGAGCGGGGGAGTGGAAACGGACCGCATGGGAGCCGGACTGAGCACCAAGCGAAAGCGCGGACAAGAAGCACCGGACCCTACCCGGCACCGCGCCACCCCCCGACTCCACTCACCGCACTGGACCCCGAGACCGGGGACCGCTGGCGTCTCAAGGGAGAACTGTATGGAGAGAACTTCGACCGCGAACGACTTGGGCGACCGGCTGCGGAGGCGGCTGGAGAGCGAACGCAGGGAGATCGAGGAATTGACCGCGAGCGAGCTGAAGCGGCTCGCCGAGAACTCGCGGCGCGTCGCGAGGAACGCGCTCGGTACAATCGAGCGCGATACGGAGGTGGCGGTCGGGAACATGCGCGAGTTGCTGGCCAAGGCGTGGCTTCGGCCGCTGATCGTCGGCCTGAGTCTCTGGACCGGTTTCTTCGGCGGAAGCTGGGCGACGATGCGCTGGTTGGCGTCGAGCATTCGGGACCGGATCGAGACGCTCGCCGAACTGGACTACGACATCCAAGACGCGCGGCAGACGCTCGCGCAACTGGAGGTGGACACCTGGGGGGTCGCGCTGCTGGAGATCGAGGGAGAGCGGGTCGTGGTACTGCCGGCGGGGACGCTGGACAACACGGGCTGGACGTGGCGCGATCAGCCTGCCGTGAAGCTATCGAACAGGTGAAGGAGGTCTATGACCGCATTAGAGGAGCAGTTGACGAGGGCCTTGCGGAAGTTGTCCGAGCAGTACGAGCAGGAACAGCGGCGGCACTCCGGGCAGATCGAAGCCTTGCGAGAGTACGCCGAAGTCTTGCGAGAATACGTCGAAGCCTTGAGGCAGCACGCCGAGCGGCAGAGCGGGGAGAACGAAGTCTTGCAGCGGCGAATCGAGCGGCTCGACGGGCAAGTGACACGCTTGGCCGAGTACTATGGGACATCCACCGCCGCGAGACCGAGCGGACGCGGCTGGTGATACGGCCGCCGACGCGCGGGCCGGACCGCGATGCGGGGCCGAGCCGCTGATGGTCGCGTTCGCAAACGGGAGCCGTGAGTCTGGCGCGCGCGAACGCCCTCCGCGACCTTTGGGTCAGGCGGATCGTGCAGTCCATCGAATCGAGAGGAATCGAACGATGGCACGCACGAAACGGGACCGGCGCTCCTACAGCGCCGGCGAGTGGGGCCGGAACCGGGTCAGGGTGTTCCCGGATCCGAAGACCGGCCTGCTTCAGATCGAGTGGCGGGAGAACGGGCGCAGGCGGAGCCGGTCGCTGAAACACCGCGATTGGGCTCGCGCGAAGCGGCAGGCCGACGAGGCCGCCGCGGGCTTCGCGGTCCACGAGCCCAACGGCAAGGCCGAAGCTGAACCCGAGCCGCTCACTCTGGGGCGGCTCTTTGACATCTACGGTGAGGAGGTCACCCCGACGAAGGGGAAGCGGACCCGCAACCGCGACCGTGTCGCGTCCGCGATGTTCCTCGACTTCTTCGGCAGGGACCGAAGGCCGGAGACACTTTCGCAGCGCGATTGGGACCGATTCATCCAAGCCCGGAGAGCGGGCAGGGCCGGCCTGTCAGGCGAGCCCGTGGGCAACCGGACCATCGCATGGGACCTGACGTTCCTCATGGCCGTCCTGAACTGGGCCGCGAGGTCGCGGGACGAGGAAGGGAATCTCCTCCTCGACTCCAACCCCCTGAGGGGACTCAGGAAGCCCAGGGAGAAGAACCCGAACCGGGTCGTCCTCACCGAGGACGAGTACCGGGCGATGCTGAATGTGTCGCGGCAGGTCGGGTGGCGGTTCCATGTCGCCTTCGTGCTCGCGCACGAGACCGGGCACCGGATCGGGGCCATCCGCAAGCTCCGGTGGCCTGACATCGACTTCGAGAACAAGACCATCCGCTGGAGGGCGGAGCACGAGAAGACGGGCTACGGGCATATCACTCCCTTGACCGACGAGGCAATCGCCGTCTTGGAAGAAGCGCGACGGATGGGCCGGGGGAAGAAGAACGGCCCGGTGCTGCCGTCAACGGCGGACGCCGCGAAGGGCATCAGCCGCGTGTGCACCCATAACTGGTGGTGGAAGGCACAGACCTTCGCGGGACTGGAGCCGAAGCGGGGCCGGGGCTGGCACTCGTTGCGCCGGAAGTTCGCGACGGACCTGATGGACCTTCCGCTCAAGGTCCTTTGTGAACTTGGCGGATGGAAGAGTCCCCAGACGGTGCTGCGTTGCTATCAGCAGGCCGATGCGGGACAGCTTCGGAAGGCTCTGGAGAGTCGTCCGAGGGCTCGCACCTGAAATCCCAATCGGAGGGAGTCATTCGGAGGGAACCGGGCCGCTGAATCGCGCAAACTCAAGTAACACAGGAAGATGCGAATCTGTATGAGTTTGTGGGGTATGCTGGCTTGTCCACCTTAGCGTGGCCAAGCCAGCCACGCGGGGCACCCGCGAAAACGTCCCACCGGGGATCGCCCGGAACAGCGTTGACCGGGCCGTCGCGGGCAGACTCCGCGGCCTCCTCGTCGCCAGCCTCAAGGACGGCAAGCGCGACCGGCACCCCGTCATGTCCCTGTGCGACGCCCGTGCCCGCTGCCGCGCGGCCCGGATTCGACCCTACCCGTACCCCTCGGAGACTTGAGTTCGTCGATCCTGCGCGATCCTGTGGCCCGTAGATCCCCCGAATAGCTCCCGGATCGACCGGAAACGGGCTGCGAGTCCCGTTCGAGGCTCGTTGCTGCGCCTCAGCCCGCGAGGTACTCGGCCCAGTCCTCCATGAGCCGCCGCCTCCGCTCGAACAGATCGGTCCGCATGTACGCAGCCTCGACCTTGTTCTGAACGGCATGGGCCAGCGCCGCCTCGACGACCTCCCTCGGATGATCGGTCTTCTCGGCTGCCCAGTCCCGGAAGCTGGACCGGAACCCGTGAGGCACCGCCGAGATCCCGCAGCTCAGGAGCAACCGCCCCGGCCGCTTTCGGGTCAAAGGCTTCCCGCGCTCGTTGACGAACACGATCGGACTCGACCCACCGTCCAGCTGCCGCGCCCCGTCAAGCACCTCCAGCGCCCGGCCGGACAGCGGCACCCGGTGCTCCTTGGCGGTCTTCGTCCGGCTTGCCGGAATCGTCCACACGCCCGCACCTTGGTCGATCTCGCTCCACACCGCCCCGCGGACCTCGCCGCCCCGTGCCGCCGTCAGGACCAGGAACTCGAACGCCAGCGTGTCCACTTTCCCCGGCTTCGCCGCCCGCACTTTCGCGATGGCCGCCGATACCTCGCCGTGAGGCAGGGCCTTCCGGTGGGTGACGACATCGTGCTGGGGGCCGAGCACCGGCAGGAGCCGGTCGCAGGGGTTGTCCTTCCGCCAGTCCATGGCGACCGCCCACTCCAGCACCGCCCGGATGCGAAGCCGGACGGAGCGGGCGACCTTCGGCCTCGCGTGCCAGATCGGGGAGAGCGTTTCCAGCACGTCGGCGCTGGTGATCTCGGAGACCGGCAGCTTCCCAAGGCGTCCGAAGGCATACATCTCCAGCGAGCGGGTCCACAACCTCGGGGTCTTCGCGCTGCGCCACCCGCCGCGCTTCTGCTCGATGACGCGCACGGCGGCCTCGGCGAAGGTGGGGACGCCAAGGGACCGGCGCTTCTCGGCCACCGGATCGCCGCCCGCGCGGGCCAGCTTCCGGTTGGCCAGCGCCTGCTCGCGCGCCTCGGCCAGCGAGACGAGGACGACGCTGCCCAGGCCGATCTCACGCTTGCGGCCCCGCACGACGAGCCGTTGAATCCAGCTTCGGGTCCCGGTCTTCTTGACGTAGAGGTACAGCCCGTTCCCGTCGCAGTGCCGGCCGGGCGGGGCGGAGCGCACGAAGGCGGCCGACAGCCGGTTGTGGGGATGTCGGCCCTTGGGCTTGCCTCGGCGGCGCTGGGTGCGGGTGCTGGTGACATTATTCATTCCCTAATCGTAGCCGGGATGGAACAGGATTGCAAGGGACGTAGCGGGCAGACGAGCGTAGGAGAAACCCTACCTAAAACGTTGGAATACAGCCTGTTACGGGACTCTATGGACGCCTATGGATAATACTGGACTTCCGGCGTCCGCTCCCATGGCTGAATGGGACCGACCTGAATGCGAAGCCCAGCCCGACGGAAAGGCGACCTGGCGCGACGAACTGGCGATCGGCGTACAGGACACCACCTACTACTCACCTCCGGCTGCAGGGAGAACCGAGGCTTCGGGAACGGTTCAATCTTCTTCGCATTCTCAACGACCGCATACCAGGTACTGGCCTGCAACAAGGCCGGGTGCTCGTCCTCTGCCGCTGCGGTTGTAGTCAAGTGATCCGAGAGTTACCCTGACGGGGTCAACGGACATCAGCATCGAGGTCGGCGACGGGCAAACCTGCGGCAAGTAATGGAAACTAAACATGACACATTGTAAACTTTTCATTACATTCCGCTTCATTGTCCCAAGCCCAGCCGTGCGCCCAGGCCCGCGCCTCGCCCCGATTGTCGCCACCCTGGGCGCCCTCACCGCCGGATGCACGGGCGACAGCGGCCCCGCCCCGGACTCCAGCCCCGACCTCGACCCCATCTCCCCGGAGGTCCTCGCGGCGGAGCACGCGGAATGGCGCGCGAACCGCCACCGCAGCCTCACCAACCCGGCCGCGGGCGTCATCAGCTGGGCCGGCCTCTGGGCGCTCGCCGAGGGCCCCAACCGCTTCGGCTCCGACTCCTCGCTCGCGATCGTGCTGCCCCCCGAGGACGCCCCTCCCTTCGCAGGAACCCTCCACCTCGAGAACGGCGAGGTGCGTCTGGTGCCGGAGGCAGAGAGCGGCCTGACCCTCGATGTCGCCTCGGCGGTCACGGAAGAACTCGCTCTCCGCAACGACCGCCAGGAGAACACCACCATCCTCGCCCTGGGATCCCTCGGTCTGCGCATCCACTCCGAGCGCGGGACGGACCGCCTCTGGCTGCGCGTGTGGGACCGCGACACGCCCCGCCTCGCCGCCTTCCAGCTCCCCGACTACTTCCCGGTGACCACCGACTGGCGGCTCCCGGCCCGGTTCGACCCGTACCCCGAGCCCCGCATCGTCCCCCTCGCGGACGTGCGCGGCGGCACCGTCGAGAATGAGTCGCCCGGCGAACTGGTCTTCGAGGCGGGGGGCCGCGAGCACCGCCTCGTCGCCTTCGCGCGCGCCACCAGCCGCAGCTACTTCATCTCGCTGTGGGACTCCACCGCCACCTCGGACACGTACCAGGGCGGCCGTTACATGCGCGTCCCCCTTGCGGACGACCGGGGCTGGACCGTCATCGACTTCAACCGCGCCTACAACCCGCCCTGCGTCTTCACCCCGTTCTCGGTGTGCAGCCTCCCGCCCCGCGAGAACCGCCTGCAGGTAGCCGTCACGGCGGGCGAGAAGCGTCCGGCCGAGCCGGTGTACTAACACGCTCGACGATCCCGCGCCCCCTTGCGCCGCCGCTTCATCATCTCGGGCGCAAGGGTCGGTCTAACCGTCCAGGTACTTCTCCGGGATCGGCCCCGCGTCCGGCTCGTGCTGCCAGAAGATGGTGAGGATCCACCAGCGCTCGCCGTCGTGCAGGAGCTGGAACGAGTTGATGCCGCGGTTGAAGGGCTCCTCGTTCGGGTCGTCGGTGCGCATGGACGCGTAGCTGCTGAAGCGGTGCGCGATGTCGCCGTAGGTCTCGGTCACGTTGCCGATCTCCACCTCGTAGAACCCCTCCGCCTCGAAGAACTCGTCGGTCCCTTCAGCGAACTCCGCGGGGGACATCGAAGCGACCGAGCTCCGGCGGCCGTTCTCCAGGTGTTCTGTGGCCACCGGCATCAGGCGCGCGCCCGGCAGGAAAAGGGACCGGAAGCGGTCCCAGTCCCGGGGCACGCCGGCGTCGCCCGAGATGGATTCGTAGACCGCGGTCACGATCGCTTCCACCGACTCCACATCGGCGGGGTCGGCCATCGGGGCGGGCGGCATCTCCTGGACCTCGGCGGCCATCGGTTCGGCTTCGGCCCCATCGCCCTCGGCCCCTTGCTCCGGCGCGGCGCACGCAACCGTCAGCGCCAGCAGGGCGGCGAAGAGCGGCTGCCGCAACGTGTCTTGCTTCGATCTCATGGCAATCCCTCCAGGGGTGTGTCCTGTGCCTGTGCGGCCGGGGCCGTGCCACGTCCGCGGTCAGCCCCAAGGTTCGGTCCGCGTCCGTAGCGCCGCAAGGTGACCGCGACCCGTGCCGCCCGCTTCATTGCGCGGGTGTGCGGCGTCCCCGATACTGTGCTCTTCCCCCACAAGCGAGATTCCCCATGTCCTCTCCGCCCACCCAGGCAGGTACCGGAGTCCGTTTCCAGCCCGACGAGAAACCCGCGTTTCCCATCTCGATCGGACTGGCGCTGCAGTACTGCATTCTCACGCTCGGACCGATCGTCATCACGATCGCGATCGTGGTGCGCACCGCCGGCGAGAGCGAGCTGTTCCTGTCGTGGGCCGCGTGCGCGGCGCTCCTCGTCAGCGGCATCACCACCATGGTGCAGGCCAGGCGGGTGTGGCGGTTCGGGTCGGGCTACATCCTCCTGATGGGCACGTCGGGCGCGTTCATCGCGGTGGCGGTCACCTCGCTCGCGAGCGGAGGGCCCGGGATGCTGGCCACACTGGTCGCCGCCTCGGCGCTCTTCCAGTTCCTGCTCGCGTCGCGGCTGGCGCTGCTCCGGCGCATCATCACGCCCACCGTCGCCGGCACCGTGATCATGCTGATCGCGGTCACGGTCATGCCGCTCCTCCTCGATCTCATCGAGCAGGTGCCCCAGGGCGTGGCGCCCGCGGCCGGCCCCGTCACGGCGGTTGCCACGCTCGTCGTCACGATGGTCATCATCCTCCGCGCCAGCGGCGCGATGCGGCTCTGGGGCCCCGTGATCGGCATCGTCTCCGGGTGCGTTTTCGCCGGCTACTTCGATCTGTTCTCGTGGGAGCAGGTGGCCGCCGCCCAGTGGTTCGGGCTGCCGGTAGCCGGCTGGCCCGGGTTCGATTTCAGCTTCGGACCGACCTTCTGGGCACTGCTGCCCGCCTTCGTGTTCGTCACACTCGTCGGGGCGATCGAGACCATCGGCGACGCGGTGGCGGTGCAACGCGTTTCGTGGCGCGACACGCGGGCCACGGACTTCCGCGGGGTCCAGGGCGCCGTCATGGCCGACGGGCTGGGCAATTTCCTGTCGGGGCTGCTCGCCACCGTGCCCAACACCACGTATTCGAGCAGCGTTTCGATCGTGGAGATCACGGGCGTCGCCGCCAGGCGGGTGGGCGTCTGCATCGGAGTCGGCTTCATGGCGCTGGCCTTCCTGCCCAAGTTCGTGGCCGTCGTCCTCTCGATCCCGAACGCGGTCATCGGCGCCTACGGACTGGTGCTGATCGCCATCCTCTTCGTGCTGGGCATGCGCATCGTGGTCGGCGACGGGATGAACTACCGCAAGGCCGCGATCGTGGGCGTGTCGTTCTGGATCGGATCGGGCTTCCAGGCCGGCGGCCTCTTCACCGGCCAGATGAGCCCCTTCTTCGCCGAAATGCTGGGCAACGGGATGACCTCCGGCGGACTGACGGCACTCCTGCTGTCCGCGTTCGTCGAACTCACCGGTCCGCGCCGCAAGCGTCTCGCGACGAGCCTCGGCATGGACGCCCTGCCGAAGATCCAGGCGTTCCTCGGCGACTTTTCCGCGCGCGTGCGCTGGGACGATGCAATGGCCCGACGGGTCTCGCTGGCCGCCGAGGAGGCACTGGTGAGCCTGTTGCGGGATGCGGGAGACGAGGGCGACGACGTGGCCGACGGGAGGCGGCTGCGCGTCAGCGTGCGCTCGGTGCCCGGGGCGGCGGAGCTGGAGTTTATCGCCGCGGCGGGTGAGGGGAACATCGAGGACCGCATCGCGCTGGTCGGAGAGCACGCGGTGGAGATTCCGACCCAGCACGACTTCTCATTGCGGCTGCTACGTCACCTCGCGACCTCCGTGCGCCACCAGAAGTACCACGATGCCGACATCCTGAGCCTGCGCGTGGAGCGTCCCGCGGCATAGCGGCCGGCGGTACACGGCATCGCGGCCGGCGTCCCGCGGCATGGCGGCCGGCGGCGCGGCGACCGGCACACGCATTGCGAAAGCCCCTCGTGGCACGCAATTCTGCAATGTGCAGACCGTACCGACGCCTTGATCCCGGAGTGTCATCATGCGACCCAGGGCCGCAGTTCCCGCGCGTTTTCTCCTGATCCTCGCAACCCTGGCCGCGGGCGCCATCGCCGCCGCACCCGCCGCCGCCCAGCCCGAACGGCGGCCCTACCTGTTCAAGGACGCGCGCGGCGAGCTCGCACAGGCGCGTGCGCGCGGCGAGAGCGAGGTGGTGCTGGTGATCGCCTCGATGCCGGGGCGGAACGCGCGCGTCGCGGCCGCCGTCGAGGGCATGGGCGGGCGCGTGGGATTCCGCGCGGACGACATCGACTACCTGCGCGCGTGGGTCCCGGTGGACCGCGTCGAGGAGCTGGTCGCGCTCGGCGACGTGCACAGCGTGGACGTGTCGATTACGGGACGTCCGCGCTCGTTCGGGCTGGCGGGTGGCGAGGCGGAGGCGCCGGCGCTGCCCGCCGAGCCCGCGCCTCCCGCCGACACCGTCTGGCCGCCCGTCCTCGGCGACCAGCCGCTCAGCAACCGCTACAGCCCGCTGGGCGACATGCGCGCGCTCGAGTTCCGCGAGGAGAACCCGACGTGGGACGGGCGCGGCGTGGTGGTGGCCATGATCGACATGCTTCCGGACATGCTCCTGCCCGAACTCCAGACCGCGCGTGCGATGGACGGGTCGGAAATCCCCAAGATCGCCGTCTACCGGAACGTCCTCGACCCCGAAATCGAAGACAACGGCTGGTGGCAGGACATGGACGACATGGTCGAGGCGAGCGGCGGCTCCTTCGTCTACCGCGACTCGACGTACACGGCTCCCCGCGACGGACTCTTCCGGATCGCCCTGTTCGACGAGGTCAGGGCCGACACCATGGGCGTCTACGGCTCCAGCCTGGAGCGGGACATCAACCGCGACGGCAATCCGGAGGGGTCGAGCCGCCTCTTCGCGGTGCTCTGGGACGAGGGCGCGGGCGACGTCTGGGTCGACACCGACCAGGACCTCGACTTCACCAACGAGACCGCGCTGGGCGAATACGACGAGCGGCCCGTGTTCGGCGTCTTCGGCACCGACGACCCCGAGACCCCGGTGCGCGAGTCGGTCGGCTTCGGGATCCAGATCGACCGTGACAAGGGCCGGGTCGCGCTGAACCTGGGCGTTGCGTCGCACGGAACGCTTGTAGTCGGGGCAATCCTGGCCAGCCGCGGCGAGAGCGGGCGCTTCGAGGGGGTGGCCCCGGGGGCGCAGCTCGCGAGCGTCGGCGAGGGGGGATCGGCGTACGGTCAGACCGAGGCCACGATCGTCGCCGCACGCGACGCGGACGCCGACCTGATCTACTTCGAGCAGAGTTCGAACATCACGCGCAACTACCTGCTGCGCGACGGCCGGCTGGTCCCCTCGGTGATCGCCGACCGGCTCGTGGAGCGGTACGGAGTCTCCATCTTCTCCCCCACCCACAACTTCCCCATCCTCGGCGCGATCGACGACATCGTGATGGGGCGGGGCGTCATCGGCATCGGCGGCCACGAGAGCAAGGACAACTTCTTCATGAACCACGGCGTGCGCGTCGAGCACGACGACAACCTGCTCATCACCGGCGGCTACGGCCCCATGGGCGACGGCACGCTGAAGCCCGACGTGATCTCGCCCTCCAACTACGTGAGCACCTGGCTGGGGTTCATCGAGGGCCGCGCCATGGCCGGCCTCTTCCAGCTGCCTCCCGGCTACACGATCGCGGGCGGCACCTCGACAGCCACGCCCACCGCCACCGGAGCCGGCGCGCTCCTGATCAGCGCGGCGCGGCAGGCGGGCATCCCGATCGACCCGTACCGGCTCAAGTACGCGATCACGCGCGGGGCGCGCTGGGTGCCCAACATCGCGGCCTACAAGCAGGGCAATGGCGTGGTGAGCGTCGCCGGGGCGTGGGACATCCTGCAGCGGCTCGAATCCGGCGCCCTGGCCGTCGACATCGAGGCGCGCTCGTCGGTGGTCACGCCGTACAGCCACCTGCTGCCGACCCCCCACGTAGGCTTCGGCCTCTACGAGCGTAGCGGCTGGAAGGCGGGCGAGCGCGGCGAACGCACCGTCACCTTCACGCGCACGTCCGGTCCCTCCGGCAACATGACCTTCGACGTCAGCTGGGAGGGCAACGACCACGGCACCTATTCATCGCCGCTCACCGCCACGCTGCCGCTCAACACGCCGGTCGACTTCCCCGTGACGGTCACCCCGGCGGGGCACGGCGTGCACACCGCGCACCTGACCTTGCACCACGACGACGTGGCCGGTTACGCGCATCGGCTGCATGCGGCCATTGTGGCGCCCGAGCCCCTGAATTCCGCCAACGGCTACACGGCCACACAGGAAGCCGAGGTCCCGCGCCCGGGTCTCAAGAGCTACTTCTTCGACGTGCCCGCGGGGGTAACCGCGCTCAAGATCGACGTCGTGTGGGAGGAGCGCCCCGTCACCCTGGGCGTCTTCCGCCCCGACACCCGCGGGCAGCGCGGCGAGATGATTCGCAACGACGCCGGGGGAATCACGCAGGTGGTGGCGAACCCGATCGCGGGCACGTGGGAGGTGCGGCTGGGCGACATCGCCGACACGCGCACCTTTGACTGGGAGCAGGCGAAGGAGCACGAACCGGTGCCGCCCACGGCCGCAACGCTGACGGTGTCGGCCCTGGCGGCCGACGTCGAGGTGGTCTCGGCGGGGATGGCCGCCGACAACGGCGCCCCGGCGGCCGCGGCGGCTCCAGGCAACGGGACGCACCAGGTGTGGATCACGAACCGGATGGCGTCCTTCACGGGCGGCGCAGTGAACACGCCGGTGGGGAGCGCGCGGCGCACGTACGACGCGATTGCGCCCCTTGGCCAACAGGTCTACGAGATCGAGGTGTTGCCCGGATCCTCGGCGCTGATGGTGCGCACGGAGGTGGAACGCGCGGACGCCGCGGCGGGCGGGCCGGCTGGCCGGGCCTCGGGAGCCGACCTGGACGTCTACGTCTTCGATTGCACGGGCGAGGACTGCACCGGCGTCCGCGTGGACGGGGATCCCGTGGGCGACGAATCGGTGGTGGTGCACAACCCGGCGGCCGGAACGTGGAAGGTGGTCGTGGACGCGGCCAGCTCGACGGGCGAGGTGTACTACCGCTACCTGGACGTCGTGTTCAACCCGGCCTACGGGACCGTCAGCGCCATTGACATGCCCCAGGAACGCGCGACGGGGGCGCGCTGGATCACCACCGCGCACGGATGGGCGGCGCTGGCGGCCCACGCCGAGGGGCGCGAGCCGTACCTGGGGGTGGTGGTGGAGGGGCAGAGCGGCGCGACGCCCTACTGGGTAACGATCGGGGAAGTGCGATAAATGCGTTACATTGCCACTCATGAGAGTGGCCTTTCTGGGTCCCCGTGGGACGTACAGCGAGGAAGCGGCGCTGCGGCACGCTGGCGAGGCTTCGCAACTCGTGCCGTTCACCACCATCGCGGCGGTGGTCGCGGCGGTGGAGAACGGCGCGGCCGAACAGGCCGTGGTGCCGATCGAGAACAGCCTCGAGGGCGCCGTAACGCACACGACGGACCTGCTGATCCACAGTACGGATCTCCTGATCCGCAGGGAGATCGTGCTGCCCATTCACCACTGCCTGCTGGTCCAGACGGGGTTCGCCCTCCCCCTGGTGCGCGTGGTGTATTCCCATCCACAGGCGCTGGCGCAGTGCCGCCGCTACATCGCCGAGCATCTTCCCGAGGCCGAGCCCGTGGCGTCCCTGAGCACGGCGGGCGCCGTCCAGGACATGGGGTCCAGCACCCGTCCCGCGGCAGCGATCACCAGCCGGCGCGCGGCGGAGATCTTCGGCGCGAAGATCTTCGATCACAACATCGAGGACTCCGCCAACAACAGGACGCGCTTCGTCGTGCTGGCCCGCGAGGACGCGGAGCGGACGGGCCGGGACAAGACCTCCCTCTGCTTCGACTTCACGGAGGATGAGGCCGGCATCCTCCATGGCGCCCTGGGCGAACTCGCCAGCCGCGGAATCAACATGCTCAAGATCGAGTCGCGTCCCGACAAGCGGAGCCTGGGCCGCTACGTCTTCCTGATCGACATCGAGGGCCACCGCGAGGACGCAGTCGTCAGGGAGGCGCTTCGCGGCATGCGGAATCGCGCCGCCCTGTTCCGGGTCCTGGGGTCCTACCCGCAGCCGGGCGCTCAAGACGGTAGTGCTTGACGTTCGCGGCAAACCGTTGTAGCTATCGTTCAACGACAACTCATCGAGACCGGCTGAGGGAAAGGCCCTTTGAAGCCGGGGCAACCTGCGGGAAGTGGCATTCCCGCGAAGGTGCCAACTCCTGTGGCGGACCACGAGTCCGGCCGCAAAGATGAACCGCCCGTCGCTCTTCGGAGCGATAGCCGGAAGTAACAGGGTGTCGAATCTCCGGAGTCCGATGAGCAGTCCAGACCCGGAGAACCGAACGATGCCCAGTTTCCCCGCCGGCGCGACCCTTTCCTACGCGACGGCCCCCGCTTCGGCACCCGCCCGCAGCCTCGCGTCCGCCGTTCGCTCGCAGCCCGCCAGTCATCCGCTGCCCGCGCCCTCGCCGCCCGCCGTCCGCTCGACGCTCTGCACCCGCATCGACTTCGATCACCTCGGGCAGCGCACCGCGCCGGTGGACTTCGAAGCGGTGGGACCCGATCACGCCCCAACGGTCGTACTCGGCGGCATCTCCGCGGGCCGGCACCTCGCGCCCACGCCGGCGTACCCCGAACCGGGGTGGTGGAGGGGGGTGGTGGAGCAGGGCGGCGCCCTCGACCCGGCACGGCGGCTTCTCATCGGCATGGATTTCCTCGGCGGCCCGTGCGAAGACGACGTCCTCCGCCCGGTGACAACCCACGATCAGGCCCGCGCCCTCGCGGCCGTGCTCGACCACCTCGGCATCGCGGCGACCTCGCTGGTCGGCGCCTCCTACGGCGGCATGGTCGCCCTCGCCTTCGCCGAACTCTTCCCCGCGCGAGTTTCGAAACTCGTCATCCTCGGCGCCGCCCACCGGACCCACCCCATGGCCACCGCCGTGCGCACCGTACAGCGCGCTGCCGCCACGCTGGGCGCCGAGACCGGTCACCCCGCACGCGGCCTGGCCCTCGCCCGCGCGCTCGCGATGACCACCTACCGAAGCATCGACGAGTTCGAGGCGCGCTTCTCGTCCTTCGCGCTCACGGCAGGCACCCCCGGCCCGGCGGAGACCCCGCTCACGGCAGGCACCCCCGGCCCGGCGGAGACCCCGCTCACGGCAGGGACCCCCGGCCACACCCCGTCACGCTTCCCCGTGGAGGAGTACCTCGATGCCCGCGGCGCGGCCTTCGCCCAGGTCTTCACCACCGACCGCTTCCTGGCGCTGTCCGAGTCGATCGATCTCCACAGCACGCGTCCCGGGTCGCTCCCGTCCGACGCGCTCCTCGTCTCGTTCGACACCGATGTCATTGTCCCGCCCTGGCTCGTCGACGAACTCGCCCGTCGGCAGGGGCGGCCCCCCGTCCACCACGTCACCATCCCGTCATTGTTCGGCCATGACGCCTTCCTCAAGGAAACCGGGGAAGTCGCACGGCAGATCACCCTGGGCCTCGCCGAAGAGGAGGCACCCCGATGAACCGCAGCGACACGCTCACGAACTCCGCCGACGGCGCGTCCCCGGGCGTTCCCGACTGTCTTCGCGCCGCCCTCGCAAACGGGCGGCCCGGCCCTTCGCGCGTCACCCGCGCGGTCCGCGCAGGACTCGGGGCCGACACGGGACACCGCGCGGTCATGCCGCCCATCCACCTCTCGTCCAACTTCTACTTCGAGTCGCCCGGCGTGTACGCCAGGTACGACTACACGCGGAGCGGGAACCCCACGCGCGACCTCGCCGCCGAGGCGATCGCCGAACTGGAAGGCGGATGCGGCGCGGTGGTTACCTCTTCGGGCATGTCGGCGATCGCGGTCGTCACGCGGCTGCTGTCCGCCGGCGATCTGCTGCTGGCCCCGCACGACTGCTACGGAGGCAGCCATCGCCTATTCTCGGCCGAGGCGGCGCGTGGGTCATACGAGGTGCGTTTCCTGGACCAGACCGCGGCGGGTGCCAAGGCGCGCGCGCGCTCTCTCCGGCCGCGCATGATCTGGATCGAAACGCCGAGCAATCCGCTGTTGCGGATCACCGACATCGCGGCGTGGGCCGGTCTGGCGCGGGAGATCGGCGCGGTTTGCGTGGTGGACAACACCTTCCTCTCGCCGGTCAACCAGCGGCCGCTCGACTTCGGCGCGGACCTCGTCGTCCACTCGACCACCAAGTTCATGAACGGACACAGCGACGTGGTCGGAGGCGCGGTAATCGCGGCGGACGAGGAGCTGTTCGAGGACGTGGCGTGGTGGACCAACGCGATGGGGGTGGCCGGTGCGCCATTCGATTCGTACCTGACCCTGCGCGGCATCCGGACGCTGCATGCGCGGGTGCGCGCCCATGAGGCGAACGCGCTGCGCGTCGTCGATCTCCTCACGGGCAGCGATGTCGTCTCCAGGGTGAACCACCCCAGCCTGGAGGGACATCCCGGCCATGAGACCGCCCGCCGGCAACAGCTGGGATGGGGTAGCCTGATCTCGTTCGAACTCCGGGGGGGGCGCGAGGCGGTCGAGGCGTTCGTCGACGGGCTCGAGCACTTCGCGCTGGCCGAGTCGCTCGGGGGCGTCGAGAGCCTGGTCGCGCATCCGGCGACGATGACGCACGCATCGATGGACCAGCACGCCCAGATCGTGGCCGGCATCCGCGAGGGTCTGCTGCGGCTGTCGGTCGGGATCGAGTCGGCGGACGATCTGGTGGCCGACCTGCAGCGCGGACTTGCCCGCGTGGAGGAGGTGGTGTGCCAGGCGGCGTGACGGCGGTTGTGAAGTTCGGTTCGTCGGTGCTTGCGGGGCAGGAGGGGTATCGGCGCGTCGCTGAACATGTGCGCCAGGAGGTGGCGGACGGCGGCAAGGTGATTGCCGTAGTGTCGGCCATGGGCAACACGACCGAGGTGCTGCTTTCCGCCGCGAGGGCCGTGGCGAGCGAGCCGCGGGACGCCCTGGTGGCAGCCCTCCTCGCCACGGGCGAAGAGGCGTCGGTGGCGTTGCTGCGGATCGCGCTGGCGGACGTCGGCGTTCCGTCCGCGGGATTCACCGCCGCGCAGTTGTGTGTGCGCACCCGTGGCGCGCTCCGCGACGCCGATCCCGTCGCCGTCGACACCCGCCGGATCGCCGCCGCGTTCGCGTGTGCGGACGTGATCGTGGTCCCCGGCTTCGTTGGCGTCGACGTGACCGGGGTGCCCTCGCTGCTCGGACGCGGTGGCTCCGACCTGACCGCGCTCTTCCTCGGTCACGCCATCGGCGCGGCCGAAATCCGCCTCGTCAAGGACGTGGACGGGGTATTCCCCGGCGATCCGCGACGCGAGCGTGGCTTGGCGCCGTTTCGCAACGTGAGCTGGGATCGGGCACGCGACATCGGCGGCGGCGTTGTGCAAGACAAGGCCCTGTGCTTCGCCGCCCGCCACCGGCTCGGGTTCCGGGTGGCCGCGATGGGCGGGCGGGGTACGTGGGTGGGCGACCCGACGCCGCCGTCCCGGCAATGACTGCGTAGCGCGGGCGGGCGGCCTGGCGCGGGCGGGCAGCCGTGCGCGGCGGCGAGCCGGCTCGTTAGCTTGCGCCGATGTCCGCCCTATCCTTCCAGCTCTTTGGCCCGCCCCACATCGCCGCCATGGTTCTGATGGTGGTGGTTGCCGCCGGCATGACGTTCGTGGCGAGGCGTTCAGACTCGCACCGTGTCACACGGGGGCTGTGCATCGGGCTGGCCGTCGTTCTGCTGGTCAACCAGACCGTGGGCTGGGTGTACCGGTACATGACGGAGGGCGGCGAGATGTTCGTCCGCGAGCATCTGCCCCTCCACGTATGTGGGATGACGATCCTGCTGTCCGCGGCGATGCTGCTCTTCCGCAAGCGCTGGACCTTCGAACTCGTCTACTTCTGGGGGCTCGCGGGCGCCACGAACGCGATGGTGACGCCGGAGCTGTCGGAGGGCTTCCCACACTACCTCTTCTTTCAGTACTTCATCTCCCACGGCGCCATCGTAGTCGCGGCGCTGTTCGCCACCTTCGGGCTGGGGATGCGGCCGACGTTCAGGTCGCTGGTGAGAGCGTTCGTCGTGCTGAACGTCATGGCTGCCGTCCTGACGCCGGTCAACCTGCTGCTGGGCAGCAACTACATGTACCTGTGCACGGTCCCGGACACCGCGTCGCCCTTCATCTTCCTGCCCTGGCCCTGGTACCTGCTCAAGCTGGAGGTGGCGGCGGTCGTGTTCTTCGGGCTGCTGTACCTGCCGGTGTACCTGGAGAAGCGCCGGCGGAGGCGGCTGGAGCCCGCGCCAGGGGCGGACCCAGGGGCGGACCCAGGGGCGGACCCCATTGCCTGACGCGCCCGATACTAAACAATAATGTTTAGCGTCATTGTCACGCTCGATCGAAAACGCCCGATACTAAACAATAGTGTTTAGCGTCGGCTTCATCGGCAGGCCCCATTGCCCGGGCGGGCTTGCTCACCTCCTTCCTTCCGGCCCGCGCCCTTGCCCTTGCCCGCGCTCGGGTTGTTGCAGAACCAATCCAGGGCCCAGTCCCAGTCGATGCGTTCGCCGTGCCACACGGTGGTGCCGGTCCAGACCTCGATGTCCGTCCGGCCGTGCCAGCGGGCCAAGCCGTAGTCTTGCGGCTGGGGTGGCGGGGCGTCGGCCGGGGCGGCTGCCGGAGCGTCGGCCGCCGCGGAGCGGTTGGCCGCCGGTGTCGGGGGCGCCAGACCGTCGGGGGCCGCCACTCCGCCCCCGGGCAGCAAGCCGCCGATGTCCGGGGCCTTGGGCACCAAAGGCATCTCCACCCCCAGCGGGTTGAGAAACCGCAGCACACCCTTGTCGTCCATCTCTACCTGCCAGCCCCCTTCGTGGACCGCACGGTGATGCAGCGGGCACAGCAGCACGAGGTTGTTCATGGCGGTCTCGCCGCCCTCGGCCCAGGGGATGATGTGGTGGGCGTGGGTGCGGAGCCGCGATCCGCAACCGGGGAAGCGGCAGCCGCCGTCGCGGGCCTCCAGCGCCTTGCGGAGCCGCCAGTCCACGGTCCGCAGCCGGCGTCCGACGTTGAGCACGGAACCGCCCGCGCCCCGCTTGACGGGCACGATCTTCGCATCGCTGGCGAGCCGCAAGGACGTTTCACCTGAAACGCGCCCGCCCTCCTCCGTGACCAGACCGGCCGGCACGCCGCCCGCCAGGGCGAGCCGCGTCTCCGGCTCCGCGCCCTCGAACGAGTGCACCACAAGCTGGACCCGCGGCTGCACCTGCTCCTCCAGCCACAGCCCCAGGGCGTCGGCCCGGCGCTGCTCGGGGGTGGTCTCGTGCTCGGTGCCGGCCTCGCGCTGCTGGCGGTAGAGCTTCCGTTCGGCCACCTCGAGCGCCCTCAGCAGCAGGCTTCCGACCTCGGGGCTGAGCCGGCCGCGGATCTCGTAGCCGCCGTCTTCGGCGGGGTACAGGTACAGGCGCCGGCGCTCGGCGCGGGCCGCCTGCGCGTCCTGGCTCCGGTCGACCCGCCGCACGTCCCGGACCAGCTTCTCGATGTGGGCGGTGGTGCCGTGGTCGGCGAAGGAGAGGAGTTCCTCCTCGTTGTCGGGTGTGGCGATCCGGGTCAGGGCCCGTGCCTTCGAATAGGAGAGCCCTCCGTTGGCCAGGGCCCCGGAGATCAGGGGCAGGTTGGGCAGGCACCGGGCCACGCGGAGCTTCTCGCGGGCGGGTCCGAGCGAGATGCCGGTGCGCCAGGAGAGCCAGTGGGCGCAGGAGCGGAATCCCTCCCAGCGTCCTTCTTCGTCGTAGGTCTTGAGCAGGCAGAGGAGCTGGTAGGTGGCGGCGTTGAGGTGCGCGCAGAGCGTGGCGATCTTGTCGCCGAGGGGGTCGGCGGAGGGGTCGGGGGTGGGCTGAGTAGAGGCAGTGGAGACGGAGGCGGTGGAGACGGAGTTCGCAGGCATTCTGGTCTGATCCCGGAGTCATGGGTGGACGGTCACGTGCTCACCCCCTTATACCCCACAGTTCGGGAAAAGTTCGGTATACGGCACACGGAATGATACTAAACATTTTGGTTTAGTATTCCGCACCTGGGGCGCGCCATCTGGGCCCACCACCGGGCCCCGCCACCGACCGGACCCCGCGGGGAGCCGCGAGCACGTTTCAGCTGAAACGCGCGCGCCCTCGTCCGTGACCCGCCGGTCCTCGTCCGCAATCCCCATGGCGCACTATATTGACGGGAACCATCGCCCGTCTTGAGGACTACTCTTGAGGATCACCTTTTAGCGGCCTGTGCCTCGCCCGGATCGGGGGGCACCGTTGCCGCTCACGCAGGAAGGCGCTGCCATCATGAAGACCTCCGCGACCACGCTCGTCGCCCGCACGCTCCTCCTGGCCGCGGTCGCGGGCTGCGGCGGCGGGGACACCGGTCCGGTCACGCCGCCGGAGCCTCCGCGCCCCGCGACGATCACGATCGAGCCGGCGTCCGCCACCCTCACCTACATCACGCAGTCCACGCCCTTCAGCGCAAACGTTCGCGACCAGTTCGGCTCGTCGATGGCGGTCACGGTGACCTGGTCGGGCTCCGACGACAACGTCTTCACCGTCGATGCCAGCGGTACGGTGACGGCCGTCGGCAACGGCACAGGCACGCTGACCGCTACCACCGCCAGCATCAGCGCGACGGCCCAGGTGACGGTGCAGCAGCGGGCGTCGGCGGTCGGGATCGTGTCGGGGAACAACCAGGAGGCGCTGAGGAACGAGCCCCTGCCGGAGCCGCTGGTGGTCCAGGTGGAGGACCGGGGCGGCCACGGTGTGGCGGGTCTGCCCGTGGTCTTCAGGCCCAGTGCGGAGAGCGGTTCGGCGAGCCCGGATTCGGTCGTGACGGACGACGAGGGCCAGGCTTCGACGGTCTGGACGCTCGGCAGCAAGTTCGGCGCCCAGTCCCTGACGATCTGGGCCCCGGGCGGCGTCCAGAACATCGCCGCCGCAAGGGCCACGTCGGACAATCCGCTGCCGGACCTGAGCGTTGAGCGCTTCGACGTGTCGCGGGACGAGCCCAGCACGCTCGAGATGATCGAGGTCGGCGCCCTGATCGGCAACAACGGGGATGGCCAGAGTCCGGACAGCTTTGCCGTGAGTCTCCTGGTGGACGGGGCTGCCCTCGAGACCGTTTACGTGTCGCAACTGCAGCCGGAGGACACGGCGACCGTGAGCTTCGCGGCCGCGGGCCCGTTCGACCAGGGCTCCCGTCGCCTGGCGGTCGTCATCGATCCCGACGGCGGAATCGACGAGTGGGAGAAGGCCAACAACACGGGCGAAAAGCAGCTCACCGTCCTGCACCAGGAAGTGATCGCGCTGAGGCAGTCCGTAACCGTCTCCTCGTCCACGGTGAACGAGGTGCTGCTCTTCCGGATCGACATCACCGAAGCCTCCGACGAGGCCCTCAACGTCGAGCTCTCGGGAGGGTCGGGCGACGCCGACATGTTTGTCCACTACGGCTCCCGGCCGGATCATCACTACAAGTACCGGTGCCCCAGCGGCAACGCGGCTTCCGATGAACTGTGCCAAATGGTGCCGACGCGAGTGGGGACCTATCACGTCGCGGTTCACGCGTATACCACGTTCGGTCCCTCCACGCTTACCGTGACGGTCGGCGGGAAGCCAGTGGAGACCTTCGAACTCGAACTGGTGTTTCTCGACGGCGGCACCGCCTCGCAGGACCAGGTAATGCGGGATGCGGCCAAGCGCTGGGAATCGGTGATCGGCAAAGGCGCCAACGATTTCACCTACGCTGAGGCTGTTCCCGCCGGCAGGTGCGGTCCGGGATCACCCGCGATCTCGCCGGGCGAGGTGATCGACGATCTTCGCATCTACATTACGATCGACTCGATCGACGGTGCGGGGGGGATTCTCGGGCGGGCGGCCCCGTGCAGCTGGCGTCTGAGCACGTTTGTTCAAGGATCCGACACCACCTCCATTCTTCAGGAACCGCTCAGGGGCCTCATCGAGCTGGACGAAGACGACGTCAACCGCCTGGAAGCCCTGGGCGCGCTCGTCAACACGGTCACCCACGAGTACGGACACGTCCTGGGCTTCGGCACCCTGTGGGAAGACCACGATTTGCTCCGCGATCCCTCGACCACCGGAAACTCGAACGCCGATACCCACTTCATCGGGCCGCATGCCCTGGCTGCGTTCGACGCGAGCGGGGGCCGGTCATACAGAGGGGCCAAGGTGCCTGTCGAGAGCGGGGGGCAAAGAGGTTCGTCGGATTCACACTGGAGGGAATCGGTCCTTGAGGCAGAGCTGATGACGCCCTTCCTCTCGACGGGCCGGGAACCGCTGAGCAGGATCACCATCGAGTCCATGGCCGACCTGGGCTACGAGGTCAACCTGAGCGCGGCGGAAGTCTACAGAGTAACCGGATCGGGAGCGCCTGACGCCGCGGCCAAGCCCGCGGGACCGGTGATCGATCTGAGCAACGACATCGCACGGGTGCCGATCCGGGTGTACGACCAGAAGGGGCGGCTGGTGCGGATCGTGCCGCCAAGGTGGTGACGGCCCGCCGCCGCCTGGGCTGACGGGCGGCCAGCCTCTGCGCCGACGGGCTCGGCCCTGCGCTGCTGCCGCTACCGCACCAGCAGAATCCGCCGAGTCACCGGGTAAAGCCACTCCACGCCGCGCTCGGTGACGACCGCGTCGTCCTCCAGGGGGATCCGCACCTTGGCGTTGTCCCACTCGGGGTTGGCGGTGTAGGCGAAGAGTTCCACGGCGATCAGGGTGCCGGGGCGCAGTTCGTAGGTGAGCTGCGTCGGGTTGAAGAACGCCAGTGACGGGCCGATGCCGTGGCCCCAGTTGCCGACAGAGTGGGGTCCGATGACGACGTCGGTGACGTCCGGGTCGTCGGTGGGCTGGTTGAAGCCGATGCGGTTGAAGCCGGCCGCCTCGATCGCGGCCCAGGTGGCGTCGAGGGCCTGCTGCGCGGTGGGCGCGGGCTTGATCGATGCCTTCATGACGTCGCGGACCTCCATGGCGCGTTCGAAGGCGCGCTGGATGCCCGGCGGCGCTTGGGTTTCGCCCTCGCGCAGGACGTAGGCCACGCGCTTCATGTCGGTGTAGAAGTCGAGGAAGCCAACGCCCCAGTCGATCATGAGGAGGTCGCCGCGCTGGATGATGCGGTCGGACGAGGTGGCCTCGATCCCGGTGGGGCCGGTGATGTACACCGACGGCATATCGAAGGATGAATCCAGGCCGCGCGCGAGCAACTGGTCCCACATCCACCACGCCACGTCCTCGAGCGCCGTCACGCCGGGCGTGATGACCTCGTTGGAGAAGGCCCGCTCGGCGATCTCGCGGCTCATCTCGCCCGCTTCGGC
Source organism: Longimicrobiales bacterium (assembly GCA_965208935.1). Taxonomy (GTDB): domain Bacteria; phylum Gemmatimonadota; class Gemmatimonadetes; order Longimicrobiales; family Gaopeijiaceae; genus Bin94. The sequence continues at coordinate 1,698,334 of CBDBPR010000004.1, read as the reverse complement.
GAAGGCGGCGATCTCGATCGCGGTCCGCGTGGCGCGGAAGTCCGACACGAAGCGCTCGGCGGAGACCAGGCGGTCCGCCCAGGGCGCGCCAAGCACCTCGCGCAGGTGCAGGTACGAGGTGTGCGAGAGACCGTCGGCCCCGCCGATCGAGGCCGCCATGTTCACCCCGATGCGCTCGGGATCGCGTTCGGCGACGTATTCCGCCAGCGACGCCGCGCTCCCGAAGTGGTCGTAAACGCCGCACTGCTCCAGCATGTAGCCGCCCACGCCCAGCGCGGCGCGTTCGGTGCGCTCGCCGCGGTCGGTGAAGACGTAATAGGCCCAGTCGCCGACGTAGCCGCGGCCTAGCGCCTCCCAGAGCGGGTCGAGCAGGCCCTCGCGCATGACCACGATCCACATGTCGAGGTCGTTGTCGTGCATCGCGCCAGGCAGCACCAGGTCGAACTTCTCGGCGCGGATCTGGCACATATGGCACGTTCATTCCCGTTCACGTCCGTTCACGTCCGTTTCACCCTTCCATAACCTTATGACATACTTGGCTTTTCGGACGGCTCCAACCCCGGCCCTTGCGCATCGGGAAGCCCGCCCCCATCTTCCGAAGTAACACACAAAGCGACATGACAAGCGACATTCCACCGGAGAAACAGACATGGCGAAGCGACCGAAACGGCTAACGGAAGGCTTTATCGAGGGAATCACGGCCCCAGGTACGCACGGCGACGGACGCGGCGGCCACGGGCTCAAGATTCGGGCGCATCGCACGGCGGCCGGACACCTGACCCGTAGTTGGGTTCAGCAAGTGCGCATCGGCGGCCGGGTGACGCATCTTGGCTTGGGGCGCTGGCCGATGGTGACGCTTCGGGAAGCCCGCGCGCTGGCCCTCGAAAACGCGGCGGCGATCTACCGGGGCCACGACCCGCGCCAAGGGGAACCCGCCCGCGTGGCCGCCCCGGCGGTTGCTGCGGCCCCGGCCGCCCCGGCCCCGGACCCGACCCCGGCCCGCCCCGTGGTCACGTTCGGGGAAGCGTTCGAGCGGATGCTGGCCCTTCACGGTCCGGCCATGCGTCCGAACACGGTAGCCGTCCACCGTCGCAGCTTCGGCCAGCTTCCGGCCCGGTTCACGGGCGCGGACGTGGCCCGGATGGATTCGGGCGACGTGATGCCCGTCTTGGAGCCCGTTTGGCTTTCTCAGCCCGGTAAGGGGCGGTCCATCTTGGGGACGATCGGCAAGACGTTTGCCTACGCAGTGGGCGCGGGGTTGCGCGAAGCGTCCCCCGTGAACCACGTCAAGGCCGCGCTTCCGCCACAGCCCCAAACGGTCCACCAAAAGGCCGTGAAGGTCGCGGACGCCCCGGCCGCCATCGCCAAGCTGCGGGCCAGCGGCCGGACCCCGGCGCAACGGCTCGAAGCCTTGGCGGGCGTGTTTGTCGCGCTGACGGCGGTTCGCACGACCGAAGCCACGGGCGCGAAGTGGAGCGAGATTGACGGCGCTATCTGGACCGTCCCCGCGTCACGCATGAAGGGCAAGCGCCCCCACCGTGTCCCGTTGTCGCGGGCCGCCCTCGAAGTCTTGGAGCGTGTCGCCAAGCTGACGGGTTCCCGGTCCGGTTTCGTGTTCTCGACTCCGAAGGGGACGGCGCTGCATCGCTCGAAGCCGCAAGCGGCCATGAAGCGGGCCGGGGTGGACGCCACGGCTCACGGCTGGCGTTCCACCTTCCGCCAGTGGGCGGCGGACGAAGGCGTTTCGAGCGACGTGGCCGAAGCCGCCATCGCTCACAGTGTGAAGGGTGTCGAGGGCGTCTATCAGCGTTCGGACTTGCTCAAGCGCCGGGCCGAAGTCATGGAGCGTTGGGGCCAGTTTGCGACGGGTTGAGGGCCAAGGGGCAACGTGGGGCGATATATGCGGCTATGTTCACGTCCGTTCGGTTCCGTTCGGTTCCGTTGGATTACCGGGCGTTTGACGCCCTCGAACCCGTCCCGCTAGACTCCAAGGGACGGCGGACCTTCCCCCCTCGAAGACGGAGCGGCCCAAAGTGAGCACGGACACGGCGGCAACCCCCGGCGAAGCGGCCCCGCGACCGGAAGCGGACAAAGCCACGGGGAAGACTTGGCCCGGATGGCTTTCGGCAATCGGGAAGCCCGCAGCCGTCGGGGCCGCCGTGGTCGCGGGACTATTGGGGTTGGGGAACCTCTATGAGCCTAGGATGCGCGAAGCGGCACGGGTGGAAGGCGACCGCGTGACCGCCGAAGTAAGCGCCGACTTGAAGGCGCTTGAAGCCCGGATCGGTGAGCGCCTGGACCGCATGGACGCCCGCATGGAAACCGGGCTGGCCGAAGCGCGGGAAGACCGGGCGGCAATGCGCGCCGAACGGGCGGCAATGGAAGCGCGGATCGTGGCGGCCCTGAATCGGTCCCGGCCCGGCGCGGACCCCGACCCCCGGCGCTGATCCCCCCCGGCGGAACGTGTCGCCATCCCGGACGGGCTACCGGATCATGCCCCGGCGCGAAGTGGAGCGAATCAGCAACGAAACCGGGGACAACGCTTGGCGGCTGATCCGGCCCCGGCGAAGCCCCGGACGGCGCAAGGCGCGGGCGGACTACCGGCGCGAATACAAGCGGCTACGGGCGCGGGTGGCGTTCAAGCGGGCGCGGCTGGCGGCGCTTGAGCGCGACGGCCAGCGTTGCGGGGATTGCGGGGCGCGGGCGGGGGAAGCGCGGCGGTGGGGCGACGGGCGGCGCAAGCTGCACGTTCACCACATAGACACGGACCTTGAGCGGTTCGACGACCCGGACAATCTCGAAACGTTGTGTACCCGTTGCCATTGGTGGCGGCATCATGCCGTGTTCCGTGTTCCGGGCGTTGGTTGGTGCGCGGCAAAGATTGACGATTCCCGGATCGTTGGCGGGCGGTTCACGGGCGACGTGGACCCCCCGGCAATCGAGATTGAACCCGAACCCCCGGCCAGCCCCCCGGCCACGAAACCGCCCCCGTGGGTGGCGCTGGCGATCTTGGGGGCGTGGGTGGCGATTGTGGCCGCATGGTGCGCCGGGTGAGCGGGGCGCGGTCCAGAATGCGGCCCCGTGGAGCCCGTGTAAGCGGCCGCACAGCCCCGGACCCGATGGAGGGCCAGCCCCTCGACGTGGCGTTACGGGCCGTTTCTGGCGATTCTGGCGGCATTCCGGCCCCGGTAGGTGTCCAGAATGCCCGTGTAAGCGGTCGCGGCGACCCTCCAAGGGGTAGGAGTACCCCCGGAAACCCGCCGGGCGTGGCTGTGAAGCGGCCCGGCCCCCCCGGTCGGAATCCGGGGGAAAGGTCTTACCTTCCGGCCGCGTCCGGCGCGATCCCGGCCCGGCGGGCAATCCGGGCGGCTGTGACATGGTGGAGCCCGTCGCGGATCGCCAAGCGGACAACGGCCGACACGGACAGCCCGGCGGCCCTTGCTTCGGCTCGAAGGGCGGCCAGCGTGTCCGCGTCCAGCCTGACGCTGACATTATGGGCGCGGCGCTTCGGCGGCCCGGCGGCGGGCGCGAAGCGATCTTCGGCAAGCTGGTTTCCGTGTCGCATCATGCCCACCGATCTTCCGGCCGAAGGGTGGCGACCGCGCCACGGCTGGCGCTGGCCTGGCGGCCGTAGTGCGCGGGCATGTCCGGCGACTTCCAACCCCCGGCGGCTTGCATGGCGACCAACGACGCCCCGCGTTGCGCCATGCTGACGGCGGCCCCGACTCGGAGCGAGTGGCCGGACGCCCTATCGAACCCGGACGCGGCGGCGCGCTGGCGGATTACATCGGCGACCGCGCGCGGCGACATGGCCCGGAGCGGCTGTTTCACGCGGCCCCATCGGTCCATCGAGGGGAACAACGGCGACCCGTTGCCGATCCCGGCCGCTTCCGTCCATGCCCGGACCCGGCGGACTGTCGAGGCTCGAAGGTATCCGGTCCGGGCGGTCCCCGTCTTCGGTTGCCAGACTTCGACGGTTCCCGACCCGTTCCCGGTCGTGGTCACGTCGCGGACTCGGAGCCCGGCGACTTCGGACACGCGGGCGCAAAGGTCGGACGCGGTGGCGATCAATGCCGCGTCCCGAAGCCCCTTGGTTCCGTCACGGGCGGCCCGGCGCGCGATCTTGTCCGCCACCTTCCAACTGATCGCGCGGGCCTGGCCCCGGCCCCGGCGGCGGCGGTCCCCGTCGCGGCGGGCGTCTTGGATCGCGGCCGCCCCCAAGCTGGCGGCCCCCTCGATACCGGCGGCGCTGGCGAACCAACGGACGGCCCCAAGGTCGGCGGCCACGGTCGCGACGGCGGCCCCGCCCTCGAAGCGGGCTTCGGCCCATTGGTCGGCGGCATCGGCCATGCTGGCCGGGTTGCTCGACTCGACAAACGCGGCGAAGCGGGCAAGCTGTGAAGCGCGCTGGCGACACGTCGCGGGGGACAACCGGCGGACGGCTTCGGGAACGGACCCGGCGCGCCGGGCGGCTTCATCGGCCCCCCGGCGGGCGACTTCGGCGGCCGCACGGATCGCGGCGGCTTCGGGGCGGTACTGGACGGCGGGAAGGTTGGTCGCGGCCATGTCTTCGGCTCCATGCTTTCGGGTTCGGTTGGCGTCCATATTATTGAATATACGCTGTCACAACGGGGGGGCAATAGGTAGCCGTCGGAACCCGTGGCAGTTGACCGGAACCCGGACGTTTTGCGACCTTCCGAACAGCCCCGAACGCGGGGAAACGGACGTGAACAGTTTTGCGAAGGGAAGGCACGGAATGAGCAACCGGAAAGACGACGGCGCGGGGGGCGGGCTTCCCGCGCGCGCGAAGCGACGGCCGACACGGCTAAAGGCACGGCTAACGGACAAGATTGCGATAGCGTGTCCGCCGGGAACGCGGGACCGGATCGAAGCGGCCGCCGACTTCGACGGCATGACCCCGGCCGAATGGCTACGGGCGGCGCTGCGGGCGGCCCTCGAAGCGGCGCGGAAGCGCCAAGCACGGGGGGGCGGCAAGTGAGCGGACTAACCCGGCATGACATGGCCCCGGACGGCATCGGGGGCGCACAGTGAGCGCCCCCCCGGACGGGCCAGTTTGCGGCGGATACCTGGACGCACACGGGGCGGGGCTGGTGACGGTGTGCGGGCGCAAGGCTTCGACGGTGACGCGGTGGGAAGCCGTCATGCACCCCGACCGGCGCGGCCCCGGTTGGGAGTGTCCCGACTATGTGACGTGTCCCGATTGCCGGGCGGCTGTCGAGGGGGCGGAATGAGCGCCCCGGCGCGGGTTCGAGGGGGAACCCCATTCCCCGCGACCTATACCCGTTGCCGATGGTGCGGGCGGCATCCGGCGCGGCGGGTTCACGGCGGCCCCCGATTCGTGACGTGTCGGGATTGCCGGGCGCTTGGGAAGGGGGCGGAATGAGCAGGCCAGCGGTGGCGGTTCGGCGACTCGGGCGGCAAGTGCTCGTTGTGGCCGACTTCGACGGCGACCCCGGCGCGGATGCCGTGTTGGAGGGGTTGCCGGATGGCGATTGGGCGGACGCTGGCGGCCCCGCCGAACTGGTTATCAGCATGGAACTACTTGAGCGGCTGGCATCGGCGGCCCCCGACCCCATAGCGGGGGTTGCGGCTACATGCGCGGCGGCCCTGATAGCGGCGCTGGAAGTGGCCGAAGACGGCGGCGGCCCCGATCCCCTGATGAACTGAAAATGACGGCGGGCGGCCCGACCCTCGAACACGTCACGGCCGGGACCGGCCACGTTCGAGCGTCCCCCCGGTTCGAGGTGGGCGCGGCGGCTGTCGAGGCGCTGGCCCCAATGCTTCCGGCGCGCGGCGGATTCGTCCCCGGTTTCGAGGGGTGGACGTGGCGCGGGTGGACGGTGGGCGGGGCGCTTTGCTTCGACGTGCTGGCCCCGGACGGCGCGGCGGCGCTTCGCTGCGCGGCTTCACCCGGCGGCGACCCGGAAGCGTGGCAAGCGACGGCGGACGCGGCCCGCGTGGCCGGGGGCGTGGACCCCGCTTCCCCCCCGCCGGATGACCCTTGGCTGTTGTCGGCGATCCGTCCCGGCATCTTCGGCGGCCACCTTGCGGCGCTGGCGTGGCTACCGGACTTCGCGCGGTGCCTGGCTTGGGCGTGGATCGAGGGGGGCGGGGGCGCGGGCGGCGAGAAACCCCAACGGAGAAACGACGCATGAAGACGAAGCGAAAGCACAGTGACGGGCTGTTCATCGGCCGCTACTACGGGAAGGCGATCCATGCCCGCGAAGTGACCGCGTGGGACGAAGCGGGGGCCGGGTTGGTATGGGTACGGCTTCGGCGGTTCGGTGACGAATGGCTGTTGCTCGAAGCGGACCCCGGCGACGTGGAACGGAAGGTCCGCAAGGTGCGCCAGATTCCCGAAGCGGGGACCGCCCGCTTTCCGCGACCTTGGCCCCGACCCCGGCCCCAACTGATCCGGCCCGGCCCTACCCCCTCGAATCCGGCGGGGGGGCGTGTCTGGACGCGGCGGGGGAGACTGGAAGCGCATATCCGCGCGCGTTGGGGGCTGGCACGTTGGTAACACACGGACCCCCCGGAAGTAACACACAGAGCGCGTTCAAAGTAACATTTTGGCGTTTTTCGAGGGGCCGAAACGCTCGTAACCCCCTGTACAGCAAGGGTTTACGGATTCGTAACATACACTACTGGCACATGCGCTCCCACCGCCGCCGCGCCTCCTGGGCGTCGAGGGGAGCGGGCCACGCAGCGGCCACGGCCGCCGCGGCCGCCAGCGCCAACCTCCGCCCGCCGCCGTGCCCACGCCGCCCCGCCCCGCGCGCCCACCGCCGCCCCGCGCGGCGACCATCGCCCTTCATCCACAGCCCCGCCCCCCAGGCCCATCGCCCCACGCCCTCACGCTTACCCCCACGCCGCCCCCTCATCGGACCGCCACCCAGCCGGACCGCACGGTGCCGCCCTTGTCCGACGCCGCCGTCACTCTCACGGCGCGCTCTCCGCCCGTCGGGCGCACCACCCATGTCACCGTGTGCGACCGCTCCTTCGCGGCCTCCAGGAACGGGTTCGACCCGGCAAGGTGCGGGATCACGGTCCGCGCGCGCCCCTCCACGATCTCAAGCCCCGGGTGCGTCAGCGTCACGGCCGGCGCCCTCACCACCTGGCGGTCCACGGTCCCATCCCCGCGCTCGCGCCCCACCGCGCCCCGGTCGGTCACGCTGGTCGGCTGGAAGCCCGTGTTGGTCACCGTCACCGCGACGCGGAAGGTGCCGTCGCCCACCGCCGTCACCACCGGGTCGCTCACCTCGATCAGCGGACCCTGCTCGGCCAGGTAGAGGATCCAGTGCAGCTGCTGCGCGGTCTCCTCCTCCAGGAACTCGGGCGGCGGATTCTGCCCCCAGAACTTGGCGTGCCAGCCGCCGATCTCGACCGCGCCCAGCTGCGGGTGGTCGTACGGCGTCCAGTCCGAGAAGTAGCGGCCGCCCAGCTCCTCGTCGTTGAAGCGGTGCTGCTCGGCCTCGCTGATCTCGCCGTCGCCGTCGTAGTCGGTCACCCACGCCTCGGGCCCCGGCGAGAACTCGGGCACCCACCCGATCACGCCGTGGTCCCAGTACCCCCACGAGATGAGCGTGCCGTAGCGGTGCTCGGTGGGGTGGGTGGCGCTGGGGACCACCGGACGGCCGGTCGAACGCGTGTACTCCTCGCCCAGGTGCACGATCAGCGACAGGTCGATCGGCGGGAAGAGCGACGGCGCCGACGCCGACGGCAGCCGGTAGACGAAGCCGCCGGAGGTGTGGCCGTGATAGATCCCCGTGATGTTGCGGTGCGCGTTGATGAACTCCGCGGCGGCGCGCGTCTCGGGCTCGGAGAGCGGGTAGTCGCCCGCGCCCGGCTGCCTGTGCACGCGCTCCCAGTTGCGCGGGAAGTTGCGGTTCATGTCGAGCCCGCCGAGCCCGTCCTCGTTGATTGTCCCGTCGCCGTCGCGGTCGACGCCCTCGCGCATGGTCGAGAAGCGCAGGCCCGCGCGCTCCATGTCCGGGTCGCGCACCATGATCCGGCCGTCGTCAGGGTCGGCCACCCAGATGCCGTCCGGGTCGGGGACGCGGATCTGCGTGATCCAGCCGTCGCCGTCGAGGTCCTCGGGGGGATCCTCGTCCGCGGTGCCGTCCTCGTCGTCGTCGAAGGGGTGGGGGGTGCTGCGCAGGAACTGGTCGTCGATCAGCGCCAGGTCGGAGCCGTCGGGGTTGAACTTGGGCCGCACGTAGAAGGCGCGCGTGTCGAGCAGCGCGGTGACGCGGGGGTCGTTGCCGTACCCGTTCAGGAGGTGGCCGATCAGGTGCGTGGCGACCGCCGAGGCGGTGAGCTCGCCCGCGTGGATGCCGCCATCGACGTACAGCGCGGGCTTCTCGGCGGCCGGGCCCGTCGCCTCGTTGGTGATCGTGATCAGCATGAGGGGCTGGCCGTAAAAGCTCTCGCCGACCTGGTGCAGCTCGGTCAGCCCGGGGTACAGGGCCGCGAACTCGCGCAGGATCTGGTTGGTTTCGGCCGCCGTGTAGAAGCGGTTCCAGTCGACGTCGCCGACGGGCGAGACGAGGCTGGAGGACTGGGCGGCGGTGGGGGCGGGGGCGAGGGCCGCGAGGAGTGCCGCGAGCAGGAAGCGGGCGGGCGGCGGCGAGTGGCGTCGTGTCATGGCTTGTTCCAGATGATCCAGTAGTCGTCGATGGTGTCGTCGTCGTCCGCGAGCTCGGTCGGCCCGGGCGGCAGGCCGTTGAGCTGAAAGATGTAGGTAAGGGCGTCGGTAACCTGTGCGCGAGTCAGGCTGCCCGGGTTGCCGTGCGGCATCCGTTCGTAGATCCAGTACCACAGCCGGAAGACGGACGCCTCTTCCCAGCGCTCCAGGAAGGCAGGATCGGTCCAGTCCTCCGGCGCGTGGCACTCGGAGCAGATCCGGTTGTAGACCCCGATCCCACGCTCGGCCTGCTGGGCGGTGTAGATCCCGTCGGTCGTGTTGGGCTCGTCGGCCTTGGAGCGGACGGCCGGGGGTGCCGCGGACCGGGCGGCCGGCTGCTCGCGCGGGGCCGGCTCGGGCACGGAGGCGATGGGGCGAGTCCCGGTCTGGCATGCCAGGGTTCCAAGGGCGACCATGGCCAGCACGGCCGCGGTGCCGGCGAACGGACGGGCAGCCACGTCAGACCAGCACGAAGGAAAACGAAGGAAGCAGATCGGCCTCGACCTCGTACGTGGTCCCAATTCGCGCCTCCACCAGCGGGGTGAGCGTTCCCGTCGAGACAAGGTAGCCGTCACCCGCCTCCTGGTCGTGACCTGCGTCCCGCGAATCTGCTTCCGGGGCGGGGTAGGCGGCAATCGCGGGCCTCAGCGAGCGATGCAGCTCGGCCAGGACATGGAAGGGGCTCCCGAGGACCGCGTCGCCGCGGCCGTCGGCCAGCGCCTCGCCGTCCCCGGAGAGGGTCACCGCCATCTGCGGCAGTGAGCGCGCGAAGTCCGGCGCCCCTGACTGGCCGCGGGGCAGCAGGATGCGGGGGCCGACGATCAGCCCGGCGTGGAGTCCGAAGTCCGCGACCCCGTCGGCGGGGTCGAACCTCCAGCCGCTGTAGTGACAATCGACCAGTTCGACGCCCAGCGCGATCCAGACCGGGTCGGTGCGGGGCTCGGCCACGGCCTCGGCGTCGAGGACATCCGCGAACCCGAATACGACCTCCACCTCGAGGCGGGCCGCGGCCCGGGTGCCCATGGGAACAGCGAGTCGGGGCGAGCCCGCGGGCACCGGGTGGCTGTCGGCGCGCGCCGCCCCCTGCGGCTCCCCGGGGTCGCGAAAAATCGTCTCACGGTAGACCGGGGCGATGATGGGGCAGTCCAGTCCCCACCGCGGCCAGATCTCGCGGTTCGTCAATCCCACCTTCCAGCCCGCCTGCCGCCAGCCGTCCCTCTGCCGTGTCCGCGCGATCTCGGCGCCGACGCGGTAGGCGGCCTCCAGCCGAAGCCCGTGGCTCGCCGAGGGAGGCTCGACGAAGCCGCCCATGCTCTGCGCCTCCAGGAACCCTGCCGCCAGTCCGGCGATGTCCAGCGCAGTGATGCCGTCGCGGGCGTCATGCGTATTGTCATACATGAAGACGAAGCTGCGACCGGCCTCGCCCGAAGGGCAACCCGGCCGGATCATCCGACCCCATCCATCCGAGGAAATCTGTTGAATGGACGCGTTCCTGGAGCTGTTTACCACCAGGGGAAGAGTCAACCGCGCCTGGTATTTCTGGCATATCCTTCTCGACGACCTGGTCATTGCCGGGGCGGGCGCCGCGCTCGTGCTGGCCCCCGACACACTGGCCCTCATCTTCAAGCTGCCGATGGCCGGAGTGACACTCGGTGCGGCCTGGGCGGCCATCGCCATCACCGTCAAGCGCCTTCACGATATGGGAAGGCCGGGACTGCACTGCCTGTTCATGGCGATCCCTCTCTACAACATCTATTTCGGGCTGAAGCTGCTCTTCAAGCCCGGGGACCAGGGCGACAACGAGTACGGTCCCGACCCCCTGGCGGTCGGGAGCGGCGGTTTGACGACCCGGTTGCCATGACTCCGGCCGGGGTTTCGTGTAGGTTCCCGATACCCGGGGCGCTTAGCTCAGTCGGTTCAGAGCGCCTGCCTTACAAGCAGGAGGTCGGCGGTTCGAATCCGTCAGCGCCCACTTCGCCCTGTTACAGAGCGTACCTCAGGCTGAGTGTTATCGTGAGTGCGCTCGTGTCGTGCGTCTCAACCGTGTACAGGATGATTGAGCCCCGCCCCACCGACGATTCGTGGCTGCGGAGCTGGTCCCATTCGCGGGGCTGGCTCCGGAACGCTCCAAGCCCCGTGGCGTAGCGGATCTTCGGGCCGACCGTGAGCCGGTCCGCGACCCTGTAGTCCACGCCGGCCAGGATATGGATGCTGACCATGGTGTCGTCGAGCACCGCCGTGCCAATCGTTGTAGTTCCGGCCAGCCTGGCGCTGAGCACGGCGTCCTCGAACGTGGCGATGCGCGCCGGGTCGTCGTTGCGCTTCCACAGGCTGAGGTAGTCGATGGACATGCGCTGTACGCCGGCCCCGGCTCCGATGTACGGCGTGACCCGGCGATTCGGCGTGCGGAGATCGACCGCGAAGTTCGTGAACAAACCGTGCACGGCTACGTCGCCGGCGCCGCCGATCGCCGTCTCGAGCTCCTGGTCGGCCTTCTGGGCGGTCACCACGTCGCCGATCTGGGTCGGCGCGTAGTCGTGATACGAGGCGGCACGGTACCGGTACTCGACCTCGGCGCGGTAACGGCCGAACCGGTAGCCGGCCGTGATTCCGGTCGCGATCCCCATGGAGCGGCCGGATTCGTTGGTCCATTCCGTCGGCGGAGGCGGCGTGTCGCATTCCGTGCCGGTTTCCACGCCGTCCGGGTTGATGAGCAGGTCGCACCGGGTGCCCCAGTCGTTGTCCGTTCCCGCGAGGCGCAGGGCCGGAGCGAGCGCGGGCCCCAGTTCGGACCCCACGTACGGTTGCGCGGCAGCGTCGGCGGCGACCGCCAGAAGCGCGGCTGCCCAGATCAATGGTCTCATGTTTCGCTTCCCTATGGCCCAAGCGGGAGACGGGTACTACTATAACGCGACGTTATGGAGTGCTGCGCCAGCGGTGTTGCCCGGGATTTGGAGGTCATCGCGTGCTCGTTGGTCGGGAATCTGACGCCCAAGTTTCAAAAACCGACCCCCGGGCGGGCCGAAACCCCCTCCAGACCCCGTTTTCGCCCCATTTCGGGGTCTGATGGATTGGCACGCTGCTTGCGCAAGGAGAACGCACATGGACATTCCCTTTTCTACCGTCCCCCCGATTTTCGGGGCCAGGACGTGAACATAGACCTCCGGCCCGAACCGGGCCCGCCAGCGAGTCGCCGGCGGCCGGCGCGTGCCGATTTTCCCCATTCCTACCGAAAGGACAGTGGAATGAGAGACAGTCTCAGAAAGTACTTGGCGGCGGCAACGTTGCTGGTGCTCCCGATCATCGCCGCGTGCGGAGAGGAAGTCATCCCGCCGCCGCCGACGGGCTCCATCGTGGGCCAGGTGTCGATCGAGGGCATGGGGATCGACGGAGTATCCGTCTCCCTTAGCAACGGGGCCTCCACTGCCACGGCTGGTGGCGGGAACTACCGCTTCGACAATGTGGAGCAGGGCTCCTACACGGTCACGATCAGCGGATTCCCCGCGGACGCCAGCTTCGATCAAACCTCAGCTCCCGCCAGCATCGGCGACACCGGCGGGACGGTCACCGTGGACTTCCGCGGCACCTATATCCGCACCGCATCCATTATGGGGGACGGTAACGGTAGAGAACATGGGCCTCGGAGGGGTCACTGTCAGGCTTTCCGGAATGGGCGAAGGCCAGACCACGACGGACGATAGCGGCCAGTACTCGTTCACGGGCCTGCGCGCCGGGACGTATTCGGTCGAGATCTCCAGCTTCGACACGAACGAGGTCAGCTTCTCGAGCACCTCGGGCGCCGCGACGGTCGGCGTGGGCGAGTCCAAGGTCGTCAGCTTCGACGGCACGTATCTCCGCACGGCGGGGATCCAGGGCCAGGTGAGCGTGGATGGTGAAGGCCTGCAGGGCGTCACGGTGACGCTGAACGGCGAGGGCGAGGATCGCACCGAGGTGACCAACGCCGCCGGGCAGTACGCGTTCTCGAAGCTCAAGAGCGGGACCTACCAGGTCGCGATCTCGGGGTACGACACGGACGACTACGAGTTCCAGACGACCTCGCAATCCAAGACCATCGCGACCGGCGAGGTTGCGAACGTGCCGTTCGAAGGCACGCTATTGCGGACGGCCGGGATCGCGGGCCGGGTCAGCCTCGACGACGGCATGGGCCTTGACGGCGTGACGGTCACGCTGGCCGGCGCGGCCGAGTCGATGACCGAGACGTCGAACGGTGGCCAGTATGCGTTCGCCGGGCTGGCATGACGGAAGTATCGCAAATCAAGGCAAGAAGTCACGTAAGTTCAATGGGGACTGCACGATCTGCCCTTCTTGCCCAAGGATTTGCATCTGAGTCCACCGCGCTGAAATGACCGGAACACCGTGTAAGAATGGCGGGAGTCCAGGCCGCCGAGCCTCAGGCTGAACACGCTGGAGACGGGAACACCGAATTCCACACCCGCGACGATACCGGCAACGGACTGTTCCTCGCCCTCGGCCTCCGCAATGGAAACGGTGGCGAAGCCAGCCCCGCCTTGCAGTCCTAAATGTGGTCTGAGCGGTTGTGGGGCTTGCGGTAGGCATGAACTCGGCCAACCAAAGTGATCCGTGCGGGCATGGACTGTGTCATTGAAGTCCAGTGAACCGTAGGACCGAACGCCCCGGTCCTCCGACCAAGATAGCAAGATAGCAAGATAGCTTGTATCGGGCCTACCCGAATAGCGATGCGAGCGTGCACCGCCGATTACAGGTCGGACTCTACATTTCGATCGCGGCGCGCCCGGCGGCGTCCCGCAAGGCCAGCAGCGTCGAGCGCCTCGCGGTGCTGCCGCGTTCGGCCATCACGGCCAGGCTCTTGATGGGAGGCCTGCGGATGTACGAACCGGAGAAGTTGACGGTGGCCGCCCGTCCTTCGGTGTCGATGCTCGCGGTGACGGAGGTGCGGTGGAAGCGCGCGTCCGCCGGATAGTTGCTGATGGTGATGGTGTGAATGCCGGTTTCCACGTTATCGAACCGGAACGCGCCCCCGCCGCTCGTTGCGGTTGCGGTTCGGCCGTCCAGGGCGACGGTCACGCCGTCGGCTCCCCGTCCCCCGATCAGCACCTGTCCCACGATGGCGTTGCGGATATCGGTGGCGGGAGGGTTGTCGTTTCGCCCGGTCGCGGCGGACACCAGCACCGCGACGGACAGCAGCACGGACGCTGCCACGATCATGCACGCCGCGTACCTGTTCCTTCGAGTTCGCCTCTGGTACGGAGTCATCCGGTACAGGTCCCTCGGGGAGGCTCCGGCGCGAACGCGGAGCGGCGGCAGACTGTCTCCTTTCGACCTTGCGACGAGCGCCGGGGCACCGGTCATCACCGCGAAGACTCTCGACCCCCTTCGCAAGCAGGTCACGGAGCGGTACTCGCCGCTCCGCACGGCCATCTCGATACGCTGGGCGAACCGCGTCTTGGCCCTCAACCCCTTACGGATGTCCACCGTCCAAGTCGTCTTGCCCGAGCCCTTCGTCGAGGGCGGTCCCTCGCCGGATCGTCCGTTGACGGCGATCCGCCTGACCGCGATGCCGTTCTCCGTGCCGTTGGCGCTTGGGTCGATGCGCAGCAACTCGTCCCGTCCGAGCAAGGACAGATGATCGAGGATCCGCCGCCAGGGCATGGGCCGGATCACCTCTTGGTGGCCGGTCACGTAACCCTGCGCGGCCCAATGCAGAGTGTCCATGACGGCCTCGTAGCTTGGGATCTCCCGCTGCATGGTTCCCGGCTCCTTGCTTCGGGTGACACGCCCCCGGTTCGCTCCAGGGTGCCTTATGGCAAATATGCGGAACCGCGCCTACGGGCCGTCAGAGGAGAATTCCCCGAATTATGGGGGGAGAAACCCGCAACCGTCCTGACGGGAGATTCCCGTCAGGACGGTGCGGAACGGGGGAAAACCGGCGGGATTGCGGAGTGCCGCTACTCCTCCGCATCGGGCCGCAGCAGCCCGGTTTCCAGCGCGAAGCGCACGATGTCGCGCCGGTTCGCTAGGCCCAGCTTGGACTTGGCGCGGGCGATGTAGCCCTCGACGGTCTTGCGGCTGAGGTGCATCTCCCGGCCCGCCTCCGCGGCGGAGAACCCCCGAGCGGTCAACTCGATCGCGGTCCGCTCGCGATCCGAGAGCGCCTCGGCCTCCGGTTCGCGGCCCGCGCCGTGCCGTCGCGCCTTCTGGCGTGCGATGAGCGCGGCCGCGCGCCTGGGCAGATAGGAGTGGCCGCGCACGACCGCCTCGATGGCGCCCATGAGATCGGTGTCGGCGGCCGACTTGTTCAGAAAACCATCCGCGCCTGCGTCGAGGGCGGGCACCAGGTACTCGTCCTCGTCGTGGATCGTGAGCACCAGGACCTTCGTGTCGATGCCGAGAGCAGCGATGCGACGGGTCGCCTCAACTCCGTCCATGCCCGGCATGGCAAGGTCCATGACGACGATGTCCGGCTTCAGGCTCCGGGCCTTCGCCACCCCCTCCTCCCCCGACGAAGCCTCGCCCACGACCTCCGCCCTTCCGGACGCTTCGAGCAATGCGCGGAGCCCAGCGCGCACCACCGAGTGGTCGTCGACCAGGAGCGCCCTCACCATTGCGGGAGATCCCTCATTCGTGCCGTGCGCCCGCACTCCGGACGGGAATGGAGGCGCGGACAGTCGTTCCCCCGCCCGGCGAGGTCCGCACGACGACGGATCCTCCGACGAGAGCGGCCCTCTCGCGCATCCCGGCCAGGCCCACGCAGCCGTCGCCCGGGAGCCCTTCCGCGTCGGGCAGCTCGAACCCGCAGCCCTCGTCCCGGATGGTGGCCGTGACCGCGCCGTTCGCCGATTCGAACGTCACGGTCGCCTCGTTCACCCCCGCGTGCCTCACCGCATTGCCC
The DNA here is from genome assembly GCA_965208935.1 of Longimicrobiales bacterium. Classification (GTDB taxonomy): domain Bacteria; phylum Gemmatimonadota; class Gemmatimonadetes; order Longimicrobiales; family Gaopeijiaceae; genus Bin94. The sequence continues at coordinate 1,682,738 of CBDBPR010000004.1, read as the reverse complement.
ACCGCCTCCTGCACGATCCGGTACAGCGCGAGCGCGGCGATCTCGTCCAATTGGCCGTCCACCCGGCCCAAGCTGGCGTGGACCGTGAACCCGTACACGTCCTCGATGTCGCGGAAGACGGAGCCCAGAGCGGAGGAAAGCCCTTGGCGGTCCAACTCCGGTGGCAGGAGTCCCCGGATCATCCGCTTCACCCCGAGGATCGTACCCCCGATGTCTTCGGCGACCCTCGCCCGCGCGCGCTCCCTCGCCCCGTCGTCCTTCTCGTCGGCCAGGAACTTCACCCGGATCTTCAGTGCCACGAGGTTCTGGAGGAACTCGTCGTGCAGTTCGCGCGAAAGATGCTTCCGCTCCTGTTCGGCAGCCGCGATCATCATGCCCGACATGCGCCGCATGCGCTTCCAATTGGAAATGTCGCGTACCGCGCAGATCACGTGTTCCCGGCCCCGCCCCAGCTTCGAGGGACTCAGGCTGATCTCGACCGGGATGGTCGTGCCGTCCTTGCGCAAGGCTTCGAGTTCGAGTCCCTCGCCCATCGGGCGGGGCTTCGGCGACTCGCCGTAGCGCCGGCGGTGCCGGCGGTGCCGGCCGCGGCTCGCGTCGGGAATCAATCGCTCGACCTCGCCGCCCTCAAGCTCCTCGCGGCTCCATCCGAACATCGCGACGGCCTGCCGGTTGAGGTCGCGGATCACCCCGTCCGCATCCACCACGAGCATCGCGTCCGGCGAAGCATCGAACACGGCGGTGTAGTCCCTCTGGTTGAGCACTCCCGGCTCCGTCCTTGTCGTTCGGGCGGGCGAGCCTGCCGCAACCGCGACGCTGCTCCCGTGTACCGACCCGTCCTCACCCACGAGATGCGCCCGGCCGGGGATTGTCAATGGGAACCGGCACCCTCATCAAATCAACCCCGCGCGCCTCAGCCGGTCCAGCGGGTCGCCGTTGCGGGCTGCGTAAAGAGCGACGCGACGAGCCTGTGCCACCCGAGCGCCCTTCCGCCCGGACGGCCGAACGATGCGAGCGAGCCGGTCTTGGAGCCGGTTGTCTCCAGAGCGCCTTGTGCCGTTGCCGGCGACCGCGCCAAATCCGGGAGCCGTTCCGTTCATGGTGGTTCCTTCCTTTCGTCGTTCAACGGGGCCGGATCCCCGCGAACCGGGTTGAGGTTGGGTTGGCTGCGTTTCGGGAACCGACGGCCAGCGTCCCTGCGGCGCGGGGGACCACCAGAACGGTCCCGATCCGCATGCGCCGAGGCTCCACGTCCGGATTGACCGTCCGCAAGGCGTTCAGCGGAACCCCGTACCGTCGTGCAATGCGCACCAGAGTTTCCCCCGGGGCGACGGTGTGTTCACGAAGCGTGGAGCGCTCTCCGGCCGGGATCCTGGCAAGGCGGGCGAGGAACGTCTCGCCCGCGCCGACGGGGACGCGCAGCCGCGTCGACCTGCCCGCCGGGGCCAGACCGATGCGGAGGTGCGGGTTCAGGGTCCTGATTTCGTCTTCGGAGATGCCCGCGGCATCGGCGAGGACATCCGCCGACGCCGCTCCCGCGACCCGGACGACATCGAAGCGCTCGGGCGGATCCTTTTCCGGTGCCGCTTGCCCGATGATCGAGAGGTCGCCAGCCAGACGAACGCTCGCGAGGAACTTGGGAATGAAGTCCCGGGTCTCGTTGGGCAGCAGGTCGCGGATATGCCCGAAAAGGGCGTCGTTGCGCGGCCGGGCTCCACCGTGCCGCCGGATCACCCGCTCGATCCGCGTCGGTCCCGCGTTGTAGGCCGCCAGAGCGAGAAACCAGCACTCGAACCGGTCATGGAGGGCAACCAGGTAGTCCAGCGCGGCCTCGGTGGCCGCGTACGCGTCAAAGCGCTGGTCCACGAGCGAGTTGACCTCAAGCCCAAGCCACCGGGCGGTCTCGGGCATCAGTTGCCAAAGCCCGGCCGCCCCCGCCGGAGAAACGGCCAGGTGGTGGTAGTCCGCCTCGATCAAGGGGAGGTAGCGAAGCGAGGGCGGCAGGTCCCGAGCCGCCAGTTCGGCGGCGATGTAGTCCTCGTACCTGCCCATTCGCTTCAGACCGCGCTGGACCGAACCCCGCCCCTTGCCTCCCCAATGATCCAGCCACCGGGCAACCGCCTCCTCGATCAACCCGTCACGGGCCGCCGGTGATCCGACCTCCTCGTATTCGTTGCACGGACGACCGTCCCAGCCACGGCAGGTCGGCTCGGTCCGCACCACGCGATCATCGCTCTGGCGGAGGGAACGGCCCAAGACGGAATCCGCGTCCCGGATGTTCAACTTGACGGGCATCATCGCCAGAATCACGGTCGGGACGGCGAGGACGAAACGCGTCAGCCACTTGTTCATGAGAGTCTCCTCTCGGATGGTGTGGTCCCTGCCCCCCATGCGGTTCTCGTGATACAACACGGCGGTGTGTCCAATAATGGGCAACTCGAATCAGCGCTCCCAGAGGAAAAACCCTTGACTTTTGACGGGAGAATTCCGGGTGAGCCGTGGGGGGAGAATCCCCTCAAGGCCGTTCCGCGGCGAACAGGCCGTGGTAAGCGGCGGGCTGCCCGAGATGCCGCAAGAGCGACGTAGACCCAATGTTCGATGCCGCCGGGGCGTTTGGGGCGGGGCGCTGGCGCCCCTGATGCAAGGGGCTGGCGAAGCGTTACACTCGCCCGCAACGCTCCGCCGCAGCGGGAAAGACTCGGGGGGGGCGAACGGGGGCCGAGCCGGCCCCTCCGCCAAGAGCCTCCGAGTTCCAACACAAAGCCGGCCGCGAAGCGAAACCGGGCGGTCGCCCGCCGTCGTGTGCGGCCACCGACCCAGCGGCGGAGAAGACCTGGACTTCCATGGTCACCGCTTCCAACTTCGGAGGAATTCCGTGAAGATTCGGTGTTCGAGGGGCTGTGTGCGGCGGTGCCGTGGCCCAGCCTCTCTCGGTCGGCATGGAAGATGCCACGGGAATGTAGCTACCGGGCTCATCCCGCCAATTCAGGTTCGCACCAAGGAGTGGTATGAGAAAGTACTTTGAAGCGTGCAGCGGAACGCTGGCGCTTTGGGCCACCATGGTCTCCTCCGTTGTTCTTCTCGTGGTGGCGTTTCCGGCCCTGCCGATCGGTGGCGAGATGCTCGATGTCCGGGGCGGCTACACGTATCCTGAGGCTCTTGCCGCGCTGGAGGGCTACGGCGAATCGGGGCGGCGCGCCTATGCGTGGGCCAGCGCGACATTGGACACGTTGTTCCCGGTCCTCTACGCCAGCTTTCTGGCTGGACTCGTGTATCGGTTCCGGCCTGCGGAGCGTTGGTGGAGGCTGGCCTACCTGCCGCTTGCGGTAGCGCTGATCGATCTGGGCGAGAACGTCCAGATCGTGCTGATGCTGACGCGCTACCCCGACATTTCCACGGGGCAGGTTGCCGCCGCCTCCCTGTTCACGTCGCTCAAGGGAGTCGCTTTCCTGCTCTGCCTGGCGCTGGCGATTTCGCTGGCGGTCATTACGTGGATCCGCCGTGCGCGATAGGGGTCGGCTGCACGGGAGCGACAGCTTGTCGAGCTGCGATGGGGAGCGCCCATCCGGCAGCCATCATGCTCCGGGTGCTGCCAGCCTCCCGCCGAGTCTCGTGTGGGAGCCGAGTCTCGTGTGGGAATAGCGAAGCGGTGCCTAGCCGACCTGGTCTCTCGTCTGTCCCTCGTCCGGGTGCTGGCGGCGGCAATGGTTGTCGCGTGTTCTGCTGGCGACCCGCCCGTCCAAGACCGGCATGCCGCCGATCTGGTTCATCAGGGAGTTGCCGGCCCGGCGATTCATTCAGGTCGACAGCCTCCTGCTGGAGGAAACGGAGTTCCACTTGGGCCGCCCATACAGTCTCTCGGCGGATACGGCGGACGGGTCGTTCCTGATCGCGGACGGTTACCTCGGTCGGATGCTGCGGTTCGCGCGTGACGGTCGATACGTGCATGCGTACGGGCGACCGGGGGAGGGGCCTGGGGAATTCAGGGGGCTCGGACGCGGGTTCATCCTGAACGATTCAGTCGTCGTGGGCCGGGACAATCACCGAAATCTGCTCACGCGGTTTTCGCGCGACGGCGAGCACCTCGGCAGCACACGTTATGACGGCTTCAAGGACGGCTGGCCCGCAGTAGCTGGCGACGTGGCCCTGATACCCGCCATAGACCTCGAAAGCCGAAAGATGGTGAGTCTGTGGGACTGGCGCAGAGACGAGATGCTGGGCACGGCCATCGACCTGCCGGTCCCGTACCTCCGGTCGCTGCGTGGCCGCGACATCTACTTCGGAGTCCTTGCCGGTTCATCCATCGTGGCATGGGCGGACACGATGCTCGTGGGGACCGTGGCGCAAAACGAACTGTACCTCGCGACTTGGGACGACAGAATGCTCGACACGCTGCACTTGCCCCGAGCACTCCGCCGGGGCGTCCCCGATGACGCTCAGGAGAGAATCGACGATCCGGGCAACCGAATCTCGTTCAAGGACCGGATGGAGATGCTCTCGACGCTGGAAGGCCTGTACCGAATGTCCGATGGCTCCACGGTCGCGGTACACCACGACGGTCTTATCGATGGTGAGCCGCCAATGGTGGAGTTCCTTGCCGAGGTGTACGTGACGGTGCTGTCGCCTGACCGCCGGACCGCCTGCGTGGACGGAGCGGTGCAGTTTGCCAATCAGTTGCGGACTCAAATCACGGCGGCGCGCGACACGCTCTTCTTGCTCGACCGGACGCTTACGGAAGTCGGCGACACGATCATGTCGTGGATTCGCGTGTACGAGATCGACACGTCCCGGTGCGACTGGCTGCCAGTCCGCTGAACCGGTCGAGCCCAAGGCGACCAGACAAGCCACCAGCAGCGTTCGCATTCTCGAATCTCCTTACGCCGGTTCACGTGCCGCGGAGGCGGCCGTTGGCCCCTCCGCCGGGCCGATCTCACTCCCGCCCGCCAAGAAATGCTCGCCGCACTCCGCTTCGTTGACAAGCAAGGATCAAGTAGCAGGCATCAATCCGACCGTCCGTCCGTAGCGGACTCCGAGAGCCGTTCGGCGCGGTAGGCGCTTCCCGATTCCCGACCTGCAAGCCATGATTCGTGATGCCTGCGGAACGGACGGCTCTGGAGACTGCCCCCAAGGCGGGCTGCCGCGCCGCGACGCTCGTCTCAATCGTGAGAATCGAATGGAACCCACAAACGGCGCTTTCGGAAGGGCGCGATGGATCTGCGCCCTGCTTGCGCCGCTCGTTGCCGGATGCGTCACGGGACCGGAGGCTGATGGCGACCTGATCGTCGGCCTGGTCACCAAGACCGAGGACAATCCGTTCTTCGTGACGATGAGGGAGGCCGCAATCGAGCGAGCCGGGGAACTCGGCGTCGAACTCCGCACCTTCGCGGGGAGATTCGACGGGGACACGGATGCGCAGGTTCGGGCCATCGAGAGCCTCCTGGCCGCGGACGCGACGGGGATTCTGATCACCCCTTCGGATCCCGTGGCGCTCTTGGACGCGATCGGTCGGGCGCGCCGGAATGGCGTGCTCGTCATTGCGCTCGACACGCCGTTCGATCCGGCGGACGCGGTGGACGGAACGTTCGCCACCGACAACTTCCGGGCCGGGGAGCTGATCGGCATGTGGGCGCGGGCCAGCATGGGCGCTTCCGCCGCCGGAGCGAGGATCGCAACGCTGGACGGCGCGGGAACGCAGGTCACGGTCGAGGTGCTGCGCAATCAGGGCTTCCTCGAAGGCTTCGGCATCGACATCAAGGATCCGGGGAGGATGTACGACGAAGACGATCCCCGCATCGCGGGGCACGCAGCCACCATGGGCGCCGAGGAAGGCGGGCGGGCCGCGATGGAGCGCCTGATGCGGGATGACCCGGGGATCAACGTGGTGTACGCGATCAACGAACCGGCGGCGGCCGGCGCCTACGAGGCGCTTCGAGGGCTGGGCGTGGAGGACGACGTTCTTATCGTCACCATCGACGGCGGGTGCGAGGGAGTGCGGAGCGTGGCGGCGGGCGAGATCGGGGCCACGGCGATGCAGTATCCCGTGCGGATGGCTTCCCTCGGCATCGAGGCGGTCGTCGAGTTCTCGACGACGGGCGCAACCCCGGAGAACACGCCCGGTCTGGACTTCCACGACACGGGCGTGACTCTGGTCACCGAGAAGCCGGTTCCGGGGATCCCGTCCATCGGAGCGGATGCGGGGTTGAGCGAATGCTGGGGCTGACCCGCCCATGTTGAACGGACCCGGTGGAACCCGACACCGCAGATGGGCGGCGATTCCGCGTCGGCGCTTCATGGCGTTGGCCGCCCTTGTGCCCGCGCCCGCCGCCGCCCAGGACCCGCCGCCGCCGGTTCCGGATTCCGTGACTCCCCTGCCCGAGATCGTGGTGACGGCACGGAACCGGGGGGAGTCGGTGCAGGACGTTCCGCTCGCCATCTCGGCGTTCTCCGGCCGGGATCTGGAGGCTCACCAGATCGCCACCACGGACCAGTTGGGGTACTTCACGCCCAACCTCTCCTTCAATTCCTCGGGCGCCTTCGCGGGAACGAAATCCGCCGCGCAGGTCTTCATCCGCGGCGTGGGTCAGTTGGACTACCTGCCCGGGACCGACCCCGGCGTTGCCGTGTACGTTGACGGCATCTACATGGCCCGGTCGGTCGGGGCGGCCATGGACCTGCTCGACCTGGAGCGCGTCGAGGTCCTGCGCGGACCGCAGGGCACCCTGTTCGGCCGGAACGCCGTGGGCGGGGCGGTGGTGTTGCACTCGCGGCGACCCGACGATCGGCCCCGCCGCAGCGTCCGAGCGGAGTTTGGCAGCGATCGCATGACCAACGCGACGGCCGTTGTCAGCGGTCCCGTCGCGGACGGGCTCTTCGCCGGCCTCACGGTGGCCTTGCGCAAGCGGGACGGCTACGTGACGCGGGTCCACGACGGTCTGGACATGGGGGATGACGACGGACGGGCCGCACGGGGCACGCTCGTCTGGCGACCGGGCGCAAGCCTTGAGGTGTTCGCCGCGGCGGACTATTCGCGCCGAAGGGAGAACGGCGCCCCCACGGTGTCGGGCGGCGTCAACGACCGAATGGCGTTCGGCGCGTTCGGCAACGCGCTGCTGCCGGGATGCGCCGCGATCTCGATCAATCCCTCGTACCCCGCCGAGGGTCCGCCTTCCCTGCCGCCACCGGGCGCGGGCGCCGGAGGCGCGCCCGGCTGCTACGGCCCGGACAGTTTCGCGGGCGAGTACGTGGCCGAGGGCACGTTCCCCGCCTTCGCCGATCTGGACGTCTGGGGAGGCAGCATCGAGGCGGCGTGGTCGGGCCTCGGGTGGGCGACCCTGCGCTCGCTCACCGGCTACCGGGCGCTGAACATGGAGACCTCGCGCGATGCCGATAACACCCCGGCCAACATCCTGTCGACGCAGGACCGGCTGGATCACGCCCAGATCAGCCAGGAGCTGCAACTGAGCGGTCTCGCCATCGGCGGCCGCGTCCACTGGCAGACGGGCCTGTACCTCTTCCGCGAAGAAGGATACCAGGGGGCTGCGGTCATCGTGCCGCCCGGAGCCCTGCACAGCGGCGGGGACTACCACAACACCTCGTGGGCGGGGTTCGCGCAGGTGACCGCCGAAGTCACCGGGGCGCTGTCGCTCACCCTCGGCGGCCGCTACACGCGGGACCGGAAGGGATTGACGCCCGACCTCTACGCGGTCGGGGACGCCTCGCAGGGCCAAGGCAGCATCTTCGGCCCCACCTGGCCGGCACTCGCCGGGGCATACCTGTCCCCGGCCGGTCCGATGAGGCCCGGCGACCGAATGCTCCCGCGCAGGGACTTCTCCCTCGACTTCGGCGCGCCGACCGTCACGGCGATGCTCTCATACCGGCTCGCAGCCGGTGTGACGGCGTACGGGGGATTCTCGAACGGCTTCAAGAGCGGCGGCTTCGACACCCGCTATCCCGCGCCGCCCGCCGGGCACGAGCCCAACTCGCCCACCGCGGCGCCGGGAACGTTCGAGCCGGAGACCGTCGCAAGCTACGAGGTCGGGCTCAAGTCGCTTTGGGCCGGAGGCCGCGGGCGCGTGAACGTCGCCCTCTTCCGTGCCGACTACGACGACATCCAGGTCATCATCCGCGAGTCGTTCAACCCGATCACCCTGAACGGCGGACGGGCCGACATCGCGGGGGCGGAACTGGAGGCGGCCTGGGTCCCGGGCACCGGATGGGATGTCCGCGCCAATCTGGGAGCCATGCACGCCCGCTACGAAAGCCTCAGCCCGAGCGTGCTCGACAACGCAACCCCCGTCCTCCCCGGCTACAAGCTGGCCAAGACGCCGGGATACGCCCACGGCCTCACCGTCGGCAAGGCCGCGAGGCTGGGTAGCGGGTACATCGTCACGCCCCGCGTCAACTGGACGTACACCGGCGCCCAACACCACGACGCGATCAACACGTCCCGGATCTTTCAGGAGGGATACCATCTCCTCAACGCGCGGGTGTCCGTGCAGACGGCCGATGGCCGTTGGGAACTCCTGCTCTCCGGCCGCAACCTCACGGACACCCGTTATCTCGTCACGGGAAACTCCGCCTTCGGCACCTCGGCGGCCTACGTCGAGCGGGTGTACGGCCGTCCGTCGGAGTGGTCCGCGTCCGTGGGATACCGCTGGTAAGAACGCCCGTCTCCGCGGCTTCAGGCTCCCCGATCAATAGAGTTCGGTCCGCGCGCTTTCCTCCTCGCCGACATCGATCTCGGCGGCGTCCGCGCCCGCGATCTGATCCGCCAGAACCTGCCCGTAGGTGGGGTAGCAGGAGCGTTCGACTTGGGCCGCCGGATCCCACAGCCGCGCCCGAATGAGCGCCTTGGCACAGTGGAGGAATGCTTCTTCGACCGACACCTTGAGGACCGAAATAGGCGGTTTGCCCTCGATCGCCAGCACCCCGAGCAGTTCCGGGTCGGTCGATATCTCCGCCCGCCCGTTGATGCGAAGCGTCTCGGTGAAGCCCGGAACGAAGAACAGCAACCCCACATGGGGGCGTTCGACCAGATTCATCAACGTATCCACCTGCCGGTTTCCCGGTCGGTCGGGCAGCAGAAGCGTCCTGTCGTCCAGAACGTACGCCAACGAACCCGGCGGGTCGCCGCGCGGGGAGGCGTCGGCCCGCCCGTCGGCGCGTGCCGAACTGATGACGTAGAACGGCGAGAGTGAGAGGAACCTGCGGCAGTGATCGTCCAGGCGATCCAGGACCTTGAGCCCGGCCCTCGGCGCAGGCGGTCGGTAGACGGTGCGCAGTTCATCCAGTGTGTTGACAGCCACTTTCGCCTCCCTCCGGGACTGAGCCATGCTTGCTCTGCAAGATACACGTCAGGGACGAACGAAGGCCACTTCGGCCCCAGCGCTTCTCACCGGTTCGGTCCAGGGTCCCGGTCCGGCGCTCGACGGCCCGTGCCGATGCGGTCCAACGTCCGGGTCCGCGCCATCGCCCGGAGCGGCGTACGGCTCCCGAACTTCATCGCGAACCGTCCCGAAGCTGTCCCGATGACCTGTGATCGCGTCGAGATCCGTCGGTTCGGCCTTCATGATTGCCCCGTTACGGGAGAAATCGTCGCACGTGACGAAATCAACCGCTACATTGGTGCCCTCTGAAGTTCGTCCACCTGAGGAGGCAGAGATGGCGGTCTACAAGATGATTCGCATCAGAGTTCACGATGCTGACCGGTGCGCAACGTATACCAGGGCGGCGTCGGCGGCGTTGGCGAGACACGGTGGCGAACTGCTCTACCAGAACGAGCGCGATGCAGCCACCCGCATCCTGCTCGTGCGCTTTCCCGACGCGGCTTCGTCCTGGGCACACTACGGCGATCCAGAGGTTCAGCAGGCCCTGTCCACAGCCAAGGGATCGTTCACCCGCGATATCGTCGCCCTCGAAGGTGGGGCGTAGCGCGAGCCGGCGATGCCTTCCGATACTGGGAGGCACGCTGGTCGCCGTTTGCGCCACGACTGTCCACGGCGTCAGGACAGGAACCCCTCAGCCGGCGATCGAGTCCCGTCGGCTTCGCAGCTGAGTCCGCGGAGTGACCGGCGGGCGGTGTGGTCGGCGTTGCCCACCGCTTCGGCGCCGGTCCCCCCGGCCTCGGGCACGGACTTCGTCCGTTCCTGCCGCCGGGGTCGAGTTGCCTGTCCGCCCCGGACGGAAGGAGGGCCGACCCAACGGCGGGAGCACCTGACGCTGCTGGGAAGCCGCGCCCACCCAGTCGCGCCGCCGATACGGAACCGGACGACCGGCTCGCTGCTGCCTTCCCGCACGGGATTGCTGGACTGGGAGCGACCCCCGCGGGAAGGTGGGACGGGCGTGTACGTCCCAACCCTCCCCGATGCCCGCACTGGGCATCGAAAGTGGGGGGTCGCTCCCAGCCACGGCCTGAAGGCCCGGTTCGGCATCGACGAATCGGGCGGCCGTGGCCCAACTGTCATGCCGTCAGCGACTTGCGGCATCAGCCGTGTGTCACGTCCGAGGGCGGATTTCGTGTCCGGCACCCCCCCACATCAAATACACATGTCCCGTTCGGCACCGGGGCAGTCGGGTTCACCCATCAGAACAGCTTCCGACGGAGCCGGTCCGACCGCCAAGTGCTTACCCGTTGCAACAGCCCCCGGCCGGACTCCCGAAGAGCCCGATTCTGGAGTTCCGCCAGCCGCACGAGCCCGCCCCGGATGTCGCCGCACACCTCTCGGATCAGTCCCTTGTCCCCGCTGCGAAGGACATCCTTGACCCACTCGATCTCGCGGTCGATCTCCGCGTCGTAGTCGGACGAGCGCATGCCCCTCGCCCAGTTGCCGAGCACGGTGTCCGCACGGGTCGTCTCCTTCGAGCCCCGCCCGACGGCCACGATCTCGATCCTGCGTTCGCGGTCCCGGAGCATCGCCCACAACTCCCGGTGCCGCCGCGCCCCAGGCGCGCAGCCCTTTCGCGGTCTCGTGACCGGGATCCGCGTAAACGAAGACGGCGCGCTTCGCGTCCAGCGCGACCGGCATCCCGAGATGAAAGTGGCGCCGGATGTTCCCGGTCGCGCCCCGGTAGGTCCGCCGGGGCAGGACCCGGCGCTCGATCCCGAGCGCGTCGAACGCGGCGACCTTCTCTGCCTCGGTCGGCAGCCACGGCAGGCGGGGATGGTCGAGGACGTAGTCGAGTGCCAGCAGCCGTCGCATCAGGATGTCGCGGGAGGTGATCCGGCGCCGCCGAAAGAACTCCTCGGCTCCGAGCGCCCGGAACACCTCGTGGGCTTGGATCCGGCACACACGGCCGATCTTGCGGACATCGGCCGGGGCCTCCTCGACGGCCAGGCCCTGTGCGACGAGGGTGTGGACGGCGCGCCGCACCTTCTCGGGGTGGCAACCCAGGCAACTCGTCCACTGCAAGCGGGTGAAGACGCCGCCGCACAGGCAGGCGAGGGCGATCCACTCGGCCCGGCGTCCGGTCCAGCCGAACGCCTCCAGAGCCTTCTCGCGTCCCTTGAGATGGACGATCAGCGCGGTCTCCCGTAGTCGAAGGAGCGGTCATGCACATGGGCTGCTTCCTTACGCCGCGTGTCACTCCGGTTGAAATCGGGAGAAAGCCCTCGGGCCGCGTCAAGCTGCGTCCGCGAGCAATCGGTCCAAGCCGTTCGGCCCCGTCCCGTATGCGAAACAGCCTCCGGCAGCCGCTCCTCCAGTTGCTCCCCGTAGAAGCCCGGTGAAGTGGTCGAACGCGGTTCGCGAGGCGAACCGCACGGTGCGGCACTGGTCAAGCAGCCTTCGTCGAGTGAGATTCCGTTGCGCTGATCGGGCAGTCCATCGAATCGAGAGAGGATCGCTCCTCCTGTTGAGGGACCACATGAGCCTCGCTCAAACTCGCCGCCCGCGCACTCGGCTGGGTTGGGTGATGGACCGCGACGACATGACCAGCTAGACGCGTCGGGCGCATTTTGGAATCGAAGATGGCCGCCTGATCCGATCACATGCATCCTGAGCTACCGCCTCGTCGAAAACTCCACGCGCTCGAATTGGACCAATAGGTGAAGCCGTCCGAAATCGTAGAAGGGGTCATGGGCGTGGCGAAGGGCATGTCCAGACCGGCATACAGGGGTCAGGCCAGAGCTCGTTGGCCGCTGCGCTCAGGGGCTGTGGATCGCTTGAAGCAGGCCTATGGCGCTCACATCCTCGACGATGAGAGTGGTCTTCGGAAGCTGATCTCCGACTACCACAGGGATCTGATCCTCCGGATGCAGGCTATCGACGGGAAGCCGAAGAGGGACTTGCAGCGGCTGTCCATTCTCCAGCATCACGGGGCCGGGACCGGACTATTGGACTTCACGGAGAGTCCTCTGGTGGCCTTGTGGGTCGCCTGCGAAGACGAGCCAAACGAGGACGGGAAGGTGTTCGTCCTAGACATCGGCGACCGTCAAGTCGCGGTCAACGGACGGGAGCTGAATGAGGAGGCCTTGTTCCGTGAAGAGCGGATCGTGTACTACGAGCCGGATCGATCTCTCAGTCTTCGGATCGTCGCTCAGCAGAGTCTATTCGTGATCTGCAACCCGCCCAGAGTACCGGAGGGATACCTAAAGGAAGTGGTCATACCGAAGGAGATCAAGGGTCACTTGACCGAATACCTGAAGGGGCTCGGTTTGTCGGAGGAGAAACTTTTCGGGGATGTTCCCGGGCTAGCCACCGCGAACACGAGGCACAAGCCGCTGCGATCTCCCCTGACGCTTCCGCCAAAGCACCACCGAGATCGCGGAAACCGTGCGTATCAAGCGGGACGGTACGAAGACGCTCTCGTGCTCTACGAGACATACGTAGCGGCGCTTCCTGACGTAGCTGAGCCGCATGGCTTGGTCGGGGATACGCTCGCCGCGCTCGGACGCTTCCAAGACGCAATCGACGCCTACACGAGGGCGATCAAGAGAATCACGCAACCGATCGATCTCGGGCCAGACGTTACTGTACGATGGGAAGCCGTTGGCCCGTTCATGCTTCATACGCTCTACTACAACCGAGGCAACGCGCATGCGGCGACCGGAGACCATGCGGAGGCTATTTCCGATTACGGTAGCGCCTTGGAGCACGGAACCCGGTTGAAGAGGAACGTGCTGCTCAACCGTGGGAATTCAAGGTGCCGGTTGGAACGTTATGCGGAGGCCTTCGGCGACTTTGAAGCCGCGTGGTTGGAACGCGAAGGAAGCGACGCTGCGCTCGCAATGGGTAACTGCAAGGTCCTGACCTGGGAGTTGAGGGAAGGCTTGAGGCGGTTTTCGGACGGGGTGGGGACGAGGGAGCCGGAAGACTCGGCTGCTCATTGCCGACAGAACGCCGAACGAGTGGAAGAACTCTTGGATACGTTGGGCGATTCCGACTACCAAGTGACGCGAGAGGGACCGGTAGTGTACGTCGAAGCCGCAGGTAAGTTCGCTAAGTTTCCGTTCGTTGGAAATCCCGGGAACGTTGGCAATACTCCGTCGGGTAGGGTCACCGCGCATGGTGGTAAGGGCTATGGGGGAAACCCGGGATTCGCGGTCATCTTGGTGCCAAGGCACGGCTGAGAGCGGCGCGACATCGGCCGCGGTCGAGGAAACCGAAGCCGAGTCATGGCTTCCCCGCCCGACCGTCGGAAAGCTTTGGGTAACGCGGCCAGCCCGATCGAATCGGGTGCCGGCCGGATCCCCACGAACCCGAGCTTCACATCTGGCGGACAATGGGCTTCTCCGCGAACTTCCCATCGTGCAGATCGTGCAGTCCATCGAAATCGAGAGGAATCGAACGATGGCACGCACGAAACGAAGTCGGCGCTCGTACGGCGCCGGCGAATGGGGCCGGAACCGGGTCAGGATCTTCCCGGACCCGAAGACCGGCAACTTCCAGATTGAGTGGCGCGAGAACGGGCGGAGGCTCACCCGGTCGCTTGGACACCGCGATTGGGCGAGGGCGAAACGGCAGGCGGACGAGGCCGCTGCGGGCTTCGCGGTCCACGAGCCCAACGGCAAGGCCGAGGCCGAGCCGTTCACTCTGGAGAGGCTCTTTGACATCTACGGTGAGGAGGTGACGCCCACCAAGACGAGGCGGGTCCAGCACCGGGACAGGATCGCGACGGGGATGTTCCTCGACCTACTCGGTCGGGACCGGCTACCCGAGACCCTGTCTCAAAGGGACTGGGACCGCTTCATCCGGGAGCGCCGGGCGGGAAGGATCGGACCGAGCGGGAAGCCGGTTTCCAATCGGACCATCGAGTTGGACCTGAAGTTCCTGCTCGCGGTGCTCAACTGGGCGACCAAGTCCAGAGACGAGGAGGGGAGGCTCCTTCTCGACTCGAACCCGCTGAGGGGTCTGAGGACGCCCAAGGAGAAGAACCCCGCCAGGGTCGTTCTCTCCGAGGAGGAGTACCGGGCGATGCTCGGGGTGTCCCGGAAGGTGGACTGGCGGTTTCATGTCGCGTTCGTGCTCGCCCACGAGACCGGGCACCGAATCGGGGCCATCCGCAACCTGAGGTGGGCCGATATCGACTTCGAGGGCCGCGAGGTGCGGTGGCGGGCGGAGCACGAGAAGACGGGCTACGAGCACGTCACGCCGATGACGGACGAGGCGGTGGCGGTGTTGGAGGAGGCGCGGGAGGCGAACCCCGGTAGCGGGGAGACGCTGATCCTGCCCGCCTCGAAGGATCCCTCGGCGAGCATCGGCAGGGGGCGGACGGGCGTTTGGTGGCGCAAGGCCGAGCGGCTAGCGGGACTGGAGCCGAAGGCGCGGCGGGGCTGGCACTCGCTCAGGCGCAAGTTTGCCAGCGACCTGATGAACCTGCCGCTCAAGGTGCTGTGCGAGTTGGGCGGCTGGAAGGAAGCTCAGACGGTGCTGCGCTGCTATCAGCAGGCCGACTCGGTACAGCTTAGGAAGGCTCTGGACAGCCGCCCGAGGGTCCGCGCCTGACCCCAACCAATCGGCGGGAATCATTCAGCGGGAACCCGCCCCGTAAATCCCGTAAGCTGAACGATCACAACGATATGTGAATTCGAATGCTCATGTCGCGTAGGCAAAGTCGTATCCGCCACCGGTTGCGAGTCGGATCCGCTTGCGCAACGCGGCCTCGTCCGAAGCCGAGGTCGCCAGCGCGGTGTCCTCGGCCAACATCTTGCCGGCCCGCCACGCGCCGATGGTATTGTGTAGGAGGAAGAGTACCATGTAGCGTTCGGTGAACAGCTGAGTAACTGCGGGAAGTTCGTCTGCGCCGATCTTCGTGCCGCTCGCGTTGACGCGGTTCTTCTCTTCGGCGCGCCAGTACTGGTAGGTCCAGCCGAGCGAATCGCTCGCGGTGAAGACGGTCGCCGGTAGCGATTCGAGTAACTCATCGAGCGTTTGGCGGGTCTCCGGCGCGAGCGTGAGCTCCAGCGCGGGGTCGCCGTCGGTGAAGATCTCGGGGAGCATTTCCTGAGCCCATGCACCCGCCAGTTGCCAAGGGTCCCGTCCTTCCTCACGGGCCAGGTCCCGCAGGTCATCGAGCGAGACAGCCACCCCGTACTCCGGCGCGATGAGCAACTCGTTCTCGGCCAAGAAGCGCGCGAAGAGCATTCGGTGCCAGTGCTCGTAGGCGACCTCGTGGGCGAGGCGCGCGATCGGCTGCGCACCGGTCGCGCCGTCGATCCTGTCACCGGCTTGGCGGCCCCTGTTTCGGAGCGCGTTGCGCTGGGCCGTCTCGTTGAGCGACATGGAATCGAAGGGCGTGGGGCGGTCCACCGCGAGGGCCTTGAGCGCTTGGCGCGCGCCGGATTCGGCGGCGCGGCGTGCCTCTTGGATGACGTTGCCCAAACGGGCGCGCAGATCGGAGGAGAGAGGAGCGGTCATGGGCCCGTAAGGCACCAGGACAGCCCGAGCCCACCGACCGCCACGGACAGAACCACGAACACCCATGGTACGCTGCGCTCGATCCGGGTGAGTTCGGTGTACCGCTTCGGATCCTTGCCCTCTCCGAGGTGACGCCATTCACACTGGTAGAAGGCCCACGCTAACTTTTCTTCAAGCTCAAGCAGCGCCTTGAACTTACCGCTGCTCAACTGCGCGTAGGAACGCAATGACCTCGCCCACGAAAGCGCGAGCAGAAGAGCCACTAAGCCGACCGCGACGAAGACGGCTCCGTGGTCGGACGGATCGTCGCCCACCCCCAAGAACGCTCCGACGAAGACCGTCAGAGCAACCAGCAGGCTCACATACAGGCGGCTGCTCGCATGGCGGCGCTGGGCGACACGCTCGGCTAGCTCCGCGTGGAGCTTGTAGATCTCAAGAAGCTCTTGGGAACGCTGGACGTCTATGGAGCCACCTCCCGGATCGCACTGACGACGCTGTCCGCATTCCACCTGACGATTCTGTCCGCCGCGCTTGTAACCTTCTGGGAGGTCCTCTCGGCTCCCCGTCGGACTACGGCTAGGATCGGCTTAGGGCTGCCGAATCCTCCCTTGGCCAAGTCGATCTCGATGTTGATCCACCTGCTGTATGTGGCGTAGACGCCGGCGAGAATCACGATTACGCCGCACGGTTGCATCTTCTGCCGAATCGCGTTCTTGAGCTCGCGATCATTCGACGCGTAGTGAATCGGGTCGTAGCGCGGAACCGAATAGTTGTTGAAGCGGAAGTAGGGGCGGTCGCGGAGCAACCGGACCAGATTCTCGTACTCGTCCGAGTAGCTCCACGAGTGGCTGATAAACAGGTTGTGTGTTCTCATGTTCTCCCCATCTTGTCGAATCCCGAGTCTGCCATCAGCTCACGATCACGGGACCTTCGCGTACCGCCTCGTTGAGCTTCCGTTCGTGTTCGGCGAGCCATGCCCGCACGGCCTCCGCGTCGCCCAACGTACCCCGCCGCACGCGTACGCTGCGGAACTTCACCGCATCGTCTTCCGGCAACCGCTGGGCTGCGGTCGCCAGCGCCCTGCTCTCGCGCGTCGGGACAGCATCGATCTCTGAACGCCAAGCAACGAGTCCGCGCGCGTCGAGCTCCGTGCGGAGCGCCTCGTTCGTGCCCACTTGCAGGGCGGACGGCGGTTTCAGCCCCGAGTCCTCCAAGACCTCGTCCCGGTCGTCCGCCTCCAGTCTCCTCCAGGTCGCGTCGTCCGCGAGCCGCGCGTTCGCTGCGTCCACCGCGGCGCTCAGTTCTTCGTGTAGCCCGCCCAGCGCCCCGCGCAGGGCGTCCCCCAGCCGGACGGCGCAAGGTTGAACCTGGTCCGTGTCGTCGAGCAGTGTGCGGCGCTCCCGGATCGCGTCAAGCTGCCGCCCCACCTCGGCGGCGACTTGTTCAAGCTCCCCATCGGCGTGCCGGTGGAGGCTCTGGGCTAGTTCCCACGCGCCGATGCGCTCCGCGGCTCGTTCTCCGAGCTCCTCCCAAAGCACAAGGGAAGTCTCGATGCGTTCACGCTCGGCGAGCAGCGCCGCCAACTGCTCACTCCCGGCCAGCCCGGAGAGATCGTCCAGGAATCGCGTGTCGGGCACCGGCGGGAGCGGGGCGTCGCCCCCGGCCCCTTGCGCCAGCCTCCTGCACTCGGACAGGAACACCGGAGCCTTCTCGGCTTCCTCGCCGCTCCGTGTCGAAACGCCCAGCCGTTGGAAGAGCCCGCGAACTGCAGTCCGCTGCCGCGTCGTGAGCCGCACTTTCTCGGGCAGGAATCGCACTCCGGGCGTCAACTGTTGCGTGACTTCCGCAGCCCTAACGGGTCGGCCGTTACGCTCGGCCTTCAGGTGTCCGTCCGCCAGCAGCCCGAGCAGCGCCGCGTCGACCGCGTCGCGGGGCCATCCGAACGGCGCCGCTTCGAGCGCGGTCCGCACCTTCGCGCCGGTCGCACCGGATCCCACCTTCAACATCACCTCACGGGCGACGGGATGGCCCGAGACGGCTCCCTCCCACCCCACCGCGCCGAAGGGCGTGCCCGTCCCCTCGCGGATGCGCCTGAGCGCGGTGCCCCATCCCCGGTGGTCCGCGTCGGCGAAACGGGGGAAGAGGCGTGCGAGCGACGACTCCCCGCCGGACGCGGCCCTTGCGTTCAGTGAATTCCCGAAGACTTCCGCTCCACCGCCTTGGAAGACCTTGGCCGTCCGGACGATTTCCTCAACGATGCGATCCCGGGCGGCTTCGACCCCGGCGAGCCGACCCTTCATACTCTCCCGGGCCTCCTGTCCCTCCGCCGAGGAAGGGACGCCTCGCGCGGCGAGCACCTTGCGCGCGGCCTCGGCGCTCGTGATGTGCGCCCGGAACTCGTCCGCGCCCCGCTTCGCGAGGTGGACGTAGAGGGTGGCGTCCTCCATGCCCTTCCGGCGGGCGTCCGCTCGCACGTTCGTCTCCGAACACGACCACCCGTCCCGTACCCATATCCAGACGGCGTCCGCGACCTCCCTCCGGCCGCTGCCATCGCGCGCTTCGGGATCCTCGGCCCCGAAGTGCGCCCTCAGCTTGCGCGTCACGCCGGCCCCTCCGTGGGAGAGCCGCACGCCCTTCAATTCATTCTGAACGGCTTCCCCGAGCAGCTGATCGCGGCGTGCCGCGACCTCCACCTCGTTCGCGGACAACCGCGTGCGCTCCTCCCGGAACGCCCGCTCCCACTCGGCACCCTCCCGGGTCTGTATCCGGTACTCGTCCGCCATGCGCATGAGGACGCCTTCATCGGCGAGCCCATCGAGCGTGCGCGCCACGCGGTTCCTGAACTTCCCCGAGTCGCGGCCGATGTCGTGCAGCAGCAAGTCGGCCAGAGTGCCGGCGTCGGCGCGCACGCCCTGATCCGCTCCCTCCTCGCGCGGCAGCTTGCCGATCAGGAAGACGACACCGCAAAGGTCGGCCTTGAGCCTGCCTTCCTCCGATCCGTCGTCGAGCTTGCGGATGCGGGTGTTGATCTCGTTGAGCAGCACGTTGGATCCGACCAGATCCTGTGCGAGCGCGCGGAAGAGATCGCTGGCCGGAATCACCGCGCCGAGCGGCCTCTCGGCGACGGCGCGAAGCGAGTCGTGCAGGATCCGGAGCTGCGAGCGGAGCTGGCTCCTGGTGCCGGAGGGATCCGTGGTCTGGAAGCAAGCCTCCCAGAACCGGCGGCGCGTGCGCAGCAGCGGGTAGTCGCCCACCTCAAGCCGCTTGTCCTCGGCGCGCACGGCCAGCCTCGTCCCTTGAAGGTGTCGCGCCACCTCGCCCGCGTGGCGATCGAGCATCTCCCGGATCGAGGGCTCGGCGGAGGGCTTCTTTCGGAGCAACACCTCGCGCGTCACCACCTCGACCTCCGCATCGGCCAGTTGTACGGTCGTCCGGAACCGGTCCTTCAGCCAGTGGAGCGCGGCGTGGCCCCCGGCGAGCGCCGATTGGCCCGACGCTACGAGGAGTACGCGGCTGTCGAACTGCGTCTGAAGCGCCTCGGCCAGGTCGGTGACGATCTGCGCCCGGTCGGAATCTTCGTTGATGTACTGCTGGACCTCGTCGAGTACGACGATGGTGGTCGGAATCGGGCCGCCTCCGGGCGCGAGTGCCTGCCGGGCCGCGTCGCAGAACTGCCGGTCGCTGATGTCGGCTTTGGGCTGCGGGAACTGCCCGATCAGCAGTTGGCGCGCGCCCTTCACATCCGTCGCGAACCCGGGGCTCTCCTCCATCACCGCCTTCGCGATCGCCGGACTTACGTAGAGGTTGTTCAGTTCGCGCTGCCACGTCCGCCCCTGGGCTTCGACGCTCGCGCGCACCCTGTCGAGCAGCCCCTCGCCGCGCAGCCAAAAGCAGAACCGCGCCTGTGGGTACTGTTCGGGAAGCCGGCGCGCGCGGAGCAGGATCGAGAGCACCGAGAGGCGCACGTGCCCCACGTTTCCACCTAGCAGAGATCCGGCGGCGGCGACGGGGTCGGGGCCGATCCTCCGCGCCCGGGTGTCGATCTCGCGCAGCGCGTGCCGCACCCCGGAGGGCAGCCGGTCGCCGACTAGCCCGCGCGCCGTCTGTCCATCGTCGAACGCGGTATTCACCCATAGATGCGCGAGCATCTTGAGAAGGTGGGACTTTCCGCTTCCGAAGAAGCCGCTCACCCATACGCCGTCCTGGCGGGAGGAGTCGAGCCGGGCAAGGTAGCCTTCGAGGATCCGCTGGAGTGCGTCCGCGAACTGTCCCTTGCAGACGAACGTCTCCAACTCCGCACGCAACTCGCGCATGACCTGAGAGTCCCGTCCGGCCGTGATGCGGGCCTGGCCGTTGTTCGCCAGACCGACGCGCAGCGGGTCGCGGTCCAGCAGTTCGTGGATCTTCATGGTCGCGGACTGCCGTGTCGTGAAAGTGATCTGACGGTCATGGTATCCATGCCTCGTGCAGGGTGATCGGCTGGGCCAGGTAGCTCCAGCCGTCGCGTGCATCAAGGAGCCGGTAGTTGTTGCCGTTCTTGATTCCGGGGAAGAAGACGGCCAGACGGCCCTGGATCGCCGGCTCGACCGAGTGGACGAGGTCCGAGACACGCATGAAGCCGTAAAGCGAAGCGGTGCCGAACAGGGCGACTACCGTGTTGTCGTCCGCCGCGTCCAGTATCCCGGACAGCTTGTCGATGGCAAAGACGCGGAATTCGCTCCCTAGCGCGCCGTCCAGCAGCTCGGGATCCTCGAAGTACTCGTCCCGGTAGTCGTGGGCGGCCATCCACTCGGCGAACCAGTCGGCGGCGTCGGTCTGCACCCACTCGTGTCCCTCGGCCCTTGTCACCTGCTCGAACTCGCCGATCCCAGCCCGAAGAGCGCGCTCCCGTTCCTTTGCGTACACCACGATCATCACGCGTTGCGCTCCGGCGAGGGTCGGCTGCCAGGGCGCGCCGACGTGGCGTCGGTAGATCTGCGAGAGCTTGGCGATCTGGTTCAAACTTGGGTATCCGGACCCAGGGGGAATGATGTCTCACGGGGAGGGCGGTCGCCGCGAGGGCCGCAGCCCGGCGGCGGGCCGGGATCCAGCGTTCGTGCGGACACGTCAACCACGTTGCCCGCAACGCTCAGCCGAATCAAGCCCAGGCGCCGGGCCTCGACCGCGTGCGGAAGGAGCGCGCCTCCGGGAACATCCAGAACCGCGGCCCAGCGCGAATCGATCACGCCATGCCCCGCGAGCCCCTCCGCCTCGCCCAGCCAAAGCGCCATCGCGGCGGCGGCCGGGGTCGGCACGACGATGCGGCGCACCCTGCGCGTCCTCCCCCTTAGTTGTCCCGCCTGCGACCAGGAACTCGCCGCGTTGGCCGCCACCTTGGCCAACACGGCGTCGTTGAAGCGCGAACCAGTTCGCGCGCGGATCGCATCGGCGAATGCCGCCCTCGCCAGTTCCTGGCCGGGGGCGAGCCCAAGCACGGGCGCCGCCGTGACCCTCAGGAGCGGATCCCGCGCGAGGGCGGCGAGCAACGCAAGCAGGGCGCGGCCGTGCGCGGCCCGGCCGTCGAAGTCCCAAAGGCGGCGCAGGACCCGGAAGAGCGGCACGGCGGGATCGAGCGCGTATAGCTCGGTCAGGCGCTGCCGCGTGGCGCGCCGGGTGGCGAGAGTCGGCTTGCCGA
Source organism: Longimicrobiales bacterium (assembly GCA_965208935.1). Lineage (GTDB taxonomy): Bacteria > Gemmatimonadota > Gemmatimonadetes > Longimicrobiales > Gaopeijiaceae > Bin94. The sequence continues at coordinate 1,661,210 of CBDBPR010000004.1, read as the reverse complement.
GGACGTTCTCGTCGACGATGGCCGCCGCGTAGTCGAGTCGGTCCGCTTCCGCCGGAAGCGCGTCCAATAGTTCGCCGAGCTCCCGCAGCATGATGTGCCGGGAACTCTGCGTGCCGCGCTCCCCGAACCGGAAGCCGGCGCACTCCAGCGAAGCAGTGCGGTGAATGTTCATGCCGGGGGTCCCCGGAAGGGGAGTCCAAAACGCTCCTCCGTTTGGCCCTTTCGGCGCTCCGGTGACGACGGTCCAGCGGTCGCGGCGATGGCGCGGACCCGACGCCCGAGGAGCGGTTCGCAGACGATCAGACCCGGCCTCGGTCGTTCAATGGCCGCCATGCTTTGCCGCACGGCATGCCAGTCGCGATCCCACCCTCATTGCGCCGACACTCAACCGGGGGATTTGCATCCAGAGCGAAGCCGCGGGGGATCGTGTGGGGTCGCATGTGACCAATCAGGCGAGCATGAGGCGTTCGCCCTTCGGCTCCGGAACGGGCCGTCCCAACTCCCGCGCCCGGTCGATCCAGAACTGCATCGCATCCTTGATGTTGCCCAACGCGGCCTCTTGGTCGGCTCCGTGCGCCATGCATCCGGGCAACTCGGGCGCCTCCGCGACGAAAGCCTCGTCTTCGTTGCTCCAGTAGAGGATGATCTCGTATTTGAACATCAGTCGTCCGCTCCCAGCTTGTACTTGAGGATCAACCGCCGAACCTGCTTCGCCTGGTAGGGTTTGGCGTGCCCGCCCCGCCTCTGGAGGTTGACGATCTCCACGATGCCTTCCTTGTCGAAGAGGTGGTGGCTGCCGCGCACGCGCTCGTCGAATCCAAGATACCGCATCAGCGCGCGAAGTTCATCGAAGCGGATGTTCGCGTCCGAGCGGCCCCCGAGGATCGTCCGCACCAACCGCTCGCGGCGAGTCATCGACCACTTGTCGCGGCGGCCCAGGCGGCGCGCCGTCGCCGGGCGAATCGGCGTCCGCCGATCCGGCTCGCGGTGTGACCGGGCAAGCTGTTCATGGCTGCTGTATCCAAAGTGGGGGACAGGGGACTGCCAATATAACGCGCGACGTTCGCGGAGCGACCGGGCGGCGTGAGCCTACAGCCTTCGGGAGGCCCAAACAGCCCGGCCGACGACGCGGATCTCTTCCGCGAGGCACTCGTGGCTGTCGTACGCGGGGTTGAGGGACCTGAGCACGAGCTTGGGCGGGTCGGAGTGCGGGACGTGCTCGATCCGCTTCGCGACGAGTCCCATGCCGTCCCAGATCACGAAGATCCCCGGCGGCACCGGCACCGTCCGGCTCACGTCGATCAGGATGCGGTCGCCGCTCGCGAGGACCGGCTCCATCGAGTCCCCGTCCACTGGAATCATCCACAGGTCGCCGGGTTCGGCCCGTAGCTCGTGGCGGATGATTGGATCGGCGAACAGCCAGGCCTCGTTCGCTTCCTCCAGGTCGCCCCTCCAAGCTTCGGCGGCAGCCGCCCGCTGGACATCGGCCTCCGGCACGGCACTGTAGCCCTTCGGGGCCGAATAGGGTCCGGAAGCGGGCGGCGGTTTGGCACGCACCGCACGCCGGACTTTCCGGTCGGGCCGGAGCAGGTCGGGCCTGCACCCCAGATGCTCGGCAAGGATCTCGCGGTCATCCTCAGCCAAGGCCTTCGGCGTGCCCCGTTTGATGAACTGGTGCAGGTAGGCGGCGTTTCGCCCCATGGCGAGCGAAGCGGTTCGCAGGTTCGAGCCGTTCGCAGCCAGTAACTGGAGCAGCCGTCTGCGCACCGGGTCCAATGCCTTGTCGTTCTCTCGCTGCGTCATGGTGTGGGAGTCTACCTGCATTTCCTGCCTGTTACAACCCACGACCCCGGTGCGGCGGCACACCGGTCGATTCGCCGCCGATTCGGGGGCACGGGGGCGCGACTGGCGACGGCAACGAACGGGTTGACGCCCTCGCTGGAACGCTCAGGAACGCTCTGGAATGTCGGGTTTTTCCTACCAGTTGACCCCCTTGCGAGCAGCGTTTCAACGTTTGTGGCATGAAGACGCTGGAAGGGCACTTCAGGTCGCGCTTGGACGCGTTCATCGAGAGCACGGGCATGCCCCTGTCCACCCTCGGCCGAAGGGCGATCGGCGATCCGAACCTGATGCGCGAGATCGCGAGGGGCCGCTCGCCGACGCTGCGGACGGCCGACCGGATTCTGGCGTACACGACCACCTACGAGCGGGAGCGGCATCGCGCGCGGTATCCGCCGCCGCGGCGGCCCCGGAAGCGGAAAAAACCGCGAGCGAAACGAACGAGGAGATCTGGAACGATGACCGAAAGCCCGAAGGACCCGCGCACTACTTCGCCCGTGCGCTTGCTGCGCCGACCGGAGGTCGAGGCTCGCACCGGCCTGTCGCGGAGCTCGATCTACGCGCGGATGGCGGAGGGGACCTTCCCCCGCCCGGTCCGGCTGGGCAAGTACGGCGTGGCCTGGATCGAGGCGGAGATCGACGAGTGGGTCCGCAACCGGATCTCGGCGGGCAGGACGGCGGAGAGACCGTCGTCCACGAACCAACAAGGAAAGGACGAAGAACGATGAGAACGTTGCTGACAACGATGCGGGGAGCCGCGTGGGCCGTGCTGCTCATGCTGATCCCCGGCGCGCTCCATGCGCAGGGCACGAGTCCGTGGGTGGACGCGGTGAACGAGCTACAGACGCAGTTCACGGGACCGATCGCACGCGGTCTGTCGCTGATCGCGATCGTGGTGGGCGGGCTGATGTTCGCGTTCGGGGAGGGCGGGAGCAAGCGGACGCTGGCCGGGATCATCTTCGGGATCGGGATGGCCGTGGGCGCGGTGAACTTCCTCGGCTGGCTGTTCTGATGCGGGGCCTCACACGCTGGGCGGGCTACGCGGCGCTGAACCGTCCGCTGACGGTGCTGGGCGTGGAGCGGCGGCTGTTCCTGCTGGGCGCGACGCTCGCGGTCGCCGTGTGGAACGCGACGGCCTCGCTCGTGGCGGGCGGCTTGGTGTTCGCCGGTTGCTACGGCGCGGGCTGGCTCGCGGGCCGGAGAGACCCGGCCATGCTCGCCGTGCTGCGGAACGCCGCCCGCTACCCGGCCCGGTACGATCCTGGAAAGTGGGCCGACGAACCTTGGCATCTCCGCATCCGGACGGACTCGAAGTGAGAGTCGCGGACGAACGCCGGGCCTACGAGGCGGCGGGTTCGCTGGCCGAGGAGCTGCCCTACTGGGGCTGGCTCGAAGACGACCGCACCTGCCTGACCCGTTCGGGCGAGTTGGCGGCGGCGGGCCGGATCCGTCCCGCCGTGGTGGACGGCCGCACGCCGGAGCAGATCGACCGGGTGCTCGGTCTCTGGCAGCGGCTGCTGTCGGGGCTCGGTTCTGACACGCGCGTCCAGTTCCACATGCTCCGGCGTCCCAGCCTCGCCGAGGATCCGGACGACGGCGGTTCGGACATCGCGTCCCTGTCGGGCCGCAAGCGAAGCGCGTTCCTCGCCGCGCGCATCCAGCGGCTCGAAGCGTTCGTGGTCTGGTCGCATGACCCGGGCTTCCGCCCGACGGGTGGGGGTTCCGGGCCGGGACCGCTGGCGCGGTTCAAGCGGCTTCGGAAGCGCGGCGGCAAGACGGCTACGACCTACCTGGCCTCGGAGATCGAGGCGGCTGCGGGCCGGTTCCGCGCGATGATCGACGCGGGCCGCTCGCTGGTGGCCGAGCACACGCCCGTCGAGATGCTGGACGCCTTGGAAGGCTCCCGCCTCCTCTCCGAACTGATCAACCGACCCGGCACGTTCTGGGACGGCGCGACGGGCAGCGGCATGAACTGGCGGCTCGCGCTCTCCGAGCTTGAGGCCGAGCGGTCCCACCTGAGGCTGGACGGCGAGCCGCTGATCCTGTACTCGCTCCTGTCGCCGCCCGGGCAGGCGCACGCGAACCTGCTTAAGGATCTCTACTGCCTGGACGCGGTGACGACGGTCTCGCTCGAATGGCGGCCGTGGGCGGTCGAGGCGGCGCGGCGCCGGATCCGGAGCGCGCAGCGCCACTACTTCTCGCGGCGCTACTCGATGATGGCGCACGCGCAGGACGCCCAGGGCACGGCGGCGGCGATGGTCGATTCCGCGGCGGCTGCGGAGTCCGACCGTCTGGGAGCGGCGCTCGTCGAACTCGAAGCCGACGGCGTGGCCTACGGCGAGGTGTCGCTGACCGTGGCGCTGCACGGCGAACTCGAAGGGATCGAGCGGCTGGACGGCGACGTGCGCCGCCTGTTCGCCGCGCACGACGCGAAGGTGATCCGGGAGGGCTACGGCCAGATGCCCGCGTGGTTCGCGCGGCTCCCGGCCCAGCCGAAGCGCCGGCAGGTGCGGAAGGTGTTCGTATCGGCCGGGCTCGCGGCGTGCCTCGCGCCCGTGTTCGGGCCGCCGAGGGGGAACAGAAGGAGTCGCCATCTCGACCGTGAGCCGCTGGCGGTGTTCGAGACGCCGTGGCGCACGGCGTATCGCTACGACCTGTTCGCGGGCGACGTGGGCCACACGCTGATCCTCGGGGCGACGGGATCCGGCAAGAGCTTCACCCTGAACTTCCTGCTGGTCGAGGCGCTCAAGTACGATCCGCGCATCCTGATCCTGGATCTGGGCGGCTCCTACCGCTGGCTGACCCGGTTCCTCGGAGGCCGGTACCTGGAGCTCGCGCCCGGCGAGGCGGAGCCGACGCTCCGGCTTACACCCTTCGCGCTGCCCCCGACCACGCGGACGTTCCAGTTCCTGACGGGCTGGGTTCTCCGGCTGCTGAAGCTGGGCGGTTTCGATGCGAGCGGCGCGGACACGAGCGAGATCCGCGCCCGGATCGAGGACCTTTACGCGCTCGGGACGGAGCGCCGGACGCTCAGCGTGCTCACCGGTTCGCTCCCGTCCGCGATGTGGCCCGCGCTGAGCCGCTGGACGGAGGGCGGCGCGTGGGGCGCGTTCTTCGACAACGCCCCGACGGGCGGGGCGGACATCGAGTTCCGGGACTGGCAGGTGATCGACTTGGCGGGCGCGGCCGAGCACGCGGATCTGTGCGAGGCGGCGCTCTCCTACCTGCTGGAGCGCATGCGGCTGGAGATCGAGGACCCGGCCGAGACCGCGCGGCTCAAGCTGATGGTCGTGGACGAGGCGTGGCGGTACATGCAGGACCCCGCCGTGCTGAACTACCTGGCCGAGGCGGCCAAGACGTGGCGGAAGAAGAACGCCGCGCTCGTGCTCGCCACGCAGTCCGCCGTCGATGTGACGGGGACGGCGGGCGCGTCGGCCCTTCTCGAATCGATCCCGACCAAGCTGTTCCTCGCCAACGCCGAACTGCCGGACGAGGCCGGCGCGCTGTTCCGGCTGAACGAGTCGGAGGTGGACCGGATTCGGGAGTTGACGCCCAAGCGCGAACTGTATCTCCGCCGCCCGGACGAGGCGGCGGTTCTCCGGCTCGAAGTCGATCCCGAGAGCTACTGGCTCTACACCTCCTCGCCGCTCGATGCCGAGAGACGCGCCGAGGCCGTGGCGAGGCACGGACTGGCCCGGGCGCTCGAAGCGCTCGCGGGCCGAATCCATCTGACCCCACCAACCGAGAGGACGTGAACACCATGAAAGCAACTCCAACCGCAGCGATCCTGCTGGGGATCGTCGTAGTCCTCCTGACGCTGCTCCTGGCGGCGCTCCCGTGCGATGCCGCCGCACAGCAACCGGGCACGGACGCCACCCTGCTCCGGGTTCCGTTGCCGGAGGAGGGCGAGGAGCGAATCCCCCGGCTCCGCGCGCGCGTGCGCCATACCACGGTGATCGTGCTTCCGGCCGGAGAGCGGATCCTCGACTTCGTGACTGGCGACTCCGAGTACTGGCACCTGACCGGCGCGGCGAACGTCGCGTACCTGAAGCCGCTGGCCGAGGACGCGACGACGAACGTGGCGCTCGTCTGCGAATCCGGTCGCATCTACTCGTTCCTCGTATCGGAAAACGGGGAGAAGCCACCGCATCTCGTGGTCCGCGTAGAGGCGGGTGCGGAGGCGGCAGCCCAGTCCGGCGTTCCCGGGTTCGTCGCCCGGAGCGAAGTCTCCGCCTATCGCCAGATGGCCGCCGAGGCGGTCGAGGTTGCAGGGGCGGCCCGCGAGGAGGCCGAAGCCGGGATCGCCGAGGCGCAGGAGCGGGCGGCTGCCGAGGTCAAAGCGTTCCGTGCCTCCTACCCCGAGCGGCTCCGGTTCGAGTACCGACTGGACCGTGATGCGTCCGAGCGGCCGTTCCGGGTCGAGGCGATGTGGCACGACGGGGAGTTCACCTATCTCCGTTCGCTCGCGCAGGAGTCGCCCGCGCTCTACGAACTCCGGGACGGCGAGCCGAGCCTGGTCGCGTTCGATCTCACCGGGGACGGCCTCTACGTCGCCCGCCGGGTTCTGGGCGACGGCTGGCTCCAGATCGGCGACAAGCGACTGCGCTGGCGGTTCGAGCCTGCGGAGGGTTCGAGATGATCAGTTGGAAGCAGCGGGTGAAGGAACCGAAGGGCGCGCTTCCGGGCGGCGTCGTCACGAAGGCCGGGATCGCCCTGATCACCGTGCTCGTGGCCGGGCTTCTGCTCTCCTCGTCGTTTTCCGGTCCCGACGAGGCGGCAGAGGGCGTCGCCCCCACGCCGGCGCGGCCCGTGGACGACCGCACGGGCCGGTCGCTCGACGGGCGCTTCAGCGACGAAACCGACCGCCAGAGCCAGCAGGCGGCGGCGGATGCGGACCGGGATCGCCGACAGTCCAGTGCCCCGGGGCAGGAAACGACCGGACAAGACCCGGCGGCAAATTCAGGCAGCGCCGGGGGCGGCATGGGCCGGGCCGAGTTCGAGTTGCGCGAGGCGCTCCGGCTCGAGGAGGTCGAGCGCGGGACGCGTTCGCTCCGCTCATTCCCCGTCGCGCAGTCGCACCGGGATCCGAACGGACCCCCGGACGCAGCGGCGTTTCCCTTGGTACTGGAGCCTACCGACGCGGCACTCGACGGGGCGCTCGCCTCCCTCGGGCAATCCCTCGCCGCTCTCGAAGCCGAGATGGCAGCCGGTCTGGCGAGCGGAGGGCTGCCGCCCGGCATAGGAGGCCCGGCGCCGCAATCCGCATTACCCCCGTCTGGCACCTCCGAGCCCGGCCGTTTGGTGCGGCCGGTTGACCCGCCGGGCTGGGAGCGCATCCACGAAGGCACGTTCCTCGAAGCGGTGCTCCTGACTCAACTCTCGGGCGAGTTCCCCGGCCCGGTGCTCGCCATGGTCTCGGCTCCGCTTTATTCGGCCGACCGGCAGCGGGTGCTGATCCCGCGCGGCGCGCGCGTCGTCGGAACGGCCCAGGCCGTCCAGAACCGCGACCAGAGCCGCCTCGCAGTCTCATTCCACCGGCTGCTGCTGCCCGGCGGAAGCTGGATCGACCTTGAGTTCACCGGCCTGAACCAGGTGGGCGAGAGCGCGCTCCGCGACCAAGTCAACCGTCGCTACCTCTCGACGTTCGCAGCCGCCGGAGCGGTCGGCGCGCTGAGCGGTCTCACGCTCGCCGGAGCCTCGCCATACGGACTCCGGGCAGGCGTCGGGCAGGGACTCGGGGGCAGCGCCACCTCGATGCTGGACCGGTATCTGAACCGTCTGCCCGAGATCACGATCCGCGCGGGCCATCGGCTGCGCATCTGGCTCACTGCGGATGTCCTCGTCCTCACCCCTCCGACACACCGATGACACGAAAGGACTCCCTCATGCTTCACCGCATCCTCGCCCCCGCGCTTCTTGTCCCCGTTCTGCTCCTCGCGGGCGCTCGTCCCGCGAGCGCGCAGTTCGACTTCGGCAGTTGGTTCCAGCGGGCCACGATCATCGCGAACCAGATCACGCAGATCTCGCACCAGGTCACCCAGATCCGGTCGATGGCCCGCCAGCTTACGGAACTCGAAGACCAGCTCGACCACATGGAGCGCGCCGCCAAGGGCGAGATCGACGCGCTCCTCCGGCCGTTCTCCGACCTTGCAGCCGATCCCGTCGGCCTGGTGCGCGACGGACTCGGTTGGCGGTCCGACTTCACCGGCCCCGCCCGGGGCACGGTAGACGCCGTCCGGGACATGGGAACCGGGGGGTCGTTCACGCGACACTGGAGAACCGCCCGCAACGCCGCCGACCGGGTGACGGATGCCGACATTCTCGCTTTGTTCAGCAACCTTCCGCCCCAAGCCGCGACGCGCGCGCTGGAGGACCACCGCCGCGCCCGCGAGGCCGCCGACCGGCAGCGGGTCTTGGACTACGCGGCGCTCGACGCAGCGGCCGCGCTGGCCGGGACCATCGAGAGCGCGCAGGGCTCGTTCCGCGATCTCACGTCGAACCGGAACCTTTCCAACACGGCCCTTCAGCAGGCCGGTGTCGCGGCCGCGCTGAGCCAAGGGAGGATCAACGCGGCCCTCGGCCAGGTGCTCGCCCACGAGGCCGCGCGCGAGGCGAGCCGGGCGCGGCAGGCGGAACTCGCCCACCTCGAATGGCTGGGCCGCTGGCACGACGGCCGTGCGCGGGCGAACGCGCTCGCCGGGACGATGCGGAACGCGGCCTCGCTGAACCGGGCCGCGCTTCGCGACGGGCTCCTGTTCCGCGTCCCCTCGTTCTACCGGTAGGGGCGCGACGGCCATGCAACTGCCCCCGCAGTCCATCGACCCGAACGTCCCGGCCCAGATCCCGCCGGATCAGCTTCAGGACTTCAAGGGCTTCCTGGACGTGGTGCTCGACAACGTCGTCGGCGGAGCCGCGCCCGACGTTCACACGCTGGGTCTCCAGCTCTGGGGCGGGCTCGCCGCCGTGATGGTCGCCTGGACCGGACTCAAGATCGCGTTCAGCGGCACGTTCCAGCCGTGGGAGATCGTCAAGCTCGTGATCGGCATCGCGATCCCCCGCACGCTGCTCCACTACTACGTCGTCCCGATTCCCGGTGTGGGGCTCACGTTCCCGGCCATGGTCGCGGGAGGCGGGATCTGGCTCCAGAACCTGTTCCTCTCCGACGTGGTGTCCGCCGGGTACACCGAGATGGCTGCGCTCGTGCAGGCGTACAGCGCGCACCTGGGAGCGGCGTGGTCCACGGGCAACCTGCTCTCGATCGTGACGGCGGGAACGACCGTGATCTTCTCCTCGCTCATCACGCTCGTGATGGGCGCCTCGCTCGTGGTCTGCCTGCTGGCGCTGTTCTGCGTGACCTACGCGCAGGTGATCTGGGCGCAGGTCGCGATCGCCATCGCGATCCTGCTCGGTCCCGTGTTCATCGCGTTCCTGCTCTTCGAGCCGCTCTCGTTCCTGTTCTGGGGATGGTTCCGGACGCTGATGGTCTACACGCTCTACGGCGTCGTGGCCGGGGCCGTGCTCAGGGTCTTCATGGGCGTCGGCATGGGCTACATCACGACCTACGCCGATGCCTTGATGGGCACCGGAACGGCGGACCCGTTCGAGCTGTGGCTCTGGGCCGTCGTGCTGATGCCGCTCGTCGTCTCCGGCCTCATGGCCGGGCTCAAGGTCGGCGAGCTCGCCTCGATGCTCGTGTCCGGCTCCGGCTCCGCCGGGTCCGGGTTCGTCGCGCTCGTCATGCAGGGAGCGAGCAAGGCCGCCGCTCCCGCCAAGCCCCCCGTCTGAGTCCGAAGGAGAAGCCGATGATGAAACGAGACCGTGACACGGGCCGCGAGTACGCCGAGATCTGGGGCGAGGCGGTGCAGGCGAACCGGAAGCTCAGGACGATCCTGATCTTCCTTTCGGCAAGCATCGTGCTCGGCGTCTTCGTGCTGCTGCGCATTGCAGGCGCGGAGCCGCCCAAGCCCATCGTAGTCCGGGTGGACGAGGTGGGCCGCGCCGAGGCGCTGGCCTACGAGGCCGCGACCGCGCAGGCGGACCCGCTCGATCCGACGACGAAATACTTCCTGAACCGGTTCGTCCAAGACTTCCACTCGCGGCGGCGGGCGACGGCGCAGGAGCAATGGACCCGGAGCCTCCGGTTCCTCTCGACGGACCTGGCGAACGCGGCGTTCCAGAGAGACGGCGCGGAGGTCGCGAGCGTCGCGGCGGGGACGGCCGACACCGAGACCGAGGTCGAGCAGGTCGTGCTCCGCATCCACCCCGCGCCCGAGCCGCCGCACGGCGCGACTGCGGACTTCGACCTCGTGCATCTGAGGGGCGAGCAGGAGCTGCGGCGCGAGCGCTGGTCGCTCACGCTCCGGTTCGAGTTCCTGGACTCGATCCCGCCCGAGCTGGTCGTCCACAACCCGATGGGGCTCCTCGTCACCTACATGCGGGCAGACCGGGCGCTCGTGACGGGAGACGAGCGATGATCGCGCACCTGAAGGGACGCGACAAGGCGCTGGAGGCGTTCGGCTGGACGGGCCGCAAGGCCGAGTGGATCGCGCTGGCGTGCCTCCACAGCGGCGTGTTCACCCGCGACCAACTGGCGGCGTGGCTCCGGACGCACAACCGCACGGCCCGCCGTTTCGTTCTGATCATCACGGCGCAGAAGTTGGCAGTGGAAGAGTTGCTGCACGGCCGGAGGATCTGCCGGATCTTCTCGCGGCCGGTCTACCGGGCGCTCGGGGCCGAGCACATCCGGCACCGGAAAACCGCGTCCGAAGAGGTCCTCCTCCGCCGTTTGCTCTCGCTCGACTACGTGATCGAGCACCCAGGTCTCCCATGGCTCCCGACGGAGCCCGAGAAGGTCGGGGCGTTCGAGGCGCTCGGGATCGAGCGCGCCGTGTTGCCCGTCAGGGTATACGGCAGAGCCGCCCGCGAGACCCGCCGCTACTTCCCGGTCAAGCTGCCCGTCGCGCTGGACGAGCGCCGCGCACTGTTCGTCTACGCCGATCCCGGCCACGACACCGCGACGGCGCTCCGCTCGTGGGGCGCGGCGCACCGGGCACTCTGGCGGGCACTCCTGCGCCTGGGACTGGCCGTCGAGGTGGCCGCCGTCGTCCGCACCACGCGGGAAGCCGCGCGTGCCCGGAAGGTGCTCGGGCACTGGGTTGAAGCCGCCGCCGAGGCGAATGCCGCCGATCCGGCCCGCCGCGAGATCGCGCGGATCGAACAGGCGATCCTCGGCATGGACGACGCGGAGGTCGAGAGGCTCGGCGGCTTCCAGAGCTGCTTGTTGAGGATCGCCGAACTGAAGAAGCAGGTCCGGTCCGCCTGCCCCGGAACGGCGATCTCCGGCTTCACGGCATGGCGTTCTAGACGGCTTCGCGGAGGCGTCTCTTGACCGCCGGATTCCGAGGTCTTGGGGCCGTAGGGCGCGTGTCCACGCGACATCGAGGTTGGGTGGACACGGAATCGCGCCTTGGGCGGACAGGCCGCCGGTTCCGCATGTCGCTGGACGGCTTGGCCTTGCGCCCATGCCGGGCGAGCGGTGGCGGCACGCGGGAGCCGGCGGCCGTGGCCGGAGCGACCCCCCACCGTGGACGCTTGGCGTGCCACGGCGGAGGGTTGGGATGTGCACGCCATCCCAACCCTCCGCGGGAGGTCGCTCCGGGCCAGCGATCCTTCCAGGAAGGGTGTTGAAGCGATGAAGTCGAGTACCCTCGCCGTCATCGGGGCCGCCGTCGGCGCGGTCGGCGGACAGGCGCTCAAGGCGCCGTTCCCGCCTCCGGGCGCGAACCCCTACCTCGACCTGATCGCGTGGCACGATCCGGGCCTGCACGCCGCCGTCCGCTTCTGGTACCATGCTTGGCCCGCCGTCGCCGTCGTGCTCGCCGGGAGCCTTTGCCTTTCGGTCTGGAGGGTCTGGTTCCAACCGCTCGTGCGGATCGTCCGCCGGGGCAGGCTGCCCAAGTGGCCGACCTCGCCCGGCGACGACGCGCCCGCTCTCGTCGTCGGCGAACAGCATCACCCGGTCGTGCCGCGCGAGAGCGAGCGGCCCTCCTGGCTCGTCATTCCGGAGAAGGGCCTCTACACCGGCGTGCTCGTCGTCGGGGCCGTCGGCACCGGCAAGACCACGGCCTGCATGTACCCGTTCGCCCGCCAGCTTTTCTCCTGGCAGGCGGACGACCCCCGCCGCAGGGCGGGCGCGCTCGTGCTCGAAGTCAAGGGCGACTTCTGTTATCAGGTGCGGCAGATCCTCGACGACGCCGGGCGCGGGGACGACTACCTCGAAATCGGGCTCGGCGGCTCGCTCCAGTGGAACCCGCTCGACGATCCGCTCTTGGACTCCTACTCGCTCGCCTACGGCGTGGCCTCGCTGATCAACCAGCTCTTCGGCAAGAGCAGAGAGCCGTTTTGGCAGCAGGCATACACGAACCTAGTCCGTTGGATCGTCGAGCTTCACCGGCTCCTGCCCGGCGGCTGGGTCACGCTTCAGGACGTGTATCGCTGCACCGTGGACGCGGACCTGTTGGTGGACAGGATCCGCGAGGCGCAGAAGCTGGCGGACGAGTTGCGCCCGGTCAGGGCGGTCATCTCCCGCAAGGACATGGTCGCGCATTCCGAAGCGCTCAAGAAGTGGGCGTGGGAGCGGGTGCCCGGCACCGGGAACATGGCGTCCCGGTTCGACCCGGAACTCGGGAAGCGGCTCAAGAAGCTGAAGGTCAAATGCAGGAGGGAGGCGGCTGGGGGCGGCGCGGGGAGCGAGTTCGCCGAGCGGGTCGAGGCCGTGGCGAGGTGGTATCTGAAGGACTGGATGAAGCTCGACGCGAAGCTCCGCACCTCGATCGTCGAGGGGATCAGCGTCTTCCTCTCGCTCTTCGACCAGCCCGAGGTCGCGGGCGTGTTCTGCCCGCCCCCGCCAAACGACGATGCCCCGTCCAGGCGGTCGGACGGCGACGACGGGGAGAGACCCCCGGAAGTCCCGGCCATGCCGGGTCTCCGCCGGAGGCTGCCGCCGCTCGCCGAGTTGATCGAGGGCGGCAGGGTGCTGGCGCTCAACATGCCAGCCGGGGCGAACCCGGCCTTGGCACGCGCCATCGGCGTGCTGCTCAAGAACGCGTGGATGCAGGCGCTGCTCCGAAGACCCGCCGAGGCGGCCCGCCGCCCCGGCCGCTACATGCGGCCCGCCGTGTTCATCTGTGACGAGTATCAAGCGTTCGCCACGGTAGGGCAGGACGACCCCTCGGGCGACGAGAAGGCGTTCGCGCTCACGCGGCAGTGCCGCTGCATCCCCATCGTCGCCACCCAGTCGCTCTCGTCGCTCCGCTCGGTGCTTCCCTCGGGCGAGGCGTGGCGGACGCTCGTCCAGACGCTCCGTACCCGGATCTTCCTGTCGCTCTCCGACGAGTCGTCGGCCAAGATCGCGTCCGAGATGTGCGGTTCCGTCATGAAGACGCAGCCCTCGTACACGTTCAGCGAGACCACGGGCAGGCCCGAGTTCTCTCTCCTGTCCGGGCGCGCCGGAGGCGGACGCGGCACCATCGGCGCGAGCAAGTCGTTCCGCCGCTCCCGCGAGCCGGTGTTCACGCCCCGCGAGTTCGCGCTGCTCGCCAACTACCAGGCGGTCTGCCTCCCCTATGACGGCGTCAAGTCGCTCCCGGCACGGCGCGTCTACCTCAAGCCCCACTACCTGCCGCGGGACGTGGGCTACTGGCGGCTCCGCAAGGAGGGGCGGATATGAAACGCGCCAGCGGCGTCGGCCACCTCGTCCCGTTCCTTCCGGGTCTGGAATCCCTGCTCGAAGACGCGCAAGTCTCCGAGATCATGGTCAACGGACCCGGCAACGTCTGGGTGGAGCGATCCGGGAAGCTTGAGCTCCACGAGGCCCCGGCCCTCACCGCCGCCTGGCTCCATCGCGCGGCGATCCACATCGCCCGCCCCCTCGGGCTCGATCCCGCCGCGAGGCCCGTCCTCGACGCTCGGCTGGAGGACGGATCGCGGGTCGCCATCTGCACGCCGCCCGCCGCGCCCGAGGTCGCCATCACCATACGCCGGTTCGGGGGCCGGGCGTTCACGGCCGAAGACCTTGTGCGCATGGGCTCGCTGCCTGAAGAGGCGCTTCATGCCGCCCGGACGACCCTGCTCGCCCGCCGCAACGTCCTCGTCTCCGGGGGCACGGGATCGGGCAAGACCACGCTACTGAACGCGCTGATCGAACTCCTGCCCGAAGACGAACGGATCGTCGCCATCGAGGACACGCTGGAACTCCGGATCGACCGGGCGAACTGCCTCCGGTTCGAGGCCGGGGCCACCCACGAGACGCCCGTCTCGATCCGGGATCTCGTGCGCCACGCGCTCCGCCACCGACCCGACCACATCGTCGTCGGCGAGGTCCGGGGCGGCGAGGCCGCAGACCTCTTGCAAGCCCTCAACACGGGGCACGGCGGCTCGCTCACCACCATCCACGCCAACAACGCCAAGTCCGCGCTCTCGCGTCTCGCGAGCTGCGCGATGCAGGCGGGAGATGCGCTGCCCTGGGAGGTCACCTGCCGGGGCGTCGTGGACGGCATCGCGCTCGTCCTGCACGTGACCCGCCGCGACGGGCGCCGGTTCGTCGAGGAGGCGCTCGAAGTGCGCGGCTACGACGCGGCCACCGGCCGCTGGATCACGGAACCCAGATGGACCACCCAACCACCGAAGGAGGTGAACGCATGAGAGGCATCGACGGGACCATCCGCGTCGAGACGTTCGAGGACTTCGACCGCGAACTCGCGCGCGACAGCGGCGACACGCTCGAAGTCGACGCCTTCCTGGCCGAGGAGTACGGCCTCTTCCCCGAGAACGTGGGGAGCGAGGACGAGATCGTCGCCGCCTGGGACGATCCGCACGGCGCCGCCGGCGAGGAGGTGGACGCATGAACCACGACGAATACCACCGAAAGTTCGCCGACGCGATCATCGAGCAGATCCGGCAGGGCACCGCGCCGTGGCAGAAGCCGTGGGCGCCGGGCGAGCGCGTGATGCCCATGAACGTGGACACCGACCGCTCCTACCGGGGCGGCAACAGCCTCCATCTCGCCTCCGTCCAGCAGGAGCAGGGCTACGGCGACGTGCGCTGGGGCACCTACCGCCAGATCCAGACCCGGGGCGGACAGGTCAGGAAGGGCGAGCGCGGCACCCGCATCCTCTCCTTCCAGGACAGGAGGCGGATCGCCGTCACCGACGAGCAGGGGCGGCCCAGGCGCGACGCCGAGGGCAAGAAGGTCTACCGCTACGAGAAGCTCAAGGCGCCGTTCGTGCGCCAGTACACGGTGTTCAACGCCGAGCAGGCCGACGGGCTGCCCGAGCGTTCGAACCCGACGCCCGAGCCGCTCTGGAAGGTGCATCAGGAGGCCGAGCGCGTCATGGAGGATGTCGGCGTGCCGGTCCGCCACGTCCAGGGCGACCGCGCCTACTACCACATGAAGCGCGACGAGATCGTGCTGCCCGAGCGCGGGCAGTTCCCGTCGGCGAACCACTACTACCAGACCGCGCTCCACGAGCTGGGCCACAGCACCGGCCACGAGAGCCGGATGAAGCGCGACACCCTCATCGAAGGGATCAACAACGGGTTCGGCTCGCCGGAGTACGCCCGCGAGGAGCTGCGGGCCGAGATCAGCGCGATGATGACCGGCGAGCGCGTGGGCGTCGGCCACGACCCGGCGCGTGGCGCGGCCTACGTCGAGGGCTGGATCCAGGCGCTTGAGGAGGACCCGCGCGAGATCCGGCGCGCCGCCGCGGACGCGCAGAGGATCTCCGACTTCGTGCTCGACCGGCACCGCGAGCGCCTGGCCGAACGCGACCCCGTTGCCGTCGCGGCCGTCAGGACGCCCGCGCAGGGACCGCAGAGGATCGTCGTTCCCGTGCCGAGGATCCCGGTCCCCGAGCGCGGCTTCGGGCCGAGCCGCTGATCCGTGAGAGGGAGAGAGATGTTCGGCCGCACGGCCGAACCGGACCCCCGTTCCGCCGCGCCACCCAGCCGCAATCGCTTTCCGATGCGGGACGGCCATCGCCGAGAACACGCCGCGAGACGGGCGCGCGGGTCCATCTCCTTCCCCGAACGCTGCGCCGGGGCGCTGACCGACATCGGCGTCTTCGGCGCGGTCTCCTACCGCGACCTCGCGGAGGTCCGCTTCGGAGGCCACCCCCACACCACCCGGCGGGCCGTCAACACATGGATCCGCAAGGGATGGGTCAAGGAGCACCGGGCCACCGGACCCAGGGGAAACCCGTTCAAGGTGCTGACCCTCACCCGCAAGGGCGTGGCCGAGGCGCGTGAACTGGCTGTCGAACGAGGGATGGACCCCGGCCAGAAGATCCGGTTCACGCGCATCCGGTCCTGCGAGGCGGCGCACGAGGCCGCCGTCTACCGCGCCTGCCGGAAGGAGCGGAAACGGCTGCGGGAGCGGGGCGCCACGGTGAATCGGATCAGGCTCGGGGGCGAACTCAAGAGCAGCGTCGCGCGCCGGAGCGAGGCGGCGCGGCTCAAGGACGGCAAACAGGCCGCCGACGCCGAGCGGCACCGGATCGCCCGGGAACTCGGTCTCCCGACCGACGACGGGGACCAAGTGCTCTACCCGGACGCGCAGATCGAGTACGAGGACGCCGAAGGACGAACCGGGCGCGTCAACATCGAGGCCGTCTCCGGCAACTACCGCGAACCCGCCGTCCGGGCCAAGGCCGCCGCCGGGTTCCGGCTCCACGCCGACGGCCCCGCCGCGGCGGGGCTGCTGCGCGGCCTCGGGCTTGGAGACGGCGAAGGCGGCTCTTGGCTCAAGGGTCCCGCAGACCGCAATCCCGCGTCCGTCGAACTCTGACCCGGAAGGAAGAACCACGATGCAGCCATGGAAGATCAGCGCCGGACTCACCTCCGCACTTGCGGGCTCGGCATTCCTCATCGGCGGTGCCCGCCTCGAATACCTCGCGCCCCATTGGCCCGCGATCCTCGCGGAGCACGGAGTCGCGCTCGCGCTCCACATCGCGCTTGTCCTCGCCGCCGTCGCGGCCGCGATCTACGCCATCGCCCGCACCACGGGATTAGCGGACCTCGGACGCCGCGTCGATCTCGCCGAACGGTCCGTGCGGCGCGGCGAAGGGGATGCCGGCCTCGCGGACTCGCTGCGACAGGACGACGAAGGAGACTGGAAATGACCCGGAAGCGCGGACGGAAGACCAAGCCCGCATCCGTCGAGGGCCTGCCCGCCGACTGGCGCGGGAAAGCCGAGGCGCTCCGGCGGTACGGGAGCGAGACCGCGGCTCTCGTGCTGGACCTTTGCGCCGAAGACCTCGAAACCACGATCCGCGACCGCGACGAGACCACGCTGTCGCTCGTCGAGGCCGCCCGTGAGAGCGGCTACTCAAGGGAACATCTGGGCCGCCTCGTGCGCGACGGCAAGATCCCCAACGCCGGGAGGCTCAACGCGCCCAGGATCGCACGCATCCACCTGCCCCGGAAGGCGACGCCACCCGCCGTGCCACTGGTGCGGGACGCCCCGCGCCGCGAGCTTTCCAACAGGCAGATCGTGCAGTCCATCATCCAGAGAGGAATGGAAGATGGCACGCACGAAACGTGACCGGCGCTCCTACAGCGCCGGAGAATGGGGCCGCAACCGGGTGAGGGTGTTCCCTGATCCGAAGACCGGCCTCTACCAGATAGAGTGGCGAGAAAACGGGCGCAGGCTCACCCGGTCGCTCAAACACCGCGACTGGAGGCGCGCGAAGCGGCAGGCCGACGAGGCCGCCGCCGGGTTCGCGAAGCCGGAGCCCAACGCCAAGCAGGAGCCCGAGCCCGGGCCGCTCACGCTGGAGACGCTCTTTGACATCTACGGTGAAGAGGTAACCCCGACCAAGACCCGGCACTCGCGGCAGCATGACCGGACCGCGATGAGGATGTTCCTCGGGTTCCTGGGAAGGAACCGCGACCCGGCAACGCTCTCCCAGAGGGACTGGGACCGGTTCATCCGGGCGCGCCGGGCCGGAAGGGTCGGACCGAGCGGAAAGCCCGTGTCGGACCGCATGGTCGAATACGACCTGAGGTTCCTGATCGCGGTCTTCAACTGGGCCTCCAGGTCGAGGGACGAGCGGGGCCGGCTGCTGATCGAGTCGAACCCGCTCAGGGGCTTGAGGACGCCCATGGAGAAGAACCCCACCCGGATCGTTCTCACCGAGGACGAGTACCGGGCGCTTCTCGGGGTGTCCCGCAACGTGGACTGGCGGTTCCGCGTCGCGCTCGTGCTCGCGCACGAAACGGGACACCGAATCGGAGCCGTCCGCAAGCTCCGGTGGGACGACATCGACCTCGACGGCGAAACCATCCGGTGGCGCAGCGAGCACGAGAAGACCGGATACGAGCACACCACGCCCGTCACCCCCGAGGCGGTCGCCGCCTTGGAGGAGGCGCGGCGGCGGAACCCGGCGACGGGCGACGCACCAGTCCTGCCCTCGCCGAAGGACCCCTCGTCGAGCGTGGCCGCTTGGGTGGCCCGAGGTTGGTGGGACAGGGCCGAACGGCTCGCGGGACTGGAGCCCAAGCGCGGGCGCGGCTGGCACTCGCTGAGGCGCAAGTTCGCCTCCGACCTCATGGACCAGCCGCTGAAGGTGCTCTGCGAGCTGGGCGGCTGGAAGACGGCCAAGACCGTTCTCCAGTGTTACCAGCAGACACCATCAGATTCGTATCTGATTGTACCCGTGTCGTTTACGGGCTTCGTTGAGCCGGTTCCCGCTGTTTGATTCCCGCTGATCGGGATTCTCAGACCTGAACCCTGCGGCGGCTCTCCAGCGCCTCCCTCAGTTGTCCCTCGTCGGCTCTCTGGTAGCAGCGCAGAACCGTGTGGGCGTTCTTCCAGCCGCCAAGCTGGCACAAGACCTTGAGGGGAAGGTCCATCAAGTCCGAGGCGAACTTCCGCCGAAGCGAGTGCCAGCCCCTTCCGCGCTTGGGCTCCAAACCCGCCCGCGTCTGCGCCCTGCACCAGAACTGGTACGCCCAGGCCCTGTCCATGCACCGGGAAGGGTCCGTCCCGGCGGGCATCACCGGAGCGTCTCCCGCGCCGGTGGTCATCCGCCGCGCCTCCTCCAAGGCGGCAACCGCCTCGTCCGTCATCGGCGTGACGTGCTCGTATCCCGTCTTCTCGTGCTTGGCTCTCCACCGGATGGTCCTTCCCTCGAAGTCGATGTCACTCCACCGAAGCTGGCGGATGGCACCGATTCGGTGACCGGTCTCGTGCGCGAGCACGAGGGCGACATGGAATCGCCAGTTGACCTGCCGCGACACCCCGAGCATCGCCCGGTATTCCTCCTCGGTCAGGAGAACCCTTGCGGGATTCTTCGCCGTGGGCTTCCTCAAGCCCTTCAGCGGGTTCCTGTCGAGGAGCAGGCGCCCTTGGTCGTCCCGCGACCTCGCGGCCCAGTTGAGAACGGCCATGAGGAACGTCAGGTCCCATTCGATCGTCCGGTTGCGCACCGGCTGGCCCGACGGCCCGACCCTGCCCGCGCGCCGCTCCCGGATGAACCGGTCCCAGTCGCGCTGCGAGAGAGTCGCCGGGTCGCGGTCCCGTCCGAAGAACCCGAGGAACATCTCGGTCGAGTACCGGTCCCGCGTTTGGGTGCGCTTGCCCTTGGTGGGCGTCACCTCCTCACCGTAGATGTCAAAGAGCGTACCCAGAGTGAGCGGCTTGGGCTCGGCCTCGGCCTTGCCGTTGGGCTCGTGAACCGCGAAGCCCGCGGCGGCCTCGTCGGCCTGCCGCTTCGCGCGAACCCAATCGCGGTGCTTGAGCGACCGCGTGAGCCTGCGTCCGTTCTCGCGCCATTCAATCTGGAAGAGTCCGGTCTTCGGGTCGGGGAACACCCTCACCCGGTTCCGGCCCCATTCACCGGCGCTGTAGCAGCGCCGGTCTCGTTTCGTGCGTGCCATCGTTCGATTCCTCTCGATTCGATGGACTGCACGATCCGCCTTCCCGGAAGCTCGCGGAGAGAGTGCGCCCGCGCCAGACTCACGGCCCCGGTTTGCGAACGCGACCATCAGCGGCTCGGCCCCGCATCGCGGTCCGGCCCGGGCGTCGGCGGCCGTATCACCAGCCGCGTCCGCTCGGTCTCGCGGCGGTGGATGTCCCATAGTACTCGGCCAAGCGTGTCACTTGCCCGTCGAGCCGCTCGATTCGCCGCTGCAAGACTTCGTTCTCCCCGCTCTGCCGCTCGGCGTGCTGCCTCAAGGCTTCGACGTATTCTCGCAACACTTCGGCGTACTCGTGCAAGGCTTCGATCTGCGCGGAGTGCCGCCGCTGTTCCTGCTCGTACTGCTCGGACAACCTCCGCAAGGCCCTCGACAACTGCTCCTCTAATGCGGTCATAGACCTCCTTCACCTGTTCGATAGCTTCACGGCAGGCCGATCGCGCCACGTCCAGTCCGTGTTGTCCAGCGTCCCCGCTGGCAGTACCACGACCCGCTCTCCCTCGATCTCCAGCAGCGCGACCCCCCAGGTGTCCACCTCCATTTGCGCGAGCGTCTCCCGCGCGTCTTGGATGTCGTAGTCCAGTTCGGCGAGCGTCTCGATCCGGTCCCGAATGCTCGACGCCAACCAGCGCATCGTCGCCCAGCTTCCGCCGAAGAAACCGAGCCAGAGGCTCAGGCCGACGATCGGGGGCCGGAGCCACGCCTTGGCCAGCAACTCGCGCACGTTCCCGACCGCCACCTCCGTATCGCGCTCGATTGTACCGAGCGCGTTCCTCGCGGCGCGCCGCGAGTTCTCGGCGAGCCGCTTTAGCTCGCTCGCGGTCAATTCCTCGATCTCCCTGCGTTCGCTCTCCAGCCGCTTCCGCAGCCGGTCGCTCAAGTCGTTCGCGGTCGAAGTTCTCTCCATACAGTTCTCCCTTGAGACGCCAGCGGTCCCCGGTCTCGGGGTCCATCGCGGTCAGTGGAGTCGGGGGGTGGCGCGGTGCCGGGTAGGGTCCGGTGCTTCTTGTCCGCGCTTTCGCTTGGTGCTCAGTCCGGCTCCCATGCGGTCCGTTTCCACTCCCCCGCTCGTCGAACCGGACGTGCGGATTTCCCGCATCCGGCTCTCAGCCGGGATCATGCGTTCGCCCACGGAAGGTCTCCGGTCGTTGGCCCAAGACACGTCAGGCCGCAGTGGTCCCGCAGCCATTCGTCGGGGAAGCGCACGTAGCTTCTCGACCGTCCCTTGTGTTTCCGCCGGAACCACTGTCGCAGCCGCCGGGTCGCGTGCCTGTCCACAGCCTTGTAGGCCGGGCTGACCTGCCCGAGGTCGAAGTAGTTCGCCCATCCGGACATCAGCCGGTTGAGACGCTCTACGACTTCCTCGGCGGACCGTCCCACGTACACCCGGTCCGTTTGCTCGCTGATCCTGCGGCAGATGCTTTGAACGCTCGCCTTGCTGGGCCGGGTCCCGATGTACCGGCTTCCGTCCATTGGGCGATAGTTCCAGCCGATGCGGTACCCGAGGAACTCGATGGGCTCCTCGGGGCATCGGAGGCATCGGGTCTTCCGCGCGTTGACCGGCAGCTTCAGCCTGTCCATGAGCCGGTTGACCGCCGCCAGCATCTCCGCCGCCGGGGCCTTGCCGAGCACACAGAAGTCGTCCGCATAGTTCACGATCTCCGCGCCGAATCGCCGGGCGTAGCCCAGCACCTTCCAGCCAAGGATGAACCGCCGCATGTAGATGTTGCTCAGCAGCGGCGAGATCGGAGCCCCTTGCGGGGTTCCCTTCCGTTCTCTTCGCGCCCGGTTCGTGCGGCGAGTGCCTCCCTCCCCGTCCTGCTCCACCACCGGCATTTCCAGCCACGCCTTGACGAGTCCAAGCATCCGCCCGTCGCTCACGCGCCGCGCGATGCTCTTCATCAACTCGGCGTGCGGTATCTCACCGAAGTAGTTGGAGAGGTCCGCATCGACCACTTCGTTGCGGCCATGGTTCACCAAGCGGTGTATCCGCTCGACCGCGTCCTTGGCGCTCCGTCCCGGCCGGTATCCGTACTGTTCCGGCTCCAGGTCCGCCTCGAAGATCGGCCCAAGCACCAACATGGCCGACGTCTGCGCAACCCGGTCCCTCAGGCATGGGATGCCCAACGGACGGAACTTCCCCGGTTGTTTCTTCGGGATCAGCACCTGTCTCACCGCACTCGGCTTGTAGGCGCCCTCCCTCAGTTCCCGCGACAGTTCCCCGATCCAGCGCTCCACTCCGTACGCTTCGACATCCGCGACCGTCACACCATCGACTCCAGCCGCTCCGCCGTTGCGCCGGACCATCTCCCATGCCGTCAGCAGGAAGTCCTCCCGCCATACCTTGTCGGCAAGGGCGTGGAAGCGCCGTCCAGGTTCTTCCTTCGCTTTCGCATGTAGCACGGTCTGGAGTTTCCGAACGCTCGCCGACCCTGTTAGGCTCCCGCCAGTGGTCATGTCCCTGCCTCCGTTCCGTACCGCTCCCGACTCAGGGTCCCTTCCCTCGGCGGGCATTACCCCGCGTCTCCGGTACTGCGGACCCATCCGCCACCCTGCCGGCCCGGCCTGCCCCTCGCGGGGTTCCGGTTGCCGCGTGCTCGGCACCGGCAGGGCTTCCCGTGTTGCTGCGCTTTCCATCTTCCATGCATGCCAGCGCCATTACCCCGGCGGAAACCGGCCAGTGCGCTTGTCGCTCTCTTCCCGGCCAGCCGTCGGCCTTCCCCTGACTACCGAAGGGTCGGCTTCCGCATTAGGCGTTTCGGGGCCTGCTCGGCGTTCACTCGCGTTCCGGCCTGCATGGTCGCTGAGCCGCCCATGGCGGCCCTTCTCTCCAGAGTGCTTCAGCCCATGTCGTTGCCTCCATGAACCGCCCTGGCCGCTACCAGCCGGAGCGACAGTTGCCGGGTGGGATTCGCACCCACTAGGAAAACGCGCCTTTCCACGGCGCACGGTAGTCCTTGCCCTGGCGCGGCACTTCGAGGCCCGCCTCCCGCAGCGCGGAGACGACATCGTGGCGGTTGCTCACCATGCCGTGCTCGACGCGCTGGATCAGGTAGTCCCGGATCAGGTCGCGCGGGGATGCTTCGAGCCGGAGCCCCGTCCGCAGCTGGGCCGCCTCGATGTAGGCGCGGTGTCCGGGCTGCTGCACTCTGGCTCTGGCCGGATCGTCGGGACGGCCCCAGCCGTGTTCGTGGTTGAAGGCGTCCCGGAGCGGATCGAACGTCCGCTGCCAGCCCGGAGGGGCAATGTTCAGGCTTCGACCGGTCTCCAAGTCGCACCGCGCGGCGAGGACATGGACATGGGCACCGCCGCCCTCCTCGCGGTGCAGCACCGCCGCCCACGCGTAGCGGTCGGGCTCCAGCCCCGCCCAAGCCGTCTTCTCGAAGTCTTCGAGGACGCGCTCGATCTGCTCGTCGGTGGGATGGTCGTCCGGTGCCCAGGCGATCACGCCGGACGTGTACTTGTGCTCGAAGCCGAGCGAGTCGGACACCGCGGCGACCATGTCGGGGTTGCCCCGCAGCACCTCGACGCCCTCGCGCGGCTTCCCGGCTGCGTCCTGCTCCCCGAGGAGGTACTTGGCCGCGGCCCGTGCCGACCCGGTCCCGTGCGCGAGAAACTTAAGGTGCATCGTCGCGGTCCGGGCTCTCGAAGCGGGCCAGCGCGGTAAGCGCCCGCTCGATGGCGACGAGGCGGGCGAGGACCTCGACGGCCTCGGCCGCCCCCTTATGGGTATTCGCCCAGCGGATCGCCTGAGGTCTGAATCCCGGCAGGAAATCGGCTAACTACTTACTGGGCCGCACGATCTGCGTTTCCTGTCGTTGTACTGGACGCTGCTGGACCGTGCCGCGAAAGCGGGAAAACCGAACCTGAATGGCGGGACTCCCGTGCGGTTACCCCGGCAACAAATCCATATGGGCATAAGGTGTTTCGCGGAATTCCGGAAGCTGGTGAGCCCTGCTTCCTTCCTACTCAGGGAACTCTGACGTGCACCTCCCGCAGTTTGACGTGCTCGAAGTCCTCCCGCGTCCGGTAGCCGCTCACCACGACATCAATCTCGTAGCCGGGCAAGATGCCGACCGTGTGCCTGAAGCAGGACACGAAGACAGCCTGCTCCCGAGGCAGGATCTCGTCATGCCATACACAAACCTCACCGTCCGCCCACAGGCTGTGCGAGGCATGTCCGGGCCACCGTCTTGGCGCATGTGGTACTGACCAAAGGTGGAAGCCGCGTACTGGGCCACGCTCCTGCGTCCGTTCCATTCCGCATTGCTGCCGTGCCCTCGACGAGGGTACATTCCGTCATGCAGTCCTTTTCGCCTTCCCGCTTGGCCCGTGATCGACGGCGGCTCGCCGCAGTTGTCATCGGGACTGCCATGGTTGGTAGTGGGATTCTCGCGTCATGTGGCGACCGGGGGCCAGACCCGACGCCGTTCGGCGACGTTCCCCAGTACGGCGTCCGTGACAGCGCCGGAATCAGCATCGTCGAAAACCCACGTCCCTCACCTGATTCAAGGCTGGGATGGACGGTGGGCACCGAACCTTTGGTCTCGATAGGCACTGCGGAAGCCACGCTGGACTTTCAACTCCACGGGGTTGAGGATGCGACCCGGCTCGCCGACGGCAGGATCGTGGTTGCGAATGGGGGCTCCATGGAGCTGCTGGTGTTCGACGCGGCAGGCCAATACCTGGCTTCATGGGGTGGTGAGGGCGAAGGGCCGGGGGAGTTTTCGGACCTGAACCGGGTTCGGCCGTGGGGCACGGATTCATTGATCGCGGACGACCCCGAGCAGGGCAGGATCTCCGCCTTCGATCTGGAGGGCAATCACGGCTGGACCGTCTCACTGCGCAGCCGGAGTGAGGTTGGCGGGATCGTGGCGAGCGGGGTTCAGGCCATAAGGGGAATGATGGGACTCGGGATGAGCCCCGATGTTGTAGTCGGTATCCTGCCCGATAGAACGCTCTTCACGAGGGATGCCGAGTTCTGGCGGACGGAGGGGTTCTGGCACCAAGATCACGCCTATGCGTTGAGGACCGTCGACGGCGACACACGCGCCTCACTGGGAAAGCATCCCGGGCCACAGACCTTCTCCGGCGGCAGCTATACACAGGGCAATACGGTGTACTTTAGCTCGTTGCGGCATCCCTTCGGGCAGACGACCCACACCACGGTCTGGGGAGATCTGGCGGCAATAGGACGCACCGAGGCCTACGAAATCAAGGCCTACCGGAGCGACGGATCCCTCGCACGGATCGTGCGCCGCGACTACGAGCCTCGTATCCCGACCCAAGCCGAGCAGAATGCCAGCTTTCGCCGCTATATTGCAGGGCTTCCGGCGGACCGACGCGCTCGCGCTGCCGAGGTGGCCGCGAACGTGCCGTTGGTCGACGCCTTCCCGGCTTTCGCCGCGGCCGTTGGTGACGCGCTGGGACATCTCTGGATAGCCGAGTTTGAGCGCCCCGGGGAAGAGTACGACGGTACACTCTGGACAGTCTTTGATCGGGAGGGGCGTGTGCTTGGCTTGGTCGAAACGGCCGACGGCCTCACCATCTTCGAGATCGGCGAGGACTACATCCTCGCGAAGGTGACCGATGCCTTGGACATCGAGTACGTGCGGTTGTGGGGGTTGACACGGTCGGAGTGAAGGTGGCTCTAGAGCCCCTGTCCCCCGACCAACTCGCCACCACCACTCCCTCCCCTGTCCAGTTTCACCTGGCTTCATGTCGGGCACGGACAGGCCCGCAACTTTGAGAATGCGGAGCCTTGGTGGAGCTTCGACCCCCCTGTGACGGGGCGGTCGGAGAGAACTACCGGCCAAGGATCGGGGCGGATCGACGTTTCCCGATCTCCGAGAGGTACGGGTCAGGCGTTAACGCGGTTGCGTCCGAGCGTCCCAGATTAGCGTTTCGCGGGGCAGTCGCCCCTCTGGCTTGAGCCACGCAACGTGTTCAAGCGGGCTGGCTTGACGCAGGCTAAGGGCGTCAAGCCAGCCTACCCCTTGTGGGTACAAAGGGGCTGGCGGGGGGCTCCGCCCCCTCGACCCCCGGCAGGTCCCACGCCGACATGGGTGGGATGGTGCGACGGGTTCTCCGCGATGGCCATGTCTGCCGGAAGTCCGGCCGCGTGGCCGTCCTCCACGTTGACCCCATTGTCCTTGGGCCAGGATGGCGGGCGAAGGTTCGCGGACTAGCGACGGCGGGGACGGAACAGGCGGCGCACGGCCGCCCGCACGTCGGTGGACAGTCCGACGAAGACGATGACGGCCAGCGCCCCGAGGGCAAGGTAGATGAGCAGGCTCACGGACCGACCTCCGGGAACCGATCCGACTGCTCTCCCGCCGGAATCTGGCGGAGCTTCCGCACCTCGCGCGACACGTCGCGGGCATCGGAGCGAATCAGGAGCCAATCGTCGCCGAATCGGGTCAGGCGGACCCAACACAACCCGTCCCCGGCCGCGTCGATGGCGACCACTTCACGGGCGTGGATCTTCCGCCCGTAGGCGTGCCCGATGATTCCGCCTTCGCTCACGGTATGGATCTCCCCCTTAAGGTGTCACCGACAGCGTTCAAGCTATCGCTCCCACCTTCCGTCCCAAAACACACACCGCTTCCAAGATGGTCCTTCGCAGGCAGGGCGCGGAGGCAGAGGGCCGTAGCAGTCGGAGGAGGCGAACCGTATCTTCGGCTTGCCCCAATTGATTCGGGCGTTCGCTGCAATCTCTGTTCAGAAAGGTCAGGCATGTCTCGGTCAGGTGTCGTGCTTCACGAGCCTCGGCTGTCCATCGTTCTGGCCCTCGCACTGGGCACCACGCTCACCTCGTGCGAACCGGAACCGCCATCCGGCGACCCGACTCGCGAGACACTTCCGAACGGTACCGTCCTCGTCCGCTACCCTACCCTCCCAGCTACCGACTCGGTCGGCCCCCAAGTCATCGAAGCGCGCGTGGACGTGCGGTTCGGATCCCTTGAGGGGGACGATCCGAACGTGACCTTCGGTGCCCTTCGAGGCATCCAAGCCGCCAGCGACGGCACCATCTATGTGCTGGACGAACAGGCCGCGGAGGTCCGCATCTTCGATTCCCGCGGCGAGTACCTCCGGACGATCGTGAGGCGCGGCGAGGGGCCGGGCGAGATCGGTAGCGCCAACGGGATACTCCTTTCCGGAGACACTCTCCTTTGGATTCACGACACCAGACAGTGGACGATCATTGGAGTCGACCCCACGGGTGCGGAGGTCCGCCGGTTCGTCAATCCCGTCATGAGCTTCGGACCCATCTGGGACGGCGTTTTCGACAATTGGGGCCGCTACTGGCGGACGACCACTCATGGAGACGACGATCCGGGCTTCCCGCCCCCGCCGGGTCTGAGTTCGTGGAGCGAGCGGCGGTACTACAAGTCCTATGACCTGTCCAGCGGAGCTACCGACTCCGTCTACGTCGGTGAGGCTAGCTTTCGGTCATACGCATACTCGACTCCTGCGGGCTGGGGGTTCCTACCGTTTCCCTTCGAGGCAGCCGAGTTGATCGAGGTGAATCCTTCCGGTGGATTCTGGCGCGCGCACACCGCGTCGTACCGGATCGTCCGAACCGGCGAGGGCGGGGATACGCTCGCGGTCATAGAAGCCGGGCTGCCCATCCAACGGGTCACGGACGAGGATCGGACGGCGTACGTCGAGAGTATTGTCGACGACAAGCCCGATCTCCGCCGGGAGGCGGAAGAGGTCGCTGCTTTGATGCCGGACATCAAGCCCATTCTCGAGGGTCTCTTCGTGGACGACGAAGGGAGACTCTGGGTTGAGAGAGTCACGCCGAGGGACGCGCCCGCGTTCTACGACCGGTACTCGGAGGACGGGCACTACCTAGGATCCGTTCGCTTGGCGTTCGAGGCAGCAGGCCCGATCTGGGTCCAGCACGGCAGCATCTACACATGGGTTGTCGATGAGTTCGAGGTTCCCTATGCCGTTAGGGCCTCGGTATCGTGAGAATCTTCGTCGGCTGGCTCCCGGCCATTACGGGTCGGGAGCCAGCCCTGACGGTCCGCTTCTCGAAGCGGCGCGGGGGTTTGGGGGATGGTCCCCCAACCATAGAGTTTTTGTAGAACAAAAACATCTATGGACGCCCCCGTGACGCCAGCGTTCTGGAGAACCGGTTCGAGCGGGCGGTCAGGTGCTGTCATCTATCCGGCCTGTTCGCGCGGCATTGTCATAAGCCGCTGGCCTGTATGGAGATACGCGGACCGAGTCCAAATCACATCTGCAAGCTTGGTGCTTTGTGTTTTTGCCTGGTTTTCCCGATCCCGTCTCGTTGACCGTTTGCCCATACCTGTTTCGTCCGTTCTGCCCACGTCCCCGACAGCTGCTTCGGTTGGCCGCTCCGTTCAGGCGGCGGCAGCTACGGTGTGAACCCGGTAGACCTCCTTCTTCGTCGAGAGTGCCCATACGATGCGTGCCGTCTTGTTGGCGAGGGCCACCGCGACCAGCTTTCTGGGCTTGCGCTCCAACATGCTGGCCAGCCACGGATCCGCCGTACCGCCACGTCGAACCGCGCTCTGGATGACGGCCATCGCCCCCGAGACCAGCAGTCGCCTGAGGTCGCGCTGACCCATCTTCGATATCTTGCCCAGCCTCGGCTTGCCCCCGGTCGTGTGCTGCTTGGGCACGAGGCCGAGCCACGCCGAGAAGTCGCGCCCGCGCCGGAAGCTCTCCATCGGTGGCGCGAAGGCTTGGATGGCCAGCGCGGTGACCGGCCCGATTCCCGGGGTCGTCATCAGCCGCGCCGCCTCCTCGTCTTCCCGAGCGCTGTCCCGCAGCTCGACGCTCAGTCCATCGATCCTCTCGTCGAGCTCGTCGATCCGTTCGAGCAGCAGCCCGCCCAGTTCGACGACGGCTTTCGGCAGGCCGAAGTCTCCATCTTCGAGAGCCCCGGCCAACTGTCCGATCCGGGCAGGGCCCTGAGGAGCCACGACGCCGAACTCGGCCAGGTGCCCCCGCAGTGCGTTGATGAGCTGCGTGCGCTGGCGCACCAGCAGGTCGCGCGTCCGAAAGAGCATCGCCCGCGCTTGCTGCTCTTCCGTCTTGACCTCCACGAGGTGCATGGTCGGCCGCTGCGCCGCTTCCGTGATCGCCTCCGCGTCCGCGGCGTCGTTCTTGTGCCGCTTGACGAACGGTTTCACGTAGACCGGCGGAACCAGCTTCACCTCGTGCCCCAGCGCCGTGATCTCACGGCCCCAGTAGTGGGCGCTGGCGCACGCCTCCATCGCCACCACACAGCGCGGCCGGGCGGCGAGAAACCCCAGAAGCCTCGCCCTGCTCAGCTTCTTGCGGTACGCCACCGATCCATCGGCCTTCGCGCCGTGGACCTGAAAGGTGTTCTTTGCCAGATCGATCCCGATGACGTTGGCCGTCTCCATTGGATGCCTCCTCCCTCAGATGGTCGGTAAGTACGAACCGACCATCATCGGTGAATTGTGAGGCTGTCGGGAGGGGGCGTCCATTCCATCACATCTGGCTCCCCGGAAACCCCGCAAAAGACGGGGCCGCGACGGAACCGCCGCGGCAAGCCCCCTGAGCGGCGACGGCGGCCGCCCGCAGCCCGCTGCGCCCCTTGGTGCGAGGC
This sequence comes from Longimicrobiales bacterium, assembly GCA_965208935.1. Classification (GTDB taxonomy): domain Bacteria; phylum Gemmatimonadota; class Gemmatimonadetes; order Longimicrobiales; family Gaopeijiaceae; genus Bin94. The sequence goes on along the minus strand of CBDBPR010000004.1, from coordinate 1,631,788 downwards.
GGGGCCGCGAGTGGCGGAGAAACCGTATCTCCGCGATACTTCGTTCGCGCAGATCGTGCGGTCCATCGAATCGAGAGGAATCGAACGATGGCACGCACGAAACGAAGTCGGCGCTCGTACAGCGCCGGCGAATGGGGGCGGAATCGGGTGAGGGTGTTCCCCGATCCCAAGACCGGCTTGTACCAGATCGAGTGGCGCGACAACGGCAGAAGGCTCACCCGGTCGCTGGGTCACCGTGACTGGACCCGAGCCAAGAAGCAGGCGGACGAATTCGCCGCGGGCTTCGCGGGGCCAGAGTTGAACGGCCAGAAGGAGGCCGAGCCCGAGCCGCTCACTCTGGGAAGGCTTTTTGACATCTACGGCGAAGAGGTGACGCCCGCCAAGGCCGAGGGGACACAGCAGAGCGACAGGACCGCGATGTGGATGTTCCTCCAGTTCTTCGGCAGGGACCGAGACCCGTCCACACTCTCCCAGCGCGATTGGGACCGGTTCATCCGGGAGCGGCGCGCGGGAAGGATCGGCTACTCGGGCAGGCCCGTGTCCAACCGGACGATCGCATGCGACCTGACCTTCCTGCTGGCCGTGCTCAACTGGGCGGCCAGGTCGAGGGACGAGCGGGGCCGCCTGCTCCTCGACTCCAACCCGCTGAAGGGCCTCAAGAAGCCCGTCGAGAAGAACCCCACCCGGGTCGTCCTCACGGAACAGGAGTACGAGGCGTTGTTGAAGGTGTCCCGGGACGTGGATTGGCGCTTCCATGTCGCACTCGTGCTCGCGCACGAAACCGGGCATCGAATCGGAGCCATCCGAAAGCTCCGGTGGTCTGATGTGGACTTCGAGGGCGAAGCGGTGCGGTGGCGCGCGAAGCACGAGAAGACGGGATACGAGCACGTCACGCCCGTGACCGAAGAGACGTTGGCCGCTTTGGAGGAGGCGCGAGCGATGAGCGCCGGGACCGGCGATGGGCCGGTGCTGCCCGCGCCGACGGATGCCTCGCGGTGCGTGGGCCGGTCGCTGCCGAGCTTTTGGTGGCAGCGAGCCCAGACGCGGGCGGGACTGGAACCGAAGCCGGGCCGAGGCTGGCACTCGCTGAGGCGGAAGTTCGCGTCCGATCTCATGGATCAGCCGCTCAAGGTCCTCTGCGAACTCGGAGGCTGGAAAACGGCCAAGACCGTCCTTCAGTGCTATCAGCATGCCGACGCGGGACAGCTGAGGCAGGCGCTGGCGAACCGGCGGCGAGTTCGGGCCTGATTCCAATTAGCGGGAATCATTCGGCGGGAATAGCCGCACCTGAACTCGTAAGTTCAATAATCACAAACAGATCCGCGCGGGATTGCACATGCTCGCCCACCGCGCGATCTGGTTCAGGTTGTTCCCGATGCGCGCCGCCTCCCGGGTGCGCTCGCGCTCGACCTCTGCGTGCGGCGCGGTCCAGGTGCGCGCCCGGTCGAGCGACCGGCGCACCAGATCCGACAGCGTCAAGCCTGCGGAGCGCGCCTTGGCGTGCCACTCGGCACGCTCCGCGTCGCTGGCGCGGACCTTCACCCAAACGGGGCGTCCGGCGCTCACGGCGCGCCGTTTCCGTTGCGGGGGTCACAGGGGGCGCAGCCCCCCGCCAGCCCCTCCGGGAGACACACGGAGTGTGGCCACGGTGGGTAGGCTGGCTTGCTTGCTTGTCTCCCATAATCATGCAGATTCCCGCGTGATTTGCACGACCGGGTCACGGGGAAGGCCCGGGCTGTTGAGCGCCCGCAGAGGCGAGCGTAGCGAGCCGGAGCGGGCGCTCAACAGGGACGGTGGTCGGATCGATAGGCTGGCAGGCCGTAAAGGGGCCGTGGGTAGTGTGATCGCCACCGTCCTTCCCGATGTCCTGAATGGATACACGAGCATCGAGGCTCGCATGACAAGCACAGGAGAAGGGAAGAACTCATGAGCAGCATCCTCCGCACCGTCGGGATCGACATCTCCAAGGACTGGCTCGACGCCTTCGCCGCCCCCGAGGGGAGAGCGTCCCGATTCCCCAACGACAGCGCCGGCTTCCGGAGGCTGATCGCCTGGATCGGCTCCGGGATCGACCGGGTCGCGTACGAACCCACCGGAGTCTTCCACCGCGACTTCGAGGACGCCCTCCTGAAGGCCGGGCTCCCCCTGTACGCGATCAACCCCTTCCAAGTCCGATCCTTCGCCCGCTCCATCGGGCGGCGCGCCAAGACCGACGCGGTGGACGCCCGGATGCTGGCCACCATGGCGGCCGCTGTCGAAGACTTGCGTCCGACCGAGGCGAAATCGGAGGGGCAGCGCGACCTTGCCGAGCTCCAGCAGATCCGCGACGCGCTGGTCAGGGATCGGATCGCAACCACCAACCGGGGCAGGAACTTGCGCACTCCCGTGGGCAAGCGGGTCACCAAGCAGAGGCTGAGGCAGATCGACCGCCAGCTGAAGCTCATCGATGCCGAGATCCGGCAGCGGATCGGGGAGGAGAAGGAAATGGAGCGCCGGGCCGAGATCCTGACCTCGATCCCGGGCATCTCCGACATCACCGCCGCGGGACTGATCGTCCACTTCCCGGAACTGGGAATACTCACTCGGTCGCGAGCCGCCAGCCTCGCCGGACTCGCCCCGGTCACCCGGGAGTCCGGAAACTGGAAGGGACGGAGCTTCATCCAGGGCGGCAGGCACCGGGTCCGCAGAATGCTCTACATGCCCGCGGTGGTCGCGATCCAGCACAATCCCGACCTCAAGCGGAAGTACGAGGCGCTCCTCGCCAACGGGAAGCCGCGCAAGGTCGCCCTGACGGCCGTGATGCGGAAGCTCCTCGTCCTCGCCAACGCTCTGGTGCAGCAGGACCGCACTTGGACGGCACAGCCGCCGCGCGAGCACTCCTGCCCGGCCTTCCCGACGCCCAGCCCGGCGGGGAGCGTTCACGGATGATCGAACCGGGCAAGAACGGGCGCCGAAGCGGAAGCGTCGCAAAGGGGCGCTGCGAGACAGGTTGCTCCGCGAAAAACGGGCGTCCGCTTGTGAGATGGATACTTCACGGCCTTAGCCGCGCCAAACGCCCCCGTGGGGGCCGCGTCCCGAACCCGGCGACCGGAGCCGCCGACGCGGTGGCGGAACACCTCCGCGAGCACTGCGGGGAACCCGTTCAGCCGCACCTCATGAGGTGCGGCTGGCGGTCGGACGAAGGCCAGCGGTGCCGGGCCGTCCATGCGCTCCAGAAGCCGGAGCGGCGAACGATCCCGCCAGCGCCCATGTCGCTGGGCATGGGCACCGGTTCCGCATTGGGGTGGATCAAGCTGACTACTTGCGACTCCTCCGGTGTTTCGACTCGTTCGCTCGGGCCGTCCCTCACGCTTCGGTGACCCGAAGGGCCGCGCATTACGGATTCCATCAGCAGTTGGTTTCAATCCAGCCATCGGGCACTGAAGCTGCCGACGCTGATCCGCGCCGATATCGAGGGCCGGATCGCAAGTTTCATGGACCCCGAAGTCCGCCGGGGACGTGAGGCCGCGTCCCCGAGAAACACGGTTCATCCGCGTGTCCAACAACTGCTTCGGTGTGTCCATGACTGGAACGCTGAACGCCCGCCCGCCAGCGAGTCAACCCGCCCGAAAACGCCCTTTGTCCGATAGCGTTCAAGGATGTTCAATAACGTGAAGCAGCCGGAGGAGGCCGTCGCCAACGGGCCGGAAAAACACCCCCTCCGGCACTTGGCGAGCCTCCCCGCGCGGCACTTCCCGAGGAGCGGTCGTTCCGAAGGGTTTCACGAACGGCGGTTGCATGCCCGAGGAGTTGGTCGGCCTACAGCTTTCCCGCGCTCGGTCGCCGTTCGGCGCTTACCTCCACTCCTCGTCGGCGAGGTGGGCGCGGTTCAACTCGTCGGCGCGCCGAGGCCAGTCAGGCATCGCTCGGTCCATGATCTCCCGGAAGCGCTCGTTGTGGGCGGGCTCGACAAGATGGACCATCTCGTGAACCACGACGTACTCGATGCAGGAGAGCGGCTTCTTAGCCAGTTCGGAGTTCAGCCAGACGCGGCGGGCCGCAGGGTTGCAGGTTCCCCAGCGCGTCCTCATGCGGCGGACGCGCCACTCGGCCACCCGCACGCCGATCCTCGGCTCCCACTTGGCGGCCCATGCGGGGAAGCGCTCGCGGAGACCAGCCCGATACCAAGCGTACAGCATCGCTTCGCGGGCGTCGCGACCGGTCGCGGAGCGGACCCGCATTTCGATCCAACCGTTCCCCCTCAGGCGGATCCCTGCCGCGCCGGACGATTCGATCACGTCCAGCCGGTAGCGCCGCCCCTCGAAGTAGTGACTCTCGCCGGACACGAACTCGCGGCGGGACTGGCGCTCCTGCTTCAGGAACCCGTCGCGCTTCCGCCGAATCCAAGCCAGCCGGGAGATCACCGCCAGCCGCACGGCCTCGTCGTCGAGGCGCAGTGGGGCGGCAACGCGCACCCGTCCTTCCGGGGGGTAGACGCCCAAGTGCAGGTGCTTGATGTCCTTGCGGACGACCTCGACGGAGATGCCGCCAACCTCCAGCAGGGAAGCCGAGACCGATCCGGCGGATCCGTCGGCGGATGTCCGGACGCGCGATTCAGTACTCACTCTGTCCCTTCACGATGTCGAAGATCGCGGCCGCGCTGGCCCGGTAGGCTCCGAGTGCCTCGTGGATTGCCTGCCTGATGTACGTTTGCTTGATCGGGTTGCCGCGCCAGGCGTCTCTCCGAGCCTTCCGCACAGCCCGATCAACGGCCAGCGCGACGGACTCGCGCGGGTCGGCCTCCGGTTCGGGCATCGGAAGCAGCGGCTTCTCAGGGAGATTGTCGTAGATCGCGCGCAAGGCCGCGGTATTGATGGTCGCCGGCCGCGCCCCGCCGTCCTCGCCGCGCCTCACCTTCGCGGCCAGCGCGGTCACGCGCTTCAGGTAGTCCTCGTAGGCGATCGCCTCCTCACGCCGTCGCCGGATCAACTCGTCGAGCAGGCTGGACATCCGTTCGTAGTACTTCGGATTGACGGACATCTCGTCCACGATCAGGCGGCGGACGTTGTTCTCGATGGTCTCGGCGACGGAGCGCCGGTTCCCCCGGATCCCGTCGGGCAGCGAGCCGACGGCGTCCTCGGGGCGCTCGACGAGCAGATCGACGAGCGTCATGTCGTCGAACTTGGACAGAACCTTGGAGTCGTCGGCCCGGATGTAGGCGTCCAGAAGATGCCGCATCGCGGGCTCGAACATCTTCAGGTCCACGAAGTCGCCGCTGTTCAGCTTGACCTCCTGGCGGACCTTCTCGTAGTGGTCCACTTCGTCCCGCGTGGCCCTCCGTTCGGTGTCCGTGTAGCCCGCGCCGATCATCTCGTTGGCCAAGTCCGCGTAGGCACGAAGGAATGCCGCCACGAGCCGGTACAGCGTGAGCCGCTTGCGTTCGTTGACCGCCAGCTGGCGGGCCGCCTCCTCGCCGTCGCCCGTGCCGTCCTGGCAGAAGTAGCGCAGGTACGCGGCGGTGTCGCGGGGCGGATCGACCCCTTCGCAGAGCGCGCGGACGGCCTCGCGGGCCTCCTCCAGCCGATTCCGTCCCCGCTCCAGACGATCCGTCAGCAGCCCTTCCACGTCCTCGCGGTCGTAGCCCTCGAAGGCTTCGCCCGTGTAGTCCCGGATCGCGTCCTCCAGCGAGCGGAACAGATCCTTGTAGTCGATGACGTGGCCGTACTCCTTGTCCTCGCCATCAAGGCGGTTGATCCGGCAGATCGCCTGAAACAGGCCATGGTCCTGCATCTTCTTGTCGATGTAGAGGTACGTCGCGGGCGGGGCGTCGAACCCGGTCAGCAGCTTGTCCACGACGATCAGGAGCTTCATCCGCGCCGGGTCCTTCACGAACCGCTTCTTGACGTCCTTCTCGAACTGCTCGGCCTTGTGCATCGCTGTGTCCTCGGGCTCGCCGAAGTGGTCCGCCAGCATGCGCCGGTAGACCTCGTACTTGAGCAGCTTCTCGGTCGAGCCCTCCCCGGACTCCTCGCCCGCGATGTCCCTAGCGACCGGCTGGTACGACGTGACGATCGCGCACCTGCCCTTCAGGTGGGTCTCGCTGAAACGCTGGAAGAAGCGGCAGGCCGCGTAGATGCTGTCGGATACGAGCATGGCGTTGCCCCGCCCGCTCTTGAGCCGGTCGCGCGTCTCCATGTCCAAGAGGATGTCGTCCACGATCTGGTCGATCCGCTCGCGCGAACTCGTGACCTTCCTCATGGTGCCCCAGCGCTGGCGCAACTGCGCCTTGGCGAGATCGCTGAGCCCTTGGGTCTTCAGGTCGAACCACTGGTCGATCTTCGCCTCGGAGGTCAGGTGCTGGTCGATGTCGCGCGCCTCGTAGCGCAGGTCGAGCACCACCTTGTCGCGGATCGCCTCGTCGTACTTGTAGGTGTGCATGTAGGGGCCGAAGGTCTCGATGCTGCGCCGCTTGTCGGACTTGAGCAGCGGCGTGCCGGTGAAGCCGATCAGGGTGGCCTCCGGCAGCAGCTTCTTCATCGCATCGTGGAGCTTGCCCGACTGCGTGCGGTGGCACTCGTCCACGAATACGTAGATGTCCCCGGCGGGCCGGGAATCGCCGTAGATGTGGGCGCGAAGGTCGCTCACGTAGCGGTCGATGTCGCCCTCATCCGAACCCCCGAACTTGTGGACGAGCGAACAGATGAGCGACAGGGCGGGATCGCGGAGCGCCCCGGCCAAGTCCGCGCCGCTCTTCGTGCGGTGGATCTCCTCGTCCACGCCAAGAAAGACCTGCTCGATCTGGTCGTCCAGTTCCGTGCGGTCGGTGACGACGAGCACGCGGCCACCGGTAACGTTCTCGCGGATCCACTTCGCAAGCCACACCATCGTCAGGCTCTTCCCGCTGCCCTGGGTGTGCCAGATGATCCCGCCGTCGCGCCGCTTCACATGGGACTGCGCCGCCTTCACGCCGAAATACTGGTTGTGGCGGCAGATCTTCTTGGCGCCCGCGTCGAACACCACGAAGTCGTGGACCAGTTCGAGGAGGCGGCCCGGTGCGCAGAGGTCGGCGAGTTCCTGGAGAAGGAACGAATCGGAGTTCGATGCGGGCGAGGACGCGCCGGCCTCCCTCCAGCGCAGCCAGTACTTCTCCGGTGTGCCTACCACGCCGTAGCGGAGCCCCTGCGAGTCGTTGCCCGCCATCACCAACTGCACGGTGGTGAAGAAGTGCGGGATGAAGTGCTTCTCCTAGTTGGCGAGGTTCTGGCGGATGCCCTCGGACACCGACACGGTCGAGCGCTTGAGTTCGAGGACGCCCAGCGCGATGCCGTTCACGTAGAGGACGAGATCGGGCCGCTTGGTGTTCCGGCCGCCGACCGTAACCTCTTCGGCAATGGCGAAGTCGTTGGTGGACGGATCGTTCCAGTCGATCAGATCGACGGTGACCGTGTCTTTGCCGACCCTGGGTCTCACCCTCGCGCCGTACCGGAGGAGGCCGTAAACCTCCCGGTTGGCTTTGTAAAGCGTGCGGCTTCCGCCCAGCGCGGCGGCTTGGTCGAGCTTCGCGACGGTCTTTGCGATCAGGTTGGCCGAATGGCCGCCGCGCTCGAGGAAACTGGTGAGGATCCGCGATTCGACGTTGCGGTTGCCGTCCCGGTCCCGCCAGTCGCCGAGGTAGCGGTAGCCGAGGCCGTCCCGGAACAGCGCGACGACCCGCCGTTGGGTCTCGATCTCCTTTTCGCCGACAGGGGTCATGGCCGGGTCGATTCGGATTCGAGGATTTCCCAGCGCCCCTTCTTGGTCGGTCCCACGTGACGGATGCGGCCCGCCTTGCGGAGCTTGTCGAGATGGTACTTGACGCCTTCCGGCGTGATCCCGATGCGGGAGGCAAGGGCGGCGCGTGTCAATGTCGGTTCGCTTTGCAGCAGAGCGAGGATACGGTCGCGGGTAGGCATCGAATCTGCCTTGCCGCTGCCTTCTTGGGTAGCATCGCCGGTTTTCTGGGTAGTCTTGGCGAGTTGTTGGGTAGTATCCCGGTCTTCCTGGGTAGTTTCTCGCCGACCGCCTTGGGTTTCCTGGGTAGTCGCGCGACCGAAGCCACGCCGCCTGCCACTGCCGCCTGCCCGCCGGATTCGGGTGATGAACCCCGCGCTCGCCTCGAATTCGGGCTCCGGCAGGCCCGCCTCCGTGCAGCGCCGGATCATGTCCACCGTCCCGGTTCCCATCTTCTCGATGTAGCGAAGCAGGTACATCGACTCCGCGATCAGCGGGTTGGCGGGCAGCGACTGGTGCGCCACGCGCAGCTTCTCCACGGTGAGCGGCGGCGGCAAGCGGCCGGAGTTCATGACCTCCAGCCGGTCCGCGAAGAGCATCACCTGAACGCTGCTGTTGTCCGTGTAGTCCCGGTGCGCCACCGCGTTGACGACGGCCTCCGTGACGACCTCCTTCGGGATCTCGTAGGCCACGGGTGCCTGCACCGTCTCCGCCCTCGTCCCAACCGCTAGGGCGATCTTGCTCATCACGAAGTCCACCGCCTGGTCCACAAGCTCGAAGACCGTGCCCTTGTATACCTGGTGGGACGGGATCGGCTTGGCGACCTCCGTTCCGTGGAAGTGCGCGCACTTGACCTCCGAAGAGATCAGGAAGCGTTGCGGCGCTTTGCCGAACAACAGCACGGCGGCGTTCGTGAGCCGTCCCCTGTTCAGCAGGTTCAGGTGCCGGAGCAGGTCCGAAGGCGGAGTCTCCTCCGGCAATGGGAACTGCCGCGACCTCCGCGCCACTCGAATGAAGCGGTACATGCGCTCGACGTTCAAGTCGTCAAGGGTCGCCCCCGAGCAGCGGGCCGCGTCGAACGGCCCGAAACGCAACAGTTGCCTCGCTTCGAGGTACTGGACGAGCGCGGCGTACAGGCCCGACACCAGTTCCGCCGATGTGGCGAAGCGCTTTCTCACCAAGCCGGTCTGCGCCCTGCCGATCAGCGCCCGCATCTTCGGGTGCCGCTCGGCTCCATCGGCACTCTTCAGGAAGATCAGCCGGTGCTTCTCCAGTTGGCTGGCCCGGTCGAACTCGCGCTCGGTGGGCGAGATTCCATACGCGTCCTCGAATCCGTAGTCGGTCCCGAACAGGCCGACGTAGATCTCGCACCGCTCCACTTCGTCCAGATAGACCTCGTCGGGCCGCCGGTCGGAAGCCGCAACGTCTTCGAACAGGAACACCTCGAAGAAGCGGCGCATAAGCGGATCGCCGCGAAGGTAGTCGCGCAGATGCTCCCGCTCCGGCGCGAACTCGCGCTGGACACTGCTGATGAAGATGCGGATCGGCGTCATCGGCTCGGTCCATTCTGGGGGACGGCATCCGGGATCGGAAGCCGGATCGAACCGGTGAGAAGCTGCTGCATCATGCCCTGCTTGACGGCCCGGGTCTTGTCGAGGCGGCGCTCCAGCGTGGTGACCTCCGCGTCCATGTCGGAGAGGACGGTGGCGATGGCTCGCTGCTCCGGAAGGGACGGGAACCGGATATCGAGGTTCATCGCGTCGATGCGGTTTACCCTTTGGTGACTGCCCGTCGTACCTGTGACTGCCGCTACCATCCGGTCGCAGAACTGTGGTGAAGAACAGAGCCAAAAGAGGAATGTGCGAACCGCCGCCTCGCGCGGGGTCAGAACCAAGAACTCCGTGGATGCGATCGCGTTCGGCCCTATGGAAGTCGGCGCCCACACCCTCGGAATTCTAGGGTTAAGTCGCGAGAGAAGAACAGCATCGCGAGGAATCCGAAACTTGCCGCTCTGAATCGCAGCGCTCGGCTCGACAACGGGACGCCGGCCCGAATCGTAGGCGGGCAAGCTGAACACTTCGTAGCTTGCGTGATTGCCGTCCGGCGGCATTACATGGTCACGATGCAGTTGGGCGACATCCTTCAGCCGTCCAGCGTGCCACTCCTCCTCAAACCCCGGCAGCCGCGTCCTGCCGGTCAGGAGTTGCTGCATCGTAGCCCGCTTGATCGCCCGCTTCTTGGCGATCAGCGCCTCCAGCGACCCGATCACGGCGTCCACGTCCATGAGGACGGCGGCGATGGCTCGCTGCTCGGGGAGGGGTGGGACTCGAAGCTCGGCAGTGGCGATATGGACGCGGTTGGTGGCGTACACCTTCGTGCCTGCCGCGAGCCGCCGAAGGTGATCCCGGAATCGGGGACAGAACTGCAAGTACGCCTTGAAGCCGTCGGCGAGGACTGCCTTGTTGAGCCTCACCGCGATGGTGTGCAGCCCGGATACGAGTTGGTGACCCTCGCTCCCCATGATCTCGATGGACTTTCCCACACCTCCGATGTCCTCGGAAGCGTCAACGAACACGAGGTCTCCGTCGTCCAGCCGATCAAGCCTCCGCGCATGATCCTTCGCCAAGGTCGGCAAAGCGGTGGCTGTCGGATCAAGATACACCCGGTCGGACGTATGGATGTCTCCATAATGGAGATACTTGACGCCACCGCCGACTTCGCCGTTGGGCACGAGGTAAGAGCGTGGAAAGCTACCATGCCGGAGGAATCGGAGATGATTCCCGAGCCGCCTCGTCTGCCACTCTCCGCCGAACCTCCGCCGCCCGCTCAACCCGCTACCCCCATGTCGCGCAGGTGCGACCTCACACGGGATTCAAGCTCCTCCGCCCGCTGTGCGAGTTTCGACAGCGGATCGGCGTACCGCGCTTCCAGCACCGCAACCCGGTCCACGAGCCCGGTCGTCAGGCGGTCCACCTCCTGACCGATCGCGTCCTCCATGCTGGCCATCCACTTGCCGCGCACCACCATGTCGGCGATCTCCGACCGAGTCAGGGTCGCGTAGCGCGGCAGAATCTCCGCATCAAGCAAAGTCCGCGCTTCCTTCGCTGCCCTCTTCCCCTTGGCCTCCGCCTTCATCAGGTCAAGGCAAACTTCCAGCGTGTCGCGCTCGTCTGGATCCCCGTCACCGCCGCGAATCTCCTTGAGCCGAGCCCTCACGGCGGCCTGCGTCACGTTCCCGGCGTCCGTCGTCGCGCCGTCCAACAGCCCGTCCTCGCCGGTGTTCTCTTCGACAAACGCCTCCACCTCGCGCCCAATCCGGTCCTGCTCGGCAATCAGGAACTCCACCACGCGCTCCTCTTCCGAGAAGTAGCGCCCGGCCACAAGACCCGGCGGAAGCAGATCCATCTTGTACTTCGTCCGCTTGACCGTCAGGTCGGGGGACTCACCCGCCTGCCGCTTCCCGACCAGCATTCGCGGACGCGCCGCCTCCGACCATCCGTCGGTCACCACCAGGTACACGTCGTCTTGCATGACCTCGTCCCAATAGTCCATGAGACACTGGTAGACGTCGTAGCGGTCGATGAGTGGGAGATCGGCGAAGCGGTTCAGCAGGTCCTTGGACAGCTTCCGCATCAAGGCCTTCGGGGAGTCGCCCACCCCGAGTCCGAGCAGGCGGGACTCGTGCTCGCGCCGCCAATCGTCGAAGGTGCCCCGCACTCGCTCCCGGTACGCCACGAATTCGTCATGTCCGAGAACGGCCTCGCCGACCTCGTCCGGCGGCGTGCGCGCTTCGACGTATCCCGGACGGCCACCCGGGGCGAACAACGCCCGCCGCAAGCCGGGGAACACCTTCCAGTAGCGGTCGAGTGCGTCGATGTCGCGGTCCGGGACGCCTCCATGCAGGTGCGCGCCGAGGTCGTGAAGGTCCTCCGGCTCGCCGGAGTCGATGTAGCGTGGGATGTTCAGGTTGTAGTCGTTGGACTCGCTGGCGATCTCGTCGAGCGGCACCATCCGCGCGTAGCCGGGGGTGTCGCGTTGGTCGTTGAAGACATCGACGATTCGGTGAATGTCGCGTTCGCGAAGACGGTTCTTGGCTCCGTCCTTACGGAATCCCCCGCTGGCGTCCACCATGAAGATGCCTTTGCGGGTGGCCGCGTCTTCCTTGTCGATCACCACGATGCACGCGGGGATTCCGGTGCCGTAGAAGAGGTTGGCCGGCAGCCCGATGACGCCCCGGATCAGTCCGCGCCTGACGAGATTACGGCGGATGCGGGCCTCTCGGTTGCCGCGGAAGAGCACCCCGTGCGGGAGAATGATCGCGCCCTTGCCCGTGCTCTTGAGCGAAGCGACGAGATGGAGGAGGAAGGCGTAGTCGCCGTTCTTTGCGGGAGGAATCCCGTACTCGAATCGGCGGAACTCGTCGTGGTCCGGATCGAGTCCGTTCGACCACGCCTTCGTGGAGAACGGGGGATTGGCGACGGCGAAGTCGAAGCGCTTCAGGCGTCCGGGGCCGTCGGTGAAGCGGGGTGCGGCCAGCGTGTTGTCGCGCTTGATCTCGGCGTCCACATTGCCGTGCAGGATCATGTTCATGCAGGCCATGGTCCACGTTGCGACATCCATCTCCTGACCGTAGATGGTCAGCCCGGCCGTGGCCTCGTCGGCCGCCTTGATGAGCAGGGAGCCGGAGCCGCATGTGGGGTCGTAGACGGCGCGGTCGAGGCCGGTGTCCGGGCCGATCCCGACCACCTGGGCCATGATGCGGGAGACCTCGGCAGGGGTGTAGAACTGCCCCTTGCTCTTCCCGGACTGCGTGGCGAAGTGCCGCATCAGGTACTCGTAGGCGTCGCCCAGCAGGTCGTCGCCTTGGGTGCGGTTCGCCCGGAAGTCCAGCCTCTCGAAGATCCCCACCAGCTTCGTGAGGCGATCCGTCATCTCCCGGCCCCTGCCGAGCCTGCTCTCGTCGTTGAAGTCGGCTTGGTCGATCACGCCCTTGAGGAGGAAACCGTTGGCGTCGGCGAGCTTCCGGATCACGACGTTGATTCGGTCGCCGATCTCCTTGCTCCCCTTCAGCGCCACCATGTCCGCGAACCCGCCGCCGGACGGCACCTTGATCTCGGAAAACTCGTCGTCCGCGCCAGCGTACTTGTCCGAGATGTACTTCATGAACAGCAGTGTCAGGACGTAGTCCTTGTACTGCGAGGCATCCATGCCCCCGCGAAGCTGGTCGCAGCTCTGCCAGAGCGAGGCGTGTAGGTGGGACTTGCGGAGCGCCATGTGTCAGAAAGCGTGGAAGAGGATCGGCGCGCGAGCGGGCGGGTCGGTTGGGTGGCTCGCGGCATGGGTGCCACGCGCATCCCGGAGACGCAACCCGTCGCCGAGCTCGTTGACCGGGCAGGTGGTCATGTGGTCGTGGTACATGCCACCAATGTATCAGGTCGCTCGGCACCGGTCTCGCGCCCGCAAGGAAACGCCGGTCTCGTCGAGGGGCGCGGGCTCAGCCGGTTGGCAACCGACGTATCCTTCGGTTACGTTTTCGGCTTGTCTGAACGGCGGGCGCTACCGGAGTGGCATGGGTGGGTTCCGGGCGGTTTACACGGGCATTTCGATGCTAGTCGGATTCCCTCCATTCGATGTGGGAATCCCCGCTATCTGGGCTTGATCGAACCCGACCCCTCTCACCGGCAAGAGTGGCGGATCGTGCAGTCCTGGTTTGACTTACGCGATCTCTCGCCGTGATTCAGGGTGTTGGTAATCTGTGTTATCAGAGAGCCGACGAGGGACAGCTCAGAACCGCGCTCGCAAACCGCCGCCGAGTGCGTACCTGATCCCGTTCGGCGGGAACCGAAGGGCGGGAATCAGACCCGCAAACCCCGTAAGTTCAATGATCGCAACAGATCCGAAATCGAAATCGGGCGTTGGATCAGCGATTACCACTTCACCCGGGCGCTCGAGTTTCGAAGGCTGGACGAAGGTGCTGCCTTCCACTCGGGCGCGTCCGCCTCCGCCCAATCGTCCACCCCTGGCAGATCCCTGTTGCTGTGGGGCGGCGTGAACCGGAACAGGATGCCGTTCCTCCAACCCGCGTTCGTGGTTGATGCGCGGCCCGCGCTGCCCGAGGAGGCCAGAGGAGACTATCGCCTCAGCGGCCGGTCCCACACGGGTGCGGAGTTGTTCACCCTCCGCTTCGACATGCCCGAAGTGGCCGACGGCGATGGCGGCTCCGGCTTCGCATTCGCGCTCCCCGTGCAACCGGGCTGGGAGGGCAGCCTGGCCAGCATCACCCTGTCGGGCCCGGGCGGCTCGGCCACGCTGGATCACAAGACCGACCGTCCCATGACCATCCTCCGCGATCCGCGGACCGGTCAGGTGCGGGGGTTCCTACGGGACCTCTCCGGCACCATACAGACCCAGGCCGACCATGCGGGCGCCCTTGTCCCCGATCCCGGCCTCGCACCGCTGTTCAGCCGCGGCATCCCGGCCGCTGACGCCTGGAGGCGGTAGTGGAGACGGCCGTAACCGTAAGAATGTCAAGTAAAGTTGTCATAATGTAAATCAAAGTTGACTTTTTATCCTCAAGGAGCCGTCCCGATGTCTCCCCGGACCCATGAAGCAGCGTTGAAGCCACTTGCTTCGACCGCGCCTGTTGTGGCTCTCGTCCTCACGGCCGCGAGCTGTGGCGACCCCGAGGGCGCTACAGTGCCAGAGCCGCCCCGCGCGGCGGCCATCGCGATAGAGCCGACGTCGGCAAACCTGGTGTCCCCGGGCCAGCAGGCGACGTTCACCGCGACGATCACCGATCAGTACGGCGCGGCGTTGCCCGGAAGCGTGGTGTGGTCGGGTAGCGACGAGGGCGTGTTCGCCGTCGACCCGGACGGCATCGTCACGGCTGTCGGCAACGGCACGGGCACGCTGACTGCGTCGCTCCAGGGCGTGAGCACGACCGCCGAGGTCGTCGTGGAACAGGTCCAGGCAGCCGGTGCGGGCGCCACGGACAGGGCCGCGCTCACCGCACTGTACAACGCGACTGGCGGTCCCTCTTGGACTCGTAGGGACAATTGGCTGAGCACCAACCCGGTCGCGAGCTGGTACGGCGTCCAGGTGGACACGGGCGGCCGGGTGACATCGCTGGCGCTCGGCGGCAACAATCTCACCGGCTCCCTGCCGGCCCAACTCGGCGACCTGGCCAGCCTCAGCATCCTGCAGCTCTACGCAAACAAACTCACGGGCCCGATTCCGGCCGACCTCGGCAAGCTTGTCAACCTCGAAATCCTGTTCCTCGAAGACAACGACCTTTCCGGCCGCCTTCCCGAAGAACTCGGCCAGCTCGCCAAGCTGGAATGGTTCTGGGTCAAGGACAACGAAGACCTGAGGGGCCCGCTGCCGGTGTCCCTGATGCAGGTGCCGCTGATCCAGTTCCACTACTCCGGCACCCAGCTTTGCGTGCCCATGGACGCGGCGTTCCGCCAGTGGCTGAGCGGCATTCAGCATCACGAGGGCACGGGCGTCGAGTGCACGCAAAGCGACCGCGACATCCTCGAAGCCCTCTATCACGCCACCGGAGGCGGCGTCACCTGGGAGGAGAGCGACAACTGGCTGACCGACGCGCCACTCGACCAGTGGTTCGGGGTGGACACCGACGGGTCCGGCAACGTGACGGACCTGGACCTGAGCGGCAACTTTCTCGTCGGCACGATACCGCCGGAACTGGGACAACTCTCGCACCTGGAGCTACTCGACCTGGCGTGGAACAGGCTGTT
Organism: Longimicrobiales bacterium; assembly: GCA_965208935.1. Classification (GTDB taxonomy): domain Bacteria; phylum Gemmatimonadota; class Gemmatimonadetes; order Longimicrobiales; family Gaopeijiaceae; genus Bin94. The sequence goes on along the minus strand of CBDBPR010000004.1, from coordinate 1,616,282 downwards.
GGAAGGCCCGGTCCCGCCGGAGCTCTTCGATCTCACGGGCCTCACGCGCCTGTACCTACAGGGGACCGACCTCGGGGATCCCGTATCGCCGAAGATCGGACGGCTCACGAACCTGACGCAGCTCTATTGGACCAGCAGTGGCCTGACGGGCCAGTTGCCGCCCGAGCTGGGGAATCTGACGAAACTCGAGCGCCTGTACATGGGGTTCAACTACCTGAGCGGCCCCATCCCCGCGGAGCTCGGCAACCTGACGAATCTCACGACTCTCCACCTCCACTATAACGAACACGAGGGCCCCATCCCGCCCGAGTTGGTCCGCCTTTCCTCCCTGGAGCGACTCGCCCTGGGCTACAATCACCTCACCGGCGGAATCCCGGCCTGGCTGGGCGACTTCTCGGACCTCCGGGAACTCTACCTGGCGAACAACGACCTGACCGGTGACATCCCCTCGTCGCTCGGCAGGCTTTCGGACCTCCGTTGGCTCTTCCTCCACAACAACGGCCTCAGCGGCACCATTCCGGCATCGCTCGGCGACCTGCACCGGCTGCTGGAACTGCGGGTCGATGGCAACGCGCTCGTGGGCGGTCTTCCTGCGGGAATCGGGAATCTGGCGCACCTGGAGGAACTCTGGGTCGGCGACAACGAAGGGCTGGCGGGTCCGGTGCCCACCGGCTTCGCCGCCCTCGGCCAGCTCAACACCTTCAAGGCGGGCGGCACCGGCCTCTGCGGGCCGCAGGACATCGGCTTCCTCGAATGGCTGCGCGGCGTTCCCTTCCAGCGCCTGCCCCGATGCGAGCCGGCGGTCGCGTATCTGACGCAGGCGGTGCAGTCCCGCGAGCATCCGGTTCCGCTCGTTGCCGGCCGACCGGCGCTGCTGCGGGTGTTCGTGGCCTCGGGACAGGCACAGGGCACGGCGATGCCCGAGGTGCGGGCCACGTTCCACGTCGGCGGGACCGAGGTCCACACGGCGAGGATCGCCGCCGGATCCGGCATCATTCCGGCAGACATCGACGAGAGTTCGCTCGCCCACTCGGCCAACGCGGACATCCCGGGTGACGTCGTCCGCGCCGGGCTGGAAATGGTGATCGAGGTCGACCCCGGCGGTACGCTGGACCCCGGCCTCGGGATACAGCGGCGCATCCCCGCGACGGGCCGGATGCCCATCGACGTTATCGACCTGCCGGCCCTCTCGCTGACCCTGATCCCCTTCCTCTACGAGCCGGATCCGGACGAAGGCATTCTCGAGATCACCAGGGGAATGGCCGCGGACCCGGAGAACGATCCCATGCTGGCGCCGACACGGGACTTTCTGCCGGTCGGAGAGTGGGACATCCACCTGCACGATCCGGTGCTCACATCCACCGAAAACGGCTTCACGATCCGAAACGAGACCGAGCTGATGCGGCGCATGGAGGGCGCGCGTCCCGGCTACTGGCTCAGCATGCAGACGCCCATCAGGCTGGGACTCCTCGGCGTCGCGTACGGCATCCCCTCCTGGACGAGCTTCTCCCAGGCGCTGCCTACCACCGTGGCCCACGAAATCGGGCATAACATGGGCCTTTGGCATGCCCCCTGCGGCGGCGCCGGCGGTCCCGACCCACTGTATCCGCACCCGTGGGGCGTGATCGGCGCCTGGGGCTACGACCGCGAAAACCGCAGGCTCGTCTCCCCCCACGCACCCGACCTCATGTCGTACTGTGGCGGGCAGTGGATCAGCGAATACCACCGCGCCAACGCGCTTCGGCACCGTATGGACACGGAGCAAGCTGCGGGCGACTGGAACACGACACGCTCGCTCCTCGTGTGGGGCGGCGTCGACACCGAGGGGCAGCCGTACCTCGAGCCGTCGTTCATCGCCGATGCGCTGCCCGGCCTGCCGCCCGCAGGCGACGAGTTCCTGCTGAGGGGCACGACCGAGGACGGGCGTGAGGCGTTCTCCTACCGGTTCGACATGCCGGTGACGCTCGATGTCGACGACGGGCGGTCCGGGTTCGTGTTCGCGATTCCCGTCACCTGGGATGGCGCGATCAGCCGCATCCGCCTGAGCGGCGGCGAGGAATCGTTCGTCCTCGACGGCGACACGGACCTGCCGATGACCATCCTCCGCGACCCGGTCAGCGGGCAGATCCGCGCGATCCTGCGGCGGTCCGTTGCCCAGGCGATGGACGCGGTGGGCCAACCGAGCCTGGAAGTCCTCTTCAGCCGCGGCATCCCGGAGTAGGCCACCATGATCATACCCCGGCGTTCACCGGCTGTCGCGACTCTTCTGGCAACGTGCATCGGACTCGTCGGCTGCGAGAGCCCGCAGGCGCCCGTCTCCTGCGGATCGATTCCGCAACAAACCATCCACGTCGGCGAATTCACGAGCGTGACCGCGTGTTTCAACGACGCGAACGGCGACGTGCTCACGTACTCGGCAACGTCCTCGAATCCGTCGGTGGCGACGGCGGCGGCCTTTGGCAGTTCGGTCACGTTGACCGCGGTGTCGCCGGGGAACGCCGCCATCACGATCACTGCGTCCGACCCCGGCGGGCTGAAAGCAGTCGCGGCGGCGAATGTGATGGTGCCGAACCGGCCGCCGCGGGCGCTGGGCGCGATCGCTCCGCTGAAGTTGGTGGAGGGCGAGACCGCGACGGTGGATGTGTCGGGGAGCTTTGTGGAACCCGACGGGCAGACGCTGAGCTATGGTGCGTCGTCATCGAACACGTCGGTGGCGTCAGTTTCGGTAGCGGGCAGCAGGGTCACCGTGCGGGCCGGAGCGCGGCGCGCGCCGGGCAGGGCGACCCTCACCGTGACGGCGCGCGACCCCGGCGGGCTGACGGCCGTGCAGACCGTTTCGGTGAGCGTGGCGGCGAGGTTGACGCGGCTGACGAACAACCTGGACGGGGACTATTCCCCCGCGTGGTCTCCCAACGGCCGCAAGATCGCAATTGAGTCTGAGCGCGACGACGGCGGCATTTTCGTGATGAACGCGGACGGGACCGGCGTGAGGAACCTGACGAGCGCCGGCGGCTCCCCTGCGTGGTCGCCCGACGGTCGCAAGATCGCGTTCGATATCTACGGCGTTCCCCCGAACTTTGATAGCTACATCTACGTGATGAACGCGGACGGTGGCGGTGTGACGCTGCTGAGAACCGGCGAATCCCCGGCGTGGTCCCCCGACGGCGCGAGGATCGCGTTCACGTCCAACTGCCCCGCCATCTACAACATCCTTGGCAGTTGTCAAATCTCCGTGATGGACCCGGACGGTACCGATGTCACGTCGCTGACGTATCATCCCGCAGGCGACTTTGACGCTGCTTGGGCCCCCGACGGCCGCAAGATCGCATTCGTGTCCCGCCGCGACGGCAACCTGAACATCCATGTGATGAACGCGGACGGGCGTGCAGTGACGCGGCTGACGAACCACTCAGCCCACGACTGGTCCCCCGCGTGGTCCCCCGATGGCCGCCACATCGCTTTCGTGTCCGACCGCGACGGCAACTCGGAGGTCTACGTGATGAACGCGGACGGGCGCGGCGTGACCCGACTGACGAACCACTCCGCTGACGACCGGTCCCCCGCGTGGTCCCCTGACGGTCGCAAGATCGCGTTCACGTCCGACCGCGACGGCAACTCCGAGATCTACGTGATGGCCCTTCCGGCTTCCGGTATCGGTGCTGCGAGCCAGGCGGGAACAGACGCGCCGGGCGTGCCCTCGCACTCCTCCTCAATCAGCAAACCCCACAGCAGGAACTCACCATGGTGACACCAGCCAGACACAAAGTCCAAGAGGGGTCCTTCCAGCACACCGGCCCGAGCTTCTGTTCGCGGCGCTCCCTCGCTGTCGCAACCCTACTCCTCACCGCCGTCGCCCTCGCCGCCTGCGAGAGTCCGGCAGCCCCGGTCTCTTGCGGACCGATACCGCAGCAGACCATCAACGTGGGCGAGTCGACCACCGTGAGCGTGTGCTTCAACGACGCGAACGGCGACATGCTCTCCTACTCGGCAACGTCGTCGAATCCATCGGTGGCGACGGTGGCCGCGGCTGGCAGTTCGGTGACCGTGACCGCGGTGTCGCCGGGCAACGCCGCCATCACGATCACGGCAAGGGATCCCGGCGGGCTCCAGGCGACGGCGGTAGTGAACGTGACGGTGCCGAATCGGGCCCCGCGGGCGGTTGGCACGGTTGCCCCGCTGACGGTGGTGGGCGGGGAGACTGCGACGGTGGACGTGTCCGGCAACTTCATGGAGCCGGACGGTCAGTCGCTGAGCTACAGTGCGTCGTCGTCGAACGCGTCGGTCGCGACGGCCTCGGCGGCGGGCAGCGCGGTGACGGTTACCGCGGTAGGGCGTGGCATGGCGACGGTGACGGTGACAGCGACGGACCCGGGCGGCGCGAGCGCGACGCAGAGCTTCCAGGTGACGGTGCCGAACCGGGCGCCCGAAGCCGTGGGCACTATCCCGGCGGCGACGGTAGAGGCCGGGGAGACGAGCACCGTGGACCTGTCGTCGTACTTCACCGACGCGGACGGGGATGCGCTCAGCTACACGGCTTCATCGTCGGCGACGGCGGTGGCGACGGTGACGGTTGCGGGCAGTGCGCTGAGGGTGATTGCGGGCAGGCCGGGCACGGCGACGGTAACCGTAACGGCGGCGGATCCGGACGGCGAGACGGCGACGCAGAGCTTTCAGGTAACGGTGCCGAACCGCGGGCCTGAGGCGGTGGGTACGATCCCGGCGCAGATGCTCACCGAGGGCGGCACCAGGTCGCTGGTGCTGGCGTCGTACTTCACCGATCCGGACGGCGATGCGCTGACCTTCACGACCGCGAACGCGAACCCGGCTGTTGCGGTGGGGACGGTGTCGGGGAGCGTGCTGACGATCCGGGCGGTGGGAGTGGGGTTCTCGGTGATCACGGTCACCGCTACGGATCCGGGGGGGCTGACGGCGACGCAGATCGTGACGGTCGAGGTTACCGCCCGGAACCGCGCGCCCCAGCCGCAGGGGTCGATACCAGCCCAGAGCATGAGGGCCGGCGAGTCGACGACCGTCAACCTGTCGTCCTACTTCACGGACCCGGACGGGGATGCGCTGACGTACACGGCGTCCTCGGCGAACGCGGCCGTGGCGACGGGGACTGCGGTCGGCGCCACGCTGACGATCACGGGCCGGTCGCCCGGCAGCACCACCGTCACGGTGACCGCGCTAGACCCCGGTGACCTGACGGCGACGCAGAGCGTTTCGGTGACCGTCGGCACTGCGGCCAGGCCGGACCTGCTGTTCAGCGGCGTCACGCCAACGCAGGTGACGATTGCCCCCGGCGGCTCCAAATCGGTGGTGTTCACAATTCGCAACGCGGGCAACGCGAACTCGGCAGCGACGAGAGCGCGGGCCCACCAGTCGCCGGACCCCAGGATCACGACATCGGACCGGGTGGTGAGCGACCCGATCGCGGTTCGCGCGCTGCCGCCCAACGGGACACGCAGGATCGAGCTGACCTTGAACATACCCTCCAACTTCACGCCGGGGAGCTTCTACGTCGGCATGTGCGTGGATCCGGTGACCGGAGAGACCAACACGGCCAACAACTGTTCGAGCGCAGCCAGGGTGACGGTGGCGGTGTCCAACCAGGCGCCGCAGCCAGTGGGCACGATTCCGGCTGTGAGCGTCACCGCGGGACAGACGGCGGCCGTGGATCTGACGGCCTACTTCACAGACCCGGATGGCGACGCGCTCACGTATACGGCGTCATCCTCGAATCCGGGCGTGGCGACGGTCGCGGTGGCCGGCAGTACGCTCACGATTCGGGGCGGAGCACAGGGTACGGCGACCATCACCGTCGTGGCCGAGGACCCCGGCGGACTGACGGCTGCGCAGGCCATTTCTGTGACCGTGGGCACGGCTGGCGCGCCGGATCTTGGGTTCATCGAGCACGGGCCGCCGAGGGAGGTCAGCATTAATGCAGGCAGTGCCCGACAAGTATCTTTCGAGATTGCGAACACTGGCGACGCGAACTCTGCGCCGACCAAGGCCCGTGGCCACCGTTCGCCTGACGCGACGATCACGACATCGGACGCCGTTGCCGGCAATCCGCTCGATGTTGGCGGGTTGGCGCCGAACGAGAGGACAACGATCAGGCTGCCTGTGACGGTCCCGTCAAATTCCGCGCCAGGGAGTTTCTATATCGGGATGTGCGTCGATCCTGTGACTGGCGAGACGAACACGGGCAACAACTGTTCCGCGGCGGTGAAGTTGACAGTAATCGCAAGCGTGACACGGCTTACGAACAATGCCGCCGCCGACTTTGATCCCGCCTGGTCCCCCGACGGTTCCAAAATCGCCTTCAGGTCAGCACGCGACGGCAACTACGAGATCTACACCATGAACGGCGACGGTAGCGGCGTGGCGCGGCTGACGAACGACGCAGCCGAAGACGAGTACCCGGCCTGGTCCCCCGACGGTTCCCGAATCGCCTTCTCTTCCAAGCGGGCCGGCAACTACGAGATCTACCTGATGAACACCGACGGTAGTGGCCTGACACGGCTGACGAACGACTCCGACTGGGACAACCAGCCCGCGTGGTCCCCCGACGGCTCCAAAATCGCTTTCTCGTCGTTCCGCGACGGCAACGGAGAGATCTATGTGATGAACGCAGACGGCAGTGCCGTGACTCGGCTGACCAACAGCAGCTCCCACGATCATTCGCCGGCCTGGTCTGCCGACGGATCAATAATCGCTTTCACGTCCAACGGCAGCATCTTCGTGATGAAAGCAGACGGATCCGGGGCAATGCGGGTGATAGAGGCCGCTGCCAACAACCTCGCGTGGTCTCCCGACGGATCCAGAATCGCTTTCGACGAGATACGGGGCGGCAACTCCCACATCTATTCTATGAACGCGGACGGAAGCAGCGTGACGGAACTCACGGACACCCACTGGAATGCCAATCCTGCATGGTCTCCGGACGGTACCAGGATCAGCTTCGAGTCCAATCGCGACGGCAACGCCGAAATCTACGTGATGAACGCTCCCGCTTCGGGTGCTACGGCCGCCAGCCCGGTCCCGTCGCTGCGTCGGTCCCGGACGGAACCTGACCTGCCCGTCGCGATCGTCCCCGACCCCGTCAAGCGGCAAGTCCCCCGGTCAACCGGCCAGATCCGCGCGATTCTGCGGGAACTGCCGCCTTAAGACCGGTGATGGTCATGCTGGTGTCCGCCGCCACAGCGCACAAGCTAGAGGACGAACCCCGGTCGAGGGAGCCGAACCCAGATCGGCAGGTGATCGCTCACGGAATGTTCGAAACTCGCGCCGAAACGCTTCTTCTCCGCTGCGGACATGGCGCGAAACGACCTGTCGGCCAGCGTGTGTGAAAACAGTTCGGCGAAGTCGAACACCCCGTAGTCGAAGTCGTCCGGATTCCTTCGCGACCTCCAGTCATCGGCCCACCTGTCGTTGGGCAGCCGATATTCGCGGGCACCGTTGAAGAATCCGATGTGGTCGTACGTCTGGCTGGCACGCGCATTCGTGCGCAAGTACCTGTGTTGCTTCGGATGCTGGTCCAGAAAAGGAAAGTACACTCGCCGCTCGCCAGTATCGCCAAAATGCAACCCGTTCAATCCTCGAATGCGCTCGTCGATTCGCTTGCGGTCCAATCTCGGCTTGTCGAAATCCAGATTCAAATCGCCCAACAAGACGAAACTGGGCGTCACCATCTTCCTCCCACCGCTCCGCAGCCGGCCAATCAGCCAGTCCAGCAGTGCATTGAACTCCTGCTCGCGTTCCTTCATCGTGCCATAGACGAGGTGCACGTTGACAGCCGTGAACGTGAGCGCTGGCTCGTCATTGGCCGCGGGCGCCTCGAATGCAACCACGTGCGGGCTGCGGACAAACGTCAGAAAACGCGGGGGCACGAACCGGGGCTTGGTCTTGCGCTCGCCTTTCTCGTATTCGGCCAGCTTGCGCCGATACCCCTTCTGGTGCTCGTCCCAGGCCTGCCGGTGCTCCTGCAGATGACTGAGCACGGCGGTCCGGTCGAAGGTGAGATCGGACGCGAGTTCAAGGCGCCTTATCCTCCGGCTGCGGTAGAGAAAGGCGAGCCGCTCGGCCATGCCCCTGCGTCCCGGCACGCTGCCGGTGATGTCGGAAACCGCCACGGCATACTCGCCGGGGCCGGCCACACGGGCTTCCGTCCGTTGCCGCAGGAGCCTCAAGCCTTCAAGGTCGTCCTGCACCTCCTGGATCGCGACCAAGTCGCACGCGGCGCAAAAGCGGGCCAGGAAGTCGAGTTCGCGCTCGCGGCCCTTCGCTTTTCCGAGCTTCCGAATATTGAGCGACCCGAGGACCAGAGACTTCTCGCGACCCCCTTCCGGCAGGCCATACCGCTGGGGATCGGACTCCAACTGCGCCTCGATGCGTTCCCATTCCCGCGTGGTGAATGACATGGCCGAGCCCCTGCCTCACTGTTTCCGCGCCAGAGCCAGCGGCGGATCCCACTCCGTCACCCCGGGCAACGCGCGGCCCCAGGTGTTGCCGTAGGAGTCGTCCTTGCCCAGCAGGAAGCGCAGGGTCAGGCGGTGGAGCATGTTCATCTTGGGAAGTAGTCCGTGGAAGCCGGCGACCTTGGACAGGCCGCGGTCCCGGACCTCCCAGTAGCCGAAGTCGCCCGGCGTCACGCATACCAGCCGTGATTCGTCGAGGAATTGCGGAATTGCGCCCGCGAGCGGGACCGTGCCGTCGCCGGTCCGGCGCCGCAACGCCTCGTCTTCCGAGTCCCAGTCGTTCCTGCGTTCATCGGACCTGAGGTCGAACCTCGGCGCACCGCCTTCGTCCGCACGGACCCGCAGCTCGACGCGCGTCTCGGCGTCGACCCCGGCGACCGCGAGCCAGTCGGTATCGCTCATGCCGTGGTCGGCCAACCGAAGCGCGGCCAGCCGTGCGCGGTGTGTTGCCGCGGCGTCGAGCATCGTTGCAAAGAGTTCGTCGCCCGAGACGCGCCAGCCCTCCACCTGCTTCTCCAGGGTCCCGACCACGCTGGGCTGCCACGCGGCGGGGCGGTAGATGTCGGCCTCCAGGCCCTCGTCCACGTTGAGCGCACCGACGAAACTCGGCAGCAGATGGTACAGTGCCGGAGTCATGCGAGCCATGCGGCGTTCCCTGGCGCCGCCGGAGTTGTCGCCCAGGTCGGCGGTGCCGGTGGCGACCTTCAGAATGGCCTCGTAGGAGCCCTGGAAGGGCGTCCCGAGCGTGACGACCTTGTGGACGGATTCGCCTCCGTAGCGCTCGATGTATCCGCCGATGATCAGGCCGCCCATCGAATGGCCGACCAGGCTGACGGTGGGGTTGTCCGCCCAGTCGCTGTGCCGGTAGTGCCCCATGAGCCGGGTCCGGTCGACGACTTCCTGGATGAAGGCGGCCAGATGCTCCTCGGTCAGTTCGAGCGGCAGGCGCCAATCGTATCCGAAGGGGTAGACGGCCGCGGCCGCTCCCTGGTCGTCCGAAAGGCCGTCTCGCAGCTCAGCGACCAGGTTCTCGTAGATCATGGGGAAGGGGCCGCCCGGCAGGACGCGCGCCGGTTCGTGGAACTCGTAGCGCTGGTCGTCGGGGTGCAGCGTGATGCGTTCGTAGTGGTGCGTGCGGATTGTGGTCCACACCGCCTCGGGAGGCATCTGGTACGCGTCGTGCAAGTCCGAAGCGGTGATTCCGGGCACGAAGATGACCGGTGGGTTCATTCGGAGTTCGGCGGGCCTTTGTTCCCGCTGTCGCCGCCCTTGTCCTTCCCCTCTCCGGCCCGCGAGCCGAACCAGAACCCGACGATCGGGCCGATGACGGCGACGATGTAGGCGAACACGTCCTCGGCCCGGTCGAATTGCCGCGTAGCGAGGAAGGTGATGATCATGCTCGCCGCGAGTACCGCGAAGGTCCACGCCATGATATGCGTGATGATCGGCTGAACCATCTCCTTGCGGAATACGGTCTCGAACGCATTCGCGGCGCCGCCGGCCGAACTGCTCTTGACCATTCGCTGGACAAACCAGCCCAGGGCGACAACAAGGAACAGGAGGACGGCCAGAATCGGCCACCATTGGCGGAGCCATTCGTTCATGGGGATTCGCGACCGACTTGTTGTGATACGGGGATTCCGAGCGATCACATCGCGATAATCGTATCGCGACTGCATGAGATTACAGTGCCCGGAGGGGGTTTTGCAACCACACCAGTTGGCGGTTGCCGCTAGTCCCTCGCGCACCCTGGCCCGCCGCCTACCGCCTTTGCGCCTCCACGTCGGGAATCCCGCGGCTGAACAGGACTTCGAAACGCCGCGCCTCGGCCGGCGCGAATGCTCCCATCGCCGCCGTCTCCGGTCCGCGAAGCATGGCCCTGATCTGTCCCGTGACCGGATCCCGCATGATGGTCATCGGCGCGTTGCTGGCCTGGTCGAGCGTCACGGATGCGTCACCACCCGCCAGGGAGATGTTGACCAGGGGGTTAGTCCAGTTCACGGGCACGGCAAAGACGAAGCTCGACCGTTCGTCTTCGACATCCGGTATGTAAGGCATATCGAAGCTGAACGAGAAGGCGTCTCCGCCCTCCTGGGTCGTGCCACGCAGCTGGAACTCGCCGCCCCCCGAGGCCGGGAGTGTGGGAATCGCGTCGACCATGAACGCGGGCTCCAGAAACAGTTCTCCAGCCGCATCCCTCCCGCCCCACACCAGAACCGACCACGTCTTTACGGCGCTGGTGGCGGTCTCGGCGTCCAGGCGGTGGATGAGGCTGTTCGTGACGTGGTAATCGCTGATCCAGCCTCCGCGACAATAGCTCATCAGGTCCGTGGCGTACGGTGAAAACAGTCGGCCGCTTACGCGGTCGTATCCCCAGGCGCCAATCCGGCCATTGCTGTCGGGAAACAACGGGTCAGGGCCACCGGCGCCACCACACGGCGCGTGCCAGAGGTTCATGTTGTGTCCGAACTCGTGGGCGATGGTGCGCGACAAGGGGATCGAATAGCTCGTCCACGAGCCGATACCGTTGGCGACCCCAAGCAATCCCGAGCGCGGCGCAGGAGACATCATGGCGAGCCAATACCCGGGCCGACCTTCCATGAGTCGAATGGCCTCCGTGTCGCGCATCAGTTGGTAACCGTTGTTGGTCGAGGATAACACCGGGTCGTGCAGCGCCAGGTCGAATTCACCGATCGGAAGGAGCGCGCGCGTGTCCTTGAACATGGGATGCCCTTCAGGATCGCTCGCCATGCCGGCGGTGATGTCAAGTATCGAGGAATCGGGATTCGCCTCGTACAGGAAAGGCACCAGCATGAGTTGGAAGTCCGGCATTTCGCGGACATCGACCGCCAGACGTCCGGTCGCAGGCATCCGGCCCGCAATGCCCAGCCCGGGGTCCAGGGTACCGTCCGGATCCACCTCGATCACCATCTCCAGTCCGGCCTGCAGGACGTCGCCCGGGATGTCGGCGTTGGCGGAGCGGGCAAGAGAACTCTCGTCGAGTTCCGTTGGTATGGCGGCGCCGGTGCCCTCGATCTCGACCGTGTGGACCTGGGCACCATCGCGGTAGAAGATGGCGCGCACATCAGGCATCCGTTCGCCGGCCGCCTCGGGCGAGAAGACGAATGCCCGCAGCAATGCGGGCCTGCCGGCCACGAGGGGTACCGGGAATTGGAGCGACTGAACCGGCTGTGTCAGATACACCGTGGCCGAAGGCTCGCACCGGGCTACGCGGTGAAACTCGATCCCGTCCAGCCAGGCAAGGAAGTCCTCGTCGTCGGGTGCGCACAGGCCGGTGCTTCCCGCCCTGAAGTTGTTCAGGCTCTCGAGAGCGGTCAGGGCGTCCGGGAGAGTCCCGGAGAGTCCGCGGTTCAGCGCCAACCAGAGCGATACCAGCCTGGTCATCGCCCCGAGCTCCACCGGGACCGCGCCGTCCAGGTCGTTCTTGTGGAGGGCCAGCGTCTGCAAATTGACCAGTTTCCCGAGTTCTTCGGGGATGGAGCCGTCCAACCGGTTGTTGTCGAGCTCCAGGCGTGTCAGGTTCGTGAGATCGCCCAACTGGGGCGGTATTTCGCCGGTAAACTCGTTGTAGCTCAGTTCCAGCGTCTGCAGCCCGGCCATGCTGCCCAATTCGGGCGGAATCGACCCAACCAGGTCGTTGTAGCTCAGATCGAGGAAATGCAGATTGGTGAGTTGCGTGATCTCGGCCGGCAACGGTCCACCGAGACCCGCACCCGCCAAGGACAACCATTCAAGTTGCGTGAGTCTGGCGATCGCCGTGGGCACGGCACCGCCCAGATTGAAATTCCAAAGATTCAGGGTTGTCAGGTTCGGCAGATCGAACAGTTCGTCCGGGAGAGGGCCGGTCAGGGCGTAGCTGCTGCCGAGGCTCAAGTGGTCGAGGCTGGCAAGGCCACCGATTTCAGGCGGGATTTGACCCTGGAGGAAGTTGCGTGCAAGGTCGAGTCCCGTAACCTGGCCCTCGGCGTTGGTCCAAACCCCGTACCATTCGTTCAGTGGCGCATCCGTCAGCCAATTGTCGTTGCGGAGCCATTTCGGGCCGTTGGTGGCCTCATAGATGGCAGCGAGGATGTCGTAGTGCGACGTTGGCGGGCACTCCCGACCCGAACCCTCGTGTTGCGCAATGCTCGCCAGCCATTCGAGGAAGTCGTCCTCCTGCGGTACGCACAACCGCGTGCCCGAGTAGCGGAGTTCCTCGAGGGCCAACGCCGTGAGCGTCACCGGCAGCGCGCCCGCGAGAATGTTGCCCGAGACGTCGAGTTTCACGAGTGCCGACAACTCGGACAACGTGTCCGGCAGCTGTCCCGACAGCCCGTTCCGGCTCATGGCCAGCCCCGTGACCCGGCCGATCGAGTCGGTCTCAACGCCGTGCCACTCGCCCAGCACGGCGTTGGAAAGCCACCCGGCCGAGTTCGTCCAGAAACCGCCGCCGGTCCTCTCGTGGAACACGCGCAGGATCTCGGCATCCGCCGCCGAGCAATTCGGCCCCGCAATCAGGGAAACCGAGTCCGCCCACTCCCTGAAACGAACCGTACCGGGGATGCAAAGCTCGCCGTTGCCGGTGAAGTCGAGGACTCGCAACTCGGACAAGTCTAGGAAGCTGGACGGAATGACCCCGGACAGCAGGTTATTGTCGATCCACAGCCCGGTAAGCCCCGTTGCGCTGGCCAGTTCCGCCGGCACCTCGCCGGTGAGCTCGTTGTCTCCCAGTCCCAGGAGTTCCAGTGCGGCCAGGGCGCCCAGGTCGGGCGCGATGGGACCCTTCAACCCGTTGTCCCACAGGGTCAACCAACGGACCTGTCCCTCGCTGTCCGCCACCACCCCGTACCACTCATCCACCGGTGCGGTGGTCAGCCAGTTGTCGCTTCGGGTCCAGTTGGGTCCGTCGGTGGCGGTGTAGAATGCGACGAGCGCTTCTCGTTCGGTCGCTGAGCCAACCCGGTCGCCCGCCGGCCCCGGGATCATCAGGGGCGGGGCCACGACGGGCTCCTCGCAGGCGGTCGGCGCCAGAGCCAGCGCGAGGAGGGTGAACGCGCGGGCGAGGAGAGTCTGCCGCGGCTGGTCCTCAGCGGAACAGGGTGTCTCTGCGGGGGCGGCCGGGGGCGGAGACATTCGCGTCGGCTCCTTGGTCTTGTGGAGCCCACACATTAGGTGTCCGATGGGAAGCGAAGCAAATCGAGAATGGAAACTGGAGTTGACGCTTCGCGCGAGATCGGTGCGCGTATCGTGCCCAATGGCCACGCCCGCCAATAAGGCTGTATCGGTAGCTCTATCAAAAAGATCGGATGCTCGGGGTGGTCGCACAATGTCCGCTGATCACGATAATCTCATGTAAATAATATTTTACATATCGTATTGATCGCTTTTTGCAAGATGGCGTAGCGAGTCTGTCACGAATCCGGTGGGAATCGGGGAGGTTGGGACAACAAGAGGGGCAGCGACATGGTCGGGAACACGAAGGCCCGCGCCGGAACGCGGGCCTCGGAAAGGGGGCAGTACGATGGAGATCCACCGCAGTGCGTCCCGACAGGAGCCTACCGAACCGTGTTCCGCATTGTCAAGCTTACCTGGTGTCAATGGCCGTCACCATGACCGAAGAGAGCACGTTATATTGATGGACGGATTTATGACAAAAGGAAGGGCCATGAAGAGTCTGGCCAAACGGATCATGGAGCACGCCGAGGCCTTGCCCGAGGCTACGCCGATCTGCCCGAGCGCCTTGTTCCATCTCGGCAAACGGGGGGCGGTGAATCAGGCTCTGTCGCGCCTGGCCCGCTCGAGGCAACTCCTGCGGATCTGCCAGGGCGTCTACATGCGCCCCATCGAGACACGTTTCGGGCGCTGTGCCCCGAGCGTCCGCAAATCGCTTCGTTCGCTTTCGGAACTCTGGGGCGAGACCATCGTTCCGAACGGAGGCGGCGCGGCCAACTGGCTTGGGCTGACGAACCAGAATCCGGTTCGCTCGGTCTACCTCACTTCCGGCCGCGGTCGGCGATTGCTCTTCGGCAAGCACCCCGTGGAGCTGCGGCACGCGCCGCGTTGGCAGCTGGCAGCCCCGCATCGCATGGCGGGAGTGGTGATCCGTGCCTTGGCATGGCTTGGCCCTCATGAGATCGAGGACAGCCTCGACAGGGTCCTGCCCCGGCTCACTCAGGAAGACCTCGACGAGCTTGCAACCGCCCGGGCCGTCATGCCGCCGTGGATGGCGGAGCCGCTGAGCGCACGCCTCGCGCATGGCTGATACACCGTTTCAGCATCTCTCGGTCGAGGAGCGCCGCCTTGCCCTGCGCAAGGCCCAGGCCGAAGGCCCGCATCCGGCATTCCTGTTCGAGAAGGACATTTGGGTCGTTGCGACCCTCAACTCCCTGTTCGAGGCTGCTTTCGGACGGCATCTGGTGTTCAAGGGCGGCACATCGCTGTCCAAGGTCTGGCACGCGATCCGGCGCTTCTCCGAAGACATCGACATCACGTACGACATTCGGAGTTTTGCTCCGGATCTGGTTGCGGGAGGCGACGAAGAGGCGCTTCCCCCGACGCGCAGCCAGGAGAGGCGCTGGACCAGGGCGATCCGTCCCCGGCTCGCCGAATGGGTACGTGAACGGGCAAGGCCGCTGATCGAGGAAGGACTCGCCCGCGCCGGGTTCGTGGCGCGGATTCGGGCGGAGGCCGAACGACTTTACGTTGGGTACGATCCACTGTTCGAGGTGCGCGGCATCGTGCGGCCGGAGGTGCAGGTGGACTTCGGGGCGCGCTCGACGGGCGAACCCCACGCCGTCCACACGGTCGCGTGCGATGCGGCAGCGCGGCTTCCCGGCCTCGCGTTTCCGGAAGCTCGGCCAGCCGCCATGCTGCCCGAGCGCACGTTCTGGGAGAAGGCGACCTCAATGCACGTCTACTGTCTTCAGGGGCGCGTTCGCGGCGAGCGCTGGTCGAGGCACTGGCACGACCTCGTACGCCTTGACGATGCCGGAATAGCGTCACGGGCTTTGGCGGACCGCCGACTCGCCCTGGCCGTCGCGCGCCACAAGGCCATGTTTTTCCGCGAGAACGATTCCACTGGCCGGAGGATAGACTACGAGGCCGTCGTCTCGGGAAACCTCAGGCTTGTTCCCTCCGGTACGGCGCGGGATGCGCTTGCCGCTGACTACGACAACATGCTCGCGATCGGGATGTTGCTCGACGAGAAGGAGCCGTTCGGCACGCTGATGCAGCGGTGCGCCTTGATCGAGGAGAGGGCCAACGCTGCCCAGGCGATGTGATCGAAGGGCCCGTTTGCGACAGGTTTCGGTAGCCAAGAGACAGTCAACACGAGTTTACATCATGTAAACTACAGTTGACATATAGTCGCTATTAGCGACCTAAAATAGCTGTCTACGCACACATCTGTAACTTATAGTTTACATTCGGTATTCACGTCCGTTCCATTTCGACGCGGGGACGGTAACGGTAGAGAACATGGGTCTCGGAGGGGTCACTGTCAGGCTTTCCGGAATGGGCGAAGGCCAGACCACGACTGACGATAGCGGCCAGTACTCGTTCACGGGCCTGCGTGCCGGGACGTACTCGGTCGAGATCTCCAGCTTCGACACCAACGAGGTCAGCTTCTCGAGCACCTCGGGCGCCGCGACGGTCGGCGTGGGCGAGTCCAAGGTCGTCAGCTTCGACGGCACGTATCTCCGCACGGCGGGGATCCAGGGCCAGGTGAGCGTGGATGGTGAAGGGCTGCAAGGAGTTACGGTGACTTTGGTGGGCGAGGGCGAGGACCGCACGGAGGTAACGAACGCCTCCGGGCAGTACGCGTTCTCGAAGCTCAAGAGCGGGACCTACCAGGTCGCGATCACCAACCCCGATCCCGACGACTACGAGTTCGCGACGACCTCGAAGAGCGCGACGATCGCGACGGGCGAGACCGCCAACGTGCCGTTCGAAGGCACGCTGTTGCGGACGGCCGGGATCGCGGGCCGGGTCAGCCTCGACGACGGCATGGGCCTTGACGGCGTGACGGTTACGCTGGCGGGCGCGGCCGAGGCGACGGCGACCACCTCGGGTGGCGGGCAGTACGCGTTCGCGGGTTTGGCGGCTGGCACGTACGTGCTCAGCATCGAGAACCCGAACCCGACGGCGTACAACTTCGCCGAAGACGAGATGTCGAAGAACGTCATGCTCGAGGACGACCAGTCCGCGATCGTGAACTTCAGCGGCACGCACACGCGCACCGCGTCGGTGTCGGGCATGCTGTTCATCGACGAGGTGGATCAGAACAAGATGTACGACGACGGCGAGCCCTCGATCACCGAGGCGATTGCGCCGCTGGTGGCAGCCGGAGCGCTGGACGCCGAGGTTGTGGCCGGCCTGCTGGCCAAGGCGAAGGTGAAGCTGCGCGGCCCGGATCTGAACACCGAGATGGACATCGCGATCAACGCGGACGGCAGCTTCTCGACGGGTGAGAGCCTGATGGCTGGATCCTACCAGGTCGAGTTGCCGGTCAACGACGACGACGTGGCGGCGGGACTCGCCGCGGCCGGCGTCGCGTTCGTGGGCGAATCGATGGTGGTCACGGTCGATGCAGGCGGCAGCGCAACGGCCAACTTCCCGTTCCGGATCACGATGCAGACGGTTGCGACCGGTGCCCGCATGGGCGGCGGCGGTGCCTTCGGCGCTCCGGTTGAGGGCGTGAAGCTGGCGCTGTATGCGCGCGCCGACGGCACGGGCATGCTGGGCGAAGCCACGACCAACGAGATGGGCATGGCGTCGTTCAACTTCGCGCGTGCGGACAACACGGGTCCGGCCGGCAACGACAACATCGTCTTCGTGAAGGTGATGGAGTCGGGCCACGACGCGCTGGTGGTGAGCGGCAACGAGTTCGTCGAAATCAGCTATGCGTCGACGGCGCGCCTGTATGCGGCGGACGCCGAGAAGGAAGCGGCGACGCTGGTTAACATCGCGGTCGCGTTCGACTTCTGGGTCAAGAGCAACGAGACGGCCCGCGACGGCGACATGGGGCTGGGCGGCTGGAGCACCATGGTGTACATGGGTGATCCGGACGCCGACGACGCCAAGCCGCTGATGGTCATGGGCGAAGACGGCGAGATGGTCAACGCCACGATGCCCACGGACACCACGAAGGGCGACAACCTGGGTAAGTCGTCATTCGCGTACGCGGTCGACCCGACGATGCTGCCCGCGATGTTCACGGTGATGGCTGGTGAAGACCAGGACGGCGCAATGGGCGAGGCGTGGGAGCAGGGCGACGCGCTGACCCACACGCACACCGGTCTCGAGCTTCCGTCCGACGACATGCTCGACCTCGGTGCGCTCCGGGTCACGTTCACGACTCAGGCCATCTACGTCGGTGTGCACCGCGAGCTGGACGACCGGACCGGATACACGGACTATATCGGCGTCGGGGACGGCGATGCCCGGCCGGAGGAAGACGGCAGCGCGGTGGACAAGATCGGGATCACCCTGATGACGGCTGACAGCCGTGGCCGGCTCAGGGTCCTCGAGTACGATCACGACGCCGATCCCGATACGCCTGATAAGAAGGCGGAAGGGACAGCGGATCACACCGGCATCGTGTCGTTCGCGAACATCCCGGCGGACGAGAAGATCACAGTCGTGGCCGACGAGGGCAGCGGCATGGTGATCGTGCCGGACAGCCGGTCGAGCCGTGAGATCGACGCGTACGGCGACCAGCTGGACGACTATCCGGACGGTAAGATCGTCGGTGCGTTCGGCGAGGGCAGCGGTGCCCGCCCGGATGTCTGGCTGTGCCCGCTGCAGCGACAAGAGGACAAGTGCTCCACCTACGCATACAAGTGGGCGACCGGGACGATCTCCGGAGAAATCACTGGTCTCCGCCGGGGCGACAAGGCCACCCTGACCCTGACGCCGGTCAACAGCAACGACGACTACGCGGATGACCTCGCGGACGACCAGGTAGTGACCAAGGGTAGCGGCGCGGCCGAGTACTCGTTCACGGGTGTTGCGGACGGCCGGTACATGGTCACGCTCGAAGCCAAAGCCGGAAGCTGGGGCGAAGACGAGACCGGTGTGTTCGAGGTCGAGCACGAGGAGAGTAGCGAAGATGACGATTACACCGGAGACAGCGATTCCGAAGACCTGTCCGCCACCGATCTGCGCGGCGTGATCCAGGGCAGGATCGCGAACGACGTCAACGGTAACGGTAGCCTGACGAGCGACGAGTCCAGGGCGGGCGTCATGGTGGCCATCTACACGGCGAAGAAAGTCGGCGGCTCGGGCGCCACCAAGGGCAACTACGTGCCCGACGAGGTCGTGGCGGACGAGAACGGTGACCCGAAGATGGCCGAAACCGATGACGACGGCGTGTTCACGTTCGAGGGCTTGGTGAAGGACGACATGTACTTCCTGAAGCCTCAGCCCACGGATCTGTACGTCGCGGTCAGGAACGGCAACCCCGATATCGGCAAGACGGCCGAGAAGGAGACGGACGTCGTCATGCACGCGCTCGCTACAGCCGGGCTGCCACCCAGGGCGGGTACCGAACCCGAGACCCCGAGTTGGGACTACAACACCAGCACGGCCAATGACGTCGAGTCCAACAGCTTCGTGCTGCTGTACAAGGACGGCGAGGTCGAGGGGAGCGTGATGGATCCGAGCTTGCGGGCTGCGCACAGCCGCGCCGTAGTCGAGTTGCGTCTGTGCCGGGATTTCACGCCGTATGACGACAATGATTCCCCGGCCGATCTCTCGGATGATACGGCCGCGAATTGCGACGACTACGCCGACGAGAACGGCGTAGACGCCTCTGTGGACGCGAGGGGCAACTGGAGCCGTGGCGGTCTCCGGGAAGGCGTTTACGAGGTCGTCGTGGACCTGCCGGCGGGTTATGATCACGTCAACAAGAGCGGGACGGCGGCCAGCGACGCCAACCCCTCCAGCGATCCGGTTGTACCTGAGTCGTACTTCACGGTCCAGTTCGTCGAACTCATGGGTGGACGTGCCGATGACGGCACCGAGACCTTCTACATCAAGGACCGGAACGCGGGCAGTGGCGCTGCGTTCACCAGCCTGGAGATCGACGGCACCGCCTGTGTCGCCGCCACCGGCGGAGTACGGTGCTTTGATGGCACCAACGTCCAGAACAACGACCACGACGACGCCACGATCAGCGTTGAAGTCGAGGCGTCTGACGATGCCATCGTCCGGCTGAGTTCAAGCGGAACCAATCCGCGCCCCAGAGGAACGGGGACTTACTCGGTTGCAGTGGCCAACGGAGAGGCCACGGACGTTACGCTGCCCGCCGGTGCGAGGGAGTTCTTCATCCACGTCACGGCCGAGGACGGCTACGCGAACAACATGCCAAGCGGCGGCGGCAATGTGGAGAGCTTCACGGTCCGGCGTGACGCCGATGTGCGCCTGACGTCACTCACCCTGGCGTGGACTGGTAACAGCATCGAGTTGGACCGGGATGCGCTTGACCTGGATCCGGACGGCGAGGTCGGCTATGCCCAAGGGACGGTCCCCCTGGGTGACATTGTGGTGACAGGCATTCCGGCAGCCCAGTCCGTCGTCACGGTCTCGGGTGTTGCGATGAATGCTGACTTCGGAAGCGTGAGCGTCGCGGCGAATGCATGTCCCTCTACGCGGGTGGTTCCCACAGCTGGCAGTGCGGCCGGGACGGCAACGCTGACAGATGCAGACAGCGACGACGACACCCCGGACGAGGTTACGATCTGCGTCTCGATCGGTGACTGGAAGTCGGCCACCGATCTGAACAACGACAACGGACATCAGTATCAGGCCACCCTCAAGCGGCCAGCGTCCTAAGTCGTCTCGCGGCACTTCTTGAGCCGCTTCTACAAGTGGCCAGGAATCGCCCCCGCCCGGTTCGCCGGGCGGGGGCGACTCTTTTCCTGTTCCGAGCGGGTGGACTCCACCCAACGATGTCTTCGCGGCAGCCTTCTATCCCCCGAACGCGATCCAGCCAACCCACTCTTGCTCATCGGGCGCACCAAGACGTTCTTCCGTCTGCAATCGCACATCGAAGCTGTCGCGACCGACGTTTCGTTGACGGGTCACCACGGGCGTGGGGCGAGTGAGGGTTTGGGACATCGTGAACACGATGGGAGCATCGCTGAAAGCGCCTTCGAACTGAATCGTTCTCCAGGCATGGCCGACGGATTCGCGCCCTGCTTTCACCAGAGCGCCGTCCCGAAGGCGGTGCTCTCCGCTGGCGATAACCAGATAGCTCACGTCCTCCCGCATGTGGTAGTGATCAAGGTATGTCCACTCTTCAATGAACACATCGCACCCGTCCTGCCCGACTCCCTCCAGCCGCATATGCGCCGGCTGATCGCCAACGTACGAACTGATCGTAGCGATGACCACGGGGTCAGGGTGGCCGTGCCTGTATAGGAGTCGCTCCCGACCCTCGCGGTTGCGCTGGTCCATGTGGATGTGGCCAAGCTCGCCGATGACACGGCCTGAGGCGTCGTAGATCAGGCCCTCTTCGCCGGCGAGGTAGGCGATGGATTCCTCCACGTGCCCGATCTCTTCGTCCCTGGACCGTTCTTCTTCGACCATGAACGAGACTCTGCCCACCGGGTCATCGTCGGGAACTCTTACCCGCACGCCGGCCGTATCGACTCCGCAAAACGTGTGAACTCCCGCGACGACAGGCGGCGACTGCGCTTGTCTGGGTTTTCGGTAGGGCGTGCGCGTGCGCAAACGGATGGTATGCCAGTCGTCGCCCACGACCGTCCCGGTTTGGTCGAACTCACGCGGGGTATCCTCGCCATCGTAGATGTAGCCGAGCTTGCGTGTGTCGAGCAGATCCTCGGGCTTGACGACATCGGTGGCCGCAAACGTGGGAATCAGCTCCGCGACCGTGCTGCTACCCGCGGCTGATGTCAAGACGTTCCACGGCCAGCCGCTTCTCGGGGCCGATGCTGAGGCGTTCCACGGCCACATGTTGTCGCTCGCGCCCTGCCCCGGGGCCGAACTGCCGACGTAGTGCCGCGCGTCCGGGTGGCGGAGCTGCCAGAGCGCCCAGAGCCGGTCGACCTGTGCGTGATGCAGGAAGAAGAGCGGATCGTTCGGCGATATCTCATCATCGCTCATGTGGCCGCCCACCACACCACGGACAGCGCCACAGACCTCTTCCAGTTCAGGGTGGAAGTCCGTGTAGCTCGGGAGAGCCAGGGTGCTGAGCATCTCGCGCATTGCCGGGAGGCTGGTCAGAGGCCAGGATTCGCCGCGCTGCAGCGTGTCCTCCGTCGATATCCGGAGCGATGGGTGGATGGTCCACCCCAGCTCGTTGCGCCCGCCCTTGGAAAAGTATCCGGATGTGATCGCGCCGGTTGCCGCCTTGCCTTCGCGCGGACCGAGTCGGTCGTCGCCGAACAGCGCGTCCGTCTCCGAGGGGTCGGCGAGCCCCCAATTCCAGTACGGCAGTGTTACACGCGCGTCCACCGCCATCAGAGCCGCCTCGAACCGGCGCAAGTACTCCCGGTGCCATGGCAAGAACGCCGGTCCGCCGTGGCCACCGTCGGGCACCGAAGGACCGTTGGTCATCAGGGTCCTGACGCCCCGATGTTGAGCGACGAACTGGTCGTATACGCTGATCTTTGTTTCCTCCGACTGCCCGGCAGGGAACGTGTGCTTCAGCGCGACTACAGCCTTGCAGAAGCGTGTCCACTCGGTGTCGGTCATCTCGGCGGCGTTTTTCCTGACTCTGGGGTTTTTCCTGACACTCATGTCTTCTTCGCTCGTTCGCTAAAGGTGGTTGGTTACTCACGTGGCACAGCACGTAGGGCTCGTGACTGTCGACCGAAGGACACCGGAAAAGGACTTCCAGTCGCCGGTGGACGTTTGCTACTCGGCCCAGACGCGGTTGCCCCCGCCCGACGAACCGGGCGGGGGCAACCCGCTACTGTCACGACTCTCCGGGAGAGAGCCGGTTTGAGGTGAGCGTGTTAGCTGGATGGACGCTGGAAGTTGATGGTCGTGCTCGCGGCAATCCCATCTTCCGACGTGACCTCGACCTTGACGGAGGTCTGGCCCACCGGGGTGGTAACCTCGCAGGTATACTGGGTGGTGTCTGTCGTACCAGCTTCACAGGCCACTGGGTTCCCACCGATGGTAACCGAAAGGCTCTGTAGGCTCGGTAGGCCCGTCGTGTTCTCAAGGTCGACCACGATGTCTGCAGTGGCATCAGTGGCAGCGAGGGTCTGTACGACAAACGCGCCGGCCGACCAGAGGTTGGTAGTAGTTGCACCTGTCGCCGTGAGGGATGTCGGCGTGTTGCCCACCGGTGCGCCGCGCGAGACACTGAACGTGTAGTCGTGGTCGTTGTAGCCGTTCGCCGCCGTAACCCTGACGGTGATACCGGAGGAAAGATCGCCACTCGCGGTGCCACCGGTTGCGTTGTACGGCAGGTTGCCCGGCGACCGCATCGCGGTCTTGGTGGTCAGGAAAGCGCTGGCGGACGCACCCGTCGACTGCTCGGTTGTGATCGTCACGCCCTTGGACGCCCATGTGACCGTACCGCTAACGGCACTACTCAAGTCTGTCGATGCACCACTACCTGGTGTGAGATCGGTGTTAGCAGTAACGAAATCTGTGGCTTCGGTAGCGCCGGCGATCAAACCCTCGACCTTCAGCGACGTCAGTGCGGCCGCGATGCCGGCCCGGCTGTTGTAGACATGGAAGTCGTTACCGGTCGAGTACTGGTTCCGGCCCATCACCGAGGTGATGCGTGAGGTCGGACTGGTTGAGCTACCATCTCCACTGCTGGGGTCGGCGTCGTCGTCGACCTTGCCGTCTGGGTCCAGATTGGCGGCAGTCAATCCGCCGCCAGTATACCACACTGAGTAGTAGCCCTCCATCAGGCCGGGGAACTCGAAGTCACCACCCTTGATGGTCCTCGTCGAGACCAGGTCCTCCCTCTGCCAATTGCAGTCTTCTACGACTGGCGGGCTGGCATCCGGATCGGGCGCCGTATACTCCCTGCAGATCGCAGCCTCGACGATGATACCGGCGCCGTCCGAGCTGACGTCGTTCACGTTGCCCGACACGTTGCTGGTCTTGTACACCAGGGCGAAGTTCACGAGGTTGGCCGAAACGGTGCTGGGTGCCGGAGCGGTCACCTCGACCGTCGCGTTCTGAGTCATATTGGTGGCGTAGTTCCAGCTCGGCAGGTCGAAGGTCCCCTCATTGAGGGTCGGGTACGTGTCTGGCTCGAGGCCGCCCGACTTGTTGTTGCCGATCCCGGTGTGCAGACCGACGTAGTCGTCACCGTCCGGAACCTGTACGAAGTACGTCTTGCCTTCCTCAAGCTCGTTGAATTCGTAGAACCCGCCGCCGTCCGTGGTCACCGGCGCGGCGGCTTCTTTGAACGTCGTGTCCTTCTCGTTGTCCGAAACTTCTTCGATCTCCAGGAGTTTCAACTCGACACCCGCCATCGCCTCGTTGCCGCGCGCGCGCCCGTCACCGTTGCCGTCGTTCGCCACGTAGCCCTTGATCGAGAGACGCAGCTTGGTCGCGGTGAAGTCGGCGATGCGTTCTGACGCAGTCCCGACGTAGGTGGTGGCTTCGTTCTCGTCGTCTTTGGTCTCGTCGTGGTAGATCTCGAGTTCGTGACCATCCTTGGGAGCGAACTTGTTCTCCGCGGTGTTCGCCGTGGTCAGCGTGTACTCACCGTCCTGGATGTTGCTGATCGTGAACTTCCGGAAGTCGTCCTTCTTCGAATCGGCGCCCGTCTTGGCCTCCCGACCCCTCGCATCCGTCTCGGCGGTGAGGTTTACGGTCGCACCACCGGGTCCTGCAACCGTGCCGGTGACGGAACCCGTTTTCCACTGGTATGCCCAGGTTGCGCACTCCTCCTCGTCCGTGGACAGCGAGCAGAGCTTCACCTCCGGTCCCGCACCGCTGACGTTTTCACCAAACGATCCCTGTGACATGCCGAGATCGAGATCGGCGCCGAAGGCGTCCACATCGCCAATGTCGGTTTCACCGACCAGAATGCGGTGGTCACCGACATGCAGCCGCGCGGTGAACTCCACGTCGGCGGGCAGGTTGACGAAGGAGAACATGCCGTTCGCGCCGAGTGGCCTGATAGCGTTGACGGGGTCGGTATCCGCCTTGCGGTCATGATCCCACATCTCGTACGTGCGCAGCCGGTTGCGGTCGTCCCGCGTCATGAGCTCGACCCTCATCTTCCCTGCTACATCGGCTACCGGACGCTTGTCGCCGCCCATCGGGGCACGATAGCTCGTCCACCCAGGCTCGTCGTCCACCTCACGGTATACGCCGACTGTCAGCTTCTGGGTCGTCCAGGTCACATAGATCGGGCCGAGATCGTTCATCTCGGCGGTATTCGCATCTGGGTGGACCAATCCGGTGTGCTCATGGGGCTCCACGTCGCTCGCCATCCACGCCTCGCCCCCGTCGTCCTGGACGCTCTTGCCCTCGTCGTCGACCGGGGTGACGCGGACATAGAACATCGCCGGCAGCATCTCCGGATGGACCTTCTTCGCGAACGTTGCCTTGCCCTTGTCGGTCATGTCCATCTTGCCGTCGTCCGTGAGCATGGGCTCGGCGTCGTCGCCCTCTCCCACCATGATGGTCTTGAACGCCGCGTCGTCGCCCGTGCAGACAACCTCATCGTCCTTCGCTTCAGTCTCCGGATCGTCGTCCATCGGCATGCAGTATTGCACTTGCCAGCCGCCCAGCCCCATGTCGCCGTCTTCGACCGTTACGCCGTCCCTCTCAGCGACGCTCTTCACCCAGAACTGGAAGTTTGCCATCACGTTGACCAGCGTCACCGCGGCCGGAGCCTCGGAAACGCGATCGATGCTGGCGTAGGACACCTCGGTGAAGTCGTTGCCACTGAACGCCAGCGCGTCGTTGCCGGGCATCGTGGCCTTCACAAACACGATGTTGTCGTTGCCGACGGGACCCGTGTTGTCGTTCCGCGCGAAGTGGAACACAGCTATGCCCATTTCGTTGGTCTTCTGAGGCTTGCCCAGCATGCCCGTCATGTCGGCGTTTGCGTACAGCGCCAGTTCCACGTCCTTCACCGCGCCGTCCTCGGCCAAGCATTCGCCCGCTCCCAGGCACGCAACCGCGATGAGCGTCTGCATCGTGATCCGGAACGGGAAGTTGGCCGTCGCTTTGCCGCCTGCCTCGACCGTCACCACCATCGACTCGCCCATGAACGCGACGCCAGCCGCGGCAAGACCCGCCGCCACATCTTCGTCGTTGACCGGCAACTCGACCTGATACGATCCGGCCATCAGGGTCTCGCCCGTCGTGAAGCTGCCGTCCGGCATAATGGCGATGTCCACCTCGGTGTTGAGGTCCGGACCGCGCAGCTTCACCTTAGCCTTGGCCAGCAGGCCAGCCACGACCTCCGCGTCCAGCGCACCGAGCGCCACCAGCGGCGTGATCGCTGTGACGATCGAAGGCTCGCCGTCGTCGAGCTCCCCGTTCTGGTCGACCTCGTCGATGAACAGCATGCCCGACACCGACGCGGTGCGGGTGTGCGTCCCCGAGAAGTTCACGATCGCGGACTGGTCGTCCTCGAGCGTGACGTTCTTCGACATCTCGTCTTCGGCGAAGTTGTACGCCGTCGGGTTCGGGTTCTCGATGCTCAGCACGTACGTGCCAGCCGCCAGACCCGCGAAGGCATACTGTCCGCCGCCCGAGGTCATCGCCGTCGCCTCGGCCGCGCCGGCCAGCGTGACCGTCACGCCGTCAAGGCCCATGCCGTCGTCGAGGCTGACCCGGCCCGCGATCCCGGCCGTCCGCAGCAGCGTGCCTTCGAACGGCACGTTCGCAACCTCGCCCGTCGCGATCGTCGCGCTCTTCGACGTGGTCGCGAACTCGTAGTCGTCGGGATCCGGGTTCGTGATCGCGACCTGGTAGGTCCCGCTCTTCAGCTTCGAGAACGCGTACTGCCCGGAGGCGTTCGTGACCTCCGTGCGGTCCTCGCCCTCGCCCACGAGCGTCACCGTGACGCCCTGCAGGCCCTCACCGTCCACGGTCACCTGGCCCTGGATCCCCGCGGTACGGAGATACGTGCCGTCGAAGCTGACGACCTTGGACTCGCCCACGCCGACCGTCGCGGCACCCGAGGTGCTCGAGAAGCTCACCTCGTTGGTGTCGAAGCTGGAGATCTCGACCGAATACGTCCCGGCCCGCAGGCCCGTGAACGAATACTGGCCGCTATCGTCCGTCGTCGTCTGGCCTTCGCCCATTCCGGAAAGCCTGACAGTGACCCCTCCGAGGCCCATGTTCTCTACCGTTACCGTCCCCCACCTCGCAAAGAAAGTGGCGACGAGTCGGTCAGCGGCCGCCCCCCGGCGCCCCCCCGTTCGCATAAAAACTCGCCACGGCCCCGCGCCCCGCCGACTGCGCCCGGCTGTAGTACGCCGGCATGCGCTCCGACTTCCAGCGCCCGGCCACCATCAGCGCCGGCAGTCCCACACCGGCTGCCGTCAGGTCCTGGGCCATGCCGATGCGCGGGGAATGCCCGCTGAAGCCCTCGCCCAGCCCCGCCGCCCTCGCCATGGCCGCGATCCGGTTCGCGATCGAGCGGCCGGAGCGAAGGCCGAAGACACGGTCGCCGGGCTCGGCGTCGGCCGGACGCATGTGCCGCAGCGCCTTGGCCGCGCGCAGGCCGACGTACAGGACGGCCGATGCGTTGCTGGTCTTGGAGTGCCGGACGATGACGCGGGCCGACCCATCCGACCAGAACTCCACCTCGCTCCAGCGGAGCCGGGCGGCTTCGCCCCTTCTGAGCAGCGCGTCCCGCATCACCGACGCCAGCGCGATGTCCACGTCGCCCCGGCGGTGCGCGGACTCGACCGATTCCGTCCGGCCCGTGGGGCCCCGCCGCTGCCGGTGCGCGGTCCGCTCGATCGCCCGGAGCCCGGTCCCGGTCAGCGCTCGCGCCTGCCTGGGGTCGCCCCGACCGTCTTCCGCTGCCTGGTTGCGGAGCCCCGCCAGGGTGGCCTTGACCCCCTCGGACGCCGTGGGCGACGGGTACCCGAGCTTGCCGTGGCGGTAGCTTATGGCCTTGCGGTCGAGCGCGAGGGTGGAGGGGGAACGCCCGATGCCCGCCCGGTAGGCCAGGTACGCCGCCACGGTGAGCGGATCGGCCGGAAGCGGCTCCAGTCCCTCGGACACCGCCCAGACCCGGAAGCGCTCCCAGGCGCGTTCGTAGGCGCGCACCGTCGCAGGGCGCCGGCTCTTGTCGAGTGCGGCGGCGATCGCGTCGATGTAGTGATCCGCGAGGCCGTTGCTGGGCCCGGAGACCGCGAACATGCCCTGGTTCATTCTGGATCCCCCGCTATCTCTTCCCTCCGCCCGTACACCCTCCGCCCCGCCCGTTGCGGCATCGGTCACCGGTCCGATGTCGCCGCTCTGCTCTCCTCCTCCTCACCAAAGTGCTCTGCAAACCACTCGAACATGCGCTGCCAATGGTCCGCGAAATCGGCCGCCGTGCTCGCGCGCCCGGCCCCGTGACCGCCGGCGGTGTAGTGCACCCACACGACCTCCTTCCCCAGACGCCTGAGCGCGTAGTACATCTCGCGCTGGTTCGTCGCCGGCACGTTCCAGTCGCCCTCGCCCGAGAGCATGAGCAGCGGCGTCTCGATCCGGTCCGCGAACATGACGGCCGAGTGCTCGATGTACTTGTGCGGCTGCTCCCAGAGCGTGGCGCCGATCCGGTCCTGCCCGACCTCGGCCGCCGCGTAGTTGCGCGTCGTGATCTTCGGCGAGTCGCCCAGGAAGGAGATGATGTTCACCTTGCCCGAGACGTTCGCGGCCGCGGCGAACCGGTCGGTCTGCGTGATGAGCAGGTTGGTCGCGTAGCCCCCGTAGCTCTGCCCGTAGACGCCCACCCTGTCCGGGTCGACCAGCCCCCGCTCGATGATCTTGTTGATCGCGTTGGGGACGGCCTTGAGCCACGCCTCGCCGGGAAATCCCTCCTCGAAGCGCACCGAAGGACGGAACCCGAACCACCCCTGCGCGGTGATCAGGTTCATGTTCTCGTTGAAGCCGTTGTCGAAGAACTGCTCGTAGATCTCGGCCACGAGCGGGTACTTGCGCCCGGGCTCGTAGTCGGCGGGGTAGTAGAGGATGCCGTAGAGGGTGTTGCCGTCGACGTCGAGGAACTCGATGAGCTCGCTGCGGGTCAGCGCGACATCGTCGAGCTGGGGATTGGAGGCGGTGAGCTGCCGGGTCGCCGAGAGGTCGCCGCGCGCCGTGTGGATCTCGTCGGGGCGGTCGCCGTCCGACGTGGCGTAGACGATCGTGGCGCCGTCGTCGGAGACGTTCCACGAGCGGTAGAGGTTGCTGTCGAGGGTGAGGGTCTCGATATCGCCGGTCGCGGTGTCGAGCCGCTTGAGGCCGCGCTGCCAGCGGTCGCGTGCGGAGTAGCTGAAATGGACGTGGCGTCCGTCGTCGCTCCAGCCCTGGACCTGGCGGCGGGGCCGGGTGTCTTCGCCGTCCTCGAGTTCGAGGAGGGTGCGGAGGTTGCCGCTGCCCGTGTTGCCGCTGCTCAGGTCCAGCAGGTGCCAGGCGTCCTGCGAGGCCAGCAGCAGCGCATCGCCGTCCGGGCTCCAGCGCTGAACGGAGAAGCGGATGCGGGTTGAGTCGGCGTCGGGGTCGTCGCTGGCGTCCGGGCCGGGCTCGGGGCCCCGATGTCCCGCCGTCACGTCGACTGCGTCGTCCTCATCCAGCCGACGCACGAACACCGACCCGTCCTCACTGTATGCAAACGCGTCGCGCGCGTCGTTCCACGTCACAGCCATCCGCTCCTCGCCGGTGTCCCGCAGCAACTCGGGCTCGCCGCCGTCCGCAAGGTCCAGCCGGAACAGCGCGTACTCGGTCCCGTCCCGCCGCGTGTACGTCGTCTTCGTGCGCGTGGCTGTCGAATACGTCACGTACGAGCCGTCGGCCGCGAACCCCAGCCCCGAAGGCGTCGCGTCGGCCAGGACTTCGCGCACACTGCCGTAGCTCCCGCTGCCCCCGCCGTCTTCGAGTGAGACGAGCGCGGTGATCTGCCGCGCGGCGATGTTCCTCACGCGGTCCCAGGCCAGGAAATCGTTGCGGGAATCCTGCACGATGACCGGCGCCTCGGTCAGGGCGACGAAGGCCGCGCGAGCCTCCTCGGCCCACCCGTCCGGCCGCAGCCCGAGCAGCACCCCGGACGCATCGGGAGCCCACACCAGCGGCGACGACGACGCGATCTCGTTGTCGGTGCCGAGCGCCACGGTCTCCGCGCTGCCCGCGCGCGCGTCGAAGATCCGGAGCCGGTACGCCCCGGCCTCGACCGCGAAGTACCCCAGCCGCTCCCCGTCCGGCGACCACGCGAAGCCGCTCAGCTGGGCCGGCTCCTCATGCACCCACGTGCGCTCCCCGCTCCGCGTGTCGATCACCATCAGGCGCGTGGACACGGGGGAGATGTACGTCGGGTCGCCGAAGCGCTGATGGTCGACATCGGTGCGGTCGCGTCTGGTGCGCACGGTCGCGGCCACGCGCGAGCCGTCGTCGGTCACCGCCGCGATGCTCACCAGGTTGACGTCGAGCGCGACCTCGGTCGTGAACGGGCGCTGCTGCGCGTGGGAGGGCAGGGGAGTGAGGGCGGCGAGGAAGGTGAGGGCGGCGAGGGCGGTGAGGGCGCCCGTCAGAGCGGCGGCGGGGATCGCGGCGACGCTTCGGAAGGCGCGCGCGGGACTGGGTGCGACGAAGGTCGCGGGCGGATGCGGAAAGGCGGCACACATCGGGTCGACTCCTTGGCCGGAGGACACAAGCCGGATGTCTCGGCGCCGCCAATATGGTCAAGCGTTACGCAAGGGACAATACGCTGTGACGTGTCATCCCGAGATTACAAAATGTAAACTTTACTTTACATTTTGCCTCAGGACGGCTCGGGCGCGAGATCGATCGATGTGCGCTCCTTCACCGTCATCCAGATGCCTGCGGCCACGCAGAGGAACGAGGCGGCCCAGAGCCAGTAGCCGGAACGTAGATCCGAAACCGGACCACCTTCGGCCACTGCGGTGATCGGCCAATACAAGATGTTCAGGACACCGGCCCCTCCCATGAGCCACCGGAGCCACCGGCCCGGCCCGCGGCGGGCGGTGCGGAGTACCAGCAGGCTGCCCAGCATGAGCAGATTGGTGGCCGCGCTGAGCTGTTCGAACAGGTTACCCCGGAGCGCGTACACTAGAGCTTCCCATCCGAATATGGTGCCGAAGTCGAAGAGCCCGCTGCCTCTCGGCCCCTCGCCCAACACCGGCAGCACGAACGAGACCGCAAACAGCACCCAGCCGGCGTAGATCAGCCGCCGCCACCTCGGGCTTCCCGCCTTGGCGAACTCCGTTGACAGGTCCGCCGGTTCACCCATCCCCCCGCTCGCGTTCGTGAACGCCGTCACCGGGCTCAGCGCCGGAGTCAGTTCCATCTCCAGATCAAAGCCCGCCCTCAGGTGATCCTCCAGCTCGTCCACCTCGCGCGGCGACAGCGAGGATTCGCGCTCCAGCTTCTTGCGCCACCGCCCGACCGCCTTTTCCAGATCAAACATGGCTGCCTCCCCAGGACATCTCGAGCGCCCCGTGCACGGTTCGCCAGTTCTGACGGTCACGCGCCAGCTGACCCTTGCCCCGGCTGGTGAGCCGGTAGTACTTGCGCCGCCGCCCCGCCTCGGTCAGCTGCCAGCGTCCTGCGATCAGCCCGTCGCGCTCCAGCCGGTGCAGGACGGGGTACAGCATCCCGTCCGACCACTGCAGTTCTCCGTCCGAGAGCAGTTTCACCTGCTTGAGAATCTCATAGCCGTAGTTCTCGCCGCCCGCCAGGATCGAAAGCACCATCGGTCGCGACGAGGCGGCCACGAGTTCCTTGGATATCGACTTCTTCATCCTGACCCCCTATACGCACCCGGTGTTCCGCACAAGGCGCCGATGCGCGCTGGGCTCCCCGCCGGGGCACGGAGGCGACCACCTTGCGTTTGCGTACAGTCTGGCCGTAGTCCTTCGGGTAGCCCTTCATGTCTCGCGGGAGGCCGCCATGTCAAAGGTGGACCGTGTCGTTGGAAACTGGCGGCGCCTGTTGCTCGCGGGATGGGCAATGTTCGCGGTGTCGTTCGTGCTGCCGGCGACCGCTGTCCCACCGTTGTTTCGCCCACCTCCACCGCCGCCCCCGCCACCGGAGGTTACCGAGGCCCCGGACGCGGAGCCGGTTCAACCCACCGACGCCGACGAACCCGATGAGCCAGCCGAGCGCCCTGTGATCCGCGGCTGGGAGGCAGCCGTCTTCGCGATCCTCCTCGTCACGGCGATGTCCTCCGTGGGGGATCTCGCCGCCGTGCTCAGCGGGCTCAGCAACATTCTGATTCTGCTGACCTTCCTGAAGCTGGGAGGCGTGCGGCCTCCCGAGAGCCGCTGGCTTGTCCGGCTGGTCGGAGGTGCAGCGCTGCTCAATCTCTACTGGGCGTTGTCGGCCCTTTCCGAATGGCCCCACTTTTGGCAGGACGGCACAAGCCCGCTGGACATCGGCTACTGGGTTTGGGCCGCATCGTTCATCTGCGTGGCCGCCGCCCTGCTTCTTCGTGACCGGGAATCCGCCCGCTGACCCGGCCGGGGCTACAGCACGATGTCGCCCCCCGGATCCCGGCGGCGCAACCGGTCAAGTGCGGCCTCCGCCTCTTGCATACGTGCCCGCCGCAACTCTTCATCCACACTCGCGGCCCCCCAATCCGGCACGCCTTCCGCCTCTGGCACGCGCAGCACCGCACCCGCTCGCACACCCACCGGCAGCCGGGCCAGCGGCACGTCCACCTGCCGCTCGTTGTCGTCTGCGACCACGACGGCCACCGGCGGCTCCACCCGGTCCACCACCCAGATCCGCGTGGCCAGCATTCCTCCGCCCCCGTCAGCCCCGCCCTGGCCGCTCAATACCTGTAGGCGACCACGACCGCCCCTCGTTCGTCGTACAGCGTTGCGGTGTCTCCGTTGTTGTTCCACACGGCCCTGCGATATCCCATATGGTAGCGGCTGCCGTCGGAGCGGCCCGGCCCGCTGTAGAGCGTGATCGTCGCCCCGGCCGCCAGAGCCGCACCCGCGGGGAACGAAAAGCAGTGTTTCGCCAGGTCGCACAGCCGCCACCCGCCGATGGCCTGCGCCACCGCCCCCAGATTCTGGATCACGACGTACTCGCCGTTCGGATTGCGGTTGTCGTTGCCCGGCGCATCGGCGTACACGCTGAGACGGAGGTCGGCGCCGCGCGCGGCCGCCACGGCACCCGGAGCCCCTGCCGTCGCACCCGCCGCCGACCCCGCGCCGACCACCGCGTCCTCCTCCGCGACCGCCACCACGCCCCCGATTCCGCTCCGCTCCCCACCCGCTCGCATCACCAAAGCCACCTGCTCCCCCCGCACCACCCCGAATTCCCCACGCTCATACCCAAGAATCCCGACATGCCCCGCCAGGTCCGTCCGCAGCACCGTAGCCCCCACCTCGGCATACGCCCGCAGCGCTGCCGGCCGCGGATGCCCATAGGCGTTCCGGCCCACCGAGATCACCACGACCTCGGGCCGCGCGGCCTCCAGAAAGGGCCACGTGAACCCATTGTCGCTCCCATGATGCGGCGCCTTCAGCAGCGTCACCGCGGGAACGACACCCTGGCCCACAAGATGTGTCAGCTGCCGCACCTCCGAATCGCCGCTCAGCAGCGCCGTGAAGCTGCCGAACCGCACGACCAGGGCAACCGAGCGGTTGTTGGTGTCCGTCGTCGCCCGCGGCAGCAGCGGCAGCACCTCGATCTCGGCACTCCCCAGCGAAATCGTCCGCGGGACCGCCTCCAGGTACGTGATGTCCGGCCGAGCCTCCAGCGCCGCGAGCAGCCGACGGTACGTCGCCGTCGTGTGGGGCTGACCGTTGTCCATGTAGAACCGCACGGGCAGTGACCGGATCACGTTCGCCATGCCGCCGATATGGTCCGCGTCCGGGTGCGTCGCCACGAGCAGATCGATCCCGTCCACGCCCATTTCGCGCAACAGCGGCAAGATGTCCCCGGGCCCCGCATCGACGAGCGCCGTCTGGCCCTCCGGCGCACGGATGAGCACCGCGTCCCCCTGGCCCACGTCCAGGAAAGTGATCGCAAGGATGGTGTCGGTGGGGAAGGGAAGCGCGGTGTTGGCGAGCGCGGGCCCCGAATCCGTGCGACCGGCCGAGTCCCCGCCAAGGGCCGCCTGCGGGAGAGCGGCCACGGCGAGCCCGGCAAGGACCGCGCACATGGCCGCCGTGGCGGCGCGCGCCGACCTGAGCCCGGCGATGTTCGTGGAGGACATGCGTCCCAGAGTAGGGACGCGATCGTGCCGGGGCTACCGTGTGGGTCGCGCCTTTGCCGCGAGACTGGCGCCTACCCGGCCAAGGACCCGCTCAGCCGTTCGGCAGGCTCCGCACGCGGTTCAGCAGTTCGTCACCTGTGCCGCACGAGGCCACCGCGACCGCCGCGTCGAGAAGCTGCTCGGGATTGGGAGTGTCGCTGAGCCGAGTAACCAGCTCTTCAGCCACTTCCCGTCCGAACTTCTCCTGTGCCTTTCCGAACAGAACCCTTACGTGCTCGCGGCGCTCCTGGCGGATGCCCTCGTCGCGCCCCTGGCGAACACCCTCGTCGCGCCCCTGGCGGATGCCCTCGTCGCGCCCCTCTTCGTGCCCCTCGCGGAACCACTTCGGCCGAAACCACTTTCGGCCGTATTCCTCCATGCTTTGGTGGTACGCAGCTGACATCTGACCCATCGTCCTCACCTCCCGTAGCTGATCCCTCGTGATCCGTCTCGTGGACACTAACACCTCGGCGACGCATTCGGCCATGAATCGGTCGTAGTCGTCGCTGGTCTCTTCGGCGACCTGCTGTAGTGCCTCCACCGTCGTCAGGGTCGCCTCCGGGCCACGGTCACGCTCCAGCTTCAGTCCGCCTTCAGCGCCGCAAATTCGCGGGTGCGACCCGCGCGTGTACCCGACCCCTGACTGACACTTTCCCGGCGCCGCTCACGAAGGGGTAAGGCGGCCGGGTCGGAAGCCGGCGAACGAAGCGCAAAATGATTGACACCCCCGGCGCGGCGGGCGAACTTCTCATGCTGGCGTCGCGACGGTCGCCGCCCGCGATGCCGTCGTCACGGCCGCGAGCGCGCAGCTCCCGCCCGCCAGCGGTCGCCGAGGGTTCATGAAGGGGTCAGGACACACATGCTAAAGTCATTTCGGGGCCGAATCATCGTCATTCTGGCGGTGCTCGGCCTCTCGGCGGGTTACCTGTGGACGAGGGGTCTGAAGCTGGGCCTCGACCTGCAGGGCGGGATTCACCTGGTCCTGGAGATCGACGACCCGGACGAGACCCTGACGCCCGAACGGCGTGCGGACGCGATCGACCGGGCCGAGCGGATCATCCGCACGCGGGTCGACGAGTTCGGCGTGGAGGAGCCGCTGATCCAGAAGAGCGGTGCCGATCGGATCATCGTCGAGCTTGCCGGCCTGGACGACGAGAGCCGGGCCAAGGAGATCATCAACCAGCAGGCGTATCTCGAATGGAAGCTGGTCCTGGAGACGACCGAGATCGATCCGGCCCTGGAGCGCCTGGACCGGGCCGTCGTCGCGGCCATCGGGGAAGAGGGCCTGCGCGAGATGGGCCGGGCCACGGAGGTCGCGCAGACCGGCACAGAGCTCGAGCAGCTCCTGTTCAGCGACCTGGAGGATACCGTGGCGGCGGGCGATAGCGCCGCAGCGGCTGGCGATCCGGGGGCGGCCGATGCCATGGCTGCCGGGGACGAGGCAGCCGACACCATCGAACCCGAGGAGGAAGAGCTCAACCTGCGTCCCTTCACCGGTCTCCTGAACCGGGGCGAAGTGGGCACGTACACCGTGGACGCGGCGGACGTGGAGACGGCGAGCGACTTCATGGCGCTGCCGGAGTTCCAGCGCGCGATGCCCAGGAATGTCAGCCTGCAGTGGGGATGGGATTCGATCCCCATCGGCGGACGCTTCTACCGCGAACTCTACGTCCTCGAGGAGGAGGCGTTCCTCACCGGAGACCAGCTCGACGACGCCACGGCCAACCGCGACCAGCAGTTCAACCAGCCGCAGGTGCTCTTCGAACTGAACCGCCGCGGCGGACGGGCGTTCCAGCAGCTGACCGGGGCCCACATCGGCGACCGTATCGCGATCGTGCTCGACGGCGAGGTCGTCAGCGCACCCTTCGTGCGCGACCGGATCGGATCGCGGGGCTCCATCGACCTCGGCACCGCCGACATGAGTGAGGCGACGGATCTGGCCCTCGTGTTGCGGGCGGGTGCGCTGCCGGCGCCGCTCCGGATCATGGAGGAGCGTGCCGTCGGACCCTCTCTGGGACAGGATTCCGTGGACCAGGGGAGGATCGCGGGGATTGTGGGGATCGTCCTCGTCATCGTGGTCATGATCCTCTACTACAAGGTCGCGGGGATGCTGGCGATCACCGCGCTCGGGTTCTACCTGGTTCTGGTGCTCGGGGGACTGGCCGCGCTCAACGCGACCCTGACGCTTCCCGGGATCGCGGGGCTCATCCTCTCGATCGGCATGGCCGTGGACGCCAACGTCCTGATCTTCGAGCGCATACGCGAGGAACTCGCCGCCCGGCGCGCGCCCCGCACGGCGGTCGACGAGGGCTTCGGCAACGCACTGTCCGCCATCGTCGACGCCAACCTGACGACCCTGATCACGGGACTGATCCTGTTCCAGTTCGGCACGGGGCCGGTGCGCGGCTTCGCGGTGACGCTCTGTATCGGGATCGTGGCCTCGTTCTTCTCCGCCCTGTACGTGACCCGCACGCTCTTCCTGATGTACCTGTCGGGCAAGCGCGGCTCGGATCCCGTCAGCATCTAGCAGCACACGCAAGGGACAAGCACAGCCATGTGGCTTTTTCGTCAAGCGAAATACCAGTTCATCTCGATGCGCCGGAAGGCGTACGTCGTCTCCGGCATCCTGCTGACGCTAGGAATCGGTGCGATGGTCCTCAACATCGCGCTCATCGGATCCTGGCAGAACTACGGCGTCGATTTCACCAGCGGCGCCCTGGTGCACATCCGGTTCGAGGAGCCCACGAGCGACGACGAGCTGCGTGAGGCGCTCGGAGGGGTCAGTGCCCCGTCGATCACGCGTTTCGGGCAGGGCAACGAAGAGTTCGTGGTGCGCGCCGGGCTCGCGGACGTGGATATCGACGACGTCGCGGCGGGCATCGCGGCCCAGATCGCGGCCGCCTACGGGGACGACGGCTTCGAGGTGGTGCGCCGGGAGCTGGTGGGACCGAAGATCGGCCTCGAGCTCGAGCGGCGGGCCGGCCTCGCCATCATGTTCTCGCTCGTGCTCACGCTGATGTACATCGCGATCCGCTTTGAGCTTCGCTTCGGCGTGGCGTCGGTGATCGCGACCGCCCACGACATGCTCATCACCCTGGGCCTGCTCGCGCTCTTCCGCGTCGAGATCTCCCTGCCCACGGTCGCGGCGATCCTGACCATCCTGGGGTACTCGCTGAACGACACGATCGTCGTGTTCGACCGCATCCGCGAGAACCTCAACAGGAAGGGCGGGCGGCGCGAGGACCCGTACAAGCTCGTCAACCGTTCGATCAACGAAACGCTGCCCCGCACGGTCCTCACCTCCGGCACGACCCTGGCCGTGCTGATGTCGCTGCTCGTGCTGGGTGGAGGCGTGATCCGCCCCTTCACGATGGTGCTGATTCTCGGCGTCCTGATCGGCACCTACTCGTCCATCTTCATTGCCGCGCCGGCCCTGCTGGAAATCCAGAAGCGATACGGCACCGGCGAGGACAAGAAGAAGCAGCGTGCCGCGCGGAGGGCCGCGGCGGTGTAAAGGGGTGAGGTTCGCCGACTCCCACTGCCACCTTACCGACCGCGCGTTCCGGGCGGATCGTGCAGCGGTCCTGGAGAGGGCGCGTGAAGCTGGTGTCACCCGCGTCGTGACCATCGCGTCGGATCCCGCGGACTCGCTCGCCGCCCTGGAACTCGCCCGCGCCAACGACGACGTGTGGTGCACGGCAGGAGTCCATCCCCACGCGGTCGACGGAGCGGGCGCCGTGTCGCCGCCCGGCGCCGCGTCGACGATGGACGTGCTGCGCGATGTTGCCGCCCACCCGCGGTGCGTCGCGATCGGCGAGACGGGGCTCGACTACTTCTACGACAACGCCCCCCGGGACGCGCAGCGCCGGAGCTTCGCACGCCACGTGGAGCTCGCCGCCGAACTGGACCTGCCCGTCGTGGTGCACTCGCGCGAGGCCGAGGCCGACACGGCGGCGGTGGTCCGCGAGTCCGCGGGACAGGTGACGGGCGTGCTGCACTGCTTCACCGGGTCGCGGGAGCTGCTCGCCGAGGCGATGGCGGCGGGGTGGTTCGTATCCTTCACGGGGATCGCCACGTTCAAGAACTTCGATGCCGGCCTGGTGCGCGACGCCCCGGCCGACCGCTACATGATCGAGACCGACGCGCCGTACCTCGCGCCCGTGCCGAAGCGCGGACGCCGCAACGAGCCCGCCTTCGTGGCCCACGTGGCCGCGGGGGTGGCCCGGCTCCGCGGGGAGTCGCCGGAGCGCGTGGCCGAAGAGACCTGGGCGAACACGGCCGCGTTCTTCCGCATCCCGGAGGAGCCGTCGTGACGCGCATCCGGGTCCTGCCGGACCACGTGGCGAACCAGATCGCCGCGGGCGAGGTCGTCGAGCGCCCGGCCTCGGTGGTGAAGGAACTGGTCGAGAACGCCCTGGACGCGGGGGCGGGCGTGGTGCGGGTGTCGATCGAGAGGGGAGGGAAGGGACGGATCGTCGTGGCCGACGACGGCTGCGGCATGGTGCGCGAGGACGTCCTGCTCTGCCTGGACCGCCACGCCACGAGCAAGATCCGGCACGCCGAGGACCTGCAGGAGATCCACACCCTCGGGTTCCGCGGCGAGGCGCTGCCGTCGATTGCGGCGGTGTCGCGCATGGTCATCGAGACCGCGGTGGACGGCGAGGAGACGGGCACCCGGCTGCGGGCGCTCGCCGGCAGGATCCAGGGAATCGACGACGCGGCGCGCCGTCCCGGGACGACGGTGGACGTTCGCAACCTCTTTCTGAACACGCCGGTGCGCGCGCGCTTCCTCCGCAGTGCGCGGGTGGAGACGCGGGCGGTCTCCGAGGTGCTGCACGCGCTTGCGCTCGCCGATCTGGGGACGCGCTTCGTCTTCGAGGTGAACGAGGCGACCGTCTTCGACCTGCCGGCAGACCGATCACTTACGGCGCGGATCGGCGCGATCTGGAAGGATGCTGGCGACGCGGGGCTCATTCCGCTCTCCACGCAGCGCGACGGTCTGCGGCTCTCCGGCGTGGTGCAGCGGCCCGACCTGTCGCGGCCCGGCTTCCGTCGCACCGGCCTCTTCATCAACGGGCGGCCGTTCCGCGACGGCCCCATCATGCGCGCGGCGGACCGCGGATACCGCACCACCGTGTCGCAGGACAAGCGGCCCTGGGTCTTCCTCTTCCTGACCGTCCCGGGCGACGAGGTGGATGTGAACGTGCATCCCGGAAAGGCCGAGGTCCGCTTCCGCGACCGCAACCGCATCGAGCAGTTCGTGGAGGCCTCCGTGCGCCAGGCGCTCGAGGGGATCGAGTCGGCGGCGACAATCGGGAGACCGCGCCCCGTGCACGTCGTGCGCGAAGGAACGGGCGAAGGCTTCGCGACCGGCCGGGGTGCGGCGGGCGAGGGCGCGCCGGGCGGTCCCGCGGATGGGCCGGGGGGTCCGTCGGTGGCGGCGGGGGTGGGCAGCACCGCGGACGACCCCGCGGATGACGCCCTGGACGACATCGCGCAGATGCACCTCTTCCGGCGCGGGCTTTCGGGCGAAGACGATCCCGCGGCGGCGGAAGAGGGCGTCGCGCCGAGGGCGCCGCGTCCCGAACTGCTCCAGATCCACAACAGCTTCATCCTCGCGGAGACCCGGGACGGCGTGATCATCGTCGACCAGCACGCCGCGCACGAACGGATACTCTTCGAGCGGATCGTCGCGAGCTTCGAGGGCGGGGGCGCAGAGGGGCAGAGGCTACTCTTCCCGATCGCGATTCGCCTGACCCGGCCGGAGGTGGAGTTGATCGAGTCGATTCTCGAGCCGCTGGCCGCCCTCGGCTTCGAGATCGCGCCGTTCGGGACCGACGCGATCCTCGTTCAGGCGGTCCCCAGTCCCCACCGCTACTTCGATGCGGAGAAGTGCGTCCGCGAGATGCTGCACGAACTGACCCACGGCTCCGACCTGATGAACTCGGCGCGCAACCAGAACGAGCGCGTGGCCATGAGCTTCGCGTGCAAGGCGGCGATCAGGGCGGGGCACGATCTCTCGAACGATGAGATGCAGGAGCTCTTCGACCAGCTCTTCGCGACCGAGTTGCCGTACCACGACATCCACGGCCGCCCGACGGTCGTGCGCCTCGGCCTGGGCGAACTCAGGAAGAAGTTCGGCCGAACATGACGCCGGCGACGGGGGGTGCCACGCTGCGGAAACCGGCATCCGCCGCGGCCGGGTCGACAGACGCCGCGCCCGCCCGCACACCCCGCTTTCTCGCCATCGTCGGACCCACGGGCGCCGGCAAGACCGCGCTCTCGCTCCTCGTGGCCCGCAGGCTCGGCGGCGAGATCATCTCGCTGGATTCGCGGCAGATCTATCGCGGCATGGACATCGGCACGGCCAAGGTCACCCCCGCCGAACGCGCGCTGGTGCCCCACCACGGCCTCGACCTGCGTAACCCGGACCAGCGCTACAGCGCCGGCGAGTTCAGCCGTGACGCCCGCCGCTGGATCGACGCGATCGAGCGCCGCGCCCGCGTGCCGGTGCTGGCGGGGGGCACCGGATTCTTCCTCCGCGTGCTGACCGAGCCGATCTTCCGCGAACCACCGATGGACCCGTTCGAAAGGCGCGCGCTCGAGGACGTGCTCGCCGGGTTGCCGCGCGCTGAACTGGAGCGCTGGGTGCGCAGATTCGACCCCGAGCGCGCGGAGGTCGCGATCGCAGGGGGATATCAGCGCATACTCAGAGTACTGTCAATCACCATATTGACGGGCAATAATCTATCCTGGTGGCATGTCCAACGTCCCACCGAGGGTGAAGCGCTGGCCGGGGTGATCTGTCTGCTGGAGGTCCCGCGCGACGTGCTGGACGAGCGCATCCGCCGGCGTGCCGTCGAGATGGTGGAGGGCGGATTGGTGGAGGAGGCGGCTCGCCTGCTCAGGGACGGTTACAGGCGCGGGGATCCCGGGATGAACGCGGTCGGCTACCGGGAGATGGTGGACCATCTGGCTGGCGGCATGACCCTGCGCGAGGCCGCGGAGCGGATCCGGGTCGCCACCAGGCGCTACGCGCGGCGACAGGACACGTGGTTCCGCCACCAGCTGGGACCGGGCACCGTCCGGATTGACGGCACGGCAGCGCTCGAGGCGCAGGCATCTGCGGTGATCGCCGCGTGGGCGGGGTAGCGCGATGAAAGTCGGGATCACCTGCTACCCGACCTATGGCGGTTCGGGGGCGGTGGCGACCGAGCTCGGGATCGGATTGGCCGCGCGCGGGCATGAGGTCCACTTCATCTCCTACGCCCAGCCCTTCCGCCTCTCCGGTTTCAGGGAACGCGTGTACTTCCACGAAGTGGAGATGGAGCAGTACCCGCTTTTCGAGCGGCCGCACTATACGCTGGCGCTGGCCGCGGCCATCCACGACACCGCGCGGCGGGAACGGCTGGATCTCATTCACGTCCACTACGCCATCCCGCACGCCACGTCGGCCTGGATCGCGCAGGAGATGCTGGAGGAGAACGGGGGTCCGCCCCTGGTGACGACCCTGCACGGCACGGACGTCACGCTGGTTGGGCTTCACCCATCGTTCCACCCCATCACGCGCTTCTCGATCATGCGTTCGCAGGGGGTCACGGCGGTGTCGCGCTTCCTCAAGGAGGTCACGGTGCGCGACTTCTCGGTGCCCGAGGACCGGATCCGCGTGATCCCGAACTTCGTGGATACCGACGTGTTCCACCGCGGACGCGATCCATCTCACCGGGAGGTCTTCGCGCCCCGCGGCGAGAAGATCGTGATGCACGTGTCCAACTTTCGTCCCGTGAAGCGGGTGATCGACGTGATCGAGGTCTTCGCGGGCCTCCGCGGTGCGGTGCCGGCCCGTCTGGTCATGGCGGGCGACGGTCCGGACCGGCCCCGGGCGGCGGCGCGGGCGCGGGCGCTGGGCGTGGACCGGGACGTGGTCTTCCTGGGCAAGCACGCGGCCGTCGAGGAGCTGCTGTCGTGCGCGGACCTGTTCCTCATGACGAGCGACCGCGAGTCGTTCGGCCTGGCCGCGCTGGAGGCGCTGTCGTGCGGGGTCCCCGTCGTGGGATACCGGGCGGGGGGGCTGCCCGAGGTGGTCCCGCACGGCGAGGCGGGCTTCCTCGTCCCGGTGGGCGCCGTTGACGATGCGACGGAGGCGGCGATCGGCCTGCTCGCCGACGATGCGCGGTGGGGGCGGTTCAGCGAGGCGGCGCGGACGGTGGCGGTCGAGCGGTACGGGGTCGAGTCCGTCCTGCCGCGCTATGAGGCGTACTACGCGGAGGTGCTTGGGCGTCCGGCGGGGAGAGCTGGGGGATGACGTGGTACGAGGGCGCGCTGCTGGGGCTGATCCAGGGAGCGACGGAGTTCCTGCCCGTGTCGAGTTCGGGACACCTGGTCATGGGCCAGGCGCTGCTGGGGATCGAGCTGCCGGGGGTGACCTTCGAGGTGGCGCTTCACTTCGCGACCCTGCTGTCGGTCCTGATCGTGT
Source organism: Longimicrobiales bacterium (assembly GCA_965208935.1). GTDB lineage: Bacteria > Gemmatimonadota > Gemmatimonadetes > Longimicrobiales > Gaopeijiaceae > Bin94. The sequence continues at coordinate 1,573,927 of CBDBPR010000004.1, read as the reverse complement.
ACCGGCGCCGCGTTGCCGGACTGGTGGCCGGGGTGGCGCGTCTCGATCCCGAGCACACGCGCTACGCGGGACTGCTGCTGCTCGCTTCGGTTCCGGCGGCCGTCGCGGGGCTCGGTTTCGGCGGGTTCTTCGAGTCGCTGTTCGACACGCCGGCCGTGGCGGGGGCCGCGCTCCTGGTGACCGGGTGCGTGATCTGGACGGCCCGGCGGGCGCTGGCGCGGGAGCCGTCCGGACGCCCCGGCGCCGGTGTGGCGGTCGTGATGGGGCTCGCCCAGGCGGCCGCGATCGTGCCGGGGATCTCGCGGTCGGGCGCCACAGTGGTCGCCGCGCTCTGGCGGGGCGTGAGCCCGGCGGAAGCGGCCGCGTTCTCGTTCCTGATGTCGGTGCCGGCGATCGGGGGGGCGGCGCTGCTGAAGCTGCCCGCGGCGGCCTGGGGAGGAGGCGGGGACGGGGCGCCGGGCGGCGCGCTGGCCGTGGCGGCGATTGTCGCGTGCGTGACGGGGGTGTTGGCGATCCGCACGTTTCGCATGATGCTGGAACGCCGCGCCTTCCACCTGTTCGCCCCGTACCTGTGGGTGGCGGGCGCGGCGTTCCTCGTGTTTGTGGGGTGGGGATGAGCGCCGCGCGCCCCGCGGATGCCGCGCCGGACGGATCCGCGCCATGGGAGGGTCGCTCCGCCGCGGAATGGACGCGCCGCCTCTCGCTGGGAACGGCCGAGTTCCACGCGCGAGTCGGCTCGACCAACGACCGGGCGCGGGCCCTGGTGCGGGAAGAATCGCCGTTGCCGGCGCTGGTCGTGGCCGACCGCCAGAGCGCGGGGCGCGGCCGCAGGGGGCGGCGCTGGGTGTCGGACACGCCCCTGGGCCTATGGTGCACCCTGGTGCGTGACTGGCCCGCCGGAGACCTCGGGCCGCTTTCGCTGCGGGTGGGACTGGCGGTAGCGCGCGGGGTCGAATCGGAGGCTCGGGGTCTTCGCATCGAGGTGAAGTGGCCCAACGACCTGCTCGTCGCCGACCGCAAGCTGGGCGGCATTCTGTGCGAGCGCGCAGGCGGGGCGGTGCTCGTCGGGATCGGGATCAACGTCAACCAGCAAATGCGTGACCTGCCACTGGGACTGGCGCCGGCCGGGACCTCGGTGCTGGTGGAGTCCGGACGCACGACGTCGCGGGGAAAGCTGCTCGAAGCTGTGCTGGAATCGCTGGCACAGGTGTGGGCCCGGCCCGGCCGCTTGATTCCCCCGGCGGAGCTGGCGGCGCTGCAGGCGCGTTCGCCCCTGGATGGGCGCAGGTTGTCCGTTGACGGCGCGGTGCGCCATTCTTCCGGACGCCCGCGAACCGTCCAGGGGCTTGGCGCGACGTCGACGGGCCTGCACCCGGACGGCTCGCTGGGGCTGAGGGACGAGGGCGGTCGGCGCCTGTCGCTGATCGCGGGATCCGTATCACTACAGTCCACGTTGAAACCCGGGAGTTGAGCATGGAGTGCCAGCTGGTCGCAGACGTGGGGAACACGGAAACCGTATTCGGACTGCTCGATCTCGACGGGCGGGAGGTGCTCCGGCATTGGCGGGTCAGCACCCGGGTGCCGAGGACCGAGGCGGAATACGCGGTTCTGCTGAACGCGCTGTTGTCCGCGGATCCGGGGCCGCATGCTCCCATCCGGCGGGGCGTGATCGGCTCGGTGGTGCCGTCCGGGGACCGCACGCTGCGGCGCGTGATGTCGTCGCTGGTCGAGGGCGACGTGTACAACGTGAGCGCGCGCTCCGACCTGCCGATCCGGCTCGACGTGGAGGAGCCGCTCACGGTGGGCGCGGACCGGATCGTCAACACGCTGGCGGCCAAGGTCCGCTTCGGGCGCGACACGATCGCGGTCGACCTCGGCACGGCCACGACCTTCGACTGCATCACCGCCGACGGCGTCTTCCGCGGCGGGGTGATCGCCCCGGGTCTGAGCGCGGGTCTCGACTGGCTGGCGCGCAGTACCGCGAAGCTCCCCACGGTCGAACTGGTTCCACCGGCCGAGGTGGTGGGGCGCCGCACGGAGACCTGCATCCAGAGCGGCGTCTTCTACTCGGTCGTGGATGCGATCGACGGGATGGTGCGCCGAATCAGGGCCAGTTGGGGGTCGGAAGACCTCCTCGTGGTGGCGACCGGCGGCTTTGCCCCGGTGGTCGGGCCTCACGCGGCGACGGTGGACCGGATTGAACCATTCCTGACGCTGGAAGGGCTGGGGATCGCGGGGGCGCACCTGGATCGCTGACGGGTCGGGGGCTTGACCCTTCGGCCGTGATGCGCGAGACTCCATTGCTCTTGTTAGCACTCACTCTCGTCGAGTGCTAAGCAGCGGGCGCACTGCCCGCAAATCCAAACCAACCCCATTCCAAGGAGGAGCGCGCATGTCGGCCGCGAACAAGATCCAGCCCCTGGCGGATCGGGTGGTGGTGAAGGCACTCGAAGAAGCCGAGCAGATGCGGGGTGGCCTGTACATCCCGGACACCGCCAAGGAGAAGCCGCAGGAGGGCGAGATCGTCGCCGTGGGACCGGGCAAGCTGTCGGATAAAGGCAACCGGATCCCGATTGAGGTCGCTTCGGGCGACAGAGTGCTGTACGGGAAGTACAGCGGCACCGAGGTCACGGTCGACGGGGATCAGTACCTGATTCTCCGGGAATCGGACATTCTGGCCATCGTCAACCACTAACCCGGCCGGGGGCGCCCGCCGGCGCTCTCCGGGAACACAACCAGGAGATAAACGAAAATGGCAGCGAAGGAACTGGACTTCGACATCGAGGCACGCTCCCGTCTCAAGGCAGGTGTGGACCAGCTCAGCCGGGCGGTTCGTGTCACGCTCGGGCCCAAGGGCCGCAACGTGGTCATCGACCGCAAGTTCGGCTCCCCGACCGTGACCAAGGACGGCGTGTCCGTGGCGAAGGAGATCGAACTGGAGGACCCGGTCGAGAACATGGGTGCCCAGATGGTCAAGGAAGTGGCCACCAAGACGTCGGACGTGGCCGGGGACGGCACGACGACCGCGACCGTGCTCGCGGACGCGATCTACAGCGAGGGGCTGAAGAACGTGACCGCCGGGACCAACCCGATGGGCATCCGCCGCGGGATCGACAAGGGCGTGGACGTGGTCGTGAACGCGCTCGCATCCACCTCGACCGAGACCAAGGGCAAGCGCGAGATCGCGCAGGTCGGGGCGATCTCGGCCAACAACAACATGGAGATCGGCGAGCTGATCGCCGAGGCGATGGAGAAGGTCGGCAAGGACGGCGTCATCACCGTCGAGGAGGCGCGCGGCCTGGAGACCGAACTGGACACGGTCGAGGGCATGCAGTTCGACCGCGGCTACCTCTCTCCCTACTTCGTGACCGATCCCGAGCGCATGGAGGCGGAGCTCGAGGAGCCCATGATCCTCATCCACGACAAGAAGGTGTCGTCGATGAAGGATCTTCTGCCGATCCTCGAGAAGGTCGCGCAGATGGGCAAGCCGCTCCTGATCATCGCCGAGGACGTCGAGGGCGAGGCGCTCGCGACGCTCGTCGTGAACAAGCTGCGCGGCACGCTCAAGGTGGCGTCCGTGAAGGCGCCCGGCTTCGGTGACCGGCGCAAGGCCATGCTCCAGGACATCTCGGTCCTGACCGGCGGCCAGGTCATCTCGGAAGAGGTGGGGTTCAAGCTGGAGAACGCCGTGGTCAGCGATCTCGGAACCGCCAAGCGGGTCGTGATCGACAAGGACAACACGACGATCATCGACGGTGCCGGCGCGGAGGACAAGATCCACGGCCGGATCGAGGAGATCAAGGTGGCGATCGACAAGTCGACCTCGGACTACGACCGCGAGAAGCTGCAGGAGCGGCTCGCCAAGCTGGCCGGCGGCGTGGCGGTGATCAACGTCGGCGCCGCTACCGAGACCGAGATGAAGGAGAAGAAGGCGCTCGTGGAGGACGCGCTGCACGCGACGCGCGCGGCCGTGGAGGAGGGCATCGTGCCCGGCGGCGGCGTGGCCCTGCTCCGCGCGCAGACGGCTCTCGACGAACTGAGCCTCGACCGCGAGGACGAGCAGGTCGGCGTGAACATCCTGCGGCGTGCGCTCGAGGCGCCCATCCGGCAGATCGCCGTGAACTCGGGCGCCGAAGGATCCATCGTGGTCGCGAAGGTGCGCGACGGTGAGGGCGGCTTCGGCTACAACGCCCAGACCGACGAGTACGAGAACCTGGTGAAGGCCGGCGTGATCGATCCGACCAAGGTCGTGCGCAGCGCGCTGCAGAACGCCGCGTCGATCGCGAGCCTCCTGCTGACCACCGAGGCCGTGGTGGTGGAGCGCCCCGAGGACGAGAAGCCGCCGATGCCGGGCGGTGGCGGCGACATGGGCGGCATGTACTAGGGCCGCAGCAACGCCGCAAAAAGGCAGCAAGCGGGGTCCGGGCGTTTCGGCGGCCGGGCCCCGCTTTTCGTGCGCGGGGCAGCCCGTGGACAGCTAGTTCCCCGGCGGCTCCGCGAAGTCGTCTACCAGGATGTCCGTTCCCAGGTAGCGGTCGTCCGCGTTGGTGAACCATCGGCGCTCGACCGGGATCCTCATGCCCCGGACCTCTCGCTCTCCGCTCAGCAGAATGTACTCGCCGTCCCCTGCCGCCTCGTCGTGGTAGAAGCGGTAGCCGATCATCCGGTACGTGCTCGGGTCAAAATAGAAGTACCACGTGTCGGAACCGACCGTCGGGTCGTAGGTCACCTTGACCACGCGGCTCGGCTGCCCGTCGAATTCCTCGTCGCCGATGGCCGGGTCGATGTGCGTGCCCGGATCCCGGAGCTTCATCGGCAGGCCCCACAGGTACAGGTAGTAGTTCCTCATCCGTTCGATCGCCGGGCAATCGAGGCGATGCGCCGTCACCTGGTCTTCGGTCGGAGCCTGTCCGCCGATCGACGCGAAGCAGTCCCCCCCGGCCGTTCCCTTGATCAGGAGCCCGTCGGATGTGTCTTCCCGGTAGCTGTAGTCGCTGCGGGCAACGTCCATGTGGATGGTTCCCCGGCGTTCGCTGCCATCGGGGCGCGACTGGTCGATCACCAGGGTGTGCCGCATCCGTGGCCAGTTGCCCTCGGGATCGTGATAGGCAATGGCGGCTTCGAGGAGTTCGGGGCCCGTGGTTGGGGGGCCTGGCGGGGTCCGCTCGCCGGTGCACGCCGTTGCGAGGAGAGCGGGCGCCGCGGCTGTCAGGATGAATCGAGTCATCGGCAGGGATCCTCGTTGGGGCGTTGGCTGTCAATCTGAGGGCCCGGCGTCGGAGCGAGCAACAGGGCCGGAGCACTTCCCAAGCGCGCGTGTCCGGGCCCACCTTGAGCAGCGCGCAAGCTCGTATCAAGCGCGAATGCCCCCAACCGGAGGACAGAACCGTGAAACCGACACGCCTCGCCTTCCTCGGCCGAGCAGCCCGCGGACTGCTTGTCGTCATCCTTGCGGCCGCCCTGGCCGCCGTTCCCGCCGCCGCGCAGGAGGTCGGCCCCGAAAACGGCACTCTGATCGTCGCGGGCGGAGCACTGAGCGATCCGGCGGTCTTTCGTCAGTTCGTCGAACTCGCGGGCGGGCCCTCGGCGCCGATCGTGATCATTCCGACGGCGGGCGGCGGAGACAGCTACGACCAGTACTTCGGCGGACGGCGGCGGTTCGAGGAAGCGGGCGCCCGCCATATCACGGTCCTTCACACGTACGACCCCGAAGTCGCCGACACCGACGCTTTCGTCGCCCCACTGCTCGAAGCGCGCGGCGTGTGGTTCACCGGGGGACGCCAGTGGCGGCTGGCCGACTCCTACCTGAACACGAAGACGCACGACGCGCTCTGGGGGGTTCTCGACCGTGGCGGTGTCATCGGCGGGTCCTCGGCCGGGGCGTCCATCCAGGGGTCGTACCTGGTCCGGGGCGACACCCGCACCAACACGATCATGATGGGGGACCACGAGGTGGGGCTCGGCTTCCTGAAGGGCGTGGGCATCGACCAGCACCTGCTGCGGCGGAACCGGCAGTTCGACCTGATCGAGGTGATCCGGGCGAAGCCGGAGCTGCTGGGCATCGGGATCGACGAGAATACGGCCATCGTGGTGCGGGGCGACCGCTTCGAGGTCGTCGGCCAGAGCTACGCGGTCATCTACGACGCGAACGCGACGCTCGACAGCGGGGGGCTGTTCTACTTTCTCGCGCCGGGAGACCAGTACGACATGGCGGCGCGGGAGGCCTACCGTCCGACCAGGGATCAGACGCGGTTGCAGCGGGTCACCGGGACGCCCTGGCCGCCGTCGCGATAGGGGACACTGGGCAGGGGGGACGTGCGACGGCACCGGACGGCGCGGGCCGCGACCCCCGCCGTGGGGACCACATCAGGGGCCCACATCCGTCTTCAAGCGTGTTAGTTTTCGCGCCATGAACGCCCCATCCATCCACGTAACGCTCCCCGACGGCACGTCGTTCGCGCTGCCCGAAGGCGCGACCGCGGCCACCCTTGCGGCCGCGATCGGGCCCGGTCTGGCGCGGGCTGCGCTTGCGGCGGTCGTTGACGGCGAGATCGTCGATCTGGACCATCCCCTGTCCGACGGTGTTTCCGTACGCCTCCTCACCGAACGCGATCCGGAGGCGCTGGGCGTGTTGCGCCACTCCGCCGCGCACGTCCTGGCCACCGCTGTGCGCGAGATGATCCCGGGCGCGGGGATCGGGTTCGGTCCCGCGATCGACGACGGCTTCTACTACGACTTCGACGTCCCCGAGCCCTTCACGCCCGAGCAGCTCGAAGCGATTCAGGAGCGGATGCACAGGGTCGTGGAGGCCGACCATCCCTTCGAGCGCCGCGTTGTGTCGCGGGACGAGGCCCGGGAACTCTTCGCCGACGACCCCCTCAAGCTGGAGCGACTCGAGGAGTTCGCAGAGGACGAAGTCATCAGCGTCTACCAGGACGGCCCGTTCCTGGATCTCTGCCGCGGGCCGCATGTACCCAGTACCGGGCGGCTCAGGCACTTCAAGCTCCTGAGCGCGGCCGGCGCGTACTGGCGCGGCGACGAGCGCCGCCAGATGCTGCAGCGGATCTACGGGACGGCGTTCTTCGCCGCGAAGGACCTGCGCAAGCACCTGCACCGCCTCGAGGAGGCGCGCAAACGCGATCACAGGGTGCTGGGGAAACGCCTCGACCTCTTCTCCATCCAGGAGGAGGTGGGCCCGGGCTTCGTCCTGTGGCATCCCGCCGGGGGCCGCGTTCGCAACACCATCGAGACCTTCCTCAGGGAGACGCTGGTCGACCACGGCTACGAAATCGTCTTTACGCCCCACGTGGCCAGCGAGGAGCTGTACCGGATATCGGGCCACCTGGACGTCTTCGCCGACGACATGTTCCCCGCCATGGACGACGACGGGGAGCGGTTCCGCATGAAGCCGATGAACTGTCCCCATCACTTCATGATCTACCGGTCGCAGATCCGGTCCTACCGCGACCTGCCCCTGCGCTTCGCCGAGCTGGGCACCTGCTACCGCTACGAGCGCTCCGGCGCGCTCCACGGCATGCTGCGCGTGCGTTCGTTCACGCAGGACGACGCGCACATCTTCATCCGCGAGGACCAGATCGAGGCGGAGTACGAACGCCTGCTGGACCTGGGGGACTACCTGCTCAAGGTGTTCGGCTACGAGTACCGCACGGCGCTTTCCACCCGTCCCGAGAAGGCCATCGGCGACCCGGCCGTCTACGACGCGGCGGCGGACCGTCTGGCCGACGTGCTGCGGAACCGGGGGCTCGACTACGAGCTGGACGAGGGGGGCGGCGCATTCTACGGGCCCAAGGTCGATATCCTGGTCACCGACGCGCTGGGGCGCGAGTGGCAGGGCGGCACTTTCCAGCTGGACTTCCTGATGCCGGAGCGCTTCGGGCTGGAGTACGTGGGCGCGGACAACCGGCGTCACCAGGCGGTGGTCATCCACCGCACGCTGCTGGGGTCGATGGAGCGCTTCATCGGGGGGCTGATCGAGCACTACGGCGGGGCGTTTCCGCTCTGGCTGGCGCCTGAGCAGGTCCGCATCCTTCCCGTGTCGGAGCAGTGGGCCGGGTCGGCGCGGGAACTGGCCGGGCAGCTGACGGAAGCGGGGCTCCGGGCGGAGATCGACGAGCGCGACACGCTGGGATACCGGATTCGCGCCGCCGAGACGATGAAGGTGCCGTACATGGGCATCGTGGGAGAGCGCGAGGCGGAGGCGGGCACCGTGTCGGTGCGCAAGCGGGGTGCGAAGAAGAAGCAGGTGACGATGGAGCGGGGGGAGTTCGTGCAGCGCCTGAAAAGCGAGGTGGAGAGCCGGATGCTGGGGTAGTGGGAAACCCGGGTGTCCCGCTTTGAATACAGCCTTGCATGCAGGCGGATGGAGTAGTACTGTGCAGTTGTGATAATCCGCTGACCGAAGGCTGGTGAGCACTGTGCAGGACGCAGGCTACTCTGTTGTGGGGCAGCCGGGCGCTGTCCCGAAGCGCCGTTTCCGGCGGTACCCCGCGCAGCGTTCGGCCCTGATCCAGCCCGGGACCCCTCTGAGGTCCGGCCAGGGTCTCTCTTTTCTCTCTTGCGTTTTCCCCACGAAGCATCCTGGTCGCCGTGCGGTGCGGCGTCCACGTGCAGGACCAGTCCGGGTTTGCCATGAATCCGGGACCCCCATGAAAAGGAGGTGTGCCATGAAACGAAGTCTGGTACGAACGCTTGGCCTGGGGGTCCTGGCACTGATTGTGCCGGCGGCCCTCGCGGGCCAACAGACCGGTACGGTAACCGGTTCCGTCACGGACGCGATGAGCATGCAGCCGCTGGCGGGTGCGCAGGTCAGCATCGAGGGCACCAACCGCGGCGCGCTGAGCACCGCGGAGGGGCGTTTCGTCATGCTGAATGTCCCCGCGGGCACGTACACCATCCGCGTCCAGCTGCTGGGCTATGGCGCGGGTGAACAGACCGCAACGGTGACCGCGGGCGGCACGGTGTCCGTCGACTTCGCACTCACCCAGCAGGCGATCGAGGTCGAGGGAGTGGTGGTCACCGCGCTCGGCATCGAGCGGGAGGAAAGAGCCCTTACGTACTCGGTCCAGACGGTGAGTGCGGAGGAGCTCGAGCGGACTCCCGAAGTCAACCTCGTGCAGGCACTGCAGGCCCAGTCCGCGGGCGTACAGGTGGTACAGTCGAGCGGCCGGCCAGGGGCATCCTCGTTCATCCAGATCCGTGGACAGTCGACGTTCACGGGGTCGAGCCAGCCGCTCTTCATCGTCGATGGCGTACCGGTGAGCATCGACCTGGATCCCGAAAGGGGAGGGAGCATCTACGGGCGCGGCCAGGCCGGCAACCGGGGCATGGACTTCGACATGTCCAACGTCGAGGAGATCTCGGTGCTGCGCGGAGCCGCCGCCACGGCGCTCTATGGATCCAGGGCAGCGGCGGGAGCGGTGGTGATCAAGACGAAACAGGGGCGGCCGGGCATGCCGGTCCGCTTCGAGTTCACCAGTTCGGCACGCCTGGACGACCCGATCATCGAGGGCTACGTGACCGACTGGGCAGCGGGACGGGACCGCTTCCTGTGCGACGGCAGGCTTCAGTCGGCGGGTGGCTACTGCCAACCGGGGTACCCTACCGCGACCGGTTTCGAAACGCGCACGATCACGAGTTCGGGGTATCCGGGCTGGGGTCCGCACAAGGACAGCATTCCGCCGGAGGTGACCGCGGCATTGGGCGATATCCTGTTCGAGGATACTCGCTCGCAGTTCTATCAGCAGGCCCGTACGCTGGAGAACTCGCTGCGCGCCACGGGCAGCCTGGGAGATGCGGGATCGTTCACGTTCGGTGTCTCCTACCTCGACTAGGGAGACATCACCCCGACGGGCAAACTGGAGCGGCTCAACCTGAGCGCGAACGTCAACCTTCAGATGTCCGACAGGCTGATGTCCACCACGAGCGTCCAGCGAGTCAACACGCAAAACCCCTGGCCGGCCGACTCCTGGGTCAGTGTCCATCACAACCTGCTGCATATTCCGCCCAACGTCGACATCCGGACGACGATGAACGACGACGGCACGCCGGTCATGTGGGGCACGAACAGCCCGCACTACCAATGGGTGATGGAGAACGAGTACAGGGACAGCAACGTGAACCGCTGGATCGTCTCGCAGCGCTTCGCGGCGGAGATTGTGCCTGGCATCAGGCTCTCGAACACCTGGGGCCTGGACACGTACCTCGACGAGCGGCGCACGTACCAGAACGAGCGGCCCTGGCGCACCGCCGACGGACTCAATTCCGGCGGGACGCGGCAGGAGAAGCTCAACCGCACGCAGATGAACAACGATCTCGTGCTCACCGTGGACCAACTGCAGTTCGGCGAGGACATCACGGTCAGCGGGCTGGTGGGCGGCAACATCTGGATGACGGACAACAGCCGCATCACGGGCCAGGGCTTCGACATCGTCATCCCGGACTACTACAACGTGGAGAACTTCCAGCGCCAGGACGTCTACGCCTCCCTGCCCGAGGAGAAACGTTTGCTCGGAGCGTATGCCCAGGCGACCGTCGACTACAAGGGCTGGTCGTACTTCACGCTGACCGGACGGAACGACTGGAGTTCGACGCTTCCCAAGGAAGCGAACAACTACTTCTATCCCTCCGCGAGCGTGGGCGTCATCTTCACGGACGCGCTCGACTGGCGTCCCTCATGGCTTCAGTTCGGCAAGGTGCGCCTCTCGTACGCGCGGGTCGGGGCCGATGCGCCGCCGTACAGCCTGTCGTCGCGGTACTACGCCGCGAACGCGCCGGGCGTACACCAGGGAAGCTACCAGTTCGACCCGACGACGATCACCTTCCCGTTCCGGGGCCAGGTCGGGTTCATTCAGGGAGCACAGCTCGGGAACCCGCACATCAGACCGGAGGCGACATCCGAGATCGAGGTGGGTCTGGAGCTGCGAGGGCTGAACAACCGCGCCAGCCTGGATGTCTCGTACTACGACAAAAAGAGCTATGACCAGATCTTCCCGGTGCCCTCCTCGGCGGCCAGCGGATACACCCGGATCACCAGGAACGCCGGTGACCTCCGCAACAAGGGCTGGGAGGTCTCGGTCCGCGGGCGGCCGATCCAGATGCAGGACTTCACCTGGGACCTGAGCGCGAACTGGACGCGCAACCGGAACTCGGTGATCGAGTTGGCGCCGGGCATCGACAACCTCCACCTGGCGGGCTACTCCTGGCCGAGCATCCGCATCATGGCGGGCCTGCCCTACGGTGTGATCTGGGGGTACGGCTACCAGCGGAACTGCGTGCCGGAAACGGGCAACTACTGCTTCCCGGACCAGCCCACGGGCGCACTGATCCTTGGTGACGAGAACTGCGCGAGCGTCCGTTACAACCGGGCCGGAGACTGCCATGGCCTCCCGATCCGGACCCAGCGGCAGCTGCCCTTGGGCACCGCGCTGCCGGACTGGCTCGCCAACGTCAGCAGCGTCATCCGCTACAAGGGTTTCGGGCTGTCGAGCCTGTGGGACATGCGCAAGGGCAGTCAGATTCTCAACTTCGAGATCCAGTACACGACGGGCCGCAATGGCCGTCATATCCTCACGAACGACCGGTACTCCATCGTCACCCTCGAAGGGATCAACCAGACGACCGGCCAGCCGAACACGAAGTCGGTCGTGAAGGATCCAACGTTCTACGAACTCATGTACGGCTACGACAAACACGAGGGCCAGATCGAACCCGGCGGCTTCATCAAGTTGCGACAGGTGACACTGTCATATGACATCCCGCGGAACCTGCTGGGCCGCATCGGTGTCGACCGTGCAACGGTGTACGCGACCGGTCGGAACCTGGGCGTGTGGTCGGACTTCTCCATGGGCGATCCGGAGGCCGACATCTCGGGCGGCTTCAACAGCGCATGGCAGTACTACCGGCACTTCCCGGCGCCCCAGACGAGAGGGTACACCTTCGGCGTCCGGACGAGCTTCTGACCCATTGGGATCAAAGAGAAAGGAGAAGCGCCATGTTTGACATGAAAAAAATCCCGATGGCTCGGACGGTTTCGGTCGCGCTCCTCGCCGTGTTCGCGGGTGGCTGCGAGAACTTCCTCGACGTCAATACCGACCCCAACGCCCCCGTGAACGCCCGTGTGGATGTCCGCGTGCCGGCGGTCGTCACGGGCATGGTCCACACCGTATACTACGGCGACCCGGGGCAGTGGACGGTCGAGTGGATGCAGCAGACCTCGTACAACCGGGACTCGCGCGGCTACGACGAGCTCCAGCTCTATGAGGTGCAGGACAACTCCGCAAACGGGGCGTGGAGCTACCACTACGCCACGATGCTCAACGAACTCAAGCTCATGATGGAGGAGGTCGACCCCGACGCGGATGCCGCGTACTATGGCCTCGCCAAGTTCCTTTCCGCATGGGTCTGGCTCCACACGACGGATCTGTGGGGCCCCGTGCCGTTCACGGAGGCGCTCGACCCGGCCGTTCCGACGCCGGCGTACGACGACCAGCTTCCGACCATCTACGGGCAGGCGCTCGCCATGATGGACGAAGCGGTCGCCTCCATGAGACAGACGAGTCGGAGGACCCCGGGCGCCAACGATCTGCTCTTCGGCGGTGACATGTCCCGCTGGGCGAAGCTGGCGCGCACGGTTCAGGCCCGGCATCAGCTCCGCCTGGCCTACGCGCCGGGCGAGAACGCGCAGGAGCGTGCACAGGCGGCGATCAGCGCGCTCGGCGAGGGCCTGACCAGCACCGCCGACGACGTCGTCTTCGAATATCCGGGAGGAGCCGGGGCGCGCAATCCGCTATGGAGATACGTCGACCGGAACCTCCTCTTCACCGCGAGCGGCCTGACGGTTGAGATGCTCAAGGAGCGCAACGATCCCAGGCTGCCGATCATGGTGGAGCCGGCGGTCAAGGACATGGAGGCCGGACAAGTGGTGTACCGCGGCCACTACAATGCGGACGAGCCCGCGCCGGATTCGACCATATCCGAGGTCGGGCACTTCTTCACGGCCGAGGACGCGCCCCTTGAACGTCGCCAGCTATGCCGACGCGAAGTTCACGGAGGCGGAGGCGCGGCTCATCCTGAGCGGTCCGGGGGCGGCCGACGCCCCCTACCGGGAAGGCATCCGTGCCATCATGGAGAAGTGGGGCGTGGACGCGGCGGACATCGATGCCTACGTGGACGCCCGGCCGATGCTGGCCTCGCTGCCGAACCCGCTCGAGGAGATCATCCGCGAGAAGTGGATTGCCAACTACCTGACCGTCGAGCCGTGGAACGACTGGCGGCGTACGGGCTTCCCCTCGATCGAACCGGTGCCGAACGCATTCCTTCCCGCCATTCCCGTACGGATCCGCACGCCCGAGTCGGAGCTGGCCAGCAACACCGAGAATGTCACGGCCAGTGGCGTCGATCCAGGTCTGCAGGGGATGTTGTTCTCCGGACCCTCGGTATGGTGGGGCGGGTCGCCGCCCGCCGGTCTGACGGGAGGCAACTAGCGCCTGGGAGAAAGGCCCGGGACCGACGGCGCCGGCGGCTGTCCGGCGTCGTCGGTCTGGCCCCCCGGCCGTGTAGAGCGGAGGCGTTATTCGAATGGTGCGGCGAAAAGCGGGTCTGGTCTTGTTGCTCTGCAGCTTCCTTTCGTCGACGGCGTGCGTGACGTATACACCGGTCGATCTGCACCTCGTACCGCCGGGAGAGGAGGTGCGGGTTCGGTTCACCGACGACGGGGCCGTGCGCGCCTCACGGCACCTGGGGCGAATCAGGACCGAACTCGACGCCGCCGTGACTCCGCAACCTCCGGACTCAGTGGCCGTCATCGTGTGGCTCGGAAAGAACTACCCCGGTACCCAGTTCGAGAACGTGCGGGAGATGATCGTCCTGCCCCAGGATGAAGTACGCGATCTTCATCTCAGGAGGCTGTCGGTCAAGCGCACGGCAGCCGCGCTGGCGGGGGCGGCGGCCGTGTTCGCGCTTCTCGTGGATCAGATATTCCTCCAGGAAGACCCGAACCGTCCCCCCGAGGTCGACGACGAGAATCCGCCGCCGGCCGGCATGACTCTGTTTCGCATCCCGTTTGCGTGGCCGAAAGGATAGCACAAATGAAAACCGGAATTCCTGTTCTCGCCGGGTTGGGCCTGGCCACCCTCGTTGCGGTTGCGGCGTGCGCCACGGGCGTCGGTTCCGGCGGCGGGGCCCAGAGGAACTCGATCAGCGGGGGCGAACTCGCCGCCACAAACAGCCAGACCGTGTTCGAGGCGCTGCAGCTGACGCGGCCCGAATGGTTGACCGGACGTGGGGCCGTGTCCGCGACGAATGCGGCCGAGGCCCGTGCCAACGTCTACATGTATGGCACACGCGTCGGTGACCTCGATTACCTCAGGCAGGTGTACGTGGTCGACGTGGCCGAACTCCGCTACTGGCCGGCGGGCGAGGCCAGCGCCCGTTTCGGCATGGGGAATCCCCGGGGCGTGATCGAAGTCATTCCCCGGTAGGCGGGCCGGTCGGCCCCATCAGGATCCTGGGGGTCCGTTCGAGCGGATGTGGATCGCCGCGCCGCCGGCTACTCCGGCCACGAGCACGGGGTCGCCCTCCCGGCCTACGCGAAGGAGTTCGAGTCGGCCTATCCGTCCCTCCAGCCAGAGCCCGCTGCTGCTCGGCGGTTCCGCGCCGAAACCACCCGCTCCGTCGCCGCGGAGGAACAGACCGACACCCGCGTCCAACCCGGGCACGCTGTGTTCGAACGCATGGATATTGCCCGCCAGAACCAGGTCGATGGCGCCGTCGCCGTCGAAGTCGGCGGCAACGGCCCCGGTGACGGCCGAGATCTGGGCCGTGCGCGGCAGCGCGCGAGGGTCGAAGCGGCCATCTCCGGTGTTTTCCAGGTACGTGGTGGCCAGGGTGCGAACCTCCAGCCGTTCCGCCGCCGTCATCCTCTCCGGTCCGAGGATCTCGGGCACCGTGGCGCGTGCGAATGCGTCGAGCGTGGGGTAGATCCGCGGAACCCAGGGGAGCATGGACGCCATGCGATCCCGTCCGAACCACGGGTACTGACGGTCCGATTCGTGATACGCGGGCACGCGTTCGTTCTGCCCGTCGCCGTCGAAGTCCCCTACGTATAGCTCGAACGGCCGCTCGGCCGAGGGGATGTAGGGGTAGTTGAGGCCGACGTTGCCGGCGACGATGTCGAGGTCTCCATCGCCATCGAAATCGGCCGCTGCCAGGGTTTGCCACCACCCGGTGAGGTCGGCGAGACCTGCCTCGACCGTTGCATCGCGGAAGCTCGCTCCGTCGTTCAGAAGCAGGGTGGGAGGCATCCACTCTCCCGCCACCAGCAGGTCGAGCGTGCCGTTTCCGTCCAGGTCGGCCCACAGGGCGTCCGTTACGGTCTCCAGGCCCGCGAGCTCCGGGGCCACCTCGGCGGTTACGTCCGTGAACGTCCCTCCGCTGTTGCGCAGCAGGCGGCTGCCGGTCCCCAGGCCGCTGCCCGGCACGCTGTAGTTGCCCACGAACAGGTCCGCCAGGCCGTCGCCGTTGTAGTCGCCCGGGGCGAGGGTCGGCCGCTGCGCGGCCCCTTCCGCGGTGATCGCCGGCGATTCGCGGAAGTCCCGGCTCCCCGCGTTCAGGAACAGGCGATGGTGGTGCCCGGGCCGGTCGAGGGCGGCGGCGTGGCCCGACGCCGTCCAGATGTCGTTCAGGCCGTCGCCGTCGGCGTCGAAGATTGCTGCGGCCGTGGTCTCCGACATGGCCGCGGCCGCGGGGAGTTCGGCGAGGCGCGTGAATGCTCCGTCCTCGCCCTGGTAGTAGACGAGCGAGGCCTCGTTGCGGCTGCCGCCGAAGACGAAGTCGTCCAGCGCGTCGCCGTCCAGGTCTCCCGCCGCCAGGGCGACCCTTTCCCGCCTCGAGGGATACGGTTCCAGGGATGCGTCCGCCACGGACAGGCTCGCCGCGTGACGCGGCGGGGGGTGCAACTCGGATGTGGCGTCGGCAAAGAGGCGGGCCGGGCCGGGCGGCGGTGGCGCGGGCGGTCGCGCATCCGAGTGGGCGAGCGTGAGCGCAGCGTCCGCCGCAACCCCGATGCGCGTCTCCAGGGATCCGTCCGGCCAGCGAACCTCCACGGTGTCCACTGTCGAACGCTCGCCGAGACCGAAATGCAGGACCGGTTCCACGGACGACTGGTATCCCCGGGTGAGCTGCATCTCCTGCAGCTGCCGGGTATCGCCGGCCGTCATCCGCACCCTGGCTCCGATGCCGAACAGGTTTCCCGGGGGCCCGCGGAGTCCGACCCGCAGGAAGTGGGCTCCCGCTGGTTCGCGCGCCTCGTCCCCGGTCTCGCGCGCGTTGTTCCTGTAGACGAAGGCTTGCTCCAGCACGTTGCTGACGACCAGATCGAGGTCGCCGTCCCGATCGAGGTCGGCGTAGGCCGCCCCGGTGGAGTACGCCGGCTGGTCCAGTCCCCAGTCGGCCGCCATGTCGGTGAAGGTGAGGTCCCCATGGTTGTGGAAGGCGAAGTTGGCTGTCCTGCGGCGGGGCATGTTCCCGATGAGCTCCAGGATGACCGCCTCCGTGACGCGCCCTTGTGCGGCCTGAACCTCGGCCATGCGCCGCTCCATGTACGCGTCGAAATCGGGGTTGATGCTCACGCCGGCCATTCCGTTGGTGACGAACAGATCCTGGCGGCCGTCGTTGTCCAGATCCGCGAGGAGCCCGGCCCAGCTCCAGTCGGTCTGGGCGACTCCCGCGAGGTACGCGACATCGGAGAAGACGGGGATGCGGCCGTCCGGGGTCCCGCGGTTCCACTGCAGCGCGTTGGACATGTACTGCCGGTGCAGCCCCTCGCGGGCCAGGAGCGCGAACCGCTCCTGTTCCCGGCCGGTCTCCCGTGTCTTGCGGCCGTAGTGCGTCGGCAGTTCCATCTCGAGAACCGCCAGGTCCAGCCAGCCGTCTCCGTCGAGGTCGCCGATGTCCGAGCCCATCGACGAGAGCGGGATGTGCCCCATGGATCGGTCGATCACGTTTCGGAAGGTTCCGTCCGTCTGGCCCAGGTAGAGATAGTCGGGGCCGGAGTAGTCGTTGGCGACGTAGATGTCCGGGAGGCCGTCGTTGTTGAGGTCGCCCACGCTCACGCCCAGACCGAAGCCCAGGTTGGAATCGATCATTCCCGCCTCGGAGGAAACGTCGACGAAGCGGCTTCCGTCGTTGCGGTACAGCTTGTCCACCTCGAGGGGCGAGCGTCCGGTCTCCAGTTGCGGCAGCGTCCGGTAGGCGGGGATGCCGTGGTTCAGGAGGTACATGTCCAGATCGCCGTCCTGGTCGCTGTCGAAGAACGCCGCCTGCGTCGAGTACGCAGGATCGTCGAGCCCGTAGGCGGTGGCTTCCTCGGCAAAGACGGGAACGCCGGCCTCGTCCCCGCGGTTGACGAACAGCACGTTGCGCCGCAGGTCGTCCTCTCCGAAGGGGCCCGACTGGCTGACGTGGATGTCGAGGCGGCCGTCGGCGTTGATGTCGACCAGCGTCACCCCGGTGGCCCATCCGTCCGCGGGGCCACCGACGCCGGCCCGGTCCGTCACGTCCTCGAACCGCAGGCCGCCGCGGTTCAGATACAGGCGGTTCGGACCGATGTTTGCCGTGAAGTACAGGTCGGGCAGGTCGTCGCCGTTCAGGTCGCCGACGGCCACGCCCGCGCCGTTGTAATAGTACTGGTAGGCCAGCCCGTTTCTCGCCGCGGTCTCGGGCAATCGGTTCACGAAGGTGACGCCGGTGGCGGAGGAGGGCATCAGGGTGAAAAGCGGCCCGGATGGGCGTGCCGGTTCGTCGGGTTGGCGCGGCCCGCCCGGTTCATCCGGTCCCCGGGGGTCGCAGCCGGCCGCGGCGAGGGCCAGCAGCAGCGGAATCAGGCCTGGCTGACGCGGCAGGGGCGTGGATTTCATGGACTGGTCGGTGCGGGGAGCGGTTACGCCACGTATTGTACATGACTATCCGGCTGCGGCGAATCCGGCGATCCCCGCGGGCAGGCGACCGTGGCGTCAGCCGCGTGTGCGGCACTCCGGGAGGAGGGTATACCCGTGTGCAGACTGATGCTTGTCCCCATGGCGGGTGTCCTGCTCGTCGGCAGCGTCGCAGATTCGGCTCTGGCACAGGAACGCCGGCAGCGCACCGAGGCGGAGGCCCGGGCAGCGGCCGAGCGCAACCGGGCGGAACGCGCCAGGCTGGAGGCCGAGACCGGTCAGCCGGTCGCGCTTATCCACGACTACGTGCAGGCCACGGTCGGGCCCGTGCCCGAAGAACTCGGGGTCGATGGGTTCTACCAGAAGTACGTGGACGCGGACGGCATTCCGGTGCTCTCGTCGACCAAGGTGCCGGATATCGCACTGCTGGTCGTGCGTGACATCATCAACACGATGCTGGTGGCGCGCCCTGACCTGCGCGCATCCATGATTGAGCGGGACTGGCGCACGGGCGTGATCGCAGAGGTCGAAATGACGATGGACATTCCGGAGTACGGAATGCGCAAGCGGCCGGGCGCGCCCGAGGACGAGCCGATCATGCAGGCGGACCGGGACTATCATGCCAACCGGTCGCGCGGACTGGGCGGCAACCCCACGACCGGGGCCGAGGAGAACATCCTCGGCTATCCGGACACGCGGTACTTCGGTGAGCATATCTTCGTGCACGAGTTCGCCCACGCCATCCACAGCGCGATCCGCGACGTCGACCCGGGAATGGCGCAGGAGATCGTTGCCGCCTACGACGCCGCGATGGCCGCGGGCAAGTACGAGCATCCGGACGGCCGCAGGCACTACGCGACCACGAATCCGAACGAGTACTGGGCCGAGGGCGTCCAATGGTGGTTCTTCTCCAACTACGGAGAGTGCTTCACCGGGGATGTGACGGTGGAGTCGCCGGAAGAGTTCGTGGCCTACGACCCCGTGCTCGGCGAGCTTCTGGGGCGCGTCTTCAACACGCACCACATCCCCATGGACATCTTCCACGGGAAGCGGATCCGGCCGGTGACCTGCCCGGAGCAGCCCGGCGCCCGTTAGGCGGAGCAACGTGCGCGGAGCCGGTCCCGGAGGAGGTGTCCGGCGGGCTGACCGCAGGCCGCGAAGTCTCCGTCAGGGACCGTTCGCCCCGGGTGACCCTGGCGCGAGCAGGGTGGCGGTGATGATCCTGTCGAGGAGCGGGAAATTCCGGTCGAGGTATTCGTTGCCGCCTTCCACGATGGGGCCTTGGCGGCCCTGCCGGACGCCGCTGCCGGACTGCTCTCCGTAGCCGGCGTAAAGGCGGTCCAGCACGTCCATTCCCTCGACGACCCTCCCGAAGATCGCGAAGGGCTCCACGTCGTTGCGCGTGTTGTCGCCGAGGTTGATGTAGATCTGGGTGTTGCGGGTGTTCGGGTCGGGCGACATGGCGAAGGCCAGCGTCCCGCGAACGTTGCTGCCTTGGGCCGGGTCGTCGGGGATCTGCCGGTCGAGCCACGCGGCGTTCACCCGCGGATCGCCGTGAAGCCCGAACTGGGCGATGTACCCCTCGCTGACGCGGTGGAACCGGGTGTCGTCGTAGTATCCCAGCCGCACGAGGTTGTAGAAGCGGTCTGCGCCGATGGGCGCCTGGTCCCGGACCAGTTCCATCACGAAGTCACCCTTGCTGGTCTCGAAGCTGGCACGCCAGACGGGTGGTGAGGGCCGGGTCCACTCCGGGTTGGAAGGGTCGAGGAGCAGGGCGGCCTGGTCGCTTCGGACAGTGACCACGCCCGAGCCCGCGGTCCCGTCCACGGGAACGTCGAAGCTGGCGGCGGCCCCTTCGTCCACCTCGAAGGACGCGATTGCCTGGTCGTCGCGCGGCACGTCGTCGCCCGGCACGTCCTCGCGCGCCACGTCCTCCCGGGGTACGGCCCCGCGCCACACCTGGTAGGCTCCCGCGGGCAGGCCGGCCACGCGCACGGTGTTGACGTGCGCCGCCGGGTTCCGGCTTTCGAGTTCGAAGCGAAGTTCGCCGAGGTCCTCCCGGAACGCGATGGGCCGGTCCGCCGCAAAGCGGTCCACCTCGGTTTCCATGTGGAGGCGCCCGCCCGCCAGGATCGCGTGGAAGCGCCGGCGCACGCCGTCGCGCGGCACGACCTCGATTCGGCCGGCCTGTCCGGACGCCTCCCGGCCCGTTGCCTCCCGCCAGGTCCCGCCGAAGCAAAACCGTCCGAAGATGGGGTCGTCGGCGATCACGGTGCGCGCGCAGCGGAGCCCGCCGCAAAAGCCCAGGTCGATTTCGCACGAGTAGTACCACGAACCGCGCGAGTGCGGCTGGTCGAGCCACGTCTCGCCGTACGGAGCAGGTTCGAACCCGCCACCCGCGCCGCCGTCGTTTTCCGGGCCCGGATACCAGTAGCCCTGGTCGGACTCCGGTGTGCCGGTGTTCATCAGCGCCCACGCGCTCAGGAAGGACGCGTAGCCGAGCCGCAAGTACGGCCACGGGTCCTCCGCATGGTGCAGCCCGTAGTCGAGCACGCTCCAGCCCCCCATCTGCGACATGTAGCTGAGTGTGTACGAGTTCCCGTCCGAGTTGCGGATGTCGCTTCCCAGCAGATAGTACGCGTTCTCAAGCCAGCCCCGGCAGAAGATGTTCGCGGCCATCTGGGCCTGCATGAACTCCCGTGCGGCCTCCAGTGGAATGCGCGTCGAGGGCGGATAGTCGACCCATCCGACGCGGACTTCGCGGGGCTCCTCCGGGCCTCCGGCGTCGGCCACCGCCAGCGCGTATTTCGCGAGCGCGTGCGTCTCCTCGAAGCCGGTGGTGTCGAACGGGTACTCCGAGCGGAAGAGGTCGGGCCGGTCGGTCACGAAGGTTCGCACCTTGCGCTCCCAGTGTGGGAGCAGGCGCTCGGCCTCGTCGCGCATCCCCTCTGTGATGAGCGCCCCGACGACGTCCTGGACGACCAGCCCGTTCATCAGTCCGGTCCCGTACGCCGACCAGCGCTCGATCTCCCACGGGATCGTGAACAGGGCCAGGGCGGTCCCGTAGGCGCGCATCAAATATTGATGCGCGGTCATCGCCGTGCGGATGTAGGGGTGATTCCTCGCGATCCGGTACATGCTCAGGTACATCAGCGTGATGTGCGGGTAGTCGTAGATCCGCCACAGGTGCTGCCTGCCCGCCCGTCCGGGGTCGTCGCTCTCGCGGTTCGTCTTCCAGTCGGGTATGCCGTAGATGCCGTAGGCGAAGGTCTCCTCGGTGGTCCGCTGCAGTCCGCCCCAGACGAAGTTCTCGATGTAGTAGTCGAGCGCCTCGACCTCCTGCTGCACGGGGAACTCCGCGTTTTTGGAGGCGAGGAAGGCCGGTTTGCTGAGCCCGGGGTCGTCGCAGGTCACCTCGTAGATCCGCCAACCGACGATGCGGTCGTAGTTGTCGGGCCCCAGCATGACGTGCGTGTCCATGGCCCACTCGGCCAGGAGCCCGTCGTACCAGAGGGATGGGTCGCGGTGCTGGTGAGCAGCGATGAAGGCAGCGCGCTTGGCGATGAGCGTTTCGAGCGGCTCGGTGGCGAAGAACTCGAGGTGCATGTGGCGTTCGTCGCCGAATCGGACCGTGAGACGGTTCTCGCCGAGCCGTGAGAAGGCGACTTCGTAGACGACGGCATCGCCGGTGTTGCCCACGCGGCGGAGGTCGGTTGCCGCGGGGTGCTCGGCGTCCACGCCGTGGATCTCCTCGCGCGTCCGCAGCGCGATGCGCGCGTGAAGGTCGGTCGGCACGGTCATGCCGGGCACCACCTGCGCGTCCACGAGACCCTGCTCGACGAGAATCTCCCGTGCGTGGTCGTAGTCCTCCGCCCAGCGCATGGTGAAGGAGTAGGACCGCTGCGCGCCCGGCTCGAGCGTCAGCGCCGTGTTGGGCTGCCGCCAGTTGCAGCCGCGCTCCGCCGCGACCGCTCCCGCCGCCGCGGAGTGGATGAAGACCTGGTAGCCATCCTGCGCTTCCCAGTATTCGAGCTTGGTGTGCTCGTCGGGGGTGAGCATGAGGTAGGGTCCCACGCTGTTGCCGCGTGTCCACACGAGATACGACCCGTGCCCCACGACCAGGCTGTGCTTCAGCACGGGCGGGGACGGGCTTTGTTCCCCTCGTGTCGGGCGGTTGCGGTTGATGGGGAGGGGAATGGCGAGGTCGCCGATCTCGAGCGGCCTGCCGGTCGGGTTGCGGACGCCGATCGTCCACCGGATCGAGTCCTCTCCCACGGTGAAGCGAATGTCGACTTCCGGCGCCGCCGATCCGGGAGCCGCTGCCACCGTGGTGCGCTGTTCCGTGCCGCCCGCTGCCGTGCCGATGGTGCGGCGGGCCGCTTCGCCGCGGGTGTCGAGGCGCTCCCAGGCGCCGTTTCCCTGGCGGTAGCGGAGGGCGATGTCGCCGAGACGCGAACCGGGTGCAACGTACTCGGTGGGGACGGTATCGTCGGCGCACCGCAGGCTGGTGATCGCCCCGTCCTCGAAGGTCACGGCGAACCGGGAGGCCTGGGCGGGCCGGGGGGTGCCGGCGGGTCGTGGGCGGGCGCTCCGGGTGCCGGGGGCTTCCATTGCGGCACCCACGGTCGCCAAGCCGGCTGCCTGGAGGAACTGGCGGCGGCTCGGGCCGGGGGCGTCTTGGCCGGCGGACTCGCGGCGGCTCGAGTGAGTGCCGTCTTGGCCGGCGGGCTCGGGGCGGTCCGGGCCAGTCGTGTCTGCGCGACTCATGAGATCGCCTCCCCGGCGCCCCAGATATCGCCGACGGTGAAGCCTTCCGGAAAGGGGTCTTCCGGATCGACCACGTACTGTGCAAAGCCGGTGATCCAGGCGTGGCCGCTCAGGGTCGGGACGACGGCGGGGTAGGGCCCCACGCGCGTCTCGCGCACCAGGCGACCTGTGAACACGGTTCCGAGGATGCCCTCGTGACGGAAGTCCTCGCCCAGCGCCAGTTGGCCCTTGGCGTGGAGCGCGGCCATCTTGGCGCACGTGCCGGTCCCGCACGGCGAGCGGTCCAGAGCCCCGGTCCAGGATTCGGGCCGGTCCCAGTCCAGCGTCCCCGTCGACACCACCGCGGCGTTCTTCAGCGTGGCGTCGGCGCGACTGGGTGGCCCCGAGATGACCCCGATGGTGATCCCGGCGACCTCCGGATTCTCGGGGTGCACGGCGGGCAGTTGCTCGCGCGCCGCCGTCTTGATCATCTCTCCGACGCGGGTAATCTCTCCGGCGCGCTCCGGCACGAGTTCCAGCCCCAGCGGCTCCGCGTCCGCGATCACGTAGAACATGCCGCCCCACGCGACGTCGACGGTCACCGGACCGAGGTTGGGCACCTCGATGGTCGCGTCCGTGTGGACCGCGAAGGCGGGTACGTTCTCGAAGGTGACGCGCCTGACCTTCCCCGCCGCGACATCGGCCTCCACCCGGATCAGCCCGGCGGGTGCCTCCAGGACGAGCGAGGTTCGCGGTTCCTCCGCCTTCACCATGCCGGTCTCGATGAGCGCGGTTGCCACGCAGATCGTGTTCGTGCCCGACATCGGCGGGTACTCGGTCTGCTCCATGATGACGAAACCGGCGTCCGCCTCGGGGCGCGTCGGCGGCAGGATGAGGTTGCAGTTGGCGGCCGGGTATCCCCGCGGCTCGCGAAGCATGCGCTTGCGCAGGTGGTCCCTGTGGGCCTGCAGATACTGCATCTTCTCGAACATGGTCGCGCCGGGCACGTCGAGCACGCCGCCTACGATGACCCGCCCCGGCTCCCCGTCGGCGTGCAGGTCCACCGCCTGGATCACTTCCGTTACGCGCACGGGTGCCACCCGAAACCGGCTCCGGCCAACCCCGCTGACACGGCTGCCCGGCGAATCGTGGTCATCCGTCGAGGCCCAGGAACCTGCGGGCTTCCGACAGGTAGCGGTCCGGGGCCCCGGCTGCCTCCAATCGACGGAAGTGCCGGCGGGCGTCCGCGACACGCCCTTCTTGCGCGTGGAGCCGGACCAGGGCCAAAAGCGATGGAAAGTTGAACCGGAAACGCGCCGCCGCCAGTTCGTGATGCTCGACCGCGCCGTCGAGGTCGCCGTTACGGTCGGCAAGCATGCCGGCGCGGGTGAGCACACGGGATGCCGTGGGTTCGTCGAAGGCGCCGATCGGCGCGAAGCCCCCATCGCGAAAGACGAACTCGACCGGAGCCGGCTCCCGGACCATCCCCAGCCCCCGCTCGAGGAGCGCACGCGACTCGTCTTCGTCCACGCCATCGAGCAACTCGCTGAGCATCACGATGGCGCTCAGCCGGGAACCGTCGAGGTCAAGCACCCGTTCGAGCAGGTGCCGTGCGCCCGCCGCGTCTCCATCGTGCGCCGCGAACTCCGATTGCACCTCCAGGACGCGTGGGTCGTCCGGATCCAGCAACTGCGCCGTAGCGAGGTCGTCGCGCCCGGTATCGGGCCTCCCCGTTCGCAGTTGCGCCAGGGCCAGATCCGACCAGGCCGATGGATCCCTGCGATTGATGTTCTCGAGGGTGTGTCGGAGCGCCTGCTCGGCTCCCTCGTAGTCTTCCCTCAGCATTCTGCCGGCCGCGCGCAGGATCCAGGGGTTTGCGATGCCGCCGTACGGATTGGGCGACTCCTCGATGTCCAGCGCCGAATCCAGGGCCAGTTCCATACTGTCGAGCCTGCCGGCGAAGCGGTGGACGTCGGCGAGCCTCAGCAGCGGCTCCGCGGATTCCGGATGCAGCTCGGCGGCAGTGCTCAGGAGCGCGGCGGCGCGGCGGTGGTCGCGCATCTCCAGAACCATGTCCTCGGCCAGCCCCGCGTAGCCGGCAATGGCCTCGGGAAAGGTTTCGATGGACATGCGGTGCAGACTCCGCGCCTCGGCGTAGTTGCCCTGGAGCCGGTGCGCGCGCGCAAGCAGGTCCAGGAGATCGGGGTGGTCGCCGTAGCGGCGCAGCGCCTCCCGCGCGGCCATGACGGCCCCGGTCAGATCGCCCGCCCGGATCAGCGTGTTCCCGTTCTGCCGGGCCGCGCGCACCTCGACATCCAGGTAGCTGTCGCGCCGGTTGACCCGGCCGAGGAGCTCGAAGAGCGCTGGGTCCTTCACGCGCAGATGGTCCCGGGTGTGCTTCGACGTGCCCCGCTGATCCTTGAACTTGACTTCGGAGATGAAGGCCTCGGCTGCCTGCGCGAGGTACTCCATCTCGTTGAAGTCGGCGTAGTAGTCCAGCGTACGCCGCTCCGTCTTGGCGATCTGGAAGAGCCGCGCGACCTCGGACCGCAGACGGGCGGGAAACATGCCGTGCACCTGGTGCGTGAACTCGTGCGTGACGACGTTCCAGCGCTGGTAGCGCACATCACGCACCCATTCCTCGCCGCCGAGTGCGTGAAACCCGCCCTGGCCCTTGACGTCGTCCCACAGCCGCAGATCGAAGGTTCGCGTCCCCCGGGTGTGCTCCTTGTGGGGCGATTGCCAGAGCAGCTTGTGAAACGGCAGCAGGTGGAACGTCGCGCCCGCGACCGCGAGGGCGGGCAGGTAGTTGCTGAAGGGCTCCACGGACAGGCGAACGATCTTCTGCAGCTCTTCGTCGAGCCGCTCGTAGTCCGGAAACACCTCCCGCAAACCGGGCGGCTCCGGCGCATCGCGCTGCTCGAAAAGCGCGCGCATTTCGTCCAGCCCCACGATGATGGGGTCCCGCATCCGGCGAAGCGCGTAGCTGATCCCGTAGTGGGCGAGACCGTATCCGGGATGATCGGCGAGGATGCGCTCGAACCACCCCAGCGCGGTCCCGAAGTCTCCCAGGTGATAGTGCGCAGTGCCGATGCCCATGAGCGCCACCGTGTTCCCGGGGTCGTCGGCCAGAACCTCGTGGAACGGCGCCATCGCCTCCCGATACCGGCGGGCCAGCAGGTGTCCGTCGCCGAGGGCCAGGAGTTCGCCGACCCGGCCGTCGAACTCGCCGGGATCCGCCGGCACCGAGTCGTAGCCGAGGAGCGATCCGCCGTTGCCGAGGTAGGAGTGGGCGGCTTGTGAGAAAGGGTCGAGGTCGATGGCCAGTTGAGCGTGCCGGTACGCTTCTTCGAGGTTGCCGTCGCTTCTGAGGAGTGAGGCCAGCGCGGCGTGTGCGGCGGCCGACAGGGAATCGGCGGCGACGGCCCCAAGCACGGACGCTCTCCACTCGGCGTTGGCCTGGGCCTCGCGATGAATGCGCGCGGCCAGCAGATGGGCAGAGGCGAGTGACGGATCCAAGGTCAGCGCCTGTTGCAGGAGTTCCCGCGCGTCCGCGTGCCGGTCGGTCCAGAATGCGACCTCGGCCAGGCCCAGAATCGCTTCCGCCGAGGACGGATCCGCCTCGAGCACCCCGGCGAAGATCATGTCCGCGGCGACCAGATCCATCCTGTCGAGCGCCAGCCGCCCTTCGATAAGGACGACTCCGCGACTTTCCGGTGCCAACTCCGCAGCGCGGTCCAGCGACCGGGCCGCGTCGCCGAAACGGTACTGGCGGCGACGAAGGCTCGTCAGTGCAAGCAGGGGTTCGAGTTGGTGCGGATCGCCGGCAAGCAGCTGCCCCAGGATCGAATCCGCCTCCCCGTAGCGGCCGGCCTGCATGCGCAGCGCCGCCATTCGGCAACGGAGTTCATGCGACGCGGGCCGTTCCTCGATCAGACGCTCGGTCGCGGCGACCGCGGAATCCAGTTGCGCGCGGGTCCGCAGCGGCTGAACGCACCCCGAGTCCTGCACGGCAAGCGAGAGCGTGAGCGCCGCGATGACGTTCATCGTTCGCCCACCAGCACGACCACGGCCGGTTCCTCGCCCAGCGGCACCACGTAGGCGCCCCGTTCCGTCTGAAATACCTCGGCCGGCGCGATGCGGCCCACGCCCTCGACGGCGGCGGGCTGCTCGATGCGCAGACGCGCGCTGCGGACGGCTGCCGTCGCCGGCGAGAGCGTCACCCGGACCACCGCTCCCGACAGCTCGACGGCCTCGAAAGTGCCCTCGTCGAGCGTGAGCCAAAGACCGAGCGGCGCCAGGTACACCCGTGAACGGGCGGCGTCGAGGGGAGTTACGCGGACCGTGCCCGCGGCGTCCTCCGAGGCGCTCTCCGCCACCCCCACCCTCAGGTTCCCCCCGAACGCCAGCCAGCCGAACTCCGGATCGTTGACGACGTAGGTGCCCGCCCCCACCGCGTGCCCGAAGAAGCCGGGACCGTAGTCGCCGGAGTAGCCATCGATCCGGAGCGTCGAAGGATGGGCGTGGAAGGCGCTGGGACCGAACCCGTCCTGCGTGACGTTTGCGATGCCGCCCATCATGCCGGCATGTCCCACGCGCAGCAGGTAGAGGTCGTCGGGGCGGCTGCGGTACTCCGACAGCACGGGAATCGCATTCAGGGCCGAGCCGTAGTGATGGAGCTGCCGCTCGACCCCGCGCAGCTTGCCCGCGTACATGAAGTCCCAGTATCTGCGTGCGCTCCCGTTGTATCCCCAGTGGGGCACCGTCGGCATGTACCCGAGGATCGCGTTCAGCGTCACCATGGCCTTCTCGTCGAAGCCGAAGTACCTGCACCACGCGTACACCTCTTCCTGCCCGGTCGAGTCCCACGGCATCTCGCTGCCGAAGGGATAGCCGAGAGAGCGCCACACTTCGGCGCGCGCGTGCATCGTCTCCTCGAGCGCGGTAGCCTGCTCCACCCAGCCCTCCCGCTGCAGGTCGAGCAGGATGCGGAGGAAGACCGTCCCGTCCATCTGGCCGAACTGGGCGTACTGCGGCGCGTGCTCGACCATCGCCACACCGGTCCGCCACGCGCGATCGAGGTACCAGTCCCAGGTATGATTGGTGACCAGACCCTCCCGGTTGCGGGCCAGGCGGTACAGGACCCAGTGCAGTGCGGCGACGTGGGGATAGTTGTAGGAGCGGACGACAGTCATGGCGTGTTCGCGGTCCCAGCTCGACCAGCCGCCGTAACGGACTTCGTCGCTGTAGGTGCCCTCGGGCATGTCGTCCGGCTCGTAGTAGAACAGACTCTTGCGAACGCCGTAGGCGAGCTCGCCCTCGTCGTACTGCAGCCCGCCCCACACCACCTCGTCCACGAAGCGCTGCATCTTCGCGAGTTCGGCCGCATCGGGCTGGACGAGCTGCTTCATGATCGCGGCCAGCCACGATCCGGATCCGCCCTCGTCCCCGAGGCCGGCGATCCAGGCCCTGTTGTCCTCGGTAACGTGACTGCGCTCGTCGTAGTCGTAGCTGATGACCGAGGGGCTGCGTCCGAACGGATCGTCGGGCCTCTCGAACCACTGCTCGGTGGTGAGAAAGCGGCCCAGGTCGGCGACCACCTCGGCGGCCGGCTTGATGACCCTGTAGTGGATGGTCTGCGCCAGCCCGTCTTCGTACGTGGCCGTCAGGCGGGCGCGCCCCCAGGACCGTCCGCGCACGTCGTAGGCGAGCCAGCCGGACGCGGCCGGGTCGGCGGCGGCGGTCGCAACCGCGCGTGGCGGGTTCGCTGCGCGCGTGATGGTGAGCGCTCCGGGCGGCTCCACTTCGAGCGACCGCACGCCGGCTGTGTGCTTGAGGAACAGCCGGGCCTCGATGTCCATAGGCAACAAGTAGCCGGGCACCCCCACGGCGACCGGCCGGCGGTTCGCGAGCAGGGTGGACTCGATCGCGCGGATCTCGTCGGTCAGGAGGAACTGGACGCCGTACGAGCGGCTTTCGCCCGGGGCCAGCGTGGCCGAGGTCGGCCGATTCCACGGATCGGCGGCGCTCCACTCCTGCTCCGCGTATGCGAGGCTGTGCGCCATCCACTCGTGGAACCCCTCGAAGGTGACGCCGCGGGGGGTCGGGTCGCTGAGCAGCGGGTTGTAGGCCTCGAAGGGCGTGTCGCCCAGCGGCACCACGAGCAGCGCGGGCCCGTGACCGCTGAGGCGCGTGACCTGCAGGTACCCGGCGTCCCCTCCGATGTAGGGGTCCGAGAACGAGGACACCGCGTGCGCTTCGTCGAGCGACCGATCCGACAGGATGTTGTTGAAGTCCATGGGGATGCCCAATGCCCCAATCTCCACGGGAACCGCGCCCGGGTTGTGCAGCTCGAAGCGAAGTGCGAGACGGCCGTCGCGGGACTCCCAATAGCGGCGGACGCGCAGCGGGATGTCGGCGGGCAGCGTGGGGGCCAGGTCGGCGGCGGCAAGGACCGGTGGTTCGACGGACAGCGTCTCGACGGGGTGGCGCGCGTCGGCGGTCGAGTATTCTCTCCAGTCGGCGGACCCGTCCCGGCGCAGGCGCAGCGTCAGGTCGCCGAGGTGGAAGTAGCTGTCTCCTGCCCGGCGCTGCAGCCAGTCGGACGGGGTAAAGTCGAAACCGTCGTGGCCTTGGGGCTGAAGCGCGGCCACGGTCTGCGAGGCACGGACGAGTTCCAGACGCATCGGGCCCGCTTCCACGGCATGCACTGCGAGGTCCAGTCCCAGTGTGGGAATCGGATCGGGGCCCCGGTCGCGATCCTGCGCGCAAGCGCCGTGCAACGCCGCTCCCGCGGAGATCGCGAGCAGCAGGGGTCGTTCCCGAATGTGCATCCCGCCTCCGTCTCAGGGCGTCTCCGTCACAACATGGGACACGGGACCGAAGTACACTAGGAGTCCTGTCCGTAGTAAGCGTCGCTGCCGTGCTTGCGCAGAAAGTGCCGGTCGATGAGGTGGCGAGCGGGGCGCGGGGCGTCGGGCGCGACCGCGCGGATCGTGCAATCCATGCGGGCGAGCACTTCCAGCATCTCGGAGCGCGCCACGGCCTCGTGCCCGTCCTCGCCCCACGTGAACGGACCGTGGTTCGCGACCAGGACGGCCGCCACGTCTTCGGGCGAGATGCCGGCGTCCGCGAACGCCTCGACGATGACGAGCCCCGTGTTGCGCTCGTACTCGCCCGCGACTTCCTCTGCGGTCAGTTCCCTCGTCACCGGGACGTCTCCACGGAAGTAGTCTGCGTGCGTCGTGCCCATGCAACGCACGGGGAGTCTGGCCTGCGCGAGCGCGGTCGCGAACTCCGAGTGTGTGTGGGCCACGCCACCGCAGGGAAACGCGCGGTAGAGTTCGAGGTGGGTGGGCGTGTCCGACGATGGGCGCAAGTCACCGTCGACCAGTTCTCCTGTGTCCAGGGAGACGAGCACCATGTGGTCGGGCGTCAGATCGGCGTATCGGACCCCGCTGGGCTTGATTGCGAAGAGCCCCGCGTCGCGGTCGGCCGCCGACACGTTGCCGAAGGTGCCGGTGACGAGGCCGCTGTCGGCGAGCGCGAGATTTGCGGCCCAGGCGGATTCCCGGAGCGCTCGTGCACGCGGGCTCACGAGCGGGTACCGGTGCGGCTGGAGGGTGGCGCGGCGGAGTCGGCGGCGGGTTGCGCGGGATTCATGGCGCGCCTGCCCCCGCGCCGGCTGCGGCTACGCGCTCCCGCAGCCCCAGCAGCCGTTTCATCAGGGTCGGGAAGTCGGCTGCGGCCGCCTCGACCCCGCCGAACGAGTCGTGCAGTTCACGGTACATGGCGTAGAGCTCGTGGTAGGTGGCGCGCGGCCCTGGGTCCGGGTCGAAGCGCTCGTCACGCAGCGACGTCATCCGTGCCTGGGCGTCCTCGAAGCTCGCGTATCCCCCGTTGTCGGGGCCAGCCGCGACGGCCGCGGAGATCGCCGCGCCAAGCGCCGGGGTCTGCCGCGAGCCCGCGAGGAGCATCGGCCGGCCCAGCACGTCCGCGTAGATCTGCATGAAGAGGTCGTTCTTTGCCGCGATCCCTCCGCAGCACACGATCCGGTCGATGGGAATGCCGCAGTCCGCGAGCCGCTCCACGATCACCCGCGCGCCGAAAGCGGTCGACTCGATGAGCGCGCGGTAGACCTCGGCCCGGGTGGTTCCCAGCGTCTGTCCCAGGACGAGACCCGTCAGGCGCGGGTCGACCAGCACCGTGCGATTCCCGTTGTTCCAGTCGAGGGCAAGGAGACCGGACTCGCCCGGGCGGAGCTTCGCCGCCTCGTCGGACAGCCTGCCGTGCAGGGAGTCGTCTCCCTCGCAGACGGAATCGATCCACCAGTGAAGCAGATCGCCGACGGCGGACTGGCCGGCCTCGATGCCGTAGTAGCCGTTCATGACGGAGCCGTCGACGATCCCGCATATGCCGGGAACGTCGCCGAGCGGTGCGGTGTTGGGCGCGATCGTGATGTCGCAGGTCGACGTCCCGATGATCTTGACCAGGGTGCCGGGCGCCACCCCCGCTCCCACCGCTCCGTAGTGGGCGTCGAAGCCGCCCATGGCGATCGGGATCCCGGCGCGGAGACCGAGTGCTTCGGCCCATGGCATCGAGAGCATCCCTGCGGGGCGGTGCGGGGTGTGCGCCACTTCGTAGAGGCGGTCGCGCAGCTCGGCGAGCTGGGGATCGAGCCGCGCGAGGAATTCCCTGGAAGGCAGCCCTCCCCATTCGGGCGAGTACATCGCCTTGTGTCCCGCGGCGCACACGCATCGAAAAATGATGCGCGGGTCGGAGGCGCCCGCGAGCACGGCCGGCACGAAGTCGGCGAGTTCCACCCAGCTGGCGGCCGCCGCAAAGACATCCGGCGCCACGTTCAGGCAGTGCCAGACCTTCGACCAGAACCACTCGGACGAGTACGTGCCGCCGATGGGAGCCAGGTATTCCGGCGCGTGTGCTTGCGCGGCCTCGGTGATGTTGGCGGCCTCCTCGGCCGAGGTGTGGTCCTTCCAGAGCCAGGCGTGTGCGGCGGGGTTCCCGCGCCATTTCGGGTGCAGGGCAAGCGGACGGCACGCAGCGTCCACGGGAATCGGCGTGGAGCCCGTCGTGTCCACGCCGATGCCGACGACGCGGTCACGGGAGAAGCCGGCGCCCTCCGCGTCGGCAAGCGCGCCCAGCGTGGCCTCCCGCAGGCCGGCGACGTAATCCGCCGGGTTCTGCCGGGCGAGGTGGGGGTCGGCGGCGTCCACGATCACGCCGCGTTCGCCAGACGGATAGTCGAACACATGCGTCCCGACCGTGCCTCCGTCCGCGCACGAGACCACCACCGCCCGGACCGAGTTCGTGCCGTAGTCGAGGCCGATGGTGCATGTGTCCGCGGAGGGGTCGTGCCCGCCGTCCCGCTCGACCATCACCCGTGCCTCAGCCGCGGAAGTAGAGGTAGGCCAGCAGGATCATGACCAGAACGACCGCGGATCCGATCACGTCCCTCCGGTCCCAGCTCTTCCGCGATGCCGAACGGTGCTCATCCGTCACCGTGGCGTACGTCAGTCCCGATATTCGCCCGTACGACGGCGGCTCGGTGAGGTAGCTCACTACCACCATCACCACCACCGAGACCGTGAAGATGAAGAGGCTGTAGTACTGGAAGTAGATGTTGTTGACGATCCACAGCAACGAGCCGGGATCGTAGCCGGCCTCGAAGCCCGCCATTCCCATCGAGACCGGGGTGTCGACCGCCAGGCGGAAGGCTCCCAGCACGAAGCCGACGACGAGCGCGGCCAGGCATCCCTTCGCGTTCAGCCGCTTCATGAAGACGCCGAGGAAGAAGACGACGAAGATCGGCGGCGCGAGGTACCCCTGCACGCCCTGCAGGTATTGGTAGAGGCCGCGCGAGCCCTGGATCACCGGGATCCAGAGGAGGCCAATGACGACCATCGTCGTGGTAGCCACCCGGCCCACCCACACCAGCCGCTGCCTGGACGCCGCGGGTCTCCACTTCTGGTACAGGTCCATGGTGAAGAGGGTGGAGGACGCATTGAACACCCCCGCGAGCGAGCTCATCAGGGCGGCCAGCAGCCCCGCCACCACCAGCCCCCGCACCCCGACCGGCAGGATGCTCGTCACGAGAAGCGGGAAGGCGGCCTGCGCGGTGCCGGGGATCACGTTACCGTCGGCGTCGACCATCTGGCTCAGCGCGCCGTAGTCCCCCGTGCGGGCCAGCGCCAGCGCGATCATCCCCGGGATGATGAAGATGAACACCGGCAGCAGCTTGAGCATCCCCGCGAAGATGCTGCCGCGGCGGGCCTCCGTCTCGTTCCGCGCACCCAGCGCCCGTTGCACGATGTACTGATCGGTACACCAGTACCACAGCCCGATGATCGGCGCGCACAGGAGCATCCCCGGCCACGGGAAGTTCCCGTTGAAGTACCACGCGATCCGGTTCGGCTCCATCACCGGCGCCCACGATCCCTCCATCCCCTCCGGGATGATCGGCTTCCACAGGTTGAACATGTCGGGATCGAGCGCCTCCCTCAGTCCCCCCCAGCCCCCCAGCGCGCTCAGCCCGAACCACGTCAGCAGCCCCGACCCCAGCACCAGCACCACCGTTTGCAGCGCCTCGGTGTACGCGACCGCGCGCATCCCCCCCGCGACCGTGTACACACCGGTGAGCACGATCACCACCAGCGATCCCACCCAGAAGCTGTTCAGCACCCACGCCCCGAGCTGCAGCTGCACGTCGGGGAGAAGCGTCGCGAAGACCACGCCGCCCGCGAAGATCCCCACCGCGATCTTGGTCAGCACGTAGCTCACCAGCGAGATCAGAGAGAGCACCCAGCGCGCGGCCGGCGAGAACCGCCGCTCCAGGAACTCGGGCATGGTGTAGACGCGCGAGCGCATGAAGAACGGGACGAACACCCAGGCCAGCACGAGCAGGCACCACGCGTGCAACTCGTAGTGCGCCAGGGCCACGCCATCCGTCGCCCCCGAGCCGGCGAGGCCCACGAGGTGCTCGGAGCCGATGTTCGAGGCGAAGATCGATGCCCCGACGATGAACCAGCCGAGGTTCCGGTTGGCCAGGAAGTAGTCGTCCGGCGTATCCTTGCGCCGCTGGAAGACCCACGCGGCGAGCCCGGCCACCACCCCGAGATAGGCGAGGATGATCAACCAGTCGAGGGTCGCCATGCGGTCAGCCCGCCACCCCGAAGGTCAGGACGGTGCGCGTGCTGTACTCCTCGCCGGGACGGAGAATCGTGGAGGGGAAGGCGGGTTGGTTGGGTGAGTCCGGAAAGTGCTGCGTCTCCAGGCAGAACCCGCTCCGGTGTCCGTAGACGCGCCCGGTTTTGCCCGCGATGGTGCCGTCGAGGAAGTTCCCCGAATAGAACTGGATCCCCGGTTCCGCGGTGTGGATCTCCAGGGTGCGGCCGGTGAGGGGCTCGAACACGAGCGCCGCGCGATGCAGGCCTTCGCGGTTCTTTTCCGTTAACCCTGACGTTACGTCAGGGTCGTCCCCGTCCAGCACGAAGTTGTGGTCGTAGCCCAGTCCGGCCGCGAGCTGCGGGTGATCGTCGCCGATGCGCGCGCCGATCGTGGTGGCGGTGCGGAAGTCGAAGGGCGTGCCCTCGACCGGCGCGAGTTCGCCGGTGGGGATGAGCGTCGTGTCGACGGGGGTGAAGCGACTGGCGTCGAGGGTGAGTTCGTGGCCGAGGATGTCGGCAGCCGCGCCCCCGGCGAGGTTGAAGTAGCTGTGCTGGGTGAGGTTGACCGGCGTGGCGCGGTCAGTGGTGGCGCGGTAGTCGAAGATGAGTTCGTCGGCGTCGGTGAGCGTGTAGGTGACGCGGACGTCCAGCGTCCCCGGGTAGCCTTCCTCGCCGTCCGGGCTGGTGTAGGTGAAGACGACGCCGACCGCGTCCTCGCGCTCGAAGGGCTCGCCCCCCCACACCACCTTGTCGAAGCCGACGTCGCCGCCGTGCAGGTGATTCGGCCCGTTGTTGGTTGCGAGCGCGAAGGTCTCGCCGTCCAGTGTGAACCGCCCCCCCGCGATGCGGTTGCCGTAACGCCCGATGATCGAGCCGAAGTAGGGCGAGCCCGCCTCGTAGGGCTCGAGCGAGTCGAAGCCCAGGACGATGTCGTCCCAGCGGCCGTCCCGGTCCGGTGTCTTGATCGAGAGGATGATCCCGCCGTAGGTGATGGCCCTCACCTCGATCCCGTTGGCGTTGGTCATCGTGAAGAGGTCGACGACCTCGGCCGTGGCGGTCGTGCCGAAGGGGACGGTGGTGATGCTTCGCGGCATGGGGGAATCCTGTTGCGCGCAACTGGCGAGGCAGAGCAGGGTGATCGAGAGGGCCGCGGGCCCGGGGACGCGCCGGAAACTCGGGCGGATCATTCGGAAGCGCTCTCCATTTCAGGGGCCGTCCGGAGCGGTCATCCCGGCCGCGTCGCCTCCGGCGGTGCCGGCGTGCCGACTTCGGCCGCAACGTTCCGCTGTCCAGTGCTTCATTCTACGGGCCAGGGCTCCGCACGGCGACCGGAGGGCGGGGACACGCACGCTACTGGTCGCTGCCCGGCATCCCCCGCTACTGTGGGTTGTCGGACATTGACAGACAGCGCCCGCAACGATGGCTGGCGGGGCACCGAATGGAGGACCCCGGTGAGTGATGGCATCAGCAGGTTGGATATGACTCGCCGGGAGGCGCTGGGCACGGTCGGCAAGGCGGCGGTGGCGACGGTCGTGCTTCCTCCGTTTGCAGGCGGCCGGGAGCCTGGAGCAATCGGGGCCGCGCCGCGCGAGCACTTCCGCAACGCCGCAGGAGCGGCCGCCGAACCCCTCGCCGCCGCCGCCGGACCCGACCGGGTGACGGTGCTGCCCGGCTCGACCTACATCAACGGCTGGGCGGGCTACGGTGATCCTCCCTGGTTCCGCTTCAGGGGACGCGGCGCACGCGATCCCGAACCCCCCGCGCCCGCCGGTGACGAGCGTCCGGTGACGGTGAGCTGGTCGAAGGAGTCCGGCCCCGGCGACGTCACCTTCGCCGACCCGGGGGCCGCCGTCACCACGGCGTCCTTTTCGGCGCCCGGCGCCTACGTACTGGTCCTGACCGCGGACAACGGGGACGAGGAGGTCAGGTCCACGTTCCACGTCACCGTGGAGGCGCCGCCCTCGCGGGACCACCTCGACGTTGTGCACACGAAGGGGTACCGGATCGACAGCCGGCTCTGGGGCGAGAAGGCCCGGGTGCTGATGGTCAACTGGATCCCCTGGTGCATCGACCAGATCAACCGCGACGACCTGGAACTCGGGCCCGGCGGCATCGACAACTTCCTGGAGGCGGCGAAAGCGCTGGCCGGCGAACCGCACGGCACTCACAAGGGGTACGTCTTCTCCAACGCCTGGGTGCACCAGACCGTCGAGGCGATGTGCATTGCGCTCATGGTCGACCCCCGGGGCGATCCCGAAATCATCGCGGCCCACGACAAGATGAGGGCGACGCTGGAGGACTGGATCCCGAAGATCCTCGCGGCCCGCGAGCCCGACGGCTACCTGCACACCGCCTTCACGCTGCGCGACCGCGACCGGTGGGCCGAACGCTGGGCGGCGGAGGGAAGGCGCCACCACGAGGGGTACGTGGCCGGCTACTTCATCGAGTCCGCGATCAACCACCACGTGATGACGGAGGGACGCGACACCCGCCTCTACGACGCGGCCCGGCAGCTCGCCGACACCTGGTGCGACCACATCGGGCCCCCGCCGAAACAGGAGTGGTTCGATGGCCACCAGGAGATGGAGCAGGCGCTGGTGCGCTTCGGGCGCTTCGTCAACGAGGTCGAAGGGGACGGCAGCGGCGACCGCTACGTCGAACTGGCGAAGTTCCTCCTCGACTGCCGGGGCGGCGGACGCGAGTACGACCAGAGCCACCGGCCCGTGGTCGAGCAGTACGAGGCCGTCGGTCACGCCGTGCGTGCGGTCTACAACTACTCCGCAATGGCCGATGTGGCCATCGAGACCGGCGACACCGACTACCTGAGCGCGGTTCGCTCGCTGTGGGACAACATCGTCCACAGGAAGTACTACCTGACCGGCGGCGTCGGCAGCGGGGAGACTTCGGAGGGCTTCGGTCCCGACTACTCGCTCCGCAACAACGCCTACTGCGAGTCCTGCGCCAGCTGCGGCGAGCTCTTCTTCCAGTCGAAGATGAACCGTCTCTACGGGGACGCGAAGTACGCCGACCTCATCGAGGAGACGATGTACAACGCGCTGCTGGGATCCACCGACCTGGAGGGCCGGCACTACTACTACGACAACCCGCTGGACAACCGGATCGCCCGCTACGCCTGGCACACCTGCCCCTGCTGCGTCGGCAACATCCCCCGGACGCTCCTCATGCTGCCGACCTGGATGTACGCGAAGGACGCGCGCGGATTATATGTGAACCTGTTCATCGGCAGCACCGTGACCCTGGAGGACGTGGCCGGTGCCGATGTGGAGGTGGTGCAGGAGACCGAGTACCCCTGGGACGAAAGGGTGGCGATCACTGTCAATCCCGCCGGGGGCAGGCGTTTCAGCGTGCGCGTGCGCGTGCCGGGAGGGATGGTCAGCGACCTGTACACGGCCACGCCCGAAGCGGACGGCATCACCTCCATCGCGCTCAACGGGTCGCCTATCGACCCGCCCGTCGAAAACGGCTACGCGGTGATCGAACGAGTCTGGGAGGCCGGAGACCGGATCGACCTGGTTCTCCCCCTGCGGGTGCAGCGCGTGCACGCCGACAACCGGATCGAGGCGAACCGCGGGCGCGTGGCGCTCAGGTACGGCCCCCTCGTGTACAACATCGAGGCGGCGGATCAGGACATTCGCCAGCCGCTGCCGCCGGATGCGCGTCTGACCCCCGAGTGGCGTGAGGACTTCCTGGGAGGCGTGACCGTGATCAC
Source organism: Longimicrobiales bacterium (assembly GCA_965208935.1). Taxonomy (GTDB): domain Bacteria; phylum Gemmatimonadota; class Gemmatimonadetes; order Longimicrobiales; family Gaopeijiaceae; genus Bin94. Next base: position 1,536,317 of record CBDBPR010000004.1, on the reverse strand, counting down.
CGGCTCCTTCGCGGACGGGTCGCCCCTGCTGGCGATTCCGAACTACGCGCGGGAGAACCGGGTGGAGGGCACCTACGGGCCCCGGCGTCCGGAGCCGCGTGCGGACGGAAGCCGTGGCGAGCCTTTCCCGGTGACGTCGGTGGTTTGGATGGCCGAGGGTCGGTGAGTGCGTACGGATCGGGAGAGAAACGATAGATGAGCCGACTATGCGGTTTGCTCATATTGCTGGCGCCTGTCGCCGGTTGTGACGGCCGCGCTGTCACGCCCGCCACTACCCCGGACGCGGATTACGAAGCAGCCAGAGAGATAGTGGACGCCTTGACGGCTGCTTACGCCGCGTATGCCGGTAAGGAGCGACGGGTGGCTGGCATAGACTTGAATTCCTGGAACAATATCCCGCACCCGGGGTTGGCGCGGGGTATGCGAAGGCTCGGCCAAACCACCGCTCCGGATCCCCCGTGGACGCTGGCATTCCGTCCGACCACACGTAGAAGCGGTGACGAACTTCATGTCCGGATCCAAGACGGAGATGACCCCTACTGCTGCACCCTGTTTGCTGTGGAAGTGCGGCGAAGCGAGGATGGTCTCGGCTGGATGGTTGGGGAAGGTAGACACGCGGGGTTTGTCACAAGGCAGTCGGTGGCCGATCGGGTGGCCAGGGGAAAGCGAGATCGAGTCAACTGAGGGTCCGTCGTCCCTGTGCGGCGACCGCTCGTCCGGCGCGATCGTCTCCCTCACTATCGATGCACACGTGACCACCGCAACTCGCGGCGGAACCTCCTCAACTCCGTGTCCCCATCGATGAACATGCACTCCACTCCCGCCATCGCGGCGAAGTCCTCCAGGTGCTCCGCGGTCAGCGCGAGCGAGAACCCCGTGTGATGCGCGCCGCCCGCGTGGATCCAGGCGCGGGCGGCGGTCTCCAGGTCCGGGCGCGGCTTCCATAGCGCGCGCGCTACCGGGAGCTTCGGCAGCGCCTCGACCGGCTCGACCACCTCCACCTCGCTCACCACCATCCGGAAGCGGTCGCCCAGGTCCACCACGGTCACGTTGACCGCCGGCCCGGGGGCCGCATCGAACACGAGCCGCACCGGGTCCTCCCGGCCCCCGATCCCGAGCGGGTGCACCTCGCAAGACGGCGTGCCCGCGGCGATCGACGGGCAGATCTCCAGCATGTGGGCGCCCAGGACCGCCTGGCCTCCCGGGTCGAGGTGGTAGGTGTAGTCCTCCATGAAGCTGGTGCCGCCGGGCAGGCCGTGGGCCATCACCTTCATCGAGCGCACGAGCGCGGCGTGCTTCCAGTCCCCCTCGGCGCCGAAGCCGTAGCCGTCCGCCATCAGGCGCTGGGCGGCGATGCCGGGGAGTTGGCGCAGGCCGTGCAGGTTCTCGAAGGTGTCGGTGAAAGCTTGGAAGCCGCCGTCGGTCAGGAAGGAGTGCAGCCCCAGTTCGATCCGCGCGGCCTCGCGCAGTGACTGGTGGCGCGCGCGGCCCGGCAGGAGTTCCCCCATCATCGCATAATTGTCCGCGTACTCTGCGCACAGCGCATCGACCGCGCCCTCGCCCGCGGCCTCGACGTGCGCCGCGAGGTCGCCGAGCCCGTACCCGTCCACCGCATACCCGAAGCGGCGCTGGGCCTCCACCTTGTCACCCTCGGTCACGGCGACCTGCCGCATGTTGTCGCCGAAGCGAGCGATCCTCATCCCCTGGCTGTCGTGCCATGCCGCCGCCGCGCGCAGCCAGGTCGCCACCCTGTCCTGCACGGCCTCGTCCTGCCAGTGCCCGACCACCACCTTGCGCTCAATGCCCAGCCGGGTGCAGATGTGACCGAATTCGCGCCCCCCGTGCGCCGACTGGTTCAGGTTCATGAAGTCCATGTCGATGGTGGACCAGGGGATGTCGCGATGGAACTGGGTGTGCAGGTGGCACAAGGGCTTCCCGAGTCCGCTCAGCCCGCCGATCCACATCTTGCCCGGGCTGAAGGTGTGCATCCACGCGATGACGCCGATGCAGTTCGGTGCCGCGTCCGCCTCGCGCAGGGTCGCGGACACCTCCTCCGGCGTCGTCACCACGGCCTTGAAGACAACGCGAATCGGCAGCCAGCCCGACCCGTTGAGGCCCGTCACGACCGCCTCCGAGTTGGCCCGCACCCGCTCCAGGGCGTCGGGCCCGTAGAGGTGCTGGCTGCCGGTGACGAACCAGGCTTCGAGGGGGGTGAAGTCGATCACGCGTCCGCGGACCTGCCGCCCTTCACCGCAGCTCGTCCGCCCGCACCATCCGCAGCCCGAAGACCGTCGCGATCTGACCCTCCGGCTTCGCCTGCAGGCGCACGGTCACCTGTTCCTTGCCCGCGACCAGCCCCGTCGGGATCGCATACGCGACGTCGTAGAAGCGGGGCGGTTCGCTGCGGTCGACCTCGGCCTCGGCCACCCTGGTTCCATCCACCAGGATCTCAAACGACGCCGGCGTGCCCCGGCGGTCATCGCTGTAGTACGTCGCGATGAGCGTCATGGGATGGTCCGGCGCCACCGGGATGTCGAATGAGAACCAGCCCCCGCCCCTGCGTCCCGGCCGGCCCAGCATGCGCTGCGTGACCGCGTCCTCGCTGCCCTGGTAGTTGAACGCGTCCTCGAAGACGCGCTCGCCGGGCTCCAGGTATGCGACGGTGGCCCCTTCCAGCTTGCGCAGGCGCTCCGCTTCCGACGCGTACTCGGTCTTCTGCTCCTCCCATTCGTCCGGTATGAAGAGGTCCCAATAGGTGGAGTACGTGCGCCGGTGCAGGCGGAAAAAGGGATGCAGGTCCACGTCGACCGCACGGCCGACCTGGTCCGGCTCCCGGCCGACCCCATCCGTACGGAAGTGTCCCGCCTCCGCGTCCACCGGCCGCACCCACGACGCCACTGGCTTCTCGGCCGCGACGAAGACCGGCACCTTCGGCGGCTCACGCCGCGCCGAGCCCTCGCCCCCGCTTTCGCGTTCCGGCCCCAGATTGCCCGCCAGCACGATCGGCCCCCACATGATCGACGCGCGGCGCGGGTTGTCCGGCAGCGCCTCCAGCCGGAGCGGCTTCGGCAGATCCACCTCGACCACGTCGCCGCTGCGCCACGACCGCGTCAATTCACGGTACGAGCTTGCGTCGTATTCGAGCCGCCCGTACTGGCTGCGCCCAGTGAACTCCAGGCCGTCGGGCCGCGCGTCGGGCGCCACCGACTCGCCGTTGACCCTCACGGCGAAGCCATCGCCCGCCCAGAAGGGGCTGCCGCAGCATCAGCGTGAAGTCGCGCGGCTGCCGTGCCTCCACCCGGATCGTCGCTCTCTCCCCCTCCGGGAACCCGGTCTCCATGGCCAGCCGGACTCCTGCGTCGGCCCAGTCCGCCGTGGAAGGCGCGTAGAGGTTCACCCACAGCCGGTCGCCGTCCTCGTAGTAGAGCCCGTCGCCGTGGAGCGCGTGACTCTCCATCCCCGAACCCACGCAGCAGGTGAAGCTGTGCTGCATGTCCTGGTACTCGCGCTGCACGCCGCGGCCCACCGGCACCATGTAGCAGGTACGCCCGTCTTCCGGGTCGATCGAGGACAGGATGTGGTTGAAGAGCGCGCGCTCGTGGAAGTCGGCGTAGTGCGGGTCCGGCCGGAGCGAGAAGAGCTGCCGGGTCAGCTTGAGCATGTTGTAGATGTTGCACGTTTCGGCCGTGCGCCCGTCGATGCGGTCGCTGAGCTGCCCGGGCGGGCCGAAGTACTCGTCCTTGCCGTGGCCGCCGCTCGAGAAGGTGTGGTTCTGGACCACGCTGTCCCAGAAGAAGCTCGCGCCCACCAGATCCGCGGGATTCCCCGTCAGGGCGAAGCGGTCCGCGGAACCGATGAGCTTCGGCACGGCGGTGTTCCCGTGCTTGCCGGCGAGGATGTCCTGGTGCCGCTGCAGGGGTTCGATAAAGGTGCGGTGCTCGAACTTGTACGAGAGGTCGAGCCAGCGCTCGTCGCCGGTGTCGGCGAAGAGGTCGACCATGATCTCGTTCATGCCGCCGAACTCGGTGTTCATCATGTGCTGGAGCTGGGCGTCGGAGAGGCCCGAGAGGATGCCCTCGGCCCACGTTGCGAAGGCGATCTCCATCTCCAGCGCCGTCTCGTTGCCGGTGAAGCGATAGGCGTCGCGGAGGCCGCCGAAGGTCTTGTGCAGCGTGTACCAGGGCGCCCACTCGCCGTTCAGATCGAAGGATGCCGAACGGATCTCGCCGCGGGCCAGCTCGCCGAACGCTCGGCGCAGGCCGGACAGCGCGCTGAGGTAGCCGTCGCCGTGGGCGTCCTGAACCTCCTCGAGCTCGGTGACCAGGTAGTCTGCGCGGTCCCTGTAGCGCTCGTCGCCGGTGGCGGCCCACATGAGGCTCACCGCGGTGAGGTGGTGACCCGCGATGTGGCCCGTCAGGTTGCGTCCGTCCCCGTCCCAGCCGCCGTACGGCTCGCCCTTCGGCGTGAGGCCGGCCCGGTCGCGGTAGTACGCGAGCATGCGGTCGGGCTCCAGGTCGAGCAGATAGCGACCGTTGAGGTCCTGGGCGTGCTTCAGAGGGCCGCCGGTGAGGCGGACGGCGCTGAGCGGGAGGGCCCGGGCCTTGATGAGCCCGGCGGCGGCGGCGAGGGCAGCGTTGCGAGCGCCCGATCCGGCACCGTAGGGGGAGCAGCTCAGCAGGGGCAGCGCGCCGGCTCCGAGGCCGAGCTTGAGGGCGGTGCGGCGCGAGAGGTTCATCTGGGCCTCCATCCTGCAGGTCTTGTTCACACAGGGTACACATTACGCTGGCCGGCTGTGCTCCGACAGGCCATAATCGGTGCATGAGGAGTTCGCGACGGGCGTTTATTCAGGGGGCCGGACTGGGTGCGCTGGCGCTCGCGCTGTCGCGGTGCACCCCCGAAGTCCCCGGGCGCCGCGAGTCGGACAGGCCCGACGCGCCGAGGGACCCCGGCGACCGCCCCAACATCCTTCTGGTCACGACCGACTACCAGAGCGGGATGGATGTCCCCGCGATCGGCAACCGTTTCCTCGACATGCCCACGCTCGACCGCCTCTCCCGGGAGGGGGCGATCTTCCGCCGTCACTATTCGACCGGGCCAATATGCATCCCGGCGCGCAACACCTGGATCACCGGGCAGTACCCCCACACCCACGGCAAGTGGGAGAACATCGGTGGGTGGGTGCCGGAGACGAGTCCGGTGCTCATGGCGGAACTCGGCGCGCGCGGCTATCAGACCACCGCGGTGGGCAAGCTGCACCTGGGCTTCCCCGACGACGAGCCGCTGGGAGGCTTCGACCGCTGGGTCTCGGCCGACCGCAAGGGCAACTTCGGGGCCGCGGGCCAGCAGGACGACTACGCCGTCTTCCTGGCGGAACGGGGACTCGTGCGCGACGACTATCTGCGGATGGGGGTCGAGGCACCGACGCCCCACGTCTACGACTGGCCATGGGACGAGTCCTGGCACATCGACCACTACGTCGGCGCGCGCGCCCTGGAGATCGTCGAGCGCGGCGAACTGCGGGAGCCGTGGTTCCTCTGGGTCTCCTTCAACGGTCCCCACAATCCGTGGGATCCGCCGGCCCGCTGCTCGGCTCCCTACAAGGAGATGGAGTTGCCGCTGGGGCATACCTTCCCCGGCGAACTCGCCACCAAGCCCACCGACCACACGCGGCTGCGCTTCAACTACACAGGTGACATCCCCCGTCTGATCGACTCGGACTACCGGCGCCGCGACCAGATCATCCACGCCATCCGCGCGGGCCATTACGGCAACCTGTCATTCATCGACGAACAGATGGGCCGCGTCATCGGCGCCCTGGAGCGGCGCGGCGAGCTGGACGACACCATCGTTCTGTGGACCAGCGATCACGGCTCCCACCTGGGCGACCACGACCTGATCCACAAGGGCACGCATTACGACCTCTCGGCGCGCGTGCCGCTCGTCGTCCGCCACCCGGCGAGCATCGAGCCCGGCGTGCGGGACGGCTACAGCGCCCACGTCGACCTCATGCCGACGATCCTCTCGCTGGCCGGCGCGCCGCTGCCCGAAGCAATGGAGGGCCGCGACCTTACCGCGCTCCTGAGGGACGCCGAGGCTTCGGTGCAGGACGAGGTCTTCATCGAGGTCCGCGGCAATGTCTCGATCGTGACGGACCGCTGGAAGCTCGGGCTCTATCCCCACGATGGGGAAGGCGACCTCTACGACATGGAGGACGACCCGTTCGAGCTGATCAACCGCTTCGAGGACGGGGACTACGCGGATGTGCCCGAAGAGCTGTCGGAGCGCATCCGGGACTTTTCGCCGGTGTGGCCGCCGGCGTTCTCGGTGGTGGGCGGATGACGACCCGCCACGCTCGTTCCCGCCGACTGGTGGCTGCGGCCGCGCTGGCGCCGGCCCTTTTCCTGGGCATCCACGCCTGCACCGGACCCGATGCCCGTCCACGCGCGGATGCCGCCGGCCGCCCCAACGTGCTCTTCATCGCCATCGACGACATGAACGACTGGATCGGCCCGCTGGGCGGCTACCCCGGGACGGTTCACACACCCAGCCTGGAACGCCTCGCGCAGCAGGGCATGACCTTCGCCAACGCGCACGTGCCCGCGGTCTCCTGCAACCCGTCCCGGATTGCGGTGCTGACCGGATTGCGTCCGTCCACCTCCGGCGTCTACGACCTGCGTACGCTCTGGTACGACGCGCCCGCACTGCAGGGGGTCGCCACGCTGCCCGCGCACTTCCGCGCGAACGGCTACCGCACGCTGGGGACGGGCAAGATCTTCCATGCCCTTTCGTGGCTGAACGGCGACTACGGCGTCGACCAGAACGACCGCAGCGCATGGGACGAGTTCCATCCTTCGCTCGACCAGCAGATGCCCGACGCGCGCTTCCCCGAGGGAACGGTGCGGACGGTCGACGAGCAGGGGTTCTGGCTGTATGAATGGGAGCGCGTCGCGGCCGGGGTGGGCGAACTGGCAGAGATCGACGTGCCCTACTACATGGACTGGGCCCCCTTCCCGGAGGGTGAACCGTTTCCGGACGAGCAGGTCACCGACTGGGCGGTGGACCAGCTGGGCCGCGACCAGGGGCAGCCGTTCTTCCTGGCCGTGGGCATCTTCCGGCCGCACATCCCCTGGTTCGTTCCCGAGCCGTTCTTCGACCTCTATCCGCTGGAGGACGTGCTCCTGCCCGAGCCGGGGGGTTGGCGCGAGGGTCTTCCCGAGGCCGGACAGCGGATGGGTGCGGAGCGCAGGGAGTGGCACCGCTGGATCGAGGCCAACGGCGAGTGGCCGCGGGCGGTGCAGGGGTACCTCGCGTCGATCAGCTTCGCGGACGCCCAGGTCGGGCGGCTTCTCGACGCGCTGGAGGCGAGCGGACGGGCGGACGAGACGATCATCGTGCTCTGGTCCGACCACGGCTTCCACCTGGGGGAGCGGGAGACGTGGGAGAAGTTCACCCTCTGGGAGGAATCCACGCGAGTGCCGTTCTTCGTCGTCGCGCCCGGGCAGGTGGAGCCGGGCGCCCGGTCGGGGCGCGCGGTGGATCTGCTGGACATCTATCCCACGCTCGTTGAGCTGACCGGGGTGCCGGCGCCCGCCCACGAATTCGAAGGCGGCAGTCTGATGCCATGGTTCCGCGATCCCGCGCGCCTTCGGGACCGCCCGGCGATCTCGACATTCGCCAGCGGCCAGCACACGGTGCGGACGGACCGGTGGCGCTACATCCGGTACCGGGACGGGAGCGGGGAACTGTACGACCACGACAGCGACCCGGAGGAACGGGCGAACCTGGTGGCGGATCCGATGTACGCGGATACCGTGGCCGCGCTGGCCCGATGGCTGGCGCCGATTCTGGAGGCGGAGGAGGCCAGGGGGACGGGGGGCAGCTGACGGCGGGTGTTCTGCCCGGTCAGCGAAGAGGACCGGTCGAGCAGCGGGCGGGCGGTCGAACGCGGGCCCACGCCGACAGTCGCGCCTTAGCGTTCCAGTTCCGCGATCAGCGCCGGGCCGGCTGGATCGAAGGGGTGGGCCTGGGCGAGGGCGCGGGCGTAGCGCAGTGCCTCGGCCGTGCGGCCTCCGTCGCGGTGCAGCGTGGCCAGGGCAAGGAGGAGGTCGCGGTCGCGCGGGTGACCTTCCAGCGTCCGTTCGAGGACGGTTCGGGCCATGGCGGTGTCCCCGGCCGACTGGAGGGCGACGGCGTAGACGTACGCGTAGCGGGTCCCCTGGCCGTCCAGCTCGGCGGCGCGCCGCAAGAGCGGCATTGCTTCGCCCGCACGGCCGTTGCGGACCAGGAGGAGCCCCAGCGCATGGTGCGCATCCGCGGAGCCGGGGGACAGCTCGATCGCGGACCGAAGCAGCGGCTCTCCTTCCGGATCGCGGCCGGCGCGGAAATGGAGGTCCGCGAGGTTGACGTAGGCCGGCACAAAGGCGGAGTCGAGGGAGATCGCTGTTTCGAGGGCTCGTTCCGCGTCGGCCGGGGAGCCCTGGGTCGTTGCCAGCCACGCCAGGTTGAGTTGCGCCTCCGGACGTTCTGCGGCGGCGAGCTGGGCCTCGCGGTATTCGGCGACGGCCCGGGCCGCAACCGACAGCCCGGACGGCGCCACCGCCTCGACGGCGGCCAGACGCACGGCACGCACCGGATCCTCCAGCAGCGGTGCGGCCATGGTAGCGAGCTCGGGCGTCGGCGCCAGGCGAGTTCCCCTCAGCGCGCCCATCCGCACGAGTGGGTCGGGGTCGCGCACGCCCGTCTGGACGGCGGCGACGCGCTCCGGGCTCAGGTCGCCGCCCAGCAGCGTCAGCGCCGTCGCGCGAGTGATTGCCGGCGCCTTCGGGTCCCGCAGCAGCGCGTACAGGCCCGGGAGGCTCCGCGGGTCTCCCTGGCGGGCGGACGCGATGGCCTCGGCGTGGTGCTCGGTGCGTCGAATCGGAACGCCGTCCGCCCGGCTGGCGATTTCGGTGGCCGCCTCCGCACCGGTCATTCCGGAGTGGCACGACGTGCAAGGGTCCGGCGCCCCCACCGCTTCCGCGACTTCCGGTGCGGGCACGCGGAAGGAGTGGTCCCGCCTCGCATCGATCCCCATGTAGGTGCGCGACGGCATGTGACAGGAGACGCACCTTGCCGCCTCCGCTCCCGCCTCGTGAAAGTGGTGCGCGGAGGCGTCGAATCGCGCGGGTGCATGGCACCGGGTGCACGCGGCGTTGCCCCCGTCCCCGCGGACGCCCAGCGAATGCGCGTCGTGGCAGTCGTTGCAGGTGACCCCGGCGCGGTACATGGCGCTTTGCGCAAAGGAGCCCCAGACGTAGACCTCTTCCCGGATCTGGCCGTCCGCGAAGTAGAGTCCGTCCTCCAGCAGCGCCGGCCGGTGCGTGGCGAGCAGCGGTTCGCCGTGCAGGTACGCCGCGGTGATGGCCGTGCGGCGGGCGTGGCAGCGGCTGCATGCGTCCAGCTGTCCGTCGCGGCCGGGCTCGCCGCGCGGCAGGGCGGTTCCCGTCACGGGGTCGGGTGTCCAGGCAGCCGGATCGTGCGGCTCGAAGTGGACGAGCAGCCCGCGGTCAGACGCGCCCGCAGCCCCGGATGATGGGGCAGAGCCATCAGCGACGGCTTCCGCCCACTCCACATGCGCCGAACCCGGTCCGTGGCACGCTTCGCACGCCACATCCAGCTCGGCCCACTCGGTCGAGAAGCGGTTCGTGGCGGGCGAGTAGTTCTTCGCCAGCCCCGTCGAATGACACTCGGCGCACATCGAGTTCCAGGTCAGGTCGGGTCCGGTCCAGTGTTGCGCTCGCCCAACGGTACTCGGGACCGTCTCCCCGTCCGCACCGTCCGCACCTTTTTCCGCCTGGTCCGCTCCCGCCTCCCCGGCCCGCACATCGAACCACCGCTGCCCCCCATCGACAGCGGGGCGCGAGTCCCACGCGATCGGCAGCACCTGGTAGCGTCCGCCCGGGAACTCGACCAGGTACTGCTGGAGAGGGAAGACCCCGAAGGTGTACGCAACGCGGTGATCCACCGGCTCCGGTCCCTCCTCGCTAGCGAAGAACGCGCCGTCCCTGCGCACGAACGTCCAGGCCGTGCCGCCGCCCTCGTAGCTCGCGCCCCCGAAGTCGCCCAGGACCGACTCCGGGGTCGCGTCCTGCATCGCGAGGTCGTGGTGCGAGCCTCGCCAGAGTTCCGCTTCGGCGCTGTGGCAGGACGCGCAGACATCGCTGCCCACAAAGGTCGGCGGGGACCCCGCCGCTCCCGTCCCGCTCTCCCCGCCGCACGCCACGAGGGAGGCGGTCAGGCAGATGGTGTGCGCTCTTCGCATGTCGGTTCCGCCCGGTCTGTGCGCGCCAGGATAGGTGCGGGCACTCGCGGGCGGCAAGGAATGCTTGTCCGCCCACGCGACGCGCGCTATATCGAAAACGGCGACGTTTGCCCTGGTCGGGACGCCCACCTTCGCAGGAAGAGAGGTTCATGATGCGTCCACCCGTCCTCCGCCTTTCCGGCCCCGTAGTCCTCGCCGCGCTCCTCCTCGCCGGCGACCCCGTCACACCGGCCGGCCGGACCACGGCCGCCCAGACCGCCACCGCTATCGTCGGCGCCACGATCATCGACGGAAACGGCGGCCCGCCCCTCGAAGACGCCACGATCGTCTGGACCGGCAACCGGATCACGGCCGTCGGTCCGCGCGGGTCGGCGGCGGTTCCCCCCGGCGCCACCGTGATCGACGGCGCGGGCAAGTTCGTCACCCCCGGCTTCATCGACAGCAACGTGCACCTGTCGCTGTACGGGGCGGGAGAGACGATCGTCCGCTATTTCGACAGCAACGCGGCGCTGACGCTCGAGGCCGCGCAGATGCAGCTCAAGCACGGCTTCACGACCGTGCGGGACAGCTACGGGTCGCTCCTCGCCCTGATGGAGGTTCGCGATGCCATCGCCCGTGGCGACACGGTCGGCCCGCGCATGCTGGTTGCGGGGAACATCGTGGGGTGGGGCGGCCCGTATTCGATCAGCTTCTCGCTCATACGCGAACGGGGCCTCACGCTCTTCCAGGAGCAGTTCAACGACTACATCACACAGGGTTCCGGCGAGGAACTCATGGAGATGGAGCCCGAAGACCTCCGGGTCGCGATCAACGACTACCTCGACCTGGGGCCGGACTTCATCAAGTTCGGGGGGACGGGCCACTTCTCGAATCCGATCATGATCGGGTTCTCGCCCAGAGCCCAGCGCGTGATGGTCGAGGAGACGCACAAGCGGGGCCTCTCTGCCGAGACGCACTCCACGAGCCCCGAGGGCCTGCGCATCTCCGTCGAAGCGGGGATCGATCTCATTCAGCATCCGGGGGTGCTGTCCTCGGACATGTCGGAGGAACTGATCGAGATGATCGTCGAACGCGGCACCGTGTGCGCGTTCCTCTCCAACACCGTCACGGGCAAGGCCTGGCAGGATCACCTCGATGCACAGGCCGAGCGGATGGAGAGGGAGGCGAAGGAAGAGGCCGAAGCCGGTGCGGAAGGCCGGGACGAGGACGCGAGGAAGAAGACCTCGGCCGAGTTGCGGGCCGAGCGGCGTGCGCGGGGCGAGGGTATCGAGATCCGGCGCCGCAACACCGAGAGGCTCATCGAGGCCGGGTGCATTACCACGATCGGGACCGACAACTACCTGGGCAGCGCTCCCGAGTTCCGGCGGTCGCCCAAAGCCGAGAACCAGGCCTTCGGGATGGGCAGCGTCATCGCGACCGAAGGGTTGGTCGAACTCGGCATGACCCCGATGGAGGCGATCGTGGCCGTGACAAGGAACGGCGCGATCGCGTGCAAGATGCTCGACGACCTGGGCACGCTCGAGGTCGGAAAGTTCGCGGACATCCTGATCCTCGATGCGAACCCCGTCGAGGACATCGCCAACATCCGCGCGATCGGCACGATCATCCGCGACGGACGCATCGTGGACCGCGACGCGCTTCCGTATGAGCGGATCTTCTCGAAGGCGGGCAAAGGGCATGCGTGGTGAGCAAGGCCTGGTTTGCAGTTGTGGCAATCGGCTTGTGCATTCAAGCCGCCGCCGCTCATTCTGCGGTCGCCCAGCAGGTCGAGGCGCGTGACGGTCAGCCCGGGCGGCTCCAAGTTCGGGTTGCAGGAGAGCACAGCGTGCGCGTCACGCTCAAGCCCCTGAGCTTCACCGATGAGCTTCCCTTCTCGCCGACGCTTGCGGCCGGCCGGACCTATCCGGCTCCCGTCATCTCGCTGGACCAGCTCGCCGCGCCCGTCACGCGACGGGTCGGAAACCTGGATGTGACGGTCCGTCCGGACCCCCTCACCGTCGAGGTACGGCGCGCCGATGGCTCCCCCGTCCAGACGCTGCGCTTCGCGGATGACGGTACGGTCTTCTTCCCCGTCGGCTCCCACCCCGTGCTCGGGATGGGCGAAGGCGGCCCGGAGCCCGGCCAGGATTGGCGCACCGATCACGTGGTGGAATTCGACCGCCGCGGCCGCCTCCACGAGATGCGCCCACGCTGGCAGTCCAACGCCTACGGCTCGCGCAACCCGGTCGCGCTGCTCGTCGGCACCGAAGGGTGGGGGCTCTATGTCGCCACGCCCTGGGTGCACGTCGATCTGAGCGACCCGGACCGCGGCGCCTTCATCCCTTGGGAACGCCCCGCGCCGCCCACCTCCAGCCCGGCCGCCCCCGACGCGGCCCCCGACGACGCGGACCGCACTTACGAGCGCCTCGTGCAGGGACGTCCCCCCGCCTCCCAGCCCACCGACGTCTTCGACGCGTTCGTCTTCGACGCGCACGACCCCGCCGCCTTCATGCGGGACGTCTCCTACATCTCCGGCGCCGCGGTCATGCCCCCGAAGTGGGCGCTCGGGTACATGCAGTCACACCGGGAACTCCGCGACGACCAGCGCGACGCCGAGGAGATCCTCACCTGGGTCGTCGACACCTTCCGCGAGAAGCGGATGCCGCTCGACGCGGTCATCTACCTGGGTACCGGGTTCACTCCGACGGGCTGGAACACGCCCCAGCCCTCCTTCGACTTCAACCCCCGCGTCTTCAGCCGCCAGCCGCCGGAGGTGCTCGCGGACCTGCATGCCCGCAACGTCAGGGTCATCACCCACATCGTGCCTTGGCGCCGCGACCGCCTTCCCACCCTGCACGGCACGATCCCGCCCGCTCGCGGCGACGTCCTCGACCGGTCGCACGCCTTCTCCTACTGGCAGGAGCACATCCCGCTGGTGCGCGCCGGCGTAAACGCGTGGTGGCCCGACGAAGGCGACTGGTTCGACCTCTACGAGCGCATCAGGCGCCATCAGCTCTACTACGAAGGCCCGCTCTGGTCCACGCCGGACGTCCGGCCCTGGAGCCTCCACCGCAACGGGCACCTCGGCGTCGCGCAGTGGGGCGGCTGGGTGTGGTCGGGGGACCCCCATGCCACCTGGAAGACGCTCGAGGCCCAGGTATCCGTGGGCATCAACCATTCACTCAGCCTCAGCCCCTACTGGGGCTCCGACACCGGCGGCTTCTACACGACCTCCGAGCTCACCGGCGAACTCTACGCGCGGTGGTTCCAGTTCTCCGCGTTCACCCCTTCCTTCCGCTCGCACGGGCGCATCTGGCGGCTGCGGTTGCCGTGGGGTTGGGGGCTTCCCGAGATGGGGTTCCCGGAGGGCCAGACGGAGCTGCCGCCGGCGTCGGAGATGAACAACCCCGAGATCGAGACCATCAACCGCAGGTACGGCGAGCTGCGCTACCAGCTGATGCCGTACACGTATACTCTCGCGCGTGAGGCGCGGGACACCGGGATGCCGCTGATGCGTGCGCTGTGGCTCCACTACCCGGAGGACGAGCGCGCCCGCGGAGTCGGCAGCGAATACCTGTGGGGCCGCGACCTGCTCGTCGCGCCGGTCTTCACGCAGGGCGCCGAGGCCCGCGAAGTTTACCTGCCGGCCGGCGACTGGTACGACTGGTGGACCGGGGAGCGGCTCTCGGGCGGGCGAACGGTCACGCGCCAGGTGGATCTCGCGACCATGCCCGTCTACGCGCGCGCTGGAGCCGTCATCCCGTTCGACCCCGTGCGGCAGTACATGGACGAACCGGTCGACGAACCCACAACGATCAAGGTGTTCCGTGGCGCCGACGGCGAGTTCACGCTGTACGAGGACGACGGAGTCAGCCTCGACTACCTGCAGGGCCGGGGCACCTGGACGCGGATGACCTGGGACGACGCCGTGTCGCGCCTGACGATCGAGCCGGGCGGGCCGCCGGGGGGCGTCAACCTGGTGCCAGCGGGTCGCAACTTTGTGGTGGAATTGCTCCCGGGTAGGGAGACGCGGGTGGTGCGGTACGAGGGGTCGCGGGTGGCGGTGAACTTTTGAACTGAGCCGTTCCTACCCGGGCCGCGGAAACACCCGTACCCGGTTTGCCCAGTCGTCCCACATCGCCGTCAGTCGGGCCACCTCACCAGATTGGCGCGCCGCCAGGTCCCGTGTCTCCGTCCGGTCGAGCCGCGTGTCGTAGAGCTCCCACGGGCCGGCGGCCCCTCGCGCCACAGCCTTCCAGTCCCCCTCCATCACCGCCCGGCTCCCCTCGTGCTCGACGTAGATCGCGCCCCGGTCCAGCGGCCGGTCGTCCGCGAACGCCGGGACCAGGCTCACGCCCTCCATCGGCTGGATCTCCTCGCCGCCGTATTCGGTGGGGTAGGCGGCCCCGGCGAGTTCCACGAGCGTCGGCATGATGTCGATGAGGTGCCCGGGCTGGTCGCGGAGTTCGCCTGTGGCGGAGATACCCGCGGGCCAGTGCGCGATGAGCGGCGTCGCGACACCCCCGGTGTGGGTCAGGGCCTTGTAGAGCCGGAAGGGCGTGTTCGAGACGTTGGCCCAGGGCAGGCCGTAGCTCTGATAGGTGTCGTCGGAGCCGGGCATCACCGCGGGGTCGTTGCCCACCTGGATCGGCCGCCCGTCCAGGGTGAACTCGCGGCTCACGCGCTCGCCGCCGCGGAGGATGTAGTCGTACCACCCCTGCGTGTTGATCTCCTCGGCGCAGCCGCCGTTGTCGGACAGGAAGAGGATGAGCGTGTCGTCCAGCACGCCCCGCCCCCGCAGCGTCTCGACCAGGCGTCCGACCGCGCGGTCCATCGACTCGACCTGAGCCGCGTAGACCTCCATGCGCCGGAGATGCCAGTCGCGGTTCTGCGCCTCGTCCCACGGCGGGGCTTCGGCCTCCCGCTCCGGGAGCGTCCAGCGCGGATCGACGATGCCCGCCGCCAGCATCCGCTCGTGACGTTCCAGGCGCAGACGGTCCCATCCGGCGTCGAAGCGCCCCCTCGCGAGGGCGATGTCTGCCTCCGTCGCGTGGAGCGGCCAGTGGGGCGCCGTAAAGGACTGGTAGAGGAAGAACGGTGCGCCGGGCGTGCGGTCCAGGTGGTCCTCGATGAACTGCACGGAGAGGTCGCCGATGGCGTCGGTGTAGTAGAAATCTTCGCCCAGCTCCTCGAAGGGATCGTTGTCGAGGGTCAGGGTCTGGGGCTCGAAGTAGCTGCCCGCGCCGGTGATCGTGCCGAAGTAGCGGTCGAAGCCGCGCTGAAGCGGCCAGTTGTGCTTGGGCCCGTCCGCCTCGATGAAGCGCGTGACGTGCCACTTGCCCGTGGCATAGGTTCCGTAGCCGGCACCTTTCAGCACCTCGGCGAGCGTGACACAGTCACGGCCCAGGTCGCCCCGGTACCCGGGCACGCCCCGGTCGTTCATCATTCCGCCCACCCCGGCCTGGTGCGGGTACAGCCCGGTGAGGATGCACGCCCTGGACGGGCAGCACCGGGCCGCGTTGATGAAGTTGGTGAAGCGGAGCCCGCCAAGTCCCAGCGCGTCGATGTTGGGGGTGCGAAGCTCTCCGCCGTAGCAGCCGATGTCGGAGTAGCCGAGATCGTCCGAGAAGATCAGGACGACGTTGGGCCGGGGGACTGCGTCGTGTAACGGCTCCGCGCAGCCGGCCAGGCTGCCCAGCATGGCGGGGCCCGAAAGGGCGGCCGAGCCGGCTGAGAAGCGGCGCACGAACTCACGGCGGTCCATCAGAAGGCCCTTATCGCTCTCACTCGGCGGGGGAAGTCCTTGTCGTCGCCGTGCACTCGGCCCAGGTCGGGGAAGTCGACGTGGGCGGCCATGTCGGCGCTGACCTGGGACGAGGCCCAATACGTGAAGTTGTCGGCCAGCCCGACGTCCCTGAAGTTGCCGAGTCCCCGAGCCCCGAGGATCTCGTACATGAGGACCAGCTCGTCGGTCGACGGCAGGAACCAGCCTCCGATCCCGTTGAGCACGAGGTTGGCGCACAGGTACGCTGCCGAGCCGGGGTCGTCGCAGGCGGCCAGGATGTCGGCCGTGTTCTGTCTGCCGGTCCCCACCGCCGTGCCACGCGCACCCGGGACTTCGCGCCGGAAGCACCCCCATTTCGCCCCACCACTCTGGTCGAACGGGGCGGCCTCAAGATAGCGCCAACCGTCACTTACGTAGTCTGTATTCACGTAAAAGATGAATCCACCGGCGGGACCCGTGTCGCCCGGCGCCAGTTGCCGGCGCGAGAGCCAGGCGGACATCTCGCCGGCTCCGCGGTTGGCCCACAGATGGTAGGGCGTCAGCGTCACGGGCTTCGCCGGCGCGGACGGATCGGTCAGGCTTCGTGCCTCCGTGTCGATGACCGGGTGGCCCCCGAGCAAGTCGGCGTCAAGGCGCGTCTGCATTTCGCCGCCTTCGTCGAAGAGCAGGTCCAGGACATTGCCGCCCGCGACCTCGGGCCATTCGCAACAGTACACGATAGGGCCGCGCTCGACTGCGAACCGGCCCCGGTTCTCGCGAACCCGCTCGTCCGCGACCACCCTGCGGACCTCCACGGGCAGCACGACCTCGATTACATCTCCGTCCCTCCACTCCCGCGTCAAAGACACGTAGCCCAGCTGGTCGGGCGCCGGGTCCACGGGACGGCCATTCACGGACACCATTGCCCGCACCTCGAGCCGATCCGTGTACGTGTAGAGACCCTCCGGATCGGGTACGTCACGGGCCCATCCCGGCATGCGCAGTCGGATGGTCCCTTCCAGCGCCTGCTCCGCCGAAACCGTGATCGACGACCTTCCGCCCCAGGGCATTTCGCTCTCAACCGAGAGCCCCAGGGTGCCGCCGCCCATCTCAAACTCCGTTTCGCTCGACACGTACAGGTTCACGAAGACCACTCCGTCCGGGTCCTGTGCGTAGATGTAGCCCGGCATGCGCGCCATGAAGCGGACGAGCGTGGGGGGGCAGCACTCCAGCGAGGCGCGCTGCCAGCGCAGGTCGCGGCCGTCTCCGGCGCTCGCCAGCCGATTCACGTAGAAGTAGTGGTCCCCCGAGACCGACACTCCGCACACGGCATTGTTGTACATGCCGCGTTCCATCACGTCGATGTAGCGTGCGTCGCCCGAGGCGAGGAACAGATTGTGGCTCAGCGTGATCAGCATCAGGACCGCGCACGTCTCCGAGTAGGCGTCGATGTTCGGCAGCGAGTACGGCTCGCCGAAGCCCTCGTTGCCGGTCGTTCCGACGCCGCCCGTGATGTACATCTTCCGGCTCACGGCGTCGTGCCACATGCTCTGCGCGACCCGCAGGTACTCCTCCCGTCCCGAGAGGATGCCCACGTCCGCCATGGAGACCGCCAGGGTCAGGCAATTCACCGCGTGGCCCACCGCTTCGGTCTGCTCCAGGACGTGCATGTGGGACTGGTTGTGCCGGCTCCGGCCTATCGAGTCCTCACGGCTCCTGATGTCCAGGTAGTGCCGGGCCAGATCGAGGTGCTGCGGGTCGCCGGTGACGCGGTAGAGCCGGGAGCAGTTGAGAGAGTCCCTCTCTCCGCCCGAGAAAGGAGGGTCGTTGGCCTGAAAATCGTCGGAGAGAAGCGCTGCCGATTGAACCGCCCGGTCGATCAGGTCCCGTCGGCCCGTTGTCCGATACCATGTGGCTGCGACCCCGAACTCGCGGTTGCTGGCCGGCGCTTCCTGGCTCGCCATCTCGTCCACCCTGCGGTCCACCCACGCCTGCAGCCAGGGATCGGGACGGGTGACCAGCGACAGCATGGCGGCTTCGAGGACACCACCGCGCGTGCGCCTCGGCGAAGCTTCAAGCTTGCGGACTTCGAGGGGAATGGTGACCTCCGCGTTCCTCTGCAAGCGGGGGTGCCAGAAGTCGTCGGCCACGAAGACCTCGGAGTGGAGGCTGGGGCGAATGGGGTATTCGGCGGAGGGCGCGCGTCCCGACTTCCAGAGCTCGATGTCGGACGGACTGGCGGTCGCCGAGTGATCCGGCGTCGCGGGCACGGGGGTTCGCTCCGCAGCCGAGTACGCCAGTGCGCCCACGGCCGGAGCGGTCCGGAGGAAGTGCCGTCGCGGGATGTGCCTGTTCATGTCGACACCTTCAGCCTGTCTGCCACTCGATCACCCCGAACTCCCGCCACTCGATGTCCTCCTCGATGAACATCGCCGCCGGCGGACCGATCTGTCCTGCCTCGTACGACACCGTGCGGGGCTCGACCTCCAGCCGCACTGCACGGGTCACGACGGGCTCGAACTGGATGGTGCTCCACGCGTCCCGCTCGACCGTGAAGGCGCCGCGGGCCGCCACCGGGCGCCACTCCCCGCGGTCCCGCCAGAGCACCCGCCACGACTCCGGGAAGTTGCAGAAGCGCTTGTCGTCGAAGAAGTAGACCCGCGACGAGGAAACGCGCACGGGCGCCTCGAACTCGTATTCCAGCCAGGCGCGTTCGCCCACCGGGGGCCGCATGCGAAAGAAGCGGTGCGACTGGTCGGCCGAGTTGATCGGCTCCCGCCCGTCGTGGATCGCCGCGAGGTCGTCGTTCTGGTCGTTGTAGCCGGTCCACCCCTTCTCGACGCCCCCCGAAGTGCGCACGGCGGTGATCGGTGCGGGGAGTGTCGGCGGGAGCCAGGCCGCGGACGGCTCGCGAGCCATCCAGACGGCCATCTCGCCCATCCCCCGGTTGGCCCACGCGTAGTAGGGGATGGCGGTGAGCCGGTGCGGGACGGTCGGAGCACTCTCGCCACGGCTGTCCTCCCGGATCGCCTCCACGTCGCCCTGCACGACCTGAACCCCGCCCAGCAGCTCCGGCCGGAACTCGGAGTCGAATGTGGCCCCGTCCGGCACGACGATGTTGAGCGCCCGCCCGCCGTTGTCCGGCCACTCTGCGCAGTAGACCAGGGGCCCGCGCTGCAGGGCGACTCGGCCGCGGTCGTCCCGGATCGCCTGGTGGGCCAGGACCCGCCGCACCGGCATCGGGATGTCGAGTTCGACGACGTCCCCGGGCTGCCATGTACGCTCGATCCGGGCGTATCCGCGTTCCAGCCGACGGGTGCTCACCTCCCGGCCCGCGGCCTGGGTGGGGCGGGACCCGCCACGTCCCACCCGCAGCATCGGCAGCTCCGGATCCGCATCCGCGAACCGGTACAGCTCGCCCGGCATGACCTCGCCGCGTGCCCATCCGGGGATCCTGACGAACAGGGGGAAGGTGGCCTCCCGCTCCGGATCGATGCGGATGCGGACGCGTCCGTCCCACGGGTAGCGTGTCTCCTGGCGCACTCGCACCGGCACCCCGGCGACATCGACGCGGGCGTCAGAGTTTGTGAAAAGATTCACATACAGGCCGCCCGACGACGGATCGGCCGCGTACACGTAGCTGCCGATCGACGCGAGCAGGCGGATCACGTTCGGCGGGCAGCAGGGAACGTTGATCCAGTCGAAGCGTTCGTAGTCGCCGAAGGACTTGAGCGGGTTCTGGTAGAAGAAACGGTCCCCCCGGAGGGACACGCCGACGAGCAGGGCGTTGTACAGCACCCGCTCCATCACGTCGACGTAGCGGGCGTCGCGGTCCAGCAACGCCAGCCGGTGGCACCACACCGCGCTTCCGTACGCGGCACAGGTCTCGTTCCAGGCGCTGAGGTTGGGCAGTTCATGGGGCTCGCCGTACTTCTCGTGGAAGCGCGTCGACCCGATCCCTCCGGTGAGGTATGTCTTGAGGTGGGTCTGGTCATCCCAGATGCGATGGACCGCGTCGATGTAGGCCGCGTCCCCGGCGAGCGCCGCGATGTCGGTCATCGCGATGTACAGGAAGGTGGCCCGGACCGCGTGCCCGACCGCCTCGGACTGCTCCACGACGGGCTCGTGGTCCTGGGCGTAGGTGCGGTCGATCGCGTACTCCCCGGTGCGTTCGTAGTCGTCCCGTCCGCGCTCGTCGGCGAAGAACTTCGCCAGCCGCCAGTAGCGCTCGTCGCCCGTGGCCCGGTACAGCGCGACCAGCCCGAGCTTCAGCCCCTGGTGCCCGGAGATGTACGTCTCCTTCCCGGGACCGTAGACGGAATCCATCTGGTCGGCGAGCCGCACCACCGCGTCCAGGAGTCCGGCCCTGCCGGTCGCCGCCGCGTACGCGGTTGCCGCCTCCAGCACATGCCCCGAAACGCGGACAGACTGCTGCGGCGTCTCGATCCGCCGCTCCAGCTCGGCGAGCATCCCGTCGATCCGCTCGTCGGCGTACGCCTCCAGCTCGGGATCGGGGCGTTCCTCGAGCATGTACGCTGCCGCCTCGATGAGCTTGGAAAGGCTGAAGCCCCCGTCCCCGAACCTCTCGAAGCAGTACGGCAGCGAGACCGCCCGGTTCGCGTCCATCCGCGGCCGCCAGAACTCGTCCGTGATCCGCACCCGGGAGGAACGGATCGGGCGGAGCGGGTAGTCGTCAGCGACGGGGGAAAGCGGGGAGGCGTCGAGCTCGGCGAGCGTGCCGGGGCGGCTGCCGGGGTCTCCCGCGAGTCGCTGGAGCACGGCGGGGAAGGGAAGCAGTCCGGCGCCTGCCGCCGCGTGCAGAAAGAGCCGCCGGTCCATGGCCCCCGGCGGCTCGGGCGCGGCGCCGGCCTCACCCGTATCCCTCCGCCCGGCCGATGCGCGCCTCGCCATCAGTCTCTTCGGTCTCCGAGCTTCCGCTCCAGCTCGGCCACCGGCCCCTCCAGAATGGGCTCCAGCCTGGCCGAATACTCCTCGACCTGCGCCGCATAGCGCTCGATCCACTCCCACTGGGCCGCCGTCGGCCGCCCGCTGTAGTTGCCGACCTGGATCGTGAACCAGTTGAGGCGCCCGGCGAGATTGACATGTCCGGGATCCCGGACATCGCCTGCGAAGCCAAGCAGGATCGGCCGCAGAGCCGCGCGGACGGCTGCGGCCTCCGCCCGGATCGACGCGTCGTCGGAAGTCCGCTCCACCTCCTCGAGGCGAGTGACCAGCGGCTGCAGCCGGCCAAGCGCGTCCCGGACCGTGCACTCCGCCCGCTCGATCATGGCCGCGGCGCGGTGCCATTCGGCCATGTCCGCCGCCGACACGTCCACCCTAGGGTCCATGCGGACCACGACCGGCCGCTCACTCGTCTCGCCATCCAGCGTGAGGCGCACCGAATACGTCCCCGGGACTGCCCGCACCCAGGTGCCGCCGCCACGCCCCCTCCCGCCGGGTCCACCACCTCCGGCCGCCGCCGCAGGCCTGGCGTCCTCCCCCTCGGGCACGCACGCGGAACGCTCGCCGAGATTCCACGCCAACCGGTTCATTCCGGGCTCCGCCGGCCCCGTCAGGGACCGCACCAACCGGCCGTCCGCGTCCGTGACGTCGACCCGCACCCGCCGTCCCGGATTCCATTCCGGGTCCACCCAGTACGTGAGCAGCGCCCCGTACGACGGGTTCGGCGCCACCCAGACGCGGTTCCCCAGCGCGCTCACATCGGCCGCCCGTGTGTAGCGCACGGCCGGCATCGGCTCGAACAGCCCGAGGCGCCCGAGACCGTCGCCCTCCGCCTCCGGCACGCCTTCCGCAGCCGACACGCCCCCCGCCCCCTGCGCACCCCCGGCCGCCAGCCACTGCAGCGCAGTCACGTCGTCCAGGATATAGAACCCCCGCGAATGCGTAGCGATCACCAGGTCGTTGTCGCGCGGGTGCAACTCCAGGTCGCGCACCGCCACCGCGGGCAGCCCCAGCCGCAGGTCCACCCACCGGGTTCCCCCGTCGAAAGAGGCGAAGATCCCGAGTTCGGTGCCCGCGTACAGAAGGTTCGGCGAGCGCAGGTCCTCGTCGACCACGTGCACGTAGCTGTGGAGCCCGTCGCTGATGCGCCGCCAGGTGGCGCCGAAGTCGTCCGTCACGAAGACGTAGGACTCGAAGTCGTCCATCCGGTGCTGGTCGATCGCGGCATACGCCCGTCCCGGCACGGCTCGGGACGCCTGGATGCTTGCGACCCACGAGTTCGCCGGCGCGCCCCCGATGTTCGGGGCCACGTTGGTCCACGTGCCGCCGCCGTCCCGGGTCACCTGCACGTTTCCGTCGTCGGTCCCAACCCAGATCACGTCCGGGTCCAGCGCGCTCTCCGAGATCGACAGGATCGTGCTGTGATATTCGGCGCGCGTGTTGTCGGGCGAGATCGGGCCGCCGGAGAGCCGCTGTTTCCCGGGGTCGTCGGTGGTCAGGTCCGGGCTGATGATGTCCCAGCTCTCCCCGCCGTCGCGGGTGCGGAAGAGGACGTTCCCGCCGTAGTAGATCACGTCGGGGTCGCTCGGCGACATGTGAATCGGCGAGTTCCAGTTGAAGCGGTACTCCTCCAGTTCGGCACCCCCGCCCGCCGGCCCGGGCGGATACGGCTGGACGTAACGCTCCTCGCGGGTGCGCATGTCGATCCGCGTGATGTCACCGAAGTGGCCGTTGTAGTAGATGATCTCGGGGTCGCGCGGGTCCGCGATGGTGTACATCCCGTCGGCCATGTAGCGGAGCCGCACCCAGTCCCCCTCGCGCACGCCCACCCGGTTCCACTTCTCGTTCGGTCCGCGCCAGATCTCGTGGTCCTGGAAGCCGCCGAGGACGTTGTACGGCTCGGCCATGTCGAGGCCCAGGTGGTACGCCTGTGCCATCGGCATGTTGTTGAGGAAGTCCCAGTTCTCGCCGAAGTCGTTGGAGATCCAGAAGCCCCCGTCGGTGCCGGACAGCAGCCGCGCCGGGTCCGTGGGGTCGATCCACAGCGCGTGGTGGTCCCCGAACATGCTCCCGCCATGACCGGCGAAGGTGAGGCCCCCGTCCGTCGAGACGCTGAACTGGCCCGCGAGCGTGTAGACGCGGTCCGGGTCCACCGGGTCGGCTCGCACCTGCGTGTAGTAGAAGGGACGGTTGTTGAGACGGCGCTCGGCGCTGACCATTTGCCAGGTGATCCCGCGGTCGTCGGAGCGCCAGAGCTCACCTCCCTCCTGGGACTCGATGAGGGCGTAGACGCGGTTCGGGTCCGCCGCGTGCACGCTGACGCCCACGCGCCCGATCACGCCGGTGCCGGGCAGGCCGTTGGCGAGCGCCGGGTCGGTGAGGCGCGTCCAGCTGTCGCCGCCGTCGGTCGAGCGGAAGAGTCCGCTACCCGGGCCGCCGCTGCGGAAGTGCCAGGGCCGCCGCAGGTAGTCGTACATGCCGGCGTAGACGATGTCGGGATTGAGCGGGTCGATCGCGACATCGCTTGCGCCCGTGGTCTCGTTCCTGTAGAGGATGCGTGCCCACGTGTCGCCGCCGTCGCTGCTGCGGAAGAGGCCCCGCTCCTCGTTCGGTCCCCACGCGTGGCCCATCGCCGCCGCGAAGACGATCTCGGGGTTGTGGGGATGGATGACGATGCGCGAGAAGCGCTCCGTGTCGGTCAGCCCGAGGTGCGTCCAGGTCGCGGCGCCGTCGGTGCTCCGGTAGATGCCGTCGCTGATCGAGATGCTGTTGCGCACCGCGCCCTCTCCGGTGCCCACGTAGACCACGTCGGGGTCGTCCGGGCGCACCGCGATCGCGCCGATCGACAGCGTTCCCCCGTCCTCGAAGACCGGTTCGAATGTGATCCCGCCATTCGTGGACTTGAACAACCCCGACGATGCGGCAGCCACATACAGGATGTTCCGATTGCCGGGCACCCCCGCGACATCTGCGACCCGCCCGGCGAACATGGCCGGACCGATCTCGCGCCAGGAAAGGCCGGAGAGGAAGGCTTCCTCGACGACGAACGGGCCCGGGCCTCGATCGCCTCCAGGCATCCTGGTCTGGGCCCCGGCCTGGTGTTGGGCCGGAGCGAGCACTAGGAGCGCCGACAGCACCGTCCGGGCCAAACGGTTTCGTCGCATGCGCAGCTCCTTCGCCCGGGCACGTTTGCCGCGTCGCGGCGGTCTTCGAATGCGTCCTGTCGCCTCCGAACTCGCCGGCGGGTCCGGCCGGGCGCCGGGTTACCATGGGGCTCCCCGCGTTCGCGGGCAAGTGTGCCCCGCGTCTGGCGCTTGCGCGAGCCGCGCTACCTCTCCGACGGCCCTTCCTCGCCGGGCTTCACGGCGGGCGGATGGACGCGCGTGTGCCACGCCTCGACGACTTCCGGAAGCGGGTAGGCCTCAGCGGACCCGTATGGGTAGCGCGTCATTCCGTGGAAGGGCAGCGGATCGACCTTCCATCCCGCCGCCGTGTTGAGGTCGGAGTCTTTCAGCCATCCCTCGCTGTAGATCAGGAAGTCGCGCGTCCACCCCTCGGGAAGCGGTGGGAGCCCCGCAGCATCGAAACGGAGTGCGAGTTCGTCGCCGGGTCCCATGATCGCATAGCGGTCGTCCGCCTCCAGCATTAGCGGCAGCACATCGCCGAACCGCGTGAAGTTGCCGGCAAGCGGGCGCCATCGGGCATTCTCGGACACCGAGCCGTAGTCGAACCAGGGGGGACCTTGGCGCCCTCCCTTGCGGAACTCCCTGGAGAAGCCCCGGTAGCGCAGATCGGCGGACGCGGGGTCGAGCACCGTCGTCCGCGCCGGGGCCTCCGTCGCGCCCACGGCAAAAAACGCCTCGTCCCAGTAGATGTTCATGTTGGTTCGGATGCGAACGCGGTGGTCGGCGGTTGGGAAGAGCCCGGTGAGATCCTGCACGATCGTCTTGTTCTTTCCCGACGGGAAGCTGAGCGCGGGAACCGCGGTCTCCCACGTTCCGTCTGCCCCGATCACCTGCAGGTGCGGCATGACGGTTCCGATCGCCTGCGACTGGGAAACTGCGACGTTGATGCTCGCGTCGGTTGGAAAGATCCATCCGCGCAGATACAGCCGGACCGGCTGGCCGGGGGGGATGTCCCCCGGGTCGAGCACGAGATCGTGCAGTTCGCTGATTCCCTGGTAGCGGAGAGGCTCGAAGTCGCCGACGTACACGTCGTCCGTCGCGGCAAGCGCCTCGACGGCGTCGCGCCCCAGGTGGTCCGTGGCCGACCTTGGCCGTCGCCTATCGCCGACCTGGTGGAGTTCCAGTCGAAC
Organism: Longimicrobiales bacterium; assembly: GCA_965208935.1. Taxonomy (GTDB): domain Bacteria; phylum Gemmatimonadota; class Gemmatimonadetes; order Longimicrobiales; family Gaopeijiaceae; genus Bin94. The sequence continues at coordinate 1,510,997 of CBDBPR010000004.1, read as the reverse complement.
CTCCGGTCCCGGTGGCACGAAGCGCTCGTCGACGAAGACGTCCACGGAATCCGGGTGATCCACGGCGATCAGATCGATCTCATCGATATAGAAGATCTCCCACAGCTCGTCGGTCACCCGCAGTTCGTAGGCACCGTCCCGTTCGCGGAGCACTTCGCCCGGAATACGGAGGTATTCCCGCGACGCTTCCGCCGGGGCGTATTGCGCGTCACCGCGCCCCATTAGCCCGGTGGGCATCCCCAGCGCACTCTTCCACAGGATATCGGTCACGAAGTCGAAGCGCTCTCCGTTCCAGGCGAACAGCGTGGGGCACGAACCCTTGAGGATCTGTTCTTCGACGATCGATTGGTTGGCGCCGCTGTAGAGGATGTTCTGGGGCACCCCGTTGGGCCAGCGCACCCTGATCACGTCGGCGCCCGGACGCTGGCCGAGCCCGACATGGACTTCGGGCCTGTCGACGACCACGGTTCGGTACAGGGCGCCCGCCCGGACCTCGACCTTCGCTCCGATCCCGAAGTGGTTGTTCTTTCCGCTCCCGGTGGAAAGCCCGACAAGCCGGATTCTCAGGAAACGGTTTCCGTTGCCGCCGTCGTTGCGAAGCAGCCGCACCGATCCGCCGCCGGTCGATGCGAATAGGTCGAGATCGCCGTCCGCGCCGAAGTCGCTGGCCGCGATCCGGCGCACCGGAGGAAGGGGAGGCGCTAGTTGCGAGACGTCGTCGAATCGGCCGGCGGCGGCGTTGCGGAACAGCGCAAGGGCGCCGTCACCGCCGGCGGTTTCGACAGCCAGAGCGATATCGAGCCACCCGTCGTTGTCGAAGTCCACGAAGATTCCGTCCCGGACGGTGACACTGGCCGTGCCGTCCGGGAGGGCTTCGGGCCGCTCATCCGCGGCGAAGTGGCCGCGGCCCTGGTTCAACCACAGCGCGATCCCCGCGCCACCGCTCGGCGCCGTGAGCAGGTCGAGCAAACCGTCGTTGTTGTAGTCTCCGACCGAGGCGACTCCATGCCCCGCCACCGCCAGGCCGCGCTCGGCGGCGCGTTCAATGAAGCGTCCCCCGCGTTCGTTGTCGTAGAGTCGCAGCGCCCCTCCGGGGTCGGCGAATACGAAGTCGAGGTCGTCGTCGTCGTCGAAATCGCCAAATGCCGCCGTTCCGCCGTCCGCCGCCGCCTGCTCGATGCCCGCGATTGCGGTGACGTCCGTAAATGTGCCGTCGAGGTTGTTGCGGAGCATGGCCGCGACGCCGGCGCCGGCCAGCACCAGGTCGAGGTCCCCGTCATGGTCGTAGTCGATGAAAAGCGGGGCCCCGGATGGAAGCTCTACGCCAAGAGACGAGGTCATGTCGGCGAAGGAGCCGTCGCCTTGGTTCCGAAAGAGGGCTCCGCGCTCTCCGCGAGTCACGTAGAGGTCGAGGGCGCCGTCGTTGTCGAAGTCGCCGAAGGCCGCCGCGGACGGAGCCGGCCCGCTGAGTCCGGCGTCGTCGGTCACGTCGGTGAAGCCGGCGGGGTCGCTTCGCAGCAGCCGGCCGCCGGCGTAGATGTCGGTGTCACCGTCACCGTCGAAGTCGACGGCGGAGAGGACGCCGCCGGCATTCGCGGCGCCGCCACCCGGAATCCCCGCGCTCCCGGTCACATCGGTGAACCGAAGCGATGACAGGACGGACTCCGCGTCGCGCTCGCTCCCGCCCATGCCTTCGCTGAAGATGACGACCGGAAAGCCCGGCAGCACGCCGCCCGGTCCGGCAAGATCGCGCAGGCCCCGCTGGTAGACCGGGGTCGTGCGCATGACGTTGTGAAAGGGCAAAACGGCGTCCAGCGCACCGGCAGCATCGCTCATCCTGGCTGCCTGCAGAGCCGAATCGAACAGATCCTGCCCCTCTACCGGGAACACGGGCACGATCTGGCGGAGCATTTCGAGGCCGGCCGCTGCGGAGTCGGGATCGTCCACCGTCAGGAGAGCCTCGATGTGCTCGATGCGTGCGGCGACGTTGCCGGGCTGACGCTCCACAAGGTCCCCAAGCGTGGCGGTTCGACGGGAAACCGCCTGTTGGCCGCTCGAATCCGTATCGAGAGACGCCAGCGCGTACAGCGTCCGGGCGTGCCCCGGATCGACTGCCAGCGCTTCCACAAGTTCGTCCCGGGCTTCGCCCCCCCGTTCGCCGGCGAGGAGGATGTCCGCCATGACCAGCCATGCGTCCGGGTCGTTCGGCTCGAGGTCGAGGGCCCGGCGAACAGCAGTCTCGGCTTCCGGCAAGCGCCCCATCCGCAGGTACACGAGTCCCAGATTGGCGAAGCCGGCCGCCTGGTCCGGGGCCATTTCCACGAGCCGCTCGAACTCGGCGGCGGCCTGATCGAGCCTGTTCTCTTCGAGGTGTGCCAGCCCGACTGCCTGGATGGTCACCAGCGTCGCCGTGTCGCTGCCGACATCCCTGCAAGCCGCCATTCCCGCGACGGCGAGCGTCATGGCCATGGTGAGCCTGACCCGCGTCATGCCGACTCCTTCAGCTATCCGGGTTCTTGCCGTACCGTCACCGTCGTACCCGCCGGCACGCGCCCCATGCGGGTGGCCCTCCCGGTCCCGGGCCATCGTACCAGCACGCTGTCCGCCGCGAGGGCTTCCCCGACACCGAAGAGGAGCGGCTGAAGGGACGACTGGGAAAGATACGACGATCCCGTTGCCACGAAACGCCGCTGGGCGCGCCCCGCGGCGTAGACGGTCACGAGTGCCCCGTGCGCGTCGTGATTGGGTGCCGTTCCCTCGAGGAGCACGCCGATGCCCGAGCCCCCGGCGAGGTCGTTGCGAAACAGTCTGGGCGTGTCACCGTTTGCCGTCACGAGCAGGTCGAGGTCACCGTCAAGATCGATGTCGCCGTAAGCGATGCCACGCCCGACGATTGGCTCCCGAAAACCGTCGCCCACCGCGGCGCTTGCGTTGTCGAATCCGCCGGAGCCGTCTCCCAGGAAAAGCTGCGGGCTTTGCGCGAAGGTCTGTTCCCGTCTCACGGCGTTGATGCCGGGCTCGATATGGCCGTTGGCCGCCACGATGTCGAGAGTGCCGTCGAGGTCGAAATCGGCGAAGGCGACGCCAAAGGTCAGCGGCACCATGGTCGGGCGCGAGAGACCCGCGGCCCCGGCCCGGTCCCGGAAGAGATCGGTGCCGATCGTTGTGAACAGCGCGAGCGGTTCGTGCGCGAAGTTGCCGATGGCGATCGACCAGCCCCCGTCGCCGGTCAGGTCGGCGACGTCGATGCCCATGCCCGCTCTGGCACGGCCGGCCTCGTCGAAGGCTACGCCGGCGCGCACGGCGATGTCCACGAAGGTGCCGTCGCCTTCATTGCGGTAGAGGAAATTGCGCTGCGTGTCGTTGGCCACGACAAGATCCGGCCAGCCGTCCATGTTGAAGTCCGTGACGGCCACTCCGAGCGACTTGCCCGCCGGGTTGTAGAGGCCCGCGGCTACGGTGACGTCAGTGAACCTGCCCCCGTTGCCCGGATTCCGGTACAGGCGGCAGGACTCTCCCTCGTATTGCTGGGGCGTCGCATAGGACTTGGTGATGCCGTCTATGGTCGTGAAGAGATCGGTCTCAGGCGTCCATTTCACATAGTTGCATACGTAGAGGTCCAGCCAGCCGTCGAGATCGACATCGACCCAGGCCGCCGCGGTCGACCACGCCGGGGGCCCCTCGGGCGGGTTCCCCTCCACCCCGGTCAGCGCGGTGACATCGGTGAACCTTCCGCCGTCGTTTCGCAACAGGCGGTTCGGACCTACCGCGGTCAGGTAGATGTCGGGGTCGCCGTCGCCATCGTAGTCCCCCACGGTCGCTCCCATCCCGTAGAGCGAAAGGTCGAGGCCGGCGGCTTCCGTACGGTCCTCGAACCGCCCGCCGCCGCGGTTGCGGTAGAGACGCTGGGTGGGACGCTTGCCGCGCCCCTCATGTCCCGGCCACCAGTCGCCGTTCACGAGCAGCAGGTCGGGAAGGCCATCTCCATTGTAGTCCAGGAACGCTGCCCCGCTGCCGAGCGTCTCGGGCATCCTTTTTTCGCCGAACGCGCCCGTCTCGTGTGCGAAGTCGATCCCGGCCTCGGCGGCGATCTCGGTGAAGCGCAGGCGGGTCGTCACGGCTCCCTCGGAGCGGGTTGCGTACTCCCGATCCACATAGGCCGGCGCGTCGTCGGCCGGCGGATCCGCGCAGCCACACACGGCGTACGCCAGCAGCAGCGCACGAGCCCTCATCGAATTGCCTCGAGCAGGTGGATCCGGATCCGCTGCGCCATGGTGTTGGCTCCCGGGTGGCGGGCCCGGTATGCCCGTGTGATCTCCTGCGCGGATTCGTCGATCCCGTAATAGAGGTACGCCGCCTCGGCGCGCGCCGCCGCCCCGGCGCGGCCCAGCGCGCGCAATGACAGCATGCGGTGGTAGTGGGCGACCCGGTCTTCGGGATCGATGTCGAGCACGCGGTCCAGCGCGACGAGCGCCTCCTCGTAGCGCCCGTCCAGGAACAGCGTCCTGCCCAGCGCCCGCCAGGCGGCGCGGTCGTTAGGGAAGTCCCGCAGCACCCGCCGGTAGGCGGACGCCGCGTCTTCGTAGCGGCCATCCTCCTGAAGCACCCGCCCCCACACCCATGCGGACCTCGAATTGCCGGCATCGATCGCCTCGGAGCGTTCCAGGGCGGCGTAGGCCAGTGTGAGCCGTCCCTCGGCCAGGGCCGTGCGGGCGAGGTTGAGCGGTCCGTCGACCCGGCCGGGAGCCAGCCCTTCCACTCGGGCGAAGGCCTGGCCGGCACCGCGCAGGTCACCCTCCAGCAGCAGAGCAATCCCATAGTCGTTGTGCCGGGTCCAGTCCGGCTCCGTCGCCACCGCCGCTGCGGCAGGGGCGCCGGAAGCAGTTGCGCGGATGCGCACGGTGTCCGACGCGATCTCGGTGATCGGCAACTCGGGCGGCGCATCGAATCCGGGGAAGCCCGCGGGGTTCGACTCGAAAGCGAATTCGGTGTACGCACGCTCGAATTTCCTCCACAGCAGGCGCGCCGTCACCGTGAGCGGCGAAGCGGCCAGCGTCGTCGGCAAGGTGAGCCGGTAGTGCGCGAGATCGGCGGCGCCGGGCCCGATGACGCTGGTGTAGACCGCAGTGTGGATGTCCTGGGCGTTGCGCCGGTCGATCGCGTTGCCGTTGCGGTCGACGAGCACCGACTTGAAGGTGTGCGCGTTCGGATCAAGATGACCGTCGGACCCGACAAGTCCGCTCGCGAAAAGGCGCCGCCCCAGCGAGTCGGTGACCGTGAACTCGATCCATCCCTCGTTGGAGTCGTTGGTCCCGCCCGGGAAGGTGTGCCCCACGCCGAGATTGCGCGTCACCACGTCGAAGGTGATCGGTACGCCCGCCGGCACCGTCGATCCCTCGCCCGCAAGCAGCAGGGCCGGGTCCGCGTCCGGCGTTCGTACCGCGAAGATGTCGATCCGGAGCTTGTCGGCCCTGAGATAGTCCGCGATGCGCCGCAAGGTCGCGTCATCGCCCCTGAGAAAGGGGAGCGCGGTGTTGGCCGCGAGGAACCTGTGTGAGCGCACCATGCCGTTTTCCGCGGCGAGGTCCCCGAGCGGTGCGGGTTCCGGCGGCATGTGGCAGTCCTGGCATTCCTGGCGTTCCGGAGGCAGGTAGAAGGTGCGCGCGGCGTTCAGGGACACGCCACTGTCGTCCCAGGCGTCGAACTCGTTCTGGCCACGCAGCCAGCGATACCCGTTGACCGGCTCCGTGAGGCCGACCTTGTGGCAGGTGGCGCAGTACGCGCTCTCTCGAAAGAACGGCTTGAGCATGCGTGTGGCATGCACGCGGGGGCGCGCCCTCAGAGCAGCGTCGTGAAGGAATCGACCCAGCGAAGCCTGGGGCGACGATACGAAGACATAGGGGTCGTCCGACTGGTCCGCGATGTTGTAGTTGCCGTTTCCGGTCCGGTCATGGATTCGGTCGATCGCGTGACACGCCAGGCACGTGAGACCCGCCTGCGCTTCCACCGAACCTCGGTCGATCTCGCCCGTCATTGCCCCTGCCAGCAGGAGTGCGGGGTCGTGGCAGCCCGCGCACCACTTGCTCTTGATGCGGCCCACGTCGCCGCCGACCTCTCCGGCAGACGCGAGGTGACGTTCGATCCAGCGATTGGACTCCGTCGACTCGGAGCGCATGCTCCTGATCGTCGCTTCGTAAAAGGGATTGTTGAACGATGCGAATCGGTGTGCCGACTCCGACCACTGGCTGACGATGTCCTGGTGACAACGGGCACAGTCCCCGGCTCCGATGCGCGTCTCCAGCACGAAGCCGCGGGCATCGGCCTCGGCCCGAACGGTCCGCGGAGCCACGCCCGCTTCCGGCGCAAGAACGCTGGGTGGCAGAAGCCCTCCGGTCGTGGTTGTCACGGGAGAAGGGAAGAATGGACTCGGCGGAGGCACGGCGCCCGTGGGCACCCATCCCGATGGCCCGAAATCACCCTGCAGGAGCGCGGCTGCATCGCGGTCGATGCCACCCGCCACCGACGCCCCGGCACCCGGGGGCTCGCGAGATCGGCTGCTGTGAACCGCCTCGGCACCGTGCACGAGGAAGAGCGCGACGCTCGCTGCGGCGGCAGTGGCCAGAAACCGCGCCAGGCGAGCGGCGGCGGGCGGAGTGTGGCTCACCCGGCGATGCAGCCAATAGCCTGCGATGGCCAGAACGGCCATGCCGCTGTGTAGCCACCAGGCCCAGCTGTTGCCCTGGCTCGCGGCTTCCGAAGTGATGAAGAGCCCGCTCGCAGCAAGCGTCAGGCCAAAGGTCGCGTAGGACGCCCCGGTCCAGACGGCCCCCGCGTGTTGGCGTGGCCAAACCCTGGGGAGGTGCGCCACGAGGAACGCAGCCATCACCGCCGCCAGCAGCAGTCCGGCACCCGTGTGGGCGAGGAGCATAGTCTGGTAGAAGCGGGGAAGATTCGACGCACCCAGGGCGAAGGGTTCCAGCCCCACGCGGTCGGCCAGACGCACCAGAACCAGATAGATCGTGTCGGCGACCATGAAACCGGCCAGCGCCAGAGCGATCGACAGCAGCCTCTGCAATCCGGTTGGCAGGAGCGTCGGCAGCTCCCGCCGCGCGGCTGTCCGGATCCTTTTTGTCACGGGCCACTCCTGTCCCGGAATCGGGCCTGCCGGCTCGGACACGGCGTGATGGGCCGGAACGCCGGGTGCGTCGGGCGCTGTGGGGTTCATTATCCGTGAGGATTCGGAAACGGCGCAAGCGGGGGATCGGGTTCCCGAATACGAGCATTGACAACCGGCGCATGAACCGCCTATCATATAGATCTATACCTGCCACCGTCGGGAAGCTGGCGAAACCCCCGCGGCGGCGGTGCTGACAATCAGGAAGCAGAGGACTGACAGCCTCTCACCCTCGTAGCCAGCGGGCTTCCGGGTCCCAGGTCGGCGGCGGGCGCATGCGCGTTCACCGCCAGGTCACGAGGCCCGGTCTTCCGGGCCTTTTTTGGTAGCCGGCGGATCCGTTTCGGAAGCGGCGAAGGGTGACGGGCGGCGAAAAACGGGGGCCTTGAGCCACCCCAACGACAAGGAGAGTTCCAAGATCGCGGAAAGACGTGTCAGAGTGAACGAGCAGATCCGAATCAGCCCGATTCGACTGATCGCGGAGAACGGAGGACAGATCGGAATAGTTTCGCTGGACGAGGCGCGCGCCCGGGCCGCCGAACGGGGACTGGATCTGGTCGAAGTAGCCCCCGACTCGAGGCCGCCGGTGGTTCGCATGATGGACTACGGCAAGTACAAGTACAAAGCCGCGCGCGCCGCCCGGGAGGCCAGGCGAAAACAGCACACGACCCAGATCAAGGAAGTGAAATTCCGGCCCGGGATCGAAGACCACGACTACGAATTCAAGCTCCGCCACGCGCGGCGCTTTCTTGAGGAGGGGAACAAGGTCAAGCTGACCATGATGTTCCGAGGCAGACAGATCACGCATCCCGAGCTGGGGCGTCAGGTGTTGCTCCGCCTTACGGAGGATCTCGGCGAGTTCGGAAAGATCGAGCAGTATCCGAACTTCGAGGGTCGTCAGATGTCGATGATCCTTACCCCGGTGAAGTAGGGATCGCCGGCAGGTACGAGATCGCCCTTCCTCAACCAACCAATAAGAGGATCCAGGAGAGACCCATGCCGAAAATGAAATCAAACCGGGGTGCCGCGAAGCGGATCCGGAAGACGGGGTCGGGGAAGCTGGCCAGGATGCGGGCCTACAAGTCCCACATCCTCACGAAGAAGAACCGGAAGCGCAAGCGCAGGCTTCGCAGCAAGACGACGGCCTCGAAGGCCGATGCCGGGCGGATCCGCCGGATGCTTCCGGGAACATAGAAACACAGTTGTCACTGCCAGGAGAATAGACCGATGCCGCGTTCGACTCGCGCCGTCGCACGGAATAGGCGGAAGAAGAAGATCCTCGGGACTGCGAAAGGCTACTTCGGGGGACGCAAGAACCTGTACCGGACAGCCAGGGATGCCGTCGAGAAGGGGTGGGAGCACGCCTACCGGGACCGGAAGAAGAAGAAGCGAAACTTCCGCCGCCTGTGGATCACCCGGATCAACGCGGCTGCTCGCCAGAACGACCTGTCCTATTCCCGGTTCATGAACGGGTTGCGGCGCGCCGGCGTCGAGCTGGATCGCAAGGCCCTCGCCGACCTCGCGATTCGGAGTCCGGACGCCTTTGCGTCGCTTGCCGACCGGGCGAAGTCGGCCCTCAACCGGTAGGGCGAAGCGGCGACGGAACCCCGCGGATGACGGATCCCGCGGGTGCCTCCGGCTGCGCGCGGATTCGTGATCGAGGACCTGAGGAGGCTGGAGGCGGACGCCCTTGGGGAGGTCCGTGCGGCCGGTGATCCGCGTGAACTGGAGGAGGTTCGCGTCCGCTATCTGGGCCGCCGGGATGGTCTGGTTTCCCGGTGCCTCAGGCGGCTGGGCGGGCTGAGCCCCGAGGAGAGGCCGGCGGCGGGCGCCGAGGCCAACAGGGTGAAGGGCGCCGTTGACCGGGCGCTGGAGGAAAGGCGGGCGGCACTGTCACGGGATGGCGCGTCCAGCGAGGACGGCGCGGACCTTACGCTGCCCGCGCGGACCGGCTGGCAGGGCACCATTCATCCCGTCAGCCGGGCCGTCGACGACATCTGGTCGATCTTCCGCAGCCTGGGATTCACGCGTGCCCGCGGCCCCGAGGTCGACACGGAGTGGTACAACTTCGTCGCCCTCAACACGCCCCTCGATCATCCCGCCGCGGACGAGCAGGACACGCTTTACCTGGCGCCGGGCCTGCTGCTCAGAAGCCACACTTCTCCGGTGCAGATCCGCACCATGGAGCAGTACCCTCCGCCGATCCGCATTTTGGCGCCGGGCATGGTCTACCGCAGGGACACCTACGATGCGACCCATACGCCCGCCTTCGCACAGATCGAGGGGCTGGTGGTGGACGAAGGCGTGACGTTCGTGGACTTCAAGGCCACCCTGGCCGAGTTCGCGCGGCGCTTCTGGGGGCCGGGCACGCGCGTGCGGTTTCGCCCCTCGTTCTTCCCCTTCACCGAGCCCTCGGCGGAGGTGGACGTCAAGAGGCTCATCGTGCGCGAGGACGGGCGGGAAGAGGAGACCGACTGGATCGAGATCATGGGTGCCGGCATGGTCGACCCCGCGGTGCTGGACAACGTGGGGTACGATTCGGAGCGGTACACGGGCTGGGCGTTCGGGATGGGCCCCGCGCGGGTCGCGCTCCTGAGGCACGGGGTGCGCGACCTCAGGCTCTTCTACGAGAACGACATGCGCTTCCTGGGGCAGTTCCGGTGAAGGTCTCCTACCGCTGGGTCCGCGACGTGGCCCCCGGGATCGGGATCGGTCCGGCCGAGGCGATGGAGCGGCTCGCGCTGCGGGGGGCGCCCGTGGAGGACTGGGTTGATCTGGCCGAGGGACTGAAGGATGTCGTGATCGGCCGTGTCCTGGAGGCCGGCCCGCATCCGAACGCGGACCGGCTGACGCTGTGCCGGGTGGCTGGCCCCGACGGAGAGGTCCCCGTGGTCTGCGGCGCTCCGGTGGTGCGGGTTGGGGCGTACTATCCCTTCGCTCCGGTGGGCGCGGTCCTGCCCGGCGGTTTCCGTATCGGGAAGCGCAAGATCCGCGGGTCCTACAGCGAGGGGATGCTCTGCTCCGAGCGCGAGCTCGAACTGGGCGAGGACCATGCGGGGATCATGTTGCTCGAGGGGCAGTACGAAGTGGGTGCGCCCTTCGCGGCTTCGGTCGGGCTCGACGATGTTCGCATGGACGTGGAAGTCACCCCGAACCGGGGGGACCTGCTGTCGCACGTGGGAATCGCGCGAGAACTGCATCCGGAGGGCCACGCCGGGATCGCGCTGCCGCCGTTTCCCGGCGGCCAGGGCGAGTTCGCGGCCTCGTTCGCGCGCGGCGGCGGGGAAGCCTCCTCGGCCGGGTGCCGCATCCTGATCGAGGACCCGGATCTGTGTTCCCGGTATCTCGGCGCCGTCATACGCGGCGTGGCGGTCGGTCCGTCGCCGCGATGGCTGGCCGACCGCCTCCGCGCGGCCGGTGCCCGTCCCATCAACAACGTCGTCGACGCGACGAACTACGTCATGCTGGAGCTGGGCCAGCCCCTGCATGCCTTCGACCTGGACAAGCTGGCCGATGCCACCATCGTGGTGGGCCGTGCCCGCCCCGGGGAATCGCTGGTGACGCTTGACGACGAGGCGCGGGCGATCACCCCGGACATGCTCATGATTCGCGACGCCGTCCGGCCCGTCGCAATCGCTGGCGTGATGGGCGGCCGTGACTCCGAGGTGTCCGGGCAGTCCACGGACATCCTGCTTGAATGCGCGCTCTTCGAGCCGCGGCAGGTGCGCGCGACACGCCGGGCGCTCGCGATGTCGACCGACGCGAGCTACCGCTTCGAGCGCGGCGTAGATCCCGCCGCGATGGAGGCTGCGGTGCTGAGGGCCGTGTCGCTGATTCTCGCGACCTCGGGAGGAACGCTCGACGGGGAGATCATCGATGCGCACCCCCGGCCCTGGGTGCCCCCGGTCGTGGGCTTGCGGCCGACCCGCGCGAGCCACGTGCTCGGCGTGGATTTCACGCCGGACAGGGTCTCGAAGCTCCTGGCCCCGCTCGGCTACGCGGTCGAGGCGGCGGGCGCGGACCGGCTCGACGTGACGGTTCCCGGTCATCGCACCTACGACACGCTGCGCGAAGTCGACCTGATCGAGGAAGTGGCCCGCACGCACGGCTACGACGCGTTCCCGGAGGTGATGTCCGCGGCACGGGCCGGGACCGTCCCCGATCATCCGCTCTTCCAGCTCGAGGACCGGCTGCGCGGCCTGCTTGCAGCCAACGGGATCAGCGAGGCGCAGACTCCGGCGCTCGGACCGAAACGGCACGGTGACGTGGCGCTCCTCAACCCGATGTCACGGGACGAGAGCCATCTGCGCCGGGATCGTCTCCCGGGGTTGCTCACGCACGTGGAGAGGAACATGTCCCGGGGCGTCCGCGACGTCCGCCTGTTCGAGATCGGGACGGCCTTCGCACCCTCCGAGAACAGTACGCCGATCGAGTCGTCGCGCGTCGCGGTGGTGCTCACGGGCGGGCGCACGCCCCCCCACTGGTCTTCCCGGGCCGAACCCTTCGACGTCCACGATATCGCCGGCGTGCTCGGGCTGATCGGTCGCGAGGCCTGCCCGGATGCCGCGGTCGTGCCGGCGGGTGGGCGGGCCGGCGTGCCGGGGGACGGGCGGGCGAGAGTACCGGCGGGCGCGCGGGGGCAGCAACTGTTTGTGCCGGGGAGGTGCTACGAGCTCGTCTCCGGTGCCGGCGAAGTGGTGGGATGGGGCGGCCAGGTACGCCCGGAACTGCTGGACCTTCCCCGCTGGGCGGGCGCGGTGGTGGGTGGGGAAGTCGTGCTTCCGGAGGTACCCGCCCCCAAACCCGACGTGACCGCCCGGGACCTGCCCGATCAACCCGCGGTCCAGCGGGACATGGCGTTTCTGGTTCCGGCCGGCACCGCCGCCGGCGAGGTGCTCGACGCCGCGAGGAGGGCCGCGGGCCGCCTGCTGGAGACCGGGGATGTCTTCGATGTCTACGAGGGAGAAGACCTGCCTCCGGGCACGCGTTCCGTGGCCCTGCGCTTGCGTTTCCGCGCCCGGGGACGGACCCTGACGGACAGGGAAGTGGACAAGACCTGCCGCCGCGTGGTCAGAACAGTAAAGGAGAAGACCGGTGTCGAACCGAGGACGTGAGCGTTCGGCCGCATCCCACGTGCCGGCCCTGGCCCCGCTGGAGACGGCGGTGGAGCGCGCGGTCGAAGAGGTCCGCGCGGTCCGGGAACGCGCCGCGGAGGCGGAGGCGCGCGCGGAGCGCAACGAGCAGTTGCTGCGCCAGTTCGTGGACGGGCGGGAGGATCCCGGCGCACTGGCGAGCCGTGTTGCGGAACTCGAGGCCGAGAACGAGGGTCTGCGTGCCCGGATCGAGCAGGGAAGGGAGGGTGTGGACCGCATCCTGGCCAGCATCCGCTTCCTGGAGGAGCGTAGATGAGCGAATCGAGCGGCGGGTCCCGCAAGGCGATCCGGGTGCGGATCGCGGGAGAGACGTACACGCTGCGCACGGACGCGGACGAGGAGTATGCGCGCCGCTGCGCCGCACTGGTGGACGAGCGCATGCGCGAAATCGGCGGAGAGACCGGGCTGGACGCGAAGAAGACCGCGATCCTGGCCGCGCTCGCGCTTTCCGATGAACTGTTTCGGCAGGAGGCCCGCACCCGCGCCCGTGCCACGGTCCTGGCGGGGAGAATCGAGAACGCACTGACAGAGTAGCAGACACGGAAGGATCGAGCAGATGCCCGACACCGAGCACACCCGTCTTTCCCGCCGCGCCTGGCTGGCCGCCTCCGGAACGGCCGCCTCCGGGCTCGTGATGACGCGCTGGGATGCGCTGAAGGCGGAGCCGCCACTGGCTTCGATGCCGGTCCCGCCGCAGCAGGCCGCCCCCGCGGCCACCGACCCCACCAGGGTCCCGGGACGGTTCGTTTCCGAGCTGGGGACGCGCGCCCCGGGCGAACAGCCCCGCCGCCTGTTGCGCACCCTCGCCCTGTCGAGTTCGTCGCGCACGCCGCTTCAGGATCTGCAGGGCACCATCACCCCGTCGGATCTCCACTTCGAGCGCCACCACGCGGGCGTTCCCGACATCGCTGCGGAGGAGCACGAGGTCCTCGTGCACGGCATGGTCGAGCGGCCGATGGTTTTCCGCATGGCCGACCTGAGGCGGTATCCACAGACGTCCCGCATCTGCTTCATCGAGTGTTCCGGCAACGGTGGCGGTGCCTACAGCCGCAGCCGCATGCCCACGGCCATATCCCCGCAACAGCTGGACGGACTGCTCAGCACCAGCGAGTGGACGGGCGTCATGCTGTCGACCGTCCTCCGCGAAGTGGGCGTGCGGCCGGGAGCCAGCTGGATCCTCGCCGAGGGTCGCGACGCCGCGGTCATGTCCCGGAGCGTTCCGCTGGACAAGGCGATGGACGATTCCATGCTGGCCTACGGTCAGAACGGCGAGGCGATTCGTCCCGAGCAGGGATACCCGGTGCGGCTGCTGCTGCCCGGGTGGGAAGGCAACGCCCAGGTCAAGTGGCTGAGACGGATCGAGGTCTCGGACCGGCCGACCATGACCCGGGACGAGACGTCGCGCTACACCGATCCGCTCAAGGACGGCACGTCCCGGATTTTCAGTTTCGTCATGGATGCGAAGTCGCTCATAACCTTCCCGTCGTATCCCTACGTCCTGCCCGAGCGCGGCTGGTGGGAGATCGAAGGCCTGGCCTGGACGGGACGCGGCAGGATCACCCGGGTCGAAGTCAGCACCGACGGCGGGCGGTCGTGGTCCGACGCCGTTATGCAGCCGCCCGTGCTGTCAAAGTCCACCGTCCGCTTCCGGCACCTCTGGAACTGGGACGGGCGCGAGACCGTGATCCTCAGCCGTGCAACGGACGAGACCGGCTACGTGCAGCCCACGGTTCAGCAGCTCTGGAACGCACGGGGAGAGGGAACGGCCTACCACCACAATCATCAGCGTGCCTGGAAGGTCGCCTCGGACGGCGTGGTCACGTTCGGTCTGGGGGACTTGCTGTGACGCCCGTCGGCTGGGTGTCCCGCTGGGCGGGCGCGGCGACCGCGCTCCTCCTGGCCGCGTGCGCGCCTGAGGAGCCCTCGCCCCGGGCCGTGGTGGGCGGGACGCCCCCGGGCCAGGCAATGGCGGACGACGGCAGCGAGTGGCACGTCGCGCTGCCCGAGCATGCTCCCGGCCGTTTCGGCTTCGGCACCCCGGCCACGGAAGACCGCGTGGCGCTTTGGGACATCGACGTCAAGCCGGACGGCGAAGGACTGCCGCCCGGAAGCGGTTCGGTCGCCGAGGGACAGGCTGTCTACGAACTCCACTGTCTCCAGTGCCACGGCCCAACCGGCACCGAGGGCCCCAATGACCGGCTGGTCAGCCCGGGTCCCTGGGAGCAGTGGCCCACCGGTCGCACCGTGGGTGGATACTGGCCCTACGCCACGACCCTGTACGACTACACGCGCAAGGCGATGCCCCAGACCACCCCCGGCATTCTGAGCGACGACGATGTCTATGCCGTCGTCGCGTACGTACTGCACCTGGGCGGTCTGGTGCCGGAGGACGCGGTGATGGACGCCGCTTCGCTCGCGGCGGTCGAGATGCCCCATCGCGACCGTTTCGTGCCGGACAACCGAACGGGAGGTCCGGAGATTCGCTGACACCCGGTGAGAAGCCGCGCGTCGCACCAGGGGCTGTGGGGGGCGTGGCCGGTGCTTGCGCCCCGGTCGGTACGGGAATACTGTAGGCGCAATCAAGGAAGTCCGCGGCCGGATCCCCCGCCGTGTTTACCTTGTCGAATCACGCGGCCGGACGACGGTTCGGCCTTGGAGAAAATACATGGATCCGCTGGGTGTGTCCCTGGCGGTCGGCGCGGTTGTCGCGGCAATCCTCGGGTACTTCCTTGGGAGGAACCGGGAGCGCGCGCGGCAGCTTGAAGAGAAGGAAGCGGCACGGGACGAGGCGTCGCTGATCCGCAAGCGGGCAGAACAGGATGCCGACAACGTGCGCCTTGCCGCCGAGTTGCAGGCCAAGGAGGACGTCTACCGGCTCAGGGAGACCTGGGAGTCCGAGGAGAGCAGGCGCCGTGAGGATGTCGAGCGGGGTGAGCGCCGGTTGCTCAACCGTACCGAGGCCGTCGACCGCAAATCCGATCTCCTCGACGGCCGTACCGATGCGCTGGAGGAGCGGGAAGCGGGTCTGAAGCGCAAGGAGTCCGAGGTCGCCGGGAGGGGAGCGGAAGTCGAGCGCACCCTGGCCGAGACGCGGACCCGACTGGAAGCGCTCGCGGGGGTCACCGCGGACGAGGCCAGGAGCGAACTCGTCGCCGAGATCAAGGACGAGGCACGCGCCGAGGCCGCCAACCGGGTTCGCGAGATTCGCGACGAGGCGCAGCGGACGGCGGACCGCGAGGCGAAGCGGCTGGTCGCGATGGCCATCCAGCGCATGGCGGCCGACGAGACGGCGCAGCTCACCGTCTCCGTCGTACAGCTTCCGTCCGACGAAATGAAGGGGCGGATCATCGGCCGCGAGGGACGCAACATCCGTGCGTTCGAACAGGCTACCGGGATCGACGTGATCATCGACGATACCCCGGAAGCGGTCGTGCTTTCAGGGTACAACCCCGTGCGGCGCGAGGTCGCCCGCGTCGCGCTCGCGCGTCTGATCGAGGACGGCCGCATTCATCCGGCACGGATCGAGGAGACCGTCGCGAAGAGCGAGAAGGAGGTCGAGGTCGAAATGCGCGAAGCGGCCGAGGAGGTGCTCTACGGGCTGGGAATCCACAGCGTGCACCCCGAGATCGTCAAGGTCCTCGGGCGACTGAAGTTTCGTACCTCCTACGGCCAGAACCAGCTGGCCCACGCGAGGGAAGTCGCGCTGCTGGCGGGGAATATGGCGGCCGAGATGGGGCTCGACGTGCAGGCGGCGCGGCGGGCCGGACTGCTCCATGACGTCGGCAAGGGGCAGACGCACGAGCAGGAGCTGACCCACGTGGAACTCGGGTACCGGCTCTGCAAGCGGTTCAAGGAGCCGGACATCGTATTGAACGCGATCAAGGCCCACCACGACGAGGAGCCGCACCGCTATGCCGAAGCCTGGCTGGTGACCGCGGCCGACGCGATCAGCGGGGCCCGCCCGGGCGCGCGCCGGGAGATGTTCGAGGGCTACGTCAAGCGACTCGAGAAGCTCGAGGAGATCGCGACCGAGCACCCCGGAGTCGAGCGATGCTTCGCGATTCAGGCGGGACGCGAGCTGAGGGTCATGGTGGAGCCGGAAAAGGTGTCCGACGAGGCCATGGCACGCATTTCGGAGGCGGTGGCCCGGAAGATCGAAGGCGAGCTGCAGTACCCGGGCCAGATCAAGGTCGTCGTAATTCGCGAGACCCGTGCCATCGACTTCGCGCGTTAGCTGGAACACCTTTCATTGTTCGGGGCCCGCGACCCCCTGATCGGGCCCTTAGTCACCACACGCAACCGCGGAAATGGAGTTTCATGTCGGCCAAGATCATTTCAGGGAAGGAAATCGCCGGGACGATCCGGGATGAGTTGAACGAGCAGGTCTCGGCGCTGGCAAGGGAAGGGCTGGTGCCCGGGCTGGCGACCGTGCTCGCGGGAGAGGACCCGGCCAGCCGGTTGTACGTGGGCATGAAGAACAAGGCGGCCGCTGCCGCGGGCATTCATTCGCGCCAGATTACGCTGCCGGACTCGGTTGAGGAAGCCGAGCTCCTCGACCTCATCGCGGACCTCAACGCCGACCCGGCGATCCACGGAATTCTCGTGCAGCTGCCGCTGCCGCGTCAGATCGACGAGTCCAAGGTCCTCCTGGCCGTCGACCCCGACAAGGACGTCGACGGCTTCCATCCCGTCAATGTGGGCCGCCTTTCGACGGGCGACCCGAACGTCCTCGCGCCGTGCACCCCCCGGGGCGTGATCGAGATGCTGGTGCGCAGCGGGGTGGACCCCTCGGGCAAGCACGCCGTCGTGGTCGGGCGCTCGAACATCGTGGGCAAGCCGATGGCGCTGCTCCTGCTTCGCAAGGCGGCCGGGGGCAACGCCACGGTGACCGTTGCCCACAGCCGTACAGGCGACCTTGGCGCCGTGACGCGCACGGCCGACATCCTGATCGCCGCGGTCGGGTGGCCGAACACCATCACGCGGGACATGGTCAAGCCCGGCGTGACCGTGATCGACGTGGGTACCAACCGCGTGGACGACCCGACCCGCGAGCGGGGGTATCGAGTGGTCGGAGACGTCGACTTCGAGGGCGTGAGCGAGGTCGCGTCGGCGATCACCCCGGTGCCGGGCGGAGTGGGCCCGATGACGATCGCCATGCTTCTGGCAAATACCGTGGAAGCGGCGATCCGGCAGAACAGCGGCGCGCGGTGAGCGACGGCACGCTGGATCTGTTTGCGGACCGCGCACCCGCTCACTCCGGTGGGCCCTCGTCCGCCGCGGACGCGGGGGCCGGCCCCTCCGACGGGCTCCGGGCGTCGGATATGCCGGCGCCCCGCATCTGGACGGTCCGCCAGGTCAACCGGGCCGTGCGCCTGCAGCTGGAGCAGGGGCTCCCGCAACTCTGGGTGGCCGGCGAGGTCACGAACTTCCGGCGGCAGCGCTCCGGGCACTGCTACTTCACCCTGAAGGACGATGCCGCCCAGCTCCGCTGCGTCATGTTTCGGCGGGAGGCCGCGCGACTGCCCACGGACCCCCGCGAGGGGATGATGGTGAGGGTTTTCGGGGGGTTCACGCTGTACGAGGCGCGGGGCGTCTATCAGCTCGTGGCGGCGAAGCTGGAGGCCGAAAGCGAAGGCGGCATGTGGAAGCTCGCGTTCGACCGCCTGAAGAGGCGGCTGGACGCCGAGGGACTGACCGACGCGGCCCGCAAGCGGGGTCTGCCGTCCTTCCCGGGAACGGTGGGGATCGTGACTTCGCCGACGGGCGCTGCCCTGCGAGACGTAATTGCGGTCACCCGGCGGCGGGCTCCGTGGGTGCGGCTTCTGGTGCGGGGTACGCGTGTACAGGGCCGCGGGGCGGGCGAGGAGATCGCGGCTGCGGTCTCCACCCTGGCGTCGCGCGACGTGGACGTGATCGTCGTGGCTCGCGGCGGCGGGACGATCGAGGACCTCTGGGGGTTCAACGAGGAGGCCGTCGCGCGCGCCGTCGCCTCGAGCCCGGTGCCGGTGGTCTCGGGCGTCGGTCACGAAACGGATGTCACCATCTGCGACCTGGTGGCCGACGTGCGCGCCGCGACTCCCTCCGCCGCGGCGGAGGCGGTGGTGCCGGATCGGCGGGCCATCGTCCGCATTCTGGACAACCTCGGGACCAGATTGGGAAAGGGGCTCGCAGGGCAGGCCCGCTCGAGGCGCTGGCGGCTCGATCAGGTGCGCGACCTGCTTCACCGGCGGGGCCGCCGGCGGGTGGAGACCTGTCGGGATCGGCTTGTGAGAGAGCGATCCTTCCTGGCCGGGATCATGCGGGAGCGAATTGCGCGCCACCGAGCCCGGCTCGCGCGCGGCGCCGCGGCCATGGAGGCACTGTCCCCCATGTCCACGCTCGCACGCGGGTACGCGGTCCCTCTCGACGGCCGGGGCCGGCTCCTGCGCACGACCGTGGACTTCCCGCCGGCGCTGGACTTCGGCTTGCGGGTCGTGGATGGCGAGGTGGCGTGCACGGTGGCTGATGCGGCAGGCGGCGGACCGCCGGCGAACCCGGGCCGCGCCGGGACGGGTCGCCGTGCCGGGAGGGCTCGCCGTGCCGACTGAGGGGGGACTGGACCGCCGCCTCAGGCGCATCGAGGAGATCGTCGCGTCGCTGGATTCCGATTCGGTCGATCTGGACGAGGCCCTTGCCCTCTTTGAAGAGGGAGTGGGTCACCTCCGGCGCGCGCAGCAGATTCTCGAGACGGCGGAGCTCAAGGTTGAAGAGCTGATCGGCGCCCAGGGGGACGAGGCAAGGGAGTTCGAGGCCCCTGACCAGGGAGACCGCGATGACGGGGACCGCGACTGACCTCTCCTTCGCGGCCTGGCTGGACGACCGCAGGACTCGCATCGAGGCCGCAATGCGGCGTTGCATGGATGAGATGGCCTCGGTCGTGCCCGCCGGACTGCTAGCGGCCGTCGAGGACGGGGTGATGAGCGGGGGGAAGCGCCTGCGGCCGCTCCTGCTGGCCACCGCCTGCGAGGAGACCGGAGGCCGGCCGGGCGACGCGCTCTACGATCTCTCGGTCTCGGTGGAGCTGATCCACGCCTATTCGCTGATCCACGACGATCTTCCCTCCATGGACGACGCACCCCTGCGCCGGGGGAGGCCAACCGTCCACGTTGTCCATGGCGTGCACACGGCCACCTACGCGGGCGCCGTCCTCATCCCGTGGGCCGCCGCGTGGGCCTGTCGCAGCGCTCGCGCGGCCGGATGCACGACGTCCACGGCCAGGAGAATCGCGGCTCACATGCTCGAAGCGGCCGGAGCGGGCGGAATGATTGGCGGCCAGGCGCTCGACCTGCTCTCGGAGGGACGGTCGCTGACGGAAGAGGAGCTGGCCGCCTTGCACGGCCTCAAGACCGGCGCGCTCCTCGCCGCCTCGCTGGAGATGGGCGCGATGGCGTCGGGTACGGGGGACCCGGTACTGCGCGCGATCGGCGACTATGGCCGCACACTGGGACTGGCGTTCCAGGTCATGGACGATGTGCTCGATGCCACGGGATCGGCGGAAGTGCTCGGGAAGCGCCCATCCGACGCGGAAATGGAGAAATCCACCTATGTTGGGCTGTTGGGCGTGGACGGCGCGCGCGGGCGGGCGGGTGAACTCATCGCCCGCGGATTGGCGGCGCTCGACGATGCGGGCCTGGCCGCGCCCCGGCTCAGGCAGCTGGCGCGCTTCGTGATTCAACGCAAACGGTGACGACCTTGGCATTCCGGCATATCGCGATTCTGGGCAGGGACGGCGCGGACCCCGGCATCCGCGACGCGTACGAACAGGTTGCGCGGGTTGCGGCCGAATTCGGCGCTACGGCGTCGCTGGAGCCGAATCTGGGATCGCCCGCGGCTCAATCCGCCGAAATTGTCGCAAATGTGTCCGATTTTGTCGTATCCGCGGATCCGCACGACGCTGTCACCGATCCCCCCGTCGACCTGGTCATCTCGCTCGGCGGCGACGGTACGCTGCTGCGCGCCGCGCGTTCCGTGTTCGGCCGGGGGATCCCCGTCCTGGGGATCAACATGGGGAGCATGGGTTTCCTGACTTCCGTGTCCGGCCAGGCGATCGAAGAGGGCCTTCGGTGCGTGCTGGGCGGCGAATACTCGATCGAGGAGCGGCGGACGCTCGAGGCCGAGGTGCGCTCGCCGGAAGGCATCGCCAGGGCCAGGTTCACCGTCTTGAACGACGTGGTGGTACACAAGGCCGGTGCCGCCCAGGTGATCCGTCTCGACCTGTGGGTGGGCCCCGAGGACGATCCGGAGGAGATCGGCAGCTTCTCGGGCGACGGGGTCATCCTGGCCACGCCGACCGGGTCTACCGCCTATTCGCTGTCTGCCGGCGGTCCCATCATCGTGCCCGAATTGAACTGCTTCCTCGTCACGCCCATCCTTCCCCATACCCTCGCGGTCAGGCCCCTGGTGGTCCCCGGCAACGAGGAGATCACCGTGACCGCGCTGGACCGCCGTGAACCCCTCTTCCTGACGGTCGACGGCCAGGAGGGAGGACCGGTCGGATACAGCGACCGCGTGGTCGTCCGCATGGGGGCGTCGCGGGTCCCGCTGGTCAGGCTGCCCGGTCACTCCTTCTTCAGCACGCTGCGGCAGAAGCTGAGTTGGGCCGTCCGGCCGATCGACGGGGGGTGATTGGTCCCGTTCGAACATGGCGCCGCCCACCCCGCCGTCCCATTGTTGATGACCCATGTTCGTTGAGCTGATAATACGCAACTTTGCTGTCCTCAAGGACTTGCAAGCTCCGCTTCAAGCTGGACTCAATGTCCTTTCAGGTGAAACGGGGGCCGGCAAGTCCGTCGTGGTGGACGCGCTGGCCATTCTGCTGGGTGGCCGAGCCTCGTCCGGTGTCGTGCGCTCGGGAGAGTCGCGTGCCCTGGTCGAAGGCGTGGTCGACATACGTGGACTGCGGCCCGTGGCCGAGTTGCTTGCCGAACTGGGAATGGAGGACGACGAGGACCAACTGGTGCTGCGCCGTGAAGTCCGCGCCGAGGGCCGAAGCCGGGGTTGGGTCAACGGATCGCCCGCGACCGCCGGCATGCTGCGCCGCATCGGATCGCTGCTGGTCGACATCCACGGGCAGCACGAACACCAGCGGCTCCTCTCCGGCGACTTCCAGCAGCAGGTACTGGACGCGTTCGGGGGGTGCACCGACGTGGCGGACCGCGTGGTGGAGGGCTTCCGGCGGACCACCGACCTGAGAAAGCGGCTTGCCGTGCTGCAGGAACGCCGCCGGGAGCTGGAGAGCCGCGCCGACTTCATCCGTTTCCAACTCGGTGAAATCCTCGGCGCGAAGCTCCATGCGGGAGAGGACGAGGAACTGCGCGTCGAGACGAACCGACTGGGGCATGCGGACGAACTGGCACGGGAGAGCCACGCCTTGCACGAACTGCTCCACACGGCAGAGGACGCGGTCAGCGACCACCTCGCGGACGCGGCGGCCCGCCTGCGGCGCCTCGGCGAGAAGGACCCGTCGCTCGGGTCCTACGCGTCCACGCTCGAAGACGCGTACCACCAGGTGTCGGACGCGGCCGCCGAACTGGGCCGCTATTCAGCCGGGATCGAGCACGACCCGGCCCGGCTTGAGAGCATTCGCCGACGCCAGGCCCTCATTCAACGCCTGCAGCGCAAGTACGGCCCGACGCTGGCGGAAGTGATCCAGCGGGGAGAGAGCCTGCGAAGCGAACTGGACGAACTCGAGACGGCCGACATGGACGCGAGCACCCTGCGGGACGAGCTGGAGCATGCGGAAGCGGCCTGGCAAGCCGATGCGGATGAGCTGTCGCAACGACGTGAGGACGCCGCGGGACGTCTGTCCGATGCGGCCGAGGAGATCTTCCCCGCGCTCGGATTGGAGGGCGGGCGCTTTCACGTCCAGTTCGAGGAGCTGTCAGGCCCATCGGCGAGAGGCCGCGAACGCATCCGCTTCATGGCCAGCATGAATCCGGGCTTCCCGCCGAGCCCACTATCGCAGGTCGCGTCCGGCGGCGAGCTGTCGCGGGTCATGCTCGCGCTGAAGTCCGTGCTCTCGGACATCGACGATCTGCCCACCCTTGTCTTCGACGAGGTCGATGCCGGGATCGGGGGCATGGTGGCGGCCAACGTAGCCGACCGCCTGGCGGAGGTGTCCCGCGGACGGCAGGTGCTCGTGGTCACGCATCTGGCACGCGTCGCGGCGCGCGCCTCCAACCACCTCGTGGTCGAGAAGGGTGCGGTGGATGGCGCGGCGGTCAGCCTGGTGCGGCGGCTCGAGGGCGATGAGCGCGTGCACGAGGTCGCCCGCATGCTGGGTGGAGACGCCGGATCCGGTACGTCGCTGGAGCACGCACGAGAGCTGTTGGGCAGGGTGGTGTAGCGTGGGATCGCCATCGGGGCCTTCGACCTTCAGTCGGGTCGTCGGAGCACGAAGGGGCTGAGAGGACAACCTTTTGGCACGAAACGACATGGAAGGAGTGGAACGAGGGACTCATCTTGGTGCGCGCCTGGCGGAAAGGCCGCTGGACGACACCCATCCCAACAGGGGAGAAGAGGAAGATGACGTACTTCGAGCGGATGCGTACGGTGCAGGGAGTTGGGCTGTGGACCCGGGCCGGTGTGGCGGTGCTGGCCCTGGTTGCGATGCTCACGGTCATCGCGCCGCGATCTGGTTGGGCACAGGAGCCCTGTGCCGACTACATTTCCGGCGGTGCCGGCAATCCGGCGTCTGGAACCCTGTGGGGGTCGCGCCGGGTAACAGTTTCTGTCGGGGCCAGTGCAGGCCTGACCGGGAGCGTGAGCATCAGTTTCTTCGTCGGCATTTACCGAATGTCGGATGGCCACTTCAAGCGTATTCGGTGCGACACCTACGAGGAATGGTTCGGCTTCTAGGCTGACATGAGCCTCTTGCTAACAGTCTTGGATCGCCGGGCTTGGGCGGGTGTCCGAACGGGAGTCCCGCTTGTTGCCGCGGGACTCCCGTTCCTGACGTCGTGCGATGCACCGTCTGAGGCTCTCGATGGCGCGTTTTCCCGCTTCACTGAGAGCGACTCCGCTTACGTCATTCGGGGCTTGATCGCTCAGTTGGACATCGATGACGAGCGGGCGATGTTCGGTTCTGTCACGGCGGTGGTGAAGAACACCGACGGAGGATACGTTGCCGCCGACGGCTTGAACCAGAGGCTGGTCTTCATGGACCGGAACCTCAACCCCGTGCGAACGGTGGGAAGGCAGGGTGAGGGCCCCGGCGAATACCAGTTTCCGACGGTGCTGGTTCGCGATGAGGATGAGATCGTAGTGCTGGACGAAGGTCACGCACGCGTGACCCACCTCACTGCCCGCGGGGATTTCGTACGCATGCAACAACCGGGAGGGTTCATCCGGGACATGGCCATTCATCCGGAACTCGGACTCCTGGTCGCGGGGATGGAGTTCTCCGGCCACTACCTGAGCCGCGTGATCGAATCGGAACAGACGCCCTTCGCTGCCAAGCCTGCGGAACTCCTTACCGAGCCCGCCTTCTTTCAACTGCCTAACGATCTCGTGGAGGTAACACCAGACGGCAAGGTACATGTGTTCGACGGCAGGCACCTGGCTTTGGTCAGCTATGACAGTGCTGGACATCTGCTGCGGGTGGCGTACCTGCCAGAGGAAGCGCGCGTGCAGTTGCTGGAGCAGGACGCTGAAACGACTGAGGCGTTGGGCGGACCGACGGTGGTCCTGGGGTCGGAATTGGGGACCGTGCTTCATGCGTTGGGGGACCGCCGACTCTTCTTGCGGATCACTTATATGGACGCCATGGGTTTC
The DNA here is from genome assembly GCA_965208935.1 of Longimicrobiales bacterium. Classification (GTDB taxonomy): domain Bacteria; phylum Gemmatimonadota; class Gemmatimonadetes; order Longimicrobiales; family Gaopeijiaceae; genus Bin94. Next base: position 1,486,859 of record CBDBPR010000004.1, on the reverse strand, counting down.
ATCCTGGACCCCAATTCCCTGCACGCGACGCCGGTGAGGGTGCCGTATGGTCCGGAATGGCGTTGGTTGCGGCGGACCGCGATTAGCCTCTTCGACGGCAAGCGACTAGTCGTGGAAGGGCTGGAGGACGGACCAGCGGCCTTGGTGATCGCCGAGACCGAGCTCGTTGCACGATGAAACCCAGCGTGTAGCCGGGCAGGTGCAAGCCCGCGGCGGCTTCGCGCCGTGGCGGGCCTGGCAGCGGGCATAGGGTCCGCGGTTTTCTGGACTAAAGCCCGTGTATTGTGGCATTTTGTAGTCGCGTGGGGCTCAGGGAGAGGACGCACTTGATGTTTCGCAGTACCGAGGAGCGGGATCCGGCGACGAGCCGAGGGAGGTCGAGGGATCTGCCGAAGCGATTGAAGCGCGCTGGAGAACCATTCCGGTCGATGGAACCGGAGTCGGCAAGAGTGCAACGGTGTGGAGGAATGAGTGAGCTTCAAAGCAGCAGTTGTGGTCTTCCTGAACGCATGCCCCGGTCCGCCCATGGCAATAGTCGGACTGCGTTACGCAGCCTTTCAGGCCGTGGAAGGCATCCGCGACCTGTGGCCCGAAGAGCTGAGCACCGGCCAATCGCCTCCGCATAGCGAGCCATATCTGCGGTCGGTGATCGGCATAGCGGAGCGAATCGACTGCCGTCCCGCGTATCTCTCGAAAGCAGGGGTCCGCTTTGGGTATTCGTTCTCCAGGCCGCTGCGCTGGATCCGCTTCCTCCACGGGATCGCATTGCTCGAAGAAGGGGCCCGGATGGAAGCCGTCTGTGACCGGCTCGGTTTCAGCGACGTGGCGGGCTGGAGCCGGTTTACGACTCGGCTCGTGGGGAGGAGTGCAGGCCGCCTGCCTGTCCTTCCCCTGGAACATTGGGTTCGAAAAGCCATTGACGACGTGTATTTCGGCCTGCCGGTGACCGGAGCTCCGCGTCCCTCGAATTCGAAGCGGGTGGTTTGACGCAGCCCCCTGGCCGGCCCGAGATAGACCCGTCTGCCGGTGCCCGCCAGCCCCCTCAGCCCCCCCACAACCCCACGAAGAACCGGAACCCGGCCTCGAACGAGCGCGCGTTCGGCACGTCCCCGCCGCTGCCCCCGACCACGTGTCGGTACACGGCGCGAATCTCGAGGGGTCGGCCGGCCACCCCGTCGCCCACGGCGACATCCCGGTTGTAGACGAGCCCGAGCATCAGCCGGCTGGACGAGGCACCGCTCTCGGGCACGAGGGCTTCGGGATCGGGAGCGGTCGTGAGTCCCGCAGCTGTTGCGAACGCGGTGATGGCCATGCTGCCCTCGGGCGGCACCGTGTCCGGCGGTGGGGCCGCGCGGATCGCGAACGCGTCCATCCCCTTGCGGAAGTACCGGTATCCGGCCAGCAGCCTCATCGTCGGCGCCACCTCGTACCACGGCGAGAGCTCCAGGAACTGGTAGTCGCCAGGATTCCAGTCGAGTTGAACCTGCGACGACAGCGGAGCAAAGGTGACGTTGGGGTCGAAGGCGCGCCGCTCCGTAGTCCCCTTCATCTGCACGCCGTAGCGAAGATCGGCCCACAGTCCCACCCGGCGCCAGCGGCCGTTCATCCACGCCCGGGCCTCGATGTCCATTTGCGCGTCACCGCTGCCGATGTCGATGAAGTTGGCGGGGTCGTCCTGCTGCCCCGTGGGGAGGCGGACGAGCGCGCCCGCACCGGCGAACATGTAGGTCGGCCCTTCCGGGTCTCCGGACTCCAGCAGGCGCGCGTCCACCCGCGCTTCGATATCACCCAGTGCCCAGAGGGACTGCCAGTTCTCGAGCGGATAGCTGGCCGCGATGCCGTAGGCGGGGTCCATGACCAGGCCCAGCAACTCCTCGAAGGTCAGGGGACCTGCCGCCAGCGGTACGGATCCGGGCGTCCCGGTGACGCCTGCGGCCTGGAAGGCTTCCGCCAGCGCCGTCAGCCGGGCCTGCAGGGCCACGCCGGCGGGCGACCAGCCCAGGGGCGCGAACATGGTCCCGTACATCGTGGCCAGCGAGTTGCGGAAGATGCGCGCGTCCGCGACGAGCGCCGTCGCGTCGCGGCACTCGGGCGAATTGGGATCGGCGCTGCACGTGGACGCGCGAAAGGCGTCGTACATCGTGATCGAGTTCTGCAGGCCGGAGAGGAAGCCGTTCACCAGGCCGGGGTCGGCCATCCCGGGACTGAAACCGGCGTCGGCACTTGCCGAGTCGGCCGCGAACGTCAGGGAGAACTCGGTGTCGCTCCGGACGAACGGGACTTCCGCACCCACGGTCAGCCAGTCGAAGACCCCCACGTCGAGCGACACGGGCACGCGAGTCGTCGCCTTCTCCATCACCGCGTCCAGCGCCCCGAGACTGACGGCGAACGGCTCGCCCGCGGCGTTTCTCAGCGCCGTCGCGAACGGGTCCAGCTGGGGGAACACACCTGCGTCGGCCGGCCCGGAAAACGCGTCGCTCAGCTGTTCCAGCCCCGCTGTGCCGCTCCCCCACAGGCCGTAGCGCGAAGAGAAGGAATAGTAGTCCCCGCGCAGGCCCAGGCGCACCGTGCCCCCGGGTACCAGCGGCGAAAAGGGCTCCTGTGCGGCGGCGGCGACGGGCGCGCAGACGCAGAGGCCGCACAGGAGATTCGTGATGAGGGTTGAGGTTCGATGCACGGCTTGTCCGGGTTGTCGTGGGCCCGGGGGACCGGGCGCCGACTCCGCGAAGGGTCGCGAAGACAAGATAATGCGGCCCGCCCACCCGGCGAACGTGTGAAGCGCCCCGGCGGCCCGGTGCAGGCGGGTGTGATGGCCGTCCATTCGGCCCCCATCCGACGCTTGACACCGCACCGTGGCGCGCCTAGGGTTTATTCCCCTGTTCCGCGGGCATTGATGCGGCGCGGAAGGGGTCGAATTGCGGGAATAGCTCAGTTGGTAGAGCACCACCTTGCCAAGGTGGGGGTCGCCGGTTCGAGTCCGGTTTCCCGCTCTGACGACGGCAGTCCGGTCCAGGGATGCCTCGCCGGGGACATCGGCGGGCGACCCTGACAGCCGAATCGCCGGGAGGGGCGACGGCCGGTGCCGGACGCCCCTTTGCTGTCGGCGCCGTAGCCAAGTGGTAAGGCAGAGGTCTGCAAAACCTCCATTCGGCGGTTCGAATCCGCCCGGCGCCTCTATGGTGCGTGCCCGTGGGCCCTATGGAATCAGGCGCCTGGGTCCGGGCCTCAGCAGGAACACCCCCTCGTACATGCTGGTGACCACCACGGTCCCGCTCTCGAAGAACGGGTACGCGGTCCAGGCACCGACGAAACCGGGCGGATCCCCTTCGTACGGCGTGGTGTCGAACCAGCCGATCTCCACGGGTACCTCCGGGTCGCTGATATCGAACAGCCGGAAGCCCGCCTGGTAGTTCGCCTGGTACATCCGGTCGCCCTTGACGTACAGGTTGTGGTCCGTGGCCCCGGTGGGACCGTCGACGCTTCCCACCAGGATGGGGTCGTCCAGCTCCGCCACGTCGAAGATGAAGGTCCGCGTCGCGGGCGCCGTGCCGACCAGTTCGTCCAGTTCGTCGTCCAGGTAGTAGTAGCGCTGGTCGTCGGTGAGCCAGCCCTGGTGCACATAGGCCAGCCCTGGATACGTGGCCGTGCCGACCGGAACCGGCGCCTCCTTGTCGGTCACGTCGATGATCCTGAGCGCGGTCTCGTTGGACGCGAAGCAGAGTTCACGCCCCTGGAAGCGGTCGTCCGGTCCGCGGTAGACCACGCACTGGGCATCGTGGGTGCGACCCGGGTAGATCAGCCCCTCGGTGTCGGTGAAACAGCCTGCGAAGACGGGGGACTTCGGATCTCGCACGTCGACCATGTGGAGGCCGCCCCCGCACGTCTGGCCGCCGCCGCTCGCCCCGACCGGGAAGGCGAAGCCGCTCTCCGGGTCGAGGACGAGGTTGTGGGCGCTCGCGATGCCGCGGTAGACGGCGTCCGGGGCGAACTCGACGGGGTCCGGACCGGAATCGCGCAGCCGCGTGAGGTCGAAGACGACGAGGCCGTGATCGCCAGCACCGTCGCCGGTGAAGAAGAGGTGGTCGGCGTAGACCTTCAGGTCGCGCGCGCCGCTCGGGTTGGCGGAGACCACGCCCATGTACCGGGGGGAGGCCGCGTAGGTGATGTCGACGATCGCCGCGCCTCCGGAACGGCCCACCAGCGCGTATTCCCGGCCCGTCGCGGGGTCGGTCCAGCCCCAGACGTCGCTGACGCGCTCGCCGGGTGCGCCTCCGAGGGCCGAGGTGGGCAGGAATGCGAGGAGGTCCACGCCGTCGCACGCGAAGCCCGCCGCCGCGCCGTCGGCGCAGCGCACCTCACCGTCCGTGACGGCCTCGAGGCCGTCGCCGGGACGAAGCGGCGCTCCCGCCGCCGACCATTCGCCGCCCGGATCCCGCGTGAAGACATGGGCGGCGCCCGAGCCCCCGTCGGTCCCCGGCGCCCCTACGACCGCCACGGTGGGCCCGAGGGCGAGCGCGGCTCCGAAGGCGGCTCCCGGGGCGGTCGTGCTTTCCATGGGCGCGGCCTGCTCCCAGCGGCCCTCGCGCAGCTCGTAGCGGTGAACCTGTCCGGCCCCGGACGCGGCCCCGGGTGCGCCGACCCAGAGTTCGTCGCCGAGGATCGCCACGGTGCTGCCGAAGCGCCGGGGCTCGACGGGACCCTGGGCGGTGGGCGCCGCAGGGTCAGTGGCTTCCGCAACCGATGCGGGCTCCGTGTCCCCGGGATCCGGCAGACGAAGGATCTGGTCCCTCTCCCACCCGCCGTCCGGACCCCGCCGGAACCCATACACGGCACCCACGCCTTGCCCCGATCCGGGCGCGCCGACGACGAGCCGGTCTCCCGCGCGGGCTATGGCAGCGCCGAAACTCGCATCGGCATCCGTGGAATCCGGGTACAGCGGGGTGCGAGGGCCCCACTGGTCCCCGTCGTGAACCATCACTTGCACCGCGCCCCCGCCCGACCCCTCGGAGGACACGAACAGCTCGTCGCCGTCCAGGGCCAGCGTCCCGAGGTCGTCCACCCGGTCTTCGGGGAACAGAATCATGGTCGGAGGCTCCCATCCGCGTTCAGGGTGCCGGTTGAAGATGTGCACCGCGGGTCCCGACGTCCCGTTGCGGGCCACCGCCACCGCCACGCGGTCCCCCTGTACCGCCACCGCCCGAGGCGTCGGCTGCAGGATGCGCATGATGCCCGCGAAGTCGACCGCCGCCGCTCCGGGGCCCGCCGGGGGCTCCGCACCCGCCTGGGCCACCAGGTCCGCCGCCTCCTCCAGGGTCGGCATATCCAGCACCTCAAGACTCGTCTCGTGTCCCCAGCCCCCACCTCCGGCATCCTGGAACAGATGCGCCCCGAACCGCACGTCCGGGTCCCCCGCCCCCACCGCCACCCGCCCGTCCCGCCACTCGAGCGACGGCGACCACTGCTGTCCGGCGGCCGCCGTCCCCGGCACCGACATCGTACCGGCCAGCACCCATGCGCCGGTCGCCGACCTCTCGTAGCGGTAGAGGGTGGCCGGCCCGCGCGCCACGCCCGGCTTCCCGACGACGACCACCTCCCCCGACACGGCGACCATGCTACCGAAGTCGTCCTGGGCAACGGCGGGACCCGCAACCACACAAAGCGACAGCGCCGCGGCCGCGCCCGACAACCCCGCCAACGGCCTGTGCGCGCGCCTTGTCGGCCCTGTGCCACCGTCCTCTCGGTCCCCGCGCCGCTCTGCCCGCGCGCTCGTCATCACCTTGAACATCGTTTTCTCCCGGGTGTAGGCTGATCCAACAAGCTGAAGGTAGATTCCACGACCGGCAAACCGGGGACCAGGAACCGGAACACATGGCACACATCAGGTACGTCGCGCGCGCGGACGCCGGCGAGTTGCTCTCGGAGCTCTACGACCGATACTCCGATTCCAGCGGGCGGCTGGACAACATCCTGCGCATCCACTCGCTGAATCCGCCGTCGATGAAGCACCACTACGAACTCTACCGGCATCTGATGGCGGGTCCGTCGCCGCTGTCGCGGGTCCAGCGCGAGATGATCGCTGTGGCCGTCTCGGCCGAGAACGGCTGTTTCTACTGAATCAAACACCACGGGGCGGGTCTCCGTCGACTCACCGGCGATGTCGATCTTGCCGATGCGCTGGCGCACGGGGGGCGTCCGGGCACACTGGCCCCGGCGGACGCCGCGATGCTCGACTACGCCGTCAAGCTTACCCGGGATCCGGGCAGCATGGACGCAGGCGACGTGGACCGGCTGAGGGATGCCGGCTTTGACGACCCTGCCATCCTCGACATCTGTCAGGTCGTGTCCTACTACAACTACGTGAATCGTCTGGCCGACGGCCTGGGGGTCGAACTCGAGGACGACTGGGACGACACCAGCCTCACTCCACCATCCGGCCGGTCGCCCGGTGCCGGGGAACGCGGCGACCCCCCATGATCACGATCGACGGACACACGCTGACCCTGGCGGAGCTGGAGGCCGTGGCGCGGGATCGACGTCCGGTGCGCCTTCATCCCGACGCGGCCGAGCGTGTACGCCGCTCGCGTGCCCTCCTGGAAGCGCTTCTTCGCGGCGACCGACCGATCTACGGCGTGAACACGGGGTTCGGCAGGCTCGCCGACGTCCGTATTTCCCCGACCGACCAGCGCGCCCTGCAGCGCAACATGGTCCGCAGCCATGCCGCCGGCGTCGGCCCCCGGCTGCCGGTGGCGGAGGTGCGCGCGATCATGCTGCTGCGTGCCAATACGCTGGCGCGGGGGCAGTCGGGCTGTCGGCTCGTCGTCGTGGAGCGGCTGCTCGATTTTCTGAATCACGGTGTCCATCCGGAGGTGCCGGAGCTCGGCTCGGTCGGTGCCAGTGGCGACCTCGCGCCTCTGTCGCACGTGGCACTCGCGCTGACCGGGGAAGGCCGGGCCGAACTGGACGGGGAGCTGGGTGACGCCGCCGAGATGCTCCGCGCGGTCGGGGCGGAGCCGCTCGACCTCGCCGAGAAGGAGGCGGTGGCGCTGATCAACGGCACGCAGGCCACCACGGGAATCGGAGCCCTCGCGCTTTGCCGATTCGCGCGCTTGCTCGACGCGGCGGACGTCGCCGGAGCCATGTCGCTGGAGGGGCTGAAGGGCACGCCGGATCCGTTCCGCCGCGAGATACACGCCGCACGTCCCCATCCGGGCCAGATCACGACCGCCCGGCGGCTTTGGGCACTGCTGCAGGGGTCCGGGATCCGCGAGTCGCATCGCACCGGAGACCCGCGCGTCCAGGACGCCTACTCGCTGCGGTGCATGCCGCAGGTGCACGGCGCCGCAAGAGAGGCATGCGGCTACGCACGGCGCATTCTGACGACCGAGGCGAATTCGACCACCGACAACCCGCTTGTCCTGCCGGCCGCCCCGGCGTCGGACCGGTCGGGAGTGGACGCCGATGCCGACGCGGAGCCCGCCGCCGGTGGACCGGATCCCGGCAGCGTGCTCAGCGGCGGCAACTTCCACGCGCAAATCGTGGCCCAGTGCCTGGACCTGGTCGGCATCGCGGCCGCCGACATGGCGGCGATCTGCGAGCGGCGGATCGACCGCCTGCTCAATCCCGACCTCTCCGGGCTCCCCGCCTTCCTAACCACCCGGCCCGGCACGCGTTCGGGGCTGATGATCGCCCAGGTGACCGCCGCCGACGCGCTGTCCGAAATGCGCGTCCTTGCGACGCCCGCGAGCGTCGATTCCGTCTCGACCAGCGCTTCCCAGGAGGATCACGTGTCCATGGGGATGGCCGCCGCCAGAAAGGTGCGGCGGAGCGTGGAACTCCTCGAGGTCGTTCTCGCGGTCGAGTTCCTGTGCGCCGCCCAGGCCGTGGAGTTTCACCGTCCGCTGCGCGCGGGCGACGGCGTGGAGCGTGCGCTGGCGACGGTGCGGAACCACGTCCCGCCTCTCACGGACGACAGGCCGCTGAGCACCGATCTGGAAACGCTCGCTGAGCTGGTTCGTGCGGGCGCGCTGTCAGAGCCCGAACCCTGAGGAGGCAGTGCAGATGGCAACAACGATCACCGGCGGAGCGCGCAACATCCGGGCTCCCCGCGGCGGCACGCCCACCTGCAAGGGGTGGACCCAGGAGGCGGCGCTGCGGATGCTCATGAACAACCTGGACCCCGAAGTGGCCGAGAATCCGGACGCACTTGTGGTCTACGGCGGCACCGGCCGGGCCGCGCGCAACTGGGCCGCCTTCGACGCCATCGTCGCCGCGCTCGAGGCGCTCGGGAACGACGAGACCCTGCTGGTGCAGTCGGGCAAGCCCGTCGGGGTCTTCCGCACCCACACCCACGCCCCCCGCGTGCTGATCGCCAATTCGAACCTCGTGGGCCGCTGGGCCACCTGGGAGCACTTTCACGAGCTGGAGCGCCAGGGGCTCATGATGTACGGTCAGATGACCGCGGGCTCGTGGATCTACATCGGCACGCAGGGAATCCTGCAGGGCACCTACGAGACCTTCGGCGCCATCGCGCGGACCCACTTCAACGGATCGCTTGCCGGACGCTGGATCCTCACGGGCGGCATGGGGGGCATGGGGGGCGCACAACCGCTCGCGGGCACCATGAACGGAGCCGCGGTCCTCGTCGTCGAGGTGGACCCCGAGCGCATCCGCCGCCGGATCGAGACCCGCTACTGCGACCGCATGACGCACGATCTCGACGAGGCGGTCGGCTGGGTGCTTGGGGCGGCGGAGGCGGGGGAAGCGCTGTCGGTGGGGCTGGTCGGCAACTGCGCCGGCGTGCTCCCCGAGCTGGTCCGGCGCGGCGTGACGCCCGACATCGTGACCGACCAGACCTCGGCCCACGATCCGGTCGACGGGTATGTGCCTTACGGTTTCTCGATCGATGAGGCTGCCGTCTTGCGGAAACGCGATCGAACCGAATATCGCTTACACGCGATGGCATCGATCCGCAAACACTGCGAAGCCATCGTGGAGATGGCCGGGCGCGGCGCCGTGGCGGTCGACTACGGCAACAACCTCCGCGGCTACGCGCGCGAAGCGGGCTTCGAGGACGCCTTCGCCTACCCGGGCTTCGTGCCCGCGTACGTGCGGCCGCTGTTCTGCCTCGGCAAGGGGCCGTTCCGGTGGGTGGCGCTCTCGGGCGACCCCGCCGACATCCACCGCACCGACGACCTGGTGCTGGAGATGTTCCCCGCCGACGAGCACCTCTGCCGCTGGATCCGGATGGCGCGGGAACAGGTGGCGTTCCAGGGCCTGCCCGCGCGGATCTGCTGGTTGGGGCAGGGAGAGAGGGCGGCGTTCGGCGTCGCCATGAACGATCTGGTCGCCAGCGGCGAGATCAGCGCCCCGATCGTGATCGGACGCGACCACCTCGACACGGGCTCGGTGGCTTCGCCCCACCGCGAAACCGAAGCCATGAAGGACGGGACCGACGCCGTGGCGGACTGGCCGGTCCTGAACGCGCTCCTCAACACGGCGTCCGGCGCGAGCTGGGTGTCGTTCCACCACGGCGGCGGCGTGGGAATCGGGGACTCGCTGCACGCGGGACAGGTGCTCGTCGCCGACGGCACGCCCGAAATGCGGAACCGGATCGAGCGCGTGCTCACCAACGATCCCGGGCTCGGCGTGGCCCGGCACGCGGACGCGGGGTACGAGGAAGCCATCGCGACCGCGCGCGAGAAGGGGATCCGGATCCCGATGCCGTGAGCTGGCGGCCATCACGGGCCCGGCGGCTCGCCGCTCTCGGCGCGCGGGCGGCTTTATCCACGGGCTGCCAGCCCCCGCACGACCCGGGCGTATGCGCGGTCCACCGCCTCCTCGCGCGAGTGACGGCCGTCCCGCACGACCCACTCGCCGCCGACCATCACGTCGCGCACCGCATTGTCCGTTCCGGAGAAGATCCACGAATCGAGGACGGCGTGGCCGCGGCGCCCCACCAGCGCCGGGTGGTCCGCGTCGAGAACCACCAGATCCGCCCGCATCCCTCGCTCGATGCTTCCGCAGTCCACGGCCAGCGCCCGGGAACCGCCCCGCCAGGCGTGCCGCAGCAGCGCCCCACCGGGTCCCGCGTCACCAGCATCCCCCAGCGCGGCACGGCTCTCCGACGCGAGCCTCTGTCCGTAGTCCAGCAGGCGCAGTTCCTCGACCGGGCTGCGCGACACGTGACTGTCCGTGCCGACGCCGAAGCTCCCGCCCCCCGCCGTAAAGGCCCGGAGCGGAAACAGCCCGTCGCCCAGGTTGGCCTCTGTGGTTGGACACACGCCCACCACCGCCCCCCGCCGCGCGACGCCGGCCAACTCGGCCGCGGTCGCGTGCGTGGCGTGGATCAGGCACCACCGCTCGTCCACGGGCGCGTGATCGAGGACCCACTCCACCGGGCGCGCACCCCGGTCGGCGAGGCACTCGCGCACCTCCCGCCGCTGCTCGGCCACGTGAACGTGCACAGGGGCGATGCCGTCTCCCGCGCCCCCGGCCACGAATCCCGCCAACCGCCGAAACGAGCCCGGCGATGCCGCTCTCAGACTGTGCAGCGCCCACCCCAGTGAGACGCAGGGGTCACGCGCCTCGCTCCGCAGCAACTCATGCAACTGGGCCACGCCCTCCAGGTCCATGCGAAACCGTTCCTGCCCACGCGCGAGCGGCCTGCCACCGAAACCGCCCGACTCGTACACGGCCGGCAGGTGCACCAGGCGAATCCCCGCCGTCCGCGCGCCAGCCAGGACGCGCCGGCTCATCTCGGCAGGATCGTCGTAGGCGCCGCCGCCGGGCGGGTGGTGGAGGTAGTGGAATTCGCCGACGCACGTGAAGCCGGCCTTCAGAAGCTCGACGTACAGCTGCGCCGTAATCGCCTCCACGTCGTCGGGCGTCAGGCGTGCGAGGAACGAGTACATGACCTCGCGCCAGCTCCAGAACGAATCGGGCCCGGATCCCTCCGCCAGCCCCGCCAGCGCGCGCTGAAAGGAATGGCTGTGCACGTTCGGGACCCCTGGCACGGCCCACCCCGTCACTCTTTCGCCCCGCACCTCGTCGACGTCCGCCGTCACCCTGGCGATCCGGCCGCACGGTTCCACCCGGACCTCCACGTCACGCTGCCAGTCGTCCCCGATCAGGATCCGGTCGAACCGCCAGGTTCGGCATCCTGGAGTGGCATTCAGCGTGCTCTCGGCCACGGTGCTCCTCGGCTCGTCATTCGACCGCATTGCGAAACGGCGGGCAGCCATGCGACAATCCCGCGCCACACGCTCAAATCTAAGTCTCCGTCACCGGACCGCCGCCACATGCCCACCAAGCCCTGGGACCGACTCTGGACGGGCGTCGACCTCGCGACCATGACCGATGCCTCCCTGGGCGTCATCCGACAGGGCGCGATCGCGGCCGCCGGGGGACGGATCGCGTGGCTGGGACGGGAAGCCGAACTGCCGGCCCCCCACGGACGGATGGCCCGGGACGTCGTCGCTTGCGGCGGCGCGTGGCTGACCCCGGGTCTCATCGACTGTCACACCCACATCGTCTTCGCAGGCGACCGCACGGAGGACTTCCGGCGCCGGCTCCACGGCGAGTCCTACGCCGATATCGCAAAGGCCGGCGGCGGCATCATGTCCACGGTGCGCGCCACCCGGGCGGCGACAAACGATGAACTGACCGCGGGCGCAGTCGCCAGGGGCCGCGAGCTGTGCTCGTGGGGCGTCACCACCATCGAGGTCAAGTCGGGCTACGGACTGGATCTCGACACCGAACTGCGCATGCTCGAAGTTGCCGCCGGCCTATCCAGCCACCTCCCTGCGGACACCCTGCCCACCCTGCTCGCCGCGCACGCGCTCCCGCCCGAATACGCCGGACGCCGCGAGGACTACGTCGACCTCGTCGTCGACCGCATCCTGCCCGCCGCGCTGGAACAGGGTCACGCGACGGCCATCGACGTTTTCTGCGAGGATATCGCGTTCACCCCGTCGGAGAGCCGCCGCATCCTCGAAGCCGGGACCCTGGAGGGGCTTCACGGCCGTCTCCACGCCGACCAGCTCACCGACCTCGGTGGAGGCACGCTCGCCGCCGCGGTGGGCGCCCGTTCGGCGGACCACCTCGAGTACCTGTCACGGCAGGGGGTCGATGCCATGGCCGAGGCGGGCGTGTGCGCGGTCCTCCTTCCCGGCGCAGCCTACACCCTGGGGGCGGACCGCAGGCCGCCCGTCGCCGCCCTGCGCAACAGCGGCGTGCCCATCGCCGTCGCCTCCGACGCCAACCCCGGCTCCTCACCGATCACCCATGTCGGCGCGGTCATGAACCTCGCATGCATCCTCTTCGGGCTCACCCCGGAGGAGTCCCTGCTCGGATGGACGGCTGCCGCGGCGAAGGTGCTGGCACTGGACCACGACCGTGGCGTGCTCGCGCCCGGGATGCGCGCCGACTTCGCGCTATGGAACGTTCGCGATGTCGTGGAACTGTGCTATTGGCTGGGAGCCAGTCCGCTTCGGTCGCTGGTCAAGGATGGAGAGCCGGTCATCCCCCGCGTCGCCGCGGCGGGGCACTCCGCTTGACCGGCGCCTTCGGGGGGCGCTTCGGTGCCGGGCGCGCCTTGGGCGGAGAGCGCCGGGGTGCCGGGCGCGCCTTGGGCGGAGAACGCCGGGGTGCCGGGCGCGCCTTGGGCGGAGAACGCCGGGGTGCCGAAGACCGCACCTTCGGCGGAGAGCGCCGCGGTGCCGTCGACTTGACAGCGGGACGCCTCGGTGCGGTCCTGACGGCTGGCTGGCGCTTCGGAGGCGACGTGCGCACCGTGGCCGGCGTGCGCCGGGGCGTCGGCGTCCGAACGGCGGGTTGGGGCCGTCGCGACGGGGCGGACCGCGTCTGGGGTGTCGGTCGCCTGGTCGGCGACGGCCGCCGGGTAGTGACAGCTTCGGGACGCCTGGTCACCTTCGGCGGTGTGCTGCGGATCGGTGAAGGTCTCCTGGTCGCGCTCGGGGTGCCGCGGGTGGTTGGGCGCGGGATCGCCGTCCTGGCTCCCGGCTGGCCGCGCGGACGCGCCGTGCGCACACCCGTGCCCCGCAATTGGGCGGCCCCGTCCCCGATGCGGCTACCGCCACGCCGGGAATCGATGTCGCCCAGCGTGCCGTCCTGTCCCCGTGGCCTCAGAGTGGCCACGGGCCTCTCCGGACCGTTGTCGGTCACGTAAACGGGAGGTTCCTTGAATCGGGGGCCGAAGAGGGGCGATCGTCCGCCGTAGCCACGCGATGCATAGTGGCGCCGGGGCTGGTGCCCCCAGTCGCGGTACCAGTCTCCGAATCCCCAGTACCGTCCCCCGTACAGCCCGTACGTGTATCGCGACCACCCGGGTGCCCACCCCCAGGACCACGTCGGCGCCCATCCGTATGACCAGCCCGGCGCCCAGGCGTAGTAGTGCTGGGCCACATACCTGCGGGACGGCCATCCGAGGAACCCGTACGGTCTCCACCAGGGGCTGTGCCATCCATCCCACCCGAACGGACTGTAGCCGAATGCACCGGCGCCCCAGCAATCGTAGAACGGATCGTACAGGAGCGGATCGTACAGGTAGGAGTCCCAGCAGTGCGAGCGCCCCGCGAACCCGTGTCGATATCCGCCCCAGTAGTCGTCGTACACCCCGAAGCCGAGGCCGAACGACACGCCCAGCCCGAATCCGAAGCTGATCCCTCTGCCCAGGCCGAACGGCTGGTAGGCGAGGCCGATTCCGGGAGCCGTCCAGGACGGATAGCCGCCCGCCGCCAGACCCATTTGCCAGGAAACGTGATTCGTCACCTGGGCACCGGCCGTGGCCGGCCCGGCAAGCATCGCCGCCGCCACGAGTATCGCTCTTGCGTGCTTCATAAGTCGGCCTCCGCGTAAGAGGGAATCGCGGCTAACGAGACGCATTGATCATGCCAAACCGAAAGATCGGACTAACCCTTTGTCCCGACAAGGGTTGAGTGCGCGAAGAGCTTGCAACTCCCCGCGGCCTGTCCAGTCCGGGGGACACGGCCCGACACCCTTGGCGGACGAATGTCATGCGAAGAGCCATCGATGCACCAGCAGCAACACCAGGAAGGCGACCAGGGGTGCGGCGGTAAGGACGAGCTTGCCAACGCTGCCCGCGAACGTGGCACGGCGCACGCGGGAAGAGGCTTGCCGGGTGCCGTACGGGGCCTTTTGCGTCCCGGAAGGCGCTCGTTGCGTGCTGGCAGGACGAGTCAAGGCTCTCCTCGTTTCGCGGCTCTTCTCGTGCCGTCGGTGACCCGGCCGTCGGATGCCGGCGGGCGCGTGGTCACGGGTAGGCTGGTTCAAGTGTCGGCGCTTCGGTTTCGGTCCGCAAGTGGACATCGCGCGATCCCGTCCGCGACACCGTTTCGGGTGGCACCCTTGCCAAGCGCGGCCCCCGGAGTGAATCTTGATTGCACCGACACCGTGCTCGGCATGGAAGGTGATGGAGTGCCCGCACGGGGTGTTTTTCGGACCCGCAGTTCCTGCCCCCGGTCAAGACCCGTGGTGTTTCCCGGAACTGCCCCAAGGAGGACGGGCATGGTTCGACCGGGTCCGCAGCCGGCGCTGAGCCGGGTTCGCACCTCGCTCAATTGGAGCCGTACTCTCTGCAAGGCGTGACGACCGTGACCGAACAAGCCCCCACAGAATCTCGAGAGGACAGACCACCCCGGAGAGGACGACGGGGAAGAGGACGTGGGCGCCGCAGGAGAAACTGGCGCCCTCAGGAGGAAGAGGAAGTGCAGCTGAACGACGAGAATCGGGAGCCCGGGGAAGTCCTCGGCGTGCTCGAAGTGCTCCCGAGTGGATCGGGCTTCATTCGCAGGCCCGACGAGGGGTACATTCCCGGCAAGAACGACATCTATGTCGGATCGCGCCTGATTCACCGGTTCGGTCTCCGCACCGGCGACGAACTGGCCGGGATCGTCGGGCGCCGTCCACGCAATGGCAAGAGCCCACCGCTTCGCTATCTGGACCTGGTCAACGGACATGCGCCCGACACGGCCGCCGGCAGGCCCGACTTCAACCGGCTGAGCGCGATGCACCCGCGCAACCAGCTCCGCCTGGAGTGCGGCCGCGTGCATGCGGGGGAACCGGACATGACCAATCGGGTCATCGACCTCTTCTGCCCGCTGGGCAAGGGGCAGCGGGCAATGATCGTCGCTCCCGCCAAGGCGGGGAAGACCACGATCCTGCAGGCCGTGGCCGAGGGTGTCGTCAAGAACCACCCGGAATGCGAACTCATGATCCTGCTGGTCGACGAGAGGCCCGAAGAAGTCACCGAGATGGAGATGTGCGGCTACGGCGAGGTCATCGCATCGACCTTCGATCTGACCGCCGAGCGCCACTGCCAGGTTGCCGAGATGACGCTTGCGCGTGCTCGCAGGCGGGTCGAGGCGGGCAACGACGTGGTCATCATACTCGACTCCATCACGCGCCTGGCGCGTGCCCACAACACGGTCGAAGAGGGAAGCGGACGCACGCTTTCGGGTGGACTGGACGCCAACTCGCTGGAGAAGCCGAAGCGGTTCCTCGGGAGCGCGCGGCTGATCAAGGAGGATCAGGGGGGCGGATCGCTTACGATCATCGCCACGGCCCTGGTCGACACGGGTTCGCGCATGGACCAGGTGATCTTCGAGGAGTTCAAGGGCACGGGCAACAGTGAACTGGTGCTGAGCCGCGAACTCGCCGACCGCCGGATCTTCCCGGCCATCGATCTGCGGGCTTCCGCGACGCGGAAGGAGGAACTGCTGCTGTCGCCGGAGGCGCTCAGGCTGTCGCGGGCGATGCGGCGCCAGTTGTCCTCCTCGCATCCTGCGGACGCGATGGACGAACTGCTGCGCGTCATGCGTCAGACCCGGTCCAACGACGAACTCATCGCCGTGGCCCTGGAGAGGCTCTAGGGGAGAGGCTCCAGGGGGGGCGGCCCGCTCCCGGTCGCTTCGGCCTCTTCGACGAGTCGCTTCAGCCGTTCCAGGCTCTCGCTCAACTGGCGGCCCTGGGACTCGTCCATCGTGAGAGCCGTCCACCCCAGGATGGGATTCCAGCCGAGATCGGCCCGCTCGGTCCATGAGACCAGTGATCCCGGCCCGTCGGCATCGATCGTGATCGTTCCCTCGAAGCGGATCGTCGCATCCTCGATTTCAACGAGGTAGTCCACCCTCGCCAGCGGCCGCGTGTCCACCAGCGTCAGCGATCCCGACCCCAGCGAGGGGTCGTCCCACACGCGGCGCGCGCCGGTTCCCGCGGCGGGGCCGACGAGCTCGGAATCCACTTCGCCCCAGGGCGTCCACTCCGTCCACGCTTCCAGATCGTTTAGGAAGGGGAATACCGTCTCGGGCGAGGCGCTGATCTCCACCGTGCGCCGGACCTCCACAGTCCCCGGAAGGAGAATGCCGACGATCAGGAACGCGGCGGCCAGCAAAGCGAGGATGCCGGCAACGATCACGCCCGGACGTGCCACCGTGCGCAGCATTCAGCAGGCTCCGTCCGGTTCGCAGCGGGCGGCGAGGTATCCGCCCAGCAGGGACCACACGTGGCTGGCCACCGCTTCGTGCCCCTCGGCGTTGGGATGGATGCCGTCCGGCTGGTTGAGAGACGGGACCGCGGCCACGCCCTCGAGAAGGAACGGGATCAGCAGGACCTCGTGTTCTTCGGCGATCCGCGGGAACACCTCGCGGAAGGCCTCCGTGTACACGGTCCCCAGGTTGGTGGGGGCCCGCATTCCTGCCAGGACGATGCCGGCCCGCGGATGTTGGTGCAGCGTCTCCCGAACGATCCGGCTGAGGTTGTCATGCAACGCCTCGGGACTCTGGCCGCGCAGTCCGTCGTTGGCTCCGAGCTCCACGAAAAGTACGGCCAGGCGGGAACCGTGTTGCTCGAGCAGATTGGCCAGGCGTGCCCGCCCGCCCGCCGAGGTGTCGCCGCTGACCCCCGCGTTGACCACCCGGTACCGCTGTCCGGCGTCGGCCATGCGTCGTCCCAGCACGGCCGGAAACGCCAGATCGGGGTCGCCGAGCCCGTAGCCGGCGGTGAGGCTCGTGCCGATGAACACAATCCGGGGTGTACCCGCCGATTCCCGTTCGCCAGCTTCAAAGGGCGTTGCGAACGCTCCCGGCGGGGTGCCGGGAAGGTCTGCGTCCTCCCTGCAGGCCGTCAGGGTCGCCGCCGAAATGGCCAGTGAAAGGACAAGGACGGCGCGGAAGATGATCGAAGCCCGTGGGCTGACCCGGACATTCAGGAGCGGCGGCCGTCCCCTGGAAGTGCTCAAGGGCGTCGAACTGGAGATCTCCGCCGGCCAGTTCGTGGCGGTGGCCGGACCGTCTGGGAGCGGAAAAACCACCCTTCTGGGTCTCCTTGCAGGGCTCGACCGACCCACGGCCGGACGGGTGATCATCGATGGTCAGGACCTCGACGCGCTCACTGAAGATGAGAGAGCGCGATTCCGGGTCAACCGCATCGGCTTCGTATTCCAGACCTTTCACCTGCTTCCCACCCTGACCGCGCTCGAGAACGTGCTGGTGCCGCTGGAACTGGCGGGGAGCGACGCCACGGCGCGGGCCTCGGCGCTGCTGGACCGCGTCGGGTTGGGCGACCGCGCCCATCACTACCCGGTTCAGCTCTCGGGAGGGGAGCGCCAGCGCGTTTCCCTCGCCCGTGCGTTCGCCAACCGTCCCAGAATCCTCTTCGCGGACGAGCCCACGGGGAACCTTGACCGCGAGACCGGCGCGCGGGTCGCGGAGCTACTCGAACAGCTCAACCGGGACGCCGGAACGACGCTCGTGCTGGTTACGCACGACGGCGAGCTCGCAGCCCGCGCGGACCGGATCCTCCGCCTTGAAGGAGGCCGCGTCGTGGAGCAGGGGCGCATGGACGCCGGGTAGGATGGACGGATTCGCCTTCCGCATGGCCCGGCGGCAGTGGCGGGCCGCGCTGCGCCGTCTCGGCGTCTACATGGCGTCGATTACGGTCGGAGTGGCCGCCCTGGTGGCGCTCCACTCCTTTCGCAACGACGTCGTTCGTTCGATCCAGGCGGAAAACCGCACCCTCCTGGGCGGGGACGTCCGGATCGGGGCGAACCGTCCGCTCCCCGACTCGGTCACGACCATCGTCGACTCGCTGGTGGCCAGTGGCGCGGCAGCGGCGCGGGTGACCGGTCTCCTGTCCATGGCGCTGGCCGAGGAGAACGGCCGCACCAGGCTGGTGCAATTGCGTGGCGTGGAGCCCGGCTTCCCCTTCCATGGGCAGGTCACCACCGATCCGCCGGGGCTGTGGGGAGAACTGGCACGGGGCGTTGTGCTCGTCGACCCCGCGCTCCTGGCGCAGATGAACATCGGCGCGGGTGACGTCCTGCGCCTGGGGAATGCCGATTTCGTGGTCGCGGGCACGGTCGCCGGCCTGCCCACCGACGTCGGCTTCCAGACCGCCACGGGACCGCGCGTGTTCGTCGCGCACGAGCGGCTCTCGGCGACCGGACTCCTGGGAACGGGAAGCCTGTCGAGGCACAACGTCTACCTGCGGCTCCCCGGCGGGGCGGACCCCGACGAGATCGAGGAGGCGCACGAAACGGTGCTGCGCGCCACGCGGGTGTCGTTCCGCACGCCGCAGGAACACGCCCGCTCTCTCACCCGGTCCACCGACTTCCTGGCCGACTACCTGGGACTGATCGGCCTGGCGGCGCTGCTGCTCGGAGGAATCGGCGTGGGCAGTGCCGTCAACGTTTTCGTGCGCGCCAACTTCACCTCCATCGCGGTACTGCGCTGCGTGGGGGCGACGCGCCGCCAGGTGTTCGCCACGTACGTCCTTCAATCGGTCTGGATGGGGTTTCTGGGTTCCGTGCTCGGGGTGGCGGCCGGGCTCGCGGTGCAGCGTCTCCTCCCTCTCCTCATCCGGGATGTGCTGCCGGTCGAGGTCGAGTCATCGATCGCTGCCGGCCCTATCCTGTTCGGGCTCGCGGTAGGCACCTGGGTGGCCTTTGTCTTCGCGCTCCTGCCGCTGCTGGAAGTGCGGCACGTCTCGCCCCTGCAGACGCTGCGCGTGGTGGCCGAGGGTGCGCGGCACCGGGACCGTGAGAGGATCGCGGCCGCCCTGGCGCTCGGTGCGACGGTCCTTGCGCTCACGCTCGTGGAAGCTCCGTCGCCCGAGGCCGGCTTCGCCTTCGCCGGTGGCCTGGCCGTGATCACGGGTCTGCTCTGGTGCGTCGCGCAGGGTCTCGCCCGCGGCACCCGCAGGTTTTTCCCGCGCCGGTTCGACTACACGGTACGGCAGGGAGTAGCGAACCTCTTTCGCCCCGGCAACCAGACGGTCGCCGTTACGCTGGCTCTCGGCTTCGGGGTGCTCGTGGTCGGTGTGATCGCACAGCTGCAGCGCAACCTCATAAGGGAGCTGTCGCTCGAGCGCGGGCCGGGCGCCGCCAACATGATCCTCTTTGACATCCAGCCGGATCAGGAGGCTGCGGTCGGGGCGCTGCTGGGCCGGTACTCGGAGGGGGCGCCCGAGGTCACTCCGATGGTCACGGCCCGGCTGACGGCGCTGAACGGCCGCCGGGTGACCGACATCCTGGCCGACAGCCTCGACGAAGGCCGGCCGGAACGGTGGACGCTCAGGCGGGAGTACCGCAACACCTTTCGCGCGGAGCTGAAGGAGAGCGAGGCAGTGGTGGCGGGGGAGTGGTGGGACGAACGGGAAGCGCGGCAGCGCGAGGTGGGGCGGGTGTCGGTGGAGGCGGAGCTGGCCGAAGACCTCGGGGTGGGCGTGGGCGACGAGATCACGTGGATGGTGGCCGGCACCGAGATCCGCACCGAGATCGGCAGCCTGCGGAGCGTGGACTGGGCCCGCATGGAGACCAACTTCTTCGTCGTCTTCGAGCCCGGCGTGCTCGACGAGTTGCCGCGCACCAGCATCATGTTCGCCAGCGTGCCCGCCGACGATGACAGGGCCCGGTTTCAGGAGGCGCTGGTCCGCGACCATCCGAACGTGACGGTTCTGGACCTGGCGACGATCAGGGCGACCGTCGAGGCGGTGCTGTCGCGCGTGGTCGCCGCCATTCGGATGCTGGCCGGGATCTGTACCGCCGCAGGACTTATCGTGATGACCGGGTCGATCGCGTCCACGCGCGCGCAACGGCGTCGCGAGGGCGCCCTGTTGCGGACCCTGGGTGCCCGGCTCGGACAGGTACGGCGGATCCTGCTGAGCGAATACGTCGCCCTCGGCGCCCTCGCGGGGCTGGCTGGCGGTTTCCTGTCGATCGGGGCCAGCTGGCTGCTGACCGTCGGTCTGTTCGGACTGGACTATCGGCCGGCCCCGGGGGTGGCCGCGCTCATATGGATGGCCGTGGTGGGCTTGACGGTGGTGACCGGTCTGGCAAGCGGCCGGGGGAGCGGTGGCGGCACGCCGCTGCAGGTGCTAAGGGCGGCCGTGGAATAGAAGAGCGGGGCGCCTCCGCGGAGGCGCCCCGCCGGGCCTGCAAACGGCCGCCGTAGTCCGGGGGCGGCGCGTTGTCTGTTGCGCTACTGCGTCGCTCCGGAAGTTGTGGAAGCCGCCGGAAGCGATGTCTCCACCCAGCGATTCTGCAGGTCGTCGCGGATCTCGTTCGGCAGCAGGGGCGAATTGACGAGCAGCCGGGCCCTGCCGACGAGGTCCAGCGCCTTCGCGCCACGACCGTTCTCCTCGGCGACCCACGCACCGTCCACGAACGCGTTCGCAGCCGCGATCACGTCGCCGAGCGCCAGCGCGCGCTGGCCAGCGGCCTCGAAGTCACGCACGGCGTGGCGCTTGTCGCCGTGATAGTAGGAAAGGCGCGCCGCCTGCAGGAGGTCTTCCACCCCCACCGGGTCGCTGGACGGCCGCAGTTCGGCCGCCCGCCGGAACAGTGAGGCTGCGCGGCCCCAGTCTCCCACCTCCTGAAGGTGCTGCTGAGCCCTCGTTTCGAGCGCCTCGATCTCGCCCACCTCCACGGTGGCGGTAGTCTGCGCGGAAGCTGCCGCGGCGCTGGCCGCCACGAGTGTTGCCGCCATCGCGGCACGGGTCCATCCGGTATTGATCTGCATATCGATTCTCCGTTTCTCCTGAATCGGATGTTGGATTCGGGCACGTGGCGTTTGACGCTCTGCGCACCCCGGCGGCGGACTCCGGACCCGGCACCCCGCCGGGATCCTGTCGCCGCACGGTGGTCAGATACGCCCGCGGCGAGAGATTGTTTCACGACCGCGGAAACGAGCGCGTCGTCCGAACGATCTCAGGCGAAGAATCGGCGGAGCCGCGCGACCGCGCGCTCCAGGGTTTCGACCCTCTTGCAGAAGGCGAAGCGCACAAGCCCGTTGCCGTCTTCGGGCCGGTTGTAGAAGGACGATCCGGGCACGGGCGCAACGCCGCACTCCCTGGCGAGCCACGTGCTGAACGCGGTGTCGTCCAGGGTGCTGAGCCCCGAGAAGTCGGCCATGATGTAGTAGGCGCCCTCGGGTGGCCGACAGGCGAAGCCCGATTCGCGAAGTCCCGCGTAGAGCACGTCGCGGCGTTGCAGATAGTCCCGTGCGATGCCCTCGTAGTAGTCGCGGCCCAGAGCATCGATGCCCACCGCGCACGCCGCCTGAAGCGGGGCGGGGGCACCGACGGTGAGGAAATCGTGGACCTTGCGGATCGCGTCGGTCAGTTGGGCAGGCGCGACGATAGTTCCAACTCGCCAACCGGTCACGCTGAAGGTCTTCGACAGTCCCGATATGATAATCGTCCGTTCGCGCATTCCGGGCAGTTTGGCCATTGGAACGTGCGTCCCTTCGTAGACGATGTGCTCATAGATCTCGTCCGTGATGGCGAGGAGGTCATTCTCGATACAGAGTTCCGCGACCGCCCCCATCTCCTCGTCGTCGAAAACCCGTCCGGATGGATTGTTGGGAGTGTTGATCACAATCGCCCGGGTACGGGGGCTCAACGCCCGTATCACGCGATCCGGATCCAGTCGAAACTCCGGCAGAGACAGCGGCACGAACACTGGCTCCGCCTGACAGAGGACCGCGTCCGGCCCGTAGTTCTCGTAGAATGGCTCCAGAACGACGACCTCATCGCCGGGATCGATGGTCGCGAGCATCACCGCCGCCATTGCCTCCGTGGCCCCGCAAGTGACTGTCACCTCCCGGTCCCGGTCCACCTCGATCCCGTACCACTCCCGATACTTGCGGGCGAGCGCGGTGCGCAGCGCAGGAGTTCCCCACGTGATCGCGTACTGGTTGTCGTCCGCCTGGATTGCCTCGCAGGCGGCGTCCTTGAGCAGTTGCGGCGCCGGGAAGTCGGGAAAACCCTGAGCCAGGTTGATCGCATCGAAGCGGCGTGCGACACGTGTCATGTCGCGAATGACGGACTCGGTGAACGTGTGAGTACGAACAGCTGTGCGCCGGCTCATGGTAGTGGACACGATAAACCTGCGCGGTCAGGGATGCTAGTTGACGCGACGTCCTATTCGCAGTATACTATGAATTGCGCTTGTTGTTGTGACCCAATGCCTGACCCTCGTGAGTAGCACCCGATGACCCAGCCGACCCGCGCCGACTATCGTGACGCCTTGGACCGACTGTTGGCGTGCGCGGTTCTCTTTCACGGTGCCGACACCGTGGCCGACCTGGCAGACATCGATTGGGCCTCTCTTCTGGAGCAGAGTGGTCTCGAGGACGTGGCCAACGAGATCGATTTCACCCGGTCCGCCTCGGCGCTACGCTCCGAAATACAGATAGGGCGGGAGTTTGCAAGCGCCTTGCAGGGCCTTGATGAGAGGCGTCGGCGGATTGCGCTCAGGAGGACGTACGCCCGGAATCCGGAAAAGCTGGCGGCGCTGGGGAGTGAATTCGGCGTCAGCCGCGAGCGGGCCCGTCAACTGGAAGTCCGGCTGCGGTACGCGGTGGACCTGCAGGTAGCCGATTCCGTCGACAGGGCGGTGGGCTGGCTTCGCCGCGCCGTGGGGTCGGCGGCCCGGCCGGACAAGTTCGACGGGATCCTCGATTTGCTCGTGGGCGATGCGCCCCCCGAGTTGCGGACGGCGGCCGAGGTTGCCGTGATGTCGGCGGGGGGATACGAGAGGCTGGACGGTGTCGTGGGAGACGAGCGTTTCAGAGCGCTGATCGACAGGGCGCGCCGGCTCGCGGCCGGGTTTGCCAACGAAGCGGGGGTTATCGACGAGCAAGGCCTGCGGGCGGCCGTCGGCGGCGACGAGGTCCCCGAGTGGGATGCGCTCGTGCGCAATGCGCGGCTGTTCCGCATCGGGCCGAGTCTCGTCATTCGCGACACGCGAAGGGCACGCGTTTTCGTGGCCCTGCGGCATCTGGACCGACCGTGTCGGCGCGAGACGATTGCAGAAGTCACCGGCCTGGCGGACAGTTCCTCCCTGTCCAGCCTCTTGTCGTCGGACCCGCTCTTCGTGCGCTTCACCAAGGATCGCTGGGGGCTCGCCGAATGGACGGACGAACCCTACGAGGGTGTCGTCGAGGCGATCATGAAGCGGATCAGCGATGGTGGCGGCGAGGCCAGCGTGGCTTCCCTGGTTGTGGAGATCCCTGCCCGTTTCGATGTGCTTCCGGCAACGGTGAGGAACTACATCGGCACCAGGAAGTTCCAGGTCGTCGGAGAAATGGTTCGGGTCGTCGACCGGCCGACAACGCCCGTGCAGAGCCTGAGCGACGCGCGGGACGTCGTGTGGACCCGCGAGGGCAATCCGGTGCTTCATTTCACGATCGGGGGGCATCACCTCAGGGGGAACAGCCAGAAGATCTCGGGAGCAGTCGCCCAGCACCTGGGCGTGGGCCTGGACGAGTCGGCCAAGATCCCGTTCGTTCACCCGGCCGGCGTGGATGCGGCCTCGGTGATCTGGCGGTCCTACGATCCGAACGGGCCCGAGATGGGTAGGCTCCGTGAGGCGTTGCTGGAATGCGGCCTGGCGCCGGGAGACACGGCCTACGTGGTGCTGAATCCCGGCGGCCTGTCCATGCTGCCGGGAGGAATGGAGTTGGTGGACGCGGCTCCGTGAGTTCCGCCGGCGGGCTCGGGATTCGACCGGATTCGGATCCGCGCCGTTGGGCAATGCTCGCACTGGTGGGCGTGGCCGAACTCCTGGGCATGTCGCTCTGGTTCACCGCCACTGCAGTGTCGGAGGAGCTGGGCGCGCGGTGGAGTCTCTCGCCTGGACAGATCGGTTGGCTGGCCACCAGCGTCAACCTGGGGTTCGTGGCGGGCACGGCGGTCGCCGCCGTTCTCAACCTGGCCGACATCGTGCCGTCGCGTGTCTACTTTGCCGCCGCCGCGATTCTGGCCGCCCTTGCCAACGCGACGGTGGTTCTGGCCGCCGGATTCGGGCAGGCCGTGGGTTTGCGCTTCGCAACCGGATTCCTCCTTGCGGGCGTTTATCCTCCGGCGATGAAGATGGCTGCCACATGGTTTCGGTCGGCGCGTGGACTGGCGATCGGCACCATCGTGGGTGCGCTGACCGTCGGAAAGGCCACGCCTTACCTGTTGAAGGCGCTGCCGGCGGCCGGTCCGGAACAGGTCGTGGTCGGGGCGTCGATCGGTGCGCTGCTGGGCGCGGCCATGGTGGCGCTGTTCTATCGCGACGGTCCGTTCCCCTTCTCGCGGCGTCCCTTTTCCTGGGGCCTCGTGGGCACGGTGCTGCGCCACCGCGAGACGCGGTTGGCCACGGGCGGCTACCTGGGGCACATGTGGGAACTGTACGCGATGTGGGCGTGGGTCCCGGTGTTCCTCGCGGCTTCCAGCGAGTTAGCCGGCTCCGGGCACGAATGGGTGGAACTCGCCAGCTTCGGGGCCCTGGCCGCCGGTGGCCTGGGGTGTGTGCTGGGTGGATGGGCGGCGGACCGCATCGGCCGGGAACGGCTGGTGATCCACTGCATGGCCGTGAGCGGATTGTGCTGCGTCGCGATCGGGTTCCTCTACGGGGAGGCGTTCATCCTGGTCGCCGCGGCCACGCTGGTGTGGGGCTTCTTCGTGGTGGCCGATTCCGCCCAGTTCAGCGCGCTGGTCACCGAGGTGGCGCCGGCCGGCGCGGCCGGTACCGCGCTTACGCTTCAGACCTGCCTCGGATTCCTCCTCGCGGCGGCCACGATCCAGGCCGTGCCGGTGGTGGCCGCAGTCGCGGGCTGGGCCTGGGCGTTCGCTTTCCTCGCCTTCGGCCCCGCTGCGGGAATCGTCGCGATCAGGCGGTTTCGGCGATTGCGCGCCGGCGTCGGATGAGGACCACGCCCCAGGTCAACACGGGCACGACGAAGACCGCCAGGTAGCCATAGGTGATCAGGCCGTAGCCCTGTGCGATCAGCGAGGTAAGTCCGAACTGCGCGATCAGCGCGCCCAGGCCCAGCATTCCCAGCGCGGCGACGACACGTGTTCGCGGCGAGAGCTGCCGGTTGCTCTCCTCGTAGGTCTGGGCGATCCTTTCGTTGACGGCGTGGATCATCCCGGCGCCGGTCTCGACCAGTGTGCCGAAGAGCATCACCTGGAAAGCGATCTGGAAGCCTCGCGAGCCCAGCATCTCCAGCATGTAGTTGACCGGAACGGTCGCCGCCACGATTTCCGGGTACTCGCCGGCGATCGCCACGAAGAAGAGCAGGGCGGGGATCATCGCGATCGGCCCGGTCAGCAGACCCGCGATCAGCGTGTCCCTGCGACTCCTGTGGTGGCGAATCGTGATGAGGACCGCGGGGAGGACGGCCAGGTTGTATCCCGCGTACTCCAGGCCGCCCCGGATCCAGCTTGCCTCAGCGACGCCGGCGGCAAAGGAGGCGTGGATTGCGGGACCGAAGTTGCGTACGCACAGGATGAAGAAGATGAGGTAGACAAGGTACAGGACGCCCGACCAGCCGGCGAAGGCACGCTCAATGACGCGGTTTCCCCCGAAAACCAGGAAACCGACGAGCGTCAGAATACCGATGGCGCCCGCAAGGTAGGGCAGTCCGAAGGTCTCCTCCATGATCGACCCGGCGGCTGCGGCGATCACCGCGAGGACAATCATCATGAGCGCCAGGTACAGGACCTCGAAGGCGATCCATCCCGGTCCGAGCAGCCGCTGGAAGAAGCTCCGGTAGTCGAACGCCCGGAACACGCGCGCGAACTCGTAGCTCACGACGCAAACCGCGCTCCAGATGGCGGTCGACAGGGCCATGGCGAGAATCCCGCCCAGCGGGCCGTGCGAAAGGAAGAACTCGGCCAGCTCCCGGCCCGTGCCGTAACCGCCGGCAATCACGACCGACTGAAAGACGAAGCCGGGCAGCAGATACCGGCGCAACGCGCTCACCTTGGTCACCTCCGCTGGTTGGAGTCGGCGGTCAAGCTAGGACCTCACGCCGGAGGGCGCTACCAGCGACT
Organism: Longimicrobiales bacterium; assembly: GCA_965208935.1. Classification (GTDB taxonomy): domain Bacteria; phylum Gemmatimonadota; class Gemmatimonadetes; order Longimicrobiales; family Gaopeijiaceae; genus Bin94. Next base: position 1,460,501 of record CBDBPR010000004.1, on the reverse strand, counting down.
CCGCGCGAGCCAGGGTCCAGTCGCCGAAGATGGCGAGGATCGCCGCCGGGACCGCGCCGGACAGAATCATCACGGGATCCGAGAGCGCGAGTCCGGCCACGATCGGGTCGCCGAGCCCGCCCGCGCCGATGAAGGCGGCCAGCGTCGCGGTGCCGACGTTGATCACGGCCGCCGTGCGAACGCCGGCCATGATCACCGGTGCCGCCAGCGGCATTCGTATGCGCGTAAGCAGCTGCACCTCGGTCATTCCCAGCGCCCGACCCGCCGAGACCGCGTCAGGCGCGGCCTCGACGATGCCCGTGTAGGTGTTGCGCAAGATCGGAAGGAGGGAATAGAGGAAGAGCGCGACGACCGCGGGCGCCACGCCGATCCCGAACACGGGGATCATGAAAGCGAGGAGCGCGATCCCCGGAATGGTCTGAAGCAGGCCCGCCGTCCGAATGACGGCCTCGGCGATCGAACGCCGCCTCTCCAAAGCGACTCCGGCGGGCAGCGCCACCAGGATCGCCGCGCCCAGCGACACCAGGACCAGCAGGAGGTGACGGCCGACCTGCCCTGCAAGTTCCGCGCGCTCCGTCCACATGTATGCGGGCAAGGCAAGCAGTATGCTCCGTCCCGGGCTGCGGTTCGGTTGGACGCGATCGTCCTCGGAGTCCTCGAGGCCTCCCTCCGACACCCCGATGTCCGCCAGCAGCCGCGCGGCTGCTTCGCCGACCGGCACGCTCTCGACCTCGATGCGCTCGTTTGCGCGCCGCACGGCTTCGACATCGATTCGCCCCGCCAGACGCGCAAGCGCGAGCACGGCCTCGGGACGATTGTCGTAGAAGTCACCGCTTACGAGGGGCGCCGCGTCGTAGGGAGGGAAGAAGCGGCGGTCGTCGGCCAATATGGTCAGGTCATGGCGCGAGATCGCGCCATCCGTCGAGTACGCGTCGATCACGTCCACCGCGCCCTCGGCGAGCGCCTGGTACTTGACCGCCTGCAGGAGACTGCGCGTTTCCCGGAATTCGATCCCGTACGCGGCCGTGAGCCCGTCAAGTCCGTCGGCGCGCCCCATGAAGTCCGGGGAGAAGCCGCCGGCCAGACCCGGCGCCGCGTCCGCCAGCCCGGTCAGCGTCCGCAGATCCAGGGAGTCCGCCGCCGCTCTGCGCATGGCGATCGCGTATGTGTTCTCGAATCCCAGGGGCGGCAGCCAGCGCACGCCCCAGCGGGCCAGGAAGGTGTCGCTGACTCTGCGGAACACCTCGGCCGGGCCACCCGCGACGGTTTCTCCGAGAATCGCCGCCAGCCCCGTGCCCGTGTATTCGGGATAGACATCCACATCGCCGCGGACGAGGGCCTGGAACACCAGTTCGGTGGACGCAAAGCCCGGCCGGCGGTCGACCGCGTACCCGTGCGACTCGAGGACCTGCGCGAAGGCCTCGGCCAGGAGGTAGCTTTCGGCGAACGGCTTGGACGCCACAACGATCGGCTCCGTCTGGGCGGCTGCACGGTCCGCGGCGGCCATTAGGGCCCATACCGCGCAAGCGGCGAGAACAGCCGCCGCCGGCCGCCGGCGCCCGTTCACCGCACGACTCCGGACTTCTCGAGCAGTTCGGCCGCGTAGCCCGTCGCGTCCCGCACGATCTCGCCGGCGGCCGACTCCATGACCACTTCGCCGGCGCGCATCACGGCGACCCGGGTGGCCACGCGCAGCGCCTCGCGCAGGTCGTGGGTGACGAAAACCGCGGTTACCCGGGCGGACTCGCGCAGCGCGGCAAACGACTCCTGTGCTTCGTTGCGGGTAATCGCGTCGAGGGCCCCGAAGGGCTCGTCCATGAGCAGTATGTCGGGATAGGCCGCCAGCGCCCGCGCGATGGCGACGCGTTGGCGCTGACCGCCTGACAGTTCGCGCGGATACCGGTCCGCGAAGACGGCCGGATCCAGTCCGGTTGCGCCCAGTGCGACGCGCCCGCGCTCCGCCGGGTCGGGGTTCCGCAGCAGCGCGGGGACCAGGGCTGCGTTGTCCAGGCACGTCCAGTGCGGGATCAGCCCGCCGTCCTGCTGGACGTATCCGATGGAGCGCCTCAGCTGCACGGGATCGATGGTGCCGACCGGTCGGCCGCGAACCATGACGCGGCCACTGTCAAGCTCCGTCAGACGATTGATCGCCCGCAGAAGCGTGGTCTTGCCGGAGCCGCTCTCGCCAACCAGCGCCAGGCAGGCGCCCTTGTCCACGCTGAGCGTCACGTTGTTCAGCGCCAGCACGTCGCCGTACCGCTTGACCGCGTCCTCGATACGGATCAGGGCCACGGCGCACCCTCGCGCAGGGCCCGCACGAGCAGGTCGTCGTCCACGTTGCCGCCGGTGACCAGCGCGACGATCGTCCGGCCGGGCTCCACGGGCACGCGCCCGTACATCAGGGCGGCCACGGCCGCCGCGCCGGAGGGTTCGACCACCAGTTTGGCCCGGGTCAGCAGCAAGCGCATGGCGGCCAGAATCTCGGCATCGGCGACCAGCGCCACGTCCTCGACGAACTCGGCGACGTACCGATAGTTCAGCTTCCCCGCCATGGGAGGGGCCAGCCCGTCCGCGATCGTGTCCATGGCGTCCAGGCGCGCCGCGCGTCCCTGATCAAGACTGCGTCGCATGCAGGCAGCTCCCTCCGGCTCGACGCCGAAGATGCGTGCGGTCGACACGCGGTCCGCCGGTCCTTTCGCTCGTGCTCCCGCGCCGGCCACCGCCCCGGCGATCCCCGCGATCTGCCCCCCACCGCCTACCGGCACCACGATCGTCTTGTCGCCGGGAAGATCCTCTTCGATTTCGAGACCGGTGGAGCCGTGCCCCGCGATCACGGCGGCCGAGTCGAAGGGATGGAGGAATGTCAGCCCGTCCTGCTCGGCCCTTCGCCCCGCCTCGCGGAAGGCGTCGGCCGCCGTGCCGTGCAGCACGACCTCGGCGCCGTACCCGATGGTGGCCGCGACCTTGGTGCGCGATGCCCGCTCCGGCATCACCACCACCGCGCGGGCGCCGGTTCGCTGCGCCGCCCACGCCACGGCCTGCGCGTGATTCCCGGCCGAAATGGTCACCACTCCCCGCGCTCGCTCGCGGTCGGTGAGGCATGCGATCGAGTTGAGCGCGCCGCGCACCTTGAACGAGCCCGTCTTCTGCAGATTCTCGCATTTCAGCCACACGGGCGCGCCGATCCTGTCGCCCAGGGTGCGAAACGACAAAACCGGCGTCCGATGGAGCACAGGCGTCACGCGCCGCCTGGCGTTTTCGAAGTCCTTCCCGTCAAGCAAGGCGTTCATGCTCTCTCCCGGATTCGTGCGCCGCCGGGGTTTGTCATTACCTGCGCGAGTTCGTAGTTTGGGCCAGGCGACGCCCTGCGCCAAGGCAGCCGTTCGGGCCCCGGCCACGGGATGCCGGCTGGCGGATCCCGCCGCACGCGACCCAGGACACGAGGATTGATGCCCATGAGAATCCGATCACCGTTTGAAGGTCTCGTTATTGTCGCATCTGCTGTTTTGGTCATCGCACCGCTCTTCGTTCCGGCCAGTGTCCAGGCCCAACAGGGCACGATCACCGGCCAGGTGACGGACGCCGAAACAGGCGCACCCGTCGCGAACGCGGCGGTCGAGGCGCTGGGTGCGGCCGGACCAGTCGGGAGCAACGCGGAAGGCCGGTTCAGCCTGACGGTCGCGGCGGGGTCGCACTCTGTTGTGGTGACCGTGATCGGCTACGAGACCACACGGGTGGACGGCGTCCAGGTGGAGGCCGGGGGAGCTGCGAACGTTGACATCTCGATCCGCTCCCAGGCGCTGTTGCTCAACCCCGTAGTCGTTACCGCCTCGCGCCGGCAGGAGAAGGCGCTGGACGCGCCCGCCTCCATTGCGACGGTTTCGGACGCGGATGTGGCGAGGATCGCGGCGGTCACGGTGGCCGAACATGTCAAGACGCTTCCCGGCGTGGACGCCGTCCAGACGGGCATCGCCCAGGGGACCGTGGTGGCGCGCGGCTTCAACAACGTCTTCTCCGGAACGCTGCTGACCATCATCGACAACCGTTACGCGCGCGTTCCGTCGCTGCGGTTCAACGCATACCAGATGCTCCCGACGACCGACCTGGACATCGACCGGATCGAATTCTCGCTGGGGCCCGGAGCGGCGCTCTACGGACCCAACGCCTCGAACGGCGTCATGCACATCATCACGTCCTCGCCGATCGACCGGCAAGGAACGACGATCTCGCTGGCCGGCGGCGAGCGGTCGCTGTTCCACGGCCAGTTCCGATCGTCCCACTCCCCCTCCGAGAGCTTCGGGCTGAAGATCTCCGGCCAGTACCAGCGCGGAACCGACTGGGAGTTCGACGACCCCGGCGAGGCGCAGGCCCGCATGGCCGGATGCAGCATCTGCACCCGCAACTACGACTCGGAGCGCTACTCCGCCGACGCCCGCCTCGATTTCCGGTTCGCCGGCGACGGGTCCTTCATCCTCAACGGCGGAACCAGCGTCCTGGCCAGTGGCGTGGACATGACCGGCATCGGGGCCTTTCAGGTGAAGAACTGGACGTACAACTTCGCGCAGGCCCGCCTGTCGAAGGGCCGTCTGTTCGCCCAGGGCTTCCTCAACATGACCGATTCCGGGGGCGACCCCAACGCGCCGGCTCAGGACGGCACCTTCGGGCTCCGCACCGGCGCGGCGGTGGTGGACCAGTCCCGCACCATGGCGGCGCAGTTTCAGTACGGCTTCGACCTCGGGTCCTGGCAGAGCTTCACCTACGGCGTCGACTGGCAGCGCACCGAACCGCGCACCGGGGGCACGATCTTCGGGCGGAACGAGAACGACGACATGATCTCCGAAGTCGGCACCTACCTGCACTCGGAGACATCGCTGGGCGACCGGATCGACCTGGTCACGGCCATCCGTCTGGACGACCACAACCGCCTCACGGACGTCAACATCTCACCCCGCGCCGCGCTCGTGTTCCGCCCCGCCGACGAACAGAACTTCCGCTTCACGTACAACCGGGCCTTCGCGACCCCGTCCACCACCAATCTCTTCCTGGACATCATCGCCGCGCAGATTCCGCTCTCTCCGCTCCCCGTCACCTACAACATCCGCGCCCTTGGAGTGCCCTCCGGCGGCTTCACCTTCAGCGCCCAGTGCCCCGGCGGGCTCATGTCCTACTGCATGCGCTCGCCCTTCGTGCCGGGCCAGGCCCTGCCGGCGAACGCCGCGGCGCTGTGGCCAGGGCTCCTCGATCTGCTGCCCTCGATCCTCCCCCCCAGTTTCGTGCCCTTCGCCGATCTTCTGAAGAATCTTCTGCAGAGTCCCGGCGCGCTGCCGGGTGATCCCGTGATCGGCACGGTGCTCCGCCGGCTGAACCAGGCGGCCATCGATCCGGCGGACGCGTTCCCGCTGGACACATCGCCCGTGGAGAGCATCGCCGATCTCACTTCGACCATCAACAACACCTACGAGGTCGGCTACAAAGGCCTGATCAACGACCGCGTGCGGGTGTCCGCCGACGTGTATTTCAGCCGGGTGGAGAACTTCGTCGGCCCGCTTCGCGTCGTGACCCCGAACGTCTTCTTCGACCCCGAGAGCACCACGGCCTTCGTCGCTCATCGGCTCGCGCCTCTCATCCAGGCTGGAATAGTGACCCTGGAGCAGCTCAAACCGATCGTCGAGGGGGTTGCCCAGCTCCCTCTGGGCACCATCGTGCCGGACCAGGTCGATGCACCCGATCTGCTGGTCACCTATCGCAACTTCGGCGAGGTGGACTTCTGGGGGGCGGATCTTGCCGCGGACATCCTGGCCTCGGACCGCCTCAGGATCAGCGCCAACTACTCGTTCCAGAGCGACGAGTGCTTCGACTTCAACGAAGACGGCAACTGCACCACGTCGGACGACATCGCGCTCAACGCCCCGAACCACAAGGGGTCGCTCGGATTCGTCTTCGACGACCAGGCGTCGGGGTTCTCCTTCGGCGGGCGGATGCGGATGACCACGGCGTTTCCGATGAACTCCGGCGTCTACATCGGCAATGTGGACGGGTATGGCGTGCTGGACGCATCGATCGGCTACCGGCTCCCGTTCCAGCCGGGCACGCATGTCTCGCTGACGGCCAACAACCTGCTGAACAACCTGCACCAGGAGTTCGTGGGGGCGCCGGAGATCGGAAGGTTGCTGCTGGCGCGGGTCAGGTACGACTTCTGACCGGGGACCGCGGCGGTCGCCTGCAACCGTGACCTCGGGAGGAAAGCGCGAGCGGCAGGACAGGCTGCTCGATATCATCCGGCACACCCGCGTGCCTCACCAGGAGGCGCTGCGCAAGCTCCTGGCCGCGCAGGGGTTTCCTGTGGCCCAGGCGACGCTGTCGCGCGACATCCGCGATCTGCGCCTGGTCAAGGTCAAGGCGGCAGACGGCAGACCCCACTACACCCTGCCCGAAGAGTGGGACCACGTACCTCCGCTCGACGCCATTCTCCCGGCGCTCTTCGTATCTGCGGAAGCGGTGGGGAATCTGATCGTCGTGCGGACTCTGAGCGGCGGCGCGCAGACGGTCGCCTCCGGGATCGACTGGGAGGAGTTCGAAGGGCTTGCGGGAACGATCGCCGGCGACGACACGGTGCTGATCATCTTGCGTGACGCCGAGTCTGCGGAGCGCGTGGTGGATACCCTCGGGAGGCTGGCGGGCGGTCGCACGTCTTGACTTCCAGTCGTTGTCTGCATATTCATTCACTATAACGGTATTTTTTTCCATTTCACAAGCGGTAGGAACCGCGGTTCCGGTCGTGGCATCGCCGACGTTCGGCCGGTAGCTGGTTTGCCGCGCGGGTGGGCCCGGAGCGCAGGGCGCCAGATATCGTACGGCCCTGGCGGGAGACGTACGGCCCCTGTAGCTCCGGTCCCCCAACCGCCGGCGGGAAGAGCAAGCCATGAAAATCGTGCTGGGATACTCGGGCGGCCTCGACACCTCGGTCATCGTGCCCTGGCTGCGGGAGAACTACGGGGCGGATGTCATCTGCATGGCCGCGGACGTGGGCCAGCGGGGCGGCGTCGCCCAGCTGGGCGCAAAGGCGTTCGCGACCGGGGCTTCGGCCTTCTTCGGTGAGGATCTGCGTGAGGAGTTCGTCTCCGGGTACGTCCTTCCGGTCCTGCGCGCAGGCGCGGTGTACAGCCGGAAATACCTGCTCGGGACGTCCATGGCGCGTCCGCTGATCTCGCGCCGCATGGTGGAGATCGCGCGCAGGACGGGTGCCCATTGCCTGGCGCACGGCTGTACGGGCAAGGGGAACGACCAGTTGCGCTTCGAGCTGTCCTTCGCCGCCCTGGCGCCGGACCTGCAGGTGATCGCGCCCTGGAGGGAGTGGGACATCGTCTCGCGCGAAGACGCGTTCGCATACGCGGAGCAGAGGGGCATTTCCCTGGAGGGGGTCGATCACGAGAAACTGTACTCGCGCGACGAGAACCTCTGGCACATAAGCCACGAGGGTGGGCCCCTGGAGGACCCCGCCAACGCGCCTGGAGACGATGTCTTCCTGTGGACGCGTGATGCGGCCAGCGCGCCCGATGTCGCCCTCGACCTGGAGGTGGGATTCGAAAAGGGTGTGCCGGTGACGATCGACGGACAGGCGCTCTCGCCGCTGGCCCTGCTCGAGACCCTGAACGCGGCCGGGTCGGAACACGGTGTGGGCCGGGCAGACGTGATCGAGGATCGCGTGGTGGGGATCAAGTCGCGCGGCGTCTACGAGACGCCTGGTGGCACGATCCTCCTCACCGCGATCCAGGAACTCGAACAGCTGGTGCTGTCTCGGCAGTGCCTGGGACTCAAGGACCAGCTTGCGCCGCGCTATGCCGACCTGGTCTACGAGGGGCGGTGGTGGACACCCGAGCGGGAAGCGCTGGATGCCATGGTGGACTCGCTGATGACGAACGTCACGGGGACGGTGCGGGTGCGGCTGTTCAAGGGACAGGTGACCGTGCTGGCGCGAAAAGCGCCCGCGTCCCTCTACGACCTCGATCTCGCCTCGTTCGGGGCCAGCGAAGGCTATGCCCACAGCGACTCGTCGGGTTTCCTGAAGCTCTTCAGCCTGCCTCAGCGCGCCGTTGCGGCGCAGTGGCTCATGTCCGCGCAAGCCGCCGCCGTGCCGTCCTCGGACACGATCGCCTCCCGGCCGACCACGGGGAACGGCCGGCCGTCGTCCACCGGCGAACTGGTCCACGCGACGCGCGGCTGACCCGCTGCCCGCTGCCGTGGAGGGATCGGGCCACGCGCTCTGGGGGGGGCGTTTCGAGGACGGGCTGTCGCCCGAGATGGAGGACCTCAACCGCTCCCTCGACGTGGATTGGCGACTCTGGCGTCACGACGTCCTGGGAAGCCGGGCATGGGCGCGAGGACTTGAGCGGGCGGGGCTGCTCTCTTCCGGGGAGGCGGCCGAGATCGATCGTGGCCTCGTCGAAGTCGCGCGCGACCTGGAGGCCGCCGGCGACCCATCCCGATTCGCCGACGAGGACATCCACACCGTCGTCGAGCGTCTCCTGACCGAAAAGATCGGCGCCGTCGGCGGCAAGCTCCACACCGGCCGATCCCGAAACGACCAGGTGTCCACCGACTTCAGGCTGTGGGGCAGGGAGGCGATCGATCTGCTGCGCGGACACCTTTCTTCGCTGATCGCGACGATAGCGGAGAGGGCGCGGGAAAGCGTGGGCGTCGTGATGCCGGGCTACACCCACATGCAACAGGCCCAGCCGGTAACGGCCGGCCACTGGCTGCTGTCCAGGGCCTGGCCCCTGGTGCGCGACATGGAGCATCTGGGCGCCGTGCGCAGGGAGTGCGACGTCCTTCCGCTGGGCTCGGGCGCCGTCGCCGGCTGTCCCTTCGACATCGATCGTGCGGCGCTGGCCGACGACCTTGGTTTCACCCGCGTTTCCGAGAACTCCATGGACGGCGTCGCGGATCGCGACTGGGCGGTCCGTCTGCTCTTCGGAGCGGCCATGACGGGCGTGCACCTGTCCCAGCTTGCCGAAGACCTCGTGCTGTTTTCCAGCAGTGAATTCGGGTATGTGCGGCTGGGCGACGCCTTCACGACGGGATCGTCGCTGATGCCGCAGAAGCGGAACCCGGACGTGGCCGAGCTGACGCGGGGCAAGTCGGGGCGGCTGGTCGGGAATCTGACCGGCTCCCTCACCATGCTCAAGGGCCTGCCGACCGGATACAACCGGGACCTGCAGGAGGACAAGGAGGCCGTCTTCGATTCGGTGGATACGCTGGCCGTCGTGTTGCCGGCGATCAGGGGCGCGGTTGCAGGCATGACGCTCGACGCGCGGCGGATGGGTCGGGCGCTCCGCGCCGAGCTCCATGCCACCGACCTTGCCGACTACCTCGTGCGGCGCGGAGTGCCCTTCCGTGAGGCACATCACGTCGTGGGCGAACTGGTGCGGGCCGCGGAGGACGCGGACAAGGGATTGGGAGGCCTGACCCTCGAGGAGATGACCGCGGTCCATCCCGCTTTCGACGAAGATGTCTTCGGAGTTTTCGATCCGGTCGCATCGGTCGAGTCTCGCGGCGTACGCGGGGGCACGTCCGGCGCCGCGCTGCAGGCCCAGTTGGAAGCGCTGGCGACAGCCCTGGAGCGGGCCTGACCCCCAGGTCGCCGGGGCGGGCCTGACCCCGGGTTCCCCGCGTCCGACGACGCTACATCGACCGACGCGCCGCCTCCGCGAAGACCGTCAGACCGTCCATGAGGTCGGCGAACTCGGCGAAGGTCAGTGACTGGTCTCCGTCGGACATGGCCGTTTCCGGGTCGGGGTGCACCTCCACGATGAGTCCATCCGCGCCGGCCGCAAGCGCCGCATAGCTCAGCGGGGCCACCAGGTCGCGGCGCCCGCCGGCGTGCGACGGATCGGCGATGACGGGGAGGTGTGTCTCCATCTTCAGCCACGGAATGGCGGCCAGGTCGAAGGTATTCCGCGTCTCGGCCCCGAAGGTGCGGATGCCGCGCTCGCACAGCACGACCTGCATGTTGCCGCGGCTCATGACATATTCCGCCGCCAGCAGCAGGTCCTTCAGCGTCGCCGACATGCCGCGCTTCAGCAGCACCGGGCGCTGCAGCTGTCCCACCTCGCGGAGCAGTGAGAAGTTCTGCATGTTCCGCGCCCCGATCTGCAGCATGTCGGCGTAGCTGGCCACCAGTTCCGCGTCGCGCGGGTCGAGCACCTCCGTCACGACCGGAAGCCCCGTTTCGCTTCTTACGCGCGAGAGGATTCGCAGGCCTTCTTCCTTGAGCCCGTCGAAGGAATAGGGAGATGTCCGGGGCTTGAACGCGCCCCCGCGCAGGAGCGAGGCCCCCGATCCGGCGACGGCGCGGCCCGTCTCGAACATCATCGGGCCTCCTTCGACCGAACAGGGACCTGCCGCGACCAGGCACCTCGGTCCCCCGAATCTGTGGTCGCCCACCCGCACCGTGGTGGTCGGATCGGCGGAGAAGCCGCGGGCCGCAAGCTTGTACGGACGCATGACCGGATGCACCGACTGCACCCCCGGAATCGAAAGCAGCGGCAGGTTGGCCAGCCGGGCCTCGTCACCGATGCAGCCGATGATCGTCCGACTCTCTCCGATCGATATGTGGGTGCGAAGTCCGGCGGCTTCGACGCGCTCGCGGATGTAGTCGATCTGATCCGCAGTGATGTTCTTCCTGGCAACGATGATCACTGTGAGAATTCCCGGGGCTGCGATTCAAGAGGGATGATGGAGGCGGAAACAGATGAAGTATAGCACTCCTGGACGGTCCATCTGGAACCGCTTGACGGCATGCCGTAGATTTGGGTCTCACCAACCCCCTTGAACCCCGGTCACCCGGTGAGGCCTTGACTCCATCAACCGTCGACCCGCCCACCGTCCAGGAGTTCAAGAGCATGGCGGGGCGCGATGCGGCCGGCAGCGTGGAGTCCGGCATGCGCGTGGGGCTCGGAACCGGTTCGACCGTGGCACACTTTCTCCTCCATCTGGGTGACCGGATCGCAGGCGGTGAGCTTTTGGACGTGGTCGGCGTCCCCACCTCCATCCGAACGGAGACGGCGGCGCTCGAGCTGGGCATTCCGCTGGGGACGCTCGGGGAGCTCGGGGCACTCGACCTCACGGTCGACGGTGCCGATGAGGTGGATCCCGGGCTGAATCTCATCAAGGGACTCGGCGGTGCGATGCTGAGGGAAAAGATGGTGGCCCAGGCGTCGCGGCGAATGCTGGCGATCGTGGACGACACGAAGCTGGTCGGGCGGCTCGGCGAACGCGCGCCCGTGCCGGTCGAGGTGATCCCGTTCGAGTTTGCGAGCCATCTGCCGTGGCTGGAGCGCAAGGGAGCCGAGCCGGTGGTCCGCCGGAACGAAGACGGGAGCAGGTACCTGACCGACAACGGGAACTTCGTGATCGATTGTCACTTCGCGGGTGGAATCCCCGATCCGCGCGCGTTCGACGAGGCCCTGGCACGACGGGCGGGCGTGGTCGAGTCGGGACTGTTTCTGCAGATGGCCGACGAGGCGGTCGTGGCCGGGAAGACGGGCGTGTATCGCATGACCGGAGAGGACTCGCGGTGATTCGAATCGCTCCATCCATTCTGGCTTGCCGCTTCGCCGAGCTGGGCAGCGAGGTGCGCGCGGTCGATGAAGCCGGCGCCGAGTGGATTCACGTAGACGTGATGGATGGGCATTTCGTGCCGAATATCACGATCGGCCCCCTCATCGCCGACGCCGTGCGGGGGGTGACCACCCGGACCGTGGACGTCCACCTGATGATACAGGATCCCGACCGGTATATCGGCGAATTCGCCGAAGCGGGCGCCGACGTGATCACCGTGCACGCCGAGGCTGCGGTGCACCTCCAGCGCACGCTCGCGCAGATCCGGAGCATGGGCAGGAGGGCCGGGGTGGCGCTGAACCCGGCCACGCCGCTCGCCGCGGTCGAGGAGGTGCTGGACGACCTCGACCTGCTCCTCATCATGACGGTGAACCCGGGGTTCGGAGGCCAGGCGTTCATCCCCGGGTCGCTCGACAAGGTCGCGCGAGCGAGGAGAATGATCGAGGAGCGGCGCCCGGGCGAGGTGGCCATCGAAGTGGACGGTGGGGTGAGCGCCACGACGGCGCCCGCGCTCGTCCGGGCCGGGGCGACCGTCCTGGTGGCGGGTTCCGCGGTCTTTCGTCATCCCGGCGGCCCCGGCTCGGGCGTGGACGCGATCCGCGCCGCGATACGGGACGTCACGTGGCGGCCGGAACGCCGCTGAGGACCGCACATGCCAAAACTCGTGCACGAGATGGAGTTGCCGTTTCCGGTCGAGCGCGTCTGGGACTGGCACATGCGGCCCGGCGCGCTCGAGCGTCTGATGCCGCCGTGGGAGGACGCGCGGGTCGTGGCCCGCGAAGGGGGCATCCACGACGGCGGCCTCGTGCATGTCAGAGTCCGGCGCGGTCCGGTCAAGATCGACTTCAAGGCGAGGCATACCGCCTACGAAGAGGGCCGGCTCTTCCAGGACGAGCAGGAATCGGGCCCGATGGGGTCCTGGGTGCATCGCCACGAGTTCGAACCGCGCGGAGACGACGGCACCGTGCTGCGCGACCGCATCACGTACGATCCGCCGCTCGGCCCCGCCACCGCGGCTCTGGCGGGGTCCACCATCGATGGCGAGTTGAAGCGCCTTTTCCGTTTCCGCAACCAGCGTCTCGTCCAGGATCTCCGGCGGCACGCCTCCCACGGAGGACCGCCGCTCAGGGTCGCAATCACGGGAGCGGGCGGCTTCGTCGGCAGAGCGCTGTGCCACTTCCTCACCACGGGTGGCCACGAGGTACTGCCCGTCGTCCGCCGCAAGCCGCGCCGTGACCGGGGGGAGATCTACTGGGACCCGATGGAGGGACGGATCGAGGGCAGCCGTCTGGAGGGAGTCGACGCCGTCGTCCACCTGGCGGGCGAGAACCTGTCGAAGGGCCGATGGACTCCGGCAAAGAAGAAGGCGATCTGGCAAAGCCGGGTGGTCGGGACACGCGTCCTGACGGGAGCTCTCAACCGCCTGCGCAATCCGCCCCGCGTGCTGGTATCGTCCTCCGCGATCGGCATCTATGGAAACCGGGGCAGCGAGCGGCTTGTCGAGACCAGCAAGCCGGGTAAGGGCTTCCTGGCCGATCTGTGCAGGGAGTGGGAGAAGGAGGCACGTCTCGCGGAGCGGTCCGGGATCCGCGTCGTCCTGCTCCGGACCGGGCTCGTGCTGAGCCCCGCGGGCGGCGCCCTCGGCACCATGCTGCTGCCCTTCAAGGTCGGGATCGGCGGGCGCCTGGGCAGCGGACGACAATACGTCAGCTGGATCGACCACGACGACCTGGTCGGCCTCATCTTCCATGCGATCATCACGTCCTCGATGCGGGGACCGGTCAACGGAGTCGCCCCCCATCCCGTCCCCAACGCCACCTTCACCACCATCCTCGGCCGCACGCTGCGCCGTCCCACGCTGCTTCCGGTACCGTCGCTGGCGGTCCGCGGCATGTTCGGCGAGATGGGGAAGACCCTGTTGCTGGAGGGCGCCCGCGTAATCCCCGAGGCCGCCGCCCGGAACGGTTTTCGCTTCGACTTCGAGGGACTCGGCGAGTCGCTGGCCTTTCAGCTCGGGCGGACCGCGCCCGACTACCGCTAGGCCATGGCGAACGGCCCCGACCCGGGTGGTGACAGGTTGGCGCGCAGCGATCTCGCGGCCGACCCCATCGAGCAGTTCGGACGCTGGTTCGCCGAAGCGGAGGCCGATCCGAGGATCGTGTTTGCCGAGGCCGTCTGCCTCTCCACGCTCGGGCCGGACGATACGCCGGAGGGGCGCATGGTGCTGCTCAAGGGATTCGACGACCGCGGCTTCGTGTTCTACACCAACGTGCAGTCGGACAAGGGCCGGTCGCTGGACGCGCACCCGCGCGCCGGGATGACCTTCTACTGGCAGCCGCTCGGGCGCCAGGTGCGGATTCGCGGCCACGTCGAGGCCGCGTCGCGGGAAGAGGCCGACGCCTACTTCGGCAGTCGCCCGCGCGGCAGCCGGATCGGTGCGTGGGCCTCGGATCAGAGCCGTGAACTGGAGAGCCGTACCGTCCTGGAGGCCCGTGTGGCGGAGCTGGAAGACCGTTACGCAGGCCGCGAAGTCCCCAGGCCTCCACACTGGTCCGGCTTCCGGATCGTGCCCGACCGGATCGAGTTCTGGCAGGAAGGCCGGGCGAGGCTGCACGACCGCTTCGCGTACAGCCGGGACGGTGCGGGCGCCTGGGCGCGCCGCCGCCTCCATCCCTGAGGTTCGTCATACCGCAAGCGCCGTCTCGCCCAGCACGGCGTCCAGCGTGGCGATCAGAAGCTCGGCCTCGCCCTCGCCGAAGACGAGCGGGGGCTTGAACTTGAGCACGTTGTGGTCCGGACCGTCCACGCTCAGAAAGACACCGAGGTCCCGCGCCCGGTTCGCGATGTATGCGCAGGCTTCCGGGTAGGGATCGCGCGTCTTCGGGTCGCGGACGAGTTCCATTCCCAGAAAGAGCCCGCGGCCGCGCACATCGCCGACGATCGGGTGGCGGCGGGCCAGTTTGGCCAGGCTCCGCAGGAGGAAGCCGCCGACACGGCCCGCGTGTTCCTGGAGTCCCCGTGACCGGATTTCGGCCAGGACGGCCCGGGCCGCGGCGCAAGAAACCGGGTTGCCGCCGAAGGTGCTGAAGTACTCCATCCCGTTGGCGAATGAATCGGCGATCTCGCGCGTGGTGACCACCGCGGCCACGGGGTGGCCGTTCCCCATCGGCTTGCCCAGCGTCACGATGTCCGGCACCACGCCCTGCAGCTCGAATGCCCAGAAGGCATCGCCCACCCGGCCGAAGCCGACCTGCACCTCGTCGGCGACGCATACGCCGCCGGCGCGCCGAACGTGGTCGAATGCCGCCGCCAGGTAGCCGGGCGGGGGCTCGATCTGGCCACCGCAGCTCAGGATCGGCTCGGCCACGAACGCCGCGACGCCCGGCCCTCCCGATTCCCGCGCCAGGCGAGCAGCGGCCTCGGCGACATCTTCGGCGTAGAGAGCGGCGCTGTCGGGACCCCGGTACCGCCCGCGGTAGGTGTCGGGCATGGAGGCGACCGCCGCCCGGTCTCCGGGTCCGGTGCCGCCCGGGCCGGCGAACTTGTAGTGGCTGATCTCGACCAGCGCGCCGGTGTTCCCGTGGTAGCCGCCTTCCAGGCAGACGACGCCGTCGTTGCCAGTGTGGCACCGCGCCATCCGCAGCGCGAGCTCGTTGGCCTCGCTCCCCGAGCAGACGAGGAACACCACCTCAAGTGGCGACGGGAAGTGCTCCAGCAGCTCTTCGGCGAGCGCGACGATCTGGGTGTGCAGATAGCGGGTGTTGGTGTTGAGCACCCGCGAGTGCCGGGCGATCGCTTCCGCGACACGGCGGTTGCCGTGTCCGACGTGGGGCACGTTGTTGACCGTGTCCAGGTACCGGCGGCCGGTGTCGTCGTAGAGCCAGGCGCCGTGGCCGCGTACGATGTGCACGGGCCGGGCGTAAGACAGACTGAGGGACGAACCCAGAACCGTCTTGCGCTTTGCGGTTAGATCGGCAAATCGCAAGACGGGATCGGGGACGGGGGGGACGGGAGGCGCGGCCGGCGCACCGGCGGGCGGGGCTTGCGCGGCCGCGGCGGAGGGCGCTGCAGCGGAGGGTTCCGCCGTGGACGGCAGCCCCGCGAGGGGCGTGGGGTTCGGCAGGATGGACGCCCAGACCGAGCGGAGACGCTGCTGGGCGACGCCGGGGAAGTCGCCGGGCGCAGGGGTGCCTGCGCGCTCATCGTAAAGGGGGTCCAGGGCGATGACCTGCAGGTGCAGATGAGGTGGCCAGCCCCCATTGACCGACGCGTCGCCCAGCCAGCCGATCACCTCGCCGGCCGCGACGGTGGCGCCGGGCGTGAGATGTCCCAGCGTAGCCCTGTCAAGGTGGCCGTACAGGGTATGGAAGCCGTGTCCTTCTGCGGTCTCGTGCCTCAGGATCACGGTGGGGCCGTAGTCCCGGGGCCGGGCGTTGTCCGCGACGGACGCCACGGTGCCGGCGAGGGGCGCCTGTACGGGGGTGCCCGGCGGGGCGAAGAGGTCGAGGCCGAGATGGACCGTGCGGGACTCCGGCCCGTGATCTCCCCGGACCGCAAAGGCCGGGTCGTCGTACAGGATTCTCGCTTCTCCGTAGCGGCCCACTCCCACGGTCGCACCGGTCGCCGCAATCGTGTCCTCGACCCAGGCGTCGAGGACGCCGTCGGTCGCGAGGGAATCCAGGTGGGGGAGGTCCAGGCTCTCGACAGACAGGTCGATCGGGCAGGGGCGCTCCAGCAACTCGGAGGCCATGACGCGTGCGCGGGGCCGGGTACGGTTCATATGGGCCAACACGGGCGCCAGGCGGGGGTTCGGGGCCAGCGCGCACGCCTCCCGTATCCTGAATTCCGCCACCCGCCAGTCGGCTTCCGCGAGCTGACCGAGAAGCCTCCATGCCGGCTTCTGGCTGACCGCGAGGTATGGGTTGTCCGGCTGTTCGCGCATCTGCCTGGCCTGGACGCTCACCGAAAGACACAGCCGAAGCGCCACCATCGGGATGATCGAGCGGCATTCCGCCTCCTCGAGCGGAGCGACGCCCGAGTAGCCGCGCGCGACCGCGCAGGCCGCGGCCACCGGATCGTGCAACTCCATCATCGCGTAGGCCGCCGCGACGGCCACCTCGGCTGCGCGCCAGCCGCGCGTCAGGTCGCCGAAGTCGATCAATCCCGACAGCCGCGTTCCATCGAGTGACGTTGAAACCATCACGTTGTAGTCGTTGGCGTCATGGTGGATCACGGAGGGGGAAAGCGCGTCCCGCAGCGGGTTGAGAAGACCGGTGGCGCGGTCAAGGGTACCCTCTACCAGTTCACGCCCGTCCCGCAGCATGTGCAGGTGCGACGCGATCGTTCCGGACGCCGACTCCATCCGCCACGCGAAGCCGCGGCTGAGTTCGGGGTGGTCGAAGGTGGACAGCGCGAGATCGAGTTGGGCCAGGAAGGCCCCGAGCTCCTCGAGGACGGGCAGCGAGCGCGGCCGCACATCCGCGAACGGACGGCCGGTAACCCATGTGAGCGCACAGGCGAGGTGCGGCGCCCCTTCGAAATCGCCGATCGGGACGACCGGGCCCTGCTGGCCGGATGCCACGGGTTGCACGACCCGGGGAATCGCGGCCGGCAACGACGCGCCTTCGAGGTGCTGCAGGGACTTCGTCACCAGATCGAAGACCGCGTGCCGAGACCTGGGGCTCACCTTGAGGACGAAGTCGTGGCGGGGTGCGCGACCGGCCTCCTCCAGGGAAGCGCTCGGTACCGTGGCCGGATTCGGCCCGGAGCCCGACAGGCGAAAGTTCAGGTCGAACTCCCCCGGCAGCGGGCTGGCCTCGCCTTCGATTCCGAAGTGCTCCCGGGCGATGGCGGCCGCCCTCCGTGTCCGTCGGTTCAAGTCCACCCTTCGTGCGTGAGCCGTTTGCGCCGTATCGAGGACGGCCAGACTAGCCCGGGCCGACCTGATCGTCAACGCTCCCGCGGCACCGCGTATCCTCTGTATACGGGAGGGTACACGCGTCGGCGTTCATGCCTTGCCGAGGTCCGCACGCCTTCGCTAGTGTGAAGGTGGCGTGCCCGTGTGAAGGCGTGCCCGCGCGTCCGTGCCCGCGCGTCGGGAGCGTCTGGATGAGCTGTGGAGCCCCAATGACAAGATCACTCGGAGTTCCTTTCCTGGTCCTGGGCGCGCTCCTTGTCATGGTCGGACCGGACGGGGCCGGCCGGAGCGAGCGTGTGGGCGTGAGCACCTGGCCGGCCGGCTCGCTTGTCCCGCGCACACCGGGGCCGGCTGTTGCGGAGTCACGGGAAGAAGCCACCGCGCAGGATCACACCGAAGTGGTCCAGCGCGTCTGCGCGCGCTGCCACAACCAGCGCCGCCTGACCGGCAACCTGTCGCTGGAGGGGTTCGTGGTGGAAGAGGCGGACCGCCAGGCCGACATCGGCGAGCGCATGGTGCGGAAGCTGCGCGCGGGAATGATGCCGCCGCCGGGAACCCACAGACCCGCTGGCGACACGCTTACCGCTCTGGTGGAGCGCCTTGAAGAGGTCCTCGACGGTGCCGCGGCCGAGCGCCCTGACCCCGGGGACCGCACCTTCCAGCGGCTCAATCGCGCCGAGTACGAGCGCGCGGTCTACGACCTGCTCGCCCTCACCGTAGACGCCGGAGACTGGCTCCCGCTCGACCAGATGAGCGCCAACTTCGACAATATCGCCGACGTGCAGGCGATGTCGCCGACCCTCGTCGAGTCGTACCTGAACGCCGCCGCCGAGATCAGCCGCTGGGCGGTCGGCGACCGCACGGCGCCCGCGGTCGACCGCTCATACAAGGTCTCGGAGTACACGTCCCAGCACCCCTGGGACCGCGTGGAAGGCACGCCGTACGGGACCCGGGGCGGCGTCGTCGTCGAGCACGTCTTTCCCGCCGACGGCGAGTACGTCTTCGAACTCGGATTCTCCTCCGGGGCCAACTCGCGCTTCGAGGACATCGACATCTCGATCGGCGGCGAGAGCGTGGCCCTGCTGCATCACGCGCGTACCGGGGCGGGCGCCGACGGGCGGGGCGCAGCGCCGATCAGCACCGGACGGATCTTCGTGCGCGCAGGCCAGCGCAAGGTGTCGGCCGCCTTCATTCGCGGATTCGACGGCCCCTACGAGGACCTGATCCGGCCCCACGACTGGTCGATGGCGGGCGGCGGATCCGGTGGGGGAGGTATCACCACGCTTCCGCACGTGCGCGAACTGATCGTCGGCGGCCCGTACGACGTGACCGGGGTCTCGGACAATCCGACGCGCCAGCGCATCTTCGTCTGCCGTCCGACCTCGGCCGCTGAAGAGCTGCCGTGCGCCCGCAGGATCGTCGAAACGCTCACCAGCCGGGCCTACCGCCGTCCGGCGACCGCCGCGGACATCGACGGGCTCATGACCTTCTACGAGAACGGCGCCGCGCTGGACGGCTTCGAAACCGGGGTGCGCATGGCGCTCGAGGCGCTGCTGGCGAGCCCGCGCTTCGTCTTCCGCACCGAGCGTGAGCCGGAGGGGGTGGAGCCCGGCGAGATCTACCGCATCTCGAGCGTGGACCTGGCCTCGCGGCTCTCCTTCTTCCTGTGGGGCGCCCCGCCGGACGAGACGCTGCTCGCGGCTGCGGCCGGCGAGGGTCTGCACGATGCCGCGGAACTCGAACGCCAGGCGTTGCGCATGCTCGATCACCCGCGCGTCCGCGCGTTGGGGGCCCGCTTCGCCAGCCAGTGGCTGCGGCTGCAGGACCTCTACAAGGTCCATCCGGACCCCAACTTCTTCCCGAACTTCGACGAAAAACTGGCCGACGCGATGCGGCTGGAGACGGAGACGTTCTTCAACCACCTGGTCGAAGAGGACCGGAGCATCCTCGATCTGTTCCGCGCCGACTACACCTTCGTCAACGAGCGCCTGGCCACCCACTACGGCTTCCCGCCCGTCCCCGGCGCCCACCTCCGCAAGGTCGCCTATCCTGACGACCGGCGCGTCGGCCTGCTGGGCCACGGCAGCGTGCTGGTCCTCACCTCGCTGGCCAACCGCACCTCTCCCGTCCTGCGCGGGAAGTGGGTGATGGAGGTGTTGCTGGGAACGCCTCCGCCTCCGCCTCCGCCGGGCATCCCGGACCTCGAGGAAACGGAGGCCTCGCGCGACGGCCGCATGCTGACCACGCGCGAGCGCATGGAGATCCACCGCGAGAACCCGCAGTGTGCGTCGTGCCACCGCTTCATGGACCCGATCGGCCTCGCCCTCGACAACTTCGACGTGACGGGCAAGTGGCGGTCGCTCGAACACGGGATGCCGCTCGACACGCGCGGCGACTTCTACGACGGGACGCCGGTGGAGACCCCCGCCGAACTGTCAGCCGCCCTGCTCAGGCGCCCCCTTCCACTGGTGCGCACCTTCAGCGAAAACCTGATGGCGTACGCGCTGGGACGGCGCGTGGAATACTACGACCAGCCCGCGATACGGGAGATCGTGCGCCGGGCCGCAAGCGACGACTACAGCATCTCTTCCCTCGTGCTCGGCGTGGTGAAGAGCGATGCATTCAGGATGAAGCGGGTCCCTCTGGCCACGGCGGAGGAGCAGCCCGCAACCAGGACGGGCCCGCCCCGCGAAACGTCCAAGGAGAACTGACGACCATGCACTTCATCACCGGCAACCACATCCCGCGCCGCACATTCCTGCGGGGCCTCGGGGCCACGGCCGCGCTGCCGCTGCTCGACGCCATGATCCCCGCCGGGCGGCTGCGCGCCCACACGCGGCCCGACGAGGGCCCGACCCGCCTCGTGTGCATCGAGGAGGTGCACGGCCTGGCCGGCTGCAACGAGTGGGGCGCGACCCAGCATCTCTACGCGCCGGCCACTACGGGCAAGAACTTCGAGATCCTCCCCGAGAGCGCCCTCACATCGCTGCGGCCGTTCCAGGACCGGCTCACCATTGTCAGCAACACCGACTGCCGCCAGGCGGAGGCCTTCACGACGCCCGAGATCGGCGGCGACCACTTCCGCTCCAGCGCGGTCTTCCTCACGCAGGCCCACCCGAAGCAGACCCAGGGCTCCGACATCTGGGTGGGCACCTCGCTCGACCAGATGTACGCGCAGCGCTTCGGCCAGGACACGCCGCTGCCGTCCATGCAGTTCTGCATCGAGAACCTCGATCAGGCGGGGGGATGCACGTACAACTACTCCTGCGCCTACACCGACACGATCAGCTGGGCGTCGCCGAACGAGCCGCTGCCCATGATCCGCGACCCGCGCGTCGCCTTCGACATGCTTTTCGGGGCGGGGGGCACGCCCGAGGAGCGGGCCGCGCGGCGGGCGTCGCGCAAGAGCATCCTCGACTGGATGGCCGGCGAGATCGCGTCGCTGAAGCGCGAGCTGGGGGCCACCGACCGCCTGCGCATGGACCGCTACCTGAACAACGTCCGCGAGATCGAACGCCGGATCGCGGCCGTCGAGTCGCGCAACACCAGCGGCGAGGAGCGCGAGCTGCCGGAGGCGCCCGCCGGCGTGCCGGACTCGTTCACCGAGCACATGCGGCTCATGTTCGACCTGCAGGTGCTGGCCTTCGAAACCAACATGACGCGGATCATCTCCTTCAAGACCGGCCGCGACGCCGACAACCGCGTCTTCCCCGAGAGCGGCTCCGACCGCCCCTTCCACCCCGCGTCGCACCACGGCGCGCGCGAGGAGGCGGTTCTGGAGTTCAACAAGATTTGCCAGTACCGCGTGGGCCAGCTGCCGTACTTCCTCGAAAAGCTGCAAAGCAGCATGGAAGGCGACGCCAGTCTCCTGGACAAGACCATGGTCATGTGGGGCTCGCCGATGGCCGACGCCAACCTGCACAACCACCGCCGCTGCCCGCTCATCCTGCTGGGCGGCGCCAACGGGTTGCTGGAGGGCAACCTGCATCTCCAGGCGCCCGACGCCACGCCCATGGCCAACGCCATGCTGTGGGCTCTCAACGGTCTGGGGATGGAGATGGAGAGCTTCGGCGACAGCACGGGCGAATTCTCCCTCGTCTCGGGGTCCTCGGCGGCGACGCAGGGATGACGGCCATGGCAACACGGCACGCACGCCTGACCGGCGGCCTCCTCGGCTGCGCGGCGCTGATCGTCGTCCTCGGCGCGGCCACCCCCCGAGTCGCGGACTCCCCGGTCGCCGACGCGGCGATGCACGGCGACGTCGCGGCGGTGCGCGCTCTGCTCGCTGGCGGCGCCGACGTGAACGCGGCGCAGGGCGACGGCATGACGGCGCTGCACTGGGCCGCCGAGCACGGCAGCGCGGAACTCGCCGAGATGCTCCTCTACGCGGGGGCGGCGGTCGAGCCCGTCACGCGGATCGGCGGCTACACGCCGCTTCACATCGCGGCGCGCATCGGGAGCGACGCCGTCGCGGTGATGCTTCTCGACGCCGGGGCGGACGCGGCTGCACCCGCGCCCGGCACGGGGACCACGCCACTCCACCTTGCCGCCACGGCGGGCTCCGCACCGCTGATCGCCGCACTGGTCGACGGCGGCGCGGACCCCGACGCGCGCGAGGACGTGTGGGGCCAGACCCCGCTCATCTTCGCGGCCTCCATGAACCGCGCCGACGCAGTGCGCGCGCTCCTCGCGGCGGGCGCCGCCCCCGACATCGCCAGCAGGGTGGAGGATCTTCGTGTGCTCTCCGAGCTCGACCGGATCGCGGGCCGGCGCCGCACCGAGGCGGTCGAGGCGCTGACGGCCGGCCGGTCCCGGGCGCCGACCCCGACCGAGTTCCAGACGGCGGTGCGGGCGTCGCGCACCGTGTACGACGAGGGGCTACCCGAAGACGAGGAGGAAGAGGAGGAGGACGACTTCCGGCCCCGCCGCATCGAGGCCAAGGGCGGGCTGACCGCGCTCCTGCACGCGGTGCGGCAGGGATACACCGAGTCGGTGGTCGCACTGCTCGACGGCGGCGCCGACATCGACCGCGTCTCGGCGAGCGACGGCACCAGCCCCCTCCTGATGGCCACGATCAACGGCCAGTTCGACCTGGCGCTCACCCTGATCGAGCGGGGCGCCGACCCGAACATCGCGTCGGTACTGAACGGCGCCACCCCGCTCTGGGCGGCGGTCAACGCCCGCTGGCAGCCCCGCACCCGCTATCCCCAGCCGCAGGAGATGGGGTTGCAGACGGCGACCTACATGGACGTCATGGCGGCGCTGCTCGCGGCCGGCGCGGACCCCGACATGCGCCTCACGCTTCACCCCTGGTACATGGAATACAGCGGGTGCGGCAACCGCAACTGCGGTCTGGTAGACACCCAGGGGGCCACCGCCTTCTGGCGCGCCGCCTACGCCACAGATGTCTCCGCGATGCGCCTGCTCGTCGAACACGGTGCCGACCCGGCGGTCCCGACCGTGGCCCCGCCCCGCCGCCGCCGCCTTTCGACGGACGAGTTCCTGCGGCAGCAGAACCGCACGCAGCTGGCGTCCGACTCCACCTACAGCGAACTGGACGACTCCGCCCGGGTCACCCTGCTCAAGTCGGTCCGCAACGACCTGCGTGAAGAGCAGCAGGGCGAATTCCCCGACGACCTGCTCACCGGCCTGGAGGACGAGGTGCGGCAGAATCTGATCCGCGCCTCGGAGGTTGCCGACTCCCTGCGCGCGCTGGAGCCCGACGCCTCCGGACTCCCGCCGGTCCCCGCCGGAGGTCCCGGCGTGTGGCCCATCCACGCGGCTTCGGGCGTCGGCTACGGCGAGGGCTTCGCCGGCAACGCCCACCGCCACGCGCCCGACGGCTGGCTCCCGGCCGTACGTTACCTGGTGGAGGAACTCGGTGTCGACATCAACGCCCGCGACCACAACGGCTACAACGCGCTGCACCACGCGGCCGCGCGCGGCGACCACCCGCTGATCATCTATCTGGTGGAGCAGGGGGCCGACATCCGCGCGATCAGCCGCCGGGGGCAGACGGTGGCGGACCTGGCCAACGGGCCGGTGCAGCGCGTCTCGCCGCGCCCGGCCACCGTGGCGCTGCTCGAGAAGCTCGGGTCGGCGAACAGCCATCGCTGCCTGACCTGCTAGCTCACCGGCCGTCTCCCAGCCCCGATCGTATACTCCGGCGGCTCCACCCCCAGCAGGTGGCGGACAAAGTAGTCCCACCGCCGCCGCATCATGTAGGGCTCGCTGCTGAAGCCGTGTCCGCGGTTCGGTAGCATGATCAGGTCGAAATCCTTGTCCGCCGCGATCAGCGCGTCCACCACCAGCAGCGTGTTGTACAGCGGCACGTTGGTGTCCATGGTCCCGTGCGCCAGCAGCAGCTTGCCCTGCAGGTTTTCGGCCACGAGCTGGTTGGCCTGGTTGTCGTAGTTCGTGGTGCCGTCGGGGTACGTCTCCAGCAGCCCCTGCCACTTCTCGCCCCAGTCGTCCTCGTAGTTGCGGTTGTCGTGATTGCCCGCCTGCGAGACCGCGACCTTGTAGAAGTCCGGATACCGCAGAATCCCCGCCGTGCTCGCGAAGCCGCCGCCTGAGTGCCCCCATATGCCGACCCGGTCCAGGTCCATCCATTGATGCCGCTCCCCGAGCTGCCGCACCATGCCCACCTGATCGGGCAGCCCGTTGTCGCCCATGTTCCCGTAGTAGGCGTCGTGGAACGCCTTCGAGCGGCCCGGCGTCCCCATCGCGTCGACCTCGACCACGATGAACCCGAGTTCGGCCAGCGCCTGCTTGTCGCCCCGCGACGCCCGGAACGAACGCGACCCCACGCTCCCCGACTGCGGCCCCGGGTACAGGTAGTTGACGACCGGATACGAGCGCGCCGGATCGAAGTGCGTGGGCCTGTACATGAGGCCGTAGAGGTCCGTCTCCCCGTCCCGCGCCTTGACGGTGAACGGTTCGGGCGGTTGCCAGCCTGAGGAGAGGAGGGCGGAGATGTCCGCGCGTTCGAGCTCGGCCACGACGCTTCCGTCCATGTCCCGGACGACCGTCACCGGCTGGATGACCGGGGTCGAATAGCTGTCGACGAAGTACTCGCCGGTGGGCGACAGCGACACGGTGTGGTTCGCGCTGTCGGGGGTCAGGAGCGTCAGCCCCGTACCGTCCATCCCGATGCGGTACAGGTACTGGAAGTAGGGGTCGCCGGGCTCGCGCCCGGTTCCCGTGAAGTAGAGGGTGCGCGCTTCCTCGTCGACGCGCAGCAGCTGGCGCACGTTCCATTCGCCGGCGGTGATGCGGCCCAGGAGTTCGCCGGTATCCAGGTCGTAGCGGTAGAGGTGGCCCCAGTTGTGCCGTTTCGAGAACCAAATGACCTCGTTGGACGCCTTGAGCACGCGCCAGTTCGCCCCGCCCGAGCCCGATTCGAAGAAGGTCTCCTCGGTCTCTTCGAGTACGTCGCGCACTTCTCCCGTGTGGGGATCCGCGACACGCAGCTGCGCGTGCTTGTGGTCGCGCGAGTTGGACAGGAAGGCGAGCTGCGACCCGTCGGCGCTCCACTCCACGTCGAGGAAGACGCCGCCCCGGCCCGCCACGTGGTCGGTGGTCGACGAGCGGTGCGGGTCGGGCGGCAGTTGCAGGCGGACCACCCGGCGGGGCCGGTCGGCTCCGGGATCGCCCACGTGGATCACCACACGGCTGATGCGGAAGATGAGGCTGTCGCCCGGCAGCGGGTACTTCCACGACTCCAGCTCGGGGTGGCCGACGTTCGTGGTGGCCATGTGCATCATGCCCACGCCGCGCGCGTCGTGCTGGAAGGTGGCGATCATGTCCGATCCCGGGGACCAGAGCAGCACGGGGGAGTCGCGCTTGACCCATCCCGCGTTGTTGGTCGCGTAGCCGAAGTCCAGGGTTCCGTCGGTGGTGAGCGGGGTCTCGGCGCCCGTGTCGAGGTCGCGCAGCCAGAGGTTGTGGTCACGGATGAAGGCGGCCTTCGTGCCGTCAGGAGAGGAGATGGCGTTGGGGTCGCGGTCCGCCGCGGGCGGGGCGGGTGAGCAGGTGTAGGCGCGGAGATCGCAGCGAAGGTGCGTGTCGTCCGCCCCGGGCGCCCGCCCGCCCGCCTCGCTGGCGCTTTGGTCCACCCGTGCGGTGAGGGAGTCGCCGGACGCGGTGAGCTCGAAGGTGCGGAAGGGGAGCTCCAGGGGCGCGATCTCGCCGCCGGTCGCGGCGCTGATGGCCGCGGCCAGACGCTCGTGGTCGAAGGCGCGGGCGCGGGTGCCCGCGGCGGGATCCACGAGGATGAACTCGGCGCCGCCTGGTGTGGTGTTGCGGTACCAGAAGCGATCGCCGGGAAGCCAGTTGGGCTGGACGGACGCGCCGAAGACGAGGCCGCCGGTCCCGCCGGCGAGGAACGACTCGGCGCGCGCGTAGTCCTCCACCGTGACGGTGACGGGGGGCTGCTGGGCGGGGAGGGGGACGGGCAGGAGCAGGAACGCCGAAGCGACGGCGAGGGCCGGAAGAACGGGAAGGCGGTGTCTCATGGTCAGCCAGAGGGGAGGGTGAACGTGAACCGACGAAAACGGTATCCCGACCGATGGCAACCGGGCAACGTTGGTCAGCGATCGTTGACCTTAGTCAAGGGGTTAGTCTACTTTTGCAGACATGAGCCACTACAGCGTTCACAGGGCCAAGACCCACCTGTCCCGTCTGCTCCGCAAGGCGGAAGCTGGCGAGGAGGTGGTGATCACGCGCTCCGGGTTGCCGGTCGCACGATTGGCGCCGGTACACGGGGGCCGCCGCGTATTCGGCCAGGACCGGGGGCGCTACGAGGTGCCGGAGGACTTCGACGCGCCACTCGATGAAGCGCTGCTCAAGGCCTTCGAGGGCGGTGAGTGAGCTACCTCCTCGACACGCACTGCTGGCTCTGGCTGCAGACCACTCCCGAGCGCATTCCGGCGGAGTTGCTGGATACTCTTGCGGATCGCTCGGTCGACCTCTTCCTCTCCGCGGCGAGCGCATGGGAACTCGGGATCAAGCACGCCGCCGGCCGTATCGAACTCCCTGAATCACCTGCAGACCATGTGCGGGAAGGGATGCGGCGAGGTGGGGTGCGGGAGCTGCCCATGTCCCATTCCCATGCGCTGGAGGCTGCCGCCCTGCCTCCTCATCACCAGGATCCGTTCGATCGCATGCTGGTGGCGCAGGCACGGCTGGAGCGACTGACCCTGGTCACGGCCGATCGGATCCTCGCCGCGTACGATGTCGACCTGATCCGCGTCGCGCGAGCTGCGGACTCACGCCGTGGTGGGTCCGGTGTCGGCTCCAGGCGCTACCGGGGGAGCGACGGAGAGTGAAGCCACCCACCACCCGCCTCCGCACCGCCGCCGTCCACGCGGGCGAGTCCCCCGACCCGGGCACCGGGGCGTCAGCGCCCAACCTGGTCATGTCCTCGACCTTCGTGACCCGGGACGCGGCCGGCTTCTCCGCACACGACCTCGACGAGGAGTCCGGCTTCCTGTACACGCGCTGGTCGAATCCGACCGTGGCGCAGCTGGAGGCGAAGCTGTGCGCGCTGGAGGGTGCCGAGGCCTGCCTCTGCTTCGGATCCGGGATGGCCGCGGCGACGGGGCTGCTCCTCTCGCTGCTGGGCAGAGGCGACCACGTCGTCATGTCCGATACCAACTATGCGGGCGTGGCCGAGCTGGGGCGCGACACGCTGCCGCGGATGGGGATCGGCGTCTCGTTCGTCGACACCTCCCACCCGCGCAACGTCGAGGCGGCGATCCGGCCCGAAACCAGGCTGATCTGGCTGGAGACCCCGGCCAACCCGATCTGCAGGCTCACCGACCTGGCCGCCGTGGCGCAGGTCGCGGCGTCGCATCCGGGCGTGCGGATTGCCGTCGATTCCACCTTCGCCACGCCCGTGGCGACCCGCCCACTCGACCTGGGTGCCGACTACGTCATGCACTCCCTCACCAAGTACATCGGCGGCCATGGCGACGCGGTGGGGGGAGCAGTGCTGGGAAGCCGGCGGGACATCGCCGCGCTGCGCCTCGAGGCCGGGATCCACTACGGGGGCGTCCTGTCGCCCTTCAACGCGTGGCTGATCATGCGCGGCGCGGCCACGCTGCCGATCCGGATGAAGGCCCACGAGGAGAACGCACTCGCGGTCGCGGGGTTCCTGGAGGGTCACTCCCGCGTCACCCGCGTGATCTATCCCGGCCTGGAGTCACACCCGCAGCGCGGGCTGGCGCGGCGCCAGATGGACAACTTCTCCGGCATGCTGACCTTCCAGGCCGGCGATGGTCCGCAGCTGGCCGAGCGGATGGCTCGCGAGTTGCGCGTGATCCACTACGCGGTCTCGCTCGGGCATCACCGCAGCCTCGTCTTCTGGATGGACACTCCGTCGCTGATGGAGACCTCGTTCCGGCTCGACGGGGCGCAGCTGGAGAGCTACCGGGCCTACGCAGGCGACGGGATCTTCCGCATGTCGGTGGGACTGGAGGACCCGGACGACCTCTGCGAGGATCTGGGGCGGGTGCTGGGGTAGCGGGCGTCACGCGCCGGCTGCGCGGATCGTCCCTCGGCAGACCTGTTCGCAGGCAGAAGTCTGCACCATACTGTCTGGCACGCTTTCAAGTCGGCGCTCGCCCACGCGAGCATGTGAAAGGATTCACAAAGTCATGACCTCCCCCTGCCTCCACCGACGTCCCGCCGCAGCGGCACTGAGCCTTGCGGTTGCCTCCTCCCTCACGTATGCCCTCATGGCCGCTCCGCCCATCGCGGCGCAGCAGTTCGGGGGCGTGGCCGCGATTGCGGACGGCCAGGTGCTCGTCGGAGAGCCCGGCAACCAGACGCTTCCGGGCATCGTGTATGTGTATGCCAGCTCGGGCGACGGCTGGACCGAAGCGGGCAGGCTGACCGTCTCGGCCATCGATGCGCCGCCCGACGGATTCGGCCGCTCTCTGGATGCGGACGGCTCCGTGGCCGTCGTCGGTGCCCCCGGATGGGACGGTGGCCGCGGCGCGGCGATGATCTATCAGCGGAACCAGGCGGGCGAGTGGGCGGAAGTCGCGCGTCTGTCGCCGGACGGGCTCGGCGACGACGCCCGCTTCGGGTCGGCGGTGGCCATCGACGCCGGCATGGTCCTCGTCGCCGCGGCCGGAGCGAACCAGGGGGCCGGAGCGGTTCACGTGTTCACCGGGAGCGGTGCCGACTGGGTGGCCACAGCCGAGGTGCTGCCCATGGAGGGCGCCGGGCGGGGGTTCGGGACGGGGTTGGCGTTCGCTGGCGGTGCCACGCTGGTGACCACCGCGGCGAGCCGCGAGGCACCGACCGAGGTCTACGGATTCACCGTGGACGCCGTCTCCGGGATGGCGGGGCCCGCAGGCAAGCTCGAGCCAGGTACGGATCTCGGCGAACGCAACGGCTTCGGGGCGGCGCTGGCGGTGCGGGGGTCGGTCGGCCTTGTCGGCGCGCCCGGCGCTGCGGGTGGCGCGGGGGCCGTGGTCACGTTCGGCCTCGACGGGGAAACGGGCACGTGGGCACCGGACGGAGTGCTCAGGCCGTTCTACAGTTCCGGCCGCGACCAGTTCGGGTCCGCCCTCGGCTTCGACGGCGACCAGCTGTGGGTCGGCGCTCCCGGGTCGAACACCCGGATGGGCGCGGTTTACCGCTTCGACCGCGACGGAGAGAATTGGGGTGGGGTGACCGTGTCCGCGAGGGACGACCTGGCCGAGAACGCGTCATTCGGCAGCTCGGTGGCCATCGCCGGCGACGTCGCGGTGGTCGGTGCCGGCGGCATCGACAGCCGGGCCGGCGGGGCGGTCATCATGGCGCGCGGGTCCGGAGGGATGTGGGCTGGCGGAGAGCTGGTCATCGGCGACCACCGGGGACTCCCGGCGATCGTCGGTCTGGAGGACGAGATCCCCTGCGTGGAGGGGGACGCGGCGGGCTATGAGTGCGACAACGTCAACATCATCTCCTTCCTGCCGATCAAGGAGATGGCCGGGGGCCGGGGCGCCCGGCTGAACGACATCTGGGGCTGGACCGACCCGGAGACGGGGCGGGAGATCGCCATCGTCGGGCGCACCGACGGAACCGCCTTCGTCGACCTTACCGACCCGTACAACCCGGTCATGCTGGGCGATCTGCCCAAGACGCCCGGTTCGTTCAGCAGCGTGTGGCGCGACATGAAGGTCCACGACGACCATACCTACATCGTGGCGGACGGCGCCGGCCAGCACGGCGTGCAGGTATTCGACCTGCGCCGCCTGCGCGCGGTGCGCGGCGAGCCGGTGACCTTCGAGCCCGACTTCCTGTACGACGGCATCGCCAGCGCCCACAACATCGTGATCAACGAGGGGACCGGATTCGCGTACGTGGTGGGCAGCAGCGGCGGCGGCGAGACCTGCGGCGGCGGGCTGCACATGCTGGATCTGAGCGAGCCTTCGGAGCCCACCTTCGCCGGGTGCTTCTTTGACGGCCAGACGGGACGGCGCGGCACGGGCTACTCCCACGACGCGCAGTGCGTGATCTACGACGGTCCCGACGAGGACTACCAGGGCCGCGAAATCTGCCTGGGCTCCAACGAGACGGCGCTCAGCATCAGCGACGTGACGGACAAGGACGATCCCGTCATGGTCTCCATGGCGGACTACCCCGCGGTCGCCTACGCGCACCAGGGGTGGCTGACCGATGACCACCGCTTCTTCTACATGAACGACGAGGGCGACGAGCCGCAGGGGCTGGTCGAGGGCACGCGCACCCTGATCTGGGACGTTGAGGACCTCGACGAGCCGATCCTCGCGGCCGAGTACATTGCGTCGACGCCCGACACCGATCACAACCTCTACATCCGCGACAATCTCATGTACCAGTCGAACTACGGCGCGGGGCTGAGGATCCTCGACATTACGGACCGCACCGAGCCGGTCGAGATCGCCTATTTCGACAACTCGCCGTACGGCGGGGCCTCGTGGAGCAACTACCCCTACTTCGAGAGCGGCGTGGTGGTCATGACCAGCACCGGCGACGGCCTCTTCATCGTCAGGAACACGGGCAGGCGGAACCTGATTCCGTAACGGCGATGACCGCACGAGGGAATGGAGGGGGCGGGGCACGCGCGGCCCGCGTCGCGGCGTGGGCCGCCATGCTCCTGCTCGCGTGCGGTGCCGACGATCCGGTGCGGCCCCAGGCGACCGCGACGCTGGAGTGGGTTGCGCTCACGACGGCGCTGCAGGAGCCGGTAAACATCGCGGTCATTCGTCCCTCGGTCGCGGCCAGGGGTGTGGTGCTGGCGTTCCCATGGGGCAGGGGTGACTCGGATCTGCTGCTCAGCCTGATCGACTCCTATTGGGACGTCGCGGCGCCGGCGGCGGGGTACGCGGTCGTGGGCGTGGAGGTGTTCGGCCCGGGCATGTCGGACGGCGGCGAATACGTGATGGCCGCCGTACTGGAGTGGATCGACGCGAACTTCGTGGGAGCGGCGAACGATATCGTGATGACCGGGGCCTCGGCCGGCGGCATCGGCGTCTTTCACGCGGCGCTCACTGTGCCCGACCGGGTGGGCGGGATCATCGCCATGCCGGGGCGCTACGAGGGCGGTGCCTCGCTGGCCCCGTTCGCCGGCCTTCCCGTGTGGATGATGGTGGGAGAGGAAGACGCGAACTGGGTCGACCGGTCGCAGGCGACGGCCGACCTCCTGGAGGCGGCGGGTGCGGATGTCACGCACGAGGTGTTGCCGGCCCAGGGCCATGTGCTGATCGTGCCGCAGGACGCGCTGGTGGCGTGGATCACGGGAAGGTAGGGGCCGTGCGCGCGGGAGATTCGCGTGGGGCGGCTCGGTGCGCATCGGTGGCGGTTGCGGCGGCGGTGGCGGCGGTGGTGCCGGGAGTCGCGGGGGACGTCCGCTCCGGGGCCGTCGGGGGCGTGCAGGCACAGGAGCCGCCCCGGTCGGTCATCGAGGTGACGCTGACCGAGGGCACGAACATCGCGGCCGCCCTGTCGCCCGACGGCACCGTGCTCGCCTTCGACCTGGTGGGCCGGATCTGGGTCATGCCGGTGACGGG
This sequence comes from Longimicrobiales bacterium, assembly GCA_965208935.1. Taxonomy (GTDB): domain Bacteria; phylum Gemmatimonadota; class Gemmatimonadetes; order Longimicrobiales; family Gaopeijiaceae; genus Bin94. The sequence goes on along the minus strand of CBDBPR010000004.1, from coordinate 1,428,920 downwards.
CGGCCGAGCCGTGCCGATCACCGACCCGGTAGGCGACGCGCGCCAGCCGTCCTGGTCTCCGGACGGGACGCGCATCGCGTTTCAGGCGTACTGGGACGGCAACTACCACGTGTGGAGCGTCGCCCCGGACGGTTCCTGGCTGCGCCAGCACACGCGCGGTCCATACGACCACCGCGAGCCGCACTGGTCCCCGGACGGGGACAGGATCGCGTTCAGTTCGGACCGCATGGGCAGTTACGACATCTGGACGCTCGCGGTGGACGCCGGGGGCGTGACCAGGGTGACCGAAGCGCCGGGAAGCGAGTATGGGCCGGCCTTCTCGCCGGACGGTCGCCGCCTGGCCTTCGCGGCGGCGGGGAGCGGGGATGCGGCCGGGATCTGGGTGGTGGAGGGGCTGGGTGGTGGTGGGAGCCCGGCGCGCCGCGTTGCCGGCACCGATGGCGGGCAGGTCAACGCACCGGGATGGGACGCCCGCGGAGAGCTGGTGATCTACAATGAGATCGGCGCGGGAAGCTCGGTGCTGCGCGTGGTCGCCGCGGATGGTGGGGACGATGAAGACCGCGAAACCGAGCCGCGAGTCCTCACGGGCGACGATGAAGATGTCTTTCCGTTCCGCGTCGCGGCCACTCCGCGCGGCTTCATCTACACCGCCGACGGCCTCGTCCGCCGCCGCGGATACGACGGCAGCGGCCTCGCGAACATTCCCTTCACGGGCACCGTGACGCTGGATCGCACGCCATATGAGCGGCGCCCCCGCGATCTCGACGCGCCGGGCACTTTTCCGGTCCGCGGCATCGTGTCCCCCGCCGTGTCCCCCGATGGCCGCCGCATCGCCTTCTCGGCGCGAGGCGACCTGTGGGTGCACGCCATCGGCGGCGATACGGAACAACTGACCGACGACCCCTGGATCGAGATCGATCCGGCATGGTCTCCGGACGGTTCGCGGCTTGCCTTCTCGTCCGACCGCGACGGGACAACCGACCTGTACATCCGGCGCATGGCGGACGGCAGCACCGTCCGCGTCACCGAGGGAACGGGCGCGACCATGGCGGCGTGGGCGCCCGACGGCAACCGTCTCGCCTTCGTTGGGTCCGGCTATCAGGTCGGGATCAGCGTGGTGGAGCTGGGCACGGGGTCGGTGCGTACGCTCAGGTCGGGGCTGAACGGCGCGGGCCGGCCCTCGTGGTCCCCGGACGGACGGTCCATCGTCACATCGGTTCACCAACCCTATGCGGACAGGTTCCGGGAGGGTGTGAACCGCGCCGTTGTGATCCCGATCGAGCCCGTGCAGGCTGCGGACGGCGGACTCCCGGCGGCTTCGCGGCCGTGGCAGGGTCCGGCGTGGAACGGCCACGTTCATGGGTCCCCCACAGCCCCGCTCGCGCAGGAACACGAGCACTTCCTGGACCTTCCGGCGCATACTTCGATCGGCACGCGCGGCACCGACGGTCCGGTCCGGTCACCCGACGGCAGGTGGCTGGCCTACGTTGCCGGCGGGGTGCTGTGGGTCGTCCCCACCGAGGTGGACGGCGACCTCGCAACCTCGACTCCACGACGGCTCACCAACGAAGCGACCGACGATCCGACCTGGACCGGTGACTCGCGGTCCATCGTCTACCTGGGTGCGGACCGTCTCCGGCGCGTCGACCTTTTCGACGGGCGCATCGAGGACATTCCGCTCTCCCTGACGTGGTCGCGGCCTGCGGCGCCGGAGTCCCTGCTGATCCGCGCGGGGGCAATGTGGGACGGACGCTCGGAGGCGCTGCGGCGGGACGCGGATATCCTCATCGAGGGAGGGCGCATTGTCGAGGTCACGGACCGTGATCCCACGCGTGAAGCGGCCCGGGTGATCGACGCCGGCGACGAGGTCGTGATGCCGGGTCTGATCGAGATGCACGCCCATGGCGGCCTCGCGTCCGGCGAGCAGGTGGGGCGGCTCTGGCTGTCCTACGGCGTGACCTCGGTGCGCTGCCCGGCGTGCGATCCCTGGGAGATGGCCGAGGCGAAGGAGGCGGGTGAGTCGGGCAGGCGCAACGCCCCGAGGTGGTTCGGCACGGGGGGGACGATCGATGGCAGCCGGATCTACTATCCCGGTGCCCCCGCGCTGGGCGCACCGGCCCAGCTGGAGCTGGAGATGGCCCGCGTCGACGCCCTCGGCTACGACCTCGTCAAGACCTACGTGCGCCTGGCCGATCCCGTCCAGAAGCGCGCCATCGAGGAGGCTCATGCGCTGGGATTGCCGGTCACCTCCCATGAGCTGTATCCCGCGGTGGCGTTCGGCGCGGACGGTGTCGAACATGTGCGGGGCACGAGCCGGCGGGGCTACTCGACGAAGGTCTCGGAGCTGTCGCGCAGCTACGGCGACGTGGTCGCGCTCCTCGCGGCCTCCGGGATGACGATTGCGCCCACGGTCGGGATCTATGGTGCCTACGGCCTCTTCGTCGCGGAGGACCCCTCCCTGTTCGACGATGTGCGGGTGGAGGCCTTCTTCCCCCAGGCCCCGCAACTGGCGCGGCGTCCGGCGGACCTGGAAGCGGCGCGGCGCCCGGTTCGGGACATGGCTTCGCTTCCTCGCCGGGTGGTCGAGGCGGGCGGGCGGGTCATCATGGGGACGGACGCGCCCATCAACCCACCGGGGATCAGCCTCCTCGCGGAGATGGAGGCCCTGGTGCGCTACGGGGAGATGCGGAGCGTCGACGTTCTCAGGGCCACGACGTCGGTTTCGGGGGATGCCCTGGGCCAAGGCGGCCGTCTGGGGGTCGTGGCTCCCGGCGCCATCGCCGACCTGATCGTGATCGGCGAGGATCCCACGCAGGACATCCGCGCGTTGCGGGACCTCCGGGTCGTGATTCTCGGGGGCCGGGTTCACGAGGCGGCGGCGCTTCTGCAGCGGGCCGCTCAGTTTCGACCCGGAGGCGAACCGGGGGCTCGGTGAACCTTCCCGCACCGTGACACGTAGAGTTGGAATCAGGCGCAGGAGCGCAAGACAGGACGGACAGGACCACACCGGAGGAAGAGAATGCTGGGATTCGTGATCCATATGCTGGCCAACGCCGCCGCCCTATTCCTGGTTGGCCGGATGGTCGACGGGATCAACGTCCGCGACGCCAAGGCGGCGCTGTTCGGGACGCTGGTGCTCGGGCTCGTCAACTTCGTGCTTGTCTGGATTGCGGGCGCCTTCATGCCTTCGCTCGGCATTTTCATGATCCCGGCGCTGCTGGTGCTCAACGCCGTCGCGCTCATGGTTACGGGTTCCGTGATCCGGGGCATGGAGGTCAGGAACTTCCGTTCGGCGCTGATCGGGTCGGTGACGCTCGCGCTAGCGAACCTCGTGCTCGGCCTCTTCTTCGGCTAGCACGCCGGACGCGGTCTCGCGTCTTGCATTGGGAATAGCGGTCGCTATACTAGCGGCACGGATGGCGGTGCCCGGGTGCGGCTCGCAAACGGGACCACGCGCAACGACGCAATCAGGCACGAGGATCCTGCGATGAATCTCCGAGCCCGCAGTCTTCCTGTGATCGCCGTGCTCTCGGCGGGCGCGTGGGGGTGCGCCTCCGGGGGTGGGGGTCCGCCCGTCGCCGGAGCACAGGCGGAGGCGCTTTTTTCGGCCTATTCGGGACGCTGGGAGCTGGACGAATCCAGCAGTACGGCCCAGATCCCCAATCAGTTGGAGGGCGTGGCCGACGAAGCGCCGGTGGCGGACATCGCCCGTAACGAGAGCCGCGCGATGCGCCGCTACCGACGGATGGTCGAGTCGCGCCGCATGTCGGTCTCGGACATGCGTGCGACCATCGAAGTGCTGCGCAGGCGGCCGGAGACGCTGTTGCTCCGCGCGAGCGCGGTCGAACTGGGGTACACGCCGGTACCCGGCACGACCATCACGGTACCGATGGACGGTACCGAGGTCGAAATGCGTGAAGGCGAACACCGGATCCGGACCAGGGTGTCCTGGGAGGGCCCGATCCTGAGCCTCGATCATAACGTCGTGGGTGGAGGCAGGGTTCGCGAGCAGCTCGAAGTCATCGGGGATCGGCTGATCATGACCCGCACGATCGTGGCCAGCGGTCCGAGCGAGCCCCTGGTCCTGGCGTACGATCGCGGCTGACCCGGGCGGGCGGCCGATAGCGTGAGTCGGGGCGTTCGCGGGTCCGGCGGTCAGGACACCGGGCACACCGGGAGTAGCCGTCGATGAGCGCCGACGGGTGGTTCACGCTCGCGGTCATTGCGGTGGCCGTGGTAGTGCTCGCCCGCGAACTGGTGTCGCCCGCGGTTACCTTCGGCGCCGCGGTCGTGGTGCTGATGGTGGCGGATGTCGTGACTCCGGGACAGGCGTTCCAGGGGTTCTCGAATCCGGCGCCCATCACCGTCGCCGCCCTCTACATCCTGGCGCGGGCAGTGGAGAAGAGCGGGGCTCTGCAGCCCCTCGTGCGGGCTACGCTGGGCAAGGCCCGCGGTCTGCGCATGGCTCTTGCCCGTCTCACGGTTCCGGTTGCCGCCTCGTCCGCGTTCCTGAACAACACGCCGATCATTGCGATGCTGGCCCCGCAGGTGGCGGAGTGGGCCGACCGGCGCGGAGACTCGGCGTCACGCTACCTCATGCCGCTCTCGTTCGCCGCCATTCTGGGGGGCATGACCACGCTGATCGGCACGTCCACGAACATCGTGGTCTCGGGTCTTCTGCAGGCGGAGGGTCATGAGCCCTTCTCGATGTTCGAGTTGACACGGCTCGCCCTGCCGATGGCTCTGATTGGCCTCATGATCACGATCGTGCTCTCGCCGAAGCTGCTGCCGAACCGGCTGCCGCCGCGCCAGGAGGTGCGATCCGGGGGCCGGAGCTTCTCGATCCGCATGGTTGTCGAGCCCGGCGGCCCCATCGATGGGCTGCCGGTCAGCGAGGCCCGGGCGCTATTCCCCGAGGGTGCGGTCATCGTGTATTTCGAGCGCGACGGCGAAGGAGCGGCGCAGATATCGGGCCAGACCGTGCTCGCTGGCGGCGATTTCCTCACGCTGGTCGGTGGGATGGATACGGTACTGGAAATGCACGACGTCTCGGGTCTTGCGTCGGCTCAGCAGCCGCACCTGCCTCACGAGGTGGGCAGCCCTCGCCACGCGTACTTCGAGGCGGTGATCGCGCCCGGGTCGCCGCTGGTGGGCCGCTCGCTCGTCGACATCCAGTTCCTGGCGCGCTATCAGGGCACGGTGGTGGCGATCCACCGAGCGGGAGAGCCGATCAAGGGCCACCTCGCACGGGAACCCCTTCGGGCTGGCGACACGCTGCTGCTCATCTCCGACCGGGGCTTCGGCGATCGCTGGCGCCACCGAAACGACTTTCTGCTCGTGCCCCGCCTTGGGGACACGGCCCCGGAGCCGACGGGAAAGGCGGCGGTCGTGGCGGGTGTTGCGGCGGTCATCGTGCTCGGCGCCGGCCTGGGTGTTCTTCCCATTCTGCACCTGTCCCTGATTGGCGCGCTCGTGCTTATCGGCTCCGGCATCCTGACTACGAACGAGGCCAAGGACTCGATCGACTTCGAGGTCATCATCGTCATTGGGACCGCGTTCGGCCTTGCCGCCGCGGTAGAGAGCTCCGGCCTCGGTCAGTCGGCCGCCCAGCTCGTCAACGATGTTCTGGGGCGCTTCGGGCCACAGGGGGCCATGGCCGGTATCGTGATCAGCACCGTTGTGCTCAGTTCCTTCATCACCAACAACGCGGCGGCCGCGCTCGTTCTGCCTATCGCGCTCTCGACGGCTTCCGACTTCGGAATCGACTCGCGTGCCGCAGCGGTCGCCGTCGCGCTCTCCGCTTCGGCGTCCTTCATGACGCCGGTGGCCTACCAGACCAACCTGATGGTCTACGGCCCGGGGGGATATCATTTTGGAGACTACGCGCGGCTGGGCACTCCGCTCACGCTGGTCGTGCTCGTGGTACTCCTGATGACGACGGCTCCCGGGTAGCCGCGAGGGATCAGGCGCGGGTCGCGGGCTGGCGCCCGGCTCAAGGACCGTCCTCGCCGTCCGAGGTCAGGTGCCGCAGCACGCCCGGCAGGGCCATGGCGGCCAGGGCGTCCAGCTCTTCCGGACTCCGGTTCTGTACGGGGTGCGCCACCCAGACGACGGCGGGATCGAAGCCGAGAGAGCGCGCCTGATGCGCCGCCGCATCCTCGAAGGCCGTTGTGGCGACGAGGAGGCCGGGAACACCGCGATCTTCCAGCATCCTGATGTCATGCAGACCGCATGATACGCAGGAGCCTCAGTCGGCGAGCGCCACGACCACCGCATCCGCGCCCGCTGCGATCGCGTCCAGAGTCGGCGGGGCGGCCGGTTTGGCGTTGGTCGGCTTGGCGAAGCGCCCGGTGGCGATGTCCAGCGTCCGGAACCGCGCTTCGAGGCAGTCCAGGAATTCGTCCGAGCGGGTCTTGCCGATGTCGAACAGTGCCACGGTTCTACCCGCCAGCGAGCGTGGGGAAGGGAGGCGGGGACGGATGGCAGGAGCGGATTCGGACGTGGGGTCGTGCAGACGGGTTTCGGGGTTGTTCATTCCCTGATCTCTCGCGTGATGGGGTGGGACTCTTCGTAGTCGCGTCCTCCCGGCCAGCCCGACAGGATGGCCGACATCAATCCGGCCGGCCCGCCGGCGCGGACCAGAAGGAGGCCGTCCGGATGAAACTTGGGCACCTGTTCGCCTCGGCGCGCAGGCGGCATTCCTTCCGCGATGCCGCCCGCGCCGGCCACGACCTCGGCACGCGGGCGGGACAGCGCTGCCTGGAGGCCGGCCGTGATCCGGTCGCGGTCCCATCCGGCTCTGCTGTAGATGGCGTAGTGCTCGGGGGACAGCACGAGGATCGCCTGCACCCATTCGCACAGCTTCGGATGCCCCACCGCGCTCAGCGCCATGGCGAGGGATCTGGTCAGTTCGGCGGGGGTGCGCGCCTTCTGGTCCCATACGCCCTGGACGCCGTCTCCGGCGAACACGGTGACGGCGCTCGAACCGGGAGCAATGCCTCGCGCCTCGGCCAGGGGAGTCCAGCCGTCATCCGACTCGTCCTCGGCGAAGCAGAACGTGTACTTGCCGGGCGTCCCCAGGGTGGCGCGATCGATCTCGCCCGGCCGTCCGCCACCGACGTTGCGGACCACCAGGTTGAGTGCGCGGCCGATCGTCGCGTTGGCGCGGTTGCCCTGGCCGAGGGCGTTCATGCCCGAGTTCATGCCCAGGCGCTTCGCGACCGGACCGTTGACGATGACGACGGGACTGGAGAAGCAGGTGCTGCAGGTAACCCCGTGGAGCGTGAACCGCGGATCCAGCGCGGCCTCGAGAGCGGTCAGGACGACCGGAAGGTACTCGGGCTTGCAGCCGGCCATGACCGCGTTGATCGCCACTTTCTCCAAGGTGCACGGCGCCATGTCCGGCGGAATGCGGCCGACGATCTCGTGCGGATCCCGTCTCGTCCCCGCGAGCATGCGCAGGATGCGTTCGGGGGTTGGCGGCACGACGGGGAGCCCGTCGGTCCAGCCGCGGTCGAAGCACGCCTCGGCCGGGTCGGCCGTATCGCCGAGAACGACTTCGCGCGCACGGATCCCGGTCTCGCCGTAGCGCGCCCGCAGCACCTCCGCGACGCCCGGTTCGACCGAGCGGGAGCCGCAGCCGGGCCGATGGGCGGGAAGATCCTCGCCGAGCCCCTCCAGGCCGGTCAGGGCGCGCCAGTCGGCCGCGCTCCATCCCTCCGTGCGTCCCGTCTCCTGTTGACGCTCCAGCCGTATCAGCGTGGGGACGGTCACGACATCCAGGCGGAACGAATGTTCCAGATCGCGGTCGTCCACCGTTGCGACGGAGTCGGGGAGGAAGGCGTCGTCGTCCTGCCAATACACGTCGAGCGGGTGGCCCGCCGCCGCGATCCGTGCGAGCTCCGGGGCGACGAGATGGCAGGTCTCGCAGTCGTCCTTGACGACCGCGGCGAAGCGGGGCAGGGGGGGCGTGGCAGTCCTCGCGGCTGGTGGACAAATCGGGTCGATTCCACCGGAAGATGCCATGCACGCCCCTCAGGCACAACGGAGGTCCCGAAAGCGGGCGGAGGCCGAAGCGGGCGCCCACACGCACCCACTTCGGCCTCCTCTTCGCCGGCCGCCGGAGCGGCGCGGCGGTGTCCCCGCCGACTATCCGAGCCAGTAGCTCAGCTTGAGCATGAGTACGTCCTGACCGGGCTCGCCGAGAAGGGTGCCCAGGTCGTCACGGAAGGAGAAATCGCCGGTCTGGGCGTAGTGATTCCTCCCTTGCGACCACACCAGGAAGAGCGCGGAACCGGGCTGGTACTCCCAGCGCAGCACTACGTTGGAGCGGAACTGCTTGAAGTTGAAGTCCGGGTTGCGGAAGGTGTCGGCCGCGCCGTCACCGTCAATGTCGGCCAGGAGGTTTCCGTCGCCCCCGTCCACGGTTCCCATATGGGCGAAACGGTCCGCGTAGGCAGTCGCGCGCGAGTCCGTGATGCGCTTGAACGAGCCATAGTTGGCCGCCGAAACGAAGGGTTGCGCGTACACCTGGAGCGACAGGTTGGGCGAGAAGGTCCAGTCGGCCCGCGCGGTGATGCCGGCCGTCGTCTGCGACAGCTCGGCGAAGATGTAGTTGGGGACCTCCGCACCGAAACGCCCGACCCACTGGAGGTCTTCCTTTCGCCAGTTGACGAATGGACCCGCGCTTATGGTCGCGCGCGGCGACGGCCGCCAGCGCAGGCTCGCGTCGGCTCCGTAGGACCAGGATCCGCTCTCCGGACGGACCTGCCAGTTGTTGCCGACATCGATTTGCAACGGCTTGCGGGAATCCGACCAGAACCCGTACCACCCTCCCCACGAATGATCCCGCAGCAGCATCGGTCCACCGCGCAACATCGTGTTCGACAGGCCCTCCGACTGCCTCATGACGCCGAAGTAGCCGCCCCAGAAGTTGTTGAGGGTGGCACTGCCGCTCACGTTCGCGCCCTTGGAATAGGCTTCTCCCCCGAAGCTGTAGGGCGTCCAGGCGTTGAAGTTGACGTTCCAGCGCTGGAGGTGTTCGGTCGGCCGGAAGTGCTGGTAGCCGACCCAGACGAAGGGGGCCACGAAGTCCCCTTCCCGCATGAAGCCGAGATCGTTGGAGTCGAAGCCGGGCGAACGGGCCATTGCTCCGGTCGCGAAGCGCCAGTAGCCCCCGGAGATCTTGGCCAGGGTCGCCGAACCCGCCCAGCCGCCCAGCGACGTGCGAGTCGGGTCGTACTCGACGTGTGCCGCGTCGGGGCGCTGGAAGTAGCGGGCAGGGGAGCGCTGGGTGCGGGCGATCGCATCGGCCGAGCCTCGGACGGTGGAGCCGAGCAGATAGCCGGAGACGATGAATCGATCGTTGCCGAAGCGGTGGCGGGCGTCGATCCCCCCCGTATAGGCGCCGCTGTGCAGACTGAGCGCACCTGCCGCGGCCGGATCCCGGCGCGTCCACGTGGAGATCACTCCCAGGGCGCTCTTGCCCTCGCGGAAGTCCCTGCTTGCCCGGGCCATGCCGTACTGGCCGCGTGGCTCGACCACCTGGTCGCTGGTCGCGCCGCCGTCGTTGGCGAGGAGCGCCTCCTCCTGTCCCGTGAGCGCGTGCAGGACGCCGATCGACCAGCCGGAGCGGGTCTTGCCCGACAGCTTCATCGCTCCGAGGATGCGAGTCCTGTCGGGGGCGTCGAAGTAGCCGGACGACTGAACGCGTCCCTGCGGTGACCGGCCGATGCGCCGGGAGTAGAAGAGACCCTCGCTGGCCATGTCCCCGTCTCCCTCGGAGAACCGGAAGGAGAAGATGCCGGAGCCCTCCACGAAAAACGGACGGCGCTCTGGAAAGAAGGTCTCGAACGCCGTCAGGTTGACCTGCGCCGGATCGGCCTCCACCTGTCCGAAGTCGGGGTTGATGGTGACGTCCAGGGTGAGGTCGGTGGTGAGGCCGTACTTGACGTCGGCCCCCACGGTCGAAGAGAAGTCGGAGGGATCGTGAAAGGGGTCGGCGGCGCTGCCTGGGGCGCTCTCCATTCGCACGAGCGAGTAGGGCAGGACCTCGAGCCGGGTCGGGGGCGCGAGGTCGCGCAATCCCACGAGATCGCCGAACCGCGAGACGAGCGCTCCGTCGCCCCGCGAGATCGGGGCCCAGAGACTGCGCTCCAGGTGCCGTGCGATGAAGCGGGCGAAGTTGATCCCCCAGGTCTGCTGCGCCGCACCATCGAAGCGCAGCTGCGAATAGGGGATGCGGAACTCGGCCGTCCACCCCTGGTCGTCTGTCCGTGTGGCCACGTCCCAAACGGCATCCCAGGAGTCGTCCTCGTTGGTGTCGTCGAACATGTAGGAATCGTTCTTCACGCCGGCCGGATTGACGCCGAAGCGGAATGCCGTCCGCTTGTCGTGGTAGCTGTCGATCACCACGTCCACCCAGTCCGAATGGGGTCGCTCGTCGCGCCGTGCCAGGCGCGTGACGATCGAATCCGGGGCAACGTCGAAAGCGCGGATTCCCACGTAGATGGCCTCGGCGCCGTAGAGCACCCGGGCCTCGGTATTCTGCGATGGCGGCATCCCTTCGTTCGGCTCGAAGACCACGAAATCTCCGGCAACCATCGCCGTCCCCCAGTCCGCCTCGTCGAGCAATCCGTCGATCACCGGCACCGGGCCGCTGATTCGTTGTGCCTGGAGCGCGGGCGGGGTCGCTCGCCCGCCGGTCCCCGATTCCGACTTCCCGCTCTCGATACTCTGGCCCGGGAGGGCCGCCGGTGCCACCACCGACGCCGCCGCCACGACCGCCACTGCACCCCAACACCCCCGCATCCCCTTCTCCACCACGCCACACAGTCCCATTTTATCCCCTCCCCCGTGCCGACCCCTCCCGGGCCCAGCTCAAATGCTCTTGCGTTTATTGCCTTTGGCCCGGTGCCGTTCGGCATCCGAACCGCCGGTCACGGTGCTTGACGAGAGGAGACTCCGAAAAGTTGCATGAGGCCATTCACGTCCTGCCGCGCTTCTTCAAGGCGCACGGCCACGGGAACGACTACCTGGTGTTTGAGCAGGGGGACGGCCCGCTGCTCACGCCGCTTCTGATCCGGCGAATCTGTCACCCCCACCGCGGTCCCGGAGCCGATGGTCTTGTGGTGGTGGAGAATGGGCGGGCGGGTTCGCCGGCGATGTTGCGCATGTTCAATCCCGACGGACGGGAGTTCGAGCGCAGCGGCAATGGACTCCGCATCGCGGGGGTGTATCTGACACGCGTGGGACGAAGGGGCGCCGAACGGTTTCCGGTTGAGGTCGCCGGAGACGAGGTGTGGCTGGAGGTGTCGGGTCCCGATGGGGAGGGCGTCTGGGACGTTAGCGCGGACATGGGCCGGGTGGAGTTTCCCGACGGTCCCCCCTTCCTGGCTTCCGGGGGATTGAAGGACGGAGGCACGGTCCCGCTGCGGCTGTCCGCACCCGATGGCGAAGACGCGGTCGTCGAGGTGATGCCGGTGTCCGTCGGCAATCCCCACGCGGTTGCGATGCGCGAGGGCTGGAGCCGGCGTGAGGTCGAGCACTACGGGCCGCTGATCGGCGCGCATCCGGCGTTTCCCCATGGCACCAACGTCCAGTTTGCCGAGTTGCCCGTCGGCGGCAGGATCGCGATCCGGATCTGGGAGCGGGGTGTGGGGGCGACGTCCGCGTCCGGGACCTCGGCGTGCGCGGCAGTTGCCGCCGCGGTGAAGTCCGGGCTCGTACCCGGCGGACGCACGATCGTTCTGATGGAGGGTGGAAGCATGGACGTGGAACTTGGCGCGGACTGGACGGTGCGCCTGCGAGGCCCGGTCGAAGAGGTTTGCACCGGAGAGCTGACGACGGCTTTCCTACGTGCGCACTCGAATCAGCAGAATGATCCCGACCGACAGAAAAAGGATGTTGGGTGACCAGGCCGCCCAGAGCGGAGACAGTCCTCCTGTGGCCCCGATGGCTCCGAAGAGCCTCATCAGGAGAATGTACAGGAGCGTGGAGCCGAGCGAGACGCCAACGCCGACGGCGGGCCCGCCCTTTTCGACGGTGGTCGCAAGGGGGGCGCCGAAGATGATGATGACCAGCAGGGCCGCCGGAATCGCGAGCTTCTGCTCCTTCTTGACAAGGAGCTCGCCCGGGTCTCCCCCCGAGCGGTGCACGGCCGCGGCTCTCCGCCCGAGTTCCCGATAGCTCATCTCCTCTTCGTCGGGGGGGTCGTCGAGCAGCTCCTCCGGCGACACGGTAAGCCTCATGGGCCTGTACCGGTCGAACGAGTACGAGGTCTCCCGGCCCTCGGGATGGATCACCCGCAGGTAGCCCTGGTGCAGGGTCCAGCTGTCCTCGGCGAAGTATGCCTGATCCGCCCAGACGTGCCGCAGAGAGCCGTCGGCGTCGATACTCTCGACGAGGACCCCGTCCATCGAGTTCGTCGTGGTGAACAACTGCTGGACGCTCAGAGTTTCGTCGGACTCGGTCTGATAGACGAAGTCGTGGCGCCACTCCCTGCGCAGTTCGCGTTCCCCGAAGATCTCGGCGGCCCTGCGGTTCGATCCGGGAACGATCGCGCCCAGGAAGAAGGCCGCACCCGTCAGAACCGCGCCCACCGGCCAGATCGGGGCGATGAGCCGATGAAAGGAGATGCCCCCGGCCTTCGCCGCCTGGATCTCGCGGTGGACGGTCATGGAATGCACCGTGAAGACCGCGGCGATGAGCGCGGCGACTGGTGCCGACCAGAGCATGAAGTGGGGATACATGTACAGATAGCCGTGCGCGATGTCCACGACTGTCAGCCCGCGGTCCAGGAATCGTCCCTGCTGCTCGGAGAGGTCGCCGAGAACGAAGAGGATGGGGACGCTCAGGGCGAATACGGCGAACAGCCACATGAACGTCAGGGCCACCATGCGGTCCAGGATGCGCATCAGGCGGGCCCTCTCGAACGCCGGAGCACGGTCCGGACCGCCCGTCTTGCGGACAGCCAGAGGTCACGCCAGCCGCTGTCGCGAGAAGACGCGATCCATTTGCCCATGCGGGAGACCATGAGCGCCCCGATCGCCAGGAAGACCAGGTTGGGGGCCCACATGGTCCAGAAAGGCGCGGCGAGGTCCCGGTCCGCCCAGTCCTCGCCCGTCGTCAAGCCGTACTGGTAGACGCCGATGACCGTGGCGGACACGACGATCACCATGCTGATCCCGCCGCGGGGGAAGCGGATGCCGACGGGCATGCCGATCAGGACGAAGATGATGCACGCGCTGGCGATGACCAGTTTCTTGTGGATCTCGACGCCGTACTGGCTTGCCCGCTTGCGCAGCGCGGTCGTGCGGGCCGTGTGCGTGCGTGCGGTCAGCGCGACCGTTCGGGAGAGGTTGTCGGAGGGGATCATGCCGCCCTCGCCTCCCTGCAACGACTTGGCGAGGACGAAGCTGTCGCCCCGGGCGGAGTCGGCGGCCGGACCCGTTCCCAGGGCTCGCTCCACTGCCCCTAGCGAGTGCCTGCGGGAGTCCTGCCGGATCGAGTCCAGAGCGAGGCGCTTGGCCTGGGCGGAGTCGCGCAGGAGCGCGATGGACATCTCGCGGTCGGTGCGCTGGTCGCCGCCCATGTCCTGGAACACATCCCCGACGCCACGCAGCACGTACAACTGTTCCTCGAAGCCCGTCCGCTGAAAGGCTCCGATCTCCCTGTTGCCCACCTCGTACACCTGGCCATCGTGGAGCCGCAGGTGAAGGTCCGTGAATGTGCTGTTGAGATCCATCTTGCCGCGCGTGGCATAGGTTGTGCGCCGGATCCCCTGCTGACTCATATCATAGATGACGACGTCGGTGAGTTCGGCCGACACCGGGTCGATTTCGTCCACCCTCAGAAAGTAGGGACCCAGCCCATTCTCCCCTTCGATGAGGTTGACCACGCGCTCGCGGAGTTGGAAGGTGGGACTCTTCTGGCGGATGGAATTGCGGAGGTTCTTGAGCCGATGGTTCGCCTCCGGCAGCACGAAGTCGTTGAATGTGTAGGTGATGCCGGCCAGGACCGTACCGAGGAGAAGTACCGGAATGAACAGCTTGCGAGGCCGCACACCGCTGGCGGACATCGCGACGATCTCGCTCGCGGACGCCAACTCGCTGAACGTATACAGAACTGCCGGGAGGACGGCTATGGGAAGGCTCAGGGCCACCGTGTGCGGGAACGACAGGATGAGGGCCTCGAGGATGATCTCGGTCGGCAGCCCCTTTCCGACCAGGTCCTCCAGCAACCGGGTCACCGTGTTCAGATACAGCAGGCCCGTCACAAGGCTGAAGGTGAACAGGAGCGGAACCAGGTGTGAGCGAATCAGGTAGCGCGTCAGAATGGTCATGGTCGGCTGGACTCGAGCTTTGAAGCCGCTTCCTTCGATGGGCGCCCCTTGGACGCCCGTCGACCTCCGGTTGGTTGTTCCGCTCGCCGGCGATCCGTGGGTCTCAACGGCCTGAACCATGAAATGTAACCGATCCGGCGGGAATTCCCGGCGTCGCGCGCGTGAGCCACGCGGGATGCCCGGGAAGACCCGTGGGGCGCCGCCGGCCCGCGCCGGCCGAGGCCGCGGCTGGGCATCGGCAGCGGCCATCGGGCTGCTGCTGGCGCCGATGGGCGGAGCCGCCGCCCAGCAGGACCGCGGGCCGCCTCGCGCGGATACTCTCCTGTGGATCATCCCGCAGTTGCGCCAACCCCTTCAATCCCTGCTGTCACCGCCCACGCCGGAGCCGCCCACGGTGAGGCTGGGTCTTGCACGCGTCCCGGTCGCGCGCTTCGGCGGGGCGCTGACCGCTCCCGCGCCGATTCCTCTCGGCGCGCCCGGGGCGACGGTATCGCTGCGTCTGCCCGGGCGGCCCGACTGGGATCAGGAACCGCTGGCGCGGCTGGGTACGCTCGGGCGCACGATCGGATACGCGGATATTCCGCCGCCACTGCCGCGCTCGTTGCCCGGAGGGCGCGTCATGGATCCCGTTCGGTTCCAGAACGAATTCGCCGATCTGGGCTTCTCATTGCGCGGGAGCGGCCAGTTCGGGGGCGACTGGACGCAGTTCCGTCCCTGCGACGAAACCGTGCAGGTGACCTGCGAGCTTCCCACGCTGCCGAAGCTCAACCCGGACATCCAGTTCGCCGCGAGCGCCGACGGTACGATCACCGATCGCATCCTCGTCGACGTCGACTACGATCAGACCCGCGAGTTTCAGGGGGCGAACCGGGTGAACATTCACTACCAGGGCCTTCCCGGCGAGGTGCTCCAGCGGTTCGAGGTGGGGGATGTGCGGCTGGATCTGCCTCCATCGCGTTTCCTGCGCGAAGGCGTGCCCGCGGGCAACTTCGGCTTTCAGGCGGCATTGCAGGCGGGTCCCGTGGACATCCAGTCGGTGTGGGCGCAACAGAGCGGCGAGGTGACCTCGAGACGATTCCGCCTGGAAGGGTCTGGCAGGGGCTTTTCCCGAACCGACACGCTCGTCATCGACGATGCCGATTACGTGGACGGGCAGTTCTTCTTCCTCTTCGACCCCGTGCGGTTCCGGGAATTCCCCCACGTGGACGCACTCGCCCTGACGCCGGCCGACGCTCCGCCGGAGGTGGCGCCGGGGAACGACCCCATCCAGCTGTACCGCTCCGAAATCGATCTCTACGCGCGCCAGCAGGTGGAGGGCTACATCCAGGCAGATGCCCACGCCGGGCTCGGAGCCGACACGATTGCCGAGTCGGCCTGGTTTCGGTACCTGCAACCGGGTCAGGACTACGTCGTCCATCCGAGCGGGCTGTGGCTGGCGCTGCGGTCTCCCCTCAGTCCGGGAGAGATCCTGGCCGTGACGTATGTAACGGCGGCCGGAGACACGATCGGCACCTACAATCCCGAACGCATCTATCGTGCCGGCGGGCGGCCCCGGCTGCGACTCCTGAAGGCTTCGTCGGCACAGCACCAGCCCGGCAGGCCCACATGGCGCAACGAGATGCACCAGGTCTATCGGGTGTCGTCTTCCGGTGACGTCGATCCCGGATCAGTCGACCTGACCGTGTCGCTCGGGGAAGAAAGCGCCGGCCGCACGTTTGCACGCCGCCCGAACGGTGACGATCTGACATGGCTGCGCCTTTTCGGACTGGACGAGGAATCGCCGAAGGACCGCCTCGACCAGTCCCAGATCTACCGGCCCGCGCTCGACTCGTTCGAGGACCAGCCACCCGTATCCGGGACCTTCATCGTGTTTCCCACGCTCGAACCGTTCGCGAGACCGCCCCCGCTGCGAAGTCTGGCGATCGATTCAACGGAGGTCGCACGGATTCTCGGGGCCAACCGCAACGAACGCATCTACCGGGATCCCGATCCGTTCGAGCGTGAAAACGGGGGGGTGTTCCGGCTGAACCTGTCCTACGAGGTCACGGGTGAAGGGTTGCTGTCTTCGTTCGCCCTGGGAGCCGTCGGCATCCGTGAGGACACGGAGCGGGTGACCCTTGGCGAGCGTCCCCTGCTGCGGGACGTCGACTACGTGATCGACTACGATGTCGGACAGCTGACCCTGGTGAACCCGGACGCGCTCCTGGCCGCCAACCCGGGTCGCGTGCTGGAGGTGTCCTGGGAACAGCGCAGCTTCTTCCAGGTGGCGCCCACCTCGGTCTTCGGGGTCAATGCGCGCTACGATCTGGGCGATTACGGGGCGGTCAATCTGGTGGGCCTGTACCAGAGCGAGGACGAGCTGGTCAGGCGTCCGCAGCTGGGGGTGGAGGCCGGGGCGGTCGGGCTCGGGGGTGTGAACGCTTCCGTAAACCTGGACGCACCGATGCTGACCCGCGTGCTGAATGCGATTCCCGGCCTCGATGCAGGGTCGCAGTCGTCCGTGCACCTCTCGGGAGAGACGGCGGCGTCGCTGCCGAATCCGAACACGCAGGGCGCCGTGTACGTGGACGACTACGACGGAGTGAACGCCCGGCCGCTGTCCGTGCAGAGTCAGGAGTGGCGTCGTGGCAGCCGTCCGACGGTTCGCGATGGCGCGGAAGATGCACTGCCGCCGATCCTGTCGCCGGAAACGGTGGCCGCGCTGACCTGGCAGCACACCTGGATCGACGAGGGCGCGGGCGGAGACAGCCTGGGGGTCTTCCAGGGCTTCAACCCCAGCGCCGACATCGACCGCCAGATCCGGATCACGGGAAGCGCGATCCGCGAACCGGGTCTGTTCGTGCGTTTCCAGCCCGAGAGCGGCGACGAGGAGGGCCCCGGGGGATGGGCATCGATAACGACGGTGCTGAGTCCCACGGGCACCGATCTGACCAAGAGCGACTTCATTGAATTCTACGCCCGGGACGGTGATTTCCTTCATCTCGTGCTCGATCTGGGCATCGTGAGCGAAGACGCGTTCTTCGTCGACACGGTTGGCGCAGTGAACGGAGTCAAGCCGATCGTGCACGTGCCATGGGGACAGGGCATCCTCGATCAGGAGGCCGATCCCCGGCGGGGCGAGGTGTGGGGGAAGCTTGCCGACGGGAGGGGTGTCTGGGTCGAGGATTGCTTTGCCGAGCGAGGGAGGGTCTATCGGCTGGGTGATCCGAATGCGAACTGCACGCGGGGCAACGGCCGGCCGGATACGGAGGACCTGGACGAGGACGGCAACCTCGACACGCTGGAGCGCTATCGGCGCTTCGTGGTCTCGCTGGACGGGTCCTCGCCCTATCTGGTTCGGGACAGGGATGAGACCGGCACCGCCTTCCGGCTCTACCGGGTTCCTCTGCGCCATCCTGCCGGAGTCGACGTGGGCGGAGCGATCACCGACGCGGAGTTGCGCGCGGTGCGCCACCTCCGGGTTACCGTTGCCGGCAAGCGCCGTGATTCCGTCGTTCTGGCCCGCATGGGGATCGTGGGATCGACCTGGATCAAGCGATCTCTGACGGGCGTCCTCACCGGGATCGGCGGCGACACCGCGTCGGTTCACGGACGCGTCGAGGTGGGTCCCGTCTCGAAGCTCACGGTGGGGGACGCGTACACGTCTCCGCCCGGGGTCATCGAACAGCTCGACGACCCCACTATCGCATTCGGAGGCCAGGGCGTCGAGTTCAATGAACGCTCCCTTTCCGTGAGCTTCTCGGACCTCTTCCCCGGCGACCGGGTCGAGGTGTACAACCGGTTCCCGCAACGACCTCGCGACTTCCTGTCCTACCGGGAGGCCCGCCTGTGGGCTGTCGCCGCCAGAGGCGACTTCGGACTGCAGTTGCCCGTCCATTTCTTCGTCAAGTTCGGGACCGACGACGGCAACTTCTACCTGTACCGCACGCGTCTGGACCCCGCCGGCTCACCGGGAACGGCCGCCGAGGAAGACTGGCTGCCCGAGTTGGTGATCCGCTTCGACGAATGGCTCACGCTGCGGCGGCAGGCCGAGGAGCGGCTCATCCTGGAGCCGAGACTGCCGGGTGATCCACCGCTGGAGTTGTGGTCGGCGGATTCCACCTACGCGGTGGTGTTGCAGGACAGGGGCCGCGCTCCCAACCTCGCTTCGGTACGTGAGATCAGCCTGGGTGTGATGAACCGGTCCGGCGTGCCGATCTCCGGCGATGTGTGGGTCGACGAGCTTCGTCTCGCGAACGGAATCCGGGACGGGGGGCTCGTGTCTGCCATCGATGCCGAGGTGCGCGGGGGCGAGTTCCTGGAGTCCCGTGCCTCCTTCCGGCAAAGGGGCGGGTATTTTCGCCAGCTCCAGGCCGCGCCGACCTTCCAGAACGACCGTACCATCGACGTTCAGGCCACGATGCAGCTGGCGCGCTTCGCCCCGGAGTCCTGGGGTCTGGAAGCGCCGCTCTCGTTCACCCACGAGCAGGAGGAGCAGGCTCCCATCTTCCTGGGACGCAGCGATGTCCGTGCAGACCGGCTGGAGGGGCTGCGCCAGCCGGGCTTCAGCCGTTCACGGATGGACATATCGCTGCGCCGCAGGAGCCGGGAAGGGGGCGGTCCGTGGGATGCACTGCTGGACGGGCTCGATGTGCGCGCCGGGGTGGTGCGCACTTCCTTGAGCACCATAACCACGGAGAGTGAAGGCTCAGGCCTGGACGCCTTCGTCGGCTACTCCGCAACTCCGGCGCGCCGCGAACTCCCACTTTTTCCCGGCCCGCTGGGTGCGGCGCTGCGCGCGATTCTGCCATCGTTCCTTGAGGAGAGGATCGCCGGCACCCGCCTTCGGTGGACCCCCGAGAGCCTGGGGTTCACGGGCGAACTGCTCAGCCGCGACCTCAGCACCCTGCGCTTCGACAGGATCATTCGAAGTCCCGACGACTCCCTGGCCGTGGCCACGCGCGCGCCTCGCGAACTGGTGACCACGTCGGCGAGGATCGGGTTTCGTCCGGTGGAGTCGCTTGCCGTGTCGGCGGACCTGCTCAGCGGAAGAGACCTTCTGGCTCTGGAGGATTTGACGACCGACGACCAGAGGCGGAAGCTGCTTGCCGCGGAGCGCCGAAGCATGGCCGGTGTCGACCTTGGATGGGAGGTGAACCGTCATCTCCGAACCCGGCTGGTGTATCAGCCGAGGCTGACGGATTGGGCCAGGACGAATGTGCAGGTGACCACGATCTACCTCTCCGAGCGCAATGCCGACCTGATCGAGAATCGCCGCATGGGTGCCGACTCGGCGTTGGTGCTGCTGCGGAATGTGGACGGACAACGGAATCTGATCGCAAGCCTGTCCGTCGATCCCGCGCGCATGGTGGCGGACGAATCAGGCGAAGATACCGGTGAGCGGCGATTGGCCCGAGCCTTCGATCCTCTTTCCTTCACATACTCCAACGGCCTCACGTCACGTTTCAATCGAGAGCCCGTAAGACCTAGTGCCATATATGAGTTAGGGTGGGGTCGACGTGACGACTTTCTAGCCATCGGAGCTGACACGGCCTCAACGCTCAGCGAGCGCGATCGCGTTACGGTGCGGGGCGGGCTGAGGCTGCCGGGGTCCACGTCGATCCGACTGTCGTTCGACCGTGCCCTCAATGAAGCGCTCGATACGCGCTCGGACCGGGAAGATCTGAGACGGGTCTGGCCCGATGTGCGCGCTACGGTCGGTGAACTCGGGATTCCTCGGTTCCTGACCACGGTCGTGGAGCGCGTCTCATTGAGTTCGGGATACAGGAAGGTGACCCGCAGCCTGTCGTTCGGCGCAGGGACGCTGCAGGACCGCTTCCGCGAGGACCGCCAGATCCCCCTGGCGCTGACGCTGGGTTTCGCGCGCGGCCTGACTCTGGGCTACGAGGGCCGCCTGGACCGCGGCAGCAGCCGGGATCCCACCGGCGACACGAGGCGGGAGGCGGACGTGCACTCCCTGCTGATGACCGCCCTGCTGCGATCACCGGTGGAGGCTTTCCGCGAAAGGGGTGCTCCGATGCGTGTGACCCTGAGCTTCAGGTACGGAGACGAGGTCGAGTGCCGCATACCGAATCCCGACAGTCCGTGTGTGGCGTTCATCGATCAGCTGGAGCGGGACGTGGCACTGGCGCTCGACTCGACCGTGCGCGACTTCCAGCTGGGCATCCGGTTGCGTTACCTGGATCGTCGCTCCTTCGTCGGCCAGCGCGCGGGATCGACCCAGTTCCAACTCAACGTCTTCGGGCGCTTTCTGCTAACGTCCGACCTTCTTCGCCGCCCCTCCTGAACTGAAGGCGTGCGTTACGCCGCTCCGATTGCATGCGGGGTGGGTGCCGATTGTCCCATCCGCCTATGGAAACGCCCCGGAGAGGGGGCGACCGTGTGATCCGGGCAGATGTCCGGCAAGCACCTCATCACGGGAAGGCGACGGTGACGGAAGGAGAAAAGAAGAGCATGCTTCGTGCCGCCCTGCTCCTGGCCGGGGCGGCTCTGGTGCGGTTTCTGGTCTTCGCGCCTGCGCCGGCGGAGGCGCCACTTGCGGATCGGCCGTCGATCGCGGACAGCCTGCTAGCGGCGGGCGACTCCGCGGTGGAAACGCAGGCCCGCCGAAGCCGGCCATTGGCCGCAGGAGGGACGATCGACCCCAATGTGGCATCGGAAGAGGAGCTGGACCGGCTGCCGGGAGTGGGCGCGTCCATTGCGATGCGCATCGTGGACGATCGCGAGGAGAATGGTCCCTTTACCCGCCTGGAGGATCTGGCGCGCGTGCCCGGACTGGGTGCCAGGTCGGTGGAGCGGCTCAGGCCCCATCTGCGGGTTGCGTTCTCGGGATCCCGCCCCCAGGTAGCCAGGGCCGGGCCGGAAGCATCGCGTCGTGCGGCCGGCTCGACCGGTGGGGGGACACACCGTCCGGCATCCGGCGCCAAGTCCATCGACCTCAACCGTGCGACCGCTACTGAACTCCAGACGCTTCCGGGAATCGGCCCGGTGACCGCCGAACGTATTATCGCCTTCCGCAACGAGAACGGCCGCTTCGCGGACGTCTCCGAACTGGTCAGGGTGCGTGGGGTGGGACCGAGTACGCTGGCCCGCGTTGCTCCGCTGGTGACTGTCAGATGACCGCCGGGAAACCGGACGGGGTTCCCGGGTTGGATTGCCTGCTGCGGAAGATGATCGACCGCGGCGCGTCGGATCTCCACCTCACCGTTGGCGAGCGGCCGACCCTGCGAATAGACGGGAGCCTGACGGGAATCGAGGACATTTCAGCCCTGACCGACACGGACATCGACGGGCTGGCGGCCGCCTTGCTGACTCCGGAACAGCGCAGGTGTTTCCAGGAGGAGCACGATCTGGACTTCGCATTCGACGTTCCGGGTCTGGCTCGATTCCGGGGCAACTGCTTTCGGCAGCGCGGCAGGACCGCGCTGGCCTTGAGACACATACCTCATCGCGTCGAGTCGCTTGAGGACCTGGGTCTTCCACCGATCATGAATCGTCTTACCACGCGGCCACGAGGTCTTGTACTGGTCACCGGGCCGACGGGATCCGGCAAGTCAACGACGCTGGCGGCGATGGTGGATCTGATCAATCGGCGTCGACGCGGTCATATCATCACGATCGAAGACCCCATCGAGTTCCTCCATCCACACCGGCGCTGCATCGTAAACCAGCGGGAGGTCGGGGTCGACACGCCGTCCTTCGCGACCGGCCTGAAATACTCACTGCGACAGGATCCCGACGTGATCCTGATCGGGGAGATGAGGGATGCGGAAACCATAAGCGCCGCGCTCACCATCGCGGAGACGGGCCACCTGGTCCTCGCGACCCTGCATACCAACTCGGCCGCGGACTCGGTCAACCGCGTCGTCGACGCGTTCCCGGCGCACAGCCAGGACCAGGTGCGCACACAGCTTGCGTCGGTGCTGGAGGGGGTCGTGACGCAGATACTGCTTCCGCGCGCCCTGGGGAGCGGCAGGGTGGTGGCGACCGAGGTCCTGGTCTGTACGGACGCGATCCGTGCCGTGATCCGGGACGAAAAGGTGCACCAGATCCGGTCGCTCATGGAGGCCGGAAGAAAGCACGGCATGCAGACCATGAACGATTCGCTTGCGCGTCTCTATCTCAACGGGGAAGTCCGGCTGGAGACCGCGCTCGGGAGCAGTTCGGATCCTGCCGCGCTCCTCGGGTTCGTGGGAGAGCCCGCTCCGGAGGGATTCGAGGAACGGGGGATCCGGGGGTGACACGCTCGAGGCGCGTGTCAGCGCGCGAGGTGGCGGTATTCGTCCGCCTGTTCGCCACCATGATCAGTGCGGGACTGCCACTCCTTCAATCCCTGAATCTTCTTGCTCGCCAAACTGGACACCGCTACTTCCGCAGCGTGATCCGCGCCATGGTGTCGGCGGTCGAGTCCGGGCACACGCTCGCCGGAGCCATGCGCCAGCACAGCAGCGTATTCCCGGAGTTGGCGGTGAGCATGGTCGAGGCCGGAGAGACGGCTGGTGCGCTGGACACCATTCTTGGACGGCTCTCCGATTCGCTGGAGAAGAACCACGCCCTCGGCCGGAAGATCCGGGCGGCCGTGATCTATCCCGCGATGATCTTCGCGGTGGCGATCCCGGCCATGGTCATCCTGCTCGTGTTCGTAGTCCCGACGTTTCAAACCATGTTTGCCTCCGCCGGCGTTCCCCTTCCGCTCCCCACGCGCATCGTGATCGCTGCATCGGAGATCGCGAAGAGCTACTGGTGGGTGCTGCTCGCCGCTGTCGCGGCCGCCGTGTGGGCGGTCGGGCGTCTGTATCGCACCGAGCGGGGGCGGTTGGCTCTGGACCGCCTTGCCCTGTCTACTCCGTTCGTTGGGACGCTGCTCCGAAAGGCGGCGGTGGCGCGCTTCACGCGGACCCTGGGCACCCTGGTTACGTCGGGCGTCTCGATTCTCACCGGGCTCGAGGTTACGGCGCGCGCCGCGGGGAACAGGGTGGTCTACGACGCCGTCATGAGGTCGCGGGCCTCGATCGCCGGCGGAGACACGATTGCAGGCCCGCTCGAGGCCTCGGGCGTGTTCATGCCGATGGTCATACGCATGGTCGAGGTGGGAGAACAGACGGGCGGGCTGGATGAAATGCTGGTGAGGATCGCCGATTTCTACGACCAGGAGGTGGACAGCGCGCTGGAAGCGCTTATCGCGGCGGTCGAACCGGCAATGATCCTGGTGCTGGGCGCGGTGGTTGGAGGCATGATCGTCGCCATGTACCTGCCGATCTTCGACATGATCGCCGCTGTGGGATGACGGCAGGCCGGGCCGGCCCCGTTGCTTCGGGGTCCGGTTGGGCGGAAGCGGGGCGGGGCCAGCCACCGCGAGTCGATGAATCACCGGGAGGTCCGACATTGCCCGCGCGGTTGTTTCCGGGACGGGGACGGCCCTAGTTTGCCCGGCGCCATCGTCGGCCCCTGTCGACCGGGTCGCCGCGACACAAACGAAAGGAGCCCGCCCCGTCATGGACTTCATCCAGCGAATCACCGATTTCCTGACCACGTACGTCGTCGAGATCGGCATCCCGGTCGGAGGCGAGAACGTCCCTCTCATGGTGATCATCCTGCTCGGGATCGGGATGTACCTCACCCTTCGCCTGGGGGTCCTGCAGGTCCGCCGCCTGGGCCACGGGATCGCGGTTGCTTCGGGGAAATACGACGACCCGGACGACGAGGGCGACGTGACCCACTTCCAGGCGCTCACCACGGCGCTGTCGGCGACGGTCGGGATCGGCAACATCGCGGGTGTGGCGCTGGCGATCCACTGGGGCGGGCCGGGAGCGCTCTTCTGGATGTGGGTTACCGCGGCGCTTGGGATGGCGACCAAGTACTCCGAGGTCACGCTGGCGCAGAAGTACCGGGTCCACGAGGACGAGGGGGAGTGGGCGGGCACCGTGTCCGGCGGGCCCATGTATTACATCGAACGGGGACTGGGGCCGAACTGGAAGTGGATGGCGATCTTCTTCGCCGTCCTCCTCGGCATCACGGCCTTCCTGACGGGCAACGGCGTTCAGGCGAACACGGTCGCCGACAACCTGGAGACGCAGTTCAACATTCCGACCTGGATCAGCGGACTGGTGACGTCCGGGGTTGTTGCAGCCGTCATTCTGGGGGGGATCTCGCGGATCGGGCGGGTGACCTCGGTGCTGGCGCCGGTGATGGCGGTCGTCTACGTCGTGGGGGCGCTGATCGTGATCATCATGAACATCGGCGAAGTCGCGCCGACCTTCGCGCTGATCTTCCGCGAGGCCTTCAACCCGACCGCCGGAGTAGCGGGGACGGGAGTGGGCGCGTTCCTGGTGACGTTGATGTACGGGGTCCGGCGGGGGCTCTTTTCCAATGAGGCCGGACAGGGGTCGGCGCCGATCGCGCATTCGGCGGCCAAGACCGAGGAGCCGGTTTCGGAGGGGGTCGTGGCGCTGCTGGAGCCCTTCATCGACACCATCATCATCTGCACGATGACGGGACTGCTGATCATCATGACCGGGGTCTGGCACGACCGTTTCGAGACCGAGATTACGCTGAGCGGCGGCGACCTCTCCTACCGGGCGGTGCAGGTGGACGGCGGCTACGTCGACATGAATCCGGACGCTTCGATCCGGATCGACGGCGGTGAGCACGCGGCCACGGGACCCGACGACCCGCAGATATCGTGGCACGAGGTTCCCGTGCCGGTGCTTTACGTGGACGAGTCACAGACGCAGCCCTTCAGCGGCGTGATCGATCCCGCGTCGGGCATCGCCACGGGTGACGACGGCCAGACCTACACCTCGCTTCACGGCATGGCGGTGGAGAGCGGGGCGCCGCTCACCATGGCCGCCTTCCGCCGCGGGCTGGCGCCGCTCGGCGACTGGGGACACTACATCGTGGTGATCTCGGTGCTGCTCTTCGGGATCTCGACCGCGATCGCGTGGAGCTATTACGGCGACCGCTGCGCCAATTACCTCTTCGGCGCGCGCGCCCTGATCCCGTACAAGGTCGTCTTCGTGATCATGCACTTCGTCGGCGCGGTTCTGCCGCTGAGTGTGATCTGGGCCATCGGCGACGTATTCCTCGCGATCGTGATCTGGCCGAACCTGATCGTGCTGGGCCTCCTTGCACCCAAGGTGGTCGAGATGACGCGCGACTACTTCGAGCGCAAGCCGTGGGAGGCGAAGTAGACCCTGCTTGAGGCAGGCCCTGCTCAGCGCTCCGGCCGGTCCAGTACGCGGGCCGGCTGGAGCGCGTCGCGGCCGTAGCGGTCGCGGACCTTGTCGACGGCACGTGCGATCGTCCGGTCGCGTTCCGTTTCCAGTGCCGGACCCTGGCCGAAGAGATCGAACTGCGTGGAAGGCGCCTGGCGAACCAGGTTGGACAAACCGATCCCCAGCAGCCGCACTCCCGTTCTTCTCCGGTGCCGCAGCCGGTGGAGCAGGGACGTGGCGGCGGCAAAGATCACGCGGTCGGTCTCGACACCCCCCGGCATCGTGTTCCCTGCCTGGCGAGTCCGGAAGTCCTGGTCGCGGATCTTGACGGTCACGGTCCGCGCCCGCAGTTCGCGGCTGCGCAGCTGGTTGCCGACCGAGCCGCTCAGTTTCAGGAGGCGGCGCTCCAGCTCCTCGTCGTCGTCGATATCGGCGAAGAAGGTCCGTTCGGAACTGATCGACTTGCGACGGTCGCTGGCGTCCACCTCGCTGGCATCGATCCCTCGCACCCGCTCCCACAGCCACGCGCCACGTGCCGGCCCGAACCACCGCGCGAGCCATTCGCGTTCCACGGCGGCCGCGTCGGCCACCGCGTGCAGGCCCTTGGCCTTCAACTGCCGCAGGAACGCGGGCCCGATCCCCGGCAGATCGGACAGGCGAAAACGTGCCATGAAAGCGGCCTCTTCACCCGGTGGCACGACATGCACCCCGTCGGGTTTGGCCAGACGCGTGGCGACCTTCGCCACGACACGCTGCGTGCCTCCTCCCAGCGACACGGCGATGCCCGTCGTTTCCCGCACTGTCTGGCGGATGCGATCCGCGGTCACGGCAAGGTCCTCGCGTCCCAGCATCCTCTCCGTGCCCGTGAGGTCCAGGTAGAATTCGTCGATCGACGCCGCCTGAACCACCGGGGACAGGTCTCGCAGCACGGCTCTGACGGCGCGGCTGCGCTCCACGCACGCCCCGCGGGGCACCGGCACCACGACCGCCTGCGGACAGAGTTGCAGCGCCCTCATGGTGGGCATCCCCGAGCGAACGCCGAACTCGCGCGCCGCATACGAGGCCGAAGTGATGACGCCGCGATTACTCCGGCCACCAACCAGAAGAAGGGGCTCCGCGCCCGCGCCTTCCGGGTCCTCCAGCCGTGCCACCTGAACAAAGAACATGTCACAGTCCACCAGAAGAATCCGCCTGGGACCTTGCGGCGACATCCTGCTTTTGGACACGTTCCAACCTTCCACGCTACTGCGCCCTGAAGCCGAGCGGGCCCGTCCGGCCTCTGTGGGGCGCGGACCCGCGTGCAGCCACGAATAGTAACCACGCCCAGGAGATGCCGACGATGGCCTACCCCTTTCAGCTTCCGGATCTGGACTACGCTCACGATGCGCTCGAGCCGCATATCGACGCCCGTACGATGGAGATCCATCACGGGAAGCACCACGCCGCCTATACCGCCAACCTGAACGCGGCCCTCGCCGCCCATCCGGCCCTTCACGGCAAGTCCGCCAACGAGCTCGTCGCCGACCTGTCCGCGATTCCCGAAGGGATCCGTGCGGCAGTCCGGAACAACGGTGGCGGCTACGTGAACCACGCCCTGTTCTGGAAGCTCATGACCCCCGGGGGGGCTGGCGAGCCGAGCGGTGCATTGGCCTCGGCCATCGACGCGGCCTTCGGAAGCCTGGAGGAGTTCAAGGGGCGCTTCGCGGCCGCGGCGGTTGGGCGCTTCGGCTCCGGTTGGGCGTGGCTCGCGGCCGATGGGTCAGGATTGCTCGAGGTCGTGTCGACCCCCAATCAGGACACACCCGTCATGGCGGGCAAGACTCCGATTCTGGGTGTCGACGTGTGGGAGCACGCCTACTACCTGAACTACCAGAATCGTCGCCCCGACTACGTTGCGGCCTTCTGGAACGTGGTCAACTGGACGGTCGTGGGGGAGAAATACGCGGCCGTCTAGCGTCTGTGTGGGGGAGTCTTTTCCAATACGGAGATGAGCCTGAACCGGGGGAGGCGCGAGAGGTGAGGCCGGAGCCCGGAGCAGGTGGCAGTTGATGGAGTTTCATTATCTCCCTGAACGAGGGAGAGGGGCAACCGGCGAGCCGGGGGATGTCCGGGAAGCAGGAGGGTCTCCGGCGAGCCAGCGGTTGGCGCGAGTCGGTTCACGCGGCGGAGTTGCCGGCTTTTCCGATGGCTCGGAAGAGTTCGTCGCGGGCGCGGCGGACGGCTTGGGCGGCGGCGAGGTCGGTGGTTGCGGCGGCGAGTTGGTCGAGGGCGCCGAGGGTGACGCCGGGCCGGAGGAAGGCTTCGGCGCCGGGCAGGGCCTTGAAGCGCTCGTGGGGCGTGGTCACGTCCTGTTGCCGGTAGCGCCGCCTGACTCGTCCGGTGGGGCTGACGACTTCGGTGGGGAAGAGGCAGGGCCGGTGGAAGTTGAGGAACGGGCAGAGGTGGTCGTGGAGGAAGGCGTTGACCCGGGGGACGAGGGCGTGGGGGACGTGGACGTGGCCGAGCCACTTGCGGACGACGCTGCCGTTCTTCGTCTCGACCAGCGCGTTGTCGTTGGGGTGGCGGGGCCGGGACTTGGTGAAGACGCCGACGTGGAGCTGGTTGAGCAGCGCGGCCACGCGGCCGTTGACGTATTCGCTGCCGTTGTCGGCGTGGAAGGCGTGGATGGCGAAGGGGAAGGCGGACAGCAGGGCTTCGAGGCGCGGGACGAGGAAGTGGTGGGTGATGCGCGGCACGGCTCCAACGTGTTGGAACTGCGTGACTTCGTCGACCACGTTGATGAGGTAGATGCCCTTGCGCCTCTCGCGGTCGCCGAGGTGGACGGTGTCGACGCGGAGATGGCCGGGCTTGCCGTCGGGCCGCGGCTTGCGGCGGACCCCGATGGGGACCGGGGTGGGCCGGGTCTTGCGGAAGGTGAGGCGGCCGGTCCGGTACGCGCGGGTCTTGCGGAGGTTGTAGATGTGGCCGTTGGAGATTGAGGCGAGGCGCGCGAAGCGTTCGTCGCCGTAGACCTCGTGCATGCGTTGCAGGACCACCTTGGTGGCGGGTCCGGAGGGCTGTCCGAAGGCTTCGTCGACCTCGGCGAGCAGGGCGGCGTCGTGGGGCGTGTAGCGGCGCTGGAAGGCGTTGGCCGGGGGCTTGCGGCGGTGATCGCGGATGCTTCCGGTCCGGCGGTGCTGTCGGACGAGGCGGGTCACCTGGGCGCGGGAGAAGCCCGTCACCTTCTCGATGAACCGCTTCACCAGTCCCTTGTCGGGCCTCCCGAGGCCGTGGTACTCGAAGCGGACCAGCGTGCGGCGCACGAAGGCGTAGGCCGAGGTGCGGTCGGCGAGCTCGAAGTCCGCCGGTTCATTGCCGTCCAGGAAGGCCCGGACCTGTTCGAGGGTGCGAAGTCGTTCGGTGCGAAGTGTCACGATCATCCTCCAATGATCTCTTCGCCCCGGCCCTCAGGCTCACTTCCCGCTGGAAACCGGCCCCGCGTTCAGGCTCATTTGCCGTTGGACAAGACTGGGGGTGGACGAAGGCGAATCCAATACATATGTTTATGAGTTAGTGAGCCGGCGATGCGATTCAGCCCGGAACTCCGACAGGAGGAAGCGTACTTGAAGGCTCAGTCACGGCACCGGCGGAGAGGTTGTGGGGGACTGAGGCGGTGTTTGCCGGTCTTGCCCCTTGTCGCGATCAGCTTCTCCGGCCCCCTGGCGGCACAGAGCCTGCGGGGTGGGCTCCGGTCGATGCAGGAGCAACATCAGCGGGCCATCGACTACGACTACTCCTTTGCGAGGAATTCGGATCACGTACAGCGCCTGATCGATCTGGGCCTCCTGGTCCCGCTGCGAGGCAACGACAGCTACGTGATCGACGACGAGGTGTCCTTCCCCTACGCGCGCGGGGAAGTCCGGACCTTCGTGGAACGGCTGTCGCGCCAGTATCGCAGCGCGTGCGGCGAGGTACTGGTCGTGACGAGCGCGACGCGCTCCCTGGACCGGCAGCCCCGCAACTCGTCGCCCCTGTCGGTCCATCCCACCGGGATGGCCGTCGATCTGCGCCGGAGCAACCACCGGCCGTGCCGCGCGTGGCTGGAAGACGTGCTGCTGCACCTCGAGGAGCGGGGCGCGGTGGAAGCGACCTATGAGCGGTGGCCTCCGCACTACCACATCGCAGTGTATACCCACGAGTATGCGCGCTACGTCGAGCGTGTCGAAGCGGAGCGCCGTCTGGCAGCCGCCGCGGGGCCGTTGGTAGCCGATGAGGGCCCCATGCCGTCCGTCGTTCGATATGAGGTCCGGTCGGGCGATTCGCTCTGGACGATCGCGCAGGCGTACGGCACGACAGTGGATCAGTTGCAGTCGGCAAACAAGCTTCGGGGCACGCGTATCTACGCCGGACAGACCCTGGAAGTGCCGGTCGGTTCCAGGTAGCCGCTGGCGGGTCCGGTTCGGCTGGCTTTCCCTGATCGTCTTGAGTTGCCCGACGCCGGTGGTCTCGATCCGTGACGTGGATTCGGACCGTTGAGTCAGGTTGACCGGCTGCCGTCCGAGCGAACGCGGCGCGCGCTGGAGCGCATGACGGTATCGATCGTGATCCCGGTGTACAATGAACGCGCGACCGTCGAGGAGCTGCTGCGGCGGGTGGCGTCGGTGCCGGTGGCCAGCGAGGTGATCGTGGTCGACGACGGCTCAGGCGACGGGACCCGGCCGCTCCTGGCCCAACTGCACGAGAGCGGTTTGATCGACCATCTCGTCCTCCACGACCGCAACCGGGGCAAGGGGGCCGCATTGCGAACGGGCTTCCGGCACGCGACCGGGGACGTCGTGGCGGTGCAGGACGCGGACCTGGAGTACGATCCCGGGGAGATTCCGCGTCTGTTGGGTCCGATCGCGGACGGCAGGGCCGATGCCGTATACGGGTCCCGCGTTCTGGGCAGACCGCACCGAGTCCTGTTCTTCCGGCAGATGGTCGGCAATCGGCTGCTCACGCTGCTCAGCAACATCCTGACCGATCTGAACCTGACCGACATGGAGACGTGCCAGAAACTGGTCCGCAGGGAGCTTCTCCAGTCGCTTCCCCTGACCGTCGACCGCTTCGGGATAGAGCCCGAGATCACGGCCAGGCTCGCCCAGGCCAGGGCCCGCATCCACGAGATGCCGGTCAGCTACGATGGGCGCTCGTACGCGGAGGGCAAGAAGATCGGCTGGAAGGACGGCGTCTCCGCGATCTGGTTCATTCTGCGGTGCAATCTGCTGGGGCCGAAGGCGCGGCCCTGGGAAGCCCCGCGGCCCGCCTGGCTGGAGGAAGACGCGG
Source organism: Longimicrobiales bacterium (assembly GCA_965208935.1). Lineage (GTDB taxonomy): Bacteria > Gemmatimonadota > Gemmatimonadetes > Longimicrobiales > Gaopeijiaceae > Bin94. Next base: position 1,398,062 of record CBDBPR010000004.1, on the reverse strand, counting down.
GGGAGTAGCGGTCCGGCAGTCCGTGGCGGATGCCTTGCCGCTCGAATGCCACGGGGGCCCGGTTCATGGGACTGCCGGGGCAGGAAGTCCGTTTCCGCTATCCCTGCGCCCATGATTCGGACCCATACTTCACCGCATCGTCCCCGAGTGCTCTGGTCCTTCCGGTTGACGCCGCCACGACGGCATCACGACGAGATATTCATGTGAATTATCAATAAAGGATTGTCAAATTATGAAAACAAAAGGTTTTACGCTGATAGAACTGTTGATCGTCTTGGTCATCATCGGCATCCTGTCGGCAATCGCGATTCCGCAGTTTTCGGCCACCAGGGAAAAGGCCTACTTCGCTGCGATGAAGTCCGATATTCGGAATCTTGCAGCGCAGCAGGAGCTGTACTACGCGACCCATTACCAGTACACCGGTTCATTGGCGGACCTGGGCTTCGTGTCCTCGGAAGCGGTGACCGTGACCCCTGCGGCGTCGGCTTCCGGCTGGTCGGCGACGGCGACTCATAGTGCACTGGGAGAGGACAGGGGTTGCGCGATCTACTACGGATCCGTCGGCGCGCCGACGATCGGCTCGGTCAGTCCCGAAGCCGAGGGTCAGGTCGTGTGCACACAGTGACATCTCCTCTCGTCGAATCGATGGGTCCCGGAATTATGGCCGATTCCGCTATTCCAGCGCCCGATTTCGCCTGCGTTCTTGGATGTCGTCGATCCGCCGCCACGTCGAAGGGAAGAATCATGGTTTCGCCAAGGGGAGCCACAGAGCCTCGGAGGGGAAGGGCCGCGATGTCGAACACGAGAGCGCTGGGGAATCCCAGGTCTCGATCCGGATACTCGATCATTGAGATCGCCGTGCTGCTGGTTGTTCTGGGCGCACTGGCACCTCCGCTACTCGGCTCGGCACGCAAGCTCCGTACGTCTTTCTACCTGCAAAGATCCCGGGAGGAGGCTGCGAGGCTCTTTGCCGAAGCGCGATGGGCCGCCGTAGCCCACGGAGGCGCGACCGTGGAGCTGGCGACGGATCCTGCACACGGGATCGTCATTGCCGCCGGCGGTGACACGGTAACGGCCGCAAGCCTGGACGAAGGAGGTGTGACGCTCGGGCTTTCGCGGGGCCGAACCACGGCCCGCGTCCGCTTCGGCCCCATGGGCGTCGGCATGGTCTCCAGTCAGACGCTGCGCTTCGGACTGGCGGGGGAGGAGCGCCTGCTGGTGCTGTCCTCGCTTGGCCGGGTGTCTCGCCGATGAACACCTCGGGGGTCTCGATGATGGAACTGGTGGTTGCGATAGCCATCGTCAGTGTTGGTGTGGCCGGTGTCGCGTCACTCACGGCGACGGCCGCTCGAACTCTGGTTCACGCCACCGCACTGGACGAGGCGCGGGTACACCTCCATAGCTTCGTGGATTCGGTCATGCTGAATGGCGTTCAGGTCGAGCTCTCGGGAGAGCGCACTCACCGCGCTGGCGTGTTGCGTTGGAGCGTGTCCACGCACCCGGAATCGCCGGGCTGGGTGAGCTTTGAGCATGTGGCTCTCCCGGATGGAATCCGCGTCGATCTTGCCGTTAGAACCGGGCTCGACGAGTCGGGAACGTGATTCCGCGCACGATACGGGCGTCCGGGACGAGGCGGGGCTTCGCTCTGACCGAAGCGATTGTCGCGGGGACACTGCTCTTGATGGTGGTACAGGTGAGCTGGTGGGTCACCGCGGTCCAGAGCGTCGTAGCGACCCAGGTGGTCACCGGTGCGAGAATCCTCGACGAGACGCGACTGATCCACCATGTGCTGGCGACAGAGATTGCATACGGCCAGGCTGGCCTCGACTGGATGCTCGACGGCGAGGAATTGCACCTCCGGGCTTTTCGAGGCATGGCCTTCAGCTGTGCAACGGAGATCTCGCAAGGCTGGGCCGTGGCAGTGTCCGGTTACCGCGCGCCCGACCCCGACAAGGACTCGGTGCTGGTACTGTCCGAAGACGGGCAGTGGAGCGTCTCGGCGCTGGCGAGATCCGGGCGGCGGAGCCGTCTCGACTGTCAGGAGGTGGACGGCTTCTCCACCGAGGTGTGGCAACTCGATCCTCCGGCCGATCGACCCCTTGCAGGAATCTACTTCGAACGGGGCGCCTACCGCTTTTCCGACGGCGCCTTCCGGTATCGGCGCGGCATGGTATGGCAGCCGCTGACGGGCACGGGAATCGCCGTCGACTCGGCCAGATTCGCCTTCATGGCCACCGGCGGTCTGACGACCCGGTTGACCTGGGAGGGACCAAGTCCCATTCCGCCTTCCTTCCAGTGGGACAGCTGGGGGCGCAGATGAGGCAAGACAGCGCAACGGGGCAGACAGTCGCCTGCAGCCAGGACGGGTTCGCCCTTGTCCTTGCGCTTCTGGCGCTACTGGTGCTGGCCGGGATTGCCTCGGCGGCGGTAGCCGCATCTGTGGGCCAGGTGCGTGCCGCGACGATGGCGGGCAAGGTTCTGTCCGCCCGGAACGGAGCTCGCGGGGGGTTGGACATCCTGTTCCAGCAAAAACGAGGAGCTCCCCGCACACAGACTGGCGGCCCCTCCATGGTGCTCGACTCCGGGACATTCGGGCACCAGGGCGCCTGGCGTGTCCACGAGCTCCGGCTTGCGCGTGAGTTCCATCTGTTCATCGCGGAGGGCGAGATCGCCGGTGGCGTTCCAATGCGGGAGGTCCGGGTCGCATGGTGGATGGATCCGGTTGCCCGGACGAGGTCACACAGCGCGGTGGTGGAGGCGGCTTCGCTGGAGATGGGAGTGGGGTCCGGTGTCCGTACGGACTCGATCTTGTTCACGCGCGGGGGGATCGAGGGGTGTGACGAGTTGGCTGCGTCGCCCGGCGGCGTCTTCGCGCCGCACCCAACGGCCTATGCGACCCTGCCGAGTCCGCCTGAATGGGGATCCGCAACAGATGCGAGGTTTGCCGACTTGCGGCTGGGGTGGTTCTCGGAACAGATGCTCGCGGAACTCGCTGACCATGCACTGTCCGGCGGTGCGTTCCGGCAACCGGAATGCAACGGATGCTGGCGCGGTCTGGTGCACAGCCAGGGCGACCTCCTTGTGACGGGTCGAGAGGCCGGCATCCTGGCCGTTCGGGGCACGCTGCGCCTCGAGGCCGGAGCGAGCTGGATCGGATTGGTCCTGGCTTCCGGAGACGTGGCCCTTGAGCAAGGCGCCACCATCGTGGGCCTTGTACGCGCGGGCGGCTCCGTTGTACTTGGCGACGGTTCCTTGATCGACGGATCCGCTTGCGCGGCCTACAACGCGCTCCGCCAGGCCATTACGCTCGCACGTCCGATACCGTTGCCGGGCCGCTCCTGGGCAGGTCCCGTTCCTCCGGCGGCCAGATAGCACCATGGCCGTGTTCAGACGCAAGCGGAAGACCGTGGGTCTCGACATTGGAAGCGCCTTCGCCAAGCTCGTAGAGGTGGATCATGGAGGGGACATACCCGAACTCACCAAGGTCGCCGTCGCACCGGTTCCCGAGGGTGCCTTGACCGATGGCGAGGTCACCGGGCCGGGACGCTTGGGCGCATTGGTGCAGAAACTCGGTGAGACGCTGTCCACCGGAACAGCCGAAGTCGTCACGGCCCTTGGCGGACACGATGTGTTCATGAAGATCCTGAGCATGCCGTCCCCGTCCGGAGCGCCCAAGGGCGAGGCGGTACGTCGCGAAGCCGAACACCATGTTCCCTTCGATCTCAGAGAGATCCAGCTCGACTATCACGTACTTGGAGCCGACTCCGACGACGGATCCGCGGATGTGTTGCTGGTGGCGGCAAAACGGGAGCGGGTCGAGGCCCGGGTTGCGATGCTGGGCAGCGCGGGGCTGGGGGTGTCTCTGATAGACGTCGAAGCTCTGGCGTTACACAACATGCTGGTGCATAACCACCCGGAGGCTGCGGACGGAATGGCAACGCTGGTCAACGTCGGGCACGAGGTCACCAGCGTCAACATCCTTGACGACGGAATGCCGGTCTTCGCCAAGGGCCTTCCGTTTGGCTTGGGATGGATCCTGGAACGGTTGCGGCGAGCGCGCGGCCTGACGCGCTCGGAGGCCGAGCAGGCCCTTCGGCATCGACAGTACGGCACCGAACTCGCGAGTGTCGTGGACACGGTGGCCGGACATGTGGTGACCGGTGTCGAGCGGGCGTCGGCCGTGATCACCACGCGCACACCGCGGAGGGGGATCGGAAGGGTCTACATGAGCGGGGGAGGTGCTTGCATCCCGGGTCTGGCGGACTACGTGGCCACGCGAGTCAAGGTGGAAACGCGCCTGGCGAACCCATGTGAGCGCGTCCTGATCCGTCCAGGCGTAGCGGCCCACTGGTCGCTCGATCAGGCGGCTCCGATGCTGGGGCTCGCCATCGGTCTCGCCTTGCGGACGACCTGATTGGGACGGAGGCGCAGAACGGTGATCGAAGTCGACCTGCTCGGAGAACGCCGGGGTCGTCGCCCACGCACGGAACAGGGCTCGCCATGGAGATTCACGAAGGCCCTTCCACGGGATGGGTGGATGATCGGATCGACAGTTGTGCTGTTTGCGGCGCTGGTCACCGCTGGCAACCTGTTCACGGCAACGCGACAGGATGTGGCAGGGGTTGCCGGACGCGTGGCGGCGGCCGTCCGCGATTCACTGCGGATCGCTGCGGCGGCCGAAGCCGTCCACGTTCTGGAGGCGCGGCGTGATTCCATAGCGGAACGGCTGCACCTCGTCCTTGAAATGGATGCCCAGCGCTACGCCTGGCCGCACCTGATGGATGAGATCGCCGGCGCGCTGCCCCGTGAAGCCTGGCTCACGCGGCTGGCCCGTGCGACATCGCCCGAGGGTGGGATCCGGCTGCACATCGAGGGCAGAGCGCAAGGCGGCGTTGCGTTGACCCGATTCTGGAACCGAATGGAGGCCTCGCCCTTCGTGCGTGGCGTTCGGCTCATCAGCTCGGAGCGGATTGAACGGCCACCACCGGGTGATGCCGAAGAGCTGTACCACTTTGTATTCGAGGCCGAGCACGAGACCCCCGATCCCGAACTGATCGAACTGGTTTCACTGGCCGATACCGCCGCATGGTGACGTGGCTTCCCCGTGACCGGGTCAGAAAGACCGCGGTTCTTGTCGCGTTCCTGGGCGCTTCGGGTGTCTATTTTGTCTACACCTACGTCCACGCGCCCCGTGCCCGGCATTTGGAGACGCAGGAAGCCCGACTCCGACGCCTGGAAGCCGACAACGGAGAGGCCGAAGCCAAAGCGGCGGAACAGGGGCTGCTGCAGCGACGGGTGTCGCACTATCTCACGCAACTCGAGCGCCTTGAGACGCTTGTGCCGTCCGACCGGCAGGTATCCGCGCTACTCGAGTCGCTTTCCGCCGCCGAGGGCGGATCCGGTATCGAGGTCATCAGGCTGCGTCCCCAGCCGATTCAGCACGGCCCGTTCTACGATCACTGGAGCTATGAGATGGAGATACTGGGAAGCTATCACGCGGTCGCGAGCTTCCTTACCGACGTCGCGTCCCTGGAACGAATCCTCGTTCCGGAGGTCGTGACGATCGTCTCCGCGGCCACAGGACCGGACGGTCTTCAGCCGCACGACGGAAACGTGACGGCGCACCTGCGCATCAGGACGTACGCAGCCAGGCCCGAGCACGGCAACTCACCACGACAATCCACCGCGACATCGGAGGAAGACGACGCATGACCAGACCAGCAATGCGCGGGGCCATCCCCCGGAATCGTGCACATGGCGCGTCCGGGCTCCTGGCGGTCCTGATCGCTGTCGGCGGGTGTGCCGCGCCGAGCGCACGAGTCACGGTTGATGCCAAGGAGGTGCGTCCGGACCGCGAAAGCAGCGTTGACGGATCGAATCTCCCGGGACAACTGGTGCTCGAGCGTGAGAGGTTCACGTATCAAGGGTATGCGAGGCGAGACCCGTTTCAGCCTCGCGCGGAAGCTCGGACGGACGGCGGTGCGTTCGACGTTATCCAGGTTCTGGGGATCATTCACCACGAGATTCCGCGCTACAGCCTCGTCGTGCTTCGAACCGGGACGGTCCCGGATGGCGGCTCCGGTGCCGTGGGACCCGGCCCGTTCGAACCGTCCACGCATCGGCTGCGCCCGGGCGATACACTGGGGCCCCTGCGGATCGTGGAGGTACTGAGTCGGCGGGTCGTCGTCGACGTTACAGATCCCGGCGGAGTCACCAGGCGCATCCTCGAGACTCCGCAAGCCACCTGGAGAACGGGGACATGAACCCGGGGCGGATCCCACTCATGCTCATGCGTCTTGTGATGCTCGCTTGCACGGGCGCGAGTGCCGTGGCGGAGGTCGACGGACAGGCTGTTCCGCTGTCCGAGCTCTCCACGGAGGAGCTCGGCCGGCCGATCTCGGTGTTCTTCGATGAGGCTCCGATCCGCGAGGTGCTCTTCACCTTTGCCGAGTTCGCGGATCGCTCGATCGTCCCCGGCACCGGTCTGGACCGACTTGTGTCGGCAGAGATAAGGGAGCAGCCGTGGAACGTTGCCCTTGATGCGCTCCTCGGGGCTCACGGTCTCGTCGCGTACGAACAGGAAAGCGGCATCATCCTCGTACATGACATGCGGCGCGCGTTCGAATGCGAGGCCGTGCTGCCCACCGTCACCGAGGCCCTGACCGTGCGCTATGGAGACGCCCTGGAGCTGCAGGACCTGATCGCGGCCATCCTGAGCGACCGCGGCCGCGTTTCGGTGAGCACGGCGAGCAATGCGCTCGTCGTCAGCGACATCCCGCGGGTCGTGGAGTCGGCTCGCCGCCTCGTGAGCGATCTCGATGTACGCGCCCGCCAGGTGGATATCGCTGCCAAGATCATCTTCGTCAACCGTTCGGGACTCGCGGGGTTCGGGATCACATACGACCTCAAGGACACCCGGGGGAACCAGCTCAACCTCCTTGTTCCCGGCATCGTGGACGCCGATGGGGACGGGGTCATCTCGGCCGGGGAGCGGCAGACGGAAGCCGGGATCGACGTGGTCTCGCTCGGCGGACACTCGCTCGCGGCCCTGGGCAACGCGACCAACCGGGTCGCGAACCCAACCCTGTCGCTGCTCACCTCACTCGTGATCGGGCGAAGCACCCTGGTGGGCTTCATCGATGCCCTGGAAGCGGCGCAGCTGACGGATGTGGAGGCGCAGCCCTCGGTTCGAGTGATGGACAACCGCACTGCGAGAATCGTTGTCGGCGAGGAAACTCCGGTCAGGGTGATCGACGCCGGGGCGCAACTCCAGGCCAACGGGGCCGCGGGGACCCGAAGCACGGTGCCCGTGGCCACGGTGGACTACAAGGAGACCGGGGTGATCCTCGAGGTCACTCCCCGGATCACCGACGCCGGGGAGATCATGCTCGACCTCGCGGCCGAACGTTCCTCGGCCGACCTCGCCCCGTCCGATGTCGGCCTGATCTTCCGCCGGCAGAAGGCAGAGTCGCGGGTACTCGTGAGGGACGGCGAGACCGTTGTCATCGGAGGCCTGACCGTCGACGAGACGGGGGAAGTGCGGTCGGGCATCCCCCTGTTGATGGACCTGCCCCTCGTGGGGCGGCTCTTCCGCACGCGCCGCGAGTCCACGACGCAGCGTGACCTCCTGATCCTCGTCACGCCCACGATTGTACGTGCGGCTTCCCCGTAACCGGGCCCTGCGCTATCTATGGACATCCGGCCAGTGTCGGGTCCCGAAACTCAAGCACACCTCTGTTCATCTCCCACATGCCTCTGGATCACATTTCCTTCCATACCGCCGGAGAGTCTCATGGACGCGGCCTCGTCGCCGTGCTGGAGGGGTTTCCTGCCGGTGTCCCCCTCGATTCCGCCCGGGACATCGACCCGGAGCTGACCCGGCGACAGGGAGGCTACGGTAGGGGACGCCGGATGCAGATCGAGTCCGACCGGGTGGAGATCATGTCCGGCCTGCGCCTGGGCTCCACGCTGGGCTCACCCCTATCGATGGTGATCTGGAACCGCGACTGGGAGAACTGGACGACCGCGATGGCCCACGAGGCGCCGGATCCGGAAGGCAATCCCAAGGCCCTGCGCCCCGTGTATCTGCCGCGGCCGGGTCACGCCGATCTGGCCGGCGTTCTGAAGTACGACAGGCGGGACGCGAGGGATGTTCTGGAGCGTGCGTCCGCGCGCGAGACTGCCGCACGGGTGGCGTGCGGCGCCGTGGCGCGTGTGCTCCTGAGGGAGGTTGGGGCGACGGTGGGAAGCCACGTGACACGTATTGGGGACGTGGAGGCCCAGGTGCCCGGGGAGCTTCCGACGGACCTCAACGGCGTCTCCGACCGCTCTCCGGTACGGACCCTCGATCAGACCGCCGAGACCGGCATGATCGCTGCGATCGACTCGGCCAGGGAGCAGGGAGACACCGTGGGGGGGTGTTTTGAGGTCGTGGTGAGGGGTCTGCCGGTGGGTCTGGGCAGCTACGTGTCCTGGGACCGCAAGCTGGACGGGCGGCTTGCTCAGGCGGTGATGTCGGTGCACGCGATCAAGGGGGTGGAGATCGGCCCCGCGTTCATCAACGCGGGCCGGCCAGGGTCGCGCGTGCACGATCCGATCTACAGGGACGACACCCGTACGCGGTCCGGGGGCTTTCGGCGGTCTCGCAATCGGTCCGGGGGACTCGAGGGGGGTGTGACCACGGGCTCGCCCCTCGTTGTGCGTGGAGCCATGAAGCCCATTTCGACCTTGCTCCGCAAGCGGCTTCCAAGCGTGGATCTTCGGGATGGCACGACCAGGCATGCCACGGTCGAGCGTAGCGACGTGTGTGCCGTGCCGGCTGCTGCCGTGGTAGCCGAGGCCATGGTGGCGCTCGTGGTTGCCGACGCCATGCTGGAGAAGTTTGGCGGTGACTCGCTCGGCGAGTTCAGGCGGAATCTGGATGCGTACCTGCATCGCCTGAACTCACGCGGTTTTCGTGAGCGGGGCCCGGAGCACGGGTGATGCCGGAGACAACGGTGGTGTCGGCACCGCCGGACTTGACCGGATCGGTGGAACGCATCGTATTGATCGGCTTCATGGGGGCCGGCAAATCCACAGTGGGTCCGCTTCTTGCGAGGACGCTCGGTTGGCGTTTCGTCGATCTCGACGCCGAGGTGGAGCGTGCGGAGCGTTCGTCCGTGGCGGAGTTGATTCGAGGACGCGGAGTCGGGCGGTTCAGGGCACTGGAGTCGAGGACCGGGCGGCGGGTCCTGCGGCGCCGCCAGGTCGTGGTGGCCGCAGGTGGCGGGTGGGCCGCCGAACCGGGCCACATGGACCTGCTTGACAAGCGCTCGTTGGCGGTGTGGCTGCAGGTAACCCCTGAAACCGCGCTGGCCAGAATCCGCGCCGCACAGGGTTCGAGACCGCTTCTGGATGTCGGCGACCCGCTCGCCGCAGCCCGGGATCTGCTGCAGGCGCGGACTGCCCACTATTGCCGGAGTGACATTACAATCGACACGGAGAACAGGTCGCCCGCAGAGGTCGTGCGGGAGATCATGCGACAACCGGTCTTGTGCGGGGCGGACATGGAGGAGTTCGAGTGAAGCTTGTCATTGTGGAGTCGCCGGCGAAGGCGAAGACGATTGAGAGGTTCCTGGGCCCGGACTACCGCGTTCACGCGTCCTATGGCCACATCCGGGACCTGCCGCGTTCGGCCAGGGAGCTGCCCGGATCCGTCCGCGACAAGGATTGGGGCCGCATGGCGGTGAACGTGGAGGACGGCTTCAAGCCCGTCTATGTCGTCCCGGAGGAGAGTCGCCGACATGTCCGCGAGCTGAAGAAGCTCCTGCGGAAAGCCGACGAGGTACTCCTGGCTACGGATGAGGATCGTGAGGGCGAGTCCATTAGCTGGCACCTCGTCGAGGTGCTGAAGCCGTCCGTGCCCGTGCGGCGCATTGCGTTTCACGAGATAACGCGTTCGGCCATCGAGTCGGCACTGGCGAACCCCCGCAAGGTGAACCGGCAGCTGGTTCAGGCCCAGGAGGCTCGCCGCATTCTGGATCGCCTGTACGGGTACAGCCTTTCTCCGGTGCTATGGAAGAAAGTCCGCACCAAGCTGAGTGCGGGGCGGGTTCAAAGCGTGGCCCTGCGGCTCATCGTCGATCGCGAAGAGGAACGCCGCCGCTTCTCGGTGTCCGAGTACTGGCGCGCGAAGGCGGTGCTGGCCAGGGACGGCCGGGAATTCTCGGCTCTGCTGACGGCCATTGGTGACAGGCGCGTGGCGACGGGCAAGGACTTCGATCCGTCGACGGGAGCACTCTCGTCATCGGGGAGGGTGGTGGCCCTGGATCGGCAAGCGGTCGAAGCGATCGTGGCTGCGGCGCCCGGGGTCCTGCCGTGGGAGGTCAGGCGGGTCACCAGAAAATCCACCACGCAGAGGCCGGCGCCGCCGTTCACTACATCGACACTGCAGCAGGCGGCTGCCGGCCGGCTGCGAATGTCGCCCCGTCAAACGATGCGGGTTGCACAGCGGCTGTACGAGGGCGTCGATCTCGGCGGCGGCGACCGCGAGGGACTGATCACCTACATGAGAACCGATTCGGTCACCCTTTCGAGCAAGGCCCTCGGCGATGCCGGACGCTACATCAAGCAGGCATTCGGGGCCGAATACCATAAGGGGCCAAGGCGGTATCGGACCAGGTCCAAGATCGCGCAGGAGGCCCACGAAGGGATTCGTCCGACCGAAATCGGCCGCACGCCCGACCGTCTGCAACGGCTTCTGGGACCGGATGAACTGTCCCTTTACCGGCTGATCTGGAGCCGGACGGTCGCGTCCCAGATGGCCGACGCCCAGGTGGACCGCACCTCTGTGGAGTTCGTGGCCACGATCGACGGAACCGATCACACCTTTCGAGCCATGGGATCCGTGCTTCGCTTCCCGGGCTATCTCAGAGTCTATGGCGACAGGCGAAAGGACCAGATCCTTCCGTCCATGTCGGAGGGCGACAAGGTCTTTGCGGACACCGACGGGCAGGCCACGGAGTCCACCGCCTCCGCCGTCGTTCTCCGCTCTCTCGAGCCGGATCGCCGCGAAACCAGGCCTCCGCCCCGTTACACGGAAGCATCCCTGGTCCGCAAACTGGAGGACGAGGGTATCGGGCGGCCATCGACGTACACGCCCACGATCTCGACGATCCAGGACCGCGACTATGTGCGGAAGCGGGGCGGGGCCCTGGTCCCCACGTATACCGGAATGGCCGTTATCCGATTGCTGCGTCAACACTTCGGGAAGTACGTCGACCTGGATTTCACCGCCCGCATGGAGGATTCCCTGGACGACATAGCAGCGGGCGAGGCCGAGTCCCGTGGCTTCCTCGACGCATTCTACAATGGTGAAGGAGAGCACCCCGGACTGGCTCGCGAAATCGACGACACCATGCCGCGCATTGATTTCCCCAGGATTCCGCTGGGGGTCGATCCGGGAACGGGTGAGGAGATCCGCATTCGAATCGGCAGGAATTCGGCCTTTGCGGAGAGGGGAGCGGGCGAGGCGGCCAGGCGGGCGACGATCCCCGCGGAACTTCTGATCGACGAACTCACCGTTGAGAAGGCCGCCGAGCTTCTGGCTGCCGGAGCCCAGAGCGGTGAAATGCTCGGGACGGATCCGGTCTCCGAGTCACCGGTCCTCCTCCGGGCCGGGCCATATGGTCCCTATGTGCAGCTCGGCCGGGCCACCCGGGGCGGGGCCAGGCCTCGGCTGGTCGGGCTCCCGAAGGGCGTCGACGCGTCGGAGGTTACCCTCGATTACGCGTTGCGTCTGTTGTCGCTTCCGCGGGTGCTCGGCACTGATCCGGAGAGCGGCGAAGAGGTGAGGGTGGGATTGGGGCGGTACGGTCCCTATGTCGCGAGTGGAAACGAATACCGCAGTCTCGACTCGGCCGACCAGCTCTTTACGGTTACGCTTGACGAGGCGTTGGCGCGGCTGGCGGTGAAGAAGGCCGCGAGGAGGCGAAAGACCGTGCTGAAGCGCCTCGGCGCGCACCCGCAGTCCGGCGCCGAAGTGGAGTTGCTCAAGGGACGTTATGGTCCCTACGTCACCGATGGCACCGTCAACGCGAGTATACCCAGGGATCGCGAGCCCGAATCCACGACGCTTGAGGAGGCCGTCGAACTGCTGGCTGGAGCCGCCAGGCGCAAGAAGACCCGGCGTCCGGCCAGAACGCGAGCGGCCAGGGCAAGAAGAGGCTAGCAACCCGTGGACAGGAGCAGGTGCCGATGAGCGTTGTGACGGTAGTTGGCGGAGGCCTGGCAGGATGCGAGGCCGCGGTGGCGCTGGCGGACCGGGGCCGGCGCGTGCGGCTCGTCGAGATGCGCCCGGGCAAGGCGACTCCGGCACACCAGACCGGAGATCTCGGGGAACTGGTCTGCACCAACTCCTTCAAGAGCGAGCGGCCCGCCACCGCGCACGGCCAGCTGAAGCGCGAGATGCGGTGCCTCGGGTCGGTGCTGCTCGCCGCCGCCGAGGAGAGTCGGGTTCCGGCGGGAGCCGCGCTCGCGGTGGACAGGAAGTTGTTTGCCCAAGCCCTTACGGAACGTGTCGAACGCCATCCGGGAATCCGGATCGAGCGCGAGGAGGCGCGGTCAATTCCGGGGGGACCCACGGTCCTGGCCACGGGGCCCCTCACCTCCGACGACCTGGCGGCCAGCATTGCCGCCGAGCTGGGTGATGGGGGACTCGCGTTCTACGATGCCATCGCGCCGATCGTCCACGCGGATTCGGTGGATTGCGAGGTCGTGTTTGCCGCGGGCCGATACGGCCAGGACGCCGACTATCTGAACTGTCCCATGGACGAATCCGAGTACGACGCCTTCCTCAAGGCGCTCCGCGGTGCCGACGTGCACCAGGGCCACGATTGGGACAGGGTTCCGTATTTCGAGGGGTGCCTGCCCATCGAGGTCATGGCTGCCCGGGGCCACGACACGCTGCGCTTCGGGCCCATGAAGCCCGTCGGACTGGCCGATCCGCGTACGGGCAGGCGCCCTCACGCGGTGGTGCAGCTGCGGCGGGAGGATCGCGCGGGGCAGATGTGGAATCTGGTGGGCTTTCAGACCCGGTTGCGGATGGGAGAACAGCGGCGCGTCTTCACCATGATTCCCGGGCTCCAGAACGCTGAATTCCTCCGCTGGGGATCCATCCACCGCAACACCTACCTGAACTTTCCGGCGCGCCTTAGCGCCTGCGGATCGTCGCGTGCCCGTCCGGACCTGTTCTTCGCTGGCCAACTGACGGGTGTGGAGGGCTACACGGAGTCCGCCGCTTCCGGAATCCTGGCGGCAATCAACCTGGATCGGGTGCTCAGCGGCGCCGACCCGGTCATTCCGCCCCCGCAAACCATGCTCGGGGGGCTCTACCGGTACCTGAGGGAGGCGGATCCCGGAGACTTCCAGCCGATGAATTCGAACTGGGGACTGGTGGATCCTCTTCCGAACGCGCCGCGCAAAAAGGCAGCGCGCAGAGAAGCGCTTGCGGAGCACGCGGATCGGTGCTTTCGGCGCTGGGTTGCCGAGACCGGTGCGATGTCGGGGAGGGCGGCAGTGGCATGAGAAGAGAGGTCGCCCGCTTCCTCGAACACCTGGAGGTTGCGCGCAATCTGTCTCCTCACACGGTTGCGGCGTATCGCCGGGACCTCGGCGACCTCGAGGGCTTCACAAGTGGCTACCTGGGTCGCGACGACTTCAGTTGGAGCGACATCGATCGGGGTGTGATCCGCTCTTTTCTGGGCGAGGCCGGACGCCGCGGACTCGCGCCCCGCACGGTCGCCCGCAAGCTGTCGGCGGTGCGCGCCCTGTTTCGCTACCTGCATCGCGAAGGGGAGATCCCGTCGAACCCGGCCCGTCACGTGCGCGGGCCGAAACTCGACCGTACGCTGCCCGCGCATATGCGGGTCGAGGAGGTTTCGGAGCTCTTTCGCTGGGTCGAGGCGCGGGCGGAGAACGAGAACGGTCTGATCGAGACCCGCCTGCTGGTCATTCTGGAGCTTCTCTACGGGAGCGGGATACGCCTCGCCGAGCTGGGTGCGCTCGACTTGCAGTCCCTCGACCTTTCGCGGGGCCAGATGCGCGTACTCGGGAAGGGACGGAAAGAGCGCATCGTGCCGGTTACCGGGTCGGCTGCGCGCGCGGTGGCCAGGTACCTTCCACGGCGGGCCGAAGTGGCGCGGACCGGCTGCCGGGCGCTGCTGGTCGGGCGCCATGGCGACCGCCTGTCGAACAGGCAGATCCAGCGGCACGTCCAGCAGGTCCTCGGGGGTTTTGCCGAAGCCGCAGGGCTGTCGGTCCACTCGCTCCGGCACAGCTTTGCCACACACCTCCTGGACGCGGGCGCCGATCTCATGGCCGTCAAGGAGCTGCTTGGTCATGCATCGCTGGGTACCACGCAGATCTACGCCCACACCTCCAGGGAGCGGCTCCGGCGCGTCTACAAGGGCGCGCATCCGCGGGCGTAGGGATCGGACGTACACTTCCGGCCGTGCGCAAGCGTATCTAGCTTTTAAGGCTACACTCCTTGAGCCGCCGTTGGGCCGGCGCGCCCGAACCGGTCCAGCCGCAAAAACGTCCGACCCATATCGAGACCCACCGAATGAACCCTGCTTCACCGCTTGTGCCGGGTGCTGCCGTCCATGCGACGACGGTGATCACCGTGGCCCGGAACGGTCGTGTCGCCATGGCGGGTGACGGGCAGGTGACCATGGGAGACACCGTGGTCAAGGGGGAGGCGCGCAAGGTGAGGCTGCTGAAGGAGGGGCGCGTGCTTGCGGGCTTCGCGGGGGCGGTTGCAGACGCTTTCACCCTCTTCGCGAAGCTGGAGGGGAAGCTGGAACGATGGCCGTCCAACCTGCCGCGCGCGTGCGTCGAGTTGGCGAAGGAATGGCGGACCGACCGCTATCTCCGCCGTCTGGAGGCCCTCCTGGCAGTCGCGGACCGGGACCATCTCTTCCTGGTGGGCGGCGACGGCAACGTCATCGAGCCCGACAAGCCGGTGCTCGCCATCGGCTCGGGGGGCGGGTATGCGCTGGCTGCCGCGCGCGCGCTCCTGGATTGCTCCGACATGGAGGCCGCCGAGATCGCCCGCCGCGCGCTGGAGATCGCCGCCGACATCTGCGTGTACACGAATCGCGAGATCACCGTCCTGGAACTGGAGTCGGCATGACATCAGTCACCGCTTCCGCCGACACGTCCGCGCCTGTCGAGCAGGCGTCGCCGGAAGAGCCTCCCCGCTGGCTCGATCAGCTCACGCCCCGCGAGGTCGTGGCCGAACTCGACAAGTACATTATCGGGCAGTCCGAAGCGAAGAAGGCGGTGGCCATCGCGCTCCGCAACCGCTGGCGGCGGCAGCAGGTTGAAGACGAATTGCGCGAGGAGATCCTGCCCAACAACCTCATCATGATCGGGCCCACCGGGGTGGGGAAGACCGAGATCGCGCGGCGTCTCGCCCGGCTGGCGGGTTCACCGTTCGTCAAGGTGGAAGCCTCCAAGTTCACCGAGGTCGGCTACGTGGGCCGCGACGTAGAGTCCATGGTCCGCGACCTCGTCGACACGGCTGTGGCGATGGTCAGGGCAAACCGCGAAGACGAAGTCGAGGTGGAGGCGGAGCGCCTGGTCGAGGAGCGGCTGCTCGACCTTCTCCTCCCGGATTCTGCCACGCCCACGGCGCCCTCGCCACCGCGTGAGGCCGACGACTCGAAGGGAGGACGGCCGGCGGGGGTTTCGGGATCTCCAGGCAAGGTCTTCGTGGCGGGACCGGGCGGTACGTCCCGCGCCCGTCAGGCCGATCCCAATGGCGATCCCCTGCTCGCCGAGCGACGGGCGCGAACGAGGGAGAAGCTCCGCAAGCTGCTTCGTGAAGGGCATCTGGAAGACCGCACGGTCGAACTGGACGTCCAGCAGAACTCGCCCATGGGCGGCATGATGTTCCCGGTGGGCGGCATGGAGGGCATGGACCTCCATTTCACGGAGATGCTTCAGGACATGTTGCCGAAGCGGTCCAAGCGGCGCACGGTGAGCATCGCAGAGGCGCGGCGCGTGTTGCTCCAGGAAGAGCTGGATCGCCTGGTCGACATGGATGAGGTGGTGAACGAGGCGCTGGACCGTGCCGAGGAAATCGGCATCATCTTTCTCGACGAGATCGACAAGGTGGCGGGGAAGCGCAGCGGCGCGGGTCCCGACGTGAGCCGGGAGGGGGTCCAGCGTGACCTGCTCCCGATCGTGGAGGGCTGCAACGTTCAGACCAAGTACGGCTTCGTCCGCACCGACCACATGCTCTTCATCGCGGCCGGAGCCTTCCACGTGGCAAAGCCCGCGGACCTGATACCCGAACTGCAGGGCCGTTTCCCGATCCGCGTCGAGCTCCAGAACCTCGGCGCTGCCGAGTTCGCGCGCATCCTGCGCGAGCCCCGCAACGCGCTGGTACGCCAGTACCGCGCTCTGGTGGAGACGGAGGGCGCGTCGGTCGAGTTCACCGACGATGGGATCGAAGAAATCGCCCGCATCGCGGCGGAACTCAACGATCGCATGGAGAATATCGGCGCGCGCCGGCTGCGCACTGTCCTTACCACGCTGCTGGAAGAGCTGCTCTTCGACCTTCCCGATGAACAGCGCGGCGAGACGGTGGTGGTGACGGCGGAATTCGTCCGGGAGCGGCTGGATCGCATCGCCTCCGACGACGATCTCAGCCGGTACATCCTCTGACGTACTGACGCAATCGGGAATATGGCCTTCGCGAAGCTCGACTTCATCGACATCGCCGCGCATGACGCCGGATATCTTCGCCACCTCCTGGAGTTGACGGGACGGCTCAAGCGCGGTGAACCGGCGGTCGGGTCGCTCCACGGACGCACCCTGGCGATGATCTTCCGCAAGAGTTCGACCCGCACACGTGTGAGCACCGAGGCGGGGATGGCTCAGCTTGGGGGCCACGCGATCATGATCTCAGACCACGACTCGCAGATCGGGCGTGGCGAAAGCGTGGCCGATACCGCCGGCGTCCTGAGCCGCTACGTCGACGCGATCCTGATCCGAACGTTCGCACAGGACGAGGTCACCGAACTGGCGCGGGAAGCGACCGTGCCCGTGATCAACGGCCTCACGGACCTTCTCCACCCCTGTCAGGTCATGGCCGACCTCTTCACCGCGAGCGAGGAGTTCGGAGACGACCTGTCCGCGCTCCGGGTGGCGTGGGTCGGCGATGGCAACAACATGGCCAACTCCTGGCTCAACGCGGCGCTGCGCTTCGGCTTCACCCTGCGGCTTGCGTGTCCCGAGGGCTACGGTCCCGATCCGGCGATCCTGGCGAGAGCTCGGGCCGGGACCGACGTGGAGGTGCTCGGGTCGCCGCACGAGGCGGTGAAGGGGGCACACGTGGTGACCACCGATGTGTGGGCGTCGATGGGGCAGGAGGATGAACAGAGCATCCGCGAGACAGCCTTTGCGGGCTTCCAGGTGGACGGGCCGCTCATGGCACTGGCCGATCCCGCGGCGATCTTTCTCCATTGCCTCCCGGCGCACCGGGGTGAAGAAGTCACCGCCGAGGTGATCGACGGGCCGCGTTCCCGCATATTCCGCGAAGCCGAAAACCGCCTGCACTTCATCAAGGCCCTCCTGCTGGATCTGATCCGACCACGCGAACGTTTTGGTTGATACGATGAACGCCAAGTTGCGAAAGACGCCGCTCCACGATGTTCACACCGCTCTGGGCGGCAAGATGGTCCCGTTCGCCGGCTACTCCATGCCGGTGCAGTATCCGGGCGGCATTCGTGCCGAGCACGCCGCGGTCCGCACTGCCGCGGGCCTCTTCGACGTGTCCCACATGGGCGAGTTCACCGTTCGCGGACCTCAGACCGTGGATTTCGTCCAGTACCTGACCGTCAACGACGTGTCGCGGGTCGCCGTCGGTCAGGCGCAGTACTCCGCCCTCTGCAACGAACACGGGACGATCCTCGACGACCTGCTGGTCTACCGGTTCCCGGATCGCATCGTCCTGGTCGTCAACGCCAGCAATCGGACGAAGAACTGGCGCTGGATCAACGAACACGCGGCTCGCTTCGACGTGGAGCTCGCCGACGACTCCGACGACATTGCCCTGATCGCGCTCCAGGGTCCCGCGAGCGAAGCCATCCTGAGTCCCCTGACCGGCGTCGACCCCGGCAGGGTGGGGTACTACCGCTTCGCCGAGGGCGAGGTTGCGGGTTCGGAGGCGGTCGTGAGCCGCACCGGCTACACCGGGGAGGATGGATTCGAGCTGTACCTGCCGGCCGACGCTGCAGTGGACACCTGGCGTGCGCTGACCGAGTCCGGCGAGCCGCAAGGACTCAGCCCGGCCGGCCTGGGTGCGCGCGATTCCCTGCGTCTCGAAATGGGGTATGCACTCTACGGCAACGACCTCGACGAAGAACACACCGCGCTCGAGTCCGGATTGGGCTGGATCGTGAAGCTCGACGCGGGCGACTTCCTCGGCCGCGATGCGCTCGCCGCACAGAAGGAGCGTGGAGTGACTCACCGTCTCACGGGAATCCGGCTGACGCAGCGGGGGTTTCCCCGCCCCGGCTATCCGCTCGTCCACGACGGGGAGGACGTGGGCACAGTCACGTCCGGCGTGGCCAGTCCGTCTCTCGGGTACGGGGTTGCGCTGGGGTATCTTCCCGTGGCCGCGGCCCGCCCCGGGACCGAGGTTGGAGTCAGGATCCGCGACCGGGTCATAGCGGGGCGGACCCAGCGGCCGCCCTTCTACACCGAGGGCTCCATCAAGAGATAGCATGGCCGAAACCGTCCTCGTCACGACGCACGATCTGCCCCTGGCCGGAGAACTGCGCGCGGGGTTTCGCCACGCCGGCTACCGCGTCGAGTTGTTCACTGCCGGCGAGGACGTCGCCGGCGTCGACGAGCCGGTTCTGCTCGTGTTCACCGGGGGCGCGGATGCGGACGCCGGCGCGCGGCAGGCAGGACAGGCGTCGCGGCTCGGCATCCCGGTCTTCGCAGTGGTCGGGTCCGGCAGGGCGAAGACCCCTCCTGCCGACGTCACGCTCGCCTTTGCGCGTCCGGCCGACACCGAGGAGATCGTCCTGGTAGGCACGAGGGCGATCGAACGGAAACGCCTCCGGCGGGCGACGGGCATCGTGGGCGAAACCGATGCAATGATCGAAGTGCTCGAGCGCGTCGTCCAGATCGCCCCGGTCGACGCCACGGTGCTCGTGACGGGCGAGTCGGGGACCGGCAAGGAACTGGTTGCACGGGGCATCCATGCCCTCTCGCGCCGCCGCCACAAGAGCTTCATTCCGGTCAATGTCGCGGCGCTCTCCGAGACCCTTCTCGAGAGCGAACTCTTCGGCCACGAGAAGGGAGCGTTTACCGGGGCGATCGACGCGCGCCGGGGGCTGTTCGAGTTGGCCAATGGTGGCACCATCTTCCTCGACGAGATCGGGGAGATGCCGCCACAGACCCAGACGAAACTCCTCCGCGTACTGGAGCAGCAGGAGTTTCATCGGGTCGGTGGCCAAAAGCTGATTCGCGTCAATGTTCGTATTCTTGCCGCTACCAATCAGCACCTGCAACACCTTGTGGTGTCTGGAGATTTCCGCAAGGACCTCTACTATCGCCTCAATGTCCTGACTATCGCGCTGCCACCGCTCCGGCACCGGCGGGACGACATCCCGCTTCTTGTGGACGCGTTCATCCGGGAGGCTGGCGAGCGTCACGATCGGGATCCCTTCCGGGGGATCTCCGGCGAAGCGATGGACATCCTGATCCGCCACCGCTGGCCCGGGAACGTGCGCGAGTTGCGCAACCTGATCGAGAGCATGGTGGTCCTCGCGCCCGGCCGGCAGATCCGCGCCGAGGACATTCCCGACGACGTGCGCTCGGGCGAAGGGACGCTCGCCCTGGTGCCTGCGACCCCCGGCCGCCCACGGCGGGGCGGCGGCACCTCCGACTCGCTCCGGCCTCAACTCGAGTTCATCTTCCGCACGATGATGGAGATGAAGGTCGATATCGAGGACCTCAGACGCGAATTCGAAGCATTCCAGGCCGAGGAGCACCGCGGCGAACCTTCGGCCGAAATCGTGTACGAGCGACCCGCGGGAGCCGTCGCGTCGGGCCCGGGCGAGGTCGCTGGAGAAGCCCGGGTGCGGACCGGTGGCGAGGCTGGCGAAGCACTCCATGCGGACGTGGAGATCGTCGCGGAATCCGGGGAAGATCCGGAAGCGCAGTCCGCAGCCGATCCCGGCCCCCCCGATCCGCGCGCGGAGGATGCCGTCGACCCCGGCGCGGTCGCCTATCGTCCCGGCATGACCCTGGACGACATGGAGCGGGAGGTCATCGTGACGGTGCTCGAGTCGGTCGACTGGAACCGGCGCCAGGCCGCGGAATTGCTCGGCATCGGGGAGCGGACACTCTACCGCAAGGTCAAGAAGTACGGCTTGCAGGAGGGCGGGGGGGAGGCTGCCTGACGCCGCCCGCCGTCAGCGCCGTCGCGGTATCCTGCCGCGCTCGGCCTCGATCAGCGCCACCTTGCTCGCCCAGGAGGAATCCTCGACCTCGCGGTAGACCACGGTGAGCTCCCGGGCAAGGTCCAGTTCGCCGCCGAAGGCGTAGAGCGCCACGGCGGTGGACTGCTGCTCGAGCCGCTGGCTGCCCCAGCTCGGCGTGATCGCCCGTATGGCGACGGGGCGTTCGCGAAGCCCCCGCGACACCAGGTGCAGGTCGTCCGGCTGGAATTCCGTGCCGGGTTGCGGGCTGGAAAAGGAGACGAGGAAAAGGGAGAGCGCCCCGCCGCCCGCCGGCTCGGTCAGCGTTCCTCCGTGCGCTTCCGCGATGCGCGCGAGCCGCTCCCTCGTGTCCGGTGCCGCGGCCTCGAGCACCCAGGCCGCCAGCGGGGTGACCTCGATCCGAAGTGCCCCGGCGACGATGTGCACCGAGATCTGGTCCTGACGGAGTGATCCGGACGGGAGCGCCGCCTCGGGGGCGGTCCGCCGGGGAACGGCCGTCTGCACTCGAGCTTCGCCCGGCGGTGGCGCTGGCGCACACGCCGCGGCGGCGATCGCCCACAAGCCCGCTGCCAACGGCAGCCTGCCCAAATCGTTCCTCATCTACGCATCCTCCAGCTCCAGCAGCGCCACGATGGCGTCGAGCACTTCCCCGGCACCCTCTCCCGTGCGCGCGGAAGTCGGCAGTACCTGCTCCACCGCGACCCCCAGCTGTTCCGTGACGCGCCGCGCGACACCGGCCTCGCGTTCCGTGGCCTTGAGCTTGTCGACCTTCGTAACCGCGATCAGGGTCGGCAGCCCGGTTTCCGCGAGGTAGTCGACGAACTCCCGATCCCCTGCCGTCGGCGGATGGCGGCAGTCCACCAGGTACACCACCCCGCGCAGTTCCTCGCTCCCGGCAAGGTAGCTCCGAACCAGCGTTCGCCACGAGTCCCGCACCGCCCTCGGGACCCTGGCGTAGCCCGACCCCGGCAGATCCACGAGAAAGAAAGCCCCGTTGACCGCGTAGAAGTTGAGCGCCTGGGTCTTCCCCGGCGAGGCTGAAACACGGGCGACCTTGCGCCGGGGCCGTCCCAGGACCCGGTTGATCAGGGACGACTTGCCGACGTTCGACCGCCCCGCAAAGGCGATCTGGGGCAATTCTGCCGGGTAGGGCTGCCCGGGCGCGACCACCGACCCGGCGAATTCGACGGTGCGAACGACCACGGCACCGCCCTCACGAAACCTGCGCGCCCAGCTCGTGTGCGCCGGGCATCGTGTCGTCCCGCGGCTGTCGCTTCGGCCTCCCGGGCGCCAGCGCTTCGCGGAGGACCTGGTCCATCGTCTCGACCGGGACCATCTCGACACCCATGCGCACCTCCTCCGGAAGCCGCTCGATGTCCATGGTGTTCATCGCGGGGAGCAGCACCCGCCTGATGCCCCCCCTGAGTGCCGCCACCGCCTTCTCCTTGATCCCGCCGACCGGAAGGACGCGTCCCCGGAGCGTGATCTCTCCCGTCATCGCGAGTTCCGGCCGGGTGGGCGTCTCGGTGAGCGCCGAGATCAGCGCCGCCGCGATCGTGATCCCGGCCGAGGGTCCGTCCTTCGGCGTCGCTCCTTCGGGGATATGGATGTGGATGTCAACCTCGCGGTGGAACTGCTCCGACAGCCCCAGCAAGCGGGCGCGCGACCGTGCGTAGGTCACCGCGGCGAACGCCGACTCCTTCATCACCTCGCCCAGCGTTCCCGTAAGCTGGATCTTTCCCGATCCCGCCACGACCGCGACCTCGACCTCCATCACCTCGCCCCCGGCCGCGGTCCAGGCGAGCCCGCAGGCGATCCCTGACCGATCCGCTCCCTCCTCGCGGGTCGGGGGAAGATGAACCGGCGGCCCGAGCAGCTCCCGCAGGTCGTCGGGCGCGACGGTCCCGAGACTCAGCACGCCGTCGCCCGTGACCCGTCTGGCCAGCTTGCGGGCCACCCTGGACAGCCGTCGCTCCAGTTCGCGCACGCCAGCCTCACGGGTGTATTCGGCCACGATCGTCTGAATCGCGGCGTCGGAGATCTCGGGAGAAAACGGCTCGAGCCCGTGTCGCTCCACTTGCCGGGGCCAGAGGAACTGCCGCGCGATCACCTTCTTTTCGGTGTCGAGGTATCCCGGCAGGCGGATCACCTCCATGCGGTCCCGCAGCGGGCCGGGAACCTCGCCGAGCGTGTTGGCCGTCGCGATGAAGAGTACGTGCGAAAGGTCGAAATCGAGCTCGAGGTAGTGATCCGTGAAGGCTCGGTTCTGCTCGGGATCGAGGACTTCGAGCAGGGCCGCGCCGGGATCCCCGTGGAAGTCGCGCGCCAGCTTGTCCACCTCGTCCAGCAGGAACACGGGGTTCCGGGAGCCGCTCCTGCGCATCCCCTGGATCACGCGGCCCGGCAGTGCCCCCACGTAGGTGCGGCGGTGGCCCCGGATCTCGGCCTCGTCCCGGACCCCGCCGAGGCTCACACGCACGAATTCCCGGTCCAGGCAACGGGCGATGCTGCGGCCCAGCGAGGTCTTGCCCACTCCGGGCGGCCCCACGAGGCAGAGGATCGGCCCGCGCAGCCGGCCCACCAGCGACAGCACCGCGATGTGGTCCAGGATCCTCTCCTTCACCTCCTCCAGACCGTAGTGCTCGGCGTCGAGAACCGAAGCGGCGCGCGCCACATCCAGGCTGTCCGGCGTCTCATGCGTCCACGGCAGCGCCAGAATCCAGTCCAGATAGGTGCGGATGACCGAGGCTTCGGGTGCGACGGGGTTCAGCTTGCGAAGTCTGGCGAATTCCTTGTCCACGCGGCTGCGGACGTCGTCGGGCAAGGGCGTGCGCCCGATGGTCTCGTCCAGTTCGGCCCACTCGGGATCGGTGTCGCCGGATTCCGGAGCCACCGGCCCGAGCTTCTCTTCGAGCGGAAAACGATGCCCGTCCGCTTCCACCTGAAAGCGAATCTGCTCGTCCAGCTTTTCCTGAATCCGCAGGATCTCGATCTCGCGGACCAGAATCTCGCGCAGAACCTCGAAGCGCGGCCGTATGTCGGTGACCTCGAGAAGCTCCTGCCTTTCGGCGGATCCGATCATCAGGTGTCCCGCGATCAGGTGGGCGAGACGCACCCGGTCCGCGGCCTGGCCGACCGCGGCAATCACTTCGTTCGGGACCCTCTCCGAGAGCTTGACGTACTCGCGAAACATCTCGGTGACGGCATTCACGCACGCGTCCAGATCCGGGTCCGGGCCCGGGTCGGGCTCGAATTCCCACTCCGTCAGGAGTTCCACCGAGGCCCTGAAGCTCGTCCCCGACGGCAGGAACCGCACGATCCTGGCCCGTCCCAGTCCTTCCATCACCACCCGCGTCGTGCCGTCGGCCAGACGGGCCGCCTGGACAACCCGGATCACCGTCCCCGCGCGGTACAGATCGTCCCGTCCGGGCACCTCCACCGCGGGATCCTTCTGGGCCACCAGAAGCACGAAACCGCCCTCCGCCTCCGCCTCTTCGAGCGCTGCGACCGAAGGCGCCCTCCCGATCAGAAGGGGAACCGCCATGTAGGGAAAGTAGACGAGGTCGCGCAGCGCGATGACCGGCAACTCGTCGGGGACCGTGCAGGTCCCGTCGAGCCGGTGCAGGGTGGCCATGCCCCGTGACTAGCAGTCCGCCGACAGGTCCGCGCGAGTCCTGGAAGCGGCGAGGCGCCGGACCGTTCCCACGGGCCGTCAGGCCTCCTTCCGCTGCGCCTCGGGCCGCAGTACGAGCAGCGGAGGAACCCTGCCCATGGCGCACTCGGGAGTCACCACCACCTCCCGCACGTCGCTGCGCGACGGCAACTCGAACATCAGGTCCCGCATGATCCGCTCCAGCACGGCCCTCAACCCGCGCGCGCCGGTTCCCCGTCCAAAGGTCTGGCGGGCGATCTCCCGCAACGCGCCGGGGTCGAAGGTCAGCCCGATCCCCTCGAGTTCGAACATCTTCTGGTACTGTTTGACGAGGGCGTTCTTGGGCTCCTGCAGGATGCGCACGAGCGCCTCCTCGTCGAGGTCGTCCAGCGCCACGGTGACGGGCAGCCGCCCCACCAGTTCGGGGATCAGCCCGAAGCGTTGCAGGTCCTCGGGCTCGAGACAGGCCATCGCGTCGTCCTCCAGGCCGTACCGGTCGTCCGCGCCCTCGTCGGCATCGTCCCCCTCGCCCCCGAAGCCGATCATCCGCTTGCCCAGGCGCTGCTCGATGATCTTGTCCAGTCCCTCGAACGCGCCGCCGCAGATGAAGAGGATGCTGCGCGTGTCGATCTGGATGTACTCCTGCTGGGGATGCTTGCGGCCTCCCTGCGGGGGCACGCTGGCCACGGTCCCCTCGAGAATCTTCAGCAGCGCCTGCTGGACCCCTTCACCGGAGACGTCCCGCGTGATCGACGGGTTCTCCGACTTGCGGGCGATCTTGTCGAGCTCGTCGATGTAGACGATGCCCCGCTCGCACTCGCTGAGATTGAAGTCGCTGGCCTGAAGGAGCCGCACGAGGATGTTCTCGACGTCCTCACCGACGTAGCCGGCCTCGGTCAGCGTGGTGGCGTCCGCGATGGTGAAGGGGACCTGCAGAACCCGCGCGAGCGTCTGCGCCAGCAGCGTCTTGCCCACGCCGGTGGACCCCACCAGCAGCACGTTGGCCTTGTCGATTTCGACCTCGTCGAGCTTCCCCTGCTTGTGGACGCGCTTGTAGTGGTTGTAGACGGCGACCGCCAGGGACCGCTTGGCCGACTCCTGCCCGATCACGTAGTCGTCGAGGAAGTCCTTGATCTCCACGGGCGTGAGCGTGGCGACGGACGTTTCCTGGCTTTCCCGCTCCTCCTCCTCGGCCAGGATCTCGTTGCACAGGGAGATGCACTCGTTGCAGATGTACACCGACGGACCGGAGATGAACTTCTTGACCGACTCCTTCGACTTGCCGCAGAAGCTGCAGCGCAGATGCTTGTCGCTCGACATCGCGTCCCCCTATTTCGAGTCGGACCCGGCCCCTCGGCCGTTCTCCTTCGACAGGACCTGGTCGACCAGGCCGTAGGCAACTGCCTCCTCGGCGCTCATCCATCGGTCCCGGTCCACATCGGCGTTGATCTTCTTGAGTGTCTGCCCGGTCTGCTTCGCGAGGATCCGGTTGAGCCGTTCCCGGGTGCCCAACACCTCCTTCGCCGCGATCTCGATGTCCGCTGCAGTGCCCTGGTAGCCCGACGACGGCTGGTGGAGCATGATGCGCGAATTGGGCAGCGCGCTCCTCTTCCCCTTTTTGCCGGAGGCCAGAAGGAGGGCACCCATCGAAGCCGCCATGCCCACGCAGTACGTCGCGACCGGGGCGCGCAGATGGTTCATGGTGTCGAAGATCGCGAGTCCCGCGTATACGCTGCCTCCCGGCGAGTTGATGTACAGGTAGATCTCCCGTTCCGGGTCATCGGCGTCCAGGAACAGGAGCTGTGCGACGATGATGTTCGCCAACTGATCGTTGATGGAGCTGCCCAGAAACACGATCCGGTCCATCAGGAGCCGGCTGAAGATGTCGTAGCTGCGCTCGCCGCGGCTCGTGCGCTCGATCACGTAAGGCGGGAAAATGGCCATCCGTCATCGCCCCCCGGTGACTTCCATGCTCATGACTCCCCCTCGTCGGGCACCCCCGCAATCTCCGACCGCTCCCGGAGAAAGGCGAAGAGCTTCGCTTCGGTCAACCCCCGCTCGATGTTGCGGAGCGCGCCGGACTTGCGCAGACGGGCGCGCACCCTGGCGCGGGGCTCGCCCATGCTCCGGGCCAGCGCCTCCACCCTGGCGTCCAGCTCCTCGTCCGACGCGCGCAGGCCGTGCTCGTCGGTGATCCGGGCGGAGAGCAGTTCACGCCGCACGGCGAATTCCGAGGTGGGCCGGATCTCCTCCCTGAGCTTTTCGGCGGCCTCCCGCACCTCCTCGCCTTCGTCGGCCTGAATATCCCTGACCAGCGCATCCGTGTACGCGGTCACCATGGACTCGGGGACCTCGAACGGGTTGGCCTCCACGATGAGACGCATGAGGTGGTTGTTGACCTCCGCCTCCGCGCTGGACCTGGCCTCGCGCTCAAAGTCGTCGCCAATCCGGGCGCGCAGGGCGCCGATGTCCTCGAAGTCGCCCAACGACCGCGCGAACGCGTCGTCCAGTTCGGGAAGCTCCGGCACGCGCCTGGAGAGCAGCTCGATCCGGAGGCGCTGGCTGTGGCCTCTCCGGCTCTCGTCGGGGAAGTCGTCCGGGAACGCGATGTCGAACTCGTCCGCGCCGCCAGCCACCAGCGACCGCACAGCGTCCTCGATGTCGGGGAGCGCCTGTCCCTGGCCGAGGATGAAATCGTATTGCCGGCTGCCCGGCCCGTCCTCGTCGCTTTCGTCCGGGCCGATGTCGAGCCGCGTCAGCGCCACCGTCACCGAGTCACCCGGCTCCGGAGCGCCGTTGGTGGCGGTTCGCCAGGCGGCGTGCTCGCCCCGGAGCCGTTCGAGGATCCGGTCCACGGCCTCGTCGGGCACGTCCACTCCCGGATGCTCGACGCGGAAGCCTCCGATGCGCCCGAGCGGTACCTTGGGCCGAACTTCAAAGGACGCGGTGAACGACAGCGGCCCGCCCGCAGGCAGACGCACATCGTTCACGTCCACGTCGGTGACCGGAGCGAGCTCGTGCTGCTCCATGGCGGCGTCGCAGGCCCGCCGCACCAGCCGTTCGACGGCCTCCTCCTCGATCGCCTGCCCGTACCGCTGCGCGATCACGTGCCCCGGAACCCGGCCCTTGCGGAAGCCCTTCAGCTTCATGCGCGAGGCGTAGCGCCGGGTCAGGGCGCGCCTCTCGTCCTCGACGTACTCGATCGGGACGGCTACCTCCAGGTTCCGGCGGCAGCCTTCGCCGCTGGCCACCCTGATCTCCAGCCGGGATGCGTCCAGAGTGCTCATCGCTCAGTTCACGGGGAGTGCGAAAGGGGGGACTCGAACCCCCACGGCCAGCGGCCACAAGATCCTAAATCTTGCGCGTCTACCAGTTCCGCCACTTTCGCTCCTGGTCGGGGCTTGATGTCCGAACAGCAAAGTTAATGCGGGAAGAGGGTTCACCAAGGGGGCACGGCACCTGCGACGCGGCCGGGACCGGGCGCGGGTGGGCGCGGCCCGCAAAGCCGGGAGGGCCCGCCCTGCGTCGGGCGGGCCCTCCGGAAGCAAGTGGCGTGGCCGCCTTCCGCCTAGCGCGGAACGCGGATGTTGTACATCGACTCCACCATGCCCTGGTCGGGCCGGGGGCAGGCGGCAATCAGCGAAACCACGTCGCCGGGCGCCACGTCGCGGAACGCGGCCTCGACATCGTCGGTGTCGCGAATCGCGTGCCGGTCGATCTGGCGGATGACGCAACGGGGCCCGATGTTCCTGCGCGCGGCCGGACCGCCGGCCTGAACGTCGCGGACCACGACGCCCTCGGTGCTGTCCAGGCGGAGTTGGTCGGCGATCTCCGGGGTGATGTCGGCGACATCGATCCCGATCTTGTCCGCCGTCCGCGGCTCCGGTGCCGAGGCGACCGCCACATCGTCGGACAACGGCGCCTGCTCGAGCCTGACCGTGATGTCACGCGGGGCCCCGTCCCGGTACAGCGTGATGCGGACGCGGTCGCCGGGGGACCTGAGCGCAATCTTGTGCTGCAGGTCGTTGCCGGACACGACGCTTTCGCCCTCCACCTCGGTGATCACGTCGTACTGCCGCAGACCGGCTCTCGCGGCGGGTTCTCCCCGCGTAACATCGTCCACGAATGCGCCGGAGACCGCGGGCAGTCCGAGAACCTCCGCGTCTTCCGGGTTTACCTCGCGGACGCTCACGCCCAGGTAGGCCCGCCTGACGTGCCCGTAGGCGATGAGGTCCTCCATGACGCGGTGCGCCAGATCGATCGGGATGGCGAAGCCGTATCCCTGGTAGACCCCCGTGTTGCTGACGATCGCCGCGTTGATCCCGATGACCTGGCCGCGAAGGTTGACCATCGGCCCGCCGGAGTTGCCCGAATTGATGACCGCGTCGGTCTGGATGAAGTCCTCGATGGCGAAGCCGGCATTCCCGGTGAATTCCGGATCCGCGAAGAGGCTGCGGTTGATCAGCCGCAGGGATCTTCCGAGCGCCGACACGATCCCCGCCGTGACGGTGTAGTCGAGGTCCGGGGAGCGGCCCCGCGCGAACCCGGGGTTCCCGATCGCGAGGACCCACTCACCGACCCGTACACCCGCGGACGACCCCAGCGACGCCGTGGGCAGGCCGGTGCCGTCGATCTTGATGACGGCGACGTCTGTGGTGGGATCACTCCCCACGACCTCCGCGCGGAACGTGCGCCCGTCCTGCAGCGAGACCGTGATGCGTTCCGCGTTGTCGATAACGTGATTGTTGGTCATCACGTAGCCGTCTTCCGAGACGATGAATCCGCTGCCCCCGACCCGGGCCACGTCCGGCATGGCGCCTTCCGGCTGCTGTCGGAAGAACCGGTCGAGCCCGTTCTGGCTGCGGGTCTGCACGCGGGACGCCTCGATCATCACCACCGCGGGCGTGACCGCGTCGGCGACGTTGACGAACGCCTGGCTCAGGTCGAGAGCGGGCTGAACCGCCTCCTCGGGAACCACCGGCTCGGTTTGCACGACGATCGCCGGCGCGGGCGCCTCGACGAAGCCGAACTGGGAAGCTAGGCCCAGCCCGGCCAGAAAGCAGCCCGCGACCGACAGGGCCGCCTTCGCCTTTGCTCTGAGTGGATCATACATATGACTGCTCCGGATATCTGATGATTCGCGATGTTTGGGACCTGCCTCCCTTTGGACGGCCCGCGGCCACCTCAACGTTGCCCGCGGGGCGCGCCCGTCACCGGCGTTCCTATCGGCTCTCCTCCTCCACGATCTCGTAGTCGGCCTCCACAACGTCCTCGTCGCCCTCCGCGTCTTCCTCGTGCGCTCCGGCGTCTCCGGCGTCGGTCCCGGCATCCTGCTCCGCGGCAGCCGCTTCCGCCGCCTGGGACTGGTACATCTCCTGTCCGGCCGCACTGAAGGCCTGCATCAGTTCGTCGCGGGCCTCGTTGATCTCGCCGGTGTCGTCGCCCTTGAGCGCGTTCCTGCCCCGCTCCAGCGCCGCGTCCAGACGGCCCCGGGTGCCCTCGGAGACCTTGTCGCCCCACTCCCCGCCATCCTTCTCGACCTGGTAGACAAGGGAATCGAGCTGGTTCCTGGCGTCGGCCGCTTCCCGGCGCGACTCGTCTTCCGCCGCATGGGCTTCGGCGTCCGTGACCATCTTGTCGATTTCGGCGTCGCTCAGACCGCTGGACGCCTCGATCCGCACCTTCTGCTCCTTGCTCGTGGCGCGGTCCTTGGCGGCCACGTGCAGGATGCCGTTGGCGTCGATGTCGAAGGTCACCTCGATCTGGGGAACACCCCGTGGAGCGGGCGGAATCCCCGTGAGCTGGAACTTGCCGATCGTGCGATTGTCGAGCGCCATCTTCCGCTCACCCTGCAGCACGTGGATCTCCACCGTGGTCTGCGTGTCCTCGGCCGTGGAGAAGACCTCCATCTTCTTGGTCGGGATGGTCGTATTGCGCTCGATCAGCGTGGTCATCACGCCGCCCAGCGTCTCGATCCCCAGCGACAGGGGTGTCACGTCCAGCAGGAGCACGTCCTTCACGTCCCCGGCCAGCACCCCGCCCTGGATCGCCGCGCCGACCGCGACCACCTCGTCCGGGTTCACGCCGCGGTGGGGCTCCTGCTCGAAGAACTCCTCGACCACCTGCTGGATCTTCGGGATCCGGGTCGAGCCGCCGACCAGAACGACCTCGTCGATGTCATCGGGCGTCATGCCGGCGTCGGCGAGGGCCTTCCGCATCGGCGGGATCGTCCGCTGCACCAGCTCGTCGACCAGGTGCTCGAACCTGGCGCGCGACAGCTGGTAGTTCAGGTGCTTGGGCCCTTCCTGGGTCGCGGTGATGAAGGGCAGGTTGATGTCCGTCGACGTGGTCGAGGAGAGCTCCATCTTGGCCTTCTCGGCGGCCTCCTTGAGCCGCTGCAGCGCCATCGAGTCCTTCGACAGGTCGATCCCCTGGTCCTTCCTGAATTCCGCGACGAGCCAGTCGATGAGGACCTGGTCGAAGTCGTCGCCGCCCAGGTGCGTGTCACCGTTCGTGGCCTTCACCTCGAAGACGCCGTCGCCGATCTCGAGGATCGAGATGTCGTACGTGCCGCCGCCCAGGTCGAAGACCGCGATCTTCTCGTCCTTCTTCTTGTCGAGCCCGTAGGCGAGCGCGGCGGCCGTGGGCTCGTTGATGATGCGCTTGACATCCAGTCCGGCGATCTTCCCGGCGTCCTTGGTGGCCTGCCGCTGCGCGTCGTTGAAGTACGCGGGAACGGTGATGACGGCCTCGGTCACCGTGGTGCCCAGGTAGTCTTCCGCCGTCTGCCGCATCTTCTGCAGCACGACCGCCGACAGCTCGGGCGGAGTGAAGGGCTTGCCGCCGTTGGGCAGGTTGACGACGACCCGGTCCTGTCCGTCGCGGGTCACGGTGTACGGCACCCGCTTGCGCTCCGCCTCGACCTCCCCATACCGCATTCCCATGAACCTCTTGATGGAGAAGACGGTGTTCTCGGGGTTCGTGATCGCCTGGCGCCGGGCCACCTGGCCGACGAGGCGCTCTCCGTCCTTGGCGAAAGCCACGACCGAGGGCGTCGTGCGCCCCCCCTCGGAGTTCGGTATGACCGTGGGCTCTCCGCCTTCCATGACGGCGACCACCGAATTGGTCGTTCCCAGGTCGATCCCGATGATCTTGCCCATTCGTTTCTTCCCTTTCCGTGACCGGTGCTCGGCCGGCCGTTGCGTTCAAGTTCCCCTGCGTTCAAGTCGGGGGATGTCAAAGGTAACCGGCCTCCTATGGGCAAGGCGCGTGCCGGAAGGCGGGGCCGGAAAGACCGCTTTCGGGACCGAAGTCGGCCATTTTGGCAGGTTTTTGGGGTCGGAGACGGTGCGGTTCTGCCATTTTGGCAGGTTTTGGGGGGATCGGGGCCGCTTGTCCCGATCGACCTGCAGGATTATCGGGTGTGTCGTCAGTGAATCACCGGCGCAAGCGGGCTTACCACGGCCCGCGGCACGTCGAACTGGTCCGTTCGCCGAACCAGCACGAGGTCCGCCCGCGCGTCAAGCAGCGTGTCCTCTCCGGCCATACGCACTCTGAAAAGGAGTTCTGGTTCACCGATGTCCCAAACTCGCCAGGTTACGCTGTCTTGATCGGGGAGACGGTAGTCGCGCACCCAGAGCCTCGCATCGTAGTCTGTCAGGACCTCATCGATGGGAGGAGCCATTGAGTTTGCCGGCCAATCCCTCAGTTCCGGCGACTCATGGAAGTGATCCAGACTCACGTCGAGCTCCTGACCTGACGCCGCAGCTCTGCTCTTCATCCCCTCCACAATCCGCTCAAGCTCCGCTATGCGGGCCTCGCGCCCCGCCTGCACCTGGTCTGCGTTCAGCGGCAGGCCTGCCGGCATCGGAATCTCTACGACTTCTCCACCACTCCAGTCGAGCACTGCAATCCCACCCCGTCTGGTGTCGGCGATGATGAGACGGTCCTCGGTTACAGCCTCGAAAGTCCGATTCCCGTACACCACGGCATCACTTCGGTTCGGGTTGTAGTACATCTCGTCGCCGCTGGCAGCCGCGACGACTTCCAGCGTCCCATCGTCACGCACCACCACATAGGTTGCGGGATTCCAGACCCGGCCTTCGTGTTTCCCGAGCTCCCTGTAGTCTCCGTCCCGGAAGACGACGCGGCCGTCTGTGTCCACGCCCACCGGATACGCGTTGAAGAAGTCCTTGAACGACACGTGACCAAAGCCCGCCGAACGCACAAGCGTGCCGCCATCAGTCATGAGCACCGTCCGCCGGCGAAGAAAATCCCAGATCAGGATGCCTCGAGGAGTGCGTTTCGCGAACTCGATGTGTCCGAATTCCCTTGGTCCTTCGCCTTTTCGGCCTACCACCCGTGCCTCCCCCGACACGACATCAATCATGTGGATCTCAGTGCGGTCCACCAAGGCAATCCCGGAGTCCGGCAGGAACAAGCCCGCCACTATGACACTTACTTCGGAGAGGTTCGGGTTTTCCGAGGAATCAAAAACCGACCCTTCTGGAGCAAGGACCGGCGCCTGGACTTCCTCCGCCGGTGCGCTTGAAGCGGCTGCCACTGCCAGGCGCAGTCCGGTCGCGCCCGGATGCAGTTGGGTGTTCGATACAAAGGTGGGGGTTCCTGGAATCCGCAGATAGTCGGCCAGCTCCGTGTCTCGCGCAAGGCGGTTTCGAGTCGTTTCCTCTCGCATGCAACTGTCAAACGATGTCGGTGCCGCGATCCCCAGGCTCGCGCCAAAACCAGCCCAGTCCCGGGTCTGCAACCACGTCGGATCCGAAAGGAGGGCCTCATGTGCTCCAGCGAATGCACCGTACCTCTCCGCGCATATCGCCGCGAGCGCCGCTTCGCGCGCACCGGATCCGTTCCAGTCGGACGGAACATGCCGCACGACCACGGACACCCCTTGGCTATGCGTGGCCTCTGAGACATCAGCCGCCACGGCCTGGCACACCGCGCAGTCGTAGTCCACAAACTCGACAATCACGCGACGGTCGGCTTCCACCCCAGAACTCAATACGCTTGGTGCGCTCACCAACTCGTCCCAGGTCCGTTCGACGCGGCGGCGTTCGTCCCATGCATTGTAGGCGGCAGTGACCCACCGCCCCAACAACCCGGACGGATTAAGGAGCAGCACAGCAAGCGTCGCCAGGATCGCGACGTTGACGATCCTGTTCCATCGCTCACTCGCTGTTGCCGGCACTCGCCGGGCTTCTGTCCTGGCCTCCCTATCCAAGGAGCAGCCCCGCCACAGGCAGCTCGCCCCCGCCCGGCACTACGGGCATTTCACACCGACGCCCCTCGGGTGGCCAATCGGGCACATCCACGTGTAACATCCGCTGGCCCATATGCACGTCGTGCAGTCCTCGGCATCCGTTGTACATGGCATCGGTGGCTCTTGGCCAGCCCCGCTCTTGGCTCCTGCTGACAACCCAACGATCATAAGGAGACCCACGAGTTGGCGAACCCGGTTCATCGGCTGTCCCCTTGCCGAGAAGGTTGAATGACTGCCGTCGTTTTGCTGACGGCCCGAACTGTAGGATTCCGGCACTCCCATTTCAAGACTCCTGTATGTTGACACATGAACTGGCCGATCTATTGACACATGAACTGGCCGGTCTTGAGTCTTGACCGGGGTGGTTGGAGGACCCGGACGGGGATGTTGCGAAAGGCGCGGATGGATTGCCCCCGTGACGGCCCGAACGGCATCCGACTCCGCGGTTGGCGTTCTGCCCGGCTCCCGGATATGATTCACCATGACCCTGTTCCGGTGCCCGAGCCGTGGTCGAAACCGCGCCGCCGAACCACTCCCCTGGTGGCTGTGGGCGCTCGCGGCGCTTCTGCTTCCGCTGATCTCGGCCGGTGAACTTCACGCGTACGTCCCCGATGTCGGGGCGGGCCCGGCGGACCCGGGACTGGATGCCGTCCAGACCGCGGAGGATGCCGCCGGTCCCCTCGTCCGCCTGAGAGGCCTCGCCGGGGTCGTCCTGCTTGCGCTCGGCGCGTGGGCCCTGAGCGTGAACCGCCGCCGGATTCCCTGGCGCATCGTCCTTTGGGGACTGGGTCTGCAGTTCCTGTTCGCGCTGCTGATTCTGAGGACCGCCGTGGGTGCCGGAATCTTCGATGCGGCCAACGACGTGATCCTGGCGACGGTGGGCTTCACTGTGGAGGGCGCCCGCTTCGTATTCGGCGACCTTGTGTGGAACAACGTGCCGGTCGGCGTCGGCGAGCCCGGGAACGGGCCGTTCGTGGACGAGGGTCGGCAAGTGGCGCGGACCGGTGCGTTCTTCGCGTTCAACGTGCTCCCGACGATCATCTTCTTCGCCTCGCTGATGACCGTGTTCTACCACCTCGGGATCATGCAGAAGGTGGTGGGCGGCATCGCGTGGGTCATGCAGCGCACCATGAAGACGAGCGGCGCCGAGACGCTCTCGGCGGCCGGCAACATCTTCGTGGGCCAGACCGAAGCGCCGCTGCTCGTGAAGCCCTTCGTCGACAGAATGACGCGGTCCGAGCTGATGGCGGTGATGACCGGCGGCTTCGCGACGGTGGCGGGGGGCGTGATGGCCGCCTACGCGGGGATGCTGGTGGGCTTCTTTCCCGACATCGCGGGCCACCTCATGGCGGCCTCGGTGATGTCGGCGCCCGCGGCGCTGGTGGTCGCCAAGCTGATGGTGCCCGAGGAGGAGGTGTCGGAGACGGCCGGAACACTGAAGACCTCGCTGGAGCGGACGGACGTGAACGTGATCGAGGCGGCGGCTCGCGGGGCGGGGGAGGGGCTGCACCTCGCGCTGAACGTCGGCGCGATGCTGCTGGCGTTCCTCGCGCTGATCGCGCTGATCAACGCGGTGCTGGGGTGGGCAGGGGGCCTGGTGGGCGTGTCGGGCCTGTCGCTGGAAGGGATTCTCGGCTGGGTGCTGAGTCCGGTGGCCTGGGTGATGGGCGTCGCCTGGGAGGACGCGGCGGCGGTCGGCTCGCTCATGGGACTCAAGACCGTGGCCACCGAATTCGTGGCCTACCTGGGGCTTGCCGACACGATGGCCGAATCTGCGGTGTCCGCGCGGTCGGCGACGATCGCCACCTATGCGCTGTCGGGCTTCGCCAACTTCTCGTCGATCGCGATCCAGATCGGAGGCATCGGGGGGATCGCGCCGCGCCGCCGGCAGGATCTGTCCCGGCTGGCGCTCCGGGCCATGATCGGGGGCTCGATCGCGGCGTTCATGACCGCGGCGATCGCGGGAGTGCTGATTTGAGCCGGACGCGGGTCCGGGAGGGTGCGCGCATTCTGCATCGGCGGGCCGGTTTCCGCCCCCGCCTCCATCTTGTCCTCGGATCGGGCCTCGGCGGCCTGGCGAAGCGCCTGGAGGACCCCGTCGAGGTGCCGTTCGACGAGCTCCCGGGCTTCCCCGCGGCGTCGGTGGAGGGCCATGCGGGCTGCTTCCTGCTGGGCCGGATCGCGGGCGTTCCCGTTCTCGTCCAGGCGGGCCGCTTCCACTACTACGAAGGCGTCGGCGCCGACGTCGTCGCGGCGCCGGTACGTGTCGGGCGGGCCCTCGGTGCGCGTACGCTGGTACTCACGAACGCCGTCGGCGGGATCCGCCCCGACCTGGTGCCCGGGTCGCTGATGCTGGTCGACGACCATGTCAACCTCATGTTCTGGGCCCCGCTGGCGGGCCCGGTCGCGGACGGGGAGGAGCGGTTCCCCGACATGAGCCGTCCGTACGACCCGGAGCTGATGGCGGCGGCCGAGTCCGTGGCGTTGCGGGCCGGCATCGCGCTGCCGCGGGGCACGTATGGGGCGGTCGGGGGTCCGAACTTCGAGAGCCCGGCGGAGGTCAGGGCGCTGCGCACGGCGGGGGCGGACGCGGTGGGGATGTCCACCGTCCCCGAGGTCACCGTCGCGCGGGCCGGGGGGCAGCGCGTGCTGGCATTCTCCCTCGTCACCAACCGCGCCGCGGGACTCGGCGACGGAATCGTCGACCACGAAGGCGTGATGGCCTACGGCGAGTTGGCGGGTGGCACCCTGGGTGTGCTGCTGGAGGCGCTGATTCCGGCATTGGAGGGGATCGGCGCGAAGTGATTCAGCGGCCCGTTGCCCGCTCCCAGCCCGGGCGCGGAGGCGATCGCGGCCCGCACCCACGGCACTCCGGCGGCGACCGCGTCCGGGAGAGACGCGCCGCGCGCCAGCCCGGCGGCGATGGCAGCGCTGAGCGCGCACCCGGTGCCGTGCGTGTGACGCGTCTCCACGCGGGGCTGCCGAAAGACGCGGCGGGACCGGCCGTCCCGGTACAGGTCCACGACCTCGTCGCCGGGCAGGTGCCCACCCTTCACCAGCACCGCCCCGGCCCCCGCGTCGACGATGGCCCGTGCAGCCATGTCCATGCCCCGCAGCCCCGGTTCACTTACTCCCGTGAGCAGCACGGCCTCGGGCCAGTTCGGCGTCACCAGCGCCGCCAGCGGCACGAGTTCGTCGCGCACGGCAGTCACCGCATCGGGTTCGAGGAGGGTGTCGCCGCTCGTGGCCACCATCACGGGATCGAGAACGTACCGCGTGAGATCGTGGCGGCGGATCGACGCAGCGACCGCGCGAACGACCGTGGTGTTGGCCAGCATTCCGGACTTGAAGGCGAGCGGGGCAAGATCGGTCGCCACGCTGTCCACCTGGGCCTCGACCACGGCGGCCGGCACCGCGTGGACCTTCTGGACGCCAAGGGTGTTCTGTGCGGTCACGGCCGTTAGCACCGAGGTCCCGAAGACGCGCCATTGGTGGAACGTCTTCAGGTCGGCCTGGATGCCGGCGCCGCCGCCGCTGTCGCTGCCGGCGATGGTGAGCGCAACGGGCACGTGTGTGTGGCTGTCCATGAGGACGTCCCGGGTGACGAGGTGCGAATGAACGGGATCAGCAAATCTAAGCGTCGTCTGGCTCTCGGGCTGAGGACGCGGCGCGGCAGGGAACGTGAAGGACTCGCGCTCGCGGAGGGTCCGCGCGTGGTCATGGAGGCGCTGAGGTCGTCCGTCGAGGTGCGCTGGGTGGCGATCGGCGACGAGCTGGCGGCCGGGCAGGAGGGCCGGGCAATCGCGGAGGCGGCACGCGGGCACGGTGCCCAGGTCCTGATCGCGGACGGCGCGGCCGTGCGTGACCTGTGCTCGACCCAATCGCCCCTGCCCGTTCTGGCATGCGTGAAACCGCCTCCGCTCGGCGCGGCGCGGCTGACGCGCGGACGTTACCTGATGGCGGACGGCGTGCAGATCCCGGGCAATCTGGGGACGCTCATACGCTCCGCGTGGGGGTTCGGGCTGGACGGCGTGGTGATCGGGAGGGGAACGGTCGACCCGTGGAACGCCAAGGTCGTGCGCGCATCCGCCGGGGCCGTGTTCCACGTGCCGCTGATCGCTCCGCCAGGCGGTGGGGCGGGTGGGGCGGGTGGAGTGGCGGCCGCCGGGGACACCGGGGCGGTCAACTTCCTCCACGCCGACCCCGCGGGCGCGCCGCCGGACCGGGTCGAGGCCGCGAACCGCCGGAACTGGGTGCTCGTGGTGGGCAACGAGGTCGGGGGCGCGCCACGGCCGGCGGGACGGGGAGCCAGGATCTCGGTACCGCTGGCCCCTGGCGTCGACTCGCTCAATGTGGCGGTCGCGGGGTCGATCCTCATGTACCGGCTGACGGGCGCGCACCTGCGGGAGGAGGAATGAACGGCCTGTTGCCGGTGGGTATGGCCGCCGTGGTCGGCGCGTGCGTCGGGTCCTTCCTGACCGTGTGCGTCGCCAGGTGGCCCGAGGGGCGGTCGGTGGTTTCGCCCCGGTCGCGCTGCCGGAACTGCAAATCTCCGCTGGCGTGGTGGGAGAACGTGCCGGTGCTCGGCTTCCTGCTGGTGCGTGGCCGGTGCCGGCGCTGCGGTGCGCGGCTCGGCGCGATGTACCCGGTCGTCGAAGTGGCAGTGGCGCTGATCTGGGCCGGAATGACAAGCCAGTGGGGCGTCCACCCGGAGGCCGTGCGCGGGAGCCTCTTCCTCACCCTGCTCCTCGGAATCGCGCTGACGGACGCCAGGCAATACGTCATCCCCGACGAATTCTCCGTGGGGGGATGCGTGATCGGAATGTGTCTGGCCGCGCTTCCCGGCGGCCCGTCGCTGGCGGACGCGGTACTGGGAGCGGGGCTCGGATTCGGCCTTCTGTGGGTCGTCGCCAACCTCGGGCGCCTCGTGTTCGGCAAGGATGCGATGGGTGGCGGAGATATCAAGATGATGGCCATGGTGGGCGCGTTCCTCGGCCCCGCCGGCGTGCTGTTCACCCTCTTTTCCGGGGCGCTTCTCGGTTCGGCTATCTTTGGACCGATCGCATTCAGGACGGCGAGGCTGGTGCCCTTCGGCATCTTCCTCGCGACCGGGGCGGCAGTCGCCTACGGCTGGGGCGAACCGCTGATCGCGTGGTATCTGGCATTACTGGGAATCAACTGAAACATCCGGCACGAGAGGCAAACGGCATGACGGTGGCGACGAAAGGCATCGGGGCGGTCGGGACCGGTCGCGAGGGCGGCAGGATCCTGGACGCGCTGGGAATCGAGGACGTCAATCCGGGCGGATTCGCCGGCGAGTGGATCGGGTCGGGA
Organism: Longimicrobiales bacterium; assembly: GCA_965208935.1. GTDB lineage: Bacteria > Gemmatimonadota > Gemmatimonadetes > Longimicrobiales > Gaopeijiaceae > Bin94. The sequence continues at coordinate 1,359,301 of CBDBPR010000004.1, read as the reverse complement.
CCGCCGCTGGAGGTTTTCTCCCCCATCGACGGCTCCAGGCTGGCCACCGTGAACCAGGTCTCCGAGGCCGACTACGACGTCATCGTGGAGCGGGCGCAGCGCGCCTTCCTCGAGTGGCGGACCGTGCCCGCGCCGCGCCGGGGAGAGGTGGTGCGCCAGCTCGGCGAGCGCCTGCGCGCGAACAAGGAGGCGCTGGGCGCCCTGGTGACGCTGGAGATGGGCAAGATCAGGGCCGAGGGGGAGGGCGAAGTCCAGGAGATGATCGACATCTGCGATTTCGCAGTGGGGCTGTCGCGGCAGTTGTACGGGCTGACGATGGCCAGCGAACGCCCGGACCACCACATGCGCGAGCAGTGGCAGCCGCTGGGCGTGGTCGGGGTGATTACCGCCTTCAACTTCCCAGTGGCGGTGTGGTCGTGGAACGCGGCGATCGCGGCGGTCTGCGGCGATGCGACGCTGTGGAAGCCCGCGTCCGGGACGCCGCTCACCGCGATCGCCGTGACCCGCCTGGCGGCGGAGGTCTGCCGCGAGAACGGAGTCGATCCCGCGATCTTCGGCCTGGTGGTCGGCCGGGGGTCCACCGTGGGCGATCGCCTTCTCCACGACCGGCGCATTCCCCTCGTATCCGCGACCGGATCGTGCGCGGTCGGGAGGCGCGTCGCCCAGGTCGTGGGCGGACGCCTGGGCCGCACCATTCTCGAACTCGGCGGCAACAACGCCATCGTGGTCACGGCCCACGCGAACCTCGACCTGGCGATCCCGTCGATCCTCTTCGGCGCGGTCGGCACCGCCGGCCAGCGCTGCACCAGCACGCGCCGCGTCATCGTGCACCGGTCGGTTCGGGACGAACTTGTCGCGCGCCTCGTGCACGCCTATGCCGGCGTGCGCATCGGCGACCCGCTGCAGGGCGACACGCTGATGGGACCGGTCGTGAACGGCCAGGCCGTGGAGGATCTGATGGATGCGCGCCGGCGCGTCGTGGAGGAGGGAGGAGAGATTCTCTATGGAGGCGAACCGCTCACGGGCGACCAATACCCCGGGGGGCTGTACGTGACGCCGTGTATCGCGGCCGCCGGGAATCACTTCGCGATCGTTCAGCACGAGACCTTCGCCCCGATCCTCTACGTCATCGAATACGGCAGCAGGTCGGCGACGTCAGCCGAGGCCGTTGGGGAGCTGGACCAGGCGATCGCTCTGCACAACAGTGTGCCGCAGGGGCTCTCGTCGGCGATCTTCACCGACCACGTCCGCGAAGCCGAGCACTTCCTTTCCCACCGAGGCAGCGACTGCGGGATCGCGAACGTCAACATCGGCACGTCCGGGGCCGAGATCGGGGGGGCGTTCGGCGGTGAAAAGGAAACCGGTGGCGGGCGCGAGTCCGGCTCGGATTCGTGGAAGGCCTACATGCGCCGGCAGACCAACACGGTGAACTGGAGCACGGACCTTCCGCTCGCGCAGGGGCTGGAGTTCGGGTAGGAGGCGGCTTGGCCCGGGGGCGCGGACTTCCGCGTCAGGGGTCGCTGCAGTCGCGCTGATACCCGCAGTTGAGGCACAGGATCTTGCAGTGGCGCTCCATCGTGGGGCCGCCGCAGAGTTCGCACGCGGCGTCCGCCAGGTAGCGTCGGCTGAGCGCGACGTAGTGGCCGGAGCTGCGCTCGGTCCAGGCGGCGGCAGTGGCGCCAAGCGCCCGCACCCGCCCCGGCACGCCCGCCACCAGGCTTTGCGGCGGGATTCTCGCCCCCTCCTTCACGACGGCGCCCGCGGCGATCACGCAGCCCTCGCCCACGTCGGCCCTTTGCAGTACCGAGGCCCCCATCCCGACCACCGTCCGCATGCCGATCCGGCAACTCTCCAGGATGGCTCCGTGCCCCACGGTCACCTCGTCCTCGAGCACCGTGGGTTCCTGGTCGCTGGTGTGGATCACGGCGTTGTCCTGGACGTTGGCGCGTGCCCCGACATGGATTCCATGCTCGGGGTGATCCCCCCGCAGGACGGCCCCGAACCAGATGCTGGCGCGCTCACCGACCTCCACGCCCCCGATCACCACCGCGGTCGGAGCCACGAACGCCGACGCGGCGATGCGCGGGCGCTTCCCCCCGAACGGGATGATGCGCGCCATCCCTCTAGCGGTCCGCTGACAAGCGCCGCAGCCGGGCCCTCAGCACCTGGGTGTCCGACGCCGTCACGACCTCGATCCGGACCCCGCCCGCCTCGAGCGAAGCGCCGGCCTCGGGAACCCGCCCGAGTTCCTCGAGGATGAAGCCGTTGAGCGACCGGTTCTCGCCCGCGGGCAGATCGAAGTCGAACCGTTCGTTGATTTCACGCAGGTCGGCTCCCCCCGACGCCATGATTTCGCCCTCGGAGACCGGGGTCAGCGGATCCTCGTCCACGTCCGTCTCGTCCACGATCTCTCCCACCAGTTCCTCGAGCACGTCCTCGAGCGTAATGAGACCATCGGTGCCTCCGAACTCGTCCGCGACGATCCCCATGTGGGTGCGCCGGGCGCGAAAGTCGGCGAGGAGCTTGGCCAGCGAGAGCGACCCGGGTACGAACATCGGTTCCCGGGCAAGCTGGGACAGCGGCGCCTTGCGCTGCCCGGCCACGTACGCGCTGTAGGCGTCGCGGACGTGCAGGATGCCGGTCACGTCATCGACGTTCTTTCCGTACACCGGGACCCGGGAGTGCGGAAGATCGTCCAGTTCGGGGATCACGTCACCCAGTGGGCGCGAGTCCTGCAGCGCCACGATGTCCACGCGGGGCGTCATGGCGTCCCAGGCGTTGAGTTCGTCAAGCTTGAAGGCCCTTTCCACCAGTCGGTGCTCGTCGGCCTCGACGACTCCTTCGTCGGCCCCGATTTCGAGCGCTTCCCGCACCTGCAGCTCGTCGGGCGAGGCGTCGACGCGGCTCGACCTTCGCGAGAGCAGGCGGCCCAGCCACAGCAGGGGGTAGAACACGCGCCCGAGGACGCGCGATCCGGCCAGCAGAAACGGCGCTGCAACCAGTGCCACGCGCACCGGACTGCGGCTGGCGACGGCGCGGGGAGCCAGTTCTCCCGCCAGGAGCACCAGCAGCACGACGACGGGACCCCCGAGCCACATTCCGGATCCCCCCCATACCTCCATTGCCGCCACCACGGCGGAGGCGGTCGCCCCCAGGTAGCAGATTGCGCGGAAGACCGCGATGGGTGAGGTGGCGGCCTCGTCGGACCGGAGAGAGGCCAATGCGTCGGCACCCGCGAACCCCTCGCCGGCGAGGATGCGCGCCTTGGAGTCGTCGATCCGGACCACGGCCGTCAGCGCCGCTGTCAGGGCGGCCGCGACGGCCAGCAGCAGAAGCGATACGGTGGCGAGGGCGACAGTCATCGACACGTGCCTCCCCCGGGTGCCGGGCGACTCGGAGGTTGGTCGTCGGGCGACGCGGCCTCTAGATCCATTTTCTGCTCTCGGCGAGCAACTCGCGAACCACGTCGCGGGTGCTCAACCCCTCGGCTTCCCCATCGAAGTTGACCACGATCCTGTGCGCCAGAATCGAGGGCGCGATGTCGAGAACGTCGTCCATCGTAGGCATCGGTGCCCCGCGGAACGCGGCCCGGGCCTTGGCCCCCAGCACAAGGTACTGCGACGCGCGCGGACCCGCACCCCAGCTGATGTAGCGCCTGGCGACCCTCGCCTGTTCCTCCCCGCCCGGCCGCGTCGAGCGCGCCAGCCGCACCGCGAACCCCACGATCGAGGGCGGCACCGGGATTCGCCGGACCAGCTGCTGCAGCTCGATGATCTCGTCCCCATGCACCACGGGCTGAACGTCGATGTCCTGCACTTCCTGGGTGAGGGTCGCGATCTTCTCCTCCTCGGCGCGGTCGGGGTAGCCGATGCGCAAGTCGAACATGAAGCGGTCCAGCTGAGCTTCGGGGAGTGGGTAGGTACCCTCCTGCTCGATCGGGTTCTGGGTCGCGAGCACGAAGAACGGGGGATCGAGAGCGTAGGTGGTCCCGGCCGCGGTGACATCCCTTTCCTGCATCGCCTCGAGGAGCGCCGCCTGGGTCTTCGGGGGGGTGCGGTTGATCTCGTCCGCCAGGATGATATTGGCGAAAATGGGACCCCGGACGAAGCGGAACACCCGCTCGCCGGTGACCTTGTCCTCCTGGATCACCTCCGTGCCCGTGATGTCCGTGGGCATGAGGTCGGGGGTGAATTGGATCCGGTTGAACTTCAGGTGCAGCGCGTCCGCGAGCGTGGAGATGATGAGGGTCTTGGCGAGGCCGGGTACGCCCACGAGGAGGACGTGGCCGTTCGCCATCATGGCCGTGACGATCCCGTCGACGATGTGCTGCTGGCCGACGATGCGCCGCTCGACCTGGGCGCGCAGGTCGTCGGCGATCTCTCCGGCGCGCTGCAGGAGGCGGACATCACGGTCCGCGGACAGGTCGGTCGCCACCGGGGCGGCGGAAGAGGAGATGGGGTTCATGAACGCTCCCGGGGGACGCATAACGGGTTGGGGAAGGGCATCAACCGCCTTGCAGGTCGAGAATCGGGGGCGACCTAGTCCGAGGGCTGGTCGACGAAGCGGATGTACGGCTTCGGCGACTCCCAGCCGTCGGGGTAGGCCTTGCGGGCGTCCTCGTCGGACACCGCGGGGAGAATGATCACGCGGTCTCCCTGGGTCCAGTTGACGGGCGTCGCCACCTTGTGGCCGGCCGTCAGCTGCACCGAGTCCAGCACGCGCAGAACCTCGTCGAAGTTGCGGCCGGTGCTCATCGGATACGTGATGGTCAGCTTGATCAGCTTGTCGGGTCCGATCACGAACACGGAGCGCACCGTGGCATTGTCCATGGGCGTGCGGCCCTCCCAGGTGTCCCCGGCGTCCGCCGGGAGCATGCCGTAGAGCTTCGCGACCTCGAGTTCGGTGTCGGCGATGATGGGGTAGTTGGGGGCATGGCCGGTGGCGTCACGGATGTCCTCCGACCAGGCCCGGTGGCTGTCTGGCGGGTCCACGCTCAGGCCGATGATCTTGCAGTTCCTCTTGTCGAATTCGGGCTTCAGGCTGGCCATGTAGCCGAGTTCCGTGGTGCACACCGGGGTGAAATTCTTCGGGTGCGAGAAGAGCACGGCCCAACTGTCGCCCATCCAATCATGGAAATCGATGGTGCCTTCGCTGGTTTCGGCCGAGAAGTCCGGCGCCTGGTCTCCGACGGTCAGTGACATCCTTGCTCCTGTCCGTGAGCGGTTCCAATGCGATCAGTCCCTTCGATAATGGGCGAAATGTCCCGCAACTTCAAATGACGTGCCGCGCGGGGCGCCGTTCGGGCCGTCGGGGGACCCGTCTGCGGGTGCCTTCGGGATGCTTGCGAAAAATTTCACAAGCGTTAGCTTTGGCTGGGCATCGCACCTGCGGCGCCCGTTTCGAGGCGAATCTCCGTTGTCCTGGCCAGGGCAGCCGAAGGAGGCGGTTTGAAGGACGGTGACGAACCGTCGCGGCAGTCTTCCGCCGCCCTCCGCGACTTCGGCCGCTTCTCCGGATACGGGATCGCCTGGGCGCTGGCCGCGCTGCTGCTGGGATGGGGCGGGGCGGCGTTGGACGAACGTCTGGGAACGGGTCCGTTGCTGGTGGTCCTGGGAGCCGTGCTGGGAATCGTGGCCGGCTTCATCACGCTCTACATGAGGGCCGTCGTCGAGCCGGCCGCGCGGAAAGGAGACACCCCCGGCCGCCGGGAAGATCATCCGTGAAACCGTCGATTCGATTCATCGTCATCCTCGTGGCGGTGGTGGGGGCCGGAATTGGCATTGCCTTCCCGTTCCTCCACGAGGGCGCGCGCCGCGCGGTGATCGGCGCCGCAATCCTGGTCCTGGGGACGCAGATTCCGCTGCACCTGCTGCTCCGCGGCTGGCGGACGCGCAACGACCGGTTGCTGGCGGCCATCGGGACCGGGTTCGCAATGCGGGTTCTCGTCCTCGGTGCCGGAATCCTGTTCTTCGTGGTCCCGGGGCGGACGGAGCCTCTCCCCTTCCTGTTGTCGCTCGGGGCTTTCCTGCTCACGGTGGTGTTCGCCGAGTCGATCGTGGAACAGCGCCGGCTCCGGGGCGGATCGGCGGCGGCCGGGCGGTGACGGGGATGCTCGCGTTTCCACAGGAGCACGCGGCGACGCAGCAGGCGGCCGCGGACGGGCACGGCGGCGCCTTCAACCTCGGCGACATGCTGGCGCACCACATCCTCAACGCCCCCGAGTACGAGCTGCCCTTCCTCGGCTATATCCACTTCCCGCACTGGGACTGGGCCGTGTTTCACATCGGCGGCGTGGCGGTTGACCTGTCGCTCACCAAGCATGTGGTCCTGCTGCTGCTGGCCGCCGTCATCACGGCCGCCATGACGCTGTTCGCCGCCAGAACCGTCGCCCGGCAGGGCTCGGGAAAGGCGCCCAGGGGGCTGGCCAACGCGGTCGAGGCGGTGGTCATCTTCCTCCGTGACGACCTCTGCAAGGAATACATCGGGCACGGCTACCAGCGCTTCGTCCCGCTCATCCTCACGCTCTTCTTCTTCATCCTGACGATGAACCTGCTGGGGCTGGTGCCGTGGGGGGGCTCGGCCACCGGCAACCTCGCCGTCACGGCGACCCTGGCCGTGATCGTCTTCCTGGTGATCGAGATTTCCGGCTTCCTCACGCTGGGTTTCCGCGGCTACATGAAGACGATCTTCTTCACGCCCCCGGGAACCACCGGCGCGATGAAGTACCTCATGCTGGCCATCATGACCCCCGTGGAGCTCCTGGGGAAATTCACAAAGCCCTTCGCGCTCGCGGTCCGTCTCTTCGCGAACATGACCGCGGGCCACATGATGATCTTCACGCTGATCGGATTCATCTTCATCTTCGGCCAGATCGCCTTCGTACGATGGGCGGTCGCCGCCGGATCCTTCGCCTTCGTCTCGGCGATCCTGCTTCTCGAGCTGCTGATCGCCTTCATCCAGGCGTACATCTTCGCCATGCTGTCGGCCGTCTTCATCGGTCTCATGCGGCATGAACACTGACCCTGAACGGGCCACACACGCATAGGAGAAACCATGCTTGACCTGGCGATCACCGCGCTGCAGGAAGGCGGCGCGGCGGACATCGACACTGCCAAGAACACGGGCGCCCTCATCGGCGCCGGAATCGGGGCCGGACTCGCCGCGATCGGCGCCGGCATCGGCATCGGCGGTATCGGCAGCGGCGCCACGCAGGGCATCGCCCGGCAGCCTGAAGCGGCCGGCGAGATCCGCGGCCTTGCCATTCTGCTGGCCGGACTGGTCGAGGGGGCCGCGCTGTTCGCGATCCTGCTCGCGGCGCTCTTCAAGTTCATCTGATGATGCCCGCGGGACCGTACGCCGGGCTTGCGCAGGAGGAGGGTCCCCTCTGGGACACCCTCTTCGCGGTCGATTCAGGGCTGGCCGTCTGGACGGTTCTCACCTTTCTGACGCTGCTGGCCGTCCTGGCCCGGTACGCGTGGAAGCCCCTGATGGCCGCACTGGACGCCCGCGAGCAGAGCATCCAGAGCGACATCGACGAGGCGAAGCGCCAGCGCGATGAGGCCGAAGCGCTGATCGCCGAATACCGGGAGCAGCTCGCCGACGGCCGCCGTCAGGCCCAGGCGCTGGTTGCCGAGAGCCGGGAGGCCGCGGAGCAGCTTCGCAGGGAGCTTGAGGCCAGGGCCCGCGAGGAGAGCCGCGTCATCCTGGCCAACGCGCGCCGGGAGATCGAGCGGGAACGCGACGCGGCGGTCGACACCGTGCGGCGCGAGGCGGTGGAGGTGGCCATTGCGGCCGCTTCCAGGCTGCTGGGCGAGCGCCTCGACAGTGAGCGGGACAGGAAGCTGGTGACGGAGTACATCGACGACCTCGCCGGTTCGGGAGACGCCTGGACGTGAGGGAAGACACCGTCGCGCGCAACTACGCCGAGACGCTCTTCGAACTGGCGAGCCGTCATGAAGGCGTGGAGGCCTTCGGCGCCGGCGTGGATTCGCTTGCCACGCTGATGGACGACCGCACGGCACGCGAGTTCCTGGTGACGCCGCGCGTCTCCGCGGCCGACAAGAAGGCGGCGCTGGCGCGGACGCTGGAGGATCGCGTGCCCCCGATGCTGCTGCGCTTCCTGCAAGTGGTCGTCGACAAGGGGCGGCAACGGCTGCTCCCGGCCATTGCGGCCGCCTACCGGGAGATGCTCGATCGTCACCTGGGCAGGCGCCACATGGAAGTGACGGTGGCGCGGCCGCTTTCCGTGGGCGACACCGAGCACCTGACCGGCAAGCTCGCGGCCGCGACGGGAGCGACGGTGATCCCGCATGTGAAGGTCAGGCCCTCCATCGTCGGCGGCATCGTGATCCGCGAGGGCGACACCGTCTACGACGGGTCGGTGAAACGGCAGCTCGACGCCATGCGCCGCAGGCTCATGGCCGCAGAGCTTCAACCCTAGGAAAGAAAGAGTACATGTCGGATTCCCAACTCCGGGCGGGCGAGATCAAGAGCGTCCTCCTGGCAGAAATCGAGAGCTTCGAGGAGGTGCTCCACTCGGAAGAGGTGGGCGAGGTCCTCGAGGTCAAGGACGGCGTGGCGCGCATCTACGGGCTCACCAGGGCGATGGCCAACGAGATGCTGGAGATCACCTCCGGCGAGACGGGCGACGTGGTCACCGCGCTGGCGCTCAACCTGGAAGAGGACAACATCGGCGCGGTGGTCATGGGCGACTGGGAGGAACTCCGCGAAGGCGACGAAGTACGCCGCACCGGACGGGTGCTCGACGTGCCGGTCGGCGACGGCTACCTGGGCCGCGTGGTTAACCCGCTGGGCGACCCCGTCGACGGCGGTCCCGCGATCGAGACCGGCGCGCGGCGGCAGATCGACGTGGTGGCGCCCGGGATCGTGAAGCGCCAGCCCGTGAAGGAGCCGCTCCAGACGGGCATCAAGGCCATCGACGCGATGATCCCCATCGGACGCGGCCAGCGCGAACTGATCATCGGCGACCGCCAGACCGGCAAGACGGCAATCGCGATCGACGCGATCCTCAACCAGAAGGACACCGACGTCATCTGCATCTACTGTGCCGTGGGGCAGCGCGCGGGGATGGTGGCGGGCGTCGTCGAGACCTTCCGGCATCACGGCGCCATGGATTACACCATCGTCGTGGTGGCCAACGCCTCCGACCCGGCGCCGCTGCAGTACATCGCTCCGTACGCCGCGACGGCGCTGGCCGAGCACTTCATGTGGCAGGGCAAGCACACCCTGGTCATCTACGACGACCTCTCCAAGCAGGCTCAGGCGTACCGGCAGCTGTCGCTGGTGCTCCGGCGTCCCCCCGGCCGCGAGGCCTATCCCGGCGACGTATTCTACCTGCACTCCCGCCTGCTGGAACGCGCGGCCAAGCTGTCCGACGAGCAGGGCGGCGGATCGCTGACCGCGCTGCCGATCATCGAGACGCAGGCCGGCGACGTGTCGGCGTACATTCCCACCAACGTCATCTCGATCACCGACGGCCAGATCTACCTCGAGCCCGACCTGTTCAACTCGGGCGTGCGGCCGGCGGTCAACGTGGGGATTTCGGTCTCGCGGGTCGGGGGCTCGGCGCAGGTCAAGGCCATGAAGACGGTTGCGGGGCGGCTCCGCCTCGACCTGGCGCAATTCCGCGCCATGGAGACCTTCGCGCAATTCGCGTCGGACCTGGACGCCGCGACCCAGCAGCAGCTCGCGCGGGGTCAGCGAACGGTCGAGGTCCTCAAGCAGCCGCAATACCAGCCGGTCCCGGTGGAGCGGCAGATCGTGGCCATCTACGCCGTCACCAACGGCTACCTGGACGACCTGGAGGTGGCGGACGTGCGCAAATGGGAGCGCGGCTTCCTCGACTTCATCGGCAGCCGCTACGAGGATGTCCTTATCGGTCTCCGGCAGCAAGGCAGCTTGACGGAAGACATCGAGGGACGGCTCAAGGAGTGCATCGAGGAATACAACCAGGTCTTCGCCGCCGAGGCGGCGCCGGCGGTGGCGGGGGCGGCGTAGCGTGGCCGGAGCAGGCGCCCGGGAGGTCATGCGGCGGATCAAGTCGGTCCGCAACACCCGCAAGATCACGCGCACCATGGAGCTCGTGGCGACGTCCAAGCTCAAGCGGGCAATGGACCGGATGCAGGCCGCGCGTCCTTACAGCGACGCCCTCGGCGACCTGGTGCGGAGTCTGTACGCGCCCGGACTGGCCCAGGAGCATCCACTGCTCCGGCAGCCCGGGGTCACGAAACGGGCGGCCGTACTGTTGCTGACCGCGAACCGGGGATTCTGCGGCGCCTTCAATGCGAACCTCATCCGCGAGGCCCGCATGCGCCTGGAGGCGCTCCAGGCCGAAGGCGTGGAAACCGAATTGCATATCGCCGGCCGCAAGGGCTTGGCGTTCTTCCGTTTCCGCGGCTCGGCGATCGCGTCGGCAACCACGGAAATCGGCGATGCCCCCACCCCCGAGGACGCCGAGCAGCTGGTCGCGCCGCTCAGGCGGGGGTTCGAAGCGAGGGATCTCGATGCCGTGTACATGGTGAGTTCCGAGTTCAGGTCGGCGATGTCCACGCCGCCGCGCACCGCGCGGATCCTGCCGGTCGAACCCGTCCCGAGCGCTCGCTCGGTGGACGCCTTCATCGTGTCCCCCCGCCCGGGGAGGCTGATCGGGCAGATCCTGCCGCGCTACCTGCGCATGACGGTGTACGGGGCCCTGGTCGAGAACGCTGCGGGCGAGCAGGGCGCGCGCCGTGCCGCCATGAAGAGCGCCACCGACAACGCGGGCGAGATCCTGGAGACGCTCACCCGCAGCTACAACCGAGCACGCCAGGGGCAGATCACCCAGGAGATCGCGGAGATCGTGGGTGGCGCCGCGGCGTTGGAATGAACATGACTTCCGGAAAAACCCGTGGCCGCGGAGCAGCGGCCGGAGAAGACGAAAACCATGGCTGAGAACAACAGCGGACGAGTCGTGCAGGTGATCGGGCCCGTCCTGGACGTGGAGTTCCACCCGCAGCACCTGCCGGAGATCTACAACGCGCTCCGGCTGACCGCCGAGACCGAGTCGGGCCGCGAGATCGACCTCGTGGCCGAGGTGCAGCAGCACATCGGGCGGTCCCAGGTGCGCGCCGTGTCGATGAGTTCGACCGACGGCGTGCAGCGCGGCATGGAGGTGGTGGACACGGGGCGGTCCATCGCGGTGCCGGTTGGCGAGCCCGCGCTCGGCCGCATCCTGAACGTGCTGGGCGAACCGGTGGACGAGCAGGGTCCCGTGGCGGGGGGCGCCGAGGTCGAGCGCTGGCCGATCCACCGTCCCGCGCCCCGCTTCGACGACCTCGAACCGAAGACCGAAATCTTCGAGACCGGGATCAAGGTGGTGGACCTGCTGGCGCCCTACGTGAAGGGCGGCAAGACCGGACTCTTCGGCGGGGCCGGCGTCGGCAAGACCGTCATCATCATGGAACTGATCAACAACATCGCCATGGAGCATGGCGGCCGCTCGGTCTTCGCGGGCGTGGGCGAGCGCACTCGCGAGGGGAACGACCTCTGGCTCGAGATGAAGGAATCCGGTGTGCTCGAGTCGACCGCGCTGGTCTACGGGCAGATGAACGAGCCTCCTGGCTCCCGGCTGCGCGTCGGACTGTCCGCCCTGACCGTCGCCGAGTACTTCCGCGACGTCGAGAAGCAGGACGTGCTGCTCTTCATCGACAACATCTTCCGCTTCACGCAGGCGGGATCCGAGGTCTCGGCGCTGCTTGGCCGCATGCCCTCGGCGGTCGGGTACCAGCCCACGCTCGGCACCGAGATGGGTGAGCTCCAGGAACGCATCACCTCGACGCGCGAGGGCTCGATCACCTCCGTCCAGGCGATCTACGTTCCCGCCGACGACCTGACCGACCCGGCCCCGGCCGCGGCCTTCGCCCACCTCGACGCAACCACGGTGCTTTCCCGCTCGATCGCCGAGAAGGGGATCTACCCGGCCGTCGATCCCCTGGACTCGTCATCGCGGATCCTCGATCCGCAGTTCCTGGGCGAGCGCCACTACGAGGTGGCGGGACGCGTCAAGGAGATCCTGCAGCGCTACAAGGACCTGCAGGACATCATCGCGATTCTCGGCATGGACGAGCTCAGCGAAGAGGACAAGATCATCGTCGGCCGCGCGCGGCGCATCGAGCGCTTCCTCTCGCAGCCCTTCTTCGTCGCCACGGCCTTCACGAACATACCCGGCTGCTACGTTCGCCTCGAGGAGACGATCGAGTCGTTCGAGCGCGTGGCCGAGGGCGAGTTCGATCACCTGCCCGAGCAGGCGTTCTACATGAAGGGCGGCATCGAACAGGTGATCGAAGCGGCGCGGGAGATGGGCGTGGAGGTGGATTGAGGTGGCGAAGTCGATGCATTTGCGCGTGGTGACGCCCGAGCAGATCGTCTTCGAGGGCTCCGCCCGGTCCCTGGTGGCGCCCGCGTGGGACGGGTGGGTCGGTGTCCTGCCCGGTCACGCGCCATTCCTGACCCTGATGGGGGAAGGGCCGTTGACCGTCGAGCCCGAGTCGGGAAGCTCGCGCGAGTTCACGATCGGCGGCGGTGTGATGAAGGTGGAAGCCAACGTCGTGACGGTGCTCGCGGACCAGGTTTCGCCGGGCTAGTCCGGCTTTCGGGCAGCGGGCTGCATGAGGCTCGATCTTCACGTCCATTCCACCGCCTCCGACGGCACCGTGCCGCCCGAAGAGGTCGTCGCGCGTGCCATTGCGGGCGGGCTGGACGTCGTCGCGCTGGCCGATCACGACACGATCGCCGGCGTCGAGCGGGCTCGCCGGGCAGCCGCGGGGAAGCGGATCCACATAATCCCGGCGGTGGAGATGAGCAGCACGTTCGCGGGCACCGACATTCACATCCTGGGCTACTTCGTCGACACGGGGTCCGACGTGTTCGCGCGGCACACGCACTGGAACCACGAGCGGCGCGATGCCCGGATGCTGGAGATGGTCGAGCGTCTCTCCGGTCAGGGTATCAAGGTCTCCCGCGAGCAGCTCGACGAGCAGCGGGGATCGGCCGACGTAGCCTATTCGCGCCCGCACCTGGCGCGGGCGCTGGTGCAGGCCGGATATGTCCGAGGGGTGTCCCAGGCGTTTGGCGAACTGATCGGCAACCACTGCCCCGCCTACGTGCCGACGCGGGTGGCGACGCCGGAAGAAGCGATACGGCTGATCCTGGACGCCGACGGCCTCCCGGTATGGGCTCATCCGCCCGCCGAACACTTCCACGGACTTCTTCCGCGCCTGGAACGGGCCGGCCTCCGGGGACTCGAGGTCTACAGAGCCACCCGCCGTTCCATTGGCGTGGCCAGGCTGGAGAAGACGGCCCGCGACAATGGGCTGGTGGTGACCGGAGGATCCGATTGGCACGGTCCCGAGGGCGGGACGGAGCTGGGTGACTTCTTCGTGACCGGGGACGAGGTGGCCGCCTTTCTCGGCGCCGGGGGGATGTAGCCGGCCGGGGGGAATCCGCGATCCCGAGACGCTCTCCGGGGAACGCCGGATTTCGCCGGGACTTCGAGTTGACTTCCCTCGTTGTTTGAGTATCTTTCAAAGCTGTCCGTCACGCGATCGCGCCCACCGCCGGAATAACGGATGCGTTTGGGCAGGCGTGCGCGGACCAGCAGCTTCTTGAAAACCAGGGTAGAAGGAAGGAAAGTGCCTTAGGTCGCTCCGGTCGTGCCGGTCGGGTGATCCCGGTCAGGGTGTCCCAACCGTGGATGACAGGAGCGTACGTGTAGGAAGGCGAATACGGTGGTGGGCTGGCCCGAAGCGAATGGAATCGGGACGGCGGCAGTCGGAGTATCGAATGCCGGCGTTCCGGCCTGAGAAGAGGGCTGGTCAAGCGAGAAAGTGCACACGGTGGATGCCTTGGCACAGACCGGCGATGAAGGACGTGGCAAGCTGCGAAAATCCTCGGGGAGTTGCAAGCAAGCTTGGATCCGGGGGTGTCCGAATGGGGGAACCCGGCGGGAGCAATCCCGTCACCCCGCAAGGGGAGCCAACCCAGGGAACTGAAACATCTAAGTACCTGGAGGAAAAGAAATCAATCGAGATTCCCAGAGTAGCGGCGAGCGAAACGGGAAGAGCCCAAACCCGGGTGGGGAGACTCAACCGGGGGTTGTGGGGCCGCGTGGGAGGCGAGTCGAAGCATAGCGGAACGGTACTGGAACGTACGACCGCAGAGGGTGAGAGTCCCGTATGCGAAATGCGAGTAGACGAGCTGGCGCGGACCCCGAGTAGGCCGGGACACGTGGAACCCTGGCTGAATCCGGGAGGACCATCTTCCAAGGCTAAATACGAGTCTGTGACCGATAGCGAATAGTACCGTGAGGGAATGGTGAAAAGAACGCCTGACGGCGAGTGAAATAGACCCTGAAACCGTGTGCATACAAGCGGTCGGAGCCCGACCCGGATCTTCGGATTCCCGGGGATGGGTGACGGCGTGCCTTTTGCATTATGATCCGGCGAGTTACTCCTCATGCGCGAGGTTAAGGGCCTCTGGTCCGGAGCCGAAGCGAAAGCGAGTCTGAACAGGGCGACGAGTGCATGGGGGTAGACCCGAAACCGACGCGATCTATCCATGGCCAGGGTGAAGCTGGGGTAACACCTGGTGGAGGCCCGAACCGTTGTGGGTTGAAAACTGCTCGGATGAGCTGTGGATAGGGGTGAAAGGCCAATCAAGCTCGGAGATAGCTGGTTCTCCCCGAAATATATTTAGGTATAGCCTCAGGGGATTATCTCGAGGAGGTAGAGCACTGGATGGGCTAGGGGCCTCACCAGGTTACCGAACCCAACCAAACTCCGAATGCCTCAGAGACGTATCCTGGGAGTCAGTGGGCGGGCGATAATGTCCGTCCGCGAGAGGGAAAGAGCCCAGACCGTCAGCTAAGGCCCCCAAGTCCGTGCTAAGTGAGAAAGGATGTGGATGTGCAGAGACAACTAGGAGGTTGGCTTAGAAGCAGCCATGCCTTTAAAGAGTGCGTAATAGCTCACTAGTCAAGTGGATCCGCGCCGATAATGGTCGGGACTCAAGCACGGCGCCGAAGCTACGGATGACGCAAGTCATGGTAGGGGAGCATTCCCTGGTCAGCGAAGCGGACTCGGAAGAGCATCCGTGGAGAGCAGGGAAGAGAGTATGCCGGAATGAGTACGCGATAAACAGGGTGAGAATCCCTGTCACCGAAAGCCTAAGGGTTCCGGAGCCAGGCTTATCCGCTCCGGGTTAGTCGGTCCCTAAGCCGAGGCCGAAGGGCGTAGGCGATGGGAAACAGGTTAATATTCCTGTACCGGTCAGGTAGCGTTTGACCATGAGGGGGGACGCGGGAGTGACAGGACCGTCGGGTGGTGGAATATCCGATGTAAGGTGGTAGGCGATGAGAGGGGATAAAAGACCTCTTTAGCCGAGCGCCGATGCCGAAGGGGAAATCATTCCCCGCAAAGGGTCCGTAATCATGCCGCCGAGAAAAGCCTCGCATGGGAGGTGCCTGGTCGACCGTACCGCAAACGGACACACGTAGGCGAGGCGAGTAGCCTAAGGTGCTCGAGTGATCCGCGGAGAAGGAACTCGGCAAAATGTCCCCGTAACTTCGGGAGAAGGGGAGCCTGCGGTAGGTGAACCATGATGCGTGGGGAGCCGAAACAGGCCGCAGAGAATCGGCCCAAGCGACTGTTTATTAAAAACACAGGTGTCTGCAAAGTCGGTCAAGACGACGTATAGGCACTGACGCCTGCCCGGTGCCGGAAGGTAAAAGGAAGGGGTTAGGGGTAACCCGAAGCTCTGAACTGAAGCCCCGGTAAACGGCGGCCGTAACTATAACGGTCCTAAGGTAGCGAAATTCCTTGTCGGGTAAGTTCCGACCTGCACGAATGGCGTAACGACTTGGGCGCTGTCTCCTCCGCGAGCTCGGCGAAATTGGAGTATCGGTGAGGATACCGATTACCCGCGACAGGACAAAAAGACCCCGTGCACCTTTACTGCAATCTGTCATTGGGTCTTGGCTTTGCATGTGTAGGATAGGTGGGAGACTGTGAACTGCCCTCGCCAGGGGGTAGGGAGTCGTTGGTGAAATACCACCCTTACAATGTTGAGGCTCTAACCCAGGGGAGTGAATCCTCCTCGGGAACAGTGGCAGGTGGGTAGTTTGACTGGGGCGGTCGCCTCCCAAAAGGTAACGGAGGCGCGCAAAGGTTCCCTCAGCGCGGTCGGCAATCGCGCGAAGAGTGCAAAGGCATAAGGGAGCTTGACTGCGAGACCGACGGGTCGAGCAGGAACGAAAGTTGGCCTTAGTGATCCGGCGGTTCCGAATGGAAGGGCCGTCGCTCAACGGATAAAAGGTACGCCGGGGATAACAGGCTTATCGCCCCCGAGAGTTCACATCGACGGGGCGGTTTGGCACCTCGATGTCGGCTTATCGCATCCTGGGGCTGAAGAAGGTCCCAAGGGTCGGGCTGTTCGCCCGTTAAAGCGGTACATGAGCTGGGTTTAGAACGTCGTGAGACAGTTCGGTCTGTATCCGTCGTGGGCGTTGGAGTATTGAGGGGAGCTGCTCCTAGTACGAGAGGACCGGAGTGGACTGACCACTCGTGTACCGGTTGTTCCGCCAGGGGCATTGCCGGGTAGCGACGTCGGGAAGGGATAACCGCTGAAAGCATCTAAGTGGGAAGCCCCCCCCAAGATGAGTACTCCCAGACTTTGTTCTCGGAAGGGCCGTGCGAGACGAGCACGTTGATAGGCGGCAAGTGGAAGCGTGGTAACACGTGCAGCTGAGCCGTACTAATGGCCCGAGAGGCTTGACCAGCACATCCTCTTCCTCGCTTCCTGCACGTTCAGGGCACTTTCCTTCCTTCCCCATTTGTCATTTGGTTGGTGGCCACAGCGCAGGGGACACACCCGATCCCATCCCGAACTCGGAAGTTAAGCCCTGCCGCGCGGATGGTACTGCTGGGGCAACCCGGTGGGAGAGTACGTCGCCGCCAGCCAGTCTGCCGAACGCCCCGTCCGGAAAGTGGAATGCCGGACGGGGCGTTTTTTGTTCCGGGCTGGAGCGGGGGCTTGCGTCGCAAGGACGCCCGGCGGCTCAGCCTTGACGTGCCCGGTGCTTTGCGGCCCGCAGGAAATCCGCCACCGCGCGCCGCGGATTTGCAGCACCCATGACGGCACCGATCGCCGCGCATCCCACGGCTCCGGCGGCGACCACGGCGGGCGCCCGGGCAGGGGTGACACCGCCGATCCCCACGACGGGCGAGTTGATCGCACGGGCGACCCTGCGAAGTCCCTCGATGCCAGTCACCCTGCCGGTATCGAGCTTGGTGCCGGTCGGGTACACGGTCCCGCAACCGATATAGTCCGCGCCATCCCGGACCGCGCGCCGCGCCTCGTCGACTTCATCGGCCGAATAGCCGATCAGGAACCCGGGCGGTGCGATTTCGCGCGCCGCGCTGACAGGCAGGTCGTCCGGTCCCAGATGGACCCCGTCCGCTTCCACGGCCAGGGCGAGGTCGAGCCGATCGTTCACGAAGAACAGGGCCCCTTGGCGTTTCGTGTCGGCCCGGAGCCGACGTGCGAGGGGAAGCACCTCACGCGGCGGTTGTTCCTTCTCGCGCAGTTGTACGGTCCGCGCACCCGCCTGCAATGCGTCCGCAACGACATCGGTCACGCTTCCCGGGTCGGCCAGACCACGGTCCGTGATCACGATCAGGCGCAGGCAACGCGCCAGCGGGCCAGGTGATGTCGGCATCGTCGTCACCAGCCGCGCGTCATGGCCGTCCCGCTCCGTGGCGTGTGCTACGGTCGCCCGACCCGCCGACGGGCCGCGTTGTGCTCGCGCAACGACCGGGTGAAGATGTGGGTGTTGTCCGGCCCCGCGACAAAATACAGGTAGTCCGTATCCGCCGGGTCCAGCGCGGCGTCCAGCGCGGCGGCACCAGGTGCGCAAATGGGGCCCGGCGGCAGCCCCGGGTGTGCGTACGTACTGTAGGGATTGTCCGCCACCGAATCGATGGCCGCGTGCAGGAGGCGGCGGCGGTGGCCGCCGAGCGCATACAGAACGGTCGGGTCCGACTGCAGGAGCATGCCGATGCGGAGCCGGTTGTGATAGACGCTCGAAATCGCGCGCATTTCGGATGTCAGCGTCGCCTCCGCCTGCACGATGGACGCAAGGGTGACCGCTTCCCGTTCGGAGAGGCCGGTGGCCGCGAGACGCGCACGCCGCTCGGGTGTCCAGTACCGGTGGTATCGGTCGATCATGGCCGAAATCACCCGCTCCAGTCCCACGCCCTCGGCGAATCGGTACGTGTCCGGGAAGAGGTAGCCTTCCAGGCCCGGACCGGGCACGTTCCACGCCGCATGCAACTCCTGGGCGGCCAGTTCTTCGGCCACCGTCACCGAATCGGACCTGGTGGCCACCGCGATTCGGCCTGCCATGCCCTTGATCGTGAGACCTTCGGGGATGGTCATCGGATGGGTCAGCACATGACCCCTGGACAGCGCGGTGTGTACTTCGGAAAACCGTGCGCCGCGCGGGAGCCTGTACACGCCCGCCTTCACCGAGCGGTCCAGCGAGCGCAAGCGCGCATAGATGCCGAACAGGCGGGGTTGGGTGATCACACGGCTGTCTTCGAGGATGTCGACCACCTCCTGGAAGCGCGTGCCCGAGGGGATTTCGACCAGCACGGCACCTTCGGCTGCCACGCCGCGCCCGCCGGTTGCCGCCAGCATCACCACGAGAATCGCCAACAACAGGACTCCGCCGGCAAGAACGCTACGGCGCTTCCCCTCCGCCCAGATCCGCTGGTGCGTCCAGGGCACGGGCGTCGAGCCAGTCCTGGAGGATGATCGCGGCTGCTCCGGCATCAATCCTCGCTTTTTCTTCCCGCTTCGCCCGCTTCGCTCCGATGAAACGGATCCTCGCCTCCGCCTCGGCCGAGGAGTAGGACTCGTCGACGAAATGGACAGGCAGACCGCTCCGGTGCTGCAACCGCCCGCCGAACTCGCGAGCCTCGGCAGTCCATGTATTCTCACCCTCTTGCGGATGCAACGGAAGTCCCACTACGAACCGTTGCACCTCGTGCTTCCTGGCGAGTTCCAGGATTCTCCCGATGGGGGCGCGCTTTCCGCGGCGGCGGACGAGTGTGGTCAGCGGCGTCGCGAGCGTGCCACTCGGATCGCTAAGGGCAAGACCGACGCGGCGGGTCCCGTAGTCGACCCCCATGGCGCGAAGCGGTTGGGTGGAGGCACGATGTCCGGTTGGCGACGATGAAGATGTCGAAGTCATGGGTTGGCAGGGGACGTTCTCAGGGCACGGCCTCCGGTGAGAGGACGCTGCCGGTCGTCCGGCAAACTATCTTCATTGGCGGTGTCCCGGGCAACACGGCAACCGTGACTGTCCCGCCGGACTGCCGCACACTCGCGACTTTCCCCGAAACTGGTCGGCCATCCATGCAACTCGGTGCGTTTTCGGTAAGCCTCGCCGTCAAGGACCTGGCGGCTTCGCGGTCGTTCTACGAGGAACTCGGTTTTGCCGTGACCGGCGGTGACGGAGAACGGTACCTGATGATGATCAACGGGACCACGATTCTCGGTCTCTTTCAGGGCCTGTTCGAGAAGAACATCCTGACGTTCAATCCGGGTCTGGCCCAGGATACCTCGCGGGTCGCGGAATTCATGGACGTCAGGGATATACGTGCTTCGCTGGTCGCGGCGGGGATCGACATCACGACCGACACCGACCCGCGCGGGACCGGACCGGCGAGCATCGTACTCGTGGATCCGGACGACAACCCCATCCTGATCGATCAGTTCTTCCCGCGCCCGGGGGACGGGGATGGGGACGGCGAGACCGCGGACGGGGACGGCGAAACCGCGGATGGAGACTGGGAGCCCGCGGACGACGGCCCGGGCGCTACGCCACCGTAGTACACCTGGCGCGGGCACCTGACTAAGTCGTGTCCGGGTGACGGCGCGACGGACACGCGTGCGTGCGCAGGGCATCGGTGTTGGTGGTGAAGACGCCCTCCGATTCAACGAGCAGCCCCGCCTCGGTCAGGACTGCCAGGTCGCGTCGGCGGGTCCGCGCGGATAGCTCCCTGTAACGGGCGGAGAGATCCGGGTCGAGCCGGGTGAGGTCGGCCATGGTGAACGACCGGTCCAGGGGGAGCGCGAGCATAAGGTCGCGACGGCGGCGGAAGACGCTCTTCTTGCGGTAGTCCTGCGCCGTGAACCGGTCCATGACGAAACCGCGCCACGCCGCGTCGAAGTGGACCCGCGTGACCGTCTCGAAGCACTCCTGCAATCCGTCGCGGAGTCCTTCTACCGCATACGCGATGAAGGAGGTGAGGGAGCGGTCGCGCGATGCCAGTTCAAGCTGGCGAAAATACTCGTCCCGGGTCCGGGCGTAGAACTCGGTCAGCAGGTGTGAGGCGACCGCCGGGCTGCCTGCCGCCGCGAGGACATATGCCTCCAGCACGCGGGCCGCGCGGCCGTTGCCGTCCGTGAACGGTCGGATCCACAGCACGTAGACGTGGGTGACCAGCGCCCGCACCACCGCCCGGCCGAAATCCCGGCCGCCGTCGGAGAACTCCCGTTGCAGCCACGCGAACACGCCGTCCACGAGGCCACCCACCTCGTCCGCCCGGGGAGCGCTGTACGGTCCACGCGCGCTCTCCTCGCGGAATTGTCCCGGTTTGCCGGCACAGCGGTCGCCCAGCCCGTCTCCGATCATCCCGTGCAGGCGCCTGAGCAGATCCGCGTCGACGGGTCGGGGCTCCCCCGCGGCGACCTCTGCAAGCAGCGCGAAGGTCGCGTTGACCACGTTCACTACTTCGCGCGATTCGGAGTCGCGGGCGGTGCGCGGATTCCGACCGGCGGCAGCACGTGTGGCTCCGTGTTCGTCAAGTGCCGTTCCCGCGATATCGGCGGTGGCCATGGCACCCCTCGTCAACGCACCCTCGACCAGGCGGCGGCCGACCGCGGGCCGTGTCGGCACGGCGGCAATCGCGGCGACCAGGGAGGCGCACTGGCCCAATTGGTAGCGTGTCCTCGGTGAGATCCCCCAATGCCGGCGGTATCGAGTCTGGGATTGACGAGCTTCCATATCGTTGACCGCCTCGTCCAGTGGGTGGTCGGCGTGAGTAGTGACAGATTCAAGGTAGAATCTGTCCAGCCATCTGTCACGGCCGGTGGCTGGCTGTCCGCTCCCCCTTCTAATGCGCCTTCCCAGCCGTCACATTTATCCGATAGTCCATGCCGTCCCCCACAACCCGGAGCCCACGCGTGTCCCCGTACCAGTACGCCTCCATCCCCACCCACGGCGAGACCATCACCGGCGACACCGGCCGTCCGGTTGTTCCGGACCGGCCGATCATTCCCTTCATCGAGGGTGACGGCATCGGTCCCGACATCTGGGCGGCAACCCGTCACGTCGTCGACTCGGCGGTGGCGAATGCGTACGGCGGGCGGCGAGAGATCGCCTGGATGGAGGTGCTGGCGGGGGAGAAAGCGAACGAGAGCGCGGGGGAATGGCTGCCTCAGGAGACGCTGGATGCGCTCACCGAGTTCAAGGTTGCAATCAAGGGTCCCCTCACGACACCGGTGGGCGGCGGCATACGCTCTCTGAACGTCACGCTGCGCCAGGTTCTGGATCTCTACTCCTGCATTCGGCCGGTCAGGTGGATCCCCGGCGTGCCTTCGCCGGTTCGTGAACCGCACAAGGTCGACATGGTGATTTTCCGCGAGAACACCGAAGATGTCTACGCGGGCATCGAATGGGCGTCGGGGACGCCCGAAGCGGACAGGGTGCGCGACTTCCTGCGGGAGCGCATGGGCTCTTCCATCCGCGAGGCGAGTGGCATCGGGATCAAGCCGGTCAGTCCGTTCGGCACCAAGCGCCATGTCGCCGCGGCCATCCGCTACGCGCTGGCGCGCGGGAGAGACTCGGTGACGCTGATGCACAAGGGCAATATCATGAAGTACACCGAGGGAGCGTTCCGGGACTGGGGGTACGAAGTCGCGGAGGAACTGTTCCCCGAGGAGACCGTTCCGGAAGCGCGGCTCTGGGACGGCGAGCAGGCGAACGGACGGGTGGTGATCAAGGACCGCATCGCGGATTCGATGTTCCAGCAGGTCCTGTTGCGCCCCGCCGAGTACTCGGTCGTGGCGACCCCCAACCTCAACGGCGACTACCTGTCGGATGCGTGCGCGGCTCAGGTGGGGGGACTGGGGATGGCCCCAGGGGCCAACGTGGGCGATTCGGTGGCGCTCTTCGAGGCGACGCACGGCACCGCGCCGAAGTACGCGGGACTCAACAAGGTCAATCCGGGCTCGCTGATCCTGTCGGCGGCAATGATGCTCGAACACCTGGGCTGGGACGAGGCGGCGAGAGGCATCGACCGCGGGCTGGAAGGAGCCGTGGCCGCCCGGCTCGTGACCTATGATCTGGAGCGCCAGATGAAGGACGCGACCACGGTGTCCACCTCGCGGTTCGCCGAGACCATCGTCGCCCACATGTAGCGCTGCCCGCCGGGAGTCCCGCGAGATGGACCTGACACTGTCGTCCACGGCCCCGGAAGCGGTCGACACACCGCTGATGGCGGTCCTGGTCGCTTCCGACCGCCCCCTGGAGGACCTGAACACGTTCGACGCACACTTCGGTGGCGTGCTCGGCAGCGCCGCGGCGCTTGGCGACTTCCGTGGCCGCAAGGGCGACCGCGTCCCCGGTCATCACCGCGGCACGGATGGTCCGCGGAGGGTGCTCTACCTCGGTGTGGGCGGCTCGGGATCGCTGACCCCCGAGACGGTTCGCTGCGCCGCCGGCGAGGCCGTGCGCTTCGCCGAACGGCGGGGGCTGCCGTCGCTCGCGCTGAGCCTGGTCCATCTCGGCCCCGGTGTTGAGGCGCGGCATGTCCAGGCTGCGGCGGAAGGGATGGTGCTGGCCGCTTGGCGCTTCGACGGACTCAAGTCGCGTGCGGGGCCGGAAGCCGGGGACGGCGATGGGCGGAGTCGCCTCGTTCGCTCCGGCTTGATCGCGGGCGCGCCGCCGCATGCGTGGGACGAGGCCGTCCGGTTCGGGCAGGCCTTCGCGGGTGCCGAAAACCTGGCCCGCACCCTCCAGGCCACCCCGGGGAACCTGGCTACTCCGTCGCGCCTGGCCGACGAGGCGGTTCGTATCGCGGCGGATTCGGGTTTGCAGTGTGAAGTTCTCGGTCCCGCGGAGATGGAGGAACAGGGGATGGGCGCACTGCTTTCGGTCGCGAGGGGATCCGACGAGGAACCGCGCCTGATCGTGTTGGAGCACCACGGGGGCGACGCCGGCGCGGCACCGCTCGTGCTGGTGGGCAAGGGGCTGACCTTCGACGCCGGGGGCATCTCCATCAAGCCCGCGAGGGGCATGGAGAAGATGAAGTACGACATGTCGGGCGGGGCCGCCGTTCTGGGCGCGATGAGGGCGATTGGCGAACTGGACCTTCCCGTCAACGTCAAGGCGGTCGTGCCCAGCTCGGAGAACCTGCTGAACGGATCGGCGACGAAGCCGGGCGACGTGGTGCGCAGCCGGCTGGGCAAAACGATCGAGGTGATCAACACGGACGCCGAGGGCCGCCTGATCCTCGCCGACGCCCTCGACTACGCCCTGAGCTGGGGACCCGCGGCCATCGTCGACTGCGCGACGCTGACGGGGGCTTGCGTAGTCGCGCTCGGACACCACCGCTCAGCGCTCCTCGGCAACGATGAAGAGCTTCTGGGCGAGTTGCGCCATGCGGGCGACCTCGCGGCCGAGCCATGCTGGCCGCTTCCCCTCGACGACGAGTACCGCAAGCAACTGCAGAGCGATGTCGCCGATCTCAAGAACGTCGGTGGCCGCCCCGCCGGAACGATCACGGCCGCCTGCTTCCTCTCGGAGTTCGTCGGAAAAACACCTTGGGCCCACCTGGACATCGCCGGCACGGCATACGGCAAGACGAAGAAGCCCTACCTCAGAGACGGACCCGCAGGGCGTCCCTGCCGCCTCCTTCTGGAGTGGGTGCGGGCACGCGTGGGCGTCTGAGAGGCGGAGTGTCGGGGCTGTCTTCGCCTGGGCCGGCCGGGGCCGCGTCGGCTGCGGCGACCGCGCCGATCGTGTTTGCGTTGCTCGCGGCTTCGGCGACGGCCGGCCAGGAACCTCCGGACACGTTGCAAGTCCCGGATTCGCTGCAGGTCGATACGGTTGAAATTGCGGACAGTCTGGCCGCCGACTCGCTCGTGCTGGACACGTTGGCGGTCGACACCCTCGTCGCGGATTCGCTTGCCGCCGACAGTCTCGAGGTCGACAGTCTGCCCCCGCCACCGGTCATGCCGACGCTCCCCCATCCGGTCCCCGCCGGTGTGGCCACCGGCACCTGGGAATGGGATCGCGAGCAACTGCTGGCCACGCGCGGCCAGACACTATGGGAGTTGCTGGCCGAAATACCGGGCCTCCTCGGGGTGCGCGGCGGGGATTTCGGTTCCGCGGTGACCGTATTCCCGGTGGGCTACGCCGGGGGAGCGCTGCGTCTTTACTACGACGGGGTCGAGCATCTGCCCCTCGAGGGTTCGATTCCCGATCTGGCCCGAGTTTCGCTGGCCGGCATTGAACGGGTTCGCGTCGTGCGACGGGCCACCGGTGTCGAAGTGAATCTCCAACGCCTCGCCCACAGCGACCCGCGGGCCATGTCACTCATCGAGGCGGGGACGGGCGACCTGGACACCAACCTGATGCGTGCGACGTTTTCCCTGCCGCGCGCGTTCGGCGGAAAGGCCGCGCTCGCGGTCGAGCGGCTGGACACGCAGAGTCAGGACGCCCCGGGCGCGACGATGGGCGGGTGGCTGCGTTACAGCCTTCACAGGGGAGACCGCGGGGGAATACGGTTCGAGACGCGTCGCATGACGGGCCAGCGCACCGTGCTGACGCCGTCTCCAACGAGGGTCAACCGTTCGGACTGGACCCTGCAGGGAAACTGGTCGCTCAGCGAGGCTGCGGTGGCGGAGGCGTGGGCGACGGGCGCCTCCATCGCAGTGAGCGACAGCACCGAGGCATTCCCTTTCGCACCCGAGTCCCGCGGCCAGTACGGGGGGCGGCTGTCGATGGGCCGTGGGCCGCTGTGGGCCCGCACCGCGGCGCGATTCAACAATGGCGCCGGGGTTGCGGATCGCGAGTTCTCGGTCGAGGCATCGGTCACTTCTGCGCGCTGGGGCGGTGCGAGCGGTCGCGCGTGGCGCGAGTCGTGGGACGCACGGACGGGAACCGGCTACGACATGACGGCGTGGCTGACCCCCGTGCCATACGCATCGTTCTTCATGGAACGGGGCAGCGGCAGCCGATCCGTCCCCTTCTTGAACCCGCCGATTCCGGAGGAGCCGGGGGACACCGTCTCCAACCCGGTCCCGGAACCGGACACGCTTGAGGCCGAACCGCCGCCGGAGAGCCGCTTCACCCACCGCTCCGGGACCCGCGTGGGAGCGAGGCTCCGCTGGCGCACGGTCGAGGTTTCGGGAGCACGACTGTCGGCGGAAGCGGATTCGGTGTGGCCCACGCAGCTGCTCTTCGACCGGGATGGATTCGTGCTTCCCCAGCCCCGCCGCCAGGGATGGGAGCTCACCGGCCGCCTGCCCCTTCGTCCGACAGGCCTATTCTTCGTGGGCGAGGTGCAGTTCTGGGAGCCGCAGGATTCCATGTCGCTGTATTTTCCGGACCACATCTACCGCGGCAGCCTCTCCTTTCATCGCACCTTTCGCGCGAGCGGCAACTTCGAGCTGTGGGTCGATCTCGGGGCGCAGGGGCGTTCCAGCATGAACGTTCCGTCGCCGACCGAGGCGGAACCGATGGAGGAGGACGAGACGATCGAGCCCGGAACGCTCGTGCCCTCGCTGGTGCCCTTCTACCAGAACTGGTATTTCCGGCTGCAAATGCGCTTTCTGACCCTGAACATCTTTGCGACGATCGACAACCTCACCCTGAGGCGAAACAACCAGGACGTGCCCGGGATAATCCTGCCGGGGACCCGCAGCATCTACGGAGTCAGGTGGACATTCTGGAACTGACGCGAAGGCGAGGGCCGCGATGATCCGCAGCATGACGGGATTCGGGACGGCCGAGACCGAATTGTCCGACGGCCGGGTGCTCCGCGTCGAGATCCGCACGGTCAATCATCGGCACCTTAGTGTCAGCGCGAGGCTTCCGCCGGGATGGGAGCATCTGGAGCCGGCGACGATTGCGAAGCTGCGCGAAAGGCTGGCCAGGGGCCGCGTCTCGCTCTCGGTGTCATGCGAGACGGCCGACCGGGAGGACCCCGGCGTTCCCGATCTGGACATGGAGCGAGTCCGGCGGCACGTGGAGGCGCTTCGCAGGGCGGGAGAGGAGCTCGCGGTGCGGGGCCCGCTGGATTTGGCTGCGCTGGCGGCGCTGCCCGGAGTGTGGCGGCGTGAAAAGTCGCACGACAACCCGCCCGACGATGACGGACTCCGTGTGTGTCTGGCCGCCGCGCTGGAGGAGGTGCTCACCATGCGCGAGGGCGAGGGCGCGCGGCTCGAGGAGGAGATTCGCGGGGCCCTGGCCGCGATCGGCGCCCGGCTGGAGGCCGTTGAGACGCGTGCCCCGGCGCGCCTGGTTCGGGAGCGCGACCGCCTGCGCGAGCGCGTGGGTGCGCTGGCGGGTGCGGTGGAGGTGGACGAGGACCGCCTTGCACGCGAGATCGCATACCTCGCCGAGAAATGGGACATTGCCGAAGAGATCGTCCGGCTGCGGTCACATGTCGCGTTCTTTTTCGAGCAGTTGGGGGACGCTGGCACGGCGCCTCAGCGAAGCGCGGCTTCAGGGGGAGGCGAATCCGCCCGCCCCGCAATGGTGCCGGCACCCGTGGGCAAGCGGCTCGGCTTTGTGGTACAGGAGATGCACCGGGAGGCCAACACCCTTGGATCGAAGGCCAATGACGCCGGAATCTCCGAGTCGGCCGTGGCAATCAAGGAGGAGTTGGAGCGGATTCGCGAACAGTTGGAGAACGTCGAATGAGCTTGCCCAGGCCGTTGATCCTGGTCGGGCCGTCGGGTGCGGGCAAAACCACGATCGCGAGCTGCCTGGTGCGGGGGTATCCCGATCGATTCCGCTTCTCGGTCTCGGCAACCAGCCGGGCACCACGCGGTCGGGAACGCTCCGGACGCGAGTACGCTTTCGTTTCCCGGGAGGAGTTCGAGGACATGATCGCGTCCGGGGAACTGGCGGAGTGGGCGCAGGTTCACGGCGAATATTACGGGACCCCCGTCGACAACCTGACAGGGTTGGCTGGGGCCGGGCCCGTCCCGGTTCTCGATATCGACGTGCAGGGCGCCCGCCAGGTGATGAGGCGCGGCATAGACGCCTTGGTTATCTTCATCCTCCCGCCCGGTGCGGCGCAGTGGCTCACGCGCCTGACCGGCCGCGGCACGGAGTCGCCGGAAGGAATCGCGCGCCGCCTTCATACCGCGCGCGAGGAGCTTCGCGAGGCGACGACGTTTGAAGAACATGTGGTGAATCAGGACCTGGGCGAGGCCGTCCGGCAGGTGCTGGAGATTGCTGATAGCGAAGCCGGCAAGGGCGCGTGTGATCCCGGTGTGGAGGAGCTGTGCCGGGAGCTCGACGCCGGAGCCACAGCCGAGATTGCACGGATCCGCGGGCGCGGGGTCGCCGACGGGATCCGGAAGGAGGAGACATGAGAGTTTTCACCCCGAGTGAAATCGCCGAACACAACCAGAGCAAATACCTTGGCGTCTTCGTGGCCGCGAAGTACGCCCGGGAGCTGAACATGCTCCCGCGCGACAATCTCCCGCTGGGAGAGGAGAAGAAGCTCTCGACGCGCGCTCTGGAGGCGGTTACCTCCGGGCAGGTCGAATACCGGCTGGTCAGGCGCCGCCGTCTCGAGACGGAATAGCGGGCCGTGTCTCCGGGTGGCCCCGCGAAGGACGCCCGGGAGCCGGGCGCTGCCGGGGACCGGGCCGCGGACGCGTTGGAGCCGGGCCTTCCGTGGCTGGGGAAGCGCGTGGTTCTCGGGATATGCGGCGGCATCGCCTCGTACAAATCGATCCAGATCGCGCGAGATCTCACGCTGCATGGCGCCACGGTGGACGTGGTGCTTACCGGCGCGGCCCGGCGGTTCGTCGCCCCTCTCGCGTTCGAGGGAGTGACCGGCCGCGGACCCCTGATCGACCTCTTCGCCGTTGGAGGCGCAGCCCTTCATGTGGCCCTGGGCCGCGACGCGGATTGCGTGTGCGTGGCGCCCGCGACGGCCGACTTCCTGGCGCGATCCGCCTCCGGCCGGGCCAGCGACCTTCTGGGCACGGTCGTGACTGCGTGCGAGGCCCCGGTCGTCTTCGCACCGGCCATGAACGACAGGATGTTCGCGCACCCGAGAACCCGTGCCAACCTCGCGCTCCTCGACGCGGCGCCCGGGTATCATCGCGTGGGTCCCGCCACCGGCCGCCTGGCGGCGGGAGAGGGGAGCGGCCCGGGACGGATGGCCGATCCGTCGGCCATCGTGGACGCCGTCGGCCGGGCGCTGCACCGCGGTGGCGCTCTCTCGGGCGCAACGGTGCTCGTCACCTCGGGACCGACCCGCGAGCCGCTGGACGCCGTCCGCTTCGTCGGCAACCGTTCGTCCGGCAAGATGGGGCATGCACTCGCGCGCGCGGCGTGGCTGCGCGGGGCCGAGGTCAAGCTGGTCACGGGCCCGGGCCCCGAGATCGCTCCGTTCGGCGTCGACGTGGTGCGGGTGGAGACCGCGCTGGAGATGCGCGACGCCGTGGTTGACGCGGTTGGTGACGTGGATGTTGCCGTGCACGCGGCGGCCGTCGCCGATTTTCGTCCCGCCACCCCGCGTAAGGGCAAGCTCAAGCGGGAGTCGGCGGGTGGCGAGGTCGCGGTTCGCATGGTAGAGAATCCGGACATCGCCGCCGAGTCCGCCACGCTGATGAAACCGGGCGCTTTCTCGGTGGGCTTCGCCCTGGAAACGACGGACCTCGTCGAGCGGGCCGCGGGGAAGCTTGCCGCCAAGGGGTTCGACCTCATCGTGGCGAACCCGGCGGGAGAGCCGGACGCGGGGTTCGAGGTGGACACCAACCGCGTGACGATCCTCGATCGCGAGGGGAAGCCGAGAGCGTTGCCCCTGATGACCAAGTTCGCGGTGGCCTGGGAGATCCTCGACGTGGTGGAGCAACGGTTGGGGGGAGGAGAGCGGGATTGACGGAGGTCTCGACGCGCCTGGCCACCTACCTGGACCAGCGCCGGCGACTGGGTGAGCCGGGCATCGTGCCGGCGGAGCTTGAAGCGGGCGAGATTCTGCGATTGGTGCAGGCGCGGGACACCGTCGGGGCAGCAGCAGCGGCTACCGACGCGGCCGGAGCGTCACGGGTCGTGAATGACGACTACGCAGCCCTGCGCGCCACCGCCATGGCGTGCACCCGGTGCCGATTGGCCGAAGGACGGAAGACGGTCGTCTTTGCCGACGGAAACCCGGCCGCTCGCCTCATGGTGGTGGGCGAGGCACCGGGAGCGCGGGAGGACGCTACGGGTCTCCCCTTTGTCGGGCAGGCCGGACGGCTCCTGGACCTGATGCTCGCCTCCGTGGCGCTGTCGCGAAGGGATTCGGTGTATATCTGCAACGTTCTCAAGTGCCGTCCTCCAGGGAATCGGAATCCCCAGCCCGACGAGATCGAGTCCTGCGCACCGCTGTTGAAGCGGCAGATCGAACTTGTGGCCCCCGAGGTGCTTCTGGCGGTAGGTTCCTTCGCGGCACAGTGGCTCACGACGTCAAGGCAGGCTCTGGGCAAGCTTCGGGGCAAGGTGTACAGTTACCAGGGCGTTCCCCTCGTCGTCACCTACCATCCCGCCGCGCTTCTGCGCAATCCCGGTTGGGGCAGGCTGGCCTGGGACGATTTGCAGTTGTTGCGCCAGGTGATGGACGGAACGTGAGACGCGTGAGTGGACGCACGTGCCGTGCCCGCGGACCCGTAGGCGAGGATTTCGGGGAAGGAAAGTCGCAGTGAGTGAGCCCATCCCGATCCAGTCCGTAACGGATCAGGCGTCCGGGTACGATCGGCAGCCGCCGTTTTCTCCCGAGGCAGAGGCATCGGTCCTCGGCGGCATGCTCATCGACGGCGATGCCGTTCCCCGGGTCGTGGAGTTCGTCGACGACTCCATGTTCTATCGCGAAGCGCATCGGCGCCTCTACCGCGCGATGACCCGTCTGTTCGAACGCGGCAGCGTGGTGGACGTCATCACCGTTGCCGAGGAATTGAACCGGACCGGCGAACTGGAGAGCGCCGGGGGGATGGAATACCTGGCTTCGCTGACGGACGCGGTGCCCACGGCGGCCAACATCGAGTACCACGGCCGCATCGTACACGACAAGGCACTCCTGCGTCGACTCATCGACGCGGCGCAGGCGATCGTGCGCGACGTGCACGAGCCCGGCGACAGGATGGTCGACGAGATACTGGACCAGGCCGAGCAAAAGGTCTTTCGCGTCTCGGAATCCCGGGATCGCGACGGCTTCGTGTGGATCAAGGAGGTCCTCTACTCTGCCTTCGAGCAAATCGAGAGGCTGCAGGAAAGCCCCGGAGATGTCTCCGGCCTCCGTACCGGCTTCGCCGACCTGGACCGCATGACCACGGGACTGCAGCCCGGTGACCTCGTGATCGTGGCGGGCCGGCCCTCCATGGGCAAGACGTCGTGGGTGCTCAATGTTGCCCAGACGACGGCGATCGAGGACGAGGTTCCGGTTGCCGTGTTCAGCCTGGAAATGTCCAGGGAACAGCTTGTCCTGCGGCTGATGTGCGCCGAGGGGCGGGTGGACGCGCAGAGGGTGCGGCGGGGGAGGCTCGATGCCGACGAGTATCAGCGACTGGGCCGGGCGGCCGGGCACCTGAACGCGGCACCCATCTGGATCGACGACTCCGCCACCTCGAACGTTCTCGAGATGAAGGCCAAGTCCAGACGGTTGATGGCCGAAGCCAAGCTTGGTCTGATCGTCGTGGACTACATACAGCTGATGACCTCTTCCGGCAGAGCGGAGAGCCGGGTTCAGGAGGTCTCGGAGATCTCCCGCGGGCTCAAGGCGCTCGCGCGCGAGCTGGAGGTGCCGGTGATCGCGCTGAGTCAGTTGAGCCGGGCACCGGAGCAGCGAACCGACCGCCGCCCCCAGCTCTCGGACCTCCGGGACAGCGGTTCGATCGAGCAGGACGCGGACCTGGTCATGTTTCTTTACCGGCCGGAATACTACATCGGACCCACCGACAAGGACGGCAACTCGGTGGAGGGGAAGGCGGAGCTGATCGTATCCAAGCAGCGCAACGGTCCCACCGGCACCGTGGAACTCTACTTTCACAAGTCCTATACCCGCTTCGACTCGGTGTCCCGCGATCCGGAGCCGTCCGAAGCCATGACGTGAGCGGGGTGGCGGTGATCGTGCCCGCGGCGGGAGCCGGGGCACGCATGGGCGGGGTGCGCAAGCCTTTTATCGAACTGGGAGGACGTGCGGTCCTCGACTGGGCGCTGGCCCCTTTTCTGGTCCGGGATGACGTAGTGGAACTGGTGGTCGCGCTGGGTGACGGAGCGGCCCGTGAGCGACTCGTTCAGGCCGACCCGAGGATTCGTGTCGTGCGTGGCGGAACAAGCCGCTTCGAGTCCGTGGCCAACGCTCTGGATCGGCTGGAGTCGGAAGCGCGTGTCGTGGCCGTTCACGATGGGGCACGCCCGTTCCCGCTGCCCGCGGTCATCGAAGCCTGCATTCGGTTGGCGGCTGGCGGTTGTGGCGCGGTGGCCGGAGTACCGGCGGTGGATACGATCAAGGAGACCGATGGAGACCGCATCGTCGGCACGCCCCGGCGCGACGTCCTCTGGTACGCGCAGACGCCCCAGGCGTTTCCCCGGGGGGTGTTCGAGGAAGCTGTGGCGCACTGCCGTGGTTCCGGGCTCTCGCCCACTGACGACGCGGCAATGGTGGAGGAGATGGGCGTGCGTGTCCACATGGTGCTGTCGTCGGCGATCAACCTCAAGATCACTACGCCGGAAGACCTTGTTGTCGCAGAAGCATATATTGCAAAAGGACTTGTCACATCTCACGTGTGAATCCACTTGAAGACGCTCTCGCTCATCTGAATCGCGGCGATCTCGTGATCCATCCGACCGAAGCGGTCTACGGCATCGGCGGCTTTCTGGACGATGCGCCCTTGGCGCGCCTGCGGCGGATCAAGGACCGGGCAGGCGGGGGCTTCGTGGTGTTGATCCCTTCGGCGGGTTTCGTGCGCGACCTTCTGGGCCGGGCCGGCCACCTTTTCGCCCGGGCGTTCTGGCCGGGCCCTCTCACACTCGTGCTGGAGGATCCGGAAGACCTCTTTCATCCCGCCGCGAAAGCGGCCGATGGTTCCGTGGCCATACGGGTCCCCAGGCACCCGGTCACGCTGGAGCTCCTCGGTGCGGCCGGCCGGCCGATCACCTCGACCTCGGCAAACCCACCCGGCGGTGCTCCCGCGCGGACCGTGTCTGCGGCGCGCGATGCGGGTCGCGCGATGGGCACGGAGCTGTTCGCGCTGGATGCGGGGCCTCTCCCCGGCGGCGCACCCTCCACACTCGTGCGCCTTGCCGCTGGCGGTCCCGAGGTGATTCGCCGGGGGTCGGTGGACCCGGCGCGCCTGAATGAGACCGTGCGGCTGGCGCGATCGTCGCGGTCCGGCGGCTCGCCTCGCGGGATCCACGTCACCTTCGTGTGCACGGGGAACACCTGCCGCTCACCGATGGCGGAGGTCATCGCGGGCAGGTTCATCGCTCGACAGGGGTTGTCACGGGTGACTGTGGGCTCCGCCGGAACGGCCGCCTTGACGGGCGGGCCTGCGAGCGAGGGTGCCCGCACGGTCGTGCAGGAAGCAGGTCTGGACCTTGATCGGCATCAGAGTGCGGTCTTGACGCGGGAGTTGGTGGAGCGGTCGGACGTGGTGCTGTGCATGGACACACACCACCTCCGGCGCGCCCGCGACCTGGGGGGCACCGACGGATGTGGCCTTCTTTCCGAAATGGCGGGCGAGGAAGGCGCCGTCCAGGACCCGTTCGGGGGTTCCGATAACCGCTACCGGGCTACCTTTGCGGAGCTTGAGCATCTGGTGGAGGCCGCGCTGGCGGCATTGGTGCCGAAAGTGGAGGGTGGCGAGTGAAGGGCAGGCCCCGAGAGCGTCGCGCGCTTTACGCGATCCTGGGCGACCCCGTCGCGCACAGCCTTTCCCCCGCAATCCACAATGCGGCGTTCCGCGCAGGCGGTCGCCGCGCACGCTACGTGGCCCGCCGCGTGTCGGCTGACGAATGCGGAGAGATCATGCGTGCCCTGGCCTTGGACGGCGGGGGCGGCAACGTGACGGTACCGCACAAGGAGCGCGTGGTCCCTTTTCTGGACCGCCACACCCGCGCAGTCGCCGCGACGGGCGCGTGCAATACCTTCTGGGCCCGGGACGGCGAAGTATGGGGGGACAACACCGATGTGGAGGGGTTCATGGGAATGTGGCGGAGCGTGACCTCGTCCCTGACCGACAGGTCGCCGGTGCTTGTGCTGGGAGCGGGAGGGGCCGCCCGGGCGGTACTCCACGGCCTGCTGCGTTCTTCGGGGATCTCGCTCATCCTCATGTGGAACCGCACCGCGGTCCGAGCGGAAGGCCTGGCGGCCGAGCTGGACGACCACCGGGTGCGCCCGGTGTCCGACTGGCGAGCGTCGGCTCCCGCGGTGGTCGTCAACACGACATCCGTGGGCATCCGCGGCCGACACGCCGTGATCGATCTGGAGGCCCTGGCTACACCACCGAACATGGTCGTCGACCTGGTATACAGGCGGGGCCTGACCCCGCTTTGCCGTCAGGCGGAGAAACTGGGGATCGCGTCCGTGGATGGCCGGGGCATGCTGGTTCTGCAGGCGGAAGCGTCCTACGCCCGGTGGTTCGGCCAGGCACCGCCCGGGGACGTCATGGGGCGTGCTTTGGAGGTGGCGTGCGGGGTGCCGGAGTGACCGGGGCACGTACGGTTCTGTCGGGCATCGCCGACTACCTCCTGCCTCCGGCGTGCGCGGGGTGCGGTGGATCGGCGGGGCCGGATATCCAGGCGGGGTTCGGGCCCGTTTGCGGGAACTGCCGGCTGGGTCTTCCGCAGGTGCCGCTCCCGGTGTGCTCCCGCTGCGGAGCACCATTGGGAACGGGCGAGGCTCCGTCCTGCATGGAGTGCGCGGAGTGGCCCGACGGACTGGAGTACGCGGCTGCCGCGTGCCTGCTGGAGTCCCCGGCACGGGAACTGGTCCACGCCCTGAAGTACCAGGGTTGGCGCGACGTGGGCCGATTCATGGGAACCGAGATGGCGAGAAGGGCGGGAGCGGCAGCCAGGCGAACGGACTTCGTCGTGCCTGTGCCGACGTCGGCGCGCAACGTCCGGCGCCGCGGATACAATCAGGCCGAGGTCATCGCCTCCGCCCTGTCGACGGCCATGGGCATTCCCCTGCTGGAGTGCCTGCGCCGGCAGCGCCAGGCGGGGACCCAGACCGCCTTGAATCCGATGCAGCGCCGGGCTAACGTCAGTGACGCGTTCGTGATGGTGGAAGGGGTTGCGGGGATGTTGGAGGGCCGTCGGCTTCTCCTGGTGGACGATGTCATCACCACCGGGGCCACAGCCCTGGCTGCAACAGAAGTTCTCGCACTCGGCAACCCCAGGTCGATCGTCGCCTACGCGTTCGCAAGGACCGTCCCGATGTCCCAACAAGCAACCTGAACCGGCGCACCAATCCGTCGCGGGAGCCGAACAACCCATGTCCATCCGAGTCGCCATCAACGGCTTCGGCCGCATCGGCAGGAACGTTCTCCGGGCCGCAAAGCAGTCCGGGACGACCGAACTCGACTTTGTGGCCGTCAACGACCTGACGGAGAGCGCGACGCTTGCGCATCTCTTCCGCCACGACTCCGTGCACGGAACGTATCCGGGATCGGTCGAGGTCTCCGACGGGGGCCTGGTCGTCGATGGCGACGACATCCGGGTGCTGTCGGAACGGGATCCCGCGAAGCTGCCGTGGCGCGAACTCGAGGTCGACGTGGTAGTGGAATCCACGGGAATCTTCCGGACTCGCGAACTGGCGTCGCGACACCTCGAAGCCGGAGCCCGCAAGGTCATCATATCGGCTCCGGCCAGCGACGAGGACATCACCATTGTCCTCGGAGTCAACCACGATCGCTACGATCCCGAGACCCACCACCTCATCTCCAATGCCAGCTGTACGACCAACTGCCTGGCGCCCGTGGCAAAGGTGCTTTCGGAGCGGTTCGGCTTTGTCCGCGGACTCATGACCACGATTCACGCATACACGAGTGGTCAGGCCGTCCTGGACGGTCCCCACAAGGACCTTCGCCGGGCTCGCGCGGCGGCGGTGAGCATGATACCCACCACGACCGGCGCGGCGCGGGCGATCTCTTTGGTTCTGCCGGAGCTGGAGGGGAAGTTGGACGGCATGGCGATTCGCGTGCCCACTCCCGATGTATCGCTGGTCGATCTTGTTGCCGAGGTGAAGCGGGAAGCGTCTCCCGACGCGGTCAACGACGCGTTGCGCGCGGCGGCCGAGAAAGAGCTCGCGGGCATCCTGAGGGTGGAGGAGGCGCCGCTGGTGTCCGTCGACTTTGTCGGGGAGCCGGCCAGTTCCGTTGTGGATGCGCCCAGTACCTCCGTAATGGGCGACCGCATGGTCAAGGTGTTGGCCTGGTACGACAACGAATGGGGCTATTCGTCCCGGGTGGTCGACCTCGTCCGGTTCGTGGGACGCCGCCTCTCCGCCGTGGCCGCATGAGGCCGTCAGGTACAGCGCCCGGCGGGCGCGGGTGTCATCAACCGCGTCTGCGGGCGTACGTGGAGACATGATGGGTACCGATTCCGTGGATACTCCCCACATGGCGCGGCCATTTGCCGTGGTGACGCCGGTGCGCCGATCGAAAGCGCTGAGTCCCGATCCGGATCTTCCGCCCGATTTCGAAGCATGGTTCAGGGATCATCGGGAGGCCGTGTATCGATTCGTCAGGTTCCGGGTCGCGACGCGGGAGATCGCGGAGGACATCACGTCGGAGGTCTTTCTCAAGGCCCTTCGCTCGCTCCGGAGTTATGACAGCCGGCTCTCTGCGCCTCGCACCTGGCTCTTTCGCATCGCTCGCAACGCGGTGACGGACCACCTTCGCGCCCTGCGCCGCCACGGCTCGCGCCATGTGTCGATTGAACGGGTGCCGGATCCGGCGTCGCGGGCTCCGTCGCAGGAAGAACGGGTGCTGGAGGAGGAAAGGAAGCGGCTCCTGATGACCTCGATGGTCACGCTGCGCCAGGCGGACCAGGAGATTCTGTCACTCCGCTACGGCGCGGATCTGGGGAACCGGGAGATTGCGGAAGCGCTCGGAATCACGGCGAACGCGGTCGCTGTTCGCATCCACAGGGCTCTGGAGAGACTCAGGACCGCTGTGGCCAAACAGTCGAACGAGGATGCCTAGGATGAAGGACGAGCATCGAACCGCCATGGGCTCGTGGCCCGACGACCTGGTGCGACTCGATCGTGAACTCCGCGGTATCGTCGTCGACGAAAGGGATTCGTTCGGCGACGAGCTTCGGGCGCGGCTCGTCGAAGAGCATCGGCGTGGCCGCTGGCGCGGGACCGGCTTCCGGCGTGCGGTGCCACCCCGGCGCCATCTGGCCGCGGCGGCCGCTGTCACTGCGCTGTTGACAGTGTCGCTGTCCGTGCCTCCTGTTCGTGCCTCGTGGGCCCGACTGCTCGGCCTTCCCGGCGCCGGCCCCGCCGAACCTGCTCGAATCGCGCCCGAACGGACGACCCCGTCGTCATCCGCCATGGACGGGACCGGACAGTGGGAGGGAACCGCGAGCCTGACCGTTCCGCGGCCCAGCCAGGGTGTCGGCGAATCGCCGGACGTCGCGGAGCCGCTGCCAGCGACGCTTCCCCGCCTCGTGGATCCCGACCAGGCGCAGCGAACCGTTGCAGACGAGTACCCGGCCCTCCTGCAGCGCGCCGGTATCGGCGGTACCGTAGGCGTGCTGGTCCGGGTGGAGCCCGATGGCTTGCCCGGTTCCCCTCGGGTGGTCGCATCCTCGGGCGTGGGGCAGTTGGACATGGCGGCACTCCGTGCGACCCGGGCGCTCCGGTTTGCACCGGCCACGCGCGGAGGCCGGCCCGTCGGAATCTGGGTGGAGTTCTCGATCATCTTCCGGCCCGAAGCGGAAGAGCCGCGGCTCGGTCCGCCTTCGCAGGAGACTCCCGTGCCGCGGAGCAACTGAGCCGGTTGCAGCCGGTGGCGAGCGGATCTGGATGACGAAGTCACTGCACGACCTTCTGCAAGGTGGCCTGCCGGCGGGTGCCACG
Organism: Longimicrobiales bacterium; assembly: GCA_965208935.1. Taxonomy (GTDB): domain Bacteria; phylum Gemmatimonadota; class Gemmatimonadetes; order Longimicrobiales; family Gaopeijiaceae; genus Bin94. Next base: position 1,321,868 of record CBDBPR010000004.1, on the reverse strand, counting down.
GTCGCAATGCGAGCCGACTTCAACGTGCCCCTGGCATCCGGCGGGGTCGCCGATGCCGCGCGAATCGAGCGTACCGTCCCCACCATCGTTCAACTCGTGGACGCGGGAGCCCGGGTGGTCCTGCTGTCGCATCTGGGCCGTCCCGGGGGCAAGGCGGTGCCCGAACTCACGCTCCGGCCCGTATCGCTGTGTCTGGCCGAATGCCTGCGCGCGCCGGTCCGGTTCCTTCCGCATACGGCCGGGGAGGCGGTGCGGGAAGCCGTGGCGGAGATGGCGCAGGGCTCGGTGTCGTTGGTCGAGAATACGCGCTTCCTGCCCGGCGAGACGGCCAACGATCCCGCCCTGGGCGCCGATTGGGCGAGTTGGTCCGACCACTACGTGCTGGACGCCTTCGGGACCGCGCACAGGGCGCACGCGTCGACGGACGGTCTCCCTCGCGCCGTCAGGGCGAAGGGTGGCGAGGCGGTCGCGGGGGGACTGGTCGAACGGGAGCTCGCTGCACTGGAGCAAGTGCTCAAGAGCCCCGGGCATCCCCACGTGGCGATCCTCGGAGGTGCGAAGATATCGGGGAAGATCCATGTCATCGAAGCGTTGCTGGCACGAGTGGACGTGCTGCTTGTTGGCGGGGCAATGGCCAATACCTTCCTCTTGGCAATGGGACTGCGCACGGGCGCATCGCTGGTGGAGGCGGACGCAGGCGCGACGGCATCTCGGTTGCTGATGGCGGCCGGACCCCGTCTCGTGTTGCCGGTCGACTGTGTGGTTGCCGGGTCCACGGAACCGGGCGCGCGAACCCGGGTCGTCGACCGCAGCGGCATCCTCCCGGACGATATTGTCGTTGACATCGGACCAACGACGGTGCGGCTGTTCCAGGACTACATTGCCGGAGCGTCCACCGTGGTGTGGAACGGCCCCATGGGGCTGTTCGAGGTGGCCGGGTTCGAACAAGGCACCTTCGGGGTGGCGCGCGCCGCTGCGGACGCTGCCGGTTCGGGGGCGACCGTCCTCGTCGGCGGCGGAGATTCGGCGGCGGCGGCCCGGGCGGCGGGAGTGGCCACGCGGTTGAGTCACGTGTCCACCGGTGGAGGCGCCTGCCTTGATTTCCTGGCCGGCAAGGCACTGCCGGGGGTCGACGCGCTCTCCCGGCGGCCGGACCGCGGCGCGCGAACGTAAACACGGGAGGCAACAATGGGCAAAGTGGTTGCGGGCAACTGGAAGATGCATCATGGGCCGGTCGCGGCGGCGGCGTTCTTTTCGCGGTTCAGGCCGCGGCTCGCCCCCGATTCCGTGGAGATTCTGTTCTTTCCTCCCGATCTTTCCCTTGCCGCCTCCATGGAGACGGCCGCTGTTCCGGCCGGCTTCGGGGTCCAGAACATTCACTCGGCGAAGGCGGGCGCCTTTACCGGTGAGACCTCGGCCGAGATGGCCCGGGAGGCGGGAGCCCGCTTCGCGCTGATCGGCCACTCGGAGCGCCGTCACGTTTTCGGCGAGAGCGACGCAGACGTGAGCGCCAAAGCGGGCGCTGCCGTGCGCGCCGGAATCATTCCCGTGGTATGCGTGGGAGAACTGCTCGGGGAACGGCGCGCGGGACTCCTGGAGGAGGTCTTGCGGCGCCAGGTCGGCGCGATTGTGAAGGCCGTGGCGACAGCGTCCAGATTCATGGTGGCATACGAGCCCGTGTGGGCGATCGGAACCGGAGAAACCGCGACCCCGGGTGATGCCGCCGAGGCGCACGCGATCGTGAGATCGGCCCTCGGCGATCTGGCTTCGGCGCCGATCCTCTACGGAGGCAGCGTCAAGCCCGGTAACGCGGGCGCGCTCATGTCCGCCCCGGATGTGGACGGAGTGCTGGTCGGTGGCGCGAGTCTGGACCCGGACGTTTTCGGCCGGATTGTTGAAGCGGGCGCCGCGGCCGGGTCGGCGGGAGTCTTTTCCAATACGGAGATGAGCCTGAACCGGGGGAGGCGCGAGAGGTGAGGCCGGAGCCCGGAGCAGGTGGCAGTTGATGGAGTTTCATTATCTCCCTGAACGAGGGAGAGGGGCAACCGGCGAGCCGGGGGATGTCCGGGAAGCAGGAGGGTCTCCGGCGAGCCAGCGGTTGGCGCGAGTCGGTTCACGCGGCGGAGTTGCCGGCTTTTCCGATGGCTCGGAAGAGTTCGTCGCGGGCGCGGCGGACGGCTTGGGCGGCGGCGAGGTCGGTGGTTGCGGCGGCGAGTTGGTCGAGGGCGCCGAGGGTGACGCCGGGCCGGAGGAAGGCTTCGGCGCCGGGCAGGGCCTTGAAGCGCTCGTGGGGCGTGGTCACGTCCTGTTGCCGGTAGCGCCGCCTGACTCGTCCGGTGGGGCTGACGACTTCGGTGGGGAAGAGGCAGGGCCGGTGGAAGTTGAGGAACGGGCAGAGGTGGTCGTGGAGGAAGGCGTTGACCCGGGGGACGAGGGCGTGGGGGACGTGGACGTGGCCGAGCCACTTGCGGACGACGCTGCCGTTCTTCGTCTCGACCAGCGCGTTGTCGTTGGGGTGGCGGGGCCGGGACTTGGTGAAGACGCCGACGTGGAGCTGGTTGAGCAGCGCGGCCACGCGGCCGTTGACGTATTCGCTGCCGTTGTCGGCGTGGAAGGCGTGGATGGCGAAGGGGAAGGCGGACAGCAGGGCTTCGAGGCGCGGGACGAGGAAGTGGTGGGTGATGCGCGGCACGGCTCCAACGTGTTGGAACTGCGTGACTTCGTCGACCACGTTGATGAGGTAGATGCCCTTGCGCCTCTCGCGGTCGCCGAGGTGGACGGTGTCGACGCGGAGATGGCCGGGCTTGCCGTCGGGCCGCGGCTTGCGGCGGACCCCGATGGGGACCGGGGTGGGCCGGGTCTTGCGGAAGGTGAGGCGGCCGGTCCGGTACGCGCGGGTCTTGCGGAGGTTGTAGATGTGGCCGTTGGAGATTGAGGCGAGGCGCGCGAAGCGTTCGTCGCCGTAGACCTCGTGCATGCGTTGCAGGACCACCTTGGTGGCGGGTCCGGAGGGCTGTCCGAAGGCTTCGTCGACCTCGGCGAGCAGGGCGGCGTCGTGGGGCGTGTAGCGGCGCTGGAAGGCGTTGGCCGGGGGCTTGCGGCGGTGATCGCGGATGCTTCCGGTCCGGCGGTGCTGTCGGACGAGGCGGGTCACCTGGGCGCGGGAGAAGCCCGTCACCTTCTCGATGAACCGCTTCACCAGTCCCTTGTCGGGCCTCCCGAGGCCGTGGTACTCGAAGCGGACCAGCGTGCGGCGCACGAAGGCGTAGGCCGAGGTGCGGTCGGCGAGCTCGAAGTCCGCCGGTTCATTGCCGTCCAGGAAGGCCCGGACCTGTTCGAGGGTGCGAAGTCGTTCGGTGCGAAGTGTCACGATCATCCTCCAATGATCTCTTCGCCCCGGCCCTCAGGCTCACTTCCCGCTGGAAACCGGCCCCGCGTTCAGGCTCATTTGCCGTTGGACAAGACTGCGGGTTGACACTGGGCGTCCCCCACGGCAGCTTCCGGTGCGCCGTGCGCTGCACGCAGCCGCCGTGCGCTGTACGGAAACGCGGATGGACGTGACATGTACACATTCTTGTTGACCCTTCTCGTGCTCGACGGCCTGTTTCTGGGCGTGGTGATCCTCATCCAGTCCGGGAAGGGCGGGGGTCTTGCAGCCATGGGTGGTGGGGCGGCGGCGACGGATGTCCTCGGGGGCCGCCAGGCAACGACGCTGCTGACGCGTGCCACCTGGATTGCGGGATCGGCTTTCATGGTTCTTGCTCTCGTTCTGGCCATCCTTTCTTCCCGGTCCGCGGCACCGACCTCGATCCTCGAAGGGATTGCCACGCCGCCAGCGGCCGCCCCGCAGCCACTGTTGCCCGAAGCCAGCACGACACCTGTGCTGGTTCCGCCGGACGAAGGCTCCGGGGAGGAAGTGGTGCCCCCCGCGGAAGGCGCGTCCCCGGACGCGGACGTGCCGCCCGGCCAGAGCGAGCCGCCTGCAGGTCCCGGCCCGTAGCGGCGGGTGACGGCGGCCTCAGCCTTGTAGCGCCCGGTCGTCCGGTGGTCCGCGAGCCGGCCTCGCCGTCCCGTGCTTCGGGCATTGCCGGTTTCGGCCGGGAGACCGCCGAGGACCTGGCTTTTCACGGCTTCCAGGCCCGCTTCCTGGAGGACCGGATACGGGCATTGGCGCGTGCTGGAGAGGTGGACCCGGATTATGCGTCATTCACGATCGACGTGCGTTCGACGGTCATTGCGCGGGCGATGTACAGAGCTGCCGACGGGTCGGGCGATCTGTGCTATCCTGGCGGGCACGCTCCGGGTCCTTCACTTGCATTCGGCGCGACGCCGCTGGAATTCCTGCGCCACCTCGCCGGCAAGGGGACGAGCGCCGCTGGGGCCAGGGACGGCGGGTTGAGTTGGACCGACACGCGGCGCGGCCTGATCGGTTGGGCCGGGGCATGCGGCCTCATGAGCCAGGTGCTCGCCGGCGCCGCGCTAGCGTTCAGGCAGCGCAGGCACAACCGTGCGGCGCTCGCCTTCGAGGCGAGCCGCGCGCTGGATGCCGGCGGGTGGCATGAGGGCATGAACCTTGCGGGTGCGCTCCAAGCACCCCTGATCGTGGTCCTCGACGCCCCGACAGCCGGCGCCCCGGAGCGCGCCTCGAGCATCCGCGCGGTCGCCGAAGGGTACGGCTTTGCATTCGCGGAACTCGGGCAGGATCCGTTTGACGCTCTGGTTCACCAGGTAGCGGCTGCGAGGCGCCGGGCGGTCGAAGGCGCGGGTCCGACACTGCTGGCACTCGGTCCACCCTCCGATTCCCGACCCTGGGCGCTTCATGAGCGCTTTCTGGGGAGCGCCTCCGCCGAATGGGGACTCGCCGGCCCCGAACTCGAAGCGATCGAGCGCGCGGCGCGTGCGGGTGTCGACCATGCCGTGGCGCGCCTGGGCAAGGAACCGTCGCCGGATCCGCGCGACGCTCTCGCGCCCGTGCGCACCGATCACGAGCCGACTCCGCCGTGGACGCGACGCGAACCGATATCGCCGGGACCCGCGGAGCCGCAAGCCGGGAGTGCTCATGTCCACTGACCTTCCGGCACATGTCTCCCGAACCCGCGCAGGCCAACCCGTCACGCTCCTGGAGGCAATCAGCGAAGCGCTATGGGAGGAGATGGAACGCGACGAACGGGTCTTCCTCATGGGCGAGGACATCGGCGCCTACGGAGGCGCATTCAAGGTGACCCGGGGGTTTCTGGACCATTTCGGACCCGACCGGGTGATCGATACGCCAATCTCCGAAGGCGGCTTTACGGGCGCGGCGGCCGGGGCTGCCCACATGGGACTTCGGCCGGTCGTGGAGATGCAGTTCATGGACTTCATCTCGCCGGCGTACGACGTCCTCACCAACTACATCGCGACGTCGCTCTACAGGGGTGCAGGGCCAATGCCGCTGGTGGTTCGGGGACCCGTCGGTGGCGGCAACCGCGGCGGACCGTTCCACTCGCAGAACGTGGAGATGGCGTTCTTCCACACACCCGGGCTGAAGATCGTGTATCCGTCCAACCCGTACGACGCCAAGGGGCTCCTGAAGGCCGCCATCCGCGACGACAATCCGGTCATCTTCGAGGAGCACAAGGGACTCTACCGTGCGCCATATTGCCGTGAGGTGCTTGCTCAGGAAGACTATGTCGTTCCGCTCGGGAGTGCACGGACGGCGCTGGAGGGCGACGATCTGACCGTCGTCACCTACGGGCTCATGGTACATCGCAGCCTGGAAGCCGCGGCCGAGCTTGCGAAGGACGGGATCCGCATCGAGGTGATCGACCTCAGAACGCTTCTTCCACTGGACGAGGACGCGATCGCGGCCAGTGTGCAGAGGACGGGCAAGCTGCTGATCGTACATGAAGATACCCGTACCGGCGGAATCGCGGGCGAGATTGCGATCCTCATGAACGAACGCGCGTTCGAATGGCTGGACGGGCCGATCCTGCGCGTCACCGCGATCGACTCGCCCGTTCCCTTCAGCGGCGAGCTCGAGGACTACTTCCTTCCCTCGGTGGAGGATATCGCGACCGCGGCACGTTATCTTGTGAACTACTGATCTTGCGACGAGACTTGGACCCCGGGTGCCGGTCGGCCCGATGCGCAAGGCCGCCGGTGGCCGGTTTTCCGAACAAGCCCATGGAGTAGCGCCCGTGTCCCGAATCGAAGTTCCAATGCCCCAGATGGGCGAATCCATCGCCGAGGGCACCGTCTCCAGGTGGCTCAAGGAAGTTGGCGATCCGGTGGAGCGCGACGAACCGATTCTGGAGATATCGACCGACAAGGTCGACGCGGAAATCCCGGCTCCTTCGGCGGGGTCGCTGGTAGAGATCGTGGTCGGCGAGGGCGAGACCGTGGAAGTGGGAACCATCGTCGCCTACATCGATCCGGACGGGACCGCCCCGGCCGCCCCGGCTGCGCCGGCCGAGCCGGAATCGGTCGCGCCGCCCGCGCCGCCGCCTCCTGCCCAGCCCCAGCCTCCTGCTGTGCCGCCCCCGCCCCCGCCGGATGTGCCCGTCGCGGCCCCGGAGGCGCAGCCCGCGGTGGTCGGCGCCGAAGAGGCGGCGTGCACGACCACCAGCGCCGAACGCCTGCGTACGCGCTCGACGCCGGTCGTCCGGCGCATCGCGGCCGAGGCCGGTGTGGACATCTCGCGAGTCCCGGGGACGGGTCACCAGGGACGCGTCACCAAACAGGACATCCTGGCCTTCATCGAGAGCGGGGGCGCCGAGGAGCCGGCCCCGGCCGCCGAGCCGGCCCGCGTCGCGGTGGATCGACCCGATCGAGAGCCTGATCGCAAAGCCGTACCGGCGGCACCCATCGCCGGCGATCTTTGGGAGCGCTACGCCCGCGAGGTGGAACATCCCGTGTTCCCCGTACGCGACGGCGACCGCGTCGAAACCATGGACAAGGTCCGCCGCCTGACCGCGGAGCACATGGTGCTCTCGAAGCGGATCCACACGCACGTCCACTCCATCGTCGAAATCGATTTCACGACGGTGGACCGGATGCGAAGGCTGAACAAGGCCCGCTGGGCAGAGCGCGGCGCCCGCGTTTCGTACACCGCGTTCGTCGCCTGGGCGTGCTCCCGGATCCTGCGCGACTTCCCGTCGGTCAACGGAGTCATCTCGGGCAACAACGTCATCTACCGGGGGGCGGTGAACCTCGGCATGGCCGTGGACCTGAATCCCGGACTGATCGTGCCCGTGATCCACAATGCGGACGATCTCAGCCTCGTCGGCATGGCCCGCAAGATCATCGACCTGGCCACGCGGGCGAAATCACGTCAGCTGTCGCCGGGCGAGGTTCAGGGCGCCACGTTCACGATCACCAACCCCGGGGTGCTGGGAACGATCGTGGGGATGCCGATCATACCCAAGGGCACGTCAGCGATCCTGGGTACCGGGTCGATCGACAAGAGGGTCGTAGTCGTGACGGATCCGGACACGGGAGACGACTACATGGCGATCCGCAAGCGGTCGTACTTCTCCCTCGGGTACGATCACCGTCTTGTCGACGGGGCGGACACCGCACGGTTCCTCTCACGTCTCAAGGAACTGTTGGAGGACTTCCCCGAGGACGCCTGAGCGGCCCGCGCGCGGGTTGCCGGGTCGCCCGGCGAGGGTTGATGATGGCGAGTCGCCCCGTAGCCGACAGGCTGCCCGAACGCAGCGGATGGCATGATCGCACCCTCTCGGTGCGGTATCCCGGCCTTATCGGCTATCCCGAGGGGCTGGCATTGCAGGCCGAACTGGTCGGGCGGCGGAGGTCGGGGGCAATCCCGGACTCGCTCCTCCTGTTGCAGCATCCCCATGTGATCACGCTGGGATCGGGGAGCCACGCGGAGCACCTGCTCCTGTCTACCGACGAACTCGCGGCCCGACGGATCGGGGTGTACGAAGCGGGCCGGGGCGGGGACGTCACCTACCACGGGCCGGGGCAACTGGTAGGATACCCGATCCTGGATCTCAAGCCGGATCGCCAGGACCTCCACGGGTATCTGAGGAGCCTTGAGCGCGCGCTCGTCGGGGCGCTGCTGATACTCGGAATCGAGGGACAGCGCGACCCGGCCGGTACCGGCGTCTGGGTGGGCGGCGCAAAGGTCGGGGCGATCGGAATCCGCGTCTCCTCGGGGTGGATCACATCACACGGATTCGCTCTCAATGCGGACCCCGATCTGTCGTATTTCGACGTCATCGTGCCGTGCGGGCTTCACGGTCGGGCGGTCACGAGCGTCAGCCGGCTGCTGGGCCGGCCCGTGAGCGCGGACGAGTGCGCGCCCGCCGTCGTGGCTGCCATGGCGCGCGAATTCGGGTACGGGGCCGTGGACGACCCGGGGGGCGCTACGGGCGCCGGGTAGAGGAACGCCTTTCGGGCGGTGCGAACTCGAAATAGTCGAGGTACCGGTCCTTTTCGTCCCGCTCGCGCTCCAGCCAATCCACAAAACCGGATGGCACGGGTTTCTCGACCGCGGACAGCTGCGTGGCCGCACGCCGGGCCAACGCGTCGACGTATTCGTTCCTCGGGTCCCCGGCGTGTCCCCTGACCCATACCCAACGGATGTCGTGTCTCGCGATCAATCCGTCCAGGCGGCGCCACAGATCCAGGTTCTCGATATGCCCCCCCTTGCGTTTCCACCCCCGTCTCTTCCACGCGGGCATCCACTCGGAGGCGCCCTTGACCAGGTATTGCGAGTCCGATGCAAAGCGGATCACGCACCGTTCCTTCAAGGCTCCCAAAGCGAGGATGGCGCTCACGATCGCCATCCGGTTGTTGGTCGTGGACGGGTCGGAGGTCCACAGGTCGCGCCGCCTCCACGTCTTGCCATTCCAGTGCTCAAGGAGCACGGCCGCGCCGCCCGGGCGCTCCCGGTCGGTGAACTGGTTGCCGAGGCACGACTCGTCGGCGTGGATGAAGACTTGTGACATGTCATGGAAGATACCAGACGGCGTTGACGCCGGAAGGCAGTGACCGGGCAGCCCGCAGACAAAATCCGCCCGGCATTCGCCCGGCGATGCATCCGCGCTGGACCGCTTCGCTCAGCGTTTCTCCTCGGGCGAATAGCGCTGCTATGCCCCTCTCGTCGTGCCCTGCCAGCCCGACAGAGCAAGTGAAGCGCAAATCCCGGCAGGAGATCACGTAAGTCTAACTGGGACTGCACGATCTGCCGCTCCTGCCGCGAGGCTCGCATCCGGTCGGGTTTGACCGGAAAGCCGTGAAAGTCGTGTGGATTGGCGGGAATTGGGAAGCGCATGGCCGTGGGGTTGGACACCCGTTGGCGGATGCTGGCTTCGCGAGTCCAAGTTCTTCACTCCTCCGTCTGGAGCAACCCGTTTTCGAGGGCGAAGCGCACGATGTCGCGCCGGTTATCGAGGCTCAGCTTGGCCTTGGCGCGTGCGATGTAGCCCTCGACGGTCTTGGGACTGACGAGCATCTCGCTCGCCGCCTCCCGGGCCGAGAAGCCCTTGGCGTACAACTCAACCGCCGTGCGCTCACGCTCCGAGAGCGCCTCGATCCCCTTCGTGTTGCGCGACGCCTCGACGGCCTTGCGCCGGGCGATCAGGGCGGCGGCACGGCGGGGCAGGTACGAGTGTCCCCGTGCGACGGCCTCCAACGCGCCCAGGAGGTCGGTGTCGGCTGCCGACTTGTTCAGAAAGCCCGCCGCTCCCGCCTCCATGGCGGGCACGAGGAACCCGTCCTCGTCGTGGATCGTGAGCACCAGCACCTTGGTGCCGAGGTCGAGCGCGGCGATGCGCCGGGTTGCTTGGACTCCGTCCATTCCGGGCATCGCCAAGTCCATGACCACGATGTCCGGCTCAAGGGACCGGGTCTTCCTGACCGCCTCCTCTCCCGACGAGGCCACGCCCACGACCTCGATCCATCCGCTTGCTTCGAGCAGCGCCCCGAGCCCGGCCCGCACGACGGCGTGGTCATCGACCAGCAGCACCTTGGTCAACGCTGTATCCCCCGGGCGCTATCGGGGTCCGGCTCGCTCACCGGCACGGAGGCCCGGATGGTCGTCCCCTCGCCGGGGGCGCTTCGCACTGTGAGGGTTCCGCCGACGAGCGCGGCCCGCTCGTGCATTCCGGTCAGGCCGATTCGGCCGTCGCCGTCGAGCGCCTCGGCTTTCGTCCATTCGAATCCGCATCCCTCGTCGCGGATGGTGGCGCTCACCCGTCCGTTCGCGGTCCGGAGCGTCACCGCGGCCTCACCCGCTCCCGAGTGCTTCACCGCGTTGGTCACGGCCTCCTGCACGATCCGGTAGAGCGTTAGCGTCGCCACCGCGTCCAATTCGTCCTCCACCCGCTCCAGTTCGCCGTCGATCCTGAACCCGTACACTTCCTCGACATCCCGGAACATCGAGCGCAGCGCGGCGGCTATACCCGACGGCTCCAGGATCGGGGGAAGGAGGCCGCGGATCATCCGCTTCACTCCGGCGATGGCGTCGGCGATCTCCTCGGCGATCCGCGCCCGCGCCAGCTCCCGCTCGCCATCGTCCCGCTCGTCGGCGAGCAGCTTCACCCGGATCTTCAGCGCGACCAGTGTTTGGAGGAATTCGTCGTGCAGTTCGTGCGACAGGTGCTTCCGCTCGTTCTCGGCTGCCGCGACCATCATGCTCGACAGCCTTCGCATCCGCTGCCATGCGGAGATGTCGCGGACAGCGCAGATCACGTGTCCCCGCCCGGCGGTCAGATTCGAGGGGGCCAGACTGATCTCGACCGGAATCTTGGTGCCGTCCTTGCGGAGGGCTTTGAGTTCCAGCCCCCGGCCCATCGGTCGGGCGCGCGGGGCCTCCGCGTAGCGCCGCCGGTGACCTCGGTGCAGGTCCCGGCTGGCGGCCGGGACCAGTCGTTCCACCGGAGAGCCCACGATCTCCTCGCGGCTCCACCCGAACAATCGCGACGGCCCGCCGGTTGAGGTCCCGAATGACCCCCTCCCGGTCCACGACCAGCATCGCGTCCGGCGACGCCTCGAACACCGCCGTGTAGTCGTCTTGCTTGAGCAGATCGGGCTCCGTTCCGTGGCTTGGATCAACCGGAATCCCGTGGGGAGGGGTGGATCCCGGTGTCGGCCTGCGCTCACCCACAAGACGCCCGCCGCCGGAAAGCTGTCAAGGGAAACCCGCCGATTCAACGCGGCGAATCCTTCAGGCGTCCCGATCCGGCATCGTCCGGCGCAGTCCCGAGGGCCACGCGCATTTCGGGAGCGGTGGCTGAGACCGGACGGCTTCCATCCCTCACGAAGGGTCGAAGGGACTCCGGGAGCGGAATGCTCGCGACCCGCTGCAAGTCCATGTCGTCGGTCACGACACCCAATAGGTGCGCGTCCGACACCCTGAAGAGTTGGAACGCGGGAGGCAGGGTCACTTCCGAGTAGGGTTGCGTGTCGCCCGCGAGAGCGACCGTGCGCCACGTCTGGGAGAAGCCGAGCGGATGGGCCGCGCCATCGTATTCCTGCATCCACACCCGGCCCTCGGAGCACTTGAGATCGACGGCGAGCGGGGCCGACGCCGGGAACTGGTCCCGGCCTCCCTCCTCGGCACGGGCCAGCATCGCTTCCATCTCGCCGTCCTCAACGCGTCGCCCCTGCAACTCGGCATTCAGCTGGCCCTTCAGGTAGCTGATCCGGTCGGCGCGGGTGAGCGGTGGGACATCCCACGGCACGGAGAGCGAATCGCGTTCTTCCCAAGTGGAGTCGATCCGGTAGAGGAACCGAGCCATCGGGTCGAGCACCACGACGCTGCCGTCCGGACACGCGTCCCAAAGGGGCACGGGGACGAGGACGCTCCTCGTCCGCACTTCCTCGTGGAATGCGCCGCGCAAGTCCCCGAAATCGACCAGGCGCTCGACGTTGCCGTCGGCGCCGGTATGGACCAGCGTGGCCGTCCACAGGTCACTGCCCCACATGACGGCCCCGGCAAACTCTCCCCGCACGGTGCCGCCCTCGGCGGTCACCGCCACACGAAGCGGATCTCCGAAGGTCACCACGTCGATGTCTCTCCGCACCGTTCCGACCTCACCCGCGCCTCTGTTGGCGACCGGCAGCCCGTCGGCGGCAAACGTTCTGTAGAGCCGCGACGCGGCGTCCCAAACGGTGATCTCGCCAGCTTCGCCCAAGGGCAGCAGCGCCGTTGCCGACCGAAACTCGCCCGGCCCGTCGCCCTGGGTTCCGAAGGCGACCATCTCAGCGCCGTATTGCAGGCCATGGACGAACGGTTCGACGGGGGACAGCACCCAGATCATGCCGTCCCTCGCAAGGACATCCGCGATGCCCCACAACGCGCCCTCAGTGGACTCCCACGTCACCTCGCCGGAATCGAGGCTGATCAGCGCCGGATCGGACCTGCGTTCCTCCGCGCAGCCCGCGAACAGGAGCGCAAGCGCGACAATCGGGAGTGACATCGGGAATCCGGAGACACTGTGCCTAGCCATCATGATCCTCCAATTCTTGGGGTTGTGTTGTCGGGCTGATCGGGCGGATGGGCAAGGCTCGCCGCTATCGCATCGGCTCGGTCCAGCGCGCGTCCATGGCCTTGGAACCGAAGAATCCCGTGGCGGTCGAAGACATGGAGCCAAGGGGTTCGGGAAACGAAGAACGATCGCCGATCCGTAGCTGCCAAGTCCGGCATGCTTACGATGCGGACGTCCCAGCCGAAGCGTTCGGCGTAGCTCGCCGCTACATCGGGACGATCCCGCGTGATGGCAACACGACGAATGCCATCGCCGCTCTCCTTCCCGAAATGGGAAGCCCAGTCGGGCGCAACGTCGGCGCAGTGCGCGCACTCGGAGCTGAAGGCATAGACAACTGTGGCGGCTCCGGCTTCCGTCGGAATCGCCAGTACATCCTCGCTTCCGTCCACGGCCACCCCGTCCAGCCGAAGCAAGGTGTCACCCAGCAGGAACTGGCTACGGGCGATGGAGTTGCCATCGGAGTCGCCTCGACCGACGAGTACGACCGCTTGGGCGATGGCACAGATAACGAGCAGGGAAGCTATGAGCTTGGGTTTCATGGCGGATACCTTGATCGGTTGATGGTTGTCGATCCGTCTAGGAGGGAGGGACCTGCGGGCGGTTGGCGACCGCCCGCAGGCACCGGAGGCGCAACTCGTCAGTTACTCGTTGCAGTCTGCCGAACCGTTGCAGTCGTTGGTGAACCAGCAACAGTTGTCGCAGCAGAAGTCCTCCTCCTCGACCGACTCCTGGCAGCAGTCGCCCCACGGCCACGCGATCCCGTTGGCCTGCGCCTCGTCGGGCGTGGCCAAGAGGAGCGGCAGCAGGAGCAGGTTGGCCGCGAACGCCGTCGCGATCCAGATGCGCGTCTTCCTCATGTCCTTCCTCCTTTTGGGTTGTGAATGGGAGACCTTCCAGCCTGCACGTTCATTATCGGCAGCGAACGGAGTCGATCCTAGAGGGAAATCCCGGAGTTTCCGACGGGAGAAACCCGCAGCGTCATTGACGGGAGATTCCCCCCAAAGCGGAGTTGGACGCTCCAGAACGGTCCGAGACGGTTCCCTTGACGCGCTTGCCGCCGTGACGTTCCTTCGTCTGACGGACAGACGACACCCGGCCAGCCCCGCTGGAACGGGCGGACGCCGAGGCCGCGCATGGCCTTTCGGACCGACGCACGAGACCAATTCCCTGTGGCATGCACGCGATCCAGACCTTTGACCTGACCAAACGCTACGGGAATCGCGCGGCGAAGTCGGTGTTGGCCGTGGACCGGATCTCCTTCGTTGTCGAGAAGGGCCAAGTGTTCGGCTTCCTCGGTCCCAACGGAAGCGGCAAGACGACCACCATCGGGATGCTCGTGGGCACCATCAAGCCGACGGACGGCAGCTTCAGTCTGTTCGGCGCTTCGAGCCCCGAGAGGCTCATGGCAGCGCGTTCCCGCGTGGGCGCGACACTAGAGACGCCCAACTTCTACCCGTACATGAGCGGTCGCGACAACCTGCGCATTGCCGCCGGGGTAAAGGGAGTGGGCAAACCACGCATCGAGGAGTGCCTGGAACTGGTCGGCCTGTCCGACCGCGCCAAGCACCGCTTCAGGACCTATTCGCTCGGCATGAAGCAGCGGCTGGCGCTCGCTGCCACCATGCTGAACGACCCCGAACTGATCATCCTGGACGAACCCGCCAACGGGCTCGATCCACAGGGAATCCGGGAGATCCGCGAGATCATCGGCATCCTCGCGGATCGCGGCAAGACGATCTTCCTGTCGAGCCACCTGCTCGCGGAAGTCGAGCGCACCTGCTCCCATGTCGCCATCATTCGCAAGGGGCGGATCGTCACTTGGGGTGCGGTGGCTGACGTGGTGGGCGAAGGGAGCGCAGTGTTGCTGCGCGCGAAGGAAATGGAAGCCCTCGCGGGCGCGATGGAAGCCTATCCTGACGCTACGTCGGTGCGCCGGACCGGCGACGGCGTCGTCGCTGCGCTTCGGGTGGACGACTTGGCGAGCGTGACACGCTACTTGGCGGGACAAGGGATCTACCTGTCCCATCTGGCACCCTATCGACTGAGCTTGGAGGAGGTGTTCATCGAGGTCACTCAGGGCGCGGTGGATTCGATGAGGGAGATTGCGTCTTGAAGATCCTGGGCGTGCTTCTGCGAATCGAATGGCTCAAGACGGTCAAGCGGCGGGCCTTCTGGGTGGCCGTGGCCGCATTCGCCGCGTTCACCACGCTTCCCGCCATCGAAAGGGTCCGCAACGCCCACGGGAATCCGAACGCGGTCCACGCACTTCCCGAAAGCTGGCCGGACATTCTGGGCACCGCCACCGGGGTGGGACCCTTGTTCGTCGGCGTGCTGATGATTCTGTTGTTCGCACCCGAGTTCACTTGGCGCACCGCCCGCCAGAACGTGATCGACGGGCTCAGCAAGGAAAGGTTCTTCGCCGGGAAGGTCGTCGTGCTCGCCGGACTCGTGCTGCTCTTCATGGCAACGACCGTGCTGATCGGCGTGGCTGGTACGATGCTCAGCCCCGGCGATGGCGGTTCCGGTTTCCTCCGGTCGAGCGATCTGAGCTACATGATCGGTCTTGCCTTGGGGCTGCTCGTCTTCGGGAGCGCCGGGATGATGCTCTCGGCACATCTCCGCTCCTCGGGATCCGCACTGGCTATTCTGCTCCTGTACCTCTTCGTGGAGGAGGCCATCGCGAGGCTGATGCTGGGAACGGGACGGGAGGCTCTGCGCGGCGCGACGGAGTTCCTTCCGTTCAGTCTGGTCGAGGACCTCGGGGACGACTTGGCCCACTATCCCGGAGTGTTGGCCGAGGTGAACACGGATCGTGCGGAAAGGGGACTCGCGCCTCTTGCGTTTCTGGAGGTCTGGGTGCTCGCAATCGCGGCGCTCACCTACAGCGCGTCCTTTCTCGGGCGGGCTTTTCTGAGCATGCGGAAGCGCGACCTGTAGTGCATGGCGGGGGATCAAGCCGACCGTTGGCCTCCCAAGGCGTACCGTGGGCGGGACGGGGAATCCAAGGGTCATAGGTCGGTCGGGTTGTCCTTGCGGTCCTTTGAGGGGCTGGCGTCGCCGAGGCCGGGGGAGCTTGCCCGCGTCCGCTCGATGGACGTTGTTCGGGGTGGTGCCCGGAGAGGCGTTTTGGCGGCTCCGCCGGGCTGGCTCAGCCACGCTAATTGTGGCGAAGCCAGCTTACTCCGTGTGGCCACACTCCGTGCGTCCCCTGCCGGAGGCTGGCGGGGGGCTGCGCCCCCTCTGACCCTGCGTTTCCGGCCCGCCACGGGAGCGGCGGGCGGCGGAGGTGCTCCAACCCCCGAACCCCGTCGCGGGGGCCACGGCCGAGCGAAGCCCCGTCGTGGCCGACGACTCGGCCGACCTGACCCTCGACGGACGGTCGGCCGGGAACTTGGCCGTGACCGGCGCGGGCTTGAGGATCCGCCCGTGGGTGGTTCCTTGGCCCATTGCGTGCAGCGATCCAGGTCATGCACCCCAAATCCCTGTCGAGCCCGGGAAAACAGGTCTCACGGCCATTCTGGGCGTTTTGGGGGCGGTTTGGCGGAATCCAAGGCCGTGGGATCGACTGTAGCGCACGAACTCGACCCCCGGAAGGGTAGGAGTACCCCCGGTTTCGAGCTTCCGGCCGAGGAACTCGACATCCTCGCGGCGGATGATCGGGCTGCGAAACGGGGTCGAGGCGCGCTCTCGACGGCGGAACGGCTGGCGGTCGCCGCGCGGCCCGCGTGCGCCATCAGGTGATCCGGCTCCGGCGCTCCGCGTCCATGGAGACGGCGCGCGACGGGGGTTCGGGGGCATCCCCCGACCAGAGTTTTTGTGAAACAAAATAACATCTGGCTCCTCCGCAAACCGGAGAAACCAACGCCCCCGTGGCGGCTGCCCCGCAAGCCTGATCCCTCGCCCTCCCCCGGACGGCCGACCGTGCCAAAGACGGTCAGCCGAAGACAGTCTTTTCCAATACGGAGATGAGCCTGAACCGGGGGAGGCGCGAGAGGTGAGGCCGGAGCCCGGAGCAGGTGGCAGTTGATGGGGTTTGATTATCTCCCTGAACGTTGGAGAGAGGCAACCGGCGAGCCGGAGGATGGCCGGGAAGCAGGAGGGTCTCCGGCGAGCCAGCGGTCGGCGCGAGTCGGATCACGCGGCGGAGTTGCCGGCTTGGCCGATGGTGCGGAAGAGTTCGTCGCGGGCGCGGCGGACGGCTTGGGCGGCGGCGAGGTCGGTGGTTGCGGCGGCGAGTTGGTCGAGGGCGCCGAGGGTGACGCCGGGCCGGAGGAAGGCTTCGGCGCCGGGCAGGGCCTTGAAGCGCTCGTGGGGCGTGGTCACGTCCTGTTGCCGGTAGCGCCGCCTGACTCGGCCGCTGGGGCTGGTGACTTCGGTGGGGAAGAGGCAGGGCCGGTGGAAGTTGAGGAACGGGCAGAGGTGGTCGTGGAGGAAGGCGTTGACCCGGGGGACGAGGGCGTGGGGGACGTGGACGTGGCCGAGCCACTTGCGGACGACGCTGCCGTTCTTGGTCTCGACCAGCGCGTTGTCGTTGGGGTGGCGGGGCCGGGACTTGGTGAAGACGCCGATGTGGAGCTGGTTGAGCAGCGCGGCCACGCGGCCGTTGACGTATTCGCTGCCGTTGTCGGCGTGGAAGGCGTGGATGGCGAAGGGGAAGGCGGACAGCAGGGCTTCGAGGCGCGGGACGAGGAAGTGGTGGGTGATGCGCGGCACGGCTCCAAGGTGTTGGAACTGCGTGACTTCGTCGACCACGTTGATGAGGTAGATGCCCTTGCGCCTCTCGCGGTCGCCGAGGTGGACGGTGTCGACGCGGAGATGGCCGGGCCTGCCGTCCGGCCGCGGCTTGCGGCGGACCCCGATGGGGACCGGGGTGGGCCGGGTCTTGCGGAAGGTGAGGCGGCCGGTCCGGTACGCACGGGTCTTGCGGAGGTTGTAGATGTGGCCGTTGGAGATCGAGGCGAGGCGCGCGAAGCGTTCGTCGCCGTAGACCTCGTGCATGCGTTGCAGGACCACCTTGGTGGCGGGTCCGGAGGGCTGGCCGAAGGCTTCGTCGACCTCGGCGAGCAGCGCGGCGTCGTGGGGCGTGTAGCGGCGCTGGAAGGCGTTGGCCGGGGGCTTGCGGCGGTGATCGCGGATGCTCCCGGTCCGGCGGTGCTGTCGGACGAGGCGGGTGACCTGGGCGCGGGAGAAGCCCGTCACCTTCTCGATGAACCGCTTCACCAGTCCCTTGTCCGGTCGCCCGAGGCCGTGGTACTCGAAGCGGACCAGCGTGCGGCGCACGAAGGCGTAGGCCGAGGTGCGGTCGGCGAGCTCGAAGTCCGCCGGTTCATTGCCGTCCAGGAAGGCCCGGACCTGTTCGAGGGTGCGAAGTCGTTCGGTGCGAAGTGTCACGATCATCCTCCAATGATCTCTTCGCCCCGGCCTTCAGGCTCACTTCCCGCTGGAAACCGGCCCCGCGTTCGGGCTCACTTGCCGTTGGACAAGACTAAGACTAGCGGAACACCCCCGGTCGCGCGACCTTTCTTTCGCGCAGATCGTGCAGTCCATCAATCGAGAGGAATCGAACGATGGCACGCACGAAACGAAGTCGGCGCTCGTACGGCGCCGGAGAATGGGGCCGGAACCGGGTCAGGATCTTCCCGGACCCGAAGACCGGCAACTTCCAGATTGAGTGGCGAGAGAACGGGCGCAGGCTCACCCGGTCCCTCAAGCACCGTGACTGGCGGCGCGCGAAACGGCAGGCGGACGAATTCGCCGCCGGGTTCGCCGGACCCGAGATCGGGGGCGGGGCGGAAGCCAAGCCCGAGCCGCTCACCCTGGGGCGGCTCTTTGACATCTACGGTCAGGAGGTGACGCCCGCCAAGGGCGCTCACACGCGGCAGCACGACCGCACCTCGATGCGGATGTTCCTCGACATCTTCGGACGGAACCGCGACCCGGCGACCCTGTCTCAGAGGGACTGGGACCGCTTCATCCGGGAGCGCCGCGCGGGCAGGATCGGACCGAGTGGCAGGCCCGTGGCGGATCGAACGGTCGAGTACGACCTGAAGTTTCTGATCGCCGTCCTGAACTGGGCGGCGAAGTCCCGCGACGAGCGGGGCCGGTTGCTGCTCGACCGGAATCCGCTCAGGGGGCTCAGGACACCGAGGGAGAAGAACCCAACAAGGGTGGTGCTCGCCGAGGAGGAGTACCGGGCGCTTCTGGAGGTGTCACGCCGGGTTGACTGGCGGTTCCACGTCGCGCTCGTGCTCGCGCACGAAACGGGCCACCGGATCGGTGCCATTCGGCAGCTTCGGTGGCACGACATCGACTTCGAGGGCGGAACCATCGTCTGGCGAGCCGAGCACGACAAGACTGGCTACGAGCATGTCACGCCGGTCACTCCCGAGGCCTTGGACGCCTTGAGGAAGGCGCGGAGTTGGAATCCCGCTGCCGGGGATGCCCCGGTCATGCCCGCACCCCGGAATCCGTCGGCCTGCATGGGAGCCGCGTTGGCGCAGGGGTGGTGGGACAGGGCCGAGAGGCTCGCGGGACTGGAGCCGAAGCCCGGACGGGGCTGGCACTCGCTGCGGCGCAAGTTCGCCTCCGACCTGATGGACCAGCCGTTGAAGGTGCTCTGCCAACTCGGCGGCTGGAAGACGGCCAAGACGGTGCTTCGGTGCTATCAGAGAGCCGACGAGGTACAGCTTCGGAAGGCTCTGGAAGACCGCCGCCGGGCTCGCGGCTGAAATCGAGACCGGCGGGAATCATTCAGCGGGAAATCGGGCTGTCGAACATGCAACCACATTCACCGCAACAAGATGCGAAACTTCAACCAAATGTCAGCCCGGCGCCTCACCGGTCTCGGTGCTCGTGCGGGTTTGCCCGCGGACTGCTACATTCCGGCAATGCCCGCTTCAACGTCCGCAAGCCGTCACGGCTCGGAACGGCCCGCCTACCTCCTGCTCGAGGACGGACGCCGATTCAGCGGCGCTTCACTCGGTGCCCGGGGAAGCGCTATCGGCGAGGTCGTCTTCAACACCTCGATGACCGGCTATCAGGAGGTGCTCACGGACCCGTCCTACGCGGGTCAGTTGGTCACCATGACCTACCCGCTGATCGGCAACTACGGGACCAACGACGAGGACGGCGAGTCGTCCCATCCGCAGGTTGCCGGCTTCATCGTTCGGGAAGCGGCGCGCGCGCCCAGTTCCTGGCGGAGCCGCGAGACCCTCGAGGACTACCTCCGCAGCCACGGCGTCGTGGGGATCCGTGACGTCGACACGCGGGCGCTGACACGCCATATCCGCAGCGAAGGAGCCATGCGTGGGGGGATCGCCTCCGGCGAGGTCCCTGCCGAAGAATGCCTCGAGCAGATCCTCGCCCACCCGAGGATGGAGGGGCTCGATCTGGCGTGCGGCGTGTCGACGGGTAAGCCGTACGTCGTTCCTGCGGCCGGGAGCGAGACATTCCACGTCGCGGCGTTCGACTTCGGCGTCAAGGCAAGTTCTCCGCGTCTGCTTGCCGAGCGCGGGTGCCGCGTTACCGTGCTGCCCGCCGAGTCGGAGACCCGCGATGTCCTCGCGCTCGAGCCCGACGGCCTCTTCATCTCCAACGGACCGGGCGATCCGGCTGCCGTACAGCGGGCGGCCGACACCATCCTCGAGGTCGCCCGTCGGGACATACCCGTCTTCGGGATCTGTCTCGGCCACCAGCTGATCGCCCGCGCGTTCGGGGGAGACACGTTCAAGCTTCCCTTCGGGCACCACGGCGCGAACCACCCGGTCATGTACCGCGATCGCGGAACGGTCGAGATCACGTCGCAGAACCACGGCTTCGCGGTACGGGGCGGTGAGGGGGACGCGGTCCCCGGTGCGCCCGACCTCAGGGTCACGCACTGGAACCTCTACGACAACACGGTGGCGGGCATCGCGCATGCCACGTTCCCGGTGATCGCGGTCCAGTACCATCCGGAGGCCGCTCCGGGCCCGCATGACAGCAGCTATCTCTTCGACGACTTCGTATTCATGATGAACACGCGCCGAAACCGCGTTGCCAAACCCCCGAAAACAGCACAAAACTCTTGACGCTGCGGGTTCCGGTCGGTTACTTACCAACCGTTTCATATGGCAACGACGAAGCGATTCCGGGTGAGTGTCCTCCAGTTCTGGCGGTGCAATCCAGCAAGCTTCTCGTCGAGCGGCTCCAGAGGAGAATCGAATGACCAAGGCCGATCTCGTAGAGCAGGTGGCGGACGCGATAGGTCCGGGGATTACCAGGAAGGACTGCGCTCTGGTGGTCGACGGATTCCTGAACGCCGTGAAACAGGCGCTCGCTCAGGGCCAGGGAATCGAAATCCGCGGGTTCGGCACGTTCAAGGTGCGCCAGCGCAAGGCCCGCATGGCTCGTAACCCGAGGACGGGTGAACCGGTCAGAGTGCCGGCGCGGACCTCCCCGGTCTTCAAGCCGTCCAAGCACTTCCGTGCCCAGGTTGGCCGGCTGGACGCGGGCGACGGATCCGGATAGCCTGCGAGCGCCTGGTCGGGCCTTCGATGCGACGCCGGCAAAGCATGAACCGCTGACGCACGACAATGAACGTGAAGGTTCTGCTGTTCGCCGCTCACCGTGAACTGGTCGGCCGGGGGGATACGGTCGTGGCCTTGCCGGAGGGAGCAACCGTCGAGGCCTTGCTTTCGGAATTGAAGGCGCGCGGAGGCGGGTGGGCGCGGTTGCCCGCCCGGGGCGCGGTGGCGGTGAACCACAAGTACGCCGCTGGCGACACCACGTTGGAGGACGGGGACGAAGTGGCGCTGATTCCACCGGTCGCGGGCGGGTAGCCCCCGGGGAGTTCAGGGTGATCTGGAGCGACGTGACGACTGACGCAATCGATCCCGCGGCGGTGTTGAAGCGCGTGGGAGCGCCCGCGGACGGCGCGGCGGCCCTCTTCGTGGGCATGGTACGCAACTCGAACGAGGGCCGTCCGGTCGGCGGAATGGAGTATCAGGGCTATCGGGACATGGCCCGGGAACAGTTGGCGGCGATCGCGGCGGAGGCCGCGGAGCAGGCGGACAGCGACCGTGTGGCGGTGGTTCACCGGCTGGGGGAACTGGCCATCGGTGAGATCAGCGTGGCCATCGCGGTGTCCTCTCCTCACCGGGAGGAGGCGTTCCGGGCGGCCCGCTATGTGATCGAGGAAATCAAGAAGCGTCTTCCCATATGGAAGCGGGAACGCTATCTAGATGGGGAGGAGGCGTGGCTGGACGGACATCTTCCTGCGACAGAGGTCGAGGGTACCCGGTGAACTACAGTGTGCGGTCGCACAGGTCTTCCTCGGGCCGGGAGGCCCGGGCCATGGTCGACGGCTTCGGACGCCGTATCGAATACCTGCGCATTTCCGTCACGGACAAATGCAACCTGCGGTGCGTCTACTGCATGCCGGAGGAAGGCCTTCCCTGGCTTCGCCGCGCCGAGATCCTGACCTACGAGGAGATCACCGAGGTGGTGCGGGTGATGGCGCGCATGGGTCTCAGGAGACTCCGTCTGACCGGTGGCGAGCCACTGGTGCGGAAGGACCTGCCGCGCCTCGTAGACCTGCTCGCGGCGGTCCCCGGGATCGAGGACATCGCCCTTTCGACCAACGCGGTGCTGCTCGCCCCCGTCGCCAGGCGTCTCCGCGACGCGGGCGTGAGCCGGGTGAACATCTCGCTTGATTCCCTCCGCCCGGACCGGGCGGACGCCATCGCGCGCCGCCCCGGAACCCTGGCCAGGGTGTTGGAGGGACTCGACGCGGCGCACGCCGTGGGGTTCGACCCGATCAAGATCAACGTCGTGCTCATGCGCGGCGAGAACGACGACGAGGTGGCCGACTTCGCCGAACTGTCGCGCACCCGGCCGCTTCATGTCCGGTTCATCGAGGTCATGCCGACGGAGTCCAACCTGGAGTTGAGCGCCTCCGGTTTCCTGTCGTGCGACGAGGCGCTGGCCCGCGTCCGCGCGGTGGACGCGCTGGAACCGGTCGAGGGTCCCCCGGGCAACGGTCCCGCCACGTACTTCAGTTTCCCTGGCGCGCAGGGGACCATCGGCGTCATTACTCCCATGAGCCACAACTTCTGCAGCCGCTGCAACCGGATGCGCCTGACGGCCGACGGCCAGCTTCGCCCCTGCCTGTTCGGCACGATCCAGACCCCGCTGCGCGACGCGCTCCGGCGGGGTGATCCGCTGGAGCCTCTTGTAGACGAGACCCTCCGTATCAAGCCCGAGAAGCACCTGCTGGTGCAGGGGTCGTCGGAGGGGTCGGGAGGACTGATCGCCCTCTCTCAGACGGGCGGATGAAGCGAATCCGACCTCCTTGCAGCGGCGATTCAACAACCATGGAGAAGCCATAGCATGGCCGGAAAGATCACCGTCGTAGGCGCGGGACACGTCGGCGAGGTGTGCGCCCAGCGCCTCGCCGAGAAGGAACTGTGCCGGGAAGTCGTACTGATCGACATCATCGAGGGGATCCCTCAGGGCAAGGGGCTCGACCAGTGGGAGAGCGCGCCCGTCGAGGGTTTCGACACACGCGTGACCGGGGCGAACGACTACGGCCCGGCGGCGGGGTCGGATCTGTTCATCGTCACCGCGGGGATCGCGCGCAAGCCGGGGATGAGCCGCGACGATCTGCTGCGCACCAACGCGGGGATCGTGCGTTCGGTCAGCGAGCAGATCGCCCGGGTCGCGCCCGACGCGGTCGTGATCGTCGTGTCCAACCCTCTCGACGTGATGGCCTACGTGGCCAAGGAGGCGACCGGCTTCCCGCGCGAGCGCGTGATCGGCATGGCGGGGGTGCTCGATACGGCCCGCTTCCGCTCCTTCATCGCGCTGGAACTGGACGTGAGCGTCGAGGACGTGCAGGCCATGGTTCTCGGCGGCCACGGCGACACGATGGTGCCGCTGGTGTCGTATACGAGCGTGAGCGGGATCCCCGTGTCCCACCTCATCCCCCGCGACCGCCTCGACGCGCTGATCGAGCGGACCCGTAACGGAGGCGCCGAGATCGTGGGGTACCTGAAGACCGGCAGCGCCTACTACGCGCCCTCGGCGGCGGCGGTTCAGATGGCGGAGGCCATCGTGCGGGACAAGCGCCGGATCCTGCCCGCGGCGGCGTATCTGGAGGGCGAGTACGGGCACGACGGGATCTACCTGGGGGTGCCGTGCAAGCTGGGCGAGGGCGGGCTCCAGGAGGTGATCGAAGTGCCGCTGAGCGATGCAGAGGCCGGGGCGCTGGCCAAAAGCGCGGACCACGTGCGGGGGACGATGGCGCACCTGTAGCGCAGCGCCGTTGCGCCGGCCCGGTCAGGGCCGGCTGAAGATCGCCGGATCCACCTCCGGGTTAAGCACGAAGTCGGACGTCACCAGCACCTTCCATATCCGGCCGTCCGCGTTGACGTGCACGCGCCGGCCGGTGAAGACGTAGCCGTCCACTTCCTGGACATCCTCCCAGTACGTGCGGCTGATGTTCCGGCGTCCCTCTTCGCGGTAGCCGATCGACACCGGCATCGCGCGGCCTTCTTCGAAGACATAGAACCAGGTGTCGCTGTGGTCGCCCACGCCCTCTCCGAACGTCACGCGCACCAGGTGCCGCCCGTCCTCGTCCGTGCCGTCGTAGTGCAGGAACACGCCGGGGTCCTTCAGCTTGAAGGGCAGGCCGATCCAGTAGAAGACATCGCCGGACACGTAGCGCGCCTCGTCATAGTCCTTGTCGCCGGGCCCGAGCGTTTCACCGTTCATGGCCGCCCACTGCTGCACGCCGTCGAAGCCGTGCTGGATGAAGTCGTTGCCCTCCCAGCGCTCGATGCGGGCGGCCTGACCGGTCTCGAGGCGCGCGATCGTCACGTAGCGCGGCCGGGTGCGCTGCAGCCGTCCGCTCGCGGGGTCCCAGATCTCGGTGGTGAGGGTGTAGGAGGCGCTCTGCAGCTTCCAGTACGTCTCCATGCCCCCGAGTGCCTCGATCCAGGCGTCGACGAGAGCCTCGGCGGTCTCGTCGCTCGCCGTCCGGGGGGTTGCGTGAGTCGTGCCGGCGTCCGGCGGCGCCGCCGGTGCCGCCCACGCCGCCGCGACCAGCACGGCTGCCCCGAGTGCCAATGTCCGTTGCAGTTTCGGCATCGTCGTACCAACTCCTTCTCTCAAGTGCCGCAACCAGCCCGCGGGGGACTTGCCCGGACCGCGGGCTCTGGGCAGTGTACGTCCGTGCGAGCCCCGCCGGAGCGAAGTGCGGGATCCCTTCGATTTCCGTGAACATGATATGCAATCACGTGCTTCCGCGCGCCTCCCGGGGGGAACCGGACCCGGAACCTTGAGGGGCTGGATGGCTGCCCTGGCCGCCGTCGCCGGCGTCTTCGGCTGTGGCGGTGAGGCCCCGGTGGAACCCGAGCCGCCGGACATCGCGTCACTGGTCTTCGCGCCCGAGCTCGGCGTCGATCTGACGCAAATGATGCTGCTCGGGTCCGGGCTGTACATCCGCGACCTGGTCACGGGCGACGGCGAACGGGCCGACCAGCAGGTGGGCGTGCGCTTCAACTACCGTGGATGGCTGCACGACGGGACGCCGGTGGACCAGGGCATCTACCCGCTGAACGAGTTTTCGCCCGGCGCATTCGTGAGCCCGTTCGACGGAGAGGTGTACTACCTGGTCGGCAGCGGCCAGACGATCGCCGCGTGGGATCTGGGCCTCGACGGAATGCGCGCGGGGGGCACGCGCCAGCTGGTGGTCCCGCCCCGCCTGGCCTACGGAGGCATCGGGTCGCCGGATGGACGCGTGCCGGGCAACGCGGTGCTGGTCTACGTGTTCGAACTGCTGGCGGTGGAGCCGTAGCGGGAACGCCGCCCGCTCCACCGTCCGCCCCCCGGCCCGTTACAGCTTGGGCAGCGTCACGCCCACCTGGCCCTGGTACTTGCCTCTGCGGTCCGCGTAGGCGACCTCGGGTGGCTCGTCGCCCTGGAAAAACACGAGTTGGGCGATACCCTCACCCCCGTAGATCCTCGCCGGAAGCGGGGTCGTGTTCGAGATCTCGAGCGTCAGGAACCCCTCCCAGGTGGGCTCGAGCGGAGTCACGTTGACGATGATCCCGCAGCGCGCGTACGTGCTCTTTCCGACGCACAGCACGAGCACGTCCCGCGGGATGCGGAAGTGCTCCACGGTCCGCGCGAGCGCGAAGGAGTTGGGGGGGATGATGCAGTCCTGGCCCTTCACGTCGACGAACGAGCGTTCGTCGAATTCCTTGGGGTCCACGACCAGGTTGTGGACGTTGGTGAAGACCTTGAACTCCGGGGCGACGCGGATGTCGTAGCCGAAGGACGAGAGTCCGTAGGAAATGCTCCCGTTCCTGACCTGTTCGGACTCGAAGGGATCGATCATGCGGTGTTCGAGGGCCATTCTGCGTATCCAGCGGTCGCTCTTGACGGGCATGGTTGTTCTGGTGGCCGGTGGTGTGTCTGGGCCCGCGCGGGGCTGAAGCCGGGGCCGCGGGGACGGGGCGGAGTTGTGGGTGACGGGAAGATAGAGAGAGGGGGGGCAGGGCGCCAAGCCGGGCGGGGTCGGTTCTGCCGGATCACGGACGACCGGCCCCGCTTGAATCCCCGGGGCTTCCCCCGTATCTTTCAGCCTTGATCCGAGAGTTCGTGAAAAGTTTCACAAGCTCGCGGGTCGCGAGGCACCCGTGGCGGGCGGCCTGGCGAGGCCGGATACCGCGGGGGCGGGTAACCAAGACCGGGGAGGGCCTTCAGTCAGCATGGCGAAGTCCTATATTCCGCTCCTGATCATCCTGGGGGTTACGGTTGTCAATGCCGTCGGGATGGCTGCCGCCTCCCACATCCTCAATCCCCGGCGCCCGACCCCCCAGAAGGCGATGCCCTACGAGTCGGGGATGATCCCGCTCGGCGATACGCGCACCCGCTTCTCGATCAAGTTCTACATGGTGGCGATCAGCTTCATCGTCTTCGACCTCGAGACGATCTTCCTGGTGCCCTGGGCCGTGCGGGTACGGGAACTGGGCTGGGGGCCGTTCGTGGCTGTATTCCTTTTCGTGGTCGTCCTTGCTGTCGGACTGGTCTACGAATGGAAGAAAGGCGGTTTGGAATGGGACTAGAAAAACCCGGCGTGCTGGGCTCGGGAACGCCGACTTTCCTTACCACGCGACTTGATTTCGTGGTTAACTGGGCACGCCGCAACTCGTTGTGGCCCATGCCTTTCGGCACTGCGTGCTGCGCCATCGAGATGATGGCGTCCGCGGCCAGCAACTACGATCTGGCCCGTTTCGGGATGGAGCGCATGTCCTTCAGCCCACGCCAGGCCGACGTCCTCATCTGTGCGGGGCGGGTGCCGTACAAGCTTGCCCCGGTGCTGCGCCGGATCTGGGATCAGATGATGCAGCCCAAGTGGTGCATCTCGATGGGGGCCTGCGCCTCGTCGGGGGGCGTCTTCGACGTCTACTCCATGGTTCAGGGGATCGACACGATCGTGCCGGTCGATGTCTACATCCCCGGCTGCCCGCCCCGGCCCGAGGGTTTGATCTACGGCCTGATGATGGTGCAGGAGAAGATCCGCGGCGAGAGTCTGGCGAATCACGCGGCGCTGCGGGCCGAGGATCCCCTGGCCGCCGGGCGTCCGCGAGCCGACGACGAGGAAGTCTCCGACCTGACCGGGCCCTTCGGCAATTCCACCCACCAGAACCGGGTGAGCGGACTCGTGGAGACCGACGCCATCGGTCGTGCCGAGGATCGACTCCCCTGAAGACGCACACGTTTTCCGGTCGCTTCCGGCGAGGGTACGCGCGATGACGCGTGAACCGGTGCCGGAGCCGTCCATGTCCGGATTCGACCTTGTGGCCGCAGGCCCCGGGCAGGGCCGCGAGCAGGGCGCGCCGGCGACGGGGGAAGACAGCGTCGCGCCCGGCAACCCGTCCGTGACGGCCCTGCGCGAGCACTTTGCCGACGCGGTGTTCCGGAACCGCATCTGTGCCGGAGACGAGGACGTCGTCTACGTGGACCCGGAGCGGATCACCGACATACTCGGCTGGCTCCACGACGACGCGGAGCAGCAGTACGACCACCTGGCCGACGTTACGGCGGTCGACTACGGCGGCGGCAGGCCGCTGGAGGTGGTCTACCAGCTGTGGTCGATTCCGAACCGCGCCGCATTGCGCGTCAAGTGCGAACTGCCCCTGGACGGCCTGGCGATCGACAGCGTGACCGGCATCTGGGCCGGGGCCAACTGGCTGGAACGCGAAGTGTACGACCTGTTCGGCATCCGCTTCAACGGACACCCGGACCTTCGCCGCATCCTGATGCCCGACAACTACGCCGAGGGCCATCCCCTGCGCAAGGATTTCCCGCTACGCGGCCGGTTTTCGCGTGCCGAGCAGACCCGCCGTGCGTTGACCCAGGACCCGGAGGACTACTACGTGCCCGGCGAGATCGCCGAGCGCATTCCTCAGGTCGTCGAGACCGGCGGCGGCGCCGGGGAGACAGCCGCGGGAGCTGACGATGTCTAGCACTGTCGACTACGTAGCGCGGCGCAATCCGGAAATGGGTCCGGACGGCACGCCGGTCCCGAGCCCGATCGAGCCCTTCGAGGTCGAGGAGCCCGAGCTCGGTTCGAGCACGATGCTGGTGAACGTCGGGCCCCAGCATCCGGCCACGCACGGGGTTCTCCGCCTCGTGGTGGAACTCGACGGCGAGACGGTGGTCAGCGTGGTCCCGCGGCTGGGTTATCTGCATTCGTCCTTCGAGAAGCTCGGCGAGTACCGGACCTGGAACCAGATCGTCACGCTCACCGACCGCATGGACTACCTGGCGCCGTTGATCTACAACTGCGCGTACGTCATGGCGGTCGAGAAGCTGATGGGGATCGAGGTGACCGACCGCTGCCGCGTCGCACGCGTCATCTGCATGGAGATGGATCGCATATTCTCCCACCTCCTGTGGCTGGGGACGTGGTCGATCGATGTCGGGGCCTTCACCCCGTTCCTGTACGCGTTCCAGCAGCGGGAAAAGGTGTATACGCTGCATGAGGCGCTCACCGGTGCCCGGATCACCACCTCGGCCACGCGGATCGGCGGCATGATGGCCGATCTCCCCGAGGGATGGGCACGGGGGGTCCGGGAGTTCGCCGACAATCTCCCCGCCACGCTCGACGAGGTCGACGCGCTCCTTACCTGCAACGCGATCCACGTGGGACGCACCCAGGGCATCGGCGCCATTTCGGCCGAGGAGGCGGTCAACTACGGCCTGACGGGGGCCAACCTGCGGGCCAGCGGGGTGCCGTACGATGTCCGCAAGGACCGCCCGTACTACGAATACGAGAGCTATGACTTCGAGGTCCCGATCGGGTGCCACGGCGACTGCTACGACCGCTACCTGGTCCGCATGGAGGAGATGCGCCAGAGCGTCCGGATTCTCCACCAGGCGCTGGACCGGTTGCCGGATGGCCCGATGGATGTGGAGGACCCGCGCATCTCCCTGCCGTCCAAGACCGACTGCATGTCCGACATGGAGTCGATGATCCACCACTTCAAGCTGATCACGGACGGCATCCCCGCTCCAGCCGAGGACTGCTGGTTCTCGGTGGAGGGCTCGAAGGGCGAACTCGGGATGTATGTCGTGGGCGACGGAGGACCGAAGCCGGTGCGGTGGCGTATCCGGCCGCCTTCCTTCGTGAATCTGTCCGCGATTCCCAAGCTGGCCGAGGGGCACCTCATGGCCGACCTGATCATGATCAACGCGAGCCTCGACATCGTTCTGGGAGAGATCGACCGGTGAGCGACGTTCGCTTCCGCAACCCGGGCTGGGCGGGGAACACGGGGGAGTTCGACCTGAGCGAAGCGGACGTGCGCGGGACGGAGTACGTGGGCGAGCGCGTGCTGGACGGGGGTCACCCGTCGGTTTCCCCGAGCCTGCCGTACATGTTCGTGAAGAAGGATCCGGACGCGCCGCTCTTCGAGGGGCCCTACCGGGAGCGCTTCGACAAGATCCGAAGCCGCTATCCGACGGCGCGGGCGGCGCTGCTTCCAGCCCTCAACCTCGCCCAGGAACTGCGTGGCCATATTTCCCCGGAAACGATGGACGAGGTTGCCGGACTGCTCGGCCTGAGCGACGCCTACGTTCGCGGGGTCGCCACCTTCTACACGATGTACAACAAGCGTCCGGTGGGGCGCTTTCTGATTCAGGTGTGCACCAACATCTCCTGCAACCTGTGCGGAGCCGACGACGTTCTCGCGGCCTTCCTCGAGCATACGGGCACGGAGTTGGGGGAGACATCGAGCGACGGGAACTTCACGGTCGCGGAAGCGGAGTGCCTGGCGGCGTGTGGTTTTCCCACCTGCGTGCAGATCAACTCGCGCTACTTCGAGGACGTGTCGGTGGACGACGTGCCCGCCGTGCTCGACCGGTTGAAACGCGAAGTGAACCAGGGATTCTAGAGGAACTCTCCCGAGGAAAACGGCCTTGGCTTACCCATACCGACACGACAAGGAAACCCGGATGCTGAGCGAGTGCTTCGGGGATCCGCGGGCGCGCACCGTCGCCGGGTGGAAGGCTGCCGGGGGCTACGAGGGAATCGCGCGGGCGCTGGAGATTGGACGCGAGGCGACCATCGACGATGTCAAGGCGTCGGGTCTCCGAGGACGGGGAGGGGCGGGGTTCCCCACGGGCCTCAAGTGGTCCTTCATGCCGAAGAACTCCGCACGTCCCCACTACCTGCTCTGCAACGCCGACGAGTCGGAGCCGGGCACGTTCAAGGACCGGGAGATCATTCGCTGGACACCCCATCAGTTGATCGAGGGGTGCCTTGTCGGATCTTATGCGATCGGCGCGTCGCACTGCTACATCTACTTGCGCGGGGAGTTCTTCGAGTCCACGAACGTGCTCGCCCGCGCCCTCGAGGAAGCGTACGCGGAGGGGCTCGTCGGCAAGGACATCCTGGGTTCGGGAGTGGACATCGACATCACCCTCCACGTCGGCGCCGGCGCCTACATCTGCGGCGAGGAGACCGGCCTGATGAACTCGCTCGAGGGGCGCCGGGGAGAGCCCCGGATCAAACCGCCGTTCCCGGCGGCGGTCGGCGCGTTCGGAATGCCGTCGACGATCAACAACGTGGAGACGCTGGCGGCCGCGGTACACATCGCCCGACACGGCGGGGAGTGGTATCGCCAGTGGGGCACCGAGAAGAGTCCGGGTACGAAGCTGTTCTGTGTCTCGGGCCATGTGAACAAGCCCGGCAACTACGAGTTCCCGCTGGGTTTCCCGCTGATGGAGCTGATCGAGGACGTGTGTGGGGGAATCCCCGGCGGCCACGCCCTCAAGGCGGTCATCCCGGGCGGGAGTTCGGTGCCGATCATGGATGCCGAGGACTGCCGCGCGTGCACCCTGTGCTACGAAGGCGTCGAAGCCGCCGGTTCAATGCTCGGATGCGCCTCGGTGATCGTCATGGACGAGACCTCCGATATCGTGAAGCAGGTGCGGCGGATGGCCCACTTCTACGCGCACGAGTCCTGCGGCCAGTGCACGCCCTGCCGCGAGGGCACGACGTGGGCCACCAGGATCCTGCAGCGCATCGAGGACGGCCGCGGCACCGAGGACGACCTGGACACGCTGATCGAGATCTCCGAGCAGATGACCGGAACCACCATCTGCGTGCTGTCCGACTCCCTGGCGATGCCCATCATCTCGTCAATCGAGAAGTTCCGCGAAGACTACCTGGCCCTCATCCGCCGCGGTGAGCGGGTCGGAGCAGCCTGATGCACCCGGGGGAGCCCCATGGCGGATAACGGTCGCAAAGCCGAGACGGTCACCCTGACCATGGACGGGCAGGCGGTCACCGTCCCCAGGGGCACATCGCTGCTGCACGCCGCCGAGGCGATCGGTACCGAGGTGCCTCACTACTGCTACCACCCCGGCCTGTCGGCGCCCGCCCAGTGCAGAATCTGCCTGGTCGAGGTGGAGGGTGCGCCGAAGCTTCAGCCCTCCTGCGTGACGATGGCCGCCGACGGACAGGTCGTGCACACCGACAGCCCCGCCGCGAAGCGGATGCGTCAGGGCGTGCTCGAATTCTACCTGGTGAACCACCCGCTGGACTGTCCGATCTGTGACATGTCGGGAGAGTGCAAACTCCAGGACTACGTCTTCGAAGAGGGCAGGGAACAGGGCCGCGGGCGCGAGCCCAAGCGCGTGTTCGGGCGCGACGACTTCGGCGGCGACGTGCTCTACTACGGCGATCGCTGCGTGATGTGCACCCGGTGCGTGCGCTTCATGGACGAGGTTGCCCGCGACTCCCGGCTGACGGTGGTGGAGCGGGGCAGCCGCGCTGTGATCGACACCTTCTTCGACCGTGGCCTCGAGGGAGCGGCTTTCGCGGGCAACGTGGTGGATATTTGTCCAGTCGGCGCGCTGGTCTCGAAGGACTTCCTGCACAAGGCCCGAGCCTGGGACCTCGACCATACACCCTCCATCTGCCCGAACTGCAGTCACGGGTGCAATATCGAACTGCACACGCGCGACAACCTGGTCCAGCGTCTGAAACCCCGTGAGAACCAGGAGGTCAACGGCCACTGGATGTGCGATTACGGTCGCGCCAACTACGAGTGGCTGAACCGGCCCGGCCGCATGGGGGCGCCGGCGGTCGGCCGCGGATCGGACAGGCGGGCGGCGGACTGGAGGGAAGCACTGGAGCTCCTCTTCGGGCGTCTCTCGGCCGCCGAGGGCGATGTCGCGCTGGTGGGATCGGCAGGGTGCTCGAACGAGGCGCTGGCCGGCCTGGCGGTGCTGGGGGAAGAGATGCCCGGGCGGGCCACGCAGCGCGTCTTCCGTTCGCCCCGGGCCCCCGACGAAGTCCCCCTGCCGGGCTTCCCGCTGCTGGTGCGCCGCCGCGATCTGGTCCCCAACAGCGACGGTGCCGGGCTGCTCGGCTTCGAGCGCGCCGGCAACGACGACGGCCAGGGTGGACTGGAAGACGTGGCGGAACACGGCGGGGTCGTCATCGTGCTGGGCGATGAGCTTGCGGACCAGGGCGAGGACTTCGGAGCGAACGCGAGCCTGTTCGTCTATCTCGGCACCTTCGACTCGGCGGCGGCCCACAACGCGGACTTCGTTCTTCCGATCACGACCTTTGCAGAGGAGGAGGGGTCGTTCGTGAACGCGCAGGGACGCGTCCAGCGTTTCCAGCAGGGCCTGCGTCCACCGGAGTCGGCGCGTCCCGCCTGGCTGGTGCTGGGTGCGCTCGCGGCGGCGCTGCGCGGCGAGGAGACTCCGGGGAGCGCGCCGGAGGCATTCGCGCGTATGGCGGACGCCCACGCCGCGTTCGAGGGTCTGACCTGGGAGGCGGTCGGAGACGGGGGCGCGGCCCTCGTGGCGGAGGCGGTCCATGGGTGAGATGCAGGAGCTCTCCACCTTCTGGTTCGTGACCTTCGGGGCGGTCAAGGTCGTCGCCGTCTTCACCGTCGTGATGGGGGTGGTCGCCTATATGACCCTTGCCGAACGCCGGGTGTCCGCCTTCATCCAGGATCGGCTCGGCCCGAACCGCGTCGGCCCCTTCGGGCTGCTGCAGCCCATCGCCGACGGCATCAAGAACATCATCAAGGAAGAGACGATGCCGGGCACGGCTGCGAAGTTCTACTTCGTGCTGGGACCGGCGCTTGCAATCATGCCGGCGGTGGTCACCTTCGCCGTGATACCATTCGCCGCGCCCTTGCCCACGCCGGTGGGAACGGTGGACATGATCGTCGCGGATGTCCCCATCGGCATCCTGTACATTCTGGCGCTGTCGTCGCTCGCCGTCTACGGAATCGTGCTCTCGGGATGGGCCTCGAACAACAAGTACGCGTTCCTTGGCGGGCTGCGCGCCTCGGCGCAGATGATCTCGTACGAGGTGGCGCTGGGCCTGAGCGTCATCGCGGTGCTGCTGCTTGCGGGCAACGTCACCCTGACGGAGATGGTGTGGAAGCAGCAGCAACTGGGGCTCTGGTTCGTTTTCCCGCTGTCGCTCGCGTTCATCTTCTTCCTCATTTCCGCGCTCGCCGAGACCAACCGGCTTCCGTTCGACATGCCCGAAGCCGAGTCGGAACTGATCACGGGCTATCACACCGAGTATTCCGCGATGAAGTTCTCCATGTTCTTCATCGCCGAGTACGCGCACGTGGTTACCGCGTCCGCCCTCATGGCCACGCTCTTCTTCGGCGGGTGGGACATTCCGTTCTGGCCCGGGGACGACATGTTCCGTCACGAGGGCGCGTGGATTCGCGGATTCGACGAGTCGGGCGCGCCGATTCCCACCAGCCCGAGCGTGCTCATCACGCTGCTCACCCTGGCGGCGTTCTCGGTGAAGACGGGCTTCTTCCTCCTCCTCTACATCTGGATTCGGTGGACACTCCCCAGGTTCCGCTATGACCAGGTCATGCACCTCGGCTGGAAAGTCCTTCTGCCGGCGGCCCTCGCGTATATCATGCTGATCGCCGGCACGATGCTCGTGCTCGACCAGTTGGGTGTCGCCTACGGCATGCTATACGGGTTGGTCCTGACTGCGGTCAGCGGGGTCACCACCCTTGCATTCCTCTTCTTCGTGGACCGCGACCGCGTGATCTCCGGCGCCCACAGGAAGCGGATCACGCGGGCACGCGCGGCACGACCCGCAACAGGCCCCGCGGGCCGGACCCCCTCGAGCTGAACGGAGCGGGAACAATGGCGATATCGGTCAAGGTGATGCGACGCCCGGAGGCGGGCCGTACGTCCTACATGCGCGCGACGCTCAAGGGCATGAGCCTGACCTTCAGGCACATGGTCCGGCCCACCAAGGTGACGCTGGAATACCCCGAGGAGCAGCCGGAGCTGAGTCCCCGCTGGCGCGGTACGCACCGCATGGAGGTGCACGCCGACGGTCGTCCCAAGTGTGTGGCGTGCGGACTTTGCCCCACGGTATGTCCCGCCAACTGCATCAGGCTGGTGGGCGGCGAGGACGACCAGGGTAACCGTTACCCGATCGTCTACGAGATCGACGAATTCCGCTGCATCTTCTGCGGCATGTGTCAGGAAGTGTGCCCGGTCGAGGCGATCCATGTGGGGCAGCACTTCGAAAACGCGGAATACGGCCGGGAACGGTTCGTCTACGACCTGGACCGCCTGATGGAGCAGGACCATCCCGTGACTCTGCTGTGGGATCCGTCGGATCCGCGCTCCGAATGACCGACATCCTCTTCATTCTGTTCGCGGTTGTTGCCGTCGGTGGCGCCGTCGGCGTCGTGATCGGGCGCAGTCCGGTGGCCAGCTTGCTGTTCATGGTGGCCACGCTTGCGAGCGTCTCCGGGATCTACGTGCTCTTCGAGGCGCACTTCCTTGCGGCGATCCAGGTGCTCGTCTACGCCGGCGCCATCATGGTTCTGTTCCTGTTCGTGATCATGCTGCTGAACCTGGGACACGACTACCGGGCCGACCTCCGCTACGGTTCGTGGTCGCTGCTTTCCCTTGTGGTGGTGGGTCTTACGGCGGGTGTCCTCATGCAGGGGTTCAGCGGCGATGTCGGGGCGGATCTGTTGGAGAACGGCGCGGCCGCGGCCGCGGCGATCGACGCGGCGGTGATCGAAAAGGGGGCCGTGGGCGTGATCGCGGATCCGCTATTCACGGATTACGTCGTCGCCTTCGAACTCATGGGCCTGCTGCTGCTCGTCGCGATCGTGGCTGCCGTCGTGCTCGCCAAGCCGCGCGGGTCGGGGGAGGCTTGAGATGCTGACACCGGCTCTGCTCCTCAGCGCGGCGCTCTTCGTGATCGGCACCCTGGGCGTCATCGTGCGCCGGAACGCCATCATCATCTTCCTGTGCATCGAGCTGCAGCTCAACGCCGTAAACCTGGCCTTCGTCGCCCTGTCCCGCTACACGGGGATCGAAGGCCAGCTCTACGTGTTCTTCGTCATGACGGTTGCGGCGGCCGAGGCGGCCGTCGGGCTGGCGATCATCATATCGATCTTCCGGCACTATGAGACGGTCAACGTGGACAAGTTCAACGTGCTGAAGTGGTGACGATGGCGACCGTCGAATCGACCGTGACGTCCCTGGCGCTGCCGGTGTCGCCTCTGACGGTGCAGGAAGCCGCGTCCTGGGAGCCGGTGTTGCCCGGCCTGATCGTGCTGCTCCCGCTGCTGGGCTTTGTGATCAACGGGTTCCTTGCGCTGCGGGCGGCGGCCGTGTCCTCCGCGGCCGTCCGCAGCGGGAACGAGTGGAATCCCTTCGCGGGCGCGGTGACCCCCGCGACGCACCGGCTCCCGACCCTGGTGGGCCCGGGCGTGATGCTGATCGCATTCGTGCTCGCGCTGCTCAACTTCATCGGGATGCCGGACGATCTGCAGGAGCCCGTCGTCCGCTCCTACTGGAGCTGGATCGCGACCGGCGACCTGCGTATCGAGGCCGCCCTCCAGCTGGACCAGCTCTCCGCCGTCATGATGCTCGTGGTCACCGGGGTCGGCTTCCTGATCCACGTGTTCAGCGTCGGCTACATGAAGAACGACGTCGGGTATCCGCGGTACTTCTCCTACCTCAACCTCTTCGTCTTCTTCATGCTGGTGCTGGTCATGGGTTCCGGGTACGCCACCATGTTCGTGGGGTGGGAGGGCGTCGGACTCTGCAGCTATCTCCTGATCGGATACTGGTTCAGCGACCGCGAGAAGTCCGACGCGGGCAAGAAGGCGTTCATCGTGAACCGGATCGGGGACGTCGGCTTCCTGCTGGCCATGTTCCTGATCTACCAAGCCTTCGGAACCTTCGACTTCGGCGAGGTCTTCGCCGGAGCCGAGGGTCAGCTGGCCGCGGGCGGTGCCACGGTTACCGCCATCACGCTGCTGCTCATGCTGGGGGCCGCGGGGAAGAGCGCCCAGGTGCCGCTGCATGTGTGGCTGCCCGACGCCATGGCGGGCCCCACGCCGGTCTCCGCCCTCATCCACGCGGCGACCATGGTCACCGCTGGCGTGTACATGGTCGCGCGGTCCTCGGTGCTGTACGCGCTCGCCCCGGTCAGCCAGGCGGTCGTCGCGGGCGTCGGCGTGCTCACCGCGCTCGTCGCGGCGACCATCGCCCTGCAGCAGTACGACATCAAGAAGGTGCTGGCCTACTCGACCGTTTCCCAGCTCGGGTTCATGTTCCTCGCCGCGGGGATAGGCGCCTTCACCGCCGCGATCTTCCACCTGGTCACGCACGCCTTCTTCAAGGCGCTCCTCTTCCTGGGGGCCGGCGCGGTCATCCACTCCATGCACCACGCGGCGCATCACGCCGAAGGCCACCTCGACGAGCAGGACATGCGCAACATGGGCGGTCTGCGGAAGTACATGCCCCTCACCTGCGCGCTCATGTGGATCGCCACCCTGGCCATCGCCGGGATCTGGCCATTCGCCGGGTTCTTCTCCAAGGACGAGATCATCTGGTACACGGCGGCCTGGGCGGGTGCCGAGTCGAACCCGTTCGGCCCCCTCTACGCGGTGTACTGGGGCGTCGCGCTGGTCACCGCGCTGATGACCGCCTTCTACATGACCCGCCTGATGATCATGACCTTCCACGGCGCCAATCGCACCGGCCCGGCGGGTGCGGCCCACCTTCACGAGGCCCCGCCCGTGATGACACTGCCGCTGATCGCGCTTGCCGCGCTTTCGGTGTTCGGTGGCTGGATCAACGTTCCCGAAGCCCTGCAAGCGTCCTTCGCCGGATTGTTCGGCGCGCTGCCGATGAGCGAATGGCTTCATCACTGGCTGGAACCGGTCACGCACGCGGCGGCCGAGATCCAGGTCGCGGGCTTCGGGGAGGCCGCCTACAGTGCGCCGCTCGGCGGTGGCGAGGTCTCGTGGGCGCTTGCGTCTACGGTGGCTGCCGCGCTCACGGTCGCGGTGAGCGCCCGCCTGCTGGGCACGCGCAAGTACGTCGCCGCGGCCGCCGACTCGGGCCCCCGTGCGGGGCTTCCCCGGATCCTCCACGACAAGTGGTACTTCGACGAGGCCTACGAGGCCGTGATCGTGCGGCCGCTGCTCAGGCTTTCCCGGTGGTGCTGGAGGTTCATCGATGACGTGATCATCGACGGCTTCGTCAACACCACCGCGCAGTTCGCGCGTCTTGCCGGCTGGATCATGAGCCTCTTCCAGACAGGCCAGGTGAACATGTACGCCTTCGTGCTGACCGTCGGCGTTCTCCTGGTTCTGGGCACCACGGTCTTCCTGCGGTAACGCCAATGACGGATCTGCTTGCATCGCTCTGGTACGAGGACTGGATCCTCCACGCGCTGATATGGCTGCCGCTGGTCGGCATGGCGCATGTCGTCGTTTCGTCGCCCGAAAGGGCGAAGAACCTCGCCTTCGCCTGGTCATCCATCGTTTTCGTACTCAGCCTGGGTCTCTGGTGGGGCTACGAGCCGGGCGGGGGCGGGTTCATGCTCGAATCCTCCACGCCGTGGATCGAATCGTGGGGCGTGAGCTACGCGCTCGGCGTCGACGGCATCTCCGTCTTCATGGTGATGTTGACGACTTTCACCAGCGCGATCGCCATACTCGGGTCGTTCGAGTACGTGAAGATTCGCCGGAAGGCGTTCTACGCGCTCATGCTGCTCCTGGAGACAGGTGTGCTGGGGGTGTTTCTCGCTACCGACATCTTCCTCTTCTACGTCTTCTTCGAGCTCACGCTGGTACCCATGTACTTCATCGTGGGCATCTGGGGCGGGGAGCGACGCATCTACGCCGCGGTGAAGTTCTTCCTCTACACCGCGGTCGGCTCGCTCCTCATGCTGGTTGCGATCCTCTACATGTACTTCGGCGGCGGCGTCGGATCGTTCGCGTACGAGGCGTTCCTGAACGCGGACCTCAGCCTGCGCGAGCAGCTTTGGCTCTTCGCGGCCTTTGCGCTCGCCTTCGGCATCAAGGTGCCCGTGTTCCCCTTGCACACCTGGCTCCCCGACGCCCACGTCGAAGCGCCGACGCCGGGTTCGGTCATACTGGCGGCCGTGTTGCTGAAGATGGGCACCTACGGGTTCATGAGATTCCTGCTGCCGTTCTTCCCGGGCGCCGCGCAACACCCGACGGTCGTGGCGGTCATGCTGGTGCTCGGAGTGGTCGGCATCATCTATGCGGCGTGGGTCGCGGCCGTCCAGCCGGACGCCAAGAAGCTGGTCGCCTACACGTCGGTGGCGCACATGGGGTTCGTGGTGATCGGAATCTTCGCCCTGACGCTCAACGGCCTGCAGGGCGGCATGGTGGTCATGATCAGCCACGGCATTTCGACGGGCGCGCTGTTCCTGCTTCTCGGAATGATGTACGAGCGGCGCCATACCCGGCTCATCGAGGATTTCGGGGGATTGGGCCGGGCGGCCCCGCTCTTCGCGACGGCCTTCGTGATCACGGCGCTGGCCTCGATCGGACTGCCGGGGACCAGCGGCTTCGTAGGTGAGTTCCTGGCCCTGCTGGGCACCTTCGAGACGCATGCGCTGGCGGCGATCCTGGCGGCCACGGGCGTTGTATTCGCGGCGTACTACATGTTGCCGATGGTGCAGCGCGTCCTCTTCAACAAGCTGGACAAGCCGGAGAACCGGAAGTTCCCGGACCTGTCCCGGAGGGAGATCGTGATCCTGGCGCCCATGGTTGCGCTCATGATCGGGATCGGCGTCCATCCCACACCCATCCTCGAGCGCATGGAGCCGAGCGTACAGCTGGTGCTCGAGAGGGTCAAGGGAGCGGGTGCCGCGCTGGATTCGGCTTCCGCGGGGCCATCGGATGGCGGGCCCCCGGGGTATGTGGGGGATGCCCGCCCGGGCGCGCAGGAACGCGTTCCGGCCACTGCGGCGCTGGAGGACTGACCCGTGTTGCTCGACTACACGTCCAGTGCCCACTACGTGCTTGCGCTTCTGCCGGAGGTGGTGCTCTCCGTCTGGGGCATGGGGATTCTGGTTGCGGGGGTTTCCAGGAGACACCAGGGGGGATCGGGCCAGCAACTCGGTTGGCTCACGATCGCCGGACTGGCCTTCGCGGCGCTGGCGAACGGGTGGCTGTACTTCGGCGTTGCCGAGGAGGCTGCCACGGCAATGATCGCCCTCGACCGCTTCCGTCTCTTCGCGAACTGGATCTTCCTGCTCGGGGCGGGGTTCGCCATCGTCGTCTCGCTGCCGTATGTCGCGCGCCAGAGGCTTCAGGCGGGGGAGTACTACTCGCTGATCCTGTTTGCCGCCGTGGGAATGATGTTCATGGCTTCGGCCCGGGACCTGATGGTGATCTTCCTGGGGCTGGAACTCATGTCCATCGGCGTCTATGCCCTGGCCGGCTTCAATCGCCGCGACCGGCGGTCGGCCGAGGCCGGGCTGAAGTACTTCCTCCTCGGCGCATTCGCCAGCGGGTTCCTGCTGTTCGGGATTGCGCTCATATATGGTGCGACGGGGAGCGCCAACATCGCGGTGGTGGCGGATGCCGTGCGAAGTGGAACCGCCGTGGGCGCTCTGATGGGCCCGGGAGTGGCGCTGCTGGCGATCGGTTTCGCCTTCAAGGTGTCCGCCGTGCCATTCCACATGTGGACGCCGGATGTCTACGAAGGCGCGCCGACACCGGTCACCGCGTTCATGGCCGCATCGGTCAAGGCGGCCGCGTTCGTGGCGTTCCTCCGGGTATTCCTGGTCGGACTGGACGGCCTGTACGACCAGTGGTGGACCATCCTCTGGTGGATTGCCGCGGTCACGATGGTCGTGGGCAACGTGATCGCCGTGGTGCAATCCAACGTCAAGCGCATGCTGGCCTATTCGTCGATCGCCCACGGCGGGTATCTCCTGGTGGCGCTGGTCGCCGCGAACGACGTGGCGGCGGCGGGGCTCCTCTTCTACCTCCTGGTCTACACGATCATGACCATCGGTGCCTTCGCGATCGTAGTCACCGTCGGCAACCAGAGCGAAAGCAACTCGAGGATCGAGGACTACACCGGATTCGGGTGGCGGCGGCCTCTGCTGGGAATCCTGATGACCGTTTTTCTGCTGTCCCTGGCCGGCTTCCCCGGGACCGCGGGCTTCATCGCCAAGTACTACCTTCTGCTGGGGGCCGCCGAGGCAAGGCTGTGGGTGCTGGCTGTCATCCTGGTCCTTACGACGGTCGTCTCCTACTGGTACTACCTGCGCGTGGCCTGGTACATGTGGATGAAGGAGCCTGAAGCGGCGGATGGGCGCCGCGCGGCGGCCGTAACGCCACTGGCGACGCACATCGTCCTGGTCATCGGGGTAGCGTTGGTGATTCTGGGCGGAGTGTTCCCCGATGTCGCCCTGGATCTGGCGGCGGCTTCTGTCGACGGTCTCCGTCAAGCCGTGGGTGGGACCGCGGCGGCGGCGGGCCCCTGAGTCCGGCCCGCGGAAACCGGGCTCCCGTGCACCCGCGGGAACATATCTTCCGGCAGTACGACATCCGCGGCGTCGTGGGCAAGGACCTGACCCCCGCGGTCGCGGAGGCCGTGGGCAGGGCCTACGGTTCCGAACTGCGCGCTCGACTTCCTGCTGTTGCGCCCCGCGTTGCCGTCGGGGAAGACAACCGACCCTCGTCCCCCGCTCTGCGGGCCGGCCTGGTGCGGGGTCTGAGATCGGCCGGATGCGGCGTCCTTCAGCTGGGCACGGTTCCGACCCCCGTCACCTATTTCAGCGAATACCGGTTCGCGACGGAGGGAGCCGTACAGATCACCGGCTCTCACAATCCGCCGGAGTACAACGGCATCAAGATGACCGTGGGCAAGGCGTCCATCCATGGCGACGGCATCCAGCGCCTGCGGCGTCGCATTCTGGCGCGCGATCTGGCCGTCGGCACAGGGTCCCTGGAGCATGTCGATCCGCTCCCTGCCTACGTGTCCGACGTGTCCGCCCGCTTCCGGCTGTCACGTCCCCTCAAGGTCGTCGTCGACTGCGGCAACGGCACGGGTTCGGTCGTTGCCCCACAGCTGCTGGAGGCCATCGGTCTGGAAGTGATTCCTCTGTACTGCGAGTCGGACGGGACCTTCCCCAATCATCACCCGGACCCCACGGTGGACGAGCATGTTCAGGATCTGATCGCCGAGGTGCGAAGACACGAGGCGGACGCGGGCATCGGCTTCGACGGCGACGCGGACCGCATCGGCGTGGTGGACGACCGGGGGTGCGTCGTTCGGGGCGACATCCTCCTTCTGCTCTTCGGCCTGGACGTCCTCAAGCGCAGCGGGGCCGGACAACGCCTGGTCTTCGACGTGAAGTGTTCACAGGTCCTTCCAGAGGAGTTCGCTCGGGCCGGGGGCGAGCCGCTGATGTGGAAGACCGGTCACTCGCTCATCAAGGAGAAAATGAGAGAGACCGGTGCCCTGATCGCCGGAGAGCTCTCCGGGCACGTGTGCTTTGCCGACGACTACTACGGCTTCGACGATGCCCTGTATGCCGCGGGCCGCCTCGCGGCCCTGATCGCCGACGCCGACCGGCCGCTATCGCGGATCGTCGGCGCGCTGCCCGCCTATGTCTCGACCCCGGAACTGCGTTTGGAGGTCCCCGAAGACGTCAAGTTCTCGCTGGTGGAGCGTGCCGTGCGGTATTTCAGCGACCGCTACGACGTGGTTGCCGTGGACGGCGTGCGCGTGCAGTTCGGTGACGGATGGGGTCTGATCCGCGCATCGAACACGCAGCCGGTGATTGTAGCGCGCTTCGAGGCCTCGAGCGCGAAGCGCCTGCAGCAGATTCGGGCGACGATGGGGGACTGGTTACGCCAGGAGGGGGTGCACATCTGACGGGAAGGGGCGTATGGGCCCCCGTCGGCACCTGACAAAACGGGCTGCGCGGCCTGTTGTCCCATCCAGCTATCCCCTTGACCCGTAGTCCGGGTGATCTTGGGTCACGCCGAAATGCACCCGCCCATCCCTGAGGTAGTCTCCCGCAGGCTCCGAGGGGTGCGGACGGTTGCGACCCGACACCCCATACCGAGAACGGAGGGAGCGGCAACAATGCTCACGCCGGAGAACCGCCGGAACCGCCAGAAGACCCGATCCTGTTGCGCCGCCCGCTCCAAGGGCGAGCCCTACACCAACCCTGGCCAGGTCCTCGGTCTCCTCCTGGTCCTTGTCGCGTCGGCCTGCGACACGGCCGATACCAGTCCTCCGCCGCCAGCATCCGATCCTGCCGCGTCTTCGGAGTGGGTGGACATGGCCGCCTTCAACGAGGCATTCGAGGTGGTCCTCGAGCTTGAGCTGGAAGAGACCGACCAGGCCATGATAGTGCAGCCGATGGTCACTCTCGGGGGAGACGGCACCTTCCTGCTGGCGGAGCCGATGGAGGGCCAGGTCAACGTCTACGGCAACGATGGGCGTCTGCGGCGCGTTGTGGGTGGCCGAGGGCAGGGGCCGGGAGAGTTTGTGCTCCCTCTCAGGGCCCATCGGACTCTCGATGGCGGTATCGTCGTCGCGGACCTCCAGCTTGCTCGGCTGACGTTCTTTCCGGTGTCCGGTGAGGATCCTGAAGTCGTCATGTCACCGATCACTACCGTGCAGGGAGCACTGGATCTCGGCGAAGATCGGTATCTGCTGACCGGGATGCTGCAGTCCGAGGGGGCACCGACGCTTCTGCACATCTGGGACCGCCGTGCGGGGGACCTCGAACGCAGTTTTCTTCCCATGGGCGTGCCGGAGGAATCCCTCGGCTACGCACTCACGTTTCAGGGCGCCTTCGCTACGCTGGAGGCGGATACGATCTGGGCGGGGTGGGCCTTGTCGGACACCCTCTACAAGTTCAGCCGCCAGGGGGATCGCCTGGA
The DNA here is from genome assembly GCA_965208935.1 of Longimicrobiales bacterium. Taxonomy (GTDB): domain Bacteria; phylum Gemmatimonadota; class Gemmatimonadetes; order Longimicrobiales; family Gaopeijiaceae; genus Bin94. Next base: position 1,278,622 of record CBDBPR010000004.1, on the reverse strand, counting down.
GGAGATCGCTCTTCCGATGGTGAGACCCATGGGCACGCTGCCCAGGGCCGGGGAGCGCGTGCCCGATGCCGACGCTGGCGCTGACGCGTTTGACCGGTTCACCCAGGTGTTAGGGGTGTCCGTTCTTGATGACGGCAATCTGGTGGTGACGTCCATGCAGTCGCGAGGTACGGATGCCGTCTGGGATCTGCTGATCATCGACCGGACGGGGCGGCAACTGCTGGGCGCGCCCAACATGCCGCAGCTGTTGGCCGTGGGGCAGGATCTGTTCTACTTCGATGATCCCGCCTCGGTCTTGCCGAATCGGTGGCTTGTCGCGCGTTGGAAGGGTGGTCTGCAGCCATGAGGTGGTCAGTCGGACGCCGCCGCGTCTGCGCGACTGCCCGGGCTGCAGCCACGCTCCTTCTGGCCTGGATGGCTGCCGGGTGTTCGCCGCGGGACGGCAGTGTCCCTGGCGTCGGCGACGCCATGCCGGGTCTTGAGTTCTCCGGCCGCGGTCCGGCGCTGGTGTGGGTTTTCGACGCCCGGGAGTGTCTGGGATGCACGCTCACGGACCCCGCCAGGACGGTGCGTGCCCTCCAGTATCGGTTGAGCGAGCGGTTCGAGGTGGTTGCAGTTGCGGTGGGAGAGAATGGCGACGCGGACCGCGATCTGGTTGCGGGCTTTCTCGGTGCGCAGCGGATTTCGGCAAGAATCGAAACCCGCAGCCGATCCGACTACGTCCGAGCGTTCGGACGAGCGGGACCGGGCCTGTTCTACATCACGAACGAGGCCGGGGTGATCGAAGCGGTGGTGCCGGCGAGCGAAGTCGCGAGCTGGCGCTCGGCGGGGGATTCGCTCGATCTGGCAGGGTTCGTCCAGAACCTTGCGATGGACGCAGTACGATGAGTCGAGGACGCGGACGCTCCTCGACTCGACTTTGACACTTGAAAAAAGGGAGTTTGACGATGAAGAGAAGCAAGAGACGTCTTGGGCGCCGCGCCTGGTTGATGCGCGCCGCCGTCATGGGCGCGGCGGTCGCGTTCTCCGCCGGTGCACCGGCTGTGGGGGTTCAGGCAACGCCTGCGGGGGCCGAAGCCGAGGCAAGTCGCCATGCGGGCGAACAGGTGTTCTGGCTTGGGAAGATCGGTATCTGTTGGGCTAGTTGCCCGGGGTACGGTTGGTGTTGCTACTTCAATCCGGGCTTCTAACAAGAGGGGAAGAGGAAATGCAAAAGACATTCGAAAGTGTTACAGGCCGCGTGCGGGGCATTCGCGCGGGCGTGAAGGTGTTGGGTCTGGTCGCGGCGCTGACAGCGGTCGCGCCGGCGTTACCGGACGGCGGCGTGCCGGTCGAGACTATGGCGAGCGCGCAGTCGGGGCCCCACAAACTGGTTATCTGGCTTAACGGATGGAAGTTCTGCACCGACTATGCGTGTGGCGGAGCCCCGACCTGTTGCGGTCCCGTCCTGTTCTGAGCACGAAAGCAAACGGCGGGATTATTCCCGCAGAAGGATGACATCATGCAAGGCAAAACGATGGAGCATCTCCGGGCCCAAGCCGCGCGAGGCGCAAAGATCGCCGGGGTAGCGGCGGCGCTGCTATTCTCCGCGCCTGGGACGGGAGAGCACGCTTGGGCTACCGCGGCATCGGTCGACGGCGATTGGTGGGAGGTACGAATGGGGACTTGGGTCCTGTGCCTGCCGATCCCCTGTCTGGTTGGCGCGCCCTACTGCTGCGACATGTTCGCGCCACCGGGTCCGATGATGTGACCAGCGTGGCAGGTATGGAAACGCCGTCCCGGTGACGGCGGTTGTATCCGGCGGGCTCCTCGCGGAGAGGGGCCCGCCGGCGTTCATGGGCGCTCGTCGTCGCGCCTTGCCGGATCCGGCGCCCGCGCCCCGGACCGAGCGCGAAATCCAGCACCGATTCGTGACAGCCGTTAGAAGGTGCTGACCCCGAGGTCTCCCAGCGTTTCCTTCTCGACGGTCTCTTCGGTCCAGAAGATCTCGGCGTAGCGGCGGCGGATCAGCGACCCGTAGGTGGCGTGAACGCTGCGGACCTGTTCGAAGAAAGGGCGGTCACCGGCCGGGAACACCTCGCCGATGCCGCTCTTGCCGTGAAACTGCGTGCCGTAGGCCGACAACGCCTCGATCTTGCGGTCCATCTGATCCGTAATGTCCACGGCGAACGTCGGTTTGACCGGATCCTCGCGGAACGAAAGGGCATGGACGATCTTCTGCGGACGGTGGGGTTCGCCTTTGACCGGCAGGTTTCGCAACCCCGACAGGAAGGCAGCATCCCGGGCGAGTTCCGCGGCAGCACGGTGGTCGGGGTGACGTCCCCGGGTCCAGTGAGTCACGATGGTTCGTGGCCGCAGCGCCCGGATCATCTCTGCGACCACGTGCCGGGAGCGCAGGTCGTTGCACAGCGCGGCATCCGGGAGACCGGCGCAGCGGCGCACCGCAAGACCCATGATCTCGGCGGCCGCGGCGGCTTCGGCCGCGCGGGACTCGCGGGTCCCGCTCGAGCCCATTTCCCCGGCGGACAGATCGAGGACGCCTGTTCGTTGTCCGGCGTCCGCGGATTTGATCAGTGATCCGCCGCAGAAGATCTCGGCGTCATCCGGATGCGCCATGACCGCGAGGACATCAAGCGGCGCGCTCACTCGTACCTGAGGGCGTCGACGGGGTCCAGCCTGGAGGCCCGCAGAGCCGGAAGCAGTCCGAAGAGAATCCCGGTAAGGGCGGCCACGGAAAGTGCGGCGAACACGGACCAGATCGGTATCCGGGCGGGCAGTGGTGTGAGCGCGGCGAGCAACTCGGATGCTCCCCATCCGACCAGGAGCCCCGCTGCGCCACCGGCAGCGGTGAGAAGCGACGCTTCGATCAGGAATTGCGACTTGATCTCACGGCGGGTCGCTCCGATCGCCTTGCGGATGCCGATTTCCCTGGTGCGCTCGGTGACGGAGATCAGCATGATTCCGACCACGCCGATCCCTCCCACCAGCATGCCGATCGAGGAAAGCGCCACCATCACAATGAAGAACATGGCGGTGAACTGGTTGAACAGGTCGATAATCTGCTCGCTGCGAATGATGGCGAAGTTGTTCTCGTCGGCGGGTCCGAGGCCGCGCATCGAGCGGAGCGCGGAGACGATCTGGTCTTCGGTCGCGCTCGATTCGACCCCGTCCCTGGGGGCAACCTGGACCATCATGAAGTTCCACCGCGTACGGGCCTTGAGCCGCTTGTCCGCGGCGGTGAAGGGTACAACCGCGAAGTGACCCGCAACTTCACCGAAGAGGTTGTCGATGGGCCTGAAGACCCCGATTACGGTGAACTGCTCGTTCGCCGCTCTCCGGCCCGCATTGACGCGCACGCGTTTTCCAATCGGATCCAACTCGCCGAAGACCGTTTCCGCCAGGTCTTCCGATACCACGACCACGCCTCTGGCCTGGGCGACCTCGGCGGGCGTGAAGTCCCTGCCCGCGATGAAATCCCCTCCGGTGAAAGTCGGCCATCCGCTCGAGTTGCCGACCCACTGGATGCCCCTGATCCAGTCCGACTCATACCGCATCGTCGCGCTGAATTCGTATCTGGCGACAGCCTCCGCGACCCCGGGCAGTGTCTGGACCCGTCGTATCTCACGGTTGCTGATCTCGGGCCGATCCCACCACGGCGGTCGCCCCGAGCCATCGGCGGAGATCCGCACGTTGGTGAAATCGAAGGGCATGAGCGTGAAACTCCCGGGCTCGGATGCCTCGAAGATCTCCATGACCTCGCTGCGGATTCCGCTCACCATCGCGGCTACCGTGACGACGACCCCGACCCCGATCCCCACCCCCAACACCGCCAGTGTCGTGCGCATCCAGTTGGCCCGCAGTGCGTCGAAGGCCACGCGGACGCTCTCGCTCAGGACATGACCGGGCACGGCCGGTTTTCCTTTCGGCGCACTGGCTCCGCTGGCACCACCCTGCGTCATTCGTACCTCAGCGCGTCAACGGGATCGAGTCTGGCCGCACGGGAGGCCGGGTAGACACCCGAGGCCACACCCACGCCGACGCCGAGGGTGACGCCGAGGGCCATCCACTTGGGGGCTACGGCCGCCGGCAGGGGCGTCAAGGAACCCAACAGGATGGTCAGGGCGATTCCGATACCTACCCCAATCGCGGCACCGACGGCGGAGAGGGTGGCGCTTTCAATCAGGACCTGGACCAGGACATCACCGCGGCGGGCGCCAATGGCCTTGCGAATGCCGATCTCCCGCGTTCTCTCCATCACGGACACCAGCATGATGTTCATGATTACGATGCCGCCCACAACGAGGGAAATGCCGACCAGCCCGGGCAGCGCCAGGAACAGGACCTGGCTGATGTTGTCCCAGAAGGCCAGGGAGGATTCCGTCGTTTCGGCGGCAAAGTTGTCCAGATCCGCGGGTCTCAGCCGACGTCTCAGCCGCATTGCCTCAACGGTCTCCTGATGGATGGGCAGGACCAGTTCGGGGGCATCGGCCTTGATGATGATCTCATCCACGATGCCGTGCGGATTGACGAACCTCTGGACCGGCGAGCGTGCCGGAGCGATGGCCAGGTTGTCCAGGGAAACGATCAGAAACGATCCCTGCTCCTCCAGGACTCCCACGACCCGGAAGGGGAAGCCGCGAAGCCGCACCGTCCTGCCGATCGGATCGAGACCTTCGAACAGGACCTCGGCCGTGGACTTGCCCAGAACGACCACGGGCGCTCCCTGTTCTGCCTCATGCCTGGTGTACGCCCGGCCGCGCTCCACATTCCAGTTGCGGATCTCGAAGATCTCCGCCGACGCACCGACGATGTTGACGTTTTCGACCTTCAGCCCGGTGTCCGATTCGAGTTCCCCGCCGGCATCCGATTGTGCCCCGATCGTCGCCGACAGCGTGATCCTGTCGCGAAGGTACTCCAGGTCGTCAAAGGTCAATCTCGGTGCGCGGGCCCATGCCCTCCACTGCTCGGGCGAGGGATCGACCGCCTCTCTGGGCATCCTCCCCACGCGGACCGTGTTCACTCCCATGACCCTCTCGGTGAGCGTGCCGCGGATGTAGCGGTCCGTTCCTTCCACGATGCTCACCACGAGGATGAGGAACATCACGCCCACGATGACACCCAGCAGGGTGAAGAAGCTCTTGAGCTTCTGAGTGCGGATCTGCTCCCACGCCAGGCGCACGCCCTCGAGCAACTGCATTCAGACCACTCGATCGCTACCGGGAGCGGTAACGGATGTCACGGGTCAGCCTTGCCCGTCGTCTGTTGCACCCGCGTCATCGCTCTCGTCCGCCCGGACCTGGTCGCCATCCTCCAGCGTTCGGACAACCTGATACGGTCCGCTGACGACAGAGTCCCCGAGCGACAAGCCGGCAAGCACCTCGAAGTACTCCTGGCCGGCGATGCCAACCGTAACCGGGGTGAACGTGACCTGGCCATCCCTGATCACAAAGACCCCTTCAATGGGATCGGGCACCTCGGCAACCGAACGGTCGTTTCTGTTCGTGGCCTCGTCGCCGTCTTCGGATTCCGGTTCGCGCAGGGTGAGCGCGATGATCGGAATGCTCAGTTGATCCTCGCGCGTCTCGGTGATCAGTTCCGCGGTGGCGGACAGATCGGGGCGAAGCTCGACCTCGGGACTGTCGAGCGTCACGACCACCTCGAAATCGATCGTGGGCGTCTGTCCGGTGCCGGCAGCCTGCGAGGGTGGACGGATGGCGCTGTTCCCGATCTCGGTGACGACCCCCGGGAAATCCATGTCGGGGAAGGCGTCCAGCTCGACGGTCGCGCTATCGCCCAACGCGATTTCGGGCACGTCGGTCTCGTCCACTTCGAGCACGACTTCCATGACGGACAGATCCGACACTGTCAGCACGAGGCTGCCCGGGTTGTTCATGGTGCCCACGATCACCGTCTCGCCCTCTTCGACGTTGAGACGGGTGACCCGGCCCGCCATGGGTGCGCTGATGATGGTCTTGGCGAGCTGATCGCTGGCCTCCTCGAGGGCGGCCCCGGCCTGGTTGACCCCGAACTCCGAAGACTCGAGCAGAGACCGCTGCACTTCCAGGTCGGTCTGCGCGTTGTCGACCTCCTGGCGGCTCACAAGCAACGGTTCGCGAGCGTGCAGTGAATCCAGGCGTTCCGCTTCCCTCTGCGCACGCAGGTAGTTGGCGCGCGCCTGCGACACCTGCGCCTGTGCCTGGCTGAGATTCGCGCGGCTACGGTTGACGGCCGCCTGGTAGCGCGTGGGGTCGAGGCGCAGCAGGACCTGACCCTCCTCCACGTCCTCACCCTCGTCCACCAGCAACTCCGCCACCCGGGCGGAGATGTCCGAGCTGATATCCACCTTTCGGCGCGCGCGGACGTTGCCGCTGGCCGTGACGGTCGCGACCAGGTCACGCGTGTCGACGGTCTCGACCCTGACTTCGATGCCCTGTTGGCGCCGGCCGTTCATGCTCAGGCCCGCGGCCGAGACGAGCAGGATCGCGATTCCGACCCCGATCATCACCTTGGTTCTGGTTCTCATGGCGTTCTTATGGATTCCTGAGCGGCATGCCGACGACCGCTTCGAGGTCGGCGACTGCGTCATGATAGGTGAATATTGCCACGATACGCTCCCGGTCGGCTCGCGCCTTTACCGTCTCCGCCTCCACCAGGTCGATGAAGTTGGAAAACCCCAGGCGGTATCGTTCCTGCGCCAGGCGCAGCTGCTCGTCGGCCAGCGCCTGGTTGCGCTCCTCGATCAGGGCGCTCTCGTATGCAGTGCGGACCAGCGCGACGCTCGATTCGATATCCGCGCGCAACGCCAGCTCCTGTTCGCGGATAAGGAACCTGTTGTCGTTCAACTGGGCGCGGGCTGTCTCCAGCTCCCTCTGGCGGCCAAGCCCCTGAAACACCGGGATCGAGACCGTCAGACCCACCGAGGGCGGCTGCCTGGTGAAGTTGAACGGAAACGCCTGGTTCTCGGCCCGGATGGCCTCGAGCGCGGACTCGGGAGTGGCCAGCAGACTGCAGTCCTGGGGCGTCGGGGGGTTCGGAAGGAGTGAAACGAGATCGTTCAGCGCCAGGCACTGCTGTACCCTGGCGGTCCCGGCGGCGATCGCCTGCGCCTCCTGGCCGGCTGTGCTGCTCGCCTGCCGGGTGAAGCCGCTCCACCCCGCGGACATGGACACGCTGGGAAAATAGGACGATCGGGCGATACTGACGTCGTAGCGCGAGGCTTCCTCCTGAGCGCGCATCGCCTGGAGATCCGGATTGTTGCCGATCGCCACCTGGTAGAGCTGCTCGGGCGTCCACTCGGGCCGAGTTACCGAAAAGGCCGTCGCGAGCGTGGGCTCAGCGTCGAGGTCCACTCCGATCTGCTGCAGCAGCCGTATCCGTGAGGTCTGGACGCCGGTGCGCGCCTGAATGAGGGTCACCTCTGCGCGTCCGACGTTCACTTCCGCCTGACGGACATCGATGGCGTTGCCGGATCCCACCTCCTGGCGTCCCTGGGCCAGGCGAAGATTGATTCGAGCCCGTTCGAGTTCCTGTTCCGCAAGCGTCAGGCCCTCGCCCTGACGCAGCACTTCGAGGTATGCCCTCGTCACGTTCAGGCGCAGGGCCGCCTCGGTGCTGTGAATCCGGGCGCGTGTGGCATCGCGCGACCGGCGGGCCTGCCCCGGCGCCATCAGCTTGCGGCCGTCCATCGAGAAACTCAGGCCGGCGTTGTAGGAACTGAACAGGAACGAAGGCTGATCCTGGAAGCCGAGCTGATCGGCGGTGATGCTTCCGAATCGCTGCTCGCCCGCCCCCTGCCAGGACACGGAGGAATTGAGGGAAGCCGACGGGAGCAAGGATCCATAGGCTGAATTGAGATTCCAGTCGGCGACCTGCAGGTCGTTCCGTGCCGCCTGCACACCCGGGTTGTTGCGGAGTGCCACGCGGAGCGCTTCCTCCAGGGTCAGCGAGGCGGCAAGGCGCTCCTGTGCGCCCAGCTGAGGTGCGGCCACGACACTCATCACGAGTACAACGAAAACCCGCACCGCCCATCGGGCTCGGAACACTATCCGCTTGTCCACCACGATCTCCTCCCTCGTCTCTCCGGGATCCCTTGACCGGGATCCTGCACGCGCCGAACCCAATACGCGGCCGACGCGGTTCCAGTTTCGGTCTTACGGCTCAGGTGCCGGTTTGGTTCAACCCCCGTATTCCCTTTGCGCAACGAAGCCGTCCGTTGGCACCTCCACCCGCACGAGCCGGCCGCTCCCGTCGAACCAGACCGTTCGGACCTGATCGCCGGACACGATCCGCACCCGGGTCGCTTCCACCTGCGCGCCCTCCAGCATGATGGTCTCCGACCCGATATCCAGATCCGCGGCCCAGTCTTCCCTCTCGGATCGTGGTTCGAATGCGTGCAGCGTCATGTCGGCGGTCCCGCGCGCCAGGAAGCCGCCGATGACGAAATAATGGTGGGCGACCCCGGCATCGAAGATCATCGTTCGGGGGCTCGCCCTGAACTCCTGCTCCTCCTCGCCCCATGGCGCGACGGTTACTCGCCGCAGTCGATCGCCCGCATTCAGGACGCGAACCTGGAGTGTATCGGCCCCCCTGACGATCGCTTCGTACTCGGAGAACGCCATGGCTGGACCGACGGTTCGCAGGATCGTTGTGACGACACGCCCGTCGTTCATTCTGACTGCACCGCGCGCGAGCGTCTCCTGGGCCTCTCCTGAACCGATCCGCTGGATCGCGAAGTCCTCCGTTCCCATCTCCGAGCCGTCCAGGAACAGGCGAAAGCGTCCCCGGTCCAATTGCTGCCCCAGGAGCTCCCCGCCAGGCACCGAAGATGCCAGGACGGTTGCGGCGACGGCGGTGAGAAAGTTGCCCGCAAACCCCGGTGTTCTGCGCGAAGGAAAGTCGTGATCCATTAGATTAACAATAACGGCAAAAGGAAGGGGTCAGGCCTATGTCCAAGTGGGACTCGCCGGAGCCCCGCAGCCCGTGACCGGCCGGAACACCTCGGCGGAGCGATCGGAGTCCGGCGGCCATCTTCTTTGGGCGGGGCTCTTCTGTCTTGTCGTGTGGACGCGCCTCGACACTACCTGGTTGCTCGCGGCCGCCGCCCTGCTCCTGTCGTGGGCCGCCGTAGGGAAGCAGGGGGGCTGGCGCCATGGCATCTCGGTCGTCCTGCTTTCGGCGGGCGTTGTCGCCGGCTTTTTCGGGGATGCGGCCGATCGTCGCTTTGCGGAAGGCTGGGACCAATACTGGGAAGAGCGGCGCGAGAGCGTGGCCGGGCAGTTGGGTGCGGAATTCGACGCGCTGGTGGTGCAGGGCGATGCGACGGTGGACAGGCTGGCGCGCGCCGCCTCGGTGGGCATTGGAGGCGGGGCTCTGCAGGACTCGCTTCGGACCCTGCTGGAGGGCACGGGGATGACCGCGGCGGCCGTCATCGGTCCCGATGGCGGGCTGCTTGCCTGGGAGGGGAGTCACCAGGGCCGACTCCCGAAGGACATGCTCGCCCAGATGGGGCCGTACGCGTACGCGGGCACGCCGCTCTTCTCGTACCTGTACTTCACCAGAATGCTCCCGGAGGCCCGGGGGACCGCGGTGGTGGCGGTGCTCGTCCGCTCGGACCTGCCGGAGTTTTTCGCCTCGGGCCTCGGTGATTTTGCGTCCCGCTTCCGCGAACAGACCGGGGAACGCATCAGGATCTCCCGTTCGGACCGGACATCGGGACCGGGTGTGTTCGACTTCGGATGGCCCGACGAGACCCTCCTGAGCATCACGATCGACGAGCCGGCCCAGGACGTGCGGCGCGCGGAGGAGCGGGGTCGCTGGGCCAGGATTGTCGCCGCGCTCGCCGCGCTGGTGTGGCTTGTCCTGTCCTTTGGCGTCCCGAGGGCCAGCCTCGTGTACTCGGTCGCGATGCTGGGAGTCGGTGCGGCTGTCCTGCCCCTGGACGGACTGTTCAGGACTCCGGAACTGGTGAATCCGGCTTCGTTCGCGCTTCTCGGCCCGGTGCCACTGACACTGGGCCGTGTCGTCTTGCTGTGCGTCGCGGTCATGTCGGTGGCCGTGCTGACACTGCCTCGGTGGCGTCCGGGAATCGGAGGGTGGGCGGCGCCGCTGGTGGTCGCGGTGTCGTTTCCGCTGGTCCTCGCCTGGATGGAGGGGAGCGCATCGCAGGAACTAATGGGGACGACGGACGGCCGCTGGATCGTCTTCCAGACCACCGTCGCCATGATCCTGGCCGTTGTTGCGTCGGTTGCGCTCGCCTGGCGCCCCGGGGCCGGCGCGAGGGGCGGCGGACTCGGGTTCGTGGCCCTTGGCCTCGCGGCAGCCGCCGCGCTCGGGATCCTGGTGGCCATCGGCGTGCGAACCGGACCCGCCGTCGCTCCGCTGCTGACGGTGCTGTGGGGCGTGCCCGCGGCGGCGGTGGCACGTGGGCTCGGGGGACTCCGCCCACAGTCGTACCTCCACTGGTTCTGCTCCTTCTGGCTGTCCGCAACCGCGGTTCTGCCGTTCACGTGGTCAATGCGCACGGAGGCACGCATGACGATCGCGGAGGAGCAGATGGGACGTCTCGGCGTCACGTCGGAACCGAACCTCGAGCCGCTGCTGGAGCGCTTCGCGGAGCAGGTCGACTCGCTGGACCGGGCGGGCGCGGGGGATGTGGAGATGATGTACCAGGCCTGGGTCGGCAGCAATCTTGCCGGCAGGGGAACCGCCATGTTCCTGACGGTGTGGTCGGCGGACGATGTCCCCGTGCAGGAACTCCGGCTGGGCGTCAAGGGCGACCGTCCGGATGTCGTTGTCGACCTTCTCCCCCAACTCCGGTCGGCCGGGACGAGCGAGTACCGTGATCCGGACGACCTCGACGTCCACCACCTCATCGCCGTTGCGCTGGCCGACGGCCGGCTCGTGACGGGCACCATTCCCCCGCGGCGAACCATCGACGCGCCGTCACCCCTCGGTCCGCTGTTCGCCTCGGTGGAGGAGGAGGGCGACCAGGAGTTCCTCACGCTGGTCCAGACGCCTCCGGGTCAGGATACGGGGCGGGCGCGGGCGGTGGAGTGGAGCCGCAACCAGGAAGGGTGGAGGGCCGAAGGTGTGGCTCAATACCCCGACGGCCCGTATTCGGTCTTCTATACCATCAGCATTCCGAACCTTTCCGTCATGCTGGCGCGGGCGACATTGCTGATGGCTCTCGGTCTCGCCGTGTTCTCGGCCCTGTGGCTGCTCAGTGTCACCATCCTGGGATTCCGGCTGCCGGCGCGCGTCGACTGGCGGGGACTGCTCACGTCGTTCCGCGCACGGGTGACCCTCACGCTCTTCGGGTTCTTCATCCTGTCCAATGTGCTCTTTGGAACGCTCGCCTATCGCACGCTGGCCGGTGCTTCCGAACGCACGGCCACGGCACTGGCCGAGCGGGTGGTCGCGCAGATCGCCGAGGCCTACCTGGAGGAGGGTGGATCGATGGAGTTGCTGGCGCGGCGCGTGGGCGCGGACCTGCTCGAGTACCGCGGCGGCGAACTCGTTGGCGGCTCGGTCGATGAACTGATCGAACTGGGGCTCTACGAGGGCTGGGTGGATCCCGACATCTACGATGCGCTGGAAACACGGCAGAGACTCCGGGCGTCCCAGGTGGAGAGCCTCGGCGACTGGCGCTACGTGATTGCGCACAGACGCCTGCCCGACGGCGACATCGTGGCATCGCCGGTCCCCTTGCGCGCGGGCGCGTCTGCGTTGCGCCGGCGGGACGTTGCCGACCTGCTCGGATTCGCCATCGTGCTCGGTCCGATTCTGTCGCTGGGACTCGCGCTCTTCGTGGGCAGGGCCCTGACGCGGCCGATCCAGACGCTCCAGGTGGCCTCCGAGCGGGTGGGGAGCGGCAATCTGGCCGTGCACCTGCCGGAGAACCGCGTGGACGAGTTCGGGTCCGTCTTCGCGGCGTTCAACCGCATGGTGCTACGCCTGGACGACGCGCGCCAGGAACTCTTGCGGACGACGCGGCGCACCGAAGCGATCGTGGAGGAAGCGGCCACGGGGGTGATCGCGGTGAACCCGACGGGGCACGTGACCGTTGCCAACCCGCGTGCCGAGTCGCTGCTTGCAACGTCGCTGGTGACCGGTGAGGCCATTCCCCGAGCGGGCAAGTACGCGGCAGAGCTGGCGGCATGGCTCGACGGCTACATGCGGAGCGGCTCCGTGGAGGCGGATGGGGACTTCAGATGGGGCGGCAAGCGAATCCAGGTGCGAGCCAGGCGCATTGTGCAGGAAGGCCGCGGAGGGGGCGTCGTGGTCAATCTCGAGGACGTCACCGATGAACTCCGCAGCGAGAGGATTCTGGCCTGGGGTGAAATGGCGAAGCAGGTCGCCCACGAGGTGAAGAACCCGCTGACGCCGATCAAGCTCTCGGTGCAGCACCTGCGTCGCGCGTGGGACGACAGGAGAAGCGATTTCGGCAGAATCCTGGACAGGAACGTGGGCGCGATACTGGGAGAGATCGACCGGCTCGCCTCGATCGCGCGCGGCTTCTCCCGGCTGGCCTCGCCCGGCGCCGCCGACGCGGGCCCGCTGGTTGCGGTCGACCCGGGCGAGGTGATCAGGGAACTCCTGAACCTGTACCAGGGCGGCGGCGAGACCACGATTCGTTTCGAAAGCCGGTTGCCGGCCACGCTGCCACAGGTTGTGGCCCGTCCCGACGAACTCAAGGAAGTCCTGCTCAACCTGCTGGAGAACGCGCGGGCCGCGATGCCCGGCGGCGGCGTGGTGCGCATCGGCGCCGTCGAGCCGTCGGACGGGTCGCGGAGAGTAGCGGTGACCGTGGAGGACGAGGGGTCCGGCATCCCCGACGAACTGCTTCCGCGCATATTCGAGCCACAGTTCTCGACGCGGTCCACGGGGACCGGTCTCGGGCTTGCGATTGCCAAGCGGCTGGTCGATTCGTGGGGTGGTACGGTGGACGTTCAGAGCAGGGTCGGCCGGGGCACCCGTGTGACAATCGGTTTGCTGGTGCATGATCCGCAGGCGGAGGAGCGGCATGAGGACCTTGGCGGTCCCGTCGTGGGAGAGTAGAATGATCCTGTGCTCCAGATGACCCCAGCCCGGCCCGGCGACTCGAACTCGCGGGCAAGTGGACGTACCCTTCCCGTTCCCGTCGACATCGCAGCGTGGATCGACGAGCGTTCCCCGGGGATCGCCGAGCGCTGGGCGTCGGGACTGCTGGCCAACGGGGAATCCTGGGCGGGGGACGTCCGTCCGGTCGCAAGGCCGCTCTGCCGCGGGCTGGTCTCCTTTCTGCCCGGCATGCTCAGTGCCTACCGGGCCCAGATCCTCCCGCTCTGGTCGGAAGGCGCCGAACTCTTCGGTTCAGTGGCTGCCCGGCGCGGGCTTTCCGCCGGCGAAGTGATCGAGGAATTCCAGTTGCTGCGTGAAGTCATCCTGAGGATGATGTTCGAGCGCCCGCCCACGAAGACCGAAGACGGGTTGCCGCTCCGCGAGATCCTCCACCTCAACCGGGCCGTCGACATCGGAGTAACGCAGGCCAGCGTCGGCCACACGGACCTTCTTTTTTTCAGCCTGATCCATGACTCGGGTGTTCCCGCTCCCCTCGATGCCGACGACCTGATCGAGGTTTGCGAACAGATCCGCGCTCTCCAGGCGGAGGGCCGGCGAATCGTGGTCCCGCGGCGAAGGTAGACGATGCCCGCACCGGGCGGGATGCCTCCCGGCGAGTTCCGGGAGTCGGGCCACCGCTTTGTCGACTGGGTTGCCGACTATCTGGCCGGAATCGATGAGTACCCGGTCTTGGCCCGGGTCAAGCCGGGCGAGGTGCGCGAAGCGCTCGGAGGCGAGGCGCCGCAGAGTGGCGAAACGATGGAAGCTCTGCTCCGGGACTTCGAAGCGGTGGTGGTGCCCGGGATCACGCACTGGAATCATCCGGCGTTCTTCGCGTACTTCGCGATCTCCGGATCGGGCCCCGGGATTCTGGGAGAGCTGCTCGCCGCGGCGCTGAACGTAAATGCGATGGTGTGGAAGAGTTCCCCGGCGGCAACGGAGCTGGAGGAAGTCACCCTGGACTGGCTGCGCGGCTTCCTTGGGCTGCCGCCGGAGTTCATCGGCACGATCAACGATACCGCGTCAACCTCCACCTTTTCCGCACTGGCTGCCGCGCGGGAGAAGCTGCTGCCCGAGGCCTGGGAACGAGGCCTGGCCGGAGCCCCGCCGGGACGCGTGTATACGACCGCCGAAGCCCACTCGTCGGTGCTGAAGGCGGTGCACGCGCTGGGTCTGGGGCGTGAGGGTGCCCGCGTGGTTCCCACGGGTCCGCAGCGGGGGATGGACCCGGCGGCCCTCGCCGATGCGATCGACCATGACGTTACGTCAGGGTACCGCCCGCTTGCCGTGGTTGCGACGATCGGAAGCACGTCGATCAACGCGGTCGATCCGGTTGCCAGGGTCGCCGAGGTCACGGCCGAACGGGGCATGTGGCTGCATGTGGACGCGGCCTACGCTGGCGTCGCGGCCGCCCTGCCGACCATGGCTGCCCACTTCGCGGGCTGGGAGCGTGCGGATTCGATCGTGATCAACCCCCACAAGTGGCTCTTCACCCCGGTCGACTGTTCGGTCCTCTATGTCCGCGACCCGGCCGCACTCCGCGCCGCGTTCTCACTGACTCCGGCATATCTGGAGACAGGCGAGCAGGGAGTCACGCACCTGATGGACCACGGTCTGGCGCTCGGCCGGCGGTTCCGCGCCCTCAAGCTGTGGTTCGTGATGCGCTATTTCGGCCAGCAGGGTCTGCGCTCGCACCTGGCGCGCCACGTCGCCCTCGCCAGGCGGCTCGCCGAAAGGGTCGACGCCCAACCGGACTGGGAGCGCTGGCGTCCGACCCCGTTTTCGCTGGTGGTCTTGCGTTACGCGCCGGCCGGTGTCCGGGGTGAACGGCGCGACACCCTCAATCTCGCACTCATGGATCACGTCAATCGGAGCGGGACCGCCTTTCTGGCACAGACGGAGATCGACGGGGAGATGTGGCTGCGCTTCGCGATCGGCAACATCCACACGCGGGCCGAGCACGTCGACGCGACATGGCAGGCGTTGCGCGATGCCATCAATGCGGTAGCGGACTGAATCCAACCGCGGCGCCAACCGGGGGCCTCGCGGCCGGGCCTCGCCACCAGGCCTCGGCGCCAACCGGGGCCTCGCGGCCGGGCCGCGCGACCAGGGCCTCGCCACTAGGCCTCGCGCACCTCCTTCACCAGCGCCGACATCTGATCCTTGGCGTCCCCGAAGAACATCAGGGTGTTGTCCATGTAGAAGAGGTCGTTGTCGATGCCGGCAAAGCCCGGGCTCAGCGAGCGCTTCATCACGATCACGGTGCGCGCCCTGTCCACGTCCAGGATCGGCATCCCCGCGATGACGGAATCCGGGTCGCGGGCCGCCGGGTTCACTACATCGTTGGCGCCCACGATCAGCACCACGTCTGTCGAGTCGAACTCGGCGTTGATGTCGTCCAGGTCGAGAAGCTTGTCGTACGAGACATCCGCCTCCGCCAGCAGCACGTTCATGTGGCCGGGCATCCGGCCGGCAACCGGATGCACGCCGAAACGCACCGTCACCCCGCGATCCTCGAGCAGGTCGCAGACCTTCTTGAGCTCGTGCTGGGCCTGCGCGACGGCCAGCCCGTATCCGGGCACCACAGCGACCGAACCCGCGTATGCCAGCACCATCGCGGCCTGCTCCGCGTCGACATCCCGCACCGGGCGCTGTCCGGTCTTCGCCCTGGCCGTCTGACCCTCCGTGCCGAAGGCCCCGAACGCCACGTTGCCCAGGGAGCGGTTCATGGCCTTGCACATGAGCTGCGTCAGGATCAGGCCCGCCGCGCCGACCAGCGACCCCGCGATGATCAGGATGTAGTTGTTCAGCACGAACCCGGTGGTCGCCGCCGCGATGCCCGAGTAGGAGTTGAGCAGGGACACGACGACCGGCATGTCGGCGCCTCCGATCGGGATGACCAGGAGCACGCCGAGGATCAGTGCGCCCGCCACGAGCAACGCAAAGAACGGACCGCTGATCTCGAGCGCGCTCATGCCGAACACGGGCGCTACGCCGTTGGCGATGCCGACATGCGCGAGGCTGGCGCCGATCAGCAGGACGGCAAGGAAGAGGAGGGCGTTGAGGGTCTTCTGGAGAGGGAACGTCACGGGACTGCCCGTAACCACGCCCTGAAGCTTGCCGAAGGCGATGAGGCTGCCCGAGAAGGTTACGGCGCCGATCAGCGTGCCGAGCACGATCGTGACGCCGACACCGAGCTCGAGCGCCGGTCCGCTTCCGCCCGCACGGAGGAACTCGGCAGCCGCGACCGCCGCCGACGCGCCGCCTCCGAAGCCATTGAAGACCGCGACCAGCTGCGGCATGGCGGTCATCTGAATGTACCGGGCCAGGATCCCCCCGATTGCGGCGCCGGCCACGACCGCAGCCAGCACCGTCGTCCAATCGAGAATCTCGTGATCCAGAAGCGTGACGACGATGGCCAGCAGCATGGCCAGGGACGCACGGGCATTCCCGGAGCGTGCCGTAGCGGGAGAAGAGAGCTGCTTGATCCCGGATACGAAGAGAACCGCCGAGATCAGGTAGGCGATCTGGGTGATGGTAGTTGATTCCACGTTGACCTCAGCGTTTCCGGAACATCTGCAACATGCGGTCGGTCACCATGAAGCCGCCGACCACGTTGATCGTCGCCATCACGATTCCCGCGGTTCCGAGGACCTTCACCCACGGATTGTCGGCGGCGCCGGTGACGACCAGGGCGCCGATGATGGCGATGCCCGAGATCGCGTTCGCGCCGGACATCAGCGGTGTGTGCAGGGTCGGGGGGACCTTGGAGATCACCTCCTTCCCGGCGAGGGTGGCGAGTACGAAGATGTACAGCAGGATCAGCAGTTCACCCATGGGTTCGTCACTCCGTAGCGGACGCCAGCTTCGCTCTGACGCGTTCGTTCCTGATTTCGCCGCCGTGGGTGACGCAGGTGGCAGCGGTGATTTCGTCGTCGAAGTCGATCTCTCTCTCGTCGTCGAAGAGGTCGTCCACGAAGCTGGCCAGGTTGCGGGAGTACATCTGGCTGGCGTGGAAGGGCAGTTCGGCCGGCAGGTTCGTCGGCCCCATCACGGTCACGCCACCGTGGTCGACCGATTCGCCGGCCACCGTGACCTCGCAGTTGCCGCCCGACTCGGAGGCGAGATCGACGATCGCGCTGCCGGGCCGCATGCTCGCGACCATCTCCTCCGTTATGAGCACGGGGGCCGGTCTGCCCGGGATCTGTGCCGTCGTGATGACCAGGTCCTGGTCCCTGATGTTGTCCGCGATCAACTCCAGTTCGCGCTGGTGCTGCTCCTCGGAGAGCGCCTTGGCATAGCCACCCTCGTCTTCGGAGGTCTCATCCAGCGCGGCCTCCAGGAATTTCGCGCCGAGGCTCTGCACCTGTTCCTTCACCGCGGGCCGGATGTCGAACGCCGAGACCACGGCTCCCAGGCGCCGCGCCGTCGCGATGGCCTGGAGTCCGGCCACCCCCGCGCCGAGGATCAGCGCCTTTGCCGGACGGACCGTGCCCGCCGCCGTCGTCAGCATCGGAAGGAACCGCGTCATGGCGTCGGCACCCATCAGAACCGCCTTGTAGCCCGCCACCGTTGCCTGCGAGGACAGCACGTCCATCTTCTGCGCCCGCGTTATCCTGGGGATCAACTCGACCGCAAACGAGGTCACCCCCCGGTCCGCCAGCGCCTCGATGACGTCGGTCGGACCCAGCGGGTTCAGGTGGCACACCAGCACGGTGCCGGAAGGCAGCGCACCGACCTCTTCCGGCGAAGGAGGCTGCACCTTGAGGACGACGCGGGCGCCGTCGAGCAGGGCGTCGCGGTCCGGCACCACCGTGGTCTCCGCCTCCGCGTAGTGCGCGTCCGGGAAGGAGGCGCCGACCCCGGCGCCGGCCTGGATACGAAGGTCCCAGCCTCGCTTCCGGTACTGCCGCGAGACATCGGGCACAAGGGCGACCCGGCGTTCACCCGGTCGGCTCTCAGCCAGGATTGCGATTGTCATCAGTGTATTCTCCCGGTCAAAAACCCGACCAACTTGCACTCTCGAAACGCGTTTCGCCAGCCCCCCGCGCACAGTTGGCCCTCGTATCCCCCCCGCCCGCACCGCAGAGCCACCACAACTGGCCGGTTCAGCCATGCCAGCGCCCCCGTTGCGGGAATACCCTTCGTGCGTCCAGCCCACGGTTCGCGCAGAAGCGGGTCGATTCAGCCATACGGAGGGTTTCATGCTGGCAGTCGTTCATTCCTGTTGGGTGCACGGCGTCGAGGGACAGCCGGTCAGGGTCGAGGTGAAGGTCCGCAACGGATTGCCCATCTTCACGGTCGTCGGCCTGCCGGCGGGCGCGGTGCGCGAAGGAAAGGAGCGCGTCTACGCCGCGTTCGCGCAGGCCGAACTGTCGTTTCCTCCCCGACGCGTGACGGTCAACCTCGCCCCGGCGGACCTTCCGAAGTCGGGCTCGGGGTTCGACCTCCCGATCGCCGTGGCGCTGCTGGTGGCCGAGAACCACGTGCCGGCGGACGCGACTGCCGACACCGCCTTCGTCGGAGAACTGGGACTGGACGGCTCGGTGCGGCCCGTGCGGGGCGCGATTGCACTGGCGATGAGTTGCCGATCCGAAGGGACTCGCCGCCTCTTCGTGCCGGCTGGCAACGCCCGTGAGGCGTCTGCCGTGCCGGGAGTGGATGTGGTGCCGGTGTCCTCGCTGGACGAGACAGTGGGGATTCTCCGGGGAGAACTGGGTCCGCGCCCTGTTCCGGCCGACGCGGCGAGACCCTCTCCGGCGCTTCCCGATCTCGAGGACGTCCGCGGCCAGCATTTGGCCAAGCGGGCGTTGGTGGTTGCGGCTGCGGGCGGGCACAGCCTCCTCATGGCTGGCCCGCCCGGTGCGGGGAAGACGATGCTCGCGAAGCGGCTTGCCGGACTGCTTCCGCCGCTGCGGGAGGCCGAGTCGCTCGAGGTCACCAGGGTGCATTCGGTTGCCGGACTTCTGAACCGGGATCGGCCCGTGAAGACCCGGCGGCCCTTCCGCGCGCCACATCACACGATCTCGGCGGGAGGACTCATCGGAGGAGGCAATCCGCCACGTCCGGGCGAGATCAGTCTGGCGCACCTGGGAGTGCTGTTTCTCGATGAACTGCCGGAATTCAGCCGGCGAGTGCTCGAAACGCTGCGGCAACCGATCGAGTCCGGCTGTGTCCGCATTGCTCGCGTTCGTCACACCGTCACCTTTCCGGCCGGTTTCCAGTTGATCGCAGCCATGAATCCGTGCCCGTGCGGAATGGACGGAGAGGGTTGCATCTGTGCGGACCGGGACGTCGCCCGCTACAGGTCACGCCTCTCGGGCCCCCTCCTGGACAGGATCGATCTGCAGGTCCGGATGCCCCCGGTCACATGGAGGGAACTCACGGCGGGGGACGGCGTGCCGGCCTGGGGCACGCAGGCAGCCCGCGAACACGTCCGGGAGGCCAGGATGCGCCAGGCCGCGCGCCACGGCGACGGCCTCGCTTGCAACGCCATGATGCGCTCGCGCGATGTCCTGAAATTCTGTGCGCTGTCGGATGCCGGGGCCGAATTGCTGGAAGCCGGCGTCGCTGCCTACCAGTTGTCCGCGCGTGCCGTGCACCGTACCCTGCGGGTCGCGCGCACGATCGCGGATCTCGGGGGCAGGGATCTCATCGATGCGCCTCAAGTCGCGGAGGCGTTGCGGTTGCGGTCGGGACTTCACCGGATGTCTCCGGGCGGCAGCACGTGACGCCCTTGTTTGCCGGCCCGTCTCGGCATTAGCCTGCCATCTTGGAAGTGCACGGGAAAACGAGCCCGAGGAGCTCGCGGAAAGGCCGTGGGCGCCGGTGGAGGCGAAACTCAAGCGGATGCACTCGTCAGGGATGGACCGCGCGAATCACTACATGGACTATGCCGCCACTTCGGCGGTGCGCCCGCCCGAAGTCGCGGCGGCGGTGGCGGAATTCCTGCAGGGCAACGGCTGTACGCCGGGAAGAGGGGGACACTCCGGGGCCACGGAGGCCGCGCGGATCGCGTTTCGCTGCCGCCGCGCGCTCGCACGCATGCTGGGATTGCCCGGGGATCCCGGACGCATCGCCTTCATGCACAACGCGACGCATGCTCTGAACACGGCGCTCTGGGGCCTGTTGGACGAGGGCGACGTCCTCGTCATCTCCCAGTACGACCACAACGCAGTGTTCCGGCCCGCGCACCACCTCGCGGTCTCGACGGGCGTCGAGGTTCGAATGCTGTCAGGCAGCCCCGACGGGAGCGTCGACATGGACGAGGCCGTCAGGCTCCTGGACGGGGCGCGCGCGCTCGTGGTCAATGTCGCGTCGAACGTGCTGGGTACGCGCATGCCGGTCGAGGCTCTCGCCGCGGCCGCCCGCGCCGCCGGCGCGATTGTCGTCGCCGATGCGGCGCAGTCGGCCGGCCACCTGCCGCCTCCCTCCTCTCCGGAGGCGGACGTGATCGCCTTCACGGGTCACAAGGGGCTCCTGGGTCCACAGGGGACCGGTGGGTTGTGGGTGAGGGAAGGCCTGGAATGCCGGTCGCTGCTTTGCGGGGGCACCGGCGGCGACTCGCGGCGCCGCCGGATGCCCAGGGCCATGCCGGATCGGCTGGAGGCAGGGACGGGCAACTCGCCCGGAATCGCAGGACTCCTGGCGGGATGCCGGTTCCTTGCAGAGGTGGGCACGCGCGCGATCCACGCTCGGGAGATGGCCCTGAAGGCGAAGTTGTTCGACGGGCTGTCCCGGATCCCGGAGGTCACGATGCTGTCGCCGCGGGCGCCGGACGGGGTGCCGGTCGTGACGGTCAAGGCGGAGTCGATGGATGCCGCGGCGCTGGCCGGACGCCTGGACCGCGAGCACCGGATCCAGACGAGGGCCGGACTGCACTGCGCGCCGGAGGTACACAGGATCCTCGGCACGTCCGGCGGTGGCGCCGTGCGGTTCTCGCTCGGCTGGGCGTCCAGCGAGGAGGACGTAGAGGCCGCAGTGACGGCGGTGGACGCGATCCTCAAGCCCGTGGCGGTGTCGGTTCCTTGAGGAGCCGGAGAGTCTTCTTCGCGGTCTGGCCGCCGGAGACGGTCAGGGAGCGGCTCTGGAACGCGCTGGCGCCACTGCGCGACGCGACGCCCGGGGTCCGCTGGATTCCGCCCGATCGCTATCATGTCACGCTTCGCTTCATGGGCGACGTCGGCGACGCGTCGCTGCCCGGGCTGGTGCGTGCCGCGGAGGCGCTGGCTTCGGAACCCCCGTTTCGGGCGCGTGTGGCGGGCAACGGCACCTTTCCCCGGCGAGGCGTGCCGCGCGTCCATTGGGTCGGACTGAAGGCGGATCCTCTGGTGCGAATGCGTGATCTGCTGGACCGGGAACTCGCCAGGGAGGGATTCGCCGCGGAGCGTCGGGCCTTCAGGCCGCATCTCACGATCGGAAGGACGAAGCGAGGACGCCTCCCGGCGGGTACGCGAGGGGGCAGACAACGAGAAGTCGAACTCTCCCTCGGGGCCGAGTGGTTCAGGGTTGAGGCCCTCCACATAGTGCAGAGCAGGCTGTTCCCTGACGGGCCTCGGTATGCGAACGTTCACGGGGTGGCTCTCAGGGGGACGGAGACCATGACGGGCGGCTCGCGCCAGTCCGCGCCTGAGCGGCCGGGGGAAAACCTGGAATCGGAGCCATGGCAAGGATTCTCATCATCGACGACGAGGAGTCGGTCGGCGTCGCGCTGAAGCAACTGTTCGAGTACGAGGGACACCGGGTACATCTGTCGCCCAACGGACCGAGCGGGCTGATCGACTATCCGGACTTTCGCCCCGATGTCGTTTTCCTGGATGTGAAGATGCCCAAGATGGACGGGCTGGAGATCCTGGAACGGATCCGGGAGGCGGACTCCGCCGCCGTGGTGGTCATGGTATCGGGACACGGCACCATCGGCACCGCAGTGGAGGCCACGCGCAAGGGGGCCTTCGATTTCCTCGAGAAACCCCTCGACACCAACCGGCTGCTGGTGACGTTGCGCAACGCCCTCATGGTCAGGGGGTTGTCCGACAGTGTGGAACGCCTCACGAGCGAAATCGAGATTCACCACGGCATCGTCGGTGCATCGTCGGCGATCCGGCAGATCCTGCGCGATATCGAGAAGGTCGGTGCGACCGATGCGCCGGTCCTGATCACCGGCGAGAACGGGACCGGCAAGGAACTCACCGCAAAGGCGCTGCACCGCCGCTCGGCGCGGGCCGAACAGCGGTTTGTGGAGGTGAACTGCGCGGCTATCCCCTCGGAGCTGATCGAGTCGGAACTCTTCGGGCACGTGAAGGGGTCGTTCACCGGCGCGGTCGCCGACCGTGAGGGCAAGTTCGAGCAGGCCCACCGCGGCACGCTCTTCCTCGATGAGGTGGGGGACATGTCTCTCGCGGCCCAGGCCAAGGTGCTCCGGGCGCTGCAGGGGGGCGACATCACACCGGTCGGAGGCGCGCGGCCCGCGTCCGTGGATGTTCGCGTGATCGCCGCGACCAACAAGGATCTATACGAACAGATCGAGAAGGGGGACTTCAGGGAGGACCTCCTGCACCGTCTCAACATGGTTACGATTCGGGTCCCCCCCCTCAGGGAGCGCCGTGAGGACATTCCCATGCTCGTGGCGCACTTTGCGGATCTCGTGCCCGGAAGCTACGGCGTGACCTACAAGCGGTTCACTGAAAGCGCGCTGGGGGCCCTGGCCGATTCGGACTGGCCGGGCAACGTGCGCCAGCTCAAGAACGCGGTGGCCCGTCTCATGATCCTGAGCGGGGGTGATTCGGTGGAGCGCAGGGATGTGGATGCGCTCGTGCGGCCGGGTGATTCGGAAGCCGGTGTGCCGGGGGACATGATGGCGGTGGAGACGCTCAGCGAATTCAAGGACGCAGCCGAAAAGGCCTTCATCGCGGGGAAACTGAGGGATCACGACTGGAATGTCTCGGAGGCCGCGCGCCGAATGGGCATGCCGCGTTCGAACCTCTACAAGAAGATCGAAAGGCATGGCCTGCAGCGAGGGTAGCCGCCGCCGCCCGATCCGGGTCTTTCGGACTTGCGGCTCGGGGCTCACATTCCAGGGCGCCCCCGGACCGCCCCTTCCCGGCGGCATTAACCCGCATTCGGCCATGGCGGCCGGTTTACTACCGCAATCCCGTGGTCCCCGAGCGAGAGACGACTCATGAGCCTTACCGGGCAATCTCGACCCCTGGATGACTCGCTGGACCAGTATCTTCATGAGATCAGCCGGTATCCGCTGATCGATCAGGAAGAGGAGGCCCGGCTTGCCCAGGGGATCAGGCGGGGCGAGGAGGAGGCCCTGGTCAAGCTGGTGCGCGCGAATCTGCGGTTCGTCGTATCGGTGTCGAAGAAGTACCAGAACCAGGGCGTTCCGCTGTCCGACCTCATAAGCGAGGGAAACCTTGGGCTGATCCGGGCCGCACACAAGTTCGACGAGACCAGGGGCATCAAGTTCATCAGCTACGCCGTCTGGTGGATACGGCAGGCGATCCTGCAGGCTCTCGCCGAGCAGAGCCGCATCGTGCGTGTGCCGCTCAACAGAGTGGCAACGCTGCATCGGATCGCGAAATACAGGGCGGCGCGCCTCCAGGAGCTGGGCCGCGAGCCCACTGCGGACGAGATTGCGCGGGGGCTGGACCTGACCCGGGAGGAGGTGGAGCGAACCCTCACGCTCACTCGCTCGCCCGTCTCTCTGGATTCGCCGATCGTGCCCGGCGAGGACGGCCGCCTGATCGACTACATTCCCGACCGGATGTCGCCAGGGCCCGACGAAGAGACGTACGAGAAGCTGCTCACCGAATCTCTGACGAAGGTGCTCGGGACCCTGGCCGAACGGGAGGCAATGATCCTGCGACTCTATTTTGGTCTGGGCGGGGAGCAGCCCAGGTCCCTGGAGGAGATCGGAGAGCGGCTGGGGGTCACGCGTGAGCGAGTGCGTCAGATCAAGGAGAAGGCCCTGGGCCACCTCCGCCACGCTTCCAGAAGGCGAGTGCTGGAGTCTTTTTCCGACTAGTCGGGTCGGCGGTCGAAACGCGCGTTGACACGTCGGCCAGGCACGGATACCTTTCCATGCTGTGGTTTTTTCGGGCCGTGTCCCCCGGGAGCGTGGGGAACGGCTTCGTATCGCGGGAAACGGGAACTGTGACGAAGACCATCACCCCAAAGAGGGAAGACATCCACCGGACATGGTGGGTGGTCGACGCGGAGGGCAAGCCCCTGGGGCGCCTCGCCACCGAAGTGGCGCGGATCCTGCGGGGCAAGCACAAGCCCATATACACGCCTCACCTGGACACGGGCGACCACGTCATCGTCATCAACGCCGCGAGGGTGGTGCTCACCGGGCGCAAGGCAGAGCAAAAGACGTATTTTCGCCACTCGGGCTACATGGGCGGAGACAAGCACATACCGTTCTCGACCATGCTCGAGCGGTTCCCTGATCGAGTCATCGAGCTGGCCGTTCGCGGCATGCTCCCGAAGACGAAGCTGGGGCGGGTCATGCGCAGGAAGCTCCGGGTCTACCCGGGTGCCGGGCATCCACATCAGGGCCAGAGCCCGAAGCCCCTGGAAATCTGATCCGCCACGGAGTCGCAATGGCCAGCAACCAGCCGATACAGGCGGTGGGACGCAGGAAGACCAGCGTCGCCCGCGTGGTTCTCCGCCCGGGGCGGGGACTTTGGTCCATCAACGGACGCGAGCTCGAGGACTACTTCCCGAGACCTGCGCACCGAATGCGGATCGAGGATCCGTTGCGGGTGGCCGGATCGGAGGGCAGTCTCGACGTGAGCGTGCGGGTGCGCGGAGGCGGGCTCACCGGCCAGGCCGACGCGATCCGGCTGGGCATCGCGAGGGCCCTGGTCGCGCAAGATGAAGAAGTCCGGTCGAGCATGCGCGAAAGCGGCTTGCTGACCCGGGACGCACGCAAGGTCGAGCGCAAGAAGCCGGGCCGCCCCAAGGCCCGCAAGCGCTTCCAGTTCAGCAAGCGATAGGCGGCGCATTCGAATGAATCCTGCGGGAAACCAGGTGGGACTGACCGAGTTGCTCGACGCTGGTGTCCATTTCGGCCACCAGACCCGGCGCTGGAACCCCAAGATGCGCCCGTTCATCTTCGGAGAGCGCAACGGGATCCACATCATCGACCTGCGCAAGACGCTGGACCGCCTCAACGAGGCCAGGGACGCGGTGCGCAGGGTGGTGCTGAAGGGGGACAAGGTCCTCTTTCTCTCGACCAAGCGTCAGCTGCGCCAGATCATCGAAGAGGAAGCGAACCGGTGCGGGGCGCTGTACGTGACCGAACGCTGGCTCGGAGGGATGCTGACCAACTTCCAGACGATCCGCCGCCAGATTCGGCGAATGAAGGAGTTGGAGCGGGGCCAGGAAGAGAACGCCTTCGAATTCTATACCAAGAAGGAACGGCTGCTGCTCGAGCGCGAACGATCCAAGCTCGAAAAGTACTTCATCGGCGTCCGTGACATGGTGCGATTGCCCGGCGCGGTTTTCGTCGTGGATGCGAAGCGCGAGATCATCGGTGTGCGGGAGGCCCATCGGTTGGGGATCCCCGTGATCTCCATCGCCGACACGAATGTGGATCCCGAACTGATCGACTACCCCATCCCCGGAAACGACGACGCGATCCGCTCTGTGAGCCTGATCGCCGGTCAGATCGCGGATGCGATCGAGACGGCCCGGCGGGAAGTGCCCGACGAACAGCTGCGAAGACAGGCGGAGCTCGAAGCCACGACCTACTCGACCGAGACCGGCGAGAAGTCCGCGGATGTCAGGGAGGTGAGGCGCAGACCTCGCCGACGGCGTCCGCGCCCCGAGGCCATCGCGCAGGTGCGAAAATCCGGCGACGGCGACGCGGGGTCCAAACCCGGGGACGCCGGGAACGAGAGCGGCTGAGGTTCTCTCACAGGAGCGTTGCACCGCACGGTCCGTGACGCTGATCCAGGAAGACCCGGAAATGACGATTGCCGCGAAACTGGTAAAGGAACTCCGCGACCGGACCGGAGCGGGGATGATGGACTGCAAGCGCGCGCTGCAGGAAACCGGCGCCGATATCGAGGCCGCCATCGACCTGCTGCGGAGCAAGGGGGAAGCGAAGGCCGCCAGGCGGGCCGATCGCGCGGTCAACGAAGGGGTGGTGGCCAGCTACATTCACCATGGCGGCCGCATCGGCGTCCTGGTGGAACTCAACTGCGAGACCGACTTTGTGGCCAACACCGACGAATTCAGGACGCTCGCGCGGGATGTCGCGATGCATGTGGCCGCGTCCGATCCGTTGGCCGTCGCGACCGAGGATGTCGATTCGGCCGTCGTCGAGCGGGAGCGGAAGATCTTTGCCGATCAGGTGGCCCGCGAAGGCAAGCCCGAACACATTCGCGATCGAATCGTGGAGGGCAAGATGGCCAAGTTCTACAGGCAGAGCGTTCTCCTGGAACAGGCCTTCGTCAAGGACCCTGACAAGAGCGTCGGTGAACTGATCACCGAGACGTCCGCAAAAACCGGCGAGAACGTCCGAGTGGCCCGCTTTGCGCGCTTCAGGATCGGAGGATAGGGCTTTGATGGGGGCGTCGCGGATCGTGCGCCGGCCGGGCTTCCGGTACGCGAGTCGACCGGTATCCGCGGCGTGAGCGACAGGAGGAGTTCGGGTTACGGCCGCGTACTCCTGAAGCTCTCGGGCGAAGCACTTGCGGGACCCCGCGGCTTTGGCATCGACCCGAAGACCGTCGAGGGCATTGCCGACGAGATCCGGACGATTCGCGGTCTCGGCGTATCGCTCGGTCTGGTCATCGGAGGCGGCAACATCGTGCGCGGCGCCATCGCGAGTCAGCGCGGAATGGACAGGGTTTCCGCGGACTACATGGGGATGCTCGCCACGATCATGAATGCGCTGGCGGTCCAGGATCTGCTCGAAAAGAGGGAGGTCGAGACCCGCGTCATGACGGCGATCCGGATGCCGCAGCTGGCCGAGCCGTACATCCGGCGCAGGGCGCTGCGGCACATGGAAAAGGGAAGAATCGTCATCTTCGCCGGAGGTACCGGGAATCCCTACTTCTCCACCGACACGGCGGCGGTTCTGCGGGCGATCGAGATGGGTGCGGACGTGGTCATCAAGGCCACGAAGGTCGAGGGCGTGTACAGCGCGGATCCCGCCAGCGATCCGGCGG
The DNA here is from genome assembly GCA_965208935.1 of Longimicrobiales bacterium. Classification (GTDB taxonomy): domain Bacteria; phylum Gemmatimonadota; class Gemmatimonadetes; order Longimicrobiales; family Gaopeijiaceae; genus Bin94. The sequence goes on along the minus strand of CBDBPR010000004.1, from coordinate 1,251,341 downwards.
CCGAGTTCATCCCGGAAATCTCGTACCACGAGGTCGTCAGGCGTGATCTGCGGGTCATGGACGCGGCGGCGGTATCCCTCTGCCGCGAGAACGACCTCCCGATCATCGTGCTGAATCTCGACGCGCAGGGGGCGGTCCGCAGGGCGATACGGGGTAGGCGAGTCGGAACGCTGGTATCTTAGTTCACGGAATCATTGTCGGATCGCGTGGAAGGAGCACGGCGTGGCATTGGTGGACGAAGCGAGAAGCAGAATGGACGCCGCCGTGGCGGCGATCCGCCGCGAATTCGAGACGGTACGCACGGGCAAGGCTGTCCCCTCGATCCTCGACTCCGTGCGGGTGGAAGCATATGGCAGCAGGATGCCGCTGAATCAGGTCTCCACGGTGAACGCGCCGGATCCGTCCCTGCTGGTGGTGCAGCCGTTTGATCCGTCTCTGATCGGGCCGATCGAGAAGGCGGTGCTGACGGCCGGCCTGGGCCTCAACCCTTCCAATGACGGCACCATCATCCGGGTGCCGATTCCGCCCCTCAGCGAGGAGCGCCGCAAGCAGTACGTTCGGATTCTGCACAAGATGGCGGAGGAAGGCCGCGTGTCGATACGGCGTGCGAGGCAAGCGGCGAACGAACGTGTGAAAGCGCGGCTGCGAGCGAACGAGGTGGGCAAGGACGAAGCGCACCGCACCATGGCCGACGTGCAGAAACTCACCGACGAATACGTCGGCAGGATCGATCACCTTCTTTCCGTCAAGGAGAAGGAGGTGATGGCGATCTGAGGCACGCGACGAGCGCACTCCCGCTCCAACCGGTCCATGGCGGCTGACCCGCTGTCCCTGATCAGGGCGCATGGGCGCGTGCCGCGCCACGTGGCGGTCATCATGGATGGCAATGGCAGGTGGGCCGCCGGACGGGGGCTTCCCCGGCACGCGGGGCACTGGGAGGGGATGAAGGCGGTCCGGGAGGCCGTTGAGGGAGCGTGCGCGGCAGGAGTCGAGATCCTCACGCTCTTCGCGTTTTCCACCGAAAACTGGAAGCGCCCGCAGTCCGAAATCGATGCGCTCATGCAACTTCTCTGCGCGTACGCCGAGTCCGAGCACGAAGAGCTCGCCGGCCACGGTGTCGAGGTCCGGGTACTGGGCGAGGTCTCGCGTCTCGACTCCGGGGCGCGAGAAGCTGTGGAGCTGATGGAGAACGCGACCCGGGGTGGGGCCGTGTTGCGGCTCAACCTGATGGTTTCGTACGGCGGACGAGAGGAGATCGTGCGCGCGGCGCGTCGCCTGGCGGAGCAGGTGCGCGGCAGGGGCCTCGACCCGCGGGCGATCGACGAGGACACGGTCGAACAGATGCTCTTCACGCGCGGGCTTCCGGATCCGGATCTCCTTATTCGCACCTCGGGAGAGCTCAGGATCAGCAACTTCCTGCTCTGGCAGCTGGCCTACACCGAGTTTCACGTCGCCCCGGTGCTATGGCCCGACTTTACGCGGGAGGACCTGTTCGCAGCCATCCTGGACTACCAGCACCGGGAACGGCGTTTCGGACGAGTCTCCACCCGATGAACGTCCGCCTGCTCTTTGCCGCATGATGTCGGCCGAACTCCGTGCCCGATTCGCGGTGGCGCTTGTCGGCGTCCCGGTGGCGCTCCTCGCGATCCATGCCGGCGGCTGGTATTTCGGGGGACTGTTGGCCGTCCTGGCGGGCGTGGCCGCACTGGAGTTCCAGGCACTCACCACGGCTGCGGGCGGGCGTCCCATCGGCTGGCTTGGCATTCCCGCGGCGTCGATCCTCGTGCTCCTGGCCGCGTATGAACCGACATTCGGTGCGTGGGCGGATCGCGCCCTCACACTGGTGCTGGCGCTCGTGTTGGCGGCCTTGGTCGTCGCCGTGTCGCGGCGCAGTACCGAGGCTGCACCGCTGTTGTCCGTGACGGCGACGGTCGCGGGGGTGCTCTACACGGGCGGCACCCTCGCCTTCGCGGTATTGCTGCGCCATCTTCCCGATTCCCTGGCCACGGAATCCCATGACCCCCTGGAGGGACGACTGCTGGTGTTGTACCCGCTCGTCGTGATCTGGGCCTCCGATACGGCCGCGTACTTCGCTGGGAAGCGTTTCGGGCGCACCAGGATGGCGCCGCGGGTCAGTCCCGGGAAGACGGTGGAGGGTGGGGTGGCGGGGCTGGCCGCGGCCGTCGTGGCCGGTGCCCTTGCCGGACTCGTCATGCGCGATCTCGCCAGTTTTCCCGTGTCGCCAGCCATCGGGGCGCTCGTCGGACTTGCCTTGGGCGTCGGAGGCCAACTGGGCGACCTCGCCGAGTCCCTGCTCAAACGGGAGGCCGGGGTTAAGGACTCGGGGACGCTGTTGCCCGGTCATGGAGGCGTGCTCGACCGATTCGACGCGCTCTTCTTCAGCCTGCCGCTGGCATACGTCATGCTCCTGCTGACGCAATCGGCCGGATGACAGGTCGGTGAAGCGTATCGCCCTTCTGGGAGCGACAGGCTCGGTGGGTCGCTCTACACTTTCCGTGATTCGACGCCATCCCCGGCTGTTCAGCGTGGTCGCGCTGTCCGCGCAGCGATCGGTCGCCGCGCTGGAAGCGTTGGCGGCCGAATTCGGGGCGAGGCATGTGGCGGTGGCGGATCCGGGGGCCCTGGAGGAGCGCCCGGATCTTGTGGCGGCGGGGTGGCTCGGCGGCGCCGGCCACATCGTGGAACTCGCCCGGCTCGGGGACATCGACATCGTGGTGAACGCGGTCGTTGGTGCGGCAGGCCTGCGTCCCACCATCGCCGCCCTTGAAGCCGGGAAGCGATGCGCCCTCGCCAACAAGGAGTCGCTCGTGGCGGCGGGCGACCTCGTACTTCGCGCGGCCGAGCGGGGTGGGGGTGAACTGGTTCCCGTGGACAGCGAGCATTCCGCGATCCTGCAGTGTGTCGGCTCAGCCCGCCGGGAAGAGATTCAACGCCTCATCCTGACGGCGAGCGGGGGCCCGTTTCGCAAAATGTCCGCGGAAGACCTGCACCGGGCGGACGCGGCGATGGCGCTGCGGCATCCGACCTGGGACATGGGCGCCAAGATCACGATCGATTCGGCGACGCTCGCGAACAAGGCGCTCGAGGTGATCGAGGCGCACTTTCTCTACGGCCTGCCCTATGATCGCATCGACGTGGTGGTGCATCCGACCTCGATCGTCCATTCGTTCGTCGAATTCGTCGACGGGTCCGTGCTGTCCCAGATGGGTCAGCCCACCATGGAACTCCCGATTCTGCACGCACTGACGTGGCCCCGACGGCTGCCGGATCCGGCGCTCCGCAGCTTCGATCCGTGCACGGCTTCGCCCCTGGCCTTCGAGCCCGTGGACGAAGCGCGCTTCCCGCTCTTCCGGCTGGGCGTCGATGCGGGTCGGGCCGGCGGTGCCGCTCCCGCCGTCTTCAACGCGGCGAACGAGGTGGCCGTTGAGGCTTTCCTGAAGGGAATGGTTACCTTCACCGGTATTGCGAATGTCGTCGAGGCCGCGCTGGGGGCATTGCAAGGCACGGCGGCGACGACGCTTGACGAGGTACTCGGGGCGGACCAGGCCGCGCGCAGACGCGCGGCTGGCGAAGTCGAAAGGATGAATCGAGGATGACGCTGCTGGCCGTTGTGGTTCTGCTCGGTGTGCTGATCTTCGTGCACGAGCTGGGCCATTTCTGGGCCGCGAAATCGGTAGGGGTCGCGGTCCAGCGCTTTTCGATCGGACTCGGTCCGCGCGTATGGGGGTTTCGAAAGGGCGACACGGAGTACGTGCTCTCGGCCATCCCACTGGGTGGCTACGTCAAGATGCAGGGGATGGAGGACGAGGTCCTGGAGCACCTGGAGGGCGGTGCCGCCGGAGGCCGTAAGAAGCCGGGTCCCGGCGACTTCGACGCGCAACCGGTCTGGGCGCGTGCGGTTGTGATCTCGGCAGGCGTGATCATGAACATGATCTTTGCCTTCTTCCTGTATGCGTTGGTGGCGGCCGCATGGGGACTGCAGGAGGTGGCCGTCACACGGGTCATGGATGTGGACGAGGGCACGCTGCCGGCCGGGGCCGAGGCATTGGCCGATATCGTCCCGGGGGCTTCGATCGTCAGCATCGGCGCAGCCAGTCCCGGTTCATGGAATGAGATTCAGCGCGCTTTCGAGGAGAGTGCGCCGGGCCCGCTGACCGTTGTCACCGAATCCCCGGAGGGCGTCTTCGACGTGGTCGTTCCGACCGAAGCGGAAGACCGCCGGGCACTCGCCGGGTCGCTGCGGTACTGGAGTGATCCGGTGGTGGGGAGTGTCCAGGCGGGAACGCCCGCGGCGGGCGCCGCGATCGAACAGGGTGACAGAGTGACCCATGTGGCGGGCGTCCCGGTCAGCAGCTGGGCGGACATGACCCGGGAGCTCGGCGCGCGTCCGGGGGAACGTGTCGAGATCGGGCTCTTGCGCGGTGACGCGAATCTGACCCGGATCGTGGTGCTCGATGATGTCGAAGGCGAGCGGGCTGGAGAGCGGCGTGGCATGCTGGGGATCCAGCAGCAGCCACCGCCGCTGCGCACCGTGTCGCTCGGACCGGGAGAAGCGGTTGCGTTCGGTGCGGCGCGGACCACGGAGGTTACTGCTGCGATCCTCCGCTTTCTGCGTAACCTGGTGACGCTCAACGAGTCGCCGAGGTCGGTGGGCTCGATCGGCACGATCTGGGCGTTTTCCGGAGCGGCCGCCGCGGGCGGACTCAGCACTTTCCTGGGCTTCATGGCCTTCTTCAGCATCAATCTCGCCATCCTCAACATGTTGCCCATACCGCCACTTGATGGCGGGCACATGGTCTTTCTCGGCATCGAGTTTGTGCGCGGGGAGAAGCTGGGGGTCAAGCAGCGGGTGCGCTGGGGGCAGATCGGCTTCTATGTGATCGTCGGGATCATGGTCTGGGCCCTGGGGAACGACTTGCTGCGCTTCTTCGGGCTCTAGCAGCCCGTGGACAAAATCCCCCCGGCATTCGAGCGGCGATGCATCCGGGTCGGACGCGCGGCTGCGATTCCTCACGCTGTAAAGTAGAGTTTACATAGTGTCATGTTTACTATACATCTTGGTTTGTCGGGGCCGCGCTCTGCGTTGCTCCTCGGGCCCGTAGCGCTGCTACTGGCCTTTCGTCGCGCCTTGCCGACCCGGTGCCTCGCCACTCTCGGTGCTCGGACGGCTTTATCCACGGACCGCTAGCGTTCAGGAGCGCCAGTGTCCAGGTGCCGGATCCGGTCCGTGAGCACCGGATGGCGCCTCGCAGGGCACGGGGCGGCAGGTTCAGAAGAGTGACAGCTGGCGTGGCCCGGCTCGTTCGCGCAGCTTCGCCAGATCGAATACCGGGGTCGGACGGTCCGGCCGCGCGACTTCGACCAATCCCCTGAAGCCCCTTTGTGCCAACACGCGCGCCGCGGCCGCCCTGGCCAGCCGAGGAGTGTTCGACTCTTCCGACAGGTGAGCGAGGACCACCACGGCCAGGCGGGGATCGAAGGTCTCCGCCAGGAAGTCGGCGGCTGCCCGGTTGGAAAGGTGACCGTGACTGGATGCGATCCTCGCCTTGACCGCGGGCGGGTATCCGGCGGACCACAGCATTCCCTCGTCGTGGTTTGATTCCACGATCAAGGCGTCGCATCCGCGCAGGGCATGGCGGACCTGCACGGTGGGCTTGCCCAGGTCGGTCGCGATGCCGAGCCGAAGGCCAGTCGCCGAGTCGGTTACGGCGACCGCCACGGGGTCGGCGGCATCGTGGACCGTAATGAAGGGATCGATCCTCAGCCGATCGACGTCGACCGGAAACCCGGCGCGGTAGCTCCGGATCGTCTCGCTTCCGCGAAACAGCTTCCGGCACGCGAGACGGGTCCCCTCCGTCATCAGCAGCGGGGTGCCGTGGGCGCGCGCAAAGACGCCCGCGCCTCGGGTGTGATCACCGTGTTCGTGCGTCAATACAATGGCCGCGATGGCGGCGGGGTCGACACCGACAAGCGCGAGCCGGGCGGCCAGTTCGCGTCCGCTGAAGCCCGCGTCGACGAGAACGCGGGTGTCGCCGGCGCCCACGAGCACCGAGTTGCCCCGGCTTCCGCTTCCCAGCACCGAGAATTGCACGCCGTCAGCGCTCCAGTTCCGACCGGGATGGGGCAGTCGCGGCGAACACCGTGTGGTAGTGCCTGCGCATGCGTGCGGTCATTTCGACGCGTCTGCGAGCCATGACCGTCGCGGCCGTGGCGATGAACCGTTCCATATCGTACTCCGCCCACGCGCCCCCGACGCCCCAGGAAAACGGAGGCACCCAGCCGGACACGAGGTCGCCCCCGGACATGCTTGTTCCCGCTCCGATGATCGTACCGGTATTGATGAGCGTTCCAATCCCGGTACGAACGTGGTCGCCCACCAGACACCCTGCCTTCGTCAGACCCGTGTCGATCGTTCGCCTTCCGACCCTGGCCCTCACGGACCGATAGGTGTTCTTGAGGTCCGAGTTTGTGGTCATCGCGCCCAGGTTCACCCACTTCCCCACGATCGCATGGCCCAGGTACCCCTCGTGCGCCTTGTTGGAGAAGCCGAGCATGACGGTTGTCCGAACCTCTCCATGGATCCTGCACGCCGGCCCTATGCTCGAATGCGCCACGACCCCTCCCAGCAGGACCGAATCGATCCCCAGGTATGCGGGCCCGACGATTCGGCACGGTGCCTGCACCCGGGCGCCGGAATCCACGATTACCGGGCCGGCGCTGGTGTCCAGAGTTACGCCGGGCTCGACATCCGAATCGGGGGAAACCGCGACGCGTCCGGTACCGAGCCGGTGCACGCCCGAGGGAACGCCATGGTCCGGGAAACGGTGTGCGTCGGCCATGATGCGCCCGGGGTTGGACGCCATCAACTCCCACACCGAGCCGAGCAGCGTGCCTTTGATCCGGTGTCGGGGCCAGCGCGGCCAGCGGCCGGCCAGCGCCGCGGCGGGGAAGCGTTGGCCGTCGGGCAGCCAGGCGCCGACCGGACCGGATTCGCCCAGCAGGACCGTCGGCTCCTCGAAGTCCGGGGCGATCTGCTCGTCGGGGACGAACCTGCTCGACAGGTAGACGCGGTGACCGTGTGGCTCCTCGGCCCCGGCGAGCGTACACGGCGGTGCGTCGGGCTCGTCGAAGTGGCGCAGCGACTCCACGGCAACGTGGGCATCGCACACAAGCCCCAGCCGCGCCTCCGCGCGTGCGCGTAGCGTCTCTGTGCCGAACAGGAGTTCGCCGACCGGGCGGGTCGCGGCAAACGGCTGCCATTCGCGGGCGACGGCGTCGTCGTATAGAAGCAGGCGCGGGGGCATTACGGTGAGTCCGGTCCGGCACCCCCGTCGTCGGCCGTGCGCGTGAACCGGGCCGGCAGGTCCTTCAGGTGTTCCTTCAGGCGGACCACTTCGGACCTGGGCATCACCAGCGTGATATCGTCGGTCCGCACCACGAGCATGTCCTGCGCGCCGAACAGCACCACGCGGCCCGAGTCCGCGAACGCGATGTTGCCTTCACCGCCCGCGACGTGCGCTTCACCCACGCGAACATTGCCGTCGGCGTCCGGCGGACGCATGCGGGCGACCGCCTCCCAGCTGCCGATGTCGTCCCAATCGAAGGTGCCGTCGATGGCGGCGACCCTCGCGCTGCGCTCCAGGAGCGCGTCGTCCACGCTGATGCCTTCCACCCGATCGAAGAACGTGGCGATGTCGCCGTGCTCGAGCGCGGGCAGTGCACGGGCGACCTCGGGCGCGTGCGTCCCGAGCTCGGCGAGAAAGAACGCAGCCCTCCACACGAAGATGCCGGAGTTCCAGCGGTAGCCGTCCGCGACGTAGCGGGCCGCGTCCTCGGGACCGGGCTTTTCAACGAAGGCGGCGACCCGGTACGCGGTATGCCCCGCAGCCGTGCTCAACGCCTCGCCGGGTCTGATGTAGCCGTAGCCGGTTTCGGGACGGTCCGGGGGGACCGCCACGGTGACCAGGAGGTCTTCCCGCCGCGCGATGTCTGCGGCGGTCAGGAGAATCTCCCGGAAGCGGGCCTCCGGCGAGACCAGGTGGTCGGAATGAAGGGAAATCATGATGCCGTCGGGATCCGAGCGCGCGATCTCCCAGGCCGCGCGGGCCAGCGCGGGTGCCGTCCCCCGTGCGCGGGTTTCGACGAGGATGCACTCGTCGCCGAGGCCCGTGGCGCGGCGGATCGGCTCCGCGAGGTGTGCGCCGGTCAGCACCCGGATGTTGCCGGGTGGCGCGAGCCCTCGCACGCGTTCGAGCGTGTCCGCGATGAGGGGCCGCCGTCCGATCAGGTTCAAGAGCTGCTTGGGGCGCAGCGAGGTGCTCAGGGGCCAGAACCGTGTGCCGGCACCGCCGGCCAGGACGGTTACCCAGACGGAGGTGTTCGAGGTCACGTGATCCTTCAGGCAACGGGGCCGGGAATCTCCCGCATCCGGGAGCCGTGTCAAGGACTCGCCCAAGGCCGCCGAACCTAGTCACGGGACGGTAGGAAGTCAACGAACGGACGCACGCATCGGAGTTGACTCCGGAACCTCGCCGGGTAGAATTCACGCATGAAGATGCGTAATCTGGGCCTCGTGGTACTCGGCGCCGCCGGTGTTCTCGTGGCATGCGACGACAACCCCTTTCTGATTCGCTGGGTCGAGGATCCCGACACGGTGCGGCTCTACGCATTGTCCCTCCCGGAGCCCAACCTGGTCTCCGGCTTCGACTTCCATCTGCGGCGCGCCGTGCGGATCGAAGCGCCGACGACCGGAGATGACTGGGACATCGCGGTGGACAGGCGCGAGGGGGAATTGGTGTGGCTGCCGGCGGCCGCGTTGGGGATTCCGTCCGAAGCGGCGCTTGCGGTACTGGAGGGAGAGTCCTTCGCTTCGGCGATCGAGGCTCCGGAAGATACCGCCCGCTACGTGTCGGATGTCCCCGTGCCGATCGTCACCGGGCGGATCTACGTGATCCGCACGAGACGGCATCGTGGCACCTTCGGCACGATCTGCAACTACTACGGCAAGATCGAGCCGCTCAGTACCGACGTCGCCGCCGGGACGGTGCGGTTCCAGTTCGACATGAGCCGCATCTGCAACAGCCGCGACCTGATTCCCCCCGACTAGTCTGGAGCCGTTCTCACAGCGGTCTCCACGGCGACGAATAGCGACTGCGATGCTGGACATCAGGCGACTGCGCCGCGACCCGGACGGCGCGACCGCCGCCCTCGCGCGCCGGGGCTTGGCGAACGCCTCCGAATCGGTCGCCGCGCTTCTCGCACGCGACCGGGGACGGCGCGAGGCTCTCGGAGAGGTCAACGAGCTCAAGTCCCTGCGAAACAGGGTCTCGAAACGGATCGGCGAGGCGAAGCGCAAGGGCGGCGATGCGTCGGGCGAGATTGCACGAATGCGCGAAGTCGGCGCGCGCATCGGCGAATTGGACGCGGTGGTGGCCGAGGCCGACGACTGGATCGCCGACGAACTGGCGGTCCTTCCGAATCTTCCGGACGCCAGCGTGCCCGAGGGCGGCGTGGAGTGTAATCGGATCGTGCGGAGTTGGGGCCAGCCGGCAACGCTCCCCTTCGGTGCGAAGCCGCATTGGGAGTTGGGCTCCTCGCTGGGCATCCTGGATCTTGCCGCGGGCGGCAGGGTTTCGGGATCCGGCTTCTACGTCCTGCAGGGCCGCGGAGCCGCATTGCAACGGCGCCTGATCGACTGGATGATCGAACTTCACGCGGTCGAACACGGATACCGTGAACTGCGGGTCCCCTATCTGGTCAAGCAGGACGCAATGACCGGGACGGGCCAGCTTCCGAAGTTCGCGGAGGAGTCGTATGTGACGCGCCGCGACGGTCTGTGGCTGATTCCCACGGCGGAAGTCCCGGTCACCAACCTGCACCGGGGCGAGATCCTCCGCGGTGATTCGCTGCCGCGAAAGTACGTGGCGTATTCACCCTGCTTCCGCAGGGAGGCGGGAGCGGCCGGGAAGGACACGAGGGGGATGCTGAGGGTCCACCAGTTCGACAAGGTCGAGCTGGTTCGTTTCGAGACGCCCGAGGCGGGACCGGCAGCGCTTGATGAGCTCACCGGAGAAGCGGCCAGAGTGCTGGAACTCCTGGGCCTGTCGTACAGAGTCGTCCTGCTCGCCGCCGGAGATCTCGGATTCTCGGCTTCCCTCACCTACGATCTGGAGGTCTGGGCTCCGGGCGTCGGCCAATGGCTGGAGGTCTCGAGCTGCTCCACCTTCAGCGGCTTTCAGGCGCGCCGCGCGAACATCAGGTTTCGACGGGCACAGGGCTCGGGAACCGAATTCGTGCACACGCTCAACGGCTCGGCGCTGGCGCTGCCGAGGCTGATGGTCGCGCTGCTCGAGACGTATCAGCAGCCGGACGGTTCGATCCGGCTTCCGGAAGTTCTTGCTCCGGTCGTCGGATTCATGGAGATCCGACCCGCGGAGTAGCACCGACGGGACGGCGCCAGCCCACACGAACAGAGATCGGATGATCAGGCGAAGAGGTCTTACCAGGGGAACCGCCGGAGCCAGGGCCCGAACCTGGCCGATCGCGCTGGCCCTTCTCTTCGTCGCCCTGCTGGTCTGGTACCTGGTGTACACCGCGGAGATCGTGCGCTCCCGCCAGGCCGACGCGGAGACCTTCACGCGAATCTACGCCCAGGTGCAGCGGGGATTGACGAGCCAGGAGACGGGGGCCGAACTGGCGGCTCTCACCAACCTTCAGCGCGAACTCGTGGCGCTCGGGGTTCCCTTCGTCGTCACATCGGAACCGGGCCGCCAATACAACACCTCGGCCAACCTGCCGTTCGAGATCACGGACCCCCCTACCGCCGACGAGGTGGAGCGCATACTCCGCTATGCCGACGAACTCGATGCCCGCAACCCCCCGGTGGGCGACCCGACGAGCCAGCTCGTCCACTACGGCATTACGCCCGAAGCCGCGCGGCTCCAGTGGATGCCCTTCCTGTGGGCGTCGGGCCTGCTGCTCACGGTGCTGCTGGCGGTCACCGTCTTCCGGTACCAGCGTCGCGCTGCCGCCGAACAGGCGTGGACGGCGATGGCACGCGAACTCGCCCACCAGCTGGGCACGCCGATCAGTTCACTGCAGGGTTGGGTGGAGGTGCTGGGGCTGTCCCCGACCGAGCGTCCCGGTGACATGCGCCAGCTCGAGATCGCCGCGGCCATCGGCGAGGACCTCGTACGCCTTGAGCGGGTCAGCCGGCGCTTCGAACTCATTGGCAGGGATCCTGAACTGAGACGTGTTTCCCTCCGGGATGTGATCGCGGAGCTGCGCACCTACATGGAGGCGCGCCTGCCTCGCCTGGGCCCCGGCGTGGCGTTGCACGTCCAGGTTCCCGACGACCTGCCCGACATTCTCGGACACGAGGTTCTCCTGGCGTGGGCCCTGGAAAACGTCGTGAAGAACGCGCTGGACGCGATGGCGGGCACGGGAGGCTCGATCACCCTTTCCGCCCGGTCCGCCGAGGAGAGGTGGGTCGTACTCCAGATCAGGGACACGGGCCCGGGCGTGCCGTTCGAGATCCGCGACCGGTTGTTCGACCCGGGTGTGACGACCAAATCCGGTGGCTGGGGCGTCGGATTGACGCTGACGCGACGAATCGTCGAAGGCGTTCACCGTGGAAAGCTGGAGCTGGTGGACCGCGGCGAACGTGGCGTGACGTTTCAGGCACGGCTTCCGCGAGCGCCGGAGACGCGCGGTCACCGCGGTCGTGGCGAGGATCCGCCACGGCGCGGCGCCCCGTGAGTGAGGACTGCGGGCCGTTGATTGCACGCTCTGGCGGAACCCGATCGCGGGAACCGGCGTTCGTCGCACCCGATCTGAACCCCGAACAGCGGCAGGCAGTCGAGCACTTCGAGGGTCCGGGCCTGGTGCTGGCCGGCGCAGGATCGGGCAAGACCCGGGTTCTCACAACGCGGGTGTGCCATCTGATCCTGAAGCATGGGGTTCCACCGGACCGCATCATGGCCGTCACATTCACCAACAAGGCGGCCGGCGAAATGCGTGATCGCGTCATCGCGATGCTGGGCACTGAGCCGCGCGGACTCTGGATAGGGACCTTTCACGCCATCGGAGCCCGCCTCCTCCGTCGCCACGCCCCCGGAATCGGCTGGACGCGAGCGTTCACCATCAGGGACGCCGAGCAGTCGCTGCGCGAGGTGAAGAAGGCCCAGAAGAGCGTGGACGTGAACCCGCTGCGGTGGTCCCCGAGATCGATCCGGGAGCGGATTTCGGAAGCCAAGAACCAGCTGATCGGGGCGCAGCGGTTTGCCGCGGAATACGGCGACGGCGGGGATTTGTTCATGCGGCGCGTCGCGCTCGTCTATCCCGCCTACCAGGAGGCCCTGCGCACTCAGGACGCCATGGACTTCGACGACCTGCTGGTGCTTCCCGTACGCCTTCTCGAGGGCGATCCCGATCTCCTCCGCCGCTACCGGGAGCGCTTCGCCTTCATCCTTGTCGACGAATACCAGGACACCAACCACGCCCAGTTCCGATTCCTGGAACTCCTGGCATCGGCGCACGGCAACCTCATGGTCGTGGGCGACGACGACCAGAGCATCTACGGTTGGCGCGGAGCGGACCTCCGCAATATCCTCGACTTCGAACACAGCTTTCCGGACGCGAAGGTCGTGCGCCTGGAGCGGAACTACCGTTCGACGTCCGTGATCCTGGACGCCGCCAATGCGGTGATCAGCGAGAACTCCGAGCGAAAGCGGAAGACGCTCCGCACGGAGCGACGGGGTGGGGCGCCCGTCATCTGCTTGGAGGCACGGGACGAGAGCGACGAAGCGCGGTGGATCGTCGACGAAATCGAGCGCCTCATGCTTGCCGACCCCGACTACGATCACCGCCACTTCGCGGTGCTGTACCGCACCAACGCCCAGTCCCGCGCCCTCGAGGATCGCTTCAGGCGGCGCGGACTGCCATACCAGATCGTCGGCGGCGTGCGGTTCTATGAGCGCCGCGAGATTCAGGATGTGCTGGCCTACCTCCGTCTGGCCGGCAACCCGCGCGACATGGACGCATTCGATCGCGTGGTGAACTACCCACGTCGAGGGATCGGCGCGACCAGTCTGGCGCATCTGTCCGCTTTCGCGCGCGAAGCGAGGCTCGATCTGCTCGAAGCCGCCGCCCGGGCCGACGAGATCCGGGACTTGACCCCGGGCGCCCGCCGCGGTCTCCTCGCGTTTGCCGAATTGATTCGCAGGCAAACCGCGCTCGCGGCACAGCGGACGGCCGGCGAGGTCCTGGAAGAACTGATCGAAGAGCTGGATATCCTCATGCTCCTGCGCGGGGAGGGGCCGGATGGAGAAGACCGTGCGGAGAATGTCCGCGAGCTCGTCGCCGCGGCCCATGACTTCGACGCCGGGCTGGTTCTCGATGCCGAGGACGGCGAGATGGACGGGTTTGCCGATCTCGACCTGTTTCTTCAGCATGTGGCGCTGGTCACCGACGTCGACCGTCACGATTCCGCGGCCGACGCGGTGACACTCATGACCATTCACAGCGCCAAGGGGCTTGAATTCCCCGTGGTCTTCATCGCCGGCATGGAGGAGGGATTATTCCCCCTGTCACGGGCGTACGACGACGCGAAATCGCTCGAGGAGGAACGGCGGCTTCTATACGTGGGTGTCACACGCGCACGGGACAGGCTGTACCTGACCCACGCCCGGCGCCGCCGCCGGGCGGGAGAAGTTCTCCACGGGACGCTTTCGTCCTTCCTGGACGTTCTGGAGGACAGTCTCGACCACAAGGTCACGCAGCGTGTGCGCTGGGACTGGGCCGATCGGCCGCGGCGCGGGCGGAGGACGGAACGAACCGTGCCGCGGGACAGCGACGACGCGGAGCCGGGGTTCAACCAGGACCGCCCACGGTATGTGAAGGGCGAACGTGTCCTTCACCAGACCTTCGGTTCCGGCACCATTGCCGAGTTGTCGGGGTTTGGACGGGATCTCAGGGTGACCGTCGACTTCGACACCGCCGGAAGGAAGAAGCTGCTTGTGCGCTACGCCGCCCTCGAACGGGACTACTTCTAGCTCCAGCGCGTTGCCGGCCCGACGCCTCGCCGCTCGGGGGGGCTCTGCCAGGTCAGGAGTCGTCGCCGCCGGCGGGAGGTGTTTCGGCGCCATCGTCCGCCGGCGTGCCCCGGCCACGCAGCAGCGCGGTACCCTGCCGCAGCATTCTGACGGCGGCAGCTGCGTCCAGCACCGCATCCTCGGCCTCGGACTGGGCAAGGTCGAGCAGGGCCGAAAGGTCTGCGACGCGCCGCTTCACCTCGGCTGACGCCCGGCCGAGGTCATCCGCCACCTCGCCGACGGCGCCATCGAAGCGGTCTACCTCGGAGCGCACGACCTCGGTGATTCGGTCCAGGTTGCGCGCAGCGCTGTTGGCGTGCTCCACCAGGGGGACGGCCCGCTCGGCGGTCGTGTCGAGGAACGTGGCCCAGGTACGGGAAAGAAGCCGCAGTTCGGAGAGAACGAGGAGGAGAACGATCAGAATGGCCACGAAAGCCACACCTATGCCGACGGTCATCCACGCCGAAACCATGCCGATCCCGTCCCTGGCGAGCGTGACGACCGTCGTGTCCTGAAATGCTGGTGCGAGGTGCAATGACATTGCGTGGCCACCGGATGAAGTCGCTGCGGGTCCCGGCCAAATATGGGCCTTCAGCGGAAACCGATCCAGCGGTATCTTCCACCCATGCCATCATTCATCGTGACCGGCGGACGGGAACTGGGCGGGACCATCCGTCCCGGCGGGAACAAGAACGCGGCCCTCCCGGTGCTTGCCGCGACCATGATGTGCGCCGAGCCCGTCACCGTTCGCAACGTCCCCCGCATCCGTGACGTCGCCACCCTGCTGGAAATCATGGATTCGCTGGGTGCCGACGTCGCGTGGACCGGGGCCAACGAAGTCAGGGTCGATGCCGCCAACGCAACTGCCGGCGAACTCGATCCCGCTCTGGCAGAACGCATCCGCGCATCGATTCTGTTGGCCGGACCCCTGCTCGCGCGCTTCGGCTCGCTGTCGCTACCCCCGCCGGGCGGCGACGTCATCGGGCGCCGCCGTCTCGACACGCACCTGCTTGCATTCCGAGCGCTCGGGGCGGAGGTCGAGACCTCTTCCGGCCTCGATCTCCGCGCCCGCTCCCTTGCCGGCGCCGACATGTTCCTCGACGAGCCCTCGGTGACCGCGACCGAGAACGCCATCATGGCGGCCTCCCTGGCCGAGGGCGAGACGGTCATAAGGAACGCGGCGGCCGAGCCCCATGTACAGGACCTGTGCCATCTTCTGAATGCGATGGGCGCGAGGATATCCGGCATCGGGACGTCCAATCTGGTCATTCGCGGCGCGTCATCGCTGGGGAGTGCCGAATACACGATTGGCGCGGACCACGTGGAGACGGGGTCGTTCATCGGTCTTGCCGCCGCCACGAGGAGCAGGCTGGTGATCGAGGATGCGCCGTTGGAGCATCTCGATTCCGTCCTCATCGGTTTCCGGCGACTCGGAATCGAGTGCCGGGTGGATGGACGCGACCTGATCGTCGACGGGCGCGAGGAACCGGTCATCCGGATGGACGCCTTCGGTCACCTGCCGAAGGTGGACGACGGCCCGTGGCCCGCGTTTCCGGCGGATCTCACGTCGATCGCGGTCGTCGCGGCCACGCAGGCACGCGGAACCATCCTGATTCACGAGAAGATGTTCGAATCGCGCATGTTCTTTACCGACAAGCTGGTTTCGATGGGCGCGCGCATCGTGCTGTGCGACCCGCATCGCGTGGTCGTCGTCGGCCCCTCGCAACTGCGGGGCACCCGTCTGGAGAGCCCGGACATCCGTGCCGGCATGGCGATCCTGATTGCCGCGCTGGGCGCAACCGGCCATAGCAGGATCCGCAACGTAGGTCAAATTGAACGGGGCTACGAGAGGATCGACCAGCGTCTCAGAGCCCTCGGCGCACGCATCGAACGTCGTGATTGACCGGCGAACTCCGTCACAGCTATAATACCTTGGTGGCTGACGGGCCGCTGCGGCCTTTCCAAGTGGGGGAGATGGCATCCCCCGCTTTTTTTGTCCATTGATGAAAGGGTGACCGACGTGAACGCAAGCCGGGCCGAGCTCCAGCGGGAGTTCGAAGAGCGCCTTTTTCGCCTGGGCTACGATCTGGTACAGGTCGAGTGGGCGGGGCACGCTCATCGTCCGGTCATCAGGCTTCGCGTGGAACGTTCCGCCCTGGACCGGCCCGTCTCCCTCGGGGATTGCACGGCCGTCAGCCGCGGGATGGAAACCTGGCTCGACTCGGATGTCAGGATACCCGATCGCTACGTGCTGGAGGTGTCGTCGCCGGGCCTCGAGCGTCCCCTCACGCGCGCCCGGGATTTTCGCCGGTTTCGAGGACGGAAGATCGCCGTGCAGGGAACCGAACCGCTTGCGGATGGCGCTTCGCGAATCGAGGGGACCCTGCTCGGTCTTGCCGGTGGTGATGAAAGTGCCGGGTCGATCCTGATGCGGCTGAGCGGCGGCCACGACGTCGAGGTTCCGCGTTCACGCGTTGCGAAAGCGCGCCTGATCCATGAATGGAATGCACGATGACGGACTCCTCTCTGATCGGTCAGGCGGTCGGCGCGATCGCCAAGGCAAAGGACCTGGATCCCGACGAGGTGGACGTGCTGGTCAAGGAGGCCATCCACGCCGGTCTGGCGCGCATATTCGGCGCGAACGTCGACACCGAGATCGATGTGGACCAGCGTACCGGCGAGATCGACATGCTGGTGCTGAAGCGGGTGGTCGCAACGGTCGAGGACGAGTCGTCGGAGATCTCCGTCGAGGAAGCCCGCTGGGACGATCCCACCTACGAGATCGGCGACGTCATGGAGATCCCGGTGGACTTCTCCGAGTTCGGGCGCAATGCCGTCATGGCGGCCAAACAGCGCATCGTGCAGCTGGTCCGCGAGGGCGAGCGCCAGCGTATCCGGGACGAGTACGCCGATCGGGTCGGCGACCTGCTCTCCGGTGAGGTGCAGCAGATCGAGCGGGGCAAGATCGTCCTGCTGCTGAACCGCACAAGAGAGGCGGAGGCGATCATTCCGTGGAAGGAGCAGAACCCCCGCGAACGCTTCCGCCAGGGTGAATCCATCCGGGCCGTGCTCAAGAAGGTCGACGAGACTCCAAAGGGCCCCCGGCTGATCTTCTCGCGCTCGGACCCGCTTTTCGTCGCCGCCCTGTTCAACCTGGAGGTGCCCGAAATCCAGCAGGGGATCGTCGAGATCAAGGAGCTGACCCGGGAGGTCGGAGGCCGGACCAAGATCGCGGTGCACAGCCGCGATGAGTCCATCGATCCCGTGGGTGCCTGCGTGGGGCTCAAGGGCTCACGGGTGCAGGCCGTGGTCTCGGAATTGGGTGGCGAGCGGATCGACATCGTACCCTGGCATCCGGATCCGGAGATCTTCGCGCGGCGGGCTCTGGCGCCGGCCCGCGTGGCCAAGGTCGTCTCGGATTCCGCGCGGCAGGTCGTCACGGCGATCGTCGACGAGGACCAGCTCTCGCTTGCGATCGGCCGGAACGGGCAGAACGTGCGCCTGGCATCTCAGCTGATCGGATGGCAGATCGATCTCTACGGCTCGCGCGAGTGGCTGGAACGCGGCGCCGACATGTCGCTGTTCGTGGAGGAAGAGGCGGATTCCTACGAAACGGCCGACTTCCCGCTGAGCGAGCTTTCGCTGGACGCGTCAACGCTGAATGCGCTGGCGTCGGCCGGCTACGACAGCTTCCTCGACATCATCGACCTGGATCGCGCCGACTTCCTGGCCGTCGACGGGGTGACGGAGGACGCGGCAGCGCGGCTCCTTGCCCTGATCGAAGACCTGACCGTGGTCGACTCCGAGTCCGCCCGTTCCGGCGAGGAGCCATTGAGCGGAGGGGGTGGGCTGGCCTGATGCGGGTGAAGGAACTGGCGACGGACCTCAAGGTCAATGCCGATGTGCTCCTGAGGTTTCTGCGGGAGTCCGGCGTGCGGGTAGGACACACCGACGCCCCGATCAGAGACGTTGACGTAGCCCTGATACGCACCCGCCTGGAACGCGAGCGCAGGGCGGGTCACGGCGACGCCTCCGACGTGATGACGGCTGCGGTCAAGGCCCGGAGACCGGTGAGCCGCCGCCGTCGGCGGGTACCGTCGCGCCGCCGAGTCACGGTAGAACCGGAGACGGCGGTTGCGGAGGCACCGGAGGACACGGTTGCCGCCGACGAGACGGCCGCCGATGGGGCTGCCCCGGCTTCCGCACAGGAAGCTGCGACCGCTCCGGAGGCATCCACGACCGAACCGGTGGGGCCGGCCGAGTCCCGCGAGGCCGAGGCCGTGCCGACCGCGGAAGGCCCGGAGGTCCAGGTGCCCGAGGCGCCGTCCCCCGACGAGCTGGCCGCCGCGGCCGATTCAGCTCCCGCGGACGATGCCCCGGCGGCTCCGACCCCCGAGGGTCAGGCCGACGAAGCCGAGCTGGCGGTATCGGAGCTTCCCGAATCCGCACCCGAGCCTTCACGGCTGGACGGAACGGACGCCGCCGCGGACCACGACGCCGCGCTTCCCCGGCCCGAACCGCCGGTTGCAGCCCGCACGGGCTTCAAGCCGACCAGCGCAAGAGACCGCCCTGGTGCTGCTCAACCTTCCGTGTCTGGCAAACCCGAGCCCGCCGCAAGCGCAGGCCCCGGCGGCCGCGTGCGGATCCAGGCAGAAGGCTATACGTCGGACGGCCGCCGCAAGAGGGCGCGGAAGAAGGGTCGCCGCCGCAAGGGCACCGACCGCGACGTGGCGAGGCAGAACATCCAGCGCGTCATGGCCGAGATCAAGGGTGGCAAGAGGAAGCGCAAGAAGGGGAAGGGCGCGGTGGCCGCGGCCAAGGAGGAGCGGGTCGCGGCCGAGGAGCGCGCCGCCGAAGCCAGGTCCGTCGAGGCCCGAACCGTGCGCGTCAACGAATTCCTCACCGTCGCCGAGCTGGCGGAGCTCATGGATGTCTCCCCGACCGAGATCATCGGGTGGGCGTTCAAGAACATGAGCCTGATGGTCACCATCAATCAGAGGCTCGATTTCGATCAGATCGAATTGCTGCTCGAAGGGTTCGGCTTTGCCGCGGTTCGCGAGACCGACTACCTGCCCCCGTCGGACGAGCAGGACGAGCAGGACGATCCCGCGGATCTGCGGCCGCGTCCGCCGGTTGTGACCGTCATGGGACACGTGGACCACGGGAAGACCAAGCTTCTCGACTGGATCCGCGATACCAACGTCGTGGCCGGCGAGGCCGGAGGCATCACCCAGCACATCGGCGCGTATCACGTCGAACTTGACGACGCCCGCACCATCTCGTTCCTCGACACACCCGGGCACGCCGCATTCACAGCCATGCGCGCGCGTGGCGCGGACGTCACGGACCTGGTGGTTCTCGTCGTTGCAGCCGATGATGCGGTGATGCCGCAGACCGTCGAGGCGATCAGCCACGCGAAGACCGCCGGCGTGCCCATGGTGGTCGCCATCAACAAGATCGACCTGCCCACCGCGAATGCCGACAAGGTCCGGCAGGACCTGCTGCAACACGGGGTTACGGTCGAGGACTTCGGTGGGGAGACACTGGTTGCCGAGGTGTCCGCCAAGACGGGCGAGGGCATGGACGACCTGCTGGAAAAGGTCCTCCTTCAGGCCGAGATCCTCGAACTCCAGGCGAACCCGGCCCGCGACGCCGTGGGCGCGGTGGTCGAGGCCGAACTGGACATAGGCAAGGGACCCGTAGCGACGATTCTCGTGCAGAGCGGTACGCTGCGTGTCGGGGACAGCTTCGTAGTAGGGCTGCACGACGGGCGCGTGCGGGCGCTGCTTGACGAACGCGGCCACGGGGTCGACGCCGTGGGTCCGGGTATTCCGGTACAGATACTCGGCGTGGCCGGAGTGCCCCAGGCCGGTGATGTGCTCCAGGTGATGGGAGCTGACAAGGCGGCCTCCATCGCCGGCAACCGGCAGCGGCTCGACCGGGAGAAGCAGCTGCGGATCAAGCAGCGGGGCATCAAGCTCGGTGACTTTACGCAACTGCTGGCGGCGGGCGACGTCGGCACGCTGCGCCTGGTCGTCAAGGGCGACGTGGACGGGTCCGTCCAGGCGCTGTGCGACGCGCTGGAGCAGTTGTCGACGCAGGAGGTGCAGGTGGAGATCATCCATCGCGGCGTCGGGGCGGTCAACGAGTCCGACGTCATGCTCGCGCTCGCCGCCGGGGCGGTCGTCGTCGGCTTCCGTGTCCGCCCGGACGCACTCGCACGCCAGGCTTCGTCGCGCGAAGCCGTCGACATCCAGGTCTACGACGTGATCTACGAGGCGGTGGACGATGTCAGGGCCGCGCTCGAGGGGCTGCTGGCACCCGAGCGGCGCGAGAGCGTCGTCGGGGCGGCGGAAGCCCGGGTCATCTTCAAGATCCGCGGCGTCGGCACCATTGCCGGAAGCTACATCATGGAGGGCGTGGTGCAGCGGGGAGGCCTCGCCCGCGTCATCCGCGACGGCGTTGTGATCTACGACGGTGAGATCGGGTCGCTCAGGCGCTTCAAGGAGGACGTCCGGGAGGTGAAGGAAGGCTTCGAATGCGGGATCGGCATCGCGAACTTCAACGATCTGAAGGTGGGCGACGTCGTGGAGACCTACCAGGTGCAGGAGGTTGCCCGCACCCTGGCGGGCGCCGAGCGGGGTTGAGCGAACCCCGTACCGCACCGGCTCCGCGGCCCTCGGTGGTCGTCACCGTGGCTACCTGGGACCTGTCCATGCCGGGGTCGGCCTCGCTTAAGCAGAAACGGTCCGTCCTGCGCTCGCTCAAGGACAGACTCGCGCGGATGAACGTGTCGGTCGTCGAGTCGGGACTTCAGGACGCGCGCAATCGAGCCCGGGTCTCGGTGGCGTTCCTCGCGGCGCACGCCGCCCAGGCCGATTCGATCCTGGAGTCGGTCGACCGGCGCGTGGCCGGGGCGCGCGGAGCGGTGGTGGTCGCCAACTCCACCGAACGGTACTGATGTCCGGGCGGCGTCTTTCGCGCCTGGGGGAGCAGCTTCGCCGGGAACTGTCGACCAGGATCCAGTACCAGCTTCGCGATCCCGACGTCGGGTCCCTGACGGTTACCGGGGTGGATGTGACCGAGGATCTGTGGCTGGCCCGCGTCCATGTTGAACTCCACGGCTCGCGGGATCAACAGGACCGCACCCTGGCGGCGCTCGGGCGGGCGGCACCGTTTCTGCGTTCGGTGCTCGGACGTGAACTCAGGATCCGGCGAATGCCCGAACTGCGGTTTCAGCGTGATACGACGATCGAGGACGGTCGGCGAATCGAAGCCATACTGCGCGATGTGATGCCTCCCGGCGGCGGGGCGGACGATCCTTGAAGGCTGAGCCGGATGCCCTGCGTTTCCTTCTGGTGGACAAGCCGGCCGGGGTCACGTCCCACGACGTGGTCGCAGCGGCGCGCCGGGGACTGGGTGTGCGAAAGGTGGGGCATGCGGGAACGCTCGATCCCTTTGCCACCGGGCTTCTCGTGCTCGCGGTGGGGAAGGCGACCCGGCTGCTCGAGTACCTCGTGGGGTTCGACAAGACCTACCGGGCGACCGCCCGGCTCGGTGTGGCCACCGATTCACAGGACCGCGACGGCGTGCGGATCGCCGAAGACGACAACTGGACCTCGTTGAACCGGGGGCAGCTGGAGGCGGCCGCGGCCGGAATGGTCGGCCGGCTGAACCAGGTGCCACCCGTATACTCGGCGGTGAAGGTGGACGGAGTACCGGCCCACCGGCGCGCGCGGCGGGGTGAGCGCGTGACGCTCAGTCCCCGGGAGATCACGCTCGGCAGCTTCGAGATCCTCGACCATGTGCCGCCCCGGGTGCACATCCGGGTTGTGTGCTCCAGCGGCACATATGTGCGGTCGCTGTCGGTCGAGTTCGGCAGGCGGCTGGGAACGTCGTGTCACCTCGCGGAACTGCGCCGGACGCGGGTCGGGTCGTTCCATGTGCGCCACGCGGCATCGCTCGCTTCGGTGGAGGCGGGAGAGCCGCGGCGGGGGGCCTGGGTCGGGGCCGTGTCCGCCCTGTCGCATCTGCCGCGCGTAGTTGTCGGTGCCGAGGAGGCGGCGCAGTTGGCGGCCGGGAGGCGGATCCGCGGGGACGCGCCCGACCGAAGCGCGGCCATCTTTGTCCTCCCGGGCGAACAGCTGGTGGCGGTCGGCGCGGTCCGCGACGGAATGCTCCGGCCCAGAAAGGTCTTCCACGAGCGCTGGGGACGCGGGGCGTGACAGTTTTTCGGTCGGGACCCTCCGGGCTTCCGCGGGACGATCGCCCCGTCGTCGTGACCGTGGGGACGTTCGACGGAGTCCACCGGGGGCATTGGCGGGTCCTGGAGGAGATCGTGGAGAGGGCGTCGGCGCTGGGCGGACGCAGTGTCCTGGTTACCTTCGATCCGCATCCGCTACGGGTGGTTCGACCCGAAGCCGCACCACCGCTGCTGACCACGCCGGACGAGAAGAAGGCCGTCCTCGCATGCAGCCGGCTCGACTACCTGGTCTTCCTGTCGTTCACGCCCGAGCTTCGCGAATTCTCGCCGCGCCGGTTCGTGGACGAGGTCCTGTTGCGGCGGCTGGGGATGAGCCATCTCATCATCGGGTACGATCACGGCTTTGGGCGAGGACGGTCCGGGGACGTCAATACGCTCCGCGCCATCGCCGCCGAACGGGGGTTTCAGCTCGACGTCGTGAAAGCGGTCCATTCCGGTCCGGCTGCGGTTTCGTCATCGTCGATTCGCAGCGCGCTCCTCGAGGGGCGGCTGGCGGATGCAAACCGCTGGCTGGATCGGCCGTACTCCCTGAGCGGCACGGTCGTCAAGGGAGACGGGCGGGGGAGGGATCTCGGGTTTCCGACCGCCAACCTGCACGTTGCCGGGACCGACAAACTCGTTCCCGCCCAGGGCATCTACGCGTGTTTCGCCACCGTGCCCCAGGGCAGGTTCATGGGCGCGCTCCATATCGGAGAACGCCCGACCTTTCCGGGCGCCAGCGCCTCCGTCGAGGTGCACGTGCTCGATTTCAACGCCGATCTGTACGAACGGACGATCCACGTTGACATGATCGAATACCTGCGGCCGGTGGCAGCGTTCGGTTCGGCAGCGGCGCTGGCGGACCAGATGCGGGGCGACGTGGCGCACACCCGCAAGCTCCTCGAGCGGCGTTTGTTCCCGGTACCGGTGGCTTGAAATCCCGGTCCGGTTTCCATGTCCGGGGACGACCCTCTCGAGCCGGGACCAACGCCGGTTGTGTGCCCTTTGGGCATCGGCTATGTTAAAAGGCTGTCCGAGAAATGGCGAAGAGACGGGAAGCGAAGACACGGGAACAGAATGGGTATCGACAAGCAAGAGATCGTAGGCAAGTACCAGCCCCACGAGAACGGGGCCGGCAGTACCCAGGTCCAGGTCGCGCTTCTCACCGCCAGGATCAATCACCTGCGCAGCCATTTCGACGCCCACAAGCACGACCATCACAGCCGCCGCGGCCTCCTGAAGATGGTGGGTCGCCGCCGACGGCTCCTCGAGTACCTCAAGCGGACCGATCTTGACGGATACCGCGAATTGATCAAAGACCTCGGGCTGCGCCATTGACCGGCGCGCGCGTGGAGGCGTCCTCCCGCCGTCGGCGCGACGCGGCGCCAGAGCGGGCGGCCGCGCTCCGGTAGTGTTGCAGCCCCCCTTCGCCGCAGGCTCTCTGCGGCAATCCCGGAAGAGAAAATGACAGACAGAATCGAACGACAGTTCGCCGGTCGGCGGCTGGTCCTCGAGGTGGGCCGCATGGCCCGGCTCGCGCACGGGGCCTGCCTCGTCCAGTTTGGCGAAACGGTAGTACTGGTGACGGCCACGGTGCAGGACCGGCCGACCCATCTCCCCTTTTTCCCGCTCACCGTGGAATACCGCGAGAAGGCATACGCGGCCGGGAAGATCCCCGGCGGCTTCTTCAAGCGCGAGGGCGCTCCCCAGGAGAAGGAGGTACTGTCCTCCAGGCTGACGGATCGCACCCTGCGCCCGCTCTTTCCGAACGGGTTCTTTCACGAGACCCAGATCCACGCCCAGGTCCTGAGCGCCGACCAGGAAAACGACGCCGACGTGCTTACGCTGATCGGCGCCTCGGTGGCGCTCAACACGTCGGTCATTCCCTTCCGCACGCCCGTGGCATCGGTGCGCATCGGCAGGATCCAGGGCAACTGGGTGGTGAATCCCACCTTCCTGCAACTCGAGTACGCCGACGTCGACATCGTCGTGGCGGGCTCGGCAAGCGCGATCGTCATGGTGGAGGGGGGAGCCATTCAGGTTCCCGAGACGGAAATCCTCGAGGGTCTTAGGGTGGCGCACGAGGCGATCAGGGAGCTGATCGACATCCAGGAAGTACTCATCGCGCCCCGTCGCGTGCCCGCGATGGAGTGGGAGCCCAAGGAGGTGGACCCGGAGCTTCGCAGCCGTGTCGAAAAGGAGGCCGCGGCGGGTGTTGCCGATGCAGTGAAAATCACCGGCAAGACGGAGCGGTTGGCGGCGCTGACGGCGGTCGCGAAGGACATCTCGGATCGACTGGCCGAGGAGAACCCGGATGGCCCCTCACCGGACGGGGACGTTCGGGATGTCGTTCGGTCGCTGGAGAAGAAGAGTGTGCGCGCCCGCATCCTCGACGAGGGGCTGCGGGCCGATGGCCGGAGCGCGGACGATGTGCGCGCGATCGACTGCGAAGTAGGGCTTCTGCCCCGGACGCACGGCTCCGCCCTGTTCACGCGCGGGGAGACCCAGTCACTCGGTGTCGTGACCCTGGGTACGTCGAGGGACGAGCAGCGCATCGACTCGATCGACAGCAGCGAGCAGATCACCAAGTCGTTCATGCTCCACTACAACTTCCCGCCGTTCTCGGTGGGGGAGGCGCGCCCCATCCGGTCGACGTCGCGGCGCGAGAAGGGGCACGGCGCTCTGGCCGAGCGCGCCATTCAGCCACTGCTTCCCGACTACGACGACTTTCCGTACACGATCCGGATCGTCTCCGACATTCTGGAGTCCAACGGGTCGTCATCGATGGCGTCGGTGTGCTCCGCGTCGCTTTCGCTGATGGACGCGGGCGTCCCGCTGCAGGCCGCTTGCGCGGGCGTGGCGATGGGCCTGGTCTCCGAGGGTGACCGTGTAGCCGTCCTCACGGACATTCTGGGCCTCGAGGATGCGCTCGGAGACATGGACTTCAAGGTGGCCGGCACGCGCAAGGGTGTCACGTCCATACAGATGGACATCAAGATCGAGGGGCTGACCTTCGCACTGCTGGGTGAGGCGCTGGAGCGGGCCCGCCGGGGCCGCATGCACATACTCGACCGCATGGACGCGGCGATCGCGGCGCCTCGCGAGGACCTTTCGGACTATGCGCCGAGGATCGAGTCGATCAGGATCAACCCTGAGAAGATAGGTGACATAATCGGTCCCAAGGGCAAGACCATCCGTGCGATACAGGACGAATCGGGCGCCACGATCGAAGTGGACGACGACGGCGTCGTCAAGATTGCCGCCGTGTCTTCCGAAGCCGGCGCCAGGGCCCGCGAGATGATTGAGGCCATTGTGCAGGAGCCGGAGGTGGGCAGGATCTACGAGGGGCCGGTCAAGAACACGACGACGTTCGGCGCATTCGTTGAAATCATGCCGGGCGTCGAGGGACTGTGCCACATTTCGGAGCTGGCCGACTACCGGGTCGGGAAGACGGAGGACGTCGTGAACCGCGGAGACGTCATACGCGTCAAGCTTCTGTCCATCGACGAAAAGGGACGCATGCGCCTCTCCAAGAAGGCCGCGGCGGCCGAGGAGAGAACTCCGGTCGCGGAAGAGGCCGGAGCCCGCAGCTAGCCAGCGACCCCGGACCGGGCGCGGAAGCCGGATGGGACTCGATCCCGGCGCGGCGAGCTTTCATGGCGACCGGCTGGGAAACGGGGTGCATGTCCTGACCGAGTGCATGCCGGGCGTGCGCTCGGTCGCCGTAGGAGCGTGGGTACGGCAGGGTGCGGCCCTTGATGGCCCGGGCCAGGCCGGTGCCAGCCACCTTTTGGAACACCTGGTCTTTCGGGGCACCGGATCACGCTCGCGCCGCCAGATCGCGCGGTCGCTGGAGAGCGTGGGCGGCTCGCTGAACGCGTACACCTCGCGGGAACACACCGGCTACGAAGCTCGCGTGCTCGCGAGCCATCTGTCGCGGGCGGTGGACGTGATTTCGGACCTGGTACGCGACCCGCGGCTCGCCGAGCGGGATCTCGAGCAGGAGAAGATGGTGGTGGGCGAGGAGATCGCGGCGGTGGAGGACACGCCCGACGACCTGGTGTTCGAACTCCACGGTGAGCGCCTGTGGCGGGGGCATCCCTACGGCCGGTCGATCCTGGGAACCCGTGATTCCGTAGCCGCCATCTCGCGCGACGACCTGGCCAGGCTGCACCGGGACCGCTACGTGGGGGCGAACCTGGTCGTGGCAGCCGCGGGCGCCGTGGAGCACGACGAGTTCCTGGGGCTGGCCGACGAGTGGTTCGGAGAGATCGAACCCGGCAGCGAGGCGCCCTGCGTCCCGGATCCTCCCACGCCCGAGGAAGGCATCGACAGAGTGGCGCGCGAGGCCTCCCAGACGCACATCGTGCTAGGACGCACGACCCCGGGCCACTCGCACCGGGACCGCCACGCGCTGATCCTGCTGGCAGCGGCCCTGGGCGGGGGAATGAGTTCCAGGCTCTTCCAGCGGGTCCGGGAGGAGCTGGCGTTGGCGTACGCGGTGTTTTCCTACCAGTCGTTCTACACCCGGGGCGGCGTTTCCGGCGTGTACGCGGGGACCCGTCCCGGCAAGGCCCCGGAGGCCCTGGACGCGATCAGAAGCGTCTATCGGCATGTTGCCGCCGAAGGCCTCCCTCGTGACGAACTGGACAGGGTCAAGGAGCAGGTCAAGGGCCAGGTCATGCTTTCGCAGGAGTCCCCCGGCGCCCGGCTGCATCGCCTCGCGGGCTTCGCATTGTACCGCGAGCCCTTTGTCACCCTGGACGAGTTGACCGGCCGGATCGATTCCGTATCCAATTGCGACATTTTGAGAGTGGCCGCGGAGGTCTTCGAGCCAGAGCGCCAGTACGCCTTGTGCCTCGGCCCGCATTGAACCGCATAGCGCCCCGGAAGCATCGCGGCTATTCGCGAATCTCCGGGACATGACACCGGAACGGATTCCGAAAATGGTCGTTGGTGTTCCATCCGAGATCAAGCAGAACGAATACAGGGTCGCGCTGACCCCGGCCGGCGCTGAAGCCATGACCAGGGCGGGGAACGATGTCCTGGTCCAGGCCGGAGCCGGGCGGCACAGCGGATTCACCGACGACTTCTACGCCGGAGTGGGTGCCGAGATCGTCGATACGGCCGCGGAGGTCTGGGCACGCGCCGGGATGATCATGAAGGTGAAGGAGCCGGTCGCCTCCGAGTGGCCCGGGATCCGCGAGGGACAGATCGTCTTCACCTATTTCCACTTTGCCGCTTCGGCGGAGCTGACGCGGGCCTTGATCGACAGCGGGGCGATCGCGATCGCCTACGAAACCGTGGGATCAGACGACGGCGACCTGCCGCTCCTCACGCCGATGAGCGAGGTGGCGGGGCGCATGGCGGTGCAGGAAGGCGCCAGGTACCTCGGCCGTCCCTCGGGCGGTTCGGGGATTCTGCTGGGCGGTGTGCCGGGCGTTCTCCCCGCCAAGGTCCTGGTGCTGGGTGGGGGCGTCGTGGGAACGCAGGCGGCGAAGATGGCGGCGGGCCTGGGCGCGCGGGTCTCGATCATGGACATATCCCTGCGGCGGCTGCGGCAACTGGCCGACATCATGCCGGCGAACGTCAACCTCCTGTTCAGTACCCGGTACGCCGTGCGGAAACAGCTCAGGGACTCGGACCTGGTCATCGGGGCGGTGCTCGTGCCGGGTGGAAGAGCGCCGAACCTGGTCAAGCGGGACGACCTCGCCACGATGCGGGCCGGATCGGTGATCGTCGATGTCGCGGTGGACCAGGGGGGATGCGTCGAGACCATCCGGCCGACGACCCACGAGGATCCGGTATACGAGGTGGACGGGGTGATCCACTACGGGGTATCGAACATCCCCGGCGCAGTGCCGCGCACGTCCACGCTGGCGCTGACCAACGCAACGCTGCCGTACGCGATGCATCTGGCGCGGTCCGGATGGCGGCGCGCGTGCAGCGAGGATCCGGACCTTGCCCGCGGAATCAACGTCGCGGAGGGCAGGGTCGTTCACAGCGGCGTCGCCGAGGCGTTCGGGATGACGTTGGAGTCGCTTCCCGTCCTGGCAGCAGTGGACCGGCGGGGAGAGCCCAGGGTACGGTTCAAGCGCCTGGCGGCAAACCCGGATCTCCCGCTGCCCGCCCGCGCGTCGGCCGAGGCTGCCGGCTTCGACATCCGCAGCTGCGAGACCTTCCGTCTCGCGCCGGGCCGAATCCACGCGGCGGCGACGGGATTGATCATGGAGATGCCGGCGGGACTCGAGTGTCAGGTCCGGCCTCGCTCCGGCTTGGCGGCGCGGCATGGCATCACGCTGCCGAACAGTCCCGGAACCATAGATTCCGACTATCGCGGCGAACTCAGGATCCTGATGCAAAACACGGGTGCCGAGGCCGTCACGATCAACCGCGGCGACCGCGTCGCCCAGCTCGTGTTCAGCCACTGTCTCTCGCCCCGCGTCGACGAGGCGCCGGGGGTCACTGAAACCGAGCGCGGCTCTGGCGGTTTCGGCAGTACGGGCGTGAAATGAGCACGGAAATTCGATAGTTTTAGGTCAGGTTCCCACTCTCTGCGGAGGCAAACCCCCCCAATACCGGAGCCGCTCCGGCCAGCGTTGACCGTTGCCCCCAATCTCCAGTTGGTTCAGTTCGAAGCGGTTGGTCCCGACAAGCGACATCGGCGTGGACCTGGGCACGGCCAATACGCTCGTGTGCGTCCGTGGCGAGGGGGTCGTTCTCAGCGAGCCCTCGGTCGTTGCGGTAGAGCGCGGCACGAAGCGGATCATGAGCGTGGGCCTGGAGGCCAAGCGAATGCTCGGCCGCACGCCCGAAGGGATCGAGGCCGTCCGTCCCCTGAAGGACGGCGTCATCGCGGATGTCGACGTGACCGAACTCATGCTCCGGCATTTCCTGAAACAGGTCATGTCGAAGCGGATCTTTCGCATCAAGCCCAGGGTCGTGGTGGGTGTTCCGTCGGGAATCACCGAGCTCGAACGCAGGGCGGTGCGCTCTTCGGCCCAGGCCGCCGGCGCGAACGAGGTGTACATGGTGGCGGAACCCATGGCGGCGGCCATCGGAGTCGGGCTCCCGATCGAGACCCCGCGGGGGAACATGGTGATCGATATCGGGGGCGGGACGACCGAGATCGCGGTCATCGCGCTTTCGGGCATCGTCGCCGACACATCGATTCGGATCGGGGGCGACGAACTGGATCAGTCGATCGTCGCGTTCCTCCGGAAGAACTACAACCTGCTGATCGGTGAACCGACCGCCGAGGCGATCAAGATGCAGATCGGGTCGGCGATCGAGACGGACGGCGAACGGGAGATGGAAGTGAAGGGCAGGGACCTGGTGTCCGGGATTCCGAAGATGGTGCTCATCCATTCCCAGGAGATCCGGGAGTGCATTCAGGAGCCGCTGCGCTCGATCGTCGAAGCGGTCCGGTCCGCTCTGGAGATCACTCCGCCGGAACTGGCGTCCGACATCGTGGATTACGGAATTGTCATGACGGGAGGCGGGGCGCTCATTCGTGGTCTGGACCGGCTGATCGCGCTCGAGACCAATCTCCCCATTCACGTGGACGAGGAGCCGATGACCTGCGTGGTGCGGGGGTCCGGCAGGATTCTCGACGAGTTCACGAAGTACCGCTCCGTGCTTACAACCTAGAACCTCTGACGGGACGAGCGGCGGCGTGTCCGCCAATGGGAGGCAGGAACGAGAATTGGCTGGTCAGTCCACGCGGAACCGGGCAGGGAGCAAGCGCGACTTCCCTGTGATCATCGGCCTCGTGCTTACCTCGCTGATCCTGCTCAACCTCCCCGAGTCCGCGCAGCGGTCGCTCGCGCACTCGGTGCGGCAGATGGCCCTGAGCCCGTTCATCGAGGTCAACGGGATGCTCACCCGGGCCGAGGCGCGCGCCCGCGACTTCGACGTGCTGCGGGCCCAGATGGATTCCTCGATGGCGTTGATCGCCCGTCAGCGGACGCTCGCGGAAGAGAACCGGCTATTGCGCGGCGTGCTGTCGCTGCGACAACGCATGCCGAGTCGCTTCGTGGCGGTCACGGTCGTCCGCGCGGGGACCTCCGGTTCGGAGAGTGTCTTTCAGATCGATGCCGGCGAGGACCTGGGTATCCAGTCCTTCAACGCCGTGGTCACGGAAGGCGGATTGCTGGGCCAGGTCCAGGTGGTCTTCCCCGGCTATGCCCTGGCCTACGACTGGTCGCATCCGGATTTTCGAGTGTCGGCCATGACGGTTGACGGCCAGGAGCATGGAATCGTGGAAGTGGCGCGAGGAGCGTTCCGGGCCCAGGATCGGCTGGTGCTGCGGGGTGCGTCCTTTCTGTCGGACCTGCCGGACGGTGTCGAGCTGGTGACGTCGGGACGGGGGGGCGCGTTTCCGAGGGGCATTCGGATCGGCCACGTGTCCGGGGTCGCCGAGACTTCGGCGGGCTGGAGCAAGAGTTACTACGTAATCCCCTCCGTCTACCCCGGCGAGGCGACACATGCGGTCGTCGACCTGGGGATTGACAGGAACCTGATCGCAGCCGGAGCGGACACGCCTGCTGCTGCGCCGCTGGATCGCCGTCCTTGACGATGCGGGTCGTGGTCCTGACGGTGGGCCTGATCCTTATGCATCTCGTGCTCCATGTGGCCC
The DNA here is from genome assembly GCA_965208935.1 of Longimicrobiales bacterium. GTDB lineage: Bacteria > Gemmatimonadota > Gemmatimonadetes > Longimicrobiales > Gaopeijiaceae > Bin94. The sequence goes on along the minus strand of CBDBPR010000004.1, from coordinate 1,220,350 downwards.
TCGGCTTCGGCAAGGGAGCGCCGGACCTCTTCGTCGTGGCACTGCTTCTCGCCAGCCGGTCGATGAACGTCCGCTCCGCTGCCGCGCTCGGCATGCTGCTGGGGTTGCTCGAGGACGCGTATTCGATGACTTCATTCGGATCGAATGTCCTGGCCATGACATTGCTGGGCATGGCCGGAGCGAAGTCCCGCGACCTCTTCGTGGGGGATTCTAAGAGCTTTCTGGCCACCTTTTTCCTTCTGGGCGCGTGGGTTCGCATCGCGCTCGTATGGGCGGTGACCGACTCGGCCGTCCGCCCCGGCCTCGACCAGCGCCTCCTCGTGGAGTCCGGGGTCCTGGCTCTGTACGCCGCGTCGTTCGGGATCCTGCTCAGGGTGCTGTTCCTGCGTGGCGGGACGCCGTCATGAGCCGTCGCCGCAACCGGCATTCCGTCCTCGCGAACCGCGCGCGCATGGCGGTCGTGATCCTCCTGGGCATCCTTGCCGCCGTGCTGTTCCGGGCCCAGGTGCTGCGAGCCACGGACTGGCTCCTGCAATCGGAACGGAATCGACTGCGGCCACTGACCGTTCCGGCCCCGCGCGGAATCATCCGGGATCGGGACGGGAGGGTCCTGGCGGACAACATTCCCGGGTATTCCGTCTCCATTGTTCCGGACCAGCCGGACTCGATGCTGGCGACGCTGCGGCGGCTGCGGGAGCACCTGGACATTCCCGCCGGACGTCTCGAGGCCCTGTCCCAGCAGGTCCGGGCCGGGGGCCCGCGGCCCCTCCTTGTTGCGGGGGACGCGCCATTCGACGCCGTCGCGGCCCTCGAGGAACGGCGCTCGGGGTTTCCGCGTCTGTTGATCGAACCCAGGCCCAAGCGGCGCTACCCCGCCGGGCAGCTTGGCGCGCACGTGATCGGGTACGTAGGCGAGATCAACGAGGCCGAGTTGGGGCGGCCCGAGTTCGAGGACGCCGAGCCCGGGTGGATCGTGGGCCGGTCCGGAGTGGAATCTCACTATGAGTCGCTGCTTCGGGGCAGTGCGGGGACGCGGTACGTGGAGGTGGATGCCGCGGGACGGATCGTTGGATCGTTCGGCGGCGTACAGGGCGTGGCCGCGGACCCGGGCGAGGATGTCGACCTCAATCTTGACCTGGAGCTCATGGAGTGGATTCACCACGTGTTTCCGGACGGAATGAACGGTGCCGTGGTGGCCCTCGACGTCGAGACCGGTGGGGTCCTGGCGCTCTATTCGGCGCCGGCCTACGATCCCAACGTGTTCGCGGGAGTGGTCGATGCCGAGGAATGGAGTCGGCTGATCGCCAACCCCCAGAGTCCGCTGTATCACCGGGCCGTCACAGGGACCTACCCACCCGGATCGCCCTGGAAGCTCGTCACGGCGGCGATCGCGCTCGACCTCGGCGTGGTGACCCCGGACGAGCACATGCCGGTTCCGTGTCGCGGGGCCTACGCCTACGGCAATCGTGTGGCACGGTGCTGGGATTCCGAGGGGCACGGATCGCTGGATCTGCCCGGCGCCATCCAACACTCCTGCAATGTGTACTTCTATCAGCTCGGACTTCGCATCGGGCTGGCCCGCATGCTCGGAGTGGGCAACCGCATGGGATTCGGCAACCAGTGCGGGATCGACCTGCCACAGGAGGCCGGAGGAATCTTCCCGGAGAGCGTGGACTTCTGGCAGCGGCGCTTCGGCTACCGGGCGCAGGAAGGCGAAGTGTTGAGCCTCGCCATCGGACAGGGTCCCAACGACCAGACGCCCCTCAAGATGGCCCAGTTCCTGCTTGCGATCGCCCGGGACGGTTCGGCACCCGCTCCCACGCTGTACAGAGAGGCCGTACCGGCGGAGGGATGGCGCCTCGACATCCGGGCGGAGCATCTGGAGGCAATCCGTGAGGGCATGCGCAGGGTCATGCAGCCCGGGGGTACGGCGCACCTGTCGTCGCTCGAGCACTTCGACCTTCTGGGGAAGACGGGCACGGTCGAACACAGCGGGGACGGGCCGGAACATGCCTGGTTCACCGGCGTCGCTGGCCCCTTCGGCGGTCCGCCGGAGATCGTGCTCGTGGCGATGGTCGAACTCGGGGGCAGCGGTTCGGCCGTGGCGGCGCCCCTTGTGGCCAAGGCGGCCGACTTCTATCTGCGCGGCAAACACGGCATGCCGCGCGATACCATTCAGACCCTGAGGGAGTATCTCGTGGCCGGTCGCAATACGGCCTGGGCCAACACGCGGGAACCGGGATGACCCGGACGAGGCCCGCCTGGCTGAGGCAGCTTCCGTTCACGGCCACCGTCCTCGTGCTCTCGCTGTTCGGCGTGGCCATGATCTACTCTGCCGGCGTGCTGGAGGTCCCGAGCCCGGCAACAGAGGGCCTCTGGCTCCGTCAGGCCGTCATCCTCGCCGCGGCGGTCGTCGGGCTGTTGATCCTGTCGCGCGTACCGCTGAGATGGTTCGAATGGTTCGCGATGCCCGTGTACATCGTCGGTGTCGCCGTCCTCGCGATCACGCTGGTCGCAGGCACCGGCGCGGGTACGGCAGAGGGCGTAAACAGCTTCCTGTCGATTGCCGGCTTCCGGTTTCAGCCCGCCGAGGCGGCCAAGGTGACGACGGCGCTGGCGCTCGCGCTCCTGCTCGCCCGCCGCGAGGAGCCGCCGCGCTACCTGCGCGACCTTCTGCCACCCGCGCTCCTGGTGGCCGTTCCGCTGGGGCTCGTTCTGCTTCAGCCGGATCTGGGTACGGCCCTGGCATTCGTAGGGATGTTCTTCGCGATCATCTATTGGGCCCGGACGCCCTGGCCCCTCATCCTGTTCGCCGCGTCCCCCGGGCTCGGTCTCCTGCTGGCGTTCAGCGCTCGCGTCTGGTCGGTATACATCATCGTGCTCGTCGTCGCGCTCTACCTCTACCGGTTCCGGCTCTACCTGGTCGAGTCGGTCACCGTGATTCTGGGCAATGTCGCCGCGGGCGCGGTCGCGCAGCCGCTCTGGAACTCCCTGGCGCAGTACCAGCGCAACCGCCTGCTCGTCTTCCTCGACCCGAGCCTCGACCCGCGCAACGCCGGCTGGCAGCTCATCCAGTCGAAGGTGGCGGTAGGGAGCGGTGGATTGATGGGGAAGGGCTTTACCGCCGGCACGCAGAAGCGTCTGGCCTTTCTCCCGGAGCAACATACGGATTTCATTTTCAGCGTCGTCGGCGAGGAGTTGGGCTTCGTCGGCACTTCGCTGACGCTGCTTCTGTTCTGCCATCTGTTTCTTCGCATGATCCGGATGGCGGAAACCGCGAGCACCCCCTTTGCCGGCCTGTTCATCTTCGGTATTATGGGCGTCTGGCTTACACATGTGTTTGTCAACGTGGGGATGACCGTTGGCGTGGTCCCCATTACCGGGATTCCTCTCCCTTTCATCAGCTATGGAGGGTCTTTCCTTCTGATGTCGTGGACGGCCGCGGCGATCGCCGTGGCCCTCGCCAGCGAAGATCCCTGACCCGGACGCCGCCCCACCGACAAGAGGCTCCCAGCTTTGGCCTGGTTCCAGAAGAAGAAGAAGCGGCTTACGTCAGAGGACCGCCGCGACCTTCCGTCCGACGTCTTCGAGAAGTGCGACGGCTGCGGCGAAATCCTGTACGGCGAGCGCCTCGCGCGGAACCTCGGTGTGTGTCCCGAATGCGGAAACCACTTCCGCATCTCCGCGCCGCGCTACGTGGAGCTGCTCATCGACTCCGGCTCCTTCGAAGAAGAGGACGGGGGCATGACGAGCGGCGATCCCCTCGGGTTCTCCGATCTCAAACCGTACCCGGGCCGGTTGGAAGCGGCTCGGCAAAAGACGGGGCGCAACGAGGCCGTCATGACCGGCCGGGGCCGTATCGAGGGAATCCCGGTCGTGCTGGCGGTGATGGACTTCAGCTTCATCGGCGGATCGATGGGGTCCGTCGTCGGAGAGAAGATTGCCCGTGCCGGGAGGGACGCCCTTGAACGGGATCTTCCGCTGGTTGTCGTCAGCGCGTCCGGAGGCGCGCGCATGATGGAAGGGATCTTCTCCCTCATGCAGATGGCCAAGACCTCCGCCGTGCTCGCGCGGCTCCACGAGCGCGGCCTACCGTACATCTCGGTCCTCACGGACCCGACGACGGGAGGCGTGACCGCATCCTACGCCATGCTCGGCGACGTCAACCTGGCCGAACCCGGTGCCCTGATCGGCTTTGCCGGCCCCCGCGTGATCGGCGAAACCATCAAGCAGGCGCTTCCCCCGGGCTTCCAGAGCGCCGAATTCCTGGAAGAGCACGGGATGGTGGACCGCGTGATCGACCGGCGGGAACTCAAGAGCGCGGTCGCCCAGCTGCTCCGGCACATGCGCGAAGGGTGGCGGCCCTGGGGCTGAGCGGGCGCGACCCGACGCTGGACTCGCTCTTCCCCGGAGCCTCGAGCGCGGTCGAGTGGGGGCTGGCCCGCATGGAGGCCGCGCTGGCGGAGGTTGGCAACCCGCATCGCGGCTACCGCTGCCTGCACGTGGGCGGCACCAACGGCAAGGGGTCCGTCGCGTCGATCTGGGCGTCGGTGCTGCAAAGGAGTGGGCAGAGCGTCGGCCTCTACACGTCGCCCCACCTGTGCTCCTTCAGGGAGCGCATCATGGTCGATGGCGCACCTCTCGAAGTGGCTCGCCTCGAGGAGGGCGCCCGTCGCCTGAGGCCTCTGGCGGAGGATCTGGGAATGTCCCTGTTCGAGGCCTGCACGCTTCTCGCCCTGGTCATGTTCGCCGAGGAGGAGGTCACCTGCGCGAGCATCGAAGTGGGGCTCGGCGGGCGCCTCGACGCGACCAACGTGATCGTTCCCGAGGTCACCGCCATCACCAGCGTTGCGCTGGATCACCAGGACTACCTCGGAGACTCGCTGGCGGACATCGCGCGCGAGAAGGCGGGAATCATCAAGCCCGGGGTGCCCCTGGTGACCGCCGAGGGACGGCCCGCCGTTCTGGGCGTGTTGCGCGACCGGGCTCGCGCGGTGGGCGCCCCGGTCCACCTCGTCGAGCCCTGGAGGCACATGTCCGATCTGCGTCTCGGACGCGGAGGCACGCGCTTCATGCTTCATTCCCGCAGGTGGGGACCCGTGGAACTGGAGACCCCGCTGCCCGGGTCGCATCAGGCCACCAACGCCGCCCTTGCCATACGGGCGCTTGAATTGATCGGCCGTCCTCCTCCGCTCGAAGCCGTCCGCGAAGGCGTTGCCGGGGTGCGGTGGCCCGGCCGGGGTCAGATCCACCGGATCGGCGAACGCCTCTTCGTGTTCGATGTCGCGCACAACCGGGCCGCCGTGGCCGCGCTCGTCCGCACGCTCGCCGACCTGGCGCCTCCCCGGCCGCTGGTGGTCCTTGCCGGCATACTCGGGGACAAGGACTGGTCGCGGATGTTGCCGCCCCTGGTCGACCTCGCGGATCGTGTCGTCTTCACGATTCCCGCCTCGGCCCCACGCGAGAGGCTCTGGAACCCCCGCGCGGTGGCGAGGGTCGTGCGCGACGGCGTGCCCATCGAAACCGAAGAGGACCTGACCCTGGCGGTGCGGCGGGCGGAGTCGCTTGCCCGCGGCGGCACGGTGGTCGTCACCGGATCATGTCATACCGTGGGCGATGTCCTCGGGGTGCTCGGGGTCGATCCCTTCGGCGACGGACGCGACCCGGAGAAACGTTCGTCGGCGTGCGTTCAGGATTGAATTCCCGACCTTGCCGATTAGATTCGCAAACCATGCCCCCCCAGTCCTTCTCCCGGCTTCCCGGCTTCCGTGACTTCGCACCCGGCGAACTCGCGCTGCGCAACCATATCTTCGAGACGTGGCGCCGGGTTTCCACGCGGTACGGCTTTCACGAGTACGACGGCCCGCCACTGGAGCCCCTGGGCCTCTATGTCGAGAAGAGCGGTGCGGAGATCGTCGAGCAGATCTACAACTTCGACGACAAGGGGGGGCGGCGGGTGGCGCTCCGGCCCGAAATGACCCCGACGCTGGCCAGAATCCTGGCCGAGCGCAGCCGGGGGATGCCCAAGCCGATTCGCTGGTTTTCGCTGCCCCAGCTGTTCCGGTACGAGAGGAGCCAGCGCGGCCGCCTGAGAGAGCACTTCCAGCTCAACGTGGACATCGTGGGCGAGAGCGGGGTGGCCGCGGATGCCGAGGTCCTGGCGGTGGCCGTGGACGCGGTCCGGGGTCTCGGGCTGGGGGAGGACGACTTTGTGGCGCGCGTCAACGACAGGCGGCTGGTGACCCGCGTGCTGGCCGCCCTCGGGGTTGCGGACGAGCGGCATGCGGATTGCCTTGCGGTCATCGACAAGGCCGGCCGTACCGGAGCGGATGCGACGGATGCGAGGTTGCGGGGGCTCGGACTGGACGCGGTCGCTGCGGAGGCGCTGCGCGGCCTGATCGCGGACGGCACGTGGGAGCATATGAGACAACGTTTCGCCGACGCGCCGTCGGTGCTCGAGGCCATGCGGCCGCTGGCCGAGCACCGCGCGATCCTCGATGCGATGGGGCTGGGCGGATACGTGCAGTTCGACTTTACGGTGGTGCGGGGTCTGGCCTACTACACGGGCATCGTCTTCGAGCTGTTCGACCGCGCCGGAGAACTTCGCGCGATCTGCGGCGGGGGACGTTACGACAGGCTCCTGGAGCTGGTGGGCGGCGAGCCGTTGCCCGCAGTCGGGTTCGGGATGGGCGATGTGGTGCTCGCCGAGCTGTTGCGTGACCGCGGCCTCGTGCCGCCCGAAGCCCCGGCCTGCGATTGCTGGATCGTTTGGGTTGGAGACCGGGGACGCGAGCTGGGAATGTCCCTGGCCCACCGGCTGAGAGCGTCTGGCTACCGGGTGATGTATGCGCTCAGGTCGCAGGGGCTGGGAAAGCAGCTGAAGGCCGCCAATCGCGCCGGCGCCGCGTACGCCGTGATCATCGGTCCGGATGAAGTGGCATCCGCCTCGGCGACCGTGCGCGACCTGAAGACCGGTGTCCAGGACACGCGGCCACTCGATTCGCTGGTCGAAAGCGGCCTCGCGGGAGACCACGGCGTCGCCGTCGGCGGCGGGACATCTCCGTCCTTGCGGGGTAGCCGCCCCGAACGGGAGGAGACGTGACGCCCCGCGACCGGCGGCCCGCACGGAACAAGCGCCGGCAGCCGTCCCAGGAGGACATGCGTGTGGTGCGGCAGGTGATGAGCCGGGCCATTCGGCGTCTCAACCTCCTCGAGGCGATCCTGCTCGGGGCCGCCGCGGTCGCGGCCGTTGCCGGGGGCTGGCTCGCCGCGTACCTGGGTCGCGGCGCATTCGGATGGCCGTTTCGAACGACCTGGCTGGCCGCGGCGATCCTTCTTTTCGGTGTTCCAGGGGTGTTGGCATGGACTATGGACCGGCGGCAGCGGTCCGGTGGGCACAAACAGGGGAAAGCCGGCGACGATTCGTCCGGAAGCGGCGGAGGCAGATGAAAAAGCGACAGAAGGGGAAGGGACTTACGCCCCGGGCCGAGGATTTCAGCGCCTGGTACAACGAAGTCGTTCAACAGGCCGAACTGGCGGACTACCCGCCGGTGCGCGGAAGCATGGTCATCAGGCCCTGGGGCTACGGCATCTGGGAGAACATGCAGCGCGCGCTGGACGACATGTTCAAGGCGACGGGACATCAGAACGCCTACTTCCCGCTCCTCATTCCCATGAGTTTCATCGAGCGCGAGAAGGAGCACGTTGAAGGGTTCAAGCCCGAACTGGCGGTGGTGACCCACGCCGGCGGCAAGGAACTGGACGAGCCCTACGTGATACGCCCGACGTCCGAGACGATCATCTACTCGATGTACGCGAAGTGGGTCCAGAGCTACCGCGACCTGCCGGTGCTGCTCAATCAGTGGGCGAATGTGATGCGCTGGGAGCTCCGTACCCGACTCTTCCTGCGGACCGCCGAGTTCCTCTGGCAGGAAGGTCACACCGCCCACGCGACGGAGAGCGAGGCCGAAGAGGAGGCCCGCACCATTCTCGCCGTCTACCGGACGTTCATGGAGGAGTGGATGGCCATGCCCGCGATTACCGGCCTCAAGTCCGAGGCCGAGAAGTTTGCGGGCGCCGTTCGCAGCTACGCGTGTGAAGCCCTGATGCAGGACGGCAAGGCGCTCCAGGCCGGAACGTCGCACATGCTGGGACAGAACTTTGCGCGCCAGTTCGGACTTACCTTCCAGAGCGAGGCAGGGAGGGAGGAATACGCATGGAATACCTCCTGGGGGGTTTCCACCCGGCTGGTCGGCGGCCTGGTAATGACCCACGGCGACGACGTCGGCGTGGTGCTGCCCCCGAAGCTCGCTCCCACTCAGGTGGTCGTGCTTCCCATCGGCAGGAGCGACGACCAGTGGGCGGTCGTGGCCGAAAAGGCGCGCCGGATCGAGGCGGTGCTCAAGGACAAGGGGATCCGGGTGCTGGCCGACCAGCGGCGGCATCTCTCTCCAGGCGCGAAGTTCTTCGAGTGGGAGCGCAAGGGGGTGCCGCTGCGGATCGAAATCGGTCCGCGTGATGTCGAGAAGCAGGAGGTAGTCGTCGTCCGCCGAACGTCCGGTGAAGGGGAGGCGCGGAAGGAGTCGATGCCCGAGGCGGCAGCGCTCGGTGGGATCGAAGACCGCCTTGCGGCTCTGCAGCGCCAGCTGCTCGATGCGGCGCGCGCCCGCCGGGACGCTGCGACCTACCGGGGCGAGGTCTCGTCGGTGGACGAATTGGGCGGCCTTTTGGACGAGGGCGCGGGATTCGTGTACTCGGGGTGGAGCGGTGATCCCGGCGTCGAGGAATGGGTCAAGGAGGAAACGAAGGGGACGATCCGCGTCATTCCAACGCGGGAGTTCCGCTCCGACACGGCGCCTGTGCGGTGTGTCGGCGGGGGTGCCGCAAGCATGGAGGTGGTTTGGGCACGAGCCTACTGAAAACCGCCCAGAGGCGGCGAGGCGGCGCGGACGGGGCGGTCCTCGACTCGGCCTTCCCGCGCCGCGAAGGTGTCCTGCGCTGTGGCGACGTGTCGCTGGAGTCTCTTGCGCAAGAATACAATACGCCATTATATGTGTACAACGGCGACCGTGTCCTGGAGCGATTCCACACGGTGCGGGACGCGTTCGCCCCGCTGGACCTGCTGGTCGCGTACTCGGTCAAGGCGAATCCGAACCTGGCCGTGCTGCGGCTCCTCGGGGAGGCGGGGGCCGGCGCCGACATCGTCAGCGGCGGGGAGCTCTACCGCATCCGGCGCGCCGGGATCGATCCGGGGCGCGTCGTCTTCGCAGGGGTGGGGAAGACCCGGGACGAGATGCGCTACGCGCTCGAGCAGGGGATCATGGCGTTCCACGTCGAGAGCGCCCAGGAACTCGCCGTGCTCGGCGAGGTAGCGCGCGGGGCCGGGGTTGCGGCCCCGGTCGCCATCAGGGTCAATCCGGACGTGCACAGCCCCACGCACGAGTTCACCCGCACCGGTCACGCGTCCGCCAAGTTCGGGGTGTCTCCCGACGAGGCTGTGGATCTGTACGCAGGCATCGTGGAGCACCCCGGCCTGAGGGCGGTTGGCGTCGACGTGCACATCGGGTCGCAGATCCGTGAACCGCGCCCCTTCCTGGCCGCGCTCGACGTCGTGCTCGACGTTGCCGACCGGGTGCGCAGGGACTGCGGGACGGACCTCCGCTACGTGGACCTGGGAGGCGGTTTCGGAATCGCCGACGGCGAAGCCGGGGCGCTCGACATACGCGCGCTCGCCGAGGGCGTGGCGGCCCGCCTCGAGGACCGCGCACTCGCCCTGATCCTGGAGCCGGGACGCTTCCTCGTAGGCGACGCGGGGGCGTTGCTTACGCGCGTGCTCTACGTGAAGCGAAGCGGGGGCAAGACCTTCGTGATCACGGACGCGGGGATGACGGAACTGATACGTCCGAGCCACTACGGCGGTGTCCACGCGATCTCGCTGGTGCACGACGGCGACAGGGGCACCGTCGAGCGTGTGGACATCGTCGGTCCCGTTTGCGAACAGGGCGATTTCCTCGCCCGCGACCGGCGCCTGCCGGTTCCACCGCGCGGCGCGCTCATCTGTGTGCGCCAGGCAGGCGCCTACGGTTTCACCATGGCATCGAACTACAACTCGCGACCCCGTCCCGCCGAAGTGCTCGTGCACGGCGGGCGCGCCACGCTGGCACGGCGCCGCGAGGAATACGGCGACCTCATCCGGGGCGAGCACGATGACTGATCCACCGCGCGCCCGCTCCGGCGCGGCGCACACCGGCACGGCCCCGGCGAACGACACCGCCGGCGCCGCGCTCCACGACCGCATCCTGATCGTCGACTACGGCTCCCAGTTCACGCAACTCATCGCGCGCCGCATCCGCGAGTCCGGCGTGTATTGTGAGATTCACCCCCCCACGCGCTCCATCGACTGGGTCCGGTCGTGGTCGCCCCGGGGGATCGTTCTCTCGGGCGGACCGTCGTCGGTGTACGGCGATGACGTTCCCGGCCTGGACCCCGGCCTCCTCGACCTGGGGATCCCGGTCCTGGGCATCTGCTACGGCATGCAGCTCATGGCAGATCACGAGGGCGGCACCGTCGTACCCGGCAAGCGGGAATACGGCCGCGCCAGCCTGCGCGTGACGGTCGCTGCCGACGCGACGGCGGAGGGCACCGGCGCCGCAACCGCGTCGGGCGACGATCTCTTCCACGGCTTCGATCCGGCCGGCGACGTCACCGTGTGGTGCTCGCACGGCGACCACGTCGACGAACCTCCTCCCGGCTTCGTCACCCTGGCGGCCACCGCCGACCTGCCCGTCGCGGCCTTCCGCGCGCGCTCGCGTCCTCTGTACGGTGTCCAGTTCCACCCCGAGGTCGCGCACACGCCGCGCGGCCAGGAGATCGTCCACAACTTCCTCTTCCGGATCTGCGCCTGCGCGGGCGACTGGACCGCCGGCGCGTTCGTCACCGAGTCGGTCGAACGCATCCGTGCACTGGCGGGCGCCGAGCAGGTGGTGTGCGGTCTCTCCGGCGGCGTGGATTCGTCGGTGGCCGCCGCGCTCGTGCACGGGGCCGTGGGCGACCAGTTGACCTGCATCTTCGTCGACACCGGGATGATGCGGCTCAACGAGCGCAGGAACGTCGAACGTACCTTCCGCGAACACATGGGGATCCGCCTGGTGGTGGTAGAGGCCGCGCGGGAATTCCTGGATCCGCTGGAGGGAGTTGTCGAGCCCGAGCGCAAGCGCAAGATCATCGGCGAGACCTTCATCCGCGTCTTCGAGCGCACGACCCGCGAACTGGGCTCGAACGCGCGCTTCCTCGTGCAGGGCACCCTCTACCCCGACGTGATCGAGTCGCTGGCCGTGCGCGGGCCCTCCGACACGATCAAGTCTCATCACAACGTCGGCGGGCTGCCCGAGGACATGCCGTTCGAACTCATCGAGCCCCTGCGCGAACTCTTCAAGGACGAGGTGCGCGCGGTGGGGCGCACCCTGGGGCTCAACGAGGCATTCATCCGCCGCCATCCGTTTCCGGGCCCCGGCCTGGCGATCCGGGTGATCGGGAGAGTGACCGAGGAGCGGCTCGACGTTCTGCGGCGGACGGATGCGATCTACCTCGAGGAGATCGAAGCCGCGGGCATCTACGACGACATCTGGCAGGCCTTTGCCGTGCTTCTGCCCGTCCGCTCGGTGGGCGTCATGGGGGACAGCCGCACCTACGAAAACGTCGTGGCGCTACGCGCGGTCACGTCACGGGACGGCATGACCGCGGACTGGTATCCGTTCGAGCCCGATTTCCTCGGCCGGGTGTCGACCCGGATCATCAACGAGGTCGCGGGGGTCAACCGCGTAACCTACGACATCAGCTCGAAGCCGCCCGCGACCATCGAGTGGGAGTAGGGCACCGCCCGCAGGCCGACCGGCCGCCGCGTGGGCGCCGTCCGCTGCCCGAGCCGCGACGCCGCTACCCCACCGAGTCGGGACGGCTGCTCAGCTCCACCATCCGGTTCTCGACCGCGCTCCACACCCCTTCCATGAAGGTCACGTTGTCGCCGTAGCGTTCGGCGAAGGCGAGAAGATCCTCCTCGGTCACTCCATGAGCCGCCAGCACCGAGTCCCGCCGCGCCTCCGTGATGACCGTGTCTGAAGCGCGCAGTTCCGCCGTGCGCAGGCCGACGTAGACGTCCACGAACTCCTGCCACGTCATGACCTCCTCGGGCGCCGTCCCGCAGCCGGCCAGGACCACGGCGGCGGCCCACGCCGGGTGAGCCCGCCTCACGCCGCGTCCCTCCGGTTCGCGACGCGCCACAGCATCCAGCACAGTCCGGCGAACACCAGCGTCCCGATCAGCGCGGAGCTACCGGTGAACCACTCCGACCATGCGTGCCCCACGTGCCAGATGGAGGCCGGGTCGGTGTGGCCGGTGCGGTTGGCCACCGCGAAGATCACGGCGCCGATCAGCACGCCCACCAGCGCAGCGCCGGCGATCAGCCCGGACGCGAACAAAACGCCGCGCTCGCGGTGCTCGGCCAGGACGGTCTCGCCACTCTCGGTCTCGCCCGCGTCCCGGTACTTGCGGTTGAGCGCCCAGCGCATCAGGCCGCCGACGAAGATCGGGGTCATCAGCGATACCGGGAGATACACCCCCACGGCCAGAGCCAGCGAGGGCAGCTTGAAGACGAACTCGGCCACCGCCGCGATCAGGATGCCCAGGAGCACGAATCCCCACGGCAGGGACGCGTTCAGCACGCCGTCGATCACCAGGCTCATGAGCGTGGCCTGCGGGGCGGGCAATCCGTCCACCGTGCCGATCCCGTAGGACTCGTTGAGCACGACCAGCACCCCGCCCATCACCGCCGCGCTGGCGAGCACGCCCATCATCTCCCCCACCTGCATGCGCTTCGGCGTGGCGCCGACCAGGAAGCCCGTCTTGAGGTCCTGCGAGGTGTCGCCCGCCACCGCCGCCGAAATGCACACCACCGCGCCTACGGCCAGAACCGCCACCTTGGCCGCGCCGCTGCCGTCATTCAGCCCCAGGGCCACGAAGATCAGGGACGTGAGGATCAGCGCGGCGATGGTCATCCCCGACACCGGATTCGACGACGAGCCGATGAGCCCCACGATCCGGCTCGACACGGTCACGAAGAAGAAGCTGAAGAGCACGATCAGCACCGCCCCCGTCAGTCCCACCGGCACGCCCGGCCAGAGCCACAGCGTCACGGCCAGCAGAGCGGCGACGCCCAGAACCATCTTCAGCGGGAGGTCCTGCTGCGTGCGCGGCAGGTCGCTCCCCCCGCCCGCACCCACCTGGCCCAGGCCCAGGCGGAAGGACTCGACGATCGTGGGCAGCGACTTGAGAAGGGTCACGATGCCGGCGAATCCCACGGCCCCGGCGCCGACGTAGCGGATGTAGTTGTTCCAGATGTCCCCGGACCCCAGCGACGACATGGGTTCGCTCGCCGGGTAGACGACGCTGCCGCCGCCCCAGAGGTTGATGGCCGGGATCAGCACCAGCCACGCAAGCGCGCTGCCCCCGAACATGATCGCCGCGATGCGCGGTCCGATGATGAACCCCACGCCGAGCAACTCCGGGGTGAAGTCCCCTCCGATCTCGGCTTTCGCCGGGAGCGGTTGGCTCGGGGACTCGTTCCAGAGCGCGAGGCCGCTCCGGTTCGCAAGCGCCTGGTAGAGCGCCCCGACGCCCAGGCCGGAGAACAGAAGCCGGGCCTTGCCGCCGCCCGCCGCCCCGGCCACCTGCACCTCGGCGCATGCGGTTCCCTCGGGGTATGGCAGCTTGCCGTGCTCGCGCGAGATCAGGTAGCGCCTGAGCGGAATCATGAAGAGCACGCCGAGCAGCCCCCCGATCGCGGCGATCACGGTGATCTGGACCAGGTCGACCACTATCGTCGGGTCCGACCGCTGCCATATGAAGAGCGCCGGAAGCGTGAAGATCACCCCGGCCGCCACCGATTCGCCCGCCGACCCGATGGTCTGAACCAGGTTGGTCTCCAGGATCGTTCCGCGCCGGATCGCGCGGAAGATGGCCACGGCCATGACCGCCGCCGGAATCGACGCGCTGACCGTGAGCCCGACCCTCAGTCCCAGGTATGCGTTGGCGGCGCCGAAGACGACGGCCAGCACAAGTCCGATCAGCACCGCCTTGACGGTCAGCTCGGTCAGCGATTGCTCCGGCGGCACATACGGGCGGTACTCCCCGCCCGGAACGACTTCGTACGCCTCGGGCGGCAGGCCCTTGCGCGAGGGAGGGTCGACCGATGCCATGAGGGGTCCTCGGGTCTCGGGTTGTCGGTGCGCCCGGGCTCTGGCCCGGAACTTCCTAGTATTGGAGGGGGAGGCGGGTCCGGCCGGACCGCAGTACTGCCATTTTGGCAGACTACAGGTGGTCAGTATCACGGCAGGGAATCACGTAAGTTCAATCAGGGCTGCGCGATCTGCGTTTCCTGCCCTCAGGCCACATCTGACCTCACCGCCCACGAACAGCGGGGAAATCGTGACCAAATGGCGGGACTTCGGAGGGGATCCGAGCGGATGCGGGCGTCCTCTAACCGTGCGCTGGCCGATGGGGTTCTCCATCCTATCCTACTCGTCCAGCAGCAAGCCCGACTTGAGCGCCAAGTCCACCCAGTCCGACCGGTCGCGCAACTTGAGTTTCTCCTTGAGGCGGGCACGGTAATTCTCGATCGTCTTCCGCGCCAGGGACATCTTGCCGGCAATCTGGCTTGCCGTATAGCCTCTCGCGGTGAGTCTCAGGATTTCGCGTTCCTGATCGTTCAGGTAGGCCAGCGGAGATTCCGGCTGGGCGTCGAATTCCCGCCGTCTCCTCATGTAGAGCTGCGACGCCACGCGTGGCATCGTTGTCCGTCCGGCGGCGATCAGATCCACAGCCCGGACCAAGTCTTCAGGCCCCCGGCTCTTCCTGATGAACCCCATCGCGCCCGCCGACATGATGGGTTCAAGATACTCCTCGTGGTCATGTCTGGTGAGGATCAGGACCCCTCCGCCAAGCTCCATCGCGCTTATTCGCCGGGTTGCCTCGATACCATCCAGACGAGGCATGTCGATGTCCATCAGGATCACGTCGGGTTCGAGTCTCTGTGCCAGCCGAATCGCCTCCTCGCCGTCGGCGGCCTCCCCAACCACCTTCATTCGGCCGGTACTCTCGATGATCGCCCGAAGACCGGCACGAACCATCTCATGGTCGTCAACGATGAGCACCTTCGTGTCCCAACTCACAGCTCGTCCTCCGCCGTAGCATGCTCAGCCACCGGAACGCGAACCCGGATTCCGGTGCCATTGCCGAGGCTGCTGCGCACCTCGAAGAGCCCGCCGACCATGGCGGCCCGTTCACTCATCCCGAGGAGCCCGATGCCGCTCCCCGACGAAGCGACGGCGGCGGTATCGAAACCGACGCCAGCGTCCCTCACTTCAACTTCGATCCATTCGGAATCGCGGGTCATGGTGACGATGGCTTCGTCGGCTCCCGAATGCTCGCGCGCGTTGGAAAGGGACTCTTGGACGATGCGAAACAGGGAAAGTGCTTTCGCCGGGTCCACGTCACGCCCCACATCCATGAGGTTGCCGTGAACCGCGAACCCTGCTTCGGAATGTTCGCGAAACAGGATCCGCAACGCGAAGCTCAGTCCGAAGTGCTTGAGTTCCAGCGGCGTCAGACCACGGCAGATCCGCTCGATTGAAGCAATGGTGTCATCAATGGCCGAACTCAGCTCAAGCAGACGGTCGTCGTCGCCGGACAGGCCCTCGGTGTTCCGCAGGGTCGTGAAGCGGTGCTTGATGAAGACCATCCGCTGGACGATGTCGTCGTGCAACTCGGCAGCCATTCGGGTCCGCTCCGCCTCCGCAGCCTCTTCCCTCGCCATGGACATGCTGCGCCATCGGTCGAATCGGGACAGGTCTCGAACCGTGCAGACGACCATCGGTTGGTCATCGGCGGGTTGCCAGGGCGTGAGCGCGATTTCGACCGGGAACTGACTTCCATCTCTTCGTTCCCCATGCAGGAGCAAGCCGTGTCCCATTGGCCGGGCACGGGGTAGGAGCGCGTATTCCGCCCTGAGTTCCGCGTGGCGCGCGCGATGCTGAAAGGGCACCAGCAGATCGACACTCAGCCCGACCAACTCACCACGATCCCATTGGAACATGGTCGCAGCGGGCTCGTTGGCATCCCGGATCACGCCTCCGTCATCCACCACCAAGATGGCGTCCGGCGACGCATCGAAGACTTCTCTGAGCAGGGTGTCCGTGAGCATGACGCATTGTAGCAACGCAATCGGCAGCGTGCCACACCGGAGGACTTGAAGCGGCAGGACGGTCGGAGGACGCCGCAGGGAGCGGCGCTGATCGCGGGACCTCCTCAGAATCAATCTCAAGAGTCCCATGGGATCACATCCCGCCCGCGGCCCGCACTTCGCCGGTCCGCCCTTGGTATGCAGCTCCCTCCGACACCCAACCCAGGATTGCGTTCGAGCCGGTCTTCCTCACCAATACCCGCTCGGATTCCGCCTTCGGGCGTCCTCCCAGGCCGGTGCTCAGAGAGCGTTGGACGACAAGTAGCTGCGGGGTGGATGCCGGGCCAGCCAAGTTGCCGAAGACGTACTTGTCGGCTCCGCTGTTGGCCCAGCCCATGCCTGCCGCAATCTCATCGAACAAGCCCGCGTTGCGAAGATGTGCCCAGCCGCGTGAGGCGTCCACATCCAGAGCGATTCCCAGAGCGGAAAAGCGCATCCCGGCGTTCCGAGCATGTTCCGCGACGAGGACCTTCGCGTCCCTCACTGCGCGCGATACCTCGGGTAGATTCGACCAACCACACGACGACGAACCCAGATAGACGAGCACGATCTCGTCCTCGGCGCCGTTGGCGGCTACGCTGCCGGGCCGGTAATCCCGCGCCTCGCGCGCTGGCACGGCAAGCTCGATGTCCACCGTGGGCATTAGACCCGCAGTTGCCAGGGCCATGCCCGCAACCGATCCCACCGTGAACACCGTACCGGCGATCCATGTCCTTGTCTTGCGAGTCATTGCCCAGCCACCCCCTTCGGCGCGGAGGCCATCCTGATCAACTTGGAATCATCGAATGCCCGGACCTCGATCCGGGGGTAGGGATCCTCGTACAGGGCGACGTATCCTCCCTCGAAGGGAATGGCCCTCGGCACTTCTTCGCCGAGAAAGGCTCCGGCACCGGACTCGGAGTCCAGCAGGTAGCTCTCGATGGAAACCGTCCGTCGAACCATGCTTCCGTGGCCCACCTGAACCAGCAGGTGGCCTTCCGCAACGGGGTGGACGGAGCCCAGAACATCCCATTGAGCCGGGCGTCCCTTGCGAATGTAGTTTAGTCCCCTCTGGTTCACCCCCTGATAGACGGGCATTCCAGAAAACGATTCGAGCTTCGAGGCCCAAACGAGCGAGCCGTCGAGCGAGTCGAAGGCCCGAATCAGCGGGATGGCGCGATGGCCGAGCACCACCAGACCGCGTCTGGCATTCGCGCATGCCAGCGCACCCTCGGCGAGCGCCATCTGTACGAGCCAGTTTTCGTCCTGATAGCCTCCTCCGAAGGCAGGGGCGACCGAGTCGGTCCCGAAGACCGGCAGTTGATGGACGAGCGTGTTCGCATCTTGGCGATAGCCGTTGATAAAGACTCGCCCGTCGCGCATCGAGCAGATCGCGCGGGGGCCGACGG
Organism: Longimicrobiales bacterium; assembly: GCA_965208935.1. GTDB lineage: Bacteria > Gemmatimonadota > Gemmatimonadetes > Longimicrobiales > Gaopeijiaceae > Bin94. The sequence goes on along the minus strand of CBDBPR010000004.1, from coordinate 1,202,668 downwards.
GGGCCTCGATGGTCTGGGTCGCGCTCCATCCTTGCTCGGTGGGCGCGAACACCTTGACGCGCAGATCACGCGACGCGACCAGAATCCGTCCGTCACCGAGCAGTTCGATGCCGATCGCGTGCCGAAGTTCGGAGGGTCCGTCTCCGAACCCGCCGAATCTGTGGAGGAAGCGGCCCGCGAAATCGAACGCGCGCACCTCTTGAGCTTGCTCGTCGAGAACGTAGACAAGACCGGAGGTGTCGACCGCGACATCGGCCAGACTTCCGAAGACCGTGGGGTCCGAACGTTCCGAATGATCCATCCCCGCGCTGCCGATTGCCACGACAAGGCGGGCGTTTCGGATCGCGTCGCGCGCGGCGGTCCACTTCGCCAGCCGTTCGGGTGCCATGTCCCCCGGAACGCTGTCGCGCGTGATCGACGTAGCCCACTCGCTCCCGGGAATCCGACCTGGCAACGGATGCACGGTTTCGTTGTTCCTTGGGCCGTCACAGGCGGCTGCCGCGAACCCAAGCGCAGCCACGCTCAGGAGTACCGGGAAGAGTCGGGGTGGTGGTAGGGATCGAGTTTTCATTTTGGCCTCACAATCACTTGGACCGGGTTTGAACGGGACGCGGCTCCGAAGTAGCCGAAGATGCCTTCATCGCCGCTGAGCCCGAAGCTGGGCCAAGGGCGGATCACCAGACGGTCGTAGCGGAGCCGGGCGAAGCGGGCGAAGTTCTCGTCAAAGCCGACGAGGTGGAGGTCGAGGCGAAATTCGGGAGGCCGCCAAGCGTTCTGAGGCGAACTGGAACCATAGCCCCAGACCATGATGCGAGCGCGCTCAGCCGCCGGGTTCAGCTCCCGGGGGGCGAGGCGCTTTATCCATCTGGGTTCCTCGCTCAAGTCGCCTGCGCTGTCCACGACGACCTGCACGACATTGGCGGCCTCCGCTACGATGAACTCCACTCCGGCAGGAGTCTCGTATCGTACATCGACGCCGAACGTGTCACCGGTTGGCGTGGCAACGAACTGCACCGATGGCTCGACAAGCACTGGAGCGGAAGGGACGGTCGTAGCTCCCGAGAAGGCGCCGAGTTCCGTAGTGCCCGACAGGGTGTACCGGCCGCCCACCTCGATGGGCTCTGGAAGCTGGGCGCGCAAGCATGATACAGGCCCCTTCCAAGCCACCGACCCGGATATCAGATTGCACGCCCAAAGACCCTCTGGCGTATGCGAGTCCGGACCCTGCGAGAAGGTGGCCGTCCATCCGGGACCGGACAGTTGGGCACCGACCACCGGCGGACCGGCCAGGGTGTCGCGGTGCGGGTAGGTGGCAAGCAAGGTGGCGGTGTCGAATCCCGCACTGATCACGGCGGCGACCGCTATGACGTCTTCGTCGGGGACGAAGACTTCCGTCGGATGCGTGTAGTCGCACGCGCCCGCAGCCACGGCGGCGCCAAGTGCCGTCAATGCGGCGATGAGGTGAGCAGGGCCGTGCCCACGGCGCTTGGCCCCGCCGCCCGTAGCCCTGTCTATCGAATTGTCATGCATGATGAGATCCTCTCTCGATCGGTTGGTGATCCCTAGAATCGGAATTCGAGACCCAGGAACGGGAGCATCGGAAGCTGTGGCGCGTACACGCGCTCGGTCACGCCGTCCCTGCGTTGCTCCGGCGCGACGCCAACCACGTTGGGAAGGCTGAAGAGATTGGCGATGGAGGCGAAAGGCGTCAGCGTTCCGCCGCCGAACCAGTCCACGTCCTTCGAGCCGCGCCAGCCCACGTCGATTCGCAGGTAGGGCGGCAGCGTGGCCGAGTTGTAGTCTCCTGCGAAGTTCAGCACATCGTCGTAGAGACCACCCGCGCGCGCATCGGGGGACTGGTAGGCGACGAAAGGCAAGAAGGCCACGATGGGTGTCGTCGGCTGTCCGCTGCGCGCAGAGAAGCGCACCGACCAGGTCGAGCCGCCACGTTGCAGACTCGCACTCAACTCCCCTTCGTGATCCCTGTGGAATCGGGGTGTATAGGTGCGGCCGCCGACGGTTCGGGTCACATTGGCCCAACGGTAGCTGCCGATCACGGTTGCCCCACCGCCGGCCGGAGCCCAGCTCCAAGTGGATTCCAGCCCCTTCGCCGTGCCGCTCCCCAGCTCGCGCTTGGACGGCTCAATGAGCATGAGTGACTCGATGGGATTGTTGTTCAGGACGGGAAGGCGAAGGTTGTCCATCCGCCGGGCGAAGGCTTCCACCCGAACGCGCACACCGTGAGTGCCGCCCTCCCAGCCGCCGGACACTTCGGAGTTCCTTAGAAGCGGACCCTCTCGGACCGGAGCCAACAGGTCGTAGGCCAGATAGCTCGACGAGACCGGTTCTTCGCTGCGGATCGACGACAGCGCTTGATGTGACCGGCTGGCGGATATCCAAGCCCTCCAGCGAGGCCGTTGGTACGACAACTCCGCGAAGGGCGATAGCGCGCCCTCGACGCCGAAGAAGTGGTCGGCCCGCAGGCCCCCTCCAACCGCGAACCCCCCGCCCATGGTTGCCTTCACGCTGCCGAACGCAGCGAACCTCGTCGCCGCGGGCGAAAGATCGAACGCCTCGAATAGGTCGTGCGGGTCGCTACCGTCCCACTCACTGCCGACGGCGCTGTGTGACGCCTCGAAACGGGTTGCCTGTACGCCTCCGTCGAGGGTCACGTTGCCGGACTGCCGCCGGAGCCGCACTTCGGTCCGGTACTCGCCCATCATACCGCGCACGATGGAGGAGGTGTCGGCGTCCATAGCCTTGCCCTGAAACACCGTGTAGTCGCCCGAGAACCGGCTGTGCCCGACGCTCAGATCGACCAGGGTGGCCGACCCAAGCCGGTCCCGGTAGTGCGCGGCCAGCGCCATGTTCCCCCAGATCGCCCTTGAGGCACGGCCAAGCGCCGCGTCTCCCTCGGGGATGTCTTGGGGCCTCGAATCGAGGCCTTCGTCGTTCCAGTAGCCCGTCAGCGAGAGTCGGCGGACGCCCCCGAGATCCTTCGTGAACTTTCCATGGACGTCGCCGAAGGAGTACGGCACCGTGGAGTTGTCCAGAATCGTTCCCAGTCCGGCCGTAAGCAGGTCGATGTATGAGCGTCTGGCGTCCACGAGAAACGACGCCGACCGACCCACCGGTCCCTCGGCGGACATGCGCAGCGAAGCGATACCCAATGAGCCGCTTGAGCGGAAACTGTCCCGCGCTCCATCCCGAGTGGCCACGTCGATGGCACCCGAAAGCGACCCCACCGCCAGCGCTTCGCTCGACGATCCCGTGAGCAGAGTCACTCGATTGACGGCCTCGGCGTTGAGCGCCGCCACGAATCCCCCGACATGGAACGGGTTGAAGATCCGTACTCCGTCCAGGAAGACCGGCGTGCCCTCGCTCGCCCCGCCCCGAATGAACGGTGCCGCCACCCAGTCAGACGCCGGCGACGCGGCAGGGGAAAGGGCCGTGGCGCGGAGTACATCCGTCTCCAGCACCACGGGCTGTGCGCGCACCAATTCCCGGTCCACCACGAAGGCTCCCGGAGACGACGACAACGGGTCGGCCGCCCGTCGTCCATTGACGCGTATCTCCTCAAGCGCGATCGGCTGCGCTCGAAGCAGAATCGTGAGTTCGCCGTCCAAAGCCTGCGTCAATTCCATGCGCCAAGGCGCATATCCGAACGCATCCACGGTGAGGACGCCGACGGCATCGCCAGCTTCGAGTCCCGCCATCGTAAAGGCGCCGAATCTGTCAGTGGCCGTTTCCCGTGGTGGAGCTTCCGGGATCTCGACCGTCACTCGCGCGAAAGCGACCGGCTCCAGGTCCGTACTGTCACGGACCACTCCGGTCACGGCCGCCTGCTGCAAGGCTACTGCCACCGCTGTTGCTGCTACGCTGATCATTCGTCTCTTCCTTTCATTCTTCCCTGTCTCCTCCCCTGGTCGGTCGAACCAGGGGGCGGCAGGCCAGCCCGCGCCCGCCACCCCCTGCTTCGGGACGGATCCTACTCGTCGTCGTCTCCGGAGCCGTTGCCGCCGCCCGGCAGCTTCTGACCGCACGCGTACGTCGCGCACTCGTCATCGCCGACCCAGTCGCAACCGGTGAGGTATCCCGGGTTCATGACGCACTCGTCACTAGCCCAGAACTTCCACCAAGGAGCCGGATCGCACTCGTCCTGCTCGCAGGTCTCCTCGGTCTGCGCGTAGGCGGGCGCAGGCCCAACGGTCCCGCCCACGGCCACACCCGTAGCGAAGAGCATGGCCAGTGCCAGGAAGGAAAGCACCCTCGTCATCGGAATCCTCCTGTTCTGAGGGTTGGTTGTGGTGGCCGCGAAGGACCGCGGCCAATGGACGCAACAACGTTCGGGCTTTGTCGCAAAGTCGAATAGAGTGCTGAACACCCCACTTGATGCGGAATCTTCCCCCCGTAGTAGGGGGTTAATCGGAAAGCTGTCGCCGCCAGCACGGCTTCACCATTGCGGTCGCCCGATGACTTCTCGGGGGAGCCGGGACATCGTCGCCCGCAACGCAATCCCACGGCGACCTGCTCGCTATCCTGACTTCGGGGGTATCTGCCACCTCGCTGGCGGAGCCCTCTTCCGAGCGGCGAACGCTGTCGAACATCTCTGAAGGCCAACGGACTTCAAGGCATTCTCTGTGGGTTGACTTCCCTCCAAGCGGCCCCCCACCGTTTCGGGCATGGAGACACCGAAGCAACGGATCGGTCCGGCGGCGGGCAGAGCGGTCCCCGGTCTCAGGGAGCGCGCAGAAGGGTTGAAGCCCTTCGGCTGGAAGGGACGCCGTGCCGAATGGATCGCCTTGGCCTGCTGCCACGGCGGCGTGTTCACCCGCGTACAGTGGACGAGCTTCCTCGGGTCCCACCACGAAAAGGTGGGCCGCGCCGTCCGCAAGCTCGTCGCCCAGGGCGTGGCCATCGAGGAGAAGCCGCCCGGCATCAAGGGCATCGGGCGGATATGCCGGATCCACGGTCGCCCGATCTACAGGGCGCTCGGCTTGGGGGACCGCCGCCGGAGGAGGATCACGTCGCCGGAAGTGGTGATGCGGCGCTTGCTCGGGCTCGACTACGTGCTCGAACATCCCCGCCTGCCGTGGCTTCCCACCGAAGCCGACCGGGTGGCCGCCTTCGAGGCGCTCGGGATCGAGCGGGGGCTTCTTCCCCAACGGGTCTACCGGGGCGCGCTCGGGGGTATCCGGCGCTTCTTCCCGCTCGGGCTGCCCATCGCACTGGACGCGGAGCGCGCCGTCTTCGTCTACGCCGAACCGGGTTACGAGACCGCGACGGCGATCCGCTCGTGGGGCGCGAAGCACGGCGATCTCTGGAAGGCGCTCTGGGACCTCGGCATCAAGATCGAGGTGGTGGCGGTCGTCCGGAGATGGAGGGAGTACGGGAGGACGAGCAGGGTGCTCACCAACTGGTCGCGGTATCCGCGTCCGTCCGAAATCGACGAGGAGACCCGGCGCGACCTCGCCCGCATCGAGCAGGCCATCCTCGGGGGAGATGTCCGCACGCTCGACGAATACGGTGGCTTGCAGGCCGCCCTGAAACGCGCCGTCGCCCTTGAGAAGCGCGCGCGAAGGCGTGCGGGCCGGGGACTGACGGAACGCGTCAAGACATGGAGTTCGGACCGGCTGGCGGGGGCTCGAATCTGGTGGGAGTCCTGATGTGCTGGGCCGTACCGGAGGTGTGCAAGAGACAACGGGGGTCGATGCACATTTTGGCACTCCGGTGATGCGCACCGGCTATCCTGCATATCCGCTGGCGCGGCAACGTCTTGCGGCTTCGCCGCGCGGAAGGCCGGGGCGCGGGAGCCGCTTGGGGCGTGGAGGGGAGCGACCCCAGGGGCACAGGTGCCCCGTTCGGGCGCGGGGCCGTGCGCGTTTTCACACGCTCGTCCCCGCCCCCTTCTGGGGTCGCTCCCCATCGAATCATCCTTGCAGGAAGGCCGTTCCCGCGCCGCTTCGAGGCGGCGGAGCACCCGTTCGCCGACCGGCGGGCCGTCGGGTGGTAGGGCATGGCCGAGCAAGCGCCTCGGAACCCGCCCGTGGCCTTCCCGCATGGGACTGCTGGACCGGGAGCGACCCTAGGCGAGGGGTGGGATGGCCGTGCACATCCCAACCACCGCCGTGGCGTGAGAGGTATGCCGAACACGTGGGTCGCTCCCGTCAACGGCCGCAAGCGCCCGCGCGTCACCGCCGCCCCGGAGGCAGCGGCACAAACGCAATTGCACCAGCAGCTTGCGTCACCGGCGACGTGTCACATCCGAGCGCGTTTCCCGTGCACAACGACCCCGATGTCGATGTGCATTTCCGGATCGGCAATGGGCCACGGCCACGGCCGGTCAAATTCCGCCTCCGGCGAAGCGGCTCGAACGCCATACCGAATGGCCGTCGATCGTTCCTCCGGGGAGGCCCGATCGGAGCAGTTCCTTCATCTCGCCGATCCGCTGGAGACAGGCTTGGAAGCCGCCCATCGCCTCGACCGCCGCGTCGTCCATGCCGAGGATGGCATTCTCGATGCGCGTGATCTCGCGCCGGGCCGCAACGGCGGTTCCGGGCGAGTGGACGGGATGCGCGTCCGCGTCCGCATTGGTCCAGTTCCCGAGGATCGTCCGCGCCCGCTCAAGCGGCCTCCGGGCGCAAGCGACCCCGACGACCTCGACCGACAGGCCCAGTTCCCTCAGCGCCTCCCAGAGCTTCAGGTGCCGGTCCCGCCACGAACGGAGCGCGGTCGAGGTGTCCCAGCCGGGATCGGCGTGGACGAACACGGCGCGGCGAGTGTCCAGCGCAACGGGCATCCCGCGTGGGAAGTAGCGCCGCGCGCCCCCGGCCGCACCCCGGTAGACCCGGACGGGCATGGCTGGGCGCCCGATGTCGAGCGCCTCGAACGCGGCGACCTTCTCGGATTCGGTCGGAAGCCAGGGCAGGTCCGAGTGCTCGATTACGTAGTCGAACGAGAGCAGGCGGCGCGTGGCCACCTCCGTCGCGGTGATCCTCCGAAGGCGGATACCTTCGGCCGCGAGCGCCCGGTAGATGCCGCGCGCGCAGATCCGGCAGACCTTCAGGTCCCCGACCGTCTCCTCGGCGACGAGCCTTCTCCGTACGAGGAACTGCACGAACCGGAGCGTCTTGAAGCGGTCCATGCCCAACCAGTCCGACAACTGGGAGCGGGTGAACACGCCGCCGTGCAGGCTCGCCAGCGCGATCCACTCGGCGCGGCGGCCCGTCAGGCCGAAGGGCTCCAGCGCCTTCTCGCGCCCTTTCAGATGGTGGATCAACGCGACCGCTGTTGGTCGGAGGCTTTGCGGTACATGAGGGCTTCCGCTCCTGCTGTAGGACGGACTCCGTGGTGGTTGTCAGTGCTGGTGAAGGTCTCACTGCCAGTAGGAATCGGGAGAGCGCCTGCGGCGGCGTCAAGCCGCACCCGCGGGGCAATCGTCCAGAGCCGTCCGGTGCGGTACCGGACGCGAATCGGCTTCCGGCAGCCGCTCCTCGGTCCCGTGGAGTCCGGCGAAGTGCTCGGGTGCGGTTCGAGAAGCGCACGGCACGGGTGCCGCCGCACTGGTCAAGCGGCCTTCGCCTAGCGAGATTGCGTTGCGCAGATCGTGCAGTCCATCGAGAGAGGAATCGAACGATGGCACGCACGAAACGAAGTCGGCGCTCGTACGGCGCTGGCGAATGGGGCCGCAACCGGGTCCGGATCTTCCCGGACCCGAAGACCGGCAACTTCCAGATTGAGTGGCGCGAGAACGGGCGGAGGCTCACCCGGTCGCTTGGACACCGCGATTGGGCGAGGGCGAAGAGGCAAGCGGACGAGTTCGCTGCCGGGTTCGCCGGACCCGAGATCGCGGGCAAGGCGGAAGCCGAGCAGGAGCCGCTCACACTGGAGAGGCTCTTTGACATCTACGGTGAGGAGGTGACGCCCACCAAGGGCGAGTGCTCCCGGCAATACGACCGAGTTGCATTGGCGATGTTCCTCCGGTTCTTCGGGAAGGACCGGAAGCCCGCAACGCTTTCCCAGCGCGATTGGGACCGCTTCATCCGGGCACGTCGGGCGGGCAGGATCGGACCGAGCGGGAGGCCCGTTTCCGACCGGACGGTCGAACGGGACCTGCGGTTCCTGCTCGCGGTCCTCAACTGGGCCGCACGGTCGCGGAACGAGGCGGGAAGGCTTCTCCTCGACTCCAACCCCCTGAAGGGCTTGAGGGTGCCCAGGGAGAAGAACCCAACCCGGGTGATTCTCTCTCAGGCAGAGTACGAAGCGCTGCTCCGGGTGTCCGCCCAGATCGATTGGCGCTTTCGCGTGGCGCTCGTGCTCGCGCACGAAACGGGCCACCGAATCGGCGCGATCCGCCACCTGAGGTGGTGCGACATCGACACGGGAGCCGGGGTGATTTGGTGGCGTGCGGAGCACGAGAAGACAGGGTTCGAGCATCGGACACCCGTGACCGACGAGGCGCTCGCGGTGCTGGAAGAGGCGCGGAAGGCGAACCCCGGGAACGGCGACGCTCCCGTGCTGCCCGCGCGCAGGGACTCCGCGGGGAGCGTGAGCCACGCGGCAGCGCGCGACTGGTGGAAAAAGGCCGAAGCGCTCGCCGGGCTGGAGCGTATGCGCGGCAGGGGCTGGCATTCGCTGAGGCGCAAGTTTGCGTCCGACCTCATGGACCAGCCACTGAAGGTGGTTTGCGAGCTGGGAGGCTGGAGGACGGCACAGACGGTGCTCCAGTGTTACCAGAGACCCGACGAGGACCGGCTCAAGAAGGCGCTCGCGGAGCGCCGGGTCCACGCTTCCGCCAGTTAGCGGGAGTCAATCGGCGGGACCCGGGCCGCCAAATCTTGTAACTGCAACCGGGGCAAGCAGAAATCAATTCCGAGACGTTCTGCCATTTTGGCAGGTTGGTCTGCCAATTTGGCCGACTTGGGCCGGTCCGCCCGCCCGAACGCTGCCAAAATGGCAACGTTGCCGACCGATATGCAACAGGAGTTTGCTACAATGCTGAACGCGGACCGCATGACGCTGAAGGCCGCCGAAGCCATATCCTCCGCGGCCCGCGAGGCCCGTCGCAGGGAGCATCCGCAGCTCGAGGGCGTCCACCTGCTGAAGTCGCTGCTCGAGCAGGAGGACGGCATCGTGGCGCCGGTGCTGCGTAAGATGGAGGTCTCGCCCGAGAAGGTTGCCGGTGACGTCGAGGTCGAACTGGAGCGGCGCGCGCGCGTGAGCGGCGGGTCGGCTCCGGGACCGTCCCGCTACCTGCGCGGGGCGCTGGACGCCGCGGAAGAGTCGGCCCGCAAGCTCGGCGACACGTATGTGTCCACCGAGCACCTGCTCGTGGGCCTTGCCGGAGGGAAGAGCGACGCGGGAAGGATCCTCAGGGACAACGGCGTCACCGACAAGCGACTCGACGCCGCGCTGGAGGCGATCCGGGGCTCCCACCGGGTCACCGATCAGAACCCGGAGGACAAGTTCCAGGCGCTGAAGCGCTTCTCCCACGACCTCACCGAACGCGCCCGCAGGGGCAGGCTGGATCCGGTGATCGGGCGCAACGACGAGATCCGCCGCGTGATGAAGGTGCTGGCCCGCCGCACCAAGAACAATCCCGTGCTCATCGGCGAGCCCGGCGTGGGGAAGACCGCCATCGCGGAGGGCCTGGCGCAGCGGATCGTAGCCGGCGACGTGCCGGTCTCGCTGAACGGCAAGAAGCTGGTGTCGCTGGACATCTCCGCCATGCTCGCGGGCGCGAAGTACCGCGGCGATTTCGAGGAGCGCATGAAGGCGGTGCTCAAGGAGGTGACCGAGGCGGACGGCCGCTACGTGCTGTTCATCGACGAGATCCACACGATCGTCGGGGCGGGGGCGGCGGAGGGCGCCGTGGACGCGGGGAACATGCTCAAGCCGGCACTGGCGCGTGGAGACCTGCGCGTCGTGGGCGCCACGACCCTCGGCGAGTACCGCAAGCATGTGGAGAAGGACCCCGCGCTGGAGCGCCGCTTCCAGCCCGTGTACGTGGCCCCGCCGTCGGTTGCGGACACGATCGCGATCCTCCGCGGCCTCAAGGAGCGCTACGAGGTGCACCACGGGGTGCGCATCACTGATGACGCGCTGATCACGGCCGCCAGATTATCGGACCGGTACGTGGGAGGACGCTTTCTCCCGGACAAGGCCATCGACCTCATGGACGAGGCGGGGAGTCGGCTGCGCATCGAGATCGACTCCCTCCCCCAGGAGATCGACGAGGTGGAGCGGCGCATCATTCAGCTGGAGATCGAACGCAAGGCGATGGACAGGGAGGACGATGCGGGGGCGCGGGAGCGGCTGGGGGGCATCGAGGCCGAGCTGTCCGAACTCCGCGAATCCAGCCAGACGATGAAGGCCGCGTGGCAGGCGGAGAAGATTCAGATTGCGCGGATTCAGGAACTCAAGGAGCGAGTGGACAGGCTGCGCACGGAAGCAGAGCAGGCGACCCGCCGGGGCGAACTGGAGCGGGCGGCCGAGATCCAGTACGCGGAGATTCCGCGGGCCCAGGCGGACATCGGGAAGGCCGAGGAGCGGCTCGCCGGCCTCCAGGCACAGGGCAAGTTCCTCAGGGAGGAGGTGACTCCGGACGACATCGCCGAGGTGGTGGCCGAGTGGACGGGGATTCCCGTGACCAGGCTGCTGGCCTCCGAGCGCAAGCGGCTGGCCCGCCTGGAGGAGCTCCTGGCAAAGCGGGTCGTCGGCCAGGACCGGGCGCTGGGCGCCGTGTCGCGTGCCGTTCGGCGGGCCCGGGCGGGCGTCCAGGATCCCGATCGACCGATCGGATCGTTCCTCTTTCTGGGGCCGACCGGGGTCGGTAAGACCGAGACCGCGCGCGCGCTTGCCGAGTTCCTCTTCGACGACGAGCGCGCCATGGTGCGGCTCGACATGTCGGAATACATGGAGTCGCACTCCGTGTCGCGCCTGGTGGGCGCGCCGCCGGGGTACGTCGGGTACGACGAGGGAGGTCAGCTCACCGAGGCGGTGCGCCGGCGCCCTCACGCGGTGGTGCTGTTCGACGAGGTCGAGAAGGCGCATCCCAAGGTCTTCAACGCCTTCCTGCAGATTCTCGACGACGGCCGACTCACCGACGGCCAGGGGCGCACGGTGGATTTTCGCAACACGGTCATCATCATGACCTCCAACATCGCGGGCGCCGCGATCCTGGCGCGCGCGGACCGAGGGGAATGGAGCGAGGTGGAGGAAATGGTGAAGGGGCGCCTCGGGGAGCATTTCCGTCCCGAGTTTCTTAATCGGATAGATGATGTCGTTGTATTCAAACCATTGTCAAGAAGTGACTTGACGTATATCGTCGAGATCCAGCTTGACCGCGTGGCCGCGTTGGCCAGGGAGCAGGATGTGACGCTGACGGTGGGGGATGGGGCGAAGGAGGTCATCGCTGGCGAAGGGTACGATCCCGCATACGGGGCGCGGCCGCTCAAGCGGGCGATTCAGCGGCTCGTGCAGGATCCGCTGGCAATGGCGATTCTGGAGGGCGAGGTGGTGCCGGGCAGCGCCGTGCGGGTGGAGCGCGGTGCGGACGGCGGCCTCGTGTTCGCCGCCGCGGAAGAGGTGGCGGCATGAGTTCGTGGATCCGCGGACATCGCCCGCCGGGGGGGAGGGTCGTGCATGCGGTGCTCCTTCCCCGGCTCCTGCTGGCGGCGGTGGCCGGGTGCGGGGGCACGGCCGGACAGATCGGACCGGCGCCCGCTGCGGAGCCGGCGCGGGCGGTGGAGATGTTCCTCGAAGCCGCCGGGCGCAGGGATCACGCGGCGATGGCCCGCCTCTTCGGAACCGTGGACGGGCCGATCGGCGACCGCGGCGGCACCCTCGGTTGCGCCTTCCGCAAGGCCGGCTCCTGGATCCGGCTGGGTGAGCGGTGCCTCGAAGCGCGCGAGGTCGAGCTGCGCATGGACGTGATCGCCGCGATTCTGCGGCACGATTCCTACCGCGTGCGGTCCGAGGAGGCCGTGGCCGGGCGGGGGCGGGCCGCGACTCGAGTAGGCGTGGATCTCGATCGGGGAGCGCGAGGTCCGGTCGAGGTTCCGTTCGTGGTGATCCGGACGACGGACGGGGAATGGCTGGTCGAGGAGGTGGAGTTGGCCCGCGTGGTGGGATGAGGCCGGGGCCCACGAGTGCTTCGGCGCCTACCCGCGCTCCACGAGCTCCACCAGCAGTCCGCCCGTCGACCTCGGGTGCAGGAACGCGATGCGATGTCCCCCGGCCCCCGTCATCGGCCGCGCGGAGGTGAACTCGTAGCCCTCGCTCGCCAGGGCGGTCATGGCCGCACCGACATCCGCGACCCGGTAGGCGACGTGGTGCAGACCGGGGCCCCGCCGATCGATGAAGCGCGCGACCCCATTGTTCCCGTCCAGCGGCCGAATGAGCTCCACGCGTCCCACGAAACACACCTCGACTCCCTGTGCCGGCACGCGCTCAGGCGCACTGGCGGGCGCGCCCGTCAGTCGCTCGATCAGGGGCAGGGTGTCCGCGAACGAGCGGACCGCGACCGCGACGTGGTCGAGCGGAAGGTCGGTGAGAGCGCTGTCCATGCGGACATCATGCCTGCGCTCCGCCGGACGGGGCAAGCGCGGCCGCGGTACATGGGCTTCCCGGCCGTGTCTCGACATATTTCCGGTATGATCGTTCGTGTTGTCTGCCTGGCGGCGCTGGCCGTCGCGTCACCCGGGCACGTCCTCGCGCAGGATTCGGCCGGCGCGCCCCCGGGGTTGCCGGAGGACGGCGCGGTCTTCCGGGACTGCGACGTGTGCCCCGCCATGGTGAGGGTGCCGGCCGGGGCCTTCCTGATGGGATCCCCGGAGTCGGAACCCGGCCGCTACCAGGACGAAGGGCCCCAGAGGGTCGTGCTGATCGCGGCGTTTGCGGCCGGGGTCCACGAAGTCACGTTCACCGAGTGGGAGGCGTGCGTGGAAGCCGGCGGGTGCCTGGAGCACCTTCCCGGCGACGAGGGTTGGGGACGCGCGGACCGTCCCGTCATCAACGTGAACTGGAACGATGCCCGTGCCTACGCGGACTGGCTGTCCGAGGTGACCGGCCACCGGTACCGGCTGCTCAGCGAGGCGGAGTGGGAGTACGTTGCGCGCGCGGGCGCGTCGACGGCGCGCCCCTGGGGCGAAACGGTGACGGACGCCTGCCTGTTCGCGAATGGCGACTACTCCGCGCTGCCGTGCGGGGACGGGCATGAGAACACGGCGCCGGCGGGATCCTTCAAGCCGAACGCGTTCGGTCTGTACGACCTGCTGGGCAATGTCTGGGAGTGGACCCGGGACTGCTGGAACGAGGGGTATGCGGGCGCGCCGGGGGACGGCCGGGCGTGGGAATCCGGCGACTGTTCCGCCCGGGTGCTGCGCGGGGGCTCCTGGTACCATGGCGTCAAGGATCTGCGTGCGGCCTACCGGCTGCGCAGTCCGTTCCTCGACCGGAGCCTGATCGTGGGCTTTCGGGTTGCCCGCTCCCTGAACTGAAACGGTTAGAGTTAAGGCAGAGCAAACAGCAGCGCGGCCGGTCCTCCAGGGGCGATGATCGCCACCCGGGGTTCGGCGGCCATGGACAACGTCTCACGGAGGGATCCGAAAGTGGCAGACAACGCCAACCTCGTCACCATTACCGACGACAACTTTGCGGACGAGATCGAAGCTCACGAAGGACTCGCGATGGTCGACTTCTGGGCCGAGTGGTGCGGGCCCTGCAGGATTATCGCGCCGTTCGTCGGGGAACTGGCCGACGAGTACGCCGGCCGGGTCCGCGTCGGCAAGCTGGACGTAGACACGAACATGTCCACCTCGATGCGTTTCGGGGTGCGATCGATACCGAGCATCCTCTTCTTCCGCGACGGCCAGCACGTCGACACCATCGTCGGAGCCGTGCCGAAGGCCCAGCTGGAGCAGAAGATCACCGAGCACCTGTAGCAGCCCGTGCCGGACCGAGCGCAGGCAGGCCGGGGGCGTGAACCCCGGGGCCGGCCGCGCGCGGCGCCGGGCCGGTTCTTCGTCGTGGCGACCCCCATCGGCAACCTCGCCGACCTGACCGGGCGGGCGCGCGAGGCGCTGGCCGCGGCCGATCACATCCTGGCCGAGGATACGCGACGGGCACGGACGTTGCTGGCCCATATCGGGGTGACCACGCATCCGGTGTCCCTCCATGCCCACAACGAAGCGAGCCGCATCGCACGCGTGGAACGCTGGCTGGCGCGGGGCGACGATGTCGCGCTGGTGTCGGATGCGGGAACGCCGCTGCTCTCCGACCCCGGGGAGCGTCTGCTCGGCTCCGTCGTCGAGGGTGGACACCCGGTGGTGCCCGTGCCCGGACCCTCGGCGGTGCTCGCGGCACTGGTGGCTTCGGGACTACCTTGTGTCCCGTTCACATTTGTGGGGTTCCTGCCGCGCAAGGCGGGGAAGCGGGCTCGCGCCCTGGAGCGGATCATTGGCGCCGAAGACACGACCGTGCTGTTCGAATCGCCCGCGCGGCTCGTTCGCCTTCTCGAGGACCTGGCCGGACCCGGGGACGGTGCCCGGCGCCGGATCGCCGTGTGCCGCGAAATGACCAAGGTGCACGAGGAGATCTTCCGGGGCACCCCCGGCGAGGCCGTATTGCATTACCGGGAGCACCCGCCGCGCGGAGAGGTGACCGTCGTGGTCGAGGGACGACCTGCAGACCGTGCGCTGGACATGGCCGAGGTCGATGCCCTGGCCGTGGCCGCCCTGGCGGACGGGCTGGCCCCGAGCGCCGCCGCGCGGAGAGTCGCCTCGCGTGGCCGCGTGCCGCGGGGTGCGGCCTACGAGGCCGTGATGCGCGCGCGGAAGGCGGCCGGCGCGGTCGCGGTGGCGCTGGCCGTGCAGGTGGGCAGCGCGTTCGCGCAGGGCGTGGGGCCCGTAACGGTCGGGCGCCTTCAGTACGACGGCGGGGGAGACTGGTACGCGAATCCGTCGTCGTTGCCCAACCTGCTGGCCGCGGTGCGTGAGCGGACGGGGATCGCCACGGCCGACCGTGAAGTGGCCGTGCGCCCGGCCGATCCTTCGCTGCGCGACTTCCCCTTCCTCTACATGACCGGCCACGGGAACGTCCGCTTTTCGGACGACGAGCGCCTCGCCCTGCGCCGCTATCTCCTCGCCGGGGGCTTCCTCCACGCGGACGACAACTACGGCATGGACGAGTCCTTCCGTCGTGAGATGGCGCGGATCTTCCCGGAGAAGGAATTGATCGAACTCCCCCCGGAGCACCCGGTTTTTCATTCCCTCTACGAATTTCCCGACGGATTGCCCAAGATTCATGAGCACGATGGCGCACCACCCCAGGCCTTCGGGATCTTTCACCAGGGCAGGCTCATCGTCATATACACGTACGAGACCGATCTGGGGGACGGCTGGGAGGACTCGGACGTTCATGAGGATCCGCCGGAGATCAGGGAGAACGCCCTGCGCATGGGAGTGAACATCTTCGTCTTCGCGATGGCGCAGGGGGTCCGGACTTCATGACCGCCAGGCAGCGGAGCGCGATGCGCGCGGCGGCCGCGAGGATCGGGACGGCCGTGGAAGGCGTCCGTGCATACCTGTCGCGGTCCCTGGGGCTCATGGTGGCGGGGTGGTGCGGCGCCCTCGCGCTGGCGGTGCTGATTCTCGCGTCGGCCCTGGCCGGGGACGGAGGCTGGAACGCCGGGAGCCCGGTCCCGCTGGTGCTCGCTCTGCTGGTGCTGGCCGTGATTCCGGCAGGCATCTGGCGCTGGCGCCGGCTCGGCGGGCACTGGTGCGCCGAACACCGGATCACGCGCTCGATGGACCGGATCGCGGGGCTGGAGGAGGGTGCGGTACTGGGGGGACTGGAGCTGTCCCGCAAGGCGCCTCCCGGCACGTCGCCTGGCCTGCGCGCGCTGGCCCTGCGCAGGGTCGGCCGGAAGCTCCACGGAGACTCCAGGACGCTCTCGGGCGGCCTGGGCGAGCAGGTGAAGGCACGAGTGCGGCGGGGCACGATCGCGTTTGCGGTCACGTTGCCGGCGGCGCTGCTGGTCATGGGCGCGGCGCCGGCCCGCACCTTCAGCGCCTGGGACGGTCTTCTGCATCCCCTCGCGGTGCTTGCGGCCCCGGTACTGCCGCCGGTTGACGTCGAGCCCGGCACGGTCGACGTCGCCCGCGGCGCCGTCGTCGCGGTCACGGCACACGCGCCGCTGCGCGACAGCGTCACCCTGCGCTGGGACGTGACGGGGCAGGTCACGCGGTCGCGCGTCATTGCGCTCGCCGAGGGGACCGGCACCGCCTCCCTTCCTCCCGTCAACGCCGAGGTCCGCTACTGGATCGAAGCCCCGGACGGCGCGCGCACCGCCGTGCATGTCCTCACCCCCGTCGATCCCCTCTTCGTGAGCAGCTTCTCGCTCGAGGTCACCTATCCGCCCCACACCGCCCTGCCGCCCGGCGAATACCGGAACGAAATGCCGCCGCTCTCCGTTCCCGCGGGCACGCACCTGCGGATGCGGGGCGAGGGCAGCCGGGCCATCGGCTCCGGGACGCTCATGGACGACCAGCAGCGCCCGGTGGTGACGCTCGACGTCAGCGGCACCCGCTTCGAAGCCGGCTGGTTCCCGCAACGCTCGGGCACCTATGCCTGGCACTTCACGGATGCGGCGGGCGGGGAAGCGGCCTCGGCGCCCGAGCCGCTGGTGCTGGAGGTAATCCCCGACCGGCCCCCCGAGGTCGCGATCGTCTTTCCCGGATACGACACGATCATGCCGGTGAACCTGCGCCAGCCGCTGGTCGTGCACACCCGGGACGACCATGGCATCGAGCGCCTGGAGATCGTCGTGCAGCGAGTCAGCTCCTTCGGCGAAGCGGACCAGCCCGTGGTGCACGCGGTCCAGCTGGGTGGTTCGGCGGGTGCCGTCGTGCGTCCGGTGCTGGACGTCTCGGGCTGGACGCTGTCGCCTGGCGACACCATCCGGTACCGGGCGCGGGTGATCGACAATCATCCGTCGCGTCAGGCGGGGGAGAGCGCCGAGTACCGCCTCTGGATGGGGGGTATTGCGGAGTTGGAGCGCGCCGCGCAGGAGGAGCTGGAAAGGACGGCCGAAGGCGTGGAGGAGCTGGCCGAGGAGGCGCGGCTGGCGGAGGAGGAAGCTCGCGAACTCCAGCAGCGAAACGAGCGCGAAACGGAAGTGTCGAGGGGCCGCAGGGAGGGCCAATCCGATTTCGCGGAGCGCGAAGAGATCGCCCAGGCGCTTGAACGCCAGGACGAAATGATGCAGGCGGTCGACTCGCTGCAGCGCGAGCTCGCGGAGCTGCGCGAAGCCCTGAAGGATGCCGGTCTGGCCGACCCGGAGCTGGACGAGGGGCTCGAGGACCTGGAGGAGCTGCTGGAGGGCGTGACGCCCGAGGACCGGGAGGAGTTCGACGAACTGCGCGATCAGCTTGCCGAGATGGACCCGGACGAATTGCAGGCGGCCCTGGAGGAAATGGCGCTCAACCAGGAACGGTTGCGCGAGAGGCTCGAGGAATCGTTGCGCCAGTTCCGCGAGGAAGCCATCCAGCAGGACTTCCGCGCCACCACGCGCGAGGCCCGGGAACTGGCCGAGGAGCAGCAGATTCTGGCCGATGCGATGATGGAGGGCGGCGATGAGGCGCTGCGGGCCGGCCAGCAGGAGGTGCTGGAAGCGGAGGCGGAGGAGCTGCAGCGCCAGCTCGAAGAACTGCAGCAGCGTCTGCAGGAAGCGGGCGAACAGGGTGCGGGCGCCGGCGTGCAGGAGGCTCGGCACCAGCTCAGCCAGGCCAGGGAGCAGATGCGGCAGGCGGCGCAGCTGGCGAGCCAGGGACAGCAGCAGCAAGCCGGCCAGCAGGCGGGGCAGGCTGCGGGTGACCTGTCCGAGGTCTCCCAGCAGCTGAGTCAGGCGCAGATGCAGATGCAGCAGGAGCTGATGAACGCCATTCGCGCCGCACTGGGCCAGACAGCCTCCGACGCCCTGGCGCTGGCACGGACGCAGTCCGAACTGCGTGGCCGGATGCAGAGCGCGAACACCGCCGAGCTTGCCGCGCTGCGAGCCGATGAGGCGGCGATCGCGCAGGGGATCCGCAACCTTGCCGAGAACTATGCCGAAGGGACCGAGATGGCCGCCCCGGGGGCACGGGATCTGCTTGCCGCGGTCGGTCAGGCGATGGAGCACCTCGATGGCACCATCGGAGCCATGGAGAACCCGCGCGCCCGCGGTCCATCGCCCGCGGTGGAGGCCGAGTCCGTCGTGCGCAGCCTCAACGAGGTGGCCCGGCTTGCGATGACATCGGGCCAGCAGCAAGGACAGGCGCAGGCCTCGGCGTCGGGCTCGGAGCAGATGATGCAGCAGATGCAGCAGCTGGCACAGCAACAGGGCGAGATCATCGAGGACGCGTCCGCGCTGACGCCTATGCGCCTCGGCCAGGAAACCATGGCCGAACAGGTGGAGGAGATGGCGGGCAGACAGGAGGAAGTCGCCGAAGAGCTCGACGAGATGTCGGAGGAGGGTGCCGAGCAGGGTGACCCGCTCGGTGATCTGTCCGCCTTCGCCGAGGAGGCCAGACGGCTTGCCGAGGCGCTGGCCCAGGGTCGCCTGGACCCCGAAGTGCTGCGCCGCCAGGAGCGGCTGTTCCACCGTCTGCTCGACGCCGGCCGGACGCTCGAACGGGACGAGGAGTCGGAGGAGCGCGAGTCCGAGCAGCCCGGGGCGTTCGAGCGGGCGGGCGTGAGCGCCCTGAGCGCGGACGACATGGATGTCTTGCGCTTCGAACTGCCCGGCGCGGCGGCGCTGCGGGCCCTGCCACCCGCTCAGCGGGCGCTGGTGATCCGCTACTTCGAGAGGATCAACCGCCGATGAAGCGTCTGGCTGTGATCCTGTGTCTCGCTGCCGGGTCGATGTCGGCCGCGGCGGACGTCCTGGCGGCGCAGTCGCGGTACGATCCGCGTGGCGAAAACCGCATGCTGCGGCGCGCGACCACGCAGGAAGCGCGGGGAGAACTGACCGCGGCCGAGGCGACGCTTCGAGAATTGCTGCGCCTTTACCCCGCGTCGTCGGCGGGAGTGTTCGCGCTGGAGCGGATCCTGCGAAACGGAGACCGGCTCGACGAGGTGTTGCCGGTCGTGGACGACTTTCTCATGGCCGAGCCCGGTACGGCCACGGTGTGGGCACTCAAGTTGAGCGTTTTGGCCGAGACGGGGGCCGAGCGGGGCGTCGACGAGACCGTGCGGGAATGGATCGGCGCCGTTCCGGGATCACCGGATCCGTACCAGGAAGGCGCGCTTGCGTACCTGGATCTGCATGGGGCCGGCAGGGCCGCAGCGTTGATCGAGGAGGGGCTCGACGTGCTCGGCGACCTTCCCGTCCTGCTCCTCGAACTGGGTGACGTGCACGTTGCCGCCGGCCGCGTCGACGATGCGGCCGGGGCCTGGGCGCGGGCACTCGGGCGGGATCGCGCAAGGAACGGCGATGTGTTCCGCCGCGTTGCCGACCTGAAGGTGGGGCGCGACGAGGCGGTCGCCGTGATCGTGGCGGCCGTCAGGGCCGGACCCGCCACCGTGGCCCGGCTCGAGGCCGGGGCCGAACTGGCACTGCGGGAAGGCCGGGAGGACGCCGCGCGGGAATTCACGGCCGCCGCGCACGAGCGGCTCGATGGACGCGAGGCTCGCGGCTTTCTGAACGGGTTCGCACGCAAGGCGGAGGACCTCGACCGGCCCGCCAGCGCGCTCTGGGCCTATCGTCTGCTCCACGCCATGGCGGAGGACGCCGCGGACGCCCGGGCGACCGACGAACGCATGGCGACGGCCGCGCTGGCCGCCGGGGACACCGCGGCGGCCATCGAGGCGCAGCGCAGGATCACGCGGTCATTGGGGGCCGGGACGTCCGCGCGGCGCACCGCCTGGACCGAGCAGCTGGGGATGGAGATCGCCGCGAACAGGACCGAAGCGGCCATGGAGGGCCTCGCCGCCTTCCGCGAGGAGTTCCCCGACGCCAACGAGTTGGACGCGCTTTCGGCGACCCTTGCGTCACGGCTGCTCGGCAGCGGAATGCGCGCGGAGGCGCTCGAGGTCCTCGAGGGTATCGACGGCCCCGGGGCATCTCTGGAGCGGGCCTTCCTGCTCCTGGAAGGCGGTGCGGTGCCCGAGGGCATCGTGGCTCTGCAGGCCTCCATTCCCGACCTGGAACCGGTCCGTGCAACCGAGGTGCTGGAGCTGTCGCTCGCCCTGAGCGAACTCACGCCGGTTGGAGCCGCGCTTGCCGCGCAGGTGGCGATCTCCGGTCACCGGGGACGGCCCGCGGACGGGCTGGAGGCCGTCGCGGCGGGGATCGACGCGGTGCCGCCCTCGGACCGCCCCGCGATTCTGGCGATGGCGGCGCACGCGGCCGACGGGTTCGACAGGGGCGACCTCGCCATGGACTTCCGGCGCCGCCTCGTTGCCGAGCACTCCGACGCGCGCGAGTTCCCGGACGCCGCTGTGCGCCTGGCGCGCGCGATTGCCGTGGAACCCGGGGGCCGGGACGAGGCGGTACGCATTCTGGAGGCCCTGATCGTCAGCCGTCCCGACAGCCCCGTTGTCCCCGGGGCGCGTCGGGAGCTGCGCCGCATACAGAACGGAGGATCGTCATGATCATGCCCACCTGGGTGGCCGGACATGTCCGCGCCGTGCGCCGGACGGGGCCTCGGGCGTCCGTCCCGTGGCGCCTTGCCCTGTGCATCACCGTCATGGCGACGATGGCCGCCGCCACGCTCAGTACGCTCTCCGCCCAGATGCTCCTGGTCCCCATGGACCGGGGACAGGCCGACCATCTCAAGGCCTACGGCCTCGCGTACTCGGTACTGGAGCGCGACGGCCGGGCCGAGTGGCTCCTCAACTTCCAGGGCGGCTCCTTCCTGCTGCCCGACACCGAAGCGGTCCGGCGACGCGCCGCGCTCATGGGCGTGACCATCCAGCCGGTCGGCGTCGCGGAGGAGGCGCGGATCCGGGGGATCGTCGCCAACTCGAACATGGAGTCGGTCGTCCTGGAGAAGGCGACCAGCATCGCCATCTACACGCCGCCGAACAGCGCCCCGTGGGACGACGCGGTGACCATGGCCCTCGACTACGCCGAGATCCCCTACGACAAGGTCTGGGACTACGACGTCATTCAGGATGGCCTGGAGGACTATGAGTGGCTCCACCTCCACCACGAGGACTTCACGGGACAGTACTCCAAGTTCTATATCACCTACGCGGGGGCTCCGTGGCTCGAGGACGAGGTCATGCGCAACGAGGAGGCCGCGCGCACACTCGGCTTCCCCAACGTCCCGGCGCTCAAGAAGGCCGTCAGCCGCGCCATCCGCGACTATGTCGAAGGGGGTGGCTTCCTCTTCGCCATGTGCTCCGCTCCGGAGACCCTGGAACTGGCGCTGGCCGCGACTTCGGTGGACATCGCTGCGGCCTACTCGGACGGCACGCCGCCCGACGCCAACGCCAGCGCGAACGTCGACTGGGGGCGGGCCATGGCCTTCCACGACGCCCTGATCCAGGTGGCTCCGTCGGTCAACGCCTTCTCCGACATCGACGGACACCAGGTCAACACCCCGTGGAAGAAGGAACTCGGCGCCTTCACCCTGTTCGACTTCTCCGCCAAGTTCGACCCGGTACCGGCAATGCTGACGCAGAGTCATGAATCCGTGCTGCGCGACTTCTACGGCCTGACCACGTCGTTTGCCATCGACCGCCTGAAGCCGGGTGTTGTGCAGCTGGCCGTAGAGGGAGTCTGGGCCAAGTACATCCATGGCAACCTGGGTGAGGGCACCTGGACCTACTACGGTGGTCACGATCCGGAAGACCCGGAGCACCAGATCGGCGATCCTCCCACCGATCTCGCGCTCCACCCGAACTCGCCGGGCTACCGGCTGATCCTCAACAACGTCCTGTTCCCCGCGGCGAAGAAGAAGAAGCTCAAGACGTGACGTCCCTCCCCCTTCGGCTCTCGCCGGAGGCCGCCCGGGTGATCCGCGACGAGGTGGCCAGGGCCGGAGGGCGGGAGGTGACTTTCCTTGCCGAGGTGACGCGCGAGCGCGTGGTTGCCAATCCCCGGGGCGTTGCCCGGGGCAATCGTTCGGCGGTTCTGGCGGTCGCGCGCGATGCGCCGGAGGGCGGTGTGATGATCCACAATCATCCGTCCGGCGTGCTGGAGCCCTCCGACGCCGACCTCGCGGTGGCCGCGCGGATCTATGAGGACGGGCTGGGCACGGCGATCGTCACGAACGAAGCCGACCGCATCTACGTGGTCGTGGAGCCGCCTGAGCCCCGGCGCATCGTGCCTCTGGAGGTGGACGACCTTGCGGATCTGCTGGCTCCGGCCGGTCCCCTGTCAGCGCTTCCCGGCTACGAGGATCGGCGCGCGCAACGCGATATGCTGCGGTTCGTGGCCAGGCGCTTCAACGAGGGGGGGACTGCGCTGGTCGAAGCGGGAACGGGCACGGGAAAGTCGCTCGCGTACCTGGTTCCGGCCGTGCGCTGGGCGACCCGCAACGGTGAGCGGACGATCGTGTCCACCAACACGATCAACCTGCAGGAGCAGCTGGTCGGCAAGGACCTCGACATCGTCGGCGGGGTGCTGGGCGAGCAGGTCAGGTGGGCGCTGGTGAAGGGCAGGGGCAACTACATCTCGATCCGGCGGGCCCACCTCGCGGCCGAGTCCGCCCCCAGCCTCTTCCCGGACGACCGCTCCGCCGAACTCCAGGCGCTTCTGGAATGGGCCGACCAGACGCGGGACGGATCCCGCAGCGATCTGCCCTTCTCTCCCAGCCCGGACCTGTGGGACGAGGTGAAGAGCGAAACGGACGCCTGCCTGCGGGCCAAGTGCCCGCATTTCCAGCAGTGCCACTATCAGCGGGCCCGTCGGGCGGGGGCGCGTGCGGACCTCGTCGTCGTCAACCACGCGCTCTTCTTCTCGGACCTGGCGGTGCGCATCGCCACCGACAACTTCCGCGACGCGGCCGTGCTCCCGTCGTACCGGCGCGTGATCTTCGACGAAGCGCATCACCTGGAGGATGCGGCGACCGCGCGTCTCGGCGTCGAAACCACGCGGACGGGCATGTACCGGGCGCTGTCGCGCCTGGAGCGGCAGGGCAAGGGGGTCCTGCCCTCGATCGTCACGGCCCTCGGGGCGGCGCCAGCCTCCATTCCCGCGCGGCATCTGGCCACGCGCATCCGCGAACGCACGAGCCACCGTGTGCGCGCTGCGCGCGCCGCCTTCAACGCCTTCTTCCGCGTCATCGAGCCCTGGGCCGGGGCGCGCGCGGACAGGGGGAGCTTCCGCCTCGGGAGACCCGGCGGGCCCGGAGAGGCCGCGGGACCCGAACCGGCGGCGGATCCCGGGATCGGCGAGGCGCTCGACCGGACCCTGATCGCACTGGGCGACCTCGACCGCGAACTCGACGCGCTGATTGGCCACCTCGATGGACACGAGGAGCTCCGGGACGCGCTGGAAGGGCGCGTTCTCGACCTTGGAGGCTCGCGGACCCGCCTCGGAAACATCGACCGCGCCTTGCGGCTGTGCCTTCTGCCCTCCGCCGACAGCGGCAACATGGTGCGCTGGCTCGAAGTGCGGCGCTCCGGGATCAGGAACGTCCGCAACATCTGCTTTGCGGCGGCGCCGGTCGAGCTGGGGCCGCTTCTCGCCGAGCACGTGTTCGACAGGGCGGAGACGGCGGTGCTCACGTCGGCGACCATGGCGGCGGCCGGCGACTTCGGCTACCTCAAGCGGCGCCTCGGCCTGGCCGGCCACGCGACGCAGGCTCTCTCCGATGCCCGACCCGTGGGTACCGATGTGGCCGAGACGGTGCTTGCGTCCCCCTTCGACCATGCCGCACAGAGCCTGCTCGCCATTCCCACGGATCTCCCCGGGCGCACGGGCCGCGACAGCGCGGCGGCCCATCACGCGGCCACGTCGAACGTCGTGCTCGATGTCGCGACGATCACCGGCGGAGGGCTCTTCGTGCTGTTCACCTCGTACGCCGCGTTGAACGCGGTGGCGGAACACCTGCGCGCAGGCGGCGCCGAGGGACGCTGGCCGCTCCTGGTACAGGGCGAGAGGGACCGCACCGCGATGCTCCGGAAGTTCGCCCGGTCGGGCGAGGCCATTCTTCTTGGCACGGCGTCCTTCTGGGAGGGCGTGGACGTGCCCGGGTGGCCGCTGCGGGCCCTGGTGATTCACAAGCTGCCCTTCCGCGTGCCCACCGAGCCCATGACCGAGGCCCGGATCGAAGCCATGGAGGAGCGCGGCGAGAACTCGTTCTGGAACCTCATGGTTCCCGACGCCGCGATGCGGTTGAAGCAGGGGCTTGGGCGGCTGATTCGCACGCGCACCGACCGCGGCGCCGCATTGATACTCGACGATCGCCTGCTCACCAGGCGGTATGGGCGGCTGCTGCTCGAAGCCCTTCCGCCGATGCCGCTCGTCAAGGGGCCCTGGGACGAAGTGAAGGGGCGCGTAGCGGACTTCTACGCTCCCCGGTAGATTCAGGTGTGGCGGGGCGGCGCCGCACGGGGTACGCACGCCCCGAATTGACAGCATTCTCCAACCCTGGTGCATTTGCAAATGAAGAAGGTGCTTGGATTCCTTGCCGGACTGTTCCTCCTGACCCTCGCCGCCAGTGCGGCCCGCACCGCGTCGATAGGGTGGGGAGGAGGTGATTCCGATGTCGGCTTCTGGTGGACGGTGATCGCCAGTTTCCTGACGATCGCCGCGCTGGGCGCGCTCGTGGGGACGGCCATCCACTCCCGCCGCGCCGACTAGCGGCCCGCGACCGTGAAACCCGGCAAGATCGTGTGCGTGGGGCGCAACTACGCGGAACACGCCGCCGAACTGGGGAGTGCCGTGCCGACTGAACCCCTCATTTTCCTCAAGCCGCCATCGGCCGTGATCGCCGACGGCGACGCGGTCCAGGTGCCGCCGGACGTCGGACGGGTGGACTACGAGGGCGAGATCGGACTGGTCGTGGGCCGCCGCTGCCGGCGCGTTTCGGCGGAGTCGGCCTGGGACTGCGTCAGCGGCGTGGTCGCAGTGAACGACGTGACCGCCCGGGCCCTGCAGGAGAGCGACAGCCAGTGGACCCGCGCCAAGGGGCTGGACACGTTCTGTCCGCTGGGCAACGTGGTTGGGACCGGATCCGTCGATCGCGAGAACATTGCGGTCACCACGCGGGTAAACGGCGAGGTCCGCCAGCATGGGACAACCGCCGATATGGTATTCTCCATCCCACGATTGGTGAGCTACATCTCGCACGTCATGACCCTGGAGGCCGGGGATCTGATCGCGACCGGCACGCCGGAAGGGGTCGGACCGCTCTCGCCGGGCGACGTCGTCGAGGTCGCGCTGTCGTGCGGCACCGCGGTGCGCAATCCCGTTGTCGGGGGGGCATCGCTGGCGCCCGAAACCGTCCACGAGGGACCGGACTAGGCAAATGACCAGAAAGGCCGGAGACCAGCGTGTCCTGCCGTCGCGCGCCGCGGTGCGACGCCGGGCCGGACGCCGTCCGCTCCTGGCCAGTCTGCTGCTCTCCGCCCTCGCCCATGTCGTCGTGATCGTTCTCTATCCGTTCTTTTCGGCGGTGCACCCCGAACCCGGTGTGTTCCCGCTGCTGCCCGAACCGCCGCAGGCACCCGGGATGCGCGTGCTGGACATCGTGGAACTCGACGCGCCGGAGGTCGGCGACCCGAGCGATCCTACCGAGATCACGGATCCGGTCGAACCGGAGATCGCGCCGGAGGCACCGAGCTTCGAGGATCAGCGCATCCGGGTGCCGGAACGCTACCGCACCGCGGCCGAGCGGCTGCGTCGGGGCGAGGGGGACCCGCGCCTGTGGGCACCGCTGGATCCTGCGCTCGTGGAGCCGACTCCGCAGCAGCTGCTCGCGCTTCGCATCCTCGCCGCGGTCGAGTCTTCGAACGACTCGGCTGCCGCGGAAGCCGAACGGCTGGCCGAGGCGATGGACTGGACCTACACCGATGCCGACGGGAAGCGGTGGGGTGTCTCCCCGGGCCGGGTTCACCTCGGTGATGTCGAGATACCCCTGGGCAACTTCGGTTTCGGACCGCCCCCGGACTACAACGGCGACCAGGCCGAGTGGGCGTTTCGCATGGCCGACATCGAGCGGGCGTTTGGCAGCCTCGCGGCGCGCCAAAGCTGGCGGGAGCGATTGGAGAGCATGCAGCGCCGACGGGAGGAGCAGCGGGCCCGGCAGGAAGAGGAGAGGGCGGCGGCGGTCAGACCCGACACGACGTCCGGTGGCACGAGGCGCCGATAGGTTGAAAGCCCCCGTGCTTGCCAAGACGTTCGACCCCCGGGCAGTCGAAGCCCGCATCCTGCGCATGTGGGAGGAGGGCGGCCATTTCGGCGCGTCCGCGAGCGCCGTGGAAGAGGGCGGCGATCCCTACGTGATCGTGATCCCGCCGCCCAACGTCACCGCGGTTCTGCACATGGGCCACGGGCTCAACAACACGATCCAGGACGTGCTCATCCGCTGGCGCCGGATGCAGGGACGCACCACGCTGTGGGTTCCGGGCACCGACCACGCCGGCATCGCGACCCAGAACGTGGTCGAGCGGCGCCTGGGCGCCGAGGGCCGGACCCGGCACGACCTGGGCCGTGAAGCGTTCGTGCGAAGGGTGTGGGAGCACGTCGATCTGACCGGGGATCGCATTCTCGGGCAACTCAAGGCGATCGGGTGCAGCTGTGACTGGACCCGGGCCCGCTTCACGCTGGACGAGGGCCTGTCACGCGCGGTGAGGGAGATCTTCGTAAGGCTCTACGAGCACGACCTGATCTACCGTGGCGAGTACATCATCAACTGGTGTCCGCGGTGTCTGACGGCGCTCTCGAACGAGGAAGCGGAGGGCTCGGAGGCCCGGGGATCTCTCTGGCACCTGCGGTACCCGCTGGCCGCGGGGCACGAGGACGCCGCCGCCGAGGCGCGGGCGCGGGGTGCGGACGCGATTGGGCGCTTGTCCGACGGGCGCTGGTACCTGACCGTTTCCACCACCCGGCCCGAAACGATGCTCGGCGATACCGGGGTGGCCGTCAGCCCCGGCGATCCCCGCTACGGCCCACTCGTGGGCGCGGCCGTGGAGCTGCCGCTGACCGGCCGCACCATCCCCATCGTAGCCGACGCGCACGTCGCGGCGGATTTCGGGACGGGCATGGTCAAGGTCACGCCCGCCCACGACCCCAACGACTTCCTGGTCGCGGAGCGCACCGGCCTCGCCGTCCTCAACGTCATGACCGAGCGTGCGGCCATGAACGAGAACGCGCCCAGGGCCTTCCGCGGCCTCGACCGATTCGACGCCCGCAAGGCGGTGGTCGCGGCGCTGGAGGAACAGGGGCTCCTGGCCGGACGCGACGGCCACGACCACGCCGTTCCGCGCTGCTACCGCTGTGACATCGTGGTCGAGCCCCGGCTCAGCGAGCAGTGGTTCGTACGCATGCAGCCCCTTGCCGAGCCCGCGCTGGAGGCATCACGCAGCGGCACCGTGACCTTCTCCCCGGGGCGCTGGACGCGCGTGTACGAGCAGTGGATGGAGAACATCCGCGACTGGTGCATCTCGCGGCAGCTGTGGTGGGGCCATCGAATCCCCGTCTGGTACTGTGGCGACTGCGGGGCCGTGATCTGCGCGCGGGAGGATCCGGCGTCGTGCGGCGATTGCGGCGGCACTTCGCTGGAGCAGGACCCCGACGTGCTCGACACCTGGTTTTCGTCCTGGCTGTGGCCGTTCTCGGTCTTCGGATGGCCCGAGGACACGCGCGACCTGAGGGCGTTCTACCCGGGCCACACCCTCTCCACCGCGCCCGAGATCCTCTTCTTCTGGGTCGCGCGCATGATCATGTCCGGGTATCACGCCATGGGTGAGACGCCGTTCCGGCGGGTCTACCTGCACGGCACGGTGCGTGACATCCAGGGCCGCAAGATGTCGAAATCCCTCGGCAACGGGGTCGATCCGCTCGAGGTCGTGCAGCTGTACGGAGCCGATGCGCTGCGCTTCACCGTGCTCGCGAGCGCCGGCGTCGGAGCCGACATTCGGCTCGACCACGAGAACCTCGAGTCGGCCTTCGCCCCCGGGCGCAACTTCGTCAACAAGCTGTGGAACGTGGGCCGTTTCGCGCTCATGAGCCTGGGCGACGACCCGATTCCGGCCCTCGCCGACGTGCAGGACGATCTGGCGCTGGAAGACCGCTGGATCCTGTCGCGTCGGCAGGAGGCCGTACGGCGCATGGACGAGGAACTGGAGGCGTTCCGCATGCAGGGGGCCGCCGAGACGATGCGCGACTTCCTTCGCGGCGAGTTCGCCGACTGGTATCTGGAGGCCGTCAAGCATCGGTTGTCCGCGGGTGGCAGGGGCCGCGACGCCGCGCGCGCGGTGCTGGCCCACGTCCTGGACGGCATCTGCCGCCTGCTGCACCCCCTGGTCCCGTTCGTTACCGAAGAGTTGTGGGGCCTGCTTCCCGGATCCGGCGAGGCGGGCGGGCCGCTGATCGTCGCGCGCTGGCCCCGGGTCGCGCCGCATTACGTCGACCCCCGGGCCGAACGCGACTTCGACTGGCTGCGCGAGTTCATCCAGCGGGTTCGTGCCATGCGCAAGGAGTACCGCGTCGGCGAGGGCCATGAAGTTGCGGTGCACGCGGTGGGCGGAGAGCGCGGGCATCTGCTGGAGGGGCGCGCGGAGCTTCTCCGCCGGCTGGCCCGGATCGGAAGCGTGGCGCGTTCGGTGCCGCCGGAGGGGACGGTGTGCGCCGGCGCGGTGCTGCGGGACGGTACCGAGCTGTTTCTGCCGCTCGCCGGGGTGATCGATCTCGAACGCGAGCAGGCGCGCGCGTGGGGGGAAGTCGAACGCCTGACGGGGCAGCTCAAGGGCATCGAGGGCAAGCTGGCCAACCCGAATTTCGTCGGGCGCGCACCGGAGCCCGTGGTCGAGCGCGAGCGCCAGAAGCTGGAGTCATGTCAACTACAGTTGACTAAATGGAAAGCAAAGTTGACATCTTTGAGTGGTGAACTGCCGTGAGCCGGGGATTGTCCGCCCTCTTGCTTCTCTCCGCGGCTGCATGCGCGAGGCCGGAGGCTCCGCCGGGGGGACCGGAGGACCTCTTTCCGCCGTATGTGATCGAGACGACCCCCGATACCTTTGCGGTCGTCGAACCCGGCATCAACGAGGTCCACTTCCGCTTCAGCGAGCGCATCAGCGAACGGCCGGCAACCGGCAACCTGAACGACGCCGTGGTCGTGTCCCCGTCGACGGGCCTGGTGCGGGTGCGGCACCGCCGGGATGGAATCACCGTGGAGATGCAAGAGGGGTTCGAGGCCGGGAGGCTGTACCGGGTGACGGTGCTTCCGGTGATCCACGACATGTTCCAGAACCGGTTGCGCGATCCCTTCGACCTGGTCGTCTCGACGGGTGACGAGTTCGTGCCCAACGTCCTGGCGGGCATGGTGGAGGATCGCGTGACGGGCGAAGCGGTGTCGGATGTGCGCGTCGAGGCGCGCTTCCGCCTTGACGCCGACACCATCACCCACTGGAACCTCACCGATCAGGACGGCGTTTTCTCGCTACGCTACGTCCCGGACGGCCCTTTCGAGGTGCGGGCGTGGATGGACCGCAACCGCGACCGCGAAGTCGGTGAATCCGAGCCGCAAACGCGGTTTGTCCCCGGGCAACTGGACCTGACCCCCGACACGAGCTTCACGGTGCTGTCGCTGATCGAGCCCGACACCACCCCGGCGCGGCTCGCGAGCGTAACGGTGGAGGACTCGTTGACGCTTCGTTTCGAGTTCGACGACTACCTGGATCCGGAGATTCCGGGCGCGCTGATCGCCGCGCGTCTGGTGGTAGCCGAGATCAGTGAGGCCACCGGGGTGGAGGCTGCCGAGGACTCGCTCGGAGCGACGGAACCGGCTGACACGACACCGCCGGTTCAGGCGGGTGACACGGTCCCGCCGGGTGACACGGTGCAAGCGGCTGACACGGTCCCGCCGGGTGACGCGCCTGGCGATGTCGAGGCTGGCGACTCGGCGGCTGTGGCGGAGGTCGTCGACACCCTGCCGCTGCCCGAGCCGGGGGACACGGTGCGGGTCCGGATTCTCACGGAGCGCGAATACGAGGCGTTGGTGGCCGAGCGGGCGGACTCCGCGGCCCGGGCGGTCGCGGACTCCCTGGCCCGGGCGGCTGCGGATGCGGGGGCCGAGGCAGGGGCGGCGGACGCCGCGGCGGGCGGCCTGGAAACCGGGGCGGAGGAGGACTCGCCCGATGAGGCTGATTCGGAGCCCGGGCGCGTGACGCTCTCCGGGTTGCCGCTGCCGGACCAGACCCTGGTGGGGGTGCTTTTCGAGCCCCTGCGGGCCGGAGTGCCGTACGAGGCGTCGATATCGCGGGTCATGAACATTGCCGGGACCGGACGGGGGCAGGGGACCACCATGGTTGTCCTCGAACTGCCGCCGGAGGAGCCGGAAGAGCCGGAGGAGGCGGTGGACACGACGGAGATGGCGGATCCGGCTGCGGCCGTCGACACGGGCGTGGTCATGCCCGACACCGGTCAGGTAGCGGACACCGTCCCGTCGGGGGACACCCTGCAGTTGCCCGATACGCTGCAACTGCCCGACACCGTGGTAGTTCCCGATACCGTGGCAGATCCCGACACCGTGACCGTGCCTGACACCGTGCCGGTCCGTGGCTGGACCCGTTCCGCCGATCGGGCCGGCCTGCCCGCCCGCCATCCAGTGCTCCGCGCGCGCGGCCGCCCGGTACTTCGCCCGCGCCGGCGTGCCATGCTTCGCCCGCGTCCGTGCATGGAGCGGCCTTGACCGCCGGGAACGATCCTCGCCGCGCGATCCCGGGCGTCGATCGGCTCCTGGCGCAACCGTGGTGCAAGCTCCTGATCGCGTCCATGGGCCGCGTGTGGATCACCGACCGGGTCCGTGCGGTGGTGGACGATGTGCGCTCCGGCGCGCAGCCCGTGCCCGACTCCGTGGACGACTACGAGGAGCTCGTGCAGATGGAGGTGGCACGCGCCGAGACGCTGTCGCTGCGCAGCGTGATCAACGGCACCGGCGTCATTCTGCACACCAACCTGGGCCGCGCCCCCCTCGCCCTCGAGGCACGCGACGCGATGAGCAAGGCGGTCGGGTACGGCAACGTCGAGTTCGACCTCGAGACCGGCGAGAGGGGATCGCGGTACACCCACTGCGCCGGCCTGGTGACCGAGCTGCTGGGCGCCCAGGACGCGCTGGTCGTCAACAATGGGGCCGGGGCCGTCGCGGTCGCCTTGACGGCCTACGCGGCGGGCAAGGGGGTCGCGGTGTCGCACGGCGAGCTCGTGGAGATCGGAGGCGGTTTCCGCATCCCGGAGGTGGTGGAGGCGGCCGGAGCGCGCCTCGTTACCGTGGGGACCACGAACCGCACGCGCCTCGACGACTACACCCGCGCGGTAGCCGGCGGGGGGGTGGGCGCAATCCTCAAGGTCCATCGCTCGAACTTCTCGATGTCGGGGTTCACGGAAGAGGCCACGCTGACCGAACTGGTTCGCCTGGGGGCCGAGACGGAAGTCCCGGTGATCCACGACCTGGGGTCCGGGTTGATGGTCGACACCGGGCGGCTGGGGTTGCCGGACGAACCCACGCCGGCCGAAAGCGTGGCGGCGGGGGTGGATCTGGTCGCCTTCTCGGGGGACAAGCTGCTGGGCGGGCCGCAGGCCGGAATCCTGGCGGGCAGGGCAGAGGGCGTGGCCCGGGCCAGGGCGCACCCTCTGTGCCGCGCGC
Organism: Longimicrobiales bacterium; assembly: GCA_965208935.1. Taxonomy (GTDB): domain Bacteria; phylum Gemmatimonadota; class Gemmatimonadetes; order Longimicrobiales; family Gaopeijiaceae; genus Bin94. The sequence goes on along the minus strand of CBDBPR010000004.1, from coordinate 1,170,869 downwards.
TCCGCTGCGACAAGGTCACGCTGGCCGGGCTCGAGGCCACCCTCACGCTGTACCGCGATCCCGACCGGGCGATCGAGCGGGTGCCGGTGCTGCGCATGATCACTGCGCGCGTGCAGGACCTGGAGCGGAGCGCGTACAAGGTGGCGGGGGTGGTCGCCGGGTTGCGCGCGGAGCAGGGGACGGAGCCCCTGCGGCTCGAGGTCGTGCGGGGACAGTCGCTGGTCGGCGGGGGCACCTTCCCGGACGCGCGCCTGCCGACCGCGGTCCTGCAGATCGAGGCCGGGGCGGCCGCCGAGCGGTGGATGGCGGCGCTCCGCGCACACGCACCCCCGATTGTCGCGCGCAGCCGCCAGGGCCGGATCCTGATCGACTTCCGCACCCTCGGGGGTGGCGGCGACTTCATTGTGATGGCCGCCCTGTCCGCACTGGATGCCGACACCCGCGGCGGGGAATGACGGCCTCCGATCCTGAAGGCGGCGCCCCCGCAGGCAGACGGCGAGCCGTCTTCGCGGACCGCGACGGCACGATCATCGAGGACCACCAGTATGTGGCGGACCCCGCCGACGTCACGCTCCTCCCGGGGGCGATCGAAGCGCTTCACCGCCTGCGTGCTCTGGGCTTCGCCCTCGTGACCGTCACCAACCAGTCGGGCATCGGGCGCGGCTACTACACCCTGGGCGACTATCATCGCGTAGCGGCCGAGGTGGACCGGCAGCTCCTCGCCGCCGGCATCGTGATGGACGGGACGTACTTCTGTCCCGACGCGCCCGGCGGGGATCCCGAGACGACGTGCCGCAAGCCGAGCACGATCATGCACAAACGCGCCGCCGCCGATCTCGGAATCGTGACGACAGGCTCCTACTTCGTGGGCGACAAGCGGAGCGACGTGCTTCCCGCGCGGGCGCTGGGCGGCACCGGGATTCTCGTGCGCACGGGGCACGGGGCGGTGGAGCAGGCATCGCTGGGCCCGGAGTTTCGCGTTACCGACGATCTGCTGTCCGCGGCCGGGCTCGTGGAGCGCCTGGAAGCGGAAAGCGGCGGTGGGGACGGGAGGTTGGAGAGGAGTCGTTGACCCCCTCTTGCACCATTGGGTAGCTTTTGAGACCGGCGTCCCGCGGCGGCGCGCGCGCGACCCGAGCCGGTGATGGCGCCAAAGAAGATGGAGTATGAGATAGTGATGGACCTTACCCTTACGCCCAACGCGGTCAGGATGGTGCGGGGGTTCCTGGAAGAGCACGGCGAAACCGACGAGGCGGGACTCCGTGTCGCGGTTCTCCCCGGTGGCTGCTCGGGGTTTCAGTACGGCGTCGACATCGACGACGCCCCCGAGGGAGACGACGAGATCCTCATGCTCGACGGCATCCGGGTCTTTGTCGATCCCTTCAGCGCGCAGTACCTGGAGGGGATCGAGATCGACTATATCACGTCGCTGATGGGTTCCGGATTCACGTTCAAGAACCCGCAGGCCACGGGTGGGTGTGGCTGCGGCAGTTCGTTCACGGTGTAGTCCGCAGGCCCGATTCCGTGGAAGTCCTGACCTTCGCCGGCGGGCCGTTTGTGCAGAACACGCTGCTGGTGGTCTGCGAGGACGGCCGGACCGGCCTCATCGTCGACCCCGGGGCCATGACCGCCGAGGCGCTCGCCGAGGCGCGCGCCCGCGACCTGCGCATCGCCGCCATCCTGCTCACGCACGCGCACTTCGACCACATCGAGGGCGTCCGCCTGGCCAGGGAGGAGACGGGAGCCCCGATCCACCTCCACCCCCTGGACCGCGTCATCTACGACAACGTCGTGCAATACGGGTCGTTCTTCGGGGTCGAGTGCGAACCGCAGCCACCCCCCGACGTCGACCTCGTGCCGGGCACGACCCTCACCTTCGGAGGCTCCGGGGTCGAGGTCGTCTTCACGCCGGGCCACGCGCCCGGCCACGTGATGTTCGTGTCGACGTCCGAACCCGTGGCGATCGTCGGCGACGTCATCTTCGCCGGGTCGATCGGCCGCACGGACCTCCCGCTGGCCGACTTCGACACGCTCATGGAGTCGATTCACAAGCAGGTGCTCACCCTGCCCGACGAGACGCGCCTGCACACGGGACACGGACCCGAGACCACCGTCGGCCGGGAGCGCGTGACGAATCCCTTCCTCGTCCCCGTCTACGGCGGCGAATTCGCGTGACCCGCATCGCAACCGGCGCGGGCCGCATCCCCTGCGCACGAGCACTGCCCGAGGCGGCGTGAGCGTTCCCTTCGCGGTGCTCGCCTCGGGTTCCGGGACCAACATGCAGGCACTGCTCGACCACGAGGTGCGCGGGGCGGCCTACCGGATCGAACTCCTCATCGTGGACCGCCCGTGCGAGGCGGAGCAGAGGGCGCGGAGGTGCGGCCGAGCCGTGTACAGGGTCGACTTCGGCGCGCGGACTCCGAAGGGCGACCGGGGCGGTCCCCGCAGGCGTGGCGGTACCGAAACCGGCGATGCAGGCGCCGCGGACACGCCCGGAGCCAGGGTCCTCGCCCTCCTCAACAAACACGGTGCCCGGGCGATTCTGCTGGCCGGCTTTCTCAGGCTCCTGCCGGCGAGCGTCTGTCGCCATTTCGAGGGGCGGATCCTGAATATCCATCCCGCGCTGCTGCCGTCGTTCGGCGGCAAGGGGATGTACGGGGGGCGGGTTCACGAAGCGGTGCTGCGGTCGGGAGCGAGCCTGTCGGGGCCCACCATCCATTTTGTCAACGAGCGCTACGACGAAGGCCGGATCCTGGCGCAGTGGCCGGTGCCGGTGCTGCCCGGCGACACGGCCGCGAGTCTCGGGGCGCGGGTGCTGGAGGTCGAACACGTCCTGTACCCGGCGGCCGCGGACGCGCTTGCAAAAGGGCTGGCCGCCGGGCGGGTTCCACGTTTCTCCTGGCCGGGCGATGGGTTCGCGGCGTCCGGGGCCGGGCTCGGAGAGTCGATCGGGAAAGCCTTTGGAGGTGTCGGTGGCCAGGCGTAGAGCGTTGCTGAGCGTGTCGGACAAGACGGGGGTCGTCGCATTCGCGAGGGCGCTGGCGAAGCAGGGCTGGGAGGTGCTCTCGACCGGGGGTACCGCGCGGTCGCTTCGCGAAGCGGGCGTGGAGGTGACCGACGTCTCCGCGGTGACGGGGCACCCGGAGATGATGGACGGGCGGGTCAAGACGCTGCATCCGGCGATTCACGCGGGGCTGCTCGCGCGGCGGTCGCTCGCCGGCGACATGGCGGCGCTGGCGGAGCAGGGATACCGCCCCATCGACCTGGTCGCGGTCAACCTGTACCCGTTCCGGGAGACGATCGCGGCGTCCGGCGTGACCCTCGCGGACGCGATGGAGAACGTCGATATCGGTGGGCCCACGCTGATCCGTGCCGCTGCGAAGAACCACGGGGACGTCTGGGTCGTGGTGGATCCCGCCGACTACGATGCCGTGCTGACCGCTGTCGCCGCCTCGGATCCCGGTGGCGGCGCGGCGTCGGACCCGGCTCCGTCCGCGGAGGCGCCCGCGCTGCGCCGGAGGCTTGCGGCCAAGGTATTCCGCCACATCTCGGCCTACGACGAGGCGATTGCGGGGTATCTGGAGGGGCTGGAGAGCGGCCCTGCGGACACGGGACCGGACGAACCGATGGCGAGCCGGTTAACGCTGGAACTGGGGAGGCGGCAGGTGCTCCGCTACGGCGAAAACCCGGGGCAGGGGGCCGCCTTCTATTCCGCGGCGACCGGCGATCATGGTATTGCACAACTTGAGCAAATACATGGCAAATCTCTTTCCTACAACAATATACTCGACCTGGACGGCGCCCTGTTGAGCTTGGCCCCGTTCGCGTTCTCGCCCGATCCCGCGGTGTGCATCGTCAAGCACACGACGCCGTGCGGCCTGGCGGTGAGCTCGACGCTGGCCGACGCGTTCGCACGGGCGCGGCGTACGGATCCCGTGTCGGCCTTCGGCTCGGTGATCGCGGTCAACCGGCCCCTCGACCGTGACACGGCCGCGGGAATCGGCTCCATGTTCGTGGAGTGCGTGGTGGCGCCGGGGTTCACGTCCGGCGCGCTCGAAGTGCTTGCGGCCAAGAAGAACATCCGCCTGCTGCTATTGCCTGGTGGCTTGCCGGCCGGATCGGAGGGACGGAGCGACGCGGGGGGTGGCGGTGCGGAAGCGGGCGAGGCCGCTGAATCCCGGTTCCTGGCGCGGGCGGCGGGCCACGAGGGCGCCCTCTCGTTTCGCTCCGTGTACGGCGGCGTCCTCTTCCAGTCGCTGCCCGATCCGCCGCTGTACGGCCGCGACGACCCGGGATGGAAGGTCGTGACGAAGCGTCATCCCACGGCGGTCGAGCGCGCGGACCTCTCGTTCGCGTGGGCGGCGGTCGCGGGCGTCAAGTCGAACGCGATCCTGCTGGCGAAGACCGGCGCGACCGTGGGGATCGGCGCGGGACAGACCAGCCGCGTCGATTCGTCCAGGCTGGCGGTGCGCAAGGCCCGCGAGGCCGGGCTCGAGGCGGAACTCGATGGTTGCGTCCTCGCTTCCGACGCGTTCTTCCCATTCCGCGACGGCGTCGATGCGGCCGCCGACGCGGGCGCCGGGGCGATCGTCCAGCCGGGCGGATCGATCCGCGACGATGAGGTGGTTGCGGCCGCGGACGAGCACGGCATCGCCATGGTGTTCACCGGGCGGAGGCTGTTCCGCCACTAGCGGGCGAGGGCGCGTCGCCGGCCCCGCGCTTGAACGCCGCACTGCGCCAACCCATCTTTCGCGGGCCCGGAGGGGTGGCAGAGCGGTTCAATGCACCGGTCTTGAAAACCGGCGTCCGAAAGGACACGTGGGTTCGAATCCCACCCCCTCCGTTCCAGGTCGAAAGGGAGTCCGCATTCGCATGATCCGCCGCATTCAGGCCCTCAACTACCGCTGTTTTCGACATCTGGATATCGCACTGGACCGTTTCCATCTGTTGATTGGCCCAAATGGCGGTGGGAAGCGCACACTCATCGACACCGTGCAGTTCCTGGGAGACATGGTCCGCGACGGTCCGGAAGCGGCCGTCGACGCACGGGCCAGGGACTTTCGTGACCTGGTCTGGGGTCGGCCCGAACGCGACTTGCGGTTCGAAGTCGCGGTGGAGTTCGAGGTCCCCCAACACTGCATACCCCTGCTGCCGGCGACGAAGGACTTCGGGACCTACCGATACGAGGTCGCCATCGGGTGCGATGCCGACGGGGTCCGCATCGAGGCGGAGCGGGGCGTGCTGATGCCCGCTCCGAAGCCGGCGCCCGCGCAGGAAACGCTCTTTCCGTATCCGCTGGAGCCGCCGTCCACAATCCTGTCGAGCGCGCGCCCCGGGGCCAGTACCGCGCTCAGCAAGGCGAGCGGCAACGACTGGTTCTACGCCGAGACCACCGGCGGCAAGGGCTGGACAAAGATCGGCATCAACTTCGGCCCCCGCCGTTCTACTCTGGGCAGCCTGCCCGAGTCCGTCGACACGATGCCCGTGACGACCGGGTTCAAGGACTTTATCGAGCGCCGCGTCCGGCGGCTGACCCTGGACGGAGACGCGCTCGGCGGCCACTGCGCCGCCGATGCTCCCGCCGACGTGCCCGCCGCCGACGGCTCGAATCTCCCGGCGCTGGTGCGGCGGATGCGGCACGACCATCGCGAGCGCTTCGAGGAGTGGCTTAAGGGGGTCCAGGCCTCGATTCCGGGATTGGTCGACGTCCGCGTGTCCGAGCGGGAACCCGATCGTGCCGAATACCTGGTCCTCGTGTACGACGACGGTCGCGAATCGCCGGCCTGGCTCGAATCCGAGGGTACCCTGAAGCTTCTGGCCCTCACCCTGCTCCCGGCGCTGCCGCCGCTGGAAGGCCTCTACTGGGTCGTCGAACCCGAGCGGGGTCTGCACCCATCCGCTCTGGGTGCCGTGCACGCCGCCTTGTCCGGGGTTCCCGGTGCCCAGGTGCTGGCATCGACGCATTCGCGCGCCCTGATCGACCAGGTCCAGCCGCAGCACGTGCTTAGCCTGGACAGAAACCCGGCCGGGGAGGCGCGCGTGGTGCGGGGAAGCGAGCCTCCGCCGACCGGCTGAGCGCGCGCCCCGCCGGTGACGCGTTGTAGCCGACGCCGGAACGACCCTGGCGAGGCGCCTCGCCGCTACCCGCGCAACGCGGCCGTGGGCATGTACCTGGCGCCCCGTCCGCGTCCCTCGGGGTGCAGAAACCCCAGCTCAACCAGCTGTGCGATCTCCTTTCCGGCATCCCGCACGCTGATTTCGAACAGGCTCCGGTAGTCGCTGCTGCGCAGCCACGGATCCTTGCGGAAATGCTCGCGCAGGCCGGGCAGCCGGTCCTCGAGAAACCAGCGCGCCTCGTCGAGCTCCGCGGTCAGGTAGCACCGGGTGACCTCGTCCCCGGTGTCGAAGTCGCGACACACGATGTCCCGTTCCACCAGTTCCTGGACGCGCTTCTTCGCCTCATCCTCGTGGACCGAGTTCAGCTGCTGGTAGTCGACGTGGCTGAAACCATCCGGGCGGGCGAGGAGGATGCGCTTCTGATCGCCGGAAATGGGAAGGCGCCTCACCAGGTAGCTCCACCCGGGCCCCGCGGTCTCGAATGTCGGTTCCTTGTACAGCGTGACCGAAAAGAGCGTGCTCCCTTCCGCAAACTCGGGCCTCCGCAGGAAGCTGGCCGCCATGCTCGCGCGCATTCGGCCGGACCCGCGCCCCTCCGCCCGCATGTGGCCTGCGTCGGCGAGCACGCGCGCCATGAGGGGGTTGCGGGCGGCGGCCCCGGCCTTGCGCTCCCGCAGCGCCTCCAACGTCACGGGCTCCGGAAGCTCGCCGGGGCTCACCACCTCCATGCGGTCGTCGAAGAACCAGATCTCCGCGCGCCGGTCCTGCACCTCGTAGTCACGGTGGGCGATGGCGTTCACCACCGCTTCCTGCCAGGCGTCGTCCGGGTACTCCGGGAGGTCGCGGTAGAAGATGTCGCGCAGGGCATCGGAGCTGCGGATCTGGGCCCGCGTGATTCGGCGAATCTCGTCGACCGCCCGCGCCAGGGGTGGGTCGGCCCGCCCGGCCCGGTTCACGTTGCCGGTCCGTCCCGGCAATCGCCGGGTGCCCGTGACGCGAAAGACCGCGATCCCGGCCTGCGGATGCCAGCGGTCGGCCGGCTCCCGCGCGAAGAGCAGCAGTGCGGCGTTCGTGACCTGCCAGCCCTCGCCGGACGACGTGATCAGACCATACCGTTCGAGTTCGGCGACGGTGGATTCGGCGTCGCCGTCCGCCGCTGCGCCCAGGAACGACGCCGCCAGTTCGATGTCGAGGTCGTCGACGGTCGCCTCCGGCCTGATTCGCTCCTCGTAGCTTTGTTTGCGGTCGTGCATTTGCGCAGGGTATCAAGGCCGCATCATCAAACGATCAGCGTTTTGTCAATGTGGGCGCGCTGGGCGGGTCTGCGCGGCTGCCAACTGGTCAACTGATCCGCCGTCTCTTCCTGGTCAATCCGTCCTTCTGCTCCAGGTACGGGAGTCCCCTGGTGATCCAGTCCGGCGCCGGCTCGCCCTTCAGGTAGTGCGCGAACCACTGCAGGATCCGGTCGCGGTAGTCCTTCTGGTTGGCTTCGTTGCGCAGCCCGTGGTTCTCGCCCTCGTACACCAGGAGCACCATGTCCTTGCCGGTCCGCCGGGCCGCGTTGTAGAACTCGACGCCCTGGTTGAATTCGACGGCGCCGTCGTCGGTGCCGAACATCATCAGGAGCGGCGTGTTGAGGTTCTCGATGTGATGGATGGGCGAGTTGGCGTGGTACGAATCCCAGTCCTCCCACCACGGCACCTGCATGCGTCCCTGGCTGATCTCGAAGATGCGCGCGTCGGTGCCCCCGCTGTTCCAGTAGAAGGACAGGTACATGCTCATGAGGTTGGTCAGGGGAGCGCCCGCGACGGCACTGGCGAACAGGTCGTCCTGGGTCACGAAGAACGTGGTCTGGTAGCCTCCCCACGAGTGCCCGATCAGTCCGACCCGGTCCGGGTCGATCATCCCCGTTTCAATCGCGGCGGCCACGGCCGGGCGCAGCGTTTCCACGTTCGACTGTCCCGGCCGGCGGTCGCGGTAGACGATGTCGGGCATCAGGACGAAGTACCCCTCCTGGCTCCATGCCTGGACGTTGTAGTAGTTCGTGGCATTCGGGACCACGTACCGGTGGAGACTCTGTGACAGCAGCTCGTAGTGGTACACGATCATCGGGTACTGCGTCCCGGGCTCGTAGTCCGCCGGGTAGATGAGCGCCCCCTGCAGCGGACGGCCCCACTCGTTCTCATAGTCGATCAGCTCCGAGCGGCCCCAGGCGTAGTCGTCGTGGAACGGGTTGGTACGCGTGATCTGGCGCGCGTCGTCGAGGTCTTCGCCGGCCACGAAGAAGTCCGGCGAATCGTCGAAGCGTTCGGTGCGGAAGGCGTACACGTCCGCGTCCCGGGCCTTGAGCAGGCCGCCGAAGAAGCCGCCGTAGGCCGCGTCCTCCCAGACGAGGCCTTGGGGGTCGTCGCCGGGGCGCGCACGCGAGAACCCCGCCTTCTTCGTCCACTCGCCGTAGGTCGAGTAGTAGAAGGGTTCGTCCGGGTCGTACGCGTCCGCCTCGGCGTCGATGCGAAGCAGCCGGTGCCGGACCTGCTCCTCGGCGCCCTGCGTCAGACGCCGCCCGCCCGACCCGTCCGCGCGTACCTCCCAGACGTCCCAGCGGTCGTTGATGAGGACGGCCTGGTCGTCCTCGGTCCAGCCCGAGGCTCCGAAGGGCGGCATCTGCTCGCGGGTGGGCGTGAGGTCGAGGTTGACGAAAACGCCGTCGAGTCCCCCGGTGATGTTGTGCGTCCGCGCGGTCTCCAGGTCGTAGGTCCAGTAGTCCTCGCCCTCGAACCACAGGAGGTAGCGGCCGCCGGGGCTGCCGCCGAGGGTGATGGTGATCCGCTCGCGAACGAGCTGGCGCTGGGCGGTCCCCGCGTCGACGGCGTAGAGGTCGTGGAACTGCTGCCGGAACATGGCGTCCACGTCGTACGGGGTCTCGTCGCGCGCGACCACGTGACGCCCGCCCGCCACGACCTGGGCCTGGTCGGCGTGGTCGCCGCCGAGCTGAAGGAAGCGCTCGCCCTCCAGGTGCCACGCCCCGATGTGGTTGACCCGTCTGAGCTGCTGCTCCCGCACGCGTTGTTGCGGCACGGGATCCACGTCGCGGGAATGCCAGATTTCGACGCCGGGGGGGTCTTCCTCCTCGGCCTCGTCCGCACCGTCGCCTTCCGTGCCGTCCCCCTCGCCGTCGCCGTCACCTTCGCCCTCCTCTCCCTCCTCCTCTTCGTCCTCGCTGTCCTCCGCGGCGCCTTCCTCCTCCGGTTCTTCGACCGGCTTCCGGTCCTGAAGCCCGAGGAAGAGCGTGCCCCCGTCCTCCGACCAGGACGGCGTGCGGTGCTCCACCAACCGGGTCCCCTCGGGCACCACGGGCCCTTCGCGGGGGTCCAGCACGAACGCCCGGCCGTCGCCTTCGTCCAGCGCGCGCCACGCGAGCGCCACGTGGGCCGTGTCCTCGTGGGCATCATCGGTGTACGTCTTGAGGACCGCCAGATCCATGGACTCGTCGCGCCATGAAAGACCCCGGTAGGTGGCATCGCCCGTGTCCAGCGACCGGAGGCGGCCGGACCCGGGGTTGTAGACCTTCACGCCGTTGCCGATTCGATCGTCGGCGTCCACGGTCATCGCCAGCAGGTGACCCTCGTCGCTCCACGCGAGCTGGGACACGTTGCCGAAGCTGAGGCTCGCACCCGACGCGAGATCACGTACGACCACGTCGACACCGGCACTCTCCTTGCCCTCGGGCTTGTAGCGTCTGAACGCCAGGTACCGCCCGTCATCGGAAAGCGAGAAGGACTCGACCTCCTCGATCCGTTCCGTCTCGCCGGTGCCCAGGTTCAGCAGTCCGAGGGCGTTGCGCGCGCGCTCCTGCCGCGCCTCCAGTGCGTCGCGCTCGTCGGGCGAGACGCCGATCGCGTAGGCCACCCAGCGGCTGTCCCGGGTGAAGGCGGGGCGGGTGGCGAACGGGACCGTCACGACCGAGTCGGAGTCGGTGGCGTGGACCCGCAGCTCGTCCTCGTCGTTGACGCGTCCGATGGCGACGGCCATCCAGCGGCCGTCGGGCGACAGCGTGGCGGTTCCGAGCGACTCCCACTTTCCGTAGTCGTCGGCGGTGAGCGTGGGCTTCTCCTGCGCTGCCGCTCCTGTGGCGAAGACCGCGGACAGGAGCAGGGTCCCCGAGATCGGGAGGGAAAGAAGAGCGAATGGACGGGGAAGCGCGTGCGGATTCTTCATGAGATCTTCGTCCTGACGTTTGATTCCGGTAGGTTTCAGAGACCGCGTCCCTGCGGCAGGCGACAAGTGTCGGTCCGAACGTAAGCGAGGAGCCCTTGCCCAGAAAGACCAGACAGGTGGACATCGGCGGGGTCAGGGTGGGCGGTGGCAGTCCGGTTGTCGTCCAATCGATGACGAATACGGACACTGCCGATCCGGCGGCGACCGCCTTGCAGGTCAAGGCGCTGGCGGATGCCGGGAGCGAGTTGGTGCGGGTGACGGTGAACAACAAGCACGCCGCGGCCGCCGTGCCGGAGCTGTTCGAGCGGCTGGCCGACCTGGGCTGCACCGTGCCGATCGTGGGGGACTTCCACTACAACGGCCACATCCTGTTGCGCGACTTCCCGCGCGCGGCCGCGCTGCTGTCCAAGTACCGGATCAACCCGGGCAACGTGGGGACGAGCCGCCGCGACGAGAACTTCCAGTCCATCGTCCGCATCGCGATGGAGAACGGAAAGGCGATCCGCATCGGGGTCAACTGGGGGTCTCTCGACCAGCGTCTGCTCACGCAGATGATGGACGAGAACGGACGGCGTGAGAACCCGAAGGATGCGGGCGACGTATTGCGGGACTGCATCGTCGAGAGCGCGACGCGTTCGGGCGACCTGGCGGAGGAGACGGGGCTGGGTGGGGACCGCATCGTGCTGAGCGCGAAGGTGTCGGGGGTGCGCGACCTGATCCTCGTGTACCGCCAGCTGGCGCCGCTCACGGAGTACCCGCTGCACCTGGGCCTCACCGAGGCGGGGATGGGCTCCAAGGGCATCGTGGCGACCGCCGCCGCGCTCTCGCCGCTCCTGCTCGACGGGATCGGCGACACGATTCGCGTGTCTCTTACGCCGCGGCCCGGAGGCGACCGCACTGAAGAGGTGCGGGTGGCGCAGCAGATCCTCCAGTCTCTCGAGATCCGCAGCTTCGAGCCGCAGGTGACCGCGTGCCCGGGTTGCGGCCGCACGACGAGCACCTTCTTCCAGGAGATGACCGAGGACATCCAGGGCCACATCCGCGAGCAGATGCCCGAGTGGCGCCGGATCTACCCTGGTGTCGAAGACCTCAAGGTCGCGGTGATGGGGTGCGTGGTGAACGGTCCCGGCGAGTCCAAGCACGCCCACCTGGGGATCTCCCTGCCGGGCACCTTCGAGGAGCCCAAGGCGCCGGTGTACGTCGATGGCGCCCACTACCGCACGCTGAAGGGCGACGGGATCGTGGAGGAGTTCAAGGAGATCCTGGGGGACTACGTGGCCCGCAGGTACTCGGTCGCCGTGTCGGCCGGGGCGCGGTCCGGCGGTTCTTGACGGGGGGGGGCGGCCGCGCGCGATTGCAGGCGCGGCCACGGGCGATTGCACGGTTGGGGCGTTTCCCGCGTCAGGAACGATAGAATCCGCGCAGTGTGTAATAGATGGGGTGTTGTGGCCGCGACCGGGTGTGAGGACAACGTGACCCGCGGCAACCTCCTCACGACAGGATGGTGTCAGAGTGGTAGGGTGCACGAGAGTACCCACCGTCTCCGACCCCGCGTCTTCACATAGGGGATTATACGCCTGTCTTGACACCGGGCCGTGATCCTGTTAACTTCATTGTACGGTAAATGACCACCACGGATGGAGTTAGAGCGATGGCAAGCGGACCCGGCAAGGCGCACCGGAAGGGGATCAGCGTCATGGACATGGCGCGGATGTTCGCCACCGAGCAGGACGCGGTGGAGTGGTTCGAGGCCCTGCACTGGCCGGACGGAAACCTGACCTGCCTCCGGTGCGGGTGCGTGGAGGGGGCCTACCGGGTTGCGAGCGGGAAGCCCCAGCCGTACCGGTGCAAGACCTGCAAGCGGTACTTCTCGCTGAAGACCGGGACGGCCATGGAGGACAGCAAGCTGCCGTTGCAGAAGTGGGCATGGGCGATTTACCTCGAAATGACCAGCCTCAAGGGGGTGTCCTCGATGAAGCTACACCGGGATCTGAACGTGCGGCAGGCCAAGTCTTGTCCAACGGCAAGTGAGCCCGAACGCGGGGCCGGTTTCCAGCGGGAAGTGAGCCTGAAGGCCGGGGCGAAGAGATCATTGGAGGATGATCGTGACACTTCGCACCGAACGACTTCGCACCCTCGAACAGGTCCGGGCCTTCCTGGACGGCAATGAACCGGCGGACTTCGAGCTCGCCGACCGCACCTCGGCCTACGCCTTCGTGCGCCGCACGCTGGTCCGCTTCGAGTACCACGGCCTCGGGCGACCGGACAAGGGACTGGTGAAGCGGTTCATCGAGAAGGTGACGGGCTTCTCCCGCGCCCAGGTCACCCGCCTCGTCCGACAGCACCGCCGGACCGGGAGCATCCGCGATCACCGCCGCAAGCCCCCGGCCAACGCCTTCCAGCGCCGCTACACGCCCCACGACGCCGCGCTGCTCGCCGAGGTCGACGAAGCCTTCGGCCAGCCCTCCGGACCCGCCACCAAGGTGGTCCTGCAACGCATGCACGAGGTCTACGGCGACGAACGCTTCGCGCGCCTCGCCTCGATCTCCAACGGCCACATCTACAACCTCCGCAAGACCCGTGCGTACCGGACCGGCCGCCTCACCTTCCGCAAGACCCGGCCCACCCCGGTCCCCATCGGGGTCCGCCGCAAGCCGCGGCCGGACGGCAGGCCCGGCCATCTCCGCGTCGACACCGTCCACCTCGGCGACCGCGAGAGGCGCAAGGGCATCTACCTCATCAACGTGGTCGACGAAGTCACGCAGTTCCAACACCTTGGAGCCGTGCCGCGCATCACCCACCACTTCCTCGTCCCGCGCCTCGAAGCCCTGCTGTCCGCCTTCCCCTTCGCCATCCACGCCTTCCACGCCGACAACGGCAGCGAATACGTCAACGGCCGCGTGGCCGCGCTGCTCAACCAGCTCCACATCGGCGTCTTCACCAAGTCCCGGCCCCGCCACCCCAACGACAACGCGCTGGTCGAGACCAAGAACGGCAGCGTCGTCCGCAAGTGGCTCGGCCACGTCCACGTCCCCCACGCCCTCGTCCCCCGGGTCAACGCCTTCCTCCACGACCACCTCTGCCCGTTCCTCAACTTCCACCGGCCCTGCCTCTTCCCCACCGAAGTCACCAGCCCCAGCGGCCGAGTCAGGCGGCGCTACCGGCAACAGGACGTGACCACGCCCCACGAGCGCTTCAAGGCCCTGCCCGGCGCCGAAGCCTTCCTCCGGCCCGGCGTCACCCTCGGCGCCCTCGACCAACTCGCCGCCGCAACCACCGACCTCGCCGCCGCCCAAGCCGTCCGCCGCGCCCGCGACGAACTCTTCCGCACCATCGGCCAAGCCGGCAACTCCGCCGCGTGATCCGACTCGCGCCGACCGCTGGCTCGCCGGAGACCCTCCTGCTTCCCGGCCATCCTCCGGCTCGCCGGTTGCCTCTCTCCAACGTTCAGGGAGATAATCAAACCCCATCAACTGCCACCTGCTCCGGGCTCCGGCCTCACCTCTCGCGCCTCCCCCGGTTCAGGCTCATCTCCGTATTGGAAAAGACTGGCCACCGCGTGGTTCATGCAGCACCGGATCCGGGAAGCGTTCACCGGGCTGGCTCCGGTGTTCGACGGGACCGTGGAGGTGGACGAGGCGTACTTCGGCGGACTGCGGAAGAACATGAGCAACGCGAAGCGGGCCGAGTTGGCAGGGACGGGGCGGGGGCCGGTGGGGAAGACCGCCGTGGTGGCGGCCAAGGACAGGGAGACCGGCAAGGTGGCGGCCAAGGTGATCGACCGGACGGACGCGGAGACCTTGCAGGGCTTCGTGGACGACCACGCGACGGCGGATGCGACGCTGTACACGGACGACGCGACGGCCTACAAGGGATCGGAGCGGGAGCACGAAACGGTCAAGCACTCGGCTGCGGAATACGTCCGGTACCTGGAGAACGCCACCGTCCACACGAACGGGGTGGAGTCCTTCTGGTCCATGCTCAAGCGGGCGCACAAGGGGGTCTACCACCGGCTGAGCGCGAAACACCTCCAGCGGTACGTTGCGGAGTTCGCGGGGCGGCACAACATTCGGGACATGGACACGCTGGCGCAGATGCAGCACGTGGTCGCGGCCATGGTCGGCAAGCGGCTCACCTACCGGAAGCTGGTGGCCGACAACGGACGGTCCCCGGTGGCGGGCTGACTGGCGTAGCGCGGCCATGCCCCGTACTCTGGCAGCACCCCACCAACCCACCCACCGAGCCAAGGATCACCCCCGATGAGCCTGTCACCGAACACGCTCTACTACGGGGACTGCCTCGAATGGCTGCCCCGCTTCCCGTCCGAGTCCGTAGACCTGATCTACCTCGATCCCCCGTTCAACTCGAACACCGACTACAATCTGCTGTTCGGAAACGGGAAGGCGAAGCGGGGCGGAAAGACGGCCCAAGTGCGGGCGTTCGCCGATACATGGCGGTGGGATGACGCTGCCGCCGGTCGTGTGGACCGGCTGTCGCGTGCCGCCGCGCACCCGGCCCACAAGGCTGTCGTCGGACTCCGCACCCTGATCGGTGAAGGGGGGATGCTGGCGTACCTGTCCTACATGGCGGAACGGCTGGCCGAAATGCCGCGCATCCTCAAGCCCACGGGCTCCGTGTACCTGCACTGCGACCCCACGGCCAGCCACGGGCTCAAGCTGGTCATGGACACCATCTTCGGGCCGCGCGCCTTCCGCAACGAAGTGGTCTGGCAACGGGCCACGGCGCACAACGACGCCAAGAGGTACGGCAACAACACCGACCGCATCCTCTACTACGTCCGGGACCTCCGCGCCCGGACATGGCACGGACGCGAGATCGCCATCCCCAAGACCGTTCGGGAGATCGCCAGGTCCTACCCGAGCACGGACGACCGGGGCCGTTATCGGTCGGCAGACCTGACAGCCGCAGGTGTCCGGTACGGCGAGTCCGGGAAGGCGTGGCGGGACTACGACATTTCGCCGCGCAACGTCCATTGGCGACCGCCCAAGACCGGGCTGTACGCCAAGTGGATCGAGGACAACATCATTCCCGGCTACCGAGCCATTCCGGGGGTCCATGACAGACTGGACGCATTGGACAAAGCCGGACTGATCCGGCATCCGCAGCGGGGGTTCTGGCCGGGACTGAAGCGTTACGCAGCCGCCGACACCGGGAAGGCGGTACAGGCGTTGTGGACCGATATTCCGGGCTTCACCAACTACCGGAAGGGGCCGGACTTTCTCGGCTACCCGACGCAGAAGCCTATCGCGCTACTGGAACGGATCATCGAGGCCAGTTGCCCACCGGACGGGATCGTTCTCGACCCCTTCTGCGGATGCGGAACGACCGTAGCGGCAGCCCACAAGCTGAACCGCCGATGGGCGGGGATCGACATCAGCCCGTTTGCCATCGACCTGATCTGCCAGAAGCGGTTCCCCGAGTTCCGGGTCCCTACCGAGGGCTACCCCTACGACCTCGCCGGGGCCGCGAAGCTGGCAAAGGAGCAGCCGTTCAAGTTCGAGAAGTGGGCCGTGACCCGTGTTCCCGGATTCGCCCCGAATGACACGCAGGTGGGCGACGGTGGAATCGACGGCGTAGGCTACCTGCTCGCCAAGCCAGACAACGGTGCGACCGACCAGGTGCTCGCTCAGGTAAAGGGCGGGAAGTACCAGATCGGCCAGCTACGGGACTTCCTGGGCGTGCTGGAGCGTGAACGCGCTGCCATGGGGGTGTACACCACCGTCCAGCCCATACGGGCCGCAGGAGCGCACGCAGAGGCGGCAAAGCGGGGCAAGCTGCGGCTCGGTGCTTCCGAGTACCCCCGCGCCCAGCTTTGGTCCATGGAGGACTACTTCGACAACCGCCTGCCCATGCTCCCCGCACTGGCCGACCCGTACACCGGGAAGCCGGTCCAGCAATCCGTCCAACTGGAGATGACCTAAAGTGAGCCAAGCCGAGGAGGCCCGCCGGAAGGCGGTGGAGAAGTGGGCGAACACCCCGTCACCGAACCCCCGGTACCGAGGCGCGACGCCCGCCATGGTGGGGCGTGCGCTACTCGGCTACCGGCCTGTCACACCACGGAAAAAGGTGCCCGCTGACGAACCGCCCGTCAAGACAGGCGTATAATCCCCTTCACATAAGAGAGATGTGAGCGAATGGCACAGTCACGATCCACCCTTGGCGTACTCACGGTCCTGATCATCCTGGCGCTGCTGGCCGGCGGCGTCTGGTGGCGTCTCCGCCCCGAGCCGGAGGAGGAGACTGAATCGGCCGAACTGTCGGAGGAGGCTGGCGAGGTGGTCCAGTCGGTCCAGGAGCAGTTCAGCACCGAGTTGCCCCAGCCGGTCACCGGCGTGGCGGCCGTACAGGACACGCTATGGATCTCCGTGACCGCGAAGGGACGCGCCGAGGCGATCCGCGAGGCGAAGCTCACGGCCCGGGCTTCGGGAATCGTGGCATCCGTGCCGGTGCGGGAGAACCGCGCCGTGAGGTCGGGTCAGCTGATGGTGCAGATCGACACGACCGAGTACGCGCTCGAGGTGGCGGCGCGGTACGCGGCGCTGCAGAAGGCCCGCGTGGACTATCAGACCCGGGTCATCGGCGACGACCAGCTGGCCGATCCGGAAGTGAGGGCTCGGAGGGACCAGCTCGCACGCGCGGTCACCGGGCTGGACGAGGCGGAGGTCGCGCACCGCAAGGCGGTTCTCGAACTGGAGAAGGCCGCGGTGCGGGCGCCCTTCGGTGGGCGTGTCGCCGACGTAATGGTGGTGCCGGGACAGTTCGTCCGCGAAGGGGACGAGCTTCTCACCATCGTCGACCTGGACCCGATCAAGGTGGCCGTGCAGGTCCTGGGCACCGAGGTGGTGTACCTGGACGAGGGACGCGCCGCGACGCTGGACTTCACGGCCTTCCCGGACAGGCCGTTTTACGGCCGGATCGAGACCATCAACCCGGTGATCGACCCGGAGACGAACACGGCTCGCGTGACCGTCCACATCGAGAACGCGGACGGGAGAATCAAGCCGGGGATGTACGCCGAGGCGGATCTGGAGGCCCAGCAGTTCCCGGACCGCATTCTGGTGCCGCGCACCGCGATCCTGGAGACCGCCGACCGCCGCACGCACCTCTTCGTGCTGGAGGACGGGAGGGCCAAGTGGCGATACGTGACGCCGGGGCTGGAGAACGAACAACTCGTCGAGCTCATCGACGGGGACGAGGATTGGGTTGCCCCTGGCGAAATCGTGCTGGTGGACGGGCACTACTACCTGCCGCACGACGCCGCGGTCGAACTTGTGGCTGACCCGGAGGAAGCGGGAGGGAGGCCGACCCGATGAGGGGGAGAGGGGTTTACCGGACACGGGAGGCGGTCGGACGCGGGATGGTGGCCCTTGTTGCCGCCGCGGTCGCGCTTGCGGGCGGTCAGCAGCTTGGGGCGCAGGAGATGGTGAGCGACGGGGAGGTCACCGTTCTTACGCTGCAGGAGGCGCTTCGCCGCGCGGCGGCATACAACCCTCAGTACCGGCAGGCGGTCAACCGGATGGAACTCGAGGGACCGCAGCGGCGCGAGGCGCTGGGGAGATTCCTGCCGGACCTGTCGGTCTCCTACGGTACCGGCCACAGCTTCTCCCGGGAGACCACGGCGCTGGACATTTTCGGCAATCCACTTCCGAATCCGGAGGTCCGAACCATTACCAGGTCCCGGTCGAGCCAGAGCGCCTCGATGGGGATCCAGCTGTTCCAGGGAGGAAGCCGCTTCCACCAGTTGGGACAGGCCCGGGCGCAAGCGCGTGTCGACCGTCTCTCGGCCAGCAGGGAATTGAACACGGTCCTCGCCGAGGTTCAGCGGCAGTTCCTGATCGCCCAGCGGCAGAAGGCGGGCCTGGCGGTGGAGATCGAGCTTCTCGCGGCGCGTGAGCGCGATGTCGAGTTCACCACCGGCCTCTTTGAACTCGCATCCATCGGGCGCTCCGATCTTCTGGGTGCCGAACTGGAGCTGGAGACGCAGCGTCTGACCGTCAACACGGCCCGGGCCAATTTCCAGAAGGGGTTGCTCGCTCTGCAGAAGGCCATCGGGGATCCCGCCCTCACGGCACTGGATGTCGAGCAGCGGCAGCCCGAACCGTTCGATCCGGCGGACCTGGACGTGGATGGCCTAGTCGATCTTGCCATGCGGGATAGTCCCAGGATGGGCGCGGCCAACGCGTCCCTGGAAGTCAGCCGGGCCGCCCTCAGCAGCCAGAGAGCCGACCGCTGGCCGGCGGTGTCGCTCGGTGCCAGCATCAGCGGCGGCACCTTCGGGATCGAGCGGTCGGCGCTCTTCAACTTCGTTCCGGACGGCGGCAACGGAGGTGTCAGCCTGAGCGTCTCCATTCCCATCTTCAATCGCTTCACAACGTCGCGCGCCA
This sequence comes from Longimicrobiales bacterium, assembly GCA_965208935.1. Classification (GTDB taxonomy): domain Bacteria; phylum Gemmatimonadota; class Gemmatimonadetes; order Longimicrobiales; family Gaopeijiaceae; genus Bin94. Next base: position 1,152,129 of record CBDBPR010000004.1, on the reverse strand, counting down.
TCGCCGCGGCCGATGTCGAGCTACGCAACGCCCATGAAACGGTCCGCCAGACCGAACTTGAGCTCGAGGAACTGATTCGTGCCCGGTACGTGGACCTCGAGGCGGCATGGGCGAGTCTTCGGGAACGCACCAGGCGGCTGGAGATCGCCACCGAGCGTTTGGGAATCGTCCAGGAAGAGTACCGCCTCGCAACCAAGTCCATCGAGGACCTGAGAGCGGCGATCCGCGAAGAGGCCTCGGCGCTGAGGGACGCCCTGGACCAGCGCTTCGAGTTCGCGGGCGCGCTGGTGGGTCTCTACGAGGCCGCCGGCATCGTCGGCCAGGAAGCCGGGATCGATACCTCGCTGGATCGGAACTGACCGATGTCGGTGCCGAGAACCTCTACACGGCGTCCCGTCGCCGTGGCGATGCTGGTCATGGCCGTCGTCCTTCTCGGCGGCATATCGTTCACGCGGCTACCGATCGACCTTCTGCCCGATGTGAGCTTCCCGCGTCTGGTCGTCTACACCGGGTATCCCAACGTGGCACCGGCCGAGGTCGAACGCCTGGTGACGGAGCGTGTCGAGCAGCAAGCGGCCGCCGTACCCGGGGTCGAGAAGGTCACCTCGCTCTCCCAGGAGGGCGTCAGCCTGGTCACCCTGCGCTTCGCGTGGGGCACGGACATGGACTTCGCGGCGCTCAACGTGCGCGAGCGTCTCGACAACATCCGCGACCAGTTTCCCGAGACCGCCGACCGGCCCACGATTCTGCGCGTCGACCCGCAGGCCGAGCCGATCCTCACGATTTCGCTCACGGGCGGCGGCGACCTGCTGGAGAACAAGGAGGTAGCCGAGGACGTCTTCCGCCGGCGGCTCGAGCAGCTCGAAGGCGTCGCCCAGGCGTCGGTGACGGGCGGGCTCGACCGCGAGATCCAGATCGATGTCGATCCCGCGCGGCTCGAGGCGAACGGCATCACGCTCGCCGAGGTGTCGCGGGCGCTCGACCAGGCCAACTACTCGGCCCGCGGCGGCACGATCCTGCGGGGGCGGTACCGGTATCCACTGCGCACCCTGGGCGAATTCCAGACGGTCGAGGAGATCGCGGACGTCGTCGTGGGGAGGCAGCAGCTGGGCGGTCAACGGGAGTCGGGGGAGCAGGGGGAAGAGGAGACCGCCTTTCGCCTCGTTCGTCTCGGTGACATCGCCACGGTGGTGGACGGCTTTGCGGAACGCGAGGAGATCGCGCGCTACAACGGGTCGGAGTCGGTCGGACTCCTGGTCTTCAAGGAGGCGGGCGCCAATACGGTGGCGGTGTCCGAGGACGTCCAGGAGACGCTGGACCTGCTGAAGGAGCAGTACCCCGACTTCACGGCCGAGATCGCGCACAACCAGGCGACGTTCATCGACGAGTCGATCAGCAACGTGGTGCAGGCGCTGATCCTCGGGGGCCTGCTCGCGTTCATCGTGCTCTTCTTCTTCCTCCGCGACCCGCGCTATCCTGTGGCGATCGCGCTGGCCATTCCCATTTCGGTGATCGGGACCTTCGCGCTGATGGACGCGTTCGGGGTCTCGCTGAACATCATGAGCCTGGGGGGTCTGGCGCTCGGGGTGGGGATGCTGGTCGACAACTCGATCATCGTCCTGGAGAACATCTTCAGGCACCGGCAACTTGGCGCCAGCGCCCTCGAGGCCGCGGCGCGCGGGGCCGAGGAGGTCCAGGGAGCGATCACGGCTTCCACCCTGACCACGATCTCGGTCTTCGGTCCCATCATCTACGTGCAGGGCGTGGCGGGGGAGCTGTTCGGAGCCCTCTCGCTGGCGGTCGCCTTCTCGCTACTCGCGAGCCTCGCCGTCGCGCTCACGCTGCTGCCTTCGATGGCCGCCCACTTCAAGGGCAGGGGACAGGCGGCGGAAAGGCCCCCCGAACCTTCGGCACCCGCGCGTCCGCGCCCGTCGACCCTGCTCGGCCGGATCGGCTGGCTGTTGATCGGGTTGCTGCGTCTCCCGATTCGGGCTATCGCCGGCGTCGCGTCCCTGGTCCCCCAGCTCGTGAGGTTCTGGCTGGAGTTGGGAGGCCGGGTGCTGTCGACCGTCTTCGGACCGTTCTTCCGGGTCTTCGACCGGCTTTTCCGGGTCTTCGCGGCGTGGTATCACGGTGTCCTGGCGCGCTCGCTGGACCGTCGCGGCACGGTGCTCGCGGTTGCCGGGGGCGCGCTTGGCGGATGCCTGCTGCTCGCCGTGGGGCTGGACCGGGATCTTCTCCCCAACGTCGATCAGGGCGCCTTCGACGTGCGCGTCGAACTGGCCGAAGGAACACAGCTGCAGGCGACCGCCGAATCGGTCGAGTCGCTGGAGGCGCGCATGATCGGGGACGCGGAGGTGGCCGCGGTATTCAGCCACATCGGACGGGACGTGCAGGCCAGGGGGGACGAGGGTCAGGCCTCGGGACTCCACACCGCGACCATACAGGTGAGGCTCGACGACGCCGCGCTCACGGAGGAAGTGGTCGCGAGGGCGCAGGACGTGGCGGGCGCCTTCCCGCCGGGGGCGCTGTCCTTCGAGACCGGTCAGGCCACCGCGCTGGGCCATATTCTGGGGGGTGGAGAGGCCGATATCGCCGTGCGCGTGCGAGGGGAAAACCTCGTTGACGCCTACCGTTTCGCGCAGGATGTGCGCGCAGGACTGTCGGGACTGTCCCAGGTCCGCAACGTGCGGATCGGCTCCGAGCGGGGGCAGCCCCAGTTCCAGGTGTCGATCGATGCCGAAGCCGCCGCCAACTACAACATCGACCCGCGCGTGGTGGCGGAAACGATCGAATCGGCGATGCGCGGCGACCTGGCCACGGAGTTCGTGGACTTCGACCGCAAGATCGCGGTCATGGTGCGGCTGCCCGACTTTCTGCGCCACGATGCATCGACGCTCGACATGCTCCGAGTCGAGGGCGTGCCGCTGCGCGAGCTGGTGACCATTCGCGAGACCGTGGGGCCTGCCGAGATCCGCCGCGAAGACCAGGGCAGGGTGGTGACCGTGTACGCCGACGTCGCGTCCGGCGGGCTCGGAGATGCGATCATCGCCATCGAGGGCACCCTGGCCGGTATGCAGCCGCCACGCGATATCCGGGTGGACGTGGGCGGCGAGAACGAGGAGATGCGCCGTTCGTTCCGCGACCTCGCGTTCGCGTTCGGACTGGCCCTTCTCCTGGTCTACATGATCCTGGCCGCGCAGTTCGAGTCCTTCGTCCATCCGTTTACGATCCTCATGGCCGTGCCTCTCGCGCTCGTGGGCGCTATCCTTGCACTTGTGCTCACGGGTGAGGGCCTCAACACGATGAGCCTGATCGGAATTGTGATCCTCGTTGGAATTGTGGTGAACGACGCGATCGTCAAGGTGGACTTCATAAACCAGGGAATCGCGCGCGGCCTGAGTCTCAGGGACGCGATCCTGGAGGCGGGTGAGGTGCGGCTGCGACCCATCGTGATGACGACGGTGACCACGGTTCTGGGCCTCCTGCCCATGGCGCTGGGGATCGGCCGCGGCGCCGATCTCAGGGCTCCGATGGCGATTTCGGTCATCGGCGGCCTCCTGGTCGCCACCGCGCTCACGCTGATCGTCGTACCCGTGGTCTACTCCGTGATCGAGGACGTGCGCCGCGGGTGGCGAAGCCGGCGGGGCATGCGTTCGCCCGGGGATGGCCTCGCAGCGCAGAGGGCGGGGACGCCATGATCAAGCTGAGCATGCGCCGGCCGGTGGCGGTCGCGATGGCGTACGTCGCGGTGGCGCTTCTCGGCGTGCGGGCGTGGCAGGACATTCCGATCGAACTGATGCCCGACACCCGGTTGCCGCGGCTGACGGTGCAGGGGACCTGGCGAGGCGCCTCTCCGGAGACGGTGGAGGCGTTCCTCACCTCGCCCCTGGAAGCGGCGATCCAGCTGGTGGAAGGCGTCGAAAAGGTGGTTTCCGAGTCCTCGGAAGCGAACGCCACGATCTGGATCGACTTCTCCCGCGACGTCGACATGGATTTCGCGCGTCTCGATCTCTCCGAGCGGCTCGCGACGCTGGAAGAGAACGAACTCCCCCCCGGGGTCGACCGGGTGATCGTCTCTCCCTATATCCCGGACGAGTTCAGGGAGACCCAGGGACGGGGGCTCCTGCGCTACACCTTCACGGGTGCGCGGACGCTGGAATCGCTTCGACAACACCTCGACGATGTCGTTATTCCCGAGTTGAGCCGTGTCGAGGGGGTTGCGCTGCTCACCGCACACGGGGGCCGCGAGCGGCTGATCGAAATCGAGCTGGACCGCGAGCTGATGGCGGCGATGGGCGTCACCACGTTCGATGTGGACCAGCGGCTGGCCAATCTCGATCTGGTGCGCGAGGCCGGCGCGGTCCGGGACGGTGACCGGCAGTGGACCGTGACGATCCGCAACCGGCCGGTGTCCGCCCAGGACATCCGCACCACGATCGTGAAGTCCGACGGCGGGCGTGTCATCCGCGTGTCCGACATCGCCGTCGTGCGCGATACCTACGAGGACATCCGGAGCCACTACCGCGTCAACTCGCGACCGGCCGTGGAAATGCGGGTTCAGAAAGAGATCGGCGCCAATTCCGTGCGGGTCGCGGACAGGGTCAAGGAGCGCCTGGCGGCCGTCGAACTTCGAAACCCGCCGAACACGCGCTTCATCCTGGACTGGGATGAGAGCAGACAAATCCGGCGGCAGATGTCCGACCTGCGCAGCCGGGCGCTCATTTCGGTCATCGTGATCTTCGGGGTTCTCTTCCTGTTCCTGGGATCGCTGCGCTCCGCGGTCGTGGTGTTCGCCACGATCGCGTTCTCCATCCTCATTTCACTCAACCTGATCTATTTCGCGGGATTCTCACTGAACGTCCTGACGCTCATGGGGCTCGCGATGGCGTTCGGCCTCATCGTGGACAACTCCATCGTTGTGCTGGAGAACATCTACCGGCGATGGCAATCCGGCAGGTCGCGGGACAGCGCCATCCAGGAGGGGGCGACACATGTGGTGCTTCCCATCCTGGCCGCGACCGCAACCACCCTGATCGTCTTCGCTCCGTTCGTCTACCTGCAGGACGAGTTGCGGATCTACTACCTGCCGCTGGCCATCGTGGTCGTCCTGAGCCTGCTGGCGTCGCTCCTGGTGGCGTTCAGCTTCATCCCCGGGCTCGTCGGGAGGATCCTGCCACCACGAGAGAAGGCCACCACTTCCATCACCGGCCGCTCGGCGGCGCGACCGCCGCTCTACCTGCGCTTCTACCGGGGGCTCGTGGGGTATACGCTGCGACGGCCGTGGGTGGTGGTCGGCGTGTGCGTGGCGATGCTCGGCGGGTCCGGATACCTGTTCGACCAGTACGTCAACAAGGGCAGGATCTGGGGTGGAGGCTGGGGCCAACAGACCTACATCGACATCCAGATCCGCCTCCCGCGGGGGTCCGACATCGAGCGCACCGACCAGTTGACCCGGTACTTCGAGGAACGTCTGCGCCAGATGCCGGAAGTCGAGCGTTTCGTGACGAATGTGTTTCCCGAATCGAGCCGCACCACGGTCACCTTCCCCGAGGCACTCGAGCTTACCGACGTGCCCGTGCGCATCAAGGAGCAGCTCTTCGCCTTCTCGTTGGGGTTTTCACGCGCCGAGGTGCGTGTATTCGGGTACGGTCCCTCCTTCTACGGCGGCGGCGGTTCGCCGCCCAATTACACGATCCAGGTCCTCGGGTACAACTACGAGAAGGTGCGCGACATCGCCGAGGACCTCGGAGGCCGGCTTAAGCGGTTCCCGCGCATACGCGACGTGAACACGAACGCATCCTACGGATTCCGCACGCGCGACCGGGCGTCGGAATTCGCCGTGGACATCCGCCGCGACGTTGTGGCCCGCCATGACCTCTCGGTCGAGTTCCTGGTCGGGCAGATAACGGATGCCGTGCGCGGCCAGATGAGCCAGGATCTGCTGAAGATCGGAGGCGATGAAGTCCGCTACGACGTGAAACTGGAGGGGAACCGGGAGGTCGATCTCGTCGAACTGAGACAGACGCTCGTAATGACGCCGACCGGTAACCCTGTCCGGCTCGGAGAGCTCGTGACCATTCGCCCCCGAGAGGTGTTGGCCAACATCCGGCGTGAAGACCAGCAATACGAGCGCTCCGTCGCGTACGAGTTCCGGGGGCCCTACAAGCTCGGCGACCTCTATCACAACAGCGTGATCGATATGACCGAAGTGCCGCCCGGGTACACGGTCAAGAAGGCCGACCGGTGGCGCTGGTCGCTGGAGGAGCAGTCGCAGATGGCGCTGCTGCTCATCGTGTCGATCCTTCTCATCTACATGGTGACGGCCGCGCTCTTCGAGTCGCTGCTGCTGCCCCTGTGCGTCCTCCTCACGGTGCCCATGGCCCTGATCGGAGTCTTTCTCCTCTTCTTCTACCTGGACGCGCACTTCACGCGTGAGGCGTACATCGGCGTCATCATGATGGGAGGAATCGTGGTGAACAACGCGATTCTCCTTGTCGACCATATCAACCGCGTGCGGCGGGAGACGTCTCTTGTGCTGGATGCCGCCATCCTCAAGGGCACTCTCGAGCGCGTCAGGCCGATTCTCATGACTACCACGACGACCATACTGGGGCTGGCGCCGCTGGTCATCTTCAGCGAGACGGCGAACTCGAATATCTGGAACGCGCTGACCTACGCCCTGATCGGCGGACTGGCGTCGTCGACCTTCCTGGTCCTGACCGCCACGCCGGCGCTCTACCTGCTCTTCGAGCGCCCGAAGGCTCGCCGTGCGGCGGCCCGGGCGGCGCATTCGGCTGCGGCGGCGGGAGTCGCACCGGCTTCAGCCCCGGGAGCGGGTGCCGGCTGACCTCGCCATGAGACTACGCTTCGCCCCGTCCCCGACGGGGTACCTTCACGTCGGAGGAGCCCGTACGGCGCTCTTCAACTGGCTGCTGGCACGCCGGAACAGCGGCGCCTTTCTGTTGCGAATCGAGGACACCGACCGCAACCGCAGCCGGCCCGAGCACGTGGAGGCCATCCTCGGCGGTCTCCGCTGGCTCGGCATCGACTGGGACGAAGAGCCCGTCTTCCAGGCCGACGGGCTCGAGCGGCACCGGGCCGACGCGCTTCTCCTCCTGGAGCGGGGAAGCGCCTATCGGGACTTCACCCCGCAGGACGAATTCGACCGCGCACGGGACGCGGCCATCGCAGCCGGGAGCGGGGCCGTGACCCGGCTCTCGCGGGAACTCGCCGCGCGGGTGCCGGCGGCCGAGGCGGAGCGGCGGGCCGCGGCCGGCGAACCCTTCGCGGTGCGGTTCCGGGTGCCCGGCGGGAGCACCTCGTGGCGGGACATGGTGCACGGCGAGAAGCGCTTCGCCAACGGGGAGATCGAGGACTTCGTGATCCTGAGGGGGGACGGCACGCCCACGTACAACCACGCTGTCGTATCGGACGACGCCCACATGAAGGTCAGCCACGTCATCCGCGGCGACGATCACATCTCCAACACGCCCAAGCAGATCCTGCTGTACGAAGCGTTGGGGCACGAAGTCCCCACCTTCGGGCATCTCCCCATGATCCTCGGTCCGGACGGCAAACGGCTGTCCAAGCGGCACGGTGCCCAGGCGGTGAACAGCTACGAGGAGGAAGGGGTGCTGCCCGGGGCGATGGTCAACTTCCTCGCGCTGCTGGGCTGGTCGCCCGGAACCGACGAGGAGTTGATGTCCCGCGACGAACTGGTCGCGCGGTTCACCATGGACCGCGTCCTGAAGAAGGGGTCGGTATTCGACCCCGCCAAGCTCTACTGGATGAACGGCAAGTACATGGGGCGGCTGGGCACCCTGGAACTTGCAGCACGGTTGCGGCGGACCCTGGCTTCGCGGCCCTCCTCGGCCGAAGAGGCGTACGCCCTCTCGGACGACGCGTTCCGGCGGATGACGGAGGCGCTGGCGCCCAGGAGCCGCTCCCTTTCCGAAATGGCGACGCTGGCGGCCCCGTATGTTGGCCCCGTTACCAGCTATGACGCGAAAGCCGCGCGCAAAAGCTGGTACAGGGATCCGGGGGGTGCCGTGGAGCTCCTGACGGGGGTGCGGGCAGCGCTCGCCGAGGTGGGGTGGGAGGCGGAGACACTTGAGCAGTCGCTCCGCGGCCTTGCGGGGGACCTGGGTGTGGGTGCCGGCAAGGTCTTTCAGCCGCTGCGCCTTGCCTTGACTGGACTTCCGGCCTCGCCGGGCATCTTCGATGTCCTTCTGATCCTGGGCCGTGAACGATCCCTGAGACGAATCGAGCGCGCGATCGACACGATCGGCTCACACGCCGGGCCCTCCTGACCGGGTCCGTCCGGGGTCGACTTTCGGCGGCCTGCGGGTTGCGAATCGGACGGCGCGCACCTAACATTGCGACCTTCCCGATCAGCCATCCCCCCCACCCGGAAGCGCATGCGAACCGGACAGAAATCCGCCATGTCGTCAGGTCAGATATCCGGCGCCGCAGCCGCACCGGCCCTGAGCGAGATCGAGCGGGGCATCCTCGACTTCATCGTTTTTTTCCTTCGCAGCAACACCTACCAGCCGTCGATCCGTGAAATCGGAAGGCAGTTCGGGATCAAGAGCACCAAGACGGTGTCCGAACATCTTCAGGCTTTGGCGGACAAGGGATACATCGAGCGGGATCCTTCCCGTTCGAGGGGTGTGCGGATCCTGGGTATCGACCTCAACGCCGAATCCGTTTCGCTCCCGTGCTTCGAGGATCTGCGCGATGCCATGCCCGGCGGACGCGCTCGCAAGGCGGAAGGTCACATCACGCTGGACCGCCAGCTGGCCGGGGGAAAGGGGGCCTTCATGGTGCGCGCACCACGGGATGTGCTTCCCAACGGATCGGTGGCCGACGGGGACCTGCTCGTGGTCGCTCCCGTGGTGGCCGAGGAGTTGAGCGACGGTGAAGTGATCGTGGCGCGGGTGAGCGGGATCCCGGACTATTTCCGCGTCCAGCGAAGCAGGTCACAGGTGCTTCTTCAGCCGCTGGGGCGGGACGGGGTGCCGGCCCGCATGGACGAGCCCGCTTCGCTGGTGCTGGTCGGCCGGGTCACGGGGCTCTATCGCCGGGCGGGTCCCGGTTCGTTCGCAAAGCCCTCCGTCGCGCACTGAGCGGCGTTCCCGACCTCCCGCCGGGCCCCGATCCCGACCGTGCCTGGATGGCTCGGGCACTGGAGTTGGCACGTGCCGCGGCGCTTCGCGGAGAGGTGCCCGTCGGCGCGGTGGTCATCCGCGGGGGCGAGGTCATCGCGGAGGCCCACAACCGCACCGTCCAGGACAGCGATCCCACGGCCCATGCAGAGGCGCTGGCCATCCGACACGCCGCTCGTCGTCTCGGTGACTGGCGCCTGGAGGACTGCACCCTGTACGCAACCCTGGAGCCCTGCGCGCATTGCGCCGGGGCGGTGGTCCTCGCTCGGGTATCGCGGCTGGTCTTCGGCGCGGCGGACCCAAAGGCCGGCATGGCCGGGAGCCTGGACAACCTCGTGCAGGATCCACGGCTCAACCATCGTGTCGAGCTCCTCGGAGGTGTGCTCGCCGAGGAGTCGGGCGATCTGTTGCGCGACTTCTTTCGGGCACGCCGAGGTTAACTAAAGTTAACCCTGACGTTACGTCAGGGTCAAGGGGGAGTCTTGTCCAACGGCAAATGAGCCTGAACGCGGGGCCGGTTTCCAGCGGGAAGTGAGCCTGAGGGCCGGGGCGAAGAGATCATTGGAGGATGATCGTGACACTTCGCACCGAACGACTTCGCACCCTCGAACAGGTCCGGGCCTTCCTGGACGGCAATGAACCGGCGGACTTCGAGCTCGCCGACCGCACCTCGGCCTACGCCTTCGTGCGCCGCACGCTGGTCCGCTTCGAGTACCACGGCCTCGGGAGGCCCGACAAGGGACTGGTGAAGCGGTTCATCGAGAAGGTGACGGGCTTCTCCCGCGCCCAGGTGACCCGCCTCGTCCGACAGCACCGCCGGACCGGAAGCATCCGCGATCACCGCCGCAAGCCCCCGGCCAACGCCTTCCAGCGCCGCTACACGCCCCACGACGCCGCCCTGCTCGCCGAGGTCGACGAAGCCTTCGGACAGCCCTCCGGACCCGCCACCAAGGTGGTCCTGCAACGCATGCACGAGGTCTACGGCGACGAACGCTTCGCGCGCCTCGCCTCAATCTCCAACGGCCACATCTACAACCTCCGCAAGACCCGCGCGTACCGGACCGGCCGCCTCACCTTCCGCAAGACCCGGCCCACCCCGGTCCCCATCGGGGTCCGCCGCAAGCCGCGGCCCGACGGCAAGCCCGGCCATCTCCGCGTCGACACCGTCCACCTCGGCGACCGCGAGAGGCGCAAGGGCATCTACCTCATCAACGTGGTCGACGAAGTCACGCAGTTCCAACACGTTGGAGCCGTGCCGCGCATCACCCACCACTTCCTCGTCCCGCGCCTCGAAGCCCTGCTGTCCGCCTTCCCCTTCGCCATCCACGCCTTCCACGCCGACAACGGCAGCGAATACGTCAACGGCCGCGTGGCCGCGCTGCTCAACCAGCTCCACGTCGGCGTCTTCACCAAGTCCCGGCCCCGCCACCCCAACGACAACGCGCTGGTCGAGACGAAGAACGGCAGCGTCGTCCGCAAGTGGCTCGGCCACGTCCACGTCCCCCACGCCCTCGTCCCCCGGGTCAACGCCTTCCTCCACGACCACCTCTGCCCGTTCCTCAACTTCCACCGGCCCTGCCTCTTCCCCACCGAAGTCGTCAGCCCCACCGGACGAGTCAGGCGGCGCTACCGGCAACAGGACGTGACCACGCCCCACGAGCGCTTCAAGGCCCTGCCCGGCGCCGAAGCCTTCCTCCGGCCCGGCGTCACCCTCGGCGCCCTCGACCAACTCGCCGCCGCAACCACCGACCTCGCCGCCGCCCAAGCCGTCCGCCGCGCCCGCGACGAACTCTTCCGAGCCATCGGAAAAGCCGGCAACTCCGCCGCGTGAACCGACTCGCGCCAACCGCTGGCTCGCCGGAGACCCTCCTGCTTCCCGGACATCCCCCGGCTCGCCGGTTGCCCCTCTCCCTCGTTCAGGGAGATAATGAAACTCCATCAACTGCCACCTGCTCCGGGCTCCGGCCTCACCTCTCGCGCCTCCCCCGGTTCAGGCTCATCTCCGTATTGGAAAAGACTGGGGGGAGTGAATCAAGGCAAGGAATCGTCCAAAGTCAACTGGGACTGCACGATCTGCCATCCTTGCCGTTGGGGCCTAGCTGATCCCATCCGCGCAGAATAGCGGGAGAATCGTACCAGAATGGCGGGAATCCAAGTCACATTGGGCCATACGGGAGGCGCCCCTGCTGAGGCCTCTGCGCCCGACCACGCGGTACCGGCATCGGGATGCTCCGTAGTGGCCCCACTTGAAAGCCCGCATGGGTCCCAAAGAACACGCCCGAGAAGAAAGGCCCGGCTCCCATTTCGCTAGGTTCCACCAATCATTCCTCGTCCCTTCTGACTCGTAGTCTGTCCCGGAGACCAAGGTCAGCAACTGCCAGTCGCAACTCGCGCAACATCTCAGCGGCCCTTCCCTGATCGACGGTCACCGACAGGTCGATACCAGCCAGTAGGTCATGCCCCGACTTCATCTTCGTTAGGATCTTGAATCCGATTCGATTCCACGCTTCCGGAGGAACAGTCCCTACCAGCCGGAGTGTGGTGGTCTCGTCGGGGCCGCCGTCGTCTCCCTCTTCGTCATCCTGCCCATCTTCATCAATCTCCTGGTCGACGATGTCATCGTCGGTCCCATCGTCATCGAGGTCCGTCTCATCCCGGTCGTCCTCTTCAGACGCGTCGATACGCGACAGCTTCTCGGCGACTGCTCCCGCGATCAGATACACCCCATCCTCAAACACGACTTCGTCGGGCGGTAGCAGGTCCTTGAACCAAACACGGTCGAAACTACCATCTCTCTGTGTCCCCGAGGCGAAGCCGAAGTCACCGTTGGCCACGAATTCCACGATCTTCTGGCGCAGGACGGCGTCAGGATCCAGCAGGCGGGTCAGTGAGCCGTCTAGGAAGCTCTGGCGGAGGCTCGTCAGCGGCCAGGCACCAGTCTGTTTCAGGGCCGGGGGCCAGTGACGGGCGATGTAGCCTGCCCCAACGGATTCGTTGAGTAGCCCTTCCGATCTTAGAGCGCTGATCACCCTGCCACTCAACGACTGGCTAGCACTGGAGTGCCCGGCCCCAAGGTCGATTTCCGCCAATCCACTCCCTTTGGTCACATCTGCAAGCACTAGGAAGCGATATGATGCCCATACCTCCTCGTCGGCCGCCTCTTTGGCCTCCCGGGCGTGCTCTCGTACCTCCCTGCGGTCACGGGAATCGTAGTCGCTCCCCAAGACCCCGTCCCTTAGATCCTTCGCCACCCTTCCCCACGCCAGAGACATTTCGACTTTCTTTCGGACGTCCTGGCCGGGTTTCTTGACACACCAGACCAGGGCCGCCGGGAAAAGACGTGGCGACTTTCCGCGTTGGCGGGTCCATTCGCCGAGCTGATCGGCCACGTCACCATCGCCTCGCCATTCCGTTTGGGGATCAACGACGACCAGCCGGAGTCGAGCGGAATCAGGTACGTCCGCGCTGGACTCAGGAAAACACGACACCGGCACGGTCTTGTCGCTCTTGAAGGCCCGTTCGACGACCTGCCGAATGGCCGGCTTGACCTCGGTCTCTTCGTCGAGCGAAGCGCGACGATCGTGGACGACTTTCTTTAGTGTCGCCTTCTGGTGGATGACATATCCATCCGTCCCCACCTTGCGAATGAAAAACCCCGTCCGCTCCAGTGCGGCAGCCGCGTTATCCACGCTAGTGGTGTCCACGTTGGGTTCGCCGAGAGCGAAGCGCAATTCCGGCAGGTGGGCGACCTTGTCCACCTGTCCGCCAGACGACTCGAAGAGCACCGTGGTCCCAACTCGGCGGTGAATATCCCGGAGTGCACCCGTCGTGTCCGCATCCAACGGTTTGGCGCGCGCCGTTTGGCCAGCGATATCGGCCTGAATTGCAGCGTCTAGAAGGTTCTCACCCAATTGGCCGAGCACCACACCGCGGAATTCCGGTATGTGGAGAGGGGCAGATCCCAGCGTGATCAGCGGTTCGGTACGGGCCTTGGTGAAGTGGTCGCGGGCCGCCCATGACACCCACTGGGCCAGCATGGCGAGGGCGCCGCGCGTCTGCTGAAACTGTGGTAACGTCCGCCATTTGCGCTGGAAGACCATCAACGTCGCGGGGTGGAACGGGTAGCATGCCGCGAAGCGCTCACGGAGGAAGTCCTTGGCCTTCGCCTCGGTCGTCGTCGTGTCGACGGCCATGTACTCGGGCGGTAGCTGGGCTCGGCGTTCAAAGCACCATTCCGAAAACCTCCTGGCGATCCCCCCGCGGATCCGCGCACTACCCAGGTCTTCGAACAATCGCCGACGGACCACATCACTAATCTCCGACTCGTCATTGATGAAGAGATCCCGTGCTACCCGGCGTACGACCTTGGTAATCCGCTCCTGCCATTGCCTGTCCCAATCGGTCATTTCGACCTGGCTGCGCGGCAGACTGATCACCGTGACGGCGCGCGTCGTGCCAGTGACGGCGACGGTCAGATTCTGGATGAACGCGTAGAACGGATCGGCAAGTCGACGGTGGCGGTTGACGAAGTTGAGAACCTCATCGAACAGGAACAGGACCGGAGCTTCAGCCTCCGCTAGCACCCGGTTGAGTGCCTCCGTCCCGGGCGGGACCGTCTTCGCGGCCGATCCCAAGGCCGCAACCCCCTTCTCGCCCGCTACCTGGCGCGCTACATCAATCCACGGAGTCTCGTGCCCTTCCCGCGGATCCCACGCGCTACCCACGAACACGCCGACGGCGGCACGCGGTACTTCTTGCAGCCTAGCGCGGCGAACAAGCTCTCGAATCCCAGGATATTCGATCGCCGAGCGCCCGGCCCTCGCCAAGTGAAAGAGGGCGGTGAGCGTATGAGTCTTACCGCCTCCGAACTGCGTGAGAAGCGTGAGGACAGGGTCCGTGTTTCCCGTCTTGCCGGCGAGTCGCCTCAGCACCATGCCCGAATGCGTGGTCAGAGCATCGGTGAAGCAGGTTCGCGAGAAAAACTGGCGCGGGTCACGGTAGTCCACCGGCGCGGTGCCCCCGACCACCTGTTCCAAGGCGATCGCGAACTCGTCGGGGCTGAAGGACCGGCCTTCACGGACCTCGCGACGCAGGGTGACGACCTGATACCAAGGCTTCAAGTGGACTCCGGTTAGAAAAAGGGGCAGGACCTCGATGCGGGACGCGGGGTTACCCTAGCCCGGCGATCAGCCTTCGGTCAACACCCACTCCCCCGACCCGCCACCGATCCGCGCTGAGTGGCCGTCAGGTCCCCCAAGGCTTGGCTTGCCGGAAACGGAATCGGTACATTCCCCGACGTGACGAACCTCGTGTCTACGGTAGGGATGCTCGCCCTGGCCCGCGCCCGAAAGAGATCATGACCGAAGCAGAAAAGAGGACGAGACGCACCGAACTGCGCTTCAAAATCGATGCGTTCAGACCGGACACGCTGCCCATGGCACGCCTTGCCGAGTACCTGACCCAGCTTGCGGTCATACTGGGCGAGACCCGCTCCGTCCATCTTGTCCGCATCGAAGGGGGCAGCACCGTTCTGGTCCATGAGGTCGAGCGTGCGGTTGTTCCGGCCATCGAAAGCCGAGTCACGGCCGTTCGGGAAGGTGGCGGCCCCCCAGCCGCGCGTCGGGCGTTCCACAAGATGAACGGCCATCTGGCCGAGGACGACGCGATGGCGTCCCTCTACAGCGGCGACACCGATTCCCAGCTCCTCGTGTTCCCGGGCCGCGCCGAATCCGGGGACGATCTACGGCCGCCGAAGCAGCGTGGTACGGTGTCCGGTGTGGTAGTCCGCGTGGGGGGCGTTGGAGACAGGATTCCGGTGTTGCTCGATTCCCACGGAAAGCAGATGGCCGGGTGCCATGCGGACAGGACGATGGCAAGAAAGCTGGGTCGTCATCTCTTTGAGCCCGTGCGCCTGTATGGGGAGGGCCAGTGGAAGCGTGGCCCGGATGGCGCTTGGGGAATCGACCACTTCAGCATCCAGCGCTTCACGCCCCTCGACAAGGCCACGCTCTCCGTGGTGCTGGAGAAACTGCGGCCGGTTGTGGCGGACTGGGACGACGAGGCCTACCATGAGCTGGAAGCCATCAGGGGACGCGGGGAGCGCGGAGAATGACGGTCGCAATTGACGCCTCTATGCTCCTGCTCTTTCTCCGCCCTGATACGCGCGTTCCCCATGGTCACGACGGCAAGCCTGCTCCCTCTCACCCAAGAGAACGGGTCGAGAACCTTATCAAAGAGCTTGACGAGTCCGGCGCCACCGTCGTCGTACCGGCGCCGGCGCTTGCCGAGGTCCTTGTCCGCGCGACATCCGATGAAGCAAGTGAGGTCCTTGAACAGATGCGTGCATCGGCCGTATTCGACATCGTCCCGTTTGATGTCCGCGCTGCCTCCGAGTTGGCCGAGATCATGCGTGCGGAACTGGCCGAACGAGGGCGAACCAAGCTCCGGGATGAAGCGGAGACTTGGGCCAAGCTCAAGTTTGATCGTCAGATCGTCGCGATCGCCAAGGTGTGTGGCGCCACCAAGATCTACGCTCACGATCGAGGACTTGAGACGGTGGCCGCCCGGGTCGGTATCCGTGTGATCCAGCTTGAGGACCTTCCGCTGCCTCCAGAGATCTTGCAGATGGACCTGTTGGAGAGTGGTTCATCAAACCGTTGACTTGGCAGGAGACCATCCGACTCGGCCACGGTTTGGAGACAGTGTCACAAGAGGGGACCACTCCTCACTGACCAGCAAGGTTCACGAGACTCGCCTAAGTCCTTCCCGCAGGTCCCCGACGAAGGCCTTGAGCGACGGGACATTCTTGCCCGCCCGGAAGAGGTTCATCGCCCGCGCCAGCTCTCTGCCGAACTCGACCCCTCGTCGAGTCTGCGGGTGACCGGCACGCCGAACTGCGTTGGCGAGCGCCTGCTTGTAGTGATCACGTAGACACTTTTCCGGCCCGATCTTGGGCCGAGTTCCCACAATAACCTGAAACGACTTCGGGTCCGCCAGATACCAGCGCTCAATGTGAGGATCAGGACTGGCGACGACGAGCATGTGTGCGTACTGATCGAGGGTCCTCCCGCGCACTGACCTGCGTGCGTCCGCAAACGTGGCACAGTTGCCGTCAATCGAGACCACCATCAGGTCAGCGGTCGCTGCTCCCGTCTTCTCCAGCACGATCTGGTACTCGCGGTAGGCGGTCATCACCCGTGGGCGACCTCCGCGAGCGACACGCAGCCGCCATCGGAGAGTGAGATTCTCCTCCTGAGCGACTCGTTCCATCAGGGGCACAAGGAATTCCTCGTGCGCCCGATCTTCCACGAAACACTCCACCACGAGCTGCCTATTCATCAATGAACCCGCTGAGAATCAAGCCCTCGAACAGGTGATCCTCCACCGGGCCTCGGAGCGCTTCGGCGACTTCGGGATCATTGAACAGGGGACCGCCCAAGTCCAGTGGCTTGACCTCGGTGCGCGAGCCCATGCGGCGAACGCCGATCAGACCGATTTCGTCAGATTCGCGGGCGCGAGCCTCTCGCAGAACCGCGTTGCAGAATACCGGCGAGTGGGTGGTGACGATGACCTGACAGCCTCCTTGCAACGTCATATTCGCGAGCATCTCGGCGATCAGTTCAATGCGGCGCGGGTGCACGCCGTTCTCAGGTTCCTCCAGTGCGAGGAGCGACGGTTGTTTGGGGTTGACGATGATGGCGCACAGGGCGAGCACTCTCAATGTGCCCTCGGACACGACACGGGACGAATAGGGTGTGCCGTCTTGCGATACCGACAGGTCGAGCGTGCCTCGGCGGGTGTCCAACTCCACCTCGATTGCATCGAGACCAGGTACGATCGTGCGAGCGGTCCGGACAAGCGCATTGAAGTGCTTTCGGTGCTGAGCTTTGAGGTTGTAGAGGAACGGAACGAGATGCTCGCCGCGCGTCCCGATGTCGGTAGCTTCGAGCGGTGCCGTTTCGGTCCGCATCGCCACGCGTGGATCAAGGTGGTAGGTTCGCCATTTCTGAAGTTCGGCGCGCGCGTCGTGAATGTGATCGTAGCCGCCCGAGCGGCTGAATTCCGGTCGCGACAGGACGGATCGTTTCTGTCCCGTGTAGATCTCTCGCGGTCTGCCGGGGCCTTTCTGGCGGCGTACGATCATGTACCCTGAACCGCGCTGCTCAATCGCGGGCTTGCGTCTTGGATACGTCCTTCGGCGCTCGAGGCGTTCGCCTATGACGGTCAAAGCTCCAGAACGATAGACGAGTCCGACCTTCACCTGGTACCGGTAGTGGGTCAGATCGGCTTCGATGGAAAACCGAGCCGTCCGCGTCGAGGCCAACTCGGGGATGCCTCCGGTGGGAAGCGCGAACGCTTCGAATGGATGCCCCCGGATCGAGTCCTCCTTCAGAGCGTTCCCAAGACTGCTCTGAGTACCGATCCCTGAAAGAGCCCGTATCGCTTCCAACAGATTGCTCTTTCCTGCCGAGTTCGGGCCGAAAAGGACCGACAGGCGCGGAAACTCCACGGTGACATCCGCGAGCGACTTAAAGCCCCTGACTCGGAGTTTCCGAAGCAACCGTCCTCCTCAGATCGCGACCAGCATGGCGTCGAGCAACCGTTTCTCCTCGCTGCCGCGAGGATACAGCGCTGAGAGGGCGTTGGCGAGCCGTAGGAAACGAGGGCCTCGGTCCTTCTCGGCTTGGATCAGCGCCCCGAGTGCGTAGGTCGCGCCCCTCGCCTGGAACAGCATCGCGGCGTGAACCCGGTCTAGGGTTGTGGCGTCGGGAGAATCAAAACCCGCGTCGTCGGTGAGAAGCGCGTGCTTCCGGCGTCGGGTTCGAGACCCCGGTTCGGCCACCAGATCGGGGAAGAGCGTCTGCTGCCGGTCTGCTCCCAAGCCTGCCCCGGACCAATCGGCGTCAATCTGTCCTGCTTCTTCACCGAGGAGTTGTTTGGCACGACTCGCCACTGGCAATAGGCGGACGATGCCCCTTTGCTGCGCGATGACGCGGTCCGTCCAGGCATCTAGGTCAATCCCCATGGGCTGAGCGAAACGGCGCACGACATCGAAGGGGAGGGAGAACTTGGTCACCGCTTCTGTCTCATCAGCCTCCGCCGACAGCGTACTTTGGAGGGTCCAGAGAAAGAGCGCTGTGAGGCGGGCGTCTTCTTCCAGCACTCCGGCGTGACCGTTTCGAGCCTTGGCTTCCGCCGTGCCGAGCACGTCTTCCAGGGCGGTGCGACCAACCACTTCCCAAACACGTTCGAGGTACTCCGGCAACCCAACCTCAGTGCCATCGGGAGTCTCAACGGCATTGTAGCGGCTGAAGACCTCAAGCGCTGGCCCGATACAGGCGAATACCAAATCCGCTCCTCGAACGCCCTCGCTTTGGAGGCGCTCAATCCAATCTCCAACGCGCCTCGGGAGCTCACGCAGCACATTCGCCCAGTCACCCACGGGTGCGTCTACGGGCCGCGGTCGACAGATCAGGTGGACGCTCGTAGCCAACGCGGCGGAGGCCATAGCTCTCATCCGATCAGGCTTCTCGGTTGCAATCGGCCATGAGCCTGTGATCGTCCAGCCCCCTCGAATCACGCCCGACAGAAGTGCCTCCCAACCTTCGGTCGTCTTGTGGGCGAAAACGACAGCCCCGACCCCATCGTCGCGAAGAACACGACGTCCCTCGGCGAACGCTTTCGCAATGGTCTCCTCAAACCACTCCCGGTCCTTCGGGCGCCCGTTGACCCGTTTGGTTTCATCCTGCACAGCCTCTGCATCCTTGGGAGACAGTGAGTCTTCCTGATCCAATGACACCGAGAGCAACGGGTGGTCTGGAAGGGTGCGTTTGAGCCAGACGAGGAAATAGTCAGACAAATCGGAGTATGGGATCGCGTCGTAGTAGGGGGGGTCCGTGAACCAGACATTTGACGCTTGGTCGGGTAGGCAGTGGAGAGTCGCGTCCACGGACTCCACATGACCCGCGTGTGTTCGGCCAATCGATCTCGCAATTGTCTGCGCGGCTCTGGCGATCCACTCGATGGCCACCTCGAACCCACCCGAAGCACCTCTGACCGGAACGACTTCTCCCCAATCCCAGAGAATCGGCAAGGCTTGTCGCCCAAAGGTCGTAACGCTCTTCTCCATATGGTTCGCCCAACGTGCCAAAGACGAATTGAAGTCGCTCTGCTTGCTGACGGCGAACGCGGCAGCACTCCGGCTTCCCTCGGCTTCGACATCCCGCACTAACCTCCCCAATTCAACCAACGCCACCTTCTGACGCGCGGTAAACAGGTCGCCCCATTGCAGCATTCCGTACCGTTGCACGCTGAAAGCGCGGCCAGCACCCGAACCACCTCCGGCAGGTGTAGGCTCATCCGGTACCGGACAAATCCCCTTTCTCCCTCCAGCCTCCCATTCCTCCAGAATCTCAAATACCCGTTCCTGCGCCTTCCGCACGGCGACATAGTCGTCAAGCGTTGGATCCCTGTAGTGGCGCCCTCGGAGGCCCGGTCGCAGGGTCACTACTGCCGTCAACAGCGCCCCTCCGACCCTGCGGCCGCCATCGTCGAAAACCACGTCCGCCCCGCCGCGCTGTTCCGCGAGCTGGGCCCGAACCCTCTTGGGCGCCAGCACCGCGTGGCAGCACAGACAGGTTGCTTTCGCGCGAGTCACCGTACCGACATGCACCGTGGAAGCGGCACTCGGCTCGAATACCTCGACCTCGACCTCAGGAGTCCGATGGGGTCGCCGCCGAATCCTGTGTCGGAGTGCCCATCTTCGGTTGGGCTTCTTGCAGAGCCAAAATGACCGCAGCAGCGGGATCTCGGCTCCACAATTGGGAGACTCACACCGTACCGTACGCGCCCAGAGATACGCGATCGGCCTGGCTCCATCGCCGTCGACGGGGTACAGATCAGCGAGTTTCTCCTGGGCCTCCCGCCGAATCTTGCTTCCGACCATCCGCAACTCTTCTCCCAGCCCCGGGCCGTGGCGCGGAATATCCTCCAACATCACCTTCATGATCATGCATGCGACGGGATTCAGGTCGCTCGCGAAGGCCTCGCAGCCGAGCCGCAGGGCTTCAAGCGGAATTGAGCCGCCACCTGCAAAGGGGTCCGCCACAAGAGGTGTCTCCTGCGGGTGGGCCGCTGCCACGAGTGCTCGGCCGACATCCACATAGGCAGGCTTGGCAGCGTTGTCCCAGTTCGCGAAGTCGCCGATGAATCTGAGCAGAACCCGCCGAAGGCCCTCATCTGTTGCAACGCTCTCCGGCCATCCCTGCGGTCGACCGTCCATTCCAGTCAGAATCACGCGGGCGCGGCCTTTGAATGGCTCCGGGCAGTGCTCGTCACATGGATCCGGCAGCAACAACGCCAGCAGCACCGCCCTGGACGACGCTAGCGGCCTTCTTGCCCACCACAGGTGGAGGGTCGACGGGTGTCCGTGCCGAATCGACTTCTCACGGACCGCGTGCCGCGACACTTCGGCGATCGGGAAGTCGACCTCCGCGAGCCGCTTGCATTCGCGCGGGATCACGGCAGGCCTATCTGCTCGCGCCGCGCCACCGCGCCGACAGGCCGGATCGCATCGTCTAGGATCGTATGATCGAGGAATCCATCCATCTCAGTCTCCCGCCAGCGCTCCGACGCTCAGGTAGTAGTGTTGCACCTTCTTCACCTCATGCCACGGGAGCCGCGCCGGATCCCGAACCGGCTCCTGCAACTCGGGATCCTCCGCGCAGTTCGTCACCACGTACAGCCAGTAGCAGTCCCTCCGATCCTGGGCCACGCGTCGCTCGTTCGGGGTCAGAAGGACCGTACCACCACCGGACCGGGCAAGCCCCTTGATTTCGATCAGACGCAGCTCGCCCGAGCGCGGGTCGACACTCGTAATATCGTAACCGACGTTCATCTTGTGGACATCGTTCACCACACAGCCCCGCTTTTCCTCGTGCTCGATCACCACGCGCATAGCCGTCATCTCGGTCTCGGGCAATGGCCGGTGGCGCCGCACCTCTGATGCGCCGCGCTCCGGATGCGGCAGAATCAGTGCGCTCGCCAGCCTCTCGACGCCCTGGAGCGTGATTGCGGCCTGTTTTTCCAACTCGCCTCGGCGCCGGTCGCGCCGGGCGGTGACCTCCGCGTGACGAGCCTCCGCCTGGGCCAGCCGCCCCTTCGATCCGGGTACGCCCTTCTCGGTGTCTTCGTGAGCCCGGCCGATCTCGTTGTCCGTGCGCTGGAGTACCTCAGTCAACGCCAACTCGACATGTTCACGAACTCGGCTCACGTCGGCTGTTCTCTCGTGTCTCACTTCCTCGACGAACGGGACCAGAACGTGCTCGCTCAACCAGATGCTGGGCTCTCCCATCGCCGCGACAGCAGGGAGATTCTCTGGGACTGAAGTGGGAGTGAGGTTGCCGAGCATGTCGGGTTCGCGCACGGCAGGCGCCCCATCCTCGTCCATCTCCACTGCGAAGAGTCGTTCCTGAACGACCCGGCCGAGCCCGTCCACAGCCTGAGCCCGGTAGAAATCCAGCCGCGCCGGCGACTTATGCTCCAAGGAGTGAAAGCAGGCACCGCTGGCAAACGAGTCGCGTGCTGATTCGAGAGCGTGTCGGCGTAGCGCCTCGAAGAGTGGATGCCCGGGCGTGACCCACTCCAAGTTGTGGCGCGTGGCCGTGTCGCGATCAGTCGACAGGCGCGGATACCGTGCGGAGACACCTCCGAGCCGCCAATCGGGTGCGCGCTCGTAGTCTTTGACGGCGCTTGGCGTCCTTCCGGGCTGAAAAGTGTGAGGCGTGCGGCGCATGGACTTCAGCGGGAAGTCCGCCCCCACTGCCGCATCCTTCAGGAAGCGCGCGGTGGTTTCCGGGACAATGCGACGCTCCTGCGCCCGCGCTCGCCTCTCGACGAGCATGTCCAAGTTGAGCTTCTTGGACGCGAGTCCCTCCAGCGCCGTCTGGCAAATCTCTCGGAACCGACCTTCGTCCACGTTCCTGAGAAGTCTCTCCTCCAGGTCGGCGTCTCCCAGCTTCCCGGAATAATAGTCCCGAAGCACTGTCTCGACACGCTGGGCGGGCAGCACCTCGCCGACAACGTTGAAGACCGCATCGTCTTCCAGTGCGTCGCGGATCGACTGCAGTTTGGTGTGGAGACGGTCCAGTACTTTTCCCTCGACGGTGTTGATCGCGACGAAGTTGAAGATCAGACAGTCGCGCGTCTGGCCATAGCGATGGATCCGTCCCATGCGCTGCTCAAGCCGGTTGGGATTCCATGGAATATCGTAGTTGAAGAGGATGTGGCAGCATTGGAGGTTGATGCCCTCGCCCGCAGCCTCGGTGGCCACGAGTACCTGGATTGCGCCCTCGCGAAACTGCTGCTCAGCGTGCAGGCGGGTTCCGAGCTCGTCCCGGCCACCCGGCCGCATCCCGCCGTGAATGAAACCGACGCTGAACCCCCATTCACGGAGCCGCTCGACGAGGTAGTTCAGTGTGTCCTTGTATTCGGTGAAGATGAGCAGGCGCTGATCCCGCCTCGCGAAGAACCCTTCGTCCTGCAGGATCCTGCGCAGGTGCGATAGCTTCGCCTCCGCTCCCGACTGCTCGACGCCTCGCGCTTCCTCGGCAAGCCCGTCCAGTTCCGTGATTTCGGCGCGTACCTGATCGGGATTGTTGGCCAGCGTGATGGCGTCCAGGATTGCTTCGAGCTTCTCGCGCTCGGCGTCCTCCATCTCCTCCATCTCTGCCTCGGTTGGCAGGGCAGGCGGGTCCCGGGCGATGCGCTGGGCATCTCGCAGGCTATCGGTCAATCGGCGGGCGCGATTCTCCAATGACCGACGGATGGCGTGGGTGCTCGACGCGAGTCTCCGCTGGTACATCGACATGACGAAACCCACAGCCCGCGCCCGCTGCTCATCCCCTTGCGCGGCCGCGCGAGCGCACTGCCGCTTCACGAAACGGGTGACCTCCTTGTAGAGGGCCATTTCTGAAGCATCGATCGAGAACCTAGCGGTTCGGGGAGTCCTCTTCGTAAAGACCGGCTTGGCCGACCAGCTGCCGTCTTCCTGAAGCTGGGGAAAGTAGACCATCGCCTCCTTGGTGCGACGCAGATAGAAGGGTGCGTGCTGCTCCTCCATCGCCTTCCGGATCGAGGTCACATCGGCGTACGCGTCCCGGTCCAGAAGCTGGAGAAAGAGCGTGAAATTCTTCGGGTCGCCCTTGTGAGGGGTGGCGGTGAGGAGGAGCATGTGATCGGTCAGGTCACGGAGCATCTCGCCCAACCGGTATCGCTGGCTCTTGTGGGACTCGTCGCTGGCCGACATTCGGTGAGCTTCGTCCACGATCACCAGGTCCCAGTGAACCTGCCGGAGTCCCGGCAGGACATCGTCACGCTTGGCAAGATCCAACGAGGTGATGATCTGGTTCTGCTCCATCCATTGGTTCACCCCAAACTGGCTACGGATGTCGGTCCCCTTGAAGACCAGGAACTTCTCGTCGAACTTCTCCCGCATTTCGCGCTGCCATTGGAATGACAGGTTCGCGGGACAGACCACCAGGATCCGCTCGATCAAGCCCCGCAGCTTGAGTTCGCGAATCAGCAGCCCCGCCATAATGGTCTTACCGGCTCCTGCGTCGTCAGCCAGCAGGAACCGTACGCTGGGAGCCTTGAGCAGGTGTTCGTAGACGGCTTCCAACTGGTGAGGAAGGGGGTCGACATGAGAGATCGAGAGCCCGAAATAGGGATCGAACTCGTGGGCGATGCCCAATGCGTGGGCTTGGAGGCCAAGTCTGAGCAGGTGGCCGTCGCCGTCGAAGGACGGGGCGGGGTCGGTAATCGTGAGCTGGGCGATGTCATCAGAGGTGAGGGTGACCTGGCGGAACTGATGAGTTTGCTGGCCTACGGCTCCCACAGACCAGAAGCCCGCCCGCGCGGAGCGCGCCATGAGCACGCGCATGGGCTCATTGAACTGTGGGCCGGTCAGGATCTGGCCCTCTGCAATCGGCTCCTTGGGTTCTCTCACGCTCACAGACCACTGTGTTCTTCCGTTGGCACCTCGATCAGCATCCCACTCACTTAGCGATCTCAACCTCCCATCGATGGTCGTGATCGGCAAGGTCAGCAGCTTGGGGCTGCACGTCATCGGGGCCGTGCCCCGCGTCGAGCGACCGGCGTTCACGGCCGTGCGCACGCAGGGCTGCCGCCGCTTCGCCGGGTGGCTGCGATCCGGTCTTGGGAGGGGATGGGCTGGCCCTCCAAAAAGCCCGTGCGGTGGGCGCGAATGGGCCGTCCCCGGCTCGTTTGAAACCACTTGCGGATGGAATCCGTAAGACATCGCCCCCTTTGGGTCACCGAAGCGCGAAGGGGCAGCACGACCAAACGAGGCGAAGCGCCAGAGGAGAAGCGTAGTCAGGTTGATCCATCCCACAGCCGCACTGGTGCCCGTGTCCATCGACGCGGGCGCTCACGGCATCAGTCTCCGCCCCGGCTTCTGGAGTGCGTGGACAGCCCGGCACCGCTGGCCTCCGTCGCATTGCCAGCCGCGCCCCACGAGGTCCGTCTGAACGGGTTCCCCGAAGCGCTCCCGGAGGTGTTCCGCCACCGTTGGCGGCGGCGGTCTCCGGGTTCTGGACGCGGCGCCCACGGGCTTCTCTGATGCCCGTTTCGTGTTTCAGCCAGCATACCCCTTGGGGCCACACTCCGTGAGTGCCCTGCGGAGGCTGGCGGGGGGCTGTGCCCCCTCTGACCCCCGGACTGGAAACGGCGCACCGTGAGCGGTGGACGCGCCGTTTGGGTGAAGGTTCGCGCCAGCGAGGCGGAGCGTGCCGAGTGGCACGCCAAGGCGCGCTCGGCAGGCCTGACGCTGTCGGATCTGGTGCGCCGGGCGGTCGGCCGGACGCACACGTGGACCGTGCCGCACGCCGAGGTCGAGCGCGAGCGCACCCGTCAGGTGGCGCGCGTCGGCAACAACCTCAACCAGATCGCTCGGTGGGCCAATGCCCACAAGGAAGGCATCGAGGCCGTCGAGGTGATCGGCCACCTGATCGCCATCAAGCGGGAGATGGCGGCGCTGTCCCCTCCTGAGACCACGGAGGACGATGCTCGTTAAGTTCCTCGCCCGTGGGACCGGATCGGCGCGGGGCGCGGCGGGCTACCTCCTCGGGGAGCGGGACGCGGCCGGGAAGCCGCGCGAAGGCGTCGAGGTGCTCAGGGGAGATCCCCACCAAGTGGCCGCCGTGGCCGATGCGCTTCCCTTCGAGCACAAGTACACGTCCGGGGTGATCGCGTGGGCACCGGAGGACCAACCGACCGACGAACAGATCGGCGCGGTTCTGGACGCCTTCGAGAAGACCGCCTGGGCAGGACTGGACTTCGACCGATACGCATGGACGGCGGTGCTGCACCGGGAGCGCGGCGGAGGCGCTCACGTCCACGTTCTGGCGGCGCGGTGCGACCTGGAGACCGGACGCAGCCTCAACATCGCCCCTCCGGGCTGGGAGAAGACGTTCGGCCCGCTACGGGACGCCTTCAACCACGAACACGGCTGGGCTCGCCCGGACGATCCGGCGCGGGCCAGGGTGGAGCAACCCGGTCACCGTGCCTACATCGAGGCGACTCAACTGCGGGCGGGCCTCCGCCTCGAATCCTCCCCGCGCGACCTGATCCGGGACTACCTGCTCCAGCGTGTCGAGCACGGCACGGTACGGAATCGCCACGAGGTCGTAGACGCGCTGCGTGAGGCCGGCCTTGAAGTGCCGCGCCAAGGCATGGACTACAGTGCGCCGTGGAAAGGCGCGTTTTCCTAGTGGGTGCGAATCCCACCCGGCAACTGTCGCTCCGGCTGGTAGCGGCCAGGGCGGTTCATGGAGGCAACGACATGGGCTGAAGCACTCTGGAGAGAAGGGCCGCCATGGGCGGCTCAGCGACCATGCAGGCCGGAACGCGAGTGAACGCCGAGCAGGCCCCGAAACGCCTAATGCGGAAGCCGACCCTTCGGTAGTCAGGGGAAGGCCGACGGCTGGCCGGGAAGAGAGCGACAAGCGCACTGGCCGGTTTCCGCCGGGGTAATGGCGCTGGCATGCATGGAAGATGGAAAGCGCAGCAACACGGGAAGCCCTGCCGGTGCCGAGCACGCGGCAACCGGAACCCCGCGAGGGGCAGGCCGGGCCGGCAGGGTGGCGGATGGGTCCGCAGTACCGGAGACGCGGGGTAATGCCCGCCGAGGGAAGGGACCCTGAGTCGGGAGCGGTACGGAACGGAGGCAGGGACATGACCACTGGCGGGAGCCTAACAGGGTCGGCGAGCGTTCGGAAACTCCAGACCGTGCTACATGCGAAAGCGAAGGAAGAACCTGGACGGCGCTTCCACGCCCTTGCCGACAAGGTATGGCGGGAGGACTTCCTGCTGACGGCATGGGAGATGGTCCGGCGCAACGGCGGAGCGGCTGGAGTCGATGGTGTGACGGTCGCGGATGTCGAAGCGTACGGAGTGGAGCGCTGGATCGGGGAACTGTCGCGGGAACTGAGGGAGGGCGCCTACAAGCCGAGTGCGGTGAGACAGGTGCTGATCCCGAAGAAACAACCGGGGAAGTTCCGTCCGTTGGGCATCCCATGCCTGAGGGACCGGGTTGCGCAGACGTCGGCCATGTTGGTGCTTGGGCCGATCTTCGAGGCGGACCTGGAGCCGGAACAGTACGGATACCGGCCGGGACGGAGCGCCAAGGACGCGGTCGAGCGGATACACCGCTTGGTGAACCATGGCCGCAACGAAGTGGTCGATGCGGACCTCTCCAACTACTTCGGTGAGATACCGCACGCCGAGTTGATGAAGAGCATCGCGCGGCGCGTGAGCGACGGGCGGATGCTTGGACTCGTCAAGGCGTGGCTGGAAATGCCGGTGGTGGAGCAGGACGGGGAGGGAGGCACTCGCCGCACGAACCGGGCGCGAAGAGAACGGAAGGGAACCCCGCAAGGGGCTCCGATCTCGCCGCTGCTGAGCAACATCTACATGCGGCGGTTCATCCTTGGCTGGAAGGTGCTGGGCTACGCCCGGCGATTCGGCGCGGAGATCGTGAACTATGCGGACGACTTCTGTGTGCTCGGCAAGGCCCCGGCGGCGGAGATGCTGGCGGCGGTCAACCGGCTCATGGACAGGCTGAAGCTGCCGGTCAACGCGCGGAAGACCCGATGCCTCCGATGCCCCGAGGAGCCCATCGAGTTCCTCGGGTACCGCATCGGCTGGAACTATCGCCCAATGGACGGAAGCCGGTACATCGGGACCCGGCCCAGCAAGGCGAGCGTTCAAAGCATCTGCCGCAGGATCAGCGAGCAAACGGACCGGGTGTACGTGGGACGGTCCGCCGAGGAAGTCGTAGAGCGTCTCAACCGGCTGATGTCCGGATGGGCGAACTACTTCGACCTCGGGCAGGTCAGCCCGGCCTACAAGGCTGTGGACAGGCACGCGACCCGGCGGCTGCGACAGTGGTTCCGGCGGAAACACAAGGGACGGTCGAGAAGCTACGTGCGCTTCCCCGACGAATGGCTGCGGGACCACTGCGGCCTGACGTGTCTTGGGCCAACGACCGGAGACCTTCCGTGGGCGAACGCATGATCCCGGCTGAGAGCCGGATGCGGGAAATCCGCACGTCCGGTTCGACGAGCGGGGGAGTGGAAACGGACCGCATGGGAGCCGGACTGAGCACCAAGCGAAAGCGCGGACAAGAAGCACCGGACCCTACCCGGCACCGCGCCACCCCCCGACTCCACTCACCGCGCTGGACCCGAAGACGGGGGACCGGTGGCGGCTGAAAGGAGAACTGTACGGAGTTGGATTCCAGAGCGAACGATTTGACCGACCGGTTGCGGAAGCGGCTGGAGAACGAGCGCAGGGAGATCGAGGAACTGACCGCGAGCGAGCTAGAGCGGCTCAGCGAGAACTCGCGGCGCGTTGCGAGGAACGCGCTGCGTTCCATCGAGCGCGATACGGAGGAGGCGACCGGGCGGATGCGCGAGTTGCTGGCAAAGGCGTGGCTCCGGCCCCCGATCGTCGGCCTGAGCCTCTGGCTCGGTTTCTTCGGCGGAAGTTGGGCGACGATGCAGTGGTTGTCGAGGAGCATTCAGGACCGGATCGAGGAGCTGTCGCTGGCGAACATCCGGATCGCGGGAGCGCGCGAGATGATGAACGAGATGGAGGAGACGACCTGGGGCGTCGGGCTGCGGGAAGTCGATGGGGTGCGGTACGTGACGTTGCCGACCCGCACGCCGGTCCTGACGGCCTTCATCGTGGACGGGCGGCCCTACGTAGAGCTGTCGAGAGAGTGAGGAAGCTGCATGACCGAATTGGAGAGGCAGTTGACGGAGGCCTTGAAGAAGTTGTCCGCGCAGTCCGCGACGGAACGGCGGCGGCAATCCGAGCAGGTCGAAGCCTTGCGGCAGCGCGTCGAGCGGCTGAGCGGGGAGAACGAAATCTTGCAGCGGCAAATCGAGCGGCTCGACGTGCTAGCGACACGCTTGGCCGAGTATTTCGGGACATCCAGCGTCGCGAGACCGCGCGGCCTCCGCGTCTGATGCGCCGCCCGGGACCCGATCGCAATCAGGGTCCGAGCCGCTGACGATGGTGTCCAGTCGCTTGCCACCCGAACCCGGTAGCGCCAGCCGCGCCGTCAGCCGCCCGTCTGGCGGAGACGCCGTCCCGGCGCGAGGTTTCAACCGCGCAGATCGTGCAGTCCATCGAGAGAGGAATCGAACGATGGCACGCACGAAACGAAGTCGGCGCAGCTACGGCGCTGGCGAATGGGGCCGGAACCGGGTCCGGGTGTTTCCAGACCCGAAGACCGGCCTGCTTCAGATCGAGTGGCGGGAGAACGGGCGCAGGCTGAGCCAGTCGCTGAAACACCGTGATTGGGCTCGCGCGAAGCGGCAGGCCGACGAGGCCGCCGCAGGCTTCGCGGTCCACGAACCCAACGGCAAGGCCGAGCCCGAACCCAAGCCGCTCACGCTGGGCACGCTCTTTGAAATCTACGGTGAGGAGGTGACGCCCACGAAGGCGGAGACTTCTCAGAGATCCGACCGGGCCGCGACGAAGATGTTCCTGCGGTTCTTCGGCAGGGACCGAAGACCGGAGACGCTGTCGCGGAGGGACTGGGACCGGTTCATCCGGACGCGGCGCGCGGGCAAGATCGGTCCGAGCGGCAGGCCCGTGTCCGACCGGACCATCGAATGCGATCTCAAGTTCCTGATCGCAGTCTTCAACTGGGCCGCGAAGTCGAGGGACGAGGCGGGGAGGCTGCTCTTGGGCTCGAACCCGCTGAAGGGCCTGAAGACACCGACGGAGAAGAACCCGGTCAGGGTCGTCCTTCTGGAGGAGGAATACCACGCACTGCTCCGAGTTTCCCGGACGATGGACTGGCGATTCCATGTCGCCTTGGTGCTCGCGCATGAGACCGGACACCGTATCGGGGCCATCCGAAAGCTCCGGTGGACGGACATCGACCTTGAAGGCGGAGTGGTGCGGTGGCGCGCTGAGCACGAGAAGACCGGATACGAGCATTGCACGCCGGTGACCGACGAGGCCCTGGACGCCTTGGAAGAGGCTCAGAGCGAGAATCCCGGTAACGGGGACGCTCCGGTGCTGCCGGCATCCACGGACGCCTCAAGGTGCGTGGGCCGTTCGCTGGTCCGCTACTGGTGGAATCGAGCCGAGAAGCTCGCGGGTTTGGAGCCCCAGCGCGGTAGAGGCTGGCACTCGCTCAGGCGGAAGTTCGCCAGCGACCTGATGGACCTGCCCCTCAAGGTGCTGTGCGAGTTGGGTGGCTGGAAGACGGCCAAGACGGTTCTTCAGTGCTACCAGAGGGCCGACGAGGACCGGCTTCGGAAGGCGCTCGCGAGCCGCCGCAACGGCGCGCTCGATCCCGTTTAGCGGGAACGAATCGGCGGGAGTCCTGACCTCCGATCCCGTAACTTCAACCATCGCAACGCGATGAGAATCCGTGACCTCCCGCCGTTACGTCAGGCTGCGTCCTCGGCGGCCGTTGGGCTGTCAATCTCCGGTACGGGCGTGCCGAACACGCGCAGGAAGACGGCCAGAACGGCCACGCCCGCCGCCAGCGCGATCCACGTGGGCAGCCCCAGGGCGGTCCCCACGCTTCCCAACGCCAGACCAATCACGCCGACGAGCACGGCGTACGGCAACTGGGTGCGCACATGGTCGACGTGGTCGCACGCGGCCGCGGTCGAGGACAACACGGTGGTATCGGAGATGGGGGAGCAGTGGTCGCCCCAGATCGCACCGGCCAGCACCGAACTCGTGGTGCCGAGCAGGATGCCGTAGACCGACCCGTCGGCGAAGCCCGTGCCACCCGCGAGCGATACCGTCAGGGGGATCACCAGGGGGATGAGGATTGCCATGGTCGTCCACGATGTCCCGGTCGCGAAGGCCATCGCGCCGGCGGTCACGAACACGAGCGCCGGGAGGAGGAACAGCGGCAGGTTGCCGCCCAGCAGCTGCGACAGGTAGCCCGCCGTGCCGACGTCCTGCGTCACCGCGCCGAGCGACCAGGCCAGGGTCAGGATCACCATCGCGATCATCATCGCCTTGACACCGCCCACCCACGCGCCGACGCACTCGTGCACTGTCAGGATGCGTTGTCCCAGCGACAGCGCGGCCGCGACCAGACATCCCGCGAGCGACCCCCAGAGGAGCGGATTGAACGGGTCGGCCGCGCCGAAGGTGTCGCGCAGGTGGTAGAAGACCCCGGCCAGACCTCCGCCGGTCGAGTCCGCCGGGCCCTCGCCCAGCGCCGCGCGTCCCGAGGCGTACAGTCCGCCGAGTACGACGAGTACGACGGTGAGCACCGGAAGGCCCGCGTTCCACCACCGCTTCGGCGCCCCTTCCTTGGCGTCGACGAAGCTCGCGGAGGTGTCGGTGGCCAGCATCGCCCCCTCACGGTGGAGCCCGCCGCCCGTCGCCGCCCGCTGTTCGGCCCTGGCCATGGGACCGAAGTCCCGGTTCATGTAGGACGTCAGGAACACGAGGGCCATCGCGAGTATGGGATAGAAGAGGTAGGGGATCGTCTGGATGAAGACCGTGTACGGACTCAGGCCTGCGAGGAAGGCCGCGTCGGCGCCCGTCGTGGTGCCGGCCGCGGCCGTGAGGCCACCGCCGATCAGCGAGATCTCGTACCCGACCCACGTCGAGACGGGCACCAGGGCGGCGATGGGGGCGGCGGTCGAGTCCACGAGGTAGGCCAGCTTCTCGCGAGAGACCTTGAGCCGGTCCGTCACGGGGCGCATCGTGTTGCCGACGACGAGCGTGTTGGCGTAGTCGTCGAAGAAGATCGCCAGCCCGGCGGCGGCCGTGGCCAGCTTGCCCCGGCGCCGGTTTCTGGCCAGGGGGGCGACGGCGCGGACCACACCGAGGGTGCCGCCGTTCCTGCTGATCATCCCGACCATGCCGCCCAGCAGCAGACTGAAGACCACGATCTGCGTGTGGCCGCCGTCGGTGTCGCCGAGGGCCGGGACGATGTACTGATCGACGAGCCGCCATGTGGCCTGTATCGGGTTGTAACCGGCCACCGCCAGCGCGCCGAGCCAGATGCCGGCCAGGAGCGCCGTGATCACCTCCTTGAAGATCAGGGCGAGCGCGATGGCGACAAGTGGCGGGAGAATCGAGAACCACGCGGGAGCGAAGGGACTGGTGATGGTGTGCACCGTGCCGCCCACCCGCACTTCCAGCGGAAGCTCGGCCCGCGAGCGCACGACGACGTCACGGAATTCGCGGACCTGGCGTGCACCGACCGTCCCCGAGGCGATCAGGGTTCCCCCGGCATTGCGGACCTCGACCAGCGAGGAGACATCGTCCGCTCCATGCACCGTGAGCGTGAACGGCACCGAGCCGAGAACGACCCTGGGGCCCTCGACGGCTTCCTGCCCGCTGACGCCGGTGGGAATCCCCATGAGCGCTCCCATGAGGAGAAGGTGGGTGGTTCGAAGGAACATGAGGGCTCCGCCTGGGCGTCTGGGATGTGAAGGACCGGGACCGGCCGGACCGGGAACCCCACCATGATGTTGGCCGACGGCTTCCGGTGCAATTACCTTTGGGCCGCCCGGAGTGCTGTCCGCCGCCTCGACACGCGGCCCTGCGAAGGAGTGCGAACCCGAAAGGTGACTCCCACCGACCCCACGGTGCTCATGGACGGCGCGGATGTGCGGCGTGCCGTCGACCGCATGGCTCACGAGGTTCTGGAGAAGCTGGGAGGCAACCGTCGTTTCGTGCTGATCGGGATCCAGCGGCGCGGGGTCGACCTTGCCGGCATGATCTCGACCGCCATCGCGGCCGCCGAGCGAATCGAAGTCGCCACCGGCACTCTGGACATCACCTTCTACCGTGACGACCTGATGGCCGTCGGGCCGCGTCCGGTGGTGGGTGAAACGAAGCTCCCGGCGGGCGGTCTGGACGACATGGCGGTCGTGCTGGTGGACGATGTGCTGTACACCGGCCGCACGGCGCGTGCCGCCCTGAACGAGCTCATGGACTGGGGGCGCCCCGCGCGCATCCTCCTCTGCGTGCTCGTGGACCGCGGCGACCGCGAATTGCCGATACAGCCGGACATCGTGGGCCGTGCGTTCCAGGTGCTGGCGAATCAGCGGGTGGATGTCCACGTTCCCGATATCGACGGGGAGCTGGCGGTGGTGCTCAGCGCCGTGGAGCGCGGATGACCGGATCCACGGCGGCTCTGGGCAAGGATCTGATCGGGCTGGAGCCCCTGTCACCGGAACAGATTCGAGTCATTCTCGATACCGCCGAACCCTTCAAGGAAATCACCGAGCGGCGTATCAAGAAACTCCCTGTGCTGCGCGGGAAGACCATCGTCAACCTCTTCTTCGAGCCCTCCACCCGCACGCGCATCTCCTTCGAATTCGCGGAAAAGCGGCTGTCTGCCGACACGGTGAACATCGGCGCCGCCGGATCATCGGTTTCGAAGGGGGAGACGCTGGTGGACACGGCGCGCAACCTGGAGGCGATGAGCATCGACATGGTGGTGATCCGCCACTGGTCGGCTGGCGCGGCGTCCTTCCTTGCGGCGCGCATTCCCTCGAACGTGATCAACGCGGGTGATGGCGCCCACGAGCATCCCACCCAGGGACTGCTGGACATTCTCACGCTGCGCGACCACTTAGGAAGCCTCGAGGGGCTGCGGGTGTGCATCGTCGGGGACGTGCTGCACTCGCGCGTGGCGCGGTCCAACATCTACGGCCTGGTCAAGTTGGGTGCCAGGGTCGGCGTGTGCGGGCCGCGCACCCTCCTGCCGGCGCGCATCGAACAGCTCGGCGTACGGGTCTTCGCCCGGGTCGACGACGCGATTCGGTGGGCGGACGCACTGAACGTGCTGCGGTTGCAGCTGGAGCGGATGCAGGACGGGTTCGTCCCGTCACTCCGCGAGTACAACCGGGTGTTCGGGATCACGCGCCCCCGTCTGGACCGTGCGCCGAAGGAGCTGTTGATCATGCATCCCGGACCGATGAACCGGGGCGTCGAGATCGATTCGGATGTGGCTGACGGGCCTCATTCCGTGATTCTGCAGCAGGTGACCAACGGAGTGGCCGTGCGCATGGCGGTCCTCTACCTGCTGGCGGGCGGTGCGCCGCATTTGGCCGAGGCCGCCAGGGACTGGACGGGCGCATGAGTCGCGTTCTCATCAGGGGAGGACGCGTCATCGATCCGGCAGCCGGCTTCGACGCGGTCGAGTCGGATGTACTCGTCGTGGACGGCAGGATCGACGCGGTGGGCACTGGCCTCGACGCGCGGGACGCCGATGTCCTGGACGCCCGGGGTCTGGTCGTCGCGCCCGGGTTCGTGGATCCGCACGCACACCTCTGCGAGCCGGGATGGGAGCATCGCGAGACGATCCGCACGGGAGCGCTGGCCGCGGCAGCCGGCGGGTACACCACCGTCTGCGCGATGCCCGATACGGATCCGGTCGTTGACGATCCCGCCTCGGTGGGCTTCATCGTCGCCGCTGGACGACGCGCGCGCGGGGCCAGGGTCTACCCGGTCGCGGCCCTGTCCGCGGGCTGCCAGGGGGAGCGCCTCACCGAGTTCGGCGAGATCGTGGACGCCGGCGCCGTGGCGGTATGTGACGCAGGCAAGTCGGTCGCGTCATCCAGCCTGATGCGGCTGGCCCTCGAATACGCCCGGTCGTTCGGCGTGCCGGTGTTGTCCCAGGGGGAGGACCGCGATCTTGCGCGCAGCGGCGTCATGCACGAAGGCGTCATGTCGACACGCCTGGGGTTGCGCGGCAAGCCGGCCGTCGCGGAAGAGATCGGCGTCGCCCGTGACCTCGCTCTTGCCCGCGCGACCGGCGGAAGGCTCCATCTGCAACGGGTTTCAACGGGCGTGGCCGCCCAACTGATCGGCGCTGCCAAGGCTGCCGGTGTGCAGGTTACCGCGGAAGTCACGCCGCACCATCTGTTGCTGTCCCACGATCTCCTCGAGGGCTACGGCACCGAGTACAAGGTCGATCCACCACTGCGTCCGGCGCGCGACGTGGAGTTGCTGGCCGCGGCGATGGCCGACGGGGTCATCGACTGCATCGCGACGGACCACGCGCCGCGCCACTACGACGAAAAGGAACAGGCCTTCGACGATGCGCCGCACGGTGTCGTGGGACTGGAAACCGCCTTCGCGGTGCTCCACACCCGTCTTGTGGGGAAGAACCTGCTGCCGCTGCACGATCTGCTGCACCGCATGTCGACGGGCCCCGCCCGCGCCCTCGGACTGCCGGGAGGCAGCCTGGAGCCCGGTCAGCCGGCCGACATCGTGCTCATCGACGCCGAGATGGATTGGACGGTTGCGTCGGAGGACTTCCTCTCCAAGGGCCGGAACACGCCCTTCGAGGGTGCCGGCGTGACGGGAAGGGTCGTCAGGACGCTCGTGGGCGGGACGACCGTCTGGAGTCTGGGCCGGGCTACTCGTGCCCCTGGACCAGGCGCGCCAGCTGCGACTTGATCCGGCCGGCCTTGTTCGGGTGAAGTACCCGGCGGGTCGCCGCTCTGTCGATCAGCGCGACCGCATCGCGACGGTGCTTTTCGGCGTTCTCGTGCGTATCGGCCTCGCGAACCCTGCGAACCGCCGTGCGGATGCGGGAACGGGTTACGCGGTTGCGGCTCCGCGCTTCCCGGCTCAGCTCCATCCGCTTCTTCGCGCTCTTGATGTTGGGCATCTCGGTATGGTTTCCCCGCAGTGGGTCGTGCGCATTTCTACCGGCCTCCAAAGGGAAGGCCGGTTCGAAAGGTAGAACCGCGGGCCGATACGATCAACCGCCGCCCGCAAGGCGTCCGCCCGCCGCCTCAAGCCGCCCGCTCCCGTCCTGTGGGCCGTCCACGCGGGAGGCGCGACTCCCGGATCGGGCTGGCCGGCACCAACGGACCTTTCTACAATTCCGATCATGGAAATCCTGCTGATCATACCCGTTCTGCTGTTTTCCGTCGTGGTCCACGAGGTGGCCCATGCGTGGCAGGCGCTCAGGGAAGGGGACACCACGGCCCGCGACCTCGGCCGCATCACGCTCAACCCGATTCCCCATCTCGACCCGATGGGCTCGGTGCTGGTGCCCCTGGTGCTGTACCTGCTTCCCGGCGATTTCCTGTTCGGGTGGGCCAGGCCGGTCCCGGTGAACCCGCGCAACTACCGCAACTACCGGGCGGGCGACATCCGGGTTTCGCTGGCCGGCATCGTTTCGAATCTGTGCCTCGTGGCTCTGTGCACCCTGGGACTGGTCGTAATCGTACTGCTCCACGATTTGCTGTTGTTCAGTGGACAAGTCGGTGCAAGTATGGCACAAATATTCACTTATGGGATATTCATAAACTTGATTCTAGCCTATTTCAACCTGATTCCCGTACCTCCGCTCGATGGCTCCCACGTCTTGTATCACCTTCTGCCACCGGCTGCGGGAGCCCGCTACCGCGCGGCGGGACGTTATGGGGTGACGCTGTTGTTCCTGACCGTGCTGGTGTTCCCCGGCGCCCTCGGGGCCTTGCTCACTCCGGTCTTCGTCGTGTTCGAGTGGGTGCTCGGGCTGGCGTCGGCGCCATGAACGAGGGATTCCTGGTCGTAGAGACCGAGAGCTTCCGCGGCCCGCTCGACCTTCTGCTTCACCTGATCCGCGCCCAGGACATCGACATCTTCGACATCCCGATCGCACCCATCACGCATCAGTTCCTTCAGGCGACCGAGGATATCGGTGAAAACGGAGTGGACGAAGCGGGCGAATTCCTGGAGATGGCGGCCACGCTGATACGCATCAAGGCCCGCATGCTCCTGCCCAGTCCCACGGACGAGGAGGACGACGACCCGCGCGCGGAACTGGTGCGGAGACTCCTGGAATACGAACTGATCCGCGAGATCGCGACCCGGATGCGCGCGGCCGAGAGCGACCGTGGCCGACGGTTCGCGAAGGGATATGTGGCGCCCCGCCCCCGGCCGGCTCTGGCCGACGCTCCGCTTGACGCAACGTGGGATCAACTCTACGCGGCGGCGCTCGGCGTGGCATCTCCGGTGCGGCGCGAGACCGAGCACAGGGTTGCGATGCGCCCGGTGGCCATGCGGGAAAAGGTCGGGCTGATCGTGGAGGCGGTGAAGAGAGCGAGCCGCATCGAGTTCAGCAGCCTGGTTGCGCCGTGGAAGGAGCGGATGCACGGTGTCATGACGCTGCTGGCCGGCCTCGAACTGGGCCGGCGCCGAGTGGTCGCGCTCAGGCAGCGCAAGCCGTTTTCGCCGCTCTGGTTCTACAAGGGCCGCAACCTGGACATTGAACTCGACGACACGACATGAACGACGCCAGCATTGTAGAGGCCATCCTCTTTGCGAGCGACGCCCCGCTGTCGCCGGGCGAGATCGCGCGCGCCGACGAGGTTCTCGACGAGGACCGAGTGGAGGACGCTCTGGCCACATTGCGTGCGGAATACGACAACTCGGGACGCGCGTTCGAGTTGCGCGAAGTTGCCGACGGAGTCCAACTGATGACGCGGCCCGAATTCGCGCCGTATCTCGAGCGTTTCGACACGGTGCCGAAGTCGTCGCGCCTGTCGGGCCCCGCGCTGGAAGCCCTGGCGATCGTCGCGTACCGGCAGCCGATCAGCCGGATCGAGGTAGAATACGTGCGCGGGGTCAATTCGACGG
Organism: Longimicrobiales bacterium; assembly: GCA_965208935.1. GTDB lineage: Bacteria > Gemmatimonadota > Gemmatimonadetes > Longimicrobiales > Gaopeijiaceae > Bin94. The sequence goes on along the minus strand of CBDBPR010000004.1, from coordinate 1,114,801 downwards.
GCGTGCTGCGAACCCTGCTGGACCGCGAGTTGATCGAGGCGGTGGGTCGTGGGGAAGGGGTGGGGCGGCCCGTGCTCTATGGCACCACATCGCGGTTCCTGGAGCACTTCGGCTTCCCCTCGATGGAGCACTTGCCGAGACCGGAGGAACTCCCCGTGGTGCTGCGGGACAATGCGCCGCTGGATGAGGTCTCCGACGATCGGGAGGAAGCGCCAGCCGAGGAGGACGCGGATCCGTCTCCGAGCGCGGAGGAAGCCGTTGCCGCCGTGCTCGCCCACGCCGACGGCGCGACGGAATCGGCCGAGTGAACCCGGAGGCTCCCTCGGGCATGCGTGTGCAGAAGTACATGTCCCGGGCGGGCGCGGCGTCGCGGCGCCAGGCCGAAGTCATGATCAGGGAGGGCCGCGTCAGCATCAACGGCGAGCCCGTGTCCGCAGTGGGTGCGCGGGTGATCCCCGGGACGGACGTGGTTTCGCTGGACGGGCGGGTCGTGGAGCCCGCACCGCGCCGCTGGATCGTCTTTCACAAGCCCGTCGGCGTCCTCTGCACCAGAAGCGACCCTCACGGCGGCCGGACCGTCTATGACCTTCTGCCCTCCTGGGCCGGCGGTCTTCGCTACGTCGGACGGCTCGACCGTGACACCTCGGGATTGCTGCTGATGACCAACGAGGGCGACCTGGCGGCGGCGCTGGCGCATCCGAGCGGCAGGGTCGAGCGGGAGTACCGCGCCCGCATTGCGGCTCGGCTCAGTTCAAGGACGCTCAAGCGGCTCAAGCGCGGGGTGGAGCTCGAGGACGGCTTCGCCCGCCCCGTGCGGGTGCGCAGGTTCGAATGGGGAGAAGACGAACCGGGTGTCCGGATTGTGCTCACTGAGGGCAGAAAGCGCGAGGTTCGCCGGCTCCTCAGGGCTGTGGGCCACCCTCCGCGGTCTCTGGCGCGCACGCGGTTTGGTCCGTTTCGACTCGGCGGGCTGAAACCCGGAGCCTGGAGACCCGCTCTCCCCTCCGAGTTGGCCGGGGCGAGATCCCTTGTCGCCCGGTTGCCGAATCGCCGCCGGAGCGGACCGAAGAGGAAAGGAGCAACGCGTGTCTGACTCGACGCTGGAAGTGATCCGTCACCCTCTGATCGAGCACAAGCTGTCCTTCATGCGGGACAAGCGGACAGCGCCGACCGAGTTCAAGGCGCTCCTCGACCAGATCACGCTGCTGATGACCTTTCACGTTACGCTTGGGTTGGAGGGCGACGAGGTCAGCATCGAAACCCCGCTCGAAACCACTCGGGTTTGCCGCATCCGCGAGGACCGCCTGGTGGTCGTACCCATCCTGAGAGCGGGACTGGGAATGTTGGAGGGTGTCCGAAAGCTGATCCCGGGGGTGAGGGTGGGGCACCTGGGGTTCTACAGGAACGAAGAGACGCTTGAGCCCGTCAGGTACTACGGTAAACTGCCACCCCGGAGCGAGCGCTCGACGCACCTGTTACTCGACCCGATGCTGGGCACCGGTGGAACGGCTGTCGCGGCGGTGGACGAATTGAAGGCGCACGGGGCCACCGACATTCGCGTGATGTGCGTGGTCGCGTCTCCCGAGGGGGCAGCCCACATGACCGCTCGGCATCCGGACGTCCCTGTCTACACTGCCGCCCTGGACCGGCAATTGAATGCGGTGGGCTATATCGTACCCGGCCTTGGCGACGCCGGTGATCGGGTTTTCGGGACCTCCTGAGGGTGGTGGCCGGGGATCAGTGGATTCGTTAGCCTTATCCGGGCCCATAGCTCAGGCGGTTAGAGCAGCGGACTCATAATCCGACGGTCGGGGGTTCAAGTCCCTCTGGGCCCATGGCCTGCGAGCTTGACGATCAGGGATCCGCGCTTTTCCATTGCACGTGGCCAGTGCATCCGGCATCAGCAAGGCGACGAATTTGTTCTTACGGCAATCCAGCAGGCGCGGGTGGAGGCGAGTTGCCGTTTCCTGCATTGCCATGGCCCAGATCGCCGTGGCAACATCGCTCGTGCCCGCGGATGCCGTCCTGGACATGGCCCAATTCGAACCGCCGGTCCATGTCGAAACGCCAGCGAATGCCGAGTGTCCGGGGCATAACGGGCACCTCTTCTGTCAAATCGTCCGGTCGCTCTGGGCGACCGGAGCCACCCCCGGCATCGCGGTCGCGGGCGAGAGCGCCGCACCCATCCGCGTCGCGCAGCGGTGCCCGGATTGGCCGCTGCCGGCTGGCGCGTCGATCTGGTCTTCTCCAGGAATACCAAGGGCTCCACCGCTCACCTGATCCTCCACGGTCACCCCCCCTTCGAGTCTCGCGAGGCCGTCCAGCCGGTCATGGATGGTTCGCATCAGACGTGGATGCAGAGAACGAGCGGCACCCCTTGAAACCGATGCCATACGAATCGTACCGCATCGTCGCATTGACGATGTTCGTCGGACTCGTCCTGCTCCGGGCCACGGCAAACGCCCAGGAACCGGAGCATGAGGGCGAGATCGAGGGCGTCGTGCGCGATGCCGAGACGGGCGAGCCGCTCGCGGGAGCCTTCGTCGCGGTGGTCGGGACGGGAACGAGCGCGGTTACCCACGGTGACGGAACCTTCCATCTCACGGGTATAGCCGGGGGGAGCTACACCCTGCGGGTCGAGCGCCTGGGCTATCGAAGCCGCACCAGCGAAGTCACGGTGGGTGACGAGTCCGCGGTGGTCACGATCGAATTGACGACGTCACCGATCGCGCTTCAGGGCATGGTCGTCACCGGGACCCTCAGCGAGCGTGGCGCCGCGGAAGCCCTGCGTCCCGTCAGTGTCATGGCCGGCGATGAGCTGCAACGCCGGATGGGGGGGACCGTCGCGACAACGCTGGCCTCCATACCGGGGCTGGCGGTCATCAGCATGGGTCCCACAGTCTCGCAACCGGTGATCCGGGGGTTGAGCGGCGACCGTGTGCTCCTGCTGGAGGACGGCTCACAAGTGGGGGATGCGACCAACTCGGGCGCGGATCACACCACGGGTCTCGAGCCGGCGTCCGCGCGGCGGATCGAGGTGGTGCGGGGACCCGGCGCGCTCCTTTACGGGGGCAACGCGCTGGGTGGTGTCGTTAACGTCATCCGTGACGAGATTCCGTCGGCGGTACCGCATCACGTAACGGGCTCTGCGATACTGCAGAGCCAGACCGTGACGGGCTCGGTGAGTGGCAGCGCGACGACGGTCTTCGCGGTCGCGGAGCGCGTGCCGGTGCGGGTGGAGGTGGCCGGTCGCACGGGCGGAGACCTGAAGACCCCCCTGGGCACGCTCCTCAACACCGACGGTCAGCTGTGGAGCGGCGGCGCGGGTTCGGCCTACGTCGCGGACTGGGGTCACCTGGGGGCGTCGTTCCGCGGCTACCGCAACGACTACGGTATCCCGGGCGGCTTCGTCGGGGGACACGAGGAAGGGGTGCGCATCGAGATGCAGCGCACCGCTTCGAAACTGCGGACCGTGTTCGACCGGACGGACGGCTTCTTGCAGGACGTCCGCTTCGATGCCACCTACACCTGGTACGAACACCGCGAGATTGAACCGCCGAACATCCTTGGCACGCTTTTTACGCGCCAGATCGCGAGCGGGGAGGTCCTCGGCCGGCATGCCGGGTGGGGTCCCTTCTCGGCGGGAGCGGTGGGTACCCGCCTGTCGTGGGAGGACTTCGGGTACGGCGGCGGTCTGTATACGCCGGATACTCGTCGCAGCAGGGTATCGGCCTACTTCCTCGAAGAGGCCGACCTGGGTTCGATCCGGATCGAATGGGGCATGCGCTACGACTGGACCGGAGCCGACCCGCTGGAAGCGAATCGGAATTCGGCCATCGGGGAAATCCGCGACCGCGACTTCCATGCCGTTTCGGGATCGCTGGGGGTGCTGTACAGAGCCGGTTCCGGGCTCACGCTCGGTGCCAGCGCCGTCCGCACGTCCCGAGCGCCCGATATCAACGAACTCTACTCGGAGGGGCCGCACCTCGCGGCGTACTCCTTCGAAGTCGGCAACCCGTCTCTGGAGCGCGAGACCGGAAGGGGACTCGACGTTTTCCTGCGCTTCGAGTCCGATCGGCTGCGGGGTGAAGTGACCGGCTTCCATAACGACATCAGGGACTACGTCTACGGAGAGGACACGGGTCGGCTCAGCCGTGTGCTGCTCCCCATATACCAGTTCCGGGGCAACGACGCCGTGTTCAGCGGTTTCGAGGCGAGCCTCGATGTCGACGCGGGGCGCGGTCTGGCCCTCGAGGCGGTGGCTTCGTCGGTGAGGGGGAGTCTCAAGGATGGCGGGCACCCCCTCCCACTGGTTCCCCCGTTCAAGGGACATTGGGCCTTGAAGTATGAGCGGCCGCAGTGGTACATCCGTGGAGAGGCCGAAATGGCGGCAAGGCAGGATCGGATCGGCGAATTCGAGACCCCGACCGACGGGTACAGCGTCCTGAATCTCTCGGCTGGCGCACGTCTTGTCCTGGCTGGCCGCCTGCACGTCATTGCCCTCGGTCTCGACAACGCCACGGACACGGAATACCGCAACCATCTCTCCCGGGTCAAGGAGATCATGCCCGAGGCCGGGAGGGGTCTCAATGTGACATACCGAGTCGTGTTCTAGGGATGTGCCCGGGCACGACGTTCCAGTCAGAACGAACACAGGAGAAACAAATGAAGACATGGAGCTACAAAAACTCACCGCTTGCCGTGCTCGCCGCCCTGGCCCTGGTCCTCGGGGCCTGCAGCGACTCGATGACCGAAGCCGAGGAAGAACACTACGAACCCGAGGGCGTGGAGCTCGTGATGAGTGGCCAGGTGATCGCTTCGTACGACGGCGATACCCAGACCTGGACCGGCGAACTCGAGGTCGATGAGGGAGAGGAAACGCCGCACATCACGGTCCGCTTCGTGGATCACGACGGCGATCCGATCCCGCTGGAAGACGACACATATCTGGAAGTCGACATCGAGGACACGTCGATTGCCGAGTTCGAGCAGGACACGCCCGGGGAGTTCGGTGGCCACCTGCATGGCCATATGGAGGGCGAAACCGACGTGACGTTCAAGCTCATGCACGGCGCGGTCGGATCAGGACACGCCGACTTCGTCACGCAGCCTGTGCACGCGCACGTTCACGAGCACGGCTAGCGACGGCCGCAGGGCCGACAACCGAGCTGTGGCCGCCCGTGGTGCGGGCTTCATACGCCTCACCGCGGGCGGCCGGTCTTCCCCGCGTGCCGTTGCGGGCATGCGGGCTCCGCGCCCGGCAAGAGTGCGTCCCCTCAAGGAGAAGTGCGTAATGCGTTCCCCGGTTCTTCGCTTTGCCTCGGCCCTGTCCGTCGCGGTGTCCCTCGGCGCTCTCGCCGGGCATCCGCCGCCTGGCCGCGCCCAGGAGGTTCCGACCTTGGCCTTCGCCTCGATGCAGTACCGCCACATCGGCCCCCTGGGGAACCGGATCACCTCGGTGACCGGCGTGCCCGGGGATCGCTTCACCTACTACGCGGGAGCGGCTTCCGGCGGTCTGTGGAAGACCGAGGACGGGGGGGTCAACTGGCGTCCCGTCTTCGACGACCAGCCGGTGCATTCGGTGGGTGAGGTGGAGGTGTCCCCGTCGGACCCGAATATCGTGTGGGCGGGCACCGGGGAGCCCTTCATCCGCTCCAACGTGTCGATCGGCAACGGCGTGTGGAAGTCCACCGACGCGGGAGAGACCTGGACGCACATGGGACTGGAGGGCACGGGGCGCATCAGCCGCATCATCGTGCATCCGACCAACCCGGACATCGTCTACGCGGCGGCCATCGGGCACGGCTACGCACCCCAGCCCGAACGTGGCATCTACCGCACCATGGACGGCGGCGCGTCCTGGGAGCACGTGCTCTTCGTGGACGAGGAGACCGGTGCGAGCGACCTCGTCATGGATCCCAACAATCCCCGCATCCTCTTTGCGGGAACCTGGCAGATCGCGATCCGGACCTGGACCCGCACATCCGGCGGTCCCGGCAGCGCCATCCACGTCTCCCGGGACGGCGGCACGACGTGGACCCGGCTCGCCGGCAACGGCCTGCCCACACGCGAAATCGGGAAGATCGCTCTGTGCATGAGCCGCGCCGACTCGCGCCGCGTCTACGCCCTCATCGAGACTGGCGACGGCGTCCCCTGGGAAGGGGGCGACACCGACGGCGGCGAGCTTTGGCGTTCCGACGACGGCGGCCACAACTGGTCGCTCGTCAGCTACGACCGTGACCTGGCCGGCCGCACGGCCTACTACACCCGGTGCGAAGCCAATCCCGACGACGCGGACGAGGCGTACTTCCTGGCGGCCGTGTACAGCACGACCCTCGACGGCGGCGTCACTTCTACGGCCGCGGGCTTCATGGAGGGCCCGGTCTGGGACCATCACGACATGTGGATCGACCCGTACGACGGCGACCGCCAGATCGTGGGCGGCGACGGCGGCCTCGCGATCTCCGGCAACCGCGGCAGGACCTGGTTCCGCGCGCAGCTGCCCATCGCGCAGATGTACCATGTGACGGTGGACAACGCCATCCCCTACAACGTCATGGGCAATCGGCAGGACGGCCCCTCGACGCGCGGCCCCAGCAACAGCCGCATGGGGGGCGGAATCTTCGGGGTCGGGATCCCTCGTGGCCTGTGGCATTCGGTCGGCGGGGGTGAATCCGGCTTCGCCACCCCGGACCCCACCGATCCGAACATCGTGTGGTCGAGCGCATCCGGCGTGGGGGCGGGCGGCGGCATCGTGTCGCGCTGGGACGCGCGCACCGGCCAACACCGAGAGGTCGAGGTCTGGCCGGAGTCGACCACCGGCCACCCGGCCGACTCGCTCAGGTACCGCTTCCAGTGGACCTTCCCGCTTCTCATTTCGCCGCACGACAACAACACCGTCTACGTGACCAGCCAGCACGTCCACCGCACGACCAACCGCGGGCAGAGCTGGGAGGTGATCAGCCCCGATCTCAGCACGAACAACCGCACCCGCATGGGGATCAGCGGGGGTCTGACCCCGGACAACATCGGGGTGGAGTTCTGCTGCGTGATCTACGCCTTCGACGAGTCCCCGCTCGAGCCGGGAGTGCTCTGGGCCGGGACCAACGACGGGCTGATGCACGTGAGCCGTGACGGCGGCGCCAGTTGGACGAACGTGACGGCCAACATCCCGGACCTGCCCCCGGACGGGGTCGTGCGCGGGATCGACGCCTCCCGGTACACGGCAGGCAAGGCGTACATGGTGATCGAGCATCACCAGGTGGGCGACTTCGGGGCCCACGCCTACAGGACCGACGACTACGGCGAGAGCTGGACGCCCATCACCAACGGCATCGACGACGGCGTGCTCAGCTACACGCGCGCAATCCACGAGGACCCGGTCCGCCCCGGGCTCCTTTACCTGGGCACCGAGGCGTCGGTGTACGTCTCCTTCGACGACGGCGACCGCTGGCAGAGGTTCCACACCAACCTCCCGCCCGCGCCGATGTACGGACTGGTGGTGCAGGAACACTTCAACGACCTGGTGGTGGGCACCTACGGCCGCGGCTACTGGATCCTCGACGACATCACGCCTCTCCAGCAGCTCACGCCCGATGTCGCCGCCAGCGCAGCCCACCTCTTCGTCCCGCGTCCCGCCTACCGCTTCCGGCCGATCTCCGCGCCCTTCACGATGTTCGACGACCAGTCCGACGGGGAGAACCCGCCCTACGGTGCGTCGCTGAACTACTGGCTCGCCGAGGCGACCGGCGACGGTGTGACGGTCGAGATCGCGAACGCGGCGGGTGAGGTCGTGCGTACCCTGGACGGCACGGCAAACGCGGGCGTCAACCGGGTCTGGTGGGACCTCATGAACGAGCCGGTCGAGGAGGTGCGCCTGCGCACGAAGCCGCTGTACGGCGAGGATGTCCCCCTCGGCGAAGAACGGTGGCGCCCGCTGCCCGGGGGACCGCTGGGCGGTCCCGGTGCGGGCACGTTTCTGCAGCCGCCGGGCATGTACACGGTGACCCTCAGGGTCGGCGACGAGGCCCAGACGCAGCACCTGGAGGTCCGCAAGGACCCACACTCCGAGGGCACACTCGCCGACATCGACGTTCAGCTGGCCGCGCTGGCCGACATCCGGGCCGATCTGGAGGCGACGGGCGAGCTGATCAACCGGGTCGAATGGGTGCGGCGGCAGTTGCTGGATGTGCGCGCCGTCCTTGGGGACAGGGGTGACACTCCCGAACTCGTTGCCGCGGCGGATTCGCTCAATCAGCGCCTGATCGCGGCCGAGGACGGGCTCTTCCAGATGCGCGCCACCGGTACCGGGCAGGACGCCATTCGCTATCCCGCCCGGCTGATCGAACGGCTCGGCTATCTCTTCACCACCGTGTCGATCGGCGATTTCCCGCCCACCGATCAGCAAAGCGAGGTGCACGTCATCCTCGAACAACGCCTCCTGCGGATCCGGGAAGCGATCGAAGAAGTGCTGGACGACGAACTCGCCGACTTCAATCGCCGCATCCAGGCACTGGGGATGGGCGTGATTTCCTGATGAAGGAGGACCGGCCGAACCGCGCGGCTCGGACCGTCGCGCTGTGCACCGTTGCGTGTCTCGCGGCGGCGCCTGCGGAATGCGGGAGCGGCGGAAACGGCGAGCCCGTGGCGCCCGACACGACCACGGTTGCGCCGCCCCGGACGCTGTACAGCGACGTCACCGGCACGCATCTGCCCGGCGGTCTGCTGAACGGCCTCAGCATGGACGCGGGCGTGGCCGATCTCGATGTCGACGGTGACCTGGACATCGTGATCGCCAACGAGTTTCGCCCCAACATCCTGCTCCTCAACGACGGCGCGGGGCGCTTCAGCGACGGCAGCTCCCGCCTTCCCGCCGCCAACCGCGACTCGGAGGACGTGGGCATCGCCGATTTCGACGGCGACGGCGACCTGGACATCGTCGTCGTCAGCGAGGACGACCGCACCAACGAGCTGTACTTCAACGACGGCGTGGGCCGCTTCACCGACGAGGGGGAACGGCTTTCGGTCGAGGGCACCACCAACGGGGTGGTCGTGGCCGACGTGAACGGGGACGGCTTCCCGGATATCCTGTTCGCCAACAACGGTCAGGACGCGGTGATCATCAACGACGGCACCGGCAGTTTCGTCGACGAGACGGCGGAGCGGCTCCCGCGTTCGGCGGATGTCACCCAGGACCTGGAACTCGGCGACGTGGACGGCGACGGCGACCTGGATCTGGTTGTGGCGAACGAGGGCGCCAACGCGCTCTACGTGAACGACGGCGCCGGGCACTTCAGCGACGAGAGCGCGGCCAGGATACCGCAGCGCGGTGGGGGCGAGGAGACTCGTGAAGCCGACTTCGGCGACGTGGACGGCGACGGCGACCTCGACCTCCTCTTCGCCAACGTTGCCGCCTTCGTGGCCGGTGCCGACCCGCGCAACCGCCTTCTGATCAACGACGGGGACGGCTTCTTCACCGACGAAACCTCGGCGAGGCTGCCGGCGGCAAGCGTGTCGTCGTTCGACGGCGACTTCGTGGATGTCGACGGTGACGGGGACCTCGACATCGTCACCGCCAACGCAGACGTCGACCTCAGCGTCGGGCGCATCGCCGACAGCCGCTACCGCGCCTACCTGAACGACGGCACCGGCGTCTTCACGGACGCTTCGGACGAGGTGTTCGGTGCGGGAGCCACGGGGACCGGCCTCGACCTCGAGTTCGCGGACTTCGACGGCGATGGCCGACCGGACTTCTACCTGGCCAGCCGCGGCACCGCGGACCGGCTTCTGCTGCGGCGCTGACTACACCGGTTTCGCCGGGCCCGCGCCGGGGCCTCCGCTCAGTTGCCGACCACGTTCACCCGCATGTACCAGATACGCCCCGCGACGCCGTAGGGCGATTCGGACGGGTATTCCATCGTCCACAGCTGCGCCACGGAGTCGTCCGGGAGCCTGTTCGGCAGCCTGTCCAGCAGGTTGTTGGCGCCCAGCCCCAGACGGATCCGGTCGGCGATCTGCACTGTGACCTCCAGGTCGGCGATAGCGGCGGCGTCGATCGTGACGTTCTCCTCGAAGATGAACGGGGTAGTGATCGACCCGATGTGGTTCACGCTGAACCTGGCACCCAGGCCGCGGGTGGATCTGACGTCGGCGCTCACGCCGATCCTGCGCCTGGGCTGCGCCTGCTCGATCAGGGTCTGCTGCGTCGCGCCAATGAAGTTCTCGTTCCGGTTGGCGGTGATCTCGGTGCTGTTCCGGTGCAGGCTGGCCGACAGGTCCGCGGCGCCCCAGGCCATCCCGCGCACCCGCCAGCTGGCGACCAGGTCGAATCCCCGGGTGCGCGTATCGATCGCATTGGTCCAGAACGCCACGGCGTCCACCGGCCGGCCCTGGAATCGGGCGCCGGTACGAAGCCCCTGGCTCGGACCCAGGCTCCGCGTTAGTGCGATGGCGTCGGCGACCGCGACGCGGTAGTAGTCGGCGGTCACGAGAAGGCCGTTGTCGGCGGAATAGACGAACCCCCCGGTGAAGCTCAGCGACGTTTCGTGGCTCAGGGAACACGCCCCGAAGTCGGCGCACGCGATCTGGTCGCCCTCGGGAAGGAATCCGGCGCTCACCAGTCCCTCGCTGCCACCCACGAAACCGATCGTGTTGAAGCCCCGCTGGGGCAGGCGAGGTGCACGAAAGCCCGTGGAGACAGCGGCCCGCAACGCGGCACCGGACGCGCCCAGTTCGACGCGCCCGGCGACCTTGCCGGTGAGTGAGCTGCCGGCGTCGGTGTATTGCTCGAAGCGCAGGGCGCCGCTCAGCGTCGCGGCGCCGGACGGGCAAGGTCCAACGGATTCACATCTGATTGAGGTGATTGAAGTTGCGGGAACGTAAGGTCCGGCTCCCGCCGTTTCGTTCCCGCTGATCGCGAACTCTCAGGCGCGAGCCCTCCGGCGGTTTTCCAGCGCCGTCCGAAGCTGTCCCTCGTCGGCTTGCTGATAACACTGGAGGACCGTCCTGGCCTCCTTCCAGCCACCGAGTTCGCAGAGCACCTTGAGCGGCTGATCCATGAGATCGCTGGCAAACTTCCGCCGCAGCGAGTGCCAGCCCCTGCCCCGCTTGGGCTCCAGCCCCGCCAGCTTCTCGGCCCTGACCCACCATACTCGGGCCACCCCGGGTCCCATGCACTTCGAGGGATTCTTGGGCGCGGGCAGCACCGGAGCTTCCCCGGGTCCGGGGTTCTTCCTCCGCGTCTCCTCCAGAACTTCGAGCGCCTCGCCGGTGGCGGGCGTGACGTGCTCGTGCCCCGACTTGTCGTGCTCGGCCCGCCAGCGGATGGTCCAGCCCTCGAAGTCGATGTCGAGCCACCGAAGGTGGCGTATTGCGCCGATGCGGTGGCCGGTTTCGTGCGCGAGCACGAGCGCGACGCGGAACCGCCAGTCCACCCGCCCCGAGACTTCCAGCAGCGCCCCGTACTCCTCCTCCTTGAGCACCACCCGGGTCGGGTTCTTCTCCGTGGGCTTCCTGAGGCCCTTGAGCGGGTTCCTGTTGAGCAACAACCGGCCCAGCTCGTCCCTCGACCTCGCGGCCCAGTTGAGAACCGCGATCAGGAACTTCAGATCGTATTCGACCATCCGGTCGCTCACGGGCCTGCCACTCGGTCCGATCCTGCCCGCCCGCCGTTCGCGAATGAAGCGGTCCCAATCCCTCTGGGACAGGGTCGCCGGGTCGCGGTTCCGTCCGAAGAACCGGAGGAACATCCTCGTCGCCGCCCGGTCGTGCCCCCGCGAATACCTGCCCTTGGTCGGGGTCACCTCCTCACCGTAGATGTCAAAGAGCATCTCCAGGGTAAGCGGCTCGGGCTCGGCTTCCGCCTTGCCGTTGAGGTCAGGTTCGGCGAACCCGGCCGCGAACTCGTCCGCCTGCCGTTTCGCCCTCGCCCAGTCGCGGTGACCCAGCGACCGGGTGAGCCTTCGTCCGTTCTCGCGCCACTCAATCTGGAAGTTGCCGGTCTTCGGGTCCGGGAAGATCCGGACCCGGTTGCGGCCCCATTCGCCGGCGCCGTACGAGCGCCGACTTCGTTTCGTGCGTGCCATCGTTCGATTCCTCTCGATTTCGATGGACTGCACGATCTGCGTGAACGAAACTTCGCCCAGGAGAAGCGTCTTGACCAGCCCGTGTTGACGGTCGCGGAGCACACCATGACATTTGTCGGATGCGCAAGCTGCGAGTCGCGCCAAGAGTGCTGCGGGCACTCCAACCGATCGACGCTGCGGGACTCGGGTGTGCGTGGGGCTACGGCCTCTTGGCTTGGTCGGCCCGGCAGTCTGGCGAGCCGCCGCTGATCCTCTTCCTCGCTATCGCCGTATGGGCCGCTCTGCTCACCTTCGGCTTGTACGCATACCATCGCCGCCACCCGGAAGAGGCGTTCCCGCTGGGGCGACTCATCGGATGGGCCATTCTGTTTCGCATCTTCGGACTGATCGGCGGCCCGATCTACGAGGACGACTTCTACCGCTACCTCTGGGACGCTTTTCGCTTCGCCCAGGACGGCACCCCCTACGGAGTTCCGCCGGAAGCCTTTTTCGCCGACCCAGGCGTGCCGGCGCACTTTCAGCGAATCCTTGACCAGGTAAATTATCCGGAGCTGCCGACGATCTACGGTCCGGTGACCCAGATCTTCTTTCTGTTGGGGTACTGGCTGAGCCCCGGCAGCATCGTTGCCGTGCAGGTGCCCCTTGTCCTTGTCGATCTCCTTGCCATCGTTCTGCTCCTTCGGCTGGCGCCGGCGCGCGGCGTCCTGCTGTACGCGTGGTGTCCGCTTGTGATCAAGGAGATCGCGTTCACCGCCCATCCCGACGGCGTCGCGGTTTCCCTGCTGCTTGGTGCGGTGGTATTGGGCCAGCGAGAACGCTTGCGCGGTGCCGCGGTATGCCTCGCATTGGCCGTCGGAGCCAAGGTGCTGGCGCTGCTGCTGGTGCCGTTCGTGCTCGCTCAGGCTCGACCGGTCCACTGGGGGATGTTCGCAGGAACGCTCGCGCTGCTCTACCTGCCGTTCCTCCTGCAGGGCGGGACGGACTTGGGGACGCTCGTGGTATTCGCACGGGAGTGGGAGTTCAACGCCGCGGTCTTCTCCTTCCTGAAGCCGTGGTTGTCCAATTCCTTGGCGCGGGCAACGTGCGGACTCCTGCTGGCTGGAGGCTTGGCCTGGTACTACGTGGTGTACCGGCGGTCGGGCCCGACCGCCGTTCCCCGCGGCGACTGGATCTTCGGCGGTTTGCTCGCTCTTTGGCCTGTCGTCAACGCGTGGTACCTGCTGTGGCTGCTGCCCTTCGCGGCGATCCGGCCGAGCGCATGGGCGTGGACGGCGTCGGTGACGGTGCTGCTCTCGTATGTGACGGGACTGAATCTGGATGACTTGCAGATGGAACCCTTCGGGCATCCCGTCTGGGTGCGGCCGGTGGAGTATGGCCTGGTCGCGCTGGCGCTGCTGTATGACGTGAGGCGCCGCGTGCGCCGCGGTACGGAGGTTCGCTTGCACGGCCGAACGGAGGATCGGGTGCCGTGTACGCGGGAATGACGGTCGGCGTGGTCGTACCCGCCCGGGACGAGGCGGGGAGTATCGGGTCCGTCGTTGCCGACCTCGTCGCGCTGCGCGACAAGGACGGTATACCGGTGGTCGACGACTTCGTCGTTTGCGATAACGGATCGAAGGACGCGACGGCCACCCAGGCGCGCGAAGCGGGTGCGCGAACGGTTCGACAGGAAACCCCGGGCTACGGACTCGCCTGCCTGACCGCCCTCGCGGCCCTCCGTCCGGTCGACATCGTGCTCTTCACGGACGGCGATCGGTCGTTCGAGGGCGTGCAGGGATTGAATCTGCTAGAAGCCATCGCCGACGGGGCCGATCTGGCCATCGGCTCGCGTGCGTTGGGCCGGATAGAGCCGGGTGCCCTGTCGTGGCCACAGATGGTCGGCAACCGGGTGGCTGGCGTGCTGATCCGCCTGCTGTGGGGGACAGCGATAACCGACCTGGGCCCCTATCGCGCCATTCGCACCGAGGCGTTGCGGCGCCTCGACATGCAGGATCGGACCTATGGATGGACCGTCGAGATGCAGATCAAGGCGATCCGGCACGGCCTGCGGGTCGTGGAAATACCCGTGGATGCCTTGCGACGGCGCTTCGGCAAGTCTAAGGTCGGAGGTACCTTGCGGGGCGTCGCTGGCGCCAGCGCGGGTATCCTCTCCATGATCGCGAGGCTGCACTGGCAAGAGGTGCGCTCAGGCCGGTTGGCACGCTCCGCGAACCCCCAAGCCAAAGGAAGTACTCAGCCATGACACGATTCACGCGGGCGCGTGGAGTTAGCGGCTTCCACATGGTACGCCCCCTTCCTTGGGGACTGCTCGGCCTCCTCGCGCTGGCCGGGGTGTCGTGCGGCACGCCCTCCGCCGATGCGTCGTGGTCCGACCACGATCCAACCAATACCGGGAGGCTCGACCACGGCGAATGGCAGGCGCTGCTCGACGCCTACCTGATCACCGACGACCCCTCCGGCGTCCACTTGTTCAACTACGCGAAACTGAAGGCGAACGCCGCCGACGGCGGGCGTCTTGCCTCGTACATCGACTACTTGGAGGGACTGGATCCAAGACGGTACTCGAAGGACGTGCAGATGGCGTACTGGATCAATCTCTACAACGCCGTGACGGTACGAGTTGTTCTGGACGAGTATCCCGTGGCGTCGATCAAGGAAATCCACGAAGGCCTCATTCCCGGCGCGGGGCCGTGGGGCGACGTTCACGCGATGGTGGCCGGTCATCCCCTGACGCTGGACAATATCGAACACGACATTCTACGTCCCATCTGGCGGGACAACCGGATCCATTACGCTGTCAACTGCGCCAGCATGGGGTGTCCCAACCTCGCCCCGGAGCCCTACTCAGCAGCGAATCTGGAGCGGCTGCTGGAGCAGGGGGCGCGGGACTACGTGAATCACGTGCGCGGTGCGGAACTCCTGGACGAAGCGTTCGGCGTCGTCTCCAGCATCTACTATTGGTACCAAGAGGACTTCGGGAACTCCGAAGCCGGTGTGCTGGAGCATTTGCGCAACTACGCGGAAGGCGACCTCGCCGAACAGCTACGAGACTTCGACGGGTCGCTGGACCACGAGTACGACTGGAGCCTGAACGCGCCGGCCGCTCGGTGAGAGTTGGGTGCGGCGTCCCGGAGGAAGAGACGCCGCACCTGCAACGGAATTCTGACTTTAGAGGCCCTCGCCGAAGCTACCGCCGAACCCGAAGCTGAGGCCGAAGCCGAAGATCCGCGACTTGGCAGTGTTGCGTCCGCCAACGACCTGTCCGAAGAACGCGTTCGCGCCGACGCTGCCGGTGAGGTCGAAAAGCAACCGTCCGCCCACTATGTGGGCGTCTTCCTCCAGACCGGGAAACCGGCTCGGCGAGAAGCCCTCACCGCCGATGTCGATACCTGACAGCGCGTTCACCACCCGGTAGTCGGCCCCAAGCGTCACGCGGCTGCCGAGGGGGGCGAAGAGCCACATGTTGAAGAACATGTCCGCGGGTACGTCGACCTCCTCGCCCGCGGCCGCCCCTACGGCGTCGGGGTTGACCTCGGTGCTGCCGCGGTTCCTATAACCCACCTCGGCCGAGAGCCCGAGGGCGTCCCAGAACTTCGCGACGACGAGCGAAGTCTCGAAGCCGTTGCCACCGTCTCCGAGCGAATTGATGTAGCCGGTGTCGTACCCGCCCGCGATGATCGCGCCGACCCGAAACGCCACGCTGGGCGCGTCACTGATCAGTTCGTCGACGACCCGCCAAGTGACGGCGACGTTGGTGTCGAACAGGCCGCTGTAGCTCTCCCGACCGCCGGCGGGGCCGACCGCTCCCTCCACGAAGCTCCTGGCCCAAGCCGTTTGCACGTCCACGGCCACCGCGTCGTGAAGAGCGTAGTTGAACCCTACCCAAACGGTGTTCTGTGCGAGGTTGGCACCTGTCGCTTCCAGCGGTCCCTTGGTCGTGGTCGTACCGCGGTAGAACTCGAAGGCATTCTGATTGACGTAGGAAACGCTGATGGTTCCGGTCCCCGGCTCGGCGATCCACGCCGTGCCCTGCCCGATGGCGGGGCGAGCCGCCAAGCACATCAGAAGGCTAGTGGCGGCCAGAACGCCTGCGAACGGTCTCCGAGCGTGGCACAGTCCGGCGGCTCCGCGGGTCGATCCCCTCATCCGTCGGATTCCAGCTTGAAGCGCCGGCTGAGAAAGTAATGCACGACCTCCATGCGGATCCCGCAATCCTCGATCTCCGGGCCGCAGAGCGTCTGGACCGCCTCGTCGTCCGGAGAGCCCGTCTCCTCGCCTTCGTAGACCGCTGCGAGGCTGGCCGTCAGGCTCAGCGCACGATCGCGGTCGAGCTCGTTCTTCTGGAGCGGGCAGTCGTCACAGACCAGCACCTTGAAGGTCAGTGCCTTGCCCTGTGAGTAGGCCTTGCGGGGGCTGATCTGTCCGGGACCGTGTCCGATCGACCCGGATGGCGCGACCGGTACCGGAGTGAAGCCGACAGTGGTTGCGAGCAGCACGGCTAAACAGATCGAACGTGTCATTGCAGGTCACCCCTCTCGGAGTCTTGGTTTTGGGGGATCGCGCCCTGGTGCTCGTCCCTTGCAAGAACGCGCCCCCCGACCGCGTGGCACCCGAACGATCTATGGATGCCGAAACGGAGTCAAGCGCCGACGCTCCGTGCCGACGCTTCCGGAAGGCGACGGATAGCGTCGTTGCCGGAGTTCGATACCCATCTGGAATCGGCGTGAACCGCTTGGGGCATCCGCTTACGGACGCGGCCTTGACGCGGCCCGTTGCGCTCTCCCGATTTCGAACGGAGTAATTCGCTGCAGTGAGGCGGCGGCCCACATGCACGACCTGTCCTTTAGCCACGGGAGACCGCGCTGATCGCCCATCTGAAGGGGCGCGAGAAGGCGCTGAAGCCGTTCGGCCTGACGGGCCGACGCGCCGAGTGGATCGCGCTGGCGAGCCTGCACGGCGGCGTGTTCACCCGCTCGCAGCTATCGGACTGGTTCGGCATCGACCGCTTCAAGACGCTCCGGTTCGTGCAGTTCCTGACGCGGAGAAGACTCGCCGCCGAAGAGACGGTCGGAGACCTGAAGGTCTGCCGAATCGGCGCGCGCGGCATCTACCGGGCGCTCGGGGCCGAAGGCATCCGCCTACGTAGGATCACCGCGACCGAGGTGGCCATGCGCCGCCTGCTCTCGTTCGACTACGTGATCGAGCACCCGGACCTCGCGTGGCTCCCGACCGAGGCTGAGAAGGTCGCCGCGTTCGAGGCGCTGGGCATCGGGCGCTCGGCCATGCCCGTCCGGGTTTATCGGGGTGCCGCCGGGGGCGCGCGGCGCTACTTCCCGCGCGGGATGCCCATGGCGCTGGACTCCCGCCGCGCCGTGTTCGTCCACGGCGATCCCGGCTACGACACCTCGACCGCGCTCCGTTCGTGGCGGGACCGGCACCTGAAGCTTTGGGAGGCGTTGAGGGAACTGGGCCTGTCGGTCGAGGTCGCCGGGGTCGCGTGCGCCCGGCGGCCGCTTGAGCGGGCGCGGACGATCCTCGGGAACTGGACCGATGCGGACGCGGACGCGCGCACCGTCCACTCGCCCGGAACCGCCGTTGCGGCCCGGCGCGAGATCACGCGCATCGAGAATGCCATACTCGGCATGGACGACGCGGCGGTCGAAGCGATGGGCGGCTTCCAAGCCTGCCTCCAGCGGATCGCCGAGATGAAGGAACTGCTCCGATCGAGCCTCCCCGGAGGAACGATCGACGGCCATTCGGTGTGGCGTTCGAGCCGCCTCGCCGGAGGCGGGATTTGACCGCCCGTGGACATGGCCCGTTGCCGATCCGGAAGTGCACATTGACATCGGGGCCGTTGTGCACGGGAAACGCGCTCGGATGTGACACGCCGCCGATGACGCAAGTTGCTGGTGCAAATGCGTTTGTGCCGCAGCCGCAAGGGCATGGATGACGCGCGGGCGCTTGCGCCCGTTGCCGGGAGCGACCCGGGTGTTCGGCATGCCTCACACGCCACGGCGGCGGTTGGGATGTGCAGGCCATCCCCCCCTCGCCTAGGGTCGCTCCCGGTCCAGCAATCCCGTGCGGGAAGGCAACGGCGAGCCGGTCGTCCGGGGACGCAGCGGCGGCGCGGCAGCGGGGGGCGCGGGGCTCCCGACAGCGTCAAGCGCTCAAGTCGTTGGACCGGCCCTCCTGCCTTCCGGGGCGGGGAGGGGACTCGACCCCGGCGGGAGGAACGGACGGCGTCCGTGCCCGGAGGCCGGGGGGACCGGCGCCGAAGCGGTGGCAACGCAGACCACGCCGCCCGCCGGTCACTCCGCGAACTCAGCCGCGAACTCAGCCGCGAAGTCGGCGGCGGAACATCCGGTGACGGGCCGACCGGGGGGACCTTCGGACGCCCGAACCGCGAACGCTGGCGGAGCGGGGTTTGTCCTGGGGATCGAAGGGGGCGGAGCACCCCCTCGCCAGCCCGCGGTTATACCGAGGGTAAGCTGGCTTCCGGCCACTAACGGGTCGGGAGCCAGCTCCTTGCTGACCCTCGATAACGCATCCGGAGGCAGTCTGCCGAAGGGCATCAACCGTGGCTCCGAGCGCCTTCTCGCGCTCGCCTGTGCGAGGCGAGACCAAAGAACCACCAGGACGCTTGGCGAAGCACCGCCGCGTCTGTCCGCGTAACCCGAGGCGGGGTTACAGCCCGCCTTCAAAACCGTTGACAAAAGGTGAATAGGTCATTGGGGCCACGCTTCGCGCGTCCCCGCCGGAGGCTGGCGGGCACCCGGGCCCTGTCACCAGGTTCGCTTCACCGAGACAGACCACTCGAACGGTCTTCCGTACACCTGCTCGAGGTAGGCCGCCGCAGTGCCCCAAGCGGATGTCCCGGTCAGGAGATAGCGCTCGTCCGTCAGGTTGCGGAATGCGGACAACACCTCCCACCTGCCGTCCGCGCTCGCCAGGCTGATCGTGGCGTGGAGCAGGTGATACCCCTCCTGAAACAGTTGGGGCGTGTTGACGGGGTCGTGATACTGCGACGCCGTGTACGTCCAGTGGAGCCGGGGGGTAACGGGCAACCCGCGGGCGTGGAATGTCCTGCCGATTGCGAGTGAATGGTTGAAACCGGGCGTCTTGGTCAGCTTGTAGTCCGGCAGCAACGGGTTTCTGTTCTCCAGCACGACGGTGCTCAGGCTCTCGTACTCCGCACTCAGTACACCGAGACTGGCCGCGACGTCCCACCCGCCGCCCGGTATCCACGCCGCCTCCAATTCGCCACCCTGGAGATCGGCCGACCCGCCGTTGACGGTAATGGGATTGATCGACTCGCGGATGACGACCTGCAAGTCTTCGTAGTCGGCCCGGAAGAGCGCCAGATTCAGCCTGAGACGACCGTCGCCGGTACTCGACTTCAGACCGATTTCGTAACTGGCGACTGTTTCGGGCTCGTAGTCGGTCGGGGCGGCGTCGGGCGAATTCGGTTCGTGGCCGGGCGGGGGAGACGGAACCCGCGCGTCGAAGCCGCCGCTCTTGAATCCCTCGGAGAATCCGACATAGGCGATCGTGTTGTCGTTCAATTGATGGGCGAGGTTGGCCATCACGGTCAGCGCATCGAAATCCCTGGTGAACTCCTTGTTGGCGAGGATGCGATCCCCGGGCTTCATCGGCCCGGTGGCGGCTCGGAAAATCCCCCTGGCCAAGGGCCATGTGGGTCCGTGGATGCTGCCCCTGCCCTGCGATGCGTCGCCCACCGCGTGGACATCCGGCGTCACGGACTTCCAATCCCTCGTGTAGCGCGCGCCGACCGTCAGCGAAACCGCCGCCGACACGTCGGCCGTGGCTTGAGCGAACCCGGCCATTGACGAGTTGACCAGGTCCCAGTGGCTGTCGAATGCCCCGGTCGGGAGCGTCACAGCGCCCAGATAGTACCCCGTTTCGCGGACGAGGTAGAGGCCGGTCTGCCAGTGTATGCGGTCGTCGAGGCCGAAGCCACTCAATTGAAATTCCTGGCTGAGCTGCTCGGATTCGACCGCGATCTGGATCTGCAGAATGTTGGCTGGCGTGTTGTCCGCGTCCCGGGAGTTCCACATGTCCAGTCCCCGGTAGCCCGTGAGAGACCGGAGCGTGACGCCCCCGCCGGGTGACCAGAAGACCTTGGCGCCGGCACCCCACGAATCCAAGTCAGAAAATGCCGGAAACGTGCCATCCGACGTGTACGGCCCGGCGAAGCTGTCTGGCCCGTAGCAACCCTCGGCACCTCCCGTGCCCTGTCCCGGCGGGGGGAAGGTCGGTGGTCCCATTCCGGGGAAGTTGGAGTTGATCATGATCGCGGTGCAGCCGGTCAGGGCCCCGTTGCCGAACGTCCCAAAGGCCTGCTTGTCGTTGACGCCTCCGTTGACGGTGGGCGCCCCGTTCTCCCGCCTGCGGGAATAGTCGGCCGTCGCAAAGACCTCGAAGGTCGCCGAGGGACGCCACACGATCGCGCCACGGGCCGCCCGTCCGTTGTCGTTGCCCTTGTCGAGTCCGTCGTATGTGCGCGTCACGTACCCGTCCCGCTTGCGGAGCGCCAGCGCCACGCTCCCGAACAGCCCATTCCCCAGCGTGCCGTTTGCCGACGCGGTCAGGTTGGTCATCCGGTCGTCGCCGAACTGCATCCGCATGCTTCTGCGCGCTTCGGCGTCCGGCCTCCTGGAGTTGACCGACACGGCTCCGCCAACCGCGTTGCGCCCGAAGAGCGTACCCTGCGGTCCGCGCAGCACCTCAACGCGTTCCACGTCGATGAGGTCCATCACCGCTCCCACCGAACGCGGCATGTATATCCCGTCAACGTACACCGCAACTCCGGGATCCGTCACCGGCAGGAAGTCGCGCTGCCCCACGCCCCGGATGTAGAACTGCGCCGCGGACTTCGTGCCCGAAAGAGCGCCGGAGTGGTTGAAGTTCACGTTCGGCATGATCTGGCCGAGCCGATCGGTCGTTCCGACCTGGCCAAGCTCCAAATCGCGACCGGACAAGGCCGACACCGCCAGCGGGACGCTCTGAAGGAGTTCCTCCCGATTCCTGGCGGTCACGACCAGCGGCTCCAGCCTGACAACCGTGTCGGGTTTGGGTGGTGGGGGTTCCTGTCCTGACGCCGTGGGCGTCGTCGCGCAAACGGCGACCAGCGTGCCTCCCAGGATCAGAAGGCATCGCCGGCTCGCGCTACGACCCACCTTCGAGGGCGACGATATCGCGGGTGAACGATCCCTTGGCCATGGACAGAGCCTGCTGAACCTCCGGATCGCCATAGTGTGCCCAGGACGAAGCCGCGTCGGGGAAGCGCACGACCAGGATGCGGGTGGCTGCATCGCGCTCGTTTTGGAAGAGAAGTTCGCCACCGTGTCTCGCCGTCGCCGCCGACGCCGCCTCGGCGAACGTCGCGTACCGGTCAGCATCGTGAACTCTGATGCGAATCATCTTGTAGACCGCCATCTCTGCCTCCTCGGGTGGACGAGCTTCAGTGGGCACCAATGTAGCGGTTCAGTTCGTCGCGTGACAATTCTCCCGTGACCGGGGCAATCATGAAGGCCGAACCGACGGATCTCGACACGATCACAGGTCATCGGGACAGCTTCGGGACGGTTCGCGACGAGGTTCGGGAGCCGTACGCCGCTCCGGGCATCGCCCGGAACAGCCTCGACCGGGCCGTCGCGCGCCAAGCCACCCGGCCTATTGGCCGAACATGCTCACGCGACGAATCTCGGGCGCATTTCCGGCAGGGCGGATCGCCGATGCGCCCTGACAACACGGCTTCCGGGGAAGGAGGTCGGGAGGCTTCCCCGGGGCCTCCCGCGAAGGCAAGGCACGGGCGCGGAAGTCCCGCCATACGGTTCCGGTTTTCCCGCTCTCGCGGCACGGTCCAGTAGTGTCCGGTCCAACGGCAGAAAACGCAGATCGTGCAGCCCTGTAAGTAGTTAGCCGATTCCCTGCCGTGATTCGGACCTCTGCCGATCCGCCGGACGGGCGCAACTCCATGTCCGCGTAGGCTCCGAAGCTGTTGCGATCCCGTTCGCTCAACGAAGCCGAGGTGGTGCTGTAGCCGGGGTAGCCCTGGATCCCGCAGCTCGCGAACACGGATCCGTCGTTCTGGTGATGGGCAGCCGGAAAGCTGCCGGGGGTGTCGCTCGGTCCGCATGCCCACGAGGCCCGGTCGCCGGCCTCCATCCAGTACGAGTCCCGCCGGAAGGCACCACCCAGGGCCAGGAATGCTGGGGTCGAACCGACTTCGAGCTCCCGCGTCGCGTCCGCGTTCAGCGTCCACTGGCGCACGTTCAAACCCCCGCTGAACGTGTTGCGCGGGCCAGCGTTGGCCGCGATGGATGCTCCGTCCGCCCCGGGGTTTGTGGCCAGGTACTCGGCTGCATACGACGGGTTGATCGAGTTGGCGGCGCCGAAGGCGAACCGGCCATGCCCGAAGCCCAGACTGAGATCGCCCGACCACTCGCCCACGTCACCGCGCAGCCCCGCCACGGCCGACTTGTCCGTCAGGTCCGACTCCTCGATGGGGAAGAAGCCGTCCGGGTAGACATGGCTGACGGTGCGCGGCACCCAGTCGGCCTTCCGGTACAGACCGTCGGAGACCGCCTCGCGGCCGGAATAGCCCCCGAACGCATACAACTCGGCCGACTCACCGACCGGGATCGCCGCATTGGCCATGAAGCCCGCGCCCCTGTAGTCGGGTTCGCCGTTGCGCTGCAGCTGGATGACCTTGCCGCCATCCGCGCACGGGCCGTAGGACGGGTCGGGACCGAAGCAGGTGGGTGCGGCGCCCGCGCGGTTCGTCACCTCCTGCCTGGCCACCTCCATCGTGATGTTGAGGAATCCCTCGCCGAGGGGCACACCGGCGTTGGCGGACGTGATCAGTCGCATTCCGTCGCCGCGGGACGTTCGGCCGAGAAAGGTCGCTGCGTCGATCCCGCGCGCGTCGTCCTTGAGGACGATGTTGATCACGCCCGCAATCGCATCCGAGCCGTACTGCGAGGCGGCGCCCTCGCGCAACACCTCTATGCGCTTGATCGCGTGAACGGGAATCGCGCGCAGGTCGGTGCCGGTCGTGCCTTGTCCCGACACCGCGAGCACCTTGGCGAACGCTACCCCGTGGCGGCGCTTGCCGTTGACCAGCACGAGCACCTGGTCGCCGTTCATGCCGCGCAGGGTGGCCACGTGGAGGGCTGCGCCGTCCCCTGCGGACAGGCGCGTGGAGTTGAAGGAGGGGGCAATCCGTCCCAGGACTTCGGCGAGATCGACTTCTCCCAGGCGCGCGATCTCCTCGGCACCGTAGATGTCGACCGGAACAGGCAGCGTGGCCGGGTCCGCCACGCCCGCACGCGAACCGACGACCACTTCGAGAGCCTCCACCTCGAAAACGGTGTCGGGAGGTTCCTGTGCGAGTACCGGAACGCCCGTCGCTCCGATCGCGGTGAGGAAGGGGATCGCCACCAGGAAGGCGGTTGTTGCGGGAAAGCCGATTTGCGGCCCGGCGTTCGTGGTTATCTTCATGACGCCCTCTTCCTCTGTGGCCTCTCAACGCGGCCCGTGGATCGACTGTCCATGGTAGTTGGGTTCCACCGACTCATCCCCAGCCACAGCCGGTACCGTAAGTGACGCAATCACGCATCGCAACGACGCATCCTCGCTTTCCACGCAGGGCCCTGATCCTGCTGGCCGCCGGGCTCCTCGCAGCCGCAGCCGCCGGCCCGACCGGCGCGCGCGCGCAACAGGCCGCGGTCAACGGCAACGGCGGAGCGTCGGATGCTCCCGCGACCGGAGTTGCCATCGCCGCCCGCGCTGCGGCACCCCCCGTCATCGACGGCGTCCCCGACGACGCTGTCTGGGGCACGGCCACGCCCCTCGCCGACTTCACCCAGCGCGAGCCGGCCGACGGCCAGCCCGCATCCGAGCCCACCGAACTCCGCATCCTCTTCGACCAGGATGCCGTCTACGTCGCGGTGTGGGCCTACGACTCACAGGCGGACGCCATCGTCCCGGGAGAGTCCATCCGCGACTACGAGGTCACCGACGCGGACGCGGTGATCATGGTCTTCGACACGTACAACGACCAGCAGAACGGCTTCGTCTTCGGCACCACGCCCGCCGGGATCGAGTACGATGGACAGGTCGCCGCCCAGGGCAGCGGCGGCGGGTTCTTCCTCGGCGGCGGCATGAACAACCAGCGGCGGTTCCAGCGGGGCGCCGGCGGCGGCTTCAACAAGAACTGGGACGGCAGCTGGACGGTGGCCACCTCCCGCGACGCCGAGGGCTGGTACGCCGAGTTCCGCATCCCCTTCAGCACGCTGCGCTACGGGTCCGAAACCGACACCTGGGGCTTCAATGTCTCACGCAGGATCCGCCGACTCAACGAAGAGGACTTCTGGGCGGCCGTGCCCCGCGAGTTCGGGCTCTACCGGCTCGACTTCGCGGGACAGCTGACGGGCGTCGAGCCGCCGTTCCGCCGTTCCGCGACGATCACCCCTTACGTGCTGGGAGCCTCGACCCGCGACTACACGGACGCGTCGCAGACATCGTTCGGACAACAGGCCGAGTTCGGGGGCGAGGCCAAGCTCCAGGTCACCCAGGGCCTGACCCTGGACATGACCGTCAACACCGACTTCGCCCAGGTCGAGGTCGACGACCAACAGGTGAACCTGACCCGCTTCTCGCTGCTGTTCCCCGAGAAGCGCCCGTTCTTCCTCGAGAACGCGGGCTTCTTCACCGTCGGGGCAGGGGGAGCCGACCTCTTCTTCAGCCGCCGCATCGGCATCTCCGGCGGCCAGCCGGTCCCCATCACGGGCGGTGGCAGGCTGTCGGGGCGTGTGGCGGGCCTGAATCTGGGCCTGCTGCACATCGAGACCGGCGCCAACGCAGTGGGGGATCCCGAAAACGCCTACTCGGTCGCGCGCGTCGCGAAGGAACTCCCCAACCGTTCCCGTGTCGGCGGCCTCTTCGTGAACCGCGCCGGCAACCGGGCCGGCGACTACAACCGCACCTACGCGATCGACGGCAGCGTCGGCCTCGGCGATCAGCTGACCCTGACCTCCTTCGTGGCAAGAACCGACACCCCGGACCTGGAAGGGGCGGATGCCGCCTGGAACCTTACGGCCGCGTGGAGCAGCCGTCGCTTCACGGCCAACGCCACCGTGCGCGAGATCGGCGAGCACTTCAACCCCGAAGTCGGCTTCCTGCCACGCAACGGCCATCGCTACTACCAGGTCTTCGGCATGTGGACGCATCGGCCCGCCACCGTCTTCCGGGAAATCCGCCCGCACTTCTCCTACTACACCTACCGGACCGTCCGCACCGGAGTTGAGAACGGCTTCAACGAGTCGGCCCGCTGGCACATCGACAGCCACTGGCAGTGGCACTCCGGAATGGAGCTTCACACGGGGGCGAACTACGTGACCGAAGGGCTGTACGAGACCTTCGCGATCCCCGGCACCGAGGTCGTGGTGCCTGCGGCGACCTATGCCGGCTGGGAGTCGCAGATCGTCTTCTTCACCGATCAGTCGCGGCCGGTCTCCATCAACACGCGTTTCAACTGGGGCGCGTTCCTCTCGGGCAACAAGCGCACCACGACGGCCGACCTGACGCTTCGCCGCGGCGCCCGCACCAGCGCCGGGGTCCGCCTCTCGTACAACGACGTGATGCTCCCCCAGGGCGACTTCACCGCCACCCTGGCCGGCATCAATCTGGGGTACTTCTTTACGCCACGGATCTACGTGCAGTCCCTCATCCAGTACTCCGACCAGATCGACACCTGGTCCGCCAACATCCGCTTCGGCTGGCTCAACACCGCCGGCACGGGCCTGTTCATCGTCTACAACGAGGTGCAGGGGATCGAGACGCTGACGGGACCGCTGGGACGCTCGGTTTATCTTAAGTTTACCCGGCAGTTGAACGTGTTGGGGGGTTAGGGTGCTGACGGGGCCCTGATCGCGGCCGCTACATTGTCGCGCACAAACCGCGAGTTCGTCCCCAATTACCGCTCCACCGGCGGCCCCCGCGCATGACCGACAACGTCCGCAAGGTCCTTCACCGTGTCTTCGGCTACCCCGGCTTCATCGGCCAGCAGGAGGCCGTGATCGAGCACACCGTGGCCGGCGGCGACAGCCTGGTGCTCATGCCCACCGGCGGCGGCAAGTCCCTGTGCTACCAGATCCCGGCGATCGTGCGGGACGGGGTGGGAGTGGTGGTCTCGCCCCTAATCGCCCTCATGCGTGACCAGGTCGAGGGCCTCCGCCAGACCGGCGTGCGGGCCGCGTGCCTCAACTCGACCCTCAGCTACCACGAGGTGCGGGAGACGGAAGCCGCGGTCGCAGCGGGCCGGCTCGATCTGCTCTACATCGCCCCCGAGCGCCTTCTCGGCGAACGCACGCTGGCGCTGCTGTCGCGCACCCCGCTGGCCCTCTTCGCAATCGACGAAGCCCACTGCGTATCCCAGTGGGGCCACGACTTCCGCCCCGAGTATCTCCAGCTCTCGGCGCTGTCGGAGTTGTTTCCGGATGTGCCGAGGATCGCGCTCACCGCGACGGCCGACGAGCCCACGCGCCGCGAGATCGCCCAACGGTTGAGCCTGCAGGATGCTCCCCTCTTCGTCAGCGGCTTCGATCGCCCGAACATCCGCTACCACGTCGTCCCGAAGAACAACGCGCGGGCCCAGCTTCGCCGCTTCCTGGAGGGTCACGGCGACGCCGCGGGAATCGTGTACTGCCTGTCGCGGCGCAAGGTCGACGAGACCGCCGAGTGGCTCCGGGGGATCGGGGTGAACGCAAGGCCGTACCACGCCGGCCTCGACGGGGCGACCCGGCAGCGGCACCAGGACCGCTTCGTCCGCGAGGACGGCGTCGTCATCGTGGCCACGATCGCCTTCGGCATGGGCATCGACAAGCCTGACGTGCGCTTCGTCGCCCACCTGGACCTCCCGAAGAGTATCGAAGCCTACTACCAGGAGACAGGCCGTGCGGGACGGGACGGCGAGCCCGCCGACGCGTGGATGGTCTACGGGCTGCAGGAGGTCGTCACCCTGCGCGGCATGGTCGAGAACTCCGAAGCGGGCGAGGCGCGCAAGCGGCTCGAGGTGCGCAAGCTCGACGCCATGCTCGGCTACTGCGAACTTGCGACCTGCCGGCGCCGCTCGCTGCTCGGGTACTTCGGCGAGACCCCCTCCGGGGATTGTGGCAACTGCGACAACTGCGTGACGCCCGTGGCGGTCTGGGACGCTACCGAGGCCTCGCAGAAGGCCATGTCGTGCGTCCACAGGACGGGCCAGCGCTTCGGCGCTGCATACCTCACCGACGTCCTGCGCGGCCGCGACACCGAACGTATCCGGCGCTTCGGCCACGACCGGCTGCCGACATTCGGCGTCGGTGCCGATCTCGACAGCTATCAGTGGCGCTCGGTGTTCCGCCAACTCGTCGCTCGCGGCCTGCTCAGCGTGGAAATGGAACGGTATGGGTCCATCCGGCTGACCGATGCGAGCCGGCCGGTCCTGCGCGGCGAGGCCGAGGTGCACATGCGCATGGACGTACGGCCAGCCGCGACAAGGCGGAAACGGAAGGCACGCGAGGCCCCGCCGGCCCCCGACCCGGCCACGTGGGACGAAGGGCTGTGGGAGACCCTGCGCAAGCGCCGCACCGAACTGGCGAAGGCTCAGGGCGTTCCCCCCTACGTGATCTTCCACGACGCGACGCTCCGGGAGATGGTGGCGCGGCGCCCACGCACGCGGGAGGACTTCGCCGGACTTGTCGGGGTGGGCGAGACGAAGCTGCGCCGCTACGCCGACGACTTCCTGGCGGTGATCACGGCGCACCCGGCTGGGGACGACCGACCGCAGTCGGCCCCTCGCGCTTGACCGAAATCGGGGTGATGCCCGAGATCAGGCGGCGGTGGCTCGACCCGTGGGCCGGCGAGCGGGTGCTCCTTCCGCCCTAGCCCGAGCCTTCCTCTTCGGCGTTGGCGGCGGCAAACGCATCCGCGAAGACCGCGAGCCTGGCCAGCAACTCGGCACCGAGCGCGTCCGGGACGGTCCCCGCTTCGGCGACTCCGACACCCGTCGTCCACCAGGTGACGGCTTCCGACAGGGTGATCTGGTTGTCGCGGATCATTTGCGTCGCCTGCTGCACGCGAACCGACACCGAGTAGCCCACGACCCCCGCCACGCCGCCCCCGCACTCCACCGTGACCCTGAGTTCCGGGATCCCCGGGCTCTCGAGCATCTCGCGCTCGGTCAGCAGGGGCACCTCCGCCGCCTCCAGCGCAGCCACCGCTTCCGTCCGTACGGATTCAGCCGAGAGACCGGCACCCTCGCACCCCAGGTTGGTCTCGGCGCGCACATGCACGCCGACAAGATCCTCCAGCGTGTAGCGGTTCCACTCGGTGTCCTGGGCGATTCCCGACCCCGGCAAGCACAGCATCGCGGCCGCGGCGGCGACCAGCGGGGCCGCGCCGCGCCGCGCCGACACCGGTCCGTCGGGCGCTCTCCCCTCCATCAGTTGCCCCCGCAGGAGCGGCATTGGTGGTTGTTGCGCGAACCGAGCTTCTCGAGCAGCGCGACGGTCGCCGGATGCGGCTGCGCGCGCTGTTCCGGGCTGTTCGCCAGGTCCGCCGTGGTCTGCCCGCGACGGCTGATGGCGTGGATGTCCACGCCGCGGCTGACCAGGAAGAGGATGGTCTCGTTGTCACCCCTGGCCGCCGAATGGTGGATGGCGTTGTAACCGTCCTTGTCACGCAGGTTGGGGTCGATTCCGAGTTCATCGATCAGGTAGCGAACCGCGGGAAGCCATCCGTCGGGGACTGCGCGGTGCTGCTGAGCCACCCTGGAAGTGCCGAACCCGACACCGGACGCGGCGTGGAGGGGGTGTACGGCGGGTCCACCGACGGGAACGGGGGGCAGCCCGGACGGATCGGACGGCGGGTCCTCGGGACGCGTGTCGGGGAAGTTCGGGTCGAAGAAGCGGCGGCGGTTCGGCAGTCTGATCGTCCAGATGTTCGGGTCCGCCCCGTACTCCACGAGAAGGCGCATGGCCTCCACATCCGTGGCGTATGCCGCCCGCCAGAAGGGAGTGGCGCCGGTGAAGTCCACACCCATGCGGCCCGCATTGTAGGCGGCATACCAGATGTGTGTGCTTGTCTGCTGATTTGGATCCGCGCCCGCGTCGAGCAGCAGCCTCATGAATTCCAGGTAGTCCGTTTCCTGCTGGCGGAATGCCTGCGGCTGCGGATACCAGGTGCGAAGAGACCACTCGATGTTGAGCGTGGCGAAGAGAGGCCCCGCGCCATCGTCGCTGACGCGGTTCGGGTCGGCTCCGCGCTCCAGCAGGTCGCGGCCGAGGTCGTAGTTGCCGTTGATCACGGCGACCAGCATCGGGGACGACTGATCGCCCGCCGTCAGCTGGTTGACATCCGCCCCCCTGTCCAGGAGCAACGCGGCCGTCGAACGATGACCCTCGCGGGTCGCGTAGTGCAACGCGCTGAATCCGCCCTGCTTCCCGATCTGTTGTGCCGAGGTGAGAGCTTTCACCGGCGGTTCCTCGGGCGGCGTAACCGGTTCGTCCGGCTCAGGCTGTCCCGGGGCGGCCGGCTGTCCGGGGTTGCCGGGTTGCCGGGCCTGTGCGCCCTGGGCCGGGTTCCGGGGCTGCTGCGCCTGCGGCGGTACCGGAGACGCCGAGGCCTCGCTGACTTCCTCCTCCTCCTCGGGCTCTTCGGCAGCCGCCTTCACGCGCGCACGCTGACGCTGCTCGGCCCGCAGACTCTGGTCGATGACCTCGTAGTCCTTGACCCGTGTGACCAGGGAGATGTCGGCGCCGGCATCCAGCAGGGCGCTCAGCGCCGCGTCCGCACCGCGGACGGCGGCGAACATCAGAGGCGTCCGGTCGGCAAAGGTGTCCCTCGCATTCACGTTGCCCCCGTGCGCGACCAGCGCTCCGATCACGCCCGCTGCGTCCGCGTCGGCCGCGAAGTGCATTGCGGTCACGCCGGTGGTGGTGAAAACGTCGGGATCCGCGCCCGCGTCAAGGATCAGTGCCGCGACCTCGTTGTGCCCCCCCCGGCTGGCCAGATGCAGTGGCGTATAGCCCCCCAGCCGCGTCGTGGCACGGAATGTCGCTCCCGCGTACAGAAGCGTTTTCATAATGGCGACGTCGTTGTTGCGCGCGGCCCAGTGAAGTGCCGTCATACCGTCGCTCTGGGCCGTGTTGACGTCGGCGCCCTGTCTGAGCAGCGCACGCACCGTCTCCAGATCGCCGCGCTCGGCCGCATCGGCGACCGGTGACTCGACGGGCGAGCCGGCGGCCGCCACAGCCATCAGCGAAGCGAGTGCCAAGAGCCGGACAAATCTGCGTTTCGTACGCGGTCTCTCGACCAGGGACCGGTCAGATTCGGCTGCAGTCATCATTCCACCTCCTAGATTGCGAAGTGGCCCGTGCTGTTCCCGAACTTCTTGACGTCGTCGGCACCCAGCTTGTGCAGAAGGCTCAGCATGACGTTGGCCATCGGCGTTCCCGGCTGTGCCCGGATGTGCTGCTCTCCCTCCAGGATGCCGTTCGCGCCTCCCGCCAGGAAGAGCGGGCAGCGCGTGTGGTTGTGGAGGTTGCTGTCCGCCATTGCCGAGCCGTACATGAGGAGCGTCTTGTCCAGGAGGTTGCCGTCGCCCTCGGTCACCGCCTGCAGCTTCTCCAGGAAGTAGGGGACCATCGACACATGGTACTCGTTGATCTTGCCGAACTGGCGTACGCGGTCTTCACGGCCGCCGTGGTGAGACATCGCGTGGAACGGCGCCTCCACACCGGATTCCGGATAGACCCGGGGCGAGGCGTCGCGGCCCAGCTTGAATGAGAACACGCGCGTGATATCGGACTGGAAGGCGAGCACCTGAAGGTCGAACATGAGCTTCACGTGGTCTTCGAAGGAGTCCGGGACACCCACGGGAGCTTCGGGGATCGCCCGCTCCTCGCCGCTGGAGTTCTGGGCCTCGATCCGCTGGATGCGCTGTTCGAGCTCACGGATGTTGTCCGCATACTGGTCCAGTCTGTGCACGTCGACCGGGTCGAGCTTACGGCGCATCATCGCCATCTCGCCCATGACCCAGTCCAGGATGCTGCGGTCGGTGTTCAGGCGCTCCGCACGCTGCTCGGGCGTTCCGCCGGCCCCGAAGAGCTGTTCGAACACCGCTCTCGGGTCCCGAATCATCGGAAGCGGCTGGGTCGGAGTGGCCCAGCTGATCGTATCCGTGTACACGCAGGCGTACCCATACGCGCACCCCCCGGCCTGGTCCACGTTCTCGATCGACAGCTGTAGCGAAGGGATCGGCGTGTCCTGGCCGAAGCGTTCCACGTACAACTGGTCGAACGAGGTCCCCACGCGCACGTCGGAACCTTCCGTCTGCTTGGGATGAGCCTGGGTCAGGAAGACCGCGCTGGTCCGAAAGTGGTCCCCCCCGATCTCCGCCGGTGCATAGGCATCGGCCATCCTCGCATCGGTGTCGCTGACGATGGTCAGGTACTCCCGGAAGGGCTCGAGTGGACGCAGGCTGCTGGGCGTCAGATCGAAGTCGCGTCCCGTCTCGGCTGGTGACCACAGGTTCTGGGACCTGCCCCAGTCGTTGCACCCGGCGGCGCCGTGCACCTGCTCGATACACACCAGCCGGGTTTGGCCTGCCGCTCTGCCGGCCTCCGTGGCCGCCCATGCCCGTCCGGCGGGGATCATCGCATCCAGCAAGGGAAGGCCAATGGCGGCCCCAGCGCCCTTGAGCATGGCGCGTCGGGAAATGTGGTGGCCTGTCAGGTATCGCATCTGTTTGAGACCTCACTCGTCGGGGGGTGTCAGGGCTCGGCTTCTTCTTCGGTCAGTGTGCCGGCGCGCGCCATCCGGAAGGGCGGGCTGTTGACCACGCCCAGTATGAAGGCCGACACGCGGTGGTCGTCTTCCGCCGCGGCGCGGTTGATCGCGCGAATCGTCGGCATGTCGTAATGCTCGACGCGCCGGCCGAGCGCATAGGCCATCAGGTTCTCGGTAAAGGTGCTGACGACGACGTCGGACAGGTCCAGGAGCGCGTTCCGCAGATCGATCGGACCGGCCAGTTCCGTGCCGTCGTACATGGTGCCAATGGGATCCACCGGGTTGCCTTCGTCGCGTATCCGCCAGGCACCCGTCACGTCGAAGTTCTCCAGGGCGAGCCCGAGCGGATCGATCACGTTGTGGCAGGAATTGCAGGCCGGGTTCTCGGCGTGCAGCTCCATCCGTTCCCGGACCGTGAGGAACCGTCCCTCCTCGGCTGCCGCGGTCTCCTCGAAGGCGGGGATGTCCGGGGGTGGCGGTGGTGGGGGCGCTCCCAGAAGGACCTCGAGCACCCACTTCCCGCGCAACACGGGTGAGGTGCGGTCGGGGTGCGAGGTGAGCGTGAGCACACTGCCTTGCCCGAGCACACCGCGGCGGTTCTCGGTCGGATACGAGGCCCTCTCGAAGTAGGGACCGACGACACCCGTGATGCCGTAGTGCCGGGCGAGCCGCTCGTTGACGAAGGTGTAGTCCGCTGTCAGCAGGTCCAGGACGGGACGGTCCTCGGCGACCAGGTGGGAGAAGAACAGCTCCGTCTCGCGCACCATCGCGTCCGCCAGCGTCTGGTCGAAATAGGGGAAGGTGAGCGCGTCGGGATGGATGTCCTCGATGTCCTGCAACCTGAGCCACTGTGCGGCGAACCGCGTAGCCAGCGCCTCGGACCGGGGGTCGGCGAGCATGCGCCGCGCCTGCCTGTCCAGCTCCGCCGGATCCGAGAGCGATCCAGCCCGGGCGACCTCCAGGAGTTCCTCATCGGGGGGCGCGCCCCACAGGAAGAACGACAGCCGCGAAGCCAGATCCAGGTCGTCGATCGCGTACACTCCTTCAGGGCCTACCTCGGACGGCCGCCGTTCGATCCGGAAGATGAAGTGCGGACTCGCCAGGATCGCCTGAAGGGCCGTGCGCACGCCCTTTTCAAAGCCGCCGTCGGCGGCGCCCTGCTCGTAGAAGGGCATGAGGCCGTCCACGTCGCTGTCGAGCGCGGGGCGGCGATACGCCGTCGTGGCCAGGCGCGCGATGATCTCGCGGGCGCAGGGAACCTCCTCGTCGGGTGTCGTGGGCCGGCAGGTGAACACCGCCCGCCGCGCCGGGGTGTCGGACACGCCCGTGACGCCGAACGGACCTAGCACCGTGAGGCGCTGCAGGTGCTGCTGCGTGGTCACACCCAGGCCGATACCGATCTGCCCGTCGGCAAGCGTGTGGTCGATGGGACGAATCAGGTCGTCCACCACACCCTCGAACTGCCGGATGAATGCCACCGTGACACGCTTCTGACCCGCCGTGACGTAGATCGAATCCGTGCGGATGTTGAGGCCCGTGGGCTCCGACTCCGACATCCAGCGGTCGATGGTGAGCAGCGCCACGCGCGCCCCGTCGATGGACACCTCGATCTGTTCGGTGCCGAACGTCCTCCCGAAGACCTCACCCTCGACGGCCGCATAGGGCATGATGTGGAACACGTAGGTCCCGTCGGCGGGGAAGTTGTGGAGGATCGAAAGCCCGCCCCGGGTACCGACGGGAGCGCCCTCGACCATGTCCTTCTGGGAGGCCACGCGCGGAATCCGGTAGATGGTGGAGGAGATCTCCACGTCCGGATCCCCAAGCGCGAATCTGCTGATCTGTCCGGCGGCGCGCAGGTATCCCTCCATCACCGTGGCGGACGGCATCTGAACGTCGGCAATGTTGTCGAAGTTGGCGCTCTTGGTGTCCAGCGGCAGGAACGAGCTGACGTCGATGTCCACGCCGAGGAGGTCCTTTACGGCGCTCGCGTACTCAGCGCGATTGAGCCGCTGGAAGGTCCGCCTTCCCGGATTGGGAGCCTGGGCGGCGAGCTGGTCCATCGCGGTCTCCAGCTCGGTGGCCATCGCGGCGATCACCTCGGGCTCCGGACGGCGCACCCCTCGCGGGGGCATCATTCCGGCCCTCAGCTTGCGGATCATCTTCTCGATCGTCGGCCCGCGCTCGGCCGCCTCGGCGACGTCGAAGCCCTCGAGCACCAGGTTGCCCACCTGCCGCCGCTCGCTGTGGCACCGGACGCAGTATTGTGCCACGACCTCGTTTGCCACTTCCGCCACCGGCTCAT
This sequence comes from Longimicrobiales bacterium, assembly GCA_965208935.1. Taxonomy (GTDB): domain Bacteria; phylum Gemmatimonadota; class Gemmatimonadetes; order Longimicrobiales; family Gaopeijiaceae; genus Bin94. The sequence goes on along the minus strand of CBDBPR010000004.1, from coordinate 1,080,562 downwards.
CCGCGAGTACCGAAGGAACCCGTGCGGCCGATACGGGACCCGGGGTGAGGCCCTCATGAACGTACGAAGGCGTCCCGGCGGACCCGGCCAGACTCAGGCTCAGAGCGCCCGCCGCCAGCAAAGCAATGGCGTATTTGCTCATGGCCATAATTATAGAGAGGAACGGGGCCTGTCCGCCAGTGTGCACGCGGCACGCGCAGCCCGCGCACACGCGGCGTACGCGCGAGGGCAATCGCACCTGGGGGTGTCGGGTCTCCGTCGCTGTCCCGGGTTCGCGGCAGTGCCCGGCCAATGAGCCGTCCTCCGCTTGTCACCGGCGACGCGAATGGTACTATAGATATCGAAAGGGGCCCAAGCGGGAGGGTATCCGATGCATGCCATGGCGCCGAAACCAACGCTGTCGGTCGAGGCTGCTGCGCCTGACTTCGTTCGCGGACTCCGAGTCGCCGCCAAGCTCTCGGCGCTCGCCCTTGCGTGCGCCATCCTTCCGGGAGCTGCGGGTGCGCAGAGCGACCGGGAGGAGGACCGCGTTCGCATAACCGCCCGGATCCAGGACATCGACACGCGCGCCGACCTGCTGGGTGCCGTGCTGGAGCTCTCCGGCGTCGCCAACCGCTATGTGACGGGCGAGGACGGACGCGTTTCCTTCGATGCCCCGGTCGGAGACTACACCCTGACCGTTCGCAAGGGCGGTTATGCCACCCTGCGTGGGGACTTCCGGGTGATCAGGCCCGGCGATTTCCTGCTGCGCATGAGCCAGTGGGACGAAGGCGACATGGGTGCTCCATCCCGCCTTGTGGTCAAGGTCGTCGAGGCGTACGGGGCACGACCGATCGAGGGCGCGACCGTGATGCTCGCCAACGGCACCATGGCGGTCACAAACGCCGAGGGACGGGCCGAATTCAGGGACCTGGAGTCCCAGGCGGTACAGCTCGAAATCGAGATGATCGGCTATGCGTCGCGCACGGAGCCGGTCACGCTGCATCCGGATCGCACGACGGCCGTTGAAGTGCAGATGACGATCGAGGCGGTGCCCCTGCGGCCTCTCACAGTCGAGGTCCGGTCCCAGTTTCTGGAGGCGAACGGCGTGTATCGGCGGATGGACCAGGGAAGGGTGATGCACCTGCTCACAAAGCGTGTCATCGAGGAACGGGGATCGCCCCGCATCTCGGACGCGTTCTCCCGTATTCCGGGCCTCAAGATCAGTCGTGAGTCGACGTACCGGTCCGTGCTGATGGCGCCGAGCAATTGCCAGCTTTCGGTGTACGTCGACGGGATTCCGTTCGGTGTCGACATCGAGGGATCGGTGAACATCGACCAGATTCCCCCGGACTGGGTGGAGCTTGCGGAGGTGTACTGGGGGAACCGGACCCCGATCGAGTACCGGGGCGACGCGTGCGGCGTGGTGCTGATCTGGACGAGAGCCAGCAGCAGGCCGGGGTCGGTTTCGGACGGCGGATGATGGTCTGTTACCTTGGAAGACTCACGGCGTACGGCGCCGAGGCGGAGGGGGTGGCGACGTGCGGCGACATCCCGAACACGCGAATGCACAGACAAGGACAGGTAGCGAGTGAGTGAGGTATCCGTTGGACAGCAAGCCCCGGATTTCACCCTGCACGACGTTTTCGGGCAGGACCAGGTGACGCTGAGCGAGCACCGCGGTCAGCCGGTCGTGCTGATGTTCGTCCCTCTCGCCTTCAGCGGCGTCTGCACCGAGGAATTCTGCCACGTGGGCGAGAACTGGGACGTATGGGGTGGTCTGGGCGCCCGGATCTACGGCATCAGCATCGACTCGCCGTTCGTGAACCAGAAGTGGAAGAACGACATGGGAGTGCCGTTCCCCATTCTCTCCGACTTCAACAAGACGGCCGCCGAGGCCTATGGGGTTCTCGAGCAGGATTTTTTCGGGCTCAGGGGCGTGGCGAAGCGGTCCGTGTTCGTGGTGGACGGAGAAGGCAGCGTCGGTTTCGCGTGGGTCAGTGACGATCCCGGCGTGCTGCCGCCCTTCGCCGAGATTGTCGACGCGGTACGCAAGGTGAGCTGACTCCATGGGTGGCGCGCGTCCGGACGCGGTGGCCGCGGGGCCCGGCGTCCTGTCCCCGGTGTCGGTCGCGAGGGTGGCCGCGTCGGCGATGGTCGCCGTGCTGGCGAGCGCGGCCGTGGCGAGCGCGCAGGCAGGCTCGTTCTCGCCCGTCACCTTTTCGGGCGAGGTCCTGGACACGTACAGGGGCGAAGCGGTCGAAGGCGCGATCGTGCGCCTGGAGGGAACGGTGCGGCCCGACGGGTCGATCATCCTGGGAGTCACCGACGAAGCGGGGCGGTTCGACATCCCCGATGTACCCCCGGGACCGAGCCGGGTCCTCGTGTCGCGGATCGGGTACGCCGACCTGGTTCAGGTCCTCGACATCCGCGACGGGCAGTTCGTCGAGATTGCGGTGATCCCGAAGCCGATCGTCCTCGAGGGCATCGAGGTGTACGTGGACCGTCTGACGACGCGGCTGCGGGAACTTCCGTACCTCACCAATGCCTACGACGAGACCGCCCTCCGTTTTGCCCCCGACTTCAACGTGGCCCAGTTTCTCCACAGCCAGCCGGGGTTCGAATTCGTCCCGTGCTTCGAAGACCTCTCCACGACCAGCCCCTTTGCGCAGCGGCGTGACTGCATGCGCACCAGGGGCACGATCCCCCAGCGCCCGCGGGTCTTCCTGGACGACGCTCCCGCCTTCGGGGGAGTGCAGGAACTCGCCACGCTTCCCACGAGCGAGGTTTACAGGGTCGAGGTCATCCGGGGGTGCGGCCAGATCCGCGTGTATACGGTGACGTACGTGGAAGGGATCGCCGTCCGGCCGCAACCGCTGATACCGATCGTCTGCTGACCCGAAGAGCGGGCGTCAATAGCCAGCCGCGCGTTACGGGTCGCCGGCGTCGGGCTTGCGGCGCAGGCGTTTCAGCCGCGACCTCCTCAGCTTGTCCTCGCGACGCCGTCGCTTCTCGCCCGGCGGTACGGCGGTGGGGATTCGGGGGGGTGCCTCCCGCAGGTGGTCGGCCAGCTTGCGTTCCAGCGTCCGGAGCGCCGCCTCCATGTTGCGGTGCCGCGAACGGTGCCGCCGCGAAGTCGCCACGATCCCCGTCGCTTCGTGTGTCAGGCGCACACCGGTTTCGACCTTGTTCTGATGCTGTCCGCCCTTGCCGCCGGAGCGGAAGGTGTCCACTCGGCAAGCGGCCAGCAGCGACCGTGTTTCCGCTCCTGGATCCGGCTCCGCCGAGCGGTCCAAAGGGGCCGTGGGGTATTTTGCTGATGTCGGCTTGCCCATTAGACTTGAACCTGACTTGAGGAGCCTCATCCAAAGCTAACGTGATGGTCTTCGACCAACTGGATCAAAACCCCGGGCTGCGTTTTCTTTTCACGCTCGCGGTGGCCGTTATCGTGATCCAGGGCCTGCGCTTCGCCCAACCGGTGCTGTTGCCGATCGCGGTGGCGCTGTTCCTTGCCGTGATCTGTCTTCCCCTCGTGTTTTGGCTGAAGAGCAGGGGCGTGCCCCGGTTTGTGGCGATCCTGGCGACGGTGCTGGCCGTCGTCTCGATGCTTGGCCTGCTGATCCTGATCGCAAGTCTTCAGCTTCCGGACCTGGTGGCGCGCGTTCAGATTCAGATCGACGCGCTGGCGGTGCCGCTCGAAGGAGTGTTGCAGTGGTTCTCGGCCTGGTGGCCCTTCGTCGAGGAAGTCGAGATCATGGACGCGATGCGGGGGTTGCTGGATCTGCCCCTGCTCGCGGCGGTGGCAACAGGCGCGACCACCTGGGCCCTCTCGTTCCTGTCTACCGTCTTCCTCGTCCTTCTCATTCTGGCGTTCGCGCTCGGCGAAGCGGCGGTCCTTCCCCACAAGCTGCGCGCGATTGCGGGCGACGGCATCGCGTCGGACGAGCGCATGGGGAAGGTAGTGGACGAGGTTCAGGGGTATCTGGTGATCAAGACGCTCGTGAGCATCGCCACCGGTCTGCTGCTTGGAACGTGGACCTGGATCATGGGAATCGAACTGCCCATCCTCCTGGGGCTGATCGCCTTCGCCCTCAACTACGTGCCCACCATTGGCTCGGTGATTGCCTCGGTGCCCGCATTGCTCCTGGCGCTGATCGAAGTGGACCCGGAAACCGCCGCCTTCGTAGGGCTGGATTTGCAGTCGACCCTGATCGTTGGCGCCGGCTACCTGACCGTGAACATCGTCTTCGGCAACTGGCTGGAACCGACGCTGATGGGCCGCCGGCTCGGCTTGTCCACGCTGGTCGTGATTCTCTCGCTCGTGTTCTGGGGCTGGCTGTGGGGTCCCCTGGGCGCGCTGCTGTCGGTCCCGCTGACCATGATCGTGAAGATCATGCTCGAGAATACCAAGGACCTGAAGTGGATTGCGATCCTCCTGGACAAGAACGCTCCCGGGCCGCTCACTGGCAGCGAGGCGGTCCCGTGAACATCGCGGCGCTTGATGACTTCCCGGACAACGCGCGGGTGTGGGTGTTCGGCTCCGAACGTGAACTGGCCGCCGGCGAGGCCGGGATGGTGCTGGATGCGGTGGACGCCTTTCTGGCGGGGTGGGCGGCCCACGGCATCCCGCTACGCGCGGCTCGATCGTGGTGCTACGGCAGGTTTCTGGTTGTGGCGGCGGACACCGAGTCGGCCCCGCCCTCGGGGTGTTCCATAGACGCGCTGGTAACCGTGTTGCGCGGACTCGAAGACGGGCTGGGTGTACGGTTCCTGGGCAACGAAGCGGTCTGGTACCGCGACTCGCTCGGGATCATCCGGCGAGCCTCGCGCCCCGCGTTCCGCCAGCTGGCCGGCAAAGGGGAGGTGGTGCCCGAAACCGTCGTCTTCGACAACTCCGTCACCGTTCTGGCCGATCTGCGCGGTGGCAGATGGGAGGGCCCCGCCCGGGAACGCTGGCATGCGGCCTTCTTCGATTAAGAAAGAACGAGGCCGACGGTCGGTTTGCCGTCGGCCTCGTTCTTTGCTCGATCCGTTCAGAATGGGTTGCCTGTCAGGACATTTCCCCGACGCGGGTGACGTTCTCGGCGGCCGGCCCCTTGGGGCCGTTCACCAGATCGAATTCGACCTGGTCGCCCTCGGCAAGGCTCTTGAAGCCGTCGCCCTCGATGGCGGAGTAGTGGACAAAACAGTCCCTTTCGCCTGCCTCGGGGCTGATGAATCCGAATCCCTTGGCGTCGTTGAACCACTTCACGGTTCCCGTGGTCCGCATCCTGTGCTCCTTGATGGTGAACTGTACACTGCCGTCGGCCTCGCACCGCGCGGGACCGTCCGGGCACGCGGCTCCGCGGCTTCTTCGCCGCCGCCGAACACGCGCTGATGACCCTATGCACTCGCGCAAGGCCAGTCAAGGACGTTGGCCTTCGCAACGTATGAGACCGAAAACGTGTCCTCTCGGCTGGCGTCGAGCGGACGATGACGACGAGCACTCGGGAAAGACTGACGGCGATATGGACGGATTCAACACGCATCACCGGCCTGCAGGCCGGAGCAATCGCAATGGCGCGGCCCGGCTTGTCCGGCGGCTGGCCGGTGGCACGGGGGCCGTCCTGGCCTTCGCGGCGCTCTCCGGCTGGACGGCCCGGGCCGGTGGCCAGGAAACACACTCGAGCCCCGATGGACCTCCGGTTCTTTTGAGCGAGGTGGTTCGGACCGCCCTCGAACGCAACCGCGACGTCCTGGACGCCGAGTACCAGCTCGCCGTTGCGGGGGAGCAGGTATCGGAAGCCTGGAGCGAGGTGTATCCGGACGTGAACCTGTCGACGTCGTTCACACGCAACGTGGCTCCACAGGTGAGCTTTCTTCCCGCCCAGATCTTCGATCCCAGCGCGTCGGAGGGCGATTTCATCCCGGTGCAGTTCGGCGCGGACAACATCTGGAACCTCTCCGTCAACGCGGAGCAGACCCTTTTCGACCCCCGCCTTTTCGTGGGCGTGGGGGCGGCTTCACGCTTCGAGGGTCTGCAGCGCGAGGCGGTTCGCGGCAGGACGCAACAGGTGGTGACCCGGGTGCGGCTCGCCTTCTACGATGTGCTCCTGGGTCAGGAAGAAGTCCGGCTCACCGAGAACTCTCTGCGCCGCGTGCGGGAATCGCTCCGCGAGACCACGGCGATGCGCGAGGCCGGCATGACCTCCGACTACGAGGTCCTGCGGCTGGAGGTCGAGCTCGCCAACCTCGAGCCCAATCTCAGGCGGGCGCGGAACCGCCGCGACGCGGCCCGGCGGACGCTCGCGGTTGAAATGGCCCTCGACCCGGACGCCGAGCTGAATCTCGCCGGTGAACTGGCCCGGATCGACCTTGAGCACTTCGACGCCAACTCGGACGCCAACCGGGATATCCTGGCGTTCGTGGGGGTGCAGGGTTACGACGGGGCGTCGCTGCGCAGGTCCGTCGCGGAGGACGCGGCCGACCGGTCGGACATTCGCCAGTTGGCGATCACCGAGGGTCTGAGGCGCACCGAGTTGAGGATCGAGCAGGTGGAGTATCTGCCCAAGGTATTCGCTTTCGGCACCTACGGTCTGGCCGCCCAGCAGAACGGTCCGCCCGACTTCTTCGGCACCAATGCCCAACGGGGATCGTCCAAACAGGTCGGGCTGCGCGTGACGTTCCCCATCTTTTCGGGGTTCAGCCGGGACGCCCGCATCGACCAGAGGCAGGCCGCGCTCAGGCAGGCGGAAACGCAAACCCGTTTCGCCACCGACCGGGCCGTGGCCGAGCTTCGCAACCTCATGGCCGATGTCGTGGAGGCTCGTGAACGCGCGGTGGGACAAGAGCTTGCGGTCGCCCAGGCCCAGCGCGGCTACGAGATCGCGAGCGCGCAATACCGCGAAGGGCTGGGTAGCCAGCTGGAGCTCACGGATGCCGAAGTGGCCTTGCGCCAGAGTGAATTCAACTACGCCCAGGCGGTGTATGACTACCTTGCAACAAGGGCCAGGCTCGACGAGTCCGCGGGACGAGTGCCGCTGGTCGATGTCGATCCCGGAGCGGGTGACGGAGGGGCAGGGGGCCGATGAGAACTGAAACAAGAGTGAAGACGGGCATGATCAGGCAGGTGCATACCCGCCGGTTGCTGGCGGTGTTGTTCGTATGCGCCACGGTTTCGGGTGGCTGTGGCGGGGCGCAGCGGGAAGGCTCGGCCCAGGGCGAGGACGGCGTCGAGGGCTTCACCCGGGTCGTGAACGTGGAGGTCGTGCCGGTTGAGCCGAGGCCCTTTACGAGGGTCATACGCCTGACCGGAGTGGCGAGCGCGATGCGCGACGTTCTGGTTTCGGCGCAGGAGAGCGGCGTGGTCAGACGCATCGTCCGCGACAAGGGCGAGCGGATCCGCGCGGGTCAGGCGATCCTGCGCCTCGACGACGCGATTCTGAGCGCGCAAGTCCAGGCCGCCACGGCTCAGGCCGCCTACGCGGAAGAGGTGTGGGAGCGCAGGAAGAAGCTGTACGAAGAGGACGGCGTGGGCTCGGAGTTGGCCTATCACGAGGCCCGGTACGCGGCCGAGGAGAGCCGCGGGAACCTCGCGGCGCTTCGGGAGCGGCTGGCGCGCACCGTCGTGACGGCCCCGATCAGCGGCGTGCTGGACGCGCGCCTGGTTGAACTGGGCGCCATGGTGTCGCCGGGGACTGCGGTGGCGCGGATCGTACAGGCGGACTCCGTGAAGATCATGGCAGGAGTCCCTGAACGGTACGCCCTGGACCTGGCCGCAGGTGCGTCGGCGTCGGTCGCCTTCGACGTGTTGCCGGGCGAATTGTTCGAGGGCGCGATCGTCTACGCCGGGGTCACCGTAGACCCGGAGAACCGCACCTTTCCGATCGAGTTGACGATCGCGAACCCGGGCGGATCGATAAAACCCGGCATGGTGGCGTCGATATCGGTCGTGCAGGAGGAGGTGGCCGACGCGATCGTGGCGCCGCGCCAGGCGCTCGTATCGCTCGAAGACGGTCACATGGCATTCGTGGTCGAGGAGTCGGGCGGGGAAGCCCGGGCAGCCGGGAGGCTTGTGCGGATTTCCATGAGCCAGGGCAACGATGCGGTTCTGGAGTCCGGACTGGTGGCGGGAGACCGCTTGATCGTGGTGGGCCAGCAGGGGCTCACTGACGGAGACCGGGTCCGCATCGTGTCGGGACCCCGCAGAGGGGGGGCGACGCGGTGAAGACAGGAGAACAGGACCGGTCCGGTACGGACCGCGACCGGCGGACGTTCAAGGAATTCGCGCTTACCTCTCTGGCCGTCGACAGTTCGACCTCGGTCGTGGTGCTCTTCGCGTTCGTGACGGTGGCGGGGCTGGTCTCCTATCGCGCGATTCCCAAGGAGTCGTTCCCGGAGACGGAGATTCCCTACGTCCTGGTCAACACGATGTACCCGGGGGTTTCTCCCGCCGATGTCGAGAGCCTCGTCACCCGAAAGCTCGAGGACGAACTCAAGACGATACCGGACATAAAAGAGCTGACTTCAACATCGGTAGCGGGGTACTCCTCGGTGTCCGCCGAGTTCGAGACCTCGATGAACATGAGCGAGGCGCTCCTGAAGGTGCGGGGGAAGGTGGATCTGGCCAGACCGGAACTGCCATCGGACGCCGAGGATCCGTTCATCATGGAACTTTCGATGAGCGACGCACCGGTCATGCAGGTCAACATCGCCGGGGGGTACGGACTGGTTCGCCTCAAGGAACTGGGCGAAGAACTGCAGGAACGAATCGAGTCCATTCCAGCGGTGTTGAGAGTCGACCTACGCGGAGGGCTGGATCGTGAAGTAAAGGTTGATATCGACCTTGCCAAACTTCAGTATTACAACGTTTCCATTGACGACGTGATTAGTGCGATTCGCCTGGAAAACGTGAACGTCCCAGGCGGGACGATCGACGTGAACGGCGTCGACTACCTGGTTCGCGTGGACGGGGAATTCGATGACCCCTCGGTCGTCGGAGACCTCGTGGTAACCACCGTGGCCGGTCGCCCGATCTATGTGCGCGACGTAGCCACGGTCGAGTTCGGATTCGCGGAGCGCGACAGCTATGCGCGCCTCGGCGAAGAGCCCGTCGTGACGCTCGATGTGGTGAAGCGTTCCGGCGAGAACATCATCGCCACGGCCGAAGCGGTGCGCGCGGAGATCGACGCCATGCGCGAGATCTTCCCGCCGTCGACTCTGGTTTCCATGACGTCCGACATGTCCGCCGACATCGGCGACATGGTGAGCAGTCTGCAGAACAACATCATCTCCGGGCTGGTGCTCATCGTCGGAGTTCTCCTCTTTGTGCTCGGGCTGCGCACATCGGTGTTCGTGGCGCTCTCGATCCCCACGTCGATGTTCCTCTCGTTCGTGGTGCTCTGGCTTCTGGGCGTCTCCATGAACATGGTGGTGCTTTTCTCGCTTATCCTGGCGCTCGGGATGCTGGTTGACAACGCTATCGTGATCGTCGAGAACATCCATCGTTTCATCGAGGAGGGGTGGGATCGGCGCGCCGCCGCGAAGAAGGCGACGGGCGAGGTCGCGGTACCGGTGATCGCCGCAACCGCAACGACGCTGGCCGCGTTCACGCCGCTGCTTTTCTGGCCGGGAATGGCGGGTCAGTTCATGCGGTACCTGCCCATCACGTTGATCGTCACCCTCTCCAGTTCGCTGTTCGTGGCCCTGGTGATCGTGCCGACGCTCTGTTCACTCTTCCTGCGTCCGGAGAGCGCGCCACCCAGGCAGATGAACCGGAACGCCAGACTTGCCCTGCTCGGACTCGCGGCGGGCGCCCTGCTTGTCGTGGCCATGGCCAATCCGCTCACGGCGATCCTCTTCGTGGTTACCGCGATCGGCCTCTGGCTGCTCCACGCAAAGCTGCTGGAGCGCTGGGGCAGGGCCTTCATGACGGGTGGCATGCCTCGCCTGGTGCAGTGGTACGAGCGCCGGCTCCGCTGGTCGCTTGACCACCGCGTTCTTGTACTGTCCCTGTCGGTTGGAGCCCTTCTGGCAACGATCACGATCTATCGCCAGTTCGCGGCTCCAGTAGAGTACTTTCCCGAAGACATTCCGCCTTCGACGGTCTTTGTGGCGGTGGAGGCGCCGGTGGGAACGTCCGCCAGCGTGACGGACGGTTATGCCAGGCGTCTGAAGGATGAACTCACGGGAATCCGTGGCCTGGATGATGTCGAGACCGTGGTCACGACGGTGGGCAGTGGCGGTGGAAGTGGCGGTCCAATGGGCGATGGCGGGCCATCCGGTCCGGAGGCGGGCCGAATCACGCTGGGCATGGCCGACTTCGAGGACCGCAGGCACGACGTCTTTGCGACCCTTGCGGAGATGCAGGAGCGGATCGGCAGGGACCTTGCCGGGGCCGAGGTCAGGGTGGACAAGATCACGGAAGGGCCCCCGTCGGGGCCGCCCGTCAATATCGAAATCAGTGGGGAAGACCCCGAGTTGCTCAAGGACCTGGCAGCCGAGGCCGTCAACCTGATCGAGGGGGCCGAGGTCTACCGCCGCCTGGTGGGACTCGAAAGCGACATGGAGGAAGGTCGGCCCGAGCTGCGAGTGGAGGTCGACCGCGAAAGAGCGAGCCTGTACGGGCTGTCGACGAACGAGGTGGGCTTCGCGGTGCGCGGGGCCATCAACGGCATCGAGGCCGCCAAGTACCGGACCGGAAACGACGAGTTCGACATTATCGTGCGGCTGCGCGAGGAAGACCGCAGGGAGCTGACTTCCCTCGAGGACCTCACCGCATTCGCGGACGGCCGCCAGATTCCGTTGCTCTCGGTCGCGGATTGGAGGGTCGGCGAGGGCTACAGCTCGATCCGGCGCAAGGATCTGGATCGCGTGGCCACGATCAGCGCCGAGGTGGGATCGGGATACAACAGCAACGACGTGCGCAACGAGGTGGAGGCCGTATTGGGGGACTTCACCTCCGCGCTGCCGCCGGGGTATTCACTCGTCTTCACCGGCGAACAGGAGGACCAGCAGGAGGCCATGCAGTTCCTGGGAACCGCGTTCATGGCCGCACTGATGCTCATCGCCCTGATCCTCGTCTCGCAGTTCAATTCGGTGGTGAAGCCCCTCATCATCCTGTCGTCGGTGATCATGTCCACGATCGGTGTTCTGATCGGACTGCTGGTCTTCCAGATGCCCTTCGTGATCATCATGACGGGGGTTGGCGTGATCTCCCTGGCGGGGATCGTCGTCAACAACGCGATCGTCCTGATCGACTACATCGACGTGCTGCGGGAGCGCGACGGGATGGACCGCCGGGAGGCGCTGGTGCAGGGGGGCAAGACGCGGCTGCGTCCGGTCCTGCTGACCGCGTTGACAACCGCGCTGGGTCTGATCCCGCTCGCGATCGGCCTCAACTTCGATTTCTTCGGGCTCTTCAGCAGTCTGGCCCCCGAACTCTTCTGGGGTGGGGAGCAGGCCGCCTGGTGGGGCCCGATGGCCGTGGCCGTGATCGTCGGCATCATCTTCGCCACCTTCCTGACTCTGATCCTGGTGCCCGTCCTGTATAGCGTGGTGGACGATCTGGCACGATTGTTCAAGCGCCGGGAGGCGACGGTGCCGGAAGAGGCCGACCCGACGGCGGACAGGCCGGGATCGGTCCTCATGCCACCACCGCTTCCCACGCCGGAGCCCGAGGTGGCGGCAACCTTGAGGAGCTAGGCATCTGACGGAGTCGGCATTTCGAACTTGCGAGCTCACCGCGCCACCGCGGACAGCCCGCCGCGCGTCGCGCGGAGATCTGGAGAGAATCATGAACCGAAGTCCCAGTGTTCTTCGTCTGGTGGCCGGGAGCGCGTTGACGGTCCTGGTGGCCGCCGCATGCACCCAGAGCGCCGCGGCTCCCCCGGAGCTGACACTCGAGCAGAGCGTATTGGAATCTCCCAACGGCGTGGTGGTGTCGGCCTACCCCCACGCGAGCCGTGTGGGTGCCGAAACGCTGCGCGCCGGGGGCAACGCCGTTGACGCCGCGATCGCTACCGGACTCGCGCTGGCCGTGACGCACCCGGCGGCAGGAAACATCGGCGGGGGCGGTTTCATGGTGATCCGGTTCCCCGACGGAGCATCCACCGTCATCGATTTCCGCGAGAAGGCGCCTCTCAGGGCCCATCCGGAGATGTTCGTCGGTGAAGACGGCGAGTACTCCTTCCAGATTCATCACCGGAGCCATCTTGCGGTCGGCGTGCCCGGTACGGTGGCGGGATTCGCGCTTGCCCACGAGCGGTACGGGCGATCCTCGTGGCGGGACCTGGTCGACCCCTCCGTGGTCCTGGCGCGTGACGGATTCGAGGTGAGCGAACGTCTGGCGAGGTCGCTGGAAGGACGCCTCGAGGCCTTCCGGGACTATCCGGCCACGCACGCCCAGTTCTCGAGGGAAGGCGAGCCGTACCGGCCTGGAGAGATGCTCGTACAGTCCGACCTGGCCGGCACCCTGGAGAGGATTCGGGATCAGGGACGCGACGGGTTCTACGCGGGCGTTACGGCACGGCTTCTGGCCGAGGAGATGGTGCGGGGCGGAGGCTGGATCACGGAAGAGGATCTGTCCCGCTACGAAGCCATCGAGAGAGAGCCCGTGACCGGCACCTATCGCGGCTACGACATCATCAGCATGGCGCCCCCTTCGTCGGGCGGAACCGCGCTGGTGGCGATGCTGAACGTGCTGGAGGGGTTCGATGTGGCCGGGATGGGAGCGGGCAGCCCCGAGCACGCCCACCACCTCATCGAAGCGATGAGGCGGGCGTTTCGCGATCGCGCGATGTTTCTGGCCGACCCGGACTTCGCGGATGTGCCGGTGGAGCGGCTCACGAGCAAGGCCTACGCCGACGAACTCAGGGCCACGATCCAGGCCGAAGCGGCAAGCACGTCCGTGCCCGGGGACATCGCCGGCGAGCCCGGGTGGGAGAGTTCGGAGACCACGCACTATTCCGTTGTCGACGGCGACGGCATGGCCGTGTCCGTGACGTATACGCTGGAGGGCGGGTACGGATCCTACATCACGGTCCCCGGCGCGGGATTCCTGTTGAACAACGAGATGGGTGACTTCAACGGCCGCCCCGGCCTGACCAACGAACGGGGACTGATCGGGACCGAGCCCAACCTGGCGCGTCCGGAACAGCGCATGCTGTCGTCGATGACCCCGACGATTCTCGCGCGAGACGGCGAGTTGGTGGCCGTGATCGGCAGCCCCGGCGGGCGCACGATCATCAACACCGTGTTGCAGATCGTGGTCAACCTGGTCGACTTCGGACAATCCCCCGAGGAAGCCGTCGCTTCCAGGCGGCTTCACCATCAGTGGCTCCCCGACGTGGTGCGCATGGAGGACGGCTACATGACCGAGTCCGAGGCCGCGAGGCTCGCCGCGATGGGACACGAGATTTCCTGGGGCAGGGGACAGGGCATCGCCCACTGCGTGTTCGTGGATCCCGGGTCGGGGATGCTGGTCGGAGTTCCCGATCCGCGGGATTCGGACGGGACGGCGGCGGGGTACTGAGCCGGGCTCTGCATCAGTTAGCTTAGCTAGACTTAGCTAATCCACTTAGCTAAGCCACGCGAAGACGCTGACGCCCAGGAAGTTGCCCACGACGTAGCCGAATACGCCCGTCAGGATGCCGGGCGTGACCAATCCGTGCCAGCCCCGCCCGGCGGCGAGCGCCGCTGCCGTAGGTGGCCCCAGCACGCACGCGTTGGATGCGATCAGCATCTCCGCGTAGCTGAAGCGCAACAGCTTGGCGCCGGCGACCGAGACGATCGCCTGGATGAGGATCACGACGAACGCGTACGACAGCATCAGGGCCGCGGCCCCGAAGAGGGACCGGATGTCCGCTCCGGCCGCGTAGACCACGAAGAACACGTAGAGCAGCAGCATTCCGAGCTGCTGGTCTCCCTTCAGCCGTGCCATGGTGCCGGGCGCCGCGTTGGCGACCAGGACCGCCAGGGCGGTGATGGCCAGCACGGCGAACCGCGGCCGCCCGAGTGCCCCGGCCAGCCAGACGCCTGCCGCGCAGACGAGCAGGCTCATGCCCAGCGCGACCGCGACGTGCGCGATCCAGTCGGGTCCCGGCCCCGTCGCCGCTTCGTCCTCCGTCGCAACGCCCTCTTCGGGTGGCCCGGTCGCGGATCCCCTTTCAGGGCCACGCAGCGGGAGCCAGCGGCGAATCGCCCCAATAGTGGGCAGCACGGCCAGGACGAACAGGTACGAGACGCCGGCAAGGCTCTCTGCCGCAAGCGCGGCCGTTCCCAGCGCCGGGTCGTCCATGCCGACCGCCTGGGACACGGCCACGAAGTTCAGGCTTCCCCCCGTGTAGCCGCCGACGAGCATGCCCGCGTATTTGGCGGACTCGGGGACCTCGATCAAGGCGAACGCGATACCGGCTCCGGCCACGACTCCCGCTGCCGACACCATGAAGCCGGCCAGCACCCTGCCGCCCTGCTTCAGAATGACCCTCAGGTCGGCCTTGAAGAGGAGCAGGGGGATCGCCACCAGGATGAAATGGTCGTTGACGAAGTCGTATGCCGGCGACGCAAAGGGGAGGACGCCGAGATTGGAAAGGACCAGACCGCCGACCAGGGCGATCAGTGCGGCCGAGAGGGTGCGTGCCCAGGCGAACCTGCCTTCCAGGTAGAGCGCGCCCCACACCACGGCGAACAGAACCCCCGTGATCGCCAGGACATTGTCGGCCGGCACGAGCGAGCTCACCCGGGGACCTCCGTATCGCGGATCACGCCGGCCCGAACATGCCCCTGGCGAGTTCGTTCGCCTTGCGCGGGTCCGCCTTTCCCCGGCTTCGCTGCATGACCTGGCCGACGAAGAAGCCGAGCAGGCCATGCTGACCACCCTGGTAGGCGGCCACCTTGTCCGGATACTCGTCGGCCACCTGTTGGAGCAAGGCGGAGAGCTTCGCTTCGTCGTCGATCTCGGTCAGGTCCAGGCTGGCGCGTGCATCTTCGAAGGACATGCCGCGCGTTACCAGGGCCTCCACGATTCTGCGTCCCTGACGGTGTGAGAACTCGCCACTGTCCACCGCGCGCGCGAGCGAGGACAGCGCCACGGGCTCCAATAGCGTCAGGCCGGCACCGTCGGTGGCCGCGACGAGCCTGGAGACTTCGTTCACCAGCCAGTCCGCGATCGAACCCGCCCCGTCGGGGTAGCCGGCACGCGCTGCATGGAACAGGTTCAGCGCGGGCTGCGAGCGCACGAGGCTCGCCGCGGCGGCCTCGGAGACGCCAAGCGAGACAACCTCCCGGAAGTTCAGGCGCTGCGCCGGACTCCGCAGCGTCTCCTCGGGCGCGCGGTGACGCGCGGCAGCATCTCGTTCCGTCCCGTTCCGTCCCGACCGGGCCGCACCGTGGCGCGGCGAACTCGTGCCCGTCGCCCGCGCCCGCTCCGCCCAGCTGTCCCGCAGCGTGACTGTGCGGTTGAACACGAGACGTCCCCCGTTCGAGTCGACGGGATCCGAGAAGAAGTACCCGTGCCGTTCGAACTGGTAGTGCGTCCCGGGCGGCGTTCCCGCGACCCCCGGTTCGGCGAGCGCCCCCGCGATGACCCGCTCGGAGTCCGGATTCATGGCCGCGACGATGTCGTCTGTCGGGGGCTCCGCCACCGTGAACATCCGGTCCAGAAGGCGCACCTCCACGGGCACCGCGCGATCCGCCGCGACCCAGTGGATGGTGCCGCGGACGCGCGGTCCCACGGCTGTCTCGGCACCCGGGCGATCCTGATCCAGTACGCTGCAGCGCAATTCCGCAACCGCGCCCGTGTCGTCCTTCAGCACCTGGTCACAACGGATCACGCAGGCATACTTGAGGCGAACCGTGCCACCGGGCACGAGCCGGTGGAACCCGGGTGGCGGGTCCTCCCGGAAATCCGCCCGGTCGATATACAGCACGCGCCCGAACGGAAGATCACGGGTGCCGGGCATGTCGGCGTCGCCGGGCAGAAGGGGCGCGGTGAAGACCTGCTCGCGCTCCTCGGGATAGTTGGTCAGCACGACCTTCAGCGGATCCAGGACGCAGAAGGCCCGGGGCGCCTTGTGGTTCAGGTCGTCCCGCACGGCGAACTCGAGCTTGTCCATCCCCACCCGGGAGTGCGCGCGCGCCACCCCCACCATGTCGCACAGCGTACGGATCGCGTCCGGGGTGACGCCGCGCCTCCTCAGGCCGGCCAGCGTCGGCATGCGCGGATCGTCCCATCCCCGCACCTTGCCCGCCTCCACCAGCCTTCTGAGCAACCGCTTGCTGGTGATCACGTAGTCCAGCACCAGCGGAGCGAATTCGGTCTGCTCCGGACGCGGCCGGGGAGCGTCTACGTGTTCCAGGAGCCAGTCGTAGATCTCGCGGTTGTTCTCGAACTCCAGTGTGCAGAGCGAGTGCGTCACCCGCTCGACCGAATCGGACAGGCAGTGAGCGAAGTCGTACATCGGGTATATGGGCCAGTCGTCTTCCTGTCGGTAGTGGCTTGCGTGACGGATCCGATAGAGGAGGGGATCGCGCATCACCATGTTCGCATGCGCCATGTCGATTCTGGCGCGGAGGACGTGGCTGCCGTCGGGGAACTCGCCGGCCCGCATGCGTTCGAAGAGGTCACGGTTCTCTTCCCGGTTCCGTTCCCTGTAGGGGCTGTCGACCCCTGGCCGGGTGACCGAGCCGCGCCGCTCGCGGATCTCCGCCTCAGAGGACGAGTCGACGTACGCGAGTCCCTTGTCGATCAGCACCAGCGCGTATTGGTAGAGCCGCTCGAAGTAGTCCGACGCGTGGTAGAGGTGTTCTCCCCAATCGAAGCCGAGCCAGCGGATGTCCCTCTTCATGGCTTCGACGTATTCCGCGCGTTCGGTATCGGGATTCGTGTCGTCCAGCCGGAGGTGGCAGCGGCCGCCCGGGTGTTCCGCGGCAATGCCGAAATTCAGGCAGATCGCCTTCGCGTGCCCGACGTGCAGGAAGCCGTTGGGTTCGGGTGGGAACCGGGTGACGACGCGGCCGCCGTACTTCCCGGTCTTCAGGTCCCTCGCGATCACGGTTCGAATGAAGTCCATGCGGCCCCTCTCCCACACCGGACGTTCAGCGCGGGCCCGTCCCGGCGCATCGTCCGTTTCAAGCCTCTCCTTCCGGCCGTTCGCCGTCAACCGCTCACTGGCGCGCGCTCTCTCTCGCTGGTAGCGTTTGCAGTCCGCCCGAGACCCCTTCGCAGGAGTTGGACGATGTTCCCAAGGTCGCGTTCCCGACATGTTGTTCTCGCCACCGCGGGCCTCCTCGCCGCTGCGAGCCTCCTGGCCCCGACGGGAGCCCAAGCCCAGCGGACCCAGAAACCCGTCCTCCACGGAAAGGACTGGATGGCGATTACCGGGAAGCCTCTGGGGGCCACCGCCGGCGCCATGATGTTCCTCAAGGGGGGCAACGCGGTGGACGCCGCCGCAGCCATGCTGGGCGCGACGGCCACCATGTGGGACGTGCTCGGCTGGGGCGGCGAGACCCAGGCGCTCATCTACAATCCCGGGACCGGCAAGGTGATCGGGATCAACGCACTCGGGGCCGCCCCCACCGGAGCCACGCCCGAGTACTTCCGTGAACAGGGCATGGAGATTCCCCCTGCCTACGGCCCCCTGGCCGCGGTCACCCCCGGAACCCCCGGCGGGCTCATGGTCATGATGGCGGAATACGGACGCCTCAGCCTCGCCGATGTCCTCGCGCCGTCCATCGACATGGCACGCGGCTACCCGATCGAGGCCCAGGCGGCCAACTCCATCGAGGGTCAGAAGGAGCGCCTGGCGGAGTGGCCGTATTCCAGGGCCGTTTTCCTGCCCCACTACGGCGAGGACCGCGCCGCCCCCGAGGCCGGCGAGATCTTCGTCCAGGAGGACCTCGCCCGCACGCTGGAACAGCTGGTCGAAGCCGAGGCCGAGGCGCTGGCCGCGGGCGCGTCGCGCAAGGACGCCATCATGGCCGCGTACGACCGCTTCTACAAGGGCGACATCGCGGAGGAGTTCGTGCGCGGGTCCCGGGAGCAGGGCGGCCTGCACACGCTCGCCGACCTGGCGGACTGGCAGGTCTACCTGGAAGAGCCCGTCAGCACGTCCTACAAGGGCATCGACGTGTACAAGCTGACCACCTGGGTGCAGGGTCCCGTCCTGCTGCAGGCCCTGAACATCCTCGAGGGGCTCGAAGTCGCCGACATGGGCTACAACTCCACCCGCTACATCCACGCCCTCTACCAGGCCATGAACCTGGCCTTCGCCGACCGCGACTTCTACTACGGCGATCCCTACTACCCGCCGGAGGAGCCCATCCACGGCCTGCTCTCCAAGGACTACGCCGCCGCGCGCGCCGCCGAGATCGACTGGGACAGGAACGACCCCGACGTCCTGCCCGGCGACCCCTACCCGTTCCAGGACGGCACCAATCCCTTCCTGCACCTGATCGACTCCTGGAACACCGTGCCGGTCGCCACCCCCGACGACCCGGGCATGGACCGTGACGAAGCCTTCTACGCGGGCACCACATCCATCCAGGCCGCCGACGCCGACGGCTGGGTCGTGTCGATCACGCCGTCCGGCGGCTGGATCCCCGCGGTCATCGCGGGCAAGACCGGCATCGGCATGAGCCAGCGCATGCAGAGCTTCGTGCTGGACGAGCGCGCCGGCCCGTACAACGTCGTGGAGCCGGGCAAGCGCCCGCGTGCGACCCTGACCCCCTCGCTGGCCCTCAAGGACGGCCAGCCCTTCCTGTCCTTCGCGGTGCAGGGGGGTGACGGACAGGACCAGAACCTGCTCCAGTTCTTCCTCAACGTCGTCGAGTTCGGCATGAACGTTCAGCAGGCTGCCGAAGCGGCCAACTTCAACAGCTACCAGATGCGGAGTTCCTTCGGCGCGCATGAATCGCAGCCGGGGCGCCTCCTCCTCAACGAAGGCGTGTCCCAGTGGGTCCGCAACGACCTGCGCGACATGGGCTACGACCTGACCTTCTCCGCGCGCACCTCCGGGCCGATCAACGCGATCTTCTTCGACGCCGCCACCGGAACGATGTGGGGCGGTGCGAGCAACCACGGCGAAGACTACGGAATCGCCTGGTGAACAGCGGGGTGGGGGAGGGCGGCGTTCAGGGGACCGGGCACCGCCTCACCATCGAGGGGGAGGGGCATCCGCCCGTCTCGGCGGTCATGGTGGAGGCGCCCGCTCCGGCGGGCCTCCTGGTGCTTGGCCACGGTGCCGGCGCGCCCATGACCCACCCGTTCATGGAGGCCCTGGCCCTGGCGCTGTCAGCCGAGGGAATCTCCACGCTGCGCTACAACTTCGCGTACACGGAGGCCGGACGAAGGCGCCCGGACCACCTGCGCCGCCTCCTGGCGGTGGTGGCGTCGGCCCTCCACGCCGGACGCGGATGCGCCGATGGCCTGCCGCTCTTCGCGGGCGGCAAGTCCATGGGTGGCCGGATGACGTCCACGCTCGTCGCCGACCGGGCGGCAGGCGCGCGCGCTGACGACGCGGCCGCGCCCGGCAGGCTGGCGGACCCCACCGCCGCGCTCGCGGGTCTCGTCTTCTTCGGCTTCCCCCTCCACGCACCGGGGCGGCGCGGCACCGAGCGGGGCGAACACCTCGCGGACGTGCCGTGCCCCATGCTGTTCCACCAGGGCACGCGCGACCGTCTGGCCGACCTCGCCCTGCTGGGTCCTCTCCTGGAGCAGGTCGGCCCCAGGGCCACGCTGCACGTCGTCGAAGGGGGCGACCACTCGCTCGGGATGCTCAAGCGCTCGGGCAGGACCCGCGACGACGTCCTCGCCGAGGTCGCCGCCGTGACCGCGCGCTGGGCGGAACGGGTCGCCGTGGCGGGTGCGGCGGCCCGGTGAACTCGCGCGAACACGGCGTGACCACCATGTGCCGACACTGTGCCCAGGCCGTGAACACGCGGTGAGCACCCAGGGCAACCCGCTCCTCGACCGGGCGTTCCCGATTCCGTTCGACCGCATCGAGCCCCGGGACATCGCGCCCGCCGTCGACGAGATCCTCACCCGGGCCGGCGAGCGCGTCGAGGCCCTGGGGAACGGCCGCGGCGGAGGCTGGGACGAGGTCATGGGCGAGCTCGACGCCCTGTCCGAGGACGTGGCCCGCACCTGGGCGCCGGTCTCGCACCTTCACAACGTCGACGCCACGCCCGCGCTTCGGGAGGCCTACGCCGCTTCGCTGCCCGACGTCACGCGCTTTTCGAGCCGCCTGCACCATCACGAAGGGCTCTTCCGGCGCCTGCGCGACTTTGCCGCATCGCCACGGGGCACGTCGCTCGGCGGACTGCGGCGCCGGCACCTGGACAGAACGCTCAGGGACTTCACGCGCGCCGGCGCGGAACTGGCTCCCGGCGACAAGGAGTCTCTCGAGGAGCTCCGCCTCGAGCTCTCCGAGCTGGGCCGCCGCTTCGAGGAGAACCTGCTCGAGGAGACCGCGGGATACGGCAAGGTCGTGGCCCGCGGCGAACTGTTGGCGGGGATGCCGGAGAACGCGCTCGAGCGCGCGGCCCAACTCGCCGGCGAACGCGGCGAGGACGGCTGGCTCCTCACGCTGGATATGCCTGCGGTGCAGGCAGTGCTCCAGCACGCCGAAGACCGGGCGCTGCGCCGCGAGATCCACACGGCCTTCATGGATCGGTGCACGGCCGGTGACCGGGACAATCGCCCCCTCGTGGCCCGCATCCTCGAACTGCGCCGGCGTCTCGCGGATCTTCTCGGCTACCCGGATTTCCCGGACTACCGCCTGGAGACGCTCATGGCTGGCTCGGGCGGGCGCGTCCGCGGCTTCCTGGACGAGCTCATCGACGGCACGCGCCCGTTCCACCAGCGCGACACGGAAGAGCTCGAAGCGTACGCCCGCAATGGCGGCCTGGGTGCGCTGGAACCGTGGGACGTCTCCTGGCTCATGGAGCGAATGCGCAGGGAGCGCTTCGACATCGACGACGAGAAGCTGCGCCCCTGGTTTCCCCTCGACGAGGTCCAGGCCGGACTGTTCGAGATCGCGGAGCGTCTCTTCGGGCTTGCCGTAACGAGGGGGGACAATCCGGCGGTGTGGCACCCCGACGTCTCCTTCTTCGAGGTGCGCGACGGCGCCGGTGTCCACGTCGGCTCGTTCTACACCGACTGGTTTCCGCGCGACACCAAGCGGCAGGGGGCGTGGATGGACGACCTCGTCTCCGGCGGCCCCGGCCCCGACGGCGCCTTCCAGCCCC
Source organism: Longimicrobiales bacterium (assembly GCA_965208935.1). Taxonomy (GTDB): domain Bacteria; phylum Gemmatimonadota; class Gemmatimonadetes; order Longimicrobiales; family Gaopeijiaceae; genus Bin94. The sequence goes on along the minus strand of CBDBPR010000004.1, from coordinate 1,059,361 downwards.
ACCTGGCCTTCATCGGCGGGAATTTCACGCCTCCCACGCGTGCCCGCCCCGCCCTGCTGACACACCGCGAGGTGCAAATCCTCTTCCACGAGTTCGGCCATCTCCTCCACCACACCGCCTCGCGGGTGGAGATCGCCGCGCGCGGCGGAATCAACGTCGCGTGGGACTGGGTCGAGGTTCCCTCGCAGATCATGGAAAACTGGTGTTGGCAAAGTGAGGCTCTCGACCTTTTCGCCCGCCATTTCGAAACCGGCGAGGCTCTGCCCGACGAGGTTCTCGAGCGCCTGCTGGCGGCCCGCCGCTTCATGGGCGGCTGGCTCCAGATGCGGCAGCTGTCCTTTGCCAACCTCGACCTGGAGCTGCACCGCAGCTACTCGGGTGACGCGCCGGTCATGGACTTCGCCGCCCGGAAGCTTCGCCCCTTCGTTCCCTCGGAGCGCTTCGTGGAGCGCCATATCCTGCCTTCGTTCTCGCACCTCTTCGGCGGCGGCTACGCCTCGGCCTACTACTCCTACATCTGGTCGGAGACCCTTGAGGCGGACGCGTTTTCCAGGTTCGAAGGGGAAGGGGTGCTGAACGAACGCATCGGCCGCGCGTTCCGGGAGTGCGTGCTGGCTCAGGGCGACCGTCGGGATCCCGAGGACCTGTTCCGCGACTTCATGGGGCGCGACCCGGATCCGGGCGCGCTGATCCGCAGGAATCTGGGCACCCTCACGTAACGTCAGGCTTCGCTTCGCCGACCCTCGAACATCGCCTGCAGCCGTCCCAGGCTGTGCCCCAGATCGGGCCTGAGGCTGAGCACGTCCCGCATGGGATCGTCGCGGGCGGCCATGCGCCCGGGCACCGTCGCGATCGTGTGATCGGCGATGGCCAGGCCCGCATCCACCTCGCTCCAGTCAAGGGGGGCCGAGACGGGCGCCCCCGGATTCGGACGCACGCAGAACGGAGCCACGATCAGGCGCCCATGGCCGTTCTGCAGAAAGTCCACATAGACCTTGCCTTCGCGCTGCGACGGCAGCCGGGCCACGGTCGCGATCTCCTCCATCTCGCGAACGGCGGTGAGCGCCAGAAGCTGTCCGATGGTGCGTGACTGTTCGTAGGTCACCTGCCGCCCGAGCGGAACCAGGACGTGGAGCCCGGTCGACCCACTCGTCTTGACGAAGGTCGGCAGGTCGATCTCGTCGCAGAGGTCCCGCAGGAAGAGGGCGATCTTCACCACGTCGGTGAAGGGTGCCTCCTTGGGGTCCAGATCCAGGACGCAGAAGTCGGGCCTTGAAATGTCGGAGACCCGGCTCAGCCAGATGTGGAGCGGGATACTCGCGCTGTTGGCGACGTACAGGAGCGACTCCAGGTCTTCCGCGACGAAGTAGTCCAGGTCGCGCTCGGAGCCCTCGCTGTACAGGCGGATGCGGCGGATCCAGTCCGGGGCGAAATCCGGTGCGTTCTTCTGGAAGAAGGACTTGCCGTGGATTCCGTCCGGGTAGCGCGTGAGCACCACGGGGCGGTCGGCCAGGTAGGGGAGGATCCAGGGCGACACGGCGCGGTAGTACTCGATCAGGTCGCCCTTGACGAAGCCGTCTTCCGGCCAGAAGGGCTTGTCCAGGTTCGTGAAATGTACAATCCGGCTCGGGGCCGCCTCCGGGGGCGGGACCGGGTCCTCGAGTTGCCTGCCGGCATCGCTCGCGAAGCACTCCTCGGGCGGCTTGTCGTCGCGCAGGCGGAGGAAGGAGGGGTGCCGCAACACACCCGCGTCGGTGACTTCCTTGTACCGCACCTCCGCGACCAGTTCCGGAGCGACCCAGCGGTGGTTCCCGCTGCCCGCCGCTTCGGCGCCCCTTGGCGGAGATGCCTCGGGAAGCCGCCTCAACACCTCGCCGAGGTCCCGGAGCAGCGTGGTCGAGAATCCCGTCCCCACGCGTCCGGCATACGCGAAGCCGTTCTCTTCCCGGCACGCCAGATGCAGGGCCCCGAAGCCGGTCCTCCCCTCGTCGGGCTCCGTGAACCCGTGGATGACGAAGTCGTCGGTGTGCGTGGCCCGGATCTTCAGCCACGAGCGGCTGCGTCCCCCGACGTAGATCGAGTCCGCCTTCTTGGCCACGACGCCCTCGAGCCCCAGGTCCACCACCTGCCGATACATCGCCTCGCCCTGCTCTGGAATGTGGTCCGAGTAGCGTAGCGGGCCGGTGGACGGCAGGACTTCCCGCAGGATGGCCTTCCGTGCGAGCAGAGGCAGCCCCCGAAGGTCGTATCCCTCGAACGCGAGCAGGTCGAACGCGTAGTAGGTCGCGGGCAGGGTGACGGAGGCCACCGCGATGTCGCTGGCACGCTGCAGGCGGCCGCGCTTCTGGATCAACTGGAAGCTGGGGATTCCGTCGGTGCCGTTGACCACGACCTCTCCGTCGACCAGCGCGCCCGCATACGGCAACCTGGCCAGTACCTGCGCGACTTCGGGGAAAACCCGGGTGAGATCGTTGCCGTTGCGCGAGATCAGGGTCGCGTCACCACCTCCGCTCTCGCCCAGGAGCCTGTATCCGTCGTACTTGATCTCGAAGATCCAGCCGGGGCGCGAGAAGGGCGCATCGCGCGCCTCCGCGTTCATCAAGCGCACGGAGTCGGCTCCTACGTCCCCGGGCGTGGCTCCGGCGTCCGCGCACCGCTTCCGGATCCGCGCGCCGAAGTCCCCGCCGGCTCCGAGTTCGTCCACTGTCAGCCCCGAGAGGATTGAATCGTCCGCGTAACCGTCGGTGCCTCCTTCCGGGTCTTCGTACGCGTCGCGCTCCTTGATCAGCAGCCAGTGATTGTCCCCTCCGCCCTTCGTCTTCACCAGGGTCCAGCGGCCGCGCAGCTTGTAGCCCTTCAGGTCGAAGAGCAGCTTGCCCTTCCTCATCCCCTCGCGCGGGTCCTCTACCGGCGTCCACACCCCCCTGTCCCACACGATCGACGGTCCCGCGCCATAGTTTCCCTCCGGTATCACGCCTTCGAAGTCCGCGTACTCCAGCGGATGATCCTCGACGTGGACCGCCAGCCGCTTGTCGGACTGGTTGGGCGACGGTCCGCGGGGCACCGCCCAGGACACGAGCACGCCGTCCATTTCCAGGCGGAGGTCCCAGTGCAGCGACGACGCCCGGTGCTTCTGCACCACGAAGCGGTTGCTTTCGCCCTCCGACGCCCCGCCGAACGGCTCGCTTGTCCCCGACGCCGAGCGCCTGGCCCGGTAGTCGTCCAGTCGCTCCGGGCCCGGTTTGCCGCGGCCGTCAGGCATCGTTGGACCTGGGGATCATATGTTTGTACGTTATCGGCATGAGCGCCCGCCCGATCTCCGCCTCGACCGTCTCGTTCGGTCTCGTCTCGCTGCCGGTCAAGCTGTATTCGACCGGCCAGTCCTCTGCCAAGGTGCGTTTCAACTGGATCAATCGCGAGACGGGCGCGCGCGTCAAGTACCAGTATGTGGACGCACAGAGCGGGGAACCGGTGGAGCGCGACAAACTGGTCAAGGGATTCGAGTTCGCCAAGAACCAATATGTCACCTTCGAGCCTGACGAGCTCAAGGCGATCGAGGCCCAGTCCACCGAGATGATCGAGATCACCGAATTCGTCCCGTCGCGCGATATCGACAGGATATACCTGGAGCGAGCCTACTATCTGGGTCCCGCCCGGGGCGGCGCGCGGGCCTACCGCCTTCTGTCCGTCGCGCTCAGGGAGATGGAGAGGGTGGCGATCGCCCGCTATTCGGCACGGGGGAAGCAGCGCCTGGTCATGATCCGTCCACTGGACGACGGATTGATCCTGGAGCAGCTCTACTATCCCGACGAGGTGCGGTCCTTCGACGAGGTGCCCCTCGAGGGAGGGGAAGTGAGCGACGCGGAGCTGGCTCTGGCCAAGCAGTTCATAGAGCAGGCCGCGAGCGAGGCGTTCGACCCCGGCCGCTACCAGGACGAAGTCAAGGAACGGGTGCAGGCGCTCATCGATCGCAAGATCGAAGGCGAGCAGATCACGCTCGCGCCGCAGGATGAACCCGAGACCAGGATCATCGACCTGATGGAAGCGCTGAAGGCCAGCCTGGGATCGGCGGGCGAGGCGAGGGACCAGCCCAAGGTGGCTGCGGGCGGCGGCTAGGGGTTCCCCGGGAGTGACCGGCGGCCGGTGACGCGACGCCGCCGGCCAGCGCTCATTTTCCTCCCTCGCGGAAGATCCAGACCCGGATCAGCACGGCGCCCCACACCAGGCCTACGCCGCCCCACACCAGTCTGGCATAGACCTGCGGCAGTTCCAGCCCGGCTTGGATGACCAGTCCCCCGCCCGCGGTGAGCAGGAGCGTGCCGGTGAAGAATGCCGTGTCCTCCCATTGCGACCTGGGTTTTTTCATCGCCTCCCCCCAATCTGCTTCCCCCAATCTGGCGTCGTCCGCCCCTGGCCACCAGCACCCTGCGGCACTGGAGTGCCCGTGGGGCGGCCGTTAGCTTCCGGTGGAAGCGGCCACGCCACTTCCTTTCCGCGCCCGTAGCTCAGCTGGATAGAGCATCGGCCTTCTAAGCCGAGGGTCCCAGGTTCGAGTCCTGGCGGGCGTGCTCGGCGCCGGCCGGAGCCGCGGTGGTCAGCGCTCCGGCACCGCCTCCATCAGAAGCTCCAGGGCGCGGCGCAACGCCTGGCCTCCGGGCCCCGCGCCGCTGTAGTGGCCCAGGCGCGCCACCACCATGTCGTGCGACGGGATGACAAGCGTGGTCTGCCCCCCCGCGCCCGCCATGTAGAAGGCGCTGGAGGGCACCGGAAACTGCCCGTCCTGGTTCACCCAGAAGAACGCGCCGCCGTACCGGTGGCGTCCGTCGGCTTCCCACGCCGGGGCCAGCGTCGACGCGTACTCCACGTACCCTTCCGGCAGCAGCCGCTCCCCGTTCGGGGCCACGCCATCGGTCAGGTAGAGGTTGCCGAGACGCGCCCAGTCCCGGCCGCTGCCGAATTCGTAGCCCTGCAGGAGAAAGTTGCCGTACGGATCCGTCTCGGGGATGAGGTTGCGGATGCCCAGCTTGTCGAACAGGTGGCGCTGGGGGAACTGATGGTAGTTCTCGCCGAGCTGCTCGACGCCCAGACGCACGAGGTAGTTGGTGATGACGGGGTCCGAGTTGCGGTACCGTCCGACCGTGTTGGGTTCCCACTGCTGATCCTTGCTCGCGGCCCACGCGAATGAATTGACCGTCCCCGTGTACACGTAGATGTGATCCGCGTAGCCGACTTCGGGGTCGAAGTCCGGATCCTGGGGCGCACGGAAACGCAGCCCGGACGACATTCGCATGATGTCGCCGATCCGGATCGCCTGCCGCGGGTCACCCTCCGCCTGCCACTCGGGGATGGGCGCGGATTGCCAGAGCTCGTAAACGCCCTTCTGGATCAGGACCCCCAGGAGGGTGCCGGTCAGGCTCTTGCCCATTGACCAACTCTCGAGCGGCGTGGTGTGGTCGATTCCCTCCCTGTACCGCTCGGCCAGCAGGCGGCCGCGGTGCGTGACCACGAACGCGGCGGTCAGTCCCTCGGGCGGATCGAAGGCGGCGTCGGCCGCGGCGGCCACCTTGTCCATGTCGACGTCGGCGGGGAAGGGCTCGTCGGGCAGCAGATCCCCCATCGGCCAGGGGGTCGTCGTGGCGTCCGGCAGGTCGGGGGTCACTTCCACGGGCTCGTAGTAGGGCTCCGACTCGCCCATCGGCAGCGCAAGGCAACCCTGGCCACCGTGGACCTTCGCGGACCTCACCGTGCCGTCCGGCAGGGTCAGGTGAATCCGCTGGTTCTCATGGTCCACGACCGTGTCCGTCACCTCTCCCCGCATCTCCCGGGGAGAACTGAAGAAGCCGGTGTTGGCCGCGGCGAAATCCGGGTCCAGCCCGGACAGGAACACGTTGGAGCAGAGGATCTTGGCGAAGCCTGCGGTGGCGTGGTGGAGGGGGTCTCCCGGGGGTATCGCCCACTCCCCGGGGATTTCCAGCGATTGTCCGCGGGCAACCAGTGCCGAGACCGCGTCCTCCGTATCGGCTTCGGGGCTCGGCGCATCGCCGGGCGCACAGCCGGCAAGCAGCAGGAGCGCGGAGGTTGCCAGCACGGATGAGTATGCGGATCGTGCGGATCGGTCGGTCATGCGGAACGCTCCCGGAATCGAGGACGGATTGGCTTGGACCCGGGAAGGATACGTGCCGCGGTGGCGTGTGGCAAAGCCTGACGCGCCTTCCGGTTTACCCTTCCCGCCATTTACTGTACCTTTGCAGTTCGCAGTGACCCCCGTGCCGGCCGAGCCGGTCGCGCGGAGCCTCCGCCGAGAGGCCGCTGGTGGGCGTAGCTCAGTCGGTTAGAGCGCCGGATTGTGGTTCCGGAGGTCGCCGGTTCGAATCCGGTCGCCCACCCTGGGAGGCGACGACGGACCGTCAGGTCCCCGCCCATCTCCCGCTGGCCGAAACGGCCCGTTGACACCGCGTGGGAATTTCCCTACGATAATGGTCTACCGACGATCATCGGTGGCGGGTTCCGCGCGGGCTTTGGAACACGAGTCCGGCCGCGGGCCGGGCGCTTCAGGTTTGGATTCAGGCGGTTCGGGGCGCCTTCACAGGGTCTCGATCCCCGATGGTTTTTGACAATCGAGGTCATGAGAAGCGGGCGGGCCCTTCACCGGTGGGCGACTGTGTCCCACCGATTTTCGTACCGCTCGGGCGTCATGCCCGACGGACGAAGGGGTCTACAAACGCAGATTCCGAACACGGGATCCAGCCGGATCCAATGTTCAATCGAGCTATTCAAGCTATCTATCATGGAGAGTTTGATCCTGGCTCAGGACGAACGCTGGCGGCGTGCTTTATACATGCAAGTCGAACGAGGACCGGG
>CBDBPR010000004.1:0-1050000 GCA_965208935.1 Longimicrobiales bacterium | reverse complement strand
GCACTTTTTGGGCCGCAGGGTGTATCTCGACCTGTGGGTGAAGGTGTGGGAGGGCTGGCGCCGCAAGAACGAGGGCCTGATGACATTCGGATACGTGGTTCCCGATGACGACGCATGAGGGGTTGAGGCCGGTGGTGTTGCTGCTGGCGATCCTGCTGGCGGCCGCCGGTCCGGCGCGTGCGGGAGGCCAGGAGACCGGGGAGGGATCGGATGTCCGCGAAGGTGCCCTCTTCCTGCTTCTCCCGGTCGGTGCGCAGGGGGTGGGCCTGGGGCGGGCCATGACCGCGCTTCAAAGTGATGAGGGCGCGTTCTGGAACCCGGCCTCTCTGGCCGAACAGTCCGAACGGCGTGCCATGGTGTACAGGGGTGATCAGCTTTCCGGCGAGGCGACCGCAGTCAACGTCCTCCTGCCCTGGAATCGCGTGGGCACCTTCGGGATCTCCTATCTTCTGCTCGACAGCGGCACCCAGGATCTGAGGGACGAATTCGGCGATGTGCTCGGTTCGATTTCGGTGCGCAATCACGTGGGCATCGCGAGCTTCGCGACTTCGTTTCCGGGACGGATCCACGCCGGCGTCAACCTGAAGCTGGTACAGTTCCGGGTGGGTTGCCGCGGCCAGTGTCCCGACCTCGAGACGACCAGCTCGGCGTACGCGCTCGACGTGGGTCTTCAGGCACAGCCCTTCGCGAGCATCCCCCTGCGCTTTGGCTGGATGCTGGCGCACGCCGGGACGGACTTTCAGATCGCCAACCAGGAACAGTCGGATCCGCTGCCGACGCGCGTCCGCCTGGCTGTGGCCTACGAGATCCTGCACCGTTTTGTCGAAGACGGATTGATGGACCTCTGGGTGACGGTGGAGACGGAGGATCGCGCGCGAGAACTCGGCTCTCCGTCCCTCTACATGGGCCTGAGCTATTCGGCGGCCGACCTCTTCTACGTCCGCAGCGGCTACGTGGCGGGACAGCTGGACCAGACGGACGGCGCGTCCGTCGGCGTGGGATTTCGGCTCGATCGTTTCGACCTGAGCCTGGCCAAGTCGCTCACGCGATCGCTGATTACGGGCGAGAGTCAGCCGATCCATGTGACCTTCGGGGTGCAGTTCTGACCGACCCGGCGCCTCGCAGGTCCTGCGGGGTCTCCACGATGCGCCATGCCTTTCGTATGTTTGGGGGCTGAACCAGCCCGGCGGGATCAACCTCTCAGCCAGAAATCGGTCATTCCATGGCGACGACAACCGACAGGCCCTCGCGACTGCGCATCTGCCTTCGGCGCATCGAAGAACTTCGGGGGTATCTTTGACATCGCCGACCGGCGCGAGCGCATCGCGGGCCTTGAGGAGGAGATGGCCAGCCAGGGGTTCTGGGACGACCGGGAAGCGGCCAGGCGCGTAATCGACGAGTCGAACCGCCTCAAGGAGTGGGTGGGCCCGTGGGACTCCCTGCGCACGAAGGCGGACGAACTCGAAGAACTCAGCGCCCTTCTCGAAGAGGAGGCGGACGCCGATCTCGAAGCCGAATGGCGCGACGAAGTCCGTGCTCTGGAAGACGGTGTGGCGGGCCTGGAACTGAAGACGATGCTGCAGGGCGAGGACGATCACCGCGAGGCGATGCTCACGATTCATCCGGGCGCGGGCGGACTCGAGTCACAGGACTGGGCCGAGATGCTGTCCCGGATGTACATGCGCTGGGCCGAGCGCCGAGGATACGGCGTACGCGTGCTCGACCTGCAGCCTGCGGAGGAGGCGGGCATCAAGAACGTGACGATCGAAGTGAGCGGCGATCACGCGTACGGCTACCTGCGCGCCGAGAAGGGCGTTCATCGTCTCGTGAGGATTTCACCCTTCGACTCCCAGTCGAGGCGGCACACATCGTTCGCATCCGTCTTCGTGTATCCGGTGCTCGACGAGGAGATCGAAATCGAGATCGACGAGTCCGACCTGAGAATCGATACCTTCCGCGCCTCGGGCGCCGGGGGGCAGCACGTCAACAAGACCGACTCCGCGATACGCATCACCCATGAACCCACGGGTATCGTCGTCTCGTGCCAGCAGGAGCGGTCACAGCATAAGAACCGCTCCACGGCAATGAAAATGCTCAGGGCGGCGCTCTATCAGCGGGCCCGTGAAGAGCAGGAGCGGGAGAAGCAGGCGCTGGAGTCCTCCAAGACCGAGATCGCGTGGGGCAATCAGATCCGGTCCTACGTATTCGCCCCCTATACCATGGTCAACGACCACCGCACGGAGGTGAAGAACGGCGACGTGGGCGCGGTCATGGACGGCGCGCTTGATCCGTTCATCGAAGCCTATCTGAAGAAGTTCGGCGCGACGCTGGTGGCGTAGATGAGTACGGGACACGCGGATCTGCCAAGGGTGATGCGGGCGCGCCGCGAGAAGCTCGAAGCGCTGCGGGCCCGCGGCGTGGAGCCGTACGCCTACTCCTGCGACGTGACCCGCCACGCGGCGCCCTCCGTCGCGTCGTTCGAAGCTCAGGAGGCCGCGGGGACGCTGGAGGACGGCCACACCGGGGACGGGCGCTGGGCGGGGCGCATCGTCGGCTTTCGGTCGCATGGGCGAAGCGCGTTCGCGGACCTCGAGGATCACACCGGCCGGGTGCAGGTGTATTTCCGGCAGCGCATGCTGGGGGAGGATGCATACGAGGTCCTGGATCTCCTGGACCTGGGCGACTGGATCGGTGTGGAGGGCAGCCTGTTCCGCACGCGCATGGGCCAGGTCACGGTGCACGCCACCGGCTTCAGTCTGCTCTGCAAAGCTCTGCGTCCGCTGCCGCTGGGCAAGGTGGAGACGGACGGGGCGACCGGCGAATCGACCACGTGGTCGGGCTTCGCGGACCGTGAATCACGCTACCGGCAGCGCTACGCCGACCTGGCCGTGAACCCCGGCGTCCGAGAGGTCTTTCGCGCGCGGACCCGGATCATCACGGCGGCCAGGCGCTTTCTCGACGACCTGGGTTTCCTGGAGGTCGAGACCCCGGTTCTGCAGCCGCTCTACGGCGGCGCGTCAGCACGGCCGTTCGTCACACGCCACCTCGCGCTGGACCGCGTTCTCTACCTGCGCATCGCAGACGAACTCTACCTGAAGCGGCTGATCGTGGGCGGCATGGATCGCGTGTACGAGATCTCGAAGGACTTCCGCAACGAGGGGATCGATCGCTTCCACAACCCCGAGTTCACAATGCTGGAGTTCTACCAGGCCTTCGCCGACTACGAGGACATGATGGACATGGTCGAGCGCCTGGTGACGACGCTGGCGGAGAGTACGAACGGGGACGGCCGCTGCTCCTTCCAGGGCACGGAGATCGCGTTCACGCGTCCGTTCGCCCGCATCTCGTTCGTCGACGCGCTCGCGAACGCCCTCGGCTGTGATCCGCTGGCCGCGCCGGTGGAGGAGTTGAGGGAGCGTGCCGAAAGTCTGGGCGCCGGAGACCTCGACGGGGCCGGCCGCGGCAAGTTGCTCGACAAGCTGTTCGGCGAACTGGTGCAGCCCGGGCTCCTGCAACCCACGTTCGTCCTGGATCATCCAAGGGAGTTGAGTCCGCTGGCCAAGCCCAAGCGGGGGGCTCCGCACCTCTCGGAGCGCTTCGAACTGATCGTTGCGGGCGAGGAGCTGGCCAACGCCTTCAGCGAGTTGAACGATCCCATCGCACAGCGGGCTCGCTTCGAGGACCAGGCGGCGCTCAGGGCCGCCGGCGACGCGGAGGCGCAGATGGTGGACGAGGACTACATCAGGGCGCTGGAATACGGTCTGCCCCCTACGGGAGGCGTGGGGATCGGGATCGACAGGCTGGTCATGCTGCTTACGGACCAGGCGTCGATCCGGGACGTGATCCTCTTCCCGACGCTTCGGAAAGAGGGATGAGCGCAGGTCCCGCGACGATGTCGCGAGCGCGCCTCGCGTGGTATCTGGCACGCCGTTACCTGGCTTCCCGCAGGGGCGGGCGGCTCCTGTCCTTCATTACCTGGATTTCGCTCGGCGGGGTGACCGTGGGTGTCACCGCGCTGGTGGTCGTGATCGGCGTGATGACGGGGATGCAGAACGAATTGCGGGACAAGATCCTCGGCTCCTACCCCCATTTCATGGTCCTGCAGTCCGGTGCGTCCCTTCGCCTGGACGACTGGCAGCGCGTGGTCGAGAAGATCGAGGCGGTCGAGGGCGTCGTGTCGGCGTCGCCCATGGGTTACACGCGGGTGGGTGTAAGCCGGTCGGACTACGCGGAGGTGATGGACCTCTACGGGGTGGAGATGGACGACCCGGGGATCTCCGTGACCGCGATGTCCGACAGCCTGCGATCGGGCGCCATCTCACTGGAGCGCGCGCCGGGCGGCCTCACGCCCGTGGTCCTGGGCATGGGAATCGCGCAGCGCATGAGTCTGTTCAAGGGCGATACCATCCGGATCATCTCGCTGGAGAACGTGAAGGTGAGCCCGAACGGAGACTTACTGCCCCGGATGGACGACTGGGTGGTGTCGGGCATCTTCGCCACCGGCCACTACGACTTCGACATGCGCAACGGCTATTCCGCCCTTGGGGATGTCCAGGACCTCCTCGAACTCGGTGCCGGAACGGTCTCCTACGTCGCCGGGCGTACGGACGACCTGTGGAACGCCCCGGAGGTCGCCGAGGCGGTGTACGAGGCCCTGGGAGGCTGGCCATACGTGGTGGAGCCGTGGACGCAGACCCACAGGCAGCTGTTTTCCGCCCTGAAGCTGGAGAAGCTGGCCATGGCCGTGATCGTGTCGCTGATCGTGCTGGTCGCGGCCTTCAACATCGTGGGCACGCTGGTCATGGTCGTGGTCAACCGCACCAAGGAGATCGGTATTCTGAAGGCCATGGGGCTGACGCGCCGCGACACGCTGCGGACCTTTGTCTTTCAGGGTCTCTGGATCGGCGTCAGCGGGACGCTCGCCGGGCTCACCCTGGGGCTGGTGTTGTCCGTCCTCATCGAGCGCTACGGGCTGATCCCCATCCCGCCCGACATCTACTTCGTGGACAATCTCCCGGTGTCGCTGTCGCCGTGGGATATCGTATGGATCGCCGGAGGCAGCCTTCTGGTGTCGCTGCTGGCCACGATCTATCCGGCCAGACAGGCTTCGGGGCTGGTGCCCGTGGAGGCGATCAGGCATGAATGACCTCGTGCGTGAGACGCTCTGCCCCGACACGCTTCCACTCGAAGCCAGGTCGCTGGAACGGACCTACGCCGGCGTCGCGGGCCCGGATCTCCATATTCTCCGGGGGCTCGACTTCGCGCTGGGATGGGGTGAAGCCGTGGCGATCGTGGGTGCGAGCGGTTCGGGGAAGTCGACGTTGCTGCATCTGCTCGGAGCCCTGGACCAGCCCTCGGCCGGCTCGGTTCTGGTCGGCGGGACCGAAGTGTCATCGCTGCAGGACGAGGAGGCTGCCGAGGTGCGCAACGGCCGCATCGGCTTCGTCTTTCAGTTTCACCACCTGCTGCGGGACTTCAGCGCGCTCGAGAACGTCATGATGCCGGCTCTGATTCGCGGCGACGGGCCACGGGTTGCCAGGGGAAAGGCCAGGGAGTTGCTCGAACAGGTCGGACTCGGCGAGAGGCTCGGTCACAAGCCGCGGGAGCTCTCGGGTGGAGAGCAGCAGCGAGTGGCGGTGGCCCGCGCGCTCGTCAACGACCCGCTGATCATTCTCGCGGATGAGCCGACCGGTGATCTGGACACCTTCACCAGCAGGGAAGTGCAGGACCTGATCTTCGACATTAAGGAGCGCCACGGAGTTGCGCTCGTGGTCGTAACGCACAACCGTGCATTGGCGGCCAGAGCCGACAGGGTCCTCAGGTTGAAGGAAGGGTTGCTGGAAAATGTCTGATCCCGTCAGGACCTGTGACGGGCCAGGATGCGAAAACCCCGCCTCCGTTCACCTGACACAGGTCGTGGATAACAAGATCTCCGTGCAGTTTCTGTGCGAGTCCTGTGCCGAAGCCAAGGGGATCAGTGAACAGCCCGACTGGGGGGTTTCGGACTTCCTGGCCAAGCTGAGCGAACCCGGCGCGTCCGCGGACGCGGCCAAGGCGGGCAAATCCTGCAGCTTCTGCAACCTCACCTTCGATCGGTTCCGCGAACGCGGCCGCCTGGGTTGCCCGCAGTGCTACACCACGTTCGAGCCCAGCCTGCGGCGCCTGCTCAAGCGCATTCACGGCGCGAACCAGCACGTCGGCAAGGTCTACCTGCCGCCGGACGCAGGCACCGCCGAAGTCGGCAGGCGCCTCGATGGTCTGCGGCGCCGTTTGCAGCACGCCGTAGAGGTCGAAGACTTCGAACGGGCCGCGGTCCTCCGGGACCAGATACGCGACCTTGAGCCGGCGGGATCGTGACCGTGGACCACCTCGGCACGGCACCCGACTTCGGACTTGGCTGGCTCGACGCCAGCGGACCGCACTCGGACATCGTGCTGTCGACCCGCGTCCGCCTCGCGAGAAACCTGCACGGGTATCCGTACGTCGCCCGTGCGCGCGACGAAGATCGCGAGGCCATCCTGGGCACCGTGTCGCAGGCCGCGGAGGCGGGGGAGATGCCTTCCGGCACCGTGGTCATGCCGGTTGCGGAGATGGACGAACGGACCCGTCGCATTTTCCTCGAGCGGAGGCTGATCTCCAGCGATCTCGCGGGGCGGGCCGACAGTGGCCCGGGTAAGGGCGCGGCCGTGGTCGCGGCCCCCGGGGAACCGGTCAGCATCATGGTCAATGAGGAGGATCACCTCCGGTTGCAGAGCCTCGTCTCCGGGTTGCGCGTGATGGAGGCGTGGAGCCTCGCGGACCAGATCGACGACGCGCTCGGAAACGGCCTGCACCTGGCCTATCACCACGATTTCGGATACCTGACCTCCTGTCCGACCAACACCGGGACCGGACTTCGCGCCTCGGCGCTGGTTCATCTGCCGGGGCTGGTGCTCACCAAGGAGATCGAGAAGGTGCTGAAGGGGATCGCGCAGGTCGGACTGACCGTACGGGGCCTGTACGGCGAGGGTTCGGATGTGGTCGGGAACTTCTTCCAGATCTCGAACCAGACCACGCTGGGAAAGAGCGAAGAAGACCTCGTCGACCATCTGGGCCGGATCGTCGCCACCGTCATTCAGACGGAGATCCAGGCACGGCAGGTCCTGATGCGCGACGCGGGGTCCGTGACCGAGGACAAGATCTGGCGCGCGTATGGACTTCTGCGCTACGCGCGACTGCTCAGCTACAAGGACCTGATGCAGTTGCTGTCCGGTGTGCGCCTGGGTGCATCGCTGAAACTCCTGCCCGGCCTGGAGGTCGTTACCCTGAACGGAATCATGATGTTCTCGCAGGCGGCCCACCTGGACCGCGCGGCCGGCCGGGAGCTCTCCGGACCCGAACGGCAGGCGCACCGGGCGGCGTATGTGCGCAAGGTCCTCGGTGCCGAGAGCAGGCCACCCACTTCCGGTGCGGCGGGATGAGGGCGATTTTGAACTACGGCGGCGATTGCGCGCGGAATGCGACGAAGGCCCCGAAACACGTACGGCCATGAACTACAATTTCACGGAAAGAGTCCGCAAGGTCCTGTCGATGGCCCGCCAGGAGGCGATCCGTCTGCAGCACGACTATGTGGGGACGGAACACATCCTCCTGGGGCTCATCCGCGAGGGTGAGGGCGTGGCCGCCCACGTTCTCGGCAACCTCAGCGTGGATCTCGACCGGATCCACGAGCGGGTCGAGGAATCGGTCCGCAAGGGGAAGGCCACGATCGCGCTGGGCGAACTCCCCTACACCTCGCCCGCCAAGAAGGTGCTCGAGTTCGCAATGGCCGAGGCACGCGAGCTCAATCACTCCTATGTGGGCACCGAGCACCTGCTTCTGGGGCTGCTGCGCGAGAGCAAGGGGATTGCCGCGCAGGTCCTCAATTCTCTCGGCGTGACCATCGACGAAGCCCGCGCCGAGACGCTGAAGGTCCTGGGGTCCGACGCGAGTTCGGCCGGGACGTCCGGCACTCCGGGTGGCGCCGCGGCCGCGACACCGCCGGGACCGTCGCCTTCGCGCGGCGAGAAGAAGTCGAAGACGCCCGCGCTGGATCATTTCTGCCGGGACCTCACCTCGCTGGCACGCAAGGGAGAGCTGGACCCGACCATAGGGCGCGAGACCGAGATCGAGCGCGTCACCGAAATCCTTTGTCGGCGCAAGAAGAACAACCCCGTCCTGATCGGCGAACCCGGGGTCGGGAAGACGGCGATCGTCGAGGGTCTCGCACAACTGATCTCCCGCGGAGAGGTGACCGAAAGCCTGCGCGAACACCGTGTCCTCGCTCTGGACATGGCCGCGGTAATTGCCGGCACGAAGTACCGGGGACAGTTCGAGGAACGCCTCAAGGCGGTCATGAACGAGATCTCCAGCAACCGCAACGTCGTTCTGTTCATCGACGAGCTCCACACCCTCGTCGGAGCCGGTGCGGCCGAGGGCGCGATCGACGCGTCGAACATGCTCAAGCCGGCTCTGGCACGGGGTGAGCTGCAGTGCATCGGGGCCTCGACCCTGAACGAGTACCGTAAATACGTTGAGAAGGACGGCGCACTCGAGCGGCGCTTTCAACCCGTGATCGTCGACCCGCCCACCGTTGAGGAGACCATCGCGATTCTGGCGGGTCTGCGCGGCCACTACGAGGACCATCACAAGATTACGATCCCCGACGACGCGCTGACCCACGCGTCCCGGTTGTCGGACCGCTACATCACCGATCGATTCCTTCCGGACAAGGCCATCGACGTGATCGACGAGGCCGGCGCCCGCGCGCGCATTGCCAGCCAGGTGCCGCCCCCGGAGGTCGAGGGCCTCAAGGCTCAACTTGCGGAGGTGGCCGACCGCAAGGAGGGGGCGATCCGCGATCAGGACTTCGAGCGGGCGGCGCAGCTCCGGGACGAGGAGCGGGCCCTGCAGCAGCGCATCCTCGACGAGCAGGCCGCCTGGAAGGAGGAGCGGCGGCGCTTCCGGCCCGAAATCACGGTCGAGGACGTGTCCTTCATCGTGAGCCGGTGGACCGGAGTCCCCGTGACGCGGATCCGCGAGGCGGAAACCGCGCGCCTCGTCAACATGGAGGACGAGCTCCACAAGCGCGTCGTGGGCCAGCACGATGCCATCACGGCCATCTCCCGCGCCATACGCCGGAGCCGGGCGGGCCTGAAGGATCCCGGCCGACCGATCGGTTCCTTCATCTTCTCGGGACCGACGGGGGTCGGGAAGACGGAGCTGGCGCGCACGCTGGCCGAGTTCCTGTTCGCGGACAGGGAGGCGCTCATTCGCGTCGACATGAGCGAGTACATGGAGCGCTTCTCGATTTCGCGCCTCATTGGAGCACCCCCGGGGTATGTGGGGTACGACGATTCGGGAGCACTGACGAAGGCGGTTCGGAGACGCCCGTACTCGGTGATCCTCCTGGACGAGATCGAAAAGGCGCACCCGGACGTGTTCAACATTCTTCTGCAGGTTCTGGACGAGGGACACCTCACGGACAACTACGGCCGCGTGATCGACTTCAAGAACACGGTCCTCATCATGACGTCGAACCTCGGGGCGCGGAACATTGCCAAGAGCGGACTGGGCTTCCAGCAGGCCGACGCCAAATCCCACTACGAGTCGATGCGGGACAAGGTCAACGAGGAGATCCATCGGGCGTTCAATCCGGAGTTCCTCAACCGGGTCGACGACACGATCGTATTCCACCCTCTGAGCCGTGCCGATCTGAGGAAGATCGTCCACATCATGCTCGGGGACCTCGAGGCGAGGCTGGCCCAGGGCGGGATGTCCATGCGCCTCACGGAGCCCGCGGTCGATTTCCTGGTGACCCACGGGCACGACGAAAAGTACGGGGCGCGGCCTTTGAAGCGTGCGATCCGGCGTTACCTGGAAGATCCGCTTTCCGAGAAGATCCTCATGGCCGAATTCGGGAGTGGAGACGAGATCGAAGTGGACGTGGGAGAGGACGAAGAGGCGCTGTCCATCGGGGTCGCGTCTCCGACGAAGACATGATCAGACACCGGACCCGGCGGGCGTTCCCGCAAGGCGCGGCGATTGCGGCCCTGTGGGCGATTGCGGCCCTGACTCCGATGCCGGCGCTCGCACAGGCGCCGGGCGGCCAGGAAAGCACCATACGCATCGATTCGCTGGCAGCCCGCGGAATGGTGCGGCTCGCGGAAGCCGATGTCGTCGGCGTCTCGGGGATACGCCCCGGGACCCTCAACAGCTGGATCGACATTCAGCGCGGGATCAAGAACCTGTGGGCGACGGGGCAGTACGAGGACATCGAGGTCTCGCTCGATTCGTCCACGGGCAGAAACGTGCTCATCTTCGACGTCGCCGAGAGGGCCATGACGAGGCTCGTGCGCATCACGGGCCTGGAGTCGGTTTCGGAGAGCGATGTCATCGAGGAGTCCGGCCTCCAGGAAAACGTGCCCCTGTCCCGGAACGCGATGGCGCAGGCGCATGGCTTCATCCAGGAGGAGCTGCGGCGCCGGGGCGTGCCCTTCGCGCGCATCGAGCAGCGGATCGAGCCGGTGCCCGGCGACGACGGCAGCGTGGACATCGTCCTGGAGGTGGAGGAAGGCCAGCGCGTCACCATCGCCCAGGTCGAGTTCGTCGGCAACGACTTCTTTTCCGACGACGACCTGCGCGGCGCGATGGGCACCAAGCCCGAGGGGTTCTTCTGGTTCCGCAACGGCGACTACGACGACATCGAGTTCGAGGTCGACCTGCTGGAATCGTTGCCGAGCTACTACCAGGCGGCGGGCTTTCTCGATTTCGCGGTGGTGGGGGACACCCTGATCGTCGACCCCTCCACGGGCAAGGCGCGTATCGAGCTGCAGGTCGAAGAGGGCCCCCAGTACCGCGTGGCCGATTTCCGGATCGAGGGCAACAGCGCCTTCGAGACGGATCAGCTCGAGAGGTACTTCGCCGACGAGTCGGGCGGAATCCTCTCGATGCTGGGCTTCGGGGACGACGAGGGCGATGAAGCGGGGCGCGTCTTCGATGTCGTGGGTTTCGAGGATGGCGCGCAGCGCGTGCGCGACCTTTACAGCAACGAGGGATACCTGTACGCGCAACTCGATCCGTACTGGGAGCGCACGGGTGAGGAAGTGGACGGCTATCCCACGGTCCGCGCCGGTTGGCGCATACAGGAGCAGTCCCAGGCCTACGTGAACCGCGTCATCATCGCGGGAAACGACTTTACGCACGATCGCATCATTCGCGAGAAGATCTTCCTCCTCCCGGGTGACGTCTACAGTCAGTCGCGTCTGCTTCAGTCCTACCAGAACATCCAGTCGCTCGGCTTCTTCGAGTCCCCGATGCCCCCGCCGAACGTGCGCCCCGACCCCGAGACGGGTGACGTCGACATCATCTTCAACGTCGCCGAGAAGCAAACGGGTTCGGTGCAGTTCGGTACGGCCGTCGGGGGCGGCGTCGGGCTTTCCGGATTCCTCGGATACGATCAGCCGAACCTCTTCGGACAGGCCAAGGCGGGCAGCATCCGGTGGGACTTCGGGCGCTACATCAACAGCTTCACGCTGAGCATCACCGATCCCGCACTTTGGCAGTCCACGGTGAGCGGATCCCTCTCGCTGTTCGACTCCACCGACCGCTTCTACCAGTTTGCGACCGGACGGAGACAGCGACGGGGGTTCTCGACGCGCTTCGGCGTGCCGTTCCCGGGCTCCCTGCGAACCAGGGTGTTCTTCGGGTACTCGCTCTCCCGCACTAGCTACGAGTCCTTCCGCAGTTCGGAGGACCAGTCGCTGTTCGGGCTGCCTCCGGGAACGCTGAGTTCCTTCTCGCTGGGCATCACCCGCCAGACTCTGAACCACCCGCTGTTCCCGACCGCCGGTTCCATGCAGACCTGGAACGTGGAGTTGAATGGCGGACCTCTCGGGGGAGCCGGAGACTTCGTGAAACACACGGGGCAGGCTCAGTGGATGATCCCGATCGGGGGACTCGGTGGGGACGGGGCCAGTCCGGGCGGCGTCCAGTTCGCGCTCGGGCTCAGCCTGCGCGGCGGCGCGCTCTTCGGAGATGCCTCCCGTTTCCCGTTCGAGTCCTTCTGGATGGGGGGCGTGCAGTTCGGGCAACCGCTACGCGGCTATGACGAAACGTCCATCACCCCACAGGGCTACTACGCGGAGCGCGGGGGCGGAATCGCCCAGATCAACCGCCTGGGGAACGCCTACTTCTCCGCAACGGCCGAATACAAGGCCGTGATCAACTCCAATATCGGGCTCTCCGCGTTCTTCGATGCGGGGAACCTTTGGGACGGTCCGGGCGATATCAATACGTCCCGGCTCTTCCGTGGGGCTGGCTTCGGGGTCCAGCTGGTGACGCCGTTCGGTCCGATCGGATTGGACTACGCCTACGGTTTCGACAAGCCCGAACCGGGGTGGCAGCTACATTTCAAGATGGGACCTAACTTCTAGGACCAACCGCAAGGCGGAAAACCACCTTACCAACAAGCTGCCGTTCTCGCGCGCAGGGAACGGCGTGATCCGAATCTCATCGGAGGAGTCGAGAATAATGAGCATTTCCCGGATGGGCATGGCCGCAGCGCTGGTGCTGCTGTCGGCGGGTACCGTCGAGGCCCAGGCGGCCAGGGTCGGATACGTCAATTCCGACCAGGTACTCGCCGAGTACGAGCCGGCGCAGGAAGCGCGGCTGGGACTCGAAGCCGCCAGGCAGGAGGGCGAATCGGAGATTCAGCTCCTGGACCGCGGATTGCGGGCCGCCTTCGACGAGTACCAGCAGCAGGCGATGACCATGACACCGGAGGCGCGTCAAGCGAGGGAGCTGGAGCTCCAGAACCAGCAGCAGGCCCTCCAGAACAGAACGCAGGAACTGCAGATCCAGTTCCAGGAGCGCCAGACCGAACTGCTCCAACCCATCATGGAGAGGGTCACGGCGGTGATCGAGGAGATCCGTGTGGAGGGTGGCTACGCCCTGATCCTCGATTCGGCGTCGCAGGCGATCCTCGCCGGGGATCCGGCGCTGGACCTGACGCAGGAAGTCCTCAACAGGCTGCAGGCGGATCCCTCGCCCGGAGGGTGATGGAGATCGCGAGGATCTGCGGTTGCGATCTCCGCTCGCGCGAGAGGCGTGGGTGAGGGCTGCGGAGTGCCTGACGCTGCAGCAGGCCGCCGACGCGGCGGGTGGCCGCGTGCTGGGAGACGGCGATGTCGTCTTTCGCCGGTTTGCGCCGGTGCACGACGCGGGCCCGGACGCCCTGGCCCTCCTGGCGGACCGACGCTACGCCGGCGATCTGAAGGGTTGCGGGGGGTGCGCCCTGCTGGTCTCGGAGGAGTTGTGCGACCTGGAAGGCGGACCTGCGGACCGGTTGGTGGTGTCCGACCCCCACGCTGCGCTTCTCGTTCTGGTGCCGCTGCTTCACCCGGAACGCGAGGTTGTGCCCGGCGTGCACCCGGCGGCGACCGTTCACGAGTCCGCTTCGGTCCCGCAGAGCGCCGCCATCGGACCGCATGCGGTCATCGGACCGCGGGTGGTCCTCGGTGAGAACGTGAGCATCGGTGGCAACTGCGTGATCGAACACGACGCGTCGATCGGTTCGGATACGGTGCTCTTTCCGAACGTCACCATCTACGCGGGCTCGGTTGTGGGCAAGCGCGTGGTCGTGCACGCGGGCACCCGGATCGGAGTGGACGGCTTCGGCTACGTGACCGAAGCCGGCAACCACCGGAAACTGCCGCAAGTGGGTGATTGCGTGATCGAGGACGACGTCGAGATCGGCGCCAACTGCACCATCGACCGCGGATCGATCGGACGAACCGTGATCGGGGCGGGCTCGAAACTCGACAATCTGGTCCACATCGGCCACAATGTGCAGATCGGTCCCCGCTCCATTCTGGTTGCCCAGGTCGGCGTTGCCGGATCGACCCGTACCGGGGAAGGCGTCGCGATGGGTGGGCAGGCTGGAGTCGTCGGACACCTGCGGATCGGGGCCGGGGCCCGCATTGGTGCGCAGGCGGGGGTCATCGGCGATGTGGCGCCCGGCGAAACGGTGTCGGGGTATCCGGCCCGGGACCACAGGAGCTACCTGAAGGCCATGGCCCTGCTGATGCGCCTTCCGGAGGTGATGCGCCGCGTGGATCGCCTGGAACGCCGCGCGGTCGAAAGGAATGCCCGCTGATGGCGCACGAGAGACAGCATACCGTTGCCGGCGATGCAGAGGTGCGGGGAATCGGCGTGCACTCGGGGAAGATGGCGACACTGATCATCCGCCCGGCGCCCGAAGGCTCGGGGATCGTATTTGTCCGCACCGACATCGACAGCGCGCCCGTGATCCCGGCGCGCCTGGACCACGTCACGCGCACCGAACTCGGGGTCGGGCTTGGCGCCAATGGAGTCGAGGTGCTCACCGTGGAGCACGTGCTCGCGGCCCTGGCGGTGGCGGAAGTCGACAACGCCCGGCTCGAGTTGCACGGGCCGGAGGTGCCCATTCTGGACGGCAGCTTCGCGCCCTGGCTCGAGGCGCTCGAACGGGTGGGGCGAACGAGTCAGTCGCTGCCCGCGGACATCATCCAGGTGCCGGAGGCGCTCACGGTTGGGGCCGACCCCGAGGCATCCTACGTCGTCCTGCCCCGCGACGGGCTTCTGATCTCGGCCACGATCGAGTTCGATCACGCGGCCATCGGTTGGCGGCACGGTGCCTTCCCCATCGACAAGGACAGCTTCGCCCGGGATCTGGCGCCTGCACGCACCTTCGGCTTTCAGGCGGACGCGGATGCCTTGCACGCCAGGGGCCTGGCGCGGGGGGCCTCGCTGGAGAACACGGTCGTGCTCGGCGAGGACGGCGTGGTGAATCCAGATCTGCGCTTCCCGGATGAGTTCCTGCGCCACAAGGTGGGGGATATCGTGGGTGATCTGGCCCTCATGGGCGCGAGGTTCAACGGCCACATCGTCGCCACCCGTCCAAGTCATTCGGGCAACGTCAGGATGGCGCGCGCCATCCGCGAACGCCACGACCGTGGCCAACGGGCGCGCACCATCGACGTGCGCGACATCATGAAACACCTGCCGCACCGCTACCCGATGCTCCTCGTGGACCGGGTGGTCGAATTCGAACCCGGCAAGCGGATCGTCGGCCTGAAGAACGTGACGATCAACGAGCCCTTCTTTTCCGGCCACTTTCCGGACCATCCCATCATGCCCGGGGTGCTGATCGTCGAAGCGATGGGTCAGGTGGGCGGCCTGCTGCTCATGGACGCCGTGGAGAACCCGGAGGACAAGGTCGTGTACTTCATGTCCCTCAACAACGTGAAGTGGCGGCGGCCCGTGGTCCCGGGAGACCAGGTCCGGTTCGAGCTGACCATGACGAGCCTCCGGCGCAGCGTCTGCAAGATGAAGGGGAAGGGCATGGTGGACGGCAAGGTGGTCGCCGAGGCCGAGATGATGGCCAGGATCGTGGACCGGTGAAGAGGTCTCGCGCGAACCGGGGAACCGGCGCCGTGGTGCATCCGACGGCGATCGTGAACCGCTCCGCCGAACTGGGTGACGGGGCCCAGGTGGGGCCGTATGCGATCGTCGGCCCCTCGGTCAGGATTGGCGCGAACACGCGGATCGGGCCGCGCGTACTGATCGAACGGGACACCGTCCTTGGCAGCGGCTGCGACGTAGGCAACGGCGCGGTGCTGGGCACGGATCCCCAGGATCTCAAGTATGAGGGCGAACGGACCTTTCTGGAGGTCGGTGACCGGACGGTCATTCGGGAGTTCGCGACCCTCAACCGCGGTACCGCCGCGTCCGGCAGGACGGTCGTGGGATCGGACTGTCTCCTCATGGCGTACTCCCATATTGCCCACGATTGTGAACTCGGGAACCATGTGATCGTCTCCAACGCGACCAACATGGCCGGCCACGTGTCGATCGAGGACTGGGCGGTCATCAGCGGGCTCGTGGCGATTCACCAGTTCGTACGCATCGGTGCCCACTCGTTCGTGGGCGGCGCGTCCCGCGTACCCCAGGACGTGCCCCCCTTCTGTCGCGTGGTGGGAAATCCCTCGCCAAAGCTGTATGGTCTCAACACGGTGGGCCTCGAACGCCGGGGTTTGGCGAGCGATGTCCGGCGGCGCCTCAAGAGCGCGTACCGCATCCTGTTTCAGTCGGATATCGCTCTGTCCCGGGCGATTCGGCGGGTTGAGCGCCGGGAAGATCTGATGTGCCCGGAGGTGGGCTATTTCCTTGACTTCATCCGCAGCAGCAAGCGCGGCATCATCACCTGACTCCCGACGCAGGGCGCGTCTGCCAGCCGTTGGCGTGGTTGGGGTCGGCGCGCTGGGACGGCACCACGCGCGGGTGGTTCGGGACCTCGAGGGCGTGAGTCACGCGGGTGTCTTCGATGTCGATCGGCCGCGTTGCCGCGCTGTGGCCGCCGAGTTGGGCGTCGCGGAGCGAGCGTCGCTCACCGACCTCCTGGAAGAGGCCGACGCGGTCGTGGTTGCCGTGCCCACGGGCGCACACGAGGCGGTGGCCATGGACGCGATCCGGGCCGGCGCTCACGTGTTCGTGGAGAAACCGATGGCGGCCAGCCTGGAGGCGGCGGACCGGATGATCGAAGCTGCCGACGACCGCAACGTGCTGATCCAGGTCGGGCACGTCGAGCGATTCAACCCGGTGCTCGTCGCCGCACGGCCGCACCTGGACCGCCCGCTCTTCGTGGAGTCGCACCGGCTGTCTCCGTTCACGCGCCGGTCGCTCGATGTGGCGGTCGTCCTCGACCTGATGATTCACGATGTGGATCTGCTGTGCAGTCTGATCGGCAGCCCCGTAGTGCGAATGGCGGCTACCGGCGTGCCGGTGCTCACGCGTCATGTGGACATCGCCAACGCCCGCCTGGAATTCGAGGGCGGGGCGGTGGCCAACCTGACCGCCAGCCGCGTATCGGTCACGGGGGTGCGCAAGCTGCGGGTCTGGCAGCGCTCAGGCTACCTCTCGCTTGACCTGGCCGGGGGACGCGGCGAATTCTTCCGACTCAGGGAGGGCGTGTCGCTGTTCGAGCGATCCGCGCCCGCCGGGGATGTGGCCGCGTTCGCTGAAGATGTTTCCGCGCCAGCCGGACTGTCCTCGATTGTGGAACGGATCCCCATCAAAGGGGACAGCACGGAACCCCTCAGGGCCGAGCTGGCGTCGTTCCGGGACGCGTTGCTGGGACTGGCGCCGCCCCCGGTTACGGGCGAGGATGGACGGACAGCCCTTCGACTCGCCCTGGCCATCCAACAACAGATTGAGGACCATGTCGCTAATACGCGTGCGGCGCCGTCGTAAGCGCGAGTGGATCGACGCCCGGAAAGGCAAGTCGCCCACGACCCTTGTCGTGCTGCTGGTGATCGTGATCGGGATCATCTGGTATCTCGGACGACTCTTCTGACGCGCAACGAGGTCGGGGACGCCCCGCCGTGGAAGACAGCAGGGAGAATGCCATCGGTGGAGTCGAAGCCGGCAGTCCAATGACGCGCGCAAACCGTCCGCGCCGGGTGATGATCCTGGCGGGTGAAGCCTCCGGGGACGCGCACGGGGCGCGAGTCGCCACCGGGATTCGCGACCGGTGGCCCGGTGTCGAGATGGTCGGCCTGGGCGGAGAACGGATGCAGGATGCCGGGGTTCGCCTCCTCGCAGGGCTGGACCAGCTCGCGGTCATGGGATTCGCGGAGGTGCTGAAGCGGTTGCCGTTCTTTCGAAGCCTCGAGCGACGACTGAAGGGCATCCTGGACAGCGGCGGCCTCGACCTGGTCCTGCCCGTCGACTACCCCGGGCTGAATCTGAGGATCGCCGGGCATGCCGCAAAGCGGGGAATCCCGGTAGTCTACTACATTGGCCCGCAGGTGTGGGCCTGGAGGGCTGGACGGGCCAGGAAGCTCTCCCGCATTGCGAATCGGATCGCGGTCATCCTTCCGTTCGAGCCGGAGCTATACCGAACTCACGGTGGTAGAGCCGAGTTTGTCGGCCATCCGCTGCTCGAGGACGAATCGCCCGGCGAGCCGGCGAGGCTGGCCGCCGATCTGGGCCTCGACACGACCCGCCCCGTGTTGGCAGTGTTCCCGGGGTCGCGCGAACAGGAACTGCTCCGCCACGCCGAGCCCTTTGCGGAGACGGCGCTTGAACTGGAGCGACGCGTTCCCGGCCTGCAGGTCGTAGGGAGCAAGGTCCCGTTCCTTCCCCGCAGCGCCTACCGACGGTTCCCGTTCCCCATGACCGAGGACGCGCCGTCCCTGAGGGCACTGGCGACGGCGGGACTCGTAAAGTCCGGCACCAGCACGCTCGAGGCGGCGCTCTCCGGGATGCCGTTCGCGGTGGCCTACCGCACGCATCCCGTGACCCATTTCCTGGCGCGGCGTCTTGTCCGCGTGCCGCATATTTCGCTCGCGAACCTGGTTGCGGAAGAACGGGTCGTGTCCGAGTTCATTCAGCGCGAAGCCTCGCCCGGCCGCCTGGCCGACGCCATCGAGCCGCTCCTGGACACGGAGTCCCCCTTGCGTCGCCGCACCGTGGCCGGTCTCGCGCGTGTGCGGGCCGCCCTCGGATCGAAGGGCGCGAGCTCCAGGGTCGTAGACTTGATGGAGGATGTCCTGCGCGAGGTGCGGTGCCGCGAGGTGCAAGCGTGATCGCGGCACGGGCGGGGGCGCGCCTGCGAGGCTTCTGGGCCAACGCGAAACCTTCGGGCGCCGATCGGCTGCTCGGGGGCTTGCTGGCGCCTGCCGAACGGATGTTCCGCCTGGCGGTGGCGGCAAGGAACCGCTGGTACGACCGCCGACCGCCGGACATGGCGCCCATCCCGGTCGTTTCGGTCGGCAACCTCACGGTCGGCGGTACCGGCAAGACGCCCGTGATCCGATGGCTGTGGGACTGGTTCGCCCGGCGCGGAAGCCGCGCGGCCGTGGTGACCCGGGGCTATGGGGAGGACGAGGTGGCACTCTACAGGCGGTGGTTCGGGCACGATGCGGTTCTTGCCGGATCAGACCGGATCGCGGGTATCGGCGCTGCCTGGAGGGACGGCTACGATCTGGCCCTGCTGGACGACGGCTTTCAGCACCGCCGCGCCCAGCGCGCCGCGGACATCCTCCTCGTCGCGGCCGAGGACCCGTGGCGGGTGCGCATGCTCCCGAGCGGACCGTACCGCGAGCCACTGACGGCCACCCGGCGGGCCACGCACATTCTGGTGACCCGCAGGACCTCGGAGCGGTCCGCTGTGGACGAGTGGGTGGCCAGGCTTTCGCGGATTGCTCCCGACGTGAGCTGTTCCCGGATCGAGATGCGGATGGGGGGGTGGCACGACCTGGCCGGGTTCCCTGCGGAGCCACCGGTGGGTGATGTGCTGGCGGTGTGCTCGATCGCGCGCCCGGAAGCGTTTGCGGCCGGCTTGAGCGAAATGCTCCCGGGCTCCGATGTGCACCTGGCCGCCTTTCCCGATCATCACCGATTCGGGCGCCGGGACATTGCGGCGCTGTCGCGGCGACGCGACGGGCGCACGGTTGTCTGCACCGCCAAGGATGCTCCAAAGCTGGCGGCGTTTCCGGACTTCGCACGCTGCTGTGTTACGGTGGGGTTCGGCGTGGCGGGTGAGCCGCGGGAACCGCTTCGCAGCATGTTGACCTCCCTGGTCCCGGATTCATGAAGGTCTCGGTCATCGCGGTCGGGAAGGCCCGGGGTCTCGGGCCCGCGCTCGCGGAATACGAATCGCGCGCGGGGCGCTATTGGCGGCTGGAGGTTGTGGAGGTGTCCCAGGCGCGCGGCAGGCTGGCCGCGGCGGTGCTGCCGAAGGAGGCGGAAGCGATCAGGTCCAGGCTGCGGCCCGGCTTCGTTCGGGTGGCGCTGACGCGCGGCGGCCGGGGATGGTCGTCGGTTGAGATGGCGAGGCGGCTCGAGCGGTTCTCGCAGGGACCCGAGAGAGGTGTACACTTCCTGATCGGCGGGGCGTTCGGCCTCGCTGCCGACCTCAGACGCGAGTGTGACTGGGAGCTGTCCCTTTCGTCATTCACGCTGCCGCACGATTTTGCGCGGCTGGTGCTCATGGAGCAGCTGTACCGGGCGGGAACCATCCTCAGAAGCGAACCCTACCACAAGGGACCGAAGTGAAGCGCATCCCGTGGTTTCAACACTGGTTCGGTGGAGAATACCTGGCTCTCTATCCGCATCGGGACAGGGCGGAGGCGCGTCGAGCCGTGGCTCTGCTGCGGGAAGCGACCGGCCTGGGCCCGGGTACACGCGTACTCGACCTCGGGTGTGGGGCGGGCAGACACCTGGAGGAAATGGAGCGAATCGGCTACCGCGCGACCGGCCTTGATCTCTCGCGTCCGCTGATCGAAGCGGCCCGCCAGTCCGTCCCCGCCGCGCGTCTCGTGCTTGGCGACATGAGACGGCCACCCTTCCGCACGGGTTCGTTCGATGTGGTGACGTCCTACTTTACATCTTTCGGCTATTTCGACGACGAGGAAGAGGATCTGGGGGTGCTACACGAGGTGCGGAGGGTTCTGAGAGCCGGTGGACGGTTCCTTCTCGACTTCCTGAACGCGGACCATGTGGTCGCCAACCTCAAGACCGAGGACCGCCGCACCGCATCCGGAATCGACGTGGTCCAGGAGAGAAGGCTGGTGGACGGGGGACGCATCGTCGAGAAGCGGATTACCCTGATGCCGGCGGAGGGTTCGTCGCGAAGGGAGTTCGTCGAGCGCGTGCGGCTCTACCGTCCGCGCCAGTTGACCTCCATGCTGGAGTCCGCAGGCATGAAACCGGGCCCCAGCTTCGGCGGCTACGACC
The DNA here is from genome assembly GCA_965208935.1 of Longimicrobiales bacterium. Taxonomy (GTDB): domain Bacteria; phylum Gemmatimonadota; class Gemmatimonadetes; order Longimicrobiales; family Gaopeijiaceae; genus Bin94. Next base: position 1,029,204 of record CBDBPR010000004.1, on the reverse strand, counting down.
GGACACCGTTCTCGCCTGCCGCAACACGGTACATCCTGGTCGCCAGGGCCGCTGGATGAGGGAGCCCCGGCGCCGCGCCGCCGTGTGCGCCGCGCTGCCTGGCGCCGGCGGGGGAGGGCGCGCGTAGTGGATCTGCGTCTCCTGTCCCGGCACCTCGGGGGCTCGCGTCTGGTCCGGGACTACCTTGACGGGTCGGCCACGGCATCGGCGTTCTACCGGGGCGCACCCGGGGACGCGCGGAGTTATCGGACCACGGCCCGCGAGTTGAGCCAGGATGTCCACCTCGCCAGGCTCTCCGCCGCGGCGGAGGTTGTGCGTCCGGCGGGACCGCCCGGGAAGAACGCGCTTCGTCGGGTGGTCGAGCAACAGGGGTTCTTCGTGACCACGGGGCAGCAGCCCGGCCTGTTTGGCGGTCCGCTCTACAGCCTCTACAAGGCGCTGACCGCGGTCCGGCTCGCCGAGGAGCTGCAGCCGGTCGTCGGCAGGCCTGTCATGCCGCTGTTCTGGATTGCCTCCGACGACCATGACTGGGCCGAGGCGAACCATGCCCATGTTCTCGATCCCGGGAACCGTCTGCACCGTATCACCGTGGGTCCGACCGCGGACCCCGTCCCTCGTGCCCTCGCCCAGATCCTCCTGGGTGATCGCGGTGCGCAGGCCATCGCCGAACTGGCCGCCTGCTTTCCCCCCAACGAATACCGCGACGGGTACCTGGACCTGCTGCGCGAGGCCTACCATCCAGGGTCCACGCTGGCCTCCGCATACGCGGACCTGATGGCGGCGCTGCTGCGGGACACGCCCATCGGCCTGGTGGACGGAGCGGGGGCCCGTCTGAAGGAACTGGCACGCCCCATACTGCGTGCCGAAGCCGAGGACCCACTGGCGAGCGAGAAGGCGTTGACGGAGACGGCCGGACACCTGACGGCCTCCGGCTACAGGCTCCAGGTGCCGCTGCCCCGGGGGGCCACCAACCTGTTCTTCGACACCCGCCAGGGCCGCGACAGGCTGCTTCGCGCGCGCAGCGGATTCAGGCTGCGGCGCTCCGGGCGGGAGTTCTCGGGCCGTCGCATCGTGCGCGTCATCGACGAGTCGGTGGACCTGGTGTCGCCCAATGTGCTGCTGCGTCCGGTGGTGGAAGGGTTCGTGTTCCCCACTCTGGCGTACGTCGCGGGACCGGGCGAGGTCGCATACTTCGGCCAGCTGGCTGCGCTGTTTCGTCGCCACCGCGTCGCAATGCCCGTGGTCGCTCCGCGCGCGTCTCTGCTGGTCGTCGAGAGGAAGGTCGCCAGGGTGCTGGAGAGGCTGGACGTTACGGTCGACGACGTCCGGGATGGCGACCGGCTCCAGGCGAGGTTCGCACGAAAGGGAATGCCGGACGACCTGAAGTACAGCCTGGAACGCTGGCGGAAGGGGCTCGAGACGCGCGCCCGCGAAGTGTCCACCGCATCCGCCGCGATCGACCCGGTGCTCCAGGGCGCCGTGACGAAGGCACGGAACTCCGGGCTGGCGGCCCTCGGCGCTCTCGAAAAGAAGGTCGTCCGGGCCATCAAGCGACGAAGCGAAACCGTGGCGAGCCAGATCGCCAAGGCCGGCGTCAATCTGTGGCCGGGGAGCAAGCCGCAGGACCGTGTACTGAGCCCGTTTCAGTACACCATGCGATACGGGCCGGATTTTGTCGCCGCGCTCCGTGAGAGAATCCGTGTATTCGCCGGCGAGACCACCGTGGAGCCGGCGGGGTCTTTGCCACGGTCGGACGAAACGCCATAGCTTTACCACATGCTTGTATTGATCGCCGTGCTTGTGCTGTTGATCCCGATCCTCGCAATCGTGCTCGATTCCGACGTGGGGAAGGCGATCGCACGCCGGCTCGAGCGCAGAAACCTGAGGGAAGGGGATGGTGCCGTGCACGATCGCCTGGTCTACCTCGAGAGTGAGCTGGAACGTCTTACGGGCGAAGTAGGACGGCTGGACGAAGAAAACCAGTTCTTCCAGAAGCTCCTTGCCGACCGCTCCGAGCGCAGGTCGCTGCCCGGCGGTGCCGGCGGCGAGACTCCCGACTCGGAACACTAGAGGAGCCCGTGGACAAAACGCCCACGGTCTTCTAGCGGCGACGGGGCCTTGGCCGCTTCCAGCGTAGCATCCGGCATCCTCGTCAGCCGCGTCCTCGGCCTGGTGCGCGGACGGGTCTTCGCCCACTACTTCGGGACGGGAGATCTGGCGGATGCGTGGACCGCTGCCCTGCGCATCCCCAATGTCATCCAGAATCTGCTGGGCGAGGGCAGCCTCAGCGCTTCGTTCATTCCGGCCTACGTGCGATTGCTGGAAGAGGGAAGGGAGCGGGAAGCCGGACGCGCCGCCGGTGCAGTGCTCGGGCTGCTCGCCGTGGCGGCGGGCGCCATGGCGGCCCTGGGAAGCTGGGCCGCCCCCCATCTGGTCTCCGTGCTGGCGGTCGGATTTGCAAACGACGGGCGGGCGGAGATTGTCACTACGCTGCTACGCCTCCTCTTTCCGATGGCGGGCCTGCTCGTCGTATCGGCGTGGGCCCTCGGCGTTCTGAACAGCCATCGCCGTTTTTTCGTCTCCTACGTGGCTCCATCGCTGTGGAACCTCGCCATGATCGTGGCAATGGTGGCGGCAGCCGGGCGAGGCATGGCCGGAGTCGACCTGCTGACCGCCCTGGCCTGGGGAGCGCTGGCCGGCGGAGCGATGCAACTCCTTTTCCAGCTGCCCTTCCTGGTCCGGCATTTGACGCACGTGAGACCCTCGCTCAATGCCCGGTCCGGTCCCGTGCGGGAGGTCGTGCGCAATTTCATGCCGGCCGTTGCGGCCCGGGGGGCGGTGAACATCGGCGCGCTCATCGACCAGAACCTCGCGACGCTGCTGGCAGTCGGCGCCGTCGGCCTGATGGGGTATGCCCAGCCGCTCTACATCCTGCCCATCTCGCTGTTCGGCATGTCGATCGCGGCATCCGAATTGCCGGAACTGTCCCGCGATCGCGTCGCCGGCGTGAAGGCGGTTCGCGACCGCACCGAGAAGGCGGTCGCCCTGGTTCTCTTCTGGCTCGTTCCCGTGACCGCGGGGTACATCCTGTTCCGTGAGGAGTGCATGGTCGTATTCCGGTCCGGGGCGTTCGGCCCCGACGATGCCGCGGCTGCGGGCCTGGTGCTGGCCGCGTATGCCCCGGGACTGCCGGCTTCGGGCGCGTCGCCTGTGCTGTCGTCGGCGCTCTACGCCTTCGGCGATACCCGGACCGCCGCCCGCATCTCGTACCTGCGGATTCTGACCTCGGCGGCAGTCGGCGCGTCGCTGATGTTCCCCTTCGACCGGTTCGTCGTGGGGGGACTCGGAATGGGAGCGGCCGGGCTTGCCGCCGGTGCTACCGCGGGCGCGTGGCTGGAGTTCGTGCTTCTCCGCCGGGCGCTGCGGGGGCGTCTTTCGGGGATGTCGCTGGGCGGCCGGCATGTGCGCGTCTACCTTCTCGCGGCGGCGATTGCGGTCGCCGTGGGCCTGGCGATCCGCGCGGCACTTCCACCCGTGGGCCCGATCGTCCAGGCGGCGGCCACGATCGGTCCCGTGGCGGCTGTCTACCTGTTCGCCACCCACCGGCTCGGATTCCCGTTCCCGAGGCCGGGGACGCACCGTCGGAGGTAGTCGGGGTGAAACGTGGCATCCCGTTCAACTCCCGGCACGTGGCGGGTCTCCCGGCTGGCCCCGGCGTCTACATGTTCCGCGGTGCCCAGGGGGAGATTCTCTACATCGGGAAGGCGAAGGCACTGCGCCTGCGCGTGCGGTCGTACCTGGGCCGTACGGGCGCGGCGGAGGTCAAGACGGGCGAACTGGTCCGGCAGACCGCGGCGGTGGACACACTGGTCGTGGGCTCGGAGGCGGAAGCCCTGATACTCGAGGCGAATCTCATCAAGGAGCACCAGCCCCGCTTCAACATCCAGCTCCGCGACGACAAGCGATACCCCTACATCAAGGTCACCGTCAGCGAACCGTTCCCGCGCGCCTACGTCACGCGGCGCATCCGCCAGGATGGCTCGCGCTATTTTGGACCCTTCGTCTCGGTGGGACGGGTGCGCCGCGCGCTGGAGCTGGTAAAGCGCCTCCACGGAGTGCGGTCCTGCCGCTACGATCTCCCCGGCGAGGCGCCGGCGCGGCCCTGTCTGGACCATCACATCGGTCGATGCGCGGCACCGTGCGTCGGTCTGCAGACGGCAGAGGACTACGGTGGCATGATCGAAAGGGTCGTCCGCATCCTTTCGGGCGACGTCGGCTCGGTTCAGGCAGAAGTTGAGGTCCAGATGCGCAAGGCATCCAACACGATGGACTTCGAACGGGCGGCCCGGTTGCGCGACGTCCTGGCCGGGCTCGACGGCATTGCACGGCAGCAACGGGTCCAGAAGGTGGGCGGAGGGGATCAGGACGTCCTGGGAATCGCCCGCGACGGGGGCTTTGCCGCCGCCGTTACGCTGCGCATTCGCCGCGGCATGTTGATCGGGCGGGACACACAGGTAATGACCGGAACGGAAGGGGAGGGCGACGCGGACCTCGTCGCGCGGTCGGTTTCGCACGCGTACCTGTCCAGCGGGTCCCGCGCTCTCGAAGAACTTCCACGCGAAGTGCTGCTTCCAGCGGACTTCCCGGACCGTGGCCTTCTGGAGGAGATCCTGAGTGATCAGGCGTCGCGGCGGGTCATCGTGCGCCTGCCGAAGAGGGGTGCCAAGGTTCGCCTGATCGAACTGGCCGTCGCCAACGCACGGCACTCGCTCGAAGATCGCATCAGAACGGGAGGGGTGTCCTCGGTACGGACCGACGACGTGCTCTACGAGCTTCAGGACAGGCTCGGGTTGAAGGTCGTGCCGCGCTTGATCGTGTGCTTCGATGTGTCGCATATCCAGGGATCCGAGACCGTCGGCAGCGCGGTCCTGTTCGAAAACGGAGAACCGAAGAAGTCGGGATACCGGCACATGAAGATCCGGACGGAGCGGGGCAACGACGACTACGAATCGATGGCCGTGACCGTGCGCCGGTACTTCGCCAGGCTGGCTGGTGGGGAGGGTCCGCTGCCGGACCTCGCCGTGATCGACGGCGGGCGCGGACAGCTCGCCGCCGCGCGCGAGGCGCTTGCCGCGCTGGATGTCCGGGATGTGGCGCTGGCGGCACTCGCAAAGCGAGAGGAACTCGTCTTTCTTCCCGGCCGACGCGACGGGCTTCGCCTGCCACGGACCGCCCGGTCCCTGCACTTGCTGCAACGAGTTCGCGATGAAGCGCACCGGTTCGCCGTGCGTTACAACCGCAAACTGCGCTCGCGCCGCACCGTGCGTTCGGCGTTGGGGGACATCCCCGGGATCGGCCCTGCGAGGCAACGAGCGCTGTTGTCGCGCTTCGGATCCCTGCGCGGAGTGAAGGAAGCGACGCCCGCAGAGATCGGCCGTATCCCCGGATTCAGCGAGGCCATGGGAGCACGCATTCTGACGTATCTCAGGGGCGTGAGCCGATAGACCCGCCTCGCCTTCCGGCGTCCGGAAGCCCTTTGACCCGAGCCCCGCCCAACCCTATACTTCCTGCTTGGCTACACCCGCTTTCCGGTCCTGCTGCGCGAGCGGGCGCTTGGTTCTTGAAGACCTCAGGAGGTTCTCGTGAACAGGTCCAGGTTTGGACTATTCTTGACAGTCGGTACCGCCGTTGCCCTTTCCGGCTGCGCCTCGGGCGGTGGCGGTGGGGGTGGTGGGAGCGAGGAAGAGGGGTTTCCTCCCAGGGAGAACGACGACACCAGGAGTGCGGAGTTGTTCCTGACCCAGGCGGAGACGCTTGGCGACCCCTCTCGGTTCCAGAGCGCCCTGGACGCGGCGATGGCGGCGATCATGGAGGACTCGACGAATTCGCTTGGCTATTTCCAGGCGGGCAGGGCGCAGATCGGTCTGGGGGATCATGTGGCAGCCGACACGCTCTTCGAAATGGCGACGGAACTCTATCCCGCCTACGAGCAGGATGTTCGCATCCAGCGGGAGTCGGCCTGGATCACGCTCTTCAATTCGGCGATCGGACCACTCGACACCGGTGATAGCGACGAGGGCATACGGTTCCTGGAGGCGGCCGAGGTGATCTTCCCGGGTCAGCGCCCCGAAGCGATGATCAACCTTGCGGTGACCTACAACCAGGTCGGTCGGATCGACGACGCCATCGATGCGTTCGGCGCGGCGCTGGCCATCATCCGTGGACCCCGGATGGAGGAAGCGGACAGCGTGACCGCAGCAAGCTGGGCGGAGAGCGAGATGAACGTCTCCTTCAACCGGGCGATGCTGCTGAGTCAGCAGGAACGCTACGACGAAGCGATCGGCGAATACGAGCGCTTCCTCGAAGGGAATCCGGGTGATGTCGCGGCGCTGTCGAGCCTGGCATCGGTGTTGTCCGAAGCGGGGATGGCCGACTCCGCGCAGGCGATCTACGACAATCTTTTGTCCGGGGCCGACCTGGGCATGCGGGAACTCTTCAATATCGGTGTGGGGTTGTACGGTGCCGCGTCCGAGGCTGCGGATCCCGACGTCGCCCGGGAACAGTTCGGCCGTGCCGCCGACGCATTCCGGCAGGTGGCGGAGGTTGCTCCGGAGAACCGCGACGCCGTGTTCAACCTGGCGCAATCACTGTACGAGGCCGGCAACTGGGAGGAGTTGATTCCGGTTGCGCGCGAACTCCTGGAACTCGACGGGTACAACCCCGACAGCTATACAATCCTGGCCCAGGGCCTCGTCGAAACCGATCAGAGTCAGGAGGCGGTTGAGATACTCCAGACCCGGGAGGGGCTCGCCTTCCGAATCGAGGCGAGTTCGCTTACGCCCCGCACGTCCGGCGGCGGCTCTGTTTCCGGACAACTCGTCAACAACACCCTCGATCCCGGCACGGTCGTCACGATTCGGGTGCACTTCAACGGCGAGGACGGCGCCGGGGTCGGCGCGCTCGACATACGGGTCACCGCACCGGCACAGGGGGCCGCCGAGCTGTTCCGCGCCGACCTGACCAGCGAAGAGAGTGTTCTGGGTTACTACTACGAGGTGGTGAGCCCCGTCTGAGGACACCGGCACCCGGCCGGGAAGGAGCGCGCGCGGGAGTAGCTCAGGTGGTAGAGCATCAGCTTCCCAAGCTGAGGGTCGCGGGTTCGAGTCCCGTCTCCCGCTTGTCCGGCCGCCGGGGGGTCTGAAGTCGCTTCCCGGCGGCCAGCAGGCCGCTCCTCGTCCCTGGCCTGTGGCGCCAAGTCACGGTTTCGGCTTACCTTGGACGGGTCGGACAGGTGTCCGATGAGGAGCCCACAGGTGAAACTCAGCCGGAGGTGAACATGCGCCGTGGAATACTGGTAGCCAGCCTGTTGTTTCTCGCGGCGGCCACGCCGGTCGTTGCACAGACTTCCGCGGACGAACTTGCGCGCCGGATCGAAGCGGCCAGAGCCATTGGCGCGGAATTGAACACGGTCCTTCGCGGCGCTTCGGCGGCCCGCCTCCTGGGTGATTTCTCTACTGCCACGGAGTTGATGGACAAGGCAACGGGCGCCCTGGAGCAGGCGGACAACGCATGGGTGACCGAAATGATCTTCCAGGCCCTGGCCACGGGGAGGGGTTCGAACGGCATGCAGCGCGCATTCCGCGAAGCCCGCCAACGGATCCGAATGTCGCCGCAGCAGATCGCGTCCGTGACCAACAACTTCCCGGCCCTGCTGCTGGGGGGCGAGTTCGATGAAATGATCCTCCGGTTCTCGCCGGATCACCCGGATCCCGAGTATCGATGCGCCTGCCTTGCCGAGAAGGCGTGGGTGCACAGGGTGGCTGGCCGGCTGCATGATTCGCGGGTTCTGTGGGGCGAACTCGTGGCGGCCTGGGACCGCAATCCCCTCGAATTCTCGGATCCTGACGCGCAAGCGAACTGGCAAGGGCAGTACGCACGCAACCTGGCCCGTGCCGGACGCACGGCGGATGCCCGCGCGGCACTCGCAAAAGCGATTTCGATGCCGGTCAGCGACGACGAACGGCCCGCCGTGCAGCGCCGCTGGGCGCAGACGCATGCGGAACTCGGCAACGTGCAGGCGGCGGTCGAGCTTCTTGAGCCCCTGATCGCGAGTTCCACGCTGGTCACCGTGAACAGCCTCTCCACAAGGTACACCTGGGAGCCGGTGCGAAATCACATCCTCTTCCAGGAGATGCTCTCCAGGCACCGCTGACGCGCCGCGGACCGGGTCCAACCCGACACCGGGGGTGGGTGCCGGGGTCGGTCCGGGGAACGCGCGCCGGTTTCTGCGAAGGGCTGCAGCACGTGGTACGAATCGGGGAGATCGGTCCGGGAACGATTGCGGAGGCGCTTGAGCTCCGGATCGGGACACGGATCCTGACGGTCAACGGGGAACGGGTCCGCGACGGACTCGATTTCATGTTCCGAACCGCCGAGGACGAGATTGAGTTCGAAGCGATCGATCCGGACGGCCGTTCGATGGTCTACCAGATCTCGCGCGACCCCTCCGAGCGCCTGGGGATCGTACCGGCGCGGGACAAGATCCGGGAATGCGCGAACGAGTGCGTCTTCTGTTTCATCGACGGCAATCCCCCGGACGCCCGCGAGCCGCTGTGGCTGCGCGATGACGACTTCCGTCTGTCCTTCACGTACGGCAGCTACGTCACCTTGACCAACCTGGGTCCCCGCGGTCTCCAGAGGCTCGTGGACCAGCGCATTTCGCCGCTGTACGTCAGCGTGCACGCGACCAATCCGGCCGTCCGCGTCCGGCTTCTCAAGAACGAGCGCGCGGGGTTGATCATGGAACAGCTGACGGAACTCCTGGACGCGGGGCTGGAGGTACACACGCAGGTGGTTCTGTGTCCCGGGTGGAACGACGGCCCGGAGCTGGACCGCACCATACGGGAACTGTACGCACTGGGCGACGGTGTCCTGACCCTGTCGGTCGTTCCGGTCGGCCTGACCCGCTACAACCTGAACCGTCCGGTGCGCCTGCTGGAAGCCGGCGAGGCCGAGACCGCGATCCTCCAGACCGAGGGGATCCGGCGACGGGCGCTGGCGAATCGCGGACACCATTGGTGCTACGCGGCGGACGAGCTCTTCCTCATCGCGGGCAGGGAGGTTCCACCGGGCGACTACTACGACGACTGGCCGTTGCTGGAGAACGGGGTCGGTGCGCTCAGGTCGCTTCTGGACGGTTTCGAGACGGGCAGGGACCGCCTGTCCCGGATCGACGGCGTGGAGCGCGTGCGAATCGTCACAGGGACTTCCATGGGCCCCTTCTTCGAGCGCATGTCACCCGCGATTGCAACTCGGATGGATTGCACCGTGGACGTGCTCGTGGTCGAGAACCGGTACTTCGGCCCCAGCGTAACCATTGCGGGGCTCCTGTCCGGCGCGGACGTCCTCCGGGCGGTATCCGGCTCCACCAGCGGGGACCTCGTGCTGCTGCCCGGCGAGGCGCTCAACGACGGCGGCCTGTTCATCGACGGTGTCCCGCTCTCCGAGGTGGCGGCGCGGCTGTCTCCGGCGACTGTACGGAGCGGCGTCGAGGTCGTCGAAACGCTGACCTCGCCATGAGCCTCCCGGTCGTCGCGGTCGTGGGGCGGCCCAACGTGGGGAAGTCCACCTTCTTCAACCGGGCGATCGGACGCAGGGTCGCCATCGTGGACGACACGCCCGGCGTGACCCGGGATCGCAATTTCGGCCAGGCCGACTGGACCGGAAGGGACTTTTTCCTCGTCGACACCGGCGGCGTCGTGGAAGGCTCCGAACGCACGATCGACCGACTGATCCGGGCCCAGGCGATGACCGCCGTGACGGAGTCCGACGTCGTCGTGTTTCTCGTGGACTCGAGGGCGGGGGTTCACCCGCTGGACCAGAAGCTCGCCGAAGTGCTGCGCCGGGCCGACAAGCCCGTCCTCCTGGCGGTGAACAAGGTCGACAACCTTCCCACCGAGCAGACGCACCTGGATTTCTGGGAGCTTGGCATGGGCGAGCCCCATCCCGTCAGCGCGATCTCGGGGCGGGGCCTCGGTGACCTTTTCGATGCGCTGATTCCTCTTCTCCCGGACGATGAGGGACCCGTGGCACGCGACGATCTGCGCGTCGCCGTAATCGGAAAGCCCAACGCCGGGAAGTCTTCGCTGGTGAACCGCCTCTTCGGCAAGGACCGCGTCCTGGTGAGCGACGTGCCCGGCACCACACGAGATCCGGTCGACCTGCCCATGAAATACCACGGGCTCAACCTGACGTTCGTGGACACCGCCGGGCTGCGTCGCCATGCGCGCATGAAGGACTCGATCGAGTACTACTGCAGCCTTCGTACCGCCCGGGTGGTGCGCGAGGCGGATGTCTGCCTGGTCGTGGTCGACAGCGCCGATGGGCTCCACGTGCAGGACGTCAAGGTCGCGGAGACGGCATGGGACGCCGGATGCGGGGTCGTGCTGGTGTGCAACAAGTGGGACCTGGTGGACAAGGACACGCACACGGCGGCCGCGTTCGAGCGCGAGGCCGCCCGCAGGGCTCCGTTCCTCGGGGACGTCCCGTTCCTGTTCGCCTCCGCGCTGACGGGGCTCCGTATTCGCAAGACCCTCGACCTCGTGCTGGAAGTGGCGGAGCGCCGCCGGCAGCATATCGGCACCGCTCAGGTCAACGAGGCCGTCCAGGCGGCCGCGCGCCGTCAGCGGCCTCCACACGCCCGCGGGAGGCCGGTCAGGCTGAAGTACGCCACCCAGGCCCGCACCGCGCCCCCGACCTTCATCGTGTTCTCCAACCTTCCCGACGAGATCCCCGCCCACTACAGGCGCTATATCGTGAATTGGCTGCGCTCCAGGTGGAACTTCACGGGAGTCCCGATCCGTCTGCGGCTGCGCAAGAGCGGCGATTGACGCGCGGCCGGGCCGTATTCGCCTGCGCGTGGCCGCGCCGCCCGTCCGTGCAGTCTGGATTCGGATACCCCGTTGTAGTTAACGTCGTGGGGCCCGGGGGCCGGGTTGTCGCAGCGGCCCGGTCCGGCGCACTGATCCGCTCATTCGAGGTGCCGTGACAACCCCACTGCTTTTGACCCTGGCGGCCTATGCCGCAGGCGCCGTGCCTTCGGCCTTCTGGGTCGGACGGTTCCTCTACGGCAAGGACCTGCGTACGCTGGGCAGTTGCAACCTCGGGGCCACCAATGTGTTCCGCGTCCTGGGGTGGCAGCCGGCGGCCGTGGTCATGGTCGTCGATGTGTTCAAGGGGTTCGCGCCGGTCTGGTGGTTTCCGGGTCTCGACGGGCAGGAAGCAGCCGCGTGGCCGGTGATCTACGGCGGGGCGGCGATTGTGGGCCACGTCTATTCCTTCTGGGTCCGCTTCAAGGGAGGGAAGGGGGTCGCTACGAGCGGGGGCGTACTGATTGCAATCGCGCCGGTGGTCGCGCTTGCGGGACTCGGGGCCTGGCTCCTCACCATGCTGGCGATCCGCACCGTGTCGGTGGCATCGATGGCGGCGGCACTGGCGGTCGGGATCCTGGGATTCGTGATGCCGGACTTCGGCCTGCCCGTCCGTGTCTTTCTCGGCTTCATCGCGGTGTTCGTGATCTGGGCCCACCGCTCGAACATCCGGCGCCTGCTGGCAGGGACGGAGCCGCGCGTCGGGGGCAGTGGTGGTGCTGGCGGCAGGGACGCCCGCGACGACGGCGGTGGTGCCGGCGGCAGGGGCGCCCGCGACGACGACAGTGGCGAAAGCACGTGACGCATCGGCCCAGGGTTGCGGTAATCGGGGCGGGTGCCTGGGGGACGGCACTCGCGAATCTCCTGGCCGGGTCGGGTGCGCCGGTCCGGCTGTGGGCGCGCGAGCCCGAGGTCGTGGACTCGATCGGCGAGACGGGCCGCAACACCCTTTACCTTGACGGCGCCGATCTCGACCCCCGCCTGTCCGTGACCGACTCGATGGCCCAGGCCCTGCGCCGGGCCGAAACGGTGGTATGGGTGTGTCCGGTGCAGTATTCCGCCGCGGTCCTGGCCGAGGCCGCCCCGCTGATCCCGCCGGAGGCCACGGTGGTGAGCGCGTCGAAGGGGATCGAGGTGGAAACGCTGCGCCGCATGGACGAGATCTTTGCCGAGGAGTTGCCGGCGGAGCAGTCGAGGCGGCTGTGCGTGTTGTCCGGACCGAGCTTTGCGCGCGAGGTGGTCGCCGGGGCGCCCACGGTGGTTGTCGTTGCCAGCCGCGACGAAGCTTCATGTCTGGGTGCCCAGGCGCTGTTCCAGACCGATCGCTTTCGCGTCTACACCAACCCGGACGTCGTCGGCGTGGAACTGGGGGGCGCCCTCAAGAACGTGATTGCGCTGGCCGCGGGCGTTGCCGCGGGGCTGGAGCTGGGACACAACGCCGTGGCAGCGTTGATGACTCGCGGGATCGCCGAGATGACCCGGCTGGGTGTCGCTCTCGGTGCGCAGCCCGCCACGTTCGCGGGTCTGGCCGGGATGGGCGACCTTGTACTCACATGCACTGGGGGCCTGAGCCGCAACCGGACGGTCGGCGTGCAGCTGGGAAAGGGACGCTCCATGAGCGAAATCATGGGCAACGCGCGAACGGTGGCGGAAGGAGTCGCGACCGTGCGGGCGGTTCACAAACTGGCTCGCAAGCTCGGCGTGGAGATGCCCGTCTCGGCGGAGGTCTACGGGATCGTCGCCGAAGGTGCCGATCCGATGGAGGCATTGCACCGTCTCATGACCAGGGAACCGAAATCCGAAAACCCGGAATTCCTCAACTTCGGGGAAGGGAGCTGACTATGGAACCGATCGCTCGCAAGACTTACTATTCCATCGGTGAAGTCAGTAATCTGACGGGACTTAAGGCGCATGTTCTCAGGTACTGGGAGACCCAGTTCGACATCCTGTCCCCGACAAAGAACCGTGGCGGGAGCCGGGTCTACCGCATGCGGGAGATCGAGACGATCCTCCTGGTCAAGCACCTGCTCTACGAAAAGCGCTTCACCATCGAGGGCGCGAAGCGGGAACTCCAGGAGATGCGCCGCTCGGGCAAGGTGGACGAAGCCCGCGCGCTCGAGGCCGAGCCCGCAGTCCTGGCCTCGATCAAGGAGGGGCTCACGGAGCTGCGTGAAGTGCTGACGCTGCCGCGGACCTGAGTCTTCTCGGCCCCTTCCCGGTGCGCATTCTCTGCACGAACGACGACGGCTATCTGTCCCCCGGGATTCGCGTGCTCGCCCAGGCCGCGCGGGGAATCGGCACCGTCAACATCATCGCTCCGGACCGCGAACAGAGTGCTTCGAGCAGCGCGCTCACGCTTCACAGGCCTCTGCGCAGGCGCAAGACCCCCGACGGGGCGATCATCGTCGACGGGACGCCCACGGATTGCGTGATCCTGGCGGTCAACGAGTTCCTCGAGGAGCCTCCCGACCTCTGCGTGTCCGGGATCAATCACGGACCGAATCTGGGCGAGGACGTTCTGTACTCGGGAACGGTCGCGGCCGCGATGGAAGCGACCATCCTGGGAATCCCGTCCGTGGCCTTTTCCTACGTGGGGCAGGGGATCGAAGAGGTGGAGGACTGGCTGCCGGTGGTGAAGCGGCTCCTGGAGCAGATCGTCGGCAACGGGATTCCGAAGCACGAACTCCTGAACGTCAACCTGCCGTCCCTGCCTCCCTCCGAACTGCGCGGCGTGCGCGTGACCAACCTGGGGCGGCGCAGGTACAGGGACGCAATCATCCGGGCGCCCGATCCCTCCGGCCGCGAATACTACTGGATCGGCGGTGGGGACCCTCACTGGAACGGAGGCCCCGAGGCCGACTTCCGCGCGGTCCGCGACGGATTTGTGTCGGTGACGCCCCTTCACCTGGACCTCACCAGCTACTCGCGCCTGGACGATGTCCGGGGGTGGAATCTCGAAGCCACATGAGGCACTGGATCGGCAACTCCGCACGCGGTTTCTGCATGGGCCTGGCAGATGTGATCCCCGGGGTTTCCGGAGGAACGGTGGCGCTGATCCTCGGGATCTATCCCCGGCTGGTCGACGCGGTCGGCAGCGTGGGTGTCGCCATGCTGGGACGACTCCGTAGCCGTGTGTTCCGGACCAGCGTGCGGCGGGGACTGCGGGACCCGGCAAGACTGGGCACGGGCCCGGAGGAGGCCGATGCGGGGCGGATCCTGCTGCTGCTGTCCGTGGTGGCCGGTATCGTGCCGGCGATCATGGCGGGCTCGCAGGTCCTGCCGTCGCTCCTGAGCGCGTACCCGGCCCAGATGAAGGGTCTGTTCCTGGGGCTGGTCGCGGCGTCGGTGATGATTCCGGCGCGCAGGATCGGGCATTGGCGTCCTGCAAGGTGGGCGCTCGCAGTGGGGGCTGCCGTTGCCACGGCGTGGTTCACGGGACTGCCGACGTCGGTGAACCGGCTCGCGACCGGCACCGTAACGCTGACATTTGCGCCCGCGCCGTCCGAGGTGCGCCTGACGCCCGGCAACCTGACGCTCGCAGCGCCGCAGACGGAGACGCGGCCGGGTATCTCATACGGCCCGGCCCGATCGGTCGCGGTGCCGGCGGGCAGCACCACGCTGGAGCTGGAGGTCGTCGCGCGGATGGCGGGGGCCGCGGGAAATCTCCCACCGGGCTCCATCCGCGTTGCCCAGGGTCCGCTCGAGTTGTCCGCCGTATCGCAGCGGGCCCCGACCGGTGGAGGGCGCGATCCGGGCCTCCTGTTCATCTTCGTGGGCGGAGTGCTCGCCATATCCGCGATGACGCTTCCGGGCGTGTCCGGGGCGTTCGTGCTCCTCCTCCTGGGACTCTATCACTTCGTCCTCTATTCACTGCGTCTGGCCGTCAGCCATTGGGACCCGGACGCGATATCCGTGGTGCTGACCATGGGCGCCGCCGTGACGATCGGCCTGCTCACGTTCGCCCGCATCCTCAAGCGCCTGTTTGCCAGGTGGCGCGACGGCACGCTCGCCGTGCTCGTGGGGCTCATGCTGGGATCGCTGCGCAAGCTGTGGCCGTTTACGGACTACACGGCCGAGGGCAGGGAAGTGCTGACATGGCCGGCCATCGACGACCCGGCCACGGGCACGGTTGCGCTGCTGTTTGCGCTGGGGGTGGGGGCGGTGCTGACTCTTGACGGGATGGGCCGGCGTCGCATCGCTTGACGCAGTCCGGGTGCGACATGTAGCGTATGGTCCAGTAACCATGTGGCGCGCGGCGACCTGTCCGGCACCGGGCGTCCGCCGGTTGGCGACCAATCGATGACAATGAGGTATTCGCAATGACACGTCTGGCTTGTTTGGCCTTGCTGCTCGCAGCCACCGCCGCGTTCACCCCCACGCCGGTCCCGCCATCCGGTTCGATCGGAACGGGTCCCGGACAGATCAGCCCGCGCAAGGCATATGCGCAGGGGAAAGCGCTGACGTTCAAGGTATTGGTCTGTGACGACTGCCCGCTGCAGAAGAACGAACTGGACCGTGATCGGGCGCTGAGCCTGACGGCCAGCCTCGCGGCGGTGTACGAGGGCGAAGAGACGGGATCGCCGGACGACAAGGCGGTCCAGGAGCTCTGCGGTCCGGAGATCGAAGACTGCGGAATCCGTATGGAGGTCGTGCACTACTTCCTCACCCGCCGCTTCAAACTGGAGTCTGCGGGATAGACGTGCACCAGGCCGGTGCGCCAGCCCGACACAAGCCCGGAAGGAGACATCTGGATGTCTCAGGTTTGCCGGTTTTCCCTCGCAGTCCTGGCCTCATCGAGCCTCGTGGCGTGCCTCGCGGCCCAACCGGTCGCGGCGCAGGGTACGGCGTGGATCGGAGAGCCCGGGACCGGCACTTTCAGTATCTCGTATGTCAACCAGAACGCACAGGAGTTCTACCGCGAGACGACTACGGTCAAGGGACCGCTGGAAGCAACCGACGCCAACCTCGCGCAGAACACGGTGTGGCTCGCCTTCAACTACGCGCTGCATGACGCAGTGGCGCTGGACGTGCAAACCGCCTGGGCGCGGAGCTTCGTAGCGGGAGCTGTTGGCCCGGCCGGAGGCCAGGAGAGCTACAGCGGCCTGTTCGACACCAACATCGCCGTGACCTGGCGGGTCGTCGACGAACTGATCAGCGACGCGCCCAGCGTCGCGCTTCGGGTCGGTGCGATCATCGCGGGGGGCTACGACACCGGATACATCAATTCGCTGGGAGACGGCGGCAACGGCCTGGAGACATCGCTCGTCGTCGGAAAGTTCGGGGATGCCCTCGGGGTGTCGGCGGAAGTCGGCTATCGGAACCGCAGCGGCACCGAAGTCAATCCGGATGCCGTAGGCGCGGCCGGTGGGGCAGGAGAGACCGTAGACATTCCCGCGGACATTTTCTTCAACATGTTCCTCTTCGTGCCGGTCGGCAGCCGCGTTACGCTCGGCGCCGACTACCGGGTGGTCAACGCGCTGTCCGGTATCGACATCGGTGGTGAAGGATTCTCACCGAGCCGGTTTCCCGGGCTGCAGGAAGACGCCCAGATCCTGGGCGGGCGCCTGATCGCCGACCTGACCGGCACCGTTGGCCTGAACGCGTTCTTTGGGCAGGTGGTGAGCGGCCGAAACACGGCCAGGTCCCGCATCTTCGGCTTCGGACTCAGCGTCGGTTTCGGCGGCAGCTTCGGCGAGGG
This sequence comes from Longimicrobiales bacterium, assembly GCA_965208935.1. Classification (GTDB taxonomy): domain Bacteria; phylum Gemmatimonadota; class Gemmatimonadetes; order Longimicrobiales; family Gaopeijiaceae; genus Bin94. The sequence goes on along the minus strand of CBDBPR010000004.1, from coordinate 1,012,578 downwards.
CTTCTAGACCGGAAGGCTCTGGTCAGGGACGCTGCACTGCGCGATCACGGATTGGACGGTGCGTTCAGGCTCCAGTCGTACTCGTGGTCGAGTGACCCATCGAACTCCCGGAGCTGCTCGGCCAGGTCACCTTCCGCGTACTTGCGCAGGTGCTCCAGCACCCCGGCTTCGGAGTTCCCGAAGTCCTCCTGGTACCAGTAGTAGATGCTGGAGACGACGCCGAATGCTTCGTCCAGGAGTTCCGCGCCCCGCACGTGGTTCACGTAGTCTCGCGCCCCCTGCTCCAGCAGCCGCTCCAGGTTGTCGGCGGTGTAGGGCTCGGTGGCGAGGTTCGGACAACCCATGCTGGCGCAGTTCACGGCATAGTGAATCCGGTTGTCCTGCCAGATGGGACGCAGAATATCGTGCTCGATGTTGTCCAGCGTCAGCGGCTGCCCGGCGACCATCGCATGAACGTCACCCCAGGGCCCCGTGCCGGGAATCAGACCCTCGTGGATGTCCTTGATCGAGGCGACGGGAAATGCGTCCATAACCACCCGCACGGTCACGGCGTTGTAGAGATTGATCCAGTACGCCATCTGCACGTCCTTCGCGTACTGTCGCGGGTCCCGCTCCTGCAGGTGCTCGATATACCCGGCGAGACGTCCCCGATCGGCGGCGTTCGCCTGCAGCTTCGCGTAGTCGACCAGGTTGACGCCGGAAGGGTCGTCGGTGATCAGGTAGGCGTCGAGAAGGGCTTGCCACTCGCTGTGGTCGAGCCGCTCGGTATTGGTCGGGACGTGATCGGCCCAGGACACGTCAGCGGACGGCGTGCCGCACGACACCCCGGCCAGCGTGAGGAGGCCAAGCAGTCCCCAGGAAAGGAACCGTGCCTCGCGGCATGCGCATGTGCGCCGAATCCCGGTCGAGCGTGTCATCGCGGAGCACTTCCTTTCTGCTTCCGCGGGTCGCTGTTCCCCCGTCCCACCGCCCCGGTGGACGTGCCGGTCGCCCAGGCGCGCCTCACGCAAACGGAGCCGCGCGATCATCGACAGAATCCCCACGGCGGCACCGACGACTCCCCGCAAAGTGCCTTCCACCTTAGACAGGCCGAACCGCCGCCGCAAGGCGTCCCCAGACACCTCAACAACCCGCATCCGGCGGGCGATTGTCCGCGCCGCGGCGCACGCGTCGGCTCACGTCGTACGCCATGGCCAGCATGATCAGGCCGTATTCCACCGGGCGCACCCACCACGGATGCCCGAAGGGCTCCATTTGCAGATCGTCGAGATTCAGTCCGGTTACGTACGAAAGCAGCACCGCCACCGACGCCGTCCAGGCCCACGCGCTGGGCCGGATCACCGCAAAGGGCAGCAGCCACAGCAGGTACCAGGCGTTGACGACCGGCCACAATGCGAGCAGTCCACCGTAGATCCAGTCGCCACGCGGAACGGAGGCCGAGGCTGACCGCCGGTACACAGTGAGATACCAGGTTAGGCCGACCGCCAGCGCAAGCCCGCACGTCGCCCGGGCGGCGGCATTGGACATCCAGGGCTTCAGGAAGGAGAACAGCGCAGCGTTGAACTCCCACTCCCGCGCGAATACGAGCAGGGTCCCAAGGTCGGTGCCGCCCTGCAGGACGAACGGCAGGTAGAGCAGCGCCAGTGTGCCGGAAAACACCGCCCAGTGCACCGGCCGGGCACGCACGAGGACGAACGGCACCAGCAGCAGCGCCAGCACCTTGGCGCCGACCGCCAGCGCGAGGCACACCGCGGCACCGCGCAGGCGCTTTCGCTGGCCCAGCACGACCGCCGCAAGCAGCAGGGAGACCGCAACGCCGTCGGGATGTGCGGTGAACGCGATCTCCTTGATCACGAGCGGACACCACGCGTACAGCAGCACAGCGCGCGGAGGTGCCATGCGAAGCAGCAGACCGATTGCAAGGAGGTCGAAGAGGATGAGCGGCACCTGCAGGGCGATGATGCTGCCGGGGCTCAGTCCGTACCCCAGGAGAAAGATGAGCTGGGTCACCGGCCCGTAGATCGTCGGCAACTCCGGGTAGTTGACCTGGTCGAGGATTCGCTGGAACCGGTCCGGCACGCCCGGGTCGGCGAAGAAGGCTTCCGGCGCGACGCCGTAGGGGGTCCCGTCCTGCGCGAAGCGAAGCGCGTCCCAGAGGTAGCGGTAGAAGTCGTCCTCGTAGATCGGGCCGCCGAACAGTCCGCAGATGCGGAAAAGGATGGCCCATCCAATGAGTCGGCCCAGCGGAATCGCCTCGCCGGGGTTGCGGCGATGGTACGCGTACAGGCCGAAAACGAGCAGAGCGGCCCACACGGCGACAGCGAGAAAGAGGATCAGCGACGGCTCGCCCGACTGTCGGGCGGACCAGGCCAGCACGCCGTATGCCAGCACGCACCCGAATCCCGCGGCGTCGATCGGTTTGAGTGCCCGCAGCACTCCTGGCACGACTCGCGGCTTGCGCATCCGACCGAATGTCACGCCGGGCCCGGCGTCCGTCAACGCGGAATGTGCCCTGCACCCGAGACCTATCTGGCTAACTATTTGTCTAGCTAAGCTAAGCTAAGTTAGTCCTCTCTGGCGGGTGTGCGACCCTTCCGACGAAGAGGATGGTGCCCGACAGGCGCTCCCGGATCAGGAAGAGGAAGGGCCGGTCCGCCCGAACGACGGGGCCGGCGGAGGTCTCACGTATCGTGACCACGGTGGCCGCGGCCGCCTCGGTGCCCTCTTCGTTGACCTCCACCCAGGACTTCTGCTTCACCCTTGAGATCCACAGGCCGGGGACCGGCGAGAGTCTGGTGAGATCCGCGCGCTGATCGAACGCGTCGACCATGCCGAGGGCGGCCAGGTCGTCGTTCAACGTGCGTTCGTACGCCAGCCGAAAGCGCGGGAGGAAGAGCAGAAGCTCGGTCTCCGTGAAGCCGCCGGCGATGTCCCGCCACGTCATCGCGTCGAGGGATCCGGCGAGGTCATCAACGCTCACGTCTCGCCGTGGCAGGAGGACGGTCATCGAGAACGCGCTACCTCCGTAGGGCAGGTCCACGGCCTGGAATCGGTCGTTCTCCAGGTAGGGGAGGTCTCTACGCATGGTCATGAGCGAGACTTCCCGCGTGGACCCGTCATCCAGGTGGAAAGGCTCGGTTCGCGTGTCGGACGGGTCGAACCGGAAGGTCCATGGGGCCTTGAAGTAGATCGCGTTGATCAGATACATGACAACGGCGGGGGGAATCACGGCGGGCACGATGTCCTCGATTCGGCCGTGCGTCGCGGCCCTGACCCACTCGTTGATCCGGACAGAGGCCGAAGGACTAGTGAAGTCGAGTTCCGCCACCTCGGCGTCGAACGCGTCACGCACGGCGGCCAGGAAGTCCGCGTGTACCGGGAAGCCCTGCCGAGTCCACACGGAGTTCCCCAATGCGGTCTCCACGGAGGGGTCCAGGTCGACGAGAAGCCTCAGCAGAGACTGATACGCGGCGTTGATCTCTTCCTCGGCGAGGCTTCCGAACCCCAGCACGTCACGCATCTGGTTCCAGGTCTCTCCCGCGGCCCCGTTCATGGTCATCCCGAGCGCCATGGACGCCGAGAGCGGCGAAAGGAAAAGGTTCGCGCCGGGGCTGTTGGCCTGCGCGAGGAGATTGAAGGCAAACCGGTTGCTCGCCCCGATGACATCGGTCTCCGCGGCGCTCAGGGCACGCGGAAGCCGGGTGATCTCGTCCACGCGGCCGGACGGATCGGTAGGGGACTCTCTACATCCCGCTGCGGCGAGCAGGAAAAGAGCCCCCAGACGGAAGAACCGGACGCGGTACACAGCGGGCGACCTCAAAGGCTATCCGGCCAGCGGAATGCGAATGGATCCTACGAGCGAAATCGTGCGGTTCCGGCCCTCCGGCGCGTTGTCGTCGGCGAAGATCTCGGTCAACCCCTCGGTGAAGAGCAGCGTCGCACCGAGGATCCCGACGTTGTAGCCCACCCCGGCGGTGACCCCGAAATCGTCGTTCCTGTCGAGATTCATCGCGTCGCAGGTCTGGTCGGTGGACAGGTCGACCCCTTCGACCGACACGTCTATGGCCACATTGCATCCGAGGTCGCGTCCCACGCTCGCGCCAGCGAGGATGTGCAGGTCACCACCGATCTCGAGGAGGCCGCGCAGGACGCCGTAGTCGACCTCGATGTTCGCCTGTCCGGTTGCGCCGCTTTCGCTGATCTCCGCCCCGGCGCCCTTCTGGATGTAGCCGCCTTCCACGCGCAGCCCGATCATGTCGGTCACCCGCAGGGAAAACCCTGCCGAGGCATTCAGCCCGACGCGGCTCTCCGTGGCTTCTTCGTCCGTCGCGAAGCTCATGGTCCCGCCGGCTCCCAGGATCAGATCGGTGGTTCTCCCCTGTGCCTGGGCGTCGGCTGCGGGAATCGCCAGCAGGAATGTGCAGAGAACGGGTGCAAGCGGCTTTCGCATGGTAGACTTCCTTTTTCGGACAGAGTTGACGGCGGTCTGCCCGCCGGTGGGTTCAGTGAACGGTACCCCCACGAAGGGCCTGGGGTCCAGACGGCGGGCCGGCCAGGATCAACGATCGGGCAGTCTTGTAGGAGATCGGCCATCGGCACTAGCTTCACTCGCATGTTGGGGACGCGCCACGCATTCCGGATCCGCAGGGCAGCCGCCGCTGTGCTTTCGTTGCAGCTCGCGGCGATCTTCGGGTTATCCGTTGTCGAGGCGTCCCACAACCACCTCGATCCGGACACCGCCCAGTGGCACGGCCATACCGACGACCACCCGCGCGACGGCCAGGCCGCCCATGCGCCGTGCCTTCTGTGTGGGCATGGCGCCACGAGCATGTTGCTCGCGAAGCGCGCTGGTGTCGCTCATGCGTCGGCGGTCCACGGTGTCCGCGCTCACATTCAGCCGAGCCCCCGCCTCGCCGCGGTTGACGCCGGCTTCTCGACTCAGCCCAGGGCTCCACCGGGTCACTTGACCTGATCAGAGTCCCAGCCCGGTCGGTCGGCGCTTCTCCAGCCGCCGGGCCACCCTCCCTGACGCGGTCGTTTCCGGCGGAGACCACACTCCGACTTGTGACGACTCGCACGGCGCCCCGGGATCCCGCAGCGGTCTCGGGGGTCAGGAGTCCGACACCATGAAAGACTCTCTCGCGATCATACCGTCGAGGACGTATCTGGCTTCCGGATCCCGGCTGGCGGCGTGTGCCGCGGCCTGGTGTGGCGTGCACTGCGCGCTCACACCATTCCTGGTTGTGGCGGCACCCGCGCTGGCGCTCTCCGAGGGCGTCGAGCGAGCCGTTTGGGTTGGGACCGTCCTTCTCGGTGCGGTGATGCTCTTCATGGGCCCGGGCCGCAGGAAGGCGGCCCTGATCCTCACTTTCTTCGGGGGAGCCGCGTTCTGGGCAACCTCTCTCGCCGGTTGGCTCGATCCGCTGCCCGAAAACCTGACCTCGGCCGCCGGCAGCCTGACCCTCGCGGGCGCTCTGGTGCGGAGTGCCCGTGTCTGCCAGGCCGGAGCGTGCTCTGCATGCGACGACGAGTAGCATGCAGAGCACGGTGCCGCAGGTGGTTCATCACACTCGGTGTGCTCCAGGCGACCTGCCTCCCATCCGCCACCAGTGGACAGGATGTCCCCGTGGCCCATGCGTCACGAGCGACCGGCACGCTCGCAGTCGACGGACGTCTCGACGACGACGCGTGGGATGAAGCCGGGGGAATCGGCTCCTTCGCCCAGGTCGATCCCGAAGCCGGAGCTCCGAGCCGCGCCCCGACCGATGTGCGCCTCCTCTGGGACGGGACGGGGCTCTACGTCGGCGCCGAGTTGACTGAGCCGGACGCCCGCACGGCCACGCGAGCGGAAGGCATGCGCCGCGACTTCACCTACGAGACCAGCGACGTGTTCGGTGTCCTGCTCGACGGCTTCGGCGACGGGCGCTTTGCCATGGCGTTCATGACGACCCCTGACGGGGTGCAGCGCGACCTGCTGGTCTTCGACGGACGGGATGCCGACGAGTCGTGGAACGGGATCTGGCGCGTGCGCACGGCCCGCAAGGAGGGGGGGTGGAGCGTGGAGATGTTCATCCCGTGGAAAACGCTTCGCTACGCGGGGAGCGAGGGGTGGCGGGTGAACTTCATCCGGGAGGCGCGCGCCATACAGGAGACGAGCGGCTGGTCTCCCTGGCATCGCGGCGTCGACCCCTGGGACATGGCCTTTGCCGGGCGCCTGGAAGGGATCGCGCCGCCGCCTCCGGGTGTGAACGCGCAGATCCAGCCGTACGTCGTGGGGCGCAACGCGTCGACCGGGAGCGCTCTGTTCGGCGACGACACGTCCACGAGCGACGCGGGCGTCGACCTGAAGTGGGCTGCGACGCCCAACACGGTGCTCGACCTGACCTACAACATGGACTTCGCGCAGGCCGAGGTGGACCGGCAGGTGGTCAACCTCGACCGGTTCCCGGTCTTCTTTCCCGAGCGGCGCACCTTCTTCCTGGAGAGCGCGGGCCTCTTCCACACGGGCCTCGACCTCATCTCGCCCTTCTACAGCCGCCGCATCGGACTCGACAGCGACGGGCGGCCGGTCCCGGTCACGGCCGGAGCGCGCCTGACCCACCGATCGACCGGCTCGAGCGCCGGGGCGCTCCTCTTGCGGCAGGAAGGCGTCGGACCGGTCGACGGCAGTGTCTTCGCGGTGGGGCGCTACGTGCGGAACATCGGCGCGACGGGGCGCCTTGGGGGGATGGTCGCGACCCGGCACGATCAGGGTCTGCCGGCCGGCGCCTCCGCACTGAACACCGTCGCCGCCGTCGACTGGTTCCTACGCCCGACGACGAACCTCTTCGCGCGGGGCATGGTCTCGCGCTCGTTCACCGAGGGAAACGGAGGCGACGGCTGGGCTGCCCACGCGATCGTGGGAAACTACGCGCCCTGGGGCTACATCGGCTGGCTTGTCTCCCATAATCATGCAGATTCCCGCGTGATTTGCACGACCGGGTCACGGGGAAGGCCCGGGCTGTTGAGCGCCCGCAGAGGCGAGCGTAGCGAGCCGGAGCGGGCGCTCAACAGGGACGGTGGTCGGATCGATAGGCTGGCAGGCCGTAAAGGGGCCGTGGGTAGTGTGATCGCCACCGTCCTTCCCGATGTCCTGAATGGATACACGAGCATCGAGGCTCGCATGACAAGCACAGGAGAAGGGAAGAACTCATGAGCAGCATCCTCCGCACCGTCGGGATCGACATCTCCAAGGACTGGCTCGACGCCTTCGCCGCCCCCGAGGGGAGAGCGTCCCGATTCCCCAACGACAGCGCCGGCTTCCGGAGGCTGATCGCCTGGATCGGCTCCGGGATCGACCGGGTCGCGTACGAACCCACCGGAGTCTTCCACCGCGACTTCGAGGACGCCCTCCTGAAGGCCGGGCTCCCCCTGTACGCGATCAACCCCTTCCAAGTCCGATCCTTCGCCCGCTCCATCGGGCGGCGCGCCAAGACCGACGCGGTGGACGCCCGGATGCTGGCCACCATGGCGGCCGCTGTCGAAGACTTGCGTCCGACCGAGGCGAAATCGGAGGGGCAGCGCGACCTTGCCGAGCTCCAGCAGATCCGCGACGCGCTGGTCAGGGATCGGATCGCAACCACCAACCGGGGCAGGAACTTGCGCACTCCCGTGGGCAAGCGGGTCACCAAGCAGAGGCTGAGGCAGATCGACCGCCAGCTGAAGCTCATCGATGCCGAGATCCGGCAGCGGATCGGGGAGGAGAAGGAAATGGAGCGCCGGGCCGAGATCCTGACCTCGATCCCGGGCATCTCCGACATCACCGCCGCGGGACTGATCGTCCACTTCCCGGAACTGGGAATACTCACTCGGTCGCGAGCCGCCAGCCTCGCCGGACTCGCCCCGGTCACCCGGGAGTCCGGAAACTGGAAGGGACGGAGCTTCATCCAGGGCGGCAGGCACCGGGTCCGCAGAATGCTCTACATGCCCGCGGTGGTCGCGATCCAGCACAATCCCGACCTCAAGCGGAAGTACGAGGCGCTCCTCGCCAACGGGAAGCCGCGCAAGGTCGCCCTGACGGCCGTGATGCGGAAGCTCCTCGTCCTCGCCAACGCTCTGGTGCAGCAGGACCGCACTTGGACGGCACAGCCGCCGCGCGAGCACTCCTGCCCGGCCTTCCCGACGCCCAGCCCGGCGGGGAGCGTTCACGGATGATCGAACCGGGCAAGAACGGGCGCCGAAGCGGAAGCGTCGCAAAGGGGCGCTGCGAGACAGGTTGCTCCGCGAAAAACGGGCGTCCGCTTGTGAGATGGATACTACAGGAGTACGTGGGTCCCCAGTGGGAGCCCCGCTCCGGCTTCCGCTTCACCAACGACGTCATCGTGACGAGTCCCGCCGTCATCCTGGATCTGCGTCCGGACTGGCTGCCGGAGTGGGTGCGTTCGTACGGGCCGGGTTTGACCTTCTTCTTCTTCAACGAGGCGTCCTCGGGCGACTTCTTCTCCGGATTCGTGAATGTGCGGCCGCTCACCTTCCTCCTGGAAAACGGCGGCCACGTGGCTGTCTCTCTGCGGCCGGAGTGGCAGCGCTTCGAAAGTCCGTTTCGGCCCATCCCGGGGCTGGCCGTACCTCCCGGACACTACAGCTTCACCCGCTGGATCGCGGCGGCGTCGTACGACCCCTCCGCCAATGTGACCGGCAGCGCGAGCTTCACGATCGGACCCTTCTACGACGGCTCGCTCGAGAAGAGCGAACTCTCGGCGAAGGTCATCCTGTCATCGCATGTCGTCGGCTTCGCTTCGTGGGAGCGCAACCGATTCCGCGGCGTCGGCGGCTCGGACGGCACGACCCACCTCTTCACGCCGGAACTCCGCCTGGCCCTGAATCCCCGCTTCGAGATCTCCGGGATCTGGCAATACAACACCGCCATCGAGGCTTCCAGTCTCAACGCGCGCCTTTCATGGGAGTTCCGGCCGCTCTCGTTCCTGTACGTCGTGTACAACGAAAACGCCTCGCACGAAGGGGCTTTCGCGCCCTTCCCGGTCCGCCGCCAACTCATCGTCAAGGGGACGTGGTTATGGCAACCGTAGTGGAACCTTCCCGTCTGACCGCCTTCGTTCTGTCGGTCGGCCTGGCCGCGTGCGGATCCGGCGTGTCCGACGATCCGGGCATTGCCGAAGGGGACGTGTTGGAGACGCCCTACGCCGAGACCTTCAGTGTCGTCGAGCGGGACGGCTATCGCATCGTCGACATCGAGGCGTCCGTCGTCACCTGGGGCGGATCGGCGGGCGGACCCCGGCAGCGTGCCCGCCTCGTGCTGGTCCCGAGGGGTCAGGAACCGCCGCCCCTGACCGGGGATCTGGCGGGCGCCTCGTTGATCCGGACGCCCGTCCAGCGGATTGCCGTCAACGATCATCCCCACGAGGCCATGCTGCGCGCACTCGGGGTGGAGGACCGGATTGTCGCGGTCGGCGGGCACACCAGCTACGACGATGATCTGCGCCGGAAGGCTCGCTCGGGCGAGATCCAGCAGATCGGCTACGGCTGGCACATGCCGCCGACGCTCGACGCACTTGTGGCGACGCGGCCCGACGTGCTGATCGCGCGCATGGCCGACCTCACCCACACCCAGCACATGGAGCGGGTCGAGTCGCTGGGCATTCCGGTCGTGCCGACCTTCATCGACGCGGAGCCGCACTACATGGGCCGTGTCGCGTGGGTGCTGCTGATGGGCCTGCTGACCGGGAAGGAAGCGGAAGCCGAGGCGTTCGTCGAGATGGTCGGCCGGGAGGTTGGCCGTCTGAAGTCCCTGGCCGCGGGGCAGCCGCGCCGGTCGGTTCTCTGGTCCTGGTATCGGAGCGCGGGCAATCGCTGGGCCGTAACGCAACGGAACGCCGACGCCGCGCTCATCCGCGACGCGAACGCGGAACTCATGCTTGGTGCCGAGGATGATCCCGAGCTCGACACCTTTTCCGACCTTTCAACGGAACGGCTCCTGCGGGACGCGACGGGCGCCGACTGCTGGATGATCCGTGAACCGCTGGCGGCAAGGTTCGACGATCGGGACGTGCTTTCGCGCTTCAAGGCCTACCAGGAGGGCTGCGTGTTCTGGGCGCCGGGCAAGCCCCATCCCACAGCGGACTCCTGGGAGATGTGGGAGATGGGGATCATCCGGCCGGACTGGCTGTTGGCCGACATTGTGAAGATGCTGCATCCGGAACTCCGCGATGGCACGTGGCGTTACCTCGCACGGGAAACGTGGGAGTAGAGCCATGTCGGCACGAGTCAGCACCAGTGGCGCTATCCTCATCGCCGCACTTGCCGCCCTCTCCCTCCTGACGCTGACCTACGGGCAGATCGCGCTGCCGCTTTCCGACACGCTCGGCGCGCTGGCGGGGATGCAGTCGTCCGACCTCGCCCGCCAGATCGTCCTCGAGATTCGCCTCCCACGGGTCGCTGCGGCGATCATCGCCGGCGGTGCGCTCGGCATGGCGGGGGTGCTGATGCAGGCGCTCTTCCGGAACCCCGTCGCCGACGCGTGGTCCCTCGGCCTTCTCGCTGGTGGCCAGTTCGGGGTCGCACTCACCGTGACCGGGGCTGCGTTCGCGGATCCCGCGGCCGTGTCGTTCCTGACCTTCTTCGAGGGCCCCAGCATTATCCTCGCGGCCGCTGCGGGTGTCGCGGTCGCGGCGCTCGGCATGCTCGCGCTCGGCCGCCGCGTCGGAGCCATCACGCTGCTCGTGATCGGCCTCATGCTGGGGTTCACCTCCCAGGGCCTTACGAGCGTTCTGCTTCACTTCGCCGCGCGGGCTGGCGGCCGCATCTATGGCGGATGGCAGGATGCCAGCTTTGCCGGCGTCGCTCCCGAGGCTCTGCCGTGGCTCGCGCTGCCGATCGTCGCCGGCGCCTGTGCCGCGGTTGCGACGGCCAAGCCGCTCAGTTCGCTGCTTCTCGGCGAGACCTACGCACGCAGCCTCGGCGTCAGAGTGACGGCGTTGAGGCATGCCGTGCTCGCGGCAACGGTTCTTCTGGTGGCGCCCGTCGTGGCGTTCTGCGGTCCGGTGAGCTTCGTCGGCCTCATAGCACCCCACTTCGCCCGCGCTCTGGCCGGAACGGCGCGGATTCTTCCGCTCCTTCCGCTTGCCGCACTCGGCGGCGCACTGCTCTCCCTTGCCGGAGACGCCATCATCCATGCGCCCTGGGAGCAGCACTTCCTGCACCTGAACGCGATCCTCGCCATCGTCGGCGCTCCGGTCGTCATCCTCATCCTGATCTTCTCGCCGGCCGTGAGGCAGTGGCGCTGATGCTGAATCTGCAATCCCTCGCCGTGGGCTACCGCAACACGCGGGGCGTGGTCCTGTCCGGTATCGATCTGGCGGCCGTTCCTGGCGACTTCATCTGTATCCTCGGGCGCAACGGGTCGGGCAAATCGACCCTCATGCGCACAATCGCGGGGCTGCAAACGGCGCTCAGCGGAACCGCATTGCTCGACGGCGAGGACATCGCGTCCATGCGTCCGGCCACGCGTGCGCGCCGGATCGCCGTTGTGCTGACGGAGCGGCAGTTCAATCCGGGCCTCCGTGTCGACGACGTCATTGCGCTCGCCCGGCAGCCCTTCACCCGATGGCAGGGTGGGCTGGCGGACGACGACAGGGCCGCGATCACCGACGCGGTCGAGGTCACCGGTGTCGTGCCGCTCCTGCGCCGCTTCTTCACCGATCTGAGCGACGGTGAGCGGCAACGCGTGATGATCGCCCGCGCGCTCGCCCAGACCCCGCACCTCATGGTTCTCGACGAGATCACCGCCTTCCTCGATCTTCCGAGCCGCGTCGAGATCATGGCCCTGCTGCGTTCCCAGGCCAGGGAGAAGGGGCAGATCGTTCTGCTCTCGAGCCACGACCTCGACCTGTCACTTCAGCTTGCCGACCGCGTCTGGCTGCTCGACGACACGGGCGGCTTCTCGGTCGGCTCGCCGGACGAACTGAGCCGAAGCGGCGCGCTCGGCCGCGCTTTCGACACCGGCGCGATCCGGTTCTCGGCCGAGAATGGGCGGTTCGAGATCACCCGTACCAGATAGCAGCTGCTTGATGCCCTCCAGTCCCCGATTCGCATCGACAGGCTTTCGAACAGGCGTCCGATTTCCGCCCTGTCGCGGTACGGCTGTGTCTCCGGCATCGCTGCGATGAAGGCGTCGGGATCCCTGGTCTGAGCGAACACCCGCCGCATCGCGAGGGCTACCCGGCGTTCCTGCTTCGTCGATTCAAGGCCCGTGCGGATGCACAGCAGGGCGGCCTGGAACGTGCTGATCCCGGCCGACTTCGCAACCCTCGCCACCAGTGCACGGAAGCCGACGCGATGCAGCATCAGCGCCGACCGTGCGCGCAGGGTGTCATCCAGCAGGAGTGCGAGCGAGGTCAGGAAGCGCTTCTGTGCCGCACTGAATCTGTAGAACGCGACGAAGACGTTGCCCGTGGCCGAAGCGATCCGGTTCGCTTCGCGCATGACCGTCTCGATCTCCTGCAGATCGGCCATGAAGTCGATGACGCCGGTGGCAACGATGACCGTCTCATAGGCCCCGCCGACGAACGGCATCGCGGCCGCATTCGCGCGCACCAGGGTCAGACCTCTTCGCCGCCTGGCGTATTCCATCATCCTGGCGCTCAGATCGATGCCATCGCATCGCAGCCCTCGACGCCGCAGCTCCTCGACAATCAGCCCCTGCCCGGCACCGACGACCAGTACGGGCTCGCGAACGTGGCCGAGAATCAGACGCACGCTCTCCACATCCAGATAATTGTTTTCGATGCGCCAATGATGCGGGGCCAGCGTGTCCCAGTAGTCAGGCACCGGGTGCCCTGGCCATCTCATACACCTCCACGAACTCTACGCCCAGTTCGTCCCGTCGCAGCACTGCGATCCGTCCGTGCGCCACATCCAGTACCTCGTGGGGCTGGCCCGTCACGGCGACCGTATCCTCCAGCCAGATGGGCCGAAGCACCGGGAGGCTGAGCGTCCCGACCGGCGTCCCGTCCGCCTCGAGAATCGTCCAGCGGCGCGTCTGGTCGGCCAGCTTCGGGTAGTCGCCGATCCAGATCCGCCCGTTCGCATCGACACTGATCGCCCCATAGGCCGGGTAGGTGTCGCGCACCGTCGACTGCTCCAGCCTCCGGCGCCAGCTCGCGTGGACTTGCTCGGGGAGGACCCCCAGGAAGGTCTCGGTCCACTCTTCCTTCTCTGCCGCCGTGACCATGCGCGCCGAATACCCGCCGCGAATCCGGGTGACCGGGGTGGCTCCCCGGTAGAGCGTGAGGTTCAGCGAATCGTTCGTGCCGACGAGCGCGTGTTCGCCGCGTCCCGCAAAGAGCGCGGTGAGGCCGAACCCGACGGGATTCCAGTCGTCGCCGACATGGCGCTCCTTGCCCGCCCACTGGCCGAGCGTATCGGCAATCTCACCCGCGTCGTTCGCGAGCACGAGGAAGACCGGACCGCGCTGGATTCCCGGGGGAAGTGTCGGCCGCGTCTCCAATGCCGCGACCACTTCTCCGCTCCTCAGCCGACTCAGCGGAACCGCCGCCCCGAGTCCCGCTCCCTGCTCCAGCCGGACGATGTCGGTCACCGTCCCCTGCGCGTCCAGAAAGGTGAGCCGGCGCTGCCGCCAGTCAAAGACGAACGGCGCGCCATCCGGGCCGACCGCGATTCGCGTGATGTCCAGGTACTCCCCCGGCCCCTCGCCCGCTTGGCCCGAGCGCGCGCGAACCGTCCCGCCGGGGTCAAGGAAGGTGAGTTCGAACAGCCGGCTGTCGGCGATGACCAGCGACGAATCCGGCAGGAACGCCGCCGCAATGACCGACTCGAAGAAGAGATCGGGAATCGCGGCGGTGGAATGGAGCAGTCGCAGCTCGACCTCGGGCAGGTCGAGCATGTGGACGTCTGAAACCTGGACGATCTCCACGCCCGCGGAATCGACGGTGGTGATGGGGCGGGGGGTTGCGCCGAGCTCGGCATTGCCGCCGGCGGCGGGCGTGTCCGATGCAGTATCACCGCAGCCGACGGCCGTTGCGGAAAGCGCTGCGGCAATGAGGAGGTGCGATATGCGAAGCATTCTGGACGGCCGCTCTTGATGGGTTCGCAGACCTCCCCCAAATAGCACGGGATCGGTGTCTGGACGCAAGAACCGGTCGTGACGCATGAGTATGTGAGCGCGGCGTCGGGCGGACTTGGGCGCCTCCAGGCGACGGTTCCGCTCCCGTCCGGCTTGACCGATTCGGTCGCCCAAGGCCAAGGTGTTGTCCTGGCGGCAGCCAGCCAGGACGACGGCTTGGCCCTGGCTGCGGCGCGGCAGTTGCCGTCGGGCTTGGCCTGGCGAGGGAGGAGCAAGATGAGGAAGCCAGGAGGACGGCTCCCCTCAGAGGGCACCGGTTGGGAAGCAGTGGGTGTGGCCGCCCTGCTAGCTGTAGTCTCCCTCCTCGCCGTGCCGTCCCTCCGCGCCCAGTCGGACGCAGAGCGGTCCGAGACTTCCCCTGCGGACCAGACCGACTCGGCGGCTGTCGCGACTCTCGCTGCGTGGGCGGATCAGGTGTGGCTGTCCCTGCTCGACCGCGACGGTGCCTACTACGGTCGTCTGGCGGAGGAGGGCATCTTCCAGCGGTTCAACCCTGAATTGCACGACGAGTACGAGCTGGAAATCCGCGGGAGCCTCTTCCATCCCGGCGAAGACGCACGCTGGGCCGAGCTGCCCAACGGCTTTCGGGTTGCCGGGGCCTCGATCAGCCATCCGCACATCCTCAACGTCCTGGACTGGCGCCAGAAGATCCACGTCTCCGGCCCCGTTGACCTGATGGCACGCTACCGCCGGGAGCGATCGCTCACGGCACGGCGCGACTACCCGTGGGTCGGCATGCGCTGGCACGACATGCTCGGGACGCAGTGGACCGCGCAGGTGGGGATCGGCGTCCACTTCTTCAAGCCGTCCGCAGACGTGGAGGTCGCGCTGGCACGCTCCTGGAGAGACAGGGAAGACCGGAGCTGGGGACTGGAGGTGCGCCTCGCAGCGCTCGACGCCTTCAACGAAGCGATCTTCCAGGGCCTGGGAGTGAGGGCGGACGAGGTGGACGCCCACTACGACTACGCGGGGGCTCCCCTCGCCGCGCGCACGACCCTGAGGGCCGCGGCGTCACGCTGGCGAGCGGAGTTGCACGCGGGATCGAGCCGAAGAAGCGAGGTACAGGTGACCTTTCCGGCAGCCGATCGGGCGCCGTTCACCCAGTTCGAAAAGGTCGCGTTCCTGGGAGCACTCTTCCAGGTCACACCACTCGAGCGCGTGACGTTGGCGCTGTACGGCACATGGGCGAGGGCGGACACCGAGCGGCGGGCGCCCGCGAGCGGGATCGGCTTCACTCTGCGCGAGCAGACGGTGACCGTGGGCGCCCGCGCACGGACCCGCCTGAACCCGGCGTGGGCGGTCGAGACGGAGCTGGAGCGGGTGCGGCGGCCCGAATGGCGCTCGCCGACAGGGGGTGCTTCGCGCGAGCACCGTGACCGTGGGGTTTTCGCCCGGGCGGCCCTGGTCCGGTACCCGGAGGCGGGATGGACGAGCCGCCTGGCCTACGCCCTTCTGGACCGCGATGCGGGCTACCTGGCGCCCTGGCTCACCGGGCAGAATCAGCGACTGATCACGGAAGCGGGCCACCGGTTCCGGTCGGGCTTCGAGGTGACGGCCGGGGTCAGCTGGGACGTGGACAACTTCGGGCGGGCGCCATTCGACGGCGGCCATCTGCGGCTGTCGGCGGGCTGGTGAGGGGGCGACTTCTTGCGCGCCAGGGGAGGTCCCGAACCGTTACGGCGATGCCAGCAGTGCCTGCCTGACCGCGTTGGGGTCGTGCTTGATGATGCGCAGGAGCGTCGCGGCCGGGCCGCTGACACGCCGCCTCCCCTGCTCCCACTTCCGGTAACCGGACAGACTCATGCCCATCAGAGCCGCCATTTGGGCCTGAGTCAGTTCCGCCTGCATTCGAACCTCGCGGGGAGAGATAGGGGCGTGAACGATGGCGGGACCCTCGCCCTTCGAATGGGCCAGGGCTTCGTTCAGGGACTGAATCAAATCTTCTCCGAACGTGCTCATTTCCTCTGCCTTCCCTGAAACTTGATCGTGTCTACGAGCTTGGCCACCATTGTTCAGCCAGATAGTCGATCAGTTCGCGTTTTTCGTCCTCGGTGAACACCTTGTCGGCCTGGCGGGTGAAGGTTGGTGTCTCGGCCACGGTCTGCATGGAGCATGGTAACCCAATGGGGTATTCAACGCAAGGGGATCCTGATGCGGCGAGAGACGGAGCGCGGTGGCCGAACAACCTGCGGTGACTGCCCGACTAACCGGAGCGATCCAACCCCCAGACCTGCACGTATTCCACCCCCAGCTCATCCCTGACCTTGCCGAGGATGTAGTCCTCGCCGATCTCGTAGATGACCAGTTCCGGAGGTGTCTCGACGAATCCGAGAGCGAGGCCGTCCGGGTCGAAAACGGTCCAGAGAGCCTGGCCTTCCTCGCCGGGAAGGTTGTATTTGCGGACCCAGAGGTTGTCGAAGAGATCCACCTCGATAGCGGAGATGGCGGGGAAGGACTCGGAGAGTGGAAGGGCGTTCCAGGCGGCCAGGCGGTTGCGGGCGAAGTTGGTCAGCTCTCCCTCGGGGGCTTCGGCCGTCCGGTAGCCGTCCAGATCGGCCTGCGTGGGACTTCGCACGTCGTTTTCGCGCCGCACGATCCGCGCCAGCGACCCGTCCTGCCGGTAGGCCTTGAGTTCGTAGCGTTCCGTGGGGGCGACGACGACGAGTTCGCCCCAGACTGCCCACACCAGCGACTTTTGGAATGGCGGTTGCATGATCGTGAAAGCTGTGCCGTCCCAGATGGCGTCTTCCCAGTGCCAGAAGGTCTCGGCGCCCGAGTGTGGACCGAGCGATACCCGGGAAGAGCCGTCGCCCGAGACGATGAACAGTTCCAACTCCTGGCGGTAGAGGCCCTTCTCCGGGTCCTCGGGCGGGTGAGGGGCGGATGGCCCGAGGGATCGACTGGCCAGGATTGCTCCGCCCGGCAGCAGGTCGCGGCAAACAGGTACGACTTCGTCGCGGGCCAGATTGAGTCTGCGACCATGGCGTCCCCGGGTGTCCAGGACGGACACGAAGTGCCTCGGTCCCACCGGCGGTCCCCCGTGACAGACCGCCAGCGAATCCCCCGGCCAACGATCCATCCGAAAGAGACCGGCGCTCAATCCATCGTGACCCGGTGACCCGCCGAAGTCGCTGGGGCCATCGCCGCGCTGTCCCCACGCCGTCAAGTAGTTGCCCGCCTCGTCGAAGACCAGGAGCTCATGAGATCCTCCGTTGGCGACTACGATCCGCCCGTCGTTCAGCTTGAGCGCATCGTCGATCCGATGAAGCTGGAAGTCACCGGTGCCCTCCGCAGTCCCGATCGACAGGCTGGGCTCCGGGCTGACCTGCCAGCCGAGGCGCGAACCGGACGCTGGGTGGGCGTTCTCGACGATGACGATACCGGCGCTGTCCTCAACCTGGTTCGGCGATGCGGGTTCGCCCGGCGAGGAGGGTTCGCAGGCCGTAGTCGTCGCCGCCACAGCGACGGCGAAGAGTGCGATGCGACCGGTGGTACCGACGGACATTGTCTCCCCGGATGTGTATGCCTATACGAACAGTTGTCGCATAACCATGACGTCCGATGGGCCCAGCGACTGACGCTGCCTCCCAAAATGTCCCCGCCAGGACTCGAACCTGGGGCCTACTGCTTAGGAGGCAGTCGCTCTATCCATCTGAGCTACGGGGACTGCAACAACTTACGCGATTCCGCTGCTCGATGTATGTCAATTATGTATGTCAATTGACAGCGGAACGGCCCCCCCGGTACTCCTCGATGGCCTTCCTGAGCCGGTCCTCGTCGGGCCTCTGATAGCACTGGAGGACGGTTTCGGCCGTCTTCCAGCCACCGAGTTCGCAGAGCACCTTGAGGGGCAGGTCCATGAGGTCGGACGCGAACTTCCGTCTCAGCGAGTGCCAGCCGCGTCGGAGCCTTGGCTCCAGTCCCGCGAGCTTCTCCGCCCTGTCCCACCAGATTCGCGCCCGCGATTGACCCAGGCACCGGAAGGGATCCCTCGGCGCCGGCATCACGGGTGCATTCCCGATTCCGGGGTGATGCCTTCGGGCTTCTTCGAGGATGCACCGTGCGTCTACGGTCATCGGCGTCCGGTGCTCGTACCCATTCTTCTCATGCTCGCCGCGCCACCGGATGGTTCGGGCCTCCATGTCGATATCGGACCAGCGAAGCTGGCGGATGGCCCCGATGCGGTGCCCGGTTTCGTGCGCCAGTACCAACGCCACCCGGAATCGCCAATCGATGTCCCCGGCAACCTTGAGCAGTGCATCGTACTCGGCATCGGTGAGCAGGACACGGGTCGGGTTCTTCTCCTTGGGCAGCTTGAGGCCCCGGAGCGGGTTGGACTCCAGGAGGAGCCTCCCCTCCTCGTCTCGCGATTTCCCGGCCCAGTTGAGGATTGCGAGCAGTAGCTTGAGGTCCCGTTCGACGGTACGGTCGGAGACCTTCCGGCCCGTGGGGCCGACTTTTCCTGCGCGACGCGCCCGGATCAAGCGGTCCCAATCGCGTTGGGAGAGGGTCTTGGCCTTTCGGTGCTTGCCGAAGAACCGGAGGAACATCTTCATCGCGGCTCGGTCGTGGTTCCGAGACCGCCTGCTCTTGGTGGGGGTAACCTCGTCACCGTAAATGTCAAACAGCGTCCCCAGGGTGAGCGGCTCGGGCTCGGCGTCCGAGGTCTTCGCAGCCACCGTCTCGGTGAGTCCGGCGGCGATCTCGTCGGCCTGCTTCTTGGCGCGGTCCCAGTCCCGGTGCTTCAGTGACCGGCTGATCCTACGCCCGCCCTCGCGCCACTGTACCTGTATGATGCCGGTCCGTGGGTCGGGGAAGACCCTCACCCGGTTCCGGCCCCATTCGCCGGCGCTGTATGCGCGCCGGTCACGTTTCGTGCGTGCCATCATTCGATTCCTCTCGCGACGGACCGCACGATCTGCGCGTCCGAAACCTCGCGGAGCGGCATCGCCCGCGCCAGATCCAGCCCTGCCGGAGGCCATCAGCGGCTCGGACCGGGATCGCGGTCCCGGCCGCGCCGCCTCAGCGCCGCGATCATCATCACAAGGTCGCGGCGAGCGTTCCGTAGCACTCGGCCAAGCGTTCCACTTGCCCGCCCAGCCGCTCGATCCGCGTCCGCAAGGCTTCGCTCTCCTCTCTCTGCCGCTCGGCGTGCTGCCTCAAGGCTTCGACGTATTCTCGCAAGACTTCGGCGTACTCGTGCAAGGCTTCGATCTGCCCGGAGCGCCGCCGCTGTTCCTTCGCGTACTGCTCGGACAACCTCTTCAAGGCCTCCGTCAACTGCCGTTCCAACTCGCTCATAAAGCTCCTTTACCTGTTCGACAGCTTCACGGCCGGACGGTCGCGAACCTCCCAGCCCGGGTCCGCCAGTGTCCCGAATGGCAGCACCACGTATCGTTCCCCCTCGATCTCCCGGAGCGCGATCCCCCAGGTGTCCGCCTCCAGTTCCGCCAGCGTCTCGTGCGCCTCCTCGATTCGCGCGTTCGCCGTCGCCAGCGTCTCGATCCGGTCGTGGATGCTCCACCCCAACCAGCGCATCGTCGCCCAGCTTCCGCCGAAGAAACCCAGCCAAAGACTCAGGCCGACGATCAGTGGCCGGAGCCACGCCTTGGCCAGCAACTCGCGCATCCTCCCGGTCGCCTCCTCCGTATCGCGCTCGATTGTACTGAGCGCGTTCCTCGCGACGCGCCGCGAGTTCTCGGCGAGCCGCTTCAGCTCGCTCGCGGTCAACTCCTCGATCTCCCTGCGCTCGCTCTCCAGCCGTTTCCGCAGCCGGTCGGTCAAATCGTTCGCGGTCGAAGTTCTCTCCATACAGTCCTCCTTTCAGCCGCCAACGGTCCCCGGTCTCGGGATCGAGCGCGGTGAGGTAGTGTTCGCCCTGGCGCGGCACTTCGAGCCCCGCCTCCCGCAGCGCGAAGACGACATCGGCACGATTCCGGACCACGCCGTGCTCGACGCGCTGGAGGAGGTAGTCCCGGATCAGGTCGCGCGGCGATGCTTCGAGCCGGAGCCCGGCCCTCAGCCGCGCCGCCTCGATGTAGGCGCGGTGGCCGGGTTGCTCCACCCTGGCCCGCGCCGGGTCGTCCGGTCGAGCCCAGCCGTGTTCGTGGTTGAAGGCGTCCCGGAGGGGGCCGAAGGTCTTCTCCCAGCCCGGTGGCGCGATGTTGAGGCTGCGGCCGGTCTCCAGGTCGCAACGTGCGGCGAGAACATGGACGTGAGCGCCACCGCCCTCCTCACGGTGGAGCACGGCCGCCCAGGCGTAGCGGTCGGGTTCGAGCCCGGCCCATGCCGTTTCCTCGAAGGCGTCCAGCACCGCTTCGATCTGTTCGTCGGTCGGCTTGTCCTCCGGCGCCCACGCGAGCAGGCCGGAGGTGTACCTGTGCTCGAACTCCAGCGTGTCGGCCAAGGCGGCCACTTCGTTCGGGTCTCCCCTCAGAACCTCGACGCCTTCGCGCGTCTTCCCGGCCGCGTCCCGCTCCCCGAGGAGGTAGTTGGCCGCGCCCCGCGCCGATCCGGTCCCGTGGGCGAGGAACCTAACCAGCATCCGTGTCCGTGCGCTCCGTGAGAGTCAGCGACGCGACCTCCCGCTTGATGGCGATGAGGTGGCCGATCACCTCCACGGCCTCGACCGCCCCCTTGTGGGTGTTAGCCCACCGTGCGATCTGGTTGAGGTTGTTCCCGATCCGGGACACCTGCCGCGTCCGCTCGCGCTCGACCTCGGCGGCAGGGACCGTCCATGTCCGCGTGCGCGCCATCGCCCGGCGGATCAGGGCAGAGAGCGGCACTCCGGCGGCCTTCGCCTTGGTCCGCCAGTCGGCGGACTCGTCCGGCGTGAGGCGGACGGCGACGAGGATCGGGCGGCGCCTAGCCATCGGCCAGCGCCGGCCCGGGGGAAAGGGGGGCGACGCCCGCGCCCGCGCAATCCACCGGTGCGCGGGGCAGTTGGGGATCGAAGGGGCGGAGTCCCTCGCCAGCCCCGCGGTTATACCGGGGGTATGCGGAACGTCCGAGGCTCAAATCACGGCAGGAGATCGCGTAAGTTCAATCAGGGCTGCACGATCCGCCACTCCTGCCCTTGGGCTGGACACTGCTGGACCGTGCCCGAATGACCGGAAAACCGGAATCGTTTGACGGGAAATCGAGGGAAACCGACCCGTACGAAACCGAGGGGATTCGAGGCGTTCTGGAAACCAGAGACTCTCTCGTCGCTTCCGAGGTCTAGGGGACCGTCCCATACTGCACAGCAGTCGCTGTTCCGGCAAGGAGCGGTCGGGGGAAAAGGATCGCTCCGCCGAGATCATCCGAATCTCCTAGACGACCTGCTAGATTCCCTCCGGAAGCCAAGATCCGATCTGCCAGAGAGGAGGACAATCCCGTGCATGTCCATCGTCGCTACGCTTCGGGCGAGCCCCGCATCATGGAATCAGGACAGGCTCTCGGCCATGCAGACGAGCAGGCCACGCCATCGGCGAGCGCAGGACCTGCTCGGGCAGCGCAACGCGATTCTGGAGAGGATCGCCGAGGAGATCCAACTGAACGAAAGGCCGATGAACGAGAGGAGCCAGATGGCGAAGGAGTTGCCGACGCTGATGGCGATGCGGCGCGGGACGGGATGACTGAGGACCAGCGTCTGCAGGAGGATGGTAGCGAGAGGAATGAGCGTCGCCTGACACTCGAAGAGCTAACGGCGCTCACGGCTGTTGTTGGATCGCTCACCCTGGTCCTGTCGGTCACCTACGATTGGGGCTTCTTGTCCGCTCTCGGTATCAGCATGGCGGATGCGCCAACCTCCCTCGCAGACCACCTTGGTAGTTGGCTGGAGTGGGCACCGAGATACGTAATACTCATGACGCTGGCCGTTCTGCACCGGCTGATTCTCGTCCGGTCGGTCCTTGAGGCGTTACCCGAAGCCGTTTCCAGTTCCCTTCCGACCAAGCCCCGGTGGACCAAGAGCAAGAGGAAAGCCCACGTCTTGGTCGCGGTCGCGATGTTCATTCTTTGGCTTCTCATCGGAGGGAGCCCGGCGCTACTCGCGATTTCGGCAATCATCTCCTGGATGGTCTTGGTGGATTGGATTACAGATCATCCGCAACTGACTCCTCCGCGCAGTGTGTTGTTCCTCGTCAGGTTGGCACCGGTGCTGGTGCTTCTGTTCTTCACTTTCGGGTATTGGTCACTCGATAGGGTTGATGCGCGCACCATGCCCAAGGCTTACGTGCAGATCCACTCAGCCGACACGGCTGGATCGGCTTGGTCAGAGAGGTATGTTTTACGGAGCTTTGCGAACTGGCTGTTGGTTCAAGACCATGATCGCACACAGGTGGATTGGGTCAGGATGGAACAGGTTGACCGAATCGAAGTTCATCCAGAGGTTCGCTTCCCCGGCCTCCTCTGCGACATCTTTGGCCTCTGGTGTAGAGGTGACTTGGGTGGGAACCCCACATCGTCACTCCCCGACGAGACTCATGCGCAGCCGCACGAACCGACGCCGGCAATCGTCTTCCAGGCTTGGCCTACTCCTGTGAGCGACGCAGATGCCGTCGGTTTGCGGATGCGCCTCCTTCAAGCGCCTTCTCGAAACAACAATCCGTTCAACCGCGCCTGCCACTCGTCCTCGTCCACGACCTCGAAGCGCATCACCTTGCTCCGCATGGCGGGCACGAAATCAGCCCAATCGGCCTTGCGGGCGTGCTCGCCGCAGATGTCGAAGACGGATCGCTTGTATTTGGTGTCCTCCGAATCCTTCAGGTGGACGCCCTTGGTCTCGACCACGAAGACCCGGTGGAAGCTGTCGTCCGTCTCGGGCTCTCCATCCCGTAGCGTCACGATGAAGTCGGCGTAGATCCGGCGTGGCTTCCACCCCTGCACATAGTAGTCCTTGCGGGAGCGGTTGCGGTACCAGAAGAAGAGCCGCGCCTGCTGGTCCAAGTAGGTCGCGACCTTGTTCTCGAACTGGTTGAGGTCGTCCTCCGTGGTGATGTCGAAGAGGTTGCGCTGGTAGGGGCTGCCGTCCTCGCGATTCGCCCGCTTTGACTTCGGAGCCTCAATCTTCTCGGGCAGACGATTGAACTTGAGATCGTCCGCCACGACCAGAAAACGCATCCTTCCAGACTCCAAGAGGCTGCGAAAGACCTCTCGCGACAAGCGGTCGCGTTCTCTCTCGACCCGCCGCCGTAACTCTTCGAGCACGAAGACGTGATTGGCCGCCACGCGATCCGCCGGGTAGCGTTCGAGCAGGGCATCGAAGGCGCGCCGAGCCAGATCGCGTCCCTGCCAAGGGTTCGGAACCAAATCCAGCAGGTGGCTGGCGGCGAAGAAATAGTCCACCGGATCGCCGCCGTTGCCGGAGTCGCCAGCCCCGGGGGGTTCGGCGGTTTCCGCATCGTCGCCGTTCACGGCCTCCCGCCCCGGAACGGGCATGTCGCCAGCAAGGTTGGTCACCACTAGGGTGTCTCCTGCGCTCCCCTCGCCCAACTCCAGATCGTGTAGCCCCGAGAGGTCGATGTCGTCCCAGCGCACGCGCGAAAGGATGTCCGCCTCGTAGCGGACCAGACGCCATCCGTTCTTGTCCCGGATCATGAAGGCGGGCAGGACGAGATCCCGTGCGGCTGACCGATACCGCGTCCGTTGCCGCGTCGTCAGTTTCTCCGGCGGCCGGACCGGGCCGTCATCGGAGACGACCCTTCCTTCCAAGCCCTGCAATCCCTCCAGCCCGAACCCCTTCCTGACCTCTTTCAGCAGTTCGTTTCCGCGACGGCTGAAGCAGAACACGTAGCTCTCGTCAAGCAGCGCCACACCCGTCTTGCTCGCGTAAGGCTGCCGCAGAATCCGGCCGACAAGCTGGGTGATCCCCGTCTTCGACATCGGGTTGGTGAGGATCGTGAGGACGTAGGCGAACGGACAGTCCCAGCCCTCTTGGAGCGCCTGCTTGGTGATGATGAAGCGGATCGGACAATCCCGTGACAGCAGACCGCCAACGTCGTCCACCTCCTTCAGTTCGTCCTTCGTACTGGTCTTGACCGCGATGTGCTCCGGCGCGATTCCCGGGTGCTGGAGCAGGTATTCGCGCACGTCGTCGGTGTGAACGTACCCCGGCTTCCTCTGCTGCTTGCCGGTTCGCTCCACCTGAATCACGCAGATGGGCCGGATGTAGGTGCCGGACTCGGCTTCGTGAAGCCGTGCCTCGGCCTCAAGGGCTTCGCGGTGTTCGACCGACTCCAGCAGCGTGCCGCGCCAGTCGCCACCAGCCTTGTTCCGGATGTGGAGGTCGAGCTTGATCATCTCCTCGGCGTTGAGTTCCCGGCCCAGTATCTCGACGAGCACGTTCGCGCCCTTGGCCGGGGTGGCCGAAAGCTCGACGATCATGCAGGGATTGAATCCTTCGAGCGTCGCCTTCGCGTTGGCGCTGTACGCCTTGTGTCCCTCGTCGAGGATGATGAGCGGCCGCAGCAGCCGCACCGTGTTTCCGAGCGATGTCTTGATGTAGCGGCCCCAGAACCCCGCCGTTTGCTCGAAGGTGTCGAGATTGGGGTATTCCTCCAGCATCTTGGCGTGCGCGGTCGGATCGTCGTCCGGGGGAAAGAACCGGTCGAAGCCTCCGCTGTCGCGGAACATCCGGAGGGTGTCCTTCGTCTTCCGGTTGGCCGATGGGAGCATGAGCAGAAGAACGCAGAGGTTCTCGGCGACATCGCGCAGGCCGAACGCCGTGGTCTTCTCGAAGATGCGCGTGCGCTGGCCCGACGACAGGTCGAGTTGCTGGCGGTAGGGGTGGTCGCGGTCCTTGAGGGCCTTGAGCGTCTGGTTGTAGATCTGCGTCGTGGGCACGATCCAAAGCACCAGCCCACGCCGACTCTGCCGGAACTGGGCGTTCACGAGATCGATCACCCTAGTCGCAAGCAGCGTCTTGCCGCCCCCGGTCGGAATCTTGAGGCAGAAGGCCGGAAGGTGCTCGCCGAGCCCGTTCCGGCGGGCGTGGTACGACCGTCCGGATACCGTCCTGCCCCATGCCCGTTCCACCCAGTCCGAACCCCAGTTCGGGTTGTGTTTCCGCGCCTCCGCGTCCTCCGCCCGCCACTTCGCCAACTCCGCGACGAAGCCGCGGACCGTCGCGACCGTACGCTTCTGGTATTCCTTCAGGATCATCGTTCCAGCCTGTCGATCGCTTCGTAGATTTGGAAGGGCAACTGCTGGAAATCGATCCGGTACTGGTGAAGGAAATCGCGGTCGAGGTACTTCGTCGGCGCGAAGACGAGCCTCCTTCGCGATCCCCCATCCGGCAGGGCGCGGGCCTCGGCCAGCGAGAGCGCGAGACTCTTGAGCGTCTCGACATCCGGTTGGTAGAACAGGAAGACATCGTGGGACTCGGTGCGCCCGACGAACCCGGTGTCCGGGTTGGTTTCGGCTGGGTCGAACTCCTGCCCGGTCGCGGTGAAGAAGATGTATCCCGCGAGCTTCTCCCAGGAAGGCAAGTGGGAGCCGTCGAGGAGCGACTCCTGCTGCATGGGACGGCCAAGCTCGAAGTAGCTGAACGTGCCCCCGAGGCCAGCCTTGAGAGCGTCGTCCTTGGCACCCGGAACCCCTTGAATGACGCGCCGCACGCGCTCAGCGGTGATGCTGTCGGCGTAGTCCTCACACTCGACGAGGATGAAGCGCCGGTTGCCGCCGTCTTCCCGGTTCTGCGCGAGGACCGCGTGGGCCGTGGTGCCGGAACCCGCGAAGGAATCGAGGACGATGGCGTCGGGGTCGGTGGACAGGAGGACCATCCGCTGGATGAGCTCGAACGGCTTGGTCGTGAAGTCTGGTAGGTCGTCGGGAAGGACCTGTAGAAGGGTCTTCTTGGCACCCTGAGTGTGGCTGACTTCCCGGAATGTCCAGATCGTCTCGGGCACCATGCCCGGCTGCACATCGGCAAGGAAGCGCTTGAGTCGAGGCGTGTTGTTTCCATCAGCGCCCCACCAAATGCGGTTGTCCGCGTCGAGTTCCCAGAACTTTTCCTCCGAGTGCCGCCAGTAGTTTCCAGTCGGTGGACCCGGTATCAGCCGACCACCGGGGCATCGGATCGCATAGATCCCTTTGCTGTATGGATTACGAGCCGACAAGTTGTCGGATGTCCACGGTCCGCGCGGATCATCGTCGGGATTTCTGTACCGCTCGTCGGCCTCCTCCGTCCTTGGAAGGAGGTTCCTCTTGAACGAGTCTTTTCGTTTTGCGTAGACGACCACGAAGTCGTGGTTCTCCGAGAAGTACTTCGCGCTGCTCTTCGGGGCATGGATCTTCTCCCAGATGACCGTAGCCACGAAGTTCTCCTCCCCGAAGACCTCGTCCAGCAGGCTCCGCAGATGATGCACCTCGTTGTCGTCGATGGACACGAAGATCGCCCCGTCATCCCGGAGCAGTTCGCGCAGGAGCTTCAGGCGCGGCAGCATCATGCAGCACCACTTGTCGTGGCGGGTCAGGTCGTCGCGGTCCACCACCCGGCCCAGCCAGTCCCGCATGAGCGGCGAGTTCACGTTGTCGTTGTAGGCCCAGCCCTCGTTGCCCGTGTTGTAGGGCGGATCGATGTAGACGCACTTCACCTTGCCGTGGTAGGTGGGCAGCAGGGACTTCAGCGCGGCTAGGTTGTCGCCGTGGACGATCAGGTTGTCGCGTAGGCGGACGGCTAACGGCCAACATCCCGGCAGGAGATCACGTAAGTCTAACTGGGGCTGCACGATCTGCCACTCCTGCCGTTGGGCTGGACCTTGCTGGATCGTGCCGCGAGAGCGGGAAAAACGGGGTCGGTTGGCGGGAAACCCCACCACCGCCGGACGGCGCGGATCACTCCACGATCTTGAGTCCCGGTAGCACTTCGCCGAGGACCTCGTTGACTCGCTCGCGCTCTTCGTCCGCGACTTCGCCGCTTGCGCTCACATGCATCCCGAACAGCAACTCGGCCGCACCGATGGCGGCCAGGAGGTCGGGCAGGCGATCGGCCAAGTCCTGCAACTGCGTCGAATCCAGTTCCACGGCGACGGGTGCGGACCGTCGGTCAGGTGGGGGCCTCGGGCCGATCTTCGGCTTCTCAAGGATCACGTTGTGGGCTTGGTCGTAGGTGCATTCGATGGGTCCGCTGTCTTCCGCCCGGACCAGCCACCGGCCGCTGACCGCAGCGGCGATTCCCTCGCGAACGACTCCCCACGGGACCAACGCGGAGTGTTTCTGGCCGAGGGCCTGGGTCAACGCGAGACCGTTGGTCCGGTTCTCCGACCAAGCCTGCCGCAAAGCCTCCTCGGTGAGGTCCTGGGCGGCCACAGGCTGCGGAGGGGGACGCAAATCGGCGTTCGGGCTCAGCGTGCCGGCGGGGACCGGCTCCTTCCACGCCGTCGCTGGCGGGCTCGTGACCCAGAGCGTTCCGTCCGCCACCGCGTTGGCCACCGCTTCCAGAACGATTTCGCCGGTGCAGGCGGGAACCGGCAGGTGGTCCTCGTAGCCGTCTCTGGCGATCGTCGCTACATGATCCCCGGCGAAATACTCCAGTAGCGCCTTGACGGCCAAGGGCTCGAAGGCGTCCTCACCGCCTCCGATCCACAGCCCTGGCAACGTGCCGGGCCTCAGAAGCCGGTGGTCCAGCCGGGCAAGCCGAGCCTTTTCGGGAAGCACGATCTCCAACTGGTCGTCGTTCGCCGCCACGGCCTCGACGTCCTCCTGCCACCAAGTCCGGAAACTTCCGTCGGGGCGCTTAAGCCGGGCCGCGAGCAGCCCCTTGCGCACTCCCCCAAGGACTGTACCGGTGACCAACTCCGGCTTGAGCACCTTCGGCAGCCGGGGGAAGCGGGCGAACGCTTCGCTCAACTGGCTGGCGAGACGGGCGTCGTCCCTCTCTTCCCATAGCCGGTACGGGCCATCGGGCAGCAGAGCCTCCGGGTTGACGGGGGTATCCACGATCCGGGCCTTGTCGTGGTTCTTGATCTCCTCGAACAGCGGCTGGCCGCTCCCCGGCAGCTTGAAGGCATGGACCTCGTTCCGTTCGTTGACGGTCACGACGATTCCGTAGGCCTGCCGGATCACCCCGGGAAGCTCAGCCTCCGCTTGCCTGATGTTGCGGCGCAGGCGCTCGCGGCGGACGGGATCAATGGAGCGCGCGGCGAGTTGCGCCTGCACGTCCAGCCAGCCGAGGAGGCTTCGGGTCTTGCTGCGCGCTGCGTCCACCCCTTCGGGCGACGGCACGGCCAACACCACGGCGTTGCGGTACACCCGAGGACTGTCGGGGCCGGTGGTATGGTCGAGGAAGTTCCGGGCCACCTTGCTAGGCTTCCCGGATGAGGAAGCGGCCTCCGGGCCGGATCGCGAAGCGAAACTGCACCGTGTCTCCCATGTCGCGGGGAGAACGGGGGAGCTTGTGGACGGTGGCGCCGGCGGGTTGGGCTCCGCTCCAGAGGCTTCCCGTCTTGCCGATTGCGGTTCTGAGGCGTTCATCCACGGCTTCGGCGCTCACCCGGTCTTGGCACGACTGGTCGTGCATCTGGCGCAGGTTGGGCGCATTGCCGAGACGCCATGTCCCGGGCAGGCTGTGTGCGTCTTCGACGTGGGCGTCCTCGTCCTCGTCGTCCAGGAACCAAGAAGTGTCGCGCCACCGCCGGAGTCCCTTCCGCAACTCGATTGCGTCGGGTCCGGCACCGCCCACGAGCCTCAGCAACTCGTTGGTTCTCGCCTTCCGTCCGACCGGCTGCGAATGGAGGAAGACGGCCGCGACCGCCTGTTCCAACTCCCGAGAAGCGCCGAGAGAAGGAACCTCGTCCTGAGCCTCGCGGGCGATCTCCATCTCCTTCTCCAAGAGCGGCACCCATTCCGTTCTTCTCCCCTTCACCGTGTCCTTGGTCGCGATCCCGGCCAGTTCCCTGACCGCCTCGGACACGGTGCTCGCCTCCGCCCGGTTCAACAGGACGGACGGCCCGACCAGCGGGCTCGGGTCGCCCCGTCCTTCCGCATCGCGGAGTGCGATGGCCAGCGTCCGCAGGATGCCTCGCGTACGCTGGAATCCCTCGATCTCTGTCCAACGCGTGTAGAACACGTCCGTCAGGTCGGGGTGGAAGGGGAAGCTCGCCAGAAAGCGTTTCTCCGCCCGTTTCTGTTCGCGTTTCGTGGTCTCGTCGATCTTGGCGATGCCCTTGACGACGCCGATGACGTGCGGGCGGAACGAAGCGGGATCCTCGATGCTCTTGGGCTCGAAGAACCGGCGCCGCAGCACCTCCGCCACGTCTTCCTTCTGGACCGGCTGGATCCCCTCTTCGCGCTGGCGCTGAAAAATGTTGGCCAGATCCCGGAGCACCGCCTTTCCAAGCTCGTCGCCCGTCTTCGCCGGGTCGGTCGCGAGCAGGGAGGCGACGATGGCGGCCCGGTCCACCTTGGCCACCGCCTGCGTGAGGGCCTGAAAGAAGTTCTGAAGCTGTCCCACCCAGGAACGGTCCCGGGCGGCCTTCGCGCGGGCGTACATCATCACCTCGTCGAGAAGAATCAGCGTCGCCCGTCCATCGACCGTCTGCTGGTGTTCGATCACATCGACCAGAAGCGGTTCCGCCGGAGCCGTGTCGCGTTCATCGGTGGGGTCGCCGCCGTGCAAGATCCGGAGTCCCTCGGACCCTGCCAATTGGAACGCGAGGATGTTCCACGGGTGCCGAAGCGCACGGGTCTCGCCGCCGGGTCCGAGCACGTCCGTGAGCCCCTTCTCCACGTCGATCTTGTCGAAGCAAAGCGCAGCGGTCGCCGCCTTGGGGAGTTCCACGTCGGCGTGCTTCCGGAATTCGCGGACGGTCTTGAGGTCCGGGAGCCGGGCCGGATCGCAAAAGAGGTGATGCAGGGTGACGAGCGTGTGGGTCTTGCCGCCGCCGTACGTCATCTCCAACTGGCGGACCGCCTTGTCGCTCCGTCCTGCCAGCCGCGCAGCCACGTCGCGGGCCAAGTCGCGGAGCGCGAACGTGGGATACGTCAGCGCGAAGAACTTCTCGGGGTCCTCGTACAGGGGACGCCGGTTGGCCCGGCTCGCCACCTCATGGAGATCGGCGGCGAACTGCGACAGCGACAACTCCCCGGTACGCAACTCGTCCTTAAGAGCTACGACCTTGTGCCAAGGGGTGGGAGCGGGCGGCATGACGTTTCCGGAGTCGCGGTTGGAGTCAGTTGGATCGGCTGTGCCGTTCCTGAAGATGACGGTAGTTGACGGCCGACGACGGATCCGCCGCCGACGCGGCAAGGTAGAGGTCGAGGTCCACAGTAACGAGGGGCGCGTCCCGCGACACGAGCCCCAGCAGCCCCGCGTCGGTCAGGCCGAGCCGGGGGAAGGACGGGTGCCCGGCCGCGTCGGCGCTAGCCACGACGACCTCATGGCTCTCGCCGATCAGGATGCGGAGAGTCGCCAGCAGGCGGGATTTCTCCGGCTCCCGGTGCTGAGCCAGCAGGTTCGACGCCTCCGTCAGCGTGTTGGGCGTGACCAGAACGCGCTCGAAGCCGCTGACCATGTCGCGCACCCGCTCGAAGTCTTCGGGGCCGAACGTCTGCAACCGCCGGTGCTTCGCGATGATAGCCGGATCCAGCACCCCGGCGACGAGCAGCACCAAGAGGTTGGCGTCCACGAAGACGCCGCTCGTAGGAGCTTCTTCAGGCCGGGATGGAGACATCGCGGTGCTTCACTGCGATGACCGTCCCGTCCTCGCTAATGCGGACGGTCTTGTAGATCCGGTCCTCGCGCGGGGACGAAGGGAGAGTGAATCGAGGGGGGGGCGGGCTGGAATTCCAATGACGCCGGAAGCCGATCGTGACCTCCCACGTGGAGTCCTCGACCCTGAATTCCAACTCCTCCAGCCCAAGACGGTCGATCCCTTCTTCGTTGAACACTTCCAGGATGTATTCCTTAGCCGTCTGGACGGCCTCTCTCGCTACCATCTGCAAACTCCTTGCGGCACCACCGGCATCGCGGGCAATCAATCTCGATCAGGTCACAAGGTAATCTACCGGATGCACGGGAAGCCTCTCAAGTCGGCTAATCCCACAGCGTGGCCTCGCGGACCCGGCCCGAGGGCCTGCCTCTCCCAAGGTGATTCTGGAGCTTCTCCAGAGTGGATCTCTCTTCGGACCCCGGCGCGGCCATCTCCAGTACGGCCTGTACGACGCTCGCGAACACTTCGCTCTTCCTGAGCCCCCGCGTGTCCAGGAACTCGTTGACCCGGGCCAGATCTCCCCTTCTCCAGAGCCGCATAGTCCGATGGAGGCTGTCGATGAGCGGGGCAGTTCCTCCACCTGTTCCGCCCGCCCCGACCTTGCGCTCGCTCCAGCGCTTCAGCCGGAATTCGCTGTCCGATCCTCCGGCCGAATCGTCGTCGCCCCGGCTCGCCTGCCCGCGCACCAGCAAGTCGTGACGGCCGAGCAGGTCGGCGTCCTTGAAGTTGCACGACATCGCGTAGAGGATGACCGCGCCGGCCGGCGCCCCGTCCATCCCGAAGTCGTGCCGGTGCAGGAGGTAGTAGGTCGTGAGTTCGTCGAGGTCCCCGGCGGTGCCGTCGCTCTGTGACAGGAGCCGCCCCACGACGAAGCTGACCACCATGCGCCGGACGCTTGCGAGGAATTCGCCGACCTGCATTTCCCCTTCGCCCACACCGCGCTTGACCACCGGGTATCGGCTGAATGCCTCAAGCGCGGGACCGGTGGCCGACCACACGAAGTCCGGGCCGCGGATCCCGGCGTCCCAGAATTCCCGGAGCTTGCCGGTGATCCTCCCGCGCATCTCGCTGAGCACGTTCGATTCCCAACCGGGTCGGGTAGCGGGACGCTTCCGGCAGACGAGCCAGATGGATGAGGCGAGCCGGGCACCTCCCGCCACCTTGTTCACCATCTCGGTCTGGATGGGCCAAGAACTGGTTACAACAAACTTGGATCGTATCAACGCCGAGACGAGTGTCTCCCAAGCGTCCGGGTTCTTGTTCGCGAAGACGACCACGAGGCGCCCGTCGTCTCGGAGGCTCTCGTGTGAGCGCACGAACGCTCGATACATGCCGTCCTCATAGGCGCTGCGGGAAGCGGAGGCGTCACCTTCCCACCTCCCCGGCTGGTCCACGATCTCGCCGTCGCCCTCATCTTGGTCCCACTTGGGACCGAGGGGATCGCCGAAAACTTCGTCGATCTCGGGCGAGAGGCCGTGAAGCGCCCGCCGGAGCCAGACATGGAAGAAGTCCATCAGGTCTGAGTACGGGATCGCGTCGTAGTAGGGCGGGTCGGTGCAGACAAGGTCGAGGCTGCCGGGCTGGGGAGCCAGAGCGCTTCGCAACGCGATCTCCGGTCGAGGGCTTTCGGAGGCGGCGGAGAGCGCATGGTCGACAACCTTGGCAACCCAATCGACCGCTTGAATGAAACCGCCCGTCGTATCCACGAGGGGGGACGATTCCGCGAAATCCCAGACCATGGGAAGCGCGAAGCGTGCAAAGGTGCTGCGGATCGTTTCTCGATCGTTGATCCAAGTAGCCAAGGAACTGCCGCGA
Source organism: Longimicrobiales bacterium (assembly GCA_965208935.1). GTDB lineage: Bacteria > Gemmatimonadota > Gemmatimonadetes > Longimicrobiales > Gaopeijiaceae > Bin94. Next base: position 979,932 of record CBDBPR010000004.1, on the reverse strand, counting down.
TCCGCCAGACGGCTTATGGTCAGTGCCAGGTACGCCGTGAGCGCCTCTTGCCACGCCTCCGGGTAGCCGTGCTCGGCAATCTCCTCGCGCACTGCGCGGATCTCGCGCAGGAACGTGCCGAGCGCGAGCAACTGCCGGTCGGTGAAGAGCTCGCCCCAAGTTTCGATGCCGTACCGAACCAAACCGGAAGCACCACGAGCATTGGGTGATGGACGGACTGAAGAAATGGGTTCATCCGGCCACCCGAACGGAATCGCTCTTCCCAGCGCTGAAATCTCGTCCGCGTCCACTGCCGATGCGGCGAAATCGCGGTTGGTCGGCAGCCGGTACTCCTTCCCCTGCTGGCCGTCGATCACCACGGCGACCATCCGGGCACCCAGTCGGCCCGACCGCCCCTGCGCGTGCAACTCCCTCATCTTGGTGACCGCCCCGCAGCAGGGACACGCGGCCCCGCTCCGGCTCATGGTGCCCTTACCCAGTTCCTGATCGTGAGCGCGCTTCTGCGCCGCCGAGCCGGGCGGCGGCGGCACATCCGACTCGATCCCGAAGTCGACCCGGCGGGACTCCGGGTTCGCCTTCATGGTCAGAAGGACGCGCTTGACCGGGCCGCCCTTCCTGCAAAGCCACCGGGTCTTCAGCAGGGGCAGTTCGGAGCGGCACCCTCCGCACTCGGCCGTGCGCGCCCAAAGGCAGGCGACCACCGGCTTGGCCACCCAGCGGGGGTTCCGGTCGTCCTCCAGGTACTTCGCATCGTACCCGCGGTTCAAAGCTCCGACGGACACGCGTCCCTGTCCGTCGGGCATCAGAAGACGCGGATCGCGGGGCTTGAACCGGATCGGCGGTCCCCCCGCCTTCCTCCGGCGGCCCTTTCGCCGGCGCGGCTCGAAGTAGGCGTACACGGGATATCTGTCGGCCAGCTTCCGGCGCACGCGGTCGCGGACCCTAAGACCCCATGCCCGGACGTGCCAAGCCAAGCTCGCGTCCGGTGGCGTTCCGGGGGCCAGGGCCGTGTCGAGTTGCACGTCACCCCCGTCGCGGTGGCCGAGTCCGGCGAGCGCGTTCCGAATGCGGGCGGGCGTGTTCGCACCCCGCGACTTGACGAAGGCGGTCGCGAACTCTCGGTCTGCGATGGCGAAGCAGGGTAGCGGTCTCTCCTCCGAACCGACCAGATGCGGGTAGTGGAGTGTGCAGCGGAGCACGAACCACGCGACGGGATTCAGGTCCGCCGCAAACGTTTCGCACCCGAGCCGCATGGCCTCCAGCGGAATCGCGCCGCCGCCGGCAAAGGGATCGAGGACGCGGGGCACCCGCCCGTCGAACGCTTCTCGGACGCGCGCGCGGAGGTGGCCGAGTTCCAGGCCGTCCTCGCATCCCCAGTGCAGAATGCCCCCGTCGGTCTCCTTGAGGTGCGGATCCCGCCCGCCGCCCCTGAGCTTCTTCGGAACGAGACGGCCGGCCATGCGCTCGCCAAGGCGTCGGCGCTCCTCCGCGCCGCCGGGGTCAGGCAACAGGGTCGCCAGGAGCATGGCGCGGCTGGCCGCGAGCGGCCGCCGCGCGGGCCAGATGTGGAGCGTCGAGATGTGGCCGTGGCGGACGTTCTTCTCGTGGACCGAGTCGAGTGAGATCTGCCGCAGGGGAATCGTCGTTTCTGAAAGGCGGGTCATCGCACCTTGGAATGGGGTTTGCTCGGGGAATCCGCCGACATGCGGCGCGGGAGTCGCTTGGTCGCTCGAAGACGAGCGGTTCGGCAGGTTGAATTGTTCATACTGCCGCCGGTCGGTGGCAACCTCCGGTCGCTGGTCGCGCCACGGCGGCGATCATGGTTCCTCGGCCTCGGCCGCGCTCTCCACTTCCGACGCCGAAATCCTCATCCGGGTCGTCTTCCTCGCCAACAGCTTCGCGAACGGATCCCTGACCCGCGACAGGCGCGGAACGGACGAGGCGCAATCCAGGACGACGTACAGCCAATAGTCCGTGGCGAGATTGCAGGCCGCCCGGTACTCGTTCTCCTCCATCCACACTCCGTCCCGTCCTGTCCGGCCCTTCACCTCGATGAGGCGCTTCCCACCGTCGGCATCCACCGCCAGCAGATCGAAGCCGGGGTGGTCCGCCAGCCCCGCTTCGCGGGCGAGCGGCACGGTCGATACATCCTTCACCGCCGCGCCCCGGCTCCGCTCCCACTCGGTGGCGACCGTCATGGCCACCTTCTCGACATCGGCGTCGAAGGCTTCCCTCTCCTCGTCACCGGTCGCCGGCAGAACCAAGGCGTGCGCCAGAAACCGAACGGCGCCCGGCACGACGCGGCCGGGTGCGGCGTCAAGGTCCCGCAAGGCCAGCGTGCGCTGCTCCGCAAGCTCCCTCTGGTCCCGCACGACCTTTTCCATTTCGTCCGGCCCGGTCCGCTCATCCTTCGACAGCGTCCCGCGCCGCTTCGCCAGTTCGGCTAGGCGCAGGTTGAAGTTGATTCCGACCCGCTTGCGCCGCCCCGGTAGTTCCGCTTCGAGCGCGGCGCGGCGCTTGCTCCCCAGCCGCTCCGCTTCCTCCTCGAGACGGGAGGCCGCGCCCCTGCGGAGCCTCGCGGCTATCGCGGCGAGCGGGACGGCCCCGGGCGGGACATGGGAGGCGTTCTGGAGAAACGCGAACGCATCTGGCGACACCCTCGACACGGACCCGTCCTTGTCCTGCCGGAGGACCACCAGTTGGCGCGCCAGCGTCTCCCGCGCCGGGACTGCCGTGTCCGCCGGTTCCTCGTCCACCCCGATCTCGCCAAGGTGAAGCAGGCAGGGGGACTCGGCTTGCGGATCGACGAAGATCGCTCCCCGGAAGGCGTCCTCCCGGCAGCGCGCTGCGACCTCGGCGCACATCGCGTCGAAGACCGGCTCGCCCGGATGGAGCCAGACGCATCGCTCGTTGGCCGCTGGCCGCCGCACCCTGAGCCGCTCGCGGGCGTCCGCCGGGTAGGTCTCCAGACCCTGCAACAGCGGATCGAGCGCGCCCGCGCGGTCGGGCACCAGCGAGAACGATTCGTCCAGATGTCCGCGCACCCGGAGCCCCAATAGAGGACAGGCCCGTTCGACGAACCGGCGCACGTGGGCGGGCAGCAGATGCAGATACCGTTCGCGGTCCAATTCGCCCCGCATCGCGGGTAGCCGGAGGGCCACGTCGCCCCCGCTGCCGTAGTGCTTCCGCTCTTGAGCGCCGATGCCGCTCACGGCACCCCCCGTAAGCGCGGTCTCAAGGCGGACACGGGAGCGCCGCTCGCCCTCGTCGCTCAGCGCATCCCGCATGTACTCGGTCAACGACTCGTTCTCGAAGAGGCGCCCGATCACGTCGAAGACCTTGTCGGAGCGCAACTCCCGGCGAATCGCGTCCAGCCGTTCGAGCAGCACTTGGAGGACCCGGCCCTCCCTCGTGTCAGCGGACACCAGATTCACGATCCGCACATCGTGTTTCTGGCCGTAGCGGTGGATGCGCCCCATCCTCTGCTCCAACCGGGCCGGGTTCCAAGGAATGTCGTAGTTCACCATCAGACGACAGAACTGAAGGTTGATGCCCTCCCCTGCGGCGTCCGTCGCCACCAGAAACCGCGCTCCCGCCGGATCGCGGAACCTTTCGACCTGCTCCTCCCGTTCCTGCCACGCCATCCCGCCGTGAATCGAGGCCACCAGCCCCGCGTACCCAAGTCCTTCCAGACGCTCGACGATGTACTCGACGGTGTCGCGGTGCTCGCTGAAGACAAGCCATTTCTCCCCGGCTTGGTCCGGGTGCTCCAGCACTTCGCGCAACCGCTCGAACTTCGATTCGTAGCCCGATGCGACGAGCCGCCGTGCGTGTACGCTCAGATCCTCCAAAGTCCGAATCTCCCCGCGGAGTTCCTCGGCCGTGACGGCGACGACGGCTCCAAGCACGGATTCCTCGTATTCGGCGCTCTTCTCGCGGAGGGTGTCGTCGTCGAGGTCGTCGGATGCGTCATGCTCGTCGAAGTAGTCCGCGCTGTACATCGCGGTCAGAGCGCCCTGCGCGCTCCGGAGGTCCCCGAGGCCGACCCGGCCGACTTCGAGGTCGTCGGCCACCTGGCCCAGCTTCGCGATGCGGCGCTCGAACGACTTCAGGAGAGCCCAGGTGGAACTGGCCAACCTGCGCTGGAACACGCCCATCGCGAGCCTCGCCGCCTGTTGGTTGCCCGAAGCAAGGTTGTAGGTGTGCAGCAGGTACGAAGTGGTCCGGTCGTAGAGTGCCCGTTCGCCATCCGCTCCAAGCGTGAGGTCGTACCCGAAGGTGTCGCAATGCCGTTCGCGAAAAATCGGCCTGCCATCGAAATCGACCATCTCTTCCTTCGTGCGGCGGATGAAATGCCGGGCTCGGGTGGCGGGCGAGACCTTTCTGAACGCCTCCTCGGCCCCGAAGACCAGGTGGTCGAGCAGTCGCCACAGATGGTGGTAGGGAGAGTCCTTTCCCATGTGGGGCGTGGCTGTCAGGAGCAACAGATTGCGGGCCGACCACGCGAGCGCGCGGTACTCCGACGAGGGCGGGCACCCGGCGAGCGCTTCGGCGAGCTTGTAGCGCTGCGTCTTGCGCACGCGCCCACGCTCGGCGGATGCGCTCAGCTTGTGGGCCTCGTCGAAGACGACGAGGTCGTACGGAACCGTCTCTGGATCGGCCAAGGCTGCGAACGCGGACTCCCCCCAAAGCGTATCCACCGATACGATCGCGAGATCCCCGTCCGGTCCCGAGAACGGGTTGCCCGTTCGCGTGTCCGGCCCGGAGACGATGCGGAATTGGAGACGGAAAAGCGTGCTGAGCTCCCGCTCCCAATTGCCCACGAGCCCTGCGGGCGGGACGATGAGTACTCGCCTTATCCGTCGCCGCATGAGCATCTCCCGGACGTATAGTCCGGTCATGATTGTCTTGCCCGCACCCGCGTCGTCGGCCAGCAGAAAGCGCAGCGGATCCTCTCCTAGCATGTGGTGGTAGACCGCGATGCGCTGGTGAGGCAGCGGATGGATCCGGGAGATCTCGCTCGCGAAGGCCGGGTTGAACTGATAGCCGTGCTTGAGGCGTAGGTGTTCGACGAACAGGGAGAGGCGCTCGGGATCTCCGGTGAAGTCCAGGGGGTGCGGATCCATGAAGTCTGGCGGGCGTGCCTTCCGGGCGGTTGTGGGGCCGAACTGGCCTTCGGGCGGTCAAGCGTGCTCGGGATCCGACGCTCGCGAACCCGAGCGGGCGGGTGAAGATCGGCTCTAATGTGTTCCGGTGCGTACGCCCCATTGTATGGTGGCGAACGATGGCGACCAAGGAGGCGACGGTCTCCACGGCCTCGACAGTCGCCTTGAAGGATACGGCGCGTCGTTGGAGCAAGTCCTGAGCAAGACCCTCGGCGATCCGCCCGAAACCCGAACACGCCGGAATGCGTAGTGCATGGTAGTAGATCGCCCGACCGGTCGGGCCGACCCCATGCCGGCAGGCCTCGGGCGGACCACGGCGGCGATGACGGATACGGGGGAGCGGGGGGTGTTCGTCGGCACCGTCGGCGCTCCCGGTTACGCCGTGCTGGAGCGTGAAATCGACGCGGGGGGTCGATTCACACTTTGGAACTCTCGGAAGTCACACGGGCCTTGCCACCCATCCGCAGGGAAGGCAACGCCTTGCGGCGCGGCCATCCGGCCGCCCGTTGCCGAACGGGCCGTTCGGGTGGGGTCGGGAGCGACCCCCCGCCCCGAGGGCTTGGTGCGGCTTAGCGACGAGTGTGGATTCACACCCTCGTCCCTGCCTTCCAGGGGTCGCTCCCGGCCTATCTATAGTAGCCCTAAGTCATTGTTAGAATTAGCTAAACTGCGGGTGGGCAGTTCAAGTTGCCCCCAAGAATGCCCCCGATCGAGACATGGCTCCATCCGGGGCCGTTCAGGCGGTCGTGCGGTCCGGTTGTGCGGGTCGCTCTCGGGGACCGAGTGCGGGTAATCCAGAGGCCACAGGAGGCGAAGAGGACTCCCAGGAGAGGCTACGGAGGTGTTTCGGGGTATCTACGGGCTCTAGGATCGCGCAGGATCGACGATCTCGGGTCTCCGAGGGGTATGGGTAGGGTCGATTTCGGCTTGGTGGGGACTTCGAGCCGTGGACCATCAGCGGCTCGGACCGGCATCGCGGTCCGGCCCGGGCGTCGGCGGCCTTATCACCAGCCGCTGCCGCGCGGTCTCGCGCCGCCAGATGTCCCGTAATACTCGGTCAAGCCTGTCACTTGCTCGTCGAGCCGCTCGATTTGCCGCCTCAAGGTGGCGTTCTCCTCGGTCTGCCGCTCGACTTGCCGCCGCAAGGCTTCGACCCGTTCGGATTGCCGCCGCCGTTCCGTCTCGGACTGCGCGGCCTACGTCTTCAAGGCCTCGGTCAACTGGCCCTCTAGTTCGGTCATACAGCTTCCTCACTCTCTTGACAGCTTTGCGGCAAGCCGCTCGCGCCAGGTCCAGCGCGGTTTGTCCAGCGTCGCCGCCGACAGCACCACGGCCTGTTCTCCCTTCATCTTCAGAAATGCGATCCGCCAAATGCTCACCTCCATCCGCGCGAGCGTCTGTCGGGTCTCCTCGATGTCGAAGTCCGATTCGGCTACCGACTCGGTCCGGGCTCGTATGCTGCTCGACAACCACCGCATCGTCGCCCAGCTTCCGGCGGAGATGCCGAGCGAGAGGCTCAGGCCGACGATCAGCGGCTTTGGCCAAGTCCTCGGCGGCAACGCGCCCATCCGCCCGGTCGCTTCCTCCGTATCGCGCTCGATGGTACGCAGCGCGTTCCTCACGGCGCGCCGCGAGTTTTCGGCGGGCCGCGCGAGCTCGCTCGCGGTCAACTCCCGGATCTCCCTTCGTGCGCTCTCCAGCCGCCGCCTCCTCCGCCCGGTGGAATCGTTCAGGATGGAAGTCAAAGGCGTACAGCCGTCCCTTCAGCCGCCAGCGGTCCCCGGTCTCGGGGTTCATCGCCGTCAGTGGAGTCGGGGGGTGGCGCGGTGCCGGGTAGGGTCCGGTGCTTCTTGTCCGCGCTTTCGCTTGGTGCTCAGTCCGGCTCCCATGCGGTCCGTTTCCACTCCCCCGCTCGTCGAACCGGACGTGCGGATTTCCCGCATCCGGCTCTCAGCCGGGATCATGCGTTCGCCCACGGAAGGTCTCCGGTCGTTGGCCCAAGACACGTCAGGCCGCAGTGGTCCCGCAGCCATTCGTCGGGGAAGCGCACGTAGCTTCTCGACCGTCCCTTGTGTTTCCGCCGGAACCACTGTCGCAGCCGCCGGGTCGCGTGCCTGTCCACAGCCTTGTAGGCCGGGCTGACCTGCCCGAGGTCGAAGTAGTTCGCCCATCCGGACATCAGCCGGTTGAGACGCTCTACGACTTCCTCGGCGGACCGTCCCACGTACACCCGGTCCGTTTGCTCGCTGATCCTGCGGCAGATGCTTTGAACGCTCGCCTTGCTGGGCCGGGTCCCGATGTACCGGCTTCCGTCCATTGGGCGATAGTTCCAGCCGATGCGGTACCCGAGGAACTCGATGGGCTCCTCGGGGCATCGGAGGCATCGGGTCTTCCGCGCGTTGACCGGCAGCTTCAGCCTGTCCATGAGCCGGTTGACCGCCGCCAGCATCTCCGCCGCCGGGGCCTTGCCGAGCACACAGAAGTCGTCCGCATAGTTCACGATCTCCGCGCCGAATCGCCGGGCGTAGCCCAGCACCTTCCAGCCAAGGATGAACCGCCGCATGTAGATGTTGCTCAGCAGCGGCGAGATCGGAGCCCCTTGCGGGGTTCCCTTCCGTTCTCTTCGCGCCCGGTTCGTGCGGCGAGTGCCTCCCTCCCCGTCCTGCTCCACCACCGGCATTTCCAGCCACGCCTTGACGAGTCCAAGCATCCGCCCGTCGCTCACGCGCCGCGCGATGCTCTTCATCAACTCGGCGTGCGGTATCTCACCGAAGTAGTTGGAGAGGTCCGCATCGACCACTTCGTTGCGGCCATGGTTCACCAAGCGGTGTATCCGCTCGACCGCGTCCTTGGCGCTCCGTCCCGGCCGGTATCCGTACTGTTCCGGCTCCAGGTCCGCCTCGAAGATCGGCCCAAGCACCAACATGGCCGACGTCTGCGCAACCCGGTCCCTCAGGCATGGGATGCCCAACGGACGGAACTTCCCCGGTTGTTTCTTCGGGATCAGCACCTGTCTCACCGCACTCGGCTTGTAGGCGCCCTCCCTCAGTTCCCGCGACAGTTCCCCGATCCAGCGCTCCACTCCGTACGCTTCGACATCCGCGACCGTCACACCATCGACTCCAGCCGCTCCGCCGTTGCGCCGGACCATCTCCCATGCCGTCAGCAGGAAGTCCTCCCGCCATACCTTGTCGGCAAGGGCGTGGAAGCGCCGTCCAGGTTCTTCCTTCGCTTTCGCATGTAGCACGGTCTGGAGTTTCCGAACGCTCGCCGACCCTGTTAGGCTCCCGCCAGTGGTCATGTCCCTGCCTCCGTTCCGTACCGCTCCCGACTCAGGGTCCCTTCCCTCGGCGGGCATTACCCCGCGTCTCCGGTACTGCGGACCCATCCGCCACCCTGCCGGCCCGGCCTGCCCCTCGCGGGGTTCCGGTTGCCGCGTGCTCGGCACCGGCAGGGCTTCCCGTGTTGCTGCGCTTTCCATCTTCCATGCATGCCAGCGCCATTACCCCGGCGGAAACCGGCCAGTGCGCTTGTCGCTCTCTTCCCGGCCAGCCGTCGGCCTTCCCCTGACTACCGAAGGGTCGGCTTCCGCATTAGGCGTTTCGGGGCCTGCTCGGCGTTCACTCGCGTTCCGGCCTGCATGGTCGCTGAGCCGCCCATGGCGGCCCTTCTCTCCAGAGTGCTTCAGCCCATGTCGTTGCCTCCATGAACCGCCCTGGCCGCTACCAGCCGGAGCGACAGTTGCCGGGTGGGATTCGCACCCACTAGGAAAACGCGCCTTTCCACGGCGCACGATAGCCCTTGCCTTGGCGCGGCACTTCGAGGCCCGCCTCCGCCAGCGCGGAGACGACATCGGCACGGTTGCTCACCATGCCGTGCTCGACACGCTGGAGGAGGTAGTCCCGGATCAGGTCGCGGGGTGAGGCTTCGAGCCGGAGTCCGGTTCGCAGCTGCGCCGCCTCGATGTAGGCGCGGTGGCCCGGCTGCTGCACTCTGGCCCTGGCCGGATCGTCGGGACGGCCCCAGCCGTGCTCGTGGTTGAAGGCGTCGCGGAGCGGATCGAAGGTCCTCCGCCAGCCCGGAGGGGCAATGTTCAGGCTCCGGCCGGTCTCCAGGTCGCATCGCGCCGCAAGGACGTGGACATGGGCGCCCCCACCCTCCTCACGGTGCAGCACCGCCGCCCAGGCGTAGTGGTCGGGCTCCAGCCCCGCCCAGGCCGTCTTCTCGAATTCGTCGAGGACGGCTTCGATCTGTTCGTCGGTGGGGAGGTCGTCCGGCGCCCAGGCGATCACGCCGGACGTGTACCTGTGCTCGAACTCCAGCGAATCGGCGACCGCCGCCACCATGTCCGGGTTCCCCCGCAGCACCTCGACGCCCTCGCGCGGCTTCCCGGACGCGTCCTGCTCCCCGAGGAGGTATTTGGCCGCAGCGCGCGCCGACCCGGTCCCGTGCGGGAGAAACTTAATGTGCATCGTCGTCCGGGCGCTCGAAGCGGGCCAGCGCCGTAAGCGCCCGCTCGATGGAGACGAGGCGGGCAAGGACCTCTACGGCCTCGGCCGCCCCCTTGTGGCGATTGGCCCACCGCGCGATCTGGTTCAGGTTGTTCCCGATCCGCGAGACCTGTCGGGTGCGCTCGCGCTCGACCTCGGCCGCGCGGGCGGTCCACGTCCGCGTGCGAGCCATCGCCCGCCGGATCAGCGCCGACAGGGGCACGCCGGCGGCCTTCGCCTTGGCCCGCCAGTCGGCGGACTCGGTCGCCGTTACGCGGGCGGTGACGACGGCGGTGCGGCGCTCAGGCATCACGCCGCACCGGCACGGGGGAAGGGGGGGGAGCCCCCGTCCGCGACCTCCACGGGAGCGCGAAGAGCGGGGGGATCGAAGGGGGGGCTGTGGCCACCCCTCGCCAGCCCCATTGTATGACAAGGGGTAGGCTGGCTGACCGACCTTAGACGCGCCAAACACCCCCGTGGGCGCCCCGCCCCGGACCCGGCGACCGCCGCCGCCGAAGCGGTGGCGGAGCACCTCCGCGAGCGCTTCGGGGAACCCGTTCAGACGCACCTCACGAGGCGCGGCTGGCGGTCGGACGAAGGCCGGCGGTGCCGGGCCGTACTCCGGAAGCCGGAGCGGCGAACGATCTCGCCAGCGCCCATGTCGCTGGGCATGGGCACCGGTTCCGCCTTGGGGTGGATCAACCTGACTACTTGCGACTCCTCCGGTTCTTCGCCTCGATGCTTGGTCGTGCCGCCCTTTACCCTTCGGTGACCCGAAGGGCGACATCTTACGAGTCTCATCCGCCGTGGGTTTCAATCCAGCCTCGGAGCCGAAGGCAGCGGAGGCCGATCCCGGCCCATGTCGCGAGCTTCCGGGGGCCGAACCGTCTGCACGGTTCGGATCGGGAGCTTCACCGCGAATGCCGTGGAAGACGGTGCGGAGGTGTCCATCGGGGATGTGCAGACCCGCGTGTCGAACTGGTGTTTCGGCGTCTCCATGCTTGGACGCTGACGGATCGCTCGCGGGGAAGTCAACCAGTCGGAAACTCCCTACTGTTCCAGAACGTTCCAGGCCGTGCCAAGCCGTCTCAACCCCGGCGATGGCCGCCGCCACTGGCGCCGAAAGACGCCCCCGCAACGTCTGGGGATCGGCGTTGCTCGTCAGACCGTGGCTTCACTTACGGCCGTCGGAACGCCATGCCCCAGGCCGCCCGGAAGTCTGAGTTGCTCAGCAGAGATCCTGAAGAGTCCGTATTTTCCTTCACCATCCCTAAAGGCACGGCCTGCTCCGTCGAAACCGCAGATCCCTGATTCGGGCACTTGCCGAGTTCGCAATCGGTTGCTTGGACGGGGAAGCCCGCCCCATCATTCGACCGCACCTAACGTCGACCACTGCCCCCACCAAATTAGACCGCCCGCGCCCCAGATGATCTCTACTCCAGCAACCGTCCCCGACTCACCACGCCGATGGGACTGACCCCCCCGCAACCTCCTCACGACACCGATGGCGCTACGTCCATCGTGGACAATCGAACGAGGAAGGTCGGTTCATTCCTGGACAACCACATGGAGCCGGACTGCCTGCTTTCCGTGGTCTCCGCGTACTTCACGATCTACGGCTACGGGGACCTGCGCAGCCGCCTTGAAGGGATACGCCGGATGCGTTTCCTGTACGGGGACCCGCGAGGAGTCGGCGCGATGGACCCGGAGGAGGCCGAGGACAAAGCGTTCCGGCTCACGGATGAAGGAGGCTTGGAGTTGACGCAGGCACTGCGCCAGAAGCCATTGGCCCGTGCTTGCGCGGATTGGATCGAGCGGAAGTCCGATATCCGCACGGTCAGCCGGAGCAACTTCCTCCACGGAAAGATGTACCACGTCGCGAACCCCGGCGGCACGGCCGCCGCCCTTGTGGGAAGCTCGAACTTCACACGCCGGGGGCTCGGGCTGGGTCAGACTCCGAACATCGAACTCAACCTCGAGGTGCGGAACCCATCGGATCGTGAGCCGCTAATCGAGTGGTTTGACGAGCTCTGGCGCAACGAGCGGATCACCCGAGATGCGAAACAAGAGGTATTGGACGAGCTCGACAGGCTCGGCCGGGACTACTCGCCGGAGTTCGTCTACTACAAGACACTGTACCACGTCCTTGGCGACCGCTTGGACCGGGAGAGCGCGGGTCGCGAACTCGCCGGTGGTGTCCACCTGTTCGATTCGCGCATCTGGACCCAACTCTACCCCTTCCAGCAGCACGGCGTGATTAGCGCCATCAATCGACTTGAGAAGCACAACGGCTGCATCATCGCCGACAGCGTGGGGCTGGGGAAGACCTTCACGGCGCTGGGCGTGATCAAGTACTTCGAGGCACGAAACAAGGATGTGCTGGTGCTGTGCCCGAGCCGACTCAAGGAGAACTGGCTGAGGTATCCGGTGAGTGCGCGCCGAGCCTCCAACCCCTTCATCGCCGACCGGTTCGACTACACTGTTCTCGCCCATACGGATCTGAGCCGGACCAGCGGCAAGGCCGGAATCGTCGATCTCGCTGATTTCCCATGGAGCGCCTTCGGCCTCATCGTCATCGACGAGTCCCACAACTTCCGCAACGAGGGCCGCGACAGAAAGGACGAGGAAGGGAACCTGGTGTCCCGGAGTCGCTACCGGCGCCTGCTCGAGGAGGTCATCAAGAAGGGGGTTCCGACCAAGGTCCTCATGCTCTCCGCGACCCCGGTCAACACCAGCCTCCACGACTTGCGCAACCAGATCTACCTGATGACCGAGAAACGGGAGGACGCGTTCACGGGGCTGGGTGTCGGCGCCATTAAGCGGGTGTTCGGGCGCGCACAGAAGGCGTTCCAGACGTGGGAGAAGAACCGGTCAGACGACGGGACCAGGAACAAGGCGGTCCTCCTGGAACGCCTCGGGGCCGACTTCCTGACCGTGCTTGATGCGGTGACCATCGCCCGGTCACGCCACCACATCCGCACCTACTATCCCGACTTCGAGAAGGAGCACGGCGCTTTCCCCGAGCGCGCTACGCCGAAGAACCTGCATCCGCCCACGGACACGCGGGGCAAGCTGTCTTACGACCAACTGCACGAGGCCATCAGCCGATTCAGGATGGCCGTCTACATGCCGTCTCTGTACAAGACGGACACGACGGATCTGGATGAGGAGAAGAAGAAGCTGAACTTCGACCAGCGCGACCGGGAAAGGTGGCTCATCGGGATGATCCGGGTGAACCTGCTCAAGCGTCTGGAGAGTTCGGTGGACTCGTTCGCGCTGACCATGGAGCGGATCATCGAGAAGATGGACGAGATCCTGACGATGGTCGAGCGGTGGGAGGCGACGGGCGAAGGCAGGCACCAGTTCGGTCTGGACGTTGCGGAGGACGAAGAGGACGACGATTTCACGTTGGGTCAAGGAGCAGCCTCGTACCCGCTTGAAGAGCTCGCTGTGGAGCGTCTGCAACGCGACCTCCGCAAAGATCGTGACAACTTCCGTGCGATCCTGAGTCAGTCGCGCATGGTCACCCCCGAGCGCGACGCTAAGCTCAAGGCGCTGAGGCGGGTCCTGGCCGAAAAGGTGCGTGAGGCACCGACGGACACGGAAGGACGACCGAACCGCAAGGCACTCGTCTTCACCACCTTTTCCGACACGGCCCAGTACCTCTACGAGAACTTGGAGGAGTGGGCACGCGAGGCGAATGTCAGCATGGCTCTGGTGGCCGGCAGCAAGGGCAACAGGGCGATGGCCGGCAGCGCCCGGTTCGAGGACATTCTCGCCCGCTTCTCGCCGCGCTCGCAGTTGATGTCCGACGGCGAATGGACGAACCGAAGACCGGACGCGGAAGGCGAAATAGACATCCTGATCGCCACCGACTGCCTCTCGGAGGGGCAGAACCTTCAGGACTGCGATCTGGTGGTCAACTACGACATCCACTGGAACCCCGTCCGACTCATGCAGCGCATGGGGCGAATCGACCGAATAGGGAGCGCCAATCGCCAGGTTCGGATGATCAACTTCTGGCCCACCAACGACCTGGACCGGTACCTGGACCTCAAGAACCGGGTCGAAGCGCGGATGATGCTGGCCGACGCCGCCGGGACGGGAGCGGACGACCCGCTCGCACTGGACGCCGATGCGGACGGGGTGGGCAAGGCCAGAAATGCGGCGGAACAGGATCTGAAGTTCCGGGACCAGCAGTTGCTCAAGCTCCGGGAAGAGACCCTGGACATGGAGGACGCGGAAGATGGCGTTTCGCTGACCGACTTCACGCTCGACGACTTTCTGGCCGACCTGTACAACTACCTGCAACGCAACAGAAAGGCGCTGGAGGAGGCCCCATTCGGCCTCCTCGCGGTGGTACCATCATGGTGGGAGAAGGATGGTACGCGTGAGCGGCCCGGCGAACTACAGCCCGGCGCGATCTTCTGCCTGAAGCAGAGGCGGAGCCCCAAAGATCCCACCCCGAACCGGCTTCAGCCGTACTTCTTGGCCTACGTCCGAGAGGACGGCACTGTGCGGTACAGCTTCGCGAACGCGAAGGAGATTCTGGCGCTCTTCGGGGCGGTGTCGCGGGGACGTGACAAGCCCCTCCGAGCCCTCGTGGATGCGTTCGACAACGAGACGGACCACGGCGAGAGAATGGCGAAATATGACCGGATGGCGCGAGCCGCGCTCGGAAGCATCGTGCGTCCGTTCCACAAGAAGATGCTGGCGGGACTGACCCAGCGCCGTGGCGCGAGGATCTCGAAGCGAGCGGAACAGCCGAGAAGCGAAGACAACTTCGAGCTTGTGACTTGGCTGGTGATCCGGGACGAGTCCGATGGAGCGTGACGGCAGCACTTCTGGCCATCCGGCGGTATTCCGGAAAGCGATCCGGGAAGCGCTTCAGAACTTCGAGACGGGTCGTCTCCGCACCCGCGCCGTGGCTTTGCTTGAGGTTCTCGGATACAGTAGCGCACGCCACGAAGAGGATTTCGACTTCGATTCGGATGGGTTCTTGGAATGGGCGGATGACGAGGCACCCGACCGGAGGATCGCCAAGAAGCCGCGGCAAGCCGTACAGCAGACCTTGGACCGTATCGACATGGTCTTCCAGTACACGGAGGGCGAGTTCGGCGTTCAGGCCGACCTCTTCGGTGTCTACCAGGCCAGCCGTGCCGAGTCGTTCCTGTTCCTCGCCGTGGACCTCGCGGATGGAGATCATCCACGCCACAAGCTGGCGGAGATGACCCGTGCGATCAATCGCCCCTTCATGATGCCCGTCATCGTGTTCTTCCGGTATCGCCGTGAGGACGGATCCACAGTCCTGACGCTGGCGGTGATCCACCGACGGGCACACAGGCGGGACCCGGAGAGGGATGTCCTCGAACGGGCCACTCTGGTCAAGGACATCCGAGTGACGAAACCGCATCGAGCGCACGTCGAGATTCTGGGAGACTTGGCGCTCGGTTGCCTGGAACTGTCCGCGCCGACTTTTGATGCACTCCATCGGGCTTGGGAACGCGTCCTCGACACGGAGAAACTCAACAAGCGTTTCTACTCCGAGCTCTTCGAGTGGTTCAAGCGGGCCGTGTCCGAAGCCTCCTTTCCCGATGGCGCGCGACCGGAGGAGCAGGTCATACGCCTGATCACGCGATTGCTGTTTGTGTGGTTTCTCAAAGAAAAGAGGCTGGTGGCCGAAGACTGGTTCGAGGAACGCGCGATGCAGGCCATGCTGAGCGATTTCGGTGGATCGGACTACTATAGGGCGGTACTGGAGAACCTGTTCTTCGATACGCTCAACAGGCCAATGGACCAGCGCGGATTCAGCACCCGCGCCCGCTCCACCGCTGGCCACAGAATGTACTCCGGCCAGCGCCACCACGGCTCGCTGATTCGCGACGTGGATCGGTTTGGGGCGCTGATGCGGCAAACGCCCTTCGTCAACGGCGGGCTGTTCGACCGCTTGGACGACGAGATCTCAGGAGATGCCGCAGACGCAATCGACCTGCTTGGCGGGGCCGATCCGGACGGTACGAATGCTGCTCGGCACGCCGTGGGCGGCGGAGCCGGGCCAGATGTGCCCGATTCGCTGTTCTTCGGAGAGGGCGGTCTCATCGAACTGCTTCACCGCTACAAGTTCACGGTCGAAGAGAACACGCCGGTGGAGATAGAGGTTGCGCTCGATCCGGAACTCCTCGGTCGGGTTTTCGAGAACCTACTTGCCGCTCACAACCCGGAAACCCGCGAGCAGGTGCGCGGAGACCGGAAGCGAACCGGCTCGTTCTATACGCCGCGCAACATCGTGGACTACATGGTAGACCAAGCGCTAATCCTCGCGATCGGGACGCACGTCCAGCCCGAGGACGACGATCCCGTGTTCTGGCGCGAGCGGCTGAGCTACCTGCTGGACTACGAGGACGGCGAGGACGGCGGCGAACTGTTCGAAGAAGCGGACTCGCGCGCGATCATCGGCGCGATCTCCAAGCTGCGGGTCTTGGACCCGGCAGTCGGTTCCGGGGCGTTCGCCATGGCCGTGCTGCAGAAGCTGACATTGGCCCTCCGCCGCTTGGATCCCAACAACGAAGTGTGGCGGCAGCTCCAGAAGGAGAGGGCCATGGACCGTGCCGATTCAGCTTTCGACGAGCGGGAGCGGTCGGCGCGCGACGAGGAATTGCTCGAAATCAGCGAAGCCTTTTCCCGGTACTCCGGGGACTTCGGACGGAAGCTCTACCTGATCCAGAACAGCATCTTCGGGGTGGACATTCAACCCATCGCGTGTTTGATCGCGCGCCTGCGGTTCTTCATCTCGCTGGCCATCGAACAGGAACAGGACAAGGCGGCTGACAACTTGGGAATCACGCCCCTTCCGAATCTCGACACGCGCATCGTGGCGGCGTCCACCCTGCTGGGCTTGAGTGAAGAACAACGGACCTTCCCAGGGGACCGGGCGCACGACATCGAGGAGCGTCTCGTCGCCAACCGGGAACGGCACTTCCATGCGAGGTCCAGGCCCGAAAAGCTGGACTGCACCAAGCGGGACAAGGCTCTCCGGAAGGCTCTGGCCACGGAGTTGCGCGAAGCAGGATTCTCCGAGAGTGTCGCGATGAAGATCGCCGATTGGGATCCATACGACCAGAACGCCAGCGCCGATTGGTTCGAGCCACGATTCATGTTCGGTGTGAGGGAGGGCTTCGACATCCTCATCGGCAATCCACCGTATGTGCGAGCCGACTTCCCGGATGATCGGCACAGGGAGCTCCGGGAACGCATCATGGAGAGCGGACGATACGAGACCCTATGGGAAAAGTGGGATCTCTTCGTTCCCTTCATCGAGAGAGGCTTCCGGCTCTTGAGGCCCGGCGGCGCGATCACGTACATCGTCTCCGACGCCTACTGCCACGCCAAGTACGCGGAGAAGTCCCAGCGCTGGTTCCTGAGCAATGCCCGCATCGTTCGTCTGGACTTCCTGAGCAGGCTACGTGTCTTCGAGGCGGCCGTGAGGAACGTCGTCTTCGTCTACCAGAAGACGGATGGCCGACAGAACCGGCCGGAGCGCAGGGTTCACGACGGGAGCTTCGGCCGGACTACCCAACTGCCCACCAATCGACAAGGCAAACTGACGCCGCGACAGTTGTTCTTCCCCGAGGACACCGCTTCACCTTGGTCGGAGGGGCACGGGAATCCCACAGTGCCGCTGGAGGGGATCTGCTACATCAGTAAAGGGATGGTCGCCCACGCCCACGAGAAGCGTGCTCCCGGGGAGTTTCGCTTGGAGGACTTAGTAGCTGATGTGCGAGACGAACGGCATCCGAAGCGGTATGTGGAGGGGAAGCACTTGGGGCGATGGCTTCCGGCGACCCATAGGTGGCTGGAATGGGGTACGAATCGGTGCCCCAGCCTGCTCAGTCGCCCCACGTTTCCCGAGATGTATGAGGTGGACGAGAAGCTGATCTCGGCAGACATGGCTGCCGGTGCTTCGCAGTTGCGCGTCGCCTACGACTCATCGAAACTGCTGCACAACCACTCAGCCTGGTCCTTCGTGCGGTGGACGAATCTGCGGAATGTCCGCAATCGCTCCATCAAGCGGAAGACGCGCTATAGAGACGAAAAGCCGAAGCGCCCGGATCTGCCGCTGCGTGAGGATCTGGAGGCAACCAGCAGCCGATTTCAGATCAAGTTCCTCCTCGGCGTCATGAACTCCACGCCAGCCCGGGACTTCCTGCTCGCGAATCGTCGCAGCAACATCCATCTCTATCCGGACGACTGGGCCAAACTGCCGATTCCGGATTGCACAGAAGCGGAGCAGATCGAGGTCGCGCGCATCGTGGACGCCATTCTGATGGCGAAGGACTCGGACATCGGAGCCGATGTCAAAGCCGAAGAGGACGACTTGGATCGCGTAGTGCTGAACCTCTACGGATTACAGGCACAGAAGGAATAGCACCCCTCGTTCCTAAACAAGATCCTTACAACTAGCCGACCAACGGTTCGGGGTCTAATCTACAAGACAGGAGACTCCCGTTCGTCGAGTTTCGAGATCACTCAGTCACTGCCCTCGTCAGAATCGTCCGCAGACATCCCGACATAAAGCCGAATGATATTGTCCGATTCGGGGTTCATGGCGATGTATTCTATCGCCTCCACGGTAACGTTGAATCCAATTTTAGTTCCGTGTTCAGTCAGCTTTGAAGGGGGCGACTTCGTTTGCTCCCACTCGTTTCGATCTCTCAGGTCTGCGAGCACCGCATTCCTGTCCTCCTCCGGCATCCTTGAGATTATACCCCCGATTGCGTGTACCAGAGCATTGAGGGTACCCGAAAAGTCATCGGAAGTTACCAGTGCCATGGTTAAATCTCCTTTTTCGCTAGCGATTAGTTTCCTGTAGCCAATTTCCGTAACCCCTGACCGCTTCTTGTCTCTGTCCGCTCTGTGATTACTCGCGTACCACGCGGCCAAGGGAGTCGATTATGGGCTAGATGGTTAGTCAAATGAGTTTCGTACTCGTCTCTTGCTAGGGGGCAATCGACAAGATCACAGAAATCCGATAAACTCAGCGCACACTGTTCGGCCATTCTCTTCAGAAGCCCGGTTCCAACATCCTTACCTCCACGACCATGTGACAGCTTTGTCCAGATATGGGTCGGTTTTCCTGAAGGTGTGAAACGGAGACGTCTGTGATCGACATGGTCGAGGACGAAGCCCTTCCTGATCAGCCCTCGTTCAACCTCAGAGCGGGAATACACTCTAGCCATTGTCAGGAAGGTATCTCATGACAGAATCTCGCATCTTCCGGGCCTCATAGGTGAGTTCGTCGGGTGCATCGGCTTGCATGCTCAAGGCGAGTTCCGCTGCTTCATGCCTGAAGTCCGAGATTGCCGAATCGAGATTGTGGCCGGTACCCAAAAGGCTCCATGGTTCCCGTTTGACCACCACCCCCAGATCGTCGTCTTCTCGCCAGGCGCACCATTCACCGTCAATTATGACATATGGTCCTAAAGCGTACGGCAGATTCACACGAAGTACTTGGGTTTCAACAGGAACGTCGCTGTCATCGACATTACTGAGTCCACGGACGATTTCGACAACAAGGCTCCTGGGATCAAGCGTCAAAGTCAAGCTCTGAACTGCCTCCCTGATTGTCAGGGTACCCTCACGGAAAACCTGCAACGAAAAACGGTCAGCAATGGGCGCAGCACGAAGGAGGTTCGCCCACACGTCCTTGCCGCTCATCTCTATGCTATCTGACATGTTACGCTCGCCTTCCTTCTCTTGTGGTGGCGAATGCCATCCCTTCCACTCCCCTATGGGTTTCCAAACGGTCAACTCGGTCGGCAAGATCCGAATCGTTGACGGCGGTTGAACCCGGGCAGATTACTGCGTCAGCAGTTTCCAGCAGCGCTCTCCCCTCACCTCCTCGCGGGAACGCTTCTGCGAAGGCCTTGCCAACACCCGGCGGATCACTTCGAGCGGCTCCGGCGTCGGGTCGGTGCTCCTCTCTCTCCTCTGGGTGGGTGTGCGAGCCTTCCAGCCAATCGTCGAACTTTCCGTACAGTCCATTCTCCGGCTGTGGGTCTCTCTCGGCTGGTCTGTTCACGGTGCTCCTCTCAGGTGGGATCTCACGCTTCCGAAGGTAATCCAGCTCACAGCATCCCGCAAAACCGGGCCGTACCTTCGGATGCACGGCCCGCACGGTCAACCCCAAGTGCCTCGGTCGGCGTTGGATCGACGACCTCGCGGCATGGCTCGAACCGCGGACCACGCATTTCGGCGCGCTGGCGATGTGCGGCGGAAGTGCCACCGCAGGGCCGTCCTGCGCGTTGACCACCCTGTCCAGGTAGGCGCGGGCAGCGACAGACGAGCCCCAGCACCCTTGGATCCTTCGCGAGTCCTTGTAGCCGGGACCGGCGGCGCAACGCGCCGTGATGGTTACGCGGGCTACCGACGGCGGGGAGGAAACAGGCGGCGCGCGGCGGCCCGCACATCGGTGGACAGTCCGAAGATGACGGCGACGGCCAGCGCCCCGAGGGCAACGTAGAGGAGCGGGTTCACGGCCCGACCTCCGGGAACCGGTCCGACTGCTCGCCCGCCGGAATCTGGCGTAGCTTCCGCACCGCGCGCGCCACGTCGCGGGCATCGGACCGAATCAGGAGCCATTCGTCGTCGAACCGGGTCAGGCGAACCCAACACAGACCGTCCCCTGCTTCGTCGATGGCGACCACTTCGCGGGCGTGGATCTTCCGCCCGTAGGCTTGCCCGATGATTCCGCTGTCGCTCACGGTATGGACCCGATCCCCGTTTGTTCCGATGCGGTGCGAGCGCCGTACTGTCGTAGGACGCCGATAACTTCCTCCAATAGGCTAGCGACCGGGATGGGCCGTCAAGGCCGAGGGCGGTAACGCCCCGCCCGCTCAATCCACCGGGCGCGCGGGTCTTCCAGGGTTCAAAGAGGCGGGGTCACTCGCCAGCGCCGGTGGAGGAGGATTCACCGGCATCGCGGGATCATCGACGGCGCCACCAGCTCCGCGATCTCTTGTCCTCGCCGACTCGGGCGAACCGTGACGGCTTCAGCGTGAACCCCGTTAGGCTGCTCCCGCTTTCCTTTGTTGGTTAGAAATACTTGCGGCGGATCAATTCGTTGATCGTGCTTTTCAGATTTGACAGGAAGTTCTCGTCAATGGTCTCCGTCCACCAATGTGCAATGTCATCTCGGTAGTCATTCAACTCCCGTAGCGTCTTCGTCCCCCTCACAACCACTTTGTCCCGTTTTACGTTTCCCTTATAGCCCAGTCTTTTCGCGGTTTCCTCCAGCGATTGCCACAATCGCAAGAATTCGAGGAGCTTCTCCGCGTCGCCTTTATGTTCTTCGCTGTACATGGCGTTGACCAGGAGCGCCATGTGAGCACTTGTGGAAACTGGTCCCATGATGTCCGGTCCCATCGCAGTGATGGCTTGTCGAATCTTCGCCGCGTTGCGCTCGAAGGCATCAGCATCCATCGGCACCGATGTTGTTAGTCTCATCGAGGCTTCCCCACGTGATCCCTTCACCACGAACTGGCCGTCGTCGGTAACGAAACAACTCTGATCGATATACTTCCGTATCGGATCCGATGTCTGCTGACCGACCCGGACAGCTGCCAGTATCAGATTCACTAATCTCGGGTCGCGGGGCGTTTCTGGCCACGCTCCGTCAGCAGAAGGCCAAGCAACTATAGAACGCTTGCCCTCGCGACCGCCAATTAGCAATGGTATTGTTTCCCCGTCACGTACCAAGACTTCGTCCATGATGCTACATTCCCCGTTCACCATGGAAAGGGGCGCGAGTGCGTGTCGTTCTTCGATGACCACAAACGCTGGTGTCTTTGCCCCCTTCTGTGATTTGATCTCTTCGGCGGTCTTGCTGATCTCATGCCGGAGGCATGGGCTAAGGGCGTAGTGGGTACTCCGGGTCATGCCGTCCTCGAAATAGCCGATAAGGTCAGCGGTGACGCATGCGTGAGTTGGGGCAGTGTCGTAGATGAACTGATGGAGTTTGTCTCCGTTCAGGTTTAGGTCGATTCGAGGAAACTCGAAGACCCGCGTTCGACAATGGCCCGCAATCGTACAGCGGTGCACCTTGCCACCTACGCCAGTCTGCATGAGACGGACTCCGTGCAGGGTAAAGCCCCCCGTGCGGGCAACGGGAGCCAAAGCCCCATAACGATCCGCTACGCTTCGTTTCTTTCTTCTCATTCTGTTCGCTCGTCTCTCCTTCGTTGTGCTGTGGAAGCCCCGCCCGCCCACCTGCCAAGGCGTGGTGTCCTAGTTGGCGATCCCGGCGGCGTCCAGCGTGCCCGCAATGCCGAGGACGACCGCTTGGCGGCCCCAAGCACTGCGTCGAGCCCGGCGCGGATCTCGCATATGTAGTCGGCTGATCCAGTCGAGGTTGGGCGCGGTCATGTGGTGGAGTCGTGGCGTGTTCTCTGGGGGAAGGCACCCGCCCCGCATCGTGCGGGGACTCTGTACGATAACGTACCGGCCACTGCGCGGCCTTGGTAGTCGCGTTCCGTGACCCGGGTACCATGCGGGCTCTCTGGGGCGCGTTCAGCACCGCGGACCAGGGACGTGTGCGCTGTCCCCTCGGGAGCTGGGGCACTACGTCGTTGCGCCTCTGGAGAATGGTTGCCGGGAACGCAATGCGGTTCCCGCGATTTGACGCGATTTCCCCGCCATTTCGGTCCGGCTGGAGCCGACGTGGTTGAACGGCAGGAAGCGCAGATCGTGCAGTCCAAGTTGAACTTACGTGATTTCCTGCCGTGATTCGCGGCTCAGGTGATCCGCATACCCCGTGTATAACACGGGAGCTCTGGCGAGGGGTGCTCCGCCCCCTTCGATCCCCGGAAAAACTCCGCTCCGCTAGCGTTCGCGGTTAGGGTTCCGCCCGCTTCCGCTGGGTCCGAACGTCCCCCGGGCGGCCAGCTGCCGGATGCTCTCCCGCTGGCCCCACCGATCACCGCACGTCGAGGCCGTCGGCTTCGGGTGAGTCCGCGCGGAGTGACCGGCGGTCGGCGTGGTCGGCGTTGCCACCTCTTCGGCGCCGGTCCCCCCGGCCTCCGGGACGGACTAGGTCCGTCCCTCCCGCCGGGGTCGAGTTCCCCTCCCAACCCCAAGCGGGAGGACCACACCCACCGGCTTGAGCACCTGACCGTCCTACGAGTCAGCGGCCCAGGGTCCGCCATGGCTCGCTCGAATCGCACGAAACCCGTCTGGAGACTTCCGGTGCGGTCGCATGGATTCCAGCACATAATCGGGTATCCGAAGTGATACGGGACTCAGTGCGATGCACTCTAACTTGTTGTATTACAGCCGGTTGCGATCTTTTCAGGGCAGTCCATCATCGGAGGAATCGAACGATGGCACGCACGAAACGGGACCGGCGCTCGTACAGCGCCGGCGAGTGGGGCCGGAATCGGGTGAGGGTGTTCCCGGATCCGAAGACCGGCCTGCTTCAGATCGAGTGGCGGGAGAACGGGCGCAGGCGGAGCCGGTCGCTGAAACACCGCGATTGGGCTCGCGCGAAGCGGCAGGCCGACGAGGCCGCCGCGGGCTTTGCGGTCCACGAGCCCAACGGCAAGGCCGAAGCCGAGCCGGAGCCGCTCACGCTGGGGCGGCTCTTTGACATCTACGGTGAGGAGGTCACCCCGACGAAGGGGAAGCGGACCCGCAACCGCGACCGTGTCGCGTCCGCGATGTTCCTCGACTTCTTCGGCAGGGACCGAAGGCCGGAGACCCTTTCGCAGCGCGATTGGGACCGATTCATCCAAGCCCGGAGAGCGGGCAGGGCCGGCCTGTCAGGCGAGCCCGTGGGCAACCGGACCATCGCATGGGACCTGACGTTCCTCATGGCCGTCCTGAACTGGGCCGCGAGGTCGCGGGACGAGGAGGGGAATCTCCTCCTCGACTCCAACCCCCTGAGGGGACTCAGGAAGCCCAGGGAGAAGAACCCCAACCGGGTCGTCCTCACCGAGGACGAGTACCGGGCGATGCTGAATGTGTCGCGGCAGGTCGGGTGGCGGTTCCATGTCGCCTTCGTGCTCGCGCACGAGACCGGGCACAGGATCGGTGCCATCCGCAAGCTCCGGTGGCCTGACATCGACTTCGAGAACAAGACCATCCGCTGGAGGGCGGAGCACGAGAAGACGGGCTACGGGCATATCACTCCCTTGACCGACGAGGCAATCGCCGTCTTGGAAGAAGCGCGACGGATGGGCCGGGGGAAGAAGAACGGCCCGGTGCTGCCGTCAACGGCGGACGCCGCGAAGGGCATCAGCCGCGTGTGCATCCATAACTGGTGGTGGAAGGCACAGACCTTCGCGGGACTGGAGCCGAAGCGGGGCCGGGGCTGGCACTCGTTGCGCCGGAAGTTCGCGACGGACCTGATGGACCTTCCGCTCAAGGTCCTTTGTGAACTTGGCGGATGGAAGAGTCCCCAGACGGTGCTGCGTTGCTATCAGCAGGCCGATGCGGGACAGCTTCGGAAGGCTCTGGAGAGTCGTCCGAGGGCTCGCACCTGAAATCCCAATCGGAGGGAGTCATTCGGAGGGAACCGGGCCGCTGAATCGCGCAAACTCAAGTAACACAGGAAGATGCGAATCTGTATGAGTTTGTGGGGTATGCTGGCTTGTCTGCCTTAGCGGTCCCCGACGACCCCGTGGGCCGCGCCCGAGAACGGGCCGGCTCAACGCGCCGCCTCGGCATCCTCCGCGCGCTCACGCGCCCGCGCGGCATGGGATCCGGGCATGGATGCCGCCCAACTCGTACACTCCCCCGATGCCGACATCTCGGGCCGCACGTCCACACGTTCACCCGCGTGTTGAACAACTGCTTCGGCGTCTCCATGCCCAGAACGCTGAAGAAGCGTCCGCAAGCAAGTCAACCCGTCGGGAATCTCCTATCGTCTGACAATGTCTGGGGATGTCTGATAGCGTAAAGCAGCCAGAGGAAGCCATCGCCAACGGGGCCGAAACTAGGGCAGTGTCAACTCCCAAGGGTCCTTGGCGGTCCCTTCCTCCCGGTCCCCGCGATGAATGGGCGCGCGAGACGAACGCCTAGAATGCTCAATCTCTGCAAGTGTCTACCATGTCATTAGTTACCAGAGCATAACCGACTACTCAGACATCGGTATTCCACCGTTGCGCGTAGGTGTCCGCCGACGTCAAGATTTCTCCCCCTCTCTGCCAAGGAGCAGAACCATGAAGAAGACGATCCGACTGATCCTCCTCGCCGTCGTGCTGACGGCCGGATGCTCCCTCGAAGCCTGCGAAATAAACTCAATGCAGCCACAAGAACAGGAGAACCGGTCATGAGAACGAGAAGGCGCCTCGCCATCATTCCGTCCATCCTGGCGCTGCTGGCCGCCTGCGATTCCACCGAGCCCGAACCGCCGTCGCTGGCGGGAACGTGGACCGGCCCGACCATCGTCGATGGCGTGACCACGAACTGGACCCTCGAAATCACCAGCGACGCCGGCGGGGCGCTGGCCGGGACCATCGCGTTTCAGGATGAGGGCGTCCCGGTCAGCTACAACGCCGATCTGACGGAGGGTACCTACTCGCATCCTACCGTGAGCTTCAGCTTCGCGCTTCAGCCCCGGCCCGACAGACCGAACATCAGCTTCCGCTACCAAGGTAGCGCGAACGCCGACCGTGACGAGATCACCGGCAACCTCACGGCTACCGTCGGAGACGAGCGGATGTCCGCGCCTCTCAACTTCGCAAGGAAGGGAGGGATGAGCCCATGAAACACCGTCCGCGCCGATTATCTCCCGCCTTCCTCCCTGCTCTCTTGGCTGGATTGTTCGCGTGGGCGTGGCTCGCATCATGCGGCGACGACAGCCCGACCGACTTCGGTGATTGTGTACTTGACTCACACAAGATAACTGGTTTTCGAGTCATTTTCTAGCCTTCCGGTAGGCCACGAGCCACCGGACGAACAGGTTCCGGTCGAGCCTCGGCGGGTGTTTCTGGTACGCCTCGGGGTGTTGCCTGATGAACTCCTCGACGAGCATGTACCCGGCGTGTTCGTGGGTGGCGATCCTCCAAGCGTCTTCGGGAGAGACCTCCGTTTCGCCGGGGGCGATTAGGTTCCGTGTCTCGCGGTTCAGGCGGCGAGCCGCCGCGTCGGCCCGTTCAGTCTCGGAAGCCTTGCGGCGTTCGCGGCCCATGTATCGGGCGCACGATATGAGGCAGGCCACAATCACCGTCCAGACGATAATGGCGTGCCACCAGCCGGGTGGGATGTTACCCATGATCCACCCCCTTGCCTCGGGAATCGTCGTGGCCCCCGCTGCCCCTCCAGGCACCAAGCGCTTGACGAGTTCCTTCCAGTCGCCGAACGCGCCGGGCGCACCCACGGCCCGGTCGGCCCACGGTAGCCACCGCCGCAATCGTCGAAGCGTCTTTCCCATGCTGCATGATACTGCCTCCCTTCTGTGAGTCAAAGAGACTCGGTTGGTGTGCGCCAAGTAGCTCGGGACACGGCGCGCGGTCCTCTTTCTCTTGCGATGTTCGCCGCGGGTGCGTACCGTCTCCGGGTCATCAATCAGTGCGAGGCCCTTATGTCGGGTCGCTCGCTGAACACAACAGCTCCGTTACGGGGCCGGAACACGCGGGTAGCTCCCGCGCCGCGCTCCAGGGGTGAATAGGCGGGGCCGTCGGAGCATTTCCTCCACTGATTGGTGACAACGGCCCGGCTCCACGTCCGGGCGTCACCCGTCCATCATAGGAGGCCCGCCCCATGAAGAAGTCCGCCCTTGTTTTCGCCGCCGCAGCCATGGCCCTAGCAGGATGCGGCATCACGGCACCGTTTCCCGAGGGGCTGGTCCGGCTCGACGTGACCGTGACCATGGACGACAACACAGCCCTGCCCGGTGCGCTGGTCGTAGTCCAAGCCGCCGGCGGCAATCGCGTACTGACCACGAACGACCGAGGCCGGGCGTGGACCGACGCGCCGCCCGGAACCGTTCAGGTGACGATCACCTACGCGGATCGGCTGTGCCTCCACGAAGGCGCCCGCGTGCTGGTGCCGGGTGTAACCTCCAAGGTCGAAGCCGAATGCGCGTTCGGTGCGGAGCAGGAGCAATGACGCGCAAGCGTCCCGCCCTGCTGCTTTTGGCCATTGCCGCCTGTGCTGAGCCCCCGACACTGCCGATGACGGCAACCGCGAGGGCAGTTCGGGCCGATTCGGGCTCGACCATTACCGAGTACGTTCCCCCGCACCCGATAAGGGCCGTTTGGGAGCGCCCCCCAACCTCCGCGATGCTTGAGTCGTGGGACCGTGCGGCACGGCGCTGGAGCCGAATCCTCATCCCTTCTTTCGTCGGGCCGGTCGTCGTGTCCGAAGACTCGCCCTGCGCGGAGATATTCGGCGTCGGCACCAAACTGGAACCGCTCACGATCGCCATTCTCGATGGTGGCCCTGACCGGCGGGTCGTCGCCGCTTCCCCGTGTGTGCAGGGAGTCTCGGGACAAATCGTCGTTCGGTCTGACTGGTGGGAGCGGGGGCTGGACCCCGACGAACCGTACAACATGGAAAACACGCTGGTTCACGAAATCGGCCATATTCTCGGAATCGGCATGGGGTGGAAGTTCTTGGACGACGACGGCCGCGTAATCCAGCGCGGGGGATGGTGGGGCGGTCGGGTCAAGACGGTCAGGAGCACGGTGTCCAAGGGCTCCGGCAGCCCGCCCGACACTGTCGAGTGGCCCTACTTGGACGACCCGGACATTGCCGAAACCCTGGCCTCCCTGACCAAGGGAGAATGGGACGGCAAGATGGTTCCGCTCAACATCGGGGAAATCCATTGGCACGGGTGCCTTGCCCCGCCCGTCGGGTGCCGCAACCCGCACCCCAATGGGTGCGAAGGCGTCAAGTACGGCGGTGACGTGATGGGAAGCGCGGGCGGCATCACCATGCTGACGCTCCGAGCACTTGACCCATCGCTATGGCACTGGATACCAAGTGCCGCCGAACCATACGGCGAGCCGTCGGACGACTACTGGCTTTGGTTCTGGCGCACCTTCGGTCTATCAAGGTGCCCCCGGCCCCTGTAACATGGGACCCAAAGGGACCGTGAGCCTCTGACAGCCCACGATCCCACCTACAAGCGGCGGGCGCCCGGCTGCCACCGGGACACCCGCCTACGCACGACACCGAAAAGGAGACCCACGATGTCGAACGATCCTGTCCTTCCCGATCCTCGGGAAGTCGCGTCCAGCCTCTTGAACCAACACAAGAATGCTGGACGCACCGATGCGGACAAGCGGCGCTTGGCCATCAACAGCACCCTCATCACGTTTCTCTCCCACACGTTCGAGCCGCATGACCTTCAGCACCAAGAGGGGCTACGCGGCCTTGTGGAAGACACCGCCACGCTTCTTTCCGAAATGGTCTCTGCCAAAAATGGCGGAGAGTTCGACCGGGCCTATGTGCGGGGACTCTCGCACGGATTGAAGGTCGTGTCAGAACACTTTGCGGCGCTCATCCGCAACAGAGACTAGCCAAGTGGCGCGGCGCGTTGCGCCTTGAGCGCTTGGTCAATCGCCTCGCGCGCCCTTTCCAGCCGGTCCCAGACCATCAGGGACCACGCGGCGCGGAACGACAGGTCCGCAATTTGCTGCACACTCATGGTATACCTCCATGCAGGGGGAAGCCCCGTGGCCGGGTGCCACGAGAGAGGCCGGAGGCGCTTCGACACGCCCCCGGCCTTCGGGGTTCCTGCTGGTGGGTTTGGATCAGCCCGCGATCCCACCTACAAAGCGGCGGGCGCCCGGCTGCCACCGGGACACCCGCCTACGCACGACACCGAAAAGGAGACAACGATGTCGAACGATTCCCCGCAGCGTCACGTCATCGCGATTGATCCCGAAGACGTGTTCTACCTCGCTAGGATGGCGGCTAGTCCTTTGCCTCCCGAGTTTCCCGCGGATGCTGACGCGGCGCTGAAGCTCTGGTTGCAGGACACACGGGGTGAACTACACGAGACGTTGCCCATCCTTCTGCGGCGATCGCAGATTCGGGAGATGTTGACGGTTCTTCGTCGCGTCCGAGCGGTCCAGGATCCTTGATCCACGGTGCTCGTCCCTCTTGCTTTCTTCCCATAAGGTGTACCCTCCCAAGTAAACTCGTAGCCGGATTGCCACGAGAGAGGCCGGAGGCGCTTCGACACGCCCCCGGCCTTCGGGGTTCCTGCTGGTGGGTTTTGGATCAGCCCGCGATCAGCGTCCGGTACTCAAGCGGGCTGGTGCGCATGATGCGCCGGAGCGCATCGCGGAACATGTAGGGGTTGTCGCGGTTGTTGAACCGCCACTCGAGTTCCTCCAGGTAGCGGTCCATGTGCTTCACGCTCATCTTGTGGAAGCTGCCCACGATCGACCGCTTGAACAGGCTCCAGACGCCCTCCACGCTGTTCGTGTGGACATCGCCGACCACCCACTCCTCGGCGCTGTGGTTGACGCTCTCGTGGCGCCGGGTGTCGGTCTCCAGCCCGACGTGGGACCGGAGTTCGTCGGTGTAGATCGCCTCGGCCTCGTCGGCCACGGTGCGCTTCACGAAGTCGTGAATGGTGCCCTTCCGGATGTTCGGGATGCGCTCGATGCGAACGCGCCCGCCGCGCTCGACGGCCCCGGCCACCCATGTCTTGTTGTCCCGCCAGTTCTCGCCCTTGGCCTTCCCGCCGATCATGGTTTCGTCCACCTCGACCACGCCGACGAGCGTGGGGCCGGTGAACGGGTCGTTGCCCATGGCCTCGCGAATCCGGTGGCAGAGGTGCCACGCGGTCTTGTATTGGACCCCGAGCGACCGCTTGAGCTGGTTGGCGCTCATGCCCTTCTTGCTCTCGCACATGAGGTATATGGCGAGGAACCACTTGCGTAGCGGCAGGTGCGAGCGGTGCATGATCGTTCCGACCGTCACGCTGAAGCGGTAGTCGCACGACGCGCACGCCCACACGTTGCGCGTGGTGATCTCGGATACGTCCATGTCGCCGCACCGCGGACAGGCCACGCCGGACGGCCACCGGATTGCCTCCAGGGCGTCCCGGCACCTATCATCCGTGTTGTAACGGTCCAACAGCGAAACGAGGTTGATGTTCTTCATGGCTGACTCCTTACTGATTCAGGCGCCCCCTGACGTGGGCGGTAGCTTCGAGCATTCCGACGAATCGGTCCTCGATTTCAGATCCTTTCTTCACGCCGCTGTCGAACAGCGCCTTGCCGACTACCCCCTCGACCATCTCCGCCACACCCAAGAGATGCTGTCTCTGGCCGGGCGTGGGATTCAGGATGGCATGGTCGAGCAGAACCCTGGCGACGAGAAGTGAACCCCAGAGGTACTCGGGGCTATCCAGTTCCTCGGGCGGCGGCGGTATGGCGACCGCGCGGGCCAGTTCCTCGAAGGTCGGCATTCTGGTTTCACCGTTCGTCGGCGGCATGGCTTTGGCTCCCCTTCTCTCGGGCAAGGATGTTGAACGAGTGAACAAACGACGCAAGCAGACGCGGCGGCGCAAAGTCCCCCGAAACATCGGGGACAAGACCGACCGCGAAATCATGGAATCCGTACTCGGTAAGCGTGTACTCAAAGAAGCCGACCGTGTTTTGGCCGAGTACAACGGAACTACCGATAACGCATCCACTTAGGGAAGTTAGCGGCTTGTTCCGTGTGAGTCAAGTACACAATCACCCCGACTTCTGCTTCGAGATTCGTTGACCGTCCCTGATCCATCCCACGCGAAGGATCCTCATGCCCTCCAACACCGAGACCAGGATCGGGAAGACCAGAGGAACTCCCGAACACTACTTCCGCGTCCAAGTCAGCTTTGGATGGCAGACACAGTTTGCCGACGCTCTCGTGATGAAGCGAGATGATCGGGACGGGTCGGCCAAGTCCGACCGTCCCTACAGAGTGGCATGGGCGGCGACGACCGAACTTGGGCAGGAAGCGGAAGCTGCCCTCAGCCGGTTGGAGAAGCGGTACTCAGCCAGACACACCAAGGACGAATTGAGGAAGTTCCTCAAGGACATACCGCGCCATTACGTCCCGAGCGACGCTGAGATCCCCGTGGACCTGGGGGTGCGCATTGCCGATGCACCGTTCCGTTTCGAACGTCAGTACGGTCCTCTGGAGACATGGGAGCTAGAGGCTGATGCCGATGCCCGTCGCCGCGCTGCGAATGCTGATCGAGCTGGCCACAAGGGCGTGCGGACGACGGAACTGTTCCATTGGGTGCCGTGGTTCGAAGAGCTGGCCGAAAAGGTGGGGAAGCTGCGGCGGGAGGGCCTCGTAGCAAGGGCGAAGAGGGTGAACTGGGCCGGATTGAGGCGGGCCGTGCTGGCGCGGGGGGATGATAAGGCCGACCCACTGACGTTCTTCTACCATCTTGCGTCGATAGCGGGTGGCACGACGGCGAAGAGGCAGACGGTCTACGCGAGCGTAGCGAAGGAGTTCGGGATCGAGAGTGACCTCGACTACGGACTCAGCGACAGCTTCATCTTTCCGCAGGGGGACCCGCGGAACGTCGAATTCCACGACACGGGAGACGATCCGAACCTGCTTTGGGACATGTTCGACCAGGCGCGCGCTTGTGGTCCCGGCGGAGCATCGCCCGATACCGCGATCGCCGACACCTTCGCCAAATCGCTGGAAGTCCGGGGCGCCGGTATCGCGAAGCTCACGCAAACGCTCTTCATGATCAATCCGAGATCGTTCCTGCCTTTCGACACGGCGGCCGTATTGCCCTTGGCCACCGGCAAGTTCAAGAAGCCTCCAGCCAAGTTGTCGTGGACCGAGTACCTCGAAGAAATGAGCGCGATTCGGGCGGCCTTCCCGGGCTGCGAGTGCTACGAGATCAATGTCTTCGCTTACCTGTGGACGAGCGGCTACCTGCCGCGCAAAGGCAATCGCTGGTATCAGGTCGGCGCGAGTGATGTCGGGTGGCGGGAGTTCCGCGACAACAACTGGATCCACCAAGATGGACTGGGAGACGTGCCCCGGTCTGGAGACGGCGAGGTGCTGCCAGACCCCAGCCCGGGCGATCGGCTTGAAGCACCCGAACGCGGCGATGCTATCCTTGTCCGGTCGGGGACCGAGGAGGGGCGCGGGATCGGGATCGTGTACCGCAACGATCACGCCGAGCCGTCACATCCGAACGGTCGGATACACGTGCTGTGGTTGAACAAGAAGCAGGCCGCCTTGGCCGCCAATACTCCGCCGGTACGTTTTTCCCGAGTGGGCCGGGCCGCCTATGAGGCCTTCGCCGAGGCTGCCGCCTACTCGGCGACCGTGGATCTTCTGCCACGACCAGACTTCTCCTCACCCACCGCCGTCCACCAACTCAACCAGATCCTCTACGGCCCTCCCGGCACCGGCAAGACCTATGACGCGACCACCTGCGCCATGGCCATCGTGAAGGGGATCAAGGCCGACAAGGTGACTGAGGAACAACGCACCCAATTCCGCAGTCTCCGCTTCGATCCGACGACCAAGAAGGGCCAGATCGCCTTGGTCACCTTCCACCAGAACTTTTCCTACGAGGACTTCGTGGAGGGCATCCGGCCCCGGCTCGCCGAGAGCGGCGACATCGGCTACGAGCTCCGGCCCGGCCTATTCAGGAGGATCGCGGACGCGGCACTCGCCGATCCCGACAGCCGCTATGTCCTCATCATCGACGAGATCAACCGGGGCAACGTCCCCAAGATCCTCGGCGAACTCATTACGCTGATCGAACCTTCCCGCCGCCTCGGTCAACAAGAGGAGACGACCGTCACGCTGCCCTATTCCGGCGACACGTTCGGAGTTCCGGGCAACCTGCACATCATCGGCACGATGAACACCGCCGACCGCTCCATTCTGCCTCTCGACACCGCGCTGCGGCGCAGGTTCGACCATGTGGAGAGGTTGCCCGACCCGGACCATCCGCTCATCGAGGACAGGATCCCCGGAATCGACCTTCGCAAGATGCTCAAGGCGATCAACGCGCGCATCTCGCTGCTCATGGATCGTGAACGCCAGATCGGCCACACCTACCTGTTCAACGTAACCGACATCGAATCGCTGGCCGCCAAGTTCCGGACGGCCATCCTACCCCTCTTGGCGGAGTACTTCTACGACGACTGGTCGAAGATCCGGCACGTGCTGGGCGGCGCGCCTTTCGTCGTCGCGAAGCCGCCCGGCGACCACGGGTCGGGCTTGGAGGACGAGGGCTTGCTGGGTCCGGACGCCGCGATCCACGAGGTGCTTCCCGCGACGGCGGAGGAGTGGCTGGATCCGGTCCAGTACCGGCGGATATACGACGAGAGCATCTCATCCGGTGGCGACCAGCGGCAGGACGAGAGTCCCGACATCGGCGACGGTCAGTCTTGAACCGATGTCAGGTGTCTACACGATCCGGGAGTACGAACAGTTCCGCATCGGTCACGGACTCGACAAGCGCGATCTGGAGGATCTGAAAGCCTTCGCCCACGACAACGCACGTGCGTTTCAGGAGCACGGATACCGCCCAGTCCTTCAGTTTGGCCGGACCGGCAAGCTCCATGCGAGCAACTACGTTGGCACGATCACCACGAAGGGCGGCTCGCTCGTCGAGATCCTGCCCAAGATCGACCTCGACGGGGCCGCGTACGCGGACCACGATCAGACTCGCGAGGCATTCCTCACGATGCTGCGAGCCTACCGCGGCCTGAGGAGAGCAGCGAACCTCCCCCCGGGAGCCATCCGGGCGCTGCGGCGCTTCCCCATGCTTGAGGTCTTTGTCCGACTCTTCCTGGACAACGTCGGCGTATTGGTTCGAGGCGGCCTCGGGCGACAGTACGTGGCGACCGAGGAGAATATTCCCTTCCTGCGCGGGCGCATCGCCTTCCGGGATCACCTGCGCGAGAACCAGATCGACCGTTCGCGCTTCTACGTCGAACACGACGAGTTGAGCCCCAACCGCCCCGCCAACCGGCTCATCCGCACCACTCTCGACAGGCTCAGGCCCATCGTTCGAAACGAGCGCAACCGGCGGCTGCTCGCGGACCTTGAGCCGGCGTTCAGCGCGGTGTCGGCGACGCGAGACCCGCGCGCGGACTGGCGCAGCCACACGATAGATCGCTCCATGCGGCACTACGGCCGGGTCATGCAGTGGGTCGAACTCTTCCTCTTCAACCGGGGGCTCGCGACCTGGTCCGGCCGGCATGTTAATCAGTCGCTGCTCTTCCCCATGGAGGAAGTGTACGAGGACTTCGTGACCGACAGCTTTCGCCGCTACCAGGCCGAGTTCCAAGTGGTCGCCCAAGCGCCCCGGAAGCACATGGCCTCGACCGGCGGCAAGCGCGTCTTCGCGACGAAGCCGGACATTTCGCTCCGAAAGCCACGCAACGCCGTCCGGTTCATCCTCGACGCCAAGTGGAAGCACATCGGCAAGGGAGGGTCCGACCCGATTCGCGACATTGCCTCCTCCGATCTGTATCAACTCTACGCCTACGGCAAGCGGTACGAGTGCCGGGCCGTGGCGCTGGTCTACCCGCAAAGCAGAGGCTTCACCAATCCAGTCACCGCTCGGTTCTTCGATGGCCTGAAGATCGTCGGTCTGCCATTCGACGTTGCCTCGCCCGAGAGGTCTCGGAGGAGCGTACGGCTCGCTCTGCGGACGCTGGCGACGAACTGATCCAAGCGAATCATCCTCACCGACTCCCCGGCCTCGTTGGCCGTCTGCCTCGAAAACGGCGACGGCAACGGGGGTCCTTCACTCTTTGGTGACGCCGCGCTCGCTGCCGCGCAACGCTCTTCCCCCTACCCATACCCCTCGGAGACCGGAGATCGTCGATCTGGGTCGATTCTACTACCCGTATCTACCCCGAAATGTGCGTGGACCGCCCGGAAACGGCTGCCGAGCGCCCTCGTCCATGAGCCAGCGCTTGTAGATTGTGACCTCCAGCGGTCGGGCGCTGCATGACCGGAGTTGCGTGGAGAACTTCAGCGCGGCGGTCCAACGGGTGGGCGCGTCGATCCTCGGACGACTAGGCTTCTCTGGGATGTGGGCGAGAGGCTCGACTTCCGGGACCTCCGCAGTTGAGGACTCGTGGGCGAAAGCCCTGCCAATCACCGTCTCGGCGCCGAGAAGGGGGGTCGAGTTCCACCTCGGACGGACAACATTGCGCCATTTCACGATGTATGGTATTGTGTTGCGCTACACAGTACACCGAATTTCTGTAATGGAAAGGGCTTCTTGTCATGCCGCGAGAAACGAGAGAACCCGAGCACCCCGGATACTTCATCAGAGAGCACGTCATCCCGGCTGGTCTGCCAGTGAAGGAAGCCGCCAAGCGTCTCGGAGTCGGCAGGCCCGCCTTGTCGAATCTGCTGAACGGCAACTCGTCGCTTTCACCGGAAATGGCCGTGCGTTTGGAAAAGGCCTTCGGCGCGAACGGAAACGAACTGCTGGAGCGTCAGAGGGAGTTTGATCGCCGAAGCCAACTCGGAGGAGAACGGCAGATCGTGGTTCGCCCCTACGTGCCGCCATTCCTCCAGATCAAGTCCCGGCAAATCGACGAATGGGCTGACCCGATTGACGCTCGCCACCTACTTCCCGTGCTACTTCGCCTGCTGATTGTCTCGACGCACGATGGTCTGAGCCGCGTCACGTTCCCAGGCCACGACGACGGACAGCGGCACGGATGGGACGGTCTTGTGGAGGCCGATTCGGTCACTCCTTGGATCCCGAAGGGGCCTTCGTGCTGGGAGTTCGGGACGAACCGAAGGCCGCGAGAGAAGGCCAAACGCGACTACCGAACTGCGCTCGGCCGCCCTACGCCGTTCACGGATCGAAGGGAGACGACATTCGTATTCGTCACACCGCGCAAGTGGGATGACGCGACCGACTGGGCCGCCATGAAACAGCGTGAGGGCCATTGGAAGGCCGTGAAGGCGCTGGATGCCAGCGACCTTGAGACATGGCTCACCCAGTCGATTCCGGCTCAGATATGGCTTGCTCCGCAACTCAAGATTGACACGGGCGGCGTTGAGACCCTAGCGAGTTTCTGGGACCGTTGGGCTGGGGCGAGCAGTCCGAAACTCACGCCTGAGATATTCAGACCCTCTCTCGTGGCGTATCGCAAGAAGGTTGGAGATTGGCTCACGAGCGAACCTGAGCGACCCTTCGTGATCTCGGCCGATTCGAAGGGCGAAGCGATGGCCTTCCTTGCATGTATGTTCCACGAGTTCGCGGGCGAATCAACGGAGGACCACGCCGTTCTGAAGCGGTCGGCCGACCTAGCCGCAGTATTCGACTCTCCCTCCACGCTGCGGACCCTCGCCGCATCACGTACACGCTTCCTACCGATAGTCCGCAGCGACGAATGCGAACGAGAACTCGCCCCCGTTCACCGCCGACTGCACTGTGTCACTGTTCGTCCGCGAAACGCGGTCCAGTCGGATCCGGACATAGCTCTGGATCTTCTCGACCACGAGGGGTTCAGGCGAGCACTCGACTCAATGGACATCGACCGCGATAGCACCCGCCAACTAGAACGTGAATGCGGGCGGTCACCAACCATCCTTCGCCGTCGGCTTTCGAGTATTGAGTCCATCAGGCGTCCGTCGTGGGCGCAAGAGGACGCTACGGCCAGAGCCCTGATACCATTGACCCTAGTGGGGGCCTGGAATGGCAAATCCCTAGCTGATCAGAGAGTTGTCGGAGAGCTGGCCAACTGCTCCTACGAGGCGATCGAAGAAGACATCGCGCGCATCTTGCTACTTGATGACAGTCCCGTGTGGGCGGCCGGTCAACATCGCGGTGTCGCTTCGAAGATCGACGCGCTGTTTGCCGCCAGCAAGTATTTCACTGAGGCGGACCTGCGGCGTCTCTTCACAGTGGCACGCTATGTGCTGGCGGAGACCGACCCGGCTCTTGAGTTGCCGGAGGATCAGAGGTGGGCGGCTGGGCTCTACGGCAAAGTACGCGACCACTCGGCCGCTCTGCGCAGTGGGATCTGCGAAACCCTCGTCATTCTGGCGGTCCACGGAAACAACCTCTTCCAAAACCGGCTAGGCGTGGACATCGAAGGCCAGGTGTCGGACCTGATTCGCAAACTGTTGACTCCGCTGACCTTGGAGACGCTTCTGTCCCAGAATAGCGACCTTCCGCGTTATGCCGAAGCCGCACCTGAGGCCGTCCTCAAGCTGATCGAGGACGACCTGCGGGCCGGTTCCCCAATCGTTATGGGCCTGCTCAAGCCGGTGGACACGGGTCTCTTCAGCGGGTGTCCTAGAACCGGGCTGCTGTGGGCCTTGGAGTCGTTGGCATGGAAACACTTGGCACGTGTGAATATGATCCTCGGGCGTCTGTCGAGAACCGCGATCGATGACAACTGGGTTCACAAGCCCATCCACAGCCTCAAGGCCATCTACCGTTCGTGGATGCCGCAAACTGCCGCTACCCTCGAAGACAGAAAGAAGGGAATCAAGAGCCTCGCCAGCCGGTTTCCGGATGTCGGGTGGCAGGTATGCATGGACCAGTTGCCTGACGGGAAATCCCCGATCGGGCACTACAGCTATCGGCCGCGTTGGCGTAGCGACGCGACGGGCGCCGGTAGGGGAGTGACCCGCGGCCAGCAACGGGAGTTCACCCGCCACGTACTGGATATCGTGCATGACTGGCCAACGCTGGATGCTGGTCATGTGGAAGACCTGGTCCAGCGCGCGGTCTGGCTATCGGAAGGTGATCAGGCGCGTGTTTGGGATCGCATCATCGCTTGGGGGCATGCTCAAGAGGATGATCACGCCAAGGCTGCGCTCCGAGAGAAGATCCGGCGGTGGTACCTGACGCGTTACGGACAGGTGAGGAACCTCTCTGCTGCGACCATCGAGGGTGCACGCCGGACATTCGAGAGTCTGGAGCCGCAGGACGTGATTATCCGGCACCAGTGGCTTTTCGGCCGTCGATGGATCGAACCTTCGTCCGAGGATGTCGAAGACGAGAACTCGTCGTACTCGGATCGTGAAGAGATCATTCGAGAGCAAAGGATCGTTGCGATTACGGCGATTTGGGATACCCACGGTCAGGAAGGTGTGATCTCGTTTCTCTCTGAGGGGGCCGGGGGAGATGTCGTGGGGAACGTGTTGGCACACGTGATCCCCCACGGGGCGAGAGCTGGCTTTCTCAAGCGATGCTTGGACGTATCCGGCGAGCTGGCGACTCGCGTAGACGCTTGTTTGCAGGGATTCCTGTGGGCACTGACGGGAGATGAGCGGACCCCGCTGCTCCAAGCCTTAATCGAAAGCGGCGACCTGCCCCGAACGGTGCGGTTGCTCCAGTGCGCACCGTTTCGCGGAGCTACCTGGCAGCTAGTCGAGCGAGCCGGTCGGAAGGCAGAGGACGCGTACTGGAGGAACGTCACGCCGCAATGGGCACAGCACACCGAGTTGGAGCTTACCGAACTCATCGACCGTCTCCTCCAGGCTAAGCGCCCTCGCGACGCCTGCTGGGTGGCCCGTCGAGATTGGACGCTCGTCGAGACTTCTCGTCTCCGGCGGCTTCTGTACGACGTAGCCACACAGAGACGTGAACCGTCCGAACAGTACCGGCTTGACGCATTCGACATCCAAGAGGCATTGACGTCACTCAATGAGCGCGCTGGGGTCAATCGCGAAGACATGGCCGCGCTTGAGTTCATGTACCTCGATGTAATCGACAACAGCGAGTACGGCCTTCCCAATTTGGAACAGCAAGTCGCTTCCTCGCCTGCGCTCTACTTCAGAGCCCTGACTCTCGCTTTTCGGCGCCACGATCACGCCCAAGATCCGCCCGACTGGCAAATCGACGATCCTCAGCGGGCCGCGGCCGTCGCGTCCAAAGCCCTCAAGCTGCTAGATCGAGTCAAGCGCCTTCCGGGAACTGACGAATCTGGCACGGTTGACCTGGCCACGCTGCTGAATTGGATTGCGGAAGTGCGGGGGCTCTGTGAGGAACACGACCGTGCCACCATCGGCGACCAGACGATCGGGCAGCTCCTCTCCCGCATTGATCCCGTCCCCGAAGATGGGCCTTGGCCCAGGGCGGAGGTCTGCGAGGTGCTGGAGCGAACGGCTGCAAAGCATATCGGAGTGGGATTCTGTATCGGAGTCCACAACGCCCGAGGTGTTCACTACCGTGGGGAGGATGGTGAACCGGAACGGCGCCTTTCCGCGAGATTCCGGTGGCTAGCGAGTGAGCATGCGTTCGAGTATCCCTTCGTTGCCGGTCTTCTTGAGGAGATTGCGTCAGACTATGATCGACAGGCGAAATGGCACGACGCCGAGGGCGAGGTGCGCAAGAGACTGGAATGAATGGAATGCGGCGACGTCGGTTGACGGCAGCACCTTGTGGCGGCTCGGACAACGGCGGCCAAGCGCGAGTCAAGCCCGGTTCGACGATCTTGATCGCGCGCAGCTTCACCCAATACAGCGTGTCCAGAGTTCATGGCGCGCCGTTGCCTTGTGGGTCAGAGGGGGCACGGTTCCCCACCAGCCCTCTCTGGGGACACGCGGAGGGTGGCCACAGGGAGAGAGGCTCACCGCGTTAGCGGCGTCCCACAAAGCCTCGTCCGCGGCAGCTCCGGGCGATCCAGCGTAGCCCACCGAAGCAAACACGGGCGGTTAGTTTGGACGACGCCGAGGTCCTGGGGTAAGTGTGAGACACCTGCCAAATGTCTGCCATTTGACCCGATTTTTCGGCTTTTTCAGTCCGGCAGACCCTGACACGCCCGAACGGCAAGAAGCGCAGATCGTGCAGTCCCAGTTAGACTTACAGTGATTTCTTGCCGTGATTCGCGTCCCTTTGGCCCGGATTAGGAGGCAGTCGCTCTATCCACCTGAGCTACGGGGACGCGCAAGCCCGTGGAAGATCGACGGGCCGCACCCTGTGGACAACCCCCGGGGGCCCTGCTGGTGACTGAAACCACGCCACGGCCTATCTTGGGGCAGCGCACGTTTTTCGCCACCGAAGAGGATGCCAACCGATGACGACGAGCACGATTCTGCTTCTCCTGGCGGGTGCCCAGATGGGACCCGACCGGATCGACCTCGATCCCGCAGGACTGACCCTGGACGCGGGTGAGACCGTCACGGTGACGGCCACCGTCCGCGACGAAAACGGATCGGTGCTGGCCGACGCGCCGATCCGCTGGATCGCGATGACTCCCGAGGTGGCGGCGGTGGACCAGGCGGGGCAGGTGACCGCGGTCTCGGCGGGCGAAGCACGCATCGCTGCCCGAACAGGCAACGTGATGGCATTCGCGACCGTCGTCGTGCGGGCGCTCCCGGTCACCAGCCTGGAGGCCGATATGCCCGCCGCCGAAATGGTCACCGGCACGAGCGCACCGGTACGCGTAGTGGCGCAGGGCACGGATGGCGAAACGGTGCGTGCCCCGTCCCTCGCCTTCTCCTCGAGTAACGACGCGGTGGCCGCCGTCGACGCGATGGGGCGCGTACATGCGCGCAGTCCGGGCCAGGCCGTCATCACGGTGTCCGCGGGAGAGGCGCGCGCCACCGCGACCGTCACCGTCAGGGAAGGGGACCCCGGCCAGGTCGCCGTCACCCCAGCCGAGGTCGAGGCCCGCACCGGCGACGTCGTCCGCTTCCGCGCCGAGGGATCCGCACCGCTCTACCCGGAGTGGAGTGTGAGCGGAGCCGGCGCGCAGATCGAGACCGAGGGCGCCGAGGGCGTGTTCGTGGCCGAGCGTCCGGGCACCTATCGAATCACGGCCATCTACGGCGAGGGGCGCGCGGCTGTCGCGACGGCCGACGTCACGACCCGCATCGCGGAGGCCGAGCTGGTCAGGGTCGGACGGGGAGCCGCCGCGGACCACCACTCCGGCGACACATGGGTCTTCGAAGGCGTCAACGGCCGCGACTACGCGTACGTGGGCACCTTCATGTACGACTGGATGAAGGCCTGGGACGTGACCGATCCGTCCTCTCCCGTCCTCACCGACTCGGTCCAGCTGGACGCGAGACGCATCAACGACGTCAAGATCCACTCCAACAACCGCATCGGCATCCTGACCCGCGAGGGCGCTTCCGACCGCCGCAACGGGATCGTGATCCTCGATCTGGCGGATCCCGCCCACCCCACCATCATCTCCGAATACAAGCGCACGGTGCCCGGGGGGGTCCACAACGTCTGGGTCGAGGGGGACCTGGTCTACGCGGTTCACAACGGCACCCGCGACATTCACATCATCGACATCTCGGACCCGGCCGCGCCGGACGAGATCGGCCGCTGGGGACTGCCGCCGTCGGACACGAAGTCGCTCCATGACGTGATCGTCCAGGACGGGTACGCGTATCTCTCGTACTGGGACGACGGCGCCGTCATGCTGGACGTGGGCGCCGGGACCCACGGCGGCACGCCCACCGAGCCCGCCTTCGTGTCCCGCTACAAGTACCCGATCGGGAACACGCACACGGCGTGGCGCGCAGGGCGCTACCTGTTTGTGGGCGACGAGATCTTCCCGGACGACTGGGACGAGGACGCGCCGATCGAAGCCCGGGGGTACATCCACGTGCTGGACATGGTGGACCCGGAGAACCCGGTCGAGGTGGCCCGCTACGAGGTTCCCGAGGCCGGAGCGCACAACATCTGGGCAGAAGGCGACCGGCTCTACGTCGGGTACTATCAGGCCGGCCTCAGAGTCCTCGACATCTCCGGCGAGCTGCGCGGGGACCTCTACCGGCAGGGGAGGGAAATCGCCGTGCTCAAGACGACCGATTCGGAGACGACCGTTCCCAACTGGGGGATGACCTGGGGCGCCCAGATCCACAAGGGCCACATCTTCACGTCGGACCTGAATTCGGGGCTCTGGGTGGTCAAGCTCGTCGAGGGACAGCGCATCATCTCCTAGTCGGACAACCGTTCGAAGGAGCGTTCGCAGAAGCCGGCGAAAAGGCCCTTGTCAGTGAACCTGGACTTCGAGGGCGCGCTCGCGAGGGTGCGACCGCACGTGTGGCGCACGCCGGTCGTCCCGCTGGATCTGCCGGGCGAGCCGCCGGTTTTCATGAAGCTCGAGTCTCTCCAGCACACCGGATCGTTCAAGGTGCGCGGGGCGGCGAACCGATCGCACAAGCTGAGCGCGCCGGAGCGGGAGACGGGAGTGATCGCGGCCTCGTCCGGCAACCATGGCCGCGCGGTGGCCACGGTGGCCGCACGGCTGGGCATTCCCGCGACGATCTGTGTACCCGACTGGGTGGATCCGTCCAAGCTTCGGGCGATCCGGGCGACGGGCGCCCGGGTCGTCATGGCCGGCCCCTCCTACGACGAAGCGGAGGAGCGCGCCGCGACAATGGCCGAGTCCGCCCGCATGTCGCTCGTCCACGCGTTCGACGACCCGGACGTGATCGAAGGGCAGGGGACCCTGGGCGTGGAAATCGCCCGCCAGCTGCCGGACGTCGAGGAGGTCGTCGTGCCGCTGTCCGGCGGCGGTCTGGCGGCCGGAGTCGGACTGGCACTGCGTGACCGGGGCGTGCGGCTCGTCGCTGTCTCGGCCCGCCGCGCGTGCGTCATGTACCGGAGCCTCGAGAAGGGCAGCCCCATTGAGCTGCCGGACGAGGAGACGATCGCTTCGGCTCTCTCCGGTGGAATCGGGCTCGACAACCGACTCACCTTCGCAATCTGCAGGAGGGTCATCTCGGAACACGTGGTTGTGGACGAGAGCGACATCAGGGCCGCCGTCCGCCGCGCATTCCACCAGAACCGCCTGGTCGTGGAGGGTGGCGGCGTGGTCGGCCTCGCCGCAATGTGGTCGGGGCGCTATCGGCCGAGGGGTCCGGCAGCCGTCGTCGTCTCGGGAGGGAACGTGGACCGGTCGCCGTTGAAGAACCTGGTGAGCGGTGGCTGACCCGATGGGGCGTGACCACGACCATTCGGACCAACTGCGCAGCGCCGGCAAGCGGAACCTGACGCTGGCGCTCGTCCTGATCGTCGGGTACATGTTCGCCGAAATCGTCGGCGGCATCATCTCCGGCAGCCTGGCACTGATCGCCGACGCCGGACACATGCTCGCGGATGCCGCGTCGATCGGTCTCGCGCTCGCCGCAATGCACTTCTCCACGCGGGCCGCCTCGCGTCGGCACACCTTCGGGTACCATCGCCTGGAGATCCTGGCCGCGCTCATCAACGGATTGACCCTGTGGGCGGTCTCGGTGTGGATCCTCGTCGAAGCCTACGGACGCTTCACGAGCACGCCCCAGGTGCAGGGAGGCATCGTGCTCGGGATCGGCTCGGTCGGGCTGGTGGTCAACCTCGTCGCCGCATCGATCCTGCGCCGCTCGGCCAGGCACAGCGTCAACGTGGAGGGCGCCTATCGGCATGTGATCGCGGATCTCCTCGGATCGGTCGCCGTGGTCGTGTCGGGCCTGCTTGTGTGGGCCTTCGGTTGGCACATCGCGGACCCCATCCTCAGCGTGCTGATCGGCGTCCTCATCCTAGTGAGCACCTGGCGGCTGCTGGCCAAGGTCGTGCACGTCCTGCTGGAGGGAGCGCCGGACCATATCGATCTGGACAGCGTGTGCCGGCGGTTCGAAGAGGTCGACGGTGTCGACAGGGTCCATGACATTCACGCGTGGACCCTCGCGCCCGGGTACGAGGCGCTCACCGCGCACGTGACGGTGAAGGCGGGCTATGAGCTGCAGGCCGGAGACGACACGATACTGAATCGCCTGCGGCAAATCGCGTATGGTGACTTCAATCTCCAGCACGTCACGATCCAGCTGGAGACCAGTGCCGGCAGCTGCAACGAGGATCACCGGAGTTGACTTAGTCCACTTGGTCTAGTCCGCTTACCGCAACCGTGCGATCACGACCCTTGCGGCGCCTCCGCTGACCGAGACTTCCACGTCCAGGCCGTCTCCAACGCCATCGGACACGAAGTCGTGGAAGCGGATGCCGGCGGGCGCCAGATCCCCCGAATACGTGGCGGTCTCGAATCCCGCGGGCTCGGGACCCGTGTGCGGCCACGGATAGAGCCCCTCGGGCTGGTAGTCGGGGCGGAACAGCTCGAAGGTGGCCGAAGGGAAGTCGTAGGTCGTGAAGGCACGCTCGGGAGGTGGCGCTCCCGTGCCGTTCAGCATCATGGCCGTGGCATAGTCCTCGAGGTGCCGTTCGACGCTCCTGCCGGTCGCGAGCCGGATGCCTTCCGGCCCCGGTGGCGTCGTCGTGTCGTTGAGCGACCGGAAGAACGCGCCGTCCTCGCCCGCGGCGGCATTCCCGTAGGCGTCGCCCAGGAATCGGTGAAAGTGCCAGGAGGTGCCGTACAAGGTGTGTTCATCGACGGGGTCGACGATGAGCGAATTCACCGCGGCGGCGTACGAGCGCGAGGTCCGGGCGAGCCGCAGCAGCATCCCGTAGTTCTCGGGCGTGATGATCGAACCGTCCCGCGGGGGATACGCCTCGCGCGTGAGCAGGGCCCCCTGCGCGACGCCCCCCACGGCCTCCATGGCCTTGCGTGACGATATCTCGGCCGCGATCTCGGCGGTTCCTTCCTCGATCCAGCCGGGATGATACCTGCCGGCCCGGGACCTCAGGTACAGCGAACTCACGTGCTTCATCTCGTGGACCATGGTGGCCATCGCCTGGTAGTGCCCGTCGTCCGGTGCGCCCCCGACCGCATGGAACATGTTCTCGTTGAAGTAGATGAGCTCCATCTGGTTCGACCACGAGCACTGTGCGGCGTCGATGAAGTCGCCCGCCCAGACGAAGGCCGCAAAGCTGTCCTCAACCACGGGAGACACGAACACGTTGACCCTGCCGTCTCCGTTGATGTCGGCTACGCCACCGAAGTATTCCTCGATCGTGTCGGCGCCATAGGCCGTGTAGTAGTCCAGGACCTGATTGGCGTCTTCGGTGCGAATGGGGTCTGAGTCCCGCTGCGTCGAGTCCTGGTAGATGGCGAGGGGGTCGTTGTAGGCGACGAGCAGCGCCGGGGTGAGGGCCGGCGGCGGATCGCGGCATGCCTCGCTCGACCGGTCATCGTCGTAGGGACGAAAGAGCATCCGTTCAGGGGGCGGGTCGACGCGGATGGGTGCTGC
Organism: Longimicrobiales bacterium; assembly: GCA_965208935.1. Classification (GTDB taxonomy): domain Bacteria; phylum Gemmatimonadota; class Gemmatimonadetes; order Longimicrobiales; family Gaopeijiaceae; genus Bin94. The sequence continues at coordinate 935,222 of CBDBPR010000004.1, read as the reverse complement.
CCTGTCGTCCGCGAACGTCCGCAGATCCGGGAGTATGGCGCCGGGGCCGAATTGCCGCAGAAGCTGCTCTGCCTGTTCCTGCAGCACGGCATGCCAGCGCGCCGTCTCGTTCGCAAGCTCAACGCCCGCGGCGAGTCCCGCCGGCAGTTCGGGCAGCCGCCGGACTGCGGTCTGCGGCGCCTCACGCGCCCGGGCGACGCGCGGGGCACCGTGTTCGATCACCAAAACGACCGCCTGCGCCAGCTGTCCGGTTCGGGAGAGGTCCGTGCGGACGACCGCCATCCGATACAGATCGCCCTCCGTGCCCGCGGGGAGGAACGGAGGACACGGCATCAGCCCCAGCGGCTCGAGGGCGACCACGCCGCCCGGCTCGAGCGACAGCGGCGGCTCGCACACGCGCAGACCGAGTTCACCCGTGGCGCGGTTGCCCATCGCGTCCTGAACGTGGACGGTGAAGACATGGAATCCCGGCACGCCCGCGGTTCCGGAAATGAACCCGAGACTGTCGAGCTGCAATCCGGGGGGAAGGGAACCCTCGTCGGCGGACCAGACCAGGGGCGGAGTTCCACCGACGACTTCCAGCGTAGCCGAGTAGCTCAGCGTTGCCCGCGCGCGCTTCAGCCCGGTAGTGCGAATCGCGAGCAACGGCGCGGTCGCCGTCACCATGAAGTCGGCCTGCAGCTGCCCCGCGGTTGCCTTCAACGATTGCGGGCCCACCACGTCGCCCAGCGTCCAGCGTGTGGCAGCCTCTCCGTCGACACCCGTGACACCGGTCCGCGGGACGATCCGGCCTCCACCCGAGATGACCTCGAAAGTCACCAATACACCCGGAATCGGGGCTCCGCTGCCGTCTTCCACGCGCACCGTGGGCTCGTCCGGCAGAATCGAAAGCGCGGGCGCCGTCTGTCCGTCCCCGGCAACCTTCGCCAGCCGCACCGGCTTCAGTTCGACCACCAGCAGCGCCGAGGCCGAAAGTGCCTGGTGCGTCGCCCGCAGCTTGACTTCACCCTGGCCGGTGACCGTGGCCAATCCCGTCTGGGAAATCGTGGCGATTCGCGGATCGAGTGACGACCAGCTGAGCGCTGCACCGACGATTTCTCGTTCTACCTGGTCGATCACGCGGGCGGTGTACTGGATATTGGCGCCGACCACGTCCGCGGTGGTCAGCGAGGGCGAGATCTCGATCCGGGAGGGAATCGGGGGATCCGCGCAGGCGGCGATCATGGCACAGCACAGCACGCCGGCAATCAACCGTTGACCCGGATTCGGACTTGGGATTAGTGTTGGTTGCAGGTCGTCCACGATACACGAAAAGCCAGGCTAAACGACAGTTATCCGATGACAAAGTACCGCAAACCCGGGTCCCGACCCAGCAAGCCCGTAAATCCGGCCGACCAGGAAGACGCCTTCGTCGCCAAGACACTTGAAGTCAGCAACTGGGCCCAGCGCAACAGGCCGACGCTGACCGCGGGCATCATACTGGTGGGCCTGGGCATCGTTGCCCTCGTCTACTACGCCAGGTACCGGGAAGACCTGGGCTTTGCCGCGGCCGCGGAACTCGAGGAGTTGCAGCTGCGCCTCGACGCCGGGGACCAGGCAGGCGTCCAGGCCGACCTGCAGGTGTACCTGGAGCGTTTCGGCAGCACGTCGGCGGCGGGCGAAGCGCGCCTCACGCTGGGTCAGGTGACGGCCGACCTGGGGGATCTCGATGCAGCGGTGGAGGTGCTGGAGCCGATTGCGGGCGATGTCGGAAGTCCACTGGGAGCCCAGGCCGCGGCGCTTCTGGCCGCCATATCCGAAGACGCCGGCAATCTCCAGGCTGCCGAAGGCCTGTACGAACGCCTTGCAGACCGCGCGAGACTGAGTTTCCTGGTGCGCGATGCGCTCGCGGACGAGGCTCGTCTGCGGGCCGGTCAGGGCGACTATCAGGCCGCGGTCGATATCTATGACCGCCTGCTGGAGGAGATGGACGAAGGGGATCCCGACCGCGGGATGGTGGAGATGCGCCGGGCCGAGGCGGCGGCCGCGCTGAACTAGGGGGCCGTGCCAGGGGCCCCACGCCGGGCTGGCCGCACTGGTGGCGCTCCGGGGTCCCTGAGAACGACGGAATGAGCCGACGTTAGCCCCTCGTTTGCCCGCATGAGCCCGAAACGTCGCATAATATGTATTATGTAAAGTAATGCTTTTTCAGTGCCCCCACCACTTCACCTTCTCTGAACATCCGATATGCCCCTCCCCCGGGGCTCCCGAACCCGCTCCCTACCGGAACAACTCCTCGATCCGCCCCGCCAGTTCCGTCGTCATGGGCGCGCTGGACAGGTTCGCAACGACGGCCACGATGAGCCCGTTGTCCCGGTTCATCGTCAGTATCGTGCGCCCGCCGACCGATCCACCGCCGTGCGAGACGATTCGCTCGCCGTGCGCGTTGGTACTGGAGCTCCAGCCCACGCCGTATCCCGTCTCGGTCCCGTCCCGGGTTCTCTGGGATGCAAACAGCATCTCCAGCGTCTCCGCCTGCAGGAAACCCGGCTCCAGGTGCCCGTTCGCAAACCGGAGCAGATCTTCGGGCGTCGACAGGAATCCCCCGCCCGCCCACTTGTAGCTGTTGTCCACATACGGCGCATTCAGGACCTCTCCCGCCGGCGACACGACGTAGAACCGCGTCCGGTTCGGGATGATGCTGTCCGTGTGGCCCGCAACCGTCTCGTCCATCCCCAGCGGATCGAACACCACCCTGTCCATGTAGCTTAGAAACGCCTCGCCACTCGCGCCCTCGATCACCGCGCTGATCAGGTTCCACGCATACGAGGAATAGGAATACTCGGTGCCGGGCTCGTTGATCAGCGGGTCGTCCTGGAAGATCGTGAGGCCGGAAAGGACCGTTGGGTAGCGGACCGACGAGAAGTTCTCGTCCCCCTGGTAGTGCCGGATTCCTCCCAGGTGTCCCGCCAGCAGCCTCGTGGTCACTGGCCACTGTTTCTCCGGAAAGGACGGCACGTATGTCTGCACCGGCGCGTCCAGGTCCAGAGCACCCGCTTCCAGCAGCATGCCGATGGCTGCCGCCGTGATCGGCTTGGAAACGCTTCCGACGCGGAACTTCGTCAAGGGAGTTACCATTACGTCATGAGTAAGATCAGAATATCCAAAACCTTCTGACCAAATGACTTGTGATCCTTGCCCCACCGCCACGGAAAGACCGGGAATCGAGTTCGCTTCCATCACCGAATCCAGCAAAGCGCGTGCAGCGAGGACATTCTGGTCCTCAGCGGTTTCGCACGCGGCCCCCACTATGCAAGCCAGGACAACGGACAGGCCGACCCATCGGCGGGCTCGCGGACGAATGCGGGCGCTTGGGCGGTTGCGGACGGTCGGACGATTCCCTGTGTTCATTGTACTTTTCACCATGGAAGCATGCTGCGGACGACAAAGGCAACGTTGGCAGGGCGTTCGGCCAGTCGCCTCACGTACCACGGGAACCAGTGTTCGCCGTAGCTGATGAGCACTCGCACCCCCCGCCCCAACCCGGCCAGCCGAATCTGCTCCCGCTGGGAGATGCCGTAGAGCATCTGGTATTCGTAGGCTTCGGGCGGGACACCGTTCGACTGGGCCCATTCGTCGATTCGCGCGATCAGCGAGCTGTCGTGGGTGGCCAGCCCCGCGCGCATTCCCGCCTCGAGAGCGTCGGGCGCGAGCATGCGCGTGGTCAGGTCGAAGAACGCCTGGTCGACGTCGCGCTTCTCCGGAAACGCGATTTCGGCGGGTTCGGCGTAGGCGCCCTTCACCATCCGTATGGCTGGGCCCATGGGGATGAGCGACTCCAGGTCCGCCGGGGTGCGGTAGAGGTATGACTGCAGACAGATGCCGAACCTGGCGTGGTCGGCGCGGATGGAGCGGTAGAGATCCAGGGTCGGATCCACGTAGCGGCTGTACTCCATGTCGATCCAGACCCAGTTCCCGTGGGCCTCCGCGGAACGCGTGATCCGCCGCAGGTTCTCTACCGCAACGTCGAGCCCCAGATCGAGGCCCAGGTGGGTGGGCTTGACGGACAACTCGGCGTCGAGACCACGCGAGGCGACCTCGGCGGTGGCCTGGATGTAGTGGTCGGCGACCGCCCTGGCCTCGGCCCGATCCGCGACGTTCTCGCCGAGGAAGGTGATCAGCGTCGGAATCCCCTGCCCCCGTTCCAGCTCCCCGGCCGCGTCGAGCGCGTCGCCCAGGGTTTCGCCGGGCATGAACCTCCGCACGGCCCTTCGCACGAACCGGTACCGCGGTAGCGCGGTGCTGCACCACTTGTTCTCCGAGACCCACAGAAGTGCTGAGCGCATGACCGGAATACTCGCTACCTTCGGCGTCAGGCGCCAGTGGGCCACGGCCGGTCGGGCCGCTCCACCGCCAACCCGAGCAGGGCCTGCCGCAGGCGGCGGGCGGCGGGCTCCAGCGCCGTTTCCCGCGCGGCGCGTGTTTCGTGAACGCCGAAGTGAAGCGGCTCGCCGAAACGTACGAGCACGGGTGACCGCCAACGTGAGCGCGTCCACCGCGGCCACGCATCGTAGCTGCCGGACACGTGGCACGGGACCACGGGCACGCCCGCCTTCAGAATCAGGCGGATGGACCCGCGGCGGAAGGGTCGCAGCGTGCCCTCCCAGCTGCGCTCGCCCTCGAGGTAGATCCCCACGCCGTCGCCGCGCTCCAGGGCCCTGAGCGCGGTGCGCACGGATTGCGGATCGACCCTGTAGCGGCGTGCGGGAATGGCCGCAACACGGGGCAGAAACCAGCCGAATAGCGCATTCGCCCCGAACTGCGTGCTCTTGGCGAAGAAATGGACGGTGCGGCGGCAGTTCGTCTGTATGAGCAGCGGATCGAGGATGCTCTCGTGGTTCGCGACCAGGATGAAGGCCCCTTCCCGGGGGATGTGCGACCTGCCCGACACGCGGCATCGCGTAAGCACCCTTCCGATCCACCCGAGCGTGACCCGGAAGAACCCATACCAGCCGCTTACCATCGGGTCACGATCCTGGGCTGGAATTCCACCACCCTGCCCCGGCCGGCGCGCTCGTAGGCGTCGGTGATCAGGCGTCGCATGAGCGTCTCCCAGCGCCTGGGCGAATCGTCCTCAAAACGGAGCTGCACGAGCTGGTCGCCCGGCAGCGAAAGCTGCAGCGACGAGGACGACGCCTGGACGGCGCCGAGGTCGAGATGGCGCCAGCTGCCGGCGTGCCCGCCGCCGGAGGCCACGTGTACCCGGTCGCGATCGACGGTGACCGTGCCGGGTGCCGGCGGGCCCATGCTCTCGGCGAAGCCGCGCAGTACGCCCCGATACCGGACGGCCCGCTCGGAGACCCGCCAGGAGATTCGGGCGCGGGCCGAGTATTCGAGCGTACCGTCCTTCCTTGTCGCGCGGGTGATGGGGCCGCCGTGTTCATCGATTCGCCGGCAAATGTCGGCTGCGCTGACATCGAACCGCTGGTCGCTTCCGGCCAGCGACAGCAGGAGTCGGCCGCGGCTGCGCTCGATCCGGATGCCGCACGATTCGCACCAGGCCGCGTCCCCTTCCCCGCCCATCGGGTCGTGGCCGCACTGCGGACACCGGTAGCACAGATCGATGAGCGCCATGAGCCGCGCCTAAAGTCGTCCCAGCAGGTCCAGGATGCGCAGATTCCACACCCGCCACACGGCCTCCCAGATAATGCTCCTGGACATCTTGGATTCGCCGCTGTCCCGTTCCGTGAAGACGATGGGCACTTCGCGCAACCCGAATCCCCCTCGCCAGGCCCTCAGCTTCAACTCGATCTGAAAGCTGTATCCGTTCGACTGGATCCGGTCCAGCCGCACGCGCTCAAGGACACGGCGCCTGAAGGCGTTGAAGCCGCCGGTGGCGTCACGGACGGGGAGGCGGGTGATCACCCGCGCATACCAGGACCCGAAGAGGCTGATCATGAGGCGCCGCATCGGCCAGTTCACCACCGTGATCCGGCCGTCGACGTACCGGGAGCCCACCACGACATCCACGCCGCGTCGGATCTCGTCCAGCATCACGGGCAGGATCGCGGGCGGGTGGGAGAGATCGGCATCCATCTCCACGAAGACGTCGAAGTCACGCTTCAGTCCCCACGTGAAGCCCGCGACGTAAGCCGCACCCAGGCCCTGCTTTCCGGGCCGGTGGAGCACGGCTACCCGTTCGCTGCCGGCCGCCAGTTCGTCGGCGACGTCACCGGTTCCGTCGGGCGAGTTGTCGTCCACCACGAGGACGTGGAACGCGTCCCCCTGTTCGAGCACGCGCGGCACGATGCGCGGCAGGTTGTCGCGCTCGTTGTACGTGGGAATGACGACCAGCACGCGTAAGGATTCTGTCATGCCCTCTCCCGCGTCTTCAGCAGCACGGCCCCGCCCACCGCGCCCAACAGCTCCCCAACCGTGATCCACACGCGCTGCAGGCCCGCCAGCATCAGGCTGGCCTGGGGTCCCAGCACCGGAGCGAGGAGAAGGGAGAGGCCTCCTTCGCGGACCCCGATACCCCCCGGTACGAGAGAAATGTAGCCGACGAAGTAGGCGCCGGAGAAGACGGTGATGGCGGTGGCGAGCGGGACGTCCAGGCCGACGCCGCGGGCCAGCCAGAAGAAAGCGAGGCCATAGGCGACCCAGCCCGCAATGTACCCCGCGAGACACAGGCTGAGGACCCTCCGCCCGGGCAGCGCCACTTCCGCGTCGTGTCCGCCGCGCCTCAGCAACCAGCGCAACACGCTCCCCGCTCCACCCGCGCCCACCAGAACGCCGACACCCAGCACGACCCCCAATCCCGCGGCCAGTCCGATTCCCTCCGATATCGAGCCGGCGGCGTAGGCGGCCCATCCGCCCACCAGAGCGGCCGCCAGGAGATTCAGGACCTGTCCGGTGACCGCGGCCACGCCGGCCTGCACACCGGAAACCCCTTCACGCTTCGCAAGCAGGGCCAGGCCCGCCAGCTGGAAGATCTTGCCCGGAATGTACCTCCCCATGTTCGCGACGAGGATCATTGCCGTGGCCACCGCGAGCCGCAACGGCGGTCCTCCGAAGTGGGTCAGGAGCCACGCCCACAGCCGGGCCTGCAGGGCAAATGCCGCGAAGAGGGCCCCCACGGACAGCAGCAGGACGGGAATGTCCGGTCGAAGAAGCGTCCAATCGATACTCGCAGCGGACTCGGCCAGCCCAAGACCGGCGGCCCGCAAGATCAGCCATGTCAGGGCGATGGCAATGGCAACCTTCACCACCGCGACGCCCCAGCGCCGCGAATCTCCCGGCCCCGAGCGGACCCGTCCTTCTCCGGAGAGCGTCAATCCCGTTTCCGTCGCCACAGCCGCGCGGGCACGAGGGACGCCGCCAGGACCAGCAGCGTTACCAACGTGCAGACGATGGTGATCCTGAGTGCGCCCTGCACCGAGGGGGCCGTGAAGCGCAGCGTGACGCTGTGCTCGCCGGGTCCGGGAATCTCCACGGCCTGCAGCGTAAGGTTGACCCGGTGGACGGGCATGCTGCGGCCATCGACCTCCGCTTCCCACCCCGGGAACCAGTTCTCGGAAACAACCAGCAGGGCCGGCCCGCTGCTCCGGACCGTGAGCGTGCGGTGTCCCGGGGTGTCCATCTGCCACTCGACCGAGCCCGAGGCATCGGCCACGGGCGCCAGCGGAACCGGTGCGGAAAGAAGCGCCTCGCTCGCGGGATCGAAGTCACGCGACAGGATGCGCTCGAGCGCACGATCATCGTCCAGCACGGTACCGGCTCCCGCCAGCCAGGCCCGATCCAGCCCGGGGTAGGCATAGACCGCCTCGAGCCCCCTCGCGGTCTGCGCCGAACTCATGCGCGGCGCGCCTTCGTAGGGAGGCCCGTCGGCGGCGCCCTCCGGCCAGACCAGGTACTTGACGTTCATCAGGCGCAGGACGTTCTGATGCCGGGTGTTCGTGCCCTCCCTGCGGCTCGCCTCCAGGCCGAGAAGTTGACGGTACCGGGCCAGGTCGTTCGGATGGTGCCCCGCGAACAGGTCCAGTCCGAACATGGCCAGGTCGACGTTCTGGTCGTCGCCGCGCAGATCCGCGACCCGGAACGGTGGGCCGGACTCCCGGCGGCCTTGCAGAAAACGCGTGTTGTTGTCGGTGGCCGCCCAGGCGTGATAGTCCCAGGTGTCTATGAAGGCCCGGTCCACGCGGCCCAGGTCGAGCGCCACGAGCAGTCCCAGGACGGTCAGCGCGGCCGTGAGGGGCATCTTGCGCTCAAGCCCGGCCCACAGCGCCGCGATGGTCAGGGCGGCCAGCAGCACCGCGACCCCGAAGCCGCGCGTGATGAAGGGAGCGGCGTTCGAGAGCGCCGCCAGACCGCGCTGGCCCACCTCCGGATACACCAGCGTGGTCCACATCCGGCCAAGCGCGCCCGTCGACTGCAGGAGGAAGCCGATGACCAGCAGACCGAGGCAGCCGAGCAGCGCCTGTCCCCGCCTCGTTCGGAAGAAGCCGACGCGCGAAGGGGCCTCCCGCACCAGGTCGTCGACGCCGAGCGCGAACAGCGTGGTGGCGCCAAAGCTGACCAGAAACGCGCTTATGGACGGGACCCGGAACAGCGAGATACCCGGTACGATCTCGTAGAAGAGCCGCCACACGGGGGTGTGCGTCCCCAGCGCGAAGCAGAGCCAGAGCAGACTCATCGCCGCCATGAACCACCTGAGGGCCCTCCGGCGCCGTCCGAAGAGCGCGAACACCGCCAGCAGCAGTACGGGGATTCCGAGGTACTCGTGGTTGCCCTTGAAGGCGTTTCGCCCCCAGTAGGTCCCACGTGCCCAGTCGGCGTCAGCCCCACTGTTCCCGACGAACTCCGGAACGACCAGGCCCGCCACCTCTTCAGGGTGCAGCGACCAGGAACTCGAATAGGCGAGCGCCTCTTCGGGCGTGGCCTCGAGGGTCGTGGCGATGCGCCGGGACGACTCGGTAACGTACTCGGCCGCCGGGATCAGCTGGACGCCCGCAATACCGGCGCCCAGGGCGGCGCACAGAAGGAACAGACCGAACCGCGAGAGAGAGACGCGAAGTTGGCCGGAGCCGTGCGCACCCGGTCCCCTTCCCCGCCAGACTCGCACGGATCGGAAAACCGCAAACGCGCCAACCGAACCGAAAAGGAAGTACGCCGTCTGGAACTGAGTGGTCAGGCTGGCCAGCGCGACCGCGCCCGCGAGTCCGGCACAGCTCCTGCCGGAGGGACTGCGAAGGACGGAATCGGCTGCCCAGAACACGAGTGGGGCCAGGGACGACACCATGAGCTTGCCGTCGTTGCCGGGTAGAACGAGCGTCACAATGACCGGAGCCATCAGCCAGGCGAGTCCTCCGAGCGTTGCCGCTGAGCGCTCCAGCCCCAGGCCGCGCGCCCAGCCGTACATGAAGAATCCACCGGCCAGCACATGGAGGACGAGCTTCCAGCCCAGTGCCCGATACGGCTCCATGATGTAGTACAGGAGACTCGTGGGGTAGATCGAGTCACCCGCGGAGAGGGCTTCGATGAAGGGGATTCCGCCAAGAAGCCGCGGATTCCACAGTGGGAAGTCACCCGCTGCGAGCTGTTCGGCGAAAAAGGCCCGCGCCATGTATCCCAGCGCGAGCGTATCGCCGCCGTAGAGCATCCGGTCGGAGAAGATGAACTCCCCGAACAGGATCACGGTCACCAGGACGAAGATCCCGGCTGTCAGCCACCACGGTACATTCACCGACGACTGTCGCGCGTTGGTCATTTGCGTCTCTCCAGCAGCTCACGGTAGACCTCGAGGTGGCGGTCCACCAGACGCTCGTTGCTCCAATGGGACACTACGCGCTGCCTGGCCCTCTGCGCACGCCTGGCGAGCCCTTCCTCGTCCAGCAGGCGCAATACGGCCTGGGCCAGCGCTTCCGGATCCGCCGGCGCGAAGAGCCCGCCCACCTCGTCGTCGACGATCTGCGGAAGGCCGCCCACGGCGGAAGCGGCGACAGGCACCCCGCACGCCATGGACTCCAGCGCCGCGACCGATGTCGCCTCCATCAACGAGGGAAACACCGAAAGATCCGCCGAGCACAGCAGCCCGGGCATCTCGGCGTGGGGACGCGCGCCCAGGAACACGATCCGGTCCGCGACACCCAGTTCGCTCGCGATCCCCTCCAGCCGCTCACGCTCCGGTCCGTCCCCCACAACCATCGCTTCCACGTCGGCGCCCGCCAGGATCGTCGGCAGCGCCCGCACGAAGTACTCCACGCCGTTCTTCGGAAACAGGCGCCGGGGGACGATGATGCGCCGCCGGCCCGCTCGGCGCTCGATGCCGGGCGGTACCGGCCGGAAGATATCGGTTTCCACCCCGTTGACCACAACCTCTACCGAAACCGACCCGCTCAACCCTTCGCCAACATCCGCGATCTCCTTGCTGGCAGCGAAGTTGTAGTCGCTCAGTTCGAGAAGCCTGCCAAGTGCCGTGCGCACGAACGGCCGCTGGGCGAGGCGCAGGAAATGCGAGGTGTGCAGGGTGCAAAGCAGCGGCGTGCTGTCGCCGGCTAGGGCGAGGGCGCACGGGACGAGCGACGGAAACGCCTGCGCGTGCACGATGTCGGCCCCTTGCACGGCGGCGCGGGTGCGCGGCGTCGATCCCACCGCATGAATGAACCATCCCCACGGCGTGCGTGCCGGTAACGGTGTGCGGTATATGCGGATGCCCTCCCTGACTTCCTCCCTTGCCAGACCCGGCTGAGACAGCGACGTGATCACCGTCACGTCATGGCCCCGCCTGGCGAGTCCCCTGCACAGGTAGTGCACGTGGCTCTCAAGGCCCCCCACCTCGGGCGGGTAGTACACGCAGTGCACGACGATCCTCACGGTCCGCCCCAGTCCGTCGTTTCGCGGGGGATCCCCTTCAGTTCCGCCAGGAGAATGTCCGCGATGCGCTCGCCGGCCCGGCCGTCGCCATAGGGGTTGGGCGGCACGGGTCCGGTTTGCCTTCCGCCCAGGCGCGTGGTCGCTTCGGACAGGATTCGCGCGGCCTCGGTGCCGACCAGCGTGGCCGCACCCGCCTGCACCGCCTCGGGACGCTCGGTCACCTCCCTGAGCACAAGGGTATGGACGCCGAACGCCGGCGCCTCCTCCTGGATCCCACCCGAATCGGTCAGAACCAGGCTCGCCTTGCCGAGCGCGGCGACGAGATCGCCGTAGTCGAGCGGGTCTGTCAGGTGGACCCGCGGGTGGCCGCCCAGGATTCGTTGCGCGGGCTCTCGCACACGCGGATTGGGGTGCACGGGATAAAGCACGTCAACGTCATCGACACGTTCGACAAGCGAGGCCACGGCTTCGAACACACGTTCGAGGGGACGGCCGAATGATTCGCGCCGGTGCGCGGTCAGCAGGACGAGACGGCGGCCGGGTGCCGGCAATTCGGCCACCCGGGCGTTGCGCAACGGGAGCGGATTGGAGCGAATCTCCTCGAGCGCATCCACCACGGTGTTCCCGGTGACCCACACCCCCTCGGACGCGATCCCTTCCGCCACCAGGTTCGCGGCGGCGGCGGCGGTCGGGGCAAAGCAGAAGTCGGACACCGTATCCGTCATGCGGCGGAGCATCTCCTCCGGGAATGGAGCCCACTTTTCGTGGCTTCTGAGGCCCGCCTCGACATGCGCCAGTCTGCCCCGCTGGAAGAAGGTCACGACCGCGGCGAAGAAGACCGTCGCCGTATCGCCCTGGACGATCGTCACATCGGGCCGGAATTCGGCGGCGACGTCCCGAAGGCCATCCAGGCAGGCGTGGCCGATGTCGTACAGGGTCTGTCCCGGCGTCATCAGGTCGAGATCGTAGTCCGGCTCGATCCGGAAGGCGTGCAGCACCTGATCCACCATGTCGGTATGCTGGCCGGTGAGAGCCAACCGGTGCTCGGTGCCGCCGCGTGCCTCCAGGGCCCGGACCACCGGGGCCATCTTGATGGCCTCCGGTCGGGTTCCGATCACGGAGAGGATCCTGGTGGAAGGCATCGTCACCTGAGCGCGCGCGGTTCGCGGGCAGGGGCGACGGATTCAGCGGTCCCGGTCACCCGATCCCTGCCCTTTTTCACCGCGGTCGCCGCGACGGCTTCGGACGGCGTCGAGTTCGTCGTGCACCGACGCGATCATCTCAGCGAGGAATCCCGCGACAAAAAACAGCACACCGACGGTTACAAGCAGCATGACAAGATAAAGAAGCGGCCGGAATCCCACGCCCATGGCGTACCGCGCGAAGAGAGCGGCCAGTCCGGTCAGGACGCCCGAGGCGATCAGGAAGACGCCCGGGATGCCGAATGCGAGCATCGGCCTGCGCGAGAGCCGCAGCTGGAACCAGACCGCGATGAGATCCAGTACGGCTCCGACGACCCGTCCCTTTCCGGAGTACTTGGACTGCCCGGCCTCCCTCGGGTACAGCGCGATATCGATCTCGGTGGCCGTGAACCCCTTGCGGTATGCCATGACCACGAAGAAGCGGTGCCAGTCATGCCGCAGCCGGACGGTTTCGAGGATGTCCGCGCGGAACGCCTTCATGGAGTTGAGGTCGCTTACCGGCACGTCGAAGATGCGCCGGCTCACGGCGTTGTAGATCGACGAGACCAGCCGCTTGTCGTAAGCGCCGATCTTCCTGCCGGTCACCATGTCCCACCCCTCCGCGAGCTTGTCGAGGAAGCGGGGGATTTCGGCGGGAAGATGCTGGAGGTCCGCGTCGAAGAGGACCAGGTACTTCCGGTCGGTCGCCGCGGCCGCCGTAAGCAGCGCCTCGGTCTTCCCCAGGTTGACCCGGTGGGCAAGGACGCGCAGCGCGGGCCATCCGGCGCCCTCGGTACGTGCCAGCTCTCCGGTGCCGTCCGTAGAACCGTCATCGACGAGCAGGACGTCTCCCGACAGCCCGAACTCCTCGAAGGCGCTGCGGATCGAACTCACCAGCCTCGGAACGTTGGCGGCCTCGTTGTAGGCCGGCACGACCAGCGCGAAGTCGCCGTAGGCGTCGTTACCGGACGGAGATGCACCTTTGCGAGCGGCAACGTTGGCCATCTAGATGCGCTTTCTCATCCGTGCGGGCAACAGGCCCAGCTGGTCGCGGTACTTCGCCACCGTGCGGCGGGCGATCTTGATCCCCTCGCTCTTCAGGAGGTTGACCAGCGCCTGGTCCGTCAGGGGACGGCGCGAGTCCTCGTCCGCGATCAGGTTCCGGATCTTCTCCTGCACTCCGCGAGTGGAAACATCCTCGCCGGTCACCGTTGGCAGTCCGCCGGAGAAGAAGAACTTGAGCGGATGCACGCCACTGGGCGACTGAACGTATTTGTCGTTCGTCACGCGTGATACCGTCGACTCGGCCATTTCGATGTGATCCGCCACCTCGCGCAGCGTGAGCGGCTTGAGATACTGCACTCCTCTCTCGAAGAACTCCTCCTGCCGCCCCACAATGAAGCGCATCACCTTCAGCATGGTTTGCCGGCGCTGTTCGATCACCTGAATGAGCCACTGGGCGGCGTTGAGCTTGTTGTGGATGAACTCCCTGTTTTGTCCCACGAACTTCGACCTGTCCGCGGCTACGTCGCGGTACGACTGGGAAAGGCGCAGCCGGGGCAGCCCGGTGTCGTTGGCGAAGACCATGTATTCGCCACCGATCTTGTCTACGATGAGATCCGGTATGACGTAGTGGTCCGGATCGGCCGCATACCGCCTGCCCGGCTTTGGATCCAGTTTTGCGATTTCGTCCGCGGCGTCCTGCACCTCCCCCGGAGCGATCTCCACGGCGCGCGCAATGTCCACCCATCGATGGCCCAGCAGGCCCTCAAAGTGATCGGCGACGATCCGGTACGCGAGCGTCTCTTCCTGTCCCGCCCGGCAGAGCTGAATCATCAGGCACTCCTGGAGACCCCGCGCTCCCACCCCCGGCGGGTCGAGCGACTGGACAACCTGCAGTGCCGACTCCACCTCGGACGAATTGGGCGGGGCGAAGAGCGCTGTGATCTCGGCCAGTTCGCGGTCGCGCTGCTCGTCGTCGGGGACCTTCCCTGCCTGTTCCAGCGCAAGGTCCCGCATCTCCTCGCGCGACCCGTCGAGACCGTCCACTACATCCTGCAACGAGCAGGTCAGGAGGCCGTCGTCGTCGATGTTGCCGATGATCTCCTCTGCGATCCAGAGTTGCCGCTCGCTGAGATGCAGCAGGCCGACCTGGTCGCGCAGGTAGTCGTGCAGATGACGTGTCTCCACCACCACCGGTTCATACGCTTCACGGGGTTCATAGTGCGCCCTCGATCCACCCTCATCGAAGTCGTCGAGCAGGATCTCGTCCCAGTCTACCTCGTCGCTGTCCGGTTCGGAGAGTTCCAGAAACGGGTTCTCCAGGAGCTCCTGTTCGAGTCGGGTCTGGAGGTCCAGAAGCGGCATGTACAACAGATCCATCGCCTGATACAGGCGGGGATTGGTCTTCATTTCCTGCCGCAGGCGAGCGCTCTGGTGCAGGCCCGTCCTGATCGTACTCACCGGACGCTCAAGCTCCGGGGCGCGGGAACCTCGATCTCATGCGGACGGTGAGGGTCGGTCCGAGGTAGAGGTCGGCGACCTCGTCGTTCCACACGAGTTCGGGTACGGTTCCGGCGACGCGGATCCTTCCCTCGTGCATGATGTACGCGCGGTCCACGATCTCCAGCGTTTGCTCGACGTTGTGGTCCGAGATGATCACGCCGATGTCCCGGTGCTTGAGTCCGGAGACGATCTCCTGGATATCGTGCAGGGCGATGGGGTCGATACCGGCGAACGGCTCGTCCAGGAGCATGAATTTCGGGCGCTGCACCAGCGCGCGGGTGATCTCCAGCCTGCGGCGCTCTCCGCCCGAAAGGGAGTAGGCCTTGGCGTTCCGCAAATGGCCGATCGAAAGTTCGCCGAGGAGTTCCTCGAGCCTTTCCGCCCGCTCTTTGCGATCGATGTCGAGCGTCTCCAGGATCGCCATGACGTTCTGCTCGACCGTGAGGCGCCGGAAGACCGATGGCTCCTGCGCCAGGTAGCCGACCCCCATCCGCGCCCGCCTGTACATCGGCACTCCCGTAAGCGAGGACTCGTCCAGGTGGACGCGCCCGCCATCGGGTGCAATCAGCCCGACGAGCATGTAGAAGGTGGTCGTCTTCCCCGCCCCGTTGGGCCCGAGAAGCGCGACGATCTCGCGCTGTTGGACCTGGATGTCCACATCGGACACGACACGGCGCTTCTTGTAGATCTTGGTCAGACCCGTGCCCTTGAGCGTCGAGGCCGCCGCGACCGCCACCCCGCTGCTCATGGTCGGTCCCTCCGGCGCGAGAGAACGGGGCGTGGGCGTGGGAACAGGGTATCGGGAGGCACTGTGGCCGAATCCGGCGCGACCGTGGTGGTGTCCGGGGCCGCTACAGCGGAATCGGGCGACGCGGCCGCCGGGTCGAGCGCGGCAGCGGCGGTATCGGGCGCCGCGCTGGCCGAGTCGAGCGCGGCAGCGGCGGTATCCTCGACCGCGTCGGCCGACCCTGGTGGCAGCGGCTCCAGGTGGTAGCCGACGGTCTGGCCTTCAACCTCCATCTTCACCACTTCGCGCCCTCGCATGTGAATCCTGATCTGGTTGCCTTCGACTAAGTGTAACGCCGGAGGGCCGTCGGGCTCCGCAGTTGCCGTGTCGGAGGGGGTCATGCGGTAGAGGCTCCTGGCCTCGCCTAACGCTGTCAGGGTCTCCAGTCGCGAGCGATTCTCTCCCATCACCTGCGCTGCGGTCGTGGAATCCGCGGCAACAAAGTGGGCCAGGATGGTACTGCCCTCCATCCAGTCGCGGCTGGCGATCTCGGGAAGCTCCTCCGAACCGGCCGGAGCTTGCTGCGCCGCCTCGGCCCGTGCCGAGCCCACCGCGGTGACAAGCTCCAGGAGCTGGGCCGGGGACTGCACATCGATCGAGTCCGCCGTCAGCTTGAATTCGTCGGCGAATGCTGAGGGCTGGGCAATGGAATCCTCCGGCTGAGCGTCGGTGGAGTCGGCGTGGGACTCGGCCGCCGCAAGGGCCCGCGCCCGTTCCGCGTCCCCCGCCGACAGCCCGGTTGTGTCGAGGGCTTCCTGTTCGATCGGAGGGAGCGACGAGATCGCGACCAGGCGGTTGACCTCCCCGCCGTCCAGGAACATGCGAATGGCGGGAGCGTTCATGACCATCTCCCTCCCCACCAGTTCCGCGTTGCTGCGCGCGAGGATCTCCTCGCTCAGACCTGTTGTCGGTGTCACCTCGACCACGTCTGCCGTCAATTCGAAGCCGCTCTGCTCAACGCGCGTCCCCCCGATTATGGCCATCGTGCCGAGATCCTGGTCGAAGTCGAGCGAATCCCCGACCGCCCTCAGGGAGTCGCGCGAGACGACGACGTCCTCCGCCGCGCGGAAGTACCGGCGCCCATCGATCATGAAGCGGCGTGCTTCGATGTCGTATGGCGGCGGACTAACCGAATCGACGGGCGGCGCGTCCGCGCGATCCACATCCGCACCCTCCGCCCCGGCTTCCGCGCTGTCGGGGGATTCAGCCTCCACGGCGTCGGAAAGCTCGGGTTCGGGGATTTCGGGTGCAGCGGCTGCCGCGCTGTCGGTGACCGCCGCTGCGACCGTGTCGGTGGCCTCCGCCTCGCGGGGAGCCGGGGGCGGCATCGGCACGGGTGGCGGATAAAACGTGGCGCGTGGAGCGCCGCCGTAGACCAGAACGCGGTCCAGGGCGCGGAACTCGGAGGCCTGGAAGTACCTGAGGCTGTCGCCTTCGATGACCGCGTCGCTATGCAGGTCCCGCACCGTGACGCGCGACCACGCCTCAAGCTGGCTGACGTTGCCGAAGTAGCGGGCGCTGTCGGCGTCGAGTCGGGTGTCCAGGTCCTCGAAGCGGATCCGGCCGAACAATTGCACCGTGCCGTTGAACTCGTAGACCACTGCCGAGTCGGCGAGGATTCGGGTGTCGTCGGAGCACCGGTAGTCGATCCCGCCCGAGGCACGGTGAATGTAGTTCAGGGAATCGAAGCGGGTGCTGTGGGTATAGCCGCCGACGCCGTCCAGCCAGCACTGTCGCTCCTGTCCGGCCACAATGCCGGGCAGCACGGCCGCAGCAAGGCATGCCAGACCGGTCCAGCCCGCGAACCGCATCCTCAGGAGCACCCTCGCTCCCTGGTCCCCCAGATCCTGACGTCGTCGAAGTCCATGTCCGACTGGAGTCGGTCCCCCTCGAACACACACCCGCCCTCGTGCATTACGACCGGGACGTCGGTCCAGACGCGGTCGACCTCGGGTGCGAAGTGGAGTTCGTCCGTGCGGATTTCGCGCCCCTGCTCGGGGATGCTCAGAACCGCGTTGCCCGACGCGGTCAGCTCGTTGCCCATCCGGTTCAGACGCCCCTCGTCGGCCGTGATGGTGGCCCTCCGTCCCCCCCTCTCGTCAAACACGACCAGGGACAGACCCATCACCCGCGCGTGCGCCGAGTCCTTCCAGCTGAACATGCTGTCAGCCGAGAGCATCGCCTCGCGGATGCCCTCGCGGGACATGTTGAGGGACACGCCGTAGACGATCTCGTCGGCGTCCACGGTCTCCAACCCCGACGGTGGGGGCTCCTCGGTCGTGTTGATGCACGCCGCAGCCAGCAGAGCCAGGCAGCCGGCCAACCACGGGGCGGTAGACGAGGCCCGGCGGGGTCTCCTCGTCGATTCGGGCCCGGTCGCCATCAGACCGCCCCCGCGCGCAGCAGGTCGTGGAGGTGGACGATACCGACCAGGACACCGTCGTCTACCACCGGCATTGCCATAATCCCATGCTCCTGCATGCGCCGAACCGCCGCCGACCCCGGCTCCTCCGGCGAGGTGAGCTTGGGTGACCGATTCATGAAACCCGACACGGGAACGTCCAGGAACGCGTCCGTGCCTTCCATGAGCCGCGTGAGATCGCCCGCCGTGACGACTCCGATCACGGAGCGAGCCGCTTCAACCACCGCAACCGTGCCTCTCATTCGTGCCAGAGGAACGATGACATCACGTGCATGACAGTCCGCCGGCACCGCGGGATAGTCATCGCTCACCATCACGTCTCCCACCTTCAGGGTCAGCCGCAGTCCCAGCGCCCCCCCCGGGTGGATGCGCGCAAGATCCCGGTGCCCGAACCCCCGCCGCGTCAGTAACGCTATCGCGAGTGCATCGCCCATCGCCAGACTCGCGGTCGTCGAGCTGGTCGGCGTGAGGTCCATGGGGCAGGCCTCCGAAGACACCCCGCAATCGACCGCGACCGTGGCCCGTCTCGCCAGGGGCGAAGAACAATCGCCCACGAGAGCGATCACGGCGATTCCGTGACGCTCGGCAAACGCGAGCAGCCCTTCCAGTTCACGGGTCGCGCCGCTCTTGGACAGCAGGACCATCACGTCCTCCGGTCCGACCATGCCCAGGTCGCCGTGGAGCCCGTCGACGGGGTGGAGGAAGGTGGCCCGGGTCCCCGTCGACGTGAGCGTGGCGGCGATCTTGCGGGCGACAAGTCCCGACTTGCCAATGCCGGAAACCACGACTTTCCCCTTGGCCCCATGAACCAGATCCACCGCGTCGAGGAAGCTGTTCCCAAGCCTGTCCGCCAGGCATCTCACCGCGTCCGCCTCCGTCTTCAGGACCCGGCGGCCCTCTGCGAGCACCCTGCCACGCCGCTCGAGCCCGGGGCGGAGGTCAGTCGCCACGCTCACGACAGTACTCCTCGACCAGTTCGTCCCACTCTCCACGTGCCCTCAGGAGCGCTTCCGCAAACTCGCGCACCGCGCCCCTGCCGCCGGGTGTCGAACTCCTCCACACGGCGACGCTCCGCACCTCGGTCGTGCCGTTGGCCACCGTGGCGGGGAGACCCACCCTGCGCAGCGCCGGCAGATCGGCGAGGTCGTCACCCAGCAGCGCGACCTCGGGCCACGTCACCTTCCGGGCCGCGAGCAGCAGGCGCAGAATCGGCACCTTGCGGGCGCTGTCGTCCTGGAAGACGTCGGTCACGCCCAGCTCCGCGGCGCGGAGTTCCGTCGCTTCGGAGACTCTGCCCGAGACGATCGCCACATGTATTCCCGCCTGCTTCAGCATCTTTACGCCGATCCCGTCCTGCACGTCGAAGCGCTTGAACTCGGCTGTCTCCCCGTTCCCGGTGGCACCGATGTACACGCCGCCGTCGGTCATCACGCCATCCACGTCGAGTACGACCAGACGAATGCGTTCGGCCGTTGCCCGAGGAATCTCCATCGATCGCACGGCTCTACGCGGTCGGTCCCGCGTCGAGGACGGAACGGATGGCCGCCACGTCGTCCAGAAGCCGGGGAAGCTGCTCCACCGGCAGCATGTTGCTGCCGTCCGAAGGCGCCGCCGCCGGATCCGGATGAACTTCGAGAAAGAGCCCGTCGCAACCCGCCGCAACCGCCGCCCTCACGAGCGGCCCGATGTGTTCGGGTGTTCCGCCGGTCGATCCGCCGGCTCCCTCTCCGGGCTGCTGGACCGAGTGCGTCCCGTCGAAGATCACGGGAACTCCCACCGCCTCCCGGATACGGGCGAAGTTGCGCATGTCCACAACAAGGTCGCGATAGCCGAAGGACGTGCCCCTCTCGGTGACCATGACGTGCCGGGCGCCACCGGCGCGCAGCTTCTCCACGGCGCCGGCCATCGCCTCCGGTGCCATCCACTGCCCCTTCTTCACGTTGACCGCCCTTCCGGTCCTGCCCGCGGCCACCAGCAACTCCGTCTGGCGGCAGAGGAATGCCGGGATCTGAAGCACATCCGCTACTTCGGCGGCGAGGTCGGCCTGCCCTGGCTCATGGATGTCGGTCAGGACGGGCAGTCCCGTTTCGGCCCGCACCGTCCGCAATCGTGCAAGTCCCTCGTCCAGACCCGGACCGCGGGGAGAGTCCAGCCGCGACCTGTTGGCCTTGTCGAAGGAGGCCTTGAAGACCGCCGGCAGGCCCGCACGGCCCGCAGCGGCGTGCACCGCTCTGGCCACGGCGACGTTCAGCTCGTCGTCTTCGAGAACGCAGGGACCCGCGAAGAGCGTGAACGCTCCCGGCGTACGGTCCATACGGCGCATGGACTCGCTACGCCGAGCGTCACGCGGCACCGGCTCACGCTCCCAGGGCCGCCGCCCTCGGCGTGTCGGCAACCTGCGCGCGGATGGCCCCGGCTTCGATAAACGAGGCAAACAGCGGGTGTGCCCGCGTCGGGCGGCTCTTGAGTTCGGGATGAAACTGGCTGCCGACAAACCACGGATGTCCCGGGAGTTCTATCATCTCCACCAGCTTGCCGTCCAGGGAAGTGGCGGAAAACGCCAGACCCTTTTCCCCGAGCCGGCTGCGGTAGTCGTTGTTCACCTCGTACCGGTGCCTGTGCCGCTCCGTGATCTCGGAGGATCCGTACACCTTCGCGGCCCGGGAATCGGATCCCAGCTTCGCCACATACGAGCCCAGGCGCATCGTTCCCCCCTTGGTGATCACGTTGCGCTGCTCGTCCATGAGACAGATCACCGGGTGCGGCGACGCCTGGTCGAACTCGAACGAGTGGGCGCCCTTCAATCCCACCACGTTGCGGGCGAACTCGATGACGGCGCACTGGAGCCCCAGGCAGATCCCGAGAAAGGGCAGGCCGTTCTCGCGCGCCCACCGAATCGCGGTCACCATGCCCTCGATGCCCCGGTCCCCGAATCCCCCCGGCACCAGGAGGCCGTGATACTCCGACAGGAACGCGGGATCCAGGCCGGTCTCGAGCTCCTCGCTGGCGATCCAGTCGATGTCGACTTCGACGTCGTGCTCGATCCCGCCGTGAATCAGCGCCTGTTCGACCGATTTGTACGCGTCCACGAGTTCCGTGTACTTGCCCACGACCGCGATCCGCACGGCTCCCCGAGATGGCGCCTTGATACGCTCGACGATGTGTTTCCATGCGGTGAGGTCGGGGGCCGGAGCCGTCATCCCGAAACGGGACAGCACGAAATCGTCGAGACGCTGACGGCGGAATTCCAGCGGCACCTCATAGATCGTCTCCACATCCCGCGCTTCGATCACACCCGCCGGATCGACGTTCGTGAACCCGGCGATCTTCGCCTTGATGTGTTCGTCGAGCGGGTGCTCGGTGCGACAGATGAGCACGGCGGGCTGGATACCCGTCTGCATCAACTCGCGCACGGAGTGCTGCGTCGGCTTGGTCTTGAGTTCGCCGGCGGCGCTGATATAGGGGACCAGGGTCAGGTGGACGTGCAGCGCGCGCGATCCGACCTCCTGGCGAAACTGTCGGATGCCTTCCAGGAACGGCAGGCTCTCGATGTCTCCGACGGTGCCGCCTACCTCCGAAATCACGATGTCGTGGCCCGTGCCCAGCACGCTCACCGAGCGCTTGATTTCGTCGGTGATATGGGGAATGACCTGGACGGTGCGCCCGAGATAGTCGCCATGGCGCTCGGCGTCGATGACCGTGCGGTAGATTCGACCCGTCGTGGTATTGTTGTCCTGGGACAGGTTGGCGTCGATGAACCGTTCGTAGTGCCCCAGATCCAGATCGGTCTCGGCGCCGTCTTCGGTGACGAACACTTCGCCGTGCTGGAGCGGAGAGAGCGTGCCGGGATCCACGTTGATGTACGGGTCCAGCTTCTGGAGAGTGACGCGCAACCCCCGCTCCTTGAGCAGGACGCCGAGCGATGCGGCGGCGATCCCCTTCCCCAGCGAAGATACCACGCCCCCGGTTACGAAGATGTATCTGGTCTGGTCCGGTTCGGTCGGGCTCATTCCGTTGCCGTCGCTCCTTGCGTCGTGTTTGCAGTCACATTGCCCATCCGCAGCCGGCGTTCCAGGCGAGCCAGGTCCTCCGCCGTGTCCACCCCGTGTGCCGCCTCCTCCAGGACGGCGACCCCTATCCGCATTCCGTTCTCGAGCGCCCGCAACTGCTCCAGACCCTCCACCGTCTCCAGGGGAGAACGACCGAACCGCACCCATCGTTCGAGTGCATCCGGTTCGTAGGCGTAGACACCCACATGCCGGAGGTGGCCGTCACAGCCCGATTCCGTCCTCTCCGCGACCGGTCCGTAACGGTGTGGTATCGGCGCCCTAGAGAAGTATAACGCACTTCCGGCCAGGGTCCGCACGACCTTCACGACCGACGGATCCTCCAATTCCCGCTGCGAGCGGATCGGCGTGGCGCAGGTGCCGGCCTCGAACCCCTCTTCCACCATGGAGACCGCGGCCCTGAGGGCGCCGGCCAGCACCAGCGGCTCGTCTCCCTGGATATTCAGAACGACGTCGAACCCGCCGTTGAGCCTCGCCGCCGCTTCGTGCACCCTGTCCGTGCCGGAGGGATGGCTGCGCGAGGTGAGCAGCACTTCCGCGCCGGCCTGGCGGCACACCTCGGCCACCTCGTTCGAATCGGTGGCGACCACCACGCGGTCCAGGAAGTCGATCTCGCGGGCCCGCTCCCAGACCCACACCACCAGGGGCTTGCCGAGAAGAGGCTGAAGAGGCTTCCGGGGGAGGCGGAAAGAGCCGATCCGCGCGGGAATAACGCCCAGGACGCGGGTCAAGGCGACACCCGGAACGAGGTGCGCGCAACCCGGAAAGCCGTGTGATTCACGGACTTCAAGCTACCCGGAACCAGGGGGCACGGCAAGGAAGTTCCGCAGAATGCGCCGGCCTCCTTCGGTGAACCAGGACTCCGGATGGAACTGGATTCCCCATACCGGATGTGCGCGATGCCGCATCGCCTGGATCTCGCCCTCGTCCGACGGCTCCGTGCTCCAGGCGATCGGCACGAGGCCATCGGGCAGGTCGGGTGAAGTAACCAGAGAGTGATAGCGCGCCACGCGCGTGTGCTCCGGGATGCCCGTGAAGAGCGCGTCACCGTTGTGGCGTATGCTCCCGATCTTGCCGTGCACCGTGCGTGCGGCCCGAATGGTGCGGCCGCCGTAGGCTTCGCCGATCGCCTGATGGCCAAGGCACACGCCCAGAACCGGGGCCGTCGGTCCGAGCGCACGGATGGCCTCGACGCTGATCCCGGCTTCGGCCGGCGTGCACGGTCCCGGCGACACCACCAGGCGGGTCGTTCCCCGCAGGCGCAACTCTTCGGCCGTGACCTCGTCGTTCCGGAAGACGCGGGGGTCGTGACCCAGTTCGCCGAGCATCTGGACAAGATTCCAGGTGAACGAATCGTAGTTGTCGATTACAGCCAGCATGCACGTATAATACGCGGGGATCATGAGCATGTACCACAAATGCCTCGTCTGTGGCCAGGGATTCCGGCCGAACGAAGCGCTCGAGCACCTCGACAGGGGCAGGCGCGTGGCGTACGACCCCGCGCGCGGACGCCTCTGGCAGATCTGCCGCGCCTGTTCGCGCTGGTCCCTGGTTCCCATCGAGTCGCGATGGGAGGCGCTGGAGGAATTGGAGAAGCTTGTGACGGACCAGGGGCGGCTTCTGTCCAGCACGGACAACGTCGCCCTGTTGCGGGCCGGACCGCTGGAAATCGTCCGGGTCGGGCAGGCCGAGCTGGTCGAGGAAGCGTGGTGGCGCTACGGCAGGGAGCTCCGCGCGCGACGAGAGCGCTACCGGAAGCTGTCGACGGCGGGAACCGTGGGGGCCGCGGCGGCGATCGCGGGCTCGTGGGCGACCGGGGGAATCAGCTTCCTGGCGGCCTGGCTCATCTGGGACAATGCCCCGGGCGTCGTTACCGGAGGGGCACGCTGGCTCCGTTTCGGCAATACCGCGTGGCGAGGCAAGGGACAGTGCCAACGCTGCGGCCGACCGATCCGGAGCTTCCCCTACCGGGAAAGAGGCGGCCTGATCGTAACCGCGGGCGAGGAGGCTCCACGAGTCGTCCTGTCGTGCAGCCGGTGTACCGGCAGCTCCGTCGAAGCCGGATTGGAGCTTCGCGGCCAGGAGGCCAATCGCACGCTCCGCAGGGTCCTCGCATACCACCACTTCGCCGGGGCGTCGGAAAGGCGGGTGAGGGGGGCGGCACGCCTGATCGAGGTGACGGGTGGCCCGCGCGCCCTGCCCGGAAGGATCCTCGGGGAAAGAAGATCCCTGGGCGCTGTCGGCAAACTCGGACGGGTGGCGCTCGAGATCGCCGTGCACGAGGAACGCGAGCAGCGACTGCTTGCCATGCGCGTGGCGGAGCTGGAGGCTCATTGGCGCCGTGAGGAGGAGCTGGCCGAGATCATGGACGGGTCGCTGACGCCCGCGCCTCTCGTCGAATCCCTGCGTCGCCGGATCGCAGGCTCGCCCTAGCAGCCCGTGGACAGAATCCCCCCGGCATTCGAGCGGCGATGCATCCGGGCCGGACGCTCGGCCTCACCGTGTCACGCTGTAAACCAGAGTTTACACAATGTCATGTTTACTTTACATCGTCGCTTGTGGGGGCCGCGCTCTGCGTTGCTCCTCGGGTCCGTAGCGCCGCTACGGGCCCTTCGTCGCGCCTTGCCGGCCCGACAGAGCAGGTGAAGCGCGAATCCCGGCAGGAGATCACGTAAGTCAAACTGGGACTGCACGATCTGCCACTCCTGCCGCTGTGCTGGATTTTGCTGGCTCGTGCGGGGCAAGCGGGAAAACCGGAACCGATTGGCGGGAACGCTCTGATCTGAATCCTTACCGCGATGAGTCCCCCCGGACCCGTAGGCACTGCACCAGGATATTGTCTCGCCATCCGACCATACATTCCACGTTCTCATACCAGCTAGTCATATCGCGATAGGTGGATATCATCTGTGGGACGGCGGAGCTCAGGTACGACCGGTACTCTTCCGACGATATCGCTTCACCGTCTTCAGGCACCCGGATCAGTCCATCTTCCACCGCCTCCAACACGACTTCGGTGGCCGTGTAGGTCGTTACTCCCTCATTTGCCGACAGCGCCAGAATCATCCCCGGAAGTCCACCGTAGAGGGCCGGACCGAACGAGACAGGAATGTCCGGCGCGAACCACGCCTCAACCCGGTGGTCCGCAGCTTCACCAACCGCTCGGGTGACCTTGTATCCCAGATGCTCTCCATGCTGCTCGGTGATCGTCCACGCGACCGGAACGACTCCCTCGGTGATGCGAAACCGCGTCCTACTAACCGCCAGCAACTTCACTCCCGAGGACCCCTCCTCCCCGACATAGGCCTGTAAGAGGATCCCTGGCGCGAACGCATACCACGCTTCAAGGGCTCGTCCCAAGGCGTTCAGATTTGTTCCGGTCGCACGAAACCTTGCTGGCGCAACCCCACTGCCCCTCTTCCACTCACCTCTCACCATCAGGGACTGCGAGGGAGTGAAGTGGAGTAGGAAAGGCGCGCTTCCCCATACTTCCAACACTTCGGGTACTTCGGCCAGTTCCCCGGGCATCTCGACATCCAGCGACATGCTGCTGGCGTAGGAAATGGTCCCGCTCTGCCCGCCCGCGCGGCCGACCGACACCGTGACCGCGAGTACACCTGCGAACAGCGCCCTCATCGCACCATGCCCGTGCACCGATCCGGGTCGATGGTGAATCGTCGCACGACCGTGGCTATGCTGGTCTCCGCGCCCGCTCGGAGCCGTCGGTCCAAGACCCACAGAGTGCTGCCATGCAGAAACGGAATCGGCACTCCGACATCCGAGGCGGGGATCAGGGTGTCGCCGCAGCCGCGATCACCCTCGAATCTGGA
Source organism: Longimicrobiales bacterium (assembly GCA_965208935.1). Lineage (GTDB taxonomy): Bacteria > Gemmatimonadota > Gemmatimonadetes > Longimicrobiales > Gaopeijiaceae > Bin94. The sequence continues at coordinate 909,579 of CBDBPR010000004.1, read as the reverse complement.
CACGGCTGCGTAGAGCTTGGCACCGGTCATGGAGCCGTCTTCGTCGCGGTCACTCTCCTGGTGAAGCGTGTAGACGTTCCCGGCACCGTCCCGCGACAGCCCGCGAACCAGCGACGAAGACGTAAAGAAGTCGAACATCCATGACCGCAAGTCCTCTGGCTGCCTGCCGCGCATGACTTCGAGAAGCTCAGCTTCATCCGGTTCGCCGCGCCGCAGCCCGTTTCCGATCCAGACCGTATCGGTGACCGCACCGTCGTGAGCGATGCGAATCAGGAAGGGGCTTCCGGTAAACCCCAGCACCACATCACGGTCCCCGACATCGAGGAAAGCGATTGACAGCGATCCCGCCAACGCGTGTTGCTCTCGGTAAGGTGCAGGCACCGTCCCACGATCCAGGACGATTGGCGGGGCTTGCTCGCCGTCTCCCCCGGTCGCGGCGATCAGATCCGCGATGGCTATCGCTCCATAGGACGCCGCCGAGACCCGATTGTTTCCCGCAAACCAGAGCGAGTCACCCGAGACCGCAAAGGACGCTGGCCGGTTGTTGACGTCCACCCTAACGCTGCCGTGATGGGCACCCGTCTTCGGCTCGAAGAGTTCCAGCCTTCCGGTTTCGTCGAGGAAACCTGCGGCGGATTCGGTCACAAAGCCCACACCGCCCAAGTGATGGAACTCGCCGGGTCCGCCTCCCCTTCCTCCCAAGTGCCCCGTCAATCGACCCGTAGCGTCGTAGCGCAGGACCGTTTCGGCGAACCCATCAGAAACGAGCAGTGAACCATCGGGCGCAACGAACAGCGCCAATGGGTTCCCGATGTAGTGCTCCTCCGTCTCCTCCAGAACGAGGCTGTCGCGAAGGATCAGATCTGGGCCGGGATTCTGGGCCGCCGCGCCGTTGCTGAAAACGACCATCAGGCCCGAGATCAGAGGCATCGCGGACACATGGCAACGGTTATTCATCATTCGGCTGTCCCCCAGCAATCATCCTGCCGTCGGACTGACATAAGTCGGCTGAGAAACAGGGTCTGCTCGGTTACGCCGACAATCGAGTCGGTCACCACCCCGTCAGCAACGAGGTATGCCCGTGGCTCGGAAATCGCGTGTGACTCGGACACGACGCCGCTTATTCGAACGCGTCGCAGACTCAAGGCCTCGACCTGCTTGGCACTTGGCGTCTCGGTCATCAGCAGGTGAAACTCGAACTCCAACGCCCGCCCACGCTCCACCCACGTCTCCAAGAGGCCATTGCAGGACAGACACTCCCGAGGCGACAGGGTGAGCACCGCCCCGCAACTCTCTCCGGTGAGGAGGTCGGTGAGCTTCGAACCATCCGCCAATGTGAGTGCGCTTTCTGTATGATCGGTGGCACAAGAAATCACGAGTGCGGAGACCAGAATCGTCGCCAGCCCAGTACGCAGCAACTTGACAGCCGACACCCTTGCCACCCGGATACACCCGGCAACGCGCGGCGGGGTTGACAGGAGGAACCGAAACCGATCCGGCACTCTGGCCCTCACCACCCACTCGGGCGGCGAGGGCCAGAGATCCTTCGGATTCCGCGTTGCCACTACGGAAAGATGGTGCGGTGGCACGGACACTTTCTCTCCATGCAGTACCAGAAGCACTCGTCCGGCAGGAACGGATGCTCGTAGTAAGGGATCTCAAGTGGCGGCCGCTGGGCGACTGCGTCGGCGACCGGCGCGCTACCCTCCTCTCTCACCACCTCGGCACTCTCGGAAGACGCGGTTGGCGTCCCGGCGGGTGCCGGTTCCACAGCGTTGGTCGCTTCGGAGCTCGCGGTGACAATGGCGTCCCTCTTGGTCTCCGACCCAACAGCGTTGCCGACGGTGACGAAGGCGAACTGAAGCGCGAAGAAGGCCAGGATGGTGGCGGCGAGCTTGCGGTGACGAGGATTGGTGGTGGCGGCAGGTGCAGAGGTCATCGTTGAGGTTCTCCTTGCGAAGGTGGAGGTGCTTGGAATGTCCGGTAGCCACCGTGGCGTCCCGGCGCGGATCGAAGAAACCAGCATTGGGGATCGATGTCAAGAGGCGCAGCCGACGGTGGGGCGGACCGAAATGTCTCTGGGCTGGGGCCTGGTTCCGGGACCGACTTGGCCGCCGAATGTCGAGAGGACGGCGACCGTCGCACGGGTCCGTTGCCTGGTAGCGTGGATGGCTCAACCCTGGGTGGGAAAACGACTTGGACGTTGGATGTCTCCGCCATCATCACTGGTTACCCAATTACCGTTTCCGTTATCCGCAGAGAAGAAGAAGTCCTTCCCTTGGGGCCGATGGCCATTCTGAGCTTCGTCGCTTCCCACCCCTCCGCTGCTCTGGAACCGGTTGCGGAGCGACAGGCGGTCGGGGGTGTTCGCGGTTGCGCGGTCATCGAACTGGCTCTCCGGTTCTCGGTGCCACCCTGACCTTCCGGGGTTACACCGGATGTCGACCGACCGGCACCGACTTCGTGGCCTCGTCGCCAAGGTGGCGGTCTTCCATGTAACGATTCCGACTTTCAGTCCATGGACACCGTCGCGGGATCGTCCACGTCACCAACACCGACAAGACCCGTTGCGTGGGTGGGATGACACAGGGGTCGTTTCGCGCCGGGTGAAGCCTACCCGGCGCACCTTCGGGCGGGATGGCGAAGGCACGTCGCCGCCCAAGCCCGGCTTCCGGCCAGTGGAATCAAGACCGCTTGCCGATGCGCTCGGCACGCACCTCCTTGATCCAGGGGAACGGTCGGAAAGAGCCCCGATTGTAGGAGAAGTAGATGACGGCTACCCGCCCCTCAAGCCGCCACCGCTCAACGAGCCCCCATGTCCGCGAATTCCGCCAAACCGCCCCCAAAACGCCCAGAATGGCCGGGAGACCGCCCGGCTTCGGGACGGGGCGCCCGCTCGCAGGCATGAGTGAGACGCTTCGCCCGGGGTTTTTACGTCTACTGGCGGCAGATCACGATGGCGCCCACGATGTGCCACAGTTCGGTGTCGGGAACCGGCGCCCAAAGCAGGCTGAAGTAGGCGTCACATTCCGGGTCCGCGAACGCCGCCAATACACATGCCTGGAACGCATCGCGCTCCTCCCGGGTCGCTGGCTCGAGAACGTGGCACCGCGGTCCGCCGTCGGCCGCGACGTGGCCCAAGGGCGCGCCCAGGAAGAGGGGAGTGCCCAACCGCTCGGCGAGCCGTTGGGCTGCGCGCTCCGCCTGCTCGGTGGGAGCATCGAGGATCTGGTCGATGAGCGCCGCGATGTCGTCCATGCCGGGATCAGGCGGCTCGGTGACGGTCTGCTCGCACGCGGCCAACGTGGCAGCGCAGGCGATGAGCGCCACGAATGCGTTGGTGGTAATCGGCTTGCGTGTCTTCACTTCGTGTGCCTCTCCTGTAGGGAAGTGGGGTGTACCGGGGGTCAGAGGTTAGCCCCGGGCTTGGGCCGGGTCAAGCTGCTGACAGGGCAGTCTGCCCCGAGAGACCTTGGTGGCTCCCCCCACGATCCTGCGAGAGCGTGAGGGCCACCGAATCCCGCGATGATGGCCGGAAGTGTACCTGCATCAAGTGGCCGAAATGTGCTGACCACAGCCAGCCATTACGTTCCTGCGTGAAGCGAGCGTTACTCGGCGTTCTGAAGCGTTCGGGATGGCTAGCCATTCCGATGCCGTTGCCGATCCTCTGGGCGTGCAATGAGGCCCCGGTCGAGGCCGACCACCGCACCCTTGTCCTAGCTGGCGGGCCGACGTGCGAGGACTGCGAAATTGTCGTGAACGAGGTCGCCGTGCTGGGGCATCCCGACGACCCGGCGTCTGTTGCCGCCAACCCGTCCGCAAGATGTCGGCTGGGCCGGTTGTCGACCGGCGAATTCGTGTCCGGCGGACTGATCGGCGGAGAGACGGTTCTCGTTTACGGTTCCACCGGTCGGGCGATCCGGTTGTCAATCGGCACGGAAAATGTCCCGGTTATCGGCATGGAAAATGTCCCGGTTCTGCGGCTGCCCCGCGGAGGGAGCGGAGCGCCAGATCCGGCAACTTGTGAGACGATGCCTGTGCCTCGACGTACGACCGTACTGGAGTGTGAAATCGACATGGAGGGTGGATTCACACTTTGGCCCTCCGGCGATTCACACCGGCCCTACCGCCTACCCGCTGTCGCAGCAACGTCTTGCGGACCGGTCGCCGGGTCGCCCGGGGCGCCCCAGCCCCTCGGGCCGTGGCGGGAGCGACCCGCCTCGCCGAAGGCTCGGCACGGGCTCGGGGCGAGGTGGAAACTCACACCTCGCCCCCCGCCCTCCACGGGTCGCTCCCACACCATCGGTCCCTGGCGGGAAGGCCCGTCAAGCGCCGCTTCGAGGCGCTGGACCACAACACTCGCCATCCCCTCGGCCGCCGGAGCGGCGGGCGGCTGCGTCCCGGCTCGACTCCCTCACAACCCGGCCGGTCCAACGCGACCGGGCGATCCGTTCGCTCCTGCATTACGTTGAACCCGACCTTTCGGTTTCGCACCCGAGCCGCCGTCTCGGCTTCGACGGGCCGATTCACTCTCAACCGGGGGATCCGACCATCGCGATGAGAAAGCTGTTGTTGCTGGGTCTGGCGCTCCTGCCCGCGCAGGCCGGGGCGCAGGAGAGGCCCGGCCGGATGATGCTCGAAGCGGGACTCGTCGGCGGCAGCGGCGACGCCTGCCCTGGAAGGTAGGTCGGCATCAAGGGACGGCTCGCCGGGCCGGTGTCCCTGTACGGCATGGCCGAGACCTACCGCTGTGCCGATTTCGCGGGCTCCGCCAACCGCATCGGAACATCCGTCCGGCTCGGACGCGACCGTTGGTTCGTCCGCCCGGCGCTGCGGGCGGGAATCCAGTACGATGGCGGAGACGTTTCCCCGACCGCCGGGGCGAGCCTGACGTTCGGACGGCGCTACGGCGCGCGCTTCATCCTCCACCTCGGGGAGGCCTCGTAGGGCGATTCCAACGGAGAGATCCCTTCGCTCAGGTCGTCCGCCGAAAATCGAGCGGGCTTGTCCAATCCGCGACGCCACCTCCGGTGCAGGTCACCGTTCCAGCAAACGACTGACCGGACTCGGCCATGGTGCCCCGAAAGCTGCACCGCTGCACGGGATTGCCCGGGACCGAAATCTCAAGATCCCAAGAAACGACCGGATACTCGTAGCGCCCCGTAACGGAGTCCCGAAACGTGAGGGAGCCGACGATCTGAAGCGCATAGGTGCCGGACAGCCCCCCATTCTCGTTCTCGGTCAATTCCAGTTCCCACCGATCCCCATCGTTGTCGGTGCCAGTCCATTTCCCGGCAATCTCCGGGATATCCGGGTCCGTCAGCCCGCAGCCGGACGCGAGGTACGCAAGCAATGGGAGGGCGAAGCGTGTGAGAGTCTTCACTGGTGATGGGTTCCGTTGATTCTCAAGAGGGAATGGCGCGGTCATCGCCGCTGAAAGAACGGCAACTCGGGAAAGCTCGTGGACCGCCCAAGCCTCCGCAAGCTCTCGAAGCTCTCGAATGTCGAAGCTCTCGAAGCAAGAGGCCGGCACCACCGCAGCTCGCCCTTAGGGGCGTGTGATTCGGTATTCCCGGTGCTGATGCCCGCAGTCATCAGTGGAGCGACATGCCGCACGGGGGAGATGGCGGCCTCCTGAAGTGGCGAATAGATTCGGATGAACTGAGAGACACGCAGGGCGGTCGCAATCCCGGCCACGCGAGACTGTCAGCGTACGGTCATGATTCACCTGAACCGGGGAGTACGTCGGGGGATGCTCCCAAGGTTCCCCTCTTGAACCCCCATTGTGTCGAGAAGATCGTCGGCGGTTTCGTCCGGCGATTGGGACGGAGTTCTGAATGACTTGGAAACGGCGTGACCGGTTTCAAATCCAACTCGACTTGGGGTTGGAGGTCGAGCCCGAACGCACGGAGCCGACGGGGCGTGGCCAGCAGGTAAGCGGTGGCGGCGGAAGCTGGCTCCGGCGGTGCTCGGTTCTTGAGCCGGTCCCCGGCCGGGTTCTGTGGCCCGATGGCCGAGTGATGCGCGATGATGAACGTGGTCGCATCCTGCTCGGTCCTCAAGCCCACGCATTCCTAGCCTTGGAGCAAGCCGCGTGGGAGGGTTGCGAGGATCGCGTATGGCACGAAGATGAGTGAGCGGAGGATCTCGCGGGCCGGAGGGCTGGGGCCGATGCCCCAATTGGACGATGTCGCAGCCTGTGCACGGGTTATGGAGCCATTTCCGGTCGGGCCAGGGGGCTATTCGGGTGATCCGCAGGCCGTGTAATGGACGAAGATCGACGATGCCCCGGTCTCCGAGGGGTACAGGGTGGAATCCGGGCCGCACGGCAGAGGTCGCGGCCAATTGCAAGGACGCGACTGGCGTGCCTCGCCGTCGGTGAGGCCGACGATCACAAGCCCGGGGAGCTTACCGACCGACGACCCGGTGCCCGGTGCCGTTCCGGGCACCGCTGTGGAGGAAGTTTCGCGGGGCGTCCCAAGGCTGGCTTGAGCCACGCTTTTGTGGCGAAGCCAGCCTACCCCCCGTGGCCACACTCCGTGTGTCTCCCGGCGGGGCTGGCGAGGGGTGCTTCGCCCCCCTTCGAACCCCCTGCTTCGCGATCCGCCGAACGCGGCCGTGATGCCCGCCGCTCACCGCGCGGTCCTCCGGTGGGCCGGCATCGAGGCGACCACCACGCTGCGGGTGTTGTCGTCCCAGAAGTAGTAGATGCGGAGGCACCGCCTCGGGTCGCGGGTGCCCGTGCCGTTCTTGATGTGCCAGTCCACCGTGCGGCGGCTGCCGTTCCATACGCACTCGAAGGAGTCGCCTCCACAGGGGAGGTTGAAGACGCCCTCGTCGATGTCGCCGATCCGCCCGTGGAGATCGGGCGCGCCACCACGCAAGCGCCCGTCCCGGTACTCGCGGGCAAGCCAACTCAGGCACCGCGCCGCCAAGCCCACGCTCCGGAACTCGGCTCCGTGCAACTCCCGCCTCGCCGATCCCGTCAGCGAGATCCGGCCCGCGAGACTCTGGTCGCACCAATCCGCCACTTGGTCCCATGTGGCCGGGAAGGGGATTGCGGCGTCCGGATCGCCCCCGAGTGAACGCACCAGCCCGGTCAGCTGCTCGATCCGCGTTTGCAACTCCTCGTTCTTGCGTTCGGCGGCCTCGGCCCTCTGTTGGGCCTTCTCGTGGCGGTCGCCCCGCTTGCGCGCCTTGTCCAGCGCCTCCGTGAGCTTGCGGCGCAGGACACGCACTCCCTCCCCGGCCCCCGAGCGCCCTTCCGTTCCGGCCCCCTCGCGGCGGGACCCGGTCCCCGGCACGGGGTCGGGTCGCGCGGACCCGTTGGTTTCTTCAGCCGGTGACCGTTCCCCGGCAGTCACCGCAGAATCGCGCCGGATCGCGTTTCTGAGAAGCGCAACCAGTCTCAGCGTTCCGCGAGGGGCTGCGTCCGCTTCGCCCGCGATCGCGTCGAAGCCGAGCGTGTCCCGGTCGCCGCTGCCGAGCCGCAGCCGCTCCTCGGCGGCGAGCTGCTGAAACTGCGTTGTCGCCATGTCCGGCCCGCCCTCTTCGGACAGGCGGTTCACCACCACGAGCGGATGCTGCCACTGGTCCGCCCGATCATTGAATCCGGGGCGGTAGAACCGCCACGAACCCATGTATACCGACAGCGGCTTCCCGACCGTGTCGCTCAGCCGGAATGTCATCTGCACCGGCAGCACCCACACCACGGCCAACCCGGCCAAGGCCCGTGCCAGCGCCGTCCACTGGTCGGCGAGCAAATCCATGTCCGGCTCGTCCGGCGGTATCGAGGCCACCGCGAACGGCACGTCGCGCGCCGGATCCACCAGATTGTTCAGGAAGCCGCCCATAGCCTCCTCGGTGTCGATCACGATCGGGTCGCGGACGAACCGCCTTCCGTTCTGAAGGAGCGGAATCCGTCCCGCAATCTCGGCGACCAACCCGGACGGGTACTCCTCGACGGCCGCGCCCGGCACCACGGATCGGTCGTGCACCTCGACTCCGATCCTGGTCGGGTGGCCGTGAAGGCTCGCGACCGTGACCGAGGCGGCCACGTGCCCCCCCGGATCCGACATTCGTTCGACCTGCAACGCCCACGCGTCCTTCTCCGGGCTCCGAATCCTCACCGCCCGGCAGGAAGCATCCCCTTCCCGGTGCGAGAACGGCCGGCCGAGGCGTGCCCGGCGCGGCAAGCGATCCTCGAAGCCCTTCCCCAACCACTTCAGCACGATTGAACGGCACTCGCGGGCGGCGGACGGCCTCGCGTGCGCCACCACATCCATCTGGACCCAAATCCGCTCGGCTCCCGCGACTTGCGGAGACGCGTGCGACGCGGACTCCGAGCGTTGCTTCCGCTGCACTCGCGCGAGTTCTTCGAACGACTTGTACCGTTGTGTCGGCATCATTCCCATCGGAGTCTCATGACTGTCACGGGCCATCATTAAGGTAATCCAGAGGCGGTCGGACTTTGCCGCCGCGGGGCGAAAGCGCCGACGACGAGGGAACCCGCTTCGCAGTGAGGAGCTGCGGGCGACCGTTCGCGGACACCTGGGCGGTTTCGGCTCCCCGGCTGGTTCCGTTCGGTCGAGCCACGCCACGAGAACAAGCCTCGGCGCGAGCGTCCGCCCGCCTTCCTGCAAAGGACTGATGGACCCGTAGCGACCCCCGCGGGGGTGGGATGGAGTGCACGTCCCAACCCCCCTCGATGCCACAACGGGCATCGAAAAAGGTGGGTCGCTACGACCACGGCCTCCACCTCCCGCGCGCCGCCGCCGCCCCGGAGGCCGTGGTGCAACCGGAAGCAGGACAACGACATGCGCATCCGACGACTTGCACGTCAGAACGGCGATTCCGCGCACATCGACCACGATTTCACATGTGCGGCTTCATCCGGTCACGGACCGCATCCATTCCGGTCCTGGATCGACCTCCCGCGTCGATTCCGAGCACCGCGTTGAAATACAGCGCCTTCATCATAGCCAGGGTCGCGAAGATGTGGAAGGCTGACTGCTCCTCCGGCGTGCCGAACGCCTCCCGCCGTGTCGAATCGCCTATGAGAGCCGGGGGGACGGGGAACACTCGCACAGCACTGGCGGAGAAGGCTTCCTTCCGCGATACTTCGTTCGCGCAGATCGTGCAGTCCATCAATCGAGAGGAATCGAACGATGGCACGCACGAAACGAAGTCGGCGTTCTTATGGCGCTGGCGAATGGGGCCGGAACCGGGTCAGGATCTTCCCGGACCCGAAGACCGGCAACTTCCAGATCGAGTGGCGAGAGAACGGGCGCAGGCTCACCCGATCCCTCAAGCACCGTGACTGGCGGAGAGCGAAGCGGCAGGCGGACGAATTCGCCGCCGGGTTCGCCGGACCCGAGATCGGGAGCGGGGCGGAAGCCAAGCCCGAGCCGCTCACGCTGGAGCGGCTCTTTGACATCTACGGTCAGGAGGTGACGCCCGCCAAGGGCGCTCACACGCGGCAGCACGACCGAACGTCGATGCGGATGTTCCTCGACCTCTTCGGACGGCACCGCGACCCGGCGACGCTGTCTCAGAGGGACTGGGACCGGTTCATCCGGGAGCGCCGCGCGGGCAGGATCGGACCGAGTGGCAGGCCGGTGGCGGACCGGACGGTCGAGTACGACCTGAAGTTCCTGATCGCGGTGCTCAACTGGGCGGCGAAGTCCCGCGACGAGCGGGGCCGGTTGCTGCTCGACCGGAACCCGCTCAGGGGGCTCAGGACGCCGAGGGAGAAGAACCCGACCCGGGTGGTGCTCGACGAGGACGAGTACCGGGCGCTGTTGGAGGTGTCGCGCCGGGTGGACTGGCGGTTCCATGTCGCGCTCGTGCTCGCGCACGAGACCGGCCACAGGATCGGTGCCATCCGGCAGCTTCGCTGGCGCGACATCGACTTCGAGGTCGGAACCATCGTCTGGCGCGCCGAGCACGACAAGACCGGCCACGAGCACGTCACGCCCGTCACTCCCGAGTCCTTGGACGCCTTGAAGGAGGCGCGGAGTTGGAATCCCACTGCCGGGGATGCCCCGGTCATGCCCGCGCCCCGGAATCCGATGGCCTGCATGGGAGCCGCGTTGGCGCAGGGGTGGTGGGACAGGGCCGAGAGGCTCGCGGGACTGGAGCCGAAGCCCGGACGGGGCTGGCACTCGCTACGGCGCAAGTTCGCCTCCGACCTGATGGACCAGCCGTTGAAGGTGCTCTGCCAACTCGGCGGCTGGAAGACGGCCAAGACGGTGCTCCGGTGCTACCAGAGAGCCGACGAGGGACAGCTTCGGAAGGCTCTGGAAGACCGCCGCCGGGCTCGCGGCTGAGATCGAGACCGGCGGGAATCATTCAGCGGGAAATCGGGCTGTCGAACATGCAACCACAATCACCGCAACAAGATGCGAAACTTCAACGACATGTCGGCCCGGCGCCTCGCCGCTCTCGGTGCTCAGGCGGCTTTGTCCACGGACTGCTAGTAGTCGACGGGACGCAAATACCATTCCCCGATCGCGCTGTCCGAGAGCAGTGCGACGGTGGGGAGCTGCCGCTTCCAGTGCGTCGAGGACAGGCGGCGCCAGACGGTCACGACCTCGTCCCGCCTGAATCCCATGGCGACGAGCGACTCGACATCATGGCCTTGCAGGAGCAGGTGCAGAACGGGATCGGCGCGGTGGTACGAGATGCCCAGCTCGTCCTCGTCGTGAACACCCCTGATCAGGTCCGCGCTCGCGGGCTTCTCGACGATCTCGGACGGTACGCCCAGGTGCCGTGCGAGCGCCCACACCTGCGTCTTGAACAGGTCGCCGAGGGGGTTGATCGGCGGTGAGTCGTCGGCGTGCCAGGTGTAGTAGCCAAGGAGACGTTCGCTCTTGTTGCCGGTGCCGAGGGGGAGCGCGCCGAGTTTGGCCGACTGGTCGAAGAGGATGAGAGAACGCTGCCGGGCCGCCACGTTCCCGCGGCGCATCGGCGTGACCTCGGGCTCGTGGGCCTGGATGTAGGCGTCGACCGCACCGGTAATCGACAGTGTGCGCTCGCGGGCGCCGACGGAAGAAATCACCAGGCGCGCGTGCTCCAGGCTGTCGGGACTGGAGGTGGCATAGGGCAGCCGGAAGGCGAACACGTTGTCCGGTCCCAGGGCCTTGCACGCCAGAACGAGGGATACCGCCGAGTCCACGCCCCCGGAGACTCCGATCACCACCCGGGAGAAGCCGCGCCGCCGCACCACCTCTTCACGGATGAACTCCACAAGCGCGGTCTCCACCAGCTCCGGGTCGATGGCAAGCGCCTCCAGGTCCTCGCTGTCCGGACGCTCGCGCTTGCCGGCGGGAGCGGCGGGGTCAGGTGCCGCGGGTCCGGGCACCCCGGCGTCTTCCACGGGTGCCTTTGCCGCGCTGCCCTGCGGGGGCGTGTCGCCATCCTGCGCGGACCCGTCCCCGGGCGCGGGAGACTCGCTGGATCCCTGCGCGCGACGGCCGACCCCGGGATTCTCGCCATCGGACCACGAACGCTCCAGAGACAGCAGGAGGTGCGGCAAGGCGGTGGTCAGATCCGAGAGGTACGGGGACTCCGCCCGTACGCGCGTCACCTGGTCCGGATCCAGATCCACGGTGGTGACGCATTGGTCGAAGAGCGGTGCGCGGACGAGGAGGCGTCCATCGGGACCCCAGGCCGAAGACCCGCCGGCGAAGAGCTTGCCGCCCTCGGAACCCGCCAGTTGGGAAAGGAGCACGAAGATGCCGTGCTCCGAGGCCGCGCGCGCGGCGATCCGATCCCATGTCACCAGATTGCCGGGACGCGACAGCGCGGGTCCGAATCCGCGCGCGGGCGACGCGCACCCGCACAGAAGCAGGTTCGCCCCTCCGAGCGCCAGGATCGATGCTGTCAACGAGTGCGTCAGATCTTCGCAAACCAGCATGCCGACCCGGCCGAACCGCGTGTCGAACGCCTGTACGGCTCGGCCCGGCTCCACGAAACGGCTTTCCTCGAAGAGTCCGTAGGTCGGCAGGAACACCTTGCGGTGAATGTGCACGACCTCGTAGCGGGCCGAACCGGGGGTCAGGTACGCGATGCTGTTGTACACGCCCCGTGTGTCCTTCTCGTAGAACCCCAGAACCACATCGGAACGGCAACCGTCGGGTGGCGATCCCAGGCGCCGCACCAGACCGTCCCGCGTGAGCGCCAGTTCGCTGGCCGCCCCCTCGACGAAATAGCCCGTCAGCGCCGTCTCGGGATAGACCAGGATGTCGGCGCCCGGCCGCAGCAGGCTCCGCACCAGCGCAAGGTTGGCTTCCAGGTCTCCCTTGCGCGGCTTGACCTGGCAGAGTCCGACGCGGAGCCGGCCCCCTTGGATCATGTCGGATTCTCGACGGTTTTGCGTCTGCGGATTCGGCGCCGGGGGTAGCCCCGGCGGCGGACAATGTTCCATAATCTATGAGGTTACGGAAAACAGGAAGAAAGGCACCATGCCAAGAAGATTCCCGCTGGCATCCATCGCCACCGTGCTGGCACTCCTCCCGGGAGCCGCCCACGGGCAGGACACGCGCATCCCACCCGCGGCGCGCACGGACACCCTGTCCGAGCAGACTCCCCTGGAGTCCGAGGAGGGCCGGCTCTTCCTCAAGGTGTTCGAGACGATCTCCCAGTACCACTCGACGGCGCTGGGTGACTCCGCTCTCTGGGAACGGGCGATCGACGGCCTGCTCGAGCAACTCGACGACCCATACGCGCGGGTGTTCACTCCTGACGAATACGGCAGGTTCACGGAAACGAACACGGGCAACTACGCCGGAATCGGCGTCCAGATCAGCCTCTTGGCGGGCCGGGTAACCGTTACCGCGGTTTTCCGCGACACGCCGGCCGAGGGCGCGGGGATGATCGTGGGAGACCGGATCGTCTGGGTGGAGGGTCATGACGCGCGCGACTGGACGCTCGACCAGGCCAGGGATTCGATCCGCGGGACTCCGGGAACGGTGGTCCAGATTCGCGTCGCCCGTGACGGCTACGTGGAACCGCTCCCCATGACCATCGTGCGCGACAACGTGCACGTCGAGGCGGTTCAGGCGACGCTGCTCGACGACGGAGTGGCGTTCCTCGCCATCGATCGCATCGCGCGGGGTGCGGCGGACGAACTCGGTCAGGCCCTCACGGAATTCGACGACCTGGGCGCGCTGGTCATGGACCTCCGCCGCAATCCCGGCGGATATCTGGACGAGTCGCTGCGTATTGTCGACCTCTTCCTGGCGCCGGGGCAGCGGCTGGCGAGCGCGGAAGCCCGGGGTCCCACCGGCGTCCTGGAGACACAGTCCTGGCCGGCTCGCAGTCCCGCGCGGCTTGTCGACACCCCCATAATCATCCTGGTGGACGAGTTCACCGCTTCCGCCGCCGAGATCATATCAGGCGCGCTGCAGGATCACGACCGGGCCGTCGTGCTGGGCCAGAGGACGTTCGGCAAGGGGGTGGTACAAACCGTCTATCCGCTGCTCGCCGGACGAAGGATCAGCATCACCACGGGTGCGTGGCACACGCCCCTGGGTCGTTCCCTGCACCGGGCCCGGCACCGCGACGGCACACCCGTTCCCGAGGTTGAGGCGGAGAGCCAGACGATCGCGACTCTGGCGGGACGGGAACTGAGGAGCGATGGGGGTGTCTTCCCGGACCTGGAGGTTGCCGTCGACTCGTTCAGGCCCCAGGAGGAAGCGCTCCTCAATCATGCCAACCAGCTTCGGGTGCCCCTTGCGGTGCGCATAGAGGAGTACGCCTTCGAGCTGGCCAAGGACGCTCTCGAAGCGGGTGGCGCCCAGCCGTTGCCCTCTTCGTCGTTCGACGGATTGGCCGAGCAGCTCGTGGAGGAGGGCATGTCGTCCGAGATCGTCCACGACCCCGTTGCGCGGGACTATCTGGACTGGAGAACCCAGATGCGGTACCTGTACCGCGCTGACGCCCATGGTCCCATGCTCGGGGTGCTCGCGCAGCGTGACCGGGTGCTGGCGAGGGCGCTGGAGCTGGCCCGGTCGGCAGATAGTCCGGCACAGCTGTTTGCCCGCATCGCCGCGATGAGCAACCGTCAGCCCTGACTCCGCGGATGGAAGCGGCGATGGGTTTCCCGCAGATACTCTCTGTCCAGGTGGGTGTAGATCTGCGTCGTGGAGATGTCGGCGTGACCGAGCAGCTCCTGCACCGCGGCCAGGTCGGCGCCTCCCTCGAGGAGATGGGTCGCGCACGAATGGCGGAGCGTGTGCGGTGAAATGGCGCGGTCGATTCCGGCTCTCCCGGCGGCCTGCGTGACGATCGTCCAGATCGACATGCGGCTGAGGCGGCCACCGCGATGGTTGAGGAAGAAGGCCCCCCTGGCCCGCCCGCGGTCCATTTCCGCACGGACGGAAGCGAGGTATCGGCGCACCACCCCAAGCGCGACCGTGCCGACCGGCACGATGCGTTCCTTCCCTCCCTTCCCGAAGACGAGGCAGTTCCCCGCTTCCAGGTCAATATCGCCCAGCGACAGCCTCGTGAGTTCGCTGACGCGCATCCCGGTGGCGTAAAGCAGCTCCAGCACCGCACGATCCCGCCAGTAGGCCGGAGAGTCCGGGTCGACGGCCTCGACAATGCGCGCCGCCTCGTCCTGGGTCAGGAACTCGGGAAGCTTCCTCGCGGCAACGGGACGATCCATCCGGTCCGTGGGGTCGTCCGGCACGATGCCTTCGGCTGCGAGGAAACCGAAGTATGCGCGCAGCGCCGACTGGGCCCTCCTGATGGTCGTCGGCGCAAGCCCCTCGCTCCGCAGGTGGGACTGATACCCGTGCAAGACGCGGTGGCCGACGTTGGCGGGCTCCGCAATGCCCCGGTCCGCGAGATACGACGCAAAGCGGCGGATATCGGCGCGATACGCGGCCAGCGTGCCGGGCCTCAGTCCCCTCTCGAGCGCGAGGTAGTCCAGGAACGGCTCGATGTGGTATCTGCGCTCCCGCGCTCCCGCCGCACTCTCAGCCGGCATCGCCGTTCACGCGCTTCCGGTCGCGATTCCCTGTGCGACGGGCACGCCACCACAGCCCGGCGATCAGGGCCACGAGCACCAACGAGGCAATCAGGAGGCCGCGATTGGCCTGCTCGAGCGTTGCGGCCACCACCTCGATGTTGTCCCCGCCGAGGTAGCCGATCTGCAGGAGGGCACCGTACCAGATCGCGGAAGCCACCACCATCGGCGGTATCGCCCGGCTCGGTGCAAGCTGCGTCACGCCGGCGAACACGGGAACCACTGCGCGGAAGCCCGGCAGGAATCGTGCAAGGAAGATCGCGCCCAGTCCCCATCGCCTGTAGAACGCCTGCAACCTGTCCATGCGGCGCTCGCCCGCCAGCCTGCGTCCCGGCCCCGTCCGGAAGAAGGAAGGCCCGTATTTGCGGCCCGCGCCATAGACGGCGACCGCGCCACCCACGTTGCCGCCCCACACCACACCGAACACGGCAAGGGGGTGAACCGTGCCCAGCCCCGCTATGAATCCGCCCGCGACGATGAAGGTGTCGGCCGGGACCACAGGCAGGATGTTCTCAATCGCCGCCCCCACCGCAAGCAGCGCGTACGCCAGCGGCGCCGGCAGCTCCGTCAGCAGGGAGAGGGCGCGGTCCACCCGGCGGCTACTGCGCCCCGCCGGGCACCGGTACGACGGCGGCTACGGCGTGAACGGCAAGGCCCTCGCGCCTTCCGATCCAGCCCATGCCCTCGTTCGATTTGCCCTTGATCGACACGCGGCCGGTCGGGACTCCCAGACGCGCCGCGAGGCCTGCGCGCATCTCGCGGGCGCGGGGGCCGATCCTGGGGCTCTCGCAGACCACCGTGACGTCCACGTTCTGAACGCGCCACGATTCCCTGTCCAGGATCGCGACCGCCCGCTCCAGCAGGTCCATGGAATCGGCATTGCGCCAGGCGTCTTCACCCGGCGGGAAATGCGTGCCGATGTCGCCCAGGGCGACGGCCCCCAGCACCGCATCGATCACGGCGTGGGCGACGGCATCCGCGTCGGAAAAGCCCGCGAGGCCGGGATGGTCCGGAAAGTGGACGCCGCCCAGGATCAGGGGCCGGGCCGGATCGAAGCGGTGTGAGTCGTACCCGATCCCGACGCGGACTTCTGTCACGGGCGTCCTACCCCTCGTATCTCCTGATCGCCAGGCAAACGTTGTGTCCGCCGAAACCGAACGAGTTGTTCAGGGCAACCGTAACGGCGCGCTCGACCATGCCGTGGTGGGCGTAGTCGAGATCGCACGTGTCGTCCGGCTCCGAGAAGTTGATGGTAGGCGGAATCCGGCCGGTCCGGCAGGCCATCACGCAGATGACGGTTTCCACCGCTCCGGCGGCTCCGAGCAGGTGCCCGGTCATGGACTTGGTGGACCCCATGACCATATTGTACGCGTGCCCTCCCAGCACCGCCTTGACCGCGGCAGTCTCCGCCGTGTCGTTCTGCGGCGTCGAAGTACCGTGCGCATTGATGTAGTCCACATCCTCGGGACGCACGCCACCATCCTCCATTGCCAGCCGCATCGCCGACTGGGCCCCGTGGGCGTCGGGCGGGGGCGCCGTGATGTGGTGGGCGTCTCCGGTGGCGCCGTAGCCGACGACTTCGCCGAGAATCTCGGCGCCCCGGGCGCGGGCATGCTCCAGTTCCTCGAGCAGAACGCACCCCGCTCCTTCGCCGATCACGAACCCGTCCCGTCCCGCATCGAACGGGCGGCTGGCCCCCTCGGGGTCGTCATTCCGGCGCGACATCGCCTTCATCGACGAGAATCCCGCGATTGTGATCGGCGTCACGGCGGCCTCAGCCCCTCCGGCAAGCATGAGCTTCGCCTCCCCGCGCTGAATGTACCGGACCGCGTCTCCGATCGCGTGCGAGCCGGAGGCGCAGGCCGAGACGGTCGCGTAGTTGGGGCCCTGCAGGCCGTACCGGATGGATATCAGCCCGGCCGCGATGTCCGGGATGAACATCGGGATGAAGAAGGGGCTGACGCGGCCCGGTCCCCGGTCGTTCAGGATGCTGCAGTTGGCCTCGAGCGTGGCAATGCCACCGACGCCACTGGCCATGATCACGCCGAATTCGGTCGGGTCGCAACCGGATGGCGGGCCCTCGAGCCCCGCGGCCGCCATTGCCTGTACCGCTGAGCCAAGGGCGAAATGGCAAAACCGGTCGTAGCGCCGGCTTTCCTTCCGCGTCAGATAGCGCCCCGAATCGAAGTCCTTTACCTCACAGGCGATCCGCGTAGCGAAGCCCGCGGGGTCGAATGCGGTGATCGGACCGCCCCCGGGCGTCCCGGCGAGCAACGCGTCCCAATTGGATGCCACATCATGTCCGACCGCGCTCACCATGCCCATCCCGGTGACGGCGACTCGGCGCTCGTTGTGCCGATCAGCCATGACGTTGCGACTCGGGCTCGTCAGCCGGCGTTCTCCTGGATGTAGGACACGGCGTCTCCGACGGTCCGCATCTGTTCCGCGTCCTCGTCGGGAATGTCGATGCCGAATTCCTCTTCGAACGCCATTACCAGCTCGACGGTGTCGAGGGAGTCCGCGCCAAGGTCATCCACGAACGACGCCTCCAACGTGACCTTGTCGGCCTCGACTCCGAGCTCGTCGACGATGATTTCCTTTACCCTGGCTTCCGCTGTGTCGGACATGCTTTTTCTCCGTACGTTGTTTCCGGTGGCGTACCTGGTTCGGCTCGAACACGCCGGTGCCTACATCGCCATCCCGCCATCCACGGCGATGATCTGACCCGTAATGTAACCCGCCCCCGGTCCCGCAAGGAACCGGACGACGCCAGCCACGTCCTCGGGCTTCCCAAGCCGCCCGGCGGGAATGCTCCTCTTCAGTTCCGCCACCTTTCCCTCCGGCAGACCCGCGGTCATATCGGTCCGTATGAACCCGGGAGCGACGGCGTTGCAGCGTACGTTGCGCGAAGCCAGTTCCCTGGCCACCGACTTCGTCAGCCCGTGAAGCCCCGCCTTGGACGCGGCATAGTTGGCCTGCCCGGGATTGCCCATCAGTCCGATGACCGAGCTGATGTTGACAATGGACCCGCTGCGCCGCTTCATCATGCCGCGCGTCGCGGCCCGAATCATGTTGAAGGCGCCCCGCAGGTTGGTGTCGATCACCCGGGACCACTCTTCGTCGCGCATGCGAAGCAGGATGTTGTCACGCGTCACTCCCGCATTGTTCACCAATACCGAGACCGGGCCCTGCGCCGACTCGACGCTGGCAACCACTTTCCTGCAGGCTCTTCCGTCGGCCACGTCGCACGAGTAGGCCGCGTGTCCGCCGCCTTCCAGCTCGATGACCGCGTCACCGGCCGCGGCCTCGTTTCTCGCGACGACGGCCACTACGGCTCCGGCGCTCGCCAGCGCATGCGAAATCCCGAGACCGATCCCCCGCGACCCCCCGGTAACGATCGCCACCGATCCGGCGAGTTCTCTGGACCCTGTCATATCCATCCCTCCATGGAATCGATGGAATCCGGTTCCCCAAAGGCCTTGGTGGGAACCCCTCTCGCGTTCCTCCTGTTCAACCCGGTCAGCACCCTTCCGGGACCCAGTTCGAGAAACCGGGTCACGCCTTCCTCCCGCGCCCGCGCGACGCATTCGATCCATCGCACCGGAGACGTGAGCTGCCGCACGAGCAGCCGGCGGATCCGGTCCGGATCGCCCTCGACCTCGGCGGTCACGTTGGAAACCACCGGAAAGGACGGGGACCTGAACGGCGTGCCATCGAGGCATTCCCGGAACTCCTCGGCGGCCGGCCGCATGAGGGGAGAGTGAAATGCCGCCGACACCGCAAGTGGGACAGCCCGCTTCGCTCCGCTCGCCATCGCTGCCGAACAAAGCCATTCGACGCCGGCGAGGTCCCCGCTGACGACGATCTGGTTCTTCGAGTTGAGGTTGGCGGGCACGACCGTCATGCCGGTGTCCGCCGCCTCCCGGCACAGGGCGGCTACCGAGTCCGCGAAAAGGCCGATCACCGCGGCCATCGCACCTGGTGCGGCCTCTCCGGCCCTGGCCATCAGCTTCCCCCGCAGCCTCACGAGCCGCAGGCCGTCCGCGAAGGAGTAGGTGCCCGCCGCTCCGTGCGCGGTCAGTTCGCCAAGCGAGTGCCCGGCCGCCGCGCCCACGAGGCCGATGCGGTCGTGGATCACCCGGTATGCCGCCAGACTGTGCACGTAGAGCGCCGGTTGTGCGTTCTCTGTGGCGGTCAGGACATCTGGGGGACCTTCCCAGGCGAGCCGGGAAAGCGCAAGACGCAGGACGTCGTCCGCCTCCTCGAAAACCTCCCGGGCCTCCGGGAAGTGCCGTGCCAGGGATCGCCCCATCCCGACGAACTGCGACCCCTGTCCCGGAAACAGCAGGCCCGAGCTCATCCCCACATCTCCCCGTCTGGTCGCGCCACCGGTTCGTCGGCGGCTACCAGCGCATGAGCATGGCGCCCCACGTGAGGCCAGCGCCGAATGCCGTCATGAGGATGGTCGACCCGGGCCCGATCAGGCCTTGCTCGGCGGCCTCGTCAAGCCCGACGGGGATCGTCGCCGAGGAGATGTTGCCGTATCGATCGAGGTTCACGAAGACCCTGTCCATGTCAATCCCGGCATGGCGGGCGGTCGCCTCGATGATCCTGGCGTTGGCCTGGTGCGGCACCATCAGATCCACATCGGACGCCGTCAGCCCGGCCTCCTCGATAACGCGTCGCCCCGCGTGCGCCATCGACCTCACCGCAGACTTGAAGACTTCGCGGCCCGACATGTGGAGCATGTGCTCCTTCCTGCGCAGGGAGTCTTCGTCCAGAGGCATCACGGCACCGCCCGCACGTCGCTGCAGGAGCGGGACGAGATCTCCGTCGGAGCGGTGGAAGCTCGACATGATCCCCTCTCCGTTCACCGATGGCTGTACGACGGCGGCGCCGGCCCCGTCGCCAAAGAGGATACACGTCGCCCGGTCCTCCCAGTCGACAATCGACGACATCTTCTCGGTCGACACCACGAGGATGTTCTCGCCGCGTCCGGCCGCGACGTATCCCTCGGCTACCGAAACGGCGTAGAGGAACCCGGTGCACGCGGCCTGAAGGTCGAAGGCCAGGCAGCTGCGCGTGGCCCCGATCCGCGCCTGGATCTCACAGGCCGTCGACGGGAGGAGGTAGTCGGGGGTTGCCGTCGTGACCACGAGCATGTCGATGTCGCCGGCCGACAGCCCGGCCTTTTGCAGGGCGCCGCATGCGGCCCGCGCACCCATGTCCGCCGCCGAGACGTCGTCCGGAGCGATGCGTCGCTCGCGTATGCCGGTGCGCTCCCGGATCCAGGTGTCGCTGGTGTCCACAAGGGCTTCCAGGTCGGCATTCGTCATGACCCGCTCGGGCAGATGGCGCGCGGTCGCGGATATCCGTGCCACCGGTGCTGGGCCGTTCATGAAACGCCGTCCTTATCTGAATGCCGGGTCACGGGCAATATGGGCAACCACGCCGCTGCGCACACTACGCGCTGCCACGCCTATCCCGGCGCAGATCGCCTTGGGCGACGACCCTCCGTGACAGATCACGCTCACTCCGTTCACGCCGAGCAGAGGCGCCCCGCCGTACTCGGCGTAGTCGAAGACACGAAACGCGTCTTCCAGCTCACGGTCAAGACCCACCGGATTCAGGCGAGTCCCGAGTTCGCGGGCGAGAAACTGGGCGAGCGACTCGTAGAACTTCAGCATGATGTTGCCGACGAGGCCGTCGCAGACAAGGACATCGCACGCGTGGTGCACGATGTCGCGGCCCTCGACGTTTCCGATAAAGTTGAGATCGCTCGCGGCAAGGGCGCGGTACGTCTCCTGCAGCACCTCGGTTCCCTTCGCGGCCTCGGACCCGACGTTCAGGAGCCCAACCCTGGGTTCGCGCACGCCCTGGATATCCTGCATGTAGATGGTCCCCAGACGCGCGAACTGCACCAGGTGCTGAGACTTGCAGTCCAGGTTCGCGCCCGCGTCGGCGACCAGCGTAGGCCCGCTGCCGGTCGGAAAGATCGTGCCGAGCGCCGGCCGGTCCACGCCTCGCAGCCGTCCAAGCGTAAGCAGAGACGCCGCCATCACCGCTCCCGTCGATCCGGCGGATACAAACGCGCTCGCGTCCCCGGCCCGCTGCATGGCGAGGCCGACACGGATAGACGAATTCGGGCTGCGGCGCACCGCGGAAACCGGGGGCTCGGCTCCATCGACGCGCTCGGGAGCGTGGACGACGCGGATCCTGTCACCTGCGCCGGATTCCTCGACCTGCGGAGCCAACAGATCCTGGTCCCCCGTGAGGATCACACGAAGATCGGGATCCGATTCAAGGGCCAACAGGGCTCCGTCCAGCTCGGTTACAGGGGCGTTGTCGGTCCCCATCGCGTCGAGGACGATCCGCATCGGAGTTGACTCAGGGTAACAACGAAGGGCCGGGAGCCTACTCGGGTTCCACCTCGTAGATGAGCTTGTTCCTGTACATCCCCGACGTGGGGCAGACACGGTGGCGCAACTGCGGCTCACCGGTCCTGGAACAGGTGGCAAGCGTCGATTCCGCGGCCTTGTAGTGGGTGCGGCGCTTCCGTTTCCGCTGCTTGGACACTCGTTTCTTCGGTACGGCCATTGAACAGTCTTCCTAGTCGGTTTGCAGGGCTTTCAAAGCGGACCACCTGGGATCGGGCTGGTCCTCCGGTCGTTCCGGCACCCGTCCGAATCGCTCCGCCGCGTGGCCGCAACGGTGGCAACGACCATTGGTTTCCGCCGGAATGAAGTACCTTGGGATCTCCAAAACCACTTCTTCGCGAATCGCCTCCTCGAGGTCCAGCATCGTGTCGTGGCAGCCGATCGTCCGCACGTCCGCGTCCGAGGCCTCCCACTCTCCCCCAGGCGCAAACACCAGGTTCAACGGTCCCTCGAAGCTGACCGGCACGACCTCCAGGCACCGGCCGCAGTCGTACTCGACGGGAGCCTTCCAGGTCCCACGTACGACCACCTCGCCTCCTGCCGCAACGGCCACGGCGCCGGCAACCTCGACCGCGCCCGAAAACCGCAGTTCCGATCCGCTCCAAATCTCTGCATCGGGTGCGATGGCCGCCTGCACGGTGGTCTCGCGACCAGGCCGCAGACGTGACAAATCGATCTGCAACATAGACTTAAAAGATATGACAATCCAACGAACGATGTCAACGCCGGTGGGATTCCGACCATTCGTGGCGATATCGCCTACCCGATCCGCTCCGATTCCGAAAAGAAGAAGGCGATCTCACGCCGGGCGTTTTCGGCGGAATCCGAACCGTGCACCGCGTTTCTCTCCCTGGATTCGGCGTAGAGTCGACGGACCGTGCCGGGCGCGGCCTCGGCCGGATCCGTGGCACCGATCGCCTCGCGGTACCGGGGGATCGCCGATTCCGCTTCCAGCACCATCGGGATACAGGGCCCCGAGGTCATGAAGGCGACCAGCGATTCGTAGAACGGGCGTTCGCGGTGCACGTCGTAGAAGGCGCGGGCCTGGGCCTCGGTCAGGGTCACCATGCGCAGCGCCCTGATCTGGAACCCGGCCGCCTCGAGATGGGCGATGATCCTGCCCGCATCGCCCTTCCCGGTCGCGTCGGGCTTAATGATGGCCAGAGTCTGGTTCATGGCTTCTTCACAGGCAACAAGGTCAATTCGTGGCGGAAAGCAATGAACGGAATCAGGAATCGCGCCGGGCGTCAACCCGCGCGTGGACGTCGCGGCGGGAGGATCGTATCCGCGAATGCGCGCATGACCGTCTCCCGTTCCAGGAATCCGACGAGTTCGGCGTCGCGAACGACCGGAAGCCTGGAGACTCCCCGGGCGATCATCGAACGGCCGGCCTCGACCAGGAGTTCATCCTCGGACACACAGAGCACGGCCCGTGTCATCACGTCGCGCGCGGCAACCGGCCGCCGTGCCCGCGTGCCGAGCGTCTCCTTGCTGGGCAGCATATGCGGCAGGATATCGCTCGCCGTGATCACCCCGAGTATCTCGTGGTTCGCTCCCACCACCGGCACCGTGGACAGGTCACGACGCACGAGAAGGTGCTGCACTTCACGGAGCGGCGTGTCCGGATAGATCCGGTAGGTGAGCGGCGTGACCACTCTCTCCACACGGACATCGATATCTATTTTCTTGTTTTCCAATGACTTGGATGTCAATATTGCATGTATGCCATCAATAGAATCGGCCGCGAGAATTGCGTCGGTGAGACTGGTCAGGACCGGGAGCAGGAAGAGGTTGAGCGATGGCCTCGGCAGACCCCACACCACCCACGCCGCCCTCGAGAATGGTCGTCCTTCGGTCCGTTCGGAGAGCCACAGAACCACGCCGGGCGATTCCTCGCCCCGGCTCAGATTGAGCACATCCACGCTGGAGGCAAGGGGCATCGGTTCGGGACTGCCGCCGGCGCGTTCCGCACGGCTGCAAACCTCACGCAGGACGTGACCCTCGGCCAGATCGCTCACACCGCGACAGAGCGAACCCCACGCGTGCTCTCCGGAGCCGGGCATTACCGGGGGCTCGCACAGGAGTTCGCCGAATCCCGGTGAGCGGACGTCCACCACAGGGCTACCGCAACGACCCGGCTACGAGCCCGGCGATTTCCACCGGGCGCCTGGCGACCCGGATTCCGTTCTCCTCGAAGGCCCTCGTCTTCTCGGCGGCGGTTCCGGCAGATCCGCTGATGATAGCGCCGGCGTGGCCCATGCGCTTGCCCGGGGGCGCGGTCCGGCCCGCGATGAATCCGACGACGGGCACGTCCAGATTGGCGCTCACCCAGGCGGCGGCCTCCTGCTCGGCGGTCCCGCCGATTTCCCCGATCATCACCACGGCTTCGGTGTCCGGGTCTTCGGCGAAGGCCGCGAGACAATCGACAAAGCTCGTCCCGATCAGGGGGTCGCCCCCGATGCCCACGCACGTCGTCTGTCCCAGCCCGCCGCGGGTCAGGTGGTACACGGCCTCGTAGGTGAGCGTCCCCGACCGCGAGATGAGGCCCACGGGTCCGGGAGTGACCATCCTTCCCGGTATGATCCCCATGGTGGTCTTGCCGGGGCAGATGATTCCCGGGCAGTTGGGACCGAGCACGCGGCTCCCGCGGTCTCGCGCCAGCGCGTGAGCCCGGACCATGTCGAGTACGGGTATGCCCTCCGTCACGCATACGATGAACCCGACGCCCGCGTCGGCGGCCTCCATGATCGCGCTCGCGGCGAACGCGGGAGGGACGTAGACCACGGATGCGTCGGCCCCGGTCTCCGCCACCGCCTCGGCGACCGTGTCGTAGACCGGAACCGCGGTGCCGCCGGGCCCTTCGAAATCGCGCCCCCCCTTGCCCGGGGTCACCCCCGCGACGACCCGCGTTCCGTACGCCATCATCTGGCGGGTGTGAAAGGAACCGTCCCGGCCGGTAATCCCCTGAACCACGACCCGGTTGGTCCCGTCAACAAAGATCGACATGGATCTCCCTCGGCTATGGTGCGACGCGCCCCGGCGCCGCATCCGCGTTTCGAGTCATCGGGCCAGGCGAACCGCCTGCTCCACCACCTCGTCCATCGTGGCGACGGCGGTCAGGCCCGCTTCGGCGAGAATCTCCCGGGCCAATTCCTCGTTGGTTCCGGTCAGCCGGATCACGAGCGGCACGTCGATCCCGATTCGGTCGACGGCCGCCACGATTCCGCGCGCCACATCGTCGCATCGGGTGATGCCGCCGAAGATGTTGAAGAGTATGACCTTCACCTCGGGGTCGGAGGTGATGATCTCGAGCGCCGCGACCACCTTGTCGGGATTCGACGACCCCCCGATGTCGAGGAAATTGGCCGGTTCGCCGCCGTAGTACTTCACCAGATCCATCGTGGCCATCGCCAGGCCCGCGCCGTTTACGCAGCAGCCCACATTGCCGTCGAGCTTGACGAAGGAGAGGCCGGCATCGCGCGCCCGCGTATCGGCGGAATCCTCGGAGCCGGTGTCCCTCCGGGCCGCCAGCGCGGGGCGTCGGAAGAGTTCGTTGTCGTCGATGCTCATCTTGGCGTCGATCGCCACCACCCGACCCCCGGCGGTGGAGATGAGCGGGTTGATCTCGGCCATGGAAGCCCCATTGCCCACGAACACGTCGTAGAGCTGCCGGGTGATGCGCGCCGCCTGCCGCACCAGGCCGGGGTCGTCGTAGAGCCTGGCCGCCAGCCCGTAGGCCTGGTGGGGAAGCAGTCCGTAGCGCGGGTCGACCCGCATCCTGTGGATCGCCGCCGGGTTGGTGGCCGCCACTTCCTCGATGTCGACGCCGCCCTCCGCCGAGACCATGAACACCGGGCACTGTCCCTCGCGGTCCACCAGGACACCGACATACGCTTCGGTGGCGATATCCTCGATCGGGCACACCAGGACCTCGCCAACCACAAGCCCGTTGATCTCCATGCCCAGGATGGCCGAGGCGTGATCGGCGGCCTCCTCGGGGCTGTGGGCAAGCTTGACGCCTCCCGCCTTCCCTCTGCCCCCCGAATGGACCTGTGCCTTGATCACGGCACTGCCGCCGAATTGTTCGGTCAGCACGCGGGCCTGTTCGGGGTCGCCCGCGACTTCCCCCGGGTTGACGGCCATTCCGGCTTCGCGGAACAGCTCCTTGGCCTGATATTCGTGTAGGTTCATCGTCCTGGGGGGAAGTGGTGTGGGTGAAGGGGCCGGCCGCGGCCGGCGGCCTGGATGCCTGGGGAACCGGGTCCCGTTCGCCGTCGACCGCTAGCAAGTTATCCGGAAACACGTTCGCATCAAGCACTCACGCAAGTGCCGCTCAGTCGCCATATTACGGCAGGCCCCCGGCAGGAGCAGCCCGTTGCAGGGATTCGCAGAACCCATCTACCTCGACCACGCCGCTACCACGCCGGTCCGCGCGGAAGTGATCGCAGCGATGTCGCAGTGCCACGCGGAGGACTTCGGGAACCCGTCGAGCGGCCACTCCTGGGGCCGCAGGGCCAGGCGCCGCCTGGAACGGGCAAGGGCTTCGGCGGCCACGGCGCTGGGTATCCCGGCAGCCCACGTCTTCTTTACCCGCGGGGGGACCGAATCCGACAACCTCGCGGTGCTGGGCCGGGCGCGGCATGCGATCGCACGGGGCGCCGGCGCGCCGCTGGTTGTCACCTCCTCGATCGAACACCCCGCCGTGTTCGAGGCTGCCGAGCAGGCGGAGGAGGAAGGTGCCCGGCACGCGGTGATCGGATTCAGCGATGGAGTCCTCGACCTGGATGCGCTGAAGGTGGTCGTGCGCGAGCGGCCGGCGGTGGTGTCGTGCATGTGGGTAAACAACGAGGTCGGACTGGAGCTCCCGATGGTGGACATCGCGGAGGTCTGCCGCGAGCATGACGTGGTGCTGCACAGCGACGCGGTCCAGGCGGTCGGAAAGGTCCCGTTGTCGCTGCAGGACAACCCTGTAGATCTGCTCACGGTTACCGGGCACAAGATCCACGGACCCACGGGGACCGGTGCCCTGATCGCGACGGATCCACGCGGTCTGCAGCCGCTGCACTTCGGCGGCGGGCAGGAGCGAGGCGTGCGGCCCGGCACAGAGGATGTCGCGGGAGCCGTCGGTCTCGCCGAGGCCTTGCGCCTGGCCGTGGAGGAGGTCGAGGCCGAATCCGCGCGGTTGGGGACCATCCGGGATACGGTGCAAGCCCGACTGGCGGCGCGCGTCCCGGATCTGCGGATCAACGGGCAGGGCCTTCCGCGGGCGCCCCACATCCTCTCGCTCGGCATTCCCGGGGCGGATTCGGACACACTGCTGGCGGCGCTGGATGCCCAAGGAATCGCGGCGTCCGGTGGTTCCGCGTGCGCCAGCGGTTCCTCCGCCCCCAGCCGCACGCTCGCCACCCTCTACCCGGGCGAGACGGCCGCGACCCTGCGATTGAGTTTCGGCCACCTGAACCGGGCACGTCAGGTGGATCGGATCGTGGACTCGGTCGCCACCGCGATCGAACGCACACGCGAGTTTGCCCGACAATGACGGACCGGGCGAAGCCGTTGAGGATCCTCGTGGCCATGTCGGGCGGTGTCGATTCGTCGGTCGCCGCGGCATTGCTGGTCGAGGCGGGACACGATGTGGTCGGCGCCACCATGAAGACCTTCTGCTACAGCGGTTCCGACGAAGAGGCGAGCAGCAAGACGTGCTGTGGGCTGGACGGAATCCGGGACGCCCGCAGCGTGGCCGACGAGCTGGGAATCCGCCACTACGTCTTTGATGTCGAAGAGGAGTTCACCCGCGACGTCATCGACGATTTCGTTGCCGAATACGCCGAGGGGCGCACGCCCAATCCGTGCGTCCGCTGCAATTCCAACACGAAGTTCCGCGATCTCTTCAAGCGGGGACGCGTGCTTGGCTGCGACGGGGTGGCATCGGGGCACTATGTGCGTCTCGACCGTTCCGGGGAGCGCCCGCGAATGCTCCGGGGACGGGATTCATCCAAGGACCAGTCCTATTTCCTGTGGGGACTCCCGGCAAAACTGCTCCGGCGGCTGCACTTCCCGCTCGGAGACCTGACCAAGACCGAGGTCAGGGAGCGGGCCCGGCGGCTCGGACTTGTGACCGCCGCAAAGCCCGAATCCCAGGAGATCTGCTTCGTGCCGACCGGCAACTACCGGGACTTCCTCGCGCGCAAGCTGCTCCCGACGCACCCGGCGCTCTCATCGGGAGCGATCGTGGACCACACCGGCCGCGTGCTGGGCATGCACCAGGGCTATTCCGGATACACGGTCGGCCAGAGGAAGGGGATCGGCGGCGGGCGGACGGAACCCTGGTACGTGCTGGAGATCCGCGCCGCCACGCGTGAGGTCGTCGTAGGACCGCGGCACCTCCTCGAGGCCCGGGACATCCGCGTCGGCGAACTCAACTGGCTGGCTCCGCCACCTCCGCCGGGAAGCCGGCTGGACATCCAGATCCGGTATCGGTCGCCGCCACTGCCGTGCAACATCGAAGCCCTCGAGGCCGATGGACTCAGGCTCGCCCTGAGGAAGCCTGCAGCCGCCGTGACTCCCGGGCAGTCCTGCGTCTTCTTCAGCGGCGCGGAAGTACTGGGCGGCGGCCGGATCCGCAGCGTAGCGGAAGCTTCCGGCTGATCCTTCTCACCACTTCATTCCTGCGGCGTCCGCGAACTCGCGGAACTGCTCGGCCTGCTCCTCGCTGAGCGACTCGGGAACAGAGACCCGAACCTCGACGAACTGATCACCCGTTCGGCCCTTGCGTCTGATTCCCTGCCCCCGGATGCGAAAACGCGTGCCGGGCTGGGTACCCGGCGGGATGCGGAGCACGACCTTCCTCCCCGAAATCGTCGAGACTCTGATCCGTGATCCCAGCGCGGCCTGCGCGAGGTTGATGGGCACGGTGACGAGGATGTCGTTGCCCTCGCGCCGAAAGAACGCATGCGGTTCGACCTTGAAGGTGATCACCAGGTCCCCCGGCGCCCCGCCCTTCTGGCCGCGCTCGCCCTGGCCGGTCAGGCGGACCTTCGAGTTGGTTTCAACGCCCGCCGGAACCGACACCTGGATCTTGCGGTCCTGGTGGACCTTCCCCGTGCCATCACATGCCCCACACTCCTTCTCGGCCCGCTCCCCGCGGCCCAGGCACGCCGGACAGGGCCGGTTGACCGCGAAGCCGCCCTGACCGAAGGAGACGCTTCCCTTCCCCTTGCACTCGGCGCACTTGTTCCAGGGCGTCCCGGGCGCCCCACCGGACCCTCGGCAGGTCGCGCATTCCTCGTTGATCGGCACCGAAATCGCGACCTTGCCACCCTGGGCGGCGGTCAGGAAAGAGACCTCCACGCTGTATTCGACGTCCTTGCCCTTGCGGCGCCCGCCGGCTTTCGGCCCCGGCTTCTTGCCCCGGTCGAAGATGGAGGAAAAGATGTCCGAGAAGCCGCCCAGGCCTCCGAGATCCTCGAAGGAAAAGCTGGAGGTGCTCTGGGGGCTGGTGCGCGAGCCGGGTCCGCGCCCACCTCCGAAGCCGAATGCTCCCAGCTTGCGCATCTGGTCGTATTTCTTTCGCTTCGCCGGATCGGAAAGCACCCCGTTCGCCTCGCCGACCTCCTTGAACCGCTCCGCGGCACGGGGGTTGCCCTGGTTCGCGTCCGGGTGATAGCGCTTGGCCAGCCGCCGATACGCAGTCTTGATTGCCGCCTGGTCGGCCTTCTCGTCGACGCCGAGTATCGCGTAGTAGTCCTTGGTCGCCTGGGTCATCTGGCTCCCGATCCTTCGGCTATGCCTTGTACACGCTGACGCGCGCGGGGCGCACGAGCAGTCCCTTCATGGCATACCCCCGCTGAAACACCTGGGCCACAGTCTCGTCGTCGTCTTCCGACTCGGCCGGCACCTGCATCATCGCCTCCATCGTGTTCGGGTCGAAGGTCTCGCCGGCGGGATCGACAATCTCCACCCCGATATCCTCAAGCACGCGGAAGAATTTCCTTTCCACGAGGTCGACCCCCTCGACAATCGCTTCGACCGATGCGGTTTCGGGTTCCAGCGCGGTCACGCGCAGGAGGTCGTCGAGGGGATCGAGAAGCCGCGACACCAGGTCGGCCCGGGCGCTGTTCCATCGCTGGCGCAAGCGGCCCTCGGTGCGCTTTCGGTAGTTGTCGAAGTCGGCCGCCAGTCTCAGGTGCTGGTCCCTCGAGTTGTCACGCTCCGTCCGAAGCCGCTCGACTGTGTCTTCCTCATCCGCGTGCTCCGGTTCGCCGGACGGCTCGGAACCATCCGGCACCTCGTCCGCTTCCTCCAGACGATCTTCCGGCTCCACCGGATTCACTTCTTCATTCGGTCGCTGTTCCGTCATTCACCTTCAGTCCGTTTGTTGATCACGCGATGCCGCAGCCACCGCCGGCTCGCAATCGACGCGCCGCCGTGCCTTGCGCCTATCCATTATGGGCCCTTGCGGCCCCGGCTTACAGATCGTGCGTCGCGATCGCCTCCGCCGCCAGCCGGAGGACGGCGGCGACGCTCCGGTCCCGGATCGCCGCCCGCCCGCCCACGAACTGCATACGCCGGGCCGTGCCGATTCCATCGCGCACGGCCACGGCGATCCACACGGTTCCCACCGGCTTTCCCGGACTCCCTCCACGCGGGCCCGCAATCCCCGTGACGGCCAGAGCCACGTCGGCGGAGAACCGCCGGCGGGCGCCGAACGCCATCTGCAGGGCGACCAGCTTCGACACGGCGCCGTGGGCACCGATGACGATCGGGTCGACATTCAGACAGCGCACCTTGACGTCGTCGCAGTAGGCAACGGCGCCCCCGACGTAACAGGCGGAAGCCCCCGGTTGATCGGTGATCGCCGCGCCGACCATGCCGCCCGTACAGCTCTCGGCGGTGGCAATCTTCAGTCCGCGTTCACGTGACGCGTCCGACAGGTGCTGCACGAGCTCCGGGATGGACCGATAACCCGCCACGCCGGGCTCCCGTGTCATTCCCTGCTCCCGACCAGCGCCCGATACCGCCAGAGGTAGTCACCCATCGAGAGCAGCGTGAGCAGAACCGCAAGACCCAGCGTGACCCCGATCCAGCTCGCGTGAAACGTCCGCCAGCCGGCCCAGAAGGGCCCGGACCACTGCCGAGCGGTTGCGGAAAGCAGCAGCGGATACCACAGCAGCAGCCCCCCGATGAAGAAGTTCTGGAGCAGCGCCTTCCGCTTCCCCAGCGTTCCGGCGGCAATTACGATCCCGCGGCGGGCGGCGTAGGCCCGAAACAGGGTGACGAACAGTTCACGCCCGAACACCACGACGACGACCCACATCGGCAGCATGCCCCACCAGGGGATGCTGCCGAGCGCGTCCGCGCGTCGCGAAATGAAGAAGATCGGCACGAAGGTGCTCACCAGGAGCAGCTTGTCGGCGATCGGATCGAGCAGCTTGCCCGTATCCGTGATCCACCCGTGCCTGCGGGCCAGATAGCCGTCCCACACATCGGAAAAGGCCGCGAGCAGAAACAGTGCGAAGGCCGCGTACCGACTGGTGACCGAGGGTGCGAGGGCAAGGTAGGCGATGAGGGGACTGACTGCGATCCGCGCCACCGTAATGGCGTTGGGGAGGTTCACCTGGCAGTCCGCCTTCCTCGCAGCTCCCGTTGCATGCGCGCCAGCACGGATGCGGCCCGCGTCCTCAGGAGGCGCCGCGGCTCCCACGCGGCAAAGTCGCGCAGCACGGTGATGGCGTCGACGGTGGCCGGCTCGCCGGCCATGTGGCGGAGCGCCGCCAGCCGCCGAAACGGATTCGAACTGAAGAGCTCGCGCCGATGCCGCACCACCTGGTGCTTCAGCAACAGCCCGGTCAACGCACCCACCGCACCCGCAGCCAGCAGGAAGAGACCGATTTGGCGCGTTCTTCGATTCACGGTTGCATCCCCCTACATTTCTCGTCGGCCGGCCAGGGCCTCGCCGATGGTTGTGCCGTCAACATACTCCAGATCACTTCCGACCGGGATGCCCCTCGCCAGGCGCGTTACACGCGTTACGTGCGGGCTGAGCAGACCCTGCAGGTAGACCGCGGTAGCCTCTCCTTCGACGCTCGCGTTGGTCGCGAGGATGACCTCCGCAGGTGTCTCGGGCACCTCGGTGATCCGGCTGACCAGGCCATCGATATTCAGATGCTCCGGACCTATCCCGTCAAGGGGAGAGAGACGGCCGCCAAGGACATGGAAGAGCCCGCGGTATCTTCCGGCCCTCTCGATGGCACCCACCTCGTAGGCTTCCTCCACCACGCAGATCACCCCCTGATCACGGGACGGATCCCGGCACACCGGACAGAGCGCGCCGTCGCAGTAGTTGCCGCACCGCGGGCAGGGGTGTATCCGCTCCGCCACCTCCAGGAGCGCATTCGCAAGCCGGCGAACATCGTCCCTGGCTCCCTTGACGAGGTGGAACGCCAGGCGCAACGCGGTCTTGGTTCCGATCCCGGGAAGCCTCCGCAATTGTCGGCAGAGCTCCTCGATCGGCGATTGTTCCGGGCGGCCGCTATCCAAGAGCCGGGGTCAGAACAGGCCGGGCAACTGGACCGGCAACCCCCCCGCCGCGCCACGCATCCGTTCTTCCGAAAAATCGCGCGCACGGTTCTGCGCTTCCGCCACGGCCGCCACGACCAGATCCTCAAGCATCTCGGGGTCGTCGGGATCGATCACTTCGCGGTCGATCGAAATGCCCCTGAGGTCGCCCTTGCCGTTCACGCGCGCGGTCACCATCCCGCCCCCGGACGAAGCCGTCAGCTCCTCCGTGTGCAGGCTGTCCTGCAACTCCTTGATCCTGGCCTGGATCTGCTGTCCCATCTTCATCAACTGCTGGATATTCGTCATGTCGTTTCTGCCGGTTGCATGGGTTTCGCCGCTCAGTCGACCAACTCGAGATCCAGCTCCACGACGGCTCTCTCGAGTTGCGGAGCACGTTTGACCAGTTCGTTCAGACGCGACTCACGAACCGAGTCCCGAGTGACTCTTCCGGCGGGACTGCCCAATGGACCGGCTTCCCCATCCGCGGCACCCTCTCCGCCTGAACGGTCACCCTCATCGATCTCGATTGAAATCTCTGCAGATTCGCGGCCCGAATGAAGGGCCAGCGCCTCGAGCAGCGCCCGCCGCATCGCCGCGTCCTGCAGTTTCTCGGAGGCCGGCCCCGCGGCCACCACCATCGAGATCCCCTTGTCGGTCCCGGTCAGCGTGGCCGATCCGCGCAGGAGGCCCGAAAGCCCGCGTTCGACCCGCTTCCGGTCCCGCAACACGGCGTTCCACACCGCATCGAGGGGCGCGTCGGACCCGGAGGCCTGGAGGGGAGCCTTCGGCGGTGCCGGCTCGCTGGACGATACCGGCTCGCTGGACGATACGGACTCCCGGGGCGGTGGCCCGCCGAGCGCCTGGATGATCTCTTCCAGTTCCACGGTGCGGTCCAGGTAGCTCATGCGGAGCAGGAGCATCTCGATGAGGACCCGCGGCCTTCCCGTGCGCCGCAGACTGCCGTCGGCCTCGAGAGCCGAGGCCATGGCCAGCATCCGGACCAGGTCCCCCGGCGCGAAAGCTGCCGCCCTGCCGGCGAAATCGTCGCGCAGGTCCTCGTTCAGATCGCCCGCCGCCGAGGAGGCGTCCAGCGACATGCGCAGCAGCAGTCGCAGCTTCTCGGCCAGCCCGTAGTAGAACTCGACGAGGTCGTGCCCTTCGTCGATCAGCTCTTCGACAAACTCGAAGACGGCCCCGTGCCGGCGCTCGATGACGATGTCGAAGAGATCCAGATAGCGCTGCTCGTCCACCACCCCCAGGACGCGCACCACGGAGTCCATGCTCACGCTCTCGTCCGACAGGGCCAGCACCTGATCCAGCAGCGACAGCCCGTCGCGCATGCCACCGTTCGCCTTCCGGGCGATCGCCCGCAGCGCCTCCGGGTCCGCCTCGATGCCCTCGGCTCCCAGCACCTCGTCCAGCCGCTTCATGATGTCCGTGGCGCCGATGCGGCGGAAATCGAACCGCTGGCAGCGCGACAGGATCGGTGATGCGCTCTGACGGATCTTCCGGGGCTCCGTGGTGGCGAAGACGAAGATCACCCGGGGTGGGGGCTCCTCCAGGATCTTGAGGAGCGCGTTCCACGCCTCGCGCGTGAGCATGTGGGCTTCGTCGAGGATGTAGACCTTGTAGCGGTCCTCCTCGGAGGGCGCGTACATCGCCCGTTCACGAAGTTCGCGTGCGTCGTCGACCCCCCGGTTGGAGGCCGCGTCGATCTCCACGACATCGAGCGAGGTATGACCCGCCCAGATGTGGGAGCAGTCCCGGCAAACGCCGCACGGCTCTCCCTCGGGGGTGCGGTCGGGACAATTCAGCGACATCGCAAGCACGCGCGCCAGCGTCGTCTTGCCGACGCCGCGCGGACCGCAGAAGAGGTACGCGTGACCGACGCGACCCCCGGCCACCGCGTGCCGGAGCGTCTGCGACACGTGCTCCTGCGTCGACACCTCCCCGAAGCGTCGGGGCCGGTATTTCCGGGCTAGCGCGAGATAGGACAAGGTGGCGGCGTGGACTCACAGTTGGCCGGACGGGAGGGCGCGAGGTGCCCCAGGCACTCCGCGGCGACCTTCACCTCACTTACCGCTGCTACCTGCGGGGTCCTGACGGGGTTCATGGGTTCCGGTCCCGCGGACCTGGGGCACGGCCAAAGCTATCCGGGTCCGGGAGGGGGCGTCAACGGAGCGTCCCGTCACCCGGGCCGCGCGCCCGGTCCGGATGCATCGCCGCTCGAATGCCGGGGGGATTTTGTCCACGGGCTCCCAGGCTACGCGCCGGGGCGCCACGCGTCCGGGATGTGCTCGATGCGCGGCGTGCCGCGGGTCATGTCTACCGCGATCGCGTCGAAGCGGTACGTGGCCCCGGGCCTGCCGTGTTCGTGGATCCATCGCCGGGCGGCCGCCTCCACGGCTCTCCGCTTGAGCGCCCGAATCGGCTCGAGGGGCGTGCCGCCCGTAGCGGAGGAGCGGGTCTTCACCTCCACGAAGGCCACGACACCACCGCGCGCCGCGACGAGATCCAGTTCCTTGGGACCCGCCCTGAAGTTGCGCGCCAGGAGCACCCACCCGCGGTTCCGAAGATAGTCCGCCGCAATGGCCTCTCCGCGCCGTCCCAGGCCCCACCGATCGTCGTTCCCCATGGCAGTGCAAACTGTGGGCGCGGCGTGGGCGCCTACATGGTTCCCTGGGACGTCCGGCTATACCGTGGTGTGCGCGGCCGCCTTCCGTGCGCCGGTCACCGCAGGTTCCGGAAGGGTCGTCAGGCTCCGGCCGATCGCACGCGCGATCGGACCGCAGTGCGCCACGAGCTCCGCGAACTGCTGCGGGTAGAGGCTCTGCGCACCGTCCGAAAGCGCCTCCGGCGGATCCGGGTGCACCTCCACGATGAGGCCGTCCGCACCCGCCGCAACCGCCGCGCGGGCCATGGGCGTGACCTTGGTGCGCACTCCGGTGCCATGACTGGGATCCGCAACGATCGGCAGGTGCGTCAACGACTTGACGAGGGGAATCGCGGTCAGATCGAAGACGTTGCGCGTCTGCGGGTCGAAGCTGCGGACACCGCGCTCGCAGAGGATGACATCCGGGTTCCCCTCGCTGAGCAGGTACTCGGCCGCGAGCAGAAGTTCCGTGATCGTCGCCGACATTCCGCGTTTCAGAAGCACCGGCTTGCCGACGCGCCCCGCGCGCTTGAGCAGAGGGTAGTTCTGCATGTTGCGCGCACCGATCTGGATCATGTCAGCGTGCTCGGCCACGGCGGCGACACCCTCCGGTTCGACGGCCTCCGTCACAATGGCCAGACCCGTCCGCTCCCGGGCTTCCGCCAACAGTTCCAGCCCGCGCACGCCCAGACCCTGGAACGAATAGGGCGAGGTCCGGGGCTTGAACGCCCCGCCGCGCAGCACGCAGGCGCCCAGATCGCGCACCTGAGCCGCGATGTCCAGAATCTGCTCGCGTCCCTCGACGGCGCAGGGTCCGGCCATCATGACGACTCCCCTGCCCCCGATGACTACGCCGTTGCCGAGCGTGACGACCGAATCCTCTTCGCGCCATTCCCTGGAGACCTGCTTGTAGGGCTTGCTGACCTTGATGACTTCGCGCACCCCCTCGAGGCCCTCGAGCCTCGCCGACTCCACGCGTCCGTCGTTTCCCACCAGGCCGATGGCGGTACGCTGCCGCCCGGGCATCGGCTTGGCTCCATATCCCATGTCTTCAATCACGTCCACGACCCGATCGATCTGTTCCGGCGTGGCGCGATGGTCCATGACGATCAACACGGCAAATGTCCATCCTTCGGAAAAACTGGCGCGCGACCGGGGCCGAAGCCGGCACAGCCGGTTGCGCCGGCGGTGATTGCGCCGGGAGGGCGAGAGAATGCGAATCGTAAACAACGCGGGTGAAAAGGTCCACCCGTGCGGGCCGGGCGACACCGGCAGGCCGGCACGCGCCGACCGCGACCCCGTGCCCGGCCCGCCGCCCTACTCGAGCACGAAGCGCTCGCCGTCATCGGCGCAGACGACGCGTCCCCGGTAGCCGGCCGCCCGCACAAGCGACGGTGCCGAGCCGGCGTCGAGGGGGGGATACATGTGCGTGAGAACCAGGACTCCCGGTCGGGCCCGCTGGGCCATTTCGGCGACCGATGCCGGGGACAGGTGGCGTCCCGGCGGCGCGGGGTCGGGATGTGCGCATTCGCTGATCAGCACGTCCACGCCTCGCAGGAACGGTCCCAGCGTCCTGTCCCGGCCCGTGTCGCCGGTATACCCGATGGCCCGGTCCCCCATCTCGACGCGCACGGCGACCGAGCTGTCGGTATGCGGCACGGGATGGAAACGCAGCGTCGGCGACTCGTCCGGGCCGCGCCAGACCCCGGAACGTGCGACCTCCTCGTAGTCCAGCTCGAATCCGGGCCGGACGATGAAGTTCCCGTGCGCACGCCGCAGCGCTTCGACGCGTTCGGTCAGCCCGCTCGGCCCCAGGATGCGCAAGCAGCGGCTGCGGGGCGCGGGAGCGGCCCATTTCATGGCAAACAGCAGGTGGGGCAGGTCGCCGAAGTGGTCCGTATGGTAGTGGGTGAAGACGACGTGTGTGATCTTCCACCAGGCCAGGCCGTGGCGAGCGAGCCCGTGCACGGTCCCCGGGCCTGCGTCGAGCAGAATCCTGGTCGCGCCGTACTCGACGAGATGCGCCGGGGACGACCGCTCACCGGACGGAACGAGCGTCCCGGATCCGACAATCGTCACCTCGGGGGTCAAGCTGCCGTACCCGCGGCCTCCGTGCGTCCCTCCAGCCGCACTCCCACGATCGATGACACCCCCGGCTCCTCCATCGTAACGCCGTAGATCCAGTCGGCCGCCTCGATGGTCCACGGATTGTGGGTGATGACGACGAACTGGGTCTGCGCCTTGAAGCCCTGCAGAAGGCGAACGAAGCGTCCGATGTTGGATTCGTCCAGCGGGGCGTCCACCTCGTCCAGCACGCAGAAGGGACTCGGTTTGACCAGGTAGATGCCGAAGAGCAGCGACAGCGCGGTCAGTGCCCTCTCCCCTCCGGACAGCAGATCGATCCGCTGCGTTTTCTTTCCTCTTGGCGCGGCGTGAATCTCCACGCGTGACTCCAGCGGGTCGTCCGGGTCCGCAAGCCAGAGATTCGCCTCGCCCCCGCTGAACAGGTGCTCGAAGGTCCGCTGGAAGTTCTCGCGAATCGCCTCGAACGTCGTCATGAAGAGCTCCGTGGCCGTGGCGTTGATCCGCCGAATGGCAGCCTTCAGGTCGTCGCGGGCGGACACCAGGTCGTTCTGTTGGCCGACCAGGAATTCGAGACGGGCGCTCTCTTCCTCGTGCTCTTCGACCGCCAGCATGTTCACGGGCCCGAGCCGTGCGAGGCGGGCCGTGATGTCGTCCAGTTCGCCCCGCAGTTCTTCCGCGTCGCCATCTGCCGGTTCGACCTCGTCGAGGAGCGTCTCCAGGGGGCGTCCCCATTCCGTCTCCAGACGCTCGCCGATGCGGGCTGCCCGATTGGCCAGGTCCTGGCGTTCAAGCTCGAGCCGGTGCCTGACCTCGACCGCGTTGCGCTCCAGGTCACGGACCTCGCCAACGCGACGCTCCGCCTTCAAGACCTCGGCCGACGCCTCCCGCAGTTGCCGGTCCTGCTCCGACAGCACGCCCTGCAGCTCGTCGCGCCGCCGGAACATGCCCTCCAGCCCCTTCTGAGCCTGCTCCCGCTCCTCCCGGACCCGGACGATCTCGTCTTCCAGCGATTCGGCTTCCCGCTCGAGCCCCGCGATCCGGTCGCGCGTCCGGGTCACCGTCTTCTCGGCATCCGATATGCGGTCACC
Source organism: Longimicrobiales bacterium (assembly GCA_965208935.1). Lineage (GTDB taxonomy): Bacteria > Gemmatimonadota > Gemmatimonadetes > Longimicrobiales > Gaopeijiaceae > Bin94. The sequence continues at coordinate 871,725 of CBDBPR010000004.1, read as the reverse complement.
AAGGCGCTCGAAATCGCCTTCGAGGCGCGTCAGGCGGATGACCGCCTCCGATTCCGCACTGCGGGCCTGTTCCCATTCGGCGTCGACGGCTGCATGCAGCGAGCGCAGTTCATCCAGCCGCGCGCCCAGGGTCTTCTCCTCGTCGAGCAGCCGGGCCCGCTCCGAGTCGGCTTCCGCCGCGCGCTCCGCGGCTCGCCGCCGCGCGGCTCGCGTACCCTCCAACTGCCTGGCAAGTTCGTCCTGGTGCCGGGCGAGCTGTTGCCTGCGGCCGCTCTGAACCTCGGCCTCCACCTCCGCAGCTCTCGCCGCGTCACGGCTGGATAGCAGGGACTCGGTCAGGGTGTCGACCTCCTCCTCGCACTTGCGGCTCTCCCGCTCGACGTGGCTCCGCACCCGGCGCGCCTCTTCGAGTTCACCGCGGCATGCGCGGACACCGGTCTCCAGGCCGTCGAGACGCTCTGTGCGCTCCAGTCGTCCCTCGGCACCCGTGTCCGGAACCAGGTGCACGGCTCCCCGGAGGTCGGTCCAGCCCGGCGTCCACTGTCCATCGCCAGACGGTGTTGTCTGAAACGTGACGCCCCCGAGCAGCGCGCGTACCCACGGCGCTCCCTTCCCCGTCGCGGTCACTCCCGGCGGGAGGGCGCCCTCCGGCTCCGGGATCCGGTCCAGGGGCAGCAGCACCAGCCGGGCGACCCGGCCTGCCTCGGACCGGTACCAGCGTTCGATGCGCTCGATATCCCGGGCGCCGGCGACCAGCAGCGCGAGACCGAAACGCGCGATGGCGTCGTCGACGGTGCGGGCGGCAGCGCCCTCGACCTGCACGCAGTCCGACAGCATTCCGACGACGCAGTCCGGGAACGCCTCCGCCGCGTCCGCCGCAACGGCCTCGGCGCCTTCTCCGGCCAGCGTCATTCGCCGTACGGCCGCGACCTCCGTCTCGAGGGCCGCGACGCGGGTACGCGCCTCCAACTCGGCCTCGCGCGCTCCCCGCAACCGGTCACGGAGCATCGCGGCGCGGCGCCGGGACCGTTCCAGATCGCGGCGCGAGCGCTCGACCTGCCGGGTGGCGTCCCTGCTGCGATCGACGAACAGGTCGCCCTGCGACCGCAGTTCCCGCAGAGCCCCGGCTCCAGCCCGGGAGTCGGCTGTGAGCCGCTCCAGCCTCCGGTCCAGTTCTCCCGTCTGCAGGCGTGCGCTGTCCAGGTCTCCCTCGACACGGGCGACTGCCCGGGCAACCTCGCGGCTGCGGCGCTCCACCACGGCCAATTCGTCGCGCGCCACCTCCATGCGAACCCTCGTCTCGGCCGCGGCCTGCCGGCGCGAAGTCAACTCTGCTTTACATGATGTCAACTCTGCTTTACACTCGTCCCGCTCACCACGCAGGGTCAGGATCTCGTCCGTCGAGCGCCCCCGCAGCCCGGCCAGGACCTCTTCCTCCCTGGCGATCTGTTCGAGACGGCGCTTGCCGTTCCCGATGCGCTCCCCGGCAACCGCGACTTCCCGTTCGACCGTGGCCAGCCGGTTTCGCACCCCGTCCAGCCGGCCCGCCGCGTCCACCCGTACCTTCTCGGCCTCCAGGTGCGCCAGCCGAGCCCGCTGCAACTCCGATTCGGCGGTCGCAAGGCGCGCCGCCATGCCGGCCGTTTCGTCGCGGTCGTGCTCGAGTTCGTGTTCCACCCGGGTCAACCGCGCCCGCATGTCCTCCAGGTCCGAGCCCACAACCGCGATCTCCACCGCCAGCCGCCGGTCCCGCAACTCCCGATGACGCTGGGCCTTGCCCTTCTGCCGGGCCAGGGACCGGACCTTCGAGCGGACCTCGCCGATCACGTCCTCCAGACGCTGCAGGTCCGCTTCGGACGTCTCCAGGCGCCGCATCGCCGCGCGCCTGCGATCCTTGTACTTGCCGATCCCCGCCGCCTCTTCGAAGAGGGATCTCCGCTCGTCGGTGCGCTCCGAGAGGATGGCGTCGATCATCCGGATCTCGATGATCGAGTACGCGTTCGCCCCGAGGCCGGTGTCCCGGCAGAGATCCACGATGTCCCGCAGGCGGCACGGAGAGCGGTTCAGGCGATAGTTGCTGCCCCCGTCCCGGTAGATGTTTCTCCCGATCTCGACCTCCCGAAACGGGGTCGGAAGGGCGCCGTCCTCGTTGGTGACGACCATGGACACCGCACCGCGGCTGAGAGCGCGGCGCGCAACGGTCCCCTGGAAGATCGCCTCTTCCATCCTGGCGCCGCGGATGGCGGTGGGACGCTGTTCGCCAAGCACCCAGCGGATGGCGTCGCCGATGTTGGACTTGCCACAGCCGTTGGGCCCCACGATCGCGGTGATCCCGTCGTGGAATTCCACCTTGGTCGTGTCCGGGAAGGACTTGAAACCGCTCAACTCCAATGACTTGAGCTTCATGACTTCACGTCTTGCCCGAATACGGTCGCCACCGCGTCTCCCCACAGCGACTCCAGCCGGTAGAAATCTCTCACGGCCGGATGAAAGACGTGCACGACGTAGTCGATGTAGTCCAGAAGCACCCAACGCCCCTGGTCGAGGCCTTCAATATGTTCCGGACGGGCACCGTCACGCTTGGCGCTGTCGACGATGTGCTCGGCGATCGCGCGCACCTGCACGTCGGAGCGGCCCGTGGCGATGACGAAGAAATCGGTGGCGGACGAAATGTCCCGCAGGTCGAGGAGCGTGACCTCGGTCGCCTTCCTCTCCAGGGCGTAGCGGACGGCTCTGCGGACGTGCGGGTGCGTCTCCAAGGCCGCCGCAGACCCCGTCAATCTTCTTCGGCCTCCACAACCACGCGAATCTCCGTCTCGACCCCCGATTGAAGCCGGACCGGCACGAGGTGCTCACCTATGGCCTTGATCGGCTCGGCCAGGAGCACGGACCGCTTGTCCAGCTCGAAGTCGATGTCCGCCTCCTGCACCAGGCCCCAGATGTCGCGGGCGTTGACCGAACCGAACAGCTGTCCCTCGGAGCCGGCCCTGGCGGTTACGGACACCGTGAGTCCCTCCAGCTGCGACGCCTGGCGGTTGGCTTCCAGGTAGTCGCGGCGCATCCGTTCCTGGCGGCGGACGGCCTCCTCTTCGATCCGCTGGATGTTGGCCGCCGAGGCCGTGTAGGCGAGTCCCTGCGGCAGGAGATAGTTACGGGCGTATCCGGGCTTGACATTGATGACATCGCCCGCCTGGCCGAGGCTTGCGACGTTCTCGCGCAGAATGAGCTTCATGAGTTCAGGCCTCGTGATCCCTGATGTACGGGAGAAGGGCGATGTGCCTCGCGCGCTTGATGGCGATGCCGAGACGCCGCTGGAATCGGGCCGAGACCTTTGTGGTCCGCTTGGGCAGGATCTTGCCCTGTTCGGTCAGGAAGCGGGCCAGGGTCGTCACGTCCTTGTAGTTGAGCAACACGATCGGCGGCCCCTCGTGGCGGCGGCGGCGTCCCCGGGCGCCCGTGAACTCCGGCGGACCCGTCGGCTGCGGCTCCGCGGCGGGCTCGTCGCCTTCCGCTTCCCCGGCCGGCGCCGCGTCCGCGCCCTCATCGTCCCCCGCGGTCGCTGCGTCGCCCCCCCCTTCCTCCGGCTCTGCCGCCGCGGGACGATCGGCCAACACGGAGGCACCGGTCGTGGGCTGGCCTTCGTTGACGACGATCAGGTACCGGGTGGTCTCCTCGTCCAGCTTCACCACCCGCTCGAATTCGGGCAGCGCGGCGGGGTCGGCGTCCACGTGGACAATCACGTAATAGCCTGTCTTCGATTTCCGGATCGGATAGGCGAGCTGCCGAACACCCCAATGGTCGACGGCGGTGATCTCGCCGCCGAGCACGTCATGGAAGGCTGCGAGCTTCGCGTCGACGGCCTCGCGCTCCAGGGCGGAATCCAGGATGTAGACGATTTCGTACGCTCTCATGCGATGGGAACTCCCTCGGACCGTGTGTGATGACGGGCTCCGCTTCCCCGGCGGAGCGGGACATGGTCAGGGAAATGTAGCCAGAGACGCCTAACGATGTGAAGTGTCAGTCTTGTCCAACGGCAAATGAGCCTGAACGCGGGGCCGGTTTCCAGCGGGAAGTGAGCCTGAGGGCCGGGGCGAAGAGATCATTGGAGGATGATCGTGACACTTCGCACCGAACGACTTCGCACCCTCGAACAGGTCCGGGCCTTCCTGGACGGCAATGAACCGGCGGACTTCGAGCTCGCCGACCGCACCTCGGCCTACGCCTTCGTGCGCCGCACGCTGGTCCGCTTCGAGTACCACGGCCTCGGGAGGCCCGACAAGGGACTGGTGAAGCGGTTCATCGAGAAGGTGACGGGCTTCTCCCGCGCCCAGGTGACCCGCCTCGTCCGACAGCACCGCCGGACCGGAAGCATCCGCGATCACCGCCGCAAGCCCCCGGCCAACGCCTTCCAGCGCCGCTACACGCCCCACGACGCCGCCCTGCTCGCCGAGGTCGACGAAGCCTTCGGACAGCCCTCCGGACCCGCCACCAAGGTGGTCCTGCAACGCATGCACGAGGTCTACGGCGACGAACGCTTCGCGCGCCTCGCCTCAATCTCCAACGGCCACATCTACAACCTCCGCAAGACCCGCGCGTACCGGACCGGCCGCCTCACCTTCCGCAAGACCCGGCCCACCCCGGTCCCCATCGGGGTCCGCCGCAAGCCGCGGCCCGACGGCAAGCCCGGCCATCTCCGCGTCGACACCGTCCACCTCGGCGACCGCGAGAGGCGCAAGGGCATCTACCTCATCAACGTGGTCGACGAAGTCACGCAGTTCCAACACGTTGGAGCCGTGCCGCGCATCACCCACCACTTCCTCGTCCCGCGCCTCGAAGCCCTGCTGTCCGCCTTCCCCTTCGCCATCCACGCCTTCCACGCCGACAACGGCAGCGAATACGTCAACGGCCGCGTGGCCGCGCTGCTCAACCAGCTCCACGTCGGCGTCTTCACCAAGTCCCGGCCCCGCCACCCCAACGACAACGCGCTGGTCGAGACGAAGAACGGCAGCGTCGTCCGCAAGTGGCTCGGCCACGTCCACGTCCCCCACGCCCTCGTCCCCCGGGTCAACGCCTTCCTCCACGACCACCTCTGCCCGTTCCTCAACTTCCACCGGCCCTGCCTCTTCCCCACCGAAGTCGTCAGCCCCACCGGACGAGTCAGGCGGCGCTACCGGCAACAGGACGTGACCACGCCCCACGAGCGCTTCAAGGCCCTGCCCGGCGCCGAAGCCTTCCTCCGGCCCGGCGTCACCCTCGGCGCCCTCGACCAACTCGCCGCCGCAACCACCGACCTCGCCGCCGCCCAAGCCGTCCGCCGCGCCCGCGACGAACTCTTCCGAGCCATCGGAAAAGCCGGCAACTCCGCCGCGTGAACCGACTCGCGCCAACCGCTGGCTCGCCGGAGACCCTCCTGCTTCCCGGACATCCCCCGGCTCGCCGGTTGCCCCTCTCCCTCGTTCAGGGAGATAATGAAACTCCATCAACTGCCACCTGCTCCGGGCTCCGGCCTCACCTCTCGCGCCTCCCCCGGTTCAGGCTCATCTCCGTATTGGAAAAGACTGTGTCCGACACAATGTCCGGCGACCGGTCCGACACCGCGCCTCGCGGTGGCCGCTTCGGGAGGGGTTGCGCTCCGGCGCTTTGTGTGAACCTTTTGTACGGTTCGCGAACACCATGCACCGAGGGTATCGTCCCATGACATTTGCTTTCGTCGGGTCGCCTGACAGCGACACCTTCCGGTGGTTCTCCCGGGGACTGCGGACGGTCATGGAGGCGGAGGGGCACCGCTACGCCACGCGGCCCGACGAGGCGAAGCTCGTCTTCAACTTCTTTCCGAAGGGGCGCCCGAAGCCGTTTCGACGGCAGGCGCAGGCCGTGTTCGTCTGTGCCGTTACGGAGTTCCCGGTTCCGTTCACGGACCATATCGTGCAGGGCTACCCCACCCTGCTGCGCGCGCTGGCCAATCTGGCCGTGGGGCTGATCCCGTCGTCCGGCGGGGATCCGGACGCCCACTTCATCACGATGGAGCAGGGCCACTACGTGGTGCCGGGCAACGCCGAAACCGGGGCCTATTTCGAGCGGGTCTACGCCCGGATCGAGCCCATGGCCTCGTCGACGCTGGTGATCGACAACTCCTTCCAGCCGGATCTTCCCGAGGAACTGTGGGACGGAGACGACATCACGCAGTCGATCTACCGCGCCGGAAGGAAGCTGGACGAACTGGACCTGCTGCCGGCGCCTTTCCCCATGGACGAGGTTCTGACGCCGCGCGACTTCCGGCACGTGAAGCGGATCTTCGGCATCGGCGGTCTTTCCTACGGCAACGTCTCCGCGCGCTTCGACGACAAGTGGTTCTGGATGAGCGCCAGCGGGGTTGACAAATCGAACCTGCGGCAAATCGGTCGCGACATCCTCATGGTCAAGGACTACGATCCCGAACGGAACGCCATGGTGGTGAGCCACCCGCCGGGCGTGGAGCCCCGCCGCGTGTCCGTCGATGCGATCGAGCACTGGATGATCTACCGCGAGCACCCGGGGATCGGCGCGATTCTGCACTTCCACGGCTGGATGGAGGGGATTCCGTCGACCGAGTTCAACTACCCGTGCGGCACGCGCGAACTCGGCCAGGCAGTCGCCGATATCGTGCGCGAGGCCGGCGACCCCAACCGATGCGTGGTGGGGCTGAAGAACCACGGGCTGACGGTGACCGGGACGAGCCTGGACGAGATCTTCGATCGTGTGGAAGGAAAGGTGCTCCGGACCGTCCCGATGGACTGAGTCGGGACCGCCGCGCGACAAGCGGGCGGCGGGTGCGCGTGGGCGACGCGGCCCCTGACGACTGGCTGCGCTAGCCCGCGGCCGCCTGCACCGCGGGGACCAGTTCCAGGTATTTCGCGTACCCCCACCGCGCCTCATCCAGGTCGAGGCGCTCGGTGTTCGTGTGGGCGTAGCGCTCCTCTCCGGGCGCGAAGCCGATCGTGGGGATCCCGCGTACGCCGCAGGTCCATCCTCCGTCCGTGGCGAAGGTCCACGGGCGAACGGCAGCCGGGCCACCGGATCCGTTCGGACTTCGCTTCCCGACCGCCCGCGCGGCCGCCAGGACCACGGGATGATCGGGATCCATGAGGAATCCGGGGCTGAGGATGCTGCGCTCCTCTTCCACGCCCGTATACGCGCGCTGGCGCTCGGTGGCGACGCGCACCTCCACCGACTTGCCGGCGGCGGGCCACCCGTCGGCCTCCATGCGCTTCAGGTGCGGCTTCAGGGCGTCGCGCACCCGGGTGAGCAGACTGTCCTCGGTGTCTCCCGGAAGGATGCGCCAGTCCAGGGTGACGGTGATGCGGTCGGGAATCACGTTCAGGCTCGCCGGGACGGCATCGATGCCGGTCGCCACCACCGAGGCGCGGCCCAGGACGTCATCGGCCTCCTGGGCCGACGCCAGGTCCCTGACCCCGGCCAGGATCGCCGGCGCCAGGTCGAGCGCGTTGCGGGCGCGGTCCGGGGCGGAGGCATGGCCCGCCAGACCGTACCCGACGATTTCGACTTCGCACCGGCCGCGATGGCCGATCGCGACGTCGCCGTGCGTGGATTCGCCGATGATCACCACGTCGGGACGCAGACCGCCGTCGAGGCGGGTGAGGTGGTCCATTCCCCAGCCGCCGCGTTCCTCGTAGACGGGGTGGGCGACGATGATGTCTCCCGGCACCCTGCCGCGCAGCGCCGCGGCCACATGCACCTGCAGCGCCAGCGGTCCCTTGATGTCCATGGCCCCGCGCCCGTGCAGGCAGCCGTCCGCGATGACGCCGCCGAAGGGCGGGTATTCCCACTCGTCGTGGTCGCCGGCCGCGACCATGTCGAGATGGGCGCTCAGCATGGCCGTGGCGCCGTCCCCGCCCCGCACGATCCCGATCGCGTTGCCGAGCTCGTCCGTGTAGACGTCGTCGTAACCCAGCGTCTCCATCTCGGCGATTACCCGGCGCGTGAGCTCCCCCTCTTCACCCGGCAGCGACGGGATGCGGATCAGATCCTGCGCGAACGCGACGGCGCCGTCGAACGAAGCGCTCCTTCGCGCGCTCATCGCCGACGCTCCGTGGGCGGAAAGATGGCCGCGCGCATCATCAGCCGACGAACCAGGGAGCGAGCACCAGCGACACCACGCTCATGAGCTTGATCAGGATGTTGAGCGACGGCCCCGAGGTGTCCTTGAACGGATCTCCCACGGTATCGCCCACCACGGCGGCCTTGTGCGGGTCGGAGCCCTTGCCGCCGTGCGCACCCCCCTCGATGTACTTCTTGGCGTTGTCCCATGCTCCGCCCGCGTTGGCCATGAAGAGCGCCATGAGCACGCCCGTGACCGTCGCGCCCGCGAGCAGCCCGCCGAGCGCCTGCACGCCCAGGAGCTTCCCGACCAACACCGGGGCCAGGATGGCGGTGATCCCCGGCAGCATCATCTCGCGGAGCGCCGCACGGGTGGAGATGTCCACGCAGCGCGCCGAATCGGGCTTGGCGGTCCCCTCCATGATCCCCGGTATCTCGCGGAACTGCCGCCGCACCTCTTCCACCATCCCCGCTGCCGCGCGGCCCACCGCGGTCATCGTGAAGGAGGCCACCAGGAAGGGCAGCATGCCGCCGATGAAGAGTCCCATCACCACGTACGGATTGGTGATGTCGATCACGAGGGGCGTGGCGGCGCCGATCTCGGCCTCGACCTTCGTGGCGTACGCCGAGAACAGCGCGAGCGCGGTCAGTGCCGCCGAGCCGATCGCGAAGCCCTTGCCGATGGCCGCGGTCGTGTTGCCGATCGCGTCGAGCGAGTCGGTGACCTTCCGGGTTTCGGGCCCCAGGCCAGCCATTTCGCTGATTCCGCCGGCATTGTCCGCAACCGGGCCGTAGGCGTCGACGGACATGGTGGCCCCGACCGTGGCGAGCATGCCCACGGCGGCGATGCCGATCCCGTACAGCCCAGCGGTGAGGAAGGACACGAGGATCGCCGCGCAGATCAGCAGCAGCGGAATGGCCGTCGACTCCATCCCCACCGCCAGGCCCGTAATGATGTTGGTGGCCGAGCCGGTCTCCGAGGCTCCCGCAATCTTCCGCACGGGGCGGGCGCCGGTGTAGTACTCGGTCACCACTCCGATGAGGATCCCGACCAGCGTCCCGGCCACGAGCGCCCAGAACGGCCCCATCGGCGAGCGGAGCGATCCCGTGACCGGATCGGTGATGTTCATGTCCAGCCCACGCACCACGAAATACATGATCACCAGGAAGAGCCCCGCCGCGATGAACGTGACGTTGCGCAGCGCCGCGCCGGGCTCCGTGCGCTCCAGCAACTTCATGGTGCCGATCCCGATGACCGAACACACCAGCCCGACGAGCACGGTGATCACGGGAAGCGCAACCGCTTCAACGGTGCTTGCGGCCAGCGCAACCGAGGTGGCGCCAATGGCGATGGTTGCGACGATCGACCCGACGTACGACTCGAAGATGTCGGCCCCCATTCCCGCGACGTCGCCGACGTTGTCGCCTACGTTGTCGGCGATCGTCGCCGGGTTGCGGGGATCGTCCTCCGGGATGCCGGCCTCCACCTTGCCCACGAGGTCCGCGCCCACGTCCGCCGCCTTCGTGAAGATCCCGCCTCCGACGCGCGCGAACAGGGCGATCGACGAGGCCCCCATCGCGAAGCCGGAGATGATCGCCGCGAAACGCGGCAGCTCGCCGGTGCCGGGGATCGCGTCGGCCGCCAGCACGCTGTAGAGGGCTCCGATCCCCAACAGTCCCAGCGCCGCAACCGAGAGTCCCATCACCGCACCCCCGAAGAAGGCGATGCGGAGTGCCTTGCCCTGACCTTCGTCGCTGGCCGCGGCGGAGGTGCGCACGTTCGCGCGGGTCGCGGCCTTCATGCCGAAGAACCCGGCCAGCACGCTGCTCCCCGCTCCCGCCACGTACGCGAGCGCGGTGGCCTGTCCGATGGCCAGGTAGAGCAACAGCGCGACCACGGCGACAAAAGCCGCCAATACGGTGTATTCACGCCGCAGAAACGCCATCGCGCCATCGTGGATCTGGTCCGCGAGATCCGTCATCACGCTGGTGCCGGCGGATTGCCCGACCACGTAGCGGTAGACAAGGAGAGCGGCCAGCAGCCCCATGGCGCCCGCCACCCACGACAAGTTCGTCAAACCGAGTAGATCGATCACGGCTTCATGCTTCCTGTGTTGTAGGGTTCATCGGTTGAAGCGGTTCATCGCGACTTCCACCCCCTCTTCCGCCCAGACGCCCACGGCCCGGCTCAGTTCCGGCAGCAGAGCCACCACCACGTCCTCGTCTTCCTCCGGCATCGCCGAGAGGACCCAGGCCGCAAGGTCGGTGCCCGGGGGCGCCAGTCCCACGCCGATCCGCAACCTGGCGTAGGTTCGGGTTCCCAGCACGGCGGTCACCGACCTGAGACCCTTGTGACCGCCGGCCCCACCGCCCGGCCGGAACCGGATCCGTCCCACGTCCAGGTTCGTGTCGTCGGCCACGACGAGCAGGTCCCGCGCCGTCTCGAAGCCCGCGGTCTGCCGAAGCGCCGCAAGCGCGAGACCGCTCCGGTTCACGTAGGTCCGGGGCTTGACCAGCCGGATCTCCCGCCCCCCGATCGTGCCTGCAGTCTCGAACCGCTGTCCCCGCCGCTCGAAGGCCGCGAGGCCATGGTCGTACGCAAACCGGTCCAGGACCCACCAGCCGACGTTGTGGCGTGTCGAGTCGTACTCCCGGCCGGGATTGCCCAATCCCAGGACCAGCTTGAGCCTAGAGCCGTCCGCGTCCTCCGGCGGGGACGGCGCATCGGACGAGTGGCGTGAAGTATCCGGACCGGGAGCGCCCGCCGGATTCAATCCTGGTCCCCGTCGGACTCACTCGTCGGGGTCTCCAACCCGGGCTCGGCCTCGACTCCTTCTTCCTCGTCCTCCAACTCTTCGGGGGCCAACCTCGCGGCCGAGACGCCGCAGACCATTCGCTCGGGATCGACGAGGTTCTCCACCCCTTCCGGCATCACGACGTCACCGGCCCTCAGTACATCTCCTATCCCGAGCCCGGTCACCTCCACCTCGATCGCCTCCGGAATGAGGGACGGCACGCACTTGACGACGATATCGTGCGCAATCTGTTCGAGGATTCCCCCCTCGTTGCGCACGCCGTCGGGCAGACCCATGAGATGGACCGGCACATGGACCTCGATCGGAACGCCGCGCTGAACACGAATGAAGTCGACGTGAAGGAGTTCGGTGCGGTAGGGGTGCACCTGCACTTCCCTCACGAGCGCCTGTTCGGGGCTCGCTTCCCCGTCGAGCGAGAGATTGAGGATGGTGTTGTCCACCGGGATGGACTGGAAAAGCTGCAATGTCTCGCGGGCCTCCATCGAGACCATCACCGGTTCGTCCCCGCCGCCGTAGATGACGCCCGGGACGCGCCCGGCGCGGCGGAGCTTGCGTGCGGCGCCCTTACCGGAGTCGCCGCGTCTCAGGAGATTCAGTTTCGCTTCCATTTCGTTTTCCCTGCGCCGCGCGAAGTCGCTCAGGCGAGAGCGATCTTCGGCGGGTCTTTTTTGTCCCTCAGTTCGAACAGCTGGCTGACCGACGCGTTCGAGTGAATGTAGGTGATCGCCCGCGCCAGGAGGTCCGCCACGGAAAGTACTCTCAGGCGGTCGAATCTCTTGGACTGCGGGATATCGATCGTGTTCGTGACGACCATCTCCTCGAGCGGAGCGGCGGATAGTCTGGCTACGGCTTCACCGGAGAGCAGGGCGTGGGTGGCTGCTACGTACACGCTGCGCGCGCCCCGGTCGATCAGCGCCTGGACAGCCTGCGCGATCGTGCCGCCGGTATCGATCATGTCATCGGTGATGAGGCACGTGCGGTTGGCCACGTCCCCAACCACGTTGAGCACCTCGGAGACGTTGGCCGCGGGGCGCCGCTTGTCGATGATCGCGAGGGAGGCGCCGAGGCGCTTTGCGAACCCGCGCGCCATCTTGGCCGAGCCCACGTCCGGGGCCACCACGACCAGGTCCGGCAACTCCTTCCCGCGGAAGTAGGCGGTGAATACCGGTGCCGCGTAGAGGTGGTCGACCGGAATATCGAAGAAGCCCTGGATCTGGTGCTGGTGGAAGTCGATGCTCACCACCCGGTCCGCCCCGGCCGCCACCATGAGGTTCGCGACCAGCTTGGCCCCGATCGAGACCCTCGGCTGGTCCTTGCGGTCCTGGCGGCCGTAGCCGAAATAGGGGACCACGGCCGTCACGCGGGCCGCCGAAGCCCGCTTGGCCGCATCCACCAGAAGGAGCAGTTCCAGGATGTTGTCGGCCCCGGCCACGGTCGGCTGGAGAATGAAGACATCACGCCCGCGCGCGTTGCGGTCGATGCGAACGAAGATCTCCCCGTCCGCGAAGTTGTAGATGGTCACCCCTTCCGCCGACGTGCCCAGCATGTCGGCGATCTCCCGCGCAAGGGGACGGTTTGCCCGTCCCGCAAGCAGGAGCAGAGGTCCGCGTTCGGTGGTTTCGTCCATGGCCGGGAGGGGAGGATGGTGTTGGAGTCAACGTTTCGGTGACAGCCATGTAATGTAGCGAATCGCCCACCATGGCGTCAGCCGGAAGCTGGCGTCACCAGACCGTGAACGCGCGGCGTCCCACGAGCGGCGCCCTTCCCGCCACCGAGACCTCGAGCACAACCTGGTATTCACCGGGGTCGAGTCCCGGAAGCCGGAGCCGCAACGTCCGGAACAGTGGGCGGGGACGTTCCGGACCGCTCTCCTCCCAGCGAATCGACACTTCTTCGCGGGGGCCCCGCACCCGCAGCCAGCGGCCGAACCGCGAGAGCACGCCCTCGTTGCGCCGCTCGACCCAGGCGCTGAAGCCGATGCCCTCGGCGCGAAAACCCAGGCCGTAGACTTCGAACGCCACGGTCAGATCCTCGTCGGCGGCAACGTGTGTGGACGCCCTGACGACATCGAGCATCGGTTCGAGTCCGGCCGGCTCCGCCCCGGCTTCGAGCAGCACGAGATCCGAGATGGCCAGGAGATCGGGCGGCAGCCGCCTGAGTCCGATGCCCTGGCGGAGGCGATGTGCGCGGCGGTGCCCAGGCGCCCAGGCCTCCAGGCTTACGACGCCCCGATCCGCCCATGGTGCGACCCCCGACAGGCGCACGACCGCGCTGGTCTCGACGGCGGCGCGCCCGAGCGTCCGCGCCACGCCTTCGGTCTCCACGAACAGGCCGGCTTCGACCACCTCCAGCGGCGGCGCGCCCGGCGGCGGGTCCGGCTCCGGAGGCAGCGTGCCCGCGGGCGGGTCCGGCAGGGTCGCCACTCCGATCAGGATCACGCCATCGCTGCGCCAGAACCTGCCCGTCTGTCCGTCGAGCGAGCCGATCGTGTCCAGGTAGGTGGGAAGATAGACGCTCTGCGCGTGACCGTCGGGGACTTCCCACACCACAGCGTCCACGCTGTCGGGACCGCCGTCGAGCACGTCGCGGGGCGGAAGCGTGCGCACCGAGGCCGGGGGGTCGCGCCCGGTAACCTGTATGGTGCTCTGCCCCGCGCGGGGCCACGAACGCTCCCACGCGACCGGCCACCCGTAGCGCACCACCGCCTGGGTCATGTCTTCGCCCCAGCGCAACTGGTGGGGGCTCATGGCCCCGTCGGAACTCATCGCGTACACCCGTCGGCTGAGGTGTGCGCTCCAACGTTCGTTGCCGTCCGCGAGATACAGGGGATCGGCCAGCGTCCACAGCCGCCGGGCGGCCGTCGCGGAGTCGGGCTGCGCCTCCATCCAATCGCGAAGTTCCCCGTCCAGCAAGGGGTGGGGATCGGTCCAGCTGCCCGCCGTGTCCGTGGGCATCGCCGAGAGCGCTCGCGCGAATGCGGACTCCGCTCCAACGAAGTCCTCCTGGTGGTGCCGGACGTAGCCCAGGAACGCGTGGCAGCGCCAACGCGCCGGGAGCCCGCACGCGCGGGCCAGCGCCTCCGCCTCGGCGAGAAGTCCGGCCTCCACGCTGTAGCGGATCCGCTGGCCGAAGATCCAGTGGTCTCCCGGGGCGACGCGGGCCAGCGACGCCAGTTCGGTGAGCAGTTCGAGGCGCCAGCCCCTGATCGACTCCGGCTCCTCGCGGGGTTCCCAGTCCTCATTGCCGTCGTCCCAGATGCACAGCCGCCCGATGATCGCGTCGCAAGGGTGACTGCCCCCGCCGAGGGTACGGGGGAGGTCCCGCACGCGCCGGCGCTCGAAGCGGGTCTGCAGGGAGCGCGCACGGGAGTGGGCGTCGGCCGAGTCGGCCGCGCCCTGGGCCTGGAGGGGAGCGGTGGTGCCGGCCAACGTCGCGTAGCCGGGGCGGGCTCGGTCGGCGATCCCGCCGGCGCCGGGATCGAGCGCCTGGGCAGGCGTCGCCGCAAACAGACCGCAACAGGCCAGGAGCGCGGCGGTCAACGGAATGGGAATCGACATGTTTTTCCCGCTGAATGACCTGGCGTTTCGACCACTGGATCCTGTCGACCATTGGCCCGGGTGGAGTCGAACCACCACCCCCGGTTCCAAAGACCGGTGTCCTGCCATTAGACCACGGGCCAAGTCCGTCGCCGCCTGCCTCGGACAGGGGCGATCGTGTCAACTGTAAGTTACATCCTGTAAACCGTGATTCACATTCCCCGGGCTGTCGCGCGGCCGGCACGGGGCATCGCCTCCAGCGTCGGTGCCGTGAACGACGCCACCACGCCGCGGATCGTCTCCGCCCGGCGGGCCGCATGACGGGCCCGGCCGGGATCGGTGAAAACCCCGAAGATCGTCGACCCGCTTCCGGTCATGCGTGCGACCAGCGCGCCCTCCCCCTCCAGGAGTGCCCGCGCTTCGGCGAGAACGGGGAAGCGCGCAAACGCACCGGGCTCGAAGTCGTTGGCCTGGAGAGCGGCGATGCCCTCCCATGCCCCGTCGGCGAGCCCCCGCAGGCGCCTCGGGGCAGCCGGGAGGGCCAGGTTGCGGGCGACTTCACGGTAGGCATCGGCCGTGGCGATCCGGTCCCCCGGCACGACGATGGCCAGGGTGGCGGCGGGTGGGGGCGGCCGGGTCAGCAGGCGGTCTCCCCTGCCCCATGCCAGCGCCGTCGGCGAGCCGGTGCAGAAGAAGGGCACGTCCGCTCCGATCGTGCCTCCAATCTCGAGGAGTTGATCGGGCTCGAGCGGGCGGCCGTGCAGAGTGTTGAGCGCCACAAGGGTCCCGGCGGCGTCGGTTGAGGCCCCGCCGAGACCCGTGCCGGCGGGGATCGACTTGGCCAGGACGAGCGAGACCGCCGGTGCGATCCGCGTGGCGGCGAAGAACGCATGGGCCGCCCTCAGGACCGTGTTGTCGCCGCGGCCCCGCAGTTCGGACACGAGGTCGCCGAGGCCGGCCGCCGTGTCTCCCGGCACGACGTGCAGCGCAATTCCGGGATCTCCCGCATGCGCCTCGATGCGATCGTACAGGCCGATCGCCTGGAACAGCGTCTCGATCTGGTGGTACCCGGTGTCCTCCCTGGCCAGGACGCGCAGGAAGAGGTTCACCTTGGCCGGACATTGGATCGTGACGCGGGCCCGGGCGCCGTCCTCGACCGAGGGGTGCCGGCTCACCGGGGCGCTCCTCCGGCCGCGCCCACCTCCGGGGAGGCTCCGCTGGGCGACGTGGCCGCAGGACCGTCGCCGCGCCGCGTGAAGTCCCTGAAGGTGATCCCGATTCGGCGGGCGTACCACAGCCCGCATAGGGTGATGGGGAAGAAATTGACGAAATGCCATCCGACCGCAAAGCCGAGCGCGGCCTCTTCCGCCACGGAGTAGACCTGGACCAGCGCGACGAACGCGCCGGCCTGGAAGGTCCCGAGGTATCCGGGCAGGGCGGGCATCGCCACCGCAACCGCGATGGCCGCGTTCGTGAGCAGGGCGGCAGCGAAGGGCAGATCGATGCCGAAGGCCGCAAACCCGATCCAGAACGAAAGGGACTGGAGAATCCACACGGCGAAGCTCCACAACAGGGCCGGGACGATATGGCGCCAGCCCCGCATCGAAGCCAGTCCGGCCACGATTCCCTGGAAGATCTCGTCGAAGCCGGCCGCCAGGCGATGCGGGAGAATGCGCGCGGCGACGGCCCTGCAGAGACCCACGCTCCACGTCGGAAACGCGACGAGCGCCAGGGCGCCCACCAGGACCAGCCCAAGAACCAGTGTCACGCCCTGAACCCCGGCGACGAGCACTTCGGGCAGCGATTCAGCGGGGAAGGTGGCGCTCAGGACCGCGATCACCAGCAGCGCGAACACGGCGACGCCGTCGAGCAGCCGTTCAACGATGAGGGTGGCAAAGGCGGTGGCCGTGGACACCGGCTCCAGCCGGCTGTAGGCGTACGCCCGCCCGAGTTCGCCGACCCGCCCGGAGGGCAACAGGTTGTTCGCCATGAAGCCCACGCAGACCGCCGCGAAACGCGACCGGTAGGGGCTGTGGGGCTGAGCGGGAGCGAGCAGGAAACGCCAGCGCGCGGCGCGAGCCGCAAAGCCGGCCATGGCTACCACGCAGGTCGCGAGGAGTTGGAGCGGATTGGCGGAGCGGATCGTGGCCCACACCTCTCCGAGGTCGGCGTCGCGAAACAGCCACCAGATCAGGACCGCCACAACGGCCACTCCCAGCAGCGTCTTCCAGTTCAGGCGCATGGATCGGGGGGCTAGTGTCCTGTTCGGCGGATTCGTGGGTAGCCCGAATGGCCGAGGGCGGCGATCAGAGACACAAAACTAGAATCCCTTCGGAGGAACCCACGCGCCCGGGCCTGGTACGCGGTCCGGCGCCCCCAGGACAATCGCCTTCATCTCCCGGACGGCGCGCTCAAGTCCCACCAGCACCGCACGGGAAACCACGCTGTGGCCGATGTTCAGCTCTTCGATATGCGGCAGGGCCGCGACCGGCACGACGTTTTCGTAGGTCAGGCCGTGTCCGGCGTGGATCGCCAGCCCGAGATCGTGGCCACGCTCGGCCGCGGTGGCCAGGCGGGCGAGTTCCGCCGCCCTTTCGGCGTCGCTGCCGGCGTTGGCGTACTCTCCGGTGTGAAGCTCGACCGCGTGCGCTCCCAGCCCGGCCGAGTGCTCCAGGGCGTCCGGGTCCGGATCGATGAAGAGGGATGTGCGGGTCCCGGCGGCCTCGAGGCGCCGCAGCGCGGCGGCCACACCATCGCGAACCGACGTGGACGCCAGGTTCAGACCGCCCTCCGTCGTCACCTCTTCGCGCTTTTCGGGCACCAGGGTAGCCTGCATCGGCGCGAGCCCCACCGCGATGTCGACCACCGGATCGGCGGCCGCAAGTTCGAAGTTGATGCCGGTTCGCACGGTTTCGGCCAGAAGCCGCACGTCGCGGTCGTTGATGTGACGCCGGTCCTCGCGCAGGTGGATGGTGATCCCGTCGGCCCCGCCCAGTTCGGCGAGAACGGCGGCGCGCACTGGATCGGGCTCGTCCGTTCGGCGTGCCTGACGGACCGTGGCGACGTGGTCGATGTTGATGTAGAGCCTCATTGCGGGAATCCTCCGTGCGATTGATGTGCCTTGACCCGCACCCCGTCGGTGGACCGGAGCCGGCCGATGAGCGCCGGTGGTGCGTTCGCGACAACGCGGACCACGCACCCGTCCTGACTGCGTGACAGCACTTCACCTTCGTGATACAACGCGGCCAGGGTCCTGCCCTCTCCGGCGGGCATCTCCACGTCCACGGTCTGCATTTGTGCGCGGATCCTCGCCCGAAGCTCACCGCGGAGCGGTTCCAGGGTGGCGGGTCTGACCGCCGACGTGAACAGCGCACACCGGCTGTCGGGAGCGTTGACGCGCTTATGCAGAGCCAGCAGGTCGTCGCTGCCGAGCAGATCGATCTTGTTGAACACCACGATGCGCGGACGCTGGCGCAGGTCCAGCTCTTCCAGAACGTCGCGTACAACCCGCCTCTGGCCGTTCATGTGGGGATGCGAGGCGTCGATGACATGGAGCAGCACGTCCGCCTCGGCGGCTTCCTCCAGGGTCGACCGGAAGGACGCGATCAGATGATGGGGGAGCTTGCGTATGAACCCCACCGTATCGGTGACCAGGACTTCGTGCCCGTCCCCGACATCGACGAGGCGCGTGGATGCGTCCAGCGTGGCGAAGAGCCGGTCCTCGACCCGCTGCTTCGAACCGGACAGCGCTTGCAGCAGGGAGGATTTCCCCGCGTTCGTGTACCCGACCAGCGCGGCCCGGAAGCTCCCCTTCCGCCGCTTTCGCCGTACGGCCTCGGCGCGCGCCACCCCGCGCAACTTGCGGCGGAGTTCGGCAATCCGGGTACCGATCAGCCTGCGGTCGGTCTCCAGCTGCGTCTCGCCGGGACCGCGCAGTCCGATCCCCCCGCGGATGCGGGAGAGGTGAATCCACATCCGGCGGAGCCTGGGCAGGAGATACTGCAACTGCGCCAGCTCGACCTGCATGCGCGCCTCGTGTGTCCTGGCCCGGGTGGCGAAGATGTCGAGAATCAGTTCGGCACGGTCCATGACCCGGACGCCGCACAGCTCCTCCAGGTTCTTGCCCTGGGCGGGCGTCAGCTCATCGTCGAAGATGATCAGATTGGCGTCCTGCTCGCGGACCAGCTCCGACAGCTCCGCGGCCTTGCCCCGGCCGAGGTAGTAGCGTGCCCCGGGCGCCCGGCGGCGCTGTATGAGTTCGCCCACGATCACGCCGCCGGCCGTGTCGGTCAGCTTTCCCAGTTCGGCGAGATGCTCCCTCGCGTTTTCTGCGCGTTCGGTGTCTCCGGGCGTCCCCACGAGGATCGCGCGGTCGACGGGCGTCCGCATGTCCAGCAGTTGGGTGGGAATCGGTCGCTATCTCCTCTTTTTCCGCCACTCGGAAAGCCGTCTGTTGAGGTCGGCTTCCCAACCCTTGTGGCCGGGGCTGTAGAACTGCTCGCCAATCAAGCCTTCCGGCAGGTAGTGCTGACGAGACACGCCGCCCGGCTGTTCCGGATCGTAAAGATACCCCTCTCCGTGGCCAAGGTCCTTCATGAGCCTGGTTGGGGCGTTGCGCAGGTGCATCGGCACGGCCTCGCCCGGCGTCTCCCGGGCACGCGACAGCGCCCGGCCCCATCCCTTGTAGAGACGGTTGGACTTCGGACTGCCGGCCAGGTAGACCGCGGCCTGGGCAAGCGCCAGCTCCCCTTCCGGCGAGCCCAGAAACCGGTACGCATCGCGGCAAGCCATCGCCACGGCAAGCGCGGAGGGATTGGCGAGACCAATGTCCTCGCTGGCCATCCGCACCAGCCGTCGTGCGATGTACAGAGGATCCTCGCCGGCATCGAGCATCCGTCCCAGCCAGTAGAGCGCGGCGTCCGGATCCCCGCCTCGCACCGATTTGTGGAGCGCCGAGATGTGATCGTAGTGCTGGTCCCCGGACTTGTCGTAGACCGCGAAGCGGTGTTGTATCGCGGCCTCGACGGCCTCCGTGGACAGCGTGCCGCCCACCCCGCACGCCACCGCCGCACGCTCCAGGATGCCCAGCGCACGCCTTGCATCGCCGTCCGCAACGTCGGCAATTCTCCGGACGACTTCTGCGGACACCACGAGCCCCGCCGCGCCGAGCCCCCGCTCCCGGTCGTTGAGGGCGTCGTGAAGAACCTGCGCGAGCTCGTGCCGGGACAGCGGGGCGAGGACCACGACCGGTGCCCGGGAGAGGAGGGGCCGCACCACTTCGAAGCTGGGATTCTCGGTCGTGGCCCCGATCAGGGTGACGACGCCCGCTTCGACCACCGGAAGGAACGCGTCCTGCTGAGCCTTGTTGAACCGGTGGATCTCGTCACAGAAGAGGATGGTGGCGCGGCCGCTCGCGGAGCGACGGGCACGTGCCTCGACAATGATCTCGCGTACCCGCGCCACACCCTCGGTCACCGCGCTGAAGGCAACGAAGGCGGCCTCGGCGGACTCGGCGACCAGTCTCGCCAGCGTCGTCTTGCCCGAGCCGGGCGGGCCCCAGAGGATGAAGCTGCCGATCTTCCCGCTGTCGATCATGATCCGGATCGAGCCCCCCGGCCCGACGACCTCCTCCTGGCCGCGGAACTCGGACAACGAGCGTGGCCGCATGCGCGAAGCAAGCGGCGCGGACCGGTCCTCCTCCGCTCGACCGGCCTCGTCCGCCTGCCCACCCGGCGTGCGCCCCGGAGTGGAGGCGTCCGGAAACAGATCGAACGTCTTGCCCATCAGGCGCCCCCGGCCGGCCCCATGCGTTCCGCCATCCCGATCAGCCTCGCGCGATCGTTCGGCACGACTTCCTCCCAGACCGCCTCCAGCAGGTGGCGCAGCGCCCTCCCGATGTCGGGACCCGGCCGCCAGCCCAGCGCTACAAGGTCTCGTCCGGCGACGGCCAGCTCCTGAATCGACAGGGGGACCGCATGGTCGACGTCGTGTTCGATGGCTGCGATGGCGAGTTCGACCGCTGCCTCCCGGTCCGCGCCGTTCCTTGCGGTGGCGCGCCACACAGCGAAGACGTGGCGAAGCGCCGCTTTCCCCGTTCGGGCCATCCATCGCCTGCGAGCCGCGGCGTCATCCGCCACCCCCTCCGGCGGTCGCAGCCCTCCGCTGAACGTCAACCGGATGCGCTCCACCTCGCTGTTGGAAAAGCGGAGGCGCACCAGCAGGCCGGACACCTCCGGCAAGGGGACGGCGACACCCAGGCCGTGGAGCAACAGCATGGTCAAACGCACGGTCGGATCACCCCTCGGTACGGCGTCCACGGCGGCCAGAGCGTCGTCGGAAAACGGCCTGCCGACCTCCGGGAATACGTGCTCCATGGCCCCGCAACGCCCATACAGATCCAGCGCCCGCGACGGACGCGGTCCTGCCAGAACCTTCATCAACTCTTCGCGTATGCGTTCCACCGAGAGCTTCGCTATCCCCGGTGCGGCTTCAATCATTCCCGCCCAGGTCTCGGGCTCGACTTCGAATCCCAGCGCTCCGGCAAAGCGCAACCCCCGGAGCACACGCAGATAGTCCTCGCGAAAACGCTCGGAAGGGGTGCCCACCGCCCGCAGGATGCCTCTTTCAAGGTCTCTCTGGCCACCGTGGGGGTCGCACAGCCTGCGCTCGGGGTGCCAGGCCATCGCGTTGACGGTGAAATCCCGGCGTGCGAGGTCGTCCTGCAGGCTTTCCGCGAAGGCAACCACCGCCTTGCGCCCGTAGGTGATCACATCGTGCCGGAAGGTGGTGACCTCGTACATGACACCGTCACTGCCGAAGACTCCGACGGTCCCGTATTCCATGCCCAGCGGTACCGTGCGGGGGAAGAGACGCCGTACCTGTCCGGGATGCGCGCGAGTCGCCAGATCCCAGTCTTCGCGTTCCCCCGGGCTGCCACGGACCGCATCCCTGACGGCGCCTCCCACCGTCCACGTCTCGAACCCGGCCTTCTCCAGCTGTTCGACCATTTCGCAAACGGCGGGCGGAACCTCGATTCGCATGCTCATTCGCCTCGCCGCTCTCGGTGCTCGGGCGGTTCTATCCACGGACTGCTGGAGCCCCGAAACTCACCCGACGAGCACCGCTCCCCCGTTGACGTTGAGAATCTCGCCCGTAATGTGGCGCGCCAGCGGCGAGCACAGAAGCACGATCGGCCCGGCCACATCCTCTGCCGTTGCAACCCTTCCGATCGGAATGTCCGCCTCGATTCTGGCGCGGTCCTCACTGCCCAGCGCGTCCTGTGACATCTCGGTGTCGATCCAGCCGGGCGCCACCGCGTTGACCGTGATGCCCCTGCCGCCGACCTCCACGCAGAGCCCCTTTACCATGGAGATCATCGCTCCCTTCGTGGCGGCGTAGTCGGCGTGGTAGGCTTCACCGCGCTGCCCGGCGGTCGAACTCACCAGGATCACGCGCCCGTCGTCGTTCATGCGGGAGAGCGCCTCGCGCGTGGTGAAGAAGATCGAATCGAGATTGACGGCGATTGTCCGTCGCCACCGCGCATCGTCCATCTCCGCCAGGGGCACGTCCGCCACCGGCCATATGCCGGCGTTGCCGACAAAGATGTCGAGGCTGCCAAACTCCCGGTCCACCCGGCTGAAAAGGCGGTCCACGGCCGCGCGGTCGGCGAGGTCGCCGCCTTCCGCCCAGCTGCTGACGCCCATCACCCTGGCCTCGTTCATCACGCGGTCCGCCTCGGCGCTGCGGCTGTGATAGGAGATGCCCACGTCGGCGCCCGCTCCCGCAAGCAGCCGGACCGTCGCGGCCCCGACTCCCCGGGACCCGCCCGTCACCAGCGCCCGCTTCCCCCTCAATCTCAACTCGAGTGCGTTCAATGGCTCAACTGTCCTTCGGAGTCCAACGGGTCCTCGGTGTGTTCGGCCACGTCGCCGAAGAGAGACTCTTCCACATAGCGGCAAACGATGTGCCCGATCGCAAGGTGCACCTCCTGTGCCCGGGAAACTCGCTCCGTCGGCAGGAGCACGGCAACATCGACCAGGGAATTCAGTTGGCCGCCGCCGCCCGCCAGCAAGCCGACGATTGTCATACCCCTCTCCCTCGCCTGGGCGGTGGCCCTGACCAGGTTGGGCGAATCTCCGGACGTCGAGTGGATGACCAGAAGATCGCCGGGCCTGCCCAACGCGGCGACCTGGCGCGCGAACACCTCGTCATAACCGCGGTCGTTGGCGCAGGCGGTCAGAACGGACGTGTCGGTCGTCAACGCCAGCGCGGGCAGAGCCGGCCTCGACCACGCCAGGCGCACCACGTATTCCGCCGCGAGATGCTGAGCATCGGCCGCCGATCCCCCGTTGCCGCAGAACATCACCTTGTTTCCGCCGGCGACGGTGGCCAGCGCGCGAGTGGCGTATTCCGTGATTTCCGGACGTAGCGTTTCTGCTACGAGCCCTGCGACCGTCGCGAGTTCCGATAGACCGGAACGTATGCCCATTCTACCCATCCACCCAACCTCCCATTTGATGCTTGAACGGCTCAGGGATCCGCAGCGGCGGGACCGCGTGCGGGGACTCTCCCCGGAACAGCCGCGCCGGGTTCTCCTGCGCCAGCAACCGCAGCTGTTCCTCGCAATCCCACTGCTTCAGCACCTCTACGCCTCGGCCCATGTAGAAGGTGTACTCCGGGCGGCCGTGGAAATCGGAAGACAGATAGTCGAGCATGCCCTCGCTCAACATTCTCATGATCCGAGCCGTCGGCCCTCGTCCGTACTGTCCGGCAAGGGAGCCGTAGTTCCCCTGCAGCGAGGCGCCCGCCTCCTTCCAGGCGCGCGCGGCAAGCAGACCGCTGCCGAGTCCCCGGTAGCGCTCCGGGTGGGCGATTACCGGAACCCAACCCGAGGCGACCAGCCTCTCCAGGATCTCGGGACCGTTGCCGGGTGCGCGGAAGCCGGGCCACTCCACCAACACGAAGCGCGTGCCGCCGAGACGAGTCCTGCGATCGGACAGGTCCGGATCCGGAATGTCCAGACGCACCTCGAATCCCCGGCGGAAGTCCAGTTGCGGAAAGGCTTCGCGTACGGCGTCCCGTATGCTCCGCCAGCGCTCGTCGTGGTACGCCATCAGGTCGCCCAACAGAGGTGAACCGAGCGAGGACGCCAGGAAATGGGGGGTCGTGATGATCCGGACGACCCCGGCCCCAACCATTCGTTCCACGGAGTGCAGGGCGTCGGCCACGCTGCGCGAACCGTCGTCGACCCCCGGGACGAGATGGTTGTGAAAGTCCGAATAGCCCCCGCTCATCTCCCATCCCCAGCGCCCCAGGCGCGCACCACCCGCTCGGCCACATCACGCAGAGTCCCCAGATCGTCTTCTTCCTCCACCGCCCAGAGACAAGCGTACGTGATGTACGCGTCCGCCGCCAGCAGCGCGTATGCGGCCTTGCGGTCGTGGTCATCGCCACACTCCGACAGCGCTTCCTCCGCTGCGTTGACAAGTGCACCGAGGGAAACCGCGGCATCGGCCCGCAAACCGACCTGAAACGCGTCCGGCACCCTTCGCTCGCGCTGCGAAATCCACTCCGCAATGGTCATGGCGCTGCTCATCCGACCAGTTCGGCAACCACCTTCGCACCATGGCGGACCGCGTCCGCGATCCGGTCCGGATCCGCCACTCCGGCCTGTGCCATGTGCGGCCGTCCGCCACCGCTCCCTCCCACTGCGGCTGCGACCTCACGCACCACGCGGTCCGCCCGCGCCCCGGCCGCAATCGCCAGGTCGCTTGCGAACGCGAAGAGCGACAATTTGCCCTCCGGCATCCGGGCCACCACCACCGCGACCCCGGCACCCTCCGACGCCCGGAACGCGTCGCCCCACTTCCGGACATCGCCGGGACCCCGTACGCTAAGGCGCACACTGCGGTAGGTCAGGCGGCGCCCGCCGACATCGAATTCAGCCTCGGCCAGCACGTCGGCACCACCACCGCCACGGCTGCGCAGGTCGTCCACCAGCCGTTCGAGCGCGCGCTTGTCCTTCAGGAGTTGCCCGACGCGCCGCTCCACGTTTTCCGGCATGGATTTCACCGAGACCGCCAACGCCTCGATGCGATCCCTGTAGCCGTCCAGGTATTCGAATGCCTCGCGGCCCGTCAGGGCCTCGATCCGCCTGACACCTCCGCCCACTCCGGTCTCCGACGTGATCTTGAAGAGCCCGATTTCGCCCGTGCGCGCCACGTGCGTCCCCCCACACAGCTCCATGCTCACCCCCGGCACCTCGACGACGCGCACCTCGTCGGCGTATTTCTCACCGAAGAGCGCCATCGCCCCGGCGCGGACAGCTTCGTCGTACGGGCGAACCGAAGTGTGCACGGGGTGATTGAGCCATACGCCCTCGTTCACCATCGCCTCGACCGCTTCGATCTGCGCCTGCGTCATGGGCGCCGTATGGGAGAAGTCGAACCTGAGCCGGGCGGGCGCAACAAGTGAACCGCGCTGCACGACGTGCTCTCCCAGGACGGAACGCAGGGCGGCGTGAAGGAGGTGGGTTGCCGTGTGGTTGCGTTCGGTATCGCGGCGCGAGCTGGTGTCGACCTGCGCGGTGACCGGGGAGCCGAGCACGGCTTCACCGGGGAATTCGCCCGTCGGCCGACCGCGGATGAGGACGTGGCCGCCGTCGCGAACGAGCTCCTCGACGTCCATGCTCCATCCGTCGGCGACGATCCGGCCGCGGTCGGAGACCTGGCCGCCGGCTTCCAGGTAGAAGGGACGGTCCTGCAGGATCAGACTCACCCGGCCGTCCCCGGCGCAGTAGTCGATCACGTCAGTACCGGCGCCAAGCGTGTCGTAGCCTACGAATCGTGGGGCCGGCGACCCCTCCGGCATGTGCCACGGGGGTGACGAGCAAGGCGCCGACACGCCCCCGGCGGGCTCTTCATGGCTGCCGGCGACCTCTGGCGCCGCGCCGACACCCGCTCCCTCACGCGACCTTTGCCGTTGCGCCTCCAGCGCCTCCTCGAATCCCTCCATGTCGAGACCGTAACCGCGTTCGTCCGCCACGATGCGGGTCAGATCGGCCGGGAATCCGAACGTGTCATACAGCCGGAACACCTCGGCACCGGGAATCACGGGACGGGGCGAGGTGTCGGCGGGCACGCTCGGCGCCACCTGGACCAGTCTGTCCAGGCCCCCCTCGATGGTGCCCAGGAAGCGCTCCTCTTCCGCGCGTGCCATTGCCAGAATGCTGTCGCGCCGCGCCGCAAGCTCGGGATACGCCTCTTCCATCCTGTCGATCACGACCCGGGCCACAGCCGCCAGCGTGGGCTCGCGTCTGCCCAGGAGCCACGCGTGCCGTACCCCACGCCGCAGGATCCGCCTCAATACGTATCCGCGACCGTCGTTCGACGGAAAGACACCATCGGCGAGGAGAAAGGCGACCGCGCGGGCGTGATCGGCGAGGACACGGAACGAGACCCCCTCTTCGGTGTCCTTCGCGTACGGACGCCCCACCACCGATTCTACCTCGTCAAGCAGGGGCAGGAACAGGTCCGTGTGGTAGTTGCTCCCTACGCCCTGCATGACCGACGCCAGCCGCTCCAGCCCCAGCCCGGTATCGATGCTCGGGGCCGGAAGGGGGTGCTGGACCCCGTTTTCATCGCGGTCGAACTGCATGAAGACCAGGTTCCACAGTTCCAGGAACTCGCCTGCCTCTCCGCGCGCCTCGAATTCGGCCTTCGGCAGCACGATACCCCGCTCCGTCCGGGGGCGCATGTCGTAGTGCACCTCGGAGCACGGACCGCAGGGCCCCGTATCGGCCATCTGCCAGAAGTTGTCCTTGTCTCCGAGCCCGTAGATCCGCTCGGGCGGGACCCCGGCCACCTCGGCCCAGAGCTCCGCCGCTTCATCGTCGGTGTGATGCACGGTGACGAAGAGACGGTCCACTTCTAGTCCCATCTCGACCGTCAGGAAGTCCCAGGCGTACCGTATCGCCTCACGCTTGAAGTAGTCGCCGAAGGAGAAGTTGCCCAGCATCTCGAAGAACGTGTGATGCCTGGCCGTTCGTCCGACCTCTTCCAGATCGTTGTGCTTGCCCCCCGCGCGCACACACTTCTGGGAGGTGACGGCCCGCGCAAACGAAAGGTCCTCGGTCCCGAGGAACGCGCTCTTGAACTGGACCATCCCCGCGTTGGTGAACAGCAGTGTAGGGTCGTTGGCGGGCACCAGCGATGAACTGGGACAGACCTCGTGGCCGTGGTCCCGGAAGAACTCGAGGAACCTGCTTCGGATTTCGGGGGATTTCATCGGATGGGCATGCGGCGGGATCGCCGTCGGTCGGTCGGTTCACTTGCCGGCTGCCCGCCGGGTATCACCACAGCGGGTTGACCGTAAAGTTAGCCCAACCTGGACTCAACCGCCCAAGGCCATCCCAATCGCAGACCCCACGAGACCGTCCTGCCGCAGCTGCGCGCCGGAGCGATCCGCTTCCCCACCAGCGCTCACACCACCTTCACCGCGGGGCCCTTCTGTTCGCTGGCGCCCCCGTGCGTCTCCTCCTCCGCCTTTCGGATCCCCAAGGCCACCAGCAGGCGCGCTTCAATCTCCTCGGCAATGTCGGTATTCTCTTGGAGGAAGGTCCGGACATTCTCCTTCCCCTGCCCCAGCCGCAGATCGCCGTAGGAGAACCACGACCCGGATTTGTCAACGACTCCCCGCTCGACACCGATATCGATCAGAAGACCCGTGTGGCTGATTCCCTTTCCGTACAGAATGTCGAATTCAGCCTGTTTGAACGGTGGGGCGCACTTGTTCTTGACCACTTTCACCCGGGTCCGGTTTCCGATGATCTCCGGGCCGTCCTTCAGGGCTCCGATGCGCCGGATATCCATGCGCAGGGAGGCATAGAACTTGAGAGCGCGTCCTCCGGAAGTCGTTTCCGGGCTCCCGAACATGACACCGATCTTCTCCCGGATCTGGTTGGTGAAGATGACGGCGGCGTTGGACCGGCTCACTGCACCGGTCAGCTTCCTGAGAGCCTGGCTCATCAGGCGGGCCTGAAGCCCAACGTGCGAGTCTCCCATCTCTCCTTCGATCTCCGCCCTGGGAACCAGCGCGGCGACCGAGTCCACCACGATAACGTCCACGGCGTTGCTGCGGATGAGCACCTCGGCAATCTCCAGGGCCTGCTCGCCCGTATCGGGCTGCGACACCAACAGGTTGTCGACATCGATCCCGAGCCTGCGCGCGTACTGGATATCGAGCGCATGCTCCGCGTCGATGAATGCGGCAATGCCCCCATCCAGCTGCGCGTTGGCGATCACGTGGAGGCAGAGGGTCGTCTTGCCCGACGACTCGGGGCCGTAGATCTCGCTGATTCGTCCCCTGGGAACTCCCCCGACTCCGATTACGGCGTCCAGATTGATCGCACCGGTCGATATGCTCTCGATCTGGAGGCTGGCGCTGTCCGAACCCATGCGCATGATCGCCCCCCGGCCGTATGACCGCTCAATCTGGGTGAGGGCGGTGGTGAGTGCTTTCTCCCGTCGTTGCCGTTCCTTACCGTTCCCTGTTGTTGTCGGCGTTGAGGATTTCGGGTTCCTGGACATTTACGACCTTTCGCTTGCCCCCAAGGGGACGTGGGGTCGGTCACGTCGCGTAGCGGCTTCCGGCGGACTCGGCCGACGCTTTCGCAAACCGACGAATGCTAATACCGAAGATAAAACGAAATAGCTCCCGGTCAAGCTCTGCGAGAGGCGCGGTCGGAGGATCAAACCGGTCCCTGGCCGGGTACCTTGCGGTCTCCGCTCCTTCACGGTTCCATGTCGGGAACTTGCTGCATACCGGTGAAGGTATCCTTATCCATGGGCGATAACATGTCTGAACGAGCCAACTTTTCGCGCGACTGCGATCTGGTCGCCATCGGCGGCGGTACGGGAGGCCTGGTGACCGCAGCCGGCGCAGCCTACCTGGGCCTCAAGCCGGCCCTCGTGGAGAAGTCGGCGCTCGGCGGAGATTGCCTGTGGACCGGATGCGTGCCCTCGAAGGCCCTGATTGCATCCGCGCGCCTGGCCCACAACATCGGCCACGCCTCCACGCTGGGATTGCAATCCGACGGAGCCCGGAGCGAGTTCCGCGCGGTCATGGAGCGAATGAGGGCCGCGCGTGCAACCGTCGCCCATCACGACGACCCCGAGAGATTCCGCAAGATGGGGGTGTCCGTCCACTTCGGGGCCGCCCGGTTCCTGGACGCTTCGACCGTGGAGGTGGAGGGAGTTGGAAGAATCCGGTCGAAGCGCTTCGTAATCGCGACAGGCGCGGTTCCCGCCATTCCTCCCATCCCCGGCCTGGAGGAGGTGGGCTACTGGACCTACGAGACCGTGTTCGATCAGAACGAACTGCCCGGCTCGGTCGCGATTCTGGGAGGAGGTCCGATCGGACTCGAGTTCGCGCAGGTGTTCGCCCGGCTCGGGTCGCGCGTGACGGTCATCGAGATGGCCCCCACGATTCTGATCCGGGAGGACCCCGATGTCGGCGCCTTCATGCACCGCCTCCTGACCGCCGAGGGTATCGAGATCCGCGTCGGGACCATGGCGACCGCGGTTCGTACGGAAGGGAACGCCACGGTTGTGGATACGAGCGACGGGGCCTCCGTGACCGCGGAACGCGTGTTCGTGGCCACCGGGCGCCGGCCCATGACGGACAGCCTGAACCTGGAGGCCGCCGGCATCCGGACGGAAGGGGGAGCCGTGGTCGTTGACTCCCGGCTGCGGACCTCGTCCGGTTCAGCATGGGCGGTGGGCGACGTCACCGGTGCGATGCAATTCACGCATGTCGCCGAACAGATGGCCAAGGTCGCGCTGCGCAACGCGGTCATTCCGGGCAGTTCGAAGATCCGCTACGACAGCGTCCCGTGGGTGACCTACACCGACCCCGAGATCGCTCACGTGGGAATGTCCGAGGCCGAAGCGGAGGCGGAAGGCGGAACGACCTGGCGCTACGAGCTGGACGACCTCGACCGCGCGATCGTGGACGCGTCTGCGGTGGGATTCGTCAAGGTCTCCGCCGATCGCAAGGGCAGAGTGCTTGGAGCCACGATCGTCGCGCACGGCGGCGGGGAGCTGATCTTCCCCCTGGTCATGGCCAGGCAACACGGACTGACCCTTGGCCGGATCGCCAACACCATCTTCCCGTATCCCAGCATGGTCGAAGGGGTAAAGCGGACGGCTGGCGAATACATGCGCTCCCGACTCGACACGACATCGGGCAGACTGCTCAAGAGAATCATCCAATGGCTCAAATAGACGAAGACAACCGGGCCGCGGGACGCGCCGGTGCCCTCCTGAAACTGGCGCTCCTGGCCGTCATACTGGTTGGTGGGTACGTGGCGGCCGCCCGGACGCCGCTGGGGGCCTACCTTACGCGGGAAGGCATCGGCGAAGCGATTGAATTGCTGCGGGGCAACCCCTGGGCACCGTTGATTTTCGTCGCGACCTACGCAACCGCCACCGCGCTGGCCGTTCCCGGTACGATCCTCACGCTCGCCGGCGGAGCCCTGTTCGGGTTCTACTGGGGGACGCTCTTCAACTTTCTGGCAGCCAATATCGGCGCCAACGCCGCGTTCGCCCTCTCGCGCACCCTGGGGGGAGACGGTGTGCGGCGCCTGATGGGCGACGACTCGGCGGCGCTTCAGAAGCTCGACAGGGTCGTTGGAAAGCACGGGTTCCGGGGATTGCTGACGCTTCGCCTCATCCCTCTCGTTCCCTTCAACGCCCTCAACTTCGGATCGGGGCTCGTGGCTCTCAAGTGGCGCAACTACGCTGTCGCGACGCTCATCGGCATTCTTCCCGGCACCGCCGTCTACACATTCTTCGCCCACTCACTCCTGCAGGGCTCGCTGGAGGCCTCGAGAGATGCGCTGTTCGGGGTTCTGCTGGCCGGGGCCCTTCTCATTCTCCTGAGCTTTCTGCCGGCGATACTGAAGCGCCTGGGCGTCAAACTGCCCGGAATGTCTGCCGTCGTCGTGCCCCTGGTCGGGCTCTCCCTCGCGGGAAGGCCGGCAGGCGCCGTGCAGGAGGGCACCGCCCCGCAACTTCCCGATCATTCGGTGCTTACGCAGGTGCTCGCCGAGATCGTCGAGGGGCCGCTGGTGAACTATTCGCGCCTAGCCGCGGACCCGGCGGGACTCAACCGTTACATCGCCGCCCTGGCCTCCACCAATCCGTCGGCCCTCGACGCCGCCAACAGGGACGACCAGCTCGCTTTCTGGATCAATGCCTACAACGCCTGCATGCTCAAGCGCGTGATCGAGCACTATCCGATCCGGAGGGCAGGCGGTCTGCTGCGGCTGAGGAACGCGGCTGCCGGCCGGCCGGAGAACTCGGTATGGCAGATCGACGACGTGTTCGCCGGGGCGCATTGCCCCGTGGCCGGCGCCGGCCGTTCGCAGGATGAGATCGAGCACGACATCATCCGCCCCATGGGAGATCCCCGCATCCACCTCGCGATCAACTGCGCCGCGCTGAGTTGTCCGCCCCTCATCCCCCAGGCCTATCTCGCAAGTACGCTGGACCGGCAACTGGACGAGAGAGTGATCGAATTCCTCCGTGACCCCACCCACTTCGAGGTGTCAGTCGCGAACGGAGCCCCGACCGTAAGAGTGAACAGGGTCCTCGACTGGTTCAACGAGGACTTCGGGGGTCATGAGGGCATTCTCGCCTTCCTCGCCGAATACCTGGACGGGACCGACAGAAACGCGGTCGCGGATCCGGCTGTCAGACTGGTCTTCTTCGACTACGACTGGACCCTGAACGACGCGCCGCATTGATGGTTCCGCCGGGGCCGCTCCACCCGTCGCGGGGACATGCCGGAGGGGACGGGAGCACCGCCGCCCTCGGCATCGTCATCCCCGCACTGGACGAAGAGGAGGCGTTGCCCCTCCTTCTCGAGGATCTTGCCGGTCTCGCCATCGCTCATCGAGTGCTGGTCGTGGACGGCGGCTCGCGGGACGGGACGGTCGCCGCGGCAAGGAGCGGCGGGGCCGAGGTCATGAGGAGCCGCTGTGGCCGGGCACGGCAGATGAACGTGGGTGCCGCCTTCCTCGGAACCCGGTGGCTCCTGTTCCTGCACGCGGACTCCCGGCTCGACGATTCGGCCCTCCGCTCCATTGCAACACACGTGCAGCGCAACGTTCCGGTGGCGGGGTACTTCGGCCTGGCCATCGCCCACGGACACGTCTACTACAGGATGATCGAGGCCGGACAGAGGATCCGGGAACGACTGGCCGGTCTTGTCTACGGTGATCAGGGCCTGCTGATCCGTCGCGACCTCTTCACCAGCATCGGCGGCTACCCGGACGAACCGATCATGGAGGACGTAATCGTGAATCGGCGACTGCTGGAGGTGGGACAGCTCGTGGCCCTTGCTGGCACGTTGACGACCAGCTCGCGCCGCTACGAGGAGGAGGGCCGCGTCCGCGCGCTGTTTCGCAACATGCGCACGATCACCCGTTTTCTTTCGGGGACGCAACCCTCCCTTCTCGCCCGCCGGTACCGCCCGCGGCGAGCGCATGGCACCGGCCCGCGGAAGGCTGCGCGGGAGGCCAGCCCGGCCAGCGCCACGCTGCTCGTCTTCGCCAAGGCGCCCCGGCCGGGGACGGTCAAGACGCGGCTGGCGCGCACCATCGGGGACGAGCGGGCGACAGCCCTGTACCGGCGCATGGGCCGCCTCATCGTCGCCAACGTGAGATCCGCACCCGCCCGGATGGTGGTCTGCTACGATCCGCCCGACGGCGAAGTCGAAATCCGGAACTGGCTCGGCCCCGCGCTGCACCAATGCTGGCCCCAGGGAACCGGCGATCTGGGCAACAGGATGTCGCGGATGGTGGCCCGCGCCCTGTCAGACGCGGATCGCGTCGTCGTCATCGGCACCGATACCCCCGCCGTCGGCGCGGACACGGTCACGCGGGCCATCGCGGCGCTCGACACCGCCGATGTCGTCATTGGCCCCGCCCGAGACGGCGGCTACTACCTGTTGGGCCTGCAAGAGCCGCATCCGGACCTGTTTGCCGGGATCCGCTGGAGCACCGGGTCCGTTCTCGCGGAAACCACGAAGCGGACCGAACGGCTGGGACTGTCGGTCACCTGGCTGGAAATGGAAGGAGATATCGACACCGCTGACGACCTCACCCCGGAGATCATGGGCTGGCTCAGATCCGGGGAGCGTGGGACGGAATCTCGTGCGTCACCTGGGTCGTTTTCGTAACGCGCCCATAGACCTGGCCTTACAGGCACATACACGAAGTCGAACGGCACCTCGGCCCCGCGGTCCGCAAAGAGCGGAACGCCATCGTGGCGACCCACGCGTTCGATCCCGCCACAGTCCGCCGGCCCGGGGGCTCCGCTTCTCAGGTAACTGCGCCCTGCCAACCCGATGGCCTCGCCGTCCTCAAACCAGTCACGATCCTCTGCGTAGGCGCCCGCCAGGACAACCCCCGGTCCGAGTGCGTCCATCGATACGCGTCCGGGCCCGACCAGCGTGTCACCGGCCGCCGTAACCCACACCTGGACGCTCTCGCCCGTTGCCAGGCACAGGGTCGTCGGCGTGCCAGTGGGGCCGCGCTCATCGATCGCGCGCTCAACGATGACCGTATCCGGCGGTGGCGCGGGTAGTGTGACCGTGTCCGCCGGCGCATCCGACCGCCGGCGGCACAGCCCGAGCTCCCCCGCGCAGACCGCAACGGAGGCTGCAAGACCGAACTTCCTGGACCGAAACCCGGAAGATCCATCGTGATTCATCCCAAGCGAGAACGCGCTCACCTGGACCCCGCCGAAATCGAACCGCACGCCGGCATTGGCGTCGAAGCCATTGAACTCCGCCATCACGCTCATACCGGCGGCCGTTCCAAGCGGCACATGAAGCGCGGATCCGGCGAACAGCCCACCGGTGGAGGGCCCACCATAGAAATCGAGATCTCTTCCCGCCGAGAAGAGTCCACCTCCCCACCCCGCACTCAGGATCATGTCGTATTCGAACGGCACTCTGCCGAGGCCCGGAAGCCCGGCCGTGGCCACGACGTACGGGCTCAGGTTGCCCCCGAACTCCCGCCGCCCGGGAGGATCGCCAACCACGCGCGCGTCGGGATAGCCGAGCCTGTTGGGCTGGAACCCGCCGCGCCCGCCGTCGCCGAAAGAAGGTGATGTGACGTAGCGCGCACCGGCCGCGAGGTGGAAACGCTCAAGCGAAGCCGGCAGCAGAGACAGGCGGCCGAAACCGCCGACCAGCCTGCCGCCGCTGTGCGCGTCCGCAAAGTGCTGAAGCGTTGCGCCCGCCTCCAGGCGGTCAAAGAGGCCGATCGCCACCGAGCCGTCCGACAGCCACTGCGTCCCTCCGCCTCCGCGGTCGCGCCCTCCGGACGACCGATCGGAGCTGCGGATCCCGTGCCGGGAAAGACCGAAACCCGAGTAGGTCGCGACAATCGTCAGGTGCGGCAGTACGGTGGCGGTGGGGACATCGAGCAGCCCGGATCCGTAGCGAAGCGTGGTCGAGGTGCCGCCTGACTGGGCCGTGACGGGCTGGACGCACAGGACCAGCACGACAAGGAACCAGACACCGGTGCCGAACCCGGCGCCCAGGGACTCGTGCCGGCCCCTACCCGCCGCCATGGTTTGCCGCGCCGCCGGACTCACGGGCCGCCAGGCGCTTCATCCTCCGCGCGATCATCCAGACCCAGACGGCGATCAGCACCCACGTGATCCCGTAGGCCAGGAAGACGTGGACGTACGGACGCAGCGCCCCGCGTCCCCCTTCCGCCTGCGCCAACAGAACCGCCGGAGCTGCCGCCGACCACAAAAACGCGGTAGAGATTCGGAAAATCATGCAAGTCCTCCAGCGAGAGCGGCGTCCTCGGCCCGCGCCTGGCGCCTGGCGGCGAGCTCGATCGAGTATCGGAACGCGAAGAGCCCGAGAAACACCATCGTGAAACCGGCCAGCGAAACCAGAAGGGTTGTCAGCATATCGGGGTGCAGCGTGGGCCCCTCGGGCTTGATCACGACCGGCCCGGGATGCAGCGACCTGAACCAGGAGACGCTGACATGGATAAGCGGAATGTTCAGCGAGCCCACGATCGCGACCACGGCGGCAAAGCGCTTCCCCCGCCGCGGGTCGGCCACCGAACCCCTGACGAGAAAATACCCCAGATAGGTGAACCACAGGAGCAGCGTCAGTGTCAGGCGCGGTTCCCAGGTCCAGTAGGTTCCCCATGCCACGCGTCCCCACAGGGGGCCCGAGATGAGCATGATGGCTCCGAAGATCAGTCCGCCTTCGGCCGCGGCGACGGCGGCGGCGTCGGCCCGTTCGTCCTCCAGCCAGAGATACGCGGCGCTTGCGAGAGCGACGATCCCGAACGCGAGGAACGTCGTCCAGGCGCCCGGCACGTGAACGTAGAAGATCCGTTGGACGACGCCTTGCGCCGCTTCGGTCGGGACCCAGAAGACAACCATCCAGTGCATCAGCAGGATGGCGGCGACACCTGCCCACACGAGCAGCAAGCCCGCGGTTCGCACCCTTGTCGACTCCATTCGCAACACCCCTACTCGTCGGTTACATGGTGAAAGAGGACGGCGCCGACCGCCACCGAGCCGATCGCGAACGCCCAAAGCAGGCGAACCAGACTCGAAATCTCGTCCCAGGGCAGCGCCATGAAAACCCGGGCCGAGGCCGTGGCTCCAAAGAACACCAGGGGAGCCAGCAGCGGGAAGGTGAGCACCGGCAACAGCGAGTCGCCCAGGTTGCTGTGCCGCGACATGCGCCCGAAGAAGGTCGCGGTCGCCGACAGCCCGATCGTGCCCGGCAGGAAGATCGCCGCGTGCGCCGCCAGCGAACCGGAAGTGCGTACTCCGAGAAAGCTGGTGAGGGCGAGGAACGACAGTGCGGTGATCAGCCAGGTCAGGGCGAGATTCGCCAGGGTCTTGCCCAGGAAGACCGCCCTCCTCGAGACCGGCGTGAGGAGGACGTGGCGGAATGCGCCGTCCTCTTCCTCCATGTCGAATATTCGTCCCGCCCCCGCCGTCGAGGCGAAGAGGACGGTAAGCCAGGTGAGACTTGCAACCACGGCGCGGCCGGGGACCTGGCCCTTGTCGAGCGCAAAGCCGAAAAGGAAACCGGCAAGGACCACGAACGCGATCATGGAAAGCAACCGCCCCCCCGCGCGGAACTCGAGGCTCAGGTCCTTGCGCGCGATCAGCCACGTCCAGCGCAGTTCAGTCATCACGGAGCATCCGCTCCCGCGGTGAAGTGATCCAGTAACTCGGTGGCTCCATCCTCGGCCGCCTCCCCGTCGAAGACCTTGCGGCCCCGGCGCAACACGACGACTCGATCCGCCAGCCTGAGGCCGCGGCGCAGATCATGGGTCACGAGGACCACAACCGCCCCGTCGTGCCGGCGAGCCGTCAGTGCCTGCTCCAGGCCTGCCGCACCCTCCGGATCCAGCCCGGTGAACGGCTCGTCCAGGAAGAGAATCTCCGGGTCGTGAAGGAGAGACCTCGCCAGCGCGACCCTCTGGCGCTGGCCGCGCGAGAGCGCCTCGACGCGCCGCCTGGCCAGGTCGCTCGCGCCAACGGCCTCGAGGGTCGCCGTGAGCTTGCGGCCGTTCCGCCGGAGGCCGTGAAGGGCGGCGAAAAACCTGAGGTTCTCGATCACCGTGAGCTTCTCGTAGAGGCCTGTCCGGTGGGACACCAGCCCGATCCGCTCACGCCAGGCCGGGTCCGCGCCCGACACCCGGGTCCCATTCAGGGTCACCTCGCCGTGGTCGGGTCTGCGCTCCCCGCTCAAGACCTTGAGGAGCGTCGTCTTCCCCGCCCCGTTGGGCCCGACGATGGCCAGGATTTCCCGGCCCGCCGCACGCAGATCCACCCCGGCAAGGGCGCGCACCGGGCCATAGTCGCACACGATGCCCCGCCCTTCGAGGGTCAAGAGGCGCCTCCGTCGGAAGCGGTCCCGGCTGCACCGGCCCCCGTGGCCAGCCGCCTGCCGCAATGGCCGCAAAACCTTGCCCCGATGCTGTTGACATGCTCGCACGAAGCACATTGCATGCCCTTGCGGATCGCGCGGCGGATCTGGGCAATCTCGTCTTCCAACTGCCGCGCAGCCCGGACCGCCTCGGTTTCCACGCCTTCGCCGGAGTCCTGGTCGGGTCCAAGGTGCATGAGTGCTTCCCGCGACAACTCGAGCTTCAGGGCGCCGTAGTCGTCCTCGTCGAGCTTGCCCGTCGCGCGGTCGTATTCGAGGTCACGAAGCGCCGTCAGCGCTACCCGGCGCCGCGCTGCGCCTTCGTCGAAGTCGTCGTCACCCCCGTACAGCGCCGCGCTTCTCCCGGAGAAGACGGGTTCGAGGATGAACAGCGCCACACCGGCGGCCAGCAACACTCCGCCGATGAGAGCCGTCACGGCGCGTTCGCCATCAGGAGGCTCAGCCCGCTGCGGCCGCCGGCAGGGGTTCCGGGCGCGATCGGCCGCGCGCGGCTGCCGGGGCAGCGACCCTTGCAGCCGGCCAGAGTCCGATCAGGGCGCCGACGGTCACCATCAGCCCGCCGTACCAGATCCAGGGAACCAGCGGCAGCGCCTTGGCCTCGAAGGTGACGCGCTCCGAGCCACTCTCCAGGTCCACCTCCTTGGGAATCACGTACAGGTCCTCGAACGCGGTGCTCGCGATCCCCACCTCGGTGGACTGCTGCTCCATGACGGGATAGAACCGCCGCTCCGGGCGCAGGATGCCGACTCGCTCTCCGTCCCGGTACACGGTCAGCAGCGCCGTCCAGCGCCAGTCGTTCTCGCGCTCTCCCTCGGCCACGCGCGGACGCGAGTGCGAAAGGCTCTCGTAGATCAGACGATACTCGGTGCCCAGGGCCGAGCGAACGCTCATGGCTTCGCCCGGCGCGAGTTCCTGCTCCATCCGTACATCGAAGGCGGCCCCGGCCAGACCGGTAAAGACGATGACGACCCCCGCGTGGACGATGTAGCCGCCCCACCGTCGCCGGTTTCTCCTGACCAGGCTGACCAGCGCGCTCCACATCCCTTCGCCGGCGATCCGCGCCCGTGCCCGCGTACCCTTCCAGAACTCGGTGATCACGATCGTCATCACGAACACGGCGATCGTGAAGGTCGCCAACGCCATGGAATGCCGCACGCCGATCAGGGCAAGGGCACCGAGCGCGCCCGCCGCGGCAAGCACCGGCACCGTGAAGTTCCTCAGCAGGTTGCGTCGCGACGCGCGTCGCCAGGCGATCACCGGCCCGATGCCCATCAACGCAAGCAGCATCAGCCCGATCGGGATATTCACGCTGTTGAAGTAGGGCGGCCCGACGTTCCGCGTCTCGCCGAAGAATCCCTCGGTGATGAGCGGGAAGAGCGTCCCCCAGGCGACGGCGAAGGTGACGCCCACCAGCAGGAAATTGTTGAACAGAAAGGCCGACTCGCGCGAAAGGAACGACTGGAACTGGTTCTCGGACCTGAGCGACGGGAGCCGGTACAGGATGAGTACGGCCGAAAGAGCCGCCATCCCCCCCATGAAGCCGAGGAAGATGTACGCGATCCGCAGGTTCTCGGCGAAGCTGTGGACCGACTCGATAAGTCCGGAGCGCGTGAGGAAGGTCGCGAATATCGTCAACAGGAACGTGGTCACCACGAGACCCATGTTCCACACCTTCAGCATCCCGCGGTTCTCCTGGATCTGGATCGAGTGCAGAAACGCGGTGGCCGTGAGCCACGGAAGCAGGGAGGCGTTTTCGACCGGATCCCAGAACCAGTATCCACCCCATCCCAGCTCCTCGTAGGCCCAGCGCATGCCGAAGATGATCCCGTTGGTCAGGAAGAACCAGCTGAGCAGAATCCAGCGCCGGGTGACGGCGATCCACCGGGAATCGAGGCGGTTGGTCAACAGCGCCGACACCGCAAAGGCGAAGGGGACCGCGAATGCCGTGAAGCCGAGGTACAGCGTTGGCGGATGAATGGTCATCCAGTAGTTCTGCAGCTGTGGATTCAGGCCCCGGCCGTTGACCGGCGTGAACCCCATGCGTTCGAACGGGTTGACGTCGGCGAACAGCAGCACGACCAGCAGAAACGAAAGCAGGCCGAGGAGCGTGCCGCTTACATAGGGCATGAACTCCCGGTTGCGTCGCCGGTTCTGGAACACCGCGATCGACGAGAAGACCGACAGCAGCAGCGTCCAGAAGACGAGCGAGCCCCGCTGTCCCGCCCACAGCCCGGCCACCTTGAAATAGGTGTCCAGTTCGCGGTTCGAATAGTTCGCGACATAGCGGTACTCGTAGTGGTTCCCCAGGAAGGCCGCGATGATGCCCGCCGAGACGACGAGCAACAGGAGCGTGAGCATGTAGGCGGTGCGCTCTCCGCTCAGGACCAGATCGCTGCGGCGGAACCGTCCGCCGACGAACGAGACGACGGTTCCCCACAGGGCAACCGGAAGAGCGATCCAGAGGGCGACTTCGCCCAGGACCGTCACGCCGCCAGCTCCTCCTCGGCAGCCTCGAACCGACTCCCGCACTTCGTCAGGACGGTGTGTGCGCGGAAGACGCCGTCAGTTCCGAAGACCCCCTCGACCACCACCTCGGCCTGATCGTTGAAGGTGTCCGGCAGAATATCCCCGTACCGGACGGCGAAGGCGACATCCGGGTTCTCCAGGTCCGCGACCAGGAATTCATGCGTCCCCGCACCACTCTTGCGGCGAGCCAAGGACCCTTCGACCACCTGTCCCCCTACCTTCACGCCGAGTTCGTGGAAAGCGGGATCGCCCTCTACGCGTTCCAGGAGTTCACTCGGGGTGAGGTAGTACACCATGCTGTCGCTGATCCCCGTCCACATCAGCCACGCGACAACGGCCGCCACCCCGACCAGCCCGACGAAAAACCGTCCATTCTTCATATGCCGCTCACTCCAGCCCCGGACCGGGGCGCTTCGCCTGCAGTGACTCCCGGCCGGACAACGACCGGTACATCCAATCTACGCACTGCAAGCCCCTGCCCGAAATCCCCACGCCCGCCAGGTGCTTCACGCGGTCCTCGGTCCGGCGGCGCGCAGGACCGCGCGCGGGGCGAGTCATCGCTACGTTTCCAGTGTTGCCAGCGTGCCTCGAACCGCCCGGTCCCAGCCCCTGATCAGGGCTTCACGCTCGTCCTCCCCGAGGCGGGGAGCGAAGGTCCGGCCGGCGCCGAACGCGGCCGCAAAACTGTCCGGATCGGCCCACACGCCCGCGGCCAGTCCCGCCAATCCCGCGGCTCCCAGCGCCGTCGTCTCCACCATGTCCGGACGGCGGATGGGGATACCCAGGACCCCCGCGGTGAACTCCATCAGCCAGTCATTCTTCGCGGCACCGCCATCCGCACGCAGCGCGCGGGCCCGGATGCCGGCGTCGCGCTCCATGGCGGTCACGACATCGCGGGTTCCGTACGCCATCGCCTCCAGGGCGGCCCGGACCAGGTGGGCACGGGTGGTGCCCCGGGTCAGTCCCGTGATGGAGCCGCGCGCGTCGGGACGCCAGTGAGGCGCTCCGAGACCGACGAACGCCGGGACCAGGTAGACGCCGTCGTTGCCGTCGAGCGAGCGGGCCATTGCCTCGCTGGCGGCAGCGTCGTCCAGCAGTCCCAGGCCATCCCGCAGCCATTGGACGGCGGCGCCCGCCACGAAGATCGACCCCTCCAGGGCGTAGGCGCGGCCACCGTGCGAATCGCAGGCGGCCGTGGTGAGAAGTCCGTGAGCGGACGATACCCGCCGCCCCCCGGTATTCAGCAGCAGAAACGCACCCGTGCCGTAGGTGCACTTGCCGACTCCGGCCTCCCAGCAGCCCTGCCCATAGAGCGCCGCCTGCTGGTCGCCCGCGATTCCTCCAATGGGGGCCTCGAGCCCGAAGGCGGCTCCGTCCGTGATCCCGAAGTCTCCCGAGCTGGTCCGGACTTCCGGCAGGACCCGGCGGGGCACGCCCAGGAGTCCGAGGAGTTCATCGTTCCAGTCGCCGTCGTCGAGGTCGAAGAGAAGGGTGCGCGAGGCATTGGTGGGGTCGGTGGCGTGGACGGCCCCGCCGGTCATCCGGGCCACCAGCCAGGAGTCGATTGTGCCCACGGCCAGCTCGCCCGCCCTGGCCCGCGCGTACAGCTCGGGACGCCGATCGAAGATCCATCGGAGCTTGGTACCGGAGAAATACGGGTCCAGGAGCAGGCCGGTCCTTCTGCGGATCATCCCCTCGTGGCCGGCTTCCTTCAATTCACGGCAGAGCGCGGCCGTGCGGCGATCCTGCCAGACGATCGCCCGGTGCAGCGGCCTCAGCGTTTCCGGATCCCATACCACGACCGTCTCACGCTGATTCGTCACCCCCACCGCGGCAATCTCCGTCCGCGCGGCGGCAACCGCCTCCCCGGCCACGCCTGCCGTCACGCGCCATATCTCCTCCGCATCGTGCTCCACCCAGCCCGGGCGCGGAAAGTGCTGGGTGAATTCCGAGTACGCCCTTGCCAGCACCGCCCCATCCGCCCCGATGACCAAGGCGGCGGATCCGGTCGTCCCCTGGTCCAGGGCGAGCACCGCTGCGCGGCTCATGGCCTCCCGCCCTCCGGCAAGGCAAGCGCCGCCAGCCCGCCCGGCAGGTATTCGAAGCCGACCGAGGGGATCAGATCGACAAAAGCCGCGACCGACAACCCCACCACCGTGTAGTAGTCGCCCTCGATGCGCTCCACGAGCGAGGCGCCGCGCCCCTGAACGCCGTAGGCTCCCGCCTTGTCGAGCGGCTCCCCGGTCGCCACGTAGGCTTCGATCACCTCGCGGGTGAGCGTGCGGAAGATCACTCGCGCGGCGGCCACATTCGACGCGATCCGGCCGTGAGCCGCCACTGCCAGCCCGCTGTACACCTCGTGCTCGCTTCCCGAAAGCGACGACAGCATTCGTACCGCCTCGGCCCCGTGCCGCGGTTTCTCCAGAACGCCCCCGGCCAACGCCACGACCGTATCGCCCCCGATCACCAGCGCATCGGGATGAGCAGCCACTACGCGGCGTACCTTCGCGCGGGACAGGCGCTCCACATACCGGCGCGGCGGCTCTCCGTGCCCGCGCCGCTCCTCCACGTCCGCAGGCACCACCGAGAAGGAGAGGCCCAGCATCCTGAGCACCGCCGCCCGCCGGGGCGACGCCGAGGCGAGCACGATGTCCGGCATCATCGATTCATCATCGTTTCATCATCGTTCTATCATCAACGTGACCGGCCCGTCGTTGACGAGCGACACCTTCGTTTCGGAGCCGAAGCGGCCGGTTTGCACCCGTCGCGGCACCGCGCGGCCCAGCGCCTCGACGAACGCCTCGTAGAGCGGCACGGCGACCTCGGGCCGGGCCGCCTTCACGAACGAGGGCCGCCGGCCCTTGCGCGCGTCACCATACAGGGTGAACTGGCTGACGACGAGCACTTCGCCCCCGATGTCGAGCACCGACCGGTTCATCCGTCCCTCGGCATCGGCGAAGATGCGCAGATTCGCGATCTTGTCGGCCATCCACGACACGGTGTCCGCACCGTCTCCGGCCGTGAAGCCGGCGAGCACCACCAGACCGGGCCCGATCGAGCCCGTGACCGCGCCGTCGATCTCCACCGAGGCTTCCGCCACGCGCTGCAGGACGACCCTCACTCGACCGTCACCGATTTGGCGAGGTTGCGGGGCTGGTCGACGTCGCATCCGCGCATCACGGCAATATGGTAGGCCAGGAGCTGCAGCGGCACGGTGGCGAGAACCGGCATCAGGGCCGGGATCGTCGCCGGAATCACGATCCGCTCGTGCGCGAGATCGGTCACCTCGTCGTCCTCGTCGTTCACGACCGCGATGATCCGCCCGTGTCGCGCGCGCACTTCCTGGATGTTCGACAGCGTCTTGGAATACACTGCATCGCGGGGCGCCAGCACCACCACGGGCATGTTCTCGTCGATCAGCGCAATCGGTCCGTGCTTCATCTCCGCAGCCGGATAACCCTCTGCATGAATGTAGCTTACCTCTTTCAACTTCAAGGCGCCCTCGAGGGCCACCGGAAACTGGTAGCCCCGGCCCAGGTACAGGAAATTGGGCGCGGTGTAGTACTTGTGGGACAACTCCTCGATCCGGTCGCCGACCTTCAGCACTTCTTCCACCCGGGCCGGCAGCTCCCGGAGCGCCCGTACGATCTCGCGTCCCTCGACGATCGACATGCCGCGCGCCCGCGCCATGTGCAGGGTGAAAAGGGCCAGCGCAACGATCTGACTGGAGAAGGACTTGGTGGAAGCCACCCCGATCTCGGGGCCCGCGTGCAGGTAGACGCCGAAGTCGGTCTCGGCCGCGATGCTGGATCCCACGACGTTGACGATCCCCATGGTGCGGCAGCCCCGTCGTCTCGCCTCCCGCAAGGCCGCCAGGGTGTCGGCCGTCTCCCCGGACTGGCTGATCCCCAAAACGAGCGTCCCCCGGTCGAGCACGGTGTTCCGGTAGCGGAACTCCGAAGCGTATTCGACCGTTACGGGGATCCGGGCCATTTCCTCGAGCATGTAGCCCCCGATCAAACCGGCGTGCCAGCTCGTGCCGCAGGCCGTGATCACGATCCGGCTCACACCGGGCAGATCCCGGTCCGCCATGGCCAGACCGCCCAGCTTCGACGTGCCGTCCCGTTCCAGGAGCCGGCCACGCATCACATCGCGCAGCGACGACGGCTGTTCACGGATCTCCTTGTACATGTAGTGGTCATAGCCACCCTTGCTGATCGAGTCCGCTCCCCAGCCGACGATCTGCGCCCCTCTCGTCACCGCCCGCCGCGCCGGATCGAAGGTCCGGTAGCCGTCACGGGCGAGTACCGCGGAGTCCCCGTCGCGCAGCCGGACGACCTTCTGCGTGTGCGCCACGACCGCCGTCGCATCGGAGGTGACGAAGTGCTCGCCCCCCTCGCCGACGCCGAGAAGGACCGGGCTGCCGTTGCGCGCGACGACGATCTTGTCCGGGTCACGGGAGCTGATCACGGCGATCCCGTAGGTCCCCTCGACGCGCGACACGGCATTCGCAACGGCATCCTCCAGCCGGCCGGTGTCGCGAAACGCCAGGTCGATGAGGTGGACAAGCACCT
This sequence comes from Longimicrobiales bacterium, assembly GCA_965208935.1. Lineage (GTDB taxonomy): Bacteria > Gemmatimonadota > Gemmatimonadetes > Longimicrobiales > Gaopeijiaceae > Bin94. The sequence continues at coordinate 828,171 of CBDBPR010000004.1, read as the reverse complement.
CCGTGTCGGTCTGACTGCGGAACTCGTATCCCAGATCCCGCAGCCTCGGACGCAGCCGGCCCGCGCTCTCGATGATCCCGTTGTGGACCAGCGCGATGTCCCGGGCAGGCGAAAGCTGGGGATGCGCGTTTGCCTCGCTGGGAGGGCCGTGGGTGGCCCAGCGCGTGTGCGCGATTCCGCAGGTGCCGGACGGGAATCCGCCTCCCAACGCGTCCTCGAGTTCGGTGATCTTGCCGGGGCGCTTTTCGAACCGGAGCCGCCGGTCCGCGTCGAGCACGGCCAGTCCTGCCGAATCGTAACCCCGGTACTCGAGTCGCTTGAGGCCCTCCATGAGGATCGGACCCGCCGGCCGGGGTCCCACGTATCCGATGATTCCACACATCTCAAGCGCGCGAGCCTATGCCCGCCGTGGCGGCCAGCGCACGCTTCGCCCGGTCCACCAAACCGCGCGCGGACGCCTCCGCCGGAGCTTCGGCGATCAGGCGCACGACCGGTTCCGTGCCCGACGGCCGGACGTGCAGCCAACTCGCCTCCCCTCTCCACTCCAGGCGCATTCCGTCGCTGTCGTCCCGTTCGCCGGCGGGAAGTTCGCGCTCCAGGACCGCGTATGCGTCGTCGAGGAGGGCGCGCGGAAACGTCACTTTGTCCTTGACGATGTGATAGGACGGCAGCCGGGCGACCTGCCCCGACAGGGTCGCGCCCGGCGCGTCGACCAGGTACTGCAGGAGCAGGGCCGCCCCGACCAGCGCATCGCGGGTGTGGTGCAGTGCTGGCAGGATCACGCCACCGTTGCCCTCCCCGCCCACCACCGCTCCCTCGTCGATCATGCGCACGACAACGTTGATCTCGCCCACCGGCGCGCGCACCACGCGACACCCGTGCGCCCGCGCGACATCGTCAAGAATCCGGCTGGTCGACAGGTTGGTCACCGCGCACCCGCCACCACGGCCCAGGACTACGTCCGCGGCCAGCGCCAGCGTCAGATCCTCGCCCAGCGGCACGCCCCGCTCGTCCACCAGTGAAAGCCGGTCCGCATCGGGATCCACGGCGAACCCGATCTCGGCACCGCTCGCGCGCACCAGTTCCGCCAGATCGGCCAGGTTGGCGGCGGTGGGCTCGGGATCGCGGGGGAAGCGGCCGTCCGGCTCCATGCCGATGGCGTGCACCCGGCACCCGAAACGGTCGAGCAGGGCGGGCATGATCACGCCTCCGGCTCCGTTGACGCAGTCGAGCGCAACGCGGATCCGTCGCGCGCGGATGGCGTCGACATCGAGGCAGGACAAGTCCAGGATGCGCGTGATGTGACGCTCCACGGCGCCCTGGTCGCGCGTCGCGTCCCCAAGCCGGTCCCACGGCGCCCGGACAGGATCGAGCCGCCGGACCCGGGCCTGGAAGCGGTCCATGCGCTCGGGCGGCAGGAACGTCCCGCCCCGCACGGCGAACTTGAGCGCGTTCCACTCCGCAGGATTGTGACTTGCCGTGACGGCGATTCCCCCCGCCGCGTCGGTGTCGCGCACCGCGAGCATCAGCGTCGGAGTGGGGACGAGTCCCAGCTCGACCACCTCGCACCCGGCCGAGAGAAGGCCGGCCACCACCGCGCGCTCCAGCATCGGTCCCGATACCCTGGAATCCCGCCCCACGACGACGCACCCACGGTCGCCCTCCTCCCGCAGAAACGTTCCGTACGCCGCCCCGAGACCGCACACGAGCTCGGGAGTCAGGGGCGCGCCCACCACCCCGCGAAAGCCGGAGACGCTGACCATGAGGTCCGAAGGGAGCTGGATCGGCATGAGGTACGACTGGACGGTTTGAGGGAGCCCGGCTCGGCGGCCCCGAGCGAGGCCTGAAGCAAAGCTAGCAGTCCGTGGAAGGAATCCCAGCCGCTCCCGGGCGACGGCGCGCGCGCGGCGGAATCCCAAGCGGCCCCCGTGATGCTAGATTGGGACGACAATCCGCCGCCCGAGCCTCCTGCCGCCCCATTCCAGAGGAGTTCCAGTTGTCCGATCCGACGGTCCGCTTCGGCACACGCTGCGTTCACGCCGGGCAATCGCCGGAGCCGGTAACCGGTGCGATCACCACGCCGGTCTTCCAGACCTCCACGTACGTCCAGGACGGACTGGGCCGCCACCGGGGCTACGAGTACGCGCGCCTGCAGAATCCCACCCGGGAAGCCGCCGAGGCCAACATCGCCGACCTGGAGGGCGCCCGGCACGGGATATCCTTCTCGAGCGGACTCGCGGCGATCGAGTGCCTCGTCAAGACCGTCGCCGCGGGCGGCCATGTCGTGAGCGAGGAGAACACCTACGGCGGCACCACCCGCATGTTCACCCAGGTCCTCGACCGACTCGGGATCGAGGTTACCCTGGTCGATACCCGCGACGTGGCGGCGGTGCACGCGGCGGTGCGTCCCGACACGGGGCTGATCCACCTGGAGACTCCATCGAACCCCCTCATGCGGATCGCCGACATCGAGGCCCTCGCCGGTGCGGCCAAGGCAGCCGGCGCGCTCCTGTGCGTGGACAACACGTTTGCTTCTCCCAGCAACCAGAACCCGCTGACGCTGGGTGCGGACATCGTCATTCATTCGACCACGAAGTACCTGAGCGGCCACTCCGACGTGCTCGGCGGCGTTATCGTTCTCGACGACGACGCGCTCGCGGACGAACTCTTCTTCGTGCGCAAGTCCACCGGACCGGTTCCCGGCCCCTTCGACTCGTGGCTGACCCTGCGCGGCACGAAGACGCTGCACCTCCGCATGGAGCGCCACAACGAGAACGGCATGCGCATCGCCGAATTCCTGGAGTCCCATCCGCTCGTGCGCCGGGTGCACTACCCCGGACTGCCTTCGCACCCCCAGCACGAACTGGCGCGCCGGCAGATGACGGGCTTTTCAGGCATGGTTTCGGCAGAACTCGCCCATGAAGGCGCCAGGCGAATGGCCGAGGGCACCAGAATCATCCGCCTCGCCGAGAGTCTGGGCGGCGTCGAGTCGATGATCTGCATCCCTTCGCTCATGACTCATGCTTCCGTGCCCGAGGAACTGCGGCTGCGGATGGGGATCAACGACGGCCTGGTCCGCGTGTCGGCGGGAATCGAGGACGCGGCCGACCTCGTAGCGGACATCGAACGGGCGCTATCACGCAAGGATTGAACATGACCGACAACTACGACTACACGCACGGTGGCAACTCGCACGGCGATACCCGCACGAGGCGCATCCTGACGGACATCTCCTCGCGAGCCTGGGAGCACAGCGCCGACCGCGCCGCACTGGCCGCGCTGCGCAAGCTGCCCATGTTCGACCAGGTCCTGCGCGCGCTGTTCGGCATCTTCGGCGAAAAGCCCATCCGGCTCGCTTTTCAGGCGAACGCCGTGCGCGTCGGTCCCAACCAGTTTCCGAGAATCTGGAAGCTCTACGGCGAAATGTGCGAAACGCTGGACGCTCCGCAGCGGTACCCGCTCTTCGTCTCGCAGAATCCTGTCGTGAACGCCGGGGCCTACGGGATGAAGGAGCCGTTCATCATTCTCAATTCGGGGACCCTGGAGCTCCTCACGGACCGCCAGGTTTCGTACGTGCTCGGCCACGAACTGGGCCACGTCATGAGCGACCACGTGCTCTACCGCACGATGACCCAACTCCTCATCCAGCTGGCCGGGCTCGGCTTTCCCATCGTCGGGCTGGCCGCGCGCGCGATCCTCGTCGGGCTGCTGGAGTGGTCGCGCAAGAGCGAGCTCTCGGCCGACCGCGCGGGACTGCTCGCGATCCAGGATCCGGACGTGGTCATGTCCGGGATGCTGAAGATGGCCGGTGGCGGCGCGGACGAAGAGACCTCCCTCCCCGAGTTCGTTCACCAGGCCGAGGAGTACCGGGAATCCGGCGACCTCGCCGATCAGGTCTTCAAGGTCCTCAACCTCCTGGGCCAGACGCATCCCTTCTGGGTCCTTCGCCTTTCCGAACTGCGCGGCTGGATCGAAGAGGGTGAATACGACAGGGTGCTGCGAGGGGAGTATCAGCGCCGCGGCGAACCCGATCCCGCGTATCGGGAGGACGTGGCGGAGGCGGCCAACGCCTACAAGACCGGCGCAAAGGACCTGCTGGACCAGGTGGCGGGTGCCGCCAGACGGGTGGGGGGCAGCTTCATGGATTCCTTCAGGAAATGACCCGGTAGCGAGAATGCGTATCCTCATCGTCGGCAACGGCGGCCGCGAACACGCGCTGCTCTGGAAGCTGCGGCGCGACGCCCCGGCCGCCACTTTCTTCGCAACCCGCCCCAATGGGGGCATGGCAAACGAGTGTACGGCCCTCGACATCGCCCCAAACGATGTCGTTGCCCTGGCAGGCTGGGCCGCGGCCCGGCGCATCGACCTTGCCGTGATCGGTCCGGAGGGACCCCTCGCGGCGGGACTGTCCGACCGCATGCGCCAGTCCGGAATCCCCGTGTTCGGCCCGTCGTCGGCGGCGGCCCGGATCGAGTCCAGCAAGGCGTACGCAAAGGACCTGATGGCGGCGGCGGACGTCCCCACGGCAGCGTACGAGGTTCACACCGACCCGGAAGCGGCCACCGCGTACATCGAGGCGTGTGGGGCCCCGGTGGTGGTCAAGGCGTCGGGACTCGCTGCCGGAAAGGGCGCCGTGGTGTGCGAAACCGTGGCCAAGGCGGTGAGCACTGCACGCAGCATGCTGGCCGGGGCCTTCGGCAACGCGGGCAGCAAGGTGGTGATCGAGGAATACATGGAGGGTGAGGAGCTGTCCGTATTCTGCCTGGCGCACGGCGAGGACTTCGTCCCCCTGCTCTCCTCCCAGGACCACAAGCGCATCGGCGAAGGCGACACGGGCCCGAACACGGGAGGCATGGGCGCGTACGCACCGGTGGGCTTCGTCACGGACGCCCTCATCACCGAGGTGGGCGAGAGAATCGTCACGCCGGTGCTCGGCGCGATGGCCGAATCGGGCTGCCCATTCAGCGGGCTGCTCTACGCGGGTCTGATGATCACCGCGGCCGGACCCAGGGTGGTCGAATTCAACTGCCGCTTCGGGGACCCCGAGACGCAGGCGGTCCTCCCGCTCCTGGACTCCTCGCTTCTGGAGCCCATGATGGCGGTTGCGGAGGGCGGCGGGCTCGGCGGGCACGCGCCCGTCTTCCGCGACGGCGCCGCGGTCACGACGGTTCTCGCGGCCGAGGGCTATCCCGGCGCATACCCGAAGGGAGCGCCGATCTCGGTTCCCGCCATGCCTGGGGGCGTGGAGGTCTTCCATGCCGGCACCCGGATGGAGGGGGACAGGCTCGTCACCTCGGGCGGGCGCGTCCTGGCGGTGACCGCGACCGCCGGGGATTTCCGACACGCGCGCCGGCACAGTCGCGAGGCGGCCGAGGCGATCAATTTCGCAGGCCGGCAATTCCGCCGAGACATCGGGTGGAGGGAGGCGGAGCGCCGCGAGTGAGGCGTCGGCCGACCACGCGGCGGGGCACCACAACCTGACAACAGCCAACGAAACCAGGGAACGGAACTGTAGATATCATGCTCATGGCGCCCTCGAGGGGGACCGCCGTCGCGCTGGAGTGACGCGTTGCCCGAGCTTCCCGAGGCCGAGACCATCGCGCGCGGCCTGGATTCGGTTCTGCCGGGCCGAGTCATCGCCGACGTGACCGTCCTGCGGAACGATGTCGTGAAGGGTTCGCCCGGCGGCTTTGCGGCCGCGCTGCCGGGGCGGCAGGTTCGGAGTGTGGGCAGGCGGGGCAAGAACGTAGTCTTCACCTTCGACGACGAGAGCCGTTTGGTGATCAACCTGGGAATGACCGGCCGGGTCCTGTCCGGACCAGGACCGGGTCCAGCGCGCCCCAGCACGCACCCCGCGGTGCATTTTCACCTCGCCGACGGGGGCTGCGTGACCTACGACGACATACGCCGCTTCGGTCTCCTTACCCTCGTTCCACGCGCGCAGTGGCGTGCCTGGTCCCGGCGGCTCGGGCCCGAACCGCTCGCACGCTCCTTCACCGCCAGGGTGCTGCGGATAACGCTCTCACGGTCCCGCGCCCCGATCCGCTCGCTTCTCCTCGACCAGAGAAAGGTCGCGGGCGTCGGCAACATCTATGCGGTGGAAGCCCTCTGGTTCGCCCGCATCCACCCCGCCACGCGCGCGAACGTGATCGGCGAAGAGGCCACCACACGACTCCATCGTTCCGTACGGAAAGTGTTGCGACGCGCGATCCACGCGGGCGGCACCACCTTGCGCAACTACCGCAACGCGGAGGGGGACGTCGGCGGATTCGGCCGCGCGCTCCACGCGTACGGTCGTGCGGGCGAACCCTGCTTCCGGTGCCGCACTCCCATCGAGCGCATCGTCTTCGGCGGCCGCTCCGCCTTCTTCTGTCCGCGGTGTCAGGCGGTGCCTCCATGATGCGCGCACCCATCGTCCTCTCGCTGATCACCCTGTCGGGGCTCGGATCGACCGCGGTCCCGCCGGCTGCGGCCCAGGAGGCACGAGCCGGCGCGGCGCCGGGTGAAGCCCTGCCCGTGGCGCAGCACACGCTGGACAACGGCATGACCTTCCTCATCCTGCCGCGCCGCCAGTCTCCGACCGTGTCCCTTGTGGTTCATTATCCGGTCGGGTCGGTCAACGAGCACCTGGGCAACACCGGAATCGCACATGTCCTCGAACACATGCTCTTCAAGGGCACCGAGGAGATCGGCACCCGGGACCGTGCCGGTGAATCGCCGCTCATGGATGCGGCGGATGCGACCCGGGACTCCATGATCGCGAGGCTTGCCGGCCACGACCCGGACTCCGCCGAGGCCCGTCGGCTGAGGAACCTGACGGCCGCGATCGAGTCCCAGGCGCACGCGCTCTCGATCCCGAACGAGTTCGACCGGATCCTGACGGCCCACGGCGCGAGGGGGCTCAACGCGACCACCTCACACGAAGCGACGCGGTATTTCGTCGAACTGCCGGCCAACCGCCTGGAGCTGTGGTTCGTGCTCGAAGCAGACCGGATGACGAACCCGGTCATGCGCGGTTTCTCCACGGAACTCGACGTCGTGCGCGAGGAACGGCGCATGCGTCTGGAGACGAGCCCGGGCGGAATCCTGGAGACCTCGCTGCTGGCGACGGCCTTTCAGGTCCACCCCTACGGCGTCCCGGTGATCGGTCACTCCGCGGATCTCGAATCCCTGACGCGCCGGGAGGTGCTGGAGTACTTCCGCGCCTACTACGGCGCGCGCAACGCCGTTGCGGCCATCGTCGGCGACGTGGATCCCGGCCAGGTCGTCGAGTGGGCCGAGGAGTACTTCGGCACCGTGCCACCAGGGGTTCCGGCCGCCCCGGTGACCGCCCGCGAACCGGAACAGGCGGGTGAACGCCGGATCACGGTCGAGTTCGACGCCGAACCCCGTGTCATGATCGGGTGGCGGGGTGTGTCCGGCCTTCACGAGGATGCCCCGGCCCTGTCCATGCTCGCATCGGTGCTTACGGCCGGAAGGACCACGCGCCTGTACCAGCGCCTCATCGCCCAGGACCAGTCCGCGCTGCATGTGTCCGCCTATCAGGGACCCGGTTTCGCCCACCCCCGCCTCTTCATCGTGAGCGCGGTGCCGAGATCGCCGCACACGCCGGCCGAGCTGGAAGCGGCCATCTACGAGGAGATCGAAGCGATCAAGCGGGAGCCGCCCGCTGCCGCGGCACTGCTTCGCATCAGGAACCAGATCAGCGCGGGTGAGTTTCGCCGGCTCTCGTCGAATCTCGAGCTCGCCTTGCAGATTGCCGACTCGCATGCCTCCTTCGGGGACTGGCGGGAGACGTTCCGTCTGTCGCGGCGCATATCCGACGTCACCCCCGAGGATGTGCAGCGGGTCGCGGTGCGGTATCTCACGCCACGCAGCCGGACCGTTGCCACGATGGTGCGAAAGGAGACCCGGTGAACATGCGCATCCGGCGCGCTTCGATGCGCGCCGCGGCATTGGCGGTCTTGACGTCGGCCGCCGTGGCGCTCTCGTCCGGCGAGGCCCGCGCGGCTCCCCCGCAACAGTCCGTCCGGGAGCGGATCGCCGCCCTGGAGTTCCCCGAGTTGCGGTTCAGTCCCGTAAAGCCGCGCAAGGAGACGGTCAGGGGCGTCCCGGTCTACTTCGCCCAGGACCGCGAACTCCCGCTGGTGACCGTCTATGCCACCTTCCGGGGCGGCGTGCGGCGATTCGCACGGGAACACTTCGCCGCTGCGACCGCCGTGCCGGCGCTGATGCGCACGGGAGGCACCCGGGACCTTCCCCCCGATTCCGTCGATGCACGGATCGAACTGCTCGCGCTGGCGACCAGTTTCGGACAGGGAGGCGGCGGCTCCTCGTCGTGGATCAACACCCTTACCGGCCAGCTCGACGAAGCCGTGTCGCTCTGGGCCGACATGCTGCGCTGGCCCCGTTTCGATTCGACGCAGGTGGAAGTCTGGCGCGGCGCGGAACTCGAGCGCGTGCGCCGGCGGCGCGACGATCCGGCTTCGCTGGCCTTCAGCCGCTTCAACCGGGTCATGTACGGAGACCATCCCGTGGGTTGGGAGATGAGTCCCTCGGATCTTGAACCCGACGACCTCAGCGAGGAGAAGCTGCGGTACGTCCACGAGGCGGTCATCTGCCCCGGCAACATGGTGCTCGGTGTGGCCGGAGACGTCACCTGGAGCCGCGCGTCGCGAATGCTGGAGCGAATCCTGGCCGAATGGCCGCAATGCTCCGGGAACCTCCTGGAGGATCCACAGCCCGATATCCGGACCGAGCCGGGTGTCTTCGTCATCCAGAAGGACATCGAGCAGAGCGTCGTCGTGCTGGCCCATTCATCTTCTTTGCGGCAGGGTGACACCGGCGAGTACTTCGCGTCGCGGATCGCGAATTCGATTCTGGGGGCATCGGGGCTCTCCAGCCGGCTCGCCACGGAGCTGCGTACCCGTCAGGGATTGGCGTACGGCGCGTCGTCAATCTGGACCGCCTCGCGGAGGGACGACGGCCTGGTGGGAGCGCTGACGCGAACCCGGCCCCAGCGCACGCTTGCGGCGGCGCGCCTGCTCCTGGCGGCCCTCGACTCCGTGCGAACCACGGCACCGGACGCCGACGAAGTGGACCACGCGGTCGGCGAGATCGTCAACGGGTTCGTATTCAACTTCCGCACGCCCCTTCAGGTCGTGGCGCGCGGCATGACCTACGAGAGCCTCGGGCTTCCCGACGACTGGCTCGAGCGCTTCCTCGACGGGATACGCGACGTGACGACCGACGATGTGCTGGAGGTCTTCCGGGCGGAGATGGATCCGGCCCGAATGACCATCCTGCTGGTCGGAGACACGACCCGCTTCGACGGCTCGCCCTCGGAACTGGGGACGGTTACGGTGCTCTCCGAGGGCTTGCAGGACTCCCGCGACCGGCCTTCGACGCCACGTGAATGGCCGCGATCCCCCCACTGACCAGACTCCACTCGACCGACGCAAAACCGGCGCTCCGAAGGTGTTCGGCCAGCGCACCGGGACCCGGAAAGTCGCGGACGGACCTGGGCAGGTAGGTGTAGGCCCACGGATGGCCCGACACCAGCCGTCCGACCACCGGGAGGATGCGATTGAAGTAGAGCAGGTACGCCGCACGCAGGAACCGCCCGGGAGGCACGGTGAACTCCAGCACCACGAGGCGTCCACCGGGCTTGAGCACGCGATGAAGCTCGCGGAACCCGGCCGCCAGGTCCGACAGGTTGCGCACGCCGAACCCCACGGTCGCCCCCGCGAACGTCGCCGAGGCAAACGGGAGCTTCTGCGTGTCGCCGCATACGGGCGCTACCGCGGCGGCGTGGATCTTGGGCAGCCCCCGGGCCAGCATGGGAAGCGCGAAGTCGGCTCCCACCACACGGCCCGCAAACCCGTCCCGCCCCGCCAGTTCCAGTGCGAGATCGAAAGTGCCGGCGCACGCGTCCAGGTACGTCCCGCGCGGTGCGGCCTCCCACCCGAGGGCCCGTACGGCGCGCCGGCGCCACCTCCTGTCGATGTTCAGGCTCAGGACGTGATTCAGGAGATCGTAGCGCGGTGCGATCTCGCTGAAGAGCGTTCGCACCTGCACTGCGCGCTCATCCCCGGCTGCCGGGTACGCGGCCAAGGCGTCACCTCCCTGATGCGTGGAAACGTGGACAAAGGGGGCCCGAAACTTAGAATCCCGACGGGAGCCGAATCCACCCGCCCCGTGCCGACTGACGGGAATTCGCCCCTCAAACGTAGTCCGTTCTCGAATCCACCAGGGATCGTCGCGGCGGTCCCCGAGAACCTGTGCTCCCTTCAATGAACGGCCCACGGCCCGACCCACAGTCCTTGCAACATCCCGCACCCGATGACAGGACCCTGGCCGCCCAGGCCGCGAATGGACGCCAGCGTGCGTTTCGGGAGCTGCTGCAGCGCTACGAACGACCGGTCTTCTCGCTCGTCTACCGCATGGTCCGTGACCGGAGCCTGGCCGAGGACCTGTCTCAGGAGGCCTTCATCCGGGCCTTCAACGCGATCGGGAGCTACAACCCCAAGTACAAGTTCTCCAGCTGGGTCTTCAAGATCGCCAACAACGTCACCATCGACCACCTGCGCAAGAAGCGGCTCGATACCATCTCGCTGCAGGGGTCTCCTCACGCCCTCACGGAGGAGGCACAGGCGCAGACCACACCGATCGTGGAGTCGCCGGACGAACGCCCGGATGCCTACGTGGAGAACATGGAGCTCGGAAGCCAGATTGAAGTGGCGATCGGCAAGCTGCGGCCGGAGTACCGCGCCGTAACGCTGCTGCGGCACGTGGAGGGTTATTCCTACAAGGAAATCGCGGAGATCATGGGGTTGCCTCTCGGAACGGTGAAGACGTACATCCACAGAGCCCGTCTTGAGTTGAAGGAGTCGTTGGCCCACGTGGTCGATCCGGGTTAGCCGGAACTACGAAAGGGTCGCGCACTCAGTGAAACCGGCGGAATTCGGGGACCGTAGTGCAGGCAAATCGCGGAGGATGTGCAAAGTGACCAAGACCGATCGCCGAGTGAGGGCCCTGGACCCGGAGACGAGAAGGATATTCTCGTACCTGGACGGCGAATTGCGCTCCGGCGACGTCCTCGAGTTCGAACGGGAGATCGCGGTCAACCCGGGGCTCCGGGCCGAAGTCCGCGCCTTTCGCTCCGTCCTCGCGGCCCTTGATCAACTCGCGCTGTTCGCGCCCACTCCGGACTTCAGGGTACGCGTGCTCGTCGCGCTGTACGCGGGAAGATCCTGGCGCGCCCGGGCACGGGCATGGATCGGTGGAGGTTCTTTCGCCATCGTGCCGAATGCGCTCGCCACACTCCTGGACGAGGGTCTGCCGAGGCGCCAGGCCAGGGCGCTGTCCGCATTCGTGGCGAGTGACCCCGAGGCGGCCGCCGCCCTTGGCGAGTGGAAGCAGCTGAGCGACAAGCTGGACCGCCTGCCCGCCTATGAGCCGACTGCGGGATTCCGCGATCGGGTCATGGCCCGGGTGGACGCGGTGCCGGCTGCATCCGCCCGGCGCAGCGGGTTTGCACAGCGAATCGGGCGGGTCTGGTCTCGCCCGGCGGACCGTCTGGCGGCGGCGTCCGGCATCGCCTTCGGGCCGACAACCGCCGTGCTCGCGACCGCGTACATGCTTTTTTCCAACAACCCCCTCGTTACGGCGTCGAACGTCGCGAGCTTCCTCTGGACCCGGACCGCCGACGCACTTTCGGGTCTCGTCGACAGCGGCTTCGGGAGTGCGGCAGGCAGCCTGTTCGGACTCCTCGACGGCGTGGCGCCACAGGGGCCGGCTCTGGCCGTCAGTGCTTTCGTCTTCGCCTGTCTCACGCTGGTTTCGGCGTGGGTCCTCTACAGAGACATCGTCAAGGTTCCGGCTTCGGAGCGTCGCTATGTACCGATTTGATCGAATGAACTGGTTGCTCGCCGCGGTTGCCGGCGGCGGAGGCATGCTCGCCGCCGCGGATGCCACGGCGCAGGAGCGGCAGGTCGTCCACAATCAGTTGGGGGTCTCGAGTTCGGAGGCGTCGCTGGAGCTCGAATTCTCCGACGGCGCGACCTTCTCGATTTCCTTCGAGAACGGTCTCGTCACGGCCGACGGCGAGGTCCTCGGCACCTACCAGTCCGGTGGCGCGGCCGAGCAGGAGTGGCGCAGCCTTCTCTCGGACGTCCTCTCCCTGTCGAACGGCCCGTTGGCTGAAGCGCTCGAGCGGTGGGAGCCGGGTCCGGATCTCACCGGGGGCGAGGCGGATCTCCTGCGCGCGGTCGACGGAGCCCTGGAGGGAGCCGTGGCGGGCGTCGACGGCAGGGTCAGCCGTTCCGCGGCCGGGCAGAGAATGGGAGAACTCCTGGAGGCCGTGGCGCACAGCGAAAACGTCGAGGCGCTGGGGATGGCCCTGGAGGATGTCGATCTCGAGGCGCTGGGGATCTGGCTGCATCAGGACTACACGGTGCGCGAAGGAACTTCGCACTCGGGATCCGTGCTGGTCGTAGGAGGACATCTCGACGTTCGTGGCAGCGTGGACGGCGACGTGATCGTGCTCGACGGCACCATCACGTTGCGGGAGGACGGAGAGGTCGATGGCGACGTCCATCTGATCCAGTCGGATCTGGTACGGCGGGGCGGTGAGGTCGACGGCGACGTGGTGGATGTGACGCGGCAGCTGCGGCGGGCGGAAAACCAGGTCCGCGAAGAGATCAGGGCCGAGGTCACCCGCGACCTGGGACGCACCCGGAATGACGGACGAGGGAGCGGGTTCGCGAGGGCCGGCCGCGCCGTAGGCGATATCTTCGGGACCGGGATCACCTTCGTCATTCTGGGCCTGTTGACGCTGCTCCTCACGCGGTTCTCGGCGGATCGCGTGGACGTGGTCACCCGGGCGGTCGGAAGCCAGCCGGCGCGCAGTGCCGTGGTCGGGTTTGCGGGCGGATTCCTGATCCTCCCCGTCTATGTCCTCGGGATGGTGGTGCTAGCCATCTCCGTGGTGGGGCTGCCGGTGCTGCTGGCCTGGGTGCCGCTCTTCCCGCTGGCCGTGGTCATCGCCGGCTTCATGGGATACGTGGGGGTCGGCCAGCAAGTGGGGAGATGGGTGCTCGAGCATGACATCCCGTGGCTCGACTGGGTCGATGGCAACCGCCCCACCCACCTCCGTCTCCTCGGGCTCGCTACGCTGCTCGCCCCCTTCGTCGTCGGCAACGCCCTGCAGGTGTTGCCACTGGTGGGCTGGACCGGGTCGCTCGTCATCGGGATGGGGAGCATCGCGAGTGTCGCCGCGACGCTGACCGGCCTGGGCGCGGTCATCGTGACACGCGGGGGCCGTCGTCCCGTCGAGTACGCATTCGAGGAACACGCATACGAGCCGGTCGACTGGCACGAGGCCGAGGACGACGGTGCTTCGGACGAAACCGACGATGACGTGGACCAGGGGACGACCGCCGCCGGGGACGACGAGTCATGAGCCGGCCCGTAATGGCCCTCATGTGCCGGCCCATGCTGGCCCTGGCGGCGGGTGTTGCGCTCACCGCACCCCTGCCGCTCGCAGCCCAGAGCTGGAAGACCTTCACTTCCTCCAGGCTTGTCACGAACGAGGACCGCCTCAGTGTCTCGGTCGGCTACGGAGCCGGCGTACTCAAGTTGAGCAGGGGTGATGAAGGCTCCCTGTACAGAGCGCTGTTCCGCTTCGACGAAGAAACGGCTGACCCGGTTGCCCAATACGGGAACCAGCACCTCAGGGTCGGAATCTCCATCGAAGACCACCGCGGACGGAGCTTTCGCGGCAGGTCCGAAAGCCCCTCCCTGGATCTGCAACTCGGACCGGACGTTCCGGCGGCCATTGAACTGGATTTCGGTGCGGGACGCGCGGATGTGGACCTCACCGGCATACCCGTATCGCGGCTCGAGCTCAATACGGGCGCCTCGGAATCGGTCCTGAGAATACGGGAGTTGAATCCGGAACCGATGGAGGAGGCGATTATCGCGGTGGGGGCGGCCGATCTGCGCGTAAGCGGACTCGGGAACTTCCACACGAGCGAGATCGAGGTGAACGCGGGCCTGGGTTCGGTGGTGCTGGAACTGGATGGACGCTGGGTGGAGAACGCCATGCTGTCGGTCGATATGGGGTTGGGCGCGCTGGAGATCCGCGTCCCTGAATCGCTGGGTATTCGCGTTCACCGCCAGAGTCGCTTCCTTTCCACGTTCGATGGGGAGCGGCTCGTCAGGAATGGAGACGTGTACCAGTCGGTGAACTGGGATGCTGCCGATCGCAGGGTGGAAATCGACATCTCCGCCGCGCTCGGCAGTGTCGACATCGTGTGGATCGGCTGACCGGCGTCACGGGTGGTGACAACCACCGCCCAACGAATAAGTATTACTTTTAGGCTGGCAACTTTTCCGTCCCGTGGGAGTGGGCCGACCGTTCGGCCGCCCCGAGAGGACCGGTTACGCAGGGGAAGGCATGATCGGAACGCTGTTGACATTCCTGGCCATGGGCATCGTCAGCATTGTGGTGGTGTGGATCGTCCTCTCGGTGATCGGTGCCCTTCTGGGTCTCACGGCCGGGATCGCCGGGTTCCTCCTCTGGAAGGTGGTCCCGATCATGTTCGTGGGCTGGTTCGTGCTGAAGGTGCTCGCCCGGGTGCGGAGGGGTCCGGGGGCCCTCTCGGCGGCCGACCGCCAATGGCTGGAGGGCGAATAGACCCTCGCGCGCGTCTCGCGGGGACAGTCGCGGCGAGGCCGAGGGAGCGCCGCGGTAACGCGACCCCGACGACCTAACGGCGCGGCGGCAGGGTTTCGAGCGCCTGCAGCAGGTTCGCGCCGATCTCCGCAAGCGATGCCGCTGCGGGAGAATCGGGCGCGGACAGCACGGTCGGCCGTCCTTCGTCCCCCGCCCTCCTCACCGCGATGTCGATCGGCACCCTGCCCAGGAACGGGATCGACAATTCCCGGGCCAGTTCCTCGCCGCCACCGCGTCCGAACAAGTCCACCACCTCGTCCGATCCCGGGATCTGGAAGCCGCACATGTTCTCCACGACGCCGAGCACCCGGGTGTTGACCCGCTCGAACATCTTGATACCCCGCCGCACATCTCCGGTGGCCACCTTCTGGGGCGTCGTGACCATTACCGCGCCATCGAGATCGACCGTCTGTACCAGGGACAGCTGAGCGTCCCCGGTGCCGGGCGGCATGTCCACGACCATCAGGTCCAGATCGCCCCAGGCGACCTGCTCCATGAACTGCTTGAGAATGCCGGCGATCAGCGGGCCCCGCATGATGGCGGGCTGGGCGCGGTCGAGCAGGAAACCGAGGCTCATGAGCCGGACGCCGTGCGACTCCAGGGGCACGATCATCTCCGACCCCTTGGCGCCGGAAACGGGGGGGCGGCGGCGCTCTCCGAACATGAGCGGGATGTTCGGTCCGTAGATATCCGCGTCCAGCAGACCCGTGCTCAACCCGCGAGCGGCAGCGTGCGCCGCCAGGTTCGTGGCCACCATGGACTTGCCGACCCCGCCCTTCCCGGAGCTGATCGCGATGATTCGCTTGACGCCGGCCAGGATGCCCGGCTTCGGTGTGGGAGGCGGAACCGAGCCCGGCTGCAGTCCCTGCGGCCGCGGCCGGACCTCCGCCTTGCGGTCCGCCTGGCCCTCACTATCCGGCGGTGTCTGGGGCAACTGAACATCCACCTTGACGGACGTTACGCCCTCGACGGCCCCGGCGGCGGCTCTGGCCCGGCGCACCAGCACCCCGGGATCTCCACGCCGCAGCGAGAACACGAAACGGGCGTTGCCCTGCGAATCCACGTCCACGGCGCTGACCTGGCCGCCGTCGACCACGTTCTGGCCCGTCACCGGATTGACGATGCCCGTCAGCGCCTTCGTCACAGCGGCCGCTAGTCCGCTCTGGCTCATTCGAGGCTCAAATGGCATCAACCGTCAGCACCTCGGGCACGGACGCCCTGAGCCGCTGTTCGATCCCCTCCTTGAGGGTGAACATGGATATCGGACACGCTTCGCAGGCACCCATCAGCCGGACCTCGACCCTCCCCCGCTCCGCATCCCAGGCCACCAGCTCCACGTCGCCCCCGTCCAAGCGGATGGCGGGACGAATCGTCTCGAGGACCTCTTCGATCCGCTCTATGGTAGCCATTCTCCGTCCAGGTCACAGGCACGGGTCCGAACCGGTCCCGAGGATGGTGGCTGTGACGACCACGGAAACTACCGAACGCGTTTCCCGGTCGTCAATGCCGGTTGCGCGCGCGGCCCGCTTTCGCAAAATTGCCTGCGATTCCGAGTGTTGACGAGCACCCGGAAGACCGCGTTCGAAACAGACCCTTGGCCGGTCCACCCGCGTCGGTCGCACCCGACCGTTGCGGGAGGCGGAGGCCGCTCCGCGGTGCGCCTCCCCAAAGGGCTCGAGCGCTCCCGCCAACCACCAGCCTCGACCAGCCCATGTCCGGAACGTTCCGTGTGCCCGCCCCCGTCAACGAACCCATCCACTCCTATGCGCCCGGCACCCCGGAGAGAAAGGAACTGAAGGCCGCCCTCGACAGGATCGGCGGCCGGCAGGTCGAAATCCCGGTCATCATCGGGGGCGAAGCGGTCCGGACCGGAAAGACCCACGAAATCCGCTCGCCGCACGACCATGACCTCCTCCTGGGCGTCTGGCACGAGGCGGGCCCGGCGGAAGCACGGAAAGCGATCGCCAACACGGTCGAGGCACGCCGCGAATGGGCGTCGTGGCCCTGGGAGGACCGCGCCGCCGTGTTCCTGAAGGCGGCGGACCTTCTCGCGGAGACGTGGAGGTCCACGCTCAACGCCGCGACGATGCTCGGGCAAAGCAAGAACGCCTTCCAATCGGAGATCGACGCGGCCTGCGAGATCGTGGACTTCTACCGGTTCGGGGCCCACTTCGCGGACCGCATCTTCGAGCAGCAGCCCATCTCGGACAGGGGCGTCTGGAACCGGATGGAATACCGGCCTCTGGAAGGCTTCGTCTACGCGGTCAGCCCGTTCAACTTCACCGCGATCGGGGCTAACCTGGCCGGCACCCCCGCGATGGTGGGATGCGGTGTTCTGTGGAAGCCGTCCAAGCACGCGGTCCTGTCCGGTTACTACACGTACAAGCTGCTGGAGGAGGCCGGCCTTCCTCCCGGAGTGATCAACTTCGTGCCGGGCAATCCCGCCGGCATCACCGAGGTCGCCATGAGCCACCCGGACTTCGCCGGCCTCCACTTTACGGGATCGACCGAGGTGTTCCAGTCCCTGTGGACCACCGTCGGCAGAAACATCGCGACCTACCGGTCCTACCCCCGGCTGGTCGGCGAAACCGGCGGCAAGGACTTTATCGTCGCTCACCCGTCGGCCGACCACGCCGCACTGCGCACCGCGATCATCCGCGGCTCGTTCGAGTACCAGGGCCAGAAGTGTTCCGCAGCCTCCAGGGCATACATCCCGCGCTCGGTGTGGAAGGCGATACGCGACGACCTCGTCGATGAGACGAACGCACTGCGGATGGGGGTACCGACGGACTTCCGGAACTTCATCAACGCGGTGATCGACCCGGGTGCCTTCAGATCCATCACGGGCTACATCGACCGGGCCGCGGCCAGCGCCGACGCGGAGGTGATCGCGGGCGGCGAGTATTCGGACGCCGAGGGCTTCTTCATACGGCCGACCCTCATCGAGGCCCGGCGACCCGACCACGAGTCGATGTGCGACGAGATCTTCGGCCCCGTCATGTCGATCTACGTGTACCCGGACAACGAGTGGTCCGAGACACTCGACGCGGTCGACAGGACCTCGCCGTACGCGCTGACGGGCGCGGTGTTCTCGCAGGACCGGACCGGGGTGCGCGACGCGCTGGATCGCCTGCGGAACGCCGCCGGCAACTTCTACATCAACGACAAGCCCACGGGGGCCGTGGTGGGACAGCAGCCGTTCGGCGGCGGCCGGGCGTCCGGGACGAACGACAAGGCCGGCTCGGCGTTCAACATCATCCGCTGGCTCACGCCCAGGACGATCAAGGAGACCATGGTCCCGCCGACGAGCGTCGGCTACCCGTTCATGGAAGAGGCGTAGGCACCGGCCGGCTCGGATCGGCGAGGGGCTCCAGGCGCCGCCCGAATCAGGCCGTAACGGCAGCGGCCGGACGGGTCGCGGCGGCCACCGCCCGGCTGAAATCGGCCTTGAGGTCGGCGACGTCCTCGAGCCCCACCGAGATGCGCACGAAACCGTCCGGGATGCCCAGTTCGTCGCGCTCCGCCGGGCTCAGGTCCACGTGGGAGGTGTGCCGGGGCTGCGAGACCAGGGTCTCCACACCACCCAGCGAGGGCGCGGGTGCGGCGAGGCGCAGGGCCGCCGAGAAGCGGTCGGCGGCCGCGCCGCCTCCGTCCAGCACGATGGACACCATGCCCCCATAGCCGTTGAGCATGCGGGTCGCCAGTGCGTGGTCGGGGTGGTCCGGCAGGCCGGGATGGATCACCTTGCGGATGCCGGGCACGCCCGCGAACCACTCGGCAAGCGCGAGCGCGGAGCGATTGTGCCGCTCCATCCTGGCGGGCAGCGTGCGGATACCGCGCTCCAGGAGCCACGCGGTCTGCGGGTCGATCGAGCCGCCGTAGAGCTTCATCATCTTCGCGACCCGCCGGATCAGCCCCCTGCTTCCGGCAACGACTCCGGCGATCAGGTCCGAGTGCCCGCCGAGGTACTTGGTGGCCGAGTGGATCACGGCGTCGACCCCGTGCTCGGCGGCGCGAATGTTCATGGGCGTCGCGAAGGTCACGTCGGCCGCCAGGATCGCGTCCACGCTGCGTGCGGCGCGGCGGGCCGGCTCAATGTCGAAGACCCGGAGCGTGGGATTGGTGGGCAGCTCGATCAGCACCACGCGGGTGGCCGGAGTGACCGCGTCGTCCCACGCGCCGCGATCGCCGGGATCCACGAACGTCGTCGTGATGCCGCGCCGCGGGAACTCCTTCGAGAGGAGGGCCCAGGTGGCGCCGTAGAGATGCCGGCTTGCGACGATGTGGTCCCCCTGCCCGGCGGCGGCGAGCAGGGTCATGGAGATGGCCGCCATCCCGCTGGCCAGCGCGAGCGCGTCGTCCGTGCCTTCCAGCGCCGCGACCCTGGCGGCCACGGACTCCTGGTTGGGGTTGTTGCCGTAGCGGCTGTACAGCAGATCGATACCGTCGTCGGGGCCGGCCCAGTGAAAGGTCGAACTGCGCACGATCGGGGCTACGACCGGAGCGCCCGGCCGGGGTTCGGGCTGACCCGCGTGCACCGCCTGCGTGGCCGGACCGAGTTTCCCTTCCCTTGTCCCGCGATTCCTCATTGCCTGCCTCCCTGTGTCGTCTACCGTGTTCGCGCCAGGGCGCTCAGAGCCGCTGCCTCGCCATTGCCGCTCCAATAGGCCAGTCGCCGCCGGACCAATCCCCTGAGCAGGGGCTCGCCGAGTTCGCCGAGCGCCCCCGCCAGGTCGCGCGGACCGATCCGTTCGCACCGCTCCAGCGTGTCCCAGGCCTCGCGCTCCTCGGGTGTCGCCGGACCGAGCAACTGGAAGCCGCCGCCGACATCGCAGACCGCCGCCAGGCCATGGCGCTCAAGGACTTCCTCGACCGCGTGCCGGTGCATTTCGTCCACGGCCCGGAACAGGAAGAAGATGTTCCCCGGCCGGTCGGGTCCCTGATAGCGAAGGAGCAGCTTGGCCACCACTTCGTCCGCGCAACTGAAGTCGAGAATCCGGACGCGCGTGAAGTCGATCAGCATCACATGGGGCGACAGAGGCGTCCGGACCGGAGACGGAGACGTTCGGGCCAGCCGCCGTTCGATCACCTCCCGTACGGCCCGTCCGGTCGGGCGTGTCACCAGATTGTGTCCCCGCGACGCAACGGTATCGGTGACGATCGCGGCCACGTCGATTGCAGCGGGCCGGGCCGGGCCCTCCCCCCGGCGGCCGCGGGCCAGCCGCTCAGCCATCGATTCGCTCGGGGAGAACGATGTTGATCTGCGCACCCGGAAACCCGGGCAGGCCTTCCACAACCGGGGGACTCGGATGCCAGGAGGGGCTGTCCGCGATACGAGCCGTGCCGCTGCGGATGGAGACCAGACCCTGCCAGCGTGCGACCTGTTTTCGTATCTGCTGGATCCCCTGCCCCCGGCCCGTGTCCGGAAAACGCGTGAGGCCCATGAGAAACGCGGCTTCCAGAGCGGTCACGTCTCCCCAGCGATCGCCAAAACGCTCCGCATGCTCTTCCGCCAGCGAATCCCGGAAGCCCCGTCCGACGTCCGAGACCCCGATCACCAGTACCTGGCGGCCCAGCCGGCGGGTCCAGTTGTAGCGCTGCGCCGCCACCCATCCCGGTCCGTCCGCGTGCTCCACGATGTTCTGGCAGACCTCGGACAGGATCACCGAGAACTGGACCACCGCGGCCAGTGGATAGCGGAGGGTCCGGGAGAGGATCGCCCCCGCCCGGGACTGGACCCGGTCGACCACGTCGTGCACGTCGGAGTTGGTCGCAATCGGTGTGATCTCGAGCAGCACATCCGATGCGCGGGAGGGAGCGCGGACCGCGCGCCGGGCCGACTCGTGGAATACGCGCGCGGCGGCCGCGGGGAACCCCATCCGGTCCAGGTATCCCACAACGTCGCCTCCCGCGGGCAACGACAGGCGGGCAGTGGCGCCGTTGGCGGACGCGACCTGTCCGGCGCAGAGCAGGGCCAGCATCCCGTTCGGGTCGATCCACCGCAGCCGCCGCGCGTCGAAGAGCACCGGTTCCGGCCCGGCGGCGGCCGCTTCCGCGAAGACGGCATCGACGTTTCGATAGTCGAGCGAGGACGGGATCTCCACAACCCGCATGTCAGCGCGAACTCCAGGGCGGACGCGGGCCCTTTTCGGCCAGGTACCGCCGTGTCCCGTGGGCGCCGCGGCAGCGCAGCTTGCATCTGGCGAGCGCATGCGCGTACGTGATCGCGGTGTCCCGGTCGGCCCCCGCGAGAACGCCCGACAAGAAAGCGGCTCCCCACACGTCGCCGCACCCCGTGGGGTCGCCTGACGCCGGGTCGGACGAGGTCGGAACTTCCCCCACGGAGGGATCCCCATCCCGCCCGGGCGCAATGACCCTCACGCCCTCGCTGCCACGCGTCACCGCGATCATGCGCACGCGTCCCTCGAAAGCCGATGCGGCGGCGCGGGCCGGGTCGGCTGCATCGCGGGAGAACATGGCGAATTCATCTTCGTTCATCTGCACGGTATCGAAACACCCGGCCCATTCCTCGGAAGACCGAAGATAACGGGGCACGCGGCGTCCGTCGCTCTCGACACCCAGGAACAGCGAGTGCAGATCGGCGTGCGAGGGTCCCGCGAATCCGTCCCGGATGCGCTTCGCCCCTCGCAGCGTCAATTCCATCCCGGAGATGAAGTTGACGTACAGGGCGTCGAGATCCGGCAGGAATTCCCGCACTTCGCGGACGGCCCACGCCGGGACACCCCCGCTCAGGACTTCCAGGCGGTCGGCGTCGTTCGCGTAGACGAGCTCGACGCGGTTGTTCGGTTCCGGCACCATGCGCAGGAAACGCGCGTCGCCGACCCGGGTGAAGGAGCGGATGAACGAGGTCGCCCGCGCGTAAAGGTCGGCACCGATCTTGACGATCGGAACCGTGTTCCAGCCGTCGGGAAGGGCGGCCTCGAAGGCGGCGAGCGCATACCCGATACCGCCCCATGCGCGCACCGGGCCGGGTGCCGTCGGGTGTATGATCGTGTCGCGGACCAGCGTGCCCAGAACCCCAAGCCGCTTCATCGGAGGCGAGCGTGATGCACACGCCTGAAGACGCCGGCGGCGCCGATCACTCCGGCGCTGTCGCCCAGCTCGCCCCGGACGATCCGACACGCGCGCATGTGCGAGCCGAAGACACGGCGCCGTACCTCGCGCCGAAGGGGCCGCAGCAGGCGCTCGCCCACATTCGCGACGCCACCTCCGACGACTACCGCGTCAGGGTTGAGAAGGTGGATCAGGTTGGCGACCGCGGTTGCGAGGATGCGCGCCGTATCCCGCAGCACCCCGCCAGCGTGCCGGTCCCCGGCCGTGGCGGCCCTGCAGACGATCTCGGCCGTGACCGCGCCGAAGTCGCCGTCCACCATCGACGCCAGAATGGAATCGCCGCCATCCGGGATCGCTTCGATCGCCCTCGCCGCGATCGCCGGTCCCGACGCGTACGCCTCGATACACCCCCGGGAGCCGCACCGGCAACGCCTGCCGCAGAAATCGACCGACATATGGCCCACCTCGCCGGCCCCGCCGGAAGCGCCGTGATGGATCTCGCCGTCGATCACGATTCCCCCGCCGATCCCGGTGCCGAGCGTGATGCCCACGAGGCGCCGGGAGCCCCGCCCCGCGCCCATCAACCATTCCCCATAGGTGAAGCAATTGGCGTCGTTGTCCAGGGTCGCCGGGAGTCCGCAGGCCTCGGCGACGAGGTCGCGCAAGGGGTAGTCCCGCCACCCGAGATTGGGGGTCTCGGCGACGACGCCCGACTCGGTGTCCAGTGGGCCGGGTGCGCCAAGACCGATCCCGGCGACGTTGTCCCGTCCCACATCGGCCACCGATTCACGAATCATCGTAACGATGCGGTCCAGAACACGGTCCGAACCGCTCGCCGCCCGCGTCCTGCGGCGCCGGACAGCCACAGGTTGCGCGCCGCCTTCGAGGGACACCCTCCCGACCCGCAGGTTGGTGCCTCCGATGTCCACCCCCACGACCCAGGGTGGCCGCCCGCCCTTCACGACCGGTCGTCGTCCAGTTGCAGCACGGCCATGAACGCCTCCTGCGGGATCTCCACCGAGCCGACCTGCTTCATCCGCTTCTTGCCCTCGCGCTGGCGCTCCAGGAGCTTGCGCTTACGCGTGATGTCGCCTCCGTAGCACTTGGCCGTCACGTTCTTGCGGACCGCCTTCACGGTCTGCCGGGCAATGATCTGGCCCCCGATCGCGGCCTGCAGGGCCACCTCGAACTGCTGCCTGGGGATCAGTTCCTTGAGCTTCCGGACCAGAAGATTGCCGTGGCGGTACGCATTGTCGCGGTGGAGGATGACCGAAAAGGCGTCGACCGGTTCGCGGTTGACCAGAATGTCGAGCTTGACCAGGTCCCCCGCCCGGTACTCCTGGAACTCGTAGTCCAGCGCCGCATATCCCTTCGTGCCGCCCTTCAGACGGCCATAGAAGTCCAGCACGATCTCGGCCAGCGGAAGCTCGAAGTCCATCTCCACCCGTCGGGGATCCAGGTAGCTCATTCCCTTGAACAGGCCCCTGCGCTCGTGGCACAGCTTCTGCACGTTGCCGATGAAGGCCGACGGCGTCACGATGTGGGCCCGCACCACGGGCTCCGCGACCGAGTCGACAAGCGCGCGGTCCGGCAGATCCGTGGGGTTCTCGATCGACAGGACGGATCCGTCCGCCATCGACACACGGTACTTCACGTTCGGTACCGTGGTGACGAGCTTGACCCCGAATTCCCGGTCCAGCCGTTCCTGCACGATCTCCAGATGCAGGAGCCCGAGGAAGCCGCACCGGAAGCCGAAGCCCAGCGCTCGTGAGGTCTCGGGCTCGAACTGCAGAGAGGCGTCGTTGAGCTGAAGGCGGCGCAAGGACTCCCTGAGTTCCTCGTAGTCGTCCGCATCGGAGGGGTAGAGGCCCG
Organism: Longimicrobiales bacterium; assembly: GCA_965208935.1. Lineage (GTDB taxonomy): Bacteria > Gemmatimonadota > Gemmatimonadetes > Longimicrobiales > Gaopeijiaceae > Bin94. Next base: position 804,488 of record CBDBPR010000004.1, on the reverse strand, counting down.
CGAACACCATCGGCTTGGCTTCCTGGTAGCCGGGAAGCAGCTCCCGGGCGGGGTTCGTCCCATCGAGCACCGTGTCTCCCACGCGGGTGTCTGCCACGGCCTTGATCGCCGCCACCAGGTACCCGACCTCTCCCGGTCCGACCGACTTCGACGGGATTCGACCGAGGCACAGGTGGCCCACCTCGGTTGCCTCGTAGCACGAGTCGACGGCTCCGAAGGTGATGGACATCCCGGGCCGCAGCGTTCCGTCGAAGACCCGGATGGTGGGAACGGCGCCGAGGTACTGGTCGTAGTACGAATCGAAGATCAGCGCCCTCAGGGGGGCATCCGGGTCGCCGCCGGGTGCCGGCACCCGCTCGACGACGGCCTCCAGCACGTCTTCTATGCCCAACCCCTCCTTTGCCGAAACGGCCAGCACCTGGTCGGGGTCGATTCCCATCAGCTCGGCAACTTCCCGGCGGCGGCGCTCCGGTTCCGCGCCCGGGAGGTCGATCTTGTTGAGGACCGGCACGATCTTGAGGTCGGCGTCCAGGGCCAGGAAGAGGTTGGACAGCGTCTGCGCCTGCACCCCCTGCGTGGCGTCCACGACCAGGATCGCTCCCTCGCACGCCGCCAGCGAGCGCGACACCTCGTAGGTGAAGTCCACGTGGCCGGGCGTGTCGATCAGGTTGAACTGCAGTTCCCGGCCGTCCTTCGCCCGGTACGACATGCGCACGGCGTGGAGCTTTATGGTGATGCCGCGTTCCCGCTCGAGCTCGTTGGAGTCGAGCACCTGCTCGCGCATCTGACGGCTGTCGAGCGTGGCGGTCGCTTCCAGGAGCCTGTCCGCCAGCGTGGACTTCCCGTGATCGATGTGGGCGATGATGCAGAAATTGCGGATGAGGTCGGTCTTCACCGATCACGACGCCCGGAGTGTGGGTGCGGTGCCGCTCGTGCGCCATTCGGCCGGTTGGCGGGGCTCCGAGCGCGGACTTTCGAAGGTAACCGGGCCGATTTTGGGCGGTCAATCTTGGGAGCCGAAAGGCCGCGCGAGGCTGGCCACTGCCCGCCGGCCCATCGGGGCGAAGTGTAGGCTTCGTTTCCTGCGATAACGACAAAATCGGTCATCTTTGCGACAAAACCGGGACAAAATCGGACAATCCGTGTTGCGCCCGGAGGGCCGCATCGTTTTCATTAGGAGAGGGTGGTCCGGCGGCTACCAGCCGCGTACTCGAACCGAGGTTTGTCATGGTGCATTTCCCCGGCCGGTCGAGAGTTTCCCGGCAGCCTGTCGCTCTTCTCTTTTACCTTGCCCTTTGCGGTGCTGCCACGGACACCATTTCCGCCCAGGCAACCGGATCCATTACCGGGATCGTTACCGATGCCGCGAGCGGACAGCCGGTCGCAGGTGCGCAGGTTTCCATTCCGGCGCTGGGCACGGGAGTGCTGTCGTTGGCGGACGGACGATTCGCCCTCGTGGGGCTGCCGCCCGGCACGCATGAGGTGCAGGCCGATTTGATCGGCCACCTCACCACCTCCGAGAGCGTCGTCGTGCCGGAGGGCGGAGCCGTGTTCGTCGAACTGCGGATGCAGCCGACCGTCCTCCAGCTGCAAGGGGTGGTCGTTACCGGGACGGCCTTCGAGGAGTCGCCCGTCGACCTGCCGTACTCCGTTGCAGTCTCCGGTCGCCGCTCCCTGGCCGAACAGGGATCGCCGCAGGCGGTCGACTTCTTCCGGAACCTGGGGGCCAGCGCGGGCGTTCTTGGTGATCGTCAGGGCTGGTACACGACCAGGCCAACCGCGGCGGTGCCGGAAACGGTGGCCAGCGTGAATCTCCGCGGTATCGGGCCTTCGCGCACGCTCGTCCTGCTCAACGGCAGGCGCCAGGTGTACGTTCCGATGCGGCTGCTGGGAGGCCGGTTCGTGGACGTCAACGCCTTCCCGTCGATCGCCCTCGACCGCATCGAGGTGGTGAAGGAGGGCGCCTCGGCGATTTACGGCTCGGACGCGGTCGCTGGCGTGGCCAACTTCCTTACCCGTGGGGACTTCGAGGGATTCGAGGTGTCGGCGTCGCACGAGTACCTTCCCGACGCGGGCGACACCAGCGCGGGCGCGATTTGGGGGTCGCGGCTTGGCGAGAGCGCCCACGCGGTCGTGTCGGCCGAGGTCGCGCTTACACAGGAGCTGACCCCCCAGGAACGGGACTGGGCGCTGCGCCCCTTTACATCCGGGGGCGGAGCCTGGTCGTATACGGGCAATCCCGGCGCATTTCTCTTCCCCAGACTGACCGGCAACGAGACCAAGGAGGAGTTCGTCGCGGCGCTGGCCGACGCACAGTTCGGGGGCTGGGGCGGCGTTTTCATCGACCCGCAGTGCACGGCCTTCGGAGGCCACCTCGAGGGCGAGACCTGCCGCTTCCGCTACCAGCCCTGGGACAACCTGATCCAGGCGTCCCGCCATGTTCGGGTCTTCGGCGAACTGAACGGCGAACTGGGTGATCAGTCGAGCTACCACGTCGAGGCCTTGTGGGCCGAGGCCGCCACCCCGGACTGGGTGACCACACCGTCGTTCCCTCCGATCTCGCCGTACAACGGAGCGCAGGTCATCACTCCGGGTAATCCGGGAAGGCAGGCATTCTGCCAGAGCCACGGGCAGGCGGCAGGATTCGGGGGCCAGGAGGCCTGTCTCGCGAACGACTGGTACTTCTACGGCCGCCTCGTGGGCAACAGCGGTCCCGGTCGTGCCCTCGATCGCAAGTCCCGCACCGGCAGGATCGCCGGTTCGCTGGAGCGCCACATCGAGTCGCTCGGCGGGAACGAGGCCTCTCTGGAGCTTTCCGCCTCGTTTTCACGCACCGCCGGCAACGTCAACCTTCCGGCCGAGTACGCCTACCGGAAGTTCCTCGCGTTCCGGGGCTTCGGAGGCCCGGACTGCGGCGTCGACGTGGTACTCGATCCGTCCAGCCCCTCGGGCATGGCCCTGGGCGCGCTGAACGGCGCCGTGGCCGGCCAGGGGAACTGCATGTACTACAACCCCTTCAGCAACGCCCACCGGTACTCCGCCCAACCGGGAGCGCGCTACTTCGCTCAGGCGAACCCGGACTACATGCCCGGGCTCGAAAACGGTCCGGCGCTGATCGACTGGATCAACGAAGAGGTCGATCTGGACAACACCGCCAACCTGCTGGTCGCGGATGCCATCCTCAAGGGCGCCCTGGTGGAAGACGTGGCCCAGTATGCCGTCGGGTACCAGTTTCGCTGGTTCGACGTCGAGGCGGAGCCGAATTCACCGGGCAACCTCGAGCTCAATCCGTGTCCCGTCCCCGGCGATCGGACCTGCCTGGAGAAGGCCGGCGCCTTCACCTTCACAACCGGTCACTACCCCTATCAAGCGGCCCAGACCGTCCACCGCTTCTTCGTGGAATCCCAGCTGGGGCTCGGATCGAGGGTGGACGCCCAGGTGGCCGCCAACTACGAGTTCCACGGGTCGGTGACCAGCTTCGACCCGAAGCTGGCGCTGCGCGTTGACCTGGCCGAGCCGCTGGCGCTGCGCGCGTCGCTGCAGACGACCTTCCGCACGCCTTCCGTCGACGACCTCAACGAGGACCGCGCCACCTCGCTGGAGTACGTTGCCGAGGCAGGAATCTACAAGGCGCTGGACGCATTCGGAAACCCGGACCTGACGCCGGAACGGGCGTTCACCTACAACGTGGGATTCACGCTTGAGTTCCCGCGCATGCGCGCCTCGCTGGACTACTGGAACTACGACTTCCGTGATGTCATCGACATCATTCCCGCTCCCGGAGTCACACGCCTCTACGATCTGGGCGGCGCTTCACGCGCTGCCGTGCAGCAGTTCGTGAGCTGTCCGGACGGGCCGGGGACCGGCACATGCCCAACCAGCGCCATCGAGCGGATCGCCGTGCGCACCATCAACTGGCCGGGCATCGAACTCTCGGGACTCGACTGGCATGTCAGCACCCGCCTGCCCGTCTCCGAGGGCATCGTCTCCCTCGGGATGGACGGCACCTTCACACGGAGGTTCTTCGTCCGGGCCCTGGATCTGAATAGCGTGGAGGTCTTTCCGGCCCAGGACGCCGCCGGCAAACTGAACTGGAACAATCCCATCGCCCCTCCGCTGCCCCAGTGGAAGAGCCGGTTCTCCGCGGGCTACCACTTCGGCGACTACAGCGTGGTCAACTACGCCAACGCGGTCTCGGGGTACGCGAACGAGGTCTTCCCCGACACGGAATTCGCAGAAATCGACCGGTTCGTGACCTGGGACCTGAGCGTGCTGCGGCGGGCCTCCCGCAGGAGCGACGTTGCGCTGTCCGTTCTGAACGTCCTCGATGCGCCTCCTCCGCTGGTCAACTGGGAGCAGTCCTACGACGGATTCACCCACAGTCCCAAGGGGCGGCGGATCAAGCTCTCGCTGACCTATCGCATGGGCGGCTGATCCGCGGCCGCCCTTCCGGGCAGCCCGCCACTTCCGCATGCGGTTGCGCCAGTCCACATTCAATGGACCATGGCCACCAACGAGACGACCACTCCGCACCGGGACCGGCGCACGGACCTGCTCGATCCGGCCACCCTGGCGCAGCTCGGCGGGATCGACATCATCGCGCGACAGGTGGTGCAGGGCTTTCTGCTGGGCCTGCATCGTTCGCCCAATCGGGGATTCTCCGCCGAATTCGCCGAACTGAGGCAGTACCAGCCGGGCGACGACCTGCGGACGCTGGACTGGCGGATGTTCGCCCGTTCGGACCGCTTCTACGTCAAGCAGTACGAGGAAGAGACGAACCTGAGGGCCTACATGCTGCTCGACATCAGCGAGTCGATGGCCTGGTCGTCGCAGGCCCGCCTCCCCTCGAAGCTCTGGTACGCGAAGCATCTGGCCGCCGCATTGTCGCTGATCCTGATCCGGCAGGGGGATATTGTGGGACTGATCGCCTTCCACGAGAGGATCGTGCGGCAGACGCAGGCTCGGGGGGGCAAGGTGCACTGGCGGCTTCTGCTTCGGCACCTGAACGCGCTGCAGGGCAGCGGGCGCACGGAAGCCGAGTCCGCGCTGAAGAACGTGGCCATGAGGCTCAAGCGGAAGGGCCTCGTGATCCTGATCTCCGATCTCCTGGTCGACCCCGAAGGGACCGCCAAGGCCCTGATCTACCTGCAGCACACGGGCCACGAGGTGCTGGTCTTCCACCTGATCGACCCCGGGGAACGCGACCTGCCCACCACGGGCGAGACACGGTTCGTGGATCCGGAGACGGGAGATTCGCTCCAGGTGTCGGTCGCGGACATGCGGCGCCAATACCGCAACGCCGTGGAGGAAGCCGTAGCCGAGTGGACCACCGCCCTGACGAGTCGCGGGATCGCGTACTCGACGATCGGCACTGACGAACCCCTTTCGCGGGCGCTCCGGCTCTATCTGTGGAAGCGTCAGCGTCTCCCCTGACGTGGGCTTCCTCAACCCCCTGTTCCTTCTGGCCGGCGTCGCGGTGCTCGTGCCCGTGATCCTGCATCTCTTCTATCGGCAGGAGAGCAAGACCTTCACCTTCCCCGCCATTCGCTACCTGCTGCGGACCGAGAAGGACCACGCCCGCCAGATCCGCACCCAGCAACTCCTGCTGCTCCTGCTCCGTGTGGCCGCGGTCCTGCTTCTGGTCATGCTGGGAGCGCGGATCCACATCCCGGGTCCCGGGGGGAGCCACGACCCGACCGCCCTGGCGCTGGTGCTGGACAACTCGCTCAGCGCGACGATCATCGAGGACGGGCGTCGCCGGCTCGACACTCTGAAGGCTGTCGCGCAAATGAGCGTGGAGGCCGCAAGCTACGACGACGTCATCTGGGTCGTCCGGGCGGGCAGTCCGTGGGAGGTTGCGGTGCCGGTGGGCCTGACCCAGGCCGCCCTGGCCATCGAAGAGACGGGCCCCAGCCACGGGCACGGCGACCTCAGCCACGCGATCGCGCGTGCTCGGGCCCTGGTCGCCCAGAGCGACCTGCCGCGACGGGAAGTGCACGTCTTTACGGATCTCCAGGCAACGGCGTTTTCCGAGTCCGCGGGTGGAGACTCCGATGTCCCGGTCGTCGTCTTCGCCGCACCCTCCGGCCAGTTGGAGAACCGCGGCATCGACGGGGTATCGATCGGTGGTGGACTCCCTCCGCTCCAGGGGCGACGCACCGAGGCCGCGGTCTCGATTTCGGGCGGATCGGTGGGCGACACCGTCGGCGTGCGCCTCTACGTCGGCGACCAGGTGCGTGCCGCGGCAACGGCGCCTCCGGGCGCCACGATTCGCCTGCCCATGGGCCCGTTCCCGTCCGGTCGCGTCGACGGCTATGCCGAGATCGATCCGGACCCCCTCACCGGTGACGACCGCCACTTCTTCTCCTTCATGGTCCGGGACCCCACGCCGGTGGCGGCCGTTGGTCCCACACCCTTCTTTCTCGCCGAAGCGCTCGCGGTCCTGGAGGAGAGTGAGCGCATCTCGCTCGGTGGCGCGGGTCGCGCGGCCACGCTCATCAACTTCGGTGGCGAGGGCTTGCAGGAGCGCGCGACCTCGCAGAGCGCGCTTGTGGTGCCTCTCGCCGATCCGGCCCGGCTCCCCGCGCTGAATCTCCGCCTCGCCGAAGCGGGCATTCCCTATCGCTATCAGCCGGGGCCCGAAGAGGGAGCCCGCGTCGTACAAAGCGACCTCCCCCTGGATCTGGAGGGGCTCGACATCCGCCGGTTCTACCGGGTGGCAGCCGCCGACTCGGCCGAAGACCCCACCGGAACCGCAGCTGTCGCGGACGGCAGTGGAGGCACGAGCCCGGCCGCCAGAGGCGATGGCTCCCTGGCCACGCTGTCGACAGGTGATCCATGGCTCCTGGCCGGAACCGCCCCGACCGGACCCTATATCCTGCTCGCATCGCCCATGGACGAGCAGGCGACCAGCCTGCCCGTCTCCGCGGCCATGATTCCGTTGCTTGAATGGGTGATCGAACGCCGGTTCGGGGACGCGGCAGGCGTTTCCGGGGTCATCGCGGGGACGAGCTTTCGACCTTCGCCCCTCGCCAGCGCCGTCCGTGGTCCCGACGGCACGATGCAACCGGTCGACGGGGATCAGCCCTTCCTGGAGACCGCGGAGGCAGGGATCTACCACGTGCTCGCCGGCGACAGCGTACTGCAAGCCATCCCCGTCAATCCGCCGGCGGCCGAGGGGCAACTTGCGCCCGCTTCGGGCGGCGAGGTCAGGCGCACTGTCCGTGGAGTGCGTGACATCGTCGACGACGCTTCCGAGTGGTCGCGTCACATCTTTCGGGCGGGGCGCGGACCAGAGCCCTGGCGGCCGCTCACGGCCATCATCCTGGCGCTGCTGGTCCTGGAGACCGTCGTTGCCGCGTCGCGCGCGCTCCGCACCCGGCAACCTGGTGCATAACCGAGGTCCCACCGCGGCCCCACACCCCGCCACCGCCGCGCTCGCGCGTACCCCCGCCTTCCGCGAACTGCTCCGAAGCATCCCCTCGGCCGGCGGTTCCATCGGGGTTGGAGGCGCGGCCGGCTCCCTGCCCGCCACGGCCGTCGCAGCGCTTGCCGACCACCTGCCCACCCGGCTCTGGGTTCTCACCGCGTCCGCGCCGGACAAGGCCGCCGAGTATCTCGGCGATCTGGAAGCCCTGACGGGCCCGGGGTCGGTGGTGCCGTATCCGCAAAGCGAAGACCTTGCAGCGGACGGCGACCACGACGACGAGGTCGAAGGACAGCGGGTCGAAGCGGTCGAGGCACTGCTTGCGGGCCATGCGCGCGTGATGGTCGCGACCCACCGCGCGCTTCAGGAACTCGCCCCGATACCGGACGATCTGGCCGCACTGCGCTTCACGGTCGCGACCGGCAGCCGGTTGCGGCGCGATGCGCTGATCGAGGCCCTCGAGGCACGCGGGTTCGCGCGGTCGCCCATGGTGGAGGCCGCGGGCAGTTACACGGTGCGCGGCGGTCTGATCGATGTCTTCTCCTATGGCGCGGCCGGTCCCGTACGAATCGAATTCCTGGGTGACGAAATCGAGTCCATCCGCCACTTCGGCGTATTGGACCAGCGGTCGACGGAGACCGTGGCCCGGGCCGACATCCTGCCCGTGCGGTTCGGCGCCACGATCGATCCCGCGCGACGGACCGACTGCTCCCTCCTGGATCGTCTGCCGCACGACACGGTTCTTGTGCGGATCGGCGAGGACCTGGTGCGTGAGCAGGCCCGGGCGGCGTGGCAGCGTGCGGACACCCGCTATCGCGATGCGCTGCGCTACGGCAACCCGGCCACCGATCCGGCGAGCATCCTCCTGACGCCCGGGGGACTCCAGGCGCGTGTCGCCCGATACGGCCGCGTCGCCTTCGCCGAGGAGCACGTGGGAAGCATCGTCTTCCACGCGCGCAGGCCGCCGGCGATCGAAAGGCAGATCGGGCGTCTGCGGTCGTTCCTGTCCACCGCGGCCGAAGCGGGAGAGGAGACGTTCATCCTCTGCGACAACGACGGCCAGGCCAGCCGGCTCGACGACCTGCTCACGGACCGCGGGGGGACGCCTCCCGCGGGGTGTCACCTGGTCGTGGGTTCACTCGCCAATGGCTATCTTATAGAAGATTCATGTCCTTCTGTCAATATCTTCACGGATCACGAGATATTTCGCCGCGGCCGGAAACTGCGACGGCGGCGGCGCTTCCGTGGATCCGCTTCCCTGGAGAGCCTGGCCCAGCTCAGTCCCGGCGACCACGTCGTCCACATGGAACACGGTATCGGGCGTTTCCGCGGTCTGGAACGCGTCGAGATCGGGGGTGAGTCGATCGAGGCGCTCGTCATCGGGTACGCGGGGGGCGAAGTGCTCCGCGTCCCGGTCTACCGGCTCGACGAGGTGGAACGCTGGGTCGGGACCCACCCCGACGACAAGCCGGCGAGCCTGCACCGGATCGGCGGGAAGCGCTGGAAGCGGCTCAGGCGGAAGACCGAAGCCGCGATCCACCAGATGACCGCCGAGTTGCTGGACCTCTACGCCGTGCGGCGGGCCCGCCCGGGCTACGCATTCTCCCCGGACACCCGCTGGCAGCGCGAGATGGAGGCGGCTTTCGTATACGAGGACACGCCCGACCAGCGCACCGCGGTCGAGGACGTCAAGCGGGACATGGAGTCGTCGGGTGTGATGGACCGCCTGGTATGTGGCGACGCCGGCTACGGCAAGACGGAGGTCGCCATCCGGGCGGCGTTCAAGGCCGTCCAGGACGGAAAGCAGGTGGCGGTGCTGGCCCCCACCACCGTGCTCGTCGCGCAGCACGCCAGGACCTTCGGCGACCGGCTGGCCGAGTATCCGGTGGTGGTTCGCTCGCTTTCCCGCTTCGACCCTCCCCGCCGGCAGCGTGAGGTGGCCGCCGGCCTCCTCGGCGGCACGGTCGACATCGTGATCGGCACCCACCGCCTCCTCTCGGGCGACATCGCGTTTCACGACCTGGGGCTCGTGGTCATCGACGAGGAGCAGCGGCTCGGCGTGCGTCAGAAGGAGCGGCTGAAGAGGCTTCGCGCCACGGTGGATGTCCTTACCCTGACGGCGACCCCCATCCCCCGCACCCTGTACCTCTCCCTCGCGGGCATTCGCGATCTGTCGCTCATGCGGACCCCGCCCAGGGACCGCATGGCCATCGTCACCCACGTCATCTCCTGGAGCGACCACCTGATCGCCGAAGCCTGCCAGCGGGAACTGGATCGCGGCGGACAGGTGTTCTTTCTCCACAACCGTGTCGAGACCATCGAGACGGCGGCCGAACGCGTGCGCCGCCTCGTGGGCGATGCCACCGTCGAGGTGGCCCACGGCCAGATGGGCACCGGTGCGCTGGACCGCGCCATGACCCGCTTCGTGGATGGGCGGACCCAGGTGCTGGTCTGCTCTTCGATCATCGAGAACGGACTGGACGTGGCCAACGCGAATACCCTGATCGTCGCCGGAGCGCACCGCTTCGGCCTCTCCCAGCTCTATCAGATCCGCGGCCGGGTCGGGCGCTGGGACCGCCGTGCGTACTGCTACCTGGTGGTGCCGGACAACATCACGGAGGAAGCCGAAAAACGCCTGCGCGTGCTCGAGCACTTTACCGAACTCGGCAGCGGCTACCAGATTGCCCTGAGGGACCTTGAGGTCCGCGGTGCGGGCAACCTCCTGGGCGAACACCAGTCCGGGTTCGCGCACGCGGTCGGCCTGGACACCTACATGCGGCTCATGGAGGACGCAGTGCGCCGGGTGCGCGAAGGAGACCGGGGCGTCCGTCATCCGCGCCCGGAGATTACGATGGCAGACAGCGCGTACCTGCCGGACGACTATATTCAGGATCAGCACCAGAAGCTCCACCTGTACCGCCGTCTCGCAAAGGTCTCCGGACCGCGCGAGGTGGAGGCCCTCGCCGATGAGATCACGGACCGGTTCGGACGGCCGCCCTCCGCGGTGAGACGGCTGCTGGACCAGTCGCTGCTGGGACTCGCCGGCCATGGGGCCGGGGTCGATCGCATTCTGGTGCGGGGAAACAGGGCACGGGTCAACTTCCGTCCCGAAGTCGTCCCGCGCATTTCCGCTCTGGAGGGGACACTGAAGGGTGAAGCCGTGGCGATGGAGGTTCGCAGGATCGCTCCGCTCTCGGTAACCTTCGCTTGCGAGGAAGCGGACAGGCTTGCCCCTGTGCTGGTACGCGCGCTGGAAACGCTCGGAGGAGGCAGGAATGGAAATATATAGTGTGAATAGTAAACATTTGTCAAGATATCTATTGTTGACGCTGACGCTCGCGGGCTGTGGCCCGGGATCGCTCGCCGAAGCGGACGGGCGCGCGCTTCGCGTCGAAGACGCCGCCACCCTGATCGCCGACAACAGCCGCGTCCTGCCGGATTCGCAGATCGTGCGGGTGGTCGCCGAACTCTGGGTGGACTATACCCTGCTCGCCTCGCGTCTCACGGAGGACTCGACCCTGCAATCGCTGGACGTCGAACTGGTGACCGAGGCGCCGCTGAACGAGTTGATGATCGCCCGCCTCAGGGACGAGGTGGTGGAGGTCGACACGATCGTCGGGGACGAGGAGTTGATGGCCCGGTTCGCCGCCGACATGCCCGGCGCCCGCGCCACGGCGTCGCAGATCCTGCTTCTCTTCCCCCGTGGCGCAACGACCCTCCAGCGCGACAGCGTACGCGCGCTGGCGGGCGGCCTGCGGTCCCAGCTCGACGCGGGCGCGGACTTCGCGGGGCTGGCTGCCCGCTACAGCGACGATCCGGGGAGCGGCGCGCGGGGCGGAAGCATGGGGACCTTCGGGCGCGGTGAGATGCTCGCGCCCGTCGACTCCGCAGTCTTCGGCCTGGACCCCGGGGAGACCGCCGGGCCCGTCGAGTCCGTCCTCGGCTACCACCTCCTCAGGCTCGATGCCCTCGAGGTCCCGGAGCTGTCGGAGGTGGGCGCGGAATTCCGCCGGCAGATCCAGCTTGAGCGTATGGCCCGGGCCGAGGCCGAATACGTCACGGAACTCGACTCCACTTCCGGACTGAGCCTCGCGGACGGAGCGGTGGAACTGGCCCGGGCGCTGGCAACGACGGCTCCCGCGCGCCTATCGGGACGCGCCGCCGAGCGACCGCTGGTCACGTGGGACGCTGGCTCCTTTTCGGCGGGCGACTTCCTCTCGGTTGCGCGCCTTTCCGGGGAGGGGTTCGGCGAGGGGGTCGCCTCCGCGTCGGATCAGGAGCTGGAAGCGGTGCTTCGACGTCTCGGACAGGAAGAGGTGCTGCTGGAACACGCCCGATCGCTTGGATTCGCGCCGACGGAAGCCGAGATCGACTCGGTATCGGCCGAGGCGCGGGCCGCGATCCTGGAACGCGCCGCTATGATCGGGCTCACGGCACAGGGGATTGAGCCCGACTCCGCCTCCGTCGCCGCCGAGGCCGGGAACGCGTCCGCGGAGGACCGCGTGGAGGCGGCGCTGGTGCGCGTCGTGTCCGGCCAAAGCGACATCATTCCGCTGGGCGGCGTTACATTGCTACTCCGCGACCAGGGTTCGTGGCGTATCAACGCGTCCGCCGTGGCGGCAACGCTGGAACGGATCCAACAGCTCAGATAGGTAGTCGGCCCCTGGGCGTACTTCGAATCTGCAGGACGATCATGAGACAGACGATTCCCTTCCCTACCCTGATGGCCCCTTTTGCGGCCGTCGTCGTGCTTCTCACGGCCGTGCCGGAAACCGTCGCGCAGATGGAGCGCGAGGGTCTGGTCGACGAGGTCGTGGCGATCGTCGGCGACTCGGTGATCCTCCTGTCGCAGGTCGTTCAGCAGGAGAACCAGTGGCGAGCTCAGGGCCGGCCCGTGCCGGAGGAGGGCACGCGGGAGCGGGAGGAATTCCGGCAGGAAAGGCTGGAGGATCTCGTACAGCAGCTCCTGGTGCTGCAGGCGGCGGCCCAGGACACGCTGCTGGAGGTCGAGGACGAGCGGGTCGAGGATGGGCTGCAGGAACGCATGGCTCAGACAGAGGCCAACTTCGGCAGCCGAGCCGCGATGGAGCAGGCACTGGAACTCGAGGGACTCACGATCCAGAGCTACAGGGAGATGGTGCGGGAACAGCTCGCCCAGGAACAACTCGTGCAACTCTACATGGCCCGCCACGGCGATCAGGGGGCCGTCGAAGTCACGGAAGACGAGATGCGCGCGTTTTTCGAGGAGGGGCAGGCGACTCTGGAAGAGCGTCCCGCCACGGTGACGTTCAACCAGGTGATGCTCAGCGTCGCTCCTTCGGATTCTTCCCGACAGGCCGCGCGCAACACGCTCGAGGGCCTGCTGGAGCGGGCCCGCGCGGGCGAGGACTTCGCCGCACTCGCGACCGAGTACTCTCAGGATCCCGGCTCCGCGACCGCGGGCGGAGATCTGGGCTGGTTTCGCCGGGGTGACATGGTCGACGAGTTCGAAGAGGCTGCCTTCACGCTGCTGGAAGGCGGCATCAGCGAAGTGGTCGAAACGATTCACGGCTTCCACATCATCCTGCTGGAACGCATGCGCGTCGCCGAGCGGAAGGCCCGGCACATCCTGATCCGGCCGGAGACGGGTCCGCAGGACAATTCCCGGACGCGCCGGGTAGCCGAGGAGGTCGCGGCGCGTGCCGCAACGGAGGACTTCCAGGCACTGATCGACGAATACCACGACAGCAGTCTGCCCGATTCGGCGACGGTACCGATGCGGCAGATCGCGCAAATCCTGCCCGCCGCCTACCTGGCCGCCCTGACCGGACGGGAGGAAGGCGACGTCGTGGGTCCCCTGCAGTTCGGCTATCTGGGACAGGAGCGGTTCGCCGTCCTCAAGATCGTCGAACAGAGAGAGGCGGGCGAGTTCACCTACGAGGACCTCGAGCCCCAGATCCGTGCCACGCTGATGCGGCAGAAGCGGGTCGAGGCGCTGATGGAGAACCTGCGCGCCAGGACCTACGTCGAGTACGTAAACTGAACAGCCTGGCCATCACCCTGGGCGATCCCCGGGGCATCGGGCCGGAGGTGACCGCAAAGGCCCTGGCCGCCGCCGGTCTGCACGATGTCACGGTGCGCGTCACCGGGCCGGTCGAGTTCGCGGCCGACTTCCGGGGGATGTGCCGTTACGAGGCGCTGAAGGGAGGGGCCGCGGGCCTGGCGCCCGGCCGCGCGGCCGGGCTCGCGGTGGAACGGGCGGTGCATTGGGCGCTCGCCGGCGAAGTGGACGCCGTGGTGACCGCGCCCGTGCACAAGCCGGCGCTCGAGGACGCGGGGTATCATCCGGGCCACACCGAGATGCTGATGGCGCTTTCCGGTTCTCCGCGCGTGGGCATGCTGATGTGCGACGAGGGGCCGGGCGGCGAAGGCGCCCGGCCCGCGAAGCGCGTGCTTCTCGCGACCACGCACATTCCGCTGGCCAGGGTTCCGGGCGCAGTCACGGCGGAGCTGCTCGTCGCCCAGACGCGCCTGCTCGCGGCGGCGCTTCACTCCGACTGGCGTCTGCCGACGCCGCGCATCGCACTTTGCGCCCTGAACCCGCACGCCTCCGACGAAGGACTGTTCGGCTCCGAGGAGCGCGACGTGTACGGGCCCGCCCTGGCGACCCTTGCCCACGGCCCCTGGTCCGTAACCGGGCCCGTGCCGGCCGACACCGTCTTCGGGCGTGCGTTTGCGGGCGAATTCGATGCCGTGGTCGCCCCATATCACGACGTGGGCATGGCCGCGTTCAAGACGGCTGCGTTCGGCCAGGGGGTCAACGTCACGATCGGCCTGCCGTTCGTGCGCACTTCGCCCGACCACGGCACCGCGTTCGACATCGCGGGAAAGGGGGTGGCGGACGCTTCATCGATGATCGAAGCCATCCGGCTCGCGGCCAAGCTCGCCCAGGGCCGCCACGGGATGGCCTGACGGCCTGGTCCCCGTGTCCCCACATCGGCTCCGCCGGGCGTCCCGCGGATGGCCAGACCGGGACCCGGGCGGTGGTTCCGCGCGAGACCTTTTGCACGTTTTTGCCCCGAGAACTGTCTTAATAGTGTAAGGGCCGAATCACGGGCCGGCCCAATCAAGACAAGGAGCACGCCGTTGATCTCATCCAGGAGCACCAGGACCGCCGCCGCGCTGGCAGCCCTGGCAGCCGTCCAGTTCTCGCTGCTCGCCAACCGGCTGGAGACCGGGAGTGCCGGGCATGTCGCCGTGGGCGACGACCTCGCGGGTGTCCGGGTCGGCGGCGATGACGGCCCAGGCAGCCTGCTCGGCGAGTTCCAGCTGGTGCTGGTGTTCGATCCCGAGTGCGCCCATTCCCGGCAGGTCGCCCCGCAGTGGGGAGAACTCCTGCGGGACCCCGACCGGCCGGGAGGAATCGTCGCGGTCGCCCCGGGGTCGTTCGAAGCGGCCGCCCGGCATGCCGAGGTCCACGGCTGGCAGGTCACCGTGGCAACCGTGGACCGCTTTCGCCCCGGAAGCCGGGAGCACGCGCTGGTCAGCCGTACACCGTGGGTCTTCGTGCTGCAGGACGGGCGCGTGGTTGCTCAAGGCCACGGAGACGAGCTGGCCGAGGTCGTCGCAGCGCTGTCGCCCGCCAGAGGCACGCCAGGCGCAGCGCGGCCACGACTCGCGATGGTCCACCTGCCATGAAGCGCCGGCTCCTGTTGTGCGGCGTCGCCTGCGCGGTCGCGAGCGCCTGCGCGAGTGCGGACGCCGCGATCGAGTTTCGCGAGGTACCGGCCGACGCGCTCACGACGCCTTTTCCCGGTGTGGAATTCACGGCCATACGGGACATTGCGGCCGCGCCGGACGCGGTGTGGGTCCTCGACACCTCTCCGCCGTTCCTCACGCGGATCGAGTATTCCGGTGGAGGCGCCGTTCGCGGTGGCGAACGCGGTGAAGGTCCGGAGGATCTTCTCTTTCCCATCGCCCTTCAGGTCGACCCGGACAGCGGCCTGGCGCACGTGTGGGACCTCGGGGCCAGGGCACACAAGGTCTTCGACGCGACGATGTCGCTGGTCCGGTCGGATCGCCTGCGGGGCGCGGACTGGGCACGCCGGACGGATTTCACCGATGTCTCCTACGCGGACCCCTACCGTGTCCGTCTGGATGGACGGGGCACCGTCGTCGTGGACACGCCGACCAATCTCGACGTCACCGCCGACTTCCGGCGCGCGTCTCTCGTGCGGGCCGATCTCGCGCTGGAGACGCGGCGGGAAGTCGTCGACTTCTCGGATCACATGCGGTTGACACGCGAGGATCCCGGAGAATTCGCGCCCGTGCCCCTGTGGGACGCTTGCGGAAGCGACCTGGTGCTCTGGCGTCCGGCTTCGCATGACCTGGCCTGGCTGAGCGACGACGGATCGATCGCAGCCCAGGTCTCGATTCCAGGACGCCCGGCCCCGATCCGGGAGGCGGACATCGTGCTCTATCTGGAGAAGATGATCCGCCTCGAGCTCGGCCCGAACTACGCCGAAGCCGGGATCGACCTGGAGGTCATGGCTCGAGATGTGCGAGCACAGTTCTCGGATGAACTGCCGTTCGTGACTGCGGTGCGGTGTCAGGCGGGGGGCCCGGCGTGGCTCCGTATGTTCGACAACCGGACCGATCCCCTGGGACACGGCCGCCGCTGGCTGCGGGTGACCAGTGCGGGATCAGTCGACGCGCTCGAATTCCCCCCTTCGTTCGAGCCTCTGACCGCCACCCCGCGGGGAGTGCTCGGTTCCTTTGAATCCCCCGACGGGGTGCTGTGGCTTGCCGAATGGACAGGATAGCCCGTACCGCGTCGCGTCACCCCTCAGGGAGGCATGGCCCATGCGCAAGCTGGTCATAGCGGGTCTGATCGTTGTCAACGTTCTGCTGGCGGCTGCCCTGTTCACGACGCCCGCGCGTACCCTCGTCACCCGCTTCACGCGTGCCGACTGCTGCTGGGGCGAAGACACCAAGGCGTATTGCTGCCGTGAGTGTTGCTGGCTCGTCAAGAACTGTGACCGTGACCGCGAATGCCGGCCCGACCCATGACCGAGCGGTTTGAACGCCCCGGGGCTGCCGCCGGCATGGCCGGGTTGGCCCGGGCGCTGAAGGCGGCGATCGTCTGGGCCCTCGGACTGGTGGCCGCGATCGTCGTCTTCGTCACCGTGGCCGTGGACCAGACGCAACCGTGGTCGGGCTGGACGTGGCTCGCGTACCTGGCAAGCATGCTGGGCCTTATGCTGCCTTTTGCCGCATTTGCCGGGGGTGTGGCGATCCGGGGCCGAAATGCGGCCGCAGGAAGCATCGCGACCGCAGCATTGGCCGGGCTGGTGATCGGGCTGGCGAGCTATCCGTTGTCCGAAGTCGTCCGCCCGCTCGCGGACTATGCCGCACTGGCGGACGAGTCCGACCTCGCCGACATGAGACCCTTCGGGCCGAGCACTCCTGCGGGCAAACTCCGCCAACTCCGCTTCGTCGAGGCGAACCCTCCGGAACAATACAGGGTGGGTCACGTGACACGGACGCCACCCAACCGCGTCCGGTTCCTGCTGCACATTCCGCTGGCTTTGGCAGTATTCTCGGTCCTGAACTGCATGCTCGGGCTCTACGCATCCAGATTGACGGCCACGTTGCGGGCCGCAAGCCGCCGAAACGGGTGTCTTGCGATCGGCTTGGCCGGGGGCTTGGGGTTCTTTGCCGCGGCCTTTGCCGCGAGCCACCCGAACCGCGACTGGGTTGCGGTTTCCGGTGTAGCGGCCGCCTGGCTCCCCCTCGCAGTACCGCTCCTCGAAGCCATGGTGCTCGGAGTGATAGTCCGCTACCGCGAGGACGTCTCCGTCTTCGACGGTCTGAACAGTAGACACCTCCTGCCTTCGCGAGGAACCTGAAGCATGACCTGTCCCGATATCTTTCGCGTCACCGACGAGGGACCTGATGCCAAGGTGTACGCGGATGTCCGCGAACACCTCCACGCCTGCCCCGCGTGCCATCTTGATCTGCTGGTGAGCCAGACGGCGAAGGAGGCATTCGAGCCGGATCCGGGAATCCGGCCGGACCTCGAACATCTCAATGAGCTGGTCATGCGGAGGATTGCGGAGAGGCGGATCCAGCGGGCGGTCGTCCGCCCGTCCGACGCGTGGTTGACCGCATTGCTGGGGGCTCTGACAGCCGCGGCCGCAATCCTGACCACGGGAGGACATCTCCTGCCGGGGGCCACCACCCTCGAGCTGGCGCTGGTGGCCGCGGGCACGGGCGCGGCAGCCGCATGGGCCCACAAGCTGGCCGGCAGAAGGGAGCACACGCTGGCGCTTCAGGCCGCACGGACCTGAGCCGGAACGACTTCGCGGATCCGCCCGCGCCATCCATGACCCGTCCCCGGGACAGAGACGCGAAGCGGGTGCCGTTCGATGCCGCGCGGTTCGTCGCCGGTGGCGACTACGCCCGCCGCGTCGTGCAAGAGAATGGTCCCCTGGTATGGACCATATGCAAGGGATACGCGCGCGACCACGACCACCTGGAAGACCTGTACCAGGAGACCTGGTTGAAGGTGTTCGCAACCGCGGGATCCTTTCGGGCAACCGGCACGTTTCGGGGCTGGCTCTCCCGGCTGGCTCGAAGCGTTTGCGTCAGCGACTATCGTGCCCGGACGGCCGCCGCCAGGAGCCTTGACCGCTACGCCGGCGAGCTGGCCGTCTCCGACGCCGCCGGAACGGACCCCGATCCGCTCGACCTCACCGAGAAGCAGTTCCTCCACCACGCCATACGCGAAGCGATCGACGACCTCCCTGCCCGGGAGAGGCAGGCGCTGACCCTCAGACTGATCGACGAAAGGAGCCCGGCCGAGGTGGCTCGCCTGATGCGCGTCCGGCCGGCGACCGTGCGCTCGCACATTCGTCATGCCCTGAACCGGCTCAGGAAGCGGATCGAGGATCCACAAGACCCCTTGCACGTCCTTCTGCGCTTCCGGGACGACAGCTGACGAGCGACCTCTCGGACCAGGCCCGCGCCTTGTGAAGGACACGGGCTCAATCGATACTTCGGTTGCAATGCCGCCGACCAACCAGCCACCGCCGGTCCCGCCCCGGTTCCGGGGACACGACGGGCTCCGCGCGTCACTCGCCCGCGCCCTCGACCGCGACGCCCTGCCCGCCACGGTTCTGATCCATGGCATGCCGGGCTGCGGCAAACAATCCCTCGCACTCTGGCTGGCTCGCGCCCGGCTGTGCACCGCCGACGCCGCGCGCCCCTGTGATCGCTGTGGGAGCTGCCGGCTGGCCCTGCGCCTCGAGCACCCGGACATCCACTGGTACTTCCCGCTTCCGCGTCCGAAGCGCGTTCACGGGCCCGGCAAGCTGGCGGAAGCCCTGGAGGCCGCGCGTCACGAACGGCTCGCGGAGTTCCGGAGACGGCCGCTCCGGGCCGAGGGAGGCAACGAAGTCAAGGGCATCTATCTGGCCGCGGTCTTCACGCTCCGCAGTCAGGCCCATCGGCGGCCGGCCATGAGCGACGAGCAGTTCTTCGTCGTGGGCGACGCGGAGCACCTTGTCCCCCAGGAGGCCAGCCCCGAAGCCGCCAACGCGCTCCTAAAGCTTCTGGAGGAGCCCCCCGACGGCACCCGGTTCATCCTGACGTCCGGGAAGCCGGGAAGCCTGTTGGAAACGGTTCGTTCCCGTGCTCTCCCGATCCATCTCCCCCCGCTCCCCACGGACGACGTCGCCGGTTTCCTGGAAGAGGAATGCGCGGCCGACCGGAACGCGGCACGGCGCGCGGCCGTCCTTTCGCAAGGGTCGATCGGCGCGGCCCTCGGCTATCTGGACCAGGAAGGCTTTCAGGCGGGCCAGCGAAACGGCGCGCTGAAGCTGCTCCGGATCGTGACGGGCGGGAAGCGCGCGGAGATCTTCAAGGCGGCCCTCGACTTCGGACCCGCGGGAGCCAGGGGTCTCCTCGACCTCCTGGGCGCGTTGCAACTCTGGATCCGTGACCTCGGGGCGGCCGGTCTCGGTCAGGACAAACGAGTGATCAACGCCGACGAGTTGCCCTACCTGCGTGACACTGCCGGGCGCCTGAAGCTGACGCCCGCGCGGGTTGCGCGGGCCGTCGATCAGGTGGAGCGGGCCCGGATGCTCGCGCTCGGGAACGTGAATCCACAGCTCTTCGTCGGTACACTTCTCCTGGAGCTGGAAGAAACACTAAACAAAATGGTTTAGTAATGTCGGATTCGAGCCCTGCAGACACGAATCGGCCGGCGCAGGCCGCCGCCGGGGACAAGGGCGACACGGGCGCCTCCACGGCACGCCGGACGCTGACCCACCTTGGCCCGGACGGCGAGGCGACGATGGTCGACGTGACGGAAAAGGCTTCCACAGCCCGCCAGGCCGTCGCGCGAGGCCTGCTGAGGTGCTCGCCACGTGCTTTTCGGCTCCTCACGGAGGGGGACAATCCGAAAGGAGATGTCGAACACGTCGCCCGTCTCGCGGGCATCATGGCGGGCAAGCGCGCGGGCGAACTCATTCCCCTTTGCCACGTGCTGCCGGCGGCCAGCATTGCCGTTGAACTCGAACCGGATCCATCGCTGCCCGGTCTGAGGGTCACCGCGAGCGCAAGCATCAAGGGACGGACGGGGGTGGAGATGGAGGCCCTGACCGCCGTCTCCGTGACCTTGCTGACCGCATACGACATGCTCAAGTCGGTCGACCGCGGCATGACCATCGAGTCGATCGAACTGTTGCGGAAATCCGGCGGGCGTTCGGGGTCCTGGCAACGCGGCCGGGACTGAAGACCGACCGCAGCCGTTCAGCCCGGGAGAGGGGTGCGGGTCCGGTTCCCGGGTGCCCGCGGAATCACCAGAACAGTGCCGATCTGAAGCAGCCTGGGCTCCACCCCCGGATTCGCCGCGCGGAGGTCCCGCAGCGAGACGCGATAGTTGCGTGCGATGCCCGACAGCGTTTCGCCCGGATTCACCCGGTGGTGCGTGAACGTCACCCGGTCGCCTTCCGGGATCGCGGCAAAACGGGCTTCGAAGCTCGTCCCGGAACCCCGCGGGACGCGGACGGCCGTCGTCGTTCCGGCCGGAGTGAGTCCCAGTACCAGGTGGGGATTCAGCAGCCGCACCTCGTCTTCGCCGGACCGCGCGGCCCGCGCGATCACATCGATCGAAGCAGGACCCGCCACGTCGACCACATCGAAGGACTGCGGCGGTTCCCTCGTGTGGCCCGCAAGACCGAAGGCGGCCGGATCCCGGGCCAGGCGCACGGCCGCCAGGTACTTGGGGACGAAGTCGCGCGTTTCGGACGGGAGCCGGTGCCGAATCCGGTGAAACACGTCATCGGTCCACGGACGGTCAGATCCGTGTTCCGCCAGGATGCGCTGCAGGCGTCCCGGTCCACCATTGTACGCCGCAAGGGCGAGGAACCACGATCCGAACTGCTCATGCAGGCTGGCCAGATAGTCCAGCGCCCTGGGGGTTGCCACGTACGGGTCGTAACGCTGATCCACCAGCGGGCCCACCTCGATCCCCAGCCAGCGCGCCGTGGCCGGCATGAACTGCCAAAGCCCTCCCGCCCCGGCCGGCGAGTCGGCCCTCGGGTAGTAGCTCGCCTCGATGACGGGCAGATACCGCAGCGAGGGTGGCAAACCCCGGACGGCCAGCTCGGCGTCGATGTAGTCTTCGTACCTCCCCATGCGTACGAGTGCCCGCACAAACGCGTCGGGGGCACGCGTCCGCCAGTAGTCCAGCCACCAGTCGACTCGTTCGGCGATCGCGTCCTCCTGTGCCGAGGGTGAAGTGAGGATCGGGTCGGTCGCGGTGTCGCCGAGACTCAGGGTGTGGGGCCGCCCGGACGGTTGGCGGCGGGTGGGGATATCGGGAGTTGGAACCCGCATGATCACCGGTTGCGGAGCTTCCGGAACGGGGTGCGGAGAATTCGCACCGGGGGCCGGGGGCGGCGGGGTTCCCGCACACGCCACGCCCGCCATGCAGAGCAGAGCCGGGAGCCCGGGGGGCCAAGCCCGAAATCCAGCGGCTCGCTGCATAAGGGCGCGGTCAGTGACTGTAGTTCGGCGCCTCACGAGTGATCGTGACGTCGTGGGGATGTGATTCCCGAAGACCACCTGCCGTGATTCGGACGAAGCGGGCGTCGGCCCGCAACTCCGCGAGCGACGCGGCTCCGCAGTAGCCCATGCCGCTTCGGAGGCCTCCGGCGAGCTGGAAGACGGTGTCCGAAACCGGCCCCTTGTAGGCTACCCGCGCCTCGATCCCCTCGGGCACGAGCTTCCGGACGTCCCGGCTGTCCTGGAAGTACCGGTCGCCCGACCCTTCCTCCATCGCGGACAGCGAACCCATGCCGCGCACCGTCTTGAAACGGCGCCCTTCGAGGAGGAACGCCTCCCCCGGCGACTCCTCCGTGCCTGCGAGGATCGACCCCATCATGACGCTGTGGGCACCCGCGGCCAGCGCCTTGACGACGTCGCCCGAATAGCGCACGCCTCCGTCGGCGATCACGGGCACGCGCCCCGCCACGCCATCGACGGCGTCCATCACGGCGGTGAGCTGCGGCAGGCCAACCCCGGTCACGACCCGGGTCGTGCAGATGGAGCCGGGCCCGACACCGACCTTGACGGCATCCGCACCCCGCTCCACCAGCGCCGCCGCCCCCTCGGCGGTTCCCACGTTGCCCGCCACCAGATCCTGGTCAGGAAACGCCTCGCGCATCCGCGCAACCGCTTCCAGTACGCCTTCGGAGTGGCCGTGCGCGGTGTCGATCACCAGGAAATCCACGCCGGACTCCACCAGCGCCCGCGCGCGCTCCATATCCGGCACACCCGCCCCAACCGCCGCCCCGACCCGCAGACGGCCGTGCTCGTCCT
The DNA here is from genome assembly GCA_965208935.1 of Longimicrobiales bacterium. GTDB lineage: Bacteria > Gemmatimonadota > Gemmatimonadetes > Longimicrobiales > Gaopeijiaceae > Bin94. The sequence goes on along the minus strand of CBDBPR010000004.1, from coordinate 782,197 downwards.
TGCACGCGTTCGGGAACTGGCGGCGCTTGAAGATGTCCTTGACCGTGATGAGACCCTCCAGCTTCCCTTCCCTGTTCACCACGGGCAGCTTTTCGATGCGGTGGCGGTGCAGGATCTCCTGGGCCGCATCGAGGTTCGTCCCGACGGGGGCGGTTACCAGGCCTTCCGACGTCATCAGCGCCGCGACCGGGCGATCCAGGTCGCTCTCGAACTGGAGATCCCGGTTGGTGATGATGCCCACCAGGCGGCCGTCCTCCTCCACGATCGGGACCCCGCTGATGGAGAAGCGCGCCATGAGCCGGTGCGCCTCGCGCAGCGATGCGTCGGGGCCCAGCGTGATCGGGTTGAGGATCATGCCGCTTTCGGAGCGCTTGACGCGATCCACCTCGCGGGCCTGCCGCTCGATCGGCATGTTCTTGTGGATGACCCCCACGCCCCCTTCACGCGCGACGGCAATCGCCATCCGGGCCTCGGTGACGGTATCCATCGCGGCCGATACCAGCGGGACCTGCAGGGAGATGCGGCTGGTGAGGCGGGTCGATACGTCGGTGTCCTTCGGGTGGACCCGGGAATGACCCGGCACGAGGAGGACATCGTCGAACGTGAGGGCTTCCTTGATCACCGTGCCGCGCCACGGGACCGTGCGTTCGCTGCCGCTGTCCATCTGCAAAGCTAGGAGCCCGGCAAACGGCTAGTCAACGGTCGTGCGGCTCATCCCGCACAGGCCCGCGATCCGCGTCGTCCATTGACGCGGCTGCCGCCTCCGGATCCTCGTCGTCGGTGGAATCGGCCGCTCGCTCCCGGTCCTCTCCTTCCGCCGAGCCGCCGGCGAGTTCGTCCATGAGCTGCCGCCCCGCCCTTGCGACACCGCTGAGCGCACGGTCGGCGGCTGCGACCACCTGGAACGCTTCACGCAGGTTCGAAGGGTTGAAGGACGAATTGCGGAGGCGGTCCTCGATGCCCTCCGCGAGTCGCTGCAATCCGCTCGGCCCGCTCTCCGCTTCGCCGGAATCGTACCGGGATTCGAGGAATTCGATGTAGTCCAGCACCTGATAGACCTGCGCCTCGGGCAGGCTCTCGATCTTCCGTACGACACGGGCTCTGAGGACATCGTGCATCTTCCAAGAAAGCCGCTGACGGACCATTAACGCAAGCCGGGGTTATCTTCGGTCACACCCCGTGCGCCCGGGGCGTCATTCGCCTGCTCGGTGCGCTCCCGATGGCCCGCGAACACCTTCCACATGTCAGACAAGACCGACTATCGATTCCTGCCCCTGCGCAGCGTCCCTCTCGGCGAGGGATGCGAGGACCGATACGACCGTTGGCTGTCATCGCTGGAGGAGGAGCTCTCCGATCCCGGCACCGACCGGTACGACTTCTGCCGGAGGGTCCTGGAGGAGATCTATTTCCCCGGCGGACTCGAGACGGCCCACCCGATTCTCCGCGATCAGCTGGACCCGCGCAACGTCACGCTGGAGCCCGAGTACTACGTCGACACCGACCTCGAGCGGTATGATCGCGTGAAGCCGCTGATCTGGCTCTGGGAGATGTTCGACAAGAGCCTGCTGGGCGAAAACGTACACTTGGGCGTCAAGTTCCGCCGCATGCTCGCCAGGCGGATCTTTGCGCGGTGCGGGAGGAACTTCAAGGCCTTCCACTTCGTGAAGCTGTCGTTCGGCTACGGGATCGAGGTCGGGGACGATGTGGTCGTGCACCGGCACGTTCTGCTTGACGACCGGGGCGGGATCCGGATCGGGAGCCGGGTGTCGATCTCCGACTACGCGAACGTGTACTCGCACAGTCATCACATCTGCGAGCCGCGCGACGTGCGCACCCCTCGAACCGTGATCGGCGACGGCGTGCGCATCGCCTATCACGCCACGGTGCTCGCCGGCACGAACCTGGCGCCCAACTCGATGGTCGGCGCGGGAGCGCTCGTCACCAGGGACACCGAACCCGACACGGTGCATGTCGGCATACCCGCCAAGCCGGTGACGCGGAAGCCGAAGCGCAAGCGGCGGCCGCCGACGCCGGATCCGCTTGGCGAGGCGTAGCCGCTCAGGCGCCGGGAAGCGCCGGCTCCGCTAGCCTTCGTTTGCCTCGTAGCGCTCCTTCAGGCCCTGCACCACCGCTGGATCCGCCAGGGTCGTCGTATCACCCAGGGCGCGGCCGGCCGCGATGTCGCCGAGGAGCCTCCGCATGATCTTTCCGGAGCGCGTCTTGGGGAGATCGGCGGTGAACAGGATGTCCTCGGGCCGGGCGATCGGTCCGATGGCACCTGCCACGTGGGCCCGCAGTTCCGCAGCGAGGGAATCGTTCGCCTCGAAGTCCTGCATGAGGGTGACGAACGCGGAGATCGCCTGACCCTTCACCGCGTGCTCCTTGCCCACGACCGCGGCCTCCGCCACTGCGGGATGCTCGACCAGGGCGCTCTCGACCTCCATCGTGCCGATCCGGTGGCCCGCAACATTGAGAACATCGTCGACCCGTCCGAGGATCCACAGATAGCCGTCCTCGTCCACCTTGGCGCCGTCTCCCGGGAAGTAGACCCCGTCCCACTTGGACCAGTACGTCTCGCGGTAGCGTTCGTCGTCGCCCCAGATCGTCCTGAGCATCGACGGCCATGGCCGCGTCACGGCCAGGTATCCCGCATCGACCCGTTCCCCCGCGTCGTTCAGCAACGTGGCCCGAATGCCCGGAAACGCGCGGCAGGCACTTCCCGGACGCGTGTGCGTGACACCGGGCAGCGGGGTGATCATGATCCCGCCGGTCTCCGTCTGCCACCAGGTGTCGACGATGGGACAGCGCTCGCCGCCGATCACCCGGTGGTACCACATCCAGGCCTCCGGGTTGATCGGCTCTCCCACCGTCCCCAGCAGCCGCAGGCGGTGGAGATCGTACCCGGAAGGCCACGCCTCGCCCCACTGCATGAAGGCCCGGATCGCCGTGGGGGCCGTGTAGAACACGGTCACGCCGTAGGACTCGCACATCTTCCAGAAGCGCCCCTTGTCCGGCCAGTCGGGGGCGCCCTCGTACATGACCACCGTCGCCCCGGCGGCAAGCGGTCCGTAGACGATGTAGCTGTGCCCCGTCACCCAGCCGACATCGGCCGTGCACCAGTAGATGTCGTCTTCCTTGAGATCGAACACCGTGCGCGTCGTTGCGTTCACCTGCGTGAGGTAGCCGCCCGTGGTATGGACGACGCCCTTGGGCTTCCCTGTGGTGCCCGACGTGTAGAGGATGAACAGGAGGTCCTCGGCGTCCATGACCTCGGGTTCGCACGCGGCGTCGACGTCGGCGGCGAGTTCGTGATACCAGTGATCGCGCCCGGGGGTCATGGCGGCGTCAAGGCGAGGGTCGGCCGCGCCACGCGCAACGACGAGCACGTGCTCGATACAGGGGCAGCGCGCCACGGCCCGGTCCGCGTTGGTCTTGAGCGGCACGACGGAGCCGCGCCGGTATCCCCCGTCCGCCGTGATCAGCACCCTGGCCTCGGCATCGTTGATCCGATCCGCAAGCGAGTCGGGGCTGAATCCGCCGAAGACCACCGAGTGGGCCGCCCCGATCCTCGCGCAGGCGAGCATGGCGAACGCGGCCTCCGGGATCATGGGGAGGTAGATCGCGACGCGGTCGCCCTTCTTCACCCCCAGTCCCTTGAGCACGTTGGCAAAAATTGCCACTTCCGTGGCGAGTTCCGCGTAGGTGAACGTCCGTCTGTCCCCCGGCTCACCCTCCCACACCAGTGCGGGCTTGTCGCGCCTGGGGCCGTCAAGATGGCGGTCGACACAGTTGTGACAGACGTTCAGCTTCCCGCCCGTAAACCAGCGGGCGTGCGGCGGATTCCACTCCAGTACCCTGTCCCACCTGCGAAACCAGTCGAGTTCGTCGGCCCAGCCCGCCCAGAAATCCTCGTAGGCCTCCGCTTCATCGTAGATCGAGTCATCGGGCACGACCGCGGCTGCGGCAAAGTCGGGGGGCGGCGCGAAGAGCCGGTTTTCGGTGAGCAGCGCGTCGAGAGCGGCCGGGTCCTGTTTCATTCTCGGAGTATGTAAGGCGGTCCCCGAACGGGCAACCGTTGACACTGGGCCACCGGCCATACATGCTAGTCAGAGCGCTCAAGCCGGTTCCAGCGAGGAGGCTGCGAGGTGCCCCAGGTCAGTCCATCCGTATCCGCGGATCGCCTCAGAGAGACCCTGGAGGCGCACGGCCACCGGTTTACGGAACAAAGAGGCGCCGTGTATCGGTTTCTTTCGGGCACCGACAGGCACCCGACGGCCGAAGAGGTTTTCAACGGCGTTCGCGAACTGGTCCCCGCAATTTCGCTCGCAACCGTCTACAAGAACCTGGAGACCCTGGTCGGGTGCGGCATGGCGCTGAAGCTGACCTATTCGGACGGTTCTGCCCGATACGACGGAAGAACGGATCCCCACCACCACGCACGCTGCACGCATTGCGGCACCGTTCGGGACGTGCCCGGAAGCCTTCCGCGCGAGCTGGTGGCCGGCCCCGAAGGCTGTACCGACTTTCACGTGACGGGATACCGGCTGGAGCTGACGGGCTACTGCGCCGATTGCGCCTGAGCGGCGGCTACGAAGCCGAGGCGGGAGCCCCCACCCTGCCCAGCGCCGAGCGCAGCCGCCGTCTGAGTTCCACACCCGACATCGTCGCCAGCGTGCGCTCCGCCGTTCGGGTCGAGTTCCAGCGAACGTCGGTCAGCGCCACGGAGTCGCCGCCGCCATCGCCGGCCCGTCGCATCACGAGATAGAAGGCCCCCTTGTAGTCTCCGCCGTCCTCGCGGGCGACGAACGCCACCCAGGGATCACTTCTGTCGTCAACGAACTGTCGCACGCATACCTCGCTGAACGTGGGAGGGTCGCCGGATCACCGGAGAAGCCGGATCAATATAGCAGTGGTCACTGGTCGGCGTCGCCGGACCCGAGCCTGCCCCTGTGCCTCACCTCGGGGAACTCGTAGTACAGCACCCCGTCGTCCGTGATTTCCGAGCGCACCCGAAACCCGTCGTCCATCGCGACCATGATCTTTTCGGCGGCGGGAATGGTGAGGTCCAGCTCCGCCGCCACGTCGGTGACCGTGAGAACCCCGTCACGGCGGGTCGCCAGCATCAACACCTTGCGATTGAGGGCGTTCAGCACCGATTCGCGCCGTTGCTGAAGTGCCTTCCATCCCCACAGGAAGAGGCCGGAGCCCGCCATGCCGATCGCGGAGCCGATGACCACGGGCTCGAAGACGCTCGTGGAGATGCCCGCCGTGATCATGATGGTCGCCAGCACGGCCAACGAGCCGCCGAATACGCGCCGGCCGATTCCGCTGGGGGGAAGCGGCGCCTCCCGTGCGGGCGCGGCCGCCGTGGACCGGGCCTTGACGGGCGCAAGCTCCTCCGTGGAGAATCCTTCGCCGGGCTCCCGGCTGTGTTCCCAGCCCAGCCCGCAATTGGGACAAACGCGGCGGCGGCGGCGAAGGGCGTAGTAGACTACGCCGCCCACCCCGTAGGTAAACACGCTGAGACCGACCAGCAGCCCGATGTGGCTGGCCTTGCGGAAGTAGGAAATGCCATCGCCCCGGTACGCGCACCGCGGACACTGGCGAACATGGCGTTGCGATACGGGAACCCTCGAAGCCACCGCGGCGCCGCAGGTGGGGCACCGCGCCTCTCCAGCCCGCAGGGTCTCGCCGCAGGTCGAACACCGCATCAGATCCATGGTCCTTTCGCCGGGGCGGGTACGGGCAACCATTCTACGCCCACGGAACACCTCTTCATACGAAACCGCAACCAGCAGGATTCACTCCGGCCGGGAGCGGTCGGTACACGTCGATGAATCAGATTACATTCACTGCAGTTTCGCGTAAACCACGATACACACCCGAATCGATGACCGTATCCGGTATCTCCCGCGCCGCCGCGCTTTTCACCCTTTTTGCGCTTTTCGCCAAGGCTCCGGTCCGGGGCCAGTCCATTCCCTCGCCCTACCGCTATATCGAGCACGGCCAGGAGGCGTCCGCACTGTGGGGCACCCTCTACCTTTCCACGGGATCGCTCGATCTGGGACCCAAGACGGCGCCGTTCCTGGGCGGGCGCTACGTGGTCGAGGCCACCGGCCCGCTGTTCATCGAGGGCATGCTCACGTACCTGCCGACCGCCCGGGACGTGATCGATCCACGGAGGGCCGAGGGGGACCGCTCCATCGGCGAGACGGACGTGCACCTCTTCATGCTGGACGCGCGCCTGGGCTTCAGCCTGACCGGGCGGCGAACCTGGAACCGGATCAGCCCCCACCTGTTCGTGGGCGGTGGCATCGCCTACGACGCCGCGGGCCTGAGCGGGCTGGAGGAGGTCCTGCTCCCGGAGGATGTCTTCGATTTCGGCACCGCGTTCACGGCAAGCGCGGGCACTGGAGTCAAACTGGCCATTTCTTCCAGACTCATGCTGCGCGCGGACGGCAGCCTGAAGCTGTGGCAGCTGACGACCCCTTCCGGCTTCGACGACGAGGCCAAGCAGCTGGACTCGATCGAGCAGAGCGAGTGGGCCAGCGGATACGGTGTCTCGGTCAGCCTGGCGCTGCGCTTCTGAAAGATCGCCGAATGGGTGAGTTCGAGAGCCTCGCGGCCGATTGGCTGTCCTACGAGGAGGCCCTCTCGCGCGTCCTGAACGAAGCCTCTCCGATGCCGACCGCGCACGTGTCGGCGTGGAACGCCTTCGGGCGATCACTGGCGGAGCCCATCCGTGCCCGCGCGAATCTTCCCGCCTGGCCCAACAGCGCGATGGACGGCTTCGCCGTGCGAAGCGAGGACCTGGCCGCGGTCGCTGCCACCCCGGTCACCCTGCCCGTCCAGGGAGCGTCGTATCCCGGTTCCGTGCCGCTCGACAACGTCCCGCGCGGTGCGGTGGTGCGCATCATGACTGGTGGTGCCGTGCCAGCGGGCTTCGACACGGTGATCCGCGTCGAGCACACCGACGGCGAGGCGTCGCCGGGATGGGTGGTCATTCACCGCACCGACGACCTGGGCAGGCACGTGCGCTCTGCGGGCAAGGACATGACCGCCGGCGAAGAGACCGTTCCCGCGGGAACGATCGTGCACTCGGGTTCCGTGCCGGTGATCCTCGCGAGCGGGCAGGATCCGGTGACCGTGTACCGGAGACCTCGGGTCGGAGTGCTGTCCAGCGGAGACGAGCTGGTAGGTCCGGAGCGGTTCGACCGCGTGGTGGAAGGCCGTGCGGTGCCCGACACGAACCGGGCGATGATCGCCGCGGGTGTCCGCGAGGCCGGAGGCGTCCCGCTCGATCTGGGCGTGGTCGACGACGATCCCGACTCGCTGGGAGACAGTCTGGATTCCCTCCCGGACATCGACGTGCTGGTGACGACCGGGGGTGCCTCCATGGGCGAGAAGGACCTCCTCAAGCGAATCCTGCTGGACATGCCGTTCCGCCTCGGCTTCTGGCGGGCCCGGGTGCGGCCGGGCAGTCCGATCTCGTTCGGGCACCTGCACCGCGGAGGCCACGATCTGCCGGTTTTCGGACTCCCCGGGAACCCGGCGTCGGCGTTCGTGACCTTTCATGTCTTCGTGGCCCCCTACATGCGCGCCTGCCTGGGGTCGCCGCGCCCGGGAGGAACCGCGGTCGTCGTGCGCACGGATGCGCCTCTCGCCTCTCCGCAGCGGCTGACCCAGTTCTACCGTGTCCTCCTGCACGGGCCGCCGCGTGACGGGGGGTCCCGCTGGGCGCGCTGCTCGTTGACGGGGCCACAGGGGAGCGGACTCGTCCGCTCGCTCCGGGACGCCGAGGGGCTCGCCGTCATACCCGAGGGAGTGGCCACGATCCGCAAGGACGATCCCGTGTCGGTGATGCTGCTTCCCGGTCCCCGATGAAGCGCGGCTTCGCGGCACTCCTGGCCCTTGTCTCGATCTCGTGCCAGACGCCGCAGTGGCCGGTCCGGGGCCCGCTGAGTTCCCCCTATGGCGTGCGGATGCAGGGCGTCGTGGGCGGTCTCCACCGTGGCGTGGACATCGCCGCCCCGCACGGAACCCCGGTGCGGCCGGTCCTGTCGGGCAGGGTCCGCTTTGCGGGTACGATGAGCGGCTACGGCCAGGTGATCTGGATCGACCATCGGGATGCCGTGATTACGGTATACGCGCACCTCTCCCAGATCTCCGTCGCGGCGGGTCAGGAAGTGTCCAGGGAAACGGTGATCGGGCTGACGGGGCAGTCGGGGAACGCGCGCGGTCCGCACCTTCACCTGGAGATCTGGCGATGGGGCCGTGAAGTGGACCCGGTCGCGATGCTCGGCCGTCCTGGAGGAAGCTGAGAGGCGGGACGTGGCGACCGGCGTCGTGCGCCGGGGCGGGCTGCTGTTCCGGAGCGACCTCGAACGTCGCATGTGGCTCTGTTCCAGGTCAACCGTCGTGCAACTCGCGAATCGCCGCGGCCAACGTCGGGACAACCTCAAAGGCGTCGCCCACGATTCCATAGTCGGCCACGCCGAAGATCGGCGCGTCGGCATCGCGGTTCACGGCCACGATCACGCCCGAGGTGCGCATCCCGGCCAGGTGCTGAATCGCCCCCGAGATCGCCACGGCAAAGTAGAGTTTGGGCGTGACGGTCTTGCCCGTCTGGCCCACCTGTTCAGAATGCGGCCGCCAGCCGGCATCGACCACCGCCCGCGACGCGCCGAGCGCCGCGGACTCGCCGAGCGCATCCCTCAGGTCCTCGACGACATGCCAGTTCTCCGGGCCCTTCAGGCCACGTCCCCCCGACACGACGATCGTGGCCTCGCTGACATCGATGGATGCTCCACGGGACGCCTCGAAGCCGACGACCCTGTAGCCGGGAGACCGATCCGAGGTGTCCGCGGCGACAGTCTCCAGGATCGCATCGCGCGGTGATTCGGCCGCGGAGAAGACGTTGGGCCGGATTGAAAGCAGCGCCGGGGCGGCAAGCGCCCGCACCCGTGCCAGCGCCTTGCCGGCGAACACCGGGCGCGTGACCAGGATTCCACCCGTGTCGACGGCAACGTCCGTAACATCCGTGAGCAGCGACGTGCCCAGCTTTGCCGCCACGCGGGGCGCCAGGTCCTTGCCTGCCGCCGTGGCCGCGATGACCACGGCCGCGTGGCCGCCTGCGCGGATCCGGCTGGTGAGCGCGGCGGCCCATGCGTCGACCTGGCCGGGCAGGAGATCCTCACCGGCCACCCGCACGATCCGATCGGCTCCGTAAAGCGCCAGCTCGTCGGCGGAAGCACCCGTAACGGCTACCTCCACCTCGCAGCCCAGTCCGTCCGCGATGCTGCGTGCGACCGCAACCACTTCCCGGGACACCCCCGCGAGCACCTCCTGCTTCGACTCGGCTACCGCAAGCACGCCCGCCATCAGAGGACTCTCGCCTCCTCGCGCAGAAGACGCACGAGTTCGGGAACCGCCGGGGGGCCCTCTCCCACGATCCGCCCCTCGGGCCGCTGGGGCGGATGATGCAGCAACTCGACCGATAGGCCCGGCTCCACGGCCGGAGCCACCTTCTCGGTCAGCGGTTTGCGCTTGGCCATCATGATCCCGCGCAGAGACGCATATCGCGGTTCGTACCTGCCCTTGGTCACCGTGGCCACGGCGGGGAGGTCCAACTCCACGACTTCCTGTCCCCCCTCCACCGCCCTGCGACAGGTCGCCACCCCATCGGCAACGTCGATCGCCGTGACCGAGGTCGCACACGGCCGCTTCAGCAGTTCGGCCACCATGGGACCCACCTGCTGCTGATCGTCGTCCACCGCCTTGATCCCGAAAAGCACCAGTCCCGCATCGCCGTCCTTCAGCTCGGTGGCGAGCACGCGTGCGGTCGCCCACCCGTCCATCGAGGGATCGCCGGTCAGCAGCACCGCGCGGTGGGCACCCAGGGCGAGGCCCGCGCGCAGCGACTCGGTCGTGGCCGCGTCGCCGTAGCTGAGCAACGCGACCTCGCCTGCACCGGCCTGTTCGACCAGTTGCAGCGCCGCCTCGACAGCGAATTCATCGTAGGGACTGAGCACGTATTTCACCCCGTCCCGCGAGATGTCCTTCCCGTCGTCCGTGATCCGGATACGGGTTTCCGTGTCGGGAACCCGCTTGACGCACACGGTGATGTTCACGCTTCCTCGCTACAGAAACGCCCCCGCGAGCGCAAAACAAACCGTGGCCACGGCACCGCCGGCGAGCGCATAGGGAAGCTGGGTACGCACATGATCGACATGGTCCGTCGCGGCGGCCATCGACGAGATGATCGTGGTATCGCTGATCGGCGAACAGTGGTCGCCGAAGATCCCTCCGGAGAGTGCCGCGGCCAGGAACGGCGCCAGATCCAGTCCGAGGCCGCCCGCTGCCGGAACGATGATGGGAATCATGATCGCGAAGGTTCCCCAGCTCGATCCGATCGAAAACGCGATTGCGGACGCGACGACGAAGACCAGCGGGAGGAAGACACCGGGCGAAAGAGTCCCCTGCACCACGGAAGCAACGTAGTCGCCCGTGCCCAGCGTTCTGGTCACGCTGCCCAGCGCCAGCGCCAGGAGAAGGATCACGGCAAGCGGCACCAGGCCGCCAGCTCCGCGCAGCGCGATGCGGGTCAGCTTGTCCAGGGAATACGCCCTCTGGAACAACAGCAGGACCCAGGCCACCGTCAGCGCGGCCAGGGAGGCCCACAGCACCGACGTTGAACCATCCCCCGCGGCGAGGTCTCCGTTGCCCGTGATCCACAGCCCGACCGGCATCATCGCGACCAGCACGACGATCGGCACGACCATGTTGAGCGCGCGGGGTGCGATCGGCGGCTCGACATTCTGCCCGAGCACCTCTTCATCCATCATCGGGGTCGCTCCGGGCCAGAGGACTTCGCCCTTCGCGGCCCGGGCCTCCGCGCGTCTCATCGGCCCCCAGTCCATTGTGAAAAGCACCACCCCCAGCGCGAGGGCAACGGCGGCGAACGAATAGAAGTTGAACAGGATCGACCGCAGGAAGACGGACAGCGTTTCGGTTTGGGGCACGCCCGCCTCGGCAAGCAGGCGCAGATTGGTCGCGCCCCACGCGTTCAGCGGTATGAGGATGCAGATCGGCGCGCTGGTGGAATCGATCAGGTACGCCAGCTTCTCGCGGGAATTGCGGTAGCGGTCGAAGAGCGGCCGCGATACGGATCCGGCCACCAGCACCGTAATGTTCGACTCGATGAAGATGATCACGCCGATCACCCACGCCAGCAGTTGCGCGCGGCGGCCGTTGGTGACCCAGCGCTTGCGTTCGAGCCAACCCACGAACCCCGCAACGCCCCCCGATGATCCCACCGTGGAAATGAGGGCGCCCATCACAAGCGTGAACATGATCACCTGCGCGTTGCCGGGATCTCCCAACACGCCGACGGTGGACTCCACGGCGTCCATCAGGCCCGCGCCGAAGTCCCAGCCGGCGAGGATCGACCAGGCCAGCCAGAGCCCTCCGGCGAGCGACAGATACACCTGGCGCGTACCGATCGCCAGACCGATCGCGAGGAGGGGCGGCAACAGGGTAATCCAGGTTGGATCGTTCATGTCCCTAAACTACCACCTCGGCGCCTTGACCGCCGGATGCCCCCGGACAAAGAACCTGAGGGGCCAGTCCGCGGCCCTGGATACCCCGATGCGGCCGGAACTGCCGACACCGGCGTCCGCGACGGCCGACCCCTTCACCAGCTGGACCGGCGGCCCGGCGAGGTCATGGTAGTTGTGGCTCAGCGTGATGCCGAGCGCCTGCGCGAGCCGCCCGGGTCCATTGCACAGGTCGCTGGCCCGTCGGCGCCGCTCTGCCATCACGTCCAGGCCCGTGGAGGGCTCGAGGGCCCGCACGAGAACCGCGGCCGGGTCGCCCACCTCGCCGGTCACCACGTTAATGCAGTGATGGATGCCGTAGGACACGTACACGTACAGCGTGCCGAGGCCCGCAAACATGGCGTCGTTGCGCGGCGTGCGTCCCTTGGAGGCGTGTGCGTGCGAGGCTGGATCGCTCAGTCCGAGGTAGGCCTCGGTCTCCACGACCACGCCACCGGTCTCCACGCCGTCCACCGTCGAGACCAGGGTACAGCCGAGCAGCCGTCGAGCCGCCGCGACGGTGTCGCCCGCAAGATACCCCCAGTCCTCGTGGCGGAGGCATGCCGTGCGGGCGTCAGCGCTGCCGGCCCGCGCCTTCACGGGAACGGCGGCCGCGACGGAAAAGCCCCATCAGACCGGATCGCGCCGGCTTCCCGTCATCGGCACCGGCTTTCTTGCGATCAACCATTGCCGCAGCCTGATCCGCACCACCGGACGGGCCGTCGGGCGATCCCCGTGTCGGGCGTCTGGACGACCCGGATGACGATGAAGAACCCGACCGGGTTGCCGGAGCCTGCCCGGTCGAGGCTCCCGTCGCGCCGCCGGGCTTGCGGCCCGACGTCGGGGAGGTATTCGCCGACTGTCCGGACCCGTCGGTCGCCCTTGAGCGCGCCAGGGCGGCGCTTCTCCGCTTGTAGTCGCCCTCCCAGGCGGCCATGACACTGTTGGCGCGGGCACGAACAGCTTTCCTTACGCGGTCGGGCTCGCGGTGCAGGACCGAGAAGACCTCGGCGCCAAACGCCTCGACCAGCCGCTCGGCCGTCTTCACTCCCACGCCCTTGTACCGGTTGGCGAGGTAGCTCTTGATGGATCCCTCCGTCACCGGAAGCCCCAGGGCCTTCGGGTCAAAGGGTATGGCGACCGATTCACGCCGGGGCTCCGCCAACGCTATGCCGTAACTCCCGTCCTTCGCGCGGTCGAGCCTCACAAGGCCTTGCTTCTCCGCATAGCGCAGGAACTTGCTGAACTTGCCGAAACCGTGCGCCCCCTCGGAGAAGTTCCTGTCGATCGCCAGCATTCGGCGCTTGACGTCGGAGTCGCGCACACGCTCCGGCTGCTTGCCGCCCACTTCCACCACCGCTCGTTTCAACAGATCCAGCGCAGGGGCGGGATCCTTGACGGGGCGGCCCGGCTGGGTCGCGGGGGGCTCTCGCACCGCCTGGGCCCGATTCCCTCCACGGGGGTCCGTGCCGCGGCCTCCCCGGCCGGCTTGCCGACGCGCCGGAGGCGACCGTCTCGCCCGCCTGCGGTCCTGCTCCCCATTGCCGGCCGCTTCACTCGATTGTGCAACCGGACCCCTCTGCGCAGGGGCGTCGCCGCGGGGGGCGATATGGTATTGCCCGTTCTCTCCCCGCTCGATGTTCAGCAACCCCCTGTTCGCCGCTTCCACGAGGAACTTCGAGAACTTCTTGTAGCCCAGATTCCGCTCGTCGAACGAAGGCGACATCTCCATGATGACCTGCTTCAACCGGTCGGAGCGCATCACGTCACCACGCGAGGCCATTTGCGCGACGGCCTCTTCCACGCATTGCCACGCGTCCGGTGCGCCGGTCGCGTGCTCGGAAGTGCGGCTCAGACCCGTGAGGGCGGTGTACGAGTAGTACTCGTCGCAGTTCTGCACCAGGATGTCGGAACTGGACTCCTGAATCCCGATCCCGATCACGTACTTCCCGTATTCCTTCAACTTGAGGACCAGGCTGGAGAAGTCGGAGTCGCCCGTGAGAAGGATGAAGGTGCCGATCTCGGGCCGGATAAAAACCAGCTCGATGCCGTCGATCGCCATCCGTATGTCGGTCGCGTTCTTCTTCGAACTGCCGTAGGCGGGCGCGAAGATGAGGTCGATCGAGGCTTCCGAAAGGGGGACGATGTACTGGGGATACCGGCGCCAGTCCGCATAGGCCCGCTGGACCGTCACCTTGCCCTTGATGATGTCCGAGTCAAGGAGGTTCTTGAGTTCCTTGGCCAGATCACTGCGCATGCCCATCGTGACGTTGTCGAAGTCGATGAGCAGCGCCGCATTGGGAGCCTCCCGGGAAACGTGTCGACCCGGGTCGGTATGAGGGGTCTTCATATACGGATTCCGCATCCTCAGTCTGCCGTCAAGCGTGGTTTCGCGTTCGCCTTCGGCGGGCCGGTCCGTGCGGAGGACACCTGGCGGGCCAGCTCCTGCCGCCATATGCCGCCGGAGGCAGTACGCGGAAAGTCGTCCATGAAACTAACAAAGTCGGGCACCTTGTACGCCGAGAGCGTCGCCGCGCTCCACTCCCTGACTTCGTTTTCCGAAACCACACCGCCCTCGACGCGGATCACACACGCGCAGATCGCCTCCCCCAGAATCTCGTCCGATACGCCGACAACCACTGCTCGTGCAATGGCGGGATGGGCCATCAGGCGATCCTCGAGTTCCTTGGGATACACATTGAATCCGCCGCGGATCATCACGTCTTCCCTGCGGCCGATCAGGTGGAGGCACCCCTCATCGTCCAGCATGCCCAGGTCGCCCGTCTTCAGGAATCCCTCCTCGTCGAACGACGCGGCCGTCTCTCGCGGCTGGCGATGATACCCGCACATCACGCCCGGCCCCCGTACACGGATTTCCCCGACGCTCTCGCCGGGGAGCGGCGCCCCGTCGTCCTCGGTCACGCGCACGGCCGTGCCCTCCAGGGGCCGCCCCACCGTGAACCACCGGGTCGCAGCGGCCTCCTGGTGCCGCCCGATGGCGAGGGTGGACGCAGCTTCGGTCAACGAATACGCGATGATCAACGGCACTCCGAAGAACTCCTCCACGCGGCGGGCAAGTGACTCGCGAACCGGTGCGCCGGCCGCTATGCACAACCTGAGGGACTCGGGCGTCCGCGAGGCACTCTCGACGTCCCCGAGTGCTGCGGCAAAGACCGTGGGGACGGCGCTCAGGATCGTTGCGCCATGGCGCGCCGCCAATGCAAACGTCTCGGCTGGATGGCGGTCACCCTGCAGAATCAGACTGGCACCCTCGAGGGCCGTGCCGAGGAGCCCGGGACCCAGACCGAAGGCGTGATGCAGCGCGCCGACTCCGGCCACGACGTCACCCGCGTTCATCCCCGTGGCCGCTGCCGTGCCGGCTGCCGCGTACAGCAGGTTGCCGTGCGACAGTTCGACCCCCTTCGGCTTGCCCGTGGTTCCGAAGGTGTACACGATCGCGAAGGGCGTCCGAGGGTCGACCTCCGACTCGGCGAAGTCGCGTCCCCGCCCCGGCGACACGAGGTCTTCCCACTGGAAGATCCGGTCGTCATACCACAGGTCCTCCTCGCCCACCGTGACCAGATGGCGGAGTCCGGGCAACTCGTTGAGCAGGTCCTCGAAGAGCTGCAGGTAGTCGATCCCGTATGCATCCTCTGCCGAGACCGCGCACACCGCGCCCGAGTGCCTCAGCATGTAACGGAGATCCGGCAGCGTCAGCCGTGGATCCAGTGGAACCACCCGGGCTCCAAGCTTCGCTGCCGCAAACACCGCAACCGCGAACTCGGGCCATGCCGGGAGCACCAGCGCCACGCGGTCGCCTTCGCCGATACCCAGGTTCTTCAGCGAAGCGGCGAGAGACAACGCCTGAGCCTCGACTTCCCCGTACGACCACGTCACGTCACCGAAATGCAGGAACGCCGACCCCGGGGCATCGGCCGCACGACCGGCCAGGACCGCAGAGACGGATTGCGGCGATCCTTCAAGCCACGTCCGGCGGCTCATCACCATTTCTCCATCATTCTCACCAAGTCGTCGACTTCCACCGGGATGGTCACCTCACTCCCTCTTCCCACGCGTCCGGGTTCCTCCAGCCGGACCAGGTGAACGACCCCCGATCGTGTCTTCTTGTCTCTCGTCATCCGGTCAGCGAGCCGCCGGGGCCGGGCCAGACCGTCGTGCGTATCGGGCAGCCCGAAGGCGCGCACCAGACGCCGGACATGGTCGGCGGTACCCTTGGCCGTAACGGACAGTTCCTCGCCGAGCCTTGCTTCCGCCACCATCCCTACGGCCACCGCGCGGCCGTGTGACAGCAGGTAGTCCGAGTCGGCCTCGAGCGCGTGCCCCACCGTATGGCCGAAGTTGAGCACCTGGCGGCGGCCGGCCTCGAATTCGTCGGCCGATACGACCCCGGCCTTGATCTCCACCGACCGGACCACGGCGCGCTCCACATCCTCCGCGCGTCCATCCAGCAGCGACGCGGCCCGGCTCGCGAGCCACTGTCCGTAGTCCGCGTCCACGATGACGCCGTGCTTGACTGCCTCCGCGAACCCCTCCGCCCTGGCGCCGCGCCCGAGCGTGACCAGGAAGTCGGGATCGGCCAGCACCGTTTCGGGGGCGTGGAACGCTCCCACGAGGTTCTTGCCCAGCGCGTGGTCCACACCCGTCTTCCCCCCGACGGAGGCGTCGATCATGGCGAGAGTTGTGGTCGGAACCTGGATGAAGGGGATTCCGCGCAGGTACGTGGCCGCAACGAAGCCCGCGACATCGCCTACCACGCCCCCTCCGAGCGACACGACGCAACTGTCCCGACCCAGGCGGGCCTCGAGGAGCGAATCGGTGAGATGCGCCCACGTCTCCCGGGTCTTGTGGGCTTCCCCGGCCGGAAACGAGACCGTCACGACATCGATTCCGGCCGAAACCAGGTGCGCGTGTACCTCGGGGCCCCAAAGTCCCTCCACGTTGTGGTCGGTGATCAGGGCGCATCGACCCGATGGTGCCGCGTCGGCCACGGCGGAATCGAGAAGCCGGCGCACTCCCCCGCCCACGCACACGCCGTAGCCGCCGGAGGCGGAACGAACGGACACCTCGCTGTGCTTTCCCAGTGACCGCTCCAATTGCCTGACAAACCGCGGATGGCTTCACGAATAAAGCATCATCGTCGCCTGGCGCCGGGTCAACCCGTGTGCAGGCACCACGCGCCTTCCGGGCATCGGTCCGCAACCGGCGGACGACGGCGCCCGCCAACGCGGTCCGTCATGACCCGAATGGTGATAGATTGGAGCGGGCGAGCCCGGTCTCGGACCCGGCCGCAAAGCGGTCGTGGCGACGGGAGAAACCGGAACGGGCACGGGCGCGTCCGGAGCGGAGACTCGCACGGTCGGGAGGAGTGACAAGCGTGTTGCGTGGCGTCTTGCAGAGGATTCGAAACATCCCTCGGACCGTGTGGTTCACGGGCCTGTTCCTCTGTGCCGCAGGGCTCGGGCTCGCCGCGGGCTCCTGGCGGAACCTGTGCGCCGATTGTCCTTCGATCGCTCAGATCTACACCTACGAGCCGCAGCAGACGTCCAAGGTCTTCGCGCGCGATTCGACGCTGGTGAGCGAGATCGGTCTGCAGCGACGCACCCCCGTCGCGCTGGCCAGTCTGCCGGCGCACGTGCCCCAGGCGTTCATCGCGATCGAGGATCGACGGTTCTATTCGCACGGCGGTCTCGACTGGCGGGGCATCGCTCGCGCAGGTCTGAAGGTAATACGGACCCGATCCCTGTCCGGTGCCGGCGGAAGCACGATCACACAGCAGTTGGCGCGAAACATGTTCACGGATCGCATCGGCTTCGAGAAGAGGGTGTTGCGCAAGCTCAAGGAATGGCAGGTTGCCCTCGCATTGGAGGAGGCGTATACCAAGGACCAGATCATCGAGGCATACATGAACCAAATCGGGTATGCTCATGGCTGGTATGGACTTCAGACCGCATCGCGAAACTATTTCGGCAAGAATGCCATCGACATGAACCCGGCGGAAGCCGCGCTGCTGGCAGCGATCGCCAACCGCCCCGAACGCTACAGTCCCTTCAACAACCACGACGCCGGGCAGCGCCGGCGCAACCTGGTTCTGGATCTGATGACGCGCGAGGGGTACGTGACCGGGGAAGAAGCGGAGCGCTGGAAGGCCGAGCCACTCCCCACCGAGAGGGCGCGCAACGTGCACGTGCAGGCTCCGTACTTCGTGGAATGGGTGCGGGGAATCCTCGCCGACCGGTTCGGGGGCAAGCTCTACACGGGGGGGCTCAGGATCTACACGACGCTCGATCTCGAAATGCAGGCGGCGGCGCGAACCGCCATGGAGAACGGCTGGGAAAGGATCGAACAGCGCCCCGGGTTCGACCACATGAGCTATCGGGAATTCGCCGACCAGACGGACGAGGCCGATGTTCCGGAAATCCCTTACGTGCAGGGAATGTTCATCGCAGCCGACCCTGCGACGGGTCACGTTCGTGCGATGATCGGTGGGCGGGACTTCGTGCATTCCAAGTTCAACCGGGCGATCCAGGCGAGGCGGCAGGCTGGTTCGTCCTTCAAGCCGTTCGTCTACACGGCGGCGCTGGAAAGCGGCATCCCGGCCTCGGAGGTTTTCACGGACAGCCCGGTCATAATTGACCAGGTGGACGGGACGACGTGGGCCCCCAGCAACTACGAACCGGAGTTCCTCGGGTCGATCACCATGCGCGAGGCCATGGGCAAGTCGATCAACATGGTCGCCATCAAGGTCGGCATGCAGGTGGGACTGGAGAGCGTGGGCCAGATGGCCCGCCGCCTGGGCATCCGAACAGAGGTGGAACGGTATCCGTCGAGCGCGATCGGTGCCGCCGAGGTGATCCCAATCCAGATGCTGGAAGCGTATTCGGTGTTCGCGACGCTCGGAGAGAGGGTTCGTGCGTTCCCGATCGTGAGGGTCGAAAGCGCCGATGGCGAGGTGCTCTGGGAACCCAGGCCCGAGCGCACCCGGGTGCTGGATCCGCTCGTGGCCCGGCTGGCCGTGTCCATGCTGGAAGACGTCGTGGCCCGGGGAACCGGAAACATCGGAATCCGCCAGATCGCGGGACTGCCAGCGGCCGTGCCGGCGGCCGGAAAGACCGGCACGACGAACGAGGGCAGGAACGTCTGGTTCCTTGGCTTCACCCCGACCCTGGCTGCCGCGGTCTGGTTCGGGATGGACCAGCCCGTCCCGATTGTTCCCCGCGCCACCGGCGGTGGACTGGCTTCACCGGTCTGGGGCGAATTCATGAAGCGGGTGTACTACGGGGACGAATCGTCGGACAGCGAGGGCACGCTCGCTGCCGAGTCAGGCGCGCTCCTGCCCCTTCCCGACCTGTGGCCCATACCCGCTGCGCTGGTCACTCGCAGGGTCGACGGCCGGACCGGTTTGCTGGCATCGCGGTGGTGCCCGCCGGACGACGCCTACGACGAGTTGTATCTTCCCGGCACCGAACCGGTGCAGCCCTGCGACCGTCCCGACCAGTCGATCATCCCGAACCGCGAGCCCTGACTCCGCTATCGAACTGCGCCATGACCGACGATTCCGCTCCCCACATCTTCATCTTCGAGACCACCCACCATGCGATGTGGGCCGAGGACGTCGCCCGCGAGCAGGCGATACCCGTGGAGGTCGTACCCGCGCCACCGGAGGGCGGCGCCAAGTGCGGAATCGCTCTGCGCATTCCCGAGAGCCGCGCAGCCGAGCTGACAAACGCACTCGACGAGGAACGGATTCTCTATCGGGTTCTACAGGCGTGAACCCGCCGGGGAGGTGACGCTCAACCCCGGACGCGGTCCGTCACCCCTGCCAGGCGGCGCTTTCGGTCAACCACCGACCACCCGTTCGAGCACAAGTGGCAACGGATTGTCTCCCCGCCGGTCAGCAACCTCGACGGCGTCTTCCAACACCCTGGCCCCGACGAACAGGTCGTCCGGCGAGGCGCCGTGGACGATGGCAAGAGGATCACCGCGCGACACCTGGTCGCCCACTCGGGTCCACAACTCGAATCCGACCCTGGGATCGATGTCCTGATCCTGGCGTGTCCGGCCACCGCCCATTGGAATCACTCCATACCCGAGCGCGCGAGGATCGATTCTCGAGACGATCCCCGCCCTGTTCGCGCTAACGACCCTGGTCATCGGCGCAACCGGCAAACCGTAGTCGTCCCTCGAGAAACGCAGCGTGCCCCCCTGCGCTTTCACGAGCCGCCGAAACCGCTCCAGCGCTCCTCCGCCCGCCAAGACGTCGGCCGCGCGCCTGCGACCCTCCTCCACGGCCGGGACCAGCCCCGCCGAGAGCGCCATTTCTCCGGCCAGTTCGCGGACCAGGTCGCGGAGGTCGTCCGGCCCTTCGCCAGCAAGACACGCCACCGCTTCACGGACCTCGAGCGCGTTGCCGACCGTCAGTCCAAGCGGACGATCCATCGCCGATAGAACCGCCGTCACGGCCAGGCCGCGGGCACGCCCGACACCCACCATCGCCCGCGCGAGTCTCCTGGCGTCCTTGACTCGGGACAGGAAGGCGCCCGAGCCCACCTTGACGTCCAGGACGAGGCCGTCCAGGCTCTCGGCCAGCTTCTTGGACATGATCGATGCCGTGATCAGCGGAAGCGAGGGTACGGTAGCCGTGACGTCACGCAGCGCGTACAGGCGCCGGTCCAGCGGCGCAATCTCCTCCGTCTGGCCGATCATCGCGCACCCGACGGATTCGAGTATCCTGTTGAATCGCTCCAGTGAAATGCCTGTCCGAAAGCCGGGGATCGACTCGAGTTTGTCCAGGGTCCCGCCCGTGTGTCCCAGGCTCCGTCCCGACATCATGGGCACGACCATGCCCATCTCCGCCGCCAGCGGGGCAAGCACAATCGACACCTTGTCCCCCACGCCCCCCGTCGAGTGCTTGTCCACCCGCGGACCCGCGGCCCGACCCCTGTCGAGGACATCGCCGGAGCGCAGCATGACCTCGACCAGCGTCTCCAGCTCGGAGTCGTCGAGCCCCCTGAAGTACACGGCCATAAGGAACGCGGCCATCTGGTCGTCCCCCACGTCGCCCTGGAGATAGCCCTTCAGCAGGCGTTCCAATTCGTGCCGCGACAGGGCATGCCCGTCCCGTTTGCGGGCGATCAGTTGCTGGGGGATCATCCCTCCACCCTCAGGGCGGCGCCGGCCAGGTGACCGATGGAGGGCAGCCTCGGCACGGCTTCCCCCGGTCGTTCACGATATCGTCGCCACGTCCTTATCCGCAGATTCGTCGGGACGTGCCGGCGGCTCCCAGTCCATGCCCCTGACGTACCGCTGCAGCCAGCGCATCTCCTCTACCAGGAGGGTGCGGCGATGCCTGGGTTCCCGAATACCGTGACCCTCGCGCGGGAAGAGGATGAAACGCGCCTCCACGCCCAGGTGACGGAGCCCGGCGAAGAAGTTCATGGACTGCTCCATCGTATCGGTGCGGTCCTCGGTTCCGTGGAACAGAATGGTCGGCGTGGTCACCCTGTCCAGATGGCTGTAGGCCGAGCGCTCCGTCCAATAGTCGCGATTCGACCACGGGTCGCCGCCGAGGTACCAGCGCACGACGTCGAAGTTGAATCCCGCACCGAACTCGCTCCGCCAGTCCGCCACCATCGCGCCGAGGCTCGCGGCCTTGAAACGCTCCGTTCGGGTGATCGTCCATCCGCCCAGAATGCCCCCGTAGCTCCAGCCCTTGACGGCGAGAGAGTCCGGATGCGCCACACCCCACTCTATGATCGCGTCGACACCCGTCATGAGGTCATGGTAGTCCCCGCCGCCAATGTCGTTCATGTTGCCGCGCAGCAGTTCATCTCCATAGCCCGACGAACCGCGAACGTTGGGCTGCAGCACCGCGTACCCCTGCGCGACCAGGATCTGCGCGTCGGCATCGAACCCTCGGGTGAATACGCCCGCCGGCCCCCCGTGGATCTCGAGAACCGTCGCGCCGGGCGCCGTCCTCCCCGCGGGCCGATACAGAATCCCTTCGATCTCGAGACCGTCGGTGCTCTCCCAGCGAACCACCTCCGGTTCGGCCAGATTCCGGTCCGCGAGTCCCGGGTTGGCGTCCGTGAGCCTCACCCTGGAGTCGTCCGAGATGTCGGCGAGCCACAGGTCGCCGGGTTCGCGAGGACTTGCGTGCTGGAACGCCACCCTGCGGTGCAGCGCATCGAACGAGGCCCCCGATATGATGCCGTTTCCGTGCGTGACCTGCTCCACCTCGCCCGACCTGACGTCCACGCGAAAGATGTTCGCGTCGGTCCGGTCGAGTGCCACGATTTCGATGGACCGTCCACCGGGGTTCCAGTGGTAGCTCCGGATGTCGACGTCGGTATCCGCCGCGAGCTGCCGAACGTTGCCGGTTGGGATGTCGTAATGGTAGAGATTGCCCTGATCCAGCTCCCAGGTCTCCAGGTCCGGCGCCCCGAAGGTGATCGCGCGACCATCCGGCGACCACGCCAGCTGCGATTCGGGCGCATCGTTATCGGTGATTTGCACCTCCTCGCCGCTGGAGATCGTGTGCAGCACAACCTCCGACAGATGGCCCGCGTTGCGGCGGTTCTCCTGCCGGTACACGTACACGAGGAAGTTGCCGTCCGGTGACGGGGCGTAGTCCCCGATACGACGGGGTCCAGGGGTCACACGAGTCGCATCGAGCGGAGCATCGGCCAACGAGACCGTTACCCTCCACACCCCGTTCCACGAGCCCCGCGTCTGACCGTTCGGCCCCTCGTCGATGAACACGGCGTCATCGCCCTTCTTGCGTTCCTCCTCCAGGTCGTCTGGAAGCGAATCGTTGGCCATGAAAAACACTGACGCTCCATCCTCCGACCAGCGGTAGCTGCCGACCGCCGTCGGGTGTCGGGTCAGCTGAACGGCCTCTCCGCCGTCGACCGGTAGAACGAAGAGTTGCCGCACCCTGTCACTGTCCCCGACCGGGCGGGTGAACGAGACCCAGCGCCCGTCGGGAGACCACTCAGGGTTATTGTCGTCGTCGGAGCCGGTGAACGGGCGCGCTCCCTGGCCATCGGCTCCAACCACCCAGATCCGACTCTTGCGTTCGTTCTCGTCCCAGTCCAGTTCGTCCTTGACAAAGAGAATCCGCGTGCCGTCCGGGGCCAGCTTCGGCCCCGACACCCGCACCATATCGATGGCGTCGTCAACGGTGAAGGCCCCGGCATCGGCCGTCTGGCCGGCCGCCTGGGACGGGCCGAGGCAACCGAGGAGGGCGAGAAGGGTCCATTTACACGAGTGGATACGCATGTTGGTGCTCCCGAAAAGCGAGTGCCTGCTGTCAGCCCTCTGATAATAGGCGGGCACCGCCTCGGGGGCATCCGGCGCGTCCAGGGTGGCGCGCCGCTCCGGACCGCTATCTGGCCTGGATGATCAGCTCCAGGAGTTCTCCCGGCCCCACCGGCATCGTTTCGGTGACGAAGTCGGAGCCCGCCAGGAACTTCACGCGCAGCTGAATGTCCGGAAGGGTCCACCGGGTCCGGAAGGTCGCTTCATCCTTTCCGGGTACGATCCCCAGGCGCATGGACGCCCCTCCACGCACAGTATACACGGTAGCCTGGCTGAAGTGGTTGTTATGCACCAGGATCTCGATCTCTTCCGAATCCCGCAGGTCTCCCTCCATGGGGTTCGTCCTCGCGCCGTTCGCGGTCGCGCACGCGCCCATAAGCGCAAGCGCCATCGCGGCAAGCACGTGACGATGATAGCGATGTCCTGTCCGTGTTGAGCGCCTGTTCCACATTTGTCGACTCCTTCGGTCCGCGAACCCCGGAACCGGCGGGCTCGGGACTCCTCGCCTTTGCCGGCCGCCATGGGTATTCTAGTCTTCGCTGCTCCATCCACCAGACCCACACAGTCCCCGGAGGTAACCGTGCGGCCCTTCCTCGTGTACCCCGCTGTCGCCTTGTTGGTTGCATCTCCGCTCGCGGCCCAGTCCGGCCGCCTGACCGAAATCGACGTCTTCGACCTCGAGTACGCCAGCGATCCCCGGATCTCCCCCGACGGGGACCAGGTCGTGTATGTGCGGCAGTACGCCGACGTCATGACGGACATGAACTACTCCAACCTGTGGCTGATCGCGTCCGATGGCAGCGATCATCGCCCCCTGACGACCGGCAAGTTCATCGACCACAGCCCCCGCTGGTCCCCGGACGGGTCGAGAATCGCGTACATGTCGAACCGGGATGGAACTCCGCAGATCTACATGCACTGGCTGGAGACCGGACAGACTGCGGCCATCACCAACCTCACGGACCCCGCGATCGGCCTTTCGTGGTCTCCGGACGGATCACTCCTGGCGTTCCACAAGCTGGTTCCCGAGGCACCCCTGGTCATCGGACAGCTACCCGCCGCGCCCGCGGGCGCACAGTGGGCCGAGCCGGCGAAGTACACGGACAAGCTGGTGTTCCGCTTCGACGGATTGGGTGATCTGCCTTCCGGCTATTGGCACCTCTTCGTCGTCCCCGCGGAAGGGGGCACGCCGAGACGGCTGACCTCCGGTGACAAACACTACAACGGTGGTTTCTTTGCCGGTCAGGGCGGCGCGCCCGAGTGGGCGCCGGCATCCGACGCCATCGTGCTCTCGGCGAACCTCCGGGAGGACTGGGAAATGGAGTGGGGGGACTCCGAGGTCTACGAGGTCTCGGTCACGGACGCCAGTGTCCGGGCCCTGACCGATCGGCGGGGCCCCGACTCATCGCCGACGGTGTCGCCGGACGGCCGGCAGGTGGCCTATCTCGGCTACGACGATCGGTACCAGGGATACCAGGTCACACGGCTCCACGTCATGGACCGCGATGGCTCGAATTCACGGGTCGTGAGCGGCAGCCTGGATCGATCCGTCTACGGGGTCCGCTGGGCGCCGGGAGGCGAGGGCATCTACGGGCTCTACGACGACGAGGGGAACACGAAGCTCGCGCTCTTCCAGCTGGACGGCACCCACGAGGTTCTCGCCGAGGACGGCGGCAGCGGGTTCATGGCCTACGGCGGGTTCGGCGTATCGTACACGGTCGCCCGGGACGGCACCTTCGCCTTCACCACCAGCCGCCCGGACCGGCCCGGAGACGTGATGGTCGGCGGCGACGGCCCCGGCAGGGTCATCACCGCCGTCAACGCCGATCTCTTCGCGGCCAGGACGCTGGGCGCAGTCGAGGAGATCTGGTGGGAATCCTCGCGCGACGGCCGGCCGGTCCAAGGCTGGATCATGAAGCCCCCGGATTTCGACCCGAGCAACAAGTACCCCCTTATCCTCGAGATACACGGGGGACCGTTCGCAAACTACGGCGACCGCTTCGACGTCGAGAAGCAGTTGATGGCCTCGCACGGATTCGTGGTCCTCTACGCCAACCCCCGGGGCAGCACCAGCTACGGCGAGGAATTCGGCAACCTCATCCACCATGCGTATCCCGGCGACGACTTCTACGACCTCGACTCCGGCGTCGACGCGGTCATCGCACAGGGCTACATCGACGAGGAAAACCTGTTTGTCACCGGGGGCAGCGGCGGCGGCGTGCTAACCTCCTGGATGATCGGAAACACGGACCGGTTCAGGGCCGCCGTATCCTTCTACCCCGTGATCAACTGGTACAGCTTCGCGCTCACCGCGGACATGGCCCCGATGGCCGTCAGCCACTGGTTCCCCGGACTGCCCTGGGACAATGTCGAGCACTACGAGAGCCGGTCGCTGCTCTCGGTGGTGAAGAACGTGACCACGCCCACGCTGATCATGACGGGCGAGGAGGACTGGCGCACGCCGATGTCGGAGTCGGAGCAGTACTACAAGGCGCTCAAGCTGCTGGGTGTCGACGCGGTCCTCGTCCGCGTGCCGGGCGAGGCCCACGGCATCTGGGGGCGGCCTTCACACGGAATGGCGAAGATCACGACCGTAAAGGGATGGTTCGACAAGTACGCGACCGAGCGCAGGCCGGTATCGTAGCGGGGGTTCGTTTCCGTTAACCCTGACGTTACGTCAGGGTCGAGACCCTCCTGTGCCGCGGCCTGAACGTCCTGCCTGATGAGCGGCGAATCAGTGAGACGCCGAGGAGTCGGAACCACTCACCGACACAATGAAAGTCTGGGAGATTGATCTTCCGGCTGGATCCGAGGCGGTGACCTGAACCGGAGTGTTGCCGGCGCTCACGCCGGTTATTTCGAGTTTGCCATCCGACACCTCGGTAGATACGTGCACCCCGGACTGGGCCGAGTAGCTCAGGTCATCATTGTCGGGATCCTCGAAATAGTCGGACAGGACATACTCTGCGGTCGCTCCGACGGTGATTCTGGCAAAATTGGGGAACTGCTGCCTGATTCGAGGCGGACGGTTGGACGTAACCGTCACCTCGAACGTCTGCGACACCGACAGGCCGCCCAGGTCCCGGGCGGTCATGGTCACGGTCGCCGTCCCTGTGGCAACGCCCTGGACGTGCGCGAAATACCCCAATACCGCGTCGAAGGCCAGTGTGCTGGTGGCCGCACTGCTGTTGGATGAAGACGTGGAGTACGTGAGTTCGTCTCCTCCGTCGTCGTCCCGGAAGGCGCTGTTCATGGTCACGGTGTCCTTCTGGCCGGGCGAGGAGGTCAGCGGGGGCGCCTGGTCGTTTACCCGAGGCGCATTGTTTCCGACCTCGAAGAGGAACGACGCCTCGGCCGTCAGACCGCCCGGATCCTCCGCGGTCAGCGTAATGGTCGTGTTGCCGTTTGACCTGGCTCTGACCTGTAGGAAGAAGTCGGTGGCATCGTCGTCCTGGATCGTCGCCACGGCCGACTTCGAGGTCGTCGCGCGCAGCACCAGGGGGTCGTCGTCCGGGTCCTCGAAAAAACGCCAGCCCTGCACCGGAAGCGATTTGGACCTTACGAAGAATTCATCGGGCGGCTGTTGGATCACCACCGGTGCCTGGTTGGGCTGCTGAGGTCCGACCGTCACTCTGAAATCCAGCGAGGCGGTCAAGCCACCCGGATCCCGGGCGGTCACCGTAATCGTGGTTCTGCCGTTGGCCACCGCGGTGACGGTGAGCCCGGTGCCCGAGGCGCTGGCCGTGGCTGCTCCCGTGTTGGAGCTCGTGGCTTCGTAGGAAAGCTCCTCGTTGTCCGGGTCGCTGAAGTGATCGTCGAGGTCGGCTTCGAAGGTTTCGTCCGGATCGAGCTGCTGGGCCGCAATCTCGCGGGTTACCGTGGGGCGCCGGTTGCCGACTTCCGTGCTCACGGTTACCCGGAAGGACAGAGTGGCCTGGCGGTTGCCCGGGTCCGAGGCGATGACCGCGACCGTGGTTTCGCCGACGACCCCGGCTCTCACCGTCATGTTGCTGCCGGAAACCGTCACGGTGGCGACGGCCTCATTATCGCTCGACGCCTCGAAGCGCAGCGGATCCCTGTTCGGGTCGTCGAAGTGGTCGTCGAGGTCGACGGAGAAGCTCTGCCCGGGGGCGAGGGTTCGCGACGGTATGCTCCGTGTCACCGTCGGCGGCCGGTTGGGACGCGGTGGACGGGTCACGGTCACCCGGAACTGCTGCTCGGCGCCGAGTCCCTCGGGATCCATGGCGACAACCGTGATCTGCGCCGTGCCCCGTCTTTGCCCCGAGAGTGTGAGGTCCCGGCCGGACACGTCGGCGGTCGCAATGCGCGGAACCGAACTTGCCGCCTCGAAGTCCAGCTCGTCCCCGTCCGGGTCGCTGAAGTAGGTGGCGAGGCTGATGGTTCTGGTCCTGGTCTGCTCGACCTCCTGCGCGCGGATCTGCCTGACAACCACGGGCCCCCGGTTGGGGACCTCGACCGCGAAACTCTGGGTCGCCGCGAGCCCTTCGGGGTCGGTCGCGGTCACGGTCACCGTGGCTTCACCCTTGGCAACCGCCTTGACGGTGACGGTGGCGCCGGCCGCCGCGGCGCTCGTCACACCCTCGTCGGAGCTCAGCGCGGCGTACACCAGCGTGTCTCCGTCGGGGTCGCTGAACCAGGGGGTCACGTCCAGGGCGGTCGTGGCTCCGACCTGCACGGTTTGAGGTGGGATCGATCCGACCGGCACCGGCGCCCGGTTGGGCACGATCACCATGAAGTCCTGGCCGGTGGCCAGCCCTTCGGTGTCGGTCGCGGTCACGGTGACGGTGGTCGTTCCCCTGGCAAGCGCGGTTACCGTGACGGCGCTCGCATCCACCGACGCGACGGCCACGTCTGCGTGCATCGCCACCGCAGCGTAGCGCAGGGCGTCCCCATCCGGATCGGCGAAGAACGGGGTCATGTCCAGGGTGACGCGGTCGCCGACCTCCACCGTCCGGTCCGGAATCGCGTCCACGATCACTGGGGCCCGGTTGGGCACTGTAACGCCGAAACTCTGCGTCGCGGTCAGCCCCTCGGTGTCGGCGGCAGTCACCGTTACCGTCGTCTCGCCCTTGGCCACCGCGGCTACCGTGATCACGCTGCCGGCCGCCATGGCCACGACGATCGTGGTGTCGCCGGCGGCGGCCGAATAGGTGAGCGCGTCCCCGTCCGGGTCGCTGAAGAAAGGAGAGACGTCCACGGTGGCCGAGTCTCCCACTTCGACGGTCTGCGCGGATATCGTTCCCTCCGCCACCGGAGCCCGGTTGGGCACGGTGACCGAAAAGCTCTGCGTCGCGGATTCCCCACCCGGGTCGGTGGCGGTGATCGCAACGGTGGTGCTCCCCTTGGCTACCGCCACAACCGTCACGGCGGCACCCGCCATCGACGTTGCGGCCACGGCGGTGTCGGACGTCGCGGCATAGGCAAGTCCCTGACCGTCGGGCTCCCGGAAGTAGCCGGCGACGTCGAACGCTATGGAATCGCCGACCTCGATCTCCCTGTTCGCCATCTCGCCGACGGCCACCGGTGGCCGGTTGGGGACCAGGACCGTGAAGCTCTGCTGGGCCTTGAGGCCGCCCGGGTCTTCGGCGAGGACCGTCACCAGCGCGCTGCCCGGGCTAACGGCCGTCACGGTCACCATGGCGCCCGACCCCGTGACCGTGGCAATCCCGACATCCGAACTCCATGCCTTGTAGCTCAGCATGTCCTCGTTGGGATCGTCGAAACACGCGCTCACCGTGACCGACTCGGCGACCGTGATCGTCTGTTGGGGGATGGCGCTGCAGATTCCAGGTGGCCGAGGGGGCTCGCAGGCAAGCAGTACGCAAAGCGCTGTCATGGCGGTGGTGACGCCACGCGAGCCTGGACCTCCAGGGTATCTCAAGGTTGTGTGCTCATTCGCCGGGATTGTGGACAAGCATCGCCACCTCGGAGGTCGCTGTTGCCATACAGGGCGGATGGGCCCCCGCGTCCTGCTTGACGGCTGACACCGCGTTGCTCCGGGTACGGTCGTCAAGCTACAGCAACTGACTGAGAATTATTAGATACAGAACGACTTGTTAATACACACAGCCCAACCCGACCGGCACTCTAATCCGGGAATCCCGAGCCCTGCCAGGCCTCAGCCGGCCCCCTTGTCGGTCAGGACTCGCTGCGGGCGTCCCTCGGCCGACACGGCGGGTCACTCCGTACCCATGAGGCCCGCTCTCCGCGTCCGCTCACGCGTCGGCGGGCGCGGAATCGGCGCTCCGCGCGTCCGGGACGGCCCTAGCGATCCTGTCGATCCCTTCCGAGATGAGCGCCTCGTCGATGACCGAGTATCCCAGGCGGATGTGATTGCGATTGCTGCGCTCGTCGGAGAAGGTGAACCCGCCGGTCTCGAAGAACACGCCCCCGGGTTCGACCAGTTCGTGCAGAACTTTCGCGTCCACGTCCCCGGGCAGCCTGAGCCAGATGATGGCGCCGCCGTACTCCGGCTTGGCGGCGGCTCCGGGGAAGTGCCGCTCGAGCGACTCGTGCATCACGTCGCAGCGCCTCTTGTAGATGCGGGTCAGCTTGGCGACGAACCGGTCGAAATGGCCCCGCTGAAGGAACAGGGCCACGCTGCGCTGGTTGTTGACCGGCGGGTGCCTCAGCATGTAGTGGCGCAGCGCCCGCGCCTCCCGAATGAACTCGCGGTCGGCGACCAGGTAGCCCACCCGAAGTCCCTGCAACAGCGACTTCGACAGGCTGCCCACGTAGATGACGTTCCCCCACCGGTCCAGGCTCTTCAGGGCCCTAGGGGGCGTCTTGTTGAAGCTGATCTCCGCCTCGTAGTCGTCCTCGATGACGAACTGGCCGTGTTGCTCGGTAAGCTCCAGCAGCCTGGACTTGCGCGCCAGCGGCATCGTGACGGTCGTCGGGAACTGGTGGCTCGGCGTCACGTAGAGACACTTGCACCGGCCGAGCCGCTCCGAGAGGACCAGCCCCTCGTCGTCGACCGGCAGCCGCTCGACGTTGATCCCCTCGATCCTGGCCATGTTGACCACATCGGGGTAGCCGGGATCCTCGACGCCGATCGTCTCGCCCGGCGCCAGCAGGAGCCGGATGGCGATGTACAGCGCCTGCTGGCCGCCCACCGTCACGAGCACCTCGTCGGGCCGGGCGAAGATGCCGCGCTTCACCAGCACACGCTGGATCAGCTGCTCGATCAGCGTCTGATCGTCGGTCTCGGAGAAATCCGTGGCGCAGTTGCCGACCCCCACCACGCCTATCGCATCGCGCACGCACTCGCGCCACTGCGGGAGCGGGAAGAGCGACGGGTCGATCAGACCGCATACGAAGGGGTAGCGGTAGCGCACGAGGCTGTCGGCGGGCTTGACCACCCGTTCGCGATCGAAGCTCCGGCCCCGGAACAGTCTGGCGTAGTCGACCCTGGGCGGCCGCGTCGTCTCGGTCGGGGGTCGGTCGGCCGCCGCCCGATGACCCGGATCGGCAAGCACAGCCGGGTTCACGAAGAATCCCGAGCGGTCCCTCGACACCACGAATCCGTCCGCCTTCAGTGACTTGTACGCCAGCACAACGGTCGTCACACTGACCCTCAGGTCCGACGCCAGACGCCGAATCGAAGGCAGCGGCTCGTGCAACGGGAACTGGCGGTTGACGATGGCGGTCGCCAACTGGCGCCGAATCTGCATCTGCAGGCTCTCGCGGGCCTGCCGGTCGATCAGGATCATGTTCTCGTACATCTCGTGTGCTCTCCCCGGTCTGCGGTTCCTGGTGCATCAAGCGCCGCCGCGGCTCGGCCGCGCGTTGCTCGTCCCGCGGATCATCGCCCATCTGTGTTCACGGCATGCCATAATCTGTACTGCTGTCCTTCCGTGGGCGCAAACGGAGGCGCCAGGGGCCGACGCTCGCCTGGCGGTCGGGCGTCAGGTTCCGCTATCGTGTGCTCTGGACGCCGTCCCGCCCAGGAGCAGGCCATGACCGGCCTTCTGAACGATGACGGGCTCTACCCGCGCAGGGGGACGATCGCGGTGGGCTCGGACGCCGACATCGTTCTCCGGGATCCGGACGAGACGCGCACCATCCGCGACGAGGACATGTTCTCCGGGGCCGGCTTCTCGGTCTACTCGGGGTGGGAAGTCACGGGCTGGCCGGTGATGACCGCCGGTTTTGATCCCGCTCGCTCAGCGCGACTCCATCGGGACGTAGTCGCGGCGGGGCTGCCCGCGGAACACTTGGCGCGGCCGCGCGATTCGCTGCTCGCGGTCCACGACCATCTCCTCCCATTGCGCGAGCCAGCCGACGGTGCGCGGTATCGCGAAGAGCACCGGGAAGAGCTCGACCGGGAAGCCCATGGCCTGGTAGATCAGGCCCGAATAGAAGTCCACATTCGGATAGAGGTTGCGCTTGACGAAGTACTCCTCCTGCAGCGCGATCCTCTCCAGCTCCAGGGCAATGTCCAGGAGCGGATTGCGCCCGGTGACCTCGAAGACCTCGTCGGCGGCGCGCTTGATGATCGTCGCGCGCGGGTCATACGCCTTGTAGACGCGATGCCCGAATCCCATCAGGCGCCGCTCTCCCCTGCGCACGCTGTCCATGAACGCGGGGATGTTGTCGGTGGTGCCGATCTCGGTGAGCATCCGCAGCACCGCCTCGTTGGCCCCGCCGTGCAGCGGTCCGTAGAGAGCCGCCATCGCTCCGGACATGGCGCAGTAGGGGTCGCCCCGTGAGCTTCCGATCACCCGCATCGCGGTCGTCGAACAGTTCTGTTCGTGGTCGGCGTGCAGGATGAAGAGAATGTCCAGCGCGCGCACCAGCGCGGGGTGTGGCCGATACTCCCGCCCACCGATCCGGAAGAGCATGTTCAGGAAATTGCCCGTATAGGAGAGCCCGTTCTCGGGGTAGACGTACGGCAGACCCTTGTGATGCCGGTAGGCGAACGCTGCCAGCGTCGGCATCTTGGCGAGGAGCCGGATGATCTGGCTCCGGCGATTGGCCGGATCCTCGATGTTCTTGGCCTCGGGGTAGAAGGTGGACAGCGCGGCCACGGTGGAGATCATCATCCCCATGGCGTGGGCGTCATATCGGAACCCCTGGAGGATCGTGAGGACGTTCTCGTGCACGTAGGTGTGATAGGTCACGTCGTGCACGAAATCGTCGAGTTCACGCCTGCCGGGCAGCTCCCCGTTCAGAATCAGGTACGCGACCTCCAGGAAGCTGGACTGTTCGGCGAGCTGCTCGATCGGGTACCCACGGTACTCCAGGATACCCTTGCCACCCTTGACGTCGGTGATACGGCTGGTGGTAAAGGCCGTGTTGGTGAAGCCGGGATCGTAGGCCATCATCCCGAAATCGCCTTCGTTGATCCTGATCTGGCGCAGGTCCATCGCACGGATCACGTCGCCGTCGCGGACCTCCACCTCGTACTGTCGTCCGGTGCGGTTGTCGGTAATGGTGAGGGTATTCTTCGCGTTGTGCTGAGACATCGGGTCTCCGGTGGGGCCGGTGCCGGGTCGGGGATGGGATCGAGTATGCGACCCTTATTCTACCACGGAACGCAAGTCTGCGAAATCGTTGTGAATGCTGGGGGTCCGTGGCTCGAGCGCCGTGGGGTTTTGTCCACGGGCTCCTACGGCTCGACGCGTTCGAACACCCCCCGATTGCCGTCCCTGTCGAACGCGAGAACATCGTACGGGCGTGGATTCGGCCCCTCCATCCCCGGCGATCCGATGGGCATTCCCGGCACGGCGATCCCGAGGACTGCGGGAGCCTCGTCGAGAAAGGCCCGCACGATGCGGGCGGGCACGTGCCCCTCGATCACGTAGTCGCCGACCACGGCGGTATGACACGATCCCAGGTCCAGCGGCACCCCCGTCCGCCGCTTCACGGCGTTGATGTCCATCACGTTTTCGACGCTCACCGTGAAGCCCGCAGCCCTCATGTGGTCCACCCACTTGGCGCAGCATCCACACGTGGCCGTCTTGTATACGTGCATGTCGGCGTCCGCGTCCGGCCCCGCCGGACGGAACGACATGACCAGTACCACACCCCCCAGGAGCAGGATCCCCGCAAGCAGCTTCTTCATGTTCATCCGGTGCTTCCCTTCTCTCGGTGACAGAGCCTAAAGATAGTCCGCGCCTGGCCCGCCCAGAAAGCGTCGCGGCCGCGCGCTCCGGTTTTCGTCCCAAACACGCATGGCCGTGACCCGCATCGACGCCGCGCGCGCCGACAGCCACCCCCGCGAGTGCCGAGGGAGGGACTCGAACCCTCACGCCCGCAAGGGCAAAGGTTTTTGAGACCTTCGCGTCTACCGGTTCCGCCACCTCGGCCCGGGTGCGGCACCCGCAAACGCGACCGCACCGGAACTATGTTAGTCCAGCGACTCCCGTTGTTGAACCCTCCGGGAGTCGCCATGCTTCGTGTACGGCCCTGACCAACCGAGAAGAGGACGCGAATGCGAATGCCCCGCCCCACCGATCCGTTCGGCGCTCTCGCCACGGTCGATCTGAGCGAAGGCGCCACCTCCTTCTACCGCCTCGCGCGGCTGGAGGAAGAGGGCCTCGTCCGGCTCGACCGCCTTCCCTTCTCCATTCGCGTGCTCCTCGAAAACGTGCTGCGCAACGCCGGCGACGGCTACGTGTCGGCGGACCATGTCGCGGCCGTCGCGGCGTGGAGCCCGAGCAACGCGGGCACGGACTTCCCCTTCATGCCCACGCGGGTGGTGCTGCAGGACTTCACCGGCGTTCCCGCGATCGTCGACCTCGCGTCCATGCGGGACGGGATCCGCGCGATGGGGGGCGACCCCGCGCGGATCAACCCGCTCGTTCCCGCCGACCTCGTTATCGACCACTCGGTCCAGGTCGATTTCTTCGGCACCGGGTACGCCTTCGAAAAGAACGTGGCGCGCGAATACGAGCGGAACCGGGAGCGCTACGCCCTGCTTCGCTGGGCCCAGGAGGCGTTCGAGAACTACAGCGTCGTACCCCCGGGCACGGGGATCGTCCACCAGGTCAACCTGGAATACCTGGCGTCGGTGATTCACCGGCGCGAACACAGCGGGACCCATCTGGCCTACCCGGACACCGTGGTGGGGACCGATTCGCACACCACGATGATCAATGGCCTGGGTGTCGTCGGCTGGGGGGTCGGGGGGATCGAGGCCGAGGCCGTGCTTCTCGGACAACCGTACTACATGCTGCTTCCCGAGGTGGTCGGCGTGAAACTCACGGGGGCGCTGCCCGAAGGGGCCACGGCGACCGACCTCGTGTTGCGCGTGACCGAACTCCTGCGCGCGCACGGGGTCGTGGGGAGGTTCGTCGAGTACTACGGCGCCGGCCTGTCCGGCCTGAGCCTTCCGGACAAGGCGACGCTCGCCAACATGTCCCCGGAGTACGGCGCGACGGTCGGCTTCTTCCCCGTCGACGAAGAGACGCTGCGGTACCTCCGCGGAACCGGCAGGAGTCCGGAGCTGGTGGAACGCGTCGGCCGGATCGCCCGGGAACAGGGGCTTTTCCGCACCGACGACACGCCCGATCCCGAGTACACGTCCACGCTGGAACTGGACCTTTCCTCGATCGAGCCCAGCGTGGCCGGGCCGAAGCGGCCGCAGGACAGGATCGACCTCACCGACGTCCGCCGCGCCTTCGCGC
This sequence comes from Longimicrobiales bacterium, assembly GCA_965208935.1. GTDB lineage: Bacteria > Gemmatimonadota > Gemmatimonadetes > Longimicrobiales > Gaopeijiaceae > Bin94. Next base: position 747,615 of record CBDBPR010000004.1, on the reverse strand, counting down.
GGGACCTGCCCGACCTCGTCCCCAGCGGTTTCGCGGCGGGCGGCGACGCGGGCGGTGCCCGCGGCGGGACGGCGGTGGCCGCACGCACCCGCAGAGCGGTCGACATCGAGATCGACAGCCAAACGGTCGAGATCGGCGACGGCACGATCGTCGTGGCCGCGATCACCAGCTGCACCAACACCTCCAACCCTTCCGTGATGGTGGGCGCGGGACTCATGGCCAGGAAGGCGCGCGCGCTCGGCCTGCAGGTCCAGCCCTGGGTCAAGACGAGCATGGCGCCGGGATCCCAGGTGGTCACCGACTACCTGGAGGCCGCCGGCCTCATGAAATACCTGGAAGAGCTGCGCTTCAACCTCGTTGGATACGGCTGCACGACGTGCATCGGCAACAGCGGGCCGCTCCCGGAGCCCGTGGCCGAGGCCGTCTCCGAACACGGCCTCGTGGTCGCGTCGATCCTTTCGGGGAACCGGAACTACGAGGCCCGGATCCACACCCTGGTCCGCGCCAACTACCTCGCCTCGCCGATGCTGGTGGTCGCGTTCGCGCTGGCCGGACGCATCGACATCGACCTGTACAACGAGCCGCTCGGCCGCGCGCGTGACGGCCGTCCCGTGTTCCTTGCGGACATCTGGCCCTCGCCGGAGGAGGTGCGCGACACCATTGCCTCTTCTCTCAGGCCCGAGATGTACCGCCAGCGCTACGCCAGGGTCTTCGACGGTGACGAGCACTGGCGGGCACTTCCCCTCCCCGAGGAGGGAGACCTCTACGCCTGGGACCCGGAGTCCACCTACATCCGCAACCCGCCATTCTTCCAGGGAATGAGCGACGAGCCGCCGCCGCTCGAGGACATCCGCAGCGCGCGCGCGCTCGCCCTGCTCGGCCAGACCGTCACTACCGATCACATCTCGCCCGCGGGAGCGATTCCGCGCGACGAGCCCGCCGGCCGCTACCTGCAGGATCATGGCGTCGCCCCGATCCGCTTCAACACCTTCGGCTCCCGCCGCGGCAACCACGAGGTCATGATGCGCGGGACCTTCGGCAACGTCCGCCTCCGGAACCTCATGCTCGCCGACAAGGAGGGCGGCTACACCGTGCACGTGCCGACGGGCGAGATGACCACGATCTTCGACGCGTCCGAGCGCTACCGGGATGCCGGTACGCCCCTGATCGTGATCGCCGGCCGCGAATACGGCACCGGCAGCTCGCGTGACTGGGCCGCAAAGGGCACGCAACTGCTCGGCGTAAAGGCCGTGATCGCGGAGAGCTACGAACGGATCCACCGTTCGAACCTGGTGGGGATGGGCGTGCTGCCACTGCAGTTCGCAGATGGGGATGGAGCCGAGAGCCTGGGGTTGACGGGGTTTGAAGAGTACGACCTGACGGGCATCGCCCAGGGTCTGGCGCCGGGCGGGACGGTCCGGGTGCGGGCGACGAGGGAAGACGGCCGTTCCGTCGACTTCCAGGCAGTCGTGCGGCTCGACTCGGACGTCGAGTTGGAGTACTACAAGAACGGCGGCATCCTCCACACCGTGCTCAGGAAGCTGGCCACCGGGGCCATGTAGCCCGGCCGCCGGCCCGCAGCCCCCGGTTTCGAGAGCGCCGGGTGCGGCTTGCCGATCGGTCCTCCGAGCCGCCAGCCCGGGAGACGCCTACTGCCGCGGCTCTCCGTCCCGGAGCGCGAGCGGCGGGCCCAGCACTTCCCGCGCAACCACGAGTCTGCGAAGCCCCTTCGTCGACCCGAGTCCCAGCCGGCCGCCAGGCTCGGCCGCGGTCGCCGCTCCAGCGCGGCCGGCCGAAGGGGCGCGCGCCGGCTCCCGCAAACGCCTGAGCAATTCCTCCGCGCCCGTCGCTGCCCGCTCGGGGACCCGTGGATCCGCGGGCGGCTGCTTGCGCTCCCGGCGCCGCGGCTCAATCGGACGCGCCTCGCGCGAGCGGACCACCACCGGCCGCGGAGCACGGTCGCGGTAGACATCCGGAGGCACCGCGGGGGGTGCTGCGCGTGGCGGCGCTGGAAGCGGTTCCGGCTCCCGCACCCGCATCGGCTCGGGAACCCGCATCGGTTCCGGCTCCCGCACCCGCATCGGCTCCGGAACCCGCATCGGCTCCGGCGCTCGCGTTGGCGCGGGCACCCGCGCCGGTTCTTCCCTCGCGACGGGTTCCCGCACCACCCGCCGCTCTTCCTCCTCGTCGTGAACGCCGGGCAGCCACTCCAGGTCCTCCAACCGCGGCATCGACGGGTCGGCCGTGTCCGCTCCTGGCACGCGCGGCGCGTCCGTGCCGGCGCCCCTGCGCGCCAGCCTGCCCAGGATCTCCATGATCGCGGCGACGACCGCGAGGATCAGGAGGAATCTGATGTCCACGCCCGGATCCTCAGCTCGTCGGCGCCTGCTGGTCGGGTTCGCCCTCCGCGATGGCGCGCCTCATGTGCGTGTCCGATTCGATGTTGCGATACTTCGCGTAGTCCATGATTCCCATGTTGCCGGAGCGGAAGGCATCGGCCATCGCCAGCGGAATCTGCGCCTCGGCCGCGATCACCTCTGCCCGCATCTCCTCCACGCGCGCCTTCATCTCCTGCTCCTGCGCCATGGCCATCGCCCGGCGCTCCTCGGCACGTGCCTGGGCAACGCGCTTGTCGGCCTCGGCCTGGTCCGTCTGCAGTTCGGCCCCGATGTTCTTGCCGACGTCCACATCCGCGATGTCGATCGACAGGATCTCGAACGCGGTTCCGGAGTCCAGCCCCTTCTGCAGAACCGTCTTGGAGATCACATCGGGGTTTTCGAGCACGCTCTTGTGCGTGTCCGCGGATCCAATGGTCGAGACGATCCCCTCGCCGACACGCGCCAGGATCGTCTCCTCCCCGGCACCACCGACGAGGCGATTGATGTTCGCCCGCACCGTCACTCGCGCCACGGCAATGAGCTGGATCCCATCCTTGGCCATCGCGGCCACCCGCGGTGTCTGGACTACTTTGGGGTTCACGGAGACCTGTACCGCCTCGAAGACGTCGCGTCCCGCCAGATCGATCGCCGCCGCCTGCTGGAACGGCAGGTCTATGGTCGCCTTGTCGGCGCTGATCAGCGCCCGCACCACGCGGTCCACGCTGCCCCCCGCCAGGTAGTGGGCCTCGAGGTGCGAGACGTCGAGCGGTAGGCCGGCCTTCGTGGACGCGATGAGCGGTCGCACGACCGCCGGCGGGCTGACCTTCCGCAGTCGCATGCCGACCAGACTGCCGAGACCAAGCCTCACACCGGAGAAGATCGCCTCGATCCACAGGCGGACCGGTACCGCCCAGGTAAGCACGAGAATCCCGATGAAGACCAGGAAGACAATGAGAGCGGGCATGATCAATGGGTTCATTTGCTGTTCCGTTCCTTACGTTGACTTGACGGCACGCACGATGTGCCGGTATCCCTCTGCGCTGATGATCCGGATCTTCGTCCCCTCCTCGATCCATTCGCTCTCCGAGACGACATCCATGCGCTCGTCCGTAAAGAGCCCCACGCCGGCGGGCCGCAGGTCGGTGATCGCCACCCCGACGGCACCTTCCAGGTCCGAGCGCACGTCCGCCGACGTGTAGCCCTCGTCGCGGTCGGTCGACTCGGGAAGCAGGACGCCGCTGCGCTTCAACCGCCAGCTTCCCGGTATCGAGCGCAGGATCAGCCAGGCCGCGACCCCGACAAGGATGGTCGACACGGTCAGCACGGTACCCGCCTGGGCGAAGTCCGCACCGGTCGGGTAGGCGCCCACCTGGGCGAGGACGAGTCCTCCAACGAGAGCCAGTCCCCCGAGAATCCCGAATATCCCGAAGCCGGGGATGACGAACACCTCGACAAGAATGAGCACGATGCCCGCCAGGACGAGAATGAGGTCCTCGGCACCGGCAAGGCCCAGCAACAGGTGAGCCCCGAAGAACATCGCCAGCGACAGCAGTCCCGCGATCCCGGCAAGGCCGAAGCCGGCGGTCTTGATTTCGACAATCAATCCCAGAAAGCCCAGGGAGAGGAGGAAGGGAGCGATCACCGGGTTGGTCAGAAAACGAACCAGGCGCTCGGCCCAGTTGACGGTGGCCTCGTTCACCGGAGCCTGCTCCAGTTCGAGCACCTCCAACAGGTCGGCCCAATCGTCCACGGCCGTCGCATAGCCGAGCGCAACCGCCTCGCTGGTGGTCAATGTGAGCAGCCTTCCTTCGTCCACAACGCCGTCGATCGCAATCTGCTCGTCCACCATGGCCTCGGCGACGGCCGGGTCGAGACCACGCGCCTCCGCAAGCGCGCGCATCCGGGCCCGCATGGCCGACACGATCTTCTCCGAACCCTTGGTGCCGCTCCCGTCCACCGGCGTCGCCGCGCCCATGACGCCACCGTCTCTCATGAACACGCGCTCGGTCGCCAGGGCGATCATCGCTCCCGCCGAGTAGGCGTGCAGGTTCACGTAGGCGTAGACCGGCAATTCCGCGCGGCTGATCGCGCTGGTGATCCGTTCCGCTGCGTCCACACGCCCGCCGGGCGTCTCGATTTCGAGGATGACCGCGGCGGCTCCGGCCGCCTCGGCCTCCTCAATGGTGCGCTCGATGAACGGGGCAAGACCCATCTCGACGGTGCCCGAAACCGGCACCCGGACCACGTGTTCCTGGGCGGCGGCTGCGGTGGCAACGGCGGAAAGGCAAAGCAGGACGATAGCGGACGCGGCGGCCCGTCCGGGTCTTTCCGTATAGGATCTGTCCATGGCGCTCATTCCATCGCGGTCGGAGTGACTCTCCATTCGGGGGTGGTCAATGCGTCCCGTTGCTCCGGACGTTCGCAGCCCGGAACTCTCGGCACACACGCATTCATCATGGGTTACGTGCGACGCGCCAGGAACAATCTACGTCCGGGGCGCGGCACGCGCTCCCTCCAACATCGGCAGTCGCCCCGCTACGGGCCGTCACCGAATGTCGACACCCAGCAGCCGACAGGCATAGTAGCCGCGCTGAATGGCCATCTCGTAGTCCCCCGTATCGACAGCCGACCGCGCCCACTCCGTGAGGCGGCGTGCGCGTGCGTGGCCCGTCGGCCCCGAGTCCGGCGCCTCCTGCGCGGCTGCTGCGAGCGCGCGCTCGGCCGACTCCACCAGTCCCAGTGCGACCATTCGCGGTGTCGTCCCGCGGAGCGCATCCGCGGATTTCAACGTCGCCAGTACCGATTCGGTCACTTCCCCTTCGTCCCGCGCAGTCTCGGCCGCACCAAGCAGACGCCGGGCTTCCGCAAGCTGCCGGGAGAGGTGAGGCGGCAACGGATGCGCAACGCCCTCGATTCCGGCGATCGTTGCGTGAATCGCCTCGAGCGCGGTCCGGGCCAAGGTCGTGTCGAACGCCAGGTCCCACCCCTCGGCAGAACCGTATATCCCGGCCCGCACACGGCTGCCCGCAGCCAGCGCCATGCTCCAGGAGTCCTCCCAGCGATCCAGCTTCGCCTCGCTGGCACCCCGCATGTCCTCTTTCACCAGATCGGCAAGGCGCGGCAGGCTGCCCGCGATATCGAGCGCCGGTCGCGTGGCGGGCGCAACCACGCGCGAATCGACCTGCGTCAGGCTTTCGTGACACGCGCTCGACAACCCCGCGAGTACCGCGGTCCCGACGCCGAGCACGACGACGCGCGGGCCCCGGCGGATGCCGCACCAGGCAAGCGGCCTGGCACCACGTCCGGCGTTCACGGGAAGATCAGTTTCATGCATGGGCCTAATCTAACGGGCAGGCGGGGATTCCTTGAGCCCCGTGTTATCTTTGCTCCACTCTCAGACCCCCCACAGGATCGATCTCGATGTCCGAAAAGACCCTTGTTCGCTACGCCGCCGCCGCGGACGGCGTCGCCCTGATCACCCTGGACGACCCCCCCGCCAACACCTATACCCACGAAATGATGCGCCAGCTGGACGACGCGATCCTGCGGGCGCGTTTCGACGACGACGTCCACGTGATCGTCCTGACCGGAGCTGGCGAGAAGTTCTTTTCGGCGGGCGCGAACATCGGCATGCTCTCGAAGGTGACGACGGGCTTCAAATACTGCTTCTGCCTCCACGCCAACGAGACGCTGAACCGTCTCGAGCACACGCCGAAGCTCACCATCGCCGCGCTGAACGGTCACACCGTGGGCGGCGGCCTGGAGATCGCGATGGCAGCCGACCTGCGGATCGCACGCGCCGGCCGCAGCATGTGCGGACTGCCGGAGGTCAATCTCGGCGTCCTGCCCGGTACCGGCGGAACCCAGCGGCTCACCCGGCTCGTGGGGAAGTCCGCCGCGATCGAACTGATGACGACCGGCAGCACGTTCGGGTTCGACCGCGCCCTGGAACTCGGCATCGTCAACCAGGTGTGGGAAACGGCCACGCACGACGACTTCATGGCGAAGGTGGTCGACTACGCAGGCACCTTCTGTCCTCCCAACCGTGCCTCGAAGGCGGTCGGGCTGATCAAGCGGTCGGTGCAGACCGGCGCCGAGATCCCCTTCGAGACCGCGCTGGCGCTCGAGCGTGAGCTGCAGCAGCAGCTGTTCGCCAGCAGCGACGCCACCGAAGGGCTGAACGCGTACGTCGAGAAGCGGAAGCCCGACTTCTCCGGCAGCTGACGTCCGGTGTCCGCAACGCAGACGGCGGAGGGGATCCGCACGCGGCTCTGGATCGGGAACGAGTGGGTCGACGGGCAGGACGGCGGCACCTTCGCCACGACCAATCCCGCCACCGAAGAGGTCATCGCCGAGGTCGCGGAAGCGCGCGCGGAGGACATCGACCGTGCAGTCCGGGCGGCCCGCGCGGCGTTCGCGGACAGCGGCTGGCGCCGCATGAACCCGCACAAGCGCTCACGCCTGCTGTGGAAGCTCGCGGATCTCGTGGACGCGAATGCGGACGAACTCGGGTTGCTCGAGACGCAGGACAACGGCAAGCCCTACTTCGAGGCCCGCCGGATCGATGTTCCGAGCGTCGCCCAAACCCTGCGCTACTACGCTGGTCTCGCCGACAAGGTGCAGGGCGACACGGTGCCCGTGCCCGGGCCATTCCTCAACTACACGCTGCGCGAGCCGGTCGGCGTGGTGGGGGCGATCATCCCGTGGAACTTCCCGCTGTCGATGGCGGCCTGGAAGGTCGCTCCGGCGCTGGCGTGCGGAAACACGGTGGTGCTGAAGCCCGCCGAGGAGACTCCGCTGACCGCGTTGCGCCTCGGGGAGCTGGCAGCCGAGGCCGGTTTCCCCGCGGGCGTGCTCAACGTCGTGCCCGGGTTCGGAGAGACCGCGGGCGCGGCCCTGGTGCGGCACCCGGGCGTGGACGCGATCTCGTTCACCGGATCGACCGAGGTAGGCAAGATCATCATGCGCGAGGCCGCCGACACGCTGAAGAAGGTCTCGCTCGAGCTGGGCGGCAAGTCCCCCAACATCGTCTTCGCGGACGCCGACCTCCGTGGTGCGCTCAAGGGCGCCTCGTCGGGGATCTTCTACGGAAAGGGCGAGGTGTGCGCGGCGGGCAGCCGCATCCTCGTCGAGTCCCGGATTCACGACGAATTCGTCGCCGGGCTCCAGGCGGGCGCCGCCCGCGCCACCGTGGGCGACCCCATGGACTCCTCGACGCGCCTGGGAGCCATCGTGAGCGAGGCGCAACTGGACCGCGTCATGGGGTACATCGAGGCGGGACGGCGCGACGGTGCCTCTCTGGTCGCGGGGGGTGAGCGGACGAGGGTCAACGGCCGCGGGCATTTCGTGCATGCCACCGTGTTCCGCGATGTGGACCCGCAGATGTCGATCGCCCGCGAGGAGATCTTCGGGCCGGTGGCCGCGGTCATTCCCTTCGACGACGTCGACGACGCGATCCGGAAGGCCAACGACTCGCTGTACGGCCTCGCGGCGGGCGTCTGGACCCGCGACATCGGCAAGGCCCACCGCCTGGCCGGAGCGATCGATGCCGGCACCGTCTGGGTGAACACCTACAACCAGTACTCGCCCGCCTCGCCGTTCGGGGGATACAAGCAGAGCGGCTTCGGGCGCGACCTCGGCTTCCATTCCGCGCTCGAGAAGTACACCCACCTCAAGAGCGTCTGGGTGGCGCTGGACGGATAGGCAGCCCGTGGACACAGTCCCCCCGGCATTATCCGCGGACGGATAGTCGACCGGCATGCGCGAGGCATGGATCGTCGACGCGGTGCGCACGCCGATCGGCCGGCATGGAGGCACGCTCGCGCCCGTGCGCCCCGACGACCTGGCCGCGATCACCATCCAGGCGCTACTCGACCGCACGCGCTTCCCCGCCTCGGAACTGGCCGACGTGATCTTCGGGTGCACCAACCAGGCCGGCGAGGACAACCGAAACGTCGCTCGCATGGCGCTGCTGCGCGCCGGTCTGCCCGTCGAGGTCCCGGGGCAAACGGTCAACCGTCTCTGTGGATCGGGGCTGCAGGCTGTGGTCAGCGCCGTCCACGCGATCCGGGCGGGCGAAGGCACTGCGTTCATCACCGGTGGCGTGGAGTCCATGAGCCGGGCCCCCTTCGTGATGCTGAAGCCGGAGCGCGGCTACGTGCGGGGCGTGCCCGAGATGGCGGACACGGTCCTGGGGTGGCGCTTCGCAAACCCGCGCCTCCCCGACGACTGGACGATCGCCCTCGGGCGGACGGCCGAGGTGGTCGCGCGCGAGTTCGGCGTGAGTCGGGCGGAGCAGGACGCCTTTGCCGCGAACAGCCAGACGAGGGCGGCGGCCGCAGTCGACGCCGGCCGCTTCGATCCGGAGATCGTGCCGGTTATCGTGCCGAGGCGGCGTGGGGAGCCGGTCGTCATGACCTACGATGAGCACCCCCGACCGGGAACCACCGTCGAGGCCCTGGCGCGGCTGCGTCCCGTATTCGAGCGGGACGGCACCGTGACCGCGGGGAATTCGTCGGGGATCAACGACGGGGCGGCCGCGATGCTGGTCGTCGACGGCGAGACCGCGCGCGCCCGGGGGCTGCGGCCCATGGCAACCGTTCGCGGGGCCGCCGTGGCGGGCGTCGAGCCCCACCGGATGGGAATCGGTCCGGTTCCGGCGACGCGCCGGTGCCTGCAGGGGGTGGGCGCCTCGGCGCGAGATCTGGACCTCGTGGAGCTGAACGAGGCCTTCGCGGCCCAGGCGATCCCGTGCATGCGGGAACTGGCGCTCGACCCGAATACCGTGAACGTGAACGGCGGGGCCATCGCCCTGGGCCACCCGGTCGGGTGCTCGGGAGCCCGCATACTGACCACGCTGGTCCACGAGATGGTCCGCCGCGACGCGCAGCTGGGACTGGCCACGATGTGCATCGGCGTGGGCCAGGGGATCGCGGCCGTGGTGGAGCGCGGCTGAATGTCGGACCACGGCATCGGTAAGGTGGCGGTCATCGGAGCCGGCACGATGGGGCACGGAATAGCCCAGGTCTGCGCTCTGGCGGGCCACGAGACCGTTCTCCAGGATGTCGACCCGGGACAGCTTGACCGCGCCCTGGCCCGAATCGGGGCCACTCTGGACAAGGGCGTGCGCCTGGGCAAGGTGGCGGTGGCCAGCCGCGACGCGGCGTGGAGGCGCCTGACCGGAACCGCCGGATTGACCGAGGCAGTCGAGGGCGCGGACCTGGTGATCGAAGCCGTGCCGGAGGTGATGGAGCTGAAGCGGGGGATATTCCGCGAGGTGGCGGAGGCCGTGTCCGGCGAGGTCATCCTGGCCAGCAACACCTCCTCCCTTGCCGTGACCCGGATCGGTGCCGGGCTGCCGGCGCCGGAACGCTTCCTCGGGCTCCATTTCTTCAACCCGGTGCACATCATGGCGCTCGTCGAGGTGGTACGGGGCGACGATACCGACGCCGCCGTCGTGGGTCGCTGCCTGGCGTTCGCGAAGGGACTGGGGAAGGAGCCGATCGTCGTGGCAGACTCGCCGGGCTTCGCTTCGTCCCGGCTGGGCGTTGTCCTGGGACTCGAAGCCATGCGCATGGTGGAAGCCGGAGTCGCGTCTCCGACCGACATCGACAAGGCGATGGTGCTCGGATACCGCCATCCCATGGGCCCGCTGCGGCTGACGGATCTCGTGGGACTGGACGTGCGTCTGGGAATCGCCCGCTATCTCCACGCAACCCTGAAATCCGAGGCCTTCCGGCCACCCGCCCTCCTCGAGCAGATGGTGGCGGAGGGCAGGCTCGGAAAGAAGACGGGAAAGGGGTTTTACGATTGGGACACCGAACCGTGAAGCACTGCGGTCCAGCATGAGCCACGCACACGTCCTGCTCTCCGTGGACGCCGGGATCGCGGAGGTCACGATCAACCGGCCCGAGAAGCTGAATGCGCTGAACGAGACGGTGCGCCGGGAGTTGACCGAGGTCTTCGATGCCATCGCCGACCGCGGCGACGTGAAGGTCGCCATTCTGTGCGGAGCCGGGGACAAGGCGTTCGTCGCCGGCGCCGACGTGAGCGAGTTCGCCGCCCGCACCCCGGACGAGCAGCGTGAGGTATACAGGAAGCGGCGAGTCTACGACGCGCTCGCCGAGTTCCCGAAGCCGGTGATCTGCGCCGTCCACGGTTTCTGCCTCGGGGGCGGCAACGAACTCGCCCTGGCGTGCGACCTGAGGGTCGCCGACACGACGGCCCGCTTCGGTCAGTTCGAGATTCGCCTCGGCCTGATCCCCGGCGCCGGCGGCACCCAGCGGCTCGCGCGGCTGGTGGGGCCCGGGCAGGCCATGCGGATCGGCCTGTGCGGCGACTTTGTGGAGGCAGAGGAGGCCCACCGGATCGGCCTCGTGGAGTTCCTCGTTGCGGAGGGGCAACACGTCGTCGAAGCCCGCCGCATCGCCGCCCGGATGGCCCGCTGGAGCCCGGTTACGCTGCGGTTGGTCAAGCAGGCGGTGCGCGAAGCTGGTGAACGGCACCTGTCGGATGGCCTGGCGGCCGAAAAGGAGCTGTTTCTCGAGGCCTTTGCATCGGAGGACGGTCGCGAGGGCGTCAGGGCCTTCGTGGAAAAGCGCCGGGCCAGGTTTTCCAGGTAGCCCAGGTTTTCCAGGCAGACCAGGTTCTCCCGGCGGACCAGGGCCGGGTCCCGCAAGCCGCTCCGGGCGACTGCCTCTCGCCCCCACGCCGCAGCCGCGATAGAATCGGAGGCCGGGTCCGCGACTCGACCGCATCAGCCTGCGAACCCGACCACATAACCTGGACGCGCGCCCGTACATGACCCTGCGCCACTGGCAACGCATCGCCTGGATCTACCACATCGCCTTCGCGGCCGCCGTGACCTGGCCGGTGCAGGCACTCGTGAACACCCCCGATCCATTCGTGCTGGGCCTGCCGCGCCAGATGGCCTGGGCCGCCTTCTGGGTGCTCGGAAGCCTGTTCGTGCTGTGGCGGCTCGACGCGGCGCGCGCCCGGTCGGATGACGAGTGATGGACCAGTCAACCCTCATCACCGTCATCATCTTCGCGTACCTCGCGGTAACGCTCGGCGTGGGAGTCGTGGCTGGCAGGCGGGCGTCCCGGAGCGTCCAGGGCTTTGTCGCGGGCGACCGGGACTTCGGCCTCCTGGTCATGTACTTCATCACCGGCGCCACCGTCTTCTCCGCCTTCGCCTTTCTCGGAGGCCCGGGGTGGGCCTACTCCCGTGGCGCGGCCGCCTTCTACATCCTGACCTACGGGGTGCTGGGAATGGCCCCGTGGTACGCGATGGGCCCCAAGGCGGCCGCGCTGGGTCGGCGGTTCGGGTTCGTCACCCAGGCACAGCTCCTCGTGGGCCGCTTTCCGTCCCGGACCCTGTCGGCGGTCATGGCTGTTCTAACCCTGGCGGCGTTCGTTCCGTACGTCACCATCCAGATGCGCGGCGCCGGCATTGTGATCGAGGCGGTCACCGACGGTGCCGTACCGCTCGCGGCAGGCGCGGCCCTCGCCTACGGCATCGTCCTCCTCTATGTGCTCACCAGCGGCGTTTCCGCGGTTGGGTGGACGAACACTTTCCAGGGCGTCTTCATGGTCGGCATCGCCTGGGCGCTCGGCATCTATCTTCCGAACCGGCTGTACGGCGGCGTCGGTCCCATGTTCGAACAGATCCTCGCCAACCGCCCCGAACTGCTGTCCCTCCCCGGGCTGGATGGCGGCGGCGAACCATGGAGTTGGGGAGCGTACTCTACAGCAATCCTCGCGAGCGCGATCGGGCTGACCATGTGGCCGCACCTGTTCATGAAGGCCTACACGGCCCGAAGCGATGCCACGATTCGCCGGACCGTGATCCTTTTCCCCACCTTTCAGCTGTTCCTCATCCCCGTCTTCCTGATCGGATTCGCGGGCGTGATGTTCCCGGAGTCCCCGGAGCAGTCCGACTTCATCCTTCCCTTCCTGATCCTGCGCTCCGACTTGCCCGCACTCGTGGTCGGCCTGTTCTGCGCGGGAGCGCTGTCCGCCTCCATGTCCACCGGAGACGCCCTGCTTCACGGCGCCGCTTCGGTAGCCGTCCAGGACGGTGTGCAGCCCTTCACAAGGCTCACGGACCGGGCACAGAGGCTGCTGATGCGAGTGCTGGTTGTGGCCGTCGGTGCGGTGGCCTACCTGTTCGCGCTGGTGGAGCGGTTCTCCCTGGTGGATCTCCTGCTCGCTTCATACGGCATTATCGCCCAGTTCATGCCCTCGCTACTGTCCGCCATGTACTGGAAACGGGCCACCACAGCCGGTGTCGCATGGGGGTTGGTGGCCGGGTCGGCGGTATCCGTGTTCTTCTTCCGGTTTCCGGAACTCAAGCCGTTCGGGATGCACGAGGGTATCCTGGGGCTGGTGGTCCACATCCCCGTTCTGCTGGCTGTCAGCCTGTTCGGGAAGGCTCAGGACCCGGAACATGTCGACTCGTACGTCAATGTCTAGCGGCGAGACACGTACGGGACACGAGGAGCCCCACGGCGGTCCTCCCGGGGCCGAAAGCGACGAGATGGCGCGGTTGCGCGATGCAGTACTCCAATGTGATCGGCAGTTGATCGAGGTCCTCGCCCGGCGCCGTGACCTGGTGACCCGGATCGGCGGCCTGAAGAAACGACAGGGACTGCCCGTCACCGATCCGCAGCGCGAAGCGGCGGTGGTGCGGAGGGCGGCCGTTCTGGCAAGGGACTCGGGAGTGGACGAGGAACTGGTGCGCGATCTGATCTGGAAGGTGATCGCATCTGCGCGAACTCGGCAGTTCACCTCGGACGAACCGACCAAATAAAGGAAGCCCCCGGCGGGCAGCACACTACCCGCTCGGGGGCTTCGTTCGCTGGCGAGTCCAGAGGGCTCCGTTTCGGCGCCGTCATGTGCTACGGCCGGTCCTCCGTCTCTTCACCCTTCCGGCGTCTCCACCGTCCGGGCCGTCCCCCGTTCCCAGGGACTTCGGCTGCTTCCAGCGACCCTGCAGCCGTCGCAATCTCCGCCGAACCAGAGACCGCGCCCGCCTCGAACCCCGTTTCCGGCGCCCTCGGCGCTTCGGACCTCGCCTGGTTCCATCTCCCGGGGGTTTCCCCCCTTCAACGGCCTTTTCGAGACCCTCCCCGCTGCTTCGGCTCCGTTCCTTGCGGCCCGTCTCCTCCACCTCGGGGAAACCACTTTAATACACGGATCGGAAAAGCGCAAGCTTTTTCTTTTCGGGACCCGCTCGAAACTCTGCGCCGCCCAGGCCCGGAGGACCCGTTAGCGGGTGTCGTCGTAGATCGAAACGACCCGGCGCCGTCGGAGGTTCTCGAACTTCACGATCCCGTCGGCCTTGGCGAACAGGGTGTCGTCCCTCCCTCTGCCCACGTTGTTGCCCGGGTGGAAGCGTGTCCCGCGCTGGCGGACCAGGATGTGGCCGGCCAATACCCGCTCACCCGCGTAACGCTTTACGCCCAAACGTTTTGGGTTGCTGTCACGTCCGTTGCGGGACGACCCGACGCCTTTCTTGTGAGCCATTGAATCCTCCTATACCGCGATGTCGGCCACGCGCACGACCGTGAAGCCCTGACGGTGTCCCTGCTTCCGCCGGTAGCCCTTGCGACGCTTGCGCTTGAACACCGTGATCTTCTTCGTGCGGTCGTGCGCCACGACCTCCGCGGTCACTTTCGCGCCCTCCAACAGGGGCGCCCCCACCGAGACCTCTCCCCCCTCGCCCCCCTCCGACGCCAACAGCACCTCCTCGAAGGTCACGGTCGCCCCTGGCTCGGCGTCCAGCGTGGGGATCAGCAGCGTAGCACCCGGTTCGGCGCGAAACTGTTTGCCGCCCGTCCTGAATACAGCGAACATTTGCGGATCCATCGTTGGTTGTTAGTCGACGAAAAACTGCCTGGCCTACGCGGGGCAGCCTTTAAAGCTGTTCAGACGGGCCCCCAAGGTCAACCTCGGTGGGCGACACCTCCGGGCGGCACGAAACTCCCGGCCGACTGTGGAAGGCAAGCCGCTAGGCCGCCCTGTACTTCGCCGTCACATCCGATTGGGCGCGCCCCGCAAGGAGCCGGAACTCGTCGTGACGCATGAGCGGGTCGTCCTGCAGATCCAGGCGCAGCCGGGTCCGCCGCCCGAGCTTCCGCAGAAACTGGGGCTCGAACTCCATGACCTGCAGCGCGACTTCCGGATGGACCCGCACCTGGATGTCCTGCTTCTCCCCCGCAGCGGCGGCCCTTCTCACGCAGCGCTCGATTTCCCTGACGACCGAGGTGGGTGTCCACACGTGTCCGGTGCCGTTGCACGCCCCGCAGGGCTCGGTAAGCGACTGCAGAAGCGACGGGCGGACGCGTTGCCGGGTCATTTCGATCAGCCCGAGGTCCGACACTTCCCACGTGCGGGTGCGCGCCCGGTCCCGCCCCAGACAGGTTCGGAGTTCCTGCAGGACCTTGTCCCGGTTCTCCTGCGACTCCATGTCGATGAAGTCGATGACGATGATGCCGCCGATATCGCGCAGGCGGAGCTGCGCCGCGATCTGGCGGGCGGCGTCCAGGTTGGTCTTCAGAATCGTCTGCTCCGGATCCTTCTTCTTCTTGCCGGTAAACCGTCCGGTGTTGACGTCCACGGACACCAGGGCTTCCGTCTGCTCGATGATCACGTGCCCGCCGGAGGGAAGGTCGACCTTGCGGTGGAAGGCGCGCTGAATGTCCGCCTCTATGCCCGCGTGATCGAAGAGGGGCGCCTCGCCCGCATAGTATTGGACTTGATCGAGGAGATCGGGATCGAAGGTCCGGACATACTGGACGATCTGCCGATAGACGTTTTGGTTGTCCACCGTGACACCGTCGAAGCGGTTGGTGAAGAGGTCCCGGATCACCCCGGAAATCAGCTTCGCCTCCGCGTGGAGCAGCGCGGGGGCGTCGGACCTGTCCGCCTTCTTCCGGATCGACCGCCACTGCTTGCGGAGGTGGTGATACTCCTTCTCCAATCGCTCCTGCGTCAGCTCTTCACCCGCGGTGCGCACGATCACTCCCCCCGAACCGTCCTCGACGACCGCCCTGGCCATGCCTCGGAGTCGGCCGCGCTCACGCCGGTGTTCGATCTTGCGGCTCACGCCCACGTGGTCGGTCTCGGGCATGTAGACAAGGAAGCGCCCGGGCAACGATATCTCGGTGGTGACCCGGGGACCCTTCGTCGAGATCGCCTCCTTGGTCACCTTGACGAGGACGATCTGCCCCCTGGTCAGGACCTCCTGGATGGGAGGCGAACTACGGTCCCTTCCCCGCCCGCGCCGTACGCCGCCGTTGCCGGGCTCGCCGTTCTCTGCGGGTCTCGCGAGGTCCGCCGCGTGCAGGAACGCCGCCTTCTCCTCGCCGATGTCTACGAAAGCGGCCTGAATGCCGGGAAGTACCGACTCGACACGGCCGAGAAAGATGTCACCAACGAGCCGGCCCTGATCCGGCCGGTCGAACATGAGTTCGGCAAGTGCGCCGTTCTCGGTGATCGCGACCCAGGACTCCTCGTCCGAGGTGCTGATCAGGATTTCTCTCTTCAATTGTTCTCTCCCACGGTGTATCCGCGATCGGCCGACGCCTGTCCGGCCCGTCCCGGCCACGTACCCGCCACGGTCGGGCGCAGTACGCAAACCGGCGACCAGGCTCGGCAGAAACGTCTCCGAACCACGGATCATGAATTCGTCGCGGCATCGCCGGGAGCGCCCACGGGCCCGAACCTGCCGGGCGCATCATGAGGCGTACTCCCGCGCGAGATGCCGGGCGATTACGGTTTTCTGGATTTCGCTGGTGCCCTCGCCGATTTCGCAGGCCTTCGCATCGCGCATCATCCGCTCGACCGGGTGATCGGTGGTGTAGCCCGCGCCCCCGAGCGCCTGCACCGCTACCCGAGCCGACTTTGCCGCCAACTCGGACGCGGTGAGTTTGGCCATGGCGGCTTCCTTCGCGAACGGGAGGCCCCGTTCCTTGAGCCAGGCCGCGTGATAGGTCAGGTGCCGGGCACCCTGGACACCGGTTGCGAGCTCGGCCAGCGAGAAGCGGATGTCCTGGAAATCCCAGACGGGTCGCTTGAACTGACGCCGGCGGCTCGTGTAGCGGACGGCCTCGTCCAGGGCCCCCTGAGCAATTCCGAGCGAGAGCGCGGCAATGCCGATACGGCCGGCATCGAGCGTACGCATGAAGTTCGCGAAGCCTTCGCCCTCGGCTCCCAGCTGCTGGTCCTCGCTGACCCAGGCGTCTTGAAAGTGCAGTTCCCGGGTGTCCGAGGCCCGCCAGCCAAGCTTGTCTTCCCTGGCGCCCGGAGTCACACCGGCCGAATAGGGCAGTTCGGGACGGTGTCCCACGCCCACTCGTGCCGGCTCGGCCGGGTCGATGGTCGGTTTGCATACGATGAAGCTGGTGATTCCGCGGTGACCTTCACCCGGCGTCGTGACCGCAGTGACGACGAAGATCTCGCCCACGCCCGCGTGGGTGATGAAGATCTTGCTGCCCGTAATGCTGTAGCCGCCGTCCATCGCGACCGCTCTTGTCCGGGTGCCGGAGGCGTCCGACCCGGCACCGGGCTCGGTGAGCCCAAAGCCGCCCAGCACCTGTCCGGAGGCCAGCAGAGGTATGAATCGCTCCTTCTGGGCATCCGACCCGAACGCGAGGATCGGCGATGTCCCCAAGGTCGTGTGCGCGGAGACCGTGATCGCGTGACTGGCGTCGTGGCGGGCAAGCTCCTCGACGACGAGGGCGTAGCTGAGATAGTCGAGCCCCATCCCGGACAACTCCCGCGGCACGGGAATGCCGAACCAGCCGCGCTCGGCCATGGCCTTGACGTTGTCCCAGGGAAAGCGGCCGGTCTCGTCCAACTCCCGGGCGACCGGTGCGATGGCCTCGAGCGCAAAACGGCGCACGTCGGCCTGAAGTTTGATATGACCGCGATCCAGATATGGGAACATCGAGCAAGGAAAAAGAGCTGTTTTCGGGCTGGCCAATCTTCAGGACCGCAGGCCCCAGCCACGCTCGCATCTGTCGCACGAGCCGCATGATCGCCAGCCGGGCACCTCTCCAAGGTAACGCAAAAGCGCCATTCGCCGGCATCCCCGGCGGCCGCAGTAGTGCCTCATGGCGCGCAATCGGTCCACGGCCTGGCGCCGCGCAGCGACGAGCGGCCCCAGGTCGGGAGCGCTGCCGGTGAGCACCACGGACGGGCCTCGGACGCGGGGCGGACCTCCCGTCTCACCGTCCGGCCAGGTGTCCACCCACTCGGCCAGCGCCGGGTCGAGCCTGACGGCGCCCGAGCGCATGAGCCACTTGAAGTGCGGTACGCTGCCGGCGTCCGGGACCGGGGCTCCTGGCGCCCGCGAACCCGGCCTCGCCCGCTCTGACGCCCGGAGCTTTCGCAGAAGCGACAGAACATCCCGCGGCCTCGGGTAGGCACGCTCCAGAAAAGCCTCGGGAACACGCCAGTCGTGCCGATGCACGAAGCCCAGCGCCAGCGAGTCGGTGCCGTCGCGTCCGGCGCGTCCAGCTTCCTGGTAGTAGCTCTCCAGCGAGCCAGGGAAGGCGTAGTGAAAGACGGCCCAGACGTCCCCGCGGTCGATTCCCATGCCAAACGCACAGGTGGCCACGACGACGTTGGAAGCTCCGGACATGAAGCGCTCCTGGACGGCCTGGCGCTCCTCGCCGGGAAGCGCTGCATGATATGCATCTCCGATCACTCCCCGGCTGGCAAGAGCCCTGCGCACGCTCACCACGAGGCGGCGCGTGGGCGCATAGACGATCAGTGCCCGCCCGGCGCACTCCGGCGGGGCACGCCGGACCACTTCGACCATGGCACGGATCCGTTCGGGACCGGGTCTGCGTTTCGCCACCATCCAGCGGATGTTGGGACGGTCGAAGGACGTGACGACCCTCACGGGATCGGTCATGCCGAGTACGCGCACGATGTCGTCCCGGACCGCCGGCGTCGCGGTGGCGGTGACCGCCAGTACCGGCGACGGAACGATCTCCCGGAGCGGCAGGATACGGCGGAATGCGGGGCGAAACTCGTGACCCCACTCCGAGATGCAGTGGGCTTCATCGATGGTGATCAGCGAGACCCGCGTGCGGCGCAGGATGCCCTGAAGCCGGGTCGCTTCGAGGCGCTCGGGCGAACAGAAGAGCAGATCGAGCCTGCCCTGCCCGAGCTGTCGTTCGTGCCGTTGCTGCGCCTCCTTCGGATCCTGGGAGGTGAGCGAAGCCGCTCGCAATCCGATGCGACGCGCGCGGTCGACCTGGTCCTTCATGAGGGAGATGAGCGGACTGACCACCAGCACGAGACCATCGGACATGAAGGCGGGGAGCTGGTAGCACAGGGTCTTTCCTCCTCCTGTGGGGAGCACCCCGAGCGTGTCGTTGCCGGACAGGACGCTGACGATCAGGCGTTCCTGTCCGGGCCTGAACCCGTCGAACCCGAACTTCGCCCGCAGCGTGGCGCGGGCTGAACGCGCCAGGGAGTCGTGGTCTTCCGTTGCCATGCCAGGCAACGATGCGCGGCAGAGCGGGCGCGGGAATGGCCGGTTGGGACAGCATCCCCGCTGCCCGGGTCAGGAGTCGTCGCGCTCGGGCAGGAAGCGAAGCAGCAACCCCAGGGCCAGAACGCCGATTCCGGACCAGACGAGCCAGCCCAGATCAAGGCCCATGCCGACGAAGGCCAGTGCGGCCCCGATCACGAGAGCCCGGACCTTCCACGGCAGCAAGCGGTCCGGCTCCGTGGACTTGTAGCTGGACGGACGAAACATCGGAAGTCCCTCAGTCCCCCTTCTTGCGCAGGAATCGGCGGACGCCGTCGCGGCACTCGTCGCTCAGCCGCGCGGCGGCGTTCACCTCGGCGCCCCGAGCGATCGCGTCGGCGAAGTCAGCGCCCTCGACATCGTAGAACAGGCGCTTCGTGAGCGCGACCGCTCCGGGGGGACGCCGGGCGAGGTCGCGGAGGTACCGGTCCACCGCCGGCCGGAACCCCTCTTCGGGAAGGACGCGGGTGACCAGACCTATCGAGGCCGCCTCCGCCGCACCGATCCGGTGACCGCGCACGGCCAGTTCGAACGCGGCCGACTCGCCCACCTTCCTTCTCAGCATGGCCATCACGAGCGCCGGAACGAAGCCAAGGTGGACCTCCGGATACCCGAACGTGGCCGTCTCGCTGGCCAGAACCAGGTCGCACGCGGTCGCGAGCCCGCAGCCGCCGCCCAATGCCCGTCCCTGCACGATCGCCACGACGGGCCTGGAGGCTTGCCGTATTTCCCGGAACAGCGCCCCGAGATGTCGTGCATCGGTCAAACCCGCTTCGAGTCCCCTTGTCTGCGAAGCGGCAATCTCCTCGAGATCGGCACCGGCGCAAAAGTCCGTACCGGCACCCTGGATCGCGATCACACGGACCGACCCGTCCCCGTCCGCCTCGGCGAGCGCTGCGCGAAGCTCGCCGACCAGCGCCGCGTTCAGGGCATTCCTCTTGTGGCTGCGCTGGAGCGTCAACGTGGCTACACCCGCAGCGAATTCCCGCGACACGGTCAGGGCCCCGGCGGACCGGCTCATGACGCGCTCCCCTCTTCCCGCCCGGGATGGCGGCCGCGCCCGGCCACGCGCATCGCCACCTCTTCCGCGACCTCGATCTCCATGCGCAGCAGGGCCGTGCTGAACACCTTCCCCTGTGCGTCGGTCATCAGGGAAACGGTGCCGCCGCCGTCCAGGGCGCCGTGGAGCAGGAAGTTCACCGCACAGAGATTGTCGAGTTCGAAACGCTCTACGACGCCTCGCACGAGGCTGCCAAAGTGATGCTTCACACGTTCCGCCGTAACTTGTTCCAGGATAAGGGGGTAGTCCACCGGATCGTAAGCGATCAGTCCGATGTTGGCGGTGTCCCCCTTGTCTCCCGAGCGGGCGTGGGCCAGCTCCAGCAACGGTATCCTAGGCAATGGCGGTACCCTCCCGGGGATCGACCCCGAATGTGCTCCGGAGAGCGGTCACGCGGCGCTCCTCCTCATACCTCGACAACGTCCACGTTGAGACGCGGCTCCACAACGGTCCGGTCGATGAGCGCGGGCCAATAGGCGACGATCTCCTGAACCCTGGGCCTCCCGCCTGCAAAGCCCGTAACCGCAGGGGGGCCTGTCAGAACCAGCGGAGCGATCTCGCGGGCAAAGCGCTCGACGGCGGCGCGGTCGGGCCCTCGGACACCGACCCGGAGCTGGACCTCGGGCAGATCCGGCGGCGGTTCCCCCACCAGGTGTCCGTGGGTGGCGTCCCATCCTACGAGTTCGACCAGCACTCGGTCGAAGGCGAGGCCCAGCCGGTCCAGGCGCTCGCGCAGGATCCTGGCGGCGGACCGTGCCTTGGCGGCCGCATCGGGCCACGCATAGACCAGGGTGCCCACCGCCTTGTAGCCCGCGGCGTAGGCGACCGACACCTTGAGGAAGGGCGTGGGAGGCCCGCCGCGAATCCCATGCACCCTGATCCGGTCATTCCCTTCGGGTGCAAGGCGTATCGTGGTGAAATCCGCGGTGACATCGGGGGTTATGTAGCTCGTGGGGTCACCCATTTCATAGAGGAGCTGCTCCTTGACGGTGCGCAGGTTCACGACACCCCCCGAACCGGGGTGCTTGGTGACCACGAAGCTGCCATCGGCGCCGGCCTCGATGATCGGGAAGCCCACCCCCGCAAGGTCGCGGATCTCCCACCAGTCGGCCGAGCAGTTGCCGCCGCTGGCCTGGGCGCCGCATTCGTTGATGTGCCCCGCCACGACACCGCTTGCGAGGAGGTCGTGGGCGTCCCAGGACCAGCCGAACTCCCAGGCCATGGGCGCGTACGTAAGCGCCGTATCGGTGGACCGGCCGGTGACGACGATGAGGGCTCCGCGGTCCAGTGCCTCCACGATCGGCCGTGCGCCCAGATAGACGTTGGCGCTACGAACCAGGGGGCGAACCGATTCGAGGGGCTCCCCGCTTTCCATGTGTTCCAAAGCGTGCCCGGCCGCGATGAGGTCGTCGAGGCGGTCCATGAGGTCGTCGCCCGTGACGACGCCGATGCGCGCCCGTCCCTCTGCACCGGCCCGGCGTCCGGCCTCCGCAACCGCCGTCGCACACTCGGTCGGATTCACGCCGCCGGCGTTGGTCACCACGCGAATGCCGCGCTCCACGCAGTCGTCGAAGATCCTCTCCATCAGGGGCACGAAGTCGCGCGCGTACCCGGCGGCCGGATCCCGCAGCTGCTGCTTCCGCATGATCGACATCGTGACCTCGGCGAGGTAGTCCAGCATGAGATAGTCGATCCGGCCACCCCGGACCTGACGTACCGGCGCGTCGAGGTCGTCTCCCCAGAAGCCCTGGCCGCTGGCGATCCGTACGGTCCGTACAGTCCCGGCGGACGGGGTCGGTTGCACGCTGGGCGCAGTGCTCACGGGTGCGTGCCGCCCAGTCCCGGCGGCAGCACGAATGGCCCGAGATGCGGTCCCGGGTTGCGGCGCACCGCACGCAGCAACAACGCTAGTACCTCGCGCATCTCCTCGGGCAGCACCACCGCGTCCACAAACCCCCTTGCGGCCGCGTACGTCGCGTCCAGCTGACGGTCGTACTCGGCCCGCACGGCGTCCATCCGTCCCCTCAGATCCTCATCGGGCGTCCTTCCTTCCGCCCTGAGGCGCTCCAGTTCGGCTCCGAAGAGCGCGATAACGGCGCTTTCCCCCTCCATGACCCCCATGCGTCCGGTAGGGAGCGTAAGGATGAAGTCGGGATCGAATCCCTGTCCCGCCATCGCATAGTACCCGGCACCGGAGGCGTGATTGAGCGTGAGGACGATCTTGGGCACCAACGCGGTAGCCATGGCCTCCACGAACCGGGCGCCGGCGCGGATGATCCCGCTGTGCTCGGCATCGGTGCCCACCATGAATCCGGAAACATCCTGGACAAAGATGAGGGGCGTGCCGTGGCGGTTCATCGTATCGATGAAATAGGCGGCCTTTTCCGCCGACTCGGAATAGACAATTCCCCCGAAGCGCGCCGGTCCCTCGCGGCCGTCACGGATCATGCCGCGACGGTTGGCGATAACGCCGACCCCGCATCCAGACACTGAACCCGTGCCGCAGATCAGCTCGGCTGCGTATTCGGGCTGGAATTCCGACAGTCCTCTCTCGTCGAGCAACACCTCCAGGAAGGCACCCATGTCGTAGGGCTGCCGGTGATCGTCGGGGAGCACGCGGTACACGTCGTCGACCGGACGCACCGGGGTCGGCGAGGTTGCCGGCGGATTGTGATGCCCCATGCTGTCCGGCAGCGCCGCCACGAGTTCCCTGAGCCGCGCGACGCACGCATCGTCATCTGCCACGCGATAGTGCGCGACCCCGCTGATGCCGGTATGGACGCCGGCGCCGCCCAGCTCCTCGCGACCGACGGATTGGCCGGTCGCTCCCATTACCAGATTCGGCCCTCCAAGCCCCATGAAGCTGGTGCCCTCGACCATCAGGATGACATCGGACAGGGCTGGCAAATACGCGCCTCCCGCGATGCAGGGACCCATCACCGCCGCGAACTGGGGGATCTTCAGGTACCGGCGCATGATCGAGTTGTAGTAGAAGATCCTGGCCGCTCCGTATTGGCCGGGAAAGACACCTCCCTGATACGGCAGATTGACCCCCGCCGAATCGACCAGGTAGATGATGGGGATCCGGCAGCGCATGGCAATTTCCTGAGCCCGCAGAATCTTGCCGATGGTCTCCGGCCACCACGAGCCCGCTTTCACGGTGGCGTCATTGGCAACCACCACCACCTCCGTGCCCTCCACGACGCCCACGCCCGTCACGACACCGGCGCCGGGTGCGTTCCCGTCGTAACGGTCGTGTGCGACGAGCAGGCCCACCTCGAACCAGGTCGCGCCGGGGTCGAGCAGGAGATGCAGACGATCCCTCGCCGTCAGCTTCCCCTTGTCGCGCTGCCGGCGGATCTTCTCGGTGCCGCCGCCAAGCCTCAGACGGCTTCGGAGTTCCTCCAGCTCTCCGCCGAGACGTGCAAGGCGGCCCGGTTCGCTCATGGCTGCTCCCCGCCGTTCGCCGTTCCCGGCGCTGCCACTAGTATGGATCCACGTTCTCGGCGAACCATCCGCGGATATAGTCGATCGCCTCGCCGGTAGCCGTGCCGGGCCCGAACACGCGCCCCACGCCCATTTGCGCGAGGGAAACCGCGTCGTCGCGGGGGATGATCCCGCCACCGGTCAGGAGCACATGGTCCAGACCATCCTGGTCGAGCAACTCGCGGACTCTGGGAAAGAGCGTCATGTGCGCCCCCGACAGTACGGACATCGCCACGACGTCGACATCTTCCTGGACCGCGGCGGCAACCACCATTTCCGGCGTCTGATGCAAGCCCGTGTAGATGACTTCGAAGCCCGCATCGCGGAACGCGGCCGCAATGACTTTCGCGCCGCGGTCGTGTCCATCCAGGCCCGGTTTTGCCACCAGCACTCGGATCTTTCTGTCCGCAACAGACATTCGCTACGCCGTCCTTCGAACGGGTTGGCCCCTGGCAGCCGGAAGTTGGCTGCACGGATAAGGTAAGCCGGAGTGTCGCCTGTTTGCACCGACCGGGGTGGCAATGGGGTCGCGTCGGCACTGCCGTCCAGCGGCCGGTCCCGATCAGATGTCGAAGCCGCTCTGCTCCAGTTGATGGGCGCCCCGGCTGTCCCCCTCATCCACGACCTGGCCATCGAACAGATGAACGGTCCGGTCGGCCGAATGAGCATAGCGCGGATCATGCGTGACCATGCAGATCGTCGCGCCTTCGTCGTGAAGCTCATGAAGCAGGTTCATCACCGCGTGTCCGTTTCGCGAGTCCAGGTTTCCGGTCGGCTCATCGGCAAGCAGGATCAGGGGCTTCCCCACAATGGCGCGGGCAACCGCGACCCGCTGTTGCTGACCCCCGGAAAGCTGCGACGGATAGTGATTGACCCTGTGAGCCATCCCTACGCGTTCCAGCGACCTGCGAATCCTGCGCCGCCGTTCCCGTCCCGGCATGCCCCGATAGCCCAGGGGCAGTTCCACGTTCTCGAAGACGGTCAGATCGCCAATGAGATTGAACGCCTGGAAGATGAAGCCGATCGACTGGTTGCGGATTCTCGCCCTCTGCGCGGCCGACAACCGCTCTACCGGCTTGCCATCGAGCAAGTACGTGCCGCCCGTGGGAGAGTCGAGCAGCCCGAGGATCGACAGCAGCGTGGTCTTGCCGCAGCCTGACGGTCCCGCGATCGACACGAACTCGCCGCGTTCGATGCCCAGGGTGATGTTCGAGAGTGCGTGGGTCTCGACCTCATCCGTATGGAATACCTTGCTGAGCGACGCCAGCCTGATCAGGGGCGTCTTCGGCGCTTGTTCTTCGCGGCGCTCGTGGATCATGTATGTTCGGTTCCCACCCCGAGGACTGCGGCCGGTATCCCGCCTGGTAAATGATACGCTGTGGACCAGCGCAGGGTTTCTTCGCGGACCGCCGCCCATCGGCCGCGGCATCGCCCGACCGGGTTCGGCTCCGACCGGACGCGCCCACCCCACCACACAGCCTCACCACCCGGACAGCCCGGCCGGAGCCACACCATCGGTTCGGGGTCTGCAAGTGGAAGAAGCATGCCATCCTTCGAGCTGAACTCGTATGTGACTGTCAAAAATACGCTTACCGGATCCAATGGCCCTCAAGGGGACACTCTCCGGCGACCGGAATCGGGACGGAGGTGTGCGGAATCGAACACGCGGCCGATGTTGCCCGGCCCGGGCGTCAGGGGCGAAACTTCTTCATCGCCCAAGTGACTACCTCGCACCCGGGCAATAGACTTGGCACTGCTCACGGACTCCACAATTCTCGAACGCTTCCGGTTTGCCGTGGACCCCGAGCGGGTTCGCCGCAACGTGCCGTTGGCGCCCCTGACCACTTTCGGAATCGGAGGCTCCGCGGACCTCTTCTACCGGGCGCGCTCCGCCGACGAGTTGTGCCTGGCCGTGTCGACGGCCCGCGAGATGGGCATCCCCTGCTTCGTTCTGGGGCGAGGGGCGAACATCCTCGTCGGTGATCACGGATTCCGGGGAGTGGTCGTGAGGTGCGACATCTCCGGCGTGACCTTCGAGCCAGGTGGCAGGGTCACCGCCGGAGCCGGGCTCGATACCTTCCCCGACCTGATCAACGCGACCGTGGCAAGGGGGCTTGGCGGCATTCATCACTTCGTGGGCATTCCCAGCACTGTCGGCGGCGCGGTATGGCAGAATCTGCACTTCCTCTCGCCGGCGCCCGAGCGCGAGCGCACGGTCTTCTGGGACGAAGTCATGGAAGGGGCGACCATTCTCACGCCCCGTAACGAGATACGCACGGTCGGAACCGAGTATTTTCGGTTCGGATACGACTACAGCGTCATCCACGACACGGGCGACCTTGTTCTGGACGTGAACCTCAAGCTCGAGCCGACGCCCACCGCGGAACTGAGGCGCGTGATGCGGGAGAACCTGGCGTGGCGTGAGGAACGGCATCCGGATCTGTGGCTCTATCCCTGCGTAGGGTCGATTTTCAAGAAGATCGACGGGATCGGGGCGGGTCGCCTGATCGACGAATGTGGCCTCAAGGGCCATGTTCACGGGGCAGCCGCGATCTTCCACAAACACGCGAACATCATCGTGAACCTCGGGGGCGCAACCGCGACCGAGGTGCTGACCCTGATTGAACTTGCCCGCTCCACGGTCCTTCGCGAGACCGGCTACGAACTCGAGACCGAGATCGGATTCGTAGGCGAATTCTAGCCAGATTTTTCAGCTGGATTCAGGGGGGCATCCCGCGTGCGACGTGAAGGCGGACCAGTGGCCCGTGGAATCGGATCCATAGCCGCCAGAGCAGCAGGACCGCTACCGCGCCCAACCCGGCCGCAAGACCCCACCACAAACCGACAGGACCGATATCGCGGCCGAATCCGAGCCACAGGCTCAACGGAATGCCGAAGAGCCAGAAGCCCAGCACATTGTAGACCATCGGCCGCAGCGTGTCGGCGACCCCGCGCAGCGCGCCCGTGCACACCACCTGCAGGCCATCGAACAGCTGGAACATCCCGGCAACGGGAATGAGCGCCGCGGCCACGGCGGCCACGCTCGCGTCGGTGGTGAACTGCCTGGCCAGAAACCCTGGAAGACCGAGGAAGATCGCGGCGGTCGCGGTCATGACCAGACAGCACAGAAGGACCGCGCCCCCGCCCGACCTCCGCGCGCGGTCCGGGTTCTCGTTGCCGACCGCCCTGCCGACGAGCACGGCCGCCGCCTGGGAAATCCCCAGAGGAATCATGAAGGCGAAGGCCGCAAGGTTGAGCGCGATCTGGTGGCCCGCGATCGCGTTGGTGCCCAACCAGCCCATGGCTATACCGATCGCCCCGAAAGCGCCGAACTCCATGAACAACTGAAGCCCGATCGGCGAACCGAGGCGCAAGATCCGGCGTAGCGGGCCCAACTGGAACACGTCGCGCCGCAGGTGCCGCAGGTATGGTACCAGGAGGCGCCACCCGAGGCAGAGCGCACACAGCCACATGAACCACCTGGAGATGGCGGTGGCCCATCCCGAGCCCACGGCACCCATGGCCGGCGCCCCGAGGTTGCCGTAGATCAGCACCCAGTTGGCGGCTGCGTTGAGCAGATTCGCCAGGACGATCGTCCAGACGACCGGCGCCACGCGGCCCACGGCCTGCAACGTCTGACGAAAGACGATGAACCCGTAGAACGGCAGCATTCCGGGGATCAGCGCATGCGTGTATCCGGCTGCGACCGGGACCACCTCCGGTGGCTGCCTCAGGAGCACGAAGATCGGCTCCGCGAGGGCGAGCAGCGCCGAGGTGACCGCGGCAAGTCCGACGCTCAGCAGGAGTCCCCGCTGTATGGATGCCGCGATCTCGTCGTGGTCCTCCGCCCCGAACGCCTGCGAGACGAGGGGGTCCAGGGCGAAGAGAAGCCCCATACCGAACACCGCCACGCTGAAGAAGTAGACGTTGCCGAGGGTCACGGCGCCCAGTTCGACTGCTGTCACCCTGCCGACCATCGCTGTGTCCACCAGCCCCTGGGACAGCAGGCCCATCTGAACGACGGCCACGGGGGTCGCGAGCATGACGAGGTCGCGAAACTCGGCCCTTCGCGGGCGAAAAGCGGACAGACGAGCCCGCACGGCGGCGGTCAAGTGAGGACCGTCAGGAGGCGTGCACGGAAGCGTAGCTCTTCCGTGGCAGCGTAATCTTGAATTCCGTGAACTCCCCGGGCACGGTATCGACCTCGATCTTGCCCCCGTGCTCCTGGACGATTTCGTGGGATATCGAGAGTCCCAGCCCGGTGCCCTGTGTTCCGGACTTCGTGGTGAAGAAGGGGTCGAAGATTCTGTCGAGGACGTGTTGCGGAATGCCGGTCCCGTTGTCGTGCACGGTAATGCACACTTCGCGGTCGCGCCCTTCGGTCCTGACGGTGACCGCAGGCAGGTAGCCCGGCTCCTCGCCCTCGATCCTGCGCGCGTGCGTCGCGTGGCAGGCGTTTGTCACGATGTTGAGAAACACCCGGCTGAGATCTCGGGCGATCGCCTCCACCTCGCCCGCGTTCGCATCGAACTCGTACACCATGTCCACGTTGAATGAGGAGTCGGTGCCGCGGATGCCGTGGTAGGCGAGCTTGGCATATTCCTGGACCAGTACGTTGATCTCGACCGGTTCCAGTTCGCCCGCTTCGTCCCTGGAATGCGCCAGCATCCCCTCGACGATCCTGTTGGCCCGCGAGCCGTGCTCGTTCACCTTGACAACGTTGGTATCCAGGTCGTCGAGGATCTCGGCTATGAACTCCCGGTCCAACTCCCCGCCTCCGTTGTCGTCCGCCTTCAGCTCCTCCCGCAACTCCTCGATAAGTTCGGAGGACAGCGCCGCGAAGTTGTTCACGAAGTTCAGAGGGTTCCGGATCTCGTGGGCGATGCCCGCGGTCAACGCCCCCAGCGAAGCAAGCTTCTCCTGCTTGACCACCTGTTGCTGCGTGCGCCGCAGGTTGTCGAGGGTATCCTCCAGCTCCGCATTCTTGGCCTGAACTTCGTCGGCCAGCTTTTCGACCAGATTCAGGCGCTGCACCTCGACAGCGTGCTGCCGGAAAACCTCCAGGGCGCCCGCCATGTCCGTGAGTTCGTCGTTGCCCTCGATCTCCACCTGTACTTCAAGGTCTCCCTTGGACATGCGACGGGTGGCGCTCGACAGCACGCCCATGCGGACGAGCAACCGCTCGCCGAAGAACTTCCATGCCACAAATGCCGCGGCGATGGTGAGGAAGGTGACGATCAGCAGGAACCAGACACCCAGCTGAACCAGCGTGCCCGAGCGGTTCGCAGCGTCTCGTGCCGAGGATTCGGCGTCGCCCACGAGCGTTTGAACCTGGTTGACGAGTTCGGCGGTGGTCTGCTGGTTGCGGGTAACCAGCTGGGCCGCCCGCCCGTCTTCTGCAAGCTCCAGGCCTCGGGTCTCGAAGACACCATCGGATGACTGATAGAGATCCTTCAGCTCGTCGACCTGTTCCTGCAGCTGTGCGCGCACACGGGGCCTGATTATGGGGAGCGCGCCTTCGACATCTCCGACCGCGGCCTCCACTCTTTCCCGGTTTGCCAGCAGCACTTCCGGGTCGTCTTCCGTCATGGCCTGGGCAATCAGCGCTCCGGCTTCGTTCTGATACGCCTTGAAGTTCAGAAGACCCTGGTAGTGGTCCAGTTCGGCTTCCGTCCTGCGCTGCGACACCGGAGCGGGTGCTTCGTTGAGCGCCCGCAGTCCGGTGTACATGAAGAACTCCTGATCGTCGATCTCCTCCTCGAGCAGGAGTTGCAATGCCTGGCCCGCGGCGGCCAGCTGGGTTTCGAGTTCCTCCAGCCGCTCCCGCGCGGTCATCCGGCGAAGCACCGACTCGTGTATCTGGTCGATGCTCCCCACCAGGCTGGCGACCAGCGGCTCGACCATGGCCTCGATCTCTCCCTGATTCCCTTCCCCGCCCTCCGCCTCCGCGATCAGCGCAATCCGGCTGTTCAGTTCCCGCTCCTGCCGGCTGACTTCGATCATCACCTCGTCGAGCACTTCAGGACTCGTGGCCGCCAGAAGACGAGGCGACGCCCGCACCAGTTCGGTGCTCTGCTGCGCGACTTCGAATGCCGCCACCAGTGCGGGCATGTGCGCTTCCGTCACCTCGCTCTGCTGCGAATTCACGACGCTCATCAGGATCAGTGCGAGTACGATGGCGCCAATGGTCAGCACGACCCCGCCTCCCAGCCCCACAACCACCTGGCTCCCGATGCCGAAGCGGCCCCCGCTCGCCTCGCGGACCCGGTCGCCGAGGCGGCTGGGCAATCGCTCCAGTATCCACTCGAATGCGGAATGCACCCGATGATCGAGCGTCTTCATCTCGGATGAACTCATCGCGAAAGTCCGTTGACGGAAACGAACCGGCCCTGTCTGATCACGGTCAGGAACACTGCGTCGGACCCCTGGTTGTCGCCTGGCCCGTATTCGACCACGAAGCCGTCCAGATCGATCGGGCCGGCTTCCTCAAGGCGCCTCAGGAAGGCCTCGCGCGTTGGAGGACCCTGATCGGACTCGCCAACCTCGCGCAGCACCTGCACCACGAGGCGCCCCGCAAGGTATCCCTCGAGCGACACGAATCCCGGTTCCGCCGTGGGATCGACTTCCCTGAGGGCGGCCTGATATTGCGCCACGACCGGGATCGACGTGTCGCGCGGGAAGGGCACCACCTGGGTTACGACGACGCCGTCCCCGGACCGTCCGAGCTCGTTGAGCAGCGCGTTGCTGCCGACGAAGGAAATGTTCACGAAAACCGCCCGCATCCCGATCTTGCGGGCCCACATGATGAACTGCGCAGCCGGGCGGTAGGCTCCGATGATGATCACCGCCTGCGGGTCGTCTTCGCGAATGTCCAGGAGTGCACGCTTGACCGCCATTGTATTGCGTACATAGGTCCCCTCGCCCACGAGGGCCATCTGACGTTTGTTCAGGGCCTGCCGGACACCCGTGTAACCAGCCAGACCGTAGCTGTCGTCCTGGTACAGAATGGCCACCCTGTCGAACCCGAGGTCCCCGGTCAGACGCTCGACCATCTGATCCGTTTCCTGGTAGTACGAGGCGCGCACGTTGACCACGTAGCGCTGTTCGGGGCCCCTCAGCAACTCCGCGCCCGTGAAGGCCCCGATATACGGTACCCGGGCCTCCTCGGCGATGGGTGCGGCCCGGCTGGAGGTCGGCGTTCCCACCGCACCGATCAGCGCGAAGACCCCGTGCGCGATGAGCTCTCTGGTGTTCGCGATGGCCGCCTCGGGCTCATAGCGGTCGTCCCGGAGCATGAGCTTCAACAACCGTCCGTGCACGCCGCCCTGGCGATTCGCCTCTTCAAACGCGACGCGAACCCCCAGGTTCATGTTCCTGCCGAGTTCACCCGCGGGACCCCGCAGCGCCGCCGACTGGCCAAACACGATCGAGTCGGCGAAGACTCCGTCGCCGCCGGTCTCGGACTGCTGCGCGGACGCCCCCGCAACCATGCCCGGCAATAGTGCGCACGCCGCCGCCACTACCCTGGCGCGGAGGGATGGGGCGCTTCTGAGGGCTACGCCGAGTTCTTCAAGTGACGGAGGGTAAGGCATGTGATGTCATCGGATTGGGCGGCTCCTCCCGCGTGTGCCTGAACCGCCTGCACCGTCTCCCGATTGATGGTCGCTGCGTCCAATCCCGCGATCCCGGACAGCACGCTGGCGAGTTCGTCGTCGCCGAACTCGACGCCGTCCTTGTCCATCGCTTCGGTGATCCCGTCCGTGTAGAAGAAGACCGCTTCACCCGGCTCCAGCTGGACGGACCCACCGGGAAACTCGAAGCCCGGCATCACGGCAAGCACCAGCCCCGAGTCACAGTCGATCGGCTCGACCTCCCCCCCGGACTTCATGATGTAAGGCAGATTATGGCCGGCGTTTGCGTAGTCGAGACGGCCCGTGGCCGGATCGAAACTGGCGTAGAAGACCGTGACGAACATGGACTCTTCGTTCGACTCCACCAGCAGCTGGTTCACTTCGGCGAGGCACTTGGCCGGATCCTGTTCACCGATGGCGGTGCCCTTCATCAACGTCCGGCTGACCATCATGAAGAGGGCCGCGGGAACCCCTTTTCCCGACACGTCCGCCATGACGATCCCGATGCGTCCGTCGTCCAGCTTGAAGAAGTCGTAGAAGTCCCCGCCGACCTCCTTGGCCGGTGTCATCCAGGCATGAATCTCGAACCGCGGGTCCTCCGGGAACCGGGTCGGCAGAATCGACTCCTGCATCCGGGCCGCCACGCCCAGTTCCTGCCGCAGCGCGACCAGTTCGTCCCTGGACCGGAGGGCGTCGCGCATGACCTCGAGGTGCGCGAGCGTCTTGGAGATCGTGGTCTCGAGGTCCTTGAAGTCCAGGGGCTTCGTGACGAAGTCGAAAGCCCCGCGGTTCATCGCGGTCCGGATGTTCTTCATGTCTCCGTAGGCGGTCACGATGACCGCGCGGAGATCGTAGTTCAGCTGGTTGAGTTGATGCAGGAGCGTGAGTCCGTCCATCTGGGGCATGTTGATGTCGGACAGAACCATGTCGACATCTCTATGGGCCTCCAGCTTTTCGAGCGCCTCGACGCCGTTCTGGGCGAACACCAGACTCAGTTCACCACTACGCACTTTGCGCCGGAATTTCTGGCGGAGCAGCAATTCCAGATCGGGCTCGTCATCAACGACGAGAATCTTCGCCATGTGCTCAGGTCCTGGGTGGCTGGCGGGAGCA
Organism: Longimicrobiales bacterium; assembly: GCA_965208935.1. Taxonomy (GTDB): domain Bacteria; phylum Gemmatimonadota; class Gemmatimonadetes; order Longimicrobiales; family Gaopeijiaceae; genus Bin94. The sequence continues at coordinate 715,402 of CBDBPR010000004.1, read as the reverse complement.
GCCGGTCCATGTGTGTTGCGCGAGCCGTCCCGCACGGTCGCCGCAGCCATTCCGATAGTCTAACCCCTGCGAACCCGTCTGCCTACCACGACCCCGCCGCACGGATGGACCCCATGCGACAGCACAGGTAGATTAGGCCGCACGACCGGTCGGGGGATTTCCGCAAAGCATTATTGTTCCCGACCCTTCACGCTCCGTCAAGCTTTCCGCACACGCTCGGGGGGCTATCCTGGATCCGCAAGACGTCACCATCCTCGCCGAAGCGGCCCGGAACGCCGAGTTCGGCGCGATGCGGGTGCACCGGCCCGATGCCGCCGCCTCGGGCCTGGCCGCCCTGCGGGACCGCGCATTCCGGGACGATCGGGACGGACTGCTGGGAGCCCTGGAACTCGAGTCGGGTCGTTCCTTCTTTTCCCCCCTTTTCGGCAACAGTCCCTACCTGAGCCGCATGCTGCTCAGGGACACGGAGTTTGCCGAGGCACTTGCCACGCAAAGCTCGCAAGCGCTCCGCGACGGGATTCTGGAGGAGCTCTCGACAGCCGATCCGACGATGAGCCGCGACCTGCTGATGCGGCTGCTAAGGCGGCAGCGAAGCCGCGTCGCGACCCTGGTTGCCGCCTGCGACTGTTACGGGGTCCGGGACGTCATGCAATGCGCCGCGACGCTGTCGGAGACGGCCGACCGGGCCGTGCATCTTGCAACGGAACACCTGCTCCTCGATCGCGTCCGGCGTGGAGAACTCGCGCGGCCGGACGAAGAGCCGGCCGGTCTGCGGTGGGGATACTTCCTGCTGGCCGCCGGCCGACACGGTGCCAGGGAGCTGGGCTACACGGCGGACCTGTCGCTGATCGCGCTGTACGACCCGGATGTGGTGGAATACACGGGGACGAGGTCTCCGGAGGATTGCTTCGCCCGCGTCACGCGTGACATGGCACGCATTCTCCAGGCTCGAACCCGGGACGGATACGTCTTCAGGACCGATCTTCGCCTGAGGCCGGGCGCGCCCGCCACGCCGCTTGCGATCACGCGGCAGTCCGCCCTCGAGTACTATCGGCGTTCCGGGCGGACCTGGGAGCGCGCAACGCTGATCAACGCCCGTCCGGTAGCCGGCGATGTCACCGCGGGCAGCAGTTTCCTGAGTGAGCTCCGTCCTTTCATCTGGGAAGAAGGACTCGATTTCGACTCTGTCGAGGATATCCACTCGATGAGCCGGCAGATCCACCGGTTCCGGCACCGCAGTGCGCCCCGGGCCAGGGGACTCGATCTGGCGCTCAGCCCTGGGGGAATCCGCGAGATCGAGTTCTTCGTTCTGATGCACCAGTTGGCCTACGGCGGCAGGAGCCGCCACCTGAGGGGCTCCGGCGTACTGCCCATGCTCGACACGATTGAACGGGAGCATTTCGTTCTCCCGCGCGAGGCAGCCGACCTGCGTGACGCCTACCTGACGCTGCGACGCATCGAGCACCGTGTTCAGATGGTGAACGACCAGCCCACCCGCGCACTGCCTGCGTCCCGAAGCGGTCTCGACAACGTGGCCTGCCTGGCAGGGCTCGGATCGGGGGATGAGCTGACCGTCGTCGCGCAACAGGCGATGGAACGCGTCCACCAGCTCTTCCAGACCCGCTTCACGGCGCCCGAGAAGAAGCTGGGTCTCGCGGAGCTGATCCTCGACGGCCCGGCCGGCGGTTCCGAGCCGGACCCGGTGTTGATAGAGGAGGGATTCCGGAAACCGGGGGACGCCGTGGAGATCTTCAGAGGCTGGGCGGAAGGAGGGCACGCGTCCACCTCGTCGACCCGCGCGCGCGCCGCGGTGAGAGCGGTCCTGCCGGAACTGATTGCTGCGTTGGGGCGCACTCCGGATCCGGACCGGACGCTGGCCAGGATCGACCGGTTCTTCGATGCGCTGCCGGCCGACGTCTCGTTCTTTCCGATGGTCAAGGCGAACACGTGGCTGCTCAATCTCGTCGCCGTCGTCATGGGCAGCGCGCCCAGGCTGGCGGAGTCGCTGCGTCTCAACCCGCGCATCCTCGAGGCCGTCCTGGATCCCGCCTTCTTCCTCCCGCTGCCCGACAGGGAAGAGCTGACCAGCGCGCTTGCCGAGAGACTGGATGGGGTGGATGACTTTCGCGAGCGCGTCGCCACGCTGGAGATGTGGACCCGCGAACACCGGTTCCAGGTAGGAATCCAGACGCTGCAGAATCTGGTCACGTCCGAAGACGCGTTGCGGTGTCGTTCCGATCTGGCGGACCTTGCCGCAGCCGCGGTCCTGCAGATGGCGATTGCCGAGACCGAGGAACGATTCGGTGCAGTCGCCGGAGGCCGCTGCGCGGTTCTCGCTTTCGGTGACCTCGGCGCTCGCGAACTCGCGCGCGATTCGGGGCTCGACCTCGTGCTGGTCGCGGACTATCCGTCGGCCGCCGATGCCATGGATCCGCGCGGTCAGGTGGACGAGGCCCGGTTCTACGACCGGATCGCCAGCCGCCTGTTCTCCACCCTGGAACACCACACCGAGCACGGTTCGCTCTATCGGGTCCGAGAGCAAAGCGCCGCAGACGTCGTCGGCCCGTCGCCGACGATCACGCTCCGCCAGCTCCTGACGCGACTCTCCGGCGCTACGAGCACGCGCGACCTGATGGCGCTCGTCGGGTCACGTGTGATCTGTGGAGACGAGCAGGTCGGCCAGGCCGTTGAACGGGGCATTCGTGATGCGCTGTCCCGCCGCGTGGATCCCGGACAGCTGGCCGAGGACGTCGCCGCGATCCGCAGGCTCCGTTCCACGGGTCCTCGAAACGACCCGTTCGGCCTTTTTCATGGCCCGGGGGGAATGCTGGACCTGCGGTTGCTTGCCCAGTATCTTGTCGTGCGGTATGCTCACAAAGTCCCCCGACCCATCTCCGGAGAGACCCTCGACTGTTTTGAAACCCTGGCCGCCGCCGGCGCGATCAGCGCCGAAGAGTTGCGCGCACTGGCAGATGCCGTGCGCATGCAACGCGCCATCCGAGACATGTTGGGACTCGCTTCCCGAGGAGGCATCACGATTCATGAAGCGCCGGGCGCGCTACGCGAAAAACTGGCGGTCGCCCTCCAGTACGACAGCCCCGAGGCCCTAGAAAAGGGGTATGGTAGTGCGCGCGAACGGGTTTTCGGTATCTTTCAGGATCGTGTTGAATTGAAGTCCGGATGACGCATCTCTCGCGGGGGGACCGCTAAGTGGACGTCAAGCTCGAGATGGAAGTGGGGCTCGGCCAGGATGAGCCGCGGCGTGCGGTTGAGCGTTTCGAGCGCTTCGCCAATGCCCACGAACTGCCAATGGGGCTGGTATTCAAGTTCCAGCTTGCCCTTGACGAGCTTCTGACCAATGTGGTTTCCTATGCGTTCGACGAAGATGAGCCCAATCCCGTCATCACCGTGGGGCTGCGCCTGACGGACGCGCAGCTGGAAGCGGTATTGGAGGACAACGGACGGCCCTTCAACCCGTTGCTTGACGCACCGGAACCCGATCTGGGACTTTCCGCCGAGGACCGCCGCGTCGGCGGCCTCGGCATCCACCTCACCAAGGCGTTCGTCCACGGACTCAACTACGAGCGAGTGGACGGATGGAATCGCCTGAACCTCGTGCAGCCACTGTAGGCGCCGGGAGGAACCAAACATGAATGTGGAGACCAGCTATTCCGGAAGCACCGCCGTCGCCGTTGTAGACGGACGAGTCGATTCCGCGAATGCCAAGGACTTCGACGAGGAGTTGAGTGCGATTATCGACCGCGGGGTGAGTAGCCTGGTGGTCGATTGCGGCGGGCTCAACTACATCAGCAGTGCCGGACTGCGCGTCTTGCTGATTGCGATCAGGAAGACCAACGAGGCCGGCGGAGGTCTGGCGCTGTGCGCCGTGCCGGACCACATACGGGAAGTTCTGGAGGTCAGCGGCTTCGTGCGGCTCACCAAGGTCTTCGCTACGGCCGACGAGGCGCGCGCGAGCTTCTCCGGGTAGAGAATCGACCCCACAACCGACGCCGCACCCATCCCCCATGGAGCCGGGTGTGCGGCAGTGCGTGGGGGGGCTCGGCGAACGGCCGCAATCCCCGTGGCCCGCATTCCACTCCGAGCACCGGATCCCGCAGGACAAAACCGGACACGAGTACGTCAGTACCGGACATGCAGGGCGCGTTCGGGCCCCGTTTCAACCCCTTGCGCGACCGTGTTCCGATCGTACCTTGACCGGATTCCCATGATCCGAAGTGTTCGAGGACACCCCGCTTCCTCTTGACGAATGGACAGACCATGACCGTCCGCACGTTCGCGCCGAGCATCCTCGGCCACCCCTCCAGGGTTCGCGGCATAGCCGTGACGTTTGGAATCCTCTCGCTCGCCGGGCTGTTGGCGCCGGCCGTCGCCTCGGCGCAAGAGGCGGTACAGGACACGGCCTTCGTCCTCAATACCTTCTCGTTCCTCATTTGGGGCGCGCTGGTGATGTGGATGTGCGCGGGTTTCACCATGCTGGAGTCCGGGTCGGTACGGTCGAAGAACGCTTCGGTGATCTGCCTGAAGAACATCGGGCTCTACGCGATCGCGGGGCTCATGTATTACATCATCGGCTACGGCTTGATGTACACCGACGTGGGCAGGTTCATCGGCTCGCTGGACTGGTTCTACGGACCTTCCGCCGATGAAATCGCCCTGCTGGGAGGCGACGAGAGCGCTGCGGCGGCGGTGGTCGAGAACGGCTACGCCGTGACGTCGGACTGGTTCTTCCAGATGGTCTTCGTGGCGACGACCGCCTCCATCGTCTCGGGAGCCCTGGCCGAGCGGGTCAACCTGTGGGCGTTCTTCATCTTCACCGCCGTGCTCACCGGGTTCATCTATCCGGTCATCGGGTCCTGGACCTGGGGCGGCGGCTGGCTCTACTCGATGGGCTTCACGGATTTCGCCGGATCGACCATCGTGCACTCGACGGGAGGATGGGCCGCGTTGGCCGGGGCCATCGTCGTCGGCCCCCGCTGGGGCAAGTTCCGCAAGGACGGCTCGGTCAAGGTCACGGCCCCATCGAACATCCCGGCGGTCACCCTCGGCGTCTTCATCCTGTGGCTCGGTTGGTTCGGCTTCAACGGCGGCTCCCAACTGGCGCTCGGGAGCGCCGCCGACGCCGTGGCGATGAGCAACGTGCTCGTCAACACCAACCTTGCGGCAGCGGCCGGAGTGGTCACCGCGATTATCGTATCGAAGCCGATCCTGGGGCGGACGGACCTGTTCGCCGGGTTGAACGGGGCCATCGCGGGACTCGTGGCGATCACGGCCGGCCCCAACCTCGATGACGCCCGCTGGGCCATCTTCATCGGCGCGGTCGGAGCCCTGGTGTGTACCGCCGGACTGAAGCTGCTGGAACGGAAGCGGATCGACGATGTCGTCGGCGCGGTCCCGGCGCACCTGTTCGCCGGAATCTGGGGCACCCTGGCCACGGCGATCGCCGCCGGCGGCAACATCATGGACCAGCTCATCGGCGTGGCCGCGGTCGGAGCCTTCGTTTTCACGGTCTCGTTTGCGCTGTGGACGCTGCTCGAGAAGACCATCGGCGTCAGGGTCTCCCGCAGCGTGGAGGAGATCGGGCAGGACGCGGCCGAACTCGGGATCGACGCGTACCCCGAATTCGTGCTGATGGCGGATCCCGATGACGGTGGCGACTACCGGGACCCCGACTGATCCGGCAATGGGGAATCCCGGCTTCGAAACCGGCGACGGCGGTGCGGGCGGCAATGGCACCGTCGTCGCCGGCTCGGGCGCATTCGCGGAGTACGCGCTGGACGCGCGCTTCTACGATGAGTTGTTTCGCGGCAACGGCCGGCCCCGCGACGCCTGCCAGCGCCTGAGCGCGGCGCTGGACCAGTTCCCCGCGGAAGAGCTGGTCAAGCTGCAGGAAGGCGTCTACCGCCGTTTCCTGCATGAGGGAATCACGTTCACCGTGCTGGGCGCGGACGAGGTCTCGGAGCATATCATCCCGATCGATTGCGTGCCGCGCCTGATCACGGCCGCGGAGTGGGACCACATCGAGTCCGGGCTCAAGCAGCGCCTGACTGCCATCAACCTCTTCCTCCGGGACATATACAACGAGGGCACGTCGCTGCGCGACGGTGTGGTTCCTCCCGACCTGGTGCTGGGTTGCCCGCAATACCGCGTCGAGATGCGTGGCGTGAAGGTGCCTCACGACATCTACGTCGCGGTGGGCGGAACCGACATTGTGCGCACGGACACGGGGTTCGCGGTGCTGGAAGACAACGTCCGCGTTCCCTCGGGCGTGTCCTACATGCTCGCCTGCCGTGCGGCCACCAAGCGCTCGGTCCCCGGCCTGTATCGCGAACACGGAGTTCGTGAGGTCGAGGGGTATCCCCGGCTCCTGTACTCGACGCTCGCTTCCCTGAGTTCATCGACCACGCGGCCGCGCGTCGCCATTCTCACCCCGGGACGGTACAACTCCGCGTACTATGAGCACGCCTTCCTCGCGGGTGAAATGGGGATCGATCTCGTTGAGGGACGCGATCTGGTTGTCCACAACGCCACCTTGTACGCCCGCATGGCGTCCGGGCTGCGCCGGATCGACGTTCTCTACCGGCGCATCGACGACGACTTCGTCGATCCGGTCACGTTCCGTCGGGACTCGGTCCTCGGCGCACCCGGACTTTTTCACGCATACCGCGCGGGCAACGTCGTACTGGCGAACGCCCCCGGAACGGGAGTCGCCGACGACAAGGCGGTGTACGCCTATCTCCCGCGCATCATCCGCTACTTCCTGAACGAAGAGCCCATTCTGGCGAACGTGGACACCCACCTGTGCCGCGAACCCGAGGGGCTTGCATTCACGCTCGACAACCTCAGAGATCTCGTGGTCAAGGAAGTCGGCGGATCCGGGGGCTACGGCATGCTGGTCGGACCCCATTCCATCGCCGGTGAACGGGAGGAGTTCGCAACCAGGCTCAGAGACAACCCCACGAACTACATCTCGCAGCCGGTCCTGCCGCTTTCAAGGGCGGGCTGCTTCGTCGACGGCTCGCTGCAGCCTCGCCATGTGGACCTCCGGCCGTTCACCCTGCACGGAGAGGATGGACAGAATGTGGTCCCCGGCGGATTGTGCCGCGTGGCGTTGCGCAAGGGGAGCCTCGTGGTGAATTCGAGCCAGGGCGGCGGCTGCAAGGACCTCTGGGTTCTGCGGTCCTGACACCAGGCGGGAAACGGGAGTCGGCTGATGCTGGCACGGGTTGCGGCAGACTTGTACTGGATGGGCCGCTACATCGAGCGGATCGAGCACACCGCACGTCTTCTGAAGTACCAGCTGGCCGGTCTCGTCGACTCGCCGGCCGATGAGCTGGCCCTCGGGTGGCAGGTGATCTATCGCACGCTGGGACAGTCGCCTCCGATGGCACCCGCCGACGTCGACGAAGCCGAGGCGTTCATGATGGCCGACGCCTACACGCTGGCCGGAAGTCTTGTCGAGGATCACACCAACCCGGACTCGATGGTCACCTGTTGGGCCATGGCGCGCGAGAACGCCACGCAATTGCGCCCGCAGCTTCCGCTGGAGGTGTGGACTACGCTCAATCGCGGGTTCCTGTGGATCCGGGATTGCGATTTCCCGGCGGCGTGGAAGGAGGGCCCGGCCGCCCTCGTCTCCGAGAGCATCGACCGGCTCCGACTGCTTGCCGGGGTTGTCGAAGCGACCATGTCGCGGGACGACACCTGGCGATTCCTGCAGTTGGGCCGACACGTGGAGCGTTTCCAGCACCAGGCGAACCTGCTGTGCACGTGGGACCAACTGGGCGCCCCCGCCGGCGGGCACCCTTCCCTCTCGTGGAATGACCTGCTCAGCGTGTGCGTCGCGTTCGAACTGTACTGCCGCCGCCACGGCATGACAGCGGAGCGCGATGCCGTGCTCGGATTCCTGATTCGCGACCCTGAGGTACCGCGCTCTCTCCGCTTCGCGCTGCAACGGATCGAGCAGATGCTTGTCGGCATCGACCCGCTGGGTAGCAGACATCCCATCGCGCCCCCGCGGAGGGTGGCTCTCCGCCTGGCCGCCACGCTCGAGGCCGCAACCGGAATCGTCCCGAACGGAGAACGGACGGAGTCGGCCGGCAGCAGATTCACCGACGACCTCTTCGGGCAACTCGCAAGCGACGGCAGGAGGCTTCACGACCTCCTCATGGCCGAATACGTGGACTACGCCGTCTCGGAAGGGCTCCCATCGTGATTGCGCGGCACACCATCGAGCACTCGGTGGACTTCGCGTACAGCGCTCCGGTGCATTCTTCCGTCATGACGCTGCACGTGCAGCCCATTCAGGACCGGCGCCAGGTGGTGCTGGACTTCGGCATCGATACGGATCCGCCCGGTACGCTGTTCGGCTTCGTTGGCCCGTTCGGCAACCACGGACACTTCCTCGATCGTCCAAGTGCGCATGAACGGCTCGTGATCCGGAGCCGTGCGACCGTCGAGATCGGTCCCGTGCCCCGGATTCCGGCTTGCCTCGGGTCCGACGCCTGGAACGAGCTCGGCAAGGCGATTCGAGACCCCGAGCTGTGGCTGATGCTGCAGCCGAGTCACTTCGTGGGGCCCTCGGAGATCCTGGACCGATTCCTCGCCAGACACGGGATCGTCCCGGGAGACGACCCGCTGACAAGCGCGGTCGAACTTCGTACCAGACTCCACGACATCTTCGAGTACATGCCCGGCAGCACGGGGGTGGACTCCCCGATCGACCGCATTCTGGAGACGGGACGCGGCGTGTGTCAGGACTACGCGCACGTGATGGCGTCCATTCTCCGCGGGTGGGGCGTACCCTGTCGATACGTGTCGGGGTATCTCGGCCCCGACGACGACTTGACGACGCCCGGCGAAAGTCATGCCTGGGTGGAGTGCTGGTATCCGGTGTTGGGATGGGTCGGGCTGGATCCGGCCAACGACAGCCAAAGCGACCACCGCCACGTGCGTGTCGCGGTCGGCAGAGACTATGCCGACGTGCCCCCGACCCGCGGCGTGTACCGTGGCGCCGCCGATTCGAAGCTGACGACAACGGTGATCGTGACCCGTCATCAGGACATCGCCGGGACCGCGCGAAGCCCACAAACCGCGTGAACCTCCAAGGGGTCCACGCTCTACGAAAGGAAGCTGTCTCATGTATTCGCCCACCAGGTCTTTCCGCATCCTCGCCGTCTCCGCGCTGGGCGCGCTCGCCAGCCTCGCCCCCGTCCCGTCACATGTCGCCGGCCAATCCGTATCGATCGGTGCCGACGTTGTCAGCCGTTATGTCTGGCGCGGGCTCGATTTTGGTGAATCGATGTCGGTGCAACCCGCGCTGACCCTGGGCGCGGGCGGCTTCGAATTCGGGGCCTGGGGCTCCTATTCGATCTCCGCCGACGGCGCGTCCGCAAACGAAAACGACCTCTGGTTCACCTATACGGTCACGACCTCTTCGGGAGCGTCGTTTGCGATCGGGGCCACCGACTACTACTTCCCCGGCCCCAGCGCCGACGGCTTCAGCTACAAGAGTGCCCACACATGGGAGTTCTCATTGGCTTTCGCCGGACCCGAGTCGTTTCCGCTGTCGCTCTTCGCCGGCCTCATCAACGACGACGACAAGCCCATGTACGTGGAGGCGGGCCTGCCCCTGCCGGCGGGCGAAGGCGTGGAACTCGGCCTGCACGCGGGAATGGTCACCGCCGAAAGCGGTTTCTATGGGACTGATGGGGCGGCCATCGTGAACCTCGGCATTACGGCCGGCAAGGACCTGCAGATCACGGAGTCGTTCGCGCTGCCGATGAACGTCTCCTACATCATCAACCCCGACCAGGACCGCGCGTTCCTGGTGTTCGGGATCAGTCTGGCGCCGTAGCCGGACCGGTCGCCGGGGGCAGGCGGGCGTAGTCGGCTGGGCCCGAAGGCGCGCCATCGCCCGAGGAGCCCGCTCACATCCGGCGCGCCAGTTCCTCGATCAGGTCGGCGTGTCCGCTCGCGGCGTAGACGATCGTCCCGGCACCGTCCAGGAGGTAGACGAGCGCGGGGTGGACGATGTCGCCCGTGTCCAGGACCCGTTCCCGCGCCACCTGGAGGGCATCGAGCGCGGCGTTGACCGCCTCGACCGGGCCGGAGAGCAGGTATGATCCGCCGTGGCCCTCTCCCGTAGCGTCCCCCGCAGCCGGCCCACCACCGCCACCCATGTGGAACTGCCGCGCCAGCGAAGGAAGCCGCGCGGGGGTGTCCCGCCAGGGGTCCAGCGTGATCACCACGAGGTCCATCTCGCGGCCCTCGGCCCGGAACCGGTCCCGGGCCTGCCGCGCGTTCATGACGGTCATGGGACACACGGTCGCGCAGTGTCCGAAGCCGAACGTGAGCAGCGTGGGCCGGCCCGCGATGTGCTCCCAGCGGAACGCATCGCCGTGCTGGTCCACCAGCCCCGCCACCTCCGGCAAGGGCCGATCCAGCCGCGGATAGGAGGCGGGCACCCGGGCGCTCGCCGCCTCCAGCCACTCGGCGTCGCGGGGCGCATCCACGACGCGCAAGCTGGCCAGCACGACCCCCGCCACCAGCACCCCGGCCATGCCCGCCAACCCGAGCAGCCCCGCCGGCGAAGCGAGCGCCCGCCGGACCCCCGTCCGCACCGCATCGCCCGCGATCACCATCAGCAACGCCAGCATCCCGATCGGCTGCCCCACCAGCAACAGCCACCCGGACGCATCGGGAAGGCCCGACGCTCCGGCATTGAAGCACACCGCGCGGGCGCGCTCCAGCCACGCCGGAGGGACCCCCTCGACCGGCCACAGGGCCAGGGCCCACCACGCGACAGTGACCAATACCAGGCCCACCAGCCCGATCATGGCTCCGCGCACCGCAACCGGCGAGGGGGCCTGCGCGTCCCGGGGCGCCGTCGGCTTCACACTCATCCCACCTCCCACAGGAACGACAGCAGCGCCCAGTTCACGAAGTAGTAGAGGATGAACGCCGCCAGGAAGATGAACACCATCACCATCGTGCCCGGAACCGGCCCCAGCCGGCCCGAAGGCTTCAGCGCCTCCCTGTCCTCGGGCACGAGGGCCCGTGGCGGATTCGTAATGCCCGGCGGCAGGCCGCGTCCCTTGGCGCCCAGTCCGGAGTCGTCCGCGGCCATCCTGCGGCCGAAAAAGACCGACACCACCGTCACCACGATGTAGATCGCGCCGCCGAGGATCGCGATCAGCCCGCCCACCGCCATCACCCCGATGATGAGGTTCACCGCCGGCGAGAACTCGGGCTGGAACAGCGCCTGGTTGAAGCCGATGTCCCAGTGGCGGCGGGGCACCCCGAAGGTGCCGGCGAAGGTCATCGCCATCGAGAAGATGAGCATGCCGATGGCGAAGAGGTAGGGCTGGATCTTCGCCAGCCGGTAGAAGGCGATCTCCCGCCGGAAGATGAGCGGTATCACGTAGTAGGTGATCCCCATGAAGGCCATCGCGGTCCCCGAAACCACGGTGGCGTGGAAGTGCCCGGGAATGCGCAGCGTATTGTGCGCGATGATGTTGATCTGCTCGGTCCCGAAGGTCACGCCGGTGATGCCGCCCACGAACCCGAACACCACGATCGAGAACGCCAGCGAACTGAAGCCGGGATCACCCCAGGGGGCCCGCTTGAGCCACCCGAAGAGGCCCTGTGTGGCGCCCCGCAGCCGCATGCCCAGTTCCGTCCCGGCGGGCACCGTGAACCCGTGAATCATCGAGGCCAGCACGGCCATGTACATGAAGTAGCTGGTGTTCCACACCTTCCACGACGGGCCCATGCCGGGATCCACCAGCAGGTGATGCGCCGACGCCATCGAGATGAACAGGACGTACAGGACGAAGGCCGTGCGGCTCACCTTTTCGTTGAGCACGACCGCGCCTACCGTAAGCGCCCCAAGCAGATACCAGATCGAAACCATGGCTGCCACGTTGATCTGCTGCGACGAATGGCCGAGTCCCCACCAGATCAGCCGGTACATCTGGGCGTCCACGTTCATCATGTCGAGCGACCAGAGGAAGGTGGGGATGTAGATGATTGCCCCGTGCAGCAGCGTGACCGCCGCGATCGCGGCCGCCGTGAGCGCCCCGTAGGTGACCAGCGGCACCGACCCCTCGTACGTCTTCTCGCGTTTGGCCACCACGAGGATGGCGAAGAAGTGCCCGACCACCGTCAAGGCACCGACCGCGAACAGGATCACGCCCAGGTAGAAGAGGGGGTGTGCCCGGAGCGGCACGTACGACGTGAACAGCACGTCGGCGCGGCCCGTCCACATTGTCCACTCGACCATCAGCGTGCCCACCACCATGAGCACGAAGGCGATCCATCCGGTCTTCGGCGCGGGAACCCTGCAGTTGAGCAGCACGGCGGACGCGAAGTACAGCACCGCCATCTCGAAGAAGATGATGAAGAAGATGAGCATGTTCATGCCGTGCACGGTCAGCATGCGGTAGAACATCTCGGCTTCGAGCAGGAGGACCGCCTCCCACCGAGTCAGCAGGACCAGCACGGCCGCGACTCCCCCGACGAGAAGAGCGACGGTGGCGGCAACCGCGTTGGCCTTGATCAGGTTGTCGGCCGTCCGGTGGACCTGGAGGCCGGTCGTGGGGCAACTGCGGAAGGGATTCATCGGTCACCTCCCGCACCGGCGCCGCCGTCGGCATCGGCGCCCGAGGATCCGCCCGCCGATGCGTCGGCCGGCTCCACGATGATCTTGCCGACCATGAGATGGTGGCCGATTCCGCAGAACTCGTTGCACATCACGTGGAATTCGCCGGGCTGGTTGGGCACGATGCGCAGGCCGTAGTCGTAGCCCGGCACGACCTGGAAGTTGATGTTGAGCGGATACAGGCTGAAGCCGTGGTTCACGTCGAGCGAGGACAGGTGGAGCGTGTACTCGGCCCCCTGGCGCAGGCGCACCACGGGGAGCCAGGCATACTGGGACGCCTGGAGGTATACGTCGCTGCCCGGGGGCGGCTCCACGACGGGGAGTCCGTTTTCGGTGCCGACCTGGTACTCCTGCACGAACTCCAGGACCCGGGCCTGGTAGTCGGCCGGATCCACCCGGTGCCGGATCCCCGACGGGTTCTGGCCGCCCCGGAGGTGCCAGAGCGGCATCATCGCGAATAGGACCATGCACCAGGCGAAGGCGATCCAGACCCAGATCTTCTCGTGCCGGCCCACCTTCTTCCACCAGACGCGCTCCGGCGCCTCGATTCCGGTTCGGTACATTGGACGCGTCCTTCCCTATGGCAGGGGTGCGGGTTCGAGGGACATGATCTCCAGCATGCCCCAGGCCGTGAAGAAGACGAACATCACCACGATGCACGCCGCGAGCAGCAGGAACGGGCTGTCGTAGAGACGCTGCATGAGGGGCACGGGGGCGTCCGGCTCCGCGGGCGGCGGTTGGGAGGAAGGGGATGAGGTGTCGGACATGGCGTTGCGTTCCTTCGCTACGGGGAGTGGGGATCGCCCCCGAACCATGGGGGCCACCGGGGCGAGCAGGTCGCCCACGGTCGTCTCGGCAAAGAAGCCGTCGATGGCCTCGCGCACCTCGCACCACCGGCCGTGCATGGCGCAAGGGTTGATCTCGGAGCACTGCGGGCGCCCCAGGAGGCAGCGCCGTTCGGGTCCGTCCGGGTCGATGGCCTCCACGATCCGACCCAGGGTCAGTTCGGGCGCGGGCGCGGCGAGGACGTAGCCGCCGCCGCGGCCGCGCGTCGCGGAGAGGATTCCGTGCTGCACCAGCCGGTACAGCGTCTTCGACAGGTAGTTGTGCGGCAGATCGAGCTCCTCGGCGAGCGCTTTTGCGGATACCGGTCCGGACGCCTCCCGTTCGGCGACCGACAGGACCGCGCGGAGCGCGTTCCGGGCCGTCTTGGAGATCATTCCGACCTCTTCATGCTCTGGCTCCTCTATTCCGGATAACAACATGATGATATGATTGATTTCGTGATGCAAGCCGCAACAGGTCGCTTTTGGGGTGCCAAACCGACTGCAACCCACCTCGCAACCCCGTCGACCCCCCACCGCAGAATCGCCCATGCTCAAACAAGCCCTCGGCCATGTCCTGAAGCGGCTGGATGGCTGGGCCGACCGGCTGTACGGGTGGAAGTGGAATCCCCTCTACCAGTCCGGGGCGCTGGTCATCGTCTGCCTCGTGGTGCTGCTCGTCACGGGGCTCTACCTGATCTTCTTCTACCGCATCGGCGCGCCCTACGAGTCGATGGTCCGCATCGATGCGCAGGCCTGGGGAGGGCGCTGGATCCGATCGCTTCACAGATACGCCGCCGACGCTTCCGTGGTGGCGGTCGTGATCCACGCGCTCCGGATGTTCTGCCAGGGCCGTAGCTGGGGACCGCGGGCGCTGGCATGGATCTCGGGCGTCTTCCTGGTCTTTCTCCTGTATGTATGCGGGTGGACCGGCTACGTGATGGTGTGGGACGGTCACGCGCAGCTGCTCGCGACCGAGGGCGCGCGGCTCCTCGACGCGCTTCCCCTCTTCTCCGAGCCGATATCGCGGACGTTTGCCGGCGCGGACCCGCTGCCGTCGGCGTTCTTCTTCATGAACCTCTTCCTCCACATCGCCATCCCGGTCGGCGTGGTGATGTTCCTGTGGCTGCACGTTTCCCGCGTCGCCCGGCCCGTCCTCCTTCCACCGCGCCCGCTCCTGTGGACGGCCGTGGGACTGCTGACCGCAGCGGCCATCCTCCTGCCCGTCCGGCTCGGGCCGGGCGCCGATCTGCTTCGCGTGCCGGGGGAAGTGACGCTCAACGTCTTCTATTCGTTCTGGCTCCCGGCAGTCGCTTCGGTCGCTCCGGTGCTGGCATGGGCGACCGGTGGCGCGCTCGTGCTGGTGCTCCTGGCCATCCCCCTCCTGACCCGTCCCCGCGAGGACCGGCGGCCGGAGCCCTCGTCCGTGTCGAGCCGGCTCTGCACCTCGTGCGAGCAGTGCTACGTGGACTGTCCGTACGACGCCATCCGCATGGTGGAGCGCAGCGATGGGCGCGATGGACTTGTTGCGCAAGTGAACCCCGCCTCGTGCGTCAGTTGCGGGATCTGCGCGGGCTCTTGCGCACCGATGGGCGTGGGGCCGCCCGGCCGCACCGGACGCGATCAGCTGGCCCGGGTCAGGGAATACGTGGCGAAGGGCGGCTGCGGTCCGGGGGACATCGTATTGGTCGGGTGCGGCCAGTCTGCCGCGGGCACCCAGGCGGACGACGATGCGCCGCGCTTTCCGATCTCGTGCGCGGGGAACCTGCACAGTTCGGTTGTGGAGTACCTGGTGCGCGCCGGCGTCCGGGGGGTGCTGGTCGTTGCCTGCCCGCCGCGCGACTGCTGGGGCCGGGAAGGACCCAAATGGCTTGGCGAGCGGCTGTTCAATCAGCGGGAAGCGGAACTGAAGGAGCGCGTCGACCGGCAGCGGGTGCGCGTCGCATATGCGGCTGCGTTCGACGGGCCTGCGCTGGCAGCGGCCCTGGATGACTTCTCGCGGGCGCTCGCGCGCCTGGACGCACCGTCGGGGGAAACGCGAATCGAGGTGGACACGGAGTGCGAGGTCGTGGTGGAGGCGGCGATATGACGACAGGAGCCCCCGGTCGCCGCGTCGTGGGCGCTTTGTGTGCTGTCGGCGTCCTCCTCGCGACCGTCGTCCTGTCCCGCGTCGCATGGCAGAGCGCCGAGCCGGACGCCGCCGAGCTGCGACTGTCGTGGCGCATCCCGGCGCCCGCGCGCCAGGAGTGCCGCCCGCCCACCGAAGCGGAGCTGAGCGACGTTCTCCCGCACATGCGCCCCACGGAGATCTGCACCGACGAGGCGATTCCCTTCCGGCTCACGATAGCACTGGACGGCGATACGCTGCTCTCCGAGCCGATCGTGAGGTCCGGCCCCCGGGCCCGCACGATCGCGGTCTTCAGGAGCTTCCGCATATCCCCCGGCAGCTACGCCCTGGAGGTGGCCTTCCTCCCCGAAACGCCTACGGGTTCTGACCACGGGGTCGCGGGCGCGCCGGCGCTGGACTCGACCTCCGAGTCCGTGTCTTCCCCGCAGGACCTCGCCACGACGCTGAGAACCCGAATATCGGCCGATCCCGGAGACGTGATTCTGATATCGCCCGACGAGAATGGGCAGCTGGTCGTGATGGATCCCGGATAAGGACTGGCTGGCAGGGGTGCTCGGCGGTCAGTCTTCGCCTTCCGAGTCGGCCAGGATCCGATAGCGACGGATCTCCTCGCGGTCGAGCGCGTCCCGCACGACGCCGATGACCCAGTCCGGTCCCCACCTCTTTACATCGAGCCCGGCCGGGAGTTCGGTCGCCGTTGCCGTCCCATCAGGATCCACCGCGATCCACACTCGGGGCGACGTCGTGTCCACCCTGAACTCGCCAATGGCCACACCGCCATCCGTCGTACTCAGGACCGCGCCGAAGCTCGGAGTCGTCGTGTGCCGGGCAATCTCACGCTGGTCACGCTTCAGGTCTTCCAGAGTGGGGACCCGGGCCGCATGCCGATACCTCTCGGTGATCCACGCCTCGAGGAGCTGATCGGTCACCGCCATCTGACTGGCGGACGACCGGACAACCATGCCTGGCACGCCTCGGGCGGAGTACTTGCGCAGCTGCCACCCATCGTCGTCGGCGATCCAGACGCCGTCCAGCGCTGTCGCCACGTGGAGGCGTCGGCCGAACGGAGCCTGGGTGACTTGCAGCAGCCCGTCCTGGCGAAAGAGTGTGAGTTCCTCACCCGGCCAGGTCCCCAAGGCGTGCACCGTGTCGCCGGTGGCAGATGCCGCAACGATCTCGACCGCCGGGCGCGCGGTGCCCTCCGCCGCAGGGGGCCGGTCGAAGAACGCGGCAATGACGGAGCCGTCGGCAAGCAGACCCAGGGGTCTGGGAGGAACGGGCCGGGAGGCCGGGTCGAAGGCGCTCGCGGTCGCGAAGCTGCGCGCGAATCCCCCCTGGGAATCGAGGATCGTGACACGCCGCAGACCCCCGTCACCCGCCGCAAGGGAATCCGGGGGCAAGGGGGCGAGCCATTCGAGGTATCGGAACTCTCCGGGCCCGTCGCCGGTCCCGCCCCATGTGGCGACGTGCTGCCCGGCAGCGTCGAACACCAGGATATCGTTGCCGCTGCCGTTGATGACCGCGACGCGGCCACCCGACAACACTTCCACATCCCGCACCTCGGAGAGCACGGTGCCGCCCTCGTCCTCGCCACTCCGAATGACCAGATCGGGCTCATCGGCCAATGTACGATGCTCCGCCCGTTCCAGCGGTGCCGGGCCGAGATCGGCGACCCTTATGCCGGCGCTGTCGAAGATGGTGGCGGCCGCGTTCGGTGAGGACGACTCGCAGCCGGCGGCGACTAGCGTAAATAGGATGACCAGCGCGGGGACCGCTCTACTCGATCTCCTGTTCACGATTCGGCGTCTCCACGATCCCGTAACTCCAATCGGGGCGGCCGGATTCGAACCGGCGACCTCCTGCTCCCAAATCCCCCACACGGGACGCAATATCACGGCAAGGAATCTCATAAGTCTAACTGGGACTGCACGATCTGCGCATCTTGCCGTTGAGGCGTGTCTGGGTCTGCGGGGCTGAAAATGCCGGAAAATCCGGTCAAATGGAGGGCATTTGGGGGCGAGCGGGATCGCGTCACGGCGTCCGTCGTTTGGCTTGGCACTTGTCGCCTCAGCGTGTGTCTGCACCGACGATCCACACCACCGTTTGGACGGGTTGGAAGATCCTCAGCGACCGGGAACCGTCCTTGACAGTCCAATTTCTGTAGTAACATTAATCATGCCGATCGAGTTCGACGGGACCAAGCGCGCGGAGACGATCAAGGCCCGAGGGCTGGACATGGCCCACGCGGAGGAGGTGTTCGCCGGCGCTACGCTGACCGTCGAAGACGACCGGAAGGACTACGGCGAGGTTCGCTACATCACCATCGGCTTTCTGGACGAAGCGATGGTGGTCCTCGTCTGGACACGCCGCGACGACGCACACAGGATCATCAGCATGAGGAGGGCCAATGAACGAGAACGACGGCTCTACGGCCCGAGGTTTTGACCCCGACACCGCTCCCGATCTCTCGAAGGGCGGATGGCCGGAGAAGTTCGCCAAGGCGCCCGTCCGTCGGGGGCGTCCCCCCAAGGCGCGGCCGAAGGTATCGACCACGATCCGGTTGTCCCAGGAGGTCATCGACCATTTTCGGGCTGGTGGCCGGGGCTGGCAGACGCGGATCGACCACGCCCTACGCGACTGGATCAAGCAGCACGACGTTGCTTGACAGTGCCTGACGTTTGGGAGGGGTCGATACGGGCAACCCATGCGGCCGAAAACCGCGTTTCGCGTGGGTATCGGAGGGCAGGCTGACCTGGCCGGATTAGCTTCGCTTGTCCCACCCGTCGTCGCGCGAGCCGCGTTGTGGCGCGCAAGGCCCCGCTCCTTTCCGTGACGTTCGTTTCTCGACCTCCAAGGCGGTGAGCACCCGCTCGACTGCATGGAAGGTCTTCCGAACGTCACCGGGTCCGGTGGCCCAGGAGCAGACGCTGACCCGCATCGCGCGCATGCCGCGCCAATCGGTGCCTCCGAACCATGCCGTTCCCTCGGCCTGAATGCCGGCGATCACCCGGTCGGTGAATCCGTCGTGATCGTTACCTGTGGGGTCCCTGAAGCGGACCAGCCCCTGATTGATGACCGCGGGCGAGAGGACCTCGACACCAGGAAGGGAGCCGATGCCCTCAACGAGGTTCGCTGCGGCATCGCTGCATCGCTCGACGATCTCGGCGATCCCGCGGCGACCGAGCGCTTTCACTGCGGCGTACACAGGGACACCTCGGCCGCGCCGGGACCACTCGGGGTTCCAATCGATTTGATCCCGAGCGGTAGCGGCGTGGGTCAGGTACGGAGCCCGGACGCTCATGGCAGCGCGATGCGCCTCCGGGTGGCGGACAGCGACGAAGCCGATATCGAACGGCGTGTTGAGCCACTTGTGGGCGTCGGTCGCCCACGAGTCGGCCCCTTCGACACCTTCGAGCAAGTGGGTGAAATGCGGCGACACCTTCGCCCATAGCCCGAACGCGCCATCCACGTGCACCCAAGTGTTGCCACGCGAGCGACAGAGCGGTATCACGGTCCGGAAGTCATCGAAGTTCCCGGTGTTGATATCGCCGGCAGAAAGGCAGACCGCCACCGGAGCACCCTCCAGTTCGGTTAGCAACGCCGCGAGCGCCGGGACATCCAGCCGGTCCGCCGTAGTGGGCACAGGGTGGAGGTGCTTTGATCCGATCCCCAGTATCCGCACCGCCCGGTCCGCCGAGTGGTGTCCGTGCGTGCCCGTGACGACGTGCAGTTGGGGGGCGGTCCCGAGCCCCTCGCGCTCCGGATCATGTCCGCAGCCGAGGAGCAGGTAACGGCGGGCGGCGGCCAGAGCCGTCAAGTGAGCGAGTTGGCACCCAGAGGTAAACGCGAACGACGAATGGTCAGGAAGGCCCAACAGTTCGATGACCCAGCGGCCGGCGATCTCCTCGATCACCGCTTCGGCCGGGGAGCAAGCCGCCAACGCCGCGTTCTGATCCCAGGTGGACACCAGCCAGTCCGCCGCGAGCGCCGCCGGATGTGCGCCACCGATAACCCATCCGTAGAAGCGTCCACCGGCACATCCAAGCAGTCCGCCCTCGACGTTCGCGACGAGATCGTCGATGACAGACACGGGATCCGAGGGGCTCGCCGGCAGTGGGCTGTCGAGGCGCTGCCGCAGCTCCTGTGGAGTGCGACTGGCGGCGACCGGTCGCCGGTCGATCTCCGCGAGCCAGTCGATCGCGTGGTCGGCGGCTGCACGCAGTACGGGCTCCACGGAGGTCTTGGTTGGCGCACGGAGGTGCTCTTTGTCGGTGGGAAGCAGACGCGTCATGGCGCACCTCCGACCTGCTCCGTCTCGGCGCCGCCGATGGATTGTCGACTCGCCTCCCATGTCAGGATGCAGCGTTTCCGCGTGGCGCCCCCGGCCAGATAGTGAATGGCGGCCTCGATTCGGTCGTAGTCGGTCGTGTTCATGCGGAACTCCAAGAATGATCATCGATGGGAACTTCCTGTAAAACGTGACCGTTCCTGTTGCTGAAATCGACCCGATCCTTGCTATGCGATGTCGGCATCGAGTGGTCTTCGGCGCAGCGACTTCGACTGTGTCGTGGTCGGCGCGCACGATCATGACTGGGCAGTGACGGTGGATCCCAGGCCCGACAACCCGTGGGTCCTGATCGGCCCGGTGCTCCGTAGCCTACGCGAGGCATGTACGGCACACGCAGACGCTGCCGCATGGAGAGGCGGCCGACGCCGTCCAGAGGGAACCCGGACACCCCGCCGCGGGATGGCTTCCTCGGTTGAAGCGTGACACCCGGGAATACGATCGAACACGTCACCGTCGTCGGCCATACAGCTGCGGGTATTCTGTACGAGTCGAGATCAGTTCTGTGAGGTTCCGAAACGCTCAGGTCGAATTCGGCCCGTGTGCTCCAATCGACGGCGCCACCGCCTTGAGAGTGTGGACGAGCGCGTCGATATCGCGCTCGCTCGTTCGCCCGTTGGTTATGCAGGCTCGCAGCACTGTTCTGCCCTCGAAGACTGCGGTTGACACCCAGAACCGGCCGTCCCTATGAACGGAATCGACGTAGCTCCGAACGGCTTCATGGCCCTCGGGCGGCACGAGACATGCGACCGCCATGGGAGAGTCGTTCGCGAGCCACCAACCGTTGCGCTGCAACCGCCGTGCGAGTCTGTCCGCCAGTCGAATGGCGCGCTCGGTGTGGCCGGCGTATCCCCTCCAACCCGCTGCAGCGAGTGTAAGGAACAGCCGCAGGCCGACGAATCGGCGCGACCACTGGATCGAGTTGACGAAGAAGTCCTTGGCCGCGACGCTCCTGGGCATGTAGCTGGCGTCGACCCGGAAGGCCTGAGCGGCGACATCCGGTCTGGACGTCAGGAACATGCCGGCTCCCATGGTCGTTGCAAACCACTTGTGGGCGTCGATCGTGATTGAGTCCGCCCGCTCGATGCCCTTGAGAGCACCGCCGGTATCGCTGGCAATCAGCGCACCACCCCATGCCGCGTCGACGTGGAACCACATGCCGTGCTCCCTGGCCAGTTCGCCGCAGCGGGTGAGCGGATCGACCATGCCCGCGTTGGTGGTGCCCGCCGTCGCCGCGATCATGACAGGCATGCGGCCGCTGGAGATGTCAGTTGCAATCGTTTCGGCCAAGGCATCCGGGTCCATGCGTCCCCGCCCGTCCGTCTGGATCAGCCGGACCGCGTTGCGCCCGATGCCCCCGGCGTGAGCGATCTTCAGCCAAGCCAAATGGCTCTCCTCCGACACATAGACGTGGGGCGGACGGGCGAATGCACACACGCCGTCATCACCATACGCCGGACATGCTGCCTGAAGAGCGCAGAGCATTGCCGTGAGGTTCGCCTCCGATCCACCGCTAGTGAAGTGCCCGCCCGACCCATCCGGCATGCCGGCCCTGCGCGCCACTTCCCGGATCACGTGCAGCTCGATCTCCACCGCCGCCGGCGCATGCGAGTGCACGCAGACCTGGGGGTTGAACGCGGAGGCGATCCGGTCGGCGCACTCGGAAGCGAACGTCGGCGCAGGGTTGAACAGGCCAAGATAGCCCGGATGCGTCACCTGTACCGTGCCGGTCTCTAGCCCGTCGATCACCCATTCCGTCAAGCCCGCCAGCTCCCTGGGCCTGTCGAATCTCATGTTTCGCAGCTGCCGCAGCCATTCGCCGGACGGACCAGCGGGTACTACGTCGCGCGACGGCATGAGACGCCGCGACACCCCGAGGCGTTCAGTGAGCGCGTGGTCCGCCGCCGTCCGGGAATCATGGTCCGGAAACAGCGAATAGTGCGGCTCGGTCATCGGACGGCTTGGCCGCTGGCGAACTGCCGACTCGCCTCCCACGCCAACATACAGCGTTTCCGCGTGGCACCTCCGGCGTAGTCGCCCGTGATCCCGCCCGCGCGGATCACACGATGGCACGGAATAAGGAAGGCGATCGGGTTGCTGCCAACCGCGCTCCCCGTCGCCCGAGCCGCCTTCGCGCTACAAACTTCTTCGGCCACACGACCGTAGGTGACGACCTTCCCGGGAGGCACGCGCAGCAGGGCGCGCCAGACGGCCAGTTGGAAGTTGGTCCCACGCACATGGACGGTCAGCGGGGGACTCTCGGCGTCGAAGGGAGCCGAGAAGATGGACCGCGCCAGTGCTGTTGCCGTCAAATCGTCGCCCTCGAGCGACGCCCGCCCCCAGGCCCTGCGGAGAGCCTCCATCTCGGCGGAGACATCCCCGTCGGCCACAAACCCAACCCGGCAGACGCCGCGTTCCGTCCAAGCGACGAACACTGGCCCAAACGGTGATTCCCCGGTGCCGAAGCGGATCGTCAGCCCCGCACCCCTGCTCCGATACTCGCCCGGGGTGACGGCCTCCACGGTTACGAAGTGATCGTGCAGCCTGCCCGGACCAGAGAGCCCGCTACTATGGGCCGTCGCGAGCACGGGCTCGGAGTTGTCGAGTAATCTCTTCGCGTGCTGAACGGTAAGGAATTCGAGAAAGCGCTTTGGCGTGACGCCGGCCCAGCGCGAGAACAGACGATGCAGATGGCTTTGGCTCAGACCGATATGCGCCGCCAATTCTGCGAGTTCCGGCTGGCGCTTGCGATGCCTCGCCAGATAGCGAATGGCCGCCTCGATTCGGTCGTAGTCGGTCGTGTTCATGCGGAACTCCGAGAATCATCGTGGATGGGGGACTCCCGTAACGTGAACACTCTTGGGGCTGGAATCGACCCGATCCTTGCTATGCGATGTCGACACGACAGGCACTCCCGTCGGCATCGAGCGGTCTTCGACGCAACGACTTCGACTGTGTCGTGGGTGGTGGGTGCGATCATGGGGGCGCTGTGGCGCCGGGACAAGCACCCTCGCTCTACCATCAGGCCGGGGGGGCCGGTCGGTACCGACCTCTACCAGATTCGGCCTCCACGGTCATCGGCAAGACAGGAGGTCTCTTGGCGTGAGGCGATCCTACGCTGTCGCAGGGCATCGAGGTCGCGCAAGTTACTCCGTCCATCCGACTCCCCTGCAATCCTCGACTTGCGACGGATCATGTTCCAGCAGTATCCACAGCGCGACGTGAACGAACCCGTCCTGCTGCACGAGGGCAGGTTCCGCGTCCGAGCGGGCGATCGTAGTATCGAGGCCAGCGGCTCGGCGCACCTGCGATGGCTGCCGTCACCGGGCATCGTTTTCGACATCGAGACCGACGAACCAGTCGGACTCGATCTTGAGGTCTTGAACGTGGACCTGCCGCACTTCGCGACGAAGAACGTCCGCGCGGTGTCAACGGCTGCCCCAGGCTTGATCCGCGCCTCCGCTGCTGAGATGGAATGGAGCGGCAATCGACGCCTTTTCTCGGTTGGGTTCCAGATCGTCAACTGCCCCGACTTCGTCACGCCGGGACCGGCCGCAGTTCCCGGAGACCCAACGGCAGTGGGCAGCGGCTACGGGACGATCCAGACGGTCGGCTTGAACCACGACGGCTGGCGAATCCGCATTGTTGCGGTGGCGGAATCTGGGGATCGCTACAAGAAGTTGAATGCGACTGGCGGGTACGTCTTCACGCATGTCGGACAGCTGACGAGAGCCGATGGCTCGGCTTTCTCCGCGGCAGAAGCAAAGCAGATCCTCGAATCACTGCGGGTATTCCTGTCGTTCGCGCGCGGCGCGGCATGCGCCCTGCCGATTCAGTGGGGGCGTGGGGAGGACGACGAGATCGTATGGCAGCGGTTTGGGTCGCCGATCGTCGACGGGTGGGTGAGGGCATACCAGTCGTGGTTTGACGAGCACCATGGCAGCGTGCTTGCGGAATTGTTCGACGGATTCTGCCGGGTTCACACGGCCGAGAGATTCTGCCAGTCATTGGTCATGGCGCTGCACTGGTACCGCCACTGCAACACGCGTTCCAGCGGCATGGAAGGGTCGATCGTGCTAGGCATGGCCTCGCTTGAGCTCCTCGGCGCCCTAATCGTCGTGGATCGCAATGGCTCTATGACAGCCAAGCAGTACGACGAACTCCGTCCAGCTGCCGAGAAGCTGAAGACGCTGCTGTCCGCGCCGAGTGTCCAAGCGGACATCCCACGGAGATACGATGCGCTGGGAAGGTTCGCCGAGAGGCACAGCAGCAGTAATTCGTGCCAAGCGCTGGCGAAACTCAGGAACGGATTCGTCCACGCGAAGGAGAAGAACCGGAGGATGCTGTTCGGGCCGGACGGCAAGGCGGCGACCTTCGACGCGTGGCAGTTGTCGCTCTGGTACCAAGAATTGGCATTACTCCACCTGCTAGGGCATCGGGGGAGCTACAGAAACCGGACGACTGCGACGTGGGTGGGGCAGGTCGAGCCAGTACCATGGAGTAAGTCGTAGAGTTCGAGCGCCGGGGGATCCGCATCGGCACCGCCGAGGACGAGCAGCCGGGGCGACGCGCGCACGACTCCACCTCCATCCCCGGCAAATCCCCGGTCACGGCCAATGGGCGTTCACATCGGTGGGGAACTCGAAGGTGGGGCTCATGCCAATTCGCCCGGCACCCGTCAAGCATCTGGCATACATGGCCACCGCGATGGCCTCGTACCCCGTGGCCTTCTTCGGTGGGTGGAAGAGGAAGGTAAGCAACTGAGACAGCTTCTCGCCGCGGACGTACCAGTGCCGCTGGGCTCCCGGATCGAGGGTTGCCGGAAGAGAGGGGTCGCTCTGTTCGCCAAGCACGGAGGACTCCACCGGAGCACCGTAGGCGCCCGAGAACATCAGCCGCACGTCCCGGACGACGATGGGACGCCTACTTGTATTGGTTACGGATACCTCGACTTCGGCACCCATGAATCCCTTCTCGTCTGTGGCCGGCACACGTCGCTTCCCCACCCGCACGCGAAGGCCTGAGAACCTCCCGTATCGCACCCAAAGGCTCGCTTTCGACCAATCGACCCTCTTGAGCAAACCAACGGCCGCAAACGCTGAGGAAGCGGTTGTTGGGACTTGTTCCACCCGCGACACCCTACCTTTCGCGAGACCCATTCGTCGCGCCTATTCTGCAAGGTTGGCTCTGACTGCCCGCTCAGGTCCTGGGTGTCTTGAGCGCGCCGCCCGCTCGTGCCGGACGGATCTCTTCCCTCCTAAGCTAACTCGCACGGCACGGTCGAGCAGGCCATCAGGCCATCGAGCGTGGCCAACGGTCCTACACGAAAACGGACTGGAAGTGGTTGCCCTCGTGTGAGGGCTATCGGTGTGGCGACGGAGGTGCTGCTGGCGGAGACCGATACGGGTCCGGGACCTTACTGGAACCCTTGGGAAATCGTCTGAATCCATGCTGTTGACACAGCCGGAATCGGACCTCTCCGTGTACGAGTATGGAGACTCTGATCCGGTGGCCAGCGGGGCCGGAAGAGCGGTGCGTGAGACCGGCGCCCCGGTACTCGCAGCGGCCTCTTGTCGGTTCCACCGGGATCATCCATTCCAGGTCGAATCCCTAAGAGGGCCGGGGCTCGGACTGGAATGCTGGCCAGCGGGTGAAACCAATTGCGAACGAGACTCGTAAGATGTCGCCCTTCGGGTCACCGAAGCGTGACGGGCAGCACGACCAACGAGGCGAAGCGCCGGAGGAGAAGCGTTAGTCAGATTGATCCACCCCTTGGCCGAACTGATGCCCGTGTCCATCGACGGCGGCTTCGGCGGAAGCTGTCAATGCTCCGGCCTCCGGGGTACATGGACGGCTCGGCATCGCTAGCCTCCATCCCGCCGCCGACCGCCCTTCGCGAGGCCCGCTGAACGGCTCCGCCGGAGCGTTAGTGGGAGTGCTCCGCCACCGCATTGGCGGCGACCGACAACGGGTGTCGGACGCCTCGCCCAGGGGATTGTCGGACATCGCTAAGGACGGGGAGTATCCATCTCACAAGCGGACGCCCGTTTTTCGCGGAGCAACCTGTCTCGCAGCGCCCCTTTGCGACGCTTCCGCTTCGGCGCCCGTTCTTGCCCGGTTCGATCATCCGTGAACGCTCCCCGCCGGGCTGGGCGTCGGGAAGGCCGGGCAGGAGTGCTCGCGCGGCGGCTGTGCCGTCCAAGTGCGGTCCTGCTGCACCAGAGCGTTGGCGAGGACGAGGAGCTTCCGCATCACGGCCGTCAGGGCGACCTTGCGCGGCTTCCCGTTGGCGAGGAGCGCCTCGTACTTCCGCTTGAGGTCGGGATTGTGCTGGATCGCGACCACCGCGGGCATGTAGAGCATTCTGCGGACCCGGTGCCTGCCGCCCTGGATGAAGCTCCGTCCCTTCCAGTTTCCGGACTCCCGGGTGACCGGGGCGAGTCCGGCGAGGCTGGCGGCTCGCGACCGAGTGAGTATTCCCAGTTCCGGGAAGTGGACGATCAGTCCCGCGGCGGTGATGTCGGAGATGCCCGGGATCGAGGTCAGGATCTCGGCCCGGCGCTCCATTTCCTTCTCCTCCCCGATCCGCTGCCGGATCTCGGCATCGATGAGCTTCAGCTGGCGGTCGATCTGCCTCAGCCTCTGCTTGGTGACCCGCTTGCCCACGGGAGTGCGCAAGTTCCTGCCCCGGTTGGTGGTTGCGATCCGATCCCTGACCAGCGCGTCGCGGATCTGCTGGAGCTCGGCAAGGTCGCGCTGCCCCTCCGATTTCGCCTCGGTCGGACGCAAGTCTTCGACAGCGGCCGCCATGGTGGCCAGCATCCGGGCGTCCACCGCGTCGGTCTTGGCGCGCCGCCCGATGGAGCGGGCGAAGGATCGGACTTGGAAGGGGTTGATCGCGTACAGGGGGAGCCCGGCCTTCAGGAGGGCGTCCTCGAAGTCGCGGTGGAAGACTCCGGTGGGTTCGTACGCGACCCGGTCGATCCCGGAGCCGATCCAGGCGATCAGCCTCCGGAAGCCGGCGCTGTCGTTGGGGAATCGGGACGCTCTCCCCTCGGGGGCGGCGAAGGCGTCGAGCCAGTCCTTGGAGATGTCGATCCCGACGGTGCGGAGGATGCTGCTCATGAGTTCTTCCCTTCTCCTGTGCTTGTCATGCGAGCCTCGATGCTCGTGTATCCATTCAGGACATCGGGAAGGACGGTGGCGATCACACTACCCACGGCCCCTTTACGGCCTGCCAGCCTATCGATCCGACCACCGTCCCTGTTGAGCGCCCGCTCCGGCTCGCTACGCTCGCCTCTGCGGGCGCTCAACAGCCCGGGCCTTCCCCGTGACCCGGTCGTGCAAATCACGCGGGAATCTGCATGATTATGGGAGACAAGCAAGCAAGCCAGCCTACCCCGCACACTAACGCAGATTTACATTGCGTTGTGCTTGTTGCAGTTACAGGATTCTCTGGCCCGGTTCCCTCCGAATGACTCCCTCCTATTGGGATCTCAGGTGCGAGCCCTCGAGCGGCTCTCCAGAGCCTTCCTAAGCTGTCCCGCGTCGGCCTGCTGATAGCAACGCAGGACCGTCTGGGGATTCTTCCAGCCGCCAAGCTCACAAAGCACCTTGAGCGGCAGCTCCATCAGGTCCGTGGCGAACTTGCGCCTCAGCGAGTGCCAGCCCCGGCCCGGCTTCGGCTCCAGTCCCGCGAGGTTCTGCGCCTTCTTCCACCACAGAAAGGCGGAAACGCGGTTCGTGCTCTTCGTGGCATCGCTCGACGAAGGCAGCACCGGGCCGTTCTTCGTTCCACGGCCCATCCTTCGCGCCTCCTCCAAGACGGCGAGCGCCTCGGCGGTCAATGGGGTGGTGTGTTCGTACCCCGTCTTCTCGTGCTCCGCCCGCCACCGGATGGTCTTGTCATCAAAGTCGATGTCGGGCCACCTGAGTTTGCGGATGGCTCCGATCCTGTGCCCGGTCTCATGCGCCAGCACGAGCGCGACGCGGAACCGCCACCCGACTTTCCGGGAAACTCCGAGCAGCGCCCGGTACTCGTCCTCGGCGAGGATGACCCGATTGGGGTTCTTCTCGACGGGCTTCCGGAGACCCTTCAGCGGGTTGGAGTCGAGGAGGAGCTTCCCCTCCTCGTCCCTGGACCTCGCGGCCCAGTTGAGCACCGCCATCAGGAACGTGAGGTCCCATGCGATGGTCCGGTTGCCGACGGGCTGGCCCGAACGTCCGGCCCTGCCCGCTCTCCGTGCCTGAATGAACCGGTCCCAATCTCGTTGCGAGAGTGTTGCGGGTCTCCGGTCCCTGCCGAAGAAGTCGAGGAACATCGCGGACGCGACTCTGTCGCGCCGCCGGGTCCGCTCGCCCTTCGTGGGCGTCGCCTCCTCACCGTACATTTCAAAAAGCCGCTCCAAGGTGAGCGGCTCGGGCTCGGCCTCGGCCTTGCCGTTGGGCTCGTGGAACGCGAAGCCCGCAGCGGCCTCGTCGGCCTGCCGCTTCGCGCGAGCCCAATCCCGGTGCTTCAGGGACCGGCTCAGTCTGCGCCCGTTCTCCCGCCACTCGATCTGAAGCAGGCCGGTCTTCGGATCCGGAAACACCCGGACCCGGTTCCGGCCCCATTCTCCGGCGCTGTAGGTGCGCCGGCCTCGTTTCGTGCGTGCCATCGTTCGACTCCTCTCGATTCGATGGACTGCACGATCCGCCTGCCCCAAAGCTCGCGGGGAAGCGGCGCGTCCGCCAGTCGCTGTCGCCCGACCGGCTCGCGCCACACCGGACGGGTTCGTCGCGGACCTCATATCCGGCCCTTCTCGCGGAGCCGCCAGTAGCCCGTCTCCCTGGGCAGGTAGTTGGGCTTCAGGTAGACGCGGGTGGCCGGAAGCGATTTCACGCCGTCGTAGGGGAGACAAATGGCCTGGTAGTTGGCGAGCAGCCCGAACTCGCGGGGCGTGAACACCGGCTCCCTCTGTTGGCGGAACGACTTGCTCGCGCCGATGGATCCGCGTCCGCCCCCGGCGCGGCCCGACAGGAGCGAGAACTCGGGCCTGCCCGTGGTCTCGGTGAACGTGTAGGATGCCCGCGTCTTCATGACGCTGCCGCACATCTCCGACGCGATCCGGGCCGACGCCTCGTCGGAAAGCGACAGGAAGATCCGGGTTCGGAGGGTCTGTACAAGCGTGCGCCATGCCTCTCCGGAGGGGAGCACCGAGCGGAGCGAGGAGAGCGACTGAGTCGCGACGATGGGGATGCACCGGCACTGCCGGGTCAGAGCGAACGCCTTCTCGTCGCCCGACGGGTCGTCCTGTCCGACGGTCGCAAACGCTTGGTACTCGTCACAGATGAACACGGCGGGCCGCATGTAGCGGCCGGGACGGCGCGCGGCCTCGGCCGGACGGCGGAGCAGCGCCTGCATCCAAGCGTTCTTGAGCAGGACGCCGATGGCGCGGGCAAGCGCCGGATTCGCTCCGGCCGGCATGTTCAGGGCGAGAGCCCTGCCTTGGTCGATCAGCTGTGCGAGCGGCGGCAGCCTCCGGCGCAAGCCCGGCACGGGTTGGCCGTTGCTGCTGGCATCGCGGTTCTCGGTGGGCGCGGATTCGGTGGGTGGCGGCGGACAGAACACTCCGGCCACGTCCGGCTGGTCGAAGAGCGATAGAAACACACTGATGCCCTCGACGATCGAGGTGCGGAGCTTGGCGTCCAGCGCCATCCAGTCCTTGTCGTACCACCGCTCGATGGCCTCGACCTGTTCGACGACTTCCTCGCCCGCACCTCCTCCGGCCTCTTCCGTCTCGTAGCCGACGCCGAGTTCGTCGAGGCGGGATTCGAGTTCCGGGACGAGGCGGCACCCCACGTTGCCGGTGCCGGGCACGCGTTCCCACGCCCACTTCTCCAACGCCTGCGGGTGGGCGATCATGTCCTCTTGCGAGATGACGGCGCGGAGCGGACGTAGCCGGTCGGCCAGCTTCCGGGCCTCGCCGATCCTCCGCCCAAGGAGCTCCGCGTCCACGGTGCAGCGGTAGATGTCCCGGAGCGTGACCCAGCCGCCCGGCAGGATCCGGTGAAGCTCGATGATCCATCGCACGAGGTTCGTGTACGCCTGTTGCCAAAACGGTTCGCGCGACTTGCCGAAGAGCTGGTTGAT
Organism: Longimicrobiales bacterium; assembly: GCA_965208935.1. Lineage (GTDB taxonomy): Bacteria > Gemmatimonadota > Gemmatimonadetes > Longimicrobiales > Gaopeijiaceae > Bin94. The sequence goes on along the minus strand of CBDBPR010000004.1, from coordinate 685,294 downwards.
GAGGGACGCGACGCCGTAGGCCAGCGAGTAGGAGTCGAGGAGCGGGTCGTCGAGCGGGTTCCATTGGAGCGATCCGCCGAGCCCGATCTCCATGTAGTCGTCGCCCCGCCCGGCATCGTCGAGGATGCTCCGAACCTGATGGCAGAAGTCCCCCTTGACTTCGAGCACAAGCCCGCCCGCGCGCTTGCGCGGATCGTCGGCCCGCCACGAGAGAAGCTGCCGGGCGAAGGGATACATGCAGCCGCTGGTCTTGCCGGTGCCGACGGCCCCGACGACGAGCACGCCGGTATAGAGCCCCTTCTCGGGGATGACGAGCCAGGACGGCCGCTCGCTCTCTCGCGGCTCGGTCGGATGGTGCGTCTCGCCGATCACGAGCGAGGGCGCATCCCCGTTCGGCGAGGTGGGCCACTCGGGCAGCCTGCCGCGCCGCCGGAACCTGAAGAGAGGCTGGAACCAGACCCGCCAGGCGGAAAGAACGAGCGAGCCCGCAAGGATCACCGCGACGCCGGGCGCGGCGTAGTACCAGAGGCGGACGGCGGCGTGGATGCCCGGATCGTTCTGGGCGATCAGGTCGAGATAGAGGTTGTCGCCGGGGCCGGGGAACGGCAGTTCGAGCGCGTGCGCGCCCGCCGTTCCGATGGCGGCCCCGATGACGGCGACGGTCGAGTTCTTCATCGGCGAGGTACCCTTCCCGGAGGGATCGTTGGTACGGGAGCGACCCGGCGGGGCGGGCGGCATGGGCTTGCACATGCCGAACCGCCCCTGTGCCGCACCGGGCATACCGAAGGGCCGGGTCGCTCCCGTCCACGGCCCGGAGAGGCGGATCGGCAGCGGCGATCCGCGGGCCGTGGCCCAACCCCAAGCCGTCCGGCGACTTGCGGAACCCGCGTTCCGCACGCTCGGGCGCGATTTCCCTGCACAAGCACCCCGATGTCGTTTTCGCACCTCCGGATCGGCAACGGGATCCGCCGAACGGCGCTCAAATCCGGAGTCCGGAAAGACGGCTCGACCGCCACACCGAACGGCCGTCGATCATGCCTTCGGGACGTGCTGACCGGAGCAGTTCCCGCAACTCGACGAGGCGGCGAAGGCAGCCGTTGAGACCGCCCAGTTCCTCGACCGTCGCGTCGTCCATGCCCCGGATGGCGTTCTCGACCCGGGCGGCCTCGCGCCGGGCCGCACGGGCGGTCCCGGGCGGATGCACGGGACGCGGGGCCGTGCCCGCATCGGTCCAGTTCCCGAGGATCGTCCGCGCCCGGTCAAGCGGTCTCCGGGCGCACGCGACCCCGACGGCCTTGACCGACAAGCCATCCTCCCTCAGCGCCTCCCAGAGCCTCCGGTGCCGGTCCCGCCACGAGTGGAGCGCCGTCGAGGTGTCGTAGCCGGGATCGGCGTGGACGAACACGGCGCGGCGGGAGTCCAGCGCCACGGGCATCCCGCGCGGGAAGTAGCGCCGCGCGCCCCCGGCCGCGCCCCGGTAGACCCGGACGGGCAGCAGGGAGCGGTCGATGCCGAGAGCTTCGAACGCCGCGACCTTCTCCGACTCGGTCGGCAGCCAAGGCAGGCCCGGATGCTCGATGACGTAGTCGAACGAGAGCAGGCGGCGAACGGCCACTTCGGTCGAGGTGATCCTCCGAAAGCGGACATCGTCGGCACCGAGCGCGCGGTAGACGCCGCGCGCGCAGACCCGGCAGACCTTCAGGCCCCCGACCGTCTCCTCGGCCAACAGCCTTCGGTCCTTCAGGGCCTGCACGAGCCGGAGCACCTTGAAGCGGCTGGCCCCGAGCCAGTCCGAAAGCTGGGCGCGGGTGAACACGCCGCCGTGCAGACTCGCCAGCGCGATCCACTCGGCACGGCGGCCCGTCAGACCGAAGGACCTCAGCGCCCGGTCGCGTCCCTTGAGATGCGCGATCACCGTCGGCTTCCCTCTTCCGAGCCTTCTTGGCTCGGGGAACCGCCGCGACCGGGAACGCACCGACACCGGGGGAGGCTTCCCGTCGGGACCTCGAACTGCCTGGTTACGATCTTCATGCAGGTCAACCCGAACACGGCGTCGGCAAGCCGCGCAAGGGAGTGGGAAATAGGCCATTTCCCACGTCCCGACGGGGCAACGGGTTGCCGGATCGGGGTTCGGCCACCCGTCGCCAGTGACGGCTCGAAGCGTGCTCTCCCTCCCTGCGGAGGAGTGCCCCTCGTCTGCTCGCCGAACCTGTGTCTCGGCTTCTCCATGCCCGAACGGTGGAGGACCGTTCGCGGGAAAGTCAACTGGTAGGAGCGATCCTACATTCCAGAGCGTTCCAAGGCGTTCCAGGGAGTGATCCCGGCTGTCGGACACCGCTGCCAGTGGCTTGGTTGAAGACCCCTCGCCCGGTGCGCGCACAAGCCACTTCGGTCGCCCTTCATCGACCGCGCCGTCCCGGGCATCACGAATGGCAATGCGCGGAGATCGTGGCTGGGATCCCGCCGCGCCAAGTTTGCTCGATGAGCTTCGCCGTGAGCATCTTTCGTGTACCTGAGGTGGCGAAGAACGCCGCGTGCGAATCCGGGCAACCCAAGTACTGGCGGACAATGCGAACGAAGATCCCGCAGCCGACGCGAGCGGAGGCAAACCTGATCTCCGCTCGCCGCCGCGCATGGTGAGACCAGACGCGCGGTCGTTCGGTCGGATGCCGACGGCAGCCGCCGCACTGTTTCTAGCGGCGCTGGGCTCTTGCGATTCGGATCCGGTGGTCGAACCGGAGCCGTCGCTGGAGATCGTGCCGGACTCCGTGACCCTCACGCACATCGGACACCAGTTCACGTTTTCGGTTCGGGTCGGCGGTGGGCCGGGATCGGGTGCCGTGCGCTGGAGCAGCCGGGACACGACGGTGTTCGTGGTGGACGCGGACGGCGTGGTGACGGCGCGCGGCAACGGCACGGCGGGGCTGCTGGTCGAGCGAGGCCGGCAGTGGAGCCAAGCGCTTGTGCTTGTAGAGCAGGCCGCAACGTCCCTGGAGACGGTGGGGAACGGGCAGGAGGCGGTCATCGGGATACCGTTGTGGCGGCCTGTGGGGGTGCGGCTTCTGGATGCTGGCGGCACGCCGGTTTCGGTGGAGAAGACGGTGCGGTTCGACGCTTCAGCCTACGGCGGCACGGCGAACCCGGCGGAGACGGTGAGCGACAGCGCGGGGATGGCGTGGACGGAGTGGACGTTGGGCGGCGTGGAGGGGTCCCAGACGCTGGTCGCGTCGGTGGCCGGAGGTGCGCGCGCGGAGATCAAGGCGCTGGCGCTGCCGGACGTGGGGGTGTGCGCGCGGACGCCGGAGGTAGCCGAGGAGTTGGTGAGGCGGGTGGGGGCACCGGACTGCGCGGGGGTGACGGATGAGCATCTGGCGGCAATAGGACGCCTCGATCTAGGCAGGCGTGGCATCACCGGGCTAAGGAGCGGTGACTTCGCCGGGCTTTCGAGCCTCCAGTCGCTCAGATTGGACCGGAACCACCTGGCGGCACTGCCGCCCGACATCCTCGCGGACCTCGGGAACTTGACGAGCCTTTGGCTGCACTACAATCGGCTGACGGGGCTGCCGCCCGACATCTTCGCGGGCCTCGGGAACTTGCAGAACCTATGGCTGCATCAGAATCGGCTGACGGCGTTGCCGCCAGGCGTCTTCGACCGCTTGGCGCAACTGCTGGGCTTGAATCTGAGCGACAACGAATTAGCGTCACTGCCCCCCGGGGCATTTGGGGGCCTGACGCAGTTGCGATCCTTGAGGCTGGGCGACAATGAACTGATGGCGTTGCCACCGGCGGTCTTCAGCGATCTGGAGGCGCTGGAGGTGCTTGCGCTGGACTACAATCGGCTCTCCGATCTCCCCGCGGGCATCTTCGCCGGCTTGGCGAACCTGCAACACCTAACGCTTTATGGGTCGGTCGCTCACAACAAGCTCGGCGAGGTGCCGGCAGGCGTTTTCGACGGGCTTTCGCAACTGCGGAACCTGGATCTGCGGGATACGCACCTGTCCCAACTTCGCCCGGGCGTGTTCGACGATTTGGAGCGGCTGGAGATTCTGAACATTTCCACCAACCCGCTGTACGATTTGCCGCCGGGCGTGTTCGACCAGCTGGTAGCCCTTAGGGAACTGGACGTGAGCGGCACCTACCTGCCCCATCTGAGGCCGGGAGTGTTCAGCGCGCTGCGGCGTCTTGAGTATCTGGATGTGGGGAGCAACCTTCTCGAAGCACTGCCGCCGGGCACCTTCGCGGGCATGGATCGGTTCCAACGATTCCTGGGCACCCACAACCCCGGCACGCCGTTCCCGGTCGCGGTCGAGTTCGCGCGCACGGACGCGGCCGACGCGCTTTCCCCCGGCCCGGCGCGGGTGGTGATGAGGGTGCCGGACGGGGCTCCGTTCGGCTTCCGGATTTCGGTCTCTGTGCAGGGCGGCACGGCGTCCGATGCGTGGTTCGAGGTGGCGGTCGGGGACACGGCGAGCGCGCCGCTGGCGATCGGGCCGCCGTCCGGCGGCGCGGGAGCGGTGCACGTCAGCTTCGGCCAGCCGCCCGGGCTGCCGCCGCGCTACGATGGCCTTGAGGTGGTGCCGGGCGGTCAGATGGTCCTGTTCGCCGCCTCGGACAACCGCTCGCCGGTGTACCGCGAGTCGGTGCCGGGATACTGGCTTCAGGCCGGCGGCGCGCCCGAGCCGCTGCCGCTCGGTCCCTACTTCTCCGATCCCGACGGCGACTCGCTGGTCTACGCGGTCGAGACGAGCGACGGAACGATAATCGAGGGACGGATCGAGGGCGGAGTGCTTTGGATGGAGCCCAAGGGCGAGGGCGAAGCGGCGCTCGTGGTGACGGCGGCCGATCCCGTAGGGCTGGCGGCCAGCCAGCGGGTGGCGGTGCAGGTGGCGCCCCCGGTCGACCCGAACCGGTTCAACATCAATTTGATCTTCGAGCCCGGGTTTACCGACGAGCAGAAGGCGGCGATGCGACGGGCGGCCGACCGCTGGGAGGAAGTGGTGGTCGGCGACCTGCCGGACGTGGCGATCGACGGGTACATGGACACGGGTGGCGAGCACGGTCTCCGCATGGCTGGCGTCATCGACGATGTCGTGATGCACTCGCAGTGGGCACACGGAAAATCAATCACCCACGCTTGGAAGGGTGGTGTGCGCGAAGGATCGGGGCTGACCTTCTACGGCGGCGCCAGCTACAGCACCCTTGCAGCACGGTGGAGTCCGGGCTTCCTTCAGGAGATCGGCCAGCACGAGATGGGGCATGTGCTTGGACTGTTCTTCGGGGCCGGGGGGAGGTTCAGAGCGGAACGCGGGCCACTGCGTGAGTGGCACTTCACGGGTCCGCTGGCCGTTGAGGCGTTCGATGCGGCCGGGGGCTCGGCTTACGAGGGTCCGAAGGTCCCGATGGACGGACACGGCGTCCATTGGCGGCGTAGCGTGTTCGGCGAGGAGATCATGTCGTCGGCCGCCGACGTGATCAGCGCGATCACGCTTCAGGCGCTCGCGGATCTGGGGTACGTGGTGGACCTGACGAAGGCGGACGAGTACAGGTTGCCCGGAACGGGAGACGCGGCGTCGGATGTGCCGGAGGGAGACGCGTTCGAACTGACCGACGCCATCCTCCGGCTGCCGGTGTTCGTCGTGGACGAGAACGGCAAGGTGGTGCGGGTGATCCGCGACTGAGTCGACACCGCCAGTCGGTTCGCCGGATCCGCCCCCGGCCGATTGGTGTCGCGATCCTGCGCGCCTCCTGATTGGATGATCCGGGTGGGGCTTGTGCTTTCGCGCCTTGCTCTTACCTTCCGTCGTTCTCGCGCCGCCGGAGCGTCCGGCGGCCCACGTCAGCCTCCGACCCTCCCCCCACAGGACGCACCGACCGATGCGCCTTTGCCCCACGCCTTCCGCCCTGCCACCCGTGCGCCCCGGCGCCGCCGACAACCCCTTCTTCCCGCACGCCGCGGTTCGTGCGCTTGCGGTTCTCCCGCTCGCCGCCCTCGTGCTCGCGGGGGCGGCCAGCCCGGCCGTCGCCTCGCCGCCCAGGACCGGAGCATCCGCTGTTGCCGACACGCTACGCGTGACGCTGGCCGCGCCGGAGGGCGGGTCGGTGGCCGAGGGCGCGGAAGGCAACTTCGAGGTCTCCGTTGCGGGCAGCACCGCGGACGGAGCGGTGACCGTGCGCTACTCGGTGGCGGGCACGGCCACGGCAGGCACGGACTACCGGACGCTGTCGGGCGAGGTCACGGTGCCCAAGGGAGAGAACGGCGCGCGGATCGTGCTCTCCGCGCTCGACGACGACATCCTGGACCACGGCGAGACGGTGGTGCTGGCGCTCACGGGCGCGAGCGGCGCGACCACGGTGGTGGTGGACCCCGCCCCCGCGACGGCGACGATCGCCGACCACGGCACGGTGACGGTCGAGATCACCCCGATGAACGACACGCTGCCGGAGGGCGCGGCGTGGAACTCGACGGTGACGCTGTCCTCGGCGGTGGCCGAGCGGGTGTCGGTGGGGTGGCGCACCACCGACGGCACCGCGGTGGCGGGCTCCGACTACGAAGGGATGAAAGGCAGCGTCGTCTTCGAGCCGGGCGAGCGCTCGAAGACGATCAGCGTGAGGACGCTGGAGGACGACGAGTCCGAGCCGGTCGAGATGTTCTACGTCGCGCTCGACCCGGCGGTCGCGGCTGCGGCTGCGGCGGGCGGAGCGGGAGCCTGGGCGGGCAACGGCCTGCGGATCGACCTGCAACAGCGGTTCGGGTTCATCGAGTGCACCGTCGAGTTTCCGGACGGTCGGATCGACCGCAACGTCGACGAGAACGAGCGGGTGGGCACGGAGGTGGGCGCTCCGGTGACGGCCCCCACGGAGAGCATCGCGTACTACAAACTGCGCGGGGGATCGGGGCTCTTCGCCATCGACGATGTGACGGGGCAGATCAAGACCACTGCCCGCCTCGACCACGAGAAGAGGAGTTCCTACGTCGTCAGCGTCAGCGTGCAAGATGACTGCGGCGCCAGCGACACCACGGACGTCGCCATCAAAGTCAACAACGTGAACGAAGCTCCGACGGTCAATGCGGGGAAAGATCAGACCGTCGAATCAAACGATCCCGTGACGCTCAGCGGCACGAGCACGGATCTCGACGGCGACGACGCAACCTTGGGCACCCCGTCGCACGGCTTCGCCTGGGTGCAGACCAAAGGCCCGACTCCGAAGGGTGGGCTGAAGGATGCGAACAAGAGAACGGCGACCTTCACGGCACCTGCGGTTTCTGACACGACCGACCTGGTATTCGAACTGAAGGCCACCGACGGCGGCGGTCTGAACGACACAGACGCCGTGACGGTCACGGTGCTGCCAGCGCCGAAATGCGCCATCAGCGTGGAGGACGGCAACTTCAGCTTGAGAGAGGACGAGACCGATGTGGGCACGGTAGGCGTGTCTGCGGAGCACTGCGGCGACCTCGAATACGTGTTGACGGGCGCGGGCGCGGGAGACGTTTCCGTGGCTGCGGTAAGCGGCAGCGACAACGCCGAGATCACGGGGAACTTTGACTTCGAGGAGAGGCAGTCATACGACCTGACACTGACCGTCAGCGAAAAGGGCGGATCCGCGAGCAACGACGGTGATGTGGACATCAAGGTGACGAACGTGAACGAAGCGCCGATGGCCGATGCGGGGGCCGATCAAGAAGACATTCCATCAGAATCGACGGTGACGCTGAGCGGTTCGAGCGAGGACCTGGACGGCGACCACGCTACTTGGGGCACTCCGTCGCACACATTCGCTTGGGTGCAGACCAAAGGCCCGTCGCCGCCCGGTGGGCTGAAGGATGCGAACAAGAGAACGGCGGCCTTCACGGCACCTGCGGTTTCTGACACGACCGACCTGGTATTCGAACTGAAGGTCACCGACGGCGGCGGTCTGAACGACACAGACGCCGTGACGGTCACGGTGCTGCCAGCGCCGAAATGCGCCATCAGCGTGGAGGACGGCAACTTCAGCTTGAGAGAGGACGAGACCGATGTGGGCACGGTAGGCGTGTCTGCGGAGCACTGCGGCGACCTCGAATACGTGTTGACGGGCGCGGGCGCGGGAGACGTTTCCGTGGCTGCGGCAAGCGGCAGCGACAACGCCGAGATCACGGGGAACTTTGACTTCGAGGAGAGGCAGTCATACGACCTGACACTGACCGTCAGCGAAAAGGGCGGATCCGCGAGCAACGACGGTGATGTGGACATCAAGGTGACGAACGTGAACGAAGCGCCGATGGCCGATGCGGGGGCCGATCAAGAAGACATTCCATCAGAATCGACGGTGACGCTGAGCGGTTCGAGCGAGGACCTGGACGGCGACCACGCTACTTGGGGCACTCCGTCGCACACATTCGCTTGGGTGCAGACCAAAGGTCCGTCGCCGCCCGGTGGGCTGAAGGATGCGAACAAGAGAACGGCGACCTTCACGGCACCTGCGGTTTCTGACACGACCGACCTGGTATTCGAACTGAAGGTCACCGACGGCGGCAGTCTCAGCCACACCGATGCCGTGACGATCACTGTGAAACCGCGGCCGAACAAACCTCCGGTGTTCGATCCGCCGAGCTATTCCTTCACGACGGACGAAGCGGTCTCGGTGAACACCGAGTTGGGCCGGGTACACGCGGAGGATCCGGAGGGCGGACGGGTACGGTACTTCTTGTCGAGTTCGTCCTACTTCAAGATCGGCACCGGCACCGGCGCGATCACGGTAAAGGCGCAGCCGCCAGCGGGCACCTACAGGCTCACCGCCACGGCGAGGGATTCCGTCGATGCGGAAGGTACGGCGAAGGTGACAATCAAGGTGAACAGGGTTGTTACTCCACCCGACTGCACGGTCGGCGTAGAGAACCACAGCTTTGGGGTGTACAGCGACGAGACGGTGGTGGGGACGGTGCAGGGTTGGACGCAGGGTTCGGACTGCGGGTCGCTGCGATATGAACTGAGCGGGGCGGACGCGGCACCGTTCTCGATCGGACAGTCGAGCGGCCGGGTGACGGTGACGGGCTCGCTGAGTGTGAGGACGTACGTTATGACCGTGAAGGTGCGGGACGGCAACGGACACGCTTCGGCCTCGGCGACGCTGACGGTCGGGGTGACTGATCGTCCACCGACGGCCCTGGCTCCGGTGTTCGGTCGGACGAGCTATTCCTGGGCGGTTCACGACACGGCGTCGACTGACCATGTCGTCGGCACGGTGACGGCGACGGACGGCAACCGGGACCGCATCACCTATGCCCTGTCGGACACCAGCCGGTTCAAGGTTGGAAGAGCGAGCGGGGTGGTCACAGTGGCCGTCGCCCCGCCGGCCGACACCTACAAGCTCAAGGCGTTCGCGACCGATCCGGGAGGGCTTGCCGATACCGCCGCCGTGACGATCACGGTCACGACCCCGCCCCCGACGAACCGCGCTCCGGTGATCGAGAGCGTTATCCCGGCGCGCGCGGTGGTGGCCGGAGACTCGGTGGCGGTGAAGGTGTCGCCGCACTTCAGCGATCCCGACAAGGACGCGCTGACGTACACGGCATCCTCGTCCGCCCGGACCGTGGCGACGGTGAGGGCGAGCAATGACACGGTGTGGGTCCGGGGTGTGTCGAAGGGGAGCGCCGACGTGACGGTTGCCGCTGCGGATCCGCGCGGCCTGTCGGTCTCGCAGGCCTTCAGCGTGACCGTGAGTCAAGGGAACGCCGCGCCGGAGGTGGTGAGCGCGATTCCGGCGATGACGCTCGCGGCGAGCGACTCGATGGTGGTGGACGTCTCCGGCCATTTCCGCGATCCGGACGGCGACGCGCTCATCTACGAAGCGCAGTCGTCGAACGAGTCGGCGGCGACGGTGAAGGCGGACGGGAGCGAGGTGACGGTGAGGGGCGTGTCTCCCGGCGAGTCGCGGGTAACGGTGACGGCCCGCGACACGCACGGCGCTTCGGTGTCGCAGGGCTTCGATGTGACGATCGAGGAGACGAACGAGGCCCCGGAGGTGGTGAAGCCGATTCGGGCGATGACGCTCGCGCCGAAGGAGCATTCGCTGGTGAACTTGGCGGAGCACTTCTACGACCCGGACGGTGACGACCTCGGGTACGGCGCGGTCTCCTTGAACGAGTCCGTGGCGACCGTTCGGGTGCGGGAGGACCGGCTGACGGTGACGGGCGTGCTCCGGGGGCACTCGCCGGTAACGGTCACGGCGGAGGACGGGCGCGGCGGGTCGGTGTCGCTGGAGTTCGTGGCGACGGTTCCCAACCGCGCGCCGGAGCGGCTGGGCACGATTCCGGACCGGACGATCGAGCGGGGCGACACGGCGAGCGTGGCGGTTCCGGGATACTTCGGGGACCTGGAGGGCGACACGCTGACGTACACGGCGGTCTCCTCGGACGGAGACGTGGTGGCGGTGGGCATGGCCGGGAACCGTGCGAGGTTCGAGGGCCTCAAGAAGGGCACCGCGAAGATCACGGTGACGGCGGACGACGGGCACGGCGGGCGCACGGACCAGGGGTTCGCCGTGACGGTCGAGGGCGCGAACGGGCCGCCGGAGGCGGTGGGCGCGATTCCGGCGCTGACGGTCGCTCGGGGCGGGACGGCGGTGGTGGACGCGTCGCCGCACTTCCGGGATCCGGACGGGGACACGCTGCGGTACGAGGCGTCGTCGTCGAACGAGGCGACGGCGACGGTGAAGGTGAGCGGGAGCGAGGTGTCGGTGACGGGCGTGTCTCGGGGCGAAAGCCGGGTGACGGTGACGGCGCGGGACCCGGAGGGCGCGTCGGTCTCGCAGGCGTTCCTTGCGACGGTGCCGAACACTCCGCCGGTGGCGGTGGGCTCGCTCGATCCGTTGACGCTGGACCACGGCACGTCGGCGCTGGTCGAGGTGTCGAGCGCGTTCAGCGATCCCGACGGGGACAGCCTCGCCTACCGGGCCTCCTCGTCGGACGGGAATGTGGTCCACGTGGCGGTGAGAGGGAGTCGAGTGGGGGTGAATGGCCTGAAGCGGGGCGTGGCCACGATCACGGTGACGGCGGAAGACGGCCACGGCGGCACGGTCGAGCAGGCGTTCGAGGTGACGGTCCGGAACGCGGCGCCGAGGTTCGGCTTGCCGGCCTACGAGCGCGAGGTGGCGGAGAACTCGGCGGCGGGCACGGCGGTCGGCGATCCGGTGACGGCCTTCGACACGGGCGGCGACGCGCTGACGTACAGCTTCGCTGGGCAGGGCGGCGGCCCGTTCGGGATCGTGGCGTCGAGCGGCCAGATCACGGTGGCCGCGGGCGCGGCGCCGGACTACGAGCGCGGCGACACGTTGCACGCGGTGCGGGTGGTGGCAAGCGACGGGACGCTTGCGGACACGGTGGGGGTCACGATCCGGGTGACGGACGTACCCGCTCCGGGCAAGCCGGACGCGCCGACGGTGACGGGCGGCACGGAAGAGGTGGCCGTGTCGTGGAGCGCGCCCGCGAACGAAGGGCCGGAGATCACGAACTACGATCTCCGCCACCGGACGAAGAGTGGCGGCGATTGGACGGAACCGACGGCGGTGGGCGCGGTGCTGGCGTCCACGATCACGGGACTCGATGCGGGCACCACGTACGAGGCGCAGGTGCGCGCGAAGAGTTCGGAGGGCGCGAGCGAGTGGTCGGAGCCGGGCGAGGGGACGACGGATCCGGACAACCGGTCGCCGTCGTTCGACGCGGAGACCTACGAGCGCGAAGTGCCGGAAAACTCGGCTCCCGGCACGGAGGTCGGAGCGCCGGTGACGGCCTCCGACGACGACCAGGACGACTTGACGTACAGCCTCGTCACCGGCGGGGACGAAGCGCCGTTCGTAATCGACGGGGCGACCGGCCAGGTCAAGGTCGCCGAGGGCGCGGCGCTGGACTACGAGAGCGGCAAGACGGCCTACGAGGTGAGCGTCCGGGCGAGCGACCGGACGCTTGCGGCCACGGCGGCGGTGACGATCCGGGTGACGGACGTGCCCGCCCCGGGCAAGCCGGACGCGCCGACCCTGACGGGCGGAACCGAAGAGGTGGAGGTGTCGTGGACCGCGCCCGTGAACGAGGGGCCGGAGATCACGGACTACGATCTGCGCTACCGGGCGAAGCCGGGCGGCGAATGGAAGGACGCGCCCGTGGTGGGCGCGGTGTTGACCCACACGATCACCGGATTGGAGGCGGGCACCACGTACGCGGCGCAGGTCCGAGCGATCAGTTCGGAGGGCGCGGGCGAGTGGTCGGAGCCGGGCGAGGGGACGACGGATCCGGACAACCGGGCTCCGTCGTTCGACGCGGAGGCCTACGAGCGCGAGGTGCCGGAGAACTCGGCTCCCGGCACCGTGGTGGGCGAGCCCGTGACGGCCACGGACGACGACCAGGACGACCTGACGTACAGCTTCGCGGCCGGAGGCGAGGCACCGTTCGAGATCGACGGGACGACGGGCCGGATCACGGTGGCGGAAGGCGCGGCGCTGAACTACGAGAGCCCGGACACGCTGTACGTGGTGAGCGTCGAGGCCCGCGACCGCGAGCTTGCCGATACCGCATCGGTCACGATCCGCGTGACGAACGCGGACGATCCCGGCAAGGTCGCGCTGAGCCCCGAGGTGGCGCGGGTGGGCGTCGAGCTCACCGCGACCCTGATGGATGAGGACGGGGTGTTGAGCGCGGGCAGGCGCCGCACGTGGCAGCGCTCGGCGGGCGGCAACTCGTGGAACGACATCGGCACGGGCCGGATGTACAACCCCGTGACGGCCGATGCGGGCCGGTGGCTGCGGGCGGTGTTCACCTACTCAGATGGCCACGGTCCGGGCAAGCGGGCGGTGAGTGCTGCGGTGAAGGTGCAGCCCGGGAACGCCGCGCCCGACTTCGGCGCGGACGCCTTCGAGCGCGAGGTGCCGGAGAACTCGGCGGCCGGCACGAACGTCGGCGAACCCGTGACGGCCACCGACGACAACGACGACGACCTGACGTATGTCCTCCTTCCCGGCGGAGCGAAGGCTCCGTTCGACATCGGCGAGTCCACGGGCCGGATCACGGTCGCGGCGGGCGCGGCGCTGAACTACGAGAGCCCGGACACGCTGTTCACGGTGCTCGTCGAGGCGAGCGACGGCGAGCTGGCGGACACGGCTTCGGTGACCATCCGCGTGACCGACGCGGACGATCCGGGCAAGGTCGCGCTGAGCCCCGAAGTGGTGCGGGTGGGCGTCGAGCTTACCGCGACGTTGATGGACGAGGACGGCGTGCGCAACGCGGGCAGACAGCGCCGGTGGCAGCGCTCTCGCAACGGCAACTCGTGGAACGAGGTCGGCAGGGGCCGGATGTACAACCCGGTGACGAGCGACGAGGGCAAGTGGCTGCGCCTGGTGATCACCTATTCGGACGGCCACGGATCGGGGAAGCGGGCGGTGAGCGCGGCGGTGAAGGTGCTGCCCGCGAACGCGAGGCCCTCGTTCGGCGCGGCGTACGAGCGCGAGGTGCCGGAGAACTCGCCGGGCGGCACGAACGTCGGCGCACCGGTCGCGGCGACCGACCCGGACAGTCCTTCCCTGTCCTACAGCTTCGCCGAAGGCGGCGACGAGGCGCTGTTCGGGATCGTGGAGGCGACCGGCCAGATCACGGTGGCCGACGGCGCGGCGCTGGACTACGAGAGCGGCGACACGCTGCTCGCGGTGCGCGTCGAGGCGAGCGACGGCGAGCTTGCCGACACGGCTTCGGTCAAGATCCGGGTCACGAACGCGGACGATCCGGGCAGGATCGCGCTGAGCGCGGACGTGGCGCGGGTGGGCGTGCGGTTGACCGCGACGCTGACGGACCAGGACCGGTCCATCGAGCGGAGCAAGATGCGGACCTGGCAGCGTTCGCCGGACGGCACCGCATGGACGATGGTGGTCCGGGGCGCGGAGCGGCGCTTCTACACCCCGACCGCAGCCGACCGGGGCAAGTACCTGCGCGCGGTGTTCACCTACACCGACGGCCACGGGCCGGGCAAGCGGGCCGAGAGCCCGGCCGTGATGGTCGTCGGCGCGACCACGCCGGTCGTCTCGTTCGGCGCGGAAAGCTACACGGCCGCGCCGGGCGGATCCGCCGATGTCGCCGTGCTCCTGTCGCCCGCCGCTTCCTCGGCGCTCGCCATCGAGGTCGTGGCCGGAGACGCCAAGCACACCGTCACGTTCCAGACCGGAGCGAGCAGGGGCACCCTGGCCGTCAGCACTGGCGGCCTCTCGGCCTCCGACACCGTCGCGGTCCGGTTCGGCGACCTGCCCGAGGGGGTGGCGGTCGGCGTCCCGGCGACCACGCGGATCGTCGTCGCGGCGGCCGCCGGGGACCGGGTCTCCCGATCCGTGGTCGAGGACGGTTCGCCGACCGAGCTTGAGGTCGAGTACGCCCGGGCGGAGTACACGGCGGTCGCGGGCGGGCCGGGGACCGAGATCGCGCTGCGGGTGAGTCCCGCCGCCGACCGGCGGGTGGCCGTGCCCCTCGCGGCCACGCATGGCCTCTCCATGGAGGCGGCGTTGCCGGACTCCGTCGTGTTCGAACCCGGCGACTCGCTCGCGGCGTTCACGCTCGAAGTCCCGGCCGGAACCGGGGCCGGCCTCCTCGCGCTCCGGTTCGGCGCGCTGCCCGAAGCCGTCAGCGCCGGTGCGGTCGCCTCCGCCACCATCGATATCGCGGACCACGACGCCGGTCTGCTCCGGGACGCGGCGTTCGAGGTCGGACTCGCCGTCCTCGGCCGCGGCGTGGCCGAGGGCGCGCGGCAAGCCGTGGGCGCGCGCATCGACGCCGTCATGCGGCCCGCGGGAGGCGGTTCCGGCACCGGCTTGCCCGGATCGTCGGCGGAGTGGGCCGGACGCGCCGCCGGCACCCTGGCCTCGCTCACCGGCGCGCCGCTCAATGCTTCCTCGGCGGCTGACATGACCCGCCGATCCGGGTCGGTCGATCTGCCGACCGGTCGCGAGGCCGCCCGGCGCCTGTTGCCGAGCCTCTCGTTCGCGACCGCGCTCGGGCCGCAGTCCGCCCACGGGCGGCCCAGGATCGGGCTCTGGGCCGAAGGGTCCGCACAGTCGTTCCGCGGCGAACCCGGCATCGACTACGACGGCGGGCTGCGCGCGCTCACCGTCGGCGCCGACGCCCGCATCGGATCCTCGACGCTCCTCGGGGTGTCGCTCATGCGCAGCGACGGCGATCTCGACTACGGCCACCGATCCGCCGAAGGCTCGCTCGGACACGCCATGAACAGCGTGCATCCCTACCTGTTCCTCCAGCCCTCACCCAGGATCGGACTGTGGGCCATGGCCGGGTACGGCAGCGGGGATGTCCGGGACGACGACCGCCACGGCGACACCGGCGCGTCGCTCCGGATGCTCTCGGGCGGCGTCAAGGTGCCGCTCGCCCGCAGCGGCGCGTTCGGACTCGCGCTCACGGGCGACGCGTTCACGGTCGGCATGAGCGCCGAAGACGGCCAGCGCGAAGGCTCGGCCTCGCGCGCACGCGCGCTGCTCGAAGCGTCATGGACGGCCGGAGGACTGAAGCTCGCCACGCAGGCCGGGGCGCGCTACGACGGCGGGGACGCCGACACGGGCGGCGGTGCCGAGACAGGGGCCTCGATCGGATACGCAGGCCACGGGCTCGATCTCGACCTCCGGGGGAGGCTCGCCCTCGGGTCCGGCCGGCACCGCGAATGGGGCGCCGCGCTTCGGCTCGCGTTCGATCCCGGAACACGGGGCGAGGGGTTCCGGCTCGCGGTCAGCCCCCGGCACGGGCGTGACCAAGGCGGCGTCCACGGGCTCATGGACGGCGGAACGTTCCACGCAATGACGCCCGCCACGGGGCGGGACTGGCGGCTCGACGCCGAAGCCGGCTACGGGCTCAAGAGCCCCGGCGGCGGAGGCGCACTCGACAGCTATACCCGCCTCTCGGCGGATGGCCGGAACCGCTCCCTGTCGTTCGGCACCCGGTACAGCGTCAGCCAGACACTCCGGCTCGGCATCGAGGGATCGCGCGACCGGATGCCCGGACAAACCTCCAACCTCGGACTCAAGATCGGAGTGGACTTCCAGTTCTGACCACCCAACACCGCGCCGGGCCGCTGATTGGTCGCACGGAAAAAAGAAGGCTGGACTCCCGCCAAACAACTCCGTGATTCCGGCCATTCGGGCACGGTCCGGCAGGGTTCAGCCCAACGGCAGGAGAGTCTTTTCCAATACGGAGATGAGCCTGAACCGGGGGAGGCGCGAGAGGTGAGGCCGGAGCCCGGAGCAGGTGGCAGTTGATGGGGTTTGATTATCTCCCTGAACGTTGGAGAGAGGCAACCGGCGAGCCGGAGGATGGCCGGGAAGCAGGAGGGTCTCCGGCGAGCCAGCGGTCGGCGCGAGTCGGATCACGCGGCGGAGTTGCCGGCTTGGCCGATGGTGCGGAAGAGTTCGTCGCGGGCGCGGCGGACGGCTTGGGCGGCGGCGAGGTCGGTGGTTGCGGCGGCGAGTTGGTCGAGGGCGCCGAGGGTGACGCCGGGCCGGAGGAAGGCTTCGGCGCCGGGCAGGGCCTTGAAGCGCTCGTGGGGCGTGGTCACGTCCTGTTGCCGGTAGCGCCGCCTGACTCGGCCGCTGGGGCTGGTGACTTCGGTGGGGAAGAGGCAGGGCCGGTGGAAGTTGAGGAACGGGCAGAGGTGGTCGTGGAGGAAGGCGTTGACCCGGGGGACGAGGGCGTGGGGGACGTGGACGTGGCCGAGCCACTTGCGGACGACGCTGCCGTTCTTGGTCTCGACCAGCGCGTTGTCGTTGGGGTGGCGGGGCCGGGACTTGGTGAAGACGCCGATGTGGAGCTGGTTGAGCAGCGCGGCCACGCGGCCGTTGACGTATTCGCTGCCGTTGTCGGCGTGGAAGGCGTGGATGGCGAAGGGGAAGGCGGACAGCAGGGCTTCGAGGCGCGGGACGAGGAAGTGGTGGGTGATGCGCGGCACGGCTCCAAGGTGTTGGAACTGCGTGACTTCGTCGACCACGTTGATGAGGTAGATGCCCTTGCGCCTCTCGCGGTCGCCGAGGTGGACGGTGTCGACGCGGAGATGGCCGGGCCTGCCGTCCGGCCGCGGCTTGCGGCGGACCCCGATGGGGACCGGGGTGGGCCGGGTCTTGCGGAAGGTGAGGCGGCCGGTCCGGTACGCACGGGTCTTGCGGAGGTTGTAGATGTGGCCGTTGGAGATCGAGGCGAGGCGCGCGAAGCGTTCGTCGCCGTAGACCTCGTGCATGCGTTGCAGGACCACCTTGGTGGCGGGTCCGGAGGGCTGGCCGAAGGCTTCGTCGACCTCGGCGAGCAGCGCGGCGTCGTGGGGCGTGTAGCGGCGCTGGAAGGCGTTGGCCGGGGGCTTGCGGCGGTGATCGCGGATGCTCCCGGTCCGGCGGTGCTGTCGGACGAGGCGGGTCACCTGGGCGCGGGAGAAGCCCGTCACCTTCTCGATGAACCGCTTCACCAGTCCCTTGTCCGGTCGCCCGAGGCCGTGGTACTCGAAGCGGACCAGCGTGCGGCGCACGAAGGCGTAGGCCGAGGTGCGGTCGGCGAGCTCGAAGTCCGCCGGTTCATTGCCGTCCAGGAAGGCCCGGACCTGTTCGAGGGTGCGAAGTCGTTCGGTGCGAAGTGTCACGATCATCCTCCAATGATCTCTTCGCCCCGGCCTTCAGGCTCACTTCCCGCTGGAAACCGGCCCCGCGTTCGGGCTCACTTGCCGTTGGACAAGACTAGGAGTGGCAGATCGTGCAATCCCAGTTAGACTTACGTGGTCTCCCACCGTGATGTGAGCCTCGGCGATTCCGCCTACCCTCCGTGGCCACACTGCGTGTGTCTGCCGGAGGGGCTGGCGGGGGGCTGTGCCCCCTCTGACCCCCACGACGGAGACGGCGCGGCGTGAGCGCCGGACGCGCCGTCTGGGTGAAGGTCCGCGCCAGCGACGCGGAGCGTGCCGAGTGGCACGCCAAGGCGCGCTCCGCAGGCTTGACGCTGTCGGATCTGGTGCGCCGGTCGCTCGGTCGGGCGCGGACCTGGACCGTGCCGCACGCGGAGGTCGAGCGCGAGCGCACGCGGGAGGCGGCGCGCATCGGGAACAACCTCAACCAGATCGCCAAGTGGGCCAACACCCATAAGGGGGCGACCGAGGCCGTCGAGGTCATCGCCCGCCTTGTCGCCATCGAGCGGGCGCTCACGGCGCTGGCCCGCTTCGAGAGCCCCGACCGCGATGCACATTAAGTTCCTGGCCCGCGGGACCGGATCGGCGCGGGAGGCGGCCAACTACCTCCTTGGGGAGCGGGACGCGGCCGGGAAGCCGCGCGAGGGCGTCGAGGTGCTGAGGGGGAACCCGGACATAGTGGCGGCGGTCGCCGACTCGCTCGACTTCGAGCACAGGTACACCTCCGGCGTGATCGCCTGGGCCCCCGACGACCAACCCGCCGACGAGCACATCGAAGCCGTGGTCGACGAGTTCGAGAATACGGCTTGGGCGGGGCTCGAACCCGACCGATACGCATGGACGGCGGTGCTCCACCGTGAAGAGGGCGGCGGCGCCCATGTCCACATCCTCGCGGCGCGGTGCGATCTGGAGACCGGGCGGAGCCTCAACATCGCCCCTCCGGGATGGCGGAAGACGTTCGATCCGCTCCGGGACGCCCTCAACCACGAGCATGGCTGGGCTCGTCCCGACGACCCGGCGCGGGCCAGGGTCCAGCAACCCGGTCACCGCGCCTACATCGAAGCGGCACAGCTGCGGGCCGGGCTCCGACTCGAAGCCTCCCCCCGCGACCTGATCCGGGACTACCTCCTCCAGCGTGTCGAGCACGGAACGGTGCGGGGCCGGGCCGAGGTCGTTTCCGCGCTGCGGGAGGCGGGCATCGAAGTGCCGCGCCAAGGCAAGGACTACATCACGGCGCTGGACCCCAAGACCGGGGACCGGTGGCGGCTGAAAGGAGAACTATACGCACGTGACTTCGAGCGGGAACGATTTGAGCGACCGGCTGAGGAGACGACTGGAGAGCGAACGCAGGGAGATCGAGGAGTTGACCGCGAGCGAGCTGAAGCGGCTCGGCGAGAACTCGCGGCGCGTCGCGAGGAACGCGCTCAGTACCATCGAGCGCGATACGGAAGAGGCGACCGGGCGGATGCGCGAGTTGCTGGTCAAGGCGTGGCTCCGGCCCCTGATCGTCGGCCTGAGCCTTTGGCTCGGTTTCTTCGGCGGAAGCTGGGCGACGATGCGCTGGTTGGCGGGGAGCATCCAGACCCGGATCGAGACCCGCGCCGAACTCGGCCGAGACATCGGGGACGCCCGGAGGACGCTGGCCCAACTGGAGGTGGACACCTGGGGGCTCGTGTTCCACGAGATCGAAGGGGAGCGGTTCGTGGTGGTGCCGGCCAGGGCGCTGGACGATCCGCCCTGGAGGGTGGACGGTCGCCCGGCGTTGAAGCTGTCGAACGAGTAAAGGAGGTCTATGACCGCGTTAGAGGAGCAGTTGACGAGGGCCTTGCGGAGGTTGTCCGAGCAGTACGAGCAGGAACAGCGGCGGCAATCCGGGCAGGTCGAAGCCTTGCGGCGGCACGTCGAGCGGCAAGGCGGCGAGAACGAAGCCTTGCGGCAGCATGTCGAGCGGCTGAGCGGGGAGAACGAAATCTTGCAGCGGCGAATCGAGCGGCTCGACGGGCAAGTGACACGCTTGGCCGAATACTATGGGACATCCACCGCCGCGAGACCGCGCGGCCGCGGCTGGTGATAAGGCCGCCGACGCGCGGGCCGGACCGCGATCAGGGTCCGAGCCGTTGACGATGGCGTCCAGTCGCTTGCCACCCGAACGCCGCAGCGCCCGGCCCGCCGTCAGCCGCCCGTCAGTCTTTTCCAATACGGAGATGAGCCTGAACCGGGGGAGGCGCGAGAGGTGAGGCCGGAGCCCGGAGCAGGTGGCAGTTGATGGGGTTTGATTATCTCCCTGAACGTTGGAGAGAGGCAACCGGCGAGCCGGAGGATGGCCGGGAAGCAGGAGGGTCTCCGGCGAGCCAGCGGTCGGCGCGAGTCGGATCACGCGGCGGAGTTGCCGGCTTGGCCGATGGTGCGGAAGAGTTCGTCGCGGGCGCGGCGGACGGCTTGGGCGGCGGCGAGGTCGGTGGTTGCGGCGGCGAGTTGGTCGAGGGCGCCGAGGGTGACGCCGGGCCGGAGGAAGGCTTCGGCGCCGGGCAGGGCCTTGAAGCGCTCGTGGGGCGTGGTCACGTCCTGTTGCCGGTAGCGCCGCCTGACTCGGCCGCTGGGGCTGGTGACTTCGGTGGGGAAGAGGCAGGGCCGGTGGAAGTTGAGGAACGGGCAGAGGTGGTCGTGGAGGAAGGCGTTGACCCGGGGGACGAGGGCGTGGGGGACGTGGACGTGGCCGAGCCACTTGCGGACGACGCTGCCGTTCTTGGTCTCGACCAGCGCGTTGTCGTTGGGGTGGCGGGGCCGGGACTTGGTGAAGACGCCGATGTGGAGCTGGTTGAGCAGCGCGGCCACGCGGCCGTTGACGTATTCGCTGCCGTTGTCGGCGTGGAAGGCGTGGATGGCGAAGGGGAAGGCGGACAGCAGGGCTTCGAGGCGCGGGACGAGGAAGTGGTGGGTGATGCGCGGCACGGCTCCAAGGTGTTGGAACTGCGTGACTTCGTCGACCACGTTGATGAGGTAGATGCCCTTGCGCCTCTCGCGGTCGCCGAGGTGGACGGTGTCGACGCGGAGATGGCCGGGCCTGCCGTCCGGCCGCGGCTTGCGGCGGACCCCGATGGGGACCGGGGTGGGCCGGGTCTTGCGGAAGGTGAGGCGGCCGGTCCGGTACGCACGGGTCTTGCGGAGGTTGTAGATGTGGCCGTTGGAGATCGAGGCGAGGCGCGCGAAGCGTTCGTCGCCGTAGACCTCGTGCATGCGTTGCAGGACCACCTTGGTGGCGGGTCCGGAGGGCTGGCCGAAGGCTTCGTCGACCTCGGCGAGCAGCGCGGCGTCGTGGGGCGTGTAGCGGCGCTGGAAGGCGTTGGCCGGGGGCTTGCGGCGGTGATCGCGGATGCTCCCGGTCCGGCGGTGCTGTCGGACGAGGCGGGTGACCTGGGCGCGGGAGAAGCCCGTCACCTTCTCGATGAACCGCTTCACCAGTCCCTTGTCCGGTCGCCCGAGGCCGTGGTACTCGAAGCGGACCAGCGTGCGGCGCACGAAGGCGTAGGCCGAGGTGCGGTCGGCGAGCTCGAAGTCCGCCGGTTCATTGCCGTCCAGGAAGGCCCGGACCTGTTCGAGGGTGCGAAGTCGTTCGGTGCGAAGTGTCACGATCATCCTCCAATGATCTCTTCGCCCCGGCCTTCAGGCTCACTTCCCGCTGGAAACCGGCCCCGCGTTCGGGCTCACTTGCCGTTGGACAAGACTCCGTCTGGCGGAGAATCCCTCCCGTCGCGAAGTTTCAACCGCGCAGATCGTGCAGTCCATCGAATCGAGAGGAATCGAACGATGGCACGCACGAAACGAAGTCGGCGCTCTTACAGCGCCGGCGAATGGGGCCGGAACCGGGTCCGGGTCTTTACCGATCCCAGAACTGGCATCATCCAGGTCGAGTGGCGCGAGAACGGGCGCAGGCTCACCCGGTCGCTGAAGCACCGTGACTGGAACCGGGCCAAGAGGCAGGCGGACAAGATCGCCGCCGGACTCGCACGGCCCACGACCAAGGACACGGCGGAAGCCAAGTCCGAGTCGCTCACCCTAGAGAAGCTGTTTGACATCTACGGTGGAGAGGTTACCCCCACCAAAAGCAAGCGGTCGCGGAACCACGACCGGGCGATGATGCGGAGGTTCCTTCAGTTTTTCGGGAGGCACCGGAAGGCCGAGACGCTTTCGCAACGCGACTGGGACCGCTTCATCCGGGCGCGACGCGCGGGAAAGGCCGGCGGTAGCCGCAGGCCCGTGTCCGAACGGACGATCGAATACGATCTGAGGCTCCTACTCGCGGTTCTCAACTGGGCTGCGAAGTCGAGGGACGAGGAAGGACGGCTCCTCCTCGAATCCAACCCGCTCCGGGGCCTCAAGCTGCCGAAGGAGAAGAATCCGAGACGCGTGGTGCTCACCCAGACGGAGTACGAAGCGTTGCTCGGGGTGTCCGCACAGGTGGACTGGCGGTTCCGAGTGGCCTTGGTGCTCGCCCACGAGACCGGGCACCGTATCGGTGCCATCCGGCAGCTTCGTTGGGCCGACATCGACCTCGATGGCCGGACCATCCGGTGGCGGGGAGAGCACGAGAAGACCGGTTACGAGCACCGGACGCCGGTCACCGCCGAGGCGCTCGCCGCCTTGGAGGAAGCGCGGAGGCATAACCCCGGGATTGGGGACGCGCCCCTGCTGACCGCGCCGAAGGATCCCTTCGCGTGCATGAGCCGCTCCCTAGCGCGGGACTGGTGGAAAAAGGCCGAGGCGCTTGCGGAGCTGGAACCCAAGCGCGGCCGCGGCTGGCACTCGCTGAGACGGAAATTCGCCTCCGACCTGATGGACCTGCCGCTGAAGGTGCTCTGCGACCTAGGCGGCTGGAAGACCGCCGAGACGGTCCTCCAGTGCTATCAGCGCCCCGACGAGGACCGGCTCAGAAAAGCCATCGAGGAGTACCGGGGGGTTGGCTCCGCGTCCAAATAGCGGACATAATTAGCGAACATCGAACCCCCCAAATCCCGTAACTCCAATCGGGGCGGCCGGATTCGAACCGGCGACCTCCTGCTCCCAAAGCAGGCGCGCTACCGAGCTGCGCCACGCCCCGTATCCGGCAGTCGATGCAGGAAGATGGCGCAATGGGTGTGTCGGGGGTAGATGAGCCCAGGTCCGGGCGGTTGAACCGCAGAGTCGACGGCCGTTTGAACACCTCGGCGATCCGCCGCAACCACCGCTTGACCCCCGTGCGGCCCGTAGACGATTTTCTTCGGGGAGCATGGTCGTCCTTTTATGCGACGAGCGGAGGGAACCGGGTCAGGTGAAGCAGCAGGCGGCAGCAAGCCGGAACGAGCCCATTCGTCTCACCGCAGCCGTCGTCGCGGCATTCCTCGCATCCGCTCCATTCCTCGCATCCGCCGCCCTCCTCGCCCCCACCGCCCAGGCGGCAGGCCTGCAAGACCCGGTCGAGGCCGATACAGCCGCGGCCGCCGCCGAACCAGGCTCCTCGCTCTCCGTACATCTGCTCACCATGGAACCCGGAGACGCCATCTGGGAACTGTTCGGGCACAATGCCCTGGTGATCAGCGACAGGGCCACGGGGTACGCGCAGGCGTTCCACTACGGGCTCTTCGACCGATTCTCGGAGGGATTCTACTTCCGATTCCTGCAGGGTCGAATGATGTACGGAACCGATGCCGTAGCGCCAGACCGGCTGATTGCTGCCTACCGGGCGCAGAATCGCCGGGTGTGGGCCCAGGAACTCGACCTGGAACCCCGCCAGAAGTCCGAGATGCTGCGGCTGCTGCAGACGGCGGTGCTCCCGGAGAACATGCGATACCGGTATGAGTACTACCTGAACAACTGCTCGACGAAGCTTCGGGATGTCATCGACACCGTGCTGGACGGCCAGCTGCAACAGGCGACAGACGGGTCCCTAACGGGCACGAACTGGCGGGAGGAAACCCGCCGGCTGACAGCCGCCGACCTGTTCGGATACGTCGGTATCGACCTCTTGCTCGGCCCCATGGGCGACGAGCCGACGAATCGGTGGCAGGAGATGTGGATTCCCATGAAGCTCCGGGACATGGTCGGCGCTCTATGGGTGAACCGGAGCGACGGGAGCCGCGTCAGGCTGGTCGGCTCCGAGGTGTTGTTGGTGACATCCGACAGGAATCACGAGGCCGCCGCCGCGCCCTCCGTGGTCCTTCTGTTCCTGCTGTGCGGCATGCTGGCGGGACTGCTCCTGCTGCTCGTCGGGCGGGCGGCTCACCACGGCGCTCTTCTCGCGCGGGTGGGACTCGGGTTCTTCGGCGCGCTATGGGGGATCTTCTGCTTCGTCGCGGGAGCAATCCTGATCGCCGTCCACTGGACCGACCACGAGTTCATGTACTGGAACCAGAACGTCCTGCTCTTCAGTCCGCTGGGAGCTGGCGTCGCCTTCGCCCTCGTCCGCGTATCCATGCGAGGACGCACGAGCGCGTGGGGACGCAGAGTTGCGATTGCGGCGCTCGGGCTGGCTGGCGTCGCACTGCTGCTGAACCTGATTCCCGCCCTGGCGTCGGGGAACCGTGAGCTGGTCATGCTTACCGTACCGATCCACCTGGCCGTGTGCTGGATCATGCTGCGCGTCTACCCGATGGACCGCGCGCTCCTGTACGGTCACGGCGGGGGCCCGGGAACCACCGGGTACGGCGTGTAGGCTCCGGCCGTCCCGGACGGGAACGCTTCAGGACCGCAGATAGGCCGCCAGCGCACGAAACGCACGCCCCCGGTGGCTGCGCTCGTGCTTTTCATCCGACGTGAGTTGGGCGTAGGTCCTGCCCGTGTCCACGTCCAGGAAGAGGGGATCGTAGCCGAACCCGCCTTGGCCGCGCGGGCTGGTGACGATGCGTCCCGGCGCCTCGCCCCGGAAATGGACCATGTCTCCGGACTGCGGATCGATGTAGCAGGCCACGCAAACGTACTGTGCCCCGCGCTCCGCCGGCGGCAGCCCGCGAAGGCATTCCAGCAAGTGGCTGTTGTTGGCGTCGTCGCGTTCAAGACCGGGATAGCGTTCGAGCGGGGCGAAGCGCCTGGTCCTGACGCCGGGCCGGCCATCCAGCGCCGCGACTTCCAGGCCCGAGTCGTCCGCCACCGTCGGAAGCCCCGTGAGGCCGGCAAAGTAGCGCGCCTTGGAAGCCGCGTTCTCTTCGAACGTCTCGAAGGGTTCCAGGGACTCCTCCGCTGCAGACCACGAAACGGACTCGTCCTCCAGGGTGACCAGGCGGTACACGCCACCAGGCGCCGTCTCGAGGATGCGGGCCACCTCCGCGGCCTTGTGAACGCTCCGCGTGGCGAGCAGGAGCTTCACGACTGCTCCCTGAGGCGCCGCACGAGGCCACTGGTCGAGTACCCCGCCACATGCGGCACGATCACGACCCGTCCCCCGCAACCCCTCACGGCCGCGGCTCCGGCCACCTCGTCCTCGGTGTAGTCGCCGCCCTTGACGAGTACATCCGGCTTGAGCTCGGCGACCAGGGCCTCCGGCGTGTCCTCACGAAACGAGGTGACCCAGTCCACGCACTCCAGCGCAGCCAGCACCATCGCACGATCCCTCTCCGCTACGAGCGGCCGGTCGGGCCCCTTCCCCAGCCTCCGGACCGATTCGTCCGTGTTGATGGCCACCAGCAGCACGTCACCCAGGGCCCGCGCCTGAACCAGGCACTCGACGTGGCCACGGTGCAGGAGGTCGAAGCAGCCGTTGGTGAACACCAGCCGGAACGATCGCCCCGGACCCGCCCGCCGAACCGCCTCGGCGCGAGGGAGAATCTTCGCCCGGAGCCCTGCGCCGGTCAGAGGAACTCCAGGAGCAGGAACGCGGCCAGGATGATCGAGACCCACAGCACCATGCTTCCGGCGGGCCAGGTTCGCGCAAGAATGCCGCGCGGCCCGTGCGCCCTGAACGCGCCCCGCAGCACACCGCGCACCGTGCCGACCACCGCGGTCCGGAAAGCCGCGTCGGCAGCGCCCACCGCACCGCCCGTGAACCGCACGACGCGCGCCGCGGCACGGCGGTACACCCAGTCCGCGTCGAGATTCACCGAGGGGATCTCCGCGGGGTAGATCTTCCAGAGGTGGAAGGCCGCGACCGCACCGATCGCGAAGGCCAGCAGCTGCAGCTGCGTCAGGATGTGCGTCGCGGTGTACGGCTCGTAGTCGACGGCATGGGGCAGGATGCCGTACAGCAGCTCGGGCCGCCAGCCGATCGCCAGGCATGCGAATGCCGCGACTCCCATCGCGGCCAGCATGTTCCAGGGCGGCTCGCGGGTGCGAATTCCGGAGTCGTGCGCGAAGAAGGCGAAGAAGGGGATCTTGATGCCCGCGTGTTCGACCACACCCGCGGACGCGAAGAGCATCACCGGCCAGATCCAGTTGAAGTGCTCCTCCAGGAGCGCCGACATGATCATGCTCTTGGACACGAACGCGTTGAACAGGGGCACGGCGGAGATCGACAGCGCGCCGATGATGCAGAGCGTGGCGGTCAGCGGCATCGTCTTGTAGAGCCCCCCGAGATCGGACGCCTTCGTCTTGCCGGTCATGTGCATGACCGCCCCCATCGACATGAACAGCAATCCCTTGAAGAGCACGTCGTTGAACGCGTGCGACACGGCGCCGTTGATGGCCAGGTGCGTCCCGACCCCGATTCCGCAGACCATGAACCCGATCTGGTTGATCATCGAGTAGCCGAGCGTGCGCCTGAGGTCGTTCTCGATGACCGCGTAGAAGATGGGGAAGCACGCCATGACGGCGCCGATATAGATGAGGGCGTCCGTCCCCGCGTAGCCGCGCGCCAGCGCGTACACGGCCACCTTCGTGGTGAAGGCGCTCAGGAAGACGGTGCCCGTGGGGGTCCCCTCGGGATACGCGTCGATCAGCCAGCTGTGCAGCAGCGGGAACGCGGCCTTGACGCCGAAGCCGAGCAGCACCAGCCAGCCGGCGAGACCCTCCAGTCCCATGGTTCCGAAATCGAGGCTCCCCGTGTTGTGGGCGTGCACCATCGCCCCGGCGAGCAGCGTGACCCCCGACACGATGTGTACCAGCAGGTAGCGCATGCCGGCCGACACGGCGCGCGGCGACTTCCGGGTCCAGATCAGGAAGACCGAGCTGACGGCCAGCAGTTCCCAGAAGACGAACAGCGTGATGAAATCGCCCGCGAACACCGCGCCGAGCGCGCTCCCCGCGTACACCACCGCCGAGGTATGCTGCACCGTCGCATGATCGCCCTTCTTCAGGTGCAGCGAGTAGACGATCGCGATGAACGCACCCAGATGGAACAGGTGGCCGAACATGATCGCGAGCCTGTCGGCCCGCACCAGCGTGAGCGTGTAGCCGAGCAATTCGTACTGCAGCTCGTACCCCTCCTGGATCCCCATCGCGTTGAGCGCGCCGACGATGGGGATCAGCACGAGCCAGAGCATGCGGACGCGGGGGACGCGGCTCAGCAGCGGGACCGCCAGCGCCCCGAGGAAGAAGATCAGGAACGGAGGGAGGCTACTCGGCATCGTAGTAGTCCTCCCTCCTCATCACCAGCCGGCGCAGCACCTTCGACAGCAGGATCAGGCAGGAAATCCCCACGAATCCGAAAAGGGGATAGAAGACCGACCAGGCTTCCAGCGGGTGCTCCACGTAGCGATCGATGACGAAGTCGAGCACCACGAGGATCGCGCACACCACGGCGAACACGATGAGAATGATCCCCGCCCAGGGCGAAGGCACGCTGTTCGGCTTGTGCTCGCTCATGATCCCGCCACCATCGTCATGAGCCGGTAGAAGGGCTCCGGGTACAGGAAGAGGGCCAGGCAGGCCACCGCCGTCGTCACGATCGCGACCAGCGACCATTTGGGCCCTTCGTGGATTCCCTCGTGGTGAGGCGGCTCGTCCGGCTTGTGGAAGAAGCCCTTGAGCGGGATCTCCATCAGGTAGGCGAGCGAAAGCAGCGAGCTGACCATGAGCACCGCCATCAGGCCGACCTGACCCGCCTCCAGCGATCCCACACCCAGGAACCACTTGCTCCAGGATCCTCCGGTGGGCGGGAGTCCCACGATCGAGAGTGTTCCGATGAAGAAGGCGCCGAAGGTGACCGGCATCGTGCGTCCCAGGCCCTTCAGCTGGCTGACTTCGGACTTGTGCGCGGCCACCATGATCGCCCCCGCGCAGAAGAATAGGGTGATCTTGCCGAAGGCGTGCATGAGGATGTGCAGGCCGCTGCCGATGACGCCCCAGCTGTTGGCCAGCATGGCCCCCAGCACGACGTACGACAGCTGGCTCACCGTCGAGTAGGCCAGGCGCGCCTTCAGGTTGTCCTTCGTGAACGCGACCAGGGATCCGAGGATGATCGTCGCCGCCGCCGCCCACATCAGCCAGACCGACGCGCCGGCGCCCGCCAGGAAGTCGATGCCGAAGACGTAGACCGAGATCTTGAGAACCGAGAAGACGCCCGCCTTGACCACCGCGACCGCGTGCAGCAGCGCGCTCACCGGCGTGGGCGCCACCATGGCGGCCGGCAGCCAGCGGTGGAACGGCATGACCGCGGCCTTCCCGATCCCGAAGACGAACAAGCCCAGAAGCACGGGCACCGCGATGCCGGCCAGCCGTCCGTCCAGGATGCCCCCGGCCTGGAAATCCAGGGTGCCCGCGACCGCGTACGTCCACACGATGGCGAGAAGCTGGAACGCGATGGACGTGCCGAAGAGAATCCCCAGGTAGACGCGTCCGGCGCGCCTGGCGGCATCGGTGCCCGCGTGCGTGACCAGGGGGAAGGTCGTGAGCGACAGGATCTCGTAGAAGACGAAGAGGGTGAACACGTTGCCCGCGAAGGCCACGCCCATCACCGAGGCGATCGCAAATGCGAAGAACACGTAGAAGCGGGTCTGGTTCTTCTCGTGGTGCCCCCGCATGTACCCGATCGAGTACATCGTGGTCACGATCCAGAGGAACGAGGCGATCAGCGCGAAGAGCACGCCGAGCGGCTCGGCCTCGAGCGCGATCGGGATCCCCCGGATCGGTTCCGCCAGCACCAGCTCGGGACGTTCGCCCGAGCTCACGACGCCGTAGATGCGCAGCACGATCGCGAACAGGGCGCCCGCCGTGACCAGGCTTGCCGCCTCGCGGGCGTTGGGGTTCCTGCGCAGGAGCAGGATCAGGAGCGTGCCCGCCGCGGGGACGGCCAGAGACAGCGCCAACAGCAGCTCGATGCTCATCCGGGGCCCCTGTTCATGATCCGATTCCCGCCATCAGCACTTCGGCGGCCTGTCTCGCCACGCCGGCGGTCCTCACCGCGTCGATTCCGAAATACAGGTTGGCGGCCACCAGCACCCAGGTGGGCCCCAGCAGACTCAGGGGTGCTTCGCCGGTTGTCTCGTCGCCCGAAAACTCCCGCAGGTAGGCGGCCTCGACGACGCGCCACACGTACACCAGCGCCATCACCGAAGTCACCAGCACGAGCACGGCCACCGCGATCCACGGCCCTCCCTTCTCGAGTGCCCCCAGGATCAGGTACCACTTGCTGATGAAGCCCACCGTCAGCGGCACGCCCACCAGGCTGAGTCCTCCGACCACGAATGCCGCCATGGTCCACGGCATCCGCTTGCCAAGCCCGGCCATGGCGTCGATATGCACCGACCCGATCCGGTAGACCACGCATCCGAGCGCCATGAAGAGGGCGCCCTTCATGAGTGCGTGGTTGAAGAGGTGTAGCAACGTCGCCGTGAGTCCCGTGATCGAGGCAAATGAGAGGCCCAGGATCATGTACCCGATCTGCGCGACCGACGAATAGGCGAGCAGCCGTTTCACATCGACCTGGAAGATCGCCACGAGCGACATGCTCACGACCGCGACCAGCGCAAGCGGCAGCAGCACCCGGTCGAGCGCCATGACGTCGAATGAGAAGGCGGCGCCGAAGATGGAGAGGAAGAACCTGAGCAGCATGTAGACGGCGACCTTGGTGGCGGTCGACGCCATGAAGGCGGTGACGGGCGACGGCGCAAAGGCGTAGGCGTTGGGCAGCCAGAGGTGGAGGGGGAAGAGCGCCAGCTTGAGACAGATCCCCACACCCAGAAAGCCGTAGGCCACCTTGACGGTTCGCGAGTCCCACACGCCGGGCAGAAGCTCCGCCAGGTCGGCCATGTTCAGCGACCCGGTCATGACGTACAGCAGCCCGATACCGATGACGATGAAGGTGGCGCCGACGGACCCCATGATCAGGTAGCGGTAGGCTGCGGTCAGCGCACGGCGCGGTCTGCCGAGCGAGATCAGGGCGTATGCGGAGAGCGACGAGATCTCGAGGAAGACGAACACGTTGAACATGTCGCCGGTGATCGTGATGCCCAGGAGTCCCGAGAGACAGAGTAGATAGGCCGCGTAGAAGAGCGGAATTCGCCTGGAGGCGATCTCGTGTTCGACGCTGGTGACCGAGTAGGGGGCCACGACAGCGCCGATGGATGCGACGATCACCAGCACCCACGCATTAACGATGTCGACCCGATACTCGATCCCGATGGGGGGAACCCAGTCGCCGATATGGTAGGAGACGACGCCGCCCGCCATGACCTGACCCAGCAGGGCCAGCGCGATGGCGAGCGCCGACCAGCTCGCCAGCACGGCCAGCCAGGCCGCCGCCCTGCCGTGACGCAAGACGGCGCAGATCGGGGCGGCCAACAGTGGCACGATGACCTGGAGGATGGGAAGCTGCGCGGTCACGCGGCCCGCTCCCGGACCCATGCCGCACGCTTGCGGGCCCCCTCGATGGCGGCGGACCCGAGTCTCATTCGGACGCCTCCACCAGCGCTTCGATGCGGTTGATCTCGTCCTCTTCCAGCGTTCCGTAGGCCTCCTTGATGCGCACGGCCAGGGCGAGCCCCACGGAAGTGGTCGCGATGCCCACCACGATGGCGGTGAGAATCAGCACGTGCGGCAGGGGATTGGAGTAGACGACGTGTTCCACCGCTTCGCCGCCGTGCCCGTCGCCCACCAGGATGGGCGGGGTTCCGCCGGTGATCTTGCCCATGCTGATGTACAACATGAACACAGAGGTCTGAAATACATTGAGACCAACGATTTTCTTGATCAGGTTGCCACGCGAGATGAGGATGTAGAAACCCACCATCATCAGGAAAATCACAACCCAGTAGTTGTAGTGCGAGACGAAGAGATCGAGGCTCACGACTCCCTCCTTCCTCGTCCCGCGAAGAGGTAGAACACCGATGCCATGACCCCGAAAACGGTGACGAGCACACCGAGTTCGACCAGGAGGATACCGTAGTGCTGGCCGTATTTGGGATCCTGGGCGAGCGCGTTGTAGGCCAGGTAGTTGTGGCCCAGCATCATCGTCACCACCCCGACGCCCCCGTAGATGACGACGCCGAGCGCGGCACACAGGCGCGTGAACCACGGAGGCAGCACGCGTTGCACCGCGGCGAGACCGTACACCAGTGCCAGCAACGCGAAGGCGGCGGTCAGGATCACACCCGCCTGGAACCCGCCGCCGGGGCTGTAGTCGCCGTGGAAATGCACATAGAGCGCGAACATGATGATAAAGGGAGTCAGGATTTTGGCTCCCACCCGGACGATGATCTCCTCCCTCATCGGTCCCCCGCCCCGCCCACCTGGCCGTCCCCGCCCGCCCGGCCATTGTCACCCGCCGCGGCCCGTGAACGCCTTCCCCCCATGAGCAGCAGCATCACGCCGACCGCCGCCGCGAAGACCACAGTCACTTCGCCCCAGGTGTCGTACCCCCGGTACGAGGCGAGCACTGCCGTCACGACGTTGGGAATGTCGATCTCGTTCGGACTCTCTTCCAGGTAATGATCGGCCACATGGTGGTGCACGGGATTGTCCGCACCGCCGAACCCGGGCATGTCGATCGTGCCGTAGACCAGCGCCAGTCCCGTCACGCCGACGACGATCAGCGGCAGCAAAGGCGTGTGGCCGGGCCTGTTTTCGTGGTGTCCGGCCAGAGCCAGCGCCCCCAGGAAGAGTACGGTCGAGATCCCGGCGCCCACCGCCGCCTCGGTAAAGGCCACATCCACGGCGTCCATTACGGTGAACAGCCCCGCCGACAGCAGCGAGTAGATCCCGGCCAGCATGACCACCGCGAACAGATTGCGGATCCTCAGGAGCGCGATGCCCGCCACCGCCACCAGCGTGAGGAGCACGATGTCGACGACGATGCTCATGACCGGTCCGCTCCACCGTGCTCGCCGTCGCCATGCGCCTGCCGCACGGCTTCCGGCGCGGTGCCGCCGCGGGCATCTTCTCCGGCCCCCGCCTGTGCGCCCCGCACCGTGTAGGGCGTCGTGCCTCCCGACAGCGCGGCCTTGGCGACCGCGTGGGTCGCGATCGGGCTGGTGAACCACAGGAACACCAGGACCAGGACCAGCCGCACGGCAACGAGACCCGCGCCGTCGTGGAGGCTGTAGACGCACAGACCCGCCAGGGTCAGTCCCGCACCCATCGTGTCCACCATGCCCGCCGCGTGCATGCGCGTGAAGACGTCCGGCAGCCGCACCATGCCCAGCGACCCGGTCACCATGAAAAAGCCACCCGAGAGAAGCAGCACCCAGACGACCGCGGTGACGATGTCGCCCATCATTCGGTGCCCGTCTCCCGGGGCGCGCTCACGCCGAGATCGCCGTACTCGATGTACTTGAGCACGGCGATGGTCCCGATGAAGTTGATCAGCGCGTACGCGAGCGCCAGGTCGAGAAAGTCGGGCCGCCCGTTGACGAATCCGAGCACCGCGATGAGCACCACCGTCTTCGTGCCGATGTTGTTCAGCGCGAGGACCCGGTCGTAGGCCGTCGGCCCCAGCACGGCGCGCAGCATCGCGAGCACCATGCAAACGAGTACCGCGGCGGCGGACACGGCGAACACCTTACCCGTCCCCTCCCTCGAGCCGGGCCACGCGCCGGTTCATGATGTTCTCCTCCGACCCGTCGATTTCCTCCTGCACGATGGCGTGCACCTCGAAATCGTCTCCGACGATTCCAGTGGTCACGGTGCCGGGCGTCAGGGTGATCGAATTGGCGTAGATGAAGCGCCCCAAGTCGGTGCGCTGGGATGCCCGGAAGTGAACGATCGACGGATCGACACGGATCCTGGGGGAGAGGATGATCCTCGCCACCCGCACGTTGGACTTGAAGATCTCCCACACCAGCCAGGGCACGTACGTGGCGACGCGCCAGGCCAGGTGCAGCGGCAGGGATTCGCGGTCCAGGATGCCCATGCGTGTCACCACGAAGACCGCAACGGAGCAGGTCACCACGCCGAAGAACAGGAAGAGCGGGGTGAAGTGCCACGACAGAACGAGCCAGAGGGCGAACAGGATCGCCCAGAGCCACGGCGCGCGGTTCAAGTCATCGATCTCCCGGCTGTCGGCTGCTTCGTCGCAAACACCGCGGGCGAATCTACCAGTTGGACTGCGCTCCGTCCACTATTTCCTGCACGAGCAGTTCGATCGCTTCCGTCCTGCCGTTCTCTTCCGTCTCGCTGGCATCCAGGTACTGCCCCACCACCCTGAGCCGGGTGTTGTCCCACAGGATCGTGTAGGCCTCGCGATCGAGCACTTCAACACGCACGACCAGGACGACCTCGCGCTGCAGCACCTGAACGCTCTCGGTCTCCTGGCCCCGGCGATAGAGCGGAGCGGTGAGTTCATAGCTGAGGATACTCCCGCTCACGACCGCGTCCGCCGCCCCCTCTCCCGCGGGATTGAGACCCAGGGCGCGTGGCAGTTGGCGCAGAAGCGCTTCGTGGATCTCCTGCGCGAGCTCGAAGCGGGCGGTTTCGTTTTCGAACGGCAGGATGGCGATGGTGCGAATGTGCTCCGGGAAACCGGCGCCGGCGATGAACGAGTAGTTACAGCCGACCCCGGAGAGAAGCAGGATCGCGGCGGCTGCCGCGGAGGCCCGGATTCCAGATGTCGGACGGAAACGAATCCACATGTTCGAAGGTCTCCAGTCGCAGCCTGAGTTCACGGTAGTCCCGAAGGTTACGGTAGGTCGCTTCCGCGGGGTAGGCCGACCCGCGTCCGGGTTCGGATGCGACCACGCGCTGCGCGACTGCGCCTCCGTCCAGGACCATCGCGTCGGCCACCGCGTGGCCGCGCAGGCGGAACCGGACGCGATCCCCCACGGGAAGTCGATACCCCAACTCCATCGTACCGTTGTCTTCGCGGCCGGCGACCAGCGTCGCGCCATCGCCGGGCCGGAACACCCCCAGCGCGGCCCAGAACAGGGCCGGCGGCGGCACGAGCTCGCTGGGAAGTTCGGCCGGGATGCGCAGCTCGTCGCCGACAAGCGCCGCTATGGCCGCGACTTCCCCGTTGTCGAGAAAGAGGTCCAGGCGGGCCTTGTCGGGTGGTTCGATACGGGCCACGCCCGTGCCTTCGCTCCGGAAGTCGGGCTCCTGTGCCCTCCAGGCGAATACCAGGCGAGCCGCCCTGGTAATCCGCGTCGCCCGTTCGGCCCTGACCGCCTCGGCTGTGACGGCCGGAGACGGCTCCGGGAGTTGCACTAACGGGTCGGCACCGGGCACCGTCGCGCACGCGGACGCCAAGGCGAGGCCAAGGCTCACTACCGCTCCATTCCGTCTCTTCGTACCTTCGGCGGTCATGCCCTCCAAACCCGTCTTCCTGGTATCCGACATCCACCTCGGCGCCGTTCCGCAGGAAACCGAGGAAGCCTTCCGGCGCTGGCTGCTGCATGTAAAGGAAGCCGGTAGCTTCCTGATCATCAACGGGGACCTCTTCGATTTCTGGTTCGAGTATCGCAGGGTGATCCTGGCCGAACACGTGCGGGTACTCGCGCTGCTGGCGGACCTCGTCGATTCCGGTGTGCGGGTGTTGGCGATGGGCGGCAACCACGACTGGTGGGGCGGCGACTTTCTGCGGGACCGTATCGGCATCGAGTTCCGACAGGACCCGGTTCGGCTCGAGATCGGAAAGGCGTCGGTACTGGTCGCCCACGGCGATGGCCTGGGGTCGGGCGATCCGGGATACCGGATCCTCCGCCTTGTGCTTCGCAGCCGCCTGACGCGCTGGCTCTTCCGCTGGTTGCACCCGGATCTGGGCATCCCCATCGCGGACCGGTTCTCCGGGACGCGGCACCAACTCGGGTCTCCGGATGCGCGGCCGGACGACGGAAGGGCGCGGTTCCTGGCGAATTGGGCCACCGAGCAACTCGAGCGCGACGCCTCGATCGACATCGTCGCCCTTGGCCATGCCCACCAGCCCGCGGTACGTGAGGTCGCACCGGGACGCTTCTACGTGAACACCGGCGACTGGGTCGTGCACCGCTCATACGTGACGATCGGAGCCTCCGGAAAGCCCGAGATGCACGAATGGGAGGGCTAGGCGGACATCGCCGCGGGCCCCTCACGGTACAGGGTGCCGCGCGGCGATTCCCCGCAGCCTGCTCATCCAACGGGGATCCGGACCGCGACCTCGACGCCCCCTCCGACCGGGTCGCCCTCGATCGTAAGCGGCTCCGGGAAATCCTGGAGGTGGGTGGACACGAAGGCATCGACGCCGGAAAGCAGGAGCGTGAAGATCGCAACCGCAAACCAGTCCTCACGCTGCTCTTCGCGGGCGTCGACCAGTCCGCGAAAGCGCGACACCTGCTCGTTTTCGCCCAGAAGGGTTTCGATTTCCATGGGATCGGTCACGCCGTCCATCATCAGCTGGGCCGTGACCCGCTCCTCCCAGATACGGGCCTGTTCGCGCGCGACTCCCAGCCGGCGCGCGGTCTTGTAGAGCATCCAGCCCGCGAGGGACTCGGCGCCGAAGTAGAAGGCGCCGCGGGTAAGCGATCCCGAGGCGGCGTGTCCCCACCCGGGGATGAGCGACCCGCGCAGGAACGCCCCGGAGGGACTGACGCCGCCGGCCGCACCGTCCGGCACGGCCAGCGAGTCGGCCACCTGAGTGGTGTCCGCGGCCGCAGCCCCCACCTCCTGGCCCACGAGGCGGCCGGGGTCGATCGCCGATATGCACAATGACATTGCACATGCACAGAAAAGTTGCACACACTTGCCGGGCATCCGCCAGCGGCGGCTCGGTTTCTCTCTATCGATCATCGGACACCAGTACGGGAAATGCGCCCGGAATCACCTCCACCCGGAGTTCCGGCGCGGGCTCCGGAGCCAACTCCCCATCGAGTTCGAACCACATCGGTTCCCCGTCGGGATCGCGAATGACGGCGCGCTCCAGCCGCCGCATCGTCACCAGTGGAGCCCCTGCGTGCGCGCCCCGCATCACTTTCGGCACAAGCCGCAGGATCGGCACGAGGCCGCCGGCGGCGACGTGGCAGAGGTCGAGCTGCCCATCCGACGCCTGCGCGTCCGGGTTGATCATGAAGCCGCCCCCGATTGAAGGTCCCACCGTAATAACCGATAGAGTCGTTCTGCCGCGAATGTGTTGCTCGCGGGGTCCCGCCGCGAGCTCCGGCCCCGCCGCCGGCTCGCCCGCCCCCGTCTCGATGTGCACGTCCTGCGGCCGGAACCGCGCCAGCGCGTGCAGGAAGGAAGCCAGGTATTGCGGAAGCCCGGGCAGGCGCGAGTAGAGCGCCCGGCACCGCAGCACCTCCACGTCCACGCCTACGCCAAGAAGGTTGACGAAGACGCGCTCTCCGCCCTCCCAGCGCACCCTGCCGACGTCGAAACGCTTGACCGCGCCCTCCTGCAGGAGCCTGGGAAGCTCCTTCACCCCGCGCCGCGGCGAGACCATCCGGTAGAAGTCGTTCCCCGTGCCCACCGGGCTGATCGCAACCGCAGGCACGCGGTCGGCGCCGCTGTCCAGCAACCCGCCGGCGACCTCGTGGATCGTGCCGTCGCCACCCACCACCGCCAGCCGATCGACCCCGTCCAGGGCTGCCCGGGCCGCGAGCCGCGAGGCGTGTCCGGGCGCCTCGGTGTATCTGGCGTCGCACTGCAAACCCCGGCCGTCCAGCTCCCGGAGCAGCGCCTCCGCGGCCTTGATTCCACGGCCGTTGGAGGCGGCCGGGTTGACGATGACACGGAGCGGCGCGGTGGACATGGTGCAAGATAACTCACGGTGGCTGACGCTGACTGTGGTCCGATCCCGTTGCGTGTTTGCCGCTTATCGCAAACTGTCCTCCAGAGCGGTCGCCAGATCCGTTCCAGCGTCCCGGTACTTCACGATGATCGGAGCATAAAGGGCAAGCCCCTGCGACCGACCCCACGCGTTGCCGACCGCCCGCCCCCCCGGAATCACCACGGCGTCCTCCGGAATCTCGAGCGATCCGGAGGCATCGGCTCGGTAGACCTTCTCACGCACCAGGTCGAAGACTGGAGTCCCTCGCGTGAGGATGACGCCTGCCGCCAGGACCGCCCCGCGGCGAACCACCGTCCCTTCGTAAACGCCTGAATTGCCCCCCACCAGCACGTCATCCTCGATGACCACCGGGGACGCCCCTACGGGTTCGAGGACTCCGCCGATCTGGGCCGCCGCGCTTAGATGTACGCATTCTCCGATCTGGGCGCACGAGCCCACCAGCGCGTGGGAGTCGATCATGCTGCCTCTTCCCACCCAGGCACCCACGTTCACGTACATGGGAGGCATGCAAACCACACCTGGACCCAGATAAGCGCCGCGGCGTACCGCCGAGCCGCCTGGAACCACCCGAACACCCTCATCGGTGCCAAAGCGCCGTACGGGTAGATTGTGCTTATCCAGGAAGCTGGATGGTGCCTGTCCATCGACCGGGCTTCCCCCGGGGGCGGCAACCGGCCTGATGTGCCCGCTCCGGAAGGCCACCAGGATGCCCCGCTTCACCCACGGCAGCGCCGCCCAGGAGCCGTCGTCCCTCCGCACCGCGGAGCGCAGGGACCCCGCTTCCAGACGGCCAAGCAGCTCGGCCACGACCTCTTCCGCGACCTTCGGTAGAGCCTCGCCGGCGGGCCAACGATAGAGCGCGTCGATACGCTGTTCCAGCGTTGCTCCCAGCTCTTGAGCGACTATGCTACGGGTCACGGCTGGTCTCCGCGGGCGCGGGCGCGCCTCCCGCGCGGTCCCCCTCATCCTGTCCAGCAGCGCGACCCGCGGGCAACCTGCCCCCGGCGACCCGCACCGCCGCCGCGACAGCCCTGCGATTGGACTCGGCAAGAGGTGCCAGCGGCAGTCGGACATGCGGATGGGCGCGCCCCATCATCCACAATGCCGCCTTGACCGGCACCGGGTTGGACTCCACGAATGCGACGCGCATCCAGTCGGCGAGGCGGTGGTGCAAGGCCCGCGCGCGCGGCAGGTCGCCGCGCTCCATCGCTCGCACCAGTTCCGCCATGGCGCGCGGGGTGGCGTTGGCCACGACGGAGATGACACCGTCGGCACCCAGCGCCATGAACGGCACCGTCAGGGAATCGTCCCCTGACAGCAGCGCAAACCCGGCGGGCCTGTGGCGGGCGATCTCCGCGACCTGATCACAGTTGCCACCCGCCTCCTTGATCCCGACAATGTTGGGGTGTTCGGCGAGGGCCAGAGTGGTCGCAGCGGTGATGTTGCTGCCGGTGCGTCCCGGGACGTTGTAGAGCACCACCGGGCAAGGCGCTGCGTCAGCGACGGCGCTGAAGTGCTCGATCAGTCCCCGCTGTTGTGGGCGGTTGTACGGCGGCGAGACGTGTAACAGGTGGGTGACCCCCGTCGATGCAATCCTGAGCGAGAGATCGATCGCTTCGACGGTGTTGTTCGACCCCGCTCCACCCACCACCGGGACGCGACCGCCGACCTGGTCGACCGTAATCGCCACAACCCGTTCGTGCTCATCAGCCGCAAGCGTCGCCGCCTCGCCGGTTGAACCGGCCGGCACGAGGAAGTCGACACCCTGCCCGATCTGCCAGTCGACCAGTGACCGTAGCGCGGGCTCGTCAACCTCCCGCGATTCCCGGAACGGCGTCACCAGCGCCGTGCCGCACCCCCTGAGCATCTCGTGCTTCACCCTGACTCTTCCGCGAGCAGATCCTGCATGGTATAGACTCCCTTTCGACCGCACAGCCACGTCGCGGCCTTGAGCGCGCCCTCCGCGAATACGCCACGGCTACGGACTTCGTGGCGCAGGACCAGCCGTTCGTGCGGACCGTCGATCAGTACCTCGTGTATGCCGGCAACGTGCCCCGTCCGGATCGATGTCGTGCGGGAGTTCCGTCCCAGGGCCGCTCCCAGCGATGCTTCCAGGGCGATGGCTGTGCCGGAAGGGGCGTCCAGCTTGCCCGCGTGATGCGTCTCCACTACGTGCGTGTCGAACTCGGCAGCTCCGGCGAAGAGTTGGCCCGCTCTGTGCGCAAGCAACTGCAGCGCGACCGCTCCGACGGAGTAGTTGGGTGCCCACATGAGGGCTCCTCCGCGCTCCTTCACCCACGCCGCTACCGCCGGCAGCCCGTTGGCCCACCCGGTCGTGCCGGACACGACGGGGCACTCCGCCTCGACGCACATGCGAATGTTGGGGGCCACCGCCGCGGGCGTGGTGAATTCCAGCGCGACATCGGCCTCGGCGATCCGGTCTCCAACCGCCACTCGGCGTGACTCCACGTCCTGGCGCCCGAACTGGGCCAGCACATGAAAGCCCTGCGACGGCGCGAGCGCGGCGATCGATCGTCCCATCCGACCGGACCCCAGGACCACAATCCGAAGGGCCGGGTCAGTCACGGGCCGACCTTTGGGTGTGCTACGAGTCCGGCGGTACGGCGTGGAGGGGTGTTTTCGCGGTGCCTCATCAGTTCAATGTAGCAGGTCGGCCGACGCGAAATGGTCGACGTCCCTGCCAACGACTCTTCGCCGTTGGGACATGAAGACGCCGCGCGTTGGTCATCGGGTGCTTCCGCCGCCCAGCACACTCCGGCCGCGAGCGACGCTCTTCGGGGATCGAGGGGGCAAGCCCCTCGCCAGCATTTGCTCGTGGCCTCCAAGGTGACGCGGCGAGGGCAACGCGGGTGGCGGGGGCGTGTGGGAATCGAACCCACCCACCCGGGTCTTAGCCGGGCGCACTGGTTTTGAAGACCAGACGGAACACCAGTCCCGATCCGCCCCCCCAGCCAGCGTTACTCTTCGGGGCGAACACGCGTCGTGTCCACTGAGCCCCGGGCCGACACGTTGTCAGCATCGGGCGGCAACGGCAACTCCTCGCGCACCCATCGCTCCTCCAGCCTCCGGAACGCCGCGGCCAGTTCGGCGCGCATCCGGGCGAAGCGCTCGCGTACGTCGGGCCGCCCCTGCAGCCGCAGGAACAGCGCGGCATCCTCGCGCACCTCCCGCGCCAGTTCCACCCACTGAAGGGCCAGGTAGCCACAGAAGGGCGCTGCCGCCAGGACGACGGCCGCCAGCACGATTCCTCCCATGAAGAAAGCCAGCGTCACCCACAGAGCCCAGGCCACGACGACACCGCCGAGGAGCGCGAGGATCTTGTGCGTGGCGGTGACCTCGTAGTCGGGGCGGGTCCGCTTCAGCACGAGCCCGGGTAGCCAGGTCACGGGGGCCCACATCACCGCTCCCGCGACGGCCACCGGGACCCCCATCAGCAGGAGCGTGCCGCGAACGGCGATGTAGCGGGCCACCGGAACCAGGCCGAAACGGGGCGGCACGTCCCCCTCCCCCGCCCCGACCCGCTCATTGAGCGCGGCGTAGCGCTCCACCTTGCGCCGCAGTGCGCGGTGCTCCTCCGGGGCCTCCCGGCGAATCCACTCCAGGCCCGCTGCAAAACGCTGCAGGCGCGGGAAGCGGACGCCCAGCTGTTCCCTGGCTCGCCATGGCACCCACCGGAATTCGCGGACATACAGCTGCTCCGCCACTTCCACGAGTTCCCGGTCCCCGTGATGCACGAAGTTCAGCGTCTGTCTGCGAATGCCCGCCTCGATCCGCGCGGTGAGGATTCGCGCCGCCTCCACCGGGTCGCGGCGGTAGGCGTCCTCCAGGTCCGCACAGCCAACGGCCCGCCCGTAGCGAACCGTCACCGGCGTCCGCGCCCGTTCCTTGCGCGAATAGGTGATGCCGACGGGCACGATCGAGAGCCCCAGTCCCCAGTCGGCGGCCGCTTCCGCCTGGAGCGCGATGCGCGCGGCCCCCGTGCGGAGTTCGGCGATCTGGGCCCCGGAGTGGCTCTTGCCTTCCGGGAAGATCTGAATTGCGCCGCCCTCATGGAGCACCTCGACCGCGGCCCGAAACATGCGCTCGTTGAGGTGCATCGCTTCCGGATCGTCCTGTCGCCGATAGACCGGAATGGCGCCGAGGGATCGGAGCACCGAGCCCAGCAGCGGCTGATCGAAGAGCGGCGCCCGCCCGAGGGCCCGGACGTAGCGTTCGCTGCAGCGCATGATCAGCACCGGATCGAGCAGGCTGTTCGGGTGATTCGCCGTGACCAGCACCGGCCCCGCGGGAAGCTGCGGCCCATGTGTGTCGACACGGTAGAAGAGCCCGGCCGCCGTCCCCACCAACCGGGTGATCGCGGTGGCGATCCGGCTCGGCGATCCCTGCAACGCTCCCCTCCTGAAGGCTTCGATTCTGTGACGCGGACTGGTTATCTTGGCTGACACGGCAACTGCTCGCCACCTTGACGGAATGGATGGTCGTGCGCGAATCAGCGACAACGGTCGGATACGGCCCGGGGGGTCACGAAGCTGGGGACGCGGCCACGGCAACCGCCCTGCCCCGCAACCCCGGCACCCCCCTCGACCTCAGGGCGGTGCGCGATGTGCGTGTCAACCGCTTCGCCGCCGACCACCGGGCCCGGACACTGACCACGCGGCGCTCCGTCAAGCGCGATTCGCAGGCTGGATGGCTGCTCCGCGCGGTGACGATGATCGACCTGACGACGCTGGCAGGCGACGACACGGCCGGACGCGTACGGCGCCTCTGCGGCAAGGCCAGACACCCGGTGCGGGCCGACATCCTGGCAGGTCTGGGCATCCCTCCCACCGAAATCCGGGCCGCGGCCGTTTGCGTTTACCACGCCCTCGTCCCCACCGCCTGTGAAGCGCTCAGCGGGAGCGGCATCCCCGTGGCCGCGGTCTCGACGGGGTTCCCCGCCGGGCTGTCGCCCTTCGCGACCCGAATCGCCGAAATCCGCGAATCCGTCGCTGCGGGGGCCGAGGAAGTCGACGTGGTAATCACGCGCGGGTCGGTGCTCGGCGGGGGCTGGGAGCGGCTCTACGACGAGGTCGCGGGCTTCCGCGAAGCCTGCGGGGACGCGCACATCAAGGTGATTCTGGCGACCGGAGAACTCGGCACCCTGGCCAATGTGAAGCGGGCTGCGACCGTCGCCATGATGGCCGGTGCGGACTTCGTCAAGACGTCCACCGGCAAGGAGTCCGTGAACGCGACGCTGCCGGTGGGCATCGTGCTGGCGCGCGCGATCCGCGACTACTACCGGGCAACCGGCGTCCGGGTGGGGCTCAAGGCGGCCGGCGGGCTCAAGACCGCCAGGGACGCACTGGCTTGGCTGATTCTGGTCAAGGAGGAGCTGGGGGACGCCTGGATGGACCCCCGCCTTTTCCGGATCGGCGCCAGTTCGCTGCTCGCGGACATCGAACGGCAGCTTGAGCACCACGTCACCGGCCGCTACTCGGCCTTCCACCGGCATCCCCTGGGGTAGAGGAGCGTTTTCGTCATGACCCGCCAGGGCTCCACGACGCACGGCCGCGCCAACGACGAGCCGCGGGCCGGCAGCGCCTCGGCGTCCCGCGTCCTCGAAGCGTTCCGGGACCCCGGATACGGATCGGCGCCCGAAGGCGACCAGGTGGCCACGGAATGGCTGGAAGGTGGCGAGCGGGTCTTTGGACACTACGTAGGCGGACGCCGGATCGACGGCGCCGGCGCGATCCGACGCACACACTGCCCGGCTGACGGACGGCTTCTCGCCAGCTTCAACGACGGCACCGCCGACGACGTTGACCGCGCGGTGTCGGCGGCCGAAGAAGCGCTCGGACCCTGGCAGCAGATCGG
Organism: Longimicrobiales bacterium; assembly: GCA_965208935.1. Taxonomy (GTDB): domain Bacteria; phylum Gemmatimonadota; class Gemmatimonadetes; order Longimicrobiales; family Gaopeijiaceae; genus Bin94. The sequence goes on along the minus strand of CBDBPR010000004.1, from coordinate 642,649 downwards.
CGGTCACGCCCGTGCGCGGCACCTCTACCGGCTGGCCCGGCAGCTGCAGAAGCGGTCCCGCCTTTTCGCCGTGGTCGAGTCACTGGACAACGGCAAGCCCGTGCGGGAATCGCGGGACCTGGACATCCCCCTGGCGATCCGGCACTTCTACCACCACGCAGGCTGGGCCGAGCTCGCCCCTTCGGAGTTTGCGGGACACGAGCCTGTGGGCGTTGCGGGGCAGATCATCCCCTGGAACTTCCCGCTGCTCATGCTGGCGTGGAAGGTCGCGCCGGCCCTGGCTGCGGGCTGCACTGTCGTCCTCAAGCCCGCCGAATACACGCCGCTCTCGGCGCTGCTTTTCGCCGAGGTCGCCCACGAAGCCGGGCTGCCTCCGGGTGTGCTCAACGTGGTGACCGGGGGTGGCGCGACGGGCGCCGCCGTGGTGCGTCATCCCGGGACCCGCAAAATCGCTTTCACGGGATCCACCGAGGTGGGGCGCGAGATCAGGCGCGTGACCGCCGGCACGGGCAAGCACCTGTCGCTCGAGCTGGGCGGCAAGTCGCCCTTCGTCGTGTTCGACAGCGCCGATCTGGACGCGGCCGTCGAGGGCGTGGTGGACGGGGTCTGGTTCAACCAGGGTCAGGTGTGCTGTGCCGGGTCGCGCCTGCTGGTGCAGGAGAGCGTCGAAGCGGAGATGCTGGACCGTCTTCGGGCGCGCATGGAGACGATCCGTGTCGGGCATCCCCTGGACAAGGCGATCGACATGGGCGCGATCGTGGACCGGGTACAGTTGGACCGCGTGCAGGGCTACCTGGAGGCCGGCAAGGCGGACGGCGCGGAAATCTGGCAGCCCGACCGGCCCCTGCCGGAGGACGGGCTGTTTCTGCCGCCGACCCTGTGCACCGGGGCGCCTCCTTCGAGCACGATCGTCACCGAGGAGATCTTCGGACCCGTGCTGGTCAGTCTGACCTTCCGGACCCCGGCCGAGGCGGTCGCGCTGGCGAACGACACCCGCTACGGCCTGGCGGCCAGCATCTGGACGGAGGACATGAGCCTGGCGCTCGACGTGGCCCCGGGGATCAAGGCCGGTACGGTGTGGGTGAACTGCACGAACATGTTCGACGCAGCCTCCGGGTTCGGGGGCTACCGGGAGTCGGGATTTGGCCGCGAGGGAGGACGCGAGGGGATGTGGGAGTATCTGAAGCCGGTGCCGGCAACGCGCGGCGGGCGAGCGGCGGCAGCGCCGGCAGCGCCGAAGCCGCGGGCGGCAGCCGAGGCGCCCCCGGTCGCGGAGCCTGCGTCGGTGCCCGGGCCCGCGTCAGCCGACCCCGCACCCTCCCGCGACGGCATCGACCGGACCCGCAAGCTGTGGATCGGAGGGAAGCAGGCGCGTCCGGACGGCGGCTACTCGCTGCCGGTCGCCGACGCCGCGGGCGCCGTCTACGCCGAGGCGCCGCGCGGGAACCGCAAGGACGTGCGCAACGCGGTGGAGGCGGCGGCGCAGGCCCGGGCGAAATGGGCACGGCAGAGCGGCCACCTGCGCGCCCAGATCCTGTATTACCTGGCGGAGAACCTCGCGGTGCGGCGGGAGGAACTCGCGCACACGCTCGGTCGTGCCACCGGCGCCGACGCGGGAGCCGCACGAGCCGAGGTCGACGCCGCCGTGCAGTCCCTCTTCACGTTCGCGGCGTGGGCCGACAAGTACGACGGCAGCGTGCACTCGACCCCGTTCCGCAACGTTACCTTCGCGATGAACGAACCGGTCGGCACGATCGGCATCCGATGCGCGGACCACGCGCCGCTCGCCGGGGTGATCGGACCCCTGGCGGCCGCGCTGTCACAGGGCAACGTCGCGGTGGTGGTGGTCCCGGAGCGCTGCCCCGTCCCCGCGCTCGATCTGGTGCAGGTCATGGAGACGTCGGACGTGCCGCCCGGGACGGTGAACATGCTGTCGGGGATCCACGCCGAAGTCGTCCCGACCCTGGCCGCGCACGACGACGTCGATCAGCTGTGGGACTTCGTGGCCGACGACCTGTCCGGGGACTCGGAGCGCCTGTCCGCCGGCAATCTCAAGAGGGTCTGGGTGGACCGCGAAGGCGTGGTCGATTGGCTGGAGATGACCAGACGCGACACGGAGATGCTCCTGCGCAAGGGCACGCGGGTCAAGAACATCTGGGTGCCGTACGGCGTCTGATCTGGCCAGAAAATCTGGCTAGATCACGGCGGCCGGCCTTCCACGGGCTGCCGCCAGGCCGCGTCCATGCGCGTTAGCGCCGCAGCAGCGAGCGGTACAGCGGGTTCGCGATCGTCAGGTACACCGTATCGCCCGGCCCGACCGAAATCCTGTTGGTGAGGATGTCGTCTCCCGCCAGCACGTCGATCCGGATCCGGAGGTCGTCGACGGTCGGCCAGGCAAGCGTGAAGGTCTCCCTTCCATTGCCCGGCACGATCCCCAGACGCCGCTCCGTCCGCGACACGGCACGCAACGTCGCTTCGTTGAAGTTGTTGTTCACGACGTTGATCCGGATGCTGCGGGCCGCCGCGCTGCCACGGTCGAAGGGATTCGGCGCCTCGGCCGCACCGGCGCATCCCACCAGGGCCATGGCGGTCAACGCCATCGCCAAAAACCTCAATCGCCGTGTCATTCGAGCCTCCTTGCCTTTCGTCGAAGTCCCACGGACTCCGGTATCTCAGGACCGCCGGCCGGGGAGCCGTCCCCGCGGCGACCCGCACCCTCGCTAGCTCACCAGCCGCCTGTCCTCGATCGGTTCCAGTCCCTCGCGGATCAACAGTTCGTTCAGGCGGCCCAGATCCCGCCGAATCACGATCTCCATCTGCGACATCTGTTCGTCCAGCAGCGCCGAGAGGTGCTGGAACACCTCGTGCGACTGGTCGGTCGGCCGGTCTTCCGCACTTTCGACCACCCCCAGCAGCGCGGCCAGCTTGTTGTTCAGCTTGATCGGGAAGTTGAGCGGATCCTGGTTGCTCTGATTCCGGACCTGGTAGATCTCGGCCTCGACCACGCTCAGATTCTCGTCCACGACGACCGCCTGGGCTTCCACTTCCTCGTCGTCAGTCTCCTCGAGCCGCTCGTCGATCTGGCCCTTGATGTCGCGCACCTTGATCACGGCTTCGTTGGCCTCCGACACCCGGTCCCGGATCTCGATCGCCAGTTCGAAGCGTTCCCGCAGGTCCGCCACGGTGACGCCTTCCAGATTCGGGTTGATCCCGATTTCGAAATCCTGCGTCAGCGGCGCTCCGTCGTTTACCGTCATCCGCACCGTGTAGGTCCCCGGCACGGCGGTCGGTCCCATCGGCCGCGCCGCCCACATGATCCTTCCCTCGAAGTCGGTCCACGCGGGATAGCGCATGTCCCAGCGGAACGAGTGGGACCCCTGCTCCACCGCCGGCTGTCCACCGCCCCCACCACCGAAGAAGGCCGCAAAGGGGCTCACTTCCTCCTCCTCTTCCTCGTCACCCGCGACCGCTTCGTATGTGCGGATGACCTCGCCCGCGGCGTCGAGTACCTCGAACGTCACCTTCTCCGCGTCCTCGGCCAGGTAGTACTGGAACTCGGCACCGAAGTCCAACCCGCGGATGGGGTCGCGCGGATCGAAGAGCCACGCGTCCGCCGCCGCCATCTCGTCCGTCAGCTGGCGCAGCGGCCCGATGTTCTCGAGCACCCAGAAGGAACGGCCGTGGGTGCCGATCACCACGTCGTTCTCTTCGACGACGAGGTCCGACACCTGCAGGACCGGCAGATTCAGCGACAGCGGCTGCCACATTCCCCCGTCGTCGAACGAGACGTACACCGTCCGTTCGGACGCAGCGAAAAGCAGCCCCGGACGCTGGGGATCCTCCCGCGTGGCCCGGATGAAGTCGTCCTCGGGCAACCCGTCGACGATCTTCGTCCACGACTGGCCGTAGTCGTCGGTCTTCCAGATGTAGGGGGCGCGGTCGTCGTCCACGAGATAGCGGATTCCCGAGACGTAGGCCTTGCCCGGCGTGTTCGGCGACGCGTCGATCGTGTTGATGCGCACGAAGTCGGGCGCGTCCGGCGGGGTCACGTTGGACCAGTTCAGGCCGCCGTCGCGCGTGACGTGCACGAGCCCGTCGTCCGAGCCCGCCCAGATCACCTCGGCGTCATGGTAGGACGGGGCGATGGCGAAGACCGTGGCGTACGTCTCCACACCCGTCTGGTCCCTCGTGATGGGGCCGCCCGAGGGGCCCATCGTCATGGCGTCGGCGCGGGTCAGGTCCGGGCTGAGCTGGTCCCAGCTCTGACCCTCGGTCGTCGTCCTCCAGACCTTCTGCGTACCCGTGTAGAGTACGTCGGGGTCATGGTGGGAGAAGACGATGGGGAAGGTCCACTGCACCCTTTCGATCAGATCCTCCGACGACTGCCCCATGGGGTTTTCCGGCCACACGTTGACCGCCCGGGTCTGGCCGGTGGCCATGTCGAAGCGGGACAGCGCGCCCCCGTAGCAGCCCGCGTAGAACACGTCCAGGTTGATCGGATTGGGCGCCACGTACCCGCTCTCGCACCCGCCCACCGCGTAGTACCACGCGCGGTTGCCCGGCCCCCGCGCCGCCATCTGGTTCCAGCCGCGCACGGGGATGCACGCCGTCGAGTTGTCCTGCTGGCCGCCGCAGATGTGGTACGGGGTGTGTTCCGTGGTAATGACCCGGTAGAACTGGGCCGTCGAATAGTCCTGGTCCGTCCAGCTCCGGCCGCCGTTGAATGTCACGTTGGCCCCGCCGTCGTTCGCGTTGATCATGCGGTCCGAGTCGCTGGGGGCGATCCACAGGTCATGGTTGTCCCCGTGGGGCACCGGTATCCCGCGGGGGAACGTCTCGCCGCCGTCACGCGACCGGTACAGCCCCGTGTTGAGGGCGTACATGACGTCCTCGTCGTTGGGGTCGGCGTACACGCGCGTGTAGTAGAAGGCACGCTGCCGCAGCTTGCGCTCGTCGTTCACGCGCTCCCAGGTGGCCCCGGCGTCGTCCGAGCGCCACACGCCGCCGTCGGGCTCGTGCTCGATCAGGGCCCAGACGCGATCCGGGTTCGCGGGTGACACAGCGACCCCGATCTTCCCGACCGGTCCCTCCGCGAGTCCGACATTGGCCGTGATCTCGGTCCAGCTCTCCCCTCCGTCGGTGGATTTATGGAGGCCGCTGTCCTCACCCCCCGACGACATCCCCCAGGAACGGCGCCATGCCTCCCAGATCGCGGCATAGATGATGTCCGGATTCGTCACGTCCACGCTGATATCCACAGCGCCGGCCCCGTCGCTCTTGTAGAGGACCTTGCGCCAGGTCTCGCCCCCGTCGGTCGTCTTGAACACGCCCCGCTCGGGGTTGTTGGCGGAGTGCTTGCCGAAGGCCGCAACCCAGGCCACGTCGCAGTTGTCCGGGTGGATGCGGATGCGCGCGATGTTCTGGGTCTCGGTCAGCCCGATGTGTTCCCAGGTCTCGCCCGCGTCGGTCGACTTGTAGGCCCCGTCGCCCTGCTGGATGTTGCCGCGGATCTGGGTCTCGCCGGTCCCCATGTAGACGATGTCGGGGTTGCTCTCGCAAACCTGCACCGCGCCGATCGACGCGCTGTTCATCTGCCCGTCGGTGATCGGTTGCCAGTTCTGGCCACCGTCCGTGGTCTTCCAGAGACCGCCCCCGGTGGTACCCATGTAGTACTCGAAGGGACGCGCGTCCGAGCCCGCGGCGGCGATGGAGCGGCCGCCCCGGGGCGGACCCACGTTACGCCATTCGAGGGAGCCCCACAGGGCCTCGTCGTAGCTCTGCTGGGCGTGGGCGGGGGTCTGGGGCCAGACGGCGGCTACGGCCAGTCCGGCGACGGCAGCGGCGAGGAATGGGAAGCGACGCTGGTTGGGCATGAGGAAGAAAGCTCCTTATGAAGACTGAGATACGGACGATCCGGTTACCGGGGCAGGATAGGATGAGACAGGTTGCCGATCAAGGACTGCCGGGGACCGCGATCCCGTTGGTGGGCCGGGACGCCGGCACCCGGCAGCCCCCCGGCTCCGATGGACACGGGGCCGGCACGGCGGTTCCTACCGCCCGATGGGAATTCGGATAACTGGTATCAGGGTGCCTATGGTCTGGCCGTCGTCGGTTTCGTCCTGGTTGGTTCCACCGACCACTACCTGCCGGACAACCACCGCAACCAGGCCACTGCCGAGGGCGGCAATGACGCCGCTGCGAAGAACGGACAGCTCCCGGGTGGCCAATGCCTCCACGCCGGTCCGCGGGATGCCCACGGACTGCCGCAGCTGCCGGCTCCCCGAGATTTCGGAAGCCAGCCGCAAGGTCACGACCGACACGAACACGGAATCCTCGCTGGCGCCGACCAGGCGACCGTCCACGGTGCGCGAGAGCTGCCCCGTCTGCTGGGTCAGCTCGAGGGCCTGCGCGTCGGAGACCGTGACGCGCACATCGGTGCCAACCGGTGGCGTCGACGCCATCGGCTGAAAGGTGTAGCAGGCGTTGGCACTCAGCCCCGCCAGAATAACGGCGACACCTGCAAGCCGCCGGCAGCCCGCCAATCCTGGCCGATCAGATCGTTCCATGGGTCACAGAAGTTCGAAGTCCTGGAGGACATGCTGATTGAACAGATACATGTAGAGAATCGGGTTCCCCGGTCCGGCCTGCACCGTGTTGTCGACCGCCTGCTCATCGTCGAGGAAGACCTGAACCCGCACGGTAACCGTCGTCGAGTCGGCCGGTACCGCGAACATGTAGAACCGCTGCTCTTCCTTGATGTTCCAGTTCCGGTCGAACGGCAGCGGGCCCCTGATGGTATCCGATACGAAGACCTGCGCCGTCAGATCGCCCTGCTCGTCGCTGGTCGCAAAGAACTCCGTGGACGTGATGACCAGGAACTGCCGGGTATCCCCTTCCAGGGTGATTCGAATCACGTCCGGGGCCGGGTCTTCGAACCAGTCACAGGCTCCGAATGCAAGCACCGTCAGGAAAGATGCGCCCAGCGCCTTGCGAATTCTGCTCTTCAACGGGACTCCCGATCGCTGCTGGAAAGAAACTTCGGACTGCGGCCGCCGGAGCTACGCTTCGCCGGCCACCGGGCTTGAATACGAGCATCGCACGGCGGGGCCCAGGAGGCAACTCCTGGACCCCGCCCGGTCGCGCGTCGGCGGACCGACCGCCGAGCCAACCTCACTCGGCGTTTGCGTCCTAGCTACCCGTCACACGGATGATTCGCGTTGTCCGGGTGGTGACAGTTCGCGAGGATCTCGATGCGGGTAATCGGCAGCATGAGGCCCGGCGTAGAGGCCGCGGGCGAGCCCGGCAGCCAGTTCATGCTCTTCACACCGAAACGGTAGTGGTCCTGCAGCCTCTTGTACTGCATGAACAGGTTCACCCGCCGCTCGTGCTCCAGCATATCTTGCGCCGGAATCTGCCCCGAATAGGCCGTCAGGCCGTCGAGCCCTTCGCGGATCATGTTGATGTGGTTCGTGAACCCGGCCATGTCACCGGTGGCCAGCGCGGCCTCGGCAACAATCAGACGCAGGCCCCGCTCGCCCACGACGGTCAGCGGCGCATATCCGCCCCCATCGAGGAACTCGTTCACACGCGTCATGTAGCGCGTATCCACAGCCCCCTCGATCGGATCCATGAGGTTGTGAGACGTAAGTGTCGGCGGGTCTTTCGGGTCCTTCGTAGCGTACTCCGGCCCGATCTGCAGCTCACCCCGCTCGTTGACCTGCCACGACAGGTTGTTCGACACCGTGGAGCCGCTGTACGAGAACCGGTAGGCCCAGTCCGTGCCCGCAACCGAGCCGAGCACCGCCATCGCGTCGCTGTTGGCGTTCGAGTCGTTGATGAGCGGATTGCCCGGTGTGGAACCCGGCGGGTTGAGCAGACCCCAGATAGCCTTCTGATGGTAGGCCTGCGCCCGGGCGGCCTGCGCCCGCATGGCAGTCTCTCCACCCCCCGACATCGCCGCGCTGTAGTACGCGATGGCCTGATCGAAGACCGTGTGCATGTTGGCTTCGCCAATGAGGGGCCCGGGCTCGGTACGGTCGCTGAACGCGAAGTCGTCGAACATCTGCGCGATGGACGAGTAGGCCACGCCCGCGTACAGATTCGCCCGCGCCAGATCCGCCTGCACATCTGCGCCCTCGGAGACATGCCCCTCGAGCAGGCCCACGGCGAACTGGGACATCCACCGCGCCTGGGCAATGCCGGGGAACGAGCCGTCGGCGAACTCGTTGCCGGGGTTGTTCGGCGTCCCCTGGTCGAGCTCGTTCCACGCATCGCGGGACCCGATCCAGGTGATCTCGTCACCGACGGTGGAGAATGCCGCGTAGATACCGCCGACGCCGCTGGCGACCAGCGCTTGCGAGCCGTTCACGGCCGCGGCGGCGGCCTCGACCTTCTCGATGTCCGCCTGGACCAGAGCGTTGGGGTTGTCGACCTCGAGGAGGTCGCAAGCGCCGAGGAAGGCGACCGCCCCCAACGCGGCCAGAAATGATCCTGGTTTCCTGTTAATCATCATCTCATCTCCCTCCTAGAAGCCCGCACGCAGCGAGAAGGTGAACCGCCGCGGAATCGGCACGCCGAAGGCTTCCGTTCCGGTGAGGAAGTTGCAGTTGACGCCAGCGCCCGTGCAGTTGGACTGCGGGTTGATCTCCGGGTCGATTCCGCGGTAGTCGCCGAACATCCAGAGATACACGTTGCGGCCGCCGAACGTGATCGCGGCGTTGTCGAGCCCGAACCCTTCGATCATGTCGGCGGGCAGCCGGTACGACAGCGAGATCTCGCGCAGCCGAATGAAGTCGGAGGTCCAGATCTGGTTCATCCCCGACATGGGCGCGAGCGCCCGATACTCTCTGGCCCACTCGAGCGCGGCTTCGAGCCGCTGCTCGGCGGTGGAGGCCGGATTCTGCATGATCGACGCCACGCGCGCCGTGCCCGGCACGTTGCGGCCGATGACGGCGTTGGCCTGCCGGAAGGCACCGGTCAGATCCTGGGTGTGGTAGTTGCCCGCCCGGTACTCGAAGTTGGTCGACAGGTCGAAGCTGCCCAGGAAGTTCATGTTGAACCCTGTTGAGCCGGCAAAGTCCGGAGTCGGCTTGCCGATGTAGCTGTCCAGGTATTCCGCCGCGCCACCCGCGCAGCCGACCGGAATGACCTCGAACGACGACGGGTTGCGCGCTTCGCTGAAGAACTCGAGCGCCTCGGCCCGCGACGGCTCCGAGCAGTTCCGGTTGAGATCCAGCGGAATGGCCATGTTCGGATCCAGGACCGCACCGAAGAACGAGCCGGGTGCATAGCCTTCCTTCAGGAAGTTCCGGTACCGGGGATACGATCCACCGGTCTTGAGCGGAGGAGCCCCTCCCAGGTCCGTCACGATCTCGTCGATGTACGCCGTATTGGCGAAAACGTTGATGGAGAGGTTCTCGCTGTTGTAGACCGAACCGTTGACGGTCGCCTCAATGCCTGTCGCATCGATCTGCCCGATGTTGTCGAGCTGCGTCGCGGTGAAGCCCCCTGTCACCGGGAACTGGCGGTTGACCAGTGCGTCGCTGGTGACGCGATCCCAATACGTGAGGTCAACGGCGATCCGGTCGTTCAGCAGCCCGAACTCCATGCCGAATTCATATTCGTCGGAGATCTCGGGCCTCAGCGCCTGGTTCCCCAGGTTGCCGGGAGAGAGGCCGGGCCCCACCTCGGCCGGGCGAGGCACGAAGGTGGTGAACTTGTCGAAGGCGCCCGGCTGCAGCCCCGAGCGTCCCCATGCGGCGCGAACGCGGAAGGTCGACAGCGTCTCGTTATCCCAGTCGAAGAGGTCGGTAGGGATGACGGAGGCCGCCAGCTTGGGATAGGTGGCCGTCTCGAAGTCCGAACCGAACGCGCTGTTGGCGTCGAAGCGCGCCCCGAGCGTCACGAACGCCCAGTCCTGCCAGCCGACCTGCTCCTGGAAGTACACACCGGCGTTGACCACACGCGTCCACCCCTCGGACGTCCACTGGTTGGCCCCGGCGCTCGCGACCTCCAGACCGGGACCCGGGAAGCTCTGGCCGCCACCGCCGTGATAGACGTTCTGGCTCAGGAAGCCCTGGGTGCCGACGAGCAGCGTGCTGGTGATGTCGTCGGTGAAGCTGTTGTCGTAGGACAGCTTGAAGTCGCCCGTGACCTCACGATGGTTGCGGTCGCCGAAACTGCGGGTGCCCTCGGTGTTGTAGGTCGTGAAGCTGTCGACGTTCCAGCCGAAGGGGAAGAAGGAGACGTTCGTGCCGTTGGTGACGTCCACGCCGAAGGTGCCGTCGAAGACCATGCCTTCCATGATCGTCCAGTTGGCGTTGACGCTTCCGGCGAAGTGCTCGACATCCTCGAAGATGTCGCGCTCGGCCGTTTCACGGAGCGTCGCGAAGGCCAGACTACCGTAGCGGTTGTTGTCGTCGGCGAGACGGAGCTGGCCCATGAGACCGAGTGAGAAGACGCCGAAGATGTTGTTGCCCCCGGCGAGACTGCTCTTGTTGAGCTCCGAATAGAGACCGCTCACGCGGATGCGCACGTTGTCGAAGGGGAAGATGCTGAGGTTCAGCGTCCCTTGCCGGCGCACGATCGTGTCCTCGTTCTTGAGCCTGCCGCCGTCGGCGAAGACGCCGTCGAGCGTGCTGAACGGGCCGTTCTCGTTGTGGTAGCGCCCCGAGGCGAAGTACTGGATGAGGTCGCTGCCGCCCGAGACGGAACCCGAATAGGTCTGCCCGTACCCGGTGTTGTACAGCTCGCTCATGTAGTCGACCTCGTACACCTCGTACGGCTGGAGGCTCACGCCCCAGCGGTGCTGCATGCGCGCGACTTCCTCCGCGTTGCGCGGGAAGTCGGCGTGGTTGATGAAGCGATCGAAGGGCGCCTTGACCGCGGTCTGGTCGGTCTGGATCGTCCACCGCGGCGCACCCTGCTGGCCACGCTTGGTGAAGATCTGGATCACGCCGTTCGACGCCTCGGTGCCGTACAGCGTCGCGGCCGCGGCCCCCTTGAGGATCTCGATCCGCTCGATCGAGTTGGGGTCGATGTCGTCGATCCGGCGCGTGGCCGCCTGCCCCGCACCCCAGCCGCCCCCGCTGCCGCGGTCGATACGGACGCCATCGAGGTAGATGATGGGCTCGTTCGATTGCGAAAGCGACGCGGACCCGCGAATGCGGATGCGCCCACTGGAACCGGTGTCACCGCCGCCGGGAAGACCTACTACCCCGGCCTCGCGGCCCTGGAGCACGTCGCTGAAGCTGGTGATCGGCGCGTTTTCGAGCGCACCGACGTCCACCGTGGCAATCGAGTTGCCGAGCTTCTTCTTCTCGGTCGCGACCCCGGTCCCGGTAACCACGATCTGGTCGAGCTGGATCGCGGTAACGGATAGACCGAAGTCGACGGTCGAGGTCCCACCCGCGGTGACCGTCACGGTCTCCGAGCCCGACCGGTAACCGACCAGCTCGGCGATGACCGTATGCGTCCCGGGGGGCGCGTTCACGAACAGGTACCGGCCGGTGCTGTTGGTCAGCGTACCGAGGGCCGTGCCCTCGATGTAGACCTGGGCCGACTCCAGCGGCCGGCCCGACGCGGCGTCGGTAACCTGTCCCGTGACGGTGCCGGTCTGCGCGGCCGCCGCGGATGCGAAGGCCAGGCTGGCCAACAAGGCCAGGCAAAGCCCTCCTGCCCCATTCCTGAGGCTTGCGAACGAATTACGTGTCATGAGTCGTCCTCCCTTTTCGAGTCCTGGACATGCGACACACCCTATCTATTTCTTACCGGGTATCTCCCGGTCAGGGCCTCGGCCCAATGTTCGGGTCTCCCAACTCGTCCCGCAACCCCCCGCCCTGGACGGACGATTCCCCCGGGAACGCCCAGGCCCCCGGTAAAATCGCGCTGCCACGCGAACAATCACCAAGGTTGCCCCTGCGGCGTCGCGTGTCAAGAACGGTGTCAGGGGCAAGGGTTTCGCGGTGACACCGCCCGGCGCGGGCCAGGCGATCAGGCGACCCTGGCAACGACCTCGATCTCGACATCCACGCCCGCGGGCAAGCCCCCGGCGGCGACCGTGGCGCGGGCGGGGCGGTGGTCCCCGAAATGGCTGGCGTAGACGGCGTTCATGTCGGCGAACAGTGCCATGTCGGAGAGGAATACGGTGGTCTTGACGACCGTCTGCAGGCTGCCTCCCGCGGCCGCGAGCACGGCTGCCAGGTTTCGGAGCACTCTGTCCGCCTGCACCTCTACCCCGCCCTCGACGAGTTCGCCCGTCTCCGGGTCGATCGCAATCTGACCGGAGGCGAAGATCCAGCCGTCGGTCACGATGGCCTGGGAGTAGGGCCCAAGAGCGCCGGGGGCGTCATCGGTATGAATCGTGGTGAGCAGGGACATGTTTCTGGAGTCCTTTGGGTGGATTGGGGACGCAGTGAGCAAGGCCGTCACCATTTGGAGGCGGATCGCGTCGGGGCGCAAGGGGGACGGGCGTCGGCGGGGACGCGCAATCGCCCGCGCCCCTCGAGCCAGACCGGTCTGGCGGCCGAGTCCGCGTCCTCGATGCCCCACAGGTGATCGTGAAGGTTGACCGACACGCACACGTGGTTGGGCACGAGCCGCAGTTGTTCGCCAACCGCCGGCCGCCAATCCGTCCCACTCAGGTCCAGAATGCCGTGCTCTTCGTTGATCGCCCTGACGGTCACCTCCGGCCGGTCGAACAGGACGCCGTATCCGGGAGCCCCGGACCCCAGCGTCTCCTTGGAGAGCGCCTTGGATCCCGCATCGACTACGGCGGCGTCGGGCACGGCAATACTGATGACGGTGGCAAGTACGGTGTAGGCCAGATGCTCCGGGGCGGCGGCGCCCATCCCGACGATGTCGCGGTCATTGTATATGCAGGTGCCGGCACGGACCTCGGTCACCCCTGAAAGCAGGTGCGAATCCCACATCGTGGGTGTCGATCCGCCGGAGATCACCTGGGGCGCGAGCCCGGCCTGGCTCAGCTCAGCCGTGAACGCCGCGATTTGCTCCGAAAGCCGGGCGAGCCGTCCGGCCTGCCGGCTGCGCGGGATGCGGATGTGTCCCGGGTAGAACATGAGGCCGTCGAAGCGCACGCCGGGCAGGGACGCGGCCTCCTCGGCCACCCGCACGGCCTCGGCCCGGTCGACGACCCCGGTCCGGCCGAGTCCGGCATCGAATTCCACCAGTATGCCGAAGGTCCGCTCCGCCGCAGCCGCGCCGCGGGCCAGGAGTCGGAGGACCTCGATCGAGTCGAGGCCCACCTTGAGATCGACGCTGCGCGGCAGCGCGCACAACCGGTCCACCTTGGCGGCCGACGCTGGCGGATGGGCGAGCAGGAGGTCGCCGGTCACCGCGGACATCACCTCGGCCTCGTGCGCGGTCGCCACCGTCAGGCCCGCCGCGCCGAGTTTCAGCTGGAGCCGGGCCATCTCCAGCGACTTGTGCGTCTTGACGTGGGGGCGCCACGCGATTCCGTGCGCCCGGCAGTACGAGACCGCGCGCTCGACGTTCTCCCTGGCCCGGCCCAGGTCGACGACGCCGACGGGCGTCTCCACGCTGGCGAGGTCCATCTAGGGCGTCTCCCAGCCGTCCAGCTCGAACACGGCGGCACGCACCTGACCCCCACCGGCCGGGTCCGTCCATGCGAGCATGAGTCGTTCCGGCCCGAGACGGGCGATGCGCGGAAAACCGGAGGCCCGCGCGGCATCGGAGTCGGCCAGCGGGCGGGCGTCCCCCGCCACGCCGTTCGCGGCCACTCGCCTGCCGAGGATCACCGTCCCCTCCGCGGTCCGCTCAAGCCAGGTCACGATCGCCGAGCCGTCGTCGAGCATGAGCACGTCCGTGCGGCCGATGGGCTGTCCCATGTCAACCCGCACCGGGGGCCCGAAGGACGCCGCCGCGTCCTCCGAGAATGCGACGTTCACCCGGGCCTCGCCCTCCGGCGCCGTGAACCAGGCGACGGCAACCTGGTCGCCCAGCGCGGCCATCGCCGGCCCGTTCACGGGGCACCCGCCGATCACCCAGCCGTCGTCGTGTACCGGGACGCTCGGCCTCCACGCGGGGGCGCCACCGTCCGCAGCGGCCATCCAGCGGCTCACGTGGATATCCCGCACCTCGCCCTCGGCCCGGTCCCGGAAGACCAGCACCGGCACTCCGCCGGCCACCACCGCGTCAGTCTGGCAACACTCGCAGGCGCGCGCATCGACGACCATCTCTTCTCCAGCCATGGGTGCGCCCTTCGGCCCCGCAAGCGGCAGCAACCGCGCCCTGACCGCCATGGGACCCCCGGGCTCGATCATTGCGCGTCCGTCCAGCCAGGCCGCCCACACGCCTTCCCCCGTCTCCAGGGTCGACACGAAACCGTGTTCGGTCGGGGTGCCGTCCTCGTGTGGCGTCCACGGTTCGGACCAGGTCGACCCCCGGTCCTCGGACCACGCGAGCCGGACCCCGTAGTCGTAGGTGCCCTGTCCGCCACGCCAGAGCCAATGTGCCACCAGGTGATCTCCAAAGGCCTGGACAGAGGGAAAGTCGGCCCAGTTCACGAAGAAGCCGTCGCCTGCGGCCACGGTCTGCGGAGCACTCCACCGATTGGCGAGCCTGTCGAAGTGCGAGACGGCCACCCGGTGACCCGCCTCGGCCGGCTCCGTCCAGCTCATCCATACACCGTCCTCGTCGGCGGCCAGAAAGGGCTGTCCGCTGCCGGGTGCCGCAGGGGTCTCCAGGTTGCCGGCGGGAGCGCGCGCGACGTCCGAGCACGCCAGGAGCACGGACAATGCGAGGAGCCCGGCAGACGCACTGACAGCGTGTACTCGCGCACGTACGCGCGCCGTGCGCGGTGCAAACGCGTCGGTCATGAGCGACACCTCTTGTATATTGGTTGTGGTCATCGTGCTGCCGTGGACGTATTGTGAGGATGTCGGTTCTGTAAAGGACCTCCAGCGCACACGTAGGGTAGTAGGTGTGATGGGCCGGTGGGAGGCTGCCGGCAACACTCCGCCTCCCCCACCGGTCCTTGGACCGTACAGATACTCGCTTGCTCGCAAGCGTCAACAGGGAAGAGGCCGGGCATGACACCGACGAGACCCCCACTTGGACACGCAGCGCTCCCACGGCACTCAGCGACCCGTTTTCCGACCGGACGTTGCGGCATCACGACGGGCATGGAGGCCGTTCGGAAGCGGGGGGGGCGCTACATGTGGGCGGTGGCGCTCGCCCTCGTCGTGGCTCCCGTGCCGGCGTCGGCCCAGTACTTCGGGCGCAACAAGGTGCAGTACGAGCAGCGCGACTTCCGCAAGCTGACCACGCAGAACTGGGACATCTACTACTACGCCGAGGCCTCGGATCCGATCGAGGACATCGCCCGCATGGCGGAGCGGTGGTACGAGCGTTTCTCTCGCGTCTTCCAGCATGAATTCGACACACGCAAGCCACTGATCATCTACGCCGATCACCCGGACTTCCAGCAGACCAACACGCTGGGGGGCGCGATCGGCCAGGGAACCGGCGGTGTCACCGAATCGCTCAAGAACCGCGTGATCATGCCGCTGACGGCGTCCTACCGCGACACCGACCGCATCCTGGGCCATGAGCTGGTGCACGCCTTCCAGTACAACATCGCCCAGAGCCGCACGGGCGGGGGCATCATGCGGCTGGCGCAGATGCCGCTGTGGGTCGTGGAGGGCATGGCCGAATACCTCTCGATGGGCCGTGAGCATCCGCATACGGCCATGTGGCTTCGCGACCACATTCTGCGGGACGAGAAGCCGACGCTAAGGGAGATCACGCGTAATCCGAAGTACTTCGCGTACCGGTTCGGCCAGGGCCTGATCTCGTACCTGGGGGGAACCTACGGCGACGATGCCGTCCAGGACCTCTTCCGAACGGCGCTCCGCACCGGATGGGAGCCGGCGATCGAGCAGGTCTTCGCAATGTCCAGCGACACGCTGGCGATGCAGTGGTGGGACGCGATCGAAGCCGAGTACAGGCCGCTGATGGCGGGCAAGACCGACCCGTACGAGACCGGCGACGTTCTCCTGTGCGTGGAATGCGGCGCGGGCCGGACCAATGTCGCCCCGTCCCTGAGTCCCGACGGCCGGTACATCGTCTTCCAGTCGGAGCGGGATCTCTTTTCGATGGACCTCTTCCTGGCGGACGTGTACACGGGGGAGATCCTCCGCCCGCTGCAGCGCAACGAGGCACCGTACATCGACGGGATCCGCTACATCGACACGAGCGGATCATGGTCGCCCGACGGGCGCAACCTGGCTTTCGTGATCCTCGCCAACGGCAACAACCAGCTGGCCATCCTCGATGTCCAGAGCGGCAACATCGAGGAGCGGATCGAGATCGAGGGGCTTGGGGCGATACAGAATCCGGCGTGGTCCCCGGACGGCCGCAGAATCGCCTTCTCGGGCCTGAAGGGCGGGATCACCGACCTCTATCTCTACGACCTCGAGACCGGCAGCGTGCAACAGCTCACCAACGACAAGCACGCCGACCTGCACGCCGCCTGGTCGCCCGACGGGCGCACCCTCGCCTTCACCTCCGACCGCGGTCCGGAAACCGACTTCGGCACGCTGACGTTCGGCAACTATGTCCTGTCCTTCCTGGACGTGGAATCGCTGGCGGTCGGCACGCGCATCCCCTTCCCCGGGTCCAAGCACATCAACCCCATATATGACCGGACCGGCGACGGCCTGTTCTTCGTGTCGGATCCGGACGGTTTTCCCGACATCTATCACATGAGCCTCGCCGACGGCGAAATGCGCCGGATCACGCGCGCCGTCACCGGCGTGAGCGGCATCACGATGCAGTCACCGGCGTTTACCTATTCACCCGACGCCGACCTGCTCGCCTTCTCGGTGTTCCATGAGCGCGGCTACATCGTCAACACGGGACGCCCCGACGAGATGTCGACCTACGTGGACGTCGTCGCGGACGCCGCACCCCACCCGGGACGCATGCTCCCGCCGGGTCTCCCCGCCGTCGGCAGCCGGATCGCAAGGTACCTCGACGACCCCTACACCGGACTCGTTTCGGACGAGATCTACACCTCCGACCAGTCCGAACCCTACCGGCCTTCCCTGCAGCTCGACTACATCGGCCAGCCGAGCGTCGGGGTCGGGGCCGACACGTACGGCTCCTACATCGGCGGCGCGACTTCGGCCTACTTCAGCGACATGCTGGGCGACCAGAGGGTGTTCACGAGCCTGCTCGCCAACGGCACCATCAAGGACATCGGCGCGAACGTCTTCTACCTGAACGAAAAGCGGCGCTGGAACTGGGGCGGCGGGATCCAGCACCAGCCATACATGCGCAGTTACTTCTCGTTCGGACGAAACAACTTCCAGATCATCCGCGAGCGCATATTCATCGATTCGGCCGAGGGGCTGTTGCAATACCCCCTATCGGCCACGCGCCGGCTCGAGGGGGGAATCGGGTTCACGCGGTACGGCTTCGATTTGGAGAGGGAGACGTTCCACACCGACGTGTTCCAGCGTGTCATCGGCTATGAGCGCGAGGGCCTCCCGTCACGCGATGCGCTGAACCTGGCCTCCGTGTCCGTGGCGTTCGTGGGTGACAACCACTATTCGGGCTTCACGAGCCCGGTGCGAGGCGGGCGCTTCCGGGTCGGCATGCAGGCGCTGTACGGCACCGTCGACTTCCAGAACCTCACCATCGACTACCGGCGCTACTTCAACAACGGCGGTCCGGTCACGCTGGCGCTGCGCGGAATGCACCTGGGACGCTATGGGGACCTGCGCGCGCTCGACGATCAGCAGCTGGGCACGTATTTCCTGGGCTACGAACACATGATCCGCGGGTACTCGTGGGAGTCCTTCAATCAGAACCAGGAATGCACGATCAGCCTCAGCGGCTCGAGCTGCCCCGAACTCGACCGGCTGTTCGGACACCGGCTGGGCGTGTTCAACATGGAGCTCCGGCTCCCATTCACGGGGATCGAGGAGTTCGGGCTCATCAACTTCCCCTACATCCCGCTCGAATTCACACTGTTCACCGATGTCGGGTTCGCGTGGGACTCGGAGCGGCCGGGGACGTTGACGTGGTCGCGGCACTCGGCGGACCGGATCCCGCTGGTCTCCAGCGGCGTGTCGGCCCGTATGAACCTGCTCGGGTTCCTGATCCTGGAAGCGTACTACGCGTATCCCTGGCAGCGGCCCGAGAAGGGCTGGCACATGGGGTTCGTGGTCGCTCCGGGCTGGTGACGGCAAGCCGGAGCTGCCGGACGGCGCGTCAGAAGATCTCGATTCTCACGTAGCGGTCGGGGTTTTCCCTGATGTCCTCCAGCAGTGCCTGCAGGCTCACCGCCGCCTCGTCGAGCGAGTCGTAGAGCGAGTCGTCCACCGAAAGCCTGCCCAGCGTACCCTCGCCGCGCTCGATGCGCCCGAGGATGACGTTCAGCGAGGCCACGCCTGCGTCAATCGAGCCGGAGGTGCGCTCGACGGTTGCAAGCGTGGCCTCGGCGGATGCCAGTGCGCGCCTCCATTCGTCGGCCCCCGATATCTCCTCCATGTTCTCCGCGGCCCGCCTCAGGCTGGCCGTGAGTGAGCGTACTTCGGTAGCCTGACCGTCGATGATTTCACCGAACTCGCCCAGCAGGTCACGCAGTTGCACCACCACCTCGCCGGTGCCCGCAATCGTCGAGTCCGACAGGACGTCCTGGATCCTGGTCAGCACATCCTCCGCTTCACCCGCCAGGTCCCCTACGGTCTCGAGGACACCGGTCCCGCCCGTGCCGGGGATCAGTGTCCAGGGTTCGACGAAACCGTCTCCGTCGCCCGGGATGACCGAAACGACCATCCCGCCGAGAAAGCCCAGCGAGAGCAGTTCCGTGCGCGATCCGACGGGGATCGGCCAGTCGCCTTCCACCTCGAGGGTAATGACCACCCCGCCGGCGGGCGCCAGCTCGAACGCGTGGACCCGCCCGATGTTGATCCCGCGCATCCTGACCGGGTCACCCCTGCGGATGCCCTGCGCGTCTTCCACATTCGTCGTGACCATGTACCGCCCCCTGAACGTCCCGGGACTGGTCATCAGGAAGAGCACCGTGAAGAACGCGGCGATTCCCAGCATGACGAATACTCCCACGCGGAACTGGCGCGCGCCCGGCGTTGGAGGAACGGCCCGCAGCACCTCGGCGTCCGAGAGACGCTGGTTGCGGTTGGTTTCCGTGTTACTCATGACATCTCCACGACATCGAGGGCGGCTTCCGCGGCCGCCCGGTCAACGAAAGCCCTGACTACGGGATCGGAACTGACCCGGAATTCGTCCGGCGTCCCGCAAAACCGGATTCTTCCTCCCTCCAGCATCGCGACACGGTCACACATCCACAGCGCACCCTCCACGTCGTGGGTGACGAGCACCGAAGTCACCTTCAACTCTTCCGACAGCCGCTTGATCAGTCTCTCGACTGCCGCCGTGTTCACGGGATCGAGACCCGTGGTGGGTTCGTCCCAGAGGAGGATCGCGGGACTTCCCACGATGGCGCGCGCGATGCCCACGCGCTTCTTCATCCCGCCAGACAGCTCGGCCGGCAGGATGGACAGAACCGCATCGGGATCGAGATTGACAAGCTCCAGCGCCCTCCGGATCGCCCGCGCGACGTCGGCGCGGCTCATGCGCCGAATCCGGTCCATGGGCAGCCCCATCTCGACGTTGCCATACACGTTCAGGGAGTCGAAGAGCGCAGCGTGCTGGAACACGTATCCGACCTGCTGGCGCACGGCTTCCTTGGCTCCGTCGCCCCCGAAGTAGACCGAACGGCCGTTCACCTCCACGTCGCCGCGGTCAGGCACGACCAGCCCGATCGTGGTCTTCAGCAGGACACTCTTTCCGGTGCCCGACGGACCGAAGAGGGCGAACATCTCCCCTTCGCGGATGTCGAGATCCACGCCCGACAGCACGGGGTGGTTGAAGGCCTTGTGCGTGTTGCGGTAGCGAATGACGGGGGCGGCGATCATCGGCACGGACGCTCGATCACTGGAGGAAGAGCGGCGGGAACAGCGCGTCCAGGATCAGCACGGTCAGCGTCTGGAACATCACGGACGCGGTGGTGGTGCGGCCCACCCCCTCTGCTCCGCCGGTGGTGCGGAAGCCCATGTGGATCGCGATGACGGGAATCGCGAAGCCGAACGCGACCGCCTTCATGAACGAGTAGAAGAGATCCCAGGAGTGCCAGAACAGGCGGGCGCCGTACAGGAAGGTCTCGAAGCTGAGCCCGAGGGACAGCTGCGCCGCCACCATCCCCGAGAAGATGCCGATGATGTTGGACAGCCCCACCAGGAGCGGCATCACGATGAGGCCGGCCAGAATGCGGGGAGCCGCGAGCATGATCACCGGATCGCGGCCCAGCGATCGGTACGCGTCGATCTGTTCCGAGACCACCATCGTGCCCAGCTCGGCGGTGATCCGGGCCCCGACCCGCCCCACCAGGACGACGGCCGTGAGGACCGGGGCGAGTTCGAGCACCACGCTGGTCACGGTCACGCTGCCGAGCACATACAGGGGGATCGTTGCGGTGAACTGGTAGCCACCCTGCTGCGAAGTCACGATTCCCGTGAGGATCGAGGTCACCGCGACGATGGGAATGCTCTGGACGCCCATCACGTACAGCTGCCGCACGAATTCCCGGGACGAGATCCGCAGCCGGACCGCAGCCACCACCGTGGACCAGACCAGGAGACCGATCTGTCCGCCGTGTTCCGCCCAGTCCTCCCACAACCGCCCCACCGCTCTGAAGGGCCGCTCGTAGAAAGCGGCTTGTCTCATCCGCGGCCCGGACCCCGAGGCACCGCGCGGGCGCGCGTCGGGCTGAACATCAGGCCCACCGCGAAGATCTGCCTGTTGAGATCCGACCCGATTTCCTGGCGGAGTTCGATAAAGGGAACCATCACGGGCAGTACGGGAAGGCGCACGCCGGCGACCAGGCTGAACACCCAGTCGTCTTCGAGCGGTTCCGATGCCATGGGTCCCGGATCGGGCGCGTCCGCCGGGCGGCGGAAACGCTGGCGGGAGGCACCCGCGCCCACATAGATGGTCCTCTGGGAGGCGAGAATGACCTGCCCTCCGATGCCACGCCAGGAACAACCGTCGCAGTCGGGAAGCAGGTGGTCGTAGATCCCGACCACCGTCAGCCCGCTGCGAATGAACCCCAGTTCGAGTTCGGCCCTGCCCCCGTAGCCGAACGCCCCGTCGAAGAGTTGCGACTGGTACAGTCCATGGCCGCCGGCGCTCACCCTGAACTGCGCGGCCGCGGGGTCGGCCGCGACAGCCGCCAGGGCGCCAATCGCCACCAGCCCGCCCAACGCCGCATGTACGCGGGATCGGGCCCTCGCACACAACTCCACGGTTGGAACGATTTGTCGTAGATTGATCGGACGATCTCCCTGGTTTGCTCTGTCAGCTCCTGGTGCTCTGCGCCGGGTTAACCACGGACTTCTAGGAATGTACCGCAATCGTCCAGCCTCCGTCTTGTCCGCCGGCCTCCGGTTCTGTCTTGTCGGCTCGCCGGCTCTGGCCGCGATCGCCTGGACGATTCCGGAAGCACCCCGTGAAGCACCGCATCCCTTCCGGCTTTCGGTCGCGGACGTGCGCGTCACCGACGCGTTCCTCGAAGCCCGGATCCGCTTTTTCTGGGACGATCTCCAGTTCGCGGTAATGGAAAACACCTCGGATATGGACTTCGAACTGTCCGAGACTCCCGAAGTCGACACCACGATACAACAGTACATCAATGAGATGCTGGTGTTCCGCACGGACGGCACGCCGCTGGCGGGCGCGGTGATCGAGCGTGGCGTCGAGGAGGCGGCCAGGCTCGACGAAGTCATGTGGTGGTACCGGCTGCGGTATCCGCTTCCGGCGTCGGCGGAGCGCGTGCATATCCGGAACCGGCTGCTGTTCAACATGTTCGAGGATCAGCGCAACCTGGTGAACCTCAAGACCCGAAGCGGCGCCGAGCGGACCTACTACTTCACGTGGGACGAGGACAATCTCTCGGTCCCGGTCACCTGAGGGCCGGTGGCGCCCGCGCCTCTTCCATCTTCCAGAAAACGATCCCCCCAGCTTGCTGCCCTACCTCCAGATCGGCCACGCGCACGAAACCGGTGAGGTCGAAGACATCGACCTTCCCCGGCTCGGCTCCCACGCCCTCGACCGAAACGAAGGCGTAGCGCCCGTCGGGGCTGACGGTCACGCCATGCGTCACGGTCGTGGAAGAAGGCGCGGTGCCCAGTTCCCGCCCGGCGGCGAGATCGAAGAACTGCACGGCCGCCCCCTGCTTCAGCGTGGCAACGAGGATCCGGTCGTCCGGAGTGAGCGCCAGGTTGTAGGGTCCGGCGCCGGTCGCGAAGGTGCGCTTGAGCGACCACGATTCGCGGTCGATCTCGAGGATGCGGTCGCCACGGTTGCAGGCGGCCAGCAGCGCCTGCCCGCTGCGCGTGGGGACGACCCAGGTCGGAGAGCACGGTGCCTCGGCGTGAAAGCGCCGGCTGACCGTGAAACTGCGCGTATCGATCTCGACGATCTGGTTGTCCATCATGCACGCCGAATACAGAAACTCGCCGGCCGCGTCCAGGCGGGCGCCGTGAGGCATGGTGCAGGTCTCGATCTGTTCCACTTCCATCATCTCGGGAGCGTACACCACCGAGATCGTCGAGGGCACATGTTCACCGTGCAGGTTGAAGTTGGCGACGAAGGCGTAGAGGCCGTCGGGCGTAAGGTCGAGTGTTGCGGGGAAGTAGCCGAGAAGGATGGGATCGGCGACCAGCGTGTCGGGGCCCGCGTGGAACTTCCACAGCTTGCCGTCGGGAACCCCGTGCCCGGTGGTCATGTAGAGGAAGCGTCCGTCGGGCGAGAGATTGAGGCCGTGCGGCCCCTCGGTTTCGGTGGCCATTTCGCCCACCGCGATGGTGCGGTCCAGTGATGCGCCGTCCGGTCCGAAGCGTACCCTGTGGAGGAGATCGGCAGACTCGGCGCCCACGTAGACATAGTAGTCGGCGGTCGGCGGTTCCTGGGCACCGCCGGCCTGCGGGACAACCAGGAAGGGAATCAGCAGAGCGAATGCGGCGTGCGACCCACGAACCAACGCGCTCCTCCATCGAAGTGGACAGCCAGGGGCAGGTATCGATGCCGAACGGTAGAGACGGGCAGCGGATGAGGGCAAGGCCGGCCGGTCCGGCGCGCCCGTGCGCGGCGCGGTGCGGAACACGGCGAGCCCGCCGGGGGGTGTCATGATCAAGTTGCTCGCGGTGGTGGGCCTCTCGCTGTCGATTTCCTTCCTTTGCTCAGTGCTCGAGGCCGTGCTGCTGTCGGTCAACCGCTCCTACCTCGCGCTCCTGCAGCGGCGTGGCGAGGTCGCCGGCAGTATCCTCGGCGGGATGAAGGAGCGGATCGACGAGCCCATCGCGGCGATCCTGACCCTCAACACCATTGGGCACACGATGGGAGCGGCCTGGGGGGGCACCATCGCCGCCCAGATCTTCGGCGAGGTCTGGCTCGGGGCGTTCGTCGGAGCCCTCACCTTCGCGGTTCTGGTCTTCTCGGAGATCATCCCCAAGACGCTGGGCGCCACCTTCTGCAACCAGCTGGCCCGGCCCACCGCGCACACGCTGCGGGCCATGGTGTTCGTGATGAAGCCGGTCCTGGGGCCGCTCGGCTTTCTGAGCCGCTGGATCACGCCGAAGGGACATCGGGGAGCCACGATCAGCCGGGCCGAGATCGAGGTTCTCGCGGAACTCGGGCGCCGTGAGGGCGCGCTCGACGAGGACGAGTTCCAGGTCATGTCGAACGTCATGCAGCTCGACGAGATCGCCGTGAGCGAGGTCATGACGCCCCGGATCGACATCGTCGCCGTGCCGGTCGGGGCGTCGGTGAGCGAGGCGATGGATGTGATGCTGGACCACGGCAAGCTCCGCCTGCCGGTCTATGAGGAGAGCCTCGACCAGATCGTGGGGATCCTCCTCGCGCGGGACCTGTGGCGCGCCGCCCGCGACGGGGGCGAAGAGATCCGTGGCGTTGCACGTCCGGCGCAGTTCGCGCCCGCGTCCAAGCCGGTCGAGGAGCTGATCCACGAAATGCGGGCCAGGCGGACCAACATGATCATTGTCCTGGACGAATTTGGGGGCACGGCCGGCCTGGTCACCCTGGAGGACCTGATCGAGGAGATCGTCGGCGAGATCCAGGACGAACACGAAACCAACGAACCGATCGACTTCCAGGAGCTGGCCGACGGCCGGACGGTCATTCGCGGGGGCACGCCCGCCCGGGACGTGGAGGACCGCCTGGGCATTGATCTGGGCGAAGACTACGATACGGTCGGCGGCTACGTCTTCGGCACGCTGGAGGGAATCGCGAAAGCCGGCGATACCGTTCCCGTCGAGGGCGGCCGGCTCAGAGTCGCCAAGGTACGCAGGCGCCGGATCGAGTACATCGTCTTCGATCCGGAAGGATAGGGGCCGGCCACGCGGGGCGGGCCCGTGGGCGGGCAGGTCAGTGGGCCAAGCGGGTCTTGCGCCGGCCGCGTCAGCCCTGAGTGGGCTCCGGACCGGGCCGGACGACCTCCGCAGGCGGCCCCTCGTCGGTTTCGGCTCCCTCCCGCTTGAGCCTTCGCTCCTCGGCCCAGAAGGAAATCACGAGGAATACGACTCCGCAGCTGATGGCCATGTCGGCGACGTTGAAGATCCACCAGTCCATGAACCCGAGCGAGATCGGACCGATGAAGTCCACCACGCCCTGATCCCAGCGGACGCGGTCGTACAGATTGCCGAGTGCGCCGCAGATCACGAGCGTCAGGGCGACGATGCGCAGATGGTCGTCCCGTCTGGCCTGAACGATCAGCGCAACCATCAGCGTGAGCGCGATGAGCGCAACCGGGATGAAGAACCAGCGCGGGTCGTCGCCGATGGAGATCCCGAATGCGGCTCCGCGGTTGTAGTGCAGGTTCAGCGGCACGTAGCCGCCCAGGAAATCCGGGCGACCCGCGTTGGTCAGCGCCGCCACGGCCCACCGCTTGGTCACGATGTCGGCAGCGAGGATGATCGGCAGGCTGACGCCCAGTATGGTCAGTTTGCGCTTCAAGGCTTGTTCGGTCTCCGGCGAGAACGGTCGTGGAGGGCCGCGGGGCAAATGGAGGCGGCGGGAGTCGAACCCGCGTCCGCGAATGGGTCCTTCCAAGCTTCTACGTGCGTAGATCGCCGTTCGGTTCACTTCCGGACGGGTCGGCGAACAACCCTGAACGGAGCTAGCCACATTGTTTCTCGTCCTCGGGTCCCGTGGCGTGGACCGAAGACCAGCCCGACTCGTCGACGCTCCCGCGACCCGCCTCGGGCGGGCAGACCGGGGAACGGGCAGCTATTGGTTAAGCGGCCAGTGCCAGATCGTTGTTGGCATTTGTTGGTTTTCCAGGGTGTTTTACGAGGAATCCCCGGACCTCGGCACGCAACTCCGAAATCTCCAAACCCGTCGAAGCCGTGTCGCCCCCAGAGCTTTCAATCAACCGGTGGCAGTACCGGTCATCACCGGCCCCGCGGCCACCTCTGTCAGGTAACGATAAGCCCGCCGCGGTCGGACGAGAACCCCGGGCGGGCCAGGTAGTCATCGA
This sequence comes from Longimicrobiales bacterium, assembly GCA_965208935.1. Lineage (GTDB taxonomy): Bacteria > Gemmatimonadota > Gemmatimonadetes > Longimicrobiales > Gaopeijiaceae > Bin94. Next base: position 617,031 of record CBDBPR010000004.1, on the reverse strand, counting down.
GGACGGACCGCACCTCGTCCAGATCGTGAACCTGAAACAGCCGTTGGCGCAGGGATCTGCCGCCCGGCAGACCCCTGGTGTACCAGCCGAGGTGCTTCCGGAACTCACGCACCGCCTTGTCGGGGTCTCCCTCGAACACGATCGCGTTGTGGGCGTGTTTCACGCAGATGTCGAAACGCGCGCGCACGCCGGGCTGACCCGGGACCGGTCGGCCATCGAGCGCGGCCCTGGACTGCCGGAACAGCCACGGCGCACCGTGCGACCCACGGGCGATCATGATCCCCCGGCATCCGGTCTGCTCCTTCATGCGCAGCGCGTCCTCGCCCGAACGGACGTCGCCATTGCCGATCACGGGCACCTCCAGCGCCCGCGCCAGGGCCGCGATCTCGTCCCACCGGGCCCGGCCGGAATACATGTCGGCCCGGGTGCGCGGGTGCAGCGTCACCATCTGTGCCCCCGCGTCCTGACAGATCAGTCCGAAGCGTACGGGGTCCCGGGTGCTCTCGTCGAAACCCGAACGGATCTTCGCCGTGACCGGGAGCGGCGTTGCCGCCTCCACGGCGCGAACGATCCTGTGCACCAGCTCCGGATCGCGCAGGCATCCCGAGCCGCCATTGCGCTTCACCACCTTCTTCACCGGACACCCGAAGTTGATATCGACGAAGTCCGGCGCGTACACCTCGGTCACGAGCGCCGCGGCGTCTCCCATCGTGGCGGGTTCGGCACCGAAAATCTGGATCCCGATCGGCCGCTCCTCGTCCTCGAAACGCAGGTACGCGGCGGTCCGCTCGTTATTGCGCACGATCCCTTCGGCGCTGACGAACTCCGTAAGCACGACGTCGGCCCCGAAGCCGCGGCAGAGACGCCGGAACGGCGCTTCCGAAACGCCTGCCTGCGGGGCGAGGAAGAGCGGGGTCGACGGATTCCCGGGAATCTCGAATGGCAGTCTGTTCATGTCCAAAGCTAATCCGCTGGTCTTCCCCTGCCAGGGCGAATAACTTCCCCCGCCGCATCAAGCCCACGTTCCCGGCAAGCCCTTCTGCCCCGCCGCACATGACTCTGAGCAATTTCTTCACCAGTGAACGGGTCAGCCTCGACCTGACCGGAGACACGCGGAACGATGTGCTGGACGCGCTCGTCTCGCTCCTGGCACTCGATGAACGCGCGGAGGCGACCCTGTCGCGAACGCTGCGCCGCCGTGAAAGCCTGGGTTCGACGGGGATCGGCCGGGGGATCGCCATTCCCCACTGCCGCTCACTGGTGGTGCGCCGGCTGTGCCTCGCCTACGGACGGCACCGCGGCGGCATCGACTTCCGTGCCATCGACAACCGGCCCGTACACCATTTCTTCCTGATCGTCGCGCCACCTGTGGAGGTATCCGTTCAGTATCTTCCGGTCCTGGGCAGGCTGGTGCAGTTCGCGAAGCACCGTGATGTGCCGCAGAAGCTGAAGGGGCTGCGCTCCGCGGACGAGTTCTTCCGGCTGCTGGAATCCAAGGGAGTCTGACCGACCCTTCGGCTACCGCCCGCCACTGGCGCAAGCGCCGCTACCTGGTGACGAACATCCTTCGGATCACGGGCTCGCGGCCATTCACCACCATCTGGACAAAGTAAACGCCCGGCGCGACCTGATTGCCGGCCCGGTCACGTCCGTCCCAGTGGGCTTCGTACTCTCCGGGAGAGGTGTACTCGAGTTGGAGCACCGGCAGTCCCTCTCCGCCGGGAAACCCCAAGGCGACGGGCGCCGCAACGAATTGTTGCAGGATGTTGTAGATGCGGATCGACACCGTAGCCGAGCCTTCCTCCGCGAAGAGGGACTCGTACAGCTCAAACGGTATCCGCGTATCGGGGTTGAAGGGGTTCGGGTAATTCTGCTCCAGCGTGAATCCCGGGTCCTGTTCACCGAGGGGCGGAGGACGCTCCTGCCCCGCAGCGCGGCCGAATACACCGAAACAGAGAAACACCCCGACGCAAACGATGCGTCTCAAAACTTGTCCTGCCTTCGTTCAGTAGCGTTCGTGCGATCGCCCCCCAGGGCATGGGGCTGGCGCGGCCCCGTGGACTGGTAAACTTGTGTGCCAATAGTACCCGGACGGGCCGTCCGAAGTCAAGCGGTTTCGCCCGGGCCCTTGCTCGAGACCCGTCGTCCGTCGTCCAGCCGCTGCGTGACGCCCCGGGCGTCGAGCCAGGCCAGGATTGGTATCAGGTGCTTGCGCGTCACCGGCAGCACCTCGCGGAAGTCGGCCGGCCCGAGTCCCCCGCGCCCCCCCAACTCCTCCAACACCCGGGTTGCCGCGCGGTCCAGGGCCACAGTGGTGACCCAGTAGAGGTCCCCCAGCAGGCGCACGCGGCCCTGCGTCGCCAGATACCGGAGGACCGCGCCGGTCGCGGGATCGCCCACGGCCTGCCGGAGCTCGGTCGTGTCCGGGCCCTTGAGACCCGCATCGCCGAGGATCTCGAGAATGCGTTCGGCAAGCCGCTCCTCGGCGGGCGACAGAGTCGGCTCAAAGCCCGGCAACCGAGCGATCTTTCTTTCGACGACCAGACGGCTCCGCTCGGCCAGCCGTGAAGCGATGCCATCGGCCAGCCTGGGGTGCGCTCTCCCGGGCAGGGCCGTTCGGAGCGCGCTGAGCGGAACCCCGGGCTCGAGTGGATGTTCCCGGTGATGCCGGCGGACGAGCCCCAGCAGCTGCTCCTCGCCCGCCGCGACGACGGCGCGGTCGAAGAGCACCCCGTCGAGACGCCAGACGACATCGGTCAGGTCGGCGCTCGCGCCTCCGCGCCACCCGGCCACCACGCCCAGGGCGCCCACCTCCAGTCCCGCCCAGCCGGCCAGTGTGGCAGCGCCCAGCACCGCCTGCCGGCCACCCCTCGACAAGGCCTCCAGGGCATCCCGGTCGGATGGGGCAAGGCGCTTGCGCTTCGGAGGCACGGGCTCCAGAACGGTGCCCCCGGCGATGGTGGTGACGGGCGAATAGGAGCGCACGACCAACCGGTCGCCGCACCGCGCGACGACCGGCGACTCGAGTCGCAACTGAGCGGGAACCGGTTCGCCGGGCACGGCCTCGTCGACGCCGAACAGGACCACCCTGCCCATCACTTCGACGGTGCCGAGGTGCACGCGCACCCGCTGCCCGGTCTCGATTCGCCATCCACTGCGCGCCAGCGCGGTAAGCGCCACAGTGAGCATGTGGGAAGGCGACCAGCTCCGGCTCGACACGATCACGTCGCCGCGCGCAACGTGCCCGCGCCGCACAACCGCTCCGGTCAGCGCCGCGGCCGTGCGCTGCCCCGCCAAGGCCTCGTCGACCTGCGCGCCGTGCACCTGGAGCGCGCGGATCCTCGCTTCGTCGCCCCGGGGCAGTATCCGCACCACGGATCCGCGCGACAGCCGTCCCGACCACAGCGTCCCGGTCACGACGGTGCCGGCACCCTCCATGGCAAAGACCCGGTCGACCGGAAGCCGCGCCAGATCGTCGGTCGTCCTGGTCCGCGCCTGCTCGGCACAACGAGCGATGGCCCGGGCCAGATCCGGCAGCCCGGTCCCGGTCCGCACCGACGTGGGGACGATCTCCGCGGCCTCGTAGGGTGTCTCGGCGAGAAGCTCCCGCACTTCGTCGACGACGAGTTCGAGCCATTCGTCATCCACAAGGTCCGTCTTGGTGATCGCGACGACCATCCCCCCGACGCCGAGCATCCGTACGATCGCCAGGTGTTCGCGCGTCTGGGGCATTACGCCCTCGTCGGCCGCAACCACCATGAGGACGAGATCCATCCCCGATGCACCGGCCACCATCGTGCGCACGAAGCCTTCGTGTCCGGGCACATCCACGATGCCGAAGTTCGGACCCTTCGCGGACGCGTAGCGCGCGAATCCCAGTTCGATGGTGATTCCGCGTCTCTTCTCCTCGGCCAGGCGGTCCGTGTCGACGCCGGTGAGCGCCTGCACCAGAGCCGTCTTGCCGTGATCGATGTGGCCCGCGGTGCCAAGGATCAGCCCCGCTTCGCCGGGCCGCTCATCGCGATCGGCGCCGGGAGTGTCACCATCCGCTGCCGGAGTCATCGATTCGGGTCTGGTCGAGAGGTGTCGAGAAAGCCGAACGATCCAAGGCGGCGGCCGCCCAGCATGTGAAAGGTGACGAAGTCGTCGAGCAGCGTCAGGTGGGCCCCGTGTCCGCGCAGTGCCTCGGGAACGTCTCCCTCGAGCAGCGTGAGCAGCTGCACCCGGGCCAAGGGTCCGATGCGCCGCGATCCCTCGGCCGCGGGACATTCCGGTCCCCGCACCCCACCGGCCGAGAGGTCGAAGCGCGCCATCTCATCCGGTTCGAGAAGCCGGCCGCACCCGGTGCACACGGTGAGCTCCGGGGCGAAGCCGAGGGCATGAATGATGCGCCAACCGAGCGCGAGCACCTCTCCGATGATGTTCTCGGGCCCGGCGCTGCCGAGCCGGTCCAGGCCGACGGAAAGCGCGCGGTAGAGTTCGGCATTGGGTTCCTCGGCCGCGTGCCGCAGTACGATCTCGGCGGCGATCGAGGCCCCGGCGAGCCGCCTGAAGTCCGTGGCGAGCGCGAAGCGCGCCTTGGCAGGGCTGAATTCCCGCAGCGACTGCAACTCCCGGCCGTCCCGCATGAAGATCACCGCCGTGCCCTCGCCGAACGTGTCGACGCCGCCGTGGCCCCGCGACGCACCGCGGCGGATACCGCGAGCCATTACCCCAACCAGTCCGAGATCGCGCGTGTAGAACCTGAGGACCCGGCTGCTTTCGGAGAACGGGTGGGCGCGCAGCAGGATCGCGTCGGTCGTTATGATGGCCATCCCGCAGCTCTTGTCGGCCGGGAGGGCCGGCACCCGATACGGGGGGCGCTCACCCTCCCAGCTCCCTGAGCAGCTCGCGGCGGCGGCGGTCGTACTCCTCCGCCTCGATGGCTCCGGCGTTCCACCGTTCATCGAGCCGGGCCACCTCGACAAGCGCGCGTCGGCGATTCCCGGCGGTCGTCGCGGCAACCCGGGTGCGGGAGCGGAATGCAAGGGCGGCGCCCACCAGCGCCAGCGCCAGGGCGAGCATCACGGCGACAAGAGGGAGCTGGCTCCCCGGCAGCATCCGCGAACTGGACCCGACGGTGACGACCGACGGTGCCACCTCCCGTCCCGCAAAGCGCCGATAGGTCACGTCTTCCAGCGTGACGGGGTCGGTGGACATGAGCCCCGTGACCGAAAGGTCGCCCGCCGGCTCGCGGATCAGCAGCTCCATGGACTCCGTTATACCCTCGAGCGGAACGGTGAACTCGTCAGTGGGGATCCTGTAGCGTACCAGGTAGACGCTCTCGCCAGGTGGAATCGGGGCCGAGGAGTGAACTCGTCCACCGCTGAAACTGGCCGCTCCGGGTGGAAGGTCGCTGTCTCCGACCACGACGTCGAGCGCCCCCGGGGGCAGGCCGTACGACCAGGCGGCACCGGCTTCGCTTGCGACCACCGTCGCCTGGAAGTCGTTGCGCAGCTCGAAGAGGTCGCTCACGGACCATCCGGACCCGCTGTCGTCCCGCACGGCGAAGAAGTTGCGAACCCGGATCGGCAGCGACACGCCGGGTCCGGCCGCGATGGTCGGGTGGGCGCGAATGACATAGGGGTCGACGAGATCGTCCGTGGTGGTAACCGCGCCCCCGACGTAGAGCACGTTGCGGTATCGGACCGACGCGAAGTAGACGTCGTCGGTGGCGGCGTCGGACAGGCCGGCGAGTGGCATGGCGAAGACACCCCCTCGCTCCACCCGCACGCTGTCCACCGCACCCGTGAACGTGGGCGAGACCCGGTGCAGCACGACGGTGCCGGTGTCCGCCGGAGCGTCCCCGACGAGCACCCGTCCCGAGAGATTGAAGCGATTCGGGGGCTCCTGAGTAGTCCATAAGGGTGGCGGCCCGGAAGCAGCGCACGGCAACGGTTCGGTGCATGACAGGTCAAACGCCGCCGACGCGGGGCCCGCCGACGCGGGGGCCGCCGCCCCGATGGCAAGCACCGCCAGGGCGCACCCCGTTGGGCCGAAGGATGCGGCCGAAAGCCTGCGTTGGGTCGGAGCCGGGTCCGTGAAGCGGCCGGAAATCAGTGGTCGAACCGTCCGAAATCTTCGGGGCGCAACCTGCGCAGGTGCTCCTCGAGGGCTTCGCCGCTCATGCACGATTCCCCGTCCTCCTCACCCTCATCGCCGTCCTCGGCGGCCATGGACTCGGACACGGCCGCGAGCAGGGCGTCGTCCGCGAATATGCGCGCCTCCGCGCGCAGGGCGATCGCGATCGAATCCGAGGGTCGCGCGTCCACGGATATCAGATCTCCATCCCGGTCGATGATCAGTTCGGCGAAATAGGTGCTGTCCTCGACCCGCGTGATCAGGACCCGCTGCAGCGTGCCTCCGAGTCCCCCCAGAACCGAGACCAGAAGATCGTGGGTCAGGGGCCGCTGGAAGGACACGCCTCCCAGTTGCATGGCGATCGCACTCGCTTCCCCGGGCCCGATCCAGATGGGCAGCACGCGATCCGTCCCCACTTCCCGCAGAATGACAACCGGCGTATTCGAAGCACGATCGAATGCGAGGCTCTGCACATTGACCTCGATCATATGACCTCCTCGCCTGACGGTTTTCCGGCAGCCGGGTACAACCGGGGGGGTAACAAGTTGTGTCCCGGAACCGTCCCGCGCCACCCGTCGCGCACGTCCCGCATCCCGGTTGTCGGCCACCCGCGCCGGACCGGAACACGAAACTACAGTGCCAGCGCCGTCCGCAGCTCGCCCACCCGGTCGGTGCGCTCCCAGGTGAACAGGCTGACCTCGCGTCCACCCGCCCTGGCGACGCCCGGCGTGCGGCCGAAATGCCCGTAAGCCGCGGTAGGACCGAAGACCGGTCCTCTCAGGCCGAGATCATGGATGATCCGTCTGGGCCGGAAGTCGAATACGTCCTGAACGGCGGCCGACAGAGCGCGATCCGGCACGCATCCGGTCCCGAACGATTCCACCCATACCTGCACCGGCTCCGGCTTGCCGATCGCATAGGCCAGGCGTACCTCGCACCTCGAAGCGGCACCGGCGGCGACCAGGTTCTTGGCTGCCCACCTGGCCGCGTACGCACCCGACCGGTCCACCTTGGTCGCGTCCTTGCCCGAAAACGAGCCGCCGCCGTGCCGGCCCATGCCCCCGTAGGTATCGACGATGATCTTGCGACCGGTTAGCCCGGCATCCGCTTCGGGTCCTCCCGAAATGAAGCTGCCGCTCGGGTTTACGTGGATCTTCGCGCTCTCGACCGAAAAATGGCGCTCCGGAAGCACGGGCACGATGATCCTGCGAATGACCTCGGAGCGGATCTCCTCCTGGGACAGCTCGCGTCCGCCGTGCGTGGCCGCGTGCTGCGTGCTGACGACGACGGTATCGATGCGGACGGGCTCGACCCCGTCGTACTCGTAGGTGACCTGCGACTTGCCGTCGGGCCCCAGCCAGGGGATTTCCCCCGACTTGCGCACCCGCGCCAGCCGTTTGACCAGGGCATGAGCCGCCGCGATGGGAGCCGGCATCAGCTCCGGAGTGTCGGCGCATGCGAACCCGAACATCATGCCCTGGTCGCCTGCCCCGCCGAGGTCGACACCCGCCGCGATCTCGGCCGACTGTTTGGACAGGGCCAGGTCGCAGCGTGTGCCGTCCAGACCGTACATGGGCCGGCTGTAGCCCGCGTCGCGCATTACTCGCCGTACGAGACGCGGGATGTCGGGGCGTTCCCCGTCCAGCGCAATCTCTCCCGCCACAAGTACCCTGTCCGCCGCGACCAGCGTTTCGCACGCGACGCGGCCCCCCGGGTCCGTGGCCAGGATTGCGTCGACGACGGCGTCCGATACCTGGTCTGCAATCTTGTCGGGGTGCCCCTCCGTAACGGATTCGGATGTAAAGAGACTCGGACTCAAGGCGTTCGGCTTCTTCTGGCAGGAGGAAAGAGTGTCGGTCAGGGCCGTGGCTGCGGTGTCGCCAACGCACACGACCATCGTAGGAACGGCGCCGGCACAGCGCCGCCGGAACTGTGACGGAAGAAGATTATGGGGAACTCGTCAAGTCCCCGAACGGATCCGGTTCCCCAGCACCTCGCCCAGCGACTCGTCGAGCCGGCGCCTCACGTCGCAGCTCGCCGACGCATTCAGCGCTGCCGAAGCCGCGGCGCGCACGGCGCTCATTCGGCATCGGCGGACCAGCCTCTTGATCTCGAGCAGCGAGGGCCACGCCACCGAAAGGACCTCCACGCCCAGGCCCAGTAGCAACAGGGCGCCGAGTGGCCGGGCGGCCATTTCCCCGCAGGCGTTCACCTCCACGCCCGCCTGTCGGCCGGCGTCCGCAACCATCGAAATCTGCCGCAGCACGGCCGGATGCAGTTCGTCGAAGAGATGCGCCAGGCGGGTACTGGTCCGGTCGACTGCCAGAGTGTACTGGACGAGGTCGTTGGTGCCAATGGAAAGGAAGTCAACGTGCGCGGCCAGCTGTCGCGCCTGCAGGGCCGCCGCCGGCGTTTCGATCATTGCGCCCAGCTTGAACTGTTCCGAGAACGGCACCCCCTCGCGGCGCAGCTGGTCGGCGGCCGTGCGAAGGAGGCCGCGCACGGACGTGATCTCTTCCGGCGTGTTCACGAGCGGCACCATGATTCGCACGTTCCCATGCGCCGTGGCCCGCAGGATTGCGCGCAGCTGCGTGAGAAACAGCGCGGTTTCATCCGGCAAGACGCGGACGCCCCGCCTCCCCAGGAGCGGGTTCTCCTCGGCCGGAGCACGCAGGAAGACCGGGAACTTGTCCCCGCCCAGATCGAAGGTGCGAATCAGCACGGGGCGGCCGGCAAATGTCTCCGCCACGTGGCGATACGCGCGGTATTGCTCCTCCTCTCCAGGGGCCGTATTGCGTCCCACGACGAGGAACTCGGTGCGGAACAGCCCGATCCCGTCGGCACCGTGTTCGCGGGCCTGTGCCGCCTCGCCGGGCAGGTCGAGGTTCGCCCGGAGCACCACCCTGGCGCGGTCGAGCGTAACCGCATCCTCCTGCGCGATCGCCGCAATCTCGCGCCGCCATCCCAGGATTGCCGAGCGACGCGACTCGAAGCGTTCCGCTTCCCGTGCGTCAGGATCGATCACGACCCTGCCGGACCGCCCGTCCACGACCATCACCTGCCCGTCGTGCGCCTTCGAGAAAACCCGATCCAATCCCGCGACGGCCGGGATCTGCAGCGACCGCGCCAGGATCGCCCAGTGGGAGGTGCGCGTGCCTTCGTCGGTCGCCAGTGCCACCACCCGATCGGTGTCGAGTGCAGCGACGAAGCTGGGAGTGAGGTCTCGGGCCACGACCACCACGCCGGTCGCAAGGCCCAGATCCCACGGTTCGGGCAGGGCAAGCAGGCGGTTCAGAACCCGCAGCTTGAGATCGGCGAGGTCGTTCAGCCTGTCCAGGACCATGGGGTGATCGGTCTGCGACCAGCGCTCCTTGAGTTCCAGCATCCTCCAGTGGAAGGCGCGTGCCGCAGCGAGCCGATTCCCGGCGACGTAGCGCTCCGTTCCCTCGACGACGTCGGGATCGTCGAGCATCAGGATCTGGGGATCGAATATCCTTGCCTCGACGGGTCCGAGCCGGGTCTCGGTCTCGCGCTTGAGCGTCTCGAGCTGACGGCGCGCATCGGACAGCGCGGCGCGAAAGCGCCCGAGTTCGCGGTCCACCGAGGCCGCCTGCACGACGGTATGGGCGACCTCGGGGATGCTCCACTCGATCCGACACACGGTCCCCCTGGCGATCCCCTCGGCGGCGGGGAAGCCCTCGAGGACGGTCGGGGGTGAAGCGTCACTCATCGAACCCGCCACGCACCAGTTTCGCCAATGCCGCCACCGCCTCCTCGGCATCGCTCCCGTCCGCCGTGATGGTCAGGGAACTGCCCTTCTCGGCGGCGAGCATCAGGACACCCATGATGCTCTTGCCATTAACGCGCATGTCGTTCCTGGCTACGAGAATCGACGACGAGAAGCCACCGGCGAGCTTCACGAACTCCGCACACGGCCTCGCGTGCATGCCGAGCCGGTTCGGCACTTCGACCTCGACGGAGCAGATCACCGCTCAACGCAGTTGCGGACGCGGACGGTTGCCCGCGATCGCGATCTGCCCCTTCTCGGCGAGGCGCGGGACCAGCTCGTCGAACTCGAGCCTGCGATTGAACACGAAATCGAGCAGCATTGGAAGGTTGACACCCGTGATGACGGGCACCTCCGGCCGCTCCCGGGTTACGATGAGTGCCGCCAGATGGCACCCGCCGCTCGGCAAATCGGTGAACAGCAAGTTGCGAGAACCCCTCAGTTCGCTCATGGCGCGCGCACACAATTCCTTCCTGCCCTCCCCGTAATGCGAGACGCCGACCAGCGCGTCATCGGTGACCCCGGCGATCTGGCGCACCGCGGTGACGAGACCCTCCGCGAGTCCTCCGTGGGCCAGCACCACGCCGCGCGCCGGTGCGGGCAGCGCCTGTCCCTGATCGGCAATGGCAACGGTCGACGCCACCCGGTCACCGGCCATCGGGGGTGCAGCCCTTCCACGATCACTCATAGTCTTCGATCAACGAATCACGGGGGTTCAGCGCTTTACGCAGTCCATCGTCGAACCTCGTCGGCACGTCGACGCCCGAGTAGGCAAGGAGCTGGTTCATCGCGATCACCTCGCTGATGGCGGCCAGGTTCTTGCCCGGGTTCAGCGGGATGGTCACCCTGGGGATCTCGACTCCGAGGATTTCCGTCACCTCGCGCTCGAGCCCCGTCCGCTCGTACTCCCGCGAATCGTCCCATGTCTCCAGGTCGACGATGATCTCGACGCGCTTCCGCTGGCGGGTGGCCCGCGTACCGAACATCGCCGCCACATCGATGATGCCGACGCCGCGGATCTCCATGTGGAAGCCCTGGAGTTCATGCCCCTTGCCCATCAGGACGTCGTTTCCGCGCCGGGAGACGAGCACCACGTCGTCCGCGACCAGGCGATGGCCACGGGCCACCAGACCGAGCACACATTCGGACTTGCCGATCCCGCTGGGCCCGGTGAAAAGCAGACCGATCCCGTACACGTCCGCCAGCGAGCCGTGCACGGTCGTTGTGGGCGCCAGCGCATCTTCGAGATACGGCTTCAGCACCCTGTAGAAATCCCCGGTGTCCAGACGCGTGCGAAACACCGGTACCGAGGCGCGCGTCGCAGCGGACAGGAAGTTCCCGGGAACGTCCAGGCCGCGGGTGACGAAAACGGCGGGCACGTCCCGCGCAAACACCCCCGTGAGACGCGCTTCCGCCTCTTGCGGATCCAGCGTGCCCAGGTAACTCATCTCGGTCTCGCCGAAGACGAGCGCGCGACCGTCGGGAAAGCGCTCCGTGTATCCCGCTAGCGCGAGGCCCGGACTTGAGACGTCGGGGGTGCCGATGTCGACATCAAGCGGGACCCCGGCGGTGAGCAGCTCGAGTCCAAGCACCACCTCTCTCGCCGTGAAGAGGTCGTGCACCGTAATCGACGAAGTCACGGGCGGTCCACCCGCATCCGGCCGGTGAGGGATGCGCCCGGCTTCACCGCACGGTCTCAGCTCTGCACGCCCGACGGCATCTGACGATGGTCCTTTCGCCTGGACCGGTCACGCTTGAGAATCCGCTTGACATGCTCATCCAGGTGGTCAAGGGCCACACGGAAGTCCGGCCCCTCGCCACGGGCCACGACCGCCTGCCGGCGCCGCCTCGAGACGATGGCTTCGACGGTGTATGAACGGCCCTGACTCCGAAAAACGAAACTGACATCCATCACGGCAGGGTCAAAGCGGGGCCAGCGGGCCGCAAGCATCTCGGCGCGGTCCCGCAAGGGTGAACTGACCTCGCATTGGTGTGCAGTGATCCGTGTCGCCATGAGAGTGATCTCCAGAGGTTGAGGGAATGGTTGAGCCACCGGGGCATCCCCGCCGGGTCCGGCGGCGGCACTTCAACAGGGTCCAAGTTAGCAGAAAGCGGCGTGGGAATCCGCACGCTCAGCGGCGCGTGCGCGCTTCGGCGACCAGACGGTCCAGGTGGGCCTCGAAGGCGGTGGCGACACCTTCCCAGGTGTATTGTCGGGCCATCTCCCGTGCCGCGATACCCATGCGCTCGCGCGTCGACGGCTCCATGACCCGGGCCAGCGCCGCCGCCAATGCGTCCACATCGCCATGGGGCACAAGGACACCGGTTTCGCCGTGGCGCACGGTTTCGCGCAACCCCGGAGAATTGGAGGCGACGGTGGCGGTCCCGCACGCAGAAGCCTCGATGCTCGCGATTCCCCATCCTTCCTTGGGGGACGTCAGCGCATGCACCCATGATCTGGAAAGCAGTTCGCGCTTTTCGTCATCGGGCACGAAGCCCGCGAAGCGCACGCGATCCTGGATGCCGAGGCCGCGGGCCGTGCGTTCGAGCGCGTCGCGTGCGTCGCCCTTCCCGGCAACGACCATTCTGACGTTCATGCCCCGATCACGCAGTCGCCGAACCGCCTGCAACACCAGATCGACCCGCTTGTATCGCTTCAACCTGCCCAGGAACACCACCGTAGGGTCCGGAAAGCGCTCCCGGGCGGGACCCAGCCCATCGAGATCCACACCGTTGCGTATTACGGCAATGCTGTCCGGGTCGATCCCGCGATGAACGAGATCATCTCGCGTGCTTTCCGAGACGGCGACGCAGTCGATGCCGCGATAGACCGCCGGTATGATGCGCTCGAACAGCCACGTGGCGCTCGCCAGCACGGGGTTGGCCTCGCGGAAGGCGGTGGCGCCGAAGAGGTGATGAACCAGCAGCAGCCGCGCTCGCGCGTTGGCCCAGCGGGTGGCCAGCATCGGAACCTTGTTGAGGTCCTCGACCACAACATCGAAGCGCTCGTCGGCGAGGTGGCGCGCATGGGAGAGGGGCGCCGCGATATTGAAGGTGTGGCGGCCGCCCGTTCTGAGCACCCGGATCCCGTCGATCTCCACCTCGGGCCGGGCTCCTCGCCAGCCGGAACAAAGCAGGGTGACCCGATGGCCTCGCGCGGCCAGCCGGCCGAACACCTGGTGGAGGTGTTCCTCCGCGCCCCCGGCGTTCCGGTTGTGGCGATCCTGCCAGTTGACCACAAGTATCGCGAGGGAACTCACGATCAACCGCGGCGAGGGGAATCATCGGGTCCCGCCGCCCGAAACACGGCATCCAGGACCCCGTTCACGAAGCGCGGGGACTGCGATCCGCCGTAACGCTCCGCCAACCTGACGGATTCCTGTATCGCCACCTTGCCCGGCAGATCCGGCAGACACAGGATCTCGGTGGCGCCCAGCCGCAGGATACCCCTGTCCATGACCGACAGTCGCTCCAGGCGCCAATTGTCAAGACACTCCGAAATCGTCGACTCGACGATCTCCCGGTTGTCCTCGAACGCGCGCACCAGGCGCTCCAGGTATGCGAGCCGCGAAGGCGCGATGCGCCGGTCCCGCACGGTCGCGGCGAACGCCTCACCCGGCGTGAACCCGCCGCCCTCGGACTCCCAGCGATAGTGTACCTGCAGGAACCACGCGCGCGAACGCGTGCGATCGCGGCGCGCGCGCGAGTCGAGGATCCGGTTCAAGCCTGGCACCGCCGCTCGAATGCCGGGGGGATTCTGTCCACGGGCTGCTAGCCGCCTGCCGGATGGGTGTCGAACAGATCGAGCAGCACGAGCGCGGCCTCGGCGAATTCGTCCCCCTTGTTGGCGCCGCCCGTGTCCGCCCTGGCCATCGCCTGTTGCCCGTTGTCGGTTGTCAGCACCCCGAACACGACGGGTATCCGGGCCGACAGGGCCACCTGCCCCAGTCCGTCACTCGCGTGCCCGGCCACGTAGTCGAAGTGGGCGGTCTCTCCACGGATTACGCAACCGATCGCGACAATCGCATCGTACCGGCCGGAGCCGGCCATCCGCCGCGCGGCCTGGGGCAGGTCCCACGCTCCCGGCACGTACTCCACGAGGATCCGGTTCGCGGGTATCCCCTCGGCGAGCAGGCGAGCTCTGGCCCCGTCCAGAAGCTGCTCGGTGACCAGGCTGTTGAACCGGGCCACGAGCAGACCGATCCTGGCACTCCGAGCCCGCTTCATCCGAGGGAGTCCAACCCCGGACCAGCGGCAACCGGCACACTCCCCGCTCCAGCGTCGATAGTCACTCCCGAAAAGCTCTCCCGGCCTGTCACCTGCAGCGCGTATCCGTCCAGGCCCACGATGTGCTTTCGGCTGTTGGTAAGCAACCGGATCGTCGTCAGCCCCAGGTCCAGAAGGATCTGGGCGCCGATGCCATAGTCCCTGAGCACCTCTCCCGGACCCGGGGATGAATCGGGAATGGGCGGCTGGTCGGACGTGCGCAGAAGCCGGTCGATGAGGCGGTCACCGGCGCGGTCGCGGTGGAGGTACACGACCACTCCCTCCCCTTCCTCCCGGATTCGCCGCATGGCGCCGGCCAGGAGATTCCCGTCGGGCTCGTCAACCGACAGGAAGGTGTCCGCCAGCGGATTCTCGGCGTGCATCCGGACCAGGACATCCTTGCCGCCAGCCAGGTCTCCGCGAACGAGCGCGAGATGAACCCGGTCGTCGACGTCACTGCGGTAGCCGATGCACAGGAATTCACCCCACGGGGTCCGAAGTGGCGCCTCCACGACGCGCCTTACCAGGCGTTCGCGGGCAAGCCTGTACGCGACCACGTGCTCGACCGTAATGAGCTTCAGGTCGTGTTCGCGCGCCATGACCTCGAGTTGATCCCGGCGCGCCATGGTGCCGTCTTCGTTCAGGATCTCGCAGATCACGCCCGCCGGAGAGAGGCCCGCCATGCGTGCGAGATCGACGGCTGCCTCCGTCTGGCCGACGCGTCGCAACACGCCGCCCCGGCGCGCCCGCAGCGGAAAGATGTGCCCGGGTCGCCGGAGATCCGCCGGAGTCGACTTCGGATCCACCAGCACCTCCACGGTCTTTGCCCGGTCGTGCGCCGAGATTCCCGTGGTCACTCCGAAGCGTCGGTGGGCATCTACCGAAACGGTGAACGCGGTCCCCTGCGGGTCGGTGTTGCGATCCGTCATGAGCGGCAGTTCCAGCGCGTCCGCGCGCTCGGCGGTCATCGATACGCAGATCAGCCCTCGTCCGAACTTGGTCATGAAATTGATCAGCCCCGGCGTGATCTTCTCCGCGGCGCACACCAGGTCGCCCTCGTTCTCCCGGTCCTCGTCGTCGGCGACGATCACCAGTCCGCCCGCGGCAATCCGGTCGAGCGCGTCGGAAACGGTGTCAAACGGCATGGATACCGGGGCTCCTTCGAGGCTCACCGGACCTGGACTCCAGAACCCGCCGGACGTATCGGCCGACGAGATCCGCCTCCACGTTGACCGCGTCTCCCGGTCGCAGGGACGAAAGGTTGGTGTGACTCCACGAATAGGGGATGATGGCGACTTTGCAAACGGACCCTTCCCTGAGGTCGTTGACCGTAAGGCTGACCCCGTTCAGCGCGATCGAGCCGTGCGGGATGGTCGTGGCGAACACGTCTTCGGGGAGGGAGAAGGCCAGGAGCCGTGTATCGCCCACTCGCAGGTGATCGAGCAGAACCGCGCGGCCGTCGACATGGCCCTGGACCATATGTCCATCGAGCCGCTCGCCGACCTTCACCGCGCGTTCCAGGTTCACCGGCGACCCGATCGCGTAGTGGCCGGCAACGGTTCGCTCCAGGGTCGAGGCACCGACATCCACCGCGAAGGTGCCGTCCTGGCGCGCGCACACCGTCAGACACGCGCCGTCGACCGCCACGGACTGCCCCACGGTCAGCCGGTGGGCGAAGGGGGCGGCAATCTCGAGGGTGCGGCCGCTCGGTCGCCGGCCTGTCTCCACGACCTCGCCGACCGCTTCGATGATTCCGGTGAACACGGGTCAGTCTCCCCGGTCGAGAACGATGAGTGTGTCGTTTCCGAATCTCGAAGGGTCGATCACCGACTTCCATCCCTTGAATCGCAGCGGCTCCTGAGCGCGCTCCCCTGGTCGGCCTACGGGAAATGCGGGCACGCCGCCCTCCCCGACGACTACCGGCGCAACAAAAAGATACAGCCTGTCCACCAGCTCTTCACGGAGCAGGGAGGCCGCGAGCATTCCGCCGCCCTCGCACAGCACGCTGCTTATCCCGCGTGCCGCCAGCGCCTCCATGAGGACCGCGAGGTCGAGCCCTTCGCCCCGCACCGGTACGGCGACGGCATCCGCGCATCCGGCAAGGCGGCGCGCCAGGTCCCCTGCCCTTTCCGGCGCGGTGGCCACGATGGAACGCGGGCCCGAGCGGCCCCGCAACGCGCGCAGCTCCGTAGACGCGCGCCCGCGACGATCCAGGAGCACGGCGACCGGGGGCACCCGCGGCACCACGGCCCCCCGGGCGGTCAGCATCGGATCGTCCGCTTCCCATGTGCGCGTACCTACCAGTATGGCGTCGAAACCGGCGCGCAGCCGGTGCACTTCACGCCGGGACGCGTCCCCCGTCAGCCAGACCCGTCTCCCACCGGCCGGGGCGATGCGCCCGTCCATGCTGACGGCGAGCTTCAGCGCCACGTACGGAACCCTGACCGATGCGTCGCGGAAGAAGACCGGATTCTCCGCGGCCCACTCGGACGGCTTGCCGAACGGTCCGTCCACAACCACGCCCCGGCTGCGCAGCCACTCCGCACCCCCCTTTGGTTCCGCTCCGGGTTCGGCAGCCCAGAACACGACCCGGGCGATTCCGGCCGCGAGGATGGCCTCGGTGCACGGCGGTGTCTTCCCGTGGTGGTTGCATGGCTCGAGGCTGCAGTACAGCGTCGCACCCCGGGCGTCGTCCACGGTCGCAAGAGCGGAGACCTCGGCGTGAGGCCCGCCGTAGCCGGCATGGAACGCCTCGCCGAGAACTTCGTCTTCGCGCACCACCAGCGCTCCCACCATCGGGTTGGGGTGCACTCGCCCCCAGCCACCTCGGCCGCACTCGATCGCACGTGCGAGAAGGCGGCGGTCCGCCCTGCTCAGGCTTCCGTTTCCAGGTCCCACACGCGGCAGCGCGATCAAAGGGTGATCCGCAAGGCGCCCGACGCGAACCAGTCCCGCGCGGCGGGATCGTACCCCCCGCCCCGACCGGTGAACGGATCGCTCACACCCTCCGCAATGCCGACCTCCAGCGAAATCTGGGAAATGAGGAAGTTGAACCATCCGCCCGCGAAGTAGAGCGAGCGCTCGCTCCTGACCTGGCCGGTCACGGACGAGGTGTTCCCGCCCGGCTGAGGCACCGTGACGTCGGCGTCGGCGTCGTAGCGATCCCACCCCACACCGGCCATCAATCCCAGTACGAACCAGTTCTTGCCCACGGTTGCCCGCAGGGACGACACCGTGAGGTCCATGCGCACCTCGCCCGGATTCCCCCCGGCAATGTCACCCGCCTGAACATCGTTGTGCCAGCGACGGACGGCAGAGACCGAGATGCCCGGCAGCGTGAACGACTCGCGCAACAGCCCGACCCGGGTCCCGAGACCTGGACCGGAGGACGCTCCGGAGAATCCGGAACCCCCGGGGAGCCTCAATACCGAATAGGACGCGATCAGGTCCGCCGAGAGGACTCCTCCCAGCGCGGGGGCCGGCTGAAACCCGTCGACCACGCCGGCAACCACCGTGCCCCGCAGCCCCAGAACCGCGAAGCTGTCCTCGTCGCTCAGTTCCCGGACCGACTGTACGGCAACCCTGGGCATTTGCATGGGAAGGCCGATGGCCGAGAAGGCGACACTGATCCGGGGGGCGGCGCCCAGGCGCTTTCCCAGGGTGCTGGCAGTCCCGGGGTTGTCGCTGCCCAGAGCCGTGGCCAGGCCGACTCCCTGCTGTATCGCGAGGGTGGTCAGCGCGAGTTCACGGCACCGAGACGTGAGACCCGGCGTATTCCCGGCGCAGAGATCCGCCAGTTCCACGATCCCGTCGACCGACGCTCCAAGGCTCGGCAAGTCCTGGGCGAGGGCGGCGGGCGTCCCAACCCCCGACACCACCAGAACCGCGAGGCACAGGGAGACACCGCATACGGACCGCAACAAGGGACTCGGCAGGCGAGCAACTTCAGCCGGTCGGCTTCCCACTACATCCCCCCAAGCTCGACCCCGTCGCCCATCACGACTTCCCCCGCGCTCCAAGAGTCCTGTCCAAGCATCTCCAGCACCTGCGCTTCCCGCTCGCGCGCCACGACGACGAGCATGCCGACGCCCATGTTGAAAACGCGATACATCTCGGTTCGGGATACTCCGCCCCCGTGTTCCAGCTGCTGGAAGACGTTGGGAACCTCCCACGATCCGCAGTCGATCCGGGCACCCAGTCCCTCCGGCAATACCCGCGGAAGGTTGCCTTCGATCCCTCCGCCGGTCACGTGGGCCAACGCACGTATCGTGCCGGCGTCCAGCAACGGCCGCATCGTGGCCAGATACGACCGGTGCACGGTCAGGAGCACGTCTGCAACCGAACGTGCCTCGCCTGGAAAGGCGTCGTGGACGCCGAGTCCCATGCGATCGAAGACGATCGTGCGCGCCAGCGTGTATCCGTTCGTGTGCAGCCCGGACGAGGCCACCGCGATGATCCTGTCACCGACGCACACGGCGGAGCCGTCGAGGATCCTGTCGCGTTCCACCACGCCCACGATGAATCCGGCAAGGTCGTATTCGCCGGGTGCATAGAAGTCGGGCATCTGGGCCGTCTCGCCGCCCAGCAGTGCGCAGGCGTTCTCCTCGCACGCGCGCGCGACTCCCCCGACGACCGCCGGAACCACGTCCCCGTCGAGGTCGCCCGTGGCGAGGTAGTCAAGGAAGAAGAGGGGCCGGGCGCCCTGCACCAGAATGTCGTTCACGCAATGGTTGACCAGGTCCTGCCCTGCGGTGTCGTGCCGCCCCGTCGCGAATGCCACCTTCAGCTTGGTGCCGACGCCATCCGCACTGGAGACCAGAACGGGCTGCGACAGCCCGCTGGGAACGGCGTACAGTCCACCGAACGCACCCAGTCCGGACAGGGTGTTCTCGTCGCCGGATGCGTCGATCAGCGGGCCCAGAGAGCGCTTTGCGCGATCGGCCGCTTCCAGGTCGACGCCGGTATCCTTGTAGGTCAGTGATTCGTCCATGACGATCCGCCAAGCTCCTTGAGACTGTGGACCCGGCGCGCCACGGCGCTGGCTTCGAGGGCCCTGAAGCGATCCACCGAAAACGCCTCGACCGCGTAGGAACCCGTCGCAGACCCGTATGCGGCCGCCCGGCACAACGCTTCGCGGTCGAAAGTGCCCGTGTGGTCCAGATACCCCAGAAACCCACCGGCGAAGGCGTCACCCGCACCGGTCGGGTCCATCACGTCGGCGACCGGCCATGCGGGGCACTCGAAGACCCAGTCGCGACCGAAGACGACGGACCCGTCGGCACCCCTCTTGACCACGACGACGGCGGGACCCAGGTCCTGTATCCGCCCAACCGCACGACTCAGGTCGTCCTCGCCGGCCAGTTGAACCGCTTCCTCGTCGTTGACGAGAAGCACGTCCAGCTTCGCGAGCACGCGCTTGAGCGGGCCGGGGGTTCGCTCGATCCAGAAGTTCATGGTGTCGGCCGCCACCAATCGGGGCGCTCGCACCTGGTCCAGCACCCTCATCTGCAGGTCCGGATCGATGTTGCCGAGAAACACCACGCGCGAGTCGCCATACGCGGCCGGGACCGCCGGATTGAAATCGGCGAAGACCCCGAGCCGCGTTTCGGTGGTCACCCGAGCGCGGAAGTCGTCGCTGTAACGTCCACCCCAGAAGAAGCTCTCGCCGGGCATCTGCGAGAGGCCCTCGAAATCCACTCCCCGCTCACGCAGAAAACCGAGCTGTGCCAAGGGGTAGTCGTCCCCCACGACGCCAACGACGCGTACCTCGGTCAGCAGCGAAGCCGCCGCCGAGAAGAAGACCGCCGAGCCGCCGATCACGCCATCGACCCTGGCCGCCCGGGTTTCCACCGCATCGAGGGCGACCGAGCCCACTGCCAGGATGGCCACCGGGATCACCGGATCCGGATAGCAGCGGCCAGCAGTCCGTGGACAAAGCCGCCCGAGCACCGAGAGCGGCGAGGCGCCGGGCCGGCAAGGCGCGACGAAGGGCCGGTAGCAGCGCTACGGGCCCGAGGAGCAACGCAGAGCGCGGCCCCGGCAGGCCAGGACGTAAAGTAAACAACGCAATCGTGTCGGATCACAACCTCACCATTCGCTCCGGCGCCTCGAGCCCCAGGACGGCAAGCCCGTTGCGCAGGACAATCCGCGCGGCGTCGGCCAGCGTCAGGCGGGCATTGCGCAGTCGCTCGTCCGCGACCAGCACGGCTCTTTCGGGGCTCCGCGTGGGGTGACCCGTCTGGTACCAGGAATTGACCAGGCCGGCGGTCCTTTCGAGATAGTCGCAGACGACATGAGGGGCGCGGGCTTCGGCGGCCCTGCGCAGGAAGCCCGGGAATTCGCGCAACCGGTTGATCAACTCCCGTTCCATGCGAGAATCGAGCGGTCGTGTGTCGGCGTCACGAGGGCGCGCCCACCCTCTCTCGCGTGCGAGCTCGAAGAGCCGGCAAACGCGGGCATGGGCATACTTGACCTTGTACACCGGATTCTTGTCGGACTCGTCCAGGGCCAGATCCAGATCGAAGGTCAGGTGGGCTTCGGGACGCCGCATGAGGAAAAAATAGCGGGCCACGTCCGCCCCCACTTCCTCCACCAACTCCGCGAGTGTCGTATACGAACCCGCCCGCTTCGAAAACCGGACCTCTTCCCCACCCCGTTCCACAGTCACCATCTGATGCAGCACGTACTCGGGGTAGCCGGCCGGGCGACCCAGGGCCCGGAGCCCGGCGCGCACCCGGTCCACTGTGCTGTGGTGGTCGGACCCCTGCACGTTGACCACCTCGCGGAAGCCCCTGTCCCATTTGGACATGTGGTAAGCGACATCCGGGAGGAAATAGGTTGGTGATCCGTCGCTCTTGACCATAACCCGGTCCTTCTGGTCACCGAACGCGGTCGTGCGAAGCCAGGCTGCGCCGTCCTTCACGTAGGTAAGCCCGGTGTTGTCGAGATCCTGGATAGTGGCGGCTACCCGGCCGTCGGCGTAGAGGCGTGTTTCCGGATAGTATTCGTCGAAGCGGACGCCGAACTCGGCCAGATCCCGTTCCTGTTCCGCGCGCAATGCGCGAACCGCGTGCCGGCGCATTGCCTCCAGAGCCGCGTTGCTGTCGTCATTCTCGTAGCGGTCGCCGACGTCGTCGCGGAACGAGCGCGCGATGTCCACTACGTACGCGCCGTGGTATCCCCCTTCCGGCACTGCCGCCTCGTGGCCGAGCAACTGCTGGTACCGGGCGCGCACGCTTGCCGCCAGCCTGTCGATCTGGGTGCCGGCGTCGTTGAAATAGAACTCCCGGTGCACGCGCCACGCCGACCATTCGAGCAGGCTCGCGATCGCATCTCCCAGTGCCGCCTGGCGACCATGTCCCAGATGGAGCGGGCCCGTGGGGTTGGCCGATACGAACTCCACCATGATCTCGCGTCCTCGCCCGCTGGCATTGCGGCCGTACGCAACGTCCGCCTGCCGTATCTCGTGGAGCACCCGCCCGACCGCCGACTCTTCGAGGAAGAAGTTGAGGAATCCCGGGCCGGCGATCTCGATCCGGTCCACGCCCCTGATCCCCTCCAGCCGCGCCCTCAACTCCAGCGCGATCTCGCGGGGCGCCCGGCGAAGCCGCGACGAAAGCGCCAGGGCCACGTTCGAGGCCAAATCGCCGTGGTCCGCGTCCTTCGGCCGGTCCAGCCGGAAGCGCACGTCCGCGACGCCGAACTCGCCGGCCGCCTGGCGCAGCGCGTCCGAGATCCGCTCGGCGGGCATCGACCTAGCAGCCCGTGGACGGAGCCGCCCGAGCACCGAGAGCGGTGAGGCGCCGGGCCGGCAAGGCGCGACGAAGGGCCAGTAGCAGCGCTATTCTGCGGAAATTTCGTAAGATGTATATATTGCAATGGTTTATGTCATTTGATGTAGCGCTCATCCCCTTTTTTCACCCCCATTCCCAAACGGGATTCCGTTCGACGTTGGCGGAAGTTGCCGGACCCCGGACCTCGCGCACCTGCGCACGCCGTTGTGGATCCATGAGCGCCAGAGGAACCGTCGACCCCGAGCGACGCCAGCGGCTCCTTACGTTACCTCCGTCTCGCTTCGCACCGAAGATCACGGGCGGTTGTGCCTAGGATCGACTACGTGGATAGCGCATTTCTCGACGGCCTGACGGCATCGAGCTTCGGATACCTCGACCCATTGGATTTCTGTCTCTTCAACGCTCTCGAAGGCACGGTCCAGCGTGTCACGAAACAACAAAGAACTCCAATCCGCCTTGGCGATTCCCAATTCTTCACAAGCAATCCGCACCGCGAGTTCACACGCTCCGCCCTTGGGCCTGCCACCACGCCGAAACTTCTCCCTCGTTTCCCTCTTGGCTGGTACGTGCTGCCCGATCCGGCCACGTAAACCCCGTGGTCCCCCACCCGACTCTCCAACATAGAGCGCCGCGCCATCAGGAGCACGGAACATGTAGACGCCGAATCTCGGGGGAGCGGTCCTGCGGGCAATCGAAAACGGAACCGGTGTCATTGCCAGCAATCGCCCGATGTGTGAGCGGACGCCGAGAAGGCGCGGAGGGGTCGTCACGCGAACCGCAGCCTTCGAGCGCACGGTTCCCCGGTGTAGGGGCGGATGATCGTGCCACGCACGAGGTCTACCATTACGAGCCTTGCGGGGGAGCTCCCATAGGATCCCTGCTTCACGCCGCCTCCGATCCAGTGCCAATGTCGGTGGAGTGCGGCCACGCCTTGACGAATAACTTGTGGAGGCGCATCGCCCTTGCTCGGATCGCTTCTTCGTCCCACGCGCGGTCTTGGGAGTGGTCCAAGAGATCCTTGTTTAGGAACAGCGTACTGTGCCCCGCCAGCCCCTTCCGCTTGCTTGGCCAAGGTCCGTTTGATAGCGCAGAGTTCAACGGCTGGTTGACGAGCGTTAGGTTCCCGAGCGAGTCAAGCAGCCGATCCCTTCTCTCCTCCGGGCTCTCCGGACCAAGCCCAGTCTCCGGCCCCGGCCACGCCCCCCGCCAGCTCCGCGGCATGATGTGCTCAATCGTCAACTCGGGGGGAACCCCCATTCCCTCGGATTTGGTGGTCCGCAACTCCTCCTCGACGCCCTCAAGGACCATTCTCAGCCGTCCGCGCGTCAGCAGCCGGTAAAGGGGCTTAGTGGATATGGCATCCAACACCCACTTGTCATTGGGCCAGATCGTGCTATACGCTTCCCGCTCGCCGAGGAATCCGATGACGGTGTCGCCCGCTTTCGCCGACCCTGTGTGCTCCAGCCGCTTCACGAGGTCAACGAACATCCTGTTGTAGCCTCGGGTGGTCATACGACACACCATTCGCCGCACCAAGTAGCTTTCCAGTGCCTTGATGGCCCTGAACACTTGGCCCGGCTCCGCTTCGGACGAAAGCAACCACAGCAGAACGGGCGTCACGACCGCCGCTTGCATAACCTTCCACCGAGGAGCGAACGCCGCCCACACCCCGCCCAGTTCCTCAGTTTCGAGGCGGCGATATGCCGAGCCGACGTTTGCGATGTCCGCCGCGATATCGCCAATCGCGCCATGTTCACCCCGTTCGTAGTGCCGTCGGAACGCCACGAACATGTCGGACACTCCAACTTCCTGGAGTGTCCTCATCGCCAGCCAGTAGTTCAGGAACACGTCGATGCGAGGGCGGTACAATCGTCCTTGACGGATGTCCTGATCCCACCATGCGCCCTCGAATGGCCAAGGCACTCCGGCCCCGTCACCGGTCTTTTCCGCCTCGTGCAGGATCATGTTCTTCATCAGGTCAGACTGTCGAAGCGGCGTGCCTCGGGCGTTCAGCGTCTCGAAGATGATGTGGGGGTTGTCCGATGAGCGGAGGTCGATGACGACCAATTCCAACTGCTGCGACAGGGCCTTCTCCAGCGCCTCGGCCCGTTCGTTGGCATCCTCGTTCGGCCCTTCGTCTTCGCCGACCCACTGTTCTATCTGATCCCTGAAGAACTCGTGAGCCTTTACGATTCGCGACTCGCTCCATCCGCCTCCCGACAGGCCGTTGACCATCGCGTGCCGAAACGCCTCTTGGTCAGCATCGGTGGGCCACACCTTGAACGCGTTATCCGCGCAGCCGCCTTGGTATTTGGGTTGATTCAAGACCAGATCTTCGAGGCGCGCGGCGGGACCGTCGATCCCCATTCGTTCAAGGACTTCCTGCGCGGCGTCCAAGAGCAGTTGGAGAGTGGTCAAGCGCTGCTGCCCGTCCACCACGATTCGTCGTGCGAGCGAGCCGGAGACGTTGGCAATCTGCTGCAGAACCACCGCGCCCATGAAATGGGGTTGAGGTGGCGGCGAGCCTTCACGCTGTGCCGCGAGAATGCGTTCGGCCGTGTGCTGAACGTCGTCCCAGAGTGGCACCCACTGCTTGTCACGGGTCCATACGTAGGGGCGCTGGAACCTCGGAATCTCGTATTGGGCCGGGTGAACGAAGAGACGGGTGAGGTCACGTAGCTTTACCTCCACGATCGCCAGACCTCTCCTGCGCCGGTGTCATATCGTCGAGCACTTCGGGGATGGTCAAGTGTCCGAACTGGACGGTCGGATATGGTGGGAAGGAGCATCTCTCTCTGGTGCGTGAAGGGAGCCGCGGCGCGCAGCGTTGACATGGTGGGAATGGCCTACGGATGGATCGTATTCGGTCCTTGCCGAAGCCGCAACGGCGAAGGGCTCCAGCGGGACCGCATCCGTGGGGATGCCACCTCCATCGTGAGGCTCCACCCCGAGCTTGCCCCGGTGGCTCCATCGACAACGTGCGCGCATGGTTCGGCTCGGACGGCCAACGCTGGCTCCTGACCCCGTCAGTGGTCATGAGCCAGCCGACCCCGTGTTGAACACGGAGGCTGGCGAGGGGGGCCGCACCCCCCTTCAGAACCCCCGGCTTTTTGCACTGCTGCGAGTATGGTCAGCGCGTGAGCAACTCACGAATCCCGTCACCGGAGTGTCCACGATTCGGGCTGCTTCGCGCTATTGTGGTCGGTTGCTGCCCATTTCGTACACCTCGACGACCTCGACATCGAACTCGTCGCGGCGCAGCACCGCGATTCTCCCGTGAGCCACGTCGAGCAACTCGACAGGCTGGCTCGTCACGGCGACCGTGTCTTCGAGCCACAAGGGGAACAGAACCGGGAGATTGACTGCCGCGACGGGCGTCCCGTCGGGCTCGATGATCGTCCACCGCCGCAACTCATCGGCCAACTTGGGATAATCCCCGATCCAGATCCTGCCGTCGGCGTCGACCTTGATCGCGCCGAAGGCGGGATAGAAGTCCCGGATCGTGGAGCGCTCCAACCGGCGTCGCCAACCCGCTCGATAGTCTTCGGGGAACATCGCGAGGAAGCGCTCGGTCCACTCCTCCTTCTCTTGGGCGGTGACCCTGCGTGGGAAATATCCGCCGCGTAAGCGAGTGACCGGGTCCATCCCCCGGTAGAGCGTCAGGTCGATAGAATCGTTGGTGCCCACGAGTGCGTGGCGTCCCCGGCCCGCAAAAAGGGCGGTCTGCGCGAATCCGACCGGAAGCCATTGGTCGGTGACGTAGCGCTCCTTGCCGGCCCATTCGCCCACGGTGTCCGAGATCTCCCCCAAGTCGTTGCTAAGGACCAGAAAGACCGGTCCCCGCTGCAACCCCGGAGGCAGGGTCGGCCGCGTCTCCAGAGCCGCCAAGACCTCGCCGCTCTCCAAGCGGCTGAGAGGCACGGCCGCACCGAGTCCGGCCCCCTGATCCAGCCGTTGGATGCGAGTCACGTCACCGTCCGCGTCCAGAAAAGTGAATCGTCGCAGACGCCGGTCGAACACGAACGGCATGCCATCCACGCCGACCCCGACCCGCTCGATCCACCTGTACTCCCCCGGCCCCTCCCCGTCACGACCCGAGCGCGCCCGAATGCTCCCGTCGCCATCAAGGAAAACCAGCTCGCGTGCACCGCCGTCCCCGATGATCAGGGCTGAGTCCGGCAGAAAGACGGCTCCTGCGACCCGGTCGAGATGAAGGTCCGGCAGAGCCTTCGTGGAATGGATCAAGGCGTAGTTCGACCTCGGGAAGATCCAGCGCGTGCACGTTGGAGATCCGCACGATGTCCTCGTCGGCCGGATCGCCTGCGCCCGTGCTCACCGATTCGGTTGTTCGATCCTCGCAGGCGAGGTGCATGGCGGAGGCTGCGACGATGATGACAAGGCGTTTCTCCACCCACCCGGCTCGATTCCTTCTCACGGCAGAGAGGCCCTAATGACGTAGTGGACGTCGAACTCATCGACAACCCGTGCGTAGATGCTGCCGTGCTGGATCCAAATCGGGCCTGCCGCGTCGAACGCGAGGCGAACGGATCCCAAGTAGTCGCCGTCCCCCGAGTACTGGTCGTAGAAGGCGGGCGCGCCCCTCGGCGTGATTCTCTCGACCCAGAGTCGTCCTTCGTCGTCCACGAATAGACCCTCAAGCAGTGGCTTGACGTCCGGCATCAGGGAAGCCACCTCCTCCGCCTGTCGCCGGAGTTCGGGGCTGTCGTCGACTATGCCCTCGACGTAGGCATCGCGATCCTCGTCCGTGACCCGTTGGACGGGGAGCCCGGCTTCGATGACCACCAGCGTGTCGCCGCCCTCGCCCGTTCGGACGATCCGGTACGACGCGTTGTGTGCGCGCCAGAAACCACCGGAAGGATTGAGCTCGATCAACTCGGCCGCCTCGAACGGAAGCGGCAGGAACCCCCAGCCCGCAGGCGTGCTGTATCCGTATGACCGAAAGCGTGCCTCGCCGACGTACACGGAGTCGATGGCCCCGGTGGACAGTTCGTAGGACTTGTAGTAGCGCCGCTCGCTCCACAGACTCAGGCCCGGCGGGGGCGGGTAGCCCGGATCGTCGTCTCCGTGCGTGGTCGCCCGCCAGTAGCGGCCCCGACCATCGAACACGCCGTCCCAGACGTATCCGTAGCTCATGACGGGCTTGGCGAACCGGCGTATCTCCTCACCGGTGGGGTCCACTCCCATGATCGTCCACTGTCCGGTGTCGTGGATCCAAAGGAGAGTGTCTCCGGACAGGCGTATCCCGTTGGCGCTGCCGATCTCGCCCGGCCCCTCGCCACGCCTCACGATCGTCCGCAGGTACTCGCCGCTGGAATCGAAGACGCGGACTTCCGCGGCCTGTTCGTCCAGCACGTAGATGGTGCCGTCGCTGGCCGCCTGGACGCCTCGAACGTCACCGAAGGTCACGTTAAGGTCTTCTCCTTCAAGGGATCCGAACTTGAGGTCCACGCGCGCCTCGATGACTTCCGGGCCGACGGAGTCCACGGCGGGGAGTGTTGGGTAGCGAACGAGGACGGCACCGCTCGGAAGTGTCTCGCGAGTCGGGTTGTCGGATGCCGGTTCCGGTTCGCAGGAGGTGAGTGCGGCAAACAGCGCGAGGACGAGAATGATGGGCGGGACGGGGCCTGTAGAGGGCGGCTTGTGACGGAACATGTCCGACCCTTCCGACTGGAGTTTGCAGCGAACGCCCGAATCGATACGGGAGTACCAAAGATACGGCTCGCGGACCTCGTCCTGCCATGCCACGACCGCCCACGTGCCGCCACGGGGGAAGGGAGAAAGCCCCGCCCGCGATCCCCGCGCGCTTCGGTGCGGGACATTCCGGGGGTCGAGGGGGCGGAGCCCCTCGTCAGCCTCCGTGTTATACACGGGGTATGCTGGCTTGACCACCTTAGCGTGGTCCAAGCCAGCCCAGCGGAGCCGCCGAACAGCCCCTCCGGGCACCGCCCGGAACAACTCCCCACGAGCCATCGCGGGCAAGCTCCACCGCTTCGTCGTCGTCCGTCTCGCCGATGATGAGGGCGGCGGTGGCGCGCTCTGCCGAGCCCCGCTCCCCACCCGACCTATACCCCTCGGAGACCTGAGATCGTCGCTCTCCGGCGATCCTGCGGCCCGCAGATCATCCGAAATGCCTCTGGAACCCCCCGAAACGGCCGCTGAGCCCGTCGGCGGGGCGTCAGGTCCCGGTGCCCGTTTCCCGGCCCGCGAGATACGCTTCCCAGTCGGCCATGAGCCGACGCCGCCGCTCGAACAGGTCCGTTCTCCGATACGCGGCCTCCACCTTGCTCTTGACCACGTGCGCCAGCGCCGCCTCGACCACCTCCCGGGGATGGTCCGTCTTCTCCGCCGCCCAGTCCCGGAACGACGACCGGAACCCGTGCGGCACCGCCGCGATCCCGTGCTTCTTCAAGAGCCGGTTCAGCCGCTTCCCGTCCAGCGCCCTCCCGCGCTCGTTCACGAACACGACCGTGCTCTTCCCGCCCTCCAGCTTCCGGGCCGCCTCCAGAATCTCCCGCGCCCGGCCGCACAGCGGCACCCGCTGCTCCCGTCCGGTCTTCATCCGGGTTGCCGGAATCGTCCACACGCCCGAGCGTTCATCCATCTCGCTCCACACCGCGCCACGGACCTCGGCGCCCCGCGCCGCCGTCAACACGAGGAACTCGAAGGCCAACGTGTCCACCCTTCCCGGATCCCCGGCCCGCACCTTCGCGACGGCCGCGGCGACCTCGCCGTGAGGCAGGGCCTTGTGGTGGGTGACGACATCGTGCTGCGGTCCCAGCAGGTGAAGGATCCGGTCGCAGGGGTTGTCCGTCCTCCACTCCATGGCGATGGCCCACTCCAGGACCGCCCGGATGCGCATGTGGACGAACCGGGCCGTGGGACCCATGGTGTGCCAGATCGGGGTGAGGATCTCCAGCACGTCGCCGCTCGTGACCTCCGAGACGGCGACATCCCCGATGCGGGGGAAGGCGTGAATCTCCAAGTTGCGGAACCATTCCTTGGCGTAGGCCGCGCTCCGCCACCCGGCCCGCTTCTGCTCGACGACGAGCTTCGAGGCCTCGGCGAAGGTGGGGATGCCGACCAGCCGCCGCTTCTCGGCCAAGGGATCGCCGCCCGAACGGGCGAGCTTCCGGTTGGCGAGCGCCTGCTCGCGGGCCTCGGCGAGGGAGACCAGTTCGACGCTCCCGAGTCCGAGCTCGCGCTTGCGTCCTCGGATGACGAGGCGTTGAATCCAACTCCGGGTTCCGGTCTTCTGGACGTAGAGGTAGAGTCCGTTTCCGTCGCAGTGCCGACCGGGCGGAGCGGAGCGCACGAAGGGGGCCGAGAGCCGCTTGTGTGGATGGCGGCCCCGGGGCTTGCCTCGCGGGCGTTTCGTGGGGTTTCTGTTCACATTATCCATCCCCTAATCGTAGCCGGGATGGAGCGGGATGGCAAGGGCCGCTGCTGGACGGACGGGGTAGGGCTAATCCTACCTAAAGCGTTGCTAAAACAGGATGTTACGAACTACTATGAACGATACCGGACATCATGGGATTCCAAGCGTCCGACTTGCAGCGCTACGGGCCCGAGGAGCAACGCAGAGCGAAGCGGTTCGGCCCGGATGCATCGCCGCTCGAATGCCGGGGGGATTCTGTCCACGGGCTGTTATTCGCAGTCCGTGGAACCGGCCGCCTTCTCGGCCTTGCCCGCCGGCCCGGGGCCGTCGCGCGTTCCGCCCTTCTGCTCCCCACGTCCCGTGGTCTCTTCCGCAACCTTCGGCTTCGCTTTCGCGCCGTCCCCGCCCGCGCCATTCCCGGACTCCTCCCGGGCTCGTTCCCTGTATGCGTCCGAGCGGTAATCGGTGATGTAGAACCCCTCGCCCTTGAACAGCAGTCCGGCGCCCCCCGAGATGAGGCGCTCGGCCCGGGTACCGCACTCGGGGCACGGGACGCGGGGTTCGTCGCTCATCCGCTGGAAGCGTTCGAAATCGCGGCCGCAATCGCCGCAGCGGTATTCGTAGGTGGGCATCGTCAGATCTGCCTGGGGAGCTTTGCGATAGACCGTCCTTGCGGCTTCAATGATAACACGACCCGCGTGAATCACTGCCGGCCGCTCCCCGACTTCCGACGCGACCGCCGACCCGGACGCGGCGGTTTCAGGTCACACGCCCGCGCCGTAGGTCCCCCACACACTCCTCAGCGCGTCGCTGATCTCGCCAAGCGTGGCCTCGGCCTTCACGGCGTCGACCATTACCGGGAGCAGGTTGGCGTCACCGCGCGCGATCTCCCTTAGACGGGCCAGTTCGCGTTCCACCGGGCCGGCGTCCCGGTTCGCCTTGAGTCTGCCCAGCGCCTTGATCTGCCGCGATTCGAGCCGCTGAAAGCCGGGACCGGGTGGAGGCTCGGCCGGTTCCTCGGTCTCGTATCGGTTGACGCCGACGACCACCCTCGTTCCCGATTCGACCTCGAGCTGGTGCCTGTACGCTGCGCGGTGGATCTCATCCTGCATGAACTCGATGGCCTGCGAGGCGCCGCCGAGTTCGTCGATCCGCGCCATGTGGCCCAACGCCTCGGTCTCGACGCGGTCCGTCAGGTGCTCGACGAGAAAGCTGCCGCCCAGCGGATCGATCCGGTCCGCAACGCCCGATTCCTCGGCCAGGATCTGCTGGGTCCGCAGGGCCAGGGCGGCGGCCTTGGCGGTGGGCAGCGCGAGCGCTTCGTCGTACCCGTTCGTGTGCAGCGATTGCGTGCCGCCGAGCACGGCGGCCAGGGCCTGGACGGCCACGCGGATCACGTTGTTCATCGGCTGCTGGGCCGTCAGCGTCGATCCCCCGGTCTGGGTGTGGAAGCGCAGCTTGCTCGACCGGTCGGAAGCGCCGAAGCGCTCCCTCATGGTGCGGGCCCAGATCCGGCGCGCTGCGCGAAACTTGGCCACTTCCTCGAACAGGTCGTTGTGGGCGGCGAAAAAGAAGGACATGCGGGGCGCGAAATCCTCGAGCGCGATTCCCCGGGCACGCGCCCGCCGCACGTACTCCAGGCCGTTCGCGAGTGTGAATGCGACCTCCTGGGCCGCGGTCGAACCGGCCTCGCGTATGTGGTAGCCCGAAACCGAGATCGTATTCCAGCGAGGCAGTTCGCGCGCGCAGAAGGACATCAGATCGCCGACCAGCCGCAGCGAGGGCTCCACCGGATAGATGTACGTGCCCCGCGCGATGTACTCCTTGAGCACGTCGTTCTGGACGGTCCCGCGCAGCTGCCCCCGCGGCACACCGGCCTCGTCCGCCACCGCGGTGTAAAGCGCGAGCAGGATGGGAGCCGTGGCGTTGATGGTCATCGAGCAGGACACGGCGCCCACGTCGATGCCGTGAAAAAGTGTGCGCATGTCGGCCAGGGAATCGATCGCGACGCCGACACGCCCCACCTCCCCCGATGCCACGGGGGCGTCCGAATCGTAGCCCATCTGGGTGGGGAGGTCGAAGGCTACCGATAACCCCGTCGTCCCCTGGCCAAGCAGAAAGTGGTAGCGCGCGTTCGTTTCCTCGGCGGTGCCGAAGCCGGCGTACTGCCGCATTGTCCAGCGCCGCCCCAGGTACATTGTGCGGTGGATACCACGCGTGTAGGGAAAAGCACCCGGTTCGCCGAGGTCCTCGCCCGTCTGAAAACCCGTGGGCAAGCGGTCGTAGACGGCGGAGTCGTCCTGAGCGCTCACTTGCGTTCCACCTCGGCAAACTCCACCAGGATCTGACCCTTTTCCACGGCCTCGCCGGGGGCGACGAGGATCCGCTCCACCCTCGCGGCGGCCGCCGCCCGCAATTCGTTCTCCATCTTCATCGCCTCGACGATCACAACCGCGGCGCCCGGTTCCACGATCTCGCCCGTCTCCACGGCGACCTGGACGACCAGACCCGGCATGGGCGCCTTGAGGGCGGCCGCTCCGCGTTCGCTTCCGGCCCCCGCCGACAGCGCCCTTACCCGCGCCGCCCGGGCGTCCAGGACCTCCGCGCTCACGCGGTCGCCATCGAGGTCGAACTCCCAGAATCCCCCGCTGCGGGTTTCCGGGTACAGCGCCCGCGGCTTCCCGTCCAGGATCAGGGTTCGCATACGGGCCGGGCCGGACCCGGAAAGCGAGGCCTCGTGCGCGGCACCGTCGATCACGATCTTCCCATCCACGCCGACGACCACATCGTGCGTCTCTCCCGCCACGGACACCACGTAGCGCGACCCGGCGCCCTCCACAGCCCGGGGCGCCCTCATCCGTTCCCGTCGGCAACCGGAGCGGTCACGGCGCGCCATTCGGAAAACCGGACGCCGCGGCGCCGAATCCGTGGCGCCGGCACCGCAGCCCGGCGCTCGTGCTCCAACAGTGCCGCCGCCACCACCGCGGCCGTGTGCGAGGCATCATCGAGTCCCGCGTCGAACAGCTCCGGGTGTTCGGTCAGGTACGCGGTCGAGAGCCGCCCGGCGAGAAAGTCGGGTTCGTCCAGAATCCGACGAAGGAGCGGGGCGCAGGTCGAGACGCCGGCGATCGTCAATTCTCCCAGTGCACGTTTCATGCGCCTGATCGCCGACTCGCGGTCGGGGGCCCGCGTGATCAGCTTGCCGAGCAACGGATCGTAGTGAAGGCCGATCTCGCTGCCAACGCCGATGCCGCCGTCCCAACGAACGCCGGGACCTCCCGGAATCGCCAGGTGCCGCACCGTCCCCGTCGCGGGGAGAAACCCGTCAAAGGGCGACTCGCTGGTAATGCGGCACTCGATCGCGTGGCCACGCAGGGGGATTTCCGACTGCCGCATCGGGATGGCCTCGCCGGACGCCACGCGGAACTGCCATTCGACCAGGTCGACGCCCGTGACGAACTCCGTGACCGGATGCTCGACCTGCAGCCGCGTGTTCATCTCCAGGAAGAAGAACTCCCCGTCCTGATAGAGGAACTCGACCGTTCCCGCTCCAACGTAGTCCACGGCGCGCGCCGCACGGACCGCCGCGTCGCCCACCGCCCGGCGCTCCTCGGGACCGAGAAGCGAAGACGGCGCCTCTTCGATCAGCTTCTGGTGCCGTCGCTGGATCGAGCATTCCCGTTCATGGAGATGCACCACGTTGCCGAAACCGTCGCCGAAGAGCTGCACTTCGATGTGCCGGGGGCGTTCCAGAAACCGCTCCACATAGACGGTGCCGTCGCCGAAGGCCGCCAGCGCCTCGCGGGCCGCAGCGTCGAACGCGGCCGCCACCTCATCGAGTCGGCGGACGACCCGCATCCCCTTTCCGCCGCCACCCGCCGCAGCCTTGAGCACGACCGGGAGCCCCACCTCCCTGGCCACCTCACGCGCCTCCGACCCGGAGCCCAGCGGAGACGTCGTGCCCGGAACCACGGGCACCCCGGCGTCGGCCATGCGGCGGCGCGCCTCCGTCTTGTCCCCCATCGCGCGGATCGTCTCGGCTGCCGGCCCCACGAACACCAGCCCGGCGTCCGCAACCGCCCCGGCGAAGTCGGCGCGCTCTGCAAGAAAGCCATAGCCCGGATGAACCGCGACCGCGCCCGTGGTGTGCGCGGCGCGGAGCACCTTGCCGATGTCGAGGTAGCTCCGGGACGCGGCCGCCGGACCGATGAGGACCGCCTCGTCGGCGTGAACCACGTGCGGCGAGTCCCGGTCCGCCTCCGAAAAGACGGCGATGGTGCGGATGCCCAGCTCTCGCGCCCCCCGGATCACGCGCAACGCGATTTCACCCCGGTTGGCGACAAGCACCGATTCGATCATTGTCTGGCCTCTCCGGGGCCGGAACGGGGGGAACGGGGGTTTGGGGCCCGGAAGCTACCCGATGGTACCCTGGATCAGGGTCTCCGCGCCATCCCGCCAAATTCGCAGTGCGATCTCCTCGTCCTCCTCGTACGAGCGCAGAATCCGTCTGAACTGCGCGGCGCTCCGGACCCTCCGGCCATCCACATCGACCACGACGTCGCCGGGGCGGAGCCCAAGCGCGGAACCGTCGTCGGCATCCGCAACGAGGACTCCCTCTTCCGTGCCGAAGTACGCACCGAGACCCGGGTTGAGTTCGACCAGCTCGAGGCCGTGGGAGCGGTCCCGCAGCCACACCTGCGTCAAGTCCCCGCCGGTGCCAAGGAAGATGTCGGGCGTGTCCGGTGGATCGATGGTTGGAGCGTCCCATTGGACCTTCCAGTCGATATCGCGGTATTGGTCACGCACGCGGTCGGCCATGTCGCGCATGCGGACGCTGAGCCTCGACGGCCAGCCCCACCCCTCGAGTTCCTCGGGGACCACGGCGAAAGCGAGCAACTCACCGTCCCGGTCCACCTCGATCTCGATCTCTTCCCCTTCTTCGAGCTCCCTGATCAGGGCGACCAGGCGCTGACCGGGAAGCGAGCTGTCCCGATTCATGTCCATCTCGTCTTCGCCGTCCAGAGGCCGGGTAAGGTCCCGGCCCCCCGCCGCCACGATGATGTCGCCCTCGCGAACGCCGGCCCGGTCGGCCGGACCATCCTCCCGCAGCCCGGTCACACGAACCCCGACGTCGTCGAGGTCGGCATCCATGTCCAGCGAGACGCCGAGCATGGGCCGTCCGGCCAGACTCAGGAAGGGAACCTGCCCGGTATCTCCGTCCCAGATGAATGTCCTCACACCCGGCCTGCAGTCACAGTCCTCCTTCTCCTGTGCCGTGACCGGACCCGTCAAACCCGACAAACCGACCGCTGCCACGGCGGCGACTCCCGCCGACATCCAGAAGTCCTTGAAGAATCTTGTCTTGCGCATCATGTCTCCCCCCCGTTGTCTGTCTCCAGCCCCCCGGCGTGCCCGTCGGGCTGTCCAGACATTCAGACGCGCGTGCGTACCGGCCGGGTTGCCCGGCGGGCGACGTGACTCTACAACGGGATGTTGCCGTGCTTCTTCGCTGGATTCGTGTCCCGCTTGTCACGCAGCATGTCGAGGGCGTTGATCAGCCTGGCGCGCGTGTCACGGGGATCGATCACATCGTCGACGAACCCGCGTGCCGCCGCGACGTACGGATTCGCGAACTTCTCCCGGTATTCCGCCATCCTCGCCTCTGTCGCAGCCTCCGGGTCTTCGGCCGCGGCAATCTCCTTGCGGAACAGGATCTCCACCGCGCCCTTCGGGCCCATCACCGCTATTTCGGCGGACGGCCAGGCCAGGTTGATGTCGCCCCGTACGTGCTTCGAGTTCATCACGTCGTAGGCCCCGCCGTAGGCTTTGCGGGTGATGACGGTGACCTTGGGCACGGTCGCCTCGCAGAACGCGTAGAGCAGCTTGGCCCCGTGCCGGATGATGCCGCCGTGCTCCTGCGCGACCCCGGGCAGGAAGCCGGGGACGTCTTCGAGCACGACCAGGGGGATGTTGAACGCGTCGCAGAAACGCACGAAGCGGGCACCCTTGTCGGAGGCATCGATGTCGAGAACGCCGGCCAGGACGGCGGGCTGGTTGGCCACGATACCGACCGAGTGACCCCCGAGATGCGCGAATCCCGTGACCAGGTTACGCGCGAATCCGGCGTGGACCTCGTAGAATTCACGCCCGTCGGCTATTTCATGGATTATCTCGGTTATATCGTAGGGACGGTTTGGGTTATCCGGTATGATCTCCAGTATTTTCTCGCTTGGCCTGGCATGGGAGTCCCGATCCTCCCCGACCGGTGGGGGCTCGGTGTTGTTGCTCGGAACGTACCGGAACAGCTCTCGCACGGCTGTCAGGGACTGCGCCTCGCTGTCGTGTGCGAAGTGCGCCACGCCGGACGTCTCGGCGTGAATGTCCGCGCCTC
Source organism: Longimicrobiales bacterium (assembly GCA_965208935.1). Classification (GTDB taxonomy): domain Bacteria; phylum Gemmatimonadota; class Gemmatimonadetes; order Longimicrobiales; family Gaopeijiaceae; genus Bin94. Next base: position 581,278 of record CBDBPR010000004.1, on the reverse strand, counting down.
CCAGCCCCTCCATGTCGATTTCCTCGTGAGTCACCGTCTTCACCACCCCCGGTCCCGTCACGAACATGAAGCTCGTTCCCCGCACCATGTACACGAAGTCGGTGATTGCCGGCGAGTAGACGGCTCCGCCGGCGCAGGGACCCAGGACCACGCTGATCTGCGGGATGACCCCCGATGCAAGGGTATTGCGAAGGAAGATGTCGGCGTAGCCCCCCAGCGAGACGACACCCTCCTGGATACGGGCCCCCCCGGAGTCGTTGAGGCCGATCACCGGTGCCCCGTTGCGCACCGCCATATCCTGAATCTTGACGATCTTCTCCGCATGGGCTTCGCTGAGCGACCCGCCGAAGACCGTGAAGTCCTGCGAGAACACGTAGACGAGCCGTCCGTGAATCATCCCGTAGCCCGTGACTACTCCGTCACCCAGGTACTTTCGTGAATCGAGCCCGAACTCGGTCGAGCGGTGTGTGACGAACCGGTCCAGTTCGACAAAGGAGTCCTCGTCCAGGAGGAGATCGAGCCTTTCTCTTGCCGACAGCTTGCCGCGCTCGTGCTGGGCGCGAATGCGCGCCTCTCCCCCACCCAGCTCGGCCTCCCGCCTGAGAGCCTCCAGGCGCTCGAGGGATTCACGCATCGTCATGGGCGACGGCAGCGGCTTCTGCTAACGGGTGCCGGAGCGTGGGCGCGGACCGGCCGGATCCGGCCGCCCCGCTTCAGGGAATTCCGTGTCGACCGGGTGTAGCGAGCCGCCATAGATTCGGACCGGAAAATACTCGCGGGTCAGTCGGCCGCCGGCAAAGGAATAGCTTCCGGTCACGCCGGCGAAGCGGTGGAGCCGCTCCAGGGCCGCGACAAGGTCTCCGGACGTCCGCCGACCCGCGCCATAGGCCGCCAGGGCCATGCGGAACAGGTCGAACCCCGTCGCCGGCACCATGCTGTGCAACGAGCGCCGAAAGCGGCGTTCATAGGCCGCGACAAAATCCGCGGGAAGGTTCTCGACCGCATCGGGAGCCAGTGCGCTGACGGAGATCACCCCGTCGGTATGACGGCGGGCGACACCTTCCATGACGGCGCGTCCCGTCCATCCCGCGGTGCCGGCCACCTGCACCCCGATGGTGTCGAGACCGAAAAACGCGATCTGGGGCGCGAGCAACTCTATGTCGGACGGCGGCGCCGCGATCACCAGCAGCCTGGGAGCGAGCGACTTCGCCTCGACGAGCGGCTCCTCGAAGGTTGTGGTGCCAGGCAGGTACTCGATGCGACGCCGCACCGAGCCGCCCACCGTCCTGAACGCCTCCGCGAAAGCCGTCGCTTCCAGTGTTTCGCCAGGACTGCGCGGGTGGATGACGACAGCATCGAAGTAGCCGAGTCCCGTAGCCGCGTCGGCCAGAACCAGTCCCGCCGCGGGATCCCCGGCGCCCATGCTGTAGACACCCCTGTGTCCGTCGGGAAGATCCCGTGCGGTCGGCGAGAAAAACGTCAGGCGCCTCGGCGCGGCTTGCGACGCCGCGCGTACATTGCCGGTAGCCAGCGGACCGAGGATGGCGACGGCACCCCGATCCACGAGGGCCGAAACCCCGCGCACGCTGCCCGACGCGGTGCCGCCGTTGTCTTCCACGACCAGTTGCACGTTCACACCCGCCCGACGGGCCAGATCGACCGCGACCTCGACGCCGTCCAGGAACATCCGTGCGTACTGCCGGCTGGATGGCGATCCCGACATGGGCAGCAACGCACCGATGACGGGGGCTTCCTGAGGTGGTTCGGCCATGGCCCCTGTTGGCGGACCGGACAACGAGGCGGCGCAGGCCAGCGCGAAGCCGGCGAGCACCGTGGCATTGGCCACGCGCTGTGGCGATCTCGTGTCCATCGTCTTCACGAAAATCCGCCGGTCCGGCCTCCTGATCAATCGGACGTTGCGGGCTGCTCCCCGGTGGCGCCCGGCGCTTCGTCCCCGGCAGCCTCCAACGCTTCATCCCCGGCTGCAACTGCCGCAGGTCCCTCGGCAACTTCTGCCGGTGCCACAACCCCGGCCACGTCAGCCGCTTCCTCCAGGGCCGCGTCGGACTCACGCCTTCTTTCGGGCGCCTCAAGCACCTCGAGCACGATGCGGCGCTCGCCCGCGTCCGACGCGATCACCCGGATGGGGACCACATCGCCGGCGGAATAGCGACCTTCGATCTGGTCCGCCGGCACCGCGGAATGAGAGCCTGGCACGAACCCCTCCACACCGTCACCCAGGTCCACGATCAGGCCTCTGTCCTGGATTCGCACGACGCGGCCATCCTGCTCGTAGTCCTTGTGGAAGCGCGAGACCAGCTGCGGCCACGGATCGTCGTACAACTGCTTGATCCCCAAGGAGATCCGCTTGTTGTCCGAATCCACGTCAAGCACCATGACGTCCACGGTCTCACCTTTTTGCACCACCTCCGACGGGTGCTCGACCCGCCGCGTCCAGCTCATGTCGGAAACGTGGACCAGCCCATCGATCCCCGGCTCGATTTCGACGAACGCGCCGAAGGAGGTCAGGTTGCGCACGGTGCCGGTCAACCTGGTCCCGGTCGGATACTTGAGCGGGAGGGCCAGCCAGGGATCCTCCTCGATCTGCTTCATGCCGAGGGAGATCTTCTGGTCCTTCGGGTCCACCTTCAGCACCACCGCCTCGATCTCGTCGCCGATCGACACGAGCTTGGACGGGTGCCGCACATTGCGGGTCCAGGACATCTCGGAGATGTGAACCAGGCCCTCGACGCCCTTCTGAAGCTCCACGAACGCCCCGTAGTTCGTGATCGACACGACCTTGCCCCGCACGCGGGCGCCCACGGGATAACGCTCCTCGATATCCGTCCAGGGATACGGAAGCAGCTGTTTCAGTCCCAGCGAGATGCGCTCGCGGTCCCAGTCGATGTCCAGCACCTTGATGTCGAGGCGCGCGCCGATATTCACCACCTCGGAGGGATGGCCGACCCGGCCCCACGACATGTCGGTGATATGGAGCAGTCCGTCGAGACCGCCGAGATCGATGAACGCCCCGAAGTCCGTGATGTTCTTGACGACGCCCTCGCGCACCTGGCCGGTGAGAAGCTCCTTGACCAGAGTGGAACGCTTCTTCTTGCGCTCGCGTTCGAGGATGACGCGCCGCGACACGACGATGTTCCGCCGGCGCTTGTTCAGCTTGATGATCTTGAAATCGTAGGTGTCGCCGATCAGGTCCTCGATGTTCGGGACCCGGCGAAGCGCGATCTGGGAACCGGGGAGGAAGGCATCGACGCCCATGATGTCGACCGTCACGCCTCCCTTGATCTTGCGCGTCAGGAGTCCCTTCACCGGCTGATCGTTCTCGAACGCGTCCTTGATCAGCTCCCAGACCCGGAGGAAGTCCGCCTTCTTCTTGGACAGGACGACGACGCCATCTTCGTCCTCGAGGCTCTCGAGAAGCACCTCGACATCCTGTCCCGGCTCGATGGCATCGGGGTCCTTGAACTCGTCGAGCGGTACAGCCCCCTCGCTCTTGAAGCCGAATTCGAGGATGACGGATGAATCGGTTGTGCGCAGGACCCTGGCCTGCACGACCTGACCCTCACGGATATCGCCACGCGCGGTCTGGTGCTCGGAGAGCATCGCCTCGAAGTCGTCGCGAGAGACATCGAGGACCTCTTCGCCATATGGATCGTTGAAAAGCTCGGGTGAGATTTCGCCTGGGAGCCCTGAGCCGTCAGTAGCGATGTCGGGAGTGGGACTGTGGCCGTCGGGGGCCGTTTGAGAATCCTGGGGTTCGTTCATGGCATGCATCGCCGACTTCAAGGGCCGGCGCTCCGGTACGATGGCCGGCCCGTGGAACGCGCGGGAGGCCGGGTTGAGTGAAGATGAAGGCCGCGCGGACCTGCCCGCAGTAGCACGCCGCCGATGTGTTTCTTCACGGGATCACACGGGGCCGCAAAGCCGGGCCCACGGTCGTTCCCAGTGCAGAGTATAGTCTTAAAGGATAATGTAATCCGGCACTCAGCGGGAGTCCTAGTCTTGTCCAACGGCAAGTGAGCCCGAACGCGGGGCCGGTTTCCAGCGGGAAGTGAGCCTGAAGGCCGGGGCGAAGAGATCATTGGAGGATGATCGTGACACTTCGCACCGAACGACTTCGCACCCTCGAACAGGTCCGGGCCTTCCTGGACGGCAATGAACCGGCGGACTTCGAGCTCGCCGACCGCACCTCGGCCTACGCCTTCGTGCGCCGCACGCTGGTCCGCTTCGAGTACCACGGCCTCGGGCGACCGGACAAGGGACTGGTGAAGCGGTTCATCGAGAAGGTGACGGGCTTCTCCCGCGCCCAGGTCACCCGCCTCGTCCGACAGCACCGCCGGACCGGGAGCATCCGCGATCACCGCCGCAAGCCCCCGGCCAACGCCTTCCAGCGCCGCTACACGCCCCACGACGCCGCGCTGCTCGCCGAGGTCGACGAAGCCTTCGGCCAGCCCTCCGGACCCGCCACCAAGGTGGTCCTGCAACGCATGCACGAGGTCTACGGCGACGAACGCTTCGCGCGCCTCGCCTCGATCTCCAACGGCCACATCTACAACCTCCGCAAGACCCGTGCGTACCGGACCGGCCGCCTCACCTTCCGCAAGACCCGGCCCACCCCGGTCCCCATCGGGGTCCGCCGCAAGCCGCGGCCGGACGGCAGGCCCGGCCATCTCCGCGTCGACACCGTCCACCTCGGCGACCGCGAGAGGCGCAAGGGCATCTACCTCATCAACGTGGTCGACGAAGTCACGCAGTTCCAACACCTTGGAGCCGTGCCGCGCATCACCCACCACTTCCTCGTCCCGCGCCTCGAAGCCCTGCTGTCCGCCTTCCCCTTCGCCATCCACGCCTTCCACGCCGACAACGGCAGCGAATACGTCAACGGCCGCGTGGCCGCGCTGCTCAACCAGCTCCACATCGGCGTCTTCACCAAGTCCCGGCCCCGCCACCCCAACGACAACGCGCTGGTCGAGACCAAGAACGGCAGCGTCGTCCGCAAGTGGCTCGGCCACGTCCACGTCCCCCACGCCCTCGTCCCCCGGGTCAACGCCTTCCTCCACGACCACCTCTGCCCGTTCCTCAACTTCCACCGGCCCTGCCTCTTCCCCACCGAAGTCACCAGCCCCAGCGGCCGAGTCAGGCGGCGCTACCGGCAACAGGACGTGACCACGCCCCACGAGCGCTTCAAGGCCCTGCCCGGCGCCGAAGCCTTCCTCCGGCCCGGCGTCACCCTCGGCGCCCTCGACCAACTCGCCGCCGCAACCACCGACCTCGCCGCCGCCCAAGCCGTCCGCCGCGCCCGCGACGAACTCTTCCGCACCATCGGCCAAGCCGGCAACTCCGCCGCGTGATCCGACTCGCGCCGACCGCTGGCTCGCCGGAGACCCTCCTGCTTCCCGGCCATCCTCCGGCTCGCCGGTTGCCTCTCTCCAACGTTCAGGGAGATAATCAAACCCCATCAACTGCCACCTGCTCCGGGCTCCGGCCTCACCTCTCGCGCCTCCCCCGGTTCAGGCTCATCTCCGTATTGGAAAAGACTGTCCTCAAGCGCCCTCACGAGGCGGACTACTGCCTTCATCTGCGCCCTCGGGTCCATGTGGGTGGTATCAAGGAGCACGGCATCGCCCGCGCGGACAAGGGGGGCGAGCGACCGGGATGAATCGCGATCGTCCCGGTCCTTCAGCCTGCGCGCCTCTTCCGCGATCTCCGCTGCCCCCTCGGTCCCGCCCCGTTGCCGTATGCGGCGCCGGGCGCGCTCCCGCGGGTGCGCGTCCAGGTAGATCTTCACCGCCGCGTCCGGGAAGACCACCGTGCCCATGTCCCGGCCTTCCGCCACCAGCCCGGGCCCGTCGGCTGCGGCGCGCTGCAGCTCCAGGAGATGTTCGCGCACGACCGCACGCGCGGAGACGGCGGACACCTCGCTGGTGACGCGCGCAGCACGCAAGGCTTTCTCGGGCACCCGCGCGCCGCGCATCCGCACCGCCATGGCGACGTCGTGCCACTCGATCGCGATGTCCAGCGCCTCCAGGTCCGCAGGCGTCACGGTCTCCGCGGTCATCGCCGGGTCCCGGTCGAGGAGTCCCAGCGTGACGGCCCGGTATAGCGCTCCCGAATCCAGGTGCCGATAACCGAGTTGGCCCGCCACGGCTGCCGCGGTCGTGGATTTCCCGGATCCGGCCGAGCCGTCGATCGCCACGACCGTGCACCCCGCCGACCCGGCCACGCCGGGTGTGCGGGCATCCTGTGTGGGCAAGCCGCGCCGCCGCGTGCCCGATCCGGGCCGCCGCGTGCCGTCGCCCATGCTCTCCCACCAGGTCCGCACCCGGGCCAGGAGATCCCAGAAGCCGGGGAAGCTGACATCGGTTATGCCGGCATGGTCGATCCGTATGTCGCAGCCGGACGTGGCGCCAAGCACCCCGAAAGCCATCGCGATCCGGTGGTCGTGAAAGCTCTCGACGACTCCGGTCAGGGGCGCATCGGTGCCCTCGACCTCGAGGCCGTCGTCGAACTCTTCGACGCGGACTCCGATCCGGCGCAGGTTGGCCGCGAGCGCCGCGAGGCGGTCCGACTCCTTGACCCTGAGCTCGCCGGCGCCCGAGATGCGCGAAACGCCCTCGGCCCGCGCAGCCAGGACGGCCAGGATCGGCACCTCGTCAATCATCCCGGGGATTTCGTCCTCGCCCACCGCCACCGCGCGAAGCGGGCTTCCTTCCCGCCCCACCACCAGGTCACCGACCGCCTCGCCACCTTCGCGGCGGCGGCCCAGGACGCGGACATCGGCGCCCATCCGGGCGAGCGCGGGCAGCAGCCCCGTCCGCGTCGGGTTGACACCTACCGCTTCCAATTGCAAGAGATCGGTGCACCCAACCAGCGCCGCCCACGCCAGAAAGAACGCGGCCGACGAAAAGTCGCCTGGAACCTGCATTTGCAACGGCGACAGGCGAGGCGGAGGCTCCGGCACACGGACCAGCCATCCCCCCGCGGCTGCCCCCTCCACCACTTCCACGCCCATCCCCTCGAGCATGCGTTCACTGTGGTCGCGCGAGCGCCGCGGCTCCCGGACCTCCACGCCCACGCCGCCTCCTACGCCGGCGAACAGAATCGCACTCTTGACCTGTGCACTCGCCACCCGCCCTTCGTGACGGATCCCGTGCAGGCCCCCGCCGCCGATCTGAAACGGCACCACCCCCGGGCGCTCGAGGTACCGGATCGACGCACCCATCCGCCGCAGTGGACCCGTGATCCTGTCCATCGGCCGGCGCGACAGCGATTCGTCACCGGCGAGGACCGCCGTGAGCGGCTGCGCCGCAAGGGCGCCGGCCAGAAGGCGAACCCCGGTGCCGCTGTTCTCCAGGTCCAGCGTGCCCCCGGGACTCCTCCAGGACCGCAGTCCGCGGCCCGCGATCCGCACCAGCTGGTCTTCGCCGGCACCCAGGCCGTCGATCTCCACGCCGAGCGCTGCCAGCGCGCGCCCGGTCGCCAGAGGATCCGCCCCCCGGAGCGCGCCCCCAACGCGGCTCTCGCCGTCCGCCATGGCACCCAGAATGAGGGCGCGCTGGGTGATGGACTTGTCGCCCGGAACCCGGATGCTCAGTCCCTTGGAGCGCACCAGTGCCTCGCCTGCTCCAGCAGTTGCGCCACGCCTTCCATATCGCCCCGTTCCAACATCCTGCGGATGGCGCCGATCCGGTCTTCCAGCGCGGCCAGTGCCCGCCCGTCGGCCTCGGCTGCGGCCTCGAGCAACGGGGTCCACATCCCGGGATTGGATCCCGCGATCCGGGTTGCGTCCCGTCCGCCGGGGCCGAGCGTTGTCCGGGCAATACCGGCGTCGGCGAGCGTGCCGGCAAGTGCGCTGGCCACGAGCTGCGGCAGATGGCTCGCCCAGGTCATCACCCGATCGTGGTCTTCGGCGCCGACGGCCCGCGGGCGGGCGCCAAGGACTTGCCAGAATGCGCCGGCCCGCCGCACGGCGTCCACATTGGTATCGCCACCATCTTTCGCCGCCCCGGGACCGCGATCCGCACCCACCGGGCCGCAGGGACTGATCCAGACATCGGCTCCGCGGAAGAGATCGGCGCGCGCGGCCGCGTAGCCCGAGCGCTCGGAGCCGGCCATCGGGTGGGCACCGACGAACGTGCCGGCCGCCGAAGGGCCGTGGGCCGCCGCGGCCTCGAGCACCGGTGCCTTGAGGCTGGCCACATCGGTCGCCAGCGCGGCCGCGGTCCACTGCGCGGCGGTCTCGCCGATCAGGGCCACGGTGGTGTCGAGCGGTGTGGCGAAGACCACGACACCGCCGGCCAGCGGACACCGGTCCAGCGAGTCCGCGAGCCGCACACCGTCGCGCGCGGCAAGCCCCGCACTGCCGGGATCTGGCTCGATGCCATAGACGGGCACGTCGGGAAGCCGGCGGCGAAGGCACTTCGCGACCGATCCCCCCATGACGCCCAGGCCGATCACGGTCACCGCACCCGAAAGCTCCGCGGGCATCGCCGATACCCCGGCCTCACCCATGGTAGCCGAGCTCCACCTCCAGGCCATCGTACGCGACCCCGGCCTCGGAAAACACCTCGCGCGCCTGGTCCCGCAAGCGTTCCGGTGACTCCGAGTATCGAGCCGAAATATGGGTCAGAATCAGTCGCCGCACGCGCGCCCTCGCGGCCACCTCCGCGGCCTCCAGCGCCGTGGAGTGCCGGGTTTCCCGCGCTCGTTCGATTTCTTCCGACCCGAATGTGGCCTCGTGGATCAGGAGGTCCGCCCTCATCGCGGCCCGGACGGTCGCCCGGCTCGGTCTTGTGTCGCCCGTGTAGACGACGGTACGTCCGGGACGCGACGGACCCACCACGTCGTCCGGCGAAATGGTCCGATCCCCGACCTCAATGGTCTCACCGCGGTGCAGCCGGCCGAAGAGCGGTCCCTCGGGCACGCGCAGCCGGCGGGCGGCCTCGACGTCAAACCGGCCGAGACGCGGCTCCTCGATCAATGCGTACCCGAGCGCGGCGACCCCGTGTTCGGCGCGAAACGCGTGCACGGCCCAATCGCCGAAGTCGACCCGGTCGCCCGGCTTGAGACTCCTGACTTCGATCGGGAACGGCACCCTCTCCACACCCAGCCGCACGGCCGCATCCAGAGTGGCGACGGCTCCAGCCGGGCCGTAGATGTTCATGCGCTCGTCCCTGCCCTGCAGTCCCATGGTCCTGAGCAGGCCCGGAAGACCCAGGAAGTGGTCGGCGTGGGCGTGGGTGATGAAGATGTGGGAGAACGTGAAGCCCGTGCCGAAGCGCATGATCTGACGCTGGGTTCCCTCGCCGCAGTCCCAGAGGATGGACCGGCCCTCACGCTGGACCGCGATGGCCGACACACTCCGCCGGACGGTCGGTCGTGCGGCGGCAGTCCCCAGAAAACGGACTCGAATCATCTGGTCGCTCGGCGATTGATTGGCGTGGGCGAGCATGAGCGGACAACCCGAAGCAACACCCGGGCCGGGCATCGGCACAGCAGTAGCGGTAAAGATAACCGCCTGCCGCATCGACCGTTTGCCCACCCCCTTCATGGCGCTTATCGTAGTTTGTTAACGTGCCGTGTCCGGTCCGTCGACCTGACGAAGCGAGCACGTCGCCCGGGCCCGCCGCGGAGCACCGCGGACAGTCACGCCGAGACGCGGAGGAATCCTGATGAAGGCCAGCGTAGCGAAGAAACCGAACAACCGGTCCGCCCCGAGCAGAAGGGACTTCCTGGGATCGGCCGCGGCGGTCCTCGGAGCCTCGCAGCTGCCGGCGTTCAATTCCCGCGCCACGCACATCGCACGCGAACTCGCCGGACACCCGGGAAGCGCGGCGGAGACCGCCGACGACGAGCTCTTCTGGTCGGAGGTCGCCCGGGCCTTCACGGTGGACCGGACCCTGGTCAACCTCAACAACGGTGGCGTCAGCCCGTCGCCCACATTCGTGCAGGACGCGATGAAGCGGCATCTCGACTACTCGAACGAGGCCCCCACGTACACGATGTGGCAGATCCTCGAGCCGCAGCGGGAAGGCGTACGGGCCCGGATGGCTCGCGAGTGGGGGGTCGACGCGGAGGAGATCGCGTTCACCCGCAACGCGTCCGAGGGACTGCAGACGTGTCAGTTCGGCTACGATCTGGAGCCGGGCGACGAAGTCCTCACCACGACGCAGGACTACGGGCGCATGCTCACCACGTTCCGGCAGCGGGAGCGGCGCGAAGGCATCGTCATGCGGCAGATCAAGGTCCCCGTCCCGGCTGAGGACCCCGCCGAGGTCGTGCGCCGCTTCGAGGAAGGCATTACTCCGCGCACCCGGCTGATACTCATGTGTCACATGATCAACCTGACGGGTCAGATCCTGCCCGTGCGCGAGATCGTGGCGATGGCCCGCAGGCACGATGTCCCGGTCATCGTCGACGGGGCCCACGCGATGGCGCACTTTCCGTTCAAGCTGCACGACCTCGAGTGCGACAACTACTCGACGAGTCTCCACAAGTGGCTGTTCGCTCCGCACGGGACCGGCCTGCTGTACGTGCGGCGCGACGAGATCGCCAACATCTGGCCGCTGATGGCGGCACCCGACCGCATGGACGGCGACATACGCAAGTACGAAGAGATCGGGACCCATCCCGCGGCCAACTACCTGGCCATCGGTGAGGCCCTGACCTTCCACCAGGGGATCGGAGCCGAGCGGAAGGCTGCGCGCCTCACCTATCTTCGCGACTACTGGGCAAACCGACTCCTGAAGAACAACCGCGTGAGTCTCAACACGAGCCAGAAGCCCGGATTCGCTTGCGGGATCGCGAACGTGCACGTCGAGGGTCTGGATACCGGAGCCCTCAGCAGGTGGCTTTGGAGCGAGCACCGCATCATCAACGTCTCCATCGGTCACGAGGAGTGCACCGGGCTGCGGATCTCGCCAAGCGTGTACACGACGCTGGAGGAACTCGACCGGTTCAGCGAGGCCATGGAGTCCGCGATCAGACACGGCTTGCCGGAGGCCTGACGTGCGTTCACGCGCCCTGATCACGGGCGTCCTGTTGGCATTGCCCGCGGTCGCGGCCGCTTCCACGCTGCACACGGAACTCGAGGAGTCGACTCCGGCGCAGGATGCCGTCCTGACCGAGTCGCCGACGGAGGTGACGCTCACGTATACTACCGCCGTCCAACTCTCTCTGAGCAGCGTTTCCGTACGGTCTGCGGCGGGCGGAGCGGCCCCTGTGGCCGCCGCGGAACTCGCCTATCTCGATGAGGACCGGCAGGACGCGCTCCTGCTTGCGCTGGACGAGCCGCTGGCTCGCGGAAGCTACGTCGTGGAATGGACCACCGCGGGACCCGACGGACATGCCCTCTCGGGAGAATTCGGCTTTCGGGTCGAGGGTCCGGCAGCGGACGAACCGGACGATGCGGCAAGCGAGCGCGCCGCTCCGGCACCGGGCGCCGGGTCGGAACCACCGCGGGCGCAGACGGCCGACGACGCGGGCGCCGGGATCTTCGGGGACCCGGTCGCGCTGCTGACGCGCTTCGCGTTCTATTTGGGCATCGTGGGACTCCTGGGATCGGTCGCCTTCAAGGTGATCGTGCTCGGCGCCGCAACGAACGCCGGCCTGCCGAGTGGGGTGGCCGAAGGCGTTTCCGCGGGCTTGTGGCGGATCGCGGCCGCCGCGGCCTTGCTGCTCCTGGCCGCCCTGCCACTGCGCCTCTGGTTCCAGGCGCAGACGTTGTTCCCGGACGATCCCGGCGCCAACCTCGCCACCGTCACGGGGGGAACACCCTGGAGCGCGGGATGGTGGCTTCACGCGGCCGCGGGGGTCCTCGCGGCTGTGGGGGTTGCGCTGTGCCGTTCCGGAAACCGCGGCGGAGCCGGCTGGCACGTCGTCCTCGCGGCGGCCCTGCTGGTCCCCCTCGCGCCGATCCTCTCCGGGCATGCCTGGGGCGATGCGCCACGAGGCCTGTCCGCGGGCGCAACCTACCTTCACGTCGTGGCGGCGGGCGCCTGGGTCGGGGGGCTCTTCTGCCTGCTCTCGGCCGGACTCCCGGCGTTGCGCGCAGCCTCCGCGGACAGCGGCAGCCCCTGGTCCGGTCTGCCGACGCTTGTCGGCGCCTTCTCCCGGCTGGCGCTCGTCGCCGTCGGAACCCTGGTCGTATCGGGCGGCGTGAAAGCGTGGCTCCACCTGGGTGCCCCATCGGATCTCTGGACGACGCCGTGGGGGCGATCACTCCTCATCAAGGACTTGATTGTCGCATGTGTCATGGCCGTCGGCTTCTACAACTGGCGGGTCGTACGACCGGCTCTGTCCGTCGACGCCGATCCCGCACGGCTTCGCCGATCCGCCACCGCCGAATTGCTGTTCGGTGCCGCGGCGGTCGTGGTGACCTCGGTCCTCGTGGTGCAGCCCCTCTGATGCGCACGGCCCGAACCGACCCGCGCACCACGGCCGCCGTCTCGGCGGCGCTGATCGCACTGGTCCTGGCGACGGCGACCGCGCCCCGGCCTGCGTCCGGCCAGAACGGCCAGGCAGACCTGGACGCGCTGGTGGGATGGCCATTCCCCAGCGCGCTGACCGCCGCTCCCGCGGCCCCGGTCGTCGCGTGGGTGCGCAACGAGCGCGGGGCGCGCAACGTGTGGACCGCGGCCGCGCCCGGGTGGACCGGACGCCGTCTGACCTCGTTCACGCGTGACGACGGCCAGGAGATCGCGGAGCTCGCGGTGGCGGCGGACGGCTCGCTGATCGCGTTCGTGCGGGGAGGCGCGCCCAACCGCGCCGGCGAGATCCCCAACCCCGAGAGCGACCCGGCGGGCGTGGACCGCGAGATCTGGGTGGTGGGAACCGACGGCAGCGGTGCGCAGAGGCTGGGACCGGGCCACTCGCCACTCCTCTCCCCGGACGGCGCATGGGTCATCCATATCGACCGCGGCGTGATCCAGCGCAGGCCGGCGAGAGACCCCTCCGCCTCCGCTGAACCGCTGGTCCGGGGCCGTGGAAGTCCGGCCGAACTGCGCCTCTCGCCCGATGGCACCCACCTGGCCTGGACCAGCCACCGCGGAGATCACGCCTTCATAGGGGTGCTCGACCTGGACAGCGGGACGCTGCGGTACCTGGACCCCTCGCTCGATCAGGACGGGAGCCCCGCATGGTCGCCGGACGGGGGCGAGATCGCCTTTCTGCGCATTCCCAACCGCCGCGACCGCCTGCCCTTCTTCGCGGTGCGCGAGTCGATCCCCTGGAGCATCCGGATCGTCGAACTGGACACCGGGGCCGCGCGCACCGTCTTCACGGCCCCCGACGGACCCGGGAGCGCGTTCCGCACCATCTCGGGCCCCAACAACATCTTCTGGGGCGCGGACGACCGCATCGCGTTTCCCTGGGAGGGCAACGGCTACACCAACCTCTACTCGGTCGATGCCCGGGGCAACGACGATCCCCGTCCGATCGCCGGCGGGGAATTCGAGGTGCAATACGTGACCCTCGCGCCGGGTGGGGACGCCCTCGTCTTCTCTTCCAATGAGGGTGACATCGATCGCCAGCACCTGTGGTGGGGACCGCTGGACGGCAGCGGCGCCCGCCTCCTGACGCCAGGGGCGGGGATCGAATGGCAGCCGGCCCCTACGACCGACGGATCGGTGGTCTTTCTCGCCTCCGCCGGCACTGTGCCCGCCCACGCGGAGGTGCTTTCCGAAGACGAGCGCCGCTGGCTTGTGCCCGGGGCAATGGACGGAATTCCCGACGGCCTCGCCGACCCCGGCCAGGTCGTCTTCCCCTCTACCGACGGCTTGCCCATACACGGCCAACTCTTCCTCCCCACCGGAGAACCGCCCCCCGGCGGCTGGCCCGGCGTGCTCTTCCTCCACGGCGGCTCGCGTCGTCAGATGCTGCTCGGATTCCACCACCGCGGCTACTACCACAACACATACTCCTTCAACCAGCACCTCGCCGCGAACGGCTACGTGGTCCTTTCGGTCAACTTCCGCAGCGGCATCGGGTACGGCATGGAGTTTCGCGAGGCGCTGCACTACGGGGCGGACGGCGCGTCCGAGGTCAACGACGTCCTTGGCGCGGGCGTGTACCTGGCGTCGCGGGACGATGTGGACGGCGACCGGATCGGACTGTGGGGCGGCTCCTACGGGGGCTACCTGACCGCCCACGGACTCGCGCGCGCGTCGGATCTGTTCAAGGCCGGGGTGGACATCCACGGCGTCCACGACTGGAACAAGGCAATCCGGAACTTCGTACCTTCCTACGAACCCGCCGTCAGGCCCGACGTGGCACGCCGCGCCTTCGAGTCCTCGCCCATGGCTTTTGTCGAACGATGGACATCCCCGGTGCTGCTCATTCACGGCGACGACGACCGCAACGTCCCGTTCGCGGAATCGGTCGAGTTGGCGGAAGTGCTGCGCGGCAACGGAGTGCACGTGGAACACCTGGTCTTCCCCGATGAAGTACACGGTTTCCTGCTGCACCGGAACTGGATGGCCGTCTTCCGCGCCGCGGAGGACTTCTTCGACCGCTTCCTCAAGGCGCGCTAGCGACATGCCCACCGCGTCCCCGGCCGCGCCGACCATCCGGCGACTGGTCATCGGGGTGTCGTGCGCGCTGTCCGCGGTGACGCTTCCCGCCACCGGAAACATGGGAGCGGCGCATGCGCAGGACACGCTGCCCAAGCCGCCGCCCACCTTCACGTTCCAGGGCGAAGTGCGCGACTACATGACCGAGTTCCCGGTCCCGGGCGCGACCGTGCAGATCGCCGAGCTCAAGCGCTCGGTCGAGACCGACCACGTCGGCCGCTTCGCGTTCCCGGAGCTGGCCCCCGGACGCTACACGTTCGTCACCTCCGGCTTCGGCTACGAAACCAACCGCGAGCAGTCCGCCATCGGCATGAACGCTTTCATGGTCGTGCGCCTCAATCCCATGGCGATCGCACTCGAGGGGATAGAGGTCACCGTCGAACGTCTCGTGCGCCAGCTGGAGGTCCGGCGCCTCAGCACCCCGCGGGCATCGGAGGCATTCGAGACCGAGGTCATGGAACGGACCATGGAGGCCGACGTGGCCGCTTTCGTCGATGCGCGCACCAGCCTCACCCTGTACCGGGACCAGCTCGACCGGCTGCACGTCCGTCTCCGTGGAAGGCAGCGGCCCTTGAGGGTATGCCTTGACGAGGTGGCTGTCGCCAGCGGCTTCCTCGGCAACATCCAGCCCGGCGAGCTCGGTCTCCTGGAGGTGTACGAGGGCATGGGCATGGTCCGCATGTACACGAAGGATTTCCTGTCCCGCGCGGCAAGGCAGGGATTCTCACCCGCCCCCATCCCCCTTGTGGGAAGAGGTTGTTAGCAATGTACAGCTACAGTCCGAGGAATACCGCTACGCGCGGCGCCATCGTGCGCGGGCGCACCCGGCCGTCCGATCCGCACCGATGGACGACCGCCGCCCTGCTCGCCTGCCTCGCGGGCTCCGTCGCGTGCGCGTCGGCACCGTCGGCCGCCGAGTCGGAATCCCGCCTCGCGGCGCTGGCGCCGTTCGCAGGCACCTGGACCCACGACGAAGCGGCCACCGCCGAGGCGGCCAGGGCAACCGGCAGAGGATCCCAGGAAGACCTTGCGCAGCGCGCCTCCGACATGTGGATGACCGAGATGCGCGACCGGGGAGAAGCCGGAAACGCCATCGACGGCACTCCGGCGGGGCTGCGCCAGACCATGGTCATGCTGGGCGTGACCCCGCGGACGCTCACATTCGGGGTCCTGGACGACGCATTGTCGGCAGGGTACGCGGAAGAAACCCCACTGGCCCTGCCCGTGAGTGGCGGCTGGGTGGATGCCACGGCCCCCCAGGGGTCGATCGAAGCCCGTATCCGCTGGGACGGCGTGCGATTCGCGGTGGAGCGGCAAATCTCCGGCGGCGGAACGATCCGCGACACCTTCTCCATCCTGGAAAGCGGACACCTGCTCCTGACCCGCGAAATCGTCTGGCGCCGGCCGCAGCCGGTGGGACTGATCGTCTTCAGGAGATAAGCGGGACCGCGTCCGCGCGCCGGACCGCGGGTACGTATTGGTCGCGGGTCCCGGGGAACTCCGACCGCTACGCGAGCGCCTTCGCGAAGTCCTTTCCGGTCGGCGTCTGAAACGCCCTCAGTCCGAAGTCCGGCAACGTCGAAATGAGATGGTCGAAGACGTCTGCCTGGAACCCCTCGTAGTTGGCCCACGCCGTGTCGTTGGAGAAGCAGTAGATCTCGATGGGGACGCCCTGGGGGCCCGGTTCGAGCTGGCGGGCGAGCAGGGTCATCCCCTTGTGGGTCTGGGGATGCGCCTCCAGGTAGCGCTGCACGTAGGCCCGGAAGGTGCCGAGGTTGGTCAGGCGCCGGATCTCGGGTACGACCGCGGGGCCGAGGCCGACCGTCCTTTCCGCGTTGTAGCGGTCGATCTCCGCGCGCCGCTCGAGCATGTAGTCCCTGATCACCTCTCTGCGCGACAGCTCCCCGATCTCCTCGTCCGACAGGAAGCGCACCGACCCCATGTCGATCCGCAGCGCTCTCTTGATCCGGCGGCCACCCGACTCGGACATCCCGCGCCAGTTCTTGAACGATTCGGTGATGAACCTGTGGGTCGGGATCGTCGAGATCGTCTTGTCCCAGTTCTGCACCTTCACGGTGTGCAGAGCGATGTCGATCACCTCGCCGTCGCTGCCGGCCTGCGGCACCGAGACCCAGTCCCCAATGCGGATCATGTCGTTCGACGCGATCTGGACACTCGCTACCAGGGACAGGATCGTGTCGCGGAACACGAGCATGAGCACGGCGGCCAGGGCTCCCAGCCCCGACAGAAAGAACAGGGGCGAGCGGCCCGCGAGGATCGCTACGATCACAACCCCGCCCGCCAGATAGGCCGCCAGGCCCAGCACCTGCAGATAGCCCTTGATCGGCCGCGACTTCGCCTGCGCGTACGACTCGTTGTAGATGTCGTTGGTGGCATCGAGGAAGGCCTTGAAGGCCCAGACGACGGCAAGCGCCATGAACGCCGCCGCGAAGCGCCGGGTGAATACCCAGGCGAGCACGAGAGCGTCTCCGGGGTTCGTCCCGGCCATCCCGTCGCCGACCCCCAGCGCCGGGCCGATGCCGAGATAGACGACCAGGGCGGGCATGACATGGGCCAGGCGGCCGAAGACGTTGCGCTCGACCAGGCGGTCGTCCCAGGTAGAGCGGGTGCGTGCCGTAACGCCCCGGACGACCCTGTGCAGGATTCGCGAAGCCGCCCACTGGGCCAGCCAGGCCGCGAGCGCGAGAATTGCCACGGGCACGGCCAGTTGCGGCCATCCCGCGGGGAGAGATTGAATCATGTTGTCGATTACCTCGATTCGCCCAGTTCGGAGGCCAGCAGGTCCAGGGCCAGCCGTGTCAGTCGCACCAGGTGGGGGTGGGCGCGGTTTCCGTTGGTCAACAGTGCGACACCGAACCCCCGGGTCCGGTTCCCCGAAGCGAAGGCCGTGTACCCGGGCACGCTTCCGGAATGCGCGAAGAAGCGTTCACCGTCACGCGTCGACGTCCACCAGGTCAGTCCGTAGCCGGGGTTCTCGTAGCCCCAGCCGCCACCCATGGGCGTACCGGCGAACTGCTCGTACTGCAACGTGTGCATCTCGTCCAGCGTCGCTGCCCGCAGAAGGCGCTCGTCGCCCCAGATTCCGTCGCCCAGGTTGAAGCGCACCCACGCCGCCTGGTCGTGGATCGTTCCGTATACGATCCCGGCGGGCCACACATTCGCCGTGAGCCGCTGGGTGGGAGCATTGCGGCCGGATTGCTCGTCCGGCACGTACGGCACGGCCAGGCGCTCGACCATGTCCGGGGTGGGGTTGAACGCCGTGGACGTCATCCCGAGCGCGCCCCAGACGTTGTCGCGGACGTACTGCTTGTACGGCACGCCCGAGAACTTCTCCACCAGGTGGCCCACCAGCGAGTAGGCCATGTTCGAATACACCACGCCCTCCAGCGGCGGCGTGTCCACGCGCAGGGAGTCCCCGAGGTAGGAATCCAGGGAGAGCGGCGCGGTGTCGCCCCACAGGGCGTGCGGTCCGAAGTCGACCGGCATGCCCGAAGTGTGGGTCAGGAGGTGACGGAAGGTCACGGGCCGCTCGATGTCCTCGCCGCGGATGACAAGGCCGTCCAGGTGGTCGCTCACCGGGTCGTCCAGGCCGAACGCCCCCTGCTCCATCTGCTGCAACAGCGCCACGGTCGACTGCGCCTTGAAGGTGGACCCGATCAAGTAGACCGTGTTGGTGGTCGCGGGTGTCCGCGCCCACAGGTTCGACTCGCCGTAGGCCCCGCTCCAGAGTTCACCCTGGCGGTCGGTGAGCGAGATGGCCAGCGACGCGATCCTGCCCTCCACCATCGCCCTGCGTATCTCGGGTTCAAGGCGCGCGAGCACCCTGTCGATCGCCTGGACGACCGGAATCGCGTCCATGTCGGCACCGCCGCCAGCCGCGGCGGGCGCCACCGCGGACTGCTGCGGCCGTGCCATCGCCGGGAGGACTGCCAGCACGAGCATCACGCCGCTCAGGCGGGCAGCGACTCCGGTGAGCCGGAAGAGGGAACGAGAGCCGGTCGAGCGCGGGGACCGGCGGGGCTCCTGGCGGGACGGTTCGGGTTTGCGTGGCACGTGTTCACCTCCGATGCGAGGGGGACGTATCCCGCAGGATGCGCGGCGGATCCGCTTCCGGCGGTGTCCGCGCACCTGTGGCCAGCCTAGTATCTTAAAACCATGATCAGACTTGCGGGCGACCCGGACCGTCAGCCACCGATTCTGTCCGGGGAGATGCAGATCACCGTCAAGCCCGTGTACTCGCACGGGCATTCACGGCCGCCGCACCGGTTCGTGTTCGTGTATTTCATCCGCATAGAGAACGTCGGAGACGAGTCGGCCCGACTGTTCTGGCGTCATTGGAGAATCCACGACGCAGCCGCCGGGGACCAGGAGGTCGCGGGCGAGGGAGTGGTTGGCGAGTGCCCGCTGCTGGCCCCGGGTGACGTGCACGAATACAACAGCTTCTGCGTGCTCGAAGGACGAAGCGGCTTCATGGAGGGGTACTATCATTTCCGCCGCTCCGACGGATCGGTTTTTCGCGCCCGCATACCCCGCTTCGACCTGCGGGCGCCGTCCAGCGGTCCGGACGTCCGTCAGGCCTGAACGGCGGGCCCTCCCGCGTGGGGCCGCATGCCCATGGCCGCAGGAGTCCCGCGACGCTCTGCTATTCGATCCGGTGATACACCGCGTACGACACGCTCTCGGTCCCGTCCTCCGCCGTGCGGCGGTACTCGTTGTTGATGGTGTTCCCATCCTCGGACAGCACGTTCATGATGACCTGGTAGACCTCGCCGCCGCGGGCGTTGAGGATCCGGTTCGTGCGGTCGTCCACGACCTCCACCGCCGTGGTGGCGTCCTCCTGGCCCTCCACCGGCCGGAACTCGCCGTCGAACAGCGTGGCGTAGCTCCATTCGGAGGTCTCGCCGTCATCGTTGGTCGTCGCAACCGTGATCATCATGCCGCCTTCGCCCCAGGGCTCGTAGGTCATGACGTTGCGGTAGGGCGGCGGACGGTCCGACTCGAGTTGCCACACGCCGAAGCGGGGATTGGTCATCTCCTCGGCGGCCTCGCCGGCAGCGGCATCCGCCGATCCGCCGCCTTCATCCGCGGGTGCGCACGCCAAGGCCGCGACGCAAGCAATCACGAAGGATGTGGGGAGCAGCTTGCGATCAGTCATCCGGAAGCTCCTGTTGGAAGGGTTGGTCGTCGTGCCATCCGGCCCCGGCAAGGTAGGCCGCCGACCGGTGTTTCCGAAACCCGGGCAGTCCCGCTACCGTAACCCCTGACAAGGGCGGGAACCCATCACTCCAGCACGCAGCCCATGCCTCGGACCCATCGTCGCCGTTCTCCAGCACGGCTCCCGCCGTTCCTCCGCGCCGCGCCGCTCCTGCCTGGCCCGCTCGGCCTCGCGGCGTCCCTGTTCCTACTCGACGCGATCGCCCTCCCGGCTTCTCCCGCACAGGCCCAGGCCCCGGAGCGCATCTGGGGGCGGGTCGTCACGGAGGACGGCGAGACGCACGCGGGATTCGTCCGTTTCCGTGGAATCGCCAGCTGGGAGGACTTCTTCATCGCCGGAAAGAACATCCCCGAGGAGCACTACCGGGACTGGCTGGACGCCACCCGCGACGGCAAGCCCCATGTCCGCATCGTGGAGTTCAAGGGCCATCGGATCTCGTGGGAGGAGAAGCACCCGGATTTCGTGGAGTCCCCCGACGCCGGGATCCGCGTGGGGCACCTCGCGTCCCTCATCCCCGACACCGTGGGCGACGTCGAAGTCCTGACCCGCGCGGGCACCCGGCTCGAACTGACCGAGCCGCGCTGGCGCTGGAGGGACATCGTGGTAGAAGCGGACGCCCGCCGTGACCTCGTGCATCTGCACGGAAGGGACGTGACCCGAATCGAGTTCTCCGCCGCGCCGGCGGGGGTCAGACCTCGTTCACGTCGCCTCCATGGCACCGTGCAGGACCGCTCGGGCCGCATGTTCACCGGATTCGTGGATCCCCGTGCCCTGAACCGGGGAGGGGACGCGCTCCTCGAATCGGACATGCTGGACGATCTGGAGAATGAGGACTACAGGTCCATCCGCCTGGACCGCATTCGCTCCCTGGAGAGGACCTCGACCGGGATTGCCGCGACCCTGGTCTCCGGCGAGGTCCTCAACCTTTTTGACGATGCCAGCGGGCCGTTCCACCCCCGGCCGTTCCGTATCTCCGATCCAGCGCTGGGCTCCGTCAGCGTAGAATGGCGAGCGTTCCAATCGATCCGCTTCCATGAACCTTCGCAGCCGGCCGGCTACGACGCCTTCGACGGTGGGCGCCTCCTGCACGGCACGATCGTCACCGGGGAAGGCGAGGAGCTTGCTGGCCGCATCCGCTGGAACGCCCACGAGGAGTGGTCCTGGGAAAGCCTCAACGGAACCTCCAAGGACGTGGACTTCGCCATCGAGTTCGCCAACATCCGGCGGATCGAGCGGACCGAAGAGGACGGAGACGGCGTGCGCGTGACGGTCCTCGACGGCCGCACCTTCGAACTGACGGGGGCCAGCGATGTGGGACCGGACAACAAGGGCATCTTCGTGTTCCCTCCGCGGGGTGGCGAAGCGGAAGCCGCCGACGCGGGCGAGGGACCGCCGTGGCGCTACGTCGCCTGGGACGACTTCCGTGAAGCGCGCTTCCGCCACGACGCGACCGAGCCTCCCGGATCATGAGGCGGATCGCGCAGGGTATCGTCGCGGGTGCACTGTCCCGGGCCGCAGTGCTACAGACCGCACTGTTCGCGGCCGTGGTGTCCGGCGCCGCCGCACTCGGAGCCGCATCTCCCGTGCCGGCCGCGGCCCAGCGCCCCATCACGCCGGACACCTTCGAGGACCCGGTGGCCCGCCAGCTCTACACCGCGGCGCTCGCCAACTGGACCCGGCTGGACGAGTCCGTCGTGCGTTACACGTCCCTCATCGAACAGCGGATCGCGGCAGCCATCCGCACCCCGCTCAAGGACCGTGTCATCTACCACAACGAGACCGCCGTACGCGCCTTCTGGGACCAGGACCACGACGCCCTGCTCCAGGTCCTGGGCAGCCGTTCCCAGTATCCGGGACGGGAAATCGCCATGCGCGAGGGCGAGATGGACTGGCTGCAGGACCTTCCCTTCGACAAGCCCTTCGAACCCGGCGGCGATCGTCTGTTCTTCGGGCTCACCGACGGTGACGAAGAAGTCTTCCAGCCGAGCAGCGACGACTTCTGGCTGGCGCACCCCCTGGGGGAGGGCGCCGACTCGCTCTACCGCTTCCAGAGCGGCGACACCCTGACGCTGTCCTTTCCCGACGGGCGCCGCCTGGAGGCCATCCAGCTGGAGGTGCTGCCCCGTGAGGCCGACTCGCGCCGCATCAGCGGAGCGCTGTGGATCGAGCCCGCCACCGGGGCCCTGGTGCGCGCGGTGTACCGCTTCAGCCGCCGCTTCGACGCCATGAGGGACATTCCCGAACTCCAACGCGAAGAGGAGCGCGGGACCTTCAGATACGTGCCGGGACTCTTCAAGCCGTGGACCTTCGACCTCACGCTGATGGCGGTGGACTACGCGTTGTGGGACTTCGAGGTGTGGCTGCCGCGCAGCATGCGGATGGAGGGGGAAGCGGGAGCGGGCATCATCAAGGTTCCGGTGACGATGGACCTCTCGTACCGGATCGAATCGGTGACGATGGCGGGCGATGAAGTGGAGGCGGGACCGGATCCTGCGGGCGAGCAGCGCGGTGCCGCGTCTGCATCCCGAACCGCGGCAGCGGACAGCACGCCCCCGGAGCGCGTGGACCGCACCGCCACGCCCGGCATGCCTCTCCGCGAGGTCCATTTCGAGACCCGGGCCGAAGCCATGGCCTTCATCGCCCGGCTCCTCTCGGACGACGACGGCATCGACTACGAGCTCATGTCCGACGCCGAAATACCCGCGCGCGACCGCGAGTCCTTCCTGATCGTCCCCAGGGAACGCAGCCTCGTGGCCGCCAGCCCCCACCTGCCACCCCCCATCTGGGAAAATGCGATCGGCTTCCCCTCGGACGACGAGATCGAAGCGTTCATGCAGAACCTCGCCGACCTGCCGGCGCCGCCCGCCCAGACGATCCCGTGGTCCTTCAACTGGGGCTGGGCGCGGCACGACCTGCTCCGGTACAATCGGGTCGAGGGACCGGCCGTCGGCGGGCAGTTCGAAACGGATCTGCCCGGCAGGCACTCGCTGGGTGGGTCCGGATTCTTCGGGTTCGCCGACCTGCAACCGAAAGTAAGACTTGAGCTTCGCAGATCTACTGTATTGCGGCGTTTGACCTTGGGAACATTCTACGAACTGCGCGCGACCGATCCTTCCGGCAACTACATGGACTTCGGCAACTCGTTTGGCGCCCTGTTCTTCGGCCGCGACGACGGCGAGTACTACCGTGCGACCGGAGCGGACCTGACCTGGCGCCCGCCCGAGGGGTCGCGCGACTCGTTCCGTTTCCGGCTGTACGGCGAGCGCCAGTCGGCCGTCGCCGCCGAGACCGACTTCGCCCTCTTCCGCGTATTCGACGGCGAGTGGCGCTTCCGCCCCAACCTGGCGGCTGACGACGTGGAGGAAGCGGGTGCGGAGTTGAGGGTGTCGCCGTGGTGGGGCAACAATCCGGTGAAGGCGCAGCTGGGGCTGGAGCTGGAGGGACGCGGAGCGATGTGGCGGCGCACGGGTGATGTGGCGCGCTCGCGGTACGGCCAGGCCACGGCTACGCTGCGGACCATCGTCCCCGTGCGGGGCGAGGGATGGCGGAGCTGGCGGGTGGGCGCCGAAGCGGCTGCGGGAACGACCTGGGGCGACGCGCCCGTGCAGCGCCACTGGTTCCTCGGGGCCGCCGCCACCCTGCGCGGCTACCCGGCGTCCACGCTATCCGGCAGCTCCTTTGTCCGCGCCCGGCTGGAGCTTTCCCGCGCCTTTGAAGGTGTCGGCGTGATCCTCTTCGGGGACGCCGGCTGGGCCGGACCCCGCGATCTCTTCCACCGCGACGATTTCCTCTACGGGATCGGCATGGGCGGCAGCATCCTCGACGGTCTGATCCGCATGGACCTGTCCCAGGGCCTGAAGGGGCCCTACAAGGACTTCCGCATCGATCTGTACCTGGACGCGATTCTGTAGGCCCCGGGGCGATGGCCGGCGCACACTAAACAAATATGTTAAGTATCCCGTCGACCCGCTTGACGGAGGCCCCCCGACCCGCGTAGTCAATCAAGAGACCCGGTCCGATCAAGGGAGCCTCACCGCGCGCCGGAATCCGCTCCGCCGCGCCGCCTACAAGCAGGGGGACACCATGCGATTCGCGAAGGCCTTTCACGTGTTCACGGCCCTGGCCGGCACCGTCACGGTTCTGGCCCCGGCCACCCTCGGCGTCGCACTCGCGGGCACCGGCGCCGCGTCGGCCCAGACGGCTCCGGCGATGGACATCGCCGAACCCTTCAAGGTCGGCACCTTCGAAATCGAAGGGGAGCCGCGGGTGGGTCTCGTGCTCCGGGACGCGCTCGTCGTGGACATCGGGGCCGCCAACCGGCAGCTCGAGCGCAACCCCGCGTACCCGCGCCTGCCGATGCCCGACGACATGCTGGACCTGATCGGGCGCTACGAGTACGGCGTCAAGCCCCGCCTCTACGAGATCGTGAACCACCTCTCCGCGAACGACATGATCGACGGTGCCGCCCGCCCCGCGTTCATTCACGATGTCGACGAGGTGCGCACCCTTCCTCCGATCCTGTATCCGGGCAAGATCCTCAATGCGGCCGTCAACTTCTACAGCCATGTGAACGAGACGGGCACGCCCGAGGCGCGCGCCGAAGCGCGTCGCCAGCGGCGTGAGAACCGGGGCGTCCCGTACCTCTTCCTGAAGCCCAGCCGGGGCGCGGTGATCGGGAACGGCGACGCGGTCGTGATCCCGCATGGCCGCGACCGCACGGACTGGGAGGTCGAACTGGGGGCGGTGATCGGCAGGGCGGCGAAGTACGTTTCGGCGACGGAGGCCCAGCACTACGTCTTCGGCTACACCGTCACGATCGACATCTCGGACCGGGGCGGCCGTCCGCCCGGCGGAAACCCCCTCACCTCGGACTGGTTCGTGGGCAAGGGTCACGACACCTTCGCGCCGATGGGCCCCTGGATCGTGCCGAAGGAGTTCTACGGCGATCCGATGGAGAACCTGCGCCAGACGCTGAGCGTCGGAGGCGAGCAGATGCAGGAGGCCCGCGCGGGGGACATGATCCATACCCTCTGGGAACTGGTCGAGTACGGATCTTCGATCATCACGCTGTTCCCGGGCGACGTGATCAACAACGGGACCTCGGGCGGCGTGGGGATGGGCACTGCGGTGCGCGGCGAGCAGCGCTTCCTGCAGCCCGGCGACCTGATCGAGGCCAGCATCGACGGGATCGGGACGCTGACGATCCCGGTCGTGGGCGAGGACGAGCCGGCGGGCGGGACGGGTGCGAGACTGCCGCCGGTGAGGTCGTACAGGCGCCGCTGAGGCGAGGACAAGCGGCGCCGGCCCGCACGGGGCGGAGACCGGGCGCAGAATGCGGGCAAGAGGCGACCCTGAGTGCCGGGGGCGGGACTCGAACCCGCATGGGACTGCTCCCGGGGGATTTTAAGTCCCCTGTGTATACCCGTTTCACCACCCCGGCGGGGGACTGAAACCTAGCAGTCCGTGGATAAAGCCGCCCGACCACCGAGACCGGCGAGGCGCCCCCTGACGAACGCGCAGTCAGCGCTACAGAATCGTCTTTCCCAGCGCGGACGCGACCAGATCGACCGCGAGGTCGGCCGTGTGATTGCGGTCGTCCAGCACCGGGTTGAGCTCCACGACCTCCATGCTGAGCAGTCGGCCCGAGCGGGACGCCTTCTCGCAGACCAGGTGGCCCTCCCGGTACGTGAGTCCCCCCTGCACCGGCGTGCCGACCCCGGGAGCGACCCGCGGGTCGAGGGCGTCGAGGTCGAGCGACAGGTGGAATCCGCACGTCCCGTCGTTGGCGCGCTCCAGCGCTTCGTCCATGCACGCCGCCGCGCCCCTTTCGTCGATCTCCGACATCGTAAACACCCGAACGTCCAGCTCACCGATCAGCCGCTTCTCGCCGGCATCCAGCTCGCGCGCTCCCAGCACGCTGACATTCTCGGGGGCCACGCTGGCGCTCGCTCCGACCAGGCGTGGGTCGCCGTGCCCAAGCAGGACCGCCAGCGGCATGCCGTGCACATTGCCACTCGGCGTGGTTGCCGGCCGGTTCATGTCGGCGTGCGCATCGACCCAGATGACGCCGATCCGCTCACCCTGCTGCCGGCAGTGATCCGCCACCGCCGCCACCGAGCCCATCGACAGCGAGTGGTCGCCGCCCAGCACCAGGGGCAGACAGTTCCGGGAAAGGCCCGTCCGCACCAGTTCGCGCGTCCGGTCCACCACCTTCACGATCTCCGCGAGGAAGCGCATGCGGGTCTCCCCCGCGTCCGTGGTTTCGAGTCCCCCCGCGGTGATCGTGCCCAGTTCGCAGACCCGGTGTCCCGCGGCCTCGATGGCCGCCGTGATGCCGGCGATACGCAGCGCGGAGGGGCCCATGTCGACGCCCCGGCGGCCCGCGCCCAGGTCTATGGAGACCGAGATCAGCGCTACGTCGCGGCCGGCGGTCCCCTTCGTCACCAGAGCATGACGCCCGTCGACAGCAGGAACTGGCTGGCGCCGGAGAGTCCCAGCTTGCCCTCGACGAAGGCCGGCGTCGCCTCGACCTCGAACTGCAGGCCGCCGATCAGGTTGAGGCCGACACTGGTATCCGTATGGCGGCGGTGCCATGTGCCCCGGGAGGGGGAAGACCGGAAGTCGACGAAGGACTCCTCCCTGAAGGCGCTCACGATGTGGAAGCCCGCTCCCACGTAGGTGACCAGGTCGGCCGTGCGGCGGGACACCGGCACGTTGAGGTTCCCGCCCAGCTCGAGCCAGCCGCATCCGGAGCCGCCGCGACAGTCCTGGAAGGAGTAGGTCGCCGTGGCGCTTCCGAAGACGTCCCGGAAGAAGTCGTGGTCGAATCCCAGGTGTTCCGAAAGATCCATTTCGGCGCGCGCGCCCAACCCGAAGTGGGAGTCGTCGCCCAGCGTGACGAGGGGGCCCAGGGCGACGTGCGACTGGCCGGCCGCCGGCGCTGCGATGATCACGGCGCCTAGCGCCAACGTTATGCCACGAATCACTGGATTCCTCCCTGTTGATGGGTCTGTGTCCGGGCCCGACGCGACCCGGGCCGAGCGTCTCGGCCGCCAGGGAACTCCCGGGTCTCCGGTGAAGGGCTCCACAGATTCCTACGAAGATTCCGCTGCCAGGTTCCTCCCGGCAAGTCGGCGCCCGGCGTCACGTTCGCGGTTTCCCTCGCTGGTTGGCCTCGTACAACCCCTGACACTACTATGGGTCTCCGTCGTAAGGGGGATTGGCCCGGCCCGGCCGTTCCTTTCGGCTCGCGGGCCCACTCGACCTGCTCATCCACACGGAGTCGGCATATGCGCTTGTACCTCCGCGGCCCATGGGCGGCCGCACTGCTCTTGCTCACACCTCTGGCCGCACAGGCCCAGGAACCCGAACTGGATCCCGACCGGGGCCTCCCCCTCGAGCCCGCGCGGTGGGCCCGGTTCACCACCAACGAGGGGACCTGGATCTCGCTCGACGTGAGTCCCGACGGCCAGTCCATCGTCTTCGACATGCTCGGCGACCTGTACACGATGCCGATCACCGGGGGTGCCGCCACACGCCTCACCAGCGGGATGGGATACGACATGCAGCCGCGCTTCAGCCCCGACGGCGAGCGCATCGTCTTCGTGTCGGACAGGAGCGGCGACCAGAACGTCTGGCTGATGCCCTCCGGCGGGGGCGATCCCGGACAGCTCAGCAAGGGGGTCGGCAGCGCCTTCCTGTCCCCCGAGTGGATGCCCGACGGCAAGTACGTCGTGGTTTCGCGGGCCCGCCCCTTCCAGGGACTCGAAAAGCTCTGGCTCTACCACGTGGACGGCGGCACCGGGATCGAGATGGTGGGCGGTCCCGGCGGACAGCGGATGATGGGCGCGGCGGTCGACGCCGAGGGGCGCTACATCTGGTACGCCCAGCGCAACGGCACCTGGCAGTACAACGCCATCTTCCCGCAGTTCCAGCTGTGGGTCTACGACCGCCAGTCGGGGACGCGCACCCCCATGACCAACCGGTACGGCTCAGCGTTCCGGCCGGCGGTGTCGCCCGACGGCACGATGCTGGCCTACGGAAGCCGCGACGACGCCGACACGGGGATTCGGCTGCGGGACCTCGCCTCGGGCATGGAGCGCTGGCTCGCCTACCCCGTCCAGCGCGACGACAAGGAATCGACCGCCACCATGGACGTGCTGCCCGGGTATTCCTTCACGCCCGACTCCGACGCGCTGGTGATGTCGTACGGCGGCCGCATCTGGCGCGTGCCGGTGGACGGCAGCGACCCGACCGAGATCCCCTTCACCGTCGAGGCCGAGATCGCGATCGGGCCCGAGGTCGAGTTCGAGTACCCGATCGAGGACACGCCGAACTTCACGGTCAAGCAGATCCGATACGCGCGCACCTCGCCCGACGGGAGCCGCCTCGCCTTCACCGCGCTCGACCGCGTGTACGTCGCGGACCTCCCCGACGGCACGCCGACGCGGCTGACCAGCGACGAAGTGGGCGAACACCGCCCGGTCTGGTCCCCCGACGGCAGCCATGTCGCCTACGTGACCTGGGACGACGACACGGGCGAGGGCCACATCCGGCGCGTGTCCGCGGACGGCGGCGCGGCGGTCACGCTCACGACGGCGCCCGCGTACTACCGGGACCTGGTGTACTCCCCCGACGGGGAGCGCATCGTCGGCGTACGGTCGGCGCGGCGCGACGTGCAGGAGGCCGTCGATCCCTTCTTCAACACGCCCGGCTCCGAGTTCATCTGGATCCCGGCGGACGGCGGCGCAGTGACGGTGATCGGCCCCACAGCGGGTCGCAGGTCACCGCACTTCACGGAGGATCCCGACCGCATCTACTACTACGGATCAGCGCGGGCCGACGCGATTCCGGGCTCGCCCACCCCCCCTCCGGTGACCACGGCGCTGTCTTCGGCGCGCTGGGACGACACGGACAGGAAGCGCCACCTCCAGGTGACCGCCCGGGCCGACCTGTCGGCGGGCGGTGTGCCCATCGGCTACAAGCGCTCCGAGACCTCGGACCTCGTGATGCCGGCGGAGTTCGACGACGACGAGCCCCGCGAGCTGATCCTGCGGATGATCTCCGGCTCGGTCGAGATGGCGCCGCAGGGCGACCTCGCGCTGGCGCAGATCGGCGACGACCTCTACGCCGTGACGGTCCCGGACCTGGGTGCGGCGCTGCCGGTGGTGGACGTCACCAAGCCCGACTCGGCCGCGGTACCGGCGTGGAAGCTGAACGAACTAGGCGTCGAGTTCCCGGCGTGGGGGGCGGACGGCCGCACCGTGCACTGGTCGCTCGGCAACGCGCTGTTCACCTACGACCTGGACGCGGCCGCCGCCGACACCGCCTACGAGGCCGCCGAAGTGCAGATCGCGGTGACGGCGGAGCGCGACATCCCGCGGGGCACGGTCGTGCTGCGCGGCGCGCGCGCGATCACCATGAACGGCGACGAGATCGTCGAGAACGCGGACATCGTCGTGACCGACAACCGCATCGTGTCGGTGTCGGCGGGGCCGGGCGAGGTGCCGGAGGGCGCAACCGTCGTCGACCTGGCGGGCAAGACGATCATCCCCGGCTTCGTGGACACGCACGCGCACATGTGGAATCTGTGGGGCCTTCACTGGGCGCGCCCCTGGATCTACCAGGCGAACCTGGCCTACGGGGTGACCACGACCCGCGATCCCCAGACAGCCACCACCGATGTGCTTTCCTACGAGGACATGGTGCGTGCCGGCAAGATGGTCGGGCCCAGAGTTTATTCGACCGGGCCGGGCGTCTTCCAGTTCGACTTCATCAAGAGCTACGAGCACGCCCTCGACGTGCTGACCAAGTACAGCCGCTACTACGACACCAAGACGTTCAAGATGTACATGTCCGGGAACCGCCGGCAGCGGCAGTGGCTGATCATGGCCGCGCGCGAGCTCGAGCTGATGCCCACGACCGAGGGCGGGCTGGACTACCGGCTGAACATGACGCACGCGATCGACGGCTACCCGGGGATTGAGCACTCGATGCCGATCATCCCGGCCTACGGGGACGTCGTCGAACTCTTCGCCACGTCCGGCACGGTCAACTCGCCTACGCTGCTCGTCTCATACGGGGGACCGTGGGCAGAGAACTACTTCTACACGCGCGAGGACGTGTTCGGTGACGAGAAGCTGACGCACTTCACGCCCAAGCGGGAGCTGGACACCAAGGCGCGGCGGCTGCAGACGACGGGTCCAGGACCGGGCGGCTGGTTCATGGAGGACGAATACGCGTTCCCCAGGCACGCCGCCTGGCTGACGCGACTGGTGGAGAACGGCGGGAAGACCGGCGTCGGCAGCCACGGGCAGTTGCAGGGACTGGGCTTCCACTGGGAGCTGTGGGCAATGCAGAGTGGCGGCATGGACGAGCACGACGCGCTGGTGGCCGCCACGATCATGGGCGCCGAGGCGATCGGCCTGGGCCGCGACCTGGGGTCGATCGAACCCGGCAAGCTGGCCGATCTGGTCGTCCTCGACGCCGATCCGCTCGCCGACATCCGCAACACGAACACGGTCCACCAGGTGATGATGAACGGGCGGCTCTACGACGGTGACACCCTCGACGAGGTCTGGCCCAGGCAACGACCAGCACCCGACGAACCATGGCGCCACACCGCGCCCAATGTCCGCGCCGGGATCCGGGGAGGTGACAAATGAGCGCCAGGACCTTCCGCTTAGCCGCACCCGCGCTGGCCATCGCCGCCATCGCCTTCACGATCGCCCCGCTCGCGGCGCAACCGCCCAGGCCGGGCGGAGCGCGCCAGAACCCGCTGCCGCTGCGCAACGCGCGCACGGCCGAATTCACCGCCACCGAAGGTACGTGGATCTCGCTCGACGTCAGCCCCGACGGCCTGACGATCGTCTTCGACCTCCTCGGCGACCTCTACACCATGCCGATCACCGGCGGCAAGGCATCGCCGCTCCTCACCGGGATGGCCTTCGACGTGCAGCCGCGCTTCAGCCCCGACGGCGAGTCGGTCGCCTTCATCTCCGACCGGAGCGGCGGCGACAACCTGTGGACCATGCGTCTCGACAGGACGGACACGACGCAGGTGTCGCGCGGCAACGGCAACCTCTTCCTTTCGCCCGAGTGGGCGCCGGACGGCGAGTACATCGTGGTCAGCCGCTCGGGCGGCCTGGGCGGTTCGGCCAACCTGTACATGTACCACGCGGAGCGCTCGTCCCCCATCACGATCCCCGGGGCCCCCACGTCGCCGATCTTCGCGACCCTGTTCGGGGGCATCAAGCGCATCGGGGCCGCCTTCAGCCCCGACGGACGGCACATCTGGTATGCGCAGTCTTTCGGAGACTGGGAGTACAACGCGCGCCTTCCCCGCTACCAGGTGTACCGCTACGACCGCGAGACGGGCTCCGCCGCGGTGATGACCAGCCGGTACGGTTCGGGCATGCGCCCGGCGATCTCGCCCGACGGCGAATGGCTGGTCTACGCGACCCGCTACAACGCCGACACGGGTCTCAGGAAGCGCAATCTGGCGACCGGCGACGAGGAGTGGCTGGCGTATCCGGTCCAGCGCGACGAGCAGGAATCGCGCGCGCCCATCGACGTGCATCCGGGCTACGCGTTCCTTCCGGACGGCTCGGCGATCGTCGTCTCGTACGGCGGCAGGATCTGGAATGTCCCGATGGACGGAAGCGAGCCCGCGGAGATCCCGTTTGAGGTCGAGGTGGAGTTGGGCATCGGGCCTTCGGTGAAGTTCGACTACCAGATCGACACCACCGCGATGGTCACCGCCAGCCAGATCCGCAACCCGGCCGTGTCGCCCGATGGCGACCGGGTCGTGTTCACCGCGTTCGACCGCCTCTGGGTGCGCGACCTGCCCGAGGGCGACGCGACCCGCCTCACCGACGCGGATGTCGGCGAATTCCACGCCCAGTGGTCACCCGACGGAACCGCGGTCACCTACGTGACCTGGGACGACGGCGACGGCGGCCACATCATGCGGGTGCCCGCAGGCGGAGGCACGCCCACGCAGCTCACCAGCACCGCGGCCATGTACTACAACGTGGCCTGGTCGCCCGACGGCGAGCGCATCGTGGCATCCCGCGGCGCCGCCCGCGACCTGATGGAAGCGTCCGGGATCTTCTTCGGGCCGACGGGCGCCGAGTTCGTGTGGGTCCCCGCGAACGCCGCCACACCCGCCGAGGCGACCGTCATCTCACCCACCGGTGCCCGCGATGTCGCCCACTTCGCCGCCGACGACGCCGACCGCATCTACGCCTACAGCCCTGCCGAGGGCCTGGTCTCGTTCCGCTGGGACGGCACCGACATCAAGCGCCACCTGATGGTGCGCGGACGCCAGGGAATCGCGGGAATGGCGAACCCGCACCCCGACGCGTGGGAATACCTGCCGAGGCGGGTCTACCCCTGGCGCAAGGTCCTCGACCCGACCGACCCCGATCCGCCGGCAGAGCCGGGCTTTGCGCAGCCCGCCGGCCTTATCGTCCTCTCTCCCGAGGGCGACCGCGCCTTCGTCCAGTTCGGCAACGACATCTACATCGTCGAGCTGGCCGAGGTGGGGGCCGCGCCTCCGAACATCCTGCTCACCAACCTGGGGGCCTCGCCGGTTCCCGTGCGCAAGCTGACCGATGTCGGAGGCGAGTTCCCCTCGTGGGCGCCCGACGGCTCGGCGCTGCACTGGGCGATGGGCAACGTGCTGTTCACCTACGATGTCGACCACGTCGAGGCCGAAGAGGCGGAGGAAGAGGAGACCGCGCACGAGCGCGCGCTGATCCGCGCACGCGCCATGGCGATCGCCGATACGCTGCAGGACAAGCGCGCGGAGGCCGACAGCCTCAGGAACGCGGACGAGGAGGTGCCCGAGGAGCTGGAGGACGAGATCACGCGCCTGCAGGCAGACTCGGTGCAGGTCGTGGCCGACTCGCTCATGGCGCGCGCCGACTCCATCCGCGAGGCCGCGGAGGAGGTGGCCGCCAAAGCCAGCGCGGTCCGTGACGGCGACAAGGAGATTCTCGCCGACACGACCGACACCTACGAGGCGCACGAGCGGAAGATCGAGGTTCAGCTGCCGCGCGACATCCCGCGCGGGGTGGTGGCGCTGACCGGCGGCCGCGTCATCACCATGGCGGACAATCCCTCGGACACCACCGGCGCCCCCCACGTCATCGAGAACGGTGTGGTCCTCGTCACCGACAACCGGATCGTCGAGGTCGGCGTCGCCGATTCGGTCGAGATCCCCGACAGCGCCCGCGTGATCGACGTCACCGGCAAGACGCTCGTCCCCGGCTACATCGACATCCACTACCACACCATGTGGCTCGTGCCGGAGATCCATCCGCAGGAGGTTTGGCAATATTTGGCAACGCTCTCCTACGGGGTCACCACGACGCGCGACCCGCAGACGTCGTTCACCGACATCCTCAGCTACACCGACCGCGTCCTGACGGGCGGAATGACCGGCCCCCGGATCTACTCGACCGGCCCCGGCGTCTTCAACGGCGAGAACATCCGCGACGCCGACCACGCCAGGACCATCCTCAGGCGCTACTCCGAGTACTACGACACCAAGACGCTCAAGATGTACATGAGCGGGAACCGCCAGCAGCGCCAGTGGATCATCCAGGCCGCGCGCGAGCTCGAGCTGATGCCCACCACCGAGGGCGGGCTCGACTACAAGATCGACATCACGCACGCGATCGACGGATACCCGGGGATCGAGCATAACCTCCCCATCGCGCCGATGTACTCCGATGTCGTGGAGCTCTTCAAGGAGTCGGAGACCACGAACACGCCCACCCTGCTGGTGTCATACGGCGGCCCCTTCGGCGAGAACTACTTCTACGCCACCGAGAACGCCCACGACGACCCGAAGCTGAACATGTTCATCCCCAAGGAGAACATCGACCAGCGGACGCGGCGGCGCGGCTCGGGCTCCGGCGGCAGCCCCGGTCCGGTGGGCTGGTTCCTGGAAGAGGAGCACGTCTTCCCGCGCCATGCCGAATTCGTGAAGAAGATGCTCGAGGACGATGGCCGCGTGGCGGTCGGAGGCCACGGGCAGATCCAGGGCGTCGGCTTCCACTGGGAGCTGTGGGCCATGGCGGCCGGCGGCGCCTCGAACCACGACATGCTGCGGGCCGCGACGATCCTGGGCGCCGAGGCGATCGGGTTCGGCAAGCAGCTCGGGAGCATCGAAAAGGACAAGTTCGCAGACATCGTGGTCCTGAACTCGAATCCGCTCGACGACCTTCGCAACACGGTGGACATTCAGTATGTGATGAAGGACGGCCGCCTCTACGATGGCATGACCCTCGACGAGGTGTACCCCGAGGAGCGTACGCTGGAGCGGAGGAGGCCCGCCGAGGCGGACCCGGGGCGCACGGCTGCCGGGATCCGGCGCAACTAGGCGGCGACCGGCCGGCCGGCGGTCCGCGCCCTGGATTGTGCGGGCTGCCGGCCCGGCCCGCTCAAGCGTCAGGCCACGCGGCCTATGTCTTCGACCGGCCGTCCCGTAGCACGGGCGCGCCGCCGGCAGCCTCGTCCGGGAGCGCGCCCGCGCCGCGCACGCCCTCGGGCAGCCGCGCCACTGCCAGCGACAGTTCCGCCGCGAACTCCTCGGCGACCAGCCGGTCCCCGCGCTTGATGCGCAATGCCAGCTTGGCCGGGTGCTTGAGCTTGAGCCCTTCCTGGCCCGCGATCCTCTCGAAGGCGAGCAGATCCGCGGCCGTGATGATCAGCTTCGGCCCGGCCAGCCGCCACCACCTGCGCTCCGGCACGAACGCGCCCGCCACCTTGGCCAGGGGCAGCACGATCTCCCTGACGGGTTCGATTTCCTCGCGCGTCTCGTAGCCGGCGCCCTCCATCGATTCGGTGACCACGGCGACGCGCCACTGAATGACCAGCCGGTCCGCCTCCAGCCGCACGAGTCCGTGGGCGGTTTCGGTGGTCGACTCGTACCCTCCGCCGGACGTGTACAGGTCGGAGCTGCGCTTGAGCGTGAACGGGACGGCCGCGAGCCCCATCAGCGCCCGCGCTCCTGCCGCACGTCGGGCGGCTCCACCCGCCACCACCACTGCGTCGGCAGCGGCCTCTGGCGCGGCCACACCTCGGTCAGCGTGGCCGCCTCGTAGAGCCGCCCGTTCTTCATGACGTAGTCGATGTCGATCGAATTCTCGAGGTCGTCCAGAGGGTTCGACCCGAGGATCTGCAGGTCGGCGATCTTGCCCGGCTCGATCGACCCGAGGTCACCCGCCAGGCCGATCGCGTCCGCGCTCATGAGCGTCGCCATGCGCAGGGCGTCGTGGTTGTCCATGCCCCCCGATGCCATCATCCACAGCTCCCAATGCGTCCCAAGGCCCTGGACCTCGCCGTGCGAGCCAAGGCCGGCCTGGCCTCCGGCCTCCATCCACTTCACAATCTGCTCGGCCTGCTGGAAGTGCGGGTACTGATCGTCGCGGTACCACGTCGTTGTCTTCCACTTGTCGAGTTCGTCGCGGGGGGTGAAGAACTGGAGCCGCTCGACCTCGTCGAGGTTGGTGCGCGTCAGATAGTACTGCCGCCCGGACGGCCCGCCGTAGGCTACCACGAGCGTGGGCGTGTAGACCATCCCGCTGAACGCGCCGAGCTGCACCACGTCGCGGTAGAAGGGGCTGATCGGCAGCGAATGCTCCAGGCCCGCGTAGCCGTCCTGGGCCAGCGTCAGGTTCATGGTGAAGTTGGAGCCGCCCTCGGTGGTCGGGGTCAGGCCCTGTTCCTGCGCCGCCATGATCACCCACTGGCGGATCTTGCGGTCGCCGGCCAGGTACTGCTTGATCGTCTTCGTGTTGTAGTGGTCGCTGTAGCGCCGCAGCACGTCGCGGGCCTCGTCGAGGCTGGAAATCTGGTCAGCGCTGAAGACGCCCGGGCCGGTCGAGTAGAGCCGCGGTCCGATGAACGCGCCGGTCTCCATGAGGTCGAAGTAGGCGACCGCGTCCTCGGACGAGGTCTGGGGATCGCGCTGCGTGGTGACGCCGTACGCCAGCTGCGCGAGGAACTGCGACACCTGCCCGCGGTGCACGCCCCACGCGACCCAGGTGTGCGCGTGGATGTCGACGAGCCCGGGATAGATCGTCTTGCCGGACACGTCGCGCACGTCAGCGCCTTCGGGGATGGCCACGCTGCCGGCCGCGCCCACCGCGACGATGCGATTGTCTCGCACGACGATGTCCCCATTCGGAATCACCTCGTCGCCCCGAATGGTGATGAGGCGGGCGTTAGTGAGGGCGACGACACCACGCGGCAGGTCCTTGGGCACGGTGATCTCGACGTCGAACCGCGCGGCCTCGTAGACAGGACCGCCTTCCTCGTCCTCCGCCGCGGTCGAGTCGGTGGCTTCGTCGGCGGGTGCATCCGCGGCGTCGCCGGCTTCCTCTTCGGCGCCTTCGGCCTCGCTTTCGGCGCCTTCCGCCTCCTCCCGCGCCTCCGCGCGCGCGGCCGCGACCGAATCGGCCACCAGCGAGTCGCTCAGCGCGATGTCGTGCAGGAAGAAGCTGCGCCCGATCGAGTAGTACGCGGCCGAGCCGTCCGTGGTCCACCCCACGAAGTCGCCGCCGACCTTGGTCAGGCGGCGGGTCGGCACGGACGACCGGGCCGCCACCGAGACCGTCGGCGCTTCGCCCCCGGCCGGCGGCACCGTGATCGTGAAGACGTTGCGGTTGGCACGCACGACCGCGCGCCTGCCGTCGGGGGACAGGACGACCTCGTCTGGCGCGGGACGGCTGCCGGGGCCGGGGCGCGCGGGCGCGGTAACCTTGACCAGCGTACGAATGTCGGTGCCGTCATAGCGCACGGACAGCAGCCCGTCCTGGCCCGCCCACACGTAGACGCGGTCGGGGTCGGGCCCGGGGTGGGGGGCGTTTCGTCCCTCCTGCGTGGCGCCCAGGCCCACCCACATGATCCGGCTGGGCTCGCCGCCTTCGGCCGGCAGCCACACGTACTCGAGCTCGGCCGCGGGGCCGTGCCGGCCGAAGTCCTCCAGGGTACGCATGCGGTGCATCCTGGAGCCGCGCACCGCCAGGATGCGGGAGCCGTCGCCGTTGTACGCGATCCGGTCGAAGAACGCCGACGTGGGCGTGAGCTTCTCGGGTTCGCCGCCTCCGTCCGCGCGGATGCGCCAGATGTCGCCGCCGGCCGAGTCGTTCCAGGTCACGTATGCGATGTGGCGGCCGTCCGGCGACCACGCCGCGCCGTGTTCCACATCGGTCGACGTGGTGAGGCGGCGCGCGTCGGTGATGACCGGGTAGCCCTCGGTCTGGGTGCCCGCCGGGTCGGGCAGGGGCGCGGTCCAGAGGCGGTCGAGCGCGGAAAAGACGATGCGCGCGCCGTCGGGCGAGGGGCGCGCGCCGCGGATCTGGGAGATGGTGAGGACCGAGTCGTTGATCGGGTAGTCGAACTTGACAAGCGGACCCATTTCCTGCTGGATGTGGGCCGTGAAGGGGATCTCGGTGGCCTCGCCCGAGGGCACCTCGACGCGCATGATCTTGCCGCCGTAGAAGGTGATGAGCGCGCGCGAGTCCAGCGTCCAGGCGCCGCCGGGATACACGTCCCGGTCGCGCATGCCGCCGCCCTGCGACTCGTCCCGCTGCACATCCATCACCAGCCAGCTCTCCTCGCCGGTCGCCAGGTCGAGCAGCTTGAGCGCCTCGCGCGCGTCGTACCGCGTCGCGTACGCGAGCCAGCGTCCGTCCGGGCTCGGCATGGGCCGGAACGCGCCCTCGTGCTCGTGGGTGCGCACCATGACGCGCCCGGTCTCACGGTCGAGCATCCCGATCTGGAAGGCGCCGACCTGGCGGGCGGAACTCTGCTCGGCCGCGCCGAAGTGCCCGGGGGGATCCGGATCGAGGTTGTACGGGTCAGGCGCGCCGGCGCCGGGACCACGGGCGTCGGTCCCGCCCACGGGGAAGCCGCCACCCAGGTTCCCGCGCACGTTCACCCACACGTACCGCGCATCCGGCCCGAACGCGGCGCCGGTGTGCGACGGTGTGCCGCCCCCGCCAAAGCCCGGACCGCCCCCCGGACCCCCCTCGGCCCCCTGCCCCGTGATCTGTACCCCGGTGCCGCCGTCCTCGTGCCAGAGCCAGAGCTGCGTGCCCTTGTTCGCCATCACGTACTCGCCGTCCGGCGTCCACACCGGCGACATGTAGTTGTCGCGCTCGGTGTCTGTGAGCTGGCGCGGGTCGCTCCCGTCCGCGTTCGCCACCCAGATGTTCTCGGAGCCGTCGCGGTCGCTCACGAACACGATCTCGGAGCCGTCGACCGAATACCGCGGCTGCATGTCGTACCCCTGCCCGCTCGTGATGCGGGTGGCCTCTCCGCCGGCGACCGGAATGGTGTAGAGGTCGCCCAGCAACTCGAAGACGATCGTCTCGCCGTCCGGCGACAGGTCGACGTCGATCCAGGTGCCCTCGTCGGTCGTGAAGTCGAGGGTCCGCGCGGTGATGAGCGGCAGCGAATTCGCACGCCGCGCCGCCTGCGCGGAACTGTCGTTCTGCTCGACCGTCTGGGCGCCGGCGGGCGCGGCGGCCATTGCGACCACCGTGGCCCCCAACCCCGAAAGCAGCAAGGTAGTCGGCTGGATCTTCATCTTCTTCTCTTCCTTCGTTGTGTTGGTGGCGACCGGCCGTCGTCCCCGAGGGCCGCAGCGGCCTTGCAGCGCGCCTACCGCCTCGTCCAGATCACGATGAGCCCGCACGATGCCCCGGTTCCCGCGTACTGCACCGGCACGCCCGTGGACGACACATAGACCTCCACGCCCGCGACCGACTGTGGGTCGAGCATCTGGTCGAGCGCCGCCGGCACGTCGCCTCCCCCGCTCACGACCACGCCGTCCAGCACGACGCGCGGGAAGCACCCCTCGGCGCGGCCTCCACGCAGGATCACGTACCTCTCCAGCGGGTTCCAGCCGTCGGCGCGCAAATCCGCGCCCGGGATTCTCGTGAACAGATCGGTCATTTCACTCGGCACCCGGTTTTCGATCTCTTCGCGATCGATGAACTCGCCAAAGCCCTCGGCCTCCCGGCCGTAGAAGCCCACATCCTGCAACACGATCTCGCGCCTCTCCACGGTGACCGTGATCGGGTCCAGCGCGACGGGATCCGCCGAAAGCGAAAGCCGCACGTTCGTCACGCGACCAGACAAGACCTCGATCGTCTCGGTTCGGGTCGCGTAGCCGAACTGGGTGAACTCGACGATGTTGAACCCCGGGACGAGTTCGTCCAGGGCGAAGCGGCCGCGCGCGTCGGTGCGGGTCCCGTGCTCCCCGGTGCGTACCCGCACACCCACTCCGCTGAGCGGCGCCCCGCCCTGGTCGTCGCTCACAACCCCGACGATCCCGGTCATGAGTCCGTCCT
This sequence comes from Longimicrobiales bacterium, assembly GCA_965208935.1. Classification (GTDB taxonomy): domain Bacteria; phylum Gemmatimonadota; class Gemmatimonadetes; order Longimicrobiales; family Gaopeijiaceae; genus Bin94. The sequence continues at coordinate 542,087 of CBDBPR010000004.1, read as the reverse complement.
CGCCCTCGACCACGGGCTCCATGAAGGTCTCGAATTCGCCCGACCGCATGATGGTGAAGTCGCCCACGGCCGGGTGGTAGTCAGGGTGGGACAGCGACAGCCTGTAGTTGCCCGCATGGATGTTGGACAGGGTGAATCGGCCCGCAAGGTCGGTCTCGACCAGGTAGCCCATGCCGCTGAGCTGGGCGCTGACCCCCTCGATGGGCCTCCGGGTAACCGCGTCCAGGACGGTGCCGGTGATGGTGACGAGGTTGCCTTCGGGGGGGCGTTCCTGGGCGTAGGCCAGGGAATGCGAAGACAGCAAGGCGAGCGCGACCGGCAGGAACCCGGCGGCGAGCAGCCCCTTCCGGCCAGGGCGCCCCGACCGACAAATGCGGACGCCCGCGCAACCGCCCGTCCCACCCCCCGCCTCCCGCGTCATGTCACCGGACCCTGCCCCCGCGAGTACTTCCGGAACCAGTCCATGCGGTACATCCACGTCCGGATCGTGTTGGTCGGGCGGTAGAAGTATGCGTGCCACTCGTCCTGCAGGCGCACCATCGCGGTGGGCACCTTCAGCATCTGGAGCGCCTGGTAGTACTCCTCGGTCTGGCCCATCGGGGTCCGCAGATCGCCCTCGCCGGTGATCAGCAGCGTCGGCGTCGTGACGTTGCCCACGTACATGAGCGGTGAGCGGCGCAGGTGCTCGCTCGGGTCCTCCCAGGGAAGGTTCTCGAAGTTGTTGTACCAGCCAAGGCCATCCGTCGTGCCCACGAAGGAGAACCAGTTCGTGACCGGACACTCGGACGAGGCGGCCGCGAAGCGGTCGGTGTGGCCCACGACCCACGCCGTCAGCACGCCCCCTCCGCTGCACCCGTAGACGAACATGTTCTGCTCGTCGATGTAGCCGCGCTCCAGCACCACGTCGACACCCGCCATCAGGTCGTCGTAGTCCATGCCCGGGTAGGCGTTCTCGATCTCGTTGCCGAACTCGCTCCCGTAGCCGGAACTGCCGCGCGGGTTGGTGTAGAGCACGACGTACCCGCTCGCCGCCTCGAGCTGCCATTCGTACCACATGTACGGCGTCCCGAAGCCGTAGCGGCCGTGCGGCCCCCCGTGAATCGCGAGCATCAGCGGGTATTTCCTCGACGGGTCGAACCCCGGCGGCTTCACGATCCAGCCCTGGATCTCCAGGCCGTCCGATGACTCGTACCAGACGTCCTCCACCTCGCCCAGCTCGACGCCGGCAAGGATGTCGCCGTTCACGTCGGTGATCGTGCTGATCTCGCCGCCCGCGGCCACGTCGAAGACGACGACATCGCCGGGCTCGTGCGCGCTGGAGAGCACCCCGGCAGCCATGCCGCCGCCCGCCATCGAATAGACCGTCAGGTAGTGCTCGCCCTCGGTGATCTGCCGCACCGGTCCGTCGAGCGGCGCGAAGTACAGGTTTTCCGCACCACCGTCCGGCGCGTTGTAGTAGACCCCGCTGCCGTCCGCAGCCCACCGCAGCCCGGAGGGATCGCGGTCGCGGTCCGTCGCGATCTCACGCACGCCGCTCCCGTCCACGTTCATCACATGGATGTTGTCGGCGTAGTAGGCGTCGTCGGTCTCGTCGTGGCCCAGATACGCGATCAGGCGGCCATCCGGCGACGGCACCGGCGAGTGATCCGACCCCGCGCGGGTCGTCAGTTGCCGAATCGCCCCCGACGACACCGAAACGGCGTAGATCTCGGACTCGCGGAAACGGTAGTCCGCGTCATCCTCGCGCAACGCCGAAAACAAAATCTCGGAACCGTCGGCCGACCACACCGGCGCCCCATGGTTCCAGTCGCCGTCGGTCAGCTGGCGCGGCGTGCCGCCCGTGGCCGGAAGCACGAAAATGTGCCGGTACCCGCCGTCGGTATACCCCACGTAGTCGCGGCGGTAGTTGGGCCGCGTGACGACCTTCGGCTCCACCGTCCACTCCGCCCCCTCGGGCCGACCCGGAATCGTCACCGTCCACTCCGGCTCGGAAGGCACCATCATCGAGAAGGCCAGCGTCTCCCCGTCGGGCGACCACGTCAGACCGCCCGGGCCGTGCGTCAGATGGCTCACCTGCGTCTCCGCCCCCTCCGCGTCCATCCAGCGCACGAAGATCTGCGGCGCGCCATCGCCGTCCGCACGCACGAACGCGATCCGCCCGCCGTCCGGAGCCCACACCGCGCTGCCGCCGTCCGTCAGTCGCCGGGGCCGCTCGCCGTCCGCACCGACGATGTGCAACTCCGACACCCAGCGGTCCTTCATCTTGTCGATGTGCCGCCGCTCGTACAGCACCTGGCGGCCGTCGGGCGAAATCTGCGGCCCCATCCCGCCCGCGAGCAGGAACGGACGCACTTCCTCCCACTCGAAATACAGCTCCGGGGTCAGGCGGCCGGTTTGCTCCTGGGCGGCGGCGGGCTGGGGGGATAAGAGGGCGAAGACGGCCGCAAGGGCGACGATCGCCGCGATCGGACGGCTCGGATGTGGTGTGCGGGCGAGCCTGCGGTGAGGGTGGAGGCGTGGTTGCGTGGCGTGGGCGGCGCGTGGGCGCGAGGTGGGGCGCGGGTCCATCGTGGTGCACTCCTGCATGGGTGGTCGCTTCAGGATGAGGTTGGGGCCGACGGGGGCGGGAAGGCAACCTCTCCGCACATGCGTTCCGCCACGGTCCACACAGCGCACTGCCAAGTCCACGCGCACGTCGCGGGAGTGCACACCCCCCGCCGGTGTTGCTACACGACCTACCTGGTCTCGATTCGCAACACGAGGGTTCGGTGTGGTGCCTCCCGGGCGATGGTGATCCGCCGAACTCTGCCGGGGAAGAGATCGGCCAGCGCGGCCCCATCCTCGAAGGCGTCGCGGTCGAACCCCTCGCCACGGCTCAGCGCCACCAACTCCAGCGGCAAGTCCACCGGCACCCAACACATCCGGTAGAGTCCCGAATCGCTGGTCCTGCCAAGGATCCGGTGGCCGCCTTCCTCAAGATCCTCCGCCCCGGGAGCGGCGGTCACGGCCAGCACGCCCGCATCCGCGACCGGATTCCCGTCCGAATCGGTTACGGCCATGGTCAGCACACCCTCGTACCAGACAATTCGCCCGTCCGCGGCTTGCGTTGGTCCCGGCTGCCCCACACCGCCACAGACATCGTCGAGCACCTCATCCATCGGAGGCGCCTCGAAGTCCACCCGGACCGGACTGGACGGGTCCGATCCCATCTCCACGTCCACCGGTTCGGGCTGGTACCCAAGTCGCTCCATGTAGGGGTGGTTGAAATGGACCGTGTACGTCCAGGGACCGAGGTGGGTCATTTCGAAACGGCCGTCGGCGTCCGTGACCACGTCCGTCCCTTCCCCGTCGAGGAACACGCGAGCCCCAGGCAGCCCGGCACGCAGACTGTCGAAGACGGTGCCCACAATGCGGCCGCCCCTGTCACCCTCGAAGACCACGCCCTGCTGATCACGAACCCGGAGCACCTCACCATGCTCCATGATGATTGCCGCCAGGGTAGCTGCGGGATCCGGCCGAAACATGCGCAGGTGCCAGGAGGGGACGATCCACGTGTCATTGGGCAGCGTAGTGAACTCCACGCTGCCGCCCGGAGAGGCCCTCATGAGCCGTGCGGGAACGTTGAGGTTGACGTACCGGAAATCCAGACGTCTCAGGTGCGCCGAGACCGGGTCGAGCCACATTGTCCCGGCAACTTCCGCCACGTCCCGATCCGGGATCGGCTCGAACTCCAGGCCTAACAGTTCTCCCTGCCGACGCTCACCCGGCCTGAGTCGAAAGCAGTGTGTGTCCACGAAGTAGTCGGAAAGCAGCACATCGGCGTCCGGCCCCCAGAACACCACACCCTGGTCCGAGAGCCGCACGAATCCCTCGGCCAGCAACGAGTCGGCGGGACGGGACTCGTAGGGGGTCGGGGCCGACACCTCCAGATAGTCCCGGTCCTCCCGCTCCACTCTGCGGCCCCTGGCGTCCAGCCGGCGTCGGATCGTGAGCATCTCATAGCGATAGAGTCCACGCTCCCGGGTCCATGCGGCTGCCGCCAGGGCCTTCCGCGCCTCCTCCCACACGCGGGCGACGGCCAGGCCCTCTTCAGGCCGCACGCGGCACCGGCGGTCCGCCTCCGCTTCGATCCCCGTCAGGCTGATCGGCTCGATCCGAGCTGCCAACTCGATTGTCAGCGTGTCCGTGGAAGCCACGCTGAAGTAGTCGGAGAGAGTCGAGGCGTAGCCGATGCGCTCGGCCCTGACACGGTACTCGCCAGGTCCCGGTATCCGCAGCTCGAACAGGCCGCTTTCGGTGCGCGTGAGAACCTGACCGATCCTTCGGCCGTCTCGGTCTTCCAAGCTCACCATCGCGCCTCCGATCCCGCTTCCGCCAGCGGCGTCGACGAGCCTGCCGCGGACCTCCTGGCCATTGGCCGCATCGGGAACCGCGGCAATGAGGCACAGAACGGTCAGACACGGAAGCACTGCGATCCTGTTGGCCACGGACAACCTCATCCAATCGCTCCGGCACGGGCCGCTTCTGGGAAGATCTGACTGTGGACCGCGCGGGATGGGATGGCAACCCGGATGCGGCAGTTGCAGCGCCATGGCCGGTCCTCGACGGTTGCCCCTTTCGGGCATCGGATCCAGATTGCCGACTTCCCCGACGCGCGTTGTACTTACGACCCATCCCCCCATCCGGAGCGGCGGCGACAGCTACGTGAACACACAAGCCATTCTCGCGTGAACACCCGCGCCATTCTCATCGGGCTCGCTCTCGGACTGGGTCTCGGGATCGCCGCCTCCGCGACCGGTTCTCCGACGCTGCTGTGGATGGCCGAGGCCGCCGAACCGCTCGGCCAGGTCTTCCTGCGCGCGATTCAAATGGTCGTGATCCCGCTGGTGGCGGCGGTCGTCTTCGTGGGCGTGGGGCGGATCGCGAATCTGCGTGAACTGGGCCGGCTCGGGGGCCTGGCGGTCGGGTTCTTCTGGGTGACCACGCTGCCCGCGATCCTGATCGGGATGGGGTTGACGAGCTTCGCGCTGAACTTCACGGCGCCGGTGCCGCCGCCCACGACCGGGACCGAGCTGGAAACCGCTGCGCCGGGCGTGGTCGACTTCCTGGTCAACCTGGTGCCGCGCAACCCGGTCGAGGTCGCCGCCGACGGCGCGCTTCTCCCCCTCCTCATCTTCGTCGTCCTCCTCGGGGCGGCCACGACTACCCTGCCCAAGGAGAAGCAGCAGACCCTCACGTCGTTCGTGGAAACGCTCGGCGACGCCCTCATCAAGCTGATGACCTGGATCCTCTGGACGGCGCCCGTGGGCGTGTTCGGTCTCGCCGCGCCGGTGATCGCGCAGACCGGGCTCGCGATGCTGCAGAACCTCGCTGTCTTCATCGTCGCCGTGGTGGTGGGCCTCTTCATCCTGAAGGGCTTCGTCCTGCTGCCGCTGGTCCGGATCCTCGGCGGCGTGGGACCGGCTCGCTTCATCCGGGGGACTGTGGGCTCGTACACGGTGGGATTCACCACGACGACATCTGTGGGCACGCTGCCGATGATGCTGCAGGAGGCGGAGAAGCTCGGCCTGTCGAAGCGCACTTTCACGCTGGTCCTGCCGCTGGCCGCGTCGATCAACCGCCCGGGCAGCGCGCTGTTTCAGGCCTCATCGCTGGTCTTCCTCGCTGCCATGTACGGTGTGCCGCTGGACGCCGGGCTGATTGCGGCGGCGGTCCTGGCGATCTTCCTGGCCTCGATGACGGTCGCGCCGGTGCCCAGCGCCAGCATCGTGTCGCTCGTGCCGGCGCTCAACGTGGTGGGAGTGCCCATTGCCGGGCTCGGCATCCTGCTCGGGATCGACCGCGTGCCGGACGTGTTCCGTTCCGCGGCCAACGTGATCGGCCACATGGCGGCATCGACGACGGTCGAGGGGATGACGCGGCGGGGAGGTGGGGGCGAGGGGGACTGAGTCCGGCCGCCATTACTCCGGCCCGCGAGCCCGCGCGAGGTCCTCGTGCTCGAAAGCCGACTCCATGCGATCGATTTCCCGTCGGCCACCGCCGAGTCGCGTGGCCACCTCTCGCCACCCGGAAACCGCCTTCCCCACGGCGCCCGCAATCCGCCTCGCCTGCTTCGGGTTCAGGCCGTAGTACTCCGCGGTGGCCAGCGCCTGATCGAGCGAGGCAGTGCCATCGAATTCGTCTATGTACATCGTGAGGACCCGGGGGCTCACGTCCGTGGGCACGGGATTCAGATCGTAGGCCGGTGAGAGTCGCCAACCCTTTCCGATCTCGTAGAGGAATCCGTGGTTCCGCAGATGGTCGTCGGTATTGGAGATGAGGACGCTGAAGACAACGCGTCTCCACAGTGCCGCGAGGTCGGATCGTGCCGCCGCTCCGTGACTGCGCAACGCGTCGGCCAGCTCCAGATACGACCGCCGCTCGTTGTCGCGGGCATCCAGCATGCTCATGGCCGATCTGTTCCCACGCGCGGCGTGCTCACCCGTGCCCGCACCATGAGACCATTCCTTGCGGGACGCTCGTCGATCACGGTATCGTCATGTCTGTTGGCCATTAGATCGTGATTTGATCGCATATATGCAGTGGATTATGACGGATCGAGCACGAAGCGGATGGGAAACGAGATCCGCATCGCCAAGCTCGCTGTACGGGGAAAAAGCAGACATGCAATTGGCGAGATCCGGGAAAACGGCCGTGTGCGAAGGCACATGCGCCGACAGCTGGACGATGACGGTATCGGGACGTTGCACCGCGCGCCTGGCGATCCCCGCCATAGCCATCGCCGGCACCGCCGTGCTGGTCCTGTCCTGCGGCGATGGCGCCGTCGCGCCGCCGCCTCCTCCCCCGGCTCCCGTGGCCACCACCGTAACGGTCAACCCGGCCTCGGCCGCACTGAGCGCCCTTGGCGAAACGGCACGGTTCACCGCCGAAGTACGCGACCAGAACGGACAGGTGATGGCGGGCGCGTCGGTCGCGTGGGCGAGCAGCGACGCCTCGGTCGCAACGGTGGACGCGTCCGGGGTGGCCACGGCGGCGTCGAACGGGAGTGTTACGATCACCGCGACGTCGGGTTCGGCGTCGGGGACGGCGGCGGTGACGGTGGCCGAGATTACCGTAGAGCACCCGGACCGGGCGACGTTGGTAGCCCTTTACGAAGCCGCCGGCGGACCGAACTGGACCAACAACGAGAACTGGCTGACCGATGCGCCGCTGGCAGAGTGGTATGGGGTGGAAACGGATACGGTGGGGCGAGTAACAGGTCTTGATCTCGCGGGTGAGTGGGACAGCGAGGCTGGCCGGTCGATACGACATGGATTGACCGGCCCCATTCCGCCGGAACTGGGCAATCTCTCGGCACTCGAACGCCTGCACCTGGCCGACAACGAACTGTCGGGCCCGATCCCGCCCGAACTGGGCAGTCTTGCAACACTCCAAGAACTACACCTTTACGACAACGAACTGTCGGGCCCGATCCCGCCGGAGCTGGGCGGGCTGACCAATCTCGAACGGCTTACCCTCTTCAACAACCGTCTGAACGGCCCGATCCCCCCGGAGCTGCGCGATCTTACGGCGCTCGCACAGCTGAACTTGGGTGGCAACGAACTGTCGGGCTCGATCCCACCCGAACTGGGCAACCTCACGCGCCTGGACCAGCTCGACCTGGGATACAACCGGCTCACGGGCACCATACCGTCCGCACTCGCCAGGCTGGTCAGATTGCGTGAGCTAGACCTTGGGGCCAACCAGCTCACGGGCCAGATCCCACCCCAACTCGCCAGTCTTACGCGGCTGAGCTTGCTCTTGCTGAGCCGGAACCAGCTTTCAGGTCCGGTCCCACCGGGCATCGTGCGAGTGGATCGCCTCCGGTGGTTTTACCTGGGCGGAAACGCATCCCTTTGTCGACCGGGGACCTCGATCTTCGCCACATGGTTACAAGGAATCGAACGGCAGGACGTCGAGAGGTTGAGCTCGTGCAACGAGATCGACAATACGACGCTCAAGTCTCTCTACCTGTCCACTGGCGGCTCAGGATGGACCAGATCCGACGGATGGCTCGCGGGTGGCACACTGGACCAAAGGTACGGAGTCGTCACCGATTCCCTCGGCCGCGTCACGACGCTCGATCTGGCCCGCAACGGGCTGTCCGGGAGGCTCCCGCCCACTCTCGGCCTTCTGGACCAGATGACCGCATTGCGGATCGGCGGCAACGGCCTCTCGGGGAGACTTCCATCTTCACTGGCCGGACTGCCCATGCGGGAACTGCACTATGCGGATACGGGGCTGTGCGCACCGACTGGAGATCGGTTCCAGGAATGGCTGAAGAGCATTCCATCGCGTGAGGGCACGGGAAGAGAATGCCCACCGCTGTCGGACCGCGAGATCCTGGTCGCGCTCTATGACGCAACCAGCGGGCCCAACTGGAGATTCCCCTTTAACTGGCTGACCGAAGCCCCACTGGGAGAATGGGCGGGCGTGGACGTCGACCACCTTGGCCGTGTCGCCGAGTTGAACCTCGGCCATCAGAGCATGGCAGGCACGATTCCGGCCGAACTCGGCACACATGTTCCAGTGTAATCCACCAAGGTCTACTGAGTAGGCCATAACACGTTATTGGACAACGTGTTCTGTGGTATCCCCGGCGCTCTACCGTCCCTTGCCGTCCATTGCCATCCGGTGTATTCTTCCCGGTGTAGTGCTGCATTGAGTGATACACCACAAAGAAGGAACCCCACCATGAAGCGACCGAGGACACTCTCCGCCGCGTTCGTGCGGACGGTCAACCGGCCCGGCGTCTACGGCGACGGACGGGGCGGGCGCGGGCTGAGCCTTCGCGTCCACCGGACACGCGATGGCAGGATCACCAAGACATGGCGTCAGCGCGTCAGGATCGAGGGGCGGCTAACCTCGATCGGACTCGGGCCGTATCCCGAGGTGACGCTCGCCGAGGCCCGCCAGAAGGCATTGGACAACAGCCGGGGCGTCCTCTTGGGCCAGGACCCGCGCGGGCGTGGCGTTCCGACATTTGCCGAGGCCGCCGAGCGGACGATCAAGCTCCACCGGGAGTCTTGGAAGGCCGGGAGTCCGCTTCCCGAGCAGTGGGAATCCACGTTCCGCCTTCATGCCGCCCCGCTCCTCGACAAGCGGGTGGACCGGATCGAGAGCGCGGACGTGCTCGCGTGTCTCGCGCCGATCTGGAACTCGAAGCCCGCCGCCGCGCGGAAGGCTCAGCACCGGATCACCGCCGTCTTCCGCTGGTGCATCGGTCGAAACTACCGGGCGGACAACCCGGTGGACCGGGCGGTCGTTGCGCTGCCGAAGGCGAACGGCCACACGACAACCCACCACCGGGCGCTCCCGCACGCGGAGGTCGCCGCCGCGCTCCGAGCGGTTCGACGGACCACCGACACGCACCCTTCGGCGGCCCTGTGCGTCGAACTGATCGTCCTCACCGCCGTTCGACCGGGCGAGGCGAGGGGCGCGCTTTGGGACGAGATCGACATGAACGCGGCGACATGGACGATCCCGGCCGAGAGGATGAAGGCGGGCCGCGAGTTCGCGGTCCCGCTCAGCACGGGCGCCCTCGATGTGCTCGAACGGGCGCGCAAGCTGTCGGGCGAATCGCCGCTGGTGTTTCCGTCGCGGACCGGCGGACCGCTGCCGCCGAAAGCGCCTCTCAGGGTGCTCAAGCGGGCCGGGGTCGCCTCGACACTGCACGGATTCCGGTCGAGCGCCCGGTCGTGGATGGCCGAGTCGGGCGTCCCGGCCGAGGTCGCGGAAGCCTGCCTTGCCCACGTCCCGAGAAGCCAAGTCGTTCAGGCGTATCAGCGATCCGACCTGCTGACACGCCGCGCCGAAGTCATGCAGGCGTGGGGCAACTACATCGCACGCGCAAACAGCTAGAATGCGAGGTCGGGCATCATCCGACACGGGACCTAGGGCTGTTCCTGCGGCGAGTGATGATGTCGAGTCCGAGGTCAGGATCGCCGAACGGAGTATTGGGACTTCGCGCCACGTTGTCGCTTAGCGGTTTTCCTTCACCCCGAACCCCCTCCACCCAGCAGCCTTTTGATTTCCGAGACCAAGCGCGTCCTTCTCGCGTCGTAGAACTCGACGAACCCCGTCATTTCCTCAGGAACGGTACCCAATAGATGGTCGCGAACGTGTGACCGCCGCCGTCCTTCGTCGGGATACGCCCGAGCCAACCACTTGGCCGGCATCGCCGCACTCTTCTCCGTGTTCACCGGGCCCGGCAGGAGCTGGAGGTTGCCGAGCCGGTTAGCACGGTCACGGAATACTTCGATCTTCTGCTCTGGAACATCCGCATCGCGCAGCCTGCGCTTGCTAAACTGCGCGACGGGGAAGATGTGGTCCACATGGAAAAGCTCCCCCGGATCCACGACGGGGAAGATGAGCGAGAGAAGCGCGAAGACTCGCGGGCTGCGGTACTCCGTGTCAGCGAGTTCTTCGACCTCGTCATCGTTGAACACGAGTTCTCTGCCCCGACGGGCCATCTCCTCACCAAGCCTGGCGGCGGGGAATCCTTGGGTCGCGTCTTCGCGGATCACCTTCCTCAGTGCTGTGAGCAAGGTATCGAGACCGCTCCCCCAGACGCCGCTTTTAAGCAGACTACGAATCAGCCAGCCGCGGATCCTCTGGCGGTCGTCCTCGTGCCCACTGTGGCTCAGGAACGATTCCGTGCGCTTGCTCCGGTACAGGTAGTATGCGACGGGTAGAATCGCATTGTGCGCCGTCAGCGTCGCCCGGTTGAAGCCGAAGCCCGCGATCAGTTGAACCGTCAGCGTGAGCGCCGACTTGATGGACGTCCACTGTTCCTCGAGGATCGCCATGTTCTCGCGGTTGAAGTTGTCCACCTTGAACCCCACGCTCCCGATGTCGCTCAGCATCAGTCCGGCCTTGAGAACCAGATCCTTCGAGAAGGAGAACCCCAGTCCGATCCGGTTCAGCGCGTCGACGAGTTCGTGAATCTCCTCGCGGGCGTCGTGTGTGGTCCATTGCGCGACCGCGATCGACAAGAGCAGGTCGGAATGCGAGAGCGGCGTGCCGCCGTCGTTCATGCGGATGAAGATCTGGACGACATCGTCGAGCGTCTGTCTCCTCTCCTCGTAGTATGCGACCAAGTGGTCCTTGCGGACCACGCTGTGAAGCCGGTCGAGCGTCTCGTAGGCATGGTCCACGAACTGCTGGTCGAGGCGCTGGTTGAGCCACCGCACCATCGGTGGCCCACCGTCCATCGACAGCACGTCGCCGACTCGGAACCAGCATTCGGGTACGGTGCCAGATGCGGCCTTGCGCTGGTGGGTTGCCTTCTCGCGGCGAAAGCTGAAGCGATACTCGGTCCCCTCGTCCTCCTCCTCTCCGGCGTTCCACAAGAGGTCCAAGTACAGATGTCGCTTCGGGAAGGCCTTGGGGTTGTTCCACCAAAGGCGCGGCAGCTTCCATGTCATGCTTCCCCGCAGCCCGACATTGAGAGCCGTCAGGCGCTGCTGCCCGTCGAGCACCGCCGTGAGCGCCGTGTTTGGCATAGTCGGAAGCGGCGGGCAGTGCCGGTTGTCGCGCTGGTGGTAGTCGAGCACGAAGCCGTAGAAGTTGAACTTGTCGCTGTTCTCCGGAGACACCTTCCAGTAGAGGAACGTTCCGAACGGGAACCCCTGCATCAGGCTGTCGAAGAGTCGGCAGATCTGCTCTGGACGCCAGACGAATTCCCTTTGAATCGCGGGGAGCACGAGGTCGCGCTTGTGGATTTGATCGAGGGTCTGCTCAATCGTGTGGCCGGTCTGGTACATGGGCGGTGGTCGGTCTTGGGTTGGGCGGTGGTCGGATGTCGGGTGCGAGTCAGGTCGGTCGGCGATGCTCGCGTCCGTAACGCAGAGGGCTTCCAACCTACGCCCGGACCGGGCGCGTCGCACCCTGCTGCGGTTCTTTGGCAGAGCCGTTCTGCGGGTGGAGGTTCTGGGTTCAACGCACCGACGGCTGTTCTCGGCACTTCGGGACGGAACCTCGGTCTGCCCCGCGATGGAGGTGCCGCTGGCGGAGGCCGCCCCGACTTCTGGACGGCTCTGGAACTCGTTGGACATAGCCACTTAGGACGTGGTTGACACCGCCCGAAACGGTCCCCTGACTTCACGTCATGGCGACTCCGACGACCCCGGATTCCGCGCTCCGAAGGACGGTTTGGCCCGCTAATGCGGGAGAGCCAGCCCACCCTTTGGGGCCACGCTCCGCGAGTCCCCGGCAGGGGCTGGCGGGGGGCCGTGCCCCCTGTGACCCCCACAACGGAAACGGCGCGCCGTGAGCGCCGGACGCGCCGTCTGGGTGAAGGTCCGCGCCTCCGAGGCGGAGCGTGCCGAATGGCACGCCAAGGCGCGCTCGGCGGGCTTGACCCTGTCGGATCTGGTGCGCCGGTCGATTGGCCGGGTCCGCACGTGGACCGTGCCGCACGCCGAGGTCGAGCGCGAGCGCACCCGCGAACTGGCGCGCCTCGGGAACAACCTCAACCAGATCGCACGCTGGGCGAATACCCACAAGGAGGCCATCGAGGCCGTCGAGGTGATCGCCCATCTAGTCGCCATCGACCGCGCGCTCGGCGCTTTGGATCCCGCCGAGAGCCCGGAAGCCGATGCACATTAAGTTCTTGGCGCGCGGAACCGGATCGGCGCGGGCTGCGGCCAAATACCTCCTCGGGGAGCGGGACGCGGCCGGGAAACCGCGCGAAGGCGTCGAGGTCCTTCGTGGCGATCCCCACCGGGTGGCGTCGGTGGCGGACGCCCTGGGGTTCGAGCACAGGTACACCTCCGGCGTGATCGCGTGGGCGCCGGAGGACGAACCGACCGACAAACAGATCGGCGCGGTTCTGGACGCCTTCGAGGAGACGGCGTGGGCGGGGCTCGAACCGGACCGCTACGCGTGGGCGGCGGTGCTCCACCGAGAGGAGGGCGGCGGCGCCCACGTCCACGTTCTCGCCGCGCGATGCGACCTTGAGACCGGGCGCAGCCTCAACATTGCCCCTCCGGGCTGGCGGAGAACGTTCGACCCGCTCCGCGACGCCTTCAACCACGAGCACGGCTGGGGCCGTCCGGACGATCCGGCCCGAGCCAGGGTCGAGCAGCCCGGACACCGCGCGTACATCGAGGCGGCGCGACTGCGGGCCGGGCTCCGGCTCGAATCCTCCCCCCGCAACCTGATCCGGGACTACCTGATCCAGCGCGTCGAGCACGGCGCGGTGAAGGATCGCTTCGATGTCGTCGCCGCGCTGCGGGAGGCGGGCTTGGAAGTGCCGCGCCAAGGCAAGGACTACCTGACCGCGATGGACCCGGAGACTGGCGACCGTTGGCGGCTGAAGGGACGGCTGTACGCCTTTGACTTCCAGCCCGGACGATTCGACCGAGCGGCTGAGGAGGCGGCTGGAGAGCGGACGCGGGGAGACAGGGAAGTTGACCGCGAGCGAGCGCGCTCGGCGCGCCGGGAACTCGCGGCGCGCCGCGAGGAACGCGCTGCGTACCATCGGGCGCGATACCGCGGAGGCGGCCGCACGGATGCACACGTTGCCGCTGAAGGCTTGGCCAAAGCCGCTGATCTTCGGCCTGAACCGCTTGCTCGGCATCTCCGCCGGAAGCTGGGCGACGATGCGGTGGTGGTCGAGGAGCATCCAAGCCCGGATCAAGACGGTGGCCGAATTGGACTGCGATATCGCGGAGACCCGGCGGACTCTCGCGAGAATCGAGATGGTCGCTTGGAGGATCGCGCTGCCGAAGATCGAGGACGAGCAGGCCGTGGTGCGGCCGTCGGGGACGCTGGACAAACCGCGCTGGACTTGGCGCGGACGGCCTGTCTGAAGGCCATCAAGAGAGCGAGGAAACTGTATGACCGAGTTGGAGGGGCAGTTGACGGAGGCCTTGAAGAGGTTGTCCGGGCAGTCCGAAACGGAACGGCGGCGGCAATCCGAACAGGTCGAAGCCTTGCGGCGGCAAGTCGAGCGGCAGACCGAGGAGAACGCCACCTTGAGGCGGCGAATCGAGCGGCTCGACGAGCGAGTGACCGGCTTGACCGAGTATTACGAGACATCTGGCGTCGCGAGACCGCGCGGACGCGGCTGGTGACAAGGCCGCCCACGCGCGGGCCGGATCGCGATGCCGGGCCGAGCCGCTGAGGGTGCGTCGGTGGAACCGGCGGGCGGGCCGGTTCATGCTATCGTGATCGTCGAGAGGCTGTCCAGAAACGCCCACCCGATGTACGGGAGGACGGCCCCCAGCCATTCGAAAGCCTCCGGATGGCCGTCCAGCCCGTCCTGCAAGGCTCCCATCAGCCACGGACCGTCCGGAGGGTCGCGGAACTCCGCGAGGTCGCATCCCTCGATGAACCAGGCGGACGCCGCAACGGTCTCGCGCCATGCGTGCCGCGCGCCGTCGCCACCGCCTTCCGCCACCGCCACCGACACCGCAGGCCGCCCGTCCGGGGCAAGGATGCACGCCCGCAGGACGCGCGGGCCGTGCGGATGCGCGAGCACCTCCAGTTGCCACGCATCGTCCCGCGCCCGCAACGGCGCGGGAACGCCGAGCGCGCCCGCCCCCGCGATCAGCCGTCCATACGCGGGGGTCACCTCGTCGACCACCTCGGCGCGATCCGAAAGGCAGTAGTTCCCCATGTTGGCGGTCCAGTGTTCGAGCGTCACGGGTCGATTCCTCACCAAAGTGGTCTTGGACGGTCGGCTCCCCACCTCCGACCGAAGGCCCATCAACCGTAAGGTAATCTCGCGCCGCCGGGCTCAAAGGCCAGGGTCGCGCGCCGGAGAGAGACGTGGTAGGATGAACCGCCTCACCGCTTCCCGTCCCCGCCACGATGGAGGCGAAACGGGGGATGCTTCGGCGGTTGCCCCGGTCGACGTCGAGGGTGCACCCGCAGCGGTCGAGCCCACGGTTCGGTGGAAGGTTCACGTCCGCCGCCGTCCACTTCCGTCCGGTGTGTTCCGGGTCATATTTGTATATTCAAAGTGATACACAACCGAACTGGATACGACGTAAAGCAAAGTGGCGCTGCCGATTACATTTGTCGTGATTAGTCCCGGCCGAACTGGGCAGCCTCGCCAACCTGACGAAGCTCAATCTCTGCTGCAACGAACTCACGGGTCCGATCCCGCCGGAACTGGGCAGCCTCGCCAACCTGGAGCAACTGGCTCTCCTCCAAAACGACCTGACTGGCCCGATGCCGCGGGAGTTGGGGGGGCTCGCCAATCTGAAGGTGCTATTACTGCAATTCAATGGCCTGACCGGCCCGATCCCTTCGGAGCTAGGTGGGCTCGTCAATCTGGAGCGGCTTGTGCTGCACGCGAACAGCGTGACCGGGTCGATCCCGCCGGAACCATATATTCTCTTGTAAAGCACTCTATGCCAATGGTTTACATTGCATTACGTTGTCTACGTATCACTTAAGATATGCAGAAATGAGCGGGATTGCACGCGACGGCATCGGAAGTCGGCGGACGGTTTTCAGGCTGTCCGACGGTGGCCGGGCCGGACAAGCGTGGGGGTCTCAGCCAGCCTCGTTTCTTCGTTTCGTCTCCACGAGTCCTTGCCGAGGTCCGGAACTCGCCGCCCCATCGGCTGCGGCGTTGCCCACGCGAAGGTGGCCCTCGAACCGAGCGCCCTGATCCATCTTCATCCGCCCGGCCCGGATATCGCCCTTGATCCGACCGGTCTCGCGAAGTTCCAAGCGTTGCTCGACGACGATGTTTCCGAGGACGGTGCCCGCCACCGCGACTTCACGGCCCTCGACGTCGCCCATCACCCGTCCGCCCTTGCCGACGACGATGGAGGCCGACATGCGGACGGGGCCTTCCACCTTGCCGTAAACGCGAACCGCCTCCTCGCAGTTGAGGCCGCCGAGTATCTGCGTCCCCGGCCCTATGACCGAGACATTGTCGTTCTGCTCACCGCCACGGACCGCCCGTGGACTTGATACAGCCGTCTTGCCCATACGCACCTTCTTCCGTCTCACGAGCAACACTCTTTGAGTGCGGCGGTTCTGCGCCGCGTTTCCGATTGCGTCGAGCAGGAGCAGGATCCGGCCATGGAAGAGACCGGACTCAACCGCCGCAGGCAAGGAGCGGATTCCGGACTGCCCGCCACGGGGGCGTTCCTCAACGTCTCCAGGCACCCGGATCCGGGATCCCCCGGCTGAAGAGCACGCGGGGCGCGGGTCCGGCCCCGGTGTCGGCGTCCGCCGCGGCGGTTGCAGCTGGCGCGTCGCGGAGGAAGCCGGTGACCTGGCCGGTGGCCCGGTCGCGGAGAATGACCGTGGGCCGGTCCTGGTTCGCGTCGAGGGTGAACGAGCCGCCCGGTCCCGACAGCGTGATGCTGGCCAGATCTCCGGCCCAAGCAACCGGCGCGGGCACCGCAAAGGCAAAGCTCGATCCTCCATCGCCGTCCTCGGCCCGGGGCATGGCGAAGCTCATGGAGAAGAGTTCGCCGCCGTCGCGCGATCGCCCCGTGATCCGGTGGCTGCCGGATGCTTCCGGCATCGCGGGCGGGGCTTCGAGCACGAACGCGGGTTCGAGGTAGGGCGCCGCAAGGGAGTCCACGCCGCCCCAGACGAGGAGCGAAGTGGCGGGCCGCGCGGCCCGCGTCGCGTTGAGCAGGCCCTCGCTGTGCAGGCGGTAGCGGAGCGCCTTTTCGAAGCTGAAGTCGCTGATCCAGTAGGGCGAGCAGTAGGACATCAGGTCTTTGTACTCGTCCGGCGGCACCAGCCGTCCGCCCCCGCTGAAGTCGTACCCCCAGATCCCGGGCGAGGCACCGGGGTACGGATACGCGGGATCCACGCCCATCGGTCGGCCGCACGGCGTATGCTGGAGCGACAGGTTGTGTCCGAACTCGTGCGCGATGACCGAGGAACTGGTGACCGAGTAGGCGGTCCTTCGGCCCAGGTTGCCGATGCCCGCCGCTCCCGAGAACTCTCCCGACAACAGGCCCATGTAGTAGCCGCTCCCGCCCTCGATGGCGCGGATCGCCTGGACCTGCCCGATCAGGTTGCTCGCTTCGTTGCTTGAACTCACGACGGGAGCGTGGGCCGTCACCACGAGGTCTCCCACGGGAAGAAGCGTCCGCGTCGGCCCCAGCATCGGGTGGCCCGCAGGATCGGCCTCCATGCCGGCGGTGAGCGCGATGACGGCGGAGTCCGGATCCGCCTCCCACAGGAAGGGGATGAAGGTGATGTCGAACAGCGGCATCTCCCGCACCTCGACCGCCAGCCTTCCCGTCTCCGGGATCCGCCGCGCGACCTCGAGGTCCGCGTCGAGCGTGCCCTCCGGGTCGATCTCGATCACCATCTCAAGCCCCGGCTGGACGATCTCCGCGGGAACCGGCGCGTTGGCCGAACGGGCCAGCGACCCCTCGTACACCTCGGTCGGGATCGGACCCGGCTTGCCGGGAATGTCCACCGAATGGACGAGCGATCCGTCGAGATGGAAGGCGGCGCGCACGCCCGGAATGCGCTCGGAGTTGGCGCGCGCCGCCGTCGGGAAGACGCGCAGCAGGGCCTCCTCGCCCGCAACCAGCGCGACGGGAAGCTCGATGAACTGGGCCGCTTGGGTAAGGTAGGCCGCCGCAGCCACGGAATCGCATCGCCGTACCCGCCGGGTGAGCAGCGCGTCCAGCCAGGCGAGCAGCACCTCGTCCGGGGGCGCGCAAAGCTCCGTGCCGGTCGCGTGGAAGTGGGACAACTCGCGGAGATTGGCGAGGCTGGCCGGAAGCGGCCCAGACATCTCCGCGTTGCCCGTCAGGGCGAGCGAACGCAGCCGCGCGAGGTCGCCGAAGCCCGGTGGGACGGGACCCGACAGGCGGTTGCTGCCCAGGAACAACTCGGTCAGGCTCGCGATTCGGGCAAGCTCCGGCGGGACGGGACCGGAAAGTTCGTTGTAGGAGAGGTTCAGGTATTCGAGCTTGGCGAAACCCCCGAAAGCGGCCGGAATCGACTCCGAGAAGGCGTTGCCGGACAGATCCAGAATCCACAACTTGGGGAGGTCGGCGAGCCCGACCGGCAGCGGCCCCGACAGCCCGTTGCCTTCAAGGTGGAGTTCTTCCAGGCGGGAGAGTTCGGCGAGCCCCGCTGGAATCGGCCCGGTCAGACCGTTGTGGGACAGGTCCAAGTGCATCAACTCTGTCAAGTCGGCGAGCGTCGACGGAATCCCGTCGGTGAGCTTGTTGCCCGAGATACGCAACTCCCGCAGCCGGGCGAGATTGCCAAGCTCGGCGGGTATCGCGCCCGGCGCGAGTATGCCGGAGAGACCCAGAAATTCCAGGTCGGCCAGTCCCCCCAATTCGGGTGGGATCGGTCCATCCGAAAGATCGTTGCCCGAGAGATTGAGCGACGCCAGCGCGTCAAGATCGACGATGTCGGGCGGGATGGCGCCGCGCAGGCCGTTGTGGGAAAGGTCCAAGCCGACGACCCGCTCCTGGCCGTCGGCATCCACGCCGTGCCACTCACGCAGTGGGGCATCGGTGAACCAGTTCCGGGTGTCGAACCACCGCTCTCCGCCCAGCGCGTCGTAGAGCCTCCGGAGCACCTCCCGATCCGCCGTGGGCGCGCAGTCCTCAGCCGTGCCCTCGTGCACCTCCAGGCCGTCGAGCCAGCGGCGGAAAAACGTCTCCGTCGGCACGCAGAGATCCGTTCCCGGGTAGCGCAACTCCCTGAGCGCCGAGAGGCGCGGCAGCGTGTGCGGGAGGAACCCCGAAAGGCCGGGATTGCCGCCGAGCCGCAGCGACGCCAGAAGTGCCAGATCGCCCACGTCGAGCGGCAGCTCGCCGGAGAGCCCGTTGTCGGCGAGGTCGACTTCGGTCACGCGCCCGAGCGAATCTTCCGCCGAGATCCCGTGCCACCGGCCCAGCGCGGGGACGGGCAACCGGTCCGACCCGGCCTCTTCGCCCTCGAACCAGCCGTTCGAGCGCGTCCAAACGTCGCCGCCCGCCGCGCGGTACAGGGACTCCAGCGCCGCCCGGTCCTGCCCGTTGCAGTAGTCGTCCCATTGACTGCCCCCCCGGTGCACCTCGATGCCGGCAACCCAGTCGGCGAAGGACGGGGTTCCGGGCATGCATAGACCCTCGTAGCTGTCCCACCCGAAGTATCTCAGCGGCAGCCCGATCAACGTCGGAGGGACGATCCCGACAAGATCGGTATCGATCAGATCCAGCCATGTGAGCTTCTTGAGGTTGCCGAGCTCGGGCGGGATGGACCCCGAGAAGTCTCCCAGGAAGAGGCTCAGGTGGGTCAGGTTGGCGAGATCGCCAAGCTCGGGTGGAATGCGGCCGGTGAGTTGATTTCCGCCCAACCACAACGCCTCCAGCTTGGCGAGGCTCGCGAGTTGGGGCGGAATCGCTCCCTCCAGCGAGTTCCACGAAAGGTCCACAACCTTCAGGCTCTCAAGGCTTCCCAGTTCGGGGGGCATGGGACCCGCAAGCGCATTCCGGTGCAAGTCGATGGCGACGACCCCGCCATGCCGGTCTGTCTCGACCCCGTGCCATTCTCCGAGCGGCAGGTCGCTCAGCCAGTTGGTGTTGTCGGTCCAGTTGTCGCCGCCGGTGGACTCGTACAGCGCTACGAGCGCATCGCGATCCGCCCCCTCGGAGCGCGACTCCACGCGCACCGTGGCCTGTCCGGCGACGGAGCCGGAAGCCGCCGTCACTTGAGCCGTGCCGTTCCCAATCGCCGCAACGAGGCCGTTGGCGTTGACCGTGGCCACGCCGGCGTCGGAGCTTGCCCACGTCACTTGGGGGTCGGCGATGACGTGGTTCGAGGCGTCGTGGACCGTTGCCGCGAGCGTCGCCGTATCGCCGAGCGCGGAGAACGTCAGTTCGCTCGGGGAAACCACCACCGAGGCGGGAATCTGATCGACCGTCACCCTCGCGGAACCCGAGACCGAGCCCGCCGTCGCGGTGATGGACGTGGAGCCGTTTCCGACGGCCGCAACGAGGCCGTTCGCGGCGACCGTGGCCACGCCGGGGTCGGAGCTTGCCCAAGTGACTTCCGCGTTGGCGATGATGTTGCCGGCGGCGTCGTAGGCCGTCGCCGCGAGCGTTGCCGTATCGCCCAAAGCGGAGAACGTCAGTTCGCTCGGGGAAACCACCACCGAAGCGGGGATCCGATCGACCGTCGCCATCGCCGAGCCCGAGATCGAGCCCGCGGTCGCGGTGATGGATGCGGAGCCGTTGCCGACGGCCGCAACGAGGCCGTTCGCGGTGACCGTGGCCACGCCGGGGTCGGAGCTTGCCCAAGTGACTTCCGCGTTGGCGATGATGTTGCCGGCGGCGTCGTAGACCGTCGCCGCGAGCGTCGCCGTATCGCCCAAAGCGGAGAACGTCAGTTCGCTCGGGGAGACCACCACAGAGGCCGGGGGCTGCCCAAGGTCCGGCGGGTTGGGGGAGGTTGAGTTGTCCGAGCAGCCCCACAGGGCGACGATCGCCAGTAGCGCGCTGCTGGCACTCTTGCGGAGATGCGTCGATCCGAGCGAGTGGGGGCCTTGAACGTCCATGCTGTCCAATAATATCCAAGAACAGGATTGTTTGCCCCTCCCCTCGCTCCCTTGGACCGGTCACATAGTGGGCATCCCATTTCCCCGGGGTGTTACCCTGGTCGGCATGTAACCGCTTTCGACCACGACAGCTCGGAGGTTCCCCTTGGAATCCGCAGCCGAAGGCTTCCGACGATTCCCGAACACACTTGGCGTCACAGCCTTGATCGGGATGCTGCTGGGCTGCGGGGAGACGGGGCCGGAGGATCCCACGCTGACGGGAAGCTGGTTCGGGGTCGAGAGCAGCGGCGAAGCCGCCACCAACTGGAGCGCCGACCTTTCGGAGTCCTCGACGGGTGCCATTACCGGGACCTTCAGCCTTCAATGGGAGTCGCTTTCTGCAACCGGAACGGTAAGCGGCACCCACTCCTTCCCGCAGGTAAACCTGATGCTCCTGTGGACGTTTTATGGAGAGTCGATAACCGGCAGCTTCTTCGGGAATCTTGTGACTGCGGACCTACTGCGAGGCACGATTACGATAGCTGAGGACCCGCCGTTTACGTTGGACCTCGAACGAGTCCGCTAGCTCAGCTCAGCTAGCACGACCGCGGAAGATCAGCGGCTAGGCCCGGAATCCCGATCCGGCCCGCGCGGCCTAATCCTTTCCAGCAGCCTCTTCGTCATCTCCATCTGCGCCCTGGCCCTGCGCCGTACGTCCCGGAGTATCCGGTCAAGTCCGTCACCCGCGCGCTCAGCCGCTCGACTTGCCGCTGCAAGGCTTCGACCCGTTCTCGCAACGCTTCGATCCGTCCGGATTGCCGCCGCTGTTCCGTTTCGTACTGCTCGGACAACCTTTCCAATGCGGCCGTCAGGCGGAGCACCGGAGATCTGAATCCCGGCAGGAAATCACGTAAGTCTAATCAGGGCTGCACGATCTGCGTTTCCTGCCGTTTCTCTGGACCTTGCTGGACCGACCGGCGAGGGCGGGAAAATCGGAGCTGAATGGCGGGACTCCCGCGCCCGCGCCGCCTCTTCGCCGAAGGTTCCCGCCGGCCCGTGTCGCCCATGTTGCGGAAAGCGTCGGATCGTTCGGGGGCACGGGTGCCGCCGCGACGGACTCGGAGCCCGCCTACGGGGCTTTCGGAGGCGTTTCAGGCGTCCTGAGCCGGTCGTGGAGTCGCGGGCAAGCGAAGATCTCCGACCTCCGAGGGGTAGCGGGGGCAGTGACCCGGCGGCGGCCAGAGAGCGCCGCCGTGCCGGGCTGGCAGGCCGAGGGCGCACCCATCGTCCTCGCCGTCCTCCGGCGAGAAGGGGTACGGGTGAAGCGTAACTCCCGTTTGGTCTTGCCCTTGCGCTTCGTTCGCGAGCCCGGTTAAAGTTCGAGTCCTGCCTCTCCGCCCCCGGGCCGGCACCGGAAGCCTTCCGGCTTCGGTGTTTTTTCGGGGGGGGGGGGGGGTGAAAGTGAAGGTTCTTCTTCAACACCCCCCATCCCAAGGAGAGAAACCAATGAAGAAGACGATCCTCTGTGCCCTGGCCGTGCTGGCCGTCTCCTCGTGCGGCGAGGTCCCGACCGAGGCGGTCCCCGCCGACGCGGTGCCGGTCGAGGGCGAGACCCTCGCCGGGACGGAAGCCGAGATGCAGGCCGCCGCCGACGGCGGAAACGGCGTCTGCGAAGTGGAATACGATGACGATGTCACCATAGCCAGCGGCAGCTTCTTCGGCACCTTGACCGTCACGGTTCCGTGGCACGTGCACGGCACGCATCCCTACCGTGTGAGCTTCAATGCCATATCGTGGGGCCCCGGCTGGACAAGACAGGAACTCGGCATTATCCCTCCGGATATTGCGGGATGCCACGATCCCTTCGCACGGTTCTACGGCGGAAGGAACTACTTCTGCTACGCCAACGCCGGGGTCCCTTCCTTTGGGCCGTGGCGATACGACAGCGAGACCGGCAAGAGCTCGTCTTCGTTCATATACGTTCGAATCAGGCCAGGCACCGAAGGCTACCCCAATGTCACGGAGATCTCCTTCCGGGGTGCGGGCGGCCGCGGCAAGGGCTGCAACTTCAGGGGCAGGGTGAAGGCGTAGGCCCGCTTGCCCGAAGACGCGGGCGCGGCGGAGGGGCCGCGCCCGCGCGATTCCCTCCCAAGGGTGTTGACGGCCACGGCTGAACGCGAATGCGGCGAGCACCTCGTCATGCCTCTGCGAGACGATGCGCCCGCCGCTGGGCTTCGGGATCAAGAAGCTGAAACGCCGCCGCCGACAGGTCTTTTGGCCCGGATCGGGAGCCGTCTCCGCCGGAGCCGGGCAACCGCGCTTGGGAGGCACTCCAAGGCTGGCTCACGACCGTTAGTGGTCGCGAGCCAGCGTACCCTCGGTATAACCGCGGGCTGGCGAGGGGTGCTCCGCCCCCTTCGATCCCCAGGACAAACCCCCGCCCCGGCAGCGTTCGCGGTTCGGGCGTCCGAAGGTTCCCCCCGGCGGCCCGTCACCGGATGTTCCGCCGTCGGCTTCGCGGCTGAGTCCGCGGAGTGACCGGCGAGGCGGCGTCGGCGGCGTTGCCACCGCTTCGGCGCCGGTCCCCCCGGCCTCCGGCACGGACTCCGTCCGTTCCTTCAGCCGGGGTCGAGTCCCTTCCCACCCCGGACGGAAGGAATCCCGTCCAAACGTCCCGGTCGGAGGGACGGGCTCCGCCCGCCCCGGAGACGGGGAGGACCGGCGGGCGCAGGGCTGGAGCGGGCCGGGGAGGCCGGTCCGCCGGTCTGGTCCCGCGAGCACGCCGATGGCGCGGCTTACGAAGTCCGGCCTCGGGCTTCCGGGACCGGGCCATGTCGGGCGGCCTCTTCTGGTGGCGCACGAAAGGTCGTGTCGGGGGTCTGGGGGCATCCCCCAGCCAGAGTTTTTGTGAAACAAAAGCACATCTGGCTCCTCCGAAACCCCGCAAACGCGGGGCCGCTACGGAACCGCCGCGTCGAGCCCCTGAGCGGCGACTGCGACGGCCCGCGAGCCTCGGTCGCAATCACGCCATCGCGACCGGGTCCGCGAGTGGCGCAGAAGCCTCCTCTCCGCGATACTTCGTCGCGCAGATCGTGCAGTCCATCGAGAGAGGAATCGAACGATGGCACGCACGAAACGAAGCCGCCGGAGCTACGGCGCCGGCGAATGGGGCCGGAACCGGGTCAGGGTGTTCCCCGATCCCAAGACCGGCCTCTTCCAAGTCGAGTGGCGCGAGAACGGACGAAGGCGGAGCCGGTCCTTGGGTCACCGCGACTGGGCGAGGGCGAAGAAGCAGGCGGACGAGTTCGCCGCCGGATTCGCAAGCCCGAACCTGAAGGGCGAGGCGGAAGCCGAGCCCGAGCCTCTCGACCTTGGGACGCTATTTGACATCTACGGTGAGGAGGTGACGCCCACCAAAGGCGCACGGGCGCGGCGGCACGACCGGGCCGCTACGCACATGTTCCTCCGGCTATTCGGAAGGAACCGCAACCCGGCCACCCTGTCCCAAAGGGACTGGGACCGCTTCATCCGGGCACGGCGCGCGGGCAGAATCGGGGCGAGCGGCAAGCCCGTGGGCGATCGGATGGTCGAACACGACCTGAAGTTCCTGATCGCGGTTCTGAACTGGGCCGCGAGGTCGAGGGACGACCGGGGCCGCCTGCTCCTCGACAGGAACCCGCTGAAGGGCCTCAAGAAGCCGACGGAAAGGAACCCGAACCGGGTCGTCCTCACCGAGGACGAATACCAAGCGATGCTGAAGGTGTCGCGGCGGGTCGGGTGGCGGTTCCATGTCGCCCTCGTGCTCGCGCACGAGACGGGGCACCGGATCGGCGCGATTCGCAACCTCAGGTGGGAAGACATCGACTTCGAGGGCCGGGCGATCCTTTGGCGGGCCGAGCACGACAAGTCGGGACACGAGCATGTCACGCCCGTAACCGCCGAGACGCTCGAAGTTCTGGAGAGGGCGCGGAGGAATAACCCCGGACCCGCGGAAGCTCCGGTGCTGCCCGCGCCCCGCAATCCCTCGAAGTGCATGGGACCCGCGGTGGCCCAGGGGTGGTGGGTCCGGGCCGAGAGGCTGGCGGGGCTGGAGCCCAAGCGCGGAAGGGGCTGGCACTCGCTGCGGCGGAAGTTTGCCAGCGACCTGATGGATCAGCCGCTCAAGGTGCTCTGCGACCTGGGAGGCTGGAAGGAGTCCCGAACGGTACTGCAATGCTATCAGCACGCCGACGAGGGACAGCTTCGGAAGGCTCTGGAAGCCCGCGGAAGGTCTCGCGGCCAGATCCGCAATCGGCGGGACTCAAACGGCTGGAATCCGCCCGGCTAATCTCGTAACATCAACGACCGCAACAAGATGTAAATCCATCAACGTCCGCCCGTCAGCCGCCGCTCCAAATCGGTCACGCAGCTCCCTCCTCACTCCCTCGACAGCTTCAAGTAGGGCCGCTCGTCCATCGTGAACGCCGGACGGCCCGACGTGCGTGCGGGCAGCGCCACGTACCGCTCCCCGTTGATCTCCATCAACTCGACGCCCCAAGTCGTCTCTTGCATCTCCGCCAGCGTCTCGCGCGCCCGGTGAATCCGTATGTTCACCTCCGTCAAGGTCTCGAACCGGGAGTCGATGATCCTCGACAGCCAGTGCATCGTCGCCCAGCTGCCGCCGCAGATACCGAGAAAAAGGCTCATGCCGACCACCAGCGGCCGGAGCCAGGCCTTCATCAGCAACTCGCGCATCCGCGCGGTCGCCTCCGCCGTATCGGCCTCGATGGAACGCAGCGCGCCGCTTGCGACGGCGCTCAAGCTCTCGCCGAGCCGCGCGAGCTCTCGCGCGGCTTCGTCCTCGATCCGCCTCCGGTCGGCCTCCAGCCTGCTCCTCAGCCGGGAGGTCAAGTCGCCCGGGCTCGAAGTCTCGTTCATACAGTTCTCCCTTCAGCCGCCACCGCTTCCCGCTGTCGGGATCGCGGGCGGTGAGTGGAGTCGGGGGGTGGCGCGGTGCCGGGTAGGGTCCGGTGCTTCTTGTCCGCGCTTTCGCTTGGTGCTCAGTCCGGCTCCCATGCGGTCCGTTTCCACTCCCCCGCTCGTCGAACCGGACGTGCGGATTTCCCGCATCCGGCTCTCAGCCGGGATCATGCGTTCGCCCACGGAAGGTCTCCGGTCGTTGGCCCAAGACACGTCAGGCCGCAGTGGTCCCGCAGCCATTCGTCGGGGAAGCGCACGTAGCTTCTCGACCGTCCCTTGTGTTTCCGCCGGAACCACTGTCGCAGCCGCCGGGTCGCGTGCCTGTCCACAGCCTTGTAGGCCGGGCTGACCTGCCCGAGGTCGAAGTAGTTCGCCCATCCGGACATCAGCCGGTTGAGACGCTCTACGACTTCCTCGGCGGACCGTCCCACGTACACCCGGTCCGTTTGCTCGCTGATCCTGCGGCAGATGCTTTGAACGCTCGCCTTGCTGGGCCGGGTCCCGATGTACCGGCTTCCGTCCATTGGGCGATAGTTCCAGCCGATGCGGTACCCGAGGAACTCGATGGGCTCCTCGGGGCATCGGAGGCATCGGGTCTTCCGCGCGTTGACCGGCAGCTTCAGCCTGTCCATGAGCCGGTTGACCGCCGCCAGCATCTCCGCCGCCGGGGCCTTGCCGAGCACACAGAAGTCGTCCGCATAGTTCACGATCTCCGCGCCGAATCGCCGGGCGTAGCCCAGCACCTTCCAGCCAAGGATGAACCGCCGCATGTAGATGTTGCTCAGCAGCGGCGAGATCGGAGCCCCTTGCGGGGTTCCCTTCCGTTCTCTTCGCGCCCGGTTCGTGCGGCGAGTGCCTCCCTCCCCGTCCTGCTCCACCACCGGCATTTCCAGCCACGCCTTGACGAGTCCAAGCATCCGCCCGTCGCTCACGCGCCGCGCGATGCTCTTCATCAACTCGGCGTGCGGTATCTCACCGAAGTAGTTGGAGAGGTCCGCATCGACCACTTCGTTGCGGCCATGGTTCACCAAGCGGTGTATCCGCTCGACCGCGTCCTTGGCGCTCCGTCCCGGCCGGTATCCGTACTGTTCCGGCTCCAGGTCCGCCTCGAAGATCGGCCCAAGCACCAACATGGCCGACGTCTGCGCAACCCGGTCCCTCAGGCATGGGATGCCCAACGGACGGAACTTCCCCGGTTGTTTCTTCGGGATCAGCACCTGTCTCACCGCACTCGGCTTGTAGGCGCCCTCCCTCAGTTCCCGCGACAGTTCCCCGATCCAGCGCTCCACTCCGTACGCTTCGACATCCGCGACCGTCACACCATCGACTCCAGCCGCTCCGCCGTTGCGCCGGACCATCTCCCATGCCGTCAGCAGGAAGTCCTCCCGCCATACCTTGTCGGCAAGGGCGTGGAAGCGCCGTCCAGGTTCTTCCTTCGCTTTCGCATGTAGCACGGTCTGGAGTTTCCGAACGCTCGCCGACCCTGTTAGGCTCCCGCCAGTGGTCATGTCCCTGCCTCCGTTCCGTACCGCTCCCGACTCAGGGTCCCTTCCCTCGGCGGGCATTACCCCGCGTCTCCGGTACTGCGGACCCATCCGCCACCCTGCCGGCCCGGCCTGCCCCTCGCGGGGTTCCGGTTGCCGCGTGCTCGGCACCGGCAGGGCTTCCCGTGTTGCTGCGCTTTCCATCTTCCATGCATGCCAGCGCCATTACCCCGGCGGAAACCGGCCAGTGCGCTTGTCGCTCTCTTCCCGGCCAGCCGTCGGCCTTCCCCTGACTACCGAAGGGTCGGCTTCCGCATTAGGCGTTTCGGGGCCTGCTCGGCGTTCACTCGCGTTCCGGCCTGCATGGTCGCTGAGCCGCCCATGGCGGCCCTTCTCTCCAGAGTGCTTCAGCCCATGTCGTTGCCTCCATGAACCGCCCTGGCCGCTACCAGCCGGAGCGACAGTTGCCGGGTGGGATTCGCACCCACTAGGAAAACGCGCCTTTCCACGGCGCACTGTAGTCCTTGCCTTGGCGCGGCACCTCCAGTCCCACATCCTCCAGCGCGGAGACCACGTCGGCTCGGTCCTTGACCGCGCCGTGCTCGACGCGCTGCACGAGGTAGTCGCGGATCAGCGTGCGCGGGTCCGCTTCGTGTTCGAGTCCGGCGCGCAGCTTCGACGCCTCGATGTAGGCCACGTGGCCCGGCCGCTGCGCTCGCGCGCGCCTCGGGTCGTCCGGTCGGCTCCAGCCGTGCTCGTGGTTGAAGGCGTCGCGAAGCGGATCGAAGGTCTTCTCCCAGCCGGGGGGCGCGATGTTCAAGCTGCGGCCCGTCTGTAGGTCGCACTGCGCGGCCAGAATGTGGACGTGGACGCCGCCTCCGCGCTCGCGGTGCAGAACCGCCGTCCACGAGTAGCGGTCCGGCTCCAGTCCGGCCCACGCCGTCTTCTCGAATTCGTCGAGGACCGCTTCGATCTGCTCATCGGTGGGCCGGTCCTCCGGCGCCCATGCGATCACGGCCGACCTGTATTTCCGCTCGAAGTCGAGCGAGTCGGCGACGGCGGCCACCATGTCCGGGTTGCCGCGCCACACTTCGACGCCCTCGCGCTCCCGTCCCTCGGCGTCCAACTCGCCGACGAGGTACTTGGCCGCCGCCTTGGCCGAGCCCTTCCCGTGGGACAGGAACCTAACGAGCATCGTCGGTCTCCCCGCCGATGCGGGCGACACGGATCAGCGAGTGCTCGAACGATACGAGGTGCGCGATCACCGAGACGGCCTCGGCCGCCGAAGCGTGTGTGTTTGCCCAGCGCACCAGCTGGTTCAGGTTGTTTCCGATGCGCGCGATCTGGCGCGTGCGCTCGCTCTCGACTGACCGCGCCGCCGCGGTCCACGTATGCGTCCGCGCCATCGCCTCGCGAAGCAGCGCGGAGGGGGACACGCCCGCCGCGGCCGCCTTCTCCCGCCAGGCGGCGTGCTCGGCGGGCGTGACGCGCGCGGCGACCATCACGGTGCGATGCTCGGACGGTCGTTTAGGTCACAAAGCTATGTGGCTCATGGTGTTACACCCGTATATTCTAACCGCCGATCACCCCTGAAATCACCCTTTCGGCGCCGGGTAGCGTCACCCCCATTGACTGGCGCCGATCCCCCGTTCCCGTTCCGTCGCCCCGTGAAACCCTGTCTCATCCGATAAGGTCTCCCCCCGAAGGACGCGGCTCGGCTCGTGGCGATGCGGAGTTGGCGCGGTGGCCGCCTCCTCAAGCTATCATAACGGGGCGGAGGACTTGGCCACACTGCGGGATAGGAGAACAGGATGACGAAAGCCGACCTCGTTGAGCAGGTCGCCGATGCGGTTCGACCACGGGTCACCAAGAGGGACTGCGGGCTGGTGGTCGACGCCTTCCTCGACGCCGTGAAGGACGCGCTGGTGGGCGGCGACAACATCGAGATTCGGGGCTTCGGCACCTTCAAGGCGAGGCACCGCAAGGCCCGTGTGGCCCGCAACCCCAGAACGGGCGAGGCGGTGCCGGTTCCGCCGCGTGTTGTGCCGGTCTTCAAGCCGTCGAGTCACTTCAGCAGCCGGGTCGCCAGGGGCGCAGGCGGATCAGGGACGGAGTAGCCCCACGGGTCGCCGCCGAGCCGTTGCTTTTGAGTCCGCCGGGCTACGAAGCGGCCCGACGGTTTTATCCGCCGTCGAGACGGCGTTTCCGCTGGCTTGGCCCACGCTTCGGTGGTCAAGCCAGAGTACCCCGTGTAGGACACCGGGCTGGCGAGGGGCTCCGCCCCTTCGATCCCCCAGAGATCACGCGCTGATGCGTGCAAGGATCACGGATGGCGGTTCGCCCCGATGGCTGCCTCACCGCACCGCTCCCCTAGGACCGCAATGCCTAAAACGAGGATGTGATCGGCGACAAAGCGTTCTTGCGGGCTCCACAGCCATTCGCTAGGAAGTGTCAATCGGCACGGAAAATGTCCCGGTTATCGGGATCGAAAACGTCAAGGTTCGAGCGCTGTGTCAATCGGCACGGAAAATGTCCGGTTCGGCAGTGGGCCGGGCCGGATCGGACGGACAAGCGTGGCTCGCTCAGCAGCCAGAAGGGATTGGAAGACGATGAGCCGATTGACGGTCGCCGTTGCTTTGGTTCTCGTCGCCTGCGGCGGGGACACGGTTGCGCCCTCACCACCCCCGTCCCCGCCGCCCCCACCAAACGCGGTGGGGTCGTACAACCTCATCACGATCAACGCGGTTCGGCTGCCTGTGGTGGTCACGCTTGAAGGGGTATCGGTGACGATTACTTCGTCCGTTATGAACATCCGATCCGGCAACACTTTTTCTTTCAACATCAGTGCCCACGATACGGCCACCGGGATCGGCGTAACGATTGGCAGCACCGGCACTTGGTCGCAGACGGGCAGCAACCTAACCCTCCACTACGATGGCGGTGGTTGCTCCGATCTCGCGGTCATCGAGGAACGGCAGCTACGTATTGCACGAGATTGCGAGTACGGTTACGAGATGGTCTTCCAGCGATGACCGGCCCCCAGCCTATGTCGTGTTCGTCCGGCGAAGCGAGGCCACATGTCGGAGCGAACCGCTTTCTCGGCCCGCCCACCACCGAATAGCCACGGCCGCGACTGGAGGGATGAAGGGGGGTCCAGAAGGCGGTACACGTTTTCCACCGCGGCACGGGGGGGCGCGGAAGCAGGGGGGTCTAAGGGGGCAGAGCCACCTTGCCAGACCGCGACGTTCAACGTCGCGTCGGCTGGCTCACGGACCTTAAGGCCGTCAGCCAGCCCCGCGGGACGCCCGCAAAAAACGTCCCACCGGCATCGCCCGGAAGACAGCCTCGACCGGGCCGTCGTGGGCAACCCCCGCCAGCGTTGGACCGCACATCCAAGTCACTCCCAACCTCTCTCGGAATACGGGATGCCTTCCGCGATCTTGAGAAGCGCTTCGGCCAAGTAGGGGACGACCGGGCCGGGGAGCCTGCGGAGGTCGAACCAGCGCCAGCCAGCGCACTTGTCCGGCTCGCGGTTCAGGATGTCTCCGGTCCACTTCCACGCCTCGAAGAACAGGGCGATGCGTCCTTCGTCGGTGTGGTGGTGCATGGCGTGCGCGAATCTCAGATCGGCGGCCTCGACGACGACGCCCGTCTCCTCGGCGGCTTCCCGGATCAAGCCGGCGGTGACGGCCTCACCTTCCTCCAAGTGTCCCGATGGCACGCCGTACATTCCATCGGCGAACCCGGTCCCGATCCGTCGTCCAAGCAAGACCTGCCCATGGCGGCGAAGGATCAAATGGAGATCGACGCAGCAGGAGTATCTCAGGGACAAGCGCAATCACCTCCGCTCCCGGGCGGTTGCCGGTCTGCCATCACGGACTGAACGCGAACACCGGACCTGCCGCTCGTCAAGCGCTTTCGGCCTACCCTTACCCCTCGGGGACCGGCGATCGTGCGTCAGAGGGGCTCCTGCGGCCCGTAGATCCCCCGAAATGCCCCTCGGATCGCCGGAAACGGGCTCTGAGGCCGTCGTGGAGGGTAGATGGGACCGAATGGCCGCATCAGGCTCCGTTGTCCGCTCCCCGGCCCGCCAGATACTCCGCCCACTGCTCCATGAGGACGCGACGGCGCTCGAAGAGATCCGAGCGGGCATACGCCGCCTCCACCTTGTTGCGGACCGCGTGCGCCAGCGCCGCCTCCATGACCGCGTGGGGGGCGTCCGTGCGCTCCGCCGCCCAGTCGCGGAAGCTCGAACGGAACCCGTGCGGCACGGCCGGGATCCCCAACTCCCTGAACAGAGCGCTGAGGGGCGTGGGTTGCAGCTGCACTCCTCTCGCGGACGGGAACACCAACTCCGACCGGGGCGCGTTCGCCTTTGCCTCGGCCAGAACCTCCCGCGCCCGCCCCGACAGCGGCACCCGGTGCTCCCGGCGGCTCTTCATCCGCTCCGCCGGAATCGTCCACAGCCCGGCGTCTAGATCGATCTCCGTCCAGCGCGCGCCGCGCACCTCCCCGGACCGGCAAGCCGTCAGCGCCAGGAACTCAAGGGCCAGCTTTACCGATGCCCGCGCCCCGGCTCTCCGGATCGTCTCGATCGCCCCGGCGACCTCCCCGTGGGGCAGCGCCTTGAGGTGCTTCTGGACATGGCCGGGCTTCGGCAGCGCCGCCCTGATCGCCTCGCCCGCCGGGTTGTCCACCCGGTAGCCCTGCGCGATCGCCCACTTCATCACCGTCCCGATCCGCTCCCGAATCCGCTTGGCCGTCGTGTGCTTTTCGGTCCAGATCGGCATCAGCACGCCCATGACGTCCGCCGACGTGATCCGATCCACCCGCTTCCCTCCGATCCTCGGGTGCGCGTACATCCGGAGCGTCGAGGCCCACTGGACCGCGTGCTTGTCGGTCCATGTCGTACGGTGCATCGCGAAGACCTTCGCCGCCGCCTGCTCGAAGGTGGGGACCGAGCGCCGCCGCGTCTTCCTCGGGTCGCCGCCCGCGCGGGCCACCTTGCGGTTGGCCAGCGCCGCGTCCCGCGCCTCGGCCAGCGTCACGAGGCGGACGGAACCGAGCCCCAGTTCCCTGCGCTTGCCGTGGATGAACAGCCGCTGGATCCACTGCTTGTACCCGGACGGCTTGACCCGCAGCACGAGGCCGTGCTCGTCCCAGTACAGGCCCGGTTCGTGGACGCTCCGCACGAAGGCGGCGGTGAGTTTTCTGCCGTGTTTGCCCATGTGGTCACCCTTTCGCGATCACCCTGCTGGTCACCCTTTCGGTACTGGAACGTACCGAACGCCCTGACACGGCAGTATAACATAAGTAACTCCACCACAACAACTTCACTTACTTTAGTGGGCTTCTCAAGACCACGCTGGATCACGCAATCGCGGAGCGATGCTCCGCCATCAGCGCACCGGAAGCGGGGTTCGGGGGCGTCGCTCCCGTGCGGCCGCCGCTCCGCGAGCGGCGCAAAACGCCAGGGGGTCGCAGGGGGGCGGAGCGCTCCCCTCGCCAGCCTCCGTGTTCAACACGGAGTCGGCTGGCTGACCGACCTTAAGGCCGTCAGCCAGCCCTCGGGGAAGCGCGCCAGTCAGCCTGCGCTGGCGGAAATCTCGGGTCGGCGGGGTCTCCATACCATACACGGAGAAGCCCGATTCCGACCGTGTCAACCGCCCGAATCAAGGCGGTTTCCCAAGGGATCCAACGCCGTCCCGGAGCCGTATCCACCTCCGCCAGCGGCACCCCCATCGCCGGTCGGCGCTTCGCGCAACCGACGAGCTGCCTTACCCTTTCGCGGCGCCCCTACAGCCTTCTGGAGGCCCAGACGGCGCGTCCGACGATGCGGATCTCCTCGGCTAGGCGTTCGTAGCTGTCGTACTCCGGGTTGAAGGACTTGAGCACGACCCTGGGCGGATCGGAGTGGGGAACGTGCTCGATCCGCTTGGCAACGAGCCCCATGCCGTCCCAGATGACGAAGATGCCGGGCGGGACCGGCACCTTGAGGCTCACGTCGATGAGGATGCGGTCGCCGCTTGACAGCACCGGCTCCATCGAGTCGCCGTCCACGGTGATCATCCGCAGATCCTCCGGCCTCGCCCGGAACTCGTGGCGGATGAGCGGATCGGCGAACAGCCACGATTCGGCGGCCTCCTCGAACTCGTCGTTCCACGCCCCCGGCCCCGCCGAGGCGCGCACATCGATCTCCGGCACCGCGCTGTAGCCCCGCGGGGCCGCGTAGGGGCTCGCGCGCGCCGGTGCCGGCTTCGGGTTGGGGCGTGCCCGGCGCCCGAAGCCCCGGCCGTGTTTGAGCATGTCGGGACTGCACCCGAGATGCTCCGCCAGGGCCTCGCGGTCGTCCTCGGCCAGCACCTTGGGCGTGCCCCGGTGGACGAACTGGTGCAGGTACGCGGCGTTGCGGTCGATGGCGAGCGAGGCGGTGCGCAGGTTCGTGTCGCTGTCGGCCACCATCCTTAGCAGCCTCCGGCGCACCGGGTCCAGTTGACCGGTTTCCTTCTTTCTTCGTCCCATAAGTCGGAAATTACCTACTGCCTCCCGCGAAGGCAACGGGACTCCTTCACCCGGAGCTTCGTCGGGCGGCGCAGGTAACCGTTCGATTCCGACGCTCCCAACGCCCTCACCCCAGCTGATCCTGATTGCGTTGTTTTCGAGTCTTTCGAGGCGAGAACGGGGGCGTTTTCCGCCCCGCTGGCAGCGCGGGCCGAAATCCCGATTCCGTAACTTGTTGAACGTCAACGAGGTGGGAAGTATCCGATTTCCTACCATCTTGCACGGCTTGACAATATCCTATTTCGTGGTCGCGCAATGGAGAACCTGACGAGGTGGTTCGAGCGGATGATTTCGGCGTTCCTTCGGGACACGGGGATGTCGCCTTCGGAACTCGGGAAGCGCGCGGTCGGCGACCCGAGCTTCTGGGGCGACTTGAGGCGGGGCCGTTCGCCGAGGCTGGTGACGGTCGAACGGATTCTGGCGTTCATGGCGGCTTGGGACCGGGATCACGGATCTGGTGGTTCCGGGGAGTGATCATTGAGAGAAGGAGGTAGGAAGCGATGACGAAGGTGATCGAACTGGAAGGGCCGGTGCGCGTGCGCATCCTGCGTCTGCCGGAGGTGCAGCGGCGCACCGGCTTGTCCCGCAGCACCATCTACGTGCGGCTGGACCAGGGGCGCTTTCCGAAGCCGGTGTCGCTGGGTGCTCGCGCCGTGGGTTGGATCGAGTCCGAGGTGGACGAGTGGATCCGCGAACGGATAGCGGAAAGCCGGGGTGACTCGATGGCGGCGTCGACCGGCTACGGAGAGACCCGGCGTTAGAGAATGTAGTCGCCCCACCCCTGCATGACTTCGGCGCGTCGCGCCAGCAGGTCGGAGCGCTGGTAGGCCTGAACGATCTGGCTCTTGGGAACGTGGGCGAGGCAAGCTTCCGCGACCTCCGCAGGTACGCCGGTCTCCGCCATCCACGACCGGGCGCTCGACCGGAACCCGTGCAGCGTCGAATCGACCCCGGCACGCCGAAGCACCCGGAGCGGAGCCTTCGACGGAAGCGGCCCGCCGGTCCGCGAGGGGAACACCAGCGGCGACTCGCCCGACAGCTTGCGCGCCCGTTCGAGCACGTCGAGCGCGCCCGTGCTCAGCGGGACGGCGAACTCGCGGCCCGCCTTCATCCTCGAAGCGGGGATCGTCCACACGCCCGCGTCCATGTCGATCTCGTCCCAGCGCGCCCCGCGCGCCTCTCCGGGCCGAACCGCCGTCAGCACGATCAACTCGACGCACGGAACCGCCGAAGGGTGCGTGTCGGTGGTCCCGCGAACCGCGCGAAGCGCGGCCCCGACCTCGGCGTGCGGGAGCGCGCGGTGGTGGCTTGTGGTGTTCCCGTTGACCTTGGGCAACGCTTCGACCGCCCGGTCGACCGGGTTGTCCGGGCGGTAGTTCCGACCGATACACCAGCGGAACACGGCGGCGATCCGGTGCCGGGCCTTCCGCGCGGCGGCGGGCTTCGAGTTCCAGATCGGCGACAGGCAGCGCAGCACGTCCGCGCTCTCGATCCGGTCCACCCGCTTGTCGAGGAGCGGGGCGGCATGGAGGCGGAAGGTGGACTCCCACTGCTCGGGAAGCGGGCTCCCCTCCTTCCACGCCTCGCGGTGAAGCTCGATGGTCCGCTCGGCGGCCTCGGCGAAGGTCGGGACGCCGCGTCCGCGCGGGTCCTGGCCCAAGAGAACGCCCCGGCTGTTGTCCAGCGCCTTCTGGCGGGCCTCGGCGAGCGTCACCTCGGGATACGGCCCGAGTCCGATCGAGGTGAGCCGCCCCTCGATCCTGACGCGTTGCCGCCATGTCTTGGTGATCCGTCCATCCAGTGTCCGGTGTACGCGAAGGCTCAGTCCGCGACCGCCCCGCCCGTCGCCGTAGACCCCGGGCCTGTTGACCGTTCGTACGAACGCGGCGCTCAGCGTTCTCGGTCGCTTCGTCATGGTGCTTCCTTCCTTGTGGTGTATCACTCATTGCAGCACTACACCGGGAAGAATACACGGGATGGCGATGGACTGCAAGAGACGACCGGACGCTGCCTATCCTACTGAACACATTGTCCAATAACGTGTTATGGCCCATTTGATGAACCTTGGTGGCTTACTTGGGAAGATTCGCGATCAGTTCCGCCGGAACTCGGCAATCTCCCGGTGCTCGAAGCGCTGTATGCAGGATTTACCGAACTCTCAGGCCCGATCCCGTCCGAACTCGGCAGCCTCGCCCGTCTGAAGGAACTTTCCCTTAGCGCGAACGGCTTGACAGGCCCAATCCCGCCCGAACTTGGCAACCTGTCGGCCCTTGAACGGCTGTTTCTCGATGAAAACGACCTCGACGGTTCGATCCCGCCGCACCTTGGCAACCTGTCGGCCTTGGAGTCGCTGTTTCTGCAAGGCAACCGCCTCGAAGGCCCGATCCCGCCCGAGTTCGGCAATCTCGCGGCCCTCGAATTCCTGTCGCTGGAGGACAACAATCTGTCAGGCACGCTGCCAACCGAGGTCGGCGGAATGTCGAGCCTCCGGGAGATGGGCCTCACCGGCAACTCCAGCATGGCGGGTCCGCTTCCCGCCGGCATGACCGCGCTGTCCCGGCTCGACGCACTTCTGGCTGGAGGTACCGATCTGTGCGCACCCACGGATCCGGGCTTCCAATCGTGGCTCGGACAGGTTTACAAGCGCAGGATCGCCCCGTGCAGCATGGGGGATCCGCCGATGGCCTACCTGACCCAGGCCGTGCAGTCCCGGGCGTTCCCGGTCCCGCTGGTGGCGGATGAAAAGGCGTTGCTCCGGGTGTTTCCGACGGCCAGCCGCAACGGTGGCGTGGGTCTTCCAGACGTCCGCGCCCAATTCTATCGCAGCGGCCGCGAGACGCACATGGTCGATATGCGTGGCAAATCAGCGCCCATCCCGACCGAGGTGGACGAGAGCAGTCTCGAAAAGTCGGTCAACGCCGAGATACCCGCACGCGTGATTCAGCCGGGGCTCGAGATGGTGATCGAGATTGACCCACGAGGAACGCTGGACCCGTCGCTGGGAGTAGCGAAGCGGATCCCCGAGTCGGGCCGCCTGGCGGTGGATGTCCGGGCGATGCCGGTCTTCGATCTGACACTGGTCCCGTTCATCTGGACTGAGACGGGCGATGAGTCGATCGTGAGTCTCGTCAGGGAGATTGCCGCCAGTCCCGAGACACACGAGTTGCTTGCGGACACGCGGACGCTCCTCCCGATCCACGATATCGACGTGACGGCCCACGAACCCGTCTTGAGTTCGAGCAACGACACCTGGGACTTGCTCAGAGAGACCACGGCCATTCGCGCCATGGAAGGGGGCACCGGCCACTATATGGGAATGATGACACCGCCGAGGACGGGACCCTCCGGAATCGCGAGACTGCCCGGGCGGTCGAGCTTCGCGGGCGCCGGCTCGTTTGTCATCGCCCACGAGCTTGGTCACAACCTGAATCTCCAACACGCGCCGTGCGGGGGTGCGGGAGGGCCAGACCCCTCGTTTCCCTATTCCGACGGGTCGATCGGTGCCTGGGGCTACGACTTCCGCGATGGCGGCAGGCTCGTACCGCCCTCCGCGACCGACCTGATGGCCTATTGCGACCGCAAGTGGATCAGCGACTTCTCATTCACCAACGCGTTGCGCTTCCGCCTGAGTGATGCGGACAGCGTGGGGTTGCCGTCGCTGCCGGTGGCCGCGCCACCGACGAAGGCACTGCTGCTGTGGGGCGGCGTGCACGGCGATTCCGTGCCCTTCCTGGAGCCCGCCTTCGTGGTCGACGCGCCCCGTGCATTGCCCCAAGCCCCCGGAGACTACCGTCTGTCCGGACGGTCGGCGGATGGCCGTGAGTTGTTCGCCGTCAGCTTCGAGATGCCGACCATCGCCGACGCCGAAGGCGAGGAGAGCAGCTTCGTGTTCGCCCTGCCCATGCAGGCCGGCTGGGCCGACCTGGTGAGCATTACGCTCTCTGGGCCCGGAGGCTCGGTCACGATGGACCAGAGCACGGATCGCCCGATGGCCATCCTTCGCGATTCCCGAACCGGGCAAGTGCGCGGCTTCCTGTCAGACCTTCCGGCAGCAAACGAGACCGCGGCGGACGCGGCCGGAAGCGCCGTCGGGCAGGGTATGGAAGTGCTGTTCAGCCGGGGCATCCCCGGGGCGGAGGCGTGGAGGTGATGAATGAATGTCAAGTATAGTTGTCATGTTGTAAACTAAAGTTGACTATGTGGAGTTTGGAGCCCTCGTGAACCCGTCCCGTGTCTCGTTTTTTCTCTTTATCGCCATCGGCACTGTCGTCCTAGTCTCCTCATGCGGCGAGGCTGCGGTGGAGCCGACCCCTGCCGATCCGCCGCGACCGACAACGGTGAACGTGGAACCGGCATCTGCGACGCTGACATCGCTCGGCGAAACGGTCGTGTTCAGGGCCACGATAACGGACCAATACGGGGCCGCGTTCCCTGGGACAGTGACGTGGTCAAGCAGCGATGAAGGCGTGTTCACGGTTGACCCGGGCGGTACGGTGACGGCCGTCACGAACGGTGCGGCCACGCTGACGGCGGCGTTCCAGAGCGTGAGCGGAGCGGCGGCCGTGGAGGTGGCCCAAGCGCCGGCGTTCCTGGAGACTGTGTCGGGAGCAGGTCAGACGGCTGACCTGGACGCGCCACTGCCGGAGGCGGTGGTAGTGCGGGTGACGGACGCCGGCGGTTCCGCCGTGGCTGGCGCGACCGTGGTGTTCACGCCCGCGGATGAGCATGGCACCGTGGATCCGGTCGAGGCGGTGAGCGACTCGGTGGGGCTGGCACGTACCGTGTGGACGCTTGGATCGACGGTGGGCACACAGACGCTGACGGCGGCGGTGGCGAACGTGTCGCTGGCGATCACCGCGCACACGATCAACCCGGACCGGACGGCCCTGGTGGCCCTCTACGAGGCAACCGACGGCCCGAATTGGACCAACAACGACAACTGGTTGACCGACGCGCCGCTTCGGGAATGGTACGGAGTGGAGACGGATGCGTCCGGACGGGTAGTCCGGCTTGATCTGAGCGGCCGCTTTGATGGCGGAGATCGTACCGGCAATGGTCTACTGGGTTCGATTCCGCTGGAACTGGGGAATCTTGCGAAATTGGAGGTGCTTGACCTCGGAGCTAACGCTCTAACGGGCACGATCCCACCGGAACTGGGGCAGTTGGGCAACCTTCGGCAGTTGAACCTGCGGCGAAACATCCTTCAAGGACAAATCCCGCCGGAACTGGGGTCGCTGGGGGAACTTCGGAGGTTGGTTTTGGGCGTAAACCTGCTGACCCATACCATCCCGCCGGAACTCGGCGACCTCGCCGAGCTGACAAATCTGTCGCTCGACCGCAACCGATTGGAGGGCACGATTCCGCCGGAGTTGGGCAATCTCACCAAGCTGACCTTACTGCGGCTCGATTGGAACGAACTCGAAGGTGCGATTCCGC
Organism: Longimicrobiales bacterium; assembly: GCA_965208935.1. Taxonomy (GTDB): domain Bacteria; phylum Gemmatimonadota; class Gemmatimonadetes; order Longimicrobiales; family Gaopeijiaceae; genus Bin94. The sequence continues at coordinate 503,132 of CBDBPR010000004.1, read as the reverse complement.
TGCAACTGGGCGGCCTCATCAACCTTCGGCATTTGATCCTCTCCAGCAACAATCTAACGGGGCCGATTCCAACCGAGCTGAGCAACCTTGCCACGTTGGGATACCTGTCGCTGGGCAGCAATCAGTTGACCGGTCGAATTCCGCCGTGGCTCGCCGACCTCAAGCAACTTTGGTCCCTGTCGCTGGGCGGCAATCAGTTGACGGGGCCGATTCCGCCCGAACTCGGCAACCTCGTCAACCTGACCAGCCTCACACTAACCGGGTCCTCGCTGACCGGGTCCATACCGCAGAGCTTTCTCCAGCTGGACAAGCTGACGTCGCTGGGCTGCCGAATAACTGAAGGCGTATGCCTGCCGGCAACGGACGAGTTCAAAGGATGGCTGCAGGACATCGAAACCCGCGGTCGCGGCAATTTCCCGGTGGATATCCTGTTCTGCGACGTGGTCGACAAAAATGCGCTGGCAACCTTGTACGAAGTCGCTAGTGGTCCCGACTGGACGCACTCCGACGGCTGGCCCCGAGGCGAGGACCTGGACCGGTGGCACGGCGTCTCGACCGGTTCCGATGGGAGGGTATCCGGTCTCGATCTGACCGGCAACGAGCTGTCGGGGCGTCTTCCGGAAGCCCTCGGGCGGCTCACCAGCCTGACCGAACTAAGGATCGGGGACAACGCGCTGACGGGTCGATTGCCGTTGTCGCTGGCCAACGCGCCGATAGAGGTCCTCGACTACAGCGGCACATCCCTGTGCGTGGCGGACGATCCAGGCTACCAGGCGTGGCTGAACGGCATCGCCCGCACTACCGGAGCGCATGTGCCGTGTCCACCCCTCACGGAGCGGGAGATTCTCGAAACCGTCTACGGGAGTACGGACGGTGGGAAATGGACCGAACGTGAGGGCTGGCTGTCCGGCGCACCCCTTGACGAATGGCACGGAGTTGAGACTGATCGCATGGGCCGCGTGGTCGCGTTGCGCCTGGCCAACAACCGCCTGTCGGGCACTGTGCCCGTGGAACTGGGGCAGTTGTCGGCTTTGACCACGCTTGAGCTTCGCAACAACCGGCTCCACGGCCGGATCCCAATGGAACTGGGCGGCCTGGAGGATCTACGACGACTCGACCTCTCCTGGAATCAGCTCGACCATGCCATCCCCGGCGAACTCGGCCAACTCCGCGAACTGGCGTACTTGAGTCTCTCGGGCAATCAGCTTTCGGGTCCGATCCCGTCGGCTCTCGGGGATTTGCTCCATTTGCAGTCGCTCCTCCTCTCGCGCAATCGCCTCAGCGGTCGAATCCCCGAGACACTGGCAAACCTGGAGAACCTGTTGAATCTACACTTGGGCGAGAACCGCTTGTCGGGTCCGATCCCGCTTGCCATAGCCACGGGTTTGGCCAGCCTGGAGTCCCTCGACCTCTCCGACAACCGGCTGGAAGGCGAGATTCCCGGGGAACTCGGCGAACGCCGCTTTCTGCGTCGCTTGACTGCTTCCGGTAACCGGTTGTCTGGCATTATACCGCCGCAGTTTGGCGCCTTGGATCGTCTTGAGTACCTGAGTCTGTCGAAAAACGAACTAACGGGACCGATTCCGCCTGAGTTGGGGGCAGTTGCGCAGGATTTGATCCACTTGAATCTGGCCGACAACCAGATCACGGGACCGTTGCCGACAAGCCTGGGGCGAGCCACACAGCTACAGGTGCTCGACCTGAGATCGAATGGGCTGTCCGGTCCGATTCCACCGGAGTACTCGCGGCTGACCGGTCTCAAGTCGCTGATCGTCGCCGAGAACCCCGAGTTGTCCGGGCCCTTGCCCCCCGGCTTCACGGCGCTCAGCCAGCTCGACCGGTTGCTGGCGGGAAACACGGACCTGTGCCTACCCATGGATCCGCGTTTCGATGATTGGTTCAGCGGCATTGCAAGTCGTCGTTTGACGCCCTGCCTGGCCGGCCCCGCAGTGTCTCTGACCCAGACCGTGCAGTCGTGGGACGATCCGGTACCGCTGCTGGCAGGCGAGCGAGCGTTGCTCCGCGTCTTCGTGACCGCGCCGCAGGGCGAGAACGTCGCGATGCCGGACGTTAAAGCCACGTTCTATGTGAACGGTGCCGAGCGGCATGCAGTTCGCATCGACGGGGGTGGCGGGTCGTTGCCCTCGAACGTCGTTGAAGACGATCTGTCCCGATCGGCCAACGCCGAGATCCCGGGAGACGTTGTCGCACCGGGTTTGCAAATGGTCGTCGAGGTGGACCCGGACGGGACTCTCGACCCGGCGCTCGGGGTCACGAAGCGGATTCCCGATACGGGAAGGCTGGACGTCGATGTGCGCAGCGTCCCCCGCTTTGACCTCACTCTCGTACCGCTTCTCGGGGAGGGCGAAGACTCTTCCGTTGTGAAGCTGATCGACGAATTGGCGGCGGACCCGCAGGGTCACGAGTTGCTCCACGACGTTCGGACGCTGTTGCCGATAGGAGATCTGGGCATCACCGTACACGCACCGGTGTACGCAGCAGACCCGAGTACCTGGAAGCTGGCGGCTCAAGTCAGGGCGATGCGCCTCCTCGAGGGCGGTTCCGGCTATTGGATGGGTCTGTTCACATTGCAGTTGCATACTGTCGGGAATACCAGGCGCCTTTGGCCGGGGGGGGTGGGGTATACACCTGGGCGGGCCAGCGTGTCGCTGGCTCGCGCGGGCATCATGGCGCACGAGTTGGGACACAATCTCGGGCTAGCGCACGCGCCCTGTGGCAACCCTCCGGGACCCGATCCACTGTTTCCATCTGCGGCAGCACGCATTGGATCCTGGGGGTACGACTTCGGACGGACCGCCTTGGTAGCCCCAACCACTTACGACCTCATGTCCTATTGCAGGAACCCCTATTGGATCAGCGACTACCACTTCAACAAAGCGCTTGAGCACCGTCAGACCAACGACGGTTCCACAGCGGCCGGGCTGGCAGCGCCGACGGATCCTGTACGTTCGCTCTTAATCTGGGGCGGACGGGATCAGGATGGAGTTCCGTACTTGGATCCCGCATTCGTCGTTGACGCCGTGCCCTCACTTCCGGGCCCGGGCGGAGAGTACACCATCGTGGGAGCGACCGCCGACGGGACTGCCGTCTTCTCGTATGCCTTCGATATGCCCGTCATCGGGGACACCGAGGGTGAGGAGACCAGCTTCGTGTTCACGCTGCCCACGCAGGCCGGGTGGGCCGACAACCTGGCGAGCATCACGCTGTCGGGCCCAGGAGGCTCGGCAACGCTGGACGAGTCGACGAACCGCCCGATGGCCATCCTCCGGGATCCCCGCACTGGCCAGGTACGCGCATTCCTGTCGGATCTGCCGCCCGGGGCCCAGACCGCCGCGGACGCGGTCGGACGGGGCACGGGGCCGGTCGTGGGGCCGGGCCTGGAAACGCTGTTCAGCCGCGGGATCCCCGGAGCAGAGGCGTGGCGGCCCTGAACCAGAGATCACCCCCAGTGCAGGCACTTCGCGTGCCATGACGACATCGGCTCGTCCGCCGTAGCCATCCCGTACATGCCAGAGCAACCCGACATGACTCCGGACCAACCGCCATGCTGAGGTTCGCGGAGGATATCCTCGTTCTCGTTCTGGACGAGGCGCGGGGGGAGCTGGCGCCCACCCTGCCCGCTCGCTCGTTCGACCTGGCCCTCGCCGGAGCCGTGCTGATGGACCTAGCCCTCGAGGATCGTATCGACACGGATCCCGAGCGGCTGATCCTCGTGGACTCCACGCCCCTCGGTGACGACATCCTGGACCCGACGCTCGCCGAGATTGCCGAGATCGCCGGTGCCGGTGAAACGCATGACACGGGCTACTGGCTGGAACGGACGGCACGGCGGGGCCGCCGGATCCGCAAGGCCGCGCTGGCCCGCCTGACCGAACGCGGCGTCCTCAGGTCCGAAGCGCACGGCGTGCTGTCGCTGACCCCATCGGTGTCCCGATCCCGGCGCTACCCGATCTCGGACGGGGAGCGGGTCGAGGAAGCCAGGCTGCGGATCATGCGGATCCTGTTCAGCGACGACGTTCCCGGCCCGCGCGACATCGCGATCATCGCCCTCGCGAACGCGTGCGGCGTGTTCCGCACCATTCTGTCGTCCGAGGAGCGCGCACAGGTCCGTGATCGAATCGACCTGCTGAAGAACCTCGACCTGATCGGCCGGACGATGATCCTGGCGATCGAGGGTCTCGAGACTCCCGATGAACCGGCGCCGGAGCCCCGGCAACCGAAAGAGATCCCGGTGGTGCCGGGGCTTCCCGTGCTGGGCAACGGCCTGGCCATGCGGAGGGGACTGGTGACCTTCCTCGCCCGCCAGTACCGCGAACTGGGCCCGATCTTCAGGATACGCGCTCCGGGGCGCCGGTTCGTGTGCATCGCGGGGCCGGAGGCGGCCAATTTCCTCACCTCGCACGGCAAGACCGTCTTCCGGTCGCTCGAGCCGATGGCGAGCCTCCACAACCAGATGGGTTCGTCGCGTTCGATCGTGACCATGGACGGGATCGATCACGTCACGACACGGAAGGCCCAGGCCAGGGGATACGCGGTCCGGGTCATGAGGGACCGGTCGCAGGAGGTCGTCGACATCACCCGCGACGAGATCGGCAAGTGGCCGGTGGGCGAGCCCTTCGAGGCGTTGCCGGCGTTCCAGAACGTGATCGCCGAGCAGATGGGCCACATGATGGCGGGCTATTCGCCGGAGGGCTACACGCGCGATCTGTCCACGCTGCTGGGCGGACTGCTCCTCAGCGCCGCGACGGTTCCGCACGTCATGAGGCTCGCGCGATTCCGCCGTGCGCGCGAACGGGCCCGCGAGCTGGCCCGGGCGGTCCTCGCACACAAGCGCAAGGTGGGTCCGCGCAGAACTACGCCGGACTTCATCGACCTGATGCTCGAGCTGCGCGCCGCCGATCCCCAGCTTCTCCCCGAGACCAACCTGCCCCTGACGGTGCTCGCGCCCTACATGGTCGGACTGGACACCACGGCAAGCACGTGTGCGTTCATGATCTACAACGTGGTCAAGCGCCCGCAGCTCATGGAGCGCATGACCGCCGAGGCGGACACCCTCTTCGATCGGGGCCGCGTGACCGCCGAGGGCCTGCAACGGCTCGATGTCGCGCGCCGCGTGGCGATGGAGACCCTGCGGCTTCATCCTGTCTCGCCCGCCGTGCTTCGGACGACCGCCAATTCGTTCGAGTTCGCGGGTCACCGGGTTCCCGCAGGCACCCAGGTCATGATCGGCACGGCCGTCGGTCACACGCTCGAGGAGTACTTTCCCGACCCGGAGCGCTTCGACATCGACCGCTACACTCCGGCTCGCGGCGAACACCGGCAGCGCGGTGCCTATGCCCCCTTCGGTGCCGGCAACCACCGGTGCCTCGGCAGCGGATCTCCAGTGGTCAGAATTCCGGCAGGAAATCGCCTAACTACTTACAGGGCTGCACGATCTGCGTTTCCTGCTGTTGGACTGGACACTACTGGACGGTGCCGCGAAAGCGAGAAAACCGGCCATGAATGGCGGGACCCCCAAAGCGGTCGGATGCCCTTTGTGGGCGTATCCCCCGGTATGCCCGGGGCTCCCTTCTATCAGCCTGTCCAACAATGCGTGCATCCGTCCCGGTCTATTGGGCGCCTTGAGTCCCACACCTCACCCTCCCCCGCGCTCGCCGAGTTGTGGAGCCTTCCGTTCGTGGAGGTAAACTCCCGTCGCCCGTCGGTTGATCTCGTTTCCGCGCGAGATTCGTCCCATTTCAATGTAGGCAAGAAGCTTCTCGCGGACGACGGCTCCCTGAGGACAACGAGGCTGGGCCAAGACGTTGGAAGACCTCCTTGGCCGAGACTTTCGGTGAGAACGGTTGGAACCAGCATCTCGTCCGATCTGCATTGACGCACGCCCGGTTTCGACGTTCATCTTTCTTGATGGGATGGGTATGGACGGCGGAGGTTTCCCCCGGGGAGCGAAACGCTGGCCGCCGCGACTCCGTAAACCATCCACATGGCGAACACTGGACCGCACGGACCAGAAATGCACGCAATCCAGACCTTCGAGCTGACCAAGCGCTACGGCTCGCGGCCCGCGAAGTCGGTGCTGGCCGTGGACCGGATCTCCTTCGCCGTCGAACAGGGCCAGGTCTTCGGCTTCCTCGGTCCCAACGGAAGCGGCAAGACGACCACCATCGGGATGCTCGTGGGCACCATCAAGCCGACGGGCGGCAGCGTCAACCTGTTCGGCGCTTCCGGTCCCAAGGGCCTCATGGCCGCCCGCGCCCGCGTCGGCGCCACGCTGGAGACTCCCAACTTCTACCCGTACATGAGCGGCCGCGACAACATGCGCGTCGCCGCAGCGGTGAAGGGAGTGGGCCAGCCGCGCATCGAGGAGTGCCTGGAACTCGTCGGCTTGTCCGACCGCGCGAACCACCGCTTCAAGACCTACTCGCTCGGCATGAAGCAGCGACTGGCGCTCGCGGCCACCATGCTGAACGACCCCGAACTGATCGTCTTGGACGAACCCGCCAATGGGCTCGACCCGCAGGGGATCCGGGAAATCCGTGAGATCTTCGGTATCCTCGCGGACCGCGGCAAGACGATCTTCCTGTCGAGCCACCTGCTCGCGGAAGTCGAGCGCACCTGCTCCCATGTCGCCATCATTCGGAAGGGGCGGATCGTCACTTGGGGTGCCGTCGCGGACGTGGTGGGCGAAGAGAGCGCGGTGCTGCTTCGCGCGGACGACACCGAAGCCTTGGCGGGCGCGATGGAAGCCTATCCGGACGCGACATCGGTGCGCCGTACCGACGACGGGCTCGTCGCTACGCTGGACTCGGGCGACTTGGCGAGAGTGACGCGCTACTTGGCGGGACGAGGGATCTACCTGTCCCATCTGGCACCTTATCGACCGAGCTTGGAGGAGGTTTTCATCGACGTTACCCGGGGGGCGGTGGATTCGATGGCGGAGATCGCATCTTGAAGATCCTCCGCGTACTGCTGCGAATCGAATGGCTCAAGGCGGTCAGGCGGCGGGCGTTCTGGGTCGCCGTTGCCGCGTTCAGCGTGTTCACCGCGTTGCCCGTCATCGAGAGGGTCCGTAACGCCCAAAGCAATCCGAACGCGGTCTTCGCTTTGCCGGAGAGCTGGCCGACCGTTCTGGGCACCGCCGCCGGGATCGGGCCGCTCTTCATCAGTGCCCTGATGATCCTGCTCGTGGCACAGGAGTTCTCGTGGCGCACGGCCCGCCAGAACGTGATCGACGGGCTGAGCAAGGAGCGGTTCTATGCGGGGAAGGTCCTGTTGCTCGCCGGACTCGTCCTGCTCTTTACGGCCACGCCGGTCCTGATCGGCGTCGGCGGTACGATGCTCAGCCCCGGCGAGGGCGGTCCCGGTTTCCTCCGGTCGAGCGACTTCGGCTACATGGGCGGTCTCGTGCTTGGCATGCTGCTCTTCGGGAGCGCCGGGCTGATGCTCTCGGTGCACCTCCGTTCCTCGGGAGCCGCGTTGGGCATTCTGTTTCTCTACCTCTTCGTCGAAGAGGGTGTCGCAAGGCTGATGCTGGGAACGGGACGCGAGTCGCTACGAAGCATGGCGGAGTTCCTTCCATTCACCGTGGTTGAGGATCTCGGGGACGACTTGGCCCACTATCCTGAAGTGCTGGCCGAAGTGAATGCGGAACGGGCGGAGGGAGGTCTCGCGCCTTTGGAGTTCCTCGATGTCGAAGTGCTCGCCGTAGCGGCGTTGGCCTACACCGCGTTCTTTCTCGGGCTCTCGCTCCTGAACATGCGCAGGCGCGACCTGTGAGACTGTCCCCGGAGGTTCGTCACAGTCGGCCCCTCGCACGAGGTCATGGAGGACAATCTGGCTCCCGGGTAGGAAAGGAGAGGAAGCCATGAAGAAGTTGGCAGCGCCGCCGGTAGGCGGGTTGCACGCTGGCCTCGGCAGACTGCTGGTGGGTGCGGTGGCGGCCATAGGAGCCGCGTGTGCCTCCGGAGGCGGTGGCTGGGCCGTCATGACGCGGGCGGAAATCGACGCGCTGCTGGCGGGATACGCCGGACACTGGGTGCTTGACGAATCGGCCAGTTCGCCGCAGGTGACGGTCCCCGAACCGGAGGCCCGGATCGGGACGAGGGTCGTCCGGGCGGATCAGTTGGATGATCTGCGCAGGGAAGCCGAGGAAGGGCAGAGACTCATGGCCATTCGGCAGGCGACCTTCGAACTGCTGCGCCGTCGCCCGGAAGCACTAGTCCTCGGCGTGCAGGGGGATGAGTTGGTCTACAGCCCCACGCCCGGAGAGAGAATCAAGTTGCCGCTGAATGGAGGATGGATCTCGCAAGCCGGCGGCGAACACCGTGTGCGGATTCGGGTCTTCCGGGACGGTCCACGACTCGGGGTGGAGCATATGGTGGGTTCAGATGGCCGGGTCAGCGTGGTTCTGGAAATCGTCGAGGGTCGGCTGGAGATGACCCGCACCATGCTGTTCGTGCGCGGAAGGGTTGCGCCGATGGTGCTGGTCTATGAACGGGAAGGGACTTCGGGTCTGAGGGACGGAAGAGGGGGGTGATCAAAGCCCGTCTCGTTTCGCAGGTCGCCGATATGACCGAGTGCCCAGGAGCTTGCCCCGTGACGGCCCGGCTACCGCCGTCCCGGGCGTCGCGGTAGAAGCGCATTTTCGGGCGTCCCAAGGCTGGCTTGTCGCATGTTAAGGGCGACAAGCCAGCCTACCCTGTACCCCTGATGTACCCATTCGAGCGGGTTTCACGTTAGATCGAAGGACTCTAACAAGAGCGACAGGCTACCGGGCCGGGAGTAACCACAGCCTACCTGTGCCACCGAGCACCTACACGGGAGTTGTACCCCGATCCGGAAGCCGCGATGGATGCCCAGTGGGGAGTTCGCGCCATCGAGCGCCAGTACAGGGATTGGCGAGCATCGCGGCAAAGCCTTCGCTGTCAAGCGACACCTTCACACGGGAGGGAGCATGGTAGAACCCAAGGCCTGGTTCGCCGGCGTGGACTGGGCATCGGAAGCGCACCACGTCTGCGTGGTCGGCGGCGACGGCTCGAAGCGGGAGGAACGCATCTTCCGCCACGGAGGCGCGGGTCTGGCCCAGATGGCCGAGTGGATCGCCGCCAAGTCCGGAGGGTCTGCCCCGGAGGACATCCCGGTGGCGATCGAAGTTCCGCACGGGCCGGTCGTCGAGAGCCTCATGGACCTCGGGTTCGCGGTCTACTCGATCAACCCGAAGCAGCTCGACCGGTTCCGCGACCGCTACTCGCCCGCCGGGGCCAAGGACGACAGCCTCGACGCCCGCGTCCTCGCCGACGCGCTCAGAACCGATCTTCGCCACTTCCGCAGGATCGATCCCGTCGATCCGGTCGTCATCGAACTCAGGGCGTGGTCGCGAATCGACGAGGATCTCACACGGGACCGCACCCGCCTGTCGAACCGGGTGCGGGAGCAGCTGTGGCGCTACTATCCGCAGATCCTCGAAGCGGTCGGAAACGTGGTCGAGCCCTGGGTTCTCGACCTCTGGGCCAAGGTTCCGACGCCCGCGAAGGCCCGGAGGATCCAGCGCCGGACCCTCGAAGGACTTCTCAAGCGCCACAGGATCCGGCGGATCACCGCCGAGCAGCTTCAGGAAATCCTCCGCGCCCCGGCCATCGCCGTGGCGCCCGGAACCACCGAGGCCGCGGTGGCCCACATCCAGAGCGTCTCCGAACGCCTCCGCCTCGTGCACCGCCAGCTCGCCGACGCCAAGCGGGAGATCGCCCGCCTGATCGATGTCCTGGCCGACAGCGAGGACTCCGGCTCCGGCCAACCCGGCGGGCAGCGCGACGTGACGGTTCTCTCCTCCTTGCCCGGAGTCGGTCAGACCGTCCTCGCCACGCTGCTCGCCGAGGCGCCCCAAGCGCTGGCGCGCCGGGACTACAAGGCGCTGCGGTGCATGTGCGGTGTTGCGCCCGTCACACGGCGATCCGGCAAGTACAAGCTTGTCGTGCGCCGAATGGCCGCCCATGCCCGCCTTCGCGACGCAGTCTACCACTGGGCGCGGGTCGCGGTCCAGCGCGATCCCGTCAGCAAGGCCAAGTACGCCGCCCTTCGCGGGCGCGGCCACGGCCATGCCCGCGCCCTGCGTTCGGTCGCGGACCGTCTGCTCGCGGTCGCCTGCGCCATGCTGAGAACCCAGACCTGCTACCGGCCTCCACGCCCGGCGGAGAATCATGCGGCCTGATCTCCTCTTCCGGCGCGGCCCAACGGGGCCGTCCACATCCGCGTGCGCGCTACGGCTTGGCGCACCCGTGACGGTCCCCGGGCAGCTGGCTCACGACCGTTTAGTGGTCGCGAGCCAGCCTACCCAGGGTAATACACTGGGGCTGGCGAGGGACTCCGCCCCTTCGAACCCCGGCAGCGGCCGCCGAGGGGATGCTGTGATCCCCTTCGAGGATGTCTGCGCCGACCGTGGCTGCGACCATCTCCTCGCCCTTCCCGGTGCGATGCTCGGCCGACATCCAGCAGTACGCCCGACGACACGCTGCCCAGCCCGCCCGGCCACCCGACGCGGGGTTACAGCCCCGCCTTCAACACCGTTGACAAATGGTGGGGAGTCCCTTGTGGGTACAAAGGGGCTGGCGAGGGTGGCTGCCGCCCCCCTTCGATCCCCCGGAAACGCACGCGCCGATGCGCGCCGGGATCGCCGGCGACGAGTGCGCCGCTATAGCTCATGGCCCTACCTCCGGGAACCGTTCCGACTGCTCGCCCGCCGGAATCTGGCGGAGCTTCCGCACCGCGCGCGACACGCCGCGGGCGTCGGAGCGAATCAGGAGCCATTCGTGGCCGAACCGGGTCAGCCGGACCCAACACAGCCCGTCCCCGGCTTCGTCGATAGCGACCACCTCGCGGGCGTGGATCTTCCGCCCGTACGCTTGCCCGATAACTCCGCTGTCGCTCACGGTATGGACCGGCCCCCAGTTTCATCCGTGGTGCACGGCGCGGTGCTGTCACGGGACCCCCCGCGACTCCCGAGCAATCTAGTCTTCCACCATCCAACCCGAAATACGAACTGGTCCCCCGCCACGGCGCGACGTCAGGAACCGGGCTCGAACCGCACTCGCGCGACGCGCCGTACGTCAAGCGAGTCCCTTGTGGTGCCGTACAGCACCGATTCAGTGACCCAGGGAACATCTCCCACGCTGACGCGGCGCGGCCAGCGATACCGCGCCACCAGAGCGGACCCGGCGTATACATCGGCGTCGCGCATCTCCTCCCCGTCGGTACCCGTCTTCTCGACCCACAAGCGACCGGATCGATCAAAGAAGATGTCGGCAAGCGGCGGCTTGCGGTCGGGAATCTCAAAGGGATGGTTCCGGAGATCGAACCGCTGGAGGTCGCGGTCAATGGAAGCCTGCGCCCATTCAAGGTCCGACGGGCTGAGCGGAGGACCAAGCGCCTGTGGTCCCTCGACACGCGAAACAGTCCCATCCGGGTGGTGGAGCGTGACCGAGTACTCGGAGGTGACCGCTTCGGCCCACGCGCCGCTGGGGCTGTGAGCGTGAAGCCACAGCGGGCCGAACGGTTGGTAGACGAAGAAGCCTACCGGAGTGTCGCCGATCATGCGCTCGACCGTGGTCGAGCCCATCCCGTACTTCTCCGGACCCGCCATCAGTACCGTGTCCACAGCCCCGTCGAAACCGTGATGAAAGCGCGCAGTGCCACCCCCGTCCTCGGTCATCAGTGATCCGATATCGACAAGCCGACCCTCGGCATCGAAGGTGATCGGGGCAACCATGCCGATGCCCACGTGAGCGATCCTCGCTCCACCATCGTATTCCGCATTCCCCCCGTCCAGCCGGAACACGCTGTATCGGGTACTCTCGCGCACCCAGAGCTTGCCGTCCGGCCCGAACGCGAGGCAACAGGGTTGCGTCAGTTCACCCGGTCCCTCGCCCGGACCACCGAAGTGGAACAGGAAGTCGCCCTCGGAACCGAAGACCCGCACCTCGTGCGACTGGAGGTCTGCGACGATCAGCCTCCCGCCCGTGTCCTCGACGATCGACTCGATCCGGGTGAAGAGATAGGGATCTTCACCTTCGATCTCCCCGAACTCCAGATCTACCGTGCCGCGGAAGGTCGGGACACCATCCGGTGAGCGTTCGATGCCTCCCTCCGAACAGCCTACACCGAAGCAGAGTGCCAGCAGCAGGGGCACGGACATCGAAGCGGCAGCGCGGGAATGTTCGTTCATCGGTCGGGACTCCAAGAGCTTGGGGACACCAGCACACTTGTTTAGACAGCCTGAGCGGGCGTCACGTTGCACACGGGAGTCGATATGGCGTTGGTTGGAACTGTTGGTACTGGCCTCGCCCGGCCACGAAGCACTGCGGTCGCGGACTCAACCGCTGAACCCCAGCCTCCCGCAACCTCCGCCCGACCGATTTGCGTCCGCCAGCGTCCCCCGGGTCGCACGGAATCCCGTTCTGGAATAGGGATGCGGCGAAGCACCCCCAATTGGGACGCCGCGGCAGGAGGCCGTGGCAGTCCGCGAAGGCGAACCGTATCTTCTGCTTGCCCGAATCGGTTACGGTGCCCGTTGCAATCTCCCGTCAGAAGGGTCGGACATGTTCCGCCAAGATGTCGCCCTCTACAGGCCCCGCCCGTCCATCATTCTCGTCCCCTTGCTACTCACCGCGCTCACCTCCTGCGAACCGGAACCGGCATCCGACACCCCGACTCGCGAGACGCTTCCGGACGGTGCCGTCCTCGTCCGCTACCCAACCCTCCCCGCCGTGGACTCCGTCGGCCCGGCAGTCATCGGGGCGCGTGTGGACCTCAAGTTCGGATCCCTTGAGGGGGACGACCCGAACGTGACATTTGGCGACGTTCGAGGCGTGCAGGCGGCCAGCGACGGGACCATCTATGTGCTGGACGAACAGGCCGCAGAAGTCCGCGTCTTTGATTCCAGCGGCGAATACCTGCGGACGATCGTGAGGCGCGGCGAGGGGCCGGGAGAGATCGGTAGCGCCAACGGGATACGCCTTTCCGGAGACACTCTCCTTTGGATCCACGACACCAGACAGTGGACGATCATGGGAGTCGACCCCACGGGTGCGGAGGTCCGCCGGTTCGTCAACCCCGTCATGAGCTTCGGACCCATCTGGGACGGCGTGTTCGACAATCGGGGCCGCTACTGGCGGACGACCACTCATGGAGACGACGATCCGGGCTTCCCGCCCCCGCCGGGGCTGAGCTCGTGGAGCGAGCGGTGGTACTACAAGTCCTATGACCTGTCCAGCGGAGCTACCGACTCGGTCTACGTCGGCGAGGCCAGCTTTCGGTCATACGCATACTCGACTCCTGCGGGCTGGGGGTTCCTGCCGCTTCCGTTCGAGGCAGCCGAGTTGATCGAGGTGAATCCTTCCGGTGGCTTCTGGCGCGCACACACCGCGTCGTACCGGATCGTCCGAACCGGCGAGGGCGGGGACACGCTGGTGGTCATCGAAGCCGGGCTGCCCATCCAACGGGTCACGGACGAGGATAGGGCGGCGTACGTCAAGAGCATGATCGACGACAGGCCCGATCTCCGGCGGGAGGCGGAGGAGGTCGCTGCTCTGATGCCGGACATCAAGCCCATTCTCGACGGTCTCTTCGTGGACGACGAAGGGAGACTCTGGGTTGAGAGAGTCGTGCCGAGGGACGCGCCCGCCTTCTACGACCGGTACTCGGAAGACGGCGACTACTTGGGATCCGTTCGCCTTGCGTTCGAGGCGGCAGGCCCAATCTGGGTCCAATACGGCAGCATCTACACATGGGTTGTCGATGAGTTCGAGGCTCCCTATGTTGTCAGGGCCTCGGTATCGTGAGAATCAGAATCATCGGGCGGGCGATTCTCCACACTCGGTGAATCGCCAAGAATAGAGGAGAAGACGTGTCATGAGATGTCGGACGGCCACCGCCGGGGGATGGTTCTCGTTGTCGCTTGTTCCCATGATCGCGGCCCCGCTTGCCGCACAGCAGGTCGTCACGCTGCCCGCGGAGGACGGCCTCCTCGAAGCGGACTTCGAGGAGGTGTACCGCGTTGGGACTGTCGCGGGCGAAGACTGGGAGACCTTCGGCAATGTGCGCGACCTGGCGTTCGACCGGGTCGGCAACCTGTACGTGGTGGACACCCAAGGAGCACGGATCGTCGTCGTGAACCCGGAGGGTGGATTCGTGCGGCAACTGGGAGGCGTCGGCCAAGGCCCCGGAGAGTTCGATCAGCACAACACCACTTCGATCCCGATCGCCGTGCTCTCCGACGGGCGCGTCGCGGCCTTCAACCAGCGATTCACCGTGTTTGGGCCCGACGGCGAGTTCGAGCGTACGGTGCGCCTGCGGGAGGGTGCGATGATCTTCATGCCGCGTCTGGACTTGGACCGGCGGGGAGGCGTGCTCGCGACCGGGGAAGTTCGAATCATCGACATTGCCATGCTGCGCGGGCGGGCTGACGGCACCGTGCCCCAACCGGAGCACCGCCATGTCGTGCGCATGGATCTGACCGACGACGAAGCCGCCTTGGACACGGTGGCGTACGCATGGCTCCCGCCGGGCGAGGCAACGGGGTTCATACCTCCTCTGAGTGCGGGCGCGCTACCCGGGGGTGGAGTGGCCTATACCGATTCGTCGGCCTATGCGATCAAGGTCGCGGGTGCCGATGGCACGCTGGAGCGGGTGCTGACGAGGCCGTTTGTGCCCGAACCCGTGACGGACCGCATTCGCGAGGACGAGAGGGAGCGCCGCCTCAAGGGTCTGGAGGGCGATCCGCTAGGCGCGGGCAGATCCGGTGGTGAAAGGGGGGCCATGATGAGCACCATGGCCGATGCGATGCGCTCGCAGGCTGAGTCCATGGAGTTCTACCCCGAGATCCCCGTGGTTCGTAGGCTGCGCACAAGCTGGGAGGGTTACATATGGGTCCAGCGCCGGGGCGACGAGCCGGTGAGCGATGGCCCCATCGATGTGCTCACCCCGGACGGGCGCTACCTGGGCACCTTCTCGGCGGACGAGGTGTCGATGCCGGGTGCCTTCGGTCCCGACGGGCTGGCCGCGTTCGTGGAAGTGGACGAGCTCGGCGTGCAGACGGTCGTGGTGAAGCGTCTGCCGGAAGGGATCCGCTGATCCGGAGACGCCCCCCGAGCAGAGCATGGGCAGCAGCCCCCGTTTTGTTCAGCACGGCGTAGGCTAGAGTCACCGCCATCAGGTGTCGGGAGCCAGCCCCGGACGAACCGGCTTCTTGAAAGCGGACGCGGGGGTCCGGGGGAGACCCCCGGCCAGAGTAAACGTGAAGCGTTTACACATCTGGCTCCTCCACAAACCGCAGAAACCAGCGCCCCCGTGGCGCGCCCGCCCGAAAGCCGGTCGGGGCGCCAACTCTGGACGACGAGCCCACCCTGCGCGAGGTTTCAATCGCGCAGATCGTGCAGTCCATCGAACGAGAGGAATCGAACGATGGCACGCACGAGAAAAGGCCGCCGGAGCTACGGCGCCGGCGAGTGGGGCCGGAACCGGGTCCGGGTGTTTCCAGACCCGAAGACCGGCCTGTTCCAAGTGGAGTGGCGCGAGAACGGGCGGAGGCTCACCCGGTCGCTCGGACACCGCGACTGGGCGAGGGCGAAACGGCAGGCGGACGAGTTCGCTGCCGGGTTTGCCGGCCCGGACCTGAACGGCAAGGCCGAAGCCGAGCCCGAGCCGCTCACACTGGGCACGCTGTTTGACAGCTACGGTGAGGAGGTGACGCCGACCAAGGGCGAACGGTCCCGGCGACACGACAGGTCTTCAACGGAGATGTTCCTCCGGTTCTTCGGACGGGACCGCGAAGCGGCGACGCTTTCCCAGCGGGACTGGGACCGGTTCATCGTGGCGCGGCGCGCGGGCAGGATCGGTATCTCGGGCAGGCCCGTGTCCAACCGGACGATCCAATACGACTTGGCGTTCCTGATGGCGGTGCTCAACTGGGCCGCGAGGTCGAAGGACGAGCGGGGTCGCCCGATGCTGGACAGGAACCCGCTCCAGGGTCTCAGGAAGCCCATCGAGAAGAACCCCACCCGGGTCGTGCTCACCGAAAAGGAGTACCGCGCGCTCTTGAGGGTGTCCACGGAGGTGGGCTGGCAGTTCCGCACCGCCCTCGTGCTCGCGCACGAAACGGGCCACCGGATCGGTGCCATCCGCCAGCTTCGGTGGAGCGACATCGACTTCGAGGGCCAAGCGGTGCGGTGGCGCGCGAAGCACGAGAAGACGGGCTACGAGCACACCACGCCCGTGACCGCCGAGGCGTTGGCTGCCTTGGAGGAGGCGCGAGCGTTGAGCACCGGAACCGGCGACGGGCCGGTGCTCCCCGCACCGAGGGATCCCTCGCAGTGCGCGGGCCGGACGCTCGTGGGGTACTGGTGGAGGAAGGCCCAGAGGCTCGCCGCGCTGGAACCCAAGCGCGGTCGCGGCTGGCACTCGCTGAGGCGGAAGTTCGCGTCCGACCTCATGAACGTACCACTCAAGGTGCTCTGCGATCTCGGCGGCTGGAAGGAGGCACAGACCATTCTCCGCTGTTACCAGCAGGCCGACGACGTACAACTCAGGACGGCTCTGGACAACCGCCGTCGAGAGGTTGACGCCCGATAATCCAAACGGCGGGAACCAAACAGCGGGAACCGCATCGCCAAATTCCGTAAGTCACGCGGTCACAGTAGGATGCGTGACCGATTGCAAATGCCTCGGCAGCGGTCTCGTCCCGGTCCAGCTCGCGCTCACCATGGCCACGATCCTGAGGGAGCTCGAACTGGAGCCGCTCGCGCCCGACCACGCGCTGCGCGTGAGGTCGTTCCCGACCATGCAGCCGATGGACTTTCGAATCCGCGTCCTGCGCCGACGGGCACACAGCGTCGCCGCCACGGCGTAGGCCCCGGTGACCGGCGCGCGGCCGCAGGCGAGCATTCCGCGGTACCACTCACTCGACCGGCTGCGCGCATCCATGATGTTGCTCGGGCTGGTTCGTCACGCCGCGGTCAGCTACGTGCCCACGGTCTTCTTCGAATGGCCGTACCGGGACGCGCAGGCCGACATGCTCGCCTACTGGGTGGTCGTCTTCATCCGCGTGTTCCACCTGCCGGTCTTCTTCGCGGTCGCGGGGTTCTTTGCCGCGTACCTGATCAAGGCGCGGGGAACGCGGGACTTCCTGCGGCACCGATGGAGCCGGATCGGGGTGCCGTTCCTGGTGGCATGGCCCGTCCTTGCGATCACGATGTTCTTCATCGTGCCGTTCGCGGCCCCATTCAGCTCCACTCCGCCGAACGCTTCCTACAACCTCTCGGAGCTGACCTCGGCCAGGGCGTTGGAACATCTGTTCATGCACCTGTGGTTCCTCTACGACCTGATGATCCTGTACCTGGCCGCGAGCGCACTGCGCCCCATCGCCGCCCGGATTCCCGCGGCTCTGCGCACCCGGGCGATGGACCTCTTCGAGCGCCGGGTGCACCGAGGAGGCATCGCGGTGCTGATTCTGGTCACCGGCCTCATCCTGTACCGGATGGAGTCGTGGGCGATCGACTACTACGCCGGTCCGTTCCCGCCCCCGCGCCTGCTGGCGCTGTACGGCCTGTTCTTCGGATTCGGGTGGATGCTGCTGCGCCGGCGCGACACGCTGGAGGGCTTCAAGCGCCCCGCATGGGGTTTCCTCGCCGCCGGAATCCTGTGCTTCCTCGTGTACCGGCACTTCCTCGATATCGGCTGCACGCTGGTGTCGGAAAGGACGTGCATGGGAGCGGGCGGTGCGGCGGGCGGCGAGTCGGGCGGCGAGTATCATCTGCGGGCCGTGGTCTTTCTTGCGCTTTCCATGTGGTTCATGGCCTATGGCCTGATCGGACTGTTCCTGCGCTACATGGACAAGCCGAGCCCGCGCTGGCGCTACATGGCGGACGCCTCGTACTGGATCTACATCGTGCACGTGCCGTTCGTCCTGCTGCTGCCCCTTCTCCTGGCGAGCCTGCCGCTTCCGGGGATTGTGAAGCTCGCGCTGGTCTCGGTCACGGCAACCGGCCTGATCCTGGTGACCTACCGCTACTTCGTACGACCGACGTTCATCGGGAAGCAACTGAACGGGCGCCGCTATCCGAGGGGGGCGACTTGAGGGCGGCGCCGGGCGAGAGCAGCGAGGCGCCCCGACAACGCGGCCCCATCGCCTGGATGGCCCGCAACGGGGTCGCGGCCAACCTCCTGATGGTCGGGATCCTCGCGGCGGGACTCTTCTCCCTCGGCAGCCTCGACCAGGAGGTGCTTCCGGAGCACTCGCTGGACCGGATTCAGGTCTCGGTCCCGTACCCGGGTGCGTCCCCGGCAGAGGTGGACGAATCGATCGTCAGAAGGATCGAGGAGCGGATTCAGTCGATCGAGGGGATCAGGAGCGTCCAGTCGGTGGCCTCGGAGGGACTCGGATCGGTTGTCGCCGAACTTGCCAGAGGGGCTGACGCCGACAGGGCACTGGAGGAAATCAAGGCAGCCGTCGACGGAATCCGGACGTTCCCGGCGGGTGCCGAGCGGCCTGCGGTGACAGAAATGACGTCCCGACGCAGCGTCATGCGGATTGCCCTCTACGGAGACGTGCAGGAGCGGACGCTCAAGGAGCTGGCCCACCGGGTCGAGGGCGAACTCTCGTCGCTGCCGGCGGTTTCGCACGTGCGGACGAGCAGCGTGCGCGACTACGAGATCTCGATCGAGGTGCCGGCAAGCCGCCTGAACGCGCTGGGCCTCACGCTGCCGGACGTGGCCGCCGCGGTCCGGAGCGGTACGTTGGAGCTGTCGGCGGGCAGCATCGACACGCCGGGCGAGCAGGTCCGGATCCGGACCGCTGGCCGCAGCTACAACCAGCACGACTTCGAGAACATCATCGTGCTGGCCAGAGGCGACGGCACCACGGTTCGGCTGGGGGACATCGCCGAAGTGCGCGACGGCTTGGCCGAAGGCGGACTGGTCAGCCGCTACAACGGACAACCGGCCGCCTTCATCGAGGTCTACAGGACCGCGGACGAGCGCGTTCTGGACATCGCCGAAGCCGTCGAGCGGGAACTGCGGGAGAGCGTGGCCCCGGGGTTGCCGCCGGGGGTGGGGGTGGATGTCTGGAGCAACGACGCGGACCCCCTCGCGGCCCGCCTTGGCCTGATGCTCAAGAACGGGTTCCTGGGACTCCTGCTGGTGCTGGGCGTGCTCACACTTTTCCTGGAACTCAGGCTCGCGTTCTGGGTTGCCGCGGGCATCGCGGTCTCGTTCGTCGGGACCCTGGCCGTCATGGCCGTGTTCGACGTCTCGATCAACCTGACCTCCCTCTTCGCGTTCATTCTGGCCGTCGGGATCGTCGTGGACGATGCGGTCGTGGTGGGCGAGAACATCGCCGCGGAGCGCGACCGGGGACGCGGCGGGGTGGCGGCGGCCATCCGGGGCGCCCGGCGCGTGAGAGCACCGGTGACATTCGGCGTTCTGACCACCGTGGCGGCCTTCGTTCCCCTCTTTTTCGTCCCCAGCTCGGTCGGAGCGATGGCCGAGGCGATCCCCGTGATCGTGATCTCGGTGCTGGCGTTCTCGCTGGTGGAGTCGCTGCTGGTGCTGCCCCACCATCTCTCCGGGCTGTCCGCGGGCGGCTCGTCGCGGCGGCGCAGTCGCTCCGGCCGCCGCTCCTCCAGTCGGCGCGGGCATGCCGCCGATGGCTTCCACAAGCGCGCGCAGACCCGTGTGAATCGCGCGTTGAAGGGGTTCGCGGCGGGAGCGGCCGTCCTCATCGTCACCATCGCCATGGTTCCGGCCGGGATCGTCGGAGTGGCGTTCACGCCCACCGTCGAGGGCAACCTGGTGACCGCTACGCTGGAGATGCCCGAGGGCACGCCAAGGGCGCGCACCGCGAGCGTGGCGCAGGAGTTGGAGGACGCCGGACGCCGGGCCGTCGACCGGGTGTCGACCGGACGGTCCGAAGATGCGGAACCGCTGTTGACCGGCGTGGCCATCACTCTGGGGGATGCACCGGCGACGCTCGGGGCCGCCATCGTGGATTCGGGCGGGGATCCCGAGTCGGTGCCCCGCGCCCATGTGGCGAACGTGCAGTTCAGGCTCCTCGATGCCCAGCGCCGGACGATCACCGCTTCGGCTTTTCAGCAGGTCTGGCGCGAGGAGTCCCGGCAGATCGCGGGCTACCGCAGCCTGTCCTTCAGCGCCAATCTCGTCGACCTGGGCCGGCCCGTGCATGTGGAACTCGTGCATCCGGACCCGAGTCGGCTGACCGCGGTCGCCGATACCGTCGCGGGGCTCCTGCGCGGATGGCCGGGCGTTTTCGACGTCCGGTCGGACCAGGACCAGGGCGTCCGGGAGATTCAGCTCGACCTGAAGCCCGAGGCAGGGACGCTGGGCCTCAGGCTGGACGACCTGGCCCGTCAGGTCCGAGCCGCGTTCTTCGGCGAGGAGGTGGTGCGCCTGCAGCGGGGCCGGGAGGAGATCCGTGTCTACGCACGGCTTCCCGAGCGCGAGCGCAACGCAATCGCCGACCTGGAGACCTACCAGGTTCGCACGCCCTCCGGAGGTGCGGTCCACCTCGGCCAGGTCGCGGTGGCGCGGTTCGCGAACTCGCCCATCGTGATCCGGCGCCAGGACGGCAGCCGCGTCGCGACCGTCACGGCCGAAGCGCAAGCGTCCGCGGTGTCGGCGGCCACGCAACGGCTCGACACGGTCCTGCGGGAGATGTCGGCCCGGGATCCCGGCCTCGGACACTCGTTCGGGGGCGAGCGCCGCGAGGTCGCCGAGTCGATGGGAGCTCTGGGCAGGGGCTTCGCCCTCGCGCTGTTCGCGATCTACGCGCTGCTGGCGATCCCGTTCCGTTCGTACGTCAGGCCCCTGATCGTGATGGCGGCGATCCCGTTCGGCCTGGTTGGCGCGGTGCTGGGCCACCTGCTGCTGGGGTTCGAGATCGCCGCCACCTCCATCTTCGGCTTCGTGGGGCTGAGCGGCGTGGTCGTCAACGACTCCATCGTCATGATCGACTTCATCACCGAGCGGCGGCGCGCCGGCCTGCCCGTCCGAGAGGCGATCATCGACGGCGCCAAGGCGCGCTTCCGCCCGATCTTCCTGACCTCGCTGACCACGTTTCTGGGCGTCGCACCCCTCATTCTGGAGCAGGACCTGCAGGCGCGCTTCCTGATCCCCATGGCGGCCTCACTGGGCTTCGGAATCATCGCCGCGACGGGCGTGCTGATGGTGATCGTCCCGGCGCTCGCGACGTTGCAGATGGGGCGGGCGGAGCGGGTGGCGCCGGTCTGAGGACGGACTGTCGTTACTCATATACTCATATACGGGTTCTGAGGGGGTCCTCCACACCGGTGCAGCCGGCTGGTTCCCCGGCTGGAATCCCCCCGCCGTTTCCGCTATCGTTGCAACTCCAACGGCCTCCGGCGCTTACCGGCGGATGAGCCGACAGTTACGGCGATTTGTGGCATATTGCGGCCAGCGAACAGCTAAAAAGCCACGCCCGCCGGGAGGGCCACAGCCCCGCTGGACAGGGGTGGGTCCTACCGAACGGGCCGATTGGCGGG
This sequence comes from Longimicrobiales bacterium, assembly GCA_965208935.1. Lineage (GTDB taxonomy): Bacteria > Gemmatimonadota > Gemmatimonadetes > Longimicrobiales > Gaopeijiaceae > Bin94. Next base: position 481,548 of record CBDBPR010000004.1, on the reverse strand, counting down.
AAGTGCGGGACACAAGGTGACCAGACCCCCCATCGAGCAACTCCTCGCCGACCGCATCCTCGTGCTTGACGGCGCGATGGGCACCATGATCCAGCGCCACGACCTCGGCGAAGACGACTTTCGCGGCGACCTCTTCCGCGCGCACCCCCATCCACTGCTCGGCAACAACGACCTCCTCAGCCTGACCCGCCCCGACATCATCGGCGGGATCCACCGCGCCTACCTCGAGGCCGGCGCCGACATCATCGAGACCAACACGTTCTCCTCCACGCGGCTGCCGATGTCCGACTACGGGGTCGAGGACGCGGTCGGCGAGATCAATCGCGCGGCGGCCCGGATCGCACGCTCGGCCGCCGACGAATTCACGGCGCGCACCCCCGACCGCCCCCGCTACGTGGCCGGGATTCTCGGGCCGATGAACCGCACGGCGTCGATCTCGTCCGACGTGAACGATCCCGGCGCCCGCCAGGTCACCTTCGAGCAGCTCCGCGCGGCGTACGCCGAACAGGCCCGCGCCCTGATCGAGGGCGGCGCGGACATCCTCATGGTCGAGACCATCTTCGACACCCTGAACGCCAAGGCCGCCGTCTTCGCCGTCCTGGAAACGTTCGACGCGTCCAGCACCCGCCTCCCCCTCATGATCTCCGGCACCATCACCGACCAGAGCGGCCGCACGCTCACCGGCCAGACTCCCGAGGCCTTCTACAACTCGCTGCGCCACGCATCCCCGCTCGCCTTCGGGCTCAACTGCGCGCTCGGCCCCGACCAGCTGCGCCCCTACCTGCAGGAGCTGTCCACGGTCAGCGAGTACCCGGTCAGCTGCCACCCCAACGCCGGCCTGCCCAACGAGTTCGGCGGCTACGACCTCACGCCCGACGACATGGCCGCCACCATGGGCGACTTCGCGCGCTCCGGCTTCCTGAACCTCGTGGGCGGGTGTTGCGGGAGCACGCAGGACCACATCGCGGCGATCGCGGCCGCCGTCGAGGGCGTCGAGCCCCGCCGCGTGCCCGAGCCCCCCGTCCGCACCCGCCTCTCCGGCCTCGAACCGCTCACGATCGGGCCCGAGTCGCTCTTCGTGAACGTGGGCGAGCGCACCAACGTGACGGGGTCGCAGCGCTTCGCCCGCCTCATCCTGGACGACGACTACGACGCCGCGATCGAGGTCGCGCTGCAGCAGGTCCGCAACGGCGCGCAGATCATCGACGTCAACATGGACGAGGGGATGCTCGACTCGGAAGCCGCGATGGTGCGCTTCCTGAACCTGCTCGCCGCCGAGCCCGAGATCGCGCGCGTTCCGTTCATGATCGACTCGTCGCGCTGGGAGGTGATCGAGGCCGGGCTGAAGTGCGTGCAGGGCAAGGCGGTGGTCAACTCGATCAGCCTGAAGGACGGCGAGGACGCCTTCCGCGAGCAGGCGCGCCTGATCCGCCGCTACGGCGCGGCCGTGATCATCATGGCCTTCGACGAGGAGGGCCAGGCCGACACCGCCGACCGCAAGGTGGAGATCTCGCGGCGCGCCTACGACATCCTGGTGCGCGACGAGGGGTTCCCGCCCGAGGACGTCATCTTCGACCCCAACATCTTCGCCGTGGCCACGGGGATCGCGGAGCACGACGAGTACGCGGTGGCCTACTTCGAGGCGGTGGCGCGGATCAAGGAGGCGCTGCCGCACGCGCTCGTGAGCGGCGGGGTCAGCAACGTGTCGTTCTCGTTTCGGGGCAGCCACGGCGTGCGCGAGGCCATGCACTCCGCGTTCCTGTACCACGCGGGCCGCGCCGGGATGGACATGGGAATCGTCAACGCGGGCGCGATCGCGGTCTACGACGAGATCCCGGACGAACTGCTCACCGCGGTCGAGGACGTGCTCTTCAACCGCGACGCCGGGGCCACCGAGCGCCTGACCGAACTCGCCGGGAGATACCGGGGGAGCGCGGCCGGCGACGTCGAGGACCTCTCGTGGCGGGAGGCGCCGCCCGGACAGCGGCTGCAGCACGCGCTCGTGCACGGGATCACGGACTACATTGAGGAGGACACGGAGGAGGCGCGGGCCGGGGCGAAGCGGGCGCTGCACGTGATCGAGGGGCCGCTGATGGCGGGGATGAATACCGTCGGCGACCTGTTCGGCGACGGCAGGATGTTCCTGCCGCAGGTGGTCAAGAGCGCCCGCGTGATGAAGCGGGCGGTGGCGTACCTGGTGCCGTTCCTGGAGCGCGAGAAGGAGTTGGAGGAGGGGGGCGACCACGGGAGGGCCGGCCCCCGCTCGGCCGGACGCATCGTCATGGCGACGGTCAAGGGCGACGTGCACGACATCGGCAAGAACATCGTCGGGGTCGTGCTCCAGTGTAACAATTACGAAGTGTTCGATCTGGGCGTCATGGCCCCTGCCGAAAACATCCTGGAGAAGGCCCGCGAGGTGAACGCCGACCTCATCGGGCTCTCCGGGCTGATCACCCCGAGCCTCGACCAGATGGTGCACGTCGCCAGCGAGATGGAGCGCACCGGCATGACCCAGCCGCTCCTGATCGGCGGCGCCACCACCTCGCGCGTCCACACTGCCGTGAAGATCGAGCCTCGCTACTCGGGCGCCACGGTCCACGTGCTGGACGCGTCCCGCTGCGTGACGGTGGCGGGCAAGCTGCTCGACAAGGGCAGCCGGGCGGCGTACACGGCCGCGGTCCGCGAGGAGTACGAGGGGATTCGCAGACGGCGTGCCGGGCCGGGGAAGCGGGCGCCGCTGCTGACGATCGAGGCCGCGCGCGCCAATCGTCTGCAGCTCGACTGGGGTCGCCATGCGCCGGTGCGGCCGACGTTCACGGGGACGCGCACCTTCCCTCGTGACGGGACCGAAGGGGTGGCGTCCGGGCATGGTGCGTCGGCGTCGCCGAGATCTGCGCTCTCCTCTCCCTCCTACGACCTCGACGAACTCGTCTCGCGGATCGACTGGACGCCCTTCTTCCGCGCCTGGGAACTCAAGGGCAAGTTCCCGGCCATCCTCTCGGACCCCGAGGTCGGCGAGCAGGCGACGAGCCTGTACAATGACGCGCGCGCGCTGCTCAGGCGGATCCGGCGCGAGCGGCTGCTGGCGGCGAGGGCGGTCGTCGGCCTCTGGCATGCCAATGCGGTGGGCGATGACATAGCTGTTTGGGACAGCGAATCGCGCGACACCCCGCTCGCGGTCTTCCACTGTCTGCGGCAGCAATTCACCAAGCGAGGGGGGCGGCCAAGCCTCTGCCTGGCCGATTTCGTGGCGCCGCAGTGCTCCGGCGTGGCCGACTACGTGGGCGCGTTCGTGGTGACCGCCGGCGAGGGCGTGGCCGAACTCTGCGCCGAATTCGAGGCCGCGGGCGACGACTACCAGAGCATCCTCACCAAGGCGCTGGCCGACCGTCTCGCCGAAGCCTTCGCCGAGCGCCTGCACGAACGCGTGCGCCGCGAGTTCTGGGGCTACGCGCCGGACGAGTCGTTCACGAACAGCCAGCTCATCGCCGAGGAATACGCCGGCATCCGGCCTGCCCCCGGCTATCCCGCGTCGCCCGATCACTCCGAGAAGCGGACCCTCTTCCGCCTCCTGGACGCCGACCGGATCGGCGTGTCGCTGACCGAGACCTGCGCGATGACGCCCGCCGCCTCGGTCTCCGGGCTCTACATCGGACACCCGGGCGCCTTCTACTTCGGGGTGGGCCGGATCGGCGGGGATCAGTTGAACGACTACGCGAAGCGTAAGGGAATAAGTGTCGACCGGGCCACGCAATGGCTGAATCCGAACCTGACGGCGGAGGCCCCACGTGGCTGACCTGCGGGAGATGCTTGACGGCGAGCGCGTCCACGTGATGGACGGCGCGATGGGCACGATGCTCTACACCCGCGGAGTCTTCCTCAACGTCTGCTACGACGAGCTGAACCACACGCACCCCGACCTGGTCGAGGACGTGCACGAGCAGTACATCCGCGCGGGCGCCGAGATCATCGAGACCAACACGTTCGGCGCGAACCCGGTCAAGCTGTCGTCGCACGGACTGGACGAGCGGACCGAGGAACTCAACGCGCTGGCCGCGGGGCTCGCCGTGCGGACGGCTTCGGGGCGGGCCGCGGTGGCGGGCGCGGTCGGACCGCTGGGCATCCGGCTCGAGCCGCTTGGCCCGACGTCGCTGGAAGAGGCACGCGACTACTTCGGGCGGCAGGTGGACGGGCTGCTGGCCGGCGGCGTGGACGGCTTCGTGCTCGAGACGTTTGCGGACCTGGTCGAACTGCGGCAGGCCTTCCGCGCGGTGCGGTCGCGCTGCGATCTGCCCGTGATCGCGCAGGTCACGGTGGCCGAGGACGGCGTCACCGAATACGGCACTACACCCGAACAGGCGGCGCGAGCGGCCGAGGCATGGGGCGCCGATGCGGTGGGGCTCAACTGCTCGGTGGGACCCGCGGTCATCCTGGAGGGGCTGGAACGAATGGCCGAGGTCACGCGGCTGCCGCTCGCGGCCGTGCCCAACGCCGGGCTGCCCCGCGCGATCGGCGACCGCAAAATCTACGTCACCGAGCCCGGGTACATGGCGCAGTACGCGCGGCGCGCCATCGACGCGGGCGCGCGGATCGTGGGCGGCTGCTGCGGCACGACACCGGAGCACATCCGCAGGGTGGCCGACGTGGTCGGGGCGATCCAGCCGCAGCGCACTTCGGTCCGGGTGATCCGCTCGGTGGGCGAGCCGGCCGCGCGCAAGTCCCCTCCCCCGCTGGCGTCGCGTTCGGAACTCGGCCGCCTTCTCGCGCGCGGCGAGTTCGTCACCATGGTCAGGGTCATGCCGCCCCGGGGATGGGACACGTCACGGATGCTCGACGACTGCCGCGCCCTGGGCAAGGCGGGCGCGGACGTGATCGGCATCCACGAGGACCGCGGCACCGCCCGGCTTGGCGTGCTGGCGCTGGCCGGCCTGATCGGGACTTCGTGCACGGCCGAGCCGCTGGCCCACTACACCTGCCGCGACCGCACGCTCTTCGGCATGATCAGCGACCTCCTGGGCGCGGCGGCATCCGGCGTGCGCAACGTGCTCCTCCTGACCGGCGACCCGCCCGGCGCCGCCCCCTACCCCGACTACAGGTCCGTCGTGGACGTGGACTCGATCGGCCTCACCAACGTGGTCACCGCGATGAACCGCGGGGTCGATCCGTCCGGCAACAACATCGGTCCGCCGCCCGGGTTCGTCGTGGGCGTGGCGCTCCGCCAGGGGACCCGCGACCCCGCGCGCGAACTGGGCCGCTTCCATTGGAAGGTCGACGCGGGCGCGCATTTCGCCGTGACGCAGCCCGTCTTCGACGCCGAGCACCTGCTCGAGTTCCTGGCCGGGATCGGGGGCGACGACCGTGGCTCCGGGGACGGCGGCAGTGGGCCCGGGGACGGCGGCGGCGGGCCCGGGATCCCCGTGGTGGCCGCGATCCAGCCGCTCGGCTCGCTCCGCCACGCAGAGTTCCTCAAGAACGAGGTGCCGGGCGTGGTCCTGCCGGACGAAGTGGTGGAACGGATGCGGCAGGCGGAGGCGCGAGGCGTGGAGCATGCGGCGGCGGAAGGGATCGCGATCGCGCGCGAGACGGTGGCGGCGCTGGCGGGCGAGGTGGCGGGCGTGGAGGTCGCCGCGCACAGGGGGCCGGGGGTGGGGGCGGCGGTTGGGGTCTTGAAGGCGGTGGGGGGCGGTTGACACCCCACCGGACACTACTAACAATATAGTTGTCCGATTCCTCCGCCCCTCGCCGGCCCGGGGCCGAATGTCCCAGACAGGAACCCACATGCGTCCGAGACTCGCCCCCGCTCTCGCTTGTCTGGCCACCTCCATGCTCGGATGCTGGCAGCCGTCGAGTGATGCGCCATCCGGCGAAGAGTTGGTCATCGCGCTGGAGCCCGTCGCGTCTTCCCCGGCGACGCTGAGCTACAACGACGACATTGCGCTTGTCACCGAAGATCTCGCCTGTGTCATCAACTCCTTCGAGTTTCAGGTCCACTGCGGCGAGCGCTCAGGCGTAGTCGTCGGCGTGTTTGGCGGTGAGGGAGACGGACCGGGGGAATTCCGGAGTCTGGCGTACGTGGAACGTGGCCCGAACGGAACTCTCGCAGTCGTCGACCTGAGACTCAAGCGGCTCACCTTCTTCTCCACCGACGGAACCTACGAGTCCACCGTATCGATGCCGGGCGCCTTTTCTCCCCAGGGACTGTTGGGGACACGGGTTTTCGGAGCCGACCACTTCAAGAACATGGATTTTTCGGAACTCTCGACCAGGTCGCCCGAGGACGTGTTGAGGCCCGCCCATATGGAGATCGACCTCGTATCCGGGGAAGTCGTGTGGGAACGGTCCGGGATCACGGAAGCAGCCGACGTCGAGTGCGGTCCGGTAATGCTGGGAATGCCGGATCCCCGTGGCGGCTACGTCTTTCGTGCGTGCCAGGAACTCCTGGTCTTCTTCGAACACAGGGATGACACGACGGCGACGGTAGTCCCGTCGCCGACGTATGTCGAGGAACTGCCCAACCAGAGGGACGTGGACGATTACCTGGAGGGGTTGGCGCGGCTGGCGGGAACGATGGCGCAAGCGGCCGGAGGCGTTGCGGTGGCGCGGTCGGCCATGGAGCCGTACGCGGCAGGATACCGCGAAGACCCCAAGATGTGGTTCCTCACGGGCATCCCCTTCGATTTCGATAGCGAGGGCCGGCTGTGGGTCGGCACCACGCGCGATCGCGACCTCTACTCGTACCTTGACGTCTGGGTCGGCACCGAGTACGCCGGGACCGTCAGGATTCGGGACCGTCTCCTGGGCTACGACCTCTTGGGTGCGACGTTCGCCGCTCTGGTCGAGCGGGCGCCCGGACCGGACGGGATCGCCGAGCGGGCCATCGACTGGTACGACATCTCGGAACTCGGGATCGGCTCCTGAAAAGTCCCATCAAGCCATTCCGGCGCCCAGCGCCCACCGCCATCATTCCTGCCGACTCACGAAGGACAGGCCAGCGGCTCGGAGAAGGCCCGGCCTTGTCCTTCCTGGCCAGGAACTTCACAGCGATGGCGAAGGTCAGAGATGCGATGCGCCTCCTGGTCGCGAACGGTTGGTACCTGGCCCGCACGCGCGGAAGCCATCGGCAGTACCAGCATCCAGAAAAACCTGGAACCGTGACAATCGCCGGCCGGATGAGCAAAGACTTGGCCCCTGGGACCTGGAAGAGTATCCTCAGACAGGCAGGACTCGAAACGGGAGATAAAGCATGAAATACGCGATCGTTATCGAGCCGACACCTACCGGCTACTCGGCCTACGTTCCAGACCTTCCGGGATGTGTCGCCGCGGCAGGCTCCTACGAGACCGCGGAGAAGCTGATCCACGAAGCAATCGTCTTTCATTTGGAAGCTCTTCGAGGGGCTGGCGATCCGATTCCCGAACCGAGGACATCTGCGGGATCGGTGTAAACTTCAGTTTCGCAACAGGCCGCTTGCCGGACCCCGGCGTTTCCGGTCGGTGCCGGACCTCCAGACACGGCACGTCGATTTCCCGTCGGCCTTGCCACTACATGATCGCATCCACGTGCACATGAAACCGGTACCGGGGATCCGGTCCGTTCAGCGCCCGTGCCAGGTCGACCCGCAGGAGCCCGTCCAGGACTGTGACCCCGACTCCAACGCCGGATAACACATCGCCTGAATCGAAAGACGCGCGGTCGCCGGCCCATCCCGCGTCGCCGAAGAGGCTGGCGCCCAACGTGTTGCCGGTCCGGGCCAGTTCCACCCGGCCTCGCAGGAACGTCGGCCCGGACACGATTCCGGGAACGAAACCGCGCAGTGTGCGGGGGCCGCCCAGCGGCCATTCCCGCTGCACGGGCGCCGCGCCCCACGTGGTTCCGCCGCCGGCCTCCACGCCCAGGCGCCACGTGGTCCCGGTGCCGCCGAACACGGGGATGACCGTCCGCGCGACCGCACTGGCCCGCACGTAGTCCTCGCGAGCCTCGCCCGTCGGGGCCCTTCCGCCTGAGCGGTTGTCCGCAGACACATCGTCGGGCAGTAGCCGCCAGCCCGCTCCCTGCGCGTACAACCCAAGCCCGAACTGGGCCCTCTCCGGGTCCCTGCCCCACCACGGCGATAGCCGCAGCTCGGCACCCGCCTCCTCGATCTCGTCCACAACGGGGTTGGGGCGGAAGCTCCAGCTGTCGTCGGATACCTTGAACAGGGCGAACCCCGCCTCGGTCTCCACGGTCATCTGACGTTCCGCGTACACCCGCAAGCCGAACGTCTCCGCGGCGGTCGCCGGTGGACGCCATGCGAATTCGGCACCAGTAGCCTGGTAGTAGTCTCCGTAGTCGCGGCCCAGGAACAGGGCACGAGCCGAGTTGCCGGGACCGAGGTAGTCGCCGGCCTCATCGGTCGCCCGCAGTCCGTGGTACGCTCCCCCCGACAGACGGCGCAACACCGTCGCGCGCTCAACCTCGAGGCGCGCCCTGGGCCGGAAATCCGCCAGCCCGACGCGCCCCGTCGCCGCCACCGAGAGTCCGTAGGCAAACGCCACCCTCGCGTGCGTCCCGACGGACACCCCCTCGATCCGGTTGTAGCGCAGCAGCCCTTCACGAGCCCACGGCAAGTCCAGCGTCCACCGGCCCGAGACCGCGGCGGGCGGAGCAGCGGGCAGCGCGGCCAGCGCCGACAGGAACGATTCCACCTCGCCGGCAGTGTGGAATCCCGGGGCTTCTTCCCAAATGGGGGGTGGAAGATGGGGGCTTGTCTCGGCATCCGCCGGATCGGTGGGCACGAGCAGCGTGCCCGCGGGCCCCCGGCGCGAGTCCGTCCGGTCGACGACCGCCTGGGAGGCGGCGTCCGCGCCCGCCAGCGACCCGTCAATGAAGGCCTCGGCTACCGCCGCAGGCTCACCGGGCCCCACCCCAACCGATTCGATCAGATACGACATCTCGAAGGACACGGGGACCCTTACAATCCCCATCCTGATTTCCGCCTCCAACCGCATGGCGTGCGGCATCCAGACCTCGTTTTCCCACGGCCCATAGCTCACGGAAACGAAGCTCACGTTCATGATCAGGGGGCGGAGCATGGGGGGGATCGGAGGCGGCCCGGCTTGATTGGGCTGCGGCTCCCTTTCCCGCATCATGTCGAGCGGACGGGCGAGCTGGTACACCGCACGCACCAGAGCACCGGATTCGGGTTCGATCCAGAGTGTGCCGGATATGAGGTGCGGGTCCGCTTCCCGGGCGAGGACATCGAGCTGAACGGCCGTCAATCGACTTCCGTCGGGGAACGAAAGGGTCAGTGTGTCGCCACTGCGAAAGCGGTAGTGCGCCGCCGCGTCGTCCGCGAGCGGATGTGCGAACCAGAATTCGTCCGCGGGACCCACGACACCCAGGTTGCGGATTTCAGTGCGGCCCGCTGCCTCCGTGTCCTCTGTATCGGCGGTGTCCCTGGCCAATCCGAAGAGCAGGCGGTCGCCCGCGGGGTCGAACGGCACGTCGAAGGGGATCTCCCGCAGCCAGCGGAAGTTCCCCGCTTCGCTGTCGGAGCGAGTCGGGTAGCGCGTACGAGTCGCCAGCACCTGAGTGACCGGGTCCGTGTCGCGTTGCCAGAGCACACGGAACGCGGACTCGCTCTGGTAGACCACGCGGTCCTTCAGCGGAGTGCGCACGGCCGCCGCCATTCGCTGTTCGATGCGGGCGGCGTAGTGCGCGAGGGACTCGTCCAGCCGGTTCCAGTTGGCGACGGCCGCGGTGTGCAGGTCGCGGGCCACCGAATCGGCGTATGCGGTGCCCGGATCCGCGGCCTGTTGTGGGAAAGGGCTGGCTTGGAGCGGTGCGGGGAGTGTCGTGGCGGCGGCTGCGATGGCGAGGGAAAGGAACGCGGCTGACCGGATCACCTCGGGGGTCTCCTGGGGTTCGCTGATCTTGACACTGTTTTCGTGTTTCACGATATTCGTGTCGCTATCGCTCAAGTTGGAAGGAACCAGGGACCGGTGAAGAATATTACCATCACCCTGCCCGAGGATGTCGCCCGGTGGCTGCGGGTCAAGGCCGCCGAAGACGATCGCAGTGTCTCCAGGTGGATCCGCGAACTGTTGGAACGGAAGCGGGACCGCGAAGACGACTACGAGGTCGCCATGAAGCGGTACTTGGCCAGAAAGCCGCGCAAGATCGACTGGCCCGGCGGGCGTCGGCCATCCCGGGACGAACTGTATGTCCGCACTCGTCTTCGTTGACACGAACGTCTTCGTCTACCGTCACGATCGTGGCGATCCGGCGAAACAGGCTCGCGCCGACGAGTGGATCGCCCACCTTGCACGCTCCCGCACCGGACGCCTGAGCTTCCAGGTCCTCCAGGAGCTCTACGTGACCCTGACCCGCAAGGCGCGGATCGGTGTCGCCCCGACGGAAGCGCGCGGAATCGTTCAGGATCTTGCCGTGTGGGAACCCGTGGCGATCGACCTCGGTATCCTGGAACGGGCCTGGCATATCCAGGACAGCCATTGCGTGTCGTGGTGGGATGCCGTCATTGTCGCGGCGGCCCAATCCCTGCGCTGCGCGATCCTGCTGACCGAGGATCTGCGGCATGGGCATGCGTTCGGAGAGGTCCGCGTGGTCGACCCGTTCAGATCGAGAGAGCTGGCGCCCGCCGAGATTGTTGGCGCTGGTGGGTTATGAGCAGGCTTTAGTCTCCCCCACTCGCCAGCTCAGAACCGGAACGAGGCATCGGGCGCGACGCGGCCGGCCGCCTCCCCTGCCCCGGTGAACACCGTCAGATCCACCTGCACCACGTCGGGCAGGAGGTCCGCGAAACGCAGGCTCGCCGGTCCGAGGGGCTCAGCGGAGCAAGTGAGCGAGGCGAGGAGGTGCACCTCTGTGTGGACGGGGGCCTCGTCCTCTGCGTGTTCGTGGGCCTCGTCCTCGTGAGCCTGCTGGTCCTCGCCGGCATCCTCACCTTGCAACCCTTCGGGCGCCTCCACCTCCGCCGAATCCAGCGCACAGGTCACCCCCTCCGGAAAGGCGATGAGACGAGCGCCACCGGTTCGGAGCCTGTCGAGGGCCTCCGCTGCGGTGGCCCGCTCCTCTGCCGAGCGGGGGGCTTGCTCGAAGCCGAACACGGATTCTGCGGGGAGTTCCAGGTCGACGGTGAGGCGGGTGCCGTCCACGGCCAGGCCCAGGCGAGCGATCCCGTGTTCGTGGGCCCCGGGCGTCCCCAACCGTTCGCCCTCCACCAGGGGAGGAGCAGGAGGCGGGGGGGATGAATCGCCGCATGCGACGCACAGCAGAAGACACGGGATCGTCCACCCGACGAAAGAGGAGCGGACTTGTCGTCGATTGAGTGTGGCGAAGGTCATGGGACCGAACCTGTGGGGGTTGCGTGCGCACGAAGTACGAATACAGATGCATGAATGATAGTATATTCTCATTATCATATCGTCGGTTCCCCCGAAGGGCGAGGACCCTGTCACATGCCAAAGCCGCGCCGTCGACTCCCGATTCCCTGGACACACCTCCAACTCGCGCTGGTCATCATGGGCGGCTGGCTTGCGGTCACGTCGGGTCCCCGCTCCCTGTTGGCCGATCCGAGCGATGGAGCGCGGATCCGCGCGGCCAGTGTCCCGCCCGACTCCATCGAGGTGGATTGGCACCTGCTGGCCTCCCTGGATTACCGCACAGGCGAGATGTCCGAGGCACTCGAGTCGGTCGCGGGGCGAGGAGTGAAGGTGCCCGGATACATGGTCCCCCTGGAGGATTGGGCCGGCGAGGTCTCGGAGTTCCTCCTGGTCCCCTACGTTGGGGCCTGCGTGCACACCCCGCCCCCGCCCCCCAACCAATTGGTCTACGTCAGGATGGAGAACGACCAACGCGTGCCCGTCTCCTTCTGGGATCCCGTGTGGATCCACGGCATCCTGACCGTGGAGAAGACGACGAACGTTTACGGATCGGTGTCCTTCAAGATGGATGGCACGTCGATTACGCCGTACGAGTGGTGACGAAACGAGACACGCGCCAACGCAGGGCGATCCGCCGGGTGTTCCTGAACGCCGGGCGCCCGCTCACGCGTGACGAGGTCCTCGAGTATGGCCAGGAGATCGTGCCGTCACTCGGGGTGGCGACCGTCTACCGGAACCTGAACATCCTGACCGGCGTAGGGTGGCTGTCGGAAGTCGAGCTCCCGGGCGGCGCGATTCGGTACGAGTTGGCCGACCGTCCCCATCACCACCACTTCCTCTGCCGCTCCTGCGATCAGGCGTTCGATGTCCATCGGTGCCCGGACGAAGTCGAAGCGCTGGCGCCCGACGGCTTCGAGGTCGACGGCCACGAGCTGATTCTCTTCGGTCGCTGCGCGGCCTGTACGTGACCGTCCGGTCGCCGGGGCTGTGGGCCAACCCGGGGGCGTGAGCCAGCCCCCCAGTCTTTTCCAATACGGAGATGAGCCTGAACCGGGGGAGGCGCGAGAGGTGAGGCCGGAGCCCGGAGCAGGTGGCAGTTGATGGGGTTTGATTATCTCCCTGAACGTTGGAGAGAGGCAACCGGCGAGCCGGAGGATGGCCGGGAAGCAGGAGGGTCTCCGGCGAGCCAGCGGTCGGCGCGAGTCGGATCACGCGGCGGAGTTGCCGGCTTGGCCGATGGTGCGGAAGAGTTCGTCGCGGGCGCGGCGGACGGCTTGGGCGGCGGCGAGGTCGGTGGTTGCGGCGGCGAGTTGGTCGAGGGCGCCGAGGGTGACGCCGGGCCGGAGGAAGGCTTCGGCGCCGGGCAGGGCCTTGAAGCGCTCGTGGGGCGTGGTCACGTCCTGTTGCCGGTAGCGCCGCCTGACTCGGCCGCTGGGGCTGGTGACTTCGGTGGGGAAGAGGCAGGGCCGGTGGAAGTTGAGGAACGGGCAGAGGTGGTCGTGGAGGAAGGCGTTGACCCGGGGGACGAGGGCGTGGGGGACGTGGACGTGGCCGAGCCACTTGCGGACGACGCTGCCGTTCTTGGTCTCGACCAGCGCGTTGTCGTTGGGGTGGCGGGGCCGGGACTTGGTGAAGACGCCGATGTGGAGCTGGTTGAGCAGCGCGGCCACGCGGCCGTTGACGTATTCGCTGCCGTTGTCGGCGTGGAAGGCGTGGATGGCGAAGGGGAAGGCGGACAGCAGGGCTTCGAGGCGCGGGACGAGGAAGTGGTGGGTGATGCGCGGCACGGCTCCAAGGTGTTGGAACTGCGTGACTTCGTCGACCACGTTGATGAGGTAGATGCCCTTGCGCCTCTCGCGGTCGCCGAGGTGGACGGTGTCGACGCGGAGATGGCCGGGCCTGCCGTCCGGCCGCGGCTTGCGGCGGACCCCGATGGGGACCGGGGTGGGCCGGGTCTTGCGGAAGGTGAGGCGGCCGGTCCGGTACGCACGGGTCTTGCGGAGGTTGTAGATGTGGCCGTTGGAGATCGAGGCGAGGCGCGCGAAGCGTTCGTCGCCGTAGACCTCGTGCATGCGTTGCAGGACCACCTTGGTGGCGGGTCCGGAGGGCTGGCCGAAGGCTTCGTCGACCTCGGCGAGCAGCGCGGCGTCGTGGGGCGTGTAGCGGCGCTGGAAGGCGTTGGCCGGGGGCTTGCGGCGGTGATCGCGGATGCTCCCGGTCCGGCGGTGCTGTCGGACGAGGCGGGTGACCTGGGCGCGGGAGAAGCCCGTCACCTTCTCGATGAACCGCTTCACCAGTCCCTTGTCCGGTCGCCCGAGGCCGTGGTACTCGAAGCGGACCAGCGTGCGGCGCACGAAGGCGTAGGCCGAGGTGCGGTCGGCGAGCTCGAAGTCCGCCGGTTCATTGCCGTCCAGGAAGGCCCGGACCTGTTCGAGGGTGCGAAGTCGTTCGGTGCGAAGTGTCACGATCATCCTCCAATGATCTCTTCGCCCCGGCCTTCAGGCTCACTTCCCGCTGGAAACCGGCCCCGCGTTCGGGCTCACTTGCCGTTGGACAAGACTCCCCCTTTGTCGGTTATCGATAAATCATTATCATTACGGATGATTCACCGCGTTGATCCAGCGCGAATCCGGCAGCGCGTGCGCGCACTCACCGGAATCGCCGTCTCCCTCTCGTTCCTCGTCGTCTCCGTCGTGGAGGCGTCCCACACGCATGAGGACGAGGCCGAGTCGGCTGCGGAGTGTTCCGTATGCCAGGTGGGGAACACACCCGGCCACCAGACCGGTTCGCATGCGCAGGGACTCACCGTCCCGAGCCTGTTTCGGGCTCCGGCGATCGCGGAACACGGGCCGGCTCCCACGGCCCTCCACCACTCTCCCCACCGGAGCCGCGCTCCCCCGCTCTCCGTCTCTCTGTTGTAGCGAACAGTCCCCCCGGCCGACCCCCCGGTCAGCCGAAGACTTGTCCACGGTTGCGCCACCGACGGCGCACCCAGCAGGAGACGATCATGCCGTCACGTTTCCCCATTCCCATTCTACTCCTCGGGATCCTCGCAGGCGTCCCGTCACCCTCCGCGGGCTTGGCACCCGCCGAGCAGCAGGCCGCGGACAGCCTCGACCACGTAGCGGGGACCGTCCGGTCGGCCGATGGCGGGGTACCCCTCGCGGGCGCGATCGTGGAGGTCGTCAGCACGGGCGGCAGCGCGGTTACGCACGGCGACGGGTCGTTCCGGATCGCCGTGCCGGACGCCGAACGGTATCGGGTCCGAATCGATCGCCTCGGGTACGCGGCGGTGGCTGTCGATGTCCGGCCGGGAGAGATGGCCACGGTCGATCTCGATGTGGCCGCCATCCCGCTGCCGGACGTGGTCGTCACGGCGGTCGTCGGTCCCACGTCCGCGAACGAGACGCTCCGGCCTTCCGTGGTCTTTGCAGAAGAGAAGCTGCAGCGGCAACTGGCGGCCACCCTCGCGCAGACGGTGGAATCGGTCCCGGGGGTCGCCGTGACCAGCATGGGGCCGGGCACTTCCCAGCCGGTCATCCGGGGCCTGGGCGGAGACAGGATCCTCATGCTCGAAGACGGCCAGCGCGTGGGTGACGTCGTCAACAGCGGCGCGGACCACGCCACGGCGGTCACCCCTTCCTCGGCTCGGCGGATCGACGTGATCCGCGGGCCAAGCGCGATTCTCTACGGCAGCAACGCACTGGGCGGCGTGATCAACGTCGTCAGGGACGAAATACCGCGAGCGGTGCCCTACCGTGCGACCGGCTTCACCACGCTCCAGGCGCAGACAGTGACTCGCGCCGCCGGGGGAAGCAGCCAGTTGACGGTCGGAGTCACCGAGCACGTCCCTCTTCGCGTCGAGGTGTCGAGACACCAGGGAGGGGATCTGCGGACGCCCATCGGGACGCTTGCGGGAACCCAGACCGACACGTGGAGCGTGGCGGGCGGGACATCGTGGGTGGACGACTGGGGATACGCGGGCGGTTCATTCCGCTTCTACACGAACGACTACGGTATCCCCGGAGGCTTCCTCGGCGGCCACACGACCCCGGTGCGCACGGAGCAGGAGAGAGCCGCAGGTCGACTTCGCAGCGTCATCCGGCCCGGGCCCGGCTTCGAGGCGATTGAACTCGATGCCGGCTACACGTGGTACCGGCACAACGAGTGGGAACCCCCGGACATCCTGGGAACGCTGTTCGAACGCCAGATCGCGAGCGGGGAGGCTCGGGCGCGGCACACCGGGTGGGGTCCGTTCGCATCGGGCGCCGTCGGAGCGAGAGTCTCGTGGGAGCACTTCGGATTCGGGGGCGCGCTGTACTCCCCGAATACCCGGCGCAGGACGCAGGCCGCGTACGCCCTCGAGGAGATCCAGCTCGATCCGGTCCTGATCGAGGCCGGGCTCCGCTACGATCGGGTCGACCTGGAACCGGACAGGGAGGAGCTGTCCGACATCGGGCACATCCGCGCACGCTCCTTCAGCGCGGTCTCCGGATCGCTGGGCGCACTTCTGCGGTTGACGGAACAGTTCACCCTGGGAGCGAGCGTGGCCCGGGCCTTTCGCACCCCGGATGTACACGAACTCTACTCGGAGGGGCCGCACCTCGCGGCCAATTCGTTCGATGTCGGCAATCCCTCGCTCGAGACGGAAACGGGACTCGGAATCGACGTGTTCGGACGAATCACGAAGCAACGCTTCAACGCCGAGGTGACGTGGTTTCGAAACACGATCGCGGGCTACATCTTTCCGCAGGCGACGGGGAAGCTCAGCCGCATACTGCTCCCCATATACCAGTACGTGGGCGAGGACGCGCTTCTGACCGGCTTCGAGAGCCTGCTCGGGTGGTCGATGCCGGCCGGATTCAAGCTGGAGGCCGCCGCGTCGTACGTGCACGGCACGATCCGCGCCACAGGCGAGCCTCTCCCGTTCATGCCCCCGCTTCAGGGCCGCCTTGCGATCGGCTATTCGCCGGTGGACTGGTTCGTGGAGGCCGAGGCCCGGATGGCAGGGAGCCAGGAACGGACGGGGCGGTTCGAGGAAACGACCGATGGATACGCGGTGCTCGGCCTCTCGGGCGGCTTGCGTCTCACCGTCGCCGGGCGGCTGCACGTCGTGACGCTCCACCTCGAAAACCTCGGCGATGCCGTATACCGCAACCACCTGTCCCGCGTGAAGGAGATCATGCCCGAGGCCGGGAGAGGCCTGGGCGCTACCTACCGGGTCGTGTTCTAGCATGCCTGCGCCACGACTCAACTACTCAAAAGCCGCAAGGAGACATGAAATGAAGACATGGAGCTACAGAAACGCACCGTTTGCCGTTCTGGCCGCCCTGGCCCTGGTCCTCGGGGCCTGCAGCGACTCGATGACCGAAGCGGAGGAAGAGCACTACGAACCCGAAGGTCTGGAACTGGTGATGGGTGGCCAGGTCATCGCGTCGTACGACGGCGACACGCAGACCTGGACCGGTGAGCTCGAGGTCGACGAGGGCGAGGAAACGCCGCACATCACGGTCCGCTTCGTCGATCACGACGGCGATCCGATCCCGTTGGGAGACGACACATACCTGGAAGTCGACATCGAGGACGAGTCGATCGCCGAGTTCGAACAGGACACGCCCGGGGAGTTCGGTGGCCACCTGCACGGCCACATGGCGGGCGAGACCGATGTGACGTTCATGCTCATGCACGGTGCCGTCGGGTCGGGGCACGCCGACTTCGTGACGACGCCCGTGCACGCGCACGTTCACGACCACGGCTAGCAATGCCCGGTGGGACCCCCCAGGACACCGCGATCCCGACTGCACCCTGCATGTTACCTTCGAAGGGGTTTTCCACCCGACAACTGGAGGAGGCGATGAGGATAGGGCCCGTGGTGACCGAAAGCCCCCACATCCACCCGGCCATCGCCCCCGCCCGCGCCGTCCTCTTCGACTTCGACTTCACGCTGGCGGATTCCTCCGAAGGCATCGTGGTCTGCATGAACCACGCGCTGGACCGCCTGGGGCTGCCTCCGGCCCCGCCGGACGCCGTGCACAGGACGATCGGGCTCGATCTGCACACGGCGCTCGGCATTCTGGCGGGCGACGAGTGGCGGTCGCGGGAGGACGAGTTCCTCGGGCACTTCGTCAGGAAGGCGGACGAGGTGATGGTCGCCAGCACGACCTTCCTGCCGGGGGCGGCGCGGGTGCTCCGGACGCTTCACGATGCCGGCTATCGGGTCGGGATCGTGACTACCAAGTACCGGCACCGTGTCGAGGACGCCCTTGAGCGGGACGGCCTGCGGGCGTTTGTCGGCGCGATCGTCGGCGCGGACGACGTGCTCCGGCCCAAACCTGCCCCCGATGGACTGATGCAGGCGGCCGACTTGCTGGGGATCCCCTTCAGCCAATGCATCTTCGTCGGCGATTCGGCGGTGGACGCGATGGCGGCCCAGGCGGCCGGCGTGGCGTTTGTTGCGGTCCTGTCGGGGACGACGGGGGCGGAGGCGTTTGCGGGGTATCCGGTGGCGGCGGTGCTGGGGGGCGTGGGGGAGGTTGTGCCCGAAATGTAGCGTCCGGCCTGCGCCACCCGCGCTCCGCACATGCCGGCGAGCCAGCCCGCACGCCTAATCGCCAAACGCTCGCCGAAATAGGCCGATTCTTCGCCCAAGGATCGGATTCGGAGCGGCACAATGGGGGTCATGCACCCCCACGCTCCAGATCCGTCCTTTTCCAACGTCTCGAGCGGGCGCTGGCCAAGGCTTTCCACCCTGGGCCTGATCGCGGCCCTGCTCATCGGATGTGGGGGCGACGAAACGACCGTCCCCACCCCGCCGCCCGATCCCGCCCGCCCCACAACGGTCACGGTAACCCCGGCCAGCACCGAGTTGACCGCACTCGGCGAAACCATCCAGCTGAGCGCGGAGGTGCACGATCAGAACGGGCGAACCATGTCCGGCGCGACCGTTGCCTGGGCCAGTAGCAACCCGTCGGTGGCGGCGGTGGATGCGTCCGGGCTGGTGACGGCCGCGAGCAACGGAACGGCCATAGTCACGGCACGCGCGGGATCGGCGTCCGGCAGCGCGGGAATCTCCGTGGAACAGGCGGTTTCGGCGGTGCGCGTGGCACCCGAGACGGTAATCCTGGAGGTCGGAGACACCGTGCGGCTGGAAGCGACGGCTCTGGACGCGAGGGATAACGCAGTGCCGGGTGTGGAGTTCGAGTGGTCGTCGAGCGACCCGACGGTGGCGACCGTGAACTCGACAGGGCTCGTGCGGGCGGCCAGTGTGGGCGCGGCGACGGTCACTGCCGCTTCAGGAGCGTGGCAGGCCTCATCCTCGGCGGCGGTGCTTTCGAACAGTCCCGTGGATCACCACGCCGTGCTGACCACAGGTTTGCCGGAACGCCCGTTCGCAAACACCACCGTGGGCGGGACGGAAGGCTCGACCACGACTGTCGGCACACTGCGACTGGGCCTCAACCCCAACGCGTTCCCCGTGATCGCCGATGAGGGCGACATGGGTCTCTCGCTCATCGTGGCCGGTTCAAGACTGGGTTCCGGTCGCGTGGTTGCCTTCTCGGGTCAGGATTTCCTCGGATCGGACGACCGGGCCACCCTTGTGGGGCACGAGCATGCCGATCGCCTGTTGGCCAACGCGGTTCGCTGGACCGGCGGCTTTCGCCCGGCATCGCTTCGGGTTCTCGCGGACAATCAGCGCATCGCGGATGCGCTCGCGGCGCAAGGCCTGGAGCGCGTGGATGTCGTGGGCAGGAGGACGGGACTCGCTGCACGTGACTGGAGTGCAAGTGCGCTGGACGGTGCGGATGTCGCCGTGGTTCAGGTCAACGAATGGGGCACGCCGCACCTGCTCCCGGAGTCCGTGGCGCCCCTTCGGGCATTCGTCGAGCGCGGCGGCGGACTGATCATCGCCGGCTCCGCCCTCCATTGGCGCGCGTGGATCGAACGGAGGCACGGTGCGTTCACGGGGAACGCGCTCCTCGATGGCACGGGCATCGGATGGAACGACGACAGCATCGAGGCGATCCGATCCGCTTCCACAAGGATTGATCTGAGCGCGCTGACTCCCAGTGTCGTCTGGGGCGCGTACCTCCTCGGAGAACGTATCGACGCGGCCCGGATAGCGCTTCTGCCGCATCTGTTCAGTACGGCGCTCGAACTCGGCCGTACCGAGGAAGTGGACTCGGCCCTCGTTCGCCTGGTGACGGAGGCGCCAGCGCTTCCCGTGTCCGCCAACGCGCCCGAGGCGAGACTGTCGGCCGAAGTAGCCGACAATCTTGGTCCTCACGAGTGGCCGCAGCCGCACCCCTGGGCGTCGACGTTCCCCGGCCTTCCCGCCCGCGGTGCGCGCCGCGAGAGCGGGTCCGTCGTCGTGGACGCCACCGGGGACGAGTTCCCCGCCGATGCCCACCGACGCGAACGTCACTTCCTGCTGGGGTTCTACGCGCCGCCGGGCGGTCTCGTCACCATTTCGGTTCCCCCGTCGCACGCAAACAGCGAACTGGCGATCACGGTGGGCCAGGACCACGACGACCTGCGGCGGATCCCGGCGCACACCACCTGGCGCCGACCGCCGGCTTTGCAGCGCACCTTCAGCGTCAAGACCGCAGAGACCGGGGTCACCAATGCGTTCGGCGGCACCCTTGCACTCGTCGTTCCCGAATCCTACCGGGGGACGATACCCGTGACCGTGGAAGGGGCGATCCCCATGGCCTTGTACACGGCCGGCAAGTCGAACGGGGCCGACTGGTTCGCGACTCTGAGCGCCGGAGCCCCGCAGGCCATCATCCAGAAGCCGGGCGGCATCCGGCTCGTTATCTCGGCCGAGGGAGCGCGCAGCATCACCGATCCCGGAGAAGTCTCCGCGTTCTGGGATGGCTTCCTGCAACATCACGCGGAGCTCGCCGGCGGGCCGGTACGCGCGTACGAAAGCATCTGGACCTTCGATCCCCAAGTCGGCTACGGCGCCGCCAACGCGGGCTGGCTTACGATCAACTATGCGCTCGACCCGGAAGCCTGGGCGCTGTTGCCGGGGACTGCGGAGGGCCGGGCGCGGATCGCGAGACTGCCGGAGAATCCCACGTCGCCCGGCCCGGACTGGTGGCTCTTCGGCCACGAGCTGGGTCACCAATGGCAGACCGAGGACTGGGGCAGCGCCTGGCTCGGTAACACCTACCCGGAGATCGGTGAGGTCGCCGTCAATCTGTTCACGATGTACACGTTGAACTACTACATCTTCGGCGGTGGCGACCACACCATGAAGAACAACCACCCCAGCGCCACGAACTCGGTGGACCATGCCGCGCTGGCCAACCTGCGCTGGCCCACGGCGGACCTCTTCCAGAGGCTCAGCCTGTACCGCCAACTCATCGCCGAGTTCGGCTGGGACCCGATCAAGAGGGTCTTCCACAGCTACTACGACCCGGCCTGGCCGCGCTCCAGGTACGGCGGCGCGCTAGACGGATTCGCGATCCGGATCAGCGCGGTACTGCAACGCGATTTGATCGGCTTCTTCCGGCATTGGGAATACCCGCTGTCCGACTCCGCCGAGGCCACCATCCGCTCGTTCGGCTTCGACGCGTGGCTGCCACCCGGCTGGTAGAACGCGACGAAAACGGCCGAAAAGCGATAAACTATGTTACAGTCCGGCCGATTCCTCGCGCCGGTATGCGCCTGAGGTGCCGAATAGTGGAGGTGCAGCGTGACGAACGCCGATTCCGGGTTCCAGCGACGAAACAGGGCCCTCGAAGAGCGCATCTCGGGCCTGTGCAGGGCCATCCTGCGGATCAGCGCGAGCCTGGACCGCGACATCGTCCTGCGGGAGATCGTGGACAGCGCCCGCACGCTGACCGGTGCCAACGGCGCGGTGCTCACGACCATCGGCGAGACCGGCCAACCCGGGCAGTTCCTCAGTTCCGGCACGACGCCGGACGAGCACCGGCGAATGGAGGAGTGGAGCGAGGGACCGCGGCTGTTCGCGCACCTCGGGCAACATCCCGGTCCGTTCCGCATCTCGGATTGGCCCGGCCACCTCGAATCGCTCGGGCTCAGTGCAGAGGCCATGCCCTCCTCCAAGTCGCTTCTGGGTACGCCGATCCGTCATCAGGGCGTGCATGTGGGCAGCCTCTTTATCGGCCAGAAGGAGGGAGGGCGCGAGTTCACCGATGCGGACGAAGAGATGCTCGTGCTGTTCGCGTCGCAGGCGGCGATGGCGATCGCCAACACGCGTACCTACCGGGACGAGCACCGGGCCCGCGCCAGGCTGGAGGCCCTGATCGACACCTCGCCGGTCGGGGTGGTCCTCTTCGACGCGAAGACCGGCGATGTCGCATCGATCAACATCGAGGGGCGGCGGATCGTTGAGGGGCTGTTGCTGGAGGGTCAGACGGCGGAGCATCTCCTGGATGTGCTGACGTGCCGGCTGGCCGACGGGCGCGAGATCGTCCTGGGGCAGTTCCCGCTGATGCACCAGCTGCTCAAGGCAGAGACACTGCGCAATGAGAAGATCGAGCTGACGGTGCCCGACGGCCGCAGCGTGAAGATTCTGGTCAACGCCACGCCCATCCATGCCCCGGAGGGCGGGATCGAGTCGGTGGTGGTAACCGTGCAGGATCTGGCTCCATTCGAAGAGCTCGAACGGATGCGGACCGAGCTTCTGGCGGTCGTAAGTCACGAGCTCCGCATACCGCTCACCTCGATCAAGGGTTCGACGGCGGCACTCCTGGACGACTCGCCCGACATGGATCCGGCCGAGGTACGCCAGTTCTCCCGCATCATCGACACGCAAGCGGATCACATGCGCAAGCTCATTCGCGACCTACTGGACGCGGGGCGCATCGCGACCGGAACACTCTCGGTATCGCCGCAGATCTCGGACGTCGGCGTGCTGGTCGACCGGGCGAGGAATACGTTCCTCAGCGGCGGTGCCCGGCATGCGGTTCTCATCGACCTTCCACCGGACCTGCCCCGCGTCATGGTGGACCGGCAGCGCACCGTGCAGGTCCTGAACAACCTCCTCGCCAACGCCGCCCAGAACGCTCCGGATTCCCTGCCCATCCGGGTCGCGGCAAAGCGCGGCGGGATGCACGTCGCAATCTCGGTGCTCGACCGCGGCCGCGGCCTGGCGCCGGAAGAGCTCAAGCACCTCTTCCAGAGGTTCGGTGAGGCCGACAACGAGTCGACCAGCTACCGCGCCGGCCTCGGACTCGCCATCTGCAAGGGGCTGGTCGAAGCTCAGGGCGGCCGCATATCGGCCGAGAGCGGTGGGGAGGGCCTCGGCACCCAGGTCACGTTTACGGTACCGGTGGCGGAAGAAGCCCTCGTAGCTTCCGCAGCAATCCGCCTGGCCCGGGATCGGGGAGCAACCCGTCGGCCCGGCAGAAGGGCAGAGCACATCCTGGTCGTGGACGACGATCCGCACACGCTGGCATACGCCCGCGACGTGCTCGCCCGGGCGGGATACTCTACCCGGCTCACCGGCGATCACCGGGAGCTGTCCCAGCTCATCGGAGCGGAAAAGCCCGACCTGGTCCTGCTCGACCTCGTGTTTCCGGGGACCGACGGAATCGAGCTGATGAAGAACATACCGGAGCTCGGCGACCGTCCCGTCGTCTTCATCTCCGCCTACGGACGCGACGAGACCATCGCCAGAGCGCTCGACGCCGGCGCGGCCGACTACATCGTCAAGCCGTTCTCCGCGACGGAACTGACCGCGCGGGTCCGGGCCGCACTGCGCAGTCGCGCCCGCCCCAAGCCGTTCCGTCTGGGCGAACTGGCCATCGACTACGAACGACGCCGCGTGACCGTGGCCGGACAGCCGCTGGAGCTGACCGCCACCGAGTACGACGTGCTGCGCGTGCTGTCGACCAGCGCAGGACGCGTATCGACCTACCGCTCGCTGGTCCGCCGGGCGTGGAGCCGGCACGACGGAGCCGTCGACCCCAAGCGCGTGCACGCGGTCATCAAGGGCCTGCGCCGCAAGCTGGGCGAGGGAGGGGTCAGGCCGCGGTATATCCTGAATGAGCGGGGGGTGGGGTATCGGATGCCGGAGGGGGATTAGGGGGGACGGTCTGTAGCCTCATCAGCCCAGCCACACTTACCGGACAAAATACCATTGCACGACATACTGGACGTGCCCGAGCCGCGGGCCATCGCCGAGGTTTGCATGCCCGACGGGACGGGAATCGCTCTGCGCCGCCACGGCAATCCGGATGGGCCCCGGCTCGTTCTCAGCCACGGCAATGGGCTGGCGATCGACCTCTACTATCCGTTCTGGTCGCTGCTCACCGACCGTTTCGACCTGGTCCTGTACGACTTCCGCAACCACGGATGGAATGTCCCGGCCGACCCCCGTTCTCACAACGTCGCGACCTTCGTTTCGGACAACGATCATGTCGCGCGGGGCATCGACCGGCACTTTGGCAAGAAGCCCTGGATCGGCGTGTTTCACTCCCTGTCCGCCGTAACGGCCCTGAACCAGGAACCGCCCGGCGGCGCCGCAGCCGCCCTGGTGCTCTTCGACCCACCCATCCTGCCGCCGTCGGGAGAGCCCCTGGAGATCGACGCCCGATGGCAGAAAATGCGAATAGCCGCCCGGCTCCGCCCGGAGCGCTACGGGAGCCGCGGGCAGTTCGTGGACATGATGACCCGGTCGCCCATGTTCGCGCAGCTGCGTCCCGGCGTGGCGGACCTCGCCTCGCGGGTGCTGCTCCGTCCGGCACGCGAAGGAGACGGCTACCAGCTTCGCTGTCCGCCCGAATACGAGGCGCAAATCTTCGAGTACATCTTCGCGTACAACTTCACGCCCGATCCCGCGAAGATCGGATGTCCGGTCCAGGTGATCGGAGGGGATCCGACGCTCGCCTTTTCGTTCCTCCCCAGCCTGGACGTGCGCGGACTGATTTCGTTCCACTACGACTTTGTGCCCGGGGCCACCCACTACCTGCAGCTTGAGAACCCGGAGGAATGCGTCTCCACCATGGTGGAGTTCCTCGAACGCCACGGACTCGTCGAGGCGGCCGGCGTCCGGCCACTGTGATGGCAATGGACCATATCGACTGGCAACTTGGGCGGTTTCAGGACGGCGCCGACGCTCCGGCCATCGTCTGGCACGATCGCCCGCATGCCTACGCGGAGCTCAGCGACCGCTACCGGGAGTGGCTCGGACGGCTGCGTCAGGCGGACGTGCGGCGAGGGGACGCCGTAGCGGTGGTCAGCGACTTCTCGCCCGGGGCGGTCGCGTGCCTGCTGGCCCTGCTGAAGATGCGCTGCATTCTGGTGCCGCTCTCCTGGGAGGCGCGTGACCAGCACCGGGAGTTCTTCCGTATCGGCGAGTTGGATCACCGGGTGGAGATCGATGGCCGGGACGAGGGCACGGTGACCCGGATGGAACACCGGCGCAACCACCCTCTCATGCAACAACTGCGGGAGGCGGACAAGGCGGGCCTGGTGCTCTTCAGCTCCGGCTCCACCGGCAAGCCGAAGGCGATCCTGCACAGCCTGCCGGAGCTCCTCAACAAGTTCCGTAAGCCCCGACACTGCTACCGGACGCTCACCTTTCTCCTCTTCGATCACATCGGTGGATTCAACACGCTTTTCTATACCCTGGCAAACCTGGGATGCATCGTCGTGGCGGACGACCGAAGCGTGAGCAGCGTCTGCAAGGTCATCGAGAAGCACCGGGTGGAACTGCTTCCCACCTCGCCCTCGTTTCTCAACCTGCTGCTCCTGTCGGGAGCCGCCGATTCATACGACCTCTCGTCCCTCAAGCTGATCACCTACGGCACCGAAGTGATGCCGGAACGCACGCTGAGCATGGCAAACGAAGCGTTCCCCGGCGTCCGCTTCCTGCAGACCTATGGCCTCAGCGAACTCGGCATTCTGCGTTCGAAGTCGGAATCCGACACCTCGCTGCGGGTCAGGATCGGGGGAGAGGACTACCAGACCAGGGTCATGGACGGCAGGCTGCTGATCCGGGCACGGTCGTCGATGCTGGGATACCTGAACGCACCCTCTCCCTTCGACGAGGACGGGTGGTTCGACACCGGGGATTCGGTCATTGCGGAGGACGGTTACCTGAGGATCCTGGGGCGGGAATCGGACATCATCAACGTCGGAGGCCAGAAGGTGTATCCCGCCGAGGTCGAGCAGGTGATCGCCGAGATGAGCGGCGTCATCGATGTCTCCGTGAAGGGCGAGGAGCACTTGCTGATGGGGCAGATCGTTGCCGCCACCGTGCAGATGGCTGAGCCGGTCTCCCCGGTGAGCATGCGGAAGCGGATCGCCCGGCACTGCCGGGGCCGCCTGCAGCCCTTCATGATCCCGGCGAAGGTCAGGGTGGTCACCGACGAACAGGTGAACTACCGCTTCAAGAAGATCCGGTGATGAAGACGAAGGCGCGCAAACCGGTGATCGTGGTGGGCGGCGGGCCCGCCGGCAGCGTGGCGGCGCTCTGCCTCAGGAAGCTGGGGCGCGACGTGGTCGTGTTCGAGCGGGAGAGGTTCCCCCGCTACCGGCTCGGCGAATCGCTTCTGCCCGGCACCATGTCGATTCTGAACCGTCTCGGCGTGATGGATCGGGTCGCGGCGGCGAACTTCGTCAAGAAGAGTGCCGCGACCTTTATCTGGGGTCCCGAGCAGGCGCCATGGACCTTTACCTTCGCCACCCCCAGAACCGCGCCCTGGGTCTATGACCACGCGTATCAGGTGACTCGAGCCGAATACGACCAGATTCTGCTTGACGCCGCCCGCGAGCGCGGCGCCGATGTCAGAGAGGAACACGAGGTCACCGACATCCGGGTGGGCGCGGACGGCGGCCCGGTCTCGGTAGCCTGGCGCAACAACGGATCGACCGGCGCCCTGGAGGGCGACTTCGTGATCGATGCTTCCGGAACGCGGGGAATCGTAGCCCGGAAGCTGGGCCTGCGCCGATTCGACCGCTACTTCCAGAACCTGGCCGTGTGGTCCTACTTCAGGGGCGGCAAGCGGTTCGGCGGCGACCTGGAAGGCAACATCTTCTCGGTCACCTGCCGGGAGGGGTGGATCTGGATCATCCCGCTCAAGGACGACATCTACAGCGTGGGCGTCGTCAGCGACAAGGCCAGCAGCGCGCGCATGCGCGAGATCGGCATCGAGGCGTTCTACCGCGAAAGCCTCGCCAGGTGTCGGCTTGCGCGGGACGTCCTGAATGGCGCCGAACGCTGCGACAAGGTGCGGGTGATCCGCGACTGGGCCTACGACGCATCGTCCGTGGCGATGGGGCGCGCGTTCCTGTGCGGCGACTCGGCCTGCTTCATCGACCCGCTCTTCTCGCAGGGGGTGCACCTGGCGACCTATTCCGCCATGCTGGCATCCGCGGCGATCGATCACCTCTACCGGAGTCCCGGCGACACCGACGAGATTCGAACCTGGTACGCAAAATCCTACCGCGAGGCCTACAACCGCTATCACGAGTTCCTGGCCGCGTTCTATTCCGCCAATTCCGAGCTGCCTTCCGACTTTTGGCGGCATCGCCAGATCGCGGGGGCGGCCGACCGCCGATTCGCCGGCAAGGAATGGTTCGCGGCGCTCGCCGGCCAGCATGTGGAGGGCCACGCCGAAGGCGTCGAGGACCTCGAAGAGCGCGCCTCGACCCTGGCTCATCTCTGGCAGCACAACCGGAACCAGGTCGACGACGAGTTCGACGAAACCGAACTCTCCTTGCGCCGGCTACGATGGGCCAGCCGGATGATGCACGACTTTAGGCGGATGAATCGAATCACCTGGGTGTCGAACGAGGTGCGACTTGTCCCCTCCTTCAGGGTGCATCCGACTTCGTTCAGGCTGGAGCGGCAGTTCTTCGTCGGCGACGAGCACGGCCGGACCATGGCAGCGTACCCGCTTTCCGAAGATCATCGGGAGCTGTTCGAGAGCCTGAAGCACCACCCGCTCAGCTACCGCCAGCTGGCCGGGCGGGTGAAAGCGCTCGGTGGCCCGGGAACGCCGATTCAGATTATCGGACGGCTTACGGAGATGGGGTTCCTGCAGGGCTCGGACGGCAACGGAGAGCCGGTGAAGATTCGGGCGGCGCTGCGTTTCGGGGGTGTGGGCGCGGAGGACGATATCTCATGAAGCCGGTTTCCCGGCAGAGGCGCACATGCGAAGAGCGGATTTGATCCAGATGATGGTTGGCATGCTTGGAGAGGCTCTCGAAGACGAGGGCTCCCACAACCCGGGGAAGGCCAGCGCGACGTCCCCACTGCTGGGGCAGGATGCCGTCCTTTCCTCGATGGGTCTGGTCACGCTCATCACCGACGCCGAGTCGGTGCTGGCGGATGAGCACGGCGTCGAGGTGACGCTCGTCAGCGAGGATGCCTTCTCCCGCCGGCAAAGTCCTTTCCGCACGGTGGAGGCGCTCGCCGACTACGTCCTGGAGTTGGCCGGCCTGGCGCCGGGCGGGGATCGCGAGCCGGGTGGAACCGACTCGTCGCATGGCTGACCGGGACAGCGGGGTCGCCCTGGTGACTGGTGCCCGAAAGGGGATCGGCAGGGCGCTGGCCGAACATCTGCTCGGGAGCGGTTACCAGGTCTTCGGCTGTAGCCGCGGGGATGCGGACTGGGAAGCGGAAGGTTTCCGCCACGTTCGGGCCGACGTGGCGGTCGAGGCCAGCGTCACAGCGCTCTTCCGTGACATCAGGCAACGCGCCGGAAGGCTGGACGTGGTGGTCAACAACGCGGCGGTGACCTCCATGAACCACCTGTTGCTCACGCCCGCATCGTCCGTCGAGAAGATGCTGAACGTCAATGTGACCGGGACGTTTCTGGTAAGCCGGGAAGCGGCCCGGCTGATGCGGAAGCAGAGGTATGGACGCATCGTCAACGTCAGCTCGGTGGCGGTTCCCTTGCGTCTGGCGGGTCAGGCCGGGTATGTCGCGTCCAAGGCGTCGGTGGAGAGCCTGTCGCAGGTGATGGCCCGGGAACTGGCCGAATTCGGCATCACCGTGAATGTGATCGGGCCGCCCCCCATAGCCACCGACATGACCCGCGGGGTGGGGAAGGAAAGGATGGGGCGCCTTGTCGACGCCATGGCCGTGAAACGGTTGGGCACCTACGCCGACGTCACCAACGTGCTGGACTTCTTCCTGCGGCCGGAGAGCGAGGCGGTGACGGGACAGGTCATCTACCTGGGGGGTGTCCCGAACACGTGATGGGGGGTCGGAGAGGGACGCTGGAGGTCGGAGGGGGTGGGAGGGCGACGGGGGCCGTACGGGTTGCGGGGCATGGGTGCATTCCGTCGCCCTGGCGCGAGGGACTGTGCCGAAAGCCGGGCGAGGGCGGGTCGAAACCGAGGTACATCCTGAATGAGCGGCGGGTGGGGATCGGATGTCGGAGGGGGAGGCGCCTGGGCCACTTACGCGATCCTCAACCGCGACAAGGCCGAGGACTTTCTCGCGGGTCTGCGTCTGCGGGGAGACTGACGTCTCGCGACCTCAGCCGCTGGCGGGCTATTCGCCTTTGGCGTCAGGCAACTGAAGAAGCTCCCCTCCTCCCTCAAACGCTTGAGGGCTTCAAAGGAGTTCCCTGAACTTCCGTTCGGTAAGGCCGGCGTCTCGAACGACCGCCACTTCCAAGTACTCGCGCACGGCATCGGCTATGTTCGCCAAGGCTTCCTCTTCCGTCGCCCCTTGGGACACACAACCCGGAAGGCCTGGCACCAAGACGGAGAATCCCTCTTCGGACTCTTGTAGCGCTACCCGGTATTTCATCGTCCACCTCCAGGGTCACCCGGATCCAGGGCCGTCCACGAAGGTTTCAATCTAGCGTTTTCGGGGACGGACCGCGCTGTTCGCACCTACCCCAAATCTCCCCTACCCCACCCCCTCCCCCACACTCGCCTCCCGCAGCGCATCCGCCATGATCCCGCACGCCGCCCCGATCACCCCGATCCCGGCGAACATCGCCACCGTGGCCAGGATCCTCCCGCCGGCCGTCACGGGCTGGATGTCGCCGTACCCCACCGTCGTCAGGGTGACCACAGCCCACCACAGGCCATCGTACACCGTGGCGAAGACCTCCGGCTGCACTCCGTGCTCGAGGTGGTACATGCCGAATCCGGCCGTGATCACGAGGATGCACGTGCCCGCGAACAGCGCACCGGCCTCGTCCATGGCGTGCCGGAAGGCCCTTGCGAGCTTGATCACGGCGTTGGTCCGGGTGGCAAGCTTCGCCGTCGAGACAAAGAGGCGAAACAGGCGAAAGGCCCGAAGCGCCTTCAGATCGAATCCCGTGAACGCCCACAGCGGCAGCACCGCCAGGAAGTCCACGACGCCCATGAAGCTGAACGCGTACTTCTTCCAGTCGTCCGCGCGGCGGATGCGGACGCACCACTCGATGGTGTAGAGGAGCCAGACGCCGACGCCGGCAAAGAAGAAGAAGGTCGCGGCGCCGGCCATGGCGTCGACGGTCTCGGCGGTCTGGAGGACGAGGTCCAGGCAGATGACGGCGATGACGGCGCGCTCGGTTCGGTCGGAGAATGGGGAGGTGGGCGGCATGGGGGCGCTCCTGGGCGGGGGGACGGGGTCGGGGTGGAGGTTGCCGGGCGGGTGGTGGCGGGCACAAGGGAGTGGGTTTTGGGGGGGGAGTGTCGGGCGTGTGGGGAACTGGGGGGATTGCGTACAGATGGGGAGGAACTGCGAGCGGCGAGGGGGGATGGCGGCGGTGATAGCGCGGCGACATGTCTGCCCGGGGGCCTCGCAAAAGGCCCAACACCTATCGGGTGGTGAGCCGGCTGCCCCGCGTGGCCCGGCCGACAGACCCGCAGGACCTGCCACAGACCGTGCTGGCACTCTTGAGGATCACGACGGCCGTGCAGATGCGAGCAGTGCTTGCGG
Organism: Longimicrobiales bacterium; assembly: GCA_965208935.1. Taxonomy (GTDB): domain Bacteria; phylum Gemmatimonadota; class Gemmatimonadetes; order Longimicrobiales; family Gaopeijiaceae; genus Bin94. Next base: position 451,305 of record CBDBPR010000004.1, on the reverse strand, counting down.
TTCTTGGACCACTGGTCGAAGCCTGTGACGACGGTGATTTCAACCGATTCATGGCCCAGTCGGTCAAGGCAATGTTACGTTCGAAGGGGTTTTCCACCGAACAATTGGAGGAGGCGATGACGATGGGCACGGTGGTTACCGAATTCCCGCGCGGCTGGGACGAGGTCAGGCAGGAAGGGCAGGTGGCGGTGCTGACTCAGCTGATCGCACGGAAGTTCGGACAGCGGACCGTAGAGGAAGTGCAACAGTTGCTCGACGAAGACCCTAGCGGGGACCGGATCGCCTGGGCCACCAACGCGATCCTCGACTGCGACAAGGCCGAGGACTTTCTGGCGGGTCTGCGGGGGGACTGACGTCTCGCGACCTCAGCCGGCACACGAATACTCACGGACGACGCGCTGTCCGTCCGGCGTAAGCCGCAGGACCTGGGGCACATCAACCGGGTCGTTCTCCGCCACCGGTGACTCCCCCTTCTCCAGCATGGTTTCAGCCACGCTCTTCAGCCCGGCCAGCGACTCAGTTCACTATTGACGGAACATCCAGGTCCCCACATCGTATACGGATCATCACTCACCCATCCAGAGCCAAGGAGTCCCGATGTGTCCAGCCCGAGAACACCCTCAACTAACCGAGAAGTTGTCGAGTAGCCCCCTGGGGGTTTTCTTGGAGGATCTCGTCGAGGAGACGAACGGCCTCCCTGAATGATGACTTGAAGTCGCACGTCCTGCAGCGCAGCTTGACGCAGACGAGGTCGTCCTTCCTCCTCCTCTTCCACGGATCGGACCACCTGTTCGCGGAAAACTCCAATCCAAAGAGTCCGCAGGACGGGCACTTTTTCTCTACGATATTGACCTTCTGAATTACGGGGCGCACGGGGTATTCTCCTCCTTTCCTTGACACGGAGTGCGTCCTAGAGGCCCGGGGCTGTTGCACCAGCTCCGGGCCTCGCCTCTTTCCACTGTCCGGGAAGAGGGGCCTGTAATGTTGGGAGGAAGCGAGCGGAAGTCAAGCAGCACTCGGGCGGAGCGAGTGCCAGCTCGTGAGACGCGATTCCGGAGATTGCGGCGGAGATTCCGTCCGGCTTCGCCCAGAGCCTCCCACCACTGCTTCTTCCCGGATACGCTCTGAATCACCTGGATGACGGGAGCGCCTCCGTCGTCCTAGCTGCTGTTGGCGCTCGGCCGTGTCAGCTTGGGGCCGGAGGGTCGGCTGATCGCATATGGGACTGCGGACGAGCGCTTCAAGGCCCTGAGGGAGGAGTTCGGGCGACCTGATACGCCTCCCCGCGTCCACTACCCGTTTGGCAGATTGCGAAACGACGACCGTCTGTGGGAGATACCCGAGGAATCACAAGTGTCCACGGGACGGGCGGCAGACATCCGCGTCAGCGAAGCAAGGCGCCTCGGGATCACGGGCGGATTCCGGCGGATGTCCACGACCTGCTATGGCGCCACCCGGAACTCGTGTCCCGCGCTGCTTACCAGATCCTGTCCGACCACTTTCCGCCATCGATCCATCGGGACATCCTAGACGCCGTGCGACTCGCGGCGGCGCCATCCTCCCACGGGCTCTACGAACCGATGCCCCGAAGAGGCAGGAAGGTCAGGGAGTACACGCCGCGGGACCCCCGGTTCCGCAGGGCGGTCCTTGAGGCGTACGACGAACGCGGCGCCGTGTGCGAGCAGGACATCCGCTTCGGCGACCGTTGCTCGGCCTGGAGGCCGTGCACATCCGGTGGCATACGCACGATGGCCAGGACGTGGTTCCCAATGGCCTAGCGCATTGCTCTCTGCACCATAAGGCGCTGGACCTTGGGCGATGGGGCTTGAAGGGAAGGTGGTGGGTCCAGATCCCAATATCCGGACAGGTGCGAGGTAGGAGTCCAGCCGCGAGGCGGCTGGTGGGGTTTAGGGCGAGCCGATTCGGGCGGCGTTTGGCGCAGCCGATGCGCCGGATCGGCGCTTTGTGGAGTGGCATCGGGAGGAGGTGTTTCGTGGTGAAGGTGGCGGTCGGCGATGAGCTTCTCGCGGGATAGCCGGGTACCAAGCATTGGGGGTGCGCACCACGGGCGGTCATTGTACACTTCAATGTCCATATTCTGTGAGATTCTGTATTCCCTTTGACGGCTAGGCTTTCAGCCGAGGTCGCACTTGTCGAAGCAGCCGATTTACGACGAGATCCCGCCAGACGCCTCATCGATGATCGAATCGATGCGGTCGTACGGATACACCCTGTCAGCAGCCATTGCGGATCTGATCGACAACAGTATCGCAGCCGCAGCGAGCACCGTGGTGATCCAATTCCATTGGTCAGGCGCTGATTCGTGGGTCTCCATTCTTGACGATGGTTGTGGAATGGATGAGGCGACGCTGCGGGACGCTATGCGGCTTGGCAGTAGGAGTCCGCTGGAAGAGCGAGACCGAAATGATCTCGGACGCTTTGGATTGGGCCTGAAGACGGCATCTCTTTCGCAATGCCGCCGCCTGACCGTCGCCTCGAAGCCGGCAGATGGCAGTGATTCTGTTAGGCGATGGGACTTGGACTACTTACAGAAGAGCGAGGTCCAAGGATGGCGACTCCTTAGGAATCCATTCCCCGGATCGGAACAACTCCTAGAGGGCTTGGACGACTTCGATCACGGCACATTGGTGCTATGGGAGATCCTCGATCGGCTTGTCGGCAACGCCCGAGTGGACGATGAACGGGCTCATCAGCACTTCCTGACGCTCGTAGAAGACGTCGAGAGACACGTGGCAATGGTGTTCCACCGCTACTTGGTCCGCAAGCGGTCGCGGCTCAGAATCGCTGTCAACGGGAACGAAGTGGCGGCGTGGGATCCGTTCTTGGAGTGTCACTCTGCCACTCAACGAACGCCTGAAGAGAGAGTGGCGGTACCAAACCACGCCGAGGCGGTTCGAATCCAAGGCTATGTTCTCCCTCACAAGGATCGCTTGGGGGACGATCAACATCGCGTGGCTTCGGGTCCGCGGGGCTGGAACGCACAGCAGGGGTTTTACTTGTATCGCAACAAGAGGCTTATCGTTCCGGGAAGCTGGCTGGGGCTCGGAGCTAGCCGTCCGTGGACGAAGGAGGAGCACTACAAGCTTGCCCGCATTCGCATCGACATCCCGAACTCGATGGATCACTTGTGGCAACTAGATGTGAAGAAATCAACCGCCCGCGCGCCACTCCAACTTCGGGAGCGATTGAAGGGTCTGGCCCAGACTGTTCGGCAAGATGCGAGGGCTGTCTTTGCCCACCGCGGCAAGTACCGGCAGCGGCAGACGCGTCAGGAGTATGACCGGCCGTGGAAAGCGAGGCGCAGATCGGGCGTCAGGGTTTACCGAATTGACCGCGATCACGCCGTTATCTCGGCGCTCCTGCAGTCTGTAGGTAAGGAAGCGTCGACGGACCTGGAGGCTGCCTTGCGTATCATCGAGGAAACTGTTCCAGTAGAGCAGATCTGGCTGGACGCTGCCGAGAAGCCTGACGACACATCCCGGCCATTCCACGGGTCAACAAACAGGCAGATCCGTGCTGTCATCGAGATCGCATACGAGGCCCTACGCCGGAACCGAAGAGCGTCGCATGAGGAAGCAGTCGAACTCCTCCTACGCTGTGAGGAGTTCGCAGGGGAGGAGACTCGTGCGATCATAGCTACCCTGGTCCCAAAGGACTCATCGTGAACGAGAACTACAAGGCGGTACGCACCATTGCCCACGTGAAACTCCAGCGGCAGCTGTCGGATGAGCTTGTTTCGCTCACCTCTCAACAGATCCGGCGAGAGGTCGAGACTACAGTTGACTTCGTGCAGGCGGATGACGTTGACATCGATGCACTTGTCGCTGACCTTGAGGCATCATTCCAAACGGTCATAGGTCGTGAACGCCTGCTATCTGGAGACAGTGACGGATACGATCCTTGGCTTGGCAACAGCAAGGGCTCGATTCCGTGGCGGTTTTGGGACCGGTACGAGCAGTTTCTGGAACGAGAGAAGAGGTGGCCTGCGGCGACACTCCGGAGGCTGGACGATTCGACTGATCGGGCGCTGGGCCTCCTGACCGAACCGACCAGGCCGGGGGCATGGGATCGCCGGGGCCTCGTAATGGGACACGTCCAGTCGGGTAAGACGTCCCACTACGTTGGCCTCATCTGCAAGGCTGCAGACGCCGGATACAAGGTGATCATTGTCCTCGCGGGCTTCCACAAGAGTCTTCGGAGTCAGACTCAGATTCGGCTGGAGGAGGGCTTCCTTGGATACGACCGGGGCGCCACCTCAAACTCGCCTGAGGCGCCCATCAAGCTTGTTGGCGCAGGCTTGGTAGATCCAACTCCCAAAGCGGATTCGATCACCACGAGAGCGGACAACGGGGACTTCAAGCGACAGGTCGAAAGGGTTTTTGCTGTCAGCCCGGGTGGTCACCCACTTCTTTTTGTGGTAAAGAAGAACAACTCGGTGCTCAGGAACCTTCTGAGTTGGGTGACATGGACTGCAGACAAGCGTGACGAGGCCGGAAACCCGTATTTGACCGGCGTTCCCTTATTGGTCGTAGATGACGAGGCCGATCAAGGTTCAATCGACACTCAGCGCCAAGAATACGACGAGACAGGACGTGCCGACCCTGACCATAACCCCACGGCCATCAACAAAAGCATAAGGCGATTGCTACACCTGTTCGACCAGAGTGCCTATGTCGGGTACACGGCAACACCTTTCGCCAACATATTCATACACGAAAAGAACGAGACGCCATCCGAAGGAGCCGATCTGTTCCCTCGGAGCTTCATCTTGTCGCTCCCTTCACCTTCGAACTATGTAGGCCCTGAGCGCGTTTTCGGAAGTCGACGTGATGATGACGACTCTCTGGGTCTGCCGATCATCCGAACTGTCACAGACCACGCAGATTCTCCGATGTTAGGTGAACGCTCGGGATGGATGCCGCCCAAGCACGACAAGCTACACGAACCCAGGTATGAGGGCCGTGATTCGGTACCACCCTCGCTCCGGGAGGCGGTTCTCGCGTTCGTGCTCTCGATTGCGGCTCGCGTCGCGCGGGGACAGGACACTGAGCACAACTCCATGCTAGTGCACGTTACCCGGTTCACTCTGGTCCAGCAACAAGTCGCTGAGCAGATCAGAGTGTTGCTCGCCGAGACGAGAAGACGGCTCCGGCTCGGGGACGGCGACTCGCCAAACCAGTTGCACCACGAGCTGCGAGAACTCTGGAAAGCAGATTTTGCTTCCACCTCGGAACAAGTGGGTCAAGCGATTCCAGATCAGTACCTGCCCGTCCAAGAGTGGTCGGAGATTCACCCCCACATCGGGGAAGCCGCGCAGTCGATTAGTGTCCGTGAGATCAACGGCATGGCAGGAGAGGTCTTGGACTACATTGAGCACTCGTCAAGAGGCCTCAACGTGATCGCTGTAGGGGGGGACAAGCTCTCCCGTGGCCTGACACTCGAAGGGCTCTCAGTCAGCTATTTCCTTAGAGCGTCACGCATGTACGACACGCTGATGCAGATGGGTCGGTGGTTTGGGTACAGACCTGGTTACCTGGACCTCTGTCGCCTCTACACGACCCCGGAAATGAAGGACTGGTTTGCCCACATCTCCGAGGCTAGCGAAGAACTCCGGGACGACTTCGATCGCATGGCGGCGAGTGGGCAGACTCCCCGAGACTTCGGCCACCGTGTTAGGTCACATCCGATGATGATGGTGACCTCACAGGTCAAGATGAAATCCGGCAAACAGATTGACATCACGTTCGCGGGTGATATGAGTGAGACCGTCAACTTTTGGAGAGACCGAATGCGCCTCGACGCCAACTGGCAAGCGGGGCGGCATCTGATCGAAGAGATCGAGAGAAGCGGGATCCGACCGAACAGCGTGCGAGGGTCTTCCGCGTCAAGAAGGTGGCAGGGCGTCGCGTCCTCTCATATACTGGATTTCCTCGTGGCCTACCAAGAGCACGAAGCGTCTCGCAAAGTGAAGACCGCATTGCTTGCGGACTACGTCACCGCCGAGAATGAGAGGGGGTTGCTCCGTGACTGGACTGTTTTCTTGGCCAGCGGGAGTCATTCTGAATCCTGTGAGATTGGTTCAGTGAGGGTGCAACTAGCCGAGCGAGCATGGCACCTGACTTCCTCCGATGAACGCGACCGCGAACGAGAGCTAGAAAGCTATCAAGACGCCAATCACTACCGGATCAGGCGACTCGTGAGCCCGACCGACGAGCTGGTAGATCTATCCTCTGCCCAGCGCGAACGTGCGCTACTTCAGACGCAGAACGCATGGCAGGAAGATCCCAAGGGAAGGGGCAAACCAAAGAGACCGTCCGGGCCGGAGATACGCGCGGTGCGTCCTGCCACCCAAGGCCTTCTGCTGCTATACGTGTTGAGCGGCAATGGCAGCCATGCGAAAGTCGAGGCGGATGCGTTGGACATCCCAGTCCTCGGTTTCGGGATTAGCTTTCCCACTGGCAACGTGGCGACCGCCTCGAAAGTCCGATTCGTGGTGAACAACGTGTATCAACAGCAGGAACTCTTCGGGCCAAACTTGTCCGGGCAACACGGCACATGACTGGACTAGCCGAGACGTGGGGTCGGCTCAAGACCACCGGTCATGGCGTCGGCGACTACGTGCGATTGCGCCTCCCAGCAGTGGCGGCATGTCCGACTTATGCGGCCAAGCGTACAACCGATGGCTCTGTGGCGCTGATACTTGAGGTCGACAAGCGCGCGCTTGCCGGATTGTCCAAGTTGCCCGCGAGCAAGGGCTTCGAGCTTTCGACAAGCGCGCTATCGCCAGGACGTGCTGGTAGAGCGCGTCTGATACTCGCTCTCTCCGAACCAGAGTTCTTGGATGTCTTCTCATCGCTCGCTGATGACATCGCCCGCACACTACGCGGCGTCACCTCCGAGACTGAAGCTGTCGCACAGTTGGTCGATCGCCTTCGAACTTGGCAGGAGTTCCTCAGACGGTTTGGCTCGCAGGGCATGTCTCGGGAGGCCCGTCGCGGGCTCTACGGTGAACTGGTGTTCCTCCGTGATTACCTTCTGAAGGTGCTCCCAGGGACAGAGGCGGTGATGGCTTGGGCCGGGCCGCGCCGGGTGCCTCATGACTTCCAGACACGGCACGGTAGTGTCGAGGTGAAGACGACTGCGGCTGCGACGCCTCACTCATTTCGCGTGGCTAATATCCGGCAGCTTGATGACCGCGGTGTTTCGGCCCTCTACATCTGTGTCGTGAGGGTCGATGAGTCGGAGGGCGGTAAGGAGACCCTTCCTGAAGCGGTCGATGGACTTCGCTCTGCCTTGGGCGCAAGTTCCAAGCAACTGGATGAGCCTTTGATCAATGCTGGGTACATTGAAGCACAGCGGACTCTCTACGACTCGCCACGCTATTCGATCAGATCGATACGGTTCTTCCAGGTCCGAGACGGATTCCCGCGGCTCTCGGAGTCAGAAATCCCCAACGGAGTTGAGAGCGTGTCTTTCGCCGTCGCCATAGCAGCCTGCGCCGATTACGTCTGCTCCGAACGTGAAGTGTTGGAAACCCTCTCGCCCGATGGTTACGATGCTGACTGATTCCGCGCGGTTCGACGTGTACCTTGGTATACTGAAAAGTCGTGTGAGCCAAGCATCGCTTGAGCTGTCCGAGAGCGCGGACCAAGTGGCCCCTATCGGCTTTCGGGAAAACGCCTTCACCGCCGTGGCGCTGGAAATCCTCGAAGACTTGGGGCAATTGCAGGACATTGACCTCTGCTATCTCGACCGTCGATTTGGGCGTGCGATTGGGAAGTGTAACGCTTGGGGGTTCGACAAAGAAGCTCGGCAGCTGAACGTTGTGACGACCATCTTCACTGGGGCCGAACCGCCAGGGCGTGTGAACGCGACGGCCCTGACGACTGCGGCTAATCGGGCTGTTAGGGTCGTACAAGAGGCTCACAGGGTGCAACATGAAGGAATGGAGCCGGCGTCCCCAGCCTTCGAGATGATGCTGAGGTTTCACGAACTCCAAGGAGAGGTTGGCCGCCTCCGGGTAGTAGTGATCACTGACGGGATTGCAGCGGGTCTTCGGTCCCCGGACCTAGGCATCGAGGAGCTTGAAGTCACCCTCGACGTTTGGGACATCCAGAGACTCTACAGGGCAGAGTCATCGGGTCGGTTGTACGAACCCATCGAGATCGATCTCCAGAGTCGGCTAGGCGCGCCACTTCCGTGTCTCGCCATACCGGACAATGGCGCCGACTATACCAGCTACCTGGCGATCCTCCCGGCCGACCTGCTACACGACCTCTATCACGAGTTTGGTGCCAGGCTCTTGGAGCTGAACGTGCGGTCCTTCCTGCAGGCTCGAGGGAAGGTGAACAGGGGAATCCGTGACACGTTGAGGAAAGAGCCAAAGCGTTTCCTCGCGTACAACAATGGCATCTCTGCCACCGCCGAGTCGGTCGACTTGACCCCGATTGCACGCGGTGTTGGCATTCGGACCATCACCGGCTTGCAGGTCGTCAACGGTGGTCAGACTGTCGCATCGATCCATCGCGCGAAAGACCGCGATGGCCAAGGTCTCTCTGGCGTCTCCGTACAGGCCAAGATCACCATCGTCCGGCCTGAGAACATCGAGGATCTTGTTCCGAAGATTAGTCGTTTCGCTAACACGCAGAACCGAGTCAACGAATCTGATTTTTCGGCCAACCACCCCTTCCACGTTAGGATCCAGCAGCTGTCAGAGACTGTGTGGGCGCCAGGCGAACAACATCGGTGGTTCTACGAACGTGCTCGAGGCCAGTATCAAGTGGCCAAGGCCAGAGAAGGCAAGACGCCTGCAAAGAGGAGACGATTCGATCAAATGGCGCCGGCCCGTCAGCGTTTCGACAAAGTCCTGCTGGCAAAATACGTTAACTCGTGGGCGAGGCTACCGCATGTCGTTAGCCGCGGGGCACAGAAGAACTTCGTTCATTTCATGGGGAGGCTCGCCAAACAACACCCAGGCTTGTGGGAGCCAGATGACGAATATTACAAGGACCTGATCGCGCGTGCCATCATTTTCAAGAATGCTGAGAAATGTGCGCGTCAACATAAGTTCCCGGCGTACCGGGCAAATGCGGTAACATATACCGTCGCACTCCTGTCGTTTCGGACCGCCGGCCGCGTCGATCTATCGCGGATCTGGGGCACGCAGGACTGTTCCGCTGCCCTTGGAGCCACACTCTACGACTGGATGCCATTAGTCTACGACGAGATCGTCGATTCGGCCGGTCAACGAAATGTGACCGAGTGGTGTAAGGCCGAGGATTGCTGGCGGCATTTGCAGACTTTGAACGTCTCTGTCCCCAAGACGCTCGAAGAAGAGCTGGCTCAGGGACAGCCACTGCCAACAGTCGGTGATTGGAGACAGCGGCGAGGATTCGGGCTGAGTGCCGAGGATCGCGAGAATATCGCACATGTCATGCAGGTGACGCCGGAGGGTTGGCTTTACCTAGTCGGGTGGGGGTCGAGGTCGCAAGAGCTTCGAGGGTGGCAGATCGGCATCGCAACGACTCTCGCAGGCTACGCGGCAGCTTCTTGGACCAAGGTCCCGTCGCAAAAGCAGGCCAAGCAGGGGAAAGAGATTCTCCGCGTAGCTGAACAGCATCGAGCATGGCCGGTGCCGGACGACGAGTGACCCTTTGCACTCTGAGGGCAGGCTGCTATCCCGAGAGTTTCACCGAGCTTGGCGATCCTGTCGGAGACTGCTCCTTCCTGTGTCGGCCCGATAGTCTTCTCTGTTCGAGTCGCCACCCCACTACTCGGACGCCCGCCGCTCGTCCAGCAGCTCACATACTAGTCCCGCGATCTGCCGAGCGAGATAGGGAGGGACTGCATTGCCCACCTGGACGTATTGTTGGGTTCGGCCTCCACAGAAGAAGTAGTTGTCCGGAAACGTTTGGAGGCGTGCGGCTTCTCGGACCGTTATGCTTCGGCATTGGCCAGGGTCGGGGTGAATGAAGTAGTGGCCGTCTTTCGATATGTGACTGGTGACAGTGCGACAAGGCTGGTCGCCTAGCTGAACGCGAAACCGATCCCCGAACTTACCGGTCTTCCAGTTCGCGTGTTTCGGCGCAAGTCGTGGCGGAAAATCAGGGGACTTGGGAGAGCGACCCATCGCCGACGCGAATGCCGCAGCAAAGAGATAGCGTGCCAAGTCGTCAGGAATATGTCCCCTGGTTTCATTGTTCGGCAGCCTCGTCAGCTTGTCGTCGACAATCCAGTCGTGCAAATCCTTGGGACAGGACATCGTGGTGCCTCCAGCTGGACCACAATAAGGCCGTGCTGGTTCCCTTGTCGTCCGTCGTGCCTTCGCGATGGCCTCGTCAAAGCGAAGCCTCTGGTCTCTCGTCATCGTTGGCGTCGGGAGGGGCTGAATCAGATCGCAAGCCGACGCTATGGCGGCCTTCCACGCGGAGCTGCTGTCGCCACGGCTTAGACGACTTCGGAGTTTGGGCATGTCCCCGATCATCTCAAGCACAGAAACGGTAGCCAGGCCCGTCTTGAGTTGCAACTGAGCGACTTGCGAAAGTTGGTCGGCAACATCCCTCCGTACACAAACCACAAAGACCCGATGTCTTGCTTGTGGCACTCCGTAGTCCTCGGCGCGCACAAGGAAGTCCTTCGGATTTCGCTCGGGTTCCCACAGGCCACCGCCCTGATTGGGAACCAGAGCATCCAGTTGATAGCGGTCTCTCCCACCCGCGTTTCGCAGGCCGTCTGTAACGCGGTCGAATACCGATTCGCCCAGGTGGCGTGCGGAGAGCATCCCCTTCACGTTCTCCATGATCGCGACCGCCGGCTGTAGGTCCCGAAGTACATTGACGTAGTCGTCATACAATGACTGCCGTTTGTCCGTGTCAGGGTCATAGGCTTCGTTTCCGGCATTGCGAGCTCTCCCCACCAGCGAATACGACTGACATGGCGGCCCACCGAGAAGCACAGTGTTATCACCATACTCTTTCCTGATCTGCCTAACCCGATGCTGGACGACGCGGGTAGTGTCGCGGGTTCCAAGCTCCAAACAAAGGGTTTCGTCACAAGCTTCGAACCATTCCTTCGGATAAAGGCTCTTCCAGTCCGGCTCTTCTTGGGCCCCATTGTTGAGGAAATCATGGTATTCGGACGGCACGTCGGACGGTTCGAATTTGCGTAAGAACGCGCGCAACCGGAGCGTTTGGTAGGCGGACTTTTCCATTTCTACGGAGAGGAGAACGCGGAACCGAGGCTCGTCGCGCGCATCCCGATACGCGGCGAATCCTTCAGCGAGCCCTCCCGGCCCAGAAAACAGGTCCACCACCGGAACCACATCGGTCATCGACTGATCGCTCCGACTACAACGGATTGCACACTCAAGGCGTCTGCCGTGTCGCGGTTTCCGCCCGGCGACCGTCTGGCACCTTGAGATGCGCCTCAATCCGCTCTTCCACCGCCCCTAGGTCGTTCACCTCGCACTCCCAAATCACCAAGACCCGCCAGCCGAGTTCCATTAGGGCCATCTCGTTGCGACGGTCTCGAACGACGTTGCCCTCGAACTTGTCCTGCCAGAACCGCACGCGTGTCTTCGGCGTGTAGGCGTATCTGCAGTCGGGATGCCGATGCCAGAAACACCCATGGACCATAATGACCGCCCGGTATCGAGGAAAGACTATGTCCGGGCAGCCGGGGAGATCCTTACGGTGAAGCCGAAAGCGATATCCCAGCCTGTGTGCGATTCGGCGGACAACGAGTTCGGGCTTGGTGTCACGACCCCGAATCCGAGACATCATCTCACTTCGCTTCTGCCTGTCCACAATGTCTGTCATCGCTGCACACCGGTCCTTTAGGGCTTGTTGCTTGCTCCCGCTGCTAGATCTGCGGTCCAAGATACCATGACCTGAGTCCCGTTGGGAACCGCCGGGAATCGAGCCGCAATCGGCTGACAGGCGGTTCCGCCGTGAGTCGGAGGCACCCATTGGAAGTTGCCCCACCGTGAGCGTCTCAGGTATTCCGACCCCCCCAGCAAGGGACGCTCTACGGCGCCAAGAACACGAACCAGTAAGAGTCGTCAGTCGCCCAGTCCGTCGCCTCGCATCGGCGGCGCTCTTCGTGGATCCACCCGGACATGAGGTCGATGGGACCCGAGACGCGGCTTATTTGGTCGGCCGAAATTCATGGTAGGACAGCTGCATCGAAAAACGGTGTGATGTTCCGTGGCTACAGCCTCGAAGTGAGCCCCGATGCTGTCGTCGCACTCGCCCCGCTAGCGCCCGTGAACGAGTTGCAGGACGCTTCCGGCACGTCCAGGCAGACCGCACAGTGCACCGCCGCCATGTCCGCAAGGCTGGACGCGACCGTCCCTGTCACATCCGGTAGCGTGGGCGCGTCCATCAGGCGATCGCAGCCAGCAGGAAGACCGCGGCGGTGGCAATGGACGAGAGCTTGGAGGTCATCGTTCGGTTCCTTCCTCGTTGGCTGAGTCAGCAGCCCGGCCAGGCCGGGTCATTGTCACAACCACTCGAGAAAGAACAGTCGCGCCTCGCCCTAGGCCATGTGGTCGCAACCCGCCTAAGCCTGAGAGGCTCTTGTGATTCGGCAGGCGCCGCGCCGGAAAGGCTTGGCAGCCTGGAACCGTTGTGACGCCCAAGTCGTGTCCGGAATATCGGTGAACCGTTACAAACGCGACAGAAGTTCCATACGGGCGGGAATTGGCGTTATATTTGGGACCCAGAACGAGAAGGGGAGAGCGACCCTAGGTTCGTGGAGAATCTGGTGACCCTCCCTCTGGATAACGGAGCCGTTGCCGCCTTCGCTAAGCTATGCGATCACTCAAATCGCTTCGAGCGAATCCTGCCGATGTAGTGACTCCCAAGGCGTCTCGACAACAGACCAACACGCTGACGAGGGGAGTCAACACGAGGGGCAAGTGGCTGGAGGCACGACAGTGGAGTTCATCGAAACGTATCGAGGATGGAGTATTCACCGGGTGGTGCTGAGATCGCGGGAAATAGGTGCCGACCGAGGCATAGCCCGGCCTCGCATATACTTCGAAGTCCGTACTCCGAGAGGAAGCGTTACCCCGGGCGCTCCCAAAACCATGGACGCTGCCCGTGCCCTGATAGACGGAGAGCTGGAGAGCGGATAACCCTAGAACGGACAGGACATTACATGGCAGAGACGCACCGATGGACCGGCAAGAGCGGCAATGGCTACACGTACTACGTGTACGAGATCGGCCACCCCATGCAGGACAAGGACGGTAACTACATCTACGCCAAGGCAGACACCTACGGCACGTGGCAGCCCGTGTACATCGGGCAGGGCAACCTGCGGGACCGCTCCGACACGGGTTCCCACCACAAAGGCGGCTGCATCAACCGCAACGAGGCCACTCACTTCCACGCCCACCTGAACGCTCTCCAATCCTCCCGGCAGGCAGAGGAACTGGATCTCCTGGGGCATTGGGCGACCCCGTGTAACGGCTAAGTGCAGGTCAGTTTACCCTTTCACGCAAAGAGACAGCGATGGCCAAGAAACGAGACAAGACCTCCGAGGAACTATGGGCAGCTATTGACGCCCTAGGTAAGGGGCAGCACCTCAGTATGCGGGCTCGCGAACGCCAGCGGGAGTCCGAGGCGGAGAACAGGAAAGCCCAAGAGTCCCTACATCGGATCGTCATGGACGCGAGCAAGCGGAATCACACCCTCGATCGCGCTTTCGGGATCGCGATGTTCTATGAGATTATCATCTTCCTGACACTGTTTGCAGGTCGCGTAAAGGGAGATGATCCCGTCGCTATTGCTGACGTCGTTGGCCAGCAGTACCAGAGAGCTATCGAGTTCTTCAATCGCCCGGAGAGCACGCCGCCATTCTCTCCCGTCGGGCTCGAGGGATTCAAGGACGCCGGCGACCGCTATCTTTCGCAGTACTTGGCTTATCTCGCACGACGGGAGGATGTCCGGGTCGCCGACCCGTTCGCGGGCAGCGATAGCCTCCGCGAACTCATCAAGGACGAGGGGCCTGGCGCATAATACGCATTTATCCAGCACCGTCCCCGTGGGCGGGCAACGCTTCCTGCCTTCGACTACTTGAACACCTTGGTCCAAGGCGACCCTAGCCGGCTACGAGGAAAAGGGTCAACAGCGTAACGAAAGATAACCTCCTAAGTCAAGCCTCGTCTTTGCCGACTACCGGTTGTCGGCTACCAAGACCCGGTAGGTCAGCCGCTTCCCGACCAGCTTGGCAGCGTCTGACTCCATTCGGGCCAAGGGGCCGAGAGCCCACATGCGGTGTCAGATCATCAGTACTAAGCATCGATCCGCCTCCTTGACCTAGGCAGGCGCGCCACCCGCTACCGGGGCGGCCCACCAGGACCTCTTCCTCCCTCCCACCCACTTCAACCGCCTCCTCACCTCCATCAAGTCCCGCAAGAACCTGATCCTCCAGGGCCCGCCCGGCACCGGCAAGACCTTCATCGCCCGCCGGATCGCGTGGTGCCTCATCGGCCACACGGACAACGACCCCATCGAAATGGTCCAGTTCCACCAGTCCTACGCCTACGAGGACTTCGTCGAGGGCTTCAGGCCCACCGAAGACGGCGGGTTCACCCTCAAGTCCGGCGTCTTCCGCCGCTTCTGCGACCGCGCGCGTGACAACCCCGGCACCCCCCACGTCTTCATCATCGACGAGATCAACCGCGGCAATCTGTCGCGCATCTTCGGCGAGCTTCTCATGCTGATCGAGCACGACAAGCGGAGCGAGGACTACGCCGTTGCGCTGACCTATTCCGAAGAGCGGTTCCACGTCCCCGACAACGTCCACATCCTCGGCATGATGAACACCGCCGACCGCTCGCTGGCCCTGGTCGACTACGCGCTGCGCCGGCGCTTCGCCTTCGAGACGCTGGAGCCGGCCTACGGGTCGGAATACGGCCGAGACGCGTTCACGGATTACCTCACGTCAAACGGCGCCGACCCCGCCCTGCCCCGCCTCATCTGCGAGCGGATGGCCACCCTCAACAAGATCATCCGCGACGACCGCGAACTCGGCCGCGGCTTTGAAGTCGGCCACAGCTACTTCGTCCCCGACAAGGGCGACGAGCCCACCGAAGACTGGTACCGGCACATCGTGGACACCCAGATCGCCCCGCTTCTCCGCGAGTACTGGTTCGATTCCCCGGAAGACCTCGACAAGGCGATGGCCGGACTCACAGCCGACGCCTGACCCTTGGACAGGATCCCGATCCTCAACGTCTACTACCTCCTCTGCTATGCGTGGAGGCACGTCCAGGAGCGGGACACCCGGCGGCTCGCCAGCCTGGCCGACCTCTCGACCGTGCAGGACCTGCTGGGCAAGGTGCTGGCCACCGGCGTCAATCACCTCGTCCGCCGCGGCATCGACCGCGGGTACGTGGAACGGCGGGAGGATCTCGCAGGCATTCGTGGCAAGCTGGCGGTCAGCGAGACGGCGAAGCGGGCACTGCGCTCCCGGGCCCGGGCCGCGTGCGACTTCGAGGAGCTGTCGGTGGACATCCTGCCCAACCGCATCCTGCGCACATCGCTGGGCAGCCTGCTGAGCCCCCGGATCCCACTGGACAGGTCCATCCGCAGCGAGGTGCGCTCCGCGTACCGGAGGCTCGACGGCATCTCGCGCGTCCGGCTGAAGCGGAGCACCTTCGGCCAGGTCCAGCTCGGAGGCCAGCGCCGGGTCTACCATCACCTGCTCTCGGTGTGCCGGCTCCTCCACCACAGCGCGATGGTCGACGAGAAGACCGGCCACACCGCCTTCCGCGACTTCAGACGCGACAAGGCCACCATGTGGAGGCTCTTCGAGGACTTCGTCACGGGATTCTACGAGCGCGAGCAGCAGGACTACGTAGTCAATCCGGGAGGCCGCCGCCGGATCGCCTGGACGGGCACCGACGCCACGGACGCCGCCCATCGCCCACGGATCCCCGTCATGGAAGCGGACGTCATCCTCGAATCACCCGAACGCCGCATCATCCTGGACACGAAGTTCTACTTGGACGCTCTCGCCCGCGGACGCGGCTCCGGGACGGGCTCGAGCGCCCCCGCCGGCAAGCTGCACTCCAACAACCTCTACCAACTGCTCGCGTACCTGCGGAACCGCCAGGCCAACCGGCAGGACGGGGCAAGGCACGAGGGGATCCTGCTGTATCCCCAGGTGGGCGACGAGCCGCTGAGGGCCGAGGTGTGGCTCGAGGGGTGCCGGATTCAGGCCCGGACGGTCGATCTGGGTCAGGACTGGCGGCGGATTCATGAGGAGATGCTGGGGGTGGTTGGGGGGTGAGCGGTCGGATGGCCGTGGGTCACCTCTGAGCCGTTCACGGGCTGACACCGACCGACCCACTGCTCCTCGTCCCTGTCAACGAGACATCGAGCCTCACCTGGTCGTATGCTCGGACAGGAGCCTCGCGAAGCTCTCGATCGACGTGAACCAGACCCTGTGTTGACCACTCGCAGGGGTGTGATCGCCACGGGCCACCGCAGACTTCGTATGGTGCATGGAGAACCGGGTCAACAGCACCCTTCACAAGAAGCACAGGGCGGGAAGCGATGAGGATCATGCGAGCAATGGCCGCGGTGGCCGCGTTCGGCGCCTGCGGCCTGTTCCAGGACACGCAGCTTGAAGTCTTGGCGGGCGATCCGGGGACGCCGCCCGTCCACGACGCGGAGTGGCCGATCGGGTCCGGCCGGCAGGTGACGGTCAACAATGCACTCACGGACTCCGTCGGCCTGGCCGGACTCGAGGTCGAGGTGTTTCTGCCGGGAGGGCCCGATCTGGTCATCCACGCCTCCGATTTCGCCGGCATGACCTATGGACCTGTCTCTGTCGAGAACAGCGGCGAGGCGCGGATCTTCGCGCGGCTTCGCCGGCACGGCGCACCCGTAGCAGAGGGCAGCATCTCGTGGACGCTGGCCGACCGCAGAAACTGGCAGGTCATAATCGTGCGACATGCCCACCCCGGATACGCAGACGAGCAACTGAACTGCGGTGCGCTGTGCGTCGACATCGCACGGTTCCCCATCGACGACGCTGCCCGTAACTACCCTGACGAGTATCTCTGGCTGGTCATCCGACACGGAGACGGATGGGAAGGCTGACTAGCGGATGGTCAGCGGGCCACCGGGGTTCCGATCCCGGTGGCCTGCTTGCTGATCGGCCATAGCGAGCCGCTTGCCCGGGTGCTCGAAGCGTCGGAAGTCCCCGGTCTCGGTGACCAGCACCATCGCTGCCTGCGTCGAGATCCCCTTGACGGGCACCGACGCCACCGACGCCGCCAATCGCGCCCGGATCCCCGTCATGGAAGCGGACGTCATCCTCGAATCACCCGAGCGCCGCATCATCCTGGACACGAAGTTCTACCGTGACGCTCTCGCCCGCGGACGCGGCTCCGGGACAGGCACCGGCACCGGCACCGGCGCCGGCACCGGCAAGCTGCACTCGGGCAACCGAGTCCGGTGCTACGCTTACCTGCGGCGGCATGTACGCCTCTTGACGGCCACAACCGGTCATATTTTGCCTGGCCGCCAACAGTAGTAGTCTAAACCGCAGTTCTGCATCGCTATCACGGGAAAGAGGAGCCCCCATGATAAAGACCGGCAGTGTGCTCCGGCGGGTTCGCGGGACGCGTCGAGGGCGAGCCGGAAGCTCTGGTGGTCTTCGAGCTGGTGGGGCTCAGGCGCTGCTCCTGCTGGCATTGGCCGTGGGATGCGGCGGTGACCCCGAGATGGTGCAACCGACGACGCGACCACCGCCACCCCCACCGCCACCCAATCCGCTTGCGGTGGAGCGAGCCGCGCTGGAGGCGCTGTACAATGCGACGGGAGGAGCCTCCTGGACGCGCAGGGACAACTGGCTGAGCGGGGCTCCCGTGAATGACTGGCACGGGCTCGCCACCCACCCCAGCGGACGCGTCCATACCATCGATTTGCGGTCCAACGGGCTGACCGGATCGATCCCGCCGGAGGTCGAAGCCTTCGAGGATCTCGTTGGGCTGTACCTCGGTGACAACGTGATCACCGGATCGATCCCGCCGGAGATCGGCGGGCTCGCAAGGCTTCAGTATCTGGACCTTGGCAGCAACGGGCTGACAGGTGCCATCCCTCCGCTCGGGAATCGGCTGGTCTCGATCCGCCTCATTGACAATCGGCTCACGGGATCGGTTCCCCCGGCGCTGGGTCGACTCTCCAGCCTGGTGGGACTGAACCTGAGAGGCAACGACATCACCGGATCGATCCCGTCGGAGCTGGGACAGCTCCCCCTGCTGCGGTCTCTGGACATGCAAGGGAACGGGCTGACGGGTGCGATCCCTCCAGAGTTGGGACGGCTGTCCCGGCTGGAGCATCTGTACCTGGCCAGCAATGGGCTGACGGGTGCGATCCCCCCGGAGTTGGGACGGCTGTCCCAGCTGGAGTACCTGGGCCTTGCCAGCAACGACCTCACCGGTGGGCTCCCCAGGGAAATCGGCAATCTCAGGCGGCTGGAGACGATGCTGCTCTCAGAGAACCCCAACCTGTCGGGCCTGATGCCCCGCACGCTGCTGAACTTGCGGGAACTGGTCCTTTTCCACGCGTTCGGAACGCAACTTTGCGCGCCGCTGGACCGCACATTCTCGGCGTGGCTGGAGCGGGTCGCGGCCGGCGTGGTCGAGTGTGACGTTGCGGTCGTGGAGCGGTTGGCACTCGAGGACCTCTTCCACGCGACAGCAGGTGAAACCTGGGCCAATGCAGCCGGTTGGAATACAGACGCCGACCTGCGCTCGTGGTATGGCGTCACGGTCGAGGACGGGCGAGTGCAGTCCCTCCTGCTCGCGGACAACGGTCTGCAGGGGCCTTTCTCGACGGCATTGGTGACGCTGGCCAACCTGGAGCAACTGGACATGAGCGGCAACGAACTCGCCGGCTCGCTGCCCGCGGATATCGGTCACATGTCGTCCCTGACTACCCTGGAACTCGCGGACAACGCCGGTCTCGACGGCTTGCTGCCCTTCAGCATGGTGGGGATGGAGGCGCTGACCGTTCTGCGGTACGGGGGGACAGCTCTCTGCATCCCCCCGACCCGGGGATTCGAAGCCTGGGCAACCGGCCTCGAGGTCCTTGAGGGATCGTTTTGCACGGACCTGCCGGGAGTCGCCCTCGCGTTTCCGATGGCATATCTCGTCCAGTCCGTTCAGCAGCCGGCGTCCCCGGTGTCGATGGTGGCAAACAGGGATGCGCTGCTGCGGGTGTTCATGACCGCGCCCACGCTCCACGACTTCGTGGCCCCTCCGGTCATCGCGACGTTCAGCCGTGGTGGTGAACAGGTCTACCAGGTGCGCATCGACGCACCCAACCCCCAGCTCCCCGCTGGCGTGACGCAGAGTGAGCTCGACGCATCGTTCAACGCCGTGATTCCCGCCGAGCACATCCAGCCAGGGCTCGAGTTCCACCTGGAGGCCGATCCGGACGGTTCCCTGATCCTGACGGACGACGCGGAGAGCCGCTTTCCCGCAGATGGGACCATGCCAATCGAGGTAGTGAATGTACCGCCCATGGAGCTGACGGTAGTCCCGGTGCTGAACGCGACCGCACCCGATTCCTCGATCTTCAACTGGGTCTCGGATGTAACCGCCGACTCTCACATCGTCAGCATGTTGCGGTGGGCGTTCCCGTTCTCGGCGTTCGAGGCGCGCACCAGAGAGACGTATGTGACGTCTCGAGACCTGACGACGGGCGACGGGCAGTGGGGGATCATTCTGGATCTGGAAGCGGTGCGCAGCGCGGAGAACGGCAGCGGCTACTACTACGCCGCTGCACTGAGCAAGACCGGACTCGTGCGCGGGCGTGCGAGGCTTGGCGGATGGGTCAGCATGGGGAAGCCGCTGGTGACAGAACTGGCACACGAGGTCGGTCACTCCCTCAATCTCAGCCACGCCCCGTGCGGTGATGCCGGCAACCCCGACCCGGACTTTCCGCACGCGGACGGGGCGATCGGGGCATGGGGGTACGACTTTCGCGATGGCACCGTGGTCAACCGCGGGTTCGCAGACGTCATGGGCTACTGCCATCCCGCCTGGCTCAGCGATTACTCGTATCGACGAGTGCTGGAACACCGCCGTCACCGGTTCACCGGCGGGAGCCAACGACGGTCCCTCGTTCTCAGCGGCGGCGTGGTCGGCGGCAGCCTGACGCTGGAGCCGCCGTACTGGCTGTCGATGGCACCACTCACTCCGTCACGCCCCGGCCCTTATCGGGTCGAGGGATTCCTGGGCACCGACCTGCGGTTTTCCCTCGGCTTCGTCCCGTCACGGGACAAGTTCGGGGACAAGTACTTCCTCTTCGCGGTTCCAGTGGATCAGGGTGACGTGGACCGCATTGTACTCCGCGGACCGGAGGGTGAAGCGGTCGTGGACGAGTACGATGCGCGGACGGTCACCATCATCCGCGACGAATCCGGTATGATTCGCGGAATGTTGCGCGACTGGCAAGACGACATCCCACCGACGCTGGGTAATACTGACGATCTCGATGTGGTCTCGTTCCGTGGTTTGCAGACATTACAAGATCCACAGCGAGAACCACCGCCGGGATGATCGTCGGAGCAGATCAGGCGAACACGCCCTCCAGCTGATCGAGGCATCCGGTCCAGCCGCCGCGAGGGCCTTCGGTATCCTTGGCCGTGGGGAATCCCTCGTGGGTGATGACGACCCGTGTCGACTCACCCTCGCGCAGGAATTCGACTGTCACCAGGGTCTCGCCCACCCAGTCGTCCGCGCCTTCCACGTAGCGGGATCAGATCCGGGTGGGTCCACGTGCGGAACACCGCCTCCGGGTCAGCCGGAATCACTCTCGAGACTCGGAGGGTTCCTTCGGGTTCGTTCGTCATTCCGTCTCTCCGTTAGGGGTGCTGCATCTGGCACTCCGGGCGGTGCCTGGGGCCGCTTCCGGCTCGAAAAGGCGCGCAAGGGCAGCGAGCTGGACCTCCCAGAACGACCGGTAGGTCTCCACCCAGTCCGCGGCCTCACTCATCGGACGGGCGTCGAGCGCACAACGGGTCGTGCGTCCCTCCCGAGTCCGATCCACGAGGCCCGCGCGCTCCAGCACACGCAGGTGTTTGGAAACCGCCGGACGCGAGATGTCGAACGGCGCCGCCAGTTCGCCGACCGTGGCCTCTCCATCGGCGAGTCGCGCAAGGATCGCCCGGCGCGTGGGATCGGCCAGCGCGTGAAAGGTCGCGTCCAGTCGGGAAGAAAACGTAACCATATGGTTACCAATGTAACGACAGAGCCGGTGGCGTCAAGCGACGCCCCCTGCCCCGGAAGCCGAGGCTGGCCACCAAAAGGCCGGAAAGCTAGCGTCATGGCCATGGAACACCATTTCAGCAAACCGGCCCTCGTCCTTTGTCTTGCGGTCGCTTCCGCGCTCGGCGCTCCCCAGGCCTCCGCGCAGCAGCCGGAGCAGGTCCATGTGTTCGAGGGCAATGTGCGCGACGCGGTTACCGGGGAACCACTGGCGGGAGCGCAGGTGTCTGTGGTCGGGAGGGACACCAGGGCGGTGACCCGCGGGGACGGGAGCTTCCACCTCACCGGGCTGGCCGCGGGCGGGTACATCCTTCGAGCCGACCGCCTGGGATACCGGGGCGCCACCGCGGTGGTGACCGTGGGAACCGTGCGCGCGCGCCGGGCCGTAGCCGAGTCGGCAGAGGTCGTGATCGAGCTGACACCGTCGCCCATCGCGCTGGACGACCTGGTGGTGACGGCCACGATCAGCGAGCGCGCCGCGGCCGAGGCGCTCCGGCCCGTCAGCGTCATGACGGGCGATGTCCTGCAGCGCCAGATGACGGCGACCGTCGCGGGAACCCTGGCGTCGATGCCGGGCCTGGCCGCCACCAGGATGGGTCCGTCGGTCGCGCAGCCGGTGATCCGGGGATTGAGCGGGGACCGGGTACTGATGCTCGAGGACGGAACCGCGGTCGGCGACGCCTCCAACTCGGGCGCGGACCACACCACCGCGCTCGATCCGTCGTCGGCGCGGCGGATCGAGGTCGTGCGGGGTCCGGGTGCCCTGCTCTACGGGGGCAACGCGCTGGGCGGGGTCATCAACGTCATCCGTGACGAGATCCCGACGGCCGTGCCGCACCACCTGACAGGCGCGGCCACACTGCAGACGCACACCGCGACCGGTTCGCTGGCCGGCAGCGCGACGACCGTGTTCGCCATCGCCGAGCGCGTGCCGCTGCGCGTGGAAGTGGCCGCACGGACGGCGGGAGACCTGAAGACCCCTGTCGGCACGCTTCTCAACACCGACGGCGAAATGTGGAGCGGGGGCGCGGGGACGGCGTACGTCACCGATTGGGGCCGCCTGGGGACGGCCTTCCGCGGCTACCGCAACTACTACGGCATCCCGGGTGGTTTCGTGGGTGGGCACGAGGAGGGGGTGCGGATCGAAATGGAGCGGGTTTCGTCGAAGTTCCGGACCGTGGTCGTTGAGCCGGTCGGGCCCTTCCGCAACCTCCGCTTCGACGCGAATCACACCTGGTACACGC
This sequence comes from Longimicrobiales bacterium, assembly GCA_965208935.1. GTDB lineage: Bacteria > Gemmatimonadota > Gemmatimonadetes > Longimicrobiales > Gaopeijiaceae > Bin94. Next base: position 428,748 of record CBDBPR010000004.1, on the reverse strand, counting down.
ACCGCGAGATCGAGGCATCGGACATTCTGGGGACGCTCTTCGAGCAGCAGAACGCGAGCGCGGACGTTCTGGGTCGGCATGGGAGGTGGGGACCGTTTGCGGCGGGCGCGATGGGCGGCCGTGCGTCGTGGGAGGATTTCGGCTACGGGGGATCCCTCTACACGCCGGACACGCGTCGGCTCAGGGCGGCCCTGTACCTGCTCGAGGAGGTCGACCTGGGCGCCATCCAGATCGAGTCGGGGCTGCGCTACGACTGGACCCTGGCCGATCCGGCGGTAGATCGGGTCTCGGACATCGGTGAGATCCGCGACCGCAGATTCCAATCGTTGTCCGGGTCGCTGGGTGTCCTCTACAAGTCCGCCTCGGGGCTGGTGCTCGGGGCGAGCGTCGTCCGGGCGTTTCGGACCCCCGACATCACCGAGCTGTATTCGGAGGGGCCGCACCTGGCAGCCTACGTCTTCGAAGTCGGAAACCCGTCTCTGGAGGGCGAGGTCGGCAGGGGACTCGATGTCTTCCTACGCTACGAGTCCGACCGGCTGAGGGCCGAGGTGACCGGCTTCCACAACGACATCAGGAACCACATATACGGCGAGGACACGGGCCGCCTCAGCCGCGTGCTGCTCCCCATCTATCAGTTCCGGGGCAACGACGCCGTCTTCAGCGGCTTCGAACTCGGCGTGGACGTTGACGCCGGGCGGGGGCTGGCGCTCGAGGGAGTGGCCTCATCGGTGAGAGGCCGTCTCAAGGGGACCGGTCGGCCCCTGCCTCTCATTCCTCCGCTCAAGGGACATGTGGCCCTCAAATACGAGAGGCCGTCGTGGTATGTCCGGACCGAAGCCGAGATGGCCGACGGGCAGGACAGGGTTGGCGAATTCGAGACGCCGACGGCCGGGTACACCGTCTTCAACGCCGCGGCAGGGGTGCGCCTTACGTTCGGCGGCCGCCTGAACGTCCTGACCGTGAGCCTCGTCAACGTCGCGAATTCCGAGTACCGCAACCACCTCTCCCGGGTGAAGGAGATCATGCCCGAGGCCGCGCGGAGCCTGAACGTCATCTACCGGGTGGTGTTCTGACGCGCGGGGGCGGGTGGCGACGGTAGCTCATCTGGTGTCCCCGACGTTCCGGCGGCGTTGTGGAAGGCTACAACGGGCAGTTCGACTTTGGTGACGGCGGCCCAACCGTGAAACCCCGGCCCCAAACACGTGTACGAATCACCATGCGCCGGTCGATCAAACGGAGGCACGCGTGCGCATGATCTTCGGCCGGGAGGTCGACATGTCCCGTCCGTTCTTCGCGGGTCTGGCGATCTGCGGATCGCTGGTAGCCGCACCGGGGTGCGATTGGGGCCCATTCGACACGTCGCCCGAGCCGGCTGTCTTGACGGTGACGGACTACGAGTTTCGGGTCGGCCGGAATCTCATCAAGGGTCAGGTTGCGATCTCGATCGAGAACCAGACCCGAGAGCCGCTTTGGTACCACGGTTGCGGGAGTAGTCTTGCTCGACTTGGGTCGGAGGGACAATGGCAGGGGGTCTGGAGCTCCATCTGCACCCTCGTGATTGAGGAAGTGCCGATCGGTCACGGCGAGGTGCTCGATACGGCCCTGTCCATCCACGCATTCATTGCGGAAGATTCAACAGGCTGGACCACTCCGATCGACGGCACCTATCGACTCTGTGTCTTCATCCGCAGGGCCCATGCGGCCGTGTCCACAGATGGATGCGATGGAGTTCTGTCCAGGCCGTTCCCGGTCGCTGCCGACGGGATCCTGGGCCAGTTGACTAACCCCCAGGCCATGTCAACGGACGGCGTGGGCCATGACCAACAACACGAGAGTGATCGAAAACGCCGCACTACTCAACCGGACCAGACTCATGGCTTTCTCCGCGCTTCCCGGGGTACCGTCCGTCGCCGGTTTCATGGATGTGGCGGAGACAGGCCCACCGGTATCCCCCTTTCAGGGGATCGCGCAGAGGTCTAGCCGACAGACGTTCGAAACGCGTCCAGTGACAGAACCCTTTGCACGAGTTCCGTCTGTTTGTGAATCCCCAGCTTGCGGTAGATTCGCTTGACGTGAGTCTTTACGGTGCTTTCAGCGCAGCCCAGCGCGAGTGCAATGCCGGCGACTGTCTGTCCGGACGCCATTGCCACAGCCACACGGCTCTCCGCAGGCGTCAAGCCCAGCGCTGCACCCGCCAGGGCCGGATCTACGGCGGCCCGGAGTGCCGGATCGACGACAAGCACCAGTGCCCTCACCTGCCGCATGCACTGATTCGTCGTCATTGCCTGCACAGGGTGGATTTCAAGGACCAGCGGGGCTCGGGCCCCTGCCCGTGTGATCTTCATCGAGCCGCCGGTGCCCTGACCGCCAAAGGGCTGGGACGCTTGCGCCAACAAGCGTTTCAGCTCGTCGTTTTCCCCTTTGTGCAGAGCAACCAGAACACCCCGGTCGTCGCGCAGCCCGTCGCGTTTCAGCAGGACATCGCGGGCGCGGTCATTGGCCTCGAGTATGCGTCCGCGGCCATCCAGCTGGATCAACCCCAGCCGCTTGTTCTCAAGCAGTGTGGCAAGTGACGCGCCCAACGCGTCGACCGCGGCCATCGCACGCCGCACGCGCGAGAACTGGCGTATGTGAGGCGCCAGGCGCTTGATGGTCTTGATCTGATCGTGCCCCCAACCGCCGCGTTCAGTGGGGTTGCCGCAGGACCAGACGATCGCGGTGCCGTCGAGCCCGTCGATCGCCATGAAGAGGCCGTCCTCCGTCCGATGACGGGTCCGAAACGCGTACACGGGGGACTTTCTCTTCTCGAGGTCGGTGTAGAGATCCGACTTGTGTACCAATTCCCCATCGCGAAGTCCGGCAAGCCGCGGAATCGCCTCATCTCGTGAAAAGTAGTCGCCGAAATACCGTTGCCGCAGATCCTCCCGACGCTCGCTACCGACAAAGAAATGAGACAGCCAAATGTCGGACTGTCCCCCCGGACCCACCTCCACGTACGTCAGGCTATGGCCGCACGTGGAGGTCACGTCGTCGACCAAACCGGCCACCGAGCCCCATCTGCCCTCCGTCAGCGCCGCCTTGTACATGTGCTCCACGAGGCGACTGAACCTGTCTTCCCGGGTCATCTCGGCTCCTCCCTGCGAGGCTCCTCCCCGCGAGGACTGCGCGGGCACGCGCGACCGGCTCACGGCAGAGGCAAAGGTGCTCAGGACCAGGCCGGAGCGCCAGTCGCGCGAATGTCGAAGTGCTCGAGTCCCCGCAGCACGATGCTCCGCCGAAACTCGGGCGGCCGCGTGCCGAAGCCGATGCGGTCGAAACGCTCCAGCAGCACCTCCAGCGCGACCCGTCCCTCGAGACGGGCAAGCGGAGCGCCCAGGCAGTGATGAACACCTCGGCCGAACGAGATGTTCCCCGCGTCGGAACGGGTGATGTCAAGGTCATCGGGCCGCTGGAAACGCTCCGGGTCACGATTGGCGGCCCCGATTGCCGGCGCGATCATGGTCCACGCCCGCACGAATCGGCCACCGATTTCCAGGTCGCGGGTCGCAAAGCGCATGTCCAGCTGCACCGGCGAATCGTAGCGCAGAAGCTCCTCGACCGCCGCGGGCATCAGCTCCGGGCGCTCCCGCAGCAGGGCCAGCTGGCCGGGATTGTGCAGGAGTGCCCTCAGGCCGTTGCCGATCAGGTTGGTGGTCGTCTCGTTTCCGGCGATCAGAAGGAGGCGAAGCATCACGGTCATCTCGTCGAGTGTGAGCTTGTCGCCCTGCTCCTCGGCTTCCACCAGCCGCGAAATCAGATCGTCGCGAGGTTCGCGTCGGCGCTGCTCGATGATGTCCCCGTGGTAGTTGGCCAGCTGCCGGTCAGTCCGGTGCACCAGTTCCTCTTCTTCCGGGGTGAGGAGGGGTTCCAGCGCACGGGCCAGGGGGGCGGACCATACCTTGAAACGGTCGAGATCGCTCTCGGGCACACCGATCATCCTGGCGATCACAAGCGTTGGCAGCGGCCCCGCGTAGGCCGTCATCAGGTCGAATTCGTCCTGACCCTCGACTTCATCCAGAAGTGCATGCGCGGTGGCCCGGATGTGGTCTTCCATCTTCGCGACCGAGCGGGGCGTGAACGCCCTGTTTACGAGCCCTCGCAGACGCGTATGGTCCGGTGGATCCAGCACGAGCATGCTGGGCTTCAGCTTCTTGCGGGTGGCCAGCGAGCCGCGTGACGAACGCGCCTTGTGCAGGTCGTTGGAGAAGCTTCGGTGATCGCGGAGGATGCGGTCGACATCCGCATAGCGGGTCACCACGACCTGTTCGAGGAGGATGCTGTCGTGGACCGGGTCTCGCTCGCGGAGCCTGCGATAGACCGGATAGGGGTTCGCGACGAAGCCCCCGGCGAGAGGCCACCACGCCACGCCGCTTCGCAACCGCTCTTCGAGCAGACGCGCGTGGATGTATACCGACCTGGCCGTCGCCGTAATCGCCTTCGTCAGCGTCATCACGTTGACAGTCCTTCGACGCACGCCCGCTCCAATCCCACGGCGTCCACGCGCTCGTGCAGCCGAAAGCGGTCGCCACCGGGAAAGACCACGAAGATCCGGTCGAGCTTGAGGTCGGCTAGCGCCGAGTGCATCGACCGCGTCATCCCGGGAGCGCTGGTTCGCTTGAACTCCACTCCGATCCGGCGTCCGCCGTCGAAGACTAGCAGATCGATCTCGGCGCCCCGGTGGGTCGCCCAGTAGTAGCAATCCTCCCAGTCGATTGAGAGAGCCCGCACCACCTCGTGCATCGCAAATCCTTCCCAGGAGGCTCCCGCCCTGGGGTGCCCGAGGAGTTCGGGCTCGGTCTTGAGCCTCAGCAGCGAGTGCAGAAGACCGGTATCGGTCAGATAGATCTTCGGAGCCTTGACCTGGCGCTTCTTCAGGTTCTCGAACCAGGGCGTCAGCTTCCGGACGAGTAGAGAATCAACCAGCGCATCGAGATAGGAATTGGCCGTCGGAGCACTCACCCCCAGGGAACGCGCGACCTCGGCGGCGTTCCAGCGGCCGCCGTGATAGTGAGCCAGCATGGTCCAGAAGCGCCGCATGGTCGTCGCCGACACAGCGATCCCGAGCTGGGGCAGATCGCGCTCGAGGTAGGTGCGGATGAAGGCGGCACGCCACGCCGCGCTCTGCGCTTCGTCGGACGCAAGAAACGAGAGTGGGAATCCACCCCGGATCCACAGCCGGTCGATGCTCTCCTTGCCCGTTTCGTCCACTCGAAACGGAGGCAGTTCGTGATAGACGATTCGGCCGGCGAGCGACTCGGAGGACTGCTTCAGCAGCTCCGGGCCGGCACTTCCCAGGACCAGGAACCGAGCCCTGTTGGAAGGCCGGTCCACAAGGACGCGGAGCAGCCGGAACAGCCCTTCGCTGTGTTGCACCTCGTCAATGACGACAAGACCCTCCAAAGACTCGAGCGCGAGCTTGGGGTCCGCGAAACGTGTCTCGTCGGTCGGATCTTCGAGGTCGAAGAAGGTAACCCGGCCCTGCTCACGAGCTGCCAGGCTGCGGGCCAGAGTCGTCTTGCCCACCTGTCGGGCACCCACGAGCCCCACGACGGGGAATTGGCTCAGAAGGCGGCGGAGGCGCGCCTGGTGACGGAGACGGGGAATCATGAAGACAAGATATAACCGGCAAAACCAAAAACGCAACTTTCGTTTTTCCCGTTTATGTACCTGGTCATGTCAACCGCAGTTTCCATTCTGTAAACCGGAGTTGACAATCCGCCCCAACACGCCTCCCTACCCCACCGCCTCCCCAATCCCCTCCAGCCGCCTCGCTACGTCCCGGCTCCGCAGGTTGCTCACGTACACCTTGTCGGCGCCGATCGCCCGGAGCCCGCGGATCGTCCGCAGACAGATCTCCTCGGCGGTCGCCCCGCCCTCGAACTCTCGCGTGATCTCGGCGGCCGGCACCGGAAAATACCGCCCCAGGTAGTCCAGCGTGCGCGGGTTCGCGCTGTGGTAGTGGAAGACCCCGTATACGACCGGAAGATCGACGCCGAGCCGCGCCAGCTCCGCCTGGAAGCGCTCCACACAGTCCAGGGAGTGGTGTGACACGATCTGCGTGAGCACGAAGTCGGCGGTGTAGTCGGCGTCGGCGACGAAACGCGCCTGCTCGGCGGGATCCCGGTGCGGGTTCGCCCATCCGCCGAGCGACAGGCCGGGCTGGTCCGCGCGCAGAATGCGACGGAGATCCTTCCCGTGCGGGACGCATCGCCTGGGGCCGACGGAATGGTCCCCCCCGACCACCGCCACCGCCGCCACCCCCAGCCCCGAAGCCCGCCGCGCGAACATGCGGCAGTACTCGAGCGGATGCTTGCAGGTCAGAAACGGCACCACCGCGCCCAGGTCGGCGCTCCCGCCCAGGTTCGCGGCCAGGTGCGCCAGACTCTCCTCCTCGTGGTCCCCCGCGGCATCGTCGGTCAGCAGGATGAAGGTGTCCTGCCGCGCGAGGCGCTGGACCGCGTGGTGCATGTCGATCCAGACGCTCATGCTGCGCGTGGTGCCCATACCGAGCCGGGGTGGCCGCAACTCGACCGCGAGCAGCGGGTCCGGCTGAGCGAGGCGCTGTAGCAGGGGGCTGGGCTCGCGGGCAGGCGGCGGATCGGGCGGCGACGCGGCGGATGGCTGGACCGGCACTCTCACGACGCCCCCCCGATCAGCATCGACAGGTCCTCGAGGTCGACGGGCAGTCCCTCCGTCAGCACCTCGACCCCGTCCTCGCCGATCAGCACGTCGTCCTCGATGCGGATGCCGGTCCCCTCCAGCTCGGGCACCCGGTCGCAACTGCCGGGCGGGAAGTACAGCCCGGGCTCGACGGTGAACACCATGCCGGGCTCCAGTTCGATCGGCCCGCTGGCGCCAGCACCGCCCCCACCCCGGTACGCCCCCACATCATGCGTATCCAGCCCGAGCCAGTGCGACGTACTGTGCGGGAAAAACGCCCGGTGCGCGCCACCTTCCAGCACCTCGTCCGCCGTGCCCTCCACCACCCCCATCCCCACCAGCCCTGCCGCGATCACGCGGCTGGCCGCCTGGTGCACATCGTCCAGCGCCCCACCCGGCCGACACGCCGCGATCGCCGCGCGGTGCGCTTCCCGCACGACCTCGTACGCTCCGCGCCGCGCCCCCTCCAGCCGCCCCGACGCGGGCACGGTGCGCGTGATGTCGGCGGCGTAGTAGTCGAACTCGGCGCCCGCGTCCATCAGCACCAGGTCCTCGGCCCCGATTCGCGCACTGTTCGCCGTGTAGTGCAGCGTGCACGCGTTCGCCCCCGCGGCCACGATCGTCGCGAAGGCCGGCCCGCCCGCGCCCCGGCTGCGGAACCCCGCCTCGAGCGCGGCCTCCACCTCCCACTCCCCCGCCCCCGGCCGCACCCGCCCCAGCGCCTCGCGAAACGCGGCCACCGAGATCGCCGCCGCCTCGCGCAGCCGCGCGATCTCGGCCGCGTCCTTCTTCACCCGCATCGCGTCCAGGACCGCCCCCGGATCGACCACCATATAGGCGCCCGCGCCCTTCCGGGTCCGCCGCGCCCGCCCGGCCCGCAGCGCCTCGCGCACCACCTCGTCGCACACCGCGGACGCGCCCAGGCGGTAGTGGATGCGGTCGCCGTCGGCCAGCAGCGCCGCCCCCCGCTCCCGGAACTCCGTCATGGGGAAGACCGCGTCCGCGCCGAAGCGGGCCTGCACCTCTCCCGGGTCGAGTCGGGGGCCCGTCCAGCGCTCCCGTTCCGCGTCCCGCCCGGGCACGAAGAGCACGAAGCGGTCCTTCGCGCCGTGACCTCTCAGCACGGCGACGCTGTCCCATTCCTCCCACCCCGTCAGATAGAGCAACTCCGAGTCGGGGCGGTAGCGGTACTCCGAATCGCCGCTCTTGTACCTCACTGCGGAAGCAGGCAGGAGCATGGAACCGTCCCCCATGCGCGAGAGCGCGGTCGTGCGGCGCTCGGGGTATGGAAGCGGCGGAAGGCCGGTCAACGGCGTCCGGACTCCGCTCCGGCGCGTCTGAGGGGCGGGTTCTGGATCAGGAAGTGCTCGAACCAGCTGCGGATGCGCTCCAGGCGGTCCACCAGCAGCCACGGTTCGCCGGTTCGCGAGAGGCCGTGCGACGACCGGGGGTAGCGGACGAGTTCGACCGGCACGCCGAGTTTCATCAGCGACATGAACCACTGCTCGCCGTCGCCGATAGGGGTGCGGTAGTCCTGCTCGCTGTGGATGATCAGTGTCGGCGCGGTGACGTTTTCCACGTACGAAATGGGTGACAGGCGGCGGTAGAGGTCGCGCTGCTCCCAGGGAGGGCCGTAGAACTCGTACTCGGTCAGGCCCTGCGCGTCGGAGGTGCCCCACCAGCTCTCCCAGTTGGTGATCGAACGCGAGGTGACGGCGGCGTGGAAGCGTTCGGTCGTCGCGGTGAGCCAGTTCGTCATGAACCCCCCGTAGCTGCCGCCCGACACGCCGAGCCTGTTGGCGTCGATCTCGGGGTATGCGGCGAGCGCGGTCTCGACTCCGGCCAGGTAGTCCTCGCGGTCGACGATGCCCCACTCGCCGCGCGTCGCGTACTGGAATTCGTGGCCGTAGCCGGACGATCCGCGCGGGTTGGTGTAGAGGACGAAGAATCCCGCCGCCGACAGCACGTGGAAGGTCGGGAAGAAGGTGTTCCCGTAGGCCGAATGCGGCCCCCCGTGAATCTTGAGGATCATGGGAAAGGAGCCGCCCTCGCGGAAGTTGACGGGCCTGACCATCCAGCCCTGGACTGCCGTGCCGTCCTCGGCGGCCCATGTCAGTTCCTCGGCCGGCATCAGCGTCACGTCCGACAGCCAGCCGTCGTTGAAGCGCGTCACCTTCTGCTCGCTCGAGCCGTCTCCGGGGCCGACGTAGAGCTCGGTGGGCGTGACCGCGTCGGTTGCGGTGAAGGCCATGACGTTGCCCGCGTCGGAGAAGGAGAAGGAGGACAGGCGGCGGGCGCCGCGCGTGACCTGCTGGACGCGGTCGGCTGGGGGTACGGCTGCGGCTGTCGCGGCTGGGACGGCCGCGGAGGCCCGGAAGAGGTGGCTGTCCCCGGCGATTCCGGCCGAGAAGAGGACGTCGGCGCCGTCGGCCGACCACATGGGGGCCCCGGGGCGGAGGTCCCAGGCGGCGGTCAGGTTGCCGGGCTCGCCGCGGAGGTGTCCGTCGGGCCCGATTTCGGCGACCAGCAGATCGGTCTGGCTGCCGCGGGCGGGGGTCGACAGGAAGGCCATGCGGCGGCCGTCGGGCGAGATCGCCGGCGCGCTCTCGGTGCCGGGATTGGTGGTGAGGCGGCGGACGGTACCCACGCTCACGTCCACGGCCCAGATGTCGCCGGTGTTTTCGCTGTCGAGCTCGTCGTCCTGGCGCTCGTCGCCGGTGAAGAAGATGACCTCGCCGCCCTCGGACCAGACCGGGTCGCCGACGTCGAAGGAGACGCGCGTGAGCTGCGCTGGTACGCCGCCATCCGCGTCGACCACCATGAGCTGCCGCTTCTCGCGCGTCAGGTAGTGCGGCTGGAAGTCGAGGCGGCCGTCCTGCTTGTAGCGGATCGAGGTGATGACGCGGCCGTCGAAGCGGTTGGCGTCCAGGGTGGTGGACACCGCGTCGGGAGCGATCCAGCCCTCGCGGCCGGCGGCCTCGGCCTGCTCCTGGTCGCCGGGCGCACCCGGCTCTGCGGATTCGCGCTCCGGGGCCTTCACATAGGCGATGGACGTGCCGTCGGGGGACCATACGGGCGGCCCCTCGACGCCCGCGATGTGGAAGGCCTCGCCTCCCGGGCCCCGGACGCGCACGAACCAGACCGGGTTGGGGTCGTCTCCGCGCGACGACGAGAAGGACAGGAGCGAGCCGTCGGGCGACCAGCGGGGTCCGCTCGACTCCTCGTTGGGGCTGGTGACCGCGAACGGCTCGCCGTCCGGGCGGCCGCCGGACAGCGGCTGGACCCAGATCTCGCGGTGCCGCCGGTTCTCGTCCTCGACGACCGTGGTGACGGTGAACGCCACGTGCGCGCCGTCGGGCGAGACCGCGACGTCGCCGACCACGGCCAGGCGGTAGTAGTCCTCGGGCATGTACCCGCGGGCCTGTCCCGCCAGGTCGTCAACCCCCCAGAGGGCGGCTGCGACCACGGCGGCGAATGCATGAAGGCCGGAACGACAGCTGTGAGGTGCCATTGCTGACTCCCATCCTGCTACGGAACGTTGGCAGGCCAAGGTAAGCCGCGACCGGGATGCCGCTCAAGGGCGGACCATGTCATGCCGACGAGCGTCCGGCGTATTACCTTGTACCGAGCACCAACGCTGGAGAATGCCCGTGCCGCGTCCGCTGTTTCCGATGGTCTGTCGCCTCGCCTTCGCCGTCCTGCTGCTCGGCGGTATTGTCGCGCCCGCGGCCGGACAGGTGGTCCGCGGCCGGCTCGTGGACTCTGCCGACAACGCGGCCGTGGGCGGCGCGATGATCAGTCTGCTGGACCGCGGCGACAACCAGCTTTCCCGGGTGCTGACCCGCGACTCCGGACTGTTCGAGGTGAGCACGCCGATCGCGGGCAGATACCGCCTGAGGGCCGACCGGATCGGGTACGCGACCACGTACTCGGACTACTTCGACCTCGCGGCCGGCGATACGGTCACCGTCCGGATGACTTCGGCGGTGGCGGCGGTCTCGCTCGCCGGCATCGAGGCGGAGGCCGACCGCCGTTGCCGGGTCCGTCCCGAGGAGGGCCTCGCGGTCACCCGGGTGTGGGACGAGGCGCGCAAGGCGCTGGACGCAGCGGCGTTTACGCAGGAGCGGGGGTACTACCGCTACGAGATGATGGGTATCCTCCGGGAGCTGGGTCCGGAGGGCCGGCAGGTGGTCAAGGAAGACCGCGACTTCGAGCGCGCCTACCGCCAATACCCGTTCGTCTCCCTGCCCGCGGACTCTTTGATCGCGGAAGGGTTTGCAAAGATCACACCCAACGAGTCCGTGTACTGGGCCCCCGACGCGGGTGTGCTTCTCTCCGACCCGTTCCTGGACACCCATTGTTTCCGCCTCAGGACGGACCGGGCGGAGTCGGGGTTGATCGGCCTCGAGTTCGAACCGGTCCCCGGCCGCAGAATCGAGGAGATTCGGGGAACGCTGTGGATCGATGCCGAGAACTCGGAACTCAGGCGCCTCGACTACTACTACCAGAACCTCGACCTCCCGCCCGGGCTCCAGCGTGCCAACCCGGGGGGAACGGTGGAGTTCGAGGCGCTGCCCAACGGCACCTGGATCGTGAGTTCGTGGAGGATCCGCATGCCCCGCGGCAAGGTCGAGGTCAGTCCCTTCGACAGCCGGGTCGTGACCGTGCTCGAAGGGATCACCGAGCAGGGCGGCGATGTCCTGAGGGTCCACGGCAACGAGGGGACGGTCATGGAGGCGGACCTGGGCGGCCGCATCGCGGGCGTGGTGTTCGACAGCCTGCGCGCCGGACTCGCCGGGGCCGTCGTGTTCATCGAGGGGACGTCGATCGAGACCACGACCGATCGCGAGGGCCGCTTCGAATTCACCCGGCTGGAGCCCGGCATCTACTCGGTCAACTTCACCCACGGCTACTTCTCGCGGTTCTCCTATCTGCCCGAGCCCTGGGACGTGGAGGTGGTCGACGGCGCGGAGACGCCCGCACAGGTGAACTTCGCGGCCCCGCGGGTCGGCCGGGTTCTCGACCGGCTCTGTGACGACGTCGAGCCGCCGGACGAAATGAACACCATGCCCGGCGGACGCGTGCTGCGAAGCCACGCCATCCTGGTCGGCCGCGTGACGAACGACGCCGGCAATCCCGTTTCCGGTGCGACGGTGCGCGTCCTGTTCCGGGAATACGACATCTCCGTGTTCCAGGGGGCAGCCTCCGTCGACCGGCGGTTGCGGGCGGGCCGGGCCGGAACGGCGGTCACTACCGACGCCCGGGGATACTACCGTGCGTGCTGGGTTCCCGTGGATACAAGCCTTCGCGTAGCGGTCCTCGACCCGGGCGAGCAGCTCGATCCCGACGTGCTGGAAGTCGCCTATTCGCCGTCCGATTACGTGGCCTCGAGGGAAGAAGAGGTCATGATTCCCGCCGAGCAACGCTACGCCACCCTCAACTTGCGGGTTGAATCGAAGCAGCCCTGAACGGTAGCTTCCCCGCGAAGTCTTCCGACTCCCTTGACCCACGGTCGACCAGCGTGACCATGCCAACCCCTCGAATCCGTTTCCCTGTGCCTCGCGTGCCCCGGCAGGCCGTGGCGATCGTGATGCTCGGGGCGGCAACGCTGCACCCCGCCCCACCGGCCGCGGCGCAGACCGAAGCCACGGACACCATCGAACTCTCGCCGATCGTCGTCTCCGTCCTGCGGTCGCCCGTTCGTCTCGACAGGATCCCCTTCTCGGCTTCGATCATCGTCGGCCGCGATCTGGCGCAGGGCAACTCCGGCCTGTCCATCGAGGAAGCGCTGCACGCGCTCCCGGGCGTGCGCGTCCAGAACCGCTACAACGCGGCGGTCGGCGAGCGCATCTCGATCCGCGGGTTCGGCGCCCGCTCCCAGTTCGGGGTGCGCGGGATCAAGATCCTGGTCGACGGGATTCCCGCGACGCTTCCGGACGGACAGAGCACCCTCGACCACCTCGACATCGGCTCCCTCGGCCGCGTGGAGGCGCTGCGCGGACCGGCGGCGGCCCTGTATGGCAACGGCGCGGGCGGCGTCCTCCTGTTTCGCAGCGCGGAGCCCTACGCGGGCAGGTATAGCCAGGAAGCCACCTTCGTGACCGGCTCGGACGGGTTGCTGAGGATCCAGACGACCGGGTCGGGCACGGCGGGTGCGGTCGGCTTTCGCGCCAGCGTGGCCCGGACCAGCTTCGACGGCTTCCGCAACAACCTCTCGGAATCCGGCGAGGACCCCTACAGCCAGTCGGACCGCACCACCCTCAATGCGGGCTTCACCACGACCGCGGCCGGAGGCACCCTCGCGGTGCAGGTGAACGGCCTCGACCTCGACGCGCTCAACGCGGGCTCTCTCCCGGCCAACCTCTTCGACGAGGGGAGCAACCAGGCGTGGGGGTTCAACGTGGCCCGCCGCACCCGGAAAAACGTCCGCCAGGGCCAGGCGGGCGTCAGCTGGATGGGTGGGGTGGGAAGCCTGGAGGGTGCGTTTTCGGCCTACGGTGTGCGGCGCGAACTGGACAACCCCATCCCGACGCGCGTGCTTGATCTGACCAGGAGCGGCGGCGGCGTGCGTGTTGCGCTTGGGCGCGAATGGGACACCCCGGCGGGTCAGGGCCGCCTCGATTTCGGAGTGGAAGGCGAGTTGCAGAAGGACGATCGCCAGAACTTCGCCAACGACGGAGGCGAACGCGGGGGCCGGGTTCTCGATCAGGACGAGCGGGTTCGCGCGGCGGCCCTCTTCGGGCAGCTTCTGGTGCCCGTGGCCGCACGGCTGAGCGTCATGGGAGCGGTGCGATTCGACCACCTGAACTTCACGGCCTACGACCGCCTGGTCCTGTTGGATGACCCCGACGACTCGGGCTCCCGTACGATGAGCGGGCTGAACCCGTCGCTGGGTCTCCACATCGACCTGGGGGACCACGGCCTGTTCGCCTCGCTCGCGCGTTCCTTCGAGACGCCGACCACAACCGAACTTGCCAATCAGCCGACCCGCGCGGGCGGCTTCAACCCCGGCCTGGAGCCCCAGAGCGGCTGGACGGCCGAAGGGGGACTCCGTGGCGCTCTGGGCGGCCGCTCCGCGTACGACCTCACCGCGTTCGCGTCGAGCCTGTCCAACCAGCTTGTGCCGTTCGAGGTCCCGGCCGCGCCTGGACGGCGCTTCTATCGCAATGCGGGCCGGTCCACCGTGCGCGGTTTCGAGGCGTCGGCGCGGGCGCTGCTGTCGCCGGTTCTGACCGCGCGCATCGCCTATGGGTTTGTGAGCGCCCGGTTCACCGAGTTCTCGGTGGGCGAGAACAACTTCGACGGCAACCGCGTGCCCGGGATCGCGCCCCATCGCGTGGAGGCCAGTCTGAGGGCCGGCCGCGGGGCATGGTTCGGCGAACTGCGCGTCGAGAGGCGCGGCGAGGTGCCCGCAAACGACGCCAACGACGCGAGCGCGGTGGGCTACACGCTGGTGGAGCTGCGTGCCGGAGCCTCCGGGGTCCGGGCGGGGAATGTGCGCGTGTCGCCGTTTGCGGCCATCACGAACCTCACGAACGCCCGCTACGCATCCTCCGTGGTGGTCAACGCCTTTGGAGGACGGTACTTCGAGCCCGGACCCGATCGGGGCGGCTACCTGGGGCTGTCGCTCGCCTGGGACCGGGACCGCTGACACCCGGCCTCGTCGATCACGAGCCACAGGCTGTTCGCTACCGCGCGCTCTCCTTCCGCATCCGATGGCCGGCTGACGATCCGTCCGCCCGCGGACATCGCGGACGAGCCGCCACCGTCGAGGTTGAGGGCCTCGTCCACTCCCAGGGACAGGAAGAGCTCAGTCAGTTCCGGAAGGGACATGCCTGCGGAGTACGGAATCTGTCGCCCGTCGACGACCACGATCCACAGCAACGCGCGCTGAACGTCCAGGCCGACTGCCGTTCGCGGGTGTCGCGCGGCGGCGAAGGAGGGACGTTCGGCAACCCCCAGGTCCCCCACCGGGCTTCCCCCGTCCAGAAGCTCGGGGAAGCCTCCGATGACCTGTCGCGCCGCGCCGGCGGTCTCCGTCTCGGTATCGCCCGGCCCGATTCGCAGCACCCGGTCCCGTCCCCACGCAAGCGCGGGCCGCGCCGAAACACGCCTGGTCGAGCGGCTGACCTCCGGTCCCACCGGAGTCCCGTCCGCGGCAAAGAAGTCCCCGTTGACGCCCGCAATCACCTCTGCCTGGTCAGACGGCCGCATTTCCGAGACGGCCTTGCGAACGCGGGTGACTCCGTCGTCGGCCAGCGCCGGAATCACCCTCAGGTCCAGCTCACACTGCTCCAGGTCGGCCGACACCAGATGGACCGCCCACGGCCCGGACGGCGACCAGAAGTAGCGATAGTGGACACCCCGGCCCAGAGGCACGACGCGCACCGAGTCGGGTGCGTAGCGGGTCAGGGCGGCCTCCGGGAGCGGAGGCGCGGGCGGAGTGCCGTCGTCCGCACCGGCGCACGCCGCCGACAGGCCCGCCAGCAAGGCCGCGAGGGTCCGCCATCGGCCGCGGCACCGTGGCCCACGCCTGGGAGAGGTCATCGATGCATCAATCTGGAAGCCCGGAATCCGCCGCGTTATACTCGCCCACCATGATCCCACCGTCCCCCTCCTGCCGCAACCGGCCGATCCGACGAGACTTCGCTACCTCACGCCGGCGCCTCGCCCGGCCCATCCTCTCCGGGGTGGCGCTTGCCTGCCTCCTGGCCGTCGCCGGCGCGGCCCCGCTCTCCGCCCAGTACCGATTCGGCGTTTCGCTGTTCGGCGCGAGCATGGCGGCGCTCGTCGGCGAGTACCGCTGGGACAACCGGGGAGTGGAGGTCCAGGTGGGCACCTGGCGGCTCCGGGACATCAGCGTGTCGGTCACGGCCAAGCAGTACCTGGGTTCACGTTCGGTGGAGCCCTTCGTGGGCGTCGGCCTGTGGGGAATCGTGGCGCGGGAGGAGGAAGGCACCGGAGCCGGTCTGGTCGCCCGGCTTCCCGTGGGTGCGGGCTGGGACTTCGCATCCGGACACAACGCCGCCTTCACGATCCACCTGAACCGCGCGCTGGCGGTCAGGCGGCCGGGTGCGGGGGAAGGGCCACCGCTTCGCACGAGCCTCGTCCCGCTACCGGAGTTCAGCTACCGCTGGCGGGACGCCAACTGACCGGAAGCCCGGATCGCACCCAGCCAGGCGCACCCAGCCCGGCGCACCTGGCCCTGCCACCCGAAGCCCCCCTCAATCCACGGGCTCCATCCCCACGTACTTGAGCCCGCTGCCCGTGTTGAAGAGCACCACTTCATCGCTCTCGCGGATCAGTCCCATCTCGAGCAGCCGCGGCACCGCCGCCGCCGTCGCCCCGCCTTCCGGCGCTCCGAAGACACCCGTTGCGGCGCCCATGGCCTCGACCCACTCCGCCATGGCGTGATCCGTGACCGCGACCGCCCCGCCCCCCGATTCCCGCAGGGCGCGCAGGATGAGGAAGTCCCCCACGGCCCCCGGAACCCTCAGCCCCGCCGCAAACGTGGCGGCATCCTCCCACAGGCCCGCGTGTTTCGTTCCCTCCTCCCACGCCCGCACCATCGGGGCGCAGCCGGTCGCCTGCACGGTGAACATCCGCGGCCTCTCGCCACCGATCCATCCGAGGGCCTCCATCTCTGCGAAGGCCTTCCACATGCCGATCAGCCCCGTGCCGCCCCCCGTCGGGTAGACGATCGCGTCGGGAAGCCGGCCGCCCAGCTGCTCGAACAGCTCGTACCCCATCGTCTTCTTTCCTTCCACGCGGTACGGCTCCTTCAGCGTCGACAGGTCCCACCACCCGTCCTCGTCGCAACGCTGGCGCACGACCCGGCCGCAGTCGCTGATCAGGCCGTCCAGCAGCTCCAGATCGGCACCGAGCGCGCGGATCTCGGCCAGGATCGGTGCCGGGGTGTCCACGGGCACGACGACGTGAACCGGCAGTCCCGCGGCCGCCCCATACGCCGCCGCCGACCCCGCCGCGTTGCCCGCCGACGGAATCGCAAGCTCCCGCGCTCCCAGTTCCAGCGCGCGCGAGACCGCCATGCACAGTCCCCGATCCTTGAACGAGCCCGTCGGATTCTGCCCCTCGTCCTTGATCCACAGACGGCGCACGCCCACCCGCTCCGCCAGGCGCTGCGATTCGAGCAGCGGCGTGAACCCCTCCCCGAGGCTGACCTGGCAGGCACGGTCCCGTACCGGCAGGACCTCTTCATACCGCCAGAGCGTCGGTGCTCGCCCGGCGACCGCTTCGGGGGTGAAGCGGCCCCGGATTGCGTTGAGGTCGTAGCGGGCGAAGAACGGCTTGCCCGCGGGCGAAAGGCCCTGCAGGACCTCGGAATCGAAGGTGGCACCCGTGGCCGTGCACTCGAGATGCGTGGCGCCGGCGGGCGCGGAGATGGAGTCGTTCATCGTGTCGTCGGGAAGTGGTGGGGGTCGGGGTCCGCCGAGCCGATGGCCGCAGGTCCCGGTGGCCGTGGGAGGACAGGGTAAAGCTGGCATCCGGGGCATCCATGTGGAACCTTTGGCGGGTGCAACCCTTATCTTGCGTACATGCATCTCAATTCCCGACAGACAAGTACAGCACGCCCACCTTCGCCTGGATCCGAACACATCGAAGCCCAGCTGATACGCCGAGCGTGCGAAGGAGACGGACAGGCCGTCCGGGCGCTCTACGACCGGTATTCACCTCGGGTGTACGCCGTCGTGCGACGCATTGCCGGCGACGACGACCTGGCGCATGACTACGCCCAGGAAACGTGGATTCGGGCCCTGCGCGCCCTGCCCTCCTTCCGCGGCGACGCCCGTTTTTCGACCTGGCTTCACCGGATCGCGGTGAACACCGCGTTGCAGGCGGTGAGGAAGGCCAAGACGAGGAAGATGCGTGAAATGCCGCTGCCCGAGGTCGTTGCCGTGGCTCCTCAGGTCGGCGATGTCCTCCTGGAGCGGAAGCTGGAGCAGGCCCTGGACGAGCTTCCCGAGGGGATGAGAAAGGTCTTGATCCTGCACGACGTGGAAGGCTATACACACGAAGAAATCGGCACGGCCCTGGGGGTGACCTCGGGCACGTCGAAATCACAGTTGTTCAAGGCGCGAGCGAAGATGAGGCGCATGCTGCGAGGTTTTGAACCACAGCCCAAGGAAGTGGAAGCATGGAGCGTTTGAGTCTCGAACAGTTGGCTCGGCTGGTCGACGAACGGCCGACATCCGAAGAAAGAGCGATCCTCGATGCAGACCCCGGCCTGCGGCGTGAGTTGGACGCCCTCAGGGCCCAGAAGGGCTCGCTGAGGGACCTTCCTTCCATGCTGCCGCCCCCGGACAGCTGGCCGGAGCTCGAGGAAAAGCTGATGGCGGAGGGTCTCATCCGTGGCGCGCGCAGGGATCCCGCATTCGGGCGCAACTGGATGCGGATGGCCGCCGGCCTGGTATTGTTCATCGGGGGAACCGCGTTCGGCTGGGCGGCGGGCGGTGCTCCCGCGGCCGGCCCGAACGGCCTCGCGGCGGGCTCGGAGGCGGCAGGCACGGAAGCGGTGTCCTTCGCGTCCCTCGAAGAAGCGATGCTCGCCGTGCAGCAAGCCGAGCAGGAGTGGTCGGCAGCGTTTGCCGAGTTCCGCCGTCTCCTGGGCGCCCAGAGTGAGCGGGAATTGCCGGCGGATCCGGCCGTGCGGCTCGCCGCCATCGACGCGCTTCTCGCCGCGAGCAGGGCCGCGGTGCAGGAATCGCCGGCAGACCAGTTCTTCAATGGGCTGGTGGTGAGCACGCTCGCCGAGAGACAGCAGACCCTCCGGCAGATAAGCCGGGCGAACTGGCATTGAGCGTGATGAGATTCCGTTCCTTCCTGGTCCTCGGCGCCTCCCTGGTCCTCGGCGCGCCGTTTGCCGGCCTGCCCTCGGCGGCGGCGCAGGATCCGGTCCGGGTGTCGGATGAAGGCGGCTGGCTGGGCATTCGCCTGGACGCCTCCATGACCGTGATGCCGACGGCGGACAGCGCCCACTTCGAGATCGTGATCACCGACGTGTACCGGTCGGGTCCGGCGGACCTGGGTGGCGTCATTCCCGGAGACCGGGTCGTGGCGGTCAACGGCGGCCGTCTATCCACGTGGGAGGCGTGGTTCAATGCCGTGAGCAACCTCGGGGCCGGCCAGACCCTCCACCTCACGGTGCGGCGCGGCACGGACGAACAGGATGTGTCGATCGTCGCCGGAACCCGGCCCACAACGCTGCAGCCCGCGGTCGCCATGGAACGCTTCGTCGACGCCCAGGCCCGGATGAGCCGGCACATCGATTCCCTGTTCCAGGTGGTAGTCGACTGGGGAGACGTTGCCGACGGTGTGCTTTCCGCCGAGCAGCGGCTTTGGGAAGCCACTCGGGCGATGATCAGCGAGGTGAGGGAGGAAATGGATGCCGGTGAAGCCGAGCAGCGTCTCCGGGATCCCATGCAGCCCCCGGACGCGGGCGGCGGAGGCGGACCCGGGGCTCGCCGCATCGAAGTAGTGGAATCCACTCGGCCGCCGCTCCTTGCACCGTTCATCCTCAGTACGCCGGTGGTTTTCGGCGGCGCGTTCGTCCGCGACCTGGCGACCGACATGGGGCAACAGTACTTCGGGGTCGAGTCGGGCGTGCTGGTCACCAACGTACTCGACCTCAGTCCCGCGGCCGGGGCTGGCCTTCGTTCCGGAGATGTCATTACGGCGGTCGGCAGCGAGGCGGCGGGCACGGTGATGCAGCTTCGCGTCCTGTTGACGCAAGCTGTTTTTCCGGTTGAGCTTACGGTCGTCCGTGCGGGAGACCGCCTGAACATCGCCTACCCGCGCTAGCAGACTGCTAGCAAAATAATAGCAGTCGGCGCGGGCCGCGCGCCTGTCAGTGTGGGCTGCGGGCCCCGGCTACTCGTACCGCAGCGCGTCGATCGGATCGAGCGTTGAAGCACGCCGGGCCGGCCAGATCCCGAAGAAGAGGCCGATCGCCGCCGAGAACCCCAGGGCCACCACAACGGCTTCCGCCGCCACCGCCGTCTCTGCCCCGAACATCTGCGAGATCAGCCTGGCTCCGCCCATTCCCGCCGCAACCCCGAGCATGCCCCCGAAGACGCACAGCACGAGCGCCTCGATCAGGAACTGGAAGAGAATCGTCTTGCGCGTGGCACCCAGCGCCTTGCGCACCCCGATCTCCCGGGTTCGCTCCGTCACGCTTACCAGCATGATGTTCATGATCCCGATCCCGCCGACCAACAGACTGACACCCGCGATTCCGGCCAGCAGCATGGTGAACGTCTGGGTGGTCTCGTTGAAGGTCTCGAGGAATTCGGACGATTGCTGGATGCTGAAATCCGCTTCCTCGGTGGGGAGGATGCGGTGCTCGCGCCGGATCACCCGGTCGATATCCGCCCACGCGGGGTCGAGTTCTTCGGGAGACGGTGCCGCGACGTAGATCGAACGCAGCCGGTCCCGGCCGCCCATCACCCGGTACATCGCGGTGGAAAGGGGAATGTAGATCTGGTCGTCCGGCTGCATCCACATCGCCCCGCCCTTCTCCTTCAGAACGCCGACCACCTCGAAGCGGATGCCCCTGATCTGAATCGTGCGGCCCACCAGGAGGCCCGGCGGGGTTCCCAGATCCTCGGGAACATTCGCACCAAGGACCGCAACGCGCCGACGGCCCTGCACCTCGCCCTCGTCGAAGAAGCGGCCGTACGCGATTTCATGGCTGTGCAGCGGGAAGAATGACGGCCATGTCCCCACGACCGAGTTCGACGAATTCCAGCGCAGGTACGAGACCTGCAGGCGGGACTCGATCTCGGGCGCGATCTGGTACTGGTCGCCCACCTGTTCGCGCAGCGCGATCGCGTCGTCCTCCTCGAGACGGCGGTTTCCGCTCGCCACGCCCCGGAAGTACCCCTGGCCGGGCCGCACGGTGAGGATGTTCGTCCCCATGTTCTCGATCTGCTGCTGGACCTGGCGCTGCGCGCCCTCGCCCAGCGCGACCATGGTGATCACCGCGGCGGTACCGATCACGATCCCCAGCGTGGTGAGTCCCGAGCGCAGCGCGTTCGCCCGGATCGAGGCGAATGCGACGACGATCGTTTCCTTGATGACGAACATCCGTGGCTCCTATCCGCCGAAGGGACGCATACGGCCACGCATGCGGTCCATTCGCTCCTGCTGCTGCGCCTGCAACTGGGCAGCGCCGATCATCGCGGTTTCCTCGCCTTCCTCCAGTCCGGCGAGGATCTCGGCGTAGTCGTAGTCGCCGATCCCCATCACCACCGGCCGCGGGGTGATGTTGCCGAGTTCGTCCACCACGAACACGACCGCGGGACGGAAGGATGGATCCCCCATGCTGCCGCCCATTGCTCCCATCATCCCCCTGCCGAAGCCCCCACGGTTGCCCCCCATGGCGGCCGCGCCCTGACCACGTGCCCAGGGTCGGCCCGGTCCCGCGGCCTGGCCTGCCCGCGCCGTCTCGGACCCGTCGGCATTCTCGGACCCGTCGGCACTCCCGTCGCCGGCGGCGGCCATTCGGGTGCGTTCCGCCGGAGCGTCGGCCTCGGCGCTTCCGTCCGTCCCGTCTGCCGCCTCCTGGCCCCCCGCCCCACCCGTGCGCCAACCCTCGCGCATGGCGGTCATGAGCACCCGTGCCGAATCCGCCGTGATCTCACCCGACTGGATCCTCTCGCGAATGTTCGCCATTTCGCCCGCCCCGGGTCCGCCACCGGCGCCAGCACGCCCGAAACCACCGCGCCCCGCCATCTCCATCTCGACCCCGGCCCGCGCCGCCGCCTGGGCCATCAGCTCGCCCCAGGCGGCGTTGTCGACCGAGACGGTCTGCGGATCGAGACCCAGCACCTCCGCCGCGGGCGCGACCTCGTAGGGCTGGACCACGGCGCTGTTGGGCACCGTGAGGGTCTGCAATCGCTCATCGACCAGGACTTCCACCTCGGCGTTCATGCCCGGCTTCAGAAGGCCGGCGCGGTTGTCGAGCAGGACGATGACGGGGAACATGGTCACGTTCTGGTTGACCACTGCCTGGGGCTCGATCTTCTCGATTTCACCCTGAAAGGTCCGGTCCGGGAAAGCCTCCACCCGTACGGTGGCGATCATTCCCGAGGCCAGCTGTCCCATGTCGGTCTCGTCGACCAGGGTGCGCACGCGCATGTCGTCGAGGTTGGCCATCATGAACAGCGTGGTGCCGCCCGACACGTTCTGGGTGGCGGACTGAATCACCTGCCCGGCCTCGACCAGCTTCTCCAGGATCGTCCCGGCCATCGGTGCCCTGATGGTCACGTCGGTCCGGCGCAGCGTGGCCAGTTCCAGATTCGTGGTCGCCCGGACCAGCGCCGATTGGGCATTGGCGTATTCGAGCTGCTTGCTCTCGTATTCCTGGGCCGTGATGACCTCGACCCTCAGCAGCGTGTCGCTGCGTTCGAGCTGGCGCTGGGCGATGTTCATGCGCTCCTGCGCCACCGCCAGATCCGCTTCGGCCTGCTCGTACGCGTTGTTGACGTCGCGCGGGTCGACCTGGGCCAGGAGCGTGCCCGGCTCGACCTCGTCTCCCGAGTCCACGTGGAGCTCGAGAATCTCGCCGGACGCCTTGGACTTCACTTCGACCTTCAGCACCGGCTCCAGCTCACCCGTCGCTTCGGCAGTGATCCTAAGGTCGCGGATCTCGGCCGGGACGGTCTGGATGCTTACGGCCTCGTCCTCGGGTTCGGCTTCGCATCCGGCCACGGCCAACCCGGCCAGGAGGGTTGCGGCAATCACGCCGGATCCTTGCAGTCGCATCAATTCATCATCCCTTCGTTGAAAAAATCGCGGTCCACCAGTCCATCGGTCAGGTGAATCTGCCGGGACGCGGACGCGGCAATGTCGGGTTCGTGTGTCACCATCAGAATCGTCTGACCCGTCCTGTTCAGCTCCACGAGGATCTGGACGATCTCGCGGGACGTGGTCGAGTCCAGGTTCCCGGTCGGCTCGTCGGCCAGGAGCAGCGCGGGATCGTTGACGAGAGCCCGGGCGATGGCCACGCGCTGACGTTGCCCTCCCGAGAGTTCGGGCGGCTTGTGGTGCATCCGGTCGCCCAGACCCACGCGTTCGAGCTTCTCCTCGGCACGCTTCCGACGCTCCCTGGCCGGCATTCCGGCGTAGATGAGCGGAAGTTCCACGTTGTGAAGCGCCGTGGCCCGCGGCAGAAGGTTGAAGGTCTGGAAGACGAAGCCGATGTCGCGATTGCGCACGCGCGCCAATTGGTCGTCCGACAGCTCCGACACTTTTCGTCCGTTCAGCCAGTATTGGCCGGCGGTCGGCGTATCCAGGCAGCCGATCAGGTTCATGAAAGTGGACTTGCCACTCCCCGACGCACCCATGATCGCCACGAATTCGCCCCGATTGACTTCAAGATCCACGCCCCGCACCGCCCGCACGGTCTCGGCTCCGAGCACGTAGTATTTGCGCAGTCCCTCCGTGCGGATGATCAACCCGTTCGCCCCGGCGCCACTCCCGTTTCCGCTTTTCCCATGCCCGTTCATCATCACAAATCCCTCCCCACAATCGATTCAAGTTCCGCTTTGGCAAGCGCATAGTCATACCTTGCCGTCACCAGGTTGGCCTCGGCCTGATCCAGAGCCACCTGGCTGGTGATCACATCGAGAATCGCGGCCTCCTGCACACCATAGCGCGCACGGATGAGCCTCAGATCCTCTTCGGCCACGACAACCGCGTCCTGCGCGATCAGAATGGCCTGCTCCTGCGTCTCCAGCGTCCGCAGAGCGGAGTCGATGCTCTGCCGCACGCCCCTGCGCGCGTCGTCCTCGGACAGCCGGGCTACCCGCCTGCTCTCGGACGCCTGGCTGACGTTCTGCTCGCGCTGGAAACCGTCGAAGAGCTGGTAGCTGCCCGAGAGGCGGAAGTTCCAGCTCGTGTTGCCGCCGTTGAACGTGGGGTCCTGGTTGGCCCACGTGTACCCTGACGAGACCGAGAGCGAGGGCAGGTACGAACTCCGGGCGTTGCCGACCGCAGACCGCGCAACCGCCGATGCCGCCTCGGCCGCGCGCACGGCCGGCGACACCGACTCGGCCAGGGCGATGATCTCCTGTTCACCGAGCAGCAGCGGCGCCGGATCGAGATTCTCGGGAAGGGCCGGCACCACCGGCCCCGGCGCTCCCACCTGGCGACCCAGCGAGAAGCGTGCGACCCGCAGCTGGTTGCGCGCCTGCAGCAGCGCCTGGAGCGCGTTGGCCAGTTCCAGCCTGGTGCGCAGGGTGTCGGATCGCGTGGCCGTCCCGGCCAGCATGCGCGCCCGGCTGATCGCGAGACTCTCTTCGGCCCGCTCGACGCTCGCCTCCGCAACGGCAACCAGTTCGAACTGGCGGAGCGCGTTCATGAACAGCGTCCGCGTCTGCAGGATCACCGCAAAGCGCTGGTCCTGAAGGCGGGCCTCGGCCTCCATGATGCTCGATTCGGTACGTCCCAGTTCGTGGAACTTGCGCCCGCCCTGGAAGACCTGGTAGTTGGCGTTGAGAGAAGCGTTGTAGGAGTCGTTGCTCCCCGTCACGACTCGCTGGGTGGTCGGATCGAAGCGGTCGAGGCTCTGCACCGACGCGCCCGAGCCCACGCTGATGTTCGGCAGGAAGGACCCCCAGGCACGGCGGCGCGAACTGCCGGCGTTGCTCAGGTTGGCCTGGGTCTGAGCCAGCTGCGGACTGTGGATCAGCGCCATTTCCAGCGCTTCGTCCATCGTCATTTCCTGGCCGGTCTCCTGGGCGAGCGCCAGGTTCGGCGCGGTCGCCGGCACCATGATCACCAGACCGGCCAACCATATTCCAAGCGTGTGTTTCACGATATCAACAATCTCCGTTTCTTTCCGGCCTCTCACCCCTCCGCTCCTCTCCGGACGAATCGCGGTCGCGGTCGCGATACCTGGCTGTAAGGAGCGAGTCGTACAGTGCCCGCTCCTCCGGCAGCAGAATGGCCTTGATGGAGTCCCGGGTGGCGCGGAACAGATCTCTCCGCCGCGGCTCGTACGCCTCCCGAATCGGCTGGTATGCCGCCCGAAACTCCTCGTCCAGAGCCCGCATGCGGACCGTAAAGTGCTGTATGATCTCTTCTACCTCGGCGCGTTTGGCGGGCGTGAGACCGACCTCGTCAATGACAAGACGCCGCTCTTCGCGGCCACGTTCGTCCCTCGACTCCGGTTGTTCCGGCAGTCCCGCGTCCGTGCGGCCTGCCTGCCACGCCAGACCCCCGAGGAACCCGGCCGCCGCGACCACGACCAGGAGCGCGCCCGACGCGACCCGTGCCCGTTTGAAGCTGGCCATCACGGACGGTTCCCTTCCACGAAGGCCATGAACGCCACCGAACTCGAGTGTGCTTCACCCGTGATGGCGGTCTCCAGCACCTCGTCGCTGAAATCGCTCGCCAGCACGTCTTCGAGAACGAGAGGCGCACCCGGACCGGAGTCGCGGACCGCCTCGCTGCCTACCATGATCGCGGCGATGACGGCAGCGGCCAGGGCAACGGGGATGAGGCTGCGCGACCACCCCGACAGCACGAGCTCGACGGATTCCCGCGCCCGATCACGTCGCCGGGCGAGTTCGAACGCCGCACGCTCCATGATCTCCGCCCGGAACCGCTCCCAGTAGCCGGGGCTGTCGTGCGCCGGGTCCAGGACCCGCAGCAACCTGATACGCCTTTCGTTTTCCATACCGACCTCAACTCGTTATTACGTGGTCCCGCCAGCCGGACAGCTCAACACGCAACGCCTTTCTCGCGAAGTGCAGATGCGATCTGACCGTCCCGGAAGGCATTCCGAGCCGCTCGGCGATCTCGGAGTGCTTCCAGCCCTCAAGATCGTGCAAAAGAACGATCTCCCGCTGGACTTCGCTCAGTTTTTTCAACGCCTCCTGGAGGCTTTCACGCAGTTCGGCGAGGCTCGCCGCCTTTTCAGGACTCGGCCCCGTGTTGCTGGCGCTCGCCGGAATCGGATCGCCTCTACGCAGGCTCTCCCGCCGGATCAGGTTGCGCGAGCGGTTTCGCACAATCGTTAGAAACCAGCCGGCGAACCGATCCGGATTCCGACAGTCTTCCAGCCGTTGCAGCGCCACCATGAACGACTCCTGAACCGCGTCCTCCGCGTCCTGTTGTCTGCCAATGACGCTCAGGGCGATGGAGAACGCCGGCTGCTGATACCGCCGGACCAGTTCCCCAAACGACTCAGCGTGTCCGCTGCGCGCCCGGGCCACCAACTCGGCGTCGGTCCGTTCCCTCATTCCTTGGGAGTAGACACCTGTATCGGCCTCCCCGTTGAAGCAGTTCCGCCTGGTGGTCGATGAATGGACAGCCCCGCCGGGCCAGTCGTTAGCTTGGTCGAGCCGTCACGACCGCGTCGGTTTCGTGCCGGGCCGCCCCCGGCGAAACGGACGCGTCCGCGATCCCCTGCGCCTTCGTCCCTTCGCCGGCCCGGACGCTTCGTCAGGGCCCGACCGCGCGGCGGCAACCAGGCCGGCCAACTCCTCTTCGGGAATCTCATCGATCCCTCTGGCCAATACGTACAGGGGGCCCGCGGGATTCGGCCGGTCGCCGGGCGCCTTGAAGGTCAGGTGCAGCACATGCGGCCCGGCGTCGACCCCGGTGCCCACGCTGGTCGTCCCGGTCACGCGCACGGTCCACTTCTCGTGTTCGACCTCGATCTCTCGCCACAGACGTGAATCGGGCACGCCCCCTGCGGCCTCGCGCGCCGTCCGCAGCGGCGGCTGCGCCCGCGTCGGCACCGGCTGGCCGGAGGAGGCACGCTTGCGGTCCGGCGACGGGCGGTATCTCCGTGGCGCACTCATGACTTCGCGCACCGAGGCGGGAGGCGGCGGCGCGGTTGGCTTTCGTCCGGTGTCGTCGGATCGGTCCATCAGTGACTCGGGCCCGTGGACTCCAGTACAAGAGGCACGGCGTCGTCACCGAAGAACATCCTGATGTACTTCGCCTGAATGGGCGTCACCCGCCGCACGGCCCAGACGAGCTGCACATGGTTGGGCTCCATCGGGCGCCGCGGCAATTTCAATCCGACCTCGTGCGGGAGACGGTTCCCCTTGCGATGATTACAGGTGGAGCACGAGGTGACGACGTTGTCCCAGGAGTTCCCCCCACCCCGCGAGAGCGGGAGTACGTGGTCGCGCGTGAGGAACTCGCGCATGCGCAACTCCCGCTTGTGGCGCCGACAGTACTGACAGGTGTATTCGTCGCGGGCGAACAGGAAGGTGTTGGTGACCTGGCGGCGGAATCGCTTGGGCACGTGCACGTACCGGACCAGCCGAATGACGAGCGGGAACGGATACCGCGAGCGGACGGAGCGAAATGCCCGGTGGGAGTCCTCTTCGAGAACCTCGGCCTTCTCGTCCAGGACCAGCCGGATCGCCCGTCGGGCAGGTACGATCATCAATGGCTCGTACGAAGCGTTGAGAGCCAGGCAACTCACCCCACAGCCTCCTGCTTGGTTGTCCATGCCGCAAGACGCCGGGGTCGGGCCCCGGCCACAACACGATAACGCATCGTCCGGCGGCGGTGAAAGCCGCGCGGGGTCACATCAGTTGCTGCGGATCCCGGTCGAGCGAGACCCTCACGTCACTTCCGGTGGGTCGAAAACCTTCGGCGACCGCGTAGAGCGCTCGCCCTACCTCGGAAACGCCTCCCCGCAACAGCACATGCCACCTGAAACGCCCGTGCAGCTTCTCGATGGGCGCCGGCGCCGGTCCGAGCACGTCCGGCCGCCGTCCCCGGCGCGCGCGCAGCCATTCGCCGAGGCGTTCGGCAGACGCCAGGGCGTCCTTCTGGGCCGGGCTGCTCAGCAGGATCCTCGCCATTCGGACGAGGGGCGGGTACGGAGGGTCGCGCCGCGCCTCCAGCTCGCGATCCGCAAACCCCCGGTAGTCGTGGGCGACCGCGGCCCGGATGACGTAGTGGTCGGGCACATAGGTTTGCACGATGACCTCGCCGGGCAAACGCGCCCGGCCCGCGCGCCCGGCCACCTGCGCGAGGAGTTGAAAGGTCCGTTCGCAGCTGCGGAAGTCGGGCAGATGCAACCCGATATCGGCGTTGATCACGCCCACGAGCGTGACACGTGGGAAGTCCAACCCCTTTGCGATCATCTGCGTGCCCAGCAGGATGTCCACCTTTCCGGTCCGGACCCGCTCCAGAATGTCACGGTGGGACCATTTGCCCCGGGTCGTGTCGACATCCATCCGCGCCACGCGCGCGCCGGGAAAGCACTGCAGCAGGATGCGCTCCACCTGTTCGGTGCCGAGCCCGCCGAACGACAGGTCCCGGGAGCCGCAATGGGCACACTCCCGCGCGGGCGTCTCGGTGTGGCCGCAGTGGTGGCAGATCATGAGGCCGCGGCCGCGATGCAGGGTCATCGAGACCGAGCACTGGAAGCACTCGCCGACGGCACCGCAGACCTCGCAGAGGGCGAAGGAGGCGTAGCCGCGCCGGTTGAGCAGCAGAATCGTCTGCTCTCGCCGTTCGAGCCGCCGGCGCAGCGCAGCGGTGAGCCTGGGGGACAGGGTTCGCGGCGGAGGGTCGCCGGGCTGCGACCGCGGGTGCCCACCCCGCCCGGGTCGCGACCGGAGATCCACGACGCGGACGTCGGGAAGCACGCCCCCGCCCACGCGATCCGGGAGTTCCAGCAGGGCGTACTTTCCGGAACGCGCGTTCAGCCAGCTCTCCAGCGACGGTGTGGCCGACCCCAGGACGCACAACGCACCGTTCCTTGCCGCGCGCACCACCGCCACGTCACGGGCATGATAGCGCGGAGACTCCGATTGCTTGTAGCTGCCGTCGTGCTCCTCGTCCACCACAATCGCGCCGACGTTCGCAACAGGCGCGAACACCGCCGATCTGGGGCCGATGGCGATGCGCCTGTCCCCCGACCGGAGCTGGTTCCACGCGTCGTAGCGCTCCCCGTCCGAAAGGCCCGAGTGCAACACCGCGACAAGGTCCCCGAACGCTCCTCGAAAGCGCGATACGGTCTGGGGTGTCAGCGCGATTTCGGGCACGAGCATGACAGCCCCGCCACCGCGCTCGAGCACGCGCCGGATGAGTTCGATGTATACGAGCGTCTTCCCCGAACTGGTGACGCCGTGCAGAAGAAACGTGCCCCCACCGTCACCAAGCGCGGCGTACATTCGTTCCAGAACCCCGCGCTGCGCCGTGGTCGGCGCCAACGTCTTCCCGTCCCCGGCCGGCTGGTCGCCGAACGGGTCGCGAAGGACCCGCTCGCGGGTCACGCGCGCGAGTCCCCTGGCCTCCAGCCCCCTGATGACGCCCCGGCTGAAGCCGCTCTCGGCCAGGGCGGCCAGCGAGCGTTTTCCTCCGGCCTCCTGGAGCTGTTCGTAGGCCTCCCGCTGGCGCCTGGCCCGCCCGAAGGTGTCCTCGAGCTCGTCGAGGGTGCCGATCGAACGGGTGACGGTGACTACCGCGCGCATCCGCGGAAGCGGGCGGTTTCCGGCCGCGCTTGCCATGCGGGCCGGCAACATGGCCTTGAGCACGATGCCCACCGGCGCGACGTAGTAGTCGGACATCCAGCGGGCGAGCCCCAGCAACTCGTCGCCAACTACGGGTTCGGTGTCGAGCACCGAACGCACCTCCCGCACGCGCGGCACTTCGGTCCCCGGTCCCAGCACCCAACCGACCAGGGTTCGTCGTCTGAACGGAACCACCACGCGAGTTCCGACGGCGGGAGCCTCGCCGGTGACGCGGTAGGTGAACGGACGGCGCACCGGAACCGGTAGCGCGACGCTGATCAGCGACCGCCGTCGCGCTGGCGTCACGTCAGACACGCGGCCCTGCTCCGGTCGGGCTGGCGATCAGCCGTCCAGGAGCAGAAAGACGTCCTGCTGGGGCTTCTCGACCGTGACTTCCGGTCCGTTCGGACCCATGTGGACGTTGATCTCGGTGCGCAGACCCACCTCTCCGGCGATGTAGATGCCGGGCTCGACCGAGAACCCCACCCCGGGAACCAGCACGCGGTCGTCCCGGGTCTCGAGATTGTCGAGGTTCGGGCCGCGGCCGTGGATGTCGCGATCGATCGAGTGGCCGGTGCGGTGGATGAAGTACTCCCCGTATCCCGCATCGGTGATGACCTTGCGGGCCACGTCGTCCGCCTCGAAGCCACGGATGGTCTCGCCCCGGGCGTAGCGCTCCCGCAACGAAGTCACGACGCCATCGCGCGCGGCCTTGACCGTAGTCCACAGTTCGCCGATCCGTGGCGGCAGCTCGGCGCCGAGAAACCCCATCCAGGTCTGGTCGGCGGGCACGGAGTCCTCGTGGAAGGCGCCCCACAGGTCGATGAGCAGGAGGTCGCCGGCATCGATGCTCTCCCCCACCTCTCCCGGATCGTAGTGGGGATCCGCGGCCGTGGGACCGATCGCGACAATGCAGTCGGTCTGGTCGGGCAGGCCCCGTCGCCGGAGCTCGTGGCGGATCCAGGTCGCGAGCGCGCCCTCGGTGATGCGGCGGCCCTGTACCACATGGCTGGCCACGCGCGCAAAGGCGTCGCGCGCGACTGTCTTGACGATCTCGGACGCGCGTCCGTGCTCCTCGCGTTGGGCCGGGGTCCACACGGCGTAGAAAGTCGACACCAGATCACCGGAACTGTGCAGTTCGGTCCCCGTGTCCAGGATCACGTCGCGGATGCCGGCCGGCAGCAGATCGAGGTACGGAACGTTGCTGCGCGGCGATGTCTCGGTGGCCACGCGCCCATGCCCCTTCAGCAACCCGCGCAGTTCGCGCTCCATGCCCTGGCGGCTCGAATAGCTTCGCCGGGGCCAGTCGAGGTGGCGCCACGACGAGTGCTCGATCGCGTGGATCAGGAGGCTCGGCGATCCCTCCGCGGGGACCAGCGCGAAGCCGCGGCGGGTGGTCCACTCCAGACCGAGAAGGGAGCGCCCGATCGGGTTCCGGTCCTTGAAGTCGTAGATGAGCCAGGCGTCGAAGCCGCGCTCGCGGAGCGCATCCTGCACCTCGGCAACACCCGCGGCGCTGGCGAGCCGCACGCTGGAGGTATCCGATGGGGACCTGCTCATTCCGTCTGCTCCATGGCTTCAAGTTCGGCGAGGGCGTTGTCGAGCCGCTCCCTTTCCTGCTCCGTAAGCCCGCTCTGCTCCGACGCCGGCGTCGCGGGCCCCCTCAGACGGCGCAAGGCCAATACGACCAGCCCCAGCCCCAGCACCAGAGCCGCCGGGGGCATGAGCCACGCCAGCAGTCCTGTTCCGCTCCGCTTGGGGAAGCCGCGATACTCCTCGCCGTGGGTCGCGACCACGAGTTCGATGAGGCTGTCGGCGCTCAGGCCGTCCCCCGCCCACCGGTCGATGCTGTCCCGCAACTCCTCGGCCTGCCACGATGGGCAGATCTCCAGCGTCTGGCCGGGACAGAAGGGCGAACGGATCTTCGAAATCGCCTCCTGGGCGGCGGGATGATACTGGTGGGCCTCGTTCTCCTGGGCATAGGCAACGGAGGGGACGAGCAGAAGTGCGGACGCGAG
Organism: Longimicrobiales bacterium; assembly: GCA_965208935.1. Lineage (GTDB taxonomy): Bacteria > Gemmatimonadota > Gemmatimonadetes > Longimicrobiales > Gaopeijiaceae > Bin94. The sequence goes on along the minus strand of CBDBPR010000004.1, from coordinate 397,523 downwards.
CAGAAACCGTACCGGGTACACAGTCATGCGTCACTGCCTCCGTCCATCGCGATCCCGTCCATCCCGACCCCTGCCAGGGCGCGGAGCACGGCGACACACCCCGCACCCGTGCGCTCCGGGTCGTATCCACCCTCCAAGAATACCACGACTCGACCGCCACAACAGCGGTCCGCGGCATCCATCACCCGCAACGTCGCCTCGTGGAGATCCTCTGGTTCGAGGAGCTGGCCCCCCAACGGATCGCCTGCAAGCACGTCGAAGCCGGACGAAACCAGTATGAAATCCGGGCTGCATCGGTCCACTGCCGTGTCGAGAGCCATACGGAAAACCTGGAGGTAGTCCCGGCGCGGCGTGGCCGGGGCAAGCGGAACGTTCAGGGTAAAGCCCTCTCCCGGACCACTGCCCGTCTCGTTCGCCGCACCGGTACCCGGGTAGTGCGGATACTGGTGCAAGGACAGGAAGAAGACCGAAGGGTCGTCGTAGAAGGCGTCCTGCGTCCCGTTTCCGTGGTGAACGTCCCAGTCCACGATCAGCACCCGCCGCGCAAGTCCATATGCGCGCAGAGCCGCCGCCGCGATGGCGATGTTGTTGAAGAGGCAGAACCCCATCGCGCGGCCCGGCGTAGCGTGATGTCCCGGGGGCCGCGCGGCCACAAACGCGTTCCGAAAGCGCCCCTCGGCCACACCGCGCGCAGCTTCGAGCCCCGCGCCCACGGTCCCCAGCGCCGCCTCCCAGGAAGCCCCCGACACGCGCGTGTCCGGGTCGAGCGCACCCACGCGCCCACTCTCCCGCGCCACCCGCACCGCGCCGCTCACCTGCGCGATCAGCGCGTCCGTGTGCACGAGCTTCAGGTCCTCTTCGCCGGCGGCCTCCGGCGCGACCTGTTCGACGCGTCCGTGCAGCGCGATCAGGTCGTTCTTGACCGCCGACGCCACCGCACGAAGGCGACCCTGGTGCTCCGGGTGCCCCCACCCGGTATCGTGCAGCACGGCCGCGGCGTGCATGAGAAAGGCCGTCGACACGGCGCTATGCCCCCGAGGCGCCCGCCAGGGCCTCCCTGCCCGCGATGCGCTCCTGGATGCTCAGGATCTCCGGCCGCCGCGTCCGCTGCGCGGTCACCGCATCGACCGCCGCGCTCGTGGCCGACATGGTCGTCAGGTATGGCACCCCGTACGCGATCGCCGCGCGCCGCATGGCGTAGTCGTCGTACTGCGATTTCTTGCCCAGCGGCGTGTTGATCAGCAGGCTCACCCGCCCGCTCACGATCCTGTCCACGATGTGGGGGCGACCTTCCCCGACCTTGTGAATCCTTTCACAAGGAATGCCCAACTGGTTGAGGTGGTTGCGCGTGCCCCCCGTGGCCAAGACACGGAAGCCGAGGTCGACCAGACGTCGCACCAGCGGCGTCACCGTGGGCTTGTCGCCGTCGTTGACGGTAACGATCACCGACAGGTCGTCATCACCCTCCGGCAGACGGTTCCCTGCCGAAACCTGCGCCTTGGCGAAGGCCATCCCGAAGGAGTCGTCGACGCCCATTGCCTCGCCCGTCGAGCGCATTTCGGGGCCGAGGAGGGTGTCCACGTCGAATCGGTTGAACGGGAACACCGCCTCCTTGACGGCGACCCCGTTCACCTCCGGCTCCGACGGCACGTTCAGCTCCGCAAGCTTCTCGCCGGCCATCAGGCGGGCGGCCAGGCGCGCCAGCGGCACGCCTGTGGCCTTCCCCACGAACGGAACGGTCCGCGAAGCCCGCGGGTTGACCTCCAGGACGTACACCTGCCCGTCCCTGACCGCGTACTGGACGTTGAGGAGTCCGACCACCCCCAGTTCCAGCGCAAAACGCCTCGTCAGGCGCCGCATCTCGTCCAGCTCCGTGCGTCCGAGGAGGTAGGGCGGCAGCACGCACGCCGAGTCGCCCGAGTGGACGCCCGCGTCCTCGATGTGCTGCATGATTCCCCCGATCACGACATCGGTTCCGTCGGAAAGCGCGTCCACGTCGGCCTCGAACGCGTCCTCGAGGAAACGGTCGATGAGCACCGGGTGGTCCGGCGAGGCCTTGACCGCACGCGCGAAGTAGTCCTTGAGCGACGCTTCGTCGTAGACGATCTCCATCGCGCGTCCGCCGAGCACGTACGAGGGACGCACCAGCACGGGGAAGCCGATCTCCCTCGCGATCGCGAGGGCCTCGTCCACGCTCATCGCAGTCCCGTTCGCCGGGACCCGCGCCCCGATCCTGCGGCACACCTCCTCGAACCGCCGCCGGTCTTCGGCCCGGTCGATCGCGTCCACCGAAGTCCCCAGAATCGGCACCCCCAGTTCCGCCAGCGGGTACGCCAGGTTCAGCGGCGTCTGCCCGCCCAGTTGTACGATCACCCCCACCGGGCGCTCCCGCTCGACGATCTCGACCACGTCCTCCAGCGTCAGCGGCTCGAAGTAGAGCTTGTCGCTCACGTCGAAGTCGGTCGACACGGTCTCCGGATTGGAGTTCACCATGATCGTCTCGAAGCCCGCCTCCTTCAGCGCCAGGACGGCCTGCACGCAGCAGTAGTCGAACTCGATCCCCTGCCCGATCCGGTTCGGCCCGCTGCCCAGGATGACGATCTTGCGCGCGCCGGTGGGATCGGATTCGTCCTCGGATTCATAGGAGGAGTAGTAGTAGGGCGTCGCCGCGGGGAACTCCCCGGCGCAGGTGTCGACGACGTTGTACGTGGGACGGATCCCCCACTTCCAGCGCTGCGAGCGTATGGCGGCCTCGTCCACACCGCGCAGCGCCGCCAGTTGCGCGTCGGCGAATCCCTCGCGCTTCATGCGCCGCACCGAGGCCGCATCGAGGGACGGCAGGTCCGCGAACCAGCGCTCCAGTTCGAGGATCTCCGTCAACTGGTCCAGGAACCACGGGTCGATCCCTGTCGCGCGGTGCAGGCGCTCGATCGAGATGCCGGCCTGGAGCGCGCGCTTCAGCTGGTACTTCCGGAACGTCGTGGGTCTGCGCACCGCGGCGAGCAGCGCCTCCGGGTCGTCCGAATCGAGTCCGTCGTCGCCGGGGGTCGTGCCGGTCACCCAGCCCGTGCGCCCCACCTCCATGCCCCTCAGTCCCTTCTGCCACGCGCTGCGGAAGGTGCGCCCGATCGCCATGGTCTCGCCCACGGCCTTCATCTGCACGCCCAGCGTGTCGTCCACGTCCGGGAACTTCTCGAACGCAAAGCGCGGGAACTTCACCACCACGTAGTCGAGCGCGGGCTCGAACGACGCCGGCGTCGTCTTCGTGATGTCGTTGGGGAGCTCGTAAAGATGATACCCCACCGCCAGCTTCGCGCCCACGCGCGCGATGGGAAAACCGGTCGCCTTGGAAGCCAGCGCCGAGGAGCGCGACACGCGCGGGTTCATCTCGACCACCAGCATCTCGCCGTCCTCGGGGTTCACCGCGAACTGGATGTTGCAGCCGCCCGCCTCGACGCCGATCTCGCGGATGATCGCGATCGCGGCGTCGCGCATGCGCTGGTACTCGACATCCGACAGCGTCTGCGCGGGCGCCACCGTGATCGAGTCCCCCGTGTGCACCCCCATCGCGTCGAAGTTCTCGATCGAACACACGATGATCACGTTGTCGACGCCGTCCCGCACGACCTCCAGTTCGTACTCCTTCCACCCGATCACAGAGCGGTCGATCAGCACCTCGCCTATGGGGCTGGCGTCGAGCCCCCTGCGCACCTGGGCCTCGAACTCGGCGAGGTTGTAGGCGGTGCCGCCGCCGGTGCCGCCGAGGGTGAAGGACGGCCGGATGATCGCGGGATAGCCGGTGTCCTCGATGATTCCGAGCGCCTCGTCGATGCTGCGCGCGAAGCCGCCGTGTGGCACGGCCAGCCCGATCCTGTTCATGGCGGCCGTGAACTCCTCCCGGTCCTCGGCCATCACGATCGAGCGCTCGTCCGCCCCGATCAGTTCGACGCCGTGCGCCGCCAGCACGCCCTGGCGGTACAGGTCCATCGCGATGTTGAGGGCGGTCTGTCCCCCCATCGTGGGCAGCAGCGCGTCGGGCTTCTCGCGCTCGATCACCCGCTCCACCCACTCGGGGGTCAGCGGCTCGATATACGTCCGGTCGGCCAGGTCCGGGTCCGTCATGATCGTCGCCGGATTCGAGTTGACCAGGACGACGCGGTACCCCTCCTCCTTGAGCGCGCGCACCGCCTGCGTGCCGGAATAGTCGAATTCGCAGGCCTGTCCGATGACGATGGGACCCGATCCCAGGATCAGGATCGAGTCGATGTCCGTGCGTTTAGGCAAGGTCGGCTAGTCGGCGCTCTTGGCGGATTCCTTCCGAACCGCGGTGCGGAGGGCCAGGGTGAGGCCTCCCCACACGAACGCCATGATCACGATCATGGTGATCCAGGTTGCGGTGGTCATTTGTGACCGGCTCCCTTTCGAACTCGCGGTGGGCGTATGGGGGCGGCCGCGGAAGAGGGGCCGGCGGCGCGCGCCGGGCGGGGAGCGCCTTTTCCGGGGCCGGATTAAGGTGCGGAAACGGGGGTGCCGGGGCAAGACGTGATTCGGAAGAACGACTCGCGCCGGGCGAGCGCGCGGCGGAGCACATCGGGTTCGGCCCGGGCGAAGCGGACGGGCGTGCCGGGCCGGGCCTGGGCCAGCGCGTCGAGCGCGATCGGATCGGCGGAACCGAGCTTGGCGTAGCCGCCGATCGTGGGGCGGTCGCGCATGAACACGAGCGGGAGGCCGTCGCCGGTAACCTGAACGGTTCCGTCCACGAGGGGTGTCGAGTCGAGGACGCGCGGACCCGTGTTGAGGGAGGGACCGGCCAGGCGGGTCGCGGTGCGGTCGCTCGCGGGGTCGATGGTCCAGGTCGCGTCGAACACCCGATCCCGGTCTGCCCGCGAGAACTCGCCCCACTCGTAGCCGCTGACCAGCGTTACCGTCAGCGAATCCGGCGGCGGGGGAATCAGCTCTTCGGGGACTCGGCGGACCGGGCACCGGTGGTCGGGCGCGCGCCAGCGCAGCGGCTGGCCCGGGCGTAGCGGCCGGCCCAGCAAACCGGGCAGCCCGTCCCTCACCACGGTCGACGCCGAGCCGAACGCGGTGGTGACATCGAGCCCGCCGGGGAAAGCCAGGTACGAGCGCATGCCGGTCGTGCCGTACCCGAGGCGGAGGAGCTGGCCGGGCCGCACACGCAAGGTTCGCCACGCGCCCATCTCGCCACCGTCAAGCGTGGCCGCGCAACCCGTGCCGGTCATCGCCAACACGGTCTCGACGGCAACCCTCAGCGCGAAGCCCCCCAGGGTGATCTCGAGCGCGGCCGCCCTCGGGTCGTTCCCCAGGAGCCGGTTGGCCCACAGGTACGCCCGCTGGTCCATGGCGCCCCCGGGAGCGAGCCCGGCGCGGCGGCCGGCGCCTCTGCCCAGGTCCTGAATCGTGCAAAACGGCCCGGGGCGCTCCACCACGCCGTGGGCACTCATCCGCAGTGCGCCTCGTAGGCGTCACGACTGATCGCGCGAAACTCGACCGTGCCGCCGGGACGGAAGCGGGAGATCCGCTCCGTGGGATCCGAGAAGAACGGCTTCGGCACGCGCCCTACGATGCGCCAGCCGCCCGGACCCGCCGCCGGATAGATCCCCGTGCGCCGATCCGCGATCCCGACCGAGCCGGCCTCGACGCGCCGCCGTGGCGTAGCCAGCCGCGGCATGGCGATCCGCGCATCCAGGTCCCCCAAATACGCGAAACCGGGCGCGAACCCGGTCGCCAGCACCGTGTACGGTGTGGCGCTATGGAGCCGTGCGACCTCCGCCACGCTCAGCCCCGCGCCCGCCGACAGCTCCTCCAGGTCCGGCGCCAGCTCGGGGTCGTAGCAGACCGGCAGCGAAACCGGATCGCCCGTCTCGATCTCGGGCACATCCAGCATGCATTCCTGCGCCGCCGCCGCCAGCCGGGCCTCGACCTCTTCCGGGTTCCATGTGCTCGGCGAGCCCTCGACCAGCAGCCGGTTGAACGCCGGAATGGTCGCCCGCACATCCGGCAGAGCGTCGCGCGCGAAGCGCTCGAGCCCGAGTACGCGCGCGATTCCCTCCCGGTCGGCAGGCACGGGCAGAGTGACCAGGGCGCTGACCGGACCCGGGAACGTGATCACGCCTGGCGTGGGATCAGCTCACGGATGCGGCGCAGGACCGCCGTCGCCGACGGGTTGTCGCCGTGCACGCATAACGTCTCCGCCTGCACCGGCAGTGCTCCTTCGGGCGTCTCCACGAACCCGCCGACCAGATTCGCCACGTGCTTCGCGACCGCGTCGTGGTCACTGAGAACCGCCCCCGGGATCGAGCGCGACTGGAGGCGCCCGTCGGCTGCGTAGGCGCGGTCGGCAAACGCCTCGAACGCCAGCGGCAGTTCCGTGTGCTCGAGCATGGCCGCGTGCCGCCCACGATCGGGAGTCGCCTGCAGGACGAACGTCAGCGACGAATCCACGGCGGCCACGCCTTCGGCGAGTCGAGTGAGCAGCCGGTCGTCGTTCATCATCGCCAGGTACAGGGCCCCATGCGGCTTCACATGATGCAGACCCGTCCCCACCGCAGCCGCGACCGCTTGCAACGCCCCGATCTGCGCCTGGATCTCGCGCACGAGCGAATCGAGCGGCCAGTCCAGCCGCAGACGCCCGAAGTTGCGGCGGTCCGGATAGCCGGGGTGCGCCCCCGCCTGCACGCCATGCTCGGCCGCGAGCGCCAGCGTGCGCGCCATCGTGTCCGGGTCCCCCGCGTGGCCTCCGCACGCGATGTTCGCCCAGTCGATGAGCGGCATCACCCCCTCGTCGGCCCCCTTCTCCCAGGGCCCGTAGCTTTCTCCCATGTCGCAGTTGATCAGCATGCGGAAAGATACCGCCTTGGCCGCGCGACTCGCACGATGCATGTTGAACGCGATCCGACCCGTCCCGCCCCAGCCCTCGAGGGTACGCCATGAAACGCCTCACCGCCGCGGCCATCGCATTCGTCCTGCTCTCGCCCGCAACCGTCCAAGGCCAGCAGGAGCGCTCCTACGACTACTTCGCGCCCCAGCGCGAGATGATCCAGCGCGGCGTGCAGGCCATACTCCAGTGCAACGGTCTGTTCACGAGCAACCGCACCATGGAGCAGGTCTTCGACCAGGAACTGGTCTACCTCGACGACCCAGTCGGGACGGCAGAGGGCGGAGACTATGTCGTCGATCGGGAGAAGAAGGCCGTGGCCATCGGTGCCCCCGGCGCGATCCCGACCATGCGGGCCGCGTTCCGCGAAGGGATCGGGTGCGTGATCATGTCGCCGGACCAGACCTTCGACGACATCGACGACCTGCCGATCCTGGAAACCCCGCCACCGGCCGGCGACCCCGCCAGCATCCCCTGGCCGGATGGCGATCTCGTCGAAGACGGGCCGCTGCCCGCCAACGTGGATCCCGTGGCCCTCCAGGACGCCTCCGACTGGGCCTTCGACCGCGAGTCCCCGGAGCAGGTGACCCTCAGCCTGATCGTGGTGCGCGACGGCCGGATCATCCACGAGCGCTACGCTCCCGGCGTGAACATGTCCACGAAGACCCGCACCTGGTCGACCGCCAAGAGCATCGCCGTGACTCTTATCGGCATGCTCGTCGACGAGGGCAGGCTGGCGCTCGACGACCCCCTGCCCTTCGACTGGCTTCCGGACAATGCCGGCTCGGCCGAGACCGACCCCCGTCGCCAAATCACCCTCCGCCACGTCCTCAACATGTCCAGCGGCCTCTATCCCGTGGACAGCTGGGGCATGGAGTACGCGACCGGCTCGGGCTTCTCCTACTGGGCCGGCGCCAGCTCGGTCGACGGGGCGCGCAACCGCTCCCTCATGCGCGCACCCGGCACCTTCTGGGACTACGAGAACTACGACACCCTGCTCGGGGTCTACGCGATGAAGCTCATGATCGGGGACCCGCAGGCCTACCTCGAATTCCCGCGCAAGCGCCTCCTCGACAAGCTCGGCATGCGCAGCACGCTCCTCAGCACCGACCGCTTCGGCGACTTCATCCTCAGCAGCCAGGTCTACACGACGGCCCGCGACCTCGCCCGCTTCGGGATGCTGTACGCCCAGAACGGGGTGTGGAAGGGCGAACGGCTGGTGTCGGAGGCGTGGATCGACTTCGCGCGCACGCCGGCTCCCGCCACTTCCGAGAGCGGCAACTTCTACGGCGGCCAGTTCTGGCTGGTTCCGGACGACCGCACCGATGTCCCGTCCGACGCCTATTCCACGGCCGGCAACCGCGGCCAGTTCGTGGTCGTAGTGCCTTCGCACGACGTGGTCATCGTCCGCCGCGGCCTGGATTACGGGCGCCAGGGTTTCGACCGGTGGGACATGACCCGCGAGGTGCTCAAGGCGTTCGAGCCGGTGGCGGCGGGGAACCGCTAACGCCGGGCAGCCGCAAAAGCCTCCGCGCGCCAACCGCGACTCCGCGAGCACCCCCTCGACTTGACATTTACGACATCGTGTCTTAACATTACGACATGTTGTCGTGTCAAGAATTGTATTTCGGACAAGAGAGCGACCGTGACGACGCAATCTCTGCCCAACGCCGAACTTGCGGTCATGGAATTGTTGTGGAGGGAGGGCCGCCTCACCGCCCGGCAGATCCTCGACCAGCTCTACCCTGACGTCGCCAAGCCGCAGCACGGCACGGTTCAGCGCCTCCTGCAGCGGCTTCGCGGCAAGGGCCTGGTGGTCCGAACGCGCGACCTGGGCGTGAACGTCTTCTCGCCCGCCATCAGCCGAGAGGACTACGCGAGCGAACAGCTGGAGTCTCTCGCGAACCGGCTCACTCAGGGATCGCTGGTCCCGATGATCACGAGGCTTGTCGAGCACAACCGGCTCTCACCCGCCGAGATCGACAAGCTGCGGCGTATCCTGGAGGACCAGCATGGTTGATGTTCTGCTTCAGATTGGTATAGCCAAGCTGTTGGTATCGTGTGTGCTGGCTGGCTTGGCACTCGTCGTGCAAAGGCGTGTGGGTCACCCCGCCTTCATTCATCGGTTCTGGTTGCTGGTGCTGGTCGCGCTGTTGCTTCCGGCGGTGGTCGCGATCCCGGTGTTGCCGGGGGAAGGCGCGGCTGTGGTGAGCGTCGACGGCTCCGCGCTCTCGTCGGACGCGATGGCTCAGGTTCCGGCCAACACCAACATCGGTACGCGTGCCGAACCCGGCACACCCCTCTCCACCCGAATCACGGACGAAACCAAAGCCGGACTTGTGATCACATGGCTCCTTGGCACAGCCCTGCTGCTGGCGTGGACCCTGCTGCGGGTACTCCGTTTCAGGCACTGGCTCGTCCGAACCTCGCAGCCCGCGCCACCGGAACTGCGAGACGAGGTGTCCGGAATCGGCCGCAGGCTGGGCCTGACCCGCATGCCCGCGCTCCACACTACATCCGCCCAAGTGTCTCCGATGGTGTGCTGGGCCGGCGGCAGGGTCCGCATCGTCGTCCCTTCGTTCCTCCTGGCCAGGCTGGACCGGTATGAACTGCGCGCCATGCTGGCCCATGAACTCGCACACGTCCGCAGACGCGACCACCTGGTGCGCTGGATCGAGTGGCTGGCGTGCTCGGCCTTCTGGTGGAACCCGGTGGCCTGGTGGGCCCGGCGAGAGGTGCGGGCGGCCGAGGAGGCGTCGTGTGACGCGCTGGGGGCGGCGGCGCTCGAGACCAAGCCCCGCGAGTACGCACGATCGCTCCTCGGCGTGTTGAAGGTGATGTCCACACCACCACCCGCGCACACGCCCGTGTTCGCAAGCTGGTGTGATGAGCGGGCGGAGTTCGGCTTCGCTCGAGAAGAGGCTGAAAGTGCTCGTCAATAGAAGAGCGGATGCGCAGGCCCCGCGCTGGGCACGGCCTGCAGGAGTTGCCGCCGCAACGTGTCTGCTCCCGCTGGGACTCGTGTATTGCGATACAGCCGTTGTAGCGCCGGAAGCGCTGGGGGAATCACCCGAGCCGCTGCCAATTGCCGCGGCGGAGGTGGTCGCTCTGGTGGACCTCAACCGCACGGATCCGCGCGCAGCCCAGCGGCACGAGCCCGGGGAAGAAGAGCCGTCGCTCTCCTATTGGGTATTCAACACCGGAACCGGAATTGTCGGCCCGATTCCGCTCGCAGAAGCACCGGTGCGGCCGCTGGCATGCCGGTTGGACCCGCAAGAACCGGATGAAGGCGCACGTGATGAGGCCATGGGCGTGTGCGCCGGGGCGATGTCCGACCATCTCGGACGAACTGGCGGTTATGATGACGGGAACGTGTGTGTTGCCTGGGGAAGCCGGACCAGCGGTTGGCGCGGGGTTTGCGATGCATGGGCCCCCATGCAGCGAGACCGAAGTCGCGGCGGACTGACAGATGTCCCGTTGCAGGAGCGTGTCCGGATCCACATCAGCTCCACACAGTCCTTTGCCGAGAGGGAGAAATGAAAGGCGCACTGGGCACGGCTGCGATCGCCTTGGCGACTATCTCGTGCGGCGAGCAAAGAGGTGTGGTCGCACCCGGCTCCGAGACGCGGGACAGCGCGGGTATTCGGATCGTCGAAAACGTACGTCCGCCCGGCGGCAGCAGGCTTGGTTGGCGAGTTGATTCGGTTCCGCGAATGTCGATCGGCACCCTCGAGGGCGAGGAGCCCTACATGCTCCATCAGATCCGCGACGCCATGACCCTGCCCGATGGCCGAATTGTGGTCGCGAACCGGGGATCGCAGGAGTTGCGGGTTTTCGACCCGGGCGGAGTTCATCTCGCGACGTGGGGTGGACGCGGCGAAGGACCCGGCGAATTCAACAGTCTGCTCGCGGTTGCGGACTGGCAGGGCGACTCGCTGATCGCATGGTATTCGCAGAGAGAGCGTCTTTCCGTCTTCGATCAGGACGGGAACTTCGGCCGTACGATGATTCCCGGTAACCTGGGCGATGGGCGCGACACGCCGGAAGAAGCACTCGTCAACGGCACCATTCTCACATCTCGATTCAGCCCGGGCGGGGCCGGCCTTGGAGACGGACTGGTACGCCCGGAACGGGAGTACGCCATCGTCGACGCCGAGGGAGGGCGAGTGGCGAGGGTGGCGCTCAATCCGGACACAGAGACCTATACCTCGACGTCCGGTGAGATGTTCATGGTCATGACGATCCCCTTCACGCGCTCGACCCGCACCACCGTTTGGGCCGGGCGATTCGTCGTGGGTCCCAACGACGACTATGAAGTGAGAGCCTATGGTCCGGCCGGGATGCTTGAACTCATCGTACGTCGTGATCACGCCTTGATCGCGCCGACACCCGCCCACCTGGACGCGTACGTAGAGCGGCAGGTGGCAACCAGGCCGCCCGAGGAACGGGCCGAAAGGCAGCGGGCGTTGCGCGAACAGCTGGCCGAAGTGCCCGTCCCGGGAACCTTCCCGGCCTTTCACGAGGTCCTGGCGGATGCACACGGATATCTCTGGGTCCAGGAATACGATGTGCCCGGCGAGGAACACCCGAACCCCCTCTGGACCGTGTTCGACCCCGAAGGACGGGTCCTCGGTTTCGTGGAGACACCCTCCGGACTGCGCATCTACGAAATCGGCCAGGATTACATCCTCGGACGCGCGACAGATGACCTCGGTGTGGAGTACGTGCAGGTGTGGTCGCTGAACCGCTCGGGCGGCTAGCTGACCCTCACCCCCTCCGCCGCCTCGCCTGATCCACTCCCCGCACCTCCAGCACATCCCCGACGGTCCTCAGCCCCTCGATCACGTTCTGGATGTGCTCGGCGCGCGGCAGCCCGATCAGTTCGATGCCGCGATGGACCGCATCGCGGTGCACACCCCGCGCGAACCCCTTGTCCTTCATCTTCTTGACCACGGACTTCGGCTTGAGGTCGTCGATGCCGTTCGGACGCACCAGGCAACACGCATAGATGAGGCCGCTGAGTTCGTCGCAGCCGTAGAGCACGCGGTCGAGCTGCGATTCGGGGGCTACGTCGGTGCGGTCCGGGTACGCGTGCGCTTCGATCGCGTGGACGACCTCTTCCGGATAGCCGAGTTCGCGCAGCCGCGCCACACCGATCTTCGGGTGATCGTCGGGATGCCTTTCCCAGTCCAGGTCGTGCAGTAGGCCGGCCAGGCCCCAGAGATCCTCGTCCTCGCCCATGAGCCGGGCGTAGTGCCGGACGGCGGCCTCGACGGCGTACATGTGCTTCCGGAGCGCTTCGCTCGCGACCCATTCCTCGAGGAGCGTAACGGCGTCGGATCGGGTGGGCATTTCGAATCCTCTCGGCAATGATGTCGTGACGGAAGATAACCTGTCCGGGGCCTCAGGATTGGTCATGGGCCCTCGCATTCGGCGAACGCCACCCCGTCCGTTTGCTCACTCCATGGTGGTATAGTATTAGCACTATATATTATGGTGTACTATATATATCATAACTCCAAAAGGACGGTTCTCTCACCGCGGTGTATCCGGGTTGATCGCCGTCCCACCGCGGCGGCGTCTGGATGGATCAGCGACTACCTGGAGTCCACGGAAAACAGACAGGGCGATCAAGGAATGAATAGGACAGCGAGTTGCCTGGCCGCGCTGCAGCGCGTCTCGAATAGCACTTGGACCGGCTGGCGCAGGGCTGTTGTGCTGACAGCAATCACAACGATGGCCTGGGCGTGCGGTGGCGGTGACACGACGGACCCCGATCCCACCGTGACCAATAACCCGCCAGTCGCAACCGGAGCGATTCCGGACCAAACCGTTCATGTCGCTCAATCCCTCACGGTCGACCTCTCCCAGCACTTCAACGACCCCGACGGGGACGCGCTGACGTACTCGGCTGCGACTCAGGACGCCAACGTTGCCACCGCATCGGTCTCTGGAAGCCACGCCACGGTGACGGCAGTCTCGCAGGGAAACACGACGGTCACTTTCACGGCCACGGATATGGGAGGTCTGTCCGCACAGCAAAGCTTCGCGGTGAACGTGCCCAATCGCCCGCCGGAGCCAACAGGATCGATACCGGACCAGGCTCTCTCAGTGGGGGACACGGTCCAGTTCGACGCATCCCTGTTCTTCACGGATCCCGACGGTGACGCACTTGGCTACCAGGTTGTGACAGCCGACGAGAGTGTGGTGATAGCGATTCTGGCGGCCAGCACCATCGACGTAGTTGCGGTGGGGAACGGAATCGCCCTGGTCACGATCACCGCGACCGACCCCGGAGGGATGTCGGCGGAACTGAGTTTTTCCGCCACGATCCAGCCGCTGGGCCCTTCGACGGTCGAGTTTGAGACCGGGCTTGGGTCGGCACCCGAAGGCGGGGCCATCAGCCTGGAGATCACGGTCGCTCCAGCGCCCGATGCGACGCTTGTGGTGGGCTACACAATCGGAAGCGACGACGACCCTGGGACAGCCGACGCAAGCGAGGCAGACCACGATGGGGGAAGCCGAGGACAGATACGCTTCGAGGCTGGGGACAGTCGTAAAGCCTTCGAGATCACGATCCAGGACGACAACGACATCGAGCCGACGCGCGAGACCTTCGCAATCTCGCTGGACCCGCCCCAGCAAGGGGCCGGATACGTGCTCGGATCGACCACTACCGCGATCGTGACCATCGACGAGGGGGTGTGCGACCGCACACCACGGGTCCGCGAGGCGTTGGTCGCTCTGACGGGTGTGGACCAGTGCCATGAAACCGACGGCTCTCACCTGGCGACGATCGATACCCTCGACCTGCGTGGGCCGGCGACGGGAAACTCGGCTACCGGCGTTTACGCTCGGTCGTCGGCCGGAACCGGCAGCGTTGGCTGCGGCGCCGTGACCAGGTCGGACCTGCGCGGAGGCGGTCCCGCGCTGGCCTCGGAGACCACCAGTTGCGCCTCCCGGACGTTGCGGCGGTCGCCTCTCCCACCCGCGCTGTACAGTCGCAGTGCAGCGTCAGACGAACCAATCACCGAACTCCGAGCAGGGGATTTCCTGGAACTCATCGAACTCAAGTACCTGTGGCTGTTCAACAACAGGTTGACGGAGTTGCCGGCCGGAATCTTCTCCGGGTTGGAGGAGTTGCGTCAGATCTTTCTGGCGAACAATCGGATTCGGGAATTGCCCGATGGCCTCCTGTCGGGGCTCACTCGCCTGGAAAGCTTCGTCATCAATGACAACGAACTCACCCGGTTGCCCCCGGATCTGTTCACGGGCCTTGTGCGGTTGAGGGAAGTGTGGATGTCCGCGAATCAGCTTGCTGAACTTCCCGCCGGACTGGTCTCCGATGCCGGCGACCTGGAAGAGCTGCATCTCTGGGGAAACCGTCTGCGCGTGTTGCCGAGGGAGATCTTTTCAGGGCTCGTCTACCTCAAAGGACTCTATGTGGGAAGCAATCTTCTCACTGAAGTGGAGGGCACGGCTTTCTCCGACTTGACCGATCTCGAAAGCCTGGGGTTGGGTGACAACCGTTTGGCCGAGTTGCCGGTTGGGCTGTTTGCGAATCTCGGCAACCTGGAGCGCCTGTGGATACGAAAGAACCGGCTCGAGAATCTGCAGGACGGGTTGTTTGACGCGCTGACGAACCTGCAAGCCCTGGTGGCGGACAGCAACCGGATCGAGAACATCAAAGACGGTACGTTCTCGCACCTGTCCGAGCTGGACCGGCTATGGCTGGGGCACAACAGGCTCTCCGAACTTCGACCCGGGATGTTCTCGGGGCTTGGTGGGTTGGAGTTGCTGCACCTGGCTGGGAATCGGTTTGCCAGCGTGGAGCCTGGCGTTTTTGCCGATCTCGCCGACCTCGAAGAGCTCTGGCTGGGCGCTGGTGAAATCGCCCAGGTGCATCCCGGCGCGTTCAACGGCCTGTCCAGCCTGACCACTTTGAGCCTTTCGGAGAACCAGCTCTCGGCCCTGCCTGACGGTGTGTTCGCGGGCCTACCGCTCCTGGAGGAGTTGTGGGTTTACGAGAATCATATCGAGGAACTGTCCGAAGGCGCGTTCGCAGGACTGCCGAATCTCAAGATACTGGTCATGTGGAATAACCGCCTGACCGAACTGCCGCCCAACGTGTTCGAAGGCCTGGAAGAGCTGGGAGGACTTCACCTCTCCGGGAATGCAATTACGCAACTGCCCCCCGGTGTATTCTCGAGCCTCGTGGCTCTGGACACACTGATCGTGCGCCACAACAGCCTCACCGAGCTGCCGGACGGCCTGTTCAAGGGTCTTTTCGACCTGGATCTTTTCAACGCCACCGGGAACCCTGCGGCTCCGTTCAGCCTTGAAGTCCAGCTGGAAAGACGGGACACCACGGACCTGGCCGTGTCCGGCCCTGCCAAGGTAGTGCTGTCCCTGGGCGAGGGCGCACCGTTCGCGATCAGGATCCCGCTCTCCGCGGACGGCGGTACGCTCTCCACGGACATGGCGGTGATCGAGCAGGGACACACGGCGAGCGCGGAGTTCACCGTGACCATGAGTTCGGGCAGCCGGTCGGGGACCATGGTGGTCGTGGGTCCGGCACCCCCGGTGCCCGATGCGATCCGGGGCGTCGAGGTCGTCGCAGCCGACACTCTGGTCCTCTTCACGACCTCGGGCGACATCTCGGGAGCGGAGCCCGACATGGTAACCGGCATGGGCGGCCAGGCGTTGAAAGGAAACGGGGCGGCCCCCGCGACGTCGGTTGCCGGATCGCTCGGGTCCGCGCGGCAGCGCCTCAGACTGCACTCGAAGGGCACAGATGCGACAGCGCGCACTGGTTGCAGCGCGGCTTGCGGGCGTTGCAGACCTGACGCCCATGATAGATGAGCAGGTGCGCCAGCATCGTCCAGACGCCGCGCGGAAAAATCGCCATCAGGTCCTTCTCGATCTTGACCGGATTGGTCTCGGTGGTAAAGCGCATGCGGCCCGAAAGGCGCTTCACGTGCGTGTCGACTACCACGCCTTCGTCGATCCCGAAGGCGTTGCCCAGGATGACGTTGGCCGTCTTGCGACCGATGCCGGGGAGCGCCGAGAGCTCCTTCATGTTGCGCGGAAGCTCGCCGCCGTGCTCATCGATCAGGGCGTTGGCCATGCCGATCAGGTTGCGGGTCTTGTTCCGGAAGAAGCCGGTGGAGCGGATGATCTCCTCCAGCTCGTGTGGGAGCGCGGCGGCCAGCGACTCGGGGTCCGGGTAGCGGCGGAAGAGTTCGGGCGTGACCATGTTCACGCGGGCGTCCGTGCACTGCGCCGAGAGGATGGTCGCGACCGCCAGCTCGTATGGGGAGGCGTGGCGGAGGGCGCACTCCGCGTCCGGATACTCGGCCAACAGTATCTCGTAGATCTCGGCAGCGCGGGCCGTACGGGCCTTCTTCGATTCGCGTCGATAGCGGGGCTTGCGAGGGCTCATGGGGGCGATCACGGGATGGGCGTCAGATGGTGGCGTACGGCAGAGCCGACGGGCGCGGTCCACCGGTTGCGGAGGGATCCTCCGGGGTGTCTGAAGGCTGATCGGCGACTTCCGGCGGCCGGGACGTGTCGGGCCGCTCCTGTGCCATTCGGCCGAGAAGCAATGCCGCCAGCTTGAACACCTCGGCCGGCGTGCGGATGCCCAGCAGCCCGTCGAGTTCGGCGCCGGGCAGAGAAGTCGCAAAGTCGCCGCCGCCTTCACGCGCCGGTCCAGCGGCCCACTCGGGCAGGGTATCGAGCGGAAGCGGTGGGACGGGCACGACGGCGAAACCGGGACGATCACTGCGCATTCCGGCCACCAGCGTCAGGTGGAGCGCTCCGTGGGAGTCGCCGAACCAGAAGAAGCCGTCGACGGACTCGGGGGTATCGCTGCGCGTTTCCTGTGAAACGTCGTGCCCTGCCTGTGAATCGTTGCGCGACTCCTCGAGCCAGACCAGATGCTGGGGCAGCTGAACGTACCCTGCTCTGCCGCCGAATTCCTTTTCCCACAGGGACTTATGAATCTCGGTCGGCGGTTCACTATTGCCGTATAAAAGAGCGCGCATCGTTTTTTGTTGCGCGAGCACAACCGATCCCCCGGTCAGCCAAAGGTGGTAGGCGAAGAAGAGCACGCTCCCGTGGTCGTTGGCCGACTCGGGTGCGGCGTCTTCCGCTCGGAGTTCCGCGAGCACTCCCTGCACCGCGCCCAGCATCACAAAAGCGGCGGGGTTGCCCGCGTCGACGCTCCGCGCCGTGGCCTCGTCACCGATCGCGGTGAAGTGGCGGTCCGGAAACGCGGCGTCCGGCAGCAGCAGCTCGTAGGGAGTCAGCCGGGCGTAGGCGTCGTGTATGGCCACGCTGTTCGCCGGAGGCGCCTACCCGCCTCCGCTGTCGCCGCCGGAGCTCGCGGAGGCTGCGCCGCCGCTCGCAGCCGCAATCCTGGCCACCAGCCAGCGGTTGAGTGCAAGCAGGGCCAGGATCACCACCGCGAACTGGATCAACACCGTACCCACGTTGTACGGGGAGAACAGCGTCCACGTCTCGGCGGACCCGAAGTCGTCCCCGGCAGCCTGCACGAGCCACCAGACCATCAGCACCACGGCCTGGACCATCACCAGGCGGATCGCCCAGTCCCACCACTTGCCGATCCGCACATCGGAGTGGCCGGTGTTGATGAACTTCTCGCGCCACTTCGTCACGCCGTACCTGATCACGGCAAATGCGAAGAAGAACCCCGACAGCATGAGGCCGACGCCCCACACCCAGTCCTGGTTCTGGAAGATCCCGATCCGGAGCGCCGACGGAATCCCGAAGAGGAAGCCGGCCGAGCCGACCGCGATGATCGCGTGCCGGCGGGTCAGCCCCAGGTCGATGAGGATTCGCGAAGCCAGCTCGATCATGGCCACCAGGCTCGACCACGCCGCAAACACCAGCGCCAGGAAGAAGAGCGCCATGAAGAACTGGCCTCCCGCCATCTGCGCGAAGAGTTGCGGCACCCAGATGAAGGTCAGCCCCTCGTTGCCGGCACCGACGATCTCGCCCGCCGCCTCGGGCATGACCGAGAAGATCGTGCAGAGCACCATGATGCCCGCCAGCAGCGACATCGAGTTGTTGCCGAACCCGATCACGAACGCGTTGAGCGCGGTGTCCTCGCGGGCCCGCATGTAGACCGCGTACGACAGAACCAGCCCCCATCCGGCGCCCGTGTCCCAGGCGTTCTGGGTGAGCGCTTCCAGCCAGATCCTGACGTCGCCCAGCTGGCTGAAGTCGGGGGTGAAGAGGAACGCCAGCCCCGCCGACGCCCCGGGCAGGGTCAGCGCCTTGATCGCGAGCACCACCACCAGGATGATCAGCGAGGGGATCAGGAATCGCGCCGCCTTCTCGATCCCGCGAACGCCCCGCGACACCACGAACACGCCGAGCCCGACCGCGATCGCGTGAAAGATGAGGGCCTGCGGGGTGGAGTTGAAGGCGTCCCAGAAACTGCCCGGGACCGCCGTGGGGATCTCGCCCGAGATCGTCGCGACGAAGAACCGGATCGTCCACCCCATGACCACCGAGTAGTAGAACATGATCGCGACGGCGACCCAGGCGATCCACGCCCCCATCCACGCGAACTTCGGTCCGATCGTTTTGATGAACGACCCGATGGTGCCGCGGCGGGTCGCCTTCCCCATCCCGAACTCGAGGATCAGCAGCGGAACCGACCACAACAGCAGGAAAACCGCCCACGCCACCAGGAACGACCCGCCCCCGTTCGACGCCGCGATGCGCGGGAACCGCCAGATGTTGCCGGTGCCGACGGCCATGCCGAGCATGGCGAGGAGCATTCCCCAGCGGGTGGTGAAGACCTGGGATCGGGTGGACACGACGTTCAGACTCCTTGTTGCGGGGGCGTGCCGAGTGAACAGCCACGGCGCTGATACGCTATCGCCTTGCGTGTCCGGTGGCCATAGGGGTGTGACACCGTGACGCGACCGTGATCCACGAACCGCACGCGATTTTTTGTTGTGCTCCGAACTCCGAACATTTCCATTCCGGTATGACGGACCCGGATTGGCAGACTATTGCGTGGCGCGGCAGTCTCCCGGTACATTTTCGTCGTGCCCTGAAGCACGATCGGGTCGCGTCGCTGGAGTTGAAATGGTGGTGGCGAGGGTTCCTGAGAGGGGGCCAGCAGGGGGCTGCATGGGAACAGGTTGCCGCGGGGCGGGCGGATGCGGATCCCCACGAGCCAGGAGGGGATGAAGATGCAGGGCGCGTTGCTGACGGAGATCTGCGAAACCCGGGCACGGAAACGACCTCAGCAGGGTTCCAGCAAACCGGGGCCACGTCGACACACCGCTCGCACGTTCGGCCCGGTCGCTCTCGCAGCGATGGCGATGCTGTCGGTGCTCCAGGCCTGCGAAGCCCCCGGACCACCGGCCGTCTGCGGTTCGCTGCCGCAACAGACCATCGTGGTGGGTGAGTCCGCGACGGTGACCGCGTGTTTCGACGATCCGGGCGGGAACACGCTGGCCTACAAGGTGTGGACTTCGGATGCGGGCGTGGTGGCTGTCAGGGGTTCGGGCTCGACCGTGACGGTCACGGCAGTGAGTCCCGGCGATGCGGTGGTGACGATTCTGGCCGACAACAACGGGCTGAAGGCGCAGCAGAGCATGAGCGTACTGGTCCCCAACCGGCCGCCGTTGGCGATCGGCCAGATCGAGGACCGCGAAGTCGCCGTCGGCGACTCCTCGACGGTGGATGTTGCCGCCTTCTTCAGCGAGCCCGACGGCCAGAAGCTCACCTACACCGCGGCGGCGGACAGCAGCCTTCTGAACGCTTCGGTCGCGGAGATGATCCTGACCGTCGTCGCGACTGCAAAGGGAACGGCCACGGTCACGCTGACCGCGACGGATCCCGGCGGCCTGAATGCCGTCCAGAGCTTTCTGGTGCTGGTCCCCAACCGTCCGCCGTTCGCCGAGGGTTCGGTACCCGAACGCACCGTCGAAGTGGCCGACAGCGCCATGGTTGACGTCTCGCCCTTCTTCAGTGATCCGGACGGGGATGCACTGACCTATGCGGCCGTGGCCAGTGACACGCTGGTCGCGGCGGCGACGGTCGCGGAGAGCATGATCACCGTAACGGCCCTGGCGAAGGGCAAGGCGATCGTCGACGTGACCGCGACCGACACCGAGGGGCTCACGGCCACGCAGAGCTTTGTCGTGATGGTCCCCAACCGGCCGCCTCTGGTCATGGGATCGATTCCCACCCAGGTGGTGGACGTGGGCCACACGGAAGACCTGGACATGGCGCCGTTGTTCAGCGATCCGGACGGCGACTCGCTGACCTACACGGCCGTGTCGGCAGACAGGAGTGTGGCCTGGGTGTCGGTCGACGGAAGTTCCGTCAGCGTCCTGGCGGTAGCGAAGGGTGCAACCACGATCACGGTGACGGCGACCGACACGGAAGACCTGGAGGTCGCCCAGACTTTCGCGGTCACGGTGCCCAACCAGCCGCCGTTGGTGGAGGGATCCGTCCCGGCGCAAACTCTGCGTGTCGGCTCCGTGTTCACGGTCGATGCGACCGTCCACTTCAGCGACCCGGACGGAGACTCGCTGACATATGCAGCGACGACCTCTGACCTGACCGTGGCCACGGCTACCACCACCGGTTCCACCGTAACGGTCACCGCGCGGTCGGGGGGCGAGGCGAGCGTGACCGTGACGGCGACCGATACAGAAGGCGCGGTGGCCACGCTGGTTTTCCCGGTGACGGTCCCCAACCGGCCGCCGCTCGCGACCACGGACATCGCTGCGCGGCGTTTCGATGAGGGCGACACCGAGACTCTTGATCTCGGCCGCTACTTCAGTGATCCCGACAAGGATGGCCTGACCTTCGAGGCGGCGAGTTCCAACAGGCGCGTGGCCACGGTCGATGTATCCGGCGATGAGCTGACGGTGACCGCGGTCCGGCAAGGCACCGCCAACGTGACGGTTACCGCGTCGGATCCCCATGGAGCCTCGGCATCGACCCGGTTCCGGGTCGTCGTCGTACGGCCCGACGACGGGAACCGCCCGCCTGCCCCCGCGGCCCCGATTCCGGACCAGCAGATGGCCCTCGACGGCAGCCAGTCGAGAGACCTGCAAAACCACTTTTCCGATCCCGACGACGACAATCTCACCTTTGAAGCTTCGAGTTCCAACGAGGCCGTCGCCACGACCGCGCTGTCCGGCAGCGACCTGACGGTGACCGCGGTCGCCGAGGGAACCGCGTCGATATCGGTTGCGGCCGAGGATCCCGGCGGACTCTCCACCCGGATCAGCTTTGACGTAACCGTCGGAAAAACAACGAACACGCCCAACCGGGCGCCGGTGCTGGCCACACAACCCCCCGACCGGGCCATCGTAAAGGGCGCGCAGTGGCCAATACAGGGCTGGCGTTACTTCGAAGATCCCGATGGCGACGAACTGACCTACAGCGGGAGCAGTTCGAACCCCGCGGTGGCAGGCGTAAACCAGACCACCGAGTTCGTCTTCCGGGTCGTTGGCAGGTCCGACGGGAGCGCGACGATTACGATTACGGCACGGGATCCGGATGGCTTGACGGAATCGGCCGACTTCACGGTCAAGGTCGGCAGTGCCGGCAACAATGCTCCGACGGTGAAGACCGAGGTGGGCTCGCTAACGTCCTCGCCCGGGCAGGTCGACAGGTTCTCCCTTAACCGGCACTTCGACGACGATGACGTCGGCGACGAACTCCGGCTGCGGGTATCGTCGTCGAACACGGCCGTCGTCTCGGTCTCCGTTGAATACGATGGGCTGATAGGGACCCACGCGAAGGTCCGAGGTGTGGCCGTCGGGAGTGCCACCGTCACAATGACCGCGACGGACCTGGGGGGCCTGTCGGCCTCGCAGTCGTTTACGGTTACGGTCGAGAAGAACCGACCGCCCCGAGCGACGGGTAGTTTCGATGGTATTCTGGAGGTGGCCGTCGATGACACCCTGACTTATCTGCTTTCCGATTACTTTACCGACCCGGACGGCGATGAACTGACCTATTCCGCCACCGTAGGCGCGGCCGCTTCCGTTGTAGTCAAGGCTGACACGCTCCACATCATCGGCGAGATCGCCGACGGGGCCTCCTTCGGCAGTGTCTTCGCCACCGATCCCGGGGGCAAGAGCGCCGAAATCGGGTTTACCGTCTACGTCCCCCCCGCGTCTTCGTCGCAGGATGCGGGCTACGGAGCGCAATATGCGTACGCGCCGGGCGCCGCGATGCGGGCCCGGGGTGTGCGGTCATCGACGCAATAGTGCCGTAATCGCCGCAGTGCCGTAATCGCCGCCGGTCCGGCGCCTCGCTTCACGAGTGCGTATAATCCACAAATGTCGGCACAGGTCGTCCAGACACGCTTCGTCCCGGCCCGATTCCGGTCTGCATGGTGGCTCCGACACCGGCATGCCCAGACCCTGGCCGGCAAGTATTTGCGTCCCAGCCGTGGGCTTCCGCTGGAAAGGCGCAGAATCGACACCCCGGACGGGGACTTTCTGGACCTCGATTTCGCGCCGGAACCCGCGCCGGGAGCGCCTCTGGCCGTGCTGCTGCACGGCCTGGAGGGCTCGACGCAGCGCGAATACATGTCCCTGATGTTTCGCGAACTCTTCGACCGCGGCCTTCGGGGCGTGGGCCTGAACTTTCGCGGCTGCGGGGGCGAGCCCAACCGGCTGCCCAGGGCCTACCATTCCGGAGATACCGGCGATCTGGCGCATGTGATCGCCAGTCTCCGTCGCAACTACGCCGGGCGTCCGATCGGAGCCGCGGGGTTCAGCCTCGGGGGCAACGTCCTGCTCAAGTACCTGGGCGAGCGCGGGGACTCGGCCGGGGTCGACGCCGCCGCGGCCGTGTCCGTTCCCTACGATCTCCCCGGCAGCGCGGCGCGTCTTTCGAGCGGCGTCATGGGACGCGCGTACGGTGCGTACTTCCTGCGTTCGCTGCGCCGCAAGGTGCGTGCGAAGCGGCACCTGCTCAACGGCGAAGTCAATGTGGACCTCACGCTGGCGACCCGAACGCTCAGGGACTTCGACGATGCCTGTACGGCGCCGCTGCACGGCTTCGCCGGGGCCGACGACTACTACGCCCGCGCCGACGTGCGACGCCAGCTCGCGCACATCCGGGTGCCGGCGCTGCTCATCCAGGCCAGGGACGACCCCTTCCTGCCCCGGGCCGCGACGCCCGATGCCATCGTCGCGGACAACCCCCACCTGACGGCGGCGTTCACCGACCGGGGCGGCCATCTGGGATTCGTGGAGGGCGAACTTCCGTGGCGGCCGCGTTTCTGGGCAGAGCGGGAAGCCGCGAAGTTTCTCGCGCGGGAATTGCGACCCGGCTGATCGCGCCGGCTACAGCCGCTCCCGGATCCAGCCGACCACGTGATCCAGCCCCACGCGCTCCTGGGCCAGGGTGTCGCGGTCGCGGATGGTGACGCTCTGGTCGTCCTGGGTCTGGCCATCGATGGTGACGCACCATGGCGTGCCCGCCTCGTCCTGACGGCGGTAGCGGCGGCCGATCGAGCCCGCCTGGTCGTATGCGGCGGGGACGCGCGCCCGGCGCAGCGCCTTGAGCAGCGATTGCGCCAGCTCGGGTTGCCCGTGCTTCTTCATCAACGGGAAGACTGCGGCCTTGATCGGGGCCAGGCGCGGGGAAAGTCCCAGCACGACGCGCTGCTGCCCTCCGACCTCCTCTTCGCGGTATCCGTCCACCAGTGCGACCAGGGCCGCCCGGCCGACCCCCATCGCCGTCTCTACCACAAAAGGCAGGTAACGCTCGCCACCGGCCGGATCGATGTAGATGAGGCGCTTGCCGGAAAACTCCTGATGGCGTGAGAGGTCGAAGTCCGTGCGGTTGTGGACGCCCTCCAGCTCCTGCCAGCCGAAGGGGAACTCGTACTCGATGTCGACGGCGGTCTTGGCGTAGTGGGCCAACTCGTTCGGCCCGTGGGCGTGCTGCCGCAGCTTCTCCGGACGGATGCCGATCTCGTGGTGCCAGGCGATGCGCTGTTCGAGCCAGTAGTCGAACCACTCGTCGTCGCTGCCGGGCTTGACGAAGAACTGCATCTCGGCCTGCTCGAACTCGCGCGTGCGGAAGATGAAGTTGCCCGGCGTGATCTCGTTGCGGAACGCCTTGCCGAGCTGCGCGATGCCGAACGGGACGCGCTGGCGCGACGTCTGCTGGACGTTGAGGAAGTTGACGTACGACCCTTGGGCGGTTTCGGGCCTCAGGTAGACGACCGAGGCGTCCTCCTCCACAGGGCCCATGAAGGTCTTGAACATCAGGTTGAAGAGGCGGGGTTCGCCCAGATCGCAGTCGGCGTGGGCGCCGGGGGCGACCGAAGGCTTGCGCGCGCAGCCGGCCTGGTCGATGTGGTCGGCCCGCCAGCGCTTCTTGCAGGTCTTGCATTCCAGCAGCGGGTCGGTGAAGCCGGAGACATGACCGGACGCCTCCCACACGCGGGGATGCATGAGGATACCCGCGTCGAGCCCCTCGATGTCGTCGCGCGCGTGGACGGTCGCGGACCACCAGGCATCGGCAACATTCTTGCGGAGTTCGACGCCGAGGGGTCCGTAGTCCCACACGGACGCCGCACCGCCGTAGATCTCCGACGACTGAAAGACGAATCCCCGCCGCTTGCACAACGAGACGATCTTTTCCATGCGGTCCGCCACGTCCTGTCCCCCGGGGTGGTGTGTGAGTGCACCGCGCGCTGCCCCGCCGGGGGCGCGCAAACGCGTTCGAAAGTTACCGAAGACGGCGCTGAGGACTAAAGCCCCACCGCCTCGGCGCTCCACGCCCACAACCTGGACTGCGCTTGCGGGTCGCGGGCGGCCGAGGACGGCGACGAACGTGAGATCTTGTTGAAGTAGGCTCCGTTCAGGTCCTCGCTCTGGCGTCCCACGGCAAGTTCCGCCAGGACGGGACCGCCGCGATCGTCTCTGCGGCCCATCACGCGCGCCAGAGCCCCGGCCCCGGGACCGCCTCCCATGTAGTCGCGGAGCAGCCCGGTGTCGTACACGCCCGGGTGAAGGACCACGGCCTCAACGCCCGTTCCGGCGACTCGGCGCGCCAGTTCGAGCGAGAAGAGGACATTGGCAAGCTTGCTCTGCTGATAGGCGCGTCCCCGACGGTAGGGGCGACGCTCCCGGTTGGGGTCGCCGAAGTCGAAGCCGGGACCCTCGTGGGCGGCCGACGAGACGGTGACGACGCGGCAGGGACCCGGTGACCGGTGCAGCAGCGGCAGCAGGAGGTTGGTGAGGAGGAAGTGGCCCAGATGGGTGACGGCGAGCTGCATCTCGAAGCCGTCGCGGCTGACCGCGCGCTGGCGGGGGAGCACGGCTGCGTTGTTGACCAGCGCCGCGACCTGCGGTTCCAGCTCGATGATACGGGCCGCGGCCTCGCGCACGGACGCGAGCGACGCGAGGTCGGCGACGACAAGGCGATGGCTGTGCGGTGCGGCGGGCCGGGCGAGGCGGGCGCGGGCCTCCTCACCGCGCTCCCGGTCCCGGCACAAGAGGATGACCGGGTGGCCCGCCTCGGCGACGTGGCGTGCCGCCGCCAATCCAATGCCGCGGTTGCCGCCGGTGATGATGACCGTGTTCACGTCGTTGCTTCTCCGGGTTCAAATGGGCACCTTTCAAACTACTTCCTCCCGGTTCACCCGACCCAGAGGCATACGGATGAAGCTGACGTTTACAGATAAGGCGCGGGACATGGTCGTGTCCTTCATGGACATGGAAGAGGACGGACTTCAGGCGCTCCGGATCGCGGTGGACGGGAGTCCCTTCGCCCCGAACTACGAACTGACCCTGGTCGACGCCGAGCAGCGCGCCGCAACGGATGTCGAAGTCGACGCCGGATCGTTCACGGTGCTCGTCGACGAGGCGAGCGTGGAGCGTCTGAACGGCGCCAGGGTGGACTTCGTCGAGAAGATCCAGGAGAGCGGATTCCAGATCACGCCGGATCCGAACGCGACGAAGGCGGCGATGGACGACGCGGGCCCGTCGGGCGAACTCGCCGAGCGTGTGAGCCACGTGCTGGACACCGAGATCAACCCCGCGATCGCCGCGCACGGTGGCGTGATCAACCTGGTGGACGTGCAGGGGTCCGAAATCTTCATCGAGATGGCGGGGGGGTGTCAGGGGTGTGCGATGTCGCGCATGACGTTACGTCAGGGTGTGGAGCGCATGGTGTCGCAGTCGGTGCCGGAGGTGACCGCGATCCACGACGTGACCGACCACGCGAGCGGGGAGAATCCCTACTTTTCGTGAGGTGGTGCCCGCAGCGGGCCGGGACGTGAGTCTGGCGGCAGCGCGGGCCGTGGGGGCGCACAGCGAGGCCGGCAGATGCCGCAGCGCACGCTGATCCGGGGCGCGCGGGTCGTTCTGCCGGGTGGGGTGGCGCGCACCTCGGTGCTGATCGAGGACGGGGTCATTGCGGGCGTGGATGCGGCTGTGCATGCGCGCGCGGACGAGGTGGTGGACGCCGCCGGCCTCCACCTGCTGCCCGGCGTGATCGACGACCAGGTCCATTTCCGCGACCCCGGGCTGACGCACAAGGAAGACCTGCGCACGGGCAGCCGGGCTTGCGCGGCAGGCGGCGTGACCTCGTTCCTGGAAATGCCGAACACCGTGCCGCAGACGATCACGGTGGAGGCGCTTGCGGCGAAGCTTGACCTCGCGTCCCGCCGTTCGGTGGTCAACTACGGCTTCTACATGGGTGCCACGACCGGCAACCTGGACGAACTCTGCCGAGCCGGACGAACCCCCGGCGTCGCCACCCCCGGGATCAAGATCTTCATCGGGTCGAGCACCGGGAACATGCTGGTCGACGATCAGGAGTGTCTCGAGGCGATCTTCGCCGAGACCACGCTACCCATTGCGGCCCACTGCGAGGACGAGGGCACCGTGCGCGCGAACCGGGCGCGTCTGGCCGTGCCGCTCACCGTCGAGGACCACTCCCGCATTCGCGATCACCAGGCCGCCGTCACCGCCACGCTGCGCGCCATCGACCTCGCGGCGCGCCATCGCCACCGCTTTCACGTCCTGCACGTGTCCACCGGTGAGGAGGTGCGGATCATCGCCGAGCACAATCGTCTCACCAGGGCTCACGACCGCGTGGTCACGGCGGAAGCGTGTCCGCATCATCTTTTCTTCGACATCTCCGACTACGCGCGGCTGGGTACGCTGGCGCAGATGAACCCGTCGGTGAAGACGGCCGCCGACAGGAAGGCACTTTGGCGGGGGCTCAAGGAGGGCGCGATCCAGATCGTGGCCACCGAT
Organism: Longimicrobiales bacterium; assembly: GCA_965208935.1. Classification (GTDB taxonomy): domain Bacteria; phylum Gemmatimonadota; class Gemmatimonadetes; order Longimicrobiales; family Gaopeijiaceae; genus Bin94. The sequence continues at coordinate 370,331 of CBDBPR010000004.1, read as the reverse complement.
CACGCGCCGCACACCCTCGAGGAGAAGGCGGTGCCCTACCCCGGGTCACCTTCCGGCGTGCCGGCGGTCGAGGTGTTCCTCCCCCTGATGCTCAACGAGGTCAACCGGGGCCGCTGCACGCTGGAGGACGTGGCTGCCTGGATGAGCGACCGCCCCGCCCGCATTTGGGACATCGTGGGCAAGGGCCTGATCGAGCGCGGCTACGACGCCGACCTGGTGCTGGTGGACATGGAGAAGGAGCAGGTGGTGAGGAACGAGGATCAGCGCTGCAAGTCCGGCTGGAGTCCGTGGCACGGATCGAGACTTCAAGGCTGGCCCGTGAGAACGTGGGTCGGGGGCCGCACGGTTTTCGCGGACGGGCGCGTGGAGACGGAGCCCGTGGGGCGTGAGATCGTGTTCGACCGCAAGCGGGGTGGCTACTGGGCGACGGGCGGGGAACGGTAGGGCGGCGCGCGGGGCCACCGCAGACCCGGTAGCCTCCAGCCGACGGGCCAGTCTGACTGCTCCGGATGTCCCATGGCCCCGGCTGTGCCGGCACCTCAGCCTGTCGCGCTACCCGCGGCCTGTCCCGGGGCCCGCAGCCTGTCCCGCTACCCGCGGCCTGTCGCGCTACCCGCGGCCTGTCCGGGGCCCCCGGTTCCCCCCGCTGCGCCCCGCCTGTCCCAACCCGACATGCCGGTGTCCCGGGATTTGCCGCGGAAACGCGGGGCGGCCATGCGCTCCTAGCTGCCGGCGGCTCATCGGTCCACCCCGCCCGCGGCGTCGACCGCCTCCCTGACGGCCGCCTCGATCTCCCACGGGATTGCCGAGTCCACCAGCCGTGCGGCCCCGTTGTACATCTCCCCGGGCCCGAGCGGTGGCGGGGGCGGCAGGGGCAGCGTCGGCTCCGGCAGCGGCGGCGCGCTCGCGAGCATCCCGCCGCTGCGCGCGAAGAACACCGCCTGGCCAGCCCGGTCGAGCGCCATCCGCACCCGGCCCTCGTGCACGAGCCGATGATGCCGCCGGCACAGCAGCACCGTGTTGGCCAGACTCGTCTCCCCGCCGTCGGCCCAGTGCCGGACATGATGCGCCTCGGTGAACCGGCCCCCGCAGCCCGGGTACCGGCAGCCCCGGTCCCGCTCCTCCAGCGCCCGGCGGATGTGCGGCGGGATCGTCCGCGTCTTCCGCCCCACGCTGACGACCTGACCGTCGCGGTGCAGCATCCGCACCAGCGACGCGTCGCACGCCATGCGCCGCGACGTCTCGGCGCTCACCCGCACCCCGTCGAGTTCCGACCGGCCCCCCTCGCCGTCCTGCTCCAGCGTGGGCATCTCCGTGTGCACCGTCACCTGGTACCGCTCGGCCCGCGTGCCGCTCGGCGTCGCTTCCGCGGTCGCGTCCGTCCCCGCGTCCGCCGCCGCCCCCGCCCCCAGCCCCGCCGCCAGCGCCCGCTCGGCGACCAGCCCGATCGCATCGGCCCTGCGCTGGCGGCTCCGTGGCTGCGCGTCCGGGTCCTCGCCCCGGTACAGCGCGTCGGTCGCGGCCTCGACGGCCCGCATCAGCACGGCCCCGGCTTCGGGCTCGAGCCGCCCCCGCACCACGTACGTCCCGTCGGCGTCGATGAAGACCGAGAACGCGCGGCGCCGGTGCCTGGCCTCTTCCGCCCCGATCTCGCCGTCCCGCGACAGGTGCCGCACCTCCCGCACCATCCGTTCCACCGCCGCGGCCGACCCCTTGTCGGCGTATTCGAGCAGCTTGCCCTCGGTCTGGGGCGTGGCCACCCGGGTGATGGCCCGCGCCTTCGCGTAGGAGAGCCCCCCGGCCTTCATCCTGGCCGAGGTCTTCGGGAGATCCTCGAGCGCGTGGGCGACCCGCACGTTCTCGCGGCAGGTGGCGAGGGTGCGCCCGGTCCTCCACGCGAGCCACTCGGCGCAGGAGTCGAAGGCGTCGGCCCACCCCTCGCGGCGGTCGAACTCGGCGACGAGGGTGAGCATCTCGTGGGTGGCGATGTTGATCCGGGCGGCGAGTTCGGCGATCCGCTCTCCGAGTTGGACGGTGTTCATGTGATCCTCCAGGTCGAGTTCCGGCAACGGCTTATGTGAATCGTGCCTGAAATTTAACTATCGATTTTCGGCCCTCTCTGCGGGCCCAGGACGCGAAAAGTCGGATCGGGACGACGCCGAAGGGTCACCGGGGGCCGATCGTTCGCCAGCGGGGCTCCCGCGGCCCCTGGCGGCCATCCCTGCACCGGGTCCCGGACTTCGCCGAAGTCGCCATTTCAGAACCCGTCCATAGCGGGATCGGCCTGCGTATGGACGATTTGGGACAGCGGGATCAGTAGGGGGCCGGGAGAGACATTCCGGAGTCCGCCAGGGAGAGACATCCGGGAATCCGCCGCAGGAGAAGGGCCAGCGGGCCGGTCGCACCGGCTGGCGGGCTGCCGCGAGGCCACGACCCGCCCCTGACGTTTCCGCGGCAAATCCCGGGACACCGGCATGCTCGTATGGGCGGCTCGCTCATTGCGACAGCGAGCGCCCGATACGCCGAAGCATCAAACACCCCACCGCTGCAATCCGGGACCGCTGAGTCCAGGGCCGTTGCGTCTTGCTCAGACCACCGTGACGTAACGGCGGATCGCAGGAACCGCGAATGACGGCAAGAGATCCATAAGTTCATACAGGGCTGTACGATCTGCCATTCTTGCCGTTGACCGGTACTGGGTTCCATTGGTACAGGGTAGCTGGCATCACGGAGTGGATTGGCGGGAGTTTCCGACCGCAGTTCTCCGGTGGAATCGTCATGGTTCCTTGCGATGTTTTCAGGACTTGAAGGTCGAGTGTGAGTTGCCCTGAGGATGCCGGGCTGTCCGGGCAGTTGGATGCGCGAGCCCCTCGACGCCCATCCTGAACGTCTGGCTGACGTTGCGGCCGGCGGCGATTGCGGGCCATTCGAACAAAGAGAAATCGCCCCCGCCCGGCGAACCGGGCGGGGGCGACCCCTTGCTGCGCCATCGCGATTCCTTGACGGAATCCCGACGGGTTGGTCCGTGCCTACTTCCTGGTGACAATCAGGATGTAGTCGCGGGTGTTGTTGTTGTTGGCGTCGGGGTTGGTCGCACCATTGGTGTCCGTGATCCGGAAGCAGACCCCGTCGCTGCCCTTCGTTGTCGACGTGTTCGCCGGCAACTGGAGGGTGCCGTCTCCGGTGAGGCCGGTGAAGTCTGCGGTGGAACACGCTATGGTAGTCGCAGTCACGTCGACGGTGCCGAATCCAGCCTCACCGAATCCCGTGGTCATACCCATGGCCGTAACCGTGAGGGCCGTAGTCGGGATATCGCCGTCGTTGTCGCCCTTGTCCACCGTGACCCTCAGGGTGGTCGTCCCGGTCACCGGGTCCGTCTCACCGTCGGGGTCCAGGTTGAGCGCGTCACGATCCAGTTCGATCCTGTCGCCGCTCCACGAAATCGTGACTTCCTTCACGCGCACGTCGGCGTCGCGCCTCAGATGGAGGCCGGCCGCGGTTGCAACGTCGGCGGCGTTGGACGCATAGCCGTCCTCGGCCGTCACGTGAACGAAGAACCTCCGGCTGCCAGGCATCGGCAGCGTGATCGTGGTGGCTCTTCCGTTCCTCACCGTGTGGGAGTAGGTCCCCGTTCCGGTGGGACTCGGGTCCGTCGCGCTCGAGCTCAGACGAACGACCGCGCCCGTGGACGCGGCAACTACCACCGAGAACGATCCGTCCTCGTCGTGGCCGCAGTTGTTGTCCGCAGGGTTCGTGGCGGCGCCCATGGTGCAGGCATCGCCGTCGATCTCGACACTCATCAGCGAGGCGACGGCACCCGCGTTCCGGTCCTTGATGTGGAACGTCTGGGTGTCGTCGTCGGCACGTCCGCCCACCAGTTCGATGAACTGCTGGGTGTGGTAGGTCGTGGAGTCTTCAGCGCTAGTAGGATTGACGTTCCCATCCTCGTTCGAACTGACGTAACCCGCCGGCAGGTCCGGAGTGACCTCGTAGCTGCCTTCCATGAGGTCCTCGGCATCCCAGTTGCCCTTCGCGTCCACGTCGGCTTCCACAACCACGCCCGTGTACTCTTTGCACTGGCTCGCGGGGACCTCAGGCGTCCCCGCTTCGGCATCGGCCGCTTCGTAGTTCGTCGTCTTGCACTGGTGCAACTCGATGACCGTGCGACTGTGCGCGGCACGCGTGCTCGGATCCGACACATCACCGTCGACCTCGCCGTCCTTGTACAGCAGCACGAAGTCCGCGGCACCGACCGTGGCGGTGCTGGTGTTGTAGTCCCACGTCGGAATGTCGGGTTCGCTATCCGGCGCGGGTGGCGTCCCGGCCGTCGTGAGCGCATGCGAGACGATATCCGTGGTCTTCTGGCCCGGCATGTTCGCGTCACCGGTTCTGACCGCGGTGTACAGGTCCGTCTCCTCGGGCATGACAAAGTAGTGTTTGCCCACCTGGAGGTCTTCGAACATGAAGACGCCGTCCCCGTCGGTCTCGGCAGTTGCAACGACGGCCGACTTGGCAGTACGCCTGCCTCTGTTGGCTCCAGACGTTATCGCTGCGTTCGCCTCGTGGAGGTTCACCTCGACTCCCGCCCTGGACTCGTCGCTCGTCAGGCCGCTGCGGCCGTTCGAGTCGTTCGCGATCCGGCCACGGATCACGCCGCGCAGGTCGGTGGCGGACAGGTTCTCGCCAGCGGTGTCGCCGGTATAGTCCTCGTCGTCGCTCTCCTCGTCGTGCATGACGGAGAGCGTCTTGGACTCGTCCTTCCCCCAGCTTCCTTCCTTGGCCTCGAGCGTGACCATGTACCGGCCGTCCGCGACATCGTCGAAACTGTACTTGGCCGCTCCGCCGGTCCCGGCGGTGATGTCGGCGTCGTCTTCCAGATCGTCCGCGTAGTCGTCGTTGCTGTTGACCGGGGTCAGGGTCACCGTGGCTTTGTCGCCCTTCCGAAGACCGCTGATCGAACCCGAGATCGTTCCGGTCGTCCACTTGTACGCGTAGGTCGAGCACACCTTGTTGGGGTCGTCGTCGGTCTGCCGCTGCAGCGGGCACAGCCACACGTCCGGGCGGGCACCGCCCATGTCGCCGAACGCGCCGACGATCACGCCGTCCTCATGGTCGTCCAACTGGTCGCCGAACGCGTCGATCTCACGGCTGGCCCGGCTGTCCGGGACGATCACCATGTCGTTGTCCTCTTCGGCCACGACCGTGATCTCGGTGTCCGTCGGGATGTTCTTGAACGACACCATGCCGGTCGTGCCGACCGTCGCTTCGGCCTCCTCGTCGTCCGTCTTGGGATCGGCGTCGTGATCGTACTCGAACGTCCTCAGGCGGCCGCGGCTGTCGGCGGTCATCAGTTTGATCGTGATCTTGCCCGCGCCTTCGTTGTCGGCATGGCCCTCGTCGCTCGGCCGGGCGTCACCGTCTCCGATGCCGATGAAGTCCGTGAACCCGGTCCGGTCGTCCAGCTCGCGGTGCACGCCCACGTAGATGGCCTGCGTCGTGAACTTGATCCGGATCGGACCGAGATCGAGCATGTCGTCGTCCTTGCCCGGCGGCAGATCAAGACCCGTGTGCGTGTGGGTCAGCGCGTCGCCCTGCTCCCACGCCTCGCCCTGGTCGGGCTGGCCCGCCTTGTCGCCCTCCTTCGCCATCACCGTGAACATCGCCGGCAGCTTCGTCGGGTCGACTTTGTACGCAAACGTGCTCTTGCCCAGGTTGTCACCCTTCGTGGTGTCCGTGGGCATCGTCGCGTTGACCATCTCGCCGTCTTCGTCTTCCATCATCAGCGGCATGGCGTCGTCGGCTTCCGGGTCGCCCATGTAGACCAGCGTGTTCCAGTTGCCCAAGCCCATGTCGCCGTCACGTGCGTCCTCGTCGCTCTTCACCCAGAAGTCGAACGCGACCGCCACGTTGACGAGCGTTGCAACTTCCTCGTCGGCGTCCGCCGCGTAGAGGCGCGCCGTCGACGCGTACGCGACCTCGACGAACTCGTTGCCGCTCACCTTCAGGTCGTCATGACCCGACTCCACCGCCTTCACGAAGACGATGTTGTCGTTGCCCGCGGGACCGGTGTTGTCCGCACGCGCAAACGTGAACGACGCCATCCCCATCTTGTCGGTCGTGGCCTCGCCCAGCATGTCGGTGCCGTCGGCCCGGGCATACAGCGCCAGCTTCACGCCCGGTACCGGAACGCCGAGAACCGCGTCATCTCCCTCTCCGGCTCCCATGCGGGCGCCGGTCGCCACCGTCTGCATCGTGATCCGGAACGGGAAGTTGACCATCGCGTTGCCGCCGGCCTCGACCGTCACCAACATCGATTCGCCTACGAATGCGATGCCAGCCGCGGCGAGACCCGCCGCCACGTCGTCGTCGTTGACCGGCAACTCGACCCGGTACGAACCGGCCATAAGAACTGCGCCCGTCGAGAAGCTGCCGTCAGGCATGATCGCAATGTCCGTCTCGTCGTTGACATCCGGGCCGCTCAGCTTGACCTTCGCCTTGGCCAGCAGTCCGGCCACGACCTCGGCGTCCAGCGCTCCGGCCGCCACCAGCGGCGCGATCGCCTCGGTGATCGACGGCTCGCCGTCGTTGTACATCTTGTCCCGCATCACCTCGTCGATGAACAGCATCCCCGAGATCTGGGCGGTCCGCGTGTGCGTGCCGCTGAAGTTGACGATCTCCGACGCCTCGTCAGCCAGCGTGACCGTCTTCTGCATCTCGTCATCGGCGAAGTTGTACGCCGTCGGGTTCGGGTTCTCGATGCTGAGCACGTAGGTGCCCGCCGTCAGACGCCCGAAGGCGTACTGCCCGCCTTTCGAGGTCTCGGTCGTCGCCTCGGCCGCGCCCGCGAGCGTAACCGTCACGCCGTCAAGGCCCATGCCGTCGTCGAGGCTGACCCGGCCCGTGATGCCGGCGGTCCGCAGCCACGTGCCTTCGAAGTCCACGGTCGCCGGCTCGCCCGTCGCGATGGTCGCGCTCTTCGACGTGGTCGTGAACTCGTAGTCCTCCGGATCCGGATTCGCGATCCCGACCTGATAGGTGCCGCTCTTGAGCTTGGAGAACGAGTACTGCCCGGAGGCGTTGGTTTTCTTCGTGCGATCCTCGCCTTCGCCGTTCAGCGTGACCGTCACGCCCTCAAGGCCCGCGCCGTCCACGGTCACCTGGCCCTGGATCACCGCCGTGCGGAGATACGTGCCGTCGAAGGTCACGATCTCCGTCTGGCCGACGCCGACCGTCTTCGAGCTCGAAGTGCTGGAGAAGCTGATCTCGTTGGCATCGAAGCTGGAGATCTCGACCGAGTACGTACCGGCCCGAAGCCCGGTGAACGAGAACTGGCCGGCGTCGTCTGTCACGTCCTGGTGGTCCGCCATTCCCGACAGCCTGACAGTGACGCCGCCAAGGCCCATTTTCTCCACCGTGACCGTCCCCATAATGGCTGCGGTGCGGATATAGGTGCCGCGGAAGTCCACGGTGGTCGTCCCGCCGGTGTCGCCGATGCTGGCGGGAGCTGAGGTTGCGTCGAAGCTGGCGTCCGCGGGGAATCCGCTGATCGTCACCGTATAGGGGCCCTGCTCCACGGTGTCGAAGCGGTAGTTCCCGCCGCCAGCCGTAGCAGTGGAGGCCCCGTTGCTAAGGGAGACGGTTACACCGTCGATCCCCATGCCCTCGATCGACACCTGGCCCACGATGGAGCCCGTCGGCGGAGGAGGCATGACGTCCTCTCCGCACGCGGCGATGATCGGAAGGGCGAGCACCGTTGCCATCGCAAGGTACTGCCTGAATCTGCTTCTCATTCCACTGTCCTTTCGGTTGGAATGAAATGAATCCGGCCCCGAGTGGGCCGAAAGATCATATGTCCACGCCCCCGAAACCGGAAACCGGACAGGGGGACGGAGAAAAGGGATTTCCATGTCCCCAAGTGTAGCGCAAGCAGCGTGCCAATGCCGGAAACAGCCCCGACAGGCCCCGAATGGCCAAAACAGCCCGAAGACAGTCCAAAGAAGGCCGCCTGGCCGTCGGATTTTGCTACTACCTGTAAGGATTTCCGACCCCCCCAGCGCGAACCGCGAGCATGGCATGGGCAGGGATTTTCCCGCTCGCGAGCGGGATAAAGGGATAGGGTCGCTCACAACGTCCATGGACTGGGGTGGGCGTCCTTCTGCGTAGTGGGGGGGCGTCACCCGTTTTTTCGGCGAGGAACACGGGGGAGACCTATAGCGCGAGACGCTTGAGATGTCTACGATCAAGGCGTGATCGTCGTGCACACCCGCCACCGGGGCCTGGAGCAAATCATAGCGGGCCACCTCTCCGGCTTGGTGCACCGGACGGCAACGAGCCCGAGCGAGTTCCGCCTGCTGATGACGACCGAAACGCCGGAGATCGTGATCGTCGGAGCCCTCGAATGCACTGCGACACTCGTGCGGCTGCTCAAGACCACGCTCCAACTCGACAGGCGGCGCGGGCCGAGTTGCATCGTGGTCACACGGGTCACGTTCGACAATCTGAGGAAACTCCGGGACATCGAGGGCCACCGGCTCCATGTGGGGTGGATCGAGGAGATCGAGGAAGGCCTGCCCAAGCTGCTCGACAGGGTGAAGGGCCGGGGGAAGCGCTTGCTCCCGGCGCTCAAGCCGCTGCGGATCGAAGAGATAAGGGAAGACCAGACCCTGATGTCCGGCAACGTCGAGCCCGGCCAGACCCTTCGTGCGTTGGGGCTGTGGCTGCTCAATGAACGCCCGCTGACCCCGGCCTTTGCCCGCGCGGTCGACGCCGTATGCCGGGTCGAGGACGACGACAACGGCCCGGTTCCGCCGGCCACCTCTGTAGCCGAGCTGGCGAAGCGGGTCGACCTCCACCCTGCGAAACTCGGTTATCTCTGGAAGACCAGGATCCCGTTGCGCTGCACCATGCGCCAGATGATCCAGTGGAGCGTTCTCCTGTGGGCGGTTCGCAACCGGGAGCATGGCAGCACCTGGAGGGACATGGCGCACACGGCCGGCCTCAGCCTACAGACACTGCAACGATACAGCCAGAAACTCGCCCGGTGCAGCCTAACGGACCTGGGGGAGAACAGCCCCCCAGGCTGGGTCGAAACCGTTTTCACCGAGTGGCTGTCCGGGGTCGCAACCGAATGAAGGCGGAAGGCCGCCGCCCGCACGGCGACACCCCTCCGTTTGTCACCTTTCGCTCTGTCTGGCCGTCCGACGCAGTCCGGGTTCCCCCATTCAGCCGCGGACGGGAGTGCATCGGCCCTTCACGTCAAAGCAAGGATGATGCCACGCACGCTTCAATCCTTGGAAGTCGTTGACGGGAAAAGAAGTTAGCGCAAATACGGTTCGCACCCCTTCGACGGGCCAGCAGTAGCAAAAGCTGACAATGTGCTCGAAAACCCTTACGAAGAGCCAAACCAGCCTCGTAACGTCCCCCGAGGTCGCACCAGGTCGCACTCGCCGCACCATGGATGCGGCACGACTGGGAGGGCAAAATCGTACTCGCCAACCGTGACCGCGAAAGTCCACAGCTAGGATTGACGCTTCGCGGACCCCCGACATGGGCGTCTCCACGTCCGTCCGCCCTCGCGAAGAGGGCCGGTTTCCGCCTTACGCGGCGGTACCGTTCTTCGTAACCGTCCTCCCGCGCCACGCGCCCTTGTAGTCGAGTTGGCGCTCGAGCTCCGTGGCCGCCACGGAGTCCGCTGGCCTTCCGACCACGTTGATGCCGCCATACGTGCGCACGAGCACGGCCGTCGTATTGTGGGCCGCGTCCTTCGCACGGTTCCAGCCCCGCCGACGCACCCTCCACAGCGCCGCTTCCGCACGCTTCAACCGCTCCGTCTTCACGTAGTCCACGATCCAGTGACCGCACGGCGCCTGCCGCTTGTCCCGGGCAAGGAGGCCGGATCGCACGTCGCTCCTCATCAGGGCGCCGCATTCCCCGCACCGCCACGATCGCCTCCTGACGCGCCGCGCCAGCCTCGCCTGCCGCTTCGCCTGCTCGCGATTCTGCGACACGCCCGGGAACCACACGGTTGCGGCGCCGTCCGTCACCCTGACCGATCCGCCCCGCTCGAGCATCACGTCACACTTCTCCCGGACCGGCTCGACGTACTTGGGTAGCGGAGCCCTCATCGAAAGCGTGAGCGCCCAGCCGGAACCGGCACGCCGAACCCTGCCCGAGAGGATCACGCCCTTCGGAATCGCGCCCCGGTAGCGGGTCCACCCGTGCCGCGCCCTCGACAACCTCACGTACCTCGCTTCTTCGCTCACCAGCAGCATCTGATTATGCACGTAGATCGTTGCCGGCCGTCCACGTCGAAACGTGGGCCACCCCACGTCCGCGCCCCGCTTGCCCGCCCTTATCCGGTCGAACGCTCGACGCATGGCGGTGTCGTGGTCCCGCGCGTGCTGGTTGCGGCAGTGCGCAGGCCAATCGAGATCGGGGTGAGCCTCGGCGAACTCGTACACGACCTCCTGCAGCTCTCGCCGCGTCAGCCGCTTGGCCGTCCTCCTGTAGCAGTCCCTGTCGCGCTCGACCAGCATGTTGCGGAGTTCGGTGCCCGATCTCACCCAAAGTTCGAAGCGCTCCGCCTGTGCGCGTGTCGGATACAGCTTGAGCCGCCACCCGAAGCTGCGGAGTTGGATGGGAAAAACGTCAATCCCAATTCGGCCAGCCTCACTCATTTGTTGCGGACCCGGGACCACCACTCCGTGAACCGACGTGTGAACTGGGCAGGATCATCGGTGGCGGTCCTGTGGAGTGGCGCCTGCGCGAGGTCCTGGCTGTAGCGTCCCAGCGTCCTCCCGGTGATGCCGATCTCTCTCGCGATGTCATTCCAAGTGCGATCATTCCGGTTGCGAATCGCCCAAAGAAGAGCGCTCCACTGGATCGTCTGGCGCATGGTGCAGCGCGACGGGATTCTGGTCTTCCAGAGATAACCGAGTTTCGCAGGGTGGCGTTCGACCCGTTTGGCCAGTGCGGCCACGGAGATGGCCGGCGGAACCGAGCCGTTGTCGTCTTCCTCGACTCGGCAGACGAGCCGGACCGCACGAGCCAGGGGCGGATGAAGCGTGCAGTCGCGGTGCTTCGCCAAGCGTGGCCACACTCCGTGAGTCCCCTGCGGAGGCTGGCGGGGGCTGTGCCCCCTCTGACCCCAACGGCGACGGCGCCCCCCTGAGCGCCGCCGAAACTCGACCTCTCCGGAAACCGTAGTGACTTCTGCGGGTCGCCGAACCGATTGGCCGCCGTCGTCCGAGTCGGCACGATTCCCGGCTCCGTCCTCGAAGGCGGGATCGGGCGCGGGCTGTGCATAGCCGCGCAGCCGCCGGGCAAGGGGTTGCAGTTCGCCGGAGTCGGGTTGGACGGCGACCCGCGCTCCGACTTGGGGCCGTACCTGAGCGCGCAAACGACGTGGGGGTCCGATGCGCACTTCAGGCCTCCGGCGATGCGCATCGAGGCTATCGTTCATCCAGTGGCGCGGCAACGTCTTGCGGCTCCGCCGCCCGGTCGCCCATGGCACACTGGCCGAGGGGGCGTGGTCGGTAGCGACCCCCCTCGCCGAGGGCTCGGTACGGGTTCGGGGGCAGGTGTGTTTGCGCACCCCTGCCCCCGACCCTTTCGGGTCGCTCCCAAACCAGCAATCCCTACGCGGGAAGGCGAGTACGAGCGCCAGTTCGACGCGGCGGAACACCCCGTTCCCCGACCGGAAGGGCGGAGCTACCTGTTCTTGCGGTGTTCGACACCGCATCCGGGCGGAGTGCGATCCGGCGACGCTCATCGGGGTCGGGTTCCGATCCGCCTCCAGCGTATTTCGCGGATGAACGGGAATGGCCGGTAGGAATCCCGGTTGTAGGAGAAGTAGCGCACGATGATCCGTCCCTCGAAGCGCCAGCGCTCCAGTAGCCCCCAGGTGCGCGAATCCAGACTCGCGTCCCGATTGTCGCCGAGCATGAAGTAGCGCCCGTCGGGGATCACGAGGGGACCCCATGTGTCGCGGGTCGGCCGGTAGTTCTCCCTCGGACCATCGACGAGGATCTCCTGCTGCCACAGCATCGGGGCCGCGGAGGAATCGGATTCCCCATCGGTGTGCAGCACGTATGGTTCGTCCAGCGCCCGCCCGTTCAGGTACAGGGTCTTGTCCCGCATCTCCAAGGTGTCGCCGGGCATGCCGACAAGCCGCTTGATGACGGCGAGCGTGTCCTCGTGCGGGGGATCGAATACCAGGATCTCCCCTCTCTCGGGCTCCGAGTAGCCGGGGATGCGGATGTCGGTGAACGGAATCCGCGAGCCGAGCGCGGCCTTGTTGACGAGCAGGAAGTCCCCCGCCGACAGCGTCGGCTCCATGGAGTCGGACGTTATGGTGTAGGCCTGAAGCGCCACGACGCGGATCGTCAGAAGGCCGAAGACGAGGCACGCGGTCCTGACGAGCGAACGCCTCCACGTTGGTCCCGGCTCTTTGAGCTTTGGCTTGTTCTGTCGCATGGCGGGAGGATCCTAATGGATGATCCGGCACCCGTGCAAGCCAACTCCGGTTGCGGGGAGGAAGCGGCGCGCCACCGAGTCTGGCAACGGACGCGGCGGCACCGATGGCGCGTGACTCCGGCCCGACGGATAGGTTCGGGAACCGGGTCTCTATTCGGCTGACCGGTGGCCTTCCCGCACGGGACTGCTGGTCCGGGAGCGACCCGAGGCGAGGGTGGGATGGCCGTGCACATCCCAGCCGCCGCCGTGGCGTGCGAGGCATGCCGAACACCGGGGTCGCTCCCGGCAACGGGCGCAAGCGCCCGCGCGTCACCGCCGCCCCGGCGGCGGCGGCACAAACACAACGACGCCAGACACTTGCGGCATCGTCGTCGTGTTCACGTCCGAGCGCCTTTCCCGTGCACAACGACCCCAATGTCGATGTGCACTTCTGGATCGGCAACGAGCCAATGCTGCAAGCACGGTTCTCGTCAGGCTTGGCACCGCTACCTTCGCCTCGGCTTTCGCCTCCGAACACCACGCGTGTGCAGCGTGTTCGAGACGGGCCTGTTCCGAAAGCGCGAACCGCTTCGCAACCTCCGCCATGCTGCCGCTCTGCTGGTAGGCCGCGCAGATCGCATCGCCCTGCAATCGGATCATTTCGGCTCTGGTGGGGAAACCGCCCTCGCGCATCGCGATCCTTCCAACCTGGTATGGCGGCACGCCGAGATCGCGAGCGATGCGGGCGAACGTCTCGCCCTCCCAAGCGCGTGTAATGATCTCACCGAGCACCGCGTCGGAGATCGTGCGCCGTTGCATGGGGATCTCTCCGTATCTCGATGCCGTTCGGGATTCCGCCACGATATTGGCACGCCTTCCGCGACCTGTAAAGCAAGCATCCCGGCCCCCGCGGGCGGCGACCGGCAGTCTTTTCCAATACGGAGATGAGCCTGAACCGGGGGAGGCGCGAGAGGTGAGGCCGGAGCCCGGAGCAGGTGGCAGTTGATGGGGTTTGATTATCTCCCTGAACGTTGGAGAGAGGCAACCGGCGAGCCGGAGGATGGCCGGGAAGCAGGAGGGTCTCCGGCGAGCCAGCGGTCGGCGCGAGTCGGATCACGCGGCGGAGTTGCCGGCTTGGCCGATGGTGCGGAAGAGTTCGTCGCGGGCGCGGCGGACGGCTTGGGCGGCGGCGAGGTCGGTGGTTGCGGCGGCGAGTTGGTCGAGGGCGCCGAGGGTGACGCCGGGCCGGAGGAAGGCTTCGGCGCCGGGCAGGGCCTTGAAGCGCTCGTGGGGCGTGGTCACGTCCTGTTGCCGGTAGCGCCGCCTGACTCGGCCGCTGGGGCTGGTGACTTCGGTGGGGAAGAGGCAGGGCCGGTGGAAGTTGAGGAACGGGCAGAGGTGGTCGTGGAGGAAGGCGTTGACCCGGGGGACGAGGGCGTGGGGGACGTGGACGTGGCCGAGCCACTTGCGGACGACGCTGCCGTTCTTGGTCTCGACCAGCGCGTTGTCGTTGGGGTGGCGGGGCCGGGACTTGGTGAAGACGCCGATGTGGAGCTGGTTGAGCAGCGCGGCCACGCGGCCGTTGACGTATTCGCTGCCGTTGTCGGCGTGGAAGGCGTGGATGGCGAAGGGGAAGGCGGACAGCAGGGCTTCGAGGCGCGGGACGAGGAAGTGGTGGGTGATGCGCGGCACGGCTCCAAGGTGTTGGAACTGCGTGACTTCGTCGACCACGTTGATGAGGTAGATGCCCTTGCGCCTCTCGCGGTCGCCGAGGTGGACGGTGTCGACGCGGAGATGGCCGGGCCTGCCGTCCGGCCGCGGCTTGCGGCGGACCCCGATGGGGACCGGGGTGGGCCGGGTCTTGCGGAAGGTGAGGCGGCCGGTCCGGTACGCACGGGTCTTGCGGAGGTTGTAGATGTGGCCGTTGGAGATCGAGGCGAGGCGCGCGAAGCGTTCGTCGCCGTAGACCTCGTGCATGCGTTGCAGGACCACCTTGGTGGCGGGTCCGGAGGGCTGGCCGAAGGCTTCGTCGACCTCGGCGAGCAGCGCGGCGTCGTGGGGCGTGTAGCGGCGCTGGAAGGCGTTGGCCGGGGGCTTGCGGCGGTGATCGCGGATGCTCCCGGTCCGGCGGTGCTGTCGGACGAGGCGGGTCACCTGGGCGCGGGAGAAGCCCGTCACCTTCTCGATGAACCGCTTCACCAGTCCCTTGTCCGGTCGCCCGAGGCCGTGGTACTCGAAGCGGACCAGCGTGCGGCGCACGAAGGCGTAGGCCGAGGTGCGGTCGGCGAGCTCGAAGTCCGCCGGTTCATTGCCGTCCAGGAAGGCCCGGACCTGTTCGAGGGTGCGAAGTCGTTCGGTGCGAAGTGTCACGATCATCCTCCAATGATCTCTTCGCCCCGGCCTTCAGGCTCACTTCCCGCTGGAAACCGGCCCCGCGTTCGGGCTCACTTGCCGTTGGACAAGACTCCGGCTGGCGGAGATGCCTTGTCTCCGCGAGATTCCGTGCGCGCAGATCGTGCAGTCCATCGAATCGAGAGGAATCGAATGATGGCACGCACGAGAAGAGGCCGCCGGAGCTATGGCGCCGGCGAATGGGGCCGGAACCGGGTGAGGGTGTTCCCGGACCCGAAGACCGGCCTGTACCAGTTGGAGTGGCGCGAAAACGGCCGAAGGCTCACCCGGTCGCTCAAACACCGCGACTGGAGGCGCGCGAAGAGGCAGGCGGACGAGTTTGCCGCCGGGTTCATCGACGCACCGAACGGCAAGGCGGAGGCCAAGCCCGAGCCGCTCACGCTGGACAAGCTGTTTGAAATCTACGGTGAGGAGGTGACGCCCACGAAGGCGGAGGCGTCCCAGCGCTCCGACCGGGCGGCGACGAGGATGTTCCTTCGGTTCTTCGGAAGGGGCCGGAGTCCCGAGACGCTATCGCAGCGCGATTGGGACCGGTTCATCAAGGCGCGGCGGTCGGGCAGAGTCGGGCCGAGCGGAAGGCCGGTGTCCGACCGGACCATCGAGCACGACCTGAAGTTCCTGATCGCCGTGCTCAACTGGGCGTCCAAGTCCAGAGACGAGCGGGGCAAGCTCCTGCTCGCGTCGAATCCGCTGAGGGGGCTCAGGACGCCCACGGAGAAGAACCCCACCCGAGTGGTGTTGTCCGAGGAGGAGTACCAGGCGCTTCTTGGGGTGTCCCAAGAGGTGGACTGGCGCTTCCGCGTCGCCCTCGTGCTCGCTCACGAGACGGGACACCGAATCGGGGCCATCCGTCAACTCCGGTTCTCGGACATCAACTTCGAGGGTGGCGTGGTGCGGTGGAGAGCCGAGCACGAGAAGACAGGCTACGAGCACCGGACGCCGGTGACGGTCGAGGCGCTGGCCGTCCTTGAGGAGGCGCGAGAGAGGAGTTCGGGGCATGAGGACGCTCCGGTGCTGCCCGCGCCGATGGATGCCGCGAAGTGCGCGGGCCGCTCGTTGGTGCGAGCTTGGTGGTACAGAGCCCAGACGCTGGCGGGGCTCGAACCGAGGCGCGGGAGGGGCTGGCACTCGCTGAGGCGGAAGTTTGCTTCCGACCTGATGGATCAGCCGCTCAAGGTGCTCTGCGAGTTGGGCGGTTGGAAGACCGCCAAGACGGTGCTTGAGTGCTATCAGCGAGCCGACGAGGGACAGCTTCGGAAGGCACTGGACGCCCGCCGGAGACCTCGAAACTGAGGCTCACGAATCGGCGGGAGTCAAACAGCGAGAATAGGGCCTAGCAATCCCGTAAGCTCAAGGAGTAAAAGGAGATCCGATCTTGAACGACACCGCCGTAACGTCAGGGTTGGGGCGACACAGCGTTGAGCGACCCTCGTCAAGTAGCCGCAGCTTCGCTTGCCTCAGCTGAATTCGTGGACGGCGAGCGTCTGCACGCCAAAGGCGTCCCGGATCACCACCAGGACCCAGTCTTCACCGGCGTCCAGGAGGCGCATGCTCGTCGGGATAATCACCTGGCGAATTCGGTCGCCGGACGGATCGAAGACATCCCAGCGCTTTCCGGGGTGCCCGGGAAGCCGCGGAAGCCACACGAAGCCATCCCACTGCCCGACCCAGACGGTGCCGTCATCCAGGACAAGAAGACGAGAGTACGCCGGCACAGTGGTGGGCAGCACGCTCTCGAAGTCGGGCCAGCCTTCCCTGAGGAATCGGGCCTTCTCCGCCTCGTCATCGCCCTCGGTCAACTCATCCCGCAGCTGGTCAATGTCCGCCTGGGTCACCGTCCGGTCCTCACCCGACCATGCGAGCGTATCGCGGACCACCCCGTCCCACCCCACGAACTCCAGCATGTAGTCGTCGCTGGTCCCGATCCACACGCCCTCATTGGTCGCTCCAAACACCAATCTTCTGGACCACGGGCGCTCCCAATAGCCGCCGCCGTCCGGGTCCAGAACTCGCTCCAACCCTCGCACTTCGTCTCTGATGAGTTCCGGACCCCGCGTGTCACGGGAACTCCACAAAATGGGCACCTGCCATCGTACGATCCCGGGCTCCGACGGGAATTCACCCCATGGGAAGTAGATGATCCTTCCGTCGGGCGCGCACGTCACCTCGTACGGAGCACCCTCGCCGGAGGGCACCTGCCACGTCGCCAACCGCTCGCCGTCATGATCGAACTCCGTAACCCTGAAGGTGCTTCGGTCATAGGCGACAACCTTGTCTCCGGAGCACCCTCGCAGGAGTTGCAGCCGTTCGAACTCGCCTGGTCCGACACCCCGGCGACCAGCCGTCCAGCGGAGGACGCCATCCGGCCCGAATTTCCGGATCTCGTGGAACCCTTCCACGCCTGCGACAACACTGGCGTCCGCCAACCGCCTCGCGCCCGATATCCGCGAAAAGATCTCTGCGTCGGGACCGTTGGCGCTGCCAACGGCCCAGATCGGATCAGGCGACAGAGAAGCAACCGGCGGGGTTCCTGACTCTTCTGCTGCATCTCCACAGGACCAGGCAGCCAGCACCAGTGCGATCACGGCCAGGCCGGGTATCGACGATGCAACGGCCCGACTCGGCCTCGGTTCGGTTCTCTTCGATTCCCCGTCCATGCAGTGTCTCAGCCCATGCGATCCGACTCGGGGCCCACGCTCCCCACCAGCGGATAGTGGTCCGACCCGAACGTGTCGTCCAGACGACGGTATTCGCCGCGCCACCCCGAAGGCAGCCGGAACATGAGGTGGTCGGAATGCCGCAACCAGCCGCCGATCTCAAAGTGATGCGTCGGCTTGGAGTCTGGGTGCGCGGGCAGTGGAAAATGCTGTCTGGCAAGTCGATAGGCACCCTCGCGGCGACCACCGACCCATGTGTTGAGGTCGCCGCCGAGGACATGCGCATGCGCGCGGTGGTCCGCGGGAAAGACCCCAAGAAGCCCGGCCATCTGGCGGTGGCGGGCGGCTCCCAAAGTCCGCCACACTCGGCGCCACGGCGCCCGGTTATCCAGGTGTACCGAACAGAGGTCGATCGTGTGGTCGCCGATGCACACGCTGGCGGCGACCGCCACGCGGCGCTGACGCTCGAACGGAAGCTCGACGGCGCGGGGTCGTTCGAGCGGGACGTTGGCCAGGATCGCACACCCCCGATCTTCTGGAGGGTCGCCGTCGGGGCCACCGTTCCGCATGGAAGGCACGTACAGCAACGACAGGCCCGTCTCTCGCGCGAGATTCACGATGTCGATGCGCCTCTCGTCCCTCGGTCGGTCAGCGATTCGGGCAGCCCAACACGCATCGGCGGGGGGCTCGGGCAGGCTGGCCCCCGTGGTAAAGACTTCCTGCAACAGGAGCACCGTCAGCCCACCTGTCGGAAGGTGGTCCCAAAAGGCCCGAATCGCTCCGCCACCTACGCGGGCGTTCCACACCACCACGGCAAGAGGCCAATGCACGGGAGCGGCGGGAGCAGCAGGCACGGCGTTGCCGACCCGTACGTTGCCGACCCTCGCCGGACCCACGGCCTCGCGCCAGGGCCGGTGCGCTGCAAGGTCAGCGGTTGGAGCCGCCGGCAGCCAGTCCACCCGCGCTGCGGGCCGGCCTTCCAGGTCAAGGCTGGTTCTCCAGGCGTCGCTCAAGAGTCCGCCGCTCTCCTGTTAGATTGGTCACCGCACGGAACCGCGTCCCGCAGCTTCGGCGACCTCCATCGAATCCCCGACCGCACATCCTACACCGTTCCCTCATGAACGATAGCAGGAAGCCCGTCGTCCTCATCGTCTGCGACGGCTGGGGCGTGGGGCCGACCGATCCGCAGGAGGTCGAACGCTGGGGCAACGCCGTGGCCATGGCTCGCACGCCGGTGAGGGACCGGCTGCTCGCGGAGTGCCCCTGGAGCATGCTCGCCACCTCCGGCGAGGCAGTCGGCCTGCCCGCCGGACAGATGGGCAACTCCGAGGTCGGCCACCTGAACCTCGGCGCGGGCCGGATCGTACATCAGGACGTCACACGGATCTCGGCGGCGATCCGCGACGGGTCGTTCTTCGCCCTCCGCGAACTGGCGGCGCTCGCGGACACGTTGCGGGCCAGCGGCGGAGCGCTGCACCTGATCGGCCTGTGCTCGGACGGAGGAGTGCATAGCGAGATTTCGCACCTGCACGCGCTCCTCGACTGGGCTGAGCGCGTGGGCGTCCCGGCCCGCGTCCACTGCATCACGGACGGGCGCGACACATCGCCGACCTCGGGATTGGCCTGGATCGAGGAGTTGCAGGCGGGCATGGGCGGCCGCGACGAAGGCGGGAAGAGCCCGACAAGCGACGAGGAGCCGGCCCGGTGGCTGCGCGCCCAAATCGCAACCGTGTGCGGCCGCTACTTCGCGATGGACCGGGACCGGCGCTGGCGGCGCACCGAGCGGGCCTACCGCGCAATCGCCGAAGGGTCCGGACCCCCCGCCGAACGCGCGTCCGAGTATGTGGCCCGCTGCTACGAAGACCGCACGACCGACGAGTTCCTGCCGCCGGTCGTGATAGGAGGGGCGGGCATCCAGCCGCAAGATGGGATCCTCTCGTTCAACTTCCGCGCCGACCGGGCCCGCCAACTCACTGCCGCCCTCACCGAAGACGCGTTCCCCCACTTCGACCGCCCACGCGGCACATTCGCCAACTATGTCGCGATGACCCGCTACGAGGACGAATTCCCCCACCCGGTCCTCTTCCCGCCCCGCACCCTCGACAACGTTCTGGGCGCGGTGCTTGCCGAGGCCGGGCGCACACAGCTCCGCATGGCCGAGACGGAGAAGTACCCGCACGTGACCTATTTCTTCAACGGCGGTGTCGAAGAACCCTTCTCTGGGGAAGACCGTCATCTCATTCCATCGCCGAGAGTTGCGACGTATGACTTAAAGTCCGAGATGAGCGCTCTCGAACTTACGGACGCGCTGCTTGTGCACATCAGCGAACGGCGCCACGACTTCATCCTCGTCAACTACGCCAACGCGGACATGGTGGGCCACACGGGGAGCATCCCGGCGGCGGTCGCGGCGGTGGAGACCGTGGACGCGTGTGTGGGGCGGGTTCTCGAGGCCGTGTCGCGGGCGGGGGGTACCGGATTGGTCACTGCCGATCACGGCAATGCCGAAAGGATGCTGTGCGAGGACGGAACCCCATTCACGGCCCACACCACCGGTCCGGTCCGGCTGATCCTTTCCTCGCCGCCGGGCTCCCGGCGCCATGCCGTCCGCGACGGGATACTCGCCGACGTGGCCCCCACCGTCCTCTGGCTAATGGGAATACCCCAGCCGCGCCAAATGACGGGGCGAAGCTTGCTGACCAAGCCCGCCGCGTGATAGTCTGATCGCGACATGAGCGACAACCCCTACACCCGCGTCGTCGACCGGGTCACCACCGGCCTGGGGAGGTTCATCTCCTGGCTGGCGCTGGCGATGGTCCTGATCGGCGCCTACAACGCCATCGTCCGCTACCTCGGGCGTTTCATCGGGATCAACCTCAGTTCCAATCTCTACCTGGAACTGCAGTGGTACCTCTTCTCGCTGATCTTCCTGCTCGGCGCGGGGTTTGCGCTCAAGGAGAACGCGCACGTTCGCGTCGACGTGCTCTACGGTCGACTGCAGACCCGCGCGCGCGCCTGGATCAACGTCGTCGGGGCGGTCCTCATGCTGCTGCCGTTCTCCGTCTTCGTGCTGTGGGTCTCCTGGCCCTCCATTCAGGCCTCGTGGGCGGTGCGCGAAGCGTCTCCGGATCCCGGCGGACTGCCGCGCTACCCGCTCAAGGCGGTGATCATCGTCGCCTTCGTGCTTCTGATCGCACAGGGAGTATCGGAGCTGATCAAGGATATCCGGATCCTGAGGCGCGGCGGAGACGCCGGGAACGAGGACGGGGAGACCTCTGAGGCACACGCCGGAGGAATCGGCCTCTAGATGGAAACGAACATCCTCGCTCCGTTGATGTTCGTGGTGGTCTTCCTGATCATCTTCAGCGGGTATCCGGTCGCGTTCGCGCTGGGCGGGGCGTCGCTGATCTTCGCGTTCATCGGGGTGCAGCTCGGCTTCTTCGACTGGCACCTCCTGTTCGCCATGCCGGAGCGGATCTTCGGGGTGATGTCGAACTACGTGCTCCTCGCGGTCCCGTTCTTCATCTTCATGGGACTTGTGCTGGAGAAGGCGAAGCTGGCGGAAGACCTGCTGACCACGATCGGCACGCTGTTTGGCCGGCATCACGGTGGTCTGGCGCTTGCGGTGGTTGTGGTGGGGGCGATGCTGGCGGCGGCGACGGGAGTTGTCGGAGCATCCGTCGTCGCCATGGGCAGCATCTCGCTGCCGGTCATGCTGCGCTACAAGTACTCGGCACGGCTGTCTTCCGGAGTCATTCTCGCCTCGGGGACTCTCGGGCAGATCATTCCGCCCAGCATCGTGCTGGTGGTGCTCGCGGACCAGCTCGGCATCTCGGTGGGCGACCTGTTCATCGGCGGACTCATTCCGGGACTCATGCTGGCGGCAATGTACGCGATGTACGTGGGCGGGGTCGCCATCGTGAAGCCGGAAGCCGCGCCCGCCCTTCCCCGCGAGATGACGGATGTCGATCTCGGCACGCTGATGCGACGGGTCGCGGTGGTGATGTTCCCGCCGCTGGCGCTCATCCTCATCGTGTTGGGGTCGATCTTCGCGGGAGTGGCGACGCCCACCGAGGCGGGAGCGATCGGGTCGGTCGGCGCGATTCTGCTCGCCTCGGCGCGCCGCCGAATGTCGCTGAAGGTGCTGCGCGAGGCGTGCATCGGCGCGACCAAGCTGACCACGATGGTGATGTTCCTGCTCATCGGGTCGACCGCCTTCGCGCTGGTCTTCCGCGGCCTCTACGGCGACATCTGGATCGAGGATCTGCTGACCAATCTGCCTGGCGGCCACATCGGCCTGCTTCTCGTCGCCAACCTGGTGATCTTCATCCTCGGATTCTTCCTGGACTTCTTCGAGATCGCCTTTATCATCATCCCGCTGCTGGCCCCGGCGGCCGCGCTGCTGGGGATCGATCTCGTCTGGTTCGGCGTCATGATCGGCATGAACCTGCAGACTTCGTTCCTCACCCCGCCGTTCGGCTTCGCCCTATTCTATCTGAGGGGTGTGGCTCCCCCGGAGGTGAAGACGACAGACCTCTACCGTGCGGTGATTCCGTTCATCATCATCCAGCTGATCGGCCTGCTGCTGATCATCCAGTGGCCGGGCCTGGTGACGGGGCTGGTGAACTGAGGGGGACCGCGGGAACTAGACCGACGTCCCGTCCGGGAACGCGAAGCTCGCGAACCGCAGCTCGGCCGTGCCAAACCAGCGGTAGGACGCCTCCTTGAAGTTGCGCCAGTGGTCGTAGACCTGGCGGTACTGCTGGTCGGCTGCCGCGTAATCCTCCAGGATTTCGCCGATCGTCGTGCGCGCAACGGACATGATGTCGTCCGAGAAGGACCGCATCTGGGTGCCGCCCTCGATCAGGCGCTGCAGCGCGCCCGGGTTCATGGCGTCGTAGTAGGAGAGCATCCGCCGCGCGGTGGCCTTGGCCGCCACCTCGAAGACCGCCTGGTAGTCGCTCGGGAGTTGGTCCCACGCCTGCTGGTTGACCTCGTATGACACCGAGGCCGACGGCTCCCACCAGCCCGGATAGTAGTAGTAGGGCGCGGCCTGATGGAGGCCGAGCTTTTCGTCGTCGTAGGGCCCGACCCACTCCGTGGCGTCGATGGCGCCGCGCTCGAGCGCCGGATAGATGTCGCCGCCGGCCAGGACCTGGACCGTGACGCCCATGCGGTCCATGACGTCGCCGCCCAGTCCGGGAATGCGCATCTTGAGGCCGCGCAGGTCTTCCGCCGAATTGACCTCGCGGCGGAACCATCCGCCCATCTGGCCGCCGGTGTTCCCGCCGGGAAAGGAAATGATGTTGAAGTCGGAGAAGACGCTGCGAACCACCTCCAGCCCCCCGCCCTCGTTCAGCCAGGCGTCCTGCTGGCGTGCGGTCATGCCGAACGGCACGCCGGCGTCGAAGGCGAGCGCCTGGTTCTTGCCCGTGTAGTAGTAGCTGGTGCTCTGGCCGACCTGGACCGTTCCCTGCTGCACGGCGTCCATGACCTGCAGGCCCGGCACAAGCTCGCCGGCCGGATAGGCCCGGATCTGGAAGCGCCCTCCGGTCAGTGAGGAGGTGATCTCGCCGAGCATCTCGCCCGAGCCGTAGATCGCGTCCAGGCCGCGGGGGAAGCTCGAAGCCATCCTCCACATTACGCGTGGCTGCGTAACCACCGCCGGGGCCGCGCCGGACTCGCCGCCACCGCTTTCGCTTCCGCATGCGGTGACCAGACCCGCACCGACAACGCCGGTCGCAGCCTTGCCCAGGAATGTCCGGCGCCCGAGGGATTCATCAGCGGCGGGAGTGGCCGGCCCGGTTGGCGGGCTCGCAGGAATGGCTTCGTCAACGGTCTTCTTGCTCATCGATTGCTTCCCAGGGTGCGCGGGATCCTGCCCGGCTTGCTCGCCAAGCCGGCTGTCAGCCGTAAAGATTAGCACAAGTGCGGGCCGCCCGGCTAATGTGACGGTTGCGCCTCGACCGAACCGCGCGCGGGGCGTGCGCTTCACGAGGAGCTGATCGATGGCGCGCACGGTCGTCGTCGCCGGAGGAGCGAGCGGCATCGGCGGGTAATCGCCGAGCGGTTCGCGGACGGCGAATGGGACTGCACGATGCAGGTCGACCTCTACGGCCCCTTCCCGTGAACCAAGGCGGTCGTGCCGGGGATGAAGGCCAGGCGCGAAGACTCGATCGTGAACATCTCGACGGGCAGCGTGCGCACCCTGCCCATCAACCGCTCGGGCTGTTGTGGGCTGAATACACTTAGACCTTGCGTATCTGTATACATACTCGTACACGTTAGACTCTGACGCCCTCGGTCCCGGTGGCGGCGATCGGCCTGAATCGAGCAACAGTGGGACGAGGATGTCGCGTTGGTGCAGGGCATTCGTGGGGAGTTGGCCATGGCTGGACCGGCCGAAGCAGGACGATCGCTCCGACGATCCTTCACGTGCCTGTGCCCGGTTCGGGAAGCCCCGGTTGGCCCCTTCAGCGGGAGGAGTGTGTAATCATGCAATGTCTACGGAAACTTCTATGGGCGGGGCGCCTGACCCTGGCCGCTGCGTGCACGGCCTTGGTGGTGCCTGACGCCTCCCTGGTTGCCGCGCCCGTGCAGGAGGTGGTCACGGGCACGGTGGTGTCCGCACGCACAGGCCAACCCCTCGCTGCCGCTCAGGTGGTCGTCGAGGGCACCGGACAGGGTGTCTCGACGAACTCATCGGGCCGATTCCTCATCACCAACGTGTCCGGGGAGACGGTGACGTTGCGGGTGGTGCTGATCGGCTATCGCGACCACACCGAGACCGTGGCGGCCGGGAGCGCGATTCGCGTCGAACTGGAGGAAACCGCGATCGACCTTGACGCGATCGTCGTGACGGGTACGGCCGGCGGATCACAGGCGCGCGCGATCGGCACTACGATCGCCCAGATCGACATGACCGAGGCCATGCGGGTGGGTCAATCCGGTACCATCCAGGAGTTGCTGAACTCCAACGTCGCAGGCTTGAACATGGCTACCGGCCCCGGCAATGTCGGGACGGGCGGGGCCGTCAAGATCCGGGGCATCGGCAGCGTCAGCCTGGGAAGCGGACCGCTCGTCTATGTGGACGGTGTGCGTATCGACAACAACTCGAACGCGCGCATCGGAAGCGACCAGGGCACGCGGACGATGCGCGGGGGCGCGGTCAGCCGTCTCAACGACCTGAACCCCGAAGAGATCGAGAGCGTCGAGGTCATCAAGGGCCCGGCGGCAGCCACACTGTACGGAACCGAAGCTTCGGCCGGGGTGATCCAGATCACCACCAAGCGCGGCAGTGCCGGCGCTCCGCAGTGGGAAGTGACCGTCAGGCAGGGAGTGTCCTACCTGTCGAACGCGGTCGGTCGCTGGCCGGCCGTATACGACAAGGGCACGGCCGCGTGCCCCAACTGTGAGATGCTCCCGAGCGGTGTGCGCAAGTTCGAGGTGCTGAGGTCCGAGCAGGCGCTCGGCCATGGAATCCCGTTCAACTACGGGCACGACCAGACCTACGGGATCTCCTCCAGCGGCGGGACCGACCTTATTCGCTACTACGTGTCCGCGCAGATGGACCGGGACGAGGGATTCGTCGACTGGAACCACCAGAACAAGTACTCGGCACGTGCCAACCTGGAACTGACGCCGAATGAACAGCTCAGCATCTCCACCAACATGGGCTTCGTGCGCTCCAAGTCGCGCTTCAACGGGGGCGGCCCTTTCCCCATCGAGTTCGTATCCTCGATCTACTGGGGCACACCTGCAGCGGCCGAGGACGAGCGCCGCCGGGGCTGGAACTGGACCCCGCCCTGGGCGATGGAAACGGTCGACGTCACCGAGGGGATCGACCGGATCATCGCCAGCACTACGATACGGCACAATCCGTTCCCCTGGCTGGTTCACAGGATTACCGGCGGTGCAGACTTCGGAAGCACCGTTTCCGGGCGCATGGTGCCGAGATCGCCGCTGGGTTCCGCCGACTTCTTCGGCTCGATGAGTCTCGGACATGTGGAAACGACGGACCGGGCGGTCACCCAGGCCAACGTGGACTACGGAGCAACGGCGACGGTCGACCTTCCCCTGTTCGGCACGACCTCCGAGACCTCGTTCGGGGCCCAGTACTATGTGAAAAGGACGCACGAGTTCGGTGCGGTGGGCGACCAGTTCCCCGCTCCCGGGCCGGGCACGGTCTCCTCGGCCGCGGTCAAGACGGGGTGGGAGGACTTCATCGAGAACAAGACGCTCGGCGTCTACGTGCAGGAACAGCTCAGCTGGGGCAACCGCCTCTTCCTTACCGCGGCCATGCGCGGTGACGACAACAGCGCCTTCGGCACGAACTACGACTTCGTGCTCTACCCCAAGGTCAGCGGTTCCTGGGTGTTGAGCGAGGAATCGTTCTTCAACGCCTCCTTCATCGACAATCTCAAGGTGAGGGCGGCATGGGGACAGGCCGGACGACAGCCCGATGTCTTCGCCGCGCGCCGGTTGTACGCTCCGATCACGGCCGGCGGCGATCAGCCCGGCCTGACCACCGACGCGGTCGGCAACCCCGACCTGCAGCCCGAAGTGGGCGAAGAACTCGAGATCGGGTTCGACGCCAGCCTGTTCAACGACCGGATCGGGCTCGGATTCACCTTCTACAACAAGGACACGAAGGACGCCATCATCGCACGCCCGGTGGCGCCGTCCAGCGGATTCGCCGGTACGCAGTTCGTCAACGTCGGCGAACTGAACAACCGGGGCATCGAGGTGGAGGGAACCGCGACGCTCGTGCGCAGCGAGCTTCTCGACTGGGACATCGGCTTCAACTACGCCACGAACGACAGCGAAGTGGTCGACCTGGGTGGCCTCCCCACCATCTTCCTCTTCGGACAGCGGCACCAGGAAGGGCTGCCGATCGGCGGCATCTTCGTCGAGAATGTGATTTCGGCGGACTTCGACGCGAACGGCAACATCGTCAACGACCAGTGCGAGGCGACGCCCGAGCAGGGTGGCGGCACGGTGCCGTGCGCGATGGCCCAACCGGTCTATCGCGGCCCGTCGATCCCGACCTGGTTCGGCGGCGTCAACACATCGCTGCGCTTCCTCCAGAACTTCCGGCTCTTCGCGCTCGTCGACTTCTCCGGCGGTTTCACCAAGATCAGCGGCGACCTGGCCGCGTCCCACCTGCTCTTCCAGAACTCGCAGCAGATTCTCGAACGGGAGGACGCGCAACTTGCGGCGATGAGCGAGATCGTTGGGAACTGGCTCCAGGCAGGGGTGCTCAAGGGCGGGCTGGCAAAGCTGCGCGAACTCTCGCTCTCCTACACGCTGTCCGAGGACATCGCGGGTCTGGCAGGCAGTTCGGGCGGATCGCTGACCATCGCGGCCCGCAACCTCTTCAACCTCTGGGAAGCCCAGTCGGGAACCTTCGGACGCAGGGAGATCGATGTCGAACTCACGCGGCAGTGGCACGCCTTGCGTGAGGGAGGAGCCTACCACCAGACGTCCATGCCGCCCGCAACCACCGTGGGCGTGACCCTGCGACTCAGCTACTGACCGACACCGCACACAAACGGGGAGAATAGATGATGTTGACCCATGAGAAAAAGGGTTCGCGGCGAGTCACGGTGGCCGTGACCACGCTCCTGCTGGCTTCCTTCAACACGGCGTGCGAAGACCTCCTGCAGGTGGACCTGCCCACCAAGGTCGCGGCCGAGAACCTCGAAAACCCGTCGGTGGCCGAAGTGCTGGTCAACAGCGCCATCGGCGAGTTCGAGTGCGCGTTCAGCCAGTTCGTGGCCGCCAGCGGACAGCTGACCGACGAGCTCAGGCACAGCTCCGGCTGGCTGGTGATGACCGAGTGGGACCACCGCAAGATCGGTCAGGACCGCGACGTGGCCCTTTGCAACGGCAACTTCGGATACGGGGTGTTCACGCCGGTGCAGAAGGCCCGCGTGTCGGCCGAATCGTCCCGGACGCGACTTGAGGAGTGGGGCGACGGTGACGTGCCCGGGCGAGCCGAGAAGATCGCCACGGTTGCGACCTACGGCGCGTTCTCGCGCGCCATCCTGGGCGAGGCCTTCTGCGAGATGACGATCGACGTCGGACCTCTGATGTCGCAGACCGAGATGCTGCAGAGCGCCGAATCGGCGCTGAGCGAGGCGATGTCGCTGGCCCAGGCAGCCGGACGCAGCGACCTGGCCACGGCCGCGCAGATCCGGCGCGCGGGAGTACGCCTGTATCTTGGCGACACCTCCGGAGCCATGTCGGACGCGTCGGCAGTGCCGGCGGGGTTCCGCTACGACGCCAACTACTCGGCTGCGGACCTCTACCGCTACAACCGCATCTACCAGCACAACCACGTGGACGGATTCCTCTCGCCCGAGTTCAACGACGAGAACGGACAGCCGACCCTGGACGGAGACAACCTGGCGTTCGGCGGGGTGGTCGATCCGCGGGTGGAGAGCACGCTCGCGGGCATCGGGCAGGATGGCTCGCCGCTCCGGCATATCCACAAGTACCCCTCCTGGACCAGCCCCATCGCGATTGCCAACGCGGCCGAAGCGCAGTTGATCATCGCCGAGATCGAGCTTGGCCAGACCGCGGTGGACATCGTCAACGGCTTCCACGCGGCAGCCGGCCTGCCGGCGTACGAGCCCGCCGATGTGAACGACCGTGCCGAAGTCATGGCACAGGTGATGGAGGAACGCTACCGGGAACTGTACCTGGAGGGCCGCAGGCTGTACGACTTCCTGCGCCATGACCTGCCCTTCGCCACGGGAACGCACCCATACGACGGGAACACGTACGGCACGACTACATGCATGCAGATCCCGCGCAGAGAGAAAGACTCGAACCCGAACCTGTAGAGGCCGGTGGAAACCTCGCCACAAATGTAAAGAAAAGATTACAATATGTCACGTATAGTTTACACATTGATCGCACTTGTTGCGGTCAACTCGTGCGGACCGGCGACACAGGCGCCCAGCAGTCCAGAAGACTCGGAGGCGCCGGATGCCGGCGAATACTCGGGCGCGGACTACGACGTGGAGGTCACCCGCGGCGTCCTCGTGCCGATGCGGGACGGTGTCGAGCTATCCGTCGACATATACGCACCGGCCGGAGCGGACGGACCCGTGCCCGCCATCCTGACCTCGACCCCCTACGACAACAATGGATCGCGGTCCAGCGCCGAGTGGTTCGCGGCGCGGGGGTATGCGGTCGTGGCTGCGGACGTGCGCGGACGCTACGACTCGGAGGGCGAGTGGGACACCTTCAACGCGCTCCACAAGACCGATGGTCACGACCTGGTGGAGTGGATCGCGGCACAGCCCTGGTGTACCGGCAAAGTTGGGATGATCGGCGGATCGTACCTGGGATGGACGCAGTGGTGGACGGCCAGCACTGCGCCACCCCACCTCGCCGCCATAGCACCCAAGGTGGCGCCGCCCGACCACTTCGAGAACCTGCCGTACCAGAACGGCGTGCTCGTGGGCGGCTGGATGCTCGACTGGGCGGCCATGCTGTCGGGCCGCACGCAGCAGATCGCCGGTGCGGGCGGGTACCTGGGCTGGTCGGAGAACCGCCAGGACCCGCCCCACACACCGTATATCGAGATCAACGAGTCGCGGGGCCTGAGGGCGGGCCCGTGGTTCGAGGAGTGGTACCGCAACAACCTCTCGACCGCCGACTACTGGCAGGGCATCGCCTACCAGACGCCGGAATCGTACTCCAACATTACGGTCCCATCGCTGTCGTTCACGGGATGGTTCGACGCCAACTACCCCGGGTCCCCGATGAACTACCTGGGGATGAAGGAGCACGGCGCCACACCCGAAGCCCGGCGCCCCAGCATGATCATCGGGCCGTGGGTGCACGGCATCAACACGCAGTCGTCCGGGGGAATCGACTACGGCCCCGACGCGGTCATCGACGTGGACGGCTACGTCGTCCGCTGGTTCGACCACTTCCTCAAGGGCGAAGACAACGGCGTCACCGACGACCCGCCCGTCTACGTCTTCGTCATGGGCGAGAACCGGTGGCACGCCGAGGACGACTGGCCCCTGCCCCAGACCGAGTGGACCAACTACTACCTGACCAGCGCCGACGGCGCCAACTCGTCCGACGGCGACGGCCTCCTCACCACCGACGCACCCGGCAACGAGGGCCACGACACCTACGTGTACGACCCCCTCAACCCCACCCGCGACCCCTTCGACACCTGGCCCAACAAGAACGGCCACATCGACGGCGCGCTCGACACCCGCGCCTCGGCGGCGGGCCAGGAAGTGCTCGTCTACCGCACGCCGCCGCTTCAAGAGGCCGTCGAGGTCACGGGCCCGATCGAGATCAAGCTCTACGCGTCCACGTCTGCCCGCGACACGGACTGGTTCGTGCGCCTCGTCGACATCGGTCCCGACGGGTACTCCGCTCTCCTTACCGAGGCGGTCATGCGGGCGCGCAACCGCGACCCCGACAACGGGGGACGCTTCAACAGCGCCCGGCTGAGCTCCATCGAGCCGGACGAGATCTACGAGTACACGCTGCGGTTCTGGCGTGGCACCGGGAACCTGTTCCTGGAAGGCCACCGCATCGGGATCGAGATCTCGTCGAGCTGGTATCCCTACTACCTGCCGAACCTGAACAGCGGCGCGGACAACGTGGCCATGGTGAGCGCCGACGAGGCGGTTGTGGCGACGCAGCGTGTGTACCACGGGGGTGAGAGGGCGTCACACGTCGTGTTGCCCGTGATCAGGCGGGAGAGGTAGTCGGCGCACGAGCTACGCGGGAGCCGTAGGGGGCAACTTTGCCAATTCTTGCCATCGCGTGGCGGGCCGCCTGCGGGCGTGCGCATTCGAGGCGAATCCCAACAGCGGAGACTGCCGTAAGCGGCTATTGTCAATGGCCCGCTGCGCCGAGAGCGCGGGACACCACCTGAAGACAACGCCAGACCAACGGAGACCCGGCAGTGACTTTCCCAACCGTTTCCGCGCCGACCGGGCGCGCCGCCAATCTTGCTTCCGCGCCGCTCGCCTCCGCGCTGCTTGCCACGGCCGCCCCGGCCCTCGCCGCGGCGGCGTTCGCCCTCACGCCGCCCGAAGCCACCGCCCAGGAACCCACCCGCCTCCTGCGCCAGCCCACGGTCAGCGCGACGCACATCGCGTTCGCGTACGCCAACGACCTGTGGATCGTGGACCGGGCCGGTGGCGAGGCCAGGCGCCTCACGACCTTCCAGGGCCAGGAAACCGACCCTCACTTCTCCCCTGACGGCCGGCACATCGCCTTCAGCGCCCAGTACGACGGCAATGTCGATGTCTACGTCCTGCCCTCCGCAGGAGGGAACCCCAAACGCCTTACCTGGCACCCTGGCGCGGATCAGGTCGTCGGCTGGACGCACGACGGCGCCCGCGTCGTCTTCAACTCCGGGCGGACCAGCGCGCCGATCGCGTACCCCCGGTTTTTCACGGTCTCGCTCGACGGCGGCCTCCCCGAGGAGATGCCGCTTCCGCGCGGCCTGACCGGCGACTTCTCGGCCGACGGGTCGCGCTTCGCCTACCAGCAGCGGCAGCTCAACGACGCGGAGTGGCGGGGCTACCGGGGCGGTCAGGTCAACCCGGTGTGGATCGTCGACACGGACGACTGGGCGCTCGAGGAGGTCCCGTGGGACGACAGCAACGACCTCGATCCCGTCTGGCTCGGCGACGAGGTTTTCTTCCTCTCCGACCGCGACTGGGCGACCAACGTCTGGGCCTACGACACGAACGCGCGCGCCGTCCGGCAGGTCACCCGGCACGCCGACTTCGACGTCAAGGGCCTCGATGCGGGCGGCGGCGCGGTCGTCTACGAGCAGGGCGGCTACATCCACCTCCTCGACCCCGCCAGCGGCACGGCCGAACAGGTCGACATCACCGTGCGCGGCGACTTCCCCTGGCTGCGCGCGCACTGGGAGGACGTCGGCGGCGCCCTCCAGAACGCCTCGCTCTCCCCCACCGGCGTGCGCGCGCTCTTCGAGGCCAGGGGCGACATTTTCACCGTGCCCGCCGAGGACGGAGACTGGCGCAACCTGACCCGCACATCGGGCGTTGCCGACCGCAGCCCCGCGTGGTCCCCCGACGGCCGCCACGTCTCCTGGTTCTCGGATGCGTCGGGCGAGTACCGGCTCATGATCGGCTCGCAGGACGGCCTGGGCGAGCCCCGCGAAATCGTCATCCCCAACCCGACCTTCTTCTTCACACCCACGTGGTCCCCCGACTCCGGGCACCTCGCCTTCACCGACACCGACCTCAACCTCTGGCGCGTCGAGGTCGCGAGCGGCGACGTCACGCTCGTCGACACCGACCGGTACGCGCACCCGCTGCGCACGATCGACCCCGTGTGGTCCCCCGATTCCCGCTGGCTGGCCTACGCCAAGCGCCTCGACAGCCAGTTCCACGTCGTCATGGTCCACTCGCTCGCCGACGGCACCACGCGCCAGCTCACCGACGGCCTCTCCGACGCGCTCGCCCCCGCCTGGGACGCGGGCGGCAAGTACCTCTACTTCCTCGCCAGCACCGACTACGGTCTGAGCAGCGGCTGGCTCGACATGACCTCCTACGAGCGTCCGGTGCGCCGCGCGCTCTATCTGGCCGTGCTCCAGGCCGACGAGCCTTCGCCCTTCCTGCCGGTCAGCGACGAAGAGGAGGCGGACGACACGGCGGACGAGGAGGAGGGGGATGAGGGCGGAGATTCGGCCGGCGGCGACGCGGCCGACACGGGCGGGGACGACATCCGTATCGACTTCGAGGGGATGGGGCAGCGCATCCTCGCGGCCGGCGTGCCGGCGCGCAACTACTCGGGCCTCGCGGCGGGGCCCGAAGGCGTCGTCTTCTTCACGGGCCCGGGCGCGGGCGGCGCGGGGCCCATGGCCGCCCTGACGGGTCCCGGCGCGGGCACGCTCTACCGCTATTCGCTCGACGACGACGAGGCGACCCCCTTCCTGACGCCGGTGCAGCAGTTCAGCGTCTCGGCGGACGGGCAGAAGCTGCTCTACCGGAGCGGCCCGTCGTGGGGCGTGGTCGGCACCTCCGGGAGCCCGAGCGTCGGCGAAGGCACGATCGACACCGCGGTGCGCATGCGCGTCGACCCGCGCGAGGAGTGGCGGCAGCTCTTCCGCGAGGCGTGGCGCTACCAGCGCGACTTCCTCTACGTCGAGAACGTCCACGGCGCCGACTGGCCGGCCGTTCACGACATGTACGAGCCCTGGATCGAGCACGTCGCGCACCGCTCCGACATGAACTACCTCCTGGACGTGCTCGCCGGCGAGGTCGCGATCGGGCACTCGTACGTGTTCGGCGGCGACAACCCCGACGTCGATGTGGTGCCCGTGGGGCTCCTCGGCGCGGACCTGGAGGAGGACGCGGGGCGCTACCGGATCGCCCACATCTACACCGGCGAGAACTGGAACCCGGGGCTGGAGTCGCCGTTGAGCGCGCCCGGGACGGATGTCGCGGAGGGCGACTACATCATCGCGGTTGACGGCGTGGCGCTGGAGGCCCCGACCAACCCGTACAGCCTGTTCGAGGGCACGGTCGGGCGGCAGGTGGCACTGCGTGTCGGCGCGAGGCCGGACGGCGAGGGGTCAAGGGTCGTGCAGGTCGTCCCGGTGGGCAACGAGGGGGCGCTGAGGAGTCGCGAGTGGGTCGAGGACAACCGCCGCAAGGTGGACGAGATGTCCGGCGGCAGACTCGCCTACGTCTGGCTCCCGAACACCGCGCAGGGCGGCTACACCTACTTCAACCGCTACTACTTCGCGCAGCAGGACCGGGAGGGCGCGGTCGTCGACGAGCGCTACAACGGCGGGGGCTCGGCGGCCGACTACATCGTCGACCTGATGGCCCGGCCGCTGATGGGCTACTTCAACAACCCGGCCGGCGACCGCACGCCGTTCCGGTTGCCCGGCGCCGGGATCTGGGGCCCGAAGGTGATGATCATCAACGACGCGGCCGGGTCGGGCGGCGACCTTCTGCCGTACATGTTCCGCTTCCGCGGGATCGGCCCGTTGGTGGGGACAAGGACGTGGGGAGGCCTGGTAGGGATCTGGGACGTGCCCCCGCTGATCGATGGCGGGCTGGTGACCGCGCCGCGCGGCGGCTTCTTCGATCTCAACGGCGAGTGGAAGGTCGAGAACGAGGGCGTCGCACCCGATATCGAGGTGCGGCAGATCCCGGCGGAGGTCATTGCGGGGCGGGATCCCCAGCTCGAGGCCGCGGTGGCCGAGGCGATGCGGCTGCTGGAGACGGAGGCGGTGGAGATCCTGGCGGAGCCGGATCCGCCGGTTCGGGCGAGAAGGCCGGGGGGGTTGTAGGATTTGCTTGTCCCATAATGCTATTATTATCGGACATAATATGTCCCATAAACCCGGTAATCGGAGACTCCATTGACTACACGGGAGCTGCGCGCAATCCTCGCCGAGACCAGCTGGTGGATCCGGCCGGACGCGTGGACACTCCAGGACATCGATCTCCGGAGAGCCGCCGACGCGCCGTTCGAGTACTCGTCCGGGGCCCTGGCCGACCTTGTCCGGGGCGGACTCTACATCCTGCGCGGCCCTCGGCGGGTCGGAAAGTCCGTCGAGGTCAAGATCAAGATCCGGAGCCTCATTGAAGGCGGAACGGACCCCGCCCTAATCGTTCACCTCGCGGCCGACGACCTCGCGGCCGCCGATCTGCGCAGGGCGGTCCGAGCGGCCAACGACATCACACCCACAGGACACCGCCACTGGTTCATCGACGAGGTCACGGCCATTCGGGACGACTGGCCGGCGGTGGTCAAGTGGCTCCGGGACAACGATTCCCGGTTTGCTTTCGACACCGTTGTGCTCACGGGGTCGTCCGCCGCCGGACTGTCCGACGCGGTGAAGGCTCTGGCGGGAAGGCGCGGCGATGCGCCGGATTCGGACCGGGTTCTCCTGCCCATGTCCTTTCGAGACTTCTTCCGCGTCCGCCTCAGCGCCGACCGGAATCCGCGTCCGGCGCCTCCGGACCACCTCGGGCCCGTTGCGGTGCGCGACCTGGACCAGGCCGTCCTGCAGGAGGCCGTTCGCGCGCTGGCGCCTTGGCTTCCGCGCCTGATCGACGAATGGGAGGCGTACTGCCAGATCGGCGGCTTCCCGCAGTCGGTGGCCGCTCGCGACCGAGGCGATCCCGACCCGATCCGCCAGAGCCTGCTGCACGTCATCGAAGGCGAGGCCTTCCGACAGGCGAGATGGCCCCGGTCGCAGACCATCGCGTTCCTACGGCGTCTGACCAGGGGTCTCGCGGCGCCGACCAACCTGCAGGACGTGGCCACGGACATCGGCGGGCAGGCCAAGACCGTCCGGCGCCGCATCGTCGCGCTTCAGGAGGCGTTCGTCGTCTGGCCGTGCTACCCCGAGCGCGACCTCCGGCCCCTGCTCCGGGCGCAGCCGAAGACCTACTTCACCGATCCGGTGTACGCGCACCTGTCGCCTCGCCGGAGCGTGGTCATCGATCACGGCCTGCTCTCCGAGCAGCAGTTGGGAATGACGCTGCTGCGGTCGTTCGCGCGCCGCGACCCCGCCGGCTATCCCGATTTCGACTCCGTCCTGCACCACCGGACGCGCTCGCGCAGCGAGATCGACTTCGTGGGACCCGGGTTCGGAGACGTCGCCATCGAATCCAAGTATGTGGACGGCGATCGCTGGCGCAGGGGCGCCCGAACCCTGCGCGCGTCGCGCTGGCGTGGAATCATGGCCTCCTGGGGTGCGCTCGATCTGGAGGACCCCGACCTGCTGGTGGCTCCCACGGGTCTCCTGGCATGGCTGATCGGGAGCTGACGGGCCGGCCGTGAACTTCCTGAGGGCGATCAGCGGTGAGGACTTGGGAACGGACCTCGAGGCGTGGACGGCGTGGGTTAACCGTCAGCCGGGCAGGGGCAAGGCGAACCGGCAATAGTCTCCTCCGTCAGCTAACCATCTCCGGCGAGTACCGCTGCACTTTGATCTGGTCCTCGTTTTTTCGAGCCTGGGCGAGGTCGTACGCAGCCTGACGGCGCATCCAGAAGTCGGCGTTGGACCAGCCGGCCTTCTCCAGACGAATCGCCATCTCCGGAGAAATCGCCGCGTGACCATGGAGCACCCGGGAAAGGGTGTGACGGGCCACACCGAGGACTTCAGATGCCCTGGTGACAGTCAGGCCCAAGGGCTCCAGGCAGTCTATCAGAATGCTCAGGCCGGGGTGGGGGGGGTCCTTCATCGGCATGGTGGTGGCTCTCCGTTGTGGTCAGTGGTAGTCGACCAGGTCGAATGTACCGCCGTGCGGTACACAATGACAACGCTGACAGCAACAGGTGACGGGGAGCGGCAGCGCGGGGATTCTCCGCGCTCTTGCTACCGCACGACGCTGCCCACCCCGATTCGTTCCACATCCAGTGAGTCCACCACGGCGATCAGAGGGCGACCGTCGGGCAGGAATGTCAACGGCATCGGGAACCCGTTTGGCAAAACACCGGCGATCGTTCCTTCGGGATCCAGCAGCAGAACGCGAAAGGCGTTGTCGCGAGTGAGCAGCTGTGCCCACACGTAGCCATCCGGAGCAACCGCCAATTCACCCACCAGCTGGGGCCGCGGATGGAAGCCGTGCTTCTCGAGCGTGTCGTCGAGATCGTCGTCGCACGGTCCAAGGTATCCGCGGGCTGTGAGCAGTGCTTTCGCCTCGGCACGCGTCAGTTCTCGTTCCCCAACTCCGGCCCAGCGTACACTGGTGACGAGACGGTGGTCTTCCAGCATATCGATCCGGAAGCCGCCCCACGCGCTCAAGGCCACTCGGTCTCCCCACTGGGACCAACGATTCCGTGGCGCCAGCGGCTGGCGGATCGAGAAAGTGAAGCTGCAGCGTGGATAGTATGCCGTGCTACTGTAGGAAGATTTGCCGCTGATCAATTCGACCGTGTCGCGGCCCGTCACGGACAGGAGTCGTTCCACCCAGTCGTCATGGCCGATGTTCGGGCCCATCGGGTCAATCCGCCTCCGGGCCCAGATGAGGAACCCTCGGGAAGTCGCTTCCACATGGCGTAGACTGGTAAGAATCACCGCGTAGTTGAACGCGGACTCCGTGCCCGCCTGATCGCCCATCCGTAGCTCCACGATCTCCCCCGCACCGTCGTGCACGTAGGTCCGGCCATCGTCGAGCACGGACACGGACATCGCCCACTCCAGCTCACCAGGCCCCTCGCCCTGCCTGCCCATGGACCCGAGGGCCACGCCTGTTGAATCGAAGACGGTGACACGGTATTCAAAGGGCTCCAGGACGTAGATCCGGCCGTGAGCATCGACATCGACGAGGGATGGCTTTGCAAGGTGGAAAGTGGCGGGTCCGGATTCGTCTCCGCCAAAGATCCGAATTGTGTCGAGCGTCCACCTGAGTACCCTCGGCGCGCCGACGTTGGTGACGATCGCGACCCCGGCGGAATCCGCTACGGTCGTGTCGACAGTGGCCGACGGGCCGCACGATGTACCCGCAACAGCGATGACGACAGTGGCCGTTCGGCCCATTCGCGCTAACACCATGCGAGAGACTATTGGGGCCGTCCACGAATGTCAACTAAAATATTAGGAATAGGAGGCCCGTCCCCGCACCGCGAACCAGCCCACTGGCCCGAGGCAGCGCTGTGCCGCATTCTGCATGGCAGCACCGTTCGTCACCAGGGATTCAGAAGGCCGCAGTCATGAAGACCCTGCTCTTCATCGTTTCAGTGGGCACGATCGGTGCCCTTGCGTGGCAAACGCCACCTGACGCGGAGGCGGGGCCGTCCGCGGGCCCGCCGGAGGCCGCTCTGATCCCCCAATCCCCTTCCCCATCACTGCAGGTCCAGGAGCATGTGCTCGGCAACGGCTTCACGATCCTGCTCGTCGAGGACCACCGGGCGCCGCGGGTGGCCGCCAACCTGTGGTTTCGGGTCGGGTCGATGCTGGAGCCTGAGGGGCTGCACGGCATCGTGCACTTCCTTGAGCACGTGATCCACCAGGGGACGACGACGCTCGGCACCCGCGACCTGGGCGCCGAGCTGCCGATCCTGCAGCAGATTCACGACACCGAGCAGGCGCTGATCGCGGAGCGGAACCGGGCGCGCAACCGCCTGCGCGAGCGGGACGTGTTCTTCGACGAGCTGGGTTGGCCGACCACGCCAGAGATGGACGCGCTGCGGGAACGGCTCTACGAACTCGAGGACCGGGACAACGAGTACCGCGATTTCTGGACCACCTACAAGTGGTACATGGAGCACGGCGGGTATGTGCGACACACCGATCCGGTGCCGGCGAGTACCGAGCAGGACTACATGGAGATGAACATGGCGCTCCCGCCGGAGCACATGGAACTGTTCTTCCGGTTCGAGGCGGACCGGATGGTCAACGCGGTCCTGCGCGGCTGGGAGGCGCAGCGCTTCACCGTGCTGGAGCAGATCCTCGGGGGACTGAGTCGGCCGCAGACGCGCTTCAACGAGGCGATCGACGGCGTCACGGCGCAGTCGCATCCGGTCTACACGCCGGACGGCGGGCACCTGCCGGACTTCGCGAACTTCACGCGGGCGGCGATGTGGCGGATCTACGACGACTACTTCGTCCCCAACAACGCGACGCTGGTGCTGGTCGGCGACATGACCATGGACGAGGTGGTGCCGCTCGCGGAACGGTATTTCGGTGCGCTGGCGAGGGGGCCCGAGCCACCGGCCGATCTGGATGTCGAGGCCGAGCAGGTGCCGGGCGGATCGGTGCGGCTGGACTGGACGGAGCCGCTGTCGCCGCAGGTGCACGTGCGGTACCGGATTCCGGGGATGGGGCATCCGGATCGGCCGGTGCTGGACCTGATTGCCGCGCTCCTGGGCGGGCCTCACGGCATGGCTGGCCAGGCGGTAGCGGCGAGCGGCCTGTCGGCGGCGGTGTCGGCGGACTTTCGCGTGATCCATACGCACCGCTTCGGGTCGCCGGGTGCGATCAACCTGGTCGCGCAGGCGGCGGGTGACGGTGATCTCGCGGCGGTCGAGCGGGTATTGCTGGGTGCGGTGGCCGACCTGCGCGAGGGGCGGATCGACGCGGGTGCGCTGGAGCGGGCGCGGAAGCGGCTGCGGGTCGAGTGGGCGGAGTTCCTCGACAATCCCCAGGAGCTCGCGTTCCTGATCGGGCACCACCACACGATGAACCACTGGAGCGTGCTGCCGGACCTGATCGAGGCACGGGACGCCGCGACAGTGGCCGACTTGCAGCGCGTCGCAGCCAGGTACTTCGTGCCCTCCAACCGGGTCATCTCGACCGCGCGCGCCCAGCCTCCCGAGGGAAGCGGGCCCAGCTGGCTCGACTTCCTGTGGGCGGACCTGCCGGGGGACGGACGATGAGGGCGCGGAGGTGCGTCGAAGGCTCGCGGCGGAAGCCGGTCGCCCGATTTGGGGTGGCATCAATGGGACTCGTGGCCGGTGGGCTCGTGGTGGGCGCGCTTGGCGGATGCGACAGCGGCGGCGACACCCTTCCCGGCCGCTCGCGGCCGATCTTCGAGCACGGCTGGGCGGACCCGAGCGAGCTCGCCCTGGGACCCGCCGCGTTCACACCGCCCGACCCGTCGGGTGCCTTTTTCGAGACCTCGAGCGGCGTGCAGGCGTATGTCGTGCCCGGCGGGGCCGACCCGCTGGTGCGTATCACGGTCGCGCTGCCGCTCGGTAGGCTCCATGAGGCCGCGGGCGAGGAGGGTGCGTCGGCGCTTGTGACGCAACTGTTGACCACCCGAGGTCCGGCTGGCGGCAGCGACCCGCTCTCGCTCCGCCTCGCCGAGCTCGGCACGTCGCTGAGCACCGTGGAGACTCTGGACGCCACCCACATCTCATTGCACGTCCTTCCGGAGGACTGGCAGGAGGCGCTGGAGCTTCTCGTTGAAGTCGTGCGGAATCCCGACCTGAATGCTGCGGCGATCCGGGCGTACCGCGCGGGTCCCGGCTACAGCATGCCGATGGCCGGTATCGGGGGGGACGGTTTTCGTCCCAAGGTGGAACTCGAGCGGCGGCTGGGCGGGTATCCGTTGGCGCCCCCGGACGCCGGGACGGCGGTCTCGCCCGCGGCGGTGCGGGGGCTGGCCGCCAGAAGTCTGGCGGCGAACCGCGTGGTGTTCGGAATCGGCGGGGCGGTCTCTCGTGACGAGGTCGAGGAGGCCCTGGAATCGGCGACGAGAGGGTGGGCGGCCAGTGGCGGGCCTGCTCCGGAGGCCAACGTGGTCGAGCCGGCAACGGACGCCTCCGCGACCGCGTCCGGCGGGGCCTCCAGCCGCTTCCACGGCGTCGACGTTCCGAGCCTCGAGGGTTGGATCGCCATCGGCCGTGCGGTGGGCGCCGTCCCGGAATCGGATCGGGCCGCGCTGTCCGTACTCCGCTTCATTCTCGCCGAGCGCCTGAACATCGCGGCGCGGGAGATACGCGGCCTGGCCAACCGCGACGACTTCGAGATTCCCGTGACCGGGTCCGGCAGTGGCCTGCTGGTCGTGCGCACCGGTGGACGACCTGAGGCGGTCGCGCCCCTCGTCCGCTACAGCCTCGATGAGATCGAGCGCATGCACGACCCGGACGAGCCCGTCACCGAGGCCGAGGTCGCGCGCGCCAAGGGCTGGCTGGTGGACGCGGTCTGGCGCAGATCGCTGGAGCTGGCGACCGGCGCAAGCGCGACCCTGGCGGTGGAACACGTGCGGCGCGGTGGCGCGGATCACCTGATGGCGTGGCCCAGGGCTGTCGGTGCCGTCACCGCCGAGGACGTCGAGGCGGTCGCGCAGGAATACCTGGATCCGTCGGCCTTCGTGACCGTCGTGGCGGGGCCGCTGGAGCGGATCAGGGCGGCGCGGCACCCGCGCTGGCCGGTGGCGCTGGATGATCTGGAGGCGGAGCTCTCGGGCAGATAGTCGGACGCGCGGCGAAACCGACGAGTGACCATGGCCCTTGCATTGCTATAACAATCCTTATATAGTTACTATATAGGCATTGATATAGTCATGGGAGCGAGATGGCGAGATGAGCCTCGATCACATCCTCCTCGGCCTGCTCCGCGAGCCGGCCACCGGGTACGACCTCAAGAACGTGTTCGGCGAGACGGTGCAGCACTTCTGGTCTGCCCGGCTCAGCCAGATCTACCCGACCCTCAAGCGGCTCGAGCAGCGGCAAATGCTCGACAGCCGGTGGGAGCCGTCCCCCAAGGGGCCCGACCGCAAGGTCTACACGCTGACGGATGCGGGCCGCACCGAGCTGCTGCGCTGGCTGCGCGATGACCCGGCCGTCGGCACGGAGCGTTTCGCGTACCTGGCCCAGCTGTACTTCATGGACACGATCGGGGACATCCATGAGACCCGGGCGTTCATGACGCGGCTTCGCGACCACTTTTCGCGCTGGCTGGCCCAACTGCGCGCGATCGAACGGGACATCGTCGTCACCTACGGAGATCCGGAGGGCTACGGCGACGCGGGATTTCACCAGTTCGCGGCTCTTCGGATGGGCATCCATTCCATCGGGGCGAAGGTGGCGTGGTGTGACGAGACCTTGGCGGCGATCGATCGGAGGCTTGCGTCCACCACGCAACTCGCCGGGGCCGTGGCGGACGTTGGTCCAGCTCGACAGGAGGGTCCTCCGTCATGACCATCGGGACCCTGCTGTTCGACATCCTGATCCTGGCGCATGTCGCGACCGGGTTCGTCGGCCTCACGGCGTTCTGGGTGCCTGTGTTCGCGCGCAAGGGCGGCCGGACGCACGTGCGCGCCGGGCGCGTCTTCGTCTATTGCGCCTACGTCGTGACCCTGTCGGCGGTCACCGCGGCGGCGGGGCGGATCGTCTCCTACCAGGTCCAGGGGATCCGTCTAGCAGACGACCCCGCCATGTACGGCATCTCCCTGTTTCTGGGCTATCTCGGCCTGGTCACGTTCGCCACGGTCCGCCAGGCGATACGGGCTCTGGCCACGCGCAGAGCCCCGGAGACGTTGCGGACCCCGTTCCACGAGGCGCTCGCGTGGGCGTCGATCGGCAGCAGTGCGGCGATCATCGCGTTCGCGCTCGCGGTGTGGTCCGACATCTCGCCAATCCTCCTGGGCTTGAGCCCCATCGGCCTCTTCACCGGCCGCAACATGCTGCGGCTGATGCGGAACCCGGGGGCGGAGCGCATGGGGTGGTTCTACAGCCACCTCGGATCGATGCTGGGCGGCGGCATCGCCTTCCACACCGCGTTCGCCGTGTTCGGCGTGCAACGGCTGTGGGCGTATGACCTGGCGGGACCGCTCGCTGTCCTGCCGTGGATCCTGCCGACGGTCATCGGCCTCCCGGCGATCGCCATCTGGACCCGGCACTATCGGCGGAGGTTCAACCGCCGGGCGCCGGCCCGGGCTTGACTCAGTCGATGCGCCGGTGCGTCGTCTGGATCACGGTCCCGTCGGCGCGGGGCGGTGACAGGTAGACGTACGCGTCCCGGTCCAGCCGCGTGATCGGCTCCTCGCCCTCCACGCCGATCCAGTGCGGCTCGATGGAGAGGACCCGCGGCCCCACGACGAACATCGAGTCGACGATGCTGTAGGTGCCGCCACTCGCCCAGAACACCGGCTCGTTCCGATCGTTCCAGATCTGGTCGTAACGTGTCGAGACGCGTGCCTCCGGCGCCATGCGCCCCAGTTCGCCGGGCGTGACGACGGGCCGACCCTTTTTCATCCAGACGTATGTCCAGTGGGTGTCCGTAACGTGGAACCAGGCCGTGCGGTGCTCCCAAACCTGATCCACCTCCCCAGTCGCAAGGTTGCGCGTAGAGGTGATCTGCCAATTGCCCCGCAGGTCCGCCGGATCGATGTCGCCCTGACGGGTTACGGCCAACTCGCCCATCGTGTCGAGCCGGCGGTGCGTATACTCCTGGACCGCCTCGCCGTCGGCGGGCACCGTGTGGTATGCGTAGGCGGTGTCGTTGACGTAGACGACCTTTTCCACGCCGCCCATCTGGACCTGGTAGGGCTCGATGGACACGACATTCGTGTAGCCCATCATGTCGCCGTCGAGCCACCACTCGCCGCCGCTCCCCCAGAAGCGCCACTCGCCGTCGTCGTCGAGCATCTTGGCGCGGTTTTCGGCGCGCTGGGTCTCGGGCGTGAGTGCGGCGAACTCGGTGGGGGTGGTGCCCTCGCGGCCGGCGTCCATCCAGACGTAGGTCCAGTGCGAGTCGGTGTAGTGGGTCCAGATCGTGCGGTCGTTCGCGATCGAGTCGACCTCGCCGGTGTCGAGGTTGCGCACCGTCATGATCTGCCAGACGCCGTGGAGCTTGGCCTTGTCGATCTGGGTGGGCTCGTCCGATTCGTCAGCGCCCGGCGAGGGTGTGCAGGCGGCGGCCAGCAGCAGTAGGGCGGTGATGGTGTGACGCGGAGTCATTGAGGTCCTCCTTCTCGAAAACGTGATGCGTGCAGTCCTATTCCCCACCCGTGAAGCGGCGACGGCCCGGACGCGGGGAGCCAGCCTGGTACGAAGACCTTGATTCGGGCTTATCC
The DNA here is from genome assembly GCA_965208935.1 of Longimicrobiales bacterium. Lineage (GTDB taxonomy): Bacteria > Gemmatimonadota > Gemmatimonadetes > Longimicrobiales > Gaopeijiaceae > Bin94. Next base: position 327,301 of record CBDBPR010000004.1, on the reverse strand, counting down.
GCCAGGAGTACGGGAAGATCGCTCTCCGCCCGGCGCCGGATGTAGCTCAGCGCCGCCTGGGCCAGCAGTCCCGAGCGCGATTGTCCTTCGCGCACTGCAGCTTGATCCACAATGGCCAGCACCCGCTCCGGCAGCGTGATGTTGATCCGGGTGGTCTTGCTGGAGAGCTTCGACATATCCACCGCGACAATCGCCCAGACGCCCTCGTGGAAGTCGTCATTGACCTGATGGGATTCGAGCGAGGCCCTCGCCGGAATTGGTTCGCCGTCCATTAGCAGTCCCTCGATATGGCATGCGATCGCCTCGCGGGCGGACTCAATCGCCTCGTCAAGCGTATCGCCGGCCGAAAAACAACCAGGCAGATCGGGCACGGTGACCCCATAGCCGCTGTCGGCGTCCTTGTGAATCACGATTGGAAAGCGCATCAGCGATCCTCCCATCTCCAATTGGCCTGTCGGTAGATGCTGCGAAGTGTCCCGATCGGGATGTCCTTGCTGGGATGCTTCACCGTCACTCGGCCGGGCCTTTCAGGGTGAACGAACTGGTGGTGGCTCCCGCGAGTATTCCGAAGTGACCAGCCATCCTCCAATAGCCGTCGAATGATCTGTCGGCTCGACATGGTGTGTATGATACACACTGTCATCAAACCGCACAACCCGTCAGAAGTCCCGAACCAGCTCCCGCATGCGCCGCTTCGTAGCCTCTTCCGGCAGCCGGCCGAAACCGGCCCCGACGTTGTCCGCCATGTGCTCCGGATTGGTCGTCTCGGTGAGCACGCACGTCACGGCGGGATGCGCGAGGATGTACTTGAGCGAGAACTGCGCCCAGGTCGCGCAGTCGAACTCGGCCGCCCACGCCGGCAGCGTACGTCCGCTAACGCGCCCGAAGTAGCTGCCGTTCATGAACGGACGGTTGATCAACACGGCCAGCCCCAGGTTCTGCGCGAGCGGCAGCAGCCGGTCCTGGGCCCCCGGCTCCATCACCGAGTAGTTGATCTGCACGAAGTCGAGAGGCTCCGCTCGCATGACCGCCTCGAACGCATCGTGCTGAGCGTTGCTCGACACCGTGACGCCGATGTAGCCCACCTCGCCAGAGTCCTTCCACCGGAGCACGTTGGGCCAGTGCACGTCCAGATCGCGCATGCTCTCGACCTGGAGCAGGTCCAGCGTCCGGCGCCCGACGAGGCGCTGGTTCTGCCGCATCTGCGTTATGCCCGCCGCTTCCCCGTCCGTGTTGATCTTCGTGGCGACGAAAAGGCGGTCGCTGAACTCCGGCGCGGTCAGGACCTGGCCGAACTCGGCGTCGATCTCCGGCGTGCGCGGCGAGGTGTCGACCACCCGGCCGCCGTGTTCCAGGAGCATCCGGATCACCGCCGCCACGGGGTCGGTGCCTTCGGTGGGGATCTCCAGCACGGGTTTCGACGAGCCGAAGCCGACGATGGGCAGCGTCTCGTCGGTGCCGGGGATGGGGCGGGTGGGGAGTGGGGCCTGGGTGGGTGGCGTGCTTCGCCCAACAGCCGTGCGCCCCTTCGCCGCGCGCGGGGTGGCCAGTAGCGCTCCAAGGCCCGCCATCCGCACGAGGAAGTCGCGTCGCGCCGTGTCACGCGGGACCGTCATGATACCTTCCTTCGATCAGCCCGCCACGCCAACCGGAGCGGGCACCCACATGGTCAGCCAGCAGGACCGCTGGCGGGGATTGAGGATGTTGTTCAACAAGCCCGGCGGCAAGTTGTCCGGCACCGGTGTCACGAGGGAAGCGGCGACATGCTGACCCGGCCCGCCTGCCGAAGTGTCGAGTTTGCCGAAACGTTCAAGGACCCGAGCGTGGTGGCCGCCTATCGGCACCGCCCACCGCATCCGCCCGGCACGTTCGATCTTCTTAGGCAAATGATCGTGGACAGTCCGAGGTCACTGCTTGACGCTGGCACAGGACTCGGGGACATCGCCCGCGGGCTCGCGCCGGATTGTGAGCGCGTGGACGCGGTCGACTTCTCCGAGGGCATGATCGAGACAGCCCGTGCACTCCCGGGGGGCGATGACCCACGTATCCGCTGGATCCGGTCGCCAATCGAGGACGCTGACCTGGTCGGCCCCTACTCGCTGATCACGGCGGCAGACAGCCTGAGCTGGTTCGACCTGAAGGTCGTCATCCCGAAGTTCGCCGAGCTGCTCACCCGGAATGGTGTCCTCGCAGTGGTCGATCGCAGCGCCCAGGTGGGATTGCGAGAGGACGACATTATCCCTCGCTACTCGTTGAACCGGGACTATGTGCGCTGGGACCCGGTGACGGCGCTCGAGGAGGCGGGCCTTTTCGAGCGTCTTGGCCGGGAGTGCACGGGTCCCGTTCCGTGGACTCCGACGGTAGAGGAATACATCGAGCGACGACACTCGCAGAACGGCTTTTCCAGGGACCGAATGTCGCGTAGGCAGGCCGCCGAGTCCGACGCCGCGACGAGGGCAAGGATCGCTGAGCAGGTCAAGGAGGGGTCGGTGAGGATGGAGGAGGGACGGTTGCAGGGGGAGGTCGCGGGCTCGGTTGTGTGGGGGAGGCCCGTCCCACGATTGCGCGCGACATCCGAGCGCGGGATCTTGGGACCCACTCGACAGTGACACGGGAGAATCATCATGAAGTTCCGAGCCAAAACGATCGTCGCCAGCGCAATCCTCATACTGAGTGGCCAGGCCGCGCCATCGGCAGCCCAGTCCCGCTCCGCCGACCTGGAGTCCATCTGGGCCGCCGCCGGCTTCGGGGCCGCGATCGCCATCGGCGCCGGTGAGATCTTCGTGGGGCGCACGGGTGGCGGGATCGCGGGCGCGATCTATCCGTCGCCCGGGAGCATCTACGTGTTCGAGCGCGCCGATGACGGTTGGGATTTCGCCTACATCATCACCGGCGACGATGTCGAGATCGGCGACGAATTCGGGGCCGCGCTCGCGGTCGATGGCGACCGGTTGCTGGTGGGGTCACCGGGGCGTGACGATAGCGTCGGTGGGGCCTACATCTTCGAGCGCGGTAGCGATGGCGCGTGGGCGCAGACGGTCGAGTTCGTGCCTCCGGCCGATCGGGAGATTCGGGGCGCGGGAGCCTCCGTCGCGCTGTCCGGCGACGCCGTCTTACTCGGGGCGCCATCGGAGGTGGGCCCCGGCGCGGTCCTGCGGTTTGACGCGGCAGGCGGATCCGCCACGATTCTCCCCTCCCCCGTGGTCTCCGCCATCGACCGCTTCGGCACATCCCTCTCCCTGACCGGCGACCTCCTCTTCGTCGGCGCGCCCGGGACGGCCGGCGACGTTGGCGCGGCCTATGTGTTCGACATCGGCTCGCCCACAGCGGCCTCGTTGCATGTCGCCATGGGGGTCGAAGGCCTCGGCGGCGACGCCTTCGGCACAAGCCTCGCCGCCTCGGGCACCTCCGTCCTCGTCGGTGCGCCCGGTGCCGACGAAGGAGCGGGCGCCGCCGTCCTCTTCACCAGGAACGGCGATGGCGAGTGGCAACAGTCAGCCCGTCTCTCCTTCCCCGAGTCAGGTCCGGCCGGCTACGGCTCGGCGGTGGCCTTCGACGGCCGCAGCGCGTGGGTCGGCGCCAGCGCCGTCAACCAGGGCGCGGGCGGCACGCAGGTCTTCCAGGTCGCGGAGACGGGCCCGGCGGGCACCACTACCCTCGAGCCCCAATCCACCATTCCGGCCCCCGGATTCTCCCGCGGCGCTCTCTTTGGCTCGCATGTTGCCCTGCGTGACGACGTCGCCGTGGTTGCCGCCTCCAACGCTGACATGCGGCTGGGTGCGGCTGTCGTGTTCGAGCGCCGGGACGGCGGCTGGACCGAGAGCTCAACCCTCCGAGAATCCACTCGAACACTCACCGCAGTGACCGGCGGGGAAGCCCCCTGCACCGACGGCGCCACCGGGCCCTTCGGCTGCTCGCAGGTCGACCTGGTCGCGTTCGTGCCGTTGGCGTCGCTGGGAGCCGATCCGGGCACGATCCTCAACGACATCTGGGGCTGGACGGACCCCGTGACCGGCCGCGACTGGGCGCTGGTCGGGCGCTCGGACGCCACGGCCTTCGTCGACGTCAGCGACCCCGCCAATCCGCGGTACGCCGGCGAGCTGCCGCTGACCGAGGGCGCCACCGAAAACCTCTGGCGCGACATCAAGGTGTACGCCGACCACGCGTTCATCGTCGCCGACGGCGCCGGGGCGCACGGCGTGCAGATCTTCGACCTCACGCAGCTTCGGGACGCTGCGGGCCCGCCCGCGACCTTCGCCGAGACCGCGCGCTACGACGGCATCGCCAGCGCCCACAACATCGTCATCAACGAGGAAACCGGGATGGCGTACGCGGTCGGCAGCAGCATGGGCGGCCAGACCTGCGGCGGCGGCCTGCACATGATCGACGTGCGCACGCCTGCCGAGCCCGTCTTCCTGGGCTGCTTCGCCGACGACACCACCGGACGCCAGCGAACCGGCTACTCCCACGACGCCCAGTGCGTCATCTACCGGGGCCCCGACGAGGACTACCAGGGCCGCGAGATCTGCTTCGGCGCCAACGAGACCGCGCTCAGTATCGCCGACGTGACCGACCGTGAAAACCCCGTCGCCATCGCCCGCGGCGAGTACCCCAACGTCGCCTACGCGCACCAGGGCTGGCTGACCGAGGACCACCGCCATTTCTTCATGGGCGACGAGGCCGACGAGGCGCAGGGCGGCGTCGACCGCACCCGCACCCTCATCTGGGACGTGGCCGACCTGGACGACCCCCTGCTGCTCAAGGAACACTTCGCCGAGACGGGAACCATCGACCACAACCAGTACGTGCGTGGCAACCGTCTGTACCAGGCGAATCTGATGAGTGGTTTGAGGGTGCTCGACATCAGCGACGTCGAGAACCCGATCGAGATCGGCTTCTTCGACACGGTGCCGGATGATGCGGGGCTCCCTGCGTTCGGCGGGGCCTGGAGCAATTATCCGTTCTTCGAGAGCGGCGTGGTGGTGGTGTCGAGTTGGAGCGAGGGGCTGTTCGTGCTGCGGCCGCGGGGGAGGCCGGTGAGTTGAGGGGAACCGCATGACGCGGTCCTTGCAGGGCGACACGCTGGCCAGCACAACTCCCACGGAGGCCCGCCCGTGAATCTCCAAAGGCTATGGCGACACCTATCCGATCACGGTGGGCGGCAGGATCTGGACGTTCGTGATCCTGCTGCTGGGGATGGGCATCGTGGCCGTGCCCGCCGGCCTGATCGCAACCGGGCTGTCGCGGGCGATCGAAGAGGAGCGCAGGGCGGCGCGCGCGGCCGAGGGGGAGGGGGACGAAGGCGCAAGGGAACGAGTCGGAGGGGAGTAAGGGCGAAGATGTAGGCGGCGGCGATTGGCCGCACCGGCGGCGACCAACTGCGCCGACAAGCGCCGGACGATACAACCTTCGAAGGAATCCCCACCGTCTCACTTACAGCGACACGGCTTCACCCCTCCCAAGCCAACCGACGAAAACGCCACGCGCTATGCCATTCCCGACTTCAGCCCGGCTCGCGCTCGTGGTGGCGCTCGCTCACCTGGGAACCGCCTGCGCCGACGAAGGCAGCGACGCGGAAGCCGGCGCGGTCGACGCCGTACCCGCATTCCAGGGCACGGTCGACCTCGAGTTCGGCGACATCGACGGGGACGATCCGTACCTCTTCACCAGAATCGGGGGGATCGCCGAGGACGCGCTCGGTCGGTTGGTCGTGGCCGACATGCAGTCGCACGAGATCCGCGTCTTCGATCCCGAGGGTCGTTTCCTGTTCCGCTTCGGCGGACCCGGAGAGGGTCCCGGCGAGTTGACGTATCCCTGCTGCCTGGCGTTCGGCCCCGACGGCGCGCTGTGGGTGCGCGAGAGCACACGGTACAGTGCGTTCCAGTTGCAAGAGGCGGGAGCGGAGTACGTCCGCGGACAGCGGATCGCCCATTTCAGTCAGGGAATGGTCGCTCCGATCACCTTCGACCCCGAGGGCCGGCTGGTCGACATCGGTTCGTCGAACACGCCCGAGGGCGGTAGCGTCATGACGCGCTTCCATGTCGGTGCGGACGGTGTCGCCGACGAGGTGCCGATGGCCGATCCCGAACGGCAGGCCACCGGGTCGACCACGGTGGACCGCACGTTCGGAGAGATGGCGGTCACGATGTTCGTCTATCAGCCCCTGGGCCCGCGGTGGATTCACGCGCACGGCCGCGGCGGCGCCTGGGCCGAAGCCGTCACCTCCGAATACGTGGTCAACCTCCACCACGCCGACGGCAGGGCATCCCGGATCGAGGGCCCGCCTCTCGCTGGAGCCGAGCTCAGCCCCGCCGAGCGGGACTGGGCGCAGGACTGGATCGACCGCGACCTGCAGCGGCTCGATCTCGACCAGCACCCCTTCACGATCCCCGACCGCAAACCGCCGCTCGGTGCCATCTACTTCGATCGGTCCGGTCGACTGTGGATCGAACGGACCGCGGCCGCAGGCAACCAGTCGCGCGAAGCCGATGTCTATGAGGGAGACACGTTGGTCGCGCGCTATCTCTGGCCGCGCCGGGTCCGGCCCGGTGATGTCCCCTGGGCGAGCGAGTCGCTGCTCTATGGCATCACCACCGACTCGCTGGACGTCCAGCGGGTGGCAAGGGTGCGGTTTCGGCCGGTTGGGTAGACGGTCGGGCGTGACGCGCCAACGGCCCAACCACATCAGCCGGAGGCAGACATGACCCGCCGCGTCTTCTCGCTCACAGCCGCTACGGCCGTCTTCTTCGGCTGCGCACCCGCGGGTGATTCCTTGCAGACCGCGGTCGTTCGCGACAGCGCCGGCGTCCGTGTGGCGGAGAATCCCGCTGGCGCTTCCGGCGAGGAATGGACCCTTGCATCTCCCCCCGTCCTCGAGATCGGCCGAGGCGAAGGCCAGGGCGCCGGTTCGGACCTCTTCGGCGACGTCGTGCATGCCATCCGGCTGTCGAACGGGCATATCGCGGTGGCGGACAGGCACGCACGGGAGATTCGCGTCTTTGACGATGCCGGCGACCACGCGCTCACGTTCGGTCGTCCTGGTGAAGGCCCCGGCGAATTCACGGCCCTCTGGTCGATTGCGGAACTGGCCGGTGACACGATCGCGGCAATCGACCCGCTCGGCGGGCGGGTCTCCCTGTTCAGTTCGGCGGGCGTGTTCGGCCGATCGTTCCCGATTCCCCGCCTTCCGGGCGCGTCCGCCCCCAACGTGATCGGCTGGCTGGCGGACGGCACCCTGCTCATCTCGGCTCTCACCCGGTCGCCGTCCCGGGACACGCGCGACCAATCGACCCACTTCCTCTATGCCGTCGACCCCCACGGCGAGATCCTGGGAACCCTGGGCGAGTACCCGGGCAGCCCGCTGGGCAGGAACGGCCTTGCCCTGGGCTTCGCGTCCCGGGCGGAATTCGCGGCGGGCGGGAGCCTCGCCTGGGTGGGACAATCCGGGCGCTTCGAGCTGGTGGGACATGACCGGACCGGGGCCGTCCGGCGGATGGTGCGCCTGGATCGGGAGCCCAGAGCCGTGACGCAGCCGGAGATCGATGAGGCCCAGGCCGCGGTCGAACGGAGTCTCCAGGGCGCGTCGGGTCCGGCGGTGGAGCGGATCCTCGCGACCGAGTACGCGAGCCACCATCCGGTCCACGGCGTCCTCCTCGCCGACAGGGCCGGCAACCTGTGGATCGAACGGTATCGCCATCACCTGCTTGAGGATCCCGGGCCGCAGGAGTGGGACGTCTTCGACGCCGAGGGCCGGCTCGTGGGCTATCTGGCGACACCGACCGACTTCGAGATCACCGACATCGGTGCGGATTTCGTCCTCGGGTTCCACACGGACGAGCTGGGCGTGCAGACGGTGCGGATGTATCGATTGCAACGCGGGTAGCCGGGGAGGAACGGGACGCCCTCGTCCTGGTCTGGCGACCTCAATTCGGCGGTTACAGGGTGCCGCGCCGATACCGGTTCGTCGAAGCCATGGCGAAGAGCGACTATCTTCTCCACTCTGCCCCGTCCGGCACCCCCCGGCTGAACAGCACCTCCAGGCCTTGCCCCGCGACTGAAGCGGCTTCTCCCGCCGCTTCTGCACCGGTATCCCGCAGCATCGCCCGCACCTGGCCCGTGCGCGGATCCCGCAGGATCGTCATGCCACGGTCGCTCTCTTCGTCCAGCGTCACCGACCCGGCGGGTCCGGAAAGCGTGATGGTCGCCAGGCGGCCGGCCCACGCGGGGTGGGCGGGTAGCGCGAAGGCGAAGGAGCGCGTCCCGCCGTCCGGCACCTCCTTCATGTCGAAGCTCAGCGCGAACAACTCCTCGCCGCCACGCGTCCGGCCCGTGAGCTGGTAGTCCCCCGGGGCCGCGGGAAGGACGGGCGGCGCATCGACGATGAACGCGGGCTCAAGGACCGGATTGTCGGTCTCGTCCAGTCGTCCCCACAGAAGGAGCGCCTGCGTGGACGGTGCACCGCCCGCGTCTGCCTCTGCCTCCCGGGCCAAGCGGTAGCGGAGCGCTTTGCTGAAGAAGTAGTCGCTGATCCAACGTCCGATTTCGTTTTCGGATCTGTTGCGATCATTGGACTTACGGGATTTGCGGGTCTGATTCCCGCCCTTCGGTTCCCGCCGAACGGGATCAGGTCCGCACTCGGCGGCGGTTTGCGAGCGCGGTCCTGAGCTGTCCCTCGTCGGCTCTCTGATAACACTGGAGAACGGTCTTGGCCGTCTTCCAGCCGCCCAACTCGCAGAGCACCTTGAGGGGCTGGTCCATGAGATCGGAGGCGAACTTGCGCCTCAGCGAGTGCCAGCCGCGCCCGCGCTTCGGCTCCAACCCCGCGAGCCGTTCGGCCCTGTCCCACCAACCTCGGGCCACCCAAGTGGCCACGCTCGACGAGGGATCCTTCGGCGAGGGCAGGACCGGGGCGTCGCCCGTCGCCGGGTTCCGCCGCCGCGCCTCCTCCAAGGCGGCAACCGCCTCGGGGGTGACGGGCGTGACGTGCTCGTATCCGGTCTTCTCGTGCTCGCTGCGCCACCGGATGGTCTCGCCGTCGAGGTCGATGTCGTCCCACCGGAGCTTGCGGACGGCTCCGATGCGGTGTCCCGTTTCGTGCGCGAGCACGAGCGCGACGCGGAACCGCCAGTCCACCTTCCGAGACACTACGAGAAGCGCCTGGTACTCCTCCTCCGTGAGAACGACCCGGGTGGGGTTCTTCTCCATGGGCGTCCTCAAGCCCCTGAGCGGGTTCGACTCGATCAGCAGGCGGCCCCGCTCGTCCCGCGACCTGGAGGCCCAGTTGAAGACCGCGATCAGGAACCTCAGGTCGTATTCGACCATGCGGTCCGACACGGGCTTTCCGCTCGGTCCGACCCTTCCGGCCCGGCGCGCCCGGATGAACCGGTCCCAGTCCCTCTGGGAAAGCGTTGCCGGGTCGCGGTTCCTTCCGAGGAACCCGAGGAACATCTTCATCGCGGTCCGGTCATGCTGCCGCGAGTGCCGGGTCTTGGTCGGGGTTACCTCTTCACCGTAGATGTCAAAGAGCGTCTCCAGGTTGAGCGGCCCGGGCTCGGTGTCGTGCCTGCCGTTGGACTCCGGCTTCGCGAACCCGGCGGCGGCCTCGTCGGCCTGCCGCTTCGCGCGCCTCCAGTCGCGGTGCTTGAGCGACCGGGTGAGCCTGCGCCCGTTTTCTCGCCACTCTATCTGGTAGAGGCCGGTCTTCGGATCAGGGAACACCCTCACCCGGTTGCGGCCCCATTCTCCGGCGCTGTAAGAGCGCCGGTCACGTTTCGTGCGTGCCATCTTCCATTCCTCTCTGGATGATGGACTGCACGATCTGCCTGTTGGAAAGCTCGCGGCGCGGGGCGTCCCGCACCAGTGGCACGGCGGGTGGCGTCGCCTTCCGGGGCAGGTGGATGCGTGCGATCCTGGGCGCGTTGAGCCTCCCGGCGTTGGGGATCTTTCCGTCGCGCACGAGACGGCCCAGATGTTCCCTTGAGTATCCGCTCTCGCGGGCGGCCTCGACGAGCGACAGCGTGGTCTCGTCGCGGTCGCGGATCGTGGTTTCGAGGTCTTCGGCACAAAGGTCCAGCACGAGAGCCGCGGTCTCGCTCCCGTACCTGCGGAGCGCCTTGGCCTTCCCGCGCCAGTCGGCGGGCAGGCCCTCGACGGATGCGGGCTTGGTCTTCCGTCTGGACTTCCGGGTCATTTCCAGTCTCCTTCGTCGTCCTGTCGCAGCGAGTCCGCGAGGCCGGCATCCCCTTCGCCGCGCCTCACGGACCGTTCGGCGAGATCCACGCGGCGTCCGAGGTCGGCTAATCCCGTGGTGCGGGCGATGGCGTAGATCGCGGCCGCGACGGCGGCGAGGACAAGCGCGATGTGGAGCGCGAGCGCGACTCCGTGCTCCGCGAGGATTGCGGGCCAATGGGGCGCGAGGTATTCGAGGCGGGACCCGCCGATGAGGAATGCCGAGCCCGCGAGTGCGGAGGTGAGTCCGGCGCTGATCTTCCATGGCTGCATCGTGGTTCTTCCTTCCGGGTCAGAGTTCGACGGACGCGGGATTGCGGTCTGCGGGACCCTTGAGCCAAGAGCCGCCTTCGCCGTCTCCGAGCCCGAGGCCGCGCAGCAGCCCCGCCGCGGCGGGTCCGTCGGCGTGGAGCCGGAACCCGGCGGCGGCCTTGGCCCGGACGGCGGGTTCGCGGTAGTTGCCGGAGACGGCCTCGATGTTGACGCGCCCGGTTCGTCCTTCGGCGTCCTCGTACTCGATCTGCGCGTCCGGGTAGAGCACTTGGTCCCCGTCGTCGGTCGGGAGACCGAGTTCCCGGGCGATCCGGTGCCGCTCGGCGTCGGCGGCCTGTTTGCCGTCCTTGAGCCGCGCCGCCTCGCTCCGGCGCGCGACGCTGCTCTTGAGTTCGCCCCCGAGCCTGATCCGATTCACCGTGGCACCCTGCTCCCGCAGCCGTTTCCGCTCCTTCCGGCAGGCGCGGTAGACGGCCGCCTCGTGCGCAGCCTCGCAGGACCGGATGCGCGTGAACCGGATCTTCTGGCCGGGGTCCATCCCGCGTTCGGCGGCCAGTTCACGCGCCTCGGCCACGCCCTTGCGGGTGAGGGTCAGCACCTTGAACGGGTTTCCCCTGGGTCCGGTGGCCCGGTGCTCCTTGACCCATCCCTTGCGGATCCAGGCGTTGACGGCCCTCCGGGTGGTGTGGGGGTGGCCTCCGAAGCGGACCTCCGCGAGGTCGCGGTAGGAGACCGCGCCGAAGACGCCGATGTCGGTCAGCGCCCCCGCACAGCGGTCTTCATAGGAGATGGACCCGCGCGCCCGTCTCGCGGCGTATTCTCGGCGGTGGCCTTTCCGCATCTCGGAACGATTGCGGCTGGGTGGCGCGGCGGGGCGCGGGTCCGGTTCGACCTCGCGGTCGAACATTCCTCTCCCTCTCATCGGTTCTTCAGCGGCTCGGGCCGGTGCTGCGCTCGGGCACCGGCATCCTCGGCACGGGCACCTGGATCCGCTGGAGTCCCTGCCCAGGCGTCCGGACCGCCGCCACGGCCACGGGATCGCGGGCGGCCAGGCGCTCGCGGTGCCGGTCGAGCACGAAGTCGGAGATCTTCTGCGCGTCGGCGGCGGCGCGGCGGATCTCGCGCGGGTCCTCCTCAAGCGCCTGGATCCAGCCCTCGACGTAGGCTGCGCCCCTGCTCGGGTCGTGGCCGACGCCGACGCGCTCGCCCGTCATCATCGCGCTGATCTCGGCCCGCAGTTCCTCCCTCGCGTACTGCGGCGAGCCGAACCCGCCGTCGATCCCCTCGATGAGGGTCTCGCGGTTCATCCGGTCCTTGTGGCCGGTGCTGTGGCCCAGCTCGTGGAGCGCGGTCTGGTAGTAGTGGTTCGCTGACGGGAACTGCCCCCGCTCGGGCAGCACGATCTCGTCGCGCTTCATGTGGTAGTAGGCGCGGTCGCCCTGGACGTGGCGGACCGGGACGCCAACATCCTCCATGACCCGCTCGGCCTCCTGGTGCACCTTCCAGAGCGGCTCGGGCGTCGGGTTCGAGCGCTCGGGCAGCCCGTCGGCCTGCTCGGCGTTGAAGACGGTGTACTGGCGCACGAACGGCGCCTTGAGCTTCTCGTAGCGATAGACCTTCTTGCCCTCGGCGTCCCGCTTGGGCTTGCCCTGCGCGTCGGTGACGGCGATCCGCTTCTTGTCCTGGAAGGAGAGGATGCGCGTGCCGCGCTCGCCCTTCCTGACCTGTCCGCCCCGGTTCTGGATCTGGCGGTAGGTGCCCCATCGCACGTCGCCGTAGCCCATCTCCTGCTGCACGGAGGCGAGGTGCAGGCTGTTGCCGCCCCGGTAGGAGCGGTCGGTGTCCACGTTCATGGGCATCACGCGCTCGCCCGGCGCCCACGGCTTCTGCCAGGGCGCGGTGCCCTGCCGGATCTGCTCGATGATCGCGTCGGCGAACTTGCGGTGATATTCATCGTGGTTCATGCGTCCACCTCCTCGCCGGCGGCGCCGTGCGGGTCGGCCCAGGCGGCGACGATCTCGTCCTCGCTCCCCACGTCCTCGGGGAAGAGGCCGTACTCCTCGGCCAGGAAGGCGTCGACTTCGAGCGTGTCGCCGCTGTCGCGCGCGAGTTCGCGGTCGAAGTCCTTGAACGTCTCGACGCGGATGGTCCCGTCGATGCTTGTCATGCGTGCACCTCCTTCGGTGGTTGGGTGGTCCAAGTCGGTTCCGTGATCCATCGGCCGGTGGCCGCGTCGTAGCCGCGCACTTCGAGCGCCTCCTCAACGAACCGGCGCCCCTCACGGCGGGTGACGTGCAGCACGAGCGAGATGCCGTCCACGACGCCCCGGCAGGTGACCTCCCAGGGCAGCGCGTCCCCGGCCTGCATGGCGCAACTGGCGAGGCGCGAGAGCGCGGAGCGGGCGTTGTTGGCGTGGATGGTCGTGAGGGATCCGCCGTGTCCGGTGTTGAGGGCTTGCAAGAGGTCGGCGGCCTCGCCGCCCCGGACCTCGCCGACGACGATGTGGTCGGGCCGGTGGCGGAGCGCGTGGCGCACCAGGTCGCGGATCTCTACGGGCGTCTCCGAGAGCGTGGCCCCGGCCTCGAAGCGGAGGCAGTTGGCGCGGTCGATCCGGAGTTCGAGCGTGTCCTCGATGGCGACGATCCGCTCGTCCTCGGGCAGGAGTTCGATCAGCGCGTTCAGGAGCGTGGTCTTGCCTGATCCCGTCCCGCCGGACACGAGGACATTCCTGCGGGCCGCAAGCGTGGCCCGGGCGGCGTGGAGCGCCTCTTCCGGCAGCGAGCCCATGCGAACGAGATCCTCGGCCGAGAACGCCCGGCCTCCGAACCTGCGTATGGTGATCGCGACCTCGGGCGCGGCGGGCGGCGTGCAGATGGCGACCCGCGATCCGTCCTCCAGCCGCGCGTCCAGAACGGGCCTCGCGGCGGGATCGAGCCCGAGGGGGCGGGCGATGTGGATCGCCGCGCGGTGGAGCCAGGCGGCGGTGAGTCCGGGTGCGTCGTGGGGTTCGAGGCGTCCCTCGCGCTCGACCCAGACGTTCGCGGGTCCGTTGATCATGATTTCGGAGACCCCGGGATCTTCGAGCAGGGATTCCAGACCCGGAAGGAACGGGGCGAGGTGGCCGACGCCGCTGGCGCGTTTCATATCCGCCCCTCCTTGCGGAGCCGCCAGTAGCCCACGTCCTTGGGCAGGTAGTGGGGCTTCAAGTAGACGCGCCGTGCCGGGAGCGACTTGACGCCGTCATAGGGGAGGCAGACCGCCTGGTAGTTGGCGAGCAGCGCGAACTCGCGGGGCGTGAACACCGGCTCTCGGGATCGGCGGAACGACTTGCTCGCGCCGATGGTGCCGCGTCCGCCCCCGGCGCGCCCGGACAGGAGCGAGAACTCGGGCCTGCCGGTGGTCTCGCTGAACGTGTACGAGGGCTGCGTCTTCATGACGGAGCCGCACATCTCGGACGCGATCTTGGCCGACGACTCGTCGGAGAGCGACAGGAAGATCCGGGTGCGGAGCGTCTGGACGAGCGTCCGCCACGCCTCGCCCGAGGGCAGCACCGAGCGGAGCGAGGAGAGCGACTGGGTGGCGACGATGGGGATGCAGCGGCACTGCCGCGTGAGCGCGAACGCCTTCTCGTCCCCGGAGGGGTCGTCCTGCCCCACGGTGGCGAACGCTTGATACTCGTCACAGATGAACACGGCGGGCCGCATGTAGCGTCCGGGACGGCGGGCAGCCTCGGCGGGTCTTCGGAGCAGCGCCTGCATCCACGCGTTCTTGAGCAGCACGCCGATGGCGCGGGCCAGGGCCGGGTGCGCCCCCGCGGGCATGTTGAGCGCCAGCACCTTGCCGCCCTCGATCAGGTCGGCGAGCGGCGGCAGCCTCCGGCGGAGGCCCGGCATGGCCGGGACTTCCGGGGGTCTCTCCCCGTCGTCGCCGTCCGCCCGCTTGGACGGGGCATCGTTTGGCGGCGGCGGGCAGAACACGCCCGCGACCTCGGGCTGGTCGAAGAGCGAGAGGAAGACGCTGATCCCCTCGACGATCGAGGTGCGAAGCTTCGCGTCGAGCTTCATCCAGTCCTTCAGGTACCACCGCGCCACCGCCTCGACCCGCTCGGCGAACTCGCTCCCCGCGCCGCCCTCGGCCGCCTCCCTCCTGCATTTGACCTTCAGCTTCTTGAGCCGCTTTCCGAGCTCCGGGTCGAACCGGGACGCCACGTCTTCGGTGCCGGGCACCCGCTCCCACGCCCACTTCCTGAGCGCTTCGGAATGCGCGACCATGTCCTTGCGGGAGATGACGGCCCTCACCGGGCGCAACTCGTCCGCCAGCTTCTGCGCCTCGCGGATCCTGTCCACCAACAGGTCCGCGTCCACGGTGCAGCGGTACACGTCCCGGAGCGTGACCCACCCTCCCGGCAGGAGCCGGTGAAGCTCGACGATCCACCGGACGAGGTTCGTGTACGCCTGCTGCCAAAACGGCTCCCTGCTCTTGCCGAAGAGCTGGTTGATCAGGGAGGCCACGCCGTAGGCGAGCGAGTAGGAGTCCAAGAGCGGATCGTCGAGCGGGTTCCATTGGAGCGACCCGCCGAGCCCGATTTCGAGGTAGTCGTCCCCGCGCCCGGCGTCGTCGAGGATCTGCCGCACCTGATAACAGAAGTCGCCCTTGACTTCGAGCACGAGCGCGCCCGCTCTGCGCTTGGAATCGTCCGCCCGCCAGTGGAGCAGCTGCCGGGCGAACGGGTACATGCAGGCCGTTGTCTTGCCGGTGCCGACGGCCCCGACGACGAGCACGCCGGTGTAGAGGCCCTTCTCGGGGATCACGAGCCACGAGGGCTGCTCGCTCTCGCGCGGCACGACCGGGTGATGCTGTTCGCCGACCACGAGAGCGGGCGCGTCGTCACCGGGCGAGGTCGGCCACTCGGGCAGCCTGCCCCGGCGGACGATCCGCACGAGCGGCTGGAACCAGACCCTCCAGACCGAAAGACAAAGGCTCCCGGCGAGCACAACGGCGACGGCGGGCCACGCGTGGTACCAGACGCGGACGGCGGCGTGCAGGCCCGGATCGTGCCACGCGATCAGGTCGAGGTAGGGGTTCGCGCCCGGGGGCGGGAACGGCGCCTTGAGCGCCTGTCCGCCGACCGCGCCGACGGCGGCCCCGATGACGGCGAGGGTACTCGACTTCATCGCTTCAACACCCTTCCTGGAAGGATCGCTGGCCCGGAGCGACCTCCCGCGGAGGACGGCATGGGCGTGTCCATGCCGGTCCTCCCCGATGGCACGCCAAGCGTCCAAGGAGGGGGGTCGCTCCGGCCACGGCCGCCGGCTTCCGCGTGCCGCGACCGCTCGCCCGGCATGGGCGCAGGGCCAAGCCGTCCAGCGACATGCGGAACCGGCGGCCTGTCCGCCCAAGGCGCGATTCCGTGTCCACCCAACCTCGATGTCGCGTGGACACGCGCCCTACGGCCCCAAGACCTCGGAATCCGGCGTTCAAGACACGCCTCCGCGAAGCCGTCCGGAACGCCATGCGGTGAAGCCGGAGATCGCCGTTCCGGGGCACACGGACCGGACCTGCTTCTTCAGTTCGGCGATCCTCAACAAGCAGCTCTGGAACCCGCCGAGCCTCTCGACCTCCGCGTCGTCCATGCCGAGGATCGCCTGTTCGATCCGAGCGATCTCGCGGCGGGCCGGATCGGCGGCATTCGCTTCGGCGGCGGCTTCAACCCAGTGCCCGAGCACCTTCCGGGCACGCACGGCTTCCCGCGTGGTGCGGACGACGACGGCCACCTCGACGGCCAGCCCCAGGCCCAGGAGCGCCCGCCAGAGTGCCCGGTGCGCCGCGCCCCACGAGCGGAGCGCCGTCGCGGTGTCGTGGCCGGGATCGGCGTAGACGAACAGTGCGCGGCGCTCGTCCAGCGCGACGGGCAGCTTGACCGGGAAGTAGCGCCGGGTCTCGCGGGCGGCTCTGCCGTATACCCTGACGGGCAACACGGCGCGCTCGATCCCGAGCGCCTCGAACGCCCCGACCTTCTCGGGCTCCGTCGGGAGCCATGGGAGACCGGGGTGCTCGATCACGTAGTCGAGCGAGAGCAAACGGCGGAGGAGCACCTCTTCGGATGCGGTTTTCCGGTGCCGGATGTGCTCGGCCCCGAGCGCCCGGTAGACCGGCCGTGAGAAGATCCGGCAGATCCTCCGGCCGTGCAGCAACTCTTCCACTGCCAGCTTCTGCGCCGTGATGATCAGAACGAAACGGCGGGCCGTGCGGTTGTGCGTCCGGAGCCACGCCGCCAGTTGGTCGCGGGTGAACACGCCGCTGTGGAGGCACGCCAGCGCGATCCACTCGGCCTTGCGGCCCGTCCAGCCGAACGCCTCCAGCGCCTTGTCGCGTCCCTTCAGGTGCGCGATCATCGCTCGTCTCCCGTCACGAGCGCCCGGTCTGCCCGCATGTAGGTGACGAGGAGCCCCATCGGGTTGTGGACGACCAGCTCGTTCGGGATCGAATCCAGGAACTCGAACCGGAGCGTGAGCGACCAGCGCTCGCGCCGCAGCTCCTGCTCGCCCCGCAGTTGCACGAGGTCGAAGTCCGCCGTCGCGGCGTGCGGCGGCTCGGGGGCGGGGTGGATGCGGAGCACGACCTGCTCGACCTCGGTCTCGGTTTCGGCGGTCCCCGCCGCCACGCTCGCGACCTCCGCGCCGTCCCTCTGGAACGCGGCGTTCGCCAGGTCCGTCGAGAGGAACCGGAGGCTCCGGGTCCATTGCTCCTGCGCCGTCGCGCGGCGTCGCGAGTGGAAGTCGTGGACGAACCGGTTCAGGAAGTATTTCGTGGTCGGATCGAGCGGATCGGCCTGGGCGGTCGCGGCCTCGTAGGCCAGCGCCTCGGCGCGCCCCACCTCGTCCACCCGGACTACGATGGGCTTGGGAGGCTCCGCGCCTGCAATGCGCAGCAGCACGAAGACGCCAAGCACGATGCTTGCCGAAAGGAAGATCAGGATCGTCCTGAGCTTCCGGTTCGCCTGCACCGCCTCGCCCCAGATCTCGGCGTATTCGCGGCCGGCGTCGCGGTCTCGTTTCATCATCGGTGTCTCCTTGGGGCTCAGACGGGGGGCTTGACGGGAGCGGCGGCCTTGCTCGCTCCCTGCATGACGAGGGCGACGAATCCGGACCCGGCGGAACCGGAGCCGGACACCAGCATCGAGGCGAGTTCGCCGACCTTGAGCCCGGCCATGAGGCCGGAGACGACGAGCGGCATGAGAACGACGGCCCAGAGCCAGAGCTCGAACGGGTCCGCAGTGCCGGTGCCCATGAGCGCATCGGCGTAGGTCGTGATGTAGCCCATGCCGACGCCCATGAAGACCCTGAGCACCGCACCGGCCACGACGCCGTAGAGCGTGTAGACCATCATGGTCCGGAACCATCCCCAGAACAGGAACGAGAGCGGCTCGAAGAGCAGGAACGCGATGAACACCGGACCCAGCAGGATCGCGATGGCGATCGCGACCTGCGCCCAGATCACCTGCGCGTAGGTCACGCAGAACAGCGCCAGCAGGCAGACGACGAGCGACGCGCCCATCACGAGCGTGACGAGCGAGGAGAAGATCACGGTCGCGCCCGAGGTCACGATGGACAGCAGGTTGCCCGTGGACCACGCCGCGCCCAGGTGCGCGCTGTACGCCTGCACGAGCGCGGTCATCTCGGTGTAGCCCGCTGAGACCACATCGGAGAGGAACAGGTTCTGAAGCCAGATCCCGCCCCCGGCGACCATGGCCGGGAACGTGAGCCCGACGCCGGGGATCGGAACGACGTAGTAGTGGAGCAGCGTGCGCGGGATCGCGATCCCGATCACGAGCTTGACGATCTCCCACGGCTGAAACGTGCCGCTGAACGCGATCTTGAGCCCGGTCCAGGCGACCATCACGGCGGCGAGCCCGCCCCAGAGCTGGAGCCCGAGCGTGTGAATGTCGGGCGCGGCTCCGCCGACGACGGTGTCGAGCACCACATCGAGGAAGCTCTTGAAGTCCTGAAGCTGGTCGGCTGGGATCTGCGCCGGGACGTTCGGGTCGATGGACTGCGGGGGCAGTTGCATGGCCGCCGCGCCCCTACCGGTAGAACGACGGGACGCGGAACAGCAGCCCGTCGCGGAGCGCGGCCCGGTTCAGCGAGGCCGCGTTCCGCATCGTCCCGGCGAGCGCGTTCGCGCGAGTGCGGCCGTCATGCCAACGGCCGAGCCATTCGAGGTGGGCGAGTTCGGCCTGCCTCGCACGGCTCGCCTCCATCGCGGTCTGATGGGCGAGCACCTGGCCGAGGGCCGCGTTGATCCTCCCCTGGCTCAGCGAGGCCGCTACACCGGCCTGCTGAAGGGCCGTGTTGGACAGATTGCCGTTCGCTGTCAGGTCCGCGAACGAGCCTTGGGCGCTCTCGATGGTTCCGGCGAGCGCGGCCGCCGCGTCGAGGGCGGCGTAGTCGAGTACGCGCTGCCGGTCGGCGGCCTCACGGGCGCGGCGGTGGTCCTCCAGCGCGCGCGTCGCGGTCCCCGGCGGGAGGTTCCGGTACAGAGCGAGGATGTCGGCCTCGCTCACTCGGTCGGCGGTGCCGTGGGCGGTGCGCCAGAGTCCGGTGAACGAGCGTCCGTTGCCGAAATCCCGGACGGCATCGACGGTCCCTCGGGCTGCGCCCGTGAAGTCCGAGCGCCAGCCGAGTCCGTCGCGCACGAGGCCGACGGGATCGGCGGCAAGGTCGGAAAACGGCTGGAGCAGGGCGTCGATCTCACCCTTGGCGGCGCGCTCCATGTGGTCGAGTTGGTCTTCGAGTTCCGTAAGCTGGCGGGCCATCGACCGGATCTGCGTGACCTGGTGCGAGATCTGCGTGATCTGATTGGCGATGATCGTGGCCCGCTGGAACCAGCTCCCGAAGTCGAACTGCGCGCTCGCGGGGCGAGCGCCCGCGAGCAGCAGGAGCGGGACGAGAAGGGCGGCGGCGAGGATGCGGTGTCGCATGGAGGGGTCCTTTCGTGTCAGCGGTGTGACGGAGGGGTCGGGACGAGGACATCGGAGGTGAACCAGACGCGGAGCCGATGGCCCGCGCGGATCGTGATCTCGGGGAGCCGGTTCAGATACCGGTCCAGCATCGAGGTGGCGCTGCCCCCGAGCCCCTGGCCGACGCCCGCTTGAAGCCCGTAAGGCGAGGCTCCGGCGAGCGTGAGCCCGCTCAGCGCGCCGACCGCTCCGGCAGCCGCAAACGTCGAGAGGTAGCGGCGGTTGACCCGGTCGCGGAGCGCGCTCTCGCCCACCTGGTTCAGGCCGGTGAACTCAAGGTCAATCCAGCTTCCATCGGGCAGCAGCAGCCGGTGGAACGCGACGGCGAGGCGGGTCTGGTCCCGGTTCTGGACGGCCCGCGCCGTGCCGACGACGCGCGCGCCGCGCGGAATCAGCACACGCTGGCGGTCGGCCGAATAGAGCGGGGCCGAGACCATGGCGAGCACCGGGCCGGAGAACTCGCCGGAGAGTTGGGTGAGCAGCACTGCTTCGAGGAACGTGCCCTCTTGGATGCGCTCCCAGCCCTGCTGGTCGTGCGGCCGGACCAAACGGCCGGGCTCGGAGGTGCGCGGCGCGGCGGCGACGTTCGCCCGCGACGCCGGGCCTCCGACGCCGGGCGCGAACCCTCCGGCGGCCAGCCCGGCCGCCATCTCGGCCTCAAGGGCGGCAAGGGACTGCCCGAGCGAGACGAGCGCCCCGTCGAGTGCCGCGTCGGGAGACTCGGGTACTGAGGGAGACGCCGCCGCGTCCGGGGGTCCGTTCGGATCTCGGCGCGAATGCGCGACTGGGAATGAGCGGAGCGAGCGCGTCCCGCGCTCAACTTCTTCGAGCCGGAGCGCCTCGCGAAGCTCGAACTCGGCCCGGTCCATGCCGCCCCCGGCGTTGCCCGGACTTGCCGCCGTGTCCGCCCCGGCCGTGTCCTGCCCCGGGGCACCGGACTGCCCCCGTGCCCTGTCCGCATCGGCCGCCGCCTGCTGGCTCTGGCGGTCGGTTTCGTCGCTCAAGCGCCCGTCGAGCGCCCGGCCCGTGCGGTCGTCCACGGGCTGCGGCGGCGTGGGGGCGACGCCCTCGACCGTCTCGCCGGGACCGGAAAACGACGAGGAGAACAGCAGCCCGGCCACGAGCACGGTGATCAGGGCGATCCCCACCTTCGTGACGATGCCGCCCGGAAGCGCGCCCTTCGGCTCCTTCATCCACTGCTTCCAGCGACTCATCGGAGTCCCTCCTGGGGCTCGAACCGCCAGCGCAGCCGCTCCTCGCCGATCTGGAGCCAGCCATCGCCCAGAACGCGGCGGGCGACGTAGAGGCCGTCCTCGGTGAGATCGAACGCGACCAGGCTCGGCTCGCCGTCCCGGAGTTCGTAGAGCACCGGAGACTCCTGCGCGCGCGAGCGGAGATAGGTGAACTCCCCGTCGTGCCACATCGCCTCGACGAGGAACGGCCGCTCGGACGCATCACGGTCCAGCCGGTACTCGAACCGCAGCCGCTCGGGGTAGGCGGCACGGAACGCCTCGATTTCCGCTTCGGCCCAGCCGCGCGCCTCGGCGATCCCTGCCTCGGCCTCCTCGCGGGCCACTCCAACGGCCTCGACAGCCTGGGCCGCCATCTGGCGGTAGGCGGCGACCTCGCTCCGGGCGACGAACCCGGGAGCGCCGAACGCGGCCTCCGCGTCCGCACCCGCCTCGACGCGCACGACGAGATGCGGCGGCTTCTCGCCGCTTTCCGATACGAGGAACGAGTAGATGCGACCCGACTCGCAGACGAGCGCCACGTTCGTCGCCGCGTCCTCGGCCAGCGGCTTCAGGTACGCGACGTTCGCCGCGCCGGTCAGGTGCCAGTACTCGGAGTCGCCGGCCACGAAGTCGAGGATGCGCTCCCCGGTCGGAAGCACGATGACCGTGGTATGGCGCACGCGCGCGCGGAGCCGGGGGATCCGCTCGTCTCCTTCCTCCGGCACCGGCACGCGCAGGTAGGCGGCATCACCTTTGGCTTGCTGGGCGGCGGCATCGCAGGGAACCACGGCCAGAAGCAGCGTCAGAAGGACGACGACGATCCCCAGCAGGATCGCAGCGGTTGGGGTTGCCTTCATGGTGTTCACGTCCTCTCGGTTGGTGGGGTGGGACGGGTTTGGCTCGCGAGCGCTTCGAGCGCCCGGGACAGTCCGTGCCTCGCCACGGCCTCGGCGCGCCTTTCGGCATCGAGGGGCGAGGAGGTGTAGAGCCAGTAGCTCTCCGGATCGACTTCGAGACGGAGCACCGCCGCTTGGTCCGGGCGGCGGAGATACAGCTCGCGCTTCGGCGTCAGCGCCCGGATCCGCGCCACCTCCGACTCGTTCAACCGGAACAGCGCCCCGGCCTCCTCGGGCAGTTCGGCGTTGGCGAGGAAGAGTTTGGTCGGGATCGATTCGAGGAGAGCCGAGGCTCCGGGCGTTCCCGTCACGTCCACGGCGGACTGGGTGGCGAGCACGAGCGCGGCGTTCTTCTTCCGCCACGTCTTGGCCGCCTCGGCGAGGTAGTTCAGCACGGCGGGGTTTTGCATATACCGCCACGCCTCGTCCACGACCATCAGCTTGAGCCGCGCGGTCTCGGCCGGGTCCTCGATCTCCAGCCGCATGCGTTCCAGCAGGTAGGACAGCGCCGCTTCGCAGAGGTCCGCGTGCTCGGCCGCGCCCGCCAGGTCGATCACCTGCCAGTCCCGGAACTCGATGTCCGCCGCGCCCGCCGGAGGGTTGTCGAAGAACGCGCCCCACGCGCCGCCCTCCGTCCAGCGGCTCAGCGCGGGCCACATGGCCGCCGGGAGCGAACCGGCCAGCACGGTGAGCGTCCGGCGCTCCGTCCCGAGCGCATACAGGTCCTCGATCCGCGCGCGGATCTCGCTCGTGTCCGCGCCGCTCGCCTCGAAGCCCCCCAGCTTCAGCAGCCGGAGCACCCAGCCGGTCAGGAACTGGAACGTTCTCGTCGTCGCGGGCAGCGCGAACGGGGTGAGCCGGAGCGTCGGCTCGGCCTCTCCGGGCGCGAGCTCCAGGTACCGGCCTCCGAGGAAGCGGGTCAGCCAGCGGTAGGAGCCGCCCAAGTCCAGGATCAGGATGCGCGGATCGTACTTGAGCGCCTCGACCAGCAGGAAGTTGAGCGTAAAGCTCTTGCCCGAACCCGTCGCCCCCAGGATCAGCGTGTGGCCCACGTCGCCCGCGAACAGGTCGTAGCGGTATGCCGTGCGCCACGGGGTCTCGAACACCGCCAGCGGCTCGCGGTCCAGATGGCGGCTCCTTCTGTTCCCCCTCGGCGGCCCGAACACGGGCGCGAGGCACGCCGCGAGACCGGCCGATACGAACACCTTCCGCACCTGCCGCTTGCGCGGCTGGGCCGGGAGCCGGGCAAACCACGAGGGCATCTGGCCGTAGCCTTCCCGGATCACCTTCGCGTCGTGCGCGGCGAACAGGCGCCGCACGTCGCCGTCCAGCCGCTCGATCCGGTCGAGTTCGCCGTGGAGCGCCACGGTGAGCGACGCCTCGCCGTAGGCCACGCCGTCGGCTTCGAGTTCGACCAGCGCCGCTCCCAGCCGGTCCGACTCGGCGACCGCCGCGGAATCGACCATCGCCGCCGCCGTGCCCTGGGCATCCTGCGCGTGCGCCATCATCGAGTAGCGGCGCGAGAAGTAGTGGCGCTGCGCGCTCCGGATCCGCCGCCGCGCCGCCTCCACCGTCCAAGGCCGCCATTCGAGCGAGACGGTGGTCACCGCGTCGAGGCAATAGAGATCCTTGAGGAGGTTCGCGTGCGCTTGGCCGGGCGGCGACAGCAGCGAATAGAGGATCACCGGCTCGCCGTCGAGCCGAAGGTGCGACCGCTCCGCCTCCAACTCCGAGACCGCGAGCCGCCAGTTCATGCCGCTCCCCGTCGCGCCGTCCCAGAACGTGCCGGGCTTGTTGGTGAGTTCGGACAGCAGCCGGGAGCCATCGGCGGCCCCGAGCATCTCGACGGGCGTGTGCTCGGCCACCAGCGAGCGGCCCGCGTCGATCATCGCCCGGAACCGTCCGGCAGCCGCCTCGATCTCCGAGGCCAGGTAGGTCGTTGCCGTCTTGCCGCCGCGCTTACGAAGCCGCTTGAACCGCGACAGCGGTCCCGGCCCGGAACCCCCGCCCGCCGGGCGGAGGCCCGGGTCGTGCGACCAGACCACGAACGCTTCGAGTCGCTGGACGCGCCCGGCGAGGAACGCGCTTCGCTTGCGGCCCGACAGGGACGCGATGTCCGAGCCGCCGTCGTCCGGACCCTCGGCGAGGCCGGGGCGGCGGAGCATGTGGAACTGGAGGCGCGTGTCGGAACCGAGCCCCGACAGCAGCCGCTGCCAGAGCCCGAGCACCCGGTCGATCTGTTCGGGCGTGCGGCCGTCGGTCACGGCGGGAGTGATCCGGCCCGCCGCGACCAACTCGCCCGCACGGGTCAGGCAGGTGCGGTCGTCTTCGAGCCAGCCCCAGTAGGGCAGCTCCTCGGCCAGCGACCCCGCCGCCTCGTAGGCCCCGCGTTCCTCCGCGACTCTCACTTCGAGTCCGTCTGGATGCGGAGATGCCAGGGCTCTTCGGCCCACTTGCCCGGATCGATCCGCGCCGGGTAGCGCGCCGCCGCGCGGAGCACCGCCAGCATGGCCGGGTCCCTCCGGCCCGCCAGCCAGCCCCCGCCGTAGCAACCCGCGAACACCACGCCGCCCGCCACCAGCGAGGCCGTCGCGTTCCACACTGCGACCGCAAGCGTCGCGCCCAGCAGGAACAGCCGCCGCTCCACGCCCAGCACCGTCAGCGGACGGTTCAGCGCCGCGTAGCCGGCCCAGCGAGTGAGGCCACGCATCAGAACAGCCAGCCCAGGAAGTTCACCGCGCCCACGGCCATCCCGATCCCGAAGATGATCCCGGCCAGCGTGCGCTTGCTCCCGCCCTCGCCGAACGCGAACATCAGACCGCCTACCACGATCGCGATCAGCGACAGACCGCGCGCGATCGGTCCCGTGAACTGCGTCTGTAGCTCGTTTACCGCGTCCACCCACGGGCTCGTGCCCTGCGCCGTCAGTACGGTTGGTGTGAGCAGCCAGAGCGCGGCCAGCGCCGCGCTCCACACTGTCTTCAATAGTGTTTTCATTGTTCCTTTTCCTTTCTGTCGGTTGCTTCTGTCAGGGTCAGCGGGCGGCACCCAAGGCGACGCAGCCGCGATCCGCGATCCGCTCGCGGAACCACGCCTCCAACTCCGCCTCGATCCAGCCCACGTTCCGCGTTCCAAGCGGAATCGCCTGCGGGAAGCGTCCCGCGACGCGCCACTCGTAGATCGTGGTCCGCGACAAGCCAGTCCGGGCCATGACCTCCGGCAATCGCAGAATCCGGGTCGGCGCTCTCGTTCTCTCATTTCGCGGCTGGTCGGGCGTTCCTGTGCTCTTCTTCGTTCTCGTCGGCTCTCTCGATGGCTTCCGGTGCCGGGGACGGCGGGGCGGGTCCCGCGCACCGCCCGAGCCCCCTTCGTGGTCGGCGATGAACGCCAGAACCCGGTCCGCCATCCGCAGCGTCAGCGAGCGGCCACCCTCCATCTGGCTGATCAGGTTCCGGTCGCCGACCGCTTTCAGGCCGAACGTCGTCGGCCCCATGCCCGTGTCTTCGAGGAACGCGTCAATCCGCGATCTGACGTACTCTTCCAGCGTGTCCATGACCGAACGCTGAAAGCTCTTCCGCAAGCCCGTCAATCCGTCGGAAATATCCGACTTGTTCGGGAACGTTGGAGGAGGTTCAGCGGCGTTTTCGGCCCGTGACGCGCCGCCGCCAGCGGCTCGAAGAACTCCCCCGGCGAAGCTCCGGGAAACCACTTGACGGGCGTGCCGCGCATCTTTGATCGTGCGCATCTTGATCGAGGAGGCACCTCGGTAGACGAGGCGCCGGGACGTTGCGCCAGATCGGGAAACCGTTACGTTCGGTCGCCCACAGAAGCCCTGCCAGCGTGGACGCCCCACGGCAGGGGCGAACAGACACCCTTCACGAAGAGGAATGGAGACTCAGAGATGTGGACAAAGCGCCTCAACCGCTTTGCCAAGCTGGCATGGGTCGGACTCCTCGCGGTCGGCGTTGCACTCTATGCCGCCCATCAGCGACGCAATCTCGACGCCTCGCCCCACTTCCGGGAGCTTACGCAGGAACAAGCGGTCCAAGCTTGGTCGGGAGGACAGGTAATTGGGGACGGCGAGGCTAAGCTTGTTGTATTCTCGCGGTACACTTGCCCGTTCTCGCGCGCGCTCTTGGTCAGGCTGGATGGGTTGGAGGTGATCGATGACCGCCGTCCAACCTTCCGCATTCGCCACCTCGTTCATCCGACGGACTCGGTCGCCTACCGAGCGGCGCTCGGGGTGGTTTGCGCGGACTCCTACGGTCGGGCACGAGAGTTCCATTCTGCCCTTCTTCAAGACGCGTCCCAAGCGCAGATGGTCGATCTCGTTGCGATTGCCGACGGGACAGACACCGATGACTTGGCGGGTTTTCGGGCCTGCCTCACCAGCGACGAGGCAGCCGCGTCCGTTCGCGCCGATTTCGAGCACGGCATGGAACTCGGAATAACTGGCGTACCGGCCCTGGTCGCTGGCGAGCGATTGGTGACGGGCAGCGTGCCAGAAGCCGAGATCAAGGAGTTGCTCCGATGAACCGGTGCGCGATTGCTGTACTGATCCTTCACCTGGGCTGCAGCGACGGAGCGCCGGAGTTGCCGCTCGCGGAATCCTCCGCAAACCGTGACGATTTGAGCCACGTATCTTGGGAGCGCCTTGATACGCTCGCGGTGTTGGGAACCGGTCCAGAATGGGAGGAGTCGCCTCTGTATCGCGTGTCCGACGCGGTGCTCGACAATGGGCGTAACACCGTTTTCTTGGCGAACGGAGGTAACAGCGAACTCATCCGATATGATATCGGCAGTAGAGATATCCGCCGTATCGGTCGGCAAGGCCGGGGGCCGGGAGAGTTCGGACGTCCGCTGTGGATGGAGCCGCATGGCCCAGACTCGCTGCTGGTGTACGATCGAGATTTCACCCAGTTCTCCGTTTTTTCGAGATCAGGTGACTTCGGTCGAACTTTCACGGTTCGGGGAATCGGCCTACGAGGGAGACAGCCCGCTGTATTGACTCGAATGGACACCCGAATATGGGTGGGTCTCTCGTCGGGGCTGCCGCAGCTGCTCATGATCCCAGAGACGCCATCGGGCACGAAGGCACGCGACACTCTGACTGTTCTCACGATAACGAACGAGGGTGCGATCGTAGACACGGTCGCTCGCGTTCCGCACGCACTCTGGGAACGGCTTCCCGATCCGACGTCATTCAACATCCGTCGCGATGAGGACGCCGGGGAGGCGACGGTGGCTGGAGGTGGAGGGCGGCTGTTCATCGCAACTTTCGGCGATTCTCTGGAAGTGACGGAGCATCCTCTCGGCAGAGGACTCGACGGCTCATCTCTAGTCCCCGTGGCGGTCGGGGGACCGAGGCACGGTGTGAGTCAATTCTTCGCGAGCCGGGAAGGAACGCTATGGATTGTTGAGGGCGATTCGACAGGCGACTCCACCGTCTTCCATGCGTACCGACCTAGCTCGCCGGAGTGGGCGCGGAGCGGAACGCTTACGCTACCTGGGAACGTCCGGATTCTCGACGCGTCCCAAGACAGGATCGTCTTTCTGCATCTCGATTCGCTGGGAATCGAGACTGTGATAGTTGCGCGTGCGCGCGTGAGCCGGTAAGTTCCGTCGTCCGTAGGAGATCCACCTCAACCGAAAGGTCACTTCCGAATGCGTTGGAGAACACTGGTTCCTTTTTCGTTGGCTCTCGCCATCACCATCGGCTTGGCTCTTGGCAACGTTGGCAACTCCGTGGCCCAAGAACCACCGCTGCCTCATCCTCACTGCGGGATGGTCAGTGGAGACGACTGTGAGAGCATCTGCCAGAGCGAGTGCTCGAACGGCAGTTGCTGTCACTGGAGGCACTACAACTACCTGTTCTAGGGGCTGGGTAAGCGCCGAGCATCGGAAGAGAATCGACCTTCGCTGATTCTCCCGTCGCGCGGCCGGGCGACGAGGCGTGAGAGTCCAGCGGCGTTACCTGCAATGTGGGATTCTGGCATTGCGGTCCTGTCGCAGTTTCGTCGTGGGCGACCTTACAGTCCGAAGGCCCTTTCCCCGTGCGGTTTCTCCGAGACTTCGGTGGCCCGACGCTCCCCTTTCTACACCCGCTGAGTCGGAGCTGGACGAGGTCGGAAGAACAGACGCCGCGGTAGAGTTGGCGGGGATGGGTGTATTTAGGTAGGTTCTTCGGTCGATAGGATTCACCTCAACCGTAAGAGGTTCTCGGATGCGTTGGAGAACACTGATTCCGTTGTCTTTGGCTTTCGCGGTCACCGTCGGCGTGGCTCTCGGGCACGTAGACCGATCACTTGCCCAGGAGCCACCTCCCAACTGTGGGATGGTGAGTGGCGACGACTGCGATAGCAAGTGTATGCGGGAGTGTTCGGACGGCAGTTGCTGTCATTGGAGACACTACAACTACTTGTCTTAGCGGCCCGTAGACGTGCCACGGCGATCGAACAGTCGGTGGTGACGTCGGTCCGGGACAGGGGGCCGCGAGCGAGGTCGGCATGACGGACCCTCTTCTGGACGCCGGTGATTCGGCGTCTATTCGGTTGGCCGGCGGGTGGATCGCCTTGGGGAGTTCGGAGTGGCGGCGCATCCTGTTAGCTGTTGCCCCGGATGTTCACGATGTGGCAGCGGTGGAGCGGCCGGTTGAGAAGCGCGGCGTCCATGACCTGAGCGCGTCGATCTGCTCGCGCTTGATCGAGGGCTGGAAGGCGAAGTCGAAGGCGGAGAGCGTCTTCACGTACGGCGGGCGGCTGGAGCACATGGCGGCCTCCACACGCCGTCCGTTGCGGAGTTCGATCTGGGCGGCCATGAGCCGCTCGATCGCCTCGGCGGCGGTGGTGCCTCCCCCGTCCACCCCGGCGAGCACGCCGTCCAGCGCCCTCCAGCGCGCCGGGCATCTTGAGGTCGGCGAGCTGGGCCGCGGATCCGCTCCCTGCGCGATGGCAGCCTCACCGGACGCCTCCCGCGATCCGGGCGTAGTCGGCCAGCGGACGACGGGCTCGACCTCGACGAACCGGGCGTCCGCCGCCTCGTCGTCCCGCTCCGCCGATGGGTCGGGGCGAAGCGGCGACACGGGCCGGTAAGGCCAGCGGGCCAAGGGCTTCAGGTGCCTTCTCGACCTCGAACCGGTCCACCGGGCGCTCCTTCAGCGTGCCGTGGACGCGGACGTTGGCCACCTTGTCGAGCCATCCGGCCACCCGGGCGTTCAGATCGTCGTCCGATACGAACTTGGCGAAGCAACACCACACCGGCGGTCGCTAGTCCATGATGGACGCTTATATATTGGGTGCCCGATTCGACGACTAGCGACGGAGAGCGCGGACGCGATGATCAGCCTGCCCGACCGGATTATGGAGTACGCCGAGGCCAAGCCGGAGGCCACGCCGATTCAGGCGGATGATCTCCTACACCTCGGGGACCGGGGTGCTCTGGCCCGGTCGCTATCCCGTCTCGTCCGCTCCGAGCGGCTCCTACGGATCTGCCGCGGCGTGTACATGCGTCCGATCCAGACTCGGTTCGGCCTTCGAGGGCCGAGCCTTGAGCGAGCCATCAGTGCGCTCGCGGACCTCTGGGGTGAGACCATCGTGTCGAACGGAGGAGACGCGGCCAATTGGCTGGGTCTGACAACCCAGAACGCCGTACGTACGGTCTATCTCACTTCCGGCCCCGACCGACTCCTGGAATTCGGTGCGCACCAGGTCAGGCTGCTACACGCTCCGCGTTGGCAGTTGACAGCCGCACGGGGAACCGCCGGCACCGTCATTCGAGCGATTTCGTGGCTCGGTCCCAACGAGGTTGAGAGGAGTCTGGATGCCTTGCTGCCGAGGCTCTCGCAGAGGGACGTGGAAGAACTCGCCGCCGCCCGGGGCGAGTTGCCAGAGTGGATAGCGGAGCCGTTGAGCAGGCGTGTCGCGCATGCCTGAGGCGCAATACCAGTACCTCACGGAAGCCGACAGGCGCGAAGCGTTACAGGCGGCGTCACTCCTCAGCGGTCGGAGGACTCAGCTTCTCGAAAAGGATATCTGGGTCGTCGCGACTCTGGACGTTCTGTTCCAAGCTCCGTTCGGCCGCCATCTGGTGTTCAAGGGCGGCACCTCCCTCTCCAAGGTGTGGCGAGCAATCCGACGGTTCTCGGAGGATATCGACATCACCTACGACATTCGCGGCTTCGCCCCGGATCTGGTGGCGGGCGGCGACGAGGAGGCGCTGCCTCCCACGCGCAGCCAAGAGAGGCGGTGGACGCGGGCGATCCGCCCGCGCCTCGCTGCGTGGGTGCGAGACACAGCACGCCCGCTCGTCGAGAAGGCACTCGACCAAGCTGGATTCGCCGCGCGCGTTCGAGCGGAGGCTGAGCAACTCTACGTTGCGTACGATCCGATGTTCGCACCGATCGGACCCGTGCGACCGGAGGTCCGAGTCGACTTCGGCGCGCGCTCGACCGGTGATCCCCATATCGTTCGGCCCGTCGTGAGCGACGCCGCCGAGATGCTGCCCGACCTCGGGTTCCCGGAAGCCCGGGCGGCCGTAATGCTTGCGGAGCGAACGTTTTGGGAAAAGGCAACGTCGATGCACGTTTACTGCCTTCAGGGTCGCGTTCGAGGCGAGCGATGGTCGCGGCACTGGCACGACCTCGTCCGCCTCGACGACGCCGGAATCGGGGGACGTGCTCTGGCAGATCGCGAACTAGCGCTGTCGGTCGCACGCCACAAGGCGATGTTCTTCCGCGAGAACGACTCCAACCGCCAGCGGATCGACTACCACGCCGCAGTGTCCGGCAACCTCAGGCTCGTTCCATCGGGCGCCGCGCAAGGGGCCTTGGCCGAAGACTACGCCACCATGCTGCCAACGGGGATGTTGCTGGACGATGACGAGCCGTTCGACACTCTCATGCAACGCTGCGCGCTGATCGAGGAGAGGGCCAACGCGCGCGCATAGGACGGGACCGAGCGGCGGCGAAACGCACGCTTCCATTGAGCAACCAGTAGGCGCGAAGCAGACTGGACGCCAAGACTCGGAGGTCGCGAACTCGTGAGGAGGCCGTGCGCCTCCCCCGTATCGCTTCGTTACGCTTCCGTTCGCTTTCTGACGCTGGCTCGACTGAGTCTTGGAGCCAGCGAAGGGTGCCGTTCTCGGTGTCGTAATGAGCTGGAGGCGCAGCAAAATGCCCGAAGCGGCCACGGATCGCCCAATCGTCAAGGGCCGTCGACCCGATCCCGAAACACGCCCTACGGCAACACCAGCTCCTACACACTCGGCTAGTCGGCTAGCGAGCCGCAGATCCGCCGGAACCTTCGCGTGGGCTCCAGTGTAGCATCCCGTCACCAAAACCCTAACCCCACGCCCGAGAAGGGAGGGCCGTCATGTTCGCGAACGCGCGCCACGCCATCCTCCTGTACCTCCCATCAGCCTGTGCCCATACCGCCGTCGCTGGAGCCAGCCGGGGCTCCTAACACCGCGGGAAGGACGCCCCGGTAAGCAATCTCCTGTCCGACGGCAGGCGCTCCTCCGCGTCTGCCGAGACTCAACGGCAGCACCACCGGAAGGAGAGGTCCTTACATGAGCACGCGATCCTCATTCATCCGAGCCGCCCTGCTCACCTGCGCATTCGCGCTGGTCGGCGCCGTCGTGCTTGGATGCGCAGACGAAGAAGAGGCGGGCCTGCTCGATCCCGCCGCGACGCTCACCACCATCAGCCCCGGCGACCTGCCCGACGACTTGTCCACCACCATGGACACCGCCTACGTGGCTCCGACCGCAGCGGATGACTTGGTAGGTGCCGTGGTGAACGAGGACGGTTCAATCACGATGGATGACGCTCATCTCGGCAGCGTCGCCGCTCCGGGATCCGTCCGGTCGATGGTTACGACGGAAAGGTCCGGCACGGGCGGTAGGTCAGGGCCGCCGGGAAACGGATCCGGAGGTGAGGGTGCGATGATGGACGAGGGAGCACCCTTCAATCCCAATGGCCCGCAATTCGACGTGTGGTGCCTGGTCCGCATCTGGTACTACACGGATACCGGCGAGATCCTCAGGGTGGAGATCCTCAATTGCTGGGATGACGAGAACGGCGGTGGGGGTGGTGGGAACAACAACAACAACAATCAGGAGCAGGTCACCTTTTCTCTCTCGTGCGACGCGTCCGTCACGCGCGGCAGCTACGGCGGTTGCTTAGTGAACGCCACAACCGATGACGGCGAGATCGACACGGACGAATTCACCTTCTCGTGGTCCTCGACCACCGGGGCATCCGATTCCGGCGTGGGGATGGATACCTGGGGCGGTACGGTAACCGAGACGGCGACCATCACCGTCAGCATCGGCGGACAAAGCGATTCGAAGACCGTGCTGGCTACGAGTCGACCGGGCTGGGTTTTCCAGCCGCTGAGTGAGCAGCCAACCTATACCTCCTTGAGTACCGGCGGCCTTTACACCGTCACCCCGCGCAACCCATCCGCCGGATCCGGGTCCGGTCCATGGGACGGGAGGCGTTATGTCACCCGACCACCCTCTATAACGGGCAGGATGCAGATCCACCACAACTACGCCTCCTACGGCCCCGACTATCCGGGCGCGAACGCGGCATGCGCCAACGCCGCAGGTCTGTCCCACGCAGACAATTACTGGAACGTGAACCGGGCATGCGGGACTTTCTCCGAATACACGGCGTGGCGAGATTTTCTGATCCGACATGAGCGGCAGCACGAGCGCGGCTGGTCGAACTGCATGACGGGTGGTACGGGCAGGCGGCTGATGACCGACTTGGAGAGGCTGGCAGTAGACGCTTCATCTAACGAGATGAGCCGGTTGTGGGACGAATTCTGGTACCGGGAGATGCTGCCGGCCGGCGAGTGGGCGTCATCTGGAAAAAGCGGTATATTCTACATCTATTTCGGCGGGAATCCGCCATGGGATACAGGTACTGTGAGCACCCCGGGTCATTCGGGCAACCACGGCTGCTGAATGGAGAGCACCATGAAGAAGCTACTGACGCTGTTGCTCCTGCTGCCTGCCACCGCCGCAGCGCAGCAGGAGAGAATCGTTTCGGGCGGTATGGTGCTGGATGGTGGCGAAGTTCGAACGCCTACCCCCGCCCTCGCCATGAAGGCGCTGTTGGAGTCGTCCACGCAGCACCAGCGACCTCACGCACCGGCGGTCGCCGTACTGCGCCAGAGGTACGAGCCGCGGTCTGCCGTCGAACTTGATACCATGGTCGAGGACCTCGTACGCCTCGTCCTGGGCAGCGACCGTGACGCAAGCTTTCGAGCGCAACTGGCGCTGATGGGGGCCGGGCAGGAGGCGGGTCACGGTACTCGCCATCCGGGTGCCGTCTCGGGGCTCATCCGTGCCTACGAAACAGCGCGGGCGAGCGAGCACCACGCCAACCCGAACCTCATCCTGGCTACGGTGTTCTACGCGGGTGAAGACGGGTATGTCGTCGAGTTGCTTGAGACAAGCGAGCAGCCTGCGCCGTGCGTGCCGTCCGGCGACGCGGATACCGCGAACCTCTGCCCTAACAGGTCGTCGTGGTGCGATGCGGCGATGGTTCTGCACGACAGACGGCACGAAGCGGCGCCGCCAGCCGGGGTAGTTGATCGGCTATGCGGGTGGGGCCGCTGGATTCTCCGCTGAGCTAGGTATAGGAGATAGAGCTTCGTGTTGAGCGAAGAGGGGCCGGTTTTTCGGAACCGGCCCCTCTTTCGTACCTTCTTGGCTTCTGGGTCAGCATGTAACTTCCGCGGTTCCTCACCACGCACTGCCGCCATGCCAACTATCGTTGAGGGTCGACTCGCGGGACTCCCGCCAGTCGACTCCGCAAATCCGGTTGTCCTGGCGAAATATGACCGGAGCGGACTCCACTGCAGGAATGGCAGATCGTGCAGTCCTATTTGAACTTAGACGATTCCATGCCGTGGTCTACGCCATCCGTAATCCGCTGATCCAGCGGGGAGCGCAATAGGACATCAGGTCCTTGTGACTCGGCGGAACCAGCCGGCCACCGTCGCGAAAGTCGTATCCCCACGACGCGATCGCACCCGCGGGAGAAGGGAATCCGCCATCCACGCCGAGTGGGTTGCCGCACGGCGCGTGGCCGAGGCCGATGTTGTGACCCAGTTCGTGTGCGATGATGTCTCCGGCGGGAGGTGCGACGACTGTCCATCCGCCCAAGTCCGCCACTCCGGCAGCTCCCTCGAGGTCCCACATGGTTCCCAGGTAGTGACCCCGTCGGCCCTCCATCACGCGAAGTGCATCCAGTGCATTGAGGACACTGAAGATGTCGTTGGTTGAAGTCCACACCGGATCGTGCACGGCGACCTGCAGGTCGCCGACGGGGAGCAGTGTGCGCGTCTCCCAAAGGACGGCGTCCTGTGCCGTCAGACCGTCCGTGAACTCCAGGATCGACGAGTCCGGTTGCGTTTCCAGGAGTAGCGGGACCACGGTCAGATGCATCGCTGGCACGTCTCGCACGTCCACCGCCTGCCTGCCTGTTGCCGGGATCCGCTCCTGCACGCCGAGGCCGGGGTCCAGGGTGCTGTCGGGGTCGATCTCGATGACCATCTCCAGCCCCGGCTGCACGAGATGTGCCGGCACATCGGCGTTCGCCGATTTGGCCAGCTCGCCCTCTTCGATTTCAACCGGAATGGCCGCAGATCCCTGCGGAATGTCGATCACATGGGCCACCGCGCCGTCCTTGAAGAACGTGGCCCGGACCGGCGGGACCTCCTCAGCCGTCTCCTCGGCCGCCGTGACGAACACCCGAAGCAGCGCGGGCTCGCTCGCGACGAGGGGCACGGGGAAGTCGAGCGACTGCACGGCCTGTGTCAGATAGGCCGTCGACCCCTGGAGCGTCCGGCAGGACGACACGCGCGCGTTCTGGACGGTCTCCAGCCACTCGACAAACGCCGCATCACGCGGCGCGCAGAGCCCTGTACCGCTGGCCAGCAAGCCAGTTAACCGCTGGAGAGACCGGATGCTCCGGGGCAGGGTCCCGGACATCCTGGGATTGTGCGACAGAATCAGGTGCTCCAGCGTGGCCAGGTTACCGATACTCGGCGGCAAGGCACCCCCCAGGTCGTTGTTGGCGAGATGAAGGACCCGGATGGACGGGAGGTTGCCGAGTGCCGGAGGAAGGGATCCTGTCAGACGATTGTCATAGAGAAATGCGACTTCCAGATTCGTCAGTCCGCCAAGCTCGGGTGGAATGGGGCCCGTGATGTTGTTTTCCTCCAACGCCACACGCTTCAACTGCTTGAGATTCCCCAGTTCCGGCGGAATCGATCCCGTAAAGTGGTTGCCGCCAAGAAACAGCCTCTCGAGTTTGGAGAGCCGACCCAGTTCCGGGGGGATCGGACCCTCCAGATTGGTCTCCGTCACGGCTAGGAACCAGAGGTTCTCGAGGTTGCCGAGTTCCTTTGGAATGGGCCCTTCCAACGGAATCCCTTCGAGCCAAAGCTGCTCAAGGGCCGACAGATTGCCGATCTCCGGCGGGATCGTACCCGTCAACTCGGTGAAGAACAGGTACAGCATCTTGAGGTTCGGCAGGTTGCCAAGTTCGGGCGGAATCGCCCCGGTCAACGGGTTCGAGTCCAGCCGGAGAAGCTCCAGGCCTGTGAGCTGGCCCAGCTCGGAGGGGATAGGCCCGGTCAGGTTGTTGTAGCTGAGATTCAGCTGTGTCACGCGTCCACTCTCGTCCACGCCTACGCCGTACCAATCCTGGAGCGGCGCATCGGTCAGCCAGTTGTCGCTCCCCCGCCAGTTCGGACCGCCGGTCACGCGGTACAGCGAACCGAGGATGTCGCGGTCGGTTAGAGCGGTACATTCCACGCCCGTTCCTTCGTGCACGGTGATGGAGTTCAGCCATGCGCCGAACGAAGCGTGGGTTGGCGTGCACAGCTCCGTGTCCGCGTAGTTGAACTCGCGCAACGGGACGGACGTCAACGACGCGGGCAGCCGGCCCGTGAGGGCATTGTCGCCGATCTTCAGCACGGCCATGGCGGAGAGGTGGCCGAACTGGGATGGGAGTTGGCCGGACAACCCGTTGGCGGCCAGATCCAACGCCACCACCCTCCCGAGCGAGTCGGTTTCGACCCCGTGCCATTCACCCAATGCCGGCCTGGAGAGCCATCCAGTGGTGCGCGTCCAGTTTGCCCCGCCCGTCGACGCGTGCAGAGACTCCAGCGCGGCCATGTCCGAGGCGTTGCAGTAACTGGGCCCCAGGTCACCGACATTGTTGTGCCAGGCCACAAACTCGGAAGTGCCGGGCACGCAGAGATACAGGTTGCTGTGCCTGACCTCGAAGGAAGCGAACCGTCGGAGGTTCGACCGCAGAAAGGCGCGTGGAATCGGACCCTTCAGCAGGTTGGCTCTGACATCAAGATATTCCAGGCGTGGAAGGGCCAGCTCAGCCGGCAGTTCGCCGCTCAAGTCGTTGGAGTGGAGATCGAGCCAGACCAGTCTCCCGAGGCCCTCGATTTCCGGCGGGATCGGGCCGCTGAGCTTGTTTCGGTCGAGGCCCAGCGTCCCTATCCTGGACAGTTCGCCGATTTCCGGCGGTATGGGGCCGCTCAACAGGTTTTCGCTGAGGTACAGGCTTTCCAGCGCGACCAACCTGGCGATCTCCGGCGGGATTCGCCCGCCCAGCACATTGTCGCGCAGATCCAGGCTCTCGAGCCTGGTCAGATGTTGGACCTGAGAAGGAATGACACCGCTCAGGTTGTTCGATGCAAGTTCCAGGCTGACCACCCGGCCGTCCTTATCGATGTCGACGCCGTGCCATGTCTCCAGCGGCGCGTGGGACAGCCAGTTGGTCGTCTTGAGCCATTCGCGGCCACCGGTCGAGCGGTAGAACGCGACCAGGGCCCCGCGATCCGTCATTTCCGCCACCGTAAGCGTGGCACTTCCCGTTGCGGAACCGGACTCTGCGGTGATCGTCGTTCGGCCTTCGGCCACCGCTCGCACCAGACCGGCCGCGTCCACCGTCGCCACGGACTCGTCGCTCGACTCCCACGCGAAGACGGCATCGACGATGTCTGCACCGTCCCGATCCCTCGCCTCCGCGAATAGCTGCAAGCTGTCCCCGACGACCACCGTCGTTGCCGCTGGCATCACGATTACCGTGGCGCCGGTCTCTGACACCGTCACCGTGGCGCTCCCCGACACCGAGCCGACCATCGCTGTGATCACGGCCTCGCCCGGCCCAACCGCCATAACCAGGCCGGTAGTGTCGACGGTCGCGACGGACGCATCGCTGGACTCCCAGGTGATCCTGACCCCCGGTATCCGGGCGCCCTGTGCATCCCTCGCCTCCGCGGACAACTGCACCGTGTCCCCAGGAGCCAACACATCGTCGTGCGGCGTCACGATGACCGACGCCACCTCGCGTCCGACGGCAACCGTCGCCGACGCGGACACCGAACCAGCCGCCGCCGTTATCGCAGCCTCGCCGTCCCAAACGGCCAGAACCAGACCGGTGGAGTCCACGACCGCCACCGCGGTGTCGCTCGACGACCACGCGAAGACAACCGACGCGATGGTGAATCCGTTCGCATCTTCGGCCTCGGCGTCCAGTTGGACGGATTCGCCCGGAACCAGTTCGGCCTCGGCGGGCACTACGGTCACCGCCGTCGCTTGCCGCTCGACAGTGAGCGCCGCGGTACCCGACGCGCTCCCCGAACTCGCCGTGATCGTGGCCGTCCCATCACCCGCCGCTGTGGCGACCCCCGACGTGTTGACCGTCGCAACGGATGCGTTGTTGCTCGACCAACTCACAGCGGCACCGGCCATCACGTTGCCGTTCTGGTCACGGACCTCGGCCGTGAACCGGACGCTGTCTCCCAGAGCCGCTAACCTGGCCGACGCCGGGTTGACCGTTATCGATGTGGCGCGGGGCGGCTCCGGTGGCGGGAGTGGTTCGGTGCCGCCGTCCCCGCACGAGAGGGTGGTAACGAAGATGGAAGAGAGGAGCGCAGTCGCGACTGCCCCGAGCGTCCATCGGTGTCGGGTGCGCATGGTGAAATCGCAAGACGACTTCGGGTTGGGATCGATCACGTAGTCGCGTGCCTAACCACGCATGTCATCTGGCTTCGACATCGCCCCCGGGAAAATGGCTACACTCTATAGAATATCGATATGTATAAATAGTCTATCTATTTGATATTATAGTATATAGCGAATAGCTATGCAACACATTCGGGACAGGGGTTCGGTGGACAGGGCGCGCCGTGGGGTCAACGCAGTGGATCCCGCCCCACCCCCACATTCGCAAACAACCCGTTGGGCGCACCCGAATTCGCCGTAACGATCTCCGGGAACCCGTCCCCGTTCAGATCGCCGATCGCCAGTCCATACGTCGCGCAGTCCCCGCACCCAAAGCGAAGCTCCTCGAATCCCCTGGCCTCGTCAGGCCCCTGCGCCTCGCCGGCCCGATTGAAGTACACCGCGTTCTGCTCGCCCACGTTGGCCACGATGATGTCCAGATCCCGGTCAAGATCCAGATCCGCGAGGCGGACCGCGTAGCTCTGGTCGTCGTCGGGCCCGAGCGAGAAGCTACGCTCGAAGCCACCCACGCCATCCCCGAAGTACACCGCGTTCGCCTCGCCGATGTTCGCAGTGACGATGTCCAGACGGCCGTCGCCGTCCACGTCGCCCACGGCCACACCGCGCGTCTCGTCGCTGCCGGTTCCGTACCCGCTCACCCGCTCCAGGCTCCCCGCGTCGTTCCAGTGGATCGTGTTCGCCCCGCCATCGCGGTTGGCGAGCACGAGGTCGAGATCCCCGTCGCCGTCGAGATCCGCGGCGACGACATCGATCGTGGAGTCGTCCCCCGCACCGAACGGCACCCCCGCACCGAACACGCCCGACCCGTCACCGTGGAATATGAAGTTCTGGCGGCCCCGGTTCACGACCAGGATGTCGGTGTGCCCGTCGCCGTCCAGATCGGCCAGGGTGAGGCTTCGCGTCGAACTGGGAGTGCCGAAGGTGGCACCGGCGGCGAACCGGCCCGTGCCGTCGTTCACGAACACGAGGTTCCGTGTACGGTCGTTGCCCACGGCCACATCGAGGTCTCCGTCGCCATCGAAATCGGCGAGCGGGACGGCGTAGCTGCCGGCCTCTTCCTCACCGAGCCGCCTCGCGAGGGTGAACCCGGCACGCCCGTCGTTGAGATAGACGCGGTTCTGGCCGGGCCAGTGCCGGCCGTTCGCGACGACAACATCGAGTGCACCGTCCCCATTCACGTCGCCCAGGCTCATCGAGGCCGTCAGTTCGCTGCCCCCGCCCAGCGACCTGAGCGGCCGGAAGGTCCGTTCCTGCTGCGCGGCCAGCGGGTCCACGGTGACGGGCAGCACGAGGAGAACGGCGGTAGCGAGGCTCCAACCGCGCGGGAACGCCACACGCCTTCCATCCATACAATCGTCCAATCGTCGGCGTTGCTCTTGACCCCGGCCGCCGGCGGGCGCAGGGTGACTCCATCATGGTTGAATGGCTTGGTATCGGCCACCTGCTGGAGCTATCCGGCACGGAAGCGATCGCGGGCTATCTGACCCCGCTCGCGATCTTCGCCGTGTTCTTTCTCCTGCAGCTCGTGCTGCCCGCGCGTCGGGTGGCCGGCTACGTCGTCGACCCCCGGACCGGCAAGCCCCGCAACTACCGGCTGAACGGCCTCCTGGTGTTTGCAGTCGTGGTGATCGCGTGGGCGTTCGAGCTCACCGGGATGCCGCGTGACTGGTTCTACCGGTCCTCGATCTACGCGGTGGTCGGAGGCACGGACCTGTGCATTATCCTTGCCCTCGTGGCGGTGTTCAGCCAGCCGCGAGGCGAGAGAAAGCACTGGTTCCTCGCACTGTGGCATGGCCGGGCGCCGGAACTCTCGTTCTTCAACGAGCGCTTCGACGTGAAGATGTACCTGTATGTTGTGGGCGGGACGATGTTGTCGCTCAACGCCCTCTCCGGGGCCGCGTACCACTACCAGCTCTTCGGCGCGGACTCCAATCCGGGCGTCTTCCTGTATGCGGCGTTCTTCACGTTCTATGTGCTGGACTATTTCATCTTCGAACGCGTCCAGCTCTATACCTACGATCTGATCCACGAGAACGTCGGCTTCAAGATGATCTGGGGCGGCCTCGTGGTCTACGGATGGCTGTTCATCCTGCCGATGTGGGGCATGGCCGTGCACCCGGATCCCGGATTCACGCCGGCATGGACGTACGTCTGGCTCATCGGCGCGGCCGCGCTGTTCCTCTTCGGGTGGGGCATCTCGCGCGGCGCCAACCTGCAGAAGTACACGTTCAAGCGATGGCCCGAACGCAAGTTCCTCGGGCTCATCGAGCCGGAGTACATCGAGGCCGGCGACCGCAAGATCCTGTGCAGTGGCCTGTGGGGTGCCGCCCGTCACTTCAACTACATGGGCGAGGGGTTCCTAGGCCTCTCGATCGGCCTGGTCTTCGGTTACTTCGCCAACCCCTGGGCCTGGACCTACACCGTGTTCGTCGTCACGTTCTTCGTCTTTCGCCAACGTTTCGACGAAAGGTATTGCGCCGAGAAGTACGGCGCGGAAAAGTGGGCAGAGTATCGGGCAAGGGTGAAGTGGCGGATCATTCCGGGGGTGTATTGAGATGAATTCAGCGCCCAGCTGGTCGCGGAGACGTTTCCTGGAGGGCGGATCGGCGGCTGCCGCGATCACCGCCGTCTGGGGATGCGCGCCGGACGGGCAGGCACCCGTGGACGGATCCGGGCCGCCGGAGGACGAGGGCCTGGCCAGCCCGTCCGCACCGCTCACCGCCCCCCGCCGCCCGCTTGCTCTACCCGGCCCGATGCTCCCGCCCGTCCCGGCGATCCTGCTCACCGTGAACGGCCGACCCGGCGATCCTGACGAGATCTCGGTGCTGTGGACGTTCGTCGTGAACGGCGACCCGCCCCAGATCGGGGTGAGCGCGGGCCTGGAGCATCAGGCGAGGGCACTCCTCGAGCTCCACGACGAGTTCGTGCTCAACCTACCGGTGGCATCGATGGTCGAAGCGTTCGACACCGTCGACATGAACTCGAGTCGCGTAGCCGACAAATTCGAGCTTTCAGGCCTGACACGAGGCGCGGCGACCGTTGTCGATGCGCCCACCGTGGCGGAGTCCCCCATCCACTGCGAATGTCGGACCATCGACTCGCTCGAGGTGCCGCCCGAGCGGAAGCTGTTCATCGCAGAGGTCGTGGCAACCACGGTCATCGAGGGCGCGGTAGACGCCGACGATCGCCTGATCGTTCCAGCCGTCGACTTCTTCGGGATGACCGCGGGGAGCGGCGAGCACTACACGATGGGTCGCCGGGTCGGCAACATCGGGATGACGGTCGGACGAAGCGACATCAGGTACTGACTCGCCCCCTCAGTACCCGAGCAGCGCGGGCAGCCACAGCACCACCCCCGGCACCAGCGCGATCACCATCGTCAGCCCCAGCATCAGCGCCAGGTAGGGCCACAGCGGCCGGGCGACCTCCGCCGGCTCGACCCCGCCCACGGAACACGCCACCAGGAGACTCACACCCACCGGCGGAAGGAACACCGAGATTCCCTGGGTCGCCACGATGACCGCGCCGAAGTGCACCGGATCGATCCCCAGCTGCGTGGCCAGGGGCAACAGGATCGGGGTGAGCAGGACGACCGCCGGCACACCCTCAAGAATCGCGCCGAGAAGAAGGAAGATGAGGATGGTAAGGGCCATGAAGCCGACCGGGCCGCCACCCATCGCCACCACCGAAGATGCCAGCGACTGCGGCGCCTGCATGACAGCCAGCACCCAACCCAGCAGGTGTGCGGCGCCTACGACGAACAGGACCATCCCCGACACGATTGCGGTCTGGACGATCTTCTTCCACAACTCGCGGGCGGTGAGCGACCGGTACACCGGCCCGGCCAGGAGCAGCGCGTAGGCGACGGCAACCGCGGCGGCCTCGGTGGGCGTGAACAGGCCGAAGCGAATGCCGCCCAGGATCACCACGATCATGAAGAGGGGAAGCAGCGCGTCGGCGGCCGCGCGGCGGACTTCCGCGAGCGACGCCCGCTCGCCCCGCGGCCACCCTTCCCTGCGCGCCTGCCACCCGATCTGCGTCATCAGTCCCACGGCGATCAGGAGCGCGGGGACGATCGAGGCGACGAACAGCGCGCCGATCGAGACATTGCCGATGACCCCGTAGACCACCATCACGATGGCCGGCGGAATCAGGATCCCCATCCCGCACGCCGCCGACACGATCGCGGTGGCGCGCGCACGGCTGTACCCGTTCGCGGTCAGCTGCGGCACCATGATGCCGCCGATCGCGGCCGCGTCCGCCGAGGTCGAGCCCGACACCCCCGAGAAGAACATCTCGGCCATGACGACCACCTGCCCGAGCCCTCCGGGGAGGTGTCCCACGAGGGTTCGCGCCAGCGTCACCAGGCGGCGGCTGATGCCACCGACATCCATCAGGAAGCCGGCCAGGATGAAGAGCGGTACGGCCAGCATGGGAAAGGAGTCCATCCCGGCAACGATCTGCTGCGGGATGATGACCAGCGGGATGTCGGCCACGACGATGGCGACAACGGCCGCGATCGCGAGCGCGAACCCGATGGGGACGGCGGCCAGCACGAGCAAGCCGAAGATGCCGAGTAGAAGGCCGCCCATCAGGCGTTGTCCCCGGGTGGGCCATCTGCGTCCCACCCCGCCACCATGTGGACCACCATCAGCAAGCCGGACACCGGCGCCGCGGCGTAGACGAGCGCGACCGGCAGGTTCAGCGCCGCCGACCGCTCTCCCATGGTCAGGTCCATGAGGGCGATACCCGTGCCGATGAGCAGCAGCGCGAGCAGCAGCACGACCATGCTGGCAGCCACCTCCACCGCCCTCCTCGCGCGCGGCGCCAGCTTCTTCATGACCTAGTCGAACCGGAAGTGCGAACGCTTCTCCACCGCCAGCGAGGCCCCGAGCAGCGACAGCCAGATGAAGCAGAAGCGCGAGACCTCCTCGCTCCAGGGATTGGGTTGGGCGAAGAGATAGCGCATCAGGACCTGGAGGAGCACCACGACGGAGACCGTGATCAGGAAGCCGCCCGCGACGCAGGTCTCGACCGCGACGATTGCCCGGTTGAGCGCCCGAAGTTGCCGTTTCATTCGCGCTCCGCCTCTGCGGTTCGCCCCGCCTCGGCCACCAGTCTCGCAATCAGCGCCTCGCCATCCGGCAGCCGATCGGCAAGCTCGTCCCGGACAAGCGGTCGGACGGCCGGAACAAACGGCTCCGGATCGGGGCGGAGGATCTCTACTCCGGCGGCGCG
Source organism: Longimicrobiales bacterium (assembly GCA_965208935.1). Classification (GTDB taxonomy): domain Bacteria; phylum Gemmatimonadota; class Gemmatimonadetes; order Longimicrobiales; family Gaopeijiaceae; genus Bin94. The sequence continues at coordinate 284,354 of CBDBPR010000004.1, read as the reverse complement.
CATCCGGTCCAGCGCGTCGGCCTCCATCCGGCGCGCGACTTCGCTCTGGTACGCGAGAGCGTCGGCCGCAGTCCGGTCGACCGTCTCCCGGATCTGGCGGGGCAGCGCCTGGTAGAAGGGCTCGTGCACCAGCAGCGTAATGGGGTTGTAGGTGATGGACGTGAAGCTGTAGAACTTCGCCACTTCGTGGAGCCGGCTGCTCACGAAACCGATGGCATTCGCCTCGCCACCATCGATCACGCCCTGCTGGAGCGCGGAATAGACCTCGCCGTAGTTCATGGGAGTCGCCTGGACGCCCAGCGCGGAGTACGCAGCCAGGTACGTCGCGTTCTGGAGGACCCGGAGTTTGAGGCCGACGAGATCTTCGGGGGCCGCGACGGGCCGGCGCTTGTTGTACACGTGGCGGAAGCCGTAGTCGAGGAAACCGAGTGAGCGGACTCCGGTGCGCTCAAGCAGGAGTTCGCGCCACCAGTCCCCGACGGGGCCGTTCATCACCCTGAGTCCGTGGTCCCGGGTCTCGAAGAGGAACGGCAGGTCGAACATCTGCCCCTCGGGCACCCAGCCCGACAGCACGGGGGTGCCGGTGATGGCCATGTGAACCGCGCCGACCTGGATCTGCTCGAAGGCCACGCGCTCGCCCCCGAGCTGTCCCGACGGATAGATGACGACACGGAAGCGGCCGTCGGTGCGCTCGAGCATCAGATCCCGGAACCGCTCCGCCATGAGGTGGAACTCGGAGCCGGTCGACAGCACGTGCGAGAAGCGGACTTCCCAGGCGGACTGGCCGGAATCGCCGGGTTCGGGGGCGTGGCAGGACACCGGCAGAACGGCCGCGACCATCAGGCCGAAGCCGCACCGGACCCAGGCGACCCGCGCGGTCATCAGCCGTGGACACTCACCAGATCGTCTGGCCGCCATCAACGAACACGGAAGCGCCCGTCATGAGTCGTGCCTCGTCGTTGGATGCCAGGAACACCACCGCACCCACCACATCTTCCGGGGCGCCGATCAGCCGGAGCGGAATGCGTGCCAGGCGGCCCTCACGGAAGGCGTCGTGCGCAATGTCGGCCCGGTTGATATCGGTCTCGATCAGACCCGGTGCCACGGCGTTCACGCGGATGTTGTGGGACGCGAGCTCGAGCGCCATCTCCTTTGTCAGCATCTCGACCCCGGCCTTCGAAACGCAGTAGTGGGCAAGGTTCGGGCCGGCCACCGCCTGCCCCGCCGACGACACGTTGACGATCGCGCCGGCCGTCCCGGCCGCGGCCATGCGGCGCGCCACCGCCTGCCCCACCAGGAAGTAGCCCTTCAGGTTCACATCGAGGATGGCGTCCCACTCCTCCTCAGCGATCTCCAGGAACGGCGTGCGCTTCAGGATCCCGGCGTTGTTCACCAGGATGTCGAGACCGCCCAGGAAGTCGTGCGCCTCGGCGATGAAGCGTTCGACATCCGATCGGGAATCCGTGGAGCCCTGCACGGCGACCGCCCGGCGCCCCGTCTGCTCGATCTCGCGGACGGCACTCTCGGCGTCCCCACGGCTGTTCCGGTAGTTGACTGCCACGTGCGCACCCTCGCGCGCCAATCCCAGTGCGATGGCCCGGCCGATGCCCCGGGACCCGCCGGTGACGAGGACGCGCTTGCCTTCGAGACGCATGGGCAACCGCGGGTCAGGCGAGGTCGAAACGGTCCAGATTCATCACCTTGTCCCACGCCGCCACGAAGTCGCGCACGAACGCCTCCTGCCCGTCGTCGCAAGCGTAGATCTCCGCAAACGCCCGGAGTTCGGAGTTCGAACCGAAGACGAGGTCGACGCTGGTGCCGGTCCACTTCGGCTCGCCCGTCCGGAGATCACGCCCCTCGAACCGGTCTTCATCCGCCGCGGACGCCTGCCAATCGATATCCATGTCGAGCAGGTTGACGAAAAAGTCGTTGGTCAGCGCGCCCGGCCGGTCCGTGAGGACGCCGAGTGCGGAGCGCCCGGAGTTGGCATTCAGCACGCGCAGGCCACCGACCAGCACCGTCATCTCGGGCGCGGTCAGGGTCAGCAGGTCCGCCCTCTCCACCAGCAGCTCCGCCGCCGGTCGCCCATTCCCGTTGCCGCCGAAGTTGCGGAACCCGTCCACCTTCGGTTCGAGCACGGCGAACGACTCCGCGTCGGTCTGCTCCTCCGATGCGTCCGTGCGACCGGGCGAAAACGGCACCTCGACGTCGTGGCCGGCGTCCCTGGCCGCCTGCTCGACGCCGACACAACCGCCCAACACGATCAGGTCGGCGAGCGACACCCTCTTCCCGCCGGACCGCGAGCGGTTGAAGTCGTCCTGGACCCCCTCGAGCACTCCGAGCACCTTCGTCAATTCAGCCGGATCGTTGACTTCCCAGCCGTTCTGCGGCGCAAGGCGAATGCGAGCCCCGTTTGCCCCGCCACGCCTGTCGGTGCCGCGGAAGGTCGAAGCGGAGGCCCAGGCCGTCGAGACCAGCTGGGTGACGGAAAGCCCCGATGCGAGGACCCTGCCCTTGAGGTCCACGATATCGTCCGCGTCGATCAGCTCATGGTCGACGTCCGGCACGGGATCCTGCCACAGCTGCGGCTCGGCGGGTACATCGGAACCGAGATACCGCGAAACGGGCCCCATATCGCGGTGAGTGAGCTTGTACCACGCCCGCGCGAACGCGTCCGCCAGCTCCTCGGGGTTCTCCAGGAAGCGCTTCGCGATCGGCGCGTAGACCGGGTCCATCCGTAGCGAAAGGTCCGTCGTCAGCATCATGGGGGCGTGCTTCTTCGCGGGATCGTGCGCGTCCGGGACGGTGCCCACGGCCGCGTCGTCCGTCGGAGTCCACTGCGCCGCTCCGGCGGGACTCCTCACCTGTTTCCACTCGTAGCCGTGCAGGTTTTCCAGGAAGTTGTTGTCCCACTTGACCGGGTTGGTCGTCCACGCACCCTCGATCCCGCTCGTAACGGAGTCGACGCCCTTGCCGCTTCCGAAGCTGGTCTTCCACCCGAGGCCCTGCTCCTCCAGGTCGGCACCCTCCGGCTCGGGACCGACGTACCGGCCCACATCCGCCGCGCCGTGCGCCTTGCCGAAGGTGTGCCCGCCGGCGATGAGGGCGACGGTCTCCTCGTCGTTCATCGCCATGCGGCGGAAGGTCTCCCGAATGTCCCGAGCTGCCGCGAGCGGATCCGGCTTGCCGTTCGGCCCCTCCGGATTCACGTAGATCAGGCCCATCTGCACGGCGCCGAAGGGCTCGTCGAGTTCGCGGTCGCCGCTGTAGCGCTCGTCTCCGAGCCACGTGTCCTCCGATCCCCAGTCGATGTCCTCGGGTTCCCACACGTCCTCGCGGCCTCCGCCGAAACCAAGCGTCCTGAATCCCATCGACTCGAGGGCGCAGTTGCCCGCCAGGATCATCAGGTCGGCCCAGGAGATCTTCCGCCCGTACTTCTGCTTGATCGGCCAGAGCAGCCGACGCGCCTTGTCGAGGTTCGCGTTGTCGGGCCAGCTGTTGAGTGGTGCGTAGCGCTGGGTGCCGGCGCCGCCCCCGCCGCGGCCGTCGCTGATGCGATACGTCCCGGCGCTGTGCCAGGCCATCCGGATGAAGAGCGGCCCGTAGTGGCCATAGTCGGCCGGCCACCAGTCCTGGGAGGTGGTCATTACGTCCTCGATGTCCTGCTTCAGGGCGTCGAGGTCGAGCGACTTGAACGCCTCGGCGTAGTCGAAATCCTCGCCCATGGGGTCCGCCGCGCGGCCATGGCGATGAAGCGGCTTCAGGTTCAACTGGTTCGGCCACCAGTCCTTGTTCTTCGTGGGCATCCGGTGTTTCCTCGGGGTTGAAAGGAGAGTGTGGATGTGGGGTGTGCAGGCCCGTGCGGTGTCCGAGTACGGTGTGGACTCTCGCGTGGACTCTATAGTATCGCGATAGTATCGCGTGTGGCAGGTCAAGTCCTTTTTCGCGGAGCGACCCATGAAGCCCCGGGTTCGAGTCTTGCTCTTCTGTTCGCTGGCCCTTCTGACCGCGTTGGCAGCCCCGCTGATGCCGGGAGCGGTGCCTGCCGCAGCCCAGTCCTTCCCCTCCGACGACCCGGTGATCCGGGCGATCTGGGAAGAGGGCATCGAGCGCTCGCAGGTCCATGAGCTCGGCCAGGTGATGATGGACTCGATCGGGCCGCGCCTGACCGGCTCGCCCGCCATGGCCGGCGCCAACGACTGGGCGCTGGCAAAGTACGCGCAGTGGGGCATCGAAGCGTACAAGGAGCAGTACGGCACATGGCGGGGCTGGGAACGGGGGATTACCCACATTGATCTGATCGCACCGCGCGTGCGCACGCTCGAGGGCATGGCCGCAGCCTGGAGTCCGGCTACGGACGGACCGGTCGAGGCGGAGGTGGTGATCCTTCCGCACGCGGACAGCCCGGGGGCCTTTCAGGCATCGCTGTCGGGGGTGCGCGGCAAGTTCGTGCTCGTTTCGCGCCCGGAGCCGAGTTGCCGCGCGCCGGACAACCTGGAGCAGTTCGCGCGGCCCGAGACGACAGCCCGCATGACAGCGGAGCGCGAGCGCGCAATCGCTGAGTGGAGCGAACGGGTGGGGAACACGGGGTTCGATCAGCGCTCGCTACCGGAGGTGCTGAGCGTAGCCGAGCCCGCCGCGGTCATCCGCTCGCAATGGTCCGAGGGATGGGGCGTCACCAAGATCTTCGGCACCCGCGCGCAGCGGGCCCCGGTCCTGGACCTGAGCTGCGAGGCGTACGGGCTCCTGTACCGGCTGGCCGAGAACGATCAGGGGCCCGTGCTGCGCGTCGACGTCCAGGCCCGCTTTCTCGGCGAGGTGCCGGTCTTCAACGCCTTCGCCGTGATCCCGGGCAGTGCCGAGCCGGAGGAGTACGTGATCCTCGGAGGCCACTACGACTCCTGGGACGGAGCCGACGGCGCGCTGGACAACGGCACGGGCGCGGTGGCCATCATGGAGGCGATGCGGATCCTCAAGAACGCGGTCCCGAACCCCCACCGCACCATCATCGGCGCGCTGTGGAACGGGGAGGAGCAGGGTCTGAACGGATCACGCGCCTTCGTCGAGGACCACCCCGGGATCCTTGAGCGCACCCACACCGTGTTCAACGTCGATCACGGGAACGGACCGGTCACCTTCATCCCCATGCAGGGGTTCGCCGCGGCCGCGGGGCGTTTCGGCGAATGGTTGGCCGAGATCCCGAGCGAACTTGCGGACCTGGTCACGCTCGAGATTCCGGGAATGCCCGAGTCCGGCGGGACCGATCACGCGTCCTTCCTGTGCGCGGGCGTGCCCGCCTTCAGCTTCCACGTGGGTGCCGGCCGCAGCGAGATGAACATCGCCGACAACCGCTGGGACACGAGCATCTACACCTGGCACACGAACCGCGACACCTTCGACAAGATCGTGTTCGAGGACCTGCGCGACGACGCGGTGATGACCGCGATGTTCGTCTATCTGGCGTCCAGCGATCCGGAACCCATGCCGCGGACGCGGCGGGCGATGCCGGAGGGGATGGAGTGGCCGGCGTGCCGTCCGCCGGCGCGGAGTTCGGGGCCGAGTGGCCGGTAGGGCTATTCTCCGCTCGGCAGCAGCCCGTCTCCTGCTCCACCCCCCTTGATGTACAGCTCACGCTTCGGATAGGGGATCTCGATGCCCGCGTCCGCGAACTTCACCATGGCCTTCTCGGTGATCTCGTCGGCGATCCGGCGCCGATTCCGCGCCTCCTGAATCCACACGCGCAACTGCAGGTTCACCTCCGAAGGCCCGAAGCCCCGCACGATCACGATCGGTGCCGGATCCAGCTTCACGCCCCGCACTTCGCCCGCGGTCTCCTTCAGCAGCTCCTTGGCGCGTTCGATGTCCGACTCGTAGGCGCAGGAGAAGGGGATCCGCAGCCGGATGTCTTCACCCGACATGGTGTAGTTGATGATGTCGCGCCGCATGATCTCGTTGTTCGGCACCACGACCACGAGGTTGTCCGGATTGCGGATCTTCGTCGCCCGCAGCCCGATCTCGATGACGTCTCCCCAGGTACCGGTCTCCCGGGGCGCGTTCCACAGCTCGATTCTGTCCCCCACCTGGAAGGGGCGGTCCATGATCAGGAGCACGCCGGCAATGAGATTGGAGAGGGTGTCCTTGGCAGCCAGGGACAGAGCCAGGCCTGCGACGCCTGCGCCGGCAAGCAGAGGGGCGATCTCGAGCCCGAGATGGGTCATGGCGAGCAGCAGGCCGAGTGCGATCACGAGGAAGCGCACGAAGCGGTTGATCATCGGCAGTGCCGTCTCGTCCAGGGCCGTATCCGAGGTGCGGGATATCACCTTGGTCTCGAAGCTGCGCATGACATGGCCGACGAAGCGGCTGAGCGGGAAGAAGACCACCGCAATCCAGATGCCCCAAACCCAATCGCGGGGCTGTGTCGCGTATGGCACCCAGGTGCCTTCCGCGTTCTCCGCGCCGAGGACGGGGACCCACATGCCGATGATCCGCCACAACGCCCACGCCACTACGGTGAGCCTGAAGGCATGACGGATGGCCCTGACCAGTTCGTCGTCGAGGTCGGTCTCGGTCTTGACTGCGAGCCGCCTCTGAACGCGTCGCAGAAACCAGCCTCCCACGAAGTAGGCAAACGCGGCAATCAGAATGGCGCCGACGGTCGGCAAAAGCAGGGGTACCGAATACTCGACCGCGCGATTCCACAACTCGATCAACCGGTCAAGGCTGAAATTGAGTCCCAGCAGGTCCACGGTCTATCGCCTCCGTATCACGGGCAGTACGACCTTGGATGGATGGGTCGGGCCGTGGTGGATGGTCTGCGTGGCCACCACCTCCTCGTCCGGTCCCGCCAGCCCCGCGTTGTCGCGTCCCGAGTTGAGATTGCGCAGATAGAAAGGATAATAGCTGCTGGAGATTTCGACGCGGATGCGGTGGCCGGGCCCGAACACCGTGCCGGTCACGCGCCAGAAGTCCATGTGGTAGCGGTAGGCCCGTCCCGGCTCGATCTCACTCAGGCGGTTCGGATTGAAGCGGCCGTCGTTGCCGGGATCGCGGTGGCGCGCGCGCATGACGGCCTCGGCCAGGAGCATCGCCGACCCGTCCGGCCCGACATCCACCAGGCGCACCATCCAGTCGGTGTCACGCGCCGACGTCGATGCGTAGATGATCGCCTCGATCGGTCCCGTGACCTCCATCGGCTCCTGGAAGACGGGCGTCTCGTAGACCAGGACGTCGTCGCGCAACGCGGGGCCGCCGGCCTCGACAGCGCCGGGAATGTGCCCGTGGTCGCCGTAGGGGGAAGGAGTAGGGTCGGCGGGATCATAGACGTAAGTGTCGGACCCGTCGGCCGCGGGCATCTCCCACCGCAGCCCGCCGTTCCCCCGGCTGGAATTCGCGCTCCCGCCCGACGTGAGGTACAGGTCGGTCCAATCGGTCCCCGGAAGCGGCCAGTCGTCGGCCGTGTACCAGCGGTTCGGCCCCATCACGAAGACATGGACGGGCGGGTCGTTTTCCACGCCGTTGTCGATGCCCTTGAGGAAGTGGTCGTACCAGCGCGCAATGTAGCCGTCGAGGTCGATCCGGGCCTCGGGTCCGTAGTCGATTCCGCCGACGACGCGGTCGTTCAGGCCGTGGAACCACGGACCGATGATCAGCCTGGGGCGCCGGGACTCGGGCGTGGCTCCGTGGGCCTTCATCCCGAGGTAGTTGATGGGCGAGCCGGGGAAATCCGCGTCGAACCACCCGGTCATGTTGAGCGCGGGCACGGTTATGCGCGAGAAGCTCTCCGACGACTGGTACTCCATCCCGTCCCAGTACGGATCGGTAGCCACGTAACCGTTGATCCAGGACTTCCACCAGCCGCCGTCCTGCATCCCCCGGGCCTCGTCGAGGGTCAGGTAGGGGGCGTGCAGCAGATCCTCCCAGCGTGAGTTCGTGAACCCTCCATACGGCCCCTCCTCCTTCACCTGCGCGGTCCGTCCGGACATCCACGCGGCCCAGTCCACGAAGGGCCCGAGCATGATGCCCTGCTGGTAGGGGATGTTGTGGAAAGGATCAGGGGGCGCGACTTCGGGCGCGATCGCCTTGAGCGACGGCGGCGCCTGGCTGGCGGTCCACCACTGGGTCCAGCCGAGGTACGAGCCACCGATCATGCCGACGTTCCCGTTCGACCATGGCTGTGCCCCGATCCATTCCACCAGGTCGTACCCGTCCGTCTTGTGCTCGACGATGAAGGGGTCCCACTCGCCGCCCGAATCGTAGCGGCCGCGCGAGTCCGCCAGCACGACCACGTACCCGCGCCGCGCGAACCAGCGCGCCCGGTCGCGGGGCCCGTTGTTGTCGTACGGGGTGATGGTCAGAATCGCCGCGAACGGCCCCTCGCCATCGGGAAAGTAGATGTCGGTCGAAAGGCGCACCCCGTCTCGCATGGGAACCAGGTGCCCACGCTCCTCGATCACCTCGTGGACGGCGGGGGAATAGCTCCCCGGGTCGGGGGCCTGGGCGCGCGCGGACGCGACCTGGAAGGGCGATACGGCAACCGCGGTTGCCAGAACGTGGGCCGCGAGGAGGGAACTGAACTGTTGGCGCATTGACATGGAACGGTCCTCCGGGTCTTGCAGGGTCACGAGATGATGCTCCGGTCCGGCGAGCATCGTGTCAACCGGGCCCACCGCCCACCGCGCCGGCCCGGACGAACCCCGCGATCTCATCCGCCGAGAATCCGTAGTCGCGCATCACTTCCTCGGCATGTTCGCCCATCCGCGGTGCACCCCGTTCGACGGTCGCCGGCGCATCCGAGAACTTGACCGGCATGCCGAGCGCCTCGGCCTCGCCGTCGCCCTCCGGCACGCGGACCACCATCTCCCGCGCGGCGGTCTGCGGATGCCGCAGCATGTCCATGATCGTGGAAACGGGACCGGCCGGCACGTTGGCGCCCTCCAGGCGCTCCAGCCAGGCGGCGGTGGATTCGGTCTCGAGCCTCCGCGACAGCAGGGCACGGAGCGCCTCCAGATTCGCCATGCGGTCCGCGTTGGTCGTGAACCGCGGATCCTCCGCCAGTTCATCCAGCCCGATCGTCCTGACGAGCCGCAACCAGTTCACCTGGTTCCATCCCCCCACCGTGATCCAGCCGTCCGCGGTCGGCAGCGCCTCGTAGGGAGCGGCAAGCGGATGCGCGGACCCCAGCGGGGCCGGCGATTCACCCGTCGCCAGCCCCACCGCCGACTGCCAGAAGGTCTGGGTGATCCCGGCCTCGTAGAGCGACGTGTCAACGCGTTGTCCGACGCCCGTCCGCTCGCGCGCATAAAGAGCCGACACCACGCCCATCGCCCCCAGAATCCCCGCGGTAATGTCGGTCAGCGGCGGTCCGCACTTGACCGGCGGCCGGTCCGGGCCTTCTCCGGTGACGCTGAGCAGCCCGGTCATCCCCTGGGCGATAAGATCGAATCCCCGATGCGCAGCAAGCGGCCCCGTTCGCCCGAAACCCGTGATCTGACAGTAGATGAGGGCGGAGTTGGCCGCCCGGAGGGTTTCGTACCCGAGGCCGAGCCCCTCCATCACGCCTTCGCGGAAGTTTTCGATCACCACGTCGCAGCGCGCCAGCATGCGCCTGGCCACCTCCCGGCCCGGCTCCGTCTTGAGGTCGATCACGATGCCCCGCTTGTTGCGATTCATCATGATGAACGCGGCCGCGGTCCCGCCCATCTCCGGCGGCGCGAACGCGCGGGTCGGGTCGCCGGCACCGGGCGGCTCGACCTTGACCACGTCGGCCCCCATGTCCGCGAGCATGCGCCCGCAGGTCGGTCCCGCCATGACGTGCGCAAGTTCGACCACGCGAATCCCGGACAGCGGACCTGCCCCGGTGTGCGATCCGGCGCCCACCCTACTCGCCCTCGAACCGGGGCGGGCGCTTCTCCAGGAACGCGGCCGTTCCCTCGCGGTAGTCGCGCGTCCGAAACGCCTCGTACGCCTCCTCGCGCTCCTCTTCCCCAATGGGGCGCGGGTCGGCCGCGCGGCGGATGAACTTCTTGTGCCACCGGTTCACGAGGGGCGCTCCCCGCGCTATGTTGCGCGCGACCGCGGCGCCCGCCTCCGTCACCTCGCCGTCCGGCACGATCCGGTTGACAATCCCCATCTCGCGGGCGCGGCGGGCGTCCACCAGGTCGCCCGTCAGGAGAATCTCCAGCACGGCCCCCGCGCCCGTCGCGGCCAGCAGGGGCGCCATCTCCTCGTAGGCCATCGTGGCGCCCAGACGGTTGACCGGGGCCCCGAAGCGGCTGGACTCGTCGCACACCCGCACATCACAGCACGCGGCGATGATGAGCCCGCCCCCCACGCAAAGCCCCTGCACCACCGCGACCGTCGGGTGCGGGCAGTCGTACACGCCTCCTATCCCGCGCCGCAAGGCGGCCGCGTACCGCGTCACCTGGGCCGGCGTGCTCCGCTGCTTCCCGAACGCGCCGATGTCGGAGCCGGTCGAAAACGCACGCCTTCCCTCCCCCTTCACCAGCACGCAGCGCACCGAGTCGTCGGCCGACAGATCCTCGAAGATCTCGCCCAGGCGCTCCCACGCGGCCATGTCCAACACGTTGAGCTTGCCCGGATGGCTCAGGGTGACGGTCACCACGTCCCCGTCACGGACCCGGGTCACGCGCTCGGGCCCGCTCATCGGTAGAACATCTCCACCAGCGCCATCGAGAACGAGGGCACGTAGGTCACGACCAGCAGCACCGCCAGCAGGACCGCGATGAACCACAGGTTCGCCTTGGTGACGGCCCAGATGTCCGCCTTGGCGACCGAGCAGGCGGTCACCAGAACGGAGGCCACGGGGGGCGTCTGCTGTCCGATTCCGAGATTCAGCGTCACGATGAGTCCAAAATGCACCGGATCGATCCCCAGCGCCTGCACCAGCGGCATGACGATGGGCACCACGAGAATGATCGCTGCGGCCGAATGGAGAAAGAGCCCGACGGCGAGCAGGAAGACGTTGAGCAGCGCCAGGATCGCGAGCTTCGAGTCGGTCAGGCCCGTGATGGCCAGCGCGACCTGCTGCGGCACGCGCGCCTCGGTGAGGAAGTCGCCCAGGAGCGCCGACGCCGCCACGAGCAGCATCACGACCGCCGTCTGGTGCCCGCACTCGAGAACCGCGCGGCGCAACCCGGCCAGCGTGAGTTCGCGGTACACGGCGCCGCCGATCACCAGCGCCGCGACCACCGCGAGCCCGGCGCCTTCGGTCGCGGTCACCCAGCCGGAGAAGATCCCCCCCAGGATGATGACGGGCAGGAGCAGCGACCAGCCCGCCGCCTTGAAGGTCTCGAACACGTGCCCGAGCCGGAACGCTTCCTCAATGGGGAGGTTGTTGCGCCGCGCCCACACGTACGACACGAACATCATGAGCACGCCGCCCAGGACGCCCGGAATGATCCCCGCCACGAACAGCTCGACCACCGAGGCGCCCGACATGACCCCGTAGAGGATCATGGGGATTGAAGGGGGGATGATCACGGCGAGGGTCGCCGACGAAGAGGTGACCGCGGCGGCGAAGTTGCGCGTGTAGCCGCGCTTCTTCATGGCCGGGATGAGGATCGACCCGAGGGCGGCGACATCGGCGACGGCGCTCCCGGAGATCTCGGCGAAGAACATCGAGGCCGAGATGCTCACCATCGAGAGCCCGCCGCGGATGAACCCGAACACCGCGGACGCGAACGCGATGAGCCGCTGCGAAATCCCCGTCGCGTTCATGATGGTGCCCGCGAGGATGAACAGGGGGATGGCGATCAGCGGGAACTTGGTCGCCCCGGAGAACATGACCAGCCCGACGTTCGGGATCGCCGCCCACCCGCCCAGCGCGATGATCGCCACCACCGACATGACGCCCAGCGCGACCGCGATCGGCACGTTGATCAAAATCAGGACCAGGAACAGAAGGATCAGGGCGACCGTCAAGGCAGCGTACCCTCCTCCGCACCTTGTTCGCCGCGCAGCACCCCGGGGAGGCTCAGCAGTTGGGCGCAGATGAACAGCACCGCGCCGATCGGAATCACGGACTGGGCAAGGCCGGCTGGCACGGCGGGGAGGCTCACCAGGGCCGTGCCGGCAAGCGCCGACTGGACCGCCAGCCCGGCCCAGGCCAGCACGGCGAAGAAGCCGATCACCGCGGCCTCTCCGGCGATCACGACGCACGTGCGCAGGCGCCCTTGCAGCCGTTCCACCATGGCCGGCACCCCGATGTGACCACGGTGCAGCGCCGCCAGCGCGGCTCCGTAGTAGGTCAGCCACGCCAGCAGGATCGCCGCCACCTCGTCGTACCAGACCAGGGCGGCTCCCGCCTTGCGGTAGATGACCCCCATGACCACGACCGTGGCCAGGGCGACCACCACGGCGATCACGATGACCTCGAGGGCGCGCTGGAAGACGCGCCTCACCCGATCCGTGTCGGACACGGCTGCCGGTCGATCTATTACGACCCGGCCACCCTCATGGCGCGATCGACCAGCTCCTGTCCGAGCTCCACGGTGGTCGTGAACTCGTCGTAGATCGGCTGACTCGCCCTCTGGAACGCGTCTTCGTTGGCCCAGTTGACCGAGATCTGCGTGTCCGCAAGCGTGACCAGGAGGTCGCGGTCCAGCCTCTTGGCCGTCTCGTAGACGAAGTCACGCAACCCGCGGGCCTCTTCCTCGACGACCTCGCGCACATGCTCGGGAACATCTCCCCAGTGATCGGGGGAAACCGTCACGTACGCGGGCGTGTAGACGTGCTCGGTAAGCGACAGGTATTGCTGCACCTCGTTCAGCTTGGACGCATGAATCTGCGCGAGAGGGTTCTCCTGCCCGTCCACCACCCCGGTGCGCAACGCGATCAGCACCTCCGAAAACGCCATCGGGACGGGGTTGGCCCCGAAATTCTGGAACAGCTTGACCCGCCAGGTCCCCCGCGGCGTCCTCAACTTGAGCCCGGCCAGATCGTCCGGCGCGCGCACGGGGCGAGTGTTGTTGGTGACGTGGCGGTAGCCGTTCTCCCAGACCCCAAGGATGCGGTATCCGTGATCTTCCGCGAGAGGCGCAAGCACCGGCCATACGACCTCTTCCTCGATCCGGGCCATGTGCTGCCGGTCCCGCACCAGATAGGGCATCTCGAAGATCCCGAACTCCGGAATCCGGGACGACATGATCGACGAGGGCAGCGCAAAGTCCACCGTGCCCAGCTTGAGCTTGTTCAGGAGGACTTCATCACCGCCCAGCTGGCTCGCCCCGTACACGACAACCCGCGCGTCGCCCTCGAGCCGGGCGTTGACACGAGCCGCGAATTCGTCCGCGGAGAGCGCGAACAGGGAACCCGGAGCGCCCACGTGCCCGAAGCTGAGCTCCAGCACACCCTGTTCGGGGGCCTCGGCGCATCCCGACAGGAAAAATGCCGGCAGAAACGCCAGGAAAGCCATGGCGCGGCCCCTTCCGGAGAGCGTGTGGCGGGAAAAATGTGGATGTTCACTCTCCCGGGCCCGCTGCCGCATCACGTGTCTCCTGTCTGGATCGGTGGGCAGCCGTGCGAGGTGGTTTCTAAACATGCGCGAATCGTGCCGTTTTCGCCATTACGGGGCCCGTTGGCCCTGACCACGGATTGTGCGCGAGGGGTCATGCGCGTTGATGCCCACATGGAACGCGTTCCCGGCGGCGGCATTCCTTGCTCGGACACTTCGCGCCATCTACGTTGACTGACGAAACAACAGTGCTCCTCCCACCCGCTAGCAGCGTCCCGCGATCCACGCGTCGCGTGCCGGGACGACAAGCGATACTCGGGTTCCGGGCGCTCACCGTGCCCGGTCGGTTCCTCTTAGCCGATGGAGGGGGGTAGCATGTGTAGGGTAGTGTATCCGCGCACGCGGATGCGGAGGTGCACAGCCGTTGCATTTCTGCTGGCGGCAAGCGCACTCGGGAGCGGCAGTCTGGCCGCTCAGACCGCGGTGGTTTCGGGAACGGTCGTCGACGAGCAAGGCGCGCCAGTCGCCAACGCCCAGGTCTTCGTCGAAGGCGCCACCACCGGCACGCTCACCAACTCACAGGGCATGTTCCGGCTGGTGGTCCAGGCCGGCGAAGTCACGCTCCGCGTCGTCATCCTGGGCTTCCGCACGGCGCAGCAAACGGTCACGGCACCGACCGACGGAGTCCGCTTCGAACTTGTCACGGCCGCCATAAACCTGGACGCGATCGTCGTCACCGGTACGGCCGGCGCCGTGGAGCGCCGCGCCGTAGGTACCGCGATCGCGACGATCAACGCAGCCGAACAGGTCGAACTGGCGCCAACACCCGACGTCAGCCAGTTGATCAACGGGCGGGCACCGGGGGTAGTCGTGACCCCCGGGACCGGCATGGTGGGCAGCGGACCAACCATCCGTATTCGCGGCGCGTCGAGCTTCTCGCTGGGCACGCAGCCGCTGATCTACGTCGATGGTGTGCGGCTCGACAACGGCGTTGGGACGGGCATCTCGATCCAGGGATTCGGATCGGGGGTCGTGAACCGCCTCAACGACATCAACCCCGAGGACATCGAGAGCATCGAGATCATCAAGGGACCGGCGGCCGCGACGCTGTATGGCACCGAAGCATCCAACGGCGTGATTCAGATTCTGACCAAGAAGGGCAGATCCGGGGCGCCTGAATGGGGGGTCACGATCCGCCAGGGCGCCAACTGGTTTCACAATGCCGAGACCCGGATCGAGCCGAACTGGGGCTACGACCCGGTGACCGGCGAGCCCTATCAGCACAACCTCTTCGAGAGCGAACGCGCGCTCGGCAACACGATCTTCGACACCGGACACCTCCAGAGCTACGGGGCCAACGTACGCGGCGGGACCGACGATGTCCGCTACTACCTCGGGGCCGATCTGGAGATGAACGAAGGCATCGAGCCCACCAACAGCCTGTGGCGGCTGAGCACCCGCAGCAACATCACGTTGTCCACCGATCCGAGCTACGACCTGACCGCGTCGATCGGGTACAACCAGGGCCGGACGAATCTCGCCTGCGAAGCCGGCTGCGGAGGCCGCATGTGGGCGACCATGTTCGCCCTGCCGGCCAACCGCGACAACCGCTTCCGCGGCTTTATCAGCTACCCGCCGGAAGTGATCTCGGAGGCGTTCAAGTTCTGGCAGGACACCGAGCGCTTCACGCTGAGCCTGTCCGCCAATCACAGGCCGACGTCCTGGCTGAGCCATCGCCTGAACGTGGGCCAGGACCGGGTCTTTGAGGACAACATGCAACTATGGGAGCGCATGGCGCCGGACATTGCCCAGTTCTTCGGGGCCAACACGGCCCGCGGCGGCAAGTTCGTACAGTCGCGGGACGTCGAGAACACGACCTTCGACTACAGTGCGACGGCCTCGTTCGACCTCACGAGCTCGATTCGCTCCGCCACCACGGGGGGCGCGCAGTACTTTCGCCGCTTCACCGAGTTCCTCGTTACCGAGGGCAACAACTTTCCCGCCCCGGGACTCACGGTGGTCGATGCGCTGGCACAGACGTTCGGCGGTGAGGACTTCGTCGAGAACAGCACGGTGGGGCTCTTTGTGCAGGAGCGCATCGAGGTCGGTGACCGCCTGTTCCTGACGGCGGCCATCCGGGGCGACGACAACAGCGCATTCGGCAAGGACTACGACTTCGTTGTCTACCCCAAGGCAAGCATCTCCTGGGTGCTCAGCGAGGAGGACTTCTTCAGCCTCCCAGGGATCAGCGAATTCAGACTGCGGTCCGCCTTCGGCACGTCCGGACAGCAGCCGGCCGACTACGCCGCG
Source organism: Longimicrobiales bacterium (assembly GCA_965208935.1). GTDB lineage: Bacteria > Gemmatimonadota > Gemmatimonadetes > Longimicrobiales > Gaopeijiaceae > Bin94. Next base: position 268,573 of record CBDBPR010000004.1, on the reverse strand, counting down.
CTGCGCACCTTTGCTCCGGTGACGGGCGGCGGCGGCATCGCGGCGGTTACGCCGCAGTTCATCGGCAACGACGCCCTCGAGCCGGAAAAGGGCTCGGAGCTGGAGGTCGGGTTCGAGGCCGGGCTCTTCGACAGCCGGATCGGCATCGACTTCACCTACTACAACACACGGACCCTGGACGCGATTCTCTCACGCAATCTGCCACCGTCGCTGGGGTTCCCGGGGAGCCAGTTCGTCAACGCCGGCGAGATCCGGAACCAGGGTTTCGAGATCCAGGTGAACGCGCTTGCCTACCAGTCCAGCGCTATCGGCCTCGACCTGGCACTCAACCTCGCGACGAACAACAACGAGATCATCGACCTCGGGGGCATCGACCAGGGCACGGGCTTCATCGCGGCCGGCAGCCAGCGGCGCGTGCCCGGCTTCCCGGTGGCGTCCTGGTTCCGCCGCAAGGTGGTCAGCGCGACGCTGATGGGAACCGGGCCGACCGCGCGCGCCGTCGACCCGATGTGCGATGGCGGGGACCCCGACGGGAAGAAGCTGCCCGACGGAACGCCGCTGGAACTCGGGGGGGCGCCGGTCCCCTGCGCCATTGCTCCACGCCTCTATCTCGGTCATGTGACGCCGGACCTGGAAGGCTCGCTGGGGACCACGCTCACCCTGTTCGACAGGGTGCGGATCTACGCGCTCGTCGACTGGAAGACCGGCTTCACGAAGTTCGACAACAACCTCAGGGCGCGCTGCCAGGTATTCAACCAGTGCCACGAGAGCTTCTTCCCCGAGCAGTACGATCCGGCCCGCATCGCCGAGATCCAATCGGGCAGCCCGCTCAGATCCTTCATCTTCACCGACGGCAGCTTCGCCAAGCTGCGCGAGGTGTCGGGGAGCGTGAGTCTGCCCGAGCAGTTGGTCAGCCCCTTCGGCGCCTCACGGGGCACCCTGACGCTGACCGCTCGCAACCTGATGACCTGGACCAATTATACCGGCCTCGACCCCGAGGCCTCGTTCGTCGAGTTCGGATACACGCTCCTTGAGCAGGACAACACGCCGCAACTCAACCAGGTCACCGTGACGCTGAACCTGTCGTTCTGAACGAGGATGAGAACAATGACATATCGAATCAATCGACGAGTTCGCCTGGTCGGGATCGTGCTGGCCGCGGGGGTTCCGCTTGCCGCGTGTGACGCGCTTCTGGAGATCGACGCTCCCAGCCGGGTTCGGGCCGATGATCTAGCCAACCCCGACAACGCGCCATTGCTGGTCGCCAGCGCGGTCGCGGACTTCGAGTGCGCCTTCAGCGAATGGGTGGCGGCCGGAGGCCTGATGGGCAACGAATTGGTGGACGGTCAGCTCGCGGCACGCATGTGGCCTTACGACCGGCGCAGCTTCGAGGAAGCGGGCGGCGTCTACGCCAACTTCACGTGTGCGGACGCCGACCCCGGCGTGTACACCACGCTGTCGACCGCGCGCTGGGCGGCGGACAACGCGCTGAACGTTTCGCAGGAGATCGCGGACCCGGCACTGACCGCTACGTCGGCGGCATACTCCGGGTACGCACATCTGCTATTGGGTGAGGCCATGTGCTCGGCGGCCGTGGACGGCGGGCCGGAACTCACCTCGCAACAGATGTTCGCCATGGCCGAGGAGAAGTTCACCATGGCCGCCAGCGGCGGCGGACCCGCGGACATCACGAACATGGCCATGGTGGGCCGCGCCCGGGCACGCCTGAACCAGGGGAACACCTCGGGCGCAGCCTCGGACGCGGCACAGGTGCCCGCGGGATTCGTCCGGAACGCGCGCTTCAGCGCGGCGTCTTTCCGCTCTTCCAACCGCATCTGGACGCTGAACAATCGCGACGAGCGCATGAGTGTGGAACGCGTCTTCTGGAACCTCGAGTACATGGGAACGCCCGATCCCCGGGTCACGTTGGTCGACCAGGGCCGCACAGCCGCCGCCGACGACCTGACCCCACTTTGGACGCAGCAGAAATACCCGGCCCAGGACAGCCCGATGCTGATCGCCCGCTACGCCGAAGCGCAGCTGATCATGGCCGAGGCCGCGGGGGGCCAGACGGCGGTGGACATCATCAACGAACTGCACGCCGCGGCCGGATTGCCGGCGTTCCCCGGGGGAAGTGATGCCGAGATACGGGAGCAGCTGATCCAGGAGCGCAACCGCGAGCTGTTCCTCGAAGGCCATCATTTCTATGACAAGATCCGCCTGAATCTGCCCTTCACGCCCCCCGCGGGAGTGGTCTTCCAGGATGGTTCGGGGCCGAAGGGCGGGTTCTACGGGAACACGACCTGCCTGCCGCTGCCGCTCCTCGAAAAGGACAACAACCCCAACATTCCTTAGACAGCGTAGATTTAGCGCTCTCATCGTCCCCTCGACGAGCGGAGTACCGCTTGCGCACTCGGCAATCCGTTGCAGGTTCGCTCGCCGACCGCCTCCGTCGGCACGTCGAGGGTGACGTACGCTTCGACGCGCTGACCCGGGCCCTCTACGCCACCGACGCCTCCATCTACCAGATCAGGCCGCTGGGCGTCGTCCTCCCGCGCTCGCTCGACGACGTGGACGCGGCGATGACCGTCGCGCGCGAGGAAGGCGTGCCCGTGCTCCCCCGGGGCGCGGGGACCTCCCAGTGCGGACAGGCGATCGGCCGCGCTCTCGTGGTCGATACCTCCCGGCACCTCGACCGCGTTCTCGCCGTCGACCACCACGCGCGCACCGCCCAGGTCGAACCGGGCGTCGTACTGGACCAGCTCAACCGCCAACTCGCCCCGACGGGGCTCTTCTTCCCGGTGGACGTGGCAACCGCGAGCCGGGCCACGATCGGCGGCATGGCCGGCAACAACAGCGGCGGCGCGCGCTCGATCCGGTACGGGATCATGGCCGACAACGTGATCGGGATCGAAGCGGCCCTGGCGGACGGGAGTATCGTCGACTTCGGACCCTGCACCCCCGGCGACGACGGCCCCGCCGATGACGGCCCGCCCGACGCCACCGCCGACGCCCATCGCCTGGCCGAGCGAATCCGCGCGATCGCCGCCCGTGAGGCTGACGAGCTGCGGGCGCGCGTTCCGAACGTCCTCCGCCACGTCGCCGGATACAATCTCCACCGGCTCCTGAACCCCGACGCCTCCATGGCCGAGGTGCTCGTCGGGTCCGAGGGCACCCTGGCCTTCTTCCGGCGCCTGACGCTGAGGTTGTCGCGGAGGCCGGCGCGGCGCGTGCTCGGGGTGTGCGGGTTTTCGTCGCTGCTCGAGGCGCTGGATGCCGTGCAGCACATCGTCGAACTGGCCCCGCACGCGGTCGAGCTGGTGGACGACACGCTGACCCGCCTGGCGCGCGAGAACGCGGCCTTCCGCTCGACCGTCGAGGCCCTGATCCCGGCCAGCGCGCACAGTGTCCTGCTGGTCGAATTCGCCGGGGACGACCATGCGCGGCTGTCGCGCCGACTCGGCCGCCTGGAAGAGGTGGTGCACGGCACGGGGCCGGGACGCGAGGTCACGCGCGCCGAGGACCCCGCCGAACAGGCCGCGATCTGGGCCGTGCGGCGCGCGGGGCTGAACATCGTGATGTCCATGAAGGGCGACCGGAAGCCGGTCTCGATCGTCGAGGACTGCGCGATACCGCTCCCCGCGCTGGCCGAATTCGGCGCCGCGGTCGAGGACGTCTTCGCGCGCCACGGCACCAGCAGCACCTGGTACGCGCACGCTTCGGTCGGGTGTCTCCACGTGCGGCCGTCGCTGAACATGAAGGACCCGTCCGACATCGCGGCGTTCCGCGCCATCGGCGACGAAGTGATGCACCTGGCCGTGCGGCTGGGCGGATCCCACTCGGGCGAACACGGCGACGGCATCCTCCGCTCCGAGTTCATCGAGCCGATGCTGGGCAGCCGGCTGGCACGGGCGTTCGCCGAGGTCAAGGACGTCCTCGATCCCGCCGGCAGGATGAACCCCGGGAAGATCGTCGGCGCGCCGCGCATGGACGACCGCGAGCTGTTCCGCTACGGCCCAGGCTACCGTGCCAGGGCCCTGCCGCTGGCGACGGACTGGTCCTCCGACGGCGGCTTCGTCCGCGCCGTCGAGGCCTGCAACAACAACGGGGCCTGCCGCAAGATGGATCCGGGCGTGATGTGTCCGTCGTACCGCGTCACCCGCGAGGAGACGGACACGACGCGAGGCCGGGCCAACGTGCTTCGCCAGGCGCTGACGGGTCAGCTGGGACCGGAGGGATTGGAGGGGGATGAGGTCGCCGAGGTCCTCGAACTCTGCGTCGGCTGCAAGGCCTGCCAGCGCGAGTGCCCGGCCGGGGTCGACATGGCCAGGATGAAGGCCGAAGTCCTCCACCTCAGACATCGGCGGCGCGGTGTCCCCCTGCGAGAACGCCTGTTCGCGTCGCTGCCCCGCCTCGCGCCCATGGGAGCCCGGTTCGCCGGGCCGCTCAATCTGCGGAACCGGAGCAGGACGCTGCGGTGGCTTGGCGAGCGGGTGTTGGACATCGCGGCCGCAAACGCGCTGCCGGAGTGGCATCGGCGCCCGTTTCGGGACGGTGAGCTGTCGCAAGCGCCAGTGGACAAAATAGCCATAGATTTTGTCAAGAACGACTCCAATGGGCCGCCTAGAGTCCCCACTACAGCCTCTGTTGTCCTCTTTGTGGACACATTCTCCAGATATTTTGACCCAAAAGTCGCTCGGGCCGCTCAGTCGGTGCTTCTCAGGCTAGGCTATGAGCCGTTCGCTCCGACCCCGCCGCGGGCTCCGACCCCGCCGCGGGCTCGTGGCCGACCTCTTTGCTGCGGGCGGACCTACATCAGCGCCGGCATGCTCGACCACGCGCGGGCGGAACTGCAGCGCACGGTCACGGCACTCGCGCCATTTGCGCGACGCGGACTGCCCATCGTGGGACTGGAGCCCAGTTGCCTGCTGACGCTCCGGGACGAGGCGCTCCATCTGCTGCCCGACGACGTGGATCGCAGTGCCCACGGGGTGGCGGGGGACGGCGCACATGTCGTGACGGTGGACGACGTCCGGGTGGTGGCCGAGCAGGCGCTGCTGGTGGACGAGTTCCTGGCTGAGCACGCGAGTGCCGCAACTCCTCCGACCTCGCGCGGCACAGTTCAGATCCACGGACACTGCCACCAGAAGGCCGCCGGCACGACATCGGCAACCGTCGAAGCACTTGCCGCGTGCGCGGGCGTTCGGGGTGAACTCATCGAGTCGAGTTGCTGCGGAATGGCAGGCTCGTTCGGGTACGTCGCCAGGCACGTGCGCACGTCCCACGCAATGGGTGAACTGAGCCTCTTCCCCGCCCTTCGGGCCAGCGCCCCCGAGGATACCGTGATTGCCAACGGCTTCAGTTGCCGGGCTCAGATCCGCGCTGGGACGGGTCGGCGGGCGCGGCACGTTGTGGAGGTGCTTGCAGGACATCTCGACGCCCGCTGATCGAGTCACGGCTGGTGGCGCGGGTTGCGTCGGCCGGCCTTGAGCGTTCGGAAGCCAGGAATCGGTGAACCGACTGGCGACCGGCTGGGTGGGCGGTCCGCTGGCGGGCGGCGGGCGGTCCGCTGGCGGGCGGTGGGCGGGGTGCTGGCGGGCGGTGGGCGGTCCGCTGGCGGGCGGCGGGCGGTCCGCCCATACGAGCATGCCGGTGTCCCGCGATTTGCCGCGGAAACGTGGGGCCGACGGGGCGGCGGGCTGGCGCGCCATGCCTCGGCGGGTCGCCGGATGTCTCTCCCCGGCGGACTCCGGGATGTCTCTCCCGGGCACCCTTTGCCGCCCCCCTGTCCCAAATCGTCCATACGCAGGCCGATCCCGCTATGGACGGGTTCTGAAATGGCGGTTTCGGCGAGGTCCGGGACCCGGTGCAGGGATGGCCGCCAGGAGCCGCGGGAGCCCCGCTGGCGGGCGAACGGCCCCCGGTGACCCTTCGGCGTCGTCCCGACCTGACTTTTCGCGTCCTGGGCCCGCACAGAAGGCCGAAAATCGATAGTTAAATTTCAGGCACGATTCACATAAGCCGTTGCCGGAACTCGACCTGGAGGATCACATGAACACCGTCCAAATCGGAGAGCGGATCGCCGAACTCGCCGCCCGGATCAACATCGCCACCCACGAGATGCTCACCCTCATCGCCGAGTTCGACCGCCGCGAAGGATGGGCCGACGCCTTCGACTCCTGTGCCGAGTGGCTCGCCTGGAGGACCGGGCGCACCGTCGCCACCTGCCGCGAGAACGTGCGCGTCGCGCATGCGCTCGAGGAGTTGCCGAAGACCTCGGCCGCGATGAAGGCGGGGCAGCTCTCGTACGCGAAGGCGCGGGCCATCACCCGGGTGGCCACGCGCGAGACCGAGGGCAAGCTGCTCGAATACGCCGACAAGGGGTCGGCCGCCGCGGTGGAGCGGATGGTGCGGGAGGTGCGGCACCTGTCGCGCGACGGCGAGATCGGGGCGGAGGAGGCCCGGCACCGGGCCCGGGCGTTCTCGGTCTTCATCGACGCCGACGGGACGTACGTGGTGCGGGGGCGGCTCGAGCCCGAGGCCGGGGCCGTGCTGATGCGGGCCGTCGAGGCCGCGAACGACGCGCTGTACCGGGGCGAGGACCCGGACGCGCGGCCACGGAGCCGCCAGCGCAGGGCCGATGCGATCGGGCTGGTCGCCGAGCGGGCGCTGGCGGCGGGGCTGGGGGCGGAGGCGGACGCGGGGACGGACGCGGGGACGGACGCGACCGCGGAAGCGACGCCGAGCGGCACGCGGGCCGAGCGGTACCAGGTGACGGTGCACATGGAGATGGCCACGCTGGAGGAGGACGGCGAGGGGGGCCGGTCGGAGCTGGACGGGGTGCGGGTGAGCGCCGAGACGTCGCGGCGCATGGCGTGCGATGCGTCGCTGGTGCATATGCTGCACCGGGGCGGCAAGGTCGTCAGCGTGGGGCGGAAGACGCGGACGATCCCGCCGCACATTCGCCGGGCGCTCGAGGAGCGGGACCGGGGCTGCCGGTACCCGGGCTGCGGGGGCCGGTTCACCGAGGCGCATCATGTCCGGCACTGGGCCGACGGCGGGGAGACGAGTCTGGCCAACACGGTGCTGCTGTGCCGGCGGCATCACCGGCTCGTGCACGAGGGCCGGGTGCGGATGGCGCTCGACCGGGCTGGCCAGGCGGTGTTCTTCGCCCGCAGCGGCGGGATGGTCGCGAGCGCGCCGCCGCTGCCGGAGCCGACGCTGCCCCTGCCGCCCGCGTCCCCGCTCGCGCCCGGCGAGATGTACAACGGGGCCGCGCGGCTGGTGGACTCGGCAATCCCGTGGGAGATCGAGGCGGCCGTCAGGGACGCGGTCGATGCGGCGTGGGAGGCGGACGAGCAGGCAGGCGGGGCGACCGCAGACCGGGCGACCGCAGACCGGGCGACCGCAGGCGGGGTAACCGCATGCGGGGCGGTCGAGGCCGTGCCGGCGGCGGACCGATGAGCCGACGGCAGCCATGGGGATCCGGGACAGCCACTGACAGAAGGACAACCGTGGGCGCCGCCCCAGGCCGCCCGACCCGCCGTTTCCGCGGCAAATCCTGGGACACCGGCATGTTGCAGTGGGACGCCAGGGCGCGATCGCGCTGGAACATCGACTGGGCAGCCCGGCTGGCCTCTCGGTTGCCAACATCCCATCAGATTGACGGCCCCCACGCTCCAGGCCATGATCAGGGATTGTCCCTTGGCCAGCGGTAAACATATGACTACAGCAGCTTGCCTGAACGGTCTAGCGAACGGTGCGGCTTCGCGCCTGGTGCGCCGTACAACGCACGGAACAGCGCATCGCTCACGCCCGCCGGCGACACGTTTCGGGCTGCCACTCGCCCTGACCGCCCTGATTCTCGCGTGCAGCGGGGAACCCGAGGTCGCAACCCGGTCCGGCGGGGCTGGGTCCGGTGCGGCTGGATCCGGAGGCGCGGAATCCGGAGGTACGGGGCATATCGTCCTTCGGCCCGACCGGATCCTCGACGGGCGGGGCGGGGCCCTGACCGGCCGGGAAGTTGTCGTGCGCGGCGGGTTGATCACGGCCGTGGCCGACGCAGGATCCACCGAGGGTGGCCGGGCCTACGAGCTTGCCGGGGCCACGCTGCTCCCTGGTCTGATCGACACGCACGTTCACCTCGGCTGGCACTTCGACCGCGAAACCGGACGGCTCCATTCGGGAACCTCCATCGACGGCCCGCAGGAACGGGTCCTGTACGCGGCCGAGAACGCGTGGAACATGCTCAGGAGCGGCGTCACGACGGTGCAGAGCGTTGGCGGACCCGAGGACGTCCCCGTCCGTGACGCCATCGATCACGGTTCCCTGCCCGGCCCGCGAGTGTTGACTTCGATCCGGCCGGTCACGGCGGGCACGGGCGATCCGGACGACATCAGGGCCCACGTGGACGAGGTCGCCGCAGCCGGGGCCGACGTAATCAAGATCTTCGCCTCGGAGAGCATCCGGGTGGGCGGCGGTCCCACGCTGAGCCAGGAGCAGCTCGACGCGGCCTGCGGACGGGCAACGGAATTGGGACTTCGGGCCGTCGTGCACGCTCACGGCCCGGAGAGCGCACGCCGGGCCGCTCTGGCCGGATGCGCCCAAATCGAGCACGGCGCGCTCCTCGACCGCGCCACCCTGGAACTCCTCGCGGAGCGCGGCCTGTACTACGACCCGCACATTCACCTCATCTTCGACAACTACTTCGCCAACGCGGAGCGCTATCTGGGCATCGGCAATTACACGGAAGAGGGGTTCGCACAGATGGAAGCCGCAGTCCCGGTGGCGCTCGCAACCTTCCGCGAGGCCCTGACGGTCCCGGGGCTCAAGACGGTTTTCGGGACGGATGCGGTCGCCGGAGCCCACGGCCACAACTGGAAGGAACTCGTGTACCGGGTCGAGGAGGGGGGGCAGGATCCGATGGCGGCAATCGTCTCGGCGACGAGTCTGGCGGCCGAGTCGCTGGGAATGGCAAACACGCTGGGCACGGTCGAGGCAGGCTACGCGGCGGATCTGATCGCGGTCGCGGGCGACCCGACGGAGGACATCGGGTCGCTGGAGCGGGTCGTCTTCGTCATGCGTGCGGGCCGGGTCTACCGGTACGACCCTTGATCCTGCGCGTGCAGCACATAGGGATGGTCGTGCGCGACCTTCACGACGCGTGCCGCTCGTTCGAGCGCGCCCTCGGCCTGCAGGCTCGCGACTTCCGCGACGATCAGGGCCAGGGCATGCAGCTCGACGCCCGCATCCTCCTCGGCAACGAGTGCTGGCTCCACCTTGTGCAGAACTGGAACCCCCGGTCACGGGTCAACCGCTTCCTCCGCGAACGGGGCGAGGGGCTGGAGCACATCGCGCTCGAGACCGACGACATCGAGGCCGACGTCGCGCATCTCCGCCAGATCGGGGTCGGCGTGTGGGAGGACCGGATCCTCGACGCCAACGACGGGTACGAAGCATTCGTATTCCCGGACAAGCTTGCCGGACTGACCGTGGAGCTCATTCAATCGCATGAACGCAGCTGGTACTATCCGCCCGAAGCCGTCGGCGAGCCCGTGAGCAACTCGTTGAAGGTGTCGAGTCTCCACCACATCGGCCTTTGCGTGCACGACCTGGACGACGCCTGCCGGCGCTTCGAGCAGTACTTCGGCCTCGTGGCGCAGGACTTTGCGGCGGACGAGAGGCTGGCGATGCGCATGGCCCACATCCACTTCGACAACAGATGCTCGCTGCAGATCGTGGAGAGCCGGAACCCCGCATCGAGGGCGGGGCGATTCCTGCGGGAGCGTGGAGAGGGTCTGGACCATATCGCGCTCCGGACGGGCGATGTCGGGAGCGACGCCGCACGCCTCCGCGAGCGGGGCATCCCCTTCGATGGGTTCGTCGGCCCGGACCAGCTCCCCGGGATGGCCGCGGAGCTGATTCATGAGCAGTCGTAGCTTGGTGTTTCCGGCGCTCGCGGCCCTCCTGGTCGCCACGCCGACCCTCGTTGCTTCACAGCCTTCCGGCCGCTGCGAGAACGGGACGGCCGCCGGCTATGCGTGCGACCGCGTGGACCTGTTGTCCCGCCTGGCGCGTCATGACCTGGGCGCGGCCGACGCCGTGATGCTCAACGACATCTGGGGATGGACCGATACGCTCACCGGACGCGACTACGCGCTGGTCGGCAAGATGGACGGCACCGCGTTTGTGGACGTGACCGATCCGGCGACGCCCCGGTTTCTGGGACATCTGCCCGCGACTGCAGGCACCGAGGTCAGCATGTGGCGCGACATCAAGGTGTTCTCGGACCACGCGTTCATCGTGGCGGTTTCCGCGGGCGCCCACGGGATGCAGGTGTTCGACCTGACCCGGCTCAGAGGCGTCGAAGACGCACGCGAGTTCGCAGCGACCACCCTCTACACCGGCGTGGACGGCGCGATCAACGTGGCGATCAACGAAGATACGGGATTCGCGTACCTGGTCGGGTCGACCGGAAGCAGGCCCTGCGGGGGAGGCCTGCATATGGCTGACATCCGCAACCCTGTCAGGCCGAAGTTCGCCGGGTGCTTTGCGCACGCCGGCACGGGCAGGGGGGCAACGGGGTATGCGCACGACGCCCAATGCGTCATCTACAGGGGCCCCGACGAAGACTACCGGGGCCGTGAAATCTGTCTGAGCATGAACGAAACCTCCTTGTCCGTTGCCGACGTGACCGACAAGGACAATCCGGTTCCTCTGGCTGACGCTTCGTATCCGGCCGTCGCCTACGCGCACCAGGGCTGGCTCGGCGAAGATCATCGCCACTTCTACTCCGGCGACGAACTGGACGAGTCGCAGGGCCTCGTCGGCGGCATGCGCGTTCTGGTGTGAGATGTGTCGGATCTGGATGAGCCCATCCTGGCCAGCGAGTACATCGGCTCTCCAGACGCCCGGGAACACAACCTGTACGTCCGCGGCAAACGGCTGTACATGGCCGACAAGCGGGCCGGGATCCGCGTGCTCGACATCAGCGACCCCGAGAACCCGGTCGCCGCGGGTCACTTCGACACTACCCGAACGCCCGGGCTCAACACCCCCGCGGACACACCGGGGTTCAGGGGCGCCTGGAGCGTCTATCCGTTCCTTGAGAGCGGCATCGTGCTGGTTTCGGGACGGCGCGAGGGACTCTTCGTCGTTCGTCCGCACTGAGCGCATCTCGTGAACCGCCGTCGAGTCGAGTAGATTCCGCACTCGTCTCCAAACTCATAAGCGGAGGATTCCCGTGAGGATTCGGCAGTCGCACGTCAACCCGCTCCTTGTCCTGACAGCCTGCTGTCTGTTCGTTCCCACGCCCGTGGCGGCTCAAGCCTTCGGCGGCGCCGTACTCGTGGCCGACGGACGCGTCTACGTCGGTGAAGCCGCTCACGAGCGTGATCCGGGAACGGTTCGGGTATTCGCCGACGACGGCGAGTGGACGGTCGTCGCCACGCTGCGGGCTCCGGAACCGCAGGTACGGGACGGATTCGGCACGGCACTCGCGCGGGCGGGCGAACTGCTGCTCGTGGGGGCCGACGGTATCGACGGAGGCAAGGTGTACGCGTACCGCCTCGACGATGTGGAGCGCGAGGACGCGCGCCCGGTCCAGGTGCTCGACGGCCCCGGGCTGAGCGGGTTCGGAACATCCCTGGCCGCATCGGGCAGCGATCTTGCGGTGGCCGCTGCCAATGACGACGGCAACGTTCTGGCTACCTTCCGCCGCGGGCCCGACGGTCGGTGGACAGCAAGCGGGGCGGTCAGCGTTCCGGAGCAGGCCGGCGGGCCGGGCACACCGGGTTTCGACCTCCAGGGAGACCTGCTCATCGTCGGAGATCCCGGAGCCGACGCCCTCAGGGTCTTCGAACGCGGAACCGTGAGCCAGGGATGGGAGGCTGCCGGTGTCGTCAATGCGCCCGACTCCGATGGCCCGCGCGGGATGCCCTTCGGAACGACCGTGGCGCTGTTCCAGGACGAGATCCTCGTCGGGCAGTTGACCGTGGAACTGAGTGACGACGGCAACCTATCCGTCGAGGGAGTGGTTCACCGCTTTGCGCTCGCGGACGGTCGGTGGACGGCGGTTGGCACGCTGCAGCCGGAGGACCCGTCTGAGCGGGAGGGATTTGGGATGTCGATCGCCTCGGACGGCACAACGCTGGTGGTGGGCGGGGGTCCGCGGCTATTCGTTTACGAGCGAGGCGGCACGGCATTCAGCCTTCAGGGCACCATGGACCTCTTCGGCCCTGACGACGAGGGAGCCGTAATCACGCCGAACCAGACGCTGGCGTTCGCGGGCAGTATCGCCGTGCTCGGCAACCCCGGCGCCGACTTCGGCCTGGGCTCCGCGACCGTATTCTCCGGCGACTCCGGCGAGTGGACGCGCAGTGCGGTGCTCACGGTCGACTACGCGGGCCTCCCCGCAATCAACGGCGGCGAGGTCGCCTGCGCCGACGGCGGTGCCGCCGGCTATGACTGCGATCACGTGGACCTGCTCTCGTTCGTCCCGTGGGCGGAGCTGGGCGCCGGCCGGGGGGCGCGGCTGAACGACGTGTGGGGCTGGACCGATCCGCTCGACGGCCGCGAGTACGCGCTGGTGGGCCGCATGGACGGCACCGCCTTCGTGGACGTGACCGACCCCTACAACCCGCGCTATCTGGGCAACCTGGCCAAGACCGAGGGCAGCCGGGCCAACAGCTGGCGCGACATGAAGGTGTTCAGGGATCATGCCTTCGTGGTCGCCGACGGGGCGGGCCAGCACGGCATGCAGATCTTCGATCTCACCCAGCTGCGTGACGTTACGGAGCCGCGCGAGTTCGAGGAGACCGCGATGTATACCGGCATCGCGTCCTCGCACAACATCGCCATTAACGAGGAGACGGGCTTCGCCTACCTGGTCGGGTCTTCGGACGGCGGTGAGACGTGCGGCGGGGGCTCGCACATGGTGGACATCAACGATCCTCTGAACCCCGTTTTCGCGGGCTGTTTCGCACACCCCAACACCGGACGCCGCAACACGGGCAACTCGCACGACACCCAGTGCGTCATCTACCACGGACCGGACGAAGACTACGCCGGCCGCGAAATCTGCGTGAACTCCAACGAGACCGCGCTGTCCATCGCCGACGTGACCGACAAGGACAATCCCATCGCCGTGGCCGCAGCCGATTATCCGAACGTGGCGTATGCGCATCAGGGCTGGCTGACGGAGGATCATCGCTACTTCTACTCGAACGACGAGCTCGACGAAGTGGGCGGCCTGGTCGATGCCACGCGCACGCTGATCTGGGACCTCGCTGACCTCGACGACCCGCTTCTGCTCAGCGAGTACATGAACCCCACGCGCGCCACGGATCACAACATGTACGTCAAGGGCGACCGGCTCTACATGTCGAACAACCGCGCCGGGCTGCGCGTTCTGGACATCAGCGATCCCGAGAACCCCGTCGAGCTGGGCTACTTCGACACTACTCCTTGGAGCGCGGACGAGGCGGGATTCGACGGCACCTGGAGCGTGTACCCGTACTTCGAGAGCGGGAGCGTGCTGTTGTCGAGCCGGCGGGAGGGACTGTTCATCGTGCGGCCGCGGGCACGGCGCCTGATTCCCTGACTTGACCTACCAGCTCGACGATCGCGTCGCGGTCGAGCGCTTCAGCGAGGCGTCGCTCAGGGCGTTCGCCGAGGCGGTGCTGCGGGCGCTGGGCGCGACGGAGGAAGAGACGCACGTCAATGCCGACGGCGTGATCACCGCGTCGCTCTGGTGGCATCCGGGACAGGGGCAGGGGCTTGAAAAGCTGTTTCGCTACGCGCGCCGGATGCGAAACGGCGGGATCAGGCCCGCAGCGTCGATGCGGTGGCTGCGGGAGGGTGCCGCGACGGCGCTGCTGGACGCGGACAAGGGGCTGGGCTACGTGGCCGGACGCCGCGCGATGGACCGGGCGATCGAGATCGCGGAGCGGAGCGGCATCGCGATGGTGGCGGTGCGGCACAGCAACCACTTTGGCATCGCGGGCTACCACGCCAAACGCGCCGCCGATGCGGGCCTGATCGGGATCGCGATGACCAACGCGGGCGCGGAAATGGCTCCGTGGGGCGCCGCCCGGCCGATTCTGGGCACCAACCCCTGGGGGATCGCGGTGCCGCGCGGGGGGGATCATCCGATCATTCTCGACATGGCGCTCACCCAGTCCGGGAAGGGCATGATGCGGTGGCTCGACCGCGCCGGTCTGCCGATGCCCGAGACCTGGGCGCTGACCCCGGACGGATCGCGAACCACCGACCCATGCGCCGGCATGGAAGGGCCGCTGCTTCCCATCGGGGATTACAAGGGTTACGGCCTGAGCCTGATCACCGACGCGCTGACGGGCGTCTTGACGGGGTCGCTCTTCGGGGCGCAGGTATTCCAGGATGACGAGAACTACGACGTGGCCCACACGATGATCGCGATCAGGATCGAGGCGTTCATCGCCAGGCGGCGGTTCGACGAGCGGCTGGAGGCGCTGATCGCGGATGTGCTGGCCGCGCCGCCGATCGATCCGGACCGGCCGGTGCAACTTCCCGGTCAGGCCGAGCAGGAGCGCGCACGACGGCGGCTTGAGCACGGCATCCCGGTGGACGGGGCGACGGTGACCGGGCTCCGCGCGCTGGCCGGGGAGCTGGGGGTGCCGTTTGCGCTCGAGACGGCGCGCGGAGTGGAGGAGCGGTAGTGGCGGACCTTTTCTCGGTCGGCACCGCCAGGGCAGCCAGGGGTACGCGGGCCCGAGGCGCGATCCCGGTGGGGCCGGACGCCGCGGGGCGGATGGGTGAAATCCCGGTTCTCGTATGCCGAGGTGAAGCCGACGGTCCCGTACTCTGGATCAACGGAGCCACCCACGGCGACGAGCCGGAGGGGGCGCTGTCGATCTTCAAGCTCCTCGCGGACCTCGATCCGAAGGCGCTGCGGGGCACGGTCGTCGGAGTCCCCGCGATGAACGTCCCCGCGTTCGAGGCCGGCAAGCGCGGCGACCCGCTGGACACCTTCTCGCACGACATGAACCGGATCTATCCGGGCCGCGCCGACGGGTATCCGACGGAGCGTGCGGCACGGGCGCACTGGGAGGCGATGCGCGACGCCTGCGACCTGCAGATTGCCGTGCACTCCGGTGGCGAGCACTCGTACCTGGCGCACATGATCTTCGCGTCGGACAACCCGCCCAGCCTCGAACTCGCGGCGGCGATGGGCCCGCAGTGGGATCTGGTCTTTCGGAGCGGAGTGGGCGGGGCCAACCCCTCGTCGAAGATCGCCGAGCGGGGAAAGGCGGGGATTACGGTCGAGCTGGGAGGCAACTGCCGCACCCTGACCGCCGATTTCCACGCGGTGGCCGAGGATTTGGCGGAAAGCTACGTGAACGTCATGCGGCACTGGGGCATGCTCGACGGCGAGGCGCGCTACGCGGGGCGCCTGCGGATGGGGTACCAGCGGGCGCTGCTGGCTCCTGCCTCCGGCATGTGGGTTGGCGGCGCGGACGTGCCCTTTGAGACGGAAATCCCGGCCGGAACACCGCTTGGGCGCGTCTACGACCTCTACGGCGACGTTCGCGCGGAGGTGGTCGCACCCGCGGACGGGGTCGTATTCGGGATGCGGTCGCGCCCGTCCGTGCTGGCGGGCGAGTGGTGCTGCTTCTT
Organism: Longimicrobiales bacterium; assembly: GCA_965208935.1. Classification (GTDB taxonomy): domain Bacteria; phylum Gemmatimonadota; class Gemmatimonadetes; order Longimicrobiales; family Gaopeijiaceae; genus Bin94. The sequence goes on along the minus strand of CBDBPR010000004.1, from coordinate 252,919 downwards.
CGGGATCATCGACGAGGTGCGGGAGAACGCGCTGGCGGGATGACGGGGGATGACGGCGCTGGGGCGCGCCGCCCGTGACCTCACGGCAGCGTTGTCGCCGTGATCCTTCCCCGTTGGGCCCGGCGCCCCCTGCCTCGCGTAGCGACGGGCTCGCCCCGGTCCACGATCACCTCTCCGCGTGACAGCGTCCAGGTGGGGAAGCCACCGACGCGCATCCCCTGAAACGGGCTGTAGTCGACAGCGGAGTGGAGCGCGGCCGCGTCGATGTCGACCTCCGCGTCCGGATCGATCACGATCAGGTCCGCGTCCGCGCCCACATCAAGCGTGCCCTTGCGGGGATGCAGGCCGAAGATGCGCGCCGGGTTTGTGGCAGCCAGCTCGACGAACCGCTGCGGCGAAATCCGTCCGGCCCTGACACCGTAGGTGAACAGCAGGGGCAGCCGGGTCTCGATGCCGGGCAGGCCGTTCGGAATGCGGGTGAAGTTGCCGCGCCCGGCCGTCTTCTGGTCGTGGTAGCGGAAAGGCGCGTGATCCGAGGACACCTGCTGGATCGAGCCCGCCACGAGCGCGTCCCACAGTGCGTCGCGATGGTCGGCGGTCCGCATCGGCGGGCTGCAGACGAACTTCGCAACCTCGAACCCGCCCTCGGCGTCGTAGACCGAGTCGTCGAGGACGAGGTACTGCGGGCAGGTTTCTGCGACGACCGGGGCACCCGCGGCCCGGGCCTCCGCAACGTGGCGGGCGGCGCCGGCCGACGTCACGTGCGCAATGCACAGGGGCGCATCGACGAGTCGGGCCAGCATGATGGCCCGCTGGGTGGCCTCGGCCTCGACCTCCGGCGGACGGCTCGGGGCGTGAAAGGCGGGCCCGGTCTTGCCGGCTGCGAGGTGGCGCTCGATCAGCCAGGTCACGGCGCAGTCGTTCTCGCAGTGGGCGTACACGAGCCCCCCATTGCCGCCGCCGACCTCCAGAAGCCGCAATAGCCCGGCGTCGTCGACGATCTTGTCGCCGTAGGTCATGTAAATCTTGAAGGATGGGAATCCATCTTCAATGAGGACAGGGATTTCATCCATCACGTCCTCACGTATATCTGTAACGATGGTGTGGAAGCTGTAGTCGATGATGGCGTCGGGTTCGATCTCGGCGAGACGGCGGTCGCGGGCGTGGAGCATCGATTCGCCGCGGCGCTGGAGGGAGAAGTCGACAATCGCGGTAACACCTCCGCACGCGGCCGCGACCGTGCCCGTATGGAAATCGTCGGCGGTGGTGACGCCAAGCCGGTCGATGGGGTGCGCGAGGTGCGTGTGCGTGTCGATGCCGCCGGGCATGACCCAGTGGCCGCGCGCGTCGATGACGCGGGCGCCGCGACGCTCGAACGCTCGGCGATCGAACGCCTGGCGGCCGGGCCCGTTGCCGGTGGGCGAATCCGGCACCACCGCCGCGATGCGTCCCGCCTCGATGAACACGTCAGCCCGCTCCATGCGGTCCGCGGTAACGATCGTGCCGCCCTTGATGAGGATCATGGTCTCAGCCCGCTGGTGAAGTCTCCGATTCGGTCCATCGCTTCGTGGATGCGTGCCTCCGGCGCAAGGAGCGAGACGCGTACCCAGCCGCGCCACCGTTCGCCGAAGGAGTTGCCGGGGAACATGAGTACGCCCGCCTCGTCGAGAAGCCGATAGCAGAAAGTCTCGGCGTCCATGCCCCAGCGGGAAACATCCGCCCACATGAACAGGCCGCCGCCGTGCGGGCCGTGAGGGACGCCCGCCCGCGCGAATCCGTCCATCAGCACGCGGCGCCTGGCCCGGTAGCGCGACAGGTAGGCCGCGCGCGGATCGGGATCCGCGTCGAGCGCGGCGAGCGCGGCGTACTGCGAGAACGCCGGGCAGGGGCCCGAGGTCGTGCTCTTCAGCGCCTCGACGGCGTCGATGAACGCGGACGGCCCGATCAGGTAGCCCACCCGGAAACCCGTCATCGCGTACGCCTTGGAAAAGCCCGAAAGGACCACGCCCCGTTCGCGCGCGCCCTCGGCGGACAGGAACGACAGGAAGGGTTCGTCGCCGAACACGACGTCCTCGTAGATCTCGTCGGAGAGCACGACAAGGCCGAGTTCGGCGGCGGCTCGCGCGATCGAGCGCACACCGGTGGGCCGAACGCAGGAGCCGGTCGGGTTGGAGGGGTTGACGAAGACGAGGACCCTGGCGCCTCGGGCCCGGCGGCGCAGATCGTCCCCGTCCAGGTGAAACGGCAGATTTCCACCCGTGGGAACGGGCACGATTTCGCCGCCCGCAACCCCGATCGCCTGGTCGTACGAACTGTAGCGCGGGTCCTGGCAGGCGACTCGGTCGCCCGGGTCGACCAGCGCCAGCATGGCCAGGAACAGCCCCTCCTGGGCCCCGTTCGTGATGGCGATCTCGGTGGCCGGGTCTACCGCTACTCCACGCTCGCGGGCGTAGCGCTCGGCGACGCCCTCGCGCAGCGACCGCAGGCCTCGCACGGAACCCGGACCGTCGCGGCGCGCCCTTGCCGCAAAGCGGGCGAGGCCGCCCTCGATGACCTGGGCCGGCGTGTCGAGATCGGGGTCGCCGCGTCCCAGCGAGATGACATCGGGCCGGGCGCGCGCCAGGGCCATCATGCGGTAGCGCAGCGAGGTCCCACGCTCGCCCTCGCGGAGGGCGGCGCGGCCGGCGTCGCGTGCCGCCGTCACGGCCTCACCCCCAGCGCGGACAGAGCGGCCCGCTGTGACGGAGCCGGTGAACAGATCGATGATGCCTGCTTCCACCTGGTGATCCCCGCCAGGGTTTGAGGCTCGGCCGCCACGAAGCCGAGACGGAAGGGATGCATCCCGTCGAGACCGTCCAGGGAGCCGACCACGATCAGGTTGGCGGGAATGTCGCCTCGCAGCGTCCAGCCCTGTGACCCGAACAGGGAATCGCCGACGCTGTGGACACAGGGCACGGAATGGTCGGGACGGCAGCCCGCTTGCAGCCCGGTCTCCCTGGCCTTGGTTGCGTCCCGGTAGTGCAGTGAGGCTGCACCATCCGACTCGGCCCTCGCCAGCCCCATCCAGTCGAAAAGAGCCTGATGGCGCCCAGGATGGCTTCCCGTGAAGCGCGTACCCTTCCCCGCACCCAGGCCGAGCAACGTCACGAACAGCGATTCCCCTTCGCTCGCCGTGATGAGGACGCCGTCCGGGTCCCGGCGCGGATAGCCGATGCCCGGGAGCGCGGCGCCCACAAGACGGCGCAGTTCCACCATGCCCGGACGATCGGGATAGTGGGTTTCGCCCGCGAGCAGGTGGTGGCGCAGGCTGTCCAGCAGGCTTGGGGCCGGGGCCACATCGGTGCCGTCGCCCGCGCCGCGCGCGGCCTCCAGCGCCGCACGCGCACGCCATGACAGCGACCCCTCCACCGCGCTCACCGCCGCCCCCCTCTCGTCCGCCCCCTCACGGCCCACTCTCCGGCACGTACTCGGCCAGCTCATGCACGCGGCCAACGACGCCCTCCATTCCCCACCTCTCCAACGCCTGCGTAAGCACATGCGCGTCGAAGCGGCACCCGGTGACCTCGCCGCGCAGCGCTGCCAGGAACACGAACGCGGGTCCGAGCGTCATGGGATCCTCCCAGCGTGCCCGCGTCGCCTCGTCCGCAGCCTCCGCCTGGCGCCGGGTGAGCGAAGTCGGCTTCAGGCGGATCCCGGGTGTCACGGCGTTCACGCTCACGCCCGACCCGGCGAGCTCCAGGGCCAGGCACCGCGTGAATGCCTCGATCCCGAACTTCGAGGCACAATACGCCGTCTGCGCCGGGAACCCCTCCACCCCCGCGCGCGACGAAATGTTCACGATCGAGCCCCCGCGGCGGCGCAACGCCGGCAGAAGGCCGCGGGTGAGGAAAACCGGTGCTTCGAGGTTCACGCGCATGGTGCGGTCCCAGTGTTCCTGGTCGAGCGACTCGACGGACCGCCGTTCGAGGACCCCGGCGTTGTTGACGATCACGCTCAAGTCGGCGGCCCCCGCGCCCACCCAGCGCGCGACGCGGTCGCGGTCGTCGGCACGTGACAGATCGGCCACACAGATCTCTGCTTCCCCGCCCGCCTCGCGAATGCCCCGGGCGGTCCATTCCAGCTCGTCCTCGACCTCAGCCGTCAGCCACACGCGCGCGCCGGCGCCGGCCAGCGCCCTGGCGATGCCTCGTCCCAGACCCCTACCGGACCCCGTGACGAGGATGTCGACGCCGTCGAAGAGACTCACGTCAGCCCAGCAGCATGTTCACGAACCGGGCGCACGCGAAGCCCAGGTAGTTTCCCAGTGCGTACCCGAAGATCCCGACGATGACCGCCGGCGCCACCAGTCTGTGCCACTTCATCGCCATGCCGATCGCAAGCGCCGATCCGGGACCGCCGATCGCCGCCTGGCTGGCGATGGAAACCGTGGGCAGGTCGATGCGGAACAGCCACCCCAGCCCGTACGCCAGGACGACGTGAATGCCGATGATCACGATCATGAAGCTGAAGATGGGCAGGCCGGCGTCGACTACCGTCGCCAGATCCGAGGCCGCCCCCAGCGCGATGAAGAAGATGTGCAGCGCGAAATAGGAGAGCACCTCGGCGCCCCGCAGCTTCCGGACCCACGGCAGCTGCGCCACGATGAGCGCGATGGTGGTGAGCCACAGGACCTCCGGCACCTCGCTCAGGAAGCCCACCAGTCCGTACAGCGGCGCGGTATCCGGCATGGTGGCAAGTGCCTCGCCGAAGGCATCGCTGACCAGGCGCGCCACCCATAGCGCCGCGAGAGGGAGCGCACCGAGAACGGCAAAGTCGGTGATGCTGATGTCCGTATCGGTCCAGCGCCGACGCATGGCCTCTTCGTCCGGCTCGCGGTCATTCTCTGCGCCGGTGTCGCCGGACGGAGCCACAGCCCGGCCCGGACCGCAGCGGCGCAGAAACATTGCGGCCAGCACCCCGGCCAGCCACACCTGCAGCAGCAGATACGGCACCGTCGACATGTTGTCGGCGAGGGCGGCGGCGGCGAAGGTGCTCGGCTCGACCTCGAGCCCCTGCCCAACGGCCGCGAAGTTCATCCCGCCGCCCGCGAAGGCCGCCGAAAACGCTCCGGCCAGCTTCCAGGTCTCGGGACCGACCCATCCAGCCATGGTCGCGCCCGCCACCGCACCCCCGACAAAACTGCCCCCGCAGGCCACCAGGTAGGCGATCAGCAGCGGCCGCCCCGCATGGGCCAGCTCCTTCATGTGCGTCCCCATGATCACGAGCACGATCGCGTAGGGGATCGCGTAGGTGAACACGCCCTCGTGCGCCGGCCCCGTGTGGTCGATCACCCCGACGTTGGCGAGCGTGATCCCGAGCAGCGTGCACACCACCGCCGAGCTGATCTTCCGGATGGGCTCGTAGCGTTCCTCCAGCCAGCGCGCGAAGGCCACCACGGCCAGCATGAACGCCAGGACCAGGACTGGCTCTCGTATCATGGGATCCTCCCCTCGGAAACGGCTACGAGGTTAGCCACCACGTCCCTGGCCATGCCAACCTGGCCGCCCCCGGTGCCTCCACCCACATGCGGCGAGAAGAGCACGTTGGGCGCGTCGCGCAGTGGGCTGTCCTCGGGCAGCGGTTCGTCGACGAACACGTCCAGCCCGGCGCCCGCGATCTGCCCCGCTTTCAGCGCGTCGAGGAGTGCGGCTTCGTCGACGAGTCCGCCGCGTGCGGTGTTGATCAGAATGGCGTCGCTCTTCATGACGCGCAGCGCCGCGCTGTCGATGATGTGCTCGGTGTGCTCGGTGTGGGGCGCGTGCAGGCTCACAACGTCGCTCGCGGCGAGCAGTTCATGCAGAGGGAGATACCGCACACCCGCCATCCGCTCGTGCTCTCGCGGCAGCGGTGAGCGCTTGAAGTACACGACCTCCATGTCGAACGCGCGGGCGCGGCGCACCACTTCGAGGCCGATGCCTCCCAGCCCCACCAGGCCGAGCACGCGGCCGTGCAGCTGGTGGACATCGGGGTAGCGCAGCCAGTTGAACGCGATCTTCCGTTCCGTGGTGCGGACCGGCTCGACCTCAAGATCCCTGTAGTCCGCGTTTCGGGTGCCCAAATGGCCCGGAACCAGCTTGCGGTAGAGGCCGAGCATGAGCGCGATGGTCTGCTCGGCAACCGCGATCGCGCCCCTGTGCGGGAGCATCGAAACCCGCACACCCGCGGCGGCCGCGGCTTCCATGTCCACCGCCCATGGGGCCCGTCCCTGCACCTGCACCAGGCGCAGCGCCCCCGCAGCCCGGATCAGGTCGCCATCGATCGGCCTCATGACCGTCACGAGCGCGTCTGCCCGCTCGGCAGCGCGGGCCAGTTCGGGCCCGCCCAGTTCCCCGCCCCATATGATTTGCACGCCGCCCTGTTGCGCGGTGCGTTCGAAGAGGTCGCGGATCCACTCTGGCAGGGGCTCGATGTGGAGGGCTTGCATCGTCGTGGCAATTGGGTTCGAGAAGACGACCGGCTATCGGGCCGGCGGAGTTCTGTGGTCGGTGAAGCGGCGGGCCTTGACCGGGAACCGCGGGAGCGTGCCCACCGGGACGGCATCCACGCTGGCGCGCAGCCCAAGCGTGTTCCGCAGCGCTTCGGGCAACCGTGACAACAGGCGTGTGGCGTCTCCGCTGCGCAACTCCACCCGTACTTCGATCTCGTCGCGGGCGTTCCCCTGGCATGGCTCGCAGGCGGCCGAGTTGCTGGCGCTGCAGTGCCGCGGGGTCGAGGGTCTCGGCCTCGGCCAGACTCGCTGGAAAGGTTGTCACGATCCCCGTTAGCTTGGGTGGATTCCCGGTGATGGGCCGGATCAAGGTAACGGAGTGGCAAAGGGAAGGCCGATGACGATGGACCGACGACAGTTCGCTGCCGCGGGAGCCGGTGCAATGGCCCTGCTGTGGCAGCAGGCCTGCGCCGAGGTGGCCGACACGGGCGAGGTCTCCCCCGCGACCGCCCGTACCCTCCTCGACCATCAGGGCCCGCGGGGCATCTACGAAGACGAGGAGGAGCTGGACCGCCTCCGCGCCGCGATCGCCAACATGATCGGCGTGCAGCGCGAGTTGCGGGAGTTCCCGCTGGACCCGGACGAGCCGCCCCTGACCGTGTTCTGGAGGGGCTGAGCGGTGCAGGAGGACCTCCTCTTCCTCACGGTGCGCGAGCTGTCCGACCTGCTGGCTGGCGGCGCGGTCAGCTCGGTCGACCTCACGCGCGCCTACCTGGACCGCGCGGAGGCGCTCGACGTGCCGCCCTTCGAGCTGCCAAGCGAGCCGCGCAGCGACCACGACGGCAAGCTCGCCACCATGGTCACGATCGCCCGCGACCACGCACTCGAGGCCGCCGGACGCGCCGACCGCGAACTCGCGGCGGGGCGTCGCCGCGGCATTCTGCACGGCATCCCCTACGGCGTGAAGGACCTGCTGGACACGCGCGGGATCCGCACCACGTGGGGCTCGGGGATCTTCCGGGACCGGGTGCCCGACCGAAACGCCGCCGTGATCGACCTGCTGGACGAGGCCGGCGCGGTCATGATGGCCAAGATGTCGCTGGGCGAATTCGCCGGCGGCAACACCAGTTCCGCGCTCAACCCATGGAAGCTCGACCGCACCAGCTTCGGGTCGTCCAGCGGCACCGTGTCCGCCGCCGTCGCCGGCCTGATCGGCTTCGGCATCGGGACCGAGACCGGCGGCTCGATCGTCTTTCCGGCTTCCGCCGTCGGCGCCTCGGGCCTCCGCCCCACCTTCGGCCGCGTGAGCCGTTTCGGCTGCATGGCGCTGTCGTGGAGCCTGGACAAGATCGGGCCCGTGGGGCGCTCGGCGGAGGACTGCGGGCACATTCTACAGGAGATCGCAGCACACGATCCGCGCGACAGCTCCACTGTCGACCGCCCATTTGTCTTCCGCGCCGATCCGGGCCCGATGCGCGGCCGCCGCCTGGGCGTCCACCGCACCGAGTTCGAGCTGTCGGGCTCCGAAACCACCCGCCGCGCCTTCCAGGAGGCGCTGGACGTCTTTGCGCAGATGGGGGTCGAGGTCGAGGACGTGGAACTGCCGCTCAGGCCCACGGGGGCGCTCTTCACGACCATCGTCACCGTCGAAAGCGGCACCAACTTCAAGTCGCTCTTCGACGACGGAAGCGCCGCCGGCATGTTCTCGTTCAACGAGGACCGGCGGGCGGGGTGGATGGCTGGCCGCATGATGCCCGCCGCCGACTACCTGACCGCCCAGCGGATCCGCAACCAGCTGGTGCGCGAGGCCGACGAGATCCTGTCGCGGTACGACGCGGTGATTGCGCCCACATGGCCCAACGGCGCGGCCATGCGCGAAGTGCAGGGCGGATGGCCGATCCCCGCACGCAACGAGTGGGAACCGCCGGGAGACGTCAGCGCGCGCACTCCCCGCCTCAACTACATCGCCAACCTGGTCGGGCATCCCGGCCTGGCGATCCCCTGCGGATTCGATGAGGACGGCCTGCCGCTGTCGCTGCAGATCGTCGGCTCGCCGATGGACGACCAGAGCGTGCTGGATCTGGGGATGGCGTACCAGCGGGAGACGGACTGGCACCTGCAGCGGCCGCCGTATCCGTGGCGGGAGTAGGAAAAGCGCGGCCGTTGCCGGGAGCGCGGGCGCACCTGTTCTCGCCTACCGGCTGAACAACGTCCTCCGCGCGAACTCGTTCCTGAAGACACCCCGCGGATCGAACTCGTCGCAAATCTCCCTGAACGCCGCCAGCCCGGGATAGCACCGCACCACCTGTCCCCCTTCGAGTCCCGCGTCAAGCGGGAACCACTTGCCCCAGTGGAGGCGCGCGCCGAAAAGCGAAGCCATGGCCCCCGCGAGGAAAGCCGCCACGCGCAGGAAGCGCTCCCGGGGTTCGGTCAGGGTGATCAGGCTGATCGCGTACCAGTCCTGCTCTTCCATGCCGTGGCAGGAGGCCATCGAGATCAGCGTGTCGTCGGGCCGAACGCGCCGGACGCAGATCGGGTAGTGGTGGACGAAAGAGCCGCGAAGGCCCTCCAGCGCGGTTCCGGCGCCCAGTGAATCGACCTCTGACCGCACCGCCGGCGAGAGCTCATGGTCCTCTTCGTCCGCCGCCCGCAGGACCTCGCCGACAAAGTCGACGGCCGCCGCCAGATGCTCGCGCGGCACGAACACCTCCATCTCCAGGTGCCGAAAGAAGTCGTGGCGCATCAGCAGCTGCCGGTCGCTGCGGTCGGTGACCCGCCAGCGGGGGAAGATGAATGCCGGCAGAAGGCGCCGATACAGGACGTGGACCAGCCGCCGGCTCCGCATCAGCGAAGCGCAGAACTTCACGCACACGTGCAGCAGGACGTCGATCAGGGTCAGTATCCATCTCACAAGCGGACGCCCGTTCTTAGCGAAGCGAGCTGCCTCACAGCGCCCCTTTGCGACGCTTCCGCTTCGGTGCCCGTTCTTGCCCGGTTCGATCATCCGTGAACGCTCCCCGCCGGGCTGGGCGCCGGGAAGGCCGGGCAGGAGTACTCGCGCGGCGGCTGCGCCGTCCAAGTGCGGTCCTGCTGCACCAGGGCGTTGGCAAGGACGAGGAGCTTCCGCATCACGGCCGTCAGGGCGACCTTCCGCGGCTTGCCCCGGGCGAGGAGCGCCTCGTACTTCCGCCTGAGGTCGGGATTGTGCTGGGCCGCAACCAGAGCGGGCATGTAGAGCAGCGTGCGGACCCGGTGCCTGCCGCCTTGGATGAAGCTGTGTCCCTTCCAGTTTCCGGATTCCCGGGTGACCGGGGCGAGTCCGGCGAGGCTGGCGACTCCCGACCGGGTGAGCATGCCCAGTTCCGGCAAGTGGACGATCAGTCCCGCGGCGGTGATGTCCGAGATGCCCGGGATCGAGGTCAGGATCTCGGCCCGGCGCTCCATCTCCTTCTCCTCCCCGATCCGCTGCCGGATCTCGGCATCGATGAGCTTCAGCTGGCGGTCGATCTGCCGCAGTCTCTGCTTGGTGACCCGCTTGCCCACCGGAGTGCGCAAGTTCCTGCCCCGGTTGGTGGTTGCGGTCCGATCCCTGACCAGCGCGTCGCGGATCAGCTGGAGCTCGGCAAGGTCGCGCTGCCCCTCCGACCGCGCCTCGGTCGGGCGCAGGTCCTCGATGGCCGAAGCCATGATGGCAAGCATCCGGGCGTCCACCGCGTCGGTCTTGGCGCGCCGCCCGATGGAGCGGGCGAAGGACCGGACCTGGAAGGGGTTGATCGCGTACAGGGGGAGCTCGGCCTTCAGGAGGGTGTCCTCGAAGTCGCGGTGGAAGGCTCCGGTGGGTTCGTACGCGATCCGGTCGATCCCGGAGCCGATCCAGGCGATCAGCTTCCGGAAGCCGGCGCTGTCGTTGGGGAACCGGGACGCTCTCCCCTCGGGGGCGGCGAAGGCGTCGAGCCAGTCCTTGGAGATGTCGATCCCGACGGTGCGGAGGATGCTGCTCATGCGTTCTTCCCTTCTCCTGTGCTTGTCATGCGAGCCTCGATGCTCGTGTATCCATTCAGGACATTGGGAAGGACGGTGGCGATCACACTGACCTCGGCCCCTTTACGGCCTGCCAGCACATCGATCCGACCACCGTCCCTGTTGAGCGCCCGCTCCGGCTCGCTACGCTCGCCTCTGCGGGCGCTCAACAGCCCGGGCCTTCCCCGTGACCCGGTCGTGCAAATCAAGCGGGAATCTGCATGATTATGGGAGACAAGCCAGTACACCCGGTAGAGAGCGGCCCCTCCGGCGCGGCGGTTCGTTGCAGCCACCCTGCGCTCGTGCGCCAGGTACGTCCACGCGTGGGGCATGATGTAGAACTGCTGCAGCGGCGCCTCCGCCTCGCGCTCCAGCACGGCGTCCAGGCCGGGCCGCCAGCGGCACCTCTCGCGCACATAGTACTGCGGCACGCACGGCAGCGTGACCTCCAGCACGACGCCCAACGCCCCAACCGGGCATCGCGCCGCCCGCAGCGTGGCCCCGGAGTCAACCGTCCGCACCGTCGCCGTGCCATCAGCCCCGTAGCACGCGATCCGCATGCGCTCCACGTAATGCGACATCGAGTGCCGCCCCGAGCCGTGCGTGCCGGTCGCGACCGCCCCCGCGATCGTCTGCCGGTCGATGAGCCCGAGCGACGGAAGTGTCAGCCCCCGTCGTGAGAGTTGTTTGAGGAGGGCGCCGATCCGGACCCCGGCTCCCGCCGTCACGCATGTGCCGTCATCATTCACATGCACATGACGAATGTGCTTCAAGTCGATGAGCACGTCCTGGCTCGCGATGCCCGGGTTCCAGGAGTGCCCGGCCCCCACCACGCGGATCGCCCCGCCGCGGTGGTCGTTCAGGATCTGCAAGATCTCGTCGTCGGTGCGCGGCGCATAGAGACGCCGTGGCTGGAAACAAATGTTTTTTCCGAAGTTGGATATGGGCCTCATCCGCGCGGGCTCACCCGCCCCGGCCTGCGGGGCACGGCCGCCAGGAGTTCGCGCGTGTAGGGATGCTCCGGGTCCCGAAACAGCGCCTCCACCGTCGCCGTCTCCACGATCTTTCCCCTGTGCATCACCGCGACCCGGTCGCAGAGCTGCCGCACCACGCCGAGGTCATGAGAGATGAAGAGGTAGGCCAGCCCGAAGCGCTCCTGAATGTCGGCCAGCAGGGCGACGATCCGGGCCTGAATCGAGATGTCCAGCGACGATACCGGCTCGTCGCAGACGATCAGGTCGGGCTGGAGGGCGAGTGCCCGCGCGATGCCGATGCGCTGCCGCTGACCGCCCGAGAACTCGTGCGGCATCCGCGTCACGAGGCCGGGATCCAGGCCGACGGTGGTCATGAGTTCCGCCACCCGCGCCCCGCGCTCCGCCCGGCTCAGGGTCGTGTGCTGCAGCAGGGGCTCCGCGATGGAGCGGCCGACGCTCAGGCGCGGGTCGAGTGACGAATACGAATCCTGGAAGATCATCTGCATGCGCGGGCGCAGAGCACGCATTTCTGTGGCCCTCGCCTGCCCGAGATCGACGCCGTCGAAGACGACGCGGCCGGCCGTCGGAGGTGTGAGCCGGAGCACCGCGCGCGCCACGGTCGTCTTCCCGGAGCCGCTTTCGCCCACGAGCCCCAGCGTCTCGCCACGTTTCAGCTGAAACGCAACCCCGTCGACAGCCCGGACCGATCCCGTCCGGCGTTGCAGCGCTCCGCGCCGCACCGGGAAGTGCTTCTTCAGATCGGTGACTTCGAGAAGGGGACGCTCCCCCGTCGCCGCGCCGCCATCGCCCGGCGCGGGCAGAGACGCCAGCAGTCCGCGAGTGTATGGATGCGCCGGCGCCTCGAACAGCTGCATCGCAGGCGCCGTCTCGACGATCGACCCCGCGTGCATCACCGCGACCCGGTCGGCGACGTTCGCCACCACGCTGAGGTCGTGGCTGATCCAGATCATCGCCATATCCCGCGCGGCCCGAAGTTCGGCGACCAGTTCGAGGATCTGCGCCTGAATGGTCACGTCGAGAGCCGTGGTGGGCTCGTCGGCGATGAGGAGGTCGGGGTCGCAGGAGAGCGCCATCGCGATCGCCACCCGCTGGCACATCCCGCCCGAAAACTGGTGCGGATAGTCGTCAAGCCGTTCATTCGGACGTTGTATACCGACCGAATGAACCATTTGGATGGCGCGCTCCCGGGCCTCGCGACGCCCCAGACCGCGATGCAGCTCCAGGCTCTCGGTCAGCTGCCGCCCTATGGTGAGCACGGGATTGAGCGAAGCCCGGGGGTCCTGGAAGATCATCGCGATCTCGGCCCCGCGCACGCGCCGCATCCCCTCGGCGTCGAGCGAGAGCAGATCGCGGCCGCGGAAGCTCACCTCGTCGGCCTCGACGCGGGTGCGGTGCGCCGGCAGCAGCCGCAGCACGGAAAGCATGGCGGCCGTCTTGCCGCAGCCGCTCTCGCCGACCAGCGCGAGGGTCTCGCCGCGCCGCACCGAGAAGCTCACGCCGTTGACCGCGTGGACATCGCCCTGGTCGCCGAGGAAGCGGGTGTGGAGGCCGCGGACGCGGAGGAGGTCGCGGGAGGGGTCGGCGGGCTGGGCGACGGTCATCGGGCGGGTGCCCGAGGCCAGGCGACGCGGTCCCGCAGCTCGGCGATCCTCACCCATTCCCGCCGCCCCAGTGACTCGATGCAGCCATGCACCAGGAGCAGGCTCTCGAGGTGATCGGCGCCTGTAGTCACAGGATCAGACTCCCCGCGCACGGCCCCCAGCAACTCGGCGAGAAGCGCCCGCGTGTCATCGACAAACGGCACACACGGCTCCAGCACCTCGGCGACCGGCCTCTCCGCGTCGCCGTCCCCCTTGAAGTTGGGCCCGCGCAGTCCCAGCCCGCGGTCGAAGTCGACGCGCACGAGGTCCTCGAACTGCTCGCGCTGAATGAGCGCCCCGCGCTCGAAGTCGCTCCGCCAGCGAAAGTCCATCCGGTTCCACGCCGCCGTCCAGGTCCCGAGATAGTTGGCGCGCACGCCGTGCTCGAAGCGGAAGAGCACCGAGACGCAGCAGTCGCCTGCATACGTGCTCCACGACGGCCGCCAGGTGTCGCACACCAGCGACTCGACCTCTGCCCCGTAGCAATAGCGCAACAGGTCGAAGTGGTGGATGCTCTGCTCCAGGAGCATCGGTTGCGCCATGGACATGACGTAGTCGTTCAGGTCGTCCCTGTTGCCGTCGCGCTGTCTGTGGTAGGTGAAGTGCGCATGGCTCAGCGCGCCCAGCTCCGCGGTGCGGACATGGTGGCGTATGCGCTGCGACGAGGGGAGGTAGCGGAAGTTCATTCCGACGAGCAGGTGGCGCCTGGCCGCCTCGGCCCGCGCGATCAGGTCCACCACTTCGTCGAGGTCCTCCGAGAGGGGCTTTTCGCAGAGGACGTGGAGGCGGTGCGCCAGAGCGCGGCTGACGAGGCCGTGATGGGTGGCGGGCGGGGTCGCGATGACGACGGCCTCCGCGTCGATGTCGGGGTCGGCCAGCGCGGAGGCGAGGGCGCGGTGGACGAGGGCCCCCGGCGCGGAATCATCGCGGGCGCGCCGGGCTCGCGCTTCGTCCCGGTCCACGACACAGGCCAGCGTCGCCCCCGGAGCCTCGGCGATCACGCGCGCCCAAACGCGGCCGCGGACCCCGGCCCCAACGAGGAGGGTGCGTACGGGGTCCACGGTCATCACGCCCCGCGCGCCTGCTCCACGAAGCGCTGCATCCGCGTCAGCGCCTTCTCCAGGGACTCCAACGGCGACAGCAGCGTGATCCGGATGTGCCGATTCGCCGGGTCCGCGAACATCGTGCCGGGGAAGACCATCACCTGTTCCCGGCGCAGCAGTTCGAGGCAGAAGGTCTCGGCGTCCAGCCCGGTGCTCGAGATGTTCGCGTAGACGTACATTCCCCCGCCCGGACGACCGTATGAGATGCTCATGTCGTCGAGGCGGCTCAGCACCAGGTCGAGCCGCCGCTCGTACTCGGCCAGCATCGAGGCCACCGCCGCGCCGCCGGTCTCGAGGGCCGCCAGTGCACCGCGCTGCAGGGCGGGCGGCGTGCAGATGCTCAACGTGTGCTTGATCTCGGTAGCCGACTCCACCATCCAGGCGGGCGCGGCCAGGTAGCCCACGCGCCAACCCGTCATCGCGTACGCCTTGGAGAAGCCGTTCACGGTGACGGTGCGGTCGCGCATGCCGTCGAGAGCGCCGAGGCTCACATGTTCGGCTCCGTCGAAGATCAGCTTTTCGTAGATCTCGTCGGAGATGACGACCAGGTCGTGCTCCACCGCCAGTCTGGCGATGCGTTCCAGCTCCGCGCGCGGAGTCAGTCCGCCGGTGGGATTGTTCGGGTTCGCGATCACGAGGAGTTTCGAACACTCTGTAAGGACCTCGCGGATGGCGGCGGCCCCGAGGGCGTAGTCGTCCTCTTCCAGCGTTGGCACGTCCACGATCCGGCCGCCCGCGAGATTCACCATGTAGTCGAAGGCGTTGAAGCGCGGGGCCTGTAGGATCACCTCGTCGCCCGGATCGACCAGCGCGAGGATGGAGATCAGCAGCGCTTCCTGGGCCCCGTTGGTGACGACGATCTGGTCGGCCGAATACTTAACATTGTTGTTAAGTTTCAGCTGAAACGCGATTGCTTCGCGGAGTTCCGGGAGGCCCGGAGGCGGCGTGTAGTGGGTGTAGCCGCTGATCAGGGCGTCCGCGCCCGCCGCCACGATCGCGGCCGGCGTCTCGAAGTCCGGGTCGCCGCGGCCGAGCGCGATGATGTCGTCCAGCCCGGCGGCCAGTTCGAGCATCCGGGTGCGGAAGCTGGACTTGACGCTGACGGCGCGCGCGGCGAGGCGGGATCCGCGAGCGGCAAGCGAGGATCCGGGGGGCTGCCGCGCCATGGGGATCACACGCCCGGCCGCGAGTACAGGCAGCACCCCCGCACGAACGTCATCCGCACGCGCTCCAGGTCGCTCAGCTCCTCCAGCGGGTTCCCGTCGACAACAATCACGTCCGCCTCCTTCCCCACCTCCAGCGTGCCGATCCGATCGTCCAGCCGGTTCATGATCGCCGCCTCGCGGGTCGCGCTCATGATCGCGGCGTGATTGTCCGCCACCACCCCCACCTCGATCATGAACTCCATCTCGGGCACCACTACGCCGTGCCGCACGGCGGGACTCCCCGCGTCGGTCCCGAACACGATCCGCACCCCGGCCCGGGCCGCCCGCACCAGCCCGTCGTAGCGCTCCCTGTCGGCGACCGCCCGCTGCCGCTCGCGGATCTTCCACTCGGGAATGTTGTATCGGCGCGCGATCTCGGGCTTCGACTGGATCACGACCGGCGAGAACGTGGTGACGATCGGCACGCCCCGCGCCACCAGCTTGCCGATGGTGCGGTCCGACATGCTGCCGCCGTGCTCCACCGTGTCGATGCCGAAATCGGCCGCCCGCTCGATCGCGGCGTCGAAGGTGGCGTGGGCGGTGACGGGCAGCCCGCTCCGGTGCGTCTCGTCGACGATGGCCGCGAGTTCCTCGTCGGTGAACTCCAGCAGGTCGTGGCACATCATGATCTTGATCAGGTCGGCGCCGGCCTTCACCTGCTCCCGCACCGCGCGCCGCATCTCGTCGGCTCCGGTGGCCTCGCGGCAGCACCAGTACGTATGGCCGCCGGTCTGCACGATCGCTTCCGCGCAGATCAGCAGGCGCGGACCCGCGAACACCCCCTGCTCCACCGCCTGTTTGGCGAACTCGCCGCTCCGGTTCATCCCCAGGTCGCGCACCAGCGTGATGCCGCCGCGCAGGTTCGCCAGCATGTTGGCCGCCGCCTTGTACGCGCTGATCTCGCGTGCGTCACCCATCGACTGGGCCGCGAGGTCGTGGATGCCGTCCCAGGCGAGGTGGGCGTGGCTGTTGATCAGGCCGGCCAGGATCGTTCCGCCCGTCGCGACGACCGCCCGAGCCTCCTCCGCGGCCGCGCCCCACGCCCCGACCGACACGATCCGGCCGGCCTCCAGCGTGACGTGGCCGTCCTCGATCACCTCATCCCCCACCCCCGTGATCACGCGGCCCCGGAGCGTGACCGAGGCCTGCTCGCGCGGGGCCAGATCCTGCAGAATCGGCTGAAACTTCCAGGCTGGTGCTTCGGGCATGCGCTTGTCCCCCCGTCAGATTCCGAGTTCCGCGAGCGCCCGGGCGCCGCCGTCGAGGTTGGTCAGGCGCATGCTCGCGTAGTTGGGCGAGTAGATGACGCCGGCCGCCCCGTTCGAGTATGCCGCGTGCACGCTCTCGTAGACGATGTCCGGCGTGCAGGCGGCCTGGTCCGGGCTCGAGCGGGGCGCGTCGACGCCGACCCCCATCAGCACCGGCAACTCGCCGTCCAGCGCCTCGATCGTGTCGCGGCACTGGCCACCGACATACGTGGATGGGCGCATTCCCGCACCCATCAGTTCGTCCCACGGCGCCTCGTCGAGCCCCAGAATCCGGTACATGATCGGCGTCATCTCGGCGGGCGCCAGGTCGCGCAGCAGGGTCGCGTGCAGCTGCTTCATCTCGCCCAGGTAGATCCCGCCCGACTGGTGCTGGTACGTGATCGGCTTGACCCAGTCGGCGTAGTCCTTCGTCTCGGCCCACGGCCACTGCGCCTTGCGGAACGGGTTGAAGTGGTTGCGGTTCCACACGTTGAGCCCGAACTGCAGCGCCGGATCGCACCACTTGACGAGCCCGTACAGCTCGCGGTCCAGGTCCTTGTTGCGCCTGACCCAGTGCCGCTCGAGCAGCAGAAACTCGGGGTTCTCAAGAAGCACGCGAAGCCCGGTGATGAGCGCACCGTCGGCGAAGTGCTCGCCCGCGCGCGCGCGCCTGAAGTAGGTGTGAATCAGGCTGCACGCCCGCCGCGCGGCTTCCGCATCGACGCCCGCGGCCCCCATGCTCGCCAGACAGTGCCTGCAGAAGCACCCCGGAGCCATCCCGGTGACCAGCTGGTCGAGTGGGCTCCGCCTCTCGTTGCACCACATGATGCCGTCGATGTCGTAGGAGCGGCAGTGGTCCTCGATCAGCGCGTGCCACCAGGTCCGGTAGTCCGGGTTCTCCAGGCAGGGGGCCCCGCCGAGCCGGCCCAGGTAGTCCACCTCCATGTACTGGACCAGGTTCGGAATCTGCACGGTGTTCGCGGACCCGTGCCCCGCGTACTTGAAGAGCGGCTCCATGAGCTCCGGGATCACCTTCATCCCCCGCGCCCGGGCCCCGGGGATGACCATTTCGAGTATGTCGCGGTCCCGCATGCCCTCGTCCGGGGCGCGGAAGTTGGTGATCGAGGTGTTGCGGTAGAACTCGGGATGGTCGGCCAGGTACGAGCCCCCCTGCACCTCCAGCGGCTCGGGCACGCCGTGATCCGGCCACCCGTCGATGTTCCACGAGATGCTGCGCCCGATCTTGAGCCCCAGCCAGCTGACCGTGCCGAGCAGGATCACATTCACGCCCACGCGCTGCTGCAGCGTGTCGAGCACGGTGTCGACCCCCTCGTCCACAAAGCTGGCGGGCCCGATCTGCACGCCTACGAACCTGTCGTTCACGGTTACCTCGCTTTCAGCCTGGGATCGAGCATTTCCTGCAGGCTGTCGCCCAGGAGATTCGTCGCCATCACCACGGTGAATATGGCGAGCCCGGGGAATGTGGAAATCCACCAGGCCGGTCCCAGCACGTCGCGCCCCACGGCGACCATCAGCCCCCACTCCGGCGTCGGCGGCTGCGCGCCGAGCCCCAGGAAGCTCAGGCCCGCGCCGACCGAGATGGCGTGCCCGAACTCGAGCGTCGACAGCACGAGCAGCGGCACCGCCGTGTTCGGCAGCACGTGCCGCAGCATGATCCGGACGTCCGGCACGCCGATCAGCCGGGCCGCGTCGACGTAGGCCTGCTCGCGGACGGTGAGCACGGTGGAGCGGACCAGGCGGGCATAGCGGGGAATCGTGGAGACGCCGACCGCGATCATGACGTTCGTGATGCTGGGCCCGAGCGCGGCGATCACGACGAGGGCGAGGAGGATGCCGGGAAAGGCCAGCATGGCGTCGACGATGCGCATGAGCACGGTGTCGGCGGGGCCGCGGTAGTACCCGGACACCAGCCCCATCGCGGAACCGAGGGCCGCCCCGATGGCCACGCTGATGAAGCCCAGCACGAGCGACACGCGAGCGGCGTGGATGACGCGGCTGAACACGTCCCGGCCCAGGCGGTCGGTCCCGAACCAGAACTCTGCCGACGGGGCCTCGCGGGCACCGGAGACCGTGGCCAGCGGGTCGTAGGGCGTGGCTGCGGGAGCGAGCAGAGCGAGCAGTACCCAGCCCGCGAGGATCAGCGCGCCCGCGACGAAGCCGGGAGACAGCGGGCGGCCGCCGACCCTCATGCCGGCGCCTCGTCACGGATGCGCGGGTCGAGCCAGGCCGCCAGCAGGTCCACGAGCAGGTTCACGAGCACATACATGGCGGCCATGCACAACACGATCCCCTGCACCAGCGGATAGTCCTTCCACAGGATCGCGCTCACCACCAGGCGGCCGAGGCCGGGCCGGCTGAACACGGTCTCGGTCACGACCGCTCCCGCGAGCATCGCGCCGAACTGGAGGCCGAGCATGGTCACGACCGGAAGCAGTGCGTTCCGGAGCGCGTGGCGCAGGTAGACGATGCGGTTGGGAAGCCCCTTCGCCCGGGCTGTGCGGATGTAGTCCTCGACCAGGACCTCGCGGAGGGAGGCGCGGGTCAGGCGCGCGATGACGCCCGCCGACACGAGCCCCAGCGTCAGGCTGGGGAGCACGAGCGATCGGATCCCTTCGGATCCCGCGGGGGGAAACCAGGACAGCTGGAACGAGAAGACCAGAATGAGCAGAAGGCCGAGCCAGAAAAGGGGAAGCGAGACGCCGACGTACGCGAGCACGCGGCTCAGACCGTCGATCCAGGAGCCCTGCCGGAGGGCGGCGAGGACGCCGGTGGTGACGCCGATGAGGACCGCGAAGAGGATGCCGCCGAGGCTGAGCGCGAGCGTGGGGCCCAGCCGGTCGAGGATGAGGTCGAGGACGGGTTGGCGCAGGCGGACGGAGACGCCCAGGTCACCCGTTACGGCGCCGCGCAGAAAGCGCCCGTACTGCACGGGAAGCGGGTCGTTCAGCCCCATCTCCTCGCGCAGCTGCTCCTGCCGTTCGGGGGTAACGGACCCGCTCTCGGCGCCCGAGAGCATGAGTTGTACAGGGTCGCCGGGAAGCGCGTGCATGATGGCGAAGACCGCCACCGAAACGAGAAGGAGGACGATCCCAAGTTGGGCGAGACGGCGGGCCAGGTAGGTGGCGAGCATGCGGCGAACGCTACCGGTCGGTTTTCTCCGAGAGCCTCATCGGCTGCGTCAACTCGACCGGCGCCGGGAAGTCCTCGCTGGGGAGCCAGTGGTAGAGAAGGTCTCCCGCCACTCTCTCCAGCAGGTCGTCGGCGCAGCGAATGCCGGAGGACCGCACCACGCCGGTCACGTCGACCCGGCCGGTCACCTTCACGCTGAGGCGCACGCTGCCGCGGATGTCGTTGCCGGAAGACCTGATGACGGCCCGACACGTGGCCGGCACATGGACCAGCCTCTCGGTTTCCAGGAAGCGTTCGGGCGGTTCGACCGAGACTCTGCCCGACGGACCCGATATCGCCGGTGGTCCGAAGAAGAGGTCGAGCAGCGTGGCTCCGGGAGCCGGGGTCTCCGCGAGCTCGAGGCTCAGGCCCGGCCTCGCCAACGCGTCCCGACCCGGGACAACCACGAACAGGACCACGTGCAGCAGACCGGCAAGCACCCAGCACCCGATGAACAGCCTCCGGTCGGCCTTCCTGCGCCGGTCGATTCGGTGTGACATGCGAGGAAGTGTAGCAGTCCGTGGACAAAGCCGCCTGAGCACCGAGAGCGGTGAGGCGCCGGGCCGGCAGGGCGTAGGCATCGAGAATCAAGGCAAGAAGTCACGTAAGTTCAATGGGGACTGCACGATCTGCCCTTCTTGCCGATGGACTCGAATCGGGGATTAACGTGTTCAAATGGCCGGAAAACCCTGTGGAATGGCGGGAGTTCGAGGCCGACATGGGCGAGGTCCGGCGGCGTCATCCTAAGGTACGGCGCAGCACGGATTATCGATGTACCATTTACGATATGCAGAAATGAGCGGGATTGCATGCGACGGCATCGGAATTCATCGGACGGTTTTCGGGCCATGCATGCTGCTCTGGCCGGGTACTCGTCGGGGTTCAACGAACCTCGGCCGGTAGCCTCCGCACCACCACTCTGGCGACATCGAATTCGTCCAACTCGATGAACGCCGCCAGTCCGCCCGGGCCGAAGGCGTCCGGCATCTCGGTCGTTCCAGTCGGGTAGGTGCCGACATACAACCCTTCCGCCGTCAGGACATCGATGGGGCCGTCGCTATCGGGTTCCTCGCCGCCGCGCCGCACCCAGATGCGTCCCTCCCATGTGGTGGCCAAGTCGCGCAGCACGGGAATCTCGTGGTAGAAGCGGTCCTCCAGATCGAACATGGCCTCCGGCCGGGGATTGTTCCCTTCGGCACCCCCGACCAGCATGAGGCGTCTTGAACCGGTTCCGCCGAGTGCGCGCCGGGCGGCTGCCGTCCTCTCCTCGTACGCCTCCCGGACCGCCTCCGTCACGGGCTCGGGATCGAAGGGCCGCCGGATGATGCGCACGACATCGCGCGCACCCGGCGGCGTGACCTTCAGCGCGTACGCGGACGAATCCGAGTGAACGATGCCGCCATCGGGAAGGACGGCCACGAGGAACTCGGGCTCGAACACGGTGGGCATGGCCATGCTGCGAAGCGCGTCGCGAAGTTGGGCCGGGACGGGGCTCGTCGCGAGACTCTGAAGGTCGGTTCTTGGGGGCAGCCATCCCTCCGCCACCGTATCGGTACGTACGGCCTCGCCGTCCAGTCCGACCCGCAGGACCGGACGGGAGGTGGGCGGATCCGCCGCGCCGTCCGCGCCCATGACGATGGAGCGAGAGCCCTCACCGGCAAAGACCGCCCCACCGCGAGGATCAGGCTGAATGTCGTGGGCCGGGATGGCCACCGGGTTGGACCCGTCGTCGGCTCGGACCATGCCCAGAAACTCGCCGGAGGCGTCAAAGAGCTGGTAGGCGCGGTGACCGACATCGCTTACCACCACGGTGCCGTCGCGCAACACCGCGAATCCCATCGGCTGGTTGAACTCGCCGGGACCTCCGCCCGAAGACCCGAATTCCGTTACGAACCGCCCCGCCGCGTCGAACACGATGACCCTCACCGCACTGGAACGTGTCAGACGCATCCCCCCGGAAAGCGTCGGACCGGTCGTCCCGTCGAAGACGTACAGGTTGCCCTCCTCGTCGAAGGCGACCTGGCCCACCGAGGCGAACATCTCCCAGGACTCGCCTTCGAGGACGCCGACCCGGTAGACCTCCTCGGACGCGGGGTCGATAGACCGATCCCGGCCCGTGACCTCGACGATCTCCTGAGCGAGGAGAGTGGAGGGGGCGGCCAAGACGGCCATCAGAAGGAGCGATTGGATTGAGGTGAACCTGCTGGCGTTCATCGTGATTCTCTCTTGTGAGTCGAAGGTGGCGAGCCGCAACTGGGCCACGCGTTGGATGCGCGACCGTACCGCGAAGGTTGTCCACCAACGTGCATCCGCGCTTGATGGCCGTCCAGCGTCCTTTGGGCTCCGGCGGAAGGGTCTGACAGATACTGGCGAACACATAACGAGCGGTGCTGCTCGGCACACGGACGGCGGCCTTGATGCGACGGCCTACCGTAAGGAGCCGGGGGATTGGCCCATGGACTTGACGGATGATCCACGCATGAACGTAAGTTAACGTAAGTTATTGCCATGCAAGGACAAGACTCGGACACGCTTGGCAGTCCGTGGACAAAGCCGCTCGAACGCCGGGGATTCCTGTCCAACGGCTGTTGGCCTTGGCGTGACCGGGGACAACTGGGCTCCCGGGCGAAAGGAGAGGAAGCCATGAAGAACTGGGCAGCGCCGCCGGTGGGCCGTTTTCGCTGGAGCCTCGGTAGACTGCTGGTGGTTGCGGTGGCGGCCATCGGCGCGGGATGCGCCTCGGGCGGTGGTGTCCAGCGGGCCGTCATGACGCGGGCGGAAATCGACGCGCTGCTGGCGGAGTACGCCGGAAACTGGGTGCTTGACGAATCGGCCAGTTCGCCGCAGGTGACGATCCCGAGACCGGAGACCCGAACCGAGACGGGGGTCGTCCGGGCGGATCAGCTGGACCGTCTGCGCAGGGAAGCCGAGGAGGGGCAGAGACTCATGGCCCTTCGGCAGGCGACCTTCGAACTGCTGCGCCGCCGCCCGGAAGCACTGGTCCTCGGCGTGCAAGGGGATGAGTTGGTCTACATCCCCACGCCCCGAGAGAGCATCACGTTGCCGCTGAATGGAGGATGGGTCTCGCAAACCGGGGGAGAACACCGCGTGCGGTCCCGGGTCTTCTGGGACGGCCCCCGACTCGGGGTGGAGCACATGGTGGGATCGGACGGGCGGGTTCGTCTGGTGCTGGAAATCGTCGAGGGTCGGCTGGAAATGACCCGCACCATACGGTTCATAGGTGAGAGAGTCGCTCCGATCCTGCTGGTGTATGTCCGGGGAAGGGACTTTGGCCTGAAGGACGGGAGAGGGCATGACAAAAGCCGACCTCGTTGAGCAGGTCGCCGCTGCGCTCGAATCGCGAATCACCAAGAGAGATTGCGGACTCGTGGTCGATGCCCTCCTCGACGCCGTGAAGGACACGCTGGTGCGCGGCGACCATATTGAGATCCGGGGCTTCGGCACGTTCAAGGTGCGGCACCGCAAGGCCCGCACGGCCCGCAACCCCAAGACCGGGGAACCGGTCGAGGTTCCGGCGCGGGCCGCGCCGGTCTTTCAACCATCGATACTCTTTCTCAGCCGCGTGGACCGAGGCCAACGGGCCGCCGCGAGCCGCGAGGAGCGCTGATCGCCGGAAGCAAGGGAAGCGAGGAGCTTCAAGTACTCCCATGCGAGTCGGGCGAGGCAGGTCCGGGCCGGATCCGGCGCCGCTGCTCGTAGAGACCGATTGCCCGCAGGGGAAAGTAGTCCCGGTAAAGGGCGTATTCCAGTAGCGCCGTGCGGAAGAAAACCCCGGACGCCTGCTGCCTCGGCCAAGCCCCATCCGCCTCCTGACTGTCGGTGAGGAACCGGACGCCCCGCGAGATCGCACTCCAGTTGGACTCGCCGGCGGTGAGGAGCGCGATCAACGCCCACGCGGTCTGGATGACCTGGCCTTGCTCGTGCGGGACGTATCGGCCGATCGCGCATCCGCTGTGGTGTTCGCCCCATCCCCCGTCCGTCCGTTGACGGTCCAGCAGCCACCGGCACGCGAGCCGCAGTGCGGGATCCCCGGGACGGGCACCGGCGGCGACGAGACCCCGGACGCCGAACATCGTGCCGTAGATGAACTGGATGCCCCACACGCCGCACCAAGACCCATCGTGAGCTTGGCTCCGCCGAAGCCACTCCTCGGCCCTTGCGACGGCCCTCGCAATCTCTCCGCTGACGGACGGCGCAAGGTGTCGCCGACAGGCGGCGAGCGCGGCGAGGCAGGACGCCGTGCACTCGACATAGGAGCGCTCGGTCATGGAGTCGCCGAACATCTCGGCGGGATTCAGCCGCTCCAGTCCGATCCGCGAGCGCCGCGCCTCATAGCTGCCGAACCCGCCATCGCGGTTCTGGCCGCGCAGCATGAAGCCGGCCGCATCGCGGAGCACTATCGTGTTTGCAGCGTCGGGCTGCGCTTCGACGATCCCCAGCACAGCTTCGGCAGTGCAGTCGGTGACCGGCCACCCATGCCACGCCCCGGGGAAGCACCAGCCTCCCTTGGGGTCAGTCCGATACGCCTCGCGAAATCCCTCGAAGCTGACGCCGATCTGTTGCCGGAGCAGGTAGGTTGCTCCGCGCCGGAGAGCGTCCCGAACCCCGTCAACATCCGGCACCGCCGCCAACGCCTGCAAGGAGAATCCGGTATCCCAGGAGGCGCTTCTCGCTCCTGTGACCCGCGCTCCGTCCTCCTCGTCCTCCCAGATCCAGCCGTCCAGCTGCTTGAGCGCCCGGCGGCAGTCGGTGTCGTCCGGATCATGCAGCCACAGCGCGAGGATGTTGATCAGACCGCTGACGGGCGAGATGCTCGCATGGCCGGTGGTTCGCAGCTCCCACCTGATGCGCTGGAGGATCGCGTCCACGCATCGCCCTCGGAGACGCTTGCCGTGGAACCGCTCGAACACCCTTGCAAACCCATATCCGGCCCGAAGCCACCCGCTGGGCCGGGCGTAGAGGTCTTCGTCACGCAACCGGTTGCGGCACTCGGAGAAGTCGATGTCCGCGAACGGCCGGGAAAACAACTCCTCCCGCAACGAAGCGATCACAGGTGTGACTGGCA
Source organism: Longimicrobiales bacterium (assembly GCA_965208935.1). GTDB lineage: Bacteria > Gemmatimonadota > Gemmatimonadetes > Longimicrobiales > Gaopeijiaceae > Bin94. Next base: position 227,968 of record CBDBPR010000004.1, on the reverse strand, counting down.
CCTGAAACCGCCGCGCGTAAACCGCCGCCATGGCCATGTAGATGAGCCGCGTGTGGCAGTACCAGTTGGCGGGATGCAGGGCGAACCAGCGCGGCAGGATCCACAGTTCCGGTAGGATGGGATTGACTCCGCGCCAGTCGTAGAGATTGAGGAGCGCCAGCCAGAACTTGCCCCAACTCGGGATGCCAGGAACGCCCTCGTCCCGCAGGAATCGTCGAGCCGACTCCACCAGTGGATCATCCCGCTCGACCCCGAGGAGCCGCACCGCCACATAGACCAGCGTCGTGACGAACAGGTGGGGAGCAGAGTGTTCGTGCAGACCCCAGGCACCCCCTTCGAGACGGGTTCGTTCGAAGGATCGCAGCACGCGCCGCCGGCGACCGGGCTTGAGCCGCCGTCCAAGGAGATGGTGCAGCAACACGTACTGCGCCGTGAGCATGGGACACCAGACCATCTCGCCCTCCCAGGCGCCATCCTCCCCTTGGAGACTCAGCAGTCGCGCACTCGCTCGACCCAAGGCCAGTCCGGCGTCTGGCGAAGTCACTTCCCGTGAGCGCACGGGACGCGCGTCGCCCGGACCCGGCGGCATCGAGGCCGGCAACGCTCGACCCAGGGAGTCCAGGACCCGCTCGTCCTCGATTCCCTTCTTCCTTGCCTTGCGCAGCAGCCTGACGCCGCGCAAGAGCCACCGGACGCGAATGGACAGCGCATGAACGGTGTCGCGGGTCCGGCGCCAAGCGGCCTGTTCGTAGGATCGCGGGATCTCTCGGGAGATTGCCTGCGCCAGTATCGCGCCTCCGGTGAGATTGAGATGGGCTGGCGATGTTTCTTCGCAGGCGAGCAGACGTATGGTCTGATCGCGGAACGAGGAGCTTGCCCGCCACCGCCGGTAGACCGCGCGTCTGACCGTCGCGGACTCGTACCGGTGATCGGCAAAGACCTCGTACAGCTCCATGGCGAGGAGTTCCGGAGTGTGGGTGGCCCTGAACCGCTTGCGCGCGAAGTCCTTGAAGCCCCCGGCCTCGGCCAGGGTGAGCGCGTCGCCGAACCCGAGCGTCATTCCCGAAGCCGTCATGGGATGATAGTGTCCGGCCGCATCGCCGATGAGCACTCGATGCGGGGTGCCGTACGTCACGCGCGGCCTGAGTTCATTGGCGGCAGTGTCGAGCCTTCCCGCCCGCAGCGCCTCGACGAACGCGGGGCGGAGGGCTTCGGGGAGCAGGCCGACATAGGCATCCGAGAGGAAGCCGATCCGGTCCCGGGGGATCCACTGGTCCAGCGGGACGTCCACGATGATGCGGACGCAACGCTCTCCGAGCTGGTACATGAGAATGGGACCCGGCCCACCGAGCACGACATACCCGTAACCCTCCAGCGGCAGGCTCGCTCCGCTCGCCGTGACGCCGACCATGCGCGAGCAGGTTATCCGCTCGGTCGATACGCCCAGCGACCGGCGCACGGTCGAAGCCCGGCCGTCGGCTCCCACGATCCGTCCCGCAGTCACGGATTCCTCGGCTCCGTCACAAACAAAGGCGACCCTGCCGTCTTCCACCGAACGCACGCGGGCACTGTGAATGAAATCGACATCCGAAGCGTTCTTGACGGCGTCACGCAGGGTCGAGACTACCGCCTCGTGCTCGCACGACAATCCGTGAGATCCGTTCGCATAGGGAAGAACGATCGGGTCGGAGCCGTCCTCGGGGAGCACGACGAACCCCTTGCCCCTCGTGCTGCGCGGATGCTCTTCCAGCTCTATGCCCAACTCGTGAAGGATCCGCACGGCGGGCGGATGCAGCCATTCCCCCGCCATTCGTCTCGAAGACTTGAGATTCGCTTCCAAGAGGGCAATGCGAGCGCCCTTGCGCGCGTGGGCGATGGCGCACAGGCTGCCCACCGGACCCGCGCCTACGATGACCACGTCGTAGTGCCGCGAGCGGGTGGCGTTCACCGGAAGACGCTCGCGTCCGCGCAGCGGTGACATTGGACCCGGCACGGCGTGTCGGGACCCGTGACCCAACCGCCGCAATCCGGGGCCTTGCCGCCGCCGGATCCCCTCAGCGCGCAGTGATGCTGCTCATCCTCAACGATTGGAGCGGCGAACACCTCGGTTGGCTGGTGGGAGGCGGCGGGCGACACCATGGCGATGGTGCCAACCGGAACCGCATTACCTGCGTGGTTCATGAGCCGGAGCACCTTGCGGATCGGAAGCCAAAGGCTTGGATCCAGAGGTCATGTGAGTGTGAACTGAACTAGCCAGCGGGGCTCGCGTCCGAAGCGACCAGTCGTCCGTGGAGTCCAGTGTCTCCAAAGATGTCGACTTGGACCAGTTTCGTTCAACAGCGGACGAGGCTGAATGGCGCAGCCCTCTTAGCCAGTAGGCGCGGTGCCCTCCGGGAAGCCCTGGCAACACCTTCCGGCTGCGGAACCCCCGCCATTAGATTGGAGATAAGGACCTCGCACGACCCCGGGCCAAGGAGACGGAACATGGAACTAAAGCAAGCCGTGCTGAACGTGGATCCCGCGGTCCACGCTGCTCGTGAAGCCGGTCGTTCAGGCCCGGTCTTCAAGGTGTGGACGTTCGCGTTGGCCATGATGGCTGCGGGACTCACCTGGGTGGTCCCGGTGTCCGCTCAGCAGACGGGCACCATTACGGGCACCGTGGCAGACGCGGATACCGGCGAGCCGCTGGCCAGTGCGCAGATCAGCGTGCCCGCGCTCGGGATCGGAGTGCTCTCCAGCGGAAACGGGCGGTTCGCCCTGCCGGGCGTTCCCGTCGGCACGCACGAACTCCGTGCCGAGAGGCTGGGCTATGCGGTCCTGTCGATGAGTGTCACCGTGAACGCGGATGCGGCTGCGACCGTCGAACTCAGACTGACAACAACCGTCCTAGGTCTCGCGGAACTGGTGGTGACGGGCACCGCGTTCTCCGAGTCGCTCGTGCAACTGCCCTACGCGGTGGCCGTTTCGAGCCGGAGGACGCTGGCGGAGCAGGGGTCTCCACAGGCCGTGGACTTCTTCCGCAACCTCGGATCGAGCGCCGGGGTCCTCGGAGACCGCCAGGGTTGGTACAACACCCGGCCTCCCGCGGCGGTGTCGGAGACGGTCGCCAGCGTCAACCTCAGGGGGATCGGGCCGTCCCGCACCCTCGTGCTGCTCAACGGTCGCCGTCAAGTGTACCTGCCCGCGCGGCTGTCCGGCGGGAGGTTCGTGGATGTGAACGCCTTTCCGTCGATCGCGCTGGACCGGATCGAGGTGGTGAAGGAGGGCGCGTCGGCGGTCTACGGCTCGGACGCCGTGGCGGGCGTGGCCAACTTTCTGACCCGCAGCGATTTCGAAGGGCTGGAGGTGTCGGGCGCGCACGAGTACTTCGCCGGGGCCGGGGAGACGCACGCGGGAGCGATTTGGGGCAAGCGGCTGGGAGACGGCGCGCACGCCGTCGTGTCCGCCGAGGCGCTGGTCGGCCAGGAGTTGCACCCCGAGGATCGCGATTGGGCGCTGCGTCCCTTCACGTCCGGCGGCGGGGCTTGGTCCTATACGGGCAATCCCGGCGCGTTCCTCTTCCCACGGTTGACGGGCAACGAGACGATCGAAGAGTTCACCGCGGCCCTTTCGGACGCGCAGTTCGGAGGCTGGGGCGGCGTCTTCGTGGATCCCCGCTGCACGGACTTCGGGGGGCACCGCGAGGGCGAGACCTGCCGCTTCCGCTACCAGCAGTGGGACAATCTTCTCCAGGCATCCCGCCAATTCCGGGGTTTCGCCGAGATCAACGGCGACATGGGGGACCGTTCGAGCTACCACGTCGAGGCGCTCTGGGCCGAGGCCACGACTCCCGAGTGGTTCACGACCCCGTCCTATCCGCCGATCTCTCCGTACAACGGAGCCCAGGTGATCGAACCCGGAAATCCGGGCAGACAGGCGTTCTGCGGGACCCACGGACAGAGCGCCGGTTTCGCGAGCCAACAGGCGTGCTTGCAGGACAACTGGTACTTCTACGGCAGGCTCGTCGGCAACTCGGGACCCGGGCGAACGCTGGAGCGCGCCTCCCGCACCCAGCGGGTCGCCGCATCGCTGGAGCGCGGCATCGAGTCGCTGGGCGGGGCGGCCATCGAGTTGTCCGCGAGCTATTCGCGGGCTTCCGGCAACGCGAACCTTCCGGCCGAGTACGCCTACCGGAAGTTTCTGGCGTTCCGCGGCTTCGGAGGCCCGGACTGCGGAGTGACGGTCGTGGTCGACCCGTCGAGTCCGTCCGGGATGGCGCTCGGTCCCCTCAACGGCGCGGTGGCGGGCCAGGGCAACTGCCGGTACTACAACCCGTTCAGCAACGCGCACCGGCTGTCGGCGCAGCCGGGCGCGCTCTACAGGGACCGGCCGAACCCGGACCACATGCCCGGGCTGGAGAACAGCGCGGAACTGATCGACTGGATCAACGAGGAGGTGAATCTGGACAGTTCGGCGGACCTGTTCGTCGCGGACGCCATGCTCAAGGGGGCCGTCACGGAGGGGCTCGACTACGCCATCGGGTACCAGTTCCGCAGGTTCGGCGTTTCCGCTACCCCGAACCAGCCGGGCGACCTGTCGATCAACCCGTGCCCCGTGCCGGGCGACCGCAGCTGCCTCGAGAAGGCCGGGGCGTTCACCTTCACCACCGGGCACTACGAGTACCAGGACGCCCAGATGGTGAACCGGTTCTTCGCCGAGAGCCGCTTCTCGCTCGGCGACAGGGTGGAGGGCCAGGCCGCCGCCAACTACGAGTTCCACGGGTCGGTGAGCAGCTTCGATCCCAAGCTGGCGGTCCGCGTGGCGTTGGCCGACCCGCTGGCGCTGCGCGCCTCGCTCCAGACGACCTTCCGCACGCCCTCCGTGGACGACCTGAACGAAGACCGCAGCACCGGGCTCGAATACGTGTCCGAGGCGGGGATCTACAAGGCGGTGGACGCGTTCGGCAACAGCCGGCTCGTGCCCGAGCGCGCGTTGACCTACAACGTCGGACTGACTGTGCAGCTTCCACGGTTTCGCGCCACGGCCGACTACTGGAGCTACGACTTCCGCGACGTGATCGACCAGGTGCCCTTCGGGGGCGTGACCCGGCTGTACGCGGCGGGCGGGGCCTCGCGGGCCGCCGTGCAGGAGTTCGTGACCTGCCCCGACGGGCCGGGGACGGGAACCTGCCACGTGTCGGCCGTGGAACGGATCAGGGTCACGAACGTGAACTGGCCGGGCATCCGGATGTCGGGAATCGACCTGCATGCAAGCACGCGCCTGCCCGTCGGCGATGGCATCCTCTCGCTGGGGGCCGACGGCACCTACACCCGGGAGTTCTTCGTCAAGGCGCTCGAACTCAACGGGGCCGAGGTCTTCGCCGCGCAGGACGCGGCGGGCCAGCTCAACTGGGGCAACCCGATCGCTCCCCCGCTGCCGCAGTGGAAACTCCGCTTCTCGGCCGGATACCATTGGGGCGACTACAGCGTGGTCAACTACCTCAACACCGTCTCCGGGTACACGAACGAAGTGTTCCCCGACACCGAGTTCGAGCACATCGATCGGTTCGTGGGCTGGGACCTCAGTCTGCTGCGGCGCACGTCGAGCACGACCGATGTCGCGCTGTCGGTGATCAACCTTCTCGACGCCGATCCGCCACTGGTCAACTGGGAACAGTCCTACGACGCCTTCACCCACAGCCCCAAGGGCAGGCGCCTCAAGCTCTCGGTGACCTACCGCCCCGGGAACTGAAGGATGAGGCCGTCATCCTCGACCGGGTTGCCGTTTGAAGGGCGGAATCGGCTTCGGCACCGTGACCATCGAGGGTAAAGGAGTCGAGGAGGAATCCGTTTCCGGCTTCGTCGCGGGGATGGAACTCGGTGTTCCGGTGTCCAAACGCGTTGAGCCTGAGGTTCGGCGGGGCGTACGCGCAGAAGGGCGGCAGCGGCAACGTCGAGGGTGGCAAGATCACGCTCGGCTTCGACTACGTCCAACTCTCGGCCTTGGCGAGCGTCGGCACGTCCGGCGGCGGGGTTTCCATCGGCATGATGGCCGGCCCATGGGCGGCCTATCGACTCTCGTGCGAAGTGTAGGGCACTCTGGAGGGATTGAGCGTCGTCACGCCTTGCGTCGATCCGCCTTTCTCGGACTTCGACATCAAGACCTTGGACTTCGGGGTGGCATTCGGCGGAGGCGTCGAGTTTCCTCTCGCCGGCAGCGTCCGGCTGGGGCTCGATGCCCTCTACTCGCTCGGCCTCGCATCGATGGACGACGACGACTCCAAGACGCGGCACCTGACCATTCAGAGCGGCTTCGTCATCCCGGTCGGCTAACCGGCAGGTCCGCGAGCACGCTGTGCCGCCGGAGAACAGGCGGCAGCGCCGTCCCGCGTTGCGCCGTTGCTTTCGCCTCTATGGACTAGCTGATCTGGTCAGCCGAAGGTGCGGCGCAACACGGACTCGTAGATCCCGTCGCCGAACCACTTGCGGATGAACATCAGCGGGCGCGCCGCCGCGCCCTTCACATACCGCCGCCGAGGCCGGGCGGCGGTAGCCGCCTCGACGAACACGCGGGCGAGCACCTCGGCGTCGGTCCCGCGACTCGCGGCCTTGGGGTCGGACGCCATCGCGAACAACCGGTCCAGACCGGCCTTGTAGGCGCTGTCCGCGTAGTACTTCTGAAGGCTCCCTCCAACCACATGGCCGAACTCGGTCTGGATGAGGCCGGGCTGGATGAGGACGACCTGGATGTTGAACGGCGCGGTCTCGATGCGAAGGCAGTCCGACCAGCCTTCGAGCGCGTGCTTGGTCGCATGATACCAGGCCCCGAAGGGCGTGAAGATCCGGCCGCCCATCGAGGAGGTGTTGACGATCCGGCCCGCGCCCTGCGCCCTCATGTGCGGCAGGACGAGTTGGGTGAGGTGGGCGAGGCCGAACAGGTTCACCTCGAACTGGTATCTGGCGTCGTCGAGCGGGATGTCCTCGACCGTGCCGTAGAGGCCGAAGCCCGCGTTGTTGATCAGAACGTCGATGCGTCCGTCGGCGTCGATGATCAGGCGCACGGCCCGCTCGTTGTCCCCGCCCTTCGAGACATCCATCTCGACCGGGGTGATTCCGTGTTCCGACAGGTCCTCCATGCGGTCCGCCCGGCGCGCACCGGCGTAGACGGTGTGGCCCCCGCGAGCCAGGAGGATCGCGGCCTCCCGGCCCATGCCGGAGGAGGCTCCGGTTATCAGTATGACCTTGTCCAAGTAGCTGCTCCTGCGATCCGCGTTATCTGAAGACATCGCACGCGCGAGCATCTCCCCTGGCTGGCGCCCGCACGGCCATGATCCACCCAATCTAACCGGGAACCGCCGCTGGTGGCATCCTGACGGGGGCGATTGCCAAGCCGGTCGCGACCGCCAGGGACTCCATTACACTCCCGGTCGCCATGTTCGGTGTTTTTGGTGCGGCGAGTTGGCGCGATTCTTGCTATATTGCGTGTCCTTCACCGGCTTTGGACAGAAAGTGGACAACGCAATGCAACCCGGTCGGGCGACAAGGCCGCCGCTTCGGCGAGGCGGTTCGCGGTTGGCCATCCTGCTTGGCATCGTGTTGCCGGCGCTTTCCTGCCATGACGACGCGCCGGAGCCGTTGAGCCCGTTCACGGAGACGGCTCCCTCGGCGCAAGCGAGTCTCACGGAGCCTGACCGAGCCACGCTTGTGGAGTTCTACCGTGCGACCGGCGGCGACGGTTGGCGGCGTCGCGACGGCTGGCTCTCGGACGACCCGATCAGCACATGGCATGGCGTGAGGGTGGAGGGCGGCCGGGTGGTGCGGCTTGACCTCAGGGACAACAACCTGAGGGGGCGCCTTCCGAAGATCGTTGCCGAACTGGCCGGCCTTCGCGTTCTGAGTCTGAGCAGCGGGTCGTCCGGGAGCCCGAACAGGAACAGGCTGTGGGGCCGGATTCCGCCCGAGTGGGGCGATCTCTCCGAATTGCGGGAGTTGCGGCTGGGACTGAACCTTCTTTCCGGCGCCATTCCCAGCGAACTGAAGCGGCTGTCGCGCCTGGAAGTCCTTGGGTTGGGGTTCGCGGGCCTTGAGGGTCCGCTGCCCGCGTGGCTGGGTGAACTGACGGAGCTTTACGAACTGGGTTTGTCGGGCAACTACTTCGACAGCCCGATCCCGCCCGAACTCGGAAACCTGCGCAATCTGAGAACGCTGTATCTGTCCGGCGCCGAGGTCTGGGGGCAGATACCGCCGGAACTCGGCAACCTGTCAAAGCTTGGATACCTGTCTCTCAGCGACAATCATTTCTCCGGCTCGATTCCGCCCGAGTTGGGAAGGCTCGCCCGCCTCGGCAGGCTTTTCCTGTCGAGATCGAATCTGAGCGGCGCGATTCCCGCCGAGCTGGGGAACCTGACGGACCTGACGCGTCTGTGGCTCGACGGCAACGACCTGACCGGGCCGATCCCTCCGGCGCTGGCCGATCTTGCGGGACTGGAGCATCTGCTTCTGTCGGGCAACCGGTTGAGCGGAAAGCTGCCACCCGAGATCGGCGGGCTGTCGAAGCTGGAGTGGCTCCATCTGTCGGGCAACGGGCTCGAAGGCGGCGTTCCACCCGAGTGGGGAGGGCTTTCGAGCCTCCGCGAGCTGTTGCTGGGACGGAACCCTGATCTGGGCGGAGCGCTGCCGCGCGAGTTGACGCGTCTGGACCTGAACTGGCTGGATACGGACGCCTCGGGACTGTGCGCCCCCAAGGACCCCGAGTTCGCGGACTGGTTGGACGGTATCGCGATTCAGGCGGCGGAGCCGTGCGGACAGGGCGACCTCGATGCCTATCTCATCCAGGCGACGCAGTCCCGGAGCGGTCTGGTTCCGCTTGTCGCCGGCCGGAAGGCACTGTTGCGGGCGTTCGTGACGGCGCCGGACGCCGTCGAGCGCTTCCCGGACGTGCGGGCGCACTTCTACCTGAACGGCGCGCCGGCACACATCCTCGACATTCCCGGGAAGCCGGGTCCGGTTCCGGGCGACGTGGACGAGGGCGACGCCGCGATATCCGCCAACGCGATGGTTCCGGGGTGGGTGATTCAGCCGGGCTTGGAGATGGTGATCGAGGTCGATCCGAACGGGGAGGTGGCCGACAGCGTCGACATGGCGCGCCGGATTCCGGGCGAGGGCCGGATCGAGGTGAACGTAACCGAGATGCCGGAGCTGGGGTTGACGGTGATTCCGTGGTTGTGGCCGAAGGATCCCGAGGAGGAGATCCTGGACCTCATGCGGGGCATCTCGGCTGAGTCGGAGGTGTTCCACGCCACGCGGACGCTCCTGCCCGTCGGCGAGGTCGGCCTGACGGTTCACGAACCGGTGTACACGACGACGAACTCCGGTTTTGAGATTCCCTACGAGGTGCAGGCGCTCCGGGCCATCGAGGGCGGGTCGGGGTACTACATGGCTCTCACGGCACAGGTGGACCGGGACCGTGGCGTCGCCGGCGTGGCCCTGCGCAGCGGGTGGTCCGCCTGGTCGGTGTTCAACGGCGGCGTCATCGCGCACGAACTCGGCCACAACCTGAGTCTGGGCCACGCGCCGTGCGGCACGTCGGGCGACCCGCGCTACCCACAGCCGGACGGGTCGGTCGGCACGTTCGGATTCGACTTCGATACCGGAATGGAGTCGGTCGTCCATCCCAACACGAAGGACTTCATGAGCTACTGCGGCCCGACGTGGGTCGGGGCGTGGCACTTCCGGGAGATGACCCGTCACCGCGTGAGGCGGGAAGTCTCGCCGACCGGGGGCGAGCGCGCGGCTCAATCGAAGTCGCTGCTCCTGTGGGGAGGGCGGGACGACAGGGACGGGCTCTTCCTGAAACCGGCGTTCTGGGTGGACGCGCCGTGGGCGCCGCCGCCCTCCGGCGACCGGTACGAGTTGAAGGGATGGTCGGCGACGGGGGAGCAACTGTTCTCCGTGCGCTTCGGCATGGTCGAGTCCGAGGACGGGGACGGGCGCGCGGGGTTCGCCTTCGCGCTCCCCGCGCGTGCGGAGTGGGGCGATCTGGCCGAAGTCGCCCTGAGCGGGCCGGGCGCGGCGGCGTTCTTGAACCGCGACACCGACCGGCCGTCGGTCATTCTGCGGGACGCCGCGACCGGCCGGGTGCGGGCGATGCTCATCGACGCCCCGGCCGCCGCCATGGCCGCGAGCGCCGATGGCGGGGCTTCTTCCTTTGGCGGCGCCCGCGTCGTGGCGGCGCGCAGTCGTGGACTCCCGCACCCCGCCGACTGGGAACCCATGGACGGGGACGCAAGTTCGACTGCGGGCGACTCCGGCACCGTGGCCTCGATCACGGTAACGCCCCCGGTGGCGACGGTGGCGCTGGGGGATACCGTGCGCCTCGTGGCGACCGCGCTGGACGCCGACAGCTCGGAGGTGGATGGGGTCGAGTTCGAGTGGACTTCCGGCGACACGCTGGTGGTTGTGGTGGACCAAGCGGGGCTGGTCACGGCGCTCCGTGCGGGTTCAACCGTCGTCACTGCGACTGCGGGCGGGGTGTCCGGACGGGCCGAGGTTCGGGCGGAGCAGCGCGCCGTGTCCGTGGTGTTGGCCCCCGAGGCCGCAACGGTCGCGGCGGGCGACACGGTGCGCTTCACGGCGACGGCGCTTGATGTCAACGGCTCGCCCATGGAGAACGTCGACTTCGAGTGGGCGGCGAGTGACACCTCGGTGGTCTGGGCCGGTCGCTCCGGGCTTGCCTTCGGCTGGAGCACCGGGAGCGCAACCGTATCGGTTCGCACCGACCGCGGCGTATCCGCTTCCGCCGACATGACGGTCGAGGGGGAGTTGGAGGTGGAACGGTTCGCATTGACGCGTCTGTACGCTCGCCTGCGGGGGTGGGACTGGCGCCAAAGCCGTAACTGGCTCACGGACGCCCCGCTCGCGGATTGGCACGGCGTCACCGTGAACAGGGGAACCGGCAAGGTCACCGGCCTCGATCTTGGAGCGAACAACCTGAGGGGGCAGTTGGGTCCCGAACTGGGAGCGCTTGGCGAACTGGAAAGACTCGGACTCGGATACAACACCATCCGGGCCAGGATACCGCCGGAGATCTGGCGGCTCGACCGGCTTTGGGTGTTGGATCTTGGTGGGCTGGGCCTCACCGGCCCGCTATCGCCCGAGATCGGGAACCTCTCCCGGCTCATCCAGCTGAACTTGGGCGGCAATGCGCTGTCGGGGACCATCCCGCCGACCATCGGCGAACTCACGAACCTGATCGGCCTGAATCTCTCGGACAACGTGTTCGAGGGACCGATACCGGCGGAAATCCTGAACATCACGGATCTTGCGTCGCTCGACCTGGACGGCAACCGGTTGACCGGAGAAATCCCGGCGGGGCTGGGCGAACTCGCAAACCTCCAGTCACTCGATCTTCGGCGCAACCGGCTGACCGGAGAACTGCCGCCAAGCCTCGGCGGGCTCGAACTGCTTCACGAGCTTCGCGTCGCCGACAACGACCTGACGGGCGAACTGCCACCCGAATTCGGCGGGCTTCGGGCGATCGACCGGATCGACCTGGCGGGCAATGCCATGTTGCAGGGCGCCCTGCCCTCGGCCTGGGTCGAAAGGAGCCAGAGGATGGACGTGAAGGCCGCGGGCACGGAGTTGTGCGCTCCCCGGCGCGCGGGTGTTCTGGACTGGCTGCGCATGAACGACCTGACGTTCATTCCGATGTGCGCCGGGGGAGAAGCGGCGTTCGCGTATCTCGTGCAGGCCGTCCAGTCGCGGCAGTACCCGACGCCGCTCGTCGCGGGCGAGGACGCGCTGCTGAGGGTCTTCATGTCCACCGACGGCCACGCGGACATGCCGAGGGTCAGGGCCACCTTCCACGCGGACGGCCGGATCGTGCACACGGCCGACATCCCGGCGGGCCAGGCGCGCATTCCGCCCGGGATCGACGAGGGGGACCTGTCGAAGTCGGCCAACGCGGTCGTTCCGGGAGAAGTCGTGCAACCCGGCCTCGAAATGGTGATCGAGATCGATCCGGACGGCACCCTGGCCGAGGGACTGGGCATACCCGGCCGGATTCCGGCCGAGGGCCGGGCTCCGGTCGATGTGCGCGCGGTGCCGGTGCTCGATCTCACGGTGATCCCGTTCCTTCAGGCGGACAACCCGGACTCCACATTGCTGGAGCGCGCGCACGATCTCGAAGCCGACACCAGCGTCTTTCGCGCGGCGGACCGGCTCCTGCCGGTCGACGAACTCGCAGTGACGGTGCATGAGCCCGTGTTGACCAACTCCGGCGACTTCGCCTGGGATCTGTTGCATGAGACGGAGTTGATCCGGGTCGTCGAGGGCCGCGACGGCTACTACATGGGCCTCTTCGGCCACATCCGCTCGGGCGTCATCGGACAGGCTTCCTACATCGGGGGCAGGAGCCTCGTGTCCCTCGCCCACGCCGGCACGGTCGCTCACGAACTCGGACACGCGATGAGCCTTCTGCATACGCCGTGCGGCGTCCGGGGGGACGACCCGGACTATCCTTGGCGGGACGGCTCGACGGGCTCGTGGGGATACGACTTCGCCACGGGCACCCTGGTGCCACCGGAGGCCACCGACCTCATGGGGTACTGCGGCCGCCAGTGGATCAGCGGGTATCATTTTTCGAATGCGCTCGACCACCGCCTTCGCACCGAGGCGGCGGCGCACCCGCCCGCGGTGGCGGAACAGGTGCTTCTCGTCTGGGGAGGCGTCGATGCCGCCGGGCTGCCCTTCCTGAAGCCCGCGTTCGCCGTCGAGGCGCCGCCCAGGCTGCCCGCGCCGGGCGGCGACCACCGGTTGACCGTCCTCGCGGCCGGGGGCGAGACGCTGTTCTCGATCAGCTTCGACATGCCCGAGACCGCGCATCTGGACGGGGCGTCTTCGTTCGTCTTCGCCATCCCAGCGCCCGGGGGTTGGGCCGGAACCATCGAACGCATCACGCTCGACGGACCCGGCGGGACCGCGGCCTTGGACACGGAGACCAGCGCGCCCGCCATCATCGTCCGGGATCCGGCCGATGGGCGCGTGCTCGGCCTCCTCACCGACCCGCCGCCCAACCTGCTGCCCTCCGCGGACGGACGGGGGAACTCGCCGCTCCCAGGCTTCGATCTCGTGGTAAGCAGCGGGCTGCCCGAGGTCCCGCCTGAGCGACGTTGACGGAGCCGACGCCGACGCGGCGGGAGGCCCTTTAGGGGGGGGTCGAAGGGGGGGGGCGGAGCCAACCCCTCGCCAGCCCCGTTGTATGACAAGGGGTGGGCTGGCTGAGCCGCAGTAACGTGGTTCAGCCAGCGCGGTCGGACGACCGCGAAACGCCCCCTTGCGTCTCCCGGGACCACGGTGCTGCGGCCTTGAAGCGCCCGCTCGGAAACCACCTCAAGGCTGACGACGCCAAGGGGTCAATCGGCGCGGAAAACGTCCCGGCTGTCGGCATTGTGAATGTCCCGGTTCGGCGACGGGCGCAGCCGCTGGCAAACGCCAGCGAACATTGACGCCGCCCGACCACCCGTCGAGTATTCCAAACTGAGTACAATTGACGACCCCCGACTCATCCGCGTCCACCGGGCGCGGACCTGCCTCCAGAAAGGGTAACGGACATGGGCAGCTTGCATGATGCCGTCGTGCAGTACGTGGAACGGGAAATGAAGAAGGACCCCGGCGTGAAGAACGCCACCCTGTTCGCCGGTGCCCGCGAGATCGACGAGTCGATAGGGGAGCTCAGGCCGCAACAGTTTCACGCCAGGTATCGGCTGCCGGTGACGCGGCGGCTGGCGGAACAGCGCCGGCCCGCGCGGCAAGCGAAGACGGCCCCGGCACCTGACCCCGCGCCAGCGTCGTTGGGAGATGGTGCCGCCGTCATGGAGTACGTGGAGCGGACGCTCGAAGCGAACCCCGGCGTCACGAACGCGGACCTGTTAGCGGGTGCCCGCGAGATCGACCCCTCGGTCGGGCAACTCACGGGCCGACAGTTCCACGCGAAGTATCCTCTCCAAGTGAAGGCGCGGCTCGCAAAGGCCGCCGCGCCCAAGCCCAAGCCGCCGCCGGAACCGGAGGTCCCAACGGCTGAGGAGTCCACCGCCCCGGACCGACCGTCGGCGGGAGAGGACGACCCGGAGGCACCGCCGACCGGCGAGGGCGACCCGCTCGCGGTTCGCCGTCTGCTGCTCGATCTGGCCAAGGAACTCGCGAGCGCGGAGAGCAAGGCGGAAGTGATCGAGGTCATGGCCCGGCTGGACGACTATGTGGCCCAGATCATGGAGGCGGCCCGGGCCTGACTCACCCGCCAGCTATCTGCGGCCGGAGCGGCGCGCGACTTACGACCGTACTGGCGTGTGAAATCGACATGGGGGGTCGATTCACACTTTGGCACTCCGGCGATTCACACCGGCCCTGCCGCCTATCCGGCGGCGCGGCAACGTCTTGCGGCCCGGCCGTCCGGTCGCCCGTGGCACACGAGCGGTTCGGGCCGTGGTGGGAGCGACCCGCCTCGCCGAAGGCTCGGTACGGGCTCGGGCCGAGGTGGAAACTCACACCTCGCCCCCCGCCCTCCACGGGTCGCTCCCACACCATCGGTCCCTGCGGGAAGGCCCGTCAAGCGCCGCTTCGAGGCGCTGGACCACACACTCGCCGGACAACCCCTCCGGTCCAACGCGACCGGGCGTTCCATTCGCTTCTGTACTACGTTGAACCCGACGTTTCGGTTTCGCCGTTTCGGCGTCGACGGGCCGATTCACTCTCAACCGGGGATCCGACCATCGCGATGAGAAAGCTGTTGGTGCTGGGTCTGGTGCTCCTGCCCGTGCAGGTCGAGGCGCAGGAGAGGCCCGGCCGGATGATGCTCGAAGCGGGACTCGTCGGCGGCAGCGGCGACGCCTGCCCGGGAAGGTACGTCGGCATCAAGGGACGGCTCGCCGGGCCTGTGTCCCTGTACGGCATGGTCGAGACCTACCGCTGTGCCGATTTCGCGGGCTCCGCCAACCGTATCGGAACGTCCGTCCGTCTCGGACGCGACCGCTGGTTCGTTCGCCCGGCGCTGCGGGCGGGAATCGAGTACGACGGCGGAGACGTTTCCCCGACCGCCGGGGCGAGCCTGACGTTCGGACGGCGCTACGGCGCGCGCTTCATCCTCCATGTCGGTGAGGCCTCCGGGGGCACCCTGACGCTCTTCCAGATGGGCGGTTACATCTCGTTCTGAGCGCGAGACGACATGGCCGATGGCGGCCCCGGCTTTCAAGCCGGAATTCAATCGGTCGGAGCGACGCGCCGTTGGCCTTCCCGCACGGGATTGCTGGGCCGGTAGCGACCCATGGCGGAGTTGGGATGAAGTGCACATCCCAACTTCCGCCGATGCCACGACAGGCATCGAAACACATGGGTCGCTACCGGCATCGGCCCTGAAGGCCGACACGGCATCGGTGCCCCGGTGGACGGATCACAAGCCCAACAGCGCCAGCAGCTTGCGGAATCGGTGCCGTGCACGTCGAGGACGCTTTTTCGTGCACAACGACCCCCGCGTCACATGTGCATCTCTGGATCGGCATCGGGAGTGCCGAGAACCACCTCGACGTCATCGCTTCCCGCCCGAAGACCGGGAAGCTCCGGCACGACCGATAGACGGCTGTGTTTCCGGCCCGATTTCGCGGAGGATGCCACGCGCTTCGAGCACTTCTTCTGGCGGAGAACGCTGCTCTCCGCGATACTTCGTTGCGCAGATCGTGCAGTCCATCAATCGAGAGGAATCGAACGATGGCACGCACGAAACGAAGTCGGCGCTCGTACGGCGCTGGCGAGTGGGGCCGGAACCGGGTCCGGGTGTTCCCGGACGCCAAGACCGGCCTGTATCAGTTGGAGTGGCGCGAGAACGGGCGCAGGCTCACCCGGTCGCTCGGGCACCGCGACTGGCGGCGCGCGAAGCGGCAGGCGGACGAATTAGCCGCCGGGTTCGCCGGCCCGGAGATCGTGGGCGGGGCGGAAGCCAAGCCCGAGCCGCTCACGCTGGGAAGGCTCTTTGACATCTACGGTGAGGAGGTGACGCCCACCAAGGGCGCGCACACGCGGGGGCACGACCGGGCCGCCATGCGGATGTTCCTCCGGTTCTTCGGACGGAGCCGCGACCCGGCCACCCTGTCGCAACGGGACTGGGACCGGTTCATCCGGGAAAGGCGAGCGGGCAGGATCGGACCGAGCGGCAGGCCCGTGTCGGACCGAACGGTCGAATACGACCTGAAGTTCCTGATCGCGGTGCTGAATTGGGCGGAGAGGTCGAGAGACGAGCAGGGCCGGTTGTTGCTCGACCGGAATCCGCTCAAGGGTCTCAGAAAGCCCGCCGAGAAGAACCCGACACGGGTGGTGCTCGCCGAGGAGGAGTACCGGGCGCTGCTGGAGGTGTCACGCCGGGTGGACTGGCGGTTCCGAATCGCGCTGGTGCTCGCGCACGAAACCGGCCACCGCATCGGTGCAATACGCCAGCTTCGGTGGCCTGACATCGACTTCGAGGGTCGGACGATCCTCTGGCGGGCCGAGCACGACAAATCGGGATACGAACACATCACGCCCGTCACCGCCGAGGCGCTCGACGCGCTCAGGGAGGCGCGGAGCCCGATTCCCTTGGCCGGGGATGCCCCGGTGCTGCCCGCGCCCAGGAATCCCTCGGTCTGCATGGGAGCCGCGTTGGCGCAGGGATGGTGGGACAGGGCCGAGAAGCTCGCGGGACTGGAGCCGAAGCCCGGCAGGGGCTGGCACTCGCTGCGGCGGAAGTTCGCCAGCGACCTGATGGATCAGCCGCTGAAGGTGCTCTGCGAGCTGGGCGGCTGGAAGACGGCGAAGACGGTTCTTCAGTGCTATCAGCGCGCGGATGAAGGACAGCTTCGGACGGCTCTGGAAGCCCGTAGAAGACTCCGCGACTAGACCCGCAACCGGCGGGAGTCAAACGGCTGGAATCCGACCGGCCAATCCCGTAAGTTCAACCTCCATGAGCAGATGCGAATCCACGACCGACTGCCGGGCCGGCAAGGCGCGACGAAGGGCCAGTAGCAGCGCTACGGGCCCGAGGAGCAACGCAGAGCGCGGCCCCGACAAGCCAACATGTAAGGTAAACATGACATTGTGTAAACTCTGATTTACAGCGTGACGAGGTGAGGCCGAGCGTCCGGCCCGGATGCATCGCCGCTCGAATGCCGGGGGGATTTTGTCCACGGGCTGCCAGGGTTCGCACACTATTCCCGCACCAGCTCCACGTTGTGCAGGAAGTAGAACTGTCCCTCCGACGCCAGCTGGAATCCCCGCACCTCGTCTGAGACCGCGTAGAAGATCGGCTCGCTCAGCGTCGGCAGCATCAGCGCGTTGTCCATGATGATCCGCTGGGCTTCCCGCGCCACCTCGCACCGGGCTTCCGGGTCGGGAATCACCCGCAGTTGGCTCACGATCCCGTCCAGTTCCAGGTCCACGAACCCCGTCCACGCCCAACCGCCGACCACGTCGTGGGCCGAGTTCCAGAGCATGTCCATCAGCAACGGGTCCGGACTGCGCTGCCGCTCGTAGATCAGGTCGAAGTCGCGGGCATTGACCCTTTCGAGCTGCACGGGTCCGGGCACGATCTCGATCACCAGGTCGACGCCGAGCGGACGCCACTGCGCCTGGACCGCCTCGCCCATCTCTTCGCGGTCGAGGATGGTCCAGCGCACCCTGAGCGGCGTCCCGTCGGCCACGCCGGGGATGCCGTATGCCTCCCGGATGCCGTCGCCGTCCCGGTCGGTGTAGCCGGCCGCTTCCAGGAGCCGCCGCGCGGTCTCGGGGTCGTGGGGGTAGTAGTCCGCGCTGCCCTCCCAGTAGCAGCGGTGGACCGTGTTGAGAGGGCCGTCGGACGTGAGATAGTGACCGTCGTAAAGCAGATCGTTGAGGGTCTGCTGATCGGTACCGTGAAGGAGCGCCTGCCGGACCCGGAGGTCGCTGAAGGGCGGGCGCCGCGTGTTCATGACCATCTGCAGACCCGTACCGGCCTGATAGCCGGTGAGGAGAGAGTAGCCCTCGGCGCCGCGATAGTCGTCGATGTACGTGGTGGGCAGGTTCATGGCGATATGGGCGTTGCCGGTCCGGACGACGTTCCCCAGCACGGCTTCCTCGCCGATGAAGCGGATCGTGACGCGTTCGACCCTGGCCGGACCCGGCTCGTCGGCGATCGAGTTCCACCCGCCGTACCCGTCCCAGCGCCGCACGGTCACGCGGTCGTTGGGCACCCATTCATCCAGCAGGAAGGGTCCGGCGCCCACCAGGTGGCGGTCGAACGCCTCAATGCCCCAGCGCTCCGCGGCCGCGGGGGACCAGATGGGGACGCGCCGGAAGGCGTCGAGGACGGTCACCCACGGGGCCTCGTAGTGCAGCGTGACCGTGGTGTCGTCGACAATCTCCACGCGCTCCACCGGCCCGACGTGCGCCGCCATCTCGCCGGATCGCGTGGCCGGGTCGAGGATGCGCTCGACGTTGTAGCGGACGGCCTCGGCGTCGAAGGGCGTGCCGTCCTGGAAGGAGACATCGCTCCGCAGGGTGAAGGTCCACTCGTCCGCCACCGCGTTCGACGACCAGCCCGTCGCCAGTGCCGGGTGGAACCCGCCGTCCGGGCCGATGATGAGCAAGGGGTCGGCGATCATGTAGTCGATGAGCCACGCCGTCTGGTACGGTTCGATGTGGCCGTCGAGCGAGGCGGGTTCGCGGGAAGCGGGCCAGGCGATGACGAGGTGGTTTGTGGCATCGTCGCCGCCGGGAGCGGCGTCGGGGGCGCACCCAACGAGCACCAGGATCGATGCGGCGGCCATTCGGCCGGGGAACCGACGGGCCACCAGGCGGCGCGCGCGCGGCACGGCTACCCCATCGCTCCCCGCAGCGCCTTCGTGCCGTCCTTCAGCGCGTAGGCCTCGTATCCCACTGTCTGCAAAAGATTTGCAAGTTGTCCGGACTGGATTCCGTTGTCGCAGAACAGCACATACTTAACATCTTTGTTTAGTGTCGCGGCCAGTTCGGGAAAATCGGGCGGCAGGACGCGCTTCGAGCCGGGATGCCGCCACCCGTCGTCCTGCTGAGGGGGGCGGCAATCGATCACGCGGGCTCCCTCCGGGAGGACGTCGAGCCACAGGTAGTCGCGCTGCAGGTCCGAGTCGGCGAGTTTCCGCACGTCCAGCACCTTGCGCGCGGCCACGGCGCGGTCGACGAGGCCGGCGTCGAGCGGCGCCTCCTCGCGGTCCACCGCCAAAACCTTCGCAGCCGTGACCGGCTTCCCTTCGAGAATCGCGCAGTATTCCTTGACGCGCGCGGATAGAGCGGCCGTCCCGATTTGCTGCGCGATGCGGATGATCTCCTCCTTGTCGAGACCCACGAGCGGCCGGAGCACGGGAAGGGACGCGGCGGCCTCGATCGAGCGCAGGTTGCGGAGCGTCTGCGACGACACCTGGCCCAGGGACTCGCCGGTGACCATGGCATCCGCGCCGATCTCGGCGGCGACGCTTTCGGCAGCCCGGTACATGAGCCGCTTGAGCACGACCTGCCAGTAGCGGGGCGTGACGTCGGCCTGCAGCCGGCCGACCGCCTCTCCGAAGTCGACGACATGCATGCGGGGGCGGTCCCCGTAGCTCCAGCGGTCGGCGAGCACCCTGGTGACCTGGATCACCGAGCGTTCGAAGGCGGGGCCGGCAAGGTTGCAGAAGACGTAGTCGAGGGCGACGCCGCGCTTGAGGAGGAGCCAGGCGGCGACGGCCGAGTCGAAACCGCCGGATATGAGGCAGACCGCCCTGCCCTGCACGCCGAGCGGGAGGCCCCCCGGACCCTCGGTGCGGCCGCTGAAGAGGTACGCGCGCTGGTCGCGCACTTCGACGGACACGGTGACTTCGGGGTTGTTCAGGTCGACGGTGCCGTAGGGGTTGAGGGCGGCGCCGAGGTCGACCGCGATGTCGCGCGACGAGAAGGAGTGGCGGCCGGTACGGCGGGCGGCGATGGCGTAGCGGTGTCCCGTGACGGCCTCCCGGTAGGTGTCATGTCCCACCCTGACGATCGCGTCGAGGTCGGCCGGAAGCACGGCGTCCAACCGGGAGAACGAGTTGATGCCGAAGACGCGGGTGACGGCGGCCATGGTCTGGTCGGCGGCGGGCTTGGCCTGGTCGGCGGCGGGCGTCGCCCGGTCGGCGGCGGGCGTCGCCCGGTCGGCGGCTGGCGTGGAAGCCGGGGCGGGAATCGTGACGAACAGCCGGCTCCACCGGTCGCGGATGGTGGCGTTGGTGCCTGCGGATTGGAGCGCATCGCGGAGGTTGGACGCGAGGCGCTTCTGGAAGCGTCTCCGGGTGCGATTCGACTTGCTCGCGACCTCGGCGGCGAGGCGGACGAGGTAGCGGGTATCTCGGGAGGCCGCGGGGGATCCGCCGGCAGAGACCCTGGCGTCAGCGCCCATTGGCCCTTGCCTCGATTCCTGCGCACCGATTCATCATGTCCTCAAAGCTCTCGGCATCCTCCAGGAGTATCCCGGATTGCTGCATCTGACGATAGTCTTCGGCCAGGATGTCGTACAGCGGGCGTTCCGGGATCAGCTGAAGGTGGCCGGTAACGGCCGCCATGTAGTCGATCCAGTCTCCCTCGATGTCCCTTTCCCGGAAGAAGATCGCCTTGTGCCGCGCGACGGCACGTGCCAACTCGCGGTCGGCGAGGGCTTTCTCGATGTAGCCGGCGTCGTCGAGCCGAACGAGGTCGTGCCAGTGCCGGGAGAGACGATTTCCACGGTGGCGGGCCCGGCGGCAGAAGACGTGAATGGCCGTGGCCTTCTCCCAGAAGGTGCGCTCGACCAGCATGACGGAAGGGCGTGCGGTAGGGAAGCTGATTTCGGGCACGAACCTGGCTGCATCGCATTCGACCAGCCGGCGCTCGCGGGGCTCACCGGTCGAGCGGGCGCCGAATTCGATCAGCACCTCGGGTTGAACGAATTCATGGTCGGTGAACAGAGGATCATAGGCCACCTTGAGGCGGTAGTCGTCGGCATGAAGCCGGGCGTGCCATCCGGCCTGGGTCATTCCCTCCGCGAGCATCGGCAGTGCCTCGTCCCTCGCCCATTCCGCCAAGCGTGGTCGAATCGCGCGCGTCCAGCGCTGCTCCTGGCTTCGCGTCGGGGGAAGTGCCTCGTTCCCGGAACCGCCCACCAGCTCGGGCACGAAACGCCGGATGTCGTACGTGACATCGACATCCTCGGAGAACCGCCGGATAGCCCGATAGGCCTTCGACAACGATGTGCCGCCCTTGAAAACAAGATCAGCTCCGAAGGGCGCCTCGAACAGGACGGACAGGGTCTGAACGACCCAGATGTCCTTTTCGAGCAAGTATGCCCTGCGGCCAGCGCCGGCCGCCGCGATTCTCAACACACGACGACGGTCTTGAACCGAAAGCGAATGAAACGGAGTGCTATCCACCGGCCACCAGGTCGCTTACCGGCTCGCCTAGCCAAGACGGCAGGATTGCCCGTGCGGCAGCGAGTTCCGCCAAGTCGTCGTCGGACATTCTGTGTCGGATCTGTTCAAGACCGCTCTCAATCTCCAGGCGACCGAGCCACGATAGCGCACGGACCGCGAGGCCCGCTGGCCGACCAGGCGCTACCAATTGCCATCGTGGAGCGTGCCGCAACTGAATGACCTGGGCGAAAAGCCTCAGCGTGCGTGTCGGTCCCGACGTCAGGTATACCGACCTTATCGGCACCTGTCGCGTGAGACCGAGTACGTTCGCCGCAGCGCCACCGGAACCCACGATCGTCTCTCCCCAAAGCGCCGACAGTGACGCGACAACTTTTGAGACGGAAGGCGCATGAACCCCAAACCGGGTATCGATCGGGCGCATGTAGACCCCCCGGCAGACCCGCAACAGCCGTCCGCGCCGAGCCAGTCGCGACAACGCCTGATCCACCGCCGCACGGTTCCCCATGTGCAACAGCGTGCCAGGGCAGATCGGTGCCGCCTCGGGCAGTGCTTCCGCGTGTTCCATGATGCGTTTGGGCAGGCTGGCCACGGCAGATCCCCTTTTCCCATTTCGGTCAGAGTGTCAGAAACTCAATAGTAATACTGACACACACAGCTGACAACTGGTCGCCCACCGTCGTTTCCAGGATCAACTCAGTTCCAGGACAGCCCGCGCAGCTGCTCCACGTCCAGGTTGCCGCCACTCAGCACGCACACCGTCTTCGTGCCCGCCGGCGCATCGACCAGCCCCCGGAGCAGCGCCCCCACCGGCGACGCGGCCGCGCCTTCGGTCACCAGCTTGGCCCGTGTCATCAGCCACAGCATGGCGTCGAAGATCTGCTCGTCGGGGAGCGTGACGATCTGGTCTACGAAGCGGGACACGACGGAACAGGTGTTCCCGCCCACGCGCTTCACGACGAGGCCGTCAATGACGCAATCGACGCGGTCGAGCGTCACCCGCGATCCCGCCTCCACGCTGCGTTTCATGGCCGGGGCCCCGGAGGACTCGACGCCGATCACACGCACGTCCGGATTGATGGACTTCACCGCCATGGAGATCCCGGAAATCAGCCCGCCACCGCCGATCGGCACGACCACCATTTCGACCTCGGGAAACTGCTCCATGATCTCGAGCCCCAGCGTCCCCTGTCCCGCGATCAGGTCAGGGTCGTCGAACGGGTGGACGTAGGTGTAGCCCTCGGTCTTGACGAGCTCGAGCGCCTTCTCGTTGGCCTCGTCCCAGATGTTGCCGTGGAGTACCACGCGTGCGCCGTATCCCTTGGTGGCGGCGACCTTCGCCGGCGTGGCGTTCTCGGCCATGCACACCACCGCCTTCACCCCGTAGTGCCGCGCCGCGATCGCCACGCCCTGCGCGTGATTGCCCGCCGACGAGCAGATCACGCCCCGGGCCCGTTCCTCGCCGCTCAGCCTGGCGATCTTGTTGAGCGGACCGCGCACCTTGTAGGAGCCGCCCAGTTGGAACAGTTCGGCCTTGAGGCGCACGTCGAGGCCGCACGCCTCGCTCAGCGACCGGCTGGTCAGAAGCGGGGTGCGGTAGACGTGCGGCCGGACGTTCTCGTACGCGGCCTCGAAGTCGGCGCGCGTCAGGATGAGTCCGGGGATGCCGGCGCCCACGGCGCCACCCGCCGCACCCGCGCTCACGAACTGATCCCCGGCAGCCGCACCGGCCCGTCCAGCCATCCCCGAACGGCGTGCGGCCGGTACGGGGCCTCCAGCTCCGCGCATTCCCCCTCGGTGAGCACCACGTCCACGGCGCCTGCCACCGCATCCATCTGTTCCACCCTCGTGAACCCCACCACCGGCGCCACCACCGCGGGCCGCGACAGCAGCCACGCCAGCGCCACCTGCACGGGCTCCACGCCGCGCCGCGACGCGACGCGCAACGTCGCTTCCACCACGTCCCAGTCGGATTCGTGATCGTAGAGCTCGTCGGCCATGGAGGCGTCGTGTTCGTCGCGCACCGAGGCCTCGTGGCGCCCCCGCGCTCGCTTGCCGGTCAGCAGTCCGCGGGCCAGCGGCGACCAGGGGATCACGCCGAGTCCTTCCTCCGCGCACAGCGGCATCATCTCACGCTCCTCTTCCCGGTAGACGAGGTTGTAGTGGTTCTGCATGGACACGAAGCGCGCCCAGCCGCGGCGCTCCGAGACCGACAGCATCTTCATGAGCTGCCACGCGTACATCGACGATGCGCCCAGGTAGAGAACCTTGCCCTGGTGGACCAGGTGGTCCAGCGCCGCCAGCGTCTCCTCGACCGGGGTGGCCGGGTCGGCGCGGTGGATCTGGTAAAGGTCGATCCGCTCCACCCCCAGCCGCTTGAGCGAGGCTTCGCAGGATTGGACGATGTGCTTCCGCGACAATCCCCCCCGGTTCGGCCCCGGCCCCATGCGCATCTTGACCTTGGTGGCCACCACCGCCTCGTCCCGGACCGCGAACTCTCGCACCCACTTGCCGGTGATCTCCTCGCTGACGCCGAGCGAGTACACGTCCGCCGTGTCGAAGAAGTTGATGCCGAGTTCGACGGCGCGCCGGAAGAAGGGCTTGGCTTCGCCCTCCTCGAGCATCCACGGGCGCCACTGGCGGCTGCCGAAGCTCATGCAGCCGAGCGCGATGCGGGACACGACGAGACCGCTGTCGCCGAGAAGGGAGTATTGCAAGCGCGGGCTCCTCGAGCTGGGTGAGTGACGTTGGTCCGACCGTGGACAATACCGCCAAAGATGCGGTCAGAACATCCGCGGATCCCAACGGACATTCACGACTTCCGCGACCCGGACCCGACCGAAATCCCCATGACGCGGGTTCAGCAGCACGTTCCGGCCCCAGGGTTGCGCGACGTAGGAAGGTACCTCAAGCGCAAGCGACCGCAGCGAGTCCGCCCATGCTCGCCCCATCCGCCGGGAACGCGTCCAATCGAACCAGTCCGGAGGCTGCCAGCCGTCGAGAGGCTCCACCTCGCAGTCGTCCGGCAGAACAATCCGGGAGGCGACATGTCCCCGAGGTATCCTCCTGGCCTCGACATGGACGAGAACTTCGAGCAATGTGCCCTCGTAGGCCGAGGAGGTGTAGACGACGGGCAGGCCGCGTGGGTTCCATCGCCCACCCTTCAGCGCCGCACCCGTCCCGCTGAGGGCGTCATGGCGAGGGTCGTGAATCCGATAGAGGTTCAAACGGGCAAGCCGTAGTGGAGGCCCCAGAGAATGTCCTCCACATACCTTGCCCCGACCTCCGACAGTGCCATCTCCAGGGGTATGGCCCCCCTCAGCATCGAGTGGGGCTGGGTCAGAAACTCCGCCGCCCCCTCCTCTTCGCCCCACACGTACACGGCCAGCGCCATCACCGCCGCGACGCGCAGCACGGCTTCACTCTCCTCGCGCTTCAGTCGCTCGCGCCGTTGTCGAGTGGCCCGGGGCACGATTCGGTTCACGAAAGCAGACGGCCGCCGCAACCCGAACCGCTTCAATTCCAACTGCAGCGCGCGGACGGCGTCGACCGGGAGGCCGGTCTCGGCGGCCTGGCGGAGTTCCTCGAGCCGCGCGGGCTCTCCGTAGACCGGACGAGCCTCGCGGACCAGGCGCGCAGGCAGCTCGCCCAGGTCGCCAAGTCCCTTCGGGTCGGGACAATGGTCTCGTTGTCT
Source organism: Longimicrobiales bacterium (assembly GCA_965208935.1). GTDB lineage: Bacteria > Gemmatimonadota > Gemmatimonadetes > Longimicrobiales > Gaopeijiaceae > Bin94. The sequence continues at coordinate 202,847 of CBDBPR010000004.1, read as the reverse complement.
GTTCATATGAACTCTCTGCATGTTTCATATGAACATAATCGAGACGCCCCGGCCGCGCCAGACGGTGTGCCTGGCGGGCCGGGGCGACCCCCTGTGAGAGGAGCAGACCCCTATCGCCCCCCCTCCCTACGGGTTCCTGTCCATGCAGACAAACCCCTCCGGATTCGACTGCTCCGAAAGAGTCAGGATGAACACCACGTCGGTCCCGTAGCTCTGGGGTCCCTTGTAGTGCCCAACGGGGTGCGTGTCGTTCTGCGACCGCCCGTACTGGCGCAGTAGCCTGCGCAGGTCGCCCATGCGATGACCCGTGGCGAAGAGCCAGAACGCGCGCTCGCGGAACACGAGATCCACCCGTGCGTCGGGCGATCCCGGATCCATCAGCGGCTCCAGGGGCGGATCGATCGCGACCGCCCGCAGATCGTTGAGGATTGACAGCCACCTGCCGCCGCCGGCCTTCAGGTCCGCCTCGGCTTCGATGAGCCGGGCCTCGATTCCGGAGGCCAGGACGATCGGGTCATACCGGTCCGTGAACTTCTTGAAATAGTAATGTTCCGTCTCGCCGTCCCTGCCAGTCCCGAGCAGCTCGGTCGGCACGCGCGGGTCATTGGCGCTTACGAAGTCGAGTCCGTTGTTCCCCTCGCCGTCCGCAACGGTGATGGCGCCCCACACGTCCGTCATGCTGTTCGTGTTGAAGATGGGATTCTGGAGCCCGGCGCCGGCCGCGGACAGCTCGGCGAGGTAGACGTAGTCGGTGGGCACGCCTGCGACCGCCGAAGCGGCCTCGCTGAAGCGTCCCAGATTGGTGAGTGCCCGGCCGCGAGCGACGCCAACGAGATTCATGATGCGCTCGTCCGCGGCCGCGTATTCGAGCGCGGCGTCAAGCTCCGCTACTGCCCGCGTGGTCATGCTGTCGCTGGTGATCGGTCCACCGTAGACCGGCTTCAGGTCGACCACCTCGCTGAGCGGGGTTCCGTTGCAGTTGACCTCTCCCAGGAGCAGTGCCGCCAAGCCGCGAACGGCGTAGAGCTGCCCGATGGCGCCCCGCTCCTCCGGGGCGTGCTGCAGGTACAGGTCAATGCCGAGCTGTGCGAAGGTTCGTCCGCGTCCCAGCAGCACCGGCCCCCACTCGGTGTAGGTCACGGCCTGCTCCCGGTAGTCGACGGCGGCGAAGGCGTTGAAGGAATCGGAGAGGTAGAACTCGTCCGAGAATCGCCCGGTGGTCGATGTCATGCCGGAGAATTGTGAGTAAAGGTTGTTGAGCGCGGCTGCTCCGAACGACGCGGCACCCTCTGCGTTGTCGACATCCTGCGGCTGCACGACGTCCGGCGCGTCGACTTCCGTAAGTGCGTCGCAACCGATCACGAGCATGCCGGCAACGGCCACAAGGAGGCGCGTTTTCTTCTTGTCCTTGAACATGGGTCCCTCCTTCCTAGAAGTTGAGTTTCACGCGCATGATGATGTAGCGCGCCGGTGGTGCCGTGGGATTGTCGTAGCCCAGGTCCCAGCGGGTTCCGAAGTTTCCGCTGAGGGATGGGTTCGCGGTCACTTCCGGATCAGGACCCGTGTAGTCCGTCCAGAGCATGAGGTTTCTGGCGCTGAGCGATACCGTCGCGCTGCTGGCTCCGAGTCCGAGCGGCTGGAGGGCGCCGGGTTGGAAGGTGTACGACACCAGGGCCTCCGCCCACCGCGTGAACGTCCCGTCTTCCTGGTATCCCGCGTAGGTCAGGCCGGGCTTGGTGAAGGCGATGTACTGTGCCTGCAAATGAAGCGGGGCGTCCGGATCGTTCCGTGCCCGGCAGCTGCCGAAGTTGCATTTGTTGAGCTCACTGAAGTTCGTCTGCACCCAGCCGCCTCGGTATACGAACAGTGAACTCAGGTACAGTCTTCCACCCAACAGCGAGATGGTCGGCGTGAAGTTGAGCATTCTGGTGGGGTTCGTGTTGCCGATGAAGATGATCGAATCGCCCACCTGCACTTCGTCGGCCTGCAGGACGCCATCGCCGTTGTCGTCGTTCCAGCCCAGTACCGGACGATCCCACTGGCCGTAGAGCGGCCAGCCCTCCACGAACTTGATGAAGCGATCTTCCGGCGGACGGAGTCCTTCGGCGAGCTCGAGGAGCACGTTGGAGTTCAGGGAACCATTGACGTTCACGCTGAACGTGGCCCCGGCCAGATTGAAGACCTCGGCCTGCACGTCGGCCTCGATTCCCATGTTTCGTACCGAACCCACATTATCCAGCTGCCCGGTACCGGTGATGCCGATGGATCGGGGCATCGCCCGCCGAACCAGCGCATCCACGCTCTTCCGATAGTAGGCGGTGGCTTCCAGCTGAACCCGGCTGTCGAGAAGCTCCATGTCGACCCCGGTCTCGTATTCGGTCACTCGCTCCGGCCCGAGATCGGGGTTTCCGAGCGCGAACAGACGTGCGCCGGTCCGCGACTGGCCATTCACGAAGACGCTGGCGAAGCGGACATCCGCCAGAGCGTCGGTCGCCTGCGGCTGGACGCCGGAGGCCCCGTATGCGAACCGATACCTCAGGCTGTTGATGAACGCGCCCCGAGGGAAGAAACCCTCCTCCGATATGAGCCAGGAGAACCCTCCCTTGGGGTACCAGGCCGTCTTGAAGTCCTTGCCGAAGTTGCTGGCCCCGTCAGCCCGCAGCGCGGCGGTGAGGAAGAAACGGCCGTCCAGGTCGAAGTTCTGTTCCACGTACGTACCCGCCACCACCGACTGGACGTTGGATTCCGACGCGGTGTAGTTGGCGGCGCCGTTCACCGTCTGGGCCCCCGGGGGCAGATCGGTACCGCGTGCCTGTGCCACCCCCTGGTGACGGCGGTTGTACTGGACCCCGAATGACGTCCTCGATTTGACCGTGGGATTGATGTCGAATTCGGCGGTGGATCCCAGGTCGACGGTATAGAGTGCGATGTCGGAGCGAATGTGATTGCGGAACCCCGTGTTGAGAGCGCCCGAGGTGTCCTCCCCCCGCCGAAGGAGGTTGTCAGAGAACTGGGCCGAGTGGTCGAGGCCGACCGTGCCGCGGAACGTCAGCCATGGCCGCGGAATCCAGTTCCCGTTGATCCCGGTCGTGAAGCGGGTAATGTTGGACCCGGCCCGGGTCGCAAACAGGTCCCCGGGACGGTCGCCAAGCCACCACCCCTCGTTGTTGTCATTGTAGCCGGGTCCCCAGCTGCCTCTCCAGAAGACGCCGTTGCTCGGGATCTGGCTTTCCTGGAGGGTCACCCCGGTCGAGATATTGATGTCCGCGGTCTCGTTGAGACGCGCCGTGACATTCCCGCGCATGGTCATGCGCTTCAGATAGTTTGGGCGCCTCTGCCAGCCGGGAATCTCGACGCCACCGCGTTCCTCCTGCTTGCGCTGTATCTCCGATTCGGAAAGCTCGAGGTATCCCGTCTCGTTCTCGAGTTCGGTGGCGAAGAAGTAGCGGAACCGCTCGACGCCGCCCGATACCTGGACGCCCAACTGCTCGCGGTGCCCGAGCCCCAGTGGCGCCGCGGGGGAGTCACGGAAGGCGCTCCAGGTCGTGAGGCTGTCCAACGTGCAGCCGCCCACCACACGCACGCGGTTCTCACAGCGTATGGTCGCGCCGTCGGCGTTCCGTCCCCATGCGTACCAGCCCTCGTGCACATCGGCGGCCTGCTGGATCAGGCCTCCCTCGGTATACACGCTCCACCTGGCTTCGCCGGGCTGGCCTCGCTTGGTGCGGATGAGGATCACGCCGTTGGCCCCATCCGTCCCGTACAGCGTCGCGGCCGACGGTCCCTTGACGACGTCGATGGACTCGATCTCTTCGGGGTTCAGATCGGTTACCGCTCCCGCGGTCCAGCCGGAACTGTACTGTCTGGGACCGATCTGGCTGCCGCCGCCGGTGGTGTTCTCCACGCGCACCCCGTCGACGATCATCAGGGGCGAGTTGTCCTGGGACAGGCTGTTGAAGCCTCGGATGCGGATACGGGCCGACGAGCCGGTCATGCCGGCGTTGCTGAAGGTCATGACGCCCGGGACCCGGCCCTGGAGAAGATCGGTCACATTGGTGATGGGCGCACTGGTCACGATGGAATCGACCCCGATCGTCCCAATCACGTTCGCGATGCTCATCTTCTGCTGCTCACCGGTAGTGGTCACCACGATCCCGCTCAGGTTCACGGGGGCGGTGGCCAGGGCGAAGTCCAGGTTGACGGCTCCGCCCTCGGGGACCGTGACCTCCTGGGAAGCGTCGGAGTACCCGAGGCGCTGCACGGTGACCGTGCGAACACCGGCCGACACGCCGGTCACGAGATAGCGTCCCTGGGCGGTGGTCGTTACCGAGATCCTGGTGCCCTCCACCGTCACCTGGGCCAGCTCGATCGGCGCCCCGGTTCCGGCGTCGGTCACCTGCCCCGTGATCGTACCGCCCTGGGCCTGCGCATCCATTGGTGCGGCGGCGAAGGCGACGATCGGGAGCAGTGTGAATGTGAGAAGGATGGCGAAATTGCGGTTCATACGTGGCTTGCCCATGTGCACCTCCGGAAAGAGAGTGGGCAGACGGCGGATCCGGCTGATCCGGATTCGGGCCGCAAGAGGCGGAGAGAAGGGCGAGTCGCGGGCCCTGGACGCATGTCGGGCATGGAGTCAAGCAACCGCAAGCGCTCCTGCCCTTTCATCCTGCGTCCCTTCCAATACCGCAAATCGACGGACACGTCCTGTCACGTCGGAGTCAGTCACCCGGTCAGATGCCGGCGGACCTCCAAATGCACTCCGGGTACTGATTTGTATACAGTACGGGCACGGCTGGCCGGGCGCAAACAACAAGCGGACATCAGCCGTGCAAGACCCGGCCCCGGCCGGCCGGAACGGTTGCTACCCCCGCCACCCCCCGATGATCTTCGCCAACGCCTCCAGCCCATCCGTGAGCGCGGCCGGGCCCGGCTGCAGGATCAACGCGGACTTGATCTCATGGATGTGTCCGCCCGCCACGGCCGGAATGCCCCCCCACCCCTCCCTCGCCACAACCCGCTCGGGCCGGAACTTGCGCCCGCACCACGAGCCGATGATCACGTCGGGGGCGCGCCGCACCACCTCGTCCGGATCCGCGATGATCCGGTCCCTCGCCAGACCGCATTCGCGCAACTCCGGAAAGCAGTCCTCGCCGCCCGCCAGCTCGATCAGTTCGGACACCCAGCGGATCCCCGAGATCAGCGGATCATACCACTCCTCGAAGTAGACGCGGGGCCGCCGTGGCGCCGCCGCGGCCCGCCTGGCCGCGAGCTCGGCCACCCGGTCCAGGCCCGCCTGCAATTCGTCCACCAGCCGCTCGCCCTTCTCCGGACGCCCGACCAGTCCCGCAATCGCCCGGACCGTCCGCAGGATCTCGGCCACCGACCGGTGATTGAAGATGTGGACCTCGACGCCGCTCCGGATCAGCTCGGCCGCGATGTCCGCCTGGATGTCCGAGAAGCCGAAGACCAGATCCGGCTCCAACGCGAGGATCCGGTCGATCTTCGCCGAGGTGAACGCCGACACCTTCGGCTTCTCCTTGCGCGCGCGGGCCGAGCGCACGGTGAACCCGGAGATCCCCACGATGCGCCGATCCTCTCCCAGCCGGTAGAGGATCTCGGTGGGTTCCTCGGTCAGGCAGACGATGCGTTCGTACATGCCCGAAAGTTAGCCGCTTCGCCGCCCTGCAGTCCGGGTTTGCGCCCTGGCGCCGCCGCAGTGATGCTTGGACGCACGCACACGATGAATCACGATGCACGCTCCGGGAGTTCCCATGTACGCTCACCCGCACCTCACGGCCCTGCTGACGGCCGCCACCCTGCTCGCAATTCCCGCTCCCGCGTCTCCCCAGGACCTCCCCCTGGTCACACCTGACGACTACGGACGCTGGGAACGCCTCGGCGCGAACGCCCTTTCCCCCTACGGCGACTGGGTCGCGTCCGTGGTCACCCGCGTGGACGAGGCCTCGGAACTCCGCGTCCGCAGGCTGGCCGACGACTCCACCCGCGTCTTCTCGTGGGGCAGTGCCCCCGCCTTCTCCGCCGACGGCCGCTGGCTGGCCTGGACGGTCGGCTTGCCGCCGGAGGAGCGCGAGCGGCTCCAGGAGCAGGACGAACCCGTGCGCGACAAGGCGTCGGTGATGGACCTGCAAACCGGCGAGATCCGCGAGTTCGACGCCGTCTCGGAGCGCCGCTTCGACGCGTCGGGCCGTTTCATCGCGCTCCGCGGCTACACGCCCGAGGAGCCGGCCGGCAAGGGTGCGGACGTGCGCATCGTCAATCTGGCCACCGGGGCCGAAACCACCCTGGGCAATGTGGGCGAGATGGCCTGGAGCCCGATGGGGTCGCTGTTGGCGCTTGCGGTCGCCACCGGCACCGACGTGGCCAACGGCGTGCAGGTCTACGACGCAGCCGCCGGCACCATCCGCTCCGCCGACGCCTCCGGGTCCGCCTACCGCAGCCTCCGCTGGCGCGACGATTCCCACGACCTCGCCGCGCTCCGCTCCCGCGACGCCGCCTCGGCCGACGGCACCGCCCAGGACGTGCTCGCCTGGCGCGAACTGGACCGCGGCCTCGAAATGACGGTCCTCGGCTCGAACACCGCCGGCATTCCCGACACGCTCGAGGTCGTGCGCCACCGCGCACCCGCATGGTCCGACGACGGCCGCATGATCTCGCTGGGGCTGCGGCCCGTGGACGATGAGGAGGAGGAAGTGGAGGGCGGCGACCTCGGCGACGGCGACGCCCGCGATCCCGAGGAGGCCGCGCCACAGGACCCGCCGGAGGAGGAAGAGGAGCCCGACCTGCCCGACCTGCAGATCTGGCACACGAAGGACGTTCGCCTGTTCCCGGAACAGAAGGTCAACGAGGGCCGCGACGGCAGCCGCACCCTGCTGGCCGTCTGGCACGTCGAAGACGACCGCGTGGTGGTGCTCGGCTCGGACCTCATGGCCAACGCGCAACTCCTGCACGGCTGGGAGACCGCGCTGGAAGACACCGACGAACCCTACCCGTGGGGCGCGAAGTTCGGCCGCCCCTACCACGACGTCTGGGCCATTGACACGGGCACCGGCGAGCGGCGGCCGCTCCTCACCCGGGTCCGCTACGAGTGGCCCAGCGCAGGGGGTGAGTGGCTGCTTTCGTGGGACGGCTCGGCGTACCACACGCTCAACATCCTCACGGGCGCCGAGCATGACGTAACGGCGGGAGGTCACAGATTCTCATCGCATTGCGATGGTTGAGGTTACGGGATTGGAGGTCAGGACTCCCGCCGATTCGTTCCCGCTAAACGGGATTGAGTGCGCCGGTGCGGCGGCTCGCGAGCGCTTTCCGAAGCCGGTCCTCGTCGGCCCTCTGATAGCACTGAAGGACGGTCTTGGCCGTCTTCCAGCCTCCCAACTCGCAGAGCACCTTGAGGGGCTGGTCCATCAGGTCGCTGGCGAACTTGCGTCTGAGCGAGTGCCAGCCTCTGCCCCGTTGCGGTTCCAAACCCGCGAGCTTCTCGGCTCGGTTCCACCAGTAGCGGACCAGCGAACGGCCCACGCACCTTGAGGCGTCCGTGGATGCCGGCAGCACCGGAGCGTCCCCGTTTCCGGGATTCTCCCTTCGCGCCTCTTCCAAGGCGTCCAGGGCCTCGGCGGTCACCGGCGTGCAGTGCTCGTAGCCGGTCTTCTCGTGCTCAGCGCGCCACCGCACCACTCCGCCCTCAAGGTCGATGTCCGGCCACCGGAGCTTGCGGATGGCCCCGATTCGGTGTCCGGTCTCGTGCGCGAGCACGAGGGCGACATGGAACCGCCAGTCCACCTTCCGGGAGACTCCGAGCAGCGCGTGGTATTCCTCCTCCAGAAGGACGACCCTGACCGGGTTCTTCTCCGTGGGAGTCTTCAGGCCCTTCAGCGGGTTCGAACTGAGGAGCAGGCGTCCCGCCTCGTCCCTCGACTTCGCGGCCCAGTTGAAGACTGCGATCAGGAACTTCAAATCGCATTCGATGGTCCGATCGGACACGGGCCTCCCGCTCGGGCCGATCCTGCCCGCGCGCCGCGCCCGGATGAACCGGTCCCAGTCCCTCCGCGACAGCGTTTCCGATCTTCGGTCCCGACCGAAGAACCGCAGAAACAACTTCGTTGCGGCTCGATCAGACCTCTGAGAAGTCTCCGCCTTGGTCGGCGTCACCTCCTCACCGTAGATGTCAAGAAGCGTTCCCAGCGTGAGCGGCTCGGGCTCGGCGTCCTTCGGTTCGTTCAGCCCCAGCCCCGAAAGGCCAGCGGCGGCCTCGTCGGCCTGCCTCTTGGCCCGCGACCAGTCGCGGTGCTTGAGCGACCTCGTGAGTCTGCGCCCGTTCTCTCGCCACTCGATCTGGTATCGGCCGGTCTTCGGATCAGGAAACACCCGGACCCGGTTTCGGCCCCATTCTCCGGCACCGTAAGAGCGCCGACTTCGTTTCGTGCGTGCCATCGTTCGATTCCTCTCGATTCGATGGACTGCACGATCCGCCTGCCCGGAAGCTCGCGGAGAGAGTGCGCCCGCGCCAGACTCACGGCTCCCGCCTGCGAACGCGACCATCAGCGGCTCGGTCCGGCGTCGCGGTCTGGCCCGCGCGTCGGCGGCCTTATCACCAGCCGCGACCGCGCGGTCTCGCGGTCGCGGATGTCCCATAGTACTCGGCCAAGCGTGTCACTTGCCCGTCGAGCCGCTCGATCTGCCGCTGCAAGGCTTCGTTCTCCCCGCTCTGCCGCTCGGCGTGCTGCCGCAAGGCTTCGACGTATTCTCGCAAGACTTCGGCGTACTCGTGCAAGGCTTCGATCTGCGCGGAGTGCCGCCGCTGTTCCGTCTCGTACTGCGCGGACAACCTCCGCAAGGCCCTCGTCAACTGCTCCTCTAACGCGGTCATAGACCTCCTTCACTCGTTCGACAGCTTCACGGCAGGCTGATCGCGCCAGGTCCAGCCCGTATTGTCCAGCGTCCCCGCTGGCAGTACCACGACCCGCTCTCCCTCGATCTCCAGCAGCGCGACCCCCCAGGTGTCCACCTCCAGTTGCGCGAGCGTCTGTCGCGCGTCGTAGATGTCGTAGTCCAGTTCGGCGAGCCTCTCGATCCGGTCGTGGATGCTCGTCGCCAACCAGCGCATCGTCGCCCAGCTTCCGCCGAAGAAACCGAGCCAGAGGCTCAGGCCGACGATCAGGGGCCGGAGCCAAGCCTTGGCCAGCAACTCGCGCATCTTCCCGGTCGCCTCCTCCGTATCGCGCTCGATGGTACGCAGCGCGTTCCTCGCTACGCGCCGCGAGTTCTCGCCGAGCCGCTTCAGCTCGCTCGCGGTCAACTCCTCGATCTCCTTGCGTTCGGTCTCCAGCCGCTTCCGCAGTCGGCCGGTCAAATCGTTCGCGGTCGAAGTTCTCTCCATACAGTTCTCCTTTCAGCCGCCACCGGTCCCCGCTCTCGGGGTCCATCGCGGTCAGTGGAGTCGGGGGGTGGCGCGGTGCCGGGTAGGGTCCGGTGCTTCTTGTCCGCGCTTTCGCTTGGTGCTCAGTCCGGCTCCCATGCGGTCCGTTTCCACTCCCCCGCTCGTCGAACCGGACGTGCGGATTTCCCGCATCCGGCTCTCAGCCGGGATCATGCGTTCGCCCACGGAAGGTCTCCGGTCGTTGGCCCAAGACACGTCAGGCCGCAGTGGTCCCGCAGCCATTCGTCGGGGAAGCGCACGTAGCTTCTCGACCGTCCCTTGTGTTTCCGCCGGAACCACTGTCGCAGCCGCCGGGTCGCGTGCCTGTCCACAGCCTTGTAGGCCGGGCTGACCTGCCCGAGGTCGAAGTAGTTCGCCCATCCGGACATCAGCCGGTTGAGACGCTCTACGACTTCCTCGGCGGACCGTCCCACGTACACCCGGTCCGTTTGCTCGCTGATCCTGCGGCAGATGCTTTGAACGCTCGCCTTGCTGGGCCGGGTCCCGATGTACCGGCTTCCGTCCATTGGGCGATAGTTCCAGCCGATGCGGTACCCGAGGAACTCGATGGGCTCCTCGGGGCATCGGAGGCATCGGGTCTTCCGCGCGTTGACCGGCAGCTTCAGCCTGTCCATGAGCCGGTTGACCGCCGCCAGCATCTCCGCCGCCGGGGCCTTGCCGAGCACACAGAAGTCGTCCGCATAGTTCACGATCTCCGCGCCGAATCGCCGGGCGTAGCCCAGCACCTTCCAGCCAAGGATGAACCGCCGCATGTAGATGTTGCTCAGCAGCGGCGAGATCGGAGCCCCTTGCGGGGTTCCCTTCCGTTCTCTTCGCGCCCGGTTCGTGCGGCGAGTGCCTCCCTCCCCGTCCTGCTCCACCACCGGCATTTCCAGCCACGCCTTGACGAGTCCAAGCATCCGCCCGTCGCTCACGCGCCGCGCGATGCTCTTCATCAACTCGGCGTGCGGTATCTCACCGAAGTAGTTGGAGAGGTCCGCATCGACCACTTCGTTGCGGCCATGGTTCACCAAGCGGTGTATCCGCTCGACCGCGTCCTTGGCGCTCCGTCCCGGCCGGTATCCGTACTGTTCCGGCTCCAGGTCCGCCTCGAAGATCGGCCCAAGCACCAACATGGCCGACGTCTGCGCAACCCGGTCCCTCAGGCATGGGATGCCCAACGGACGGAACTTCCCCGGTTGTTTCTTCGGGATCAGCACCTGTCTCACCGCACTCGGCTTGTAGGCGCCCTCCCTCAGTTCCCGCGACAGTTCCCCGATCCAGCGCTCCACTCCGTACGCTTCGACATCCGCGACCGTCACACCATCGACTCCAGCCGCTCCGCCGTTGCGCCGGACCATCTCCCATGCCGTCAGCAGGAAGTCCTCCCGCCATACCTTGTCGGCAAGGGCGTGGAAGCGCCGTCCAGGTTCTTCCTTCGCTTTCGCATGTAGCACGGTCTGGAGTTTCCGAACGCTCGCCGACCCTGTTAGGCTCCCGCCAGTGGTCATGTCCCTGCCTCCGTTCCGTACCGCTCCCGACTCAGGGTCCCTTCCCTCGGCGGGCATTACCCCGCGTCTCCGGTACTGCGGACCCATCCGCCACCCTGCCGGCCCGGCCTGCCCCTCGCGGGGTTCCGGTTGCCGCGTGCTCGGCACCGGCAGGGCTTCCCGTGTTGCTGCGCTTTCCATCTTCCATGCATGCCAGCGCCATTACCCCGGCGGAAACCGGCCAGTGCGCTTGTCGCTCTCTTCCCGGCCAGCCGTCGGCCTTCCCCTGACTACCGAAGGGTCGGCTTCCGCATTAGGCGTTTCGGGGCCTGCTCGGCGTTCACTCGCGTTCCGGCCTGCATGGTCGCTGAGCCGCCCATGGCGGCCCTTCTCTCCAGAGTGCTTCAGCCCATGTCGTTGCCTCCATGAACCGCCCTGGCCGCTACCAGCCGGAGCGACAGTTGCCGGGTGGGATTCGCACCCACTAGGAAAACGCGCCTTTCCACGGCGCACGATAGTCCTTGCCTTGGCGCGGCACTTCGAGGCCCGCCTCCCGCAGCGCGGCGACGACATCGTGGCGGTTGCTCACCATTCCGTGCTCGACGCGCTGGATCAGGTAGTCCCGGATCAGGTCGCGGGGTGAGGATTCGAGCCGGAGCCCCGCTCGCAGCTGCGCCGCCTCGATGTAGGCGCGGTGTCCGGGCTGCTGCACTCTGGCCCTGGCCGGATCGTCGGGACGGCCCCAGCCGTGCTCGTGGTTGAAGGCGTCCCGGAGCGGATCGAACATCTTCCGCCATCCGGGAGGGGCGATGTTGAGACTACGGCCAGTCTCAAGGTCGCACCGGGCCGCGAGGACATGGACGTGGGCGCCGCCGTGCTCTTCGCGGTGCAGCACCGCCGCCCATGCGTAGCGGTCAGGTTCGAGTCCCGCCCAAGCCGTCTTCTCGAAGGCGTCGAGGACGGCTTCGATCTGCTCGTCGGTGGGGCGGTCGTCCGGTGCCCATGCGATCACGCCGGACGTGTACCTGTGCTCGAAGTCGAGCGAGTCGGCGACCGCGGCCACCATCTCCGGGTTTCCCCGCAGCACCTCGACGCCTTCGCGCGGCTTCCCGGTCGCGTCCTGCTCCCCGAGGAGGTATTTGGCCGCAGCCCGCGCCGACCCGGTCCCGTGCGCGAGAAACTTAATGTGCATCGTCCTCCGGGCTCTCGAAGCGGGCCAGCGCCGTAAGCGCCCGCTCGATGGCAACGAGGCGGGCGAGGACCTCGACGGCCTCGGCCGCCCCCTTGTGGCGATTGGCCCACCGCGCGATCTGGTTCAGGTTGTTCCCGATGCGCGCCGCTTCCCGGGTGCGCTCGCGCTCGACCTCCGCGTGCGGTACGGTCCAGGTACGCGCCCGGTCAAGCGACCGGCGCACCAGATCCGACAGCGTCAAGCCTGCGGAGCGCGCCTTGGCGTGCCACTCGGCACGCTCCGCGTCGCTGGCGCGGACCTTCACCCAAACGGGGCGTCCGGCGCTCACGCCGCACCGTTTCCGTTGCGGGGGTCAGAGGGGGCGCAGCCCCCCGCCAGCCCCTCCGGGAGACACACGGAGTGTGGCCACGGAGGGTAGGCTGGCTGAATCACGAAACGGGCGTCAGAGAAGCCCGTGGGGGCTGCGTCCGCGACCCGGCGGCGACCGCCACCGATGCCGTGGCGGCGCACCTCCACGAGCGCTCCGGGGAACCCGTTCAGACGGACCTCGCGAGGCGCGGCTGGCGGTGGGACAGAGGCCAGCGATGCCGGATCGTCCTGGCACCCGGGACGCCGGAGAGGTGACTGACACCGTTAGCGCCGCCGTCCATGGACACGGGCATCGGGGCGGCTGTGGGATGGATCAACCTGCCTACGCGTTTCTCCGTTTCGCCTCGTATGAGTCGTGCTACCCTTCACCCTTCGGTGACCCGAGGGGGCGGCATCTTACGGATTTCGTCCGCGATAGGTTTCAAGACTCCGTGGGTCAATGCGGCCCCGGCGGCCGCACGCGGATGTCGCCCGCATCCCGAAGTCGGTGCCCAGAAGATGCACGACGACCCGACCCATGTCATATTTCTGGCGCTCACGATCCACGCCCACGGACGAACAGAGGACTTTGACGAAGGTGGCCAATAGGCAGACCAGCGGCGGAGCCACAACCGGTTACGAGTCCGAGTTGTGGGCCATGGCCGACGCGCTTCGCGGCTCGATGGACGCCGCCGAGTACAAGCACGTCGTGCTCGGTCTCATCTTCCTTAAGTACATCTCCGACGCCTTCGAGGAGCGGCGTGAGGCGGTGTTGGCCGATTGGGGGGAGGAGGCTGCGGAGGATCGCGACGAGTACATCGCGGAGAACATCTTCTGGGTGCCGCGGGAAGCCCGCTGGGCCAAGCTGAAGGCCCAGGCGCGGCAGCCGACCATCGGCCAGACCGTGGATGGGGCCATGACCGCGATTGAGCGCGACAACCCGGCCCTGAAGGAGGTGCTCCCCAAGGACTACGCGCGCCCGGCGCTGGATAAGCACCGCTTGGGCCAGTTGATCGACATGGTTGGCAACATCCGCGTCGGGGACGCCGAAGCCCGCTCCAAGGACGTACTCGGCCGCGTCTACGAGTATTTCCTCGCTCAGTTCGCGAGCGCCGAGGGGAAGAGGGGTGGCGAGTTCTACACCCCGCGTTGCGTCGTCAGACTGCTCGTCGAGATGCTGGAGCCCTATCGGGGGCGGGTCTACGATCCATGCTGCGGCTCTTCGGGCATGTTCGTGCAGTCGGTCGAGTTCATCCGCGCCCATGCCACCGGTAACGCCAACGGCGGAAACGCGCGAGGCGACATTTCGATCTACGGTCAGGAATCGAACTACACGACGTGGCGGCTCGCGAAGATGAACCTCGCGATACGGGGGATCGGAGGGCAGATCGCCCACGGTGACAGCTTCCACAACAACCGCCATCCCGACCTGAAGGCCGACTTCATCCTCGCCAACCCACCGTTCAACGTCTCGGACTGGGGCGGCGAGCGGCTCGCTTCCGACAAGCGCTGGCGCTACGGCGTCCCGCCGAAGGGCAACGCGAACTTCGCATGGGTGCAGCACATGGTCCACCACCTCGCCCCGAGGGGCGTGGCGGGGTTTGTGCTGGCCAACGGCTCGATGTCGGCGAGCCAGTCCGGCGAAGGTGAGATCCGGAAGAACCTGATCGAAGCCGAACTCGTGGATTGCATGGTCGCCCTGCCAGGCCAGCTTTTCTATTCGACCCCGATTCCCGCCTGCCTGTGGTTCTTGGCACGCGGTCGCAGGCGGCGGGGCGAGATCCTGTTCATCGACGCGAGGAAGCTCGGCCGGATGGTGGACCGGACTCACCGCGAGTTGACCGGCGAGGACATCGCGCGGATCGCTGGCACCTACCACTCTTGGCGGGCCACCGAGGAGGGGAACGGCTACGCCGATGTTCCCGGCTTCTGCAAGAGCGCTCCGCTGGCTGAAGTCAGCGAGCACGGCTGCGTGCTGACGCCGGGCCGCTACGTCGGTGTAGCACCGCAGGAGGATAACGGCGAGCCGTTCGAGGACAAGATGACACGACTGTTGGCCGACCTCCACGAGCACCGGGCCGAAGGCACTCGACTCGATACGGTGATCATCGACAACCTTAACGCGTTGGGGTTCGAAGGCACGGGAGCGTGAGCGATTCCGACGCACGCGCCGTGACGCAGCGGCTTGAGCGGCACGAACGGTCGTCCCGCGAAGACGGATACCATCCCGCGGTAGCCGGCGGTCGTTCGGGCGACTGGGTATCGATGAACCTGGGTCTGGTTTGCACCAAGATCGGCAGCGGGGCGACGCCTCGCGGCGGCAAGGATGTTTACTTGCCCACCGGACCGTGCGCATTGATCAGGAGCCAGAACGTACTGAATGACGGTTTCCTGCACGAGGGCCTCGCGTACATTGGTGAGCAACATGCCTCCGAGCTCAACGGCGTGGAGGTGCGAGACAGGGACGTGCTACTCAACATTACCGGCGACTCTGTCGCACGCGCCTGCCAGGTCGACTCACGCATTCTACCTGCGCGGGTCAACCAGCATGTGGCGATCATCCGCCCCGATCCGACTAAGCTTGATCCGGGTTTCCTCCGTTATTTTCTGATCTACCGCGAGACTCAGGCCAAGCTCTTGTCGTGGGCCGGGTCTGGTGGAACGCGGAACGCACTGACCAAAGCGATGATCGAGGCGTTCGACGTTCAGGCGCCAGAAGACGTATCCGAACAACGTGCCGTCGCTCGCATCCTCGGCACGCTCGACAACAAGATCGAAGCGAACCGCCGGATGAACCAAACGCTTGAGGCGCTGGTGCGCGCGCTGTTCAAGTCTTGGTTCGTCGATTTCGATCCGGTCCGCGCCAAGATGGAAGGTCGGGACACCGGCCTGCCCGCCCATCTCGCCGACCTGTTCCCCGACCGACTCGTGGTTTCGGAGATGGGCGAGATCCCAGAGGGGTGGGACGTCGCGACTCTCGGCGACATGGCGGCCTTGCGACGGAAGGGAGTTGATCCGGCGAGCGAGGCCGGCGATACGCCCTACATCGGGTTGGCAGACATGCCACGTGGATCAATCGCCCTATCAGACTGGGGCGCAACCGGGAGCGTCTCCAGCAGGAAATCTGTCTTCAAGGCCGGAGATATTCTGTTCGGAAAGCTCAGGCCCTACTTCCACAAGGTGGGCATCGCGCCAGTGGATGGCCTTTGTTCTACAGATATCGTTGTGCTCGGTGCACGGCAGCGGAGGTGGTCCGCCCTCGTCCTGGCCTATGTCTCGTCGTCAGCGTTCGTTGCCCACACCAGTCAGACGGCGACGGGTACGAAGATGCCTCGAACGAGTTGGAAGGCCATGAGCAGGTACGAGCTGTGTCGGCCCACCGATACGATTGCTACCGAGTTCCAGCGGATTGTTTCACCGATGTTACTTCGGATCGTCGGCAACATCCACGAATCTCGCACCGTCGGCGCTCTTCGCGACGCCCTTCTCCCCAAGCTCATCTCCGGCAAGATGCGCGCCCGCGAAGCCTCGAAGGTGGAGGCGGTAGCGTGACAGTAGCGCACGGAGAAGTCGTTTACTCGTTAGGGGATCCACCCTGCACCGGGCATGGCCTCAAGTGGTCCGGCGAGGAACTCGACGCGGCATTGGATGGTCCAGTGGCCGCCGTGCTGTTCGACGACGAAGGCAAGGCTGACATCGAAGAGATACTGCGCGGAATCGTCGACACCGCGTTCGAGCAGGACGGCCTGCGCCGGATTCTTGCCGATCCGGGAGATATCGAGGACTGGCGAGTGGGAGAGGCGATTGCCGAGACGTGGCTGACCGATCATCGCGACTGCCGCTTCCCGTGGCCCGACGGACGCGACGAGCGAAAGCGCGGTTCCAGCCTGCCGGGAGCTGACCTAGTCGGCCTGCACGCCGATGAGCAGGGCGATTGCTTGGCTTTCGGCGAAGTCAAGACATCCACAGAGGCCAGACACCCACCGGGAGCGATGTATGGTCGTACGGGTCTGAAGAAGCAGCTCGAAGACCTTCGCGACAGCACCTCCATACGGGACGACCTTTTCAAGTACCTTGGCCATCGCGCCAAGGGAGCCCCTTGGATAGAGCGTTTTCAGCGAGCGGGGAAACGCTATCTGGCCAACAAGTCCGACGTGCGACTATTCGGCTTCCTCGTGCGAGATGTCTCGCCACACGAGGACGACGTGAGAGTGCGGGTGGAGCGTCTTGGCCAGGGCTGCCCCGACGGTACGAGGATCGAGCTATTGGCGTTGTACCTACCGGTCAGTCGCCTTGAGGAGATCGGCGCAGTTGCCATCGCGGCCAGGGGGGGAGACCTGTCATGAGTCTCTCCAAGAAGGCCCTCGACGCGCTTCAAAGTCATTGGGCCGTGACTGCGATTGGCGTAGATGATCTGGAGCGTGCTGAAAGGCTGGTGAGCGAGCGTCTGGCTGACCGGGCCGTTGGCGGACAGATCGCTTTTTCGTTCTCCTGGACCAGGGACCACGATGCCTTGCTTGCACGGGCCGCGCTCGCTTTCGAGGTGGCTGCGATCGAAGGGCTGGAGGAGCTGAGTCGGCCTTTCGGCGGGAACATGGAACTGCGCGATCAAGCGACCGCCGCATCGTTCCGCGTGTTCGACATCCGCCGCTTGCTGCCGGTTCCAACTAAGACGCGCGATCGTCTGTTCTTTGTGTTGCAGCTTTCCGCCGTCGCCTACTGCGGAGATCGTTGGTCCGACCTTCGCCGCTGGTACAAGGAGAATGAAGAGGCCCTAAAGCCTCCGAGCGTCGCGGGGACGCCGTGGGACCGTCGGCTGCTGTATCGGCTTTTTGACTGCTGGGTCCGGTTGTTTCGCAAGCACGGCTGGGACGATCTTGACCGGATCAGAGAGATCATCGCGGGACTACGCGAGGACCAAAAGCTCTTTGAGGAAGGTCGTCTCCAGAACGGCTCGCCCGCAGAGGATAGGGCAATCGCCCTGCGGCTCGCGGCACTCTATCACTGGGCCAAAGCTACGGAGATCGTGGCCCGGTACATGCTGCAAGGGCAGCCGCCCAACCCGCTCGGATCGCTTGACAAGCACTTTGACGGCGCCATCCGAGCGGCGAAGGCCTCAGGCGACGCGCAGCACGAGTTGATCCTCCGCTGGATGCACGCAGCCGCGCGAATAATGGTCACCAATTCGCTGTGGTGGGCAACGCGCGCTGTCAACTCACGGACATCGGACTTTGTCCGCTCCCTCACGCGTCGCGAACATCGGGCGATGTTCGAACTTCTGCCGCCCCAGCGCGCGGCGCTCTTGGAACAGGGACTCCTTGACCAGGCCAAGACCGCGATCGTGATCGACTTGCCGACCTCGGGCGGAAAAACGCTGCTCGCCCAGTTTCGCATCTTGCAAGCGCTCAACCAGTTCGATGCCGTGAACGGCTGGGTTGCCTATGTGGCACCGACGCGCGCGCTGTGCGCGCAGCTCACCCGCGGGCTGAGAACGGATTTCGAACCCATTGGTCTAAGGGTCGAACAACTGACGGCGGCGGTTGAAGTAGATGCATTTGAGGAAGAGTTGCTGACCGAAACGCATCAGCCCTTCCACATTCTCGTGGCCACACCCGAGAAACTGTCTCTCGTAATCCGTAACAAGAAGGTCGAGCCGCGCCCGCTGGCGCTCGTGGTGATGGACGAGGCCCATAACATCGAGACCAAGGGCCGGGGACTGCGCATCGAGTTGTTGCTTGCCACGGTCAAGATGGATTGTCCGTTGGCCAATTTCTTGCTCCTCATGCCCTATGTGGAGGGGGCCGAATCGGTTGCGCGCTGGTTAGCGCAGGATGCCAATGCGGGCCAAGCCATCAGTCTCGGCACGGTGCCTTGGAAGCCCAACGAACGAATAATCGGTCTCTATGGCGCTGCTCCGGACGAGAGCAAGCGGGCCGGGTGGCATCTTCGTTTCAAGACCTTGACGGCAACGCCGAAAGCCATGGCGCTTACCGGCACTCACCGCGTGGGCGGGGTGAGGCCCGTCAATGTTCCAAGGAGCCAAGTCGTCACTAATGGCCAACAAAAGGGCTTGGGTCTCCAGACGGCAGCAATGGCGACGGTCATGTCTGCTCGTGGCACGAGTATCGCTATCGCAAACAGCATTCCCACTGTGTGGAATATGGCCGCAAAGGCAGCCGAGAGCCTGTCGCAGCTCGACCCAGTGCCGCGACGTATCCAGCTCGTTCAGAACTTTCTGCGGACTGAGGTTGGTTCGACCTTTCAGCTTGTCGCGACCTTGGAGAAGGGGGTCGGCGTCCATCATGCCGGCCTGTCCGACGATGCGCGCGCCCTGATGGAATGGCTCGCGGAGACAGGAACCCTGAAGATCCTATGTGCGACCACCACGATCGCGCAGGGCATCAACTTTCCGGTTTCCTCCGTGTTTCTGCAAACGCACAAATACCCTTATGGACAGGAGATGTCGTCGCGCGAATTCTGGAATCTTGCCGGTCGGGCGGGACGGATTGGTCATGACAGCGTCGGTGTAATCGGCCTTGCGGCGGGCTCTAAACCGGAATCCGTCATCGAGTTCGTTAGCCGCAGCACTGGCGCACTGGTGTCGCGGCTGGTGTCGCAATTGGACGAGCTTGCCGAGCAAGGGCAATTGGCGAGACTCTCCGACCTGCTTTGGCAGGATCAATGGGAGGACTTCCGTTGCTATGTCGCCCATCTCTGGGCGGAAAAGAAGAACCTGGACGCCGTACTATCGGACTCAGAACAACTTCTTCGGCAGACCTTCGGATACACTTCGCTGCGAAACGATCCTTCCCAACGGCAGAAGGCCGACGCGTTACTGGCGGCCACGCGCGCTTACGCCCACAAGCTCGCCAACATGCCCAGCGACGTTGCCGCACTTGCGGACTCGACGGGCTTTTCCCCGGAAGGTGTAGCCGGAGCAAGAATGGAACTGCGCACGCTCGAGACCAAACTCAAGCCCTCGGATTGGGCTCCCGAGAGCCTGTTCGGCGATGGCGGGAGGATCGCCGATCTGTACGGAGTGATGTTGAGCGTACCGCAACTGAAGCGGCAACTCGAAGAAATCCGGGGCGAAGGTCACGGGCAAGTGCGGATTTCCGAAATCACGCGCGACTGGGTGAACGGCAAGGCCATCGACGTCATCGCTCGGAAGTACTTCAGCCGGAAAACCGACGACGATGATGGAACCCGGGCAATTACGAATGCCTGCCGCGCGATCTACCGGACGATCTCCAACAGCGGGACTTGGGGAATTGCCGCGTTAAGCCGTGTGTCCGATCTCGACTTCGAGAGCCTATCCGAAGCCGAGCACCGCAGAATCAATGCGCTTCCGGCGATGATCTACCACGGTGTCCGGACAGAAGATGCCGTTCTGATGCGCATGAATGCGGCGCCTCGCAGTGTGGCAGAGAATCTTGGGAAGCTGTACCGCGAGACAGTCGGCGAAGACGATGGCCGGTACTCCGTTGTCCAGGCGCGCGAGTTCCTGAAGAGCCTCAGCGATGGCGAATGGCGCCGTGCCCGCCCGGAGGGTTCCGCTCTTTCGGGGGGCGGATACAAGCGTTTGTGGGGAGTGCTCTCAGGGGAGGCAGACTCATGAAGGCCTTCGTCGCGCGCGAGGCGATGTACCGGGTCCGAGGCGTGTGCGCCTGTGCAAGTCGACGACCGGAGCGGTTTGGTGCGAAGCCCGGAACAGCGTGGGCCTGACGGTGCGTGTTACAGAATCCACCGTCGAGGCCGCCGCGCTCGAATGGCTCGAAGGCCTCGGCTGGGAGGTGGGCCACGGTCCCGGCATTGCCCCGTACGGGTCTGGAGCAGAACGAAGCGACTACCGCGAAACCGTTCTGGAACAGCGGTTGCGGAACGCCCTGGACCTGCTGAACCCCAACCTGCCCCCCGGAGGCCTGGACGCCGCGTTCCGCAAGCTCATCCGGCCAGCGGGCTCCACCTTGGAAGCCAGAAACCGTGCGTTCCACCGCCTACTCGTGGACGGAGTGACCATCGAGTACCGGACCGCCGGGGGTGCCGTGCGCGGAGCACAGATCTCGGTCCTCGACTACGAGAACCCCGAGAACAACGACTGGCTCGCTGTCAACCAGTTCACCGTCGTCGAGGGAGAGCATGAGCGGCGCCCAGACATCGTGCTGTTCGTCAACGGCCTTCCGCTCGGCTTGATCGAACTCAAGAACCCGGCGGACGAGAAGGCCACGGTTTGGACGGCTTGGAATCAGATCCAGACCTACAAGGCCGAACTCACGGACCTGTTCGCCTTCAACGCCGTTCTTATCGCCTCGGACGGAATCGACGCGCGCATGGGCACGCTGACAGCCGGGCGCGAGTGGTTCAAGCCATGGCGGACGATCACTGGGGAAACGCTCGCGAGCCCGCATCTACCCCAGTTGCAGGTGATGCTCGAAGGAACGTGCCAGCGTGACCGGTTTCTGACGTTGGTCCGGGACTTCATCGTCTTTGACGACGACGGCAGCGGCAAGCTGGCCAAGAAGATGGCCGGGTATCATCAGTTTCACGCAGTGGAGACGGCCGTCCTTGAAACGCTCCGCGCGGTGATGCTCCATCAGAAAGCCAAGTGGGTGGCCGACCCCGGGGGCCGGTACGAGACCGGCAGACAGCCGGGCGGTGATCCCGGCGACCGGCGCATCGGAGTCGTCTGGCACACCCAAGGGTCGGGCAAGAGCCTGACGATGGCCTTCTACGCCGGACGGATTGCGCGGGAGCCGATGATGGAGAACCCGACGATCGTGGTGCTGACGGACCGCAACGACCTCGACGATCAACTCTTCGGCACTTTCTCCCGCTGCCACGACCTGCTGCGGCAGACTCCGGCCCAGGCGCGGAACAGGGCCGACCTGCGGGCTAAGCTAGGCGTCGAGCAGGGGGGCGTGGTGTTCACCACGATCCAGAAGTTCCTGCCGGAAGAGAAGGGCGACCGGCATCCGCAGTTGTCGCCGCGCCGCAACATCGTGGTGATCGCTGACGAGGCGCACCGGAGCCAGTACGACTTCATCGACGGCTACGCCCGCCACATGCGCGATGCGCTCCCGAACGCCTCGTTCATCGGCTTCACCGGCACGCCCATCGAACTGGAGGACGCCAACACACGGGCCGTGTTCGGCGACTACATCAGCGTCTACGACATCGAGCGGGCGGTCGAGGACCGCGCCACCGTGCCGATCTACTACGAGAGCAGGCTCGCGAAGCTGGCGCTGGACGAGGCGGAACGGCCGAAGATCGATCCCGACTTTGAGGAGGCGACCGAGGGCGAGGAAGTCGAACGCAAGGAGAAGCTTAAGACCAAGTGGGCTCAACTGGAGGCCGTCGCGGGATCTCCGCACCGCCTCAAGCTCATCGCCCAGGACATTATCTCGCACTTCGACCGCCGAATTGAGGCCATGGACGGCAAGGCCATGATCGTCTGTATGAGCCGCCGCATCTGCATCGACCTCTACCACGAACTGACCCGTCTACAACCCGACTGGCACCACGAGGACGACACCAAGGGTCGCCTCAAGGTCGTGATGACCGGCAGCGCATCGGATCCTCCCGGCTGGCAGCCGCACATACGCAATAAGGCGCGCCGCGAGGCACTGGCGGAGAGGTTCCGCGATCCCGGCGATCCGCTCCGAGTCGTGCTCGTGCGGGACATGTGGCTGACCGGCTTCGACGCGCCGAGCCTGCACACCATGTACGTCGACAAGCCGATGCGCGGGCATGGGCTTATGCAGGCCATCGCGCGGGTGAACCGGGTCTTCCGGGACAAGCCGGGCGGCTTGGTCGTCGACTACCTCGGGCTCGCCCACGAACTGAAGCGCGCTCTCGCCACCTACACCGAGAGCGGAGGCACGGGCAGGACCACCGTCGATCAATCCGAGGCGGTGGCGGTGATGCTGGAGAAGTACGAAGTGTGCCGAGGGCTGTTCCACGGACTCGACTATTCCAAGTGGATCAGCGGAACGGAGGCGGAGCGGCTTACCCTGCTGCCGGGCGCGCAGGAACACATCCTTGCACAGGAGGACGGCAAAGCACGCTGTCTCCGGGCCGTGCGCGAACTTTCTCAGGCCTTCGCGCTCGCCGTGCCTCACGAGGAGGCGATCCGAATCCGCGACGACGTGGCGTTCTTCCAAGCCGTCCGGTCGGTGCTGGCCAAGCGCGCCCAAGGTGAGCCGCGCCCCGAGGAGGAGCTCGATTACGCCATCCGACAGATCGTCTCGCGAGCCGTGGCGTCGGAGGGCGTCGTCGACATCTTCGCGGCAGCCGGTCTTGAGAAACCCGACATCTCGATCCTGTCCGAGGAGTTTCTGGCCGAGGTGCGGGGGATGAAGCAGCGCAACTTGGCGGTCGAACTGCTGAAGAAGCTGCTCAAGGGAGAACTGGCCGTCCAAAAGCGAAAGAACGTCGTCCAGGCACGATCCTTCGCCGAGATGCTGGAGCAGACCGTCCGCCGCTACGCGAACCGGGCTGTCGAGGCCGCGCAGGTTATCGAGGAACTGATCCAGCTTGCCCGCGAGGTGCGTGAGGCCAATGCCCGCGGCGAAGCGCTCGGGCTTTCCGAGGACGAACTTGCCTTCTACGATGCGCTTGAGACGAACGACAGCGCCGTGCAGGTGCTCGGCGACGAGACCCTGCGCGCCATCGCACGTGAGCTGGTCGAAACGGTGCGCAAGAACGTCAGAATCGACTGGACGCTTCGCGAGAACGTGCGCGCCAATCTCCGCCGCTTGGTCAAACGCATCCTGCGGAAGCACGGCTACCCGCCCGACAAGCAGGCGAAGGCGACCCGGACGGTGCTCGAACAAGCCGAGGTGCTGTCTGCTGGATGGGTGGTATGAGAGCGCGTCGCGTACCATCGGCAGTGGGAGTCGCCGCCCAGATAGCTTCGATCTCCCGCCACAGAAACAGACAGGTGAATAGGGGATAGGAATGTCGGCACGTAGGAAACGCAAGCCGTTTTCGCGAGGTCAGTTGGAAGCCATTTGTCAAGTATTGGCCGACACGAACGAAGGTCTGACGGGATCTGAGATTGGCGGCATTCTCGGCCAAGTGCGAGTAGTGGACGTGGCTCCCACCATGACGAAGTGGAGGCGCCTGTTTAACGCATTGGCCGAAGAGCAGAACCGGACGCAGTCCGGCGACCGTGTACTAGCGTTCATTCGCTATGCCTTGGAGCCGGCCCGATATCAAGGGGATTCTGCGAGACTTGAAGATCGCCGCGATCAAGTCAACGTGGCCCTACTCCTCTATGATGGATTGAAGTTCGGGGAGGACGGGAAGTTCCACAGGACAAAAAGGGCTGCGTCTCTGCCGGAAGCGCAGCGGCGCGCGAACCGTCTTCGATCAGCGCTTGAGCGAAGAGGGGTCCATCCAGACGTTCTCCACTACTGCTCGGCTGAATTCCTCGGAGACAACCCGTTCCACGCAGTCCTGGAGGCAACCAAGAGTGTCGCCGAGAAAATCCGAAACAAGACAGGGCTGACGAGCGACGGCGCGGGTCTGGTTCAGGAAGCGTTGACGGGCAACAGCCCCGTGTTGCGCATCAATGCCTTGGTCAGTGAACCACACAAAGGCGAGCAACGTGGCTTCGCGAATCTGCTCATAGGCATGTTCGGTACCTTTCGCAATCCGACAGCCCACGCGGCGCGCGTCGCATGGCGAATGTCTGAGGAGGACGCGCTCGATCTGTTTACTCTCGCCTCGTACGCGCACCGTCGCCTCGACGGTGCTGTGCGGCGTCAGCCGTGAGTCGAGGTGCGGAGGACTCGCTTCGATGGTTCGCGCAAGCACAGCCAGCCCGGTTGGGACGGACCGAGTGCGGTCGTCGAGACTCTACCGCGACAGAATCGGAGTGCCCTGATTCCCGCCATCCAATGGCGATTCTCCCGCTATTCCGTGAGGGCGGCGTCAGACCCGCCCCAGCGGCAAGGATGGCAGATCGTGCAGTCCCAGTTGACTTTGGACGATTCCTTGCCTTGATTCCCTCCCCCCTTGACCCTGACGTAACGTCAGGGTTAACGGAAAACTTCGCCAACACCGACTACGACACGCCCACCGACGTGATCCCGCCGCACGGCTTCGGTCCGGGCGCCTGGCTGGAGGACGACGACGCGGTCCTGCTCTACGGCAAGCACGACATCTGGCGGGTTGCCCCCGACGGCTCGGGCGGCGAGCGGCTGACCCGGGGCACCGAGACGGGGACGACGCACCGCGTGGCGCGGGTCGCCGCCGATGACGACGAGCCCGGGATCGATCCCGATTCGCGCCCGTATCTGTCCCTTTACAACGAGAAGACGGAACAGCGTGGCTACGCCCGCCTCACGGACGGCTGGGCGGAAGCGCGCGGCGGGGCGGGCGCGGCCGAGACCCTGATCCTGGACGACGCGTTCCTGGGCGGCCTCGTTCGCGCGGACAGCACCGCCGCGATGATGTACACGGCCCAGTCCTTCGGCGACCCGCCCGACCTCTTCGTCGCGGGCCCCGGCCTTGCGGACCCCACCCAGGCGACGGCCATCAACCCGTTTGTCGAAGAGGTGGCGTGGGGCCGGGCGGAACTGGTCGACTTCGTGAGCGAATCGGGCCGCGACCTCCAGTTCGTACTCCTTCGTCCAGCGAACCACGAAGAGGGACGCGCGGTCCCCACGATCGTGTACACCTACGAGATGCTGTCTCCCCAAATGCACTTCTTCCGCGTTCCCAGCGAGCGCGACTACTACAACTACACGGCCTGGACGCAGCACGGGTACGCGGTGCTCTTGCCCGACATCGTGTACCGCGCGCGGGACCCGGGAGTGAGCGCGCTGGAATCGGTGCGCGCGGCCGTGGCAAAAGCCGTCGAGATGGGCGTGACGGATTCCGATGCGGTCGGGCTGATCGGGCACTCGTGGGGCGGCTACCAGGCGACGTTCCTGCCCACGCGGACGGACATCTTCGCGGCCTCGGTCGCGGGCGCCCCGCTCACGGATTTCGTGAGCTTCATGGGCCAGCTGCACTGGAACCCGGGGATCGCCGAGGTGAGCCACTGGGAGACGGGACAGGCACGGATGGAGGTGCCGTTCTGGGAGGATCCGGAGGCGCACCGGCGGAACTCGCCCATCCACGAGGTGCACAACATGGAGACGCCGCTGCTGATGGCGTTCGGGAACGAGGACGGGGTCGTGGACTGGGACCAGGGGACGGAGTTCTTCAACTTCGCGCGGCGGGCGGAGAGGCAGATGGTGCTGCTGGTGTACGAGGGCGAGGATCACGGTTTCCGGCAGGAGGCCAACCAGAAGGACTACCACCGGCGCATCCTGGAGTGGTTCGGGCACTACCTGAAGGGTAAGCCGGCGCCGTCGTGGATCACGGACGGGGTACCGCTGGGGGCGCTGGAGGAGGAGAAGAGGCGCGTGGCAGGAGGAGGCAGGCCCTCGGCCCTATGACAACGCGTTCCTCCTGTGGCCGGGCATCGCGGCGACGACCACCTGCCGCGCGTGTTCGTCCCAGAAGTAGTAGATGCGGAGACAGCGGCGGGGGTCGCGCGTATTGGCGCCCCGCTTGATGTGCCAGTTCACGGTGTGGCGGCGACCATCCCAGAAGTGCTCGAAGCTGTCACGTCCGCAGGGCACGTTGAACGCGCCGTCGATGCCGTCGATCCGTCCGTGCAGGCTGGCGTTGCCACCGTTGAGTCTGCCGGTCCGGTAATCTCCCGCGAGCCAGTTGAGACAGCGGGCCGCCAGATCCACATCGGCGAAGCGGGCGCCGTCCAGCTCTCGCCGCGCCGCGCCGGTCAGAACGAGGCGACCGCGCAGGCTCTCGTCGCACCAGGCGGGGAATTCCGCCCAGGTTGTGGGGAATGGAATCCCGGCGTCCGGATCTCCGCCCAGGATCCGGACCAGGCCAGCGAGCTGTTCGGCGCGCTTCAGGGCTTCGTCCCGCTCCTGCTCGACCGCGACAACCCGCTTCTTCACCCGCTCATAGCGCCTTGCGCGGGCGGTCGCGGTCTCCCTGGCCGCCCTGAGACGGCGCGACGGGCGCGGTGACTCGGGCGCGGGCGCGGGCGGCGACGTGGGCGCGGGCGGCGACGTGGGCGCGGGCGGCGGCGGCGGCTCGCGAACAACCGCGACCCGATCCGCCCCGCCCCAGACCGATCTGCGCAGGAACGACACCAGACCTCCCCGTCGCGACGTCATGCGGGCGGCCTCGCGCTCCAGTTCCGCGTAAGTGGGGGCGTGGTCGCCGCCTCCAGCGTTCCGGACCGCCTCGGCCGACGCGCGCAGGAGGCGCTCGGTCGCACGTGCGACACCGCCCTCCTCGTTCAACCGGTCCCATAGGATCAGGGGATGGTCGCTCTTCGACGAGCCCGTGCCAAACCCCGGCATGTAGAGTCGCCACGCGCCGTTGAACACCGACAGGTGCCTGGTGACGCGCTCAGTCAGGCGAAAGGTCATCGCGGGCGGCAACACCCATACCACGGCCAGTCCGGTGACCGCTCGCGCCAGGGCATGGGCGTGCGTCTCGACGGCGGCGCGATCGTCCGCGTCGGAAGGCAGCGTGAGGACGGCAAAGGGCGTCTGGCGAGCCGGATCCAGCAGCAGCGCCAGAAAGCCCCTCATCGTCTGCTCCGACTCCACGGTCACGGGCTCGCAGGCGAGCCTGCGCCCACCCTGCCGCAGGGGGATCCGGGCCGCCAGCGCCGCGAGCAGGTCCGCGGGATATTCCCTCTCCACGTCACCGGGAGCGATCGACCGGTCCACGACCCGGATGCCGATCACGACTGGCCGCGCAGCCAAGCCCGATACCACGATTTCGGACGCGATCTCGCGATCCGGGGCGGGGTTTCGCTCGATCATCACGCCCCATTGGTCACCGTCGCCGTCGCGGACCCTGACGCCCCTGCACACCGCCGTGCCGGTCCGGAGCGAAAACCCCCGATGCCGCGCTGCCTTGCGGGGAAGGTCCTCCTGGAGACTGTTCCGCAGCCACTCCAGCACGATGTCGCGGCAAAGCCGCAACGGCGCGCGGCCCGCGTGCGGAGCGACCGATGCGCCGACGCGCAGTTCGTGACCTCCACCCTCCCACCGCCTGCCGGTCCCCTGCTGCTGCAATTCGCCGAACGACTTCACGCGCTGCCGTGACACCACACACCTCCCCTTCCCCCTCCCCGCCGTGACAATGGACAAGTCCCACAATCTCAGCCGATGCCGCTCCGGCGCAACTCCCGTCTCATCACATGGCGCCGCAACCCGGCGCGGCCCACTTCGACGAAGCCGTGCGCGGCAAACACGGGGACGAAGCCGCAGAAGCGGTAGCTGGGCGAGTCGGGCGCCACCGGATAAGCCTCGACGACCGTGGCCCCGCTGCGGCCGGCATGCGCGACCGCCTCGTCGATCAGGCGGCACATGACACCCGCTCGCCGGATCCCGCGCTTCACGTAGAAGCAGGTGATCGACCACACCGTGGACCTGTCGCCCTCCGGCCACTCGAGCCCCCGGTACACTGCAAGCGTCTCCCGGGGCGCGACCGAGCACCACGCCACCGGCTCTCCCTCGTCGTAGGCCAGAATCCCCACCGGCGTTCCGCACCGGATCTTCGACCCCATCGCCTGTTTGCGCTCGGCGTTCGTGCGCGGAACCCTGCCGGCGGCGTCCCTGCGGAATGCCATGCACCAGCAGTATTTCGGTCCCCCGCGAGCCCCGAACAGGCGCTCGAAGTCCGTCCAGCGCTCCGGGGTCACCGGCCGGAAGATCACGCCGCCGCCAGCAGGCCGATCCCGAGGAAGACCGTGACCGCGCCGAGCGTGCGCACACCGCCGAAGCGCTCGCCGAGGAAGAGCCACCCTGCCAGGGCGGCGAACACGATGCCGATCTCCCGGGCGGCCCCGGCATAGCTGACCGGGGCGATGCGAAAGGCATTCAGCACCAGGGAGTACGCGGCCAGGGTCATGATTGCGATGACGACGGTCGGGACCCAGTGCGTGCGCAACACGGTAAACACATATTTACCATAGCGCAGCGCGAGCACGGGGATCAGGGCGGCTCCCGCCAGTGCGAACACCACGACAAGGTAGGGAATCGGCGTCCAGTGTCGCACCGCCGCGCCATCGATCGCGGTGTAGACCGACACGAGCAGCGCCACGAGGAAGGCGGTACCGCTGCCGCGCGCGTGCGTGCGAACCGCCTCCCAGCCGCGTTCTCCGCCCCGTCCGACCAGCATTGGCGCGCCACCGAGCACCACGAGCCCGCCGAGGATCAACCCGATACCCGCAATGCCCACCGCGCTCGGCCGTTCGCCTAGAAAGACGATCGCCCAGATCGTCAGCATGGCCGGCGCCGTGCCGCGCGCGACCGGGTAGACCAGCGAGAAGGCGCCGCGATCGTAGGCTCGGGCAAGGCAGGTGTAGTACCCGAGCAGCACGGCGGCGCTCGCGGCCGCGTAGGGCCATACCCGTGGGGGAGGCGGCCCGGCCTGGATGAGTGCCGGCAGGAAGATGACCGCACCGAGCAGCAGTCCCCAGGACGTGACGAGCAGGCGCTCGCTCGTGCGCTTGAGGATGAGGTTCCACGACGCGTGCAGGAACCCGGCCCCCAGCACCAGGGCGAGCGCGGTCAGCGGCATCGGGGGCGGACGGCGGCGGTTCGAATGCCGTGATTCGGTCCGGTCCCGGCCAGCCTACTGCGACACCGGCACCGGCCGCCCGGAGGTCCGGAGGATGAACGCGTCCAGCGTCTCCTTCCACTGCGGCAGCAGCGATTGTTCGACGTACATCATGTGACCCGCGGCGAAGTCGGCGCGCTCGATGTTGTCCCGGAGGTCCGGGGTCAGACCCATGTGATCCATGGCCCAGACCGCCGCGAAATAAGGCGTCGCGAGGTCGTAGATGCCATTGATCAGCAGGACTTCCAGGCTGGGATTGCGCTTCATGGCGGTCGCGAGATCCGGCGAGACGTTGGGTGTGCCCCCGCCGCCGCCAAGGCGTCCCCAGTTCCAGTTGCGGGTGCCGCCGCTGGGTACGTATTCCCGCTCCCCGTCGTAGCCCAGCTCGTCGCGCACGTAGCTGTTGAACGCGGAGGTGTACGCCGAGCTGATCGCCGTCGACTGCGGATCGTGCGACGGCCGCCCGCCGAGCACGTCGCCGGCCGGACCCGTGAAACGCGCATCCAGGCGTCCGACGATCCGCCCCTCGTCGCGCAACAGTTCCGCCTCGAAGGCGGGCGCGGTCACGCGCAAATCCGATTTGTCGATGAAGTCGTGGCTGAGTCCCGTGTAACGATGCATCCGGTCGATCACGCGGCTGCGGGTGTCCCCATCGAGGGTGCCGCCGGCCAGCAGGGCGGTCGCGTACTCGGTCAGGGACCATTCCTCCACCTCGGCCATGAACGCCTCCAGGTCGGGCGGGTTGGGGCCCGGCAGGGCATCGAGGTACCGTGCCGTGATCGCGTAGGAGGGGAGGTTCACGATGTAGGGCAGGTCGTCCCCGGGTGCGAACTGGATCGTGTTGAACTGGAGCACTGCAGAGACCAGCACGATCCCGTTCAGGTCGATGTTCGCGCCCTGCAGGTGGCGGGCCAGGACGGCCGAGCGCGTCGTGCCGTAGCTCTCGCCGAGGAGGTAGCGCGGCGCGTTCCACCGCTCGTACTCGCTGAGGAAGCGCCTGATGAACTGCGTCAGCGAGCGCGCGTCCTCGTCGATGCCCCAGTAGTCGGACCCGGGAGTGTCGCCGAGCAAATGACTGAAACCGGTTCCGATAGGGTCGACCATCACGATGTCCGCAACGTCCAGGATCGTGTAGTCGTTGTCCTCAAGCGGATACGGGGGCGCGCCCTGCGGGCCCACCTCGGGCGTGACCACCCGGCGCGGCCCCATGATCCCCATGTGGAGCCAGAAGGACGCCGAGCCGGGACCCCCGTTGTAGGAGAAGACCAGCGGCCGCTCCCGCGAAGGGGCTCCGTTGGTGCGGAAGTACGCGGTGTAGAAGAGTTCGGCCGCCGGTTCGCCGTCGTCGTTGGTCAGGGTGGTCGAAGCCACGACCGCGTCGTACTCGACGGTCTCGCCGCCGACCATGATCGAGTGGCTCGACTCCCAGCGGGCGGGGGCAGCGTCGGATTCCTGGGCAACCACGGGCGAGGCGGCCAACAGGGCCATGGCGCACAGGACGGCGGCGAACGGCGGCCCCGAGCGGACCGGCCCATGTCTGATTGCGTTCAAGATCGAATCCTCCCCGGATTAGGTCTGGGTGTTCTTCTCTTCAGGAGACGACGGCTAATCTGTCCTATGCGGACACCGGCGCAAGTCGCCGACGATCCCGGAGATTCAGCCCGACCGACAGCACCAGTGCCGCCAGGGCCACGCCGATGACCAGGCCGTCGACCAGCGTCGCGTGCCAGGCCAGGCCCGTGAGTTGGTCCAGGTAGTACTTCACCCACGACGCCGGCAGGCCGGTTTCCCCCAGCGCCCGCTTGACCTGCCAGTGCCAGTCCGTCAGCGGACAGTACCCCCACCCGTACACGATCCCGAGCCCGAACCACGAAAGCAGGGTGGCGGAGATGGTCAACAGGTGGAGCCGCCGGGTCCTTCGCCAGGCCCAGCCAGACATGTTGAAGACGATGAGCGCCGTGTGGAACGCCACGAACAGGAGGTCGTAGAGCCTGTAAAGCCCAAGGTCCGTCATCGGGGTCTCGTCTCGATGAAGTGATCGCGCCCCCGGGATCCCCCCGGCACCGCGCCCCATGGTAGCCGCCGAGCGACTCGCGACCGCATATTAGGCCGCGAGCCACCATGCTCGCGAGTCCACCGCACCCATGTGCCATCAAGGGAGCTGTACCATCATGCGGACCCCTCTCCTCGCCGCCGCGCTCCTCATCCCCACCGGCATCCTCGCCCAGGAGTCCGACGGCGACGGGGACACCGCTCTCCCCCTCCCCGTCGACCGCACGCTCGCGATCGACATGACCGTCGGCTCGTGGATCTCGCTGGACGTAAGCCCCGACGGCGCGACCATCGTCTTCGACCACCTCGGGAACCTCTTCACGGTGCCAATCACCGGCGGCGACGCCACCCAGCTCACCTCCGGCATGGCCTTCGACGCCCAGCCGCGGTTCTCGCCCGACGGCTCGCGCATCGTCTTCACGTCGGACCGCAGCGGCGGCCAGAACGTCTGGGTCATGTCAATGGACGGATCGGACACCATCCAGGTGACGAAGGGCGCGTCCAACCGGACCGAGTCGCCCGACTGGTCCCCCGACGGTGACTACATCGTGGCGTCGAAGGGAGGCTTCCGCGGCGGCGGCCTGCCCAAGCTCTGGCTGTACCACGTGGACGGGGGCTCGGGCGTGCAGCTGATCGACGAGCCCGAAAACCTGAAGACGCTAGGGGCCGCCTTCGAACCTTCCGGCCGCTACATCTGGCACGCGCGGCGCACCGGCGACTGGACGTACAACGCACAGCTGCCGCAGTACCAGCTCGCCGTCTACGACCGCGAGACCGGCGAGACCTACACCCGCACCTCGCGCTTCGGTTCGGGGGTGCGCCCCACCCTGTCACCGGACGGGCGCTGGCTCGTTTACGGCACGCGCCACGATTCGCGCACGGGGCTGCGGATCCGCGACCTCGCGTCCGGCGACGAACGCTGGCTCGCCCACCCCGTTCAGCACGACGACCAGGAGTCGCGCGCGACCCTCGACGTGCTTCCCGGGATGTCCTTCACCCCCGATTCGCGCCATCTCGTGACCAGCTACGGCGGCAGGATCTGGAGGCTGGACATCGAGCAGGGCGGCGCGGAGGAGATCCCCTTCCGGGTCCAATACGACCTCGCGCTCGGCCCCGTCGTCGACTTCGACTACCCGATCGAGGACACCCCCACCTTCACCGTCCGCCAGATCCGCGACGCGATCCCCTCGCCCGACGGCTCCCGCATCGTGTTCACGGCGCTGGACCGTCTCTGGGTGGCGGGCGCGGACGGATCCGACCCACGCCGACTGACCGATTCCGACATGTCGGAGCACTACCCGGCGTGGTCCCCGGACGGCGACCGGGTCGTTTACGCGACCTGGGACGGCGAGGGCGGGCACCTGTTCAGGACGCGCGCGGACGGAAGCGGGACTCCGGTCCAGCTGACCACGATGGCCGCCGTGTACGTGACGCCCGCGTGGTCCCCGGCCGGCGACCGGATCGTGGCGCTGCGAGGCTACGCCCGCGATTTCCAGGAATCGGCCGGCGGTTTCGGATCGGGCGGGCCGGCCCCCGCCGAGATCGTATGGGTTGCTGACGGCGACGGGCCGGGCTCAGCCACCGTCATCGCCCCGGTCGACGGCCGCGGCGGACCGCATTTCGCCGAGGGGGTGGGCGGGAGCAGCGGCGCAGGCGGCATGGATGGCCCCTCAGCCGACCGCATCTACCTGCAGCGCGGCCCGGACGTCCTGGTCTCGATTCGCTGGGACGGGACCGACGAGCGCCGGCACGTGCGCGTGCGCGGTCCCACGCCGCCGGGGTCCGAGAACGCGCTCACGCCCTCGGTGCTGCGAATGGCGCCGCGCGGCGACCAGGTCATGGCCCTCATCGAAGGTCAGATCTACACCACGACCGTCCCGCTGGTGGGTGGCGAGGCGCCCCTGATCAACGTCGGCAATCCGGACAACGCCGCCGTGCCGGCCCGCCGCCTCACGGACATGGGAGGCGAATTCCCGGCCTGGGCGGCAAGCGGCCGCGCCGTGCACTGGTCGCTGGGCCGCGCGTTCTTCACGTACGACCTGGACGAGGCGGAGGCCTTCGAGGAGGCCGCGCGCGAGGCCGAGGAAGCCGCCGAGGAGAGCGAGGAGGAGGAAGGTGAGGGTCAGGGCGACGAGGACGAACCCGGCTACGAACCCGCCGAGGTCTGGATCGAGATCGAAGCGGCGCGGGATATCCCCAGCGGCACCGCGCTGCTGACCGGTGCGCGCGTCGTCACCGTCGCCGGCGCCGGGGTGATCGAGCGGGGCGACATTCTGGTGCGCGACAACCGCATCGCCGCGGTGGGGCCGTCCGGCTCCCTGGACGCACCCGCCGACGCCCGGGTGATCGACCTCGCGGGCAAGACCATCGTGCCCGGCTTCGTCGACACGCACGCCCACATGAGGCCGGCACGCAACCTGCACCGCTCCGACGTCTGGCCCTACCTCGCCAACCTGGCCTACGGCGTCACCACCACGCGCGACCCCCAGACCGGCACCACCGACGTCCTCAGCTACGCCGACCTCGTCCGCACCGGCGACCTGGTCGGCCCGCGCGTGTACTCCACCGGCCCCGGCGTCTTCTGGCAGCACATGATCGATTCCGAGGAGAAGGCGAGGGACATCCTGTCCAAGTACGCGAACTACTTCGACACCAAGACGATCAAGATGTACGTCGCCGGGAACCGCCAGTCGCGCCAGTGGATCATCATGGCGGCGCGCGAATTGGGCCTCATGCCCACCACCGAGGGGTCTCTCAACATTCGCCAGAACCTCAACGAGACGATCGACGGCTACCCCGGGCTGGAGCACTCGATCCCCATCTACCCCGTGTACGACGACTACGTCCAGCTCTTCAAGGCGCAGGAGCGCGCCTACTCGCCCACCCTGCTCGTCTCCTACGGCGGGCCCTGGGCCGAGAACTACTTCTACAGCCGCGAAAACCCGCACGACGACGCCAAGCTTCGCCGGTTCGTGCCCCACTCCGTGGTCGACGGTGCAACGCGCCGCCGCGGCCAGTGGTTCCGCGACGACGAGCACGTCTTCGCCGACCACGCCCTCTTCGTGAAGGACCTTGTCGAAGCGGGCGGCCGCGCGGGGGTGGGCAGCCATGGACAGCTGCAGGGGCTCGGGTTCCACTGGGAGCTGTGGGCGATGGCTGCCGGCGGCATCGGCGAACTCGACGCGCTCCGCATGGCGACGATCATGGGCGCCGAAGCGATCGGGCTGGACGAGGATCTGGGCACGATCGAGACCAGGAAGCTGGCCGATCTGGTTATCCTTGACGCGAACCCGCTGGACGACCTCCGCAACACGAACCGCATTCACATGGTGATGATGAACGGACGCCTGTACGACGCCGACACGCTCGCCGAGGTTTATCCGGGCGACCGCGAAATCGCGCCGCTGTGGTGGTGGGACGACGAGCCGGGCGAGCTGCCCGGCGTGGCGAACACACCCGGAAACTGAACGGGGAAACCCCAGGAGAAACCGGCATGTGCGAACTGTGTGCCAACGGGCCGTCCCGACGCAGCTTCATCTCCGCGGCCGCGGGGGGCGCGGCGGCCCTTGCCCTCTCCCCGGGCCTGCTCCGCGCTCTCGGCCACAGCTCCACCGCCGAGCGCCCCTGGCTGCAGTTCGCGCTGGAGGCCTGGCGGTGGGTCGACGCCGCCCGCATCGACACCCCCGACGGCGCCACCTGGCCCGCCGACCCGACCGACCCGGAATCCGTCGGTTACACACTGTATACACACTCGCCCGGCGTCCTCCTTTTCGCCCTGGAACTCCACCACGCGACTGGTGAGGAACAGTACCTGGACGCGGCCGTGCGGGGCGCGGCGCACCTGGCCGCCAGACTCAACGACGTTCAGGACGCCGGCCTCTACACAGGGCTCGCGGGCATCGCCTTCGTCCTGGCCGAGACGGCGCGCGCAACCGGCCGGGAGTCCGACCGCATCACCGCCGCGGGCGCCACCGCCCGGCTGATCGACAGGGCCCGCCGCACGGGCGCGGGAGTCGCCTGGCCTCGCGGCTCCGGCAGCGACGCCATCGAGTCCAACGACATCATCAGCGGCACGGCCGGCACCGGTCTCGCACTCCTGCAACTCGGGCGCACACTCCGCTACGACGACGCGCTGGGGGTTGCGGAGGGGGCGGGCAGGAGGCTCCTCGATCGCGCTATCGAGACCCCGACCGGCCTGCGCTGGGACATGTGGCCCGGCTACGCGCGCGAGATGCCCAACTTCTCACACGGCACCGCCGGCATCGCATACTTCCT
Organism: Longimicrobiales bacterium; assembly: GCA_965208935.1. GTDB lineage: Bacteria > Gemmatimonadota > Gemmatimonadetes > Longimicrobiales > Gaopeijiaceae > Bin94. The sequence continues at coordinate 167,392 of CBDBPR010000004.1, read as the reverse complement.
GGCCACCCTGCACCGCGCCACCGGAGAGCGCGCATTCCTGGATGCCGCGCTGGCCGGCGCCCGCTATCTCACGTCGCAGGCCACGCTGGACGACGGCGACGCGGAACCACCCGGCGCGCCACGTGCGGCTTCCGGAGCCTCCGCCGCGGCCCCGGCCGCGCAAACCGCCCCCGGCTACCGCATCTTCCACTCCCGTCCCGGCGGCGAGGACCTCTACTACCTCTCGTGGTGCCACGGCCCGGTGGGTACCAACCGCCTCTTCCACCAGCTGGGCAAGATCACCGGCGACCCCGGATGGAACGACTGGGTCGCCCGCGGCGCGCGCGGCGTCATGGCCACGGGCATCCCCGAACGGCGCACTCCCGGATTCTGGGAGAACATCAGCCAGTGCTGCGGCACCGCCGGGGCCGCGGAACACTTCCTGACCCTGCATCGCACCACCGGCAACGCCGCATACAAGGCCTTCGCCGACCGCCTGAACACCGACCTCGTCCGACGCGCGTCGACCGTCGACACCTCCGCCGGGACCGGCCGCAAGTGGACCCAGGCCGAGCACCGCGTGCAGCCCGAACTGCTCGTCGCACAGACCGGGCATATGCAGGGTGCGGCGGGCGTCGGGAAGTACTTCCTGCACATGGACGCCATGGAGACGCGGGGCGAGGGACCGCGTGTCGTGCTCCCCGACGATCCGTGGTGATCCCGCGCGTGACCCCTCCGGCACCGTCAAGACCGCGCGTGGCCCAGCCGGCACCGCCAAAGGCTCCCGTGAACCCGCCCTCCAGCCCGCGGCGCAAGCGGATTCGCGAACTGGAGGAGGCGGCGCGGTCGCTGGACCCGGACTCGGCCGGGCGCGACCGGCTCATGCGAGCGGCCCACGGGTACGCCCAGAAACTCCTGAACGCCCTGCCGGAAGTCCCCGCCTACAACCACGACAAGTCGGCCGTCGCGGAACTCCGGACGCTGGACCTGGGCCACGAATCCCACGCCATCGGGCAGCTCATCGACCGCTTCGACCGGTCCGTCGTGCGGCCCGGGCTCCTGCCTTCCCACCAGGGGCACCTGGGCTACATACCCGGCGGCGGGATCTACGCCTCGTCGCTCGCCGACTACCTCGCGGCGGTAACCAACGAGTATGCGGGCGTCCGCTTCGTGGGGCCCGGATCCGTCGAGATGGAGGACCTGGTCCTCGACTGGATGGCGAGGCTCGTCGGGTACCCCGAAAACGCGGACGGAAACCTCGCCTCGGGCGGGTCCATTGCGAGCCTGACGGCGATCGTTGCGGCGCGCGAGGCGGCCGGGCTCCGGGCCCGCGACTTCGAGCGCGCCGTGGTGTACGCCACCCCCCACATCCACCAGTGCGTACACAAGGCGATCCGCGTGGCAGGCATGGGCGAGACGGTCCAGCGCGATGTCGCGGTGGACGACGGCTTCCGCCTCTGTCCCGATTCGCTCACCGAACTCGTCGCGGAAGACCGGGCCCGGGGACTGCGCCCATGGGTCGTCCTCGGCTCGGCGGGCACTGCCGACACCGGCGCAATCGATCCGCTGGACCGCATCGCCGACATCGCCGAGCAGGAGGATCTGTGGTTCCACGTCGACGCCGCGTACGGCGGCTTCTTTGCGCTGCTCCCCGAGTTCCGGCCCGCGCTCGCGGGAATGGAGCGCTCGGATTCGGTCGTCCTCGACCCCCACAAGGGGATGTTCCTGCCTTACGGAACGGGTGCCGTCCTGGTCCGAAACCGCGATGCGCTACAGGACGCGCACGCCTACTACGCCGCCTACCTGCAGGACACGGTCGAGTCGGAAGGGGGCGGCCGCTCGCCCGCCGCAGTGTCCCCGGAGCTGACCAAGCACTTCCGGGCGCTCCGCGTGTGGCTCCCGCTGCTGCTGCACGGTGAGGAGCCCTTCCGGGAGTGTCTGCGTGAGAAGCTCGAGCTCGCCAAGTACTTCCAGCGCGAGGTCGAGTCACTCGGCTTCGAGGTGGGACCGAATCTCGACCTCACCGTGGTGACGTTCCGGTGGATCCCGGAGTCGGGCAGCGCGAACGCGTTCAACCAGGCCCTCGTCGAGGAGACGCACCGGGATGGCCGGGTATTCATGTCCTCCACGACGGTCGGGGGCACGTTCATGTTGCGGATGGCCGCCCTCGCGTTTCGAACGCACCTCGACACGATCGACCTGGCCCTTGAAGTGCTGAGGGAAGCTGTGGGCAGACTTCAGGCCAAGCCCAGGTGGAGACACCCCGGGACGACCGCCGACCACCCGACGCGCGGATGAGCACCTCAAGCCCCGCCCACGCCCGGCAGGACGTCCGCTACGAGCCTGACGAACGGCCCCCGCTGCCCATCACCATCGGGCTCGGCGTTCAGTACGCAATGCTCTGCCTCGCCAGCATCGTGCTGACCCCGATGATCATGATCACCGTCGCCGGGGGCAGTGACGAGTACCTGTCCTGGGCGGTGTTCGCGGCGCTGGTCATCAGCGGGCTCACCACCGCCATCCAGTCCCGCAAGGTAAGGCGCATCGGGGCCGGCTACATCCTCGTCATGGGAAGCACCGGCGCGTTTCTCGCCGTGAGCGTGTCCGCCATCGAGCAGGGCGGGCCGGGGATGCTCGCGACACTCATCATCGCCTCGTCGCTGATCCAGTTCGTTCTGGCGGCACGGATGGCCCTGCTGCGGAAGATCTTCACGCCGACGGTCGCGGGCACCGTCCTGATTCTCATACCGATTACACTCACTCCGCTCATCCTGCAGAAGCTGGCCGAGGTACCCGCGGGCGCGCACCCGGCCGCCGGGCCGGTGACAGCGGGCGTCACGCTGCTCGTCACGCTGCTCATCCCGCTGCGTTTTTCGGGTGTGCTGCGTTTGTGGGCTCCCGCGATCGGTATTGCGGCGGGGGGCCTGACCGCAGGCCTGGGCTTCGGCATCTACGACATGACCACCGTGGCCGAAGCCGCCTGGATCGGCCTGCCGGATCTGGCATATCCGGGCGTAGACCTCAGCTTCCGGCCGGAGTTCTGGGCCCTGCTGCCCTCCTTCATCATGGTGACGCTCGTGGGCGCGATGGACACGCTCGGAGACAGCATTGCGATTCAGCGGGTCTCGTGGCGCAAGCCCCGCGCGATCGACTTCCGCTCGATTCAGGGTGCGATCGGCGCCGACGGCGTAGGCAATCTTCTGTCCGGCCTGGCCGGCACCGTCCCCAACACGACCTACGGCATGAGCATCGCCGTGGCCGAACTGACCGGAGTCGCCGCGCGTCGCATCGGCATCTGCGTCGGCGCCGTGTTCGTCGTGTTCGCGTTCCTCCCCAAGTTCGTATCCTTGCTCGTCGCCATCCCCGGGCCCGTAGCCGCGGCCTACTATGTGATCATCGTGGCGGTCATCTTCGTCTTCGGGATGAAGATCCTGCTGTCCGAAGGACTGGACTATCGCAAGGGTCTGGTGGTCGGCGTCGCCTTCTGGCTCGGCATCGCCTTCCAGTTCGACTGGATCTACCCCGAGTACCTGCAGGGGGCCTGGGGCGAACTGCTCGGCAACGGCATGACCGTCGGTGGCCTGACCGTGATCCTGCTGACGATGTTCGGGGAGATCACCGGCCGCGGCCAGTCGCGCCTCAAGACGCGCCTGACTGCCGAAACGTGGCCCGAGGTCGACGCGTTCCTCGCCAACTTCGCCGCCCGGCGGAAGGGCTGGGGGGACGAGATGGAAACGCGGCTGCGCGCGGTAGGCGAAGAGACGATGCAGATTCTGACGCGCGACGAGGCGGAGGCACAGGACCGAGACAGGCGCCTGCTGCTGATCGCCCGCGCCGACGGGAAGGCCGCCGACCTGGAGTTCATCGCTACCACGGACGAGACCAACATCGAAGATCAGCTCGCGATGCTCAGCGAGGCGGCGATAAGCCTCCCCGCTGAGGCCGAGATCCCGCTGCGCCTGTTGCGGCACTACGCGTCATCGATCCGCCACCAGCAGTACCACGACATCGACATTCTGATGATTCGGGTGGAGTCGGTGGGAGGAACCGGGCAGGTGGGGTGGGATTAGCGGTTCGGGTTCGGCGCCATCGCCACGAGCAGGACCAGGTCGCCATCGGACTCGTTCGCCACGCCGTGCGGCTCGTCCGGCTCTGACCACGCCACGGCACCGGGACCCAGTCGCTCGCGCCGCTCGCCCACCGTGAAGCGGCCTTCGCCCTCGATCACATAGTAGAACTTCGTCGCGCCCGCATGGGTGTGGACGTGCTGGGCCTGCCCGGGCCGGAGGCAGTAGACGTCGCAGAACATCTGGTCGGTCTCGAAGAGGTTGAGCTTCTGCATCCTCTCGGCCGAGAAGCGGCGCTGACGGTTGGAGTCGATGATTCCCATGGTGTGGTCCCGGTGGAGTGGCTGGAGGACGCGAATCGATCTCGTCCACGAAAGATACTGACGGGAGCCCCGCAGATGCCGCGCGCCCCGCCGTCCCCTATCTTGAATGCCGAGCATGTCCCATCGGAGCATCGGAGAGTCCGCCATGACCATTCACCGAGCCACGAACCCCGCAATGCCGCTCGCCCTTTCTCTGGCCCTCGCGCTCACGACCTCCGCCGCTGCCTGCGCCCCGGCCGACGCCCCGGGCGACGACCCCGCCGGAGAGTCGGAAGAGGCGATGACCCAGCGCGCCCGCGAGATCCACGACCGTGTGATCACGCTGGACACGCACATAGACATCAGCACGGCGAACTTCACCGCCGAACGCAACTACACGTCTGACCTCCCCACGCAGGTGACGCTGCCCAAGATGGAAGCGGGCGGCCTCGACGTCGGCTGGTTCGTCGTCTACACCTCGCAGGGCCTGCTCAACGACGAGGGCTACGCGACGGCCTACGAGAACGCTGTCGACAAGTTCGACGCCATCCACCGCATGGTGAACGAGTACGCGCCCGACCGGATCGGGCTGGCGATGACCTCCGACGACGTCCGGCGGGTCGCGGCCTCGGGCAAGCTGGTCGCGATGATCGGGGTCGAGAACGCGTACCCGCTGGGAACCGAAATCGCGCGCGTCGAGGAATTCCACGAGCGGGGCGCGCGCTACATGTCGCTCGCGCACACCGGTCCGAACCAGCTGTCCGACGCGCACTCAGGTGAGAACGACGGCGACTTCCTGCACGGCGGCCTGAGCGAGATGGGCCGCGAGGCGATCGAGGAGATGAACCGGCTCGGGATCATGATCGACATCTCGCACCCGTCGAAGCCCTCGATCATGCAGACGCTGGAGATGACGCGGGCGCCCGTGATGGCGTCGCACTCGTCGGCCCGCGGGCTGAGCAACGTGAGCCGCAACCTCGACGACGAGCAGCTGCACGCGGTGGCGGCAAACGGCGGTGTGGTGCAGACCGTCGCGCTACGCTCCTTCGTTAACACGACCCGGAACGCGGCCCACCGTGAGGCCATGGACGCGATCGAGGCGGAGGTTGCGGCCGAAATGGGCGTCGAGATACTCGGACGGGGCGGAATGTTCGCCCTTCCCCCCGACGAACGCGACGCCTACTTCGCGCAGATGACCCAGGTGCGGGCGACTGCGGCGCAGCGGGCGGCCGACATGGACATCCCCCCCGACGTCAGCGTGGCCGATTTCGTCGACCAGATCGACTACATGGTCAACCTGATCGGCCTCGAGCACGTCGGCATCAGCTCCGACTTCGACGGCGGCGGCGGCGTGGCGGGCTGGGACGACGCGTCGGAGACGTTCAACGTGACGCTGGAGCTGGTCCGGCGTGGCTACACCGAAGAAGAGATCGGCCTGCTCTGGAGCGGCAACCTGCTGAGGGTGCTCGACGAGGTGCAGGCCGTGGCGGCAATGATCCAGGCAGAAGAAGGGTAGGAAGAGAATGAAGCAGACAAAGACCACCAAGCTGCTCATGCTGGGCTTTTGCGTCGCGGCGCTGGCCGCCGTGGCCTGGGAAGCCATGCCAAAGCGCACCTCGTCCGCGCCGGCGGCCAGCGAGGACGGCGTTGCGGGGGCCGCAGCGACGTTTCTGTCGCTCCTTGAGGGTGACGCCCTCGACCGGGCCACCTACGACCTCGGCGACGAAGAGCGCTTCAACTGGGCCTTCACGCCCGTGTCCCGCAACGGCCTACCGCTCAAGGACATGACGCTGGAGCAGCGCACTGCGGCCCACGCCATGCTGCAGGCGACCCTGAGCAGTCAGGGATACCACAAGGCCAACGCGATCATCGAGCTGGAACGGATCCTCGGCGTCATCGAAGGCCGTCCCGAGCGGCGAGATCCGGAGGACTACTACGTCGTCATCTTCGGGACGCCCACCGCGGGCGGGCCCTGGGCGTGGCGCTTCGAGGGACACCACCTGTCCCTCAACTTCTCGTCGCCGTCGAACGAACTGACCGTCACCGGGCCCGCCTTCATGGGGGCGAACCCGGCGACCGTCCCGTCCGGCCCGAAGGCCGGCTGGCGCCCCCTCGGCCGCGAGGAGGACCTGGCGCGCTCCCTCGTGCAGAGCCTCACGTCCGACCAGCTCGAGATGGCGATGATCGCCGACGAGGCGCCCCGCGACATCATCACGGGCAACGACCGCGAGGCACGGCTCGACGGCTTCGAGGGAATCCCCGCCTCACAGCTCACCGACGCGCAGCGCAGCGTGCTCATGGCCGTGATCGGGGAGTACGTGTGGAACATGGACGCTGGAGCAGCGCACGCGTGGATGGCGCGGATCGAGAGCGAGATCTCCCCCGACGACCTCTACTTCGCCTGGGCGGGCTCCACCGAGTACGGAGAGGGCCACTACTACCGCGTCCACGCGGCCTCGTTCCTCATCGAGTACGACAACACCCAGGGCAACGCCAACCACGTGCACTCCGTGTGGCGCGACCTGGAGAACGACTTCGGCGGCGACGCGCTGGCACGGCACTACGAGACCGGGCACGAGCATGACTGAGGGGAAGTATGGGCACCGGCCTGCCAGCTATCCCGGCGACCGCACCGAAACGTGCAGATGGTCCGCCGTCCCCACGTGACGCAGCGTATTGAACCCCAGCGCCCGGAAGGTCAATTCGACGGCGCGGTTCCGCCACTCGGGGCGGCCGACGGTGCGCAGGTCCAGCGCGTGCACAAAGCCGTCCTCCTGCCTGAAATGCAGCGACGACTCGTTCGGTGAGAGCCCCATCCGGCGGTAGAAGTCGGGGGTGCGGCTCGCGTCCGTGATGACCGCCCCCTGGTCCGCAAGGATGACGGCGCTCGCAGCCAGGCGCAGCAGCGGGTGGAGCGCCGCGTACTCGGCGCGCACCTCTTCGGATTTCACGTTGGCGCTTCCCACGTACACGACCGAGTAGGCAACGTATGCGACCGCCAGCGCCGCTGCGCCCCGGGTCATCAGCCATTTGAGCCCCTTCCCCGCCCCGAGACGGCGGCCCAGGGCCCAGGCGTAGAGCACCAGGAGGAGCGCCGTCGCCGCGGCCGACACCGCCAGCGACGGCCACGGACCCAGCCCCCACTGCTGGTAGGCGAACACGCCGCCCCGAATCAGCAGGAAGAAGGGGACGATCGCCAGGACGACGGCGAGCACGGCCCAGCGGAGCAGACGCAGTGGCAGACGCCGGAGCCGACCACGGCGTCCCGAGCTGTCCCGGCGCCCCCGCATGGTCCCCGGGTCTCCCGGCTTCCGCGGGCCGTGGTATTCGACCTTAAGTGTGCTCACCCGCGTCCCTCGGCTTCCGGGAGTCCACCTTTGCCCTCAAGGGGTCTACCCTCCCGGACGCGGTCGTCCCGGTGCTCCCGGACAAAGGCCTCCGCACTCTTCCGCACCAGCAGATTATCCGAAATCGCGGCAATCTCCTCGGCCTCCCGCCACGCGCGTTCCAGCATCCAAAGCTCACCTTCCAATGCCCTACGTTCCTGTTCTTCGTGGAGTGCCATTTCGAGCGCCAGGCGAGTGGGCTTCGCCAGCGTGCTCATTTGTACGCCCGCTGGTGAGTATGGAGACGGCCGCCCGTGTGCAAGGCGCCTAACAAACCGATCGGGCCGCCCCGCGAAAGCAATCCTCGATACAGCGTCCTGTACCGTCGTTCGGGAACCGCCCCCGGCATTGACGCTCGGCAGGATCGCGTTGAGAGCACGCACTCCGTCCTCCCCCTCGAATCGCTCCTCGCCGGAGACCATACCCTTGGCCTTCGCTTCGACGCTGAAGCCGGACTCGTCGTCGGCCGGCATCAGTCGAGCCCGATTGATGCGGGCCCTGTTCATCCACCGGAGTCGTCCGTCGGCCGGCCGGAAGTACGCTGACGGACCAAGCTGCCTCCAGTTGTTGATCAAGTTTCCGATACTCGCGGCGGCGCTCACCCCAATCAGCCCTCCCATTGCGCCGCCGAGGGCCAGACCGCCAACGGTCGCGACGCCAGCCGCCGTGCCGAGCACGATGCTCCGCCGCCGCCTCCGGCCGAACTGATCCCCGTATCGCCACGCCGCGAACTCGGGCCTCAGCGGCTTGCCGATCCGCACCAGTTCCAGTCCTTCGGCATGCTTCGCCAGCCCAATGTTCTCGGAGGAAGCGCGCACACGCGTGCCCCGAAAGAGCTTCTCGCACGTCTCTACCGCCTCCCATCGCTCCTCCAGCGGAGTGAGGTTCCAGCGCTCGCAGCGGCGACACACTACCCATAGCCGCCCCTTCTCCGCGTCGAAGGCCAGACGGCGTCCGACCGGGAACTCCTCGACAACCTCGTTGCTGCCCAGGGCCTTCTTGCAGTAAATGCAGGTCCGGTACATTGCAGCCCGCCGCGGCTCCCGGCGCCCTCAGCCCCCCACCTGCGCCAGCAGCCATGCGCACAACAGGGCCGCGTAGATCCCGAATATGTACCCGGCCACCGCCATCAGCAGCCCGATCGGCGCCATGGCGCGGTGATAGACGCCCGCGACGACGGGCGCCGAGGCCGCCCCGCCGATGTTGGCCATGCTGCCGGTCGCCACGAAGAAGAAGGGCGCGCGCACGATCCTCGCGGCGATCAGGAGTATGCCCACGTGGATTGCAATCCAGACCGCGCCCGCCAGGAGGTACACGGGAGCGTCCAGAACCGCCCGGAGGTCCGCCTGCGCCCCGATCCCGGCAAGCAGCAGGTACAGCGCGGTGTAGCCAAGATGCGAAGCCCCCACCGTCTCCAGCTTCCTGAGCCGGGTGAACGACAGCACCAGCCCGCCGGTCACGACGATGAGAATGGCCCATGTCGTGCCGCTGATGATCTCGGGATCGCCTAGCGCGGGCAGCCGCTGCCCCAGCCGCTGGGCGGCCACCGCACACGCCATCCCGAATCCGATCATCACGACGGCGTCGCGGAGCGTCAGCGGGCGCCTCTCGCTCTTCATCGCCTCCAACTGCCGGTTCGTCTGTTCGATGACGTCGGTGCGCGCCTTCGTCCGGCGGTCGAAGCGGCCCTGCAACCCCACCATCGCGATCAGCACCCCCATCCAGCCGTACCCGACCACCGTGTCGACCACGATCACCGGTCCCATCGCGTCGGGTGAAGTCCCCACGCTTTCGGCGATCGCCACCATGTTGGCCGTCCCGCCGATCCAGCTTCCGGACAACGCCGCGAAGCCCGTCCACGCGTCCTCCGGCAGCATGCCGCCGAAAATCATCAGCGAAATCGGCCCGCCGATCACGATGCCCACGGTGCCGGCCGCGACCATGAACAGGGCAACCAACCCCAGCCTGGCCACGCTGCCGAGGTCGACGGACACCATCAGCATCAGCAGCGCGAAGAGGAGAAGGTACGGAACCGTCCAGTCATAGAGCGGAGAAGCGGCCGGCGTGATCCCGGCGGTCGTCGCCAGCATCGGCAGGAAATACACGTAGATAACCGGGGGAACGACCTCGAAGAGCTTCCGGCAGCGCGGCAGCTCCGAGACCCAGAAAACCAGCGCGACAATCCCGGCGAGGAAGGCGAAGACGCCCATGGGATCGTTGATCAGTGCGGCCGCCTGCGGTTCCATCGGCTCCTCCTCGTGTACGTGAACAACGCGCCTGCCAATCTCGTAGGCTACGTTGGTAACGACGTCGATCCCGCCAAGTCAACAGGAGCAGCCTTGTACCAGTCCTGCATGTTCTGCCGCAAGCCCCTGGGCGCGAACGAGGTCATCGAATCGTTCCCCGTGGGCCGCAGGCTGGCATTCGACGCCGCGCGCGGAAGGCTCTGGGTGGTGTGCAGGAAGTGCGAGCGCTGGAATCTCACGCCGCTCGAGGAGCGCTGGGAGGCGGTGGAGGACTGCGAGCGGATCTTCCGCGACACCCGCGTCCGGGTCTCCACCGACAACATCGGGCTCGCCCGCCATCCCGAGGGGCTGACGCTGGTCCGAATCGGTGAACCCATGCGGCCCGAGTTCGCTGCGTGGCGCTACGGGGACCAGTTCGGGCGGCGGCGGCGAAAGACGATCCTGTATGGCGCGGCCGGAGTCGCCGTCTTCGGAGGCATCATGATCGGGGGAGCCGCCGCGGGGATCTTCAGCGGCTTCATGCTCAGCCAGTCCGGCAACTTCGTCAACATGTGGATGAACTCGCGCACGCTGGTCAAGCTGCACCCGGAAGAGGGCGGGACCATCAAGCTCAAGCGCCAGGACCTGCTGGGGACCCGGGTGCGTCCGGCCGACGACGACCTCGGATTCAAGCTCCAGGTCCGCAAGGGGAAGAAGAAGACGTGGCACGAGGGCCCCGAGGCCCGCCGTTTCGCCGGGTCGATCCTGCCCAGGATGAACTCGATGGGCGGCACGAAGGAGACGGTTCAGGACGCGGTGACGGAAATCGAGGCGCTCGGCCACCCGGAGCGCTTCCTGCTCGACGTGGCCGCCGGAGATCGCTTCCAGGACAAGAAGGGCGTGCCCGGCTACATCAACAAGATGCCCAAACCCACCAAGCTGGCGCTCGAGATGGCGCTCCACGAGGAACAGGAGCGGCGCGCGCTGGAAGGCGAACTCTGGCTGCTCGAGCAGGCCTGGCGGGAAGCCGAGGAGATCGCGGAGATCTCGGACAACCTCTTCCTGCCTGAAGGGACGGAGGCCTTCATACAGGAGCACCGGGAGGAGCACGACGACGCGGACCGGGCCTGAAGCCGCGGGCGCCTCCTACCAGCGGTACCCCGCCTTCACGTACACGAATCCGCCGCTCGCCCCGAAGGGCGTCTGTGAGCTGTAGCGGTTCCCCGCCACCGTGGCCGCGTCGGGGTTCTCCTGGGGGTATCGGTTGAGCGCGTTCTGCGCGCCGATGGTGACGCTCGCGGCCTCGGTCACCGGGTAGGACGCCTCCAGGTCGACGAGGTACTCGCCGGGGTAGGCCCGAGCGTCGCGCGCATCGAACCAGCCGGCGTAGTAGCTCAGCCGTGCGAGGGACGAGACGCCGCCAAGGGTCCTCCGCACCGATGCCATCCAGCGCGTGCCGGGCAGTGCATCCTCGAGCTGCCGGATGCGCACCTCGTCGAGCACCTGGGGGTTGTAGCGGATCACCTTCGTGTTCGTGTGGTTGAAGGCCAGGCTGAACTCGGTGCCACCCGCGCCGACCGCACCGCCGGCACCGCCGGCACCGTCCGCGCCTGCACCGCCGCGCACGAAGGACGCCACCACGTCGACCCCCTGCGTGCGCGTGTCGAACTCGTTGGTGAAGAAGCGGAAGTTGGCCAGGTTCCGCGCGCTCGTGATCCCCTCCGCGATGAGGCGCTCGGCGTCCGCCGGATCGAGCGAGAAGATCTGGCTCAGTGCGATGCGGTCCGACAGCGCGATCCGGAAGTAGTCCGCCGACACGCTGAACGCACCCGCGTCGACCACGAAACCGAGACTGGCGTTCACCGACTTCTCGGCGTCGAGCGGCTTGCCGCCCACGACTTCCGCCACCCTGGACGTCGAGGGAATCGTGCCGTTGTTGACCAGCTCCCGCAGCGTCCGGTCGAACCCGGTGGTGACGTTGAAGGCATTCTGCTGCCCCGGCGTCGGCGCCCTGAACCCGGTGCTGATGCTGCCGCGAACGGCCAGCGCTTCGCCCAGAGCGAGCCGCCCGGCCGCCTTCCCGTTCGCCGTGGTGCCGAAGTCCTCGAAGCGCTCGGTGCGGAACGCGGCGCCGAGGGTCCAGCGGTCGTCCCGGCTCCGCATCTCCAGGTCGCCGTACATGGCGAAGTTCACCCGGTGCCAGGCCCCCGCCGCGATGTCGCTGAAGCCGGGGAAGCCGTTCGAGCCGGAGCTGAAGCCCTGCGCGGCGAAGGGCCCGATCACCCACGACGCGTCCTCGCCGAGTCCGATCCTGAAGTGCTCGTCGCGGAACTCCGCGCCGCCGGCGACGTTGACCACGTCGTTCATCGCGTAGTTCAGGTCGACGTTGAGATTCAGCTCGGACTGCTGGTAGATGCCGGGGTCGAAGGACGAGGGGGACTCCGGACCCAGCGACGCGTTCACCGTGTTGTCGATGAAGAAGTCGATCGCGTTGCGGCCCGCGCTGACGCTCACGTCCCACAGCAGCCCGCCCCGGGTCTGTCCCTTGACCCCCGCCACGACCGATGCGTCCATTGCATCGCCCCCGAACTGGGGCGTGAACCCTCCGGGGAAGAGTTCCTGGAAGGTGAAGCAGTTGGGGTCCTCGAACACGCGGGCCAGCGCGACCGGGTCCGGGACCCAGTTGGTGATGTTCACCACCGGACAACCGGCCGAGCCGTCGAGCACGCCGTCGCGGGCGTCGAGCACGTCGCCGACCAGCAGCGTCTTGCCGCCGTCCAGGCTGTAGACGCCGGCGCGCGTGTTCGGGTTGCGGAAGAAGAAGCCGCCGGTGATGGTCTCGGTCGAGTAGTTGGCGTGCCCATAGAGCTGCAAACCGTCGCGCACGAAGTGTCCGAAGTTGCCCCACAGCTTGAGGTCGTTGTCGACGTCGAACGCCCCCCAGATCTGGGCCGGGTCGCGGACGTGCGTGTTCCCCGCCGCGATCAGCGCGGCCGCGTCGTCGCGCTGCACGCTGCGGCTCGTCGGGTTGGACGCGCCGAACTCGGCGCTGAGGTTGGCGAAGCCGTTGTCGCCGAGCGGGAGCCCGATGTTGCCCGCCAGCGTGTACGACTCGCCGTCGCCCTCCATGAAGGTGCCCGTGCGGAACTCGATGCTTCCGCCGGAAGACGCGTCCTTGAGCGTGAAGTTCATCACCCCGGCGATCGCGTCGGAGCCGTACTGCGCCGACGCCCCGTCACGCAGCACCTCGGCCTGACGCACCGCAATCGCGGGAATCGACGAGATGTCGGGCCCCTGGGCGCCGTCTGCGAACCCGCCGCCGATCCAGGTGATCACCGCCGCACGGTGGCGCCGCTTGCCGTTGACGAGCACGAGCGTGTGGTCGGGCGCCAGTCCCCGCAGGCTGGCGGGCCGTATGATCCGGGCCGCGTCTCCCACGGCTTGCGGGTTGACGTTGAAAGACGGAATGACGGTCCGCAGCAGGTCGTTCAGGTCCGTGTCGCCCTGGTCGATGAAGTCCTGCGAGGCGATGGCGTCGATCGGCACCGCCGACTGGGTGACGGTGCGTGGCCGCGCCCGGCTCCCCACCGCAACCAGCCCCTCGAGCGCGACCGCGGTCTCGCGCAGTGCCAGGTCCAGTTGCAGGGTCTGGCCGTCGGCGAGGGTGACTTCCCGGACCTCGGTGCCGAAGCCGATCCTGGTGAACTCGACGGTGTGCGTCCCGGGCGGGATGTCCCTCACTTCGTAGCGGCCGCCCGGATCGGTGAGGCCGCCCAGGCTGAGCGCGGGCAGACTGACCTGTACACCCGCGAGCGGCGCGCTGGTGGCCGCGTGACGAACCGTGCCCTCCAGGCCGGCCTGTGCCGCGGCGGAGTGCGGGGTGAGCGAGATGAGCGTGAAAAGGAGGCACCACCCCGTGGCGAGGGTGTATACTGACGCAGGGCGTCTCTTCAGGTTCCCGATCACTTCGACCATGACAGATAATATGGCCAATGTCCGTTTTTGTCGCATGTTTGTCCGAAATTGTCGCAATTCGATGGCCAATCCGCCGTCGAAGCTTCCGCTCCCGCTCCTGGTGAGAACATGGCGCCCCGCACTCCCTCTTGCACTGGCCATCACTGCCGGGTGCCAGACCGACTCCGGGTCCGCGCCCAACCTCTTCAGCGGGGATCCCTGGACCCTCTCCGGCCCTGAAGTGAGGATCGGCTCGGTCGAAGACCCCATGTACATCTTCGGCCCCGTGGCGAACCTGGTGCCGGGCCCCGACGGGTTGCTCTATTCCCTGCACTGGCAGGAAAGTGCCATCCGCCGCTGGTCGGCCGATGGCACTCCCGCCGGCTCGGTGGGAAGGGAGGGCGAGGGCCCCGGGGAGTTCCAGCGGCCCGGGGGCATGGGATTCTTCGGTGATTCCCTGTGGGTCTGGGATTACTGGGGCTTTCATGCCAGTTACTTCGACCTGGAGGGAGAATACCTCGGAAGGGTGTCGCCCCAGGTCGACGTCGGCGGCCCGCAGGGGTCGCCGCCCCGCCCGTCCAGTCCATTTCGGGATGGCACTTTCCTCGGCAGGGAGCCGGCCTGGTCGCAAGAGATCGCCACCGGTGAAATAACGGAGACCGCCTTCGTGCATATGGACGCGGAGGGTGGAACGCTGACGACTATCTGGATGCAACCGCACGAGCCCCGCGACGGTCTTGCGCTCCTCAGGGACGACGGAGGCGGGACCTTCGGAAGCCAGGCGTTTGGCGACGGCGTCGCCTACACAATCGCCGACGACGGACTTGTGGTGATCGAGCGCCGCGCCTGGACCGGCGAGGGCGAGGCAGTCTTCACACTGACCCGAATCGGTTTGGCCGGCGACACCGTCTTCGCGGTCCGCGTGCCCTACTCGCCCGTACCGCTCCCGGCGGAACGAATCGACTCCGCCGTGGTTGAGGCTACCCAAGGCATGTTCGACTTCATGAGCCGGAACCAACCCGGGCTCGCGCGGGGCGCCCTGGAGCAGCGCGTTCGCGACGCCACCTACAAGCCCGCCTACGTGCCCCCGGTAGGCAACGTTCTGCTCGCCGCAGACGGGAACATCTGGGTGCGCAGGTTCGACCCCGTCGAAATCGACACGGGCGAAGCCTTCAGCGAGTGGTGGATCATGGACCCGGACGGCGCACCTCTGGCCCGCGCCCTCACCCCGGTGGGGCTGCAGGTCAGGCACATCGGCGCGGACCTCGTCTGGGGCACCGAGCAGGACGAATTCGAGGTCGACTACATCGTCCGCTATCGGCTGGTGAAGCCCGCGTAGCAACGGCCCGGCCGGCCGGGGGGCGGCAACAAGCCGAGCCAGGGCGGCGACGCGCCGCCATCGCGACCCGCGCGCGACCCGCGCGGCTATTGCAATCCCCGCAGGCTCGCGCCACCGTGGCAACTGTATCCACATCCCTCGACCTCCAGGAGTCCGAATCATGAACCGGAACCCACTCGTGGCGACAGCCGTCCTGGCCGCGCTCCCGGCCGCCGTGCTCGCCGGCTGCGCGCCACAACCCAACGCGTCGGACGGTCCCACCGATCCCAGAATCGACGCCATCTTCGCCGACCTGGCAGGCGACCGTCCCGGCGCGGCCGTGGGGGTCGTGATGGGCGGCGAAGTCGTGCACCGCGCGGGTTACGGCACCGCGCACATGGACCACGGCATTCCCATCACCCCGGGAACGGTTTTCGACATCGCGTCGATCTCCAAGCAGTTCGGGGCCATCGCCGCCCTCCTCCTCCAATCCGAAGGCAACCTGGACCTGGATGCCGATGTGCGCGGGTACGTTCCCGAGCTGCCGGACTTCGGCGCGGCCATCACGGCGCGGCAGCTGATCCACCACACCAGCGGGATCCGGGACTGGCCGCACACGATGGCGCTCGGCGGGATCGGCTTCACGGACGTCATCTCGTTCGAGAAGATCCTGCGCATGCTGTACCGGCAGCAGGCGATCAACTTTCCGCCGAACTCCGAGTACGCGTACTCGAACACGGCCTACAACCTGCTGGCGCGCGTGATCGAGGTGCAGTCGGGGATGACGTTCCGCGAGTACACCGAGTCGAGGATCTTCGGGCCGCTGGGGATGACGAGCACGCACTTTTCGGACGACTACCTGGAGATCGTGCCCGGACGGGCGGAGTCGTACGCGCCGATGGGCCTGGCCGAGGGCCTGGGCGAGGGCGAAGCCGCGGGCGAGGGCTTTCAGCGGATGCCGAACCAGCTCACGGCGCTCGCTTCCTCGTCGCTGCACACCTCGATCGACGACTTCATCCGCTGGATGCACAACTACGAGACCGGACAGGTGGGCGGCGAGGAGATGCTGCGCACGATGGTCCAGCCGGGTGTGCTGACCGGCGGCGACACGCTCGACTATGCGTATGGGCTCTCGGTCGGAGACTACCGCGGGCTGCCGACCTTCGGCCACGGAGGCTCGTGGGTGGGCTACCGCACCAACTTCACGCGCTTCCCGGAGCAGAACCTCTCGATCGCCGTCTTCTGCAACGTTTCGGACTGCGATCCGGCCGGGCGTGCACGCAGGGTGGCCGAGGTGTACATCGGCGACCTCATGGCGGAGGCGCCGGAGGCCCCCGAGCCCGAGCCGGACCCCGAAGGCCCCAGTCTGACGCCCGCACAGTTGCGGGAGTACGAGGGCAGCTACCGGAGTCCCGAGCTGGACAGCACCTACGACCTGGAGGTTGACGCGGAGGGGCGGCTTGTCGCCAGCCACTGGCGCAACGACCCGAGCGTGCTCATGCCCACCGGTGAGGACGAATTCACCGGCGACCAGTGGTTCCTGCCCGAGGTGCGCTTCGTGCGCGACGGGGCGGGACGGGTGAGCGGCTTCACCGTGACCGGCGTGCGGGTGCGCGATCTGATCTTCGAGCGCCAGCCGTGATCTTTCGCGGCTCCCAGGTCGCGATGGTCGTGGCCTTCTTCCTGCTGCTGGTAGGGGTCGGGACCGTCGGCTACTTCAGGTTCGAAGGCTGGGGCTGGGCCGACTCCTTCTACATGACGATCATCACGATCACCGCGGTCGGCTACCACGAGGTGCATCCGCTGACCCAGGCGGGACGCTACTGGACGGTCCTGATGCTCATCGGCGGCCTTACGGGGCTGGCGGCGTGGTTCGCGCTGATCACGACGTCGATGGTTCGGATGGACCTCCGCAACACATACAGGAAGCGTGCAACCATGAAAAGGATTCGTCGCATGAAGGACCATGTGATCGTGTGCGGCGGCGGGAGGATGGGGACGCAGGTCATCGTGGAGCTGATCGGCGCGAACAAGGACTACGTCGTGATCGAGAGGGACCCCGAGGCGGGCGATGCGCTGCGCAACGTCGATCCCGACGTGCTGATCATCGACGACGACGCAGCTGAGGACCGGGTGCTGCGGCGGGCGGGCATCGATACGGCCATGGGGCTGGTCACCTGCCTTTCGGCCGACGCGGACAACCTCTTCGTCTGCCTGTCGGCCCGTCACCTGAACTCGAAGCTGGTGGTCATCGCGCGGGCCGAGGGCCAGTCGGCCACGGCGAAGATGTACCAGGCAGGTGCCGACCACGTGGTCAGCCCGAACGTGACCGGCGCGGTGTGGGTGGCCTCGCTGCTGACCCGTCCGTCGGTCGCGTCCTTCCTCGACGTCGCCTCCACCGGGGTCCACCTCTCGCGGCACATCGACCAGGCCACGGTGGGCGGGCGGTCGAGGATTCTGGGACAGACGCTGCAGGAGGCGCGGATTCCGGAGCGGACCGGGCTGGTTGTGATCGCGGTCAGCAAGCAGGGGGACGCCGGCAAGGACATCCTGTTCAACCCGAAGGCCGACATGCGGCTCAGCGCCGGCGACGACCTGATCGTGCTGGGCGACCACGACCAGGTCGCGACGCTCAGGGAGTATGTGAGCTGAGCGACGGCGGGCCGCCGCCCGCGCTAGTGGAAGTTGCCGAAGTCGACCCGCACCTCGGTGCCTTCGCTCCAGTCGACTTCGTAGCCCAGCGAGTCCTCGATCCGCGCGATGGAGACGATGTAGTCGTACAGTTCGGACACGCGCGCAAACGCCGCCGGGATGTTACCGCACTGGTCCCGGTTGACCAGGAAGCTCGAAATCCCCACCTCCATCCACGACTCCTCGTAGGGCACGAGCAGGGGACCGCCGCTGTCGCCGAAACACACGCCGCGGCCCAGGCGCTCCGCCCCCGCGCAGATCACGCGCTCCGTGATGCCCGCGAAGTAGATGCCCGCGATCTTGTCGCAGTCGTAGTTCGTAATGATCGGCAGCGTCGTCCGCTTCAACACGTTGGATCCGTCGCCCGTTTCGGTCTGCCCCCAGCCGATGGCGGTGGCCGTGTCGCCGGGCTCCGAATAGGCCGGTTGGTCGCGCCGTTGCAGGTACACGCGGGGACGAAGCAACGCATCCGGCAACCGCAGCAGCGCGACGTCGTAGTCGATCGTGGCGCCGAAGTTGGGATGGAACCGGACCGCCTGGACCGGCACACGCTCTCCGCCGCTGTTCAGATCGGCGCTGCCGACGAGGACCTCGATGTCGCTGGCGGGGGTGCCCGCCACGCAGTGGGCGGCCGTCAACACCCAGCGGCTGTTGATCAGGATCCCGCCACAGAACTGGAACTGCGTAGCGCTGGTCCGCAGGGCCACCTGGAACGGAAAGTGCTCGATGTCGGCGTTGTCGCCGTTGACGATTGCCGCCGTGCCGGGTGGCGGTGCACCCGAGGGAGGCGCGGCCGGCCCCGCAAACGTGCTGGTCCAGCCGAATTGCAGAAACTGGTAGACGGTATGGCTGGCGTCCGGGTCGAGTCCCGCCAGTTCGTAGGTGCCGTCCGGCGCCGACAGGGTGAACCGCTCGCCGTTGTCATAGGCTCCGTCCCCGTCTTCGTCGACGAAGACCGCGAAGCCCCCGAGCCGGCGTTCATCGTCGTCCATGGCCCCATCCATGTTGCGGTCGAACCACACCGTGCCCTTGATGACGTTCGGTCCGCTGCCCGGAGGACTGTACGCGACCACGGCCCCGCGCGCGCTCGCCGTATCGCCGCGGTCGTCCGTGACGGTCAGATCGACTCGGTACCTCCCGGGCTCGTCGTAGGAATGCGCGGTGCGAACCCCCGTCCCCGTGCCACCGTCACCGAACCTCCACGCATACGAGACCAGGGTGCCGTCCGAATCGGTCGACGATGACGCGTCGACGTTCACCTCGAGAGGCACCTGTCCGAGGTCCACGTCGATCGTGAAGGCGGCCGTCGGGAGCTCATTGGGCTCCTGGGGAGGTGGAGGTGGTGGCGGCGGCGGCGCAACCGGGTTTACCTCGTCGTCGCCGCCGCAGGAAGCGAGGATCAGCGCAACGACGAACGCCGAGGCCGGCCGCAAGAGCGGGCTTGCGCTCGGGCCGGAATTGAAGGATTGGCAGGGGTTCATGTTGCGACCTGTTTGGACATTGCGTGTTCCCGCTGACGATAGGCCGCCTCGGAGAGCGGCGTCAAAGTTCTACCCTTGCACTTGTCTTCCGTTCCGTATAGACTACTGTTATAGTCAACTATTTCAGTAGTCATCACTGCGGTCGTGTCGCGGCCGGGCGGCGACTACCCAACTTCAGAGGGGAGTCAGCGATGAAGATCGCAATCGTATCACTGATCGTTTTCGGCGGCGCGGTGACCGGCGCCATTGCACTCACGGACGAAGGGGAGGCCGTCGCGCCTCTCGTCGAGCGACAGCAGAATGCCAGCCGGAATGCCACCGACGCGGATCTGCTCTACGATCTCGTCAAGCAGGCGCGCGCCGACCTGCGCGAGGCCCGAGTCAATGCGGGACTCAGTCCCCAGGCGGCGCAGCCGCGAGTCGGCCGGCGCGAGAGCCAGGAGGGGAATGAAGGCGGGGCCTACATCCCCAGGATGACCAGGCAGAACAGGCTGTTCGACAACGGGGCGCGACTGACCCTCCAGTTCAACCCCGCCACACAGGTCTTTGCGGGCTCGGTGACGAACACCACCCGCAGCACCCTGTCGCAGGTCCGCGTCGAGATCCATCTGGACAACGGCACGGAACTCGGTCCCACAAGGCGCGTCGACCTCCGGCCCGGCCAGACGATCCCGGTCGAACTCGGCGCATTCGGGAACACGTTCAGTTCGTGGGTCAGCCACCCCGAGGCCGGCGTCGAGCAGGGCCACGGCAGCGGCGGTGAAGAGGGCCGCGAGGCCGCTGAGCATGGAGCGGCGAGTGAGGGCATGTCGGGCGCGCGCCCCGGGAACCGGGCCTACCGGCCATTGTATAATCAACTGCAGATCCTGCGAGGAGAAATGCAGGCTTTGGAGGCCGAACTGCGGGCGAGGTCGAGGTAGTGGCCGAGGGCCACCATTGCTGGGTGAACGATGAAGCGTAAGCGACAACTCGGAGACTTGCAGCTCGCCATCATGCGGGTCCTTTGGGAGCGCGGCGAGGCTCCGGCGATCGAAGTCCACAGGGCGCTCTTCGACGAGCGCGGCCTGGCCGTCACGACCATCAAGACGATGCTGCGCAAGCTCGAGGAGTACGGATGCGTGGAGCACAGGACCAACGGCCGGCAGTTCATCTACCGGCCCGCGATCGCCGAGGCCGATGTTCGCCAGGGAATGGTGGCCGACCTTGTCCAGCGTCTGTTCGCCGGCGACAGCGCGGCGCTCGTCAACCACCTGGTCCAGTCGGGCGAGATCGACGGCAGCGAACTCGATGACCTGAGGGCAGCCGTGTCCGTAAAGCGCGCGAAACGCAGGAGGGGAGCGGAATGAGCACCTGGCTCGTCACGTTCCTTGTCCACAGCACCCTGTGGTGCGGCACGGCCTGGCTCATCCTGCGTCTCTTACCCCGTACCCACGCGCGCCTGCGGGAAACGATCTGGTACACGGCGCTCGCGGCCAGCCTGATCACTCCGGTCGTGCACACGGTGAACTCGCCGCAGTCCGCGATATGGCAGCTTCGCATGCCTGCGTTCGCGGCGAGCGCGGAGGGACTTCACTCCGAAGGCGAGCGCGGCCACGGCGAGTCGGACGCGGTCATGTCAAGCGGACCGGGCGCCGCCGGAGTCCTGTGGCTCACGGTCGCCGGCGGCCTGCTC
The DNA here is from genome assembly GCA_965208935.1 of Longimicrobiales bacterium. Taxonomy (GTDB): domain Bacteria; phylum Gemmatimonadota; class Gemmatimonadetes; order Longimicrobiales; family Gaopeijiaceae; genus Bin94. The sequence continues at coordinate 146,317 of CBDBPR010000004.1, read as the reverse complement.
GCCGTCTATCTCGTTCGACTGGCGGCGATGCGCCGCCGCATTGTCCATCGCGAGCCGGTGGCGGACCGTCGGGCGTCCGACGCACTTGCGGCGCTCAGCCGCAGGGCCGGTCTGGACCCTGCTCCCCGGCTGACGGAGAGTCATGGCCTGGGATCGCCGATCGCGATCGGCGTGGGGACCCGTCGCGAAATCTGTGTGCCGGTTCGCGCTTTCCACGAGCTGGACGACCGAGAGCTCTCGGCCCTCCTGGGCCACGAGGTCGCGCACCATCTGCGCCGCGACACCATCCGGCTGGCCGCCCTCAACGTCCTCCAGGCCGTGTTCTTCCTTCAGCCGCTCTTCCGGCTCGCCGCGCTCGAGGTGCAGCTGGCCGCCGAGGAACAATGCGACGACTGGGTGGCCAGCCAGCTCCAGGATCCGCTCTCCGTGGCGAGTTGCCTGGCGGCAGTGGCCGGGTGGGTAATGCCGCGGGACCGGGGCAACCCGGTTCCGTGCATCGGCCGGCACCATCGGCAGCTGGAGCTCCGCGTGCGGCGGCTGATGGACGAAGACCACACACGCCATGCACCGTCGCGCGCGTGGCGGCGTGCGAGCTCCGTCGCCCTGCTGATTATCGCCCCGCTGGCAGCCCCGGCGATTGCTCCCGCGGGAGAGGCGTCACACGGAGATGGGCGCACGTTCGAGCACGTGCAGCCGGAGCACGGCGAAATGCGCGAACGCGCGGACGCGCGCGGCTGGCTGGGACTGTAGGCCTACCATTCCTGGGAGTCTTCGTCGTAAAGGGTCGTGGGCAGCTTGTATGAGTACGCCCACCTGTCCAGGCTCGCGAAGTTCATGAGGTATTCGAAGCGGGCCAGATCCTGCTTCCTGGCCAGCCAGGGCAGCGTCTTCCGGACGACCCGGCGGCTCCGGTTCTTGAACCGCATCCACGGCAGCACCTTCCGGCGGCGCCTGGGGAACAGGAACGTGTCGGCAAGTTCATCGCCGATGAGTTCCCGGCAGGCCTGGGTTATGACCTTGGCCGTCTTCCGTCGCTCGGCCGGATCGGTGATGCCGACGATGACGGGCGCACTGTTCACGATGCTGTTCGCCATGATGATCGCGTCGTAGTCGGCGGGAGGTTCGCACGACAAGCCTACCTTGAAAGCGCGCACGGCCGAGGCTTCGTCGTCGAAGAGAAGCGGTTCGGGAATGCCGATCAGCAGCCCCGTGTACTTCCAGACATGGACGTACGCGTCGCGTTCCTCCTGGGTAAAGTCGCCTCCGAGCGACGCGGTATGCTGCATGAGCCGGCCAGAAAAGGCGGCGCCGGCAAGGAATATGTGGGAGGCGCTTAGCGGCGTGCCGTACTTCTCGTAATTCCACTCATCCGACTGGCTCAGCAGGCGCCTGGACTGGGCGTGCACCAGTCGGACCCTGAGCGTCAGCCGCCACCCGTCGCCCCCGGGGTCCATTCCGCCCGGCAGGTACTGCTCGACGAGCTGCATGCCGTTCTGCTTGAGGCGTCGGACACCGGACTGCGTGACCCGGCCCCGAATCCGGAACGACTTGCTGATCAGCGTCGCAAACCCCTCCACGATGCTTCCGCCCACCAGGGCAGCGAGCACGATGTCGGAATTGCGCAGAAAGGCCCGCGAGGCGACCCGGGCGCGTCCGCTGTCGTACCAGTCCGGTATGTCATTGGCCTCGCCGATGAACGCCTTGAGCGAGTCGGGAGCGCCGGCAAGCTGTGCGGGGTCGTCCAGCGCCCTTGACAGGACCGCGTGGACTTCGTTTGGAGGGAGGTCCGACAAATCCTCGACGACGGCGTCTCCCAGCGGATCTCCTTCGGTCGTATGGCGGATGTAGGCGTCCGCGAGTTCGGGATGCTGCTCGCGTGCAGCCCGGTATCCCGGCAGGTAGGCGTCGGGGATACGGATGGCGTTCTCCTGTGTCGATCCCAATGGCATCGCCTCAACCCTGTCTTCGGCTACCCCGCAGACCGCCGGAAATCTAACCATACGGCCCGATGCATGCTCCAAAGCTACAATGAATGGCGCCTGACACTTCCGAAAGGCCCTTCACATGGACCCGGGCCGGATGAAGGCGCAAGGAGGAAGCAATGGCGAAGGTTGACCGCATCGCAACCTGCCTCTGGTTCGAGAACGGCTCCGTCGAGGCGGCCGAGTTCTACGTCTCGCTCTTCCCCGATTCCCGGATCGTCGAGGTCTCGACGGTCGGCGCCGGTCCGGCTGGGCCGGCGCGGGGAGCTGAAATCCGGCTCGGGCAGATGGAGTCCGGGACAGGCGGCTGACGGCCGCCCGCTCAGCCTTCCGTCCCGCCCCGCAAAGACGCCTTGAACCCCACGCGACCCCCCCCGTCCTTCCACGCCACCGCGTGTGGCACCCCTTCACTCGCCAGGTCCTCCAGAATGCCGCGCACCTCGTCCGCCAGGCGCTGGTCGAAGAGGTGAGGGTGGTCGAGGTACCAGTTCATCCAGGCTTCCTCCTCCAGATGATCCTTGAAGGAGCGACGGTAGGACTGCCACATCTTCTCCTCCATCGCGCCGGTCTCCCACTGGTACATCAGGTTGCCGAAGTGCCGGAAGATCGCCGTCATGTAGGCGTCCCAGCGCAAGCGCTCACCGGGCGTCAGCCTGTCCGGATCGGCGGCGGCCTTCGCGAGGAAATCGGCGAGCTCGCTGTCGCGGAAGACGTGTTCGAGGAGGCGGATGCTGTTCTCGACCATCGAATTGAAGGCGGCGGCGCGCACGCTCCTCGTGTTGCGCCTGGTCTGCTCGACGCCGCGCTTCATCTGGCGCGCCACCAGCAGCAGCGACAGCACGACGCCGATGGCGCCGACGAACTCGCCGAGATTGCCGAGGATGTCCAGCGTCATCGGCTACGCACAACACATGGGTCGACTTGCATGACGAGACGCTGGCGGGCTACCGCCTGAACCGATAGCTGACCTTCGCGAACAGCCCGTCCGCGGTCGGCCGCACGTCGCGGAAGCGCAGCCGCCCGGTGTCCTCCATCTGTCGCGAGTAGCCCAGGAAGAACACCGTGCCGGGCGTGGGCTCGTAGCTGAGCAGCGTCTCGATCCCGAAGTCGTTGGCATCCGCACCGCTGCGCAGCGAGCAGCCGCTCGAGCCGCAACCCAGCAGCTGGCGTCCGGTCGCCGGGTCGACCAGGTCGCGGCGCATCTGGGCCCCGTACTCCACGATCGCGCGCAGGAAGAGCGCCCGGTTGAACTGGTACTGGGTCTTGACCCGCGGGATCACGGCCTCCAGCGCCAGCGTCCCGTCGCTCTCCCGGACCAGGCTCTGATAGCGGAACCCGAGTTCGGCCGACAGGTGGCGCGTGGGGTAGGCGTACACGGCGATGTCCGCGTTCCAGCCGGTGCCGACCTCGATCGGCACCCCGTAGCGCAGATCGAACACCGCGTCCTGGCTATAACCCCAGCGCACCCGGCCCCGCAGCACGTCCCAGCTGTTCACCCAGAAGAACCCGCCGACGCCGTGCAACAGTCCGAACGGGTCCTGGTCGGCGACGAAAGGCTCCTCACCGCCCCGGCCGTCGTCGACGAACAGCCCGTCGTAGTCGGCGGCGCGGAAGTCGTAGCGCCGGGCGGTGGCGGCGAGCAGCACGGTGATGTTGTTGCGGAACGAGGTCGTGACCCCGTAGCGAAGTTCGGCTTCCTCGAAGAGCTCGCGCCGCCAGAACGACTCGTGGTCCCAGAACGCGCTGGCGTCGAAGCCCGGGCGGAACTGCTCCACGAGCGCGCCCGGCTCGCCACGAAAGTTGTATTCGAGCCGCGACTGCAGCCGCGTATCGCCGACGCGCGGAATCAGCCCGCTGCCCGCGTCGAAGCCGTGAGCGACGTCCTCGAGGTCGATGTTGAAGGTGAGCGTCGGGCTCGCCCGTTGCAGTTGCAGCGACAGATAGCTCCCCGTCTCGGGACCCGATCCAACGACCGCGGTGCGGCTCCCCGCGCCGATCACCGTCAGCGTATAGCGCCGCGCCATCACGAAGCGGCCGTCGATGCCGAGCACGCGGTTGTACTCGTCGCCATTGGTGGTGCGGTCCGTGTACACCATGCCCAGCGTCGAGGCGTTGCCAAGATCCCGCCGGACCCGCAGCAAATTGACCACCGGCCTCCGGGCAGGCTCACCGGAACCCGCAACCTCGTCGACCGCGCCGAGATATCCCAGCTGGAAGCTGCCCGCCTTCCCCGACAACTTCGCCCCCGCAACCGGATTGACGATGCTGCGGGTGTACACGAGGTTCTTCGGCATCGTGAAGATCTCGGTCCCCTCCAGGAAGAACGGCCGCTTCTCCTCGTAGAACAGCGCGAAACGCTCGTTGACCGCGATCTGCCCGGCGTCGGCCTCGACCTGGCTGAAGTCGGGATTGTACGTCCCGTCGAGGGTGAGGTTGGATGTAAGCCCGTACTTGGCATTGAAGCCGAATTCGCCGCTCACCGGCTCCCGTGTGAATGCTTTTGCGCCTGCGTCATAGGTCCCCTGGCGCGTCCCGGTGAGCACCGGGTTCAGCTCCAGGAAGAGGCCGCGTTCGAGGTCGCGCAGCCCGCTCAGCGAGCCCGAGAGCGTCAGCCGGTTCGCGACGTCCTTGGTGACCGGCGCCCACGACTCGTCGAACCCGAGGCGCTGGATCTTGCGGAACACCTGCAGCCCCCACGCCTGTTCGGAGGCCTCGGGGAAGCGGATGCTCTTGAACGGGATCCTGACCTCCACCGCGTACCCCCAGTCCTCCACGCGGCCCTCGGAGTCCCAGACGAAATCGGGGTTCCAGTCGATCGGGGGACCGAAGTTGCGCCCGAAACGCCCCACCCTTCCCTCGATCCAGAGGCCGTCCTGCTGCACCCCAAGCGGGTTCACCACGATCGAGTACGCCTGCCGCTGGTCGTTGAAGGTGTCGAGGATGAACTGGATGTAGTCGTCGGTGCGGTAGAAGGTGTCGCGTTCGCCCAGCGTGGCCCGGACGCGCCCGGGATCGTCGTCGAAGGCGTGCACGCCGAAGTAGATCGCATCCTCCGAAATCAGGAGCAGCACCTCGGTGTTCTGGGTGGCCGGAATGCCCTCGGAGGGGTCGTACTGCGAGAACCCGGTCAGGAGCGCCGCGTTGTCCCACGCCGCCTCGTCCAGCCGCCCGTCGAGGTTGATTTCGGGGTCGGTCAGGCGGGGGGCGACCACGTTGGTCTGCCCCTCGTAACCGTTGTAGGTGGCCGCGACCGGCCGATCGGGAACGTCGGCGGTGCGCGAAGGGCGTGCAACGCCCGCCTCCTGGTCGGGTGCCGCGGCCAGCGCGGCAAGAATGGCCAACTCGTGGAGCAAAGTAGGGGACCCTCGCTGTAGCGTGATGTCCGAGACATTGAATATACGCGACGTCGGCTGATTGCGCGCCTGAGACCGGTTCGGCCAGGTCGAACGCCGCCCGCACCCGGCACCGCACGCGCGTCGCCACGGGCCATGCGAAGGCGGCAGCTCAGTGTTATCCTTCCCGGAGGCAACGGGCTTGCCAATGGCTGAACGGGAACCTGGATCGGCGGTCTGAGCGACATGCTACTGAGGCGGAGGCGGCGCTGCGGGATGAGACTCGTCAGCCTCGTCGTCGCCGTTGTGCTCTCGCCCTCGGTCGTTCCATGGGTTCCCGGCACCGGTTGTCCCCACCACACGGGCACGGGTGCGCACTCCGCGGAATCGGCTGACGGACACGGCGGCCCGACGGACGGACACGGCGCGACCGCTGCCGGGCACGGCAACGCCGCCGGCGAGCACGCGGCCCACCACGGCGGACGACTCGCGGGCCACGGTCCCGACTCCGAATCGTCCCACGCGCCCCCGCCCTGCGACTGCCTGGGCAAGTGCCCGGTGCCGGCCGGGCCCGCCTTGCCCGTCACGGATGGGCTCCGCCTGGCGTCGCAAACGTTCGTCGCTGCTTCTTCCGGCCCGAGCGCGTCGCCGCGGCTCCCGTTCGGCCGCGCGCCCTACACGCTTCCCTTCGCCAACGGGCCGCCTCTTTCCTGAATCCGGGCCGTTCGGCCCCTGGCCGGGAATCGTCACCAGCGGTCCGCCGCCTCGTCCGGCGCCCGATGGATCCGGGTGCGAACGCGACTTGCACGGTGTGACCGCGACTTCCGCGCAACGGCTCTTGCAACCGTAACGGCGCGGGCCCATCACCGTTCTTGATGCACTGTACGGAATACAAAAGGACGTTATATGTATACTGAAGTTTACATTCGCTCACGCAAAGCGCTCTCGAACATGACCGTCGTGGCCCTGGCCGCGGTCGCAGTCATCGCCACCCCTCTCACCGCACAGTACGAATGGACCTCGTCCCGCCCCGACGGGCACGCGCCCATCGGGGTGATGGGCGAACACACCCACGAGCATGGCGAATTCATGTTCTCGTATCGCTTCATGCGCATGCTCATGGACGGGAACCGCGACGGCACCGACCGGCTCGAGCCCTCCGATGTACACGCCTCGTTCATGGTCGCCCCCCTCGACATGACCATGACGATGCACATGGCCGGGTTCATGTACGCCCCGAGCGATGCCGTCACCCTGATGGCCATGGCGAACTGGGTCGACCAGTCGATGAGCCACGTGACCCGTCCGGGCGGCAACTTCGAAGCCGCCTCGTCCGGCCTGGCCGACGCCTCCATCTCTGCGCTGATCGGCGTGAAGCAGACCGGCTCCACCCGGGTCCATCTCAACGCCGGCGTCTCGCTCCCCACCGGATCCATCGAGGAGACCGGTACCAATCCGATGAGCATGGGCCAGGCCGTGCAGATGCCCTACCCCATGCAGCTCGGATCCGGTACCTGGGACCTCAAGCCCGGAATCACCGTGCTGGGCATGAGCGAGAGCTCTTCGTGGGGATTCCAGGCGATGGGAACGCTCCGGCTCGGCGAGAACAGCCGCGGCTACCGAAAGGGTCACGGCACGGATCTGACCGGATGGTTCGCGGTGAAACCGGGGGACCGCCTCAGCCTCTCGGCGCGTGTGCTGGCGCGGCGGTGGGGGAACTACGGCGGCCATGACCACGCGTATCACCATCGCATGATGGTCCCGACGGTTCGGGAAGAACTTCGGGGCGGAACCCGCGTCGACATCCCGCTGGGATTCAACGTCCATTTCCCTGACGGAGCCCTCAAGGGCCACCGCATCGCGGCGGAATGGCACGTCCCCGTGCATCAGAACCTGAACGGTCCGCAGCTCGAAACCGACTGGTTGCTGACCCTCGGCTGGCAGAAGTCGTTCGCGCCTCCCGGGCACGATTGAGCCAAGTCTTTTCCAATACGGAGATGAGCCTGAACCGGGGGAGGCGCGAGAGGTGAGGCCGGAGCCCGGAGCAGGTGGCAGTTGATGGAGTTTCATTATCTCCCTGAACGAGGGAGAGGGGCAACCGGCGAGCCGGGGGATGTCCGGGAAGCAGGAGGGTCTCCGGCGAGCCAGCGGTTGGCGCGAGTCGGTTCACGCGGCGGAGTTGCCGGCTTTTCCGATGGCTCGGAAGAGTTCGTCGCGGGCGCGGCGGACGGCTTGGGCGGCGGCGAGGTCGGTGGTTGCGGCGGCGAGTTGGTCGAGGGCGCCGAGGGTGACGCCGGGCCGGAGGAAGGCTTCGGCGCCGGGCAGGGCCTTGAAGCGCTCGTGGGGCGTGGTCACGTCCTGTTGCCGGTAGCGCCGCCTGACTCGTCCGGTGGGGCTGACGACTTCGGTGGGGAAGAGGCAGGGCCGGTGGAAGTTGAGGAACGGGCAGAGGTGGTCGTGGAGGAAGGCGTTGACCCGGGGGACGAGGGCGTGGGGGACGTGGACGTGGCCGAGCCACTTGCGGACGACGCTGCCGTTCTTCGTCTCGACCAGCGCGTTGTCGTTGGGGTGGCGGGGCCGGGACTTGGTGAAGACGCCGACGTGGAGCTGGTTGAGCAGCGCGGCCACGCGGCCGTTGACGTATTCGCTGCCGTTGTCGGCGTGGAAGGCGTGGATGGCGAAGGGGAAGGCGGACAGCAGGGCTTCGAGGCGCGGGACGAGGAAGTGGTGGGTGATGCGCGGCACGGCTCCAACGTGTTGGAACTGCGTGACTTCGTCGACCACGTTGATGAGGTAGATGCCCTTGCGCCTCTCGCGGTCGCCGAGGTGGACGGTGTCGACGCGGAGATGGCCGGGCTTGCCGTCGGGCCGCGGCTTGCGGCGGACCCCGATGGGGACCGGGGTGGGCCGGGTCTTGCGGAAGGTGAGGCGGCCGGTCCGGTACGCGCGGGTCTTGCGGAGGTTGTAGATGTGGCCGTTGGAGATTGAGGCGAGGCGCGCGAAGCGTTCGTCGCCGTAGACCTCGTGCATGCGTTGCAGGACCACCTTGGTGGCGGGTCCGGAGGGCTGTCCGAAGGCTTCGTCGACCTCGGCGAGCAGGGCGGCGTCGTGGGGCGTGTAGCGGCGCTGGAAGGCGTTGGCCGGGGGCTTGCGGCGGTGATCGCGGATGCTTCCGGTCCGGCGGTGCTGTCGGACGAGGCGGGTCACCTGGGCGCGGGAGAAGCCCGTCACCTTCTCGATGAACCGCTTCACCAGTCCCTTGTCGGGCCTCCCGAGGCCGTGGTACTCGAAGCGGACCAGCGTGCGGCGCACGAAGGCGTAGGCCGAGGTGCGGTCGGCGAGCTCGAAGTCCGCCGGTTCATTGCCGTCCAGGAAGGCCCGGACCTGTTCGAGGGTGCGAAGTCGTTCGGTGCGAAGTGTCACGATCATCCTCCAATGATCTCTTCGCCCCGGCCCTCAGGCTCACTTCCCGCTGGAAACCGGCCCCGCGTTCAGGCTCATTTGCCGTTGGACAAGACTAGCCATTGCGTTCGGGCTGGCGCACGCGGTAGTTTTAGACCACCCGTCCCTCTCCAGCCACGGGGTTAGCCGTTATGAATCCGTTCCGATTCCGATTTGGCGCATTCGCTTTTCTCGCACTTTTCCTCGTGGTCCCGGGCAGCGCCGCCCAGACCACACAGATGCCCAGTAGCCTCAGGTACGGTTCCGGCATACTGGACGTTCCGGTCGCGACCGTGCTGCCACACAAGACGTTCGTCACGACGTACTCGGGATTCGGCATCTCCATTGATCAGACACTGTTGCTGAGGCAGAACGGAGAGGTAAGAAGGAGGGGCGGGCCGTACGAGAAGTGGCTGTCCGACGTGTCCTTCACGCTCGGGCTTTTCGACCGCGTGGAGGTGGGTGCGACCATTCAGCACTTCGACGACGAAGCGAACGGCGGCAACATCCTCGGCGGATTCGGCCGTATTTCGCTTCTGCCCGCGACTTCCGAAAACCTGAAGCTCGCGGTCGGGGCCCGCTATCTGTCTTCGCCGTCGTTCGGCGCCCGCTGGGTGGATGACCTGCAGCCAGCCCGGTTCGGACACCCGGACTACCGCACCCGGCAGGCCCAGGGACAGGGGGACGAGTTCAACAGCAACCTGAGTCCCTACGCGGTTGGCACCGCCATACTGCCCACTTCCGACGCCAGTTTCATCAGCCTTACCCTGGGCTGGGGAGCCGGCCTTTTCTCGGCGGGCGGAGACCTCGATTTCTATGCGCAGAGGAGTGCCGGAGGACTCTTCGCGGGATCGACGATCCACGTCGGCATGGCGGGCGGGCGGGGATTGAACCTGATGGCCGAGTTCAACGGCTTCGACGTCAATGCCGGCGTGCAGATGGATTTCAGCGGGGTCCGAGTTGGGGCCTTTTCGCTGAGTCTGGCGGGTGATGGGCACACCACGTTCCGCACGAGGAAGCTCGGCGTGCTCGCCTCGTTTGCCTTGTGTCCCGGCCGGATGGGGCTCTGCGGCGACGAACCGCCGCCACCCCCGCCACCCCCGCCCCCGCCGGAGGATCCCGGCCCTTCGGCGGAGGAACTGGAGCGCATGCGTCAGGACTCGATCCGCAGGGCACAGGCGGAAGAGGAGCGTCGCCTCGCGGCCGAGCGGGAGGCGGCCGAGCGGGAGCGGGAGCGCCGTGCGATGGCCGCCCGCCGCACCCTGCAGGAGATGGTCTACTTCGAGTACGATGACGCGACCGTCGACGACGAAGCCCGGCAGAGGCTGAGTGCCAAGGCGGCGATCCTGCGCGACAATCCGGGCGTCGAAGTCCGGATCGAAGGCCACGCGGATGAACGCGGCGACCCCGTGTACAACATGGAGCTGTCCAGACTGCGCGCCGAGGCGGTGCTCGAATTCCTGGGCGGGCTCGGGGTCGATGTGGCCCGCTTCACCGTGGAGTACTTCGGCGAGACCAGGCCGCGCGTGCCGGGCACAGACGAGCAGACCTGGGCACAGAATCGCAGGGTCGAGTTCGTCATTACCGCCGGAGGCGACGGAATCGGGCGCTAGCAGTCCGTGGGCTCCTGCTAGCCTGTAACGCGGCTCTGGGGTTGCCTGTCCCGGAGCCGCGTTTCCAGGGGCAGCGACAGGATTGCCACCGCACCCCCGGGATCGCGATTCCGCAACGTCAAGCGGCCTCCGTGTCCCTCGGCGATCTGCTGGCAGAGCACCAGTCCGATCCCCGAACCACCGGGCTTCGTGGAATAGAAGGGAACGAAGAGGTTGCCGGTGTCCTGCACACCCTGCCCCTCATCCTCCACCACCACTTCGAGCGACTCCTCACCGCGCACCCGCCACCGTACCCTGACCCCGCCACCACACGCCAGCGCCGCGTCGGCCGCGTTGCGCACCAGGTTGATGAGCAGCTGGTCCAGCTGGTCCGGATCCGCCATGACGCTCACTTCGGGACCATCCGCCACCTCCACCTTCAGCCGTGTCTCCAGATCGGCGCTTCGTCTGATCAGTGGCCCGACCGGCGTCGACACCAGCGTCGGCGCCGGCAGGCGGGCAAGGCGCGCGTACGCTGCCATGAAGCGGCCGAGGGACTCGGCGCGGCCCACGATCACGCCGAGTCCTCGGGACAGATCATCGCGGAGCCGTCCCCGGACCGAATCCGCGCCCAGGAGCTTGCGCAGACTGCTCGCGATCGACTTGATCGGCGCCAGGCTGTTGTTGATCTCGTGGCTGAGCACCCGGATGATGCGCTTCCAGGCCAGGCGCTCCTCCTCCCGGAGGGCCCGGGAGAGATCCGACAGCACCAGGAGCTTCATTGGCGCGCCCTCCTGGCGGATCACGGTGCGCTTCAGCTCCCATCTCCCCTGCCCACCCGGCAGATTCACCTCCATCGTCCGCGGCGCCTCACCGACCAGGCCTTCCTGCAGTCGCAGGTCGGCGGCGGACCTGCCCAGAACGGCCTCCGAGGGCTGGCTCAGCAACCGCTCGCCGGCCCGGTTGAGAATGCGGAGCATCTCGTCCTCGTCGAACGCGAACACGGCGACATCGATCTCCTCCAGAATCCTCCGCAGGAGCACCGTGGCCTCGACCGCACCCAGCCGCTGTTCCCTCAGGATGGCTTCCAGTTGTTGGCTTCCTGAAAGGCCAGCGCGAGCGGTCCCTTCAGTGTCTTCGGAACACGTGTGCGGATCGAGAAGTCACCTTCCCGCAACGCCAGCAGGACACTGGACAGCGTGCGGATCGGGCGTACGAGCCTCGCTCGCAGGACCGCGGTCAACCCTCCCCACAGGAGCAGGATCCCCCCGGTTGCGAGCCAGCGGGTCCACGTTGCGATATCTCCCGTCCAGAGGAGGTACATTGCGAGCGCGAAAGCCGGCAGTCCGGCCAGGTTGGACAACAGAATGATCTGGAGGTCGAACTCGAGGCGCGCCCACCGGCCCACAAGCGGCGCTCTGCACACCTTGCCGGACGAGCTGGCGTTCGGCTCCTGCGTGCCGCCGTCCGCGGTCACCCGACGTTGCCGATCCTGTAACGGGCCAGGCGGCGGTACAGCGCGCTGCGGCTGAGGCCCAGCCTCTCGGCCGCCCGGCTGACGTTGCCGTCATGCCGATCCATCGCCCTCTCGATCAGTAGACGCTCCACTTCGCCGAGCTTGAGTTCCTCCAGCGGAAGCGTGCCGCCCGACAGCGTGCGCAACGCGAGATCCTCCTCCCGGATTGCCAGATCGTCGGACATCAGCACCGCGCGCTCCACGGCGTGTTTCAACTCGCGCACGTTGCCCGGCCATGGATGGTCCTGCAGCGCGCGGGACGCACCGGACGTGAAGCGCAGGCCGGGGCGGCCGTAACGCTTCGATTCGCGTTCCAGGAAGTGCGCAGCAAGGAGCGGGAGGTCCTCGTGGCGGTCCCTGAGGGGCGGGATCGGTATTTCGACGGTGTTGATTCGGTAGAGCAGGTCCTCCCGGAACCGTCCCTCGACGACCGCACGGTCGAGCGAAGCGTTCGTCGCCGACAGGAGACGGACATCGACCCGGATGACATCGGAAGACCCGACGCGCTGCAACTCTCCGGTTTCGAGAACCCGGAGCAGCTTGGCCTGCGCGGGGAGCGATGTGTTCGCGATCTCGTCGAGGAAGAGCGTCCCGCCGTGCGCCAACTCGAAGAACCCCGCCCGGTCGGTCTTGGCGTCGGTGAAGGCCCCCTTCACGTGTCCGAAGAGCTCGCTCTCGAACACCCCCTCCGAGATTCCCCCCATGTTCACGGTGACGAGCGGGGCCAGCCGCCGAGCGGAAGAGGCGTGCAGCCACCCCGCCACGACCTCCTTCCCGGTGCCGTGCTCCCCGGTGATGAGGATGTTGGCGTCGGAAGGGGCGACGCGCCGCATCGCCCTTAGAACGGGTTTCATCGCCTTCGACGAGGCGATCAGGCGGGGACGAGCGGGCGGGCGCGTGGAGGCCTGATCCCCGTTCCGCGGTTTCCGGGACCGGCGGAGCGCACGGCCGAGCTGGATCTGGGTCTTCAGGGTCGCCAGCAGGCGATCGTTGTCCCACGGTTTCTCGATGTAGTCGCGTGCTCCGCGCCGCATCGCCTCGACCGCGCTTTCGACGCTGCCCCACGCGGTCATGACGACGACGGGCAGCGTGCTGTCGATGTCATGAAGTCTCCTGAGCAGGTCCAGGCCCTCACGCCCCGAGGTCGTGTCGCGCGTGTAGTTCAGGTCGATCAGGGCCGCGTCGAACGCGCCATTTGCCACTCTGTCCAGCGCCTCTTCGGGACCCCCCGCAGCCTCCAGCTCGAAGCCCGCCGAAACCAGGAGCAGACGCAACGCCTCGACGACATCGGGCTGGTCGTCGGCAATCAGAATGCGCGATGCCACGATGCCCCGGACTGCCAGGTGTCCACGGGTTAAAAGAAGACCGGCTCCCTGTAGGCCCCGAAGACGTCCTCCATGGCCGCTCTGATCTCGTACAGGGTGCAGTAGGCGTGCGCGCACTCGAGGATATGCGGCACGAGGTTCTCTTCACTTGCGGCAGCGGCTCTCAGGCTGGCCAGGGTGCGATCGACACGCTCGCCATCGCGTTCCCTGCGAAGCCGGGCCATGCGCTGTCGCTGCCGTTTTTCGACATCGGGATCCATCTGCAGGGTGTCGATCTCCACCTTGTCGGAACCGTCGACGAATTCGTTTACGCCCACCACCGTCCGCATACCGGCTTCGATCTCGGCCTGCTGCCTTGCGGCCGAAGCCGCGATCTCGCGCTGGAACCAGCCGTTTTCGATCCCCGCCACAACCCCGCCCTCCCCATCGACGCGGGCGAAGATCTCCTCGGCCTCGGCTTCGAGACGATCCGTGAGCGTTTCCAGGTAGTACGAACCCGCAAGGGGATCGATCGTGTTGGCGACGCCAGTCTCGGAGGCGAGCACCTGCTGGGTGCGCAACGCGATCCTGACCGCCTTCTCGGTCGGTAGCGCCAGGGTCTCGTCCATGGAGTTCGTGTGCAGCGATTGCACCCCGCCCAGAACCGCGGCCAGCGCCTGATAGGCAACCCGCACGATGTTGTTCTCGGGCTGCTGCGCCGTAAGGGTGACGCCCGCCGTCTGCGCGTGTGTGCGGAGTCGCCAGGACTGTGGACTGCGCGCGCCGAAGCGGTCACGGAGGTGGCGCGCCCAGATCCGCCGGGCGGCCCGGAACTTGGCCACTTCCTCGAAGAAGTCGTTGTGCACGTCGAAGAAAAACGACAGGCGCGGCGCGAAGGTGTCGACATTCAGTCCTCGGGCGATTCCGCGGCGAACGTAGTCGAATCCGTTGGCCAGCGTGAATCCCAGCTCCTGTCCGGCGGTCGCGCCGGCCTCGCGGATGTGATAGCCCGAGATCGAGATGGGATTGTACTTGGGGGCGTTGGCGCCACACCACTCGAACATGTCCACGATCAGCCGCAGCGCCGGCTCCGGCGGAAACACCCACGCGTGCTGGGCCTGGTATTCCTTCAGGATGTCGTTCTGGACCGTGCCGCGCAGTTGCCCGGGGGAGACGCCCTGCCGCTGCGCCGCCGCCAGATAGAAGCAGAAGAGGATGATCGCGGGCCCGTTGATGGTCATCGAGACCGAGACCTTCTCCATGGGGATGCCGCCGAAGAGCGTCTCCATGTCCGCAAGCGACGACACCGCCACGCCGCACACCCCCACCTCGCCGAGCGAGCGGGGGTGGTCGCTGTCGTAGCCCATCAGCGTCGGGAAATCGAAGGCGACGGAGAGCCCGGTCTGGCCGTTGGCCAACAGGTACTTGTACCGCTCGTTGGTCTCTTCGGCGGTTGCGAAGCCCGCGAACTGCCGCATGGTCCAGAGCCGGGTCCTGTACATCGTGGCGTACGGCCCACGAGTGAACGGGAACCCTCCGGGCACCCCGAGCTTCTCCAGATAGCTCCCCGACACGTGTTCCGGCGTGTAGAGGGGTTCGATCTCGTTGCCGGAGATCGACGTGAAGAACGGCAGCCGCCTGGAGGTGCCCTCGCAGGTCGCTTGCCACGCCGCCACCTCGGCGCTCAGGCGCTCACCCTCGCGCTGGTGTGCTTCGATCGCCGCAACAATGGCGTCGGCGTCGCGCAACCGACCCTCGGTCGTGGACATGTGGCCCCTCCTAGCCCTGATCCGACTTCTCCGCCCCCTTCAATATGGCGGGAATCAGTTCGTCTGCCACACCGTAGGTCGTGGCGCGTCCGGCAGCGATGTCCGCGATCCGTCCCGGCAGATCCGGATTGGACGCCAGAAACCCCTCCGTCCGGCCCCTCAGCCGGCCCACGATCACGTCGCGCAACCGGCTCCTCGCGCGGCGTTCACGCCGGTCCGCCAGCACGCCCGACTCGTTGAGAAAGCGGTTGTGAGCGAGGAGCCCGTCGAGGAATTCCTCGATGCCCTCGCCCCTGCCTGCCGATGTCTTGAGGACCGGGATATCCCAGGCCGGAACGCTCGCTGCGCGGGACTCCTCTTCCGCCCCGCCCAACCGGGTCAGGTCCACACCGTGGTGCGCCGGCACCCCGTGCATTCCCCGCCCGGCCCGCAGCGCCAGCGCCTGCCGGATCTCCCTCACCATGCGGTCCGCGCCGATCCTGTCCGCCTTGTTGACCACAAACAGGTCCGCGATCTCCATGAGCCCCGCCTTCATCGCCTGGATCCCGTCGCCCGATTCGGGCACCAGCACCACCGCGACCGAATCGGCCGCCGACGCGATCTCCAGTTCCGTCTGTCCGACGCCCACGGTCTCCACGAGAACATTCGGAAAGCCGAAGGCGTCGAGCAGGTCGACCACCTCGCGGGTCGTGGCGGCAAGCCCTCCGAGCGATCCACGCGTGGCCATCGAACGGATGAAGATCCCCGGATCGGTCGCCAGGTCGTTCATCCGGATTCGGTCACCCAGAAGCGCGCCGCCGGAGTAGGGTGACGTGGGGTCGACCGCGACAATGGCGACCTCTTCGCCGCGAGCGCGAAGGAGGGTCGCCAGACCGGCCACGAGGCTGGATTTGCCCGCGCCCGGGGGACCGGTGATCCCGAACCGCCGAGCCTGGGGCTGTGCCAGAAGCAACTCCTGAAGCAGATCCGCGACGCCGGGGCGCCGCCCTTCCACCATCGAGATGGCGCGCGCCAGCGCGGGACGCTTGCCGAGCCGGAAATCGGCGGCGAGACGCCGGTTCCTGTCGGCTCGATCTCTCCTGGACACGACCCTAGAAGAGCAGGGCCGCGGCAAGGTTCAGCACCATCACAAAACCGATCAGATCCGTGAATGTGTGAACAAAGACCGACGAGGCCACGGCAGGGTCGACCCCGAGCCGGTGCAATACCGTGGGAACCATCGCGCCCGCGAATCCGGCGACGATGATGTTCGTCCACATGGCAAGGAGCACTACCAGTCCCAGACGCGGGTCACCATCCTGCCACACATATGCGAAGACGGCGAAGAGAACGCCGAGAACGAAGCCATTGAGGAGCCCCACCAGCACCTCCTTGCCCACGACCCGGAATTGGCTCGCGTTGATTCCTCCGCCTACGGCGATGCGGCGAATGGTCACGGCCAGCGCCTGGGTTCCCGTATTCCCGCCCAGGGCGGCGATGACCGGCATGAGGAAGGCCAGGAAGGCGATCTCCTCGATCGTACTCTCGAACGCCAGGATGACCGACGCGGCGAGGGCCGCGGTCGCCAGATTGAGAACCAGCCACGGCAGACGGGCCCGGACCGCTTCGAACCAGCCGCCCTTCAGTTCCTCTTCGTCCGAGACGCCGGCCAGCCTGAGAATGTCTTCGGTAGTCTCGGCCTCGATGACGTCGATCACGTCGTCGAAGGTGATTCGCCCGAGCAGGGAACCGTCCGGGTTGACAACGGGGACGCTGACCAGGTTGTAGCGTCCGATGAGCTGGCCTACCTCCTCCTGGTCGGTGTCGGGCAGCACGGTGGCCACCGGAGGCTCCACCAGAGACGCGACGGCATCGGAGGGCTCGGCAAGGATCAGGTCGTCCAGCGGCACCGTACCGCGCAGCCGGTTTCGCTCGTCGACCACGAAGACGGTGTAGAAATCCTCCACTTCGCGGCCCTGCTTTCGTATTTCGGAGATCGCCTCGGCGGCGCTGGCATCGGTCGACACCGACACCAGCGAGGTGGTCATCAGGCCCCCCGCCGTCTCTTCCCCGTAACGGAGCAGGTCGCGGATCTCGCCGGCTTCCTCGGTCGGCAACGCGGCCAGCATCCGGTCCCGGTCCCGAGGCTCCAGTTCGCCAAGCAGGTCGGCCGCGTCGTCGTCCGCCAGCCCCTGGATCAGCTCGGCGCCTCTCTGCTCATCCAGCCCGGTCAGGAGTTCGGCGCGATCCTCGTCTTCCTCCATCTCGGCGAGGGTCTCGGATGCCACCTCCGTGGGAAGGGCCTTCAGTATCTCGATCCTGTGTTCCTCGACGGGGATCGAGGCCACGAGATCGGCGATATCGGAGGGGTGCATCCCCTCGAACAGGCCGGGCAGCCGCGAGAACTCGCCCTTCTCGGCGAGCTCCATCAACTCGCTCAGGGTGGCCCGGCTCGCCACAACGGAGGGGGTGTCCGCGCTCACGGCTTCGCCCTCAGTCCGCACACGACTTCTTCCTGCACGCGGAACATCTCGCTTCCGGTCCGTTCCGGGCCTTCGGGATGATCGTATCCCAGGACGTGCAGCGCCCCGTGCACCGCGAGCCGCACCAACTCTTCGTCGGGTTCGGCGCCAGCGTCCGCAGCCTGACGATGCGCTTGCGCGTGGCCGATGTACACGTCGCCGAAAGGAGCTTCGCCACCCTCGTGGAGCGCGAACGACAGAACGTCGGTCACACCGTCGCCGCCGAGATACTCTTCGTGCAGCCGCGTGATCTCCGCGTCGCCGACGAACGTCACCGAGAACTCGGCACGCTCGTGTCCCTCGCGCTGGAGCGTTTCACACAGCGCGCGACGGATCAGGTGACGCGGGACGCGGGTCCCCTCCGGGGCGTTGACATGAATGGTGATCACCGTCCGTCTCCGGGCGGCGGGTACTGGATCCGGGTGTGGTGACTCCCGCTCAGATACGTGGCGAATTGCTTCTTCAACCGGGCCAGGTCCCGAAGGGTCAGGGGGCAGTCGTCGAGCTGCCCGGTTGCGGCCTTGGTCTCGAAGATGTTGTCGACGAGTTCCCGCAGGCGCTCTTCCGTTGGGCTGTCCAGTGCCCGCGCGGCCGATTCCGTCGAGTCGGCGAGCATGGCAATACCGGTCTCGCGGGTTCTCGGCCGGGGGCCCGGATACCGAAAGACCGAAGGATCCGGCGGATCGCTGCCCTCGCGCTCGGCCAGTTGACGCGCGGTGTGGAGAAAGAACCCGATCGTCTGGTCGCCATGATGCTCGCGAATGAAGTCCACCAACACCTCGGGGACCTTTTCGGAGCGCGCCATCCGGACTCCGTCGACCACGTGGTCGCGGATGATCCTGGCGGATTCGAGCGGATCGAGGGCCTCGTGGGGGTTGGCGCCGTGCTGGTTCTCGATGAAGTACTCGGGGCGGCGCATCTTCCCGATGTCGTGGTAGTAGACGCCGGCCCGGCAGAGGAGGGTGTTGGCGCCGATCGCACGCGCGCCGATTTCGGCCATGCTCGCGGCCTGCAGCGTGTGCGCGAACGTGCCCGGCGCCTCGACGGCCATCCGGCGCATGAGAGGACGATTGGCGTCCGCCCATCCGATCAGCGTCTGATCGGTCGTGATTCCGGCGACCCATTCGTAGACCGGTATGAAACCGATGGCGAGGATCACGCCTGTAACGGTGCTGAGGAGCGCCCATATCAGAGACTGCGCCAACGCGAAATCCGCGCCCCGCAACTGGAGTCCCACGAGCACCAGAGCGTACGCGCCCGCGGTCACCGCGATGAACACCCAGGTCTGTGCCAGTCGGCGGAACGTGCGGACCGAAAGCGCGGCCGCGGAGCCACCGGTCAAAAGCGTCAACACCACCGGGACCTCGCCGAAGGGCTCCTGCACGGCCGTCATCGCGCACATCACGAAAACCGCGAGCAGTGCGAGACGTCCGTCCCACAGGATCGACAGCGAGACCGCGACAAAGACGATCGGCAACCCGGCGGGTGGAAGGCCGAGGCCGGTAATCACGAAACCGGCCACGAAATAGAGGACGAAGATGCTCAGGATCGCCAGGACGAACCGAAACGAATGATAGATCTCGGGCCGGAAGAAGCAGACGAGTACACCCAACACGGTCAAGAGGATCGTGTTCAGCAGGAACCCGCCCAGGTTGCCGGTCAGGTTCGAGCTGTCCACGCTGATCCCCTCGGCGCGCAACTGGTCGCGGTACGCTTCGATCTTGCGCAACTGCTCCTCTCCGACCTGGTCGTTGGCCCGGACGATCGCCTCGCCCTCCAGCACGCGTCCCGCCATGATCGGGATCGTGTCGCGCGAGAAGGCCCGCTCTCTCTCGGTTCGGGCCGCGTCGGGCAGCAGATTAGGCGCGAGGTAGCGTGCGAGAACGACCCTCAGGAGGTCGGTTTCGGGTCCGGATTCCATGCCGGCGAGCGCACGATCGTAGAATTCGCGGCCGGAGAGAACCGTGGCGCGGGCCACCACCGCACTGCCGCCGTTTCGGACCACGCGGATGGAGTCGGTCGTGATTCGGGAGGCCGCGCCGGGGGCCATCAGCCCATCCGGCGTCAGCGCGCGGACCGCGGAAGCCGCGTGCTCGTGGAGATCGCTACGGCGTTGCGCTTCGGCGAGCAGTTCGATCTGCGCGGCGTCCACGTCGATTCCGGACGTTGCCAGCACGCCGGCGATTCCCGCGACGCCGTCCTCCACAGACGCCGAATCCACGCGCGCAAAGAAGGCGGCCAGACCGGCGAGTGTCGAGTCGACGGCGGCCGCGCGATAGGTGAACGTTGGAACGACCGAGGCCGCCGCCGCGTCCCTTTCGCTTCTCAGCACCGCGGAGTCCTTCGGAACCGGGAAGCTGACCTGAGCGATGATGTCGCGCTCGGCTACGGTGCCCGCACGATATCGGCCGATTCCGACGCCCGGATCCGACGGATACAGAATCACGAGCCCTCCCGCCAGCACCACGAGAAGCAGCCAACGCACGCCGTGGTGGACTGCTGCGTCCGGCCATCCGCGCTCCGGGACGCCCGACATCAGGCGGCGCTTGCCGCTACCGGCGCTCATGGTCGCGTTCCTCCGTGAGCCGTTCGTCCGCCGCCGCGTAGGCGCGCACAATCTGCTTGACGAGACGGTGGCGGGTAACGTCGCTCTCGTCCAGATACACGAACTCGATGCCTTCGACCTCGCTCAGGATGTTCTCGATCTGAATCAGACCGGAGACCTGGGCGCGGGGCAGGTCGATCTGGGTCTTGTCACCGGTGATCACCACACGTGAACTGATGCCGATGCGCGTGAGGAACATCTTCATCTGGGCCGCGGTGGCGTTCTGTGCCTCGTCGAGGATGACGAACGCGTCGGAGAGGGTTCTGCCGCGCATGTATGCGAGCGGCGCGATCTCGATCGTGCGCTCGACGATCCCGCGCCGGACCCGCGCCGCCGGCATCATGTCCTCGAGCGCGTCGTAGAGAGGGCGGAGGTAGGGGTCGACTTTTTCCTGCAGGTCGCCGGGAAGGAAGCCGAGGTTCTCTCCCGCCTCGACCGCGGGGCGGGCCAGAATGATGCGCCGCACGCGCTTTCGGAACAACTCCGCCACCGCGCGAGCCACGGCCAGGTAGGTCTTGCCGGTTCCCGCCGGGCCGATCCCGATCACGATGTCGGAGTCCTCCATGGCCTGCAGATACGCGCGCTGACCCTCCGAGCGCGGCACGATGGTGCGCCGCGAACCCGGCACCGATATCCTGAGGCGCTCGTCGTCACTGCGGATGTCGGGCCCGTCCCGCGCGTCGAGGCTGGCGGCGAAGCGCGCGATGTCCGAAGCCGGGAAGGACTTCCCCAGGCGCGCAAGTTCGATCATGTGCTCGACCACGCGGGCCGCGTCGGCAACCGACTCGACCGTCCCCGCGACTCTCACCTGATCGCCGCGCATCACGACCTGGACGCGGAAAAGCGTCTCCAGCTCGCGAAGGTTGGCGTCGCCGACCCCCGCGAGGATGAACTGGTCCGCACCCTCCGCGTTCAGGTTGTGCTCGACCAGCGTGCCGCCCGTCATTTGTGCGCTCCGATCGAGATCCCGAGCGCTTCCAACTCCCCGGGCGACACCCGCGACGGTGCGCCCTCGAAGCTCGCCCGCGCCGCGGTCGTCTTCGGAAACGCGATCACGTCGCGCAGGCTCGTTCCACCGGAGAATCGTGCTGCAAGCCGGTCCACGCCCAGGGCGATCCCTCCGTGCGGCGGAGCCCCCGACCGGAGCGCCTCGAGAAGGAAGCCGAACTTGCGCGCAATCTCATCCGGATCGAGCCCCAGCAGCGCGAGTATGCGCGTCTGCACATCGGCATCGTGGTTGCGAATGCTGCCCGAGCCCAGTTCGGTGCCGTTGTAGACCAGGTCGTAGGCGAGGCCCCGCACCGCCAGCGGGTCGGATTCGAGGAGGTGCGCGTCCGCGGGGTCGGGATGGACGAACGGGTGATGGTTCGCCGCGAGCGCCCCGTCCCCCGCGTCCTCAAAAACGGGGAAGCCGGTCACCCAAAGCCACGCGTGCTCGGTGACTCTCGGCAGCTGCAGCGCACCGATGGCGGCCGCGCGGGCCGCGTCCAGCGCCGGAGAGGTGACGCGGTCGGGCCCCGCACCCACGACCAGGAGGTCACCCGCGCCCACGCCCAGCTTCGCGCCGGTATCGTCCCGGAAGAAGCGGCCAAGCGGGCCCGTGGCGCCGTTTTCCGTGACCTTGGCCCACAGCAGGCCCGGCGCCCCGGTCGCCCTGGCCGCATCTTCGAGGGCGACGATCTGCTTGCGCGTGAGGCGGGCCCCACCCTCCAGGGCGAGGCCCCGGATCCGCCCGCCCCCGGCAACCGCGCCGCGCAGTATCCCCGACTCCAATTCGCCCAACACGTCCGTGAGGTTGCGGATTTCAAGGTCGTAGCGCAGATCGGGACGGTCGCTGCCGTAGCGCTCCATGGCGTCGTGGTAGCTCAGCCGCGCGAAGGGCGTCGCGGCGTCGATGCCGGCCACGTCGGCCAGCTTCACCATCAGCCCCTCGCACCACCCGTAGATGTCCTCGGGCTGCACGAACGACGCCTCGACGTCGATCTGCGTGAATTCGGGCTGCCGGTCCGCCCGCAGGTCCTCGTCCCGGAAGCAGCGCGCGATCTGCACATAGCGGTCGAAGCCCGCGATCATCAGCAATTGCTTGTAGATCTGAGGACTCTGCGGGAGCGCGAAGAACTCCCCGGGATGAACGCGGCTCGGTACAAGGAAGTCCCTTGCACCCTCCGGGGTGGGCTTGGTCAGCATGGGCGTCTCGATCTCGTAGAAGCCCTGGCTGTCGAAGTAGTTGCGTACGGCCAGCACCAGCCGGTGGCGCAGCTCCAGCTTCGCCTGCAGCTCTCGCCTCCTCAGGTCCAGCACCCGGTGGCGCAGCCGCAGCTTCTCCGATGGCAGCTCCTCTTCGGGCGGGAGGTACACGGGTATTGCCGGCGTGCGGGCCTTGTTCAGGACTTCCAGCCCGGAGGCCTGTACCTCCACGTCGCCCGTGGCCATATCGGGATTGCGCGCAGCCTCGGGTCTGGCCGCCACCACGCCCCGTACCAGAATGACGTCCTCGACGCCCAGGCCGCGCACGGCGTTCAGCGCCTGATCGGACGACCAACCGGGACCGACCGACACCTGGAGGATACCCGACCGGTCGCGCAGATCGAGAAAGACGAGCCCGCCCAGATCCCGCCTGCGATGCACCCAGCCCGCGATCCGCACGTCCCGGCCAATCATCTTCGACGTGATCAGGCCAGCGCCCGCGCTGCGCATCGTTGTGCTGCTCTTTGCGTGTGTCGACACCAACCGTCTCCGGTGAGCCATGGGAGGTTACCGGCCGACGGCAGGAGCGCCGGACGTGTTCTCGCGGTAAACTTAATCCCCGCTTCAAGGGGCTTTCAAGAAAGACGAGACAGGAACCGTGACCCCTGCACGACCGAATCTTCTGGGGCTGACACCCTCTCGCCTGCGCGAGACGCTGAAGGGCCATTTTCACCCACGCGGGCAGCCTGCGTACCGGGCGAACCAGGTCGAGGAATGGCTTTTCGGGCGGCACGCGCGCTCGTTTTCGGAAATGACCAACCTGCCGGTGGACGAACGCCGGGCGCTGGAGGACAACCACCGTCTGGACGAGCCGTCGGAGGATACGGTTTCGCGGTCCGCGGACGGAACCGTCAAACACCTGTGGAGCCTGCGCGGCGGCGAGGTCGTCGAGAGCGTCCTCATCCCGTCGGGCGACCGTCTGACCCTTTGCCTGTCGTCACAGGCGGGATGCGCGCTCAAGTGCCGTTTCTGCGCCACCGGGTGGTCGGGATTCGGGCGTCAGCTCACCCCGGCGGAAATCGTCGGCCAATACCGGGCGTCGATCCGATGGGCCGCCGAGAACGGCCGCGGCGCCGTCACGAACATCGTCTTCATGGGAATGGGCGAGCCCCTGGCGAACCGGCGCAACGTCTTTCCAGCTCTCACCATCCTCAACGCGGGCTACGGGATCGGTGCCAGGCGAATCACCGTATCCACCGTCGGCGTGATTCCGGGCATCGCCGAGTTGGCGGAACGCCCCGAGCAGTTTCGCCTCGCGCTCTCGCTGCACGCGCCCGTGTCGGACCTCCGCGCCGAACTCATACCGCTCGAGAAGCGCTACCCGCTCGACCAGGTCATGCAGGCGCTGGAGGCGTTCAACCGCAAGGGGGGGCGCAGGATCACCTTCGAGTACACGATGATCCAGGGCGTCAACGACGATCCCGGCCTCCTCCCCCCCTTGGTCCAGCTTGCCAGGCAAGTCCAGGCGTTCGTGAATCTGATTCCCTTCAATCCGATTCCCTACGTCGACTGGCTGCCGAGCCGCGCGGAACGGGTGCGTGCATTCAGCGACGGGCTGCAGGATGCCGGAGTGCCGGCGGCGGTCCGGGAGCCGCGGGGCCGGGACATCGACGCCGCCTGCGGCCAGTTGCGCGCCAGCCGCCACGGGCATGGTCGAAGGCGTCCCTGGCCACCTCAGGTATCGCAGCGTCCCGCCGCGCGGGGGTCCTGACAGCCTGTCGCTATTGGATTCCGTCTCCAATCCGGCTCCCCCGGATCTCTCGGATCCAGGGGAAGGGACGGCTCGAATCGCGGTTGTAGGAGAAGTAGATGCGCGCCGCGCGCCCTTCGAAGCGCCATCCCTCCAGCAGCCCCCAGTAGCGCGAGTCGAGGCTCGAGTCGCGATTGTCGCCCAGCATGAAGTAGTAGCCATCCGGCACGAGCAGAGGGCCCCAGTTGTCACGCGTCGGATGATAGTCTCCGCCCGACGCTTCGACGAGGTGATTCAGCTGCCATAGCATCGAGGGAGCGAATTCATCGGGACGGCCGCTCGTCACGACATAAGGCTCTTCCTGCGGCTGTCCGTTCCGGTACAGCACCCTGTCCCGCATCTGCAGCGTGTCCCCCGGCACGCCCACAAGGCGCTTGACGAGCGTCATGTCGTCCTCGTGATGAGGGTCGAAGACGAGAACGTCGCCCCGCCTGGGCTCGGAGTATCCCGGAATCCGGATGTCGGTGAAGGGCAGGCGGGAGCCGATCGCCGCCTTGTTGACCACCAGGAAGTCGCCGACCAGGAGGGTGTTCTCCATCGACCCGGAGGTGATCACGAAAGTCTGGACCAGAAAGATCCTCATGACAAAGAAGAGGATCGCCGCGTAGAAGATGGACTTGGTCCATTCGGCCCCACTCCCGCTCCTCTCGCCCCTCTCCGCACGCGGGCCGCCCCTGGGGGACCCGCCCGCCGGTTTTCCGCGGCTCGTCGTTCGCCCGCGGCCCCGCGGCGCAGACGGCCGGCGTGCCTTCCGCTTCCGCTTTGCGGCCATGCTCAGCCTTCGCCTCTCTTGCCGGCCAGAAATCCTCGCAACCGTTCCATGAGCCCCACCCGTTCCGGTTCCGGCATGACAGTGACCGGCTCAGGTTCCTTCGGAATCGTCCACGCTGCACCAAGTCTTACGGTAACGTCAACGAAGAGATTCGGGTCGGGGTCGCTGGCGACGCTGTCGATCGCCAACACCTCCGCTACCCTTGCCGCGGCCTCGCGGTTCCCGACGCGGTCGACAACCACCGATGTCTCCTGGTCGAAGGTGCCGGCATTGCCCAGTCCGACCACGTCGAAGCCCGCACCGCGCAAGTAGTCGGTCGCCGCGCGCGCCATGCCGTCGATGCCGCCCGCGTTCCGCACGTCCACCGTGATCCGCACGCCGGGCGTTCGCGGTGCGGGAGAAAACACGGGTCCCTGCGGCGCGGTCTCTTCGGGAATCCACTGCAGGACGGACGACCCGAGAAGCAGTATCACCCCCAAGGCCACAAGACCGAGGATCGCCGCTCTCAGGAATCGTCCCATCGGTTGTCGTCAGGAAGCCCTTACCAGGGAGTTCCAGAAGCCGATCGTGCGCGGGTGAACCGGCAGTTCGGCACGTACACGGTAATCTATCCGGTTTCTCACGATTTCGGTTACTACTCGGTCCAGGTCACGGTGCGCCCGCGCCCTGAGTCGCTCTCGCCATTCCCTGCTCCCGGTGCGGCCGGGTTCAAGTGAATCAGCGGCGAAAAGGGCCTTGCCGAGCCTGCCGAACTTCTTCGAGCCCAGCGTATGCCACCGAACCGCACGCAGGAGTCCGCGGTCCGATACTCCGTCGGCGCTCAGCAGGATCGCCGCGGCGGGGCCGTGAAAGGCCTTCGGCGGCAGCTTCCGCAGACGTCGCGGCAGCACACGGATCAGTTCGGCGGGAGGCGCGTCTCGCAGCGCATCATGCAGGATGCCCGCGGCTCGCCACCTCGCTGTCTCCTCCCCGAGTCCCATCTCGCGGGCCCAGCTTTCGAGCAGATCCGCAACCCTCTCCGTGTGCCTCCGCCGACGCGTTCCAGCGACAGCCCACCCGGGCAGACGTCCTTCCGCGGCAGCCGCGACGACCGGGTGTATCGGGGCCCGCATCCGTACGCTTACCGGCATGTTCCCCCCCCATTTTGTCCACGGGCTGCCAGGTATGTGATCTTGAAGCATGGTCAGTTCAGACGTCACCGTAACGGTAACCGGGCCTCGGACTCGGTACCAAGACCCATGATCTGGGACCCCTGCCTGGCCCGCGCCGTCGCTGACGAACTCGGGAATCGGCTTGCCAATGCACGTGCGCGCGCCATCCGATTCAACAGGGAAACCCGACGGGTCACGGTCTGTTTCCGCGACGCGTCGCTGATCGTGGACCTGTCCCCCGGGGCCGGCGTGATCGTGCTGCGGGAGGCATCGGAGCCGGGTCCGGCGGCCGAACCGCTTCCCGCCACGCTGAGCCGTGTGGAGGCGGTTTGGGACGAGCGGGTGATTGTGCTTGGATTCCGGCGAGTGCGGGGAAGGAAGCCGCATCCGTCGCTTATCGTGGAACTCGCGACGAACCGCTGGAACGCGCTTTGGACCGACGGGTCCGAGTTGCGCGTGCGAAAGCGGCTGACGGCCACGGGATCCCGAAAACACCGGGTCGGACAACCCTGGGCGTCCCCCTCCACGCAGGCCGGCAGCCGGAGAACGGACGAAATGGATGTGGGGACCTGGGAGCGGTATTTCGAGGGATTGGACGCGGAGGATGCCCGCAGGGCGTTGCTGACCGGGATCGCCTACACGTCGAGCCTGAACGCCCCCTATCTGCTGGAAGCTCCGACCAGGGAAGAGGGGTTCCACAGGTGGCACGGGATGTACACACAGGTCGCCCCCTCGCCTCATCTGCTGGAGATGCGGTCCGGACTCCAGCCGTATCCCTGGCCCCTCGCCGGCACGGCCGCCCGTCCGACCCACAACCTGTTGCAGGCAATGGACGAGGTGCTCGCCGCCGCGCATCCCGACGCCGGTCGCGCCCCCGGCGCGGTTGCCCGCTCCCTGGCCCGTGAACGCCGCCGCCTGCAACGAAAGCTGAAACGGCTGCGCCAGGAACTGGAACGCACGGCCCGCGCCGACCGGATGCGGGAGGATGCCGCCCTGATCCTGTCTTCACTTCACCTGATCGACACCGGTTCCAGTGAAGCGGAACTCGTCGGCTTCGATGGCAAGCCACATATAGTATCGCTGGACCCCGCAAGCAAGCCTCAGGAGCACGCCAACGCGCTCTTTCGGCGAGCCGGCAGACTTGAGAGAGGCGCGGCAAAGCTGCGCGACAGGATACGCGAAGCGGAGAGCGAACTCGCCCGGGTCACGAACCTGCAGCAGCGGGCACGGAAGGCAGAACTGACGCCCCGTGAGATTGCGGCTCTCACGCCCGCGCCGGCTACACGCTCCGCTGCCCGTCCGGGTCCCGAGCCCCTCCCCTATCGGTCCTACCGGAGCTCTGGCGGTCTGGAGATCCGGGTCGGTCGCGGTGCCCGCCGTAACGACGACCTCACGTTCCGCCACTCGCGGCCCGCAGACATCTGGCTGCACGCGAGGCACGGAACGGGAGCGCACGTCATCCTGCGCTGGACGAACGCGGAGCGTCCCCCTGCCGCCGATCTCGAAGAGGCCGCGATTCTGGCCGCCAACCACAGCAGCGCGCGGGCGGCGGCAACGGTGCCGGTCGACTGGACCCGCCGCAAATGGGTGCGCAAGCCCAGGGGAGCAGCGCCGGGGGCGGTGATCCCGGATCGTGTCCGTACCGTGTTCGTGTCGCCGGATCCAGCCTTGCCGGAGCGGCTGCGACGCTAGCGGTCGACCTCGTCGAGCGCCCGCCTGAGGTCGCCCGCCAGAGCCAGCGCGCCAGCCACGCCTCCTTCGTCCAGACGGTTGACCAGTGCGCTCCCGACGACCGCGGCATCGGCGGCCGCGCCAACCGCGCGGGCATGGCCGGGAGTCGAGACGCCAAAGCCCACGGCTACCGGCAGCGGCGAAACGGCACGCACCGCGCTCGCCTCCCGCGCCAGGGCGCTCCTGAGTTGCTCACGGGCACCGGTGACTCCCGTGCGCGCCACGTAGTACACGAAACCCTGGCTGGACAGCGCGATCTCCCGAATCCGTGCCGGAGTCGTGGTCGGAGCCACCAGCCGCACCAGGTCCAGTGGGGACTCCAGGATTCGGGACTCGAGCTCTGGATCCGCACCGAGGGGGAGATCCGTGGGCAGGATTCCGTCGGCACCCGCCTCGACCGCCTCGCTGATGAACGCGTCCACCCCACGCGCGTAGACCGGATTGAGGTACGAGAAGATGACCACGGGCACTTCGCTGGTGCGGCGCAGGTCCCGCAGTACTGCGAACACGTCGTCCACGGTCGTCCCGTTGTCCAGGGCGCCCTGGCTGGAGCGCTGGATCGTGGGACCGTCGGCCATCGGGTCACTGAACGGGATGCCGAGCTCGATCACGTCGGCACCCAGTTCGGCCAGCCCGGCCACCATCTCCCGCGTATGGCCCAGCGACGGGTACCCGGTGGTCACATACGGGATGAAGCCACGCCGGCCCTCCCGGGCCAGCTTCTCGAACCGGGCCCCTATTCGCCCCCTCGGCGCGCGCCCGCTCACGGCAACTCCCCCTTGCCGGCTTCCCCACCACCCAGACGCGACACGTGCACCACGTCCTTGTCACCCCGCCCGCTCAGGCAAATCGCCACCGGCGGCTCGATTTCGCCCCGCCGCCCCGCCTCGGCCACCCAAGCGAGCGCGTGGGCCGTCTCCAGCGCCGGGATGATCCCTTCCAGCCCCGGCAGGTCCCGAAACGCCCGCTCTGCGGCGCCGTCCCCGACGCTGACGTACCTGGCGCGGCCCGAGTCCATGAGATGGGAGTGCTCGGGCCCGACCCCCGGGTAATCCAGCCCCGCCGCGATCGAGTGGGCGGGCGCGACCTGTCCGTCCGCGTCCTGCAGCAGATAGCTCAGCGACCCGTGCAGCACCCCGGGACGGCCCTCGCTCAGAGGGGCCGACGAGTGGCCGCTCCCCAGCCCGTGCCCGGAAGCCTCGACCCCGATCAGCGCAACGTCCCCGTCCTCGACGAAGGCGTGAAACATCCCCATCGCGTTCGATCCACCCCCGACGCACGCCACCACCGATGCGGGTAGCCGGCCCTCGACCTCGAGGATCTGGCGGCGTGCCTCGCGGCCGATGACCGCCTGGAAGTCGCGCACGATCAGCGGGAAGGGGTGGGGACCCACCACCGAGCCGATGATGTAGTGGGTGTCGCGCACGTTGGTGACCCAGTCGCGCAGCGCCTCGTTGGTGGCGTCCTTGAGCGTCCGGGTCCCGGACTCGACGGGCCGCACTTCCGCCCCGAGCAGTTCCATGCGGTAGACGTTGAGAGACTGCCGCCCCACATCCTCCATGCCCATGTAAACCACGCACTCCATGTCGAAGAGCGCGCACGCGGTCGCTGTCGCGACGCCGTGCTGGCCGGCTCCCGTCTCGGCGATGATCCTGGGTTTGCCCATTCGCTTCGCGAGCAGCGCCTGCCCGACCGTGTTGTTGATCTTGTGGGCGCCCGTGTGGTTCAGATCCTCGCGCTTGAGGTAGATCGGCCCGACCCCGGCTGCGGCCTCGAAGCGCCGCGCCCGGTAAAGGGGCGTGGGGCGGCCGACGTAGTCCGCGCTCAGGGAATCGAACTCGGCCAGGAAGGACGGATCGGCGGTCGCCTGGGCGTAGGCGTCGGTCAGCTCGTCCAGCGCCGGAATCAGCGTCTCGGGCACGTAGCGTCCGCCGTAGGGACCGTACCGCCCGGCTTCACCCGCAGGGGTCGTCAAGTCTCTCCTCCCTGGTACGGAGTACGGGCGTCATCACCCGTCACGCACGGGGCCCGACCGGCCCGCCTGACCGCGCGTACGAAAGCTCGCGTCCTGTCGGGATCCTTGGTACCGTGGGCGACCTCCACCCCCGAACTGACGTCGAGCACGTCGGGGGCCAGGGCCCGAACCGCGTCGGCGGCGTTGTCCGGACTCATGCCCCCGGCCGCGATGAACGTCGTCGAGCCGATGGCCCGGCGCACCTCACGCCCCACTCCCGCCCACGAGAAGGTTCTCCCGGTGCCGCCAGGCTGCCCGGGATCCCACGAGTCGATCAGAATGCCGTCCGCAACCGTCGCGTAGGACCCCACAGCGTCCGCCAGCGGCAGCCCTTCCCTGGCGTGGACCGTCTTCCACACCCCCCACCCCCCCGCCGCCCCGATCCGCGCCACGGCCTCGGCCGTCTCGGTCCCGCCCAACTGGATCACGTCCAGATCCAGCGCCGCCGCCGTCCGGATCACCTCCCCCTCGTCCGCGTCCACGAAGACCCCGACGCGGCGCGCCGGCGCGGCCTCGTAGATCGCGCGCGCCGCCTCCGCCGCCACGCTGCGCCCGTACCCCGGCGACAGGATCACGCCCATGAAGTCCGCCCCCGCCCCCCCCACCACCCCCGCGTCGCGGGGCGTCATCACGCCGCACACCTTCGCCGCCACCACCATCAACCGCGCGCCCCCGTACGCGGCACGCCCGCCATCGCGGCCACCATCCCACGCCGGTCGCCGCTTCGCACCAGCGCCTCCCCGACGAGCACCGCATCCGCACCCGCGGCGGCCACGCGGGCCACGTCGGCGGCGCTCGCGATCCCGCTCTCGGACACCAGCAGCACCTCGCCCGGCACGTACTTCGCCAGGCGCTCCGTGACCGCCAGGTCGGTGCGGAAGACCGAGAGGTCCCGGTTGTTGACTCCGAGCAGCAGCGACCCGGCCTCGAGCGCCGCCTCCACTTCCCACTCGTCGTGCGCCTCGACCAGCGCCGTCATTCCCATGTCGTGTATCATCGCGCGGAGGTCGCGCAGCAGGACCGGGTCGAGAACCCGCACGATCAGGAGCACCAGATCGGCCCCCGCGGCCCTGGCCTCGACGACCTGGACCGCATCGATCACGAAGTCCTTCCGCAGGACGGCGACACCGCCACCCGCACGCACGTCAATCAGGTCATTGAGCGAGCCGCCGAACCACCGGGAGTCCGTGAGCACGCTGATCGCCAGCGCCCCGCCCTCCTCGTACTCGGCCGCCAGTTCCACCGGATCGAGCCCCGTGTCGATGTCGCCGGCCCCCGGCGAGCGCCGCTTCACCTCGCCAATCACCCCCACGTTGCCGCTCCGGCGCAATGCCTGGAGCACCGACCGCGGCGCGGGAGCGTCGCCCGCCGCCCGGAACAGGTCCGCGCGCACAGCCCTGAGCGCTGCGACCTCGACCGCCTTGCCGGCAACGATGCGCTCCAGTATGCCGGGGCCGCTCACGGCCGGATCGTCCACAACGGAATCACTCACAACAGGATCATCCACGGCACGTATCGGTCACACGGGGTTGTGTTTCGGGCAAGATTCGGTTACCATTATTCGGAGCCTGTTCGGTCGCGCGCGCAGGCGATTCCCATCCCCTTCCGGGAGATCGGCCTCCCAAGATAAGGAAAGAACGATGCCTCTGACGAAACGCCAGAAGCAGATCCTGGATTTCCTCAAGGAATTCATCGGCGAGCACGGCTACGCACCCAGCTTCGACGAGATCCGCGCGGCTTTCGGCTACACGTCCTTGGCAACCGTCCACGAGCACCTGAGCAACCTGCAGCGCAAGGGGTACATCCGCCGGTCCTACCGCGAGAGCCGGTCGGTGGAGTTCCCTCCGGAGGAGGAGCCCACGGTGGCGCTGCCGCTGCTCGGCACGGTGGCCGCCGGGATGCCGATCGAGGCCGTCGAGGACACCGAGAGCTTCGCGGTCCCCGGCGACATGATTCGCAAGGGGTTCGAGCACTACGTGTTGCGCGTGTCGGGGCAGTCCATGATCGACGAACACATTCGCGACGGGGACCACATCATCGTCAACGCGCGGGAGACCGCCGAGGACGGCGAAATGGTGATCGCGCTGGTTGGGGACGAGGCCGCCACGGTCAAGAAGCTCTACCGCGAGCCCGGAAACAAGATCCGCCTGCAGCCCGCCAACGAGAATGTTCCCCCGCTGATCGAGCCCGCCGCCAACGTGCGCGTCCAGGGCGTCGTGGTGGGACTGATCCGAAGCTACTGAGCCGGCTCGCCCGCACGGTGGCGCCAGCTCCCGCGCGCCGGCGACCCCGCCCTCCCCCCGCGTCAGCGCGCCGCGCGGCTCGCCCGCACGAGACCGTCCAGCGCCGCCGCCGCCGCGCCGGAGTCGATTGCCCGGGCGCCCGCCGCAACGCCCTCGGCCAGCGAGTCCACCCGGCCCGCCACCAGGAAAGCAGCCGCCGCATTCACGAGCACCGCCGACCGGCCCGCGCCCCGGTCCTCGCCCGTGACCACCGCGCGCACGACCGCCGCGTTCTCGTCGGGCTCCCCGCCGGCGAGGTCGTCCGGATCGACCGCCTCCACCCCCAATTCCCCGGGCGTCACCTCGTACGACGACACCGCACCGCCCCGCAGCTCGGCCACGCGCGTCGCGCCGCACGGGCTGATCTCGTCCATCCCGGGGGCCCCGTGCACCACGAGCGCGCGTTCGTGTCCCAGTTCGCCCAGTCCCCGCACGACCAGGTCCACGAAGTCCGGATCGGCCACGCCCACGACCTGGCGGCGGGCGCCCGCCGGATTGGCGAGGGGGCCCAGCAGGTTCATGATCGTGGTGATCCCCAGCGCCTGGCGGACCGGGCCTACGTGGCGCATCGCCGGATGCAGCAGCGGCGCGAACATGAACACGATCCCGGTCTTCGCCAGCACCGTGGCCATGCCCTCCGGCGAGAGCTCGACCTCGACCCCCAGCGCTTCGAGCACATCGGCGCTCCCGCACCTGGAGGTGAACGAACGGTTGCCGTGCTTGGCCACGCGCACCCCGCCCGCCGCCGCGACCAGCGCCGCCGCGGTCGAGATGTTGAAGGTCGACGTCCCGCCCCCGCCAGTGCCGCAGGTGTCCACCAGTCCGTCCGGGTCGGGAGCGGGCACGGGAATCATCGCGGCCCTGAGCGCCTCGACCCCGCCCGCGATCTCGGACGGCGCCAGCCCCTTCGTCTGCAGCGCGGCCAGCAGTCCCCCCGTCGTGACCTGCGACGCGGCCCCGGAAACAACGTGGCCGAAGGCGTCCCGGGCCTCGACGGCCGTGAGGTCCTGCCCGCGCACCGCCTTCGCGAGAAGGGGAACGAGGCTGAAAGTCGTGTCGGTCACTGTCATGCCCAAAGCTAGCGTCGGCGGAGATGGTTGCGGGAACCGGCCGCCCCCGAGGCCAACCCGCCGGTTGACTGTACACCGCCCCCGGGTAGCTTTCGCACCATCCCCCACCGGGGTTGAGCAACCTGGTCAGACGCCGCCGCCGGACATGAGCGATCCCGAGACCCGCTTCAAGCTGACCCTGCACTACGACGGCTCCGCCTTCCACGGGTGGCAGCTCCAGCCCGGCCAGCCCACGGTGCAGGGCGCGCTCGAGGCGGCCGCGGAGCAACTCGCGGGCAGCCGCCGCCCGGTCGTCGGAGCGGGCCGCACGGATACCGGCGTTCATGCTACGGGCCAGGTGGCGGCCGTGACCATGCCCTCGCGCTGGGAGGCTCCAGCCCTTGCCAGGTCCCTCAACGCGCTGCTCCCCGATTCGCTGTGGATCGAGCGCGCCGAGCCCGTCCCGGCCGACTTTCATCCGCGGTTCGGGGCGACCTCGCGCAGCTACGAGTACAGGGTCGGGATCGCCGCGAGAACAGCGTCCCCGTTTCATCGTCGCGGGTGCTGGCCCCACGGCGCTCCATTCGACCTGGACGCCGCGCAGCGCGCCTCGCAAGTGCTCGTCGGCGTGCACGACTTCCGCGCCTTCGCGAAGTCGGGACAGCCGCAACGGGGGCACACCTGTCATGTCACGCGTGCCCGGTGGCGTCCCTGGGAGGATCTCGGCGCCGTCTTCGAGATCACCGCGAACCGCTTTTTGCACCGGATGGTGCGATATTTGGTAGGGACGATGGTGGACATCGCGCGGCACAGGCGCGCAGAGGAGGAGATGGCCCTTCTGCTCAGCGGAGAGACCAATCTGACGACATCCCCGCCCGCACCGCCCCAGGGGCTTTGCCTGACCCGGGTGGACTACGCGGACACCGGCACCGTGACGCCCGAGTGTAAACCAAAGTTGTCAATTGGTAAACCAAAGTTGACATCCTGGTTGGCTCCAACGGTGCTGGCCACGCTGTTAGCGGCATGCGAGCCATCGTCGCCAGATGCGGTTATCCCCGCCCCGGTCTCGGTATCGGCCTCGCTTCCGGTGTCCACCACCGCGTCCCCCGGCCAGTCCCTCACCGACTCCCGCGCCACCGCGATCGTGCGCGCGGCGCGGACCGTGGCGCCGTCGGTGGTCGCCGTGTCGGTGCGGAGGCGCCAGCAGGTCCGCCGCCGCAGCTTCTTCGACGACTACTTCCTCCCCTTCCGCGAGACCCGCGGCCTGGGGTCCGGGTTCGTGGTGGACGAGCGCGGCACGGTCCTGACGAACCACCACGTGATCGCCGGCGCGACCGAGATCCTGGTGACGCTGCCCGACGGGCGCGATTTCGACGCCAGCCTCGCCGGGTCCGATCCGGCGACCGACGTGGCCGTGCTCACGCTCGAGGGCGCCGCGGGACTGCCCGTCGCGCCGCTCGGCACCGCGTCGGACCTGTTGATCGGGGAATGGACCGTCGCCATCGGCAACCCGTTCGGGGGACTTATCTCCAACCCGGAGCCCTCGGTGACGGCGGGCGTGGTGAGCGCGCTCGGGCGCCACATCATTCCCGGCGAGGAAGACGATGGATTCTACCTCGGCATGATCCAGACCGACGCGTCGATCAACCCGGGCAATTCGGGCGGGCCGCTGGTCAACGCGGTGGGCGAAGTGATCGGCATGAACACGTCGATCCTGTCGCGCTCGGGGGGCAGCGAAGGACTGGGGTTCGCCATTCCGATCGACCGCGCACTCACGGTGGCCCGCGACCTCGTCGAACACGGAGAGGTGCAGCGCGCGTGGCTGGGTCTGGGCGTGGACGCCGTGGAGGCCGACGGCTTCGGCCGCTCACGGGGCGTGCGCGTCGCGCGGGTGACGCCCGGCTCCCCCGCCGCGGCCGCGGGGATCCGCGCGGGGTCGCGCCTGCTCCGCGCCGGACCGAGCCGCATGGCGACGCCGCTGGACTACACGGCCGTGCTGCTCGACCTCAGGGCCGGTGACCGGATCGAGGTGGCGCTGGAGGGGATGGGGGCCGTGCAACTCCAGGCGGCACCGCTCCCGTCGGCCGCGGCCGACCGGGTGGAGCTGCTGCGCGACCTGGAGGTCGTGACCGTGACGCCGGGGATCCAGGCCGAGCGCGGTCTCGCCTCCGCCGAAGGCGCGCTCGTGGTGGAGGTCTCGGACGCGCTGGCGCGCCGGATCGGACTCGCGGCGGGGGATGTGCTGCTCGCCGTGAACAACAGGCGGGTTCGCACGGCCCGTGAAGCCGCCGCCGAGCTGCGCCGCACCCAGCGCGGCGGACGCTCCTTCGTCCTCCTCTTCGAACGCAGCGGCCGCATGGTGAGGACGGGGCTGCTCGAATGGCGATGACCCCGGTGCGATGACCCCCGTGTCCAACCCCGCCTCCGACCGCTACACGCACCCGCTATCCGCGCGATACGTGTCCAGCGAGATGGAGCGCATCTTCGCCCCGGCCTTCCGCTTCGGCACCTGGCGGCGGCTCTGGCTCGCGCTTGCCGAGGCCCAGCGCGACGCCGGTCTGGACATCCCCGAACGCGCGATCGACGAGATGCGCGCCGCGCTGGACGACATCGACCTGGACGCGGCCGCGCGCTACGAGCGCCGGTTCCGGCACGACGTGATGGCGCACATCCACCTCTTCGGCGACGCGGCGCCGGCCGCCCGCGGGATTCTGCACCTCGGCGCCACCAGCGCGTTCGTCGGCGACAACACGGACCTGATTCAGCATCGTGAGGCCATGGCCATCGTCCGCGACCGCGTCGTCGCCGCGATTCGCGCCCTGGCGGGGTTCGCCGCGGAGCACCGGGCCCTCCCGACGCTGGCTTACACCCACTTTCAGCCGGCCCAGCCCACGACCGTCGGGAAGCGCGCTACGCTGTGGATCCAGGACCTGCTCCTCGACCTCGAGGAGATCGAGCACCGCCTGGCGAACCTGAGACTGCGGGGCGTGCGCGGCACGACCGGCACGCAGGCCTCGTTCCTGCAGCTCCTCGGCGGCGACCACGCCCGGGTCGACGCGCTGGAGCAGGCTGTGTGCCACCGGCTGGGCTTCGACGAGTGCTACCCCGTCACCGGCCAGACCTATCCGCGCAAGGTGGACCAGGCGTTCCTCGCGACGCTGGCGGGGGTGGCGGCATCGGCCTCCAGGATGGCGCACGACATCCGGCTCCTGTCGCACCTTCGCGAGCTGGAGGAGCCCTTCGAGCAGGACCAGGTCGGCTCGTCCGCGATGCCGTACAAGCGCAACCCCATGCGCAGCGAGCGGATCTGCGCGGTTGCGCGCCACGTCATCGCGCTGGCCGCGGATCCCGCGCACACGGCGGCGACGCAATGGCTGGAACGGACGCTGGACGACTCCGCCAACAAGCGGCTCGCGATTCCGGACGCGTACATGGCCACCGACGCCATCCTCGTGCTCACCGAGAACGTCGCGTCGGGGCTGCGCGTGAACGCAGGCGTGGTCGCGGCCAACCTCGCGGTGCACCTGCCGTTCATGGCCATGGAGTCGGTGCTCATGGGAACCACCACCGGGGGCGGCGACCGGCAGGACGCCCACGAGCGCATCCGCCGCCACACGCTCGCCGCCGCGCGCCGCATGACCGAGGGCCAGGACGGCGACCTGTTCGCGCGCATCGCCGCCGACGAGTCGCTGGGCGTGAGCGCCGAAGAGCTGGAGGAGATGGCCCGGCCCGAGAAGCTGGTCGGCCGGGCACCCGAACAGGTGGACGCGTTCCTGGCAACACACGTGGCGCCCGTAGTGGGGCGGTATTCCGGGGTGCGGGCCCGCGGCGAGGTGAGGGTGTGACGACCGCCACGACCCTCCCCCTCCCCCTGCTCTTCCGCGGCAAGGTCCGCGATGTGTACGCGGTGTCGGACGAACACCTCCTTCTCGTCGCCAGCGACCGCGTCAGCGCATTCGACGTGGTGATGAACGAGCCGGTGCCGGACAAGGGCCGCGTGCTCACGCAGATCACGGC
The DNA here is from genome assembly GCA_965208935.1 of Longimicrobiales bacterium. Taxonomy (GTDB): domain Bacteria; phylum Gemmatimonadota; class Gemmatimonadetes; order Longimicrobiales; family Gaopeijiaceae; genus Bin94. The sequence goes on along the minus strand of CBDBPR010000004.1, from coordinate 109,262 downwards.
CTGGTGGCTCCACACGCACCTCGCCGACATCCCCAACCACATCGTTTCGGTGCGGCCCGCCGAGATCCGCCGCCTGGTCCCGCAGCTGGCCGACTGCCCCGGCGCATGGGATGGCCGGGCGACGCTGGTCCGGCGGACGCGGCCGCTCCCCGTCGAGTGCGTGGTGCGCGGCTACCTGTCCGGCTCGGCGTGGAAGGAGTATCGTCAGGCGGGGACGCTGGCCGGTGAGCCCCTCGAGCCGGGGCTGGTCGAGAGCGACGCGCTGGTGCCGGCCATCTTCTCTCCCGCGACGAAGGCCCAGGAGGGCCACGATGAGAACATCACGTTCCGTCACGTGACGGATCTGCTGGGCACCGAACTCGCCAACCGCCTGCGGGAACGGTCGCTCAACATCTACGAGCGCGGGCGCGCGGCAGCCGCCGAAGCCGGCATCATCCTGGCCGACACCAAGTTCGAGTTCGGGATTTCGCCCGAGGGCGAGCTCCTGCTCATCGACGAAGTCCTCACCCCGGATTCGTCCCGCTTCTGGCCCCGCGAGCACTATGCGACGGGCCGGGGACAACCATCTCTTGACAAACAACCTGTGCGCGATTATTTGGAGACTTTGGGTGGCTGGAACAAGCAATATCCGCCCCCTGCGCTGCCTCCAGAGGTGGTCGCGGCCACGTCGGAACGCTACCGGGACGTGTTCCGGCGGCTCACCGGCACGGAGCTTGACCGGTACGAGCCGCCGCGCTTCGCGATCGGCGCGGAGGCCGGCAAACGGTCACGTGCAGCCCACGGCGCGGAGGCCCGGCCATGAACCTGCCCGTGGCACGCGAGGGCCTCCCGTTCATCTTCGTCTTCCTGGCCGCGGCCGTGCTCGCGGCCGTCTGGGCGCGCAGCGGCGGATGGGGCGCCCGCGCGGCCTTGCCCGCCGGCCTGCTGATGCTCACCCTCTTCGTGGTGTATTTCTTCCGCGATCCCGCGCGCCGCGTTCCGGCGGACCCGGACGTCGTGGTGTCTCCGGCCGACGGCACGGTCATGAGCGTTCGCGAGGTCGCGGGCGAGGCGGCGGGCACGGCGTTCACGGGGGGGACGGCGACCCACGTCACGATCTTCCTGAGCATCTTCAACGTGCACGTGCAGCGGGCGCCGCTCGGAGGCCGGGTGGACGCGTACGACTACCGGCCGGGGCGGTATTTGCCCGCCTGGCGCGATGAAGCCAGCAGCGAGAACGAGCAGGCATCGCTGGCGCTCGCGACCGCCGAGGGACCGGTGGTGGTCCGCCAGATCGCCGGCCTGGTGGCCCGTCGGATCGTGACGTATCCCCGGGAGGGCGACAACCTCACCAGGGGCGAACGCATCGGCCTGATCCGCTTCGGCTCGCGCGTGGACCTGTTCCTGCCTCCGGACTGGACGGTGACCGTCGGCACGGGCGACCGCGTGCGGGGCGGCGAGACTCCGGTCGCCCACATCAACCGGACGGGGGAGTGACCGTGACGCCCCGCAACCGCAAGCCCGGCCGCTGGCGCAGGCTGCGCCGCGAACGCCCCCGCCCGGACCTCAGGCGCGGGGTCATCATCCTTCCCTCGGCCTTCACGCTCGGGAACCTCTTCTTCGGGCTCTACGCGATGGTCGCGGCCTCGCGCGGCGATTTCATCTGGGCGGGGTGGTGCATCGTCATCGCGTGGATCCTGGACTACCTCGACGGAAGGGTGGCGCGGGTCACCCGCACGGGATCCGCTTTCGGAGCCGAACTCGACTCGCTCACCGACGCGATCTCCTTCGGGGTGGCGCCGGCGCTGATCCTCATCTTCCTCTACTTCCCACAGGCAGACTGGAGCTGGGTGATCGGCTTCGCGTACGTCTCGGCCGCCGTGATCCGGCTGGCGCGCTTCAACGTCGAGCAGGGGGGCGAAGCCCGCAGCCACTTCCACGGCCTCCCGAGCCCCGCAGCCGGCGTGCTTCTCGCGACGCACTACCCGTTCACCACCACCCCGTTCTTCCAGCAATACCTGGCGGAGCTTCCCTGGCCGCAGATCATGGTGATCACGACCGTCCTGGTCTCGATCCTCATGATCAGCCACATCCCCTACGCCAAGATGCCGCCGCTGGACTTCCGGACCCGGCGCGGGATTGTCCGGACGACGCTTCTGCTGAGCTGCTTCGTGCTCGCCGTAACGGTCCCCTACTACTGGTTCTTCCCGGCCATCGTGGGCTACGCCCTGTGGGGATTCCTCAGGTCGGTCTTCCTCGGCCTCCACGCCCGGCTGCCCGAGCGCGACCCGCTGCTGGACGAGGAGCCGGACGACGAGGACTCGGAAGTCGAGCCCCGCGAGGTGGACTACCAGGAACTGACCCACGAGGCGGAGACGGACGACGGCGACGCCGACCAACCCAACGACCGCGAAACCGATATCATTCAATGGAAGGAGCACCGTTCTTGAGCCGATTCACAGTTGAAGTCCTGGTCACGCCCAGGCCCGGCCTCCTGGACCCGCAGGGCAAGGCGATTCATCACGCCCTGTCCTCGCTCGGCTACGACAGCGTCGAAGACGTTCGCGTCGGCAAGGCGATCTACCTGGAAGTGGCCGCCGGATCGCCGGCCGAGGCCACGGAGAGGGTGGAAGAAGCCTGCCGCAAGCTGCTCGCCAACCCCGTGACCGAGGATTTCCGGGTCACGGCAGCCGCCGGAGGCACCGAGACAGCCGCGGGAGGCGTCCGATGAGGGTCGCCGTCATCACTTTTCCGGGGTCCAACTGCGACCAGGACTGCTACAAATCGGTCGAAGTGGCGGGCGGCACGCCCAGCTACGTGTGGCACCGCGAGACGTCGCTCGGCGACGCGGATGCGGTCATCGTGCCCGGCGGTTTCGCGCATGGGGACTACCTGCGGCCGGGCGCGATCGCCCGCTTCAGCCCGATCATGGACGCCGTCATCGCTTTCGGGCGCGAAGGGGGTCTGGTCGTCGGGATCTGTAACGGCTTCCAGGTGCTCTGCGAGGCAGGGATGCTGCCGGGAGCGCTGCTGCGCAACCGGTCGCTGCGCTTTCAGTCCCACGACTGCCACCTGCGGGTCGAGCGGACCGGCACTCCGTTCACCGCGGACTACCTCCGGGGACAGGTCCTTCGCATGCCGCTGTCGCACGCCGACGGCAACTACTACGCGGACCCCGAGACGCTGGCGGGTCTGGAGGCGGAGGGCCGCGTCGTGTTCCGTTACTCTGACGACCGCGGCGACGTGACGCAGCCGGCCAATCCCAACGGCTCGCTGAACAACATCGCGGGCATCGTCAACGCGCGGGGCAACATCCTGGGCATGATGCCGCACCCGGACCGGGCCTTCGAGGCCGCGCTGGGTTCGGTCGACGGCCTGCCACTCTTCCGTTCGCTGGTTGGGGCGAACGTGGCGGTCGGCGCCGGAAGCACGCGGGAGGTGGCATGATCGCGACCGCCCAAACCCCCCGTCCCCGTCCCGGCGATCCCCCGATCACCCCGGAACTGGTCGACGACCACGGCCTGTCGCCCGAGGAGTACGAGCAGATCCTGCGGATCATGGGGCGCGAGCCCACCTTCTCCGAACTGGGCGTGTTCTCGGCGATGTGGTCGGAACACTGCGGCTACAAGAACTCGAAGCGCCTGCTGCGGCTGCTGCCGACCCGCGCGCCCTGGGTCATTCAGGGCCCGGGCGAGAACGCCGGCGTCATCGACGTGGGCGCCGGGTACGCGCTCGCGTTCAAGATCGAGTCGCACAACCACCCGTCGGCCGTGGAGCCCTACCAGGGAGCGGCCACCGGCATCGGCGGCATCCTGCGCGATGTGTTCACCATGGGCGCGCGGCCCGTGGCCACCCTGAACTCGCTGCACTTCGGCGACCTGGACCGGCCCCGCGTGCGCTACCTGTTCTCGGGCGTGGTCAAGGGGATTGGCGACTACGGCAACTGCGTCGGCATTCCGTCGACCGGAGGCGAGGTCTACTTCGACCGCGGCTACGAGGACAACCCGATCGTCAACGCGATGTGCCTGGGGCTGATGCGCAAGGAGGACCTGATCCGGGGCACCGCCGAGGGCGTCGGCAACACGCTCATGGCGGTGGGCGCGCGGACGGGGCGCGACGGGATCCACGGCGCGACGTTCGCTTCGGAAGAGCTGTCGGAGGGGGACGACGAGGCCAGCCGGCCGCAGGTGCAGGTGGGCGACCCGTTCACCGAGAAGCTGCTGCTCGAGGCGTCGCTGGAGCTGATCGCCAGCGGACACATCGTGGGGATCCAGGACATGGGCGCGGCGGGCCTGACGTCGAGCGGCGCCGAGATGGCGGGGCGGTCGGGAACGGGCGTCGAGATGGACGTGGCGCGCGTGCCGGTGCGCGAAGAGGGGATGACCCCGTACGAGATCCTCCTGTCGGAGTCGCAGGAGCGCATGCTGGTCGTGGCCGCGGCGGGGCGCGAGGACGCCGTGCGCGAGATCCTGGAGAAGTGGGAACTCGAGGCCGCGACCATCGGGACCGTCACCGCGAGCGGGACGTTCCGGGTGCTGGAGGACGGCGTGCCCGTCGCGGACATCCCCGCCCTGCCCCTGACCGAGGGCTGTCCCACCTACGAGCGGCCCGGTGAAGAGGCGGAAGAGGTGCGCGATTTGCGTGAGAAGGATATTTCGCATTATATTTCGCCTCCAAACGGCCTGGACAGCGCTTTTCTGGCCGTCGTGGGCTCTCCGAACGTGGCGTCGAAGCAGTGGGTGTACGAGCAGTACGACACGACGGTGCGCGCAAACTCGATCGAGCGGCCGGGCGGCGACGCGGGAGTCATCCGCGTTCCGGGGACGAACCGGGGTGTTGCGGCGTCGACCGACTGCAACGGCCGCCACACCTACCTCAACCCGCGTTCCGGGGCGATGGGCGCGGTGGCCGAGGCCGCGCGCAACGTGACCTGCACCGGCGCGGTGCCGATGGCGATCACCAACTGCCTCAACTTCGGCAGCCCGCTCAAGCCCCACATCCGCCACCAGTTCCGCGAGGCGGTTCTGGGGATGCGCGACGCCTGCTCCCACTTCGAGACCCCGGTCACCGGCGGCAACGTCTCCTTCTACAACGAGACCGACGGCGAGGCGGTCTACCCCACCCCGGTCATCGGCATGATCGGCGTCATCGAGGACCTCGACACCATCGTGCGGCATTCGTTCCGCGACGCGGGCGACGCGATCCTCCTGCTGGGGGCCAACAGGGGCGAGCTGGGCGGCTCGGAATACCTCTACGCGGTACACGACGGCCTCGTCGCGGGCGAGCCGCCGGGGGTGGACCTGGCCGCCGAGCGTGCGTTGCAGCGGTGTCTGCTGGCCATGACGAGACGGAAGGTCCTCAAGTCGGCTCACGACGTGGCGAGCGGGGGGCTGGCGGCCACGTTGGTCGAGAGCTGCCTGGGACGCCCACGGAAGGGCGACGGGGTGGGCGCGGCGGTGCGGTTCGACGACGATCTGCCCGACACCGCGCTGCTCTTCGGCGAAGACCACGGCCGGGTGGTGGTCAGTTGCGCGCCGGAAGAAGAGGATCGCGTGCGGCAGCTCGCCGCGGACTACGGGGTGCCCTGTCAGCGCATCGGCACGGTAACTGTCGACGGCGAGACGCCGGAGATCGGGACGCTGGAGATCGAGACGCGTTCGTCGACGCTCGCACTGGCCCTCGACGTCCTGAACGACCACTATTTCGGCACGATCCCCGGCATCATGAGCGAATAATGAGTCGCCCGACCGACATCCACCTGCCGCTGCTCGACGACCGGCCCCGCGAGGAGTGCGGGATCATCGGCATCAGCGACGTGGAGAACGCGTCGGAGCTGGCTTTCCTCGGGCTGTACGCGCTGCAGCACCGGGGGCAGGAAGCGGCGGGCATCTGCGCCGCCAACGGGACGCGCACGAAGCTCTACAAGGAGCTCGGCCTGGTGTCGGACGTCTTCGACGCCGACCGGATCGCCTCACTGCCGGGACGGACCTCGCTCGGGCACGTCCGGTACTCGACCGCGGGCGGCGGACAGCGCGTCAACGCCCAGCCGATCGTGGTGCGCTACGCCGAGGGCGACCTGGCGATCGTCCACAACGGCAACCTGACCAACGCGCGCGGGATGAAGAGCCAGCTCGTGGAGGAGGGCGCCATCTTCCAGAGTTCGTCCGACTCGGAGATCATCGTGCACCTGGTCGCGCGCTCGCGGCACCGTACGGTCGAGGCCCAGCTGCGCGACGCGCTGAGCTTCCTGGAGGGCGCGTATTCGCTGATCCTGACCGTGGGCGACACCATGTACGCGGTGCGCGACCCGCGAGGGTTCCGGCCCCTGGTGCTCGGCGAGCTGGACGGTGGACATGTCGTCGCGAGCGAGACGTGCGCGCTCGACATCATGGGCGCCAGCTTCGTGCGCGACATCGAGCCGGGCGAACTGGTGCGCTTCCGGGACGGCAAGGCCGAGAGCCTCCCGGGGATGCACCCCCAGACCCCCGCCCCGTGCATCTTCGAACTGGTGTACTTCGCGCGCCCCGACTCGAACCTGTGGGGCATGAGCGTGGATCGGGCCCGGCGCTCGTTCGGGCGGCAACTGGCCCGCGAGCACCCAGTGGAGGGGGACTGCGTGATCGCCGTGCCCGACAGCGCCAACTCGGCCGCGCTGGGGTACAGCGAACAGAGCGGGATCCCCTACGAACTGGGACTGCTGCGCAACCACTACGTGGGCCGCACCTTCATCCGCCCGTCCCAGGCCGACCGCGACTTCGGGGCGCGGGTCAAGTACAACCCCGTGCGTCAGGTCCTCGAGGGCCAGCGCGTGGTCGTGGTGGACGACTCGATTGTGCGGGGGACGACATCCACCAGCCTGGTCAAGTTCATCCGCGGCGCCGGGGCGGCCGAAGTGCACTTCCGCGTGGCCAGCCCGCCCGTGCGCCACCCGTGCTACTACGGCATCGACATGCCGTCGAAGGAGGAACTCATGGGTGCCCGGATGTCCGTGGACGAGATCGCCGCCGACCTGGGGGTGGACTCGCTCGGCTATCTGTCCCTGGACGGACTGGTCGACGCAGTCAACGAGGGCGGCCCGTTCTGCGCAGCGTGCTTCTCGGGAGAATACTCGGCTCCGCTGGTGGACCTGGAAGAGAAGATCGAGAACGCCAGACAGTTTGATCTGGCATTCCAGAGTCCTGCCGGCGTCTAGAAGACAAAGCCGAGCACCTGGGGTACCTGCAAAAGCCGCGGTCTAGCCTCTATCCAGGGACATCATCACCGCCACCTGGATGTCCAGATCGCCAACCTGCGAAGCCACAATGTAGTCGCGTCCGATCTCCCAGACCCTCAACCTGTCGCTCGTTTCCAGTCGGGTTACAACGGCACCCGCCGCGTCGAACACGGTCCATCGAACCGTCGCTTCCCCGGGCATGTCGTAGTCCCGCACCCACAAGTAGCCGAGGTCATCCCCCATCACCCTGTCGAACATGGGGAGGGTTGAAACCATTGGAACGTCCCGATCCTTGCTCGGATCCTCTTCAACCAGCGCCCTACGATGACCTTCATTCGGAATCACCGGCGACCTGTCCAATCGGATGATTCGCTCCAGTGAGCCCTGCGGTACATGCGCCCGTAGTTCATAGGTGTCGTTGGGACCCGCAATGACAAGGGACCCCCAGACGCCCACCACCATCCGTCTGGTGAATCTGAGTGGTCCGAAGTACCTGTCACTTCTATTGGTATGGTACTCCGTATGGGGGTACGGACCGACGATCGACACCCGATTGCCCGCCGCATTCCATATTTCAACCACCCCGTGCTCCCGCTCATACTCCGGGCGCTGGTTCCAGTTGGCGAACAGTTGGTTGGCGTCAAACTCCACAACGCGTTCGAACACGAACTGATCCCGCCCAATGGCACCACGCAGCAGGAGCTGCGGCGCCTCCTGCATTCCGGTTGTGCGCCCCAGATTGCCGCTTGTGTCGAACACCGTAAGCCTGAGTTGCCAACGATCCCACACAACCACCGAATCCGCCCCCCATCGGTGCAGGCCCCCGATGAAGCTGAATTCCCCCGGCCCCTCACCTCTTCCGCCCCATTCCCGGACGTGCGTCCCGTCCTTGTCATACTCTCGCAGAGACGCTTGATCCGCGACGAGGATTCCGCCTTCGGGCAAACCAATCACACCATTGATCGACGCAAACTGGTACTCCGCCGGTGCATCCAGATCGTATCCGATCGTCAGAGTCGGCTCTTCGCCAATGCTCCACGCGGCCGCGTTGTCGACCGGGTCACTGGATTCCGTGATCTCGACTGCCATGCTGTCTCGAACCAACACCTGGTCCCGCGCCACCTCCATGTCTTCACCGCACCCGGCCACCGCCAGGAATGTCGCGGCAGCCAGCGCGTGAGCCGGAGGACGGGTGGTGCGTAACTGCGTCATTGCCGGGGATACCCCTCACCCGTCAGTTCCATGAGCACCAGGCGGCGGTCGGCCTCCCCGTCGGTCCACCTGCGCCACAACAGGATTCTACGCGGGTCCAGAGGGTCAAAACGTCCCACCGCCATTGGGACTGCAAGCTCCCAGGCGTGTTTCATCGTGCCATCGACCCCGTATAGCTCAATCGATCGATGGGCTTCAGTTCCTACCCTCAGCTCACCCAGGACCAGCATTTCCCCGGATTGCAGCACGATGAAGTCGTTGATCGACGACACCGACATCCGGATTCTGTCCCGATACCCGAGGTGCGTCAGGTCAACGCGGGGTGCCTCAACATGAGTCCGCAACAACTGCTCAGGAACACACCGCTGAACCGCCAGGATCGGTGCGGCATCCTTCTCTACCTTCCAAACCGACGACTGTGCCTTCCAAGCGACGTAGAGTGCCCCGTCAGCCCCCATGCGAAGTTGACCCTCGGGAGGCAGACCGCTGGCCTCATCCACCGCCATTCCGAAGTCTGCGGGAGTCTGGACGCGCGTTGTCTCCCGGCTTTCAAGGTCCAATGCGTAGACACTTCCCACCGACGCATAAAACACCTGACCCAGTCCATCGGCCACCGCGTGGCTCGGCGCTCCGAAAACCGGATACACGTCCTGCCTCCCCATCAGCGTCAGCCCCTCCTTGTCAATGAACCCGACTTCCCCGCCGGCCACGATCAACGGTGGCTCGCCGACACCCGACCACATGCCCGGGCGGCGGCTTTCCAGCCCAATACCTTGATCCAGCCTGAGAATCTCCCCGCTGACGTCATGAAGGGCCACCCAGCCACTTTCGGTCCGCTCGGCAATCGCACCCGGTAGCGAGCTCTGTGCGACGGTCCGAGTCTCCAGGGGCTTTCGCCGCAACTCACAAGCCTCGATGAGCCCACCGAGAGTCTCCCAGCCGAACCCGCCATCCTGCTGGCCCAGTGCTCCACCTTCCGGGATTGCCCCAATCCCGGCCATCACGATTGCTACAGAGGCGAGCACGCATGGGCTCGGAGCTCTCATGACCCGTGGCCTCCTTCCCTCGATGGCTTGTCCCTCAGCTGTCAGTCGGCAGCGTAACACGGGTCTCCAAAGACGTTGTCCCACGTAACCGGAACATCAAAATCAAAATCGATCGTGCCCTCGTCGGAACTGCAGGTCACGGTTCCAATGAGCCGCCACGACTTGGCAGATTCCCAGACATGAAGATCCGTCTCGCACGTCCAGCAGCCTTCGACGGTCATCCCCTCCGGCACGCACTCCGTCAAGTCATCACATTCTTCCTGCATTGGCGCGGCCGCGCAAGCGACCTCGGTACTGAGCAGCGGCGCCGCAAGTGCTGCCGCCACGACCAGCAGCGTGACGGCAGTCGTGCTGAACACGGCTGAGGTACGGTGTTTCGCAGGATTCATGGGTCTTTCTCCTTAGTCCTCGGATTCATGCGTGACGGTAATGCAGCCTTCGAGGGTGATATCGAAGTCCGCGTCGTCGTTGGAGAGGGTGCATTCTACTGCTCCGTCGACGGAACACGTCTTTACGGTGATCTTCCCGTCGTCGGCTTTCGCGCTAACTGAGACGGCCCCTTCGCATTCGACATTGAAATCCCAATCGTCGTCGTCTTCGTCATCCTCACCCAGCTGGACAACTGTCAGTGGATGGACCGACAACGTGGCGACCATCGGGACCAACGGATCGAGGCTGGCAGTGGGCGTGCATGGCTGAGTGTGGACGTCCTCGGACGACAACCGCGGAATGTCGGTTGACGCAGCCGATACGGGTGTGCCCGCGACAACCGCATACCCCATCGCTACAACGATGGCGGTGGACCAGAACAGCTTCAGAAGGCGGCGCATGCTCTGATCAACCTTCCGGGACACAGGATGAATGCTGCGGGACAAATGGCTGCGGTAGCGGCTCATGCGAACTCCTTTGGTGCATGTGGGTGTTTGGGTCGGCCCTCATCGCCTGACGTTGGCCGTCGCATACCTAACAGCTCCCGGCACGCAAGCGTGCAACCGCACGTGGCGGCGGCTTGAATTCCCAGCGACAGATCATCCCCGGCACGGATACGTCAGCTCCAGGTGGTCCGACATCGACACGGGGGAAAATGGCATGCCAGACTCAACCAGCCCATCTCCCTCGAATCCGAGAAGAAACCGTTTGCCGCCAACCCGATTTGATACTACACAAAGCGTTTAGTATCCGCGCAAACCGTCGCTGACCAGCGGATTTTGGGCCATGCGATTCGCTAGCGGGGCCAGGATTCGTCGCGTAGAATGCCCCGAAAGCATCATTGCCCGACCTGCGCCAAGGAGACAACCGACATGTCAGTTTCGCGCCGACAATTCGTTTGGGGTGCCGGGATGGCCGGGACAGCGGTCGGTCTCGGTGCGAGTAAGCACATCATCGGGCAGGCTGCGGAACCGATGGCTACGGCCCGCCAATCCGACCTCACCCGCCAGGACGACATCTGGATCGACGCCCTGGGCGGACTCCGGTTCGGGCCGGAGGGCTTCGACGAGATCGAGCGCTCGGGCCTCACCATGATCGAGACGACGCTGGGTGCTCCGGGCGACCCGCCCTTCGGCTACGAGCAGGCCGTGCAGGACATCGCGAGCTGGCATGGCATCTTCAACCGGTATCCGGACCGCGTCATTCACGTGCGGCGGGTGGCCGACATTCTCGAGGCGAAGCGGACGGGCGGAATCGCGGTAATGATCGGGTTCCAGAACGCGACGCACCTCCAGCGCGACTTGGCCAACGTCGAATTCTTCTACAACCTGGGCATCCGTCAGATGCAGCTGACCTACAACTCGCTGAATGCCCTGGGAGCGGGATGCACCGAGCGGGTCGACACCGGCCTCAGCGACTTCGGCGTCGAGGTCGTGGAGAAGATGAACGAACTGGGCATGATCGTCGACGTTTCCCACACCGGGGTCCGCAGCACGATGGACGCGATCGAGGTCTCCAGTACTCCCGTCCTTTTCACCCATGCGAACTGCCGGGCGCTGTGCGACAACCCCCGCTGCAAGACCGACGAGCAGATCAGGGCGCTGGCGGCGCGCGGCGGCGTCACGGGCATCACCACCGTCAACTTCTTCGTGAGCAAGAAGCCTCGCTCCACGCTGGACGACTTCATCGACCACATCGTGCATGTCGCGGATCTCGTGGGAATCGACTACGTCGGCATCGGCACCGACTCGAGCATCGGCGGCTGGCGTGTCTCCTTCCCCACCGAGCAGGCGTTCTGGGACTTCCACGCCCAGTTCGAGTTCAAGCCGGAGGTCGACGTGCGCTGGCCGCCCTTCATCGAGGAACTCGACCGGCCGGAGAAGATGCACATCATCGCGGATCGGCTGGAGCAGCGGGGTTTCTCGGGCGGCGAGGTCGCCCAGGTCATGGGCGGCAACTTCCTGCGGGTGTACGAGGAGATTCTGGGGTAGCTGGCCGGGGCCGGCGGCCCTGTCAGACGCCTGAGCGGGGCTCGATTCGCGAGCGTATCCAGTCGGCGATTGCTTCCTCAGCAAGCTTGCCGGATGCGATGGCCATCATCTTCTCCACCACTTCCTCGTCAGGTGCGACAAGGTCGAAGCCATTGAGGCCGAGGAAGATGACGGCGGCCAGGAACGAGATGCGCTTGTTTCCGTCGCGGAACGGATGGCCGGTGCAAATCCCGAAGACATAGCCAGCGGCGAGACGCGACAGATCCGAGTCCGGGTCGAAGGTCCATCTCTGACTGGCACGCGCGAGACCCGACTCAAGGGCGTTCTCGTCTCGAATGCCGATCAGACCGCCGTGTTCGCGGACCTGGTCGAGATGGACGGTCTCGATGACCAGCCGAGGAACCCACCTGGGCTCCTGGCGCGTCACCTGGCCAGTTCCCTAAGTGCTCCCCGATAGCGTTTCTGAGCCTCGGCTGCTATCGCCAGCCCTTCCGCTACATCGAGATCGTAGGGGCTTAAGAGGATCCCATGTGCCGTCTCGACGGCCAACACTTCGTCGCCGGCCGCCAAATGAAGACGCTCCGCCATTTCCTTTGGCAGCGTAGCCCCGACAGACCCACCCATGCGCCGCAGTTTGACATTTCGGACCATCGGTTGCCTCCGGATAGCACTCTAATGCTACTTGAGTCCGGGTGCTCCCGCAAGCTTGGTTGCACCTGCCCGGCACACACACCCCCGCCAGCCCGCATCCACCGTGCAATCTTGCGCGGCCCTTCGCCAATTGGCCATATGGACGCCATACCGTTTGTCACCCGACCAAGCGATCTGACGGCAGGAGGTACCAGAAGAGTGACTCGCTCGATCTCGCAGGCGCTCCGCATCGCCGTCCCCGTGGCACTCGTCGTCGTCACCTTCGGCTATGCGATCACTGGGAACCACACCGATGTCCTGCTCGGGGCGGGCTGCGGGTTGGCCGTTGGAGCAGGCGTCGGCCTCCGGGGAAGTTCCCGTGGCGGTGTGTGGACGGGCATCCTGATCGGCTTGATCGTCGGGGTCACCGCCGCCCTGCTGACCGGCGCGCTCGCAGCCGGTTGGGGACTTATCATCCCGCCCCTTGGTCCTCTGGCGCTCGGCCTGATCGACGGGCTCGGCAAATCGTCCTTCACCAGGTATCGCGAGGTGGTCCGGGAGATGTTCATCGTGGCCGTCCTGCTGACGCTGGGGCTGGTCCCCGGGCTCGTCGCCGGAAACTTCTCGCTGACGCTGCTGATCGCTGCGTACCCGCTGCTGGGCGTGCTGTGGAGCGCGATGCTGGTCGGCCTCCTGTGTAGCCGCCGCGAGGGATGGCGCGATCCCCGGCCTCCGCGGCCGCTGGTCCTCGGTGCGGTGGCGCTCCCGGTGCTCATGGGTCTCCTGTTCGGGTTCGATGTGATACGGGAAGACGTTGGGCTGTCGGGCATCGCAGCCGCGCTCTACGTCGTTCTGACCCTGGTCTTTTCACTGGTCGCGATACCGGTGGTCGCGTTCCTCCTGGGGCGCGCCGGCGCCACATGGCTCCGACCGCGGCTCGCCGTCTACGGTCAACTCGCCGACTACCTGCGCGTCATGTGGGTTCCGATCGGGGGGTTCGCGCTCGGCTACATGACGATCATCGGCGTGTTCGCCGGATTTTACGGGACGCTGGAGCGCTTTCACCCGGGCGCGTTTGCCGACGCCGGCTCGGGCATCACCGAATGGCTGTCCTTCGCGTTCTTCACGGCGCTCGGTCAGGACTATGCGACCGTGGCCCCGGTTTCGGTCGCTGCCCGGGTTCTGGTCGGCGTCCACCTGATCTTTTCGGCGGGCTGGGCGCTGGTGCTGTTCGCGGCGGTGATGTCGTCCATCCGGCCGAAGCTTGACCAGATCTCGCAGTTGCTGCAGGACAAGGACGGGGAATAAACGAAGGGGTCGCCAACAACTAGCGGAGGATACCGATGACCACACGAAGGAAGGCGAGCGATTTCCCCCAGGAGGTAATGGCGCTCTTCGATGGCTACGTCCACGGGCACATTCAACGTCGGGATTTCCTGGAAGGAGCCGGCAAGGTGCTGGGCGGAGGAGCAGCTGCGGCGGCGGTCCTCGAGGCACTGCGTCCCAACTACGCGTGGGCGCGCCAAGTGGCGGCCGACGATGCCCGGATCCGGCAGGAGTACGTCACCTACCCTTCGCCGGACGGCTCGGGGACCATGCGTGGCTACATGGCCGTGCCCGCCGGCGCGACTGGGCCCGAGCCCGCGGTCCTCGTCATCCATGAGAATCGCGGCTTGAACCCCTACATCGAAGATGTGGTCCGCAGGTTCGCCGCCGCGGGTTTCGTGGCGCTGGGGCCGGACGCGCTCACTCCCCTGGGTGGCTATCCCGGCAATGACGACGAGGGCCGCGTGATGCAGCGGCAGCTCGACCGCGACGTGATGATGGAGGACTGGGTGGCGGCGTTCCGGTTCCTGCGGGACCACGAGACGACAACGGGGCGAGTCGGGGCGGTCGGGTTCTGCTACGGCGGCGGAGTGGTGAATCAGCTCGCGGTCCGGCTTCCGGATCTGGGTGCTGGCGTGCCGTTCTACGGGTCGGCGCCGGCCCCGGAGGATGTGCCCTCGATACAGGCGCCCCTCATGATCCAGCTCGCGGGTCTGGATGAGCGGATCAATGCCCGCTACCCGGCCTACCAAGAGGCGCTGGAGGCGAACGGGAAGGACTTCGTTGTCCATGTCTATGAGGGCGCGAACCACGGCTTCCATAACGACACGACTCCACGCTACGACCAGGAAGCCGCCAGCCTCGCACAGGAGCGGACCATCGCGTTCTTCAACGAGCACCTGCGAGGCTGATTCGGCGGGAGTGACAGACGCAGAAAACGTTCCAGCTGAAACGCTGTAAATCTATTCAGGGTTTGAATAGTTGGGTGAGGCCGACGGGAATCCGGGCACTCACCCTGCCACGAGAATCTGGCCTTCGCGCAGGATCATCTCCTCGTCGATCCACACGGTGGGCGCTCGCGCCACGGAATCGAAGTGGGTCTTGGCCGACACGCTGCCACCCAGGTTGGCGGACGTGCCGACGCCGATGTGAACCGTGCCGTTCACGCCTTCGTCGTTCAGCATCTCGCCGGTGAAATCCGTGCAGGCCGGATTCAGGCCGAACGCGAACTGGGCCAGGTTGTAGACCCAGCGGTCGTCCTGCCGGGCGAGCAGATCGGACAGGAAGTCAGCCTCGTCACCACCCTCGATGCGCGTGACGAAGCCGTCTGAGATGCGAAACGTGACGGGTTGGCTGACCGGACCCACGCCGTAGTACGGAATGCTCCCGTCGCACACGAACACGCCCTCGGCGGTGCCCTGGGCAGGCGCACAGTTCGCTTCGATGTTGGGAACCGCGGTGAAGCCCGGTCCGTCGAGCAGACAGGCGTGGCTGTTCCCGGTGACGCCCGCGAGGCTCATGCTCAGGTCGGTGCCGGCGGGGTTGGTGACCCGCAGCCGCTTGCCGGCGGTGAGCCTGGCCGCGAGGGCGCGGCACAGCGGCTGGCGTGCGCGGAAGTCCGTGAAAAGCCCGCCTTCGTGCATCATCCGTTCGGTGAAGGCGGTCATCGACAGCACGCGGGCACCCGCGCCGATGGCCTCGCGCACGGCTCGCGTGTGCGCCATGGCAAGGGTCACCGGGAGGAAGACGACGTCGGCAGCCGCCAGAGCCGCAGCGACGGCCGGACCAGGTTCCGCGTTGTCGATGGACCGCTCGGGCGGGATCAGGATACTCGCGACGGCTCCGGCCTCGCGCGCCTCGTCGGCGACGGCTTCGGCGATGCGCATCCGCTCCGGATCGGTCACGATCACCGCATCCTCGGCGGCCTGGACGCTGGCGCACGTCCGCACGAGGATTCTGGCGCCGTCCTTCATGTCGCCGGGACCCTCACACCAGCACCGCCGTGTCCCGCTGCACGACCCGCCCGTCGACGGCGATGGTCGGGGCCCACATGAGCAGGTCGTAGTGTGTCGGCGCCACGATCTCGCCACCCAGAGTGTGGCTGGTGCCGATGCCGATGTGGATCGTGCCCAGGACGCCCTCGTCCTCGAGCATCTCGCCGGTGAGGCGGGCGTTTGGATTCAGGCCCACGCCCAGCTCGGCGACGTTGAAGCAGTTGGGGTCGGCGAAGGACTCCAGGTGCTCCCGCAGGAAGTCGGCCTGGGTGCCGCCGGACATCTCGACGATGTAGCCGTCTCGCACCCGGCAGACGATGGGCTCGTCCAGGACCCCGATGCCCAGGTACGGCACCGACGCGTCGGCGATGATCGTGCCTTCGGCCGACCCAGTCACCGGCACCGCGTTGACCTCGATGTCGGGCACGGGGGCGAGCTCACCGGGCGCCGGAATGTTCGTCAGCACGTTGGCGACCCGGCCCTCGATGCCGAAGCGGAGATCGGTGCCGCGCGGAGAGGTCAGTCGCACCGAATTGCCAGCGGTGAATGCGGCCCCGAGGCGACGACAGACGGCGGCCTGGGCCTCGAAGTCGGTGTCGAGCAGCGCCGGGCTGGTCATGATCGCGTCGGTGTAGGCCGTCATCATGCATACGCGCGCGCCCGCGTCCAGGGCGGCCCGCATCGCCCGCGTGTGAGTGATCGAGACGCTCACGGGCGAGAAGATCACGGCCGCTTCCGCCATCGCGCCCGCCACCGGCGGGGGTGGCTCCTGCCCGTCCTGGTCACGCACCGAAATGATGCAGACGGTGACCGCGGCCCCGGCATCGCGGGCGGCAGCCGCCACGGCATCGGAGTAGCGCCGCATCGTGGGGTCGGTCACGACGACGACTGCCTCGCCCGGCTGAACGCGTCCGTTGACGTGCACGAGCCGACGAGCGCCGGGGGCCAGGGACGCGGCGGAAGCCAGGTCCGCGCCGGCCTCGGCGTGGCCCGCACCGGCGGCCCCCACGCCAGCCACGCCCGCCTTAGCCACGGTCCCTCGCGAAGTACTCATCAAAACGGCCATCGAAAATAATCGCGGAGTACCCGTCGCCGGTACAGTTGGTCGCCGTGCGGAGCATGTCGGGTATGCCGCCCGACAGCGCGATCCAGCTCGCGACGAAGTCGCCCTGCGCCTGGCCCTCCAGACCCAGAATGCTCGCGAACAGCGTCGCGCTCCACAGCGCCGTTCCCATCCCCGCCGGCAGCCCCGGCGCCGCGATCGTGAACAGGACGACGGCCGGCCAGGCGGCCAGCATCATCACCCAACTCAGCTCCATGCCGAAGACGTAGCTCACGACGAACGGCCCATACGCGAGGTAGGCCAGCGCGCTCGCGTCGAGGTTCACCACGGCGCCGAAGGGCAGGACGAAGTCGGCCACCTCGTCGCGGACGCCCACCTTTTTCGCGTTGGCGAGGTTGACGGGCAGCGTCGCCAGCGACGAGCACGTGCCCGCGGCGAACATCGCGGTCGGCACATAGTACCCGCTCAGCACGGGTCCCACGCGCCGGCGCCCCACCCTGCGCACGAGCACGAACGTGTAGAACGCCCACCACACGAGCACGAGCGCCGCCGTGTAGCCGGTCATCGTCAGGTAGTGGGACAGCCCCAGGCTCGCGCCGAAGCGCACGCCAAGCGTCACGCCGAACGCCAGGATGAGCGGGAGCATGACGTAGGCCAGACTGCCGCCCGCCCGCTCGATGGCGCCGGCGACTCTCCGCAGCACTCCGTAGGTCGGATCGTGGCGCGCGCCGAAGAGCCCGAGCAGCACGCCCGCGAGGATCGCCAGCAACGGCCGGGATGCCCCGCCCTCCCCGAGGCTCTGCAGCATCACGACCGCTTCCGTCCATACGCCCAGGTCCCCCGTCGTAAGCGGTATGCGAAAGATCGCGGCGGAAGCCAAGAGAGCGATCAGCCCCGCGACCGTCGACGTAAAGACGTACCAGAGCACGACCGCCCCCGCGAAGCGGCCCGCCAGCCCACGCCGCACCAGCGTCGCGATCGCCGGGCTCAACGCGGCAAGAATCAGCAGCGGCACCACCGCGACGACCCAGCCGATCAGCGTCGACGTGGCGTCGGCCACGGGCGCCAGCGGCCCGGGGAACAAACCGCCCGCAGCCAGCCCCGCCACCAGCGCCAGAAACGTCCACACGTACGTGGGGACCCCGCGCTTCACAGGCGGCTCGCCCTGCCCTCGGGGCCTCGGATGCAGGTGCAGGTGCAGGCGCAGGTCCGGCCCATCGCCTCAGGAGGCGGGTAGCGCAAGCCGGTAGCGCTTCACTCGCTCCACGCCCAGATCATCGCGCTCGACAGCCCACACGAAGGAACGGCCGAACACGGGCGGAGGCGAAGAGCCGAATCCTTTGGGCGGCACCACAGCCCCCAGGTAGGTTCCGTCGGTTTCGAACACGTCGTAACGTAACGGCTCGACCCATGTGAATGCGGCGGACTCGGGATCGGTCGGGTCGTGATCCTCGTTCGGGACCCGTCGCGCCTCGGTCCAGAGCCTCACCCAGATACGGCCATCGAGTCCCGCGCGCAGGCCCCTGAAGGGCGGCTTGTGATCCGGTATGGCGGGACCGTCCCAGGTCCAGCCCGCATCGAACCGGTGCATCCTGCTCAGAATCCTCTGCTCATGGCGCTCGCGTTCACCGTCCAGCACCACCGCCGGCGTGTGATTCCGCTCAATGCGCAACACGCTGCTGTCGCACTCAAGATTGATTCGGTACGCAGTGGACAGAGCCGACAGGAAGTGGCCGGAAGGGTGGACCGTCCATACCAATCCGGGCCGAACGGAACGGTCGCGGCGACGGAGATCCACTCGTCCCCGCTCTCGGCCTCGGCGCTCATGCGGTATCTGTCCTCGTCGAAGTCGGCGGGGACCTCAGGCGGCGATATCGTATCGAGGTGCGTGCCGTCGGGGCCCATGACGATGAAGCGTAGTTCTTCGTCCGAGTTGTCCACGTAGATGCGGCCCTGGTCGTCCTGGTACAGCGGCGTATTCATGAAATAGGGACTTGCGCCGTACCTCCACTCCTCCGCCTCCTCCGTTTCCAGCACAAACAGTTGCACACGACCGTTCGCCGGATCCCTCACGAGCACGCGTCCGTCGGAAACGGCAATCCCGATCGGCACCCTGAACTCGCCCGGCCCCTCGCCACCTCCGCCGAACGTGTCGACGTACGTGCCGGCCGAATCGAAAACACGCACGTGCCTGGCCTGTCCGTCCAGCACGTACACGTTGTGGTCATCGTCGACGGCAATCGCGCGCACGGAACCGAAGAGGTACTCGTCCGGCCCCTCGAGCTCGCCGATCGAGGTCTCCGGCACGAGCGTGGCATCGCCCCCCCAGGCGCTTCCGCTCACGGTCCTGACCACGGTCGTGTCACCGATGGTCTCGGTCTCGACAACGGCCCGAGCCGCGTCTGGCAAGTCCGCAATAGGCCCGCAAGCGAGCGGGAGTGCCACCCCCGCCAGAACGAAGCCTCGGGTGACGCCACCGGCAGCGAGCCGCTCCGTGCGGGGGTAACGGGAGCGCCATGGCAGAATCGTCATGATGATGACCTTTGCGGGGAGAGGGCCCCGAGACCGCTTGTGCCCAGGCTACACTATTCTAGACATCGCCATCCCGGGCCAGGTTGCGCCGCACGGATGAGGCGCGACACGCCCGCCCCTGAACCTCCTCGCCGCCCACCATTCCGGCGCGTATCATAAGGGATACCGGTCGACCGTCCACGCACCGGCCGACCGCCCACCCACCAACAACGAGGCTCACCATGCGCACCCTCTCCCTGGCCCTCACCCTCTCCGCCGCGGCGCTCTGGGCGCCACTCAACCCGCCCCTCGCCGCGCAGCAGCGCCCGCTCTCCTTCATGGACGTGCAGGAGCTGAAGCGCGCCGGTTCGTGGACACCCAGCCCGGATGGGGCGTGGATGCTCTACACCGTCACGACGCCCGACTGGGAAAAGGCGGAGTCCCAGACCGACATCCACCTCGTGTCGCTCAGCGAGGGCGTGGCTTCCAGCCGGGGGCTGACGTACACCGAGGATCACAACGAGACGAGTCCGGCGTGGGCCCCGAACGGGTCGTTCTTCGTGTTCTCGTCCAACCGCGACGGGGACGACAACCAGCTCTACATGATGCGGCACGACGGCGGCGAGGCCCGGAAGATCACCGATGCGGCCGAGGGGGTATCGGGATTCGCGTTCAGTCCGCGGGGGCGCTGGCTCGTCTACAGGTCCGGCAAGAACGGCCGGGAACAGCTCTACCGGCTCCCTGCCCGCGACCTGACCGGCACCGAGCCCGAGCAGCTTACCGACGGCGACGCGGGCGTCGCGCAGTGGGACTTCACGGCCGACGGCACCCGGATCTACTTCGCGCGCCCCGACTCGTTCGACGAGGACGAGGTCAAGCGGGTCGAGAAGGGGTTCACCGTCGACGTGCGCAACGCCGTCACCCCCCTTTCGAGCCTGTGGAGCGTCGAGGTGGCAACGGGCGAGGAGCGCCGCCAGACGGACGACCCGGCGTACAGCATCAACAGCTTCGTGCTCTCCGACGACGGCCGCTGGATCGGCATCACGGGCGGCTCGACCGAGCGCTACGAGCGCAACATCACGGCGCAGCGGCTGTACGCCGACCTCTACCTCATGGAGGTCGCAACCGGTGAGATCGAGCGCCTCACCGACAACTACGAGGTCGGCGAGGGCGGGCTGAGCTTTTCGCCCGACGGCCGCTGGATCGCGTTCTCGGCGCCGGACAACATGGAACGCTACACCATGACCGATAACCGCGTGTACATCCGCGAGGTCGCCGACCGCGGGGGCGAGTTCCGAAAGCTGGGCGCCGACTTCGACCAGAGTTCCAGCGTCGGATTCTGGTCGGACGACTCCGGGACGATCTACTTCAACGCGGGCGTGACCGTGACCACGCAGCTGCACGCGCTCGACGTGGCGACGGGCGCGGTGCGGCAGCTTACCGAGGAGCGGGCCGCGCTGTCGGTGTCGCGCGATGACGACACCGGCACGATCCTGATCGGCTACAGCGACCCGAATACGCCGCCGACCGTGTTCACGGTGGCCAGCGTGGACGATGTGCCGAACCGCTCGGCGTGGACGCAGCTCGTGGACGTCAATCCGCACGTGCGCGACATCGCGCTTGGCGAGGAAGTCGAGATCAACTGGCGCTCTTCCGACGGAAGGACGGTGGGTGGGGTGCTGGTCTACCCTGTCGGCTATGAGGAGGGGACGCGCTATCCGCTCATCGTCGCGATCCACGGGGGACCTGCGTCAGCCGACGTGCTGCGCTTCAATGGCGGGTACAGCGCCCAGGTCTACGCCGGCGCGGGGTACGCCGTCCTCAAACCCAACTACAGAGGCTCGCGGAACTATGGCAACGCCCATCGCACGGACATCGTGGGGGACTACTTCACGATGGGGTACGAGGACATCATCACCGGCGTGGACCATCTGATCGACGAGGGGATCGTGGACGGGGACCGGATGGGTGCGCTGGGCTGGAGCGCCGGCGGCCACTGGTCCAACTGGATCCTTACGCAGACCGACCGCTTCAAGGCGATCAGCTCGGGCGCCGGGACGATGAACTGGATCAGCATGTACGCGCAGAGCGACGTGCAGCGGAACCGGCAATTCTACGTGGGCGACGGGTTCCTGTACGAGGACTTCGACACGTACTTCGACCAGTCGCCGCTCAAGTACATCAAGAACGCGAAGACCCCGACCATGATCCACGTGGTCGAGGGCGATCCGCGCGTGCCGAGCCCGCAGTCGGTCGAGCTGCACATGGCGCTCAAGAAGCTGGGCGTGCCGACCGAGCTGTTCATGTACCCGGGCCGGAGCCACGGGATTCCGGATCCGCGCAATCGGCTGGTCAAGGCCGTGAGCGAGATGGCCTGGATGGACTACTACGTACGCGGGATGGGCGAGAAGTTCGAGTGGCGGCAGGTGCTGGAGACGCTGGAGGCGGGCGAGGGGCCGGCGGTGGTGTCGGAGGAGGGGGGACGGGGAGGGTAGGGGCGGTCGCTAAACGACTTTGTTTAGTATTGGTGGGTGTGGCGGTTGATACTGAACTGTTTTGTTTAGTGTTTGCGGCCGTGGAGAGCGAATGACGCCGACTGGGTTGTTCAATTGGTGGCCGCTCGCCATCCGGCCTCGTGATGTGCATGGCCGCTCCCGAAATCTCCGACTGGGATTGTTGTCCCTCTCGGCCGCCCTCGGCGCGTACGCCTGCGATCCGCTCCAGGTGGCGCCGCCCGGGCCCGCGACGGTGACGGTCACACCTGCTACGTCCGAACTGGAATCCCTGGGCTGGACCGTCCAGCTAGCCGCAGAAGTGCGCAACCAGGAGGGCGAGCTGATACCTGGCGCCATTGTCACCTGGTCGAGCGACCGGCCGGATGTGGCCACTGTGAGCGGCTCCGGGGTTGTGACTGCTGTGGCCAACGGGAGCGCGACCGTGACAGCCACCAGCGGTCCCGCGTCCGGGAGCGCGACGGTGAACGTGGAGCAGAGGTTGGTGGAAGTGCATGTCCTTCCCAAATCGGTAACGCTGCTTGCGATCGGTGATGCGGCCCGGCTGGCGGCCGAGGGGCGTGACGGGACCGGTCATGTGGTGGCGAATATCGTGGTCGAGTGGTCGAGCGACGATACCGCGGTGCGCGTCGATGCGGGCGGTGTGGTGACGGCCGTACGCGAGGGGGAGGCGGTAGTGACCGCCAGGAGCGGCGGGGCATCCGACAGCGCGGTGGTGACCGTGAAGAATACGGCGGGCCACGCCAGGGAACGCGCGATCCTGGAATTGTTCTACGAAGCAACCGGCGGTCCAAGCTGGACGAACACCGACAACTGGCTCACGGACGCGCCGCTGGACGACTGGTACGGTGTTCGCACCGACATGGAGGGGCGGGTCGTTGAGCTCAGCCTCGTCGCGAACAATCTGGAGGGCCATATTCCGCCCGCACTCGGCGGGCTTGGCGAGCTCAGGCACCTTGAACTGGATGGAACACAGGCCATAGGACTTGGTTGTGCGGCGACGGGTGCACAGAGCGGGGCCGGGCGCGGATGGCTGGGATCCTTGAGCGAGGGCAACAACTACGATCCGCACTCATGGGTGACGCACACCGTTAGCGACCCCATGCACGCAGTCGGCATTGACTCTCCGGATGAGTTCCCGGCGCACCCGCTCCCCAGTGCCGGGACTCGCTTGCAGCGGCCCGGGAACAGATTGGCCGGCCGCATCCCACCGGAACTTGGCAACCTGGCCAATCTTGAATGGCTGACCCTCGGCGTGAACGCACTGTCCGGTCCCCTGCCGCCAGAGCTCGGCAAGCTCGTCAACTTGAGAATCCTCTGGCTCACCGGCAACCTGCTGACCGGCTCACTCCCACCCGAGCTTGGCAACCTGACCAGTCTTGAACGACTGGACCTTGCCATCGGCTACGACTTTTCGCTGGACCCCCCGCGCCCGCGTAGTTTCCTTTCGGGAACGCTCCCGCGAGAACTCGGGAAGCTAGTCAACCTCAAGAGGTTGAATCTCTTCGGACACAAAATCACGGGCGAGGTCCCGCCGGAGTTCGGCAGACTGGTGCAATTGCAGTATCTGGGACTGCAATGCAATCGGATTACCGGCCCGCTTTCGTCTGAACTGCGATACCTTCGCGACTTGCGCTTCCTGAGTCTTTTTGGCAACCGACTGCAGGGGGACTTTCCGGCATGGCTCGGTGAGCTGACGCGCCTCGAAACTGTCGATTTTACCAACAATGCCTTGACGGGGGCGATACCGCCGGGTGTTGGGGCGCTGACCAGACTGGGGAAGCTGTACCTTCCGGGCAATTCGCTCTCCGGTCCGATCCCGACGGAGATCGGTCGAATGACCAACCTGGGCGCCCTTGTTCTGGGCGGGAACCAGTTGACCGGCTCGATTCCGGCGGAGATCGGTCACTTGACCAACCTGGCTCGCTTCGACGTGGCCCTGACCCAGCTGACCGGCCCGATTCCGGCGGAGATTGGTCTCTTGCCCAACCTGGCTGTCCTCTCCGTGGGCTGGAGCCCACTTGCCGGCACGCTTCCGCGCTCGCTCATGCAGGCGCCACTATTGCAGTTCTCCTGGGCGGGCACCGGGCTGTGTTCCCCACGGGATCGTGTGTTTCAGGGGTGGCTCGCGGGGATTCGCTACCTGGATGGGGGCCGACGGTGCACTCTGATTCCGCGAGAGTTCTTTGCCGCCTTCTACGAGGCGACCGGTGGTTCCGGCTGGAACAGTAATGCGAACTGGCTTACGGACGCACCCGTCTCTTCCTGGTTCGGCGTGACCGTGGAGGATAGCCTGATCACCGCACTCGAACTCCCGACCAACGGCCTGGCCGGCACTCTGCCCTCCGTGGTGGGCGACTTTGTGGACCTGAAGCGCCTCGATCTGGCGCGTAACGAGTTGACGGGAGATGTGCCCGCAGATCTCGCGGACCTCGGCATGCTCGAAGCACTCGATCTTTCGAGGAACCGGTTCTCGGGACGGGTCGCGCCCGAGCTCGGACGTCTCGGGGCGCTGGAGAGCCTGGATCTGTCCGAAAACGAGCTTGATGGCGCGCTTCCGGGGGCCTTCACGGGCCTGGAGTCGCTATCGGACTTCAACTGGACCGGCAGCGGTGCGTGCGCCCCCGAAGTCGCTTGGTTCCAGACGTGGCTGGCCTCCGTCGCCAACAGTTCCGGTCCGACCTGTGACGGCCTATTCTCCCTTTCGGTTGCGGACGCCCACCTGTCACAGGCGACCCAGAGTCTGGACGGCGCGGTTCCACTTATCGCGGGCCGGCCCGCACTGGCACGGGTCTTCGCGACTGCCGACCGCGCGAACGATTTCAGGCCGAGTGCCCGCGCCACTTTGCTCCTGAACGGCCGAGAGATCTACGCAGTGGACATCGGGTTCAACTCGACCCGGGGCCTTGCCGAGCGCTCTTCCGGGCAACTCGAACAGTGGCACCACACGGTGATCCCGGCGGCGGCGCTGCGGCCCGGGGTTGAGATGACAGTGCGGCTGGATCCCGACAGCATCATCCCCAGGAACGCACTCGACGACGTGCGGTTGCGCCTCGACGTGCGCGAGATGCCGCCCTTGGAGCTCACGATCGTGCCCATTGTAACAGGGTCCAGCAGGGATAACGATGTGCTGAACTGGATCCAGGGCGCTGACGATCCACCCATCGAGTTCATGCGGGCTGTGCTACCGGTCGGGGAACTCGATCTGAGCATTCGCGAGCCGCTCACCATCGCTTCTCCGCCAGATGCCCTGAGCCTCGACAACTGGAACAACGTCCTTCGAGACGTCGAACTGCTCAGGACGACCGAGGGCGGCAGCGGGTACTGGTACGGCGTGGTGAGTCGCGCAGGAGACAGAGGCATCGCCGGGATCGCCTATGTGGATGGCCGAGCCAGCATCGGCATCGCAGACGCCCGGGTGTTCGCGCACGAAGTGGGGCACAACATGAGCTTGCGGCACTCACCGTGCGGGCGCCCGCAGCAGGTAGACCCGGACTACCCCTACCCCGACGGCAACATCGGCGTGCATGGCTACGATCCTCGCGCAGACACGCTGGTGGACCCATCTACCCCCGACCTGATGTCATACTGCCTTCCGCAGTGGATCAGCGACTACAGCTTCAACAAGGCATTGCATTACCGGATGGAGGCGGAAACCGATGCGCACGCGGACGCCCCCCAGGGTCGGGTCCTGGACGACCGCTTGTTACTTTGGGGCGGTGTGAACGCGGAGGGTCGGCTTCGGCTGGATCCCGCGTTCGTGCTGAAAGCCCCGGCCAAGGTGCCCTTGGACTCGGGGCCGTATCGGGTCGAGGGGTTCCACCGCGACGGCGCGATCGTTTTCTCTTTGGACTTCGACATGGTCGAGGTCTCGGAGGGCGGCGGCGCTTTCCTGTTTCTCATCCCGTTCGAGGAGGACCGCGTCGCCTCGCTGGAGCGGATCGTACTCTCGGGACCGGAGGGCGGCACGACGTTGGATCGGCAGACCGTCATGCTGCCGATGGCGATCGTGACCGACCCAGCGACCGGGCGGATCCAGTCGATTCTGCGAGATCAGGCGGTCGTGGCCGCCGTTGCCGCATCCCGGGACACCACACCGCCTGGTATGGATCGGCGCGTTCAGGTGTTGGTCAGCTACGGAGTGCCAGGGCAGGTCAACACTCTTCGCTAGAGGCCGAGCTCGGCATGTGAGCCAAGCCGTACAAGGCGCAGCACGTCGGCCCCGGACTTCTGGTAGATCAGCAACAGGTCCGGCTTGAGGTGGCAGTCGCGGTAGTCTCTCCACTCACCGCTCAGCGCGTGGTCGTGATGCCGGCGCTCCAGCGGCCGGTCGTTGGCCAGGGTCTCCACGATCGTGGCCAGTAGCTCGTCAAGGTAGGTCCGATGCCGGCCCCGGGATTCACGCTTGTAGTCGCGCTTGAAGCGGCTGGTCCGCTCAATCCTCCGCATGCAGATCGTCGAGCAGCTCCTCGACGCTGTCGAACTGCGGGAGGTTGCCACGGCGGGCTTCCTTCATCGCTTCGATGGTGGCAGCGTTGGGGACCAGCGGTGCGAACGGCAACGCCTTCTCGTGTGCGATCTTGGTCAGCAGCAGGCGCACCGCGCCGGACACGGTCAGGCCCATGGCCGCCAGGACCGCCGCAGCTTCCTCCGTCACGGCTCCGTCAATGCGGGCCTGGACGAGCTTGTTAGGCATTATTGGGACATTCCTTCAGAGGTTGACGTACAATATCATGCAGCCTGTCAAGCTGTCGGTCAACCCGCATGACGCAACGGAGATGGAACGAGCCAACTCACCCGACCGGACCGCGCCCATTGGCGGTAACCCATCGACCGCGACCGTCTTGACAATCCGAGGCTGTTGCGTCTAATGTTAGTCTAATAATCAGACTACTCTGACATAACAACACATCTGTTTACTTGAAAGAGATTCCATGACCGATCAAGCTGGGCAACAGGAACTGCGCGAGATCCGGCGACTCATGCTGGATAGCCAGCGGGCGGTCTCGGACCACGGAACCCGTTTCGTTGTGTGGGGCGTGCTCATCTCCGTAACGCTGGTGGCGGGCCACCTGTCCCGTGGTGGCACTCTCCCGGTGCCTGAGCCCTGGCTGTGGGTCGTGGCCATCGCAATCGGGTGGGCGTTCTCCTTGTGGACGGGTTGGTCCGAGAGTCGCACGGAGGCGGTGCGATCCATGGCCAATCAGGTGCTGGCGGGCATCTGGGTCGGGTGCGGGATCAGCCTCACGATCATCGGCTTCCTGGGTATGGCCACCGGTCTGATCGACTGGCGAGCGCTGGCTGCGGTCGTCTGCGTGGTCCACGGACTCTGCTACTTCGCGAGCGGCACGATCTATCGGGATCCGTGGACCCGGCCGTTGGCCGGTGCGTGGTGGGTGGGCGGAATCGTGCTCTTCACGGTTCCCACACTTCCGGTGAACCTCACGCTCGCGGCCATGGTCGTCGCGTTCCAGGTGGCTCCGGGCATAGCGCGCTACCGGCGTGTGAGGGCGAAGGTGGGCCGCCCCGCAGCATGAGCGATTTCGACTACCGGGAGTTGGACGGCATCATCCACTCCCGGATACGCCTGGCCTGCATGTCCATCCTCGCGGCGGCGGAGTTCGCCGAGTTCACCTACCTCCGCAAAGCCACGGGGGCCACAAATGGGAACCTGGGCATGCATCTGAGGAAGCTGCGAGACGCCGACTATGTCTCGGTGGAGAAGCTTTTCGTATCGGGCAAGCCGCTGAGCAGGTATCGCCTGACCCGGAAGGGCCGAACCGCATTTCGGGATTACATCGCTCGTCTGGAGCGCATGCTTGCGTCGACCGAGGGAGATTGAGCGATGGGGGTGTGGGCGGTGGTGTATGCGACGGTGGCCGGTGTGTCGCCGGCGGTCCCAGGTGTCCCGGACGGACAGGGCGGCCTTGCGGCCGACACCGTCGCCGGTCAGGTCCGCGAAATGGACGGCGCACCCGTGGAGGGAGCCAACGTCTTCATTCTGGGCACCCTGGTCGGCGCCGTGAGCGACTCCCAGGGGCGTTTCTCGTTCATAGCCGCAAACGGCGGCATCCTGGTGGTGCGGCATCCCGCCTTCCTGGAAGCGCGCCTTCCCTTCGACGTTCCGTCCGGCTTCCTGGACGTGGTTCTCCAGCGCGCCGCCATGGAGCTCCAGCCCATCGTCGTCGAAGCGGGATCGTATTCCGGTGGTGAGGAGGGGGATGTCACCCTCACCAGCCTGGCTGTCGTCACCACGCCCGGGGCCGCGGCCGATGTCTTTCGCGCGATGCAGACCTTCGCAGGCGTGCAGACGGCCGGAGACGGAGGAGGTCTCGTGGTGCGTGGCGGTGACATCGCCGAGACCAAGGTGCTGCTGGACGGAGCGGTGGTCATGGCGCCGTACCGGTGGGAGTCACCCACGGGGGACGCGTTCGGCGCGTTCGATCCGTTCCTGCTGGATGGCATCTTCTTCTCCTCGGGTGGCTTCGGGGCGGCTCACGGCGACGCACTCTCGGGTCTGGTCCAACTCGAGACGCTCGACCGACCGGAGAGGAAATCGGCCCAGGTCTCGGCCTCCCTTGCGGCCCTGTCGGGGCGAGTAGGGCTCCAGCTCCCCGGCCGCTCCGGCCTGCGCGTCGCGGGCACGAGGAGCAACACCGGCCTTCTCTTTCGCGTGAACGGCACCGAGGAGGACTTCGAGCAGGTTCCGGACGGCTCGGAGTTGAGCGCCAACTTCGCTCTCGACTACTCGTCCACCGGGTCCATGAAGCTGTTCTGGCTGGGTCAGGCCGACCGGTTCACCGTTACAGTGGACGAGCCGTCCCACACGGGGAGCTTCGACTCCGAAAATGAAACCGACCTGATTGCGCTGTCGGGGCGGGATCTGTTCGGCCCGGTGGCGTTGTCCTGGTCCGCGTCACGCTCCGGGCGGGGGCGGGCACAACAGTTCGGTGTCTACGCCGTGGACGAGGACGACGGGCTGCTCCAGGCGCGAGCCGATGTCACGTGGGAGCTCGACCAGGGTATCGTGGGCAGGGTCGGCGGCGTGGTCGAGCGCCGACGGGCGGGCCTGCGCGGGTCCATTCCCGAGAGCGGTCACGACGTGAGGCCCGGGGCGCGCCAGACGATCTTCGAGTCGACATCCGTGGGAACGCGGCGGGGCGCATACCTGGAATCCGACCTCCGCTTGATACGCGCGCTCAGGTTACGGGCCGGCGTTCGCATGGACGCGTCCACTCTCGCGAGGGGCGGCCCCACCTGGGACCCGCGCCTGTCAGCCGCATGGCGCCCATTCGAGGCTCTGACGATGACCGCGGCCTGGGGGAGGTACCACCAGGTCCCTGCGCCGCTGTTCCATGAGCCTACCCTGGGGGATCCCGACCTCCCGTCCATGAACGCGGGACATGCGGTGATCGGTATGGACTGGGGCGTGGAACGACGGCGCCTCCGCGTCGAGGTCTATCGGAAGACGTACCGCGATCTGGCACAACTTACCCGTGACTACGGCGTACGCGGGGGAGGAACCGGCCGCAGCACGGGGGCGGACCTGTTCCTGATGGGAACCGGTCCCTGGGGGATCGAGGGCCGACTCGCACTGAGCTGGATCGCAGCGGAGCGCACGGACCCGGACACGGGCCTGCTGGCCAGGTCTCCATACGACATCAGCAGGAGCCTTGTTGTGATTGCGCAGAAGACCTGGCGGAGCCGATGGCAGCTCGGCGCCACGTACAAGAGCGCCACCGGCCGCCCATTCACTCCCGTGGAGGCCGCCGACTTCGATCCCGTGGAGGGCGTGTGGGTCCCGGAGTACGGCGTCCCGTTCGGCGAGCGGCTCCCGCGCTACGCCCGCCTGGACGTTTCGGCGAGCCTCCTGCACAGCTTCGGCGACGACAATCTCACGGTGTTCTTCGTATCCGTGGCCAACCTCGCGAACCGGAAGAACTTCTCCGTTTACCGGTACAGTGAGGACTACGCCAGCCGCTCGCCGGCGGCGATCGGCTTTACACGATCGGTCTACTTCGGTGCCAGTACTTCCTTCGGACACTGACGGAATGGGACAACGAACGATGAGGAGAGTTGCATGACAGGGGGACGAGAGGGGCAAACGGCCTCGCGGGTGAAATGCAGAGGCGCTGCACGGCGCGGTTCAAGGGTCGCGGCGGGATGCCTGCTCACGGCGGCGTGCGTATGGTGGGCTTCGCCGATCACGGCGCAGTCAGCCGCCGACGCGAGCCGGTGGGCTGACAGCCTGGCCTGGGAGATCGATCGTGCCGCCATTGTCGGAGACACCGCACGGCTCGAGGCGGCGCGGGTGCTCGCGGAACGGGCCGTGGCTGCGTTTCCACAGGACGCGATGATCCTGCACCAGCTCGCCACTGCCCTGTACAGGCAAGCCATGCTGAACCAGGACGACGACGACGTTCTGAAACGCACCGAAGCGGAGCTTGGACGCTCCGCGGAAACGGCGCCTCTGCCGGAAACCTACGCGATGCTTGCGTCGGTAATCGGCATGCAAATCGGATCCAGTCCCCTGCGGGGCATGACACTGGGTCCCAGGGCCAACGCGATGATGAGCCGCGCGCTGGAGCTTGGGCCGACGAACCCGCGCGTCTGGATGGCTCACGGCATCTCCGCCGTGAACACGCCGCGCATGTTCGGAGGCGGCACTGACCGCGCGATCGAGCGACTCCAGCAGGCGGTGACATACTTCGAGGAGGAAGCAGGCCGCGATCCTGCCGGGCCCGCGTGGGGTCACGCCGAAGCCTACGCCTGGCTGGGCATCGCCTATACCCGGGATGAGCAATGGGACCGCGCCGCAGCTGCTCTGGACGAGGCGCTCCGCCTGGAACCGGACTTCGCGTGGGTATCGGGACCGCTCCGAACCCGGCTCGCGGAGGCGCGGCGGCGGTGAAGACAACCCACCTCCTATTGCTCGGGACGGCGGTCTCACTGCTCGTTGTCGGGATCGTGAGTGATACGTTGATGAGCCACCTGATCCAGGTTGCGCCGTTGTCACTGGCGCCGATCATTGCGTGGCGGTGGAAACCGGCGGTCGGCGCATGGGCCGCCGTCTCGCTCCACTCCTTCTGGATGGTGGTGATGGTGCTGATCTGGCTCTTCCTGCTGGGCATCTCCGAGATCGTGAACGGACGGTTCACCGCCGTCGAAGTCGTGCTGACGGTTGCAATCGCCGGACTCTCGGCGACCGGAATCGTAAGCGGGGTGCGGGCCGGACAATCGCTGAGGTGGTGGCAGGCGGTGCTGGTTCTGTTAGCTGGATGGCTGGTTCAGTTGGCCGCGATGGAGCTTAGCTACTCGATATTCTAGGCCTCCGACAAGCCCATCAGTTACTCCCCCTTGACACTCCTTCCCCCACCTCATACTGTTGTATCTGTAGTATATGACTGCAACAGTTGAGGCGCCATGAAGATCCGACTCAGCCACGCCGACGGCCGGCCGCTGTACGTCCAAATCATGGACGAGGTGCGCAGCGGTCTCGTGCGGGGAAGTCTTCGGCCCGAGGACCCGCTTCCATCGGTGCGCGAGCTCTCCTCGAGTCTCCGCGTGAATCCCCGGACCGTCTCGCAGGCGTACGCGGCGCTCGAGCGCGACGGCGTGGTTCTGGTCCGGCATGGCAAGGGCACGTTCGTGGCCCCGGGAGTGCGGCCGGACGAGAAGGAGCGGCCGCGCCTTGCGAGGGAGGTGGCGAGGCGGGCGCTGGCCGACGCTTCGCGTAACGGACTCGCGCTGGCCGACCTGATGACGGCATTGCAGGAGGTGGAAGCCGGAGATCCTCATCGAGACGGAGACGGACGCAAGGAGGGTGGACAATGACGGACATCGCCAGGGCGGCGCTGCCGATCGACCTCGGCAGTGGCCCATTCGCGGTCACGACACGAGGGCTGGCCAAGCGGTTCGGCGCCGTGCGGGCTCTGGACGGCCTGGATCTGCAGGTGCCGGAAGGAGCCGTATACGTGCTCGTGGGTCCCAACGGTGCGGGCAAGAGCACGCTGATCCGGACCCTCATGGGTCTTGTGCGCTACCAGGCCGGGGCGGTCAGCGTCCTGGGGCGAGATCCGGCCGACCGGGGAGCGGAGGTTCGCGCGGACATCGGCTACGTGCCGGAGGACTACCGGTTCGGCTACGCCTGGATGACGGTGGGCCGGTGGCTGGAGCACCAGGCGGTCTACCACCCGTCCTGGGACGCCGAGTACGCTCGTGAATTGGGGAAGAGGTACGAGATCGATCCCGGACGGAAGTGCCACACGCTGTCGAAGGGTCAGAGCCGGCGCGTCCAGCTCGTGGTGGCGCTGGCGCACAGACCGCCGCTGCTCCTGCTGGACGAGCCGACGGACGGTTTGGACCACGTGGTACGCGACGAGACGTTGAGTATCCTGAGCGAACACCTGGCCGATTCCCCGACCACGGTTCTGATCTCCACGCATCGGGTCTACGAGGTGGAGCCGCTGGTGGACCACGTGGGCGTGCTCTCCGAAGGGCGGCTCCTGGGCCAGCTGCCGCGCGACGAACTGCGCGGGAGCCTGCTGCGCTACTGGGCGGACGTTCCTGAAGGCTGGACCGGGCCCGGCGAGCTGGGAGGCCGGGTAGTCAGGCGCAGCGGCGCGGCCCGCGCGATCGAATGGACGGTGTGGGGCGACCGCGACGCCGTTACGCGCGGCCTGTCGGAGGCTGGCGCCGCGGTGCGGGAGGTCGCTCCGTTGTCGGTGGACGAAGCGGCCGTGGCACTGCTTTCGGAAACGCGAAGGGAGGCATCATGACGGATTCGACGGTCGGCCGCATTCCGGCGATGAGGGCAGTGTGGATGGAGCAGCTGCGGGTGGTCGGGCTGGCCATTCGCCGCGAGGCTGGCCTGGCTGCCCTGGTTGTGGCGCTCGGCTCGATGGCGGTGATCGCAATCAGCAGGATTCCGGGCCTGCAGGCGATCTTCAACGAGGAGATGCAAGAGCTCGTCGTTGGCCCCAGAGAGTCCGGTGGGGGCGTCTTCGCGGTGCTCATTGCTCTGCTCCTTCCGCTGGTGGTGTGGAAGGGCGAGCGCCGGTTCGATGACACTCCGCTGTGGTCGATGCCTGTCGATCACCAGAGGCACGCGCTCCTCAAGGTCGCGGCCGGATGGGTCTGGCTCCTGGCGATCCTGGGTGCGGTTCTCGTGTGGGTCACGTTTACAACGCTGGTGAGCGGTGGGACCCTGGGTGTCGACGAGATTCGCCTGCTTGTCCTCGATCCGATGGGAGCTTCCGCCGGGACGCCCGCTGCCGTGGAGTCGGTGAACTGGACCACCCCCTGGTGGGAGTGGGCACTT
Organism: Longimicrobiales bacterium; assembly: GCA_965208935.1. Taxonomy (GTDB): domain Bacteria; phylum Gemmatimonadota; class Gemmatimonadetes; order Longimicrobiales; family Gaopeijiaceae; genus Bin94. Next base: position 76,035 of record CBDBPR010000004.1, on the reverse strand, counting down.
CCGTTCACCTCGGCGTCCGCAGCCTACCTGCTGGCCAGCACCCTGTTGGTCGCTACGGCGCGTCCGCTGTTCTGGGCCGCCGGGCTGTGGATCGCGGGTGCGGTCGTGGTGGGCATCGGCGACACCTGGGACATCGGCTGGATCCTGCGCGCCGCCGATTTCATTAGCTGGCAGATCGGTGGAGATGCGCTCTTCACACGCTGGGTGGAGCTCCCGACCGGTTGGACAGAGCAGTGGACGCTCCTCCCGACCGCCAACATGTGGATGGCATCGTCCGCGTTCTGGATCAGCCTCGGGCTGGCGGGAGTGCTGGTGGCGTCCGGCCGGCCGCGGAATCAGTGAGTCAGGCTACCGCACCTGGCGCGGCAATCGCCTGACCGTGATCACCGGCACGTCAAACTCGTCCGTTTCGACGAACGCGACAAACCCATCGGGACCGAACGCATCCGGCATTTCGAGCTGTCCGGCCGGCAAGGTGCCCAAATAACGGCCGTCCGGCGCCAGCACGTCGATCGCGCCCGGCCCGGCCGTGCCCGGCTCGGTGCTCCGCTCGACCCACAGGCTTCCGTCCCAGCTAACTCGCACAGCCGCAATCACCGGCACTTCCGCGTGGAACTGCATGTTCTCGACCCCCGCCCGTTGGGCCTCCTGGTACCGATTGATCATCTCCAGGACCTGCGGGGGCGGATCGTCTCCACGCTGGGTGAACTGCCGATTGCTCTCCTGTTCGAGGCGGCGTTCACGCTCCGCACGTTGCATCCGCTCCGTCACGGGCAGCGGCCGTATGGGCCGACGAAGGACGCGCACGACCGCGCCGGACACATCCGTCAGCTTGATGGCGTAGGCCGACGAATCGGAGAACGCGACTCCGCCCGCCGGCATCGCATCGAACAGAACCTCCGGTTCGAACCCCCACTCCTCACCAACCGTTTCGAGCGTCTCCTCGAAGTCAAAGACTGGAGGAAGCTCGGTTCGCTCGCGCGGGACCCAGCCCTCCACGAGCACTCCGCCTCCAATCTCGGCCGAAGACAGGTCCATCCGGAGGATCGAGCGTTCGTCCCGGACCAGCACGGTCCGAGATCCCGTCCGCTCCGGTCGAAGGCCCGTGCGCGTCATGACCATGAATCCGCCGCTTTCCTGCGCCGTGTGTTCGAACTGGCCGTCGGGACTGAAGACGTGATACCCCCTAAGCCTGTCGCTGACGAGACTGCGCCCGTCCGCCCACACCATGAGCTGCGTCGCCATCTGGAACTCGCCGGGGCCATCACCGACGCGGCCGAAGTCCCGGACATGGCGCCCGGCAGGGTCCACGACGACGACTCGCCTGCCGCCATCCGTGTCCGCACCGTCCAGCAGGTACAGGTTCCCTGCACTGTCGAAGCCGATGCCCTGGATGGCAAAGAACTCCTCCCATTCGGCCGCTGCCTGTGCCGATCCGATTCGGTACACCGGCTCGAAGTTTGCCGAGAGCGGAGAGTCCTCCGCAGGGAGATCGAGGATCTCCTGGGCGTGGAGGCAGGTGGGCCCGAGGACAGTGGCAAGCCCTCCGGTGATCCACATTCCCCCGATGGCCAGTATTCGCAGATTCCGTAGCATGGCGGTCGCACCTCCGAGTGGGCGTCAGGTTACTCGCGTGGCTGTCTACGATAATCTTCGTATTAGAGGTGTGCAAGAGCTATTGAGCGTGTGGAGCGGGCTGCGTCGGGCCTGTAGATTACCCAATGACGGAAGAAGAGGATGATATCATGACGGGCACCGGAAGTGAGCGCGTGGGTCCGATGTTCAACCCGCCACACCTGGGCGAAATGATTCGCGAGAGCATGGACGACGTCGGCTGGAACGTGACCGAGACGGCGGCCCGGCTGGGGTGCGAGCGGGGGACTCTGTCGCGATTGCTAAACGGCAAGGCAGGCGTGTCGGCGAACATGGCGCTCGCGTTGGAGGCCCCCCTTGGCTGGGGCACGGCCGATCACTGGATGCGAATGCAGGCGAGCTACGAGTTGGCCCAGGCCCGAAGGGCCCGTGGGCAGCGCACGGACTTCGGAGCGGCCGCAACGCGCTGAGCCAACTCGCTCACAGCAAAAAGGTCGTCCGCATTGATCTCCATGTAGTGCGGAACACTAAACAACTTGGTTTAGTATTGTGGGTGAACCAGCGGCCGACGCTAAACGCCTTTGTTTAGTATCGTGTGGATTGGCGGCGGATACTAAACTATTCTGTTAAGCATAAGCGGCCGCAGGGACACCGTCACCGCGGCAGCCGCGGCACCGTCAGCGGACTCGCCTCCAGCACCTGGCCCCAGATCCGCCGCCCGACCGCGTCCGCTTCACGGATGATCGCGTCCTCGTCCATGGTCAGAACCTCGCGGTCGCGCATGACGAACCGGCCGTCCACCATGACCGACTCGATGTCGCCGGGGTGCCCGCTGTGGACCAGCGCCGAAATGACGCGCCCTGCCGGCACCAGGTGCGCCCGCAGCGTGTCCACCACCAGCAGGTCCGCCTTCTTCCCCACCTCCAGCGTGCCCAGCGCGTCGGGCTGCTGCACGGCCAGCGCACCGCCCTGCGTGCAATCCGCCAGCACGTCTTCCGGCTGGGGCTGCAGGCCGGGGACCTCGTCGCCGTCGCGGTTGCGGCGGATCCGTTCGGTCAGCATGGCGATGCGCATCACCTCGAAGACGTCGTTGGTGTTGTTGTCGGTGCCGAGGGCGATGGGGCAGCCGGCCGCCCGCAGCTCCGGAATCGGCGGACTGATGCCGCGGTTCGCCGCCATCCCCGCCTGGTGCGCGATGATCGTGCCCGAGCGGCCCAGCAACGCAACCTCTTCCGTGTTGACGTAGCGGGCGTGGGCCGCGAACAGGCGGGGCCCGAGGAAGTCGTGCCGGTCGAGATACGCCGCCGGGCGAAGGCCGTGGTGCATGACCATGAACTCGTACTCGGCGCGGCTCTGGTTCAGGTGGATCGTGTAGCCGAGATCGTGCGTCTCGGCGAACTCGCGCACGGCCCGCAGCAGCTCGGGCGACGACGTCTCGGTGAGCGAGGCCGCCGGGAACACCGAGATGCGGCCGCCCCTCGCGCCGTGCCAGGTGGTGAACAGGTCGCTGATGCGCTGCATCCCCTCGTCCCGCAGACTGGCCGAGAACCGGGGCGTCCCGCTGAACGACCGGGCCATCGAACGGGTGGACACCGGGCCCGGCACGTTCTCGGTGTCGCGGATCCCCTCGGCGAGGACGCAGCGGAGGCCGGAGTCGGCCAGCACCCCGGCCTGGCGCCCAACGTTGCCGGTGTACTCGACGATGGTCGTGGTCCCGGTGCGGATCGCCTCGAGTGCCGCGACCTGCACCATCAGGTTGCCCTCTTCACCCTCGAGCAGACTGGCCGGCGAGATCGCCAGACCCGCGGTGTTGGGGAACCCGAAGTCCTCGTTGAAGCCGCGAGCGATCACGGCACGCATGTGGGCGTGGGTGTTGATCAGGCCCGGGACCAGCGCCTTGCCGCGCCCGTCTTGGACCTCGGCCCGCGGATACCCGGCGAGGACCTCGTCGGTGGGCCCGATCGCGGCGATCCGGTCGCCCTCCACGGCGAGCGCCACGTCGTCCTGCACCAGGTCGGGGTTCGCCACGGTGGTGTTGGTGAAGACGACCGTGGCTTCCTGGGCCGTGGCCGCCTGGGCGTCGCGGGTCCTGCCGGATCCGGCCGCGGGACGCGGGGTCGCCTGGAGGTGATCCGGCTTCAACATCAGGGCAGCCGTGCCGGCTCCTGTGGCGGCCAGCCATCCCCGGCGCGTAAGGTTGGCTGTGCTGCTGGAGGAGCGCTGCGCAGGAATCGAGGTTCTTCGGGTCGTAGTCGGCATGATCATGAGCCTCGGCCGGATCGGTGACGGGTCATTGCGCGTGGGTCCGAACATGTGCTTCAGCCGCGCGCTCATCAAGCAGACTCCCTGTTCCCGCAACCGGCAGGACTGAATGCGGTGTCCAATGAAGTGACAAGGAAAGGTGCGCCCATCATGAAGACGAATTCGAAGCCTCTGCTTGCCATCGCCCCGCTCCTCCTGGCCGCCTCCTGCGGCGACGCCGGGCAGGACGGGATCGCCGGAACCCGCGGAACCCTCGACGGTCCCGACGTGATGCTGAACGCCGTCACCGAAGAGGTCTTCACTGTCGGTTCGGTTGCGGGCGACACCTGGGACACGTTCGGCAACGTGCGCTCCGTGGCCTTCGACAGCGGGAGCAACCTGCACATCCTCGACTCCCAGAGCGAGCACATCCTGGTGGTCGGGCCGGACGGATCGCTGGTGCGCACGGTGGGAGGGCGCGGAGAGGGACCGGGCGAGTTCGGCAACGTCAGCTCGGCGATCGTCGCCCGCGACGGGTCCTACACGGTGCTGAGCTCCTCACGGGTCGATCTTCTCGCACCCGACGGGACCTTCGTGCGGAGCGTTACCCTGGAGCAGGGGTTGATCCTGTCCGACATGACACTCCCCGACGGCCGCCTGGTCGCCTCGCAGTTCCTCCGCATGGCGGATTTCATGGCGTCCGGCGAGTTCCCCGATCCCGAAGGCCGCCCCATTCACGTCATCCCGCTGGACGGCAGCGAGCCCGCAGTCCATTACACCGCCTGGGATCTCCCCGAGGATCCCGCGGCCGAGGACGCCGACGAAGGTTCGGAACCGGGCACGATTCGCCTGTCGGCCGGGCGGGCGTTCGAACCGGGACTCCACTTCGACATGCTGACCGACGGTCGGCTCGCGCTCGCCGACTCGATCGGCTACCGCGTCAAGCTGATCGGACTCGACGGGAGCTTGGCCGGAGTCATCGAACGCCCGATCGCACCGCTCGCCGTCAACGAGGCGATCATGGAGGCGGAGCGCGAGCGTTACCGCGAAACCACCGCCCGATTCGCGAATATCATGAGCCAGACATTTCAGATGGAACGCGAAGGGGCCGAAGGGCTTGCTTTCGCCGACGAGGTCCCGGTCATCGGGGATCTGAAGGTCGACTGGGACGACCGGATCTGGGTGACTCGAAGCGGCCCGGACGGCGGCGACGACGGGCCGACCGACATCGTAACGCCGGACCGACGCTACATCGGCACGCTGGCTGCGGGCGGACTGCGGACCCCGGATGCCTTCGGACCAGACGGCCTTCTGGCCTACATCGAGCTGGACGAACTGGAAGTGCCGACCGTGCGCGTGATCCGGCTGGTGTCGCTGGAGCCAGAGGGCTGACGGCTCGACGCAAGGAAGATCGAAGCGACGGCGAATATGGCTGAAGGCTTACGTTTCGCCGCCGGGCTCATCGGTTATGCGTTACGATTTCGAGCACGCCTAATGAGCCACGGTCACCGTATCGGTGAAACCCTTCCACTCCACCGAGAAAGCGTAACGAATAGATGTCGTGCGAACTCGTCTGGTACATCCATCCTGCGGACACCGGATCGATGGGTACGCCGTCCATCACGACCATTGCGCACACCTTCCGGCCCGACTGCGTAACGAGTCTGAGACAACCGTTTGTGGTTTCGGGATCTTCCGGGATTCCCCCCGGCTGGACGGGCGGAATGTACCTCACCTGCGGCAACCTGCGCACTCTGAGAATGTGGTCGAGGCTCTGATAGGTGTCGCGGAGTTCCTCGATTTCGCCTGGGCCAATGAACGCTCGCCGGCTTGTCCCTACTGGTCGCCAGTCGAGCTCGCTGAGTCCGACAACCTCGACCTCGATCCCCTCGAGAGGGATTGCACCGGGGGTCAGATGGAGGGCTACCACCTCCGCACCATTGATTGGGACGACCGCTTCGAGTGCTTCGTAACCGATGCGGAAGACGCGGATGGTATGGACAGCTGTTGGTACCTCGTCCAGGCGGTAGTATCCCAGACTGTCCGTAACCGCAGTCAGACCGAGACCTGGCAGGCTGACGATCGCACCCTCCACCGGGACGTTGGTCGATACGTCGACGACTTCACCCTCGAGGACTACCGGGTCCGCGCCGCCCGCCTCCTGTGCCGCAAGCACTGCTGGACCCGGAACGGTGCCAGCGAGCGCCAACACTGAGCAAGCCAGCCGGGCCAGGCCAGTCATCGGTCGCCCTCCCCGTCCGACGCAACGTACTGGTCCCACGACGGCGGCTCCACGCCGATGAGGTGCTTCACAAAGTAGTCGTTGCGCTTTCTCGCGCCGAAGTCACCCCCCGAGCCGTGGCCCCCGCCCGGGAACAGCATGAAGTCGAAATCCTTGTCGGCCTCGATGAGCGCGTTGACGACCTGAAGCGTGGACGACGGATCCACGTTCCTGTCCAGCTCTCCCACGACCAGCAGCAGCTTGCCCTGCAGGCGCCACGCGTTGTCCACGTTCGAGGACTCGGAGTAGTGGGGTCCGATGGGCCATCCCATCCACGCCTCGTTCCACCAGATCTTGTCCATGCGGTTGTCGTGGCATCCCACCGACGAGAATGCCACGTCGTAGAAGTCGCCGTGCCACAGGAGGGCCGCCATGGCGTTCTGCCCGCCGGCCGATCCTCCGTAAATCCCGACCCGGCTCACGTCGTAGTAGTCGTACTCGCGGGCCACGGCCTGGTGCCAGAGGATCCGGTCCGGGAAGCCGGCGTCCTTGATGTTCTGCCAGGCTACGTCGTGGAAGGCCTTCGACCGGTTGTTGGTCCCCATGCCGTCGATCTGGGCAACAATGAAGCCCAGCTCGGCCACGGCGGTTCTGCTCGTGTGGGTGCTGAAGGTCTTGGGGACGTGGGACCCGTGGGGTCCGGCGTAGATGCTCTCGATGACCGGATGCGTCCGGTTCGGATCGAAGTTGGTGGGGCGGATGATGATTCCCCAGATGTCCGTCACTCCGTCCCGGCCCTTGGCCACGAAGACCTCGGGGTACCGCCACCCCGTGGCCAGTAGTGCCGACGCGTCGGCCCGCTCCAGTTCCATGACCAGCGACCGGTCGGCGGTCCTGCGGAGTTCCGCGACGGGCGGGAGATCCACCCTGGACCACTGGTCAACGTAGAACTCGCGGTCCGGGGAGAAGGTGACCTCGTGCATCCCGTCGGCTTCCGTGTAGGCCACCAACCCGGTGCCGTCGAAGTCGATCCGATAGTAGTGAACGAAGTAGGGATCCTGTTCCGGGTTCATTCCGCTCGCGCGGAACCAGATCTGGCGGTTCGCCACGTCGACGCTGTCCACACCCCGCACCGGCCAGTCGCCCTCCGTGATCTGGTGCTTCACCTGCCCCGTCTCGCCATCGAGCATGTAGAGGTGGTTCCACCCGTCGCGCTCCGACATCCAGATGATCTCCCGGCCGTCGTCGAGGTCGTGGCGGAAGCGCTTGTTGGAGTAGTTGAAGAAGGTCTCGGGCTCCTCGGAGATCACGGCCCGGGTCCCGCCGGTCTCGGCGTCGACCTCGATGACCCGGAAGACCTGGTGCCCCCGCTGGTTGTACTCGAACACGACGTGCTCGCTGTCGTTCCTCCATTCGAGGTCGGAGAGGGTGTAGGCGTTGGGGAAGAGGGCGTCGTCGATGATCGTCTGCCGTCCCGACTCGACGTCCACGATCACAGGGATCTCCTTGTCGAGCCGATCGCCGGGCTTGGCGTACAGGTAGGTCGAGTGCTCGGGCTGGAGCTGGTCCTCGGGTGAGGACTCGACGTAGTGCACCATCCGCTCCTGGCCCGGCACCACCCTGTAGACCGCCACCTTGCGCGAGTCCGGCGACCAGACGATGGACCGGTCGGTGTAGGTGTTTCCCGGCGTGCCCTCCCAGGTGAGCATGGTGTAGTCGCCGGGGTCGGCACCGACCTCCCGGACGGCCACGTTGTAGTTCTGGATGAAGACCTCGCGCGTGCTGTCCGGCGAGACGATCGGTTCTGTGCTCAGGTTGCGCCAAAGCTGGCCGGGACCCGCCGACCAGGACACGCCGCTGGGGCCGACGCCGCCCCGCCCCTGCCCTTGAGGCGGCGCCCCTTGGCTCTTGCATTCGTAGGCGTCCAGATCGCACCGCCAGGTGAGATCCACGGCGACGAACTCGATGGCCTGCTCGTCCTCCGTGAACTCGATCCGGTCGAACGGCAACTCGACGGCCGAGACCGTCTCCTCGGCGAAGGCCGGGATGCCGGCGAGGGCCGCTGCGAGCCGCTCATGATCGAAGGCGGGGCCCTGGACGCGGGTTTCGGCGTCAACGCGAATGAAGCTGTGGCCGCCTTCCACCGTCTTCCGGTACCAGAACCGGCTGGTATCCCCAATCCACGACGGGCGTTCGGCGATGTCGACAACCAGACCCTGGACGCGGTCGCCAAGTCCGTCCGCCCGTCTGTAGTCGGCGAGCGTGCCCTGGGCGGCCGCCGGGAGGGGTGCGCAGAGCACGGCGAGGATCAGGATCAGGAAGAAACGATGGGGGTCGTGACGACGTGACATGGGTCCTACTCCTTCGTGGATCAGTTTCGACCTACGCCGGCCCGGGCGGCAGGTGGTCCAGCAGGTACCGCACCATGAGCATGCGCACGTGGACGACGGTGCCCGCTCCTTCCGACAGCCCGTGGTTTCGATTGGGGTAGGCCGTGTAGTCGAAGGTCTTGCCCAACTCCACCAGGCGGTCCACCAATCCCTCGACGATCTCCAGGTGCGTGTTGGTCTCCCCGGTTCCGTGGATGATGAGCAGGTCCCCTTCGAGCCCTTCGGCGTAGTTGATGGGCGCGGAGACGCGGTAGCCCTCCGGGTTCGTCTCCAGGGTCTCCATGTAGATCTCCTGGAACCACGCGTTGTACAGGTGCGGCTGGGGCTTCGGGACTACGGCAATCCCAACGTGGTAGACATCGGGCTTTCGGAACAGGGAATTCAGGGTGTTCGATCCGCCGCCGCTCCATCCCCAGATCCCCACCCTGGACAGATCCACGTAGGGCAGCATCCGCCCGAGCTCCAGGACTCCCGCCGCATGTTCCTCCGTCGACTCCACGCCGATCGTCGGGAAGGGCGCCCTTCGCCACTCGGCACCTTTCGGCGCCGGTGTGCCCCGATTCTCGATGGACACGACCAGGTACCCGAGGTCCGCGATCGCGCGATGGTAGTTGTTCCGGGTCGACCACCGGTCGAGGACGGTCTGGGCGTGCGGCTCGCCGTAGACGTAGATGAACACCGGGTACTTGCGGGAAGGGTCGAAGTCCCGCGGCTTGATCATCCACGCGTCCATCACTACCCCGTCCCCGATGTCCAGCTCCAGGAACTCCGTGGGGTGGGTGGTCGTGGCTTCGGCCCGGCGTCGGACATCGGCGTTGTCCTCCAGAACGCGGACGACGCGGTGGTCCGGCAGGCTGATCAGCGCGGTCACCGGGGGAGTGTCGAAGTTGGAATAGGTGTGAAATGCCCAGCGGACGTCGGGGGAGAAGTCGTAGGAGTGGGTGCCCGGCTGGTCTTCGGGGGTGACTCGCTCGGGCGCTGCGGCGCCATCCAGCCGGACCCGGTAGAGGTACCGCTGGGTGGCGTTGTCGGGCGAGGCGAAGAAGTAGGACCACCCGTTCCCGTGATCGACCGGCCCCCGTTCCATGACGTCGCTGGCTCCTGGGGTCAGAAGGCGTTCTTCGCGCCCCTCGCGCGAGTACACGTAGGCGTGGCGCCACCCGTCCTTCTCGGTCAGGAACAGGAAGGAGTCGCCCCCCCGGATCCACTCCAGACCGGCGTTCAGGCGATAACTGGCGACGACCCACGCCGGATCGGACTCGTGGTATATCCGGTCGACCTCGCCAGTGGACACGTTGGCGATGTAGAAGTCCCGTTCGTCCCGAAACCGGCTGAACTGCTCCACCAGCAATTCCTCGGAGTTTCCGGCCCAGCTCACCTGCCCGAGGTAGAAGCCCTCGTTGGGGGAAGGGATGGAAATCCAGCGGACTTCCCTGCCCTCGGCGTCCACCACCCCCACCCGGAGTTTGGCGATGGTCCCGCCCACCCGCGCGAATCGGACCTGTCGGAGCTCGGGATAGGAGGGATCGTTCGGGATGAGCATGGACCTCATCCGTACCCCGGAGGCGTCGGACTGGACGAAGGCGATCCGGTTTCCGTCGGGGTGCCAGACCGCCCGGCCGTTGGAGACGGATTCGGCCGTGGTCCAGGTCAGCCGGGTCGTCTGTTCGGCCGCGAGGTCGTGGACGTGAAGGTCGCCATCGCGGCTGAAGAGGATACGGCCTCCGTCCGGGGAGATCGTGTTTCCGCCGCCCGCCTCCACCTGCTTCAGCGCGGATGTGGCCACGTCGAACATCCAGAAGAGGTCGCCGTCGGTCTGGAGGAGGACCCAACTGCCGTCCGGGGCGAACTGGTAGCCGGAGATGCTCAAGGGCTCAGAGGCGCCGGATGGCGTGAGATGCGACAGGGAGGCGAGGACCGTGCGGTCGCCGCTGGCGGCGTCGTACAGGGTCAGTTCCCGCGCCGACGCTCCCGACGGGACCTCGAGGGTCGCGTATCCCGTGCCGTTGGGCAGCCACGTTGCCTGAAACGACCGGGCGTCAAAGTCCCGCGCCTCAAAGATCGACCGGAGGCGCGCTTCGGTCTCGGCGGGGACCTGGGAGGAGGCCGGGGTTGGAGAAACGGTGGGGATGGCGAGGAAGCTCACCAACCAGAAGCTCCGCAAAACCCGTCCTACGGTCATGTCTCTCTTCCTTGCTTCGGCCCGGCGCAGGCCGGGTGGGAAACCCTCGCCCGGGTGGTGTTTTCGAGAGCATACTCCTGAGCTTCACTGGCCGCAACGGTGTCCCCCTCAACAAAGACCGGCTTGGCCGTCGGGCGGAAGAGCCGACCGCGGTCTCGTCGTCTCGGCACGTTATCAGCCGGCCGACCCGCGGCTGGCCCGCAACCGGCCCGACAGTTAGTGTCAGGCTGTCATGTCGCACTTCATTCGATTCGTCTTCCTGCTGCTCCTTTTTCCCAGCGCTGCCTCTGCACAGGAGCGACTCGGCCTCAACGATATCGGCGAGATCGTTCGACTCTCCGATCCGCAGATTTCGCCCGATGGCCGCTCCGTCGCCGTCATCGTCTCTCGCGCCGATTTCGACGAGAACCGCCGCGATATCGAACTCGTGCTCGTGGACGTGGCGACGGGCGCACAGAAAGTGATGACGCGCAGAAGCGTCGCTCAGCCCAACTGGTCTCCCTCCGGCTCCACTCTGGCGTTCCTTTCTCCGGTCGAGGGTAGGCGTCAGCTCTTCGTCCTTCCCGTCAATGGCGGCGAGGCGACGCAGATTACGGACGCGCCGACGGGGGTCAGGTTCTACTCGTGGCGCCCCGACGGCGGTGCATTCGCCTACGTCTCGGAAGAAGAACCGGAGATGCGCGAAGGAGCGGAGCGTCACAACCGCTCCTTCGTGGCGGACGTGAACTACCTGCTGACGGAGGCGCCGCGTTCGCGACACCTGTGGCTCGCCCCCGGCGGCGGCGGAGAGGCGGAGCGCCTCACCTCGGGCGAATGGTCGGTCGGAAGCGCGTTGGCGGACGGCCGGTCGATCGCGCCTTCATGGTCTCCGGACGGGCAGGCGATCGCGTTCGCACAGCAGCCCGAGCCGGGGCCCAGGCATCTCTACGACAACAGCATCCGGATTCTGGATACCTCGACGCTAGCCATCCGACCGCTCAACTCGACGAGGCATGGCCTGAGAGGGGGGGCGGCGTTCTCTCCAGACGGATCCCTCGTCTCCTACTCATTCCCTCATGAAGGGGACACGCGCTTCGTCAACGAGGTCTACGTAGCGCCCGCGGAAGGCGGGGAGGGGCACAGCCTCACCCATGCGCTCGATCGGAACATTCGGACCTCCCGGTGGATGCCGGACGGCCGTTCTCTTCTCATCCTGGCCAACGACACAACGACGGCGGGTCTCTGGATTCAGCCGCTCGAAGGCAGCGCTCGCCGCATCGACACGGGCGGCGCCGTTCCTTCGTCGAGCCTGTCAATCTCCCGATCCGGCCAGATCGCGATGCTCGCCAGTGAGCCGGATCGTCCCACCGAACTCTACGCTCAGAGCGCACCGGGGGGTGAGTTCGAGCGCCTCACGGATTTCAACGGTCATATCGCGGCGCTCGACCTCGGGCACCGGGAGTCCATTCAGTGGCGCGGTGCGGACGATTTCGACATGGACGGCGTCCTTACCTATCCGCCGGGGTATCAACCGGGCCAGCCGTACCCCCTCGTGCTCCTCATCCACGGAGGACCCCGCGGGACTTCAACCGTGGCCTTCTCGGCACGCGCACAGTGGCTCGCGTCGCACGGATGGGTGGTGTTCGAACCCAACTACCGCGGCGGCGACGGCCGCGGGACGGCCTTCCAGGCCGCCATATGGAACGACGCCGGCGAGGGGCCCGGTCGGGACGTCATGTCGGGCGTCGACCTGCTCATCGAGCGAGGCATTGCCGATCCGGACCGTATGGCGGTCTCGGGCTGGTCCTACGGTGGCTACATGACCACCTGGCTGCTCGGCAACTACCCGGACCGCTGGCGCGCCGGTGTGGCTGGCGCCCCCGTGACCGATCACATCGATCAGTACGTCCTCAGCGATATCAACGCACCCGTCCGAACCTACTACGGCGGCTCACCGTTCACCGATCCGGACCGCCTTCGTGCATTCCGGGAGCAGGCTCCCATCACCTACGCCGCGCACATCAGGGCACCGACCCTGATTCTCTGCAACACGGGCGATCAGCGCGTGCCGATCACGGAGTCCTTCATCCTTTACCACGTCCTTCGTGACAACGGCGTGAAGACGCAGTTCATCGCATACCCTGTCGACGGACACTTCCCCGCGGACCCGGTCCATCAACGCGACATAGACCGACGATGGGCCGCCTGGTTGAAGGAACATCTCGACAACAACGCACCCTAGCGCGTTGCGGTCCGGGAGCCCCTGGACGCTGTCAGGCTGAGCCCGGATCCGCCCGTCCAGGTCACGCCTCTATTTGACGCGAGTCGCCTCGGTCGTCTCGCCGGCCTGATCGATCGCAACGCCGGTCACGTTCCCGGCTTCATCGGATCTGAAGGTGACGTACACGGGCACGACCGTCACCTTGAAGCGCGTTGGCGAAGTCGGGTACAGCTCGTACGTGCGGCCTTCGAGTTCCACTGCGAGCTCTCCCTCCGCCAGCAGGAACCGAAGCACCTCGTCCGGATCATCGGGCACGACATACGTTCCCACGTACGACTCCAGGACGCTGACCGGCACGTCCACGGACTCGGGGTAGTCGGACAGGTCGACCCCATACTCCGTCAGCTTCTCGCGGGCGGGGCCGTTCCTCGGATCGATCCGCAGGGCATGCTGATAGTGCTCAATGGCCAGGTCCTGATGGCCCATCAAGGCGTGCGCCTCGGCCAGCCCGTTGTGAGCGGGCGCCAGGTTGGGGTCCATTTCGATCAGACGTGAGAAGACCGCCTCGGCGTCGCCAGCGTTGCCGTCTTCGAGCGCGCGGCCGCCGATCGGACCGAGAATCCCCACGGAGGGCGTCCTCTCGTACCCGAACCTCGCCGACGCCCGTGCGAAGTGCCGGTCGACGGCCTCCAGGCCAGCCGCAACGTAAAGGCCGACCGGATCGTGCAGATTCCAGCCGTCGAAGATCTTCTCAAACCCGTAGTAGGTCGATCTGTGTGGTACGGAACCGTGGCTTTCCTCTTCCATGAGCTTGAATTCCCACCGGAAGTCCTCGGGCGCCTTCGCTTCGAGAATACCCGCGAACTTGAGGGCGCCGCCGAGCATGGCACCACCCTCGTTCCCCATGGTCATGTAGAAGTCGCCGACCAGGTCGCCGGCGTGATCGAACGCTGAATCGGCCTGCGCAACCAGCCGCTGTTCGTCCCACCAGAGACTCGGACTGATCGAGATGTACGCGTTGAACACGTCCGGCCGATGCACCAGCGCGTGATTCGCAAACAGTCCCCCGAGCGAATGCCCGATGAGAATGGCGTACGGTCTCGTCCTGTAGTTCTCATCGATGAAGGGCATCAGTTCGGCGCTGACGAACTCCAGGAAGTTGTCGGCGCCGCCCACGTTCGAACGCGCTGGAACCGCGTCGGATTGGATGGGCGGCGACATGTCGCGCGTCCGGTCCGTATTGGCAATGGCCACCACGATGACGTCCGGCATGCGCCTGTTTCTTGCCAGGAATCGGGCCGTTCCCGTTGTATGGTGGAAGTGCGACGGACCGTCGAGGAGATAGACCACGGGGTACGTCTCGTCGCCACCCTCGTAGTCGGCCGGCACGCCCACGATGATCTCCCGCTGTTCACCGAGTACGTTGGAATGGAGTTCGCGACGCTCCCCGAGGGACAGGAAGAGCTCTGCGTCCTGGGCTAGGGCCGCATGCGGCGCGAAAGCGACGAGGAACGGCAGGAGAAGCACGGAGAGGAAGATTGGCACGTTGGTTTCCCGGTGGGTGGACCAGGTCATGTAGCACCCTCCTTGTCGACAAATGGCGAGGAGCGTTCCGCCGTCTTGTGCCGCACGTAGCTCTCAAGCACGCGGTTCATCCGGGTCTGGTAGCCCTTGCCCGAGGCTTTGAAGTAAGCCAGTACATAGCGCTTGACGCGCATGGTAATCTGATCGGTGCGATCGGGTTCGACGAGTTCCGCTTGCTTCCAGAAACCGTCGTCCAGTTCGGCGATATCGCTGAAGTCGATGCTCTCGTCTTTCACGGCCGCGATCTGCTCGGGAGTAAGCGGGCTATCGTGTCCGCTCATGGTAGGCCTTCCTTTCCTTGCGCGATGCCGGTCGGGCAGAGATGAGGCGGATGCGGCGCCCCCGCTGAGTATGGGCGACCACGATCAGGGCGCCGGGCTCCACCGTTCCGATACTGATGCGACGGTCCTCGCCGTACTCCTGACGTGTGTCGGGAGAGGTTGCGACGCGCCCGTCGAAGATTCGCTTCGCAGTGTCGAATCCGATGCCATGCTTGCGGATGTTGCTTCCATTCTTGGCCTCGTCCCACTCGAAATCCTTGAATGAGGGTACATACATATTGTAGTTACAGCAGTCCGTTTCGTACACTGGGATCCGTTTGGAGGGTGCACGAAGTTGGAGTTCAATCGTGGGCAACTCCATTGCTGGATGGGACGGATCGGCTGACGGCCCCCACCCCCACCTCACCGCATGCCCACCAGCCCCTTCACCGCATCGGTCAGCTTCTTCGCGTCGTAGCCCAGACCGTCCTTGAAGACGAGCCGCACGTTGCGGATGTCGGACGCGCTGCTGCCGATGTCGCCCTCGATCACGAGCAGATCCGCGAGCTTGCCCGCGGCCACCGTGCCGACCTCGTCGTCCATGCCGATCACCCTGGCACCGTTGGCGCTCACGATCTGGACGGCGGTGGCCGCCTCGAAGCCCGCCTGCATGAGGAGTTCGAAGTTGCGCTGGTCGCCGTAGCCGGGGAGCGCACCCCACGCGGGGTCGACGCCCGCCGCGAGCAGCCCGCCCGCCTCCACGAAACGGCGTTCGAACGCGAACATGTTGTGCAGGAGGTCGATCATCCATTCCGTGATCCCCGACCGAATCACCTGTCGGCGCTCCATTTCGGTCTGAACCACGTGATCGGGGAGCGCTTCGAGATCCCTCGCCGTGAGATCGGGGACGGCCGGAGTCGCCTGCTCCGCGACGGCCAGCGTCGAGGTGATGGCCACACCCGCCTCGATGATCTCGTCGATCGTGACGTCCACGGCGGGGCTGTTGACGTCGAGTTCGGCCAGCGAAAAGGAAAGGTTGGGACTGCACTTGTCGGGCTCGCGCGTTTCATCGAAGTCCGAGTTGGCCCAAAGGCTGTGTTCCAGGTTGTCGATGCCGAGCGCGGTGGCTTCGCGGAAGCTCACGGAGCACAGGTGGCCCATGACCTTCATCCCCTGCCTGTGAGCTTCGTCGATGATGGCGCTCAAAGCCGCCCGTGAGATCTGCGTGTAGACCTTGACCCACTCCGCCCCTTCCGCGGCCCAATACCGGACGTACCGCCGCGCGGCCTCCTCGTCCCGGATCACATACATCCCCAGGTCCCTGAGCCGCTCGTCCGGCCCCGGGCTGATCACGTAGGGCGCCGTGATGACGATGCGGGGCCCGGGCACCTCGCCCCGCTCGACCGCGCCCTTGAGCGAGATGTCCTGGTACGGCGACATGCTGCCGGTGGTCCGCACGGTCGTGACGCCGGCCCCAAGGTACAGGCGCGGTCCCGAGTACTGCATCTGCGCGACCCTCGGGGTATTCTGGTAGTAGTACAGGTGGTTGTGGAGGCCGACCATGCCGGGCATCACCGAGTGGCCGGAGAGGTCCAGCCGCTCCGCATCGGCGGGGATGTCGACGGAGCCTGCTGCGCCGACCGCCTCGATGCGGTTCCCGCGGATGACAATGGTCTGGCCGGCCCGCGCAGGCCCGCCGGTCCCGTCGAAGAGGAGCACGTTTTCGAGCGCCACGACGGGCGCCGAGACGCTCAGGTAGGAACGTACCTCGTCGGAAAGTGTGCTCCGGTCCTGGCTGTTCGCCTGACCGGGGTGAAGCGCGATCGCCGCGGCGGCGAACACCCATGTGCAGTTCCGCATTTGCCACTCCTTGCCCGGGGTCTCTGGTCCCTTGCAGGGTAGAGGGGCATGTTCAGCCCGTAAAGAGCATTGGAGCGAGCCATGATCCGGTTGCGGCCCCCCCTGATCACTTCCCTTTTACTGCTGGCAACCCTCGTCCCACCTGCCTCTGCCCAGGTCGCACCGGACCGGGAGGCCGCGTATCAGCGCTATCTCGACTTCGGCTCGCTGATCGAAGGCGGCCGCGTCACCCCGAACTGGATGCCCGACGGCAACAGCTTCTGGTATGCGGAGGGCGGTCCGCAGCACACGGTCATTCACCGGGTCGATCCCACCACGGGCGTGGTCGAGGAGTTGTTCGACACACCCCGGCTGCGCGCTGCGCTCACGGACGCGCTGGGACACGAGCCCGCGGGCCTCGGCGTGCCGTTCCGCCAGATGGCTTTCGTTGGGCCGTCGTCCGTGCAGTTCACGGTCGAGGGGCAGACGTTCGCGCTGGACCTGGACACCTACACCGTCGAGAGGCAGCGGACGCCCGTCTCGCTGGGGCTGGTCTCGTACCTGGTAAGCGAGGCCGAGCGCGTTACGCCAAGGACGTTCATCCGTGAAGTGTTCCAGGGGTTGGGGCCGAGGCCCTTCCCCGAGCGGCTGTCACCCGACGGCGAGTGGTTCGTCGGACTGGACAATCACAACCTGACGCTCCGCGCCACGGTCGATGGCCGGGTCGTACCGATCACCGACGACGGGAACGAATTCGAGCAGTGGGACGTGGAGACGACGCTGTGGAATCCGTGGTCGCCCGACTCGCAGCGTCTGGTGGTGGCCAGGATCAGCTCGCACGGCATGCCCCGGATCCCGACCATCAAGTGGCTGAAGCCGCTCGAAGAGGCCGAGTTCATACCGACCATGCTCGCCGGCGGCGAACTCTACGACACTCGACTCCATATTCTCGATCTGCACACGCGCACACCAATGCCTGTAGAACAGAACACCACCGCGGACTACTACTACCGCGTGCTGACCTGGCTGCCCGATGGCTCAGAGGTCGTGTTCGCGCGCTACAGCCGGATGATGGACCGGGTCGACATCCAGGCCGCCGACGCCCTGACCGGGGCGGTGCGCACACTGGCAACAGATGTTTCCGAGACCTTTGTGACCCACCATCACGATTCGGTTTGGGGCTCGCGGACGGGCTTTTCGCTGCTGCCCGACGCTTCCGGGTTCATTCTGGTCTCCGAACGGGACGGTTGGCGGCACCTGTACCTGTATGACATGGCCGGAAGCCTTGTCGGGAGGCTCACCGAGGGTGATTTCCCCGTCGAAGCCGTAGTCGGCGTCGACCAGGAGGGCGGGTGGGTGTATTTCACGGCGCAGACCGATCCGGAGCGGCCATACGACCTCCACCTGAACCGGGTGACGCTCGACGGAACGGATCAGACGCAGCTGACCGAGGGCAAGGGGCGTCACAACGTGGCCATGGCGCCCACGCACGCGTACTTCGTGGACACCTATTCGTCGGTGGATACCCCGCCCCGCTCCGTGCTGCGCCGCGCCGACGGCGAACTCGTGCTGACGCTGTCGGAAGCCCAGACCGGCCGGCTGGAAGAGGTGGGCTGGACGCCGCCGCGCGAAGTCGTGGTAAAGGCGGCGGACGGGGAAACGGACCTGTGGGTGACGATGTATCTCCCCCACGACTTCGATCCTTCACGGCGCTATCCGGTGGTCGAGTACATTTACGGCGGTCCTCAGGTCACCACGCGACCGATGGACTTCGGGGGCGAGCCGTTCCCCGGTCTCGGGAGCGATTTCGCGCGGATCGGCAACTTCAACCGGGCCTTGGCCACCCTGGGGTTCGTGGTCGTGATTCTGGATGGCCGCGGAACGCCCGGGCGTTCGAAGGCATTCCACGACGTGATCGTCAGGAACTGGGGCAAGCCTGTGATCGACGATCACGCCGCCGCGGTCCGCCAGCTGATCGAGCGCTTCGACTTCCTCGACGGCGACCGCGTGGCGATCATGGGCGCGTCGTGGGGCGGGTACTATTCCACACGCGCGATCCTCCAGGAGCCGGATCTCTACAAGGTGTGCATCAGCGAGGTCCCCGGGTACGACATGTACGCCTTCCACCTGTACGAGCCGTACCTCGGCATGCCGCAGGAGAACCACGAACACTACGAGGCGGCGAACGTCTTCCGGATGGCGCCCGGTCTGAAGGGCAAGCTATTGCTGACCGGCGGAATCAACGACACCGGCACGCAGGCGGACCTCTTCCAGATGTCGGAGACGCTCGTGCGGGCCGGGATCCAGCACGACATGATGGTCTACGCCAACACCGGGCACGGCGCCTTCGGCCAGACCGGCGAATACAACATGGAGCTGAAGAAGAACTACCTGGTGAAGCATTTGCTGAATGCTCCCGTCCCGGGAGTCGACCGCTAGAGGGCGGCCAGATCGTACAACTGCACATACTCGACCCCCAAATCGTCTTTCCAGACGCCAAGCACATAGTCGGTTCCGATCTCGAACGGCTGGAATCCGGCCGGCATCTCGACTGCGCCCAGTGGCCGGCCGTCGCTGTCGAACACAGACCACGACGCCGTAGTCAATGTCGGATCGCCGAGACCCGTCTCCTTGACCCACAATCGTCCGCCCTTCTGCAGTGCCAGCGCCTCAAACGCGGGCAATGTGTCCGGGAAGGGGATGTCGTCGTATAGCGCTCTTCGTCTCCGCGAGCGCTCTGTGCCATCATCTTCGATGTCGCCGAGCTGCCCCGAGACCCACACCTCGCGCTGGTCTTCCGACGCCGGACGACGCCCCTCCTCTCGACGGATGATCCGAACGACGGCACCACTCGTGTCCAGCATGCGCACCTCGAACCTCCGCGTGGTGCCAAATGCAACGATGTTGCCGTCCGTTGCGGTCTCGAAGGTCGGCAGAAATGGATTCGCCACCCCCTGCATGCGAACGCTGCCTTCCCCGGTCCTGTTGATCATTACCCAGGTCTGCCTACCAGGTGCGGTGGCCAGAATCTCGGAAGACCCTCCCCGATCGAAGAAGTGTATGTTCGACATGTATTGCCTGTGCGTCCAACCGTCCCGACCTGGTATCGTCTCTCCCTCCTGGATGCTGTAGTAGCCCACGAATGTTCCGTCTCGCAGCCAACCGATCGGGGTGGCACGCCTCATGCCAGCAAGCGAATACAAGTCCGGGCTGACCCTGATGCCGATGCTTCCGATCAGTCTTCGGCTATCAGGATCGAAGGTGCTGACCCGTCCGTTTTGGCTGTCGTAGGCCAGCAGGTGGCCGCTCGAGGACGCCCCGATGGCAGCAAGGCGCCCGAACTCGCCCGGACCGCCGCCTGCACCGCCGAGCGAATGGAGAAAACGCCCGTTGGAATCAAAGAGCCTGATCTCTCCAGACCCCGAATTCGCGACCGCGATCCCACCATTGGCCATTCGCACAGCATCGGTGACGCGATACAGCGCGGTAGCTTCGTCGTCAACGCTGCCGATTTGAACCGCCGGCACACGCGATACCCGAGCATGCTCGAATTGCTGTACATGATCTCCCGACCCGTGCGTGACGATCGTGACACCCGCGCTGTCCACGACCGTTACGCTGTCAGCCAGGCTGCCACCGCTTGAGCACGAGACGCCCGCCCAAATCATGAGGGGCGTCGCGCGCTCAAGGAGATACCTCATCACGGCCATCAGGGCCCTCTGAGCCAGGTAATCACGGCTCGTGGGACATCGAACTCGTCCAGCCGACGCAGCAAGAATACTCGGATTTGCAACTACTTGCGGTCGATGAACTTGGCGGACTTAGAGGCCGAATTCCCGCCGAATGATTCCCGCCGAGTGCGGGATCAGCCCCGAACCCGCGGACGGCCTTCCAGTGCCGTCCTGAGTTGTCCGGCGTCCGGTCTCTGGTAGCACCTGAGCACCGTCTGGGCATCCCGCCAGCCGCCAAGCTCACAAAGCACCTTGAGCGGCAGGTCCATCAGGTCGCTGGCGAACTTGCGCCTCAGCGAGTGCCAGCCCCGCCGCGGCTTCGGCTCCAGTCCCGCGAGGGTCTGGGCCTTCCTCCACCACTGAAAGGCGGAGACGCGGTGTACGCACCGCGTGGCGTCCCTCGACGAGGGCAGCACCGGGGCATTCCCGGTCCCGTCGCCCCTCCGCCGCGCCTCCCCCAAGGCGGCGAGAGCCTCGTCGGTCAGCGGAGTGACGTGCTCGTGGCCCGTCTTCTCGTGTTCCGCCCGCCACCGCACCTCCCGGCCCTCGAAGTCGATGTCGGTCCACCGAAGCTGGCGGATGGCACCGATCCGGTGTCCGGTTTCGTGCGCGAGCACGAGGGCGACGTGGAATCGCCACCCGACCTGCCACGACACCTTCAGGAGCGCCCGGTACTCGTCCTCGGTGAGAACGACCCGGGCGGGGTTCTTCTCCCTGGGCTTCCTCAAGCCCTTCAGCGGGTTCCTGTCGAGCAGCGGGCGGCCCCGCTCGTCCTTGGACCTCTCGGCCCAGTTGAGGACCGCCATCAGGAACGTCAGGTCCCACTCGATCGTCCGGTTGCCCACGGGCCTACCCGAACGTCCGGCCCTGCCCGCGCGGCGCGCTTGGATGAAGCGGTCCCAATCGCGCTGTGAGAAGGTGGCGGGGTCGCGGTCCCGTCCGAAGAAGTCGAGGAACATCCGCGTCGCGACCCCGTCGCGCTCGCGGGTCCGCTTCCCCTTCGTCGGGGTGACCTCCTCTCCGTAGATTTCAAAAAGCGAGCCCAGCGTGAGCGGCTCGGGCTCGGCTTCCGCCTTGCAGTTGGGCTCGTGGACCGCGAAGCCCGCGGCGGCCTCGTCGGCCTGCTTCTTGGCCTTCACCCAGTCCCGGTGTCCAAGCGACCGGGTGAGCCTGCGCCCGTTGTCGCGCCACTCCATCTGGTACAGGCCGGTCTTCGGGTCGGGGAACACCCTCACCCGGTTCCGGCCCCATTCGCCGGCGCCGTAAGAGCGCCGACTTCGTTTCGTGCGTGCCATCGTTCGATTCCTCTCGATTCGATGGACTGCACGATCTGCGCGAACGAAGTATCGCGGAGAGGAGGCTTCTCCGCCACTCGCGGCCCGGTTTCGTGGCGGGGCACGGTTGCGGCTGACGGGCGGTCGCAGTCGCCGCGCAGGGGGCTCGACGCGGCGGTTCCGTAGCGGCCCCGCGTGTGCGGGGTTTCGGAGGAGCCAGATGTGCTTTTGTTTGGGGATTATACGCCTGTCTTGACGGGCGGTTCGTCAGCGGGCACCTTTTTCCGTGGTGTGACAGGCCGGTAGCCGAGTAGCGCACGCCCCACCATGGCGGGCGTCGCGCCTCGGTACCGGGGGTTCGGTGACGGGGTGTTCGCCCACTTCTCCACCGCCTTCCGGCGGGCCTCCTCGGCTTGGCTCACTTTAGGTCATCTCCAGTTGGACGGATTGCTGGACCGGCTTCCCGGTGTACGGGTCGGCCAGTGCGGGGAGCATGGGCAGGCGGTTGTCGAAGTAGTCCTCCATGGACCAAAGCTGGGCGCGGGGGTACTCGGAAGCACCGAGCCGCAGCTTGCCCCGCTTTGCCGCCTCTGCGTGCGCTCCTGCGGCCCGTATGGGCTGGACGGTGGTGTACACCCCCATGGCAGCGCGTTCACGCTCCAGCACGCCCAGGAAGTCCCGTAGCTGGCCGATCTGGTACTTCCCGCCCTTTACCTGAGCGAGCACCTGGTCGGTCGCACCGTTGTCTGGCTTGGCGAGCAGGTAGCCTACGCCGTCGATTCCACCGTCGCCCACCTGCGTGTCATTCGGGGCGAATCCGGGAACACGGGTCACGGCCCACTTCTCGAACTTGAACGGCTGCTCCTTTGCCAGCTTCGCGGCCCCGGCGAGGTCGTAGGGGTAGCCCTCGGTAGGGACCCGGAACTCGGGGAACCGCTTCTGGCAGATCAGGTCGATGGCAAACGGGCTGATGTCGATCCCCGCCCATCGGCGGTTCAGCTTGTGGGCTGCCGCTACGGTCGTTCCGCATCCGCAGAAGGGGTCGAGAACGATCCCGTCCGGTGGGCAACTGGCCTCGATGATCCGTTCCAGTAGCGCGATAGGCTTCTGCGTCGGGTAGCCGAGAAAGTCCGGCCCCTTCCGGTAGTTGGTGAAGCCCGGAATATCGGTCCACAACGCCTGTACCGCCTTCCCGGTGTCGGCGGCTGCGTAACGCTTCAGTCCCGGCCAGAACCCCCGCTGCGGATGCCGGATCAGTCCGGCTTTGTCCAATGCGTCCAGTCTGTCATGGACCCCCGGAATGGCTCGGTAGCCGGGAATGATGTTGTCCTCGATCCACTTGGCGTACAGCCCGGTCTTGGGCGGTCGCCAATGGACGTTGCGCGGCGAAATGTCGTAGTCCCGCCACGCCTTCCCGGACTCGCCGTACCGGACACCTGCGGCTGTCAGGTCTGCCGACCGATAACGGCCCCGGTCGTCCGTGCTCGGGTAGGACCTGGCGATCTCCCGAACGGTCTTGGGGATGGCGATCTCGCGTCCGTGCCATGTCCGGGCGCGGAGGTCCCGGACGTAGTAGAGGATGCGGTCGGTGTTGTTGCCGTACCTCTTGGCGTCGTTGTGCGCCGTGGCCCGTTGCCAGACCACTTCGTTGCGGAAGGCGCGCGGCCCGAAGATGGTGTCCATGACCAGCTTGAGCCCGTGGCTGGCCGTGGGGTCGCAGTGCAGGTACACGGAGCCCGTGGGCTTGAGGATGCGCGGCATTTCGGCCAGCCGTTCCGCCATGTAGGACAGGTACGCCAGCATCCCCCCTTCACCGATCAGGGTGCGGAGTCCGACGACAGCCTTGTGGGCCGGGTGCGCGGCGGCACGCGACAGCCGGTCCACACGACCGGCGGCAGCGTCATCCCACCGCCATGTATCGGCGAACGCCCGCACTTGGGCCGTCTTTCCGCCCCGCTTCGCCTTCCCGTTTCCGAACAGCAGATTGTAGTCGGTGTTCGAGTTGAACGGGGGATCGAGGTAGATCAGGTCTACGGACTCGGACGGGAAGCGGGGCAGCCATTCGAGGCAGTCCCCGTAGTAGAGCGTGTTCGGTGACAGGCTCATCGGGGGTGATCCTTGGCTCGGTGGGTGGGTTGGTGGGGTGCTGCCAGAGTACGGGGCATGGCCGCGCTACGCCAGTCAGCCCGCCACCGGGGACCGTCCGTTGTCGGCCACCAGCTTCCGGTAGGTGAGCCGCTTGCCGACCATGGCCGCGACCACGTGCTGCATCTGCGCCAGCGTGTCCATGTCCCGAATGTTGTGCCGCCCCGCGAACTCCGCAACGTACCGCTGGAGGTGTTTCGCGCTCAGCCGGTGGTAGACCCCCTTGTGCGCCCGCTTGAGCATGGACCAGAAGGACTCCACCCCGTTCGTGTGGACGGTGGCGTTCTCCAGGTACCGGACGTATTCCGCAGCCGAGTGCTTGACCGTTTCGTGCTCCCGCTCCGATCCCTTGTAGGCCGTCGCGTCGTCCGTGTACAGCGTCGCATCCGCCGTCGCGTGGTCGTCCACGAAGCCCTGCAAGGTCTCCGCGTCCGTCCGGTCGATCACCTTGGCCGCCACCTTGCCGGTCTCCCTGTCCTTGGCCGCCACCACGGCGGTCTTCCCCACCGGCCCCCGCCCCGTCCCTGCCAACTCGGCCCGCTTCGCGTTGCTCATGTTCTTCCGCAGTCCGCCGAAGTACGCCTCGTCCACCTCCACGGTCCCGTCGAACACCGGAGCCAGCCCGGTGAACGCTTCCCGGATCCGGTGCTGCATGAACCACGCGGTGGCCTGCCGCACGTTCAGATCCCGGTGTAGCTTCATCGAGGACACCCCCTTGAGGCTGGTCATTTCGAGGTAAATCGCCCATGCCCACTTCTGCAACGGCAGCTTGCTGTCCTCCATGGCCGTCCCGGTCTTCAGCGAGAAGTACCGCTTGCAGGTCTTGCACCGGTACGGCTGGGGCTTCCCGCTCGCAACCCGGTAGGCCCCCTCCACGCACCCGCACCGGAGGCAGGTCAGGTTTCCGTCCGGCCAGTGCAGGGCCTCGAACCACTCCACCGCGTCCTGCTCGGTGGCGAACATCCGCGCCATGTCCATGACGCTGATCCCCTTCCGGTGCGCCTTGCCGGGTCCGCTTGCCATCGCTCTAACTCCATCCGTGGTGGTCATTTACCGTACAATGAAGTTAACAGGATCACGGCCCGGTGTCAAGACAGGCGTATAATCCCCTTTTGTTTCACAAAAACTCTGGCCGGGGGAGCTATCCCCCGGACCCCCAGCACGACATCCGCGCCCGAAAGGGGGACCGCCCGAACTTCGTTCGTCCTCGGTAGCCCGATGGCGCCGCTACCGGTGGGCGTCGGCCGTGTCTCGGCCTCGCGCGGAAATGCTCGACCGCCAGCCGGTCGGTGAGCAGTTGCTCTGCCGTCTCGGCGCGGCGCTCAACCCCTTCCCGGAGGGATCGTTGGTACGGGAGCGACCCGGCGGGGCGGGCGGCATGGGCTTGCACATGCCGAACAGCCCCTATGCCGCACCGGGCATACCGAAGGGCCGGGTCGCTCCCGTCCACGGCCCGCAGACCCGGATCGGCACCGGCGATCCGCGGGCCGTGGCCCAACCCGAAGCCGTCCGGCGACTTGCGGAACCCACGTCCCGCACGCCCAAGCGCAATTTTCCTGCACAAGCACCCCGATGTCGAATTCACACCTCTGGATCGGCAACGGGCTCTGCCCCCGGCGCTCCAATTCGGACTCCGTCAAGATGGCTCGAACGCCATGTCGAATGGCCGTCGATCACTTCCCCAATCGACACCTCCGCACCGTCTTCATGCGTCCAGGACGCGAGGATCGGAGCAGCCCCTTCATCTCGCCGAGGCGGCGACCCGATTGCCAACAGGCCTACACCAACGCTCCTCGATCACCCCACCGGTGCACGAACCCACGCACGCGCCGACGGACTTCCTCCTCCGCATTGATGATGAAGAAGGTCCGGTTGCTTACCCGGCGCCAATAGTAAGCCATTGTCCCTTCGGGGAGCTGTGTCTTGAGCCACCGGATCTCTTCGAGATGGCCACCTGAGCGTCGGCTGTTGTGGTGGTAGATCACGGCGGCCCGTCCTTCGGCCAGCGCCTTCGCCTCGGCAATTGACATGCCCTTCGCGCTCCCCCTGGTCGTAGGCCTGAAGCGGCCGTCCGGCACGAGGCCGTTGTCAGGGTCGGCGAAGACGAGATCGCAAGCGACAAGTTGATGACGAATCCGATCGAACCACTGGCGCCGCCAGCGCTCGCGGTCGCGAACCTTGACGTCGGCGACCGCGAGGACATCGGCAGCAAAGACAGCATCGCCGAGAATGCCCGTCCGCTGAATGTTCGCTACGGATCGCCGGTCGGGGACCAGTTCTTCCAGCGCGTCGAACAGGTCAGCGTCAAGGTGCCGCCACTCGCTGGGATGTTGGAGATAGGTGGTGTGCCTCCCGTCACCGGCAGGGCCAGCGTCGGGATGCAGATACCAAGCGACACCGAGGCGCTTAGTGCCCCGGATCGCCCTCAGTAGTCCGTACTTGACAAAATCTCCTAGATCCCCGACGTAACGGTCTTGCATGCGACTTCCTCAGCCGTCAATCCGTCGGCGGCTATGGAGGGTTCTCGTGCCGTGTTGGCCGTTTGCGACCGCTTCACCATCGCAGTCTCGCCGTCCATATCCTCCTGTTCGCTGAACGCGGCCAAACCCGGTCGGGCCGAAAGCGTCCGGCAACGTGACCGCCGTCGCCGTAGACGCCCTGTCCATGGTCGGAACATCGATAGGGCCAACGTCGTCACCGTCCCACCTGACATTCAGAATTCGCGAGCACACGCTCGAACGGGCGAGGGGTAAAGACCCGTACTCAAACCTTCCTGACCCGCATCAGGCTGAACTCTTGAACGGCAGGACACAACGACAGGCGGGGCCTCCCAGCCCGACTCGTCCGCTCCGAGAGCTGCTGAGGCAGCTGCGCTCAGGAGCGCAAAGGGATTGGCGTAGCTTAGGTCCACCGTGTAGCCGAGGTCGGCAAGCGCCTGTAGCGTCACCGCGCTCGTCGGGACGTGGCCGCTCCGACTCCAAGCCGCTGACATGATTTCAGATCCGAACACGCTGCTCCGCCACTGGCCATTGGAACCGTCCTGCTGCAATGGTATTTTCGGCCCCGTGTAGCTCGTACCCCCCGCGGCATCAAAGGCTTCCTCAGCGCGCGGCGAGACGACGTGGGTGTCCGGTGCCTGTTCCGATGTGCTCGGGTCCATTAGTTGGCCGCGGGGACCCCAGAGCGCCTCCCCGAATCCGAGAGCGTGCCCGAGCAGGCGGCGTGCGATGATGTCGAGCCAATGCGGATCACGAGTTACCGCCGGATCGAAATCCGCATAGCCTTGGTAAGGGATGCGATGCGGAAACATGTCGGTCAGGCGGAGCACCGGAGATCTGAATCCCGGCAGGAAATCACGTAAGTCTAATCAGGGCTGCACGATCTGCGTTCCCTGCCGTTTCTCTGGACCTTGCTGGACCGACCGGCGAGGGCGGGAAAATCGGAGCTGAATGGCGGGACTCCCGCGCCCGCGCCGCCTCTTCGCCGAAGGTTCCCGCGGCCCGTGTCGCCCATGTTGCGGAAAGCGTCGGATCGTTCGGGGGCACGGGTGCCGCCGCGACGGACTCGGAGCCCGCCTACGGGGCTTTCGGAGGCGTTTCAGGCGTCCTGAGCCGGTCGTGGAGTCGCGGGCAAGCGAAGATCTCCGATCTCCGAGGGGTAGGAGGGGGCAGTGACCCGGCGGCGGCCAGAGAGCGCCGCCGTGCCGGGCTGGCAGGCGGCAGGTCGCGAAAATCATGGCAGGAAATCACGTAAGTTCAATCAGGGCTGCACGATCTGCGTTTTCTGCCCTCGAACTGGACCGTGCTGGACCGTACCGCAAAAGCGGGAAGAACATCCCCAATCGGCGGGGGTCTTCTGGGTGCTGCTCAATAGCCGCACCCCCTTTGTCGTTCGTCCAAGCCAACTTCCCTGCGGGCCTCTGAACACTCATAAGAGCCAGCCCTCGCGAGATCGCGACGGAATCCAACCGGTCCATGAGTACGCCATTGTAACGGGGAAGCGGAGTTGGTACAATTCCCCGCCAATCGGACAGTAGTCCCCCTCGATTCGCCGAGCCAACAACCCGACATGCTGACGTTCAGATCCATTGACGTGGAGACAGCCAACGCCGACCGGGCGAGCATCTGCCAGATAGGCGTTGTTCACGTGCGAGACGGAAGGATTAGGGAGCGGTGGCAGACTCTCGTCAACCCTCAGGACTGGTTCGATCCATGGAATGTGTCCATTCACGGGATCGACGAGGAAGCCGTCACCAATAGCCCCACGCTGACGGAGGTGTGGGCCGAGCTGGCGTCACGCCTTCAGGGATCCGTGGTGGTGAGCCACACTTCGTTTGATCGGGTTGCCCTTGAACGAGCCAGAGTTCTGTATTCACTCGCCCAGCTTCATGCTACTTGGCTGGACAGCGCCCAGATCGTCCGCCGTGCTTGGCCCGCCACCTTCGGTCGTAGCGGCTACAGCCTCAGGAACGTCGCTTCGGAACTGGGCATCGGGTTCCGGCATCACGACGCTTTGGAGGATGCGAGAGCAGCAGCGGAAATCGTGATTCAGATCTGCGCCGATACCGATACGGACATTGAGGACTGGTTGCGCCGAGTCGAGCTTCCGATCTTCCCCCGAGCTTCTGGGTCGGTGTCAGAAAGGCGTGAAGGCAAAGTTGAGGGACCGCTCTTCGGCGAGACCATTCTGTTCACGGGCACTCTCGGGATCGTGCGGCGGCACGCTGCCGATATGGCGGCAGAGGCGGGTTGCGACGTAGCCCGGAGCCTCACGAAGAGGGTCACCATTCTTGTGGTCGGGACGCAAGACAGGCGCAGACTGAGGGGGTACGACAAGAGCACCAAGCACCGGGACGCTGAAGCAGCGATCAGCGCTGGCAGGGAGATTCAGATCTTGTCGGAACAGGACTTCTTGGAACTCATGGGGCGTTGATCGAAGCAGTTGCCGACACCCGGAACCCGCTTTCCCGGCGCTATCGGTCGTTCGGAAGGCCGGGGGCCTACACACTTGAGTAGGTGGCATCCAACGACCTCTTCGTCGGCCATCCCACCGGGGCCTCCGCTTCCCTCAGCCACTGCGCTGACGCCAGACAGCAACTATCGTGTTGATCGAACTTGGCCGCCTGAAGTCGGGATGGGTTGTGAGCTCCCGCTTGTTGAGTTCTTGCTTGATCGTGCGTTCGACCCATTTGCCCCTCCGGTGGAAGCCGAACCACGAGAGGAGCCTACGTATCGAAACACGAACAAACGCCCCCGCCTTGATAGTATCGTCCACCGCCCGCAGTGGCTTGGCGGCCTTGTTCACCTGGGCCGAGTGATCGGGGAGTTGGAGTCGCCACGCCATTAAGCGAACCAACTAAGGCTCATTGGCCGCACTCTCCGTTCCACTGCAGCAGCCGGGCGACCGACAGGCTGTCCACACCAGTGGCTTCTTCGTACCGGTTCGCTGTCTCGATGATCGCCGACATCACCGGTCCGCCCATGTGCATCAGCGGCACCTGCCTCATGGCCCTCTGGTCCGTGCGGTAAATCCGCCACACGCCAGCCGACTTTTCGAGTGTCGTGTTGCGCCACGAACACGGCTGGCCTGTCTCCACCTCAAATGCCGGCTGGCTCTGAACTCGCTCCGCTTGGATGGCGCGTCTCCGTTCGACGCTCTCCACGGACTCGTTCCAAGCATTGGCGCACCAGGCGAAGAACAGAATCACCGGGATGAGGACCACAGCCATTGCGGCGAGCACGGTCTTGGTGTCGGTGCCTGGATTCTGAGGTGTCGACGGCGGGTGGTTCTCTACTCGCTGAATGATCCGAATATCACGCCTCGCGTCAAGCTCGCCGCTGAGCCGCGCTACCTCGTCTTTCAGTTCCTGAATCTGCTCACGGTCACTCATAGTGCTACGGAATATGAATCCGAAAAGGTCATGGCGTCAAACCGGACCGGCCTCCACCCCTTCGGACCTGAAGAGACCGGCTCCTTGGGATTCCGCAGGCGGGGGGCGTCGCCCCCTGTCACAAGGTGGGATTCGTTGATCCGCCCATCAGGCGGTGCCGCTGTTGGCGAATGACGACGGGGTCGTCGACGCCTGTGAGCCGGGCAACCACGAGGTCGGGAGGAGTGCCCGCGGCGGCCAGGTCGAGGCTGTTCCGGGCGATGCCCGGAGCGGCGTTTCGGAGCCGTCCCAAGGCTGGCTTGTCACGTGCTAAGGGTGACAAGCAAGTATCCATCTCACAAGCGGACGCCCGTTTTTCGCGGAGCAACCTGTCTCGCAGCGCCCCTTTGCGACGCTTCCGCTTCGGCGCCCGTTCTTGCCCGGTTCGATCATCCGTGAACGCTCCCCGCCGGGCTGGGCGTCGGGAAGGCCGGGCAGGAGTGCTCGCGCGGCGGCTGTGCCGTCCAAGTGCGGTCCTGCTGCACCAGAGCGTTGGCGAGGACGAGGAGCTTCCGCATCACGGCCGTCAGGGCGACCTTGCGCGGCTTCCCGTTGGCGAGGAGCGCCTCGTACTTCCGCTTGAGGTCGGGATTGTGCTGGATCGCGACCACCGCGGGCATGTAGAGCATTCTGCGGACCCGGTGCCTGCCGCCCTGGATGAAGCTCCGTCCCTTCCAGTTTCCGGACTCCCGGGTGACCGGGGCGAGTCCGGCGAGGCTGGCGGCTCGCGACCGAGTGAGTATTCCCAGTTCCGGGAAGTGGACGATCAGTCCCGCGGCGGTGATGTCGGAGATGCCCGGGATCGAGGTCAGGATCTCGGCCCGGCGCTCCATTTCCTTCTCCTCCCCGATCCGCTGCCGGATCTCGGCATCGATGAGCTTCAGCTGGCGGTCGATCTGCCTCAGCCTCTGCTTGGTGACCCGCTTGCCCACGGGAGTGCGCAAGTTCCTGCCCCGGTTGGTGGTTGCGATCCGATCCCTGACCAGCGCGTCGCGGATCTGCTGGAGCTCGGCAAGGTCGCGCTGCCCCTCCGATTTCGCCTCGGTCGGACGCAAGTCTTCGACAGCGGCCGCCATGGTGGCCAGCATCCGGGCGTCCACCGCGTCGGTCTTGGCGCGCCGCCCGATGGAGCGGGCGAAGGATCGGACTTGGAAGGGGTTGATCGCGTACAGGGGGAGCCCGGCCTTCAGGAGGGCGTCCTCGAAGTCGCGGTGGAAGACTCCGGTGGGTTCGTACGCGACCCGGTCGATCCCGGAGCCGATCCAGGCGATCAGCCTCCGGAAGCCGGCGCTGTCGTTGGGGAATCGGGACGCTCTCCCCTCGGGGGCGGCGAAGGCGTCGAGCCAGTCCTTGGAGATGTCGATCCCGACGGTGCGGAGGATGCTGCTCATGAGTTCTTCCCTTCTCCTGTGCTTGTCATGCGAGCCTCGATGCTCGTGTATCCATTCAGGACATCGGGAAGGACGGTGGCGATCACACTACCCACGGCCCCTTTACGGCCTGCCAGCCTATCGATCCGACCACCGTCCCTGTTGAGCGCCCGCTCCGGCTCGCTACGCTCGCCTCTGCGGGCGCTCAACAGCCCGGGCCTTCCCCGTGACCCGGTCGTGCAAATCACGCGGGAATCTGCATGATTATGGGAGACAAGCCAGCCTACCCTCCGTGGCCACACTGCGTGTGTCTGCCGGAGGGGCTGGCGGGGGGCTGTGCCCCCTCTGACCCCCACGACGGAGACGGCGCGGCGTGAGCGCCGGACGCGCCGTCTGGGTGAAGGTCCGCGCCAGCGACGCGGAGCGTGCCGAGTGGCACGCCAAGGCGCGCTCCGCAGGCTTGACGCTGTCGGATCTGGTGCGCCGGTCGCTCGGTCGGGCGCGGACCTGGACCGTGCCGCACGCGGAGGTCGAGCGCGAGCGCACGCGGGAGGCGGCGCGCATCGGGAACAACCTCAACCAGATCGCCAAGTGGGCCAACACCCATAAGGGGGCGACCGAGGCCGTCGAGGTCATCGCCCGCCTTGTCGCCATCGAGCGGGCGCTCACGGCGCTGGCCCGCTTCGAGAGCCCCGACCGCGATGCACATTAAGTTCCTGGCCCGCGGGACCGGATCGGCGCGGGAGGCGGCCAACTACCTCCTTGGGGAGCGGGACGCGGCCGGGAAGCCGCGCGAGGGCGTCGAGGTGCTGAGGGGGAACCCGGACATAGTGGCGGCGGTCGCCGACTCGCTCGACTTCGAGCACAGGTACACCTCCGGCGTGATCGCCTGGGCCCCCGACGACCAACCCGCCGACGAGCACATCGAAGCCGTGGTCGACGAGTTCGAGAATACGGCTTGGGCGGGGCTCGAACCCGACCGATACGCATGGACGGCGGTGCTCCACCGTGAAGAGGGCGGCGGCGCCCATGTCCACATCCTCGCGGCGCGGTGCGATCTGGAGACCGGGCGGAGCCTCAACATCGCCCCTCCGGGATGGCGGAAGACGTTCGATCCGCTCCGGGACGCCTTCAACCACGAGCAAGGCTGGAGCCGTCCCGACGATCCAGCGAGGGCCAGAGTGCAGCAACCCGGCCACCGCGCCTACATCGAAGCGGCGCAACTACGGGCCGGGCTTCGGCTCGAAGCCTCCCCCCGCGACCTGATCCGGGACTACCTGCTCCAGCGTGTCGAGCACGGAACGGTGCGGGACCGGGCCGAGGTCGTCGCCGCCCTGCGGGAGGCGGGCCTCGAAGTGCCACGCCAAGGCAAGGACTACATCACGGTGCTGGACCCCAAGACCGGGGACCGGTGGCGGCTGAAAGGAGAACTATACGCACGTGACTTCGAGCGGGAACGATTTGTCCGACCGGCTGCGCAGACGGCTGGAGACCGAACGCAGGGAGATCGAGGAGTTGACCGCGAACGAGTTGCAGCGGCTCGCCGAGAACTCGCGGCGCGTCGCGAGGAACGCGCTGCTTACCATCGAGCGCGATACGGAGGAGGCGACCGGGCGGATGCGCGAGTTGCTGACAAAGGCTTGGCAACGGCCCCTGATCGTCGGCCTGAGCCTCTGGCTCGGTTTCTTCGGCGGAAGCTGGGCGACGATGCACTGGTTGGCGGGAAGCATCCAGAGCCGGATCGAGACGCGCGCCGAACTGGGCCGGGACATAGAGGACGCCCAGAGGACGCTGGCCCAACTGGAAGTGGACACCTGGGGGCTCGTGTTCCACGAGATCGAGGGCGAGCGGTTCGTCGTGGTGCCGGACGGGGCGGTGGACGATCCGCCCTGGTGGGTGGACGGTCGCCCGGCGTTGAAGCTGTCGAACGAGTGAAGGAGGTCTATGACCGCGTTAGAGGAGCAGTTGACGAGGGCCTTGCGGAGGTTGTCCGCGCAGTACGAGACGGAGCAGCAGCGGCAATCCGGGCAGGCCGAAGCCTTGCGGCAGCACGTCGAAGCCTTGCGAGGGCGCGTCGAGCGGCAAAGCGGGGAGAACAAAGCCTTGCGGCAGCGTGTCGAGCGGCTGAGCGCGGAGAACGAAGTCTTGCAGCGGCAAATCGAGCGGCTCGACGTGCTGGCGACACGCTTGGCCGAGTATTTCGGGACATCCGCCGTCGCGAGACCGCGCGGCCTCCGTATCTGATGCGCCGCCCGGGACCAGATCGCGATCAGGGTCCGAGCCGCTGACCATGGCGTCCAGTCGCTTGCCACCCGAACGCCGCAGCGCCCGCCGTGCCGTCAGCCGCCCGTCTGGCGGAGACGCGGCCCCGGCGCGACGTTTCAAACGCGCAGATCGTGCAGTCCATCACGAACTGCATTGCCGGCTTCCAATACGATTCATAGCCGTCTTCCAGTAGTCCAGTAATGTCCTTTAGTACGTTGTCTTATCGGCGTTTACGGTAATATCCACATCCCTTGCGGTTTATCAACATCCCGTGTATTCTTCCCTGTGTAGTGTTGCAATAAGTGATACGCATTCAGGAAGAAACCCACGATGAAACGACCCAGGACGCTCACCGCCGCCTTCGTTCGCTCGGTCAACCGTCCGGGCGTGTACGGCGACGGGCGAGGCGGGCGGGGACTGAGCCTCCGGGTCCACCGGACGAAGGCCGGCCGCATCAGCAAGACGTGGCGGCAGCGGCTAAGGATCGAGGGACGGCTGACCTCGGTGGGGCTCGGGCCGTATCCCGAGATCACGCTTGCCGAGGCGCGCAGGACGGCGCTGGACAACAGCCGCTCGGTCCGCCACGGCGGCGACCCGCGCGGCGGCGGCGTCCCGACGTTCGCCGAGGCGGTCGAACGCACCATCGAGTTGCACCGCGACGGCTGGAAGACCGGGAGCACGATGGCCGAGGACTGGGCCGCGACGTTCCGCCTCTACGCCGCGCCCCTGCTGGACAAGCCGGTGGACCGGATCACGAGCGCGGACGTACTGGCGTGCCTCGCGCCGATCTGGACGTCGAAGCCCGCCGCCGCCCGGAAGGCCCGCAACCGGATCTCCGCAGTCTTCCGGTGGTGCATTGGGAAGAACCTCCGCCCGGACAACCCGTTGGACCGGGCGGTCGTGGCGCTGCCGAGGACGAACGGCAACGCCCCGACCCATCTCCGCGCGCTTCCGCACCGGGAGGTCGCGGCGGCGATCCGGGCGATCCGCCGCGTG
The DNA here is from genome assembly GCA_965208935.1 of Longimicrobiales bacterium. Lineage (GTDB taxonomy): Bacteria > Gemmatimonadota > Gemmatimonadetes > Longimicrobiales > Gaopeijiaceae > Bin94. The sequence goes on along the minus strand of CBDBPR010000004.1, from coordinate 41,815 downwards.
AAGTACATCCACCCGTCGGCGATGCCGTGCGTCGAGATGATCGCGCTGACGGCGGTGCGGGCCGGAGAGGCGCGCGGGGCGCGGTGGAGCGAGATCGACATGGAGGCGGGCGTGTGGACGATCCCCGCGTCGAGGATGAAGGCCGGTCGCGAGTTCTCCGTCCCGTTGAGCACGGGCGCGCTCGGTGTGTTGGAGCGGGCGCGGGCGCTGTCTCCCGACTCGTCGCTGGTGTTTCCGACGAGGAAAGGCGGGGTGTTGCCGAGGAACGTGCCGGGGCGCGTGCTTCGGCGGGCCGGGATCGCCTCGACGGTTCACGGGTTCCGGTCGAGTGCGCGCTCGTGGATGGCCGAGACCGGCGTCCCGGCGGAAGTCGCGGAAGCCTGCCTCGCCCACGTCCCGAGAAGCCAGGTCGTGCAGGCGTACCAGCGCTCCGACCTGCTGGAGCGCCGCGCCGAGGTCATGCAGGCGTGGAGCGACTACGTCACGCAGCGATAGGCGGCCGCCGGGAGCTGATTTGACCCCGCAACCGGCCTCGAAGGCCGTTTCGGAGGCATTTCGGGGCATCTACGGGCCGTGGAATCGCCCCAGGTCGTCGATCTCGGGTTCCCGAGGGGTACGGGTAGGGCAAAACCGGGCCGCTCGGCAGGGAGCGCCGGGGTTACGTCTTGGTCGTTCTTGAGGCGGGCGGCCAAGAGGTCGGGGAGCTTGCCAGCGACGGCCCCGTGTTCCGCCCCTCGGTTCAGCTGGCGCGGGAGCGTCTTTCGGGCGTCCGCCGGGGCTGGCTTGGCCACGCTAAGGTGGACAAGCCAGCATACCCTGTACCCCTGATATACCCATTCGAGCGTGTTTCACGTTAGATCGAAGGACTCTAACGAGAGCGACAGGCTACCGGGCCGGGAGTAACCACAGCTTACCCGTGCCACCGAGCACCTACTGGGGACTTGTACCCCGACCCGGAAGCCGCGATGGAAGCCCAGTGGGGAGTTCGCGCCATCGAGCGCCAGTACAGGGATTGGCGAGCATCGCGGCAGAGCCTTCGCTGTCAAGCGACATCTTCACAGGGGAGGAAACATGGTAGAACCCAAGGCCTGGTTCGCCGGCGTGGACTGGGCATCGGAAGCCCACCACGTCTGCGTGGTCGGCGGCGACGGCACGAAGCGGGCGGAGCGCGTCTTCCGCCACGGAGGCGCGGGTCTGGCCAAGATGGCCGAGTGGATCGCCGCCAGATGCGGAGGATCCGCCCCCGAGGACATTCCGGTGGCGATCGAGATTCCGCACGGACCGGTCGTCGAGAGTCTCATGGACCACGGGTTCGCGGTCTACTCGATCAATCCGAAGCAGCTCGACCGGTTCCGCGACCGCTACTCGCCCGCCGGGGCCAAGGACGACAGCCTCGATGCCCGCGTCCTCGCCGACGCGCTGAGGACCGATCTTCACCACTTCCGCAGGATCGATCCCGTCGATCCGGTCGTCATCGAACTCAGGGCGTGGTCGCGGATCGACGAGGATCTCACGCGGGACCGCACCCGCCTGTCGAACCGGGTGCGGGAGCAGCTGTGGCGCTACTATCCGCAGATCCTCGAAGCGGTCGGAAGCGTGGTGGATCCTTGGGTTCTCGACCTCTGGGCCAAGGTTCCGACGCCCGCGAAGGCCCGGAAGGTTCAGCGCCGAACCCTCGAAAGGCTTCTCAAGCGCCACAGGATCCGGCGGATCACCGCCGAGCAGCTTCAGGAAATCCTCCGCGCCCCGGCCATCGCCGTCGCGCCCGGAACCACCGAGGCCGCGGTGGCCCACATCAAGAGCGTCTCCGAACGCCTCCGCCTCGTGCATCGCCAGCTCGCCGACGCCAAGCGGGAGATCGCCCGCCTGATCGATGTCCTGGCCGACAGCGAGGACTCCGGCTCCGGCCAACCCGGCGGGCAGCGCGACGTGACGGTTCTCTCCTCCTTGCCCGGAGTCGGTCAGACCGTCCTCGCCACGCTGCTCGCCGAGGCGCCCCAAGCGCTGGCGCGCCGGGACTACAAGGCGCTGCGATGCATGTGCGGCGTAGCGCCCGTCACAAGGCGATCCGGCAAGTACAAGCTCGTCGTGCGCCGAATGGCCGCCCATGCCCGTCTTCGCGACGCAGTCTACCACTGGGCGCGGGTCGCGGTCCAGCGCGACCCCGTCAGCAAGGCCAAGTACGCCGCCCTTCGCGGGCGCGGCCACGGCCATGCCCGCGCCCTCCGCTCGGTCTCGGACCGCCTGCTCGCGGTCGCCTGCGCCATGCTCCGAACCCAAACCTGCTACCGGCCTCCACGCCCGGCGGAGGAAAATGCGGCCTGATCTCTTCTCCCGACGCGGTCCAGCGCGGCGCTCCACAGCCGTGTGCGCGCCACGCCTTGGCGCACCCGCGACGGTCCCCGGGCAGCTGGCTCACGACCGTTTAGTGGTCGCGAGCCAGCCTACCCGGTGTCATACACCGGGGCTGGCGAGGGACTCCGTCCCTTCGAACCCCGGCAGCGGTCGCCGAGGGGATGCTGTGATCCCCTTCGAGGATGTCTGCGCCGACCGTGGCTGCGACCATCTCCTCGCCCTTCCCGGTGCGAGGCTCGGCCGACATCCAGCAGTACGCCCGGCGACACACTGCCCAGCCCGTCCGGCCACCCGAGGCGGGGTTACAGCCCCGCCTTCAAAACCGTCTTCAAAACCGTTGACAAAAGGTGGGGAGTCCTCCGTATAACACGGCGGGCTGGCGAGGGTGGCTGCCGCCCCCCTTCGAACCCCCGACAAAACCCTGCTCCGGCAGCGTTCGCGGTTGGTGTGTTCCGCCCACTGCCGCGGGTTCGAACGTCCCCCGGGCGGCCGACCTCCGGGTGTTCTCCCGGCGACCACCGATCACCGCCGGTCGAGGCCGTCGGCTTCGGGTGAGTCCCGCGTGGTGACCGGCGGGCAGCGTGGTCGGCGTTGCCACCGCTTCGGCGCCGGTCCCCCCGGCCTCCGGGACGGACTCCGTCCGTCCCTCCGCCGGGGTCGGATCCCATTCCCCGCCCCGGACCCTTATGGTCCGCCCGGATCGCAAGAAAATCGTCCGGCGACTTCCGATGGCGTCGCATGGATTCCAGCACAGAATCGGCTATCGGAAGTGATACGGCACTCGGTGCGATGTACGCTAACCTATTGTCTCACTACAGTTTGCGATTCCTCCCGATCAGTCCATCACGAGAGGAATCGAATGATGGCACGCACGAAACGAAGTCGGCGCTCGTACAGCGCCGGCGAATGGGGCCGGAATCGGGTACGGGTGTTCCCAGATCCGAAGACCGGCCGATACCAGATCGAGTGGCGCGAGAACGGGCGCAGGCTCACGAGGTCGCTCAAGCACCGTGACTGGTCGCGGGCCAAGAGGCAGGCGGACGAGGTTGCCGCTGGCTTCGCGGTCCACGAGCCCAACGGCCAGACCGAGGCCGAGCCCGAGCTGCTCACCCTGGGAACGCTTCTTGACATCTACGGCGACGAGGTGACCCCCACCAAGAGCGAGCGGTCCCGGAGGTACGACCGGGTCGCGATGAAGATGTTCATCAAGGTCTTCGGCAGGCAGAGGAAGCCCGCGACGCTTTCCCAGCGGGACTGGGACCGGTTCATCCGGGCGCGGCGGGCGGGCAAGGTCGGCCCGAGCCGCTCGCCGGTGTCCGACCGGACGATCGAAAAGGATCTGAGGTTCCTGCTGGCGGTCCTCAACTGGGCCACGAAATCGAGGGACGAGGAGGGGAAACTCCTCCTCGACTCCAATCCCCTCAGAGGCCTCAAGGTGCCGAAGGAGAAAAACCCCACCCGCGTGGTTCTCAGCCAAGCCGAGTACGAGGCATTGCTTCAGGCGTCTCTGGCGATGGACTGGCGGTTCCGCGTCGCACTGGTGGTTGCCCACGAGACAGGGCACCGGATCGGTGCCGTTCGCCAGCTGCGGTGGTCGGACATCGATATGGAACGCAGGACCATCCGGTGGCGAGGCGAGTGCGCGAAGACTGGATACGAGCACCGGACGCCGGTGACGGCCGAGGTGCTCGCCGTCCTGGAGGAGGCGAGGAGGCGGAATCCCGGAATCGGAGACGCTCCGCTGCTACCCGCGCCCAAGAACCCCTCCGCATGCATCGGGCGCTCACTGGCCCGCGACTGGTGGGACAGGGCCGAGGCGCTCGCCGGGCTGCCGCCCAAGCGACTCCGCGGCTGGCACTCCCTGAGGCGGAAGTTCGCCTCCGACCTCATGAATCAGCCGCTCAAGGTCCTCTGCGAACTCGGCGGATGGAAGACGGCCGAGACGGTCCTTCAGTGCTATCAGCGCGCAGATGAAGGACAACTCAGGACGGCTCTGGAAGCCCGAAGACGGTCTCGCGGCTAGATCCGCAATCGGCGGGAGTCAAACGGCTGGAATCCGACCGGCCAATCCCGTAAGTTCAACATCCATGAACATATGCGAATCCACGACCGACTGCCGGGCTGGCAGGTCGAGGCGCACCCATCGTCCTCGCCGTCCTCCGGCGAGAAGGGGTACGGTGAAGCGTAACTCCCGTTTGGTCTTGCCCTTGCGCTCCGTTCGCGAGCCCGGTTAAAGTTCGAGTCCTGCCTCTCCGCCCCCGGGCCGGCACCGGAAGCCCTCCGGCTTCGGTGTTTTTTCGGGGGGGGGGGTGAAAGTGAAGGTTCTTCTTCAACACCCCCCATCCCAAGGAGAGAAAAATGAAGAAGACGATCCTCTGTGCCTTGGCCGTGCTGGCCGTCTCCTCGTGCGGCGAGGTCCCGACCGAGGCGGTCCCCGCCGACGCGGTGCCGGTCGAGGGCGAGACCCTCGCCGGGACGGAAGCCGAGATGCAGGCCGCCGCCGCCAGCGGAAACGGCGTCTGCGAAGTGGAATACGATGACGATGTCACCGTAAACCCCGTCGGCCGCTTGACCGTCACGGTTCCGTGGCACGTGCACGGCACGCATCCCTACCGTGTGAGCTTCAATGCCATATCGTGGGGCCCCGGCTGGACAAGACAGCAACTCGGCATTACTACTCCTACGCCGCCGGGATGCCCGGATCCCTTCGCACGGTTCTACGGCGGAAGGAACTACTTCTGCTACACCAACGCCGGGGTCCCTTCCTATGGGCGGTGGCAATACGACAGCGAGACCGGCAAGAGCTCGTCTACGCTCACATACGTTGTAATCAGGCAAGGCACCCCAGGCTACCCCAATGTCACGGAGATCTCCTTCCGGGGTGCGGGCGGCCGCGGCAAGGGCTGCAACTTCAGGGGCAGGGTGAAGGCGTAGGCCCGCTCACCCGAAGACGCGGGCGCGGCGGAGGGGCCGCGCCCGCGCGATTCCCTCCCAAGGGTGTTGACGGCCACGGCTGAACGCGAACGCGGCGAGCACCTCGTCATGCCTCTACGAGACGATGCGCCCGCCGCTGGGCTTCGGGGATTCAAGAAGCTGAAACGTCGCCGACGACAGGTTTTTTGGCCCGGATCGGGAGCCGTCTCCGCCGGAGCCGGGCAACCGCGCTTGGGAGGCACTCCATGGCTGGCTCACGACCGTTAGTGGTCGTGAGCCAGCGTACCCTCGGTATAACCGCGGGCTGGCGAGGGGGTGCTCCGCCCCCTTCGATCCCCAGGACAAACCCCCGCTCCGGCAGCGTTCGCGGTTCGGGCGTCCGAAGGTCCCCCCGGTGGCCCGTCACCGGATGTTCCGCCGTCGGCTTCGGGTGAGTCCGCGGAGTTGACCGGCGAGGCGGCGTCGGCGGCGTTGCCACCGCTTCGGCGCCGGTCCCCCCGGCCTCCGGCACGGACTCCGTCCGTTCCTTCAGCCGGGGTCGAGTCCCTTCCCACCCCGGACGGAAGGAATCCCGTCCAAACGTCCCGGTCGGAGGGACGGGCTCCGCCCGCCCCGGAGACGGGGAGGACCGGCGGGCGCAGGGCTGGAGCGGGCCGGGGAGGCCGGTTCGCCGGTCTGGTCCCGCGAGCACGCCGATGGCGCGGCTTACGAAGTCCGGCCTCGGGCTTCCGGGACCGGGCCATGTCGGGCGGCCTCATCCGGTGGCGCGCGGAAGGTCGTGTCGGGGGTCTGGGGGCATCCCCCAGCCAGAGTTTTTGTGAAGCAAAACAACATCTGGCTCCTCCACAAACCGCAGAAACCAGCGCCCCCGTGGCGCGCCCGCCCGAAAGTCGGCCGGGGCACCAACTCAGTCAGTCTGGACGACGCGCCCCGTCGTCGCGAGGTTTCAATCGCGCAGATCGTGCAGTCCATCGAGAGAGGAATCGAACGATGGCACGCACGAAACGAAGTCGGCGCTCGTACGGCGCCGGCGAATGGGGCCGCAATCGGGTGAGGGTGTTCCCCGACCCGAAGACCGGCCTGTACCAGTTGGAGTGGCGCGAAAACGGGCGAAGGCTCACCCGGTCGCTTGGACACCGGGACTGGGTGAGGGCCAAGAGGCAGGCCGACGAGGCCGCCGCGGGCTTTGCGGTCCACGAGCCCAACGGCAAGGCGGAAGCCGAGCCCGAGCCGCTCGACCTGGGCACGCTCTTTGACATCTACGGTGAAGAGGTGACGCCCTCGAAGAACTGGACGTCCCAGCGGCACGACCGGGCCGCGATGCGGATGTTCCGCCGTTTCTTCGGGCGGAACCGCGACCCGGCCACCCTGTCACAGAGGGACTGGGACCGCTTCATCCGGGAGCGGAGGGCGGGCAGGATCGGACCGAGCGGCAAGCCCGTGTCCGACCGGACGGTCGAGTTGGACCTCAAGTTCCTGATCGCGGTGCTGAATTGGGCCGCGAGATCGAGGGACGACCGGGGCCGCCTGCTCTTGGACAGGAACCCGCTCAAGGGCCTCAGGAAGCCCACGGAGAAGAACCCGACCCGGGTGGTGCTCACGGAGGAGGAGTACCGGGCGCTGCTCGAAGTCTCCGGCCGGTTGGACTGGCGGTTCCGAGTCGCGCTCGTGCTTGCGCACGAAACCGGCCACCGCATCGGCGCAATACGCCACCTTCGGTGGCTGGACATCGACTTCGAGGGCCGGACCATCCTCTGGCGTGCCGAGCACGACAAGTCGGGACACGAACACGTCACTCCGCTGACCGGCGAGGCGCTCGAAGGTCTGGAAGAGGCGTGGACGAGAAACCCGGGACCGGGGGAAGCGCCCGTGATGCCCGCCCCCAAGAGTCCATCGAAGTGCATGGGATCCGCGCTGGCGCAAAAGTGGTGGGGCAGGGCCGAGAGGCTGGCGGGGCTGGAGCCCAAGCCGCGAAGGGGCTGGCACTCGCTGAGGCGGAAGTTCGCATCGGACCTGATGGACCAGCCGCTCAAGGTGCTCTGCGAACTCGGCGGCTGGAAGGAGGCCAGGACGGTACTGCAATGCTATCAGCACGCCGACGAGGGACAGCTTCGGAAGGCACTGGAAGCCCGCGGAAGGTCTCGCGGCTAGATCCGCAATCGGCGGGAGTCAAACGGCTGGAATCCGACCGGCCAATCTCATAAGATCAACGACCACAACAAGATATAAATCCATCAACACCCGCCGGTCAGGCCGCAGACCCCACCGCTGGTTATTTCCCCTTCGCCGTATTCGATGGTCACGAGGACATCGTCGATGATGGGAGACGGCAAGGTCCACGGCCGAACCCCGTAGCACAACGGTTTTTCAAATCCAAACAGGTCGGGTGCCTCCGTGTCACGCAGTATCTCCATCCAGTATTCGGCTTGCGATTCCATCGCGTCGCGGATGTCGTCGGGAGTCTCCGGGGAGAACAGCAACTGGATCTGAAAGCCCGGTTCCGTTTCGCCGCAGGCGTTGCCCATCCAGTTTTCCCTTGAGATGTACGACTCGAAATCCCCGCCGCGAGGTACACACAGGCTCGTTGCCCACGACCAAAAGTGATGCATGTTCAACGCCAGAATTTCGGGCGGGATTTCTCCCCGGAGCCCGGGGTTGACGGCAACGTTGAGTTCCTCAAGATCCTTGAGCTTACCCAACTCCACGGGGATAGGACCGGAGAGGTTGTTGTTGTTTAGGCGTAGGATCTTCAGGCTGGTGTCGCCTAGTCCAGAGGGGATCGGGCCGCTGAGATCGTTTTCGTCCAGCATTAGCCAAATTAGATCATCGAGGCCACCGAGTTCGGGCGGAATCGGGCCGCTGAGGGCGTTCTCGTCCATGACCAGCAACTCTAAATGAGTGAGGCTCCCCAATTCGGCCGGTATCGGGCCGCTGAGAGCGTTGTTGTCTAGGTACAGAGCACTCAACTGAGTGAGGTTCCCCAAGTCGGGTGGAATCCGACCGGTGAGTCCATTCCCTCTGAGGACTAGCTGCCCAACTCGATTACCGGCGGACACGCCGTACCAGTCGCCGAGGGGCGCGTCGGTGAGCCAGTTCTCGCTGTTGACCCAGTTCGGCCCGTCCGTCGCTTCGTAGAGCGCGACCAGCGCCGCTCGATCCGGATTCGATACGGTAATCGCCGCGGTGCCGTGCGCGCTGCCCACTGCGGCCGAGATCGTGGCCGTCCCTTCCGCGACACCGCGTACCAGGCCGGACGAGTCCACGGTCGCCACGGACCCGTCGCTTGACGACCAACTGAAGTTCGTCCCGACTAGCGAATGGCCGTTCACGTCCCACGCCTCGGCCGAGAGGCGCAGCGTGTCGCCCAGCACCATCGAATCCGCAGCCGGGGTCAAGATGACCGAGGCCGCCGACTGCATCACGGCTACCTTCGTCTCGCCCATCGCCTCGCCCGCATTGGCGGCAACCGAAGTAGTCCCGTTTCCCACAGCCGTTACCAGTCCGGCGCTGTCCACCATGGCGACCAGCGTGTCGCCGGATTTCCACAGGAACGCGGTTCCTGCCACCATATGACCGTTAGCGTCCAACGCTTCGGCTGTCAGCCGCACCGTGTCCCCGAACGCCGCCAAAACGGTCGGTGGCGGCGACACGCTGACCTCCGCCACTTCCTGCTCCACTCGTGCCTCGGCACTCGCCGTCTGCGAGCCGACCGTGGCGGTCACGGTCGCACTGCCGTTGCCCACTGCGGTAACGAGCCCTTCGGTCACGGTGGTGACGGATGTATCGCTGCTGTTCCACGCGACAGCGACATTGGTCATGGCTTGGCCGTACTGATCGCTCACCGTGGCGATCATTCGCACGCTGTCGCCGATTGAATGGAGCGCTAGCGAGGGAGGCGCAACTGCGACCGTTGTGGGAACGGGTGGGTCCGGTGTGGCCGGCGTCATTGGCTCGTCCCCGCAGGCCGTCCCGACCCCGGCCACGGCGAGAGCGAGCATGCGAGCGCAGATACCCCAAGTCGGAGCCGCGCGGAAATCGGTGGGGTCCCTCTCTGAGAAGCAGACCGCCAGACAGGCAAGCCTTGGTCGAGAGGCGCGGGAGCGGAGAGAAGGTATCATGGGGAAGAAGTTAGCGATGGATTGCGTTCCATGCAGGGACCAAGCGCCCGGCAATCGACGGGCGTTGGCGCGCTTCTCGGAGGGGAATCGCGAGCGGTCAGGCTGATCGCGCTTGAGAGCGGCAGTTTGAGCACGGGAGTCCCGCCATTGACGTCCGGTTTTCCCGCTCTTGCGGGTCGGTCCAGCAAGATCCAGAGAGACGGCAGGAAACGCAGATCATGCAGCCCTGTAAGTAGTTAGCCGATTTCCTGCCGGGATTCAGACCCTTACCATTCCGCCGACGCAGCAGGACCAGGTCGTCCCGCGCGTCAAGCAGGGTATCCTCGCCGTCCATTCTGACTGTGAAAAGCAGTTCCTGCCGGTCGATGTCCCACACCCGCCAGGTCACGCTGTCCTGATCTGGAAGTTGGTAATCCCTGACCCAAAGCCGCTCGTCGAAGTCGGTCAGGAGGGCGTCGATGCCGGGGGCCACTTCGTTTATCGGCCAGTCGTCAAGGTCCGGGTCGGACTCCGGGGATTCCTCAAAATCTCCCGGCTCAAACGGAACCGAACCGGACCGGGCGGCCCTCTGCCACCGCTCGGCGTACTCCCGCCATCGCGCCACGAGCACCTGACGGCCCACCGTCCTGGCGTCGGTTACCGGCACACCCGCCCGCATGGGAATCTGCGCAACCTCTCGACCGTTCCAGTCCAGCACTGCAATGGCGCCGTGGTGGGTTTCGGCGATGATGAGACCGTCCTCGGTCACGGCCTGCAGGGTTCGATGGTTGAATACCACGGCACCACTTCGCTTTGATCCGTAGTAGTGCTCGTTCCCCCCGGCCTGCGCAAAGACGTGAAGCTCGCCATCGTCCCGTACGGTGACATAGGTGGCCGGATTCCAGGTTCGGCCCTCACCGAATCTCCCGAAATGGCTGATACCGTCACGGAAGATGATGGGGCCGTCAGGATGGACCGCCACCGGATACGCGCCGAAAAAGTCCCCGAACTCCGCGTCAAGGACGGTTCGTGAGCGCAGGAACTCACCGTCGTGAGAGATCAACGACACGCGACGACGAGGCACGTCCGAGACCAGGATCCCGCCCGGAACGCGTTGCGCCCGCCCGATATGGCGGAACTCCCTCGGCCCTTCGCCCTCCCTCCCGACCACCTGAGTCCCACCGGACAAGAGGTCGATCATGTAAATCTCGCTGCGTTCCACCACGACCAGACCGCTGTCCGGAAGGAAAAGGCCGCCTACGACAGAGCTCAGTTCGGCAAGATCCGGATGCTCCGACGAATCGAAGGCGGACTGGCCCGTTGGGCGCAGCGCGGCGAGAGGTTCCGCCGATGGGTCGCCGTTGCCCCCGTTCCCGCACCCCCCGAGCGAGATCAGCGCGCCGAGCGCGATCGGGACAGGAAGGAATGACCCGGTCGCGGCCCGCAGGAACGATGCTCGGATGCGAGAGCCGCCGTCGCGTTGCCTGCTGATACTTAACATTTGTGTTTAGTGTTTAGCAGTGTTCAAATACTTAACATATTGGTTAAGTATGAGCGGACCGGCCTCCCATCCCCCATACCCTGCGCGGACTGAACCCCGCAACTGACAACTAACATAATAGTTGCAACCGGGAGCTGCACCAGTCCGCCTACCCGCTACCCGCCCCCACCCCCCTCCCCCCGCGCCGGCGGGAACATAATGGCGCTCGACCCAGGAAACCGCGCCCCGAGTTCCCTCAGAATCACCTCCGCCTCCTCCACCGGCACCCGGCTGGCTTCCGACGACCAGAAGCCGTTGACCTGCTCATACCCGAACCCCGCCTCCCGGATGTCGTTCACACCCGCCCTGAACCCGTCGGCATCCCAGTCCTCCCGGCCCCCGGGCCGGACCCGCGTCGACGCGATCGCCTCCTCCAGCCCCTCGTCCGGGATCTCGCCCTCGACACCGACGAACATCCTGAACATCGCGGCGTAGGTCACACCCCGAACGTAGGACACCTTCCACGCCCACTCGGCCGTCGCCGGCGCCAAGTCCACATCCGGCGTCTCGCCCATCAGCCAGTCCTCCACGAAGTCGGTAATCATCCCACCCTCCGGCGACGCGTCCGGCAGACTCCACTGGTTGTGCGCCACCATCAGCGTCACCCCCAGCTCCGGCCATCCGTACCCCTCCGTCCGCCAGCCGAACATGTGGCCCCCGGCGTGCGCGAACGACCTGCTCCGCGCCCCGTGATTCCGCAGGCGCCACACCAGGCCGACCTGGATCCCGGGGCCGATCTCGTCCTCGTACTGCGGCGTCAGCATCTCCTCGACGGTCCCGGCCTCGAGCACTTGGTAGCCGTCGTACTCGCCGCCGTTCATCATGGCCGTGAGCAGCCGGATGTGATCGGCCGGCTTCGCCACCACACCGCCCGCCGGATAGTGGCTGAAGTACAGCGGCACGCTCGGAACCCACGCCGAACCCATGCGCGCATAGCCCGTGCTCATGTTCTCCCATATGTCCGGCCGCACGTAGTCCTCGTGCTGCGCGGGCGGATACTGCGACGACTCCATCCCCAGCGGGTCCATGATGTGCCGCTGCACGTAGTCCGAGAACGACAGCCCGTCCGGGTTCGCCGTCTGCACGATGAGCCCCAGCGTCGCGATCCCGGGGTTGGAGTAGTTGAATTGAGTGCCCAGCGTGAGCGGCTCGGGCTCGGCCTCCTTCCGGCTGTTCGGCTCCGGCTCGCCGAGTCCGGCGGCGAACTCGTCCGCCTGCCGCTTCGCCAGCGGCCAATCGCGGTGTTTCAGCGACCGGCTCAGCCTTCGACCGTTCTCGCGCCACTCAAGCTGGAACAGGCCAGTCTTGGGATCGGGGAACACCCTCACCCGGTTCCGGCCCCATTCGCCGGCGCCGTAGCTCCGGCGGCTTCGTTTCGTGCGTGCCATCGTTCGATTCCTCTCGATTCGATGGACTGCACGATCTGCGCGTTTGGAACCTCGCGCAGGGCTGGCGCGTCGTCCAGAGTTGGCGCCCCGGACGGTCTTCGCGCGAGGCGCGCCACGGGGGCGTTGGTTTCTCCGGTTTGTGGGAGAGCCAGATGTGATGGAATGGACGCCCCCTCCCGACAGCCTCACAATTCACCGATGATGGTCGGTTCGTACTTACCGACCATCTGAGGGAGGAGGCATCCAATGGAGACGGCCAACGTCATCGGGATCGATCTGGCAAAGAACACCTTTCAGGTCCACGGCGCGAAGGCCGATGGATCGGTGGCGTACCGCAAGAAGCTGAGCAGGGCGAGGCTTCTGGGGTTTCTCGCCGCCCGGCCGCGCTGTGTGGTGGCGATGGAGGCGTGCGCCAGCGCCCACTACTGGGGCCGTGAGATCACGGCGCTGGGGCACGAGGTGAAGCTGGTTCCGCCGGTCTACGTGAAACCGTTCGTCAAGCGGCACAAGAACGACGCCGCGGACGCGGAGGCGATCACGGAAGCGGCGCAGCGGCCGACCATGCACCTCGTGGAGGTCAAGACGGAAGAGCAGCAAGCGCGGGCGATGCTCTTTCGGACGCGCGACCTGCTGGTGCGCCAGCGCACGCAGCTCATCAACGCACTGCGGGGGCACCTGGCCGAGTTCGGCGTCGTGGCTCCTCAGGGCCCTGCCCGGATCGGACAGTTGGCCGGGGCTCTCGAAGATGGAGACTTCGGCCTGCCGAAAGCCGTCGTCGAACTGGGCGGGCTGCTGCTCGAACGGATCGACGAGCTCGACGAGAGGATCGATGGACTGAGCGTCGAGCTGCGGGACAGCGCTCGGGAAGACGAGGAGGCGGCGCGGCTGATGACGACCCCGGGAATCGGGCCGGTCACCGCGCTGGCCATCCAAGCCTTCGCGCCACCGATGGAGAGCTTCCGGCGCGGGCGCGACTTCTCGGCGTGGCTCGGCCTCGTGCCCAAGCAGCACACGACCGGGGGCAAGCCGAGGCTGGGCAAGATATCGAAGATGGGTCAGCGCGACCTCAGGCGACTGCTGGTCTCGGGGGCGATGGCCGTCATCCAGAGCGCGGTTCGACGTGGCGGTACGGCGGATCCGTGGCTGGCCAGCATGTTGGAGCGCAAGCCCAGAAAGCTGGTCGCGGTGGCCCTCGCCAACAAGACGGCACGCATCGTATGGGCACTCTCGACGAAGAAGGAGGTCTACCGGGTTCACACCGTAGCTGCCGCCGCCTGAACGGAGCGGCCAACCGAAGCAGCTGTCGGGGACGTGGGCAGAACGGACGAAACAGGTATGGGCAAACGGTCAACGAGACGGGATCGGGAAAACCAGGCAAAAACACAAAGCACCAAGCTTGCAGATGTGATTTGGACTCGGTCCGCGTATCTCCATACAGGCCAGCGGCTTATGACAATGCCGCGCGAACAGGCCGGATAGATGACAGCACCTGACCGCCCGCTCGAACCGGTTCTCCAGAACGCTGGCGTCACGGGGGCGTCCATAGATGTTTTCGCTTCACGAAAACCTCTGGCCGGGGGGTATCCCCCGGACCCCTGTACCGTTCTTGAACGATTTGCTGTAGATCGAAAGGACGTTCAAGCAGCGGACGGCGACCAGGCCGGGAGCAACCGACCGGACCCCAGTGCCATCGAGCACCTTTTTGGGACTTGTGCCCCGGCCCGGAGCCGCGATGGATGCCCAGTGGGGAGTTGCGCCATCGAGCGCCAGTACAGGGACCGGCGGGCATCGCGGCGCAGCCTCGGCTGTTCAATGACACCTTCACACTGGAGGGAGCATGGCAAGACCTGAGGCTTGGTTCGCCGGCGTGGACTGGGCAACGGAGGCGCACCACGTCTTCGTGGTCGGCAGCGACGGCTCGAAGCGGGCGGAACGCATCTTCCGCCATAGTGGCAAGGGGCTCGCCGAGATGGCCGATTGGATCGCCGCCAAGTGCGGAGGAGGCGCGGACATCCCGGTGGCGATCGAAGTCCCGCACGGGCCGGTCGTCGAGAGCCTCTTGGACCGGGGGTTCGCGGTCTACTCGATCAACCCGAAGCAACTCGACCGGTTCCGCGACCGCTTCTCGCCCGCCGGGGCCAAGGACGACAGCCTCGACGCCCGGGTCCTCGCCGACGCGCTGAGGACGGATCTTCGCCACTTCCGGAGGATCGACCCCGTCGACCCGGCCGTCATCGAGTTGAGGGCATGGTCGCGGATCTCCGAGGATCTCACACGGGAGCGCACCCGCCTGTCGAGCCGCGTGCGGGAGCAGCTGTGGCGCTACTATCCGCAGCTCCTCGAAGCGGTTGGAAGCGTCGCCGACGCTTGGTTCCTCGATCTCTGGGCCAAGGTTCCGACGCCCGCGAAGGCCCGACGGGTCCAGCGCCGGACGCTGGAGAGCCTTCTCAAGCGCCACAGGATCCGGCGGATCACCGCAGACCAGCTCTTCGAAATCCTCCGCGCCCCGGCGATCGCCGTCGCGCCCGGAACCACCGAGGCCGCGGTGGCCCACATCCGGAACGCCTCCGAGCGCCTCCGCCTCGTGCATCGCCAACTCGCCGACGCCAAACGGGAGATCGCGCGCCTGATCAACGTCCTGGCCGACGAGGACTCCGGCTCCGACCAAACCGGCGGGCAGCGCGACGTGACGGTCCTCTCCTCCCTGCCCGGAGTCGGTCAGACCGTCCTCGCCACGCTGCTCGCCGAGGCGCCCCAAGCGCTGGCGCGCCGGGACTACAAGGCGTTGCGGTGCATGTGCGGCGTTGCGCCCGTCACGCGGCGATCCGGCAAGTCCCTGCTGGTGGTGCGCCGCAGGTCCGCCCACGCCCGCCTTCGTGACGCAGTCTACCACTGGGCGCGGAGCGCGGTCCAGGTCGATCCCGTCAGCAAGGCCAAGTACGCCGCCCTTCGCGCCCGCGGCCACACCCATGCTCGTGCCTTGCGTTCCGTCGCGGACCGCCTGCTCGGGGTCGCCTGTGCCATGCTCAGAACCCAGACCTGCTACCGGCCTCCACGCCCGGCGGAGGACCGTGCGGCCTGACCTCACCCCTTGGACGCGGGGTTACAGACCCGCTTCAGCAAGCATTGACAACTGGTGGGGAGTCCCGAACGACATTTCCGCGCGCCACCAAGGGAGGCTGCCCGACATGGCCCGTCCCCGCAAGCCCGAGGCCGAACGCAGGAGCCGCACGAATCGGCGTGCGCGCGGTGCCAGACCGGCGGACCGGCCTCCCCGACTCGCTCCGGCTCTGCGCCCGCTGGTCCTCCCGTTCTCCGGGGCGGGCGCAGCCCGTCCCTTCGACCGGGACGTTTGGATGGGATCCGTTCCGCCCTCCTTCCGTCCGGGGCGGGGAGGGGACTCGACCCCGGCGGGAGGAACGGACAGAGTCCGTGCCGGAGGCCGGGGGGACCGGCGCCGAAGCGGTGGCGACGCCGACCACGCCGCTCGCCGGTCACTCCGCGGACTCAGTCGCGAAGCCGACGGACGTCGACCGGCGGCGATCGGCCGCCGTCGGGAGAACCTCCGGCGACTGGCCGACCGGGGGACCTTAGGACCCCAACCGCCAACGCTGCCGGAGCGGGGGTTTACCTTGGGGGTCAGAGGGGGCGCGGCCCCCCGCCAGCCTCCGCAGGGGACGCACGGAGTGTGGCCCCAAGGAGTACGCTGGCTTGCTTGCTTGTCCACCTTAGCGTGGCTCAAGCCAGCGCTGGGACGCCTCCGAAACGCCTCTCTGCGTGCCGCTCGGAACGGTTGCGGAGGCGCGGCCGACTCAGGATCTGGCGAGACAGGAGTGCAAAGGCTGGGTGACCTAAAGACCCCATATCGCCGCGAACATTTCATAGACCGCTTCTACAGCCGCCTCGGGAGATAGGCCCTGTTCCCTTCGGCCCATCGAGTAGAGCACCCAATAGTCCGTACATCCGCCGTGCTCAGTTCCGGCCACGGCGTAGACTCGCACCGTGAGCCGATGCAAGCTGTTGGCCATGTCCAAGAGTCCTTCAGCAAGGCCGGCTTCGTCAAGCAACTGATGTAAGGACACCAGGCGGTCAGGAATCGTGGCTGCGCCATCCTCCGAAGGGCACATCTGGGCGAACTCGTCCAGCAGAAACTCAAACCGGCGCACGGCCCTGTCGCGATCGCGCCATCCGACCCGAGCGATTGCCGCCAGCTTCTCCGCATCGGTCAGTCCCTCGTCGTCAGCGATCTCGTCACCAGCCGGAGCCGGTAGAGAGGACTCCGTGCCGCCGGGAGGTTGCGTCTCCTGCTCGAAGCCACGGTGGGTGGAACCGGGCGATCCATCGAGCACCGCAATGGCCACGATGATGAATACGATCACACCGAGACAACCGAGACACCCCTTTCCTCGGCCGGGTGAAGCGGTCTCATCGGTCATCGTGGCCTCTTATAGGCTTCTGAGTGATCGTCGCTGGGAAGCTGTCCCAACCTAGTTGGAAATGTGCGGTGCCGCTAAGCCGCACGGCCCCGCAACCTCCAGAACCGGCAGAACGGGGCAGATTCCCCCACGCGCTGCGCCGGGTTTTCAATTCAAACCGTCCGAGGCGTCCCCGCGGACTGTGGACCGAGCCACTGGCGCGCACCCATGGTGGCTGAAGTCCGAAGATCTGACTTGCGGTCGCGGCGGGGTTGCGGGAGATTCGGGCCGGTCGCCTCGGAGAGGCTGGGGCGAAGCAGCAAATGAACTCCGATGGGCTGGTCGAGAAGGTGAAGAGTAGAGCCTATTGGAGCCGTGGCCACGAACCGGGGAGAACTGCTCGCGTCGATGAATGAGAAGGGGAACAAGATCCGATCCTTCGTGGCGCTACTCAAACAGTGGCTTGGGCACTTTTGGCGCGGGCAGTCTCATCCGGGGGAGAAAGACGCGGTAGTTGCTCGGGTGCCGGAAGAGGCCCCTCGCCAACCAGTGGGACAGATCTTCGCGCACGACGGGTACCACGAGATCGCCGTGGTAGATTTGGGCGGGTACATCAGTGACGCGCTACGCGCCTCGTGGGACGATGCGAGAGCATTCGAATCCGGTGGGGTGATCGACAGCGTTTGGCTGCAACCGCTCTTCGCCACCGGGAGCACGGCCGCCTCATCCCTGGCGGCGGGCAACGTCTTTCTCGCGACTGCGAACCCCGAAACGCTGATGGTCATTCGCGACGGACTCTCGTCGGCCATCATAGGTGAGGGGGGCCGCATCATCGGGCACGCTCCGTTCGTCGCCGCCGGTAGCGCTATCTTGCCGGTGGTAGCACCGCTGATGCTCTTCACGGCTGTCTCGTCACTGATCACCGGCGCGCGCTTGGACCGAATGCAGAGGACTCTCGGCACGCTGTCAGAGTTGCTGGCGCGTATAAGGCACCTCAAGGAGACCGAGGCGTACGCCAAGTACCAGAGCGCAACGATGCAGCTCGATGAAATCTGGTCGCAGTTTGAGCACAGCCAGCGGTTCACCGACGCCATGAAGGCGGAGCTTGTGTCGGCTAGGCGTGATCTCAGTTTACTGCATCACCAGTTCGGACACCTGACCAATCAGGAGATACGATCAGAGAACGACGTCAGGACGGCGATGGCGGACATCAACCTTTTCTTCCTGTCGAGTCTCATGGACATCCGCGCCGACCTGCTCCGATTGTATCTGACGCTCCAAGATGATCCCGGATACGCGGAGCACCGGCAGGCGGCGCTCGGTAGGAAGGTCGAGCAGCGTATCGGCATATTCAAGGAACTGCTCGACGATGATCCGATCGAAGGCTTCTTCGACAAACAGGGGCGAAGGCCGCCCAAGGGTGCCTTTTACGATCCTCGAACATGGTTTGGGCACGGTAAGACACCGAATCTCGAGGCCATCCGGGAGACCTACGAGCCTATCCGACAGCGTATGGAGCGTTGGACGAGCGCGTTCGACTCGGCGACCGACTCCGCATACCAACAGTCCATCGTTGTCTATCGAGACATGGACGGCGAGCGGACGCTGCACGCGCAACACACGCAGGACCTTAATCTACGCCGGGTCGGGGCGTAGCCAGCGAAGATGACGAATACGGCACTGCACCAAGAGCAGCGTAGCGCCACACTCGACGTTACAGGGGAACCACCGGACGCCCGCGTCCTCGACCCGAAGTGCTCATGCTCTCGGCCCGCGACGCTGCGCAAGATGCCCATGCAACCAAGGGCCGGACTCCCGCCATTCAGACCGGTTTTCCCGCTTTCGCGGTACGGTCCAGCAGGGTCCAGCGAAACGGCAGGAAACGCAGATCGTGCAGTCCCGGTTGACTTTACGTGACTTCCTGCCTTGATTCGGGCTTCAGGTGCTCTGCCGGCCCGGCGCCTCGCCGCTCTCGGTGCTCGGGCGGCTCTATCCAAGGACTGCTGAGCCTTGGCCTGGATCAAGGAAATCCCACCCGCTGAGGCCACCGGGCTCCTGCGAAGGGAATTCGACGCGGCGGTGGCGCGCTCCGGCCGCGTCTGGAACATCGTGCAGGTGATGAGCCTGAATGCGCCGGTCCTGAGGGCCACCATGGCACAGTACGGAGCCATCATGTTCGGTCCTTCTCCCCTGTCCCGATTCCAGCGCGAAATGCTCGCCACGGTGGTCTCCGCAGAACTGGACTGCTTCTACTGAACCCAGGCGCACGCGCATGACCTCCGGGCAGAGGTCGAGACCATGGGCATGGGCGAAGAGGAGGGAGACGCGCTGGTGCACCGGATCGTGGCCGGCTGGCGCGAGGCTCCACTGTCGACGGCCGACCGGGCGCTGTGCGACTACGCGACCCGGCTGACGCGCAAACGTACGGACATGACGGCGGCGGACCTGGACCGGCTTCGGCGTGAGGGATTGAGTGACCGGGCGATCCACGACGCTGTGCAGGTCGTCGCCTTTTTCAACTACATCACACGGATAGCGGATGGCCTGGGGGTACAGCCCGAGACCTTCATAAGCGAATGGGGTCTGGACGTGTGACCCCGTTTTGTCGTACCTTGACGCCGACCATTGCCCGGGCTGTCCCGAGCGCACTACCCAAGGAGCTAGGCGGAAATGACTGGAAAGGGCGGAACGCGGATCAGAGTTACACTGCGGTGGCTGCAGATCCTCGACAACCTGGAGCCGTTCTTCAAGGAGAAGGGCGAGTTCGTCTTTTGGGCGAAGGTAATCACCGACAACCACGGCGGTCAGGTTCAGGAGACCCGGATGCCCGGACAGGGGCACTACTCGATCTCGGACCGCCCGCGGTGGAACCGCCTCAAGAACCTCGACAAGGTGCTCTTCGAGGGCGAGGTGACCGATCACCTGGTCGTCGAGTTGCGGGGCGAGGAGCTCGACCAGTTCAGCGCCAACGACCAGCTGGACGCCTACCGGAGGACGTTCACGGGCCCCATCGGGGACCATGTCGCGGTGATTCAGCCCGGCGACGAGGGCTCGGACGACCCCGAGAACATGACCAACTGGCGTATCGGCTACGAGATCGAGGCCGTCTGACGGACCTGTCTCAGGCGAGCGAGGCGGCTACCCTCCGGATCTTCTCGACCATCGAATAGAATCCGTTGCGCCGGTTCGGGCTCAGTGCCTCACCCAGTCTGAGCCGCTCGAAGACGTCGGAAAGGTCCACCGCCAGGGCCTCTTCCGGAGGGTGGCCGTTGTAGACCTCCGCCAGAATCGCGAAGAGTCCCTTCACGATGACCGACTCCGAGTCCCCGACGAATCGCAGGACCGGAGGGTCGCCGTCTTCCAGGCCACCGGCGAGCCAGGCCGGACTCATGCATCCACGCACCTGATTCTCCTCCGTCTTCAGCTCGCTCGGCATCGGAGGCAGCCGCCGGCCCAGCTGAATGATGTAGTGGTATCTCAGCGTGCGGTCGGCCAGGCTGTTCAGCCTCTTTTCGAGCTCTTCGAGCGTCATTCGGAACGATCTCCTTGCAAAAAGCCGAATAAAGTCCGAAATTGGGGCATGCGGATGCCAACTGTCAAACTCCGGAGGGATCCGGGCCGTCCTCGGGCGGGCCGTTCGATCCGCCATCGGCTCAAGGGACGTGCCGTACCTTACGATCCTCCCAACCGTTTCGAAACGGTTCACGCGGAGATCGACCCCGATGACCTCGCACGTGAACCTCCCCGCACCGAGTTCCTCAACGATGCCACGAGGGAGATCATAGCGACAAACCGCAGTCCGGACATTCCCTTCGACGCGTCGGTCAACCCCTACCGGGGCTGCGAGCACGGCTGCGTCTACTGCTACGCGCGCCCTACACACGAATACCTCGGTTTTTCCTCAGGTCTGGACTTCGAGAGGAAGATCCTGGTGAAACACCGGGCGCCCGAGTTGCTCCGCGAGGCGCTTTCGGCGAGCTCCTGGCGGCCGAAGCTGATCGGCATGTCGGGTGTCACCGATCCGTACCAGCCGGTGGAGCGGCGGCTGGGCCTGACCCGAAGCTGCCTGGAAGTGCTGCGAGACTTCCGCAACCCGGTGGCCATCGTGACCAAGAACCATCTCGTGACCCGGGATGCGGATGTGCTGGGAGACCTGTCGGCGCACGACTGCGTGAACGTGACTGTGTCCGTGACCACCCTGAAGAACGAACTGCAACGAGTGATGGAGCCCCGCACTTCCATCCCGGCAAGACGGCTCGACGCGATCTGGAGCCTCTCGTCCGCCGGGATCCCGGTCGGCGTGTTCGTGGCCCCCGTGATTCCCGGACTGAACGACGAGGAGATACCCGCCATCCTGGAGGCGGCCGCTGAAGCCGGTGCCGCATACGCGTCCTTTCTGCTCCTGAGGCTGCCGCTGGGGGTGGCCGACCACTTCAAGAACTGGCTGGAGGCCCATTTCCCCGACCGGAGGGCAAAGGTCCTGCACAGGATCAGGGAGGTGCGCGGCGGCAGGCTGAACGACTCCGGGTTTCATACCCGCTTCCGAGGCCAGGGACAATACGCGAAGCAGATCGGCAAGCTGTTCCGAGCCAGCGCCCGGAAGTTCGGGCTGGATGCCAAGCCGCCCGCGCTTTCGACGAAGGCCTTCCGCAGGCACGGAGGAACGCAGGGAGACCTCTTCGACTCCTAGCGTGTCCGCTTGTGTTCGCCCGGATGTCGAGTGTTCGCCCGGATGTCCTACAGTCGGCTCAGGATGTACGCGTACGCGGAAACAGCCTCCACCTGTTCGTCTGTCAGCGGCATTCCGGCACGCGGGAGCATCGCCCCCGGATGCTCGATGGGCTGTGAGACCCCGGTCTTGACCAGCTCGATGATCGACTGGTACTCGCCGTCCACGTTGATCCAGGTGTCGTCGGTGAGATCGGGCGCGAGCGGTCCACCGGTGGCTTCGACCGTGTGACAGGTGTAGCAGATTCCTCCGCCGTTGAAGAGGTCGCGTCCCTCCTCGACCATGGCGACCGTCACGCCTTCCGGAAGGAGCGCCGGATCGAGTCCGGCGAGCAGGTCCACGGGCTCCGTTCCGGCTGTCGACGCCGGATTCATGTCCGCGTCCGACGCTTCCCCCGACCCTGCGGAGCCGGAGTCGCCTCCACCGCAGGCGGGCGCCGCGACGAGGGCCGCGACGAGGGCCGCGGCGAGAATCGCGTGGTGGATCGGTGCATGCCCCTTGTTCCCAGTCATTATCTTCGTTCCTCGAATCAGTGTGTTTTCCATGGTGCGACCGGAAGCTCGCCCCTGCGCGTGGCAACGGTCAACCACACACGTGCCGCATAGCGCCCAGGGACCCTCGATACCGTGACGACCTCGCCGACGCACATCGCGATCATCGGAGCAGGGCCGGCAGGCTTCTTCGCGGCCGAGGCGCTGTTGAAGCGTGACGACCCCGTCGCGATCGACATGATCAACAACCTGCCGGCGCCCTACGGGCTCGTGCGCGACGGCGTGGCCCCGGACCACCAGGCCATCAAGTCGGTCGCGCGCGTCTACGCGAAGCTGCTGGCGCGGGACGAGGTCCGCTACTTCGGCAATGTCACGCTCGGCGACGACGTGACGCTGGAGGATCTGCGCTCCCGCTACGACCAGATCGTCTACGCGGTGGGGGCGCAGAGCGACCGCCAACTGGGCATTCCGGGAGAGGACCTGGCCGCGAGCCACGCCGCGATGCGTTTCGTGGGCTGGTACAACGCCCACCCGCACTTCCGGACCGAGTCCTTCGATCTCGACTGCGAGGACGTGGTGGTCATCGGGAACGGCAATGTCGCGATCGACGTGGCGCGCATCCTGGTGCTCCAGCCCGACCGCCTGGCGACCACCGACATCGCCGATCATGCGCTGGCGGCGCTGCGGAAGAGCCGCGTGAGGCGGGTCACGCTGCTGGGTCGCAGGGGGCCGGCTCAGGCGTCGTTCACCAACCCGGAGCTGCGGGAATTCGGTCGCCTGGCCGGGGTCTCGGCCACGGTGGACGCCGCCCAACTGGAGCTGGACGACGCGAGCGCGGCCGAAATCGAGGACAACGCGGTGCGCAAGCGCAACATGAACACGCTGCGAGGCTACGCCAAAGCCGAGCCGGGGGACGGGGACCGGGTCGTGCGTTTCCGCTTCCTGGTCTCGCCGGTGGAGGTGGTGGGCAAGGGCGGCAAAGTGTGCGGCGTGCGGGTGGAGCGCAACCGCCTGGTGGCGCAGGAGGACGGCTACCAGCGCGCGGAAGGCACCGGCGTCATGGAGACGCTCCCGTGCGGGATGCTGATCCGCTCCGTGGGATACCGGGGCGCTCCGGTGCCGGGCGTGCCCTTCGACGAGCGCGCCGGGATCGTGCCGAACGAGGGCGGCCGCGTGCTGGCGCGCGCGGGGGGAGCGGAGGTCGTCCCGGGTGAGTACGTGGTCGGGTGGGCGAAGCGGGGGCCGTCGGGGGTGATCGGGACGAACAAGGCCGACGCGGCAGGCACGGTCGCCCTCATGGCCGAGGACCGGGGCGCGGGGATCTCCGCCGGGCGGGGAGGCTCGCGCGAGGACGATCTCCCGCGACTGCTGGAGCGGCGGGGCGTTCGCTGGGTCGACAAGGAGGGTTGGACGCGCATGGACGCCTGCGAAACGGAGCTGGGCGAGGCTCAGGGGCGGCCGAGGGTCAAGTTCTGCAGCGTGCCGGAGATGCTCGAGGCGGCGGGGGCGCCCGGCTCGGACGACTGAATGCCGGCGCGCGCGCCGTCAGACACCCCCGGCGAGCCGCCAGAACTGCGCCACCAGGAAGCAGACCACGAATCCCATCGCCAGCGGCAGCAGCGCGGACACAGCCGTCCAGCGACCGCTCTTCGTTTCCTTGTATATGGTGTAGATAGTCGTGGAGCAGGGGTTATGCAGCAGGCTGAACAGCATGAGGTTGATGCCGGTCAGCAACGTCCAGTTCCCCGCCAACAGCAGTCCCTCCATCTGCCCAACCGAATCCCGCTCGAACATCACGCCGGCCCCCTCGCCGAGTTCAGGCATCCCCAGGGTCAGGACGGTGAGCATCAGGATGGTCGGAATCACGATCTCGTTAGCCGGGATCGCGATGATGTAGGCGAGCAGGATGACCCCGTTGAGCCCGAGCAGCACGCCGAAGGGATTCATCCAGTCGATCGCGTGCTCGGCCAGCGAGGCGCCGCCGAAGCCGATGTTCGAAATCAGCCAGATCACCGCGCCGGCGGGCACCGCGAAGAGGACCGCGCGCCAGAGGATGATCAGGGTGCGGTCGATGATCGACGTGTAGAGCGTCTGCAGGACCCGTGGCGGACGGTACGGCGGCAGTTCGAGCGAAAAGGTCGTGGCCTCGCCCTTCAGTACGGTGTTGGACAGCCCCCACGAAGTGATGAACATGAAGAAGATCCCGAGCAGGGCGATCGTCACGACGGCGCCGGCGGAGACCACACCCGCCAGGTGAGGCGGCACGAGGGCCCCGATGAAGATCGTCGCGATCAGGATCTGGGTCGGCCAGCGCCCGTTGCACAGGGAGAAATTGTTGGTGATGACCGCGATCAGGCGTTCCCTGGGGCTGTCAATCACGCGCGTCGCGACCACCCCGGCCGCGTTGCAGCCGAAGCCCATGCTCATGGTCAGCGCCTGCTTGCCGTGGGCGCCCGCACGCTTGAAGAGCGAATCCAGGTTGAACGCCACGCGCGGCAGGTATCCGAAGTCCTCGAGCAGGGTAAAGAGAGGGAAGAAGATGGCCATGGGCGGCAACATGACGCTCACCACCCAGGCGGTGGCCAGATACACTCCGTCGAAGAGAAAGCCGTTGAGCCACCAGGGCATTCGGGCCCATTCGCCGAAGCCCACCAGAACGGGGTGCAGGTTGTCGATCAGAAGCGTGGCGAGCATCGCCGAAGGGACGTTCGCGCCGGCGATCGTCAGCCAGAAGACGACCGCCAGGATGCCCAGCATGAGCGGGAAGCCGAACACTCGGCTCGTAAGCCAGCGATCCAGGCGACGGTCCAGGCCGGCGCCTGCCTTTTTCAGTCCCCGATGCACGCTGGTCTCGCCGATCCGGGCGGCCTCCCGGTAGAGGTTTTCCGCGACGGCATCCTGAAAGCCGGGCCGCAGGGTCCAGCGCTGGCGGGTGGCGGCATCCAGGATTCGCGCCCGGGCCGCAGCTGCCTCCGGCGGTGATGCACGAGCCAGACGGCTCTCCGGCGCCCCGCCGCCGGGGTCAGGCACGTCCGGGGGCGCGTCCAGGTTGAGATCGCCGATCTCACCGGAGCGCACGGCTTCGGTCACCCGTTCGTCCGCATTCAGCAGCCGCAACGCCACCCACTTCGCGTTGGGCAGCTCCGGGAACGCCTCCACGATAAGGGGCTTGAGGGCGTCGACCGCTTCCTCCACACCGGCCGGATGCGACCGCAGGCGGCGCGGAGCCGTCTTTCGCGCGCCGGTGGCCACTTCGGAGGCCGTGCGCAGCAACGCGTCGATCCCCTCGCCCTGACGCGCCACCGTCGGCACCACCGGGACGCCGAGCTCCTTCTCCAGCCGCGACGGATCCACCGACACGCCGTGCCGCCGGGCTTCGTCGATCAGGTTCAGGCAGACGACCACCCGGTCGGTGATCTCCAGGATCTGCAGCACCAGGTTCAGGTTGCGCTCCAGTCGCATGGCATCCACCACCACGACGGTCACATCCGGTTGCCCGAACAGGATGAAGTCGCGCGCGACCTCCTCGTCGACGCTGCCCGCCTGGAGGGAATAGGTACCCGGCAGGTCGACGACCTTGACCCGGCGTCCGTCGTACAGGAACGCGCCCTCGGCCCGGGTCACGGTCTTGCCGGGCCAGTTGCCGGTATGCTGGCGGAGCCCGGTGAGCGCGTTGAATACGGTGGTCTTGCCAACGTTGGGATTGCCGGCCAGCGCGATCAGGTGATCCCACTTGTGGGGGCTGAGGCCGAGGCGGACCAGGTTCTGCTCGCGTCGTGGGCCCGGCGCGCGGCGCGTCGCGGCTGCTGTCTGGGCGGTCATGACCCGTCCTCCAGCCATTCGCCGTTGACATGAATCAGCGCGGCCTGTTCGCGGCGCAGGGCGATCAATGCGCCCCTGATGTCGTATGCGACCGGATCGCCACCGGCGCTGCGCATCCGGGGCCGCACGACGGTGCCCGGCACGACCCCGAGGTCCAGGAGGCGCCGGCGGGCCGGACCGCGGCACCGGGTCGAGATGCCGACCACCGTAGCGATCTCCCCCGACTCGATTTCGGCCAGCGTCCGGGACCAGCGGGGCCCGGCCACGTCCTCCGCGATCTCGACCGTCACGTTGCGGGCCAGCGCACTGGACACCTCGTACTGCCGGTCGCCGGTCTGGAAATGCACCCTCCCCGCCTCGCCCTCCAGTCGCCGCACCGGCTCCATCAGCCCGAGGCCGAGCGCGACAAGCTGACTGTAGATCTCGGGGGGCTCGTCCTCGAGGTGAACGATGACCGCCTGGTCCCCCGGTCTCAGAGACGACAGCGGCACCCCCGTCCGGGCGGGCATCTCGCCCGAGGCCGTCGGGATGGGATCGCCGTGCGGGTCATAGACCGGATTCCCCAGCGACGCCGCCAGGTCCTCGGTCTCCTCCGCCGACAGCGTATGCTCCCGGGTTTCGGCCTGGTCATGCCACTCCTCGGGACGCGTCCCCGTCCTGTCGGCGAGGAAGCGCTCCCACAGGCGGTGGGTGCGAACAATCCGCAGCGCCTGTCCGCGACCGGACTCGGTAAGGCTGAACCGGGTGCCGCTCGCGGTCACCAAGCCCTCTTCCTCGAGCCGCTGCAGCAGCCGGATGGCCTGGTTTCGCGGGATCTGAACGCCGCCGGCGACGCTGTCCGCCGTGGCGGGATGCCGGTCGTACTCCAGCTTGTAGAGCTGCTTGAGCATGTCTTCCAGCCGCACGCGCTCGGTCAGGCGGGCCATGCGCCGCACTCGCGCGACGACTCCGGAGCCGGGCCACAGGACGACGCAGCCAAGCGCGACCAGGCCCGTGAAGACGGCGAGAGCGAGGAACGGATCGGGCATGGGAATCAGGGACCGGGCGGTTGGCTGGACGTGGCGTTGTGGTACGGAATCATCCCGAATTTAGGCAAGCCTAAATATTTCTGCAACCCTGCCGTCCCGCAGTCCGCCGGTCGAGCGAGTTGGCGGGACCCGCCGGATGCCCTATTCTACGAGTGCGCCTCAAGCCTCATGATCGGAAGACACAGTATGACGCGTGGCCTGTTGCCAATTGCCCTCGTGCTGTCGGCGAGTCTGCTTCCAGCGGACGCCGACGGGCAGACGCGCCGCCATCCGGGAGCTCCGGGCAGCGACGGATTCTCGGCGGCCGCGGCCAGGGCCGAGTTCTACGCCGACGTCCTGGAGCACACCAACGAGGTACTGTCCAAATGGCGTGCGGCGTGGGCGGCGGACGACCTCGACGCCCTGCTGGAACTCTACACCGAGGACGCCTCCTTCATCTTCACCAACGACGCCCCGGTTCAGGGGCGGGAGGCGATTCGCGAGAAGCTGGTGACGCTCCTCGAGAGGACCGGCGAGGTGCAGGCGGCCTTTACCGACTTCGACGCGAGCGGGCGCATGGGACTCATCTCCGGCCTGCTGACCTTCCAGATGCGCGAAGCGCGGAGGTCGCGAACGGTCGGAGGGATCCACATGACGGTCCTGATCCGGCAGGGACGCGACTGGAGAATCCGCGCCCAGCTGTTCAGGCTCGACGACGAAGTGCCCAGCCCGCCCTCGAACTAGAGCTACTTGTTGATCCGGTACATCCGCACGTACTGCACGTCCAGGTCGTCCGTCCAGACGCCCAGTATGTAGTCCTCTCCGATTTCCATGTAGGGCGCCAGGTACTGGTTGAAGGCACGCTGGAGCCCGGGAGACACGGACACACTGCCAAGCCATGTGCCGTCCGGCGCGTGGATCTCGAAAGGCGGGGGCTCGGCGCCTGCCACGTAGTAGGGGGCGACCCAAAGGTGTCCGGTGGCGTCGACGTGGATGGAGCGCAGGACGGGGAGCACGGGGGCCCGGGGAGTGTCACGCCACATCCGTTGAATGCGGTCGATTTCCTCGGGGGGAGCGCTGCTGAACATGGCGAGGATTCCGGCCAGGTGCTCTTCGAAGACGGCGTCCGTTACCTCCCGCGGCTCCACGTCGCGGCGCACGATCCGTTCGATGGTGCCGTCGACCGGGGAAAGGATCCGGACCGACCAGGCTTCGGTATCGATGACGCCGACACGGTCCGCCGCGGCTCCGAATTCGGCGTGGTTGCCGAAGGCGTACCGGTCTCTCCGGCCGCCGTGGAACGCAACTTCCTCACCGCCAACCACAATCAGGTCATTGACGGAACCGTCTGCCAGCGTGACGGCCACCAGGCGGTCGTCGATCCACCGCACGACACCCCTTGTACCCTGGTCGCCGAGCTCGAGGAAGCGAACGATGAGGTAGCCCCCGGCAATGCCCACCGCCTTGTCGGGGGCCGACAGGTCCTCCGGAGAGGGCACGCCGCCGCGGTCGGTCTCGAATCGCTGGGGACGCACGTCGAAGCTCCGCGCCACCTGCCCCCCGGCGTCGAAGAGCTGCACGCGCTGCAGTCCCTCGTCGTAGGTGACCAGCGAATCGCCAGCCACGGTCCCCAGAAAGTCCAGGCTCTCGAATTCGCCGGGGCCTTGCCCGAATCTTCCCGCGCTCCACTGGAAGGTCCCTGTTGCGTCGTAGCTCCGCAGCTCGGAGGCGGCTCGATCCGCAACCACGATGTCGCCGTTGCTCAGCCGCGCTGCCGCCACCACTTCGCCAAACTGGTACTCGAGCGGCCCGTCGACGGTGCCGATCTCGACGAGGGGCTCGTCGGCCACGGTCCAGCCCTCGTCCGGACTCCACATCGGTTCGACGGCGGTGGCGATGGGGATCCCGGCGGAGTCAGTGTGTAAAGTGTGTAAAATATGTATTTCGGCGGGGTCGCAGGCGGCGGTGGCAAACAGGCCCGCCAGAGCGCAAAACGCCACGAGTGCTCGTCCGGGATCGGGCATTAACCAGCTACTTCCTGATCCGATACATCCGCACGTACTGCACGTCCAGATCGTCCCTCCAGACGCCGAGGATGTAGTCCTCGCCGATCTCCATGTAGGGCGTCTGGTACTGGATGAAGGCGCGTTCGGCACCAGGTGGGATCGCGACGCTGCCCACCCAGGCGCCGTCCGGGGCATGGATCTCGAAGGGTGGCGGGTCGGCACCGACGATGTGATATGGTGCCAGCCACAGGTTGCCTGCCGTGTCGACGTGGACGGAGCGGAGAACGGGGAGCAATGGAGATCTTGGTGTGTCACGCCACATCTGCCGAACCTGTCTTACACGATCGCTGGGCATGTCGTCGAACAATCCGATGATACCGTCCACGTGAGCCTCGAGAATCGCATCGGTCGCCTCCCGAGGCTGCACTTCGCGCCGCACGATGCGCTCGATCGACCCGTCGACGGGAGACACGAACTTCACGAGATAGGCCTCGGTGTCGATCACGGCGAGCCGGTCGCCCGCAGATCCGTATTCGGGCATTCTGGAGAAGGTGTACCGGCCGTGGCGATAGCCGCCGTCGTCGCGCCATTCGACAACGGCCTCGTGTCCCGGAACGACCAGGAGAGACCGGGTCTCACCTGTCCCGAGGTCGATGGACACCAACCGTTCGTTGGGCCAGCATTTACCATCCCGTGCGGATCTGTTGTAACCATTGAAGTTACGGGATTCAGGCGTCGATTTCCCGCCGTTCGGTTCCCGCCGAGTCGATTTCAGCCCCGCGCCCTCCGGCGGCTCCGGATCGCCTGCCTGAGTTGGGCCTCGTCGGGCTGCTGATAACAGCGCAGCACCGTCTTGGCCGCCTTCCAGCCTCCGAGTTCGCAGAGCACCTTCAGCGGCAGGTCCATCAGGTCGCTGGCGAACTTCCGCCGCAGCGAATGCCAGCCTCTCCCTCGCTTCGGCTCCAGTCCCGCGAGCTGCTCCGCCCGCTTCCACCAGAAGCGGGTCTGCGGGAAGCCCACGCACTCCGAGGGATTCCGGGTCGCGGGCAACACCGGCGCGTCCGCGATCCCGTCGCTCATCGCCCGCGCCTCCTCCAAGGCGGCCAACGCCTCTTCGGTCAAGGGCGTCGTGTGCTCGTAGCCCGTCTTCTCGTGCTGCGCCCGCCAGCGAACGGTCTCGCCCTCGAAGTCCACATCGGACCACAGCAGATTGCGAACCGCGCCGATCCGGTGCCCGGTTTCGTGCGCGAGCACGAGCGCGGCGTGGAAGCGCCAGTCCAACCCCCGCGAGACCCCGAGCAGCGCCTGATACTCCTCTTCGGTGAGAACAACCCGGGTGGGGTTCTTCTCGACGGGCTTCCGGAGACCCTTCAGCGGGTTCCGGTCCAGCAGCAGGCGGCCGTGCTCGTCCCTCGACCTCGCGGCCCAGTTGAGCACCGCCATCAGGAACGTCAGGTCCGCTTCGATCATCCGGTTGCCCACGGGCTTGCCACTGGGGCCGACCTTGCCCGCGCGGCGCTCCCGGATGAATCGGTCCCAATCGCGCTGGGACAGGGTCTCCGGCCTTCGGTCCCTGCCGAAGAACTTGAGGAACATCGCCATCGCGGCTCTGTCCCGTTGCCAAGACTTCCGCCTCTTGGAGGGCGTCACCTCTTCACCGTAGATGTCAAAGAGCTTTTCCAGCGTGAGCGGTTCGGGCTCGGCTTCCCCCTTGCCGTTCAGGTCCGGGGCGGCGAACCCGGCCGCGAACTCGTCCGCCTGCCGTTTCGCCCTCGCCCAATCGCGGTGCCCCAGCGACCGGGTGAGCCTTCGGCCGTTCTCGCGCCACTCCACCTGGAACAGGCCGGTTTTCGGGTCTGGAAACACCCTGACCCTGTTCCGGCCCCACTCGCCGGCGCCGTAGCTCCGGCGGCTTCGTTTCGTGCGTGCCATCGTTCGATTCCTCTCGTTCGATGGACTGCACGATCTGCGCGAATGAAACCTCGCGCAGGGTGGGCTCGTCGTCCAGAGTTGGCGCCCCGGCCGGCGTTGGCGCGGGCGCGCCACGGGGGCGCTGGTTTCTGCGGTTTGTGGAGGAGTCAGATGTGTAAACGCTTCACGTTTACTCTGGTCGGGGGATGCCCCCGAGCCCCCTGAACGACACTTCCGCGCGCCACCAAGGGAGGCTGCCCGACATGCCCCGTCCCCGGAAGCCCGAGGCCGAACTTCGCAGCCGCACGATCGGCGTGCGCGTCAACACCGCCGAGGCCGCCGAGATCGCCGAGCGCCCCGGAGCGGCCCGCATGACGACGGGCGGCTACATGCGCCGCCGGGCGCTCGGGCAGCCGGTCCGCGAGGCGGTCGTTCTCCGTCTCGGCGCGGCGGAGCGGGTCGAACTCCACCGGATCGGCGTCAATCTAAACCAGATCGCCCGCGCCCTGAACTCCGGGGCTTCCGCTCCTTCCGGTACGCTGGAGGCGGTCGAGCGGGTGGGCGAGCTCGCGGCGGGTCTCCTGAGCGGCGAGGCACTGGACCGGTGATCCCGAAGATCAACGGATTGGGACGCTCGTTCGCCGGGGTCGCGGCGTACTGCCTCCACGACGCGCCGGAGCCGGACGACCGCCGCCCGAGGACATCGGAGCGGGTCGGGTGGGCCGACACCCGGAACCTCGCGACGTTCCGGCCGGAGCGGGCCGCGCGGCTGATGGCCGCGACCGCAAAGGCGGCCCCCGACCTCAAGCGGCTGGCGGGCGGATCGCCGGGAGGCCGGAAGCTGGCGAAGCCGGTGCTGCACTACTCGCTCAGCTGGGCTCGGGACGAGACGCCCGACAAGGGGGAGATGAACCGGGCGGTAGACGAGAGCTTGGAGGCGTTGGGGCTGGAGGGCCACGAGGCGCTGATCGTCGCGCACGAGGACACGCGGCACCCGCATGTCCACGTCATCGCCAATCGGGTCGATCCCGAGACCGGGAGGGCGGCGAAGCTGGACAACAGCAAGCTCCGGCTGTCGCGCTGGGCCGAGGGCTACGAGCGGGAACAGGGCCGGATCCGGGTCGAGAGGCGGGTCAAGAACAACGAGCGGCGGCGGGCGGGCGAGGAGGTGCTTCGCCCCATATGGGACCGGCCGCGTCACTGGGCGCGATACCGCCGCGAGGGGATGCTTCCACGGCGGGCGCGGCGGGCGAGGAAGCCGGTCGACGAGGAGCGCGTCGACATGGAGGCCTGGCGGCGTGCCGAGGAGCGGGCTTGGGAGCAGGTCGAGGACGGGCGCTGGCTGGGGTTCTGGCGCTTGGAGACCCGGGCGCGGAGGGAATGGGCCGACCTGCACAAGCGGCAGGAGGAGATGCGGCAGAGGCTCGACCGGGAGAGCCGCACCGTGCTCGGGCGGCTCCGGATCTGGCGGCTTGATCGCTCGCTCAGGGAACTGGCCGGGGCGGTCCGGGGCCGGGAGGACCTGGTCGAGGGCTGGCGCGCGGATCTCGACCGGTACCACGGAGACGAGCGGGCCGAGTTGGGCAGGGCACATGGCGAGCGAGCCCGGGAGATCGAGCGCGGTTGGGGCAAGTTCTATCGAAACAGGCTGGTGGAGGCGGAGCGGCGCGCATGGACGGTGCGCGAGACCATGAGGGAGAGGGAGCGCGAACAGGCACGGGAGCGGGATCCCGGCCGGACCATCACCCGCATTGTCGTGCCGCGACCGCCCCGGCCCAGAGGCCCCGAGCGTGGCGGGGGCGGGTTCGAGCGGTGACACGCCGCCGAAACGACACTCGAACCGATCTTCCGCCACCCGGTCGCCGGGTGACATCCCGAAGCGAAGATTGAGCTGCTGCGGGTCTGCCGGGGATCAAGGGAGCGGAGTCCAGTAGGGCGCAAACTCGCGCCGTCCCCTAACTTGATGGACTCTTTTCCATCTGGCGACGGGAGCGGCTGAGGTCCGTGGAACGCACGAGCCTTGACAAAGCGATGACCATGGTATTTCGCCTTCGTTCGAAGGCCCGAAGGCCCGAAGGCCCGAAGGCCCGAAGGCCCGAAGGCCCGAAGGCCCGAAGGCCCGAAGGCCCGAAGGCCCGAAGGCCCGAAGGCCCGAAGGCCCGAAGGCCCGAAGGCCCGAAGGCCTCCGATTCGGGCTCGGTGACGTCGGCCGTGCGGGCTTTTCGCTGGCTGCCGCTGCTCCTGCTGCTACTCCCGGAGATTGCCTTGGCGCAAGTTCGGGTGGTGCCGAGGATCTTGCAAGTGAACGAAGGGGAGGTCGTCAGCATCACGGTGGAGCTGTCGAGCAGGCCCGCGTCCACCGCGACATTCAGTTTTGGCGGTATCGACGGAGTGATCACTGCCGAGCCGACCAGTCTCACGTTCACGACGACCGACTGGGATGAACCGCAGACGGTAAGGCTGACGTTCCTGGAAGACGACGACGCAGTCGACATACCTCTTTTGCGTGTAGGCGGTTATTTGGAGATCGCCGGCGTGCGACGCTTTCTCCGCAGCATCCTGTTGGTGCGCATCACTGATAACGACAAGAACGCGCCGGCGCTGCGGTTTGACCCGCAGTCCGTGACGGTGGGCGAAGGTGGCAGCGGCACCTACAGGGTGCGCCTGTCTTCGCAGCCCACGGATGCGGTGACGGTGGCCATCACGGGGCAGTCGGGCACGGACCTGATGCTGGACAATACGAGCCTGACGTTCACGACGGGGGACTGGGAAACCGACCAGACGGTGACGGTGTCGGCCCGGCAGGACGACGACGGGGATGATGATGTGGTAACGCTGACGCATGCCGCATCGGGCGGCGGTTACACCAATGTGAGGGGAAACGTCCTTGTGACGGTGACCGACGATGACGGTGACAAGCCCACGGTTTCGATCACGGGGGTGCCGGCGAAGATCAACTCGACGACCGCGCTCAGCGTGGCGTTCACGTTCTCGGAGGCGGTGACGGGGTTCGTGACCGGGGACGTGACGGTGACCGGCGGCACGAAGGGCGCGTTCTCCGGCAGCGGGACGACGTACACGCTGGCGGTCACGCCCTCCGGCTCGGCGGACGTGGTGGTGACCGTGGCGGCGGACGCCGCGACCGACGGCGGCGGCAACACGGGTCCGGCCTTCGCGGTGAGCGCTACGGCGGAGTGGGACGCAACTGCCCCCACGGTTTCGATCACGGGCGTGCCGGCCAAGATCACCTCGCGCACCCCGTTCACGGCGACGTTCACGTTCTCGGAGGACGTGACCGGTTTCGCTGCCGGTGACGTGACCGTGACCGGCGGCGGGACAGGGACGTTAACCGCCGTGAGCGAAACGACGTACAGGCTGGCGGTCACGCCCGCCGGCTCCGCCCACGTTGTGGTGACCGTGGCGGCGGACGCCGCCACGGACGGCGTGAACACCGGCCCGGTCTCGGCGGTCACGGCCACGGCGACCTGGGACGCGCCGGGGCTGCGGTTTGACCCGCAGTCCTTGGCGGTGGGCGAAGGGGACAGCGGCACCTACAGGGTGCGCCTGTTGAAGCAGCCTACGGATGCGGTGACGGTGGCCATCACGGGGCAGTCGGGCACGGACCTGATGCTGGACAATACGAGCCTGATGTTCACGAGGATGAACTGGGAAACCGAGCAGACGGTGACGGTGACGGCCGGGCAGGACGACGACGGGGATGATGATGTGGTAAGGCTGTTGCATACCGCATCGGGCGGCGATTACACCAATGTGATAGGAGCCGTCTTTGTGACGGTGACCGACGATGACGGTGACAAGCCCACGGTTTCGATCACGGGCGTGCCGGCGAAGATCAACTCGACGGCGGCGCTCAGCGTGGCGTTCACGTTCTCGGAAGCGGTGACGGGGTTCGTGACCGGAGACGTGACGGTCGCCGGCGGGACGAAGGGCGCGTTTTCCGGCAGCGGGCGGGACTACACGCTGGCGGTGACCCCGACCAGCGGGTCGAACGTGACGGTCGAGGTGGCGGCGGACGCCGCCACCGACGGCGACGGCAACACGGGTCCGGCGTCGGCGGCGACGGCCACGGCGACGTGGGACGCGGCGGCTCCGACGGTCACGATCGGCGGGGTGCCGGCGAAGATCAACTCGACGACCGCGCTGAGCGTGACGTTCGACTTCTCGGAGGACGTGACGGGGTTCGTGACCGGGGACGTGACGGTGGCGGGCGGCACCAAGGGCGCGTTCTCCGGCAGCGGGCGGGACTACACGCTGGCGGTGACCCCGACGAGCGGGTCGAACGTGACGGTCACCGTGGCGGCGGACGCCGCGACCGACGGCCTCAACACGGGACCGGCGTCGGCGGTCACGGCGACGGCGACCTGGGACGCGGCGGCCCCGACGGTCGAGATCGGCGGGGTTCCGGCGAAGATCAACTCGACGGCGGCGCTGAGCGTGACGTTCGACTTCTCGGAGGACGTGACGGGGTTCGTGACCGGGGACGTGACGGTGACCGGCGGGACGAAGGGCGCGTTTTCCGGCAGCGGGCGGGAATACACGCTGGCGGTGACCCCGACCAGCGGGTCGAACGTGACGGTCGAGGTGGCGGCCAACTCGGCGACGGACGGCCTCAACACGGGTCCGGCGTCGGCGGTCACGGCGACGGCGGTCTGGGACGCGGCGGCTCCGACGGTCACGATCGGCGGGGTGCCGGCGAAGATCAACTCGACGACCACGCTGAGCGTGACGTTCACGTTCTCGGAAGCCGTGACGGGGTTCGTGACCGGGGACGTGACGGTGGCGGGCGGCACCAAGGGCGCGTTCTCCGGCAGCGGGCGGGACTACACGCTGGCGGTGACCCCGACGAGCGGGTCGAACGTGACGGTCACCGTGGCGGCGGACGCCGCGACCGACGGCCTCAACACGGGACCGGCGTCGGCGGTCACGGCGACGGCGACCTGGGACGCGGCGGCCCCGACGGTCGAGATCGGCGGGGTTCCGGCGAAGATCAACTCGACGGCGGCGCTGAGCGTGACGTTCGACTTCTCGGAGGACGTGACGGGGTTCGTGACCGGGGACGTGACGGTGACCGGCGGGACGAAGGGCGCGTTTTCCGGCAGCGGGCGGGAATACACGCTGGCGGTGACCCCGACCAGCGGGTCGAACGTGACGGTCGAGGTGGCGGCCAACTCGGCGACGGACGGCCTCAACACGGGTCCGGCGTCGGCGGTCACGGCGACGGCGGTCTGGGACGCGGCGGCTCCGACGGTCACGATCGGCGGGGTTCCGGCGAAGATCAACTCGACGACCGCGCTGAGCGTGACGTTCACGTTCTCGGAAGCCGTGACGGGGTTCGTGACCGGGGACGTGACGGTGGCGGGCGGCACCAAGGGCGCGTTCTCCGGCAGCGGGCGGGACTACACGCTGGCGGTGACCCCGACGAGCGGGTCGAACGTGACGGTCACCGTGGCGGCGGACGCCGCGACCGACGGCCTCAACACGGGACCGGCGTCGGCGGTCACGGCGACGGCGACCTGGGACGCGGCGGCCCCGACGGTCGAGATCGGCGGGGTTCCGGCGAAGATCAACTCGACGGCGGCGCTGAGCGTGACGTTCGACTTCTCGGAGGACGTGACGGGGTTCGTGACCGGGGACGTGACGGTGACCGGCGGGACGAAGGGCGCGTTTTCCGGCAGCGGGCGGGAATACACGCTGGCGGTGACCCCGACCAGCGGGTCGAACGTGACGGTCGAGGTGGCGGCCAACTCGGCGACGGACGGCCTCAACACGGGTCCGGCGTCGGCGGTCACGGCGACGGCGGTCTGGGACGCGGCGGCTCCGACGGTCACGATCGGCGGGGTGCCGGCGAAGATCAACTCGACGACCGCGCTGAGCGTGACGTTCACGTTCTCGGAAGCCGTGACGGGGTTCGTGACCGGGGACGTGACGGTGGCGGGCGGCACCAAGGGCGCGTTCTCCGGCAGCGGGCGGGACTACACGCTGGCGGTGACCCCGACGAGCGGGTCGAACGTGACGGTCACCGTGGCGGCGGACGCCGCGACCGACGGCCTCAACACGGGACCGGCGTCGGCGGTCACGGCGACGGCGACCTGGGACGCGGCGGCCCCGACGGTCGAGATCGGCGGGGTTCCGGCGAAGATCAACTCGACGGCGGCGCTGAGCGTGACGTTCGACTTCTCGGAGGACGTGACGGGGTTCGTGACCGGGGACGTGACGGTGACCGGCGGGACGAAGGGCGCGTTTTCCGGCAGCGGGCGGGAATACACGCTGGCGGTGACCCCGACCAGCGGGTCGAACGTGACGGTCGAGGTGGCGGCCAACTCGGCGACGGACGGCCTCAACACGGGTCCGGCGTCGGCGGTCACGGCGACGGCGGTCTGGGACGCGGCGGCTCCGACGGTCACGATCGGCGGGGTTCCGGCGAAGATCAACTCGACGACCGCGCTGAGCGTGACGTTCACGTTCTCGGAAGCCGTGACGGGGTTCGTGACCGGGGACGTGACGGTGGCGGGCGGCACCAAGGGCGCGTTCTCCGGCAGCGGGCGGGACTACACGCTGGCGGTGACCCCGACGAGCGGGTCGAACGTGACGGTCACCGTGGCGGCGGACGCCGCGACCGACGGCCTCAACACGGGACCGGCGTCGGCGGTCACGGCGACGGCGACCTGGGACGCGGCGGCCCCGACGGTCGAGATCGGCGGGGTTCCGGCGAAGATCAACTCGACGGCGGCGCTGAGCGTGACGTTCGACTTCTCGGAGGACGTGACGGGGTTCGTGACCGGGGACGTGACGGTGACCGGCGGGACGAAGGGCGCGTTTTCCGGCAGCGGGCGGGAATACACGCTGGCGGTGACCCCGACCAGCGGGTCGAACGTGACGGTCGAGGTGGCGGCCAACTCGGCGACGGACGGCCTCAACACGGGTCCGGCGTCGGCGGTCACGGCGACGGCGGTCTGGGACGCGGCGGCTCCGACGGTCACGATCGGCGGGGTGCCGGCGAAGATCAACTCGACGACCACGCTGAGCGTGACGTTCACGTTCTCGGAAGCCGTGACGGGGTTCGTGACCGGGGACGTGACGGTGGCGGGCGGCACCAAGGGCGCGTTCTCCGGCAGCGGGCGGGACTACACGCTGGCGGTGACCCCGACGAGCGGGTCGAACGTGACGGTCACCGTGGCGGCGGACGCCGCGACCGACGGCCTCAACACGGGACCGGCGTCGGCGGTCACGGCGACGGCGACCTGGGACGCGGCGGCCCCGACGGTCGAGATCGGCGGGGTTCCGGCGAAGATCAACTCGACGGCGGCGCTGAGCGTGACGTTCGACTTCTCGGAGGACGTGACGGGGTTCGTGACCGGGGACGTGACGGTGACCGGCGGGACGAAGGGCGCGTTTTCCGGCAGCGGGCGGGAATACACGCTGGCGGTGACCCCGACCAGCGGGTCGAACGTGACGGTCGAGGTGGCGGCCAACTCGGCGACGGACGGCCTCAACACGGGTCCGGCGTCGGCGGTCACGGCGACGGCGGTCTGGGACGCGGCGGCTCCGACGGTCACGATCGGCGGGGTGCCGGCGAAGATCAACTCGACGACCGCGCTGAGCGTGACGTTCACGTTCTCGGAAGCCGTGACGGGGTTCGTGACCGGGGACGTGACGGTGGCGGGCGGCACCAAGGGCGCGTTCTCCGGCAGCGGGCGGGACTACACGCTGGCGGTGACCCCGACGAGCGGGTCGAACGTGACGGTCACCGTGGCGGCGGACGCCGCGACCGACGGCCTCAACACGGGACCGGCGTCGGCGGTCACGGCGACGGCGACCTGGGACGCGGCGGCCCCGACGGTCGAGATCGGCGGGGTTCCGGCGAAGATCAACTCGACGGCGGCGCTGAGCGTGACGTTCGACTTCTCGGAGGACGTGACGGGGTTCGTGACCGGGGACGTGACGGTGACCGGCGGGACGAAGGGCGCGTTTTCCGGCAGCGGGCGGGAATACACGCTGGCGGTGACCCCGACCAGCGGGTCGAACGTGACGGTCGAGGTGGCGGCCAACTCGGCGACGGACGGCCTCAACACGGGTCCGGCGTCGGCGGTCACGGCGACGGCGGTCTGGGACGCGGCGGCTCCGACGGTCACGATCGGCGGGGTTCCGGCGAAGATCAACTCGACGACCGCGCTGAGCGTGACGTTCACGTTCTCGGAAGCCGTGACGGGGTTCGTGACCGGGGACGTGACGGTGGCGGGCGGCACCAAGGGCGCGTTCTCCGGCAGCGGGCGGGACTACACGCTGGCGGTGACCCCGACGAGCGGGTCGAACGTGACGGTCACCGTGGCGGCGGACGCCGCGACCGACGGCCTCAACACGGGACCGGCGTCGGCGGTCACGGCGACGGCGACCTGGGACGCGGCGGCCCCGACGGTCGAGATCGGCGGGGTTCCGGCGAAGATCAACTCGACGGCGGCGCTGAGCGTGACGTTCGACTTCTCGGAGGACGTGACGGGGTTCGTGACCGGGGACGTGACGGTGACCGGCGGGACGAAGGGCGCGTTTTCCGGCAGCGGGCGGGAATACACGCTGGCGGTGACCCCGACCAGCGGGTCGAACGTGACGGTCGAGGTGGCGGCCAACTCGGCGACGGACGGCCTCAACACGGGTCCGGCGTCGGCGGTCACGGCGACGGCGGTCTGGGACGCGGCGGCTCCGACGGTCACGATCGGCGGGGTTCCGGCGAAGATCAACTCGACGACCGCGCTGAGCGTGACGTTCACGTTCTC
Source organism: Longimicrobiales bacterium (assembly GCA_965208935.1). Lineage (GTDB taxonomy): Bacteria > Gemmatimonadota > Gemmatimonadetes > Longimicrobiales > Gaopeijiaceae > Bin94. Next base: position 2,328 of record CBDBPR010000004.1, on the reverse strand, counting down.
GGAAGCCGTGACGGGGTTCGTGACCGGGGACGTGACGGTGGCGGGCGGCACCAAGGGCGCGTTCTCCGGCAGCGGGCGGGACTACACGCTGGCGGTGACCCCGACGAGCGGGTCGAACGTGACGGTCACCGTGGCGGCGGACGCCGCGACCGACGGCCTCAACACGGGACCGGCGTCGGCGGTCACGGCGACGGCGACCTGGGACGCGGCGGCCCCGACGGTCGAGATCGGCGGGGTTCCGGCGAAGATCAACTCGACGGCGGCGCTGAGCGTGACGTTCGACTTCTCGGAGGACGTGACGGGGTTCGTGACCGGGGACGTGACGGTGACCGGCGGGACGAAGGGCGCGTTTTCCGGCAGCGGGCGGGAATACACGCTGGCGGTGACCCCGACCAGCGGGTCGAACGTGACGGTCGAGGTGGCGGCCAACTCGGCGACGGACGGCCTCAACACGGGTCCGGCGTCGGCGGTCACGGCGACGGCGGTCTGGGACGCGGCGGCTCCGACGGTCACGATCGGCGGGGTTCCGGCGAAGATCAACTCGACGACCGCGCTGAGCGTGACGTTCACGTTCTCGGAAGCCGTGACGGGGTTCGTGACCGGGGACGTGACGGTGGCGGGCGGCACCAAGGGCGCGTTCTCCGGCAGCGGGCGGGACTACACGCTGGCGGTGACCCCGACGAGCGGGTCGAACGTGACGGTCACCGTGGCGGCGGACGCCGCGACCGACGGCCTCAACACGGGACCGGCGTCGGCGGTCACGGCGACGGCGACCTGGGACGCGGCGGCCCCGACGGTCGAGATCGGCGGGGTTCCGGCGAAGATCAACTCGACGGCGGCGCTGAGCGTGACGTTCGACTTCTCGGAGGACGTGACGGGGTTCGTGACCGGGGACGTGACGGTGACCGGCGGGACGAAGGGCGCGTTTTCCGGCAGCGGGCGGGAATACACGCTGGCGGTGACCCCGACCAGCGGGTCGAACGTGACGGTCGAGGTGGCGGCCAACTCGGCGACGGACGGCCTCAACACGGGTCCGGCGTCGGCGGTCACGGCGACGGCGGTCTGGGACGCGGCGGCTCCGACGGTCACGATCGGCGGGGTTCCGGCGAAGATCAACTCGACGACCGCGCTGAGCGTGACGTTCACGTTCTCGGAAGCCGTGACGGGGTTCGTGACCGGGGACGTGACGGTGGCGGGCGGCACCAAGGGCGCGTTCTCCGGCAGCGGGCGGGACTACACGCTGGCGGTGACCCCGACGAGCGGGTCGAACGTGACGGTCACCGTGGCGGCGGACGCCGCGACCGACGGCCTCAACACGGGACCGGCGTCGGCGGTCACGGCGACGGCGACCTGGGACGCGGCGGCCCCGACGGTCGAGATCGGCGGGGTTCCGGCGAAGATCAACTCGACGGCGGCGCTGAGCGTGACGTTCGACTTCTCGGAGGACGTGACGGGGTTCGTGACCGGGGACGTGACGGTGACCGGCGGGACGAAGGGCGCGTTTTCCGGCAGCGGGCGGGAATACACGCTGGCGGTGACCCCGACCAGCGGGTCGAACGTGACGGTCGAGGTGGCGGCCAACTCGGCGACGGACGGCCTCAACACGGGTCCGGCGTCGGCGGTCACGGCGACGGCGGTCTGGGACGCGGCGGCTCCGACGGTCACGATCGGCGGGGTTCCGGCGAAGATCAACTCGACGACCGCGCTGAGCGTGACGTTCACGTTCTCGGAAGCCGTGACGGGGTTCGTGACCGGGGACGTGACGGTGGCGGGCGGCACCAAGGGCGCGTTCTCCGGCAGCGGGCGGGACTACACGCTGGCGGTGACCCCGACGAGCGGGTCGAACGTGACGGTCACCGTGGCGGCGGACGCCGCGACCGACGGCCTCAACACGGGACCGGCGTCGGCGGTCACGGCGACGGCGACCTGGGACGCGGCGGCCCCGACGGTCGAGATCGGCGGGGTTCCGGCGAAGATCAACTCGACGGCGGCGCTGAGCGTGACGTTCGACTTCTCGGAGGACGTGACGGGGTTCGTGACCGGGGACGTGACGGTGACCGGCGGGACGAAGGGCGCGTTTTCCGGCAGCGGGCGGGAATACACGCTGGCGGTGACCCCGACCAGCGGGTCGAACGTGACGGTCGAGGTGGCGGCCAACTCGGCGACGGACGGCCTCAACACGGGTCCGGCGTCGGCGGTCACGGCGACGGCGGTCTGGGACGCGGCGGCTCCGACGGTCACGATCGGCGGGGTTCCGGCGAAGATCAACTCGACGACCGCGCTGAGCGTGACGTTCACGTTCTCGGAAGCCGTGACGGGGTTCGTGAC
>CBDBPR010000003.1:0-437443 GCA_965208935.1 Longimicrobiales bacterium | reverse complement strand
CCCGCGTCGCTCGTCACCGGGTTGTACATCCGGCCCCTGCCGACATCGTTCCAGGCGCTGCCGTTGGCCGAGCGCTGCCACTTTCGGCTCGTTCCCCCGCCGCGCACGCCGTCCTCGTCCGTCAGGGTCGCGGTCATCTCGACGCCCACGCGCGCCACCTCCGGGTCAAGCGTGACCGTGCCCGGATCGTCCGCGTTCGTCACGCGGATCGTCACCGAGGCCGTGTCCGCAAGCTCGCCGTCGCTCGCCTCGACACGCACCGTGAACAGCGTGTCCGCGCTCTCGTAGTTCAGCGCCGCGCCTTCCGCCACCGTGATCCGGCCCGTCGTCCCGTCGATCTCGAACGGTGCCTCGCCTCCGGCGGCGAAGCGGTACGTCAAGTCGTCCTGGTCGTCGTCGGTGGCCGTCACGGGCTCGCCCACCACGGTGCCGGGAGCCGAGTTCTCCGGCACCTCGCGCTCGTAGGCCTCCGCATCGAACGACGGAGCCCGGTTGTCCGGATCCGTCGTCCCCGCGCCCGGCTCCGACCACTCGCCCGCGCCCTCCGAACTGATCGCTCGGACCTGCGCCTCGTACGTGGTGCCCGCCTCCAGTCCGGTGATCGTGTGGGTCAACATCGCGCCCACCACGGGCGCGTCCTTCCATTCGCCGCCCGGCTTCGCCCGGTAGCGCAGATCGTAGTCCGTGATCTCCGGCCCCTCGTTCACGGGCGCGGTCCACGACACCTCCACCTCTTCGGTTCCGCCCGTCACGGTCGGCGCGTCCGGCTTGCCCGGGGCGGGCACGTCCGTCACCCGGATCGTCACCGCCGCCGTGGCCGCAAGCGTCCCGTCGCTCGCCCGGACGCTCACCTCGTAGGCCGTCTTGCCGCTCTCGTAGTCCAGCGCCGCGCCCTCGGCGACCGCGATCTGGCCGGTCGCCCCGTCGATCACGAACGGCGCTTCGTCCCCGCCGGTGACGAGGCTGTACGTCAAGTCGTCCTGGTCGTCGTCGGTGGCCGTCACCGGCGCTCCGACCTCCGTGCCGGGAGCCGAGTTCTCCGGCACTTCGCGCTCGTAGGTCTCCGCGTCGAACGACGGCGACCGGTTGTCCGGATCCGTCGTCCCCTCGCCCGGCTCCGACCACTCGCCCACCCCCTCCGAACTCTCCGCGCGCACCTGCACCTGATACGCCGTTCCGGCTTCGAGTCCCGTGATCTTGTCCGCCAGCACCGCGCCCGCCGCCGCCGGTTCCGTCCAATCGCCGTCCGCCTTCGCCCGGTACCGGAGATCGTAGTCCGTGATCTCCGGCCCCTCGTTCGCGGGCGCGCTCCACGACACCTGCACCTCTCCGGTTCCGCCCGTCACCACCGGCGCATCCGGCCTGCCCGGAGCGGGTACGTCCGTCACCCGGATCGTGACCCCCACCGTGTCCGCCAGCGTCCCGTCGCTCGCCACCACCCGGACCGCGTGCAACGTGTCGCCGCGCTCGTAGTCCAGCGCCGCGCCCGCGGCCACCGCGATCTGGCCGCTCGAAGCCGCGATCTCGAACGCCGACGGCTTCGTCCCCGCGAAGCTGTAGTTCAGTGCGTCGCCGCCCGTGTCGAAGGCCGTCACCGGATCGCCGACCGCCGTGCCCGCCGCCGAGTTCTCCGCCACCTCGCGCTCGTAGGCCGGCAGGCCGAACCTCGGCGCCGCGTTCCGGACCGTCACCTCGAACGCCTGCTCGACCGTGCCGCCGTGGCCGTCTTCCGCCGTCACGGTTACGGTCGCTTCGCCCCGCTTCAGGCCGTTCACCCCCACTCGACGCCCTCTCACCGCCACCTGGACCACGTCCCCGTCCGACGAGGACGCCCGGTAGGCGAGGCTGTCCCCGTCGGGATCGCTGAACGCGCTCGACACCTCGACCAGCGCCGACGTGCCGTGGTCCAGCGTCAACGGATCGAGCGAGCCCGCCGCCACCGGCGGAGTGTTCGGCACCGTCGCGAGGAACGTCTGCGAGACCGACGCTCCCTCCGGGTCCCGCGCCGTCACCGTCACCAGGCTCTCGCCCCGAGACACGCCCGTCACCGACACCTCGCTCCCGCTCACCTTCACCGTCGCCGCCGCCTCGTTCGACGACGACGCCTCGTACCGCAGCGTGTCCCCGTCCGGATCCCGGAAGTGCGGCGACGCGTCCACCACCGCCGTCTCGCCTCGAGCGACCGTCAGCGCCGGGATCGCGCCCACCGCCTCGGGCGGCCCGTTCGCGCCCTCGACCGTCACGGCGAACTCCTGGTTCGTGCGCCCGCCGTGCCCGTCGTCCGCCGTCACCGTGATCTTCGCGGTGCCCTTCTTGAGGCCCTCGAACCTCGCACGGTCCCCGGCCATGCCCACCGCCACCACGTCTCCGTCCGAGGAGACCGCCGTGTACGTCAGCGTGTCGCCCTCAAGGTCCCCGAAGTATCCCGGAACCGCCACGCTCGCCGTGTCGCCCCGCTCGATCGTCCGGTCCGGAATCGTGCCCAGCCGCTCCGGCGCGCGGTTGGGAACCGTCACCACGAACTCCAGCGACACCGACCCGCCGCGCCCGTCCTTCGCCGTGACCGTCACCGGCGAGTGCCCCCGGAGCACGCCCGTCACCGTCAGCCGGTCCTCCCGCACCCGAACCGTCGCCACCGCCTCGTTCGACGAGACCGCGCCGTATTCAAGGTCGTCATCGTCCGGGTCGGAGAAGTGCCCCGACAGGTCCACCACTCCATACTCCGCCGGCGCGAGCGTCATCGTCGGAATCGGCTTCACCACCTCCGGCGCTTCGTTCGCCTCCTCGACCGTCACCTCGAAGCCCTGAGACACCGAAGCGCCGTGCGTGTCGCGGGCCGTCACCGTCACCCGCGACTCGCCGGGAGACACGCCCCTCACTGTCACCTTGCTCCCGCTCACCCTCGCTGTCGCCGCCGACTCGTTCGACGACTGGGCTTCATAGGTGAGCGCGTCGTTGTTCGGGTCCCGGAAGTATCGGGACACGTCCACCACCATCGAGTCGCCCGCCGCGAACTTCATCGGCGGAATCGGCCGCACAATCTCGGGCGCGCCGTTCCCCTGACTCACGGTCACGCTGAAGGCCTGCGAAACGGACAGACCGCGCGGATCCGCGGCGGTGACCGTAATGTCGGCGGTCCCCTTCGACACACCCCGGACCCACACCGTGTCATTGCTTGCCCTCACCGTCGCCACGGTCCGGGCGGACGAGGATGCCGTGTACGTCAGCGCGTCCTTGTCGGGATCGCTGAAGTGCGGCGACACCCTCACCGCCACCGAGTCTCCGGCCACCACCGCGCGCGCCGGGATAACGCTCTCGATCACCGGAGCGCGGTTCGTCGGAGGCGGGGTCGTGACCGTGATCGTCACGGCGGCGGTATCGGCAAGCCCTCCCGGATCGGTCGCGAACGCCTTGAGCTTGTAGGTGTCGGCCGGCGGGGCGACGGCCACTGTGACCACCCCGCTCGCTCTTCCAACCTTGAACCGGCTGGTGTCCGACAGGGCATAGGTGAGGCGGTCCCGGTTGCCGTCCGTCGCCGTCACCGTGCCGACGACATGGCCAGTCGACGCCGTGTCGTGAACCGCCCAGGAATAGCTCGTCCGACCGAACACCGGAGCCACGGCCGTCGGTGGACGATCAGTCACCCCGACCGTAAGCGTCGCCGAGGCCGAAGCGTGTCCGTTGCCGTCCCGCACCTTCACGGTCATAACGTACGTCCTCACACTCAGCGAGCCCGTCACCGTCACTCGGCCGCTCGACTGTCCGATCGAGAACGGCGCCGCGTCCGCCCCGCTCAGTTCATATCGCAGCGACCCGCAGTCCGAACCCTGCGTCCAACCCTGCACCGTCCCCACCACCGTCTCGTCGCTGTACACCCCAAAGCTGTGGTTCTCTACGCCGACCGTGCAGTCGGGTGGAGTAACAACCCTGTTCACCTTGATTGTCACCTTCGCCGTACCCTCCGCATCGACGGAATCCCTCGCCGTGGCGGTGAGCCTGTAGGTGCCCGCTGGCGGCTGCGCCTTTACCGTGATCGCGCCGGTGCCGGTGCCGATCTTGAAGTAGGACGAACTCGACAAGAAGTACCGTACCCGTCCGCCCTCCGGGTCCTCCGCGTGTACCCGGCCCAACTCGGTGTTCACCGAGACCGCTTCGTCCGTCGTGAAGGAGTAGCTCTCCTGGTCGAACTCCGGAGGCTTGTTCGGCGGGACCACCTTGTTGACCTGGATCGTCACCTTCGCCGTACCTTCCGCATCGACGGAATCCCTCGCCGTGGCGGTGAGCCTGTAGGTGCCCGCTGGCGGCTGCGCCTTTACCGTGATCGCGCCGGTGCCGGTGCCGATCTTGAAGTAGGACGAACTCGACAAGAAGTACCGTACCCGTCCGCCCTCCGGGTCCTCCGCGTGTACCCGGCCCAACTCGGTGTTCACCGAGACCGCTTCGTCCGTCGTGAAGGAGTAGCTCTCCTGGTCGAACTCCGGAGGCTTGTTCGGCGGGACCACCTTGTTGACCTGGATCGTCACCTTCGCCGTACCTTCCGCATCGACGGAATCCCTCGCCGTGGCGGTGAGCCTGTAGGTGCCCGCTGGCGGCTGCGCCTTTACCGTGATCGCGCCGGTGCCGGTGCCGATCTTGAAGTAGGACGAACTCGACAAGAAGTACCGTACCCGTCCGCCCTCCGGGTCCTCCGCGTGTACCCGGCCCAACTCGGTGTTCACCGAGACCGCTTCGTCCGTCGTGAAGGAGTAGCTCTCCTGGTCGAACTCCGGAGGCTTGTTCGGCGGGACCACCTTGTTGACCTGGATCGTCACCTTCGCCGTACCTTCCGCATCGACGGAATCCCTCGCCGTGGCGGTGAGCCTGTAGGTGCCTGCTGGCGGTTGCGCCTTCACCGTGACCCACCCCGAGGACAGGCCGATCTTGAAGTAGGACGAATTCGACAGCGAGTATTCCACCGATCCGCCCTCGGGATCCGTCGCGTGTACCCGGCCCACCCTGGCGTCCACCGAGACCGCTTCGTCCGTCGTGAAGGAGTAGCTCTCCTTCTCGAACTCTGGAGGCTTGTTATCCGGCGGTCTCACTGTGATCGTCACGTCATCGGTGTGGCTGAGAGGGCCACCATCGGTGACCGTCAGTTTGAAGACCAAATCAGTAATCTGGGCCACAAGAGGTGCCTTGAAGGTCGCCGTCCTCTTGTTCGCATCCTTCAGCCCGTCGGTCGGAGTCGGGCCCTTGGTCTGCACCCACGCGAACTTGTGCGACGGGGTGCCCCACGTAGCGTCGTCGCCGTCGAGATCGGTGCTCGTGCCGCTCAGCGTCACCATTTCATTTGACTTGACGGTCTGATCTTTCCCGGCATTGACCGTCGGCGCTTCGTTCAAGTTGTTGACATTGATGGCGACGTCCGTGGTGTCGCTGGCGCCGCAGGCATCGTGCACGCTGACGCTGACGACGTAGGAACTCCTCTTCTCGTGGTCGAGGCGGGCAGTGGTCTTGATCTGCCCCGTCACATCGTCGATGGCGAAGAGCCCCGATCCCCCGCTCAGCTTGTAGAAGGCGATGCTCTCCGTGGGGGCCGTCACCGGAGCGCCCACGTCCGTGCCCGCCCGCTCGTTCTCGTCGACGGCGCGATCGATCCGACCGTCCAGAAACTCGACGGTGCACTCGATGAACCCGAACCGCTGTTGCAGGTCGATCCGCAGGCCGTTGCCCGCCCAGGCTCCCGCTCCGCCCGCCGCTGCGGTCGCCGCGACCGCCGGGTCGAGCGCGACGTAGAACATCTCGACCGGCTCGGACTCGTCGTCCTCCAGCGTCCTCACGCTGATCGTCTTCGAGCGCTCGCCCGGCTCGAAGACGACGCTGCCTTTCATCCCTTCGTAGTCGGAGCCCGCCAACGCAGTGCCGTCGCTGGTGCGCCAGCCCACCGACACCCGCTCGGCCACCGCCGAGGACAGCGTCACCATCGAGTTCCACGCCGCGCCCTCCGGCAGCGTGTCGTTCATCGGGGTGATCTCGACCGTCACCGTGCCGTGGTCGGCGATCGTCGCCGTGGCCGGGGCGGGGTCCACCACCGCCGTGGCCGCGCCGCTCGCACCCGTGAGCGCCAGCACCACCGTCTCGCCGTGGTCCAGGATGTCGTCGTCGAGCGCGGAGAGCACGATCCGCGCGCCGTTCTGTCCCTTGGCCACCGTGACCTCGCCCGACAGCGCCCGGTAGTCCGTGCCCGCCGTGGCCGTGCCTGACACCGAGTATCGGACCGTCACCGCTCCGTCCGCGGTGCTGCCAGCAACGGAGACGTCGAAGCTGCCCTCCGAGCCCTCGGCCACCGAGCCGCCCTCCGGCGCGGCAAGCGTCACGCGCAGCGTGTCGGCAACAGCGGATGCTCCGGTGGCGGGAGGAGAGGCGGCGGCCGGACTGGTGGCCCCCGCGAGCGCGAGGGCGGCGAGCGGGACAACCGCAAGCGACCGGACCACAGCGCGCGGGAAGAGGGGGTTGGCGGCACCGCCAGGGCGCACGGGTGGCAGGGCGGAAAGAGTGGGGGAAAGGCGCATCGGTCGGTGCGTCCTGTGGGGGGAGGGTCGGAGGCTGGCGTGGGCCGCCGGACGCTCCGGCGGCGCGAGAACGACGGAAGGTAAGGGGAAGGCGCGAAAGCACAAGCCCAGCCCGGATCATCCGAATCGGGACGCGCGCAGGATCGCGACAGCAATCGGCCGGGACGGATCCGGCGAACCGACTGGCGCTGTCTATTCAGTCGCGGATCACCCGCACCACCTTGCCGTTCTCGTCCACGACGACCACCGGCAGCCGGAGGATGGCGTCGGTCAGTTCGAACGCGTTCCTCTCCGGCCCGTCCGAAGCCGCGTCGCCCGCCGCGCCCCCCGTTCCGGGCAACCTGTACTCGTCCGCCTTCGTCAGGTCCACCTCGTACCCGATGTCCGCGAGCGCCTGAAGCGTGATCGCGCTGATCACGTCAGCGTTCGACGACATGATCTCCTCGCCGAACACGTTGCGCCGCCAATGGACGCCGTATTCGTCCATCGGGATCTTCGGACCGTTGTAGGCCGAACCCCCGGCCGCGTCGAACGCCTCGACCGCCAGTGGGCCGGTGAAGTACCACTCGGGCGGGGATCCGATCTCCCTTCTGAATCCCCATCCGGGTCCGAGCAGCCCCAGGACGTGCCCCATCTCATGCTGGCCGACCTCGCGAAACAGGTCCAGACTCCACTGTGCGGCGAGAGTTCTGTAGCTGGCTCCGCCATAGAAAGGCAGCCCGGATTCTTCGCGCTCGCCCGCCGCCCAAGCGTGGGTAATCGAATTACCGGGTGCCCACACCGTATGCACCAGAAGATCGTCGACGACGCCGACCATGCGGGGACCGTGTTCGCCATGCGTGTCCATGTACCCGTCGATAGGCACATCCGGGAGGTCGCCGACCACCACCTCCTCCCAGCGGTCCGCCGCCCGACGCATCGCCGCCTTCTGCTCGTCGGTGAACCCAGGCTCGAAGATCAGGTCGATGTTGAACCGGTCCGGGTCGACGGCTGGCGCCACCTGCACCGCCAAAGACTGGCGTGCCGCCAAACCGGCCGGATCGGTCGCCGTAACCACGAGTGCCGCTTCGCCCTCGCCCCGGGGCTCCATCCACAGCACTTCGCCTTCGATCCGTCCCTCGATTACCGTTCCGTCGCTCGTCTCGACCGCGTAGGACAGCGAGTCGCCGTCGGGATCGGAGAAGTAGGGACCGAGCGGCAACGGCTCGGACGCACCGCCAGCCTGAAGCCAATACGCCGGAGCCGACTCGCGGTATACCGGCGAGCGGTTGTCCGACTCGGCGAACAGGACCATCTGCGCGCCCGGCACCACCTCAAGGCCGTCGTAGCGCGGGGGCAGCCCCGGCGGCTGGCCGAAGCTGACGTGCACCGCTCCCGCGCCACCGGACGGTGGCCCGACCACCAGCGGCGTGCTCGCCGTGTCGCCGACCGCCACCTCGAACCACGTTCGGGATGCCCTGCCGCCCTGAACCGAGACCGGGATGCGGAAGCCGAACGGAGCCCCGTCCGGCACCCTCATCACCACCCGCGCCGGGCCGGGCGCCAGCGTGTCGGCCGCATCCGTTCGCGCGAACTCCACCGCGACCGGGAACGGCGCGCCGGGGTTGTTAACGCCTTGGAACCGCTCGAATCGATCCATGCCCGCGAAGGTGCCGGAAGGCAGAGCTTCGAGGCGGTTGCCCGCCACATCCAGGTACTCAAGCCTCCGTAGCGCGGCAAGCACCCCAGGCCTGAGCCGGGACACGCGGATGCCGCGGATGTGCAGCTCCCTCAGAGCCCCCAGCCGGTCGAACACAGCGGGCGGCAGGTCGAACAGCGGGTTGCTGGAAATATCCAAGACCTCCAGCCGCTCAAGATGGTCGAAGACGCCCAGTCGCAGGGACGACAGGTGGGTGTCGCGCAGATCTAGGCTCCGCAGTTGCGACAGGCTATCGAAGATGCCCGGCGGCAGCTCGCCCAGCTTGTTGTGAGCGACCGAACCGTACAGCCTCAGGTGTTGCAGGTTCACCAGACCCGCGAAGGTTTCCGGCTGGAGATCCGACAGCCGGTTGTAGTCCAGGGCAAGAACCTCCAGCGCAGCCAGATCCTCGAAGATCCCCAGGGGCAGCGTCGTCAGTTCGTTGTTGCCCAGCCGTACCTCGCGCAACTGCGTCATGCCCGCGAAGATGCCCGGCGGCAACGCCCTGAGTTCGTTGTTGCTCAAATCCACATTGTCCAGTCGAGGCAGATCCGCAAAGATGCTCGGCGGCAATGAAGCCAACTGATTGTAGTGCAGCCGCAACCTCTCAAGGTTCGCCAAGCCCGCGAAGATGTCGGGCGGCAACGCCGCCAGGTGATTGAAGATCAGCCACACTGACCTCAGGCTGCCGAGCCCCGTGAAAATGTCGGGCGGTAGCGCCGTCAGTTGATTCCGTGACAAACTGAGCACCTCCAGATTCGACAAGCCCGCGAAGTCGCCGCTCCGCAGGGTCGCAATGCCCCGGCTGCCCAGATCCAGATTGCCGATCACCGCAAGGTGCTCCTCCGTCACCCCCGCACAGTCCGCCGCCCCCGCCCGCCTCACCAACTCATCGGCCACTTCGGGCGTCCGCGCGCAGACGCCCTCGTCCGGCAGCGCCAGCGCCTTGATCTCCGCCCGCGCGCCTCCGGCTACCGACGCGACAAGCGTCTGGGCGCCCAGCGTCCCGCCCAGCGTCCACTCCGTCCACGCCATTCCCGCGCTGTCGCTAAGCACCTCCGCCGGGCTCGCCTTGCCGCCGTGGACCGATGCGTCGAACCGCACCGTTTTCGCCGCCGAAACCGGCGTGCCGCCAGCATCCAGAAGCCGCACCCCCACCGGCCGCCAGAGCGGTGTCCCGACGACCGCCTCCTGCCCGTCCCCGACCGTCTCCAAGGCCGCTGCGGCCTGCTGCACGCGCACAAGCGCTTGGCTCCACTGCCTGCCCCGCTCCGCCAGCAGCCCCGCCGTGCCGTTGCCGCGCGCCGTCACCGTCCCGTCCGCGTCCACCACGAACACCGTCGTGTCCCGGCTGCTCCAGCGCACCGCGCCTGATTCCGGCCCGCCGCCGCCCCGAATCGAGAACGCGAACTGGTGTCCGATGTGAGTAAGGGTCAAGGAGTCCGGCACGATCTGAAGCGACGGCACCGGTTCGACCACGGGATCGGAATCGCACGACCCCAGCACCGCCAGGAACAGTGCGGCGGCCGCCACCGCCATCAAACCCACCGGTCTCGCGCTACCTACGGCGCGCGGAGGCAGAGGATTGTCCGTCAGATCTCGGGTCGCGTCGGCTGCGGGCATTCTCGTTCGTGTCGTCCTTCCATGTCGGGCGTCAATCACCATCCTCGTGTTCAAAGATGCCCGACCTCCGGCTGCTCGGGCAAACAAGCCGCGGACTCCGATGTTCCCGGTGTCCGTCGAGAATAGGCGAGACGCTGCCCCGGACCGGGCCGGTGCCCTGGCGGCAGCCGGGAATGCCCCCCGGGCAGTACCGGACACTGGGACAGTCTCGGAGTCCGAGCCGCTCCCGACAGGTTGACTTGTCCGCGCAAGACTGGTCACCGTTTCGGGCATGGATACACCGGATCGGCAGTTCAGCCCCGCGGAGAGCGTACGGGTCGTCCAGCAGAAGGAACATGCGAGGGCGCTGGAGCCCTTGGGCTGGAAGGGACGGCGCGCCGAATGGATCGCGCTCGCCTGCTGCCACGGCGGCGTGTTCACCCGCGTGCAGTGGACGAGCTTCCTCGGGTGCCACCATGAAAAGGTGGGCCGCGCCGTCCGCAAGCTTATCGCCCAGGGCGTGGCCATCGAGGAGAAGCCGCCCGGCATCAAGGGCATCGGGCGGATCTGCCGGATCCACGGTCGCCCGATCTACAAGGCGCTCGGCTTGGGGGACCGCCGCCGCCGGAGGATCACGTCGCCGGAGGTGATGATGCGGCGCCTGCTCGGGCTCGACTACGCGCTCGAACATCCCCGCCTTCCGTGGCTGCCCACCGAAGCCGACCGGGTGGCCGCCTTCGAGGCGCTCGGGATCGAGCGGGAGCTTCTTCCCCAACGGGTCTACAGGGGCGCGCTCGGGGGTCTCCGGCGCTTCTTCCCGCTCGGGCTGCCCATCGCGCTGGACACGGAGCGCGCGGTCTTCGTCTACGCCGAACCGGGTTACGAGACCGCGACGGCGATCCGCTCGTGGGGCGCGAAGCACGGCGATCTCTGGAAGGCGCTCTGGGACCTGGGTCTCAAGATCGAGGTGGTGGCGGTCGTCCGGAGATGGAAGGAGTACGGGAGGACGAGCCGGGTGCTGGCCAACTGGTCGCGGTATCCGCGCCCGTCCGAAATCGACAAAGGCACCCGGCGCGACCTCGCCCGCATCGAGCAGGCCATCCTCGCGGGAGATGTCCGCACCCTCGACGAATACGGTGGCCTGAACGCCGCTTTGAAGCACGCCATCGCCCTTGAGAACCGGGCGCGCAGGCGTGCGGGGCGGGGGCTGACGGAAAGCGTCAAGACATGGAGTTCGGACCGGCTGGCGGGGGCTCGAATCTGGTGGGAGTCCTGATGTGCTGGGCCGTACCGGAGGTGTGCAAGAGACAACGGGGGTCGATGCACATTTTGGCGCTTCGGTGATGCGCACCGCCCGGCCTGTATATACGCTGGCGCGGCAACGTCTTGCGGCTTCGCCGTGCGGCCGGCCGGGGCGCAAGAGCCGCTTGGGGCTTGGTGGGGAGCGACCCCAGGGGCACAGGTGCCCGGATCGGGCGCGGGGCGGTGCGCGTTTTCACACGCTCGTCCCCGCCCCCTTCTGGGGTCGCTCCCCCAACAGCGATCCCTGGGCGGGAAGGCCACCGAGCCGTTTCCTCAAGAGGGTGGAGCAACACGTCCCGGTCACGTTCGACTCCGTCGGCCCGCCGCACAAGATCGCGCCTCGGGCGGATGCTCGGGCTACCGTGGCGGCCCTGTGTCAGTCGTCCTTCGGCGACCAACCGAACGACTCGAACTCGTCCAAACTCAGGACCGGGAAGATCCTTCCCGCCTCACCGTCGCTGTGACCGACCATCCCCTTGTTCGGCGCCTTGAGGGAATACGCGTAGGCACCGCTCGGCGCCACGACAATGCGGCCGGTCGCCCTGGACTCCACCGAGGCCTTGAGATCGAGTACGACGAAGCGCTGCCGCTTGATCGCCACGGCATCCACGATATTGCCGAGCCGCACGTAGATGTTGCGGATGCACTGGATGGCCTGCCAACAGGCGCTCGACGCCGCTTCGCGTTGCTCGATGGCGACCCGCTCGACCTTGTGCGCCAAAGTCGCCATCCACCCGTGGATTTCCAGCAACTCCTCCCTGCCGAGCTTGTCCTCCGCCCAAGACTCCGATGACGCGGGCATCGGAGACGCGGGATCGTTCAACATCTTCGTGAGCATCTCCTCAAGTGATCCGCCGCTTCGCCCGGTGCCGCGCACGACCGTGAACGGGCCGGATTCGGTCACCTCCCCCCGGGATTCCGGTTTGGCGAACGCGATCTCTCGGATGGCGTCTTCATCCGTCGTTTCCGGACCGAGGCCATCGGGGGACATCGGCCGCTCCTGCCTGCCGCGGCTGTCGCCGTCGGCTCTCCCGTCCATCGCCTCCCCCGCGTCGGGCGCCGGCCTGGCTGCACTTGGATCCCACTTCACGGTCTTCTCATGCACGCGCTCCCGCTCCGTGGTCTCGGCGGACGAAACCGTTCCATCCGCTTTCCGTCTCTCCGACCGCATCGTGTCCAGATATCTGACGCGCCGCTTAGCCGTCATCCGCCCGCCATGGAGCTTCGTCGATCCTCTCGTTGGCGAGGATGACACCTCCGGCGAGGCGATCGTTGCCGCAATCCGGCCTGCCGGTCGCACCAGCGCCGATGGCCCTGCCGGCAACGCGTCCCGCATCATCCCGGAGATGCTTAGCGACACGTTCTCGGTAACCTCGCCGTCGCTCAGGATCACGAAGCGGTACTCCCTCAGCGTCGCGTGTTTCTCTCGCTTCGTGAACATCGAAGCCGCGATTCTCGTCGCCTCGTCGGCCTCCTGCGTGAGCGTTTCATACAACCGGTCGTCGTAAACGATCGGCCCATGGAAAACCTGCTGCGCCGGGTGCTTGGTTCGCGGCGCCGCATCTCGCCCGTCTCCGACTGACCCCCGCATCCAAGCATCGCCGCCCTGAGGACCCAGCTGTTCGGTCACCATGCGGGCCAGCGCCTCGGCGAACTTGGCGGGCTGTCCGATTTCCGACTTGTGATCGTATTCCGGATCGATGTCGGCCTCCCAGGCTGCCCACTGCTCGTCCGTCTCGGGTCTGATCGATGTCGAGAATATCCACCACTCCTTGGCGAAGGAGACGCGTCCGCTGGAACGGTGCATACGGCGACTTGTCCGCCGGTGGCGCACGCTCGTCCATGAGTCAAGGAGTTCAACCGCTTCGTCAACGTCCGCGAGCCTCCGGCGCTGGAAGAGTTCGGCCGGCGTTTCGGGCTCCTCGATCTCCTGCTCGACCGTCGCCATGCCTTCCTGCTCGTCCCGAATCAGGTTCTTGCCTTTCTCTCGAAACTCGCGAACCGGGGATATGAGGATCGTCGGACTGTCCTCCAGTGCATGTTCCCGGCGACAGCCCTTGATCAAGGTGCGGACTGCCGTCCTGTCTCCGGGAGGGCGCAGATCGATGTACGATGTCGTGATCAGATTCCCGGCTTCGTCCAATACGAAGCCTTCGTTGATCCAGAGCATGTCGTGGTCCATCAGTTTCTCTCTCGCGGTCGGAAGCAACCTTCAGGCCCGACAAGGTCAGTGGTCCAAACGCAACCCATCACGGAGTCGCAATCTAAACGATCTTCCCCACGCGTCTCGAAGCGTCGCCCATGGGCGGACAAGTAACGACATCGGATCGTGACTGTTCCGGAAAAACGGGCACGATGTACTCACAGCGCGCCGACTCGATGGCCTTCCCGCATGGGACTGCTGGTCCGGGAGCGACCCCCGGGAGGTGGGGGACGAGTTGTGAAAACACACTCGGCGCTACGCCGCACCGAGCCCTCGGTGAGGGGGGTCGCTCCCGACCCGGCCCCTGTGGCCCGTTCGGCAACGGGCGGCCGGACGGCCGAACGGCAAGGCGTTACCTTCCCTGTGGATGAGTGGCAAGGCCCGTGTGAATCCCGAGAGCCCCAAACTGTGAATCGCACCCCCACGTCGATTTCACACGCCAGAACGCCACGGGTGGAAGCGCCGGGGCTCGGCAAACGCGCTCCGAGCCGCCAGCCCGCATGGAACCGTGGATCCGTCCCTTGGACGATGCGGCCGTCCACCTCTACGCCGTCCTCGCGGATCGGGTTTCGGCGGACCCGGATACCCGCCTCCGCCCTTGTGGGTACAAAGGGGCTGGAGAGGGGTGGCTCCGCCCCCCTTCGATCTCTTCCGAATCAGCGCAACGGCCAAGGTTGCGGCGGGAGTCCCGGCGGCGCACCCGGCCAGCCCAAGCTATGTTTGGGTGGTACTGGCGGCTCACCCGAACAGGAGGTCACACGGAGATGAATTGGCCGAGGAGCCGCACCTGCGCGGCTGATCCTCCCAGCAACCTTGCTCTCGGTGATCCATTCTCACTTGATCTTGGCCCGAGCCGGAGGCGGGATCAGGCATGAGGGATGTCGCGCTTGCCGAGGCGGTTGACTTCTTTCGGATCGATGCCTCGCTGAAGCTTGATGCCAAGAGACGCGCCGCACTCGGCCAGTACATGACGCCAGTCCCGATCAGCCGGTTCATGGCGAGCCTGTTCTCCGAAATACGCGGAGACCTGCGTGTCCTCGATCCGGGTGCGGGGGTCGGATCTCTGACCGCCGCGGTCGGCGAACGGATTTGCGCGGAGACGGCTGGCCAGCGCTCGGTGGAGTTCGTCTGCTACGAGATCGACGCAGTGCTGTCGAGCTATCTCGCAGACACGCTCCGGCAGGTGGAGGGACGCTGCCGAAGGGAGCAGGTTAATGTGACTAGCAGACTCCTCGAAGAGGATTTCATCCTTGAGCATGGGGTAGCCCGGCAGCCTGGGCTGTTCGACGGCCCCGGCAACGACTCCGGCTTCACCCACGCCATCCTCAATCCACCCTACCGAAAGATCAATACGGGCTCAACGCACCGAGAAGCCCTGCGTAGCGCTGGCCTCGAAACATCGAATCTGTACACCGGGTTCATGTTCGTGGCGGCGAAACACCTGCGCGAAGGCGGAGAGATGGTCGCCATCATCCCGCGTTCGTTCTGCAATGGTCCCTATTTCAAGCCGTTCCGGCGACAGTTCTTCGCCATGATGCGTCTGCGCCACATCCACCTGTTCGACCGGCGCGATCATGCGTTTAGGGACGACGACGTGCTCCAGGAGAACATCATCGTCCATGCAGTCAAGGGTGGTCCCGCACACGATGTGACGATTACGACGAGTTCCGGGAGCGCATTGGAACCCGACCCAGCACGGAGCATGCGCGCCGCGGAAGACCTCACGCAGCGCACGATTCCCCTGAGTTCGGTGATTCGCGAAGACGATCCCGACCGCTTCGTACACATCGCCGCCGACGGCATCGAACAGCGCATCATGGACCGCATGGCCTACTTCACGGCGACCCTTGGGGATATCGGAGTCGAGGTGTCCACGGGACCCGTGGTCGATTTCCGTCTCAAGGATGACCTTCGCGCGGAGCCGGAGAACGGTGCGGCACCGCTCCTCTACCCCGCGCATTTCCGGGGTGGGCGCGTTTCTTGGCCCAAGGTCATGCGCAAGCCAAACGCCATCCGAGTGTCCGACGACAGCCGAAGGTGGCTGTGGCCCAACGAGGGAAGCTACGTCGTAGTGCGGCGGTTCACTTCCAAGGAGGAGCGGCGGCGGATCATCGCGGCCATCTATGGCTCGGACCTCCCCGGTGAACTGGTCGGTTTCGAGAACCATCTGAACGTGTTTCACGAGCGTCGCGAAGGCATGCCCGGGAATCTCGCCGAGGGGCTCGCCCTCTTCCTCAACTGCTCGTTGGTAGACCGCTATTTCAGGCAGTTCAACGGGCATACCCAGGTCAACGCGACCGATTTGAGGCGGTTACGCTACCCGGATCGCGCGACCCTCGAACGGCTCGGAGGACAGCACGATGCCCCTACGCTATCGCAGCAGGCAATCGACACGATCATCGAAGGAGAGATCGCACACATGGCACGCGACGAGAACCCGCTGGCGGCACAGCAGAAGATTGACGAGGCGATCACGATCCTCAAGGCACTAGGGATGCCACGCGGCCAGCAGAACGACCGCTCGGCGTTGACGCTCCTCGCCTTGGTCGATCTCAAGCCTTCCGGTGAGTGGTATGAACTGCGGCGGCCACTCATGGGCATCACGCCGATCATGGACTACGCTCGGGAGCACTACGGTCGGGAGTACGCGCCGAATACACGCGAGACGTTCCGACGCCAGACGATGCATCAGTTCGTGGAAGCCGGCATCGCACACTACAATCCCGACGATCCCGCCCGGCCCGTCAACAGCCCAAATGCCTGCTACCAGGTCAGCGAGGAAGCCTTGCGGATGATCGTGGCCTACGGCACGCGCGAGTGGGATGCGGCGGTTGAGAGATGGCTCGAAATCGGAACCCCGCTCGCAGCCAAATGGGCGCAGGATCGGCAGATGCAGATGATTCCGGTGAAGGTGGCGAAGCGCCGGGAAGTCACGCTGACGCCGGGTGCCCACAGTGAACTCATCCGGGACATCCTCAAATCGTTCGCCCCGCGGTTCGCGCCCGGAGCGGAAGTCATCTATGTGGGCGACACCGGAGACAAGGTGGGGCATTTCGACGAGGAGCGCCTCGCGCGCCTTGGCGTCACCGTCGATAGGCACGGGAAAATGCCGGATGTGGTGCTGTACTTCGGTGAGAAGAACTGGCTCCTCCTCGTGGAGGCGGTCACCAGCCATGGACCGATGGATGCCAAGCGCCACAACGAGTTGGCCGACCTGTTCGGTACGGCGCGGGCTGGGCTCATCTACGTCACAGCCTTTCCGGATCGGAAGGTGATGGCTCGCTACCTGACCGATATCTCTTGGGAAACCGAAGTGTGGTGCGCCGACGCCCCGAGCCACCTCATCCACTTCGACGGCGAGCGCTTTCTCGGTCCCTATGACACAACTGCTGAGTGAAGGCGAACCCTGTGGGGGCCGACCCGGCCGAGCCCCATGCCCAGTGGCTGTCGGCCTTGCTGAACCGCGGCCCGCCCCCACCGCAGCCAGGGCCAGCCCCTTCGCGACCCGGGACGTGTAGACCCCAATGCCCAGTGACCCTTGGCGTCCCTTTCCAAAGCCCGACTACGCATTCTACCGATCTCCCTCCAGCGGTCTCTTCCTTCCCGAGAGCCATCCCGCGAATCTCAGCCACCCTCCCCCGGATCCGACTCCGGGCGTAATGGAAAACTACCATGTGTGGGTGTCCTGGTCCGACCTGTACGCGCCAGCCGCGACGTATGATGATGTCGTTGCGCGGCTTCGGCCCTACGGCCTTGAGACGGTGCTTGCGACCCTCGGCGCGATCAGTTGGAGAATCTCGATGCCCAGCGGCGATGATGTGCTCAAGCCCAAGCCGACATCGTGTCTCTCGTATTCGCCGACCCGGTTCGGCTCGACCGCGACATCACAGCTTGGCGCTCAAGGATCGCGGATTCCGAGTTCGGCGCTCCCCCGATTGTCAAGGTGTTCCACGAACTTCAGGTTGTGACCGCAGCGAAGATCGCACTGCTCGCAGTACCTCCAGCAGACCCGGCGAACGGCCCGTCTTCTCTCCAAGCGTTCGGCGAAGCCATGCTCATGGTCAACGACCTGATCAATCTTCACACGAGAAGCTACGAGTTGCCCCAAGGCATCCGTGAACGAGCCGACCTCGATCGCTGGGTCAGTCATTTCGTGCCCAATCGGCTGTTTCACGGAGGCGGTAGTCTCCAACACGCCATCGCTCGCGCGCACGACCTGTACCTGACGGACCGACCGCGCCTTAGCGGCGAGCCCGGATACGTCAACCTGCCCGACCTGTTTGAGCGACTCACGGGCGTTCCGCCCGACTTGGCTTCCGTGGCGATGTTCGGTGCCCTTGCGCAGACAAAGACCGACGACCCGAAAGTGCTTCTGACGGTTGACACCTTCCTTGAGCCTCTCGATCTGAGTCCCGATGAGGAACGGGCAGTGTTCGCCTTGTTCGCCGCGCGAGCGGATACGCTCCGCGAGCAACTGATGATCGACGGGTGCGGGGCCGACGACCTTCGCGTCTTCGATCCCCTGCCGCTTGGAGAAACACCAGTCGTGGTTCACGACGGCGAGGCGTATTGCCCGTCGGTCGCGTTCCTCCATCGCAAGATGACCCGAGGCTTGTTTTACATTTTTCTCAACCGGTTCGAGGACCGAAAGGCCAGCAAGGAATTCCTCGACTACATGGGACCCGTCTTCGAGGACTACATCGACACATTGCTTCGTCGTGTCTTTCCGAAGGAATCCGGTCGCTACGTCGGGCCGGACTTTCTGGATGGCCCGGCGCTCGCAGGATCGAAGAAATGCGACGGAGTGATCGTCTACGAGGGATCGGTGGTGCTGATCGAGGCCAAGGCAACGCTGTTGCCCCTCTCGGTCTGGACAGCCGGCGATGTCGATGCCCTATCCGAGAAGATCGACGATATCGTCGGAGACTCCGCGGAGCAGTTCGCTGGCACGATTCGGCTCATTGAGGAAGGGAAGCTCAAACAGGTGGGTGCCGATCCGTCCAATATCGAACACTACCTGCCCTTGATCGTCACGTTGGAGACGATGCCAAACGACTTCATGGTGTATCAGCTCGTCGAGCAACGGATGCGGCAGCAGGTAGTGCTTGAGGACTGGAAGGCCAAGCCGGTTCAATGGGCGGATGTGGGAGACGCTGAGTCGCTGGAGACACTTCTTGCAGGCGGAAGCAGCCTGCATGACATTCTGATGGCCCGACTGGATGACCGATCATACCGCGAGGAGCCGTTTGGCAACTGGCTCATGGGTCACTACGAGGCCCGAGCGCTTGGCCCGAACCCCTATCTGAAGAAGAAACTCGACGAAGCTTTGGAACGGGCCTTGGAGTACCTGCGGTCGCGTCGTTCAAGTGGCGGCTGACACCGTGCCGATCGCCCAGCACCGCCGGGAAGTCCCGCCATTTAGTTCCGGTTTTCCCGCCTTCCCCGCACGGTCCAGCAGGGTCCAGTACAACGACAGGAGTGGCAGATCGTGCAGTCCCAGTTAGACTTACGTGATCTCCTGCCTTGATTCTGGCCTTTAGCCGTCCGCCTACGCGGCTGTCCTCTACTTCGCCGGTGCCGGTCACACGGCGGATCGACGGCTTCTCGTCGTCGAAGAGGCTGAGCCGAGCAGCATTTCCTTGGCTGGGCGACGAGGACAGGAAATCGAGGCTTCCAAGGCGGGCAACGCCGTCGGTCACGTCGTGCCGCACGCGCCAGAGGTTCATGTCCTTGACGACCTGACGCGCTTCGGCCATGCAGAGCGTGGAGGCGGCAAGGTGGATAGCGGCGGGGACCACGTCGAAGCCATAGAGCGCCTCTTCCAAAATCGTCCGCACGATGGTCGGGGCCTGTTCGGCGGGCGCTCCGGCACGGCGCGCCCGCTTGAGTACCTCCTGCGCGGCGGCCATGAGCAGGGTGCCGCTGCCGCAGGCCGGATCCACGATCCGCAGCCCAGCGACGGACTCGGCCGAAGCGAAGTCGATTTCGGACCAGCGCGGGCCGCGCTCGTCGAAGGCGAGGCCCGCAAGCATGATCGCCGCCGGGATCGTCGTGTAGTTGGTCGCAAGGAACTTGCGCGAGTCCAGCAGCCGATGGAACACGCGACCGGCCACGTCGTGGCGGCGGATCATCCCCGATTCGACGATCTCGCGAGCGGTGCGGATCAGCACGCCGATGGCCAAATGGGTTCCGGGCGAGCCCGGCGTTGCCCGAAGCGTCTCGCGGGCGACGTGGAATATGGGCCACCAGTTGATCGCAAGGATCTCCTCCCACTGCCGTTCAAGGTCTGCGGTGGTCCCGGCAGGGTCGGGGCGGCTGATCGTCTTCTGGCGGTGCTCGGCAGGCAGGAGCGACATGTCCAGGTGGCTCGCCAGCAGCTCCTGAAAGACCAGCGCGTTGAGCCATATGAGCGCCTTGGTGCCGGGAGACTCCGGCTTGCGGCCCCGGTTCCGGTCCAGCCGGGACAGCACCTCGGCGACCTGATCGATTGCGGTCGAAGCCTTCTGGACGATCTCCTCGATGCGAGCACCGTTGTCGCTCTGCACCCAGTAGTTGCGCAGTTGCTCCGCCAAGAGCGCCACCCCGCCGACCGCGTTCGGCCCCCACTTGTCGCCGTAGTAGCGGTAGGAGATCGTCAGGTCCTTGGCGGCCGCCAAGTTGGCGTCGGTGTCGCTCTCGGGAAGGTCGGCCAGCCGCTCGGGGTATCCCACGGCCACCGCGAGCCGAAGCGGCAGTCCGCCCACCATCGCGGGCCGGTCCGGGGGAAAGCGCTTGTCGGCGTCGGCCTTGGCGGGCGCGCCGAACTCCGCCTCGATCACGACGGCGTAGTCGTCGAAGTCGAGCAACAAATCCGCCTGTCCGCGCGCTTCGCCGAATCTCTGGCGCTGCTCTCCCTGCGCGTTCAGCCCCTCGTGACGGAGGAGCCGGGCGAGGGCGAGATTGTAGGCGACCTCGGTGGAGTTGCTCACCGGACGGCTCCGGGCAGCGCCTCCACGTCCACGCCACGGGTTGTCGAGGGATCGAGACGCATGGATTACTTGGGCCTGCGCGAGAAGGATGGGAAGGAACGGTCGAAGCCGGATTGGATACGAACACTAAGAAGCCGAATGCGCTGCGGGCAACGGTTCGACCTCACCCTCGTCACTCGTGCGGACGGCTGGTGGGCGAGCAGATGCCGCGGCCTGATTGGACGTGCGGGAGCCGTTGACGGGGCTCCAAGGCTGTTTTCGTGGGTTCCGGGGGCGTTTCGGGTACTCTACGGGCCACAGGATTGCTCAGAATCGACGATCTCGGGTCTCCGAGGGGTAAGGGTAGGGTGAGAATCGAACACGCAGCGGGGAGCGCCGCCATCCCCGTCCGTGAGTCTGGAGACCGGGAGGCCGAACAGCTTGCCCGTGACGGCCCGGCCACCGCCGTCTCGGGCGTCGCTGTGGAGCGTTTTTTTTGGGCGTCCCAAGGCTGGCTTGTCGCATGTTAAGGGCGACAAGCAAGCCAGCCTACCCCTTGTGGGTACAAAGGGGCTGGCGAGGGACTCCGTCCCTTCGAACCCGAACAGCCCCGCGCTACGGTGGATTGCGCGGGCGGGGGCGTCGCCCCCCGTCCCCCGTGACGTCGCGGGTCGCCCGCGTCACTGGTGCCACCCGACCAACACGCCGCCCGACCAACACTCGTCGGAGCGTTCTCGGTCGAGTACAATTGAGCGACCTCCGACTCATCCGTGTCCAGCGGGGCGCGGACCTGCCTCTCGAAAGGGTTCGACATGGACAGCTTGCAGGATCCCGTCGTGCAGTACGTGGAAGGCGAACTGAAGAAGGATCCTCGCGTGAAGAACGCCAGCTTGTTCGCCGTTGCTCGCGAGATCGACGAGTCGGTCGGGGAGCTGACGCTCCAACAGTTTCACGCCAAGTATCGGCTACCGGCGATCCGGAGGATAGCGCCCCACAAGCGGCCCGCGCGGCAGCCGAAAGCGGTTCCGCCACCTGCCCCCTCGCCAGCGTCTTTGGGGGATGGTGCCGCCGTCATGGAGTATGTGGAGCGGACGCTCGAAGCGAACCCCGGAATCGCGAACGCGGACCTGTTCGCGGGTGCCCGCGAGATTGACCCCGCCGTCGGGCAACTCACGGGTCGGCAGTTCCACGCAAAGTATCCCCTCCAAGTGAAGGCGCGGCTCGCAAGGGCCGCCGCGCCCGAACGCAAGACGCCACCGGAGGCGACGCCACCGGAGGTGACGACGCCGCCGGAGCCGGAGCCGGAGGTCACGACGGCTGAGGAGCCCACCGCGCCAGACGTGTCGTCGGCGGTGGGGGTGGGTGACCCGAAGGCACCACCGACCGGGGCGGGCGACCCGCTCGCGGTTCGCCGCCTACTGCTCGATCTGTCGAAGGAACTCGCGAGCGCGGAGAGCAAGACGGAGGTGATCGAGGTCATGGCCCGGCTGGACGACTACGTGGCCGAGATCATGGAGGCGGCACAAGGCTGAGGGATCCGCGCGCCTCGGTGGCCCGACATTTCGGCTTCGACGGCCGCGAGGGTGCGGTGGGCGCGCATGGCACGAATGAGACGGGCCAGGAGCACCGCGCGGACGCAGTACGGGGTCCGGGGGTATCCCCCGGCCAGAGTAAACGTGAAGCGTTTACACATCTGGCTCCACCACAGACCGGAGAAACTCACGCCCCCGTGGCGCGCCCGCGCCAACGCCTGACGGGGCGCCAACTCTGGACGACGCAACTGCCCTGCGCGATACTTCCTTCGCGCAGATCGTGCGGTCCATCGAATCGAGGAGGAATCGAACGATGGCACGCACGAAACGAAGCCGTCGGAGCTACGGCGCCGGCGAGTGGGGCCGGAACAGGGTCAGGATCTTCCCGGACCCGAAGACCGGCAACTTCCAGATTGAGTGGCGCGAGAACGGGCGCAGGCGGAGTCGGTCGCTTGGACACCGCGACTGGCGGCGCGCGAAGCGGCAGGCGGACGAATTCGCCGCAGGGTTCATCGGGCCGGAGATCGTGGGCAAGGCGGAAGCCGAGCCCGAGCCGCTCACGCTGGGGACGCTCTTTGACATCTACGGTGAGGAGGTGACGCCCACCAAGGGCAGCTATTCGCGGGGACACGACCGGGCGGCGATGAAGACGTTTCTCCGGTTCTTCGGACGGGACCGCGCCCCGGCCACCCTGTCTCAAAGGGACTGGGACCGCTTCATCCGGGAGCGGCGCGCGGGCAGGATCGGACCGAGTGGGAAGCCCGTGGGCGACCGGATGGTCGAATACGACCTGAAGTTCTTGACCGCGGTGCTCAATTGGGCCGTAAGGTCGAGGGACGACCGGGGCCGCCTGTTGTTGGACCGGAACCCGCTCAAGGGCCTCAAGAAGCCCACCGAGAGGAACCCGAACCGGGTGGTGCTTGCGGACGAGGAGTACCGCGCGCTGCTCGAAGTCTCCGGGCGGTTGGACTGGCGGTTCCGCGTTGCGCTCGTGCTCGCCCACGAGACCGGCCACCGGATCGGAGCTATACGCCAGCTTCGGTGGGCAGACATCGACTTCGAAGGCGCGACAATCCTCTGGCGTGCCGAGCACGACAAGTCGGGCCACGAGCACGTCACGCCCGTCACCGCCGAGGCGCTCGAAGTCCTGGAGGAGGCACGGAGGCGGAACCCGGGACCCGAGGAGGCTCCGGTGCTGCCCGCACCCAAGAATCCCTCGAAGTGCATGGGACCCACGGTGGTGCGAGGGTGGTGGGGCAGAGCCGAGAGGCTTGCAGGCTTGGAGCGCAAGCGCGGAAGGGGTTGGCACTCGCTGCGGCGCAAGTTTGCCAGCGACCTGATGGACCAGCCGCTCAAGGTGCTCTGCGAGCTCGGCGGCTGGAAGGAGGCCAGAACGGTTCTCCAGTGCTACCAGCAGGCCGACGAGGGACAGCTCAGGACGGCTCTGGAAAACCGCCGGAGGGCTCGCGCCTGAGAGTTCGCGATCCAGCGGGAACGAGACGGCGGGAGCCGGACCTTATGTTCTCGTAACGTCAATCATCCCAATAGGATGTGAATCCGCTAGACACTGCCCGTCCGGCGACGGTTCGGGCGCGATCCCGCCGCCGCTCGAGGTCTGCCCCTGCTGCACCGCCTGGCCCGTCGTGACCTCGTCCACCCGCCCCGTCTCGAGGTCGAGTCTGCGGATCTGCTTGTAGCCTTGCACGATGTCGGAGCGTCCCGACCAGATACCGGGCGGGGCCGTGCGGACCTGGAAGTAGAGCGATCCGCCGTCGGGCGAGAACGCGGGCCATGCGGCGGCCGGGTAGTCGGAGCCGACCAGCTCGACCCCCTCTCCTCCGTCCCGCGAGTACATCCACAGCCCGGCGCCTCCGGCACCTCGCTGCGTCGACGAACGCCGCACTACCAAAAAACGACCATCCGGAGACCACGCCGGCTCCCAGGCACGGAGGGACTGGTCCTCGAACACCGGACGCGGGTTGGATCCGTCCGCGTCCATCAGCCACAGGTTGCTCTGGCCGTTGCGGTCCGAGATGAAGGCGATCGTGGCGCCGTCGGGGGAGAAGCGAGGATGGTAGTTGACCGCGATGCCGCTGTTCTGCGTCAGCGCGACCGCCTCGCCCCCGGTGGCTGGCACCCGGTAGACGTGGCCCAGGAGGTCGAAGACGACCCACTCGCCGTCCGGCGCGAGGTCGACCGACATCCAGGTCCCCTCGCTGGTGGTGAAATCGATCTCGTGCGTCTCGCCGCGGGGAGCGGTGACGTCCCAGGCCTGGGAGTCGGTTTCCTGGGCGTGCACGGCATTCGCCGGGGCGGCCGGGATGACCATCCAGAGCATGGTCGGAAAGAGGAGGTGAACGTTCGTCAGGGCCGTCGGAACATGGAATTGCTGGCGCATGGGGAACCTCCATTCGCGATCCGGATACAACGGGATGCCTGTTGGCGGCATATCGGTCCAGAATGCGCACGTCGACGAGAAGGAGCAACAAATGGGGCCCGGTGACACTTTACGCGGCTTGTATCGTATGTCGCGAGACGCGAGCGGCACCCAGGCGGCTCTGCGGCGGCCTGGACCCGCTCGGAAACACCCCAAGGAGACTACACGAATGATCAGACGTGGATTCATAGTGCTCGCCCTGTTGGCCATGCCGGCGACGGCTCTCGCTCAGGGCACCATCGAAGGAACCGTTCGCAGTGGAGACAGCGGGATGGGACTCGGGAGCGCCCGGGTCGAAATCCCCGCCCTCGGCCTGGTGGAGTACACCGGCGCCACGGGCACCTTCTCGATAGCCGGCGTGCCCGCCGGCACGCACACCCTCGAAGTCCGGCTCCTCGGATATGGGCTCCAGACCCAGGCAGTGACGGTGGCCTCGGGGCAGACCGTCAGCCTCGACATCGCACTCGGAATCGCGGCGTTCGAACTGAACGAGCTGGTGGTGGTGGGGAGCCGCACGCGACCCCGCACCGTCACCGAGTCGATGGTGCCGGTCGACGTGATCCCGGTGTCCGAGATCTCGCGGCAGGCCGAGACCAACATCGACTTCCTGCTTCGCAATGTCGTTCCGTCGTACAACGTCAACATCCAGCCGATCAGCGACGCGGCGACGATCACACGGCCGGCCAACCTGCGCGGCCTCGCGTCCGACCACACGCTGGTGCTCATCAACGGCAAGCGCCGGCACCGGGGTGCGGTCATCACCTGGCTGGGCGCGGGCCTCTCCGACGGCGCCCAGGGACCCGACATCGGGGCCATTCCGGGCATCGCGCTGCGCCAGGTGGAGGTGCTGCGCGATGGCGCGTCGGCGCAGTACGGTTCGGACGCCATCGCGGGCGTGCTGAACTTCCAGCTGAAGAACGATCGCTCCGGCGGATCGGTCCAGGTCAAGCAGGGCCGGCACTTCGACGGCGAGGACTTCCGCGATGGTTCGGACCGGAGCTGGGGCGGCCACGGGAACGCGGTTGCAGTGGCGGGCAACTTCGGGGTCCCGCTCGGCGAGTCCGGATTCGCCAACGTCAGCATCGAGTACGGCAACCAGGAGCCGACGGACCGCGCCATCCAGCGGAACGACGCGGCCGGGCTCGTCGCGGCGGGCAACACGGCCGTGCGGACGCCGACCGCCCAGGTGTGGGGATCGCCTCGGGTCTCCGACGACCTGAAGGTGTTCCTCAACACCGGCTACAACTTCGACGACGACGAGCAGGTCTACGCCTTCGGCAACATCGCCACGAAGCGAGTGGACGGAGGCTTCTTCTTCCGCAACCCGAACACCGCGGCGGCGTCTTTTCGGGCGACGGCGGCGCCACGCTGCTGATCGGCGACGTGTTGCAGGCGAATGGCCTGGGATCGGCCAACTGCCCCGTCGTGACGATCACCAACAACGTCCCGGACCAGGCCGCGCTCCAGCAGGTGTTCGACGACCCCAACTGCTTCTCCTACCAGGAGATGTTCCCCGGCGGCTTCACGCCGCAGTTCGGCGGCGAGGTCTTCGACGCCTCGATCGTCGGTGGAATCAGGGGCCGCACCGACAGCGGCATCAACTGGGATGCCAGCACGAGCTGGGGCAGGAACCTGGCCGATTTCTTCATCTACAACACGGTCAATGCCGCGCTCGGTCCGGAGACCCCCACCGAATTCGACCCCGGCCTGTACAACCAGGAAGAGATCAACCTCAACCTCGACCTCTCCTACCAGGTCAACGAGGTGGCCAACCTGGCAGGCGGATTCGAGCAGCGCGAGGAGCGGTTCGAGATTGGACAGGGCCAGGACGAATCCTGGAAGATTGGACCGTACGCGGCCCAGGGCTTCAGCTCGTCGTCGAACGGCTTCCCCGGATTCAGCCCGCTCGCCTCCGGCGACTGGACCCGCAGCAACACCGCGGTGTACGCCGACCTCAACCTGGGCCGGGCCGACGACCCCTGGGCCATAGGCATTGCGGGGCGCTACGAGAACTTCTCCGACTTCGGCGGCAAGGCGACCGGAAAGATTTCCTTCCGGTTCGAGGCCACGGACCGGATCGCGCTCCGGGCGAACGCCAACACCGGCTTCCGCGCGCCCACACCCGGGCAGCAGAATGCCTTCAACGTCTCGACGGTCTTCGACACCGAGCTCGGCGACCTGGTCAACCGCGGCACCATTCCCTCCACCTCGGAGGTGGCGAGGACGCGTGGCGGACGGCAGCTGGAGCCGGAGACCTCGGTCAGCCTGACCGGCGGCGTCGTGTACGAGGCGGGCGCATTCCGCTTGACGGCGGACTACTTCCGCATCTCGATCTCGGACCGCTTCGCCCAGACCAGGACCTTCAAGCTCACGCCCGCCGAGGTCACTCAGCTGGTTTCGGAGGGTGTGACGAGCGCCGCGAACCTCGCGGAGTTCCGCTTCTTCACCAATGACTTCGCGACCCTGACCCAGGGTATCGACCTGGTGGCGAACTACTCGCCCGGAGAGGCGACCAACGTGAGCCTGCTCTTCAACTACACAGGCACAGAGGTCACCGAGCGCAATCCGGAAGTCGTGAACGACGCGCGCGTGGACCAGCTCGAGCGGGCCCTGCCGCGCTATCGCAGCGTGCTGAGCCTGTCGCGGCAGCTTGGCAGTCTGAGCGCCCTGGTCCGCGGCACCTACTACGACGGCTTCTACGATTCCGAGCTCAGCGACCCCGACCTGCGGTACGGCGCGCGCGTCCTCTTCGACGCCGAGCTGTCGGTGCCGCTGGCGGACAACGCGGCGATCGCGATCGGGGCGAACAACCTGTTCAACGCCTACCCGGACGAGAATCCGGCCGCGTCCGGCCTCGGCGCACTTTATCCCGAGAGCGCTCCCTACGGCTTCAACGGTGGCTACTACTACCTGCGGCTGAGCTACGATTGGCTGTGGGCGACCCGGTGATCAGCCCGGCACCCACCCCACGATCCGCAGCGGCCCGCCGCTCCCGCCCTCGATCTTCATGGGCAGCGCGACGATCCCGGCACCGGTGGGCGGCAGCCGGTCCAGGTTGGTGAGGTTCTCGAACCCCACAATGTTCTCCGCGTACAGGATCACGTGCGACTGGAAGTCGGTGGACTGGCCATAGTCGATGCTGGGGGTGTCGAGGCCGATCGCGCCGATGTTGCGGTTGTCGACGAGCCACTGAGCGGCCTCGGTGCCGATGCCCGGGAAGTGCAGTTCGGGCACGGCATCGGGGCCGGTCAGGTCGGTGCCCAGGTAGGCGGTGCGGTCGCCCCAGCGTGACGACCACCCCGTGCGGATGAGCAGCGCCGTGCCGTCGGCGATGGGGCCGTGCTCGGCCTCCCACGCGGTGAGGTCGTCGACCGACAGGAGGTAGTCCGGGTCGGCGTCGGCACCCGCCGAGACATCGACCACCGAGGCGGTCGTGATCAGGCGGGAGAGCGGGATCTCGTGTGCGGCCATGCGCCCTTCCGCAAAGTGGATCGGCGCGTCCAGGTGGGTGCCGCCGTGCTCCGCCGAGGCGAAGGAGTAGGAGGCGTAGAAGTAGCCGGCCTCGGTGTGGCCGTACGCCAGTTCGTTGAGCTGGAAGCCGAGCGTGTCGGTGGGCCAGTAGATGGTGGACGGCCCGAAGGCGTGCGAGAGGTCGATCCACTCGCCGGCCGTGCCGTCGAAGAGGCCCGCGTGGTCGAGGGAGCCGGACTGGCCGGCCGGGGTCTCCTGCAGGCACCCCGCGGCCAGAAGGATGCCGGTCAGCGCAGCGAGCGTGGCCGCCGCCGGGTTCGTCGTCCTCATTTCCATCCTCCTTCCGTCCTGATTCGTCCGGACGCTACTCCGGCAGGCGCAGGGCCACCAGCGATCCCGGGAGCCCCCGGCGGTTGATCGCCATCACCACGTACTGGGCGCCCTCGTGCATGTAGGTCATCGGGGCCGTGACCGTGGAACCGGGGATCTCGACGGCCCCCAGTTCCTCGCCGGTCATCTTGTCGACCGCGCGGAACACGGGCGCGGCGCCCCGGCCTTCGGCGTACATGAGCAGCGTGCTGGTCACGAGCTTGGTGGCGTGCGAGCGGGCGCCGGTGTTGCCGACGTCGACGCCCTCGAGCAGCGGGTGGTTGCGGATCGCGTCGGGGGTGTGGCCGTTGGGGATCTGCCAGACGTGGTCGCCCGTGTTGAGGTCGATGGCGGTGATGGTGCCGTACGGGGGCTTGAAGATCGGCAGGCCCTGCGGACCGCGCACGCCGCCCGGTCCGACGCTCACCCAGTCGACGTTGGAGTCGGGGTCCACGTCCTTGCCCGGCTGGAGTCGCGGGGCGCTGCAGCCGCGGGTCGAGGCGACGTAGAGGATCGCCGTCTCGGGGTCGACCGCCGCGCCGCCGGGGATGTTGGCCCCGCCGTTGGCGCCCGGGCAGTGAATCGCGGCCTGCGTGCCGTCGGGGGCGCCTTCGACCGAGGGGGGATTGAAGAGCGGGCCCAGGCGGAAGTCCTTCACGATGTCGAGCGCCATCGCGCGGAGTTCCGGAGTGAAGTCGATCAGGTCGTCCTCGGTGATGCCCTGCATCTCATAGGGGGCCGGGCGGGTGACGAACGGCTGCGTGGGCGAAAGGTGCTCGCCGGGCACGTCGGACTGCGGGACCGGACGCTCCTCGATTGGCCAGACCGGCTCGCCGGTCTCGCGGTCGAGCACGTAGGCCCAGCCCTGCTTGGTAGTCTGCACGATCGCCTTGATGGCGCGTCCGTCGACGTTGATGTCCACGAGGTTGGGCGCGGTGGGATTGTCGTAGTTCCAGACGTCGTGGTGCACGGTCTGGAAGTGCCAGCGCCGCTCGCCGGTCTGCACGTCGATGGCGAGGATGGAGGTGGCGAAGAGGTTGTCGCCGGGGTGGAAGCCGCCGAAGTAGTCGATCGTGGGCGGATCGGTGACGACGTAGACGAGGCCCAGCTCGGCGTCCGCGGAGAGGGGTGCCCACGCGGACACGTTGCCGGTCCACTTCCAGGCGTCGTTCTCCCAGGTGTCGTTGCCGAACTCGCCCTCCTGCGGGATCACGTTGAAGGTCCACATGTGCTCGCCGGTCGCGGCGTTGTACGCCAGCACGTTGCCGGGCACGTTCTCCTTCCGGGTCTGGAAGTAGCCCTGCTCGTGGGAGTTGCCGACCACGACCACGCCGTTGACGACGATCGGGGGCGACGAGTTGGTGATGTAGCCGACCTCGGGGGGCAGGCCGGCGTCGCGGTCGTGCTTCCAGGGGCCGAGGTTGGCCAGGAGGTCGACGGTGCCGTGCTTGCCGAAGGACTCGATCGGATGTCCCGTGTCGGGGTCCAGCGCGTGCATGAAGAAGGCGGGGGTGACCAGGTAGATCATGCCGCGCCCGTCCACCTCGGCGTATGCGACGCCCTTGCCGTAGTCCTTCCGCATCGAGTCCTCCCAGCGCTTCGTGTGGGGCTCGCGGAAGGTCCACAGCGTCTCGCCGGTCGCGGGATCGATGGCGACGGCGGTGCGGCGGGTGCCGGCCACCGAATACAGCGTCCCGTTCACGTAGATCGGGGTCGCGCGCAGGTATTGCGTGGGGTTGGGGCTGAAGTTGTCGCCGCGCCAGGTCCACGCCACTTCGAGGTCGTTGAAGTTGGAGGCGTCGATCTGGCCGAGGGGGGAGTAGCGCGAGCTGGCCGCGTCGGCGCCCCAGTAGCGCCACTCGCCGTCCTGGGCGGAGGCGGTGGGCGGGGCGGCGAGGGACAGGGTGGTGAGCGTGAGGGCGGTCAGGGTGAGGGCGGCGCCGAGCGAGCGGCCCGCCGAGGCCCGAATGGTCGGATTCACATGTTCCTCCGGATGGGACTGGTGTCGTTGAAGCCGCTTGAGAATATGGCGGACCCCTTCAGGGGGCCAGTGGCGCGGGTTCACGCCGGTGGAAGCTCGCCGTTCAGTTCCATGTAGACCCGGCCAATGGCCCGCGGCGCCTGGCTGGCGTGGAGTGACCAGGATTCCAGCGGCCCGAAGTCGGCCTGCGCGATGGCTTCTTCGAGCGTGAGCCCGGCGGAGTGAAGGCGGGTGGCCTCGGCGATGACCTGGACGACGGCCTGCCGGTAGGTCTCGAACTCCTCGGCGAGGACCGCGGGCGGGTCCACGAAGCCGTGCCCCGGCACGTAGATGTCCACGTCCATCGCCTGCGCGGCCTCGATCATTGCCACCCACTCGGAAGGGTAGGCCGAGCGCATCGCCGGGAAGACCCGGTTCAGGTAGGCCTCGCTCAGGAAGAGGATCCGCTCGGCGGGCAGGTACACGACCAGGTCGCCACCGGTGTGGGCGCGGCCCAGGAACAGGAGCTGGATCTCGTGCCCGCCGAGCTGGAGCGTCTCACGGCTCTCGACCAGGTGCGCGGGCACGACCACGGGAGGCGCGTCGTCGGGCCGGATCGGGTTGTCGGCGATCGCCTGCAGCACCGCCTGCGAGGTGGGGTGCGCGTAGAAGCGGGCGTCGGCGGGGAACTCGGAGTTGCCGGCCGTGTGGTCCCCGTGGTCGGAGCAGACGACGACATGGGTGATGGGCCGGTCGGTGATGCCGGCGATGATCTCGACCATGCGCCGCGTCTCTTCCGGGCTGCCCTGGCCGTCGGCGACGAGGACGCCTTCGTCCGTCACGACGAACATGCTGACCGTGGTGAAGCGCTCGTCGCCCGCGGAGCGCAGCTGCTCGTAGGAATACACGCCGGGCGCGAGTTCCTGGACGCGCGGGAAGTCGTTGTCTGTGTAGCCGCGGGCGTAGGGGTCCGCTGTGCGGAGGACGTCGTCGGCCGTCGCGGGGGCGGCGGTGGCGCCGGGCGCGTCGTCGGGCGCGGGAGCGCAGGAGAGGGCGAGGAGCGTGAGCGGCGCCAGGGCGGCGAGAGGGGACCGGCCTTTTGCGGGTGCGGCGTTCATGGGCGAGACTCCTGAACGGGCGATGCTGTCACGGCGATCTGCCGCGTGTGGCAAAGGTCGCCTCTGGCGTGCGCGCGCGCTACAATGATGCGCGGAAAACGACGCGGGTGGGCGCATGGGCGAACCTCCCGCGCGGGGTGGAACCCGGAAACGGAGAGCTTGCGATGAAGTATCGAAGGTGGATGCTGGCAGCGGCCGGACTAATGCTGGCTGCGCCGGGGACCGGTGACGCACAGCAGGGGCGCCGCGCGATGAACGCCGAGCAGCGCGCCACGATGGCCGCGCGCCAGGCGGAAGCGCTCCTGGTGGACATGCGGATGGAGCGGCCGATCGAGGCCCTCAACTCGGTCTGGATCGACGAGCTCACCTGGATGGAGGTGCGCGACGCGCTCCGCGACGGCAAGACGACCGCGATCATCTCGACGGGCGGGATCGAGCAGAACGGCCCCTACCTGGCGACGGGCAAGCACAACTACGTGCTGGCGGGTGCCTGCGAGGGGATCGCGCGCAAGCTGGGCAACGCGCTTTGCGCCCCCGTTCTCAAGCTCGTCCCGGAAGGCGACATCGATAACCCGTCCGGCCACATGCGGTATCCGGGCACGATCAGCCTGCGCGAGGAGACATTCCGCGCCGTTCTGGACGACATGGCGAGCAGTCTCCGCGCCCACGGGTTCACCGACATCGTCTTCATCGGCGACAGCGGGGGCAACCAGGCCGGGATGGCGGCGGTGGCGGCCGACCTCAACGAGCGCTGGCGCGGGAGCGCGCGCGCCCATTTCATTCGCGAGTTCTATCGCTACGCCGAGGTCTTCGAGTGGATGGAGAGCGAACTCGGGATCGTCCAGACCACGAACGACGGCTTCCACGACGACTTCGTGATCACCGCGATCATGATGACCCAGGATCCGGCCTCGGTTCGTCACGCGCAGCGCGTCGTGGCAGGGAAGGCGTCGATCAACGGTGTGAGCATCGCCGACAAGGAAGCGACGATCGACATCGGCAGGAAGCTGCTGGGCTTCCGGGTCGACCAGACGGTGAAGGCGATCAAGGCCGCGACCGCGGGCGGCAACTGAGGGCGATTGCGGCCGCGGGTGCGGCGGATGATCCTGCTCATATACTCATGTACTCATATACTCACCCAAGGAGAGACCGAATGATACGCAGATTGCTGATGGTGGCCGGGTTGGCTGCCGCACTGGGCCTGGGCGCGCCGGACGGTGCGTTGGCCCAGGAGGCGGGCGATGGCCTCATCGAGGTCGGTGCGATGGCACCCGACTTCGAATTGACCGGGGCGACCCGTCACGGAGTCCTTCAGGACGGCGTACGCCTGAGCGACTACCGCGGCGAGACGGTGGTCCTGGCGTTCTTCTTCAGAGTCAGGACGCGTGGCTGAACGGTTCAAATGAGAGCGTACCGTGATCAGTACGCAGAACTGTTCAACGAAGGCCGCAACGTGGTGCTCATGGCGATCTCCAACGATTCGGCGGAGGAGGGCGCTTCCTGGCTGAAGGACGAGGACTTCCCCTACCTGTTCGGCAGCGACCCCGACGGCGGCGCCTTCACGGCGTTCGGCGGGTCGTTGAGGGACAACGGCATGGTCGGGAGCCGCGCCGTGATCGTGGTCGGTCCCGACGGGCGCGTGGCGAAGGTGATCCCGCAATTCAACCAGGTCGATCCGGCCGCGTACGATGAACTGGCTGCCGTGATCGACGAGGTGACGCCGGAGCCGGAGGAAGGCTCCTAGCCGGCCCCCAGCATCGACTCCACCGAGCCCACCAGGTCCTGCCCCGGACCCACGTCGGTGGAGACGATGCGGCCATCGCCATCGACCAGCACGACGATCGCCGTCGTGAGCGCCTGGTAGGCCCTCACGGCCTCGCCCCCGGCGTCGTACACGAAGGCGTACCCGGGTGCGTGCCTGTCGACATGGCGCCGTATCCGCCTGGGCGACTGGTTCACCGCGACTGCGACGGCCACCACGGTGATTCGGTCGGAGAACCGTGCCTGGATCTCGTCGATCTGGGGTTGCAGCGCCTCGCACTGCTCGCACCACGACGCCCAGAACTCGATGAGGGCGGGGCCGCTTCCCACCACGTCGAGCAGCGACACGGCGTTGCCGTCCAGATCCTGCACCTCGGCGTCCGGCGCCAGGGTGCCCGGCGGAAGGCCCAGTCCGGCGTCCTGGGCGGCGGCGTGGCCCGGGCTGGCTGCGGCGAGCGCGATCGCCATCAAGAGAATCGGGGTGGGTTGCGCCCACCGGGACGCGTGCGCGCTGCTGGAGACCATCCTCTTCACGCTCACTGGTTCGCTCCTCACAGGTTGTATCCGACCTGAATAAAGTAGTACTCCGCCACCCCCAGCATGACCAGAGCCGCGAGACGTTTCACCGTCACCATCCACTTCCCGGACTTCGGAAGGCGCGACAGCGTGCCCGAGAACAGCCCCACCACGACCAGGAGCGCGGTCATCCCCAGAGAGAAGACGAAAAGGTAGAGGAATCCCATTGCGCCGGCCCTGGTAGCCGCGACCCATGCCAACACGGCGGCAAACGCCGGGGCCCCGCACGGCGCGGCCACGACTCCCGAGGTAGCACCCAGCACGAAGACGGCGCCGTAAGAGCCACCCTCCCGGCTCCCGGCCCACGCCAGCAACCGTTGCGGCACCCTCACCGGGATCACGTCGAGCATCGCCAGCGCAAAGAGTACGAGCAGGTTGCCGATCGCGAACAGCGCCCACAGGGAGGAGCTCACGGTGCCGAAAAGGGTGCCGGTAAGGCCCGCGAGGAGTCCCAGGAAAGCGTAGAGCAGCGCCATTCCCACGACGTAGGTCATGGTGAGGGCCACAGTCCGCCGCATGGGCTGCCCGTCGGTCGCCGTCCCCGAGATTACGGACGCAGTGATCGGGATCATGGGGTACACGCACGGGGTCAGGCTGGTCGCCACCCCCGCTCCGAAGAGCACGGCCAGAGCCAGAAGCGGACTGGCGGCGAGCGTCTCGGATAGACCCCCGGCCGCCTCCTGGACGAGGACGGCCGGGACGACTTCCGTCACCGGCAGGTCATTTGCCGCCGCGG
Organism: Longimicrobiales bacterium; assembly: GCA_965208935.1. GTDB lineage: Bacteria > Gemmatimonadota > Gemmatimonadetes > Longimicrobiales > Gaopeijiaceae > Bin94. The sequence goes on along the minus strand of CBDBPR010000003.1, from coordinate 403,200 downwards.
CGCTTGGCGGTTCGCCCGCTGCTGCTGCGGCCGGAACTCGCGCTTGCGCCCGAGCTGCGGCCGCCCACGGATCCGATGCTCCTGCCCCCCGAGTATCCGCCGCCCGTACTGATGGACCGCGGCCCGCGATAGCCCCTGCCGGCGATCACTCGCCCACCACCGGATCTTGACGGCGCGCGATTGACATCCACCACAACCGGCCTGTAGTAGCCACCGCCCCAACCGCCCCAGTAGCTCGAATACCCGTAGCCGTAGTAGCCGGGATAGCCGTAGCCGTAGCGGCCGTAGCGGCCGTATCCGTACATCAGGGGGGAGTAGTAGTAGCCGAAGGGGCTTGTCATGTATACACGGCGGGTTCGCTGGTCGGACCCGTACGCCTCGTCGGCGAGTGGTCCACCGCCTCCGAGCGCGAAGTGCTGTGGATACGAGATGGCCACGACGATGTCGATCACCTCCGCGGGCACGCCGGCGTCGTCAAGCCGGATCAACTGTTCGGAATCCAGCCCATCGAATTCCTGCCGGATCTGTGCGAGCCAGCCCGCGACCGCCTTCCCATCTACTTTGCGCGAAGCGTCGATCACGTCGTCGATCGTGACCCGGGCGGCCGCAAAGAACTCGGCTCCCTGCAGAAGGAACGGGAGCGGCTCGGTGCGCCGTGGCAGCCCCAGGTCCTCCAGCACGGAGTCATCCGCGTGATTGTACCACTGGGACCACGCGGTCGTGCCGCCGTTCGCCCGAAGGGCCCGCACATCCAGCCACTCGCCAGGGCCCGGCATCGAGATGATGCCGGTGCTGTTGCGGACCGTCCCGTTGTCGCAGGTCAGGTTCGACGTCGTGTACAGACGGCGGCCGTCGTCGGAGAATCGGGCGGACTCGGTCCCGCGACAGTCTTCCTGCTCAACCGGGTGCGGCTGCCCGTCGGCGTAGTAGCTCTCGCGGTGCGTGATCTCGCCGTCGACGATGGTGAGCATCTCCACGTCGGCGCCGCTCGGTACGAAGCAGAGGATGCCCCGATCGGCGTCCGCGTCGTCGGCCGCCGGCCACTCGGCCTGGGTCGGCACGTTCGGCTCCCAGCAGCCGAGGTAGGGCTGCCACCCCGCTCGCGTCTGGCCAGCCTGCGCCTGCACGAAGCCGGGGATGGCGGCCAGGAGGAGGCCGGCTGCCACACCGATGCCCTTCGTTCTCGTCAACATGTCTGATCCCTTTCCGTCGCGCATCGTTTTCCTCCGTGCCGGGTGCGTCCGTCCCGGTGCGTTCGCCGTCACAGCCTGAATCCCATCCCGAACGTGACCTGCAGCCCCGCCAGATCGAGATCCGGGAAGCCCACAAAATCGCTCGACAGCGGGGCACTCGCGAAACCGTATCTGGCTTCGCCCACCAACAGCACCCGGCCGTTCACGGCGACGTCCATCCCGCTGAACAATTGTATCGTAGCTCCCTTGTCCCGCGAAAAGAAGCGGTCGCCGAAGATCTCCAGGGTTTCATAGTCGATAAAGTCGCCGTGCTGCACGAAACGGTACGAAACGATGCCCCCGGCGACGCCCACATAGGGGTTCCACGTTTCCGGAACCCATGCGAACCGGCCTATCGCTCTCCCCCGATCCCTCAGGTAGGTCTTCACTCCGACCGTGACCGGCCTGATGGAGAACTCGGTGATCTGCTCGATCGGCAGGTCGTCCTGATCCACCCACTCGCGGAACTCCGACCTGGTCTTGGCGTTGGTGTAGCCGATACTGAGGAGCAAGTCCAACCGCGGCGTGGCCCGGATCGCGAGATCCCCTCCGATCGAAGCGCCGGCCAGATCCCGCGTATCGACCGTCAACTCCTCGCGGGTCAGGTCCCACAGGCTCTGCGTGCCGTCGCCGCTCCCGGCGCGGGGCATGTGCAGACCGGCTCTGAACGTGAAGGTCGCCCTGGGTGTTCCGAAGAGGAAATCGCGGTTCTGGGCGCTCGCCACCGCCGGTGCCGCCGCCCCCAGCAAGAGAACGCCAAGAAGGCTGGCCAGCACGGGCCCGGCCCCGGAACTCCGTTCGCTACCGAGCATTTCGGTCTCCTGGTTTGCGGGTTCGGGCATACTCATGCGCAAGACGCGTGCCGCTCCGGACATGTGCGGTGGCGGGACTTCGGACACTTTGCGGCAACGGGCCATCCCCCCGTGGGGACAGTGAGCGTCCACTCGGGGTGACACCTGCCCTGTCCGTCATCCGCCGAGCGCCCTCTGCAGGTATGCCTTCAGACGCTCCCAGGCGTCGGCCGCCGGCGCGGCGCGCACGTCGGGGTCGTCGTCCACGCGCAGCCAGAAGCCGTGATTCACGTCATCGTAGATGTGCAGGTCGTGCTCGACGCCGGCGGCCCGCAGCGCATTCTCGAAAGCCGCGACGGACTCCGGCGACGGCCCGTTGTCTAGCGCGGCGAAAGTCCCGTACACCTCGTGATCCAGCCGTGCGACGACCTCCGGGTCATCCACGAGACGGCCGTAGAAGATGGCCGTCGCCTCGTGGTTGACACCGTCGAGGCCGAACGAGAGCGCGACCCCCCCGCCGAAACACCACCCCATGGCGCCGACCCGTCCCGTAACGTCCGGACGGCCCTTGAGGTAGGCCACGGCGGCATTGAGATTCGTGATCATCGCTGCCGGATCCGCTTGCGCTTCCCGAACCAGCGCCATGTTCTCATCGCGATTGGAGCCGGTGCGCCCGCGGAAAAGATCGGCCGCGAGCGTCACGTACCCCTCGTCCGCGAAGTCGTCGGCAAGTTGCCGCACGCGGTCCTGGAGACCGTTCCATTCGTGGATGACCACCAGCGCCGGAAACGGACCTTCACCGTCGGGGACGGCGAGGTAGCCGGTCGTGAGTTCGTCGCCATCCACATAGTTGAGGTCGCTGCCCTCCAGGGCCCCGCCCTCGCCGATGATCGCGGGGGGCAGTTCGGGAGCCGGGTCCGGTTCCGCGGCGGGCGGCGCTTCCGTGCACGCCAGCGCGAGCGGCACGAGAAGGAACAGGGTGCGTAAGCGCCCAAAGGCGCCTGCGTAGCCCCGGCGTACGCCTGCATCAGTGATTCCACCCATAGTCGCTCTTCCATCCTGGTGATTGCCACCGAAAGGCTGTTGGTTAGACAATAGGTGGGACGGGCACGCCCGGCGTCAAATGGAATCTGGGCAATGTCCGGTTGTGTCGGAGGTCCGGTTGTCTCGGAAGCCCGACCGTTGTCGGAAGCGCAAGTTGGTACCACCAGGAGCGGGAGATGCGCAGAATGAGGATTCCCCCTTTGCGAGAGCCGGGCCGCTGGCCCCGGGTCGCCGCCGCCGCGGTTGTGCTGGCCGGTATCGGCACGGGCGCGCTGGACGGGCAGCAGGACATGTCGGATGTCGAGATCACGACCATTCCCCTTGAGAGCGACCTGTTCATGCTGCTTGGGCGGGGCGGGAACATCGGATTGTCGGTGGGGGAGGACGGCGCGTTCCTCATCGACGACCAGTTCGCGCCCCTGACGGAGAAGATCCTCGCGGCGGTCGCGGAGGTAACCGACCAGCCCGTGCGCTGGGTGCTCAACACGCACTGGCACGGCGACCACACGGGCGGCAACGAAAACCTGGGCAACGCCGGCGCCATGATCGTCGCCCACCGGAACGTCTATCGGCGCATGAACCCGGCCGAGTTCGCGGACCTCGTGGGCCGGTCCGGCCAGGCCCCGCGGGCAGCCCTGCCCGTCGTCACATTCGACGAAGGCGTTCAGTTTCACTGGAACGGCCGGCACATCGAAGTGACGCACATCGGCCAGGCCCACACGGACGGCGACGCGATCGTGCACTTCCCCCGCGCCAACGTCTTCCACATGGGCGACACCTTCTTCCGCGGCCGCTACCCGTTTGTCGACATGGACAGCGGGGGCGGCGTCGACGGGGTGATCGCCGCGGCCAACTTCGTGCTGGAGCGCTCGAACGAAGGCACCAGGATTATTCCGGGCCACGGAGACCTCGCGTCGCCGGAACACCTGCGCGAATACCGCGACATGCTCGAGACTGTGCGCATGCGCGTGGCTAGTCTGGTCGCCAATGGCCGCACGGAGGATCAGGTCGTCGCTGCGGCGCCCACGGCCGACCTCGACGACACCTGGGGCGCCAACTCCGAGCGCTTCGTCCGCGCCGTGTACCAGAGCCTGTCAGGAGGGATGGAATGATGAGGATGAACCCCGAACGCATTCGGACGGTTTCCGCAACAGCTGCCACGAGAGCCGCCGCGGCCGGGCTTGCGGTGATGATCGCGCTCGCCGGTGCGGCTCCCATCTCACACACAGCGGCTCAGGACCCACGAGTCGACGAGCTGGTGGCCACCGTCCAGGACACGATCATTCGCCTGCGCGAGCACATCCATCAGTACCCCGAGCTCGGCAACCGCGAATTCAACACGGCGGCGCTGGTCGCCGACCACCTGCGCGCGCTCGGCTTCGACGAGGTCCACACGGGGATCGCGCACACCGGGGTCGTGGGCATTCTCCGCGGCGGCCTGCCCGGCCCGGTGGTGGCGGTGCGGGCCGACATGGACGCGCTTCCCGTCACCGAGATGACGCCCTACGCCTTCCGGTCCACGGTGCGCACCACCTACCTGGGCCAGGAGGTGGGGGTGTCCCATGCGTGCGGCCACGACATCCACGTCGCCGTGCAGCTGGGCGTGGCGTCGGTGCTGGCCGGCATGCGCGACGAGCTGCCGGGGACGGTCAAGTTCATCTTCCAGCCAGCCGAGGAAGGGCCCCCGCCGGGCGAGGACGGCGGCGCGCGCATGATGGTGGCCGAGGGCGTCCTGCAGGATCCCGCCCCGAGCGCGATCTTCGGCCTCCACTCCTTCGCCGAGATGGAGGTGGGCAAGGTCGGGTTCACCTCCGGGCCGGCGCTCGCGGCCGTGGACCACTTCAAGATTCGCATCCTGGGGCTGCAGGCCCACGGCGCCGCGCCCCATTTGGGGATCGACCCGATCGTGATGGCGTCCCAGGCGGTCAGCGCGTTCCAGACCATCCGGTCGCGCAACCTGCCCCCGCTCGAGCCCAGCGTGGTGACGGTGGGCATCATCCGGGGCGGCACCCGCTTCAACATCATCCCGCACGTGGTCGAGATGGAGGGCACCGTACGCACCTACAATCCCGACGTGCGCGACGCGGTCGAGCAGCGCATGGGCGAGATCCTGGCCGGGATCACGGCTGCGGGGGGCGGCACCTACGAGCTGGACTACGACCGGGGCACGCCGGCCACGATCAACGATCCCGCGCTCGGGGAACGCATGCTGCCGACGCTGGCGAGAGTCGTCGGCGAGGAGAACGTCGTCGACCTCGATCCCACCATGGGCGGTGAGGATTTCGCGTACTTCGCAAACGAGGTCCCGGGCTTCTTCTTCCGGCTGGGGCAGGTCATTCCCGGCGGGACCTCCGGCGGTCACCACACACCGGACTTCCAGGCCGACAACTCGGCCGTGCCCGTCGGGATCCGCGCGATGACCAACCTGCTGCTGGACTACCTGAAGGCGGGGAGGGCGGCTTCGGAGTAGCGGCCTCAATAGGCGGACTGGTGCACCCCCGCGACCGCCCGTCCCGAGGGGTCGAGCGTCTTCGACAGCACTTCGTCCCACGCCAGCGCCTCGGGTGTGGAGCAAGCGACACTCGGTCCTCCGGGCACACAGTGTGCCGCAGCCGGCAGCGGGAAATGCGACTCGAAGATCCGGCGGTACAGGTATGCTTCCTTGTCGGCGGGCGGGTTGTGGGGGAAGCGGAAGGGGGCGCTGGCCATCTTGCTGTCGCTCACACTCCGCTCCGCAAAGTCTTTCAACGAGTCAATCCAGGAATACCCGACGCCGTCCGAAAACTGCTCCTTCTGGCGCCACGTGACCTCGGCCGGCAGGTAGTCGCTGAACGCCTCCCGGAGGATGCGCTTCTCGATTCCGCCGCCGGCCATCTTGCCCGCCGGATCGATCGACATGGCCACGTCCAGGAACTCCTTGTCGAGGAAGGGGACGCGGGCTTCGATTCCCCACGCGGCCATGGCCTTGTTGGCGCGTAGACAGTCAAACTGGTGCAGCCGGTCGATCTTGCGAACGGTCTCCTCGTGGAAGGAGCGGGGGTCGGGTGCGCGGTGGAAGTACAGGTAGCCGCCGAACACCTCGTCGGCCCCCTCGCCGGACAGCACCATCTTGATCCCCAGGGTTCGGATGCGCCGCGCCATGAGGTACATCGGCGTGGCGGCGCGCACCGTCGTGACGTCGTAGGTCTCCAGGTGATGAATGACGTCGGACAGCGCGTCCAGCCCGTCCTGCACCGTGAAGTGGAACTCGTGGTGCACGGTGCCGATGTGATCGGCCACGACCCTGGCGGCCGCTAGGTCGGGAGATCCCTCGAGGCCGATACAGAACGAATGGAGCCGGGGCCACCACGCCTCGGTGCGGTCGTCGTCCTCGATCCGGCGTCGCGAAAAGCGCTGTGCCACCGCGGACACGATGGAGGAGTCCAGTCCTCCGGACAGGAGCACGCCGTAGGGCACGTCGGACATGAGCTGCCGGTGCACAGCCGCCTCGAGCGCCTCTCGGATGTGTGACGGATCGGGGTCCTCCGTTGCGGCGCTGAAGTCCCGCCAGGCGCGCGTGTAGTACGGTCGCGGGGTCCCCTCCTCGGAGTCGAGAAGGTGTCCCGGCGGGAACTCGGAGACCGTGCGGCAGACCGGCGTGAGGGCCTTCATCTCCGACGCGACGTAGAACCGTCCGTCGTCATCATGGCCGGTGTACAGGGGCACGATGCCGAGATGGTCGCGTGCCACGAGGTATCGGTCCTGCTCCAGGTCGTAGAGCACGAAGGCAAAGATCCCGTTCAGACGATCCAGGAAGTCGGCCCCTTCTTCGGCGTACAGCGCCAGAATGACCTCGCAGTCGCTCCTGGTGAGGAAGCGATAGGGACTGCTGAGCTCGGATTCGAGCTGGCGGTGGTTGTAGATCTCGCCGTTGACGGCCAGTACTTGGGTGCCGTCCGCGTTCTCCAGCGGCTGGGCGCCGTGCTCCACATCCACGATTGCGAGGCGGTTGTGGGCCAGGACGGCGCGCTCGTGCGTGAACACGCCGGACCAGTCGGGCCCGCGGTGTCGCTGCAGCTTCGACAACGTCAGGACCCGCTCACGGGGTGGTGGATCGGTGGGGTCGAACCCCAGGATGGCGAGGACGGAGCACATGCGATTAAGATAGGTCTCCCGGAACCGGGGGTGTACCCGGTCTGAATCCGCCACTTCGCAACGGATCACGAACATGTTCCCATCCATTCGATTCCCGGCCGGCGTGCGATTCGTCGCATTGCCGGTGATGCTGGGCCTGCTGGCGACCGCTTCCCCGGCTCGCGCACAGGACCTGGGTCCGGCTGACGGTCACGAGCTGCCGCCCACCGACATCGAGCGTGTAGCCGTCGGGGACGAAGCGCCGCTGTTCACACTGGAATCCTTCGACCGCGGCCCGGTGACGCTCTCGGGCTTCCGGGGAGACAAGAACGTCGTTCTCGTCTTCTACCGGGGCCACTGGTGACCGTTCTGCGCCAGTCAGCTCGTGGAGCTGAGAGCCCTTTTGCCCGATGACCTCCAGGGCGAGACCGAAATCGTGACGGTGTCGGTGGACGACCAGGAGGGGATGCAGCTGATGATCGACCGTGTCGCCGCCGAAGACGGCATGGCCCCCGACTTCATCATGCTCTCCGACCCCGACCACGCCGTGATCGACCGCTACGGCCTGTTCAACGAGAACGCGCCTCCGAACCGGCCTCTGCCGCATCCCGCCACCTATGTGATCGACAAGGAAGGTGTCGTGCGCTACCGCTTCGTGGAGGTGGACTACCGGGTGCGGCCCACCAACGAGGACATTCTGGAGATCCTGAAGACGCTGTAGCGGGGTAGGGCACCGCGCCGCGCGAGCCACGGCCCAGCGCGAGCCACTCCCCAGGCGAGCCACGCGCTGCGCGAACAGGGGCAGCGGACGCGGGCGGTCCCGATTGGGGGTGTTCGGGGTCGGCGTGCGGCCCGAATCGTGGTGAATGAAGGGGCGATTCGCGCCCTCGGGGACGATTAGTCCCATACAGACATGTAAACGCACATCCGGTGCGGGTAGCGTGGGTCTCGCCTGATCGAATCACGACCCGCCGAAAGTGGAGCCGCCCGGATGCCTGAAAGCCACTGCGAAGCGCACAGCCGCCCCAAATCACCCTCGGAGCCCCGCGTCGCAAGTCGCCGCCGCTCGGCGATCCTGATGCTGGTACTGGTGCCGGCGACGATCGTACTCGCGGCGCTCGCGGTCTCCGACCTGCCCCGCATGGGGCGAATGGCGGCACGCGTCGACCTGGCCAGGCTGGATGCGGAGTTCCTGGGAGATGACGCGGTCGTCTTCCAGTCCGCGCTGAATGACTGCGGGCCCGCGGCGCTGGCGAACATGATGCGCGTGGTCGGCGTTGTCGCGCCCTCCACCGACTCGCTCGCAGTGCTCGCGGAGATGGGGCCGAGAGGGACGACCGCCCGCGGACTGATCCGCGCCGCCGGCCGATTCGGCCTGCCGCTTGAGCTGGTACGCCTCACACGGGCGGACCTGGCCCAGGCGCAGACGCCGTTCATCGCGTGGGTGAACCGCAATCACTTCGTGACCGTCACCCGAAGGTCCCCGTCCGGCCGTTTGACCGTGGTGGATCCGACGGCGGGCCGCTACTCGATCAGCGAAGAAGCATTCCAGGAGATCTGGTCCGGCGAGTCGATCGTGCTCGCCGGGTAGTCCCTGGGTCCGGCCGCGGCGAGGAGCGTTGCGGCTTCGTTTGCAATCGCTGAAGGAGGAGGATGATGAGGAAAGGACGAATGCGGGCAACTGTGTACGCGCTCTGTCTTGCGCTGCTCGCGGGACAGGGAGCCCAACTGACCGGGGGGCCACCGGTCGCCGCCTTCGAGAACGGGGTGCCGACCGCAGTTGAGGGTCGTGGATGGATAACGTTCAGTATCTGCGTCGGTTGCATAGCGTCGGGCATGTTCCTGGCTGCTACAGGCGGAATCGTGGCAGCGGCGGGTGTACCCGGTTCGACCATGGCGGTCGCCGGGTGTGTGGCCGCGTGTGAAGACGCAATCTTTGATTGACGAGGAGGTCCGGATGAATAGGACAATGCACAAACAGATTCATGTCGGCATGGCGATGATGTTGTTGCTTGCCCTTACGAATGGCCTGGTGACCCCGTTTGCGGTCGGAGGGCGGACGGATACGCCCGCTGAAATCACGATAGCGGAACCCCTTGGCCAGGGGGCAGTTGAACGAGACGTCCTCGCTGTCGAAGGAGGGCAGGTGCTTGCAAGGACAGGCTGTGTTCTATGCGTTGGCGGCATTCTCTTTGCTGGCGGAGCAAGCATCGTCGGTTTGATAGTGTTGGCGTCGGCGCACCCGATTCTTACGGGTGCGTGCGCCTTCGTTTGTACCTTGGGATACGGATGATCATCGATTTCGGTGACAAGACAGGAACTGCGCTAATGAAGAACACAAGTGTTGCAACGGTGATACGAGTCTTGACCGTAGTTGCGTTGGCCAACGCCACAAACGCGGCCAACCGGCAGGCGGAAGTCGTCGTGGCCGAAACCGGGGCGGTCGAGACAGGCATGGTGTTGGAGGAGTCAGTCGTGGGTGGTCAGAACACGGGCCTCAACATAGCGTGTTGGGGATGCATCAGTGTGACGATCGTTCTGGTGGCAATGGCCGGGGTTGGAGGCTTCCTGGGCATCGCTTGCGGATTTGCATGTGGGAAACTTGCCTTGGCGTAAACAAAAAGAGGAGGAGATGATGACTAAGCTACGGAGTAAAGGGCTCACGGGAGCCGTGTTGGTCGCGGTATTGATGGCGGGGTCGCTGCGAGGGCTCGAGGCCGGTGCTGACAGCGCGGTGGTGTGGGAAACGCGGTCGGCGGCGACGGAATCAACTGTGACCGGAGCACAGGGATGGACTGGCTTCTGGGGATGCGTTGGATGCGTCGCGGGGGGCTTGGTGGCCTCGACCGTGTCGGGCGGGGTGGCGGCCATCGCATTGATTGGTTGTGGCGTCTGGTGCGGCCTGACTTTCGCTGACGAGTTCTAAGGCGTGGTTAACGAGGTGAAATGTAGGGTCCCAATGGAGAAAGGCAGAGAAAGATGATGAGGATGAGCAACAGGATTGTTCGAGGTGTCGTAGTGGCGGTTGCCGTCGTGACCCTTGGGGCCGCAGGAGCATCGGGTGCAGGGTATGGTGCCGAGGTGGACTTGAGCTTGGTCGGCACGCAGCTGGAGGTGCAGACGACGGAGCTTGTCATTGGCGGCCAGTATATAGGCGTGGTGCCCATACTGTTTGTGTTGCAGGGGCTATGCGTGCATTGCCTTTACGGGATTGCTGCGAGCCAGGGGATCGACTACGTGGCGATAGCGGGGTGCGTGGTCATCTGCTACGCGGCGTTCTAGTCCAACATCAGGGAAGCGGCGGGGGACCCGGGCAGCCACTGCGTCCGGATCCCCCGATGGGAGGAATCATGGGGATATCACGACCATCGATGCGTCAGAAGTGCGCAGCGTTGGCGTTGGCGACGGGCGTCGCAGGAATTGCGATTGCGTCGTTGCTCTGGATGGACAGGACGGGGGATGGTCCAGATCCCCCGCCCTGGGTGCTACCGCCCGTCTCGGGATGGCTCGGGGAGACGGAGACGTGGACGTACCGGCCGAACGGGGCGGGTTCAACGGCCTTGATCTATGTGGATCGCAGCTGCGTTCACTGCAAGGCGGAATTGGAGTTGTGGGAGTCGGTCGCGGAAGGTGACGTGGACGATGTAGAGGTCTGGGTGGTGGCCTCCCCGAGGTCGGTCATGGAGAGAGCGAGGTGGGTTCCCCCATCGCTTCGTGCACGGACGGTACACGACCGCGACGGAAGTGTGGGCCGGGCCCTGGAGGTCAGCGCGGTGCCCGTCACATTCTGGATCGACGGGACCGATACGGTGCGGATCGTACGTGTCGGACGAAGCAACATGAGCATGCTTGCCGAGAACATCGCGGCAATGAGCGGAAAAGGAGAATCGCATTCATGAGTGGACGAGACGGATCCGATGGGCGCGTGCGACGGATTCTGGCAGCGCTGCGGCACTTTCTGAACATGCTCGTTCCCAGCTTGGACGACATTCGCAAGCATCGTCCCATCGTACCGCCTCTGGTCATTGGATGGGTGTTTTCCCTGGTATCCGCGTTCTCGTTGCGCCCGTTGGTATTGAGCGCAATGGCAACCCAGGGACCGGAGATCGCGCAAGGGACGCTCCTGGTGCTGGGGATAGTGGCGGTGATCGCGCCTCTGATTCACCTGCTCAAGGCGGGTCTCCTGGTAGCCTTGGGGTGGGCTGTGCTGGTGCTCACGAACTCGAAGCGCCGCATCCGACCAATGCTCTCGGTACTTCTGTACGGGGAAGCGATTCTGGCGGCGCAGGGAGTGCTCCAGGCGCTCTATCTGCACCTGGTGACGGGCGGAAGTCCGATGTCGCCTGAAGATCTGCAGGCCAACCTGGGGTTGGCAGCCTTCGTGCCGGCCACGAGCCCGGGTCTGCTGGCGGTCGCTCAGAGTTTCTCGGTGGGTCATTTCCTGTGGTTCGGATTCCTCGTGATTGCGCTGCGCCGGTGCGATGGTCCCGAGCGTCGACCGTCTCTCGGACTCGCGCTTTTCTTCTGGGGTGTCATGGTGGCCTTTTCAGCGGCGCGAGCATGGGTCACATTGTAATGCGGGCGAGAGAAAGGGTGGGTGGGCGGCGTGGGGGGTGGCAAATGGCGGGAGTGAGGCTGCGGGGATTCAGCGTCCGGTACTCCAACTTCTTCCTGGAGCCGATGGATCTGACCGTCGATCCGGGAGAACGCGTTGCTGTGGTGGGGGCCAACGGCGCCGGGAAGAGCACGACGCTCAAGGCGATCGCGGGTCGGCTGCGGGACTACGAGGGCAGGGTGGAACTCTGCGGAGACGACATCCGACCCCAGTTGCCGGAGATCAGGGCGCGTGTTGGGTTCCTGCCCGAAAAGCTGCTCGGATTCGGTTGGATGACCATCGATGAGCATCTGCGGTTCCTCTCCACCTTCTTCCCCACCTGGGACCGCGACTACGAGCAAGAGCTCCTGACTCGCCTGGATCTTCCGGGCGCGTCGAAGGTGGGCACGCTTTCCAGGGGGATGTCGGTCAAGCTGTCGCTGGTAACGGCCGAGGCGCACCGGCCACCGGTCCTCATCCTCGACGAGCCCACCACGGCCATCGATCCCGTCATGCGCCGAGAGCTGCTGAGGATCATTGGTGATTGCGCACCCCGGGGCGGCGATCGCCTCGTTCTCTTTTCCAGTCACATCCTTGAAGATGTGGATTTCATTGCCGAGCGGGTGGTCCTGATGAGGGACGGACGGATCCTCGAAGACGTCACCGCGGAGGAACTTCGGGAGCGCGATCCCACTGCTCCTCTTTCCCAAATCCTCATTTCAGCGTTGGAGTCCGATGACTAATCAAGCCTTCTGGACCCTGGTGGGACTGGAGTTCCGACGCTCCCGCCGGAGCTTGGTGCGAATTGGAGTCGTCCTCTTGGCAATTGTGGTCTTCGCGCTCATGGCGGAGTCTACGATGTCGGTGCTGAGCTTCGGACTGACCGTGGTTGGTTTCGCGATTGGCGTTCAGATGCCTTTTGACGCGATCCACGACAGACTTACGGGCAGCCTGGAGGTACTCACCACACTTCCGTTGGGCGCTACGACGCTGACGGGCGCTCGGCTCACGGCCGTCGTTCTTGGTGCGGCGCTGGGTGCAGTGCTCCTGGGTATCGCTGGTGGCATCATGGGCCCTGTGTTTCTGGAAGATACAAGTCGGGCTCGCATCATCATCGGCGCATTTCTGGCAGCTTGGGTCCTGCTATCGTCCGCGTCGGCGGCATTGACGGCGGTAGTGCTGCGCTTCAAGACCAAGGTGTTAGGCGCCTATAGTGCGTTTGCCATATTCGGGGTGACGTTCGGTGGGTTCTACCTCGTCGATCGGCTCTTCGGAGGTCCGTTACCGTTGATCCAGGCCGTGATGACCAGCGATCATACGCTGGCGATCGCCATCGGCAGCGCCCTGGTCGGCTCGGCCGTGGTCCTGACGGCCTCATTCCTGCTAGCCCGCAGGGGGTTCGATATCTACCAGCCGGAGCCGGACGCAATGGACTGGTAGGACGGCGCTGGTCCGCTTCAGCGGCCGCGGAATTCGACCGCGCGGCGGCACTTTCCCAGGCACCTGCACGCCAACACGGGCGAGCGCTCGCGGGTCTTCAGGGTTGCGGGGTGGGTTATTGTACTGCCGGAACACGGCGCCTCCAACCTGTGGAATCCATGTCCCGAGGTACCACGAGTCTGGTCGAATCCCTCCTGTCAAGGGTGTCATTCGCAGAGCGTTCGGAAGGCTGGAGCCTGATCGAGCGGTTTGCGGTACTCGTGCGCGAGTCCGGGTCGACGGACGAGCGTGCGGCCGCGCATTTCATCGTGTCGCGCCTTGAGAACGCGGGAGTCCCTCACGACGTCTACGAGCCCGACCTCTATCTCTCCATCCCGAAGGGTGCCTCGGTCGCATTCGCGGGTGAGGACTTCGCCGGCAAGCCGCCGTCGTTTGCGGCGTCTACCCCGAAGAGGGGACTGTCGGCGCCTCCCGTCCACGTCCCCGCGAACCCGTCCACCGACGCCGCCGATCTGTTCAAGTCGGCGCACGGTTCACTCCCCGACGACATCGCGGGCAAGATCGTGGTGACGGAGGGAATGCCGATGCCCGTCTCGGTGGCGCGTTTCGAAGCGGCCGGCGCGGTCGGCCAGGTGTACATCAATCCGGGAAGCCGCGTCCACTGGGGAATCTGCACGACCGTGTGGGGCACGCCGGGCGAGTCGCAACTCGGGCAGCGTCCCACTACGCCGGTTGCGGCCATCGATCGCTGGGACGGCGACAAGCTGGTGGCAGCCATCGCGGACGGCCTGGACAGGATCACCCTCCACACCGACCTGGAGGAAGGGTGGTACCCCTGCCAGCTTCCGGTCGCGCGCATCGACGGCGAGGAGGAGGACTTCGTCCTCGCGCACGGGCACTATGACTCGTGGGACGTCGGAATCGGCGACAATGCGGTGGGCGACGCCACGCTACTCGAGCTGGCGCAGATCTTCCACGAACACCGGGAGGACCTGAGGCGGTCGCTGAGGGTGGCCTGGTGGCCGGCGCACTCGACGGGCCGTTACGGCGGATCGACCTGGTTCGCCGACCAGTTCGCTCTCGAGTTGTCGCAGCGATGCGTGGCCGCCATCAACATCGACTCGCCGGGCTGCTGGGGTGCGACCGAATACGACGCCGTGCCATGGATGGCGGAGGCCGGCGAGGTCTGCCGCTCCTCGATCCTGTCCGTGGCGGGTGTCGAGCCGACGCGCCAGCGGCCCCTCCGTGCCGGGGACTATTCGTTCGACCAGATCGGGCTCACCTCCTTCTTCATGCTGCTCTCCAACATCCCCCAGGAGGAGCGGGACCGGCTCGGCTTCTACCCCGTGGGCGGCTGTGGGGGCAACATCGCGTGGCATACGGAGAAGGACCGGATCGAGGTCGCGGATCGCGCCAACCTGGAGCGCGACCTCCGGGTCTATCTGACGGCCATCGCCAGATTCCTGGAGGACGAAGTCCTGCCCCTGGACTTCCGCGAGACCGCGGCCGAGTTGGGAGATGCCCTCGAAGCGTACGAAGGCGCGATCGACAAGGACCTGGGCAAGGTGTTCAACCTGGTGCCGGTCAGAGAGGCCTACGATGAACTGGCGGAGCGGCTGACGGCCTTCTACGACTCGATCGAAGAGGGCAGTATCGACCCTGAAGTGGCAAACGAGGTGTTGCTCAGACTGGCACGGATCCTGGTTCCCATCGGATACGCCACGGGACCCCGGTTCGAGCACGATCCGGCAACGCCCCGCGTTCCCATTCCCAGGCTTGCCAGGGTGCCCGACCTCGCCGCCATGCGGGAAGAGGACCCGGAGATGTTTCCGTTCGTCGTGACGGAGCTGCGGCGCCGGTCCAACCAGGTCGTTGCCGGCTTTACCGAGGCGTCATGGCTGCTCAAGCGGTTGGCCGCGCCCCTCGTTCCCCATCTGTCCGTCGGCTGACCCGACGCCGACCTCGCCAAGCTGCTTGCGCGGCGCGGGGTAGGCCTGCGCCGAGGGCGCCAAACCCGCTGCGACCATTCCCTCTGCAGCCTTCAGCGCGGCGACGACAGGATTGACGACCGGCACACCCAGGCGCCCTTGCAGGTCCCGAGTCACGTCCAGAAAGCCCATCGTCATGCAACCGAGCACGAGGGTGTCGGCGCCGTTCGCCATGGCCGCGCGCCCTTCGCCTTCCAGCGTGACCAGCACCTCTTCACGCCGGCTGCGCAGCTCCAGGACCGGCACGTCCACGGCCCGCACCTCCGAAACGAACCCCTCCAGCCCGTGACCGCGCATTTGCCGGTAGATGGAGGGCACCACCTCGTCCACGACCGTCAGCACTGCGAATCGATCACCGAGCTGGGCTGCAAGATGTCCGCTCGCCTGTCCGGGGCCCACTACCGGGATGCTCGTGACCTCGCGAACGGCAGAGAGCCCGGGATCACCGAAACAGCCGACGATGACGGCATTGGTTCCACCGGACTCGAGCCGCGGTGCCGCGGCCAGCAGCGATGGCACACAGAGAGCCTCTTCCGCCGAGCTTTCGATCGACGCGGGTCCCTCTTCGCTATCCTCGACCGCCACGGTCGTGCCGGGAGCCGCGTGGCGTTCCAGGTAGGCCCGTCGGCGTTCCAGTTCCCCGTATCCGAGAGGACCGCGCGAGAGCGGGCCGGGAATGAAGTAGGTGACATGCATGTAGGGCCTCCTCGCCCATAAAGGGCTTCCTCACCGTGCCTGAATGTAGTCTTGTCCACACGCTCCTTTGGTGCCAGCCTTACTAACTTGTCGCCTCTGTCATCGATGTCGATCAGGAAGGGAAAATGAGAAGAGTGTTGAGGTTGGTTCGGACAGGCCTGGTGGCCATTGTGCTGCTCCCCGGTTCGGTGTTCGCGCAGGGGTTCGGAGGAAGCGTGGCGGTTTGGGGCAATGAGGTACTGGTGGCAGATCCCGACGTACGCGGCTCCGGCGGTGGGGGGATCTACACCTACATGCGGGAAGGGGACCGCTGGGTCGAGGCCGGCAGGCTGACCGGTCCGGAACCCGCCGCGGGCGACGGATTCGGGTACGGGATTGCGGTGTCGGGGGACCGCATGCTCGTGACGGCCCTGAACCCGCGCTCTCCCCAGGGCGGCGGCATCCATTCGTATGTTCGGACGACTACAGGCTGGAGCCATGACGGGATGATCGTTGCCGCGCTTGCCGAAGGCACGATGATGGGCCTCGCCGCGCTGAGTGGCGATCGTGCGGCGGTAGCTACGGCCTCGATGAGCGGTGACGGGTCCGTCCTGCTATTCCGGCTCGTTGACGGCTCCTGGATCCAGGAGGCCGAGCTGGAGTCCCCCCGGCCGGGGGAGAGGATCGGGTTCGGTGGAGCGATCGCGCTATCCGACGACGTGCTTGTAGTGGGCGCTCCCATTGCCAATTCTGCCATGGGTACGGCGTTCGTCTACGAGCCTGGGCCAGACGGGTGGGCCATGACCGCCGAACTCGCCACGGACGGCAGCGGCGGATCCTACCTGGGCACCGCCGCGCTCATCATGGAAGACCGTATCCTCGTGGGCGGCGGGCACCCCCTGAACGACCCGGGGTCGGTGTACGTTTTCGCGCGCGAAAACGGTGAATGGGCCGAGGTGGGGCGACTCGGCGCCTTCGACGGATCTCCCGGAGACCAGTTCGGGACCACGATGGCGTCGGAAGGACCCATGCTGTGGGTTGGAGCGCCGGGGGTCGACACCCGCCGGGGCGGCATCTACGAGTTCGTCGGCGACGGTGCGGGCGGCTGGGCCTCCGCGATGAAGCTGACCGAGGCCGCGCCCGAGCCCGGTGCCTGGATGGGTACAAGGGTGGCCTACGCCAACGGTGTTCTGGTCTCGGGAATGCCCCGGGACGACTACGGTGCCGGCACCGCGCTGATCCTCGAGCGTGACGGGGGCGGCTGGACGGAGGGCTACTCCGTATTCACGGACATCGAAGGGATGGACCCCGTGCTCGGAGGTCAGGTTGACTGCGCCGAGGGCAGCGCGTCCGCGTTCGGGTGCAGCGATGTGGACCTGGTTTCCTTCGTTCCGGTCGAGGAACTCGGCGGCAGCCGCGGCGTGCGCGTCAACGACGTGTGGGGATGGACCGACCCCGAGTCCCAGCGCGACTACGCCATCGTCGGACGGATGGACGGCACGTCCTTCGTGGATGTGACCGATCCGGTCAACCCGGTCGTCGTCGGCAACCTGCCCAAGCCGGAGTGGGCGCCGGGAAGCATCTGGAGGGACATGAAGGTGTACGCGGATCATGTGTTCATCGTCGCGGACGGGGCGGCCGACCACGGGATGCAGGTTTTCGACCTCACGCGGCTGCGCGAGTTCTCGGGCGAGATGCTCACCTTCGACATGGACACGCACTACGACCGGCTCAACAGCGTTCACAACATCGTGATCAACGAGGAAACGGGGTTTGCGTACGCCGTCGGCAGCAGCGGGGGCGGCGACACCTGTGGTGGCGGGCTCCACATGATCAACATCCAGGAGCCGAAAAACCCGGTCTTCGCGGGCTGCTTTGCCGACCCCACCACGGGAAGGTCGGGCACCGGCTACTCCCACGATGCGCAGTGCGTCATCTACGACGGACCGGACCGTGAGCATGCCGGCAAGGAGATCTGCTTCGGATCGAACGAGACGGCCCTGAGCATCGCCGACGTGACGGACAAGGACAATCCGATCGCCCTCGCGATGGGCGACTATCCCAACGTCGCCTACACGCATCAGGGCTGGCTCACCGAGGATCAGGCGTACTTCTACATGAACGACGAGCTGGACGAGGTGCGCGGACTCACGCAGGGAACGCGAACCCTCATCTGGGACGTCCGCGACCTGGACGAGCCGATCATGGTCAAGGAGCATATTTCGGAAAACACGGCCAGCGATCACAACCTCTACATCGTCGGCAACCTGATGTACCAGTCCAACTACAACAGCGGACTGCGTGTTCTGGACATCACCGACGCGGTCAACCCGCTCGAAGTCGCGTTCTTCGACACCGTGCCTGGCGCGGACTCCCCCTCGATGGACGGCTCCTGGAGCAACTATCCGTTCTTCGCATCCGGGGTCATCGTCGTAACTTCCGGGTCGCAGGGACTGTTCCTGGTCAAGAAGCGGAGCCGCACGCCTGTCTCCTGATCCGCGAGTGTTCTTCCGATCGAAAGGCGCAGTGATGAGTTTGCCGCAAACACCCCGCCGGGTATGGCGCCGCGCCGGCCCGGACGCCCTGGCGGTCCTGCTGGCCTGCACCGCCGCGGCACTGAATGGCACCGCGCATGTCGCGGACGGCCAGGCCGGGACAACCGAGCGCGTGTACGTGGCCAACCAGGCGGCCGCCAGTGTTTCCGTCATCGACGCGGCGTCCGGGACGGTCGTTGAGACCATCGACCTCACGCAGCTCGGCTTCGACCCCAACTGCCGCCCCCACCACACCGCGGTGGATCCGGACGGCAGACACTGGTACGTCTCGCTGATCGGCGGCGGCAACGTCCTCCGCTTCAACGCGGACAATGAACTGGTCAGCCGCGCGCCGTTCGAGACGCCCGGCCTGCTGACCGTCGACCCGTCGAGCGACCGGTTGTACGTTGGCCGTTCCATGATGGCGGTCAATCCGCCACAGCGCATCGGTGCGATCGACCGCGACGACATGACCGTCCAGGAGCTGGACGTGTTCTTCCCACGCCCACACGCCCTGACCATCGACCCCGCCACCAACCGCATCTTCACGGCTTCGCTCGTCGAGAACCGCGTCGCTGTCGTGGAAGGCGGCACCGAGGCGCTGGAACTGGTGGACATCGACGGCCCGCCTCACACCCTCGTGCAGTTCGCGCTATCCCCCGACGGCCGCCGTCTCGTCGCCACCACGCAGCTGACCGGAAGGCTCCTGGTCTTCGACGCCACCACGCCCGAGCTCGCCCTGGTCACCGAGGTCGAGGTGGGTACACAGCCCTGGCATCCGGTCTTCTCGCCGAGCGGAGACCGGGTGTACTTCGGCGCCAAGGACGATGACGCGGTCGTGGTGGTCGAGACGGAGGGGTGGTCCGTCGTGACACGGATCACCGCCCCGGGAATCGTGGAACCGCACGGCAGCGCGGTGACTGCCGACGGCCGCTACCTGTTCGTGTCGAACCGGAACCTGAAGGGCGCCTACGCGCCCACGCGCCAGGTGGAGAACAACGCCGACGTGGGCACAGTGGTGAAGATCGACACCCGAACGCTGGAAGTCGTACAAACGATCGAAGTCGAAGAGTATCCTGCGGGGATCTCGCTCGGGGCGGTGAGCACGTCGAGCCCGACCGGTTCGCCGCAGGGACCCACTCTCCCGTGACCCGCGGTCGCACCGTCGCGGTCATCCTTTTCCTGTCGGGCTCCGTCGGCGTGTGTGCCCCGGCGCCAGCCCCGCCGCCCCCGGCTCCGGTATCCTCCGCCCCGGCTTCCGACTGGGAACGCGTCGTATACGGCATCGGGGTCACGGACCAGGCGGGCGAGCCGATCGATCATCCCTTCCTGGGCGGGTTCAACCTTCCCCGGCCCCAGCTCGCCGATGCGGATGGAGACGGCGATCTGGACCTCTTCATCCAGGAGCGCTCGAACCAGGTGATGTTCTTTCGCAACGAGTCGGAGGGCGGCCCTCCCGCCTACCGCTGGGTCACCGACGCTTTCGAAGACCTGCCGGTGGGCGAGTGGTTCCGGTTCGTGGACGTGGATCTCGACGGCGACCTCGACCTTCTTGCGGAAGAGCCGTTCAGCTACATCCGCTACTACCGGAACGACGGCGGAGCGGGGCCGGCTGCCTACGTTCTGGCGACCGATACGATCAAGGACGTCACGGGCGAACCCGTCTTCTCCGACCGCCAGAACATCCCCAACGCGGCGGACATCGACTGCGACGGGATGCTCGATCTCCTGATCGGCCGCCTCACGGGTACCATCACGCGCTACGAGGCCGAGTCCATCGACGATGACGGCGTGCCGCGCTTCCGTCACGTCACGGATTCCTTCGAGGACATCGAGATCATCGGTGCCTTCCAGGGAAGTCTCCACGGCGCCAACACCATGGCGCTCGGCGACATCGACGAGGACGGCGACCACGACCTCTTCTGGGGCGACTTCTTCGAGCCCGGCCTCCTCTTCATCGAGAACACCGGCAGCTGTCGCCGTCCCGTTCTCAGGGGCGTGCCGAGGCCGTTTCCGCTGCGCGACCCGGTGAGCACTTCGGGCTACAACGCCCCCGCCCTCGGGGACATCGACCAGGACGGCGACATGGACCTGACCATGGGGGTGCTGGGCGGGGCCTTCAACCCCAACCTCACCACCGTCGAGAACCTCCACCAGTTCGAGCAGGGCGCGGACGGCGCGTTCACCGAGACCACCACGCGGCTTGTTCGCAGCCTCGACGTCGGCAGTGAGTCGATCCCCGCGTTCACCGACCTCGACGGCGACGGCGACCTGGACCTCCTCGTCTCCAACAAGATCGAGCCGGGGGACACCCGCAGCGGCCGCCTCTACGTGTTCGAGAACACGGGCACCAGCACCGCCCCCGCCTTCACCGCGCGGGGCGCCGTACCGGGACTACCGGAAGCGTACCACTATGCCCCCGCCTTCGGAGACCTCGACGGCGACGGCGACGACGACATGCTGCTGGGCGAATGGCGCGACCGGGTCGCGTACTACCGCAACGACGGCGGCCGCCGCGGCCGTGAGGGTCGCCGCGGTTCGGACGACCTGCTGCCGCGCTGGACCCTCGTCGACTCGGCGGCGGCCACACTCACGCGCGGACGCAACACCACGCCCGCCCTGGGCGACCTGGACGCCGACGGCGACCTCGATCTCATCGTCGGCGAGTCGTCCGGCATGCTCAACTACTACCGCAACGACGGTGGCCCGGGTTCGCCGGACTTCGTGCTCGTCTCGGACGAATTCCAGGACATCGACATCGGCCGCAGGAGCGTTCCCACCATCCTCGATCTGGACGGCGACGGCGACCTGGATCTTGCCGTGGGAACGGAGGCCTCCGGGCTCCTGTTCTACCTGAACGAGGGGTCCCCCCGCGAGCCCGTTTTCGTCGAGACCGTGCCTTTTGCGCCCGCAGTCCCCACATTCACCGCACCCGTCTTCGTCGACATCGACGGCGACGGGGACCGTGATCTGGTAGCGGGCGGCGTGGGCGGCGGGATCACGGTCTACCGCAGACGATAGGAGTCGGATGGACCTCAGAGACGTTCAAGCCGTCATCGACAGCGCAAAGGTCCGGGACAACGGGATGCTGGAGGACTTCATCCGCAGCACCGCGCCGAACGCCACCGAACAGGAGGTCACGGAGGCGGCCGCGGTCGCGATCGAGGTCGTGGAAACCGTTCCGGTGCTGCTGGCGAGGGCCGCCCAGGCCGCGGACCAGCGTGGCCTCCGAGTGGTGGTCATGCCGCTGCTGGACCACGCGGCGCGCTACTTCGTCAATCCCGTCGACCTGATCCCTGAGATGACCCAGGGCATGGCAGGGCTCCTGGACGACACCTACCTGGCCCTGCGCATCCTCGAAAACCTGAATCGAGGCTCGGACCCGCTGTTCGACGCCGATTTCGACGAACCGCTGCGCTTCCTGCGGAGGCTTGTGGGCCGAGAGATCGCCAGAAAGCTCGACGCCGCCTCGATCTTCGCACTGCAGGACGTGTCGACGCACGTCAGCAGGGTGTTCGCCGAGATGGGAAAGCCCTCCTGACCGTGCGTGGTCGGGAAGAAGGAAACAAGAAGGGAAACGTTGCGGTTGCCGGGACCGTATTTGAGCAAAAGCGGGGTTGAGCCCCGGGAAAGGAACGAGAAAATGATCATCGAGACGCTTGTGGGGGGAACGGTGGGGGCTTTGGGCCACGTGAAGTGCAAGGAATTCGTGCGTCGCAAGCTGCGTTACACGAAGGTTGCGGAGAAGTCGGCGAGCGGGATGGGGCTGGCCGCGGGTGCGGCGACCGCAATCGTCGCCACGCCATTGGTGGGCCTGGTTCCCTTCGTGGGCCTGGGATGGGGCACGGCCGCCCTCATCGGATTGGGCGTCGGATCCGGTGTGGGGTTCGGCATCAAGAAGGCACGGGGGGAATAGCCGGCCGCGACCCCGTGCGGACTTCCACCAGCCTCCGGCAACCGGTCTGAGAGCGACCCCTTGAACTACGACAAGCGTACCGTCAGGTCATGGGTGCTGTACGACTTCGCGAATTCGATCTTCCCGGCGGTGATGACGACGGCGGTGTTTCCGCTGTTCTATGTGAACGTCATCGTGGCCGAAGAGGGGGGTCTGGGAGATCTCTGGTGGACCAGGGCGGTGTCGCTTTCCGCGCTGTTGGTGGCGTTCACTTCTCCCATCCTGGGAGCGATCGCCGACCGCAGCGGTGTGCGCAAGAAATTCTTCGCCTCCTACGTTGCAGTTTGCCTTATCGGCGTGGCGCTGATCACGACGCTGGAACCCGGAATGATCGTCGCGGGCTTCGCCTTCTTCGTCATCGCCAACGTGGGCTTCGAGAGCGCGGCCGTCTTTTACAACGCCTACCTTCCGGACATATCGCCGCCCGAACGGCTTGGAGAGGTATCGGGCAGGGGTTTCGGCTGGGGATACCTCGGCTCGGCGCTCGGCCTGCTGCTGGTGCTTCCGTTCGGCCTGGAGCAGGGGCGCGAACTGCTGGGCGTCACGGAAGAGCAGGGATACCAGTTCATCTGGCTAACCGTGGTCGCCTTCTTTTTCCTGTTCTCGATCCCTGCGTTCCGGAGACTGCCGCGGGACGGTCAAGCCGAGATGGGGATCGGCCAAGCGGCAGTCCTGGGCTTAGGGAACGTCAGGTCCATCGCGGCCGAGGTATGGCGGATTCCGAACCTGCGGAAGTTCCTGTTCGCGTATTTCTTCTACATTGACGGCGTGCTGACCATCATCGCGATGGCGGGCGTGATCGCGGGGGTTACCTTTGGCTTCACGATGGTGGGCGTCATCGTCCTGTTCCTCATCGTGCAGTTCTCGGCGATGGCCGGGGCTCTCGCCATGGCAAGGCCCACGGATCGTGCCGGGCCCAAGAAAGTGCTGACGTGGATTTTGATGATGTGGGTGGCTGCGGGGATCGCCGCGTACTTCATCCAGGGCCAGACCGCGTTCTACGTGCTGGCCGTGGTAGCCGGAATCGGTCTGGGGACGGTACAATCGGCCAGCCGTGCGTTCATGGCGTCTCTGATTCCCGACGGAAGGGAGGCCCAGATGTTCGGGTTCTACGCCCTCTGCGGGAGGTCGTCCTCCGTCCTCGGTCCGTTCCTCTTCGGCCTGGTGACCGTCTGGGCCGGGGGTAACCAGCGGCCGGGATTCCTCTTGTTGACGGCCTTCTTCCTGATCGGGCTGCTTCTGCTGCTCCGGGTGAAAGACCCCAAAGCCCCCGCCGCTCAAGGAGCGACTACATGACCATCAACGCCACCGAACGGCGCACCGCCGTGCGCGAACGCTACGCGAAGGCCGCGACGACGGGCGACGGCTGTTGCGGGCCTTCGGATTGCGGCGCACCCTCGAACGGCCCGGACCCGGCCGCCGCCACCGCAACCGCGGCACCCGCAAGCCCCACCACCACCGCCGACGAAATCAGCTGCGCTGTCGGCTACGACCAGGACGAGTTGAGCCGCGTCCCCGAGGGAGCCAACCTGGGTCTGGGGTGCGGGAACCCCGTGGCACTGGCGTCGCTGGCGCCCGGCGAGACCGTGCTGGACCTCGGTTCGGGCGCCGGATTCGACTGCTTCCTGGCCGCGGAGCGGGTCGGGCCGACCGGCCGGGTCGTCGGCGTGGACATGACGCCCGAGATGCTGGAAAAGGCCCGCGCCAACGCGCTCAGCGGCGGCTTCGCCAACGTCGAGTTCCGGCTGGGTGAGATCGAGGCCCTGCCCGTGGCCGACGCCAGCGTCGATGCGATCATCTCCAACTGCGTCCTCAACCTCTCGGCCGACCGTCCGCGCGTGCTGGCCGAGGCGATGCGCGTGCTCAGGCCCGGCGGGCGCGTCATGATCTCGGACCTGGTGTCGGACCAGCCCATGCCCGACTTCGTGGCCAACTCGCAGGAGTCGCTGGTCGGCTGCCTGCCGGTCGGGATCGCCGAGTACCAGGCCGACCTGGCCGCCGCCGGATTCACGGCCATCAGCGTCGAAAAACGCCAGCGCTACCCCTCGGAGCACATCCTCTCGGATCCGCGGGTGCAGGAGGTGATCCGCCGCGACCCCGCGCGCGACGCCGAGGTCCACAGCTTCGTGGAGTCGATCTACGGGGGTACGATCCAGGCGGTGAAGCCGGGGGATACAAGGGAGGAGTAGCAGGATGATAAGACTTGCCGGCAAGGTCGGCCGTACGGCGCTGACACTCCTGGCCATCGCAGCTACCGTGCTGGCCTTCGCGACCGTGCCAGCGCCGGTGGCTTCCCAGCAGCGCGCGCCCGAGACCACCGCGGTGGCGACCCCCGCCGAGATGCAGGCCATCATCGAGGGCGTCCAGAAGCCGAACCGCCAGGGTCTGGACGTGCTGACGCTCGAAGAGGTCATGGAGCGGTTCGGCGTGCCGGGGATCAGCGTGGCCGTGATCCACGACTTCGAGGTGCACTGGGCCAAGGGGTACGGGATCGCGGACGTGGAGACCGGTGCGCCGGTCGACGTCGAGACACTCTTCCAGGCGGCGTCGATCAGCAAGCCCGTGACCGCGATGGCGGCCATGGTGGCCGTGCAGGACGGCCGCTTCTCGCTGGACGACGACATCAACCAGGTCCTGACGTCGTGGCAGCTGGACGGGGCCGGCTTCACGGATGGGCGGCCCGTCACACCGCGTGTGCTCTTCAGCCACACCGCGGGGCTGGGCGATGGCCACGGCTTCCCCGGCTACGACCCCGGCGCGCCGCGTCCCACCGCGGTGCAGATCCTCGACGGCGACGAGCCCTCCAACGTGGAGGCCGTGACCATGGTGCGGCCCCCGCTTACGGCCATGCACTACTCGGGCGGCGGCACGACGATCATGCAGCTCGCGCTCACCGATGTCTTCGGCGAGTCCTTCCCGGAACTCATGCGGAAGACCGTGCTCGAGCCCGTCGGGATGACCACCAGCACCTTCGCCCAGCCGCTTCCCCCCGACCGCGACGGCAACGCGGCCCGCGCCCACGCCGGCGGCCAGGCCCTGGGCGACGCCAAGTGGCACGTCTACTCGGCCATGGCGGCGGCGGGGCTCTGGACCAACGCACGGGATCTGGCGCGCTTCGCCATCGAAGTGCAGAAGGCCGCGCGCGGCGATCCGGACCGAGTGATCACGTCCGCCTCGGCGGCCGAGATGCTCAGCCCGGTCGGCGTGGGCAGCTACGCGGTGGGGTTCAGCATCGCGCAGTATGGCCAGGGCTGGTACTTCAGCCACGGGGGCGGCAACTGGGGCTTCACCTGCTACCTCGTCGCCCACAAGGCCAAGGGCTACGGCGCCGCGGTCATGACCAACGCGTCGGGCGGTGGCCAGGTCTTCCAGGAGGTGATCGCACGCGTCCGGCACGCCTACGGCTGGGACTCGCTGGACAAGCCGACCCTGCGGTAGGAATCACCCGACGGAGCGCCGCCGCCGCACCGGGGGACGCCGCTGGCGCTCTGATGCGATCGCCGATGTCCTCAAGGCCCGCGCATCATTTTTTGTTGCGCGCTGCCTGAGGGCCCAATAGCTTGCTCCCATGAGCCAAGCCGCCGAGGTCATCGTGCAGACACCCGACAGACGCTCCGCAAGGGCGCGAAGCCACCTGGACATGATTCGCGCGGTGGTGCACTCGGACCGGGCAATGGCGGAGATCCTGGGCGTGTCCCAGTCGCAGGTCTCGCGCTGGCGAAGCGGTCAGCGCCCGGACCGGGACAACGCCGATCGGCTGGCTGGACTTGCGCTGGTCGTCGAGATGCTGCTTCGCTGGCTGGAGCCCGACATCGTTGAGGAGTGGCTCACGGGCGCGAACGCCCACCTCGATGGGGCAACGCCGGCGTACCACATCCAGCAGAGCCAACTGGCCGAGGTGGTGGGCGCCCTTGAGGCGATGAAGGCCGGCGTCTTCGCGTAGTCTGGCGCTCTGACCATGGCTCTCTTCTGGCGCGTCTTCCCCTGGGATCATGATGCGCGTGACGGATCCCCATTCTCGCCTTCCTGGATCCCGCCGACCACGGGCCGAGGCCGGTTCGACCTGCCGGTCGCCTGTTCTCCGGTCCTCTACCTGGCCGAATCGCCCGCACACGCCGTCGCCGAGGCCCTGCAGCCCTGGCGCAACCGGCCGGTCCGCCGGGCTCACCTTCGCCGGGCCGGACGCCCTCTTGCGCTGGTCGATGTGCAGTTGGAGGCGGATGAAGCAGCGGAACTGGTTGACCTCTGCGATCCGGCGACGCTGCGCCGCCGTCGAATCGGGCCGGACCGGATCGCGTCTCGCCACCGCCGCCGAACGCAGCCGATCGCCGCGTCGATCTGGGACAGCGGAAACATGGGGCTCAGGTGGTGGTCGAGTTTCTGGGGCGATTGGCACGGTGTCGTCCTCTTCACGGCACGTTTGGAGGGACGTCTGCACTTCGGCGAGCCGCAGGAGGTTTCAGCTGAAACTCCGGCCCTCCACGAGGCGGCCGCCGCGCTCGGGATGCCTCTGGGGTTGTGACGCGACCGTCAAGCGCCGCGCAAACCGTGGCGGGTGAATCAGGTCAGAGGGCACCCTTTTCGCTTGGCGTCGCCTGGCGCCGAAGCGAGGTAACAGTGGGAAACAGCTCGTCGGCCTCTACGACCAGGAGGCCGTAGGCCGAAACCGCGACCCGGTGTACAGGTCGCGGAAGAACCGTGGTTTCCAAATACGAACCCGTAGTGAGGTCGTAGCGGTCAAGCCCTCGGTTGCTGACGAGGACAAGCAAGGTGTCTGCGCGCACCGCCAAGTCCTGCGCCGTGCGCTCCGGGCGCGCGGAATAACGCAGCCGGAAGCGACCTTCGGGAAGTTCGGTCACGATGACGGCGGGGAACTCCGAGTGTTCGATATACGGAAATGCCCCGCGTGGAGACCTGTCGTCGAACAGGAAGAACCCGTTCCCGAGTGCAAACCCGAACACCCAGAGGTTGCCCCGGCCGCCGGCGACCTCGCCGTAGCGCTGAAGCGGGTGCATGGCATCCAACCCTTCCCAGGGAGATGCAACAACGGCTACTGGCTCGCCGCGTTCGGACATACGAAGCCAGGGGTCGGGCGCCATGGTGTCAAGGATGTATCCGCCATCGGCGAGCGGTACGATGCCGTTTACGGTACCGGAGGACCATTGTCCGGGAGTTGGGAACGGGGCTTCCCGCAACCAGTCTCCGGTTTCTGAAATCCAGATGAGCCGTCGATTACCGGAATCGTTCGATGGACGCGCTGGTTCCTCCCGTCCAGCACGGCGGCGTCGCCGTCGGAGAACGCATCCAAAGCGACCGCACTTGCCAGTACTGTGTCACCATGGCCATAGGTCCAGAGTGTCTCATAGTCGCTCCGCCGCACCGTCCGCTCGCCGTCTGCAATCGTAAAGAGATTGACAGGACGAAAACTGCCGGGAGGCCCAGATGTTTCACACCCAGACAACAAGAACACGAGGACAAGCGATGCCCGCGCGTTCAAGTGTGAAGCTCCAGCCCGATGAGATCACCACACATGTTGACGACAACAATGGACGTCGTGAAGCTCGGCCACAAGAGGAGGCACGATGATCGTCGGGATTCCGGCTGCGCATCATTTTTTGATGCGCGCATGCAATACACCCCGTTACTCCGGCAGCCTCGGCATCAAGCGTCAAGATGGACGCTACACAGTCGCATGCAACCCGCCGGGCCCGGGGACCTGTCGGACAAATGACCCTCGCACGGAGAGATCAGCGCGTATGAAGTCCCGGATTCCAGCTTCCGTTCTGTTGGCGGTGACACTCGCCATGGCAACGCATCCCGCGGTCGCGCAGCCGGTCCAGTCAAGACCGCCCACCGAGCTGCGCCTGTCGGCCGAACCACTCCTCTCGATCGGCCTTATGGAGGGTCCGGACGAGTACCTCCTTGCGGGGGTGAACGGCGGTGCTCGACTCGCCGACGGCAGCGTGGTCGTTTCCGACCGCACACACTCGCGTATCCAGAGATTCGGTCCCCATGGCAGGCACCTGTGGAGCCGGGGACGCGACGGAGAGGGGCCGGGCGAGTTCAAGTACGTGCAGCTGGCCGCCGGATGCGCGAGCATGGAACGGATCGTGGTGTACGACATCTGGACCGACAGGGTCTCGGTGTTCAGCGGCGAGGGAGAGTTGCTGGACGACTACCGCTTCCTCTACAACGGTGTGCCGCTCCGGCGGTTCGGTTGTGCTCCGGATGGCCGTCTGGGATTCCTGGGGTCCAGTGTCATGACGGGCGAGGAGGGCGCCGAGCCCGGCGACCTCATCCGCGAACTGCTGTCGCTGGGCTCGGCGGAACTCGGCGACACGGCTGCAGTGATGCTGCGCGACAGGATTCCGTCCTCCGAGATCAGGTATCTGGGGCCCGGCAATGCCATGCCGGGAAGCATCTGGTCGCACGACGTGGTGTTCGCTACAACCGACCAGGGGGTGTGGCTCGGCACCAGTGAAGACTACGTGCTCGAGTTGATTGGCCCTGCGGGCGAGACGATTCGGCGCATCCGGTGGGACGGTCCGGACCTGAGCGTGACGCCCGCGGACATCGACCGCTACCGTGACGCCCTCGAAGCCAGCTACCAGCGTCGCGGCAACGCCGACTGGCGTGCGCGCTTCGCTCGGCGCTGGGAGTGGGAAAGCGAGATCGTGCCCGACGTCTTCCCCGCCTACCAGGCACTCATGATGGGAAACGACGGCATGCTGTGGGTACAGGACTACATCCGTCCCGGTGAGCGAGACGAGTGGTTCGGGTTCGACGCGGACGGAGCCTGGACCCGCACGCTCGTGCTGCCACCTCGGACGGACCTGTTGGACATCGGTCAGGACTGGGCGCTGGTGCAGACACGGGATGACCTGGATGTGCAGCGGATCGCCACGCACTCGGTCCTCGAGAACCGGGAGGACCAGCGATGACGCGCTTCGCCGCCCTCATCGCGTTGTGCGTTGTTGCATGCGCGAGGCCCGTGCCCCCGCCGACGCCGCGTCAGGAAACCGTGACCGAGCATCTGGCTCGGAACCCCGACCCGGAGAGGTGCCGCCCGGTCGCCGAAGACGGTTGGACCTGCATGGGCGAGCCGGGATTCTGCCCACTCTGGTACGAACCCTGCAGGAAGCGGCCCGCCGTGGTGCCAGACACGGCCACCGTGCAGGTTGGGGCCGAGTACGCCGCTCCTACCGACCTGAACTCCTCCTCGGCGGCCGGCACTGTGGCCAGGTCCCTGGCTGGCCTGTCCGCTCGCTGAACGACATCACACGGCGCGTGACGTCCCAGCGCTCCGGGTCCCAGGACGCCGCGTAGGCGGACGGCTAACGGCCAAAATCACGGCAGGAGATCACGTAAGTCTAACTGGGACTGCACGATCTGCCACTCCTGCCGCTTGGCTGGACCTTGCTGGATCGTGCCCTGAAAGCGGGAAAACCGGTGTGGATTGGCGGGAGTGTCTGGCTCGTCCAAGGCGGTCGTTTCTACACCTTCGGAGTGGGTTCGCGCTGGGCACGCTGCCAGCGCACGAACTGCGCCCTTGCCGTCCCGGAATTGATCCCCTCCGCAACGGCGGCGGCAATCGTCGCCTCCCGTGTGCGGTGCCTGTCGGCAAGCGTCCAGACCCTGCCCGTCTTTGTCCCATCCTTGGGACGCTGGGGGCTCGTCCGGTTGGCATGTCCCCGCGTCACTCGGCTGGTGTCGCCTGCGATCGCCAGCAGCCTGTCGTGCTGATCCTTGATCCACAGCGCCGCCTCCGGCCATTCGCTCTCGTCGTCACGTACCCAGCTTCGTTCGACGGGGACTGACCAGCCCTTTTCGCAGTTGCGCTCAACATCGTCACCGACGTTCTGATCGGCCATCTGCTCGCGGATCATCCGCGAACACCTCCGCATCCGTGCAAATCTCGTCTCGGATGCCTTGCTCTCACCGGCCCGCACATAGAGCCAGAGCCGATCTGGGTGCCCGACGTAGATCCCGATCCTGTCGCCATGCCTGTTGATGGGATCGGTCCACTGGGACGGCCCGCGCCACGTGCCTTTCTGGCCGGGGACGCCGCCCACGCAGTCCATGAGGAGCGTCCAGAAGGCCGGTGTCCGGCTCTTCTCCTCCAACTCCACCTCTACCTTGACCCCACACCGCTCGCCCAGCGTCCGGCAGAAGTCGGCGCTCTGGCGGTAGTTCCCCTTGTACGGATAGATCACCCACCCGTCATGGCCGGAAACTGCCCGCATGGTCAAGGCTCCCACCGCAGTATCGGGCGGATAGCGAGTGGCGGGGTGAACGTTCGAGCTAATCGCGTCGCCGGACAGCTTCTCGGCGTTGGCCGGATCCACGCTCAGCAGGGCTCCGGCGACGTTCAGCACCATTGAGCTTGCGACCGTTTCCTCGCGCCATGGGTCGTTGCCGATGCGCCACTTCAGCGGCACCACACTGCCACCGGTCGGCGTTTCCTTCCGGTCTTCCCATGGCCAGCGTTTCAGTGCCTGATCCGCCAAGCCGAGGGCGCGGCGCTGAAACGCCTCTTGGTTCCAATCACTCTCCTCGGCGACCCGCCGCGTCATCCCGATGGTGCTCTCGGCGTAGACCACCCTTTTCGCCGCGAACGTGCTCGCGCCCATCGCCGTGTTGATGGTGTCGCCGCAAAGCGTCAGGTTGCCCAGCCGGTCGCGCCAACGCCCGTGCAGGTCCTCGGCGTCGTCTCCCAATCCTCGCTTCCAAGCGTCGGTGAGCTTGCGCGGCATCACGTGCTCGATCGTGAGCCTCTCGCGAGCGGGAGATTGCGGGCCATGCTCCTCTTCCATCAGGGCGCACAGAATGGCGAAGGACGACCGGGTGGCACTGCCCCCGTATGCCTTACGGGTCCGGACACCTTCCCTCACCTCGGCGTCGCCGGGTACGCCGACACGGGTGTTTCGGAGCCTACGGATGCGGTCCAGCCAGTACGTGGAATAATCCACGTCCGGGTCTGGTCCCCGCCTGTGAGCGAGTTCCGTTGCCGCCGTGTTGAGCCCAGCCATCGGCCGGTTGGCAACCCACAAGCGCGTGATCCATGTGCCCACTGCCTCCAAGGTCGGAGCCAACGCATACTTGACACCCTCGTGGACGCCCCTGGCGGCGTCGTCAAGTAGACGCAGCGTCAGGGGTCGGTGGGTGTCGATGCCCATGGCTCGGAGGTGCCGAAGCGCTCGCTCCGCCCCGGCGTCGGTATGCTTGCCCGCCGATCCGGTCAGAATGCCATATAGCCTCGCGAGCCTAGCCAACTCACGGCAGAGGGCTGGCCGGTCTTGGTCCATTCCCTGCCGCACGGCCCATCGCCTGAGTTCTTCGTGGACCCGCTTGATCCCGAGATTCTTGCCGGTCTTCCAGCGGAGGAAGTCCCGCAGGAAGAGGTCCACCGGCTCCGTGTTGCGTTCGACTCCGAGCTTTCGCTCGATCACGATCCAGTGGTTGTCGTGGAGGTCCTGTTGCTTCTCATCGGCCAAACCCATGAGCAGCCAGTTCTTGACCTTCTCGCTCTCGGTCAGCGGACGCCCGGTGGCGTTTAGGCTCTCGAAGATCTGCTGCGGATCGTCCGTGGTGTCCAAGGCGATGGCGACCACCCTGAACCGCTCGATTCCCTTGAGCAGACTTGCCACATCGTCGCGGGCCACCAGCCGCCGGGCGATGCGCCACGCTTGCGCCACCGCACCGGGACCGCCGGGGTCGCCCTCGAGGCCTCGACGGTATTCGCCTTCATCTTCGTCCTGTAGTCGGAGCTTGAGCCGCTTCCGCCGGGGCACATCGGTGTTGGTCAGGTGCTTCCTGAGGCGCTTCGCAGTCCAACCACCCCTGTCGTCGTCCCCCAAGCTCTCGGCGATGCACGCCAGCAGGATGCTGACCGTCGTTAGCCTCTGTTGCCCGTCAACGACGCGGTGCGTTGGGACACCGCCCGCTGTCGTGGGCTCTGGAAAGGTCAGAAGCGCACCCCCGTAATGAGCGGCCCCTGGGCGGTCGGCCTCCGCGATGGTCAAGAGGTCTTCGACCAGGCGCTCGATGTCCGACTCGTCCCAGCAGTACCTGCGCTGCCAGCGAGGCACGACGTACTGCACCTCGCCGTTCAACAACTTCAAGAAGTCGGTATGGTTGGCCTGCATGAAGGAATGGTCCTCCTTTCGGTGCCTCCCTGTGGACGACCTTGAATGATCGCACGGCGGGATGCGACGGGCTACCCGCGACCGTCCTTATGGCGGCGCGTAACGCGACGCGCTACAGTTGATCCATGAAGATCCGCCACAAGGGGCTGCGCGCGCTCCACGAACGCGATGACCGATCCCGGCTCCCAGCGAATCTGGTTCCCCGGCTTCGGCGCATCCTGTTCCGATTGCAGGAAGCGACGCACCCCGGTAGCGCGGATGCCCCCGGCTTCAGGCTGCACCCCTTGAAGGGGGACCGGGCGGGCCAATGGAGCGTGCGCGCCTCCGGGAACTGGCGCGTGGTGTTCCGCTTCGAGGACGGCGAGGCGGTGGACGTGGATCTGGTAGATTACCATTGACCGGAAGGAGGAAGGACATGACCGGAGGCGGCGCGCGGGTCGTTGCGATGCTCAACCCCCCGCACTTGGGCGAACTGATCCGTGAGAGCATGGACGAGGTCGGATGGAACGTGACCGAGACGGCTGCCCGTCTGGGTTGCGAGCGAGGCACGCTGTCGCGGCTGCTGAACGGCAAGGCGGGCGTGTCGGCGAACATGGCGCTCGCGTTGGAGGCCATCGGCTGGGGGACGGCCGATCACTGGATGCGGATGCAGGCAAGCTACGAGCTTGCGGAAGCGCGCAGGGCGCGCGGATGGCAGGAGGACATCCGGGTACGCGATGCCGTCCCCAGGTAGCCGATTTGTGGTCCGGGCAGTGATTCAAACGCCGAAGGGATAGCCGGATGCGTCTCTCGTGGAACGAAGTGCGGGTCCGGGCAGCGGCCTTCGCCAAAGAGTGGCGGGACGCCGCGTACGAGAAGGGCGAGACGCAGAGCTTCTACAACGACTTCTTCAAGGTGTTCGACGTGCGCCGCCGGTCCGTCGCCCGCTACGAGGAGCATGTCGCCAAGCTGAACAACCGCTCGGGGTACATCGACCTGTTCTGGCCGGGCGTCCTGATCGTCGAGCAGAAGAGCGCCGGACGCGATCTCGGCAAGGCGTACGGACAGGCCGGGGAGTATTTCGACGCGCTGTCCGAGCGCGACCGCCCGCGCTACATCCTCGTCAGCGACTTCCAGACCTTCCAGCTTCGCGATCTGGACGAGCGGGAGACCGTTTCATTCTCCCTCGCGGACCTGCCCGGCCACGTCGAGGAATTCGGCTTCATACTCGGCGTCCAGCGCCGGACGTTTCGAGACCAGGACCCCGTCAACATTGAGGCGGCGGAACTCGTCGGGCGGCTTCACGACGCGCTAGACGCCGCGGGCTACCGGGGCCACGATCTGGAGCGCTTTCTCGTGCGGATCGTGTTCTGCCTGTTCGCCGACGACACCGGCATCTTCGAGCCGCGAGACATCTTCTTTGACCTTCTTGAGAGCCGCACAGCCGAGGACGGATCGGACACGGGATCGCGATTGGCCGACCTGTTCCAGGTCTTGGACACGCGGGAGGAGGCGCGATACGCCACGACCGACGAGGACTTGGCCCGCTTCCCCTACGTCAATGGCCGGTTGTTCGAGGAGCCGCTACGCATCCCAGCGTTCAACGGGGAGATGCGGACCGCGTTGCTGGACGCCTGCCGGTTCGACTGGTCGAACATCTCGCCCGCGATCTTCGGCGCGCTGTTCCAGTCGGTCATGGACCCGGTGGAGCGCCGCAAGCAGGGCGCGCACTACACGACCGAGAAGAACATCCTGAAGGTGATCGGGCCGCTGTTTCTGGACGATCTTCGGGCCGAGTTCGAGCGCTTGAAGGCCCGGAAGGACAGCCGCCGCCGGGCCGACCTCCGCAGGCTTCAGGAGAAGCTCGGGCGGATGACCTTCTTCGACCCGGCGTGCGGGTGCGGGAACTTCCTCATCATCGCGTACCGCGAGTTGCGGGAGCTTGAGATTGAGGTCCTGAAGGAGCTTCACCGGCAGAGCGACCGGCAGTTGGACGTGCTGGCGGCAGAACTTTCCCTCGTCAACGTGGACCAGTTTCACGGAATCGAGATCGGCGAGTTTCCCGTCCGTATCGCGGAGACCGCGATGTGGATGATGGACCACATCATGAACAACCGGCTGAGCTTGGAGTTCGGGCAGACGTACACGCGGATTCCGCTTGAGACTTCTCCGCACATCGTCCACGGGGACGCGCTGGAGATGGACTGGGCTGACTTGCTGCCGATCGAGCAGTGCTCGTTCGTCTTCGGCAATCCGCCGTTCGGGGGCGCGAAGTTTCAGAGCACGGCCCAGCGCTCTCAGGTGCGGAGGATCGCGGCCCTTGGCGGGACGGGCGGCACGCTCGACTATGTGACCGCGTGGTTCATCAAGGCGGGAGAGTACGCCAAGGACACGCGCATCCGGATCGGGTTCGTGGCCACGAATTCGATCACCCAAGGGGAGCAGGTGGCTCAGTTGTGGCCGATCCTCTTCGACCGCTGCAAACTAGAGATTGCCTTCGCTCACCGGACCTTCGCATGGGGATCTGACGCGCGCGGAAAGGCCCATGTGCATGTGGTTATCCTCGGACTCGATGGCCGCGATGCGGTGCCTGGGAGGAAGCGCCTGTTCAGCTATCCCGACATCAACGGGGATCCCGAAGAAACCCGGCACGCGGTGCTCTCACCCTATCTGTTCGACGCTGGAGGGGTTGGCGATCCACACCTGACCGTGCGGGAGGAGAGCAGCCCCATCAATGGCATGAAGAAGTTGATCACCGGAACCCAGCCTCTTGAGAATGGCAATCTCACTTTCTCAAGTGAAGCAAAGTCCTCGTTTCTGGTTCGGGAACCAGAAGCCGAAACGTATTTCAGGCCCTTTCCAGGATCGCGCGAATTCATCCGTCGACAAGACCGCTGGATCCTCCATACGGCGGACATCCCGCCTCAGGAACTGCGTGAACTGCCCGCGGTTCGCGAAAGGCTTCGCGCCGTGCGGACGTTCCGGGAGAAAAGCAAACGGGTTGCGACACGACGGCTCGCAGACTTTCCCCGATCCTACGGGGTAACCGTAGTACCGGAAGCCCCGTTCCTGATCATCCCTCAGGTTAGTTCGGAACGACGCGAGTACGTGCCCATCGGATGGCTGGAACCCCCGGCCATCCCCAGCGAGAAGCTACGAATCCTCCCCGACGCGACTCTCGGCGAGTTCGCACTCCTGACCTCTGCCATGCACATGGCATGGATGCGGGCGGTGACGGGCCGGATGAAGAGCGACTACATGTACTCGGTCGGTGTCGTCTACAACACCTTTCCGACGCCCACCCGTTCGGCCAACACCGACAAGCTCAAGGCTCTGGCGCAGGCGGTTCTCGACGCTCGCGCGGCCCATCCAGACGCGACGCTGGCGGACCTCTACGACCCCGATCTGATGCCGCTCGGTCTCCGGCGCGCCCATCGTACGCTCGACCGCGCCGTGGATCGGCTCTACCGCGCTCGGGGCTTCGCCTCTGAACGCGAACGCGCCGAGCACCTCTTCACGCTCTACGAGACGATGCGCGCGCCGCTGGGCGTCGGGATCAAGAAGCTGAAGCGGCGAAGACGATGAGCCCCGCCGACCGATTCGCAGCCCACCCATGGGGCTCGCTTCTACAGCTACGTGTGGGAATCCTCGATCGGACGGAGGATCCGAAAAACGTAGTCCGTCAGGATCAGCATGTTCATGCTGTGCTTGTGGGTCGAATAGGCCACCAAGCCATGCATGGCGGCGTGACGGTTCGGGACAGGATCCCGCTCAAACCTCGCTTGTTCGCACTCCTCCACCTGCGCGTACGCGTGCGTTCTAAGGCGTTCGAGCATGACCCAGTCGAACAACTCTCTCAACTCCCGATTCCTCGGATCCCCCGAGTCCGTCAGCTTTTGGAGCATCTTTCTCGAACCGACACGTCGTCCGGCGCCGATCATCCGTTCGATCTCGGGAAACAACAGGCGGCAGACACACCGATACAAGCCAGCCTCGTGAGCCGT
Source organism: Longimicrobiales bacterium (assembly GCA_965208935.1). GTDB lineage: Bacteria > Gemmatimonadota > Gemmatimonadetes > Longimicrobiales > Gaopeijiaceae > Bin94. The sequence continues at coordinate 366,706 of CBDBPR010000003.1, read as the reverse complement.
GAGCGCCTCACGGAAGGTGGCCCGCGCTTCGTCGTCGATGTGATACTCGGCGAGACTTGACGTCATTTCATCACGAATCTCGATCCACCGGGTGCGGTAATATTCGGCGATGCGGCTGTCCAGAAGAGCAAGGTCCTCTCCGCATCCTTCGACGATCCGGTAGGGTACGGACGGATGCGGAAGCCAGCCTACCTCGTCCAAAGCGTCGTGGGTTTGTTTCCGCTCGTGGAACTGCTTGAGAGCGGGCTGAAACCGCTCCATGGTTTCGGCCATCGTCGCAGCAAGTCGATTGAATTCCTCCAGAATGGGCGCTGCGGCGACGGACCATGTATTCAGTGCCTCCAAAGCAGGGCCGAGCGAACGCACCATTTGCCGCGCAGCTTCCGAAACCTGCGCTGCGATCGGTGCTGCTGCTTGGGCCAGCCGCTCGACGTTGCGGACGTACTCGCGGCCCGAAGTCTCTTGGAAGGCGCGAACGTCCTCGAAAATGGCTGCGATGTCGTGGCCGTGCGTCGCTGCGTATGCGTCTCGCGCTGCCCGGACCCCAGCTATCACCCGGTCGTCTCCTAGGGCGCGCACCGCGGCGATCACACGGGCGTCCCTATTGGTCTCCATGGCTGACCTCCATCAGTTCGTTGGGAGTGCAGATCACGGGAGGCTCGTAACCCTCGCTCCGACAAGTCCACTCAATCCGGGACCGCATGGCGGCATTGGCAATGTGGCGGAAGTTCCAAGTCACAAGATAATGGACACGGTTCGTAACGGCGATGGCGATGTGGGCGGCGTCCACCGCAGCGTGGGGAGGGACCGCGCCGGCGGCGATGAGTTCGCGCGCCAGTTGCTCGGCCTCTTCGGTCGCATCGAGGAGCGCCACCCTTTCGAGCCTCATCAGCCGGTCCCGAGCGGCATTCGGATCTCCTTGCCTTGCTTCGCGAATCACGAGTTCCGAAGCGACGAGTTGGAATCTGTCCGGGGCGGTCCGCCACCACTCGCGAGTTACCTGCTGCCGGGCCATCATCACGACATCGCGCGACGGGCGAGCCGTCAGATAGCTGACGACCGATGTTTCGATGTACGCTACGGACCTCATCTTGGCTGTGTCATCCCTTCTCGGGGGTGAGATCGCTTCAGAAACACGGCACCGTCCGACAAGATAGCTTCCACTGGCGGGCTTGGTTCAACCGGTCCAAGACCGAAATCTAGAATCATCGCTCGAACCCACCCCCGCCACGCTCGGGGCCTCGGGACCGGGGCGGTCGCGGGACAACAATGCGGGTGACGGTCCGCCCCCGCTCCCGCTCCCGTGTCTGTTCGCGCTCCCTCTCCCTCATGGTCGCGCGCACCGACCATGCGCGCCGCTCCGCCTCCACCAGCCTGTTCCGGTAGAACTTGCCCCAACCGCGCTCGATCTCACGGGCGCGCTCGCCGTGTGCCTTGCCCAACTCGGCCCGCTCGTCCCTGTGATACCCGTCGAGATCTTCGCGCCAGCCCTCGACCAGATCTTTCCGGCCCCGGATCGCCCCGGCCAGTTCCCTGAGCGAACGATCGAGCCGCCAGATCCGGAGCCGCCCCAGCACGGTGCGGCTCTCCCGGCGGAGCCGCTGCCGCATCTCCTCCTGCCGCTTGTGCAGTTCGGCCCATTCCTTCCGCGCCCGGGCCTCAAGGTGCTGGAAGCTGTACTCGCGCCCGTCCGCGACCGTCTCCCAAGCCTCCGCCTCGCCATGCCGCCATGCCTCCAAGTCGACCTGATCCTCGCGGCGCGGCTTCCTGGCTCGCCGCGCCCGCCCGGGCTGCATCCCCTCGCGCCGGACGCGCGCCCAATGGCGCGGCCGTTCCGACGGGTCGCGAACCACCTCCCGGCCCGCCCGCCGCCGCTCGTTGTTCTCGACCCGCCTCTCGCACCGGATCCGGCCCTGCTGCCGCTCGTAGCCCTCGGCCCAGCGCGACAGCCGAAGCTTGCTGTTGTCCAGCGTCGCCGCCTTCCCGGTCTCTGGATCGACACGGTTGGCGATCACGTGGACATGGGGATGCTCGGTGTCCTCATGGGCGACGATCAGCGCCTCGTGGCCCTCCAGACCCAGCGCCTCCAGACTCCCGTCCACCGCCCGGCTCATCTCCCCCTTGCCGGGCGTTTCGTCCTGTGCCCAGCTGAGCGAGTAGTGAAGGACCGGCTTCGCCAGCTTGCGCCCCGTCCGCGCAACGCCCGCCAGCCGCTTGAGGTCGGGAGCCGCCTTTGCCGTCGCGGCCATCAGCCGCGCCGCCCGCTCCGGCCGGAACGTCGCAAGGTTCCGGGTGTCGGCCCAACCGACCCGCTCCGATGTCCTCGGGCGGCGGTCGTCCGGCTCGGGGGCATCGTGGAGGCAGTACGCCGCGGCCCCGGCGAACGACCGCCCCAGCCCGTTGATCTTCGGGATCATCGGTCCAGCGCTTCGCCGCTCAGGAGACCGGCCGCAAGCTCGCCCACCCGCTCGACCGCCTCCAGCGTCCCGGAAGGAGCGGAAGCCCCGGAGTTCAGGGCGCGGGCGATCTGGTTTAGATTGACGCCGATCCGGTGGAGTTCGACCCGCTCCTTGGCACCGAGACGGAGAACGACCAGATCGCGGACCGGCTGCCCCAGCGCCCTGCGGCGCATGTAGCCGCCCGTCGTCATGCGGGCCGCTCCGGCCCGTTTGGCGATGTCCGCGGCTTCCGCGGGGGTGACGCGCACGCCGATCGCGCGGCTCCTGCGCTCGGCCTCGGGCTTGCGGGGACGGGCCATGTCGGGCGGCCTCCTGTGGTGGCGCGCGAAAGTGTCGTTCAGGGGGTCTGGGGGCATCCCCCAGCCAGAGTTTTTGTGCAACAAAATAACATCTGGCTCCTCCACTACCCGGAGAAACTCATGCCCCCGTGGGGCGCCCACGCCAACACCGGCCGGAGCGCCCAACTCTGGACGACGAGCCCCGTCGTCGCGAGGTTTCATTCGCGCAGATCGTGCAGTCCATCGAACGAGAGGAATCGAACGATGGCACGCACGAGAAAAGGCCGCCGGAGCTACGGCGCCGGCGAATGGGGCCGGAACAGGGTCAGGGTGTTTCCAGACCCGAAAACCGGCTTGTTCCAGATGGAGTGGCGCGAGAACGGGCGGAGGCTCACCCGGTCGCTGGGTCACCGCGATTGGGCGAAAGCGAAGCGGCAGGCGGACGAAGCCGCTGCGGACTTCGCGATGCTTCTGCCCAACGGCAAGGCGGAGGCCGAGCCGGAGCCGCTCACCCTAGAGAAGCTGTTTGACATCTACGGTGAGGAGGTGACGCCCACCAAGACGAGGCGGGTCCAGCACCGGGACAGGATCGCGACGGGGATGTTCCTCGACCTACTCGGTCGGGACCGGCGACCCGAGTCCCTGTCTCAGCGCGACTGGGACCGCTTCATCCGCGAGCGCCGGGCGGGAAGGATCGGACCGAGCGGGAAGCCGGTGTCCAACCGGACCATCGAGTTGGACCTGAAGTTCCTGCTCGCGGTGCTCAACTGGGCGACCAAGTCCAGAGACGAGGAGGGGAAGCTCCTTCTCGACTCGAACCCGCTGAGGGGTCTTAGGACGCCCAAGGAGAAGAACCCCGCCAGGGTCGTTCTCTCCGAGGAGGAGTACCGGGCGATGCTCGGGGTGTCCCGGCAGGTGGACTGGCGGTTCCACGTCGCGTTCGTGCTGGCCCACGAGACCGGTCACCGGATCGGGGCCATCCGCAACCTTCGCTGGTCTGACATCGACTTCGAGGGCCGCGAGGTGCGGTGGCGGGCGGAGCACGAGAAGACGGGCTACGAGCACGTCACGCCGATGACCGACGAAGCGGTAGCGGTGTTGGAGGAGGCGCGGGAGGCGAACCCCGGCGGCGGGGAGAAGCTGATCCTGCCCGCCTCGAAGGATCCCTCGTCGAGCATCAGCAGGGGACGGACTGGCGTTTGGTGGCGCAAGGCGGAGCGGCTTGCGGGACTGGAGCCGAAGGCGCGGCGGGGCTGGCACTCGCTGAGGCGGAAGTTTGCCAGCGACCTGATGGACCTGCCGCTCAAGGTGCTGTGCGAGTTGGGCGGCTGGAAGGAGGCCCAGACGGTGTTGCGCTGTTACCAGCAGGCCGACGCTGTACAGCTTAGGAAGGCGCTGGACAGCCGCCCGAGGGTCCGCGCCTGACCCAAATCCAATCGGCGGGAGTCAATCAGCGGGAAGTAGCCCGACGAATCCCGTAAGCTGAACGATCACAACGACATGTGAATCCGAATGCTCATGTCGCGTAGGCATGCCATCGCAGTGCCACCTCGTGATCGCCAATCCGCCGTACACCCGTGCGGGCGGCCCCGGAGACGAGAAGAACACGGTTTGGAATCCCATCTTTGGGTCGCTCCTCGACAAGCGGGACGCCGAGAAGATGAAGAACGCGCTTCGGAAAGCACTCAACGGCACAGCGGCAAGTCTCTATGCTGGGCTGGGATCGGCCTTCGTCGTGCTCGCCGACGAGGCGCTGGACATCGGGGGACGCTTGGCGTTCGTGCTCCCGGCGACGATGCTCACCGGGAGCCGCTGGGCACCCATCCGGCGTCTCCTGCTGTCCAAGTATTCGGTGGAGTGGGTGGTCGTGAGTCACGACCTACGGAACCGAACCGCGAAGAAGGGGCTGCCCGGACGGCGGCTGGTGTCGTTCTCGGAGTCCACGCGAATCGCCGAAGTGCTGATCGTTGCGACCCGTCGGAGGTCGGGCCGTCCCAAGGGCAGCCACGCTTGCTTTGTGAATCTGTTGCGGAATCCGGACGAGCCGATTGAGGCGCTGGGGCTGACCCGGAAGCTCCTGGCTCTGCACGATGGCCTCGCCCCGCTCGAACCCGTCGCGATCGACGTAGGGGAGACGACGTGGGGGAATGCCGTTTCGGTTCCGCAGGCGGACCTGCCGTGGGACGGCGGCCCGTGGTCGCTTGCGACGTTCGTGCAGCCGGGGCTGGCATTGATCGCGAACCGCATAGCGTCGGGCAAGCAGGGCGGGCTCGGTTCGGTCTCGATCGTGGAACTCGGGGCGTTCGCCGACTTGGGTCCCTACCACATGCAGGTCAAGAGTCCCAAGTACGGACTGTTCACGGTACGCGAGCGGCCAGCGTCAGCGGCTACTGCTGAGTGGGGTCTGCGAGCGGGCATACCGACTCTCTGGCACCACAAGGCTGGACGGAACACCTGCTTGGCCGCGTCAGCCGATGCGCTTCTAGAACGACGGGCGGATCGGAACCGATCAGACCAAGACCGAATGCTGGCGAGGAGCAGCCGCCTGCACTTGGCGGCGGAACTCGGCATGGCACCCCAACGAGTGGCTGCGGTGATGACCGACACCCCGATGCTCGGAGTGAGATCGTGGACTTCAGTTCTTCTCCGCAATCCGGCTACGGGCAAGGACGAGGCCCTGTGCCTGTGGCTCAACTCCACCTTCGGGCTGCTTCTGAGAATCATACACGGCAACAGACCCTATCTGGGCCGCTCCGCCTTGCCCCACGAACTGGCCCGCACCATGCCCGTGCTCGACGTGGACCGCCTGTCGAACGGCCAGCTCACGACCGCCGCAGCGGTCTACGCCGACCTCAAGCACCTTGAGCTTCAGGGCTTCACCGCGCTGGCCCACGATCCCGTCCGGCGGGAGATCAACGAGCGACTATTCCGTGAGGTGCTCGGCATCGATCCGGAGATCGTGACCGACATCACCGGCAAGCTGTCTCTGGAGCCGACGTTGCATGTCCGGCACTGAGGTCCATCGCAGTTGTGCTCGGCCATCGCCGAAGGTTCAGCGGGTTCGTCGCCAGCCGCCCCCCAAAGCGGCTCACGGAAGCCTCGTGGCCGACCGTAGTGAAGTGCCCGTGACCGTGCGAACAAGGGTTTTCTTTCCCGCCATCCGACCCGGTTTTCCCGTATTCGTGGCACGGTCCAGCAAGGTCCAGTACAACGGCAGGAAACGCAGATCGTGCGGCCCTGTAAGTAGTTAGCCGATTTCCTGCCCGGATTCGGACCTCAGGTGATCCGCCGGACGGGCGCGGGGTCGCGGTCTGGGGCGACGATGGCCGCCCCGTCACCGGCGACATCACCGACCAGATCATGCTCTGGGACGCGGGCACCGAGATCAACCAGGAGCCGGGCACGGGAGCCGACCAGCCCATTCGCGGCGGCGGCAATTCCGGGGCGGCCGACCCCGACCCCAACGTGCGCCTGGCCACCGATGACTTCGGCAACCTGCCGGAGGTCGCGGAGGTCATCCGGGTGACGCTCCAGCGCGAAGGCGCGTCCCCCACGCTGGTCCGGCTCACGATCGAGAACATCAGCACCGCCACGACACTCAGGACCGCCGACGGCGGAGCCCATCCGACCCCGCTCGCGCCCGGCGTCTTCGTCGTGCACGCCGGACGGAACCCGCTGTTCACCGTCGGCGAGCCCGACCGCGGCGAGGGCCTGGAGGGCCTGGCCGAAGACGGTACCGTGAGCGCGCTCGCGGCTGCCGTGGAGGAGCGGTCCGGGCTGACCAGCCTGATCGCGCCGGGCGTCTACGCCAAGCACTCGGGCGGCCCCCTGCTGTTCAACGCCGGTGAGGCGGCGAGCGCGGGCCTCGAGGCGATGGCGGAGGACGGTCATCCGGTAACCCTCGCCACCGAGGTTGAGGCCACGGGCAGATTTCTGGATGCCGGGGTCTTCGCGGTTCCGGTGGGTGCCGATGGCCCCGCGCCGGCGGGTCCCGGCCAGGCCTACGAGTTCGAGGTGATCGCCACGCCCGGGGATGCCCTCTCGTTCGTGACGATGTTCGTCCAGTCCAACGACATCTTCTACGCGCCGGCCGCCGAGGGCATCGACCTGTTCCCGAACGGCGTCGCGCTCGAAGGCGACATCACGGACCAGATCATGCTCTGGGACGCGGGCACGGAGGTGAACGAGAAGCCTGGGCTCGGGGTCTATCAGGCCCCGCGGCAGCCCGGACCCGACAGCGGTCCCGACGAGAACGGCCTCGTCAACCTCCTGGATGCGTGCTTCACCTATCCGGATCTGAGCGACGTGCTGCGGGTCACACTGACGAAGGTGTCAGGGTAGGCAGCCAGGGGACAGCATCTTACAGGTTCCGCAGCTAGAGGGGGACCTGCGCGTCAGGACGTGTCATGCTCATAGTTTAGTTTAGCTCGTATCCTGTACTAAGAGCGACACGGCCGTGGGCAGGGTGCCCTCGGACGCGTGGACCCACGGCCAGCCCGGCGGCGCGGGTTTGTCGCCGGGCTGGGCCGCCCTTCGGCGTTGGAGGCCGAGATGACCGACCGCTGATGGTGCCGCCTTACACTTCCCGCCCGCGTGCGTTCGCACACCCGAAGGCGGGGAGGTATGATGTGTCCACCATGCAGACGACCGCACCGACCACGTGGGAAGACGTTCTGCGGATGCCGGACGATGGCAACCGCTACGAGTTCATCGGGGGGCGGCTGTACGTGACGGCGGCGCCAATAACCCGTCACCAGCGCATCTCCAAGCGGCTGCACCAGGCCCTGATTCGGATTCTGGAAGACGCCGGCCACGGAGAGACGTTCGACGCTCCTTGCCTCGTCGAGTTTCCGGGTACCAGCGACCGGGTTCAGCCCGACATCCTCTTCGTGTCGAACGAGCGTTGGCGGATCATCGGCGAGAAGCAGGTGACGGGTGCTCCGGATCTTGTCGTCGAGATCCTGTCGCCGTCTACTGCGCACCGTGACCGCGGGATCAAGCTTGATCTGTACGCGCGGCGAGGCGTGCGGGAGTACTGGATCGTCGACCCGGTCGAGGACGTGGTGGATGTCTGGCGATTTGAAGACGCCCCCGGCCGCGAACGCTTCACGGGGGAGATGCCCGTCCGGCTGGGAGCCGAGCAGGTGGGCACGATCGACCTCGACGAAGTCTTCTCGCGCCACCTGGATGTGTGGGACGATTCGGCCCGTGTGGGCTCGGAATAGCTGCTGGCTCTGGTTCCTGGCTATCGCCGCAAGCGTGGCCGCGTGTGATTCTCCGCCTGAGACGGACTCGACGGGGACGGATGGCGGGTTCGACGTGCCCTTCACCGTGCAGGACTCCGCAGGCATTGAGATTGTCGTCAATCACTCTCCCGAACGGCCGCGTGGGCAGTTCTGGACCTTCGATGCCGAGCCGGCGTTTGTGCTGGGAGCGAACGAAGCGAACTCGGCCGGGCAGGATGCCCAAGAGCCCGGTGTTCAGGATCCTTCGGCCGGGGCCATATGGCGGGTACGCGGCCTGGCCCGTTTGAAGGACGGCAGAATCGCTGTCCTCTCCTCGGCGAACGGCCAGCTCTATGTCTTCGAGGAATCAGGAGAACTGACCAGGACCATCGGCCGGAGAGGCCGAGGGCCCGGCGAGTTCTCTCGACCACAGCACCTGCGCTACCTGCCACCGGATACGCTGGTTGTTTGGGACGCCTTGATGGGGCCCGTGACCTATTTCGACACGGCAGGCACGGTTTTGTCGCGAAGAACCATCGATCTCGGCAGGGCGCTGGAGCAGCTTCCCGATGAAACCAGCGTCGAGTCACGGACCGTTCCCCTGCCTGACGGATCCGTCGTCGTTGAAGTCGAGTTGCGATCTCGAGACTTCGAGCGTCCCCCGGACAACGCTCTGGTCAGGTATCCACCGGTTGACTACGTGCGGCTTGACGAAGCCTATGCCACCTTCTCTTTCGGATCCTGGCAAGGGCGAGAGCGCTGGGTCGTACCGGAACGATTGTGGAACAGGTCCCCTGAGACGGCGTTTTTTCTTACCGCTGACCACCTGTTCCGTACCTCGATTCTGAATTCCACATCGCGGCAGGAGGCCGCCCGGCGTCGATCTACATCAGCGACGGAGACCGAAACGAGATTCGTCAGTTTTCGCTCGACGGAACGCTCGTTCGCATCATTCGCCGCACGACCAGTCCGGTGCGCGTGACGGACCGGGCAAGTCAGGCGTGGCGACGAAACAGCATGCGGATCGTCAGCACCGTCAACCGGGATGTGGATCGGGTGCTGCCACTCATTGACGCACAGCCCCAACGGGAATCCTATCCGCCGGTCGCCGGTCTGATGGTGAGCTCCGACGGCTACCTGTGGGTCAAGGAGTGGTCGGAGGCGGAGACGGGAGTGCCGGATCAGTGGAGCATCTTCAGCGAGGAGGGTCGATGGCTGGGCATCATTGACGGACCGCCGAACCCGACTGGTCTGCCGGACCTTGCCCTTTGCAACCTGCCTTGCTGGGCCGGTGACGGATTCTTCATCGCCGTGAGGCGCGACGACAGCGGCGTCGAGAGGGTGGAGGGGTATCGGATCCGACAGGGCCAATCACCGGGCTAGGCGGAACCCTCCGAAATGACTGACAGCTGATCAGCCCCTCATATCCTCCGCGTTCGGAGTCGTTCGCACACCCGAAGGCGGGGAGGTATGATGTGTTCACCATGCAGACGACCGCACCGACCACGTGGGAAGACGTTCTGCGGATGCCGGACGACGGCAACCGCTACGAGTTCATCGGGGGGCGGCTGTACGTGACGGCGGCACCGGTAGTTCGTCACCACCGTGTTACGGAGGCGCTGCAGTCCAGGCTGAGGCAAATGCTCCAGGCCCCGGGGCACGGAGAAGTGTTTTATGCTCCGCTGCTGGTCGAATTCCCGGGCACTGGCGACCGCGTGCAGCCCGATATCTTCTTCGTATCCAACGAGAGGCGGGGGATCGTCGGCGAGAAGCAGGTGACGGGTGCTCCGGATCTTGTCGTCGAGATCCTGTCGCCGTCCACCGCGCACCGTGACCGCGGGATCAAGCTCGATCTGTACGCGCGGCGAGGCGTGCGGGAGTACTGGATCGTCGACCCGGTCGAGGACGTGGTGGATGTCTGGCGATTCGAAGACGCCCCCGGCCGCGAACGCTTCACGGGGGAGATGCCCGTCCGGCTGGGAACCGAGCAGGTGGGCACGATCGACCTCGACGAAGTCTTCTCGCGCCACCTGGATGTGTGGGACGATTCGTCCAGTGCGGGGGCGGAGTAGCCGGGCTGGCAGGCCCGGGCGGCCCAGGTAGTAGCCGGTGACAGACCTCGTAACCCACCTGGCCCGCTTCTGCGGCGCGCTGCGCGAGGCTGGACTCGCCGTGACCCTCGGCGACGAGATCGATGCCGCAGACTCGCTTGCCCACATTGACATCGGCGACCGCGCCGAGGTGCGGCTGGCGCTCCGGACCAGCCTCAAGGTCGAGCCGCGCGCGTGGCCGCTCTTCGACCATCTGTTCGAGGACTTCTGGCGCCCGAACGCCGGTCAGCGCAATGGCCGTGAGGGACGCGGGCGGCCGCGCAGGAAGCGGCAGCAGGCCCCCCGCACCTGGCCGGGTCAGGGCAATCCGCTCGCTGAGCTGGCGCGAACGATCGCTGAGAAGGGTCGCGTAGGGCCGATCGAGGATGCCGACGACCCCGGCCCGGACGGCGGCCGCCCCGGCTACAGCCCGCGCGTGCTGCTCCGCCGCAAGTCGTTCGAGCAGTGCACACCGGACGAACTCGCGGCCATGGAGCGGCTGCTCGCTCAGGTCGCGCGCAAGCTTGCCACGCGGCCCAGCCGGCGGCTGGTGCCGTCGCCGAGGGGCGCAGCGATCGACCTGCGGCGCAGCTTCCGCCGGGCCCTCGCACGCGACGGCGAGTTCATCGATCTGGCCCGTCGCGACCGTGCCGTCGAGAGGCCGCGGATCGTGTTCATATGCGACACGAGCGGCTCGATGGACCCTTACGCACGCTTCGCGCTCGCCTTCATCCTGTCTCTGGGGAAGGTCGCGCGCCGGACCGAGATCTTCGCCCTCAATACCTCGCTCACGCGCCTTACGCCCTGGATCGCGGCGGGCAGTGTGGCGGCCACGCTGGGGCGCTTTGCGCGGAGGGTCGAGGACTGGTCGGGGGGGACGCGGCTCGGCGAGTGCCTGACCGAATTCGCCGACGATCACTTGCGGCGCACGGTCGCGGGTGATACATCGGTCCTGATCTTCAGCGACGGGCTCGACCGCGGCGACACCGGGGCGCTGGCGACGGCGCTGCTGGCAATCCGGCGGCGGGCCCGGCGAGTGATCTGGCTCAACCCGCTCATGGGCGATCCGCGGTATCGTCCCGAGGCCCGGGGCATGCGGGCGGCGCTTCCCCATGTGGATCACCTTGTGCCGGCTCACAACCTGGAGTCGCTCGAGAAGCTGGTGGACCTGCTGTAGCGCATCCGGCACCGTCGGAGGGCCGGCCCACCCGACGCCAACCTCAACCGGAGCGCCCGTGCGAATCGAAGAGAAATTCACGGTCGACGCCCCCGCCGACGACGTCTGGGCCTTCCTGACCGACCCCGAACGCGTTGCGGCCGCCCTGCCCGGCGCCGAAATCACCGAAAAGCTCGACGAGAACACCTACAAGGGCGGGATGGGGGTCAAGGTGGGCCCGCTGAACGCCGTCTACGGGGGCACCGTCGCCTTCGATCTCGACGAGGACGCGCGCTCTGCGATAGTGCACGCGAAGGGGCAGGGCAAGGCCGGAATGGGCAATGCGGACATGAAGATGACCAGTCGGGTCGTTTCGCTGGGCCCGTCCGAGTCCGAAGTCACCGTCGAGGCCGATCTGCGGGTGACCGGCATCCTCGCCCAGCTCGGGCGCGGCATGATGCAGCACGTAAGCAAGAAGATGTTCAAGGAGTTCACAGAGGTTTTGGAGAAGGAGCTGTCATGATTCCGCCGCAGTTCGACTATCACGCACCCGGCAGCCTCGACGAAGCGTTGAGCCTGCTTGGAAGCCTGGATGACGCCAAGGTCATGTCGGGCGGCCAGAGCCTGCTGCCCATGCTGAAGCTGCGTTTGGCGACGCCCGCGAACATCGTCGACATCGGGCGCATTCCGGGACTCGATTCGATCAGCGAGGAGGGCGGTTACTTGAGCATCGGCGCGCTGGTGACCGAGACGGCGCTGGAGGAGAGCGCGGTGGTCGCCGCGCGCTATCCGATTTTGCTCGACACCGCCAAGGTGATTGCGGACCCGCTGGTGCGGAACCGGGCCACGATCTGCGGGAATGTGGCGCATGGGGATCCGGCGAACGATCACCCGGCGACGATGCTCGCGCTGAGGGCGCAGATGGTCGCGACCGGGCCGGACGGCGAGCGCACGATCGGCGTGGACGACTTCTTCCACGGGCTGTTCATGACGGCGCTTGGGGAGGGCGAGATCCTGACCGAAATACGTATCCCGGCGCCCGGGGGTGGGGGGGGCGGCGCGGGCGCGGGCGGCGGCGGCGGCGGCGGCGCGGCCGGCGCCCACCACGGCGGCGCCTACCTCAAGCTCGAGCGCAAGGTCGGCGACTACGCGGTCGCCGGCGCGGCCGTCCAGCTCAGCCTGGGCGACGACGGCAAGGTGACCCAGGCGGGCATCGGGCTGACCAATCTGGGCATGGCGCCGATCCGGGCGTCCGCGGCAGAGGCGGCGCTGACCGGCGCGCGGCTGGTGGAGCGGGGAGGTCTGCGGGGCGCGTTCCAGCGGGTGCGGGACGCGATCGCCAAGGCCCCCGACGCGGACGAGGTCATCGCGGCCGCCGCGCAGGCCGCCGCCGACGCCACCGATCCCGTCGCCGACCGCCGCGGTTCGGTCGAATACAAGAGGAACATGGCCCGCGTGCTGACCGGCCGGGCCATCCGCAAGGCGCTGGAGCGCGCCGCCGCCGCCAACACGCCGGCGGGAGGGTAGTCACATGGCCAGACACAACATCACCGTCACCGTCAACGGCGAGGCGCACGCGCGCGAGGTCGACTCGCGGCTGCTTCTCGTCCACCTGATCCGCGACGAACTCGCGCTCACCGGCACCCACATCGGCTGCGACACCACGCACTGCGGCGCGTGCACGGTGCTGGTCGACGGCGTGCCCACCAAGTCGTGCACCGTGCTGGCCGTCCAAGCCGACGGCGCCGACATCGGCACGGTCGAGGGGCTCGCCGACGCGAACGGCATGAGCGCGCTCCAGGAGGGCTTCATGCAGGAGCACGGCCTCCAGTGCGGATTCTGCACCCCCGGCATGCTGATGACCGGGACCGCGCTGCTCGCCGCCAACGCGAACCCCAGCGAGGCCGAGATCCGCGAGGCGATATCGGGGAATCTCTGCCGCTGCACCGGATACGTGAACATCGTCAAGGCGGTTGAGTACGCCGCCGCGAAAATGGCCGGGGCCGACGCCGACGCCCCCGCCGCCGAGGAGGCCGACTGATGGCCAACGAGACCAACGCACCCAGGACTTCCGCCAAGATCTGCGGCATGGGCCACTCCATGAAGCGCAAGGAGGACCCGCGCTTCCTGCAGGGCAAGGGCAACTACATCGACGACTTCACCCTGCCGGGGATGCTGTGGCTCGACATCGTGCGCAGCCCCATCGCCTACGGGAAGATCGTGAACATCGACACGTCCAAGGCGCTCGAGGTGCCGGGCGTGCTCGCCGTGCTGACGGGCAACGACCTCGCGGCCTACAACCTGCACTGGATGCCGACGCTCATGTCGGACACCCAGATGGTGCTGCCGACCGATACGGTCATGTACCAGTCCCAGGAGGTCGCGGGGGTGATCGCGACGTCGCGCTATGCGGCCGCCGACGGGGTGGCCGCGGTCGAGGTCGAGTACGAGCCGATGACGCCCGTGATCGACCCGTTCCAGGCGCTCGACGACGACGCGCCCGTGCTCCGCACCGACAAGGACGGCCAGGAGGACAACCGGATCTGGCACTGGGAGGCCGGCGACAAGGAGGCGACGGACAGAATCTTCGATGAGGCCGACGTGGTGGTGCGCGAGAAGATGCACGTGCCGCGCATCCACGTGGCGTCGATCGAGACGTGCGGGTGCCTGGCCGACTTCAACCCGGTCGAGGGGCACCTCACCGTGTACATGACCACGCAGGCCCCGCACGCGATCCGCACCGTGCTGGCCCTGGTGGCGGGTCACGTGGGGCTGTCCGAGGAGAAGATCCGCGTGGTGTCGCCCGATATTGGCGGCGGCTTCGGCGGGAAGGTCCCGGTGTACCCCGGCTACGTGATCGCGATTGCCGCGTCGGTCGTGCTGGGCAAACCGGTCAAGTGGATCGAGGACCGGATGGAAAACCTCCAGGCGGACTCCTTCGCGCGTGACTACCACATGGACGCCGAGATTGCGGCCGATTCCAGCGGCAGGATCCGCGCTCTGAGAATCAAAACACTGGCCGACCACGGGTATTCGGACGCGCAGGCTGCGCCGTCCAAGTGGCCCGCGGGGCTGTTTTCGATCTGCACGGGTTCGTACGACATGGAGCAGGCGTTCGCCGAGGTGGACGCGGTCTACACCAACAAGCCGCCGGGGGGCGTGGCGTACCGCTGCTCCTTCCGCGTGACCGAGGCCGTGCACTGCATGGAGCGGATCGTGGACACGCTCGCGCACAAGGTGGGCAAGGATCCCGCGACGCTCCGCGAGGAGAACTTCATTCCGAAGGAGGCCTTCCCGTACCAGTCGCCGCTGGGCTGGGAGTACGACAGCGGGGACTACCAGGCCGCGATGGACAAGGCCAAGGAGATGATCGGCTACGACGATCTGCGCCGGGAGCAGGCCGAGAAGCGCGAGCGCGGCGAGCTGATGGGGATCGGCGTGTGCAGCTTCACCGAGGTGCTGGGGGCGGGGCCGTCGAAGGACTTCGATATTCTGGGCATCAAGATGTTCGACTCGGCCGAGGTGCGCGTGCACCCGACGGGCAAGGCAATAGCCAGATTCGGCACGAAGTCACAGGGGCAGGGCCACGAGACCACGTACGCGCAGATCATTGCCGAGGAGCTGGGACTGCCGGCGGCGCACGTGCAGGTGGAGGAGGGCGACACGGACACGGCGCCGTACGGGCTGGGGACGTACGCCAGCCGGTCGACCCCGACGGCGGGGGCGGCGGGCGCGATGGCCGCGCGGAAGATCCGCGACAAGGCGGCCAAGATCGCGGCGCACCTGCTGGAGGTGAGCGAGGAGGACCTGGACTGGGAGCCTGGCACGTTCTCGGTGAAGGGCGCGCCGGACAAGTCGGTGACGATCCAGGACTGCGCGTTCGCGGCGTACACGAACCTGCCGGAGGGCCTGGAGCCGGGGATGGAGGCGACGAACTACTATGACCCGCCCAATCTGACGTTCCCGTTCGGGACGTATATCTGCGTGGTGGATATTGATCGGGGGACGGGGGAGGTAAGCGTGCGGCGGTTCGTGGCGGTGGATGACTGCGGGAACATCATCAATCCCATGATCGTGCAGGGGCAGATCCATGGCGGGTTGACCCAGGGGCTGGGACCGGCCTTGTATGAGGAGATTCCGTACGACGAGGACGGGAATAATCTGGCGGGGTCGTTCATGGACTATCTCGTGCCGACGGCGGTGGAGACGCCGGCTTGGGAGACCGGGCATACTGTGACGCCGTCGCCGCATCACCCGCTGGGCGCGAAGGGGGTGGGGGAGTCGGCCACGGTGGGGGCGCCGCCTGCGATCGCGAATGCGGTGGTGGATGCGCTGGCGCACCTGGGGGTGACGCATATGGAGATTCCGATTCGGCCGGATCGGGTGTGGGAGGTGTTGAGGGAGAAGGGGGTGGCGGGGTGAGGGGGGTGATGGTGGTGACGAGGGCCAGGTGTGAGGGCGGAGGTGGTGACTGGCGCAGGGCAGGTGACAGGGTGGGGGGATGGTCTGAAGCGTGGCAATGGCGACCTCGATGGGTCAGATCAGGGGTAGCGAGAGGATTCCTTCTTGGAGTGCCACCCCTGTGCTAGGTAGAGCTCAATCGTTTTCGTCGATGACGTGGTCGGGACAGGAAACCAGAGGGGGCTTATGCACATCGCTAGCCGTGAAGCCATCGGCGAAAAGCCGCCGCAACCGCTGACACCTGATCGTCTACGATCTTCCGTCCGCCCGTGTCGGTGTGATACTGGCCGTTGGAAGCACGCAGGTAAAGCGGCTTCTTCCGGTTTGTGATCCCGGAAGTTTCGGGGGCAGCCATGAACACCGAGTAAGTGCGGTCAAAGATGCCCCGCTGTGCATCAGTCATTTCCGCACGGGTGAACTTGCGGACAATCAGCAGGCTGGGGTTGGGCACCCCTCCGCTTGCCTTGAAGGTAGTAGGCGGCAGATCGACGGACGCAACAATCACGCTTCGTTCCAACAACCAATGCCGGATAAACCGGGTCTTCTTGGGGTTGTTGAGGATGCCGCGCGGCAGGACAATAGCGAGGTGGCCACCGGGTTTCAGGAACCGCATGGCTCCCTCGACGAACAGTTCCTCGGCGGGCAAAGACGTCCGCGGGTTTCGGCGTTCCCATCCCCGCAACTCGTACTGCTCCAAGATGTGACTGTCGTCGATCTTGGCGTTACCACCAAACGGCGGATTCGTCAGCACGATGTCGGCCTGGCCCCATGGAACCTTCTGGCGGGCATCGTCCGGCCACTCTCCGGGAGACCTTGCCGAATCGGCGCGGAACACGTTTGAGGACCCGTCGCCGTGCAGTACGAGGTTCATCTGCGCGGTTCGTACAAGGTGCGCGTCAATGTCCATCCCGTAGAGGTTTCGCTCACAGGCTTGCCGTAGCCGGGACCGGGCCATCGCCTCCCCGCCTCCCCGCCGACGCTCCTGCTCGGCAATCGTCAGGTACAGGTGATTCAGCCACGACACCAGAAACCCGCCAGTGCCACAACAGCAATCGACCACCTTGAGTGAGGTCAGTTCATGTTCAGGGTGCAGGTCCATGACCATTCCGACGGCCATGTCGCAGACGTTGCGGGGCGTGAAGTACTGCCCGCGGTCCCCTCGAAGATTGGCGCCTACCAATTCCTCGTACGCCGCCCCCTTCACGTCTTCGTTGGTTTCCCGTAGCGAGATGTATTGGAGTTCGTGGACGATGTAGCCCACCACGCGGGGGTCCAACTTGATCCGCTCATCGGCGTCAAAAATGAATGGAAAGCGATTCACGACGCGCGCAAACAGCGGGGCCAATCGATCTTCCAACAGGCGACGCAAGCCGCTCTCTGATGTCTGTTCGCGTGCGAGAACGGCAAAGGTCAGTTCGTCTGCCCCCTCTTCCTCGTCGAAAGCCTTGCAGAAGATGAGTTTCACCAACTCGTAGAACGCTTGGTCAGGCTGCAATCCAGCCCTGGCGTAGATGTAGTTGTGGCATCGGCGGAACACCGAACTCAACTCATTGGCCGGTTTTAGGTCGGCTCGCCGGGGCGGTTTCGGTTCGTCGTCACCGAATCGCGGAATGTCCCCTACTCGGGAGACCTCGCCGGTGCTCGGTTCTCGCTGGAACGCCTGCCGCTCAAGTCCCACCCACATTCCATATCGACATTGAGGGCTTGCGGACATGTAGCTTTTGAGTTGCCCGGTTCCGCGTTGCCCATGTGTCGGCTTCTCGTCGTCTCGCTTCGTCTCAAGGATGATGATGGCTTCGCTCGCGGTGTGCGGAGCGCCGGGACGGAAGACGACTAAGTCCGCGTATTTTCGCGCGCGGCCCATTGGGATAGCGACATTCAGGCCGATGTCGGCTTTCGGATAGCCATAGTCTTCAACCAAGCTCCGCGCCCACCGTTGCCGGACGTGCTCCTCGGGTGTCTCACGGCGGAGTTTGTCCGCGATGTAGCACTTGATCTTCCCGGGTGGGATTAGGTGCAGAACTTTCGGCCCCATCCCCGTCAGATCTCCCAGGCCTTGGCCAGCGTTTCAATGGCCCGTTCCCGATCCTTCAAGGCGCGGAGCACTACCTCGTTGATCCTCTGCTCTACGGAGGCGGAAAAGCGAGGCACAAGGGACTCCGACACCTGTTGTGCCGTGATGTGTTGCACCACCCCGCCGTGCTGGTGACCTGCGATGTGCCTTTTCGCCTGCGGGGTTGCCAGCCATGCGTAGAGATAGCCCGTGAGGTCGTCGTGGGGCACGATTCGCATGATGTCGTGCGTCGCCACCCAACCGTGCAAGCGTCGGCCAACATAGAAGACGCGGCTAACGGAGCCGGAGCACGTCAGCAGTAGTATCCATCTCACAAGCGGACGCCCGTTTTTCGCGGAGCAACCTGTCTCGCAGCGCCCCTTTGCGACGCTTCCGCTTCGGCGCCCGTTCTTGCCCGGTTCGATCATCCGTGAACGCTCCCCGCCGGGCTGGGCGTCGGGAAGGCCGGGCAGGAGTGCTCGCGCGGCGGCTGTGCCGTCCAAGTGCGGTCCTGCTGCACCAGAGCGTTGGCGAGGACGAGGAGCTTCCGCATCACGGCCGTCAGGGCGACCTTGCGCGGCTTCCCGTTGGCGAGGAGCGCCTCGTACTTCCGCTTGAGGTCGGGATTGTGCTGGATCGCGACCACCGCGGGCATGTAGAGCATTCTGCGGACCCGGTGCCTGCCGCCCTGGATGAAGCTCCGTCCCTTCCAGTTTCCGGACTCCCGGGTGACCGGGGCGAGTCCGGCGAGGCTGGCGGCTCGCGACCGAGTGAGTATTCCCAGTTCCGGGAAGTGGACGATCAGTCCCGCGGCGGTGATGTCGGAGATGCCCGGGATCGAGGTCAGGATCTCGGCCCGGCGCTCCATTTCCTTCTCCTCCCCGATCCGCTGCCGGATCTCGGCATCGATGAGCTTCAGCTGGCGGTCGATCTGCCTCAGCCTCTGCTTGGTGACCCGCTTGCCCACGGGAGTGCGCAAGTTCCTGCCCCGGTTGGTGGTTGCGATCCGATCCCTGACCAGCGCGTCGCGGATCTGCTGGAGCTCGGCAAGGTCGCGCTGCCCCTCCGATTTCGCCTCGGTCGGACGCAAGTCTTCGACAGCGGCCGCCATGGTGGCCAGCATCCGGGCGTCCACCGCGTCGGTCTTGGCGCGCCGCCCGATGGAGCGGGCGAAGGATCGGACTTGGAAGGGGTTGATCGCGTACAGGGGGAGCCCGGCCTTCAGGAGGGCGTCCTCGAAGTCGCGGTGGAAGACTCCGGTGGGTTCGTACGCGACCCGGTCGATCCCGGAGCCGATCCAGGCGATCAGCCTCCGGAAGCCGGCGCTGTCGTTGGGGAATCGGGACGCTCTCCCCTCGGGGGCGGCGAAGGCGTCGAGCCAGTCCTTGGAGATGTCGATCCCGACGGTGCGGAGGATGCTGCTCATGAGTTCTTCCCTTCTCCTGTGCTTGTCATGCGAGCCTCGATGCTCGTGTATCCATTCAGGACATCGGGAAGGACGGTGGCGATCACACTACCCACGGCCCCTTTACGGCCTGCCAGCCTATCGATCCGACCACCGTCCCTGTTGAGCGCCCGCTCCGGCTCGCTACGCTCGCCTCTGCGGGCGCTCAACAGCCCGGGCCTTCCCCGTGACCCGGTCGTGCAAATCACGCGGGAATCTGCATGATTATGGGAGACAAGCCAGCCTTCACGGATCAGCAACAGATCGATATCCGTCTTGGTAGCTGGCGAGAGGTAGCGGGTGGCTTGGGGGACGCCGAACGCCATGAGGTTCAGAAGGTCGGTGGGGTTACAGTACGGAACGCCATGTTCAGGGTCGTCGGTGAAGACGCGTTCGAACCACTTTCCCAGACTGACGTGGGCCAACTCACCCAATGGCACAAGTTCCTTGGCCCCTGCTGCTAGCTCATCGAGTGCTGCGGTCAGGCCCGGTTCATAAGAGCCCGCGTCCAAGCGAGCATCCTTCACTTGCATGATCTCGTCGGCTGTCACGCCCCAAGATGCTACCTGCGGCTGCACGGGGGCACCGGCGAGCGCGTCTACAACCGCGTCGAACTTTCCAGAGAGAGGGTTGGTGGTCTTGCTCATGCCGTGAGGCTCCGGTAGTCGAGCCGCCGCCCTTCCCCGCCTGCGATGATCCGGTCGATTTCGGCCATCGTGCTGTGGCCTGCGTTCTCCCGGCTCGCGACCTCATGGGCCAGATGCTTCACGCCCATTCCCCGGTCAGCGTCGGTTCGGAATCCACCAGCCCGCATGAAGCGAGCGCCAGCACGGTGGCCAGCGAGAGTATGGAGCGAATCATCGATTCGACATTCCATTCAAGAGTGAGGGCGTCTGTTCGTGGATCGTGCGACCGACCTATCGCGCAGATAGCAGATATTCTAATGGAATTGATATGTCACTTGTCAATGAGCATCGATAATATCACACGCTCACCACCGCCGTCCACAGGAACGGGGTCTCGGACGGCGGTTTGGAAGGGGGTGATAGCCGACTGCTTGTGACGTTAGTGAATACGACAGCACTATCGTCACTAGATCGATAAATCCAACAGATCTCGATAATCACAGACTTGACAGCCGAGCCAGGGTCTCTACGTTATCTCTGCGGACAGCCCCGACCTGGGTGAGCCACCCAGTCCCTGGACTTTCCTCAGAGGAGCCCTGCAATGATCTCGACATCTCGTCCCGACCTCCCAGCTCTCCTGGCCTACCTCAAGCGCGTAGAGGAGGCACGGAAGCTCGTGGCGGAGTTCGACGAATGGCTCGCCAGCGCCCCTCCACTGCCCAGCGCCGAACTTCCGAAGGAACTGACGGCCGGAACGTCGCAGATCGAGTGGGAGACGACCGGGGACCTGGCCGTACGCGTCGTCGGAATCCTCCGCCATGACGGAGGCCCGCTTCGTGCCCGCGACATCCTGACGATCCTTCAGGAAGGCGGAACATCGTTCATACCCGACAACCCGGTCTACTCGGTGGTCGGAGCCCTGAAGGTCGCGCGTGAGAACGGCTGGGTCGTCAAGAAGGGCAGGGGATGGTGGCAGGCGGCGTCGAGAGTTGGTGGGGATTCCGGCGGGGCCGCGGGTGGTGGCGAGGGGGTGGCACCGACCGACGCGGGAGGTGGTCAATGGAGCTACGAGTGATCGGGTCGATAGGGAACTGTGATCCGTCATGAGTAGCCCGGAGGAACTGCCCGACACCCCGCAATCAGCGGGCGGTGGGCCATACCGGCCACCGTGCATTTCGCTCGACCTGGAGGTCGGGGAGGAAGACGGCCGAATCCGTGCGCTGGCGGCCATTCGCGGAGATACGGACGAACGCTTCATTCATTCGGGGGGCCAGGGCATCTCCGAAGCGCTGTCGAGCCTTGACGATCTGGCAGACGGTGCGTCGTTCGTGTTGGGGCATAATGTGATCGGGTTCGATCTTCCGCACCTGCGGTCGGCCAGGCCCGGGCTGCGCCTTCTGGAGTTGCCGGTGGTCGATACGTCACGTGTCAGCCCGCTTGCCTTCCCCCGGCATCCCTACCACCACCTGGTAAAGCACCACCAGGACGGTGGACTCATCCGGGATACTCTGAACGATCCTCTGCTGGATGCGGGGCTTGCTCTTGAGGTCTTTGGCGACCAGCGCGACGCGTTGCTGAAGCTGCGTCACAGGTCGCCGGGGTTGCTGACCGCGTGGCACTGGCTGTGCACACTCGAGCCCGACGGCATGGACAGCGCGCTCAACGACTTCTTTGCCGAACTTCGCGGGGCGCAGCGCCCGCGGGAATGGGAGGCCGTCCACACGATTCGGACCATCTTGCAAGACACGGCCTGCGCCACGCACACGCCTGAGATTCTCGATCAGATCGGTCAGCACGGCTGGTCGCTCGCCTACGCCCTGGCTTGGCTCTCGGTGGCCGGCGGCAAGTCGGTAATGTCGCCGTGGGTACGAGACCAGTTTCCAGACGCAGGGAAGCTGGTGCGTACGTTGCGGGACTCGGCTTGTAGCGATGCTGGGTGCCCGTGGTGCCGGGAGCACCTTGATGCGCACCGCCAGATGAAGCGGTGGTTCGGTTTCGAGCGTTTCCGCGGTCCGCGCGACCCCGACGGGCGCCGCTTTCAGCAGGCGATCGTAGAGGACGCGATGGCGGGGAAGTCGGTACTCGGAATCCTGCCTACAGGGACGGGAAAGTCGCTCTGCTATCAGATCCCGGCCCTTGCCCGCTACCACAACACGGGCGCGCTGACGGTCGTGATCTCGCCGCTGGTCGCGCTGATGGCGGACCAGGTGAAGGGGATGGAGAAGCATGGAATCGACTGCTGCGTGACGATCAACGGGTTGTTGTCGATGCCCGAGCGCACCGAAGCGCTGGAGAGGGTGCGGTTGGGGGACGCCGGGATTCTGCTGATTGCTCCTGAACAGCTACGCTCGCGTACAATGCGTCGGGTGCTGGATCAGCGGGAGATCGCGGCTTGGGTGCTGGACGAGGCGCACTGCCTCTCCAAGTGGGGACACGATTTCCGCCCCGACTACCGGTACGTCGGGCGCTTCATCCGGGAGAGGGCCGAACGTGACAAGATGCCGGCACCTCCGGTGTTCTGCCTGACGGCAACCGCGAAGCGCCAGGTGATCCGCGACATCAGGGAGTACTTTCACGACCAGCTTGATGTCAACGTTGCCGTTCACAACGGCGGCGCCAAGCGCGGCAATCTCGAATTCGAGGTGCGGGAGACCAGCAAAGCCGAGAAGTTCGGCGACATCTACCTCGCCATCGAGCGCCACCTGCCGGAGGGCGGGAACGACGGCGCGATCGTCTATTGCGCCACCCGTCGTCAGACTGAGAGGGTCGCGGAGTTTCTTCGAGCGAAGGATGTCAAGGCGGATTTCTTCCACGCCGGTTTGTCGCCGGAGAAGAAGAAGGAGGTCCAGCGTCGTTTCATCGAGGGTGACTTGCGTGCGATCGTGGCGACCAACGCCTTCGGAATGGGGATCGACAAGTCGAATGTAAGGCTCGTTGTCCACGCCGACATTCCCGGATCGCTGGAGAACTACCTGCAGGAGGCCGGGCGTGCGGGACGTGACCAGGATCCGGCGCACTGCGTGTTGCTCTATACGACGGATGATGTGGAGCGGCAATTCGGAATGGCTGCGCGCTCGCGGCTGACCCAGGAACAGATCCAGGGCATCCTGCGGGCACTGAGCCGACTCGACAGGAAGAACCGCAAACACCGGGTCAAGGGAGACCGGGAGCCACGGGTGGTGGCCACCGTTGGAGAAATCCTGACGGAGGACCACGACAGGGTGTTAGAGCGCGACTCTGCAACCGACGACAATCGCGTACGGACCGCAGTAGCCTGGCTGGAGGAAGCGCATCACCTCCGCCGCGAGGAGAACTACGTGCGGATCTTTCCGTCGTCGCTTCGGGTTAACTCGGTGGAGGAGGCGGAGAAGCGGCTTCGGCGCACGGATGTATCGGCGAAACGACGAGGCAAGTTGCTGCGCATCGTGCGCGTCCTGATCCAGGCGGCGCCCGACCAAGGCGTCACGACGGACGCTCTGATGAGCGCGGCAGGGCTGGTACCCTGGGAAGTCCGCCGTGCGCTGGGAGATTTGGAGCGCCTTGGTATCGCCACCAACGACACCGCCCTGACGGCGTATGTCCACAGGGGAGTCAAAGGTGCGTCGGAGAGGAGGCTGGCGGAAGCGAGCGAACTAGAGACCGCGTTGATCTCACATATGCGGGAACAGGCTCCCGACCTAGGTAGGAACGAATCCTCCGTGCTGAATCTGCGGACCGCAGCGCAGCGCCTGAGGGACGACGAGGTAGCGGATCCCCTGCCGCAGCGGCTGATGCGCATCGTCCGGAGCATCGGTAACGACGGGCGCGAGGAGGATGACGGGGCTCGCGGAAGTCTGAGCGTGCGGAAACGTGGGCGTGACCAGGCAAGGATCACGCTTCACCGCGAATGGGACGCGTTGCAGAAGTGGGCCAGAGTCCGCCGTGAGGGGGCGGAGCTGTTGCTGGCGCATCTGCTGCGGTGCCTGCCGCCGGATGCCCGGGGCACCGATCTGTTGGCCGAGACCACCTTGGGCGAACTCAGCCACGCCATTGAGTCCGACCAGATCCTGAAACAGAAGGTGGGTTCACCCTCAAGGCTCATGGAACGCGCCCTGCTCTGGCTCCACGAACAGGAGGTGATCCGGCTCCACAAGGGCCTGGTAGTCTTCAGGACCGCGATGAAGATTCGCCTGGAGCCAGGCGTGCGCCGCGTCTTCACAAGTGCCGACTTTGAGCCACTCGCTCTTCACTACGAGGGGCAGGTGGTCCAGATCCATGTGATGGTGAAGTTTGCAGAGCGCGGCCTTGCTGCGGCAGGCGAGGCGGTGCAGTTGGCGATGGATTACTTCAGACTGCCCCAGGAGGAGTTTCTCGCCCGGTGGCTTCCTGGCCAGGAGGCCGAGACTGCCCGCGAGACCACGCCCGAGTCGTGGCGGGCGATCGTCGAGAGCCTGAACAACCCCGCCCAGCAGCGTATTGTAGCCGACCAGCGCAAGCGGACCAACGTACTGGTGCTTGCCGGACCAGGTTCGGGAAAGACGAGGGTTCTGGTGCATCGGATCGCCTATCTGGTGCGCGTGCGGCGACAGGACGCCCGCGGGATTCTCGCACTGGTCTACAACCGGCACGCAGCGGTCGAGATCCGGCAGAGGCTCAAGAACCTGATCGGAGACGACGCGCACCCGGTCACCGTAATGACCTGCCACGCACTGGCGATGCGACTGGCGGGCTTCAGCTTCACCGGACGTTCGGAACGACCCGGCGATACTGACTTCCGGCAGGTGCTCCGCCGTGCAATCGATCTGTTGCGAGGCGAGGGGCTTCCGCCGGAGGAGGCCGACGAGCGCCGAGAGCGGCTGCTGGCCGGCTTCCGCTGGATTCTCGTGGACGAATACCAGGACATTGGGCCCGACGAATACGAGCTCATCGCGGCTCTGGCGGGCCGGACGTTGGGCGAGGAGGAGGCGAAGCTCAACCTATTTGCCGTGGGCGACGACGACCAGAACATCTACGCCTTCCAAGGAGCGTCGGTGAAGTTCATCCGGCGCTTCGAGGAGGAGTACAACGCCAAGTCGTCCCATCTGACCGGGAACTACCGCTCCACCGATCACATCATCGCAGCGGCCAACGCGTTGATTGCGCCGGCGCGGGAGCGGATGAAGGCCGACCATCCCATCGAGGTTGACCGGGCGCGGAAGAAGGATCCCCCGGGCGGGGAGTGGGAAGCGCGAGATCCGGTTACGCGGGGACGGGTGCAGATCCTTCCGGCTGGCAGGCATCCGGTTGAGCAGGCACAAGCCGTGATGGTTGAGCTGCAGCGTCTGGCGGCGCTCGATCCTGATTGGGATTGGTCGCGCTGCGCGGTCGTGGCCCGAAAGTGGAAGTACCTGGATCCGGTGCGCGCCTTCTGCGAGGCCGAGGCGATCCCGGCGCAAAGGGGCGACGAAGAGACTCCCGGTTTCTGGCATCTGCGGGAGACGCAGGCTCTGGTCAGGTGGCTCCGTGAACGGAATCCGCGAATCGTAGACACGTCCTCGCTGCGGGAGTGGATGGGCGGACAACCACCGGGACCGTGGAGTGACCTTCTGCGTCAGGCGATTCAGGAACACGAGCTGGAGGCGGGCGGAAGCGAGGTCACAACGGACTCGTTTCTGGAGTGGCTGGCAGAGTGGGGCCGGGATTGCCGGCGGCGACAGCACGGACTCCTGCTCCTGACGGCGCACCGGGCCAAGGGGCTCGAGTTTGACCACGTTGCGGTGCTGGACGGCGGGTGGAACTTGGTGGGCGGCAACGAAGACATGGACGCGCCCCGGCGCCTCTACTACGTCGCCATGACCCGGGCCCGGAAGACCCTGACACTGGCGCAGTTCCATGATGCTCCCAACGGTTTGCTGCGTTCTCTGCGAGGCGTTGCTTCGGTGTCCCGGCGCGCACCGGTATCTCTTCCCGCCTCCGCCTCGGCGCATCACCTCCTGTATCAATCGCTCAGCTTGGGGGATGTGGTCCTGAGCTTTGCCGGATGGAAGCACCGCGGACATCCGGTTCACCGTGCGATCGCGGCGATTGCGCCCGGAGATCATCTTCGGTTGCGAGTGACGGATGACGGCCGCCGGGAGCTACTGGATCAATCGGGAAAGGCGGTAGCGCGCTTGGCAAAGAACTACCGGTTTCCGCCGGGAATGCGCCTTCTGTCAGCGGAGGTGCGGGCGATCGTCGGCTGGAGCCGCGAGCTGTCGGATCCGAAGTACCGCGATCAAGCACAATGCGAGAGCTGGGAGGTGGTTGTCCCCCGACTGGTGTTTGAGCCGGAGTGATTGCCTACCGACGGATCCCGTTCCGGCACGACTGGATGACGAGCAAGCCGGATCGGCAGGTTCGGATCGTCCACCGTCCCCCTACCCAACCGGCGCCTCCAACCTCCGCCGGGAATCCTCACGCGATGCGGGCGACGAGCCCATGTCACCTCCCCCATCCGATAGACTGGCCAGATGACGCTAAGGTTCGTCACGCAGGAAGGTGGCCCGCAGCGTCCCACCTTGCCTTCTTCGACCACTCCTCCTTCGGCGGGTGACACCGTCCCCGCAATCATCCGGTGAAGGAGTTGACGCATTTATGATCCTTATCTACCTTCCTTATTTAAATAAGAACGGGCGACGCGCCCCATGCATTGTGAGAGCCCGGGACGCGCCGCCCTCAACCGGAAAGGAATCTGCCGGAGCAGTCGGTCTAGCCAGCCACTATGATCGGGGGCGCTGCAGTTGGTCGCTGCCGCTGGACTCTAAATCCAGCTGATTGGGGTTCGACTCCCCGCGCCTCCATGGCCCTTTCCGAGTGTTTATCAGCATAACGCGAGCACAGGAACAGAACAAGGAGAACCAGTCAATGTCGGTGACCGCTAAACAGCTTGAGGAGCTTGCGACTTGGTGCCGGAAGTACCTTGGCGCGGTTGAGGCCGCCGCACGTGCGGTGGCGGAGCAGAGACGGATAGCGGAGAGTCTCCTCCAGGCTAGAGATGAGTTTCGCGCTGCAGCGCTGCGGATGGAACAGTTTAGACACGACACAACAGAAATAGTGGAGCAGGTGGCAGAGTTCGATCGTCGGGCGAACGAGATCGCAAAGCAAGCAGCCGAAGCGGTCAGGATACCAGCGGCGGTTGCGGAAGGTACGCGACGATTGCTCTCGCAACGTGAAGCCCTTATCACGGCACTGCATGAGATGGCACAGGTCAACAGAGAAGCAGCAAGAACTCATGAATTGATTGATTGGGTGTCACGGTGGGAGATGGATATTCCTCATACTTCGGCCTCGAGTATTCTCGCGAAGTCGGTAAAGCGTGGCGAAATCAAGAAGCTGGCCCGGGGGACGTGGGCACTGCCTGATTCGGCTTTTGGAAATATAAGGCTCATGCCCTGCGAGTTGTGTGATCAGGATAGCCGAAAACGGCATCATGTAGACGACAAGGGAATCAAGGACGCGTGGTTTGTTGACTGTAGCCACTGTGGACAGTTCTCGATTACCGGAGTCGCGGCGAACGTGCTAGCTCAAATCGAGAACAGAGAGGCCGTTCAAGAGAAGTTGCGCCTTTGGACTAGGGACACGAACGGGGAGACCCGGATTACCACGGACGTACTGTCATCACTTTCAGATCAACAGATCCACACGCCTTGATGGGTGCCTCGAATGGACTTCAGCGGCAGGTTAGCGAAGAGGGCCTAAGGCCCCTGCGCGGTTGTGGGTTGCGGTCGAGCTAACGGTACCAAGTAGGCGGGATCTCGCTTATCGAGCTTACGGAGATGTTGACATGACAAAGAAAAAGAAAATACACTGGAAGACAGAATACTATCTCTACAGCATTCTTAGGCCCAAGCGCGCGGTGCTGATCCGAGATATCGAGGGTTTACAGCAGCAACAAGAGCAGCAAAGACACCACGACCACCATGGAGTGCAAACGCAGGCAGCCTACTACTGTGAAATCGCACTAAAGTGTCTTGTGGCTGTTCTCGGCGAACAACCGAAGAGCACGCACAACTTGCACACACTGTACGCTCATGCCTCTCAGCTGTACCCTGGAGACCTTGATCAAGACATTCAAACCCGGATAGAGAAGCTGGCTGAGTCGACTCCTGTGTTGAAGGGTTATCACTTTGCCAAGCCTTCCAGTATTACCAATACGGCCAGGCACTACTACAAGAAATCCCGCTATCCAAAGGCAGTTCGGCCCGGACAGTGGAGTGAACCTCAGCTAGTACCCAATCATTTGTTCGCTGTCGGCGACGGGACGGCAGCTCTGACTGAAGAGGTCTTGCAGTCCTCATCGGCAGCGATTTAGTGCCTTCTGGGAAGCGCAAGCGCTGTCGTCCTCTGCAACTTGCTTGTACAAGTACGGTAGGGCACCTGACACCCGGCGTCGCCGAGGTTACCGCTACGCCGCGGTCTTGACAACGGTCGGTTGGGTGCCCGGGTAAAGGTTGCAGCGTCGAGTGCTCAGCGGGGAACTCGTACAGCGCCTCCGAGTTGTCCCGCGCCCACCGCATCGCACACTGTGTGATCTCGGCTAACGCCGTCCCGATCTTGAGGTGAGGGCTCACATACATCTCAATCCGTCGTTCCCAGGGATGCCGTTTCGAAGGGAGCACGGTGACCGCGACGTTCCTGCGGCCGCGATAGTTGCTTCCGGGGGTCCAGGCATTCCCTCGCGCCTCGCGGGGCATCCGCCCAGCCCTGACCATCGAGGCGATCCAGCGCGTTCGGCGTGGGGCCGAGGTTCGCCTCCGTGATCGGCGGTCGGACGGAATACTGCCACGCGTCACGCATCCACTGCACGGTGACTTCATCGGGTCTTGCGACCATTCCGCAGGTAGCGGGTCAGGAGGAGCGGACGGGAGATCTCCCGCTCGATTAGTCGCGCGACCGGCCAGTCGTCGTACTGCATGCCCTCGAGGTTGACGCCCAACCAGACGAAGCCGTCACCGGGGCGGTACCCGGCGTTCCATTGGACACCCTCGTTGCCGTCCGAGATGCCCGGCGCGCCACGTTGTCGTCGAACGCGAGTCGGTAATCTTCGGCGAGGTCAATCGGAATTGCCGGTAGCGGTACGCGCGTCAAGGAGAGTCGCCGTGCGCGCGCCAGCCCTTCGCGGGCAGCTTGCAGGGTGCCGTGCCATCCATTCAACTTCCGTTCCCGCCCACGACTCATATCATGGTCCCGAATAGAGCAGACATCGACTCCAGCCCCAGCACGACCGATGGAAAAGAAATTCACCAGTGACGAGGTGCCGCTCGCGCAGCTACTCAACGAGGCGGAAAGGGGCGTCCTGCAGCTGCCGGACTTCCAACGAGGTTGGGTGTGGGACGACGACCACATCCGAAGTCTGTTGGCCTCGATTTCTCTGTCGTACCCGATCGGCGCGGTGATGACGCTCGTCGCTGGCAATCGCGGGGTCAACTTCAAGGCAAGACTGCTCGAAGGCGTGAAGCTGAGGTCGACACCGGCACCCGATACGCTGCTGCTCGACGGGCAGCAGCGGCTCACGTCACTGTTTCAGGCCCTGAAATCTCGTGATCCGGTCGAGACGCGCACGCGCCGCCGAAAGAAGTTGCTGCGTCACTACTACGCCAACATCGACGCGTGTATCGACCCATCCGTAGACCGGGAAGAGAAAGGAATCGTCGGCGTTCCCGCGGATCGCGTCGTGAAAAGCGACTTTGGTCGGGAGATCGATCTGGACCTCCGCACCCGGGCCCATGAAATCGCGGCAGGGATGTTCCCCTTGGACATCGTGCTCGACGGCGGCGCCACGATGGACTGGATGATGGAGTACCTGAATTCGGCGGCTGACAGCCACGCAGACCGCATCGGCAAGTGGAAGCGGTTCAAGGAGGAGGTCATCGATCCGTTCGTGCAGTACCATGTGCCGACGATCGAACTGACGAAATCGACACCGAAGGAGGCGGTGTGCCAGGTGTTCGAAAAGGTCAACACCGGTGGCGTCACACTGACCGTTTTCGAGTTGCTGACGGCGACATACGCGGCTGACAACTTCGAGCTGCGCAAGGACTGGGACGCGCGGCGGGAGCGACTCCGGCAGGATGAACTGTTGAGGAAAGTCGGTGCCACGGCGTTTCTACAGATCGTGACGTTGCTGGCCACCTTCAACCGGCGGCAGTCGTACCTGCGGGCAAACCCGGAGGACGAGAAGGCGCCCGCGGTGTCCTGCAAAGCGCCGAAACGTCTTGCAACTGCTGCTCGAAGACTACCAACAGTGGGCGGATCGCGCCGAGAGCGGACTGCGGCGGACGGTCCCTTTCCTGCACACCCAATGCATGTTCCGCAATTGGGACATACCCTACGCGACCCAGCTCGTGCCATTGGCGGCCATATTCGGATGGCTGGAGGGCCAAGCGGATTCGTACGAGTCGCTGAGGCGGCTCGCCCGGTGGTTCTGGTGCGGCGTCTTGGGCGAGATGTACGGCGGTGGCACGGAAACGCGGTTCGCACTTGACTTGGAAGACTGCGTAGCGTGGATTAAGGGCTCAGCCGCCGACGAACCCCGCACGGTGCGCGATGCCCAGTTCCAGGCCGAGCGCCTGCTGACGTTGCGTACCCGGAACAGCGCCGCCTACAAGGGTCTACACGCGCTCCAGATGAAGCAGCGTGCACTCGACTTCAAGACCGGCCAGCCGATAGATGTCCACGCGTACATGGAGCATGCGATCGACATCCATCACGTCTTTCCCCGGCACTGGTGCCGGCAGCATGACATCCGCCAGGGGGTTGCTAACTGCATCGTCAACAAGGCGGCGCTCGACGCGCGCACGAACCGCTATATTGGCGGGTCCGCGCCCAGCAGCTATCTGGCACGGATAGAGTCCGGCGAAGGCATCGAACCGCATGTGCTCAACGGTTTTCTGCTCTCCCACGACATCGATCCGATCGCACTGCGACGGGACGACTTCGGACAGTTCTTCAACCAACGGTTCGAGAGCCTCCTGAGGCACGTTGCGCGAGCCATGGCCAAGCCGGTGAATCGGCGGCCTGATCGGGACGAGAGTCCGTTCGCCGACCGGGACACCGACATCGAGCGGGGCGTACGTTCGCTGATGGAGGCGGGCGAATCGTCGGTGGTCGAGTTCAAGTCGACAGCCCGCTTCAACCTGTACAGCCTGCGTGCCGACGAGGCGATCTCGTGGGCGGTCATCAAGACGATTGCCGCCTTCATGAACTCGTACGGCGGCACTCTGCTGGTCGGTGTCGACGATAGCGGCCAACCCGTGGGCATAGAGGCGGACTATCCTTCGGTCAGGGGGTCGAACCGCGACGGCTGGGAGCTATGGCTGACGACGGCTGTCAGGAACGCGCTGGGCCAGGTTGCCGCCACCGACCTACCCGTGCGTTTCTGCGACATCGAAGGGCACACGGTCGCCCGCATCGACGTGCGTCGCGGTACCGAGCCGACGTTTGCCTCGCGAAGGGGAGAGCCGCGCGAGATCTTCTACGCCCGCCTCAACAACGCGACCGAGGCACTCTCGGGATCGGCGCTCCTGGAATACCGGCAGAAGCACTGGCCAGGATAGAAGAGGCGACGGCGGAAACGCCTTCCGGGGTCGGGCAACTGCCGGGTTTGCTCACCTAGCGATCCGAGAATGTCAACTACGGTGTACATGATGTCATGTATAGTTTCCATTCTGAGGGCTGTTGCGCGCCCAGCGCAGGGTTGGCCTCATCTGGATCCCCGGAACTGACGGCACCTGCCCGACCTAACCCACGGCTCTGATCCTGTGCCGGATCACTTGGGGTGCACCCGAAAACGAGACCATCATCACGCCTTGAAATTGCGCCCAGTCAGGACGAGAGGATGCCGCCTGCTCCGGCGAGCATGTGACGCCAGGCGTGACCATGTAGATGTCACCGCTTGGCTGCTCGATCCCGTTAGCCCCTAGCAGCTTGTCGTACAGGTACAGCGCACACTCAATCACGATCAGGTGGGCATAGCGGATCCCACAGAAGGTGACGGCATTCAGAATGTGCGCCGCAGGGTCTCGCGCGGCCCTGGAGGCTGTCTCGCCTTCAACGGTAGCTAGGCGACCGACGTCGATCGAATGTGCTCCCTCGAAGTTCACCACGGTCTGGATCATCTTCTTCAGGGATATCCCCGTCCCATCGAACAACACAACCTGCTGGCCCAACCACTCGTCGCAGCTCATCCCCGAGCCCGAGCCCGCCTGAAACAGCTGGTCGGCGCGTACCGGCCAAGGAGCATCCTCGGATGGCACTGTTATCCAGTCGGCCGCACCTGGCAGAGGCCATTCGATGGAGAGTTGCAGCTCCTGCGGTCCGGCACGGTACCTGTACGTTTGCTGCGGTTGGCGCGTTTGGTCGTCGAGCTTGGTGATTTCCAGGAAGCCATTGGTAAGACCAAGCCCAACCTCAATGTCTCTTCGCCTGTCGCTCGGGATCCTCCGCAGCCGGTCAAACCCCAACTCGATCGATCGCAAGACCCGGTCGTCGAGTAGCCGCGTCTCACGTTTACCCCGGTCTCCCAGAACCGTCTTCCTCAGAAACACGGAACAAGTCCGAGCGAATGGGGCCAGCGTATGCGTCCACCGATTCGCGTCCGCCACTGGAGTCCTCGCGTTCCCGGCACCTGCATCGGCCAACCGGGCCCTCAGCCCGTCGATTCCGAGCTGCAGGTCGGCCATCGCGTCAGTGATCCGCTCCGTCTTCTCCTTCCCCACTCCCCCGATCACACTACCCTTCACTGGTACGAAACTCACCCCGCGTTCCTCAGGGGCTGCGTTCTCGCTGTCGTCCACCCTTACTCCTTTCTCAATGCTCGCATTCTGCCCACGCCAATGGGCGACTCCGCCTGCCAATCTACCGGCATGCGAGGACGATCGCCGACCGCAGACCGAGGCATGCTAGCTTCACGACAGTTGTCGTACTGATCGAACCGGCCCGGGGGCCACGGAGACTCGAATGTCACAGGAAGGGCGCGAGCGCTCTCCAGTGGGGGACGCCAATCGCTTTGTCGACCTGGTGAATGGCAGCGGGTTCTGGCGGTCCATCGATCTGCGCGTCTGTGCGATCCGTAGCGGTCGCCGTTGGGTAAACCTCATCACCCGCGGGTTCCTGGATCATCGTCACCCTCGATCGGTCCCACGCTTTCGCCCGGTCGAGCGGCGCCAATTCCGGGCTTGGCAGGTCGTGCGTCCGGTTGCGGACCTTTCTGACGTAGTCTGCGGCATCGCTAGCGGCCTCATGAAGGTGCGACCCCGGTACGTCCGATACGTCGACCAGTCGGATCAGACCACGACCGAACTCAGGTACGCCTTCAGTGAGTTGGGTTCCTACCGGACGGCCGCGTACGACCCGTGGAGCTGTCACTCGCTCGTGGGCTATGGTGCTTCGATCTTCGATGTCGTTAGTCAGTCCGGCCACGATCCATTCGAGCTGGACGGCATGATCCGTGGCGGGCCGAACGCGTACGATGGCCTGCCCGACGTGGTGCGCAGATTCTGCGCACGGCCCCAGGGTCTGAAGATCCAGGGCAACACTACCGTCATCGAGCTCATCGCCCCCCTCGCCGTGCGCTTTGATCGCGAGAGGGCCCGCTCGTCGGTAGACCGGGTGACGGTGTCCGTACGGGCTGCTATGGATGTCTTTGTGACGAATGCCCACCTCAACTGGACGGTAGGCAACACGACCGGAGAGCCGCTCCGTCATGAGTCGATCAAGCTCGGCGAGCACGAATGGGCCGGTGAGACGGGCGCTCTCCTCGCGAACGTAGACCTCCCGATTCAAAAGGGCGATTCCATCGCCACCGCATTCATCGTCATCGGCGACAGGTGCGTAGACCGCGTGTCTGTGCCGTTGGCATCTACGGCCACTAGTATTCGGATCAGAGCTCACGACGCCATCGATCCTGGCCTTGAACGCTTCCGCAAACAGCTTCGGCCCAGTGGGAAGGACAGGTCTCGATTCGAGGGCGCTGTGGGTCTGCTGTTCTTCTTCCTCGGCTTCCACGTGCATCCCCTTTCGGGACACACGAGCCGGGGAGAGACGGTCGACCACCTTGCTCACGCGCCAGGATCTCCCGTGATGCTCGTGATCGAGTGCACGGTCGGGTCGCTGGACTCACGGGGTAAGCTGGGCAAGCTCATTGCTCGGTCGCAGCATATGCAGGGCCAGATTCCCGACCGCGAAGTGATCACGATCTTGGCGACGGCTAGCGAGCGTGCGGCGCTGTCAGAGGCCGAGGTCGAGAAGGCCGAGCGTGACGACGTCGTGGTGCTCGCTGAAGAGGACCTGCAGGAACTCTGGGTCGCGGCGCAGACCGGAGAGACCAGTGGCCAGGTGGTTGATCGGTTGAAGCGGAGGCTCTCTGAGGTTCGGCTTCGGCGGACCAGGCTGCGGCAGCCAGCGACGATATGACGACCATTGACGTGTCCCAAGCAGGAATCTAAGATGCACTACCAACGAGGATCTCCTGCCGCCACGAATGCGAAGGGGGCAGGCTTGTCCCGAAATCTTAGCCGCGAGGCGCACTGCCTGAGCGGGCGATCAGAAACAACACGTGCTCCGGCATGCCATCGCCGTGGAGATGTGTAAGAATGGCTACCAATACCCCTACTCCAAAGAACCGTGGCGGGCTATCGACGTGGCCTCGCCTAGTCATTTTCTTCACCTACGTGCTCGGCGCCCTTGCACTCAACTTCTGGTTGACCGGCGAGGTGCGTCCAGCTGGCGGAGACGTCGGCCTATGGTTCCTTAGCGTAGTCGCCTATCTCAGCTTCGCCCTCCTTTCCGCCCCGATCTTCTCAAGGCCGGAGGATACGCTCGCTAGCTCGATCGCGGCCGGAGCCCTTCTCTGGAGCACCGAACTTCCGTCAGGGATCCCGGCGGAAGCCGTGGTGGCTGCGACACGCTGGATAGGTCTCGGCCTAGCTCTTGTCACCGCCGTGGTCTCGCTGACGGGAGCGATCACGCGTCGACGGCCAGCCGGATCCAACCCAGAAATCGCCAAGGTGACGTTTCGCATGAGTGGGCGACTGGGAGCTCCAGAGGTGTTGTTCACGCCCGTGGCGTTGATCGGGGCTTTCGGCTTCTTCTACTCCCAACCCGATCGACTCGCAGTCCAAGTATTGGTATGGGTCATCCTCGTTGCCGTGCGGCCCCTCGAGCTGGCGTGGATCAGTTGGCTCGCGTTGCAATCCCGCCGTTCGGGGTCTCCGGATGACTTTGCAGTCGGACAAATCGTACGTGTCGATAGCCCTGACATTGTCCGGGTCGAGGTCAACGACATCCAATACTGGGATGCAGCCACAGTGCTTGCGGCGCGTCTCGCAGATGACTCGGCGCAATGGGTCCTGCCCCTTTTCACTCAGGTGCGAGACGGAACCGTCGTGGGCACCGGCCTATGCATCAGAGCCGACCAGGATGCGATCGCAGGCACGGCAAGAGGGGTCGCATATCGGACCGCTGGGCCACCCGATCGTCAGGAGCTCGTTAAGTCGTTGACCAAGAACGAGATCCAGGCAGACTTGATCGGATTCGTGGTTGAGGAATCCAAGATCTCCCACATCCGATTTGAGGTAGCGTCGGAACGGAGGCTTGAAGAGGGGGATCTTGTCTTCTGTCGTCAGCGTGACTGTACTGTGTACTACCAAATCGTTGACGCCCGGACGGCCGAAGAGAGCTTCGAGCGGAACCCACGCGGTACGCACATCGTCACCGCTTCGCAGCTTGGAGTCGTCGAGGAGCAAGGCGGCTTCACCCGCTTTCCATGGCTTCCGGGCATGAATACACCGGTCTTCTTAGCCCTAAGCCGGTCCGCAGTTGAGCCCAAAGCAGTACTGGAGGACACGTTTCAGCTAGGGGTAGTTCCTGGAACTGACGTGCCCGTAGTCGCCCGAATTGAGGAGATGCAGAAGCTCCACACCGCCATACTAGGTGTGACGGGTACCGGCAAGACGGAAATGGCCCTGGACCTCGTCCGCCAAGCAGTCGCGACGGGGATGCGGGTGTTCTGCGTAGACTTCACTGGCGAGTATCTTCCCCGCCTCTCCGATCTCGAGCCCGTATCACTAGCGGTTGCTCCTGAAAGGTCGACTGAACTGAGCGACATCGTTGAGCGCATCGAGACGGGGCAGTACCGCGGAGCCAACGAGCGGGATGAACTTCGAAGCCTAATGGCAGTGCTGCGGCCTCAAGCTACTCAGCAGATTGGTGATTTCTTGGGTGATGCTGGCGGGGCAGTGGCGGTGTTTGAGCTACCAGACATCGCGAACACACGCGCTAGTCTCCGAGCGACAGAACTCTACCTGTCCGAGATCTTTCAATGGGCTCCTACCCATCGCCGAGCACAACGAATCCTTGTCGTCCTGGAGGAGGCCCACACCGTTATTCCGGAGATGAACATGTTCGGCCGCGACTACGGCGAGACGCAAACCGTGGTCGCGCGAATGGCCCAGGTCGCCCTGCAGGGTAGAAAATACGGTGTGGGGTTGTTGCTGCTGTCTCAGCGAACCGCCTTGGTCAGCAAGACACTCCTCTCCCAGTGCAACACCGTGATCGCCTTCTCTCTGGTCGACAAAACGAGCCTGGATTACCTCCGGAACGTGTTCAGCGCGGAACACGTGGATCTTATCCCAAACCTACCACGATTGCATGCAGTGGCGCACGGCTCTGCAATCCTTAGCGAGCGCCCGATTGTCGTCGAGCTACCCTTCGACCAAGAGAAATTGGATGCCAGCGAAGCTCTTCGTACAGAACTCAACGAGTTCCAGCCGGATGCCCGGGATGCTGCCCAAGAAGGCCCAGCCGGACCCGGAGGCGACCCCGAGCCACCGTTCTAGGGAACCGCGTTGGCCGGGAGTAGAGACGTATGTTGTTGGTATTCGGTCCACTACCATCTTCCTGTTTCATGGGTTGCGGCTACCGCTAGCGGAACCGCCGTAATACAGACTTCAGCCATGAGCGGAACGGCCTACGGTCGGGCTGAAGTGCAACCATCCTCTCTCGCTCTCGGTCTTCGTACTCGAGATGGCGGACTGGATCAATGCCCTCCATCCAAATCACCGTGTTGTTCTTGATCAAGTAGTGGCTGCCGCAACCGGAATTGGCCCAGACCGAGCCTCCCGTGGGCCCATCTAGGGAGACCGATTTGCCATCATAGTAGACATGCCACCGACTAGGGTGAATAGAGAGAACGGTCAGGTCACCGCAACCACACGGGCAACGCAGATTGACGGTTCTGTGCTTGTGGCTGATCCAGATCTCGCCGGCATTGATGGTGTCAAAGTCGGGCAAGACCTCGACGAACAAGGGGCGGAGCGTCACCGTCATCAAGTCAATCCTCAGCATCGGTGCGCAGCGGGACGATGTGCGGCTTCTCCATCCGGAACTTATGGAGAGAAGAAGTGGATTCCGAGACGTATTGCCCCGTACGGCGACGCCATTCCATCACGGCGAGCGCGGCTGCCAGTGCGTTCACTTCCGGTAGCTGAACGTTCCGATAGCCGGGTTCATCACTCAAGATCCTGGCGTTCGGGATGGCGTTCTGCCATTCGAAAGAACCGGCATGGTAGGCACTTGTCGTAACCGCGCCGCGAATCGAGTCGCCCTCTATCGTGATGCTCACTCCAGAATCTATGAACGGGATGCGCGCTTCCGTGAGAGCTTCGTACACTACATCCTGGCGAGGTGAATCGCTGTCCCGTAACTGGTCGATACACACGAAGGCGTAATCAACTGGATTCGCGGATAGAAACTCAGCCAGCCAAGCGGAGCTCTCCACCCGGACGGGGTGCGCTCGGATGCCCTCTCGGAAGGCATCGTATTTCGCCGCGTAATAGGCCACCTTGTCCCAGGCCTTCTTCTCTTGGCTCTCGATCTCCTCCTCGGTCGGCGCGCCGGGTGCTCGCATGAAGGTGTGCCAGTCAGAATGGTCGGAATCCAAGAGGTGAATCTGCGGTACAGGTGTCTTGGCCAAGAGGTCCAGAACGTACGCACCGGTGCCGCCCAGACCGATGATCGCAATTCGCTGATCGCGAATGCGATCCTGAATTGGCGCGATCGCTGCTCGTTCCTCGAAGGTGTTTGGTATCTTGAACGGATTGGCCCTCGTAACAGAGGCGGTTCCAGCGTGGCCGGCCGCCGCCCATTCCCCCACGATACGCTTCGCATAGCGGTGTACTGTGTCTTGTGGTGACCTGTCGTCGATGGGTTGGCTCTGAGTGCCCCCGCGGACGGAAATCTCCGACCAGGTTCTTCCATCGCCAGTCAGATGGGTTCCGATCGGACTACCGTCCACGTGGTACACGCGCCCGTCGCACTCTTGAGCGGTGGTGATTCGAACCGCATGGGGTGCGGTGCCGATGCGGCCATCCGCTTTCCCGGTGGCCGGATCAACAGACTGTGTGATCGTACAGGAGCTGGGGATGCCACCCTTGAGGAGGCAAGGAACGTTCTCGGCCACAACCTCGTTTTCGCTCACTGTGACGGAAAAGCCCATCTGTGCAGCGAAGTCGGATAGGTGATCCCTACGAGACATGCTCGGGGTCTACGGAGAAGCTCGTCCCATCCTTAACCCTCACGTGCTTGCCCGGAAGGAGGACGCTGTTCTCACCCTTCGCGTCGTTCTCGTAGTCGATGCCGGGCGTGCCCACGATGTACTTCCCCTCTGGCTTGTGGAGCTCGTTCCAGATGTCGACTATCTGCTGGTACTCGACGCGGTCGCCTGGCACCTTGTGCTGCCTGCCGCTCACGAAGATCTCTGTGCCCCACGTCTCTTGATTCCCTTTCATCTGATTCCCTTTCCTGGTTGGTTCAGGTTGTCTTTGCCCGAATTCGGCGCTCTAAGCCTTGCCTATGTCGTCCGAGGGATGGTAAGCCCGCATGAACACCGGGATGATGTCCTCCCCATCGAATAGACGGCGGATCTCGGCGCAGTGTCCGAGGAACGTCTTCCTCGGGACGCGCGTATAGGACCAGCAACTGATTTCGTGGTGGTCAGCGAGTTCCTCAGCCACTGTCAAGGTCCTACTAGCGTCGTCATCGCGCCCGCCGAACCAGTTGGCTACTGCAACTGATTGAAGTGCGTTGGCCCCGCCGAGCGTCCACGCTTTGTCGGCATCCGCGTCAATGCTATCCAACACCCTGCGGAAACAGTCTCCAGAAGGAACTCCTGTGGTCGCCCAATCCGCCATGGCTGCGTTGAAAGCCGTAGCCACGGTAGTGGGATGACTAGGGTCCGCCACGACATGCTCATAGAATGCAGCAGCGCGGCCAATTTCCCCGACGGCCATCCGGGCAAACGCGAGGTGCCAGTTCCAGTCGTCCCGTTCGCGTGCGGCCGCATCGTCGGCTGCAGTCAGTTCCTCGAGGATCGCAATGGCCGCACGATACTGGCTCACCGACCTGTCCAGTCGACGCGCGACCGCCGCACGCGTCGAGGGTGGAGCATCGGCTATGACCGGGCTGCCTTCAACTATGCCCCCGACACCCTCACCCCCAAGCGACTGAAGGAGGTCAAGTGCCGCTAGCACGAGCGCACGCGGTATTTCCCCGTTTGGCTCAGCGGGACCATTGAAAAAGGACTTCAGTGCCTGCAGCGCACCATCGAGGTCACCGGTCAGGTGTCGGCTGCGTGCCAGGCTATAGAGCTGCGGCAGGGTCAACTGACCGATCCGGGATGCCTTGTCCATCAGCCGTGCCGCCTCGAGGAGGTCACCCTCGCGCCTGTAGGCTGCGGCCACCATTGCGAGGACCTCGGAGTCATCACTGTATCGCTTCTCGACGCGGTCGAGGTAGTCGGTATGGCGTCCGCCGGCCGGAAGCTGCTGGCCCCGGAAGCCATCAAGCACGCCGCCACGATCGCCGACGTTCCTGGCCCGTATCCTCCGCGTGAGTGCCATGTACGACTTCGCAAGCCTGGTCCCTTGCCGTTCCATGGTGTAGATCGGCTGCGTGAGGAGGTCCATGCTGGAGTAGTGCCTGATCTCTGTGAGCTGGTCCCGGCGGGGAATGCCGAGCCGTTCCACAAAGACCCTCCGCCTCCGCTCCAGATGACCATGCTCATCGTCGGCGTCGGGTATCCCGGCCATCACGAAATGCTGCTCGATGTCGTCGGCTCGCCTCGGTG
Organism: Longimicrobiales bacterium; assembly: GCA_965208935.1. Classification (GTDB taxonomy): domain Bacteria; phylum Gemmatimonadota; class Gemmatimonadetes; order Longimicrobiales; family Gaopeijiaceae; genus Bin94. The sequence goes on along the minus strand of CBDBPR010000003.1, from coordinate 326,795 downwards.
TCCGGACCTCGGCGCGAATGGCCTCGGCCATCTGCACCGTGCCATCAAGGCTCTGGTCGTCGGGCCGGAAGAGTGAGACCACGGCGTCCGGCAGATGCCGCGTGCAGATTCCGCCGACATCCGTGAACCCGGTGCGCGAATCGAGCAGGACGTAGTCGAAGCCGGCGGCCTGCCACTGGGCCCTGACGTCCTCGAACATGACGTAGCCGTCGCGGGCAGCGTAGAGAAGGCCCCAGTCGATGTCGTTGAGCCGCTGTCCGTAGGTGCCGTCGACCGCTCCGGCCGACATCATGGCAAGGTGGCCCCGGCAGCCTTCCGGGGTGGCATCGACGATGTAGTCGCTCACGGCCGGGACCCGCATGGTCTCCAGGTAGCAGGTGACGAACTCGACCACTCCCGGGTCCGTCGGACCTCGACCGACGTGGTCGGTTTCTTCGTCGTTCGCACCTTGCTTCCATCGATCAGGGCGGATCGCCGGCGCTTCCAAGTCGAAGTCCACCACCAGGACGCGCTGGCCGGAGTCCGCGATCTCGTAGGCCACGTTCAGGAGGGCCAGGGTGCGACCCACGCCTCCCTTGAAGGAGTAGAACGTGACGACGTACATCAGGCCGCCACAGGCTGTAGCGTGAAGTGCGAGCCGGAATTGCGCAGCCGGGCTACGAGCTCTGGTGACAATTGACTCGGCTCCGCCTGGACGGGCTCAGGGCTAGCGAGTGACTTCGTCCGCAGGAAGATGGCCGGATCCTGAAGCAACCTCAGGTAGCGGTCGTTGCCGACGTTCTGGATGATATCGCGTGTCTCCCAGCGGGCGATCGACGACTCGCCGAGCCCGGTAATCCTCGCCAGCTCCGCTCGCGAGAGACCATACTGCCCACGCAGATCCCGAATCTCGGTTGGCGTGAGAACGCCCAGGTGTCGGCAGACTTCGTCGTGGCGGATGTCTTCGGCCCGGTCATCCGTGTAGGGTCCGCAGGAGGAGCAGGTCCGGACCGGGATGTCTACGACCAGCTCGACGCCGTCGTCGCCCGCGCCGTAGATGAACGGGTCCCGAACGAGCTCGGTCTTTAGGCCCGGGGTCCCGCACATATCACAGGTGTCGGGGCCCTCGAGCTCGTGGAGAACGGTGGGGGGGGATGCGACTCTAGGCATCGTGGTCACGCTCCGAGTAGTGGAAGCTGCGCAAGACGACATATGGTCCGATGATCTGGAGCTTGACGTACACGAGAGGCTCCGCCGATGCCATCGGAAACTTGAATGTCCAGGCGCGCTCGCCTGGTGGCTGGCGCAGGGTCACGGGTTCCAACGGAATCCCACTGTCGAGGGCCTGATCGATGGCATGCCACATTCCCGATTCTGTCAGCGGCAACCCGGACTCCGGGCTCACCATCTGGAGGTAGTGTATCCGGGTCGGGCGCTCGGGAGGCGCGCCATGCCTCCGACGCCGGGCCCGAATCAGGTGAATCAGCTGCTTTCGTACCTCGACATGCTCGTCGGGCCAGTTCGCTTCCTCCAGTGATTTCATGACGCAAACTGCCCATATGACATGCTCCCGGCTCCCAGATGCGTTCATTCATTGATCTATGGGTACTCAAGGTAGTCATTTGGTATCTTCGGTCAAGTCCTCCTGGCCCCCCAGCGCTCGAGAACATGGCGATCAGTGCGCTGTGGACCTGAACTGACGGCGTGAATCGATTTGGCAAGCGCCGACGGCGGTCGCCACTCGCGGGCAACGGAGCCGCGCCCGCCAAGTGCACCCTCCCCTCGCGCCGGGCTCCTCAACCCCGCCGGTCCCATACGCGAAACGGAGGCAGTGAGCGACACGTCGCCCTCTTCTCCCAATCCTATCCTGCCGGTCGGGCGGAATACTGCCATGCGTTCACGCGCCACTGCGCTCGAGGTCGACGCCCACCCCCGGACGTGCGAGGGGCTGACCCCCGGCGTATCATGCCCGACTGGTGAAACGAAACCGAAGGGCGATCACATCAGAAACCGCGACCATGAAGCGACGATGGACCGGAAGGCAACCGACGAGATGACTCGGAACGAGGAACTGGACAGTCTGGTCGGGGACTCGGGTTTTCTGCGGTACCACAGGGAATATGTGAAGCGGCGCGAGTTCAACGCTTTCGACGTGCTGCGTTATGCGGAGTACGAAATTCGCCACAGCAATGTGATGGCCTGGCTGCTGGATCCCGGCGAGACCCACGGGATTGGCCGGGGTTTTCTGGAGTGGTTTCTGGGCCAGGCCAGGTTGCCCGGGAAGTTGCCGGGACAGATCGTCCGCGGCGACGGTGGGCAGACGGTGCGGGTGGAGCGGGAGCTGCACCATCTGGACGTGACGATTTTCCTGGAGAGCGATCAGGGTCGGCACATTGTCGCGGTCGAGAACAAGCCGGAGTGGGCTTCGCCGGAGCACTACGACCAGGTGCGCGGCTACGCTGTGGTGCTGCGGGAGAAGTATCGGGGCAGCGAGATCCACAACGTGCTGCTCTCCTCGTCGCGGGAGGGAATCGACGAGGAGGACAGGATCGCGCATGTGAGCTGGCGGGATGTGGGCGCGCAAATCGAGACGATGCACGACGCGGGCGCCTTCGAGCAGGAGGAAGTGGCCGCCTTCATTCGGCAGTACCTCGTGGCAGTCGGCCGGATGATCGGCCCGGAGGACAGCGACGCGGACTTCAGAAGGCTGCTGGACGACCACCATTCCCTGCTGAAGCACATGTTCGGCGTGCTTGGCGACGACGAGGGAGAGCATAAGGTCCGGGCGATGGTGCCGGAGCGTCATGCGCACTACCGCGACACCGTGGTGAGGTTGGTGAAGGACTTCGGCCAGGAGCCGATACGGTTGCGGGACGCAGTGCGGCAGATGCTGACGAGCCGGGGGATCAAGACGAGGATCTGGAAGCCCTGGCTGTCCTGGGAGCTGGAGGCAGCGCAGGCGCTGGGGATTGACGGGTGTATCTGGTGGGTCCTGGCTTTCGAGTATCGTCAGGTTCGTGCGTTGCTGGAGGTTCAACCGGATTGCCGGAGAGCGGTTGAGGACCTGCTGGCATTCGTGCGCGAAACGCCGATCGACCGCAGCCGCCGCGACAGGTATCCGGTGAGTCCCAAGGAATTCGGCTACTCCCACATCTATTCCCACCAGCTCGTCGGCGACGACATCCTCTCAGGAACGTCAACCGAGGCGGTCACGGAGACCGTGCGGCAAGCCGTGGCCGAATTCCTGGATGCGGAGGATTCGGACTACACCCGCATCAACGACTAATTCCGGTGCCTGGCGTTTCCACGCGAGGCGGCGTCCCCAGCCCAGGCGGAGGAATCGTGAAGTAGGTCGGTACTTGTGGTCAGCCGTGCGCATTGCGACGGCTCCGCGCCGAGGTCGATGCCGGCCAGGGCGTCGCGCCCCCGGGGCGGTAGCCGCGTTCCATTGGACACCATCGTCCCGTCCAGCCATGCCTCCGCCCGCCGCGTCGCGCGAACTTGGCGCTCTGACGAATCTCCCGGGAGCCCGCCATGTACGACATCCTCTTCTGTTCGGCCGTTGCCAGACTCGGGCAGGGGTCTGCTGGTGTGTGTCTTCACGGCCGATGAAGACGACTCGGTATTTCGACGAGCAAGTGCTGCGGAAACGACCCTACATCGACCCTGCCTGGTGCGCTGCCGTGCTCGAGTCGCCGCTTGCTTGGGAGAGGCAACCAGATGGCCGTCTTCGGTTCTGGGGCGAAGTCACCCGCCCGGGCGAACGCTTCACGCGCGTTCTCCGAGTCGTTACCTTCGAAGATGGTGAGACCATCCACAACGCGTTTTTCGACGACCGCTTCCGGAGAGGATCCCCATGAAGCTCCACTACTATCCCGAGACCGACAGTCTCTATATCGAGCTCAGCAAAGCGCCTGGCGTGGAGACCAGGGAGGTGTCCGATGGCGTGAACGTGGATATCGATGCCCGCGGGAACCTGGTTGGGTTCGACATCGACCGCGCGGCGAACCGGCTTGATCTTTCCTCGCTGGAGACAACCGCACTGCCGCTCCGCTCCTACAAGATCGGCTGACGGGCTAATAGATCGATCTGCCCCTATCTCTGGAGCAACGAGCCATGAGCCAAACGAGGAATCTCTACGTGGTTCGACTTGACGACGCCGTGCTGGAGGATTCGAAGTTCAGGAAAGAGAACCCTGGGTATGAGCCCGGAAAGCCGTGCGCGTACGTAGGCGTCACCTCGCACACCCCCGAGGAACGCTTCGCCCAGCACAAGCGTGGGGAAAAGTCCGGGAAGGGCTACGTCACGAAATACGGCCAATACCTCATGAAGAGGCAGTACGAGCACCGTAACCCGGTGGCGACGGCCGAAGCGGAGGATAAGGAGCGGGAGTTAGCCGAATCGCTCCGACGAAAAGGGTTCGCGGTATGGCAGCGGTAGTGCGCGTGTAAAGCCCCGCCACTGTCGGGCATCGGAGCAGCGCCCGCCAAGTGCACCATCCCCTCGCGCCGGACTCCTCAGCCCCGCCGGTCCCTTACACGAAACGGAGGCGGCGAGCGACACGTCGCCCTCTTCTTCTAACCTGCCCTGCCGATCGTGACCACGGGAGAGCTCCCGCTCGATGAGTCGCGCGACCGGCCAATGAGTCTTGCCGGTCACGGATGAGCACCAAGAGTATTTGACGATCATATCACGCCCAATATGATCGACAAAACGCCTTGTCGGTCACGCATGATCGCCAAAAAAAAGGGTTCTGGGGTTGGCTCCAGTGGGGGCCGGCGGACCTGACGACTACGGCACCCCGCACGTCCAGCCATCCACTCCCACTTGTCCGAGATGCGGCACTGCCGCACATTCTCCGGTACGACTCTCGCGGCTCGTGGCCGCGATCAAGAAGGAGGAACGGAACCGATGACAACCGAACGAACGGATCTGGGACGCGAGGTGGAAGCGGCCCTTGGCGAAGTGCTTGCCCATGTGCGAGGAGAGATGTCCCTCCCGTGCCGAATCGTCGACGATCCCGCTGCCGAGCGTATCGTGGCACTCCGCAAGCGCATGAAGCTCAGCCGCCAGAGATTCGCCGACCGGTTCGGCCTCGACGTGCGGGCGGTACAGGAATGGGAACAGGGGCGGCGCGTCCCGGACCGGGCTGCTCGGGTCCTGTTGACTGTCATCGACCGCGATCCGGAAGCCGTGGTGCGTGCGCTGGCTGAATGAGGGCCAGAGCGTGGACACGATGTTAGAGTGGAGGGACTGGCAACACCGGTAGACCGCCAACAGAACCGTTGGCAACAAGCCTGTTGGGAAAACGCTACCTCGTCAGGAAAACGCTGACGTAATCCACCGCGTCGTTCGCCACGGCGAAGTCCACCCGCCCATCGCCATCGAAGTCACCCGTCGCCAGGCCGTAAGGACTCCCCGCAATCTCGATGCGCTGGAGCAGGGGCGTGTCCCCTCCGACCAGCACGGCCACCTCCCCACCAGCGTAGCTTGCGACCAGCAACTCGGCGCTGCCGTCACCCGTCAGATCCGCCGCCGCGCTCTTCGTCGGGCCTCTCGCGATCTCGTATCGGCCAGCGGCGCGGAACGACCCGTCGGCAAGCCCGTGCCAGGTCGCCAGCGAACCCGCGCCTTCTCCGGACGCGGCGGCCACATCCTGACGACCGTCGCCATTCAGGTCCGCGGCCACGACCGAGAACGGGCCGAAGGGCGCCGACAGGGTTGCCCGCGGCCGAAAGCCACCGTCCGCCTCGGCGACAAGGACGGCCACGTGGTCGGGATTCGGCGTGATCAGGTCCGCAAGGCCGTCACCCGTCACATCGACCAGACTCATGCCCCGGTACGGGTCGCCGCCGACGTCGATCGATGTTGCCCCCGAGAATGTGCCATCCCCGCGACCCCGGAACAGCCGGATGGACTCGGGCGACCGGTCGTCGACCAGGAGGTCCGCGTGGCCATCGGAGTCGATGTCATGCAGTCGCACGGCGTGGGGGTGCGGCGAGACATCGACGCGGAGTCTGGAGTGGTCCCGCCGCTCGAAGGCCCCTCCGGCGATCCCGAAGAGCAGCGTGACATGGTCCGTCTCGTGGTTTGCGACCGCGAGGTCGGCAAGCCCGTCCTCGTCGAGATCCGCGATGGCCAGATCCACTGGATTCTCACCTGCGGCCCCGGACCACGTCACATCGAACCGGCCATCCCCCCGACCAGTCAACACGAAGACGCTCTGGCCGCCGGAAACCACGAGGTCCAGCCGCCCGTCGCCATTCAGGTCGTGAGCCTGGATCGCGGTGGTAGGGCTTCCGACAACGGCGTCGACCCGATCGAACGAGAGTTGTCCGGCGGCATCAGCGGGTGGAGCCGCAAGGGCGAGGGCCGCGGAAGCGAGGACCGCGAATCCGCGGGAAGCGGTGAGAATTGCAATGGGCCGAACGGCCTCTTCCGAGATCTGTAACAAGTCGTCGAATGTGCCGAATCTGGCTTTGGGCATTTTGGATGCTCTCCGTTACTACCGGTGCTCCTCGGGTTCGTCCCAGGTCTGGCCCCAGAATTCGTCCTCCTCGGCCCGCACTCGTTCCATATCCAGCGGCTCGACATCTTCCGCGTCCACACGGCCGACCGTCTCGATTTGACGGACGACCTCATCCGTCACCCCGCCTCGGGTCTGATCACGCAGCCGGTGCCGAACCCTCCAGCCGGCAACGGCCACGAGCGCCGCGAGGGCCACGAACAGGTAGCCGGCCACTGCTCCCTCAATTCACGGAAGAAGCAGGGGCCCCAGCCATCCGAGCCACACGAAGAGGCCCAGAACCATGCCGCCCACTACCGGGACCACGACTTGGACCCTCCGACCGCGAGGGATGGCTGTCACGAGGAACCAGGGTGCGAGCACGAGGCAAGCGACACCGGGTAGAGTGGTCAGGGACGACGAGATTCCGGCGATCGACGCCACCCAAGCTTCGTCCTGACTTCCTACGAATCCTCCGCCGAAGAGGTTGATGGCAAGAACCATCAAGGCCCCCAGCCCTTGCCCCGGCGCCGACAATCCGAGGCCAAGAACCAGCGATTGAGGGCCGGGGCCGAAGCGACGGACCGCGAACACGCAGACGATGGCCGTCAGGTAGCTCACCGCAGGCCCCCCGGCCATGGCGACCGCCATTTTCCACGGTTCCGCGAGCGCCGCCGCCGCCGCCATGTCTCCCGCGCGGAAGTGCGTGAACCACTCCCCGGAATCGGCCCAGCTAACGGAGGCATAACGAAGGACCGGGTCGGGCAATCCGAATGCGACGTATGCTCCAAAGTGCCCGAGTTCGTGCAATACGATCGAGAGCGGGGCGGCCACCACGCCGCCGACGCCCCCGGCCAACCAAACTTCGGTTCGCAACCATTTCGGCATCAAGGTCGCTCCTGGTTTCCGGCCAACCGCAGATTCGGGAATCTGCCACGCTTCGGCGGCACCCGCCACCCACGAAAACAGCGCCGTCACGGGGTGGATTGGCGCGCATGCTCCAAGTCGGCCCATCCAACCATCCAACCGCCCTGGTGCCTTCCCCCCCTTGGAGTCCCCGCCATCCCGGAGACTCCATGTGCGCTTCTTCCCCGGGTCGTTCCTCAAGTCGCAACCGGTGGTCCCCGTCTTGCCAGTAGTATCAATAATGCTATTATGAAACGACGAAAAATATTGGCCGCACTCGACGAATTCCGCCGGAACCCGGCGGGCGTTCGCTTCAGGGATCTGGTGAGGGTGTGCGACGCATGTTTCGGGGAGCCACGGCACATACCAGGTGCGCCAGGTCATCCTGGCAGTCGAGAGACTGGAGAACATGCAGTGAGCGACCGCTACACCTATCGCATAACATGGTCCGCCGAGGACGCGGAACATGTAGGCCTCTGCACCGAGTTTCCGTCGTTGAGCTGGCTGGCAGCTACCCCGGCCGAAGCACTCTCGGGCATCCAATGCCTCGTGGCCGACAGCCTGGCTGACATGCGGAACAATGGCGAGCCGGTTCCAGAGCCGATGGCGGATCGGGCCTACAGCGGGAAGTTCATGGTGCGGGTGCCTCCGGAGACGCATCGCTCCCTGGCCATTCGAGCGGCGGAGCAGGGAGTAAGCATGAATCGCCTGGTGAGTGCCCGGCTCGCGAGGGAAGGCTAGCTGCCAGGCTCGGGATTCGATGTCCGTTGTGGGCCGCCAGCGGGGGCGGCGGATGACCCGGTCACCCTCACCGACCGCGGTCTTCCCGAATGAGGATAGTGCTGTCCGTCTGCTTCATGCCGGAAGTGGTCGCCGCCAAAGCGTCCGCGCGTTCCAGAAACCCCTTGCGCCCCTCAACCTCCCGGCGGACCCACGCGAGTTGATCGGCCAGCTCGCGTTTCGACGGCAGATAGAGCTGGTACTTCGACGCGTAGATGTTGGCGTCTTCGGGGAGCGTCAGCTCGACCACAGCGTCGTTCTTTTGGTCGCAGAGGAGGATTCCTACGGTCGGCAGTTCGTCGTCGGTCCTCACGTACCGATCGAAGTAGTTCACGTACATCTGCATCTGGCCAAGATCCTGATGGGTCAGCTTCCCGGACTTCAGATCGATCAGCACGTAGCACCGCAGGAGACGGTTGTAGAACACCAAATCGACAAAGAAGTGACTGTCATCGAAGCTGAATCGTTTCTGGCGCGCCTCGAACAGGAAGCCCTTCCCCAGTTCCAGCAGGAACTGTTGCAGCCGGTCGATGATCGCGGTCTCCAGGTCGCTCTCGGAGTAGGCAGGCTTGTCTCCCATAATCATGCAGATTCCCGCGTGATTTGCACGACCGGGTCACGGGGAAGGCCCGGGCTGTTGAGCGCCCGCAGAGGCGAGCGTAGCGAGCCGGAGCGGGCGCTCAACAGGGACGGTGGTCGGATCGATAGGCTGGCAGGCCGTAAAGGGGCCGTGGGTAGTGTGATCGCCACCGTCCTTCCCGATGTCCTGAATGGATACACGAGCATCGAGGCTCGCATGACAAGCACAGGAGAAGGGAAGAACTCATGAGCAGCATCCTCCGCACCGTCGGGATCGACATCTCCAAGGACTGGCTCGACGCCTTCGCCGCCCCCGAGGGGAGAGCGTCCCGATTCCCCAACGACAGCGCCGGCTTCCGGAGGCTGATCGCCTGGATCGGCTCCGGGATCGACCGGGTCGCGTACGAACCCACCGGAGTCTTCCACCGCGACTTCGAGGACGCCCTCCTGAAGGCCGGGCTCCCCCTGTACGCGATCAACCCCTTCCAAGTCCGATCCTTCGCCCGCTCCATCGGGCGGCGCGCCAAGACCGACGCGGTGGACGCCCGGATGCTGGCCACCATGGCGGCCGCTGTCGAAGACTTGCGTCCGACCGAGGCGAAATCGGAGGGGCAGCGCGACCTTGCCGAGCTCCAGCAGATCCGCGACGCGCTGGTCAGGGATCGGATCGCAACCACCAACCGGGGCAGGAACTTGCGCACTCCCGTGGGCAAGCGGGTCACCAAGCAGAGGCTGAGGCAGATCGACCGCCAGCTGAAGCTCATCGATGCCGAGATCCGGCAGCGGATCGGGGAGGAGAAGGAAATGGAGCGCCGGGCCGAGATCCTGACCTCGATCCCGGGCATCTCCGACATCACCGCCGCGGGACTGATCGTCCACTTCCCGGAACTGGGAATACTCACTCGGTCGCGAGCCGCCAGCCTCGCCGGACTCGCCCCGGTCACCCGGGAGTCCGGAAACTGGAAGGGACGGAGCTTCATCCAGGGCGGCAGGCACCGGGTCCGCAGAATGCTCTACATGCCCGCGGTGGTCGCGATCCAGCACAATCCCGACCTCAAGCGGAAGTACGAGGCGCTCCTCGCCAACGGGAAGCCGCGCAAGGTCGCCCTGACGGCCGTGATGCGGAAGCTCCTCGTCCTCGCCAACGCTCTGGTGCAGCAGGACCGCACTTGGACGGCACAGCCGCCGCGCGAGCACTCCTGCCCGGCCTTCCCGACGCCCAGCCCGGCGGGGAGCGTTCACGGATGATCGAACCGGGCAAGAACGGGCGCCGAAGCGGAAGCGTCGCAAAGGGGCGCTGCGAGACAGGTTGCTCCGCGAAAAACGGGCGTCCGCTTGTGAGATGGATACTTCTCCTCCAGGCCGAGGAACTCCAGGACCACCGGATCCTTGATCAGGTCCGACGCCTTCTCGACGACCTGTCCGTCACGGGCCAGTCGGCGGACCTCGTGCTTGTCGCGGCTGAGCGCGATCCGCTGGTACAGGGAGCTGTCCAGCTGTCGCTTGAGTTCCCGGACGCTCCAGCCGTTTTCGGCGGCCTCGATCTCGTAGAAGCGGCGGGCCTCGGGGTCGGTTACGGACAGTAGGGTGACGTAGTGGGACCAGCCGAGGGGGAACTGCCCGGCGAGCTCTGCGAGAGATTCCACGGACACTGTCTGTGGAATCTCCGAAGTCCTGCGAGATTGCACGGACACCGTCTGTGGAATCCCCGGAAAGGCCTCGTAGAACTCCCTGCACTTCCACAGATTGGTGGGCGAACAGCCCTTGATTCCGTTCGCCCTGAGCCTGGCCGCCAACCGGGCGATCAGTGCCTTGCCGTACAGTTCCCGGCGGGCCGAGCCGCCGCCTTCAAACTCCACGATGTACCATCCAAACAGCCAGTTCCTCACGACCAGCGAACGGTCGATCGCACGGACGGCCGAACGCCTTGTCTCCTCATGCGTACGCTGGCACAGCTCGACGAGCCGCTCGAAATCGAAGCCTTCACTCATACCGACACCCCCATCCGCCCCAAGTCGCCTCCACCCTCGCCCGTGGTCCTGGACCTCCCCCGGCTCTGCGAGGAGGGAAACTGTCGATTCGACTGCCGCCGTTCAAGTGGCTCCGTGTCGGCGTGGGGGCGAATCCCTGGTGCGAGTGCCGCCAGAGACGCACCGCACCGTGGCCATTCGAGCGGTGGATGCTATCACAATGATCGCAAAATGATAGCGCCCAAGTAGCCAACCCCACCCTTCCCCCAGCTTCAACCCACCTCCACCTCGGCAATCTCGCGCGCTGCCCGAACGCCGGACAGAAACGCCCCGTGAACGGTCGCCGGGTGGTCCGGGTCCGTTGCCTCGCCTGCGAAGAACACCCTGTCGCCGATCGGCTCGGCCAGCGCCGCGTAGCGCTCGAACGAGGATCCGACCGGCACGTACGAATAGGATCCATGCGTCCACGGGTCGGAGGCCCAGCGCGTGACGAGCGCGTCCGTCGGCTGCGGCACGGCCCCGTACATGTTCGCGAGCGCCCGGGTGGCTTCGGCCACGATCTCGCGGTCGGCAAGGCTCTCGATCTCGGTGCCGTATGCGGCGGCGTTGAACATCATCAGGATCGGCTGGCCGGTGTACGGGTGAAGGCTGAGGGTCTCGGCCCATTGGCGCTTGTCTGCGCCCACGTACCCGATTGCCTCGACCTCCGGCTCCCAGAAGACATCCTCGAACAGCAGGCAGGTCTTGTTGAGCACGCCCATCTTCAGGTCGGCGATCGCCTGGCGCTTGGCTGGCGGGAGCGGCGGCGAGAACGACACGAGCCCGTTCTTGAGGACGCCGAGGGGGAGAGTGACGACGACCCTGTCGGCCTCGAACCTTGCGCCCGATGCCGTGGTCGCGACGATTTGCGCTCCGGTGTGGTCGATCCCGGTCACGGCCTGCCGGAGCCTGACCTCGAGACCGTCCGACAGCGCTTCGACGATCTGACCGTATCCGCCCGGGAAGAGGACATCGTTGCCGCCGTATTCGCTGCCTCCGTCGACACTTTCGAGCGAGAGATCGGCCAGATCCGCGCCATACTCGTGCTCCACGGTCGTGTTGAGCAGATGCTCCAGGTACCGCCGCTGGCCGGCGCTGAGTGCGTGCGTTTCCAGGTAGTCGTCCAGGATGGATCGCAGGCTGGCGCGGGGCCGTGTCTCTGCAAGCGTCCAGAACCCGTCCAGGTCGGGGGTGTCGGACGTCTGCGCGGCGCGGTCGTGGAAGTGCAGAACCGCGTTGTCCCAGTCGGTGGGGCGTGTCTCGATGCCGCTTCGGCGGGCGATCTCGGCGATCGGGTTTCCGCGGACGCCGTGTATCCACGAGGCGCCGAGGTCGACGGGAACCGTGCCACCGAGGTTCGCCGTCCAGATGCGCCCGCCGATCCGGTCCCGGGCCTCGAGCACGACGACGTTTTCGAAACCGCTGGCGCGAAGCTCGGACGCTGCGGCCAGGCCGGCGATTCCGGCGCCGATCACCAGGATGCGCTCGTCGGTGCGGGCGGGTGGTGGGGCGGCGGGGCGGCGGGGCGACCGGTTGGGTGCGTCGCCACAGCCGTGTAGCGCCGAGATGGCGGGGCCCAGTCCCGCGGCGGCGAGTCCCGCCTTGATGAAGGCGCGCCGGCTTGGGGGCGGGGGTGGGGCGGGGTGGGGGGTCGCCGGGTGTGTCTTCATCCTGAGAAAGCGTTACGCCCGTTCTCCGTAAACGGCCGTCGATAGATACTTCAAGCCGGTATCGCACATGATCGTCACCACGGTCGCGCCGGGCCCCAGCCTTCTGCCCAGTTCGATTGCCGTCACGACATTCCCGCCCGTTGACGTTCCCGCGAAGATGGCTTCCTCCGCCGCGAGTCTGCGGCACATCGCCATCGCTTCGTCCGTGGATACGGTGGCGATTTCGTCCGCCGCTTCCGGTCTCCACAGGGGCACGACGAACCCTGCTCCGGTGCCTTCGATCTTGTGCGCACCACTGGGCCCTCCCGACAGGACCGGAGACTCGGCCGGTTCAATGGCCATGCAGTGAATCTCCAGATTGTATCGTCGAAGCATTTCGGCGTTGCCCTGGAAGCAGGCCGTCGTCCCTGTCATCGCCACGAATCCGTCTACCCGCCCATCGGTTTGCCGCCAGATTTCGTCACCCATCTTCCGGTAGGCCGCGATCTGGTCCGGGTTGGCCAACTGGTCGGTCCAGAAGCCGCCCGTCTCGGCCGCGATCTCCCGAGCCGCGTCGATCATGGCACGGGTCAGCCCTTCCGTCGTCTTGCCTTCCGGACTCGGGATGATCGTGAGCTCCGCACCGAATGCCTTCATCTGGTTCCGCTTCTCGACGCTGAAGGCATCGGACGTCACGATGCTGGCCGTGTATCGTTTCACTGCGCAGATGAACGCGAGCGACACGCCCGTGCTGCCGCCCGTATACTCGATCACGTGACCGCCGGACTGGAGGCGGCCGTCGGCTTCCGCCGCCTCGATCATGGCCAGTGCCATGCGGTCCTTCATGCTGCCGGTCGGGTTCTCGGACTCGATCTTCAACAGGATTCTGGCGCAATCATCCGGCACGACGCGTCGGAGTTCGACCAGCGGCGTGTTGCCGATCCGTTCGATGATCGAGCCGCAGATTTCCTTCACGATGACTGCCTCTTCCCGTAGTCCCGCGTCGCCTTCCGACAGGGGATGTCATCCAATCTGTGCGTTTTGTCAATGAATTGACCCCCCGCGTCGATCACGTTACTCTGTTTTCAAGAGTACTCTATCATCATCCGAAGTGAGGCCGAGCATGATCCAACCGAACCCACAGCCGAGTCCCGAAGACGACCTGGCCTTCATCCGCCGCCTGATGGAAGGTGCGCGGGCGGCCGAGGTCGACCACAGCGGACACCTGATTCTATGGGGGTTCCTCCAGGCCGCGGCCGCGGGTCTGGCATACCTGGTGCAACAAGGTGCCTTCCATTTTTCCATCACGGCCATCTGGGCCGTGGCGGTTGGCATCGGCTTTACGGGCTCCTGGCTGCTGGCACTCCGCTCGAGAAGGAGCGCTCCGGTGAACTCGCTCGTGAATCGGGTTTTGGCTGCAATCTGGGTCGGATGCGGGCTTTCGCTGTCGCTGGTGGGCTTCCTCGGAGCAGGCACCGGGTCAATGCCGTCTCCGGTCACGTCGGGAGCCAAGAGTGTCATTATCGGATGCGCGTTCTTCGCATCGGCTCCGCTGTTCAACCGGACCGGCTACTGGGCCCTTGCGGGCGCGTGGTGGATCCTGGGCGGCGCGTTACTGGTCCGTCCCTCTCTTGGATCGAACCTCGTCTTCGTGTTTGCGCCGATTCTGTTCATGCTCGTTCCCGGGCTGGTGCTTCGAGCCCGTCGCCGTCCATCCCCCCGACTCCATGCGGTCTCATGACGAACTACGACTACCGGCAGTTCGACCCGCTCGTACACTCCAGGATCCGGCTTTCGGTACTGGCCATCCTCGTCAGCGTCGACGACGCCGAGTTTACGTATCTGCGCAAACAGGTCAAGGCCACCGACGGCAACCTGGGCGCCCATCTTCGCAGACTTGAAGAGGCCGGATACCTGCATGTCACCAAGCACTTCGTGGACCGGAAACCCCTGACCCGCTACCGGGTGACCGAAACCGGACGAGAGGCATTTCGGAGGTACGTCGACAGTGTGGAGCAAGTGCTGCGCGCCACGCCGTCCGAGTTACCACGGAGTGCGGCAGGGTAGGCGTGCTCGCGTTGCGGCGGTCACGGTGGTGTGTCACGGCGATGTGTCTCACGCCGATCGCCCTGGCTGCCCAGGAGTCTTCCGTGGTATCCGGCACCGTGCGGAACCCTGCCGGGCACCCGCTGGCTGGAGCCGACGCGTTTCTGCTTGAGACGCTGGAAGGATCGCTCACGGACGACGTGGGCGGGTTCCGATTCGATACCCGCAGGACCGGATCCGCGACGCTTGTCGTTCAGAAGGCCGGCTACCTCGAAGTCCGCCGACCGGTCGATCTTCCGCTCGACGGCGCGCTTGCCATCGTGATGCAGCTTGCCCCGATCGCCCTGGAACCGATCACGGTGGAAGCCGGCACTTTCCGGCTTGGCAACCTGCCCGACGTGACCCTCAGCGACCTCGAGGTCGTGAGGACGCCGGGCGCGGCCGCCGATCCCTTCCGGGCCATCCAGACCTTCCCGGGAGTCCAGAGCGTCGGCGAGGGAGCGGGGCTGTTCGTTCGCGGCGGCGACATCTCCGAGACAAGGGTGTTGCTCGACGGAGCCACGGTGATCTCTCCCTTCCGCCTCGACACCGACCGCACCATCTCTTTCGGCCGCTTCGATCCCTTCCAACTGCGCGGGATCCAGTTCTCGGCGGGCGGATTCGGCGCCGAGCATGGCGACGCACTTTCCGCCATCGCCGACCTTCAGAGCGTGGACAAGCCAGCTGCGAGCGAACTCGGCGTCAGCGCGGCCATCGGTGGCCTCTCGGGTGGACTCTCCGTCGATCTGTCGGAGTCCGTGGGTTTTCGCGTGACCGGTACACGCACCGACACCGACCTGCTCATGCGACTCAACGGCAGAAGGGACGAGTTCGACGTGGTCCCCAAGGGCAACGACCTGAGCGGCGGCGGCGAGTGGGCGTACCGGCCCGGAGCCAGCCTGAAGGCCTTCGTGCTCGTGCAAACCGACGAGGTCGGCGTCCGGATCGACGATCCGTCTCATTCCGGCGTCTACCGCTCCGACGGACGGGCGGATCTGTTCGCGGTTTCGGGTCTCGACGCCTTCGGCGGGGTGGGACTGAAGTGGGGCGTGGCGACCAGCGGATCCCGCAAGGACGAGGACTTCGGCGCGTTCCGCCTTGACCGTGACGACCGGCTGACCCAGGCTCGCGCCAGGATCGAGGTCCCGGTGCGGCCCGGCCTTGCGTTGGCGCTCGGTGCCGAAGTGGAGCGCCGGGAGGCGGACCTCGCCGGATCGGTTCCAGCGGCGTCGTACGACAATGCGCCGAACGCCGCGAAGACCGTTTTTTCCAGCCGCGAGTCGGGAGCTCGCCTCGGTGGTTTCGGCCAGGTCGAGCTGCAGCCCTCGAATGCGCTTCGGCTGCTGCTCGGCCTGCGCGCCGATCGGTCAACGTTCACCGGCCACACAACTCTGGACCCCCGCCTTTCGGCTACATGGCGGCCAACCGGGATGCTGACCCTGACCGCTGCGTGGGGTGTCTTCCACCAGGTTCCCGATCCCCTGCTCTTCGAGCCAACGCTGGGAGATCCTTCCCTGCCGGCCATGTCCGCCCGGCACTGGATCGGAGGCGCCACCTGGGATGCCGGCAACCGCCTGGTGCGCATCGAGGCGTACGCCAAGCACTACGCGTCGCTGGCCGCGCGGACGCGGGACGGAGTCACGCGCGCAGGCGGAACCGGAACCGCCAGGGGACTGGACGTCTTCGTCAAGGACGAACTGGGATTCCTGGGTCTCGACGGCCGCATCGCCTACAGCTTCATCCGGTCCGAGCGAACCGACCCCGACACCGGGCGCCTGGCCCCGTCGGCCTTTGACGCCACCCACACCCTCAACCTGGTTCTCAACCGTGGCTTCGGGGAGTGGCTGGATCTGGGCGTGGCCTACCGAGCCGCCACCGGCGTGCCCTTCACTCCCATCACAGGCGCGGCGTTCGATGAGACTCGCGGTTTGTGGCAACCCGTCCATGGCGCGCCCATGTCCGAGCGGCTCCCCGCCTACGAGAGGGTCGATCTGTCGGCGAGCGTGCTGCAGAGCTTCTGGCCCGACAACATCACCGTCTTTTTCGTCTCCATGATGAATTCGCTGGATCGCTCAAACGTCCTGCAGTTTCGCTACAACCGCGACTACTCGGAACGCATTCCTCTCAAGACCCCGTTCCCCCGCAGCATCTACTTCGGGGTCACGACGACCCTGCCATTCTGACTCGAACGAGGAGAACACCGTGTCTTTTCCATACAAGCTTGCCTGCGCGCTTCTGCTTGCCTGCGGGATCCCGCCGCAGGGCCTGGCCGCTCAGGCTCTGGATCCCGGCGAACTCGCCGAGCGCCTGCGCACGGAGGTTGAGGAGGCGAAGATCGCGGGCGATGCCGATGCCCTGCAGCAGATGGTGATCCTGTCGCGGCGCGCCGTCACCGCCTTTCCCGAAGACGCACTGCTCAACCACTACGCCGGCTACGCGCTCTACTGCCTCGCATCGCGAAGCATGGAGACCGACACGGACGCGTCGCACGCGTTGCTCGAGGAGGCCGAGTCGTTTCTCGAGAGATCGGTCGAAATCCAGCCGATCACGGAGTCCTACGCCTTGCTGGCTTCGGCGATCGGCATGCGGATCGACGGTCCTGTATCCGCGATGACCCTGGGGATGCGATCGGGTGCCGCGATGGATCGCGCAAGGGCCCTGGGGCCGCCCAATCCCCGTGTCAGACTGCTGGAGGGAATCTCGGCCTTCCACACGCCGAGGGCGTTCGGAGGCGGTCACGATACTGCGCTGGAGCACTTCCTGGCCGCGATCGAGCTGTTCGCCGACGATGCGCCGAAGCCCCCGCTGCCCGCCTGGGGTCACGCCGAGGCGTACGCGTGGCTCGGTCAGACGCACGCTGCGCTGGGACAGGCTGAAGCCGCGCGCGCGGCGTTCGAGCGGGCACTGGAATTGGAACCCGGGTACGTGTGGGTACGAGAGGTGCTGCTGCCGGGGGTGGGATAGCCGCCGAACCGCCCTCCACCGCGGCCATCTCCCCAGCGGCTCGAACGAGGATCCACGCTGGGGCTCCGACCCGTTCTCTTTGCTGCATTCGTGCCTGGCTCGGTTGATGGTCCAGAGCGTGGATACAAAGTTAGAGTTGAGGGACTACCCGGCACGACTGATTCAAGGGAGGATCCGGTGACCCTCCCAGCGACTACCGGTTGACCATTGCGTACCCCTGGACACTTCGCACTTGCCATAGTGGTCTGGTGGGCAGCGGGCTGCGCTGCCCCTGCCGACACGGCCGCACCCGCCGGCGAGCACGGCGCGGCGGGCGTCGGGTACGGCCACCCCGATCACACGGCGCTCGTCGCCACGATCGACAAGATCATAATGGAGCCCGTGCGCGAGGGACAGATCGCGGGCGCCTCGGTCGCGGTAGTGCACCAGGGTGAGACGGTAGCGATCCGCGGGTACGGACGGGCAAATCTGGAACTGGACGTGCCGACGCCCGAGAACGCCGTCTACGAGATAGGGTCGATCACCAAGCAGTTCACCTCGGTGGGCCTGCTGCAGATGCAGGAACAGGGTCTCGTGGACCTGGACGCCGACATGGCGGCATACTTGCCCGATTTCCCCACACGCGGCAACCGGATCACGGTGCGTGAGCTCCTGGACCACACCTCGGGCATTCCCGGCTACACCGAGATGCCGGAGGCGCTGCCCTACTTCGTTCGCAGAGTGCCGCGCGACAGCCTGCTCGCGCTTGTTGCCGCCCATCCCTTCAAATTCCCGACCGGCGAACACCAGAGCTACAACAACTCCGCCTTCTATCTCGCCGGAATGATCCTCGAAGTCGCTTCGGGCATGAGCTACGAGGACTACGTGGAGCAGAGGATCTTCGCACCGCTCGGGATGGACCGGTCGCACTACTGCAGCGAGACCGAAGTCCACGAGGGGATGGTGGCGGGGTACAGGGCGGGCGCCGACGGCCTGGAGCACCAGGGATTCGTCGTCCACAACATCCCGTTCGCCGCCGGATCGCTTTGTTCGACCGCGGGTGATCTGGCCACCTGGCTGAGTGCGCTGCACGGGGGCCAGGTGCTGACGGACGAGTCCTACGCACAGCTTGTCGAGCCGGGAGACCTCAACGACGGCACGAAGCTGCGCTATGCGCTCGGTATCTCCCTGAACGACATCATGGGCCACAAGGCGATCCACCACGGCGGCGCAAGCTACGGCTTCCTGTCGGAGTCCATCTACCTCCCGGACGAAGAGCTGATGGTCGTGGTGCTGATGAACACCATCGCCCCGGTCGCCCACTCCGCCCTCGCACTACTCGAGATTGTCGAGGCTATGGTCGGCGATGCCACCCCGGATCCCATGACGTTCGAGGGCGATCCCGCCTACTTCGAAGGGGTGTACGGAGGACCAACCGGCACCGGCCAGACCATTGTTCGAATCGCGGCTGACGGGGGTGTCCTCACGGCGACCACGCTCATGCAGGCGGACCGGGAGATCCCGACAGACCGGCAGAATGCCCGGAACCTCGACTTCCGCGGCGGCACGACCTTCACCATGGGCGGAGCGATCCTCAGCTTCGAGGGTGACGGAGATGCCGCCGCGGTGCTCAGGTACGATGTCGGAACGCGCTACACCGTGATGCAGAGACGGTAGCGCCCGAAACCGGCAATAGGGTCGAGGGCTCTTTTCTAGCGGCCCGCGCGCATCCCGTCGAGCAGCGCCGAGGTCGTCTGCAGGATCAGCCCATCGACATCCACGTCGGTGAGGATCTGTCCCTCGATCAGCAGCGACGCCAGACCGTGCACGGCACCCCAGGCCACGTAGGCCTGCAGGTGGGGATCCTGTCGCTTGATCGACCCGCTCCGCTGGTATGACTGGAAGACGTGCACAAGTTCGTCGAACAACCCGTTCGCGACCTGGCGGAGCTCGGGCTGGTCCCTGCGGGTGATCGCTTCCTTTCCGTACATCAGGCGGTAGTGACCGGGGTTTTCCAGCGCGAACCTCACGTACACCTCGCCGAACTGCCGGAGCCGCTCGATCCCTGCGTCCGGGGCTCCCGCGCCCACAGCCTCCAGGCGGTCTCGAAGGTGGTCGAAACCGGCGGTGGCGACCGCCACCAGGAGCGCGGACTTGTCTGCGAAGTGGCGATAGGCTGCGGACCGCGATACGCCCAGGCGCCGCCCGATCGCGCGCATCGTCACGCTCGAGGTCCCTTCCTCGTCAATCATCGCAGCGGCTTCGGTGAGGAGTGCCGCCCGCAGGTCTCCGTGGTGATAGGCGCTGCCGTCGAGGGTCATGGCCGAAAGGTGATCGGTTCACAGGTGGTCAGCAATGTTGACAATGTCAACACTATCTATTAAGTTGATAATTAGCGACAAATTCGAATTCGACCACTTGAGCGGAGGAAGAGACAGATGGCCGTCAACGACGAGATTTCCGGATTCCTGAAGGCGGGCCTGGAGCGAGGCCTGCCGCGAGGGCAACTCGAGGAGGTGCTTCTCGACGCGGGCTGGCCGCAGGATCAGGTTCGACGCGCCCTGAGCGGTTTCGCCGATGTCGCGTTCGCGATCCCCGTCCCCCGTCCCGCACCGTACCTGTCGGCACGCGAGGCTTTCGTCTACCTCGTTCTTTTCGGCACGCTGTATGGCAGCGCGATCAGCTTCGGGAGCCTCCTCTTCGCCTTCATCCACCAGGCGTTTCCCGACCCTTCCCTGGACCCGGTGGCCGCGATGGAGATGGCGCGCGAGGAGATCCGGTGGTCGGTCTCCTTCCTGGTCGCGATGTTTCCCGTCTTCGCCTTCGTCTTCTGGACGAATGATCGTGCCGTTCGGAAAGACCCGGGTCGGCGGCTCTCACGAGTGCGGCAATCGCTGACCTACCTGTCGCTCTTCGTGGGTGCGGCCATCCTCATCGGCGTGGTCACCAGCATCGTCTACAACCTTCTCGGCGGCGAACTGACGGTCCGGTTCGCCCTCAAGGTCCTCACGGTCGCCACGATCACCGGCTCGTTGTTCGGATACTTCCTCCGCGACGTGCGCAGGGAGGAGGTGGCAGAATGAACCTCTCGCCCCGCACGATCGTGTTGGGAGCCTCGGGAACGGCCGTTGTCGCGGCGGTAGTTGTCGGGCTGGTACTCTTGGGAAATCCCGCGCAGGAGCGCGAGCGCCGCATCGATGATCGGCGAGCGGCCGACCTGCACGCGATCGCTGCGGCTACCGATCTCTACCGGGCTCGACATGGGCGGCTTCCGGCATCTCTGGACGATCTGGCGGCCGAGCCTGGCCTGAGGATCAGCACCCGCGATCCCACGAGCTCGGAGATGTACGGATACCGGGTGCTCGACGATGGACGCTACGAGGTGTGCGCCACGTTTGCCGCGGAGTCCGCGGGACCGACCGGAAGCACTCCGATCCTTCAGAGGAGCTGTCAGGGCTGCCACGCCCCGGGCTCGCCCTTTGCGGCCCGCGTCGACGACCCGGCGGCTGCGCGGCTCGGGCTTCGAGACCTGTGGGCGCACGGCTCCGGACCCCAGTGCTTCCAGATGCAGGCCCGCTGAGGCGGCGGTGGGGTCCCGGCCCTCTTTCAGAGCGCCAGCCGGTCTTGGCCGACCGGCGGATGGTCGGCATCCAGGTCCGCGACCGCATCGCCGAGTAGGCCGGCGAGATTGGCCCCTGCTGCTCGCCGCTTTCTCCCTTATCGCGCTTCAGGCATGCGGACGGACAGTTCACGTCGCTTCCGGCGAGCCGGTCACCTCTCACCAGCGGCCGCCCCCCCAGCCACAGGTCGCCTTCGACCAACACGAGGTCGTGACCGACTCGACCGAGCGCCAGACGGTGCTCACCGGGTTTCTCCTCGGTGGCCCGGTCGCCGAATTGGCCGTTGTGAGCGTCGATGAGCACGACGGCCGCCGCCTCCGCATCTACGCCTTCGCCGACAGCACGTGGCGGCCGAGCCTCGACATCGCGCTGCGCCCAGAGGTGCGGTTCGTGGACGTTGCGCACATCGGGGGCGAGGATCGGCTCCTCACCTACGAACCCGGCCGCCTGAACTGGCTCGATCCGGAACGGGGGACCGAGGAGCTGCTGGTGACGGTGACGTCCGACTTCGAATCGCCGCGGCACCGCGAAGTTCCACACGTCGACATCACGCGAGACGTGAACGGGGACGGCCGCGACGATCTGGTGGTGCCGGACTCCGCCGGATTCCAGGTGTTCGTCCAGACCGGTGACGGCGCCTTCGCCGACCCCGTAGGTGTCGGTCCTCCGACGGACATGAGCCGGATCCGCGGGGCCGACGGATACCGCTACGACCCCTGGTCCCAGAGCCGCGTCCATGCGATCGACTACGACGGGGACGGCCGACGTGACCTGACCTTCCGGGACGGCGACCACTTCGCCGTGCATCTCCAGGAAGCGGACGGCCGGTTTCGCGCGGTGGCCGAGACCTTCGCGACCGAGGTCGGTTTCGACTCCGACAAGCTCTCCTCGCTTGCCACCGGAGACATGACGGGCAGAGTGCTGCACTCGCTCTCCGACGTGAACGGCGATGGCGTGGGCGATCTCGCGATCCTGGCCCTCAAGGGCACGACCACATCAAGCAAGGAGTCCAGCTACGACGTCCATCTCGGGACGCATACCCGCGACGGACGGATCGAATTCGCACCGAGCGCCGACATCGTCATTCGGTCACCCGGCCGCATTCACCTCGCGCTGGACCGGCACGACCTCGACCGCGACGGCCAGACCGAACTGATGTTCACCACCATCGGCGTCGCGTCCCTCAGCGGCGGCCTCTTCAAGAGGCTGAAGGGCGCCATGGGCGACGACACCTGGCTGCACCTCGAGTTCCACCGTGCCGAGCAGGGCGTCTTCGGTGACGCCGCCAATGCCGTCCGACGGATCGCGCTCGATGGCGCCCCCAGCCACAGGGAGCCGGGGTGGGTGCCGCTGGACATCGTGCTGCGCGGCGGGCTCCACGAGAGCCGCAGGACGCAGGACGACTACCGGCGCGCGTTCAACCGGACGCTGCTCGTCGGAGACGTGACGGGCGACGGCGCTCGGATCTGCTGATCGAGACCACGCCGTGGGCGCTCGACGTGTTCGCCGGAGTGCCCGGCCCGGAGCTCTTCGCCCGGAATCCCCAGACCGTGGCGGTCGAGCTGCCTAACGACGCGGAGTACACCTGGCTGGCCGACCTCAATCGGGACGGCAGGCAGGACATCGTCATTCACCACCCGTTCACTTTGCGCGATCCCCATGGCGGGCGGTTGCGTCCGCCGGGCGCCGAACGGCATCGAGTGACGCTGCTTCTTGCCCGGTGAATTCCCTCCCGACCGCACCCCTCCGCACTCGACTAGACCCCATCCGGCCGTTCCGCTAGACTTGACCCGGCAACCAACCGTCCGGGAGAGCGGGACTGGTCCGCCGGTGGCGGATCAGGACGGCGCGAGGAAGCGAATAGCGAGAATGAAGCTGAAGCACGGCTTGGTCGGCGCTGGCATCATGGTTCTCGGAGTCTCTCTCGCAGCACCTGCTCTCGGCTACGGGGTCGCGTCGGCCCAGCAGGTCAGGGCGCTCGGCAGTGGCGCGGCCGTCCGGCTCGACCCGTCCGATTCCAGCCCGGTCATCGCCAATCTGGCGGCCGGTGCGACGCTTGACTGGATCGGGGAATCGGGTCCGTATCATATCGTGTCGATCCCCGGCCAGCCCGGCGAGGACGACCTGATCGGATATGTCCTCGCTGCAGAAGTCGAGATCGTGGGAGGCGTGTCGGCAGGAGTGCCCGGTGGAGTGCCGGCCACGGCGACAGGATCCCTGATTCCGGACATCCACGCGCAATACGAGCGGTCGAAGGCGCGTCGGTCGTCAGGCCTGAACCGCTCGCTTTGGGGAGGCGCGCTGGCCATTGTAGCCGTTGCCACGACGCAGATCGTGTTCGCGGTGGCGGACGAGGACGCCTATGCCGACTCGGCCTCGCATCAGGCCGCTGTTGACAGGCGCTCCACGGCGGGAACCGTCAGGAATGCCCTCATGCTGTCGGGCACCGGCCTGCTCGCCTGGGGGGCCGCCGACTACATCCTGGGAAGCCGGGACATCGAGACGATGGAAATGGAGCTCCCCACGTTGGCCGACCCGGCTTTGGAGGTGCAGTACGGGGACGCCAGCGCGAGGCGCGGGTCGGGGAAGCGGCGGTTCACCTGGGGCGCCATCATGGCGGGCGGCTCCTACGCGACGGTGAGGTGGCTGCCGTGGCTGGGCGCTCCAGAGCGGGCGGACTACGACACGGAGTGGCAGTACCTGTCCGCGGTGCACAGGCGGGACCGGACCGAAACCGCGAACCGGTGGTTCATTGGCGTGGGGAGCGTGCTCGGGGTCTGGGGCGCGCTCGACTGGGTGCTCGGGTCGAGGAAGATGTCCGAAATCGAGGCGATTTCGCGCGTGTCCGCGGCGCCGGGGCTGCGGAGGATTCCCGTGGCCGCGGCCGGGCCGGACCTGTTCGTCAGGCGCGCCCTGGGCCGCACCGAAATCGGTCTCGCCTGGAGCCGGTGATGCGCGGCCCCGGGGCAGGCCGTCGTCGTCTCATGTATGCCTCCGGCGTCATCATGATCGTGGGCGTCGCGGCCGCCATGGTCACCGTGGCGCGGAACCGAACGCTCACGGCCGAGCAGCGTGCCGCCGCCCAGGAGGCTCGGCTGGGCCTTGGCACCGATGTTGTGGCGCTGGTGGAACTGGGGCTGTCCGCCGAAGGTCACCACGCGGGGGACGCCGACGGCGTGCTGGAGCCCGAGGCCCGCCAGGGACTCCGCGAATGGCAGACCGACCGGGGCATCGAGGCTACGGGATATCTGGACCGCATAAGCCTGACCGAACTGCTGGCGGCGGGCCGGGAGGCGGAGGCGCAGGCGGAGGAGGCTCGCCGCAGGAACGAAGCGGAGGCCGAGGTGCGGCGGCTCGCCGAGGAACGCCGGATCGCACGCGAAGAGCGGTTGGCGGAACAGGCCCGCGTCGACGCCGAGCGGCGTGAGGAGGAGCAGCGGCTCGCCGAGGAGGCCCGGCGGGCCGAGGACGCGCGGTTGGCGGAGGAAGCTCGCCTGGAGATGGGGCGGATCGCGGAGCAGGCGCGTCTGGCCGAAGAGGCCCGCCTCGCGGAGCAGGAACGTCTGGCTGAGGAGGCGCGGCTGGCGGAGCAGGCCCGGCTGGCGGAGGAGGCACGCCTGGCAGAGCAGGAACGCGTGGATCAGGCCCGCCGGACCGCGGCCGAGCGGCTGGCGAACCCGGAGCAGCGACAGGCCCAGACCATGGAGGCGGCGCGGCGGCGGACCGACGAGAGGCTCACCGACGACCAGCTGCTGCTCGCCGCGAGAAACGATTTGGCCGGGACCACCGGCGACTTGAACTGGCGTCTCGCCCTGCCCCGGCGGTCCTGGACGGGTGTGCGTTCACGCGGCGATGACGTCGTGGGGCTCGACCTCAACGGACGCAGTCTCGGGGGCGTGATTCCCACGCGCCTCACGCGCCTGACGGAACTGGAACTCCTCAACCTGGGTGGAAACCGGCTGACCGGCGCGATTCCGGCCGAGCTGGGCTCGCTGGGCAGGCTCAAGGCGCTGTTCCTCGAGGACAACCAGCTGTCGGGCCAGATACCGGCCGAACTGGGTGCGATGTCGAACCTCGAGGACCTGCACCTGTACAACAACCCGCTGACCGGGATCATCCCGCCCGAACTGGGGAATCTGGCGAGCCTCAAGCGGCTGCGGCTGTCCCGAACGCAGATCGCCGGCCGGATCCCGCCCGAGCTGGGCCAACTGGGGCAGCTCGAACTCCTCGCCCTCAGCGGGAACCAGCTTTCCGGGCAGATACCTGCCGAGCTGGCCAATCTGACCAGCCTGAGGCGGCTGACACTCCGCGACAATCGCCTGTCGGGATGCATTCCGAAGCCGCTGATGCGCTTCGAGTCCGGCATCAATCCCCAGCTGGGCGGCGTCCGCCTTCCCGAGTGCGGACGGCGATGAGCGACAGGAGGGACGAACAGGTACCGTTCCGGGCCGTGACCCTGTTCGTCTCCCTGCTGATCGGCATCGTCCTCGTGGGGGCCCTGTCCTACGTGTTCCCGGCCGGCGACGACAGCATGGCCGCCGAACTGCTGGTCGACAGGAACACCCGGATCTTCCCGTACCCATTCACCATACAGAACGTGATGTGGGTCGTCTTCTGCGCGGCCGCCGGGGAGTTGGTGGTGCGCCATCTCACCGGCCGCCGGGAAGGCGAGCAGATTCACCTCGGGCTTTTGCCTGAGGACGACGAGACCATCCTGCGCAGACGGGACCTGACCCCGATCTACCAGCGGGTGGTCGAGTCCGACCCGGAGAGGCGTTACCTGCTGCAGCGCCTGCTGACCAGCGCGCTTCTGCAGTTCCGCAACAGCGGGTCGGTGGACCAGATCAACACGATGACCAACGTGTCGCTCGAACTCTATCAGCATGAAATCGAGCAGCGGTACAACATGCTGCGCTACGTCGTCTGGCTGGTACCGACGCTCGGCTTCATCGGGACCGTACTGGGTATCGCATTTGCGATGCGCAGCGCCGGGGTCATGTTCGCGGGCGCCAGCATCACGGCGGGATCGATCGGACCCGAGATGATGGAGCAGTTGACGGGGGACCTCGGGGTTGCGTTCTACACGACCCTGCTCGCCTTGATGCAATCGGCGGTGTTGATGTTCGCGATGTACATCATCCGGGGGAAGGAAGAGGGTGTCCTGAACAGGATCGGCCAGTACTGCCTGGGCAATCTGTCGAACAGGCTGGTGGGGTCAGAACAGGGACAGAAGCAGGTTGACCGTCAGTGAGCCCCCAACGTCCCGCACGTACTGGCCACCGCCAGCCTCGGCGACGCTGCGAAGAAACTCTTCCGTGGCGGAGTCGGCCGTGTTGCTTGTCCTGACGTAGACCGTGGAGACGCGATGCCCTTCGGGTCGTCCGATGCCGGTCGCGACCTGTATGGATCGATCGATCTCGTCGCTGTACGCCGGGTTGTCGGTCACCAGAACGACGACCCTTCGCTCGGATCGCGGCCGCCAGGTCATGCGGGAGGCCGCCGAAAGCGCATCGTAGAAGGCCTCGGGGCTGTCAGGGTTGTTGCCCCTTCCGGTTCCCATGCCCACCGACAGGCCGTTCACGAAGGTGCGGAACGCGTCGCGGTTCGCGGTCGGGCCGGAAATCTCCCGCAACGGGAAAAGGAACAGCGGGCTCTCCCAGCGGCGATCGCCGAACGCAACCATCCCGATGCCGAAGCTCGGCGAGATCCGGTTCATGAGGACGGCCAGCTGCTCGACTTCGGCCTTCAGCGACGCGACCTGCCCGCGCATGCTGTTGGTGACGTCCAGCGCGACGATGATGTCGAGGTGCGGGAATCGAAAGTGCGGCGCGTCCACCTGGATGGGGGCAGGCGCGGGCTCCGGGCATATGACCGGGGCAGGCACCGTAGGACAGACCGGGCACGCCACGGGGTCGGGCACGGCGGGACAGATCGTCTCCGGCACGGGTTCCGGGACCGGGCACGTGGGGCACACCGGACAGGCGATCGGCTCCACAACGGCAGCGACGACCGGGCACGTCGGGCACACGGGACATACGACCGAGTCGGGCGGCGGAGCCTCCATGATGATCGGTGCGGGCGCGGGCGGGTTGTCCGGCACCGCCTCGCCGATCATCGGGAAGATGACGACCGCGATCAGGATGAAGGCGCCCAGAGCCGACGCAAACAGATCCAGTGCCGCGATTCCGAACGGGCTCGGTTCCCGGTTCTTCGTCTTCATGCCTCTAAAACTAAAACCCCAGCGACGCAGTCTCCCGCCGCACGTCCCCCGCCGCGACCATCACCCCCGTCTCCGGATCGCGCCAGGTCACCGTGGGTGCGCACGCGCGCCAGTTCCACAGGCCCCAGGACTCGACGCCGTGTCCCATCGCACGCAGCGCTTCCGCCGTCTCCGCCGGAATCCGGTCCTCAAGACGGAGCACCGCGGGACTGCGGTTCACCTCGCTGCCCGACGCCGGGAAGTTGTAGCTGCCGAAGCGGGGCTGGTCCAGGGCCTGCTCGGGCGACATCCCCCACACGACCACGTTCAGAAAGACCTGCAGGAGCGACTGCAGCTGCTGGTCGCCGCCGGGGGTGGAAAGTCCCATGAACGGCTGCCCGTCCTTCATCACCAGAAGGGGCGAGTTGGTGTTGCGCGGGCGCTTGCCGGGCGCCATCACGTTGGCCAGCTCCCGGTCCAGGTTGAACTGGCCCATGCGGTTGCCCAGCCCGAACCCCCATCCCGGGATCATGGGCGTGCCGGTATGGCCATCGCTCTCGGTCAGCGAGAACACGTTGCCCTCCCCGTCCATGACGTTGAGGGACGAGGTGTCGATCGAGCGGGCCGGCTCATTCGCGTCCGCGCCCGCCATCACGAAGCTCGTCGGCGCGCCGTCCGCCACCGCCGCCATCGCCGCCGGATCTCCCCACGGCGGCATGTCCTGAAACGCGCGCTCCTCGTCGATCAGCCCGATGCGCTCGCGCGCGTACTCCTTCCCGTAGAGCCCGTCGGGCGCACGCACGAAGTCCGGATCGCCGACGTACTTGTGCACGTCCGACATTGCCAGGTTGATCACCTGCGAGATGAGATGAATGTACTCCGGCGTGTTGTAGCCGAGCGCGCGCAGGTCGAAGTTCTCGAGCATGTTCAGCATCAGGACGATGCGCGGCCCCTGGCTCCAGCCGTCGCCCGTATACACGTCGTAGCCCTGGAAGCTCGTGCCCAGGGGTTCCTCCCAACGACTCTCGTACCCCGCCAGGTCCTCGTAGCGAACGATCCCGCCCTGCTCGCGGAAGAAGCGGTCCACGTCACGCGCGGGCTCTCCCTTGTAGAAGGCGTCCCGTGCGGCGCGGATCCCTTCGGAGCGGCTTCCACCCGCGGCAAGCGCCTGCTCTTCGGCGGCCATCATGTAGCGGATGAGCCGCCCCAGGTCGGCGTTGATCATCAGATCGCCCAGACGCTGCTCGCCGACCCCGTTCTGGAACCAGAAGTCGCGGTTGTAGGGGAAGGCGAGGATCGCCTCCATCTGATCCTCGATCATCCACTTCTGCATCTTGTAGAGGTGATAGCCCTCCTCGGCGATGCGCAGGGTCGGCCCGGCGGCTTCGCTGAAGCTGAATGTGCCGAAGCGGTCGAGAGTGGCGAGCCAGACGTCGATGTCCGCGGGAATCAACGCGTTGTTGAGGGGTGACTTTCCGTGTTCGAGGAAGAAGTCGAGGGTGGCGAGTGCGGGCGAGGTCCCGGCCCCGACCCGCGTGATCACGAGGTCCTCCGCGGCGCTGTAGAGGATCAGGGGCGCCACACCGGTCCACCCCGCGTAGTCCATCTTGAGCGCCTTGAGCGCCATCCCCGCGGTCACCCCCGCGTCGAAGGCGTTGCCCCCGGCCCTGAGCACCTCGTAGCCGGCCTGTGTGGCCAGGTAGTGCCCCGAAGAGATGACCCCGTGCGTACCCATGACGCGCGGCCGCATCGCCTCGATGTTGTCGGCGTCGTGGACGACACCGTAGCTGTTGAACGGCGCGATCGTGGCGAAGACGCCTTCGTCCGGGGCGGGAGCAGCATCGTCCGCCGCCCCCATGCCCGACCCGAGCCACGCGGCGATTGCCAGTGCCGCGATGGCGACTGCCCAAGTGAGTTGCTTCATCGCGTTGTACTCCTGTTGTTGCCGGGGGTGGAGCTTGCCATGCGGACGTCCGGTCGACTTCCGTTCTCGGGCTTGGTGCTGAAGCTACTGACGGGGGTCGCGTCGGCAACCAGGCCCGGGAACGCTCGTCACCTACCGCCTGACCCAGACGCCTTCCCACTGAGCCCACGAGCCACGCTGGGGAGACTTTCGCGAGGTAACCTGCTCCCTCGTCGGGACCAGAGGCGTGAACCACGGGTCAAGTGTCTCCCTCAGCTCCCGGAGCGACAGAAAGCGGATCGCCAGCCCGCGCTTGGGCCCCTCATCATACCTGACGGTGAACCCACCTCGATTGCCGCGCTCGACGACCCGATGAGAGTAGTAGACATCGGTGGAGGCGGAGTTGACGCGAACGAAGAGTAGTCCTCCGGGCTTCAGCAGCTTCGCAGCGCGCGCGAACATCGATCGGACCGCATCTGCGGTTCCGTGCTGGAAGACCTGGATCGCGACGATATAGTCGAACGGAAACTCCGAATGGAAATCGTGAAAGTCCATCCAGACCAGATCCGGCGCCAAATGCGGGTGGCCCGCCTGGAGTTGTGCGATGGCCTCCTTCGAGACGTCAAGCCCGATCAGATTCAATCCCGCATCGACTAGAGCGACATAGTTCCGTCCGTTCCCGCAGCCGACATACAGGCCC
Organism: Longimicrobiales bacterium; assembly: GCA_965208935.1. Classification (GTDB taxonomy): domain Bacteria; phylum Gemmatimonadota; class Gemmatimonadetes; order Longimicrobiales; family Gaopeijiaceae; genus Bin94. The sequence goes on along the minus strand of CBDBPR010000003.1, from coordinate 296,938 downwards.
CTTCCCCTCATGATCTCGGGATGATGGCGAAGGATGTCGACGATGCGCCCGACGAGCTGAATGGGCGGCTCGTCGCGGTATCGGCCGCGGCGATACTCGTGGTCCCAGCTGCGTGATACGGGGCCTGATTCAGGTGACTGCACCAGTTGGCCGAGGATTCGCCTCATCTCTTCTCGGTCAACCGTCCCGACACCCGCAGATTGACTCGCCGAGTCTTCTTGAAGGTATTGCGCGCCGCCTGAGGGGTGATCGCCATCTCGCGGTCAACGCCTGTTGCCGACCGTAGTTCGTCGCGCTCGAACTTCTCGAGGATTTCCCGCTCTTCGGGGTTCAGTTGGTCTTTCACGATGACCTCCTCTTCCTATAGTCCCGCGTCGCCTTCCGACAATCAACCCCTCGCCTCCACGGTAGTCCACCCCCGAGAGCTCTCTCGCATCGAAGTGTTGATTTTTCAGCATTTCTGTGTTAAGGTGCCTCCCATAGTTGAGATGTCGACCTGTCCCGAGAGAAGGAGGCAGTCAAAGTGAACGCGCTCCCGGCGTTGAGCAGACGCGAACGCGAAGTCATGGATATCGTACACGAACTGGCGAACGCGACGGCCGCCCAGATCCAGGAGAACATGGCGGACCCGCCGACGTATTCCGCCGTGCGTTCAACGTTGCGGATCCTGATGGAGAAGGGACACTTGGTGAGCGAGCGGGACGGCGCCCGGTACGTTTATTCGCCCACGATGCCGGCCCGGCGAGCGCGGCGTTCCGCGATGCGCCACGTTCTCAGGACCTTCTTCCGCGGCTCCGTCGAGGGAGCCGTGGCTACGCTGCTCGAACTGCGCGGGGACGACCTCACTCCAGAGGAGCACGCCCGGATCGCGGCGATGATCGAGCGGGCCGCGAAGGAGGGCCGGTGAACGCCGCGGGCGCCACGCTTTTCGGTTTGGTGCCAAGTGCGGTCACGCTGACGGCACAAGTTACGTGCCTGTTGCTGCTGGCACTCGCGCTCGCATGGCTCGGACGACGCGGGTCGCCCAAGAATCTTCACCTGCTGTGGACCACGACGTTTGTCCTCGTCTTCGCGCTCCCCATCCTGGGCCCCATCGGTCCATCGTGGAATGTGCCGGTGCTTCCGGCCGCCGCGGGTGAACTCCAGGCCTCGGGCTCCGCCCTCCGCGAGTTGCTACTTGAGGACATGGGGCCGGTCCCACCGTCAGAGACCGCCGACATGCGCAGGGCTCTGGTGCTAGCCCAACGGGCCCGGTTGGACGGACGTTCAGTTGGGGCCGGTGGTGTTTCTGCAAACGCCATCGCGCGGCACGCTGTCGTTCGGATCACATGGATTGTCTGGATCATCGGATTCGGCCTTTCGCTGATCGCGCTGGCCGTCTCGGCCCTGCGGCTGCGCGGTCTGGTGAGAACGGCGCACCCCGTGCGGGATCCCGATTGGGTGCGTCAGTCCGAGGAGCTGCGCCGCCGGCTGGGCGTCCGCACCAAGGTACGGCTCCTGACCAACGCGGCAGTCGAGGTGCCGATGACGGGCGGGCTCTGGCGACCGGTCATTCTGCTTCCAGAGCCGGCGGCATCCTGGAGCCGGGCGCGCCGCGCCGTAGTGCTCTCGCATGAACTCATCCATGTACGCCGCCGGGACGTGCTTCGACGGCTTATGCGCCGCGCCGTGCTGGCCCTCTACTGGTTCCACCCTCTCGTGTGGATCGCCTCGCGCCGGGCCGCGCTGGCGAGCGAGAAGGCCTGCGACGAAGAGGTGCTGAGGCTCGGCACACGGCCCTCGGAGTATGCCCGGCACCTCCTCTTCCTGGCCACCGGCCGCACCCCCGGTGGTCCGAGGGCGCTCGCGCTGCCCATCGTGCAGGCCTCGCAACTGGAGCGGCGGATCACTTCGATACTCGCACGCCGCCGTCCGCGCGCCAGCCTCCTGCGCACCGCGCTGACACTGGTGGTCATCGGCGCGGCAGGGGTGTCTGTCGCGTTCGTGCGCCCGGTACCAACCGTGGCCTCCCCCGAGATCCCGACCGAAGCCTCCCGGGAGGCCGCGGCAAGGGCCGCCATCGTGGCTGAGGTGGCTGCCGAATCGCACCGGGACCAGATCGCGACCCAGGCGGCGTTGCTGGGGATCGAGTGTATACCCTCCTCGAAGGATATGATCCGGTCGTTCTATCTCCGTGGTGACGGCAGGACAGTCCCGAATTGGAAATGGACGGACGGCGGATTCACGATTGTGAGACCCGTCGCGGACAGGCTGCTCTGTATGCGTGCGGAGGGGGATGTCACCCTGAATGCCGACGGAACCGCGGTCCGGACGCTGGGCGAAGACAGCTGGCTCGTCTTTGAGTCGCGGGGAGAGAAGACCCACCGCCTCGCGGTCACGCCGACGCCCGCCGGGGTCGAACGCGAATGGAGCGTCGACGGCGTCCGCCAGCCCTTCGACGCGGAGGCGCGCCAATGGCGCGAACTGATGTTCACGGTCATGCGCGGGTATCAGGAGGCGTGGCTGTCATACGCGGGCGCGATGATCCTGTACGGAAGGATATCAGGCTACCGCGACGACCTCTCGAAGCTGAGGTCCGCCATGCGGGACGGCGAGTTGGCACGGGCACGGCGCCTGGTACAGGATCTCGCCGGATGGGAGGTGGGGCTCCGACAGATTGCGGAGACGATCCGTTGGTCCGGCCTCGATGACAAGACCGAGGCGGTCGCACGGCGGCTCGCCGAATACGGCCTCGCCGCGGCCCGACTCCAAACGGAGACCGAGGCGTCCGAAATCGACGACCGCCTCCGTGCGGTCGCGGAGCAAATCCAGGGCGAGATCAAGACCGTGGGTCTCGACCTGCGACTGGCGCAGGCCGAACGCTCGCTGGAAGAGGTCATCGCGGAACTGCGGGAGGTGACCCGATGAAGGCACGCGCGGTGGTTGCGGCTCAGGTCCTCGTTGCGCTCGGCTTCCATGCGCAGGCGGCGCCCGCGCAGGAGGTCGTTGATCTCCCGGCCGAGGACCGTCTCCTGTCACCTGACCTCGAGCTCCTGTACAGCATTGGGTCGGCGGGCGCGGCGACCGAGTGGCAGCTGTTTTCCACCATCTCCAGCCTCGGGTTTGACGCTGCGGGCAACCTGCACCTCATGGACCGGACGGGAGGACTGACGGGCCAGGCCCGCATCGTCGTCGTCGACCCGGCCGGCGGGCTGGCGGGCGAATTCGGTCGCTCCGGCGAAGGTCCCGGCGAGTTTCGGGCGCCCCGGCAGATGATCGTATGGCCCGACGGAGCCACGCTCGTCGAAGACATTATGCACAGGGGCTACCACGTCTTCGCCCCGGGCGGTGCCTTCGAGCGGATGGTCGGGGACGAGGCGGGGAGCGACATGCGTCCGGAGCGCACGGGTGGCCGGACGGTCATCGGCGGTTCCTGGGACACCGCTACACGGGCGATCCTCCGCTTCGATCTCTCGTCCGCCGAGGTCGAGGCGCTGACGTTGGCCGAGGTGTGGCAGCCGCGCGAACAGGAGGTGCGAGCCCACGAGGCCCAGGACATCGACGACATGGTGCGCGCCGTGTGGGGGTTCGAACCCGAACTGTTGTTCGATGCTCTGCCGTCGGGCGGGGTCGCGTTCTCGGACTCGTCGGCCTACGCGATCAAGCTCACCGACCAGGCCGGCGCGGTGTCGCGCATCCTGCGCCGGCCCATCCGGCCCCGGTCAGTGACGGAGGGTATCAGGCAGGCGGAGCGCGAGCGCCGCATCGAGCGGCTGCAACGCCGACCGAGCAGCGTGACGGGCAACCCGAGGCGCGAGGACATTGCGTTCATGGATGCGCTCCTCGAGGGCCAGATGCGAGCCGTCGAGAATATGCTGTTCTTCTCCGAGGTACCGGTAGTCTCGGCCGTTCGCACCACTTGGGATGGAACCCTCTGGATCCAGCGGAGCGCGGAGCCGGGCGCGGAGGAGCCGGGCCCCATCGACGTGCTTGCGCCGGACCGTCGCTACGTCGGTACCATCGCTCCGGAGATCCTCCCCATGCCGGACGCCTTCGGCCCGGGTGGTCTCGTCGCCTTCATCGAAGCGGATGAGTTCGATGTCCCCGTCGTCGCCGTGAGGCGTCTGCCGCCCGCGATCCGCTGAGTGCTACCTCGGCGGTGTCCTGACCACTTGTATAGTGGGACGTCAGCCGCGGTCAGTCCCCTCCTCCCACAGGTCCAGATGGCGCGAGAAGACCTCGTCGAGGTCGATCAGGCCCAGGGGCTCGGGACCGAGCCGGACGGTGAGTTTGCCGGTGAAGCGCTCGCGCCCCGGGTCGTCCGCGAAGCGCCAGACGTCGACTACATCCTCGCTCGGATCCACGATCCAGTATTGCCGCACGCCGTGACGCGCGTACAGATCCAGCTTGATCCCGCGGTCTCGGTGCGCGGTGGTCGGCGAGAGGATCTCGACGACGAGGTCGGGAGCGCCCAGGACCTGCTTCTCGCCGATGATCGCCCGCCTCTCATTGGACACGAACAGAAGGTCGGGCTGCACCCGGTCGCCGGTTCCCGGGAACTCGACCAGGAGAGGGGCGGAGAACACCTCGCCGCGTCCGGAGTCCACAAGGATCCGCAACAGAGCCGACCAAAGTCGCCCAAGAACGCGCTGGTGCCGGGTTACGGGAGCGGGCGTCATGTACAGCCGCCCCCCTATGAACTCGTAGCGGTTGCCGTCGTCCGGCAGCCGCAGGACATCCTCCCACGTCGTCGGTGCTCGAGTCTGCATGGTGGACACATCATACCTCCCCGCTCTCGGGTCCGCGAACCGTTCCAGGGGAGGAGGGTACAGTGGTGCGATCAGGGTTCCGTCACTGCCAGTTCACGGTACGTGGGTCGGGGAGGAAGATCACAGGCCAGGTGCTGGACATTCCGCAAGTCATTTCAGATATCATAATCATATCTAAGCAAGCTGTGGCGATTCCATAAAACCAATATTGCCATATCATTATCGACTGTGATGCCACACTGGCATGATGAAACAATTTCTTGACATTTTGCCAGACATCCCATAGCATGATTACCCGGCAACCCCACCAGGAGCCCCCACCATTGACCGACGACCGCGAATACCGCCGCACCCACCCCTGGATCAGTTTCCGCCATCACCTGGAGCGCGCCGACCCTCTCCACTGGGCATTGCTCGGCGAGGCGGCCGCGAGATGCGATCACATCGCTCGGGCAGTCCTTCCGCCCGCCGACGCCCGCGAGCTGCACCGGATCTACCTGGTCAAGGGGGCTCGGGCCACGACGGCGATCGAGGGGAACACGCTCAGCGAGGAACAGATCGCGGCCCACCTGGAAGGGCGTTTGGAGCTCCCGCCTTCCCAGGAATACCTGCAGCGAGAGGTCGACAACGTCCTCACGGCCGTCAATGACATCGTTGGCGAGATCGTGGCTGGCCGCCCGCCGGAGCTGACGCCGGACTGGATCGCCGGAGCGAATCGGCGTCTGCTCGCGGGTCTCGAGGAGCATCTCGAAGAAGGTGTGGTTCCAGGTGAAATCCCGACGCACCCGGTAGGGGTCCTGCGTTACCGGGGCGCGCCGAGAGCGGACTGTGGCTCCCTGCTCGACAGACTGTGCGGGTGGCTCGAGGGAGATGATTGGCCGGTGCGCCCCGACCGGCGCGAAGACCGCACCGCGTCCGCGATTCTCCGCGCCGTTTTTGTTCACCTGTATATCGCGTGGATCCACCCCTTCGGGGACGGCAACGGACGGACCGCGCGGCTCGCCGAGTTCATGATCCTCGCGCGCGAGGGCGTGCCGTCGCCCTGTGCCCATCTTCTCAGCAACCACTACAATGTCACGCGGGCCGAATACTACCGGCAGCTCGATCGCTCCAGCCGGGCGAACTCCGGTCGCGGGGACCCACTCGGTTTTCTGGTGTACTCATTGCAGGGGTTCGTCGACGGCCTTCGGGAGCAGGGCGAATCCATTGCGGGAGTCCAGCTGAGATTGGCCTGGGAGCACTTCGTGTACGGAGAATTCCAACGAATCCGGTCGTCGTCTGCCATGCGCAGGCGTCGCGAGGTCACGCTGGCGCTCGGGCGTGCAGGCACACCGGTCCGCAAGCGGGCGATACCGGATCTGAGCCCTGGCCTGGCCAGGCTCTACGCCGAAAAGACCGGCAAGACCCTGACGCGAGACGTGAACTGGTTGCTGCAGCGGGGCTTCCTGGAGAAGGGACAGAATGGCTACCGGGCAAGGGTGGAATCGATGCGCGCCTTTCGGCCCCCGCGGGCGTAGATTCTAAGGAATGCAACCTCGATTCTCACGACCCCGGCGATTCTCGCGACCCCGGCGCCTCGGCCTGCTGCTTGCCATCCCCGTCTCCATCGGCCTGTCCCCGCTGCCGGCCGCGCCGCAAACGGTCAGTTATCAGGTGACGTTCGAAGGCAACTGGACCTTGGCGAGCACGCCCGGAGGCGTGGTGGGCGGAGCGCACTTCACGACACTCATCGGCGGCGTGCACGGGAGCGGCGTCAGCTTCTGGCAGCCCGGAGCTCAAGCCAGTGCCGGTGTCGAGAATGTGGCGGAGCTGGGCGCCACGGGGACCTTCCGCGGCGAAGTGCAGCGCAGCTCGCACACGCGGTCCGTGATTGAGCAAAGCGTCTCCGGAGGCGGCACCGGCACTGCGACGTTCACCATCGAAGTCACAACGGAGCATCCACAGGTGACGCTCCTGTCCATGATCGGTCCCAGCCCCGACTGGTTCGTCGGTGTGTCGGGGGAATCCCTGCTCGACGGCGGGGGCCAGTGGGTGCAATCGCTTGAGGTGGATCTCTTTCCGTACGATGCCGGCACCGAGGACGGGACGGAGTTCTCGCTGTCGAATCCCGCCACGAGTCCACAGGGCGTCATTACGCGCATTGCGGGAACGGGCAAGTTCTCGAACGTCCGCATGGCAAGACTCACGTTCACCAACCTGGACCCACCCCCGCCGAACACTCCGTCCGGGCCGTCGGTGAGCCTGTCGGCGTCTCCGAACCCGGTGGACGAGGGGCAGCCGGTGACGGTGACGGCGCGGTTGTCGCAGGCGATGTCGAACGGCGTGACGATCCCGCTGGAACTTGCCTCCGGAACCGCCGAATCGGACGACTTCGGATCGCTGGAGAGCATCACGGTCGCCGCGGGAGAGACGACCGGCTCGGGCACGATTCCGACGGTCGAGGACGCGGACAACGACGACGAGACGTTCACGGTGTCGCTGGGCCAGCTGCCGCCAGAGGTGACGGACGGCGACCCGTCTTTTGTCGAGGTGACGATCACCGACTCGAGGCTTCCGCCGAACATTCCGCCCACGGTGCGGGCGACCTGCGATCCCTGCACGGTGCCGCGCGGTGGCGAGGTGAGGCTGACGGCCGAGGCCTCGGATCCGGACGGTGACCCGCTCACCTACGAATGGGAGGCCCCGCGGGGGACGTTCACCGGAGCGACCGACAGGCAGAATGCTCAGTGGACGGCCCCGGACCGCGTCGGCACCGTACGCATAAGGGTTGAGGTCACCGACGGCCGGGGCGGGAGGGCGGTTGCGGAAGTGCCAGTCAGAGTCGCGAACCGACCTCCGGTATTCGGTTCGTCGCTGCGTTTCGTGATCGCCGAGAACCGCGACGGCAGCGCGGCGCCAATAACGCTCGGCCGCGTTCGCGCGACCGATCCCGATGGGGACGACTTCGAGCTCGCGCTGGCCTCGGAGAGCGACCGTTTCGTCCTCGATGCGACGTCGGGGGCTCTGAGCTACATCGGACCCGGCGAGGACTTCGAAGCCGAGCCGAACCGCTACCCGTTGACCGTGACGGCGACGGACTCGCTGGGCGGCGCAGCCCGGGCCGAGGTCGTGGTGAGCGTCGTCAATGTGAACGAACGCCCGGTGGCCATGGACGACGCGCTGAGCGTGGATGAAGACCGGAGAACGAGGGCGGAGGTATTGGCCAACGATGAGGATCCGGATCGCGGCGACCGGCTTCGCGTGATAGAGGTCGCCACGCCCGGACACGGACAGACGCGAATTGTCGACGCAGGGGCGGCCGTGCAGTATGCGCCGGACCCGAACTACCATGGCCCCGACCGCTTCACCTACGTGGTCGCCGACGCGGGCGGGCTTGCCGACACCGCGGCGGTCGAGGTGACGGTGACGCCGGTCAACGACGCGCCCGAGGCGGGCGACGACCAGGCCACCACCCTCGAGGACGAGGCGGTCGAGATCGCCGTGCTCGACAACGACACGGATCTCGACGGCGACCGGTTGCGCGTCCGGAGCGTCTCGTCCCCCGAGCATGGCGCGGCCGAGGTCGCGGCGGACGGAACGAGCGTCTCGTACGTCCCGGAACCGAACTACCACGGCTCCGACCGCTTCACCTACGTGGTCGCCGACGCGGGCGGGCTCGCCGACACCGCGACGGTCGAGGTGACGGTGACGCCGGTCAACGACGCGCCCGAGGCGGGCGACGACCAGGTCACCACGCTCGAGGACGAGGCGGTCGAGATCGCCGTGCTCGACAACGACACGGATCTCGACGGCGACCGACTCACCGTCCGGAGCGTGTCGCCCCCCGGGCATGGCGCGGCCGAGGTCGCGGCGGACGGAACGAGCGTCTCGTACGTCCCGGACGCGAACTACCACGGCCCCGACCGCTTCACCTATGTGGTCGCCGACCCGGACGGGCTCGCCGACACCGCCAGCGTCGAGGTCACGGTGGTTCCGGTCAACGACGGGCCGGCGGCGGTCGGTGAGATCCCCGATCAGATACTGGACGAGGGCGGAGACGGGGTGACGGTGGAGCTCACGCCGTTCTTCACCGATATCGACGGCGACCCGCTGGTCTTCAGCGCCGAATCCTCCAGCGCGGATGTCGTCACGGCGGCGGTGACGGGATCGTCGCTGCGACTGCTTCCTGTGGTCTACGGAGACGCCACGGTCATCGTCACGGCAACGGATCCCGGTGGACTGGCCGCGACCCAGCGCGTGACCGTGGGCGTGAGCGACCGGGCGGGGCGGGCGGTGCTGAACGATGCTCTTGCCGCCACCGCGCGGTCCTACCTCTCGAGCGCCCGCATGACGCTTGAGCGGCGGGTTGCACCCGGGGCCGACCCGGGAAGTGCCGATGCGGGCCGGCAGTCGGGACTGCGCGTCGGAGGACGATCCGTGGCGCTCCCGGGTGGGCTCGGCGACGCGCTCGGCGACGGGCTCCGGGACGGGCACGACTTCTGGGACGCGGCGAAGCGGATCGTAACGGGATGGCTGCCCGATCCCGGGCGATTGCTGTCGGTGCCGGATGTACCAGGGTCCGCTCGGGGCACCGGGTTCTCGCCGTCGGACCTCGTACCCTCGGGCGCCTCGAACCCGCTGAACCGCCTCCGGCCCCCGGCCGGAATCTCCGCCACGGATTTCACGTTTGACTGGGGGGGCCAGTCCGCCGACTCGGCACGACCCGCAGTCGCGTGGTCGCTGTGGGGCCAGACGGACGTACAGCGCTACGGCGGCGGCGAAACCGAGCTCGGATCCGGACTCGCCGGCATCTCCGGCGACTACGACGGAGACCTGCGCATCGGCTACCTGGGGCTCGACGCCCGGCTTCCGCACTGGCTCTTCGGCGTCGCGGTGGGCCGCAGCCGGGCCGCCAGCGACTGGAACGCCGGGACGGCGAGCGGGCGGCTCAGCACCTCGATGACGTCGTTGCATCCGTACCTGCGCTGGTCCAGCGGGGCCACCGCGATCTGGACGACATTCGGCGCGGGCCGGGGGGAGGCGCGCAATGAACGCACCGCGACGGGCCGCACGGGCACAAGTCCGCTCGACCTCGCCATGGGGCTCGTCGACTTCCGGCGGCAGCTGGGACCGGCGGGCGGCCCCGTCGCGTTCGGACTGAGGGCCGACGCGGGGTGGGCCAGCCTGTCGACCGGCGAGGGGACGGAAACGGTCGACGACCTGCGTGGCCGCGTGCACCAGGCCCGCCTCGGCCTCGATTTGCGCAGCGAACTCCGGGTCGGCGGCGCGGCACTCGCCCCGTTCGGCGCCGTGCACCTGCGGGGTGACGGCGGCGACGGCCGGACCGGACGCGGCGTGGAACTCTCGGGTGGACTGCGTGCACAGATCGGCATCGTCGGCGTTGACATGCAGGGCCGATGGCTCGCCTTCCATTCGGCCACCAGCTACAGCGAGAGCGGCGCAGGCCTCACCCTGACGGTAGGCGGGCGCGAGGAAGAGGGATTCTCGCTGTCCGCTTCGCCTCACTGGGGCGGCCAGAGCAGGGGCGGCTTCGCGCTATGGCAGGATCGTCCGCCGGGCATGGCGTCAGGCACCACACCAGGCATGACGCCTGGATTGCATGCCCCCGCGGGCTGGACGATGGACGTGCGCGGCGCCTACCGGTCCCGGCTGGGAGGCCGCGTGCTCGAGGTCGCCACCGTCTACGATCGCACATCGGGCGGCCAACGCCTGCAACTGATGGGACGGATCGGGCTCGAACTCGCGGACCGGGTGGCGTCTCGCCAGCCACACCACTAGCATTCCGACATGAAGCAGATTACGGCGAACGTCTGGTGTGGCGTCGCCATTCCGATCCTCTGCCTGACCGCCCCGGCGGCTGCCTCGGCTCAGACCGTGTTCGCTTCCACGCAGTCGGCGACGTTGCCGACCGCGGCCCCAGCGGACGCGGGCGACATACTGGTCGAGGTTTCCCACAGGTTCGGTCACCTCTCGGGCGGCGCGAGCGACCTGTGGGGACTGGACGGATTCGTGCTGAATCGCCTTGGTCTGGCATACGCGCCCCACGACGCCTTCACCGTCGGGATTCTCCGCTCCAACAGCCTGGACAACACTGAGCTCAACGTGCGGTTCGCCGGACTGGGCTTCGACGCTCCGACCGGGCCCGTCCAGTTCGCTGCCCAGGCCGGCGTCGCCTGGAACCTGCAAGTCGATACGGATGACGGTCACGTGGGTCATCAGCATGTGGTCCTGCACGGCGGCCAATCGGGTACCGGCGACAACGCGGGAACCGCCAACCGCAGCCGCGACGAGACGGCCGAGGATAACGAGATGCAGGCCTACGCCCAGGTAATCGCGAACGCGATGATCGCCGGGCGACTTGCACTCGGTGTCGTGCCCACGCTGCTCTGGAATCCCCGGATTCAGGACGCTGACCCGGTGTCGACCGTCTCGATGGGAGTGAACGGCCAGCTGTACCTCGACCGCACGTGGAGCGTGTTCGGCGAGTGGATCTTCAGCCAGCCCCGGGTGGACCAGGAGTACGACTCCGGCTCGTTCGGCGTCGAAATCCGCACGCGCGGGCACTTCTTCAAGCTCCTGGTCACCAATCAACACCAGATGAACCCGACGCAGACCCTTGCTGGTGCAGCCGAGGACTTCCTCGACCCGGACTCGTGGCGCATCGGCTTCAACATCCAGCGGCGGCTGCGGTTCTGATCGGCTAACCGACAATCTGCGGGTGTCCGAAGCGACAATCTGCCGATCTCGTAACCACCAATTAGCCGCTTGTATAATCAACACATGGCCGCGATCTTTCGACCATGTTCGATTCCCGCACGCTCTACCCGCGCCCGCTGGCCTCGGTTCTCCACGATGCCTTGGCCGACACACCCGTGGTATGCCTGACCGGACCCCGTCAGAGCGGCAAGACCACCCTGGTGCGCGCCTTGATGCCGGAGCGTCCCTACTTCAGCCTTGACCACCGGCCCTACCTTGCCGCCGCCAAGGCGGATCCTGCGGGTTTCGTTGCCGCGCTCCCCCGCGAGGTCACCATTGACGAGGTCCAGCGGGCACCGGAGCTGCTCCCCGCCATCAAGCTGTCGGTGGATCTTGATCGGCGTCCTGGCCGCTTCGTCCTGACCGGCTCGGCCAATCTTCTCCTGTTGCCCAAGGTCACGGAGTCGTTGGCCGGTCGTATGGAGATTGCCCGCCTCATGCCACTTTGCGAAGCCGAGAAGGACCGTCGACCCGGGCTGTTCCTCGCCGACCTCCTGGCGGGAGCGGTCACCCCGGCTTTGCGCGCCGGCGGACATCTGCCGGACCCGGGTGATCTCGCGCAACGGCTGGTGGCCGGTGGATACCCGGAACCGCTGGCCCGCACCCCGGCTCGCGCGCGCCAGTGGCACCGGCAGTACGTGCGGAGCATTGTCGACCGGGATGTTCTGGACGTGGGAAGGGTCCGCGATGCTGACGGTGTCGCGCAACTGCTGCGTCTCCTGGCGGTGCGCAACGGCGAACTCCTCAATACCGCCGGCCTGTCACGTGAGCTCGGCCTCTACCGAACCACGGTCCGGGAGTACATCGCGGTGTTGGAGAGACTCTTCCTGGTCCGGCGCCTCCTGCCCTGGCACCGCAACGTCGGCCGACGGCTGGTGCGGACGCCGAAGTTACACGTCGTCGACAGCGGGCTCGCCGCCAGCCTGGCCGGGCTCGGGCCCGGAGACTGGATCGAAAAGCGGGATCGCATGGGGCACCTCCTTGAGTCCTTCGTGACTCAGCAGCTGGTGACGCTGGCGGGATGGACCGATCCCGACCTCCGCTTCTGGCACTTTCGTGACAGGGATGGACGGGAAGTCGACCTCGTCATGACCCTGGGCACGCGCACATGGGGTATCGAGGTGAAGGCGACCAGCACGCCGGGACGGTCGGCGGGCCGGGGCATGGCGCGCCTGGCGGCGCTTTGCGGGAACGATTTCCAGGGCGGCATCGTACTGTATAACGGCCGCGACATTCTGCCGCTCGCAGGCAGGAACATGCTGGCCGTGCCGTTGAGCGAACTTTGGGAACGGTAGCGACCCCCCTGGCCACCGGCCCTTGTCCCAATCGGCGGGTTTTGGACAGATTCATCGGTCGGGAAAGCGGCGCCAGGGGGAGAGGGCCACTACACCATGAGCGAGAAACCAGGCGAACTCTCGGTCAACGTCAATGTCAACGTTCCGGCCGCGCCGCAGGCAGAGGGTGAGCCCCCGTACTCGACGGGGCTCAGCTACGCACTGTGGTGCGCCGGTCTGGCGGGCGCTTGCGGGGTCCACCGCTTCTACCTGGGCAAGGTCGGCACGGGTGTGCTCTGGCTGCTCACCTTCGGTCTGCTGGGTATCGGCCAGGTCCTCGATCTCTTCAGGATGAAGTCGCTGGTGCGTGACTCCAACGTCCGGGAGGGACGCGTCCCGGGTCCGTTCCAGTTGGCGCGCGGTCAGGCGGCGGTCAGCCAGGCGGTGCCCGGCGCCCGCGAACCGGGCCGCAAGCTTGCCGCGCCCCTCAACGTGCGTCAGCAGCTGCTGAAGGCCGCGATGAGCAACGGCGGCGAGATCACGGTGAGCCAGGGCGTGATGGCGACCGGCCGCTCGTTCGAGGAGATCGAGAGCGTGCTGAACAAGATGACCGACAAGGGGTATGTGGATGTGGATAACGCGCCCGGCACGGGCGTCGTTGTCTATCGGTTTCCAGAACTGGTGACCCGGCCATGATCCACGCATCCGACATCAGAGCCCTCTTCGCCGACGGCTCCCGCTTCGCCCGCGGCGCGACCTGCGCCTGTATGTGTCCGTCCCGACGCGCCGACCGGGTCCGGTTGTGTTGATGCGCTGAGCTTCACGCAAGCGAGCCGCTTCCGAGCCGCCCCGGTCGTCTGGTCCGGGCGGCTTTTTTCGTGCCCGGATCGTGCTTTCCCCACCTCAACCCGAGGCAATAGACATGATCAATGCAGTTCTTCCAACGACAAACGTTCTTTACGAAAACCCCGCCTGGATTCCGCCGCTGCGCGATGCGCTCGAGCAGGAGGGCTTCCGGGTGCGCCTCGTGCATGTGAACGAGGGGAGCATCGACGCGTCCGCGCCGCCGCCCGAGGGGATCTGGATGAATCGGATCAGCCCGTCGTCGCACACGCGGGGCCACGTCCACACGGTGGAGCTGGCCCGGCAACTCCTTTACTGGCTGGAGTTTCACGGCCGGCGAGTGATCAACGGACTGCCGGCGTTCGAGCTGGAGATGAGCAAGCTGCGGCAGGACCTGGTTCTGCGGCGGCACGGGATCCGGACGCCGCGGACCGTGCTTGCGGTCGGGCGAGAGCACCTGCTTGGGGCTGCGGCCACCTTCGACGGCCCGTTCATCACGAAGCACGATCAGGGCGGCAAGGGGCTGGGGATCCGGCTCTTCCACGGCGTCGCGGAGCTCGAGCGGCATCTCGACGGCGACGGATTCGACGCCGGGCCCGGCGCCAGGGTCATACTTCAGGAGTATATCAGCGCGCCGGAGCCGTTCATTACGAGGGTGGAGATCGTCGGCGGGCGCTTCGTGTTCGCCATGCGGAGTTCGACGGCGGACGGGTTCGAGCTGTGCCCGTCGGACGTGTGCAACCCGATGCGGGTGGAGGCGGACGGCCTCTTCGCCCCGTCGCCGCTCACCACGGACGATCCGCTGGTGCAGCAGTACATCCGGCTGTGCGTGGAGGAGGGGATCGAGATCGCAGGCATCGAATTCGTGGAGGATGCGGGCGGCAATCGCTACACCTACGACATCAACGGCACGACCAACTACAACCAGGCGCTGGGCGCCATGATGGGTGTGGATGGGATGCGGGAGGTGGCGCGGTATGCGCGGCGGATGGCAGGTACCTCCCCTAGGTCTCGCGGACGACCACGGGTAGCCGCTTCACGATGATCGTCGGGACGCCGAATTCATCCGTCTCGACGAAAGCGACGAGGCCGCCGGGTCCAAATGCGCCGGGCATGGGCGTTTCTTCACGCGAGAACGTGCCCACGTACTCGCCCGCTGGCGTCAGGACATCGATCCATCCATCGGCGGGCTGCTCGCCGGCGGCGCTCTCGTCATCCGACCCTGCGGAGGCAGCGTCGATCTGCGCCAGCGGGTCGCCACCCCAGCGCTCCACCCAGATCGCCCCCTCCCAGGTCGTGCGAAGGTCCCGGACGATGGGCACGTCGGGCAGGAAACTCCCGTTCTCGACCATGGTGCGGATGCCTTCCATCATGCCCTCCATCATGGCGGCTATTTGCTCACGGACCGCGTCTGGAACGTTGTCGCCCAGCCCCGAGGGGGTGACCTGCTCCTCGAAAGACGATTCGAAGTTCTCCAGCGCCCGCGCCCGGGCGCGTTCCTCAAGCTGTTCCGTAACGGGCTCGGGGTAGAGTGGCCGGCCTACGACGCGGGACGGGTCGCCCGCGGTCTGAATCTTGACGTTGTAGGCGGAGGAATCCGAATACGCCACTCCGCCGCCGGGGACGGCATCGAACACCAGGTTGGGCGAGAAGTAGACGTACGCGTCGCCGATCATGCCGAACATGTCCGAAGGATCGTCGGCCTCTATCGTGAGCTGTTGCTCGGGGCGCGGTTCCCAACCCTCCGCGAATGGTGCCGGGACCGCCTCGTTCCCCGCGTCGAGCGCGATCCGGTAGACCGTGCGGTCTCCCGATGAGACGGACGCTTCGCCCTGGCCGAAGCGCGCGGACGCGCCTCGCGTCAGAAATAGCGCTGTTCTCTCCCGCGCATGGCGCACCCGCTCGATGTTGACTGTCTGCGGGGAATCGGAATCCGCGAAGCGGACCGCGCGTTCGAACGACCCATCGGCTCCGAACAGGAGGTAGGCGCGGTGTCCGCCGTCGACAAGCACGACCCCGCCGTCGGGCCGGGCCACCATGTGTTCGACCTGGCGAAGCTCGCCCGGGCCGCCGCCCATGCGCCCGAACTCGGAGGCCAGGGCACCGGTCCCGTCGACGACCACGATCCGGGTGGACGACCCGGTTTCGTCCCGAATGTAGAGACGGCCGCGCTCGTCGAAGTCCATGTCCTCGATCTCCGTGAACGCATCCCACCCTTCGGCTGCAATTCCGCCGATCCGGTAAACCTCCTCGAAGTCAGCCGGGAGCGGATTGTCTTCGCCAGGCGGTGGAGCGGACGAACCGCCGGTATCGCCGCCACAGGCGGCCAGCAGGGTAGTGACTACGGCGTAGCGGGATTTCATGAATCAACCTCCTCAGAGTCGGGTGCATCCCAAGGTGTGGGCGGTGCGCAGGTCCACGCCAGCGGGTCGAGGCTTAGGCTTGGGGGCAGGCGGACCGAGCCACCGCCGAGAATGTCTATTCGGTGAAATGAAGGAAATGATATCGGCTAAATGAAAGATTATGGATCGGCTAAATGAAAGGTTAACTATTCATAGCCCTCAAGCAGACGCCGCACCGGCACGGCATGGAGCCGATCGCCGAAGGGTACGGCGGCCTCTCCGTCGTACAGCACGACACCGCCGGCGAAACGTTCGCCGAGTGATCGTCGCAGCTTGCGGAGTCCGCGAAAGTCGCCCGGACGCACCGTCCCCGACGCCTTGACCTCGATGCCCACGACTGCCACGGCCCCGCGCTCGATGACGATGTCGACCTCCGCGCCGTCCTTGTCGCGGAAGTGGTGGAAGGACATCCGCGCATCGTGCCAGCTGGCCTGCCGCCGGAGCTCCTGAAACACGAATGTTTCCAGGAGTTGGCCGAACAGGGTGCGGTCGTAGGCCAGCGCGGGACCATCCAGGCCGAGAAGCGCCGATGCGATTCCGGTATCGCCAAGGTGCAGCTTCGGTCGCTTGACCAGACGGCTGACGCGGTTGCTGTGCCACGCCGGAAGGCGCTCCAGCAGGAAGACCCGTTCGAGCAGCGTCGTATAGTCTCGAATCGTGGGTCGGCTGACTTCGAAGGGCGCGGCCAAGTCACTAACGTTGAAGATTCTGGCCGTCTGGCTGGCGGCCGCAGCGAGAAGTCGCGGCAGGATTTCCAGCTGGCGAACGCGTGCGAGATCACGGACATCGCGCTGGACAAGGGCATCGACGAAATCGTGATACCAGTTGGCGCGTCGGCGTCCCGGTGGGCGGGTGAGCGCGGCCGGATACCCGCCGGCGACGATGCGACCGGGCAGTGCGGGCCCCAGCCGCTCGGAGCGTTCGACCGCGAAGTCGCCCTCGAAAAGGGCGTCGAGGAACCCGGACCCGCAGCGCATCAATTCGCACTGCGCCAAGGGGTGAAGCCGGAGCGTCTGCAATCGGCCTGCCAGCGACTCCGAGAGCTTCGGCACCAGAAGCGCATGGGTGGAGCCTGTCAGCAGGAACCGTCCAGGGGTCCGCTTCCTGTCGATCTCCACCTTGAGGGCGGCGAACAGCGCGGGCGCTTTCTGGATCTCGTCCAGGATGACTCGTCCCGGAAGGCCGGCCGCGAAACCGTGTGGATCCTCCTCGGCGGCGCCGCGGACCACGTCGTCATCGAAGGTGACATAGCTGTATCCCCGGGTCGCGCCCACGATCCGGGCGAGCGTGGTCTTGCCGCACTGGCGCGGTCCGTGTATCAGGACGGCCGGAGAGTCGGCGAGCGCTTCCACCAGGTGGGGCTCGATGAGGCGGGGATAGGTGGTGGTATCGATCATCGACCAAATGTAACTTTGGTGTCGGCCAAATGAAAGAATATATGTCTGCCAAATGAAAGTTACAGGCCGCCAGCGGTGTGCACGCATCTTTCGGGGCCCCCGGCGGCCAGCGTAGCTTGGCAAGTGAACGACCAGCAATCATAGCGGGGACATTCCCATGCACCGACGTGACTTCCTGAAGACGGCGGCCGCGGGTGCCATGGCGGGCGCGATGCCCGGGTTGCACGCCCCCGCCTCCGCCACCGGCACCGCCCTGGTCTCCGACGCCCGCTACCTCGACCACGTCCTCATCCGTCCCAATGGCAGCCGCGCGCCCGAAGTCCCCGAACGCCTGGTCCGGATCCGCGCCGAACTCGAGGCTCGCGGCCTGATCGAAGCCACCATGCCCCTGTCCCCGACGGCCGACCCGCTTGACCGCATCCGCGCCCACCACACCGGCGAGCACGTGGACTCCGTCCGCCAACTCGGCGTCACCGCCCGCGTCGCCGAACTGGCGGTCTCCGGAGCCCTCACCGCCGTGGACGCCGTCGCCGACGGCACCGTGCGCAACGCCTTCTGCGCGATTCGCCCGCCCGGCCACCATGCGAACAACACCGGCGCCGAGGAAGGGTTCTGCTACTACTCCAACGCCGCGATCGCGGCCAGGTACGCGCAGCAGGCGCACGGGCACGAGAAGGTCCTCATCATCGACTGGGACTACCACCACGGCAACGCCACCCAGAACGCCTTCTACGACGACCCCACCGTACTGTTTTTCTCGGCCCACGACTGGAACGCCTACCCCCGGACCGGCGATCCGTCGCTCACGGGCGAGGGCGACGCCACGGGCCTCAACATCAACGTGCACCTGGACTGCGGCGCCACCGACGCGGACATGCTCCGCCACTGGGACAACGCGCTGTCGCCCGCCGTGGCCGCCTTCGATCCGGATTTCGTGCTGGTCTCGGCCGGGTTCGACAGCCGCCGTGACGACCTGCTGGGCTGCTTCGCTCTCACCGACGACGCCTTCCGCCACATGACCCGGATCGCAATGGACTACGCCGACAGCTGTTGCGATGGCCGTCTGGTGTCTTTGTTGGAGGGCGGATATAACCTCGACGGGACGGCCCTGGCCGCGGCCGCCCATGTAGAGACGCTGCTGGAAGGATGAATCCATGATCCGGAACGACCCTACGCGACTTCCCATATGCGTTCAGCTGCCCCTTGCCGCTTTGGCCCTTGCGCCCCTCGCGTGCGCCGCGCCGGCCGACGATTCGGCCGACGACCCTGCCGCCGCCACCGACCAGGGCATTGAGGTCTCCCATGCCGAGGTCGCCGAGGGCGTCTACCAGCTCAACGCCGGCTCGCACAACGCGTTCTTCGTGGACACGGACGGGGGCGTCGTGGCCTTCGACCCCATCTCGATTGAGGCGGCGGTCGGGCTGGCGGTCGCCATTCGCTCGGCGGCCCCGGACAAACCGCTCGCGGCCATCGTCTACAGCCACAGCGACGCCGATCACGCCACGGGAGCCCCCGTGCTGCGGCAGGCGTTCGGCGGCGACGTCCCGATCATCGCGCAGGAGAACGCCTTCCCCATTATCGTGGCGGGCGGCAACCCCGATCTGCCGCCCCCCGACCTCACCTTCGCCGACGAGATGACGCTGCGGTTCGGCGGGCGCGCGATCGAGCTCCACTACCTGGGACCGAGCCACACGGACAACCTGCTGGTGGCGCTCGTCCCCGATGCGGGCGTTCTCTTCGCGGTCGACTTCGTCAGCAACGACCGGGTCGGCTACCGGGACCTCCCGGGGTGGCACTTCGACGACCTGTACGTCGCCCTCGACAGGCTTATGGAGCTTCCATTCGAGACCGTGGTTTTCGGCCACGGCGCGGTGGGCGACCGCGGGACGATCGAGCGCCAGCTCGCCTACTACGCGGATCTGCGCGACGCCGTTCAGGCGGCGGTGGACGAGGGGCTTTCCGAGGAGGAGGCCATGGCCCAGGTGCGCCTGGACGACTACGCCCACTGGGGCCAGTACGAGGCCTGGTTCCCGATGAACGTGGGAGCAGTGTACCGCTGGCTGGCCGGGGGTTGACGCCAGGCGCGCCCCATGCCGATGCGCGGTCGGCGAGCGGGCCTTTGCCCCGCCCTCAGGCCTGCACCAGATCCGCGTAAACGCACTCCCGACCATCGGGACCGCCGTCCGGATCCGCCGCCACGGGCCTCCGCACGATTCGGCCGAGCCGCGCGGGCACGGCTGAAGAGAACATCGGCCCGTCCAGCACGCAGGTGTGGAACTCGCCGTTCTCGCCCAGCGGATCGACCTCCGCCGGCAGGTTCGCCAGCAACTCGTCGTCGAACCACCTGCCCGCGATTTCGGGTGGCGCCAGGTCGGGGTCGACGGCGTTGACGACCGCGCGCAGCCTCGAGTCGATCATGGTGTGGGCGAGGCCCGTGGTGTCCGAGCCCCAGATCGGGAAGACAGGTGTGAATCCGGTCCCGGCCAGCCGGTCTTCGCGGTAGGCGCGCACATCCTCCAGAAAGAGGTCGCCGAACGCGAGATGGGACGCGGCCCGCGCTTCGCGAAGCCGTCGCAGCCGTTTCAGGAAGCCGCGCATCGCGGCTTCGTAGGCGTCGTTCGAGCAGGGGTAGGGGATCTCGATTTCGTAGAGAGGCAGTCCCAGGCGACGGGCCTGCCGGGCCAGCACCCAGCGCGGCGTCCCGTGCACGGACACGCGGTCGAACGCGGGGGTTACCGTGGTGAAGATCCCCCGCACGTCCCAGGTCTCCGGCTCCTGGCGAAGCACGTGCAGCGCCCATGCGGAGTCCTTGCCGGACGACCACGAGACGAGGATGGGGGTGGGTGGCATGACGGTCATGGCCCACCCATTCTACAATGTCCATCCTCGCGTGGCCCGGGCCCGCCCGGCCGAACCGCGCTCAGGTCCCTCCACTCCCGAGCATCCCATGAAACGACGCGACTTCGTGAAGACCGCCGCCGCGGGCGCCGCCGCCGGCAGCGTCCCCGTGCTGGCGACACCGGCGATGGCCGACGCCAGGAACCCGGCCACACGTCCCGGCCAGCCCGCCGCCCCCGCCATCCACACCCGCGCCACCCGCCCCGTCCTCGTCGCGGACGTGTCCTCGATCCGGTTCCGCAACGGCGGTCCCGAAAGCGCGATCGAGCGCGCATTCCGCGGCATTACCGAAGGCGAGGACATCCTGGATGCGTGCGTCGCCGGCGTGAACATCCCGGAACAGGACCCCGAGGAGCGCGGGATCGGGTACGGGGGCCTGCCCAACGCCGACGGCGTGGTCCAGCTCGACGCCTGCCTGATGCACGGGCCGCGCAAATGGGCGGGCGGGGTGGCGGGTCTCGAGGGCGTGAAGACGCCGTCGCTCGTCGCGAAGGCGGTCGCCGAACTCACCGACCACCACCTGATTGTGGGCAAGGGGGCGCAGGAGTTCGCCCGGGCACTCGGCTTCGAAATCCACGAAGACCTCAACACGGAAGCCTCCCGCGCGCTCTGGCTGGAATGGCGCCGCCGCGTGGATCCCGGCCATTGGCTCGATCCGGAGGAGCGGCTGCGCGTCAGGGGACGGCCCGGCGAGGACGCGCCCGCACGCATGCGCCGCTTCCACGACGCTGCGCTGGCGGCCGGTCTCTCGATGGTCGACGACGGCCTCATCGACCCGGATTCGTTCTGGGGCACCACGAGCCTCGAAGCCGTCTCGCCCGACGGCGACATCTGCGGCGTGACCACCACCAGCGGACTCTCGTGGAAGATCCCGGGCAGGGCGGGGGACTCCCCGATCCTGGGCGCGGGCCAGTACGTCGACAACGATGTCGGCGCAGCGGGCTCGACCGGGCGCGGCGAGGCGAACCTCTACAACCTGAGCTGCGCCATGATCGTCGAGTTCATGCGGCAGGGCATGTCGCCCAGGGAAGCCGGCCTGGCCGTGCTGCGGCGCGTCCGGGACAACACGGTCGAAGCCCGCCTGCAGAACTCGCGCGGCCTGCCCGGCTTCGACCTGCGCTTCTTCATCCTCAACAAGGCCGGTGACTACGCGGGCGTCGCCATGTACGGATCGGCCGAATCGGCGTTCGCGGTGTGCGACGAGAACGGGGCCCGGGAGGAGCCGCTGGAAGGGCTGCTGGAGGGGTCGCCGCGGGACTGAAGGGGGCTCCGCAGCGTTGCTGGCCTGGAGTGGCGCCATAGTTTAGTTTACGAGCTAACCTAAACTAACAGCAGGACATCGTTCAGGATGCCCGGACATCATATCCGTCTGATCTGGCGCCACGATCCCATTTTGTACGCGCCCCCGAAGTACCGGCGAGCGTGCGCGTACGACGCTTTCATCCCCGACTCTCTCGCTGACGTTCGCGTTGCGCTCGACGCTGTCACGGCGGGCCTCGTATCGGATGCGGAGCGCGCGATCCACGCGCTGAACTCCGGGCGCTCCGTTGTCCTTGCCCCTCTCGCCCGCCTGCTGCTCCGCACGGAGTCGATCTCTTCCTCCAGGGTCGAGGGGATTGCGGTCGGTGCACGGGAAATGGCACGGGCCGCCTCAAGGGCGGAATCGGGTCTCCGGATCGGTACGACGGCCCGCGAGGTGTTGGCCAACGTGGATGCCATGCGGGCCGCAATGGACGCGGCGTCGGCCCCACGCCGGTTTACTACCACGGACATTGTCGGGATACACCGGCTCGTCATGGCCCACGCGACCAACCGCCACGTCGCGGGACAGGTGCGGACGGTCCAGAATTGGATCGGGGGAAACGACTACAACCCGTGTGGTGCCGACTTTGTGCCCCCTCCGCCAGAACACGTTCATCCGCTGCTGGAGGACCTGACGGACGCGGTGAACCGCGAGGACCTCCCACCCCTCATGCAGGCAGCGCTGGTGCACGCGCAGTTCGAAACCATCCATCCCTTCGAGGACGGCAATGGACGGACCGGTCGCGCACTTGTCCAGGTCGTGCTCCGCCGGCGTGGCATCGCGCCCCACTACGTTCCCCCCATCAGCGTGATCCTGGCTGCCGACAGGGACGCCTACATTGCGGGGCTGGGCCGGTTCCGGTTTGGAGACTCGGTGCGCTGGGTCGCCGAGTTCGCGGAAGCCGCGGCGCGCGCCGCCGCACTTGCGTCCCGTTACCTGGGTGCTGTGCGCGACCTGCAGGACCAGTGGCGCCGTCAACTGGCGGCGCACCCGAATCCGCGAGCCGATGCCGCGGCGTGGGCGGTGATCGATGCGCTGCCGGCTCATCCGGTCATGTCGGCGGCCGACGCCATAGCCGACACCGGGCGGGCCCCGTCGGCGGTGCACGCGGCTGTGCGGCAGCTCCTGAACGCGGGCGTGCTGATTCCGCTGTCCAAGTCGAAACGCAACCGTCTCTGGGAAGCCGCGGGGCTGCTTGAACTGGTGGAGGGGCTGGAAGCCGGACGACCGCCGAGTCAGGCCGACATCGTCAGCACGTCGTAGAGCGGAATGCGGGCGTCCCGCGTAACCAGCACCAGACTCTCCGCCTGCGCCTGGGCGATCAGCATTCTGTCGAACGGGTCGCGGTGATGGTTTGGCAGGGCCGCGGTTCGCTCGGCCTGCTCAAAGGTCAGCGGCAGGTGCGTGAACCCCCTGTCCTCCACCACCGCCGCCAGGTTGCTCGGCGCCGCCAGACGGCCCCTGGCCTTCTTGATCGCGATTTCCCAGCCCGAGACCGCGCTCACGAAGACCTCGTTGTCGGGATCGGCGATGGCCTCGCGAGTCGATTCGGCGATTTGCTCCCAGTCGGACAGCCACCAGAGGAACGCGTGCGTGTCGAGCAGCAGACGCATCGTCACTCATCCCCCGGATAGAGCCTGGACCCCTCGAACGCGGCGATGATGTCGTCGTCGTCCGCGGCGAAGTCCGGGGCCAGCCGGATCCGGCCTTCTAGGCCACCGGGCTCCCGCCGATCGAGTCGCTCGCGGTACGGGGTCAGTCGCAGCCAGGGGCGCCCCGACTTGCAGATCACGATCTCTTCGCCCTCCCACGCCAATCGGGCCAGGCGGGAGAGCTGCGACTTGGCTTCGTGCATGTTGACTCTCATGGGCGAACGCCTTCCCCGGTGGTTCGGAGGCGAAATCATGGTGTTAGCTAGCCTAAGTCTAGCTAAAGCGAAGGGCCTGCGGCAAGACTCGGATCACCGTCCTGGCCGTCTCCCATCCGCCGAGTTCAGGGTTTTCCCCCTAATGATGTGAGGGTTTTCCCTCTACCGAGGGCTGACATGCGTCGCGAGCCTTAGAGGAACGAAAGGAGGCTCTCATGTGCAGTACCAGATTCTTCTGGCTGTCGTTGGCGTGCCTGGCCGTCTTGCCTTCGCAGGTCCAGGGGCAGGAGGGACCGGACCGTCACCAGGCACTGGACCGATTCTTGCTCGAAGCCGGAATCGCGGGGGAGAGCAGAGGGTGTCGCGGACACTACGTCGGCATCGACGCGCGGGTCGTGGGGCCGGTGTCGCTGTACGGGATGGTGGAGAACTACCGGTGCGACGAGTGGACCCACGTCATTGACCTGAGCGGCGGCATCACCGGGACCGTCATACACCATCGTCGGACCGGGTCGCACAGCCGGATCGGCGCCTCGGTCCTGCTCGGACGTTCCAGTTGGCTCGTGCGCCCGGCTCTGCGCGCCGGGATCCAGTACGACGGCGGGGACCATTTTGAGCCGATCGGTGGTGCGATGCTGACGTTCGGACGGCACTACGGGGCGCGCTTCATCCTCCACATCGAGGAATGCGGCAGCACGGTCTGTGAGCGCTTCCAGATCGGCGGATACGCCTCGTTCTGAGCCCGGTTGGGCATGGGGGGCCGGATTCTACGGACCGCCTCCCAGGTCCACTACCTCGATATTCCGCCAGCGCACCTTTATCCCGCCACCGTCGTGGATCTGCAGCGCAATCGAGCCCGTGCCGGCACCGACGCCCTCATCCACCAGATCCACCATCCGGGTCCCGTTCAGCCAGGTCGTGACCCGGTCGCCCACGGCGCGCACGCGCAACGTGTTCCAGTCGCCCATCCGGAGCGCAGCGTCGAGCGGGGGGTCGGGCTGGATGAGCCAACCGCGGCCGTACGACTCGTAGATGCCGCCGGTGAAGAGGCCCGGGGGCGCGACCTCGGCCTGCCAGCCGCTGACGGTCGTGCCTTCGACGCTGGAGCGGAAGAAGACGCCGCTGTTGCCGTCGGCCTCCTGCCTGAAATCGACGGTGAGGTCGAAGTCGCGGAAGGTGCGGTCGGTGGTGAGATAGCCGTAGGCCGCGTCGGGGCCGCTTTCGCAGACCAGTTCGCCGCTGTCGACGTACCAGCGCTCGGTGCCGTGGACCTGCCAGCCGTCGAGGTCGGTGCCGTTGAAGAGCGAGACCGGTTCGAGGGGCAGGATCCTGATGCTGCGGTAGTAGACGTTGCGGCCGTGGTCCTGCAGGCCGATCGGGCCGGACGCCGCGCGGCCGTACTGCGGGAACGGCGCGAACTTGCTGGCGGCCACGAGCGCTTCCCACTCGGGCGAGCCGAGGACGTATTCGACGGTCTTCGTGCCGTTCAGCCAGTGCTCGACGTGATTGTTGGCGACGCGGATGCGGGCGGTGTTCCACTGGCCGGGGCCGTGCAGGGTCTTCTCGCCCGCAGCGTGCAGGTCGTAGTTGTCGCCGGTCAGGTGCGTGTTCATGTCCATCGTGCCCATCTCGATGTACGCGGTGTCGTCGAGGACCTGGTACTCGGGCGCGTTGTGCCAGATCGCGGCGCCGGGCTCCTCGATCACGCGGTAGAGAACGCCGCTGTTGGCGACTTCGGAGAGCATGAACTCGAACCTGAGGTCGAAGTCGGTGAAGGATTCGGTGGTGACGATGTCGCCGCCAATGGGCACGTCGGGGTCGGTGGCGGTCGCGCCGACGATCAGGGCGCCGTCGATCACGGCCCAGCCGGTGTCGGGGAAGGCGTCGAGGTTGTAGCCGCGCCAGCCGGCGGTGGTCTCGCCGTCGAAGAGGAGGCGCCAGCCGGCGGCGCGTTCGGCCTCGGTGAGGATGTTGGGGGGCGGGGTGGCTGGGTCGGTGGGCTGGGTGTCGGGGTCGCCCGAGCAGGCCACTGCCATGAGCGCGGCCAGGCCCCACGGCAATGGGCGGCCGCGCGAAGTATGTATTTTGTGTAAAATACGCATTATATGAGCCTCATGTCGTCGGGATCCCAGCGAACGATCCGGTCCTCGAAGTAGCTCAGGTTGCAGGCCAGCGCCGGGGCGGCCGCGCGCATCCCGAAGGTCGCGTCCTCGAGCGCCGGCGGGCCGCCGCGGACCGCCTGGAAGAAGTTGAAGAAGTGGTCGACGTGGGCGCCGCGGTAGCCGCGCTCGACCTCGTATCGGGTCTCGGCCGGGGGCAGCATGCGAACCCGTGCGGGGAGGCCGCCCTCGTCCGCCGCCGCCTCGGCCATCTTCTCCTGCGAGAAGGCGTCCATGGGGTCGACCGCTACGTTCTTGCGAAGCACAACATCGGTCCACGTCACATCCATCGCGCCCTCGCTCCCGACCAGGCGCAGGAAGGTGCTGCCCGAGGTCCCGTCCACGAAATTGACGCGGAGCGACAGGTTGAATGCCGGATGCGTGTCGGTCTCGGGGTAGTCGAAGACGCCGAGAAGCACGTCCGGCACCTCGCGGCCGTCCTTCCAGTAGCGTAGGCCCCCCGCGGCTTGGATGCGCGTAGGCCCGTGCGAACTGACGACGAAATGCAGGCTGGAGAAGAGGTGCACGAAGAGGTCGCCGGCGACGCCGGTGCCGTAGTCGCGGTAGTTGCGCCAGCGGAAGATGCGGAGCGGGTCGTAGGGGCGGTCCGGGGCGGGCCCGAGGAAGCGCTTCCAGTCGACGGTCTCCTCGGAAGCGTCCGGCGGAATGGGATACTGCCATGCTCCTATGGGATCGTTGCGGGCCCAGAAGCCCTCGGCGTAGTTGAGCTGGCCGATGGCGCCGGCCTCGTACAGGTCCTTCGCCTTCTCGTTGCCGAGCGAGCTCATGCCCTGGCTGCCCACCTGGAAGACCTGGCCCGATTCGGTCTGGGCGCGGATCAGGTCGTGGCCCTCGGCGATGTCGTGCACCATCGGCTTCTCGCAGTAGACGGCCTTGCCGGCGCGCAGCGCGTCGACCGAGATCGGCTGGTGCCAGTGGTCGGGCGTCCCCACGATGACGGCGTCGACGTCGTCGCGGGCGATCACTTCCTGGTAGTCGCGCGTGGTGAAGATGTCGCCGTGGCGCTCGCGGGCGGCCTCGAGGCGGCCGTCGAAGACATCGCAGGCGGCGACCAACTCCACGCCGGGGATGCGCAGCGCGGTGTCGACGTCGGCCATCCCCATGCCGCCGGCGCCGACCACGGCCAGGCCAATGCGGTCGGAGGGGGGGACCTGGCTGGCGGGCCCCCGGTGGGACGCGGGCATGTCCGGGCGGGACAGGGTTCGGCGTTCGGAGCGTGCCCCGGCCGACAGGAGCGACGGGAGGCCGGCAGCCAGCGCGGAGCCGGCCGCGACGGATGTGACGAACTTGCGCCGGCTACTGGCGGCGGGTCGCTCGGGGCTGGACTTTCTGTGTTGGCTCATGATGCGAATGGGCTGGAGGCTGGGGGGTAGCGAGCACGTGGCCGGAAACGTAAGTGTCCGCTGATCAGGTCAGCAAAAGGAGGCGGGAAGAAATGAAAACGATGGCCGCCATTCTGCCCCTGCTGGCGTTTGGGGCCGCTGGGGTGGGGCTCGCTCGCTCCGGGCCCGATCGCGACCCCGTGCGCGTCGTTGTCGAGACCTCGATGGGCAGCTTCGAACTGGACGTCGACGTCGACCGGGCTCCGGTGACCGCCAACAACTTCCTCCGCTACGTCGACGGCGGGCTTTACGACGGCGGCAGCTTCTTCCGTACCGTTCACGGGGCGAATCAGCCGACCGACTCGATTCGGATCGCGGTGGTGCAGGGCGGCCGCAGTCCTGCCGCGACCGTGGAATCCTTCCCGCCGATCCCGCTGGAGCGCACCAGCCAAACCGGCATCCTGCACACCGACGGCGCGGTCTCGATGGCGCGCGGCGGCCCCGACACGGCCACGCACAGCTTTTTCATCTGCATCGGCGACCAGCCGTCACTCGACTATGGCGGCATGCGCAATCCGGACGGGCAGGGGTTCGCGGCGTTCGGCAGGGTGGTTGAGGGGATGGAGGTGGTGCGCGCGATCCACAGGGCGCCGTATGAGGCGCAGCAGCTTACGCCAGCGGTGGAGATCGTGAGGGTTTATCGCTCGTCCTCGCCGTAGCGGTCGAAGAACGCGTCCGTTCCGGCGGGCAGGAGGAGGTTGTCTGAAATCGCGGCGATCTCTTCTGCTTCCTTCCACGCTTGTTCCAGGATCCAGAGTTCGCCTTCGAGAGCCCGCCGCTCCTGCTCTTCGTGGAGGGACATTTCGAGAGCGAGCCGAGTCGGTGCGGGCATGCTGCGGATGACGCCCATGCTGCCGGTCCAGTTCTGGTGCTCGCGGCTCGCCACTTCGGTGAGGAAGCGTTCGGGATGACCGGCGGACTCGATCTCCCTGACGGCGCGCTGAACCGAACGCCGTGAGCCACCGTTTTGGTTCACTCGTGGAACCAGCGCGGCGGCTACGCGTCGGGCGTCCTCTCCCCGAAAACCGGCTTTGCGCCTGCCCTTTTTCACCTCGACCCTGAACCCCGATTCACCCTCGTCTGGCAGCAGCCGCATCGAACGCAGCGCGCGGAGCCTGAAGACGGCGACATTCTCAGGGGTTGCCGGACCGCCATCGGCGGCTTCGGCGCCAACACGAACCTTCGCCAGGGGGCGCATATAGCTCCAGGCGATGGCCGCCCAGGTGCCACCTATGACGAGGCCGGTGGGAATCGCTATGGGCAGCGCGCTGAACGCAAAGCCGAATCCGAAAGCGCTGGCACTTCGTGCACACGACCCACAGCCGGCCCTTGGCGGCATCGAAAGCCAGCCGGCGGCCGACCGGGAAGGTCTCCAGCACCTCGTTCGAACCGAGGGGCTTCTTGCAGAACATGCATGTGCGGTACATGGGTTGATACCATTCACGGAGTCATTGGAAGCCAGCTGCCCTCCCTTGGTCAAGGAACGTAACCGTGAGACACTTCATCGCTCTGATGCTCGCCAGTTTGCTCGCCTCGCCAGCCCATGCGCAGAATCTGCCCCCTGCCGGCCACTGGGAGGGTCACGGGGACGAAAAGACGGACGAGATTTTCTACGGCTTTGCCGCCGTGGGCATGGCAACTGGGATAGTAGTCGCCTCGCAAGTATGCTCGGACGACAAGCGCCGGGACATCGGGTTGGGGCTCGAGTCCAGCGGGATGTGCCGCGAAAGCAAGCACTGGTCACGGCTGAACGGTGCGATTTTGGGCACAGGCGCGGGCGTGTTGGCGTGGTGGCTGTTCCGCAAGGCGAAGCCGTTTGAATCGGTGTCGGTGGGTGAGTTCGTGACGTTCAGGATACCGCTGGGCTAGTCGCGGAGGCGCAGTGGCAGTTGATCGTCCCGATCCGTCCGCCATGCGGCTGGCCTCATGGACCCTACCACCCCGGTGGGCTCAGACACAAATGGGGGCGGCGAGGGCTGCGATGTCGACCGTGTGAGCCAGCGCGCCGTCCCGGTAGAATCGCACGCTCTTGCATTCGCGATAGATCATGGATTAGCGGCTCGTCGATTGCCGGCGGAGCAGCGTGACAAGCCGGGGGCGTCCGACAATGCGGTCCGCCGCCGCTGTGGGCTCTCCGGCGCGGCGCGCTGCAACCGCCTCTTCGGCGTGCCTGCTCGAGGGCGTGGAGTTGCCCGCACGCTCTGCCATGGCCGGGAGTGGGTTGGCGCTCGGGGCCAAAGGGGAGATCAGTGAATCGCGAGAGCGAAGTAGAGAGGAATCGGCAACCGGCGCATTTGTGGGAAATGCGGGGGTCCGCCGTGGTTCACACCTTTCTGGCGGCGGCGGCCACCTTCGGCTGCCCCATCGGCAGTGATGCACGCGCCGACACACCTGACGGAATGCAACAGCTACGGCATGTGGTCCGCGACAGCGCTGGCGTCAGGATTGTGGAGAACCGTCGGCCTAGGATCGATTCCCGGCTGGGTTGGACGGTCGGGGTTGAGCCGGTTGTGACGATCGGCGCCCGCGACGCCTCCGACGCCTTTCAACTCTATCGGGTACGCGACGCGACGCGGCTCGGCGCGGACCGGATCGCGGTAGCGAACGGCAGCTCCAACGAACTCCTGGTCTTCGACGCTGACGGGAACTACCTCGGTGCTTGGGGCGGCCAAGGCGAGGGACCTGGGGAATTCATGTCCTTGGCCCTTGTTCGTCCGTGGGGCCCGGATTCCCTGATCGCAGCGGACGCGCAGAACGGCCGGATCTCTGTTTTCGACCTGGACGGCAAGCACGGCAGAACGAAGTCTTTGCGCGGAGACCCCTCGAGTTTCAGTCGGACACTCATGGCCACGGCGGGCCAGGAAGCAGAAAGCGGTATCTCTACGCTGGACACTCACGTCGCTGTAGGTGTGCTCCCGGACGGGACGCTGCTCACCAGGGATACAGGGGGGTTCGGCGCCCAGGGGCTTTGGCGGAACGATTACGCCTACGCCATGATGAGCTCCGACGGATTCTCACGTCTGTCCCTCGGCGAATTTCCCGGCCCGGAGCACTATTCCGAGAGCTACGTGGAAGGCGATCTAGTTCACGTGATGCCGCTGAGGCATCCCTTCGGCAGGACGACTCTTACCGCCGTTTGGGGCGATCTGGCGCTGACGGGCCGCAACGAGACCTACGAGATACGGGCCTACCTCAGCGACGGATCGCTGTCCCGCATCGTCCGGCGCGACCACGAGGTGAGATCGCCAAGCAAAGCCGAACAGGATGCAGCCTTTGGCGACCGGTTCGCCGGGCTTGCCGACGACGACCGGCAAGCCAGGATGAAGGTCGCCGTCAATGCTCCCGTCGTGGCCAGCTTCCCTGCCTACTCCAGCCTCCGAGGCGATGCGCTCGACCACCTCTGGGTCGCCGAGTTCAAGCTTCCCGACGCTAAGTACGATGGGACTTTGTGGACCGTCTTCGACCCGGAGGGCCGCGCCCTCGGGTCTGTCGAAACGCCGTCCGGCCTGACGATCTACGAGATCGGCGCGGACTACATTTTGGGCAAGACGACTGACGACCTGAACGTCGAGTACATCCAGCTATGGGGCCTGACACGGTCCAACTGAGGGCAATAGGCCAGCCGGGCTGGTCGGACGCTGGCCGTGATAGCTCGGCCAGGCCCCTAGCGTTCACCTCGTCGGCAAGTGACCCGGTGCTACCCACCATCCGGCTCTG
Organism: Longimicrobiales bacterium; assembly: GCA_965208935.1. Taxonomy (GTDB): domain Bacteria; phylum Gemmatimonadota; class Gemmatimonadetes; order Longimicrobiales; family Gaopeijiaceae; genus Bin94. The sequence goes on along the minus strand of CBDBPR010000003.1, from coordinate 266,171 downwards.
GTTAGCGAGAGCCTTCTTGTCGCCTTACCGCGGCTTCGGATGTCGTGTCGGTCGTTGCCGAGACTCAATTGCCGATCGATACCCGTCGGTTATGGAGTCTCAAAATGCTGCCAATTCGTCTGGCCCAAGCACGATTACCAGGAAGTCGACTCCAACGGATGTCCTCTGAATCCGCCGCAAAAACCCTCGTTACACTCTGACACGTCACGTAGTCCTCGGGCCGTACTGCCCATACGACCAGTGCGTCCGTACTGGTTCCAAGATTCAAGTGCGACACGGACGCACCGATTTCTATCGTCGCGTCACCCTCGCCGCAGCCGACCAAGACGCCCGCGACGCAGAGCGCGCCCGCTATTCTCGCAATCGTGTGACAGCCCATCGGTTCGGTGTGAGTGACTGGGGATCCACGAAGAACAGTCGATCATCGTTTACGGCAAGCAATTCTGGAGTGTGGTGGAGATCGAAGATGCGGTCACCGGCCACGGTCGCTCGCAGTAGGTTCCACTCGTTGTCCGCTCCCTGCGGTCGCTGGTATTGGACCAGGAGGGAGCCGTCGTTGAGCCAATGAACGCCAACGAGCAGGTGCAGATCGCTAAGCCACTCCTCCAGCTCGACGATACTGCTCCTTGGGTCGTACGACCGGATCCGCCTGAAATCACGTATCGGAAGGGCAACGCGACCCAGCTCCTGGCCGACCGGATCGAAAAGGAACAGTGTATCGGTAAACGCCGAGATGGCGGCAATGCTGTCGCCTCGCCGCGCAAAGTCCACCCAACCGAAGTTCCTTGCCGCAAGTCGCGTCACTGAATCACCGGGTGTTGGGAAGAAACTGTGACGAAAGGTCTCGGTCTCGCGGTCCCAGACATGGAGAAGTCGCCGCGGATCTGTCGACCTGCGCACGAGTCCGGCCACTAGCGTATGGTCTACGCTCAGTGGATCAGCTGTGTACAACAGCTCCACCGGAACAGCACTTCCCTTCAAGAAGCGGTGGCCGGAGGAATCGAACTCCATGAAACCTCGCGACATGTCGACAACCATCAGTCCGCCGCCCCGCTGGCGCCATACCCTGATCGGCATGCCGAATTCCCCTGGACCGCCGCCTTCCCGGCCGAACTGAGTCACAAGGTCACCCCGGGGTCCGTAAATCCGGACGCGGCGTTCGCGGCCGTCCGCGATCAGAAACGAGCCGTCGTCATCGACGACGACCTCGGGACTAACATTGATTACCTCTTCGCTCTCCTCAAGAACGATCGTTCCGATCCGCTCAAAGTGGGCTTCCGGGAGGTGGGGCGTCTCCACCTCGGAGACTTGGGTGTCAGCGCCACCACATCCTCCAAAGCAGAGGACGAGCAGGACCGGGACGCACACGCCGCCGAATGGCGGTCGCGGCGCGTGCGTCCCCCCGAACAGCCTGCGGTTCATGAGTCTTCTAGCCGTCGTCACCGCCCGGCGGCGGCAAGGGACAGCACGGCCCAACTCCGTCGCAGGCATTGTCGCACCACGGCCCTTTCTTGGGCGTACGGTAGTAGTTGAGCTTGAGGGGCGGCGGCTGCGACGTGGCGTTCGACACGGTGGTCAACGCAGGCACCACGGAGCCAACGGCAGGCACCAGCGCCAAGCAAGTCAATGCGACGAGTAACCCTCCGATCACGCGCTTCATCATTCCCTCCTCTTTGAGGCGGCCAAGTGCGCAGGGGTCGATCCCCGGCGGCAACTTCAATCTGGGAAGCGGCTGCCAGCACTCATAGAGGGAAAACCCTGTATTTCATAAGGGAAAACCCCCTAAGGAGGCTGCGAAGTCTGCACCGCAGGTCGGTTTTTTCCCGATCTACGCCGCGAGCGGGTATGCCGGCCTACCGGTCGACGTTGCCTCGTCCGAGAGCTCTCGGGAGAGCGTGCGGCTTGGTTCTACAGACGATGACGACGAACTGATCTAGCGAATTCATCCTAACCGCCTCCCCGGCCTCTTGGCCGTCTGCCTCGAAAATTCCGACGGGTAGCCTTCCTGGAAGCGCGCAGCATCGAAAGCACGCAACACTCATTCCTGACCGGCGAAGAGGAGGATATTGTCGTGCGGATTGCGTAGCCAGGACCAGGACCTCTCCGAGGTCGCCCGAGGAGGTTCGCGCAATCGCTCAAGAGCAGCGGGGGTGGATCAAGATCGCCACCACCTTCCCTAACAGCCCCACCACCCAAAACCGCAGAGGGACCAACAAGACCGACTGGATTGGGATTGACCGAGCGCCTTACGACAGTGCTTGGACCGGCGGGACTACCGCGTGAAGCGCGAGAGCCACGGCCTCATGGGCATGGGCCCCTAACGCCCCGGTGGCCCTCCCGGCCCCGGCGGTGGCACCCCCAACACGAAGTCCCGCCGGTAGTACAGTGTGCCGCGCTTCACCGTCAGCTCCACCGAGCGCAGGCTCTCCGCCCCGGCGAGCGGATCCTCTCGCAGGAACATGATGTTGGCGTGCTTGCCGGGCTCGAGCGTGCCGATCGTGTCCTCCAGGCCGAGGGCGACGGCGCCGTGGTAGCTGGCCGCCTTGAGCACGTCAAGCATCGGCATGCCTACTTCCTCGTGCAGCAGTCGGATCTCCTCGTGAAGCGCCGGGAAGAGGGAGTCGGGTGGGGTCATGCCGTCCGTGCCGGCCGCGATCATGACGCCGGCCTCGTGGGCCTTGCGCGTCAGAGCCATCGCGTCCGCGGTCTCGCACCTTGGGCGCACGCCGCGGCGGCGGCGGTCGATCGGGGGAACGGGTGGGCGGTCCGGGCGCACCCGGGCGCTGTCGCCGGCGGGACGAGGGCCGCGCGCTCGGGCACTGTCCCCGGCCGCGCCCGGTCGCTCGGCTCCGACGGTATCGATCGCTGCCATGCGCCGCTGGCCGACCTGGACCACGATCCGCAGGGTCGCGTCCAGGACCGTCCCGTTCCGCCTCATCGCCGCGAACACCGAGTCGATCGCCGGGTCGTCCGGGTCGATGTCCACGAATCCGGAACGCAGCCCCTCCTGGCCCTCCCGGAATACGTCGTCGGGGATCGCCGCGCTCCCGACGTCGCATACATGTGACATCGCGCGTACGCCCGCGCGTGCGACCTCCAGCGCCCGGGCGGGCCCGACGTGGACGTGCGCCCACACCGGGATCCCCTGGCGGCGCGCCTCGGCCGCGATCGCGGCGAGCAGGTCGCCGTCGATCGCGGCGTAGGTCTTGATCCCGGTCGCCCATGTGCCCCGCGCCAGCGTCACGGCCTCGCGCAGGTCCGTCTCCTCGGTGACCGACTGCATCCACGTCACCGCACCCGGCGTCTCGCCCGCCGCCGACGACACGGTGCGCGGGTCGGTGAAGAACTCGGGACCGGCCATCAGCGCCGCGAAGCGCAGGTCGGGTGCATCGATCTCCTTCACGAGCGAGGCGCGCTGCAGGTCCATGAGCGAGCGCACGTCGCCCGCCATGTCCCGCGCCGTGGTGATGCCGCCGTACAGCTGCCGGTTGAGGATGAATTCGGCCCGGGCGCGGTTCGCCATCGTGGCCACGTGGGTATGCGACTCGATCAGGCCCGGGATCGCGAACCACGAGCTTGCATCCACCACTTCGGCCCCATCGCGCCGCTCGGCGCCCAGTTCGCCGACGGGGAGGACCGCTGCGATCTCTTCGCCCTCCAAAACGATGGCCATGCCGGTCCGCGGAGGGGCACCCGTGCCGTCGATCACCGTCGCACCCTCGAAGATGATCCTGGCGGGTGCTTCGGCCTCCGCGTCCGGCCTGGCCTGGGCATGCAGAGGCCCGCTCGAAGCCGGCAACACCCCGGCCGCCGACAGGGCGATCAGTACCGCGATTGCCTTGTCGCGCGCGTTCATGACCTCCCCGTCTCCTTACTCCTAGCGGACTTCGGCCGGCACCGTCCTGACGACGATCGTGGGCACGTCGAAGTCGTCCAGCTCGACGAACGCCACGCGCCCGTCCGGCCCGAACGCGTTCGGCATCTCCGTCAGGCCTTCGCCGAAAGTACCGACGTACTGACCGTCCGCGCCAAAGACGTCGATGGGGCCGGAGTCACTCCACGGTTCCTCGCCCCGGCGCTGAATCCACAAGCTTCCCGCCCAGGTGGCGCGGATCGCGCGCAACACGGGGATCTCGTCGAAGAAGGGCGCGTTCTCGATGCCCTCGCGGATGACATCTCCACCCATGACGTCCATCAGGCCCCGCATCGCTTCCGGGATTGCCTCCATGTTCGCCTGGGCGTCCTCGATCCGCTGTTTGATCGTTACGGCGCGGATTCGCGGCGTGACCCGTTCGGGGCGCAGCGGGCGTGTCAGCACGGCGCGGATGGACCCGTCGGGGGCCAGCAGCCTGATCGCGTATGCCGAGGAATCGGAGTAGGCGATGGTGCCGTCGGGGAGGAGGTCCCAGAGGAGTGCAGGCTCGTAGTGGGTGATCTGTCCGGCCATGCTCCCCATCATTGCGGAAACGTCCGTCAGGTCGCTGGCGCTCAGTTCCGGCGCGGGCTCGGACGGCGGGGACCAGGCCTGCAGGACCGGTTCGGCGGCGACGACATCGCCGGACAGATCCAGCCGCTCGATGCCGCGATCGTCGACCCTGTCAGGTGTCTCGATCTCCGTTCCCATCATCTCGGCCATCGCGGCCCCGAACCCGCCGAGCACGTTCGGCATTCCCTGCGCGAACAGCGATCCGCCGTCCGGAGCGCCGCGTGTGGCGATCCGCATCGTGGTCATCGCCAACAGCGGGTTGGCGTCTCCGCCCATGCTGACCATGCGCTCGAGTTCGCCGGCCTGATCGAAGAGCTGATAGGCCCCATGCCCCATGTCGGCCACGGCGACGCGGCCATCCCGCCAGACCACCATGTCCCCGGCGGATCGGAATTCGCCCGGCCCCTCACCGGGTCCTCCGATGGTTCGAACCAGTTGTCCGTCGGCCCCGATCACAACGATCTCTGCCGCCAGGACATCCAGCACGAACAGGTTGCCGGATCCGTCGAAGGCCACCGTTCCGGGTGTGGTGAACTGCGCCCAATCGGGCGCGGCGGCGCCCCCGACTCGATAGACCTCCTCGAAGCCCGCGTCCAGGGGGCGGTCCCGGTCCTGGGCGGTGGCGGATGCGGCGGATACGACGGATGTGGCGGTGGCCACGAGTACGGCGGTGCGCAGGTACGCGCTGACTACGGTTCTCACGATAACTTCGTCCTGTGTCCTGGCCGGGTCGAACCCCGGCGTGAGCGTCGCCGCCCACCCTCGCTCAATGTACGACAATCGTGGCGGGGCCGTTCACCGCCGGTCCGCTTTTGCTCCGGGGAACAAATGACGTACTTTTGGGATTCCCCTTTTTCAAGGAGTTTTCCGCCACGTGTCTTCATCAGCACATCTGGCGTTTGAGCGGGACATAGTCGAGCTGGAGGACCAGATCGCCCGGCTGCGGGAGATGGCGTCCAAGCGCGGCCTGGACGTGGCGGACGAGGTCCGCGTCCTGACCGCCAAGCTCGAAGTGCTCCGCGACGAGACGTATCGCAACCTGACTCCCATGGAGCAGGTGCAGGTGGCCCGCCATCCGAAGCGCCCGTACACCCTGGACTACATATCGGACATCTTCACCGACTGGTTCGAGCTCAAGGGCGATCGGGGCTATCGCAACGACGAGGCGATCGTGGGTGGATGGGCCCGGCTGAACGGACAATCCATCATGGTGATCGGCCACCAGAAGGGCCGTGACATGAAGGCGAACCTGCGCCGCAACTTCGGCATGCCCCACCCGGAGGGCTACCGCAAGGCGCTCCGCCTCATGCGCATGGCCGAGAAGTTCGGCCGCCCGGTCGTCACAATGATCGACACTCCGGGCGCCTATCCGGGCTTTGGCGCGGAGGAGCGCGGCCAGGCGGAGGCGATCGCCACGAACCTGCGCGAGATGGCCCGCCTGCGAGTCCCCACGATCTCGGTGGTGATCGGCGAGGGCGGCTCCGGAGGGGCGCTGGCCCTGGGCGTCACGGACCGCATCCTGGTGCTCGAGCATTCCATCTACTCGGTGATCTCGCCCGAGGGTTGCGCCGCCATCCTCTGGCGTTCCGCCGACGAGCGGGAGAAGGCCGCGCAGGCGTTGCGGCTCACGTCGTCCGACCTGCTGGCGCTGGGCGTGGCGGACGAACTGATTCCCGAGCCTCCGGGCGGAGCCCATGCCGATCCCCCGTCCACCATGGCCGCGCTCGCGGGCGCCCTGCAGCGCCACCTCGACGAACTCGGCGCGATGAAGCCCGACGACATGGTGGCGCGGCGTTGGGCGAAGTACGAAGCCCTGGGCGAATGGACCGAGGTGTAGTGGCCGTGGACAAAGGCTGCTAGCAGGATGTCCGGCTTCGCGGAGGTGAGCTTCAAGGGCACGCGCCGGGGCTATTTCCGGTTCGACGCGCTCGAGCTGTCACCGGGCGACAGCGTGATCGTGCAGTCGGACCGCGGGGAGGACCTGGGACGTGTGACCGCGCTGGGAAGCATCGCCGAGCGGAAGTGCTCTTCGTCGGGCGGCTGTGCGACGCCCACGCCGTCGCTGCGCGTGATCCGGCGTGCGGGGACCGAGGAGGTGGCGCGTGCGCGTCACAAGGCCGACGACGAGCGGCGCGCCCGGCTGGAGACGCGCGAGCACGTGGCGCGCCACGGTCTCAAGATGAAGGTCACCGAGACCGAATGGCAGTTCGACCGCAAGAAGCTGATCATCTATTTCACCGCCGAGAAACGGGTGGACTTCCGCGCGCTCGTCCGTGACCTGGCGCGCGCCTTCCGCACCCGTATCGAGCTCAGGCAGATCGGCGTCCGCGACGAGGCCGCGCTGCTGGGCGGGGTGGGGCGGTGCGGGCGCGAGCTGTGCTGCTCCACCTGGCTCCCCGAACTGAGACCGGTAAGCCTGCAGCTCGCCAAGGACCAGAGCCTCTCGCTCAATCCGGCCCAGATTTCCGGGTGTTGCGGCCGTCTCATGTGCTGCCTGATGTACGAACACCAGAGCTACGTGGAGGCCCGCCGCCGGTTCCCCCGCGAGGGCAGGAAGATCCGCACGGGCCTCGGCTACGAGCGCGTGATCAGCGTGAACATCTTCACCGAGACGATCACGCTGCGGAGCGACGACGGTCAGCAGCGGGTCGTCACCGTCGCCGAGTTGAAAGAGGAGATGGCGACCCGGAAGGGGAGGTAGCCCCGATGAAGCCCGTTGCGTCGAAGCCCGTCGCCGTTCTGCTTGCACTGTGCGCGTCGGCCATGGCCTGCGCCGATCCAGGGGAGACGGCCGATCCCTCGCAGACGCTGGCGGCCGTTGCCGAGGACGTCTGGCAGCGACAGCTGGAGGTCGATCTGCGGGCGCGGGCGCGGGAGGGCCTGCCCCTGGAACGCCTGCCGATTCCCACGCTCGAGCGCGCCCAGGCCGACGCCGACTTCAGCCGCGCGGTTCTCGACCGCCTCGACGGAATCGACGCCGACGCCCTCGACGCCGACGACCGGATCACCTGGGAAGTGCTGCGCCGCGGTGCGGAGATGACGATCGAGGGCCTCGATCACTATTGGGTCATCACGAACGTCCTCACGCCGTATTCGTCGCCGATCGGGGCCCTGCGCCAGCTCTTCGGCATGGTGCCGGTGGCCGATGACCCGGGCCGCGAGGTCTACCTCACGCTCCTCGGCCAGGTGCCCGAGGCGGTCACATTCGTCGAGTCGCATGCGCGCGGCCAGATGGAGCGGGGCATCACCGTGCCCGAGCCCAACATGGATGCCGTGGTGGGGATTGTTCGTGCGAGTATCGCCCCGTTTTCCACCGGTCCCTTCGCGGTGGCGGAAGCGCGCCTCGGGGCTCAGGGCGGGGATCCGGACGCGGGAAGTGGCACGGCGGCGTTCTTCGCCGAGGGCGAGCGCATCGTCGCGGACGAGATCAACCCCGCGCTGGAGCGCCTCGCCGCCTTCCTCGACGGCGAATACCGCGATGCCGCCGCCCCCGAGGTCGGCCTGTCGCGCCAGCCCGGCGGCGAGGCGGCGTACCGCTACCTCGTGCGCGCGCACACCACCATGGACATCACCCCGGAGGAGATTCACGAGATCGGCCTCCAGAACGTGGCTGACGTCGAGGAGCAGATGCTCGCGGTCCAGGCGCGCATCGGCTTCGAAGGGTCGATCGACGACTTCAGGCGCCATATCCCGAGCAACCCGGACTACTTCCCCAAGACCGTGGAAGAGGTGCGGGAACGCTTCGATTCGCCCTCCCGGCGCTTTTTCGAGCGCTGGGACGAGTTCTTCCTCACCAGGCCCGACGCCCCCTTCGGCGCCCGGCGACTCGATCCGGCCCTGGAGGGCTCCCAGACCTTCGGCTATTACAACCCGCCCACCCCGAACGACCCGGTCGGCTACTACAACTTCAACGGCTCCAATCTGGACCAGCGCAGCTGGCTGACCTACGCCGGGATTTCGCTTCACGAACTCTTTCCCGGCCACCACTTCCACATCACGCGCCAGTACGCCAACGACGCCCTCCCCGCGGTGCGGCGCAACGGCATGCACACGGCGTACACGGAAGGGTGGGGCATGTACTCGACCTTCCTGGGCATCGACTCGGGCTTTCTCGCCGCCGACCCCCTGAGCGAGTACGGGGCCTACATGATGGAGGTCTTCGTCGCTACCCGGCTCGTCGTGGACACGGGCATGAACCTGCTCGGCTGGACGCTGGAAGAGGGCCGCCAGTACATGCGCGACCACATCTTCGACTCCGAGACCCAGATCGCGTCCGAGTCCCTGCGCTATTCGACCGACATGTGGGGACAGGCGCTCGGCTACCAGATGGGCAAGCGCGCCATTCTGGGTCTGCGGCGCCAGGCGGAAGCGGAACTGGGAGACGATTTCGACCTGCGCCGCTTCCACGAAGCCGTGCTCGGGCCGGGATCGCTGCCGATCACCGTCCTGGAGAGCCACATCGACCGGTTCATCGAGGCGGAGCGGCGCGCGGCCGGCTCCTGAATGCCCATGTCACCAGCCATGGCCAATTCCCCGCACGTCGAGTTCGAGGGGGTCAGCAAGAGCTACGACGGCACCACGCTGGTCGTCAAGGACTTCAACCTCCGGGTCGCCAGGGGCGAGTTCGTCACCCTGCTCGGGCCCTCGGGGTCGGGCAAGACCACGATCCTGATGATGCTGGCCGGCTTTCAGTCCGCGACGTCGGGACGCATTCGCATCGAGGGCGAGTCGGTCGAGGACCTTCCCCCGCGAAGCCGCGGCATCGGGATGGTATTCCAGAACTATGCGCTCTTTCCGCACATGACCGTCGGACAGAACCTCGCCTTTCCTCTCGAGGTGCGGGGCATGGACGCGGAGGAGCGGCACGAGCGGGTCGAGCGCGCGCTGAAGCTCGTCCGCCTCGAAGGCATGGAGGACCGGCGTCCCGGCCAGCTCTCCGGCGGGCAGCAGCAACGCGTGGCGATCGCTCGCGCGCTGGTCTTCGAACCGAGCCTTGTCCTCATGGACGAACCTCTCGGCGCGCTGGACCGGAGCCTGCGCGAGGAGATGCAGTACGAGATCCGCCGCATCCACCGCGAGCTGGCAGTCACGATCGTGTACGTGACGCATGATCAGCAGGAGGCGATGGTCATGTCCGACCGGATCGCCGTCCTCAAGGATGGAGAAGTCGAACAGATCGCCTCTCCGGAAGTCCTCTACGAAGAGCCCGAGCGCGCGTTCGTGGCGCGCTTCATCGGCGAGAACAACCGCCTGCACGGGCGGGTGGTGTCGGTGGACGGTGCGCTCTGCGACGTGGATACCGGCCGGGAGTACATTCGCGCCCTGCGGGTGGTGGACTGCAATCCCGACGACCTGGTGACCCTGTCGATCCGTCCGGAACGGATTTCGGTCAACCCCGAACCGGGAACTTTCGGCAACCAGGTTGGTGCCACCGTCCGCGACCTGGCGTTTCTGGGCGACCACCTGCGGGTGCACATGGATGCCTGCGGCCGCAAGGACTTTATCGCCAAGATCCCCAATATCGTGGGGCACGGCGGGATTCTGGTGGGCGACACCGTCCGCGTCGGCTGGACGGTGACCGACTGCCGGATCCTCGACTACGAAACCAAGTCAGACCGAAAGGAAGAAGATGACGAAACCACCTGAGTTTCGGGCTCGCCGTTCCGGACGGCCGCGCACGCCCGGCCGGTGCCGCCTCCCCCCGGATCCTCGCGGCGGCCTCGCGGCACTGGCCACGCTTTTGGTCGTTGCATGCGCCGGCGCTTTCCAGGGGGCCCAGGGGCAGTCGCTCACGACCGTCTCCTGGGGAGGCTCCTACGGCCGGGCGGTGAACGAAGGCATCAACATCCCCTTCACGGCGGAGACCGGGATCCGGATCAACGTGGAGGACTACAACGGCGGACTCGCGCAGATTCGAGCCCAGGTGGACGTGGGCAACATTCACTGGGACGTTGTGGACCTCGAGATTGCGGACGCGGTGCGGGGATGCGACGAGGGGCTCCTGGAGCTGATCGACATCGCCTCGATGCCGCCGGGGCCGGATGGAACGCCGGCGGAGGACGATTTCTCTGCGGACTCCCAGACCGACTGCGGAGTGGGAGCCGTCTACTGGTCGACGGTATACGCCTACAACTCGGAGAACATCCCCGGCGAGAAGCCCGCGACGATGGCGGACTTCTTCGACCTGGACAGGTTTCCCGGACGGCGGGGAATGCGGCGGGTCCCTCAGGTCAACCTGGAATTCGCGCTGATCGCCGACGGTGTCCCGCTGGACGAGGTGTACGCGGTGCTCGACACGCCGGAGGGCCTGAATCGCGCCTTTCGCAAGCTGGACACCATCAAGGACCAGGTGATCTGGTGGGAGGCCGGCGCCCAGCCGCCGCAGATGCTGGCGGACGGGGAGGTCGTGATGAGCACGGCCTACAACGGCCGCATCTTCAATGCGCAGGTGCTCGAGAATCAGCCGTTCGTGATCGTCTGGGACGGACAGCTGCTCGACGTCGGGCAAATCGGCATCGTGGCGGGCACGCCAAGGCTGGACGCGGCGCTTCGGTACGTCGCCTTTGCCAGCCGCGCCGAGTCGCAGGCCGCGGTGGGACGGCGCATTTCATACTCCCCGACGCGCCGGTCCGGAGCGCCCCTGGTCACCACCCACGTCGAGACGGGCGTGGAGATGGCGCCCCACCTGCCCGCGAGTCCCGGCAACGTGGATCGCTCGCTGCGCTACGACTGGCAGTGGTGGGTGGACAACCAGGACGAGTTGAACGAACGCTTCAGCGCCTGGCTGGCGCGCTGAACGCCCGGAGCGAAGCTCATAAGACGCAAAATGTATACTTTAGTTGACTTAATGTAATGTTTTCATTACATGGCCCGACCAGCGCGCGCACGCCGTTGCAGCGGGAGCGTCTGCGGGCCGTGCTCCTGGTGGTGCCGTTGCTGCTCTTCATCGGCGTCACCTTCCTCGCGCCCCTGGGGATGATGCTGCTCCGCAGCGTGCACGATCCCGTGGTGGCGGACGCCCTTCCCGAAACCCTGGGCGTACTTGCCGAGTGGGACGGCCAGGGACTCCCTTCCGAGGCCGCCTACGAGGCCATGGCGCGCGAGTTGGAGCGTGCCCGCGAGGAGCGTACGCTCGGACAGGTCGCCGGGCGGGTCAACCGCGTCGAGAGCGGGATGCGCAGCCTGTTCACGCGGACCGCGCGCGGGTTGCAGGACGTGACCGAGGGATCCTGGCGCGATGTCTTGGTGGAGCTGGACGAGGCGTGGGGTCAGCCCGCGGTGTGGAACGCCGTCCGGGCTACGGGGCAGCGCCTTACGGCGCGCCACTACCTCAATGCCGTCGACATGCAGCGGCTGCCGGATGGTTCCGTGGCACGTCAGCCGGAGGAGCGGCGAATCTATCTGGCGCTGATGTGGCGCACGCTGTGGGTCAGCGGGGCGATCACGCTGCTCTGTCTCATGCTGGGCTACCCGATCGCGCATCTGATCGCGCACTCGCCGCCGCGCAGGGCGAACCTCCTCCTGCTGCTCGTCCTGGTCCCGTTCTGGACCTCGCTGCTGGTGCGCACCACCGCGTGGATCGTGCTGCTGCAAACGCAAGGGGTGCTCAACGATATCCTGGTCGCCATCGGCCTCGTCGGCGACGATGGCCGCCTCACCATGATCTACAACATGACCGGCACGATCGTCGCCATGACGCACGTGCTGCTGCCGTTCATGGTCCTCCCGCTGTACTCGGTCATGCGCGCCATCCCGCCCCGATACATGGACGCGGCCGCTTCCCTCGGCGCCACGCCCGCACAGGCGTTTCGCCGCGTGTACTGGCCGCAGACGCTGCCCGGCGTGGGCGCGGGCTCGCTCCTCGTCTTCATCCTGGCGATCGGGTACTACATCACCCCGGCGCTCGTCGGCGGCTCCAGCGGGCAGCTCATCTCCAACATGGTCGCCTACCACATGCAGACGTCGCTGAACTGGGGACTTGCGGGGGCGCTGGGCGGAATCATGCTGGCCGGGGTCTTCGTGCTGTACGTGCTCTACGACCGCCTCGTGGGCATCGAGCAGCTGAGCCTGAACTGAGATCACCGTGCCCACCCTGACCTCGACCGCCGGTTCGCGCCAGCTGCCGCTGGGCCGCTACGCCTACCTGACGTTCTGCACGCTGGTGTTCCTGTTTCTTGTGGCGCCGATCCTCGTGATCGTGCCGCTCAGCTTCAACGCCGAGCCGTACTTCACCTTCACCGAGGGCATGCTGCGCTTCGACGCGGAGGCGTACTCGCTGCGCTGGTACCGCGAGATCGTGGAGAACGAGGAATGGCGCCGGAGCCTCGTGAACAGCCTGACGATCGGGATCTCGGCCACAGTACTCGCCACCGTTCTGGGGATCCTCGCCGCGCTGGGCCTCACGAACGCGCACATGCCCGCGCGCCGCCTTGTCACGGGTCTGCTGATCTCGCCGATGGTGACCCCGGTGATCATCGCCGCGGCCGGGATGTTCTTCTTCTATTCGAGCATCGGCCTCGGGCAGACCCACCTGGGCCTGATCCTGGCGCACACGGCCCTCGGCATCCCCTTTGTGGTGATCACCGTGACCGCCACGCTGGCCGGCTTCGACAGGAACCTCACCCGGGCGGCCGCGTCCCTGGGGGCGGGCCCGGTGCGCACCTTCCGCAAGGTGCAGCTGCCGCTGATTGCGCCGGGGGTGCTGTCAGGAGGGCTGTTCGCGTTCGCGACGTCCTTCGACGAAGTGGTCGTGGTGCTGTTCATGGCGGGCGTCGAGCAGCGCACCATTCCGCGTCAGATGTGGGCGGGCATCCGCGAGCAGATCAGCCCCGCGATCCTGGCCGTCGCAACATTCCTGATCGGCTTCGCGGTGCTCCTGCTGTTTGCCGTGGAGTGGCTGAGACGGCGGAACGAGTCCGCGCCCTCGCGCCGATAGCCGCGTCCGGCCCGCGCCGCCGGGGTTCCGGCCCGCGCCGCCGTACCACGTCCGCCCCCGCCAGGCTCAGTTGTTCGGCGCGCCTGCCTCGATCCACGCCCGGATCAGCGCGATCTCATCCTCGGGCACCGGGTCGCCCGTCTCGGGCATGGTCCCGTCGGTGATCATGTCCAGCAGAAAGCTGTTGGCCGGGTCCCCCGCCTCGATGACCGTCCCGAATTCGGACCCCATCATGACCCGCTCGTAGTTGAGCAGGTTCAGGCTGACCTCGGTGCGCACCTCGCCGTTTTCGTCCTCGGCGCCGTGACACTCGGCACAGCGCTGGCGGAAGATCGGCAGGATGTCGTCGGCGAAGCTGATGGTGTCCTGGGGCACGTCCAGTGCGGCCGCGTCCAACGGCGCCGGCATCCCGCCGGATCCGCGGGACCCCGACGCGCCCAGGCTGGCCACGCTGACCAAGACCGCACCCGCCACCAGAATTGCGGACGCACCTCGCGCCGTGTTCACGATTCGTTCAGTTCTCATGGATGTTCCGAGGTGGTCAACCCAGCCCCTCGGCCTCCTTCATCAGGCGCAGATGGGTAGCCGCCTGGGCCAGACCACCTTCGCCCTCGCCCCAGGACACGCGTCCGTTGCCGTCGGCATCCGTGCCGTTCAGGACAGCGTCGACCATCGCGGCGATCTCTTCCGCGAGCGCCTTGGCAGCCGCCATGTCGGTCGCCGCGGCCACCTCGGCCGCTTTCTCGGCGATGCTCTCGGCCCACATCGCGACATTGCTGCAGCTCGTGCCGACGTGATTCGAATGCGCCTTGACCGCGTCCGAAGCGTCGTCGGATCCGCCGGCCATCCCGATGTGCTGGGCGCATCCGCCAGCCGCCCGCGCGAGCCCATACCCCTTGCCGGGCCCCCGCTCGGAGGTCGACGGATCGATCGCGTGCAGCACGTGGGTAGTGTGCCGCTGAATCCCGGCCAGATCGTCGGATCCAGCCGCCAGGCCCGCATGCTGGGCGGCGACTTCCGCCTCCGCCTGGGCGGCCGCGAGCAGCCCGACGTTGTCCGGGGTGCCGTTGAACATGTCCCCGACATGGCCGATGTGACGGTGCGCTGCACTTTGGGCTTCCGCGGTCTCGGGCACAGCGGCCACGAGGACTGCGGCTGCCAGGGCTGCGCCGATCGCGACGTTCGCTTTCGCCATGTTGCTACTCCTTGGGTCTAGAGTGTGACGATCTCCTAAACAGGTCGATTGCGGGCGAAAAAGGTACGCATCTTTGCCGGGCTGAACCAGATGGGGCACCGCCGCTGTGCGGCCGGGCGCGCCGCACCTGGCCTCTGTTCTCGCCCGGCCCCGAGCCGTAGACTTGGCCCGAGCCGGTCACCGAACCGGTTGCCACACTCGAACACGGCCTGAATGCCATGTCCCCGCGCACGCCGAAGACCCCGTACATGCACCTGTTCCCGTCGCTGGCGGTCAGCGTCGTCACCGCCCTCACCGCTGCCGGATGCGCCGCTCCCGAACAGGCCGACGCTCCCGAGGCCGCCACCGCTGCCGACGCGTCGGCCCTGGCCCAGCTCCTCGCCGACGGCCAGGCGGTCTTCGGCGTCTTTTCCGGTCCGACCACTGCCGAGCAGGGCGCGCTCATGGGCCAGAACCGGGAACTGGACTTCGTTTTCTACTCCCTGGAGTCCGGTCCGTTCGACATTATGTCAACCAGAGTTTACATGTCGGGCATCGCGGAAGGGTCCGGGACCGAGGCGCCGCACCCGCTGATCCTGCGCGTGCCGCCGATCAGAAACGGCGTGGACGCAGCCGGGGCCAACGTCGCCGAGGCGCTCGACGCGGACGTGGCGGCGATCGTCTTCCCTCATGTCGAATCGGCGGAGGACGCCGCCGTGGCGGTCTCGGTGATGGGCGACGAGCTCTGGCCGGGCAACGCATCCGGCACGCTGCTCAGCATCCTGATCGTCGAGGATCGCAGCGGGGTCGAACGCGTCGACGAGATCGTCGCGACACCGGGCGTGAGCGTCGTCTTCGCCGGCCCGGGCGACTTGCGCCGCTCCTACGAAGGCGACATGGAGGCGGTGGAGGGCGCGATCCAGACCGTGCTGGCGGCGTGCCAGGCCCACGGCGTACCGTGCGGCATCACCGCGGGCGTCGACGATGTCGCCGAACGGATCGCACAGGGCTTCCGCATGTTCATCGTGAGCGACCCGGCGGCGGTGACGGCGGGGAAGGTGGCGGCTGGGCGGTAGGCTGTGGCGCGGCAGCCGGCTACCGCCACCGCTCCCCCGGCATGATCCGGTGCATGAACCCGTCGAAGCGTGGCACGGTGAAGGCGGTGTCGCCGTGGCCCGGGCTCCACACCATTCCTTTCGAGATCAGTTGCGCGCGTACCGGACCGAGCGAGGTGACCGCGCGGCCCAGTTGTGAAGCAATGTCGCCCGAGCGATGCGGTCCGGCACCGAGTTCGGCCATGGCACGCAAGTAGCGCTTCTCCGAGGGTGTCAGCCTGTCGAACCGCACCATGAAGAAGCTCTCGTCCAGGGTGGCGACGGTGGCAGGGGTAGCGGCCACCACGTCCTCGCGCTCTATCGGGGAGCGCTTGGCGATGTCCCAAACGTGTCGGCCCCACTCCTGGAGGAAGTAGGGGTAGCCCTCGGACTCCTGGAAGATCCGCGATATCGCGTCGTCCGTGTACTCGACACCCAGTGCTGCTGCCGGCTTTGCGATCGCCTGAGCCGCCGCTGCCGGAGGGAGCGGTCCAACCGCGGGGAAGTCGAAGAGGCGCTCCGCATACGACTTGGCCCGGCCGAGCCGACCACGAAGCTGTGGCAGACCCGCAGCCAGCAGTATGACCGGAAGCTGGCGCTGTGCAGTCCGGTGAAGGGCGACGACCAGCGCCGCGAGCTCTTCTTCGGCTACATACTGAAGCTCGTCCACGATTATGATCAGACCTGTATCGGCACTACGGCAGGCCTGGCCGACGGCTTCCATCAGTTCCTGCAGGTCAAGTTCCAGGTCTCCGTTGTCGGCGAGTCCAGGTTCGGGATCCAGATCCAGACCGACCTCGATGTCGTGATATTTCACCTTCAGCGCGCCCGCGAAACCGGCCAGAGCGCGAAGCGCGCGCAGGGACACCTCGCGAGTCCTGGGTTTCCGGGCCAGCTGTGTCAGAACGCGACGGAGCCCAGGGGCGAGCATGGCGGGAAGGGACCGCGATTCGGGGGCCTCCACCTGCAATAGCAGAAGGCCATGGGCTTCCGCATGATCCCGCATTCGCAACAACAGGACGGTCTTGCCGACGCCTCGGAGCCCGATCAGCATCACGCTCTTCGTCGGTCGGCCGGCCCGGACCCGACCCAGCGCGATGCGGACCTTGTCCAGCACGTCCTCGCGGCCCGCCAGTTCCGGCGGGGGCATGCCAGCACCTGGCGAGTATGGGTTCAGTATGGGGTCCATCGTCTCCAGTTATACAGAGTTTAGGCAGTTTATGCCAGGAACATAATATCGCTAAACTCCCTATAAATCGACCCGCCACCCGGATCGCCGCATCATGATGCTCGGGCCATAATCGACCGGGACATCCTGCACAACGCGCTGGTGGGGGGATAGGCCCCCTCACCGTCCCAGCAGCACCTCCCGCAACCGGGTCAGCCCCTCCCGCGTGTTGGCCGCCATGACCGAGCCCGGCGTCGCGTCGAGCCGCCCGCCCTCGACGCGCTCCGCCACGCCCCCGGCCTCGGTCACCAGCAGCACCCCCGCGCCGAAGTCCCAGGGGGCCAGTCGCGCTTCCCAGAAGCCATCCAGGATGCCGTTGGCGACGTAGGCCAGGTCGATCGCGGCGGCCCCGGTGCGCCGCACGCCCGAGGTGTGCCGCAGCGCCCGGTCCAGTTCGGCCAGGTAGGGCGCGAGCACATCGTGCGCCTTGAAGGGGAAGCCGGTTCCGAGCAGGTAGCGGTCGGTGCGGGAGGTGCGGCTGACCTCGATCCGCTTGCCGTTCTCGTACGCGCCCCGTCCCCGCGTGGCGAACCACGTCCTGCCGAGCGCGCGCGCATCGACCGCCGCCGCGAGGGGGCCTTCCCCGTCCCAGACCGCCACCGATGCCGCGTGATAGGGGTGGCCGTGCAGGAAGTTGGTCGTGCCGTCGAGCGGATCCACGAGCCACAGGTACTCGGTGCCTTCGGCGCCGGGCCGCCCGCCCCCTTCCTCTTCGGCGAGGATGTGATGACGCGGATGCCGAGTGGCGATGACTTCCAGCGCGGCCTCCTGCGCCTTCATATCCACGTCCGATACGAAGTCGCTGGACATCGTCTTCTCGTTCACCCATCGCCGATTGCCGTCGCCGGCCGCGGCCTCGTGCACCGATGCCGCCACCCGCGCCGCCTCGCGTGCGGTCGCCAGCAAAACGTCCGATCTTTCTCGCATGTTTGAATCCGAAGGGTCTCGAGGTGCAGGGGTCCCCGCCCGTCCGCGGGGTCGAACTCCGGGCCCCGCTACGCTAACTTAGCTCCGGCCAGTAACAACCGCGTCGCGCCTTGCCCGGCGCCCCGCAACGATCCGTTCGCCAACCCGCAACACCAGATCCCAACCCACCCATGCCCCCTCGCAAACGCGTCTACTCCGGCATTCAGCCGACCGCAGTCATGACCGTCGGCAACTACTTCGGGGCCGTGCAGAACTGGGTGAGGCTGCAGGACGAGTGCGACTGCGTCTACTGCGTCGTGGATCTTCACGCCATGACGGGCAGCTACGACCCGGAGGGACTGCGGCGTGCGTCGCGCGAGATGTTCGTGAGCCTGCTGGCTGCCGGCATCGACCCCGAGCGCACGACGGTCTACATCCAGTCGACAGTGCCGGAGCAGACCGAGCTCTGCTGGATGCTGGCCACGCTCACATCCCTCGGCGACCTGTCGCGCATGACCCAGTTCAAGGAGAAATCCGGCCTCCTCAAGGGCGAACTGGCCGACGATTCCGGAGCCTTCGTTTCCGCAGGACTGCTCTTCTACCCCGTGCTCCAGGCGGCCGACATCCTCGCATATCGATCCGACTGCGTGCCCGTCGGCCAGGATCAGTCGCAGCATCTGGAACTCAGCCGGGGGATCGCCCGTAGATTCAACTCGCGCTTCGGCTATCTCTTCCCCGAACCCGAGACCCTGCACACGCCCGTCACCAAGGTCCTGTCCACCGCCGACCCGACCCGCAAGATGAGCAAGAGCCTCGGGCCACGGCACTATATCGGCCTCTTCGAGGAGGAGGACTCGATTCGCAGGAAGATCCGGTCGGCCGTGACCGACTCCGGCAAGCCGGCGACGGGCGGTGCGGCAGGTGCGGACGACGGCGGAGACCTGCAGGCCAGCCCCGGTATCGAAAACCTCCTGACCATGTTGACTGCTTGCGGTCACGCGGACGATGCCGAGCAGATGCGTGCGGACTACTTCGCGGGTACCTTGCGTTACGTTGACCTGAAGGGGCGGACGGCCGATGCCCTGGTCGCGCTCACCACCCGGATGCGCGAGCGCCGGACCGACATCCTGCGGCGCGAAACCGATCTGGACGGACGGATCATGCAGATGGCGGGGAAGGCGCGTGCCATGGCGGGCGAGACGCTGGCGCTCGCGAGGGAGAAACTCGGCGTATTCCAACCACAAGGAGCGGTACCATAGACATCAGCGGAGTAATGATCCCGACGACCACGCCCTTCCACCCGGTCACGGGCGAGGTCGACCTGGAAGGCCTGAGGGCGAACATCGAGAAGTGGGCGACGACCGGGGTCAGTGGACTCGTCGTCGGCGGCTCCACGGGTGAAGCCGTCTTCCTCGACGAGCAGGAGCGCGACCGGTGCTGGGCGGTGGCCAGCGATGCCGTGCCCGACGACATGACGCTGGTCGCGGGAACCGGTGCCGAATCGTTGCGTACAACCCTGCGGCTGACCGCGATGGCCGTGGCTCGGGGATTCAATGCGGTGCTCGTCCAGCCGCCCGCCTTCTACAAGGGGGCGATGAGCGACGAGGTGGTCCGGGACCACTACGTGGCCGTGGCGGATGCCGCCGAGGTCCCGGTGATCGTGTACCAGGTGCCGACGCGGTTCAGCACGCTGGATTTCCCCACCGGCCTGATCGCCGAACTCTCCGAGCACGAGAACATCATCGGCATCAAGGACTCGCGCGGGTCCCTGGCGAAGGTGGGAGAGCTGGTGACGCAGACCGGCCACGGCTTCCAGGTTCTTGTCGGCAGCGGAAGCCTCCTTTACGCGTCGCTGGAAATCGGCGCGGTTGGCGGCATCCTGGGCGTGGCCAACCTCGCGCCAGCCGAAAGCGCGGACATCCACACGCTGTTTGTGAACGGTGACCGGGCGGGCGCCGGCGCCCTCCAGGAGCGCGTCGGGCCGCTTCACAACGCGGTGGTCGCGGGCATGGGCGTCGCGGGGGTGAAATACGGACTCGACGTGCTCGGCTACCACGGCGGCGTACCGCGGGCGCCCCTCAAGCCGTTGGCGGAAGGCCGCCGCGACGCGGTCATCGAGCACCTCGACAAGGCCGGCGTGCTGACCGTCGGCGCGACTTCCTGACCGGCGGCTTCAAGGTGGCTTCAGTGGACCGGAGTGCGCTCGACGGATCCTGCACGGTCGTTGTGGGCTGCCAATGGGGTGACGAGGGCAAGGGGAAGATCGTCGATGTGCTCGCCGGCGACGTGGACGTCATCGCGCGCTATCAGGGGGGGGCCAACGCGGGGCACACGGTGCACGTCGGGGACCAGCACGTCGTGCTGCACCAGGTCCCCTCGGGCGTGCTCCACCCGGAGAAGCGGTGCCTGCTCGGCAACGGGGTCGTGCTGGATGTGGCCCAGTTCTTCGGCGAACTCGACGATCTTGCCGAACGCGGGATCGACCCGGGGGGTCGCATCGGGATCAGCACACGCGCCCACATCGTCTTCCCCTACCACAAGGCGCTCGATCTGGCGGCGGAGGACGCCGCGCGCGACAAGATCGGGACCACCGGGCGGGGAATCGGCCCTGCGTACGAGGCCAAGACCGGTCGCCGCGGATTGCGGGTCGCCGACCTGCTCGAACGCGGGAGCGTCATCGACAAGGTGATTCGCGGGGTGGAGTGGGCGAGGATGCGGTTGCGCGAACTCGGCGCGGACCCCGATCTCGCCGGCACCGTGGAGGCGGCGCTCGACCTCTCGCATCGCCTGCCCGCGGTGGCCACGGATGTGGGGGACGAGATCGCGCGCGCGCTGAAGGACGGCAGGCGCGTCCTGCTCGAGGGCGCGCAGGGCACGGCGCTGGATGTGGATCACGGCAGCTACCCGTACGTGACGTCGTCCAACACCACGGCCGGGGCCGCCGCGGTGGGCACGGGGATCGGCCCGACGGCGATCGACTCGGTCGTCGGCGTGGTCAAGGCCTACACGACCCGGGTCGGAAACGGCCCGTTGCCGACGGCCTTCGACGACGAGATGGACCAGGTCGTGCGCGAACTGGGCGCCGAATTCGGCGCGACGACGGGCCGGCCCCGCCGCTGCGGCTGGTTCGACGCGGTGCTGGCCTCCTACTCGGCGCGCGTGAACGGGCTGACCGGAATCGCGGTCACGAAGCTGGACGTCCTGGACACGCTGCCCGAGCTAAAGATCGCGACCGGCTACCGCATCGAGGGCGTGGAGCAGTCGCTCTTCCCGGCCGGTGTGCGGGAACTGGAAGGCGCCGAACCCGTCTACGAGACCCTGCCGGGCTGGCAGACCCCCACGACCGGCGCCCGCACGATGAGCGACCTCCCCGCCAACGCGCGCGCCTACCTGCACCGGATCGAAGAGCTGGTGGAGACGCCCGTTGTGATGGTGTCGGTCGGGACCCGCCGAAGCCAGGTGATTTGTCGGCAGTGAGTCGTCCAGCTATCTTTAAGGGCTGTACCGCCTCCCACGGCGGACTTTGATGTTTGAAGATCTGAGCAGGAAACTGGACGGGGTTCTGGGGCGTCTTCGCCAGCGCGGAGTCCTCACCGAACCCATGATCCGCGACGGCCTCCGGGAGGTGCGTCTCGCCCTCCTCGAGGCCGACGTCAACTTCAGGGTTACGCGGAACTTCCTGAAGCGGGTCCAGGAAAGGGCGCTGGGCGAGCGGGTGCTCAAATCGGTCTCGCCCGGGCAGCAGATCGTCAAGATCGTAAACGACGAACTGGCTGCGCTGATCGGCAGCGAAGGCGAGACCGCGCTGACGTGGTCGCCGGCTCCTCCCACCGTCGTCATGCTGGTGGGACTCCAGGGCTCCGGAAAGACCTCCACGGCGGCGAAGCTCGCCAGGAGGCTCGCCCGGCAGGGACGGTCACCGCTGCTTGCGGCGTGCGACCTGTACCGGCCCGCAGCAGTCGATCAGCTGAGGGTGCTCGGCAGGCAGGTGGGGGTGCCGGTGCACTTCCTGGAGGGCGCCACCGATCCGGTGGCCGTGGCGAAGGACGGCCATGACCGCGCGCGTCGCACGAAGGCCGGCGTCCTCATCGTCGATACGGCGGGGCGGCTCCAGATCGACCAGCCCATGATGGACGAACTGGCGCGGCTGAAGGACACGCTGAAACCGCGCGAGATCCTTCTGGTCGCGGACGCGATGACCGGTCAGGAAGCGGTGCGAATCGCCGAGGGCTTCGACCGGGTCCTCGATCTGACCGGCTTCGTCCTGGCCAAGATGGACGGCGACGCGCGCGGCGGAGCGGCACTGTCGATCCGGAGCGTGACCGGCAAGCCGCTCAAGTTCGTCGGCACCGGCGAGGGCATGGACGCGCTCGATGCCGTGGACCCGCAGCGGATCGCCGGCCGCATCCTCCAGCGGGGGGACGTTGTCGGACTGGTCGAACGGGCGCAGGCGGTCGTCGATGCCGGCGAGGCGGAAGCCCTTCAGCACAAGGTGCTCGGGAAGGGGCGCTTCACCCTGGAGGACTTCCTCGTCGCGATGCGGCAGGTGCAGAAGATGGGCCCGCTGGACCAGCTGCTGAAGCTGGTTCCGGGGGTGCCCCGCTCGCTCTCGGCGAACGACGTGGACCCGAAGAAGATGAAGCACATCGAGGCGATCATTCTGTCGATGACGCCCGAAGAGCGGCACCGTCCGGAGATCCTCAACGGGTCGCGCAGGAAGCGGATCGCCCGCGGAAGCGGCCGGCCCGTGTCGGAGGTGAACCGGCTCATGAAGCGGTTCGCCGAGATGGAAGAGATGATGAAGAGAATGAAGGGGCTGATGCCCCAGCTGTAATCCCGGAAAACCCGGCAGGGAGAAAATGTCAGTAAAGATTCGCCTCAGGCGGATGGGAAAAAAGAAGCAGCCACACTACCGCATTGTTGTCGCCGACAGCCGCTCCCCCAGGGACGGCCGGTTCGTCGAGAACCTGGGGTACTACAACCCGATCTCCGACCCGGCTCGTCTGGTCGTCGACCTGGACCGGGTCGACTACTGGCTCGGTCAGGGCGCCATTTTGACCCGGACGGTCGGAAACCTGGTCACGAAGGCCAGGGCCGGTGGGGACGACAGTGTGGCTCTGGGAGACCGGGCCGCCGGTGCCGTGGCCGCCGAGAACGGCCAGGCCCCCGAGGCCGAAGCCGAAGCGTCGCCTGAAGCCGAAGCGGACGCGGCCCCCGAGGCTGCCGCCGAGGCTGAAGCGGAACCCGAAGACGAGGCCGGGTCCGAAGAAGCAGACGCAGCCGCGGAGCCCGCCGCCACTGCCGAGGCCGAAGCGGAATCCGAGCCCGAAGCCGCCGCCGCGCCCGAAGCCGAAGCGGACGCCGCGCCTGAAGCCGAGGCGGACGCCGCGCCCGAAGCCGAGACGGATGCCCCCGCCGAAGCCGCTTCCGAGCCCGCGGAGGGCGAAACCGCGTAGTCGCCCGTGGCCAGCGGCGACAACCCTCCCTTCCTGGTCGTGGGCCACCTCAACAAGCCCCACGGCACACAGGGCGAGCTGTTCGTCTGGCCGCTGACGGACTATCCGGAGACGCATTTCGCTCCCGGAGTGGTTCACTTCCCGGCGGACGACGAGGGACAAACACCGTCGCCCGACCTCGCGCCGCTCACCATCGAGACCGTTCGGCCCTACCGGAAGGGCTTTCTGGCCCGCTTCCGGGGGATCGCCGATCGGACGGCCGCGGAACAACTGCGGGGCCGGTATCTCCTCCGGCCGTTCGAAGCGATGGACGAACTGGCCGAGGACGAGATCTTCTATCACGAGCTCCTGGGGTCCACCGTCGTGACGCGCGACGGGTCGGTGCTTGGCAGCGTCCGGGAGGTGTATGCGCTGAAGCCCGCCGATTTGCTCGAGGTGGCGGGTCCCGACGGCGACTTGATGCTCCCGCTGATCCCCGAGATGGTCGTCGAGTTCGACCGGGAGGAAGGCAGGGTCGTGGTGGATCCGCCCGAAGGACTGCTTTCCTGATGCGCGTCAACGTGGTGACCATCTTTCCCGACGTCTTCACAACGCCTCTTCGGGCCAGCATTCCCGGAAGGGCCGCAGCGTCCGGGCTGGTTTCCTACCACGTTGTCGATTTGAGGGATTACACCCACGACGTGCACCGTACGGTCGACGACCAGCCCTACGGAGGCGGCGCCGGCATGGTGATGAAGCCCGAGCCGTTCTTCGAAGCGATCGACGATCTCGGTCCGGCAGGCCCCATTGTGCTGCTGTCCGCCCGCGGGCGGCGATTCCGCCACGACGACGCGGTCCGGCTGTCGCTCGAGCCGGAGGTCACCTTCCTCTGTGGGCACTACAAGGACGTGGATCAGCGTGTAGCCGACCACCTGGCCACGGAAGAGCTGTCGCTGGGTGACTTCGTGGTTTCAGGGGGCGAGGTGGCGGCGCTGCCAATGATCGACGCGGTCGTGCGCCTGCTGCCCGGGGCGCTCGGCGACCACGAGTCGGCGTCCTCCGATTCGTTCTATGACGGTGACGCGATATCCGCGCCGTCCTACACCAGGCCGGCGGACTACCGGGGCATGAAGGTGCCGGAAGTACTGCGCAGCGGGGACCACCGGCGCATCGAGGAGTGGCGCGCGGCCGAATCGGAGAGGCTTACGCGCAAGCGGTCGTAGCTGCCATCTGCGATGTCGGCAGGCCGCCCGACGCGGCGGTTCAGTGCTCCCTGGCCCGGTCCGCTTCGATCTTCTTCGCCACCGCTTCCCGCAACTCTCGCTGCTGCCGAGCGAGTTCCCTGATCGCCTCCAGGCGCTTCCGCAACGCTTCCGCCCGTTCCTTCGCCGACTCGGCGCCGTCGGCCGCTGCGGTGACGCGATCGGCCGCCTCGGCGACCTGGTCGGCGGCCTCGCCTAGTTCGACAGTCAGTCGATTCGCGGTCGGCGTCGCCTGCGGGGTGACGAGGGTCAGGTGCCTGCAGCGGTGAGTGGCTTCGTGCGACGCTCGTGGCCCATGAAATCGCGTGTGGAAACGCCAGTTGGCGGGTGTGCTCTTCACTGCGTCCCCGTCGACGGTCACCGCGTACATCACCGACCAGTGAGCCTCGTGCGGCGAGCACATCATCATCGAGTCCTGCGTTTCCATCGGGCTCGCGCGCGTAAACGCAAGCGTCGCGGCCACGGCCAGCGCCGTGCTCCCCACGATCACCCCTGTCGCCATCAAATCGGTACCCGGCCTGCGCATTGTCCTCTCCTCCCTTGCGGTGATCGTGTGTCAGTGCGCTTGAGACACTCGCAAGGGTTCCGAGGGTTGCCGGTGGGATGCCGGCGACGGCTGGAGGATGCGTCGTGCCCTTCGTGCCATTGCGTCGCCCCCGCTTACCGGGGTTCCAAAAAATCGCGGCTGTTTCTACCTTTCAAGGCTACGATCTTGCAGGGTGTACGACGGCTAACAGCTACGACGAGGGAGCCCGGCCATGGCGGACGTCCTCCACCAACTCGATATGGAACAGGCGAGGAGCGACCTCCCTGACTTCGCCCCCGGCGACACGATCAAGGTCCTCTACCGGGTGCGCGAAGGACAGAAGGAGCGCATCCAGGTCTTCGAAGGCGTCTGCCTGGTGCGCCGGGGTTCCGGCATGGGCGAGACCTTCACCGTCCGCAAGCTCTCGGGCGGCATCGGCGTCGAACGCGTTTTCCCGGTCCATGCGCCGACCGTGGGCGGCGTCGAGGTCGTGCGGCGTGGACGCGTGCGCCGGGCGAAGCTCTACTACCTGCGCGGTCTGCGCGGGAAAGCCGCCCGGATCAAGGAGAGACGTACTCACCGGCCCAACTAGTGCGCCGGGATCGTGGAATCCCGCTCCGGCATTCTTGACTACGAGCGGGACTTTTGGGCGCGCGGCGTCGCGCGGGTTGCAGGAGTCGATGAGGTCGGTCGCGGGCCGCTGGCGGGTCCGGTTGTGGCGGCCGCAGTCATCCTTGCCGAAGATGTCGCGATCGCTGGCGCGACGGACTCCAAGGCGCTAACCCCGGCACGCCGAACGGAAATCGCCACCGAGATCGAGGCTCGCGCTGCGGCGATTGCGCTTGGTGCCGCGTCCGTGCGCGAGATCGACCGGCTGAACATCCTGCGCGCCACCACCCGGGCGATGACCCGCGCCCTGGCGCGCCTTCCGGTCACGCCGGACCATGTGGTGGTGGACGGCCTGCCGGTCCGGGACCTGGGATGGGAACACGACGCGGTGGTCGGGGGTGACGCGCGGGTCCACTCGATCGCGTGCGCGTCGATCGTGGCCAAGGTCTGCCGCGACCGCCTCATGACCCTGTTGTCCGCCCGCTATCCGGACTACGGATGGGAGCGCAACATGGGCTACGCCACCCGCCGCCACAGATCGGCCCTGCGGGAGTCGGGGCTGACACCGCATCACCGCACGACCTTCGGGCTGCTGCAGCTGGAACTGCCGTTCGCCGATCTGGCCCGCGACTGACGGGAAGGGCGCCCCGGCGAACTGTCCTGCCGCGCCGGCCAAGGATCCCGCTGCCCCGCCGAGGTGTCCCGCCCGCCCCGGACGTGCGTTAGTTTTTCGGCGAGCCGGTAGCTCAGTTGGTAGAGCAACGGACTTTTAATCCGTAGGTCCTGGGTTCGATCCCCAGCCGGCTCACTGAGGGAATCTCCACCTCTGATCCGCAGGCTCGTCCGGATCCGAGCGCAGGAACCGGATCAGCTCGGCGTGAAACTCCTCCGGGATCTCGAAATGGGGGGAGTGGCCTGCGCCCGGGAAGAGCACCAGCTCGGCGTTCTGCAGCTGCTCGGCCACGTTGCGCGCGGCGGCGGGGTAGTCGCGCACCAGCCGGTCCTCGGAGCCGCCGATCACCAGCGCCTTGGTCCCGATGTACTGCCATTCGTGCACGACCGGGTCCTCGAACAGGATTCGCCGCTGGGAAGCCCGCACCCGGGCCATGCGCGGCCAGTCGCCGCTCAGGGTGAGTCCGTACTGGTACATGACCCAGGGCAGGTATTCGTCGCGCCAGCCGTTGGGGTAGTAACGCCGGTGCCCGGCCAGCACCGAACGGTAAGTTGTGCCCTCCAGCACCGAACGGTAGGCATCCTCCGGGTCGGTCCACTGCCTTCCCGGCCGAGTATCGCTCAGGCCGATCTGATTCACCATGACCACGTGTGACGTGACGTCCGGATAGGTCGACGCGAAGCGGGTCGCCACCATTCCGCCCATGGAATGCCCGACGATGGCCACGCGCTCAAGACCGAGTTCGTCGAGCAGTGCCTTCGTGTTTCTTGCCGGGATATGCAGGTTGTAGTGGATCAGGGGTTTGGAAGAGCGACCGTAGCCGAGGCGGTCGACCGCGATCACCCGAAAACCGGCGTCCGCCAGCGCGCTGATGGTCGGGGCGAAGGCGGCTGCGAAGAAGTTCATCCCGTGGAAAAGGACCACCGTGCGCCCGTTCGCTTCCCCCGTTGGCGCGACGTCCATGTAGGCCATCCGGTGGTCCAGCCCCATCAGGTCGACGTTCATGTAGTTGACGGGATGCGGATACGGGACGTTGGAGTAGTCGATGGCCGTCGGTTCCCAGCCGGGAGGGGGGTCGGCGGGCGGTTCCTGCTGGGCGGACGCGTTTGCGGTGCCGAGGGCAGGGAGGAGGAGGGCGAGGCCGAGCGCCAGGACGGCGAAGCGGACGGTGCGGCGGAGGGCGGACGTCGCGGGCATCGGAGGCAAGGCCTTTCTGAACGGTCGGGAATGCGGGTGGTATGACGTTCCCGTAAACTGGGCTGTTAGCGGCCGCCGCGTCACGCCTCGTGCCGGTTTGCCGACGGCCTGCGGATCGTCTAACCTGCTCCCGGTCGCCCGTCATTCCTCCCCACGGCCCCCCAAGGAGCGCCCCATGCCGATCGCAGCCTCCTCCTCCCGACCCCGTCCGTCTTCCACCGCCCCCCGACCCCGCCCAGCCCTCCACCTCACCCGGCCCCGGCCCCGGTCCCTTGCGGCGGCCCTGTCCGCCCTGCTCGTCCTCGCGGCCCCCGCCTGCGCGCAGACCACCACCACTTTCGGCGACGACGCCGGCCTCGCCCACCTCGCCGACGAGGTCGCGCGGCTTGCCGAACACGCGGAGGGCACGGTGGGCGTCGCGGCCTACCACCTCGAGACGGGACGCGGGATCACGCTGAACGGCGACGAACGCTTCCCGATGGCGAGCACCTACAAGGTCCCCATCGCGGTGCAGATCCTCACCATGGTCGACAACGGCGAACTGTCGCTCCACGACCTCGTCGAAGTCGACCAGAAGGATGTCTACCTGACCGCCAGCGCCATCAGCGACCTCATCGACGACCCCGGCCTCCAGATCTCGATCCACAACCTGCTGGAAATGATGCTCCAGATCAGCGACAACATCGCCACGGACCTGCTCATGCGGGAAGCGGGCGGAGCCGCTGCGGTGACGGAGCGGATGGCCGCGGTCGGGGCCGACGGGATCCGGGTCGACCGTCCGACCTGGGCCCTGATCGCCAACTGGCTCGGCGACGCGGACATCTCGGAGGACAACCAGCCGGCGCCGGACGATTACCGCAGGCTGCTGGAGTCGGAGCGCACCGACGCGTCGATTGCGGCCCTCAACGACGCCTTCAACGCCGACCCGCGCGACACGTCGACCCCCGCCGCCATGTCCTCGCTGCTGCAGAAGATCTGGAAACGGGAGATCCTGTCGGAGGAGAGCTCGGCTCTGCTGATCGACATCATGTATCGCTGCCAGACCGGCGAGGCGCGGCTCAAGGGCTCGCTGCCGCCGGGCACCGAGGTCGCGCACAAGACGGGCACGATCGGCCAGACGACGAACGACGTGGGGATCATCGATCTGCCGGACGGTGCGGGCCACGTGGTGACGGTCGTGTACATCAAGGAATCGGAGGTCGAGAGCGTGGCCGACCGCGAGCCCGTGATCGCGCAGATCGCGCGGGCGGTCCACGACTACTTCGTGTTCAACCGTGGGTAGGGGCCGGGGGGCCTGCGCCCTGGGCCGGCTCGCGTTCCCGGCCGCGACGCTCGCCGCCCTCGCCGCCGCCGCGCTCCTCGCCCTCCCGCGCCCGGCCGCCGCCCAGCCCGCCCCCCTCCAGGGCCTGGACGACTACGTGACCACCGCCATGGAGGCCTGGAACGTCCCCGGCCTGGCGCTGGCCGTGATCGCTGACGGCGAGGTCGTCCACGCACGCGGCTACGGCGTTCGCGACGTCAGGACCGGGGCGCCCGTCGACGAGAACACGCTCTTCGCGGTGGGATCGACGTCGAAGGCCTTCACCTCAGCCGCGCTGGGCCTGCTGGTCGACGAGGGCCGCGTCAGCTGGGACGACCGCGTCATCGACCACATCCCGTGGTTCGCGATGTACGACGCCTACGCCACCCGCGAGCTCACGGTCCGCGACCTCCTCACCCACCGCAGCGGCCTCGCGCGTGGCGACGCGGTGTGGTCCCGCTGGCCGCACGACCGCCACGAGATCATCCGCCGCATCCGCTTCCTCGAGCCGACGCGCAGCTTCCGCGGCGCCTGGCAGTACCAGAACCTGATGTTTCTCACCGCCGGCGAGGTCGTGCGGGTCGCTTCGGGGCAGACCTGGGACGACTTCGTCGACGACCGCATCTTCACGCCTCTGGGGATGGACCGCAGCGTCACCTCGGTCAACGAACTCGACCGCCTCGACAACGTCGCGACGCCCCATGTGACCATTGACGGGGCCGCCACGCCTGTGGCCCACAAGAACATTGACAACGTGGGCCCGGCGGGCTCGATCTACTCCAGCGTGGCGCAGATGGCCCGGTGGGTGAGCCTGCACCTCGCGGACGGCGTCCATGCCGGCGAGCGCCTCTTCAGCGACAGCGTCATGGCCGAAATGCACCGCCCGCAGATGCTCATCCAGGCCGACGCGCCCGAGAACAGCCTTCACCCGCGCGACGCCCCCATGAACTTCAACGCCTACGGGCTGGCCTGGTGGGTCCTCGACTACCGCGGCCGCAAGGTGGTCGACCACGGGGGCGGGATCGACGGCATGCGCGCCCACGTCGCCTTCATGCCCGAAGAGGGCCTGGGCATGGTGGCGCTCTCCAATGCTCGTCCCAACAACCTGATCGTGGCCCTCATGTACCGCGTGTTCGATCACTTTTTGTCGGGGGCGGAGGGCGGCGGTGGCGTTTTCGGCGGCGCGGGCGGCGCAATGGCCGATTGGAGCGCCCTCATGCTTGCGGAATACCGCGAATCCGCCGCGGCGCAGGCCGACGCGCGCAGCCGCCGGGCAGCCGACCGGGCAGCCGGCACGTCGCCCTCACGGCCACTCACCGAGTACGCCGGCAGCTACGGCCACGAGTACTACGGAGCCATCGACATCACCCACGAGGACGGCGCGCTGCGCTTCAGCTTTGGCGGCAAGACCACGGGCCGCCTGGAGCACTGGCACTACGACGTGTTCCGCGCGGTTCCGGACAACCCGGCCAACGGCGCGATGTTCATCACGTTCACCGTGGGGCCGGCCGGGGTCGTGGGCGTGCTGGAGGTGGAGGGTCTGGGGACGTTTGGGCGGTCCTAGGGCAAGAGACTTGGCGGAGCAACCGTGGTCGCGCATGACCCTGTCTTAACGTGAAACGAGGACCACCCATGACTAACAGCCGCACAAACGCCAGCTCGCGGGCCCTGTCGACACTCGCGGGACCACTCTGCGCCGCCCTGGTTCTGCTCACACCCGCTTGCGACCCGGGCGACACAGGCCGGGAAGCGGCCCAGACCGTCCTGGAGGTCACGGACTCGGGAGGCGTGAGGACGATCCACCTCGGAAACCTCGATGAGCTGTCGGCTACCCGCATCACCCCGGACCTCGTGGCCTCCACACGTGAGCAAGGCATCGAGTTGTTCAACGCCACAATGGCTCTTTTCCTCGATGGCGGCGGTCTTGCGGTGGCCAATGCCGGGTCAATGGAAGTGCTGCTCCTGGCCGGTGACGGGTCGTTGGCCGGACGGGTTGGGGGGCAGGGCGAGGGCCCGGGCGAGTTCATGGCGGTGACCTCGTTGATCAAGACGCCCGCCGGCTTTCTGGTGTACGATACCCGGCTTGGACGCATCAACGAATTCACCGAAGCCGGGGACTTCGTCACCTCCGGGGCGCTATCCAGCGAGAGCCGTGTTGCAGACCTGAAACCGCTGGCGCGATCAGTTGACGGTGAGATACTGGCCATCCTGGGCGAATTGCGCCTCTTCTCCGACCGCAACGAGGTCAGGAGGGACATTACGCCGCTGCTGGTATTCCGGGACAGCGAAGCCGCGCCCGACACCCTGGCGCTTCTTCCCGCCCAGGAATGGAGCTACTCGGTGACTGAAGTCATGTCCCTCCGCAACGAAATGGCGTTCGGTCGGGACGCTGTCGCGTTCGGCTTCGAGGACCGGGCCATCATCGGCGACACCGACTCGCTCGATCTCTCGGTCCATCTCGCCGATGGGCGTGTGACGCGGCGGATCCGGGGCAACGCCGGCGAGCGCAGGGTCGGCGCAGATGAAATGCGTGCATGGAAGGATGCACAGCTGGCCGAGCTGGGACCGGATCCGCCGGAGCCGTTAGTCGGGGCCATCGAGGGGATCCACGCGGAAACGTATCCGGCCTTCGCCAACGCGGTGCTGGGTCCGGATGAAATGGTATGGGTCGGCCTGCAGAGTCGCTGGGGTGACACAGAAAGGACCTGGCTGATCGTGCAACCGGACGGACAGTTGCAGGGCAGCATCCAGCTGCCCGCAGACGCAATGGTCCTGGCTGTCGATGCCCGGCGCTTCGCCGTGCAGCAGCGCGACGCCCTCGACGTGGAGGATATCCAGGTCTACAGGTATTAGCGGCTGGTGGTCAGGCGGCCACGCTGCGGCCACCGCCGAGGCACGAGTCACCCTGACGTAACGTTAGGATTGGCGGTCCCATTGCTCCGGTGTCCCATCCGGACATGCCGGTGTCCCTGGATTTGCCGCGGAAACGCGGGGGCCTCCCCCGCGGCTGCCGCCGGTTCATCGGTCCGCCTCGCCCGCCGCCTCCACCGCCTCCCGTGCCGCGGCCTCGATCTCCCATGGGATTGCCGAGTCGACCAGCCGCGCGGCCCCGTTGTACATTTCGCCGGGCGCGAGCGGAGGCGGGGGCGGCAGGGGCAGCTTCGGCTCCGGCAGCGGTGGCGCGCTCGCGACCGCCGCGCCGGTCCGGGTGAAGAACACCGCCTGACCGCGCCGGTCGAGCGCCATCCGGACCCGGCCCTCGTGCACGAGCCGGTGATGCCGCCGGCAGAGCAGCACCGTGTTGGCCAGACTCGTCTCCCCACCGTCGGCCCAGTGCCGGACATGATGCGCCTCGGTGAACCGGCCCCCGCAGCCCGGGTACCGGCAGCCCCGGTCCCGCTCCTCCAGCGCCCGGCGGATGTGCGGCGGGATCGTCCGCGTCTTCCGCCCCACGCTGACGACCTTGCCGCCCCGGTGCAGCATCGAGACCACCGACGCATCGCACGCCACGCGCCGCGACGTCTCGGCGCTCACCCGCACCCCGTCGAGTTCCGACCGGCCCCCCTCGCCGTCCTCCTCCAGCGTGGCCATCTCCATGTGCACCGTCACCTGGTACCGCTCGGCCCGCGTGCCGCTCGGCGTCGCTTCCGCCGCCGCGTCCGTCCCCGCGTCCGTCCCCGCGTCCGTCCCCGCGTCCGTCCCCGCCCCCAGCCCCGCCGCCAGCGCCCGCTCGGCGACCAGCCCGATCGCATCGGCCCTGCGCTGGCGGCTCCGTGGCCGCGCGTCCGGGTCCTCACCCCGGTACAGCGCGTCGTTCGCGGCCTCGACGGCCCGCATCAGCACGGCCCCGGCTTCGGGCTCGAGCCGTCCCCGCACCACGTACGTCCCGTCGGCGTCGATGAAGACCGAGAACGCGCGGCGCCGGTGCCTGGCCTCTTCCGCCCCGATCTCGCCGTCCCGCGACAGGTGCCGCACCTCCCGCACCATCCGCTCCACCGCCGCGGCCGACCCCTTGCGCGCGTAGTCGAGCAGCTGGTCCTCCGTCGCCTGCGTGGCCACCCGGGTGATGGCCCGCGCCTTCGCGTACGAGAGCTGCCCCGCCTTCATCTCGGCCGAGGTCTTCGGCAGATCCTCGAGCGCATGCGCGACGCGCACGTTCTCGCGGCAGGTCGCGACGGTGCGTCCGGTCCTCCAGGCGAGCCACTCGGCGCAGGAGTCGAAGGTGTCGGCCCACCCCTCGCGGCGGTCGAACTCGGCGACGAGGGTGAGCATCTCGTAGGTGGCGACATTGATCCGGGCCGCGAGTTCGGCGATCCGCTCTCCGAGTTGGACGGTGTTCATGTGATCCTCCCAGGTCGAGTTCCGGCAACGGCTTATGTGAATCGTGCCTGAAATTTAACTATCGATTTTCGGCCTTCTCTGCGGGCCCAGGACGCGAAAAGTCAGATCAGGACGACGCCGAAGGGTCGCCGGGCGTCGTTCGCCCACCAGCGGGGCTCCCGCGGCTCCTGGCGGCCATCCCTGCACCCGGTCCCGGACCTCGCCGAACCGGCCATTTCAGAACCCGTCCATAGCGGGATCGGCCTGCGTATGGACGATTTGGGACAGGGGGGCCAGTAGGGGGCTGGGAGAGGTAGTCAGGTAGAGACATCCGGCGATCGGCCGGAGCACGGCGGGCTGGGCGATGTCAGCCCCACGTTTCCGCAGCAAATCGCGGGACACGGGCATGCTTGTATGGGCGCGCCCCCCGCCGACGCAACCCGCCCCCCGCCGACGAACCCGCCCCCCCCGACGAACCCGGCCACCGCCCCGGCGGGCACCGCTCGTCAGCCCCCGTTTCCGCGGCAAACTCCGGGACATCGGCATGCTCGTGTGGGCGCCCGTCCCTCAAATGTGGAGCGGCGCACCCCCGGACACTCGTGGCGTCCCGACCCATGGCGCATCGGCCAGACACCCTGACGTAACGTTAGGGTTAGCGGTAAAGAAGCCACGCCAAGCCGCGGCCAACGTGCTGCGTGGCAGCGGAATCGACTGCGTTGACCGGTTTCCGGGAGCCGTTGAGTTTGAGGGAGTGGCTGAGGAGTCGTAGATTCTGGCAGATACCCGCCGGCAGCGTGCTGTCGGCTCAAGGGCTGCTCCGCTGGAGTGGCCCTTGCTTTTGGAGGTTGGGCGCAGGAGGCCAGTGAGCAAACCGGCGATGGCGGCAGCGGCTCACGACCCGGTCCTGCGTCGACCCCAGCAGACTCCGGACACCAGGCGACTTAGTGACTGCCGCGTGCAGATTCTGCTTGCAGGGAGGAAACAGTGGATCGAAAGCGAATCCTGGCGACCATCATCCTCGATAGGCCCGCCCCGGTCGCCGAGGAAGATTGGCACTTTCGAATCGTCCGACACTTTCTTTTTCAGTAGCGAAATAGGCGTCTCGGCGACACGCAGGGTCAAGCTCGATCCCATGCCACCGAATCCAGACCATAAGTGAGATCCGGAGGAGCTTCAGTGCTGAAAGGCCTACCATCGAAGCCTGACGTTACGTCAGGGTTAGCGGAAGAGAACTCGCGGACGGTAGGCCGGTGGCCCGCCGCAGTGCGCATGCTGGCCCTTTGCTGCGTGGCCATGACAGGAAGCGCGACCACCCCCCCAACCGCAACCGCACAGGACGCACAAGCACCCGCACAGAGCCATACCCCAGCCCCCCTCACCGACCTCGCCACCTACATCACCGAATCGCTCCCCGACTGGAACATTCCCGGCCTGGCCGTCGCCGTCGTGCACGAGGGCGCAGTCGTCTTCGCCCAAGGCTTCGGCGTGAAAGAAGCCGGCCGCGACGATCCCATCAACCCACACACCCTCTTCCAGATCGGCTCGGTGACCAAATCATTCGCCGCCGCCGCAATCGGTGCCCTGATCGACGAGGGACTGGCCGGCTGGGATGACCCCGTAGTCGCACACCTCCCCTGGTTTCAGGTGAAAGACCCGTGGATTACGCCCCAGATCACCCTGCGCGACCTGCTGTCGCACCAGTCCGGCATGCCCGGCGCAGCCTATCCGGTGCTGGCCGTCGTGGACGCACGCGAGACCGCCGAGGGCCTTCGCCTGCTCGACAACCAGGGCCCGCTCCGGCAGGACTACCGGTATAGCAATCAGGCCTACGGCGTGGCCGGACTCGTGGTGGAGGCGGCCGCGGGCATGAACTGGGGCTCGTGGGTGCGCGAGCAGCTGCTCAGGCCACTGGAAATGCACAACACCGGGACCAGTCCATACGACGTTTGGGACTCCGCATACGTCGCACCGACCTTCCTGGGCAGCGCGCCCACCGGCGTCCCCGGCATCGACGACGCGCCGGAACGCAACGTGGCCATGCCCCACGGCGTCGACCGCGACGGCAATCGACGGGTCCTGCCGTGGCAGTCCTACGACAACATGCAGGCGGCCGGCAGCGTCGTGTCCAACGTCGTCGACATGGCGAACTGGCTCCGGATGCAGCTCGACCACGGCCGGTTCAACGGCACCGCCGTCCTGGACTCCGCAACCGTGTCCGAAATGCACGCGCCGCTGGTTCGCACGCCGTCCTCGTTCGTCTTCGCCGACCCCGGCACCGGCAGCTACGGCCTGGGATGGGCGCGCGCGAGCTTCCTCGGGCACACCTACATCTCCCACGGCGGGGGCATCTTCGGCTTTCCGGCGTACGCGGCGATGCTGCCCGAGCTGCAGGCGGGAGTCGTCGTCCTGGCAAACGGCAGCATGTGGACACCGTACTACCCTCACCAGGAGATCGCGGGCTGGGTCTTCGGGCGTTTGTTGGGGTTGGAGGGACGGGACTGGCACGGCGAGGTCATGGCCCGTACCGAAGCGATCCACGCCCAGGTGGAGGCCGCGCTGGA
Source organism: Longimicrobiales bacterium (assembly GCA_965208935.1). Taxonomy (GTDB): domain Bacteria; phylum Gemmatimonadota; class Gemmatimonadetes; order Longimicrobiales; family Gaopeijiaceae; genus Bin94. The sequence goes on along the minus strand of CBDBPR010000003.1, from coordinate 230,465 downwards.
CGCGCGAGCAGCAGGCCGCATCGGCGGGACGCGGCCATCACTTCCCCTCGCGGGCTACGCGGGACGCTACGAGGATCAATACGGCGCCGCGACCGCGCACGTCGTCCACGACGACACCGGCCTGCGGGTACACTTCGGAGTCCCGGGCTCATTCTCGGGACACATGGAGCACTGGCACCTCGACGTGTTTCACCTCCATTACGACGGCGGGGACGGCCAGGCGTACGGGAGTTCGTTCGTGACCTTCACGATCGGTCCCGACGGAGGTGTTGCGCAGATGGATATGGGATTCATGGGACGGTACCGGAGGGTGCGGTGAGCCAGTTCGCCCATCGCGGGCCAGGGCTCGCGGGCGCCCTCGGGGGCCTGGGCTTGCTGTGGGCCTGCGGCGGCGGAGGCGGCGACGGGATGACCACGCCGACCGACACGCCCACACCCGTCGATCCTCCCGCCCGGCCCGTGCCGTGCACGTTCGCGAATGCGACCTGCGCCGAGCGCGTCGAGATCGGGAGTGGTCTGTTCCTCCCGGTATTCAGCACGCACCTCCTGTCCGAGGGGCATCCCGGGGTGACGAGAGGACTCGTCGTCGTGCACGGCAACAACCGCGACGCCGACAACTACTTCGAGAGCGGCTTCATGGCTGCCGCCGAGGCCCGTCTCGGGCCCACGACGGTGGTGGTCTCGCCCCACTTTCAAACCAACGAGGACGCTCCGGAGTCGGACGAGCCGTTCTGGTCCAGCCCGGGATGGAAGCGCGGGAACCTGTCCCGGCCCGAGGGCCCGTCGCCGCGGGTCAGCTCGTATGCCGCGCTCGAGACGGTCGTGGAGCAGTTGTTGGACGCGAACCGCTTCCCGGCCGTGCGGGAGATCACGGTTACGGGCCATTCAGCCGGGGGGCAGGTGCTTCACCGCTTCGCCGCGTCGAGCCTGGTGGAGGACGGCGCGCGCGAAGCCGTTTCCTTCCGGTACGTGGTCGCGAACCCGTCGACCTACCTCTACCTGGGACCCCAGCGGCTGGACGCCAACGGCGAGTTTACCGTCCCCGACCGCGGGTGCGAGGACTACGACGAGTGGCACTACGGCCTGGAGGACCGCAACACCTACGCCTCACGCCTCGAGGCCGACACCATCCGCGCGCTGCTGACCCGCCGCGACGTGCGCATCCTCGTCGGTGACGCCGATACGCTAAGCGCGTCGCTGGACGTCAGTTGCGGAGCCAACCTGCAGGGCGCGAACCGCTATCAGCGCGGCCTGACCCTCGTGCGCTTCATGGAGACCCTGTACGAGGGCCATGCCCACATGCAGATGGTCGTGCCGGGCGTGGGTCACTCCAACCGCTCGATGTGGCTTTCGGAGGTGGGGAAGAGCGCTCTCTTCGGGAACTAGCCGAGCGCCGTTGTCTGCGGCCCCCGAGCGCCCCGCGGGCCCGTCCCGCTGCCCCCTGAGTGGAACCGCTTGACACGCCCCGTGTAGACACTCGGCGGATTTCTCCGAGATTAGGTAGTACGGGTGAGGTCGGTAGCCGCATCCGATGAGCGGGCGCGTGCAGCCCGGCCTCGACAACCCGGGGACCCGCTCGCGGTGTCTCCCGGGTCCTCCAGGGGGCGGTGCCAAATGCGAGCATGGATGCCTTGGGTCGTGGCGGGTGTGGTCCTTCTTTCCCCAACCGGCGTGCAAGCCCAGCAGGCGCCCTCTGAGGATGGGGTAGGTGAGAGGGTGGTGGGTGCAGAGGGGGGGCGTGATGGGAACGTTGCTGGGCGTGCCGGATCCGCCGGTGTGCCGAGGGTGACGGACATCAGTACCGACGCGGACCTCCCCGCGAACGACGAGTTCACGGTTACGGTGGAGTTCTCGGAGGCTGTGGACGGTTTCCGCGGCAACGACATCGAGGTCGATAATGGTGATGTGACTTCGAGTGTGAGAGAAATATCGGCCGATGAATACGAATTCGATGTCACACCGGATGACGACTACGACGGAATCCTGACCGTCAGGATCAGGACCGGCGCGGTAGAAAGTGTGAGCACGGACGATCCCAATGCTGCGGAAAGCGAGACCTTCGAGGTCGATACGGTCGTGCCGACACTGGAAGAAGCCACCGTGGAGGGCGACGAACTCGTTCTGGAATACAGCGAAGACCTCGACGAGGACGAGATTCCCAGGGAGCAGCGCTTTGACGTGACCGTGGATGGTTCCAGTCGATTCGTCGACGAAGTCAGCATCAGACGCGACAGAGTAACCCTGACGCTTGAAAGCCCGGTCGACCGAGGCGACCGTGTACGGATTGACTACGATCATGGCTCGGGCGGACGCATCCAGGACATCGCGGGGAACGAGGCTGCCGAGCTCACCAACGAACGCGTCACCAACAACTCGCTGACCAACGCACGCCTTCCCAGCAAGCCCCGTGACCTCACGGCCACCGCGGATGGGCAAACCGTCATCGAACTTGATTGGCGGGCCCCGTCCAGCTCGGGTACCGGCGGCGACATCACCGGTTACCGCATCGAGGTGTCGGACGATGGGGGGACCACATGGGAGATTGAGGAGAGCGATACAGGGAACGACGACACGGAATACCGGCACACCCGCCTCCGGAAGGGTGAGACCTGGCACTACCGCGTATCAGCCTGGAACGACGAGGGCAGGGGGCCGGAATCCGAAGTCGCCTCCGCGACCACGGACTCCGACGTTCCCGGTGCGCCCACGGGATTGACGGCAACCGCAAACGGACAAGACCGAATCGATCTCTCCTGGACGGCTCCGACCAACGTGGGCACCGGCATCATCGGTTACCTCATCGAAGCTCGGGAAGGCACACGCGGCTCCTGGACCGACCTGGTCGCCAACACCAATTCGACGGGGACCACCTATTCGCACCGCAACCTGGACCCCGGCAGCACGTGGTACTACCGCGTGGCAGCGCTCAGTTCCGAGGGTGACGGCCCCACGTCCAACGTGGCCAACGCCACCACGGACATCGGCAGGCCGAGCGCCCCACTGGCCCTCTCGGCGACTGCCGACGGCCGGACGCGCATCAACCTGGCGTGGTCGGCCCCTAGCGACGATGGTGGCGCGCCGATCACGCAGTACCGGATCGAGGTTTCGCGGACGGGCACGTCCGGTTGGCTCCTGGTGACACGAACCACGTCGAGGTCCTACACGCACACGGGTCTCAACCCTGGTAGCCGGCGCTTCTACCGGGTTGCGGCGATCAACTCCGAGGGTCAAGGCCCGTTCTCCAGAGTCGCGTCCGCCGTCACCCAGGCCACGGTGCCGAGCGCGCCGAGCAATCTGGTAGCCACGGCGCACGGCCAGAACCAGATCAACCTCTCGTGGCGAACACCCATTTCCGATGGCGGGGCGACGATCAGCGGCTACCGGATCGAGGTTTCCTCGGACGGTGGGAACAACTGGACGACCCGCGTGGGCAACACGGGCAACACAATTACCAGGTACGAGCATAAGGGACTTGGTCCGGCCAACACCCGGCACTACCGCGTCTACGCGATCAACTCGGCGGGCACGGGTCCGCCGTCGAACGTCGCCAACGCCACCACCGACGCCACCGTGCCCGGCGCGCCCCAGCGCCTCACGGCCACCGCCAATGGACAGTCCCGGATCGATCTGGCGTGGGAGGCGCCGGCCAACGACGGCGGTGCCGAGATCACCGGCTACCGGATTGAGTCCTCCAGCAACCGGACGACCTGGAGGACGCTGCGCAGCAACCACCAGGGGACCACGTTCTCCAACGTCGGCCTGGCGCCCGCCACTACACGGCACTACCGCGTCTCCGCGGTCAACGTCGCCGGCACCGGTCCGGCTTCGAACATCGCGACCGCCACAACGGACGCCACGATCCCGGGTCCGCCCACCGCGCTGTCCGCCACCGCTGACGGCACGTCGAAGATCGACCTGTCATGGACGGCTCCGAGCTACGACGGGGGTGCGGCGCTGACGGGGTACCGCATCGAGTTCGCGTCGAGCGGCAACGGGCCGTGGACCAATCTCGTGGCCAACACCAACTCCACCGCGACCACGCATTCGGACACCGGCCTTGAACCGGCGACCACCCGCTACTACCGGGTCTTCGCGATCAACTCGGTGGGCAGCGGTAGATCTTCCGGCGTCGTCCGGGCCACCACCGACGCCACCGTGCCGGACGCGCCCACCGGCCTGAACGCGGCTGATGTCAGTCCGACGCAGATCGACCTCACCTGGACCGCCCCCGGCTATGATGGCGGTGCTCCCATTACGAGCTACAAGGTCGAGATCTCGGCGGACGCCGGCAGCACCTGGGGCGTCCTCGTGCCCTCCACGGGCTCGACCGGCACATCGTACTCACACATCGGAATCGAGCCGGGCAGTACGCGGCACTACCGGGTCTCGGCGATCAACGCTGCCGGCACGGGTCTGCCGTCCAACGTCGCCCATGCCAGCACGGACGATCCTGTGCAACGGGCCGGGCGCGTTAACGCGGAGGTGTTGCCCCACGCGGTCGCGGCACTGACCGCGAGTACCGTCTCGGCGATCAGCGGCCGCATCGAGGCGGTGGCCGCGGGCGTTCCGTATGGCCGCCAGTCGACCATGGGCCTCCTCTCTTCCGGGTTGAACGGGGTCGAACCAGGCGGATTCGGGCCGGGCCGCGACCGGGGCATGGGCCAATTCCTCGACGGGGCATCCTTCCTGCTGCCCCTCGGCGGAAGCGGCATGCAGCAGGCGGCGGCGGGCGGTATCCCGAACATCGCGGCATGGGGCAGCGGCGAGTATCAGAACCTGTCGCGCAGCCGCACCGGATCGGTCGATTGGGACGGGAACATGATGAACGTGCACGTGGGGACCGACGTACAGCTGCGCTGGGATATCCTTGTCGGAGTCGCGGCGAGCCGGTCCGCGGGCGAGTTTGATTTCACGGACGAAACGGGGGCCAGCGAGGTCGACGGCACCTACATGAGCGAGATGACCACCGTGAACCCCTACGCCGCGTGGTTCCTCGGCCGCGGCGGCGTGGTTGCGTGGGCGACCGGCGGCTTCGGCTGGGGCGACGTCGAGATCGAGGACGAACGGCAGGCCATGCGCCGGAGCGGCACCACCCTGCTGAGCGGAGCGGTGGGCGCCAGCGGGATCCTCGTCTCGACGGGCTCCGCCAAGTTGCGCGTCCGGGCGGAAGGCTGGATGTCGCAGGCCGAGGTGGAAGGAAGCGCGGAGGTGGAAGCGATGTCCCTCGAGGTGCGGCGGGGGCGCCTGGCTCTGGAGTGGCAGCAGGGGTATCGGTTCTTCGGGGGACACGAGGTTTCGGCCCTCGTGGAGGGCGGACTCCGGTACGACGACGGCGATGGGGCCAATGGCGAAGGCGCCGAGGTTGGGGGTGGGCTCCGCTACGCGAGCCCGAGGTCGAGACTGATCGTCGAGGGTCGGGGACGGGTCCTCGCAACCGGACACTTCGGGTACGAGGAATGGGGTGTCAGCGGCATGATCCAGCTCGACATGCACCGCCGCGGCGAAGGCCTGTCCATGCGGCTGGCTCCGGCGTGGGGTGAGGCGTCGAGCGGCGTGCAGCAACTCTGGGACCGCGGGGTGACCGACCGAATGGGCGCCGGCCTGACGCCCGCCCGAGCGCGGCTGGACGCCGAGGTCGAATACGGGCTCGCGGACTTCGGCGGCACACCCTACGGGCGGCTCTACATGCTGGATGGCGGCGACCGTGCGTTCGGAACCGGCGTGCGCTATGAAGTCAGCCGCGTCATGAACATGCGTCTCGAGGCGACCCGGCGGGAAAGCGTCCTCAACGGGGCCCGGCACGGCCTCACCCTCAGAGGCCAGCTCAAGTTCTAGCCAGATTATCTAGCCAGATCCGCGGTCCGGCCGCTGGCGCCCCCCTCAGTTTCCGGGGCGCCAGCGGCTGACCGGCAGCGTGTCCGTCTTCATGATTTCGTCGTTGACCCAGTAGTAGCTGCCGAACGGGCGCGGCGAAGGCCAGACTTCGTCCATCGTCGCCGCGTCGTACACGACTCCGTCCTTCATGACGAAGTCGATGTCGAGCGTATTCTCGATGTCGTCGAGCGGATTCGACGCGAGCACCATCAGGTCCGCGTACTTGCCCGGCGTGATGCTCCCGAGCGCGTCCTGAAGCCCGATCATGCGGGCCCCGTGCACGCTGGCGACTTCGAGCGCGCCCAGCGGTCCCAGCGCCTCGGCGTACATCCACACCTCCCAGTGCGAAGCGGGTCCGTGCTGCTGGCCATGCGACCCGATGCCGCCATAGCCGCCCGCGGCGATCACGTCGGCCAGCCCTTCGGCCACCAGCTTGAACCCGTAGTCGGTCTCCGGGCGCATCATGCGACGGCGCGCGTGGGGGATCAGATGACGCCAGGGGAGCCAGCGGCGGCTCTTCTCGTCCAGCCAGGTGTCTTCCCGCTGGAAGAAGTACTCCTCGGCCCACGGACTCGACCCGCCCACGACGACGGTGGGTGAATAGTAGAAGCCGGCCTGCCCCAGGAACCGCGAGACGTCCGAGTAGATGGGGAACTGCACCAGCGCGTGCTCGAAGCCGGCGTGCCCGTCCATCACCAACCCGATGTTGTGCGAGATGTCGAAGTTGCCGCCTTCGGAAGTGGCGATCATGCCGCGCTCGCGGGCCGCGTCCACCAGCCACTGGGCCCGCCGGCGATTGGGCTGGAGATACTGCTTGATGCTCTCGGCCCCCCAGTTCTGCAGCCGCGCAGCCTGATGATCCGCGACCTCGCGCGAGACCACGTCGGCCTTCCAGGGGGTGTCGCCCGCGGTGAGGATCTCGCCGGTGGCGTAGATTCGCGGCCCGATCATGCGCCCCGCCTGGATCAGGTCCTTGGCGCTCCACGTGTTGACCGACCACGCGGCCGGATCGCGCGTCGTGGTCACGCCGTACGCCAGGTAGGCGGCGTGCTCGAAGCCCCGCTCGGGGAGGAGTCCGGCGGACTGGCGGTTGTGGTGTCCATGCACGTCGATCCATCCCGGAATGACGGTCTTGCCGGTGCCGTCGATGGTGTGGTCGGCGGCGGAGGTGTCGCATGAGCCCACGCAGACGATGCGCCCCTGCGCGGTGACCACGTCGGCGCCTTCGATCACGCCCGCTTCGTCGAGCGTGATCACGCGCGCGTTGGTGATGGCCAGGGACCCCTCCGGGACGCCCCGAGGGACGGTGAGGCGGAGGTTGGTGGACGACGTCTCGCCGCTCTCCAGGTCGTGGGTTGCGTACCGGGCGCCGCCGCCGAACTCGAGCGTCGAGGCGTCGCGCCAGCGCGGGAAGAGTCCGCCTTCGGTCGTCAAGCGCGTGACGGGCAGACTGCCGCCGTTGCGCGAAATGGCGGGCACGTTGTCCGAGGAGCGCGCCGACGGCAGGGGAGCGACGAAGACGTCGCCGACCGTGACGAAGGCCACGTGCGTCGCGTCTGGAGAAGCCACCGCCTCCACCGATGCCGGCAGGCGGACGTGTTCCCGGCGGTCCGTACCGTCTGCCGTGACGGAAGCGAGGTTGCCGCCGCTCACGAAATAGATGCGCCCGTCGTCGCCCCAACGGGCCAGCGGGGCCATTGCCCCCATCTGGCGCGAGACCCTCACGACGGCTGTGCCGCCGGCGGGACTCGCCTGGCCCGCCTGCGCGTCGGCCCCGTCGGCCCCGCCACCGTCACCCCCGTCCGCCCGAAACCGCACCAGCTCGTGCCACGGATTGTCCTCCGGTGTCCGACCCCGCGCCGTGGCACCCGCGCTCCGCGCCACGAGGATTTCGCTGCCGTCCGGACTCCACGCCGGGTTCATGTACTCGGCGGGGCGGTCGGAGACGCGCGTCGGGTCGCCACCATCGGCCGCAACCCGCCACACATGCCCGCCCTCGGCCCAGTCGAAGGTGGTGAAGGCGATCTCGGCACCGTCCGGCGACCACGCCGGCGCGTACTCGAAGCACGCGAACGAATCGGGGGTCAGCCGGCGGGGCTCGCCGCCGGACGCGTCCCGGATCCACAGCTTCCCCACGCCCTCGAACACGATGTGCCGGCCGTCGCGCGACCCGGTCGGCCAGCGCAGAAAGCGGGCGTCGACAGTTCCCTCGGGAATGCTCCGGGTTGCGTAGGCCATCTCCGAGATCGTGCGCTGCACGCTCGCCGTGAACGGTACGGTCCCTACGCTGCCGATGTCCGGGTCCAGCACCCGGATGCCCCCGCCCTGCGACAGGTAGATGCGGCTGCCGTCGGCGGACCAGGTGAACCGGGGGAGAATCGGCGCCGCGCGGGTGATCTCTTGCGACATGTCCCACTCCACCGGGTCCATGACCAGGCGCTCGGTGCCGTCTTGCAGGTCCCGCAGCCAGAGCCCGGTCCGCGGACCAAAGACATGGCCGCGATACTCGAGCAGGCCGTCCGGAATCCGCCGCCCGAACGCAAGAAAACGTCCGTCGGGAGAGACTTCGGGGGCGAATGCGCCGCCGCTCGTCATCCGTCCCTGCTGCTGGGACTGTCCGCTCGTGATACGGGTGACTTCGCCGGTGGCCAGTTCCAGCCGCCGGATCTGGAAGTCCCCCTTCGACGAATCCTGCCCGCCGTACGGAACGATCGATCCCACGAACTGGTGGAAGTAGAGGTACCGACCATCGGGCGAGACCGACGGCCAGCCCGGCATCTCGGTGGTGTACGGGACGAGTTCGATACCGGTGCCGCCGTCCCGGTGGTACATGAACAGGCCGTACGAGAAGAGCCCGCCGCCGGCCATGTCGGTCTGCCGCACGACGATGTACTCGCCGTCCGGGGTCCACACCGGCTCCATCGCGCGGATGTTGATGTTCGTGAACACGGGACGCGGGTCCGTGCCGTCGGTGTTCATGATCCAGAGGTTGTTCTGGCCCTCGCGGTCCGAAATGAACGCGATCTCGGACCCGTCGGGCGAGAAGACGGGGTGGATGTTGAGCGCGAGCGCCGAGTTCTGCGTGATGCTGGCCGCCTCGCCCCCGCCCGCGGGCATCCGGTAGATGTGCCCGAGCAGGTCGAAGACGAGCCACTCCCCGTCCGGCGAGACATCGACCGACATCCAGGTGCCCTCGGTCGTGGTGAATGCGATCTCGCGCGTCTCGCCGCGGGGCTCCGTGATGTCCCATTCGGCGGGGGACTGGGCGGCCGCGGGGGAGAGGCTCAGGGCGGCCGCGAGGGCGAGCAGGGTGGGGGCGAGTGCGGGCCGGATGGCGAGCCCGGGCAGGGTGGCCGGGGATGCGTGTGACACTGGTTTCCTCCTTGCGTGCGGGGGCGCAAAAAGTCGCATTTCGCCAGGCGCGCCGCGAGGGTTCGGTCCGGCAGGAGGGTCCGCCCCCTGTCGGGTTTGCCGCCGTGGCCCCACGTTATCGTTCCCCGCAGGTCGCCAGTGAGGCCACGAAAAAGGACGGACAGGAGGAAACCATGATCCGCCTCGCTTCTCCAAGCACGCTCTCCAGCAGAATTTCCCACGCGCTCTGGGCGCTGTTGGCAATTTTTGCCATTGCCCTGCCCGGCCGGGGACTATCAGCCCAGGACGCCGGGGACGGCGCTGCGCAGACGCAACAGACCGAGGCCGAGAGGCTCCTCGCCGCCAGGGAATGGGTGCAGCCGCCGGCAGAGATCGCCGACGCCGTGCTGGCCCCGCGCTACCTGAATGTGACGCTCAACGACCGCAGTCCGGACGGACGCTGGTTCCTCCGCGAGGTCGGCGACGGACCGGTCACCATGGATCGCTTCTCGCGGCCGTTCGACGAGCTGGGCGGCCAGTTCCTCGAGCCCCAGGCGAATCGGCACCGCAGGCTCTCCATCCGGAGTTCCGTCGGGGTGCAGGTGATCTCCGCGGCCGATGGATCCGTCACGGACATCGAGGTCCCGGACGGCGCGCGCGTCTCGGCGGCCCAGTGGTCCCCGGACGGCTCCCGGATCGCCTTCTACGTCCACTTCGACGACGCCACGCACATCCAGGTGGCCGACCCGGAGAGCGGCGATTCGCGGCAGGTCACCCGTGACCCCGTGCTCGCAACCATGGTCACCAACTTCCAGTGGACCTCCGGCGGCGACGAGATCGCGACGGTGCTCGTTCCCGAGGATCGCCCGTCCCGTCCCATGGCGCCGGGCATCCCGAGCGGCCCGCAGGTCAAGCAGACCGAAGACGGCAGGAACGTGCTGCGGACCTACGCGAGCCTGATGGCCACGCCTCACGACGATGCGCTGCTCACGTGGCACGTCACGGGTCAGCTGGCCACGATCGCGGTGGAAAACCGGCGCGTCACCACCGTCGGTGACCCGGCGATGATCCGCAGCTTCGACTTCTCGCCCGACGGACAGCACGCGCGGGTCACGACAATGGTCGAGCCGTTCAGCTACATCGTCCCGGTCACGAGCTTCGGCCGCGTCGAGGAGATCTGGGACCGCGAGGGCAACGTGCTCGCCGAGATCGAGGAAACCGAGCTCAACACCGGTATCCGCGGTGCCCCGTCCGCCCCCGGAGTCGCCGGGGACGAGGAGGAGGCCGACCGCCGCCAGCTGGCGTGGCGCGAGGACGGTGCCGGGCTGGTCTTCCTGCAGATGGAACCCGAAGAGGAAGAGGAAGAGGGTGAGGAGCCGGCCGCCGAGGAGGAGGACGAGGACGAGCGTCCGAACGCCCGCCGCAAGGACCGCGTGGTGCTCTGGTCGCCGCCGTTCGGCGAAGACGACACGACGATCCTCTACGAGAGTGACCGGCGCATGGCCAACCATCGCTATTCAGCCGACTACGGATGGCTCTTCGTCACCCGGCGGCCCGGTGGTGGAGGCGGCCCGGCGGGCTTCGGTGGAGGCGGTGGCGGCGGCACCGTGACCGAGTACGCCGTCCGCCTCGATGATCCCGAGACGCGCTACACGATCAGCGAGTGGGACTCCGACGACTTCTACGCCAATCCGGGCTCGCTGCTGATGAGCGGCGGGAGCGCTGGGGGAGGCGCCTTCTTCCGCTTCGGGGGCGGCGGCGGAGGGGGCGGCGGCACCCAATTCGTGCAGATCTCGGGGGACGACGGGGCGGAGACCGTTTTCCTGACGGGAACTCAATATTCCGAAGATCCACTGGCGGAGTCGCCCAGGTCGTTCATGGACCGCGTCGACATCCGCACAGGCGAGAAGGAAAGGGTCTACGAGAGCTCCAATGACGGCGAATTCGAGCGCATCACCTCGGTTCTGGACGCGGCAGCCGGCCGCTTCGTCGTGCATCGGGAATCACCGACCGAGATCGGCCAGTCGTTCCTGGTGGAAGGCGGGACGCGCACCCAGCTCACGAACAACGTCGACTACACGCCCGACCTGACCAACGCGCCGCGCCAGCGGTTCACGGTCGAGCGCCCCGACGGCTTCAGCTTCCTCGTGAACGTGACGCTGCCGCCGGACTTCGAGGAAGGCCAGGAGCGCCCGGCAATGTTCTGGTTCTACCCGCGGGAGTACGAGGATCAGGAGTCGTACGACGAGGGCGCCCGCACCTTCAACAAGAACGCTTTCCCCAACTTCGGAACCCGATCGATCGAATACCTCGTCCGCCTGGGCTACGTCGTGGTCGAGCCCGACGCACCGATCGTGGGCGAGGCGGGGCGGATCAACAACAACTACCAGCACGATCTCCGCAACAACCTGGCCGCCGTGATCGACGAGCTCGATGCGCGCGGGATCATCGACCGCCGCAGGCTCGGTCTGGGCGGCCATTCATATGGTGCGTTCGGCACGGTCAACGCCATGGTCCACACGCCCTTCTTCAAGGCCGGGATCGCGGGCGACGGCAACTACAACCGCACCTTCACTCCCCTGGGATTCCAGCGGGAGCGCCGCCACTTCTGGGACGCGCGCGAGGTCTACCTGGGGATGTCCCCGTTCGTCTACGCGAACAACCTGACCGGCGCGCTGCTCCTGTACCACGGGATGCACGACCAGAACGTCGGCACGGCCCCGGACCATTCGCCGCGCCTCTTCCACGCCCTCAACGGACTGGGCAAGGAGGCCGCGATGTACCTCTACCCGTTCGAGGACCACGGACCCGCGACGAAGGAGACGTTGCTCGACCTGTGGGCGCGCTGGGCCGCGTGGCTGGAGGTGCATCTGGCGGAGGAGACGAGGCCGGTGACTTGAGGGGCGGGGGGATCAGGTAGGGGCGTCCCCATGAACGTCGGGGGCGTCCCCTACCGCGCGATCTTTACGGAGCGCGGCGGGAGGGAGGTCCGGGTCATCGACCAGACGCTCCTTCCTCACCGGTTCGAGACCATCCGCCTCGAGTCGACCGCGGACGCGGCGCGGGCGATCCGCGACATGGTTGTGCGGGGTGCGCCGCTGATCGGTGCGACGGCGGCGTACGGGATCGCGCTGGCCATGCGTGCGGATCCCTCCGACGCCTCGCTTGAGCGGGCGACCGCGCTCCTCGCGGCGACCCGGCCGACGGCGGTCAACCTGCGTTGGGCGCTGGAGGCCGTGGGCGCTCTGTTGCGCGGGCTGGCCCGCGGCGAGCGCGAGGCTGCGGCCTACGACTTCGCTGCCCGGCTGTGCGAGGACGACGTGCGGATTAACCGCAGGATCGGCGAGCACGGGCTCGGGGTCTTTCGGGAGATTGCGCGGGCAGGCGGGCAGCGCCCGGGCGGGTCGCACGCAGGCGGGTCGTGTCCAAGTGACGGCGCCCGCCAACTCAACGTCATGACGCATTGCAACGCGGGCTGGCTGGCGACGGTCGACTGGGGCACCGCGACCGCGCCCATGTACCTGGCCCACGACGAGGGCCTGCGGGTCCACGTCTGGGTCCGCGAGACGCGGCCGCGCTTCCAGGGTGCGGGCCTCACCTCGTGGGAACTCGGTCAGCACGGCGTACCCCACACGCTGGTGTCGGACAGCGCGGCGGGGCACCTGTTGAGCCGCGGCAAGGTCGACGTGGTGATCGTGGGCACCGACCGCACGACAGCTGCGGGCGACGTCGCCAACAAGGTCGGCACCTACCCGCTCGCGCTCGCGGCCCGCGACAACGGGGTGCCGTTCTACGTGGCCGCACCGTCCCCGAGCATCGATTGGTCGATCGAGGACGGCGCAAGCATCCCGATCGAGGAGCGCGACCCGGAAGAAATCACCCGTGTTTGGGGCGTGGACGAGGAGGGCGTGGAGCGGCGCGTGCGGGTGGTGCCGAAGGGGACCCGCGCGGCCAACTACGCCTTCGACGTGACGCCCAGGCGGCTGGTAACGGGGCTCGTGACCGAGCGGGGCGTGTGTGCGGCGGACCGGGAGGCGCTGGGGAAGATGTTCGGGCGATAGGCCCTGGCGCTTTCCTAACCCGCGACGATCTTCCAGATCCTCCCGCGCAGCGAGTCGCTCACGTAGACCGATCCGTCCGGGCCCGTCGCAACGCCTGTCGGCCGGTTGTCCGCCTGGTTCGATGACGTGATCTGTCCTCCCGCAAACCCGTCCGCGAAGACGGACCAGTCCCCGGTTGGCGAGTCACCCTCGAAGGGAATCCACACCACGTTGTAGCCCGCCTGGATGGGCGTCCGGTTCCATGACCCGTGGAAGGCGACGAAAGCACCGTTCCGGTAGGCCGGGGGGAAACCGGCACCTGTCGAGAACACCATAGCGTTCGGGGCCCAGTGGGCGGGCAGTCCGATCGCGGGCATGTCCATGTCGGCGCATCGGCCGACCTGGACGCCGTCGCCTCCGTATTCGGGGGCCAGGACCTTGGTGTTGTTGCTGGGGTCGTGGAAGCAGTACGGCCATCCGAAGTCGGACCCCTGGCGGATGTGGGCGAACTCCTCCGAGGGCTTCTCTGTGCCGTCGGTGGAGGTGAAGTGCGCGGGCCAGAGTTCGCGCAGCTGGTCGCGCCCGTGGATCACCGCGTACAGCTCGCCGGAGTTCGGGTGCACCGCGATCGCCGCCGCGTTGCGCACGCCGGTCGAGAAGTGTTCCCCATCGGCTTGGGTCTGTCCGGTTTGGTCCGTCGAGAAGCGCCAGATACCTGCCCGCGTAACCAGCTCGCTACAGGGATCACGGCCCGGCACACCGGGTGTGCGCGGGGAGGTCTGGCAGGCGTTGGACGGAGAGCCGATGCCGACGAAGACGCTGCCGTCCGGGTGCAGGGCGATGCTCTTGGTTGGGTGATTGCGGGCGCTCGGAAGCCCGTCGACGATGGTCTCCGGCGGACCGGACGGTCTCAGCGACCCGGCGGCGATCGGGTAGCGCAACACCGCGTTGTTGGTCGCCAGGTACAGCACGCCGTCGCCCAGCACGATGCCGCTGCCGCCCTCGTCGCCCCAGCGCTCCGTCTGGTCTGCCGTGCCGTTTCCGTCCAGGTCGCGCAGCGCCATGACGCCGCCCGTCGTGTTCCCGCGGTTGCGTATCGCTACGAAAACGTCTCCGTTTGCCGCAACCGCGAGTTGCCGAGCGGCGCCCACGCCGGGATGGTAGACCCGCGCGCAGAAGCCGTCGGGTACGCTGATGGCCGGATCGCAGACGGGATCCTGCGGGACTTCGGTCGGCACCTCGGGGGCGGGGGAGTCAGCGGTCCCACATGCGGCGGCGAACGCCGCAGCGAACGCGACCCCGACGGCCGCCCGATACAGCTTTCTCGATTTCATGACATATCCCTGCGATAGATTTCAGCTGAAACGGGACGACGATCACGTCGCGACGGCGACCCAGCCACGAGCCGCCTCAACATGATAGAGCTAATGATAAAGCTACGCTGCAGTGCACATGTACGCCGCACCCAACAGGCGATTGCAGCCGGCCTGCTCCTGGCCATGGCTGGATCGGCCGGCCTGGCGACCCCGGACGCCCTCGCCGCCCAGACCTTCCCCAACCCCTACCGAGCCACCCTCGGATGGGAACACCTGCCCGAAGGCCGCACGCTTGGCATCGTCAGCGGCGCGATTCCGGACCCCGACGGCGAGCACCTGTGGATCCTCGACCGCTGCGGCGCGAACCAGTGCGCGGGCACCGACCTCGACCCGATCCTCAAGTTCGACCTCGAAGGCAACCTGGTCGACAGCTTCGGCGCGGGGCTCTTCGCATTCCCGCACGGCTTCGCCCTCGACCACAACGGCTACCTGTGGGTCACGGAGGGCGGCGCGCACGGGGACCCGAGGGGCGCGCTCGGCGAGTCCATGGGGATGGGCCACCAGGTCTTCAAGCTCACGCGCCAGGGCGAGGTGGTGATGCGTCTCGGCGAGGCGGGCATTCACGGCGACGACGAGTCGCACTTCAACGGGCCCTCGGGCGTGGCGATCGCGCCGAACGGCGACATCTGGATCGCGGACGGCCACCGGGGCGGCAACAACCGCATAGTCCGGCTGGCCGGCGACGGTACCCCCATCCGCGCGATCGGCGGCGGAATCGGCTCCGAGAGCCGCGAGCCCGCGCGCTTCAGCGATCCCCACGACATCAAGATCGACTCCCGCGGGCGCATTTACGTCGCGGACCGGGGCAACAGCCGCATCCAGGTCTTCGATCCCGAGGGGAACCTTCTCTACATCTGGACGCAGTACGGCAAGCCGAGCGGCCTCTTCATCGACCCCAACGACATCCTCTACGCGGGCGACGGCCTCTCCGGGGACCTGCGCACCGGCCCGCCCGACCCATGGCGCAGCAACTTCGGCTGGGAGAAGGGCATCCGCATCGGCGACCTCAAGACCGAGCAGGCCTGGGTCACCTACTTCATCCCCCAGCACGACGAGAACGTCGGCCCGGGGATCGAATTCCTCGGCGTCGACTTCGACGGCAACATCTATGCCGGCGAAATCAACCGGATGCGCATGGTCCGGTACGTACCGGAGCGCCCGCTGCTGATCGGGGGCAGGCGCTAGCCCCTGCGCGTGCTACCTGGCGACCGAGAACGCCGTGCTCGCGACCTGGTCGCCCCACCAGACCGTGAACATGCCGCCGTCGCCGGTCATGTCGGTGAAGGCGATCACCATCTGGTCAGCGGACATTGCGCTCGTGGACACGCTCATCGACGTCCGCAGCACGTCGCGGTCGGGCGTGTAGTTGTAGGCGCCCCACAGCGTATTCGGATCCTCGTCGCGCGGGTTGGCCTTGGCGCCCCAGTTGGAGAAGATCAGCGTCCATTCGCTCTCGGTGAGCTCGGCGAACACGGTATACTCGCCGGCGGGCAGCCGCTGGCCACCGAACATGAGGTCCGTCTCGGTCATGAGGACGGTGGACTGGTTGGCCCCGAGCCGCCACACGGGCGCGCCCCGCAGAAATGCCTGGCCGTACTCCGCGCCGGAGCCGAAGAGGTCGCGACCGCGCAGGATGGGCCGTCCGTAGTCGACGACGATCCAGCTGCCGCCTTCGTAGCGGCCGTTGTCGTTGTATGAGCCGCCGACCTGTGTGGCGGCCTCGCCGCGGGGGCTGGCCGGCCGATCCTGGGCATCGGCTGTAGCCGCAAGGGCGAGCGTCAGGGCGAGGGGGGCGATTGCGCGGGCGATCTTCATCGGTTTCTCCTGCGGGGTGAGTGGTCAGCGACCTCGAATGAACCAAAGGAAGGGACTCGAATAGTAAGTAGGCGCTTGTGAACCGGGAAGTGGCGTTGCGTGCTCTGTTGCGGCGGTCAGCCGTCTTGTCAGTGGCCAAAGAACGTTGCGTCTGTCTTCACCTGAGACGTAGATTCGGAGTAGTCAGAATTTCGGAGGAATCAGAAATGGAATTCTCAAGGATTACCGCGCGTGGACAGACGACCATCCCCAAGCGTATCCGGGAAGCGGCCAACCTGCGGGAGGGCGATGTGCTCGCGTTCGACGTGCGTGGCGACCAGCTGGTCGTGCGCAGAGTAACGCCTGGACCTGACGGCTATCTGCAAGGGTTGTCCAACACAATGAGTGAATGGCTCGAGTCCGAGGACGAGGAAGCATGGCGTGATCTGTGAGCCGTACGACGTCGTGGTCGTCCCTTTCCCGTTCACGGATCGCGATGTCTCGAAACGGCGGCCTGCGCTGGTCGTGTCGTCCACGGGATTCAACCGCGGTCACGCCCAACTCGTCCTGGCCATGATCACGTCGACGAAGAGCGAGTGGCCAAGCGACGTGATCATTGACGCCTGGCGTGACGCTAATCTGACTGTTCCCTGCAAGGTCCGCTTCAAGCTGTTCACGCTGGACCGCACCTTGATCATTCGTAAACTTGGCATTCTGTCCCCTGGAGACCGCGAGGCCGTCCGGGACGCGCTCCTACGCTGGATCGCCATCACCTGAACTTCCGAGCCCAGGCAAACACCATGGATCGCCGCTCATTCATTCAATCGTCCATTGCTGCCGGCGTCGTCGGTGGCGTGGCGTGTAGCGAGCGGGCGACGCTGGGCACCGGTTTGCCCACCGGCTTCCCGGGCCGCACCGGCACCCCCGGCGAGCGCGACTGGGCCGCGATGTCCCGTGTCGACATGAAGCCGCCCCGGCCGATCGGCGCCAACGTTCGCGTGGTCGGCTCGGGCGTGATGGCCACCACCGACCATCCGTATGCGACCGAGGCCGCGCTCTGGGCACTGGAACGGGGCGGTACGGCGGTGGACGCCTACATCACGGCCGCCCTGGTGCAGTGCGTCCTTGAACCCGCGATGACCACCCTGGGCGGAGGCTTCGGCGTCACCTGCTACCAGGCCGCCACCGACGAGCTCTCCACCGCGGGCGGGGCATTCGCCTTCCCCAGCGGCGCCCCGGCCAGCGAGCCCTACGAGGAGGCGCGTTCCTGGACCGGCTTCGGGGCCATGGTGCCCGGCTACGTGCGTGGCCTCGAGGCGGCCCACGGTGCGTACGGACGGCTCCCCTGGCAGGACCTGTGGGAGCCCGCGATCGCCTTTGCCGAAAACGGTTTCGTCATCGACCACACTCTTTGGGCCTACACGCATCACTACCGCAAGATGGTCGGGCGCTTCGCGGGTCCGGGGCGCGACAACTGGTTCCGTGACGGCTACCTCCTCGGGGTGGGCGACACCGTGCATCTTCCCGAACTTGCCTCGACCATGACCCGCCTCCGCGACGAGGGCGGCGACTACTTCCATACGGGCCCGTTCGCGCGCAAGCTGGTCGACGAGGTCGCGCGGCGGGGCGGCGGCATCACCATGGACGACCTCGCCGCCATGCAGGGCTTTGTGTCCCCGTCGTGGAAGTCCGGCGAACCGGGCGGCGCGCCCTACCGGGACTACGAGATCGCGCCCTCCAGCGGCCTTCTATTCCTGCTCGGCCTGCAGGTCTTCGAGGCCGCCGACCTGCGCTCGATGGGGCCGCCCACCGAGAGCGTCGAAGCGCTGCACACGCAGATCCGTGTGGCACAGGAGTTGTGGCTCCGCGGCGCCGACGTCACTCCCGCGAACCAGGACGACTTCATCTCGCCCGACAACGCGCGCCGCGTGTGGCGGGACATCCAGAACAGCCCCCCGCGCCCCTTCATCGGCTTCGCAGCCGCCACCTGCGGCAATGTGATCGTCGACGCCGAAGGCAACGTGGCCGCCGGCACCCATTCCAGCTCGTCCGAGCCCTTCGGCACCGGGATCAACGTCGACGGGGTCGTGATGAACCGCGCTACCTACCTGCGCAAGTACACCAACCTCCCCGTCGGGTTTTCCACGCAACTCTGGCTCTTCCGCGACGGCCGGCCCGCGCTGGTCATGGCGACGCCCAGCCGCTCGCTCATGGAATGCCTGCTGCAGGGCGCGGCCAACTTCGTCGAGTACGGGATGGACGGCGAGCAGGTCGTCCAGGCCCCGCGGTTCGGCCATCCGCACCCCGGGATCGCATCCGCCGAGATCGAGGGCGACTTCGGCGACGAGGCCATCGCCGAGCTGGAGGCGCGGGGTCACGCGCTGTTCCCGGTGAGTCCCCGGGACGCGAACATGGGTTCGATCCACGCCGTGCGCTGGCTCGACGACGGTCGGCTCGAGGGGGTGGCCGATCCCAGGCGGAGGGGACGCGCGAGCGGCGGTGCGGTGGCGTGAGCGAAGGTAGCGGCGGCGGCCGCTGGGTCCTGAAGCAGATCCTCGGACGTGCGCTCCTGCCGCAACACGTGTTCCGCTGGCTCCGTCGCCGACGGGTGCACCGCCGCGTCCCAACCGTGCATGCCAACGCCCAGTTGGCGCTGTACAACCGCATGCTGCCCGGCGATTTCCTCCACTACGGCTACTTCGACGACCCGGACACGCCGCCCGAGACGATCAGCTTCGATGCGTTCCACTGCGCCCAGCGCCGGTACGCCGAGTTGCTGCTGGACCTGATTGAGCAACCCAACGCGCCGATCCTCGACGCCGGCTGTGGCATGGGTGGCATGCTGGGCATCCTCGCCGCCGCCGCGCACGACGCCACCGGCCTCACCCCCGACCGCTCCCAGGCGGCCCACATCCGTAACACCTATCCGGGCATCCCCGTCCTGCGTTGCCGCTTCGAAGACATCGATGTTGACAAATACTCGGCATATTTTGGCACGCTCATCCACGCTGAGTCCCTGCAGTACATGGATGCCGATCACGTTTTCGCCGTGATGGACAAAATCATGACACAATCTGGCACATGGATCGTAGCCGACTACTTCCGGGTGCCCGCCGACGCAGCGCCCACCCCGGGCCGCGCCAGCCGATCCGGATGGAGGCTCGACGCCTTCCGCGCCCGTCTGCGCGAGCACGGGTACACCGTGGCCCACGAAACCGACATCACCGCCAACGTGCTGCCCACCCTCGGCTTCGCCCGCCTCATCGCCGACCGCATCGCGCTGCCCGCCCTCGACTTCGCGCACGACAAGCTGCGGGCGAAAAACCCGGCACTCCATTACGTTCTGGAGACCGTGGCGGAGCGCGCCAGAGATGCCGCCGTCCGCAGCGCTGCCGTCCTCGACCCGGCCGGCTTTGCCGCGCACAAACGCTACATGTTGATGAAGATCCGCCGGACCTGACGGGGAGGAGACTGATGGGGAGTAGCACGTTGTTCCGCCATGCAAAGCCGCACTTCGGCGCGGCCATTGCCGCGATGGCCCTTCTCGCCGGGCAGCTCCTGACTCTGGCGGCTCTCTCCGTCTCCCCGCTCGCCGCCCAGGACGTCACCATCGTCGACTACGAGCCGCGCAACACGCTGGTCGTGCCGGGGAACCCGCTCACCCGGGCGAAGTTCCCGTTCGTGGACATTCATGGCCATCAGCGCGGCGAACGCATGTCGGCCGCCGACGTCGACCGCCTGGTGGGGGAGATGAACGAACTCAACATGGCGGTGATGGTGAACCTCTCCGGTGGCAGCGGCTTCTCGCTGACCGCCGGCCTCGAGAACATGACCGCGCGTAATCCGTCGCGCTTTGTCTTCTTCGCCAACACCAACTTCTTCGGCGTCGGGGAGCCCGGCTGGGGCGAGGATGCTGCCGCGCAGCTGGAAGAGGACGTGAGGAACGGTGCAGCGGGCCTGAAAATCTTCAAGGGCCTTGGAATGGCTGATCGGGACACCGACGGCAACCGGATTCCGGTCGACGATCCGCGTCTGGCGCCTCTGTGGGACAAGGCCGGCGAACTCGGGATTCCCGTGCTCATCCACTCCGCCGACCCCGCCGAGTTCTGGCAGCCCCACGACCGCTTCAACGAACGCTGGCTCGAACTGCGGCTGCGGCCGCGGCGAATCCGGCCCCCCGGCCAATTCCCGCCCTTCGAACAGATCATCGGCGAGCAGCACAACCTCTTCCGGCGGCATCCGAACACGAACTTCATCGCCGCCCACCTGGGCTGGCTGGGCCACGACCTCGCGCGCCTCGGCGAGGTGCTCGACGAGATCCCGAACATGTACGTCGGCCTGGGCGCGGTCGTGTACGAACTGGGCCGGCAGCCGCGGTTCGCGCGCGAATGGCTGATCGAGTACGGGGACCGCGTGCTGATGGGCAAGGACTCGTACAACCAGGAAGAATTCCACACCTACTTCCGCGTCTTCGAGACCGAGGACGACTACTTCGACTACTACCGCCGCTACCACGCCTTCTGGCAAATGTACGGCCTGGGCCTGCCCGACGACGTCCTGCGCAAGATCTACTACGAGAACGCGCTCAAGCTGGTCCCGGCGATCGACCGGAGCCTGTTTCCAGGCTGAGGGCCGTGCTGTCGGTGCGCGGTTGCCCCGCTCAAGCATGAAGGCTGTCTGGTACAGGGCGACGGGGCCCGCGCGGGAGGTGCTCCGGTACGGTGATGTCGAGGTGCCGGGCCCGGGGCGGGGGGAGGTTCGCGTCCGCGTCGCGGCCTCGGGCGTCAATCCTTCCGACACGAAGAAGCGGGGCGGCTGGCTCGGCATGCAGATGGGGCACGCACGCGTGATCCCGCACTCGGATGGCGCCGGGACGATCGACGCGGTGGGCGAAGGGGTCGAGCCCGGGCGGGTCGGGGAGCGGGTGTGGTTGTGGAACGCGCAGGGTGGGGCGCGGGCGTTCGGGACCGCGGCCGAGTGGGTGGTGGTGCCGGCCGGGCAGGCGGTGCGGCTGCCGGACGGGGTGCCGTGGTCGGTCGGGGCCGGGCTGGGTGTTCCCGGCTGCACCGCGCACTACGCCGTGCTGGGGGACGGGCCGGTGGAGGGTAAGCGCGTGCTGGTGCAGGGCGGGGCGGGGGCGGTCGGACACATGGCCGTGCAGATCGCGGGGCTGAGCGGAGCCGAGGTGATCGCGACGGTGAGCGGCGCCGCAAAGGGGGAGGTGGCGGTGGGGGGCGGTGCGCGCCACGTGGTGAACTATCGCCGCGAGGACGTGGCGGCGCGGGTGCGGGATCTCACGGGCGGTGAAGGGGTGGATCGCGTGATCGAGGTGGACCTCGCGGCCAACATCGACACCGACGTGGAGGTGCTGCGGCCGCACGGCACGATCGCGTCGTACTCGTCGACCTCGGGACCGGAGCTGCCGCTCGCGTACTACCCCCTCGCCGTCAAGGACCTGCGCCTGCACTTCGTCCAGGGCTATCTGCTTCCGACCCCAGCGCGCCAAGCCGCGATACGGGACCTGACGGCGTGGTTGAGCTCGGGACAGCTGGATGTGCGAATCGCCGAGGTGTTCCCGCTTTCGGACACGGCGTCCGCGCACGAATTGCAGGAGTCGGGCCGGGCCGACGGGAAGGTGGTGGTGGCGGTCGGCTCGTGACGTAGGACCACCCGGCGGTCTTCGCGGGACACGCGGTTCGGGGGCTACCTCACCAGCTACAGGGGCGAGCACGAGCAGACACCGCGCTGCGGTTGGCACGTTACTTTGGCACTACGGCCGAATTCTGGATTCGCCTCCAGGTTCGCTATGATCTCGAGTGCGCCGAACCGTCGCGTCGGAAGATCGAACGCGAGATAGAACCTCACGTCGCTCTGGCAGGGTGATTCCGGCGCATCGCCAGCCCGCCGGACGCGGCTGGGAGCGCCGGTCCGGGGAGCACGTTTCAGCTGAAACGCGTCCGCGGCTACTCCTTGAGCGACATGTCGCGGACGGTGCTGCCCCTATCCCCCCCGGCGAAGCCATATGAGGACCACGCCGCAGGCGGAGCCTGTGCCCCAGTACTGCGGCGGCATCCCCGCCGTATTCCGATACACCTCAACGCCGGCTACGACGGCGGGGTTTACAATGTCGTCGATCCCGGCTGGCTCGCGGTCCCCGCCAATCCGGACTCCGTCGAGGTAGACGGTCGGAATGCAAGTGGTCCCGCGCCTGCGGAATGCAAGGAACCCCCGGCTGGGCATTCGAGGATCGGCCAGGGTCGTCACCCCCGGAAACCGCGTCAACGCAGAGGTGAGCCGAACAGGATTCCAGAATTCGAGATCCTCGCGATCCAGGAAATCACCCCAGCCGTCCTCTTCGCGCTGGTAGAATCCCACGCTCTGCAGATTCCTGTCCAGTCTGTCTACGGTCACCTCGATCGGGTCGAGCGCAATCGCGTCGACGGCCAGTTCGACGTGCACCTTGACGACATGGCGCGCTTCCACCTCGATCGACACCGAGCGCTGCCGGTATCCGAGGTGCGTGAACACGACATCGTGTCGCCCGGGGACCAACTCGGACAGGGTGAAGCGGCCGTCCTCGTCGGTGTTGGCCACACGCCCGATTCCATCAACGTTGACGACGACCTCGGGAACGGGCTGCCCGCTCGCCTGATCCGTGACCACCCCCACGATCCCCGTGATCATTCCCTCGCTCGGGTCCCCGATGGGGGTCAGGCCGAGTGTGAACTCCCCCGGCCGGTCGATCGTCAGGTCCCCGTCGAGGCGCTGGTAGTCACTGTGAATCAACTGGAGGTCGTACACGCCGCGAGGGACGCTGTCGAGAGTGAACTGGCCTTGGCCATCCGTCACGACCGTCAGGCCCAGCGCTTCCAGGACCACCACGACACCAGCGACGGGTTGCCGGGTCGCGTCGTCCACCACGTTGCCCGTCACCGTCACCGCGGTGGCTTCCCGTGTCTCCTGCGCGGCCGTGGGTGGCACGGACAATGGGTTGGCCAGGACAAGAACCGGGACCAGGCAGGGGAGTCTTCTCACCTGTCTTATGACCCCGCAGGGCGGGGAATGTTCGGGACTGGCCGTGAGCCACAGGAGACCAGCGGCTACCGTCCACCCACCACCAGCACCCCCGACCCGTCGATCCTGCCCCTCTTCAGCGCGAGCAACGCCTCGTTGGCCTGTTCCAGCGGGAACCGCGTGACCCTGGGCCGAATCGGAATCTCGGCGGCTTCGGCCAGCAGCTCCCGCCCGTCGTCGCGGGTGTTGGCCTCCACGCTCTGCAGCCGCTTCTCGTGGAAGAGGTGCTTCTCGTAGTCGAGCGGCGGGATCGGGCTCATGTGTATGCCGGCCAGGGCCACGGTGCCCCCGGGGCCCACCGCCTCGAGCGCGGCCGGCACGGTCTCGCCCGCGGGCGCGAAGACGATTGCGGAGTCCGCGGGCACGGGCAGCCGGTCACCGGGCCCGCCCGCCCACGCCGCTCCCATCCGCCGCGCCAGCGCCTGGCGCCCCGGCCCCCGCGTCACCACGAGGACCTCGTGGCCGCGGTGCCGCGCAATCTGCAACACGATGTGCGCGGACGACCCGAACCCGACGAGCAGGAGCCGCCCGCGCGGCGGCACCTCGGCCCGCCTGAGCGCCCGGTAACCGATAATCCCGGCGCACAGCAGCGGCGCGGCCTCGGCGTCGTCGAAGCGCGCCGGGATCCGGTAGGCGAAATCCTCGTGGACTACGGCGGCCTCGGCGTAGCCACCGTCGCGGTGGTATCCCGTGTAGCTCGATTCATCACACAGGTTCTCGCGCCCGGTCGCGCAGTACCCGCACGCCCCGCAGGTGCCGCGCAGCCACGCGATGCCGACGCGATCTCCCGGCCGCCACCTACTCACGCCGGCTCCGAGTGCGTCCACCACGCCCACGACCTGGTGGCCGGGGACCAGCGGCAGGTTCGCCGCCCTCAAATCCCCTTCGATCACATGGAGATCCGTGCGGCAGACCCCGCAGGCCGTGACGTAGATGCGGATCTCGCCGGGGGCCGGCTCGAGAAGCGGGAGGTTGGTGGCGCGCAGGGGCCGGGACTGCGCCGGGGCCTGCTTTTCGACGCGGTAGGCCAACACAAACGAACTCCTTGATGTCCTTGGACTGGCGGGACGCCTGACTGCCGACCACCTTGACAACCTGCCGGAAGAGGACGTCCGGCGCATCACCCCTGAGGAGGATTCCCAGATGCTGACCCGAAGAGACTGGCTTCGTACCACCGCGGCTGCCGGAGCGGCGGTCACCCTGAGCCCCGAACTCCTGCGAGGCTTGCGGCGGCAGGAAATGATGACCCGCGCGATCCCGTCTTCGGGGGAGCAGGTGCCGATCGTGGGGCTGGGGAGTTCCGCGACGTTTTCGCGGGTGGCCCGGGGCGACGACGTGAGTCAGCTGCGCGATGTCCTGCAGACCTTTGTGGACTACGGCGGTACCGTCTTCGACACGGCGCCCAGCTATGGCTCGTCGGAGGAGGTTTCCGGGCGGCTGGCGATGGACATGGGGATTTCCGACCGGATCTTCTGGGCGACAAAGGTGAACGTGGCGGGCCGGGGAGGCGGATCGGCGGATGCGGGTGCGGCGCGGGCGCAGATCGAGCGTTCCTTCGAGTACTTCGGCGTGGACCAGATGGAGCTGATCCAGGTGCACAACCTGGGGGACCCGCCCACGCAGGTGGGGATCATCGAGGAGCTGAAGCAGGAGGGACGGATCCGCTACATCGGGATTACCAGCACCAGCAAGCGGCAGTATCCGGCGCTCGTGCAGTCGATGCAGGACTACCCGCTCGACTTCATCGGGATCGACTACGCGGTGGACAACCGGAGCGCGGCCGAGGAGATCTTCCCGGTGGCCGAGGACCAGGGCATCGCGATCCTTGTGTACGTGCCGTTCGGGCGGACCCGGCTGTGGTCGCGGATCGGCGACCGCGAGGTGCCCGAGTGGGCGCATGAGTTCGGAGCAGATTCGTGGGCACGGTTCTTCATCAAGTTCGCCGCGGCGCATCCGGCCGTGACGTGCGTGACGCCGGCCACGAGCAACCCGGAGCACATGATCGACAATCTGGGCGCGGGCCTGGGCGGGCTGCCCGACGAAGACCAGCAGGCACGCATGATCGAACTCGTGGACGCGCTGCCGCCGGCTCCGCGCCGCCGGGGTTAGTCTCGGGCCTGATCCGCAACCACGCGGGAGTGTGACCAATGATCGACCGCCGCCGTTTTATTGGGACTTCAATTGCGGGTGGCGCTGCCGCTGCCGCGCTGGGGACGGCCGCGTGTGCTCCCGACAGCGCGACGCGGGAGTCGGAGCCGGGCGGTGCCGGGCCCGCGGGCACGCAGCCCGGAGCCTTTGAGCTCGACGAAGCCACGGTCGCCGACCTGCAGGCCGCCATGGAGTCCGGCGAGCGGACCGCGCGTTCGATCACCGAGCTCTACCTGGAGCGCATCGCGGCGCTCGACGGCCAGGGCCCGGAGCTCAGGTCGGTGATCGAGACCAACCCGGAGGCGCTCGACATCGCCGACCAGCTGGATCAGGAGCGGCAGGCCAGTGGGCCGCGCGGACCCCTGCACGGCATCCCGGTCGCGCTCAAGGACAACCTCGACACGCACGATCGGATGACGACCACGGCGGGGTCGCTCGCGCTGGAGGGGTCGATTCCGTCGCAGGACTCGTTCGTCGCGCAGCGGCTGCGCGAGGCGGGCGCGATCATCCTGGCCAAGCTGAACATGAGCGAGTGGGCGTACTTCCGCGGGGAGCGGGCGACGAGTGGCTGGAGTGCGCGGGGTGGGCAGTGCCGCAACCCCTATGCGCTCGACCGCAACCCGTGCGGATCGAGTTCCGGCTCGGGCGCGGCGGCCGCGGCGAACCTGTCCGCGCTGACCGTCGGCACCGAGACCGGCGGGTCGATCATGTGTCCCTCGTCAACCAACGGAATCGTCGGGATCAAGCCGACGGTGGGGCTATGGAGCCGCTCCGGGATCATTCCCATCTCGCACTCCCAGGATACCGCGGGGCCCATGTGCCGCACGGTGCGCGACGCGGCCGCCCTGCTGGGGCCGGTTACCGGTGTGGATCCCCGCGATCCGGCGACGGCGGCCAGCGCGGGCAACGCGCACACCGACTACACGCAGTTTCTGGACGCGGGCGGCCTGCAGGGGGCGCGGCTTGGCGTGGCCCGGAGTTTCCCCGGCTTCTCCCCCGATGTGATGGCGGTCTTCGACGAGGCCGTGGCCGCCATGGGCGAGGCGGGCGCGGTTCTGGTTGATCCCGCCAACCTCCCCAACGCCGCCTGGAACGACGCGCAGCCCCTGCTGGTGCTGGAGTATGAGTTCAAGGCGAACCTGAACACCTACCTGGCGAGCCTGGGACCGGACGCGCCCGTCAAAACGCTGGCCGAGGTCATCGAGTTCAACGAGCGCAACGCCGACATCGAGATGCCGCACTTCGGACAGGAGCGGCTGATCGCGTCGGAGGCGCGCGGGCCGCTGACCGACCAGGTCTATCTGGACGCGGTCCGCGCGATTCAGCGCGGCAACCGCGAGGACGGGATCGACGCGCTGATGGACGAGCACAACCTTGACGCGATCGTTGCGCCGACGCGCGGCCCCGGCTGGAAGACCGACCACATCCTGGGCGACTCGCTGGGCGGCGGGTCGAGCGCGGGTCCGGCGGCGATCGCGGGCTATCCGGACATCACGGTGCCGATGGGATTCGTGTCCGGGCTGCCCGTGGGCGTCTCGTTCTTCGGCCGGCGCTGGAGCGAGCCGGCGTTGCTGCGGATCGCGTACGCGTACGAGCAGGCGACCAACCACCGCGC
Source organism: Longimicrobiales bacterium (assembly GCA_965208935.1). Lineage (GTDB taxonomy): Bacteria > Gemmatimonadota > Gemmatimonadetes > Longimicrobiales > Gaopeijiaceae > Bin94. The sequence continues at coordinate 203,193 of CBDBPR010000003.1, read as the reverse complement.
GGCGCCGACCTTCGCGGAGACGCTGGGGTAGTTTGGCGGGGCGGGGGCGGCCGCGAGTCCGCTGCCCGCCGGACCCCGCGAGTCAGCCTTTCTGAAAGCCCGTCACCCGGCGGATCGTCCCGTCCGGATCGGCCTGGATGTGGTTGAATCCCTCGCTGCCGCCTCCCGGCCCCGTCGCGCGCCATCCGACCAGCGCCTCGCCGCGGCAGACGCGCACGTCGCCGGTGTGCTCGAGGCTGTAGCCGGGCATGTACTGGTGACAGCTGGCGATGTGCATGGAGAGCAGATCGATGCCGGTCAGCCCCGTCCAGTCGTCGCGAAACGTGATGCCATCCGCGCAGCACCTGCGGAGCGCCGCGAGACGCGTCTCGGCATCCTGGTCGTTCCACGCCGCGATCCATTCCGGCAGCGTGCGCTCCAGTCCCGTGCCGAGGTCGATGCGGTTCGCCTCCAGGTTGAGCCGGCTCAGCTGGAAGTGCCAGCCGCCCTCCTGCTCCTTTGCCGCTTCGGCGGACGGCAGCCCGCTGTGACGCAGGTCGACCCGGCACCCCGAGCCCGCCGGAGTCACCCGGAATTCCAGCAGGGACGACCCGGCAGGGTAGGTGTCGGCCTTTGGTCCCGATTCCGTTCCCCAGGTCAGGTGCAGGTGCCGTGCGTCGGCGTCGAGGGCGACGATCTCGCCGGCGATCACCACGTTGAAGTTGGGGAAGGCGGCCCGAAACGCGCTTCCGGGGCGCGCTTCGAAGGTGACCTCCCCCTGCATCCATGCCGAAAAGAGCTCCGGTTCGGTGAGGATCGCCCAAACCGTTTCGGGGCTCGCGTCGATCTCGACCGACAGCTCGATCACGTTTGCATCGTCTTCCACGTTCGACTCCTGTTTCTGGGTTGTTGTGGCGGTTCGTGGGCGCGGCGCAGGCGGCCCTCGGCTCCCTCGGCCATGTGCTTGAGCGCCCGCAGACGGTCCGCCCAGAACGACTCCAGTACGTCGCCGACCATTCCCATCTCTTGTCTGGCCGCCTGGTAGAACCGCCAGCGTCCTTCGGAGCGCACCGTCACGAGCCCCGCGTACTGGAGCTTCGAGAGGTGTTGCGACACGGCCCCCACGCTCACGGGAAGCCGGGCGGCGATATCACCGACATTCCGCTCGCGGTCCCAGATCATCTGCAGGATCTCGAGGCGGCGGGGCTCGGTCGCAATCCGAATCATGAGGGCGCTGTCCATGTTATTTTAGTATACACTAAAATATCGGTCACGGACAAGAACATTGCGTCCCGTCGAATCCGGTTGCCCGCTTTTGGCGTCCGGCTTACCGTCTCTCGGTCTCGTGCCAACGCGCGCATGACGTCTGCATGACGCGCGAGGGGATTCACAAAGTGGGGAGGAGGTACCATGAGCGAGCACCTGCGCAATTTTGGAGGGGCGGTGCTGGGGTACGTTGTCATGTTCGCAGGCGTCGTCGTGCTCATGTCGGTCTTCTGGGTGGTTGTGGGCGCAGACGGCGCGTTCCAGCCCGGGAGCTGGGAGGTGTCGGGGACGTGGAACCTCGGATCGATTGTCATCGGATTGGTTGCGGGGATTGGGGGCGGTCTGGTGTGTGGCAAGGTGGCGTCGGATAGCCGCGGCGTGTGGATGCTGATCGTCCTGGTGGTGATCCTGGGAGTGGCGAACGCGTTGGCGACGGGTGCCGCCGTCGGCCCTGTGCCGGGTGTGCGTACACCGGATGTTTCCATGACCGAAGCCATGATGACAGCGCAGGAGCCGACGTGGATCGCCTGGCTGAATCCTGTGCTGGGCGCGGTCGGGGCATTCCTCGGCGCGCGGCTGGTTAAGACAGGGTAGTTCTATTCCCCGCCCGCGCGTGGCGGCTGCCCCCGCACAGGGTCGCTCCTTCGACCGCTCGATCGTCGAAGGGCCGATCGGCCGCGCCGTCTGGAAGCTGGCGTGGCCCACGATGCTGCAGAACGTCATCGGGGGACTCCAGGGCCTGGTCGACCACGCCATGGTGGGGAACTTCGTCGGGTACGCGGGGAACGCGGCGATCGGGGTGTCGTGGCAGATCTTTCTGGTGGTCCACGTGTTCATCGGGTCGCTGTTCACCGGCATGGGCGTTCTGGTGGCGCGTTTCGCGGGCAGGAACGAGCCCGAAGTAGTTAACAAAGTTGTTTACCAATCGTTCCTGACGGCGGCGATTCTGTCCATCGGCATTCTGGCGCCGGTCGGCTACTTCCTCGCTCCCGCCCTTCTCGACCTGGTCCACGCCGCCCCATCGGTGCAGGCCGAGGCGCTCCCTTACATCCGCACCCTCTTCATCTTCAGCTTCGGGATGATGGTGTTTTTCATGCTGGGCGGGGCGCTGCGCTCGGCCGGCGACGCGCGCACGCCGCTGCGTCTCGGCATATGGATGACAGTGCTCAACCTGGTGCTGAACGTGATCCTCATCCGCGGCCTGGGGCCGATTCCGGCGTTCGGCACCCTCGGGGCGGCCATGGGAACGGTGATCGCCGCCGGGATCATGGCGGTCGCCGCCGCGTATTCCCTCTTTCGCGGCCGCTGGGTGATCCGCATGCACCGCGGCATGGGCTGGCGACCGGATCCGGCGATCATCCGCCAGCTCTTCCGGTTCGGATTGCCCACGGGAATCCAGGGCGTGGCGATGAACATCGGGGGCGTCGTGCTGCTGCGCTTCATCGGCTCGCTGGCCAGCAGTGCCGAGGCGCAGGCAGCGTACTCGGTCGCGTACGGCCAGCTGTTCTCGCTCGTGACGTGGACATCGGTCGGGCTGATGGGGGCGACCGCCGCCGTCGCGGGCCAGAACCTGGGCGCGGGCAAGCCCGAGCGGTCCGCAGAGGGAGTGAAGGTCGCGTCGCGGATCGGGATCGGCGTGGCCGTGGGCATCGGGCTCCTTTTCCTGCTCGTCCCCGACCTGCTGCTCGACCTGTTCGGGATGGACGATCCGGCGGTGGCGGCGCTGGGCGCTCAGCTGCTGGCGTTTCTCAGCGTGTCTGGCGTGTTCGTGGCTGTGGCACTGGCATATACCGGTGGCCTTCAGGGGACCGGGGACACCCGTGGCCCCCTCTACATCTCGCTGATCTCGCAGCTCGGACTGCCACTCGTGCTCTGCTGGATCTTCCAGGAGACCGTCGGTCTCCAGGCGCATCACATATGGCTTGCCATACTGATTGGCCATATGACCAGATTTCTGCTCAGCATGATCCGCTTCCGGCAGGGCGCGTGGCGGCGGATCGAGGTGCGGATCTAGGCCGCTTGCGGGCTAGCCCCCGGCGATGTCAAGCTGACGCTGTTTCTTCGAGCCCGAGGTAGTCGCATGCCGTTCGAGCTCGTGGCCGATGACATGCGGCGCAGAGCAATAGCTCGAGCCGTCGCGGTGCGGCAGCAGCTCACGAAGCCCGGGACGCTCCAAGCACCCACCTGCGCAGCCACTCCACATTCCGCGTCATCAGGTCCCGCTGAAGCCGCGGCGACCGCACGCCATGCGGCTGGCCGGGGTAGATTACCAGCTCCGTCGGTACCTTGCCGATCCCACGAATGGCCTCGAAGAACTGGATGCTCTGTTCCGCCGGAACGCGCTCGTCGTTCTGCCCGACCTGGATGAGCAGGGGCGTGGTCACGCGGTCGACGTAGCGGTACGCCGAACGTTCCTCGTACAGCTCCCAGTCCTCCCAGGGCTTCGGCCCGAGATAGGTGTGGTAGAACTCGGGCAGGTCGGTTTGGGAGTACATCGAGATCAGGTCGTTGGCGCCCGCGCCGGCACTGGCCGCCTTGAAGCGGTCCGTGCGCGTGATTCCCCAGTAGGTGTGGTGGCCGCCGAAGCTCCACCCGCTCACCGCGAGCCGGGCGGGGTCGGCGATGCCGTGCTCGATCATGGCGTCCACGCCCGAGTCCACATCGACCCAGTCACTCCCTGAAATGTCGCCGCGGTTCAGGCCACGGAACCGCTCCCCGTAACCGGTCGATCCCCGGTAGTTGGGCTGCAGAACCGCGAAGCCCATGCCGGCGTACACCTGCACCGGGTAGGCGCCGCGGGTGCCGTGGAAGCGGTCGGACGAGACGCCCGCGGGGCCGCCGTGGATCACCAGGACGAGCGGGACACGGTCGCCCTCCTCGTAGCCGACGGGGAGCGTCAGGACGCCTTCGATCTCCTCGCCGCCGGCACGGGAACGCCACCGCTCGACCCGCTGCGCGCCCAGCGCCAGTTCGGCGGTCTGCGGGTTGAGGTCGGTCAGCCGGGTGGGCATGAACGAGCCCGTGCCCGAGACGAAGACATCGGGCGGACGCGTGCCGCCCTCGGCCGTGAAGGCGATCAGCTTGCCGTCGGCGGAGGCCGAGAATCCCCCGTAGAAGCGCGCGCCGTCGGTCACGGTGGCCGGCGGCCCGGCGACGCGTCCCCCCAACGCGGGAAAGTGGTATAGCGCGCTCCCCGTGCGGCGGCTCGCGCTCACCAGCAGACCGGACTCGTCGAGGTACACGAAAGCGGCGTTCTCGTCGAGATCGCCGGTCAGCGGCACTGGCTCACCCGCACCGGCGCCGCCGTCGTCCGGCGTCACGCTCCACAACTGCCGGTTGAAGGTGCCGATCAGGTGCCCCGACGCCGCCACGACCACGCCGATCCCGTCGTCCCACGCCACCGCACCGTCGGGTCCGTCCATCGTAGTGATCTGCTCCGCCTCGGCGTCCGGTCCGCGCTGCACGTAGGTCGCGCCTTGGTACCGCGTCCTCAGCACCGGTGACGGCCGCGCCCCATACGCCACCGCGCGCGAATCGGGCGACCATACGACGTTTTCCACCTGCAACCCGTCGGGCGACCAGCGTACCGCCTCTCCGGCGGATCCGTCGTCGGCCAGCTCCGCCACGTAGACGTGCGTCCACTCGTCCGCGTAGGCCGAATCCTGCACCATCGGGCGCCCGCGCAATCGCTCCAGCTCCTCGTCGGCCTCGGACTTCGGGGGGCTGGCCAGAAACGCGATCCGCGTGCCGTCGGGAGAAAAAACAAAGGCCCCGACGTCCGTGACATGCGAGGTCACTCGCCAGGCCTCGCCACCGTTCGGGCGGATCCCGTAGACCTGTCGGTGCTCTCCCCGATCCGACGCGAACCCCAGCCACTCGCCCCCGGGGTGCCAGGCGGGTGACTCGTCCGCCCCCTCGCCGGTCGTAAGCCGGCGCGCATCGCCGGGATCCCCGTCGGTCGGCACGACCCACACGTCGGTTACCATGCGGTCCGCCTCCATGTCACGCTCCGAAACGACGAACGCGACCCACGATCCATCGGGGCTCATCGCAACCGACGACGGCGTCCGCATCTCGAGGACATCGTCGACGGTCATGGGTCGGGGCGACTGCTGCGCCGCGATCCCGGCCGTCTGGCCGAGCACGGCTGCAGTGCCGAAAAGGGTGAGGGCGGTGCTGCGGTTCATGATTCCCTCCGATGCCTGGGCGTCCTGACGGCGTGGTGTGTCACGTGAGATTAGCCGCCCCGCACCCGCGCGCGCCAGCATGGCGTGGCCCGCCCCCAGGCCCCAGCTTGTCGCATGGCGTCCACACACGGAAACGGCCGTCCATTCCCCCAAACGGAGAGCGTCTCCACGATGTCCAGAAACCGCCCCACGACACGCGCCCTGCACCTGACCGCGATCCTCGCCACGGCTGCGCTCCTCCTTCCCGCAGAACTCGCAGCCCAGTCTCGCCGGGCGCTCGAACTCGAGGACTACTACCGCCTGAAGAGCGTCGGTGGTCCGGCGCTCTCTCCGGACGGTTCCCGCGTGGCTTTCGTGGTAACGTCCGTTTTGGAGGATGCGAACCGCCGCCACAGCGAGGTCTGGCTTGCCAACGCGGAGGGGTCAGGCGAGCCGATACGTCTGACCAGCCCAAGCTTCAGCGCTTCGAACCCGGCCTGGACTCCGGACGGCAGCCACATCTACTTCTCGTCTCGGCGTCCGGCGCCGACCGGCGATACCGGTGGCGGCCCCTGGTTCCTGCGCATCGACGGCACGTCGGGAGAGGCTTTCCAGATCGACGGGCTCGACGGCTCCCCCAACTTCAGCCCCGACGGCCGCTGGATCGCGTTCACGCGCGCGGTACCACCCGACGGAACCGGCCCTGGGCCCGTCTACGACACCGACTTCGAACGCCGCACCGCCGAGCGTTTCGACGGCCGCACGTACGACTGGATGAATTACCGCTTCGACCGCCGCGGCTACCTCCCCGACCCCCGCGACCCGTGGGCGACCCCGCCGCGCGAGATCTTCGTCCTCCCGGCCGAAGGCGGTGAGGCCCGGCAGCTCACCGAACTCGGCTTCGATGCCTCCGGACTGGCGTGGAGTTCCGACGGCACCCGAATCGCGTTCACGGCCGATGCGCACCAGCGCGACGAACACAGCTACGAGCGCTCCGATCTCTGGGTCGTCACCTTGGACGGCGACGTCGCCCGGCTCACCGACGACGAGTACAACTATTCCGGCCCGGAGTGGTCCCCCGACAGCCGCGAAATCGTGGCGCGCGGCAACGAAGGCCTCGACGTCATCATCCGCGAAGCGCGGGACCGCGGAGCGCCGTCGGACCTGTTCGTCTTCGACGCGGCGACCGGAGAACGCGTCCGCAACCTGACCGCGGACTGGGACCTGATCCCCGGCGGCCCGACCTGGTCGGCCGATGGCGGCCACCTCTACTTCTCCGCCAGCATCACGGGGAACTCCCACCTCTTCCGCGTGCCCGCGGACGGCGGCCCTGTCGAGCAGATCACGGAGGGCGACCGGCGGCTCGGCGGATTCTCCTTTTCCGCGGACTTCGCGGGCATGGCCTTCACCATCACCGACCCTACCCACCCGGCCGACATCTGGGTCGCCGAAGCCTCCGGGGTCGGGGAACGGCGCATCAGCGACGTCAACGGGGCGCTCCTGGCCGAAATCGACCTCTCCACACCCGACCGCCTGCTCTTCCGCAGCGAGGACGGCACCGAGGTCGAGGGCTGGATGCTACCCGCGCTGGGGTACGGCGACGCCGCGCCCGGCGCCCCCACGGCGGGTGGCGGCCACCCCATGATCCTCGTTATGCACGGCGGCCCCCACGGCGCCTACGGTAACGATTTCTCCTTCGACCGCCAGCTCCTGGCCGCGCAGGGCTACATGGTGCTCTACACGAACCCGCGCGCCTCCACCGGGTACGGCGAGGACTTCCGCTGGGGGACGTGGGGAGGCTGGGGGTTCAACGACTACGACGACGTCATGGCCGGGGTGGACCACGCAATAGCCAACTACGACATCGACACCGCGCGGATGGGCGTGACGGGGTACTCCTACGGCGGCTACCTGACCAACTGGGTCATCACGCAGACGGACCGCTTCGCGGCAGCGATCGCGGGTGCGTCGATTTCGAACTGGGTGAGCGACTACGCTGTCGCCGACATCCCGCGCACCAAGGAGAGCGAGTTCTACGGTCCCCCCTGGGAGGAGCGTGGACTGGAACACCTGCTGCGCTCGTCACCGATAATACACGCGAAGGACGTCTCGACACCGACGATGTTCGTGCACGGGGAAATCGACCACCGCGTACCCATCGAGGAAGCCGAACAGATGTACGTGGCGCTCCGCAAGCAGAAGGTGCCGGCGAAGTTCGTGCGGTATCCGGAATCGTATCACGGGGGCTGGACCCCGTGGCGGACCGTGCACCGAACCTGGGTGCAGCTGGAGTGGTGGGAGCAGTGGCTGGGGCGGCGCCCGGCGTCCGAATGACGGCTGGCCGCCAGCCTGGGCAGCGAGGAGGGCGCGCCGGCTGACTAACCGCGTGGCCCCGCGATCACGACGCCACCCGCCACGTGCATGACCCGTGCGTCCCCGCGCTCGTCGAAGGAAAACGGCCAGGGCCCGATGCTGCCGGCCGGAAGGCGCACTCGGCGGATCCCATCCAGGGATAGCGGGACCCCCGGCGCGAGCATTGCGGGGCCGGCGACCTCGTACAACCACGCGGCACCGGACTCGCGGGCGGTCACTTCGTAGCCGTCGGCCTCAATCGTGATCGCGACCCCTTCGTCCAGCCCGAGACCCACCACCGGACCCTCCCCGCGGTCCGCCAGAAAGCGCGCGAGGAAGACCAGGAGACGACCCTCGCGCCCGCGCTCCGTGAAGTGGCTGTCCACCAGCACGCGGTCCAGTTCCGGCTGAGCGAACACCGGGCGGGTGAGACTGACCTCGCGCCGTAGCGGATTGTCCAGTGCTTCGCGTGAAGTCACCGTGCCGAATTGCGCGTCGAATGCGCCTTCTCCGAGAGACACGGCTCCCGCACTGGTTCCGCCCATCGCGGCGCCCCGCTCGGCGACCTCGGCCAGCGCCTCGTGCAGCGCGGTGGGCCAGCGGCCCAGGTAGTTCCACTGGTTGCCCCCGGCGAGCCACACCGCTTCCGCGCGGGCGACCCGGCAGAGCACGGCGGGGTCCGCGCCCGCCTCGGGGTTGCTGGTGCGGATCGTGATCACCGTGGCCGGGGTCACGCTGGCCAGGAAGCCGATGAAGTACTGCGGGTAACTGGTCAGGGAGCCGCTGGTGCGCAGCACGATGATGTCGCCGGCCACCGACGCATCGACGAACAGCCTCGCGGCGACGTCCTCCTCCGGGCCGCCGCCCATCAGCACCAGTCGCCTGTGCGGACTGCGATTCGTGTCGGCGCCGGTACCGTCGAACCCACCGATTTCGATGCCCGCGCCCGGGTCGGGACAGCGGTCCACGGGCGTGTCCTCGGGAATGAAGTCGGTCGGCGGAGTGCCGCAGGCCGTCAGGCAGAAGAGGACGGCGCTGATCCGCACCACGGCGCCGATCCGCGCCACCCCGGTGCCTACATCAGGGCGCCGTCTCTTCGCAGCTTCTTCACCACGGCCCAACCGAGCCCCTGGGTGACGCTCACCGCCACCCCGGCCCGAATCAGATTCCCGTATACCGGAACCCAGCGCAGCACCAGGTTCGCCCCTCCCCGGCCGACCATAGTGCCGAGCGTGGCGTACAGCGTGGATCTGACCGCCGCATCGGACCAGTGCACCTCGAACTCGTCCGCCAGCGCCGTGATCATGGCCACCTGAATGGGCGCGATCGCCACGGAGTCCGACCCCGGAATGACGGTCGCCGCGGCCGCCGTCGCTGCCGCCGCCGAAGCACTGTGGATGATCGCCGCGCAACGCTTGTCCTGGTCGGGGACGTATTTCCTGAATTCTTCCTTGAGACGCATTTGCAGAGCCCTTCATCGGGTGGTTGGCTACCTGAAACTACGTAGTTGCGGCAAGAGGTGTTCCGCCGAGCCACGGGAACGCCGGGTTCATCAGCTCACGATCCTTCCCCGTCTCGGCAGCACCACCGCGGGAAGCCCCAGCAGCTCCACGGCCTCGTTGAAGCGGCGGAGTTCGTTCTCCAGCAGGTCCAGGTAGCGGACCCGCACCCCCTCCCATTCGTCCAGCAGGTCTTCGAGGCGCTCCATGGTGCCTGGCTGGGGAGCGCCCTCCGCGCCGCCGGAGATGTAGCCGTCGGTGCCGGTCACACGGCCGTAGAGCTCCATCCACTGGTTGTCGAGCCGGGGCGCGAAGCGGATCGGATCCTGGTTGGACCGGTTCTTCGTCTGCATGAGGTCCTCGGTCACGGCCGTCGACTTGTCGGTCAGCGTGTCCGCGAGGGCCTGCAGGTCGTCCGCCTGGTCCGCAGAAGCCGCCCGCTCCATCACCTCTTCGACCTGCGCGCGAATTGCGGCAAGGTCTTCGATGGCCCGCGTGATCGAGTTGATCGAGTCGCGCGCCTGCATCGCCACGCGGAACTGCTCCTGGTAGCTGGCGATCGTGACCTCGGGAATGCGCGGGTCCGGAAGCAGCTCGAAGGTCCGCTCGGCCATGGTCTCGCCCACCGTCATTCTCACGTTGTAGGTGCCGGGCGGCGCGGTCACGCCCCCGGTGTACCCCCACTGGACGGAGCCCTCGGGGAGGTCCGGCCCCGCGTAGGAGAGCGCCCAGGTAATCCTGTTCAGCCCCGCCGCGGCCGGAATCTGCTCGCCGTCGGCCTCTTCCGCCGCGGCCGAGTCGGAAGAGAACGTGCGCACCACTTCGCCTGCCGGGTCGATGACCTCGATCCGCACCTCCTCCGTGGCCTCCTCGGCGAGGTAGTAGTGGATCTGGGCCCCGGCCGGGCGGGTCTCCGGGTTGAATTCGGCCAGGAAATTGGCGCCCACGTTGGTGAGCCGGCGAACGTCGCGGGGGGCGAACAGGTGGATTCCGGCGGCCACCGCCGCCTCGATCTCGCGCAGCGGACTGATGTCGTCCAGCACCCAGAACGACCGTCCCTGGGTGGACAGGATGAGGTCGTCGTGGGCCACGCGCATGCCGGTCACGGGCGTGATCGGGAGGTTGCGCTGGAGGCTTTGCCACGAATCGCCCGCGTCGAACGAGACGAAGACACCGAACTCGGTGCCCGCGAAGAGAAGGCCCTCGCGCGCGGGGTCCTCCCGCACGGTGCGCACCGGTTGGTCGTCCGGGATGCCGTCGGTGACCTGCACCCACGACGCGCCGAAGTCGTCGGTCCGGAAGATGTAGGGCCGGAAGTCGTCCAGCCGGTAGCGCTGCACGGCCACGTAGGCCCGACCCGCGCGATGCGCCGACAGCTCGATCTCGTCCACGGTCCCCAGTTCGGGCATGCCGGGCGGCGTGATTTCCGTCCAGTTCATGCCGCCGTCGCGCGTCACGTGAACCCTGCCGTCGTCGCTGCCGGCCCAGATCTCGTCGGCGTCGAAGGTCGATTCCGCCAGCGAGAACACGACGTTGTAGATTTCGACGCCGGTCACGTCGGCGTTGATCGGCCCGCCGGACTGCTCCTGGTGAGCCGGGTTGTCGGTCGTCAGGTCGGGGCTGATCGTCTCCCAGTTCGCGCCTTCGTCCCGCGAGCGGTTCACGAACTGCGACCCGTGATAGATGACGCTCGGGTCGTGCGCGCTCACGAGCATGGGCGAGACCCACTGAAAGCGGTGCCGCAGGTCCTTCGCCGCCATCCCCAGTTGAAGCTGCGGGTACAGCATGATGTTGCGGCGCTGACCGGATTCGAGGTCGTAACGGTCCATCACGCCGCCGTAGCACCCGGCGTAGACGATGTGGGGCCGGTCCGGGTCCAGGGCGATGGGCCCCGTCTCGCAGCCGCCGACGTTCTGCCAGTGTTGTTTGGGATAGAGGGTGTTGACGTCGCTCCAGGCAGGCACCGAGATCGTCGTGTTGTCCTGCTGCGCTCCGTAGAGGCGATAGGGGAAGCCGTTGTCGACGATCACGTCGTAGAGTTCGGCGGTGGGCTGGTTGTAATAGGTGGACCAGCTCTCGCCGCCGTTCACGCTGACCTGGGCACCCCCGTCATTGGCCACGACCATACGGTCGGCGTCGTCCGGGTATATCCAGAGATCGTGGACGTCGCCGTGCGGCACCTGGATGGCCTCGAAGGTCGTCCCGCCGTCGACCGACCGGTACATGCCGGTGTTGAGCGCATACACGGTGTTGCGATCTGCCGGGTCGGCCTGGACGTGGGTGTAGTACCACGCCCGCTGGCGCAGGTTGTTCTCCGAGTTGGTGCGGGTCCATGTGGCGCCTGCATCGTCCGAGCGGTAGACCCCTCCGTCCGGCTCGGCCTCGATGATCGCCCAGATGCGGTCGGGGTCCGCCGGCGAGACGCTTACGCCGACCTTCCCCACCATTCCCTCCGGAAGCCCGCCGCCCAGCCTGGTCCAGGTGTCGCCTCCGTCCGTGGTCTTGTAGACCCCGCCCTCCTCGGCGCCGGAGATCAGCGCCCACGGCTTGCGCTCGCCGCGCCACATCCCCGCATACAGGATGCGCGGGTTGGTCATGTCCATGGTCAGATCGGACGCCCCCGTCGAGTCGTTCAGCGCGAGTACGTGCTCCCACGTTTCGCCTCCGTCGCTCGAGCGGAAGATTCCCCGCTCGGGGTTCTTGCCGAAGGGGTGCCCGAGCGCCGCCACGTAAACCAGGTCATGGTCGCGCGGGTGCACCTCGATGCGCCCGATCTGCCCCGCTTCCGGCAACCCGATGAAGGTCCAGGTGCGGCCCTTGTCCATCGACTTCCAGGCACCCCGCCCGGTCGAGGTATTGCCGCGTATGTCCACGGACCCCTGACCGACGTAGATCACGTTGGGGTCCGAATCGGCGACCTTCACCGCCCCGATGGAGCCGCCGAAGTACCCGTCGCTGATGTTGCGCCAGTTGGCCCCGTTGTCGTCGGTCTCCCAGACGCCGCCTCCGGTGGTGCCCATGATCCAGCGGTCGGGGTCGTCGGGAAAACCGGCAGCCGCGGTCGAACGCCCGCCGCGGTAGGGGCCCACCATGCGGTAGCGCAGGTCCTTGAAGGCGAGCGTGTCGAGTTGCTGGGCGCCCGCGATCCCCGCGAGGGATCCTGCGGCGGCGCCGGTCGTGTCTGCAGCGGTTGTTTGCGGGCTGGACAGGGTTGCTGTCGCCAGCGCGGAAGCGAGTACGAGGTGTCGTGCGAGTCGCATTTCGGGTCTGTTCTCGGGAAGGGGTGATGTCAAGGGTGGTCCATGGGTGGTGCGCCGCGGGTTCCGGGTGCGCCGCCCGCGTTCAACGCCGCGTGCCGATTCGCAGCGCTTCGGCTTGCGTGCGGACGTCGTTCCGGTCGCGCACGAACAGATCAGGGTACTTCCGGAGTACGTCGGCGGGGTAGTTCGACCCGATACCTTTCATGTACCGGTCCAGGAAGCCGAGCACGAAATCGTTCTGGATCGCCGTGAGCTTCGCGGTCATCTCGGGCTCGCCGAGGAGGGCGGCGGTGCCGGGCGCGCCCAGGATCTCGGGGAAGTCGGAGACGGCGATGTGCTGGACTCCGGGGATCATGATGCGATGCACGTCATCACGGAGGCCAGCGGCGGCCAGACGCTCGTAGGCGAGGTCGCCCGCGGTGGGCGCGTGGGCCCCGTAGGTACCCCGGTACACGTTGAACTCCTCGGGCATCGTCGCCATGACCACGGTGGGATCCGAGTTGAGCATCAGGAACGGCGTGCGCACGTCCGCGTCGATCAATTCGCCGGTCCAGTAACCACCGTCGAGGTTGATCGCCGCCTTCGCGCGGTGGTCGTCTTGGGCCAGCATGGCGGCGATGTAGCCGCCGTACGACATGCCCATGTAGCCTCGGTTCCCGTGGTCGATCGCCGCCGCGACCCCAGCGGCCGCCGCGGGCACGTCCATGGCCTCCAGGCGGTCGAGAACGAAGCGGACATCCGCCTGCCAGACTGGCGCGAGCTGGCCGAGGGATGTCTTGCGCAGCTCTCTCAGATACTCGGGCACGGCCTCCAGCCCCTCCGCGACGCTGGGGGGGTAGTGCACGGTCATCGAGGCGCCGTTCGCGGCGTAGCGCATCAGGTCCTCCAAGATCGCGGGTGACAGCAGGAGCGCGTCGCCGTTCGGGTAGACGAGACCGCCCGACTCGTACGGATGCCCGACCGAGAGGACCACGTAGCCGTTGGTGGCAAGATGCTCGAAGAGCGCGGTCTGCTGGGCCGGATATGACGTGTATCCGTGGTTGAAGCCGATGACCGGGAATGAACCGGGCCTGGGCTCCGCCCCCTGGTAGCTGTTTGATGCGAGTGTCGCGCAGCCCCTCAGGGCGTCCGCCGGTTGCTGGAGGGCGGGCAGGAGCATGCCGGGCAGCACCATCGCTTCCGCCTCGGTGAAGTACGGGCGCGGCTGGGCGTCGGGGCCCGGCGCCTGCGCGGGATACCATGCGCGGACGTAGAGGCGCCGATGCGCGGTCGGCTCCGGTGCGTACTGGGCGCTCCGCACCGAATCGGTGAGCTCGAACTCGACCGTGCCGACGGCGTGGGGCCCGGAGACGGATGGCCAGCTGGTGCAGTTCGCGCCGTAGTCGTAGTCCTCCTGGGCTGCGGTGGCGGACGGCGCCAACAGGAATCCCAGCATCGCCAGGGTGGCCGGGAGGAGGGGTCGGTGGGTGGAATTCGGTCCCGTAGCGGTTGGTCTCATGGTGGCTTGCCGTGCTCCGGTTTGCGTGGCCGACGATTCGCATCGGAGATCATGGGCACTGTGGCGAATGGCCGCCAGTATTCCGTCGTGGGCGGGACGGCGTGCCGTAACGACATTGCCGATTCAACAGGGGCAGGCGGTGCGCTGCCGACGCGAAGAGGGCCCTGAGGGGACGGACGCGCGCCTGCGAACGGAGTCGCCTATGGAGCGCGTCTACAGCGTACGACTGTCCTGACGGTGTCCTCTGCGGGGGTCAATCCTGGGTGCGGTGCGCGACTTCGCGTGTTGAAGATGCTCCACGGGCTCTTCCACCACTTCCGAACGGACGGGCGCGGTGTTGTCCTCTGCCGCTTCGAACCGGGTGATCCCGATCGCACTCAGGATGAGTGCCGTGGACACCGCCAGTCCCAACGCGGTGAGCCGTCGGTTTGAACGTCGTCTCAAGTGTGCCCTGGTCATCTTTTTCTCCCTCCCCTGAATCCCGCGGAATGCCCTCAAGCCGCTGCAGAATTAGACAGCAAAAACCGTGCCAGGGTTGCCTCGGCCATTTTGGCAGACGTGGCGGTCGACCATGGCCCTGCGACGCCTGCCCCTCGCGCGCCGTTATCTTGGTGACGAGCAGGAGGAGCCCGAGCCGTTGGAGGGGTAATGGGCCGTGTAAGGAAGGCCGGACTGCCCGCGCTGATGCTGACCTCCCTATGGGTGTCGCCCGCGGGGGCGCAGGAAAACGTCGCGGCGCTCGAGAATCCGACGCCCTCTGGCGGCATTACCGATGTCGCCGGCATCCGGGTCGGCCACTTCACCTACCCCGACGCCCACACCGGATGCACCGTCGTGATTGCGGACGGTGGCGCTACGGGGGGCGTCGACGTGCGGGGCGGCGCTCCCGGGACCGCCGAGACCGACCTGCTGGACCCGGTGAACACCGTGCAGGAGGTCAACGCGGTGGTGCTTTCGGGCGGGAGCGCCTTCGGCCTCGCCACACGGGACGGCGTCATGCGCTACCTGGAAGAACGCGGCGAGGGCTACCGCGTGGGCGCCGACCTGGTCGTCCCCATCGTGCCGGCGGCGATCATCTTCGACCTGGGCCTGTCCGGCGGCGTGCGTCCCGGCCCCGATTGCGGGTACGCGGCCGCGACCGGCGCCTCCGCCGAGGTCGTCGCGGAGGGGAACGTGGGCGCGGGCGCCGGTGCCACCGTCGGGAAGATGCGTGGGATGGTCATGGCCATGAAGGGCGGCCTGGGCACGGCGTCGATCACCCTGGAGAGCGGCCTCGCGGTGGGCGCGATCGTGGTGGTCAACGCGGTGGGCGACGTGATCGACCCGGGCACGGGCCGCATCGTGGCGGGCGCCCGCACGGAGGACGGCGGCTTTGCCGACGCGCGCCTCATTCTGCGTGGCGTGGTGCCCCGGAGCCGGCCGCGCGAGAACACCACGATCGGTGTCGTCGCAACCAACGCGCGCCTGAGCCAGGCGGAGGCTACGAAGGTGGCCCAGATGGCCCAGGACGGCTTGGCGCGCGCGATCGTGCCGGCGCACACCCCGGGTGACGGGGACACCGTGTTCTCCCTGGCCACGGGGACGCTCGAGGCCGGCTTCAACCTCGGACAGGTGGGCGCGCTCGCCGCCGAAGCCATGGCGGACGCCATCGTACGGGCGGTGCGTGCGGCCCGCGGACTGCCATCGCTGCCCGCGGTGCGCGATCTGCCGGGGGACACGCGCCAGGGGGACACGCGGCCCAACCACCAGGGACGATGAACGCAACCCTGGCGGGGCTGCTCCTCTACGTCGTCCTGATCACGGCGATAGGTCTCGCGATCGGGCGCCGCGTCTCGGGCACGCGGGACTTCTTCGTCGCGGGCCGGGCGCTCGGTCCCGGATTGCTCTTCGCCACGCTCCTTGCGGCCAACATCGGCGCGGGGTCGACCGTCAACGCGGCCGGCCTGGGATACCAGAACGGGATCGCGGCGTGGTGGTGGGTGGGGTCGGCGGGAATCGGCACGCTGGCGCTCGCCTTCTGGCTCGGTCCGCGCATGTGGCGGGTCGCCAGGGAGCACTCGCTGCGCACCGTCGGCGACTATCTGGAACTCCGCTACGGACCCTCGGTGCGGGCTTCCATGGCGGCGCTGCTCTGGGTCGGGACGCTGGCCATCCTCGCGGGCCAGCTGATTGCCATGGCCTGGATTCTGGAGGTCGTGGCGGGTGCGCCGAAGTGGCTGGGGGCGGTGGCCGGGGGACTGGTCATGACGGTCTACTTCATGGCGGGGGGACTGCTCAGTTCGGCATGGGTCAACCTGGTGCAGCTGGTCGTGCTGATGGGCGGTTTTCTGATTGCGGTGCCGCTAGCGCTCGAGGGAGCGGGAGGCCTCTCGGCGGTACTGGAGAATGCCCGCACAACGCCGGGGCACCTCGATTTCATGAGTAGCGGCGACTCGGGCTGGCCGTACCTGATCCTGCTGGCCCCGGCCTTCATCGTCTCGCCCGGGATCCTGCAGAAGACCTTCGGAGCGCGCGACGTGCGCACCGTCCGCCTGGGACTGAGCGCCTGCGGAGTGGTCCTGATGCTCTTCGCATTCCTCCCGCCGCTGCTGGGGATGATCGCGCACGCCGTGGCGCCGGGTCTGGACAATCCCGAGACGGCCTTGCCGGAGATCCTGACCCGGGGCGTCCCGGCGTGGGCGGGGCTGCTCGGTCTCGCCGCGGTGCTTTCGGCGGAGATCAGTTCGGCGGACGCGATACTCTTCATGCTGTCCACCTCGTTGTCGAAGGACCTGTACAAGCGGTTCGCCAGACCGGACGCGACGGACGCGCAGGTGCTGCGGGTGGCGCGCATTGCGGCCGCTGCGGGCGGTTCCGCCGGGGTGCTGCTGGCGGTGATCATCCCGACGGTGGTCGACGCGCTCACCATCTTCTACTCGCTTCTGGGCGTGAGCCTCTTCGTGCCGGTCGTGGCCGGGCTGCATTCGCGGCGTCCCGGCCCGGGCGAAGCGCTGGCGGCGGCCGCGGCCGGAATGCTGGCGCTCCTGGTCGCGCGCCAGTGGGGGAGCGGGCCGGCCTGGATGGTTCCGTCGGCCTGGGGACTGGTTTCGGCGGCCGCGGCCTACGGGGTATTCTTTGCAGCGCGACGCATGGTAAGGAGTCCCAGAACATGAACCGCTTTCCCGACGAGATCCGCACGTGCGAGATGCACACCGGCGGCGAGCCCGTGCGCATCGTCACGGCCGGCTATCCACGGATCCCCGGGGCCACGATCCTCGACAAGCGGCGCCACGCAAAAGACGAACTCGACCACCTGCGCCGCTTCCTCATGCACGAACCGCGCGGGCACACGGACATGTACGGAGTGATTCCGGTCGAGCCGGATCATCCGGACGCCGATCTGGCGGTGCTTTTCTGCCACAACGAGGGCTACTCGACGATGTGTGGCCACGCGACCATCGCGATGGCGCGCTGGGCCGTGGACGAGGGCCTGGTCGCGGCCCGAGAGCCGCGCACCACGGTGCGCATCCAGTGTCCGTGCGGCCTGGTGACCGCGCACGTGCAGGTTCGGGACGCACGCGCCGGGAGGGTCCACTTCGAGAGCGTGGGCGCCTTCGCCCCCCTCCTTGACGCGAAGGTGAACGTGGAGGGCGCGGGGCGGGTGGAGGTGGACATCGGCTACGGCGGTGCCTTCTACGCGTTCGCGCTGGCGTCCCGATTCGGCCTGGACGTCCGCACCTCGCCGGCGCGCACGCTGGTCGACGCTGCCTGGGCAGTCACTTGCGCGGCCAAGGCGCAGCTCGATCTCGACCACCCGGACCACCCCGACCTGGCCTTCCTGTACGGAACGATCCTGACGGATGGCGGCCACGGGCGGAATCGGCCCAGCGCCAACGTGTGCGTGTTCGCGGATCGCCAGGTGGACCGCAGTCCGACGGGCAGCGGCGTGACGGCGCGCATGGCCATCCAGAAGGCGAGAGGACTCGCCGGCGTGGGTGAGGAACGTCGCTTTTCGAGCGTGACGGGGAGCGTGTTTTCGGGATGCATCGTGGAGGAGACGCGGGTGGCCGAGCACGAGGCCGTCACGGTGCTCGTCGGTGGCCGGGCCCACTACACGGGGTTGGCGCGCTTCCGTCCCGAGAAGGGGGATCCCCTGGTGGGGGGATTCAGGGTGCGATGACCCGCGGCGAGGGCCGCCAGGGCTGCCGGGGCTGCAAGGGGGAAACGGACGGGGATTGTGCCGCGCGGGCCGAATGCGCCTATTCTCCCGCATGACGACACGAAACGGACCACGAAACGGACGCATGGACAGGAAGCGCTTCTTGCGCGCGGCGGGGCTGGGGTGGGGTGCTGCGTGGCTGGCAGGGTGCGCGCGGCAGCAGACGCCGGACAGTGCGGGTGAAGGAGGTGGGGGGAACTTGCCGGGCGGGGGTCAACAGGGAGGCCCCGGCGCCGCAGCTGCCGGGCTGCAGCCCCCCCTGGAGAGGATCGGGGTGCAACTGTACACGGTGCGCTCGCTGATGGCCGAGGACGTGGCCGCGACGCTGGACGCGGTCGCGGAGATCGGCTACGACGAGGTCGAGTTTGCCGGTTACTTCGGGCACGAGCCGGCGTTCGTGCGGGCATGGCTCGACGCGTCGGGGCTGACCGCGCCCGCGGCGCACGTGGATCTGGACGCCATCACGGGCACAGCGTTGGAGACAACCCTCGAGGCGGCGGCGGTCGTGGGGCACCGCTGGCTGGTCGTTCCCTGGATAGCGGAGGCGATGCGCACGAGCGACGGCTACCGGGAAGTGGCAGAGTTGCTGAATGAGGCCGGCAGCATCGCGGCCACCGCGGGCGTTCGCGTGGGCTACCACAACCACGCCTTCGAGTTCGATGTGCTCAGCGACACGTCCGACGCCGCTGCCGAAACCACCGGGTACTCGTTGCTCCTGGAACACCTCGACCCCGCCCTCGTCGACCTGGAGATCGACTTTCACTGGTCGGCCGCGGCCGGTGTCGACGCACTGGAACTCTTCGCCGAACACCCGGGCCGCTTCCCGCTCTGCCACGTCAAGGACCTCACCGCCGACGGGCAGATGGCAGATGCAGGTGCGGGCATAATCGATTGGCCCGGGCTGTTTGCGCGCTCCGAAGAAGCGGGCCTCGTCCACTACTTCGTGGAGCACGACCAGCCCGCTGACCCGCGGGCTTCGATCGAAGCGAGCCACCGTTATCTGTCTGGCATGTAAACTAAACATTACATAATGTCGTCTTTAGTTTACATTTCACCCAATCGAGAGGAGAGCCAGTGAGCGCATCATCGCCAAGCGGATCCACCGGCGCCCCGGGAGTCGACGCCAGGCGTCTGTTCCTGGGAAGCTGCGTCGCGCTGATCGCCACCTCCGTGGCCTTTGCGACCATCGGCGCGGTCATGTTCGCCCTGAAGGGTGAATTCGTCCTCAACAATGCGCAGGTGGGCTGGATCGGCGGGGCCGCGCTCTGGGGATTCGCGGTGTCGCAGCTGGTCTTCGCGCCGCTCTGCGACAACCTGGGGATGCGCACCCTGGTCAGACTGGCCTTCGTCTGCCACGTTGGCGGCGCCGTGATCATGATCTTCGCGGGAGGGTTCGCGACCCTTTTCGCCGGGGCGCTGGTCATCTCCATGGCGAACGGTCTGGTCGAGGCGGCGTGCAACCCGCTCGTCGCCGCGCTCTACCCGGACAACAAGACGGTCAAGCTCAACCAGTTCCACGTGTGGTTCCCCGGGGGAATCGTCCTCGGCGGACTGGCGGCCTTTGCGCTGGACGAAGTGGGGATCACCTCGTGGCAGATCAAGGTCGCCCTGATCCTCATTCCCACGATCGCCTACGGCGTGCTGCTGCTCGGCCAGCGCTTTCCGGCTACGGAGGGCGTCCGTTCCGGAGTCTCCATGAGCGAGATGTTCGAGGCCACGCTCGGTACTCCGCTGATGCTGCTGATGCTCCTGTGCATGGCGATGACCGCGTCGCTGGAACTGGGCCCGAATCGCTGGGTGCCGGCGGTGCTGGAGGCCGGAGGGATGGCGGGCATCCTGGTTCTCGTCTATGTGAACGGGATCATGGCGGTGATGCGTTACAAGGCGGGTGCGGTGGTCCACCGCCTGTCGCCGACCGGTATCCTGCTGGCGTCAGCGGTCCTCTCGGGCCTCGGCCTGCTCTGGCTGAGCGCAGGCGGATCCGCCGTGTCGATCTTTGCCGCGGCGACGGTCTTTGCGCTCGGCGTCTGCTACTTCTGGCCGACGATGCTCGGCTTCGTGTCGGAGAGGATTCCCCGCAGCGGAGCGCTGGGTCTGGGGTTGATGGGGACGGTGGGAATGGCGGTGGTCGGACTGGTGACCTCGCCCTGGATGGGCGGGATCGCGGACCGGGCCGCACACGAGGTCCTCGCGGACGACCGGACGTTCGTCGTGCTCGTCGAGGCCGGCGGCGCGCTGCAGTCGCAGTCGCTGCGCACCCCCGGGCCGGAGGGCGACGATCTGAGGACCGCGCTCGATCTCGTGACGGGGGTCCTGGAGACCCATAACGAGGAAGAAGTGCTGCCGCCGGTGGAGACCGCGAATGCGATGCGCGCCTTCATCGAGTCGGGCTCCACCTCCCCGGCGGTCGACCGGGCGCGGGCGATCCTGGGGCCGGCCGAGAACCACGGCGGGCTCATTTCCTTCCGCTACCTTGTCCCGGTGAGCCTGGTTCTGGTGGTGATCTTCGGGCTGCTCTACCTGAACGAGCGCAGATCGGGCGGCTACCGGCCGGAGCGGCTGGGGTGATCGCGGGCGCCGCCGTGGTGACCGGGCGTGCTGGCGAAGAGCGTCCGGGCGCGTGAATCCCCACATCGGGCGGCGGCTCCGGTACGGCATGGTGGGCGGCGGGCCCGGTGCGTTCATCGGCGCGGTGCACCGCATGGCCGCAGCGCTGGACGGGGAGTACGAGCTCGTCGCGGGCGCCTTCGCGTCGCAGCCGGGACGTGCACGCGAGCAGGGGCGCCTGCTCGGCCTCGATGCGCGGCGAACCTACGACTCCTTCCAGGACATGGCCCACGGGGAGGCTGCCCTGGGCGAAGACCGGCGTATCGATGCCGTGTCCGTCGTCACTCCCAACCACCTCCACCACTCCGTTGCGAAGACGTTCCTCCGCGCGGGCTTCCACGTCATCTGCGACAAGCCGATGACGACGACGCTGGCCGACGCCGAGGACCTCTGCCGCACCGTCGACGCGACGGGCCTGACCTTCGCGCTGACGCACAACTACACCGGCTATCCCATGGTCAGGGAGGCGCGCCAGCTGGCCCGCGCGGGGCGGCTCGGGACGGTGCGGAAGGTCGTCGCCGAATACCCGCAGGGCTGGCTCGGCACGCGGCTGGAGGAGACGGGACACAAGCAGGCGAGCTGGCGGCAGGACCCGGCACGGGCGGGAGCGTCGTCGGCGGTGGCGGACATCGGGTCGCACGTCCACAGCCTGGTGCGCTACGTGACCGGGCTGGAGATCGGCGAGGTCTTTGCGGAGCTGTCGAGCCTGGTGCCGGGGCGGGTCATGGAGGACGACGCGACGATGCTCGTGCGGTTCGTGGACGGGGCGCGCGGCGTATACTCGGCGAGCCAGGTTTCGACGGGCGAGGAAAACGGACTGGCGCTGCGCGTCTACGGTGAGGAAGCCGGCCTGCTCTGGCGGCAGGAGCGGCCGAACGAGCTGCGGCTGCTGCCCGCCGACGGTCCGCGGGAGATCCTCACGCGCGGGAGTCCCGGGCTCTCGCCCGCGGCCCGGCACGCCACGCGACTGCCCCCGGGGCATCCGGAGGGCTTCATCGAGGCGTTTGCCAACCTCTATCGGGGTGCCGGCAGGGTCATCGGCGCGGCGATTGCGGGTTGCGAGGCCGATCCGCTGGACCACGATTTCCCGGACCACAGGGACGGAGTGCGGGGAATGCACTTTATCGACAGGGTGCTCGAGTCGGCCGCCAGGGGCCGCTGGGTGGACATGGCGGGATACCGGCCATGAGCCGCCCCGTGACCCTCTTCACGGGGCAGTGGGCCGACCTGCCGCTGGCCACGCTGGCGGAGAAGGCGGCGGTCTGGGGCTACGACGGGCTTGAGCTGGCGTGCTGGGGCGACCACTTCGACGTGCAGGCGGCGCTCGCGGACGGGTCCTATTGCGAGGAGCGGCGGGAGTTGCTGGCCGGGCACGGTCTCGGCGTGTGGGCGATCAGCAACCACCTGGTCGGACAGGCGGTCTGCGACCGGATCGACGCGCGTCATCGGGGCATTCTGCCCGCGCGGGTATGGGGGGACGGAGATCCGGCGGGCGTCCGGGAGCGTGCGGCACGCGAGATGAGGGACACGGCAAGGGCCGCGGCCCGTTTGGGGGTCGGGGTGGTGAACGGCTTCACCGGGAGTCCGATCTGGCACCTGCTGTACTCGTTCCCGCCGGTGCCGCCGGAGTGGATCGACAGGGGGTTCGCGGAATTCGCCGCCGCGTGGTCGCCGGTCCTGGACGTGTTCGCGGAAGAGGACGTACGGTTCGCGCTGGAGGTCCACCCGACCGAGATCGCCTTCGATGTCGTCACGACCGGCCGGGCGTTGGAAGCGCTGAATGGGCACCCGGCGTTCGGCTTCAACTACGACCCCAGCCATCTGGCCTACCAGGGGGTCGACTATGTTGATTTCATCCGGAGGTTCGGCGAGCGGATCTTACACGTGCACATGAAGGACGTCTGGTGGTCCGGGACACCGTCCGAGGCTGGGGTCTTCGGGGGGCACACCGACTTCGGCGACGCCCGCCGCTTCTGGGACTTCCGGTCGCTCGGGCGCGGGCGCGTGGACTTCGAGGAAGTGATCCAGGCGCTGAACCGGACGGGATACACGGGCCCGCTGTCCGTGGAGTGGGAAGACGCCGGCATGGAGCGCGAGCATGGGGCGGAAGAGGCGTGTACTTTCCTTCGCAGGCTCGGCTTCCCGCCATCGGACACGGCGTTCGACGCGGCGTTTCAGCAGCGAGATTGAATAGCGAGGACCTGATGCGCAAGAACATGCTGGGAACGATTCTGGTGGCGCCGTGGATGGCGGTGGCTTTGGTGCAGGGCACGGCGGCCGCGATGCAGGAGGCTCCTGTGAACCTGTTGACTGCGGAAGAGGAAGCCGCCGGCTGGACGCTGCTCTTCGACGGCACGCTGGACGCCTGGCGCGGGTACCGGCAGGCGGATCCTCCGGCCGGGTGGTCGGTCGAGGACGGGATCCTCACCTTCACGCCGGGCGCGGGCGACGGCGACCTCATGACGAGGGAACAGTTCGGCGACGTCGAGCTCGAACTGGAGTGGAGGATTGCGGAGGGCGGCAACAGCGGGATCTTCTACCGCGCGACCGAGGCGGAGCGCGCACCGTACTGGACCGGTCCCGAGTTCCAGATCCTGCACAACGAGGGGCATCCGGACGGCCGGACGCCCGAGACATCCGCGGGTTCCAACTACGCGCTCCACGCGCCGATCGAGGACGTGACGCGACCGGTCGGCGAGTGGAACCGGGTCCGGATCGTACTTGACGGCGCTCGCGTGGAACACTGGATGAACGACGTGAAGATCGTCGAATACGAGCTATGGACCGACGAATGGCGCGATTTGGTGGCGGGTACCAAGTTCGTTGACTGGCCGGCATATGGCATGGCCCGGACCGGTCACATCGGGCTCCAGGACCATGGCGATCCGGTATGGTTCAGGAACATCAGGATACGGGTGGCGCGCGCGGACTCCGGCCAGTAGGATTGGCGGGACAATTCTCCGTACGGACAACGCGGGTTTCCGCCACCCGGGCCGGACAGCAGCAGGAGGCTCCATGGGGATGAGGATTCCGAGGCAGGCGATCGTCGTGGCAGTTGTCGCGACGGCGTTTGGAGGCTGCGCCGATCTGGCGCTGGAACCCGACAGCGTACCGCATTCCATGGTCTTGCTGCCCGCGGACACACTGATCACCGAAGGCGATCCGCTGAGACTCAGGGTGACCGTGCTGGACGCGGACGGCAACGTGATTCCGGGCCCGCCCTCATGGGCACCGCCGGAATGGGAAGTGGAGGATGCGGACGCGGTTCAGATCGCGCCCGACGGCGCCGTGATCGGGTCGGCCGGTACCAGCACGCGCGTCATCGCCAGGTCCGCTGGCCTGGAAGCCTGGACCACGCTGCGGATCAACCCGCTCAGCGTCGCCTTGTCGGCGCCCGCCGTCTACCTGAACCAGGCCGCGCAGAACGTGGACGGAACCGTTCCGATCATCGCGGGGCGCCGGGCGTTTCTCCGCGTGTTCGCGAATGGGGACGAGGTCAGCTTCTACGAGCCGCGGGTACGCGCCACCTTCTACCGGGACAGCGAGGCCGTGCACAGCGTCCTGATCAACCCGCCGTCGGAACTGCTCCCCGACCAGGTCGTCGAGAGCCGTCTCGACCGGTCGTACAACGCCGTGATCCCCGGCGAGGTGTTGCAGCCGGGCGTCGGGCTGGTCGTCGAAATCGATCCCGACGGGGTGGTGCCGCAAAGCGCGGCGAGCCAGTCCCGTATCCCCGCGCAGGGCGTGATGCCGCTGGACATCGTCGACATGCCCAGCCTGCACCAGGTCATCGTACCCGTGCTGGTCACGTGGGCCCCGGACGAGCGCGTGTTCAACTGGACCCGCGGCATGACTGCCGAGAGCCCCCAGGTGCAGCTCGCGCGGACGCTTCTGCCGATCGGCGACATGACCGTGGAGGTGCACGAGACGTACCATACGTCGGCGGATCTCACCGAGGGAGCCGGGTGGAGGGCGTTTCTGAGGGAAATCGAGTTCCTGTACAACCTGGAGGGCCGCAAGGGCTACTACTACGGCGCGCTGCAGCTTCCGGCCGGGTCAGCCTGGGGGGGGTTGGGCTACCTCAACCGACCGGTCAGCGTAGGGCGCGCCCGCGAAGACACCTACGCCCACGAACTGGGCCACAACATGAACCTGCGGCACGCGCCGTGCGGCAGCGCGGGCGGACCTGACCCCAACTATCCCTACGACGACGGCAGCAGCGGGATCTGGGGCTACCACATCGAGCGCGGCCGACTGATCGACCCGGAGCAGTACCGGGACCTGATGGGCTACTGCTCTCCGGACTGGGTGAGTGATTTCCACTTCATCCGGGCGACGAACTACAGGATGGCGAGGGACACGCGCTCGGTGGCGGCAGTGGCGGCGGATGCACCTGCGCCGGATGAGGCTGCCCGGCGCGAACAGGCCCTGCTGCTGTGGGGTGGTGCGGGTGGCGGCGAGTTCCTGCTCGAGCCCGCATTCCTGATCAATGCTCCCCCAAAGCTGCCGGAAGCCGGCGGACCGTACCGGCTGGAGGGTCTCGGGCCCGACGGGGAGCAGCGCTTTGCGTTCGCGTTCACCCCCGACCCGGTGGAACACGGCGGTGCGCACTTCCATTTCGCCGTGCCCTGGGATCCGGACCGGGACGGTGCCCTGGAGCGCGTGGTGCTCACGGGCCCGGAGGGGGAAGCGACCCTGCGCGCCGGCAGCACGCCCCCCATGGCCATCATCACCAACCGCGCGACGGGCCAGGTGCGCGCGATCCTGCGGGACTGGGACGGCGGCTTCAACCGTGTCGCCGGCGACACCGAGATCATGGTCAGCGACGGGTTGCCCGGAGGGTTGCGATGAGGGCCTGGCAAGCGGCCGTCCTGGCCGGCGCGGTGCTGCTGCCTGGCACGGCCGGCGCCCAGACGCAGGCCGAGGTGCGCGGCGGCCTGACCGTGGGCAGCCACTCGGCATCGGCCGCGGCGCTCGACATCGCACCGGCGCTCTCGTTCGACGTCGTGCTCAAGCGCCAGGTAACCCGGTCGATCGCGGTGTTCGGCGGCTTCTTCCGCACGGCCTTCGGCTGCGAGGAGGGCTTCTGCAAGGACAGGAACCTGACCATTGTGGGCAACCACGCGGCCCTGGGCGGCGAATGGGGCGGGGCGGGCGCGTGGCTGCGGGCCGGCGTGCTGTTCGGGTCGACGCGGGTGGGTACGGAAGGAGAGCCTGCCGAGCTGGGGGTCGGGGCCCACGCCGCGGCAGGGCTCAACATCGGCATTGGACGCCTGCGCTTCCTGCCCGGAGTCTCCTACCGGTGGATGTCCGCGGCCACCGCGTCGAGCACCGACCATGCCATCGCACTCGCGCTCGATCTGGGGTTCGGCATTCGGATCGGCGGAGGCCCAAGCTGAAGAACCTGCAAAGGTTCGGCCTCGTCGGGGCCGCGTTGCTGGTCTCCGGGAATTGCGTCGATCTGGCGCTGGATCCTCAGCGCGCACTGTCGTCGCTGGTGATCTCGCCGTCGGACACCGTGCTCATTGTAGGGGACAGGGTGCGCTTCGAGGTCGCGGCCCTCGACCAGCACGGGGATACGCTGGCGCCCTGGCCGGCGTGGGCGGAGCCGACGTGGTCCTCGGCGGATCCCGATGCCATCTGGATCTACGACGATGGCCGCGCCGAAGCGCTCAGGCACTCCCGGACCGAAATCCGGGTCTCCTTCGCCGGATTGAAGGCCCGCACCGCACTCAGGATCAACCCCCCCAGTCTGGTCCTGACCGCCCCGTATTTCTACCTCACGCAGGGGATTCAGAATCCCGAGGGGAGCGTGCCCCTGATGTCGGGCCGCGAGGCGCTCCTGCGCGTGTTCGTCACGGGCGACCAGGACAGCTTCTATCAGCCGCACGTCGTCGCCCTGTTCTATCACGGCGACCGGCTGTCCTACGGCGCGGACATGCGCGTCGAATCCGATGTGCTGCCCGGCCAGGTGCATGAGGGCCGCCTGGACCTGTCGTTCAACGCGGTCATTCCGGGTTGGGTGATCCAGCCGGGCACCACCATGGCGATCGAGCTGGATCGCCAGAGGAGCGTGCCGCTGGGACCGGGAAGCCAGCTGCGAATACCCGACGCGGGCAGGCTCGAACTGAACGTGAAGCCGTTGCCGGTCATGGACCTCACCGTGGTGCCGATCGAGGTCGCCTCGCAGCAGAACGGCGACATCCATGATTGGACCCGGGACCTCGACGCCGACAGCGAACCGCTGCAGTTCACGCGGTCCGTGCTGCCCATCAAGGACATGGTCGTCAGTGTCCACGACGGATATGTGACGACCGCCGACCTCAGCACCGGGGCCGGATGGGGAAAGCTCCTCAGCGAACTCACCTTCCTGCGCCGCATGGAGGCCAGACCGGGATACTACTACGGGGCCGTCATGCTCGACGGGACCGCGACCTGGGATGGGCTGGCCTACATCGGGTTTCCGCTGGCCATCGGGGCCGCGGACCGTCGCACGATGGCCCACGAGCTGGGTCACACCCTCGGTCTGCGACACGCTCCCTGTGGCGGGGCGATCGGTCCCGATCCGAACTACCCCTACGAGGGCGGGCAGATCGGCGTGTGGGGCTACGACTTCCGCGAGGAGCGCATCGTGGACTCGTTTCTCTACAAGGACGTGATGGGGTATTGCCGTCCGTCCTGGATCAGCGACTACAGCTACGCGAGGGCCTTCGCGTTCCGGACGGACATGGAGGCGGCGGTCCTGCAGGGTTCGGGCGCGGGGGACGTAGCGGCTTCAGGCAGCGCGTCCACGGGTGGCAGGACCATGTTGTTGTGGGGAAGAACCGGGCCGGGCATGCTGGCGCTCGAGCCTTCCTTCATGGTGGATCTGCCGGTGGCCATGCCCAGGGGCGAGGGACCGTACCGGCTCGATGGCGTGGGCCCGAACGGAGAGCGCCGATTCTCGTTCGGCTTTGCCCCGCGGGAGGTCGAGTTCGGCAGCGGACAGTTTCTCTTCACGGTCCCGTTCGATCCCGGGCGCGACGGGGCGTTGGAACGAGTCGTGCTGTCGGGCCCCGACGGCGTGGTCGAGCTGGAAGCAAGGGGGACGGGCCCCATGGCTCTGGTGACGGATCGGACCACGGGGCGTGTGCGGGGGATGCTGCGGGACTGGCGCGCGGGAAGCGCGGCGGTGCGCCGCCTGGTGGGTCGGGGCGTGGATGTGACCATCAGCGAGGGCTTGCCGCACTAGCACCAGCGGATTCGTGCGGGCATCCCTCTCAGTCGGGACGGCCGGATTCGAACCGGCGACCCCCTGAACCCCATTCAGGTGCGCTACCGGACTGCGCCACGTCCCGTGGGTGATGAAGCTAAAGGTTCGGCTGCGGATGGGGAACCCGGCAGCGGGCGTCCCGCCGAGCCCCCCTACGCCGTGTCCCGCTCGATGCGGCCGTCCACCATGTGGATGACCCGGCGTGCCCTCTCAACGACGCGGGGGTCGTGCGTGGAGAACAGGAACGTGACGTTCTCCTTGCGGTTCAGCTCCTCCATGAGGGTGATCAAGCTCTCCGCCGTCTCCGAATCGACGTTGGCGGTGGGCTCGTCGGCCAGCACAATGGCCGGACGGGCCGCGATGGCGCGTGCGATCGCGACCCTCTGCTGCTGCCCTCCCGAAAGCTCGGTGGGCCGGCGATCCTCCAGCCCCTCCAGCCCGACCGAGCGGAGCAGCTCCATGACGCGCTCCCTGCGTTCGGCCGCGGGAACGCCCTGAACCCACATCACCATTTCCGCGTTCTCGTAGGCGGTGAGGACCGGGATCAGGTTGTAGGACTGAAAGACGAAGCCGATCTGGTCGCGCCGCAGCCGGCTGAGGTCCTTCCGGGCCATGGCGGCAAGGTCCCAGCCGTCGACGGCGACCAGACCCGAAGTGGCCGTGTCGAGGGCGCCGATCAGGTTCAGCGTGGTCGTCTTTCCGGAACCGGAGGGGCCGACCAGCGCGGTGAATTCGCCTTCGTGGATGTAGAGATCCAGATCGCGGAGGGCGTGTACGTCGACCGCTCCCTGGTGGTAGACCTTCGACACCTTCTCCAGTCGCACAACCGGCGATCCGTTCAGCCGTGTTTTCGGGAGTAGCCTGACCATCATCCGATCCTGATGCTCTCGACGGGTTTCACTCGTCCGGCGCGCCACGCCGGATAGATGCCTGCGAGAACCACGGCCGCAAAGGCGAGGGCCACGATGCGGACCGCGTTCTCGGGGTAGATTCCAAAACTCAGCTGGGACGCCATCGCGACGCCCGAGATCTCGGTGGGACTGTCACCGAGCATGGCGCCCATGTCGATGCCTGCCCGGCTG
Source organism: Longimicrobiales bacterium (assembly GCA_965208935.1). GTDB lineage: Bacteria > Gemmatimonadota > Gemmatimonadetes > Longimicrobiales > Gaopeijiaceae > Bin94. Next base: position 174,034 of record CBDBPR010000003.1, on the reverse strand, counting down.
AGGTACAGGTACGGGCCGCTGGTCAGCACCGCGGCGGCCACCAGGCCGATCACCCCGAGCCACACACTCTCGTAGACGACCAGCCGGAAGAGCTTCGCGGGACTGAATCCCACCGCCATCATGATGCCGAACTCGCGCAGCCGCTCCATGACGCTGACGAAGACCGTGTTGAAGATGCCCGCGGCGACCATGAGCGCGATGATACCGATCATGATGACGCCGCCACCCACCTTCATGGCGATGAAGGTGTAGAGGTCCGGGCGGCCCTCGAACCAGGGGACCGCCGCCACCCCGTCGCCCAGCTGTTCCTGAAGCCGGGCGGCCAGGTCCTCCGACCTGCGGTGGTCGCTGATGAAGATGGCCACCTGGGTCGCTTCGTCGGGGGCGAAGCCGAGCACCCCGCGCGCCGCCTCGAGCGGCAGCAGAACCACCCCGACGTCGATGCTGGGTGAGCCGGTGCGGAGAATCCCCCGCACGCGCCCCAGGCCCGCCACGATCTCGCCGCTCCGGTCACTGGCCGTGTAGACGACCCTGTCCCCGAGTTCGGCGCCCAGGTTCTGCGCCAGCTGCGCACCGAGGACCATGCCGGTGCCATCGTCGGCCGCGAACATCTCGCCCTCGGAGACCGCTTCCAGGTAGGACAGGGTCTCGATGTCCTCGGCTCCCGGATCGAACGCGATGAAGGAGGCCCCGTAACTCTCGCGCGCCGTGCTGACCATGAGCTGGCCGCTGAGGCGCTCGACGGCACGGTCGACCTCCCCGGTGCCGAAGGCGGCCTCGATGAGAGCGCCCGTTCCGGTCACGGTCCGCGACAGACTCGGGGTGTCCAGGTATTCGGGGTGCTGCAGCGTCACGTGCCCGCCGCCCATGCGCGCGCCCAGGTCGATCATGTCCTGCCAGTTCCGGTCCTGGGACGCCATGGAGAAGATCGCAAGGAAGACGCCGAACGCGATCGACGCCAGGGTCAGCAGGGTTCGGCGGCGGTTCCGGCCCAGGTTCCGCCAGGCCATCAGCCACAAGCTGGTCTTTTTCATGAGGCCCTCCGGGCTGGGGGCGTGCCGGCGGCGAGGAGTCTGCCGCGCTGCAAGTGATAGCGTATTGATATCATAATGGTATCATGCGGACTTCTCATTGGTGCCTCATGGCCTCGACCGGCTGGATCCGCGCCGCCTTCAGGGCCGGGTAGAGCATCGACACCAATACGATCACGAACATCGCGCTCAGCGGGCCCACGATGATCGTCGGGTTGACGACACCCCGCATGACCGGGTCGAGACCGATCCCGGTGATCGAGATCTGACCGCCGAGCGCCGCGAGGTCGATCCCCACCCGGGTGACGTAGTAGAGGAGGGGGACTGCGAGGATCAGCCCGGCCGCAGCGGCCAGCATGGCCTGGAACAGGCCCTCCCACATGATCAGGCGGATCACCTTCGTGGGCGAAAGACCCACGGCCTTGAGAAGTCCGAGCTCCTTGATGCGCTCGAAGACGGCCATCAGCGTCGCGTTCACGAGGAGGATCGCGATCGCGAGGTAGACGATCATGAAGAGGATGTACATGGACTGCTCCACCGAGTCCAGCATGGTGGCCAGCGTCGGGAAGAGCTCGCGCCAGGTCAGGACGTCGAGGCCGGGGGCCGCGGCCTGGATCCGGGCGGCCGAGCTGTCGAGGGGCTGGTCCGCGGTGTTGCGCACCACCACCTGATGCGCGCCGCCGGGGAGGACGAAGAAGTCGAGGAAGGCCTGGCGCACAAGGAAGACTCCGCTCCGGTCCGTCGCTTCGCTGAACGGAGCGAGTATCCCTCGTACCCGGAAGAGATCGTTCGCAATGCTCCCGTCTGTTGCCTGACTGAGGAGGACGACGTCGTCCTCCAAACCCACGTCCAGCGTGCGGGCAAGCCTGCCACCGATGACGATCCCGGCGGGGTCGGAAGGATCGAGCCAGCTGCCCTGCGCGACCCGGTCGTATACGACGCTGACCCGCGCGTCCTGATCGGTTTCGACGCCTCGGAGCGAAACGCCCGCGGACGCGTCGCCAGCAGCCGCCAGACCACCCGCCAGAAGGCGTGCCGAAGCGTCGTAGCCCATGGCGCCGAGGGTGTCCACGAGTTCGGCGGAGGCCCCGATGCGGTCGAAGATGGACGGCTGGGTGCGGTAGTCCGGCGGGTAGACCTGCATGTCGCCGATCTCGACCTCGACGATCGTGGTTTCCAGGTCGCGCAGGAACCCCTGCACGAACGATGTCCACACGATCAGCGTGAGGAGCGCCAGCGTCATCGCCCCGATGGTCGTGAGCGTTCGCCGCCCGTATCGCCACAGATTGCGCCACGCCATCACGGCGAGTTTCATGCGGTTGCCTCTCGCGGGTTGTCAGGGGCGGGGACGCCTTGGGCCGCAGTGTGCGGCTCCCGCGCCCCGGGGGCAAGCGCGGCCCGCATGGCCCGGATGGCCTCGGGCCCGACGCGGCAGCATCCCCCCACCACGGCCGCGCCCGCGTCGACCCAGCTCCGGCACACCTCGGCCCACTCGGGTTCGTCGTCGGCGCGGCCCCAGGTCTTCGTCTCGGCGTGCCATTCGCCGCCGCCGTTGGGGTAGGCGACGACGGGCTTGCTGGTCGCGGCGGCGAACGCGCGGATGATCGGCGGCAACAGGCGCGCGGGCGTGCAGTTCACGCCGACCGCGTGGACGCCTGCGGCCTCGTCGGCCCACGCGGCCACCTCGGCGATCGGGGTCCCGTCGCTCAGGTGGGCATCGTCGCGGCACGTGAAGGTGAACCAGGCGGGCTTGTCGGTTGAATCCTCGACGAGGCCCGCCAGTGCCCGCGCCTCGGGGAACGACGGGATCGTCTCGCAGGCGAGGATGTCGGCCGGGGTGTCGGCGAGGAGGCGCAGGCGGGGGCCGTGGAAGTCGGCGAGCGCGGCCGCACCGATGCCGTAGTCGCCGTGGTACTCGGAGCCGTTGGCGAGGAGGGCGCCGTAGGGGCCGATGCTGGCCGCGACGAGGGGGCGGGGGCGGGCGGTGCGGCTCGCCTCGTCGGCCCGGAAGCGGTCGCGTGCGCGGACCGCCAGGTCGACCGCTCTCCGAAAGACGGCCTCGGCCTGGGAGCGGGTCACGCCCCGGGCGGCGAGTCCCTGGAACGTCGCCTGGTACGTCGCCGTGATCACGCAGTCGGCGCCGGCGCGGAAATACGAGGCGTGAACGGCCTCGATGGCGGCGGGGTCCTCGAGGAGGATCTTCGCGGACCAGAGCGGGTCGTTGAGATCGTGTCCCGCGCGTTCGAGTTCGCTGGCCAGCCCGCCGTCCAGGAGCACGAAGCCCTTACTATGCAGGAAAGCGTCGAAGCAGGAAGGCATAGACCACGATGACTGCGGCCGCGCAGCCCAGGAAGAGCGGCGGGTTGCCGGCTCCGACGCCGAAGCCGCCCAGCAGCACGAGGGCGACCGCGACGGGGATGATGTAGCGGAACAGGTATCCCCACGCGGCGCCTGCGCGCACCCGTCCGGCACCCCGGTTGGCCTCCTCCTGGAACCGTTTCCACCCCCACTGCGACACGATATACAGCGAGACAAGCAGGCCCCCCGCCGCCAGCATGTAGTCGCTCGAAACGGTGTCGGCGAAGTCGAAGAAGTTCAAACCGAAGATGTGGATCTCCGACCAGGGACCCTGGGACATGATGACCGGGACTCCGACGACGAAGGATCCGGCCGCGCAGAGGAGTACCGCCTTCCCGCGGCTCATGCGCAGCGAGTCCACGACCGACGAAACGAGAATCTCGAAGACGGCGACCTGCGACGTGAAGCCGGCGATGATCATCAGGAAGAAGAAGGCGACGCCGAAGACCACGCCGCCGGGCATCTGCTGGAAGAGCGACGTCATCGTCACGAAGAGCAGGCCCGCGCCCTGGTCCGGGTCCATGCCGAAGGCGAACAGGGCGGGGAAGAGGACCAGCCCCGCAACCACCGCGACGCCGGTGTCGAAGGCCACGACCAGGGCGGCGTTGCCGGGCACGTCGCTCTCCCGCCGGTCCAGGTAGCTGCCCAGTCCGAAGGCCGCGGCCATCCCGATCCCGATCGAGAAGAACGCCTGTCCGAGCGCGGCGAGATAGGACGACGGCCGCAGGGCCGAGAAGTCGGGCGTCAGGTACCAGGCCAGACCGGCGCCGGCCCCCGGAAGCGTCATGGCCCGCACCGCGAGCGCCACCAGGATCAGGACCAGCATCGGCATGAGGAACCTGGCGTATCGCTCGACGCCCCTGGCGACCCCGCGGCTCACTACAAACGCTATGAACAGCGTGACGAGCAGCGCGTAGCCGAGAACCGGGCCGGGGTTGCCGATGAAGGTGTCGAACGTGGCACGCGTCTCCTCCGGCGACTGGCCCATGCCGCCGCCGCCCAGGAGCATGACGAAGTAGGCCGTCATCCACGCGATGATCATGACGTAGTACGACGTGATCAGCACGGCCGACGCGATCCCGAACCAGCCGATCAGGTTCCACGGACTGGTCTTCGAGCCCGTCAGTTGCCGCATTCCTGCGATAGGCGTAAGCTGGGCCCTGCGTCCCAGGGTGATCTCGGCGGTCATCAGCGGGATGCCGATGAGGATCGCGAACGCCACATACACGAGCAGAAAGGCGCCTCCGCCGTTCTCGCCGGCGAGGTAGGGGAACCGCCAGATGTTTCCCAGCCCCACGGAGAAACCGGCCGTGGCAAGAATGAACCCGACTCTGCTGCTCCATTGCTCGCGCATGGGGTGCTCGCGTACGTGATGTGGGCGGAAGGCGGAGGAGAGAAACGTAGGGTGCCGCGGGGGTCGCGGCGAGGAACGGGTATCCCGTTAGGCTGATGTAGGAGCGGCGAACGACGCGCGCCCGCGCCGGTAACGCTGGGGGCCGCTGCCCACGCCGTGTCGCTCTTCGTTCAGTTTGCGAGCTAAACTAAACTTATGAGCATGACACGTCCTGAGGGCACAGCACGCCCCTCGATCTTCGTGAAGAGAGTCCGGAGGACAGTGATGGGCGCATTCGGTGATGGCCACGACAGCGGGCGGACGGGGCGACGTGCGTTTCTCAGGTCTACCGCCCTGGGTGCCGCCGCGGCCGGGCTCGGGACCGGGGAGCTGTCGGGCGCGTGGGCGCCCAGGGAGCCGCGGGGCGGTGTGGCCAATGCGTCGAACGCCACCGGCACCGACGACGAAGAACGCCGGGCCCTGATCGCCGAGGCCCACTTCGGGCCGAAGACCCCTGCGACATCGCAGGCCGGCATGGCGATCTGCTCGCACCCGCTCGCCACGCGCGAGGCCGTGAAGATCCTGCGCGAAGGCGGCAACGCATGCGATGCGGCGCTGGCCGCCTCGGTCACGCAGACCGTGGTCGAGCCCCACATGACGGGCATCACGGGCGTGCTCAGCATGCTCTACTACGACGCCGCCACGGGCGAGACGACGTACGTGAACGGCGGCGCCAACGCCCCGCTCGCGCCGCTGGCCGGCTTCTCGGCCGCGGACATCGCCACCGGCCGCGGCCCGGGCGTGCCGGGATTCTGGGCCGGCTTCGAGGCCGCCCTCGCGCGCCACGGCTCCCTGCCGCGACGGCGGATCATGGAAGGCGCAATCACCTTCGCCCGCGACGGCTTCGAGACGCACCCGTTCCTGTGGGGCGAGCTCTTCATCATGTGCCACAGGATCGGCATGACCGAGGCCGGCCGCCGCATCTTCATGCCCGACGGCTACATCCCGCGTCCCGGCGACCTCCTGGTCCAGTCCGAGGCCGCCGACACCCTGGAGCGCCTCGCCGAGGAGGGCAACGACTACTACTACCACGGTGCGTTCGCCGAGGAGTACTCGGACGTCGTGCAAAAGGCGGGCGGCGTCATCACGCCGGACGACTTCGCCCACTACGAGGCCCGCTGGCAGGAGCCGGCGTGGAGCAGCTACCGGGGCTACCGGATCGCGGGCTCGCCGCCGCCGGATCACGGCGGTTCGCTCGTGATCGAGATGCTCAACATGATCGAGTTCATGGACCTGCAAGCCCAGGGTCCCCCGAACGAGTCGGCCGAGAGCCTCTACCAGATGTCGCGGATCCACAACCTCGTCTTCGAGGAGGGCGGCAGGCAGAACGACCCCGACAGCCATCCGCTGCCCCTGGACGTGATCCTCTCGAAGGACTACGCGGAAATGCGCTTCAAGCTGTTGCAGATGGGGAGGGCGAACTCCCCGTCGCAGTCACCTCCACCGCCCCCGCCTGCGGGAAGCAACCATGTGACGGTGTTGGACGGAGCCGGCAACACGGCCACGATCCTGCACTCGTGCATGTCGCTGCCCTGGAGCAACGGCCTTTTCGCCGGCGGGGTGACCGTGTGCGCGTCCGGCGCCCACTTCCTGCGCGTCATGCCCCAGCCCGGCCAGCGCGCCACCGCGTACGTCGCGCCCAACATCGTCTTCAACCGTCAGGGCGCGCCGATGCTCGCGTCCGGGTCGCCCTCGGTGGGCCTGCTGGCCAACATCGTCCAGAACACGACGAACATCATCGACTTCGGCATCCCCATTGCCGAGTCCGTGCTGAGGCCGCGCTTCGGGGGCCGGTCGCTGGACGTGCCGGGCACCACCATGGTCGAGGCGGACGTGGACGAAGACGTCATCGCGACCGTGCGCGACCGCGGCCACGCCATCGATGTCGTGAATCCGTGGAACTGGCACCACGGAGCGTTCGAGGGGATCCACATCGACCCGGACACGGGCGTGCGCAGCGCGTGCGGGGATCCGAGAAGGTGCTCGAAGGCGGAAGCGGAATAGGAACTCCCGCGGGTCTGGCGGGGTTCAAGGGTCAAACTCTTTTCAGGGGCCACCAATTGTCCAAAGCCATGCCAGCGAGAACTCCAGTCCTGATCAGCGTGCTCCTCCTCCTCTCCTGCGGCGGGGAAGAGGAAACCACGGTCGCGCCGCCGCCGCCACCGCCGCCGCCTCTTGAGCCCAACGAGCTGCCGACGGCCGCATTCACCGTCGACGTCGACCTCGGTCAGGCTCCGCTGGCGGTAAACTTCGACGCGTCATCGTCGTCCGACCCCGACGGCACGCTGGTCTCCCATACCTGGAACTTCGGTGACGGGGGGACGGCAACCGGGGTCCGCGTGGCACATACATATGCCGAAGCCGGTGTGTACGAGATCGAACTCACCGTCAGGGACGACCGGGACGGAGAAGACTCCGCGACCCGCTCGGTAACCGCGTTCACGCCGCCCGGCAGCGGACCCAACCGGATCCACGGCACGATCTGGCAGGACAGGAACATGGACGAGGCCATGGACGAGGATGAGCGCGTCCTCGAGGGCTTCGGGGTGTTCCTCGACATGGACGGCGACGGAGCATACGACAACGGCGAGCCGCTCACCTTCTCGGCGGCCGACGGCACGTACGAGTTCGCCGGTCTGGACGCCGGCCGCGGGTACACGGTGTCGCAGATCCTGCAGTTCGGCTGGACCAGTACCTTTGTGGGACCGTCAGCGCCCCCCTCGGGAGGGCCCCCGCCGGGCACCGCGGCGATCGTCGGCGGCAAGGATGCCGACATCCAGGACTTCCCGTTCCAGATCGCGTTGCGCGCGCGGTCCAACCTCGCCCAGATCTGCGGCGGCACGCTTCTCAACAGCCGGTACGTGCTTACGGCCGCGCACTGCGTCTTCGGCGTGCCCGCGAACGCAATGGAGATTCTCATCGGCAGCGCCGATCTCAACACGGGGGGAGAACGTATCGAAGTCCAGGCCGTGAGATCACACCCCGAGTTCGGTCAGACCATCGACTACGATGTCGCGATCCTGCGCCTGCAGGGCTCACATCTGTATCCCCGGGTCTACCTTCAGCCGCCGGATCAGCCCCAGTATTCCACGCCCGGCGACACGGCCACGGCCGTCGGCTGGGGACAGATCGGGACCGGCCGGGATGGCCAGGACACCGACATCCTGCAACGCACGCACCTGCCCCTCATCAGCAACGAGACCTGCGGCATGGTGGCCGGGTTCCTTTTCGGCAGCATAACGGACCGGGTCATCTGCGCGGGCGAGGAGCGGGCGGGCCGGGGGGTGTGCTTCGGCGACAGCGGCGGCCCCCTGCTGGTCCCCTACGAGGAGTCATGGATGCAGGTGGGCGTCACCAGTTTCGCGGTCAACGTAGATGAGTGCGGGAACATTCCGGCAGCCTTCGCACGGGTAACCGAGCTGTACGACTACATCGTGGCGGTTGCGCGGATCGAGGACTCGCTGTCGTACGAGGTGGACTGGAGTGACGGGGATGCGGTGCGAGTCGACTTCGGGAACTTCCACTAGCCGTCCGTGCGCTACTGGCAGTGCGTGGGTTGCCAGGCCGAACCTACTCGTCGAGCCCCTTGAGTCGCTCGAAGTTGATTGGGGTGCCGTACACCAGGACATTGTCGGCGTTGTAGCACCCGAGCACCCCGCCCAGAACCTCGAAGTCGCCCCTCACGGTGCCTTCGAAGTGGCACTCGAGGGGGTGCTTCTTGTAGATGCTCAGCGCGAGCCTCACGTTGGGGTACCCGTGGTCGCCCTCGATGTCGCCTTCGACCGGGTACACCCCGTGGCGGAAATCGTAAACCCGGTAGCGGCCATCGATGCGGCCGTCGACCTCCTCGATTGCGAGTGTCCACTCGGAGCGCAATCCGTTGAGGACGAAGCTGTCGAACCACACGCCCGAAAGCTCGGGTTGGGGCTCCATGGCCGAGCAGCCGGCGAGAAGCAGAACGGCAAGGGCGCAACGCTTGATGGCGGGTCTCCTTTCGCACCGGGGCCACCTCAGCCAAACGAGATATACCCTCCCATCTGGAAGAGCACAATGGCCGGGTCGCGCGAGAAATCGCCGAAGTGGACGATGAAGCGTGCTCCATAGCGCCGCCCGAACGCCAGGCTCGCGCCGATGGTTTCGGAGACCTCGCCGTTGTCGTACTCGATGCCCAGACGCAGCGCCGGGCGAACGAACCAGCCGGAACGTCCGAGCAGGACCGACGCTCCGACCCGGTTGGCCGTCCCCGCCAGATCCACGCAGCGGTAATTCTCCACCATGCCGTACAGGGACACCGGTCCGGCGACCCGCCCGTTGATGCCGACATAGCGTGCGGGGCACGCGACGCTGTTGCCGCCCACGATGCCGGCTTCAAGCATCATTCGGCCCGGCGCATCCTGCGCCTGCAGCTGCGAGGGCAGCGCAACCAGAAACACGAGCACCAGCTTCCGCATGTTCTCAACTCTCCGTTCGGCCATGGTTGTAAGTTAGCGCATGACACTTGGTGTTCGCCCCTTCACGCACGGCCTGCACGAGCTCGGGCCTCGATGCCATGCCTGGATCCAGCCCGATGGCGGCTGGGGCTGGAGCAACGCCGGGCTGGTCGTGGACGGCGAAGAGAGCCTTCTGGTGGACACGCTCTTCGACCACGGGCTCACCCGAACCATGCTCGCCGCAATGCGCGACGCCGAGCCGCTGGCCACGCGCAGGTTCGACAAGCTGGTCAACACGCACGGCAACCCCGACCACTGCAACGGCAATGAACTGGTGGGCGCGGCCGAGATCATCGCTTCCAGGGCGGCGGCCGAGGAGATGCCTGCCCAGAGTCCGGAGCAACTTGCGATGCTCATGCGCCAGGCGCCCGGGATGGGCGAGGCGGGCAGGTTTCTCATCGAGGCGTTCGGTGCCTTCGACTTCGAAGGGATCACGCAGGCCCTCCCGACCACGACCTTCGAGGGCGAGCACCGAACACGCGTGGGGGACAAGTCCATCGTCCTGAAGCAGTTCGGTCCGTGCCACAGCGCCGGTGACATTCTCGTCCACGTTCCGGACGACCGCGTCGTCTTCACCGGCGACATCCTGTTTGTCGAGGGCCACCCGGTCATGTGGGCGGGACCCGTCGCGAACTGGATTGCGGCCTGCGACTACATGCTGGCGTTGCCGGTCGACGTCGTCGTTCCCGGCCACGGTCCGGTCACCGACAAGCTCGGCGTCCAGGCCGTGCGCGACTACCTGGTCTACGTGCGCGACGAAGCCAGGGCGCGCTTCGACGCCGGGATGAGCGCGTACGACGCGGCGCTGGACATTTCGCTCGCCGACTTCGATTCGTGGGGCGACGCGGAACGGATCGTCGTCAACGTCTCTACGCTGTATCGGGAATTCGGCTCAAAGGGGCAGCCCCGAGAACCTGGTGAACTCTTCGCGCTTATGGCGAGGATCCGCAGGGAGCGGGCGGGGGGGTAGACGGGGGACTCCTAGAACAGCCCCTCCACCTCGCCGTCCTTCTCCCTCACCAGGGTCAGAATCGCGGCCTGGGGCACGACCAGGTATTCCTTGCCCTCGAAGCTGATCTCGACGGACGCCTTGCGGAAGAAGATGGCGAAGTCGCCCACCTGGGCCTGCACGGGCAGGTAGCGCGCCTCGCCCGAGCCGATCTTCCACGGCTCCTCGTCGAGTTCGGTCGGCGCTCCGATCGGTGTCCCCGGACCCACGGCCAGAACGCGGCCGCCCTGCACGGACTGCTGGTCCACCGCCGACGCGGGAAGGTACAGCCCGATCTTCGACCTGCCCTCGCCCACCTCGGGCTCGATCAGAACGCGGTCGCCGACCACGATGAGCTGCTTGCCGCCTTCGCCTTTCATGGGTGCTCCCTAGGTGCGCGGACGCTCGTCCTTGATGATCTGGCCGTCCTTCATCACGAAGTCAACCTGCTCCAGCTCGGTGATGTCGTCCAGCGGATTGCCGTCCACCGCGATGATGTCCGCCACCATCCCCGGCTGCAGCGTCCCCACATCGTCCTCGATGCCGAGCACCTGCGCCGCGTTCCAGGTCGCCGAGCGGATCGCGTCCATCGGGCTCATCCCCAGCCGCACCAGCTGCGCGAACTCGCGCGCGGCCAACTCATGCGGGAAGATCGTGTCCGAGCCGAAGGCGATCTTCACGCCGGCCTGGATCGCGCGCCGGACGTTGTCGTCCCGCGTCTCCATCAGGACGCGGCCCTTCGCGATGCTCTCCGCCGGGTATCCCAGCGCCGGCCCCTCCTCCACCACGTAGTTGAGCACGTAGATGGTCGGGATCAGCCACGTCCCCCGCGCCTTCATCATCTCGATCGCCTCCTCGTCGATCAGGATCCCGTGCTCGACGCTGTTCACGCCCGCCGCGACCGCCTGCTTGAGCCCCTGGGTGCCGATCGCGTGCACGGTGATCCTGCGCCCCAGCCGGTGCGTCTCGTCGACCGCGGCCCACATCTCCTCGTCGACGTAGGCCGTGTGCGTGGGGTCGTCGCCCGCCGACATGACCCCGCCCGTCGCCATGATCTTGATCCAGTCGGCCCCGTACTTGACCTGCTCGCGGATCATGGCGCGGATCTCGTCCACCCCGTTGACCGTGCGCGTGGGCGTCTGGATGGCCGCGTCCGGCGCCAGCGTGTTGAGGTCGCCGTGGCCGCCGGTCGGCCCCAGCGCGTGCGGGGCCACGAAGATGCGCGGTCCCGGATGCTCCCCCGCCGCGATCGAGCGCTTGACCGACACCATCGCGTAGTGGGTGTCGAAATCGCCGGGGTTGCGCAGGGTGGTGAACCCCGCGTGCAGCATCTTCTGGGCGGCATGGAGGCCGTCGAGGGCCCGGTCCGCGCTGGAGCGGTCGAGCTCGCTGACCGGCCCGTCCGGCTTGATCAGCAGGTGCGTGTGCAGGTCCATCAGGCCGGGCAGACAGGTGCCGCCCCGGATGTCGAGCGCGCGGTCGACGCCGTCGGGGACCGCGGTGCCGTCGCGCAGTTCGGCGACGCGGCCGTCCCGCACGATGACCGTGACGTCCACGCGCGGCTCGGCCGAGATGCCGTCGATGAGCCGTCCGCAGCGCAGCGCGGTGGTCTGGGCGGAGAGGGGGGCGGCGGTGGGGAGGAGGGTGGTGGGGAGGAGGGCGGCCGCCAGGAGTACGGCGATGTGGCCGCGCGGGCGGGTGGACCTCATGCAGGCGCGCCTGCGGGAACGGCCGGCCACGCGCGGGCGGTTGGCCGCGAGGGTTTCGTCGTGCTTGCTTCTCATCTCTCCAGCCCTCCCCATACCTGGCGGTAGTGGTTGAGTGTGTCAGCGGATGAGGACGATTCTCACACCCCTCAGCTTCAGCCGGGCCCACGCGCGATCCGCGGTCAGGACGGAAAGGCGCACTCGTCGAGCCGTGGCCAGGCAGGCCCTGTCGCCCAGCCCAAGTCCGAGGTGATCGGTGCGGGGACGGTAGGCACCGCTGAGGAGAGCGGTTGCGCGGTCGAAGGGCAAGACCTCGATGCTCAGGTCGTCGAAGACGTCCGTCACCTGTCCGGAAGTCCAGTCGTGTGCGCGAAGGTGGGCGGAGACCTCGGCCACGTTCACGGTCGACATGGCGGCGCCTGCGATGAGCGCTTCGTGGACCCGGTCGCAGCCCGGCTCTTCGTACAGGGCCGCAAGGATCGCCGACGCGTCCAGAAGGCTGGTGGCCACGCCTACTCTCTCTCCGCCTCGTGCCGCCGCTCGGCGATGAAGGCGTCGACGGCGCTTGTGCCCCCCGGTCTCTTGCGACGGGCAAGGCGCTGCAGCCGCTCCAGCGCGCCGTCGATCGTGCGTACCCGCAGGCTGTCGCCGATCATTCCCACGACGACGGTCTCGCGACCACGTATTCCGAGCGCCCTGCGGAAGCGCGCGGGAACCACGAGCCGGCCCGACTCGTCAATCACGACCCGCGCGGTGTCGGGGTGGCTTGGGGCCGGACGGTGAGGCGTGGACATGGTGGCATCTCCTGTGGTATATGGGTGAACAATCAAATCATGCCATCACGATGATAGTCACCCATATAATACGATCTCAACCAGATTCTGCGCCACGTGCCGGATTTGTTCGGTCGTCAGTTCAGGGAAGACCGGCAGCGCGAGGACTTCGTTCGCGGCGCGCTCGCTGTGGGGGAGGTCCCCCAGCCGGTAGCCGAGTTCGGCGAAGCACTCCTGCAGGTGGAGCGGCACCGGGTAGTAGATGGCGGTGCCGATGCCGGCCGCCGTCAGGCGCGCTTGCACGCGGTCGCGGTCGGCGACGCGGACGACGAACTGGTTGAATATGTGCCGCTCGGTGACGACGCGGGGCAGGACGAGGGTGGGGGAGCTTGGTGCGGCCTGGTCCTCGGCATGCGCGGTGGTGGACTCGGCCCGCGCGGCGGCGGGGTCGCCCAGGAGGCTTTGGTAGCGCCCTGCGTTGGCGATGCGGGCGTCGGTCCAGCGGTCGAGGTGAGGGAGCTTGGCGTGGATGACGGCGGCCTGGAGGGCGTCCAGGCGGAAGTTGCCGCCGACGATGCGGTGGTGGTAGCGGGTCGTTTCGCCGTGGACGCGCAGGGCGCGCAGCTTTTCGGCCCGGGCGTGGTCGTTCGTGACGACGATGCCGCCGTCGCCGTAGCCGCCGAGGTTCTTCGTGGGGTAGAAGGAGAAGCAGCCGTAGTGGCCGATCGCGCCGGCGCTCTGCCCGGCGTGGCGGGCGCCGATCGCCTGGGCGGCGTCCTCGATGACGGCCAGGCCGCGGTGCCGCGCGATCTCCATGATCGGGGCCATCTCGGCCATCTGGCCGAAGAGGTGGACGGGAAGGATCGCCCGCGTCTGTGCCGTGATGCGGGCCTCGATCAGGGTGGGGTCGATGTTGAAGGTCGCCGGGTCGATGTCCACGAAGACGGGCGTGGCGCCGACCCGCGCGATGGCGCCCGCGGTCGCGAAGAAGGAGAAGGGCGTGGTGACGACCTCGTCGCCGGGTCCGATGTCCTCGGCCATGAGCGCCACGAGCAGCGCGTCCGTGCCCGACGACACGCCGATCCCGTGGGCGCTCCCAACGTAGTCCGCGACCGCCTCCTCGCATGCCTGCACCACCGGGCCCAGCACGAAGCGCTGCGAGGCGATCACACGGTCGAGTGCCGCGTCGATCTCGGGCTTGATCGAGGCGTACTGCGCGGCGAGGTCCAGCAGGGGTACCTTCATGGGATCCCAAACCTACATGCTACGGTGGCCGATGGAGAGACGCGGAGCAGACACCAGGGTCGGCGGGACCGCCTCCGGCACGATCCATCGCAGCGTGATCGGATGCGCGGCCGCCGTCGTTGCGCTGGTCCTGGCCGGGGGCATGCTGATCGGCGGCGGCGACCGTTCGTTCCACAACGTCCAGGCGGAGGTGACGCCGACGTTGGCGCTGCCCGGCCTCCCGCCGGCGCAGGTGTCGGCGGGCGACCTGGAATTGCGCGACCTGGACAGTCTCGCGGCGACCACGGTCATCCTGATTGCGATGGCCGCGGTCACCGCCCTGGTCAGTCTGCTGGGGGTCATGGCCTCCGAGAGCCTGGCGCTGGAGGGGCGCAGGGTGGTGAAGGTCATGCTGGGGGCGCCGCCGCGCGCGATGGTTCGCCGGGCGGTTCGGCGCTGGTCGCGGCGCATGTCGTGGGCCGCGCCGGCCGGGGGTGGGCTGGCCGTCGCGGCCGCAGTGGCGATGCGGGAGCTTGCGCCTCCCGGGATCTCCTTTGTGCGACCGTCCCTGGTCGCGGCCGCAGCCGGTCTCGTCGCCGTGGCGGCGGTCACGGTGCTCTGTGCCGTGGTGCCGGTGGTCAACCTGCACCGCTCCGGGAGACCACTGCTGCAACGTGCCGAGAACCTGCAGCTCACCGACCCGAGGCCGCGCCAGTTCAACCGCGTCCTGCGCATGACGCTGCAGCTGACGATCGCGGTCACCGTCATCACGTCGTCGGCGCTGCTCGTGTATGCGGATCGCCGGGGCCAGGTGGGGAGTGCCGGCCCGGGTGTCACGGCGGGTGCGCAGCACGGCGAGACGGTGATCGGCCTCGTGTCGCCCGCGGATCCGGATCGTGGCGAACCGGCGGCTCGGGCGGCGCTGTACGCGTCCGCGCTGGAAGCGGTGCGGGCCGTGCCCGAACTGGTCGCGGAGAGTCTCGGGACACCCGGAGCCTGGCTCGACCTCGGTGCCGAGGGGATGGCCCAAAACGAGTGCGGCCGGTGTTCGAATGGCGGCCTGCCCGAGCCTGTCCGCGTGACCCGGGTCAAGCGCCATGCGGTCATGCCGGGCTTCTTCGCTGCGCGCGGGCTGCGTTTCGTGGCCGGGCGGGGGTTCGGGGGCGCGGATGCGTTGCCGCCTGGCGGGAGTGAGGCCACGGGCGCTGGCGCCGCCGCACCGGGTGCCGCCGGGCCGCGGGGCGCCGGGCCGGGCGAGGTGGTGATCAACCGGGCGTACGCGCGCGCTCACTTCCGGGATCCGCCGGTAATTGGAAAGACGCTCGCGCTCAACGGTCCCGATGAGGACTGGCACGTGGTCGTGGGCGTGGTGGCGGATGTCCCCAGTAGCGGTCTGGGCGCCTCGGGCTCCCCGTATACGGTGTACTACTCGGCGCTGGAGCATCCGCCCGAGGGCATGGAGCTGGTGGTATCCGCCGCCGGCGGCGCGGGCGCCGACTTGGAGGACCCTGGGCGGCTCGTGTCCCGGGCGCTTGCCTCGATCCCGGGCGATCCCGTCGTGTTGAGCGGTTTCAGAAGCGCCAGCGACGAACTCGGGCGGGTATTCGGCACCGCCGGGTGGTTCGGCGGGGGCGGACGCATGGCGGGAGTGCTCGCCGCGCTCGTGGCCGTGCTCGGGATGGTGGGCGCCCTGCGCGTTCACGTCGGGGCCCGCCTGCGCGAGATGGGGATCCGTGCGGCGCTGGGTGCGGGACCCGCAAGGCTCCGCCGCCGCATTGTGGGCGAGGCGCTCAGGATCGGCGCCACCGGGACCGCGATGGGGCTATGGGGAGCGATGCTGGTCGTCGGGGTGTTCGGTCCGCCGGGGGTCGAGCCCTTCAGAGCGCCCGTGTTCGTGGTTGTGACGGCGGTTTTTCTGGCGGCGGCCGTGTGGTCGGTGCTGCCGGCTGCAAGGCTGGCGGGCACGGCCGACCCGCGCTCGGTCATGGAAGGCTGAACACCGTGCCAGCACCCCCGTTCCCGCGCCGTGCGCCACACATTGCCGAGCCCCTGGGCGAGCTGTAGTCTAACGTCGAACGCCCGTGCGTCCCTGATCGGCCGTCGCGCTGCCAAGGCGCATCCCCACAGTCCTCTCGCCATCCAGGACTTCGACGCCATGAACCGGACCCAGCCCCTTGCGCTCATTCTCGTGACCCTCGCGGCCACCTCCTGCACCGACGTCGACCCGCCTTCCGCGCAGGAATTCGAGGCGCCCCCCGCACCCGGCGCCTCGCACGCCGAACTCGTCTCGTTCTTCTCGGCGTGGCGCGACTTCGAGGAGCCGCCCATGCCGGACGGCGTGCCCGACTACTCCAGCGCGACCATGGCCGCGCAGCACCTTGCGCTGGCGGAATGGATGGAAGCGCTGGCGGCCTTCGACACCACCGGCTGGAGCGTCCAGGAGCAGATCGACTGGCACATCGTCCGGGCCGAGATGAACGGACTCGACTTCGATCATCGCGTCCGCCGGCCCTGGGCGCGGGATCCTGCCTACTACGCATCCGTCTTCGCCGCGCGCAGCGACGTGCCGGCTCACGAGGGGCCGGTCGTGCACGGCTTCATCGACCTGTGGACCTACGTGTATCCGCTCTCCGACAGCGACGCCGAAGAGCTCTCCGGACGCATCGGCAGGATACCGGCGCTGTTGGATCGGGCGCGCGTCAACCTTGCCGACGCCGAGGCCGCCGACCTTTGGCAGGCCGGAGTCCGATCCTTCAACGCCCAGGCGAGGGACCTCGGCGGCCTCGCCGTGCAGGTGCGCGGCGCGCATCCCGCGCTCGATCAGGCGATCACCGACGCTCGCGAAGCCTCGCTGGCGTTCCGGGACTGGATCGAGGCCGAAGCCCCGAGCCGCACCGGGCCGTCGGGCGTGGGGAGCGACAACTACACCTGGCTCATGCAGAACGTCCACCTGGTGCCCTACTCCTGGGAGGAGCAGGAGACGCTCATGCGCCGGGAGCTCGCCCGCTCGCACGCCACCCTGCGCTTCGAGGAGAACCGCAATCGCGCCCTGCCTGAACAGGAACGGATCGGATCCGCACCGGAGTACGATCAGCGGCTGAACGAGTCGGTGGACCGCTACATGCAGTTCCTGGTCGACGAGGAGGTGCAGAGCATCACCCCCTACATGGACTCCGCGCTGCGGGCGGTGAACGGCAGCTTCACCCCGGCCGAGCCCGGCCAGATCCGCAACTTCTTCTCCGAAGTCAACTACCGCGATCCGGACGCCTTCCGCCCCCACATGCACCACTGGATCGAGCTGGCACAGATGGACCTGGAGCCGCATTCGAGCCTGATCCGGGCCACGCCGTCGCTGTTCAACATCTACGACGCCCGTTCCGAAGGGCTGGCGACCGGGGTCGAAGAGTGGTTCATGCACCTGGGCCTGCTCGAGGGCTCGCCCCGGTCGCGCGAGCTCACCTGGATCATGGTCGCCCAGAGGGCGGGCCGGGCGCTGAGCGGTCTGCGGCTGCACTCCGGCGACTACGACATGGAAGAGGCCGTGGCCCACTCCATGAAGTGGACGCCGCGGGGGTGGCTGCCGGACGGCGCGCTCGTTCGGGGGGAGCAGCACCTCTACCTGAGACAGCCGGGGTACGGCACCAGCTACCTGAGCGGCAAGGCCCAGATCGAGGAGCTGGTCGCGGAGTACGCCCTGCAACAGGGCAGCGACTTCACGGTCAAGGGGTTCTTCGACGAGTTCTACGCCGCCGGCGTCATTCCCACGGTCCTGGCGCACTGGCAGATGACCGGCCAGATGCATCCGATCCTTGTGGAGGGGGCGCTGGGCATGGAGTGAGTCAGGACGACTCCCGCTTGCCAGGCGCCGACCCGCGCTCGGGTCATGGAGGGCTGAACAGGCTTCCCTGCGCGCTTGGCGCTTCCAGTTCCAGCAACCGCCGCTTCCGATCCGGCCCTCCGGCGTAGCCGCCCGTGTCGCCGGAGGCGCGGATGACGCGGTGGCACGGCACGACGATCGCGACCGGGTTGCTGCCGTTGGCCTGTCCCGCGGCGCGTGAAGCCCCGGGTGATCCGGCCCGGTGGGCGAGTTCGTCGTAGGTGATCGTCTCGCCGAAGGGCACCCGTTGCAATTGCCGCCAGACGCGCTGCTGGAAGTCCGTCCCGGTGAGGGCGAGGGGAACGTCGAAGTCGCGCCGCGCGCCAGAGAAGTACTCCGCCAGCTGGGTCTCGAGCGCTTTCAGGTGCCGCGCGGCCTGGCCGTCGTGAAGCACGTCGCCAGGTGCCGCTTCCCCGTCCGCGAACTCGAGAAGGCAGACTCCCTCGTGCGTCGCGCCCGCGCTCATCGGACCGAGCGGCGTGTCCAGACGGACCGTCGACCGGGGTGCCGGCCGGCTACCCATTCTTCGCCTCGTCGCACAGTCGATAGAGGATCCAGGTCGCCACCGAGCGCAGCGGCCGCCATACCTCGGCGCGTTCGAGGACCGCGGCCGGACCGGGGCGCTCGTCCAGCCCGTCGAGAAGGCGCGCGCCCTCACGGACACCCAGATCGCCCACGGGCATCACGTCGAGGCGGCCGAGCCGAAAGATCAGGAACATCTGCGCGGTCCACTCACCGACGCCCCACACGGACGAGAGCATCTGCACGATTTCGTCGTCCGTCATCCGCGATACGCTCCGCAGACGCACCGAGCCGTCCTTGCACCGGGTCGCCAGATCCTTGACCGCCCGGGTCTTCGGGGCCGAGAACCCCGCGCTGCGGAACGCTTCGTCGGACAGCTCGAGACACTCCTCGACAGTGGGGAAGCGCGGGCCGGGAGTCAGCGCGCAGACCCGCGAGTAGATCGTGTTCGCGGCCGCGGTGGCGAGTTGCTGGAAGGCGATCGACCGGGCGATGGCCTGAAAGTGCGACCCGCGCGCGAGCACCCCCATCGGGAAGCCCGGGAAGGGCGGCAGGCGGCGCATGACCGCTCCCAGGACGGGGTCGCGCCGGGCGAGATCGCGGAGTTCTTCGCCGGTCGGCTTCATGCGTTGATCAGCGTCGGGATGTCCATCAGCGGATCGACGTCGGCGGCGTAGTCCACCCCCGGCACCTCGAAGCCGAACAGCTGCAGGAACGCGGTGCGGTACCCTTCGAAGTCGGCATCGCGGTCGAGGCTCTCGGTCGAGATGGAATCCCACACGCGCATCACCTCGGCTTGCGTTTCCGGCTTCATTTCCAGGTCGTCGAGACGGATGAAGCCGTCGCCGTCGGTCTGTATTCCCCCGGCACCATACACCTTGCCGCCGTACAGACGGTGCGCCTGCTCCATGGGTCCCTCGTGATCCTGGTTCTCCTTCATGATCCTGTACAGGATGGACACGTACAGGGGCACGACCGGAATCGCCGCGCTCGCCTGGGTCACCACCGCCTTCATGACCGCGATGTGCGCGCTTCCGCCGCCCGCGGCAAGCCTCGCGTCGAGTTCACGGGCGGTTCGGTGCAGGTCGGCCTTGGCCCGGCCGATCGCTCCGTCGCGGTAGATGGGCCACGTCAGCTCGGGTCCGATGTAGCTGTACGCGAATGTCCGGCAGTCCGGAGCGAGCACCCCGCCCTCGGCGAGCGCGTCCATCCAGAGCCGCCAGTCCTCGCCGCCCATCACCGCGACGGTCGCGTCCACCTCGTCCTGGGTGGCCGGGGCCAGTTCGACGTCCGTCACCTCGCGGCGGTCGGTGTTGAGCGTGCGCGAGCGGTAGGTCTCGCCGATCGGCTTCAGCACCGAGGTGAACCGTTCACCCGTGTCGGGATGGGTCCGCCGGGGGGCGGCGATCGAATTGACCACGCAGTCCACCGGGGGGAAATCGCGTTTGAGCGCGGCGACCACGCGCTCCCTGGCCTCGTGGGAGAACGCGTCCCCGTTGTAGCAGGCGGACTTCTGCCCGGCGCGCGCTGCGGCTGTCTCGAAAGCGGCGGTGTTGTACCAGCCCGCGGTGCCCGGCCGCCGGCCTTTGGGCGCGCGGTCGAAGAAGACCCCGAAGGTCGCGGCTCCGCCGCCGAACGCGAGGGAGATCCGCGATCCCAGCCCATAGCTTGTCGAGGATCCGAGGACGAGCGCCGAACGCGGCGGGTTCGCGATGGGCCGTGCCCAGGCGTGGGCGACCTGGGCCTCGACGTTGCGCGCGCAGCCGGTGGGGTGCGTGGTGACGCAGACGAAGCCGCGGACTCGTGGGCGTATGATCATGATCTATGGTTCTCTGGTTGGTAATTCCGTGCGTCCCCAGCCGGTCAGGATCGCCGCGAGGATCACGGCGAGGAGCGCCCAGGAGTAGGGATTCGCCAGTCCGGCGTCGAGCGCGGTCACTCTGGGCACGCCGAAGGCGGCGCCGGATCCGGTCGCGGATGACGCAAGGAGGGTGGGGATGAAGAAGGGGAAAAGGAAGGGGTAGGTACACACGGTCATGTCAAGAAGGTTGGCCCGGCGGAAGCGACCGATGCCTGCGCGCCCGCCGGACTTCCTCACGAGATCGCCGACGGCGAGGATGGCCATGACCGAGTGGGTGGTCACGATCACCGCCACGCTGGTCACCCCGAAGATGCGCAGCTCGGCCCGGCGCGGGGACTCGCTCGCGGCGCCCTCGTCGCGCACCAGGCGTTCCAGGACTCCCGCCTCCTGCACGCCGCCCACGATACCCATGAGCAGGATGGTGAAGACGACGATCCCGACCGCGCTCTCCATCCCGTCCAGGATGAGGCCTTCGGCGCGGAATGCGTCGGTGTCCACGTGGATCAGGTCGGAAAACGCGACCAGATCGGCTACCAGTGCGACAACAACGGCGGCCGCGACCCCCGCGAACAGGCTCTCCACCAGGCCGCGGCCTCGCCACAGCATGAGGAAGGTGGCCAGCGGGGCGAGCAGCATGGGGAGGGCGGCGGGACTGCCGGTCAGCGTGCCGGGTTGTCCGGGTCCGGCGGGGGCGGCGGAGATTGTCGCGAGGGCCGCGCCGGGAGGGGTGTCGGCGCCGCCCAGCGCGAACAGGACGAGGGCGGTGGCGGCCGCGGCCGGGAGCGCATAGCGGAGCCGGCTGCGGACGACACCGCCCATGGGCGCCCGCTGGCTGCTCGCCGAGGCGATGGTCGTGTCCGACACCGGCGAGACGTTGTCGCCGAAGGTGGCGCCTGCGAGGATCGCGCCGATGAGCAGCGTCGGATTTGCTTCGAGGACGCCGGCGGCCGGGTAGAGCAGGGGCGCGCAGATGAGAATCGTGCCCAGACTGGTGCCGGTGGCCGTCGAAAACAGCACGGCGATGAGGAAGGCCAGCAGGACGAACCCGCCGCCGCGCACGCCCAGTTCTCCGCCCGCCCACACCAGGGCGTGGACGAGGCCCGACTCGCGGAGGAGCACCGAGAACACCCCCGCCAACAGCCACGCCATCACCATCAGCATGACGATGGGGCGCGACATGCCGCGGATGACCGCCGCGCCGTAGTCGGCTGCGCGTCTGGCCAGCACGAGCCCGACCCCGATGGCCGCGAGGAGCACGGGCCAGAGGCCGCGTTCGTCGGGGGCGCCGGAAAACCCCAGCCAGGCCGCCCCGGCCACGAAAACCGCGATGGGAAGGGCGGCGGCGGC
This sequence comes from Longimicrobiales bacterium, assembly GCA_965208935.1. Taxonomy (GTDB): domain Bacteria; phylum Gemmatimonadota; class Gemmatimonadetes; order Longimicrobiales; family Gaopeijiaceae; genus Bin94. Next base: position 152,464 of record CBDBPR010000003.1, on the reverse strand, counting down.
CAGCCCGCCTCGGAAGCGGAGAGGGGTGGCCGGGCGGGGGCCCGGGACGGGGTCGGGTTGGGGATTCAAGGTTGGTGGGGCGGGTCGGGTCCGGTCGTCGAAGCGCGGGTGGTTGCGAGATGGTGTATCATCGGGGGCGGCGCCCTGCAATCCTGCCGCCGGGATGTCGGCCGCGCCAGACAAGGCTAACGCATGAACGCACGAGGTGAAGACTTGGCCGATTCGCACGCTACCGAAAGCGACGCCTTCGAGCTGTACGACCTGCGGGTCGAAGTCGTCGGGGCCGAGCAGGACATGGTCTGCAATCACCGTCCGGGGGACTACTTCGAACTTCGGGGCGAAAACCTGTCGCTTCCGCCAGGACAGAGCTTCCCCATCTATCCCCTCGCGGCGCTGCTGCCCCTCCTGCCCGCCAAGCAGCGACCGACGCACGCTCACGACTGGATGACGACGGACATGGAAGTCGCGTGTCCGGATCCGCTGTGCGGCGCCCGTTTCCGCATTCTGCGCACCGGGACATCGACGTTCCGGCACAGCGAGGTGACGCGGGTGCCGCTCGCACCTTGAAGACGGTGACGCCGGCCTGGACGCCACCGTCCTCGCGCCTGATCCACGGGTGCTGGCAGCTCGCCCGCGGCCACGGATCCGGCTGGGACCGTAGCACCGCCTTCGCCGCGCTCGACCGTGTGGCCGAGAGGCCCGGTCCCCTCGTCCTCGACGGTGCCGACATCTACACGGGCGTCGAGAGACTGCTGGGGGACTGGATGGCGGCGCGGCCGGCGCACGCCGGGAGGGTCGTCGTGCACACCAAGTTCGTGCCGGACCTGGAGTCGCTTCCCTCCCTCGACCGAACCTACGTCCGGCTTGTCGTGGAGCGATCCCGCGAGCGCCTTCGCGCCGATACACTGGACCTCGTCCAGCTCCACTGGTGGGACTTCGGCGTCCCGGGTTGGGTCCGCGCGGCCGAGTGGCTCGCCGAACTGCAGGACGAGGGCGTCGTGCGGCACGTGGGCGTCACCAACTTCGGCAGCCGGGCGCTGTGCACGCTGCTGGACGCGGGCATCCCCGTGGTGGCCAACCAGATCCAGTTCTCGCTGCTCGACCGGCGGCCGCTCAAGGGCCTCGCGGGGATCTGTCGTGAGCGCGGGGTCTCGCTCCTCTGCTACGGGACGCTGGCGGGCGGGCTCCTCGCGGACGGGCCGGGCGGGTCCGGCGCGCCGGACCCGGCTGACAACCGTTCGCTGCGCAAATACCGGCTGATCGTGGACGAGGTCGGTGGCCTGCGGGCGCTGGAACGCGCCCGTGCGGAGCTCTGCGCCGTCGCGGGGCGTGCGGGGGTGTCCATGGCGGAGGCGGCAGCTGCCTATGTGCTCGCCCAGCCCGCCGTCGGCGCGGTCATCGTCGGTCTCAGCCGGCGCGGTCCGGATCTGGATGTTGCCGGCGTGCGACTCCGTCCGGCCGATGTCGCCCGCCTCGAAGCGGCCGTTCCGGACACGGTTGCGGGCGGGGTCTACGAAGTCGAGCGCGACCGGACGGGGCCGCACGGACGGATCATGCAGTACGACCTGAACCGGGGCTTGCACGGTGCCTGAACTGCCTGAGGTCAGCCTCTACCTTCATGCCTTGCGTCCAAGGGTCGTGGGCGAGACGATCGAGCGCTTGCGAATACGGTCGCCCTCACTCCTCAAGACCTGGGATCCCCCGGCGAGCGAGGTGCACGGCAAGGTCGTGCGTGGCCTGTCCAGGCTCGGAAAGCGGGTGGTGTTCGGCCTGGATGACGATCTCTTCGCCGTCATCCACCTGATGATCTCGGGGCGCTTTCAATGGCGGGATGCGGGTGTGGCGATTCCGCGCAAACGGGGTCACGCGGCGTTCGATTTCGGCCACGGCAGCCTGCTCCTGACCGAGGCGAGTTCGCACAAGCGGGCGTCGCTTCACCTGGTGCGGGGGAGGGAGGCGCTGCTGGAGCACGATCCTGGGGGCATCGAGCCGCTGGAGGCCGGGTCCGATGAGTTTGCGGCCGCGATCCGGCGTGAGAACCGTACGCTGAAGCGGGCGCTGACCGATGCGCGCATCCTGTCCGGGATCGGCAACGCGCACTCGGACGAGATTCTCTTGCGGGCCCGTCTTTCGCCGGTGCAACTCACTTCGCGGCTTAGCGATGAAGAGGTGGAGCGGCTCCGGTCGGCGGCACGCGCCTCGCTCACCGAGTGGTCGAAGAGGCTGATCGAGGAGGCTGGCGAGGACTTCCCCGCCAAGGTGACGGCGTTTCACCCCGCGATGGCCGCGCACGGCAAGTACTGCGAACCGTGCGACCAGTGCGGGACTCCCATCCAGCGGATCGTCTACGCGACCCGCGAGACGAACTACTGTCCGACGTGCCAGACGGGTGGGAAGCTGCTTGCGGACCGCGCCCTTTCGCGACTGCTGCGGCGGGACTGGCCTCGGAGACTGGAGGACCTCGAGTCGCGCAGACGACCGCCGGGAGGGGTTTGAGCTACGGCGTAACCGCGGCCTTGTGAACGACCACGGGCGGACGGGCCGGCTTGCAGATCTTCGTGCCGCCGCTACCCAGCGGGACCCCGAGGCGCCTCCACCAGCTCTCCTGGTTGTCGCCCTCTTCCTCGTCGTGATCGTGGCCCGCGTGCGCATCGATGGCGTCGATGGCGTCGAGGGCGCCCGGCACACCTCGCTGCGCGACGAACTGCGGGCGCATGGCCAGGGCGACGTCCGACTGGCGTTCGAGCGTGGCTATGAGGTCTGCGGCAGAGGGAGCGGCCGCCGGAGGGGGTGCACCGGTCGCCAGGCTGGCGGGTGCGCCCTGGGCGGGTCCTGCGGGGGTCGGGTCGCCGGCGGGGGCGTCCGCGACCTGGTCGGGCGCCGGGTCGGCCACGACCAGCCGGTCGTCGGCAATCATCGGCTCTTCGGGTACCGGTTCGACTTCTTCGATGTTCACCAACTCCATCGAGACAAACTCGAGCGGCGCGTCCGCGTTCGCTTCGGCGGCCCCGACCGTGGCCTCGGTATCGGGGACTACGAAGTCGAGGCCCGCGAGCAGCACTGCGTGGAGGGCAAGCGAAACCACGAGGCCCACACCAACGATTCGCTTGTGCTGGCGGTCTCTGGCGCGGCGTGTGGTCACGGCTGCTCTCCCTTCCGTCTCTGGAATGTGCTTTGGGAATGTACAGAGGTGTATACATCTGGCGCCACTGGAAGTTCCGGTTTGGGCGGCGGCGGAAGCCTCCAGGCGGAGGTCGAACCCCGTCAGAGGTCGAAGTCGGCCACCACCGGCGCGTGGTCCGAAGGGATGTCGGTCTTCTTGCCCTTCCGCTGGTCGCGGTCCACCCATGCGCCGGTCGACGCCTCCGCCACCGGCAGCGTGGCGAAGATGTGATCGATCCGCAGGCCGTCGTTGCGGGGGAACGCGAGGCGCCGGTAGTCCCACCAACTGTAGAGGCCGCCCTGGGGGTGGTGCTTCCGGACCACGTCGACCAGTCCCCAGTCGCGGATGCGCTCGAGCGCCTCGCGCACATCGGCGTGGCACAGGACGCTCGCCGCCCACCGCTCGGGGTTTTCGGCGTCCTGGTCGTCGGGGGCGACGTTGAAGTCGCCGGTCAGCACGACGGCGTCGTTCGGGTCGTGGCGGCTCTCCAGCAGCTCCAGAAGCCGTCCCATCCACGCCAGCTTGTACGCGTACGACTCGGAGCCGACCGTGCGTCCGTTGGGGAAGTACGCCGAATACACCGTGACTCCGTTCACGCGGCCGCCGATCAGGCGCGCCTGAGTGTCTTCCGCATCGTCGCCGTCCATCCCCCGTTGGACCTGGGTGATCGGATGCGGGCTCAGGAGGGCGACGCCGTTGTAGGCCCGCTGCCCGAGCACGGCCGACTCGTAGCCCTCGTCCTGCACTGCATCCGCGGGGTAGGCCTCGTCGGTGGTCTTGAGTTCCTGGAGGCAGAGGGCGTCGGGGCGGTGGTCGCGCAGCCACTGGATGAGCCGCGCCCGCCGCGCCTTGACCGAGTTCACGTTCCAGGTGGCGATTCGCATGGCTGGAAATGTAAACTCGGATTTACAATATGTAATCCTGAGTTTACAGGAATCGTCCTACTGGCTTGAACTCCCGGGAGAACGCATGCGACCCTCACTCGCCCCCATTCTCGCCCTGATCCTCGCCGCCGCGCCGGGCGCGCCCGTCTCGGCCCAGACCTACGATGTGCTGATCACCGGAGGTACCGTCGTGGACGGCACCGGGGCCGACCGGTTCCGTGCCGATGTCGCCGTTGTCGACGGACGCATCGCGCTTGTGTCCCAGGAACCCATTGACCCGTCCCTGGCGGCCACGGTAATCGATGCCACCGGCCAGGTCGTCACGCCTGGGTTCATCGACAACCACTCGCACGTCCAGCAGACGATCGCCGAATACCCGCTGGCCGAGAACTTCCTGCGGCAGGGGATCACCTCGCTGATCGTGTCGCTGCACTCCGGAGACCAGCCCTGGCCGCTGGAGGAGTTCGCCTCGGGGCTGACGATGGCGCCGAATGTGGGGTTCTTCGCGGGCCATACCTGGACGCGCAAGCAGGTGATGGGCATGGAGAATCGCGCGCCCACGCCCGCCGAACTCGACGAGATGCGGGCGCTGGTCGACCAGTCGATGCGCGAGGGGGCGCTGGGCCTTTCGACGGGGCTGCTGTACGTGCCCGCCAACTTCGCGGAGACCGAGGAGGTCATCGAGCTGGCGAAGGTGGCGTCGGCGCACGGCGGCATCTACGTGAGCCACATGCGCAACGAGGCGAGCGGGCTGCTGGAGTCGGTGGCCGAAGTAATCCGGATCGCGGAGGAAGCGGATATTCCGGCCCAGATCAATCACCATAAGGCCTCTGGAGCGGGGCAGTGGGGCTGGAGTGAGAGGAGTCTGGCGATGATCGACTCGGCCAACGCGGCCGGGCTGACCGTCACGCACGACCTGTATCCGTACGCGGCCTCGAGTACGAGTTCCGCCATCCTGTTCCCGCAGTGGGCGCTGGCCGGCGGTCCCGAGGACTTCGCGGCCCGGGTTGCCGACGCCGAGACGCGGGCGCGCATGGAGGAGGACATGCGGCGCATCATCATGACCGACCGGGTCGGCGCCGACATGTCACGGATCCAGTTCCGGGTGCTCGGCTCCGACGAGTCGTACAACGGCAGGACGCTGGCCGACTACGCGGCCGACAGGGGTCTGCCGAACGACCTGGAGACGGGGATTCAGCTCGCGATCGAGCTGCAGTTGCAGGGCGGCTTCAGCGCGATCTACCACGCCATGGACGAGGGGGACGTGATCCGGATCATGCAGCACCCGCTCGCGATGATCGAGACCGACGGCGACGCGGTCGGCTACGGGATCGGCTACCCGCACCCGCGCAGCTATGGCGCGTTCCCGCGGGTTCTTGCCAGGTATGTGCGCGAGTTGGGCGTTATCACGCTGGAGGAGGCCGTGATGAAGATGACCTCGATGCCGGCGCGGTGGCTGGGGCGCGAGGACATGGGCGTGATTGCCGAGGGGATGCGCGCGGATGTCGCGGTGTTCGACCCGGACGTGATCGCGGACCGCGCGACGTTCTCGGACCCGCACCAGTACAGCGTGGGGATCAACGACCTCCTGGTGAACGGGGTGCCGGTGATCCGTAGTGGCGGGCTGACGGGCGAGAAGCCGGGGCGGTGGCTGAGGGGGCCGGTGCGGAGGCCGGTGAGTTAGTTCCTCGTCAGTCGCAGGACCTGGGGATGCTCAACATCGAGTTCGTCCCTCCACACCCCGAGCACAGCCTCCATGGTGATGGCAGACACGCTGAAGCGATCCGGTATCTGGACGGTCCCGAGCCAGGTACCATCGGCGTCCAGCACCAGCCAGTCCTCGGACGGGTCCTCCTCGCTCTGTGCCCGGTGGAGTTCCAGCCAGATTGCTGCGGACGGGTCCACGAGGATTTCGGTGAAGGCGGGTCGGGTCTCCGAAGCGGGAGCAGCTTCGAAGGGCGCCCGCAAGGGGTTTCCAGGCGTTAGTCTGTCGAGCACGAAGTCCCGCTCCGAGGCGATCTGGGCATCGCTCAGGTCCAGAGGATAATCGGGGATTCGGAGGACACGCACGACATTCCCGGACAGGTCCATTTCCTCCAGTTGCATCTTGTCGGAGGAACCCAGCAGGATGTGCCGGCCCAGGGCAGCGACGTGAGATCGTTTGCCGAAAAAGTGCGGCGCGGCCCCGACATACGAGCCGTCGCGGACGAGCACGTACACCTCGGCTCCCGGCATCTGGCCGACACTGTCGATCCGGGTCCCCTCCAAATCGAGGAGTACGAGAGGTTCCGGACGCCGAACCGGGCCGGCGAGGCCATCCATGGGCAACACCGGCCTGGATAGCTCCGGCAGGATCCGGCCCCCGCCAAGGTGGTGCAGGTCGATCGTCCAGCGATCGATGTTGAAGGTCCTCACAAGGGTCAGATCGTGGGCGGCCACGGTGACGCGTCCGCGGCCGAGGGCCAGCACGGTATCGCCCGCGTTCTCGATCCGCCGCAGGCTTCTGAATTCGCCGGGACCGTCGCCGCTCCCCCCGAACGACCCCAGGAACTCGCCGTTGGCGGAGAACACCCGCACTTCCCTGGAGCTCCCGTCGGCAATCATGAGCGAGCCGTCCGGGCGTTGACTCATGCTGTGGGCCCGATGGAACTCGTGGGCCGGACCGGTGCCGGAAAGCGTCAGGTCGACGACAGGATCCGGATCGATGTTCCAGAGACTCGAGTCGCCCCAGAGCGGCCGCATGGCCTCGACGATCTCGATGCCGGCGCTATCGCGCTGGACGACGAGGGGCGGCCCGTCCTCGCTGTACTCGCAGGACGGCAGAAAGGGCAGGGCGGAAAGGAGAAGCAGACCGACAACCGAAGTTGGGCGAGGCAAGGTCAGTTCCGGGTCAGGGTCCACTATCCGGTGAGCGGCGAGAAGTCATCCGATCACCACTTGGCCGCAACAGCACTCCCATCCTTGCGCGGACGGCAAACGCAGGTCAAGGGCGCCATCAGTGACATATCTCGGGAAAATTCGGATGCGCATTCCGAGTTTTCACATTAGTTTGGGGTTATGCTTGCACGACCCGATTATCTCCGGCGGCTGGAAATCTCCACAGCGCGCGCTCCCGTCACCGCGCTGCTTGGGCCGCGACAGTGTGGGAAAACCACGCTGGCGCGGCAGTTCGCCGCTGGGCGGGAGGCGACGCGCTTCGACCTGGAGTCAGAGCCGGATGTCCGCCGACTGGCCAATCCCGAGCTCGTACTGGGATCCCTGGATGGACTGGTCGTGCTGGACGAAATCCAGCGGATGCCGAAGCTCTTCTCGGCTCTTCGGGTGTTGGTGGACCGGCCGGATTCGCGGACACGGTTTCTGATCCTGGGCAGCGCGGCGCCGGACCTGGTGCGCGGCGTCTCGGAGTCGCTGGCCGGGCGGGTGGAACTCATCGAGATGAGCGGCTTCGGCCTGGAAGAGATCGGTATGTCGCACTGGCGCGACCTCTGGTTGCGCGGAGGCTTTCCTCGATCCTATCTGGCGGCGTCGGACGATGACAGTCGGGCCTGGCGGGATTCGTTCGTCAGCACGTTCCTGGAACGGGACGTGCCCCAGCTCGGGATTTCCATTCCGTCCGCGGCGATGCGGCGCTTCTGGACCATGCTCGCGCATTCGCACGGCCAGACATGGAACGCGTCCAACCTGGGACGTGCGCTGTCGCTGTCCGACAAGACGGTGCGTCGTTATCTGGATCTGCTGACCGGCACCTTCATGGTCCGGCAGCTGCAGCCGTGGTTTCACAACATCTCCAAGCGTCAGGTCAAGGCACCCAAAGTCTACCTGCGCGACACGGGCCTGCTTCACACGCTGCTGGGTATCCCCCACGATGCGGCGCTGCTCTCGCATCCGCGCGTCGGAGCTTCGTGGGAGGGGTTCGTGATTGAGCAGCTACTGCGCGTCCTGCGTCCGGCCGATGCATGGTTCTGGGCCGCGCACCGGGGCGGGGAGCTGGACTTGCTGGCCAACGTCGACGGCCGGTGGACGGGATTCGAGATCAAGTTCAGCGAGTCGCCATCCGTTTCGCGCATGACCCGGGCCGCGGCGGATGCGCTGGAGGTCGATCACCTGTTCGTAGTTTGTCCCGCGCCGCGAGCCTATCCGGTCAGCGAGCGTATCACGGTGGTGCCGTTGTGGGAGATCGCAACGCTTCGCGAGCGGATAGAGGGATCCCGGCCAGCGTAGACCAACCAGCCTTAGCCAGATGGTTAGTCAACCTGGTTACTCCGCCGTCGGCCGCGGTCCCCTCAGGTACTTGTTGAACCAGACCAGGATCCGCTCCGACACGTCCATCAGGAACTTGGGCTCGGTCGGGCCGTGCGGCGTGCGGGGATAGACGACGAACTCGGTGTCGACCCCGAGGCGTAGCAGCGACGTGTAGAACTCCTGTCCCTGCGTGAACGGCACGCGCAGATCGAGGGCACCGTGAATGACCTGGGTGGGGGTGGTCACGTTCTTGATGTGGTAGATCGCCGAGTGCTTCTCGTAGGTCTCGTAGTCGTTGAAGTACTCTTCACCCATGTGGCCCACGAGGTAGTCCCCGATGTCGGTGGTCGTGACCATGCTCACCAGGTTGGGCAGGCCGGCGCCCATGGACGCTGCGCGGAAACGGTCGGTCTGGGTGACGGCGAAGGATGTCATGTAGCCACCGTAGCTCCAGCCCATCAGCAGCAGGCTGTCCGGGTGGGCCACGCCCATCTCGATCACCTCGTCCACGCCCGCGAGCAGGTCGGACAGGTCGCCGTAACCCCAGTCCATGAAGTTCGCATAGCGGAATTCCTTGCCGTAGCCGGTGCTCCCGCGCGGGTTCGGACGCAGGACCGCCATCCCCTCCTGGGCGAAGTACTGGATCATGTAGATGCTGGGATTCCCCGTGAAGGACTGGGCGAAGACGCCCGCGGGACCGCCGTGCACGTTTAGGATCAGCGGGACCTGGCTTCCCTCCTCGTATCCGACCGGATAGGTCAGCAGGCCCTCGACCGGGGTGCCGTCGGGCGCCTCCCATGCGAGCAGTTCCGTGCGGCCCATCGGCGGACGCGGCACGTCGGCGGTGACGTTGCTCAGCTGCACGGGACGGAAGGCGTCCAGTCCCGTGACATGGACTTCGCGCGGTTCGTGGTTCGTCTCCCAGGTCACGGCCAGCCTTCCCGCACCCGCAGCCAACGCCGTGGCGCCCACTACGCCCGCGCCTTCGGTGACCTGGCGGATCTCGCCCCCGCCGACCGGGACCGCGATCACGTGTCGGGTGGTGCCCAGCGACTCGTTGAGGAAGATCTCGTCCGAGTCGGCGGACCAACCGAGGATGAACACGCTGCGGTTCGGGGTCTCCGGCAGCATCCGCACGTCACCGCTCTCCGGATCCACGACGTACAGGTCGCTCAGTCCTACGGGCTCCGGCTGATCTCCCGTCGACGCGTAGGCGATCAGTGAACCGTCGGGCGACCAGCGTGGCGATGACTCGACACCGGGTCCCGTGACGAGTTGGCTGACGTCGCCGCCGTTGGCGGACACCAGGGCGATGTCGCCGGAAAGGCGGCCGGTGTTGATGCGGGAATCGGCCTGGTGCGCGAAGACGAGTTGCGACCCGTCCGGGGACCAGTCGAAGCCGGTGACGTGGAAGTCGCCCTCGGTGAGGCGGGTGGCCTCGGCGGTCTCGGTCGCCACGGGGTCGAAGGGGACGGTGTAGAGGTGGCCGTACTTGAAGTTCTGGTCCACCATCTCGACGTCGCGCTTCTCTTTCGCCGCCTTCTCCTCTTCTTCGGTCTGGGGGTCGCGCATGATGAAGGCGAAGGCGTCTCCCTCGGGCGACCAGCGGAACTGTCCCACGCCCGGCTTCGCGTCGGTGACCTGGCGCGCCTCGCCTCCGGCCATGGCGATGACCCAGATCTGGCTGCTGCCCGACCGGCCCGTGGCAAACGCGAGCCACGCTCCGTCCGGCGAGAAGGCCGGGCTGCCCGCCGAGTGCTCGCCGCGCGTGAACTGAACGTTGCGGCTGCCGTCGGCGTCGGCGACCCAGATGTGGCTCAGGTACTCGGACTTCTCGCCCTCCATGAGCGGCTCGCGCACCGTGTAGGCCACCTTGCTCCCGTCACTCGATATCGCCAGGCCGCCGACCTGATGGAACCGCATGCTGAGCGCGGGTGTCCAGCGGTCGTCGGCGGGGGCGGCGTCGGCCTCAACGGTGGCGGCAGCGTCCTGGGCGCCGGCGCCGGTGGGCGCAAGGATGCCGCACAGGACGGCGGCGGTCAGAAGGATCGGGGCGGATGCGCGAGCGGTCTGCATGGCGATGTCCTCGGGCTGGCGGAGCTAGGCGAACGGAGGGGCATAATGGGGCCCTCACCGTTTGCCAACAAGGCGGTTGGGTCCCATCCTCCGGTGTCGCTTCCCGGGTCCTCCGGGGTCAATCGCCATCGGAAGGGCTTCATGACCGGATCGCAAATGCTCTCGGGGGTTCGCATTGGGCATCCCCCGAGAGGCGAGGACGGCAGCTTCCCCTTCACGATTCCGGCCCTGCAGGGGCTGGGGGAGGTGGGCTTTCCGGGACCGGTGACGATTCTGGCCGGGGAGAACGGGTCCGGCAAATCGACGTTGCTCGAAGCCCTCGCGATCGTCGCGAGCCTGCCGACCGCGGGCAGCGCCGATGCCGCGGTGGACGAGTCGCTGGAGGGTCCGCGCAGACTCGCGCGGGTGATGACGCCGATATGGCGGGGGCGGTCTCACCGTGGCTTTTTCCTGAGAGCGGAGGACTTCTTCGGCTTCGTGCGGCGGCTGGGCGCGATGAAGACCGAAATGGAGGAACGGCTGGCGGAGGTCGACCGCGAGTACGCGGACCGCTCGGATCTGGCCCGGAAGCTGGCGCGCGGACCGGCGCTGGGCTCCCTGGCGGCCATGCGGTCCCGGTACGGGGACGACCTCGACGCCAATTCGCACGGGGAGAGTTTTCTGCGCCTGTTCCGGTCGCGTTTCGTGCCCGGCGGGCTCTATCTGCTGGACGAGCCCGAGGCGGCGCTCTCCCCGCAGAGCCAGCTCGGCTTCGTGTCGATGATGAGCGACATGGTGGGCGAGGGCGGCCAGTTCGTGATCGCCACGCACTCGCCGGTGCTGATGGCCGTGCCGGGCGCCACGCTGTACTCCTTCGACGCCTCGCCGCTCCAGCGCGTGGAGTACGAGGGGCTCGAAGGAGTGACGCTACTCAGGAGCTTCCTGCAGGCGCCCGCGCGCTACATGCGGCACATCTGGCGGCCGCCTGCGTGAGCGCACGGGGGTGGCCGGTCGCGGGTCGGCTGCTTTCCTCGCTCGCGGCGGCCACCCCGCCGTGCCCGGTCGGTGTCAGGTCGCCGGGGCGTCCTCGTTCCGCGCGGCCCTCTCCGCCTTGCCGGCCCGACGTCGCTCCCGGGCCGCGTCCCACGCCGCGTCCATGTCCTTCACCGCCTTGTCCAGGACCGATTTCATGTCGCTGAACAGCTGCTCGTCCTCGATCCAGCCGACCGCGCCCTGGAAGGTGGTCCGCGCGAGACGCGAGAGCTTGCGCGTCAGCTGGCTCATGTCCCGTCCGAAGAACCGCGTGCTGAACTTGGAGACGCGCTCGAAGATGTGCTCCACGTGATCGCGGTTTTCCTCCAGGTAGGCCCGGCCCCTGTCCGTGATCGAATAGATCTTGCGGCCGCCCTGGTCGCGTGACGAGACGTACCCCTGGTCCTCAAGCAGTTGGAGAGTGGGGTACACGGAACCGGGGCTCGCCTTGTAGCAGCCCGCCGACTCTTCCTCCAGCGCCTGCATGACCTCGTATCCGTGCATCGACTTCTCCTCGATGAGGGCGAGGATCGCGAACTTGAGGTCGCCGCGCTCGAACCATCTCCAGCGCACGCGCCGTTGCCGCTGCCGTGGGCCGCGCCGCTCGGCGGAACCGAAGGGCCAGGGCCAGTTGTCGATATCGAGATAATCGTCGAATCTCATTGCTTGATCTCCGTGGTTTGATTGCTGGTTCATCGATGGATTGATGTGTCGCGATATATCTACATCGTATTATACGACATATCGGCAAAAAAGTGTCATATCGCGATAGGTCGGTCGGGGACGGCGGCCGACCTGCCTGATCCCGAAGCCCTGCGCGAAGACGACCTGGTCTTTGTGGACGACGGCGACGGCGAAGCCGGGGATGTCCCAGTCGGGTAGGGATTCGGTGATGCAGGTGGGGAGGTCGGCGCGGGCAGCGGGGGTTTGGCACAGCGCGGATGGTTGGGCGTCCTGTGCGTTCGCGGTTTCGGCGGTGGTCGTGCTTGTCCGGGGTGCGCCGCTGCACATTTGCTGGACGCGCGCCCATACGAGCATGCGGATGTCCCGCGATTTGCCGCGGAAACGTGGGGCTGACGGGGGCGGCGGGCTGGCGCGCCATGCCTCGGCGGGTCGCCGGATGTCTCTCCCCGGCGGACTCCGGGATTGTCTCTCCCGGGCACCCTTTGCCGCCCCCCTGTCCCAAATCGTCCATATGCAGGCCGATCCTGCTATGGACGGGTTCTGAAATGGCGACTTCGGCGAGGTCCGGGACCCGGTGCAGGGATGGCCGCCAGGAGCCGCGGGAGCCCCGCTGGCGGGCGAACGACGCCCGGTGACCCTTCGGCGTCGTCGTGACCGGACTTTTCGCGTCCTGGGCCCGCAGAGAAGGCCGAAAATCGATAGTTAAATTTCAGGCACGATTCACATAAGCCGTTGCCGGAACTCGACCTGGAGGATCACATGAACACCGTCCAACTCGGAGAGCGCATCGCCGAACTCGCCGCCCGGATCAACATCGCCACCCACGAGATGCTCACCCTCGTCGCCGAGTTCGACCGCCGCGAGGGGTGGGCCGACACCTTCGACTCCTGCGCCGAGTGGCTCGCCTGGAGGACCGGCCGCACGGTCGCGACCTGCCGTGAGAACGTGCGTGTCGCGCATGCGCTCGAGGACCTGCCGAAGACCTCGGCCGCGATGAAGGCCGGGCAGCTATCCTACGCGAAGGCGCGGGCCATCACCCGGGTGGCCACGCCCGAGACCGAGGGCAAGCTGCTCGAATACGCCGACAAGGGGTCGGCCGCGGCGGTGGAGCGGATGGTGCGGGAGCGGCTCGAGCCCGAGGCCGGGGCCGTGCTGATGCGGGCCGTCGAGGGGGGCCGGTCGGAACTGGACGGGGTGCGGGTGAGCGCCGAGACGTCGCGGCGCATGGCGTGCGACGCGTCGCTGGTCTCGATGCTGCACCGGGGGGGCAAGGTCGTCAGCGTGGGGCGGAAGACGCGGACGATCCCGCCGCACATTCGCCGGGCGCTGGAGGAACGGGACCGGGGCTGCCGGTACCCGGGCTGCGGGGGCCGGTTCACCGAGGCGCATCATGTCCGGCACTGGGCCGATGGCGGGGAGACGAGTCTGGCCAACACGGTGCTGCTCTGCCGGCGGCATCACCGGCTGGTGCACGAGGGCCGGGTCCGGATGGCGCTCGACCGGCTCGGCCAGGCGGTGTTCTTCGCGCGCAGCGGCGGGATGATCGCGAGCGCGCCACCGCTGCCGGAGCCGACGCTGCCCCTGCCGCCCCCGCCCCCGCTTGGGCCCGGGGAGATGTACAACGGGGCCGCGCGGCTGGTGGACTCGGCGATACTCTGGGAGATCGAGGCGGCCGTCAGGGAGGCGGTCGAGGCGGCGTGGGAGGCGGAAGAGCAGGCAGGCGGGGCGACCGCAGGGGATGCCCCCGCGTTTCCGCGGCAAATCCAGGGACACCGGCATGTCCGGATGGGACACCGGGGCAATGGGACCGCTAACCCTAACGTTACGGCGGTGTTGTTCAAGATCGGATCTCCTGTTTTCCCTTGAGCTTACGGGATTGGTAAGCTCGATTCTCGCTGTTTGACTCCCGCTGATTCATGAGCCTCAGCTTCGAGGTCTCCGGCGGGCGTCCAGTGCCTTCCGAAGCTGTCCCTCGTCGGCTCGCTGGTAGCACTCAAGCACCGTCTTGGCGGTCTTCCAACCGCCCAACTCGCAGAGCACCTTGAGCGGCTGATCCATGAGGTCGGAAGCGAACTTCCGCCTCAGCGAGTGCCAGCCTCTCCCGCGCTTCGGTTCGAGCCCCGCCAGCGTCTGGGCTCTGTACCACCAAGTTCGCACCAACGACCGGCCGGCGCACTTGGAGCCATCCGTCGGCGCGGGCAGCACCGGAGCGTGCTCATGCCCGGAACTCCTCTTCCGCGCCTCGTGCAGGGCGGCCAACGCTTCGGCCGTCACCGGCGTCCGGTGCTCGTATCCGGTCTTCTCGTGCTCCGCGCGCCACCGCACCACCCCGTCTTCGAGGTCGATGTCAGACCATCGAAGGTGACGGATGGCCCCGATTCGGTGGCCCGTCTCGTGGGCGAGCACGAGCGCGACGCGGAAGCGCCAGTCCACCTCTTGGGACACCCCGAGAAGCGCCTGGTACTCCTCCTCGGACAACACCACCCGCGTGGGGTTCTTCTCCGTGGGCGTTCTGAGACCCCTCAGCGGATTCGACGCGAGCAGGAGCTTGCCCCGCTCGTCCCGGGACTTGGACGCCCAGTTGAGCACGGCGATCAGGAACTTCAGGTCGTGCTCGATGGTGCGGTCGGACACCGGCCTTCCGCTTGGCCCGATCCTGCCCGAGCGACGTGCCCGGATGAACCGGTCCCAATCGCGCTGGGATAGCGTCTCGGGACTCCGGTCCCGTCCGAAGAACCGGAGGAACATCCTCGTCGCGGCCCGGTCGGACCGCTGGGACGCCTCCGCCTTCGTGGGCGTCACCTCTTCACCGTAGATTTCAAACAGCTTGTCCAGCGTGAGCGGCTCGGGCTTGGCCTCCGCCTTGCCGTTCGGCGCGTCGATGAACCCGGCGGCAAACTCGTCCGCCTGCCTCTTCGCGCGCCTCCAGTCGCGGTGTTTGAGCGACCGACTCAGCCTTCGGCCGTTCTCGCGCCACTCTATCTGGAACAGGCCGGTTTTCGGGTCGGGAAATACCCTCACGCGGTTCCGGCCCCACTCGCCGGCGCCGTAGCTCCGACGGCTTCTTCTCGTGCGTGCCATCATTCGATTCCTCTCGACTGACGGACTGCACGATCTGCGCGAACGAAACTTCGCCCGGAAGGGGCGTCTTGACCAGTGCCGACACCCCCGGAACGCGACGGAGGGACTGTGGCCGAAGGCCGATCTCCATCCGGGATCCGGCTGGACCGCTTGGGACATCCGCTCGCGGGCGCGGCTTGACGCGGCCCGAGGGCTCTCTCCCGATTCCAACGGGAGTGACACGCAGCGTGAGGAAGGAGCCCACATGCGCGCCCGGTCCTTCAACCACGGGAGGCCGCGCTGATCGCCCATCTCAAGGGACGCGAGAAAGCTCTGGAGGCGTTCGGCTGGACCGGACGCCGGGCCGAGTGGATCGCATTGGCCTGCCTTCACGGCGGCGTCTTCACCCGCTTGCAGTGGACGAGTTTCCTGGGTTGCCACCCGGAGAAGGTGCGGCGCGCCGTCCACTCCCTCGTCGCGCAGGGCTTGGCCGTCGAGGAGGCCCCGGCCGGCGTCCGCAAGATCGGCCGCGTGTGCCGCATCCAAGCCCGCAGAGTGTTCCGGGCGCTCGGAGCCGGGGAGTTCCATCGGCGTCGCCGGATCACCTCCCGCGACGTGCTGATGCGACGGCTGCTGGCACTCGACTACGTGCTCGACCATCCCCGCCTGCCGTGGCTGCCGACCGAGGCCGAGAAGGTCGCCGCGTTCGAGGCGCTCGGGATCGAGCGCCGGGTTCTGCCCCAGCGGACCTACCGGGGCGCGGCCGGGAACATCCGGCGGCACTTTCATCTCGGGCTTCCGGTCGCGCTGGACGCGAAGCGCGCCGTCTTCGTCCATGTCGATCCCGGTCACGAGACCGCGAGGGGGCTACGCGCCTGGGGCGCGGCGCACCGGGAGTTGTGGGCGATGCTCCGGGACCGCGAACGCAAGATCGAGATCGTGGCCGTCGGGCGGGGCTCGAAGGAGACGAGCCGCGCGGACACCGTGCTCGGCAACTGGGCGAGGGGCCTGCGCTCGTCCGACTACGACCCGGAGATCGACCGCGAGATCGAGTGGATCAAGGATGTTCTCCGCAGCAGGGACGAGAGGCTGGTCCGAGAGGTGTGCGGCGACATCCGGGGCGGGCTCGTGCGGCTGGCGGAACTCCAGAATCGGGCTCTTCGGGAGTCCGGCCGGGGGCTGTTGCACCGGGTGGGCACTTGGCGGTCGGAGCGGCTCCGGCGCAAGATGTTCTGATGGGTGAATCCGGCTGCCCCGTTGCCGAACGGGACATGTGTATTTGATGTGGGGGGGCGCCGGACACGAAATTCGCCCTCGGACGTGACACACGCCATATGCCACAAGTTGCTGGCGGATTGGCGATTAGGCCACGGCCTCCCGATTCGTCGGTGCCGAACCGGGCCTCAAGGCCGTGGCTGGGAGCGACCTCCCTGTTTCGATGCCCAGTGCGGGCATCGGGGAGGGTTGGGACGGACAAGCCCGTCCCCCCCTCCCTCGGGGGTCGCTCCCAAGTCCAACAATCCCTGCGGGAAGGCCCTTGCGGCCAGCTTGGCCCGGTCCAACCTGGCGCTTGTCTCAATGCGTGCTGAAGTTGCGGTGGCCGCCCATCCCGGCGAGCACGAGGATGCCGCCGGGCTTGTTCCCGGAGTGATGGACGATCACCCGTGGCCGCTCGACAGCCCTATCCGATCGGAAGGGCCACGCCCGTCCGAAGCGTCAGGACACGTTGCCTCGGTCCGCTCAAGTACGAGTCTCCCTCTCCGATGGGAATGAGCCCGAGCGTGTACAGCAGGTCGAAGCTCACGCTCGCCCGCTCCGTCACGCCGACCGCGATGCCTCCGCCCACGACGACCCCGAGGTCCATCGTGGCCTCGACCTCGTCGCGGCCACCAGCGTCGCAGCCGCCGGAGGCGGTGACCCGCTCCGGACCGAGCCGGGCCGACGCGTCGAAGTCGCAGTCGATCCGGCTCGCCAAGGTGGGACCGGCGAAGAACCGGACGGCGGAGTGGTCCCATGACGCCAAGGGAAACGTCGGCACGGCCAGCAGGGAGAACTCGAAATAGTCCAGCGCGATTTCCGTGGTGACGAGGATGTCGCCGTCCAGTCCGCTCAATCTGCCGCCCTTCTGGGCGTACGCGACGCCAAGCTGCAATCCGATACGCTCCGAGGCCGGAAAGGTCGCCGCCAAACCGACGGACATTCTCGTGAGGGACTCGGAACGCCATACGATGCCGTCGGGCGGGTCGGCGGTCATGGTCGTCCGGTTCAGGCCGCCGGTCAGCGACAGCGTGGTCTGCGCCAAGGCCGGAGAGGCGGTGGCGAAAAGGAACAGGACGGCGGAGAGAACGAGCGATGGACGTTTCATCGGGAAACCTCCTCATGTGTGTTGTGAAGGAGCCTACGGGCTTGCTACCATCAGAAGCGGATGAAGCGGGGGTAACTACCTATCCACACCTCCACGTTCGCGAGGAGGCGGTCGGTCACCTTCGGATGCGCGGCGGGACCGGGAGGTGAGGATCGTGACCCTGCGGGGTTCTCTCGTCCTGCTCGGCGATGGAGGGCTGTCCAACGACCGACCGGTCGGAGAACGGGTGCTCCGCCGCGTCGAAGCGGCGCTCGAACCGCCTTCCCGCCAGGGATCGCTGGTCTGGGAGCGACCCCGGGGGTCGGGGGGGAGGTGTGCAAACACACCTGCCCCCGAACCCGTACCGAGCCCTCGGCGAGGGGGGTCGCTCCCAGCCCCGCCCTCTCGGCCCGTCCGGCAACGCCCGGTCGGGCGACCGGACCTCAAGACGTTGCGACACCTTCGGATAGGTACTGGCCGCCGTGTGAATCGCCGGAGGGTCAAAGTGTGAAACGACCCACCGTGTCTTTTTCACGCTCCGGTGCGGCCGTAAGCCGGAGCGCCGGGCGCTGACGAGCGCGCTCCGGCTTGCCGCACTTGCCGACCAGTCGATCCTACCTCGGCTACCTCCGCTTCCTCCTACGACGTAGTCCTCCGCATCCGGGTTTCGACGGATGCGGACCTCCAAGACGCCGACGTGGCCATCCCCGGCGATCTGGACCTCGCCTTCGAGATCGTCCGTCCGGTGTCTTCGCCGGTCGCCTTGAGGGCGACCACCCCTGCTGGCTCCCGGTCGCTACTTGCCGGGAGTTGCACCGGTCGCACCAATCCTATACCTTGTTGCGTTATGTACATGGCTAACCAAGCCATAGGAGACGATGACATGGCCGCACCGGTCTACAGGGAGCTAATCGCCGCCTCGTCGCGACCGATGGTGCTCTCCATCCTCGCTGGCGGAGAGAGCTACGGCTACCAGATGCTCAAGCAGGTGAAGCTCCTATCGGGTGGAAGCGTGGATTGGTCCGACGGGATGCTCTATCCGGTCCTGCACCGCTTGGAACGGGACGGTCTCATCGCGGGCCGCTGGCAGTTGACCGACGCGGGACGGCGGCGGAAGTACTATCGGCTGACCGAAAGGGGAAAGCGCCAGTTGTCGCGCGACCGGGCGAGTTGGCGGACGCTGACCACGGCACTCGAAGCAGCTTGGGGAGGAAGCCATGTTTGATCTGGAGGCGGCGTTTCGGGACTGGCGCATGCGCATGGAGCGCGGCGCGGGCCTGTCGGCGTGCGAGGTGGACGAATTGGAGGACCACTTGCGGGCGCATGTCGATCTGGAGTTGGAGTTGGACAACGCCCTGACCCCCGCTCGCGCGTTTGCGCTGGCCCGCCAAGGCATCGGCGAGCCGAAGACGCTTTCAAGGGAGTTCGCCAACGCGGGCAAGCCGAGGTGGCGGCACCTGCTTCGGGCTGGCGGGGCGCTGTTCGCGGCGTCCTGGTTCCTGCCCGCCGTCGGCGACGCGACCGGACACCTTTGGGGCTGGGAGGCTTTTCTAGTCGCTCTCGAATGGGGAAACCCCGTGGAAGTGCTGGGCGCGCTCAGCAGCATTCTGGTGCCCCTCGCGATGTACATGACCGGTCGCTTCCGTCGGTCGAAGCTCCGATGGCTGACTTGGTGCGTGACGGGTGCGGCGGTGCTGAACGTTCTCTACTGGATCGCCTCGGGCGGTTTGGCGGTCGGCTTTTGGGCTTGGGTGGGGTCGTTCGTTTGCACCGCGTCCGCTCTGTGGATGCGCGGACGCGAGTGGGTGTCCGCCAAGCTGCGACCTGCTCCGGCTCGCTCAAGCTAGACCGGGGGTATAAGGGGGCGGAGCGCCCCTTGGCCAGACCGCGATGTTCAACGTCGCGTGGGCTGGCTTGTTTCCCATAATCGTGCAGATTCCCGCGTGATTTGCACGACCGGGTCACGGGGAAGGCCCGGGCTGTTCACCACCCCCCCACGAAGGCCTGCCCGTCCTCCATTCTGTGCAGGACCTCCGAGCCTCGGGCTGCGAGTGCGCTGCGCTTCAGCGCAAGACTCATTGCGACTTATGGTGCCGCTGTACCCTCGCTGGGTGGGCGTAGACCGCAACCCTGTTCGGCCTTCGACGCTAGGCAGTCAATGTCACTGATATCGTACCAATCGATACCGCGAGGGGCGATTCCGTCGGATCCCGGTTGCCGTTCGACCAATACCGCCAGAGTGTTTTGGAAGAGGTCGAAGCCCATCGCGCGGTCACGCACCCTAACGGAGCCGGCGTACTCGGTGCCGATCCAGATTTCGAAGTAGGAGAAGGTGTCTCGGTTGGGCGTGGTCGCCACCCACAACCGATCCCTTGAATCAAATACCAACGCGCGCGGCACGTTGAACCACCGCTTGGGTTCTTCACGGAATGTCTCGACGTAGGGAGCCACCGCCGACCTCGGCATGGCCATCCTGCCTCCAAGTCTCATCAGCCCTTCCGAAAAGTCCTCAACATCACGCTCGCTCGGGAGTTCGTCCCGATAGGCTGGAGACGTGACCACGGTCGCGGCGTCGGCGTCATTGGCGTCAAAAAAGACCAACTCTCTATGACATGCCCAGAATACGTATCCTTCCGCCGGTCGAGGCACGCCGTGGTGCAGCCCGCCGCACTCGGTATCGGCGATCCCGTTCATGCTACCGCGTGTCCATGTGACCTCGCCCGAATTGATGTCCACCTCCGAGTAGATCCGCGGCAAGATCGAGTCTCCGGGGGAAGACGCCATCCTATCGACTTCGTATCCGAATAGGGTTGCCTGTCGAATTCCGTCGACGAGGTACATCGGAGGGAAGGCAACCTCCGATACGCGGTCGCCTGTGGCGTCGAAGATCGTCAACCGGTTTAGCCTACCGTCCACGACACCCAAACGGCCAGGCGAAACACGGGCCACCAAACGGAGACCACGGAACTCCCCTGGCCCATCGCCCTCCTGTCCGAATGCGACAACCTCTTCCCCCTCACGCTTTTCACAGACCACGCGAAACTCGAACGAATCGATTACGCAGGCCGTCTCGTCGTCAGCGAGGGCGATGCTCTTGCTGACGCTCAGCGGTGCCGGGGACGCCGCCGCAGGGAACAACGCGAGCGGCTCAGGTATCGTGACGTGTGCCGGTTCGTTCCGGCAGGCGGTCGCGGCGAGTGCTGCGAGCGCCGCGACCGCCCAACAACTGCGAAACAACGGATCAGGACTGCCAGCTACATCCCGCCGCAATTGTCCTCCATGCAGTCTTCGAAGGAGTCCGATGCTCCATCCTCGTCACCGCCCAGATAGATGAGCATGGCGTCACTGTGACAGGCCTCGAAGCAAGGGTCCAAGTCGCCGAGGTCCTGAGCGTCCAGAGGGAGGACGACCGCGGCGGCGACGCAGAACGAACCGACCAAGCCACGGAAAGAACGGGTGAGAAATGACATCTGTCTTGCTCCTTGGAAGGAGGTGTGCAAAAATCGGTCGCACCA
This sequence comes from Longimicrobiales bacterium, assembly GCA_965208935.1. Lineage (GTDB taxonomy): Bacteria > Gemmatimonadota > Gemmatimonadetes > Longimicrobiales > Gaopeijiaceae > Bin94. Next base: position 131,485 of record CBDBPR010000003.1, on the reverse strand, counting down.
CCCGTCGAGCGGCGCGACCGTGAACGCACGGACGCTAACGCATATGTGGTTGCCCATCAACCCCGCCGCGCAAGCGGGCAACTGGGAGGAACCGGGCTGATGTTCAGGGGCCTCAGCAGCTCTGAGCCTGACTACCTGTACCCTGCGGTGGATCGGCGGCGATTTCACCTCCTGAACCTCGCCGCGCACCGTCTCTGGCCAGAACTCGGAGCGTCTCGATGCGGTCAAGGGCAGGGCAGCGCCTTGCGGAGGACTTGGCGAGTTAGACACTGTACAAGCCTGACGCCCGTGAGAGTTCGCGTCCGATCCTTCAACCACTTCAGGGAGAAGATCGTTCGGGAGCGGCTCGATCGGTTGGATGGGGGTCCATGATGGGGTGGAGGGCGTGCAGTGGAACGCTTGGTATTCACGACCGGAGCAGACCGCATGGATGGGCGTCAACCTTGAGGGCATGCTGTACGACGGATGGCCCGTCGCTCGGCTCATCGGGCGAGAACTCCTCCGTCCGCTACTGCTGACGCAGTATCGCCGCCCAGCTCGGTGAGCTCGATCCGTGCTTCTCGAATTGCCATGATGAAGGCATGGCCGCATACGGCGACGATCAGGACTACGAGGCGGGTGCCGCGGCGTTCGATAGCTGCATGGCGGAAAACTGCGGGGAGTAGCCCGGCAGCTTCCGTGAGCATTTACCGTTTGGCGGCGGTCGTCCTGGCGGCCGCCGCCACCGGCTGCCTGCGGGAATCGCAGGAGCTTTCCGATGTGGCACTCGCACCTTTTGCCTCGTCACCTGCTCCGCTGAGTCGAGACAATGGTGTCGCCTTGACGTCGGCACGTTCCGCGTGCGTGATCGACTCGTACGAGTATCGCGTCGTGTGCGTCACCCCGGAGGAGATGATCGGTGAGTTCGGGAGCCAGGGTGAAGGGCCTGGCGAGTTCGTTCGACCGGTATGGCTGGGGCGAATGCTGCCCGACCGCATTGGCGTCTTTGACGGTAGGTCGTACCGGTTTACGGTGTTCGAAACCGATGGCGCATTGGTGTCAGACCTGACGCTTCCGGCGTTGTTTTGGCCTCGGACCATCGGGCCGTCGAGTCTCTTCGGCGAGGGCCTCCGCGGAGTGACCCCGGGAACGGCACCGGAGGAAGGAGCCACACCCAGCGCGGAAACTGTCCTTGTCGAGGTGTCCCTGCGATCCGGCGAGGTTCTTTGGCATCGACGCGGTCTAGAGGAGATCGTTGATACGGAGTGCGGAAGGCTGAGTTCGGGGATTCCGGCACCCGACGGCGGTTATGTACTCAAGGCATGCAAGCGGGAACTGGTGTTTCTGGAGAGCAGAGACGGGACAACGGCCACGGTGACCGCGTCCCCCAGCTATGTGCCCGAGCTTCCGAACGAGCGCGACGTGGATGGCTATCTTGAGGACATGGCCAGCATGTTTGGCGGCCAGCCAGTGTCTCGATCATCAATGGAGCCGTACGCTGCGGCATACCGGGAGGAACCCAAGGGATGGTTCCTGGTGGATGGGTTGACCTTTGACGACATGGGCCGCCTGTGGGTCGCCACCCGGCGGGATCGCGACGCTTTCTCCTACTTCGATATCTGGGTAGGCACCGAGTATGCGGGTACGGTTCGAATACGTGATCGGCTGATCGGCTTCGACATCCTGGGATCGACACTCGTGGCCCTAGTGGAGCGAACGCCTGACCGAAGCGGGGTTGCTCAGCGGGCCATTGACTGGTACGACATCACCGGAGTCGAGGTCGGTCGCCAAGAATAGGGATCTCGGACATCGGCAGCCCCCATCCAGCTTCAGCTCGCTCTTGCCCGCTCAGCGAAGGGAAGGCGTGGGGCGTGTGAGTCCCGCCATTCAAGTCCATTTTCCCGCTTTCGCGGCACGATCCAGCAAGGTCCAGTACACCGGCAGGAAACGCAGATCGTGCAGTCCTGGTTGACTTTAGACGATTTCCCGCCGTGACTTGTGCCCCCTGCGATCCGCCGTTACGTCAGGGTGATTGGCGCCTCGGCTGTGGCTGCGGCGTCGCTTGCTCACCACCAGCCGCTAATAGCTGTAGACCTGGGTATCCCCCACATCGAGGGTGTCGCGCTGCTGCGCGGCGAGGCGCTGGGCATCGACAGCCAGGACGTTGCGTCTACGGGCAGCCGGGGGCCGACGGCGGCGGGCCATCAGGATTGGGACCGGGACGCCCGCCGAGGTCCAGGTCCACGGGGTCTCGCCGAGGGGGCCGGTCGGTCCCCATATTGCGGGCAGATCCTGTCCCCGCGCTCTTTCAGGAGGCATTCCGGTCATGCAGCCCCGCCCTCGCCACCGCCCCTCGCCCGTCGCCGTGGCCGCGCTGGCCGCGGCCACCTTCATTCCGCTCTTTCTTTTCCCGGGGCAGCCCCTCGTCGCCCAGACCGCATGGCGGATCGAGGCTGAGCCGTCCAGCCTGGTGATTGCGCGGGGAGGGGGCGCCGCCCTGGCCGTGCGGGTACTGGACGGAGATGGGCGGGTGCTGGACGAGGCGGTGCGGATGGTCGGCTCACGGCGGGCCCTGTCCATTGGTGACGGTGTCGTCACGGGGCTCGAAGTCGGTGAGTGGGAGGTCATCGTCGCGACAGTGCGACCGGGTCCCGACGGCAGCCCCGCCCAGCTGACCGTGCCTGTCGTGGTGGAGTGGCCGCCCGTGGTTCGTGTCGAGGTGACGGGCCCGGGCTCGCTCTACGAGGGCACGACGGTGACCCATCGAGCCATTGCGCTGCACGGTGACGGCACAAACCGCCCCGGCGCCGATTTCGAATGGCGGACCAGCGACCCGTCCCGGGCCGATGTGGACGCCTTCGGGCATGTGCGCGCCCTTGCGCCCGGCCCCGTGCGAATCGAGGCCGCGTTCGAAGGGGTGACCGGCGCTGTGGAGCACGCCGTGCGGGAATTCGCGGGGGCCTCGCTGGAAATCGTGGGTGGCGGGGACGGGCCCGTCCGGACGGGGGACGTGCAGACGTTCGCGGCGATCGTGCGGGACGCGGGCGGCACGGTGATCGAGGATGCGCCCGTCGACTGGAGCCATTCGTACGTGCCGGCGGCGGGCATCATGGCGCCGCCCGCGCCGGGCCAGATGGAGGACGGGCGCATCGTGGCCGACGTCCCGGGCGAGTTCACCGTCGTGGCGCGGTCGGCCGCGCTGAGGGCGACCCGCACGTTCGAGGCCGTGCAGCGGAAGGTCGTGCGCTCGGTCGAGGTGGTGGGGCGGGGGCACCAGGAGCGGGTATACAGCACCGACTTCTGGGTATTCGAGGGCGTCGACGGCCGCGACTACGCGCTGGTGGGCTCGAAGCAGTCCGACGGCCACGGGTTCGTCTTCGACATCACCGATCCGGAGAACGTCGTCAAGACCGATTCGGTCCAGGTGGATGCCCGTTCGGTCAACGACATCAAGGTCTCTCCAGACGGACGCTACGCGGCGCTGACTCGCGAAGGCGCTTCCGACCGCCGGAACGGCGTGGTGATCCTGGACCTGGCCGACCCGGCCCACCCTGTCATCGCCGCCGAATACACCGAGGGGCTGACGGGCGGCGTGCACAACGCCTTTCCCACGAACGACCATCTCTTCGCCCTGTCCAACGGCGACAAGTACGTGATCCTGGATGTCCGCGACATCTACAACCCGAAATACGTCTCCGAATACGACCACCCGAACAGCCGGGTCCACGACGTGTGGGTCCACGACGGGATCGCGTATTCGGCGGAGTGGGGCACGGGACTGGTCGTGGTCGATGTCGGCAACGGGCGCTGGGGTGGAACGATCGAATCGCCCGTGTTCGTGACGAACTACCCGGTGCCCACCGGCGCGACGCACGCGGTGTTCCCCTACTGGTCCGAATCGGCGGGCAAGTTCTACGTCTTCATCGGCGACGAGATTCTGAACCGCGAGGGCATGGCCTGGGAGGGAGTGGGGCCAGACTTCCGCCAGAAGTACGACCCCGAGACCGGCCGCGGCGGCTATCCGCGCGCGAGCTGGGGCTATATCCAGGTCATCGATTTCGACGATCCCGCGAACCCCCGGATGGTGGCGCGGTACGAGGTTTCGGAGTTCGGAACGCACAACATCTGGGTCGATGACGACATCCTCTACCAGGCCTACTACGAGGGCGGCATGCGTCTGGTGGACGTTTCGGGGGAGCTCATGGGGAACCTGTACACGCAGGGACGCGAGGTTTCCGTCTACAAGGCGTTCGACCCGATGGGCTTCGTTCCCAACTCGCCGGGGGCGTGGAGCGTGATGCCCCACCGCGACCTGGTGTGGTTCGCGGACATCAATTCGGGACTGTGGGCGTTGAGACTGTCGGAATCGCCGTAGCGGCCCCGGCGATCGACGAAGCCTGGCTGCTTGAAACGCTCGCCGGGCTGGTGGCCATCCCCTCGTGGAAGGGCGACGAACGTGCGGCTCAGGAGTATGTCGCCGCGGTGATGGATGGGCTGGGGATGGACCTCGATGTCTGGGAGATCGACGAGGGCGAGTTGAGCCGGCACCCCGACTACGCGACCGAACTCGAGCGGCGGAACCCGCTCGGTGTGGTGGGGCGCATGGACTGGGACGGGGGTGTCGGACGTGGCCCCACCGGGAGCAGCCCTACCGGCAGCGGCCCCACGCTGGTCCTCAACGGCCACGTTGACGTCGTGCCGCCGGGAGAGGTGTCCCGCTGGACCGCGCCGCCGTTTCGGATGGATGTTCGCGACGGCCGCGTGTACGGGCGCGGGGTGCTGGACATGAAGGGTCCGCTTGTCGCCGGCCTCGCTGGGGTGAAGGCCGTGCTCGATGCCGGCGTCGGCCTTCGCGGATCGCTGCTCTTCCAGAGCGTCATCGGAGAGGAGGACGGGGGACTGGGGACGCTGGCGTCGGTGTTGCGCGGCCACACGGGGGACGGCGCGATCGTCCTTGAGCCGACCGGTCTCCATGTGGCCAATGCCCAGGCCGGGGCGCTCAACTTCCGCCTCACCGTCCCCGGGAGGGCCGCCCACGGGGCACTCCGTCACGAGGGCGTGAGCGCGCTGGAGAAGCTCATGCTTGTCTACGGGCATCTGATGGACTTTGAACGGCAGCGCAATGCCTGTGTGGGCGACTCCCGCTTCGGATCCAATCCAGCGCCTTACGCGATCTGCATCGGGACCGTGCAGGGGGGTGAGTGGGCGTCTTCGGTGCCGGAAGTGGTGCGGGCCGAGGGGCGCTTCGGCGTGGGCGTACGCGAAGATGTCCACGCCGCCCGCCGCCTGTTCGAAGCACAGGTGGCAGAGTGTTGCGCCCGGGACGACTTCCTGCGCAGCAATCCCATCCGTGTCGAGTGGTGGGGCGGCCAGTTCGCTCCCTGCGAGACCCCGGAGGATGCCCGGATCGTCACGGTCGCACGGTCGGTGGCGCGCGATCTCGGCGTGGGCCCGGGCGGGCTCGCGGCGGTTCCGTACGGCTCCGACCTGCGCCACCTCGTGAACGCGGGACGCACGCCCGGCGTGCTGTTCGGTCCGGGCGATGTCGCGAACGCGCACCGCGAGGACGAATCCATCGGAGTAGCCGAACTGGTGGACGGCGCGCGCGCGGTGGCGCTGGCGGTGATGCGGTTCCTGGGGCGGCCGTGATCGAGTCCGTGAAGCTCGGCTGACGGCCGGCGGGCGCTTGAGGGCCCGGGAGCGTCTCAGTTCGTCTTCGTCGCGGAGAAGGTGCCGCCCTGCTCGCCCATCGCCCAGGTCCCGCCGAGAGCGCCTTCAACAGCCGCGAACTCGATGAGAAGCGGACCATCCGGTCCCGACGCCTCGATTGTGACGGCCTGGTCCACCACCGTGACCGCGTTGATCGGAATGGTAGGGAAGAAGTCGCTCCGGATCTGCCCCGTGTATCCGTCTCCGGCCACTTCGATGGTCATCGAACCCGGGATGATCTGTCCGTCCACCTCGGCGCTGTAGGAGTAGGTGCCGACCGGATCGAAGGGTGGGGGTCCGGAGGGGCCGGTGGCACAGGAAGCGGCCAGCGTGGCGGCGATCAGGGCAAGGGGAACGCGTCGGTTCATCGGGAGGCTCGCTTGCGGGTGGGAATGGTCTGTGGTCATCGGCGTCTCCAGGTCGGCACATCCGCCGGGTCCACGCCGCTGCGCCGGGCGAAATCGTCGATCAGCGCCCGGGCTATGCTGTATCCGGGCGGCACCGGAGGCAAGGCGTCGGCGGTGAACCAGCCCACATCCTCCAGTTCGCCGTCCAGGTTCTGCAGCGTGCCGTTTTCGTACGCCGCTGTGAACCCCACCATCAGCGAGTCGGGAAACGGCCAGGGTTGACTGCCGAAGTACCGGACGTCCGTGACGCGGATCCCCGACTCTTCCTCGATTTCACGCCGAACCGCGTCCTCCAGGCTCTCACCCGGGTCGACGAAGCCCGCCAGCACCGAGTATGAGCCGCTCGGGTGGCGGCGCGAGCGGCCGAGCAGGATCTCGGCGCCGCGCGTCACCTGGACGATCACGGCGGGTGACACCTTCGGGAAGGTGAGGTGGCCACAGGCGGGACACAGCATCGCCTTGTGATGATCCGCCCGGGTGGTCTCGGTGCCGCACACGCCGCAGAAACGGGAGGTGCGGCGCCATCGGGCGAGGTGCGCGGCGGTGAGCGCCAGCCACAACTCGGGTTCGGGGAGTATCCCGAGTACGGCGCGCAAACCGACGGGGGCGACGCCTGGAGGAGGTCGCCAATCGGGATTCGCCAGGGCGGCGGTGGCGCACGCGCCCGAGTTCGGGGCATGCACCGGAAACCAGTCGAGGTTACCCACCCCCCAGTCCTTCACGTCGCTCAGGGACGGCAGTTCCACGGCGTTTCGGGCGAGGACGAGTCGGTCGCGGACGAACAGGCAAGCTCTCATGATCTTCCCAAAGGTACGCAATCGGGCGCCGGGTGGGGCACGGAGGGGATGCGGCCTGTCCGGCGGCGGACGGCGTGTCTGTTCGACGGCGCAAAGCGTGTCTATTGTCAAGACATGGAAACTGTTCACCTCAACTCACGTCCCGCGTGGGCCAAGGTGGTCGACCAGACCCGGTGCATCGGCTGTCACGCCTGCACCACGGCCTGCAAATCCGAGAATGAAGTCCCACTCTCGGTTACGCGCACGTACGTCAAGTACGTCGACACCGGGATCTTCCCCGAGGCTCGGCGATCCTTCCAGGTCACGCGCTGCAACCAGTGCGAAGCGCCCCCGTGCGTGGACGCGTGTCCCACGTCCGCGATGTTCAAGCGTGCGGACGGGATCGTCGACTTCGACAAGAGCGCGTGCATCGGGTGCAAGGCCTGCATCGCGGCCTGCCCCTACGACGCGATCTTCATCAATCCATCCGATGGTGCGGCCGAGAAGTGCAACTTCTGCGCTCACCGGCTCGACGTGGGCCTGGAGCCTGCTTGCGTGGTAGTCTGCCCGACGGAGGCCCTGCTGGTGGGCGACATGAACGACCCGTCCTCGAAGGTGGCCGGGATCATCAACCGCGATCCGGTGGCAGTGCGGCGGCCCGAGAAGGAGACGAAGCCGAAGCTGTACTACAAGGGCGGCGACCAGGTGACGCTCGATCCTCTCGCGGCGCGGCGTCCCGACGGCGGCCTCTTCATGTGGAGCGAGCAGGGCGAGGTGGAGCACGGCGTGCCGTCGGGACACCCGGGGCCATGGAACTCGTCGGCGGCGGCGGTGCTCAGCTACGACATTCCGCACACCGCCCCGTGGGACTTCCGCGTCTCGCTCTATACCTGGACGAAGTCCGTCGCAGCGGGCGCGTATCTGGTGCCGCTGCTCCTTCTCATGACCGGCGCGCTGACAATCACCCATTCGCTCTGGACATTCGCCGCGCCGATCGTGGCCGGCGTCTTCCTCGCGCTCACCGGCGCCATCCTTATCTGGGATCTGGAGCACCCCGAGCGCTTCCACCTGATCTTCCGCCGCCCACAGTGGCGAAGCTGGCTGGTACGTGGCGGGTTCATCATCGGCGGCTACGGAGCCGTGCTGGCGGCGCACTTCGGGGCGGCCGTCACCGGCGTGTCCCCGCCTCCCTGGCTCGGCTGGCTCGGGGGCGGTCTCGCGGTCCTCACGGCGGTGTACACGGCCTTCCTCTTCGGGCAGGCCAAGGCGCGCGACATGTGGCAGAACCCGTTGCTGCCCGCGCACTTCCTGGTGCAGGCCGGGGTCGCGGGCGGCGCCGTGACCGCGCTCGCCGCGCTCATGATCGAGGGCGCTGGGACAGCCTCGGCCGCCGCGCTGACCGTCTTCGCCGTGGCCAGCGGGGCCCACGCCCTCATGATCGCCGGCGAGGTCCTCATGCCGCCGCCCACCGCGCACGCCCGCCTGGCCGAACGCGAGATGACGCACGGCCGCTTCCGGGGCTGGTTCCGGCTGGGCCTGGCCGGCGCGCTGGTCGGGGCCGCGGCTCCCTGGCTGGGGTGGGTGGCGGTACCGGTCGGACTCGCCGCGCTGCTCGCCTACGAACACGCCTACGTCCAGGCCGGTCAGTCGGTGCCGTTGGCATGAGCGGTCGCGGCGGGGGCGCGGAACGCGGCGACGGGCGCCGGCGCGGACAGGACGGTGGTGAGCGCCGCCTCACACTTGACGACCTGAACCGCCGCGTGTCCGCCTCCAGGGCCGACGTGGAGGCCCGCGGCGAGACCTTCTACCCCGGGGCCAGCAGGGTGCACCTCGCGGCGTTTCCCCCGAAGGAGCGCTGGAGCGACTGGGTCGAACTGGACTCGAAGGCGTGGCCGGAGCGCGTGGAGCGTCGCTACATGCTGGTGCCCACCACGTGCTTCAACTGCGAGTCCGCGTGCGGTCTCCTCGCGTACGTGGATCGCGACACGCTCGAGGTGCGCAAGTTCGAGGGCAACCCGGAGCACCCGGGGTCGCGCGGGCGGAACTGCGCCAAGGGACCCGCCACCGCGACGCAGCTCACCGATCCGGACCGGATCCTCACGCCGCTCAAGCGCGTCGGGGCCAGGGGCGAGGGGCAGTGGGAGCGGGTGGGCTGGGACGAGGCGCTGGACGACATCGCCGGGCGGATCCGCGCGGCCATGGACGAGGACCGGCACCGCGAGGTCATGTACCACGTCGGACGTCCCGGCGAGGACGGCTTCACGGAACGGACGCTGGCGGCGTGGGGCGTGGATGGTCACAACTCCCATACAAACATCTGTTCTTCGGGCGCCCGCATGGGTTACCACCTGTGGATGGGTATGGACCGGCCCAGCCCGGATCACGAAAACGCCGACGTCATTCTGCTGGTCAGCAGCCACCTGGAGGCCGGCCACTACTTCAATCCGCACGCGCAGCGCGTGATGGAGGGGAAGAAGCGGGGGGCGAAGCTGATCGTCTTCGACACGCGGCTTTCCAACACGGCGACGCACGCGGATCACTGGCTGTCGACCTATCCGGGGTCGGAGGCGGCGGTGCTGCTGGCGGTTGCGAGCCACCTGATTCGCACCGGCCGCTACAACGAGCGCTTCGTCGAGCGCTGGTGGAACTGGCGCGAGTACCTGGAGGAGAACCACCCCGGCGGGCCGGCCACCTTCGAGACATTCAAGTCGGTGCTTGGCGGGCTTTACGCCGAGTTCACGTTCGAATTCGCGGCGGCCGAGAGCGGCGTTTCAGCTGAAACGATCGAGGCGGTCGCGGAGACCGTCGCGGGGGCGGGGGAGCGGCTGTCCACGCACAACTGGCGGAGCGCGGCGGCGGGCAATCTGGGGGGTTGGCAGGTGGCGCGGGCCCTGTTCCTTCTGAACGCGCTGATGGGTGCCATCGCGGTGCCCGGCGGGACCTATCCCAACTCGTGGAACAAGTTCGTGCCGCGGCCGATCCGGATGCCCGCGCAGCATCCGAAGCGCTGGAACGACCTGACGTGGCCGTCCGACTACCCGCTGAGCCTGATGGAGATGTCGTTCCTTCTGCCGCACCTGACCGCCGAGCGGAACGGGCGCCTGGATGTTTATTTCACCCGCGTCTACAACCCGGTCTGGACCAATCCCGACGGCTTTTCGTGGATCGAGATGCTGACCGACCCGGAGCGGATCGGGCTGCACGTCGCGCTGACGCCGACCTGGAACGAGACCGCGTTTTTCGCCGATTACGTGCTGCCCATGGGCCACTCTTCGGAGCGCCACGACCTGACTTCGTACGAGCAGTACGACGGCTATTGGCTCGGTTTCCGGCAGCCGGTGCTGCGCGCCGCGCGCGAGCGGCTGGGCGAGGAGGTGGAATCGACCCGGGATGTGACGCCGGGGGAGGTGTGGGAGGAAAACGAATTCTGGATCGAGCTGACGTGGCGGATCGACCCGGACGGCTCGCGCGGAATCCGCAAGTTCTTCGAGTCGCGCAAGCGGCCGGGCGAGAAGATGACCGTGGACGAGTACTACGGGTGGATCTTCGAGAACTCGGTCCCGGGGCTGCCGGAGCGGGCCGCGCGCGAGGGTCTGACGCCGCTGGCGTACATGCGCCGGTACGGGGCCTTCGAGATCAGCCGCGGGGTGGGCGCGGTCCATGAGGGACGGGTACCGGAGGCCGAACTCGAGGACGTGCATGTCGATGCGGGCGGGCGGGCGTACACGCGGGCCGCGGCGCCGCCGTCCCTGAACGTGGTGCCGCTGCCGCCGCTGGATGGCGATGCGGAGGGGCGGCGGCGGGTGGGTGTGGAGGTGGACGGCGTGGTCCGTCGCGGGTTCCCGACGCCGACCGGCCGGCTCGAGTTCTGGTCGCGGACGCTGGCCGAGTGGGGCTGGCCGGAGATGGCGGTGCCCGGTTACGTGCGAAGCCATGTGCACAGGGCGAACCTGGAGCGGGACCAGATGTGCCTGATCTCCACGTTTCGGCTGCCGGTGCAGATTCACACGCGCAGCGCCAACGCCAAGTGGCTGAACGAGATCGCGCACACCAACCCGTTGTGGCTGCACCCGCGGGACGCGACGCGCCTGGGGGTGGAGACGGGGGATCTCGTCCGGGTCGAGACCGGGATCGGTCACTTCGTGGTGAAGGCCTGGGTGACGGAGGGGATTCACCCCGGGGTCGTGGCGTGCTCGCATCACATGGGGCGGTGGAAGACGGGGGACGGGCCGCGCCAGACCATGGCAACCGTGGCGCTCAGCCGTGAGGGAAGCGGGTGGGGGATGCAGAGAAAGAACGGCACCGGGCCCTTCACGTCCGCCGATCCCGACACGTCGCGGATCTGGTGGACGGACGTGGGTGTGCATCAGAACATGACCTTCCCCGTGCAGCCCGATCCCATATCGGGGGCGCACTGCTGGCATCAGGCGGTCAGGGTGAGGAGAGCGGAGCAGGGCGACCGCTACGGTGACATCGTGGTTGACACGGAGCGGTCGCGACGCGCGTTTCGCCGCTGGTTGAAGCTCACTCGTCCCGCCGGGCTCCACTCGCCGGACGGGACCCGCCGTCCGTACTGGCTGCTGCGGCCGGTGCGGCCTGAGCGGGGGGCGTTCCGGCTGTCGGAGGAGGATGGGGCGGTGCGGGCGGCTTCGGGCGGGCGAACCGGGGACGGCCGGAAGCCGGGCGACTCGGACGGGGATCGCCGGGCCGACCACTGACTTTGCATGGAACTTCTGCGCGCGCTTGGCTCGCTGATCGAGCCTCCCTCACACGAGCACAAGCGGATTGCCGAAGCCATCGGTCTGCCTTGTCCGCCGGCTCCGTCCGTCCACGGGGCCGTCGTGGCCTTCCAGCGCTACCCGTATGCCTCCGTCTACCTGGGTTCGGAGGGGATGATGGGCGGCGAGGCCCGCGACCGGGTGGCGGGGTTTCGCAGGGCGCTGGGTGTCGACGCGGAGACGGAGGAGGATCACCTGGCCTCGCTGCTGGCACTGCTGGCCGCGCTCGACGGATGGCGGCGCGAAGAGCGCGCCGACGCGCGTCGCGTGCTCCTGGCCCAGGCCCTGATGACCCTGGTCTGGGAACATATGGCGTCGTGGCTCGGTCCCTACCTGGCGAGCTTCGAGAGGTGCGGCGATGCCTTCTACGAGGCGTGGGCGCAACTGCTTGGTGAGGCGATGGACGAAGTGACGGGCGAAATGGAGCTTCCCCGCTACCTGCCCGTGGCGTTGCGTGAGGCGCCCGGGCTCGCGGATCCGCGGCGCGAGGGCGGTAGCGCTTTCCTGGCGGGGTTGCTGACGCCGGTGCGCGCCGGCGCGATCATCCTGCGCGACGACCTGGTCCGGCTCGGGGACGAGGTAGGGCTGGCCTGTCGCGCGGGGGAGCGGCGGTACGTGCTGCGCTCGTTTTTCGCGCAGGACCCGGCCGGAACGCTGCGGTGGCTGGCCAGCCACGCGAGGGGGTGGAGCGAGCGGGTCGCCGGGCGGGGGCCGGAGGCGATCGCGCGATGGTGGTCGGGGCGGGCGTGCGAGTCCGCGCGGCTGCTCACCGGGCTGGCGGAGGGGGCGGTGACAGAGGGGGTGGCCGAGACGGTGGCGGTGGGCGGAGGGACGGGGCAGTGAGCGTGAGGGTGGCGGGGCGGGGGGGTGGCGGCCCCGTCGTGGGAGCGGCGGCGTGGACCGCGCGCCGTGCGACGTCCCGGGACGTGGTCGCGGGCCTGAGCGTCACCCTTCTGATCATCCCGCAGAGCATGGCGTACGCGGAACTGGCGGGCCTGCCCAGCGTCCATGGCCTTTACGCGTCGGCGTTGCCGCTTATTGCGGCCGGCCTCTTCGCTTCGTGCCCCTACCTGCAGTCGGGTCCCGTTGCCCTGACCGCGCTGCTCACCCACGGTGCCCTCGTCACCATTGCGGCGCCCGGGAGTCGGGAGTATGTGGGCGCGGCCGCCCTCCTCGCGCTGATTGTGGGACTCACGCGGCTGGCGATCGCCCTGGTGCGTGCCGGCAAGGTCACCTATCTGATGTCGCAGCCGGTGGTGAGGGGATTCACCTCGGGCGCGGCCATTCTCATCCTGCTTTCACAGTTTCCGTCCGCGCTGGGCCTGACGGCGTCGGGGGAAAGCGGGCTGGTCGGCAACACGATCCAGGCGCTTGTCGGGCCCGGTGCGTGGAATGTGGCCGCCATCGTACTGACGGTGCTCACCGTGGCGATTACGCTTATGGCACGCAGGATCCACCCGCTGTTCCCGGGGGCGCTGGTGGCGGTCCTGGGCGGCGTCCTCTTTGCCACGCTGGCCGGCTACCAGGGACCGATCGTGGGGACCATTCCCGGCTCGCTGCCCCCCATCAGCCTTGCCCTGCCCTGGAATCTGGTGCCGGCGCTGGTCTTCCCGGGCGTGGTGATTGCCCTGGTAGGCTTCGCCGAGACCACTGCGATCGCCCGCAGCTTCGCAACCCAGGACCGCGCCCGTTGGAGCCCCGACCGGGAGTTCCTGGCCCAGGGAGCCGCCAACGTCGTCTCCGGGGTGTGCGGTGGCATGCCCGTGGATGGCTCGCTCTCCCGCAGCAGCCTGAATCACCTTTCAGGCGCCGGTACCCGATGGTCCGGGGCGATCACGGGTGTCGCCGTGCTGCTGTTCCTGCCCTTTGCAGGTGTGTTGTCGGCCCTCCCGAAGGCTGTCCTGGCGGGGATCGTGATCGCTGCGGTTGGCGGCCTCGTGCGTCCGCGCCTGCTGATCAACGTCTGGACGCTGTCGCGGATTCAGGCGCTGGTGGTGTGGTTCACCCTCGCGCTGTGCCTGCTGCTCGCCCCCCGGATCGAGCAGGCCCTGTTGCTGGGCATCCTCCTGTCTCTCGCGATTCACGTCTGGCGCGAGCGGCGGGCCGGATTCGACAGCTGGATGGAGGACCGAGTCCTGCACCTCGAGGTCAAGGGCATCCTCTGGTTTGCCTCCGCCCCGCGGCTGGAGGAAGCGCTGATGAGCAAGCTCACGGGGGCGGGCGCGGTATCCGAGGTGGTGATCCACCTGGAAGGCCTCGGGCGTATCGATCTGACCGGGGCTCTTGTGCTCAAGCGAGTGGTGGAGGAGACTCGGGCGATGGGCATTCCCTCTTCATTGAAGGGTGTGCCGCCACAGGCCCGCGCGCTGATCGACAACATCTTCGGGATGCCGCCGGCCACGTACCTGTAGGAGCCACGTACCTGTAGGAGCCAGGAAATGGACAAGCTGATTCTTGCACTGTTCGCGACCGGAGCGCTAACCCAGCACCCCGTAGGCATCCATATATCCAGCGAGGACATTCGCGCCACAATCGCCAATGCCCCGGAGGGGAGGGTCAGCGACCAGCAGATCCGGCACATCGACGCGGGCGGACACAACGTCGGCATCGGCGTCGTCCAGCGGCCGCCCTCCACTTCACTGGGCGCCATTCAGCACCACAACCAGACCGAGGTCTACTACGTGGTGTCCGGGCGCGGGACGCTGGTGACGGGAGGCGTGCTTTCGGACGGCCGCCGGCTGGACCCGGACGGGACCGTGGTGCGGACGCTCACCGGCCCGAGTTCGGTGGGTGGCATTGAAGGCGGGGAGAGCCGCGAGGTCGGTCCGGGGGACATGGTCATCATCCCGGCCGATTCGCCCCACGGCTTCAGCGAGATCACCGAGACGATCACCTACATCGTCGTTCGGGTGGATCCCGAGCAGCTGGTGGAGTTGAAATAGGAGAACCGCATGCACAAGGACCGTCACGACACCGACGGCCACAACGGCCATGGCCACGATCACCACCACGCCGGTGACGGCGACCACCACCACGGGCATCACCACCATCACCACGACCACCAGGATGTTCCCCCGGACATCTCCCTCCGGGTAACGGCGCTGGAATCCCTCCTGGTCGAAAAGGGGATGGTCGATGCCGCCGAACTCGACGAGATCGTCGATTCCTTCGAGAACCGGATCGGACCCAGGAACGGCGCGCAGGTGGTGGCGCGGGCATGGACCGACTCCGCTTTCCGTCAGCGGCTTCTGGCGGACAGCACCGCGGCGATCGGCGAGCTCGGATACCTCGGTGGCCAGGGGGAGCACATGAAGGTCGTCGCCAATACCCCCGCCGTGCACAACCTCGTGGTCTGCACCCTGTGTTCGTGCTATCCGTGGCCCACACTGGGTCTGCCGCCGACCTGGTACAAGTCGTCGGCGTATCGGGCGAGGGCCGTCATCGAACCGCGCGAAGTGCTGCGCGAATTCGGTCTCCAGCTTGCGGACGACGTGGAAGTGCGCGTTTGGGACAGCACCGCCGAGATACGTTACCTGGTATTGCCGGAGCGCCCCGGTGGCACCGAGGACATGACCGAGGAGGAACTGGCCGCACTTGTCACCCGCGATGCCATGATCGGGGTCGCGAGGGTGGCAGCACCGCAGCGGAGCGACTCGTGAACAGCATCCACGACATGGGCGGCATGGACGGGTTCGGCCCCGTCGCGCGCGAAGACGACGAGCCGGTGTTCCATTACCCGTGGGAGGGTCGGGTGTACGCGCTGACCCGGGTGGTGAAGCCCTGGCTGCGTGGCCGCAAGTTGCCGGGATTCCGATTCGTTCTCGAGAGCATTCCGCCCGTGGACTACCTGCGGATGTCGTACTACGAGCGCTGGTTTCACATGGTGGTCACGCGCCTGCTCGCCGGAGGCCTGATCGCCGGGTCCGAGGTCGAATCCGGTAGACCCGACCCCGGCGAATCCAGCCCCGAACTGCTTCCTCCCGAGGACGGTTCCCTCGGCTTCGCCCTCCTGGACCTGGATGTGCGAGCCCGCTTTGCACCGGGCGACCGCGTGCGCGCCCGGAATCTGAACCCGCGCGGTCACAACCGGCTCCCTCGATACGTGAAGGGCCGCCTCGGCACGGTGGTCGAGGACTACGGCGTCTACGCGCTGCAGGATAGCGACGAGCGTGGCCAACTGCCGCTGGACGACCCGCAACACGTCTACTCGGTCCGCTTTGAGGGGCGGGAACTCTGGGGAGACCGCTCGGGCGCCCGCGACGCCGTGTATGTGGACCTGTGGGAAGAATACCTGGAGACGGCGTGATGGCGGCGGCGACGAGCAGCGGTGGGGAGCGCCTCGCGGCACTGCCGCCGCTGCCCCGCGATGCGGAAGGACCCGTCTTCGAGGCGCCGTGGCAGGCCCAGGCCTTTGCGCTGGCGGTCAAGCTCTCGGAGTTGGGGTATTTCTCGTGGACGACCTGGGCGGCCACGCTTGCCGAGGAGATCGCGCGTGCCGATGCGCGAGGCGACCCCGACGACGGATCCGCATACTACCATCACTGGGTAGCCGCGCTGGAGCGGCTGGTTGCCGACCACGATCTGATCGACCTGGCGGCGCTGACCGAGCGCAAGGACGCGTGGGCGGAAGCGTACCGCCGCACGCCGCACGGTCAGCCCGTGGAGCTTCGCGGCAGCAGCTGACCGCTGCTCGCTCCCCTCAGTAGGCGATCGCGTAGGCCTCGCGGCGCGGGTCGGAAGCGGCGGTAAGCGTGCCGTCGCGGTCGCGCACAATCATCTGCGCGCCGCCGAAGGTGGCGGTCCAGCCGTGCACCACCTCGACCTCGTGGCCCAGTTCACCCAGGTGCCCCAGCACCGCGGCCGCAACTCGATCCTCGAACGCCACCCGTAGTCCGCCGTAGCTGCGGAAGCGGGGCGCTTCGATTGCGGCCCGCGGGGTCATGCGGAAGTGCACAAGGTTGTTCACGATCTGAAGCAGGCTCTGCGGCTGGCTGTCCCCTCCGGGCGTTCCCAGGGTGAATGCGAAGTTGCCGTCGCCTTGGACCGCCATCATCGGAGTGAGCGTGTGGTAGGGCCGCTTGCCCGGCGCGATGACGTTGGGGTGTCCGGCGTCCAGGTTGAACAGGGCGCCGCGGTTGTGCAGAACCACCCCCGTCTCCGGCTCCAGCAGCCCGGAGCCGAAGCCGGCGAACAGACTCTGAATCCAGCTGACCGCGTTGCCCCATCGGTCGACGGCGGTCAGGTAGACCGTGTCCCCGGAGTCGTCGCGTGATCGCTCGGCGACGAGCGTGGCCGGCACCACTCCAGGTGCGCGCTGCTCAGCCGCCCAGTCCGGGTCGACCATCCCCGCCCGCCCCGCGAGGTAGCCGCCATCAAGGAGGTCGTCGAGCGGAATGTCCGTGAACTCCGGATCCGCCGCCCACTGGTCGCGGTCCGCGAAGGCAAGTTTCTTCAACTCGATCAGCGTGTGCAGGTACGCCGCGCTGTTGTGACCCATTCCCGCCACGTCGAACGACCTGGCCATTTCGAACAGTTGCAGTTGGGCGATTCCCTGGGTGTTGGGTGGAAGAACCAGCATCGTGTAGCCTTCGAAATCGCCCCGAAGAGGCTCTACCCACGTCGTTGCGTGTGCCGCCAGGTCGGCGGCCCGCACATAGCCGCCCTCCGCCTCGATGAAGGTCGCCAGTCGCTCGGCCACGGGCCCCCTGTAAAAGCCGTCCTTTCCGCTTCGGGCGATCAGTTCCAGCGTCGACGCGAGCGCCGGATTGAGCAGGAGACTTCCTGCCGGCGGCGGCTCGCCATTGGGCATGTATAGGGCTCGTGCGTGGTCGTTCAGCGCGCCCGACTGGGCTCGGATGTCGCTGGCAAGCCGCGTGGAGACCGGGAATCCGCCCCGCGCGTACCCGATCGCGGGAGCGAGCAGTTCGTTGACGGGCAGTGTGCCGAAGCGGTCCGCGGCGTCCACCCACGCTGCGACTGCCCCGGGGACCGTAACCGAGAGCGGTCCGTTGCCCGGCACCTCGTCCAGCTCCTGTTCGGCGAAGAGCGCTGGCGTTGCCAGGGCCCCGGCGCGCCCGCTGCCGTTCATGGCGTGCACACGGCCGCTCTCCGCCTCGTAGTAGAGCGCGAACGCATCACCGCCGACACCGTTCATGTGAGGCCGCACCACGGCCAGCACACCGGCCATGGCGATCGCCGCATCCATCGCGTTGCCGCCCCGGCGCAGGATGTCGTAGCCCGCGGCCGCGGCGAGGGGATGGCCCGCCGATACCGCGCCTGTGACACCCCGCACGTCTGGGCGATTGGTCGCCGGAAAGCGGACGTCGTCGGGTTGCGGCCCGCCGGCGCTCGATTGCGCCCGGGGATCGGGGGTCTCGCAGGCCGCAGCGGTCACCAGTAGTACGGTGCCGAGAAAGAGGGGCTTTGCGACGGGATGGCGTCGCGCGGGCAGGTATCCGGGCAGTTTCGGCATACGGTCATGGTCCTGGGTGGCGGTGGAGGATCTCCATTTGCCTTGGAGGATGGTGAGAGGCGGGGTCCAGCGCCAGTTCGCGTGCCGACCGGCGCCCACGGCGCCGAGCAGGCGCGGCAACAACGACGACATCGGTCCTGGCGGACAACCTGAACAGCGTGGTTTCGCATCCAATCACAGGACCCGTCCACAGGTCTGCCGAGACCGGCTTCACAGAGGGCGCGGTCAACCGATTCTGGCTCCCGAACGGACCTGCACAGAGGCAATCCGACCATGGCAACATCCCGCCCGCTCGCTCCCGCCACCTTCCTGCTCGCGCTTGCAGCCACCGCCCTTCAGGCCCAGGACGTGATCGAACTGCCGGGGCGTGACCGACTGATCGAACCCGACTTCGAGGAGGTCTACCGCGTCGGCGTGCTCGACGGCGAGTCCTGGGAGATGTTCGGCCGGATACGGCGGGTGGCCTTCGACGCGGAGGGCAACCTGTACGTGTTCGACGCCTCGGACACGATGGGTTCCGACCTGCGGGTCCTGGTGTTCGACGCTGCAGGCGGCTTCACACGGGAGTTCGGCTCGTCGGGACAAGGCCCCGGCGAATTCAACCGGCCAGCCGGCTTTGCCGTGCTCCGTGATGGAACCGTTGTGGTCAGCGACGCAGGCCACGGCGCCTACCAGATATTCGACCGGTCGGGGGTCTTCCAGCGGATGGTGCGCGCCGGCGACGAGCCGGGCAGCACGCCGGGGCTCTCGGGGAACGTCCAGCCCGACCCGCGCGGCGGAGCCGTCTTCGTCGGAGGCTTCGGTGGAGGGCCGGGCATCAGCTTCCGAACGGGAGGTGCGGACAGCGGCAGCGCTCCTCCGACCTCCCGTCCGGTCGTGCGGATTGGACTCGGCGACGACGGCGTCCAGGCCGACACGGTGGTGCACGGATGGTTGCCTCCGCGCAACGAGCTGGACCTCCCAACCGACGTTCCCGCACAGCTTCGGGACATGATGGGAGGAATGAGCATGACCACCCGATTCGAGCCCAGGCTTCTGGTGGGTACCCTGCCGGACGGAGGCATCGTGCACTCCGATTCGTCCGCCTACGCGCTCAAGGTCACGCCGCCGGGCGCAAGGGGCGTGGCACGAATCATCCAGCGGCCTATGTCGCCAGAACCCCTGACGCCGGAGGTTCAGCAGGAGTACGAGGAACGGACCGCTGCCGCGCGCGAAGAGGCTGGCCAGGCCGCCGGCAGGGCGGGTCTCAGAATGGTGCAGTTTCAGAGGCGCGGACAGGGCGACAATCCCACCCCGACGGCGACCTTCCAGCTGGAGCAGAAGTACTACCACGAGATCCCCGTGCTCCGCAGCCTTGCCGTCACATGGGACAGCCGCATCTGGGTGCAGCGCCGCGGTGAACTGCCGGAGAGCGACGGACCCGTCGATGTGCTGACGGCCGGAGGCGAGTACGTCGGCACCTACGCCACGGACGCCACCCAGGTGCCGGACGCGTTCGGTCCGGACGGACTGGCGGCCTTCATCGAGCTTGACGATTTCGACGTGGCCCGCGTGGTGGTGCGGAGGCTGGCTGCCGAAGTTCGCTGAGTTTCCGCGCCTGGCGGCGGACATGCCCTGTTCGCATTGTTTCGGGTGGAGGAGAGCGGAGGCTTCCGACGCAGCCGGAGACCTGCAATGACCGGCAACACCAGGATCGCAACCACGGACGATGCCGCGCCCTCCACTCGGTTCGGTGTGGGAAGCATGGTGGCGCCCCTTCGCCGTGTCGCGATGCGCCGTCCCGGCCCGGCGACATTCGAGGCCGATCCGGTGCGCTGGCACTACGCGGGCCCGCTCGACACCGACCGCCTCGCACGCCAGTACGGCGCGTTCGCCACACTGGTCGGGGATTCGGGCGCGGAGATCGAGTGGATCCCGGACGCGGACGATGGGCTCGCCGACGCCATCTTCGTCTTCGACCCCTCGTTCATGACTCCGGCGGGCGCGGTCCTGCTTCGGCCGGGGAAGGTGCTGCGCCGCCCCGAGGTAGCGTCGCACGAAGCGCTGTATGCGCGGCTGGCGGTGCCCGTCATCGCGGCCATCGAGCCGCCGGGCACCGTGGAAGGCGGCGACCTGATATGGCTCGACGAGCAGACGCTGCTGGTGGGGCGAGGTCTCCGCACCAATCAGGCGGGCATCGAGCAACTGGAGGTGATTCTGGCACCGCTCGAGGTGGAGGTGCATTCGTTCGATCTTCCCTTGTGGCAAGGCACCGCCGCGTGCCTGCACCTCCTCTCGGTCATCAGTCCGCTCGACCATGACCTGGCGCTGATCTACCCCCGGCTGCTGCCGGTCGCGTTATACCGGCTTCTGATCCGGCGCGGCATCCGGTGCCTGGAGGCGAGCGATGGCGAGTTCGCGGCCTCGCACGGCCTCAACCTGAACGTGCTGGCACTCGGTCCGCGCCGGTGCATCGCCGTGGGCGGGTTTCCGCGGACGTTGCAGCTGATGAGGGACGCGGGTTGCGAAGTGGCGTGCTTTGATGCCGATGCGTTGTGCGTCCCGTGCGAGGGAGGTCCGACCTGTCTGACGCTGCCGTTGTGGAGGGGCTGAGCGCCACCCGGCGCGGGTTCACGTGGAACCCGGTTCGCGGTGACTCGTAGGGAGGGGTTGGTGTTCTTGCCTCGCCGAAGCCTTTCTGGTCGTCACACAACGGAGAACGCTACATGGAATGGGAATTCGTCGCTCCCATGATCGTCTCGATCGTCCTGATCCTCACCGTTGGCGGCGTAGTGCTCCTACGGCCGCTCGCAAGACGACTCGGTGCGCTTCTCGACGTCATGGTGCTGGAGAAGAGCAAGATGTCCGGCATGGAGGACCGCACCATCGGGGACGCGATCGAAGCAATGAACGACAGGCTGTCGCTCCTGGAAGAGCGCCAGGACTTCACCGAGCGGCTGATTGCCAGTGAGGGATCCGGCCCGGCCGGGCAGCGGGAGTAGTCTCTGGCATGCGGCCGAGCGCCAGCCCGACGGATACTCTACGGAACCGGCCCCGCGATCCCCGCTTCAGCGACAAGCAGTAAAAGGGCCCGCTGGATGGCAAGGTGCCCGTCCACGTTGACCCAGTACTCTCCGGGCGAGTGTGCGCCGAAACCCATCCCGCCACGGCCTATTGTCACCGCCGGCACACCGAGGGCGATGGGGACGTTCGAATCGGTGGAGGACCGGCCGAGCGTGCCCTGTACCCCGAAAACAGCGGTTGCGGCCAGTGCTCGCCGGACAAGGGGCGCGTCACGGTCCCCCTCGCCGGAGGGACGGTCCCCGATCCTGGCCTTTTCGACGGAAAGCGGAGGGCCGCTCCGCCTTAGTGCGTTCTCTTCGCGGAGTCCCTGGTCCATCGCCTCGAGGAACACCTGCTCGATTCGGGCCAGGCTCTCCGGGCTGACCGAGCGCATGTCGACATCCATCCAGCTCTCGCAGGGTATGGCGTTGACCGAGGAGCCGCCTCCGATGCGTCCCACGTTGTAGCTGGTTCGGGGTCCGCCGTAGGTAAGAGGGTCGGCGGCGTCCTGGAACAGTCGTACGGCGCGGCTCATGGCGTGCGCGGGGTTGGCCAGTCCGAACGCGCCCCACGAATGGCCGCCCGGGCCCTTGAAGGTGACGCGGTAGCGGACGGAGCCGAGCCCGTCGACCACCAGTTTTTGCAGACCCCCGCCGTCCACCTCGATCCAGGCGTCGGGGGCCGTGGCCGGGTCGCGGTACATGTGCTTCATGCCGCGCAGGTCGCCCGGGCCCTCCTCGCCGACGACTCCCACGAAGTGGATGTCCGCGTCCGTCTCTATTCCCGCTTCCCGCATCGCGCGCAGCACCGCCAGCACGACCACGAGCCCGCGTGTGTCGTCGCTGATCCCCGGTGCGAACAGAGTGTCGCCGCGCCGGGTCACCGTCACGTCCGTTCCCTCGGGGAAGACCGTGTCGAGATGGGCGCCGAGACCGATGGAACGGTGCCCCCGCAGGCCCCTGCGCAAGCCGATCACATTGCCGACCTCGTCAGTCCACACGGCATCAGCGCCGACTTCGGTCAGGAGTTCGGCGAAGCGGCGTCCCCGCGCCTCCTCCATGAACGGCGGTGCCGGTATCTCGGTGAGTTCGATCAGCCGCCGCAGCGCCCATTCGTCGAGTTCCTCGATAATACGGAAGGCGTTGGCGATCGTCGGGCTGGCGGCGAGCTCCCGTGCCTCGCGGGTGTATTTCGTGGAATCGGTTGCGTGGACGGTCCCTGGCATGGTTGCCGGCAGGATGGCGGTGTCAGCGAACCAGCCCGGAACGCGAGTCCGGCGCACCGGCCATGGGCTCGTCGCGGCTGACCACCCGGGTCGCCGGCCCGGCGATGAGAGGGTCCGGACCGGTCACCACCGAATGGTCCTTGTCCGGGTACGGCAGCCGGAAAAGAAAGTGTTGCATCGCGGCGATGCGCGCCCGCTTCTTGTCGTCCGACTTGATGACCGTCCACGGCGCGTCCGCGGTGTCGGTGTAGAAGAACATCGCCTCCTTCGCATGAGTGTATTCGTCCCATTTGTCCAGCGAAGCCAGGTCGATCGGCGAGATCTTCCACTGCTTGAGCGGGTCGGTCTTCCTGCGGTCGAACCGGTGCGCCTGTTGCTCCTGCGACACCGAGAACCAGAACTTGAACAGCCGAATCCCGCTGTTGACCAGCATCCGCTCCACTTCGGGGCACTGGCGCAGGAATTCGAGGTATTCCTGGCCGGTGCAAAAGCCCATGACCCGTTCCACGCCGGCCCGGTTGTACCACGAACGGTCGAACAGGACCATTTCGCCGGCGGTGGGCAGGTGGTTTACATAGCGTTGGAAGTACCACTGGCCACGCTCGACGTCGCTGGGCTTGTCCAGTGCGACCACGTGCGCGCCGCGGGGATTCAGGTGCTCCATGAAGCGCTTGATCGTCCCGCCCTTTCCGGCTGCGTCACGCCCCTCGAAGAGAATGACGATCTTGACTCCTGAACTGCGGACCCAGCGCTGCACCTTGAGGAGTTCGACCTGCAGCAGGGATTTTTCCCGATTGTACGCGCGGCGCGGCATCTTGTCCTTGTACGGATAGACCCCTTCGCGGAAGACGCGCTCGATGGTTTCGGGCGTCTCGGCGGCCTCGGGCATCCCGGGCGTCGGCAGGCTGTCCATGGCTTCGGCACTTCCCTTCGTATTCGCCGATGACATGTGCGGCTCCCCTGGATCGATCATCGCGTCCGGGGACGCTGACACCCCGCGGACTGGTCGTCCCGAGCCGCAACCTAACGAGGTCGGTCACTACGGGCGAATGGGGCGCTCGGCAAGATGGACCGAATCGATCGCGAACGAGGCGCCGGGAGACCGCGTTACTTCAGGAGCCTCGGCAGGAGGAAGTCGAGCAGCTCCCCCCCCTCCCCGGCGTCGGTCCAACGCGCGGCGGCCAGTTCGATCACGGCGACCGCGCCGGTCGGGAACTTGTACCGGAGCCGGTCGATCCGTTCCGGGTGACCCCTCTCCGAGAGGTAGGCGGCGAGCGCGTGGGTGGACGGGTTATGCCCCAGGACCAGCAGCGTCGTGACGTTATCCGGCGCGGCTGCAATGACGTCGAGCACCCCTCGCGGCGAAGCGCCGTACAGCTCGCGCAGGAACTCGACAGCGGGCGGTTCGGGGAATGCCGGCTCCATCAGCGCCCAGGTTTCGCGCGTGCGGACGGACGTGCTCGAATAGGCGAGGTCCGGCACGAACCCCGCCTGGCTGAGCGCCTTGGCAACCCGCGGTGCGGCCTTGCGTCCGCGGGAGCTCAGAGGCCGGTCGTGGTCGGACAGCGTGACATCGCCCCAACTGGACTTCGCGTGTCTGGCCAGCAACAGTCGCCGCATCCTGGTACTCGCTTGTTGTGTTGTGCGTCGCCTTTGAACACTCTGCGGATCGGCGCGGGTGCGCAATTGCACGCCAGGCGGATCAATGGCAGCTTGGGACGGAAACGGAACGCGGGCGTCGAGGGCGGATGGCGTTGGCCGCTCCGGAGCAGCACAACACACACGAGGAAGAATCTTGTCGACGAAACAATTGCAGTGGAAGAGACCGTTGTGGTGGCTTGCCGTATTCGTTGCCGTCGCGGTCGCGTCGGGTTGTGCGGCCCCGGAGACCGGGCAGCTCCCCGATGAATGGCAGCAGACGCTCGACCGCTTCGGCGAGACGCTCGCTGCCGATGTCGAGCACGACGGCGTCGGGAGCATTGCGGCGGCGCTGGCCCGGGATGGCGAGGTCCTGTGGTGGGGAGCCTACGGGTGGGCCGACCCGGTCGCCCAGGTCCGGGCCGACCGGGGAACCATCTACCGGACGGGCTCGATTTCCAAGTCGGTCACGGCGGTTCTCATGGCGATTCTGGCCGAGGACGGGACGGTTGCCCTGGAGACCCCCCTGCAGGATCTGGTACCCGAAATCAGCCAGCTGACGGACCGGCCTCCCGACGCCAACCCGACGCTGCGGCAGGTGGCGAGCCACACCGCGGGCCTGGCGCGCGAGCCGGAGTTGCCCGACGCGGCCGCCGGACCCATCGAGAACTGGACCGGGAAAATCCTCGAGTCGATTCCCACTACGCGGTACCAGACAGACCCGGGCACGGAGTATTCGTATTCCAACATCGGCTTCGGGATTCTGGGCTTCGGTCTGGAGCGCGCGGCAGGGGTGCCGTTCATGGACCAGGTCGAGGCGCGCATCTTCGAGCCGCTCGGGATGACCAGCAGCGCCTTCGTCATCGACGACCGCCTGCAGCCGTCACTATCCGTCGGGCACGCCAATGGCCCGGACGGCGAAGTGGATACCGAGCGGCCCGCGCGCGAGCACGGCGGGCGAGGCTACAAGGTCCCCAACGGAGGTGTGTATTCGACCGTCGACGACCTCGCCGCCTTTGCCGCGGGCGTGATGGGACGGGGCCGTCCTCCTCTGTTCGGCGACGCGATGCGCGCAGAGGTGCTGTCGATACAGACGCCCGAGAGCCCCGACTCGGGCTACGGCTTCGGCTTTTCGATCAACACCGTGGACGGCCGGATCCTTGCCGGTCACGGCGGCTCGGTCGCGGGCTACACGGCATACCTGCTCTTCGAGCCCGCGACGGGACTGACCGCGGTGTTGTTGCGGAACTACAACCGGGGCCGCACCAGCCTGGGCGAGGCCGCGGGAAGCCTGCTGCGCAGTTTGTCCGCCAACTAACAGGCCCGTGGACAAGACGCGCCCGGGGAGCGGATGAGCGACCGGTCGGCACGGTTCCCCATGGGGCGTCAGGTGACCATGGAGGCGCTTGCCGACGACCCCTATCCCATCTTCCACGAACTGCGGCGCACCGAGCCCGTGACCTGGGCGCCCGCGCTCGGGATGTGGCTGCTCACGCGGCGGGACGACATTGTGCGGGTGCTTGCCGACTGGGAACGCTTCACGACCGACTCTCCGGCGTCGACGATCCGCGACATTTTCGGATCGCACATGTTGACGACGGACGGCGAGGAACAGATCCGCTACAAGCGGCGCTTCATCGGGCCGTTCAGGCGGGGGAAGCTGGAGGAGAACCTGCTGGGCACGGTTCAGGGCGTGCTGGACGAGTTAATGGAGGATCTGGAGATGGGGTCGGGGGAAACGGGCGCGAGGGGCGGGCGTGCCGACCTGCGGTCCCGCGTGGCGCGTCCGCTGTCGGTGCGGAGCATCTGCCGCGTGCTGGGGTTGCCTGATGAGGATGGCCCTCGGCTGCTGCACTGGTACGATCACTTCGCCGCCGCACTCGAGAACTTTGCGGGCGAGCCTGCGGTGAGGGCCGCGGGGAAGAGCGCGGCGCGCGAGTTCCGCGACTACGTGACGCCGTTCCTGCGGGGAGACCGTGCGGTGCCGCGGGGCTCCATGATCGCAGCGTTGCTGAGCGAACGGGATCCGTACCGGCCCGGTCGCGGCGCCCAGCGCGGCTGGGGCGACCCGCTCTCGGAGTCGGAGATGGTGGCCAACCTGCTGCTCGTCCTGTTCGGCGGCATCGAGACCACGGAGTCGATGATCGGCAACGCCTTCTGGGCGGTGCTTTCGCATCCCGAGGTGGCGGAGCGGTTGGCGGCGGATTGCTCCCGCGACGGGAGTCCCGGGGTGGCGCGTGCCGGCCTGACCCGTTCCGGCCTGGAGCGCGCCGGCCCGGGGCACCGCGCTGGCGGACCGCTGCTGGCCGGGGTCATCGAGGAGTCGATGCGGTGGGAACCCGCGGTGCAGTCCTGCATGCGCTTTGCCACCGAAGACGTCGAAATCCGGGGCGTGCCCATCGCGCGGGGCGAGACGGTGCACTGTCTGCTGGGCGCCGCCAACCGCGATCCGGCGCACTTCCCCGACCCCGACCGTTTCGATCCGGGGCGTCCAAATGCGCGGGACCACCTCGCCTTCGGGGCGGGCCGCCACTTTTGTCTCGGCGCGTCGCTGGCGCGGATCGAGGCGGAGCAGGCATTGGGTGGGGTCTTCGGGGGCCTGCCCGGCCTGCGGCTGGACTCGGAGCGGCCATCAAGGCCCTACGGGCACGAGTTCCGCACGCCTCCGACGGTGTGGGTGCGATGGGGGCCGCCGCCAGCTTCGATTGGCCGATCAGGTGCGCGGGTTTAGAATTCGAGGTTCGTGATTGGATGGGTGGTGGAGATACCAAGGAGAACGATGATGTCCGACAAACCTCTGGGACGTTTTACCTGGCATGAACTGATGACGTCGGATCCGGATGCGGCGCGCGATTTCTACACGCGCCTGGTGGGCTGGGGAACCAGCATCTGGGACAGCGGTGACGACCCCTACGAGATGTGGATGAACGGCGAAATGCCGGTGGGCGGCCTCATGGCGTTGCCGGCGCCGGAGGTGCCTCCCTGCTGGCTTTCCTACCTTTCGACGCCCGACCTGGACGAAACGCTGGGAAGGGTCCGGCGCCTGGGTGGGACCGTGATGGAGGAGATGGCGGTCCCGGAAGTCGGTCGCTTTGCAATACTGCAGGATCCGCAGGGCGGCGTTTTCGCCGTCCTTGAGCCCGAAGGCGATGCGGCAGGTCACGATGGCCCCGCGGGCGTCGGCGAGTTCTCCTGGCGTGATCTGGCGACCACCGACATGGACGCCGCCTGGGCCTTCTACTCGGAAGTGTTCGCCCTCGAGGCCGCCAACCGCATGGACATGGGGCCGAACGGCTTCTACCAGATGTTCAGTCGGGGCGCGCATCCTCTCGGCGGCATCTACAATGCGCCGGATGGGATGCCGCCGGGCTGGCTGTTGTATGTCCGCGTCCCCGACGCGCACGCAGCGGCCGAGGCAGTGAAGGAAATGGGCGGACAGGTTCTCCATGGTCCGATGCAGGTGCCGGGTGGCGACTTCATCGCACAGTGCCTGGACGCGCAAGGGGTGCCGTTCGCGGTCCATTCCGTCACGGGCGGCTGACGTCCCGACATCCCGCGCGGGAGTGCCGGATTCGCACCGGTACAGCTACACGACAATGCAGGAGGCCGCCATGACGCGCCGATCCATCGTCAGGCGTGGCGTCGATTCGCACACCGGGCCCCGGCGCCGGCCAGGCGCGGCAAAGCCGTTGCTCGCCGCGCTCCTGTTCGCCGCATGCGTGCGCGGTGGGGAAACGGCCGATCTCATCGTCCTCGGCGGCACGATCGTGGACGGCTCGGGAGACCCGCCCCGTGTCGCTACCGTCGTGATCGCGGGGCACGGCATCGTCACCGCAGGTGGCGCCGCGGCCGATGGCGGCGGCGCGCAGGCCACCGACACGATAGACGCCACCGGCCTGGTGGTGGCTCCCGGCTTCATCGATGTCCACAATCACACGCCGCCGGCGATCGTGCTGCCTGGCAACCACCTCAACGAGGGCTTCATCCGCCAGGGCGTGACGACCGTCTTCGGCGGACCGGACGGACAGTTCGCCCCGGCGCACATCCGCCGTTTCACCGAGCTGTACGCGGCACAGGGCATCGGCACCAACGTGGCCTTCTACATCGGGCACAACGGCATCCGCAACGAGGTCCTGGGCGACGACCAGCGGCGGGCGCCGACGGACGACGAGCTGGAGACGATGCGGGCCCTTGTGCGCGAAGGCATGGAACTCGGCGCCTTCGGGCTCTCGACCGGTCTGATGTACGAACCCGGGATGTTCGCCGGGACGGCCGAGGTGATCGCGCTCGCCATGGAAGCCGCGGAGTACGGCGGCGTGTACGACTCGCACGTCCGCAACCCGGTGCACGATTTCGTCGGCTCGGACCGCGAGGTGGTCGAGATCGCGGAAACGGCGGGGCTGCCGGGCAAGATCGGTCACCTCAAGGCGGTGGGCCTGCACAACGAGGGCGTGATTGCCGATATCGTGGAGCTGGTGGAGACCGCACGCGAACGCGGCGTCGTGATCGTATCCGACCAGTACCCGTACGACGGGGCGGCGACGGCCAGCCTGACCGGCATCGTGGTGGCGCCGCCCGGCCTCGAGGGCCTGGACGCCTTTCGGCAGATGCAGCGGCAGGGCCGCACGGACGAAGCGATGACGCAACTCAGGGCGGCACTGGCGGATCCGGCGTCCCGCGCCCTCCTCAAGGACGCCAGCGAGAACGGGGTGAACGGGGGCTTCGCGTGGCTGAATGCAACCGGGTACACCAGCATGAGGATTACGAGCTCGGCGGACTATCCCGAACTCGTGGGACTCTACCTGTCGGAGATCGCAGAGCAGCGGGGCCAGGACCCCTTCGACGCGGTCGCGGACCTGATCATCGGCGCCACCCGGCCCGTCAACCTGACCCTGGGCGCGATCAAGGAACACGACGTGCGCCGCCTCATGGTCCAGCCGTGGAACATGATCGCGAGCGATGGGGGCTTTGCCGACGGCTCCGACGCGCAGGCCGGCCACCCCCGCAGCGCGGGCACCTTTCCACGCCTGATCGGCCACTACGCTCGTGACGAAGGGGTCCTGTCGCTGGAAGAGGCCGTGCGCAAGATCACATCGCTCCCTGCGAGCTTTCACGGTATCGATGACCGTGGCCGACTGGCCGCGGGAATGCGCGCGGACATCGCGATCTTCGACCCCGCCACGATCATCGACCGTTCGGACTGGGACAATCCCCAACGCTTCGCCGAGGGGATGGTGCACGTGCTCGTCAACGGCGTCCCCGTATTGCGCGATGGCGAGATGACCGGCGAGGCACCCGGCGAGGTCGTGAAGCGGTAGAAGCCCCAGGAGACGCCATCGTGATGACGCCGCGCTCCCCGAAGGTCACATTCCGCCCCATGGTCCCGGGCGATTGGCCCGCCGTGGCGGAGATCTACCGGCAGGGCATCGAGTCGGGCAACGCGACATTCGAGACCGAAGTGCCGGACTGGGAGAGTTGGGACTCCGCACGACATTCCGCCTGCCGCATCATCGCGGCCGTGGATGGAGAGACGGTCGGGTTCGCTGCCCTCAGCCCCGTGTCCGGGCGCCCCGTCTACGCAGGTGTGCAGGAAGTCATGATCTACATCGCCGCGTCGGCGCGCGGACAGGGTGTGGGCGGCCAGCTGCTTGAACGGCTCGTCCACGATGCCGAGGCCCAGGGCATCTGGACCCTGAAGGCGGGGATCTTCCCCGAAAACCGGGCCTCGATCCACATCTTCGAGCGGGTCGGCTTCCGCATCCTGGGGACTCACGACCGCCTGGGCCGGTTCCACGACGGGCGCTGGCGGGACGTCGTGATGATGGAGCGGCGGAGCGCCGTGGCGGGCCTGGACTGACCCTGCTGCGCGTCCCCCTGGCAGCCCGTGGACAAAATCCCCCCGGCATTCGAGCGGCGATGCATCCGGGCCGGACCGCTTCGCTCTGCGTTGCTCCTCGGGCCCGTAGCGCTGCTACTGGCCCTTCGTCGCGCCTTGCCGGCCCGGCAGTCGGTCGTGGATTCGCATCTGCTCATGGAGGTTGAACTTACGGGATTGGCCGGTCGGATTCCAGCCGTTTGACTCCCGCCGATTGCGGATCTAATCGCGGAGTCTTCTACGGGCTTCCAGAGCCGTCCGAAGCTGTCCCTCATTCGCGCGCTGATAACACTGAAGAACCGTCTTCGCCGTCTTCCAGCCGCCCAGCTCGCAGAGCACCTTCAGCGGCTGGTCCATCAGGTCGCTGGCGAACTTCCGCCGCAGCGAGTGCCAGCCCCTGCCGGGCTTGGGCTCCAGACCCGCAAGCCGTTCGGCCCTGTCCCACCACCCCTGCGCCAACGCGGCTCCCATGCAGACCGAGGAATTCCTGGGTGCGGGCAGCACCGGGGCATCCCCGGCCAAGGGAATCGGGCTCCGCGCCTCCTTCAGCGCGTCGAGCGCCTCGGCGGTGACGGGCGTGATGTGCTCGTAGCCCGACTTGTCGTGCTCGGCCCGCCAGCGGATCGTCCGACCCTCGAAGTCGATGTCAGGCCACCGAAGCTGGCGTATGGCACCGATGCGGTGCCCGGTTTCGTGCGCGAGCACCAGCGCGATTCGGAACCGCCAGTCCACCCGGCGCGACACCTCCAGCAGCGCCCGATACTCCTCCTCGGCGAGCACCACCCGCGTCGGGTTCTTCTCAGCGGGCTTCCTGAGACCCTTGAGCGGGTTCCGGTCTAGCAACAACCGGCCCTGCTCGTCCCTCGACCTCTCCGCCCAATTCAGCACCGCGATCAGGAACTTCAGGTCGTATTCGACCGTGCGGTCCGACACGGGCCTGCCGCTCGGTCCGATCCTGCCCGCTCGCCGTTCCCGGATGAAGCGATCCCAGTCCCGTTGAGACAAGGTCGCCGGGTCGCGGCTCCGTCCGAAGAACCGGAGGAACATCCGCATGGCGGCCCGGTCGTGCCCCCGCGTGTGCGCGCCCTTGGTGGGCGTCACCTCCTCACCGTAGATGTCAAAGAGCCTTCCCAGCGTGAGCGGCTCGGGCTTGGCTTCCGCCCCGCCCCAGATCTCCGGGCCGACGAACCCTGCGGCGAACTGGTCCGCCTGCCGCTTCGCGCGCCGCCAGTCGCGGTGCTTGAGCGACCGGGTGAGCCTGCGCCCGTTCTCGCGCCACTCCAACTGATACAGGCCAGTCTTGGCGTCCGGGAACACCCGGACCCGGTTCCGGCCCCATTCGCCAGCGCCGTACGAGCGCCGACTTCGTTTCGTGCGTACCATCGTTCGATTCCTCTCGATTGATGGACTGCACGATCTGCGCAACGAAGTATCGCGGAGAGTAGCGTTCTCCGCCAGACTGACGGAGTGCTCGAAGCGCGTGGCATCCTCCGCGAAATCGGGCCGGGAATCCGCCGTCTACCGGTCGCGCCGGAGCTCCCCGATCTTCGGTCGGGAAGCGGTAACGCGGAGACAGTTTTCGGTGCGCCCGATGCCGATCCAGAGGTGCACATGTGACGCGGGGGTCGTTGTGCACGAAAAAGCGTCCTGGCCGTGCACAGCACCGATTCCCCAAGCTGCTGGCGCTGTTGGGCTTGCGATCCGTCCACCGGGGCGCCTATGCCGTGTCGGCCTTCAGGGCCGATGCCGGTAGGACCCCCCTATTTCGATGCCTGTCGTGGCATCGAGGAGGGTTGGGATGTGCACTGCCCATCCCACCCTCCGCGGGGGTCGCTACGGCCCAGCAATCCCGTGCGGGAAGGCCAACGGCGCGTCGCTCCGACGGTCGGTTCCGGCTGAAACGTCGGAGCCCCCGTCGGTCGCATCGGCTCGGGCTCAGAACGAGATGTAACCGCCCATCTGGAAGAGCGTCAGGGTGCCCCCGGAGGCCTCACCGAGGTGGAGGATGAAGCGCGCGCCGTAGCGCCGTCCGAACGTCAGGCTCGCCCCGGCGGTCGGCGAAACGTCTCCGCCGTCGTACTCGATGCCCGCCCGCATCGCCGGGCGAACGAACCAGCGGTCGCGTCCGAGCCGGACGGAGGTTCCGATGCGGTTGGCGGAGCCCGCGAAATCGGCACAGCGGTAGGTCTCGACCATGCCGTACAGGGACACCGGCCCGGCGAGCCGTCCCTTGATGCCGACGTACCTTCCCGGGCAGGCGTCGCCGCTGCCGCCGACGAGTCCCGCTTCGAGCATCATCCGGCCGGGCCTCTCCTGCGCCTCGACCTGCGCGGGCAAGAGCGCCAGACCCAGCAACAACAGCTTTCTCATCGCGATGGCCGGATCCCCCGGTTGAGAGTGAATCGGCCCGTCGAGGCCGAAACGGCGAAACCGAAACGTCGGGTTCAACGTAGTACAGAAGCGAATGGAACGCCCGGTCGCGTTGGACCGGAGGGGTTGTACGGCGAGTGTGTGGTCCAGCGCCTCGAAGCGGCGCTTGACGGGCCTTCCCGCAGGGACCGATGGTGTGGGAGCGACCCGTGGAGGGCGGGGGGCGAGGTGTGAGTTTCCACCTCGGCCCGAGCCCGTACCGAGCCCTCGGCGAGGCGGGTCGCTCCCACCACGGCCCGAACCGCTCGTGTGCCACGGGCCACCGGACGGCCGGGCCGCAAGACGTTGCCGCGCCAGCGGATAGTCGGCAGGGCCGGTGTGAATCGCCGGAGGGCCAAAGTGTGAATCGACCCTCCATGTCGATTTCACGCGCCAGTACGGTCGTAAGTCGCGCGCCGCTCCGGCCGCCGATGCTGGCGGGTGAATCAGTCCCCTGCCGCCTCCATGATCTCGGCCACGTAGTCGTCCAGCCGGGCCATGACCTCGATCACTTCCGCCTTGCTCTCCGCGCTCGCGAGTTCCTTGGCCAGATCGAGCAGCAGACGGCGAACCGCGAGCGGGTCGCCGTCTCCCGCCGACGATAGGTCCGGCGCGGTGGGCTCCTCAGCCGTTGGGACCTCCGGTTCCGGCGGCGGCTTGGGCTCGGGCGCGGCGGCCCTTGCGAGCCGCGCCTTGACTTGGAGGGGGTATCTCGCGTGGAACTGCCGGGCCGAGAGTTGCCCGACCGAGGGGTCGATCTCGCGGGCACCCGCTAACAGGTCCGCGTTCGCGATTCCGGGGTTCGCTTCGAGCGTCCGCTCCACGTACTCCATGACGGCGGCACCATCTCCCAATGACGCTGGCGCGGGGTCAGGTGCCGGGGCCGTCTTCGCTTGCCGTGCGGGCCGTCGCTGTTCCGCCAGCCGCCGCGTCACCGGCAGCCGATACCTGGCGTGGAACTGTTGCGGCCTGAGTTCCCCGATCAACTCGTCGATCTCGCGGGCACCGGCGAACAGGGCGGCGTTCTTCACGCCGGGGTCCTTCTTCATTTCCTGTTCCACGTACTGCATGACGGCATCATGCAAGCTGCCCATGTCCGCTGTCCTTTCTGGAGGCAGGTCCGCGCCCGGTGGACGCGGATGATTCGGGGGTCGTCACTTGTACTCAGTTTGCAATACTCGACGGGTGGTCGGGCGGCGTCAATGTTCGCTGGCGTTTGCCAGCGGCTGCGCCCGTCGCCGAACCGGGACATTCACAATGCCGACAGCCGGGACGTTTTCCGCGCCGATTGACCCCTTGGCGTCGTCAGCCTTGAGGTGGTTTCCGAGCGGGCGCTGCAAGGCCGCAGCACCGTGGTCTCGGGAGACGCACGGGGGCGTTTCGCGGTCGTCCGACCGGGCTGGCTGAACCACGTTACTGCGGCTCAGCCAGCCCACCCCTTGTCATACAACGGGGCTGGCGAGGGGTTGGCTCCGCCCCCCCCTTCGAACCCCCCCAAAGGGCCTCCCGCCGCGTCGGCGTCGGCTCCGTCAACGTCGCTCAGGCGGGACCTCGGGCAGCCCGCTGCTTACCACGATATCGAAGCCCGAGAGGGGCGAGTTCCCCCGGCCATCCGCGGAGGGCAGCAGGTTGGGCGGCGGGTCGGTGAGGAGGCCGAGCACGCGCCCATCGGTCGGATCCCGGACGATGATGGCGGGCGCGCTGGTCTCCGGGTCCAAGGCCGCGGTCCCGCCGGGTCCGTCGAGCGTGATGCGTTCGATGTTTCCGGCCCAACCCCCGGGCGCTGGGATGGCGAAGACGAACGAAGACGCCCCGTCCAGATGCGCGGTCTCGGGCATGTCGAAGCTGATCGAGAACAGCGTCTCGCCCCCGGCCGCGAGGACGGTCAACCGGTGGTCGCCGCCCGGTGCGGGCAGCCTGGGCGGCGCCTCGACGGCGAACGCGGGCTTCAGGAAGGGCTGCCCGGCGGCATCGACGCCTCCCCAGACGATGAGCGCCTGTTCCGCCACCGCGGGCGGTCGTGCCGCCGCCTCGGTGCGAAGGCGGTGGTCGAGCGCATTCGAGAAATGATACCCGCTGATCCACTGCCGGCCGCAGTACCCCATGAGGTCTGTGGCTTCCGGCGGCACCAGGGTCCCGGTGGCGAAGTCGTATCCCCACGAGCCCGTCGAGCCGTCCCGCCAAGGATAGTCCGGGTCGTCCCCCCGGACGCCGCACGGCGTATGCAGAAGGCTCATCGCGTGTCCGAGTTCGTGAGCGACCGTGCCGGCGTGGGCGAGGGACACGAGGCTCCTGCCCCCGATGTAGGAAGCCTGTCCGATGACGCCCGAGCGGATGTGGCCGAAGAGGCCCATGTAGTAGCCGTCGCCGCCCTCGACGACCCGAATCAACTCCGTCTCATGCAACAGATCCCAGGCGAAGTCGCCGGAGTTGGTCAACACGGGCTCATGCACCGTCACTGCGAGTTCGCCGACCGGCAGGAGCCGGTCCGCCGCACGAAATACGCTGGTGTCGGCTTCCAAGTCGTGCGCGCGCTCAAGCAATGTGGAGTCCGGGTTGTCCGCCTGCAGAAAGGGGATCACCGTGAGATCGAGCACCGGCATCGCGCGCACTTCGACCGGTGCCCGGCCCTCGGCCGGAATCCGGCCGGGGATGCCCAGCCCTGTGTCCAAGGTGCCGTCCGGATCGATCTCGATCACCATTTCGAGGCCGGGTTGCACGACTTCTCCCGGAACGACCGCGTTGGCCGACTTCGACAGGTCCCCCTCGTCGATCTCCGGCGGAATGCGCGCCTGGCCCGCCGGGATGTCGGCCGTGTGCATGATCCGGCCGCCCGCGTGGAAGGTGGCCCTGACCGGCGGCATGTCCGCGTGGCCGTCGGTGGACATGAAGACCCTCAGCAGCGCGTCCTCGCCCGCGACGATCGGCGTCGGGTACTGCCGCGACTGGACGGCCTGCACGAGATACGCGAACGCCGCTTCTCCCCCGGCACAGACCGGAATGAACGTCAGGTCGTTCATGCGCAGCCAGTCCAGAACACCCGCGTGCCGGGGAGCGCACAACTCCGTGCCCGCGGCCTTCACGTCCATCCTCTGGTTCCTTTCGACCCAGGCCGAGGGCAGGGCGCCCTGCAACATGGCATTGCCCGCCAGGTCGATCCGGTCGATCGCCCGAAGCCCGCCGAATTCGGGTGGCAGTTCGCCCGTCAGGTCGTTGTCGGCGACGCGAAGCTCGTGAAGCAGTTCGAGCCCGCCGAGGCTTGGCGGCAGTTCTCCGGTCAACCGGTTGCGCCGAAGATCGAGTGACTGGAGGTTCGCGAGCTCACCCAGCCCCGCCGGGATTTCTCCGGTCAACCGGTTGCCGGCCAGATCAAGCGACGCAAGATCCGTGATGTTCAGGATTTCCGCCGGTATCGGTCCCTCGAACACGTTGTCCGAGAGACTCAGGCTGATCAGGTTCGTCAGTTCGCCGATGGTCGGCGGAATGACGCCTGACAGCGCATTGCCGCCCAAGTTCAGCTGGATGAGCCGGGAGAGGTTCCCGATCTCGGGCGATAGCGGGCCGGTGAGGCCCAGCCCACCAAGATCCAACACCCAAAGCCGGTCGAGCCGCCAGATCTCCGGCGGTATCCTGCCCCGGATGGTGTTGTATCCGAGTCCGAGTCTTTCCAGTTCGCCAAGCGCTCCCAGTTCGGGACCCAACTGCCCCCTCAGGTTGTTCGCTCCAAGATCGAGGCCGGTGACCTTGCCGGTTCCCCTGTTCACGGTGACTCCGTGCCAATCCGCGAGCGGGGCGTCCGTGAGCCAGTTGCCGCTTTCGCGCCAGTCCCACCCCCGCAGGCGAGCGTACAGGCGCGTCAACGCGAACCGTTCCACCTCCAACTCCCCCTCGACCGTCATGTCGGCGGAAGCGGATACGCCGCGGTCGGTGCGAACCGATACGGTGGCGCTTCCGGCCCTCCAGCCAAAGGCAAGCCCGGAACGACCGGCCCAGGCCACCGAGGTGTCACTCGCGGCCCACTCGAAGTCGACGTTCGCCATGGGCGAGCCGTTGACATCAAGCGCCGTCGCCGTGAAGCGCACCGTGTCGCCCGCCGCGACCGTTGCGGCCCCGGGGGTCAACACCACGGACACGGCGCGCTGCTCCGCCCGAACCTCGGCCCGTCCGGACACCCCGCCCGCAGTCGCAGTGACGACGGTTGAACCCGCACGGAGCGCCGTGACCAGCCCCGCTTGGTCCACCAAAAACACCAGCGTGTCGCCGGAAGTCCACTCGAATTCGACCCCATCCACCTCCGAGCTGTCGGCGTCCAGCGCGGTCGCCACGAGGCGTACCGTATCCCCCAGGGCCACTGTCGCCGCAGCGGGCGTTACCGTGATCGAAGCCACGGTGCCGGAGTCGCTCGCACCCGAACTTGCGCCCGCGCCCGTGGGTTCCCAGTCGGCGGGGTCCGGCAGTCCATGACTGCGCGCGGCCACGAGGCGGGCACCGCCCGAGAAGTAAGCCCCGCCATCGGCGCTCGCGGCCATGGCGGCGACGGGGGCGTCGATGAACATCGCCCGCACCCGACCGGTCGCGGCGTCCCGCAGAATGACCGACGGCCGGTCGGTGTCGCGGTTCAAGAACGCCGCCGCGCCCGGCCCGCTCAGGGCGACTTCCGCCAGATCGCCCCACTCCGCACGCGCGGGGAGCGCGAAGGCGAACCCCGCGCGCCCGTCCCCGTCCTCGGACTCGACCATGCCGAAGCGAACGGAGAACAGTTGCTCGCCCGTCGCCGACCATCCCTTCAACTCGTACCGGTCGCCGGGGGGCGGCGGCGTCAAAGGCGCGTCCACCCAGAACGCCGGTTTCAGGAAGAGCCCGTCCCTGTCGTCCCGCCCTCCCCACAGGAGCAGCGACTTCGATTGAGCCGCGCGCTCGCCCCCGGTCGGCGAGACTTCCCGCCTCACGCGGTGACGGGTCATCTCCCGGAAGTGCCACGCCCCGACCCACGTCGGGCCGCAGTAGCTCATGAAGTCCTTCGTGTTGGGATGGACGACCGACTCCATTCCGGTATCGAGGTCGAATCCGAACGTGCCGACCGACCCGTCCGGCTGCGGGTAGCGCGGGTCGCCCGACGTGCCGCACGGCGCGTGGCCCAGACTCAGGTTGTGGCCGAGTTCGTGCGCGATGACGCCGCCGTTGAACACCGACCAGGCGGACCACCCGCTGCGCAGGGCCACGCCGGCGACGCCACGGTCCCGGTCCACCTGTGCCGTGAGAGCCATGTAGTACCCCGACCCGCCCTCGATGGCCCGGAGCGCCTGCACCTCGTAGGGAATCTCAAAACCGGAGTTCGTCGTCGTGTACACCGGTTCGTGAACCGCCAGGCCGACCTCGCCGACGGGCAGGAGCGTCCGCGTGGCGTGGAACACCTCCGACTCAGCCGAGATGCCCCGCATGAGGTCCAGGATCTCCTCCTCGGGATCCTTCGGCCACAACCACGGAATCACCGTCAACCCCATCTCCGGCATTTCGGTAACGTCCACCTCGATCCGGCCCTCGCCCGGAATCCGGCGCGCCATGTCGACGCTGTCGGCCACCTCCCCGTTCGGATCGACCTCGATCACCATCTCCAGGCCCGGCTGAATCACCCACCCCGGAACCATCGCGTTGACGGATATCGCGGCATCGCCCTCGTCCACCTCGCCCGGAACCGGACCCGGCTTCCCGGGAATGTCGAGGACGTGTGCCGGCGCGCCGTTCAGATAGAAGTGCGCCCGCACGTCCGGGAAGCGCTCGACGGCGTCCGCCGCCGTCACGAACGCCCGCAACAGCGCCTTCCGGCCGGCAACAAGCGGAACCAGACCGCTCCGGGACTGTGTCGCCTGGATGAGATAGGCATCGAGGTCGCCCTGTCCGCACGGCTCCGCCGCCTGAATCGCGATACGGCCCAACCAGTCCGCGAACTCGGGGTCCTTGGGGGCACACAGTCCCGAAGCGTCCGTATCCAGCCAGTTCAGGTCCAGACGCGTCAACTCGCGCGGCAGCGCTCCGCCCAGATCAGGGTTCCGTCCCAGCAACAGCTCGCGGAGGCTCGAAAGCCCTCCCCACTCGGGTGGAACGCCGCCTTCGAGCCCGTTGCCCGACAGCCAGAGCCGCTCCAGCTTCGACAGTCCGCCGATCTCGGGTGGCAGGCTTCCGCTCAACCGGTTGCCCGACAGAAACAGATCCTCCAGTTCCGCCAGATCGGCCAGCGCCGGAGGGATCGGCCCGGTCAGGTCGTTGTCGTCGAGCCAAAGAGTCGTGAGGTCCGTCAGGTTCCCCAGCTCGGCAGGAATCGCGCCGCTCAGATTCGATCTCGACAGGAAGAGCCTGCCGAGACGGCCGAGTTTCCCCAACTCTGACGGGATCGAGCCAGAGAAATGGTTGTCGCTGAGGGACAGGTATCCGAGCTTCGACAGGTTGCCGAGCTCCGGCGGTATCGGCCCCCAGACCTCGGCTCCGGACAGATCCAGCGTTCTCAGATTGCGCAGGTTACCGAGTTCGGGCGGTATCGGGCTGTCGAAGTAGTTCCCCGACAAACCCAGTTCGTAAAGCTCCGTCAGTTCGCCCAGCCACGCGGGCAGCGGACCCTCAACGCCCGCGAACCCCAACCCAAGGACTTCCAGGCGCGACAGCCGCTTCAGTTCGGTGGGAATGGTGCCGGAAAGAAGGTTCAGTCCCAGCCGCAACTCCCGCAATTCGGAGAGATCGCCCCACTCGGGCGGAATCCGGCCCCACAGCCTGTTCCTGTTCGGGCTCCCGGACGACCCGCTGCTCAGACTCAGAACGCGAAGGCCGGCCAGTTCGGCAACGATCTTCGGAAGGCGCCCCCTCAGGTTGTTGTCCCTGAGGTCAAGCCGCACCACCCGGCCGCCCTCCACCCTCACGCCATGCCATGTGCCGATCGGGTCGTCCGAGAGCCAGCCGCCGTTGTTCTTCCAGTCATCGCCGCCGGTCGCACGATAGAACTCCACAAGCGTGGCTCGGTCAGGCTCCGTGAGACTCGCTTGCGCCGAGGGAGCCGTCTCCGTGAACGGGCTCAACGGCTCCGGCGCGTCGTCATGGCAGGAAAGCGCCGGCAACACGATGCCAAGCAGGATGGCCAACCGCGAACCGCCTCGCCGAAGCGGCGGCCTTGTCGCCCGACCGGGTTGCATTGCGTTGTCCACTTTCTGTCCAAAGCCGGTGAAGGACACGCAATATAGCAAGAATCGCGCCAACTCGCCGCACCAAAAACACCGAACATGGCGACCGGGAGTGTAATGGAGTCCCTGGCGGTCGCGACCGGCTTGGCAATCGCCCCCGTCAGTATGCCACCAGCGGCGGTTCCCGGTTAGATTGGGTGGATCAACGCCGTGCGGGCGCCAGCCAGGGGAGATGCTCGCGCGTGCGATGTCTTCAGATAACGCGGATCGCAGGAGCAGCTACTTGGACAAGGTCATACTGATAACCGGAGCCTCCTCCGGCATGGGCCGGGAGGCCGCGATCCTCCTGGCTCGCGGGGGCCACACCGTCTACGCCGGTGCGCGCCGGGCGGACCGCATGGAGGACCTGTCGGAACACGGCATCACCCCGGTCGAGATGGATGTCTCGAAGGGCGGGGACAACGAGCGGGCCGTGCGCCAGATCATCGACGCCGACGGACGCATCGACGTTCTGATCAACAACGCGGGCTTCGGCCTCTACGGCACGGTCGAGGACATACCGCTCGACGACGCCAGATACCAGTTCGAGGTGAACCTGTTCGGCCTCGCCCACCTCACCCAACTCGTCCTGCCGCACATGAGGGCGCATGGCTCGGGCCGGATCGTCAACACCTCCTCCATGGGCGGCCGGATCTTCACGCCCTTTGGGGCTTGGTACCACGCGACCAAGCACGCGCTCGAAGGCTGGTCGGACTGCCTCCGCATCGAGACCGCGCCGTTCAACATTCAGGTCGTCCTGATCCAGCCCGGCCTCATCCAGACCGAGTTCGGCCATGTGATTGGAGGGAGCCTTCAGAAGTACTACGCCGAAAGCGCCTACAAGGCCGGTCTGGACCGGCTCTTCGCGATGGCGTCCGACCCCAAGGCCGCAAGTCGCGGCACTGACGCCAAGGTGCTCGCCCGCGTGTTCGTCGAAGCGGCTACCGCCGCCCGGCCTCGGCGGCGGTATGTGAAGGGCGCGGCGGCGCGCCCCCTGATGTTCATCCGCAAGTGGTTCGGCGACGGCATCTACGAGTCCGTGCTGCGCCGGACCTTCGGATGACGCCGCCGGGCCTTGCCATGTCGGCCTCGCACTCCCGCCACTTCCACCGGGTTTTCCGGTCATTTCAACCCGTTAGTCCCCGATTCGAGCCCATCGGCAAGAAGGGCAGATCGTGCAGTCCCCATTGAACTTACGTGACTTCTTGCCTTGATTCGCGATACTTCCGCCCTGCCGGCCCGGCGCCTCGTCGCTCTCGGTGCGCGGGCGGCTTTATCCACGGACTGCTAGGAGGGATCGCTACAGCGACATGGCACGACGAACGGAAGTGACGACTCCCGAGATTCTCCCGCAGGAGACGCGCGCCGATGCGTCGCTGCGGCCGGAGCGGCTGGCGCATTTCGTGGGTCAGGACAGCGTGAAGGAGGGGTTGCGGATCTCCATCGAAGCCGCGATAAAGCGCGGCGAGCCGCTCGACCACATACTCTTTCACGGGCCGCCGGGACTGGGCAAGACGACGCTGGCGATGCTGCTGGCGCGGGAAATGGCGGTGAACATCACCAACACCTCGGGACCGGTGATCGAGAAGCCAGCCGACCTAGTGGGGGCCCTCACCAACCTTCGTGCGGGGGACATCCTCTTCATCGACGAGATACATCGTCTGCGTCCCGTCATCGAGGAATTCCTGTATCCGGCCATGGAGGACTTCAAGGTCGAGGTGAGATTGTCGGAGGGTCCGAGGGCGCAGACCATGACCATGTCGGTCGAGCCGTTCACGCTCGTCGGGGCGACAACCCGCTTCGGCCTGCTCACCGCCCCGATGCGGGCCCGCTTCGGCATCACCGAGCGGCTGGACTTCTACCCGAGTCGCGACCTGGCCCGCATCATCGAGAGGAGCGCCAGGATCCTCGGTGTCGAGGCGACGCGCGCGGGCGCGGCGGAACTGGCGAAGCGCGCGCGCGGGACCCCCCGGGTGGCCAATCGTCTGCTGCGGCGGGTGCGCGACTTCGCAGAGGTGCGGGCGGACGGCGTGCTCGACGCGGCGGTCGTGCGCGATGCCCTGGAGTTGCTCAACGTGGACGAATACGGACTCGACGGGATGGATGTCCGGATTCTCCTCACCATCATCGACAACTTCGGGGGCGGGCCCGTGGGCCTGAATTCGCTGGCCGTGGCGTTGGGCGAGGATGCCGGGACGATCGAAGAGGTCTACGAGCCCTTCCTGATCCAGGAGGGCTTCATGATGCGGGGTCCGCGGGGACGGGTCGCAACGGGCAAGGCATTCGCGCGATTCGGGCGTCCGGTTCCCGACCGGGGCGGCGCGGGAGCCGGGGATGGGCCCGTGGCGGGACAGCCGACGCTGTTCAACTGAATGCCTCCGTCGCCGCGGGCCGGGACCGAGGCTGCCTCGGGGGTCGCGACCTCCGACTTCGACTACGAGCTTCCGCCCGGGCGGATCGCCCGGTATCCGGCCGCTCGCAGATCGGACTCGCGCCTTCTGGTTCTCGGTCGGCGTTCGGGCAAGGTCCGGCACATGCGCTTCCGCGACCTGCCCCGACTCATGGACGCGCGGGATCTGCTGGTCGTCAATGATACGCGCGTCTTCCCGGCCAGGCTCCGGGGGTGGAAGCCGACGGGTGCCGCGGGCGAAGTCCTCCTGCTGAGGCCCGCCGGTGGGGAGGACGACTGTGTCTGGGAGGCCCTGGTCCGTCCGGGTCGCAAGCTCAAGCCCGGCCGGATGCTGGTCGTGGGGCCGGAACTCTCGGTGCGGATCGTCGATGCCCTTCCGGACGGAAGGCGGATCGTCCGGCTGGAAACGTCGCTGGCCGTCCGCGACGCTCTGGAGAGATTCGGGCGCGTTCCTCTGCCGCCCTACCTGGAACGCGACGACGAGCCCCTCGACCGCGAACGGTACCAGACCGTGTACGCCCGGCACGAAGGGTCGGTAGCGGCCCCCACGGCAGGGCTCCATTTCACGCCGGAGCTGTTTGCGGACCTGGAAGCGCAGGGGGTCCGGACGGCATCGCTTACGCTACACGTGGGCACCGCGACGTTTCGTCCCGTGGAGGCCGAGGACCCGTCCCGTCACGCCATGGACGCGGAGTGGTTCGACGTGCCGGAATCGGCGGCGCGGGCCTACCGCGATTGCCGGATTCGAGGCGGCCGCGTGTGGGCGGTCGGGACCACTGTCGTGCGCACGCTGGAGAGCGCGGCCGACGGTCCTTCGCAACTGCGCGCGGGCCCGGGGACCACGGATCTGTTCATCCATCCCCCGTACGGTTTTCGGGCGGTCGACTGCCTGATTACGAACTTCCACCTTCCCCGCTCCACGCTGCTCATGCTTGTGGCGGCCCTTGCGGGTCTGGACCAGGTCCGGGCGGCGTACCGGCAGGCGGTCGCGGCGGGCTACCGCTTCTACTCCTATGGCGATGCGATGGCGGTGATTCCGTGACGGACGCGCACGGGGCACGCTTCCATCTGGACGCCGAGGACGGGCGTGCCCGGACGGGTCGCCTCGTTCTGCCGCGGGGTGTGGTGGAGACACCGGTGTTCATGCCCGTCGGCACCGCCGGCACCGTCAAGGGAGTCTCGCCTGAGGAACTTGAGGCGGCGGGCGCCACGATGCTGCTGGCCAACACCTACCACCTCTACCTGCGTCCGGGCGACGAGGTCGTGGAGACCCTGGGCGGCCTGCACGACTTCATGCGCTGGAGCGGCCCCATCCTCACCGATTCGGGCGGCTACCAGGTGTTCTCGCTCGCGTCCACCCGCGAGATCGGCGACGACGGGGTCATGTTCCGGAGCCACATCGACGGGAGCAGCCACCACTTTTCGCCGGAGCGGGTGATCGACATCCAGCGGCGGTTGGGGGCCGACGTGATGATGGCCTTCGACGAGTGTGCTTCGGGTGGGGTCGAGTGGCAGGACGCGGCGCGCGCCAACCGCCGAACCCTGGCGTGGCTGGAACGATGTCGTGCACGCTTCGAGACCACCGAGGACGGTGCGCGCACGCCGCAGGCACTGTTCCCGGTCCTGCAGGGCAATGTATACGACGACCTCCGCGCCGAGCAGGTCGAGGCGGCCATGGCCCTTGGCGAGTGGCCGGGTTACGGGATCGGGGGCCTGTCCGTGGGCGAGGCGAAGACCGACATGTGGCGCACGCTCGAACTGCTGGATTCGCTGTTGCCGCGCGACCGTCCCCGGTACCTGATGGGGGTCGGCTATCCGGACGACCTCCTGGAGGCGATCGCGCGCGGCTGCGACATGTTCGACTGCGTCGCGCCGACCCGCAACGCGCGCCACGGAACCGCCTGGAGCCTCGACGAAGGTCAGGTCAACCTGAAGGGCGCCCGCTTTCGCCTCGACCGATCCCCCATCGATCCCGAATGCGACTGTTATGCGTGCCGGGGATATGACCGGGCCTACATTCGTCACCTG
Organism: Longimicrobiales bacterium; assembly: GCA_965208935.1. GTDB lineage: Bacteria > Gemmatimonadota > Gemmatimonadetes > Longimicrobiales > Gaopeijiaceae > Bin94. Next base: position 87,529 of record CBDBPR010000003.1, on the reverse strand, counting down.
CTCGTCTGCGGGGAGCGCCTCGGCCACCGGCTCGTCTCCATTCACAACCTTCGCTTCCTGATTCGGCTGGCCATCGCTTCACGGCTGCGCATCGGTGAGGGTACCTTTAGTGAGTGGTCCCGGTCATGGCTCAAGCGCTACCGTGCCGCCAGGGCCGTCCCGGACGCTTCCTGACCCCAGTCAAGAGGACGAAGACACTTGTCACTGTTCACTGCCGCAGCCATGGCATCCGCGCTCATGCCGTCGCCCCCGCTGGTTCCCCGCGAGGGCGGCAACAACATGACCGTGTTTCTTTTCCAGATCATTTTGATGATCGCCATCTTCTACTTCATTCTGATCAGACCCCAGCAGAAGCAGCGGAAGCGGCACCAACAGATGCTGCAGACGCTGTCGAAGGGTGACCGCGTGATGACGAACGGCGGCATCATCGGGGTGATCGTCCACGCGACCGACACGGAGCTCACGATCAGGAGCGGCGAGAACACGCGCCTCGTAGTCGACCGCGGGCACATCGCGCGCAAGACCGAGGACGAAGGCGCCAGGAAGTAGAAAGCGGTCCCGTGGCGGTACTCGAAATCGAGATCATGGGCGCGAAGGTCCTCCGCGAGAAGGCGTCTCCCGTCGATGTGGTGACGGACGAGATCCGGGTGCTGATCCGGGACATGTTCGACACCATGTACGATGCGGAGGGGATCGGTCTCGCGGCGCCCCAGGTGGGCATCTCGCAACGGATTCTGGTAGTGGATGTGGCCGAGGAGGAAGGCGAGGAGAGGCACGTGCATGCCCTGGTCAATCCCGTCGTCGTCGAAGCGAGTCGCGAAACCGGCAAGGAAACCGAGGGGTGCCTGAGCATTCCCGGACTGGAAGAAACAGTGACCCGTCCCCTGCAGGCAGTGATCGAGGCCCTGTCTCCCGATGGCGAGCCGGTCCGGATCGAAGCGGACGGGTTGTTGGCCCGGGCGCTGCAGCACGAGATGGATCACCTGGACGGAGTCTTGTTCATCGACCGGCTTTCGTCGCTGAAGCGAGGAATCCTCCTCAGGAAGTGGCGCAAGAGCAGAGGCCGCGACTGAGCGGGCGGCCTTGTCCACGGACGGCTAGCGTGCGCGTCCTCTTCTGGGGCACGCCCGAGTTCGCGATCCCGTCGCTGCGGGCGGTGGAACGTGCGGGCCACACGATCGTCGGCGTGGTCACGCAGCCCGAGCGCCCACGGGGAAGGGGACGCAAACCCGCTCCGTCACCGGTCGCGAGCTTCGCGCGGGCCCGTTCCTGGTGCGTGCTGACTCCCGAGGACCCTCGGGACGGCGCGTTCATGCACGAGCTCCGGTCGCTCGACCCCGACATCTCGGTGGTCGTCGCGTACGGACGGATCCTTTCTCGGGCCGTTCTCGATGTGCCGCCGCGGGGGTCAATCAACCTTCACGCATCGCTCCTGCCGGCCCTGCGCGGGGCGGCGCCGATCACCTGGGCCATCGCACGCGGCCACGCGGTCACCGGCGTCACCGTGATGCGCATGGTGGAGGAGATGGACGCGGGTCCGATCCTGGCCACGGCGGAGTGCCCCGTCGGGCCCGCGGACACAGGTGCTCTGCTGTCGGCCCGGCTCGCGGGGATGGGCGCGGCCGTGCTCGCCGAGACGCTGGCCCGGCTCGACGCGGGGCCGCTGGACGAAGTGCAGCAGGACCATGCGCGGGCCACCTTCGCACCGAAGGTCGACCGGTCGTCCGCACGCATCGACTGGCGGTGCGGCCGGGTCCAGGTGGCGCGGCTGGTGAGGGCCATGGACGACGTGCCGGGAGCCTGGACCGTCTGGCGCGGTCAGCCGGTCAAGCTCTTTGGTGCGCGCGACACCGAGGGGCCGGGCGATCCGGGGCGCGTCGTGCAGGCCGATCCCAGGCGGGGGCTTGCCGTTGCGGCCGGAGACGGGGTGGTGCGCATTGCCGAGGTCCAGCCGCCCGGAAGACGACGCATGGAAGCCGCCGCATGGATCCGGGGCAGGGGGCCGGGTGTCGGGGATCGCTTCGAGTAGAGTCGTGCAACGGTCGCTCTCGGATCTGCCACGGCTGCACGTCATCGCGGGCGACGGCATCATCTCGGCGGCCGACTATCGGGAGCGGATCGGCCCGGTTCTCCGGGTCGGTGGCCGGTCGATCGCGGTCCACTTGCGGGCACGGACCGTGCACGCGGCCCGGCTCTTCGAGGTGGCGTGCTGGTTGGCGGAAAACGCGCGTGCGACCGGCTCGCTGGCGGTGGTCAACGACCGCCTCGACGTGGCGCTGGCAGCGGGGGCCGGGGGTATCCACCTGCGCGAGGATTCGCTCGCGCCGGATGATGTGCGGCAGGTCGTGGGCAGTGTGGCGGCGGATGCGCGCGGGCTGCGGGTCGGCAGATCGATCCACGACGCGCGGCAGGCCGCGATGTACACCGCGGATCTGCTGGACTACCTCGTGCTGGGGACAGTCTACGCGACTCCGTCGCACCCCGAACGGGAGCCTCTCGGACACTCGGCGGTGTCCGAGACCGTGCGGCTGGCCAGCGTGCCGGTGCTCGCCATCGGGGGAATCGTGCCGGGTACGCTGCCGAATGTCCTCGCGGAGGGCGCGCACGGTGCGGTCGTCCTCAGCGGTGTGTGGGCCGCGGACCGTCCGCCCGACGCGGTGAGTCGCTACCTTGAGGTGCTCGACAAGGAGGCTGCACCGTGACGACGTCAGCGCAGGGCGACGGGGATGCAGGCGCGAGCGGGATTGGCCGGGGGCACCGGGAAGTGTCCATCGTCCTGAACGGCCAGCCCCGAGTGGTTGCGGAGGGCATGAGCGTCCGGGCGCTCCTGCGGCAGCTGGAGCTGGAGCCGGGCATGGTCGTGGTGGAGCACAACCGCCGGATCCTCGCCCGCGATGCGCTCTCGGATGCAGAGGTGCAGGAGGGCGATCGGATTGAACTCGTGCACTTTGTCGGAGGAGGGTAGAAGGAGGTGAAGGACAGCTCGTTTGTGATCGGGGGAAAGAGCTTTGCGTCGCGGCTGATCGTGGGGACCGGGAAGTACCGCAACAACGGCGAGATGGTCGCCGCGATCCGGGCCAGCAGGGCGGAGATGGTGACGGTCGCCGTGCGGCGGGTCGACCTGGACCGCAGCCGCGAAGAGGGAATCCTCCATCACCTCGACCCGTCGGAGTTCTTCCTCCTGCCGAACACCGCGGGTTGCTACACCGTGGCCGATGCCCTGCGATATGCCCGGCTTGGACGCGCGGCCGGGCTCAACGACTGGATCAAGCTGGAGGTCATCGGCGACGAGCGGACGCTGCTCCCCGACACCGCCGCCACGCTGGAGGCCGCGGTGGAGCTGGTGGCGGACGGGTTCAAGGTCATGGCCTATACCAATGACGACCTGATCACCGCCATGCGCCTCGAAGACGCGGGGTGCGTTGCGGTCATGCCTCTGGCCAGCCCGATAGGCAGTGGCCTGGGGGTGGTCAACCCGTATTACATTCGCGAGATCAAGCGGCGTCTCTCGGTGCCGATCATCGTGGACGCGGGCGTGGGTACGGCCTCCGACGCGTGCGTGACCATGGAACAGGGTGTCGACGGTGTGCTTATGAACACCGCGATCGCGGCCGCGGATGACCCTGTCGGCATGGCGCGCGCGATGGCACTCGCCGTGCGGGCGGGAAGGGAGGCCTACCTCGCGGGGCGAATGCAGGCGCGTGAGATCGCGGTGCCGTCATCGCCCACGGCGGGAATGCTCGACCGGGAGCGCAACTGACCGTGCGCCGCGCACGGCGGCGACCGGCGCGGGCGTCATCGTCCGAAAGGCTCCTGGCGGCATCGATCCTGGCACAGGTCGAATCCGGACGCCGGCTCGACGTGGCGTGGGAGGCGTCGGATGCGCCTTCCTCGCCGAGGCGGGCCTGGATCCGGACACTGGTCTATGGTACCGTGCGGCTCAGGGGAAGGATCGACAGCGTTCTCGAACGGCATTGCCGTGATCCTGTAGGCGGGCTGGATCCGGAGGTGCGCACGGCGCTGCGCATGGGCGCCTATCAGATCCTGGAAATGGATGGTGTGCCGGACTATGCCGCCGTCTCGCAGTCGGTGGCGCAACTCAAGGGGACGCGAAAGCAGGGCGCTGCTGGACTCGTCAACGCGGTGTTGCGAAAAGTGGTCGCCTCGCGCTACGGGCGGCAGGCGTTTCCCGACCCGGCAGAGGACCTGGCGGGCTACCTCGAAACCTGGGGGTCACACCCGGGCTGGATGGTGCGTCGGTGGATCCGCCACTTCGGGACAGGGGCCGCGCGCGAGCTGGTCGACGCGAACAACAGCGAGCCGGCCGTCTATCTGCGTCCGGTGGGCATGGATGCGGCACAGGCGGAGGACACTCTCAACGGGGCGGGCTTGCACGCGTCGGTCGCGAACGGTGCGGAGGTGTGTCGACTGCGCCCGGGAGTGGATCCCGGTGACGCGCTCCGAGCTGTCCCCGGAGTCATTCAGGACCCCGCGGCGTCGCTGGTAGTGGATTACGTCTCGCCGGATCCGGGGTCGATGGTCGCGGACCTGTGTGCTGCCCCCGGGGGCAAGGCGATGGCGCTGACCGACAGCGCGGCGGGAGTGGTTGCCGCCGACCGCTCGCGGCAACGCCTTGCCAGGGTGTCGGAAGCAAGGGAGCGCCTGGCTGCCAGAGCGTGGCTGGTGGTGGCGGACGCCCGCTTTCCCCCGGTTCGTGACGCCGGGACGGTGCTCGTCGACGTGCCGTGCACCGGGACCGGGACGCTGAGAAGGCATCCCGACGGTCGATGGCGGGTGAGGGAGCGGGATCTTCGCGTTCTCACCGATGTGCAGCGTCAGATCCTTTGGGGCGCGGCGGCTGCGGTTCCCCGTGGGGGGCTCCTGGTTTACGCTACATGTGCCCTTGAGCCAGAGGAGAACTGGGGTCAGGTGAAGAGATTCCTAGCACGGCATCCGGACTTCAGCGTGGAGCCGGGGAAGGCTCCCGAACGGTTCCTGGACTCGCGCGGCTGCCTTGTGGTACTGCCGCACGAGAGCGGATTCGACGGTGCCTTTGCGGCACGCCTGAGACGGATGGAGGGCTGATGGACCTGGGCAGTTCGATCCGGCGCCGGCGGAAGCGCCGGGCAAGGAGCTCCCGGGCAAGGGGTTCGCAGGCAAGGAGCTCCCGCGAGGAAGGTTCGCGGGCAAAGCGCTCCCGGGCCGTGGGGAAGGCCGCCCGCCCGGTGATCGCGATTGCCGCGGCCGGCCTGATAGCCGGATACGTGGTGGCGACCAGGATCCTCTTTCCCCTGGGCGCGCCCCCTCCTTCCCTTCAGGGTGTGCCGGATGTGGCGGGCCGGGCGTTCGGGTCGGCGGCAGCAATGCTTGCGGATTCGGGTCTGTCCGTTGCGCGCGTGGATTCGGTGCATCATCCCGTGATCGCGGCGGGCACCGTCATCGGGCAGAGTCCCCTGCCTGGCTGGACCGCGCTCCCAGGCGCGGGGGTGCGGTTGACGCTGTCCCTCGGACCCGAAATCGGCGCCGTGCCGGACGTCACGCGACTGCTTGGTGGCCGCGCCTCTCGAGTCCTGGAATCAAGCGGCTTCGTGGTCGAAGTCGATACGGTCGAATCCGAGGCTGCCGCCGGTCGGGTCCTGCTGATCGAACCGGCGCCGGGCACCGAGATGGCGCTGCCCGGAGCGGTGCGCCTGGAGGTGAGCCTTGGACCGCCAACCCTCCCCTTACCCGATCTGTCCGGAATGTGGCTGGACGAAGCGATCGCGGTTCTGGACATCCTGGGCCTGGTGGTGTCGGAATTCGACATGCGATACAGCATATTGAATGTGGACCGGGTGTTCGCCCAGCACCCCCTCCCGTACACGCAAGTCGAGGCTGGAACCGCCGTCCGACTGACGGTGGGCCAGGCAATGGTCAGGGAGCCGTAGCCACCATGTCCCGCAAAGCGAACTACACGCCGTATCTCCTGGCCGCCGTCGTCGTGATCGGAGTCGTCCTGGCCGCGTGGTTGACGCGCGGCCGCATCCAGCCGGTCGTGTCCGGGTATCCGGCGCCGGATTTTGCGGTGACCGATACCGCGGGAACCCCGGTCACCCTCGAGGACTTCCGCGGCAAGGTCGTCCTCCTGAACGTCTGGGCCACGTGGTGCGGCCCGTGCGTAGAGGAGATGCCGTCCATGCAGCGTCTATACGACCTGTTTGCCCGCGACGAATTCGAGATTGCGGCCATCAGCGTCGATGCTCCCGGAGGCAGCGTGGACTCGTCGGGCAACGTCGGCGGGGACCCGGCCGCATTCGCGCGCGATCTGGCGCTGACGTTCCCCATCCTCCTGGATCCGTCGGGGAGCATCCAGCAGGTCTACCAGACGTCGGGCGTTCCGGAATCATTCGTCATCGGCACGGATGGCGTCATCTACAAGAAGGTTGCCGGCCCGACCGCGTGGGATTCGGAGTCCAACATCGCCCTGGTTCGCCGTCTGGCCGGAGCTCGGTGAACCGTGTCCGTATCGGGGGTGATCGTTCGCAACTGGCGACTCAAGATCGCCGCACTGGCGCTCGCCGTGCTGCTCTGGGTCACGATGCGTCTGACCGACGGCAGCGTCGGCCGCCTGACCATACCGGATGTGGAAGTGAGGGTGGAACAGGTTCACCGTGACTGGTTCCTCAAGGAGGCCCCGTTCCCGTCGACCGTGCAGATGAGCGTGAGCGGGCCGCAGGGCGAGCTGGTTCGCGCCGCGATGTCTCAGCCCGCGATGGTAATCCGTGTGGACTCCGTCCTGAGCGAGGATTCGGTCGTCACGCTGATTCCCGACTGGGTAAGCAACGTGGACAGGAGCAGCGTCACGATCGAGAACTTCGCCCCCAGCTCCGTGCGGCTGCTGTTCGAGAGGAACAAGGAGGAAGAGATACCCGTTTCGGTCCGGCTGAGCGGCTCACTGCCGGATTCGCTGGCAATGGTGTCCGAGCCGCGCGCCAACCTCCTGTTCACCAGGGTCCGGGGCGCCGCCTCGGTCGTGGACGGGTTGGAGACGGTTTTCCTCGAGCCCTTCGACCTGGGCCGGGTCACCGGCTCCGGGCGGTTCGAAGTCGCGCTCGATACGGCGGGCCTTGGAGGACTGGCGGTGAATCCGGTTTCCGCCACGGTGAGTGTGGAGGTGGCCCCGAAGCAGAGCCGGGTGGTGGCTTTGCAGATCTCGGTCCCGGGGGATGTGGACGATCTGGTGGTGGATCCCGCAACCGTTGCGGTCACGCTCTACGGGGCCGGCGAAGTGCTGGAACGGGTGGATTCGTCGGCCCTCAGGTTGCGCGTGGTTACCGCCGCCGAGGAACTGTTGGGCGTACTGGAAGAGATGGAGGATGTCCGGGCGCCCATCGCCCTGAGCGGCCTCCCGCAGTGGGTCGAAGGAGTCGTCGGCTCGGACTCGGTCTCGGTGCGCAGGGAGGAGGAGCCTTGACTCGGCCGGTTCTGGGAATCGAGACCACGTGCGACGAAACATCGGCGGCCGTTCTGGATTCGTGCGGGACCATGCGGAGTCTTGTGGTGCACTCGCAGGACGTACACCGGATCTACGGTGGCGTGGTGCCGGAACTTGCCGCGCGGGACCACCTCATGCGGATCGAGCCGGTCGTGGTGGCCGCCCTGAGCGAAGCCGGTATCGAGCGGCGTGATCTGGGCGCCGTTGCAGTGGCGGCCGGCCCGGGGCTGATCGGCGCGCTGCTGGTCGGGGTGACCTGGTCGCGCGCGTCGGCGCTGGCGCTCGGCATTCCCATGATCGCCGTCCACCACATGGAGGGGCACATCTTCGGACCGGTGCTGGAGGATCCCGACGCGAAGCCGCCCTTTGTCGCGCTCCTCGTCTCGGGCGGGCACACGCTCCTGATCTGGGTCCCCAAATGGGGCAGCTACCACCTCATGGGGGAGACGCGCGACGATGCCGCCGGCGAGGCCTTCGACAAGGTGGGCAAGCTCCTTGGCCTGCCGTACCCGGGCGGGCCCGCCGTGTCTGCGGCCGCGGCATCGGGGGATCCGCGCCGGTACACGTTCCCACGTCCCATGCTGAAATCGGCCGCGGGCCGTCGCGGCGGGTCCGGCGTGGGCGCGCCGGGAGACTTCGACTTCTCCTTCTCGGGATTGAAGACCGCGGTCGCTCGCACCGTGATGCGCGTGGAGCAGGCCGGCACGATCGATGCGGAACGACCGCATCTGGCTGCGTCCTTCCAGGCGGCCGTCGTCGACGTGCTCGCGGGCAAGGCGCTCGCGGCCACGGCGGCCGTGGGCTGCCGTCGTGTGCTGCTGGGCGGGGGAGTCGCTGCAAACCGCCCGTTGAGGACCCGGATCCGCGACGGCCTGGGACGGCGGGGGCGCCTGTTCGCGGGGTCCCCGCGGCTGTCGATGGACAACGGGGCGATGATCGCGCGCGCAGGTCTCTTTCGGTTGCAGGCGGGGGTGGGGAAGGGACTGGAAGAAGCAACGGCCAGGGTACGCATCCCCGGCATGGTCCGCTGGCGGCCCGGGGAGCGAGAGGAAGCCGTGGGCCGAAAACCCCTGCCGGGCAGTCCACCCGGCCGAGATTCCCGGTAACAAGGCAGGACGCCCATGTATCCCAATCTCTTCTACCTTCCCGAGTGGTTCCCGATCGGCGCCGGCGTGCCGATCACGAGCTTCGGCGTGATGATGATGCTGTCATTTCTGACCGCCGGATGGGTGCTCAAGGCCGGCCTTGTGCGGGAGGGGCACGACGCCGACATCGCGTGGAGCCTCGTGTTCTGGGCGGTGATCGGCGGTGTCGTGGGTGCGAGACTCTACTACGTGTTTCTCAACTACCCGCGTCTGCTCGCCGACCCTGCAGGGATGCTGTTTTCTCGTGGCGGAATGGTGTGGTACGGCGGATTCCTGCTCGCGACGGTACTCGTCGTCTGGCGCATTCGCACATTCGGGCTGCCCCTGGGCAAGACGGCCGATGCCGCGGCCCCCGCCCTCGCGCTGGCTTACGGCGTGGGTCGCCTGGGGTGCTTTCTGGTAGGGGACGACTATGGCCGTCCGACCGACTCCTGGGTCGGCATCGCGTTTCCCAACGGCTTGCCTCCCACCACTGCGAGCGCAATGAGCAGCCAGTTCGGAATCACGATCGATCCGGCGCTGATCGAAAAGTACGGAGAGGTTCTGCCCGTGCATCCCACCCAGCTGTACGAGACGGGCATCTCGACGCTGATCTTCCTGCTCCTGTGGCGCCTGCGCGGTCACAATCACAGGGCCGGCTGGCTGTTCATGGTCTGGCTCGCCCTGGCTGGCGCCGAGCGCTTCTTCGTGGAGATCTTCCGCGCCAAGGACGACCGGTTCTTCGGTGTGTTCACCCTGGCGCAGCTGATATCCCTGCTCCTGGTCGCCTTCGGCACGGTCTGGGTCTTGAGGCTCAGGAACAGGAAGGGCACAGCTGCCGTGTGAGTATCCTCCATGTCTCGGATGTCCACTTCGGAAGACCGCACCTGCCGGTGGTTACGGCGGCACTACTGCGCTTCGTGGCCGAACGGGATCCCGAAGCGGTCGTGGTTTCGGGGGATCTGACCCAACGCGCCAAGGTCGGAGAATACAGAGCGGCCCGGGCGTTCCTGGACGACCTGGGGCCGCGGCCCCTGGTGACGACGGCTGGGAATCACGACGTTCCCCTGTATCGTGTGTGGGAAAGGCTCTTCGCGCCGTATCGGAACTACCGGGCCAGCATCGCGCCCGAGTTGGACACGGTGCTCGATATGAAGCCGCGAGGTGGCGGGCGGCGACTGCGGTTTGTCGCCCTCAACTCGTCGTCGCCCCTGTCAGCCATCGTCAACGGACGGCTGAATCGCAACCAGCTGGATTTCGCAGCCACCGCATTCCGTGCAGCCCCGGAGGGGGCACTTCGGGTCCTCGTGGTCCATCACAATCTCGTCATGCCGGCCGACGGAGATTCCGCACCCCCGATGCGGGGCGCTCGCCGGGTGCTGAACCAACTTGGCCGGTGGAGTGTAGATCTTGTTCTATCGGGGCACATTCACCGGACGCACCTGGGCTGGAGCCGGACTGGCCCCGATGCCGCGCGCGACGGCGTACCCATTGTGCTGGCCGGGACCACCACTTCCAGCCGCGGGCGCGGAAGCGAGGAAGGAAGGAACTCACTCAACCTGATCCGGGTGCTGGCGTCGGGCCTGGAGGTCACTGCGTATCTTTATTCAACCGAAGCCGGGGAGTTCCAGCCCGCCGAGCGTCGGCACTACACCACCGCGGGTCGCCAGGCGATACCTACCGCGTAGTGGCGGCAAAGGGCTGCGGAGCCCTACAGAGAATACCGAATGTATATTATAGTTTACATAATGTAATGTTTGCTTTACATTGCACGCAGGTGAGCGAACCGGCGCGGCACAGATGGAACGCCGGCCCGGCGCCTCGCCGCTCTCGGTGCGCGGGCGGCTTCCTCGTCGCCGTGCTGGGGCTTGGCGCCCTGGTGGCCGAGGCGGGTGGGCAGAACGGTGACGAGGAGGTCGCCACGGTCGATTTCCTCGGCAATCAGGCTTTCACCGACGTTGAACTGCGTCGCGCCGTGTTCACACAGTCCTCGAGCTGTCCGTTCATACTGTCCGTCACGACCTGTGCGCTCGGGATCGACTGGGGGCGTGACCGGTCCTATTTCAGTTCCCGCATTCTGGACGATGACGTGGAGCGGCTCCGGTGGCTCTATCTCGCGCACGGCTTCCGCGGGGTTGTCATCGAACCCGCCATGTCCCGTACGGACGAAGGAAGCGTGGTCATCCAGTTCCGGATCGACGAGGGGGAACCGTACAGGATCGGGTCGATCAGCCTCGTCGGCGACACGCTCCCGCCGGCGCTGGTCGAAGCCGCGGAATTCCCCATCGGCGTCGGTGACCCGCTCAGCTTCCTTCTCCTCCAGGAGGCCAGCGACACGCTGACCCGTCGGCTCCGAAACGCGGGATTCGCCCATGCAGAGGTCTTTCGCGGCACCTTCCTGCCCGCGGGAAGCGACTGGGCATCCGTGAGCTATCGCGTAGACCTTGGGCCGGTCAACACATTCGGACCCATACAGGTCGTCGGAAACGAACTGCTCGACGAGCCCGCGATTCTCGACCGGCTCCCGTTTCGCGAGGGCGAACTCTACCGCGAGAGCCGGATGAGGGAGGCGCAGCGCAGCCTCCACGAGCTGGAGATTGTGGCTCGTGCGCGGGTCGGACCCGACAGTGCCCGCATCGAGTCCGATTCGGTCATGCCCATCCTGGTCCAGGTGGTGGAGGGTGACGCGCGCAGGGTGCGGGCGGGCGGCGGGCTCAACAGTGCGGAGTGCCTCAACGTCGAGGGCCGCTGGGCCAGCCGAAACTTCGCCGGGGGCGGGCGCATTCTGCAGGCCAGGGCGCTGGTGTCCAACCTTCTCGCCTCGTCTCTCCAGTCGACACACCTGTGCTCACAGGCCGGCACGGACGCCTTTGGACGCGTCAACTGGCTCGTGGGGCTCGATTTCAATCAGCCCAGCTTCATCTCGCGAAGGGCAAGTCTCCTGGCCGGGCTCTTTGCCGAGCGCCAGTCCCGCAAGAACATCTTCGTGCGCGACGCGTTCGGTCTGGACTTCACCGTGAGACGCTCGCTGGGAATCAACTCCTTCGCGAATGTGAGGTTGCGCCCCGAGCTGAGCCGCCTGTACGCCGCCGAGGTCACGCTCTGCGCGACGTTCCTCGCCTGCTCACCGGACGACATCGAGGTGCTTTCCGGCACCAACTGGCTCTCCCCCCTGACGGTGTCGCTCAACCGGGACGAGACCGACGAACTGTTCAGTCCCACCCGTGGCTTCCGCGCGCTTGTCGACCTCGAGGTCGCCGACAGGCTCACCGGGTCGGACTATTCCTATGTACGGGCGTTCGTCGATGGCAGCGCGTACCGGGCGATCGACCGGCGAACGGTCATTGCACTGAGGGTGCGGGCGGGCAAGATCAGTCCGGGGGGTCTGGAGGACCGGCTCACGGGGCAGAACCGCTTCGCGGAGGTCGTCCCTTCCCAGAAGCGATTCTACGGCGGAGGGGCGAACAGTCTGCGGGGATTCGCCCAGAGCACGCTGGGTCCTCGAAGCCTGTCGATTCCGGTGGAGGAGCTGCTGCGTCGCCGCGCAGCCGACGGTACGCCGACCTGTCCGCCGACCGCGGTGCGAGAACTCATCTGCGATGGGACGGCGCTCGCCGGGTCGACCTTCTACCAGGTGAGGCCCATCGGTGGATTGGCGACGCTGGAAGCCAGCGCGGAGCTTCGTGTTCAATTGGCAGACGGATTGCTGGGCGGGGCGGCGTTCGTCGATGTCGGCCAGGTCTGGCCGGAGGACTTCAACCTTCGCGATCTGGAGGTCTCTCCGGGCGTCGGACTGCGCTACAACACGCGCCTTGGGCCCGTTCGCGTCGATGTCGCCTATTCCTTCCGCGGCCTGGAGCCGCTACAGGTCGTGACTTCGCAGATTCGGCCCTTCGTCCCCGGCGCCGATGTGGAGTCGGACCGGATCGACATCGCGCCGGCGGGCGAAGCACCCGAGTTCATCGATTGGGTGGTGTCGGAAGACCTGGCGGTGCAGGGACTGCCGGTGCTGTTCGGGGACGACCCCGGATTCTCGTTTCGCCGGTTCCAGCTCCATTTCTCCATCGGTCAGGCGTTTTGACGCATGAGCAGCGCGCCGACCTCTCGCGGATCGGGGGCAGACGCCCGCAAGAGAAGATGGGCATGGCTGACGGTTGTGCTGACGCGGGCCATCGTGGTGGCCGGCATTCTCCTTGCCGCCGGCGTGACCACCGCCCTGTCGATCAGCCGGACGGAGACCGGCCGCGGGCTGGCGCTGGAATGGGCTCTGGAGAAGTTGCGGCCGGCGGTCAACGGCACGATTCACATCGGTTCCGTGGGGCCCGGAGGGTTGCTCGGAGGCGCCACGCTGGTGGATGTGGAACTCACGGACAGCCTTGGCCGGCCCGTCCTGGCCGCCGACTCGCTGCGTGCGCGCTATTCGGTCGCCGAACTGGTTCTGGGTTCGCCCGCCATTGCCGACCTTCAGGTCTGGGAGCCCGTGGTCAATCTCGAGCCCGCCCCCGGCGAACGCCTCGACCTGGGGGCGCTGCTTACCCGGAGAGGCGCCGACGATGAGCCTCCCGCCGCGTCCATCCCCGACCAGCCGGCGGATCCGGCCCTGGTCGTAAGGGGTGCCCGGATTCACGGCGGCACCGTGATCCTGAGGGACGAGACCGGTCGCCAGGCGAACGTGGAGCGGATCGATATGGAGCTGGCGCAGGTCGATTTCCAGCCTGGCGGGGAGCGCTTCTTCGCCGCGGAAGTGGAGCGCGCGAACCTGTCCTTCCCCGTCGGTGGAGGATGGTTGGAGTTGGCCGCGCTCAGCGGCGCCATCGAGGCCGTTGCCGAGGGGATCACACTGAACGCGGACAGCTTTCGACTGCCCGGATCGGTGGGCAGCGGCAGCGTGTCATACGTCGGTGGTGCTGCCGGCGCGGAGTACGTCCTCGATCTGCAGTTCGAGCGACTGGCCCTCGAGGACCTTCACTGGGTGAGGACGCGGTTCGAAGACGAGACGGCTCGCGGCGCGGCGCGAATAGCGGTCGACGGGCGCGGCGTGCACATCGATGTGGACGACGGAGTGGTGGAGGCCGAGTCGGGACGCGTGGCGATCGACGGAGGGGTGTCCCTGGGCGACTCCGTCCGGTTCCGCAGTCTGCGTGTGGCGCTGGAGGCGCTGACGACGGCCGACGTGGAGCGATGGCTGGGCGTGGACGTGCCCGTCTCCGGGCGGCTCGCGGGTGACATCGGCTTCGACGGAGTTGCCGGACAACTCGCGATCGACGGCGCGGTCGCGATGCTCCGGGAGGACGCGGGCGACACCGTCGCAGTGGTCTCCGGAGGCGGGACGCTCCTGGAGTCGTGGGGACTGGAGGGCGTGGCGCTCGAGGTCGATGCCCTCGACTACGAAGTGCTCGCCGCCTTCTTCCCCGCGATTCCCTGGATCGGTCGCGGCCGGATGAGCCTCGAAGCCACGGGCGAGCTTCGCAGCGGCATCGAGATCAGGGCGGCCGCGGACCACGCCCTAGACGCCGACACCCGCAGCGCCGTGCGCATCGAGGGCACGCTCTACGGCGACACCGCGATTTCGGTGGTGGATCTGGAGGCCTCCCTCGATCCCGTGGCGCTCTCCCTGGTCCGCGAGTTCGATCCCGACTTCCCGTTGACCGGCGACGTGGAGGGTACCGTTGCCGTGGCGGGAAGCCTGGCCGAACTGGACGTGCTCGCCAGCCTGCAGACCACGGCGGGTGCCCTCGACCTGCGCGGCGTCGTCGATGTCCGCGATCCGGCCGCCGGGTATCGGCTGGCCGCCTCGGCCGAAGCCCTGCGTCTCTCGGAGCTGATTGCCGGGCTGCCGGATTCCACCGTCGTGTCCGGGACCGCCAGCCTGGACGGCCGGGGGCTGGACTTCGCGTCGCTGCGCGGCGCGCTCGTGCTCGAAGTGGGCCCGTCCACAATCGGGGCGCTGCGACTCGATTCGCTCGGCGTGAACATCTGGGCGGACGACGACGGGCTCCTGCACGTGGAGTCCCTCTTTGCCGACGCGGGAGGGCTGGTGGTCCGCAGTCGGGGCGGGAGCCTGGGACTGGTTCCCGACGTGGAGGGCGAGGGGGTGATTCTGTCCGTGTCCTCGCCGTCGATCCGTTCACTTCGCCCCGTCTTCATGGGCGAGGGCATGGTCGCCTGGGACGAGTTGACGACCGTGGAACAGGATGTGATGATCGAGTTCGACGGTGTGGACCCGGACACGTTCCCGCTGGCGCGCGAGATCCGCTTCGACGGCGAGGTGCTCGGCGAGATTCGGCTCGCGGGCGCGATCGGCGACCTCTCGGCGCGCACCACCGCCACGATCGAGGCACTGGAGTACGGCGTCAACTCGGCCCGCACGGTCCATGCCGACTTCACTGCCGAAGGCCTCAACGTTGCGCCCGCGTGGATCGCCCCTCCCCCGTCCCCGGGCGCACCCGCCCGCCCGCCCCCGCAACTGCTGCTGGACGGCACGATCACGGCCGACTCGATGCTGCTGGACAACCGCGCGCTCGACTCCGCCCGCGTCACGGCGACATACGCGCTCGGCGCGGGGGGACGGCTCCACGCATTCGTTACCCGCTCGGACCGGGAGTCCTACGAGGCACAGGCCGTGCTTCGCCTTGAGGAAGACGGCGGCCGACTCGATCTCGACCGCCTGACGCTGGTGTTGCCGGACCGGCGCTGGGGCCTGATGGGCCCGGCGAGCTTCGTGTGGGACGACGCGGCGCTGACCATCAACGACTTCGGCCTGATCCGCCCCGGCGCCGACGGGTTGAGAATGTACGCTGACGGCCACCTGGCGCGTGAGGGCGGCGACTCGGATTTCGAACTGGACGTCGCCAACCTCGATCTGTCCGTGGTCGGGGAACTCCTGCAGATGGAGGACCCTCCCACGGGCATCGTGTCGGCCGGCCTGCGTGCGCGCGGACCCGGCCCCGACCCCGGGTGGGCAGGTTCGGTTCGTGTTGCCGATGTCGCGTACGGGACCGTGGCATTCGACACGGTGACCGCGAGTGGGCGTTACACGGACGGCAGCCTCACGCTGGAGCTGGATTCCTGGGTCCAGGCGGGGCGCACGCTTCACGTCAACGGCTCGGTGCCGCTGGATCTCCGCCTCATGGCCGTCGAGGACCGGATCCCGGACCGCGACGTGGATCTCCACATCGTCGTCGACTTGTTTCCGGCCGCGATGGTCCTGGGAGTGATCAAGGGGATGGAGGACGTCGGGGGGCACCTGACCGGCGATGTCCGGTTGCGAGGAACGCCGTCCGATTTCGAACCTGCCGGGACACTCCGCCTTGCAGAGGGGACGGGTCTGCTTGCGCCGCTCGGCGTGCGCCTCACGGACGTCGACATCGGGATGCAGCTCAGCACCGACGGAACGGTCGTGGTGGACGGAACCGCGGCGTCCGGTGGCACATTGGAGGTACGTGGCGAGGTCAACGCGGGCCGGCTCAGCGATGTGCAGCTCGACCTTGCCTTCTGGGCCCGCGAGTTCCAGGCGATCGATCGCCGCGACATGGAGGCGGCGATGAGCGGGGACTCGATCACCCTGACGGGAGCATACAACGCTCCCTTTGTCGAGGGCGCAATAACCGTCACCGACGGCACGGTCTTCATCGAGGAGTTCCGGCGCGCGGCCCAGGTGATCGACCTGTACGATCCGATCCTGTTCAGCGCCGCCACGGCGCAAATAGGCTCCGCCGACCAGACCGAGGACGCAAGCGCCGAGACCGTCCGTGCGCGGAACCAGTTCCTGGAAAACCTTCGCGTCCTCATCGACGTACAGATCGGACGAGGCAACTGGCTGCGCTCGCGAGAGTTGAACGTCGAGACCGCCGGTGATCTGTCTCTGACCTTCGACCGTCAGGGCAACCAGCTCACGCTCCAGGGCGAGATGGAAGTGGTGCGGGGCACCTACAACCTGGGCCCGCGTACGCTCAGGATTACCGAAGGCGGATTCCAGTTCGTGGGCACGCCGGGCTTCAACCCCGGGGTATCGATCACCGCCGAGGATCGGCTGCGCACCCGGGAGGGCGAGCCGCTGGTGATCACCGCGGACATCTCCGGCACGCTGCTGTCTCCCGTTCCGACGCTCTCCAGCGACTCGCAGATCGCGATGTCCGAGGCGGACCTGGTCAACTACCTCCTGCTGGGACGCCCGACCTCGGCATTTGTCGACGAGGGCGTGACGGCGTCGGTGGGTGCCACAAGCAACCTTCTGTGGGGACAGGTGGCCAACCAGATCGGGTACCTCCTTGCGCGCGAACTGGATGTGGACCATCTCTCCGTGTCGCAAGCGGAGCAGAGCCAGGCCGGCGCCGCGTTCGGAGCGTCGTCCCTGCAAGTGGAAGTGGGGTGGTACCTGCTGGATGATGTATTCTTCACGGGCGTCTATCAGAGGGGGTTCTGCGCCGATCCGACCCTGCCCGTGAGCAGCGGTGGCGTGCGGGTCGAGGTCGGGATGCCGAAGGACGTGACTCTCGAAGGCTTCTACGAGGGTCAATGCACCCGTGAACGGTATCGCGGATTGGGTGACCTGTCCCTCGAACTCGCCCGGATCTGGGGGTTTTCGTTCTTCAGGGAGTGGGGGTACTAGGTGCATCTGGTCGTCCGCGGCGCGCGCGAACACAACCTGCGGAACATCTCCCTCGAGATTCCCCGTGAGCGGCTCGTCGTCGTGACGGGCCTGTCCGGCTCTGGCAAGTCGTCCCTGGCCTTCGACACCATCTACGCCGAGGGCCAGCGCCGCTACATCGAGTCCCTGTCCGCCTACGCGCGGCAGTTTCTCGGCCTGATGGAAAAGCCCGACGTGGACGCGATCGAGGGGTTGTCGCCGGCGATCTCGATCGAACAGAAGACGGTGTCGAAGAACCCGCGCTCGACGGTCGGGACCGTGACCGAGATCTATGACTACCTGAGACTTCTCTATGCGCGCGCCGGGACCCCCTACTGTCCGCGCTGCGACCTTCCCATCGTGCGCCAGCCGGCCACGCAGATCGTCAAGCAGCTCCTGAGAATGCAGGAGGGCGCCCGTATCCAGGTGCTGGCGCCGCTGGTGCGGGGGCGCAAGGGCCAGTTCAGGGACATCTTCGACCGCGCTCGCCGCGAGGGCTTCGTGCGCGCCCTGGTGGACGGCCGGGTGTACGACCTGCGCGAGATCCCGCGGCTGAATCGGTACGAGAACCACGATATCGCGATCATCGTGGACCGGCTGGTGGTGAAGGAGGAGGATCGCGTCCGGCTGTCGGACTCGGTGGAGACCGCGCTCCGCGCCGCGGACGGTGTCGTGCAGGTGCTGGAACGCCGGGGCGGACGGGACGTGTCCCACCTCTTCAGCGAACATTATGCGTGCGCCGACTGCGGAACCAGCTTTCCCGAACTCGAGCCGCGCGTCTTCTCCTTCAACTCGCCCCACGGCGCGTGCCAGGACTGCGGCGGGCTGGGAACGACCAGGGAGGTGAACGGGGCGCTGCTCGTGGGAAGCCCGTCTCTGTCGATTCTCGAGGGCGCGATCATCCCCTGGGGTGAACCCGGCGGGCACCTGCGAGGCTCGGTGATCCCCGGCCTGGCGGCGGCCTACGAGTTCGATCCCCGGGCCCCGTGGCGGGATCTGCCCCCGGAGGCGCGGGACGCGATGCTCATGGGTTCGGGGAGGATGAAGATCCGTTTCCCGTACAACGCCGGCAAGATGAGGGGCCACTACGAGGACTATTGGGAGGGGGTGGTCGCCAACGTCGATCGCCGCTACCGCGAGACGAGCTCCGAACACGTGCGGTCGCAGCTGGAGCGGTACATGTCCAGCCAGACGTGCGCCGCCTGCGAGGGGTCGCGCCTGGGTCCCTTCGGGAGGTCGGTGAGAATCGGCGGTGCCACGATCAGCAGCGTGACGGATCAGCCGATTGGCGACGTCCTGCGATTCATCCGCTCGCTGCCCGTGACGGGGGAGTCCCTGCCAGCCGATGTCGAGCCTGCCCCTGGGGAGCCCCTTTCGTCCGAGGTCGCGGGACCGATTCTGAAGGAGGTCAGGGAGCGTCTGGGCTTCCTGCGCAACGTCGGGCTGGACTACCTGTCGCTGAGCCGCTCGGCGGCGACGCTGTCGGGAGGCGAATCACAGAGGATCCGGCTGGCCACCCAGATCGGAAGCCGGCTGGTCGGCGTCCTGTACATCCTCGACGAGCCGTCGATCGGACTGCACCAGCGCGACAACCATCGCCTGCTCGACACTCTCAAGGAGTTGCGGGACCTCGGGAATTCCGTCCTTGTCGTGGAGCATGACGAGGACACGATCCGGGCGGCGGACTTCATCGTCGACCTTGGTCCGGGTGCCGGACTGGCCGGTGGCAAGGTCGTGGCGGCCGGTTCGCTGGAGGACGTGCAGAACCACCCCGAATCCGTGACCGGCGCCTACCTGCGCGGGGATCTCGAGATTCCGCTTCCCGAACGCCGCCGCCGCCCCGACCCGTCGCGGTGTCTCACCGTGCGGGGTGCATCCCAGCACAACCTGAAGCACATCGACGCGGCCTTTCCCCTCGGCTGCTTCATCGCCGTCACCGGCGTAAGCGGCTCGGGCAAGTCCACGCTCGTCAACGGCACGCTCTATCGCGCGCTGTCCCGGCACTTCTACCGCTCCCGGTCCATCGCCGGGGCGCACGACCGGATCGAAGGCCTCGCCGACGTGGACAAGGTCATCGAAGTGGACCAGTCGCCCATCGGCCGCACGCCCAGGTCCAACCCGGCCACCTACACCGGTCTGTTCACCCCGATCCGCCAGCTGTTCGCCGGGGTTCCGGAGGCGCAGATCCGCGGCTATCTGGCGGGCCGGTTCTCGTTCAACGTGAAGGGCGGGCGCTGTGACGCCTGCAAGGGCGACGGCCTCGTGAAGATCGAAATGCACTTCCTGCCCGACGTGTACGTCTCGTGCGACGTCTGCAAGGGCCGCCGCTACAACCGCGAGACCCTGGACATCTACTACAAGGGCCGCAACATCTCCGATGTCCTGCGCATGACGGTTCACGAGGCGCTCGAGTTCTTTTCGGCCGTGCCCCAGATCAAGCGGCGCCTGCAGACGCTGGCGGACGTCGGTCTCGGGTACATTCGGCTCGGCCAGAGCGCGACCACGTTGTCGGGTGGCGAGGCACAGCGGATCAAGCTGTCGGCGGAACTCTCGAAGAAGGCCACGGGCCGGACGATGTACATCCTCGACGAGCCGACGACGGGTCTTCACTTCGAAGATGTCCGTATTCTCCTGAAGGTCCTGCACCGCCTGGTCGAGCGCGGCAATACGGTCGTGGTCATCGAACACAACCTCCACGTCGTCAAGACCGCGGACTGGATCATCGACCTCGGCCCCGAAGGCGGAGAGGCCGGCGGACGTATTGTCGTGGAAGGGACACCGGAACGCGTGGCCGACGACCCGGCTTCGTACACGGGCCAATACCTGGCGCCGCTTCTGGCAACGCGCCAGGAGGTATCGGGGCGCGCCGGACGGACCGACCCGGCAGGCTGAGCGGTGGCACCGACGGGCCCGGACGACGAGTCCCGCGCGACCCGGAAACCGCGCCGACAGGCAGGCTCGTAGGGCGTTGGTACGACACGGCCGGCTGTGTTACGTTCCGGCTTGCCACCTTCGCCCGACCCTGGAGGGAAACGGTCATGGTTACCCGAGACGACCTTGAAAGCTACCTGATCCGCATGGACGCGGATTTCGACGAAGTGGACGACGGAATGTTCCTCGTCCGCAACGAGAACGGCGGTGCCCCGATCGTCGTTCACCACTCCGAGCCGCTGCTGCTCGTGCGCATGAAGGTCATGGACCTGCCCACGGACCAGCAGGACCTCGGCGGCCTCTACGAGACACTGCTCAGGCTCAACGCCACGGATGTGATTCACGGGGCCTATGGGATCGAAGCGGGTGAACTCATCCTCAGCGACACGCTCCAGCTCGGCAACCTCGATTTCGACGAGCTGCAGGCGTCGCTGGAGAGCGTTCAACTCGCGGCATCGTCCCATGTATCGCGTATTCAGGCCTTGGCAGGCACCAGAGGGGGCGAATAGGAGATGAGCATCTTCAGCAAGTTCTCGACGATGATCAAGTCGAACATCAACGATCTCATTTCCCGGGCGGAAAACCCGGAAAAGATGTTGAACCAGATCATCCTCGACATGCGGGATCAGCTGGCCAAGGCGAAGCGCGAGGTCGCGGCGGCCATCGCCGACGAGCGCAAGCTCAAGGGCCAGCTGCAGGGAGAAGTCAAGCAGACGCGCGACTGGGAGCACCGGGCGATGCTGGCCGTCAAGGAAGGACGTGACGACCTCGCCAAGCAGGCCCTGATCCGGCAGCAGGAGCACGCGGACCGCGCGGCCGTCCTGGAGGGCACCTGGCAGGCGCAGGCGCAGGAAACCGAGAAGCTCAAGGGATCGCTGCGCCAGCTGAACGACAAGATCGAAGAGGCCAAGCGCAAGCGGAACCTCCTCATCGCGAAGCAGAAGCGCGCCCAGGCGCAGAAGCGCATCCACGAGACCATGTCCGGGCTGTCGGACACCTCCGCCTTCGAGGCCTTCAATCGCATGGCCGAGAAGATCGAGGAGGAGGAGCGGCGCAGTCTGGCCCACGCCGAGGTGACCGAGGCTCTGGCCGGCGACACGCTGGAATCCGAGTTCCTCCGGTTGGAGTCGGGGTCGGGTGACGTCGACGTCGACAACAGGCTGGCCGCGCTCAAGGCGGAAATGGGCCTGCTCCCGTCCGGCGCCGGCGAAGCACCGAAACGGATCGGTTCGGGCAGGGGTGCCGGCGAAGCGGCCGACAGCGCCACGAGTGACGGATCGGAGGCGGACGCGGCCGAAGGCGAAGCCGCGGACGAGCCGCCGATTCGCGAGGCCGAACTTCTTGAGGAGTTCGACAAGCTCCAGCGCGGAGGCGCCCGCGCATGAGCGTCGTCTTCCTGAACGGAGAGTACCTGCCCAAGGACGAGGCCACGGTCTCGGTCAACGATCGCGGCTTCCTTTTTGCCGACGGGATCTACGAGGTGACGCCGGCCTATCGCGGACGCCTTTTCCGCTGGGACCAACACCTGGCGCGCATGAGAAAGGGACTCGCGGCCATTGCCATCGACTACGATGCCGCACCGCTCGAGGATGTGAAGCTGGAACTCCTCGCCCGAAACGGCCTGGCCGATGTCGCGGTCGCGTACGTGTACGTGCAGGTCACCCGCGGCGTCGCGCCCCGCACGCACGCCTTCCCGGATCCCCCCGTTCAACCGACGGTCTACGCCTTCGCGAACGAGTACCACCGCCCCTCGATGGACAACTGGGCGCTGGGATCGAGGGCGATCACCATGCCGGACCAGCGCTGGGCCCGTGCGGACATCAAGGCGATCGCGCTGCTGCCCAACGTGCTCGCGCAGCAGGCCGCGGTGGACGCGGGCGTGAGCAACACAATTCTCGTAAGGGACGGGATCGCGATCGAAGGCACCCACAACAACCTTTTCGCGGTCTTCGACGGGGTGCTCACGACGGCGCCCAAGTCCAACTACATCCTGCACGGCGTGACCCGCGACTTCGTGATCGAACTGGCCGGCGAACTCGGCATTCCGGTCGAGGAGCGCGCCATTCCGCTGAGCGAGCTGTACGGCGCCGACGAGGTCTTCTTCACCGGCACCACCACCGAGGTGCGGCCGGCGATCCGGGTGGACGACCGGATGATCGGGGACGGACACGTCGGTCCCGTCGCGCGCGCCCTCTTCGAGAAGTTCCTGGAGGTGACCGGGGGCTGACGCCTGCGGCTACCTCCCGGCGTCCACGGCGTCTCTGAGCGTCCGGGTCGTCGTCACCTCGAACGCGCCCGGCGCCCCGAGCGCCGTCGGCAGCGGCGCCTCCCAATCCCGCAGGATGGCGCGGATCCGCCCCGTCCGGCGCTCCGTCACCACCGTCAACGCGCGCTCGTCGTCGTTGTCGATCGCCACCACGCCTTCCGGCCCCACCAGCACGACCCTCTCCAGCGCGCCGGCCCACTCGGGCTCGATGGGGACCGCGAAGAAGAAGTGGCCGTTCCCGTACCCGTCCTCTCCGGGCGTGAAATCGAGCGAGAACAGGGAACGGCCGTCGGACCCGGTCCCCAGGATCCGGTACGGGCCGGATTCGTCGGGCAGCCGCGCGGCCGTGCGCATCGCAAACGGCGGGTCCAGCCGCAGTTCACCCCCGAGCACGCCGCCCCACAGCACGAGCATCTCGCCGGACGGTTGGGCGCCGGCGTTGTATGCTGTCGCGGCCGAGACATGCGCCCGCGCAACGTCACCGGCGATCCCGGCCCGATAGTCGATCACCTTCTCGAAGTAGTAGTCACTGAGCCACGGCCGGCTGGTGCAGTAGGTCATGATGTCCTTGTTGCGGTCCGGCGACACCGTGGAGCCGTCGCGGAAGTCGTAGCCCCACACGCCGATGCTCCCGTCCCGGTACGGGAAGGCGGGGTCCACGTTCTCGGGGCCGCCGCAGGGAGCGTGCCGGAGTGACAGGTTGTGACCCACCTCGTGCGTCAGTGTGGTCGGGCTCGCCTGGCCCATGCCGATCCAGCCCGGCAGCCGGCCCCATCCCCGAACGAACCCGTTCACGCTTGCGGCGACTCCGTAATAGTGGCCGGTGCCGCCCTCGGAGGTCCGCAGGGCGTCGAGCTCGTTCAGCAGCCCGTGCTGGCCGGACTCGGTCGTGAGGTCCAGCGAAGTGACGTAGACCGCGTGGGAGACGACGTTGAACTCGCCGATCGGAAACGAGTGCCTCAGCAGACTCAGTTGCGGGCTGTCACGGTTGATCCCGCGAGTCCATTCCACCACGGAACTGTCGGGCTGGTCCGCCTCCACCACGGGCACCACCGTGAGCCGCAAGGGAGGCACTTGCACCACGTGCAGCGAGTCGCTGCCTTCCTCCGGGAAGCGCGTCCGGCTTTCCGGGGCGAGCGGCAGGGCCCCCTCGGGGTCGACTTCGACGGCCATGCGCACGCCGGGCTCGACAACCTCGGCGGGGATCACGGCGTTGTACGACAGCTTCAGGTCGCCCTCGTCGGCTGCGGCGGGAATCTGGTTGGCATCGCGGGTCATCACCACGCGGTGGACTTCGTCTCCACCCGGCCCCGTGAACACCGCGACCACCTCCGGCTCGAAGAACCCTCTCGGCTCCTCCGCCGTGACGAATGCCCGCAGGAAAGCGTCCCGGCCCGCCACCAGGCGCACGCTCCGGCGTGGCGTCTGCACCGACTGCGTGAGGTAGACCGTCCCCAGCGACACCGTGACCTGTTCCGGGTTGTCGCAGATCGCGCCCGCGGTTTCCTCGATCGCGGCGTACCAATCCTGAAACGCGGGCGCAGGGGACGCGCACAGGCCGGTTCCATCGTGATCGAGTGCCTGCAGGTCCTCCAGCCACCGCAGCGCGAAGGGCAGCGCGCCCTCCAGCCCCGCATTTCGGGCCACACGCAACTCGGTCAGGGCCTGCAAGCCGGCGACGGCTACCGGGAACGCGCCGGTCAGGTCGTTCCCCGAAAGGTCGAGCACCTGCAGCCGGGCGAGGTTACCGAGCTCCGACGCGAAGGGACCCGCCAGTCCGTTGTCGGCCAGCGACAATTCGACCACGCTCCCGTCCAGTGTCCCGATGCCATACCAGTCCTCGACGCCCGCGCTGCTCGCCCACGCGCTCCGGTCTTTCCACGATTCGCCGCCCGTCAGTTCGTGAAACTCGGCCAGGGCATAACGCTCAATCTCGGCCGCGTCGCACGCCTCGCCGCTGCGGCTCGGCACCGTCCGGAGCCAGGCCTGGAACTCGTCGTCCAGCTGCGCGCACAGTCCCGTGCCCGCAAACGTCAGCCTCTCCAGGAACTCGATGTCCAGCAGACTCCGCGGAATCAGGCCGCTCAGTTCGGCATTGTTCTCCAGCGCGAGGAACTCCAGCGTGCCGACCCGTCCGATCTCGGCCGGAAGACGGCCACTGAAGGCGTTGTCCCGCAGATACAGGCCCGTCAGCGGCAATCCGCCCAGAAAGGACGGGATCGCGCCGCTCAACCCGTTCTCGTGCGCGGCAAGCCTCTGCAGTTCCGTCAGGTCCGCGAACGCTTCCGGTATGGGACCCGTGAGGTTGTTCTCGTGGATCCAGAGGAGATCGAGGCGCGAAAGCTGCCCCAGCGCCTCGGGGATCTGCCCGCTCAGCTGGTTGCGATACAGGTACAGCCGCTCCAGGGTCGCCAGGTCACCCAGTTCGTCCGGGATCGTCCCGGTGAGGTTGTTCCGTGAAACCGACAGCAACTGGATCGACTCGAGGTCCCCGAGCTCCGGCGGGATGGTGCCGGTCAGCTGATTCAGGCTGAAGTTCATGTAGGTGGCGTTGTCCAGTTGCCCGATCTCCGCGGGTATCGGACCCGACAGCTCGTTCCACCCCACGGTAAACCTGCGCACCGAACTCAGATTGCCGAGCGCGGGCGGTATCGGCCCGGACAGATCGTTGTCGAACAGTTCCAGGGTGTCGACGCTCGCGAGGGCTCCGATCTCCGCAGGAATCGATCCGTCCAGCGCATTCCCTCGCAGGTTGAGCATGGTGAGCCGGGCGAGGTTCCCCAACTCCGGCGGGATTCGCCCCGACAGGCCGTTGCCATTGAGGACAAGCCTCCGCAGCTCCGCCAGGTTGCCCAGCCCCGCGGGCAGCGACCCCGTCAGGTTGTTGTTCTCCAGCGACAGCTCGGTGACGAAGCCCGCGGCGTTGGTCGTCACCCCGTGCCAGGTGCCGATCGCCGACGGACCGTCCCAGTTGGCCCTGTCGTCCCAGCCGGCTCCCCCGGTCGCGTTGTAGAAGTCGATCAGCACCTGTCTGTCGGGGTGGTCGGCATCGACGGGGACGACGGGGGGCGCGGTGGGCTCCGGTTCATCCGAGCAGGCCACCGCGAAAGCCGCAAACAAGAGCGACACCAGGGGCCGATTACGCATTTTACACATTTTACGCATTCTTACGCAGGCACAACTGCATTTCAGTTTCTCCGTTACTGGTACAGGAGATACGCCGCGCGACGAGCGACGTACTCCTCCAATCCATCCCCCCAACCCTCCGCCAGCTCCCTGTAGGACACGCCGGCGTCCAGAGCGTTCCGCAGCGCGTCGGTGCCGGCCAGGCGATCGAAGTGGCCGACACGCCAGCTCCAGCGGTCGCCCGACATGGCCCGGGTCTCCACCAGGAGCGCCAACGCGGCGAGGGTCGGGTCGTATGCCGGGCCATCAGCTTCCAGGCGCACGCCCTGGACCTCCACGCCGCCGAACTTCCCGTCGCCGGGGTTCTCCGGGGCAAAGCTCACCGCGACAAAACGTACGCCGGGCACCGCGAGCGCTTGCAGCCGGGCCGCCAGCTCGTCGCCGTCCAGCCACGGCGCGCCCACCTGCTGGAAGGCCCGGTCCGTGCCGCGTCCCACCGATATGGGCGTACCCTCGAAGAGGCAGGTGCCGGGGTAGTGCAGCGCGCTTTCCACCGAAGGCATGTTGGGCGAGGGCGCGATCCACGGGATGCCGGTGTCCGCGAAGGGCATCGTGCGCCGCCATCCGTCCGCGACCGCCACGCTCAGGTCCACGCGAACGCCGAATTCTCCGACGGCCATCCGCGCGAACTCGCCCGCCGTGAGCCCGTGCCGCATGGGGACGGGATAAAGGCCGACAAAGGTTGAGTATTCAGGGTCGAGGATGTTGCCCTGCACGGGGTCGCCGCCGATCGGGTTGGGGCGGTCGAGAACCACGAAGGGAATGCCGCGCTCTCCCGCGGCCTCCATGGCCAGCGCCATGGTCGACAGGTAGGTGTAGTAGCGGGCGCCCACATCCTGAATGTCGAACAGGAGCACTTCGATCCCTACCAGCATCTCGTCGTTCGGCGCCCTGGTCTCCCCGTAGAGAGAGTGAACGGGCAATCCCGTGCGGGCGTCCACGCCCCCGGCCACGCTCACGCCCGCCTCGGCGCTGCCGCGGATGCCGTGCTCGGGGGAATAGAGCGCCACCAGCTCCACCTCGGGATGATCCGCGAGCAAGTCGATGCTCGACGTGCCGTTCCGGTCGCGGCCGGTGTGGTTGGTGATCAGCCCGACCCGCCGGCCCCTCACGAGGTCGAGGGAGTCGCTCAGGAGCACCTCGATGCCCGGGCGGACGGCGGCATTGTCGCTGGCGGACTCGGCCGGCGCCTGGCACGAGGCCGAACCGGCCAGGGCTGTCGTGAACAGGGCAAGGAGTCCCTGGATAAAGCCACGCGAGCACCTAGGGCGGCAAGGTGCCGGGTCGGCAAGTGGTTGTAGTTTCGCATCTTGTTGCGGTGAATGTGTTTGCATGTTCGACAGCCCGGACTCCCGCTTGTTTGACTCCCACCGTTCTCGGTTTCAGCCGCGAGCCCGGCCCGCGGTCTTCCAGAGCCTTTCGAAGCGAGTGCCAGCCGCTGGCGCACATCGGTTCCAGCCCCGCAGGAATCTGGGCCTTGCTCTACCACGCCGGCAACCTGCGGCCGCGGCGCACGCCAGCGGGTTGCTGGGGGAGAGGACTGCTCGTTGACAACGGGAGGACCATCGGCTAGGCTGCAGGACATTAAATGGACCCCATCGTTCCTGCGGGCATGGTGGGAAAAAACGAAAGGGTCGGGCTCGCGTCCGACCCTTTCTTGTTTCGGGCGGGGGTTTCGATGGGCGTGACGGCGGTGTTCATTGACGGTGCGTATCTCGAAAAGGTCCTCCTGCACGACCACGGCAAAGCGAAAATCGACTTCGGACGTCTCGTTGACATCATGGTCGAGGGCGATGAGCTACTTCGGGCGTACTACTATCACTGCCTTCCGTACCAGAGCAATCCACCGACCGATGACGAGAAGGCACGATACGCCGCGCGGCATCGTTTTCTCACCGCGCTCCGCCACATTCCGAGGTTTGAAGTGCGGTTAGGTAAACTCGCCTTCCGGGGGATGTCCGCCGTCGGCAACCCAGTGTTCCAGCAAAAACGTGTCGATCTCATGCTGGGTGTGGACATGGCACTGCTGGCCGGAAAGAACCGTATCGGAAAGATGGCGCTGTTGTCTGGGGACAGCGACTTTACGCCAGCGGTGGAAGCGGTGGAAGCGGTGGAAGCGGTGAAGCGCGAAGGCGTTCTCGCGACGTTGTGGCATGGGAGCCATATCGGGAGAGCTAGACCCAGTCGAGAGTTGCTCCAGATAGCTGACGAGCGACGGGAACTGACACCAGAGATTATCCGGTCGGTTTCTCTTCGTTCGCGATAGTCCGGTCTGCGCGGAGCCGCCGTCCGGGGCCGGACCGTCCGGAGTCGGCGCGACGCCGTCACGAGAGATTCCGCAAGCCGTTACATTTTTTCGGCTGCCAGTTCCCCACGGAGCGTGGAGCGACCCCGTGACTTCACGACGCTTTTCCACCCCATCCCCGCCTCCACCCCTCCTCGCGGCACGGCACCGGCACCGGTCGGCCCCGCTCGCCAAACCGGCCCCGATCCTGCTCGCCGCCGCGACCTTGGCGCTCGCATCGTGCAGCGTCTCTTCCGGCGGTACGGGGGATGGCGCGCCGCCGCCCGGGGCAGCGGCCGCCGCGCCCCTTACCCCCGCCACGCCTTCCGCGCCCACACCCGTCGAGGACCGCGCCCGGCCCGACCGATTCGCCCCCCCTCCCGGCTTGGAGGCGCGCCGCGAGGCATGGTACGATGGCCGCGACTGGGCCGTGCGCACCCTCGAGACGCTGACCCTCGAGGAGAAGGTCGGCCAGATGATGATGCCGTTCATCTTCGGCGACTTCGCGCCCAGGGGATCGCGCGCGGCGGCGCGGGCGCGGGCGATGGTCGCGGACCACAAGGTCGGCGGCGTCATCGTCTCGGTGGGCTCGCCGACCGAGGTCGCGGCGAAGCTGAACTGGCTCCAGTCCCTGTCCAGCGTACCACTCCTGATCGGCTCCGACCTCGAGGCCGGCGCCGGCTTTCGCTTCGACGGGATCGTGCACGTCCCCACCATCATCCCTCTGGGCGGCGCCACGCGCTTTCCCGCGCTGATGGCGGTCGGCGCGACCGGCGATCCCGGCTTCGCCTACGAGATGGGGCGCGTCACGGCGCGCGAGGCGCTCGCGATCGGGGTCCACGTCCCCTTCGCGCCTGTGCTGGACGTCAACAACAATCCCGAGAACCCGGTGATCAACGTGCGGTCGTTCGGCGAGGATCCGGAGCGGGTGGCGGCGCTCGGGGCCGCGTTCGTGCGCGGGATCCAGGACCAGGGCGCGATCGCCACGGCCAAGCACTTCCCGGGCCATGGCGACACGGGCGTGGACTCCCACATCGCGCTGCCTGTCATCGAGGTCGGCCGGGAGCGCATGGACGCGGTGGAGTTGCGGCCCTTCCGCCGCGCCATCGGCGCCGATCTCGGCGCGATCATGACGGCGCATATCACGGTTCCCGAACTGACCGGGGACCGCACGCCGGCGACGCTGGCCCCCGCCGTCATGACCGACCTGCTCCGGGGCGAGATGGGCTTCGACGGCCTGATCATCACCGATGCGATGGACATGGCCGCCGTCGACCGCGCCTTCGGGCGCGGTGAGGCCACGGTCCGCGCGATCGAGGCGGGCGCCGACGTGATCCTGATGCCCCCGGACCTCGCGGCGGCGCGGTCGGGGCTGATGGCGGCGGTGCGCTCCGGCAGGGTCAGCGAGGAGCGCATCGACCGGTCGGTGCTCCGGATTCTCAACGCGAAGGCGCGTGTGGGGCTTCATCGCTGGCGGCAGGTGGATCTCGGGCGCGTTGCCGAGTTCGTGGGCGTCGAGCCGCACACCGCCGTGGCCCAGGCGGTGGCGGAGCGGTCGATCACGGTGCTGAAGGACGAGCGCGACCTCCTGCCGCTTCTCGGGACGCGGACCGCGCGCGTGTACTCGGTCACCTACCGGCGCACCAACGACATTCGCGCGGGGCGCGCGTTCAACGCGGGCCTCAGGCAGACGTACCAGCGGCTCGGAACCGCGTACGTGGATCAGAATTCGGACGACGCCGACTATGAGGCGATCCTCGCACGGGCCCGCGGGTCGGCGCTGACGGTCGTTTCGTTGCACGTCGGCGTGAGGACCGCGTCGGGATCGGTGGCGCTGCCGGAGCCCGCCATGGACTTCGTCAAGGCGCTTGCGCGCTCCTCCAGGCCCTCGATCGTGGTTGCCTTCGGGAACCCGTACCTCCTTTCCGAGTTTCCCGAGGTCGGGACCTATCTCACCGCGTGGTCGGGTGTGCCGGTGGCCGAGCGGGCCGCGGCCGACGCGATTCTGGGCCGCATCGCGGTCACCGGGCGGGCACCGACCCGGATTGCCGGCTTCGATGTCGGGCACGGCCTGCAGATCCCCCGTAAAGAGGCGTCCGGGAATTGAGGCGGGCCACGCTCGCCGCGGCAGCCGCCCTGACTCTCGCCGCGTGCACCCTGCCGGGCCCGCCGCCAGGCGGCCTGTCGACGCCGTCCAGCCCGGCCGCCGAACTCGACGCCGATGCCCGCCGCTGGGTCGACGAGACCCTCGCAACCCTGACGTTACGTGAGGCTGTAGCCCAGCTCGTCATCCCGTGGATCCCCGGCGGCTACGCGTCGGAGAGCGACCCCCAATTCCAGGACCTGCTCGGGTGGGTGGAGCAGGGGCTGGGCGGCGTCTCCATCTCAATCGGCGTGCCGGATGCCTACGTCGCCAAGCTCAACCGCCTGCAGTCGCGGGCCCGCATACCGCTCCTGGTCACCTCGGACTTCGAGAACGGCGGCCCGGGGATGCGCATCCACCACAGCTACGCGCTTCCCTCGCTCCTGCCGCAGGGCGGGGGCACGAGCTTCCCGCCGACGATGGCCTTCGGGGCCGCGGGCGACGAGGATCTCGCCTTCGAGTACGGCCGCATCACCGCCGTCGAGGCCCGGGCCGTGGGCGTCCACTGGCTCTTTGCGCCGGTGCTCGACGTCAACAGCAACCCCGACAACCCGGTCATCAACGTGCGGTCGTTCGGCGAGGATCCGGAAGCCGTGGGCCGCCTGGGTGCGGCCTTCATCCGGGGGGCCCGGGCCGGCGGCGCGCTCAGCACGGCCAAGCACTTCCCCGGACACGGCGACACGCGGACCGACTCGCACATCGAGCTGCCCGTGATCGGCGCCGACCGGGACCGCCTCGACCGGGTCGAACTCTTCCCGTTCCAGATGGCGGTCGACGAGGGTGTGGACGCGGTGATGACCGCGCATGTCGCGGTGCCGGGCGTGCTCGGCGACAATCGCCCGGCGACAATGTCGCCCGAGCTCATGACCGACCTGCTCCGGGGCGAGATGGGCTTCGGCGGCATCCTCTTCACCGACGCGCTGCGCATGGGCGCGATCACGGATGGATACGGCGCGGGCGAGGCCGCGGTGCTGGCTCTGGAGGCCGGCTCCGACGTGATCCTCGCACCCGACGGCATCGGCGTCACCGTCGAGGCCGTAACCGCGGCGGTGGAGTCCGGCCGCGTCAGCCGCGAACGGATCGACGCCTCGGCGCGGCGCCTCCTCGAAGCAAAAGCCCGCCTGGGTCTGCACCGCGAACGCCGGGTCGACCCCACGGGCGTCGCGGAACGCGTCGGGACCGCCGAGCACCGGGCCGTGGCCGAACGCGCCGCGACAGCCTCGCTCACCCTCGTGCGGGACCGCGACCACGTTCTTCCGCTCGCCCAGGGCGTCAGCGTCCTCAGCGTCACCTACGCGCGCCCCGACGCCCTCCTGGCCGGCAGGACCTTCGATGCCTCGCTGCGGAACCATGCCGGCCGCGTGGCCACCGCCCGCGTGGGTCCGGACACGCCCTGGGCAACCTACGACTCTCTGCTCCACGCCGCCCGCGCGTCCGACGCCGTCATCGTGGGAGCCTACGTTCCGCCGCGCTCCGGTGTCGGGTCGGTCGGCATCCCGCCGGAGTTCCGCGCCTTCGTGGAACGCCTCGACCGCATGGACGGCCCGCGCACCGCGGTGATCTCCTTCGGCAGCCCCTATCTCCTCTCCGCGTTTCCGGAGCTGGGCACCTACCTGGTCGCGTGGGGAGGCTGGGAGGTCTCGCAGCAGGCCGCCGCCCGGGCCGTGGCCGGCCTCGCACCCGTCACCGGCCGCCTGCCGATCTCGATTCCGCCGCTGCACGCCATCGGCGACGGACTGGACCGTGTCGTCTCCGGACAGCTGGCGGAGGGGGAGGAAGAGCGACCCGACCCGCTCCGGGAAGCGGGCTTCATCCCCGGGGCGGACCGTGGCGAGGCGGCGGAGGAAGACGACCAGGAGCGCCCGGCGGGCGGCCCCGGCCGGTGGCGGCCCGGCCCCGCAGTCCCGTCTTGCCCGCACCACCCGGCGACCGCTCTCGCGCCACCGCCCCCGGACCGCGAGGCCGACCTGGCCGACGCGTTCTGCCGCGTGGACGGCGCCGCGGCCTCGCCGCGCGAGGTGGACCCCGCCCGGGTCGGCATGAGCGCCGACTCGCTTGCCGCGCTGGACGACTTCATCCTCGACGCGCTCGCCGACTCGGCCGCCTCGGGCGCGGCGCTGGCCGTGGTGCGGCGGGGACAGCTCGTACGGCTGCGCGGGTACGGCCACCTCGACTGGGACCCGGACGCTCCCCCCGTGACCCCCGCCTCGATCTTCGACCTCGCGTCGCTCACCAAGGTGGTCGGCACGACCTCGGCCGTGATGATCCTCGCCCAGCGCGGCCTCATCGCGCTCGACGACCTCGTGGTCGACCATCTGCCCTGGTGGGGCGACGGTGACGCCGCGAAGGCGCGCGTCACGATCCGCGACCTGCTCCTGCACCGCGCCGGCCTGGTGCCATTCCGGCGCTTCTTCCTGGAGATGGAGGGTCGCGCGGCCTACGAGGACGCGATCGGCTCCCTTCCGCTCGACCACCCGCCCGGGGACACCACCGTCTATTCGGACATCGGGCTCATGACCGCTTCGTTCATCGTGGAAACCGTCTCGGGACAGCCGCTGGACGCCTTCCTGCGGGACGAGTTGTGGCGCCCCCTCGGGATGGCCGACACGGACTTCACCCCGGCGCCGTCGCTGTGGGACCGCGTGGCCACCACCGAGTTCGACGCGGCCTACCGCGGCTACCACGTCCACGGGGTCGTGCACGACGAGAACGCCCACGCGATCGGGGGCGTCGCCGGCCACGCCGGACTCTTCAGCTCGGCACGCGACCTGGCCGTCTTCGCCCAGATGATGCTGGACCGGGGCGTCGCCGCACCCTGTACCGCCGACCAGGTGTCCGGGCTGCCGTGCAACCGGCCCCGCTTCACGCCCGTGTCGATCTTCGCGCAGGGGTCGGTGGACCGCTTCACGCGGCGGCAATCGGAAGCGTCCACGCGGGCGCTGGGCTGGGACACGCCTTCGCCGCGCTCGTCGGCGGGGGATTACTTCTCGGCGCGCTCCTTCGGCCACACGGGCTACACGGGAACCTCGCTCTGGATCGACCCCACGCAGGAGCTTGCGGTCGTACTGCTGACCAATCGCGTGAACCCCACGCGCGAGAACAGCCGGCACGTGCCGCTCAGGCGCGGTGTGCACGACCGCGTGGCCCGCGCGATCCTGGACACGCCGCCGGGGCTGCGCAACCCGTGAGCTTCGGCGGTCCCGACCTGGCGGTTCTCGTCCTGTACATGGTCGGGATCACCGCCTGGGGGGCCTGGCTCGGAAGGGGCAACCGCGGCGGAACCGACTACTTCCTCGGCAGCCGCAACCTTCCCTGGTGGGCCGTGATGCTCTCGGTGGTCGCAACCGAGACCAGCACCCTTACCTTCCTCTCCATCCCCGGTGTCGCCTATCTCGGAACGCTGGCGTTTCTGCAGCTGGCGCTGGGGTACCTCGCGGGCCGTGCCGTCGTTGCGTGGGTGCTCCTGCCGGCCTACTACCGCGGCGAGCTGTCCACCGCCTACGCGCTGCTGGAAACGCGCTTCGGGGGCGGTGCGCGGCGGTTCGCGTCGGGCGTGTTCATGCTCACGCGGCTGCTGGCGGACTCGGTGCGGCTGTTCGCGACCGCGATCCCGCTGGCGATCATCACCGGGTGGTCGTATCCGGCGTCGATCCTCGTGATCGGGGCGGCGACCCTCGTCTACACCTACTTCGGCGGCATCAAGGCGGTGGTGTGGGTGGACGCGCTGCAGATGGGGCTCTACGTGGCGGGCGGGCTGATCGCGCTCGCGCTGCTGCAGGGCGCCGTCGACGGAGGTTGGCCGGCGATTCTGGCGAACGCGGAGTCGGCCGGGAAGCTGCAGGTGTTCGACTTCTCGGCGTCGCCGGCGGTGGCCTACACCTTCTGGGCGGGGCTGATCGGCGGGGGATTCCTGTCGATGGCGTCTCACGGGACCGATCAGCTCATCGTGCAGCGGCTGCTGACCTGCCGGGACGCGGTGCAGAGCCGGCGCGCTCTGATCGGCAGCGGCTTCGCGGTGATCGGGCAGTTCGCGCTCTTCCTGCTGGTCGGGCTCGGGCTGTGGGCGTTCTTCGAAGGGCGCGATTTCGCGCGCTCGGACGAGATCTTCGCGCGCTTCATCATCGCGGAGATGCCCGTGGGCGTGCGCGGCCTGCTGATCGCGGGGGTCTTCGCGGCCGCCATGTCGTCGCTGTCGTCGTCGATCAACTCGCTGGCGTCGGCGAGCGCGTATGACTTCTGGGGACCGCTGGTGGGTCGGGGGAAGGGGGCGGCTGACGCACCGGCCGCCGACCCGGTCGGCGACCGCGCCATGATGCGCGCGGGCAAGGTGTTCACCCTGCTCTGGGCCGGGCTCCTCATTGCCGGTGCCATCGTGTTCATCCCGCTCTCCGAGGGCTCGGCCGCGGTGGAGGTGGCGCTGGCCGCGGCCTCGATGGCGTATGGCGGGCTGCTGGGTGCGTTCGCGCTGGGGGTGCTCACGCGGCGGGTGAGCCAGGCCGGCGCGATCATCGGGATGATTGCGGGGGTGGGCACGGTCGTGGCGATCTGGGCGATGGCCCGGGACGCGGTGGCGTGGCCCTGGTTCGTCTTCATCGGGCTCGTGGTGACGATGGCGGTGGGTTCGCTGTTCCGGAGGGGTGGGTGACGGGGAGACGGGCGGCCGAGTCCCGCGTGCGATCGGCGCCCTGGTGGGTCGGCGTCGACGGGGGAGGGACCCGTTCCCGGGCGCTGGTGGGGGACGGTGCGGGGCGCGAGCTGGGCGCCGCCGATGGGGGGGCGGGGCTGATCGATCCCCGCGATCCGGAGCGCGCGGTGCGGGCGGTTGCGGCGGTGGTGCGCGCGGCCGCGGTCGATGCGGGCGTGGATCTTCCCGTGAAGGGGCTGTGGGCGGGGTTGGCGGGCGCGGGGAACGAGGCGGCGCGGCAGGCCGTGGAGGCCGGGCTTCGGGACGCGGGACTCGCGCGTGCAGTCGCCGTCGGGTCCGATGTGGAGGCCGCGCACGCGGACGTGTTCGGCGATGGGCCCGGGGTGCTGCTGGTGGTGGGCACGGGGTCGGCCGTGCGCGCGGTGGACCCGCGGGGTGAGGTGGTCAGGGTGGGGGGGTGGGGGGCGCTGCTCGGCGACGAGGGGAGCGGGTACCGGATCGGCCTGGACGGGTTGCGGGCGGTCGTGCGCAGTGCGGACGGGCGGGAGCCGCCGACCGGGCTCACCGGTGCGCTGTTGTCGCTGACGGGTGCGGCGGACCCCAAGGAACTGCCCGCATGGACGGCCGGCGCGACCAAGGGAGAAATCGCGGCGCTGTCGGTGGAGGTGGCGCGTGTGGCGCGGCAGGGCGACCCAGTCGCCGCGCGGGTGGTTCACCGTGCGCTGGGCGAGATCCGCGCACATCTGGAAGCCGTGCTGGAGAGGACGGCGGGATGGACGGGTCCCCCACCCGTCGCTCTTGTTGGAGGCCTCTTGCGCGCAGGCGGCCCCCTCCGGGAAGCGGTGGTCGAGATGGCTGCCGAGCTGGGGTGCGACGTGCGGCTCGGGGAAGTGGTCCCCGAACGGGGTGCGCTCCGGCTGGCGACGGGGCTGCCACCGGACTAAGCGCCTGGCCTGCCATTTTGGCAGGTTTTCGCTGCCATTCTGGCGGAAAACCGCTCCGCTCACCGATACCGACGCCAACCCCGCCATTTTGGCAGGAGGTCTCGTGGCCGATTCCGCGTACCCTGATTGAAGTTACGCTATTTGGAGGTGCCAGTCCCGCCAATTGACTCCCGCTATTCGCGTGCGCCCGTTCACGTTCACGCAGATGTACGAGCGCCCGTCCTTGTGCGGACTGAACTGCTGCTTGGGTGTCTCCATGCCCGAAACGATGAACAGCCGCTCGCAAGCAAGTCAACCTGTCGGAGACCACCCACAAATCTCACGAAGTTCCGGGATGTCCCGCGTCGTACGCGAGCCGTGGGACACCGCCACTATCGGCGCGCCCAAACGCCCCCGCCGAGGTTCCTATGGGCCGTCAGGCGTCGGGGATTCCGACACGACGTAGCGGTCGGCTTCCGCACGGCCGGATTCTGCTCCTGTGGAAGGCCATGCGCTCCCTAGGCCCAGTGACTCCTCGACGTTCCCGGAGCACTTGAGGGGGATTCCCCGTCACGAATAAGGGTTTTCCCTCACCAACTGCAGGGTTTTCCCTCATGAAATGCAGGGTTTTCCCTCTATTCGGGAGCTGACCTGCGTTGCCAACTTCGGAGTACCGACCGGCCCGTCGGGGTGTGAATAGCTCCGGAGTCCACAAGGCGACACCAAGCCAGCACAGTCCAATTCCCCGAAGGCGAGGAGGCCGCCAATGTGCCATTTCGCTTGAGCCCCGACGTGTCTACGGCGACCCCGGGGGCTCGTAGGAATCAGGTAGCCGTATCGAAAGGTGAACCAAGAAAGCAAGGAGGCACCGATGCGCACGAATGCAAGGATCCTATCAGTGTTGACAGCAGCTGGGCTGCTCGTGGTCGGAGCAGCGTGTGAGTACGAGCCCGTAGGTGTTTACGAAACACCGTCCGAGGACGATGTGTTCGAGCCGAGTGCGGTACGCGATGTAGCGCAACAGGCAGGTGGCGCGATAGGCGAACCGTTCCGGGCGCGGCTCGCCATCGAACTTGATTTCGACGGCGAGCTTGTACCGAACGAGACCATCACCCTGAATCTCGAAGGCACAGCGACCGAGAAGCTGTCGGGCGGCGAGGTGCGGATTTTGTTGCCGACCTTTGCGGCTATGGCCGAGGCCGGCGGTGACAAGCGCCCGAGCTATCCGGTCGGCAAGGAGATTCCGGCAACCGTGAGCTGGCGGCTACCGATCATGGACGCAGGCGCGATGTGGAAGCAGTCAGTAGAGATCCCGTTGCCCGGCAAGGGCTACTACCAGGTGGTCGTGGGAGTCGCGGCAGAGACGCTGGACGACAAGGACTCGTTCGTGCTCGACGCTCTGGAACTCGAACGCTGGATGCTCGTGCAGGAGGGTGGTGGGGAGGTGACCCTGTTCCTTGATCCGGACGCGCTGCCCGAGGACGTGTTGCCCGAGGAGGGTCCCTTCCGCGAGCGGCAACGCCCATCGTCGGGACATCCGGCTGCGGCTGACGCGGTTGCGGACAGCGACGACGAAATCACATTCCATGTCGTTTACCACGAGAACAACTCCCGCAAGAACGCGAAGGGCACAGAAATCACCATACGGGTTCACAACCAAGCCGACGAGGTCACATCGGAGTTCACCGAGACGGTCGGCAGCACTGGAATGGTGTCAACCGACTGTCCGGACAACTACGAGTACATTACCGCGTCGGTCTTCGTACCGATCACCAGTGAAACGGCCTCGAAGCATGTGGTCGGCGGGACCGAGGTCTATGCCAGCGATTGCGGAACTACGCGGCAGGTTATCGCCAATTCGTACCAGTTCATCGCGTGGCGCAACTTGAACGATGTGATCCCCGATATCGAGTCGCATTTCCGGCAGTATCGCTCGGCGATCAAGTGGCACATGGTCTGGGTGGATTCGGGCGGCACGTTCTACTACACTGAGTCCGATAAGATTACGTTCGACTACAGGTACGCGAAGAACCCTTGGGTCGCTGCGCACGAGTTCGGCCACGCGTTCCACAACGAAGCTCTGGGCGGCATTGCGTCAGGGTCCAGCTGCCCCAGACATACGAGGAGCACGGGTCCCTCGTACCGTTGCGCATACGCTGAGGGCTTCGCCGACTACGCGGGCGACGTAGGGGTCGGTCAAACCTCCAACTCGGAGAAAGGCGACTACAGCGACCACCCCTACGACGCCGCCGAGATCGAGGGCAACGTTGCCGCGCTGCTAAATGACCTGATCGACTCGAACAACGAGGGCGACGACGACACTACGTACCCGCCCTACTACGTTGGGCGCGTGTTCGAGTCATGCGTAGCTGACAATAGCGCGGGCGACGACGTGAGCGACTTCGTATGGTGCTTGGAGAACCGGATAAACGAGACCGTGCATGACGCGTCGTTCCCGCGCGGGAACGACGCGCCGGACCGGGTGAGGGAAGGCGCAGCCGAACCGTCCGATTGGTCCGCAAGCAAAATCCGCTCGACCTGGCTCCAGAACGTGGGTTAGGAGGAACGACATGAACTACATTCCCGTCGTGCTGGTGGGAGCGATCTTCGCCGCAATCTTCCGGCCCTCCGTTACTGGCGTGGAGTACACTGCGGGTCCGCACATCGCCTACGAGATCCAGAATTACTCAGGCGTCCAGCTTGGCGCGCGGAGAACGGCGCTCGCGGCCAGCCTGTCGGCGGTCACCGAGCACAACGTACAGTTCGGCGTCTCGTGGTCGCACAAGGGTTACACCGGATGCAGCGAATACGACACGGGCGGCGAACCCGGCATCGTGCCGGGGAAGTTGAACGCTGACGGCTATCTTCCCCCAGCCTTAAGAGACCCGCCGTGCAAGGTCGGGAAGAACTTCGATAGAACCTATACGTCGGTCGATGTGCACGGGCTGTGGCGCCCCACGCGACAGCTCGGTACCGGGCCTGCGTCCGCCTATGTCGCTGTGGGCGCGTTCGCCGGGATCGGTGTGCGCTGCGTTGATGTAAAGGATTACGACGGAAGCGAGTCCGGGTGCCCGGCGGATAACCCCGTCGGCGGTGTGCTCTTGGGCACCGGCATCGACTTATCGCTATCTGAGCGGCTTGAGATGACGTTTGGACTGCGGTATAGGCGAGAGGCGTTCGGACGAGATGAGCCCAGGTACTATCATGCTGGCTCGCTGCTCGGAGGCGTCATCTACCGCCTTGCAAGGTGACATCGGATGAAGACCCTAACCGCTATGGTACTCTTGCCGTTCAACTGCCGGGGTCACGAACTTGAGGAACCGTCGGGCTACAAGTGCGCCGTGAAGGATGGGCTTGCCGACTACGGCGGCTCGCTCGCCCAACCTGGCCGGTACTCCCTCGAGAATAGGCGCATCGATCCGCCCTCCGGCCGTGGGGCCGTCGTCCCCGAGTTCCACCAGGCCGTCGGACTGGAACGCCGATGACATCCGGTCGACGTGGATCCAGAGCGTAGGGAAATTGGAGCCATGATGAACACGCTACGAGCATGGACGGCGGTGGCCGTGGTGCTCTCGGCCTGCGGCCTGTTCGAGGACGTGCAGCTTGAGGTCATGGCCGGGAGCGGGGAGACTCCGGTCCACACCGCCGAGTGGCCGTTGGGCTCCGGGGAGACCATCACGGTGAACAACTCCGTGACAGACTCCGCGGGCCTGGCCGGACTTGAGGTCAGTGTGTTCCTTCCCGGCGGGCCGGACCTCGCACTGCGCGGCTCCGACTTCGACGGCCGCACCCGCACGTACGGGCCAATCGCGATCGAGAAGGATGGCGAGGTGCACGTCTTCGCGCGACTGCTACAGTACGGTGCGTCCGCCGCGGAAGGCAGAATCTCGTGGACCCCGGGCGACCGCGCGAGGTGGCAGGTCATGGTCGCGCGCCACGCTCACCCGGGCTACGCCGACGAGAACCTGAACTGCGGGGTGCTGTGCGTCGAGATCGCGCGGTTCGCCATCAGGGAGGAGGCTCGCAACTATCCCGCCGAATCCCTCTGGCTCATCGTCAGGCACCTGGACGGCTGGGAAGGCTGAACCACGCGGTAGCCGCGGCGCCGGGCGGTTCCGGATCGCCCCCGCCCGGAGCCGCGGTGTACCGGACCTCCAACGCCAGATCTCGCCGACTCGGCACGCTTCTTGGCCGCCCTCACCCACCCGTTGACAGGCAAGTCCATGCTTGCATATCTTGACATGCAAGCGAACACTTGCCTTAGAATGACATGTGGACATTTATCGCGCGATCGCTGACCGGACCAGGCGGGCCATCCTGGATGAACTCGTGGATCGGTCGGGTCAATCGCTCTTCGAACTCTGTGCGCGCCTGATCATGAAGCACGGCATCAGCTCCTCGCGGCAGGCGATCTCGCAGCACCTGGACGTCCTGGAAGCAGCCGGCCTCATTCGCACGAGGCGAGAGGGGAGGTCGAAGCTCCACTGGTTCGAGGGCGCCCCACTGAAGGCCATCGGGGAGCGGTGGCCGATCCCAACAGACGAATACACTTCACACTCAACCGACGAGGACAACGAGAAATGAGAATCAACTGGACCAGCGTCGTCGTAGACGACCAGCAGAAGGCGCTACAGTTCTACACGGAGACCCTTGGTTTCCGTGTGAAGCACAACATCCCGCTGGGAGAGCATGCCTGGATCACCCTCGTTTCCAGGGAGGCTCCGGAAGGGACGGAGTTGGTGCTGGAGCCTGCCGGGCACCCCGCAGTCGTTCCGTTCAGGAAGGCGCTGGTGGAGGACGGGATCCCCTATACCGCCTTCGCGGTCGACGATGTCGAGGCCGAGCACGAGCGTCTCGTGGCCGAGGGCGTGCGATTCGTGCAGCCGCCCACCGACCTGGGGACTGTCATTACCGCAGTCTTCGACGATACATGCGGCAACCTGATCCAGATCATGGAGGAGAAGGCCCAACCGTGACGCGACCGGCGCTGATGGTCCGTTGGAGACGGAGGACATGCAGCGAGTACGTTCCAGGATTGCTCCTGGCCGGTACTGTCGCAGGCGTCGTGTGGTCGTGCGGCGGTTCCGGTGCCAGGCACGACGCGTTTGCCGTTGACACACTCGCCAATGGACGTGTTGTCGTTTCGAACCCGGATCCGGCCAGGTCGGGCACTGCTGACGCCTTCCGCTTGGTGGAGGACCTTCGTATAGGCGCTGCAGTCGGAGCCGGCACTCACGACCCGTTTGTGTTCGGCGCCATTGTATCTCTGGCTGTCGACGAACGGGGTAATATTTTTGTGGCCGACTCTCAATGGCGAGAGATTCGTGTCTTTGGCCCAGAAGGCGACTTCCTCCACAGCATCGGCGGACCGGGGGAAGGCCCCGGCGAGTTCAGAACGCTGGGCGGTGCGACATTCGTCCAGGCAACCGGAGTCCTGTGGACACTGGACTACCGGTCCAGGAAAATCACGGCCTTTGACCGCGACGGTCGGTTCCTGGCCGACCATGCTTATGGCGAACGTAGTCTAAACGCGGAAACGGTGTGGCGAGCTCACGCGGACACTACGGGACATCTCTATCGAAGGGATCCGGATTCGGGCTTCGACCACTTGTTACGACATGCTACCAGCGAGCACGGGGGATTGCTCTTGTCGGACAGTCTCTTGCTTCCCGTGATCGACGTCCGGT
This sequence comes from Longimicrobiales bacterium, assembly GCA_965208935.1. Taxonomy (GTDB): domain Bacteria; phylum Gemmatimonadota; class Gemmatimonadetes; order Longimicrobiales; family Gaopeijiaceae; genus Bin94. The sequence goes on along the minus strand of CBDBPR010000003.1, from coordinate 46,237 downwards.
TGTACTCTAGCGAGTACGAATTCGGGATGGCGAGTAGCCCGGTTCCGATGTCGCCAGAGTTGCGCTGGGCAGTGGGCCCCAACGGTGGGGTATGGCTGGGGCGAAGTGATACATTTCGGATCCACAAGGTGGCGTTGTCCGGAGATACCGTTCGCACAGTTGAACTGCTGCGTGCCCCCGAATTGTTGCAAGGACGGGAACGAGACAGCGTCGCGGCGGCCGCGGGCCTTTCGTCCGGAATGCTCCCGCGAAACAAGCCAGTCATGGGTATCATCGCAGTGGCTCCGAATTCATGGCTGTGGGTCGCGGTGGCAGAGGAGGACCACCTGCAGGCCTGGGACCTGTTTGACGACGCAGGCCGATACCGTGGGCGTGCCACATCACCGGAGCCGATGGCTTTGACTCCAACTCCTCTCGTCGCCGCTGACGTCGTGCTTGGGGTCGTCGAAGACGAATTTGGAGGCCAAAGCATCGTGCGCCTTCGAGTATTGCCAACAAGCTGACGTCTCGGCCGGCACTGTGCGCGACCGGGTTGCCTGGTCCCCATCGTCCGTTCGAACGCATTGACAACGCCTGCAATCTTGATGAGACTATGAAGTCTCATTCAATACGATAGCATATCACAATGGCGTTGGCGACAAGAGAACGGATCCTCGAGGCGGCGGGCACGGCGCTACTCCGGAATCCGAACGCTACAGTTGACCAGATCGCGACCGAGGCGCGGGTTGGGCGAGCGACGGTCTTCCGTCACTTCGGGAGCCGCGCGGGGCTTCTCAGGGCGCTGGCCAGTCGGGCCATCGACGAGACGGACCGCGTGACCCGGCAGGCCGTGGCCCATGCCCGTACCGCTACCGATGCGCTGCGTCTGGTGACGCGGGCGGTTGTCGGCGCCGGCGAGTTCTTTCGTTTCCTGGACTCGGCCGCCGAGCTCCACGACGAGCCGGAGATCGTCGAGGCCTACCAGCGGCAGATGTCCGAGTTGGCTGACCTGGTCGGAGCCGCCAGGCGGGAAGGCTCCATTCGACCGGATGTGCCCACCGCCTGGGTGGTGGCAAGTATCGATGGCTTGATATGGGCCGCGTGCCGGGCCGTCGGCGACGGGGAACTTGGTGTGGTTCAGGCACAGGATCTTGTCTGGGAGACCCTCACGACCGGGCTAACCAACCCGGCGGAGGAGAGGGTATGACCATGCCGAAAGGACCGAATCGACTGCCGTTTCCGGCGCAGTTGCTGACGACCGCGATCCTGGTGGCTGCCCTGGCCGGGGCCGCCCGCGTGGCGAGCTCCGAAGAGGACTCCAGGGCGTTCGACGAGGCGGCGGAGCAAACGCGGTTTCAGCTGGAGGGAGCCGCTCGTGGTGTTTTGGCAGCCGACTCGGCGGACGGCGAGACACAGGTGCCGGAGCATCAAGAGCCATGATCGACACAATCTCCAGAGCGCTCGACTGGGACGCGGTTCTGGGCTGGTTCCAGGTACTGAACGACCTGAGCCTGGTGTACGTGATCATCCCATTCTTCTTCGTCGAAGTGATTCGCTATGCGTTTCTGAAGCGCCTGAGCCTGGACGTCATCGGAGACTCGGTGGCGAACGTCATCACGTTCATCTGTTTCGTGGCCATCGAGTACGCGCTCGGGATTCTCTTCGTCACCAAGCTCTACTTCTGGATCTACGAGAACTTCAGCCTCACTCATCTGGCGCTGAACTGGGTCACGATCGTTACCTGCGTCCTGCTGGCCGATCTAACGTACTACTGGGATCACCGCATGATGCACAGGATCGGCGTGGGATGGGCCACGCACACCGTGCATCACAGCTCACCTCACTTCAACATGTCGGTGGCCTACCGCTTCGGTCCCCTCGACGCGGTGTTCCCGCTCCTCTTCTCCTTCCCCATCGTCATGCTGGGGTATCACCCGATCCTGGTGCTGCTGTCGGAGGTCCTCGTCCAACAGTTCCAGGCGATCCTGCACACGGAGGTGATCCGCAAGCTGCCGCGACCGGTCGAGTTCCTCTTCAACACACCTTCCCATCACAGGGTACACCACGGTTCGAACCGGCAGTACTGGGACAGGAACTACGCGGGCATGCTCATCATCTGGGATCGCATGTTCGGGACCTTCGAACCGGAGGTCGAGCCGGTGACGTACGGCATCGAGCAGCCGATCAACTCGAACAACCCCATCAAGGTGTTCCTGCATGGGATCCAGCGGCTGATCCTGAAGGTCTTTCGAACAAGGGGCGTCAGGAACAAGCTGAGCGTACTGGTGAAGCCGCCGAGCTGGACTGCCTCGGAGTAGGGCGACTCGAGCCATTCCAACCCTGCCATTCTGACAGATTCAGCGGTCATTTTGGCAGACTCTCACCTGCCATTTCGGCATCCAGCACCGCACCACACCTCGTTTTCTGCCATTTCGGCAGGTCCTCCGTTGGCACGCCCGCTGCAACACGGTGCACCGGCTGCACAAGGGTGCGCCGCACAAAAAACCATCAGAATGAGGACTGCCAAATGTCACTGATCAAGCACACGAACCGCTTCGTCCCCCTGAACGACTTCGATGTCCTGGCCAACCGCATGAACCGACTGTTCGGCGACACGGGCCTCGGAAACCTGACCTACGCCTCCAACTGGGTGCCCCCGGTCAGCGTCGAGGAGAAGGGAGGTGAGATTCTGCTCACCGCCGAGCTTCCCGGCATGGCCGAGGACTCGGTCGAGATCAGCCTCGGGAACAACGTGCTCACCATCTCGGGCGAGAAGCGCGAGTCCCGCGAGGAGGGCGAGCCCGGCGGCAAGTACCACCTGGTCGAGCGCAGCTTCGGCTCGTTCCGCCGGTCCTTCACGCTGCCGCGCACCGTGCGCGCCGACGGCATCACGGCCGACTTCGAGCACGGCCTCCTGACGGTGCGCCTGCCCAAGGCCGAGGAAGCCGTCAGCCGCAAGATCGAGGTGAGCCGCAGGGAAAGCTGACCTCGGCTGCGGCCGGAGCCACCGGGACCGCGCCGTCAGGGCGGCGGCGCGGTCATCCGGGGCCAGGGAGCGGGCCCCGGTCCGCTCATAGTGGTGTGAGCGTAACGGATGCCCTGGTGAAGTAGACCTGTGTCAGGCTCTCGAAGCCGGAGTCTACGCCGATCAGAAGCCATGCCCGACCGTCAGAAGGCACGAGAAGTGGCGCGGACACACCCTGCTCGGCAAACTCCTTGGTCTCCCAGCGACGAGGCTCCTCGCAGGTTCTCGAGTTGGCGACATTGCCGAGCACAACGGCCTGGGTGCCGCTGTTCGACTGGCTCCCGATGTCGACGTTCATGCGCAGGTAGGAACCATCGCTGACCGCGAGCGGTTCAACCGCGGTGACACCGGCCTTGATCCATACGCTCTCGCCCGGGGAGCCGCCGACGCCCAAACAGCCTGATGGCGTCTCGGTCGCGATCTCCAGGCTGACCGTGGCCGCATACCGGACGCCGGGTGTCAGGCCGTCGAGCGCTCCCTTGTAGAACATGAACAGGTCGTCGCTCCGGTTGATTCCGGAAACGAACAGCGCGGATCGCGAGTCGAGCGGCGGCGGGATCGCCCGGTAGTCGGCGGTCAACTCGTAGATTTCGGCGTGTTCGGGGGGGTAATCGGCGAAGCCCGCAACGAATCCCTGAGGCCCGCGGCCAAAATCAAAGGTGAATACCGGTGGGTCCGCGTGGGTTATTGCCTGCGAACAACCGCTGAGCAACGCACCCGCAATCAGCGCGACCCTTTTCAGTTCACCCTCCGCACAAACGTCACCGCCTGGTCCGAAAACCCGTTCGGCCGCTCCGAGCCGTCCCCGTCCGGGTCCGCGGGTTCGAAGTCCACCTGGAACCTGTCCGGCCCCTGGATCTCCACGATCCCGAAGAGGGTGCGGCCCGCCACGGGTCCGTCGTCCCACGGTCCCACGTCGAGGTGCACCGGATCGGTTTGATAGTCCACGCGGTAGGGCACCGAGACGGTGTCGGGTCCCGTCTCCAGTTCGACGACCCACTTCATGATGCTGTCGTTGTCGAAGATGTAGGTCATCGGCGGACGCTCGGATCCGACCGACACCCATTCGCCCGATAGAGGGTCCGGCGGTTCGCTACAGGAGAGCAGGGCGGGAAGGGCGAGGGCCGTGGCGAGGGCGGCGCAACGGGTCACGGGCCGCTAGTACCGGTAGTGGTCCGGCTTGTACGGCCCGGCCAGGGGCACGTTGATGTAGTCCGCCTGTTCGGAAGTCAGTTCGGTCAGCCGAACGCCCAGCCGGTCCAGGTGTAGCCGCGCCACGCGCTCGTCCAGCGTCTTGGGGAGGAGATGGACGCCGATGTCGTAGCTGTCGTGCCGCTGGTGCAGCTCGATCTGCGCCATGACCTGGTTCGAGAAGCTGGCCGACATCACCAGGCTCGGATGCCCGGTCGCGCAGCCCAGGTTGAGCAGGCGCCCCTCGGCGAGGATCAGGATGCTCCGGCCGTCGGGGAAGGTCCATTCGTCGAACTGTGGCTTGATCGTCTTGCGCACGGCTTCCGACGCCTCCAGCCCGGCCATGTCGATCTCGTTGTCGAAGTGGCCGATGTTGCCCACGATCGCCTTGTCCTTCATGCGGCGCATGTGGTCGAGGGTGACTACGTCGCGGTTGCCCGTCGCGGTGATGAAGATGTCCGCGGTCTCGATCACGTCCTCCAGGCGCGCGACCTGGTATCCCTCCATGGCGGCCTGGAGCGCGCAGATGGGGTCGATCTCGGTCACTACGACGCGCGCGCCCTGTCCCTTGAGCGCCTGCGCGCATCCCTTGCCGACCTCGCCGTACCCCATCACGACGGCGACCTTCGCCGAGATCATGACGTCCGTGGCGCGGTTCAGCCCGTCGATCACGGAATGCCGGCACCCGTAGATGTTGTCGAACTTGGCCTTGGTGACCGCGTCGTTGACGTTGATCGCGGGGAAGAGCAGCGTCCCCCCGCGCGCCATCTCGTAGAGCCGGTTGACGCCCGTCGTCGTCTCCTCCGACACGCCGTGAATCCCCTCCGCCGTACGCTGCCAGCGCGTGCCGTCGACCTGCTGCTGCCGGCGCAACAGCTCCAGGATCACGCCCCACTCCTCACTGTCCGCGGCCGGATCGAAGGCGGGCACCTCACCCGCGCGCTCGAACTCCACGCCCTTGTGCACCAGCAGCGTGGCGTCGCCCCCGTCGTCCAGGATCAGGTTGGGGCCGCGCCCGTCCGGCCAGGTGAGCGCCTGTTCGGTGCACCACCAGTACTCCTCCAGGGTCTCGCCCTTCCACGCGAAGATCGCGGGACCGGCGGGGGCATCCGGGGTACCGTCCGGCCCCACGACGGCGGCCGCGGCCGCGTGGTCCTGCGTGGAGAAGATGTTGCACGACGCCCAGCGCACCGACGCGCCCAGCTCGACCAGGGTCTCGATCAGCACCGCGGTCTGCACGGTCATGTGCAGCGAACCCATGATCCGGGCACCGGTGAGGGGCTGCAGGTCGCGGTATTCCCGCCGGATCGCCATGAGCCCGGGCATCTCGTGCTCGGCCAGCCGGATCTCGTTGCGGCCCCACTCGGCCAGGGAAAGGTCGGCTACCTTGAACGGCGGCCGCTCGATATCGGTTGCGGCCTTGTCGGGGCCGGTGACTGCGGTCTTCATGATTCTGCACCTCGGGTTGCGTGCAATTGCTCCAGTTGGGCGCAATTGTTCCGGTCGCCCGCAATTGCGTGGGTCTAAATCTAGCCGTGGCGGTGGGCTGATCCAGACCCGGGCGAGGGACCTGGGGAGTGCTGGCTGCTGCAGGGATCCTGGAAGTGGGCGACTGTGATCGCGTGAATATACAGTTGCTTGGAGAATAGATATATTCATTCCCCAATAGAGGATATACCCCTGTGTCCTAAAGAGGAATCCGATGAGAAAGACCAGCGTCGTCATCGACGATGAACTCGTTGCCCGCGTGCGGATCCTGCTCGGAACCTCGTCCATAAGGGAGACGATCGACAGGGCGCTGCGTGAAGTGGAGCGCCGCGAGGCGAGGCGCCGGGAGATCCGGGCGCTGATCGAGATGGACGGGCTCGACCTGCGCGACCCGGCAGTGATGTCGAAAGCGTGGCGCTACTAGCCACGGAAGCTCGAACCCCGATGCCCTACCTGATCGACAAGAGCGTGCTGGCGCGAATGTCCCACCCGCAGGTACAGGCCCGGCTTGTGCCGATCCTCGAAGCGGGCGAGGCCGCCACCTGCGCCTTGATCGACCTCGAGGTCCTCTACTCCACCCGAAACGCGTCCGACCACGCGCGCACCCGCCGCCGCCGCTCCCTCGCCTACCGTCGGGTGGAGCTGAACGAGGCGATGTTCCAGCGCGCAATCGAGGTCCAGGGCCTGATGGCCCTCCGCGGGCAACACCGCGTGCCGATTCCGGACCTGATCATTGCCGCGGCCGCAGAGCACGCCGGGATGGTCCTGATGCACTACGACGCCGACTTCGAGCGGATCGCCTCCGTGACGGGGCAGGCGATGGAGTGGGTTGTGCCGAGGGGGTCGGTCTAGTCGCGACGGGGGCGGTCGATAGTTCACACCCTTCGGCTCCGTCGGGCGGGCTGAACGCGTCACGCCCTCTAACCGCGGTCAACATGGGAATCGGGATGAGGGCCATCCGAAACACTCGGCCACCAGGCTGGTGCACCGGGCGCAGCGCTCCCTGTCGACCTCCAACACGACGACTCCTCTGGCCTCCTGGAACTCTGGCGAGAGACCGATCTCCCTCCGTATCCAACCAACGGTGTTCCAAACGCAATCGTATTCCAACTCGCACAAGCCACAAAGCGGAATGGCCAGCGGGCCGCAGACGGCTTCGTCGACGGGTGCTTTCGAGAAGGTGGACATTCGTTCTCCCGGCAGGGTTGGAGGTTGGAGCGGGGTTCCGCTTCTACGGACAACCGCAGACGACACTTCGTGCAATCGCCCTATCCACTACTGTTAACAACCCTGGGTTCAAAAACGTGTAATGGCGGCCTGCGGGCGCAGGCAACCCGGGCTCGATCCGACCGAGTGCCGATTCCGGATCTGATCATCGCGGCGGCCGCAGAGTACGCCGGGTCCAGTCTTGACCCGGGTCAGCCCAGCAGGCGCGGGTCGAAGGAGAAGGGACGGAATCCCTCAACCCGGACAAGGGACGCGTCCGGGTGCATCGGATTGACCAGCACGTTGCTCTCCTCCGGGACCAACACCGACGGAATGCGGAGCAGCAGGTGCTCCCTGTTCCTGGCCCACCGGTCACCGATCGTCTGGCATTCGGGCGGCGGCGGGGTTCGCTGCCACCCTGCAGGGAGAGATTCGGACGCCAACACCAATTCGGTCGTGTTACCCGGGACGCTCAGGCGCAGGGCCACCAGATCGTCGGGTGCGTCGTCCGGATCGATGTGCACCAGGTATTCCAGGGCGGCCAGCGACAGGCGGGAGGCCGCGTAGACGACGGCGGTTCCCGGCGAGTTCCAGCGGCCGCCGTGCAGGCGGGCGCCCTCGCCGTCGGGTGCGACCTGCGCCCGTCGGGCGATCCGCCAGAGTTCCAAGAGGGATTCAGGGTCCTTGGACAGCCGTATCCGGGCTATGCGCCGAGACCGTGCTCAATGCGCCCCAGGACCTGCTCGACCAGGCGGGCGCCAACGTCGCTCGCGAGAAGATCCAGCGGTCGCCTGCCCCGGAGCGCACGGTTGGGCTTGCGCAGCCAGCGTTTCGCCTTGTCGACATTTCCGATGGCCTCCTCGGCCCGCCCGGCAACGCGCACGACGCGGATGAAACGGTCCGACTGCTCGGCACTCAGGCGCCCGTGCGAACTCTTCCTGTGGGCCAGCGTACGTCGCGGAATGACCAGTGCGTGCAACTCGGGTGCGTGAAGTGTACCCGCGTTCACCACGCACTCGACCGCCTCGACGGGCAGCCCGCTTCGGATTGCCTCGTCAAGGTCGAAGTCGGATCGAATCTCACGCCCCAGGGCTTCCGTTCCGCCGAGATGTTCCGCGAGCGCCTGTGTAGTCATGCCGTCCTCCGATGCAATATTGCACACGAATTATGGGCAAACGCCCATGCTCTGTCAACCGCCCCCCTCCCGGCGAATCCGGTCCCAGTAGTCCGTCGGCCGGTCGTCGCTGAGCAGCGCGTCGAAGTCCACCCAGTAGGGCTCGCCGAAGGGCCGGTCGCGCGGCCACATCTCGTCCAGCGTGTCACCGTCGTAGACGATGCCATCCTTGATCACCAGGGCGATGTCGGCGGTGGCGCGGATGTCGTCGAGCGGGTTGGCGTTCAGCACCACAAAGTCGGCGATCTTCCCTTCGGCCAGCGACCCCAACTCGTGCGCCAGCCCCAGGAAGTGCGCGCCATGAATCGTGGCGACCTCGATCGCCGTGTGCTCGTCCGACCCCGCGGCGACCATCCAGACCTCGTAGTGGGGACCCAGCCCGTGCAGCTGCCCGTGGGCACCGATCGCACCCCAGCCGCCCTCGTCGATGATGTCGGCCATCCCGCGCGCGATCAGCGGAAACGAGTAGTCGGTCTCCGGCCGCAGCATCCGCCGCCGGGTCACCGGAACCAGCATCCGCCAGGGCAGCCAGTGCTGCATCTTGGGATCCTTCCAGATCTCGTATTCCTGGTAGAAGTACTCCTCGTTCCAGGGCCCGGGGCCGCCCACCATGAAGGTCGGCGAATACACGGCATCCGCCTGCCCGAAGAACTTCGCCACGTCGCTGTAGAGCGGCACGTAGCTCTGAGGGTGCTCCCACCCCGTGTGCCCGTCCATGATCATGCCCATGTTGAACTCGATGTCGCCCCCCTCCGAGGTGACCCGCATTCCGCGCACGCGCGCCGCCTCGGTGACCCACTGGCGCTGTTGCCGCGTCGGCTGCAGGTACTCCTTGATCGTCACGGCGCCCCACGACATGAGCCGCGCCACGTTCTGGTCCGCCAACTCGTAGGTCGCGATCTCGTTCTGGCGCGCGCCGTCGCCCGAGTATACCGGATCGCCCGTGCTGTAGACGCGCGGCCCGATCATCCGGCCGGACTCGACCAGCTCGGCGGCCGGGAATACGTTGGCCGACCACTGCGAGTTGTCGAGCGTCGTCGTGACCCCGTATGCGAGGTAGATCGCCGACTCCCAGTTGCGCAGCGGGATGATGCCGAGGTGGTCGCGGTGGTGGTGGGCGTGCATGTCGATCAGTCCCGGGATGATCGTCTTGCCGGTGGCGTCGAACACCTGGTCCGCGCCGGCGGTGTCGCACGCGCCGATGCAGGTGAGTCTGCCGTCCGTGGCGACCAGTGTTCCGTTTTCAAGGACGACGTCGTCCTCGACGGTGACGAGGCGGGCGCCCGTAAAGGCGACCGTGCCGGACGCGATGTGGCGGGCGAGTTCCAGCCGGATCGGCACTTCCTCGGTCTCACCCGTGGTGACATCGTGCGCGTAGTAGCGCGGCCCGCTCACGAATTCAAGCGTGGTCGCGTCGCGCCAGCGGGGGTGGATGCCGCCCTCCACGCTGAGCTGCGTCACGGGGAGCTGGCCGTCGCGCTTGGCGATCCGCACCGTGTTGGATCCGGTGCCGCCGTAGGGGAACGGCATGCGGTAGACGTTGTCGCCCTCCTGGAAGCCGAGCCAGGCGCCGTCCGGGGACACGGCGGCCTCGTCGGCGTCGGGCAGCGTGAAGTGGACGCGCCGGTCCGTGCCGTCGGGGCGAACGGAGGCGATATCGGTGCCCGCGGGATCGTCGCCCATGGGGCCGAGCGCCTCGGCGTAGAAGAGCCGCCCGTCGGGGCCGAACCACGCCTGGGGCGGGGGACGCCGCGGCATCATCGGGCGGCCGCCGGTATAGGGTCGCGCGACCTTGGTGATCGTGCGGGTGTCGCCGCCGTCCGCGGGGACCGCCACGAACTCGAAGTACTCGTTGCTGGCCACGGTGCGTCCGCGGCTGGTCGCGCCCGCGCCCCGGGTGGCCACGATCTCGCCGCCGTCGGGGCTCCACACCGTGTTCATGTACTCGCCCTCGCGAGTGGTGAGCTGCTGCGGGGTGCCACCGATCGCCGGCACGCGCCAGATGTGGCCGCGCCCGTTTTGCTCCCAGCCCGTGAAGGCAATGTCGCGGCCGTCCGGCGACCACGCGGGGGCGATCTCGGAGTGGTCGAAGGAGTCGTCGGTGAGGCGCTCGGGCGCGCCGTCGGGCAGGTCCATCATCCAGATCCGGCCCGCGGCCTGGAACGCGAGACGGCTCCCGTCGGGTGAGGAGGCCGTCCAGCGCGGGAACTTCACCGTGAAGGTCGTGCCGAGCGGCTCCTGGGGCCGTCCCGCCATCTCGGAGATGACGCGATGCACGCGCGCCGTGAACGCGATGGTGGTCACGTCGCCGCTCTCGACATCGACCCGACGGATCTTCCCCCCCGCCGGGATCACGATCGAGCGGCTGTCGCGCGACCACGCGTAGCCGGGCAGGTCGCGCGAAACCTTCATGCCCTCGGCCATGTCCACCTCGATCGGGTCCATCAGCACGCGCTCGGCGCCGGTCTCGAGGTCGCGCAGCCAGAGCGCGGTGCGGGGACCGAACCTGAGCCCCTTGTGCGAGATCGTGCCGTCGGGGATTCGCCGCGCGAAGGCGAGCCAGCGCCCGTCCGGCGGATCACCTGAGGTCCGAATCCGGGCAGGAAATCGGCTAACTACTTACAGGGCCGCACGATCTGCGTTTCCTGCCGTTGTACTGGACCTTGCTGGACCGTGCCACGAATACGGGAAAACCGGGTCGGATGGCGGGAAAGAAAACCCTTGTTCGCACGGTCACGGGCACTTCACTACGGTCGGCCACGAGGCTTCCGTGAGCCGCTTTGGGGGGCGGCTGGCGACGAACCCGCTGAACCTTCGGCGATGGCCGAGCACAACTGCGATGGACCTCAGTGCCGGACATGCAACGTCGGCTCCAGAGACAGCTTGCCGGTGATGTCGGTCACGATCTCCGGATCGATGCCGAGCACCTCACGGAATAGTCGCTCGTTGATCTCCCGCCGGACGGGATCGTGGGCCAGCGCGGTGAAGCCCTGAAGCTCAAGGTGCTTGAGGTCGGCGTAGACCGCTGCGGCGGTCGTGAGCTGGCCGTTCGACAGGCGGTCCACGTCGAGCACGGGCATGGTGCGGGCCAGTTCGTGGGGCAAGGCGGAGCGGCCCAGATAGGGTCTGTTGCCGTGTATGATTCTCAGAAGCAGCCCGAAGGTGGAGTTGAGCCACAGGCACAGGGCCTCGTCCTTGCCCGTAGCCGGATTGCGGAGAAGAACTGAAGTCCACGATCTCACTCCGAGCATCGGGGTGTCGGTCATCACCGCAGCCACTCGTTGGGGTGCCATGCCGAGTTCCGCCGCCAAGTGCAGGCGGCTGCTCCTCGCCAGCATTCGGTCTTGGTCTGATCGGTTCCGATCCGCCCGTCGTTCTAGAAGCGCATCGGCTGACGCGGCCAAGCAGGTGTTCCGTCCAGCCTTGTGGTGCCAGAGAGTCGGTATGCCCGCTCGCAGACCCCACTCAGCAGTAGCCGCTGACGCTGGCCGCTCGCGTACCGTGAACAGTCCGTACTTGGGACTCTTGACCTGCATGTGGTAGGGACCCAAGTCGGCGAACGCCCCGAGTTCCACGATCGAGACCGAACCGAGCCCGCCCTGCTTGCCCGACGCTATGCGGTTCGCGATCAATGCCAGCCCCGGCTGCACGAACGTCGCAAGCGACCACGGGCCGCCGTCCCACGGCAGGTCCGCCTGCGGAACCGAAACGGCATTCCCCCACGTCGTCTCCCCTACGTCGATCGCGACGGGTTCGAGCGGGGCGAGGCCATCGTGCAGAGCCAGGAGCTTCCGGGTCAGCCCCAGCGCCTCAATCGGCTCGTCCGGATTCCGCAACAGATTCACAAAGCAAGCGTGGCTGCCCTTGGGACGGCCCGACCTCCGACGGGTCGCAACGATCAGCACTTCGGCGATTCGCGTGGACTCCGAGAACGACACCAGCCGCCGTCCGGGCAGCCCCTTCTTCGCGGTTCGGTTCCGTAGGTCGTGACTCACGACCACCCACTCCACCGAATACTTGGACAGCAGGAGACGCCGGATGGGTGCCCAGCGGCTCCCGGTGAGCATCGTCGCCGGGAGCACGAACGCCAAGCGTCCCCCGATGTCCAGCGCCTCGTCGGCGAGCACGACGAAGGCCGATCCCAGCCCAGCATAGAGACTTGCCGCTGTGCCGTTGAGTGCTTTCCGAAGCGCGTTCTTCATCTTCTCGGCGTCCCGCTTGTCGAGGAGCGACCCAAAGATGGGATTCCAAACCGTGTTCTTCTCGTCTCCGGGGCCGCCCGCACGGGTGTACGGCGGATTGGCGATCACGAGGTGGCACTGCGATGGCATGCCTACGCGACATGAGCATTCGAATTCACATATCGTTGTGATCGTTCAGCTTACGGGATTTACGGGGCGGGTTCCCGCTGAATGATTCCCGCCGATTGGTTGGGGTCAGGCGCGGACCCTCGGGCGGCTGTCCAGAGCCTTCCTAAGCTGTACCGAGTCGGCCTGCTGATAGCAGCGCAGCACCGTCTGAGCTTCCTTCCAGCCGCCCAACTCGCACAGCACCTTGAGCGGCAGGTTCATCAGGTCGCTGGCAAACTTGCGCCTGAGCGAGTGCCAGCCCCGCCGCGCCTTCGGCTCCAGTCCCGCTAGCCGCTCGGCCTTGCGCCACCAAACGCCCGTCCGCCCCCTGCCGATGCTCGCCGAGGGATCCTTCGAGGCGGGCAGGATCAGCGTCTCCCCGCTACCGGGGTTCGCCTCCCGCGCCTCCTCCAACACCGCCACCGCCTCGTCCGTCATCGGCGTGACGTGCTCGTAGCCCGTCTTCTCGTGCTCCGCCCGCCACCGCACCTCGCGGCCCTCGAAGTCGATATCGGCCCACCTCAGGTTGCGGATGGCCCCGATTCGGTGCCCGGTCTCGTGGGCGAGCACGAACGCGACATGAAACCGCCAGTCCACCTTCCGGGACACCCCGAGCATCGCCCGGTACTCCTCCTCGGAGAGAACGACCCTGGCGGGGTTCTTCTCCTTGGGCGTCCTCAGACCCCTCAGCGGGTTCGAGTCGAGAAGGAGCCTCCCCTCCTCGTCTCTGGACTTGGTCGCCCAGTTGAGCACCGCGAGCAGGAACTTCAGGTCCAACTCGATGGTCCGATTGGAAACCGGCTTCCCGCTCGGTCCGATCCTTCCCGCCCGGCGCTCCCGGATGAAGCGGTCCCAGTCCCTTTGAGACAGGGTCTCGGGTAGCCGGTCCCGACCGAGTAGGTCGAGGAACATCCCCGTCGCGATCCTGTCCCGGTGCTGGACCCGCCTCGTCTTGGTGGGCGTCACCTCCTCACCGTAGATGTCAAAGAGCCTCTCCAGAGTGAACGGCTCGGCCTCGGCCTTGCCGTTGGGCTCGTGGACCGCGAAGCCCGCAGCGGCCTCGTCCGCCTGCCGTTTCGCCCTCGCCCAATCGCGGTGTCCAAGCGACCGGGTGAGCCTCCGCCCGTTCTCGCGCCACTCAATCTGGAAGTTGCCGGTCTTCGGGTCCGGGAAGATCCTGACCCGGTTCCGGCCCCATTCGCCGGCGCCGTACGAGCGCCGACTTCGTTTCGTGCGTGCCATCGTTCGATTCCTCTCTCGAAGATGGACTGCACGATCTGCACGAACGAAACTTCGCCCGGAAAGTGCCTCTTGACCAGTACCGGCGCACACGGTGGCCGGCACCTCCGGGAACGCGACGGCGAGGAAGGAGCTTACATTTGCACGGCCATTCCTTCGACCAAGGGAGACCGCGCTGATCGCCCATCTCAAGGGACGCGAGAAGGCTCTGGAGGCGTTCGGCTGGACCGGACGCCGGGCCGAGTGGATCGCCCTTGCCTGCCTGAACGGTGGCGTCTTCACCCGCTTGCAGTGGACGAGCTTCCTGGGTTGCCACCCGGAGAAGGTGCGGCGCGCCGTCCTCGCGCTCGTCGCGCAGGGCCTGGCCGTCGAGGAGGTTCCGGCGGCCGGCATCCACGGCATTGGCCGCGTGTGCCGGATTCACGCCCGCAGGGTCTACCGGGCGGTCGGAGCCGAAGAGTTCTTTCGGCGTCGCCGGATCACCTCTCGTGAGGTGCTGATGCGTCGGCTACTGGCGCTCGACTACGTCCTTGAGCATCCCCGCCTGCCGTGGCTGGCGACCGAGGCCGAGAAGGTCGCCGCGTTCGAGGCGCTCGGGATCGAGCGCCGGGTCCTTCCCCAGCGGAGCTATCGGGGCGCCGCCGGGAACCTCCGGCGCCACTTTCACCTGCGGCTGCCGCTCGCGCTGGACGCCGGGCGCGCGGTCTTCGTGTACGTCGATCCCGGCCACGAGACCGCAACCTCGCTGCGCGCCTGGGGCGCGGCGCACCGGGCGCTGTGGGGGATGCTGTGGCGTCGCGGATGCAAGATCGAGGTCGTTGCCGTCACGCGGGGCTGGGAAGAGGCGAGCCGCGCGGACACCGTGCTCGGCAACTGGGCGAGGGGCATGCGCTCGTCCGACTACGACCCGGAGATCGGCCGAGAGATCAAGTGGATCGAGGATGTCCTCCGCAGCGCGGACAAGAGCCCGGTCCAAGAGGCGTACGGCAACATCCGGGGCGGACTCGTGCGGCTGGCCGAGCTCAGGAATCGGGCTCGCCAGCAGTCCGGCCGGGGGCTGTTGCACCGGGTGGAGGCATGGGAGACCAAGCGGCTCTTGGGGAGGGGGTTCTGATGGTGAATCCGGCACCCCCGATGCCGAACGGGACATGTGTATTTGATGTAGGGGGGTGCCGGACACGAAAACCGCCCTCGGACGTGACACACGGCTGATGCCGCAAGTCGCTGACGGCATGACAGTTGGGCCACGGCCGCCCGATTCGTCGATGCCGAACCGGGCCTTCAGGCCGTGGCTGGGAGCGACCCCCCGGTTTCGATGCCCAGTGTGGGCATCGGAGAGGGTTGGGATGTACACGTCATCCCAACCCTCCCTCGGGGGTCGCTCCCGGTCCAGCAGTCCCTTGCGGGAAGGCCATCGGGGGTCGGGAAAGACGGATCTCTGACCAGTCGGGCCGATGGTGGCTCGCGCCCTCGGAGCCCCTTGATCGTTGCTCAAAATCCCTGAGCGCCCATCGGTGATCGAGCAGCCCGGTCCCCGTTAGTCCACGACGACGCCGTGGCGGGAACTCACGACTCCGAGGATGCCCTCCATCAGTGCTTGTGCCGGATCTGGATAGCTTCCTCGACAGCATCCGCCAAGTACTGCTTGATCCACGCGTACCGAGCCTTGCTGTTGGTCCCTTGAGGGTTGTAGCACCGCACGATCGAGGAGAGCTTGGCGTTGCTGTTGCCGTAGGCGATGTGGGCGAACGGATCGAGCCCCTTTCTCGAGATACGGCCGTTGAGGTTCCTCAGGCCGTGGATGTGGATCCCTACCACGCCCATCCCACGGTTCCAAGATTCGATGATCTCATAGTCGATCCACTTCCGTTTGGCGGTGTTGGTTCCCACCAAGACTACGGTACACGAGCGACCGTAAAGTTGGGTTCCGATCCAGTTCTGGATCGCCCGGTCTCCGCCTCGCGTGACGTCCTCCCAATCGTTGTCCGAGACCGGGCGGTTGCCGTCAACCATACCCATGTTCCGGACTTGGGCGGCGCGCGAGTTGTCCGGCTCGTAATGAAAACTGAAGAAGCAGCGACGGGCCATCGTTCCTCCGTCCTAGTCCAGAACCGACGTCATGTTGTCCCAGGTCCATCGCAAGAGCCGACCCGCATTCGGAACCCGCGTCGGGTTACTGTTCCTGTAGCCTATGATTTGAACGACGGGCTTACCCGAACGGCGGGCGATTGCGACTTCCTTGAGGACGCCGGGTGCCCTGTGGGTCTTGGGGCCTACTAGGACGACCACCACGTCGCTCCGCTTGATCCTCGCTTCCGCTTCGCGTTCCCAGTGCCTCTGCGGTGCGGCCTCCTTCATCGACCAGTCGGCCCCGCTGAAGGGCGAAGTGGGCAGCCTCATCTGCCCGACCATATGATGCTTGAGGTTCTGATCTTCGTCGAAGTCGAAGCTGAAGAATGCGCGCTTGAGTGCCACGGAACGAGTTGACCTCCTACCACAGGTGCTGGCCAGCGAGCATGACGAGGATTACGACCACAATCATGACCGTGATGGTTCCGTGAAAAAGCCTCAGCGTGAGCGACCAAGCGACCTGCCCGGTGCTGTCTATCTCGTCGTTGAACGGTCTGGTGTCCATTGAAAAGTCGATCTCGGCGTCGGGCTTGCGGGCGCGATCCCACAGCTTCCGGAACAGCCTTTCCTGGCGCAGAAAGTACGCATCCAACGCCCAGAACATGGCTGTCGGAAAGCACGCCAAGTAGACGAAGAGTTCGCTCTTTCCAGCGGCCGCCAAGGCGCCCAAGGCCGCGACCACGGTAATGCTCCACCCCTTGATCAGAAACGAGTTCCTAGCCATCCGCGTGATCACGGATTGGATCATCTGTAGGTACGCGATCTTCTCGTCCATGAGATAGAATAACTGACTTCGCCGTGATCGGTCTAGCCGGATCCGCCACGCCCACAGCGGTGGACACCGGGAAACCAGCAGCGGAGACGGGCGAGATAGGGCGACACCGCAGCTTCGCGATTTCGCGATGCGCTGCGCGAGACTGCGTTCACCGCCGCCGGTCGTCGGCCGACTCAATCGTCCGAGCGCGCCGCCCGCGCAGAGTTTCGCCTTCCCGCAGGGATAATTCGTGGGGGAGCGACCCCAGAAGGGGGCGGAGACGAGCGTGTGAAAACGCGCACGGCCCCGCGCCCGATCCGGGCACCTGTGCCCCTGGGGGCGCTCCCCACCACTCCCCAAGCGGGTCCCCCGCCCCGGACGGCCGCGCGGCGAAGCTGCAAGACGTTGCCGCGCCGGCGGATAAACAGGCCGGGCGGTGCGCATCACCGGAGCGCCAAAATGTGCATCGACCCCCCGTGTCGCTTGCACACCTCCGGTACGGCCCAGCACATCAGGACTCCCACCAGATTCGAGCCCCCGCCAGCCGATCCGAACTCCATGTCTTGACGCTCTCGGTCAGTCCTCGCCCCGCCCGCCTGCGCGCCCGGTTCTCAAGGGCGATGGCGTGCTTGAGGGCGGCGTTCAAGCCACCGTATTCGTCGAGGGTGCGGACATCTCCCCGGAGGATGGCCTGCTCGATACGGGCGAGGTCGCGCCGGGTCTCCTCGTCGGTTTCGGACGGGCGAGGATACCGAGCCCAGTTGGCCAGCACCCTGCTCGTCCTGCCGTACTCCTTCCATCTACGGACGACCGCCACCACATCGATCTTGATGCCCAGGTCCCAGAGCCCCTTCCAGAGATCGCCGTGCTTCGCGCCCCACGAACGGATCGCCGTCGCGGTCTCGTAACCCGGTTCCGCATAGACGAAGACGGCGCGCTCCGCGTCCAGCGCGATGGGCAGCCCGAGCGGGAAGAAGCGCCGGAGGCCCCCGAGCGCGCCCCGGTAGACCCGTTGGGGAAGGAACCGGCGCTCGATCCCGAGCGCCTCGAAGGCGGCCACCCGGTCGGCTTCGGTCGGCAGCCACGGCAGGCCGGGATGTTCGAGCGCGTAGTCGAGCCCGAGCAAGCGCCGCATCGTCACCTCCGGCGACGCGATCCGCCGCCGCCGGCGGTCCCCCAAGCCGAGCGCCTTGTAGATCGGGCGACCGTGGATCCGGCATATCCGGCCGATACCGTTGATGCCGGGCGGCTTCTCCTCGATGGCCACGCCCTGGGCGACGAGCTTGCGGACGGCGCGGCCCACCTTTTCGTGGTGGCACCCGAGGAAGCCCGTCCACTGCGCCCGCGTGAACACGCCGCCGTGGAAGCAGGCGAGCGCGATCCATTCGGCGCGGCGCCCCCTCCAGCCCAAGGGCTCCAGCACCCCTGCACGTCGCTCGGCGCTCGCCGCCGGGCCAAACCGTTGTTTCGGGGTGTCCATGCCCGAAACGGTGACCAACCGTTGGCGACCGAGTCAACCCGAAGGGAACGTCCCACGGTGTCCAGAAGTGGCAGGAAGTCTCGCTATGTTCGCCGATACTCAGGATTAGGGTGTCGGCTCTCCCCCTGCTTCGTCTGGCTTTCCGTCAGTTTCCTGCCGGTCGGTTGTTCGCTTGCTCGACCCTCCGCCCGAACCGCGGCTACCGAAGTAGAAGCCAAGGACCGGACCGGCCAGTGTCGCCAGAGTCGTCAACACTCGCTCGTACTCCGGCCCGAGAGCAGTTCGGCCAAACGTTGCTACGACGACGAAGACACCGACGGTCATGAGAGCCAGCATGCTCCTGACCGATCCGGCCGGAAGTCCAAGCCCCTTCAACGGCACTTCGCCCTTTCGTCCAACCCAGGTGGCCAAGATTGGGAGCCCGATTAGGACGAGCAGGAGAAGGACGCTACCCGCCCACATCAGTGGTGCGGACTCACCCGCAGCAGCACCTGTAGTTTGGGTTGTGTCCTGCACAGAGAATGCTCCAACGACGTCCGGCAAGGTGAAACGGTCCGCGATCATGACGTACTCCTCGTTCTGCACGATTCCTCTGACGGGGATCTCGTATCCTCTACAGGACCAGCATCGCTAGCAAACTCTCGCTGGGACAAGGGTTCGGGCGGGGCGGCGTTTCAATGGAAGGGTTGCTGTCGGACCGGCGCTGACTTTCGAGCCGCCAGACACCGCAATCAGCGGGGTATCACATGCCGGTCCCGGCGGCCTCATAAGGGATTACGATCGAGACGGCTCAAGCTCCCCGGCGATGGCCTGGAAGGCTTCCAAGGCGGCGTGCAGATCCTCGACGATCTCGGCGGCCAAGACCTCCGGCTCCGGGAGATTCTCGCCGTCCTCCAATGCCCTGTCCCTGAGCCACAGAAGGTCCAGATTCAGCTTGTCCCGCCTCGCCAGCTCGTCGTACTCGAACGCCCGCCAGCGGCCCCCCTCGTCCTCCGGGCTCCATGTTGTCTTCCTCTTGTGGCGCTCGCCCGGCCGGTAGCAGGCCACGAAGTCGTCGAGGTCCGCTCGGCGGAGCGGCTTCATTTTGAGCGTGAAGTGCTTGTTCGTCCGCAGGTCGTAAACCCACAGCCGCTCCGTCCATGGCCTCTCGCGCGCGGGCTTCGCGTCGAAGAACAGGACGTTCGCCTTCACTCCCTGAGCATAGAAGATCCCGGTCGGGAGGCGTAGGAGCGTATGCACGTCGAACGCTTGGAGCAGGTTCCGCCGCACCGTTTCGCCGGCGCCGCCCTCGAACAGGACGTTGTCCGGCACCACGATGGCGCAGGTGCCGTGCGTCCTGAGCAGCGTCTTCACGTGCTGGAGGAAGTTGAGTTGCTTGTTCTTGGTGGTGGTCCAGAAGTCCTGACGCTCGTAGGTGTCGGACTCCGTCTCCAGTCCGCCTTCCTCGTTCACGATCCGGACGCTGCTCTTCTTCCCGAACGGCGGGTTGGTAAGCACCATCGAAAAGCGGTCGTTTGGATCGTTCGCCAAGCTGTCCACTCCCGACCGGATCGGAGACTCGTCCGGGGCGATCCCGTGCAGGTAGAGGTTCATGATGCAGAGCCGGGCGGTCGCGGGCACGATCTCCCAACCCTGCACGAAGCTGGTCCGAAGGTGGGCCTTCTGGTCGGGATCGAGCGTACTCCCGTGCTCGCGGACTACGTGGTCGTGCGCGGCCAGCAGGAATCCGCCCGTTCCGCAGGCGGGATCGCATACGGTGTCGTCCGGCCCCGGCCGCACGCAGTCCACGATGGCCCTGATGAGTTCGCGTGGCGTGAAGTATTGGCCCGCGCCCTTCGGCGACTCCTGGGCCGACTTGGCCAGCAGGCCCTCGTAGATGTCGCCCTTCACGTCCGCGTGCATTGACATCCAGTCCTCGGGTTCGATCAGGTCCACGATCAGGCGCTTCAGCGTCGCCGGGTTCTGGATCTCCTGCCGGGCCTTCTTGAAGATCTCGCCCAGCATCCCTCCCCGTCTCGGAAGCTCGGTCAGGATGCGCCGGTAGTGCGTCTCCAACTCCTCGCCGTCGCGGGCGAGAAGGCTGGGCCAGTCGAGTCCTTCCGGCACGATGGGCGGGCGGTTCCACGGCGGCTGGGTCCGCTGGTGCGCCATCTTCAGGAACAGCAGGAACGTGATCTGCTCCGTGTAGGCCATGTAGGACAGGCCGTCGTCGCGGAGCAGGTGCGCGAAGCTCCACGCCTTGTTGACGATCTGCCGGGTGTCGTTCGGCATCAGGGGACTCGGCTCTCGGGTTGGCGTTTTCGCTGGGTGGGACGGCGTTTTCGCCGGTTCTGTTCCACCGCCCGTTCGGCCCTGATCCGGTCCAAGAGGACGGCGGCGGGCTCGTCGTCGAGATGCTGCGGGACCAAGCGGCCCTCGAAGGCGCGCTTCAGGATGGACTGGCGGAGGTGGGAAGCGTTCACCTTCCCATCGACCAACGCAGATTCAATGGGCTTGGAATGAGAGAACAGGTGATCGACGAGCGTCAATATGGCCAAGACTTCCTTCTCGGGCGGCAGCGGCAGCGCGTAAGGGAGGATCACTCTTTGACTAACCGTGTGTTGTCCGGCCGTGGAGACTCTGCTCCTCTCGACGTGTGAACGGAATCGTTCCGAGTTCGAGCACAGCCGAAGCCATGCAGCCGTGTCCACCGTCGTGCATCTGGCTCGAATGAAATGATCGCAGAAGAGCACATCGCCGGGCGTGTCCCGGCAGTCCACCATTCGCCCTACCAGGTCGGCACTTCCGTTTACGCGGACGATGAGGACATCACGCTCGGCCAACCTGTACTTCGCGATCTGTTGGCTGGTGCAGTCGAGATACCGAGGGCTCCGATACGAAATCTGGTCATGGCTGATGTCGGCCAACCGTAGAACCATTCGCGGTTTGCCCCCGGGTGTGTCCGACCGCCTGCCGTATCCGTTCATCATTGCCAGCGCGACCTGATCGACCGTCGCCCAGCACCACCCCTCCGGCAGCTTCGGCAACCCACTCGTGTCCGGTACCACCGGCTCCTTGTACTTCGCCCTCCAGTTCTTCGGCGGCTTCCTGCCCTTCGCTTCGAACTTGGCGAGTTGTTCGGCCTCCCACCGCGTCCGCCGTTTGGCCAGGATACGCCGAAGCAGGTCTTCGCCGGTCTCCTCGGGAGGGTTCTCCTCCCTCCATTCCTCGGTCAGCCTGCCTTCGACCGCCGCCTTCAGGACGGACGCGCGGTAGCGCTCCAGATTCGTCTCGGCGCGCTTGAGCGCGACCGCCCCTTCGTCCAGTCTCGCGAACAGCGACTCGATCTTGGCGACGATGCGGTGCTGTTCGGGGAGCGGGGCGAGGGGGATACGCTGCTTCAGGAACTCATCTTCTCGCGCCGACGGTGGACTCGTTCCGTAGGTCGGTATCTCGCCAATGAATGAGTCCCGCAAGACTTGATGGAACAGAAAGCGGGAGGCCATCGCTCCACTTGGCCTCAAGACGCAGAAGGCGGTCGATGCAACTTGACCATCGAGTTCAGGCGGGACGCGCGCGATGTTCCTCAGGTACGGTCTGACTAGACAGAACAAGACATCGTCTTTCCTTACCAGCCGCCTCGCCCGAGACGGCGCGGTTCTGCTCGCCAGCTCCTGCGCAACGTTGACGCGATTGCGGCTATTGTCCACGGCTTGGACATCGACATACCGGAACGATTTGCTGCCATCGGTTCGGGGATTGCGCGTTTCCTTGGATTCGATCACATCCCCCAACTCCACCTCCGTCCACCCCGTGGGGAGCCCACTCACGCGGCCAGCCGCTCATTGAGTTCGGCCAGCAACGGGTTCAGGTCCTCCCCGAACGCCTGGTACACGCCGCCGAGCCCACCCCACTGGTTGAACGGTACGTCCTCGAAGTCGTCCGGGCCGATCCGCAGGCTGCTCGCGATGTGGTCCTTGATCGCGTCCAGCCATTGCCGCTGGCGGGGCGTGAAGGTCTGTCCGACGTGCTCCTTCTCCGCGAGCCACTTTCGGTAGCGGGCTTCCACCTGCTCGGCGACCGGGACGAGCGTCCCGCCGGGCTCGATCGCGTGCCTCACGATGGCCACAAGGTCCACAAGCGCGCTTCCGCCCCTGCCTTCCACCTTGTCCGGCTCCAGCGCCTCGTAGAGCCGCCACAACCCGTTCTCGGGGTCGTGGATCCCGACCGGCGGGCTCCTCAGCGCGTCCCTGAGCTCCTTGACGTGCCGGTACCGGAGCCCCGCCCGGTACGGACGGCTGTACAGGATTCGGAGCGCCTCGATCTCGTCCTTGTTCTCCTCGATGAACCGCTTGAAGTCGTCCAGCTTGGATCGGGCGCTCTCGACAGCGGCCTCGCTGTGCCCGAAGTCGAGGAGCACGTCGATGGCCGCCTCGTCGATGATCTGGTAGAGGCTCTGGGCGATCTCGACGATCGCCTTCCTCAGCCCCGGCTTGGTGAACGGCTTGAGCGCCTCTGCCATGCGCTCCTGCTCCACTGTGTCCAGTTGCTCCGGGGTCGGTTCGTCGTCCTCGGCGAGCCCGAACCGCTCGACGGCGGCCATGCGCGTGCCCTGAGCGTCGATGCTGGTCAGCAGCGCGCCCGTGAGCGCCGCGAGGCTCGCTCCGTCCGCCTCCTTCGCGATCCGCGCCGACTGGCTCTCGTCCACCCGCCGCCCGAGCCGGGCCAACCGCGAGGCCAGGCTCGACACGAGGTCCGCGTGCGCCATCCCCATCGCCGCCATCTGAAGCAGCCTTTTCATGCTGACCGACGGCTGGCGCTCCAGCGGCGGCGACACCGTCTTGTCGCGCTCGCACACGCCGACCGCATCGACGATCACGAAGTGCGTCTTGTGCTCCGCGTCCGGGGTGACCTTCCGGAGGTCGCCCGGCTCGATGACGCGCACGCCGCGGCCCTTCATCTGCTCGAAGTAGCCCGCCGAGTTCACGTTGCGCATGAACAGAAGGCATTCGAGCGGCTTCACGTCGGTGCCGGTCGCGATCATGTCCACGGTGACGGCGATGCGCGGGTTGTAGGAGTTGCGGAAGCTGCTCAGCAGATCCTCGGGCGACGCGCCGGTCGTTTTCGAGGTGATCTTCCGGCAGAACTCGTTGCCCTTGCCGAACTCCTCCTTCAGGACCTTCACGATATCGTCGGCGTGGCTGTCGGTCTTCGCGAACACGAGCGTCTTCGGAACCTCCGTGCGGCCGGGGAAGATCTTCGTGAACAGATGCTCGCGGAAGGTGCGCGCGACGAGCCGGATCTGATCCGGCGCGACCACGTCGCGGTCGAGTTGGTTCGCCGTGTAGGTGAGGTCGGCCTCAAGCTCCGCGTGCGTCGTCTCGCGGGTGCGCCGGTCGCGCTTGGGCACGTATGTCCCGGCCTCGGCCAGCACGGCTCCGCCCTCCTCGGTGATCCTCGTCTTGATGCGGTAGATGTCGTAGCCGACGTTGATCCCGTCCGCCACGGCCTTCATGTGCGAGTAGTCCTGCACGACGTTGTTCCTGAAGAACCCGATGGTCTGCGGGCTCGGGGTCGCGGTCAGGCCGATGAGGAAGGCGTCGAAGTACTCGATCACCTGCCGCCAGACGTTGTAGATC
Source organism: Longimicrobiales bacterium (assembly GCA_965208935.1). Lineage (GTDB taxonomy): Bacteria > Gemmatimonadota > Gemmatimonadetes > Longimicrobiales > Gaopeijiaceae > Bin94. The sequence goes on along the minus strand of CBDBPR010000003.1, from coordinate 22,604 downwards.
GAGCGGTGGCACTCGTCGATCACGATGAAGTCGAAGTGCTCAGGTGGCAGACCTGGCGTGTACTCGACCGGGACGGGCTCGCCGCCAAGCGGGCCGCCGGACTCGAACAGCGACTCGTCCTCGTTGGCCGGGTCGTACTCGGGATCGCCCTTCAGCATCGAGTAGAGGCGCTGGATGGTCGTGATGACCACCTTGCTGGACGCCTTGATCTTGTTGCCGCTCAAGCGCTGGACCGGGAACTCGTCGGAGAAGGTGTACGCGGAGCCGGGATCCCGGAACTCCTGGAACTCCCTCAAGGTCTGCTTGCCGAGGTTGTTGCGGTCCACGAGGAACAGGATGCGCTCGGCCCCGGCGTGCTTGATGAGCCGGTGGCAGGCCGTGACCGCCGTGAAGGTCTTCCCGCTGCCCGTCGCCATCTGGATGAGGGCGCGCGGACGGCCGTGGGCCAGCGACCGCTCAAGCTCTCGGATCGCCTCGTGCTGCACGTCCCACAGGCGGCCCCTGGGCAGGGCGGGCATTCGGCGGAGTTGGGCGCGCAACTGCGCGTCTCCCAACCCCTGAAGCCGGAGAAGCTCCTCCGGGCGGTGGAACGTGAAGATCTCCCGGCTTCGCGGCTCCGGGTCGAGTCCGTTCGTGAACTGCGTGACCTTGCCGGTGGACTCGTAGGCGAACGGAAGCGGGCGGCTCCAGGCCGGAACCCGCTTGTCCAGCCCCTCCGTGTACTTCTCGGACTGGGGCAACACGCCTTCGAGGGTGTATCCGGCGGGCTTGGCCTCGATGACGCCGATGGCGCGACCGTCGGCGTAGAGCAGGTAGTCGGCGGAGCCGGACTTGATCTCCGCGCCCGCCCTCCATTTCAGCGGGTACTCCCGAACGGCCACGCCCCGCCCGGCGTGGATGTCCATGGACGAGAAGTCCTGAACCGTCCACCCGCAGGCCTCAAGCTGCCCGTCGATCTCCTCGCGGGCTCGCTGCTCGGGCGTCAGTGGCATGGAGCTCTTGCCGGATTGGTTGTGGTCGTCAGGCCACGGCGAAGCGTTCGACCGCGATCTCGCCCGCGCGGCCCCGCGCCTCCCAAAGGTCGTAGGCCATCTGCATCCCCAGCCACGTCTCGGGCGTCGAACCGAACGCCTTCGACAGCCGGATCGCCATATCGACCGAGATCCCGGTATGCCCGTTCAACAACTCCGACAATGCCTGCCGCGTGACGCCCAGCCCCTCGGCGGCACGGGTCACCGTCAGCCCCAGCGGTTCGAGGCACTGCCGCCTCACGATGCCGCCCGGATGCGGCGGGTCGTGCATGGCCATGGTTTTCCTTCTCCTCAGTGGTAGTCCACGTAGTCCACATCGGCAGCCGCGCCGTCCTCGAACCGGAACGTCACGCGCCAGTTGCCGGACACCGAAACCGCGTAATGCCCCTTGAGCCGTCCCTTGAGCGCGTGCAGCCGGAATCCCGGCAGGTCCATGCCTTCCGGTCCCGAACTGTGGTCCAGCGCCGCGAGGATGTCCCGCAGCTTGCCCGCGTGCTCGGGCGCGACTCTGCGCTCCGTCCTGCCCTCGTAGAACGCCTTCAGCCCCCGGTGGCGGAACGATGCGATCATCATCCAAGTCTAAGGCTGTCGCCCGCCGGACGACAACCGGCGAACGCCGCGGGCGGCGTGAAGCGGCATGGTCCCGACCGGAACCGAACGCGAACTTGACGAAAGGGTGGTGCGGAACCGCAAGTTGTTGGTGGGCAATGACAAGACTCTTCCACATCTCGGACGTGGAGAACCGACATGACCAAAGCCGATCTCGTCGAACGGGCCGCCGATGCGGTCGGCCCAAGGGTCACCAAGAAGGACTGCGGGCTCGTCGTCGACGCTTTCCTCGACGCCGTGAAGGACGCGCTTGAGCGGGGAGAGGGCATAGAGATCCGGGGATTCGGGACCTTCAAGGTGCGACGCCGAAAGCGCCGCACCGCCCGCAACCCCAGGACGGGGGAACCGGTCGAGGTTCCCACGCGCGCCGCGCCGGTCTTCCAGCCCTCGTCACTCCTCCGCGAGCGCGTGACTCGGGGAAACGCCTCCGAATGAAGGGCCGACGAAGCCTGCTGGGTGCGCACGGGTGCGATGCCCCACAGACCAGAGAGCCGGGCCATCAGGCCGCTAGCACCTCCTCTAGGGAGCGGCGAATGCGGTCACGGTTGGCACCCAAGCTAGAGTATTGCCGGTCACAGACGTCCGTCAGGCGGGCGAGCACGTTGCGGCCGATGGCCTGCTGGTTCTCGAACACCGCTAGCGACCGGAATAGGAGTCCCCATTTTTCGTACTGAAGCAGGGAGATCGTGGCGTCCCGGGTCTTCCCGTCACCCACGAGCCCGAAGACGATCAGCGGTCGTGTCGGATGTTCGATTCGACAGTCTGCCCTGTAGATGCCCTTGGGATCATGCTCCTCGTGTCGCCAGTCGAAAACCATTCGGTCGTCCGGAATCGCATCGACCAGAAACGCCCGGAAGTCTTCCTGAAACGTCGACCTGACTCGCTCGCGTGAGAGGTATGAGACATCGTTGATCTTCAGGACCGCTTGAATGAAGGAGAACAGAGCATCTCCAAAGCGCTCACCGGGCACCGGAAGTACCAGTTCACCGTCCCGGTCCTCCACACCGAAGGCCGTCAGGGCATTCGCAATGATCTTCTGGCGGGTTCCACGATGGAGATCCCGCTCGTCAAGGTCGTAGGTTAGGCGCATGAACGTGGTGCCTTGGTCCGTCAGGTGCCAGCACCCTTCGCGTTGCTCCAGAGCGATTTCCAAACAGTCGCCATCGTCGTACTCGAACGGATTGGCGATTAGGTAGCGGCCCAACCCTTCGGGCACCAAGTCGATCTCGCGACACACCCGGTCCCGGAACGACGCCACGATCCGATCAGCCGTCACGGGGTTTCCTCCAGTTCCAGCCCCAATTGGCCCGAATCCTCGTCCGGCCCAAAAGTCAATCCCGCGTCCTGCTGCAAGCAGCCTACCGCTCCCTCGTAATTCGAGAACCGATCCGTCGGCTCGGCATACGCGTCCTCGCGACGCCCCGTGAGCTGATAGCGTTCGGTAGCAGTATGGATGTGGAAGTCCCTAAACCGGTCTCCCTCGATGCGGTTACGATGCCAATGGCGACCGTTGTACCGACGAAGCCGGAACCATCGATTCGACTCTGGCACCCTGACCATGAGGATCGCGGAAAAGGCCATTGGATTGGCCGAACTCCTGCGCAATACCACCCTGAATTCGGTCCCGTCCGCCCCCTGGTAGTCCGCACGCGCTTCGACATGCCCTCGCTTCTGGCGTAGGCTTGGAAAGCCGTGGTGGGTTCCGGTACGGGCCTTGGGCATCTCGATCAAGGCTCCGATCTCGCTGTCGTCAAAGGTCACCAAGATCCTTAGTCCGTGTTGTCCGTACGCATGAGCGGCGCTCCAAGTCGCTCTTTGATCACGCTTTCCACCTCCGAGACGCTCGGTCGATTCTCAGAAACTCTCGACGAGAAGATCTCGCCGCTGAATGCCCCAAGTCAAACCTGCCGCCGTCATTTCGGACGCGGAAGCCGCGTGTCGCGCCCTCTAGCGGGTTCCCCGATACGACCGGTGTGCCCCGCTGATCCAGCCACAGGCCAGCGTAGCGTCCGCTTGCTCTTCCGGGCTACCGTTACCGGCTGCCGCTGCACACCCTGCCTCCGGGTTTGTCCGTGGAAGGATCGGGACCGGGTTGCGGAACGCCATCGAAGCCCTGGGGGGCATCTGCTAGGAGCGGCGGGCTCAGGTGTTGGCGCGCGGGACGAGGTCGCTGCAGGGGAATTGACACGCAGGAATCCCTGCTGTCGTGAACGAACACAGGCTACATCCATGAAGTCCGCCGGAGCCACTCGACCGTATCGAGCAAGGGAACTGAGCTTCGTAGTCTGGATGGGCGTCATGGAGGCGGAGACGTGATGCGCTCTGGATTCCCGCTCGACTTGCGTGAACGGCGGGATCCCTTCCACCGAGTCAGCCTTTCCGCAAGACGCACTTGTCGGACGCTGACTCGCAAGACGATCCCCCCGAAGGTGTTCGCCCTGGTTGCGAGTCCCGCCGATTGGCTCCGATTTTCCCGCTTCCGGGGCACGGTCCAGCAAGGTCCAGTCAGACGGCAGGAGTGGCAGATCGTGCAGTCCCAGTTAGACTTACGTGATCTCCTGCCGAGATGTTGGTCGTTAGCCGTCCGCCTACGCGGCGGAGCACGACGACCTGGACGCGAAGGTCTTCTTCGGGATGGGCGACGGGGAGATCAACAATCCGGGCCTGTCCGCGCAGCGCCTGGTGAGCCGCACCTCGTTGCTGGCCGAGAATCTGAGGTTGAGACAGTACCCGAGCCTGGATCTGCGCACCCGGCTGTACACCCACCGCGACCACATCACCGTGATGCCGCTGATCATCGCGGATGGACTCCAGCACGTGTACGCGGACCTGATCGCGGATCTGCCGCAGCTGCCATGGTAGCCCCGTGCCGCCGGCCTGCCGTGCACGCCGACCCGGCCATCCCGCCCGCCCGATGGCGACACTTAACCAAAATGTTTAGTATCATGGCCGCGACGGGATTGTCGCTCTGATTCCCAAACCCTTCACCAAAGGAGTAACCACAATGGTTCCCGCCCTGAGTCTCTGGCTTCCCATCCTGGTGGCCGCGGTGCTCGTGTTCGTGGCGAGCTCGGTCATCCACATGTTCCTCAACTGGCACAAGAACGACTTCAGCGGCGTCCCCGACGAGGACGGGGTGATGGACGCGCTGCGGGGCTTCGACATTCCCCCCGGCAACTACTCGCTGCCGCACGCTGCGGACATGGCGGCTATGAAGAGCGAGGCGTTCCAGGAGAAGGTCAAGCGGGGACCGGCCGCCATGATCACCGTCCTTCCCAGGCAGAACAACATGAACAAGGCGCTGGGCCAGTGGTTCGTGTACTGCCTGGTCGTGGGGCTCTTCGCGGCGTACGTGACCGGTCTGGCGCTGGGTCCCGGGGCCGAGTACATGGCGGTCTTCAAGATCGCGTCGACCGCGGCGTTCATGGGGTATGCGCTCGCGCACGCCCAGGACGCGATCTGGCAGAGCCAGGGGTGGGCCGCGACCGCCCGCAGCATGGCCGACGGGCTGATCTACGGACTGGTGACCGGAGGCGCCTTCGGGTGGCTGTGGCCGTGAGCGGTACCGAACTGGTCGGGCGGACGTGCGAGGCGTGCCGGGTGGGCGCGCCGCCCGCGACCGAGGCCGACATCGCGGAGTACGGCAGGCAGATCCCGGAGTGGGAGATCGTCGACCGCGGCGGGATCCCGGCGCTGGAGCGCGTCTTCACGTTCGGGAACTTTGCCGCCGCGATGGCGTTCACGAACCGGGTGGGCGAGCTGGCCGAGGAGCAGGGCCATCATCCCGCGCTGCTGACGGAGTGGGGCCGGGTGACGGTGACCTGGTGGACCCACAAGATCCGCAACCTGCACGTGAACGACTTCGTGATGGCGGCGAAGACGGACCGGGCGTTCGGGGGCGGATAGGGGACGCAGGGGGTCCGCAATGAGACGTGCGCCAATCGCGTTGACAGTGGCCCTGGCCCCCGCTTTGGCGTGGGGCTGCCAGGGCGACGACTCCGCGTTCCGGACGCTGGTGCCCGATCGTGTCGGCACCGCCGAGTTGCCTTTCGATGCGCGTGGCCTGATCGCGCTGCTGGCGGACGAAACCACGGCTTGCGTGGCCGAGGACTTCGAATACCTGGTCCACTGCTTCGACCGCGGCGGAGAGGTTGTCGGCGTATTCGGAGGCGAGGGCGAGGGGCCCGGCGAGTTCGACATGACCAACGTTCTCGTTGGCGGTCGAGACGGGAGCTTGGGCGTGTTGGACTTCGGCCTGAATCGATTCTCCGTATTCGAGCCGTCGGGAGCTCTGGTGACCGAAATGCTCCTGCCCGGCGCCGCAGCAGCGGACTTCATACCCGTGTGGCGGTTCGGCGAGAGCGTCGTGGGCGTTGCGATCACGACCTTCGATTTCGCCCTGTTCGAGGCCGGGGCAGGGAGCGGCGGGTTCATGAGCATGTTCGAGATCGACATCGCATCGGGGACGGTGGTTCGCCAGGAGGAGCTTCCTCCGGTCGACGCCGAAATCGAATGCGAGAAAGTCCACTACGGTTTTCCCGATCCGGGGGGCGGCTGGGTCTTTGTCGCCTGTGGGGGACATGTCGTCTTCGTGGCGGGCGACGGAGAGACGACGGTCGTGCGAGCGCCGACCTTCGCGGCGGAGTTGCCGTCGGAGCGCGACATCGCGGACTGGACGGAGAGAAACCGGGCCCGTGGACGAGCGCGCACCGATCAGGACAACGAAGCCCTGGACGAGTTCCGGAACACGCCCAGGGAGTATCACCTCTCGTGGAGCGAGACGTTCGACGACCAGGGCCGATTCTGGATCGCCACCGAGCGGGACCGGGACGAATTCTCCTGGCTGGACGTCTACGCGCCGCGCGAGGGCACGTTCTTCGGCAGCGTCAGGGTACGGGATCGAGTCCTGGGATTCGATGTGGCGGATTCGACCCTGGCGGTCCTGGTGGAACGGGCGCCGACGCCGGACGACCCGGAAGGGATTCCTGCCCGCGCGATTGATTGGTACGACATCGGGGAGTGGCGGTAGGGGGTTCCTCTGACATGACCATTTCGGAATGTATTCCAAACTGGTACGACCGTTTCGGAGTATCCTCCCAATCGGTCACGTCACAGGCCGCTCCCAAGTAGCAAAGAAGTCCGCCAAACGCCCAGTACCTGCTCAGTGTACTGCCGTTTGAGAGCCCGGCGTGGCCGGACACCCACGGAACTAGCCACCGCTTCGAGCGAAACTACGTGATCGAGCAAGCCGAGCGCATGAGCTGCCACGACCGCGGCCTTGTCGCAGCAACAGAGTTCGAAGTTGCCTTGAAGGGATGACGCCAGAGCCAGCAGGTCACGCTCACCGTGATCAAGACGTTGGGCGCCAGGATAGCTGAGTTGGAACTCGGCCCGGGCGGCGGTCGAGAGCGCCACGACTTGGCAGCGGGCGATGTCGTCCTCGGTCACGGTCACGTATCCGGGCGTTGCCGGGTCTCCACGGCGCAGTTCGTCTTCGCACTCCCGCACCGTCACCACCCGTTTCTGGCCGGTGATGGCGTTCCAGCAACGTGTGTCCACCGCCTCGATGACGATCATCGTGTCGACCAGCACTATGCCGGTCGCGGCTACAAGAATGCCCCTCAAACCTCGAAGTACGTCTCATGACCGTAAGCGTGCAGGATCTCGGCCAACAGCGTCACGGACACCCCGAGAAGAGCCGCAGCTCGTCTGACCGACAACCGGCCCCAGTCGAGAGCGACGCTCAGCCGCTCCACGAAACATGCGCTGAATAGTGGTCGTTCTCGGTCTCCGCAGCGCGGGTTGCCGTTCCCGGAGAGACGTCGGTCATCTATCCCGTCCAGTTCGCTCCTGGAGAGCAGGTCGAGGTTGAATAGCCGCCACTTGCACGCCTGCGAGGAAACTCTGAACTGGCTTGCGACATTGTTGATCCGGTCGTGCATGTCGCCCGCGTCTGCTTCCGAGTCCCAGCTCGGCTTGAGGGCTGGCGCAGGCATGAGCAGAGCCGCCGCGAAGTTCTCGGCCAACTTCTCCACCCGCCACTGTTTGCCACGCCCGTGCTGGTTGACCACGGCTGCGCGCTCAGGCGGCAGCACATCCCAGGTAAGCAAGTGGAACAGCTCGTGCGCCAGGTCGAAGTTCCTCCGGCCTGCGGATTCCCGTCGATTGATCAGCGCGCAGTTCAGCCCGGGCACACGGGAAGCCGCTCCCGATACGCCGGGGGGCATATCGACATGCAGTACCAGCACGTGGAGGCGGTCTTCCATCACGGATCGCAGCGGCTCGGCTGGACGGGATCCGAGGCTCCAGGCCTCAACCGCCGCCTCGCCCGCGGCCTGCGCGTCCTCGAAGGAGGAATCCGGACTCAGGTGCAGTTTGTGGCCCAGCCATCGCGGCGGATGCCCCTGCTCCCGAGACAGTTCCCGGTACATCGCGATCCACCGCCCGGCGCGCCGCTCGAACCGATCCAGCACCTGGGGTTCCACACCCGCACTCGTCCTGAACGAGAACTGCCCTTCGCCCACGAGCCGGAAGGGATCGGTGAAGTAGTCCAGGTCGACACCGAGCACCGGCATGATACGGATCAGCTCCGGAGCGCTCAGCCGACGCTCCCCGGATTCGATGCTGGCGACGGTCTGGCGGTGCCGCAGACCCATGGCATCGGCCAGCTGTTGCTGCGTGAGTCTGGATCGCTCGCGCGCTACCTTGAGGCGGGAACCAATACGAATAGTCGATTCCATTGACATTGATGTAAGCTAATCTTGCTTTTGGTGCACTGCAACATTGTTCCGCAGTGACTCGCCAGTCCGTGGTCGGTCGGCCGGGAGCATTCGCTTGGACGAGCTGGCCGCTGGTGCGATACCTTGGATGCGAGGAGCGTGGGTGTGGCAGGCTGGGAGCCGAGGACTGATGTACAAGTACGAGATCATTCTCTACTGGAGCAACGGAGAGCGCGTTGCGTAACATCAAGGATGCGATGAGCTTCTGGATCGACAGGGCGCGGGAGTTGGGACGACCCGCGCCGGAGCCCAAAGGCGAGCGCCTGATGCTGGCTTGACTTACAACCCCGGATCGGGATCCCGGTGTCTCAACCACAGACCTAGGTCTCATTGTCCCCAATGGTGAGGGCGGCCACCGAGGAGGCGCACCCATGCGAACCGATGCCTTGGCCGTGCTCCTAGCTGCGGCCGCTGCCGCCACCGCCGCTACCCTCCTCATCGCCTGCGGGACCGACGCGGACCCTCCCGGTTCCTCCCCCGAGACCGTTACCGAGACCATCGGTGACACTACCGTGGTCCGCACCGTCTCCGGAAGCGTCTGGGGCACGGAGGCCACCCTCGTGCCCGAGGTCGCGATCGGGCGGCTGGACGGCCCAGAGGAGTATCTCTTCGGGAGCATCCGATCGATCGCGGTGGCCGACGACGGGACCATCCATGTCCTGGACTTTCAGGGCCAGCATGTCCGGGTCTTCGATTCGCTCGGGGTTTACGTGGAGACGCTGGGACGCCGTGGCGAGGGTCCCGGCGAGTTCAGCGAGGCAGAGGCCATCGCCGTGCTGCCGGACGGGCGGAGCACATGAGGCCCGAATCACGGCAGGGAATCACGTAAGTCTAATCAGGACTGCACGATCTGCCATTCCTGCCGTGGGAGCCGATCGGGTTGGCGCGTGGCCGAATCGCTGGATTACCGGCGTCAATTGACGGGAACACCGCAGCAACAACGCGCCGTTTGTCCGACCCAAATCCTGAGGCATGGTCGGCGTCCAGCCTCTACGGTCACGGGTGTCGCGATCGGCCTTCGGACCCCGTTCAGAACGTGAAGTCGAGCGCAAATCTGAATCCCAAGTTGGGGTTTTGGCCGGGCAGTTGGCTGCGCGATCCCTCGATGCCGAGCCGGAGGGTTTGGCTGACGCTGTACCGGCTTCCGAACGACCATGAGCGGTTCCGGCCATCCGCCGAGAGCCGGGTGTAGTTGTCGAGCGCGCCTCCGGTGCCGGAGTTTCTGATCCCGTAGCCGGCTTCGGCGTCGAGCCGCCAGTCCCGTCCCGTGGCGGGCGTCACTGCGTGCAACGTTCCGCCGTCCATGAAGCCGTGGACGCCGCTCCGGTCGTGTCCGTGCCGGGGGCTGAGCGCGAGCCGGAACCCTTCGCCCCTTGTTCCGGGATCGAACGCGAGCCTTAGCGCGGCGCCCCATTCACGGTGTCGGCCGGACCCGAGGGCGAGCCTGCCCCTGAGGTCGAGGTCGAGCCCTTGGGCGGCGTATCCGACCGAGGCTCCGGTTTCGGCGCCGCCGCCCGTGTCGGCGTCCCCGCCGTCGTAGCGCGCCCCCGCCTGGGTGGCGAGCTTGAGTCCTCCGGCCGTCCATGACGCTTCGAGCACTGCGCGTGCGCGCGAGGCCGTTCCTTCGCGCTCGCCGTCTTCGGCGCTCATGCCGACGGCGAACGCGTCGCCGTTGAGCGCGAGTCCGAACGCTCCGCTGCGGGCGAGCGGCACCCTGACGCCGCCCGAGAGCATCTGCAGCGACGCGCCCGTGTCGCCGTGCAGGTCCTCGTCCCGGACATCCCCGCCTCCGTATCCGGCCATGGCCCAGAGTCCGATTCCGGGGGAGGGCTGGACGAACAGGTAGGGGTGCACGCTGTTCATGGCGTGTCCGAGCGAGCCTTGGGCGGATCGGTGCTCGTAGTCGAGGTCGCCGTCGCTGCGCATGAGCGACACCCCGAGAAGCGCGGAGGAGCCGATGCGTGCGTCGGCCCCGACGGTGAGCGCGCGGAGCCCGCCGTCATATTCGATGCCGGGCTGGCCGCGGAACGATTGTGCTGAGCCTTCGGCCCAGAGCCCGATCCTTGGCCGCCCCTCGGCGGACTGCGGCCCGAGCGCGGTCGCGAACGATACGCTCGGCAACAGGCGCCGGACGGCCTCCCGCCCGGTCGGAAGATCGACCGACCCGGACCGGCGGGCCATGTCGGACGCGGAGGATGCATTTAGGGGCGCGCCGGTGAGCGAGGCGAGGGTGCCGGCGGCGCGTCCGGCCCACTCCGCCGCCGATCCGGGCACGCCGGTGCCGGGGCTGCCTCCCACGGGCCGCATGACGGCGTCGATGCGCGCGCCGACGGCTTGCCGCGCGCCCTCCGCGACGGCGCGCCCGAAGACGGCGAGTCCGAGGTCGAACGCCTCGTCCCGGAGCGGGCCGGGGTCGCGGTCTGCGATATCGACGGTGGCGGAGGCGACGGCACCGGCGCTCACGGCTTCGGGCAGAGCCCCGAACCCGAGCGCGAGGGGGCCGGGTTCGGTGTCCAACGGGACTTCGAGCATGAACGCCGCGAGCGAGTCGCCGGGCTGGAACACGACGGAGTCCGGCAACGCCGCCTCGAAGGAGGCGGCATGCGTGGCCGCAAGGGGCACGGCCACCCGCCGGTCGGCTGCGGGGCTCGCCCGGAGCGTGATTTCGGTCCCAGGCCCGCCCGCGACGACCGAGTACTCCGCCCGGGCGTACCCGACCTCCAGTTCGGTCAAGACACCGTCCTCGACCACGGACCCGGAGACCCGGTCTCCCGCGACCGCCGCCACGACGATCCGCGTCGTCGCCGGGACGCCGACCGCCACCCCTTCGGGCAGGTCGCCGAACCGGACGGCGAGAGTGTCGGAGGCCGAGAGACCGCTAGTGCTGACGGCCAAGGCGCCCGTACTCGCTCCGGTCTGGAACGTGACGGTGTGCTTGCCGTCTCCGGCCACGACCTCGATGGCGAGCGCCGAGGAGGCCGCGGGCGACAGGAGCACCGCGACATCGGCGGATCCGCCCGGCGCGGCCGTGTAGCTCTCCGCTCCGAACGAGACGACCGGCGTGGTCGCGCCGACGACCATCACGGCCGGACTCTCGGCCCGCTTGCCCGGCCCGTGGCCGTCGGTGTAGGTGAACACGGCGCGCAGGTACTTGCCCCGGTCGGCTGCGGTCGGGGTGTAGAAGCGCCGCTCCGCGCCCCGCACGACCATCGTCCACGCGGCGCCGTCGGGCGAACGCTGCCAGGTCCGCATCTTGCTCCGCTCGATCGAGCGGTCCTGGTCCGTCAGCGTCGCGGTCAGCCGCACGCCCACCCGCGCCACGTCCGCGCTCAGCGCGATTGTGCCCGGATCGTCCGCGTTCGTGACCCGGATCTTGACCGACGCGGTGTCGGCAAGCTCGCCGTCGCTGGCCTCGACGCGCACCGCGAGCAGCGTGTCGCCGCTCTCGTAGTCGAGCGCCGCGCCGTCGGCCACCGCGATCTGGCCCGTCGCCGCGTTGACCCCGAACAGGTCCTCGTCTCCGCCCGGGATCAGGCTGTAGGACGGCGAGGTGCCGTCCGGGTCGGTCGCCGCCACCGGCGCGCCGACGTTCGTGCCGCCGGGAGAGTTCTCCGGCACCTCGCGCTCGTACACCGCGGGGAACGAGGGCGCCGCGTTCGCGGGCAGCACCTTCACCGCCGCGCTCGCCGCCCGCTTGCCCGGCCCGTGACCATCCGAGTAGGTGAACACCGCCCGCAGCCACCTGCCCTTGTCCGCGTTCACGGGGTTGTACATGCGGCCCCTGCCGACCTCGTTCCACGAGTTGCCGTTGCGCGAGCGCTGCCATCGGCGCTGCGTGCCCGCCTCGCGCACGCCGTCCTCGTCCGTCAGGGTCGCGGTCGACTCGACGCCCACCCGCGCCACGCCGGGACTCAGCGCGACCTCGCCCGGGTCGTCCGCGTTCTTCACGCGGATCGTCACCGACGCCGTGTCCGCCAGCGTTCCGTCGCTCGCTTCGACATGCACCGTGTAGAGCGTGTCGGCGCTCTCGTAATTCAGCGCCGCGTCCTCCGCGACCGTGATCCGGCCCGTCGCCGCGTCGATCTCGAACGGCGCCTCGCCGCCGCCAATGAGACCGTAGCCGAGTTCGTCGCCGTCCTCGTCTTCGGCCTGTACGGGCCTGCCGGCGTTCGTGCCGCCCGGCGAGTTCTCCGGCACGGACCTCTCATAGGCGTCCTTGCCGAACGCGGGCGCCCGGTTCGCGGCCAGCACCTTGACCGCGGCGCTCTCGGCCCGCTTGCCGGGACCGTGCCCGTCGGTGTAGGTGAACACCACGCGCAGCCATTTGCCCGCGTCGCTCGTCACGGGGTTGTACATCCGGCCCGTGGCGATGGTGCTCCACGAGTTGCCGTTGCGCGAGCGCTGCCACCGGCGCTTCCGGCCCGCGCCGAGCACGCCGTCCTCGTCCGTCAACTCGACGGTCGACTCGACGCCCACGCGGGCGGTCTCCGGGTTCAGCACGACCGCGCCGGGATCGTCCGCGTTCGTCACGCGGATCGTCACCGAGGCCGTGTCGGCAAGCTCGCCGTCGCTCGCCTCGACACGCACCGTGTAGAGCGTATCGGCGCTCTCGTAGTTCAAGGCCGCGCCCTCGGCGACCGTGATCCGGCCACTCGCCGAGCCGATCTCGAACGGGACTTCCCCGCCCGGCAGGAAGCTGTACGCCAGGTCGTCATCGTCGGCGTCGGCGGCCGTCACCGGATCGCCGACCGCCGTGCCCGCCGCCGAGTTCTCCGCCACCTCGCGCCCGTACGCGTCCGCGTCGAACTCGGGCGCACGGCGGGGCGGCGCATCGGTCGTCCCCTCGCCCGGGTCCGACCACGCGCCCGCGCCCTCCGAGCTGACGGCGCGCACCTGCACCCGGTAGGCGGTTCCCGCCTTGAGCCCCGTGATCGTGTGCGCGAGCACGACTTCCAGCCTTGCCGGGTCCGGCCAGTCGTCGTCCCCCTCCGCGCGGTAGCGATAATCGTAGCCCGTGATCGCCGGACCATCGTTGTCCGGCGCGCTCCACGTCACGGCCACCTCTTCGGTGCCGCCCGTCACGACCGGCGCGTCCGGCTTGCCGGGCGCGGGAACGTCCGTCACCCGGATCGTCACCCCCACCGTGTCCGCAAGCGCTCCGTCGCTCGCCTCCACTTGCACCGCGTAGGAGTTGGGTTCGCCCTCGTGGTCCAGCACCGCGCCCGCCGCCACCTCGATCCGGCCCGTTCCGGCGTCGATCGCGAACGGCAGGTTGCTTCCGGCCACGAAGCCGTACGTCAGGTCGTCCTGGTCATCGTCGGTGGCCGTCACCGGATCGCCGACCGCCGTGCCCGCCACGGAGTTCTCCGCCACCTCCCGCTCGTACGCGTCCTCGCCGAACGACGGCGCCGCGTTCCCCGGCTGCACCTTCACCGCCGCGCTCACCGCCCGCTTGCCCGGACCGTGGCCGTCGGAGTAGGTGAACACCACGCGCAGCCACATGCCCTCGTCGCTCGTCGCCGGGGTGTACATCGGGCGCGAGCCCACGTCGTTCCACGCGCTGCCGTAGGCCGAGCGCTGCCACTTTCGGCTCGTGCCCGCGCCGCGCACGCCGTCCTCGTCCGTCAGGGCCGCGGTCATCTCGACGCCCACGCGCGCCACCTCCGGGCTCAGCGCGACCTCGCCCGGATCGTCCGCGTTCGTCACGCGGATCGTCACCGATGCCGTGTCCGCAAGCTCGCCGTCGCTCGCCTCGACACGCACCGTGAACAGCGTGTCCGCGCTCTCGTGGTTCAGCGCCGCGCCCTCGGCGACCGCGATCCGGCCCGTCGCACCGTCGATCTCGAACGGCGCGTCGCCTCCGGGCAGGAAGCTGTACGCCGGTTCGCCGCCGTCGTCGGTGGCCGTCACGGGCTCGCCAACAGCCGTTCCAGGAGCCGAGTTCTCCGGCACCTCGCGCTCGTAGGCGTCCGCGCCGAACGACGGCGCCTCGTTGGCCCTGGTCGTCCCTTCGCCCGAATCCGACCACTCCCCCGCGCCCTCCGAACTCTTCGCGCGCACCTGAACCAGGTACGCCGTTCCGGCCTCCAGTCCGGCGATCGTGTGCTCAAGCGCCGTTCCCGACGCCGGCATCTCCGTCCATCCGCTCGAAGCCGTCGCCCGGTACCGCAGATCGTAGCCGCCGATCGCCGGACCCTCGTTCTCCGGCGCGCTCCACGTCACCCTCACCTGTTCGGTGCCGCCCGTCACCGTCGGCGCGTCCGGCTTGCCGGGCGCGGGAACGTCCGTCACCCGGATCGTCACCCCAACCGTGTCCGCGAGCGTCCCGTCGCTCGCCTCCACTTGCACCGCGTAGGAGTTGGGTTCGCCCTCGTGGTCCAACGCCGCACCCGCCGCCACCTCGATCCGGCCCGTTCCGGCGTCGATGGCGAACGGCAGGTTGCTTCCGGCCACGAAGCTGTACGTCAGGTCGTCATCGTCGGCGTCGGTGGCCGTCACCGGATCGCCGACCGCCGTGCCCGCCGCCGAGTTCTCCGCCACCTCCCGCTCGTAGGCGTCCTCGTCGAACGACGGTGCCCGGTTGGCCGCCTCCGTCGTCCCCTCGCCCGGATCCGACCACTCCCCCGCGCCCTCCGAACTGACGGCGCGCACCTGTGCCTGATAGGTGGTTCCCGCCTTGAGCCCCTTGATCGTGTGCGCGAGCACGACTCCCAGGCTTGCCGGGTCCGGCCAGTCGCTGTCCCCCTCCGCGCGGTAGCGATAATCGTAGCCCGTGATCGCCGGCCCTTCGTTCGCCGGCGCGCTCCACGTCACGGCCACCTCTTCGGTGCCGCCCGCCACCGTTGGCGCGTCCGGCTTGCCCGGCGCGGGCACGTCCGTCACGCGAATCGTCACCCCGACCGTGTCCGCAAGCGTTCCGTCGCTCGCCTCCACCTGCACCGCGTAGGAGTTGGGTTCGCCCTCGTGGTCCAGCGCCGCACCCGCCGCCACCTCGATCCGGCCCGTTCCGGCGTCGATCGCGAACGGCAGGTTGCTTCCGGCCACGAAGCTGTACGTCAGGTCGTCATCGTCGGCGTCGGTGGCCGTCACCGGATCGCCGAC
This sequence comes from Longimicrobiales bacterium, assembly GCA_965208935.1. GTDB lineage: Bacteria > Gemmatimonadota > Gemmatimonadetes > Longimicrobiales > Gaopeijiaceae > Bin94. The sequence goes on along the minus strand of CBDBPR010000003.1, from coordinate 7,084 downwards.
CGCCGTGCCAGGAGCCGAGTTCTCCGCCACCTCCCGCTCGTACGCGTCCTCGTCGAACGACGGTGCCCGGTTGGCCGCCTCCGTCGCCCCCTCGCCCGGATCCGACCATTCCCCCGTGCCCTCCGAACTCTCCGCGCGCACCTGTGCCTCGTACGCCGTTCCGGCCTCCAGTCCGGCGATCGTGTGCGCAAGCGTCGTTCCCGACGCCGACACCTCCGTCCATCCGCTCGAACCCTTCGCCCGGTACCGCAGATCGTAGCCGCTGATCGCCGGACCCTCGTTCTCCGGCGCGCTCCACGACACCTTCACCTGTTCCGCGCCGCCCGCCACCGCCGGCGCGTCCGGCTTGCCCGGCGCCGGAACGTCCGTCACCCGGATCGTCACCGCCGCCGCGTGCGCGAAGGCCGAGCCGCCCGCCGAGTAGGTCGCCGCAACCGTCACCCTGTACACCTTCGGGCCGCGCTCGTAGTCCAGCGCCGCGCCCCCGGCCACCGTGATCTGGCCGGTCGACGCGTCGATCGCGAACTCCGCCGGGGGTCTGCCCGCGAGGTCGTAGCTCAGCGCCACGCCGTCCCCGGCCTCCGCCGTCACCGGCGCGCCCACCTCGGTGCCCGCCGGCGAGTTCTCCGGCACCGAACGCGTCACCGCCGACGGGTCGAAGCGCGGCGACGTCCCGGACCTGCCCGGCTCCGACCACTCGCCCGCGCCCTCCGCGCTCACCGCCCGCACCCGCACCCGGTAGAGCGTGCCCGCCGCCAAGCCCCTCAACGTGTGCTCGAGCACGTCGCCCGGCGACACCTCGGTCCAATCGCCCGAGGAGGATGCAATCCGGTAGCCGAGATCGTAGCCGGTGATCGCGGGACCCGCGTTCGGCGGAGCCTTCCACCACGCCTTCAGCGCCCCCTGGCCGCCCCGCAACGCCGGCTTCGCGGGCCGTCCCGGCACGGGCACGTCCGTCACGCGGACCGTCACCTTCGCCGTGTCCGCCAGCATCCCGTCGCTCGCCACGACCGACACCGCGAGCAGCGTGTCGCCGCCCTCGTAGTCCAGAACCGCGCCCGCCGCCACCGTCAGTTGGCCCGTGCGCGAGCCGACCGCGAACGACGACGCGGCTCCGCCGGACGCCAGGGAGTAGCTCAGCGGGTCCCCGTCCGCGTCGGAAGCCGTCACCGGCGCGCCCACGCTGGTGCCCGCGACCGAGTTCTCCGCGACCGAACGCGACGGCGTCCCGCTCCCGAAGGCCGGCGCACGGTTCGGAACCGTCACCGCGAACGCCTGGCTCGCCGAGCCGCCCCGGCCGTCGCTCGCCGTCACCGTCACCCGCGACTCGCCGCGCGAGACCCCCGTCACCGTCACCTCGCTCCCGCTCGCGGCGACCGTCGCCACCCCCTCCGCCGAAGACTCCGCCTCGTAGCTCAGCGGGTCCCCGTCCGGGTCCCGGAAGCGGCCCGACACGTCCACCACCGCCGTCTCGCCCGCCTCCACCGTCAGCGCCGGTATCGCGCCCGCCACCTCCGGTGCGGCGTTCTCCGGTCCGACCGTCACCGCGAACGCCTGGGACACCGTCGCGCCGTACGGGTCGCGGGCCGTGACCGTCACCTCCGACTCGCCCTCGGACACGCCCGTCACCGTGACCTCGCTCCCGACCGCCGCGACCGTCGCAACCGTCTCCTTCGACGACGCGGCCCCGTAGGTCAGCGCGTCGCCGTCCGGATCGGTGAAGTGCGCCGACACGTCCACCACCTTCGACTTCGTGGCCGCGACCGTCAGCGCCGGAATCGCGCTCGCCGCCTCCGGCGCCCGGTTCTCCACCGTCACCGCGAACGCCTGATCGACCGACCCGCCCCGCCCGTCGCTCGCCGTGACCGTCACCTGCGATACGCCGGGGGACACGCCCGTCACCGTGACCTTGCTCCCAACCGCCGCGACCGTCGCCACCCCCTCCTTCGACGACACGGCCGCGTAGGTCAGCGCGTCGCCGTCCGGATCGGTGAAGTGCGCCGACACGTCCACCACCTTCGATTCGCCCGCATGGAGCTTGACGGCCGGAATCGCGCTCGCCGCCTCCGGCGCCTCGTTCACGTCCGTCACCGAGATGGCCACCGCGCCCGTGTCGCTCGCCGAACCCCAACGCACCGTCAAAGTCAGCGCGTACGAAGCCTTCGTCTCGTGGTCCAGCGCCCTCGCGACCCCGATCTTCGCGTCGGCGTCGCTCGCGCCCGCCGCCGCCACCGAGAAGTCGCCGGAACCCGTGCCCGAGAGCGCATAGCTCAGCGTGCCGCAATCCCCCGTGGTCGCCACCCCCACCGAGCCGCCCAGGCCGTCCCCCACATCCGCGTCCTCGGGAACCGAAAGAGCCCCGTCCGACACCGTGATCTCGCACGGCTCCTTCGGCGCCGGATCCACCTTCACCGAAAACACCTGCGTCGCCGTCAGACCCCCGCGGTCCCGCGCGGTCACCGTGACCGTCGCGCTACCCGCCGCGCGGCCCGTCAGCTTCACCGGGCTTCCGCTCGCGTTCACCGTCAGCCTGCCCGTCGCCGAGGACTTAGACGTGAACGTCAGCCGGTCCCCGGCGTCCTCGTCCGTGAAGTAGCCCGTCACGTCCACCGACTCCGGATGTCCGACCCGGATCGTCCGCGCCCCGATCGAGCCCTTCGCCCTCGGCGCCTCGTTCACGTCCGTCACCGTGATGCGCACCCGCCCGGACTTGCTCGCGGAACCGCCGCGTTCGCTCACCGTCAGCGTCAGGTCGTATGAACTCCTGCGCTCGAAGTCGAAGCGCCCCGTGATCGCCGCGTCGTCGTTGTTCGCGCTCACCGCCGCGGCGGAAACGTCGCTCGCGCCGGTGCCCGCCAAAACGTAGTCGAGCGCACCGCAGTCGCTCGCCCTCACACGCACCGTCCCCACCGTGGTCGCGTTCTCTCCCACCGTGAAGGTGCTGTCCCCGACCGATGTGATCGCGCATTCCGGCACAGGCTCCACCGTGATCGTCACATCGTCGGTGTCGGTTGCTTCGTCGTCGTCCTCCACCATCAGCCTGAACACCAGATCCGTCGTCGAAGTCACGGTCGGCGCCCAGAAATGGGGCTGCGCCGCGTCCGCGTTGTACAGCGTCACCGCCGGACCGCTTCGCTGCGTCCACGCGTACTCCTCGATCGTCCCGTCCTTGTCGGAACTCGCGCTCCCGTCCAGATCCACCCGCTCGCCCTCGTACACCGCCTGGTCCGGCCCCGCGTTCGCTTCTGGTGGCTCATTATCCGGTTCCGCCGACGTGCCCTCGCCCGAAGGCGACCACTCGCCCGTGCCCTCCGCGCTCACCGCCCGCACCTGCACCAAATAGGGGGTGGCTGCCGAGAGGTTTCGCACCGTGTGGGAAGTCTTGACGCCCAGCTTCACTTCCGTCCAAGCGGATGCTGTCTTTGCGCGGTATCGGAGGTCGTAGCCCGTGATCGTCGAACCCCGGTCCGCCGGAGCCCGCCAAGTCACCGACACTCGCTTGTCCCCGCCCGTCACGGTCGGTGCCGCCGGCCTGTCCGGAGGCGGAATGTCCGTCACCCGGATCGTCACCGTCGCCTTGGCCGACAACGGTCCGTCGCTCGCCACGACGGTTACCGTGTAGCTTTTCTTGTTGCTCTCGTAGTCCAGATCCGTGCCTGCCCCCACCGTGATCTGGCCCGTCTTCTCTCCGATCCCGAACAGCGCGGCGTCTTCGCCCTCCAGGGAGTAGCTCAGTTCGTCCTTGTCATCGTCAATTGCCGTCACCGGTGCACCGACCGGCGCGGGTGCTTTGGAGTTCTCGGCCACGGAGCGCTCGTATGGGGGGTTCGGGAACCTCGGCGGACGATTGTCCGGTTCCGCTGTCTTGCCCTTGCCGGATTCCGACCACGCGCCCGCGCCCTCCGCGCTCACGGCGCGTACCTGCACCAAGTAGGTGGTGGCCGGTGACAGTTTATCCACCGTGTGCGAGGGCGCGGTTTTCAGCGACACTTCGCTCCAACCGGAAGCCGTTTCGGTTCGGTAGCGGAGATCGTAGCGGGTGATCGCCGAACCTCGGTCCGCCGGAGCCCGCCAAGTCACCGACACTTGCTTGTCCCCGCCCGTCACGGTCGGTGCCGCCGGCCTGTCTGGAGGCGGAACGTTCGTAACCCGGATCGTCACCGTCGCCGTGGCCGACAACGGTCCGTCGCTCGCCACGACGGTTACCGTGTAGCTCTTCTTGTTACTCTCGTAGTCCAGATCCGTGCCTGCCCCAACCGTGATCTGGCCGGTCTTCTCTCCGATCCCGAACAGCGCGGCGTCTTCGCCCTCCAGGGAGTAGCTCAGTTCGTCCTTGTCATCGTCAATTGCCGTCACCGGTGCGCCCACCGGCGCCGGTGCTTCGGAATTCTCGGCCACGGCGCGCTCGTATGGGGGGGTCGGGAACCTTGGAGCCTTGTTGGCCGGCGGCTCCACCTTGACCGTTACGGCATCGGTGTGGCTGAGCTTGCCGCCATCCTTGACTGTCAGTTCGAATACCAACGCGGTGTCCTGAGACACAAGCGGTGCCTCGAAGGTCGCCGTCGCCCTGTTCGCATTCTTCAGCCCGCCGCGCGGGGCCGGCCCCTCGGTCCGCACCCAGGCGAACTCGTGGGACGGGGTGCCCCAGGTCGCGTGGTCGCCGTCCAAGTCCGTGCTCGTGCCGCTCAGCGTCACCGGATCGCTCGATTCGACCGTCTGGTCGTCCCCCGCATTGGCGGTCGGCGCTTCGTTCACGTTGCCGACATTGATGGTGACGTCCGTGGTGTCGCTGGCGCCGCAGTCGTCGTGCACGCTCACGCTGACGACGTAGGAGGGCCGCTGCTCGTGGTCGAGGCTCTCGGTGGTCTCGATCTGCCCCGAGACATCGTCGATGGCGAAGCGCCCCGACCCTCCGCGCAGTTTGTAGTACGCGATGCTCTCAGTGGGGGCCGTCACCGGAGCGCCCACGGGCGTGCCCTTCGGCTCGTTCTCGTCGACGGCGCGGTCGATCGGGCCGTCCGGAAACTCGACGGTGCACTGGATGAACCCGAACCGCTGTTGCGAATCAATCCGAAGGCCGTTGCCCGCCCACGCTCCCGATCCGCCCGCCGCCGCAGCCGCAACCCCCGGATCGAGCGCGATATAGAACATCTCGACCGGCTCGGACTCGTCGTCCTCCATCGTCTTCACGCTGATCGCCTTCGAGCGCTCGCCCGGCTCGAAGACCACGCTGCCCTTCGTTCCTTCGTAGTCGGAGCCCGCCAACGCCGTGCCGTCGCTGGTGCGCCACCCCACGGACACCCGCGCGGCCACCGCCGAGGACAGCGTCACCGCCGAGTTCCACGCCGCGCCCTCCGGCAGCGTGTCGTTCATCGGGGTGATCTCGACCGTCACCGTGCCGTGGTCGGCGATCGTCGCCGTCGCCGGGGCCGGATCCACCACCATCGACGCGCCGGACGCCCCGCTCGCGCCCGTCAGCGCCAGCACCACCGTCTCGCCGTGGTCCAGGATGTCGTCGTCGAGCGCGGAGAGCACGATCCGCGCGCTGTTCTTCCCCTGGGCCACCGTGACTTCGCCCGGCAGCGCCCGGTAGTCGGTGCCCGCCGTGGCCGTGCCGGACACGGAGTACCGGACCGTCACCGCCCCGTCCGAGGTGCTGCCCGCGACCGACACCTCGAAGCTGCCCTCCGAGCCCTCGGCCACCGAACCGCCTTCCGGCGCGGCCAGCGTCACGCGTAGCGTGTCTGTGACCGCGGGTGCGTTGGGCGCGCGCGGAAGGGCTGCGGACGGGTTGGCGGCTCCCGCTAGCAGTAGGATGGCGAGCAGGAAAACCGGAAGCGCCCGAACCGCGGCGCGTGAGAAAAAGGGGCCGGCAGCGGCGTCGGGACGCACGGATGCCAAGGCAGAAATGTAAGGGGAAAGGCGCATCGGTCGGGTGCGTCCTGGGGGGGAGGGTTGGAGGCTGGCATGGACCGCCGGACGCTCCGGCGGCGCGAGAACGACGGAAGGTAAAGGGAAGGCGCGAAAGCACAACCCCCGGGTCCGCTTCTAGTCGCATCGCGCGGAATCGCGGCAGGCGCGACCCGCTGGAAGCAGTCGGAGACGATCCGGGGAATGGACCGGGGGAGTGTCCCTCAGTCGCGGATCACCCGCACCACCTTGCCGCTCTCGTCCACGACGACCACCGGCAGCCGTAGGATGCCGTCGGTAAGTTCGAACGCGTCCGCAACCGGCACGTCCGCCGCGTCGCCCGCCGCGCTTCCCGTCCCGGGCAACCTGTACTCGTCCGCCTTGCTCAGGTCCACCACATACCCGATGTCCGCGAGCGCTTGAAGCGTGATCGCGCTGATCACATCGGCGTTCGAAGACATGATTTCCTGGCCGAACACGCTGCGCCGCCAATGGACGCCGGATCCGTTCATCGGAATCCTCGGACCATCGTATTCCGAGCCCCCCGCCGCGTCGAACGCTTCGACGGCCAGCGGACCGGTGAAGTGCCACTCCGGCGGCGACCCGAGCTTCTTCTGGAACCTCTGCCCGCTCGCGAAAAGCCCCAGGACGTGCCCCATCTCATGCTGGCCGATCTCCTGAAAGGTGCCGGGACTCCATTGTGCGGCGCCGACGTTGTAGCTTGCCCCGCCGTAGAAAGCCAGCCCCGAGCCTTCGCGCACGCCACCCTTCCACGCCAAGGTGATCGAGTTTCCGGGCGCCCACCGCGAGTGCACCACCAGATCGTCGATGACGCCGGCCATGCGGGGGCCGTGCACACCTTTCGTTTCCATGTACCCGTCGATCGGCACGTCCGGCAGGTCGCCGACCACCACCACCTCCCAGCGGTCGGCCGCGCGCCGCATCGCCGACTTCTGCTCTTCGGTGAACCCGGGCTCGAAGATCAGATCGATGTTGAACCGGTCTGGATCGGCCGGTGGCGCCACCTGCACCGCCAACCGCTGGCTGGCTGCCAAGCCCGCGGGGTCGGACGCCGTCACCACGAGTGCCGCTTCGCCCTCGTCCTTGGGCTCCATCCACAGCACTCCGCCCTCGATCCGTCCCCCGATTACCGCTCCGTCGCTCGCCTCGACCG
>CBDBPR010000002.1:0-52469 GCA_965208935.1 Longimicrobiales bacterium | reverse complement strand
CTTCCCCCGGGCCCGGCGGGACGCGAAGCCGCGGACCGGGCGGGGGCCGAGGGGGGGTGGGAGGTGATCTTCAGCCGCGGGATTCCGGATCCGGCCGACTGGGGGCGGTAGCGGTGGCGGGCTGCGTTGGCGCCGGATCGCTCTCCCGCGTAGAATCACGGTCCCCAGTCCCCCGAACCGATTCCCGGCACCCATGAACCACGCTACGAGTCCCCTTCCGGCAGACCCGAGCCCGCGCACGCCCCACCGGCTCATCGCATCTGCCCGCCGCGCGACGACCCGCCTCCTCGCCCTCGCCGCCCTTCTCGCGCCCACGCTGCCGGCCTCCCCCCCGCTCACCGCCCAGGCACCCCAACACTTCGACCTGCTCATCCGCGGGGGCAGGATCCTGGACGGCACCGGCAATCCGTGGTTCCGCGCCGACATCGGGGTGCGCGACGGGCGCATCGCCGCGCTGGGACGGCTCGCCGGCGCCACCGCCGACCGCGTGATCGACGCCTCGGGCCGCTACGTTTCGCCCGGTTTCATCGACATCCATTCGCACGCGGACGACGCGGGAGACGTCCGCCGCGCGAGCATCCGCAACGACTCCACCCACCGCAAGGCGGCGCCCAACATCGTGTCGCAGGGGGCCACGACCGTGGTGGTCAACCAGGACGGGCGCTCGCCGTGGCCAATCGCTGGGCAGCGCGCGACGCTGGAGCGGCAAGGCGTGGGGCCCAACGTGATGCTGATGGTGGGTCACGGGACGGTGCGCGGCATGGCCATGGGGAACGACTTCCGGCGGCCGGCGACGGCGGCGGAGACCGACCGCATGGCGGCGCTCGTGCGCCAGGCGCTGGAGGAGGGCGCGACGGGCATCTCGGCGGGGCTCGAATACGTGCCGGGGCGCTGGAGCACGACCGACGAGCTGGTGGCGCTGGTCGCCGAACTCGCCCCGTACGATGGCGTGTACATCTCGCACGAGCGCGCCGAGGGGGCCGACCCGATGTGGTTTTTGCCCAGCCAGCACGAAGAGACGCCCCCCACCCTGCTGGACGCGGTCGCCGAGACCATCGAGATCGGGCGCCGCACCGGGGTGCGTGTCGTGGCCTCGCACATCAAGGCGAAAGGCGTGGGCTACTGGGGTCAGAGCGCCTCGGCGATCGAGATGATCCAGCAGGCACGCGACGAGGGCGTGCGCGTGTGGGCCGACCAGTACCCGTATCCGACCAGCGGCACCGACGGCCGCACGGTCGTGATCCCGCGCTGGGCGCTGGACGACGAGGAGGCGACCAGGGCGGCCGACCGCCGTCCACCCGCCGACATGCTCGAGATGAGGCTACGCGACCCCGAGACCGCTGCGCTGATCCGGAGCGACATCACCCACGAGATCGGGCGGCGCGGCGGGGTGGACCGGATCGTGGTGTTCGAACATCCCAACGAGGAGTACGTGGGGAGGAACCTTGGCGAAATCGCGGCCGAACGCGGGGAGGACCCGATCGAGACCGCCATCGCGCTCCAGCTCGAGGGCGATCGCGCGCGGCCCGGCGGCGGCCGCTTCCGAGGGTTCTCGATGTCCGAGGAGGACGTGGAGAACTACGCGGCGCAGCCCTGGGTGGTGACCGCGTCCGACGGGGGGATCGCGTGGCCGGGCGACGGTCCCGTGCACCCGCGCTTCTACGGCACCTTCCCGCGCAAGATCCGCCACTACGCGCTGACGGTGGGCGCGCTCACGCTGGAATCGGCGATTCGCGCGCAGACCTCGCTGCCGGCCCGCATCATGGGCCTCTCCGACCGGGGCGAGATACGCGAGGGCTACTGGGCGGACCTGGTCGTCTTCGACCTGGAGACCATCGCCGACCAGGCCACCTTCGAGCAGCCGCACCAGCACTCGACGGGCATCGACCACGTGCTGGTGAACGGGGAGTTGGTGGTGGAGGGGGGACGGATCCTGATGGCGCTGCCGGGGAAGGTGATCGCGTCGCGAAAGGGGGGGCGGCCGGCGAGTTGAGAGGGGGCATGGCCATGATCCGTGCGCATTCGACCGCGGCGCTCGTCGCGGTGGGGGGCGCTTTCGCCCTGGGCGCCTGCGGCGACGCGATTCCGCGGGGCGACCGCGCCGATGTGGCGATCGACACGATCGGCGACACGGTGGTGGTGCGGACCCTGTCGGGGAGCGTGTGGGAGGACGTGGCCACGCTGGTGCCGGAAGCGTCGATCGGCGAGCTGGAGGGACCGGAGGAGTACCTCTTCGGCAACATCCGCTCGATCGCGGTGGACGACGACCGCTCGGTGTACGTGCTGGACGGCCAGGCACAGGACATCCGCGTGTTCGACGCCGACGGCACGTACGTCAGGACGCTCGGAGGGCCCGGTGAAGGGCCGACCGAGTTCACCCGCGCCGAGGCCATCGCCCTGCTCCCCGACGGCAGGCTGGTGGTCAGGGACGCCGGCATCAAGCAGATCAAGGTCTTCGGGCCGGCCCCCGCCGACGTGGAACAGTGGCCCTACAGCACGTCCGGCGCCATTTCCTACGGGAGGAGGCCGCTGTACACCGACGTGCACGGCCGGACATTCCAGACCGATCCGGGCGGGTGGACCCCGCAGGGCGGCTTCGGACCCGACCAGATCATCGTGCTCGGGCCGGACGGGACGCACCTGGACACGATTCCGGAACCCTGGGGCGACTACGAGGAACCCATGCTGGAATGGGAACGAATGAGCTTCCCCGTACCGTTCTCGCCGTACGGGCACTGGGCGTTCGGCCCCGGCGGCCACCTCATCTCCGGCTTCTCCGGCGACTACCGCGTCGACGTGGCCCGCGACGACGGCGTGCTGCGGATCGAGCGGGAGGCGGAGCCGCCGAGGGCATCGGAGGAAGAGCGCAGCTATTACCGCGAGACGATTACCGAACAACAACGTGAGATGTTGCCGGGTTGGCGCTGGGAGGGGCCGCCGATCCCCGGCCGCAAGCCCTTTTTCGAAGATCTGATCGCGGGACGCGACGGTCGGATCTGGGTGAGCCTGGAGACGGAGTCGTTCACGGTGGAGAACGAGAATTACGACCCCGACAATCCGGCCAGCTCTCCGGTAATATGGCGATCGGAGTTTCGCTACGACGTGTTCGAGGCCGATGGCACCTATCTCGGTGCGATGGACCCGCCGGACGGGTTCTCGTCGTACCCGACGCCGGTGTTCGACGGTGACCTGGTCTGGGCGGCAACGCGGGACGAGCTGGGGGTGTCGCGGCTGGTCCGGTTTCGGATCGTGGTGGGGGAGGGAGGGTCGGGTGGATGATCAGTCATGACAACTCCGATTTACATTATTGTAAACTGTAGTTGACATTAGGGAGGATGGGGCGGCGTTTCAATCTGGATCCCGTCCCCGAATCAGTACGATCCTGATCGCCCTGGGGGCCTCCCCAGGAACCCGTGTCTCCCTTTCTTCCCCCTCGCGGGCCCCGAGCAGAGCGTGGCCGACCGACGAGTCGCGCGTGACTTCGTCCCGCTCGAAGTCCGCTTCTCCGCCGACCACCACCTTCGTCACGATCTCGCCCGATGCGAAGTCGTGGAACCAGACCCTGTCACCAAGGGCGACGCGACGCGACGGCGTCGGGTCCGGGGGATCGGCGGGCCAGGGCACAGCGTCAACCTGGCCGAGCTGAGCGAACAGCGGCTTCAGGATCCCGTCCACCACCTCCTGTCGCGTGCGAAACTTCCCTTGCTCCATGTCTTTCTCCAGCGCTTTGACGAGCTCGGAGAGGTCCTGTATCCTCCACTCCCGTTTGAAGAGGGGCAGGTCTCCGTTCATGGCGTCGATGCCGTCGAAATCGACCTTGTCCACGAAAGCGCGTCGCTCCGTTCGTCCGTTCGAGATGCGGCCGCGGCGTGGTGCGGCTCACTGAAACAAATGGCGCGCGACGGGGAGCGTGTCAAAGCCTTGTACCCGATGCGTCGCGGTCCGACATTTCGGTCCCCCGCAACCCCTTCCCCCAACCATTTCCGCCTCCGACGCATGGCCGCCGTCAAGCGAAGACCCCTGGAAGTCGCGTCCCGCAGGGTCGTGCAGGACGCGAAGCTGGCCATACGGGACGTGTACGACGCGATCGTCGAGTTGGTCACCAACGCCGACGACCGCCACCAGATACTCGGGACCCGGGGCCGGGTCGAGATCGAGTTGGGCCGCCAGGGCAAGGGGAAGCCTTCGATACTGCGGGTTCGCGACTTCGCCGACGGAATGACCACCGACCAGATGAACCGCAAGCTGGGGCGAATCGGCGGGCGGGTGAGCGGCATGGAGGCGGGAAAGGCCGTGCGCGGCACCAATTCGCGCGGAGCGAAGGACATCGCGGCTCTCGGGAAGGTCACGTTCGAGTCGGTCGCGGGCGACGGGCGCATGCACACCTGCCGTATCTTCCCCAACCTGGAGTACGAGGCGGACGATGCGCGCGCGGTCACGCCGAAGGTGCGCGGGCGCCTGGGAATCGGCGAGGGCACCGGTACGGTGGTGACCATCGAGATCGAGCCGGGCCACCGGATCCCCAAGATCGACACGCTGGTGCCGAACGTGGCGAGGCTGGTGCGGCTCCGCGACATCGTGTGGCAGAAGCAGACCACTCTGCTGGTGAAGGGACTCGGGAAGGGAAGGTACCGGGAGGTCGGCCTCCACAGGCCCGCGGGGAAGAAGCGCGTCTCCCAGGCGTTCGCCGTTCCGGGATACGGGGGCGCGAAGGCCAAGCTGGTGGTTTTCCGCGCGCGAAAGCGGTTCGCGTCGGAAAGGAACCGTTTCCGGCTCGGCGGGATTCTGGTCAAGTCGCGGCACGCGATCCACGAGGCGACGCTGTTCGACCGGGGGCTGGAATGGGACTCCAACGCGCAGTGGTTCTTCGGCCGGCTGACCTGCGAAGCCATCGACGACCTCTGGAACCAGCACGACGAACGCCAGGCGCGCGGCGAGCCGCATCCGCCGGAGAACCCGGTCCCCATTCTGGATCCCTCGCGCAAGTCGGGCCTTACCCCCGGTCATCCGTTCGTGGATGCACTCTACGGGAGGGCGCTCGCGATGCTGCGGCCCCTGGTCGAGGAGGAGCGGACGCGCGAGGAACGCGAGCGGGCGCGCAGCGTCGAGAGCCACGGAATGCGGAAGCGGCTGGACGCGCTCGAGAAGGCCGCCAACCGGTTCATGGAGGACTTCGACGACGAGGTGATGTCCCGCGACCCCAAGGGGAGGGAGAGGGGCAGCCGGTTCCAGCTTCGCGGCTATTCGCTCAGCCCGCGGTTCGCGCAGGTCGTGCGGGAGCAGTCGTTCAAGTGCTGGCTCACGGTCAGGTCCGAGGCGTTCCCGGAAATCGGCGAGGGAGAGCGCGTCGAGGTGGAGTGCCTGACGGACGAGCTGCGGGCCGACCGGGCCGAGGTTCCGCTGGCTCCGGTGGAGGCGCAGAACGGCGTGTTGCGGGCGACCTGGTCGGTCAAGGCGCTGGAGGCTACGCCCGCGACCGGCCTGGAGGCGCGCGTCGGCCCGATCACGGCGGAGTCGACGATCGCCGTGCTGGCTTCCGAGGCCGAGCGGTACGCGGATGTGAGCGGGCTGCGGTTCGAGCGCAAGAGCTACCGGATTCGCGGGGGCGCGCGGCGAACGATCAGGCTGCTGGCGCCCGTGTCCCTCGCCCGCTCCGCCGGTCGGGACTTCGACCTGGAACTGTCCTCGGACGACTTCCGGGTCTGGGGTGCCAGGCGGCTGGTGCTGAGCGCCACCTTCGGGATCGCGATGTGCAAGCTGACGGTCGCGGTGCTGGACGATGACGCCTCGCCGGCCACGCTGGTCGCGCGGCTGGGGGAACACGAAGCCGAAACCGAGCTGCGCGCGGCGGCTCCGGCGGGCGCGGGGATCGTGATCAAGCTGGAGGACGTCGATCACGGCGCGCTCCGGTATAGGTGGAACCGGAACGTGCTGGAGATCGGCGCGCGGCACCCGTCGCTGAAGCGCTACCTGGGACCGAAGTCGCGGCAGTATCCGGGGCAGGACGCGCTGCATTTCCGGGTGCTTCTCGCGGAGGTGGTGGCCGAGGCGCTGTGCGCGCGGCGTCTGCAGGGAAACATCGAGGCGAACCCGAGGGACTTCGAGGGGATGTCCTGGGACGAGTACTACCACCACTTCGCGCGCATGATGTCGGACTTTCTGCCCAGGGCGCACGGGTTGATGGCGCCGGGGAACTGAGGAGCATGGCGCGCAAGCGAAAACGGCCCGGAAAGCGCCGCAAGCGCGGGAAGCGGAGATCCCGGCGAGGCCCCGATTCCAGGATCCTGTTCCTGGCGAGGCGGGGAGTGCCCGAAGCGCAGTTCCGGCTGGGCGAGATGTATCTCGTCGGGGACGGCGGGGTGAAGCGCGATGCGTCCAGGGCGGCCAGGTGGTTCCGCGCCGCGGCCGAACAGGATCACACCGAGGCGCAGACGCTGCTGGCCGAAATGTACCGCGAGGGCGATGGAGTGGAGCGGGACCCGGAAGAGGCGGCCAAATGGCTCCGGGCCGCCGCGAAGGGCGGGGACGCGGACGCGCCCATGCTGCTCGGCGTGATGTACTCCGACCTCGAAGCCGACATGGAGGCGGATCCCGACGCCGAGAAGTGCCTGGAGGCCGCGGCGGCCGCCGGACACCCGCCGGCGCTGCACATGCTGAGCGCGCTGCGCGGCGACGCGGAGTTCCCCGAACCCGGCGACGCGGAGTTCCCCGAACCCGACGACGAGGAGTTCCGCGAGATGGCCGAGGCCACGCTTCGGGCGGCCTGGCGCGGCAACCCGGAGGCGCAGTACTACATCGCCAGCGCCTACCTCGAGGGCCTGGGCGTGCCCAGGGACGATGCCGAGGGGATGCACTGGTTGCGCGCGGCGGCCAGACAGGGCGACGCGGCCGCGCAGAACGACCTGGGCGTGATGTACCAGAAGGGCGACGGTCTTGCCGAGCCCGATCCGGTGCAGGCGGTGAAATGGTTCCGTGCGGCGGCGGGGCAGGGCGACCCGATCGGCATTCACAACCTTGCCAGCATGTACCGCTTCGGCGAAGGGGGACTGGATCGCGACCCGGCGAAAGCCGCGGAGCTGAGTCTGAAGGCCGCGGAGCTGGGCGTCGCGGACGCCCAGTTCAACCTGGGTGTTTGCCATACCCGCGGGCTCGGAGTCGAGCGGGACGCCCGCGAGGCCGTTCGCTGGTTTCGCGAGGCGGCGACGCAGGGTCACGCGGAGGCGCTGAACAGCCTGGGCGTCGCGTACCGGGAGGGCACGGGAGTGGAGCGGGACGATGAAGAGGCCGTGAAGTGGTTTCGCAGGGCCGCCGTTCGCGGCGCGGACACCGCCGCATACAACCTCGGCGCCATGTACGCGGACGGTGACGCCGACCTGGACGACGACCCCGACCTGCTGAAGTGGCTGCGCGCCGCCGCCGAGGGCGACTACGGGTCGGCACAGTACGACCTTGGCCGTGCGTTCGCGCTCGGCAAGGGAACGAAGCGGAACCCGGCGGAGGCCGAGAAGTGGCTGACCGCGGCGGCCGACAACGGTTTACTCCCGGCGATGTACATCCTGTCGCGGTACTACGAGGCCGGGGGATTTTTCCGCCTGGACGAGGCCAGGGCCCTGGAGCTTCTCCGCCTGGCGGCCGACGGGGGATGGCCGCCGGCCCAGCATGACCTGGGGAACGCCTACCAGGAGGGGCGCCGGGTCGAACAGGACCACGCCGAGGCGGTCAGGTGGTTCCGGGCCGCGGCCGAACAGGGCTATGGACGCTCCCAGCACAACCTGGCGTTCGCGTACCGTGACGGCAGGGGCGTGGAACAGAGCCTCGAGGAAGCGTTCAAGTGGTACCGCAGGGCCGCGCGGCAGGGCCTCTCGCGCTCGCAGGTCGCCACGGGAACCATGTACTTCACGGGAATGGGAACCGAGCCGGACGAGGCGGAGGCGATGAAGTGGCTGAAGCTGGCGGCCGAGCAGGGTGAGTCCGCCGCGAAGGAGGTGTTGAAGACGATCGAGGAATGGGAGTAATTTTCCACATGACAACTGTGATTGTCATTTATGTAATGTATGGATTACATTTGATCAGTTTGACTCGGAATCAGCACGATTCGACTGGAGCGTGGGTTTCGCGGCATGCGGCGGGATTCGCAGGGGTCGTGGAGGCCGGCGAGAACGGAGAACGGAGACATGCGAGTGCTTCTACTTGTGATCTTGGCCGCGCTGCCCGCGCTGGCGCAGGCGCAGGACACGCCCGGTCGGCTGATGCTCGAAGCGGGCATCGTGGGCGGAAACAGTGTCGCGTGTCCAGCACACTACGTCGGCATCAACGGGAGGGTCGCCGGACCGGTGTCCCTGTACGGCATGGTGGAGAATTACCGCTGTGCGGATCTGGCGGGGACGGCCAACCGGGCCGGAGCGTCGGTCCTGCTGGGACGTCCCGGCTGGTTCGTTCGCCCGGCGCTGCGGGCCGGTATCGAGTATGACGGCGGGGAGGTCTCCGAAACCGTCGGCGCGAGTTTCACGTTCGGGCGTCGCTACGGGGCACGCTTCATCGTCCACTTCGGGGACTTCTCGCGCGACCCGGCCATCGTGCTCTTCCAGATGGGAGGGTTTGTGTCGTTCGGGTGGGGGGAGGGCGGGGGGTGAAGGGGGGTGGGTGGGGGTGGACACAGCACCTTTGGCAGGTGGTGGAATCCCTGTCAACTCTGGTTGTCATAGTGTAAAGAGACGTTTACATTCCTTGACCAAGCGCGTTCACGGGAACGCAGCGGGGGACGAGGGGCAAAGCCGCGATGGCTCAAGGCGGCGCTCGACTTCACGGTCACGGGATTGGAGGCCGGCTCCACGACTCTCACGATCGATGCTCCCGGGCTGGGTGAGGTTCCGGATCTCGACCTTTCGCAGCAGGACCTGTGGCTTGAGCAGCCGACGACGCGGGACACTTCGCTTGATCTTGCCGCGCGCGCCGCGGCCGAGGTCCAGAGTTCGGCGGCACCCGGGGACTACTTCGACAGGAACGTCCTGCAGGCGATTCTCGGGCTCGGCAGAGCCGTCAGGGCCCCGGGAGTCCGGTACGAACTGATCCCGGCGAGTCAGTCAGGAACCGGTTTCGCCCTCGACGCGTCGAGTTGCCCGGCAATCGAAGAACGTCTCCACCTCATTCCTGCCCCGCGTGCGTTCGTGGTCAGTGGTCGGCTCGACGAGATCGGGCACGGGTTGGGACGGTTTCAACTCCTGCTGGACGGAGCGTCCCTGCCCGGTCGACTCGACCGCGGCCTGCTCGATGTGGAGCTGCTGCGCCCACTCTGGGGCAAGCTGGCCACGGTGCAGGGAATCGTCCATTTCAAGTCCAATGGCCGGGCCCGCCTGATCGAAGCACGCCGGATAAGCGCACGCGCCGAGGGCGACACGATCTTCGAGACGATGCCGGAGGCCGAAACCGGTGTTGGAACGCTGGCCAATCCGGTGCGGGATTCGCAGAGTTCGAGCCCCGTCGCAGGTGTCCTGGGGAAGGTGCCGCGCCGTGTGGATCCCATGATCCTGTGGGGCACCTGGCCCGGTGACGAGCCGATCGAAGAACTGCTGGCTCAGCTCGACTGACCTGGCTTCATGCGACGCTTCCTGCTGGATACGAACATCCTGCTGGGCCTCACCCGCGAGGCTGATTGGGCGCGCTGGACGTACACCCGCTTCCATCTGGGTGATCCTGACGCGATCTCCTTCACGTCCGTTGTCTGCAAGGGCGAGATCCTCGCAATCGCGGAAAGGAATGGATGGGGCGCGAGGAAGAGAACGACGCTTGATCGAATGCTCCGGGAGTTCCCCGACCTTCCGATCAAGGATCCAGACATTCTGCGCGCATACGCCCTGATCGATGCGTGGAGCTGCGGGAAGCCGGTGGCAGCCCCCGGCGGGGCTCGGCGAAAGCGCTGGAGCCACTAATCCCTCAACCGGACGGAGTTCCACCCCCCACCTACCGCCCCCCCACCATCCCCCTTACCTTCCCCCCACCACCCCCCATCCCACCCCGTCCATGCCCCAACCACGCCACGCCCTCCCGACCCTAGCGCTCCTCACGGCCGCCACTCTCGCCACCTGCGACGACCCCCCCGGCCCCGGCCCCGACCCCGCGCCCGCCACCATCGAAATCGTGGCGGGGGACGGCCAGCGCGCCGTTCAGGGTCTCCAGCTGCTCGACCCCGTGACCGTGCAGGTTCTTGACCAAAATGGTCAGACTCTCTCCGCTGCCGAAATCACCTTCACGCCCGGGCCCGGCCACGGCCAGGTCGATTCCGCGTCGGCCACCACCGACGCCGACGGCCGCGCCGCCGCGTTCTGGACCCTAGGCACCGATCCCGGCGACCAGGTCCTCAACGTCACGGCGGGCTCGGCCACCACCACCTCCACCGCCGTCGCGCTCGACCTCGAGGCCGAGCTGGACACCCTGTTCATGCCACCCTCTCAATCCGAGATCGACGCGGTGAGCGCCGACTGGGCGGGGCGCGACTACTCGGTCGCCGGAGTGCGCGTGGAGCTCGCCGAGGAGATATCGCTGTCGGGTTCGCCCGCGGACCTGCTGATCGTCTCGCACCTGGTCACCGGCCACCGTCACTACGGCGCGATCGTGGTGCCGCAAGGGGCCGATTCGGCGAGTCTGCATCTCGCGGGCTACTTCCACGGCGGCGACGGGGGGGTGTCCACGGGCGACCTGCAGTTCCTGGCGCTGGCGCTGGGAGAGCTGCGCGACAGCTTCGTGTACGTGGTGCCCGCGTTTCGCAGCGAGCCGCTGCGGCACGGAAGCGAGGCCTGGGTGTCGGAGGGCACGTCCAGCCCTTGGGACTACGACGTCGACGACGCGATGGCGCTGATGAGCGTGGCCTTCGAGCTGGCGCCGGAGGCGAGGCCGGGGTCGTACAGCGTCATCGGAGGCAGCCGGGGCGCGGGGGTGGCGCTGCTGGCCGGGGTGCGCGACGAGCGGATCGAGCGGCTGGTCGCCTTCTTCGGACCCACCGACTTCTACGACGACTGGGTGCGCGACATCGTCCGCGAGGCGGCGCTCCGCATGCCGCGCTCGCTACCGGGGGTCGCCCACCTCGACTCGACCGTCGTGCAGCCGTTCATCCGGGGCGAGGTGACCCGCCCCGAGGCGCGGCTGGAGCTGGTGCGGCGTTCGTCGGTGCTCTACGCCGAGGACCTGCCCGCGGTCCAGCTCCACCACGGCACGATCGACCAGACCGTCTCGGTCACGCAGGCCGAATCCCTGATCGCGGTCATGGAGGCACTGGGCCGGGGGCCGCCCGACTTCGAAGCGTACATCTACGAGGACGGCGGGCACGACGTGCTGACGCTCCGCCAGGCGGTCGCGCGCGCGGTGGAATTCATCTCGCGGTCGCTCGGGGGATAGCCGGCCGGCCCCGCGCCCCCTGCACCCTACGGCGACTCCTTCACCCGCACCGTCACCAGGTCGCTGGCGCCGAATTGGCGATGCCGCACCGAAGCGGCGTAGTGATTCAGCAGGCGGAGCGACATCTCGCCTGCGTCGGCGGGCACGGCGCTCTCCCGAATGGTGGCCATCCGCTCTTCCAGGTTGGTCCCCTGGGGCGCGGCGAGGAAGTCTATCACCGCGTCGCCGCCGTCGCTGCGAACGGCCACCCGCAGCCTGCGCGCGCCCGCGGCGGCGGCGTCATCGCGCTCGACGAGGTTCATGAGGGTCTCCTCGCCAGCGCCGCGGAGCCGGCGGGTGGCGTCCTCGTCCCACTTCATGCGTCCCGCGAATTCCCGCAGAAACTCCCCGAGGACGCGCCGGACCCCCGCATCCAGCGACATCTCGATCTTGCCGCGCCGGGACAACCACTTGCCGAGAGCCACGACCCGCGCCCTACCGCGACCCCTTGACCCGCACGGTCAGCAGGTCGATCGCGTGATACTGGCGGTGGCTCACCGACGAGGCGTAGTGGCGCAGCAGGCGCAACGACAGGTCGCGGCCCTCGACGGGCGTGTCGCGATCCCTGATTTGGCCCATCTGCTCCTCGAGGTTGGTCCCCTGGGGCGCGGCGATGAATTCCATCTCGGCCGCGTCCCCGTCGCGGCGGACGGCCACCCGCAGCTGGCGGTTGCCCGCGTCCGGCACGCCCTCGTCCTGCCGCACCAGGCTCATGAAGGCTTCTTCCGCCGCGCTGCAGAGGCGCTCGGTCGAGTCGTCGTTCCATTTCATCCGGCCGGCGAACTCTCGCAGGAAGGAGTCCAGCCGCGGACGTACGCCAACCTCGAGCTCCATGTCGATGTTGCGGCGGCTCGACCTCCACTTGCCCCAGCCGAAGAAGACGGTGACGAGGACATAGAGGAGCAGCACGACGGCGGCGACGCCGACGGCGAGCCACCAGAGACTCGCGCCGCCTGATGCGGATTCCTGGGCCACCAGGTGACCCGAGTTCGCCAGGAGCTGGATGGTGGGACTTTCGTTTCGAGTGGATTGTGTGAGGTCGTCGAGACCGGGCCATTCTACCGTCCGCGTCGCCGGCGGACAAGGTGGGGGGATCGCGACGGCGGATCGCGACGGCCGCGCGGGACGCCGGTGCGCTCAGCGCAGCAGCTCCTCCAGCCGGATGCGCTCGTCGGTGCGTCCGTCGCGGTATTTCACGATCACCGGGGCCTGCAGCGACAGGTTCCACTCGCGTCCCGGCCCGGCGCGGATGGGCCTCGAACCGGGAACCACCACCGCTCCCGCCGGGATGACCAGGGGACCGTCGGTTTCGGCCCGAATCACCTCGCCGCGCGCGATATCGTAGACCGGGGTCGAGCGGGTGAGGACGACCCCCGCCCCCAGCACCGCCCCCCGTTTTACGATCGCACCCTCGTAGACGCCGCAGTTGCCGCCGACGAGCACGTCGTCCTCGACGATCACGGGGAGCGCGCCGACGGGTTCGAGGACCCCGCCGATCTGGGCCGCGGCGCTGACGTGGCAACGGCGACCGACCTGCGCGCAACTGCCCACCAGCGCATGCGAGTCGATCATGGCGCCGTCGCCGACCCACGCGCCGACGTTGACGTACATGGGCGGCATGCAGGTCACGCCCCGCCCCAGGTACGCGCCCGCGCGCACCGCCGACCCGCCGGGAACCACGCGCGTGCCGCCCCCGGGGGGCGAGGTCTTCGGGGGGAAGGTCGACTTGTCGCTGAAGTGGAGGAGGCCGCCGCCGAGATCGTAGCGGGCCGGCGCGCCGAGCCGGAATCCCAGCAGGATGCCGCGCTTCACCCACGCGTTGACGCGCCAGCCGTGCGGGGCGGCGGGGTCGGGCTGGGCGGCGCGGATCTCGCCGGCGTCGAGCAGGTCGCGGAACCCGGCGAAGAGGTCGTGGTCGCTCTCCAGGGGGGTGGAACGCGCGAACGCCTCGTCGATGCGACGTTCGATCACGTGCGCGGATCCGGAGACGCCGACTCGCGCCCCGTCAGTCCGACCGCCTTCATAACCTCCAGAACCCGCCGCCGATTCTCGGGAGCGATGGTGGTGATCGGCAGCCGGGCGCGGTCCTCCAGCAGACCCATTTCAGCCATGGCGAACTTGACCGGGCCGGGGTTGGTCTCGAAGAAGTTGGCGTCCATGAGGGGAAGCCAGCGCCGGTGCACGGTGCGCGCGCCGGCGAAGTCCCCCGCCGCGCACCTGTCGCACAGCTCGGCCATCGGCCCCGGGATCTGGTTGGAGACCACCGAGATCACCCCGTGCGCGCCCAGGGCCATCGCGGGCAGGGTCGCCGCGTCGTCGCCGGAGAGCACCGCGAAGTCCCGAGGCGCCGCCTCGACCACCCGCGCCATCTGCATGATGTCCCCCGCGGCCTCCTTGACGGCGTCCACGCCGGGAATCGCGGCCAGCCGCGCAAGCGTCTCCGCGGTCACGTTGATGCCGGTTCGGCTGGGCACGTTGTAGACCACGACGGGCAGGCTCGTGGCCTCGGCGACCGCCGAGTAGTGGAGGAAGAGACCGTCCGGCGTCGGCTTGTTGTAGTAGGGGGTGACGACGAGCAGACCGGCCGCCCCCGTGCCCTCCAGGGCCCGCGCCAGGGCGACCACCCCGGCGGTGTCGTTGCCGCCGCAACCGGCGATCACCGGGACCTCGCCGTCCGCCGCTTCCACCGCCAGCTCCACCACCCGAACCTTCTCCGGCCGCGCCAGCGTCACTCCCTCGCCGGTGGACCCGCCCGGCACCAGGAAGTGGATCCCCGCGTCCACTTGCCGGCGCACCAACGCCCGGACGCGTTCCTCGTCCAGCCCGCCGTCGGCCAGGAAGGGCGTCACCAGCGCCGTGCCGCAGCCGCGGAGCCAGGGATCGGTCCGCGTCGCGCGCTCGCCCGCGTCATTCATGCGTTGTCGTCCGCCGGAGGTTCATGTGCCGCCGCCACCCGTTCCCAGCACTCGGCGAAATCGTACACCCCGCGACGGCCCCGGATCCAGTGCGCGGCGGCCAGCGCGCCCCGGGCGAATCCGTCCCGCGACCGCGCCGTGTGGCGAATCCGCACGGTGTCGTCGGCCGAGTCCCACTGCAGCTCGTGGGTGCCGGGGACGTGGCCGGTCCGCTGGCTGGCGACGTCGATGTCGCCGCCCCACCCCACCGCCCGGACCTCGCCCACCAGGCGCAGCGCGGTCCCCGAGGGGGCGTCCAGCTTGCCGCGGTGGTGCGACTCGAATACCGCGAGCTCGTAGCCGTCGCACCGCGCCAGGGCGCCCGCGGCGGCCGCCGCGATGCGGTAGAACGCGTTGACGCCAACCGAGAAGTTCGCGCCGTGCACCAGGCCGATCCCGCTGCGGCGTGCGTGCGCGAGGATCCCGGCGCGCCGCTTGTCCCAGCCGGTGGTCCCGACGACCGCGTCGATCCCCAGCTCGCAGAGGCGTTCCAGGTTGCCGGAAACGACCGCGGCGCCCGTCGAGAAGTCGATGGCCACGTCGGTCTCGCGGAGCGCCTCGCGGGTCAGCCCGGCGCCGTCCCGGTTGTTCGACCCGTTCAGCGCCAGCACCACCTCGGCGCCGTGCTCCGGGGCCAGTCTCCCGATCAGCCGTCCCATCCGGCCATGGCCCACCAGCGCGATCCGCAACGGGGCCCGGGCGGCGGTCTCAGCCCGCATGCGCACCCGCCACCGATCGGCGCGGGGCGCCCGACCCACCCAGCCAGCCCCCCGCCATCAACAGCTCGGCGTTCAGCACCGACGCCCCCGCCGCGCCCCGGATCGTGTTGTGCCCGAGGGCCGCGAACCCCAGCCCCATGACCGGGCACTCGCGCACGCGCCCCACCGTGACCGTCATCCCGCGGCCCGCCATCGCGTCGCGTCGCGGCTGGGGACGATCCGCGCCCCGGGCCACCTCCACCGGCCGCCGCGGCGCGGTCGGCAGGGCGAGTCTCTGGGGCCGCGCGCGAAAGGCCGCCATCGCGTCGCGCGCCTCGTCCGGCGAGGGCCGCGACTCGAGCTCCACCGACGCGCACACGAGGTGCCCGTCCACCGTGGGGACCCGGTTGCAGTGCGCGCTCACCTCGACCGTCGCCGGTTCCACGGTCCCCTCCCCCAGCTCCCCGAACAGCTTGCGCGTCTCCACCGCCAGCTTGTCCTCCTCGCCCCCGATGAACGGGACCGCGTTGCCCAGCATGTCCACGGCGGGCACGCCCGGATAGCCCGCGCCGCTCACGGCCTGGAGCGTGGTCGCCAGCACGCGGCGGATGCCGAACGGACGGAGCGGCGCGAGAGCCATCGCCAGGGTGATTGCCGAGCAGTTGGGGTTGGTGACGATCGCTCCGGACCAGCCGCGCGCCCGGCGCTGGTGCGCGATCAGCTCGATGTGGTCCGGGTTCACCTCGGGGATCACGAGCGGGACATCCGCGGCGAGACGGTGGTTGCGCGAGTTCGACAGCACGAAGCGGCCCGCCCGCGCGAACGCGAGCTCGATTTCGCCCGCGACCGACGCGTCCATGGCCGAGAACACCACCCCGGGGCAGTCGGCCGATACCTCGGCGGCCCGCACCGTCATCCCGGCGACGCCCTCGGGCATCGGCCGGTCCTGGACCCAGCGGGCGGCTTCGCAGTAGCGCCGGCCGACGCTGCGCTCGCTCGCGCCGAGCCAGGCGACGCGGAACCAGGGGTGATCGTCAAGCTGGAGCGCGAAGCGCTGGCCGACCATGCCGGTGGCGCCCAGCAGCCCGACGGGAATGGGAATGGAGGATTTCATGGCGGGGGGTCGGTGGGATCGGGTCATCCAACCAAACACGCGGGCATGGCGCGATCAACCCCCGGCAAACACATGGACACCCCGCTCGAATCCCCGCCGCGAGCGCCAACGGCTTCCCCCCGGGTTGCAACCTTCCGCGCCCTCCTCTCGTCAAGGAGGTGGTCGCCACCGCGAACCACCCGGCCCACGCGCCGGTTCACGCGGCTCCGCCCCCGGGAAAGAGTCTCGGGCGCGCGCGGGCCGCCTACATCGAGGAAGAGAGACAACGGATGACCAAACGTTACGTATACTTAACGCTCACCGCCCTCCCGGCCGCGCCGATCCTGGCCCTGGCCCTCGCCCTTCTTTCGCCCTCCCCCGCCCTCCTCCACGCCCAGCAGCTCGACAAGACCACCGCACCCGTCACCGACGGACAACCCGCCCCTCGCCCCACCCTCCAGGCCCATCGCCTCACCACTCCGCCCACCCTCGACGGCTTCCTCGACGAACCCGACTGGACCGACGCCTCCGTGGCCACCGGATTCACCGTCTTCGAGCCCAACGAGGGCGCCACGCCGGCCCAGCGCACCGAGGCCAGGGTCCTCTTCGGCGACGAGGCCGTCTTCGTGGGCATTCGCGCCTTCGACACGGCCCCCGACTCGATCGTGGCGCGTCTCGCGCGCCGGGACGAACGCGCGCACTCGGACTGGCTGGAGGTCGTCATCGACAGCTACCACGACCGGCGCACGGCCTTTCGCTTCGGCGTCAATCCGGCGGGCGTGAAGGTCGACGGCTACATGTTCGACGACACAGAGGAGGACGAATCCTGGGACGCCGTGTGGGATGTGGCCACGCACACCGACGAGCGCGGCTGGACGGCCGAGTTCCGGATCCCGTACTCCCAGCTGCGCTTCGACGGAGCGGCGCGGCAGACCTGGGGGATAAACTTCGCCCGCTTCGTCGCGCGCCATTTGGAGATGAGCCTGTGGGCGCCGATCTCGCGCGGCGACGGGGCCCTGGTGTCCCGCTTCGGCGACCTGGAGGGACTGCGCGACCTGTCGCCCCCCACCAGGCTCGAGGTCATGCCGTACTCGGTGGTCCGCATGGAGAGCTCCCCCGGCAACCCCGCCGACCCCTTCCACGACCCGACCGCGTACTCGTCCACGGTGGGCGCCGACCTCAAGTACGGACTCACGACCGACCTGACGCTGGACCTCACCATCAATCCCGACTTCGGCCAGGTGGACGCCGATCCGGCGCAGGTCAACCTGACGGCCTTCGAGACCTTCTTCCCCGAGCGCCGTCCGTTCTTCGTCGAGGGCTCGGGCATCTTCGCGTTCCGCTTCTCGGAAGGTGACGGCGACATGGCCCGCGAGGGTCTCTTCTACTCGCGGCGCATCGGCAGGGCGCCCCAGGGACGGATCCGCGACGCGGCGTACAGCCGGTCACCCGAGGGGACGCGCATTCTCGGCGCCATGAAGGTGTCGGGCAAGACCCGTTCCGGCTGGTCGCTGGGACTGCTGCACTCCGTGACCAGAGGGGAGGAGGCGCGCCTGGCCGACGCCGCCGGCACCGTGAGCGAACAGATTGTCGAGCCGTCCGCCCAGTACGGCATGGCCAGGGTCAGCAAGGACTTCCGCGAGGGCAGGAGCGCCCTGGGAATGATCTCGACCTGGACCCGGCGCGACGCCGGCCCGGCCGCCGAGCTCGCCCTGCACCGGGGCGCGTATTCGGGCGGCGTCGACGCGCGCCACCGCTTCGGGGGCGACCGCTTCATAGTCTCCGGCTACCTGCTCGGGTCCACCGTGCGCGGCTCGGCGGCGGCCATCGCGCGCACCCAGCGGTCCCCCGCGCGCTACTTCCAGCGCCCCGACGCCGGACACACCAGCTACGACCCGACCCGCACGGCCCTGAACGGATGGGCCGGCTCGGTCACGCTGGCCAAGATCTCGGGCGGTTACTGGCGCTACGCCACGGGCGCGCTGGCGCGCTCGCCCGGCTTCGATTCCAACGATCTCGGTTTCATGCGCGAGGCGGACTTCGTGGCGCCGTTCGTTTGGGTCGGCTACCAGCACTTCCGGCCCGTCGGGCCCTTCCAGAACTGGAACCTGAACACCAACGTCTGGACGCCCTACAGCTTCGGCGGAGAGGCGTACCAGAAGGGGGGCAACGTCAACGGCAGCTTCACGCTCAACAGCTTCTGGGGCGGCTTCGCCGGGGTGATGAGACGCTCCGGGGGCCTTTCGAACACGGCGTTGCGGGGCGGTCCCATGCTGCGGCAGGAACCGTCCTGGGGCGGCTGGTTCGGCTTCTGGTCGGACTCCCGCAAGGCACTCCGGCTGGAGGTGGAGAACAACTGGGGGATCAGTCCCCCGACCGACTCGTGGAACTGGGGATCCAGGGTCAGCGCGCGCTGGCGCCCGTCGTCGCGCGCCACGCTGTCGGCCGGGCCGTTCGTCAACCGGCGGCACGAGGACCTGCAGTGGGTGGGACGCTTCGGCCTGGATTCGCCCATGTACATCTTCGCCGAGCTGGGCCAGACCACCGTCGGCGTCAACACCCGCGTGGACTGGACCTTCTCGCCCACGCTGTCGCTGCAGGTCTACGCCGAACCGTACGTGTCGGCGGGCGACTACGGGGACCTGAGGCGCATCACGGACCCGCGCGCCGACGCCTACGCCGACCGGTTCGCGCGGGTGGAGGCGGTGGCCGGCGACGACGGCACCATCAGCGTCGACATCGACGGCGACGGGACCCGCGAGCGGGTCCCCAACCCCGACTTCAACTTCAGGCAGTTCCGCTCCAACGCGGTCCTGCGCTGGGAATACCGGCCCGGATCGGTGCTGTTCGCGGTCTGGTCGCAGGGCAGGAACCACTTCGCCCAGACCGGCGCCTTCTCGCTGGGCGACGACCTGGGGGCGCTGTTCGGCCAGCCCGGCGACGACGTGTTCATGGTGAAGGCGAGTTACTGGATCGGGTAAACGTAACGTAGAGTTAACGGGGCGGTGGTCGCGGCGCCGCTGGACACCGGCGCCTCCGGGGTCCAGACTATCCGGCAGTCGCGGCCACCGCGTCCGGCCGCCCGGTTCGCTCACCCCGCAACCCCGAAAGAACATGCCCGCATCCAGCCACATCCACGACCTCCTCGGAGCCGAAGCCGAAGACCTGCTGACCTACCGCGCCACCGGCTTCCCCGGGGACCGGCTCCACCTTCCCGGCCCCGACTTCGTCGACCGGGTCGTGGCGGGCACCGACCGGAGTCCCCAGGTGCTGCGGAGCATGCAGCAGATCCTGGGCCACGGGCGGCTGGCGGGCACCGGCTACGTGTCGATCCTGCCCGTCGACCAGGGGATCGAGCACTCGGCGGGGGCCTCGTTCGCGCCGAACCCCGTCTATTTCGACCCCGCGAACATCTGCGAGCTGGCCGTCGAGGGGGGTTGCAACGCGGTCGCGTCCACGCTGGGGGTGCTGGGCTCGGTCTCGCGCAGGTTCGCGCACCGGATCCCGTTCCTGGTCAAGCTGAACCACAACGAGCTGCTGACCTACCCGAACCGCTACGACCAGGTCATGTTCGCGAGCGTGCAGCAGGCGTGGGACCTGGGGGCGGCGGCGGTGGGCGCGACGGTCTACTTCGGGTCGGATCAGGGCATGCGCCAGCTGCAGGAGGCGTCGGAGGCTTTCGCCATGGCGCACGAGCTGGGCATGGTGACCGTGCTGTGGTGCTACCTGCGCCAGTCCGCGTTCAACACCGGCGGGAAGAACTACCACGCCGCCGCCGACCTGACCGGCCAGGCCAACCACCTCGGCGTCACCATCGAGGCCGACATCGTGAAGCAGAAGCAGGCCGAGCTGGACGGCGGCTACCGCGCGGTCGGGTTCGGCCGCACCCACGACAGGGTCTACTCGGACCTGGTGCCCGGCGCGCACCCGATCGAGATGACGCGCTACCAGGTGGCCAACTGCTACATGGGCCGCGTCGGCCTGATCAACTCGGGGGGCTCAAGCGGCGACAACGACTTCGCCCAGGCGGCGAGGACCGCGGTGATCAACAAGCGGGCCGGCGGTATGGGGCTGATCTCGGGGCGCAAGGCGTTCCAGCGCCCGATGGCGGAAGGCGTGAAGCTGCTCAACCTGATCCAGGACGTGTTCCTGGACGAGGCGATCGGGGTGGCGTAGCAGTCCGTGGACAAAGCCGCCCGAGCACCGAGAGCGGCGAGGCGCCGGGCTGACATGTGGTTGTAGTTTCGCATCTTGTTGCGGTGATTGTGGTTGCATGTTCGACAGCCCGATTTCCCGCTGAATGATTCCCGCCGGTCTCGATCTCAGCCGCGAGCCCGGCGGCGGTCTTCCAGAGCCTTCCGAAGCTGTCCCTCGTCGGCTCTCTGATAGCACCGAAGCACCGTCTTGGCCGTCTTCCAGCCGCCGAGTTGGCAGAGCACCTTCAACGGCTGGTCCATCAGGTCGGAGGCGAACTTGCGCCGCAGCGAGTGCCAGCCCCGTCCGGGCTTCGGCTCCAGTCCCGCGAGCCTCTCGGCCCTGTCCCACCATCCCTGCGCCAACGCGGCTCCCATGCAGGCCGACGGATTCCGGGGCGCGGGCATGATCGGGGCATCCCCGGCAGTGGGATTCCAACTCCGCGCCTCCTTCAAGGCGTCCAAGGCCTCGGGAGTGACCGGCGTGACGTGCTGGTAGCCGGTCTTGTCGTGCTCGGCGCGCCAGACGATGGTTCCGCCCTCGAAGTCGATGTCGCGCCACCGAAGCTGCCGAATGGCACCGATGCGGTGGCCGGTTTCGTGCGCGAGCACGAGCGCCACGCGGAACCGCCAGTCCACCCGGCGCGACACCTTCATAAGCGCCCGGTACTCCTCCTCTTCGAGCACCACCCGGTTCGGGTTCTTCTCCCTCGGCGTCCTGAAGCCTCTGAGCGGGTTCCGGTCGAGCAGCAACCGGCCCCGCTCGTCGCGGGACTTCGCCGCCCAGTTCATCACCGCGATCAGAAACTTCAGGTCGTACCCCACCGTCCGGTCCGCCACCGGCCTGCCACTCGGGCCGATCCTGCCCGCGCGGCGCTCCCGGATGAAGCGGTCCCAGTCCCTCTGAGACAGCGTAGCCGGGTCGCGGTGCCGTCCGAAGAAGCGGAGGAACATCCGCATCGACGTTCGGTCGTGCTGCCGCGTGTGAGCGCCCTTCGCGGGCGTCACCTCCTGACCGTAGATGTCAAAGAGCCGCTCCAGTGTGAGCGGCTCGGGCTTGGCTTCCGCCCCGCCCCCGATCTCCGGGCCGGCGAACCCGGCGGCGAATTCGTCCGCCTGCCGCTTCGCGCGCCGCCAGTCACGGTGCTTGAGGGACCGGGTGAGCCTGCGCCCGTTCTCTCGCCACTCGATCTGGAACATGCCGGTCTTCGGGTCCGGGAAGATCCTGACCCGGTTCCGGCCCCATTCGCCGGCGCCGTACGAGCGCCGACTTCGTTTCGTGCGTGCCATCGTTCGATTCCTCTCGATTGATGGACTGCACGATCTGCGCGAACGAAAACTCGCGGGGCCGGGAGTTTTCCGCTAGTCTTTCGTCAGGGCACCTTGGCTTGGTCGATGAAACGGCCTTTGGGGGAGGGCGCGGGATCAGGCTTGCGGGACAGCCGCCACGGCGGCGTTGGTTTCTGCGGTTTGTGGAGGAGCCAGATGTTATTTTGTTTCACAAAAACTCTGGTCGGGGGATGCCCCCGAACCCCCGAAACGACCGTCGCGCGCCACGGGCATGGGCACGGAGCCGCCGGTGCAGGATCACCGGATGGCGCGGCGGGCCACGCAGCCACCGCCAGCCGTTCAGCGGGTCTAGAGCGCGCCTCGACCCGGTTCCGCAGCCCGATCCTCCGCCGCGAGGATGTCGAGTTCCTCGGCCGGACGCTCGAAGCCGGGGGTACTCCTACCCTTCCGGGGGTCGAGTTCGTGCGTTACAGTCGATCCCACGGCCTTGGATTCCGCCAAACCGCCCCCAAAACGCCCAGAATGGCCGTGAGACCGGTTTTCCCAGGCTCGACAGGGATTTGGGTGCATGACTTGGATCGCTGCACCCAATGGGCGAAGGAACGATCCACGGGCGGATCCTCAATCCCGCGCCGGTCACGGCCAAGTTCCCGGCCGACCGTCCGTCGAGGATCAGGTCGGCCGAGTCGTCGGCCACGACGGGGCTACGCTCGGCCGTGGCCCCCGCGACGGGGTTCGGGGGGTTGGTGGAGCACCTCCACCGCCCGCCGCTCCCGTGGCGGGCCGGAAACGCAGGGTCAGAGGGGGCGCAGCCCCCCGCCAGCCTCCGGCAGGGGACGCACGGAGTGTGGCCACACGGAGTAAGCTGGCTTCGCCACAATTAGCGTGGCTGAGCCAGTCCGGCGGAGCCGCCAAAACTCCTCTCCGGGCACCGCCCGGAACAGCCTTGACCGGGCCGCCGCGGGCAAGCGCCTCGGCCTCTCGGTCGCCCGCCTCGCGGGCGACGAGGGCGAACAGGCCGACCCATCACTCCTCGACGACGACGGCAGCGCGCTCCTGAGTCGCCCGTTTTCCCCCTACCCGTACCCCTCGGAGACCCGAGGATCGTCAATCCTGGGCGCTCCTACGGCCCGTACGTTACCCGAAAAGCCTCCAGAACGACCGAAAATGGCCTCCCGCTATTGGCCCCGGCGCGTCGAGAATCTTGCGAGCCCCACTTCCTCGGCTCACACTGTTGGGTTACCGAACCTCGCAGCGCGAAGCGCGGGCACAACCCAAGTCGAACCCTTCCGACGACGCCGTCGCGGGTCGAAATCCTGATTGCAGCAGTTCCACAACCCCACCCCTGACGTGATCCGATTCTTCTCCGATATCTTCCGTCTCGTCGTCGCGACAGTAATCGTCTACGTCGCTTCGCGCCCGCTCGATCCACCCACCGACCTGACATCGTGGGTGCCCTGGGGGTTCTTGGGGTTCCTCGTGATCGGGCTAGGGGCGGCGCTGTTCCGGTATCGTAGGCCCCACGCCCGTGCCGCCGAAGCACTTCACCAAGCTGCTCAGGAACTCAAGCGGAGAAGGTCGGCAGGAGACAAGGTGCGCGCCGAAGTCCACGAGCCGGGACAACGGGCGAGAGATGTGGACACGGCACCACCAAGCGTGGACCAAGACTCGCTGCCCGAGGCGTTCAAGAACCACCGACCGCTTCGAGCTTCGTGGAACGGATTGTGTGCCGTGCGGCACGGCACCAAAGTGGGCAGCCCGTCACCAGGCACGTCCGCCGTTTCTCCCTCCGAGCACTTCACGGTCGCTGGCGTGCTTGGCCGGAACCTTGGATCGCTGCCGAACGCGTTACCGGGTGTGTTCACCGCAGTCGGACTTCTGGGAACGTTCGTTGGAATCGCGATGGGCTTGGCCGATATCGAACCCACCGCCGCGGCCGAGAACCTGATGGAGGGCATCCGAACCCTCATGAGTGGCATGTCCACGGCATTCGTCACCTCGATCGTGGGCATCACTTTTTCGGTCTGGTGGCTGTTCGAGTTCCGCATTGCCGAGGGCAGGTTCAGGTCCCGCCTCGACCTCTTCATCGGCGAGACTGCACGGGTGTTCCGCGTCGAGGAGCCGCACGAGACGCTGATGCGGGTCGCAATATCGAACGAGAGCGTCGGTCGCAGCGCGGATGCCATCAAGGACACCGCCGACAAGATCAAGGGTGATGTCCAGAGCCTCGGCGACGACCTGTACAGTACTCTGGAGCCGCTCTTCAAGGAGCATGTCGCGGAACCGATCCGGAATCTGAACACCGATTTGGGCAAGCGTCAGACCGAAGCCCTGGGACGTATGGTGGAAGCGTTTCGGGACACGCTGGTCTCGTCGGTCGAGGAGGAGCTGAGCGAATTCGGTCAGGCGCTACGTGCCGCGAGCGACCATCAGGCAAATGCGGCGCGCGAACTGGAGGGCTTCTTCGCGCGGTTGACGGAAGTGTCGGAAGTGCAGGTGAAGCTGTTGGCCCGAACGACCGAGGTGGCCACCGTCTTCGACCGTGGATTGGCTGCGCTGGCCGAGGCTACCGAAGCGATCGAGGGTGCCGGTGAATCGGCGCGCGACACCATGGCGGCCGCGCGCGAGGCAATGGACATCGCGCGAGGTCTTACGGAAGAGAGTCGGCGACAACTGGAGGTTCAGGAAGAGTTGTCCGAAGCGGCCCGTCGTTCCTGGGATGGGCAGGCGTCGCTACTTGAGGGAATGCAAGCCAACCTGGACCGCCTCGCCACGGACCTAGGCGACAAGATCGTGGAGTTCCGGACCGCATCCGCTCAGAAGATCAGCGAGGTCTTCCACGTCTTCGACTCCGAAATGGCCAAAGTGGTGGAACGCTTGGGCGGCACGCTGGCCGAACTCCGGGATGTGACCGAAGAGTTGCCTGGCGCTGTAGCCAGCTTGCAGGACACCACTAGGGATCTCGCCGACGCCGGTCGAGACCAACGCGACTCCCTCGCAAAGGGCCTGCGGGCGTTCGAGGAGGCGAAGGCCAAGCTCGCCGGAAAGCTCGAACAAACGCGGGAAGATCTTCGAGGACTGGGGCGTGCGCTGCCCGCGTTCGCCAAGGACATTGGGCTCCGTCAATCCGAGTTCGCCAAGGCGACGGACAACCTTCAGAGTGGCATCGAAGCGATGGTCGACAGGATGGAGGTGGCGGGAACGCGGTGGGAGGAGGACTTCAAGCGGCTGGCGGAAAGGATGGATGCCGGAGCGGGGCGCGTAGAGGAGGTGGCGAGTTCGGTGGCCGGGTCCATGGCGCCTGTCGGCAAGTGGACTGAGAAAGCCACAGAACGTCTGGACCTCCTATCCGAACAGGCTGAGGCTCTCACCAGAGCCTTGAGCGGCCTACAGGTAACGGTGAATCCGCCCCCCCAACGAATGGGCATTGGCGGTGCGAACACCAAAGCTCCGGCACCTCCGACGCCGATGCCGAATCGGGCGCGGGAGGACACCGAGCGGCCGCAGGTCCTTCGCCCTCCGCCGACCAAGCGAACGGACGACACGAAGACTGCGCCACGCACCGGTATCGATATGGGGTCCCGCCGGGATGGGCACCATGATGATGTCGAGCCGACAGAGCCCCCGAGGGGCATCTTGCGGCGGTTCTTCGGGCGTCGTAAGTGATCCCGGACATGGCACGTTCCCTATTTGGCCGACGAGGAGCGGAGCGCCCCGGCAGCCAGGAGCCGGAGTATTGGCTCAGCTACAGCGACCTAATGGCCGGTCTCCTCATGGCGTTCGCCTTGATGCTCATGGCGGCGTTGCATCAGGAGGGTCGGCGCGAGTGTCAACTCGTTGTCTACGAGGCCACCGCCGACACCATGAAGAAGCTGCTCGACACTCGGCATCGCGTGATCCGTGAACTTCAAGCGCGCTTCGATGCCGGAGACCGGGTAGAGGTGGACTCGACCGGAACCGTGAGCTTCGCCGGGAGCCTGCTGTTCGACCAGGCCAGCGCAGAAGTCTCGGCCGATGGACGGGTCGAGCTGGCAACCTTCGCGATGGACTACTTCCCCCTTCTGCTGGACGACCCGGCCTTCAGGAGTCAGCTCAAGAGGATCGTCGTTGAAGGGCACACCAACGACGACGGAAGCTACGAGATCAACCTGGCGCTCTCCCACAACCGTTCGCTGGCGGTCATGGAAGTGCTCCTGGATGAAGCCGAAGGGTATCGAGACGACTTGGAGCGGTTCGTTACGGCCAACGGGCGGTCCTTTGCCGATCTGGTGCGGTTCCCGGACGGAACCGTGGACAAGGCGGGCTCCCGCAGGATCGAAATCCAGTTTCAGATGGATGACCGGACACTCGCGCAGAGGGTGTTGGAACTCGGCGCGATACTCGTCGACCCGGAGTGCGATCAGTGAGGTCGCTGGAAGCCGCCCTTTCGTTTCGTCCGAGACAACTTCCCGCAGTGCGCGTGGCCATACAAGAGGTTCACGTGGCAACCAGGTCGAGTCCTCGTCAACTTGACCGCTCCCAGGTCTCAGCTCTAAAAGCACGCATCGAGAGAGCTGCGTCGGCACAGGATGCCGTTCGGGAGTTGGCGGCCCTCGCCCGCAGCCTCGTCCTTCGGGAACTCCTCGCGGCGGTCCGCTCCATCGGACTGTGGACCGAGCTTCGTGGAGCCGTGGCGGCAATCGCGCGTGAACGCCCACAGCGCGGGTATGTAGCGGAACTGTGGCGCGTCTGGCAGGCGTACCCCCGATCGGGCAAGGTCGTGGAGCTGCTCGCCGAAATGGGTGAGCGCTTCGGAATGCAGGAGGCAGTGGGCGACCGATACGGTCGGGATGCCGCTGAGTGGTTCGGGGAATCCACACCGGTGGATTCCATCGTGCGCTGGACGGCACGCATTGAGGTCGGTTGGAAGGAACTTGACGGCCTCCCCGAGTCTCCGTTCATGAGTGACACGCCACTGGTGGATCGCATCTTCCACCGCACGCTGCAGATCGGGTCCGCCGAACAGCTTCACCGATTGACGAACGCCGACATTCTAGCCGGGTGGCGGACAATGGCGGGCGCGAGCCACGGGGCCGCGTGCGCGAACTTCCTCGAGCGCATCGGACCTGCTCGTTGGAACGGACGCGCCCCGGCTTTGGAGGAGGTCCGCTCCAGCTACGGTCTACCCAGGGCGGAAGGATCGCACCGAACGTTCTGGCGCCGGTTGTCAGAGGAGCGCCGCCGCGACTTTCGAGAGTATTTCATTACCAGGGAACTCGACCACGCGTTCAAGGGCGATTCCGACCGGCACCGGTTCTGGCTGGAGCAACGACGGGAGATACTCGATGTGTGCCACGGAACGGCCGGAACTACGGAATGGTCTTTGATTGACTTTCGAGGCTTCTCGGTCGTCGAGTTTTTCGAGTTGGGGAACGCGGCGTATCTCTACCGGGCGGAGGAGCCCATGCTGAAGCGCATCCGATCGCGCAAGCGGGCTTCTCACCCGTCCGAACTGAAGAAGATCATACATCACCCCGTTCCAATTCGTGCCGGGTTACGCGACGACAACCGGATCATCCACAGCGGAGGCTGGCAGTACTCGGCTACTCGGATCCTGAAGGCCTGGAAGGAACGCTACTCTTGACCGGCATCCCGGATTGGCGTCCAACCCCCGTCGGCGTGGAGTTCGTCGGGTTGGCCGGAAAGGTGCTCCCAAAGTTCCCGGTTGCGCCCGGCTCCGATGACGCGGCGCGACCTGCGGTGAGACTGCTGGAAGAGTTGTGGGGACGCAACCTGCTCATACCGCCGGAGGACGGTGCCGTACTGCCGTGGATGTCCGTCTACGATCTCGATTCACACGAGCGCGCAACACTCGGCCTTCCGGAACCGGATCCGCGTTTGAAGGCCACTATCGCGACAGACCGTTGGATCAACCACAAGCATTTCGGTATCCGGGTACTCTTGAGCTTCGACGAGAACGGAAGCGGCACCATCCCCGCCAACGACCCAGAGGGTCTCCTGTTCGAGGTCTCCGGCGGGGCCGTGCTGCCGCCGCAGCCGGTGGGCGAGTTGATTCTGCTCTTGGACCAACCCTTGCCGGAATCCGCCCATGAACGGGGTATCCTGATAGCGGAGGTGAAGCGCATCGCCGCCGAATCGTCGCAGGTCGTGCTCGACCAATACCTACAGAATGCAGACTACCTCCTGCCCGAGCGGTTGGGCTTGGACCTCGAAGCGGTTTCCACCGATGAGATCCGCTTGCAGCCGATAATCGAAGGTGTGGACGGACGGGATTTTCGAGGATTCGTCGACGGTCCCCCCAAGACACAGTACACCCAGTTCCTGTCGGAGGGACGGCGTCGGCGCCTCGTTCTTCGACATGGGCAGCGCGACGCGATCCAGCACGTCCGTGAGAACGGCATCCTCCGCGGAGCCGATGTGCCGGCGTTCTTCGACAACCCCGAAGCGTTCCTGCCCGACGAGATCGAGGTCGATCTTGCCGAGTTCGGTGAGCGGGTGCGGGGGCTGGTGCCGGTGGTGTACCATTCCCAACCCTACATCGCGGTGGACCGGACGAAGCGCCGCGGTTGGTTCGATGCTTGGCCCCAGGTCGGCGTGACAAGGGTCGATGATGGCCCGGACGCCGATGACCACAGTAGTGCCCGGCATCCGGCTTCGGAATCGGAACTGGAGACCGAGTTGATGCCCGAGGAGTTTCGCGAGTTGGTCGAGGAAGTGGAGGCGACCGGCGGGCGTTACGCTAGATTCCGGGACGGATGGATCGAGATCGATCAAGAGCGCGCGCGCAGGTTCCTGGACTTCTGTGACGATCATCCGGCAGCCGATGACGACGGCAGGCGTCGAGTCAGTGCGGCGAGCGCTCAGCTCGTCCTCGACGTGATCCCGAACACGGACGCACTGGAATACGTCGAACCAGATGTCGGCTCCGCGCCCTTCCCCGATCTCCGCCAATACGAGTTGCCGGGCTCTTTGCAGGCCACGCTTTTCCCCCATCAGGAAGTCGGATACCGATGGATGCGCCACCTTCATGCCTCCAGGTGCGGTGGGCTGCTCGCGGACGATATGGGACTCGGGAAGACTGTTCAGCTCATCGCCTTCATGTCACATCTCCACGATCGAAACGAACTCAGGCCCGCGCTGCTGGTGGTCCCGCTGTCGGTGATGGTCAACTGGCAGCGCGAGTTGACGCGATTCGCACCCGGTATTGGTCCGGTTCACCAGCATCGGGGTGCGAATCGCGAACGTGATCCACATCGCCTCGCCCGACACGAGGTCGTGATCACGACCTACGCCACTCTCCGCCGCGACCAAATCATGCTCGCCAAAATCGACTGGACGGTAACCGCCTGCGACGAGGCCCAGAACGTGAAGAACCCGACCGCCAACGTCACCAGCGCAATCAAGGGCATGAAGGCTTCCTTCCGCTTGGCATGTACCGGAACGCCGGTGGAAAACGGGCTTTCGGAACTGTGGTGTATCGTGGACTTCGCCCAGCCGGGGCGGCTGGGTAGCCGACGAGAGTTCCGCGACAACTTCGAGCGACCGCTGGTGGACGCCCTCGATGACACCGAAGACCAGGAAGGGCACGTGGCCCGGTTGCGTGAGCGGCTTCACCCGCACTACATCCGCCGGACCAAAGAGGAGGTGCTGAAGCTACCCGCCAAGACCGCCCGCCGATACGAGGTCAGCATGAGCCGTCGCCAAGCGGCTGTGTATGCCCGTATCCTGGCCGCTGTGAGGCAGAAGGAGATGCATCCGCTGGCCGGGCTACAGCACTTGATCGCGGTATGCTCGCACCCTCTGGCGTTTCAAAAGACTCGCCGGACCACGGATCCCGAACGGCTCCTGGAGGATGCCCCGAAACTGAAAGAGACCATCGGAATCCTCGAACGGATTCGGCGTACAGGGGCCAAGGTTGTAATCTACACGCGGCTCAAGGCGATGCAGCGAATCCTGCAAACCGTCATCCGTCACAGATTCGGCTTCGACCCCAGCGTCTTGAACGGCGAGATCGGCGGACACAATCGCCACTGGATTGTCGAGGCGTTCAACGAGGGTCAGGGATTTGACTCCATGATCCTGTCCCCCGAGGCGGCAGGAGTGGGGCTCAACATCACGGGTGCTACGCACGTTGTTCACTATACGCGTCTCTGGAACCCGGCCAAGGAGAATCAAGCCACCGACCGGGTCCACCGTATCGGTCAGAACCACCCGGTCACGATACACTACCCGATCGTCGTCGGGGACGGCTTCAAGTCGGTTGAGGAGCATCTCGACGACCTCCTGCAGGAGAAGCTCCAGCTCGCTCGCAACGTTCTGATCCCCAGAAAGAGTCTCGACTTCATGGGCGAACTAGAGAGACGGGTGAAACGCGAACACGGCACGAGCCTACCCGGATCGTTATCGGACCCGCTGAGGTCGCGCGGAGGAGATCCGGGCCAGTGGGCATGACCCGCGACGACCCGCGGGTGTGTCCATGGGTGTCGTCTTGAATCCCAGCACAAAACACTTCACGATGCTCGGCATTTCCCGCCACTCAAGTGCGTTTTCCCCGCTTTTCGCGGCACGGTCCAGCAGGGTCCAGTGCAACGGCGAAAAACGCAGATCGTACAGTCCAGGTTGACTTTACGTGACTTCTCGCCGTGATTCCGGTCCTATGTGCTCTGTCGGGCTGGCATGACGGAAGTATCGCAAATCAAGGCAAGGAGTCACGTAAGTTCAATGGGGACTGCACGATCTGCCCTTCTTGCCCAAGGATTTGCATCTGAGTCCACCGCGCTGAAATGACCGGAACACCGTGTAAGAATGGCGGGAGTCCAGGCCGCCGAGCCTCAGGCTGAACACGCTGGAGACGGGAACACCGAATTCCACACCCGCGACGATACCGGCAACGGACTGTTCCTCGCCCTCGGCCTCCGCAATGGAAACGGTGGCGAAGCCAACCCCGCCTTGCAGTCCTAAATGTGGTCTGAGCGGTTGTGGGGCTTGCGGTAGGCATGAACTCGGCCAACCAAAGTGATCCGTGCGGGCATGGACTGTGTGATTGAAGTCCAGTGAACCGTAGGACCGAACGCCCCGGTCCTCCGACCAAGATAGCAAGATAGCTTGTATCGGGCCTACCCGAATAGCGATGCGAGCGTGCACCGCCGATTACAGGTCGGATTCTACATTTCGATCGCGGCGCGCCCGGCGGCGTCCCGCAAGGCCAGCAGCGTCGAGCGCCTCGCGGTGCTGCCGCGTTCGGCCATCACGGCCAGGCTCTTGATGGGAGGCCTGCGGATGTACGAACCGGAGAAGTTGACGGTGGCCGCCCGTCCTTCGGTGTCGATGCTCGCGGTGACGGAGGTGCGGTGGAAGCGCGCGTCCGCCGGATAGTTGCTGATGGTGATGGTGTGAATGCCGGTTTCCACGTTATCGAACCGGAACGCGCCCCCGCCGCTCGTTGCGGTTGCGGTTCGGCCGTCCAGGGCGACGGTCACGCCGTCGGCTCCCCGTCCCCCGATCAGCACCTGTCCCACGATGGCGTTGCGGATATCGGTGGCGGGAGGGTTGTCGTTTCGCCCGGTCGCGGCGGACACCAGCACCGCGACGGACAGCAGCACGGACGCTGCCACGATCATGCACGCCGCGTACCTGTTCCTTCGAGTTCGCCTCTGGTACGGAGTCATCCGGTACAGGTCCCTCGGGGAGGCTCCGGCGCGAACGCGGAGCGGCGGCAGACTGTCTCCTTTCGACCTTGCGACGAGCGCCGGCGCACCGGTCATCACCGCGAAGACTCTCGACCCCCTTCGCAAGCAGGTCACGGAGCGGTACTCGCCGCTCCGCACGGCCATCTCGATACGCTGGGCGAACCGCGTCTTGGCCCTCAACCCCTTACGGATGTCCACCGTCCAAGTCGTCTTGCCCGAGCCCTTCGTCGAGGGCGGTCCCTCGCCGGATCGTCCGTTGACGGCGATCCGCCTGACCGCGATGCCGTTCTCCGTGCCGTTGGCGCTTGGGTCGATGCGCAGCAACTCGTCCCGTCCGAGCAAGGACAGATGATCGAGGATCCGCCGCCAGGGCATGGGCCGGATCACCTCTTGGTGGCCGGTCACGTAACCCTGCGCGGCCCAATGCAGAGTGTCCATGACGGCCTCGTAGCTTGGGATCTCCCGCTGCATGGTTCCCGGCTCCTTGCTTCGGGTGACACGGCCCCCGGTTCGCTCCAGGGTGCCTTATGGCAAATATGCGGAACCGCGCCTACGGGCCGTCAGAGGAGAATTCCCCGAATTATGGGGGGAGAAACCCGCAACCGTCCTGACGGGAGATTCCCGTCATCACTGTGCGGAACGGGGGAAAACCGGCGGGATTGCGGAGTGCCGCTACTCCTCCGCTTCGGGCCGCAGCAGCCCGGTTTCCAGCGCGAAGCGCACGATGTCGCGCCGGTTCGCGAGGCCCAGCTTGGACTTCGCGCGGGCGATGTAGCCCTCGACGGTCTTGCGGCTGAGGTGCATCTCCCGGCCCGCCTCCGCGGCGGAGAACCCCCGAGCGGTCAACTCGATCGCGGTTCGCTCGCGATCCGAGAGCGCCTCCGGCTCCGGTTGGCGGCCCGCGCCGTGCCGTCGCGCCTTCTGGCGTGCGATGAGCGCGGCCGCGCGCCTGGGCAGAAAGGAGTGGCCGCGCACGACCGCCTCGATGCCTCCCATGAGATCGGTGTCGGCGGCCGACTTGTTCAGAAAACCATCCGCGCCGGCGTCGAGCGCGGGCACCAGGTACTCGTCCTCGTCGTGGATCGTGAGCACCAGGACCTTCGTGTCGATGCCGAGAGCAGCGATGCGACGGGTCGCCTCAACTCCGTCCATGCCCGGCATGGCAAGGTCCATGACGACGATGTCCGGCTTCAGGCTCCGGGCCTTCGCCACCCCCTCCTCCCCCGACGACGCCTCGCCCACGACCTCCGCCCTGCCGGACGCTTCGAGCAATGCGCGGAGCCCAGCGCGCACCACCGAGTGGTCGTCGACCAGAAGCGCCCTCACCATTGCGGGAGATCCCTCATTCGTGCCGTGCGCCCGCACTCCGGACGGGAATGGAGGCGCGGACAGTCGTTCCCCCGCCCGGCGAGGTCCGCACGACGACGGATCCTCCGACGAGAGCGGCCCTCTCGCGCATCCCGGCCAGGCCCACGCAGCCGTCGCCCGGCAGCCCTTCCGCGTCGGGCAGCTCGAACCCGCAGCCCTCGTCCCGGATGGTGGCCGTGACCGCGCCGTTCGCCGATTCGAACGTCACGGTCGCCTCGTTCACCCCCGCGTGCCTCACCGCATTGCCCACCGCCTCCTGCACGATCCGGTACAGCGCGAGCGCGGCGATCTCGTCCAATTGGCCGTCCACCCGGCCCAAGCTGGCGTGGACCGTGAACCCGTACACGTCCTCGATGTCGCGGAAGACGGAGCCCAGAGCGGAGGAAAGCCCTTGGCGGTCCAACTCCGGTGGCAGGAGTCCCCGGATCATCCGCTTCACCCCGAGGATCGTACCCCCGATGTCTTCGGCGACCCTCGCCCGCGCGCGCTCCCTCTCCCCGTCGTCCTTCTCGTCGGCCAGGAGCTTCACCCGGATCTTCAGTGCCACGAGGTTCTGGAGGAACTCGTCGTGCAGTTCGCGCGAAAGATGCTTCCGCTCCTGTTCGGCCGCCGCGATCATCATGCCCGACATGCGCCGCATGCGCTTCCAATTGGAAATGTCGCGTACCGCGCAGATCACGTGTTCCCGGCCCCGCCCCAGCTTCGAGGGACTCAGGCTGATCTCGACCGGGATGGTCGTGCCGTCCTTGCGCAAGGCTTCGAGTTCGAGTCCCTCGCCCATCGGGCGGGGCTTCGGCGACTCGCCGTAGCGCCGGCGATGCCGGCGGTGCCGGCCGCAGCTCGCGTCGGGAATCAATCGCTCGACTTCGCTGCCTTCCAGTTCCTCGCGGCTCCATCCGAACATCGCGACGGCCTGCCGGTTAAGGTCGTGGATCACCCCGTCCACATCCACGACGAGCATCGCGTCCGGCGAAGCGTCGAACACGGCGGTATAGTCCCTCTGGTTGAGCACTCCCGGCTCCGTCCTTGTCGTTCGGGCGGGCGAGCCTGCCGCAACCGCGACGCTGCTCCCGTGTACCGACCCGCTCTCAACCACGAGATGCGCCCGGCCGGGGATTGTCAATGGGAACCGGCACCCTCGTCAGATCAACCCCGCACGCCTCAGCCGGTCCAGCGGATCGCCGTTGCGGGCTGCGTAAAGAGCGACGCGGCGAGCCTGTCCCACCCGAGCGCCCTTCCGCTCGGACCGCCGAACGACGCGAGCGAGCCAGTCTTGGAGCCGGTTACCTCCAGAGCGCCTTGTGCCGTTGCCAGCGACCGCGCCAAATCCGGGAGCCGTTCCGTTCATGGTGATTCCTTCCTTTCGTCGTTCAACGGGGCCGGATCCCCGCGAAGGGGGTTGGGTTGGCTGCAATTCGGGAACCGCTGGCCAGCGTCCCTGCGGCGCGGGGAACCACCAGAACGGTCCCGATCCGCATGCGCCGAGGCTCCACGTCCGGATTGACCGTCCGCAATGCGTTCAGCGGAACCCCGTACCGTCCTGCAATACGCACCAGGGTTTCCCCCGGGGCGACGGTGTGTTCACGAAGCGTGGAGCGCTCTCCGGCCGGGATCCTGGCAAAGCGGGCGAGGAACGTTTCGCCCGCGCCGACGGGGACGCGCAGCCGCGTCGACCTGCCCGCCGGGGCCAGACCGATGCGGAGGTGCGGGTTCAGGGTCCTGATTTCGTCTTCGGAGATGCCCGCGGCATCGGCGAGGACATCCGCCGACGCCGCTCCCGCGACCCGGACGACATCGAAGCGCTCGGGCGGATCCTTTTCCGGTGCCGCTTGCCCGATGAGCGAGAGGTCGCCAGCCAGACGAACGCTCGCGAGGAACTTGGGAATGAAGTCCCGGGTCTCGTTGGGCAGCAGGTCGCGGATATGCCCGAAAAGGGCGTCGTTGCGCGGCCGGGCTCCACCGTGCCGCCGGATCACCCGCTCGATCCGCGTCGGTCCCGCGTTGTAGGCCGCCAGAGCGAGAAACCAGCACTCGAACCGGTCATGGAGGGCAACCAGGTAGTCCAGCGCGGCCTCGGTGGCCGCGTACGCGTCAAAGCGCTGGTCCACGAGCGAGTTGACCTCAAGCCCAAGCCACCGGGCGGTCTCGGGCATCAGTTGCCAAAGCCCGGCCGCCCCCGCCGGAGAAACGGCCAGGTGGTAGTAGTCCGCCTCGA
Source organism: Longimicrobiales bacterium (assembly GCA_965208935.1). GTDB lineage: Bacteria > Gemmatimonadota > Gemmatimonadetes > Longimicrobiales > Gaopeijiaceae > Bin94. The sequence goes on along the minus strand of CBDBPR010000002.1, from coordinate 17,539 downwards.
TGAGGGGGAGGTAGCGAAGCGAGGGCGGCAGGTCCCGAGCCGCCAGTTCGGCGGCTATGTAGTCCTCGTACCTGCCCATTCGCTTCAGGCCGCGCCGGACCGGACCCCGCCCCTTGCCTCCCCAATGCTCCAGCCACCGGGCAACCGCCTCCTCGATCAACCCGTCACGAGCCGCCGGTGATCCGACCTCGTCGTATTCGTTGCACGGACGACCGTCCCAGCCACCGCAGGTCGGCTCGGTCCGCACCACGCGATCATCGCTCTGGCGGAGGGAACGGCCCAAGACGGAATCCGCGTCCCGGATGTTCAACTTGACGGGCATCATCGCCAGAATCACGGCGGTGACGGCGAGGACGAAACGCGTCAGCCACTTGCTCATGAGAGTCTCCTCTCGGATGATGTGGTCGCTGCCCCCCATGCGGTTCTCGGGGCACAACACGGCGGTGTGTCCAATAATGGGCAACTCGAATCGGCGCTCCCAGAGGAAAAACCCTTGACTTTTGACGGGAGAATTCCGGTTGCGTCGTGGGGGGAGAATCCCCTCAGGCCGTTCCGCGGCGAACAGGCCGTGGTAAGCAGCGGGCTGCCCGAGATGCCGCAAGAGCGACGTAGATCCAATGTTCGATGCCGCCGGGGCGTTTGGGGCGGGGCGCTGGCGCCCCTGATGCAAGGGGCTGGCGAAGCGTTACACTCGCCCGCAACGCTCCGCCGCAGCGGGAAAGACTCGGGGGGGGCGAACGGGGGCCGAGCCGGCCCCTCCGCCAAGAGCCTCCGAGTTCCAACACAAAGCCGGCCGCGAAGCGGAACCGGGCGGTCGCCCGCCGTCGTGTGCGGCCACCGACCCAGCGGCGGAGAAGACCTGGACTTCCATGGTCACCGCTTCCAACTTCGGAGGAATTCCGTGAAGACTCGGTGTTCGAGGGGCTGTGTGCGGCGGTGCCGTGGCCCAGCCTCTCTCGGTCGGCATGGAAGATGCCACGGGAATGTAGCTACCGGGCTCATCCTGCCAATTCAGGTTCGCACCAAGGAGTGGTATGAGAAAGTACTTTGAAGCGTGCAGCGGGACGCTGGCGCTTTGGGCCACCATGGTCTCCTCCGTTGTTCTTCTCGTGGTGGCGTTTCCGGCCCTGCCGATCGGTGGCGAGATGCTCGATGTCCGGGGCGGCTACACGTATCCTGAGGCTCTTGCCGCGCTGGAGGGCTACGGCGAATCGGGGCGGCGCGCCTATGCGTGGGCCAGCGCGACATTGGACACGTTGTTCCCGGTCCTCTACGCCAGCTTTCTGGCTGGACTCGTGTATCGGTTCCGGCCTGCGGAGCGTTGGTGGAGGCTGGCCTACCTGCCGCTTGCGGTAGCGCTGATCGATCTGGGCGAGAACGTCCAGATCGTGCTGATGCTGACGCGCTACCCCGACATTTCCACGGGGCAGGTTGCCGCCGCCTCCCTGTTCACGTCGCTCAAGGGAGTCGCTTTCCTGCTCTGCCTGGCGCTGGCGATTTCGCTGGCGGTCATTACGTGGATCCGCCGTGCGCGATAGGGGTCGGCTGCACGGGAGCGACAGCTTGTCGAGCTGCGATGGGGAGCGCCCATCCGGCAGCCACCATGCTCCGGGTGCTGCCAGCCTCCCGCCGAGTCTCGTGTGGGAGCCGAGTCTCGTGTGGGAATAGCGAAGCGGTGCCTAGCCGACCCGGTCTCTCGTCTGTCCCTCGTCCGGGTGCTGGCGGCGGCAATGGTTGTCGCGTGTTCTGCTGGCGACCCGCCCGTCCAAGACCAGCATGCCGCCGATCTGGTTCATCAGGGAGTTGCCGGCCCGGCGATCATTCAGGTCGACAGCCTCCTGCTGGAGGAAACGGAGTTCCACTTGGGCCGCCCATACAGTCTCTCGGCGGATACGGTGGACGGGTCGTTCCTGATCGCGGACGGTTACCTCGGTCGGATGCTGCGGTTCGCGCGTGACGGTCGATACGTGCATGCGTACGGACGACCGGGGGAGGGGCCTGGGGAATTCAGGGGGCTCGGACGCGGGTTCATCCTGAACGATTCAGTCGTCGTGGGCCGGGACAATCACCGAAATCTGCTCACGCGGTTTTCGCGCGACGGCGAGCACCTCGGCAGCACACGTTATGACGGCTTCAAGGACGGCTGGCCCGCAGTAGCTGGCGACGTGGCCCTGATACCCGCCATAGACCTCGAAAGCCGAAAGATGGTGAGTCTGTGGGACTGGCGCAGAGACGAGATGCTGGGCACGGCCATCGACCTGCCGGTCCCGTACCTCCGGTCGCTGCGTGGCCGCGACATCTACTTCGGAGTCCTTGCCGGTTCATCCATCGTGGCATGGGCGGACACGATGCTCGTGGGGACCGTGGCGCAAAACGAACTGTACCTCGCGACTTGGGACGACGGAATGCTCGACACGCTGCACTTGCCCCGAGCACTCCGCCGGGGCGTCCCCGATGACGCTCAGGAGAGAATCGACGATCCGGGCAACCGAATCTCGTTCAAGGACCGGATGGAGATGCTCTCGACGCTGGAAGGCCTGTACCGAATGTCCGATGGCTCCACGGTCGCGGTACACCACGACGGTCTTATCGATGGTGAGCCGCCAATGGTGGAGTTCCTTGCCGAGGTGTACGTGACGGTGCTGTCGCCTGACCGCCGGACCGCCTGCGTGGACGGAGCGGTGCAGTTTGCCAATCAGTTGCGGACTCAAATCACGGCGGCGCGCGACACGCTCTTCTTGCTCGACCGGACGCTCACGGAAGTCGGCGACACGATCATGTCGTGGATTCGCGTGTACGAGATCGACACGTCCCGGTGCGACTGGCTGCCAGTCCGCTGAACCCGTCGAGCCCAAGGCGACCAGACAAGCCGCCAGCAGCGTTCGCATTCTCGAATCTCCTTACGCCGGTTCACGTGCCGCGGAGGCGGCCGTTGGCCCCTCCGCCGGGCCGATCTCACTCCCGCCCGCCAAGAAATGCTCGCCGCACTCCGTCTCGTTGACAGGCAGGATCAAGGAAGCAGCCGTCAATTTCGTCCCGGTATCGTGTGGGACTTCGGGAGCCAGCCGACCAGTGGGTGGCGCTTCCCGATTCCCGGCCTGCAAGCCATGATTCGTGATGCCTGCGGAACGGACGGCTCTGGAGACTGCCCCCAAGGCGGGCTGCCGCGCCGCGACGCTCGTCTCAATCGTGAGAATCGAATGGACTCCACAAACCGTGCGTTCGGAAGGGCGCGATGGATCTGCGCCCTGCTTGCGCCGCTCGTTTCGGGGTGCGTGACGGGACCCGACGAAGACGAACCGGTGGTCGGCCTGGTCACCAAGACCGAGGACAATCCGTTCTTCGTGACGATGAGGGAGGCCGCAATCGAGCGAGCCGGGGAACTCGGCGTCGAACTCCGCGCCTTCGCGGGGAGATTCGACGGGGACACCGGCGCGCAGGTTCGGGCCATCGAGAGTCTGGTGGCCGCGGACGCGACGGGGATTCTGATCAACCCTTCGGATCCCGTGGCGCTCTTGGACGCGGTCGGTCGGGCGCGCCAGAGCGGCGTGCTCGTCATTGCGCTCGACACGCCCTTCGATCCACCGGGCGCGGTGGACGGAACGTTCGCCACCGACAACTTCCGGGCCGGGGAGCTGATCGGCATGTGGGCGCGGGCCAGCATGGGCGCTTCCGCCGCCGGAGCGAGGATCGCAACGCTGGATGGCGCGGGAACGCAGGTCACGGTCGAGGTGCTGCGCAATCAGGGCTTCCTCAAGGGCTTCGGCATCGACATCAAGGATCCGGGGAGGATGTACGACGAAGACGATCCCCGCATCGCGGGGCACGCAGCCACCATGGGCGCCGAGGAAGGCGGGCGGGCCGCGATGGAGCGCCTGATGCGGGATGACCCGGCGATCAACGTGGTGTACGCGATCAACGAACCGGCGGCGGCCGGAGCCTACGAGGCACTTCGAGGGCTGGGCGTGGAGGACGATGTTCTTATCGTCACCATCGACGGCGGGTGCGAGGGAGTGCGGAGCGTGGCGGCGGGCGAGATCGGGGCCACGGCGATGCAGTATCCCGTGCGGATGGCTTCCCTCGGCATCGAGGCGGTCGTCGAGTTCTCGACGACGGGCGCAACCCCGGAGAACACGCCCGGTCTGGACTTCCACGACACGGGCGTGACTCTGGTCACCGAGAAGCCGGTTCCGGGGATCCCGTCCATGGGCGCGGATGCGGGGTTGAGCGAATGCTGGGGCTGACCCGCCCATGTTGAACGGACCCGGTGGAACCCGACACCGAAAATGGGCGGCGATTCCGCGTCGGTCCTTCATGGCGTTGGCCGCCCTTGTGTCCGCGCCCGCCGCCGCCCAGGACCCGCCGCCGCCGGTTCCGGATTCCGTGACTCCCCTGCCCGAGATCGTGGTGACGGCACGGAACCGGGGGGAGTCCGTGCAGGATGTTCCGCTCGCCATCTCGGCGTTCTCCGGCCGGGACCTGGAGGCTCACCAGATCGCCACCACGGACCAGTTGGGGTACTTCACGCCCAGCCTCTCCTTCAATTCCTCGGGCGCCTTCGCGGGCACGAAATCCGCCGCGCAGGTCTTCATCCGCGGCGTGGGTCAGTTGGACTACCTGCCCGGGACCGACCCCGGCGTTGCCGTGTACGTTGACGGCATCTACATGGCCCGGTCGGTCGGGGCGGCCATGGACCTGCTCGACCTGGAGCGCGTCGAGGTCCTGCGCGGACCGCAGGGCACCCTGTTCGGCCGGAACGCCGTGGGCGGGGCGGTGGTGTTGCACTCGCGGCGACCCGACGATCGGCCCCGCCGCAGCGTCCGAGCGGAGTTTGGCAGCGATCGCATGACCAACGCGACGGCCGTTGTCAGCGGTCCAGTCGCGGACGGGCTCTTCGCCGGCCTCACGGTGGCCTTGCGCAAGCGGGACGGCTACGTGACGCGGGTCCACGACGGTCTGGACATGGGGGATGACGACGGAAGGGCCGCACGGGGCACGCTCGTCTGGCGACCGGGCGCAAGCCTTGAGGTGTTCGCCGCGGCGGACTATTCGCGCCGAAGGGAGAACGGCGCCCCCACGGTGTCGGGCGGCGTCAACGACCGAATGGCGTTCGGCGCGTTCGGCAACGCGCTGCTGCCGGGATGCGCCGCGATCTCGATCAATCCCTCGTACCCCGCCGAGGGTCCGCCTTCCCTGCCGCCTCCGGGCGCGGGCGCCGGAGGCGCGCCCGGCTGCTACGGCCCGGACAGTTTCGCGGGCGAGTACGTGGCCGAGGGGACGTTCCCCGTCTTCGCCGATCTGGACGTCTGGGGAGGCAGCATCGAGGCGGCGTGGTCGGGCCTCGGGTGGGCGACCCTGCGCTCGCTCACCGGCTACCGGGCGCTGAACATGGAGACCTCGCGCGATGCCGATAACACCCCGGCCAACATCCTGTCGACGCAGGACCGGCTGGAGCACGCCCAGATCAGCCAGGAGCTGCAACTGAGCGGTCTCGCCATCGGCGGCCGCGTCCACTGGCAGACGGGCCTGTACCTCTTCCGCGAAGAGGGATACCAGGGGGCCGCCGTCATCGTGCCGCCCGGAGCCCTGCACAGCGGCGGGGACTACCACAACACCTCGTGGGCGGGGTTCGCGCAGGTGACCGCCGAAGTCACCGGGGCGCTGTCGCTCACCCTCGGCGGCCGCTACACGCGGGACCGGAAGGGATTGACGCCCGACCTCTACGCGGTCGGAGACGCCTCCCAAGGCCAAGGCAGCATCTTCGGCCCCACCTGGCCGGCACTCGCCGGGGCATACCTGTCACCGGCCGGCCCGATGAGGCTCGGCGACCGAATGCTCCCCCGCAGGGACTTCTCCCTCGACTTCGGCGCGCCGACCGTCGCGGCGATGCTCTCATACCGGCTCGCGGCCGGCGTGACGGCGTACGGGGGATTCTCGAACGGCTTCAAGAGCGGCGGCTTCGACACCCGCTATCCCGCGCCGCCCGCCGGGCACGAGCCCAACTCGCCCACCGCGGCGCCGGGAACGTTCGATCCGGAGACCGTCGCAAGCTACGAGGTCGGGCTCAAGTCGCTCTGGGCCGGAGGCCGCGCGCGCGTGAACGTCGCCCTCTTCCGTGCCGACTACGACGACATCCAGGTCATCATCCGCGAGTCGTTCAACCCGATCACCCTGAACGGCGGGCGGGCCGACATTGCGGGGGCGGAACTGGAGGCGGCCTGGGTACCGGGCAACGGGTGGGATGTCCGCGCCAATCTGGGAGCCATGCACGCCCGCTACGAAAGCCTCAGCCCGAGCGTGCTCGACAACGCAACCCCCGTCCTCCCCGGCTACAAGCTGGCCAAGACGCCGGGATACGCCCACGGCCTCACCGTCGGCAAGGCCGCGAGGCTGGGTAGCGGGTACATCGTCACGCCCCGCGTCAACTGGACGTACACCGGCGCCCAGCACCACGACGCGATCAACACGTCCCGGATCTTTCAGGAGGGATACCATCTCCTCAACGCGCGGGTGTCCGTGCAGACGGCCGATGGCCGTTGGGAACTCCTGCTCTCCGGCCGCAACCTCACGGACACCCGGTATCTCGTCACGGGCAACTCCGCCTTCGACACCTCGGCGGCCTACGTCGAGCGGGTGTACGGCCGTCCGTCGGAGTGGTCCGCGTCCGTGGGATACCGCTGGTAAGAACGCCCGTCTCCGCGGCTTCAGGCTCCCCGATCAATAGAGTTCGGTCCGCGCGCTTTCTTCCTCGCCGACATCGATCTCGGCGGCGTCCGCGCCCGCGATCTGATCCGCCAGAACCTGCCCGTAGGTGGGGTAGCAGGAGCGTTCGACTTGGGCCGCCGGATCCCACAGCCGCGCCCGAATGAGCGCCTTGGCACAGTGAAGGAATGCTTCTTCGACCGACACCTTGAGGACGGAAATAGGCGGTTTGCCCTCGATCGCCAGCACCCCGAGCAGTTCCGGGTCGGTCGATATCTCCGCCCGCCCGTTGATGCGAAGCGTCTCGGTGAAGCCCGGAACGAAGAACAGCAACCCCACATGGGGGCGTTCGACCAGATTCATCAACGTATCCACCTGCCGGTTTCCGGGCCGGTCGGGCAGCAGAAGCGTCCTGTCGTCCAGAACGTACGCCAACGAACCCGGCGGGTCGCCGCGCGGGGAGGCGTCGGCCCGCCCGTCGGCGCGTGCCGAACTGATGACGTAGAACGGCGAGAGTGAGAGGAACCTGCGGCAGTGATCGTCCAGGCGATCCAGGACCTTGAGCCCGGCCCTCGGCGCAGGCGGTCGGTAGACGGTGCGCAGTTCATCCAGTGTGTTGACAGCCACTTTCGCCTCCCTCCGGGACTGAGTCATGCTTGCTCTGCAAAGATACACGTCAGGGACGAACGAAGGCCACTTCGGCCCCGGCGCTTCTCACCGGTTCGGTCCAGGGTCCCGGTCCGGCGCTCGACGGCCCGTGCCGATGCGGTCCACGTCCGGGTCGCGCCATCGCCTCGCGCAGCAGCGCGGAGGGGGATACGCCCGCCGTGGCCGCGGCGCGGAACGCAGGGGGATCTGAAGGGGGGGCGCCGCACCCCCTCGCCAGCCGCGATGTTGAACATCGCGTGTGCTGGCTGAAACACGATAGTGGCTCAGCCAGCCTTGGGGACGCCTTGAAGCTGGCCGACGAGCTTGGTTCCACGCACCGAGTTGAAGGACCCCCCTCATTGGTGGCCGCAACCTCCCTGCGGCACCAAGAACACCGTGCGCGCTTGGCCAGGGAATGAGGCGCTGATAAGCTGCCTTGATGGAGCCGCACGAGCGAAACGAGAGGCCGAGCGCTTTGACGCCGAGGATGACGATCGCAATGGTCGGCGGCGAGCCGACGCTGGTCTTCTGGCGTGTGCGTGATCTCAGTGAGGCCCTCCAGGCCGCCCATGACATGGGACTGCCGCTCACCAGTCCCCGCTCCGTGGCGGACACCATCCTTGGCCTGTTGCTGCCCCGCCTCACCGATGAGCAGGGCGAGACATGACAACGCCCGATGCAGGCGGGAAGGCGCGGAGAGCGGTCCACCGAGAGCGATTGTTCAGTCGTGCGGTCGCGTCCTTGGACAGCGACGAGTTGCTGCTCTGGTTGCGGAAGTACACCAACGAACACCCCAACCCGACCGGTACGCGCGCCCGAGAAGCACGCCTCTGGTTACACGAACTCGAACGCGATGGCGGGAAGTAGATACCGTAGGCGACCGGGCGCTCGCTGGCGATGGACGTGCTGTCCATCGTAGGCGTCTTCTTCGGTTCCCGGACGCACCGGGCTTCCCCCGTGCCCCGGCGCTCCCGGCTTAAGACCGTACTGGAGTGTGAAATCGACACGGAGGGTCGATTCACACTTTGGCCCTCCGGCGATTCACACCGGCCCTCCCGCATATCCACTGGCGCGGCAACGTCTTGCGGCGCCGCCGCCCGGTCGCCCGTGGCACACGAGCGGTTCGGGCCGTGGTGGGAGCGACCCGCCTCGCCGAAGGCTTGGTACGGGCTCGGGGCGAGGTGGAAACTCACACCTCACCCCCCGCCCTCCACGGGTCGCTCCCACACCATCGGTCCCTGCGGGAAGGCCCGTCAAGCGCCGCTTCGAGGCGCTTGACCACACACTCGCCGTCCCCTCGGCTGCCGGAGCGGCGGGCGGCTTCGTCCCGGCTCGGCTCGGCGGACAAGCCGTCCGGTCCAACGCGACCGGGCGTTCCATTCGCTTCTGTACTACGTTGAACCCGACGTTTGGTTTCGCCACCCGAGCTACGGTCTCGACCTCGACGGGCCGATTCACTCTCAACCGGGGGATCCGGCCATCGCGATGAGAAAGCTGTTGTTGCTGGGTCTGGCGCTCCTGCCCGCGCAGGCCGAGGCGCAGGAGAGGCCCGGCCCGATGATGCTCGAAGCGGGACTCGTCGGCAGCAGTGGCGACGCCTGCCCCGGACGCTTACGTCGGCATCAAGAGACGGCTCGCCGGGCCGGTGTCCCTGTACGGCATGGTCGAGACCTACCCGCTGTGCCGATTTCGCGGGCTCCGCCAACCGCATCGGAACGTCCATCCGTCTCGGCCGCGACCGCTGGTTCGTTCGCCCGGCGCTGCGGGCGGGCATCGAGTACGACGGCGGAGACGTTTCCCCGACCGCCGGGGCGAGCCTGACGTTCGGACGGCGCTACGGCGCACGCTTCATCCTCCACCTCGGTGAGGCTTCCGGGGGCACCCTGACGCTCTTCCAGATGGGCGGTTACATCTCGTTCTGATCGCGAGACGACATGGCCGATGGCGGCCCCGGCTTTCAAGCTGGATCCCATCGGTCGGAGCGACGCGCCGTTGGCCTTCCCGCACGGGATTGCTGGGCCGGTAGCGACCCATGGCGGAGGTCGGGATGGAGTGCACATCCCAACCTCCGCCGATGCCACGACAGGCATCGAAACACATGGGTCGCTACCGGCATCGGCCCTGAAGGCCGACACGGCATCGGTGCCCCGGTGGACGGATCACAAGCCCAACAGCGCCAGCAGCTTGCGGAATCGGTGCCGTGCACGTCGAGGACGCTTTTTCGTGCACAACGACCCCCGCGTCAAATGTGCACCTCTGGATCGGCATCGGGAGTGCCGAGAACCACCTCCACGTCATCGCTTCCCGCCCGAAGACCGGGAAGCTCCGGCACGACCGATAGACGGCTGTGTTTCCGGCCCGACTTCGCGGAGGATGCCACGCGCTTCGAGCACTTCTTCTGGCGGAGAACGCTGCTCTCCGCGATACTTCGTTGCGCAGATCGTGCAGTCCATCAATCGAGAGAGGAATCGAACGATGGCACGCACGAAACGAAGTCGGCGCTCGTACGGCGCTGGCGAATGGGGCCGGAACCGGGTCCGGGTGTTCCCGGACGCCAAGACCGGCCTGTATCAGTTGGAGTGGCGCGAGAACGGGCGCAGGCTCACCCGGTCGCTCAGGCACCGCGACTGGCGGCGCGCGAAGCGGCAGGCGGACGAGTTCGCCGCAGGGTTCGTCGGCCCGGAGATCGGGGGCGGGGCGGAGGCCAAGCCCGAGCCGCTCACGCTGGGAAGGCTCTTTGACATCTACGGTGAGGAGGTGACGCCCACCAAGGGCGCGCATACGCGGGGGCACGACCGGGCCGCCATGCGGATGTTCCTCCGGTTCTTCGGACGGAGCCGCGACCCGGCCACCCTGTCGCAACGGGACTGGGACCGGTTCATCCGGGAACGGCGAGCGGGCAGGATCGGACCGAGCGGCAGGCCCGTGTCGGACCGAACGGTCGAATACGACCTGAAGTTCCTGATCGCCGTCCTGAATTGGGCGGAGAGGTCGAGGGACGAGCAGGGCCGGTTGTTGCTCGACCGGAACCCGCTCAAGGGACTCAGGAAGCCGACGGAGAAGAACCCCACCCGGGTGGTGCTCGCCGAGGAGGAGTACCGGGCGCTGCTGGAGGTGTCGCGCCGGGTGGACTGGCGGTTCCGAATCGCGCTCGTGCTCGCGCACGAAACCGGGCACCGAATCGGTGCCATCCGCCAGCTTCGTTGGCATGACATCGACTTCGAGGGTCGGACGATCCTCTGGCGGGCCGAGCACGACAAATCGGGCTATGAGCACATCACGCCCGTCACCGTCGAGGCACTCGACGCGCTGAAGGAGGCGCGAGGCCCGATTCCCTCGGCCGGGGATGCCCCGGTGCTGCCCGCGCCCAGGAATCCCTCGGTCTGCATGGGAGCCGCGTTGGCGCAGGGGTGGTGGGACAGGGCCGAAAGGCTCGCGGGTCTGGAACCGAAGCCCGGCAGGGGCTGGCACTCGCTGCGGCGGAAGTTCGCCAGCGACCTGATGGATCAGCCGCTGAAGGTGCTCTGTGAGCTGGGCGGCTGGAAGACGGCGAAGACGGTTCTTCAGTGCTATCAGCGCGCGGATGAAGGACAACTCAGGACGGCTCTGGAAGCCCGAAGACGGTCTCGCGGCTAGATCCGCAATCGGCGGGAGTCAAACGGCTGGAATCCGACCGGCCAATCCCGTAAGTTCAACATCCATGAGCATATGCGAATCCACGACCGACTGCCGGGCTGGCAGGTCGAGGCGCACCCATCGTCCTCGCCGTCCTCCGGCGAGGAGGGGTACGGTGAAGCGTAACTCCCGTTTGGTCTTGCCCTTGCGCTCCGTTCGCGAGCCCCGTTAAAGTTCGAGCCCTGCCTCTCCGCCCCCGGGCCGGCACCGGAAGCCTTCCGGCTTCGGTGTTTTTTCGGGGGGGGGGGTGAAAGTGAAGGTTCTTCTTCAACACCCCCCATCCCAAGGAGAGAAAAATGAAGAAGACGATCCTCTGTGCCTTGGCCGCGCTGGCCGTCTCCTCGTGCGGCGAGGTCCCGACCGAGGCGGTCCCCGCCGACGCGGTGCCGGTCGAGGGGGAGACCCTCGCCGGGACGGAAGCCGAGATGCAGGCCGCCGCCGCCAGCGGAAACGGCGTCTGCGAAGTGGAATTCGATGACGATGTCTCCATAGGCAGCGGCATCGCCTTCGGCACCTTGACCGTCACGGTTCCGTGGCACGTGCACGGCACGCATCCCTACCGTGTGAGCTTCAATGCCATATCGTGGGGCCCCGGCTGGACAAGACAGGAACTCGGCATTTTTCCTCCTACGCCGCCGGGATGCCATGATCCCTTCGCACGGTTCTACGGCGGAAGGAACTACTTCTGCTACACCAACGCCGGGGTCCCTTCCTATGGGCCGTGGCGATACGACAGCGAGACCGGCAAGAGCTCGTCTACGTTCCTCTACGTTGCAATCAGGACAGGCACCGAACGCTACCCCAATGTCACGGAGATCTCCTTCCGGGGTGCGGGCGGCCGCGGCAAGGGCTGCAACTTCAGGGGCAGGGTGAAGGCGTAGGCCCGCTCACCCGAAGACGCGGGCGCGGCGGAGGGGCCGCGCCCGCGCGATTCCCTCCCAAGGGTGTTGACGGCCACGGCTGAACGCGAACGCGGCGAGCACCTCGTCATGCCTCTGCGAGACGATGCGCCCGCCGCTGGGCTTCGGGATCACGAAGCTGAAACGCCGCCGACGACAGGTCTTTTGGCCCGGATCGGGAGCCGTCTCCGCCGGAGTCGGGCAACCGCGCTTGGGAGGCACTCCAAGGCTGGCTCACGACCGTTAGTGGTCGTGAGCCAGCTTACCCTCGGTATAACCGCGGGCTGGCGAGGGGTGCTCCGCCCCCTTCGATCCCCAGAGACAAAACCCCCCGCTCCGGCAGCGTTCGCGGTTCAGGTTCCACCCACATCCGCAGGGTCCGCGCCCGTCCTCCAGGCGGTCAGCCGCCGGATGTTCTCCCGTCGGCTTCGGGTGAGTCCGCGGAGTTGACCGGCGAAGCGGCGTCGGCGGCGTTGCCACCGCTTCGGCGCCGGTCCCCCCGACCTCCGGCACGGACTCCGTCCGTTCCTTCAGCCGGGGTCGAGTCCCTTCCCACCCCGGACGGAAGGAATCCCGTCCAAACGTCCCGGTCGGAGGGACGGGCTCCGCCCGCCCCGGAGACGGGGAGGTCTGGTCCCGCGAGCACACCGATGGCGCGGCTTACGAAGTCCGGCCTCGGGCTTCCGGGACCGGGCCATGTCGGGCGGCCTCTTCCGGTGGCGCGCGAAAGGTCGTGTCGGGGGTCTGGGGGCATCCCCCAGCCAGAGTTTTTGTGAAACAAAACAACATCTTACTCCTCCACATCTTACTCCTCCACATCTTACTCCTCCACATCTTACTCCTCCACAAACCGCAGAAACCAGCGCCCCCGTGGCGCGCCCGCCCGAAAGTCGGCCGGGGCACCAACTCAGTCAGTCTGGACGACGCGCCCCGTTGTCGCGAGGTTTCAATCGCGCAGATCGTGCAGTCCATCGAACGAGAGGAATCGAACGATGGCACGCACGAAACGAAGTCGGCGCTCGTACGGCGCTGGCGAATGGGGCCGCAATCGGGTGAGGGTGTTCCCCGACCCGAAGACCGGCCTGTACCAGTTGGAGTGGCGCGAAAACGGGCGAAGGCTCACCCGGTCGCTTGGACACCGGGACTGGGTGAAAGCCAAGAAGCAGGCCGACGAGGCCGCCGCGGGCTTTGCGGTCCACGAGCCCAACGGCAAGGCGGAAGCCGAGCCCGAGCCGCTCACGCTGGGCTCGCTTTTTGAAATCTACGGAGAGGAGGTCACCCCGACGAAGGGGAAGCGGACCCGCGAGCGCGACAGGGTCGCAACCGCGATGTTCCTCGACTTCTTCGGACGGGACCGCGACCCCGCAACCTTCTCGCAGCGCGATTGGGACCGCTTCATCCAAGCGCGCCGCGCGGGCAGGGCCGGACGTTCGGGCAGGCCCGTGGGCAACCGGACGATCGAGTGGGACCTGACGTTCCTGATGGCGGTCCTGAACTGGGCCGAGAGGTCCAAGGACGAACGGGGACGCCCGCTGCTCGACAGGAACCCGCTGAAGGGCTTGAGGAAGCCCAGGGAGAAGAACCCCGCCCGGGTCGTTCTCACCGAGGACGAGTACCGGGCGCTCCTGAAGGTGTCGCGGCAGGTCGGTTGGCGATTCCGCGTCGCCCTCGTGCTCGCGCACGAGACTGGTCACCGGATCGGAGCCATTCGCCAGCTTCGCTGGAGCGACATCGACTTCGAGGGCCGGGAGGTGCGGTGGCGGGCGGAACACGAGAAGACGGGCCACGAGCACGTCACGCCGCTCACCGACGAAGCCCTCGCCGCCTTGGAGGCGGCGCGCCGGATGGGCGACGGGACCGGGGATGCCCCGGTGCTGCCCTCGTCGAGGGACGAGACGCGGTGCGTACACCGCGTTTCCGCCTTTCAGTGGTGGAGGAAGGCCCAGACGCTCGCTGGACTGGAGCCGAAGCCCCGGCGCGGCTGGCACTCGCTGAGACGGAAGTTCGCGAGCGACCTGATGGACCTGCCGCTCAAGGTGCTTTGTGAGCTTGGCGGCTGGCGGGACGCCCAGACGGTGCTCAGGTGCTACCAGAGGCCGGATGCCGGACAACTCAGGACGGCACTGGAAGGTCGCAACCGGGTTCGCGGCTGAAATCCCGACCAGCGGGAATCATTCGGCGGGAATCCAGCTTGCAAAATCCGCAAACTCATCGGGTGCAACGAGTTGTGGATCCGATACATCTTGTTGCGTGTGCTGGCTGACGGACGTTACGGACGTGAGCCAGCCCCCGCCGATGGCGGCTTACCGCGTCGTGACGTAGTCGCGCCAAGCCTGTAGAACCTCGGCACGGCGCTCCAGCAGGTCGGAGCGCTGATACGCCTGTACGACTCGGCTCTTGGGAACGTGGGCGAGGCACGCCTCCGCGACCTCGGCCGGGACGCCTGTCTCGGCCATCCAAGACCGGGCACTCGACCGGAAGCCGTGAAGCGTCGAGCCCACCCCGGCAACTTGGAGCACCCGCGCCACCGTCTTCGGCGCAAGCGTCCTGCCAGTCCGCGAAGGAAACACGAGCGGCGACTTGACCGACAACCTGCGCGCCTTCTTCAGCACGTCCAAGGCGCCGGTGCTGAGCGGAACGGCAAACTCACGGCCCGCCTTCATCCTTTCAGCCGGGATCGTCCATGTCGCCGCGTCCATGTCGATCTCATCCCAGAGCGCGCCACGGGCCTCGCCGGGACGAACCGCCGTGAGCACCATCAGTTCGACGCACAACGCAGCCGGACTCCCGTCCCCCGCCCGGCGGATGGAACGAAGGGCCGCCGCGATCTCGCCATGCGGCAGGGCGCGGTGATGGCCCGCCGCGCCGCCGTTCGGCTTCGGCAATGCCGCAACCGCCCGGTCGACCGGATTGTCGCGGCGGTAGTTGCGGCCGATGCTCCACCGGAACACCGCGGCGATCCGGTGCTTGGCCTTCCGGGCGGCGGTGGGCATCGAGTTCCAGATCGGGCCGAGGCACGCCAGCACCTCCGCGCTCTCGATCCGGTCCACCCGCTTGTCGAGGAGCAGGGCGGCGTGAAGACGGAAGGTGGATTCCCACTGCTGTGGGAGAGGGCTCCCCGGCTTCCACGAATCGCGGTGCAGTTCGATGGTCCGCCGTGCGGCTTCGGCGAAGGTCGGAACGCCGCGCCCGCGCGGGTCCCGTCCCCGGAGCACCCTCCGGCTGTTGTCCATCGCCTTCTCCCGGGCATCGGCGAGTGTGACCTCGGGATACGGGCCAAGTCCGATCGAGGTGAGCCGCCCGTCGATCCTGACGCGCTGCCGCCACGTCTTGGTGATCCGCCCGTTCGCCGTCCGGTACACCCGGAGGCTGAGCCCCCGCCCGCCTCGCCCGTCGCCGTAGACGCCCGGCCGGCCGACCGTCCGAACGAAGGCGGCGGTGAGCGTCTTGGGTCGCTTCGTCATGCGGTTCCCTTCGTGGGTTGTGTATCACAATCTAAATCACTTCATAGGGAAGAATACACAGGACATCGGCGGACGGCAAGAGACGACGAGGCTTGGGGGTACTCCTAGAAACTGTTATACAATAACGTGTTATGAACGCACTGGTGTATCCTGCGGGACTACACGGGACAACGGTTATCTAGTTCCACCGGAATCGGACCGCTGAGGTTGTTGTTGTCGAGCCACAGCACCCCCAACTCGGAGAGGCCGCCGAGTTCCGCCGGAATCGGGCCGGTCAGCTCATTGTCGTTGAGGAGGAGCGTATCCAGCCGGGAAAGGCGGCCCAGTTCCGCCGGAACTGGGCAACCTGACGCATCTCAGGGCACTGGATATGGAGGAAGCGGGCATCCGGGGTGGAATCCCGGGAGAACTCGGCAAGCTCTCGAGTCTTGAGTACCTGATTCTGGAGGGCAACGCCATGTCCGGCCCGATACCACCCGAACTGGGCAACCTGTCGAACCTTGTCAACCTCGACCTGGCGAACAACATGCTCCGCGGACCGATACCGGCCGAGCTCGGCGACCTCGCGAAACTGGAGACCCTGGCCCTTCAGGGTAACGGGCTCACCGATTCGGTCCCCCCCGAGCTGGGGCGCCTTGCCGGGCTCCGGACGCTGTACCTGTCCGACAACTACCTCGCAGGGACCCTGCCCCAGACCCTGACCGGACTCCGCGTACTCGAGGCACTTGTCACAAGCCGAACGGACCTCTGCGCCCCGACCGACGCCCTCTTCACCCGCTGGCTGGAAGGCGTTCCCAAGCGGCGCGTGCAACCATGCGGCAGCGTGCGTGAACTCGCCTACCTGATGCAGGCCGTCCAGTCGAGGACCTATCCTGTACCCCTGGTGGCGGGGGAAGCGGCGCTGCTGCGCGTGTTTCCGACCGCCGACAGGTTTACGGAGGTGCCGCTTCCAACGGTCCGCGCAACCTTCTATCCGGGTCACGGCGGCGAGGAGCACATCGTGGACATACCGGAAGGCGAGGTGGCCATTCCGCAACAGGTGGACGAAGGACGCCTCGACCGTTCCCTCAACGTCGAGATTCCCGGCGCCGTGGTGCGGCCGGGCCTGGAACTGGTCGTCGACATCGACCCCGACGGTACGCTCGACCCGACGCTGGGCGTCACCAAACGGGTGCCCGCGGAGGGGCGGCTGAAGATCGAGGTGCTGGAAATGCCCACATTCGACGTAACCGTCGTGCCGTTTCTATGGGCGTCGGATCCCGACTCGGCCATCCTGGACTTGACCAGCGGCATGACCGGGGACGATACGCTGTTCTGGGAAACGCACACTCTGTTGCCGGTAGCCGACATGAAGGTGACGGTGCACGATCCGGTGGTCGCCGAGACCAACGACGCCTTTTCGCTCTTCCATTTGACGGAACTGATTCGGACATCGGAAGGCGGTACGGACTACTACTTGGGCACGATGTCCGGCGAAGTGGCAGGCGCTTGGGGAATCGGAGCGCTGCCCGGGCGATACGCGTTCTCGGTTCCGAACGTGTCGGTCATCGCACATGAGTTCGGGCACAACCTCAATCTTCGGCACGCGCCCTGCGGCGGCGCGGGGGGAACGGACCCGGCCTACCCCTACATCCACGGCAACACCGGCGCCTGGGGCCTCGATCCGCGCACCGACACCCTGGTCGACCCGAACACGGCGGATTTCATGAGCTATTGCGACCCGGCATGGGTCAGCGACTACTACTTCGCCAACGCGGCCCGCTACCGCCTGAGCGACAGGACGGACGCGACCGCCGCGGCCACTCGGCAGCGCGTCCTGCTCGTGTGGGGCGTTGTCGACGCCGAAGGCATTCCCCACCTCGACCCCGCGTTCGTCCTCGACGCCCCGGCCTCCCTCCCGACCACCGAGGGCGCACATGAGATCACCGGCCGCGACGAGGACGGCGCCGAGCTGTTCGCGCTGCGCTTCGAGATACCGGTGATCGCCGACGGCGACGGCAGCTCGTCCTTCGTCTTCGCACTGCCCGTGCGCGAGGGGTGGGACGACGCGCTCGCGAGCATCACGCTGTCCGGCCCGGGCGGTTCTTTCACCCTGGACCGGAGTTCCGACCGGCCGATGGCGATCCTGCGCGACCCCGAATCGGGCCGGAT
>CBDBPR010000001.1:0-78108 GCA_965208935.1 Longimicrobiales bacterium | reverse complement strand
GTCGCCCCTGTACACCGACACGCGCGGCCGGACCTGGCTGCTCGCGGGCGACCTGGATCGCGTGGACGCGCTTGTCATGGAGATCATCCTGCTGGGTTCCGACGGCGAGCATCTCGACACCCTTCCGACACCTTCGAGCGACTACGAAGTGCCCGTGGTGAGGGCCGAGGCGCCCGGCCTGCGGATGACCTATGGCGTCCCCTTCGCACCCCGGTTTCATTGGACCGTTCACCCCAGCGGCCACTTCCTGACCGGCCTGTCCTCCGACTACCGGATCGAGCTTGCCCGGGACGATGGCATCCTCCGGATCGAACGCAGCCTGGATCCCGTGCCGACATCGGACGCGGAGCGGGACTACCAGCGCGACGTCACCGTCGGGCGCATCCGGTGGTCGTTGCCGGACTGGGAATGGGATGGCCCGGCGATTCCGGAGCACAAGCCGTTCTTCCGCGCGTTGCTGACCGGCCGGGACGGGCGCATCTGGGTGCAGTTGTCAACCGAGGGACGGCCGGTCGAAAACGCGTATCACGATCCCGACGACCCCGGCTCATTCCCCGTTACCTGGGAGGAAGAGGTCCGCTACGACGTCTTCGAGCCGGACGGGACCTACCTGGGCGTGGTGGCGGCGCCGGAGGGGTTTTCCAGTTTCCCGGCACCGGTCTTCAGGGGCGAGCGGGTGTGGGCCGTAAGCGAGGACGACCAGGGGGTCGAGCGCGTGGTGAGCTACCGGATCCGGGTGGGGGATGGGCCGTGAGCCAGGCGGGCGCGGCGTGAACTCGCCCTCCTACCGAAACCGCTTCTGCAGCTTCTCCAGCGCGTCCGCGCCCGGACACAGTTCCTCGAACGGGTAGCTCGACAGCGGCTCGTCCACCGTGCCGTGAATCCCGTGGAAGTCGACGGCCTCGGTGGCCTCCTGCGGCGCCGGCTCCACGTACAGCAGCCCTGTCGCGACCTCGCCCGCGCGCTGGCGTTCCCTGATGTAGCCGTACACCTGGTCGCGGTCGGTGGGGTCGTAGTCCTCGGGCACCTTCCGGAATGCGATCCGGCTGCCGTCGTGCATCTGGACCGAGCGCATGTCGCCGGCCTCGATTGACGTGGCGATCTCCTCGGCGGGCGGCACGAAGTCGGCGTACACGAGCTGGTTGTAGTTGTCGCGCGTGTATTGGTAGCTCTTGGTCGAGCCGCGGTGGTCGTTGAAGGTGACGCACGGCGAGATGATGTCGATCAGCGCGAAGCCCCTGTGGCGCAGTCCCGCCTGGATGATGGGGACGAGCTGCTCCTTGTCGCCCGAGAAGCTCCTCGCCACGAAGCCCGCCCCCAGGTTCAGGCTGAGGAGGACGGAGTCGATGGGGTGCTCGCGGTTGACTTGGCCGCGCTTGGCGGTGGAACCGACGTCGGCCGACGCCGAGAACTGCCCCTTGGTGAGCCCGTAGACGCCGTTGTTCTCTATGATGTAGAGCATGTCGACGTTGCGCCGCACGACGTGCGCGAACTGGCCCATCCCGATCGAGAGGCTGTCGCCGTCGCCGGAGACCCCGATGCACACGAGTTCGCGGTTCGCCGCGTGCGCCCCGGTCGTGATCGACGGCATGCGCCCGTGCACCCCGTTGAAGCCGTGCGCTTCCTTGAGGAAGTAGGTCGGGGTCTTGCCGCTGCACCCGATCCCCGAGGTCTTCGCCACCTCGTGCGGCGCGATCTCCAGCTCCCAGAAGGCCTCGATGATTGCCGCTGTGATGGAGTCGTGGCCGCACCCGGCGCACAGCGTGGACATGGTGCCCTCGTAATCGCGGCGGGTCAGCCCGAGGCGGTTGCGGGTCAGGCCCGGGTGGTGGACGCGGGGCTTCTTGATGTAGCTCACGGGGTCGCTCCGTGGGCGCCCGCGGATTCGCGTGGACCGGCGGGCGCGCCGATGTCGATATGGGGCGCCAGCCCGTCCATCACGTGGTGGCAACTCATGGGATAGCCCCCGTAGTAGCGGATCGACACCAGCGCGTCCTTCTCGGCATCCGTCTCGGCGATCAGCAGCTTGCGCAGCTGCCCGTCGCGATTCTGTTCGATCACGAAGTTGACATCATGGGCGGCCAGGAAGGGCTCGACATCGGGGTGAAAGGGAAACGCGCGCACGCGCATGTAGTCCGCCTCGATCCCGCACTCGGCCAGTTCGCCCACTGCCTCCAGCACCGCGCCGCGGCATCCGCCGATGGTCACCAGCCCGATCTTCGCCCCGTCGCGCAGCCGGATCTCGGGCCCGGGCAGGTGCGGTGCGGCGCCGTCGATCTTGCGCCCGACCCGCGCCAGCACGTCCGCGTACGGCTCCGAGTCCTCGGTGTAGTTGCCGAACCGGTCGTGGCCCGAACCGCGCGTCAGGTATGCGCCGTTGGGGTGCACACCCGGCAGCGTCCGCCACGGAATCCCGTCGCCGTCCACGTCCAGGTAGCGGTGGAAGGGTCCCGTAGCCGCCTCCAACTCCTCGGCGGTCAGCACCTTGCCGCGGTCCGGGCGGTACGAGTCGTCCCATTCGAGCTTGGGGATGACCCAGTCGTTCATGCCGATGTCGAGGTCGGTCAGGACGAACACCGGCGTCTGGAAGCGCTCGGCGAGGTCGAACGCATCTACCGCCATCTCGAAGCACTCGTGGGGGTTGGCGGGGAAGATGACGATGTGCCGGGTGTCGCCGTGCGAAGCATAGGCCGCGAACTGGATGTCGCCCTGCTGGGTCCGCGTCGGCATCCCCGTCGACGGCCCCACCCGCTGCACGTCGAAGAACACCGACGGCACCTCGGCGTAGTACGCCAGGCCGATGAACTCGCTCATCAGGGACAGTCCCGCCCCGCTCGTCGACGTGAACGCGCGCGCACCCGCCCACGCGGCCCCGATCACCATCCCCGCGGCCGCCAGTTCGTCCTCGGCCTGGATGATCGCGAAGCGGTTCCTGCCCGTGTCCGGGTCCTTGCGGAACTGGTTGCAGAAGCCGGTGAAGGCGTCCACGAGCGACGTCGACGGCGTGATCGGGTACCAGGCGGCCACGGTGGCTCCTGCGTAGACGCATCCCAGCGCTGCCGCCGTGTTGCCGTCGATCACGATCGAGTCCCGGTTGCCGTCCATGGTTTCGAGGTGGACGGGCAGGGGGCACTCGAAGTGCTCGAGCGCGTACTCGTACCCCAGGTTGATCGCGAGCTGGTTGGCGTCGAGCAGCTTGGCCTTGGCCGCGAAGGTCTCGTTGAGCAGGCCCCGCACGATCTCGATGTCCATCTTGAGCAGCGCCGCCAGCGCACCCACGTAGCAGATGTTCTTCATGAGGATCCGGACGCGCGATCCCTTGAAGTTGTCGACCGTCATCTTCGCCAGGGGGATCCCCAGGAAGTTCACGTCGTCGCGGTCCAGGTCGCGGGGCAGCGGCCAGCTCGAGTCGTACATGACCCATCCGCCCGGGGTGACCTCCTCGATGTCCCGCTTGTAGGTGGCCGGGTTCATCGCCACGACCACGTCGAAGCGCGCGGTCCGCGCCGTGTGCCCGTCGGCGTTGGCCCGGATCTCGTACCAGGTGGGCAGGCCCTGGATGTTGGAGGGGAAGAGGTTCTTGCCGGACACGGGAATGCCCATGCGGAAGATCGCGCTGCGGAGCAGCCCGTTGGCGCTGGCCGACCCCGTGCCGTTGACGGTTCCGATCTTGAAGGCGAGGTCGTTGACGCGGGCCGGGGGCCGCTCGCCGTTGGTGCTCGCGGGGGCGACGTCGCCGCCCATCGCGGATAGTCGGTTGTCCACCGTCATCAGCCCGTCCCGGCCCCCGTCGGCTCGGATCCCGCACCCGCAAACTCGCCTCCGGCCGCCCCACCGTTCTGCGCCAGGTCCATGATCGACATGCCCGGATGCAGTTCACCGGCCCCGAGCCCCGCGTAGGGGACCAGCAGGTCCGACTTGCGCATGTCCCAGGCCGCCGTGGGACACCGCTCCGCGCACAGCCCGCAGTGAATGCAGAGGTCCTCGTCCTTGACCATGATCCGCCCGGTCTGCGGCAGCGTTTCCGACACGAAAAGGGGCTCGTCGGGATAGTTCAGCAGCGGGGCCGTGAGGCGCTGGGTGACCTCTTCCTCCGTCCCGTTATGAGTGATCGTAAGGCAATCGAGAGGGCAGATGTCGATGCAGGCGTCGCACTCGATACACAAGTCCGCCTCGAAGTGCGTCTGGATGTCGCAGTTGAGACAGCGCTCCACCTCGGTCAGCGTCTGCTCGATGTCGAATCCCTCCTCGACCTCGATGTCCAGCCGCTTGAAGCGCTCCTGCAGGTCCACGTGGCGCATTTTCACGCGCTCGGCCTCGTCGTAGTCGTTGGAGTACGACCACTCGTGCAGCCCCATCTTCTGGCTGATCAGGTTCATCCCTTCGGGCGGACGGTCGGTCAGTGGGCGGTCCTCGCACCAGGCATGGATCGAGATGGCGGCCTGATGGCCGTGCTCGACCCCCCAGATGATGTTCTCGGGGCCCCACGCCGCGTCGCCCCCCATGAACACGCCGGGACGCGAGGTCATGAACGTCGTCTTGTCGACGATCGGCATGTCCCACTTGTTGAAGTCGATGCCGATGTCGCGCTCGATCCAGGGGAACGCGGTGTCCTGCCCGATCGCGAGGATCACCTCGTCGCACTCGATGATCTTGCTGCCGTGGACCTCGGCCTTGAGGCGCCCGCCTTCGCCCGGCGTCCAGGTGACGAGGTCGAACTCCATCGCGGCCACCTTGCCGTCCTCGATGATGAAGCGCGACGGCGAGTGGTTCTCCAGGATCTCGACCTGCTCCTCGATCGCGTCCTCCAGCTCCCACGGCGAGGCCTTGAAGTACGGCTTGGTCTTGCGCGCCATGACCTTGACGTCGCTGGCACCCAGGCGCTGGGCCGTTCGGCAGCAGTCCATCGCGGTGTTGCCGACTCCGATCACGAGCACGCGGTCCCCGCAGCTGTCGATGTGCCCGAAGCGGACCGACTCCAGCCACTCGATCCCGATGTGGATTTGCTCGGAGTCCCAGCGCCCGGGAAGGTTCAGTTCCTTGCCCTTGGGTGCCCCCGAGCCGATGAAGACGGCGTCGTAGTCCTCTTCCAGGAGGGCGGCGAGGCTGTCGATGGAGCTGTTCAGGCGCAGGTCGACGCCCATGTCGAGGATGTAGTCGATCTCCTCCCAGAGGACCTTGGCGGGGAGGCGGAACTCGGGGATGTTCGTCCACATCAGACCGCCGGGCTTTGCGAGCTTCTCGAAGATCGTGACCTCGTACCCGAGCGGCAGCAGGTCGTTGGCGACGGTGAGCGACGCGCACCCCGCGCCGATGCAGGCGATGCGCTTCCCGTTCTTCTCCTCCGGAATCGTCGGCAGGAAGCCGGTAATGTCGTCTCGGAGATCGGAGGCCACCCGCTTCAGGCGGCAGATCGCGACGGGTTCGCCGTCCAGCCGCACCCGCCGGCACACCGGCTCGCAGGGACGGTCGCAGGTGCGTCCCAGAATCCCCGGGAAGATGTTCGACTTCCGGTTCAGCAGGTACGACTCGGTGTACTGCCCGTTGGCGATGAGCCGGATGTACTCGGGGATGTCCGTGTGCGCCGGGCATCCCCACTGGCAATCCACTACGCGGTGGTAGTGGTCGGGATTCCGGGTATCGGTGGGCTTCAGCAAGGGCGACAGCGCGGCTACGGATTCGGTTCCGGACGGCAACCGCCCGATGGGGAACGGCGATCCGGCGTCAAGTCGGTGGCCATCCTATCACTCCTTCAACCCGAGCGACAGGGCGGAGACATGGGAGTCGAGTCCCGCCCCGCCCACAAACCCGCACCAATGTACGCACGGGCGATTGGGGACGGTAGGGGAACCCCTGCGCCCATTCGGCTTCGGCGTTGCCGCGCCATCCCCGGTCACGTACCCTGACGTCGTTCCCCTCCCGTCGTCCACCGTGAGCTGGAGCCCCCGTGACCGAATCATCCGACCACTCCGCTTCCTCCACCTCGTTCGACGATCTGAAGATCCCCGACATGAGCCCGCGCAGCCTGCTGCGCCAGTTCGGGCCCGGGATGATCCTCATGATGACGGGGATCGGGACCAGCCACCTGGTCACGGCCCCGACCGCGGGCGGGCGCTTCGAATTCGCGCTGTTGTGGTGCGTGCTGCTCGCCTACGTCTTCAAGTACTACGGCTTCGAACTGGCCTTCCGGTTCACCAACGCCACGGGCAAGAGCCTCATGGCGGCCTACGCGACCGCGCCGGGCAAGCTGCCGGTCTGGTACGTGCTGGTGACGACCGTCATCCAGTGCGCGGTGGGGCAGGCGGGGCGGCTGATCGCGGCGGCCGCGGTGGTGTACTACCTGTTCTCGGCGCAGATGGGACTGCCGGTGCCGCTCTGGGGCTGGGGGGCGTTCCTCGGCGCCGCGTCGGTGGTCATCCTGCTGTGGGGGAGGTACGCCGCGCTCGAAGCGGGGGCCAAGATCGCGGGCGGCCTGCTCTTCGTCTCGGCGGTGATCGTCTACTTCGTGCGGCCCGCTCCGATCGGCGAACTCGAGCACTTCCTCATCTTCGACGCGCCGGCCGGCTCCTGGCTGGTGATCGCAGGCTTCCTCGGCCTGCTGCCCACCGGCATCGACGTGTCGCTCCAGGCGTCCGAGTGGGGCAAGGCCAAGCGTACCGGGATGGCCAGAATCCGGGACCGGCTGGAGGCCGCGGGGCTGGCGCCCGCCTTCGACCCCTTCGCGCCCCGGATGTCCGACCTCACCGTCGATGTGCGCCAGCTGCCGGGGCGCGCGGTGGAGTACAGCCGGCGTTGCTTCAGGATCAGCATCTGGGACTTCCGGCTCGGCCACGTGGTGTCGTTCATCATCGCCACGATCTTCGTGCTGCTGTCCGCCGTGTGGCTCTATCCCAGCCCGGTCGAGGGGCGGGCCGTCATGGGCGAGATCGCGGGGATCTTCACGGAGAGCGTGGGTCCGTGGATGATGACGATCTTCATGCTCGGGGCGTTCGCGGCGACGTTCTCGACCGCGTTCAACTACTTCGATGGCTGGCCGCGGATCGTGGGCGCGTGCTGCCGCAACCTCTTTCGCCCCACGGCCGCGCTCGCCGGCACCTCGGCCCGCCGGCTCACCGCGGACCACCGCCGGCGCTGGTACTCGGAGTACAACATCTACCGCGCGACCATGCTGTTCTCGCTGGTGGCGGCGGTGCTGCTGATCGAGGCGGTGCCCAGACCGGTCTACCTGGTGCTGGTGGCGTCGGCGCTCGCCTACTTCGTCGCGCCGGTCATCTTCTGCCTGAACTTCTACTATTGCCTGAAGGTGATCCCGAAGGACGACCCGCACTTCTACCCGTCGCGATTTGCGCGCACCTTCACCTGGATCAGCATCGTCGTGTTCACGGGAATGAGCCTTATCCTCATACTGGGCAGGCTCTTCGACGTGGCGCTGTTCGGGGCGTAGACGAGGCGCGCATCAAAAAACGTTGCGCGGGGCAACCCGCCACCGCCCTTCACCAGGTTCGCTTCACAGCCACCGACCACTCGAACGGTCTGCCGTACACCTGCTCGATGTAGGCCGCGGCGGTGCCCCAGGCGGATGTCCCGGTCAGGAGATAGCGTTCGTCGGTGAGGTTGCGGAACGCGGACAACACCTCCCACCTGCCGTCCGCGCTCGCCAGGCCGATCGTGGCGTGGAGCAGGTGATACCCCTCCTGGAACAGTTGGGGCGTGTTGACGGGGTCGTGATACTGCGACGACGTGTACGTCCAGTGGATACGGGGGGTGACCGGCAGGCCGCCGGCGCGCACCGTCCTGCCGATCGCGAGTGAATGGTTGAAGCCGGGTGCCTTGGTCAGCTTGTAGTCCGGCTGCAACGGATTCCTGTTCTCGAGCACGGCGGCGCTCAGGCTGTCGTACGCCGCACTCAATACACCGACACTGGCCGCGATGTCCCAGCCGCCGCCCGGCATCCACGCCGCCTCGAGTTCGGCACCCTGGAGATCGGCCGACCCGCCGTTGACGGTGATGGGATTGATCGACTCGCGGATGACGACCTGCAGGTCCTCGTAGTCGGCCCGGAAGAGCGCCACATTCATCCTGAGACGGCCGTCGCCGGTGCTCGACTTAAGGCCGATTTCGTAACTGGCGACGGTTTCGGGCTCGTAGTCGGTCGGGGCGGCGTCGGGCGAATTCGGTTCGTGGCCGGGTGGGGGAGACGGAACCCGCGCGTCGAACCCGCCGCTCTTGAATCCCTCGGCGAACCCGGCGTAGGCGATCGTGTTGTCGTTCAGTCGATGGGCCAGGTTGGCCATCACGGTCAGCGCATCGAAATCCCGGGTGAACTCCCTGTTGGCGAGGATGCGGTCCCCGGGCTTCATCGGCCCGGTGGCGGCTCGGAAGATCCCCTCGGCCAAGGGCCATGTGGGCCCATGGATGCTGCCCCTGCCCTGTGACGCGTCACCCACCGCAAAGACATCCGGCGTCACGGACTTCCGATCCCTCGTGTAACGCGCGCCGACCGTCAGCGAAAGCGCCGCCGTCACGTCGGCCGTGGCCTGGGCGAACCCGGCCATCGACGAGTTGACCAGGTCCCAGTTGCTGTCGAATGCCCCGGTCGGGAGCGTCACAGCGCCCAGATAGAACCCCGCCTCGCGGACGAGGTAGAGGCCGGTTTGCCAGTGCAGGCGGTCGTCGAGCCCGAAGCCGCTGAGCTGCAATTCCTGGCTGAGCTGCTCGGACTCGACTGCGATCTGGATCTGCAGGACGTTGGCGGGCGTGTTGTCCGCGTCCCGGGAGTTCCACATGTCCAGCCCCCGGTAGCCCGTCAGAGACCGGAGCGTGACGCCCCCGCCGAGCGACCAGGAAACCCTGGCGCCGGCGCCCCACGAATCCAGGTCGGCAAATTCCGGAAAGGTGGCCTCCGAGACAAACTCGCCGGCGAAACTATCGGGCCCGTAGCAACCCGTGGCTCCTCCCGCGCCCCGTCCGGGCGGCGGGAACGTCGGGGGCCCCTTCCCGGGGAAATCGGGGTTGACGGTGATCGCGGTACAGCCGGGCAGCGCTGCGTTGCCGAACGTCCCGAAGGCCTGCTTGTCGTTCACGCCCCCGTTGACGGTCGGCGCCCCGTTCTCCCGCTTGCGGGAATAGTCGGCCGTCGCAAAGACCTCGAAGGTTGCCGAGGGACGCCACAGGATCGCGCCCCGGGCCGCCTGTCCGTTGTCGTTGCCCTTGTCGAGCCCGTCGTGGACGCGTGTCACGTACCCGTCCCGCTTGCGGAGAGCCAGGGCCACGCTCCCGTACAGCCCATTCCCCAGGGCACCATTTGCCGAGGCGGTCAGGTTGGTCATCCGGTCATCGCCGAACTGTACCCGCATGCTCCTGCGCGCTTCGGCGTCCGGCCTCCTGGAGTGCACCGACACGGCTCCGCCGACCGCGTTGCGCCCGAAGAGCGTGCCCTGCGGTCCGCGCAGCACCTCGACGCGTTCCACGTCGATGAGGTCCATCACCGCACCCACCGAGCGCGGCATGTATATCCCGTCGACGTAGACCGCAACTCCGGGATCCGTCACCGGCAGGAAGTCACGCTGCCCCACGCCCCGGATGTAGAACTGCGCCGCGGATTTTGTGCCCGAGAGAGCTCCGGAGTGGTTGAAGTGGACGTTCGGCATCATCTGGCCGAGCCGATCCGTTGTTCCGATCTGGCCGAGTTCCAGATCGCGCCCGGAGAAGGCCGAAACCGCCAGCGGGACGCTCTGAAGGAGTTCCTCCCGGTTCCTGGCCGTCACGACCAGAGGCTGCAGCCTGACAACCGAATCAGGATCGGGAGGCGGGGGGTCCTGTCCTGACGCGGCGTGTGTCGCAGCGCAAACGGCGGCCAGCGTGCCTCCGAGGATCAGAAGGCGCCGCCGGCGCACTCCAGCCCTAGGATCCACCTTCGAGGGCGACGATGTCGCGGGTGAACGATCCCCTGGCCGTGGACAGAGCCTGCTGAACCTCTGGATCGCCGTAGTGTGCCCAGGACGAAGCCGCGTCGGGAAAGCGCACGACCAGGATGCGCGTGGCTGCATCGCGCTCGTTCTGGTAGAGCAGTTCGCCACCGTGTCTCGCCAACGCCGCCGACGCCGCCCTGGTGTACGTTGCGCACCGGTCAGCATCGTGAACCCTGATGCGAATCATCTTGTAGACCGCCATTTCATGCCTCCTTTTGCGCCGAATACAGTCCCGCAATCTCCGCCCTCTGACGCACCAGCGCCAGCACCACGTCGATGGTCGGCGAGGGCACGCCCACCAGCCGTCCCAGTTCCTGCACCGAGGTCACCAGCGCGTCGATCTCCATCGCGCGGCCCCGCTCGAGGTCCTGCAGCATCGAGGTGCGGTGGGCGCCCACGGCGGCCGCGCCGTCGATCCGCTTCTCGATGTCGAGCCGGAAGCGCACGCCGAGGGCCTCGCCGATCGCCTTCGTTTCCTCCATCATGGCGCGCGCCACTCCCCGCGTGCCGGTCTCGATGGCGACCTTGTCCAGGGTGGCCAGGGTGAGCGCGCTGATCGGGTTGAAGGACACGTTGCCGAGCAGCTTCATCCAGATCTCCTGGCGGATCCGGCGCACGGGC
Source organism: Longimicrobiales bacterium (assembly GCA_965208935.1). GTDB lineage: Bacteria > Gemmatimonadota > Gemmatimonadetes > Longimicrobiales > Gaopeijiaceae > Bin94. Next base: position 67,516 of record CBDBPR010000001.1, on the reverse strand, counting down.
GCCCGCACGCCGGCCTCGGACAGCGCCCGGCTCAACGCCCTGATTCTCGGGGTCTTGCGACCCGATGGCTCGCCCAGGCTGAACTTGTTCCCGTAGGAGTGCCTGATCACCCCCGGCTCCGCGATTTCGGTCGCCACGTAGACCACCGAGCCGATCGCGCGTTCCGGGCCGATCCCGTCCCACTGGCGGCCGCCGGGGTCCACGCTCTCCAGACGCATCCCCTCCCGCTCGCCGCCGACCTGGTGGAAGTACCACCATGGGACGCCGTTCTGCGCGGTGACGACGGCGGTGTCGGGGCCAAGCAGCGGCTGCATGGCGTCCACCACGCGCGTGGCCGAGTGCGCCTTGAGCGTGATGATCACGTAATCCTGCGGGCCCGCCTCGGCGGGGTCTTCGGTGCAGAAGGGGCGCGCGACGAGTTCGTCGCCGTCGATGAGCAGGCGCGCGCCGTCGCGCTGCATCGCTTCCAGGTGGGGGCCGCGCGCGATCAGGGTGGTGTCGACCCCGGCCCGCGCCAGCTTCACCCCCAGGTAACCGCCCGTCGCCCCCGCGCCGTAGATGGCGATCTTCATAACCCCAGCTGATCCGCCAGCCCGATCCGGCGCAGCTTCCCCGTCGGGCCCTTGGGGATCTCGTCCAGGATCACCACCTTGCGCGGCACCTTGAACCCGGCCAGCCGACCGGCCGCGAAGTCGCGCACGTCGCCCGGGCCCGCCTCGGCGCCGTCCCGCAGCACGACCGCCGCCGCCACCTCTTCGCCCAGCTTCGGGTGCGGCATCGCGAAGGTGACCACCTGCTGCACCGCCGGGTGGTCCATGAGCACCTCGTCGACCTCGCGCGGCGAGATCTTCTCTCCGCCCCGGTTGATGATCTCCTTGAGGCGTCCCGTGATCGTGAAGTACCCGTCCTCGTCGCGGAAACCCTGGTCGCCGGTGCGGAACCACCCGTGCGTGAAGGCCTCGCGGTTCGCGGCCTCGTTGTTCTCGTAGCCCGGGGTGACGTTCGGCCCCCGGATGACGATCTCGCCCTCCTCGCCCGGCGCGAGGTGGTTGCCGGCGGCGTCCATCACCGAGACGTCGGGGCCCGCGGCGATCCCCACCGTACCGGGCTTGCGGGCCGCGGGGGGCAGCGGGTTGCACGTCATCTGGTGCGCGGCCTCGGTCATGGCGTAGGCCTCCACGACGGGCGCGCCGAACGCCTCCTCCAGCTCCGCCATTACAACCGACGGCAGCGCCGCGGACGAGGAGCGTATGAAGCGCAGCCGCAGCCGCTCGATGACTGCCGCATTGCGCCCGCCCCGCGCCAGGATCGCCTGATGCATCGTGGGCACCGCCGAATACCACGTGGGGTCGGCGTCGGCCAGCCATCCGAAGATCCTGAGCGCGTTGAATCCCGGCGCGCAGTACACGCTCGCGCCCGCGTGCAGCGTCGACAGCACGCACGCCATCAGCCCGTGGATGTGGAAGAGCGGCATCACGTTGAGGCAGCGGTCGCCGGGCTCCAGCCGCAGCGTCCGGCGGATATTCTCGGCGGTGGCGCACACGTTCCTGTGGAGCAGTGGCACGATCTTGGGCCGCGAGGTGGTGCCGGAGGTATGGAGGACAAGCGCGACGTCGTCGGGCCCGGCCATGCCCCCACGCCCTGCGGGCGCCCCCTGGGGCTCGCCCACGAAGGAGAAGGTGCCTGCCGGACTGTCCGGCTCCGCGCGTATTTCCATGGCCGGCACTCCGAGCGCGGCGGCGGCGGCCCGGGCAGGCGTGTCGTCGCCCTCTGCCACGACCAGCGCCTTTGCCCCCAGGTCCTCGAGGTAGAACTCGAACTCGGGTTGACGGTACGCGGGGTTGAGGGGTGCGGTGGCCGCGCCGGCGGCGATCGCCACGAAAGCGCTCGCCATCTCGGGTCCGTTGGGAAGCACGATGGCCACCCGGTCGCCCCGGCCGATGCCGCGGCGGTTGAGGGCGGCGACGGTGCGTTCGACATGCCCGCGCAGGCCGGCGTAGGTCAGGTCGGGACGGTCCGGGGCCGAGAAGGCGGTGTGGGTGCCGGTGCCGGAGCGGAGGAGTTGGGGGAGGTGGGTTGGTTTGGTCATTTCGGGACAATACCGCAAGAAGGCCGATCCAGCCATGTATGTGCCCCGTGGCGAGCCGCATTGTCGGGCGCGAGGACCGGGTGTCGGGGATGGGCGGGAGACTTCCTGCCGCTCCCGGAATCCGTGACTACGCATGCGTCGGTTCCGCTTGGCGTGGCCGAGGCGGCAGCCGTAGGTTTCAGGTGGGTGTCTGGCCCTTCGCGAGACGGGCCACGGGGAGTGGAGGAATGAGATGAGCGAGCCATGGGTGGCGTTGTCGGCGGTTGCGGGGTTGGTGCTGTCGGTGGCGGCCGTCTGGCGGATCGTTGCACGGGCGACCAGCAACCTGCGAGACGACATCCGCGATGAAATCAGGAGCGAGGTGGGGGCGCTGCGCAGCGACACCAGGAAGCGGTTGGCGGAGGGGATCCAGAGGCTGGACACGCGCATCGACCGGGTCGAAGTGCGCTTGACGGAGAAGGTGAACGGGGTCGAGCAGCGTCTGACGGAGTCCATCAAAGGGGTCGAGCAGCGTCTGACGGAGTCCATCAACGGGGTCGACAAGCGCCAGACCGAGTCGATGCTCCAGCTTGAAGCGCGAATGACGGAGTCGATCAACGGGGTCGACAAGCGCTTGACCGAAGTCGACCGGCGCCTCACCGGGTCCATGGAAGCATCAAGGACTGAACTGCTTGCGGCCATCCGCACCATGTCGCTCACGCGTGAGGCGGGACAGCGGCTCCCGGAAGCCGTATAGTTCTCGGGCCCCGGGCGGCCCCATCAGGCTCTTCGGGTAAGCCGACCCTCACGCCTCCGGCAGCGCCAGGGCGACCAGCTCGCTCGGATGACGCCGCGCTCCCACCGCCACGACGATGTACTGCCTGCCCTCGTGCATATAGGTCATCGGCAGCCCGGTCTGGTTGGCGGGCAGCTCGATCTCGGCGACGATCTCGCCCGTGACCTTGTCGTGGGCGCGGAACATGTTGCCTCCCGAACCGAACGCGGCGAACATTCCGCCCCCTTCGCCGGCGAAAAGGAGCGTTCGGGTGACCAGCAGCCCGCCGCGGTCCGGCCGCCCTGTCCTTCCCACATCGATCCCCTCCAGCGCGGGGTGCTCCTTCACGTAGTCGGGCGCATCACCGTTCGGCACCTGCCACGCGATCTCGCCCGCCTGGAGGTCGATCGCTGTGAGCCTGCCCCACGGCGGCTTGAAGAGCGGCAGCCCCTGGGGCCCGCCGCCCTGTCGCAGACGCAGACCGCCGCCGCGGATGTAGTCCATGGTCGAGATGTCGGGTTCGGGTGAGAGCGAGATCACGCTGGGCGCGGTTGCCGACTGCACGTAGAGGTACCCGGATTCCGGGTCGAGCGCGCCGCCGGGCCAGTTGGCGCCGCCCAGCGAGCCCGGGACCATCAGGGTGCCCTGCGTGCCTCCCTCCATCGGTCTGGTGGGGGGCGTGTACAGGGGGCCGTGGTGGAGCTGCGCCAGGATTTCCTCGGCCTCGGCGCGCAGTTCGGGGGTGAAGTCGATGAGGTCGTCGGGGTCGACACCCTGACGGTCGTAGGGGGGCGGCCTCGTCGGGAAGGGCTGGGTGGGGGCGGTGCGCTCGCCGGGCACGTCGGTCTGCGGGACAGGCCGTTCCTCGATGGGCCACACGGGTTCGCCGGTACGACGGTCGAAGACGAACGTGAAGGTCTGCTTGGTGATCAGTGCGACGGCCGGGATTTCGCGGCCGTCGACGGTCAGGTCCGCCAGCACGGGCGCCGCCGGCGGGTCGTAGTCCCAGATGCCGTGGTGGACGGTCTGAAAGTGCCACGCCCGCTCGCCGGTGGCTGCGTCGAGCGCGACGATGCTCTGCGAAAAGAGGTTGTCGCCGGGCCGGTGGCCGCCGTAGTAGTCGCCGGTGCCCAGTTCGACGGGAAGGTAGACGAGGCCGAGTTCGGGGTCCGCACTCAGCGCGGTCCAGACGGCGGCGTTCCCGGTGTACTCCCAGGAGCCGTCCTCCCACGTCTCGTTGCCGTACTCGCCCGGTTGCGGGATCGTGTGGAAGGTCCACCGGAGTTCGCCCGTGACCGCGTCGTAGCCGCGGACGTGTCCCGGTGGCATTTCCGGCGCGGGCGGCGCGCTGCCCGACGGCAGGGCGGACCCCACGACCACGACATCGCCGACCACGATCGGCGGGGAGCTGGAGCCGATCGGGGCGCGCACAAGATCCAGTTCGCGACCCAGTCCGAGGCGCAACTCGACCACGCCGCCATCGCCGAAGTCGGGTATGGCGCGACCCGTCGCCGGGTCGAGCGCGACCAGTTGGAAGCCGGGAGTGACGAAGAAGATGCGTGGTCCGGCCCCCGCCGATTCCCACCAGGCGACGCCACGTCCCGAGTTGCGGCGCGGTGCGGCCCGGCCCTCTTCGTCCAGGCGGTAGGTCCACAGGGTCTCGCCCGTTCCGGCGTCGATCGCCGCGACCGTGCGCCGGTACCCCGCCGTGGCGTACAACACGCCGTCGACCATGAGCGGCGTAGTCCGGTAGTTGTATTCGGGTGCGGGGCCGAAGTTGGCCGCCTGCCAACGCCACGCGATCTCCAGGGAAGCCACGTTGTCGCGGTCGATCTGGCCGAGCGGTGCGTAGCGGGTGCTGCCCGCGTCGCCTCCGTAGTACCGCCACTCACCTTCCTCGGCACCTCGTTGGGCGCTGCCGGCGGCCGGGGAGAGCCCGATGATCGTGGCGAGTGCCAGGTGCGCATACGCGGCCGTCCGTCTGTTGATCAAGTGGAGACTCCGGTTCGAATGGATGTCGCCGGCCGCGCATACGGGATACGTTGCCGAGCCTGTGAACACGTGAACATGACGCGGTCGTGCAGCGTAGGATAATAGCCGGACCGCAACAAGGAGGGCGGCAATGCTCACAGCCTATGTGTTCTGCCTCGCGGTCGGCGGCGGCCTTCTCGCGCTCTCCTTCTTCAGCGACTTTCTCGAGGGCGACGTGGACCTCGATGCGGATGTCGACGTCGACGCCGACGTGGACGGCATCTCGGCGGGAACCGGGATCGCACAGGTCTTCTCCGTACGGGCGCTCATCAACGCGATCTTCGGCTTCGGTGCCGCGGGGGCGCTGCTGCATCTCGTCTGGGGTGGTGCGCAGCCGATGCTCACGGCGGCGATCGCGGGGGCCACGGGACTCGGTTCGGGCGCGCTGATCAGCACCGTCTTCGCCTACCTCAAGCGCACCGAATCCGGTGCGTTGAAGGGAGAGGAGTCGTTCGTCGGACTGACGGGCGAGGTGTCGCTGGAGGTGGGACCAGGAAGCCACGGCACCGTCACCGTCCGCAGGGGCGACCGCCGGGTGCGGCTGCGCGCTCGAGCCGCCGACGGATCCGCGGGTACGCTGGCGCTCGGCCGGGGTCAGGCCGTCGTGGTGGTCGACATGAGCGATGGAATCGCGGCTGTGGCCCCGGTCGGGCCGAAGCTGCTGGAGGATTAACGGGGCGGCAGCCCCCAGGGGACAAATGACAGGAGGTGGCAGGTGTTCACTCCATTGAGCGCACTCGCAGCGGGCCTGGTGCTCGTGCTGGTAATCGTCGTGCTGGTCGCGACGATCAAGACTCTCATCGTCATTTCGCCGCCGAACCGGGCGGCGGTTCTGACGGGACGCAACCGCCTGCTCACGGACGGTCAGCGCGTCGGCTACCGCTCCATCTCGGGCGGCCGCGTCTTCCGTGTTCCCATCATTGAGACGGTGCAGCACATGAACCTCGAAACCATCCCCATCGAGGTGTCTGTGAACAACGCCTTTTCGAAGGGCAACATCCCGTTGAACGTCGAGGCCATCGCCAACGTCAAGATCGCCTCCGAGCCGGAGTGGGTCTTCAACAACGCCGTCGAGCGGCTGCTCGGAAAGAGCGAGGACGAAATCAAGGCGCTTGCCCAGGACACCCTGACCGGCAACCTGCGCGGCGTGCTCGCGACGCTCACGCCGGAGGAGGTCAACGAGGATCGTCTCGGGTTCGCGAAGGCACTGTCCGAGGATGCCGGGGAGGACCTGGCCTCGCTGGGATTCCACCTGGATGTGCTCAAGATCCAGAACGTGAGCGACGAGCGCGGGTACCTGGCCGCGATCGGACGGGAGAAGTCCGCCGAGGCGATCCGCCAGGCGGAGATTGCGGAAGCGCGTAAGCGGGCGGATACGCGCGAGGCCCAGGCCGAGGCCAGCCGGCGGGCGGAAGTGCGGGAGGCGGCGGCGTCGATCAAGGTGGCCGAGGCGAAGAACGCGCTGCGCGTGCGGCAGGCGGAACTCGACCGTGAAGGGGAGACCGCCGAGAAGATTGCGAGGGTGAAGGCGCTGGAGGCGGAGGTGGAGGCGGAGAGGATCCTCGAAATGAAGCGCGTGGAGCGTGAGGAGCAGAGGCTGCTCGCCGATATCGTGGAGCCGGCCAAGGCGGAAAAGATGGCGGCATTCGCGCGGGCCGAGGCCGAAGCGGCTCCGATTCTCGAGCGCGGGAAGGCGCAGGTCGAGGTGTTGCGGCGCCTCTACGGGGAGGTGCGCGCCGGTGGCGAGGCCGCGTTCGCGGTGTTCATTGCCGAGAAGCTCCCCGAATTGCTGGAGATTGCGGTGGGGGCGGTGGAGGGAGTGGACATCGACCGCGTGGTGGTCATGGACGGCGGCCAGGGCGAGGGCGTGTCCAACGCTTTGAACCAGCGCGTCAGAGGGGCCTACGGCACGATGGAGGGGCTGGCGTCGGTGCTGGGACTCGACATCGAGGAGGTCCTGAAACGTGCGGTCGGCGGCGACGCGACCGGAATCGCCGAGATGGAGCCCGCCCTGCCCCCCGAGTAGCCGGTCGTGACCCGTCCGTTGCGGCACCGGCCCGGTAGTGACCGTCTGGCGATGGCTATGTGACTCGTTCGTTACATGTGACTGGTAGCATGTAGCGCTTCGATGGCCCGGGCCGGCACGGCCGGGCTTGCGAGTCCCGGCCACGTTCCGGGCGTTCATCAACCGGGAGGCACACTACGTGATCAGGTTCCGTGTGTTGGCGATGGCGGTTCTCGTCGTCGCCGGTACGGTCGAGACCACGCGGGCACAAGTGGAGATTTCCGCCCGCAGCGCCCAGGTGCGCTTCGGTGGGCGGCTCCATTCCCAGTTTGCGACGAGTTCGGCCGAGGGTGGGAAGTCGACGGATTTCTTCACGCGGCGGGCCCGGTTCACTCTGGATATCGGTGTCACGGACCTGCTGGATGCGCGAGTCCAACCCGATTTCGGCGGCGGCGAACTGGATCTCAAGGACGCGTATTTTCGCCTCAACGTGAGTCGGGGGTTCCGGTTCTCGGTAGGTCAATTCAAGCGGGCCTTCGACATCTTCGAACTCAACAGCTCCACCGACATCGTGGTGGTGGAGCGAACCGGACGTATCAACGGTTTCAGTGGGTGCGCGGGATCCGGCGGCACCTGTACGCTCAGTCGCTTCACGGAAAAGCTCGCCTACTCCGATCGGGATATCGGCTTCAGGGCCGACGGTTCGATCGGCGACAGACTTTCCTACATGGCCACGCTGACGAACGGCACGGGGACGGCGGGATCGGACGAGAACTCGGGCAAGTCGCTTGCGGGACGCGTGACGCTGCGCCTGGCGGACGGCGTGTCGGCCTCGGCCAACGTGTCCCGACACGACTATGTCGGCCCGTATGGCGAGGGTGCAGCGGCTACGGCCTTCGGAGGCGACCTCGAGATCGGAGGCTTCCGCAGCGGTACGCACCTGCAGGTGGGCCTGATCGGCGGTGCGAACTGGCGGTTGCCGGAGTCGGCTGGCGGCAAGATCCCGAGCTTCCTGACCGGCCAGGTGATCCTGAGCCGGTATGTACCGCTGGAGAACGCCAACTTCGAGGCCGTGGAGCCCATGGCGCGTGTGAGCTGGGGAGATCCGAACCGTGGCGTCGTCGACGACGGTGGTCTGCTCCTGACCCCGGGGCTGTTCCTCTACGTAGCCGGCAAGAACCGGATCGGGGCGAACCTGGACATATACGATTCCGGCGGGGGCACGCGGGAAATCTCCTTCAAGCTGCAGACCTATCTGTACTACTGACCGCATTGGTACAGGGTCGTCACGGCCCGGTGACACGGTCGTGACAAATCGTCGCGACACTTCCGGACACACCAGATCAGGAAACGGAGCGAGAAACCGAATGAAGAGAGTCATCCCCCTTGCCGCCCTCGTGATCCTTGCCTGCGGGGGCCCCGACAGGGCACAACGGGCCATGATCCAGAACAAGGGCTCGGACACCCTGCTGAACGTGGCCCAGGCGTGGGCCGAAGTATACAGCGCGGTCAACCCGAATGTGGCGGTCGCGGTCACCGGCGGAGGGTCCGGTACCGGCATCTCCGCGATGATCAACGGCACCGTCGACATCGCGAACTCGTCCAGGAAGATGCGCGAAGCGGAATTGGACGCGGCGAGGGGAAACGGGGTCGAACCCGTCGAGTACATCGTCGGATACGACGCCCTCGCAGTCTATCTGCATGCCGACAACCCGATCCGGAGCATGAGCCTCGAGCAGTTGAAGGACGTGTACGGGGAAGGCGGTACGGCGACGAGATGGTCCGACCTGGGCGTTGCCGTCCCGGGCTGCGACTCGGACGAGATCGTTCTTGTGAGCCGCCAGAACAACTCGGGCACGTACGTCTATTTCAAGGAGACGGTGCTCGGTGACGACCTGGAGTACAAGCTCGGGTCCCGGGACATGCACGGCTCGAAGGACGTTGTCGACCTGGTGGAAAACACGCCCTGTGCGATCGGGTACAGCGGGCTCGCGTACGCCACCGAACACGTCAGCATGCCCTGCATCGTGGTGGGAGAAGGCGGGAACTGCATGGCACCCACTATTGCCACGGCCGTCGACGGGAGTTATCCCATCGCCCGCCCGCTCTTCATGTACACCGCAGGCGAACCGCAGGGCGCGGTCAAGGAGTACATGGACTGGATCCTCTCGCAGGAGGGTCAGTGCGTGATCCTGGAGCGCGGGTACGCGCCCTACACGGAAATGGAGTGCGCTTGAGCCTCTACGACCAGCGCCTGGAAGCCGACCTCGACGCGATTCGCACGCGGTTGGGAGACATCGGGGAGCAGGTCCTGCAGAACTTGCTGCACGGCGTGCAGGCCGTACTCGACCTCGACCCTCGACTTGCCAACGAGACCCTGATCAAGGACCGCGCGGTCAATCAGGCCACTCGCGAGATTGAGCACCTGTGCCACCTCTTCGTGGCCCGGCATCTTCCCAGCGGAAGTCACCTCCGGTTCGTTTCCGGGGTGCTTCGGCTCTCCGTCGCCATGGAACGGGTGGGCGACTATTCGGTGGCGATCTGTCGAGTGGCGCGGCAGATCGAGTCACCGCTGCCCGATACCGTCCTGCACAATATCGGGTTGATGAGCGAGCACGCGCGGCGGGCACTGAAGACCGCTCTGGACGGATTCCTGGAAGGAGACCCGGATGCGGCGCGTGTGTCGCGCGGGTTCGCGGCGCAGACTGCTGCGGTCTACCCCTACGCCTTCGAAATCCTGAACGCGGCGGCGGATTCGGACTCCCGTCCGGCCCGCGACCTCTTCGGCGCCTTGCTGGTCTTTCGGCTCTTGCAGCGGACTGCGGAGCAGGCGGAGAACATCTGCCAGCAGACGCTGTTCGCGGTGACCGGGGAACGGAAGCCGGAAAAGCGCTACCGCATGCTCTTCCTGGACGGGGACAACGCCATGGCCAGCAAGATGGCGGAGCTGGCGTGTGTCGAGAGCTACTCGCACGCCGGCAGCATCGGCTCGGCGGGGCTTGAGGCCGCAACCGGGTTTGCTCCGGCGCTGCTTGGATTCTGCCGGCGGCGGGGCATCGTGCTGCCGGCTGATGACGCCCCCAGGGCCTTCGCCGATGCGCTCGACCCGTCGTGGCACTATCACGTCATCGTGGGGCTGGGGGTGGATCCCGCCAGCCATTGCACCGTCCCCTACCGGACCGCGGTTCTCCGGTGGGATCTGGAGGAGGACACGACCGGCGGCGAGCCGAGTGCCGAAGAGCTGTACCGGCAGCTCATGCAGCGGATCCGCGGCCTGATGACGACTCTGGGGGTTCGGGACGACGGGTGACGCCTCCGGACCAAACCGTGACGGCGCCGGCGCCGCCCGCAATAGACCCGCGTGGTGCAATGGACCGCCGTGACCTGGCGTGGTACGTGGACCGGGCAGCGCAGGCGCTTGTCTTCGTGGGTGGCATCTCCGCGATCATCTTCATCCTCGGGATCTTCGTATTCGTCACCAAGGAAGGGCTCGACTTCGTTCTCGGGTCCCTCGACCTGGGGGAGTTCCTTACGTCGATCGCGTGGCGCCCCACCTCCAACAATCCGACCTACGGCGCCCTGGCCCTCATGGTGGGGACGGCCAGCGTCACCGGCTTCGCGATGCTCTTTTCCGTTCCCCTTTCGCTGGGCGCCGCGCTCTATATCGGCGAATTCGCGACCGGGAAGACTCGCGAGGCGCTCAAGATCCTGGTGGAAATGCTCGCCGCGATTCCTTCGGTGGTGTGGGGGTTCGTCGGCATGTCGATCATGAACCCGCTGATCATCGAGACGTTCGACGTGCCGGTGGGGCTCGGCGTGCTGAATGCAGGGCTCATCCTCGGACTGATGGCCGCGCCGATCATGACGACCATTGCCGAGGACGCGCTCAAGGCGGTGCCGGACACCTACAGGGAGGCGGCGGAGGCCCTGGGCGCCACGCGCTGGGAGGTGATTCTCAAGGTGGTCATACCGGCGAGCAAGAACGGGCTCCTGGCCGCCGTGCTGCTCGGGGTCGGAAGGGGCTTCGGGGAGACCATGGCGGTTCTGATGGCGTCGGGCCACGCGATCAACCTGCCCACGAGTCCGTTCGACTCCGTCCGTGCGCTTACGGCAACGATCGCCGCGGAACTCGGGGATACGGTGTACGGATCGAACCACTACGGTGCGCTGTTCACCCTGGGCATCTTCCTCTTCCTGGTCACGTTCATCATCAACCTCACCGCGGACGTCGTGGTTCGCGGCATCCGGAAGAAATAGCCCGTGTTTACCGCGACGACGCTCAACCGGAGGAGCTACCGCACCCAGAACGTGGCCCGGGCCGTGTTCTTCCTGATGACCGTGACCCTGGTGATACCGGTGCTGATCATCGTCGGCACCCTGGTGGTGAAGGGAGGGCCGGCGATCTCGTGGGAGTTCCTGTTTACGGCGCCGCGCGACGGAATGACGGCGGGCGGCGTCTTCCCGGCGCTGGTGGGGACTGTGTGGCTTGTGGCGGTGGCGCTCCTGGCGTCGGTGCCGGTTGGCGTCGCCGCGGCCCTCTATCTGAGCGAGTACGCGCCGGACAACCTGCTGACGCGGTCCATCAATCTGGCGATCATCAACCTGGCCGGAGTGCCCTCGATCGTGCACGCACTCTTCGGCGTGGGCGCGTTCGTGCTCTTCTTCAACATCGGGGCGTCGATCCTCGCGGCCAGCCTGACCCTGGCCGTGATGACGCTGCCGGTCGTTATTGTTGCCACCCGGGAGTCGCTCCAGGCGGTGCCACAGGCGTTCAGGGAGGCATGCTGGAACATGGGAGCGACCCGCTGGCAGACGATTCGCAAGGTCGTATTGCCGAACTCGATCAGCGGGATCCTCACGGGTGTGATCCTCGAGGTTTCGAGGACGGCCGGAGAGACCGCACCGATCATGTTCACGGGAGCCGCCGCGTTCGTGGCGTTCCTGCCCGCCAGCGTGTTCGACCAGACCATGGCGATGTCCTACCATCTCTACTACATCGCCACCCAGCAGACCGGCGTGCCCGAGGAGATCACCTTCGGTGTGGCCCTGGTGCTGATCTCGATCGTGCTGCTGATGAACGCGATTTCGATCGGCTTTCGGGTCTATCTGCGGGGGTTGAAGAAATGGTAGACGGGTCGCCTGCCCCCGCTCCCGCGACCGTCAGTGGCGGCACGAGCCCGCTCTACGCGGAGCCACCGATCATCGAGGTGCGGGACCTGACCATTGCCTACGACGGCCAACCCGCGCTGCGGGACATTTCGCTGGACATTTTCAGGCACGAAATCTTCGGGATCATCGGTCCCGCGAACAGCGGCAAGACGTCGTTCCTGCGCGCGCTCAACCGCATGGACGGCTTCAATCCGGGCATGGACGTGCGTGGGAGCATTCGTCTCAACGGGAAGGACATCAACGACTGGCGCAACGTCTACGCGCTGCGCAGCAGGATAGGGGTCGTGTTCCCGCTGCCCGTGGGCCTGCCGTTGACCGTGTACGACAACGTAGCCTTCTCGCCGCGGCTGCGTGGAATTCGCAAGAAGGCGGCACTGGACGAGGTGGTCGAACGGTGCCTGACCCGCGCCGCGCTGTGGGACGAGGTCAAGGACCGCCTGGACTCGCTGGGGAGCCTGCTTTCCGGTGGCCAGCAGCAGCGGCTCACGATCGCGCGCGCACTGTCGCAGGAACCGGAGTTGCTGCTTCTGGACGAGTTCTCGATCGCGGTCGATCCGGTGACGACCATGCGCATCGAGGACGTCCTCCGGGAACTTCGCTCCGAACTGACGATCGTGTTGGTGACGAACCTGGTGCAGCAGGCGCGCCGGCTGGCCGACCGCACTGCCTTCTTCCTGATGGGGGAGATGGTCGAGGTCGGCGTCACCGAGGATCTCTTCGAGGGCAAGGTCTCGGACGAGCGCACGACCGGCTACATCGAGGGGCGCTATGGCTGACGGCGACCACGGCGACTACGCCATCGAGACCCGTGGGCTGAACCTCTGGTACGGCGACTTCCAGGCGCTCTACGACGTCGACCTGGAGGTGAAGCGCGGGATCATCACCTCGATGATCGGGCCCTCGGGATGCGGCAAGACCACCCTGCTGCGCACGTGCAACCGAATCATCGAGCGACTGGGCTATGTGCGCACGACCGGGAGCGTGAGCATTCTCGGCCACGACATCTTCGCCGACGGTGTCGAACTGGTCCAGGTGCGCAAGCGCATCGGCATGGTCTTTCAGCGCCCGAATCCGCTGCCGATCTCCATCAGGGACAACGTCCTGTTCGGCTTCAGGCTGCACGAGGCGCGGCTGCGGAAGGTCTCGGCGGCCGAGGAAGACGGGATCCTCGAGTCCTCGCTGCGGCAGGTCCTGCTGTGGGACACGGTGAAGGACCGGCTGAACAAGCCCGCGACCGGCCTGTCCCTCGAGGAGCAGCAGAAGCTGTGCATTGCACGGCTGTTGCCCGTGAAACCGGAAGTGCTGCTGATGGACGAGCCCTGCTCGGCGCTGGATCCGGCCGGGACGGAGGCGGTCGAGGAGTTGATCTGGAGGCTGCGAGGGGACTACACGATCCTCATCGTGACGCACAACATGGCGCAGGCGCGAAGGGCGTCCGACGAGTGCGTGTTCATGCTGCTCGGAAGGATCATCGAGCACGGCCGCACCGATGAGGTATTCCTGAGCCCGGAAAGCTCCCGGACGGCGGACTATATCGAGGGACGCTACGGCTGACCGGACGGCGGTGACCGTTGACCGGACGGCACATGGGGTTGAATTGTCGACGTCATGGACAATGTCGCCGTCGCCGGGTTGGGCCGGCCGGTCGTGCGCGCGCTGGTCGCGGCCGGGTTGCTTGCGGCCGTCAGCAGTTGCGCACCCGAGCCGCAGCCAGCCGACCTGATCTTCCACAACGGCCGTATCGTCACGGTCGACGCCGGCTTTGGCGATGTGGCGGCGCTGGCCGTGCGGGCGGGACGGGTGGAAGCGGCGGGCTCCGATGCCGAGGTGCTCCGCCTGCGCGGTCCCGACACGCATGTCGTCGACCTGGGTGGGCGCACCGTCGTCCCCGGCCTGACGGACAACCACTTCCACGCGCTGGGCGGCGGCCCCGGGGTGGACCTCTCGGGCGTGCGAACCATGGCCGGGTTGCTGGCCGCCATCGCCGCCCGCGCCGCCGAGACCGAACCCGGCGAACTGGTCGTCACCAACAGCAACTGGCATGAGGGCCAGCTGGCGGAACAGAGATTGCCCCTGCGCGACGACCTCGACCGCGCGGCGCCCGATCACCCGGTAGTGGTGGTGCGTGGCGGCCACGAGTTCATCCTCAACTCGGCAGCGTTGTCGCGCTGGGGCATCGACGAGGCGGACGAATCGCCGCCGGGCGGACGCATCGGGCGCTACGACGACGGTCGTCTCAACGGGGAACTGGTGGACAGGGCCAAGGATCCGGTGCGCTTGCCGCCACGAGGCGCAGGGGACCCCGTGGCGCGCTTCCTCGAAACACAGGCCGTGATGAACGCCCTGGGGGTGACTGCGCTGCGGATACCCGGCGGTACGCCGGAGCAGTTCACCATGCTGCGGCGTCTGGCCGAGGAAGACCGCCTGACGGTGCGGGTCGAGTTCCTTTTTCGCCTTCGCGGCACGCCGGTCGACGAGGTGCGGGACGTCGTGGAGTCGTGGGACGTGCCGCCGGATTTCACCACCGGCCACCTTTCGGTGGGAGGCGTCAAGCTGGGTGTCGACGGTGGCTTCGAGGGCGGTTGGATGCGGGAACCCTACGAGGAGCCGTGGGGCAGGGGGGGCGTGTTCCATGGACTGCAGACCATGCCGACCGAGCTCTTCCACGGCACCGTTCGGGAGCTGAATGCGCTGGGTTGGCGCGTCGCGACCCACGCGGTGGGCGACGCCGCGATCGACCTCGTTCTGGACGCGTATGAACAGGCGGACGCCGCTACCCCCATAGCGCACCGGCGCTGGACGATCGAGCACGGCTTCATACCCGCGCCCGACCACTTCGAGCGAGTGCGCCGGCTGGGCCTGACGGTTACCGCGCAACATCACCTCTACGTGGCGGCTCCGAGCCTGGTCGACTACTGGGGCGCCTTGCGCGCGGCGCTGACGACCCCCCTGGGCCGCTATATCGAGGAGGAGATCCCGGTCTCGCTGGGGACGGACTCGCCGGTGATTCCTCACAATCCCTTTGCCGTGCTCTACCACTTCGCGACGCGCGGCACCATTTCGGCGGGCACCATGGGTGCCGAGTACGCGGTCGATCGCATGGCGGCGCTTCGCACGATGACTACGGGATATGCCTACCAGGTGTTTGCGGAATCGGAGCGGGGGACCCTGGCCCCGGGGATGGCCGCCGACCTGACGGTTCTGTCGGGCGACTACCTGGCCGTGCCCGACGGCGAGATCCCGGGGTTGACCACGCTGATCACCGTCGTGGACGGGAGGATTGTCCACGACGGGCGCTGACGGCCCGCCAGACGCGAAACTGCCCTCTGTCGGCCACGGCACTCACGTCGCGAAACGAATCCTCCAGCACTCGCGCGAGCGGAAGCCTGCGCTGTGCGACGAGCAGGAGACTGCCCCCCTTCGCAAGCACTGTCGGAGCGGCTTGTGCAAGGGCCTCGACGGTGCGCAGGCTCTGGGCGCCGCCGACGTGGATCGGCGGGTTGGTGACGACGAGATCGAACTGGCCCGAGACCGCGGAAAGGCCGCCGGCCGCCCGCAGGGTCGCGCCTGGAACGTTGACTGCGGCTGCGGCGAGCGCAATGGCGTCGGGTTCCAGAAGGTGGACCTCGGTGCCGGGGCCCGCGCGTTCAAGCACGGCCGCGCCGATGGGCCCGGTGCCGGCGCCGAAGTCCAGGACGCGCGATCCGGCGGGAATGTCGGGCAGGGCCTCGATGAGCAGGGCCGTTGCCGGATCGAGGCGGCCGTACGCGAAGACGCCGGGATAGAAGGTCCAGGCGCGCTCGCCGGTGCCCCAGTCCACGGGTGCCGAGAACTTCCAGCTGTCGAGGCCGTCGGGGCGGGGCGGCGGCGCGCTCCTCACGGCGGTGAGCACGCGGCAGCGGCGCTTGATCAGGGCAGCGCGGGGCTCGCCGGTCCCGTCCGGGGAATGCCGTGCCGCCGACCGGATGCCCTCGTTGTTTGCGCCGTAGAGGTGGACTTGGCCGCCGTCATCCAGCCGGGCCGCCGCGGCGTGGAGAAGCATGGCGGCTTCCAGGGACGAGCGCGGCATCCGCACCCACACCTCGCCGAAGCGGCCCGGCGGCGGCCAGGGCGTGTGGAGCTGTTCCGGGAACGGCAGGCGGTGCCACCGGCTGACCGTGTGCCCGAGGTCTTCCAGTGCGTGGGCGAGGCGGGGAGAGGGATCGCCCAGTACCAGTGCCGTGCCGTGCTTCGTTCCCGCTTCGCCGCGCGGGCGGGTCCGGGCCCACTCGGCCGCCACCTCGGCGGCCATTTCCCCGCGCCGAGGGTTCACAGCAGTGCGGAGACCAGGCCTGCGGCGTTCTCGGCCAGCCTGAGCGGCCAGCTGCGCGCCGACCACCTGGCCGCGTCGACCCGGGTACAGTCCTCGAGGTAGCGCTTCTGAAGGAGGCGGAGTTCGGAGGCGAAATCGCTGTCGTATATCAGCGTGCTGAGCTCGAAATTGATCTCGAAGCTGCGCCGGTCCAGGTTGGCCGTGCTCACGAGTGCAAAGTCACGGTCCACGGTGATGGTCTTGGCGTGAAGCAGCCCCTTGGTGAATTCGTGCACTTCGACGCCGGCGTTGAGGAGCGTTTCGTAGAAGCTCCTGCTCGCGAGTGCAACGAGGGGCGAGTCGTTCCTGGCCGGGACCACGATGATCGTCCTGACGCCACGGATCGCCGCCGTGGTAAGTGCCGCGAGCGTTCCTTCGTCCGGCACGAAATAGGGGGTTGTGAGGATGAGTTCTTCCCGAGCCATGTGAACGGCGGACTGAATCACACGCACCAGCGCCTGGTTCTGTGAATTCACCCCGGTGCCCACGATCTGCACGATGCGGCCGTCCGGAAACTCCTCGGGCGGTTGGCCAATGAGGTGATCGAGATTCTCCTCGGTGTCCATGAACCAGTCTTCGACGTAGAGGGCCTGAAGGTCGCGAACGACGGGTCCCTCGATTCGCAGCGTCGCGTCGACCCACGGTGCAAAGCGCGGTTTCGGATGAAACGCCTCCTCGGCGATGTTGTGACTTCCCGTATAGCCCACATGACCGTCCACGACCGCGAATTTTCGATGATTGCGCATGTCGAAGCGGATGGAGGCGATCTGTGTGATCCGCGTCGGCAGGGCCGCGACCACCTGGACGCCGGCATTCCTCAGCGTGCGGCACAGCTCCGACTTCAGGAATTCACTCGATCCGACGTTGTCCACCAGCAGACGGCACGCAACCCCCCGCTCTTTCGCCCTGATGAGCGCAGCGGCGACCGTTCGTCCGACCTCGTCGTCCAGGTAGATGTAGGTCAACAGGTGGACGTGATCCCGCGCCTGGTCGATGTCGGCCACCAGAGCTCCCGTGAACCGCTCCGCGGTAGCCACCAGCTTCAGCCGGTTCCCGTTGCGCGGAAGCGTGTCGCTCCCGAGCCGCGCGAGCCGCGCGATGGCTTCGCTGCCCCAGGGCACGACGGCGGTCGCGGTCGTCTCGTGCCATGCGCGCTGCAGCACCGTGCGAATGTTCTTCTGGATCGTGCGGTGACGCCGTTTGCGCTTGCTGCCGGTCCGCACCTCGCCCACGACCAGGTACAGCACGATCCCCCCGAACGGGACCGCGATGATCACGAGGATCCACGCGAGTGAAGAGGGTTGGCGGACACGTGGACGCAGAAGCACGAAGACCACGAAGACCGCATGCAGCCCGACGACCCCGGCAGTAACGAATACGGCACCCAGGGTCGAGATCATGCCGACAGACGACTACCCGTCGCGAGGCGGAACAATCATGATATGGGCGCCGGGGGTGCCCGCGGACATCAGGAAGGGACCACCTTGAACGGGCGCGGCCGACAGCCCGATCGACTCCTCGGTTGCTCCGGGCACGTAGATGACCCATCGCAGCATGCCCTCGGCGGTCCGCGTCTCGCTGTCCCACGTCCCGTCGAAGATGTACTGGGCGGCGGACATGACCGGCATCGGAAGCGAGCCCGCGTCCATCTCCTCGTAGCGGATGCGGTACCGGTCCTCCCGACTCGCCCCCTCGGCGTCCAGCTCTCGCCCGCGGGCGAAGTAGGGTTCCAGGGACGCGTGGTAGCACGACGAGGAGAATTGCTCATTGGCGGGCTTGGAGGCCAGGCAGATGAAGTCGTTGGATCCCTCGCGAAGCTGAACGACGGTGCCGTCGGTGGCGTAGCCGAGGATTCGGGCCCCTTCGGCCAGGTCATCCGGCGCGGCCGCGAGTGCCTGGGCGATCTGCTCCTCGGGATTGGCCACCTGTGGCGACGCGCAACTCCACAGACCGGACACGGCCAGTGCGGCCAGCGCGAGCAGGCCTCGATGAATCGCGCCTCCGCGCGGCAAGAGGGGACGCGTGGTTCGGGCCAGGCGCTCCAGACGTTTCATGACAATTCATCCTTCCATTGCTGACGGTTTCGGCGGGGGTGGGAGTCCCATCCGGCGATACGGTCCCCAATCACGCAATAACGATCTGCGGCGGGGTTCGGTTTCCGAAGATTCGACGATTGCCGGCCCTGGCGCTAGGGCTCGACTGGCGCGCCGTGGTGTTTTTCGTGCAGATTCGGTGTGTTAGACGTTGATTCCCCTCCGCGACGGGAAGTGCGAGTGCATCCGCACGGCATACGGTCCAAACTGAAACGGTTGGCCGCCGCAGCTGCCGCCGGCCTGCTGGCGGCTTGCAGTGACGGGCCCCTGGGTCCCGGACCCTCGGGCCCCCTCGATATCGATCTTGCCTTGCCCTGGATCGAAGGCTCCGTGGCCGACGTCGGGGGCTCGCCGGAGCGGATGGCCCGCGCGGTGGAACTTGCCGGTGCCAACGACCGCATGCGCAGTCTGCTGGTGGTTAAGGATGGACGGCTGGTCGTGGAGGAGTACTTTGGCGATGGGGCCGACGAGGAGTTGCACGATGTCCGATCCGTGACCAAGAGCGTCGTCTCGGCTCTCGCCGGAATCGCGATCGAACGCGGCGACATCGGCGGACTGGACGATCCGATCGGTGATTACCTGGACCCGTTGACCGGGTCGATCGACACGGACAAGCGCGCGATCACCGTGGGGAATCTCCTCACCATGACCAGCGGCCTGGAATGGGATGAGACGGGTGGATTCGGATCGTACATCGAGTGGATCCGTTCGGGCGACTACCTCGGCTTCGTGCTGGAGAAGCCGCTGACGTCGACGCCCGGCACCCGTTTCACCTACAACTCGGGCGCGGTACACCTGCTCGGCGTCGTGATCGAGCAGGCGACCACCATGCACCTTCCCAACTTTGCCCAGCATGTGCTCCTGGGCCCCATGGGCATCGCGACGAGCCGGTGGGAGAGTCTGGGCGGCGGGTTTCACAACGGCGGTGCGGGGCTCGATCTCCGGCCGCGGGACCTGGCAAGGTTCGGGCAACTCTATCTTCAGCGGGGGTCGAGCGGGGGACGGCAGATCATTCCCGCCGACTGGGTCGACCGGTCCACGATGGGCCGATTCGACTGGCGCATTGATTCCGGTTCCCTGAAGGATATCTCGTACGGGTTCCTGTGGTGGGTCGCTCCCGACGCGCCCGAACCCATGTATTTCGCGTGGGGTCACGGTGGACAGTATGTCGTCGTCGTGCCGGGCCTTAATCTGGTCGTCGTCGCCACCAGCAACTGGTGGCGTATGGGTGAAGCAGCGGGGGACTACGAACGGATGACCATGGATATCGTGGTCCAGCACGTCCTGCCCGCGTTCCGCTGACAGCCCCGCTCGGCCGGAAAAGCGACTACTCGGCCGGAAAGTGGATGATGTGGGGCCTGTGGCCCTCGGCATTCAGAAAGCGCAACAGGCCGGCCGTGGACAGCGTCGTCGTCTTCGAGTTGTCCAGGGGATGGAAGTTGAGTGGCTCCGCAGCCAGCAGATCCGCGTCGAGCGCCACCTGGACAATTCCGGTCACGTCGTTCAGGATCGCGAAGGGAGAGACGCTCCCGCGCCGGATCCCGAGGTAGCTGCCCAGACGCCGGGGGCTGCAGAAGGTGAGCCGCTTCGTGCCGAGTTCCGCCGCCAGCCACTTCAGGTCGAGCTTTCGGTCGGCCAGGCAGGACACCAGCCAATGCCGCTCTTTCTTGTCGCGTACGAAGAGGTTCTTGGAATGCGCGCCTGCGATGCGCCCCCGCAGACGCTGCGCCTCCTCGACGGTGAAGACCGGGTCGTGCGTCATCGTACTGTGGCGCACGCCCAGTGCATCCAGGCGGCTGAAGAGTTCGCACGGGCCCTTCGGCTTGTCGCCGGTGATCAGCAGTATCGGCTTGTCGTCCATGATTGGCTGGTTGGCGCCTCCGCAGCTGCGGGGGAGTCGTGGGGATCTGGTTGCCGCCAAGGCCGGTATGTACGTTGAAACGTAAGCGTCGAGTATCCAACAGGGAGGCGGACGTGTTTCGTGCCCGATCCAGATTGCTCATTGCGGTGCTGGCAGGCGTCTCCTTCGCGCCGGGCTGTGGCGACGAGGAGGTTGTGGTGCCGGATCCGACGCCACCCGATCTCACGGGCACCTATACCATACAGTCGTTTACATCCGCACTCGACGCCGAAACGACGCTGGTGCCCCCGGAAGTGGCGGGCAGTTTCACCGTGCAGCAAACGGCCGTCGCGGGCGGCGAAGCGACGGGCACATTCACCAGTGATCTCACGCTGCCCCTCCCCGGCGGCAACATCGCCAGATTTGAAGGCACCGGCACCTACGTCAATCGACTCGACGGTACCTGGGAGCAGGAATTCCTGACCGGGCCGCTGGTCCAGCTGAGCCCGCAGCAGACGGGGACGTACACCTTCGAGAACTCCGTCCTGACCGTCGTGGTCACGCAGCCCGCGCTCTCGGCCTCCACCACGGTCTGGCGCCGTCAATAGCCGTGCGTGGTTCCATACGGGTGCGCAGTGCGCTGGTCGGGCTCGCCGCCCTTTTCGTGGCCGGTCGCCTGGCGGCCCAGGAGGGTGCGCGGTTCCGTGGCGTCGTCGTAGACGCGGAAACGGGTACCGCCGTCGCACAGGCGGAAGTGCTGGTCGTGGGCACGCCGCTCCGCACTTTCAGCGGCGAAGACGGGAGCTTTTCGCTGGTTCTGCCCGCCCCCGGCCCCCATGCGCTGGTCGTGGCGGCATACGGTTACGGCACCGTCGAGCATTCCGTAGTCCCGCAGACTCCCGGCGACGAACCGTTTCGGATTGCCGTGACCAGGCAGCTGTTCGAGGTGCCGGGACTGACGGTCACGGCCGGCCGTGGCGCGGCCCGGCCCGGTGACGCTCCCACAAGCGTGGCCGTGATCGGCGCGGAGGAGCTGCAGCGCCGTGACGTGACGTCCCTCGACGAGGCGCTCCCCTTTGCCCAGGGGGTGACCTTCAACGCGGGCCAGATGGACATTCGCGGTTCAACGGGCATTGCCCGCGGGGTGGGCAGCCGCGTCCTCATGCTGCTCGACGGCCACCGCATGCTCAGCGGTGTCAGTTCGGCGATCAACTTCGGCATCCTCCCGATCCTGGATGTGGAACGGATCGAGATCGTGAAGGGTCCGCACTCCACGCTCTGGGGAACCAACGCCATGGGTGGCGTCGTCAACGTGATCACGCGGCCGCTGGTGGTCGCAGCCGAGTCCGTGGTCCGGGGATACTACGGCGTCTTCGACACGCCCGGCGACGTGCACTTTACCGACGAGCGCCTCAACATGCAGGGGCTTCAGCTGCAGCACGCGCGCCGGATCGGCACGACCGATCTGACGCTCTTCGGCGGCCGCGAGCGATCCGACGGTTTCCGCCAGAACGGCAGTGTGGACCGTTGGCACCTGCGGGCAAAGGCGGTGTTCGGAGCGGAGTCCCTGACCCCCTGGGCCGTCTTTGCGACCTGGAAGCGGGAAGACGCGCAGGAGTTCTTCACATGGCGTTCCGCCGATCGGCGGCTGGAAGTCGATCCCAGCCAGCTGGGCGACTGGATTCGCAACTCCGATCTGGTGGTTGGGATGACGGGTACGCCGCTGGTGAACTCCCGGCTCCAGCTTCAGATACGACCGCAGATCCAGCACGTCCGCGTACAGAACCACTTTCACGACAACGAGGACTATCACCGCTCGACGCGGTACGGAACAGATGTTCAGTTCTCGCTGTTCAGAGCGGGACACAACTCCTTCACCTTCGGCGGAGAGGCCGCCTATACCGGGGTGGCATCGAACTTCCTGGATCCGACGCCGAACGTCACCGATTTCGCGCTGTTCGCCCAGGACGACATCACATTCTCCGAAACCCTGCGGGGATCCGTCGGACTGCGGCTGGACAGGCACGCAGCCTCGTTTGTGGAATCGGACCTGACCCTCAATCCGAAGATCGGCCTCGTCTTCCAGCGGAGCGACCGCCTGAGCTTCCGGACTTCGCTCAGCCGCGGCTATCGGGCCCCCTCGGTCTCCGAGCAGTTCACCTCGACGGTGGTGTTCGGCTTCCGCGTCGTTCCCAACCTGCAATTGCGCGGCGAGTCCGCCTGGGCGGGCGAGGTCGGCCTGACCGCCAGTCCCCGCGATTGGTTGTGGTTCGATGCGGGTCTGTTCTGGAGCGAGTACGACGGCCTGATCGAGGTGTCGGGTGCCCCGGGCCAGTTCCTGACGTTTCAGTTCCGGAACGTAGCCGAAGCGAGAGTAAGGGGTCTGGATGCCGGTATGAGGATCGGACTGGTGCCGCGCAAGCTGAACTTCGAGACGAACTACCTCCTTCTCGACAGCAGGGACCTCAACACGGACCTCCGGCTGGCGTACCGCTCCCGGCACAACATCACGACAACCCTGTCCGGCTGGACGGACCTGGTCGCGCTGGACCTGCGCTATCGCAGCCGGCCCGAGCAGGTTCTCGCGTTTCCGCTCGACGAGCGTGGAGCGATCACGCTTGTGGACCTGAGGTTCGGGATGGACGTGAGGGACATGGAAGTGCAGGCCAAAGTCGCCAATCTGCTGCAGGCCGAGTACGTCGACGTCCAGGAGCGAAATCCGGGCGCCACGCGGAGCTTCCGCATCACCGTCACCTCCCGTTTCTGATGCCGGATCTGCCCATATGAAAATGCCAACTGCCCCTGCACCGGCCCTGCGCGCCGCCGCCGCGATGACGCTCTGCGCGATCCTCATTCCGACTCCGATCGCTGGTCAGGAGTCTCCGGGTCGATCCGACGCGCCCGCGCTGCAGACGATGCCCGTCGATCCCCTGGTCGAAGCCGATTGGCTCATGCGGCACATCGCGGACGAGGACGTCATCGTGATCGAGGCCGAACGGAGGGCCGGTACCTTTGCGGACGGGCACATCCCCGGGGCCCGCCCGTTGCGCTTTGACGACATCGCCTGGGAGGGCGAGGAGGGCTGGATCGCCGAATTCCGGGATGTAGACGAGATCGCGGCCGCCCTGCGCGCGGCGGGCGTGCGGCGCGATTCGAGGGTCGTCATCTATGGCGCCAGCATGACGATGACCGCTCGGACCTGGGTCACCTTCGATCTGCTGGGTCTTGGGGACCGCGCCTTCGCGCTGAACGGCGGTCTCGAGGCCTGGGAGGCGGCGGGTGGCGAGGTTGCGACCGGACCACCGCCGGAGGTCGCGCCCGGGAACGTCGAGCCCGCGCACCGGGTCGACTTCCGCGTGTCGGCGGACTGGATTCAGGCGCGGCTGGGCGACGAGTCCCTGGTCCTGCTGGACGCCAGGCCCGACGACGAGTACACCGGCGAGGACGGGGGCCTCGGGAGCGGAGGCCGGCCCGGGCACATTCCAGGCGCGGCGCAGCTGTACTGGGAAGAGCTGATGGATCCGGACAACAACACCCGGTTCCGGCCCCGTGCCGAGATCGCGCGCATCCTGGAGCGCCACGGTGCAGGGGAGGGGAAGACCCACGTCGTCTACTGCATGATCGGGATGAGAGCCAGTGTGGACTACATGGCGGCGCGCATGATGGGACTGGACATCCATTTCTACGACGGGAGCTGGCGCGACTGGGGCGACCGCCATGACTTCCCCGTCGAAATGGGGCCGGACCCGCGAGACGGGAGCCGCGACGGCCCGGGTCAGTAAGCGGTTTTTCGGAAGCCGTCCGCAGGTCTGGCAGCTCGCAGCTGGCTAGCGGCCGCCGGTCACCCGGTGCTGCACCATCGCCAGCGCGGGTACGATCAGCATCAGCACGGCGGTGGCGAACAGGATGCCGAAGCCCAGCGAAGCCGCCATCGGGATCAGGAACTGCGCCTGCAGGCTCGTCTCGAACACCAGCGGCGCGACGCCGAGGAAGGTGGTCACCGAGGTCAGGAAGATCGGACGGAAGCGCGCCTTCGCGCCCGCAATGATCGCCTCGCGCCCGGGCATGCCCCGGCGCAGCCGCTCGTTGATGAAGTCGATCATGACCAGCGAATCGTTCACGACGACGCCGCTCAGGCCGATCACCCCGAAGAGGGACATGATGGCCATCTGGAGCCCAAGGATCGCGTGGCCCAGCACGGCCCCGATGATCCCGAACGGGATTGCCGCCATGATGATCAGCGGCTTTGTGTAGGAGCCGAACGGAATCGCCAGGAGCGCATAGATCGCAAGCAGGGCCAGCGCGAAGCCGCCGCCGAGCGCGCTGAACGATTCAACCTGTTCCTGCTGTTCCCCACCGAACGAATAGGTCAGTCCCGGGTTGCGGCTGACGAGTTCGGGGAGGATCGAGCGGTCCAGGATGTTGGTGATCTCGTCGCCGGTGACGACGTTGATGTTGACGTCGGCTGTGACGGTGAGCACCCGGTGACCATCCTTGCGGCGGATCGTGGTGGGTGAGCGGCCGAATCGCACGGAAGCCACGCGCGCCAGGGGGACTTCGCCGCCTCCCGGTGTGCGTACCAGGTAGCCCTCGACGTCGGCGATGGCGTTCCGCTCTTCCTCGGGAAGCCGGACGTAGACGCGCATGTCTTCGCGGCCGCGCTGCACCCGCAGTGCTTCGTCACCAAAAAAGGCCGAGCGGACCTGCCTGGCCAGGTTGTCGAGCGTGAGCCCCAGGGTTCGTGCCTCGGGCAGCAGATCGAGCTGGATCTCCCTCAGGCCCTGGTCCTGATCCGCCTGAACGTCGAACACGTCGGCGAATCCGCGGAGCCTGGCGATGACGGTGTCGCCGATCGTTCCGAGACGGTCGGGGTCCGGGTGCGAGAGTTCGACGTGTACGGGGGCGCCGAAGCTGATCAGCTCGGCGGTGATGGTCAACGACTTGGCCTCGGGAAGGGCGCCGACCGCCTCGCGCCACTCCTGTTGAAGGTCGGCTGCGGAAATGTCGCGGTCTTCGGGACTCACGAGCTTGAATTCGACGGCCGCGATGTTCGCCTGCGGGTTGGTCCGGGCGTCGGCCGCACCGACGGGACCGCTTTGCCTGGCCGGCAGTCCGACCGTGACGTTGACGCCGGTCAGGATGCCGTCGACGCCGTTCGCGCCGTCAGCCGCGAGCCGTTCGAGCGCTTGGTATCCTGCCGATTCCAGCCTCCCGGCCACGTCCGACGTGCGCTGCACGGGCGTACCCTCCGGCATCTCCAGGCTGGCCGTCACCAGGTCCGCCTCCACCGAAGGCATGAAGTCGACCTTTATGATCCCCGCCGGAATCATGGCCACGGAGATGACGATCATGCCGATCCCGCTGGCGATGACGATTCCGGGCTGGCCCGTCGCAAACCGCAGACCGCGGTCGAGCGGCCCATCGATGAACCGCTTGAGCCCCGCTTCGACCCGGGATCGCATCCGGTAGACCGGGTTGGGGTTCCGGCTGGCCGGGGACCCGCCCCGGTCGGGGAGGTGGGAGAGATGGTTCGGCAGGACCAGCAGGGACTCGATCAGGGAAAAGAGAAGGACCGAGATGACGATGATCGGGATCTCGCCAACGATCCTCCCGATGGAGCTGGGGATGAAAAAGAGCGGACAGAAGGCCACCACCGTGGTCAGGATCGCGAAGATCACCGGCTTGGTCACCCTGCGGGCGCCGCGGATCGACGCGACGACGCCGCGGTCGCCCCGCTCCCGGGCCGCGTAGATGTTTTCGCCCACCACGATCGCGTCGTCGACGACGATCCCCACGGCGAGAATGAAGGCGAAGAGCGACATCAGGTTGATGGACACGCCCAGCACGGCCATGACGCCGAACGTTCCCACGAATGAGACCGCGATCCCCACTGCCACCCAGAAGGCCAGCCTGATCTCCAGAAAGATTGCCAGCGCGATAAGGACCAGGGTCAGCCCGAGCAGGCCGTTCTTTACGAGCAGTCCGAGCCGGTCCTGGAGGATGTCGGCGTCGTTGTTCCAGATCTCGAGCGCGACGCCCGCCGGGAGCGTGGGGATCACCTCCTCGTCGAGGTGCCGCTCGACGGCGTCCACGATCTCGAGAGCCTTCTCGTCGGCGGTTCGGAAGACCTCGACGTACGCGGCTGGCTGTCCTCCGTAGCGCCCGACGAGGTCCACCTGGCGGAAGCCGTCACGCACTTCGGCGATGTCGCCCAGCCGCACCACCGTTCCGTCGGCCCGGCTGACGACGATGATCTCTTCGAAGTCCTGCTGCGTATAGTTCTGACCGGTGGTGCGTATCCGCACTTCCTCGTCGCGGGTGTCGATGCTTCCCGCCGAGAGGTCGAGCGAGCCGCCCCGGACGGCATTCGAGATGTCGCGCAGCGTGAGACCCAGCGCCCGCAGCCGTTGCAGCGGGACCTCGATCGAGATCTCGTACTCGCGCACTCCGGTGGTTTCGACGTAGGAGACCTCGGGCAGTGCGGAGAGCGCGTCCTCGGTACGGTAGGCGAGTTCCTTCAGCGTCCGTTCGGATACATCCCCGAAGAGGACAAGGCGGATGACACTCTGCCGGTTGGTCACCTCGGTGACTTCCGGGCGCTCGGCGCCGGCGGGGAACGTCTGGATCCTGTCGATCTGCGCCTTGATGTCGTCGAGGAACCGGTTCAGATCCTCGCCCAACTCCAGTTCGGCCACGACGGATCCGCGGCCCTCCGCCGCCGTGGACCGGATCTGCTTGAGCCCTTCGACGCCCTCGATCTGTTCCTCGATCTTGAGGATGATCGATTCCTCGACCTCGTCTGGAGTGGCGCCGGGGTAGGGGACCGAGATGTTGACCCGGTCCATCGAGATCTCGGGAAAGACCTCCTGCACCAGAGTTGTCAGCGCGAAGAACCCGGCCAGGAGAATGAAAAACATCAGGAGGTTGGCCGCGACGCCGTTTCGCGCCATGTAGGCGATCGGTCCTCGCGACTCCCGCGGGCCCAGGCCGTCGTCCGGGCTCACGGTCGCCGGCCGATCCGTGTCCACAACTCGCTCGCGTGGTCGGCCGCCCATTCGGCGGCCGCGCTCACCGCGTATTCCCCGGCTGCACCAGCATGCCCTCGGTCGCGATCTGGATCCCCCTGACAATGACCGGCTGGTCCGGCTCCAGCGCGCCGGTCACGTAGACCTGGTCCTCCGACCGTTGCAGCACCTGCACGGGTACGATGGTCACCTGCGTGTTCTGGCGCGTCGCCCAGACCTCGTTGCCGGTTCGCAGCGCGGCACGTGGCACCACGAAGTATCGGTCCGGGGCCACACCGTCGATCCGCACTTCGACGAACTGGCCCACCAGAAGAGGAGGCCCCGATCCGGAGAAGGGGTTCGGCACGCGCACGATCACGTCGATCGTACGCGTCTGCTCGTCCAGTGCGGCCTCGGCGCGGTCCACGTACCCCTCCCAATCATGATTCGCCTGACCGTAGCCCGCGGTCACGACGGCCCGCACGCTGCGGTTTCCATCACCGGCGGCCAATCGCCACAGATCCGGAACCAGCGCGGCATCCGAGTCGGACAGCGGCACCACCACCTCGACAGCGTCGTCGGCGTACAGTCGGCCTACGCCCTGACCCGCAGCGACGAACTGTCCCACGTCGACCGATTCGCTCCGCACGGCCCCGCTGAACGGCGCCAGCACCTCGGTGCGCGACAGGGCAAGTTCGGCGTCCGCCAGCGCGGCGCTGTCCCGAGCCAGCGCGGCGCGCGCGGCGGCGAGCTGCGGCTCGCGCAGCGTCAGCGGACTTGCTTCGCCCGAGCGTGCGGCGTCCGGCTGGCGCCTCAGGAAGAGCGCATACTCCTCGCGCGCAATCCGCGCGTCCTCCTCGGCCTGAAGGAGCGCGACCTGCCCCGCTGCTACGTTGGCGCGCGCCTGCTGCACGCGGTTGCGGTAGTCGGCGTCGTCGATGCGAAAGAGAACGTCGCCGCTTCCGACCCGGCCGCCACCCTGAAAGGCAGGCGACACCCACGCGACCTTGCCGTTGATCTGGGCCGCGACGTCGATCTCGGCGTGGGGCCTGACCGTGCCGGCACCGAAGACCGGGATCGCGCCCTCGCCAGCGGTCGTGGGTACGGTCGTGACGAAGGGGATCTGCGACGGCGGTTCGCGGAGTGGAGGTTCGGGCCTGAGCTGAAACATGATCACCGCGATGACGATCGCACCGAGCAGGATGCCCAGGGCTATCAAGGTGTTCTTGAAACGACCCATCTATTTGCTCCCTTCGGAGTTGCGTGCATTGCCACCGGCGGCCGATCCCGCCACGGGGACCATTTCCAGCCCTTCCAGGGACTCCGGCGGTGCGGTCCATTCACCCCCCAGGGCGCGGTGCACCGCCAGTCGGGCCAAAGCCAGATCGCGGCTTGCCCCGGACAGGGTCGATTCGACATTGAGCAGTGTGCGCAGCGCGTCCAGGTAGTCGGTGTAGCCGCCGACCCCCGATGCGTACCGCTCCGACTGGAGATCGACGGAGCCCTGGGCTTCTTCGCGTTGCGACACAAGCAGGGCGTGGCGGCGGTCCTCGTTGGCCAGCGCGGCCAGCGCGGCTTCCACCTCGTAGACGGCCGTGACCACCGTGCGGCCGTACGCCGCCGCGGCCTGACCGAACTGCGCGTGCGCCAGCGCGATGTTCTGCCGGATGCGGCCGCCCTGGAAGATCGGGGCGGTCAGGTTGCCCAGCAGGTTGCGGAACCACTGGTCCACGTTGAAGAGCCCGTCGGCCTGCGCGGACTGGACCCCGATCGTGCCGGACAGAGACAGCGATGGAAGCAGTTCCGCCCTCCGCGCGCCGATCGCAAAGCGCGCCGCGTCGAGCCGCAGTCCCGCGGCCAGCACATCGGGCCGCTGGTAGAGCAGGTTCGCGGGGACGCCCGCCGCGACCGGATCTCCAAGGGGCACGGGCGCGAGCGAGTCGGGCAGGATCGCGTCGAGCTTCCCGCGGAACCCGCCCAGAAGAACCGCCAGGCGTCCCTCGGCATCGGTCAGGAGGGTCTCCAACTGGGGGAGAGTGGCCTGCGTGTTGCGGAGGTCCAGTCTGACCTGATAGAGCTCGAACGAAGTGACCAGCCCGCGGTCGTAGCGCGTCTCGGCCAGTGACTCGCGCTCCATGAGCACATCGATCGTCCGGCGGGCAAGTTCGGTGCGGTGACGCAGGTCCACGATCTCGAAGTAGGTCGAGATCGTTGTCGCGAGCACCCCGATGCGGGCCGCGTGGTAGTCCGACTCCGAGGCCATGTACTGGGCGCCCGCCGCACGGGCGTCGTTGCGGGCGCGGCCCCAGAAATCGAGCTCGTACGCGAAGTCTATGCCCAGCGAATACGTCGTGAACGCCAGTCGGTCCGGGAACTGAAAGCCCCCGGGCAGCGCCCCGTCCTCGCCACCCGCCAGCTTGCGAAACTGCTCACCGAACCCGGCGTTTGCCGGCGTGTCCTGATCGGTGGCGGTGGCGCTGGCCTGCAGCGCGGGAAACAGTCCCGCCCTCGCGATCCCTGCCTGTGCCCGGGCCTGCTGTACCCGGGCCACCGCTTCGGCCAGATCGAAGTTTGCCGCGAGGACCGAGTCCACAACCGTGCTCAGCACGGGATCCTGGAAGATCTCCCACCACTCCCGCGACTCGTAGTCCCCGGGCAGCGAACTGCCCATGAAGTTGCCGGGCAACTCGGCGACCGGCTCCGGAACCGCCGGCGGTGGCGCAAACGAGCACGCCGACGACAGGAGGAGCGTGGCCGCGGCCACCAGCAACCGTCGCGCGCCTGGCCCGGGGATTCCAGTCCCGCCGCCAGCGCGGGCTGGTGAGGTCAATGTCCGGTTCATGTGCCCTCTCGACCGTTGGTATCGTTGCCGCCGCACGTCCCGCGTCGCGCGCCGAGCCTCCGGCGCGGGGCTGGCGTGGTCGCCCTCCCACACGAAACTTTCCCGGGCGTCCGGCACCGACGCAAGTACGACGAGGCTGCTTCCCCACGACAGCGAGAATACCAATGACGATAACCCGAAGCGTGGCCATTCGCAGACTCCGCAATCCGGTGGCGCTGCTCGCGATCGCTCTCGTCGCGGCTTGCGGCCCTCCGCAGGATGCCGGACCCCCGGAAACGGATGTCAACCAGGGCGACGCGCCGCCCGCGTTTCAGGTCGACGCGTCGTGGCCTCTGGAAATGCCGGACAAATGGATCATGGGGGCCGTGACGGCGGTGTTCGTCGACGCCCGCGACCACGTCTGGGTGGCGCATCTGCCGGAAACGCTGACACCCGAGGAGACCTCGGCGGTTCAGGATCCGCCCATCGGGACCTGTTGCGTGCCGGCGCCGGCTGTGATCGAGTTCGATCCCGACGGGCGCGTGGTGCAGGGATGGGGCGATCCGTCGCAGGACATCGCCGAATACCCGCGCAATCCCCACGGCCTCTTCGTCGACCACAACGACTTCGTCTGGGTGGGTACCTACCGTCACCACCGCGTCATGAAGTTCACGCGCGAGGGCGAGTGGGTCATGACCCTGGGTGAGTACGACGTCACCGGCGGGAGCGACGACACCCGGCTGCTGGGCGGGCCGGCCGGCATGTGGGTGGATCCCGGCACGAACGAGGTGTTCATCGCGGATGGCTACGCGAACCGCCGCGTCATCGTTTTCGACGGCGAAACGGGCGAATACCGACGTCACTGGGGTGCGTACGGCGAGCCGCCCGACGACGAATTCAGGTACGACTATTTCGGTCGCGAACCGGACGGCCCGCCACCTCTCCAGTGGTCGACCGTTCATGGGATCATCGGGTCCGCCGACGGCCTGATCTATGTGGCGGACCGGCGGGGCAACCGGATCCAGGTCTTTCGGCAGAGCGGAGAATACGTCGCCGAGAAGACGATCGCGCCGCGTACCCTGGCCTCCGGCTCGGCCTTCCTCCTGGCTTTTTCGCCGGACCCCGGGCAGCGCTGGCTGTATCTTGCCGACGGGACCAACCACAAGGTCTGGACCTTGCGCCGGGAAGACCTCGAAGTGGTGGGGGAATTCGGGCGTGGCGGACGGCAGGCGGGCCAGTTCCTGCGGCCCCACGGCATGGATGTCGATTCGCGCGGCAACCTGTACGTCGGCGAAGCGTCGACGGGTCGCCGGGTGCAGAAGTTCACCGCCATCCCGGGCGGCTAGGGCAGTTCGCAGTCCAGGGCGAGAGTGTGGGTGCCGTCCTGCGCGACGGCGATCTCCATCGTGCCGGTCAGGCCGGCCAGTTCGCCGGTGCCGGACCCCGGGACGACGTGCCCCGCAGTCCTGGGGGGCGAGCCGGCCGCCACCACTCCCCAGTGGTGCAGCACGAACGTACCGCGCTTGCCCGCCAGACGTCCCTCGACCCTTTCCGAGGCCACGTACCCCGCGTTATCGCTGTTGCTGGCGGGATCGGCCCGGCACATCAGGAGCCGCGCGCGCCCCACGCCTTCGAGGTCGCCGCTGTAGCTCTTCAGTACCAGCGCTTCACCGAGGCTCGGGCCGTCGCCTTCCTCCCCGTACGGCGTTTCCTCCCAGCCCGTCACCTCGAACGCTGCAACGATGCGGCGGCTCATCGGATTGACGCCGTTCGGGGCGCGGTTGCCGCTGCTCGGGGTGCGGCCACCGCGCCCTCGAGTACCTGCTCCAGCGCCTCCGCAAAAGTGTCGACCGTACGATCCACGTGACCGAGCTTGTCCAGCCCGAAGAGCCCGATGCGGAAGGTGCTGAATCCCTCCGGCTCGCCGCACTGCAGGGGCACGCCGGCCGCGATTTGCACGCCCGCCCGCGCGAAAGCGGTCGCTTGCCTGATTTCAGGATCGTCGGTGTAGCACACAACGACCCCCGGCGCCTCGAATCCCGGCGCGGCCACGCTCCTGAAGCCGCGCTCGGCCAGAAGCGCCCGGATGCGATCGCCGAGCTGCCCCTGGCGCGCCCTGGCGCGCTCCAGGCCGAATGCCTGCAGTTCCACGGTCGCGTCATGCAGCATGCGGAGTGCGTCGGTGGGCATGGTGGCGTGGTAGGTGTGCCCGCCCTCTTCGTAGCTCTTCATCACGTGGAGCCACCGCAACAGGTCGCACGAGAAGCTCGTGTTGTCCGCCGGCTCCATCCTGGCCAAAGCGTCGGGACCCAACATCACGAGTCCCGCGCAGGGCGATCCGCTCCAGCCCTTCTGCGGTGCGCTGAGCAGCACGTCGACACCGCATTCCCTCATGTCGACCCACATCGCCCCCGACGCGATGCTGTCGAGCACGAATAGTCCCCCAACCGCGTGCGTCGCATCCGCCACGGCTCGCAGGTAGCCGTCGGGGAGGAGGATTCCGGCCGAAGTCTCCACATGGGGCGCGAAGACGACCTCTGGGCGCTCGGCCGCAATGGCCGCCGTGACATCGCTGATCGGCGGAGGCGCGAAGGCGGCCTGCGGACCATCGGCAACGGGACGCGCGGCGAGCACCGTCTCGGCGGACGGGATGCCTCCGGCTTCGAAGATCTGTGTCCAGCGGTAGCTGAACCAGCCGTTGCGAATGACCAGGCAGCGCTTCCCGGTTCCGAACTGGCGCGCCACCGCCTCCATGGCGTAGGTCCCCCCGCCGGGAACCACTGCGACGGCCTCCGCACCGTACGTCGCCTTCAGGGTCCTGGAGAGGTACTTCATGATCTCGCGGAACCGTTCCGACATGTGATTCAGTGACCGGTCGGTGAAGACGACCGAGTACTCCAGCAGTCCGTCGGGATCGATATGGGGATGCAGCCCGGGCACTTCCGCCTCCTTGGATCGAGATGAGAAGTGATACGTTAGCCAGAGGGCACCACGATGAGAATAGAGGGTGCATCGGCTCCGGCGCCGGTGCGCAAGCGCATGCGAGGCAAGTGATGATTCGGCGAGGCAGACTGTTGGTTGCGGTTGTTGTGGCGCTCCCGTTCCTTCTCGGCGGCTGCGGCGAGTCCGTCGCAGTGCTCGGCTATGAACTGAGGCGCACCCTCCCGCACGATCCGTCCGGATACACCCAGGGATTGCTGATCCACGACGGTGTGTTCTTCGAGAGCACGGGTCAGTACGGTGAGTCCGATGTCAGGCAGGTGGACATCGCGACCGGCGAGGTGCTGCGCAGCCACGCACTCTCGGACGAGCATTTCGGCGAGGGGATCGCTGTGGTGGACGACAAGCTGATCCAGCTCACCTGGAAGGCCGGGCTGGCCTTCGTCTACGATGCCGCGACGCTGGTCCCGGAGGGTACGTTCGCGTACGAGGGCGAGGGCTGGGGACTCTGCTACGACGGCGAGTCGCTGTTCATGTCCGACGGCTCGGACACCCTGCAGCGGCGGGATCCCGCAACCTTTGAACTGCTGGACCTGATCGACGTGAAGCGTTCCGGGTTCTCGGTGCGCAACCTCAACGAACTCGAATGCGTCGGCGACGACATTTACGCGAACATCTATTTGAGGGACGAGATCGTTCGGATCGCCAAGGCGACCGGAGAGGTCACGGGCCAGTTCGACGCCTTCGGACTCTCGCTGGTCAGCGGCCGGCCGACGGACGCGGGCGCGGTCTTCAACGGCATCGCCTACGACGACGCCACCGGCACCTTCTACGTAACCGGGAAGCTGTGGCCGTCCATGTTCGAAATCGTCATCACGGAGGAGTAGCTCAGCCTCCGGGAGCAGCTCAGCCTCCGGGAGCAGCTCAGCCTCCGGGAGCAGCTCCGTCCCCCTATCCGAACAGCAACCGGTCGAGCCCGCGGACCAGCCCCGTGACTTCACCGACCCGGCGCGCCGCCAGCAGCGTTCCCGCCACGTACGGTGCGGCGCTTTCGCCGGCGTCGTGGCGAAGGGTGAGGTGCTCGCCCGGGAGCCCGAACAGCACCTCGACCGAGATGACGTAGCCGGGGAGCCGCACCGAATGCACCTGCGTGCCCCCGATGCCGGCGCCGCGGGTTCCCGGCACGCCCACGATCTCGTCCACGGGCACGTGGATCCGGTTGCGTGAGACAGTATCGAGGTATTCCGCCAGCTCCATCGCGGTGCCGCTCGGGGCGTCCGGCTTGCCGGCGTGGGCGTAGTCGACGATCTCCCGGTGCGGCAGGTGACGCGACGCGATCCCGGCCAGGTGCTTGAGGCACGCGGCGGTCAGGGAGAAATTCCCCGCCGCGATCACTCCGGCGCCGTGCGCGGCCGCCGCGGCCTCGATCTCCTCGTAGTCGGACGCTCCCAGGCCCGAGGTGCCGACCACGACCCGCGTGCCCGCCTCCAGCGCGGTCAAAGCGTGGTGCTTCACCGCCAGCGGATGCGTGTAGTCGATCCAGACATCGGGTGCGCGGGACAGCGCGCTCAGGGGATCGGCCGTGATCTCCACGCCCGCGCACTCCTCCCACCCGAGCGCGTCGCCGACATCCCTCCCTGCATCCCGGCGCGCGACCGCCGCCACCAGTTCGAACTCGTGCGAATCGCGTACGGCCGCGGCCACCTCGCGCCCGGTCCATCCCGTGACGCCCGCTACGCATACCCGCAGGCTCACCCGAACAGCTCGTGGAAGTCCGCGCTGCCCACAAACTCGGCGAAGCCGGCGTCGTCCTCTGCAGCCTCAGCGATCTTCTCCACCCCTCGGCGGATGTCCTCCATGCTGTTGGCGATCGACAGCCGCAGGAAGTCCTGCCCATCCGAACCGATCCGGCCGAACGACGCCCGGTCCATCGACGCCACTCCGTAGCGGTACAACAGGAACATCTGTAGTATGGCCGCCGGCGTCGCCCTCCCGCGCGCCTCGGCCGGCAGCCGCGCCCGCGCGTCGTACGCGCCAAGCCGCTCACACATCCCCGACACGCCGGGAAAGACGTAGAACGCGCCCTTCGGCAGCCGGCACCTCACGCCCGGAATGCCGTTCAACGCCGGCACGACCCAGTCCCGCCGCCGCTCGAACTCCCGCACCATGCGCTCGACCTGCACGGCCGACTCCGGGTCCTCGTACGCGGCCGCGCCCGCCTCCTGCAGGAACGGGGGCACGCACGACATGATGTTGATGTTGAGCTGCTTGAAGATCGCGGCCTCCTCCTCGGTCGGCAGCACGGCCCATCCCAGGCGCCACCCGGTCATCGCGAAGCCCTTGGAATGGCCGCTCGCGAGAACGGTTCGCTCGGCCATGCCCTCGTGCGGCATGATGCTCTCGTGTTCGAGCCCGTCGAAGAGGATGTGCTCGTAGATCTCGTCGGCGTAGATGCGCACGTCGGGCCGGCAGCGCTCCCGCACCAGCGCGGCGATCCCCGCCAGGTCGTCGCGCGACAGCACGCCCCCCGTCGGATTCGAGGGCGAGCACAGGATGATCACCTTCGTCCGCTCGGTGATCAGCGCCGCCAGATCGTCCGCGGTGAAGGCGAAGTCGCGCTCGTCCGAGAGCGGCAGCGGCACCGGCACCGCACGCGCGAAACGCACCCACGACTCGTAGATCGGGAATCCGGGCGAGGGGTAGATGACCTCGTCCCCCTCGTCCACGTAGGTCTGCAGCGTGTAGCCGATCGGCGGCTTGGCGCCCGGGGTGACGATCACGCGCCCGGGCGTTACCTCCACGCCCCGCGTACGCGTCACATGGGCTGCGATGGCCTCGCGGAAGGGAAGGATGCCGGCGGGGTCGCAGTAGCCGGAATTGCCGGCGTCCAGCGCCTCGCTGGCTACGCGGTTGAGGTGCGGGGCACTGCGGAAATCGGGCGCGCCCAGGTTGAAGCGGATCACGTCCATCCCCCTGTCGACGCATCGCTGGATGTCGTCGCCGAGCTTGAAGGCGTTCTCCGTACCCAGGTGGCTCATGCGCTGGGCGATCAGTGACAAGGTGCTCTCCTGTGCCTGCGGACACCGTAAGACTGGCAAGGGAAGCTGCCCCACCGGTATGATCAGAGCAACCCGCCCGTTCGGCCCAGCCCCAGGAGGCAGCCCGTGAAGCGTCGAACCAGCCGCCGCTCCTTCCTCACCGACGTGGCCGCCGGAGCCGTCGTCCTTCCCGCGGCCATCTCGCGCCTGGACGATGCATCCACGGCTCCGGCCTGGCCTCCCGCCGGTCCCGCCTCGCCAGCCGACGAGTCGTACTGGCAGCAGGTCCGTGCGCAGTTCTCGTTCGCGGAGGAACGCGTCCCGATGAACGCGGCCAACCTCTGCCCGTCGCCGCGCTCCGTGGCCGCGCGCGTGGAGGACCTCACCCGCGACATCGACCGCGACTGCTCGTCCAACAACCGTGCCAAGTTCCGCACGCTTACGGAGGCGTCCCGGGCGGCCGTCGCGGCCCAGCTCGGCGTCAGCCCCGACGAGATCGCGCTCGTCCGCAACACCAGCGAGGCCAACAACACGGTCAACAACGGCGTGCCGCTGAGCGCGGGCGACGAGGTGGTTGTTTGGGATCAGAACCACCCGACCAACAACGTGGCGTGGGACGTGCGGGCGGCGAGGTTCGGGATCACGGTGAAGAGGGTAGCCGTGCCGCGTCACCCGGCCTCGGCCCAGGAGCTGATCGACCCCTTCGTCGCGGCCCTGACCGCCCGAACCCGGGTCCTGGCGCTTACCCACGTCTCGAACGTCAGCGGTGTGCGGCTGCCCGTTCGCGCCCTCGTCGACGCGGCTCACGCCCGCGGCATCCACGTCCACCTGGACGGCGCACAGAGCTGGGGCGCGCTCGATGTCGACCTGCGCGAACTCGGCTGCGACTCCTATTCGGCGTCGTCCCATAAGTGGTTCATGGGGCCCAAGGAGGCGGGCGTGCTCTACGTCAGGGAGGACCGGATCGCCGAGATCTGGCCCAACATCGTGGCGCCGGGGTGGGGCAGCGACGCCGATCCGGACGTGAAGGGCGCGCGCAAGTTCGAGTCGATGGGCCAGCGCGACGACGCGTGCCTGGCCGCAGTCGGCACCACGGCCGACTTCCACGCCGCGATCGGCGGCCCGGCAACCGAGGCGCGGGTGACCGAGCTGGCCACCGCCCTGAAGCAGGGACTCGCCGAACTCGGCATGACGCTCGTGACCCCGATGGAGCCCGAGCTCTCAGGTGGCGTCTGCATCATCGAGGTGCCCGGCGATCGCAGCGGTGCGCTGCGCCGCCTGTACGAGGAGCACGGAATCGCGGGGGCGGGCACGGGCGGGCTCAGGCTGTGTCCCCACGTGTACAACACGCGCGAGCACGTGGCCCGAGCCGTCGAGGGCGTGAAAGCGCTGCGCGACGTGATTCTGGGGTAGCGGGGGACCCTACCGCCGCACCGCAGTCCCCATCACCTCGAACCGGGCACCGAACAGCAGCGGCCCCGATCCCAGGAACGCGCGAGCCGGAAACTCGCCGGTGAAGTAGGTGCGGTAGACGCTGTTGAAGGCGTCGTAGTCCGCGACATCCGAGGCGAACACCTGGACCACCACCAGATCGTCCATCGTCAGCCCCTCGCCCTCGAGGACGCCCCTGATGCCATCCAGGACATTGGTCGCCTCCTGTTCCGCGGTCTCCGGAACCTGGCCCCCTTCCAGCCCGAGCATGCCGGACACGTAGAAGGTGTTGTCGACCCACACCGCTCCGCTGAACGGCAGCACCCCGTCGCCGTCGGCGGCCGAGCGCGCGTTGACGAATTCGACTGTGGGTGCGGTGTCCTGCATCGGCATCTCGCCGGCCGTGCCGGCGCGTTCGCAGCCCATGGCCAGAACGGGGAGCGCGGCGGCCAGGGCCGGAACCGGGAATCTGCGCATCATTGTCGAGGTCTGCTGGGTTTTCGAATTCATTGGGGTATGCCTTTCGCCTATGGAAGGGTGCTGGGTCACGGAGAGGACGGACAACCGAAAGCGCTTTACGTTGTGTCCAGAGTAATGGCGAGAGTAAGGCTGGCGAGTCCGGCACGGCAAGACCCCGGGCAGGGGGTCGGAAGGACGGGAAACATGAGACGCATCGTCCACGGAATCGCGGCCCTGGCGCTCGTCGGCTGTGGCGGCGACCGGTCATCCGCACCCCCGGCCGCGGAGGTTGCCGACTCGGCTGGAATCACCATCGTGACCAGCCTGCCCACCGACGCCCCATACGCGGAACTCGGGGCAGAGCCGTCGCTGTCGATCGGCGCCCTGGAAGGGCCGGAAGAACTCCTCTTCGACGGTGTCGTCAGCATTGTCCGGGATGGCGATGACAACCTGATCGTGGCCGACAACGGCGCCGGCGAAATCCGGCTCTTCGACGCCGGGGGCCGCCATCTGCGCTCTTTCGGGTCGCGTGGCGACGGTCCCGGGGAATTCCAGGCGCTGGTCGGTGCGTGGCTGCTCGCGGACGGGAGCATCGTCGCGGCGGACAGGCGCCTGCAGCGCATTTCGCGATTCGATCCGCGGGGAACGCTGCTTGGCACCGGGACCCTCGCGGGCGTGGAGGGCATGGACATGATCACACCCGTCGGCCCCGCGGGTCCCGCGACCTTCCTGAGCCGGGTGCGGTCTCTAACCATGCCCAGCGCTGGCGAATCACCGCTGGAAAGTCTGGAGGAGGCCTTCGGAGGAGACGAGGCCCCGCCGGAGTACTTCGTGAGGTACCGTCTGGACGGCGCGCCCATCGACACGGTGGCCCGCCATCCGGGCATGAAGATGTCGGTCTCGGCTGCCGGCAGCGGCACCAACATGTCCCTGAACCTCTTGAGGGTACCCTTCTCTCCGGAGCCGTCGGCGCACGGGTCCGACCGCGGCGTCGTCGTCACCGCGGGAACGCGATACGAAGTCGGCGTGTTCGACGACACCGGCGCGCTGATCCGGATCGTCCGGCTTGCCGAACCCCCGACTCCGCGCACCGACGAGCACCTGGAGGCGTATGTTCGCAACTCCGGCAACCCGTTCGCGCAGGATGAAGCTTCCATTCGGACCATGGTCGCGAACTACCAGGAAATGCCGTTGCCGGAGGCGCTCCCCGCCTACACCGATCTGCGCACCGCCGATACCGGAGAACTCTGGGCACGCCGCTACCACCAGCGCGGCGCCCCGGCCTTCCGCTGGGATGTCTTCGGTGCCGATGGCCGCTACCTGGGCCGCGTCGAGGTTCCCTCGTCCTTCGCTGTCGAGGAGGTCGGCCGCGGCCAGGTGGTCGGCGTGTCCAAGGATGAGTTCGGTGTCGAGCGCGTCGAAGTCCGCGAGCTTATCTTGAGTGGCCGGTAACAGGTACCGGCGCCCAAGGGACCGCGAACGGGGAGGAACCCACGGATGAGCCGCAACCTCGAATGGCGCTACCACCGCCCTGGCTGAACCAGCTGCAAGCGTACGCAGGAGTTTCTTGCGCAGAACGATATCGAAGCGGCTGAGACGAGAAGCGCGACGAAGAACCCGGTGACCGCCGACCAGGCCCCGTCCCTGCTCGAAGGCATGACGGAACTCTGTGTGGCGAAGGGCAAGAAGGTGGTCCGCGTGGACCTCACCGGCGAGGACCGGCCGTCCGACAGCGAGCTCGCGGCAATGATCACCAGCCGCTGGGGCAAGCTCAGGGCTCCCGCGATGCGGGTTGGGACCACGTTTGTGGTGGGGTACAACCGCGACATTCTCGCATCGGTGTTCGGGACGGGCGGCGCCTGAGTCGACGGACACTGGCGGCCCGGCCGGATCGTCCACAGCTTTTTCGCTGGCAGACCCGTTCTTCCAACGCGAAGTCCCAGAAGTCCCGGAACCGGAGAATCCACCATGCGTCACGCGCGCCCCCGCACGACGGCCCTCACCCTTTCCCTCGCCTTCCTCGCGGCCGCCGCCCCGGCGCTCGCGCAACAGCGTGCCCTCAACCACGAGGACGCTCTTCACTGGAACACCATAGGCAGTCCCTCGCTGTCGCCGGACGGGAACTGGCTGGTGTTCGTGCTGACCGCAATGGAGGGCGACCCCGTCCTGGTTGTCCGCGCCGCGAGCGAAGGCTCCGAGCCGCTGACCCTGAGGGGAACGAGCCCGCGGTTTACCTCGGATTCCCGGTTCGTCGTGTACGAGGTGCCGCCGCTGGAGGCCGTGGTGGATTCGCTGCGGCGGGAGGGCAAGAGGGGTGACGCGCTGCCGAAGGACTCCCTGGGTGTCGTCGCCCTCGGCGGCGGCGGCGGGATGCAGGCGCGCACGGTGGGCGCCGTCGAGGGCCACAGGGTAGCGGGCGCCGGAAGCTGGGTCGCCTACGTGCCGGTCGAGGAGGAGGCGGCGGACGAGGCTGAAGAAGCCGAGGAGCCAATGGAGGAGGAAGAGGGCGACGAGGCGGACGACGGCGAGGAGAAGGACAAGGAAGAGGGGTCGACTCTGGTGCTGCTACGCCTGAATACCGGCGAAGAGACGCGGTACGACATGGTCACGGACTACTTCTTCGCCGAGGACGCCGGGGTCCTGGCCTTTGCAACCTCCACCAGCGACGGCGCGGGCGACGGCGCGTACATGGTCGACCTGGACGACATGACCCGGCACGCCGTGCTCGAGGGCGAGGGCAACTACAGGCAACTGGCGGTTGCGGACGACGGCTCCCAGGTCGCGTTCCTGTCCGACCGGGACGATTACGAAGCCGATCAGCCCGAGTTCACGCTGTACCACGGGGCCGGTCCTTCCTGGTCGGGCGCCGCAATGGCCAATTCGGCCACCGCCGGCGTGCCGTCCGGCTGGTGGGTCAGCGAAAACGGCAACGTCAGCTTTTCGGACGGCGGCGGCCGCATCCGCTTCGGCACCGCGCCGCGCCCCGAGCCCGAGGAAGAGGACGAAACCCTTGACGAAGACAAGGTCACCCTCGACGTGTGGAACTGGAAGGATCCCTACCTGCAGCCGATGCAGCTCGTGCAGGCGAACCAGGAGCGCAATCGCACGTACGCGGCCGTTGTGCATCTGGACGACGGCGCGCTGGTGCAGCTGGGCACGCCGGAAATCCCCACCGTGCGTTTCGCGGCCGAGGGTGACGCGGCGTACGCGGTCGGCGCGACCGACGTGCCCTACCGCCAGCTGATCTCGTGGGACGGACGCTACAACGATGTCTACGCGACCGACGTCGCAACCGGCGAACAGCGCCTGGTCGCGGAGGGCGTAAAGGGCTTTGGCGGCGCGTCGATCTCGCCGATGGGCGGCTACGCGTCCTGGTGGGACGGGGAGGCGCGGCACTGGATGGTGGCAGCGCTCGATGGCGGCGAGGCGATGACGGCGAGCGCCGAGGTCCCGCACGCCGTCTGGAACGAGCTGGACGACCATCCGGACCTGCCGCCCCCCTACGGCCCCGCCGTGTGGACCGAGGGCGACAACGCCATCGTCTTCTACGACCGCTACGACGCCTGGCGCTTCGAGCCGGCCAGCGGCGAGACCACCAACCTCACCGGCGGCGCCGGCCGCGAGTCGGGCACACGCTTCCGGTATGCCCGCACGGACTTCGAAGACCCCGCCATCGCGGAGGGCGAGGCGCTCTGGCAAGCCTTCCACCAACTCGGCAAGCAGTCCGGCTTCCACCGCGGCCGCACCGACCGGGCCGCCACGCCGGAACCGGTCATCATGGCCGACAAGACCTTCCGCGTCCGCGGCAAGGCGGAAGACGCGGACCGCTGGCTGATCACCCGCGAGGACTTCCGCGAGTTCCCCGACCTCCGGGTGACCGGCGGCGAAGGCGTAGACATTGACTTCTCCGGGATGGTGAAAGTGTCCGACGCCAATCCCCAGCAGGCCGACTACCGCTGGGGATCGGCGGAGATCGTCGAGTGGCACTCCAACGACGGGACCCCGCTCCAGGGCATCCTCTTCACCCCCGACGGATTCGACCCATCCACGCAGTACCCGATGATGGTGTACTTCTACGAGCGCATGTCCGATGGAGTCCACCAGTACCGTTCGCCGCGGCCGGGAGGCTCCTCGGTCTCGGTGCCGTTCTACGTCAGCCGCGGCTACGTCGTCTTCATCCCCGACATTCCGTACGAAATCGGCTACCCGGGCGAGAGCGCCCTCGACGCGGTCGTGCCGGGCGTGCTGAGCCTCGTGGCCCGCGGCTTCGTGAAGGAGGACAGGATCGGGGTGCAGGGTCACTCCTGGGGCGGTTACCAGATCGCGTACATGATCACCAAGACCAACCTGTTCGCGGCGGCCGAGGCGGGCGCGCCCGTCAGCAACATGACCAGTGCCTACGGCGGCATCCGCTGGCAGTCCGGCATGAGCCGCATGTTCCAGTACGAGCGTACGCAGAGCCGGATCGGCGGCACGCTGTGGGAGTCCACGAACGAGTACCTGCACAACTCGCCGGTCTTCTACGCCGACAAGATCCACACGCCACTCCTGATGATGCACAACGACGAGGACGGCGCGGTTCCGTGGTACCAGGGCATCGAGATGTTTGTCGCCATGCGGCGGTTGCAAAAGCCGGTGTGGATGCTCAACTACAACGGGCAGGGGCACGGGCTGAGCCGCGAGGCCGACCGCAAGGACTGGGCGATCCGCATGCAGCAGTTCTTCGATCACTACCTGATGGATGCGCCCGCACCGGTCTGGATGGAGGAAGGCGTGCCCGCGATCCTGAAGGGGAAGACCCTGGGGCTGGAAATGAAGCGAAGGGTTTCGTAGGGGACGCGCCATGGCATCGGGTGGGGGATGGGTCTGGCTGGCGGCATCGGTCTTCGGGGTGGCTGCCGCCTGCACGCCGCCCGCCGCCGAGCCGTCGCCCGCAGGCGCCTTCGCGTTCGGCGTCTACGGGGACGGCCCCTACTACTTCTGGGAGAACGGACGGTATCGGCGGCTGCTCACGGATGTCGCGGCCTCCGACGTCGAGTGGTTCGTACATATCGGCGACATCCTCTGGACTCCCTGCTCGGACGAGGCGTTCCGCGAGCGCCGGGCATCTCTGGATGCGCTGGAGCTCCCGGTGGTCTACACGCCCGGGGACAACGAGTGGACCGACTGTCACGAGAGGGCACCCGGCGGCTATGACACGCTGGAGCGTCTGGCCGCCCTCCGGCGCGTCTTCTTCGACGATCCGCACACCAGCCTGGGCGGCCGTCCGATGCAGCTCCTTTCGCAGGCGGCGACGCCGGACTACGCCGATTTCCCCGAAAACGCGCGCTGGAGCCGCGGCGGTTTCGTCTTCGCCACCGTGCATATCGTCGGGTCCGCGAACGGTACGCTGGTTTTCGAGGGTCGCACCCCCGCGCACGACGCCGAAGTGCTGCGCCGTACGGAGGCTGCGGTGGCATGGCTGGACAGGACCTTCGCCGCGGCACGCGCCTACAGCGCGAAGGGCGTGGTGATCTTCGCCCACGGCAATGTCTCCCTGGAACGGGGAGGTGCGTGGGGCGAATGGGGGTCCGAGCCCTACGAGCCGTTCGTGACCGCACTGGAGAAGCAGGTCGCGAGTTTTCCGGGACCGGTCATGTTCATCCACGGCGATTCGCACGAGCAGCGGGTCGACCAGCCGCTCCGCGACAGCGCGGGCGCGGTCCACGCCAATTTCACCCGCCTGGAGACCTTCGGCTCGCCGGACATCGGCTGGGTGCGCGTGGTGGTCGACACCGTCGGAGGGCGCTTTCTGGAGTTCGAGCCGCGACTCATGCGCGGCTGGTTCTAGCGTCGCGTCGCGTACTGGTCACCCCCTCGCCCCCGGCTTACCTTCCAGCCATGCCCATCTACGAGTACACCTGCGGGGACTGTGGCCTCGACTTCGAGCGCCTCGTTCTCGGCGGCCGCACCCCGTCCTGCCCGGAGTGCGCGAGCGAGAACCTTGTGCGGCGCCTGTCGCTGCCGCGCGTCAAGTCCTCGACCACGCGCGAGATGGCGATGCGCGCCGCCAGAAAGCGCGACGCGGGTCAGGCCCGGGATCGGATGCACGAACGCATCCGGTATGAAGAGAGCCACGACCGGCACGGCTGAGCGTTGAACCCGCTTCGACTGCTGGTGCTACTCGCCCTGACCGTCGTTGCGGCGGGTTGCGCGCGCGACCGGGGCGCCGGCGTCCTGGAGACCATAGCCGGGGAAGCCCGTGCCGCGATCGGGGCGTACGTCGACGCGGTGAACGCGATGGACCTCGATTCGGCCGGCACGTTCTACTCGGACGCACCGGGATTTCAGTGGGCCGAAGATGGCGCGGTGCGCTATGGCTCCGCCCGGGAGGCGCGCGAGTCGCTGGCGGCCCTGGGCGCGATGGCGTCGTCCACCAGGCTCACGCTCCGCGACCTGTCGGTTACGGCGCTCGGTCTGGGGAGCGCCGTCGCCAGCTGTCACTTCGAGC
This sequence comes from Longimicrobiales bacterium, assembly GCA_965208935.1. Lineage (GTDB taxonomy): Bacteria > Gemmatimonadota > Gemmatimonadetes > Longimicrobiales > Gaopeijiaceae > Bin94. Next base: position 23,001 of record CBDBPR010000001.1, on the reverse strand, counting down.
AGGAGATCGGCATTGGCGGCGCGGACGGGTTCTCCTTTTCGGGGGCGATGACCATTGTGCTCAGCAACGACGACGGCCGCTGGCTCTTCGCCTCCGGTCACACGTCGACCGGGACCACCGGCCCCGGGGAACGCCCGTGAGGAACGGCAAGACCGACGGCGGCGCGAGCGGCGCGGAACCGTCCCCGGGACTCAGCAGGCGGCTGGGGCTGCTGGGACTGACCGCGACCGGCATCTGCGCGATGCTGGGTGCCGCGATCAACATCATCCCGATCATGCTGCAGCGGAACGTTCCGGGGATCGGGCCCCACGTTCTGCCTTCGTACCTCTTCGCGGCGATTCCGGCGCTGGTGGCCGCGCTCGCCTACGCGAGCCTGTCCTCGGCCATGCCGCGGGCGGGTGGCAGCTACATCTACGTGAGCCGCTCGCTCAGCCCCTACTGGGGGTTCGTGGCGAGCTTCTCGCAGTGGTTCGGGCTCTCGATCGCGATCGGCGTCGTGTCCTACGTGCTCATCCCGTTCCTGAGGGACATCGCGGATGCCGTGGGATGGGCGGGAACCGCGGCGGCGCTCGACACCGGACCGATCCGGGTCGGCCTCGCACTCGCGTTCCTGTGGACGTTCGTGATCGTGAACCTGCGCGGCCTCGGCCTGTACCAGGTCACACTCGTGCCGATGATGTTCCTCATGTTCGCGCTCGGCAGCGTGGTCATCGTGGCCGGCTTCCTGTTCGATCACGGGGACTTCGGGGCGGCGCTGATGGCCACCGAGGGGCGGGCCGTCCCTCCCGAGCCCGCGGCCCCCTTCCGCATCGGTACCTTCCTCGCGGCCGCCGCGCTGCTCTTCTCCAGCTTCATCGGCTTCGACTCCATCGCCCAGGCGGGCGGGGAGGCGCGCAACCCGGGCCGCAATCTGCCCCTTGCGACGGGCCTCGCGGTCGTGACGGTGGGCGCGTTCTACCTCCTCTTCACGGCCGCGATCTATCACGCGGTCCCGTGGAGCTTCGTGGCCCAGGAGGCGCAGCTCCGCGACCTCACCGCCCCCGGCCTGCTCGGCTACCTGTTGCCGACGGGCTGGACGGTGGCGATCGTCGCTGGGGCGGCCGTGGCGCTCATCAACGACCTGCCCGCCATGCTGCTCGCCGTCTCCCGCCTCATGTTCGCGTGGGGCGAGGACGGGATCTTCCCGCGGGCCGTCGCAAGCGTGAACGCGCGCTGGCGGACCCCGCACGCGGCGCTCCTGGCGAGTGGCCTGATGGCCACTGTGGGCATCCTGGGAAGCCACATGGCCGGCGATTTCTTCCTGGGGATCGACATCCTCGTCACCGCGATGCTTGTCAACTTTCTCCTGATGTGCCTGTCGCTGCTGAACCTGGCGCGCCGCAACCCGGAACGTGCGGCGCGGATGCAGGTCCTGAGGGCGCGTGCGGGCCAGCTCGTGGTGGGGACGGCGGGCGTCATTCTGCTCACCGTCTTCCTGGGCGTCCACATCAACAAGGATCTGAGTGCCGACGTGAGCGCCTGGTACTTCCACTCCACCTGGGTGTGGATCGGCGTTATGGCTGTCGCCTCGGCGATCTTCTTCGTGCGCGTTGCGCGGATGCGGAGGCAGGGCGCGGACACCGGCGCCCTCTTCCGGGAGCTGCCGCGCGGTTGATGATCGGCTGGACCGAGGGCCGCTCTCCGCCATGAAGGTGGAGCGCGCACAGCTGGGCCCGGGACTCGAGGTGTCCCGCGTCCTGACCGGACTCTGGCAGGTTGCCGACCAGGAGAGGGGCGGGCGGGCGCTCGACCCGGATGCCGCCTCGCGGGCCCTCGACCCGCACGCCGACGCGGGCCTCACCAGCTTCGACATGGCGGACCACTACGGTTCCGCCGAAGTCATCGCGGGGCGGCTGGCGGCACGCCGCGGCGACGTCCAGCTCCTCACCAAGTGGGTGCCCGAACCGGGCCCCGCGAGCCCGGACGCGGCGGCCGCCGCGGTGGAACGCGCCCTGAAGCGGCTGGGAAGCGACCGCATCGATCTGCTGCAGTTCCACCCCTGGAGCTACGCGGATCCGAGCTGGCTGGACAACCTCTTCCTGCTCGCTGAGCACCAGACGGCGGGCCGGATCCTGCACCTCGGCCTCACCAACTGCGACGCCGTCCACCTCGACATGGCGATCCGGAGCGGCGTCCCCATCGTGTCCAACCAGGTGTGCTTCTCGCTGGTCGACCGCCGGGCGGCGAGCGCCATGTCACGGGTCTGCCGGGAGCACGGCGTGAAGCTGCTCGCGTACGGGACGCTGGCGGGCGGCCTGCTCAGCGACCGCTGGCTGGACCGCGCGGAGCCGCCGATCGACGAATCGCTGACCTGGTCGCAGATGAAATACCGTCGCTTCGTCGATCAGGCGGGGGGGTGGGACCGGTTTCAGGCGCTGCTGCAGACGGTGCGCGGGATTGCGGATCGGCTTGGTGGGGCGGACCCTGACGTTACGTTAGGGTTAGCGGAAAAGAACGTCTCCATCGCCAACGTGGCCTGCCGCCATGTGCTCGATCAGCCGGCGGTCGCCGGCATCATCGTGGGTGCCAGGCCCGGTGAACGGAGCCACATCGAGGACAACCTCCGGCTCTTTCGACTCACACTGGACGCCCGGGCGCGCCGGGAGCTGGAGGCGGCGTGCGAGGCGCTCGATCCGATCCCCGGCGACTGCGGCGACGAGTACCGCCGACCCCCGTTCCTGACCGCTTCGGGGGACCTCAGCCACCATGTGACGCACTTTCCCGCGCCCTGGCCGGTCACCTCCAGCCACGGGGCCACGCGGGTTTCCACCGGGACGCCCTGGGAAGCGCTGGCGGGCTACAGCCGCGCAGTGCGGAAGGGCAACCGGATTCACGTGTCGGGCACCACCTCGAACCACGGCGGCCAGCTGATCGGCGGCCGCGACCCGGGAGCGCAGACCCATTTCATCATCGACAAGATCGACGGGGCGCTGCAATCGCTGGGCGGGTCGCTCGAGGACATCGTGCGCACCCGGGTCTTCATTCGTGACGGTGTGGACTGGGAGCCGGTGGCGCGGGCCCATGGCCTTCGCTTCGCCCACATTCGTCCCGCGAACACGCTGGTGCGGGCGAACACGGTGGGGGACGACCTTCTCGTCGAAATCGAAGCGGACGCGGAGCTCTCGTGAAGGGCCCCGCCGCGCGAGGCCCCGGGGTGATCCTCTTCGACCTGCTGTCGGCGCTGCTCGACTCGTGGTCGCTCTGGGACGACATCGCGGGGGGCCGCGCCGCGGGACGCCGCTGGCGCATGGAATACCTGAAGCTCACCTATGCCGCGGGCGCCTACGTCCCCTATCTGGACCTCGTCGCCGACTCGGCGGAGGCGGTGGGCCTGCCCGGCCGGGCCGCGCACGAGTTGGAAGCCCGGTGGGATGAACTCGCGCCGTGGCCGGGTGCCGGCCAGGTGCTGCGGCGTCTGGCCGAGGACAGACGGTTGGGCGTCGTAACCAACTGCTCCGAAGCAATGGGGCAGCGGGCGGCCGACCTGGTGGACGCTCCGTTCGAGGCGGTCGTCACCGCCGAGTGGGCGGGCTTCTACAAGCCGGACGCGCGCATCTACGCGGCCGGCGCCAAGGCGATGAACGCCGCGCCGGACCAGGTCCTCTTCGTGGCCGGATCTCCCTTCGACGTCGTTGGAGCGGACGCCGCCGGCCTTGCGGTGGTGTGGCACAATCCGGCCGGGCTGAGGTCGCCCGCCGCGGAAGCGACCGCCGGCGCCGTCCTGGACGACCTGCGGCAACTGGCATTGCTGCTGGCATGATTGCCGCCGGGGCTTACCTTCACTCACTGCCCCGGGTTTCTCACTGCCTTGGGCTTCCCCGGAGAAGGTTGACCCCGATGTCCGCTCGCCGCTGCCTGCCCCTGCCGCTCCTGCTTCTGCCCCTTGCCGCCTGCATGCCGGAACCGACGCTGGAAACCGACGCCCAGAAGGCCAGTTACGGCATCGGCCTGAACATGGGCCGATCGCTCGTCGACGTGATGGAGCACGTGGACCTGCCGGCGCTGATGAAAGGACTCAACGACGGCCTTGGAGACCTGGATCCCGCGTTGTCGCACGAGGAAATCCAGACCGCGATGACGGCCTTCAGCGAGGCGATCCAGACCGCCGCCGCCGAGGCAGGCCGAGCGGATGGGGATGCGTTTCTCGCGAGCAACGGGGCCAGGGAAGGGGTGGTCACCACAGAGTCCGGCCTGCAGTACGAGGTGCTGGAGGAGGGCGACGGCCCGGGGATCGAATCGGGCCAGCTCGCCATTCTGCACTACCGGGGCACGCTCCCTGACGGGACGGTCTTCGACTCCTCCTACGACGACGATCCGGCCACCGACGACCAGCCGGCCAGCTTTGGCGTCGACAACGTCATCCCGGGCTTCTCCGAGGCGCTCAAGCTGATGGCCGTGGGGGGCCGCATCCGGGTAGTGATCCCCAGCGAGCTGGCCTATGGCGAGGCTGGAGCGCCGCCCAACATCGGTCCCAACCAGGTATTGATCTTCGAGATCGAGTTGCTGGGCGTGCAGTAGGTCCTCACGCCCTCCGCCCGGCGAGCAGGTAGAACACGAGCCCGGCCCCGATCACCACTGGGGCCATCGCGGCTTCGGCCGGCCGGTCGATCGCAATGTACGCCAGGGTCCACAGCGTCAGCCCGATGTAGACGAGCGGCGTCACCGGGAAGCCCCAGGCACGGTACGGCCGCGGCGTATCGGGTTCCCGCACGCGCAGAACGAGCACCCCTGCGACCGCCAACAGGCTGTTCAGCCCGAGGGTGAACCCGGCGAAGACGAGGATGGACTCGAACGAGGCCGTGACGATGAAGGCGAGCGTCAGCGCGGCCTGGGTCACGATGGCGACCGCGGGAATCCCGTGCCGATTCACTCGGCCCAGCCGCCGGAAGACGCTGTAGTCCTCGCCGATCACCTGGAGCACGCGAGGTCCGGCCATGACCATCGCGCTCACCGTGGAGACGAGCAGCGTGGCCAGGGTGACGCCCATGATCGCCGCGCCCATGGGCCCGAACACATGGGTCGCGGCCACGTAGCCGACCTCCAGCCTCCCCTCCAGCTCGGCCATCGGGGCCGCGCGCAGGAAGGCGTAGTTCAGGGCGGCGTAGAGCACCATGACCAGCAGCGTGCCGGCGCCGAGCACCCGGGGCAGCGTGCGCGCCGGGTTGCGCACCTCTCCGGTGAGATAGGTGGCCGCGTTCCAGCCGGTGTAGGCGTAGGAGACGTAGATGAGCGAGACGGCAAACGCGCCGCTGAAGACGAGCGCGCCGTCGCCGGGGGCGGGCAGCAGCGAGACGGGCTGCGGCGCGTCGACCATGGTGGCGGCGGCGAAGCAGAAGGCTGCGATCAGCACGACCTTCACCGTCGTGAAGGAGCGCTGGAGGAAGCTGGAGTTGCGGTGGGTCGTGGCGTGGACCCAGGTGAGCACGACGACCAGTCCCGCGCCGAGCCAGGTGGGCGACAGGGCGGGGAACACCGAGGCGAGGTAGGTCCCGAAGGTGATGGCCGCCAGGGCCGTCGGTGCCGCGAACCCGATCGTGGCGGAGATCCAGCCCGAGATGAACCCCGCGACCGGATGGTAGATCCGCGACAGGAAGGTGTATTCGCCCCCCGACCTGGGGATGGCCGCGCCGAGTTCGGCGTATGAGATCGCGCCGCAGAAGGCCGCAACGCCGCCGACCACCCAGAGCAGCAGCAGGGGGAAGGTGGACTGCAGGTCGAGCAGCTGGAATCCCAGGCTGGTAAACACGCCCGTGCCGATCATGTTGGCGACCACCACCGACATGGCGGCGTAGGGTCCGTAGCCCCGCGCGCGGACGACCGTCATTGGCGTGCCACCTCCCGAGTTGCGAGATTGCGGTGTGAAGAAGCTACCCATTGTCGGCGTCATGGGCTCGGGCGCCCGCGCGCATGCTGATCTTGCAGCGCCGTTGGGCCGCCGTCTGGCCGCGCTGGGGGTTCACCTCCTGACGGGGGGCGGGCGCGGGGTCATGGCCTCGGTCTCTCGTGCCTTCGCCGAAGTCGAGGGGCGCGCGGGGCTGGTGATCGGAATCCTCCCGCACCTCGAAGCGGACGGCGGGCGCGCGTCGCCGCCGGGGTATCCCAACCGCTGGGTCGAGTTGCCGATCCGCACGCAACTGGGGAAGGAGGGCGCGGAGCCGGATTCGCGCAACCACGTCAACGTGCTCACCTCGGATGTGGTCGTGGCGCTGCCCGGCAGCTCGGGCACGGCTTCGGAGGTCGACCTGGCCATCCGCTACGGCCGGCCCCTGATACTGCTCGGCGATCTCGAGCGGGCGCGGAGCCTCCCCCGGCCGGTCGCCACCGCCTCGACCGTCGCCGAGGTCATCGCATTCGTGGGGCGTTCCGTGCTCGACGCGGACCCGCCTGGCTCCGTGCCCGACGCGAGCCCGCCCTCCGCCCAGCAGCAACAAAGGGAAAGGCACGCGCCCCCTCCCGAGGGCGGTGCCCAGCAGTAGTCCCCGCGATGCAGCCGCCGCCTCCCTCCCGACCCTCCCGCCTCGGGGACATCGTCGGCTTCTCGATCGACCGGGTCGCGCAGGCCGCCGAGGCCGACGCGGAAGTCCTCCGCCTGGAGAACCTCGACACCGACATCCCTCCGCCCCCGGCCGCGATCGACGCCACCCGCGCCGCCGCCGGCCAGGACGACGCCAACAGCTACCTCCCCTTTCTTGGCAGCGCGGACCTGCGCGCCGCCGCCGCCGCGCACGTGAGCCGGCTGAGCGGCGTCCCCTACGACCCCGACGCGCAGACCGTCATCACCGCCGGCGGCACCGAGGGGCTCTTCAACGCGCTGCTCGCACTCATCGAGCCGGGCGACGAGGTCGTGGTCACCGATCCCACCTACGCGGGCATGCTCTACCGGGTCCGCCTGGCGGGCGGCGTGGCCCGTTTCGCGCCCTTCACGGTCCGTGGCGGGGGCTGGGCGCTGGACCTCGACCGCTTCCGCGACGCCGTCACCGACCGCACCCGCGCGATCTTCCTCATGAACCCGTCCATCCCGTCGGGCGCGGTGCTGACTCGCGAGGACTGGGACGAAATCGCCCGCGTGTGCGAGGAGCGCGGGATCTGGCTGGTCTACAACGCCGCGATGGAGCGCATCCTCTTCGACGGCCGCCGCTACCTTCACCCCGCCAGCGTGGGCGGACTCGCGGACCGCACGATCACGGTCGGCTCCGTATCCAAGGAATACCGCATGATCGGATGGCGTGTCGGCTGGGTGACGGGACCGCGCCGGATCATGAACCGAATTGGTTTGGTGAGCATCTACAATGTCGTCACGCCCGTGGGGATCGCGCAGCCCGGCGCGCTGGCGGCGCTCGTCGATCCTGCGGGAGCCGGCGTGACCGACGCGGTCGCGGAGTGGCAGCGCAGGCGCGACACGGTGCAGGCGGAACTGGACGGGCTGCCCGTCGTGCGCGCGGACGGAGGCTGGTCGCTGCTGGTCGACACGGGAGCGCTCGGCTACGACGGGGCGGAGGCGTCGACGCGGCTGCTGGAGCACGGCAAGGTGGCGGCGACGCCCATGACCCACTGGGGCCGGGAAAACGCGGCCCGGTTCGTGCGGATCGTCTTCAGCAACGAGCCGGTGGAGCGGCTGCGGGGGCTGGGGGAACGGTTCAGGCGCGCGCTGCGGCCCCCAGTTCGTCCAGCCAGGCCTGGATCGCGCGCTGGTGGTAGTTCGGGCTGAACATCATCCACTCGCCCAGCTCGGCGGGAACCGCATAGGCCGCCGCCGCGTCGTCCGAGTTGATGCCGCGCCGCCGCGCGTTCCGTGCTGCCTCTTCGACGGAATCGATGAGCGCGACGTATCGGGACATGGCCTCGGCGTCCGCCAGTGGACCGTGTCCTGGCACGAAGGTGTCGGCGCCCATCGCCTGCAGCGCCCGGACGGCACGCGACAGCCGTGAAGGCACCGCGTCCATGTAGTTGGGGAACATGGCGTTCCACACCAGATCGCCGCACCACACGGGGCCTTCACCCCCGTCCACCTCCACCGAGAGGTCGCTCGCGGTGTGGCCATCGCGCGGCACCACCGCCACGGCGCGGCTGCCGAGGTCGATCTCGAGCGGACCGTCCTCGGGCACGACCACCACGTCCGCCCACGGGGCCTTCGCCGCCTCGTCGCCCGGCGAGCCCTGCACCAGGTCGCGCGTCACGGCGGTGGCTCGAAGTTGCGGCGCGCTCTCGCCGTCTTGGGCGTACCCCGCGGGCCCGGCCGAGTGGTCCCCGTGGTAGTGCGTCACCACGACATGCGTGGGCCAGCGCCCGGTAAGCACCCGGGCCTGCTCCGCCGCCCACGCCGCCCCCCCGGGCGTGGCGAACGCCTCCACCACCAGCGTTCCCGACGACCCCCCGATGATGCCGCCGTTGCACACCGTCGTGTAGTCGCCGTTCAGCGGCGTGGAGATGATCGCGAACATCCCGTCTCCCAGTTCCTCGATGCGCGCGAAGGGCGTCTGGGCGGCGATCCGGCGCGCCCCCACGCCGCTCCACCGGCGCAGCGCGGGTGCGCTCAGCAGGGGTCCCGCGGCGGCCAGGTACGAGGCGCAGCCGGCGGTGGCGGAGACGAAGCGGCGGCGGCTGATCCTGCTCATGCTCATCGTGAATCAATCCGGTGCAGGTAGAAATTCGAGACGAGCCGCCCCGCAAGGAAGGCCACGACGGCCGCCGTGGCTCCGACCCATCCCAGCCCCCAGGCCAGCACGGGGAAGATGACCAGGATGCCCAGCAAACCGAGCGTCGTGGCCATCGTGATCGCCTTGGTGCAGCGCATCAGCACCATAATCGCACTCTGGTGCGCCAGCCAGAAGCCGAGCCCGGGCACGGGGATCAGCACGAGTGCCGGGATCCTGGCGTATCCGGACAACTCGGGCGTCAGCCCCGACACGGTTTCGAACCAGACGCCGAAGAGCGGGGTGAGGACGATCAACGCGTAGGCCGCAGTGGTCGCCAGACCCATTCGTACCGCGAAGCGTCCCACGGGCCGGCGGTGTTCGAAGTCGTTCCCGGTGAGCGCGATCGCGGCCTCCTGGTAGCTGAGTCCCGCGGCGCGGAAGAGGAACGACAGCGAGTGCACGACGGGAAGCACGGCCAGCGACTCGAGCGGATCGCGCGCGCGGCCCACGAAGAAGGTGAGCAAGGGGTGCGTGGACAGCGCGACCAGCGAGGTCAGCGCGAGGGGATAGTAGAAGGCGAGGATCGCCCGGTAGCTCATCGGCGCGGTCCCGCTCCCCTCGGGCGAGGTGGCGAGCACCCGCCGAATCGCGCCGGTGGCCATGATGCGGGCCGCAACCGCCTCGACGCACACGCCGACGGTCAGGCTGGCGGCGCCCACCCAGGCACCGTGGAGGTCGGTGAACGCGGGCAGGGCGAACGCGGTTCCCGCCATGGACGCCAGACGGAAGACGGTGCCGACCGCGACCTGCCGAGTCTTGCCCCCGCTGATCATCACACCGTGGATGAAGCGCCGGTAGCCGATCGCCGCCGGCCAGGGCAGGTAGATCCACAACGCTCCGTAGATGATGTCGGCCACCTCGCGCGGAAGATCGAGGAGCCCCAGGATCAGCGGCTCGAAGACGGCCGGTACCAGGAGCAGGACGACCAGCAGCGTGGAGAGCGCGTTGAGCCCGTGCGCGAAAACGCGCAGCTTGCGGTAGCTGTCCCGGTCGCGCACCAGTGCCGTGGCCGCGGTCATGAGCATGATCACCGGCGCCTCGACGAGGATTGCGATGGCAAAGACCACCCCGTGCGACGCCAGGTTGATCTTGGCTTCGGGCAGGCGCGCGATGGTGGCCGCGATGAGCGGGCCCTCGAGCGCCATCATGACCCAGGTCGCGGCCAGGGGGGACCAGAACCGCGCGATGTGGCCGGAAGTGAGCGTCCCGCCGGGAGCGGGGTTCATGTTGATTCAGTCTCCGCGCGGACCGAAGAGCCGCTTGATTGGGGATGAACGACAGCAACTACGATAACGTCGCGGCAAACAGGCGTTGAGAGAGGCGGGAAGCGAATATGGGCGAGGGGGATGCTCGGGTTGTGGACGCCTCCGGCGAATCCGGCGCCTGGGGCGAATGCCGCGCGGGCGGACGTGGCGCGTTGTGGCTGCGCGTGGCGCGTTTCTTTCCCGGCGGCCGGCCGTGGAGCAGGTTCGCGCTTCTCGCCCGCCGCGCCGCGCGCCGTCACCTGACCGGCCCCGTCGACACGGTGGTCTGGGGGCAGCGCCTGCGCCTCTACCCGGACCGCTCGGTCTCGGAGGCCAGGATCCTGTTTCTGCCCCGTTCCTGGGACCGGGCCGAACGCAGGCTTCTCGCGAAGTGGGCGAGGCCGGGATTCACCTTCGTGGATGTCGGCGCCAACGTCGGCGGCTACTCCTTCTGGATCCTGTCGCTGGTCCGCGCTTCCACGCGCGTGGTTGCAGTGGAGCCCAACCCCGATCTGGCGCGGCAGCTCCGGTTCAACGTGGGTGTCAACGGCGCGCAGGAACGCGTGCGCGTGGTGGAGGCGGCGGTGGGCGCGGCACGGGGCACGGGCGCGCTGGTTGTCGATCCGCGGAACTCGGGCGAGGGGCGGCTGGTCGTGGCGGGGGATTCACCTGGGGTGGGGCGCAAGATTCCCGTGCAGGTCGTCACCCTGGCCGACATCGTGAAGGACGCGGGGCTCGACCGCATCGACTGCCTCAAGGTCGACGTGGAGGGGCATGAGACCGAGGTCATCCAGCCCTTTCTGCGTGAAGCGCGACGCGGACTGTGGCCCCGGCACCTCGTCGTCGAACTCAAGGCCGGTGGGCGCGACGGGCAGCGGTCGGCCAAGCTGGAAGGCTGGCTCGCCGCCCGCGGCTATCGCCTTGAGCTGCGCACACGGCTGAACGGGCTCTTTCGGCTGGCCTGAGTTGCGGGCGCGGCGCTATGTTGCAGCGGTCACGACCAGGGACGCACGCCCGGGGAATCCGCCGATGAAGTCACTTCTCCGCCTCACCATCGCCACTGCCGTTGCCGGCCTTGCCACGATCGCCTCGTCCGAAGCCGGATCGGCGCAAGCGCGCCCGGACGCGGTGACACGCGCATCCCAACCGGACGGCTGGGCGATCTCGTTCGCCCCCAGGCTCGGGTATTTCCTGCCCCAGCACGGCGGGGACCAGAGCACCGCGCGGCGGCCCACCTACGGCATGGAGCTATCGGCGAAGCGCAGGGGCTCCTGGTATGGAGCCAGGGCGCTGTTCGAACGGTCGACGCGCTGGTCTCCGCAGCGAGATCTTGCGAGCAGCATCCTGGCCAACGGTCTGACCGTATTCGACGATGCTCAGGACTCGCAGTACTTCGAGACCGTGGTCGTGGATCTCATGGCCTACACTCCGTCATACGATGGCGTTCGGGCCTACATGTTCTCGGGCTTCGGTTCCAAGATCATCGGCTCTCCGGAACAGACGCCCATCCTGCCCTATTCCCTCGTCGGCGCCCAGCGGGCACGCACGCTGCACGGCGGTTTCGGGATCGAGGCGCCCATGGGCGGCGGCGCGGCCGTCTTCGAGGTGGGCGACTACTACGGCAGGAACGGCGGCGAGGACCGCGTGCACGACATTCACATCACCCTGATGGCCCGCCTTTCGGGCGTCGGCGACTTCATCAGGACCCTTGTCACGGGCGAAGACTCGGACGGGTAGGCAACCGCGCGGCCGGTCGGCCGGGAGCGTTCCGCGGGTGGTGCGCGGCCCGCGGAGCATGCGCGGTCTGCGGGTGGTGCGCCACGCGGATCCGCGCGCCTTCCTCGACCGGGCCGAGTACTGGCTGCTGCAGCGCGAGGCCGAGAACAACCTGCCCCTGGGCGTAGCCGCGTCGCTGGTGGGGGCCCGCCCGGCGTCGTCGTCGGGTTCCGCGGGGGCATCCGCGCACTCTGCAGGGTCTTCCTCGGGCGCCGCGCCGGCATCCCCACCCCTTCTCTACTTCGCGACGATCGAGTCGGGCAACGATGTCGTCGGTTGCGCCTTCCGCACGCCGCCCTACAAGGTGGGCCTGACGCGCATGCCCCTGGACGCGGTCCCGCTGCTGGCCCGGGATGTGGCCGAAGTGTACGACGAGATACCGGCGGTCCTGGCGCCGAACACGGTTGCCCGCGCCTTCGGGGACGCCTGGAGCGAACTCAGGGGTGTGAGCGCCACGCCCGGAGCTCGGCAGCGGATCCACATCCTGGAGCGCGTGATTGCACCGGCACGGAGCACCCCGGGAAAAGCGCGGCTCGCCGGACCCTCAGATATCCCGCTCGTCGCCCGGTGGCTGGAATCGTTCGTGCGGGACAGCGGTCTGAGTGATCCGGGAGACCCCCTTGAGCACGCCCAGCGGTTGTGTGGCGGGGAGCGCGGGAACCGCCTGCTGGCACTTTGGGTGAACAAGGAGCCCGTCTCGATGGCCGGTTTCCCGGCGCGCACACGCCACGGGGTTCGCATCGGCTACGTCTACACCCCCGACGAGCATCGCCGCCGCGGCTACGCCACCGCGCTGGTGGCCCACCTGAGCGGCCATGCGCTCGACCTGGGATTCAGCCACTGCGTCCTCTACACCGACCTCGCGAATCCCACGTCCAACAAGATCTACCGCGAGGTCGGATACCTCCCACTCCAGGATGTCATGGATGTCGACTTTGAGTAGTCTTCTCGCATGATCGATCTCCGCAGCGACACCGTCACCCACCCCACGGCGGCCATGCGCGAGGCGATGGCCCAGGCCGTCGTCGGCGACGACGTGTACGGCGACGACCCGACCGTCAAGCGCCTGGAGGCACGGACGGCCGAACTGCTCGGCAAGGAAGACGCCGTCTACATGCCGACCGGATCGATGACGAACCAGGTGGCGATCCGCGCCCATACCGAGCCGGGCGACCTCGTCCTGATGGACGCCGCGTCGCACGTCGTGCGCTCGGAGGGGGGAGGGCCGGCGGCGCTGTCGGGGGTCACCGCTCAGCGCATTGCGGGCGACCGGGGGATCTTCACGGCCGATCAGGTACGGGACGCGCTCGGAACGTCCCACTCGGGTTCGCCCTCCACGCTCGCCCCCCCGCCGACCCTGCTCTGCGTGGAGAACACCCACAACGGCGGGGGAGGGAGCATCTGGCCCGTGGAGCAAATCGACGCGGTCGTCGGCGTTGCCCGCGCCGCCGGGCTGCGCTGCCACCTCGACGGCGCGCGGATCTGGAACGCTTCCGCCGCAACCGGCATCCCGCCGGCCCGTTACGCACGCGACTTCGACAGCGTTTCGGTGTGCTTTTCGAAGGCGCTGGGTGCGCCGGTGGGTTCGGCCCTGGCCGGTTCCGGGACCTTCGTGCGGCGGGCGAGGCGGTTCAAGCAGCTCTTTGGCGGCGGGTTCAGGCAGGCGGGCGTCATCGCGGCGGGGGCGCTGTACGCGCTGGAGCACCACCGCGAGTGCCTCACGGAGGATCACGCCAGGGCGGGTCTCCTTGCCGATGCGCTGGTCGGGGTCCCGGGCTTGGACCTGGTCCGGGACCACGTGGAGACCAACATCCTGCGCTTTGCCGTGCGCTACCGGGCGGGCGACTTCGTGGACGCGTGCATCGAGCGCGGCGTCAGGATGCTGGTGTCCGGCCGCCACGATGTGCGGGCGGTCATGCACCGTGACGTGTCCATGAGCGACGCCGAGCGCGCGGCGCGGGTCATTCGCGAGGTGATGCCGACGCTCGTCCCGTCAGGATGACCGTCCGTTTCCGGAGGGCGTGATCCCGGCCAGCATCGCTTCGATCTCCTCAATGCGCTCGCCGGCCTCCGGGAATCCGGTCAGGAAGGCCCCTTGCGGCGCAACCAGCGTGAAGAGTGCGGCGGCCTTGGCCAGGGAGGAATGCGCCAGCTCCGTCTCTCCCGCGGACAGCAAGCTCACCCCGTCCGTCATCAGCACCTCGGCCAGCAGCCAGCAGCGCGCGGGATCGACCTCGCCCGTGGGCGCCATCATCGCGGGAAGCGCGTCGATGGACGCCGCGCGGGCGAGCTCCAGATCCATGCCCGCGCCCGCTGCCGCGCGCCGCAGGGTGTCGTCCACATCGCCCGCCCGCGCCGTGCCGCCAAGGATCGCCCTGCGCAGCGCGATCAGCACCGCGCCCAACTCCTCGATCACCCGCAGGATGTAGTCGCGCTGCACCATCATCCGGCGTACGCCCAGAGCCATTCGCGGCTCGCCGAATCCAGCGCCTCCGGATCGGGGACGTGATACAGGTCTCCGGCCAGGTCGCGTATCAGCAGGCCGCCGCCGGCGATCCGGACCGGCCAGTCGTCCAGCCGTGTCTGGAACCGCCGCGACCCCTGGCGTGTTCGGACTGCCCAGTGCCGGATCTCAACCTCCTCGGAGACGTCTTCAACCGCGGTAATCTCCAGCAGGAATCCCGCCGCGACAAGCGCACGCTCGAGCGCGGCGCGCGACTCATCGTCCAGCTCCGACACGTCGCGAACGTAGGCGAACTCCTCTTCGTCATGGTCCCGCAGGGAGATGTGCCGGGCCGGATCGGACCACGGAAAGCACCGGTGAACCACGACCGGCGCGCTGCGTCCCCCGGTCTCGGCCCACAGCTGGTGGTCAGGCCGCCACCGGAGCACGGCCCGGCCCGGGCCCGAAGTCCCCCCATTTCCTCTCGTTCTGCTCACTTTCAATCGTCCTTTCGTATTTCGATCTGCAACTCGTAGAGCCTTCTGTAGACTCCGTCCTCGATCGCCAACAGCTCCCCCTGGGTGCCCGCCTCGACGAGGTGGCCGTTCTTCATTACGAAGATCCGGTCCGCTCGTGCCAACGTCGAAAGCCGGTGGGCGATGGCGAACACGGTGCGCCCCGAGACGAGCCGGTCGATCGCCTCCTGAATCTTGCGCTCGGTCTCGGTGTCGACCGCCGACGTGGCCTCGTCCAGGATCAGGATCCGCGGGTCGTGCAGGATCGCGCGGGCGATCGACACGCGTTGGCGCTCACCCCCGGACAGCGTCTGCCCCTGTTCCCCGACCACCGTGTCGTAGCCCAGGGGCAGCCGGCAGATGAAGTCGTGCGCATTGGCCGCCCGCGACGCCTCCACCACCGCGTCGAGCGACGCTTCCGGGTCGCCGTAGCGGATGTTCTCCAGGATCGAGCCGTGGAACAGGTACGGGTCCTGCAGCACGATCCCGATCTGGCGCCGGTAGTGTCCGGTGTCGAGCGTGCGGACATCGGTTCCGTCGATCAGCACGCGCCCGCCCGTGGCGTCGTAGAAGCGGGCGATCAAGTTCGTGACGGTCGTCTTTCCCCCGCCCGAGGGTCCCACGAGTCCGATCATCTCGCCGGGCTGGACCGAGAACGACACGCCCTTCACCACCTGCTTGACGCCGTCGTACCCGAAGGTCACGGCGTCGAACGCCACGGCTCCGCGCACCGGTTCCAGCCGCACGGGCCGCGCCGCGTCACGCACCTCCGGCTCCGTGTCCAGCACCTCGAAGACGCGGTGGGCCGAACTCGTCGCCCTGTTCATCACCCGGGCCATCTGGCCGATGACCTCGATGGGCTGCACGTACATGGTCATGTACAGGAGGAACGAGACGAACGTGCCCGGCGTGAGGTTGCCGGGGCTCCCGGGTGTGCCCAGCAGCCGTGGCACGGCGAGCGCCCACACGGCCATGGTCATGACGTGAATCCCCAGCATCAGAGCGGGCCAGAAGACCGTCCAGACACGGTGAATGCGGTTGAATTCGCGCATGGCCGAGTCGTTGCTGTGATCGAACCGCCGCTTCTCGCGGTCCTCCTGGTTGAACGCCTTCACCACGCGCATCCCGGGGATCGTGTCGGACAGGATGTCCGTGAGTCCCGACCACTTCCGCCACGCCCGCGCGAACAGGCGGTGAATGCGCTCGCCGTGCCGGAAGATCGACCAGCACAGCAGAGGCACGGGCAGGATCATGACCAGACCCAGCCGCCAGTCCAGGTTGAGCAGCACCGCGCTCAGCCCCACGAGCATCACCGCCGACAGCGACACGTCCACGATCCCGAAGGCCAGGAACTCCCACAGCCGGTCCGTGTCCGAGCTGACCCGCGTGATGAGACCGCCCGTCTTCTTTCTGGCATAGAAGCTCAGGCTCAGGCGCTGCAGGTGCTCGTACAGTTCGGTGCGCAGATCCCGCGCCACGTACTCTCCGAGCACGCTCATCTGCTTCAGGCGGACGTGGGCGGCCCCCTCCCGCACGAGGTACATCAACGCCATGCCCGCCACCGCGACCCAGGCCGTCCTCAGGGCGTCGGCCAGGGCGAGCGACCCGTCGCGCGCCGGTCTGACGACCTCGTCGATCAGGTACCCCGCCAGGAAAGGCGGCACGAGGCTCACCCCGGTGATGAAGGCCGCCGCCGCGAAACCGGCCAGCAACCGCGACTTGTAAGGTCCCAGGTAGCTGAGCAGCCTCCACAGAACTGCCCGGCGCGTGCCCCCCACCAGCGCCTGTGCCTCGCGCACGGGGCCGGCCACGCCTCTTTCGTACTCGAGGTCCGCGTCGGCGGGCGACGGTGCGTCGGCGTGGTCGACGGAAGTCACGGTGGCCGCCTGCTCGACACCGGCTTCGAGCACGAAGCGGAGGTTCTCCATCGCGCGCCGCTGACGATGCGTGTAGCGCAGACTTGCCAGGGGCCGCTCACCCGCGGGCCCCAGCACCAGGAGGACCGTGCTGCTCAGCCCCGGAATCTCCCGGACGGCCTCGACGTCACGACGCTCGAAGGAGTCGATCCTCCATGAGCCGTCGCTGCGCCGGGTCGCGGTCGCGCCACGCGAGGGCCCAACGGCGAACCACCGCTCGGTGAGCGCCATGGCCTCGTCCAGGTCGGCCATCGCGTAGAGCTGCACGGACTCCCCGTCCCAGCGGTCCTCGATGCGCCCCCGCAACTCGGCGGGCATGCGCGCCGGCTGATCCGTGTAGCGCTCGATAATCCGTCTGTCTTGTGTCAGGTGTGACATGCTTTCTGCTGGCTCCTGAATAAGAAATCGGCCCCCTGGCGGTGCGAGCGCCGGAGGGCCGATTCGGTCCCGATGAACGTCTGTCTACCGTTCTATGGCGCTCTCTCCCTGGTCGCGGCCGCGACGCGGTCCCTGGCGTTGTGGGTCGTCGGTCTCATTGCTTCGCCGTGTGTCGAGAGTGAAGGTTGTCCACCTGCGTGAACCGGTTACTACGGGGCCGTCGCCGACAAGGTTTCGGCGCCCGGTGGGGAAAGGACATGCGATGACGCCGAAGTGTTGGGCCGTGTTCGTGGCACGGGTGATCCTGGGGCTCATCTTCTTCGCCGCCGGATTCTGGAAGGTGTTCAGGCTGGGAGCGGTCGAGCACGCCCGCGGCCTGTTCGTGGAACCCTACGCCTCCGGCCCGCTTCCGGAATGGTCGCTGTGGTTCACCGGCGTCGTGGTCCCGTACGTGGAGCTGATCGGCGGCGCTCTCATGCTGGCCGGCTGGAAGCGCTTCCCGGCGGCGGTCGGGTTGGGGTGCGTCCTGGTCGTGGTCACCTTCGGGCACCTCCTGGCCGAGCCGCTGTACGCGTTCCACACCCATGTGATCCCGCGCGTGCTGCTGCTGATCGTGATGCTGGCGCTCTTCGAAGAGGATCGATTGAGTCTGGATTCGTGGCTGGCCGGGAGACGGCGGAGTGCCTCGACAACCCCATGACACCGCCCGCCGAAGCCTTTGCGTGGCGCCTGCGCGGCCACCTCTACCGCCGGATCCGCGACAACGGGACGGTGCCTTCGCGCGCCGAACTTGCCGCCGACGTCGGTGCAGCCGATACCGAGATCGACCAGGCCCTCCGCTTCCTCGCCGACGCCTGCGTGCTGGCGCTGGACGACGACGGCGAAGTCTGGATGGCCCATCCCTTCTCGGCGGTGCCCACGCCGTACCGGGTCGAGACGCCGATCGGCGCGTACTGGGCCAACTGCGCCTGGGATGCCCTGGCGATCCCTGTACTTTTCGGCACCGATGGCCGGACGCGCACCCGCTGCCCCCATTCGGGCACGCGTTTCGAGCTGACCATGACGCGCGGGCGAGCCGGGCCTCTCGGAGCCGTCGTCCGCCTCGCCGTGCCCGTGCGCGACTTCTGGGACGACATCGGCTTCACCTGACGCAACATCGTGGCCTTCCGGTCGGAGGGGGATGCCAGAGCGTGGGAGCGGGGGCGGGGCGGGGATCCCGGCGCCATCGTGCCGGTCGAGGTGCTGGGCGAGTTAAGCCGGGACTGGTACGCGGGGCGGCTCGACGACGCATGGCGGCCGTATTCGGCCCGGGCCAGGCAGGCGCTGCTATGGGATGCGGGGTTGGACGGGGAGTTCTGGGAGCTGGGGTGATTGCGGGGGCGCGCCACCGGAAGCATCCTGCTAGCTGCCGCGCCAACCGCCCATTCAACTACGACCGAGGCCCCGCATGAGCCGCTTCCCCACCACCGCCCTCACCCTTGCGGCCACCCTCCTCACCACCGTCGCCCCCCTCCACGCCCAGTCCCCCACCGTCGACGAGGCACTCCTCTCCGCCCTCGAACTCCGCGGCATCGGTCCGGCCTTCATGTCCGGCCGGATCGCGGACGTGGCGGTCGACCCCGCCAACCGCAGCGTGTGGTACGTGGCCACCTCCTCGTCGAACGTCTGGAAGACCGAGAACCGCGGCACGACCTGGACACCCATCTTCGACGACTACCCGGCCTACTCCACCGGCTCCATCGCCATCGACCCCACCGACTCCAACGTGATCTGGCTCGGGACCGGCGAGAACACCAGCCAGCGCAGCGTCGGCTGGGGCGACGGCGTCTACAAGAGCCTCGACGGCGGGCGCACCTGGTCGAACACCGGCCTGCGGACCTCCGAGCACATCGGCCAGATCCTGATCGATCCGCGCGACCCTGACGTGGTTTACGCGGCCGCGATGGGCGGTCTGTGGGCTCCCGGCGGCGACCGGGGCCTCTTCAAGACCACCGACGGCGGCGCCACCTGGGCCCCGGTCCTCGAGATCAGCGAGAACACGGGCATCGCCGATGTAGCCATGGACCCGCGCGACCCGGACGTTCTATATGCGGTCGCCTTCCAGCGCCGCCGCCACGTCGGGATCCTGGTCGCCGGCGGCCCGGAATCCGGCGTGTGGAAGAGCAACGACGGCGGCGAAACCTGGCGCGACATCACCAGCGGGCTGCCCTCCGGCGACCTCGGCCGCATCGCCCTGGCGGTTTCCCCGATCGACCCCGACGTGCTCTACGCAAATGCCGCCGCCACCGAGGACCGTAGCGGCTTCTATCGCTCGCCCGACCGGGGCGAGACGTGGGTGCGCATGTCCGACTACATCGTCGTCGACCCGCAGTACTACGGCGAGCTCTACCCGGACCCGCACCGCATGGACCGGGTGTACGCGGTGGACGTGATCATCCACGTCACCAACGATGGCGGGCGCACCTTCGACCAGGTCAACACGCGCTTCAAGCACGTCGACAACCACGAGATCATCTTCGACCCGGACGACCCCGACTACATGCTCGTCGGCAGCGACGGCGGCCTGTACGAGACCTTCGACGGCACCCGCACCTGGCGCTACGTCTCCGGCAACATGCCGCTGATGCAGTTCTACCGCGTCGGCATCGACAACATGTCCCCCTTCTACACGGTCTACGGCGGCACGCAGGACAACTCGTCCGTCGGCGGCCCGTCGCGCACCGACAACGTCCACGGGATCCGCAACAGCGACTGGTTCATCACCCACGGCGGCGACGGATTCCAGGCGCGCGTCGACCCCGAGGACCCGAACATCGTCTACACGCAGTCCCAGTACGCGGGCATCGTCCGCTACGACCGGGCCAGCGGTGAGGAGCTCGACATCCAGCCGCAGCCGGAGGCGGGGGAGGGGGCGCTCCGCTGGCACTGGGACTCGCCGCTGATCATCAGCCCGCACAACTCGCGCCGCATCTACTTCGCGGCCCAGAAGCTCTTCCGCTCCGACGACCGCGCCGAGACGTGGACAGCCGTCAGCGGAGACCTCAGCCGCGGGCTCGACCGCAACCAGCGTCCGGTGATGGGCCGGATCTGGCCGCCCGAGGCCGTCTGGAAGAACGTCTTCACTTCCCCCTACGGGACCATCGTGGCGCTCGACGAGTCGCCTCTGGTCGAAGGGCTGCTGTATGTAGGGACGGATGATGGACTCGTGCAGGTCAGCGAGGACGGCGGTGGCAGTTGGAACCGGCACGAGACGTTCCCGGCGGTGCCTGCGATGGCCTACGTAGCCGATGTGGTGGCGTCCCGGCACATGGGGGACCGTGTCTACGCCGTCTTCAACAACCACAAGGAGGGCGACTTCGCGCCGTACGTGGTGCGGAGCGACGACCGGGGCGCGAGCTGGACGAACATCACCGGGGACGTGCCCGACGGGCAGTCGAGCTGGACGCTCATGGAGGACCACGTCGACCCGGATCTGCTCTTCCTGGGCACCGAGTTCGGGCTCTTCGTGACGCGTGACGGGGGCACCTCGTGGGTGAGGTTGCGCGGCGGCCTGCCCACGATCGCGGTGCGCGACCTGGAGATCCAGCGCCGCGAGGACGACCTGGTGCTCGCGACGTTCGGGCGCGGGTTCTACATCCTGGACGACTACTCCCCGCTCAGGGAGATGGACGAGGCGGTGGCGGGGGCGGCCAGCGGGGAGAGTGAGGCGGGCGACGCGGGTGCGGGCGCCGCAGCGGGCCCGGCCCACCTGTTCCCCGTGAAGGACCCCTGGGCGTACATCCCGGCGCGCCCGCTGGGCGGGCAGGAGAAGGGGACCTTCGGCGACGCCTTCTTCACCGCGCCCAACCCCCCCTTCGGCGCCGTATTCACGTACTACCTGCCGGGCAGCCACGAGTCGCTGAAGGAGCGTCGGCAGCGGCTGGAGCGGGAGGCCCTGGCGCGGGGCGCGGACATCGCCTACCCCGACCAGGCCACGCTCACGGCCGAAGACATGGAACGGCCTCCCGAGGTGCTCGTAGTGGTATCCGACGCGGCCGACGATGTGGTGCGGCGCGTTCCCGGCCCGCGGAGGGCGGGGCTGCACCGCATTGCCTGGGACCTGCGGTACGCGTCGCTGCAGCCTCCCTCGCCCGGGGGCGGCGAGGCGGATGGCCCGATGGTGGCCCCCGGCGAGTTCTCGGTCCGCCTCGTCCTGGTGACCGGCGACGGCCACGAAGACCTCACGGCGCCCCGATCCTTCACGGTCAAGCCGCTCGGCACGGCCACCCTCGCCGCCGCCGACGGGGACGCGCTGCTGGCCTTCCAGCGCGAAGTGGCGGCCTTGCAGCGGGCCGCCATCGCCACCGACCGCGCGGCCCGCGAGACCTCGGAGCGGCTGGCGCTGCTCCGCCGCGCGGTCCGCGCTGCCCCCGGCGTGGACGCGGCGCCATACGAGGCGCGCATCACCGCCTTCGAGGCGCGCCTCTTCGACATCCGGCGCGTGTTGTCACGCGACCGCACCGCCCTCGACCGGGCCGAGTTCGCGCCGCCGTCGGTCATGCAGCGCGTTTCGCGCATCGTGGGCGCGCAGTTCAGGGCGACGTCCGCGCCCACGACCACCCAGCGCGACAGCTACGCGGTGGCGTCGGCTCAGCTGGCCGAGATGTCCGAGGCGCTGCGGGCGCTGGTGGAAGCGGACCTGGCCGCGCTCGAGGCGCAACTGGAAGCCGAAGGCGTGCCGTGGACGCCGGGACGGCCGATTCCGAGGTGGCCGCGGTGAGACGCCTGACAGTTGCGTTGGCGCTGCTGGCAAGCGCCCACCCGGCGTCGGCACAAATGGACACCCTGGATCTGTCCCGGGATCCGGTTGCCACCGTGATCCCTGCGGCATACGACGGAGGCTTCTTCGCCCGCATCGGCGCCGTCGTGGTCAACGACCTGGGCGTCTGGGTCTCGGATCCGGGACACAACCATGTGTTGAGGTTCGACGCTGCCGGCCGTCTTCTGACCGAATTCGGCAGAGAGGGAAACGGACCGGGAGAGTTCCTGAGCCCCGGGATCGTCCGCATCGACTCCATTCTCACCGTTGGAGACTTCCGGCAGGGCAGGTACGTCCGTTTCTCGCTGGACGGCAGCCACCTGGAAACCGTGCGGGCACAGCACTTCGCCGACCCGGGTGGAGGGGAGAAGCCACTCACCGACGCGGTACCGCTGAATGGTGGCTTCACGGTCGGCATGATTCCCGCCAACTACCGGATCTCCTTTTCACGAGACGTCGTGTACGATTTGCGCAACCACGTCGTTCTCGTGTCGACCGCCGGGGAATCCGCCGACACCCTGCTCTCCTTCCGCGGGCGAGGGGCGGGTTGGAAGACAGCCGTGACGGGAGCCGTCCAGACCACCCACTTCGGCGCGGCCGGAGCGTGGGCCGTTCTCGGAGACACCGCCGTCGTCCTCGCCGACGGTGTTGCCGGAAGGCTCACGATAGTCTCCCCGGAAGCGGGCCTGGTCCGAGCCGACACTCTCGATCTGGGGTTCGCAGGACGTTCGGTCACGGAGCGGGATCTGGACGACTTGGAGGAGGACATCAGGGAACGATTCGCCAGTCGAGATCTGCCACGAGAAATGGAGATTGACGCACCCGAATACTGGTCCGTCGCGACACGCCTCATCCCTGCCGGCGATCACGTGTTCTGGCTGCGCCAGGGCGTCGACGATGAACGCGGGCACTGGGTCGTGGTCGATATCGAGGCGATGCAGAAGTGGGTGGTGATTCTCCCCGATCGATTCCGGTTGACATCGGTGTATGGAGGCCTTCTCTACGGCGTCACGAGGGACGAACTGGATGTGCCGAGCGTTGGCGCGATGGCGAATCCCGTTGCGGCGCAGCCCGTGCCGGAGCCGGCATGAGCCCCTACCGCCGAGGCACCATCGTGTCCGTTGCGCCCGGCGTAGCCGCGACGGCCATCCTGCTGGCCACCGCCGCCTGCGACCCCGCCGAAATACATACTTTAC